>NZ_CAJZAH010000001.1:0-1710000 GCF_914271545.1 Cupriavidus respiraculi
TGGGACGCCGCATCCAGCTCCGCGTAGCTCAGGGTCTTGTCTCCACACCGCACGGCCACCGCGTCGGGCTGCATCCGGGCTCGTCTAGCGATGGCCACATGCACCGGCTCGACCTCGCGGAAGCGATCATCGACGGCATTCCATTCGCGCATCTGCTGTTGTTCGCTCTCGTCGAGCAGTCCGAGCGTGCCGACCAGCGCATCGGGATTGGCCGCGATCTGCCGAAGGATGGCGACATAGTGTTTCTGTAGCCGTTCAATGGTCCCGTGATCGAACAGGTCGGCGGCATAGCCGAACACGCCTTCCAGACCCCCCGCCTCGTCCTCCTGCGTATCCAGCGCCAGATCGACCTTGGCCGCATTGGCAGTGCGCTCGACCTTCTCCAGCGCCAAGCCAGTCAACTGCCGCAGCGCGCGCAGATCCCGGCGCTGATGGTTGACCATGACCTGGAACAGCGGGTTATGCGAGAGGCTGCGCTCGGGCTGCAGGGCCTCGACCAGTTGCTCGAAGGGCAGTTCCTGATGCGCCTGTGCTTGGAGCATGGTCTCGCGCACCTGCCGCAGCAGCACGGCAAACGACAGCGTGCCGTCGATCTGCGTGCGCAGCACCTGCGTGTTGACGAAAAAGCCGACCACGCCTTCGGTCTCGACGCGGTTGCGGTTGGCGATGGGCACGCCCACGCGCAGATCGCGCTGGCCGGTGTAGCGGTAGAGCAGGACCTGGAAGGCCGTCAAGAGCACGGTGAAGAGCGTGGTGTCGGCCTGTCGGGCCGCGGCGCGCAGCTTGTCGGCCAGTGGCAGTTCCAGTGAAAACGAAACGGCGCCGCCCCGATGTGAAGGCACGGCGGGACGGGGTCGGTCGGTTGGCAGTTCGAGCACCACCGGGTCCATGCCCAACTGTTCCTTCCAGTAAGCGAGCTGGCGCTCCAGTTCGCCGGCTTCGAGCCACTGCTTCTGCCAGGCGGCATAGTCCGCGTACTGGATCGGCAGGTCGGCCAGCCGTGCCGGTGTGCCGAGCACAAAGCTCTCGTAGAGGCGGGCGAACTCGTCGACGATCACGTTCATGGACCAGCCATCGGAGATGATGTGGTGCATGGTGACGAGCAGGATATGGTCGTCGTCGGCCAGGCGCAGCAGGCGCACGCGCAGCAGCGGCCCGCGCTCCAGGTCGAAGGGGGCCTGTGCCTCGGCATCGACCAGCGACTGGACAAGGCTGTCGCGGGCAGTGGCGTCCGTGGCGGTCAGGTCGGATACCGCGATGGTGAAGGGCGCCGGCGCATGGATGCGCTGCACGGCGGCCTCGCCCTCCTGGTGGAAGGTCGTGCGCAGGCTTTCGTGGCGGGCGACCAACGCGTCGAAGGTCTGGCGCAGCGCCGCTTCGTTCAGCGTGCCGCGCAGTCGCAGCATGCCCGCGAGATGATAGGCGCTACCCTCGGGATCGAGCTTCCACAGGAACCACATGCGCTGCTGCGCCGGGGACAATGGCAATGCCGCGTCGCCGGCCCTCCAGTCGGGGGTGATCGGCAACACGGAAAACTCGACGCCCTGATCGCGCAGCCGCTGCAGGAGGAGGGTCCGCTTGGCGGGGCTCAGGCTGATGAAACGCCGGATAAGCTCGCGGCTGGCTTGCTGGTCTGTCATCAATTACGAAGCCTCAAGGTCGGCCATCAGGTCATCGAAGGTCTGCAATTGCTGCGCGGCGGCGGCTTTCTGCTCCGACGGCTTGCGCATGGCGACCCACAGTGCGAGCTGTTCGACCGTCGGCAATTCCATCGCCTCGCGCAGGGTCAGGGTGACGCCGAGGTCGGCCCGAAGCCGGGACACAAGACGGGTAAGCAGCAGGGAATGGCCACCGAGCTCGAAGAAGTTGTCGGTGATGCCCACTTTCTCGACACCGAGCACCTCCTGCCACACCTGCGCGAGCAGGGTCTCGGTGTCGTTGCGCGGCGCGACGTAGCCCTGCGTCTCCCATACCGGCTCGGGCAGTGCGCGGCGATCCAGCTTGCCGTTGCCGGTGACCGGCAGGCGCGCCAGCGTGATGCACTGCGCCGGTACCATGTAGGGCGGCAGGCAGTCTTCCAGATGACGACGGACCGCTGCGGCCGGATCGTCCTGCGGATCGGTGGGAACTACGTAAGCGACCAGTTGCTTGCCACCCGGCCCGTCATGCGGCACGACGACCGCCTCGCGCACCGCCGGATGCGCCCGCAGGCGGGCCTCGATCTCGCCCGGCTCGATGCGATAGCCACGGATCTTGACCTGATGATCCAGACGGCCGACGTACTCGATATTGCCGTCTGTGGCCCGGCGCACCAGATCGCCGGTGCGGTACATGCGGGCACCCGCGGCGAAGGGGTCGGGCAGGAAGCGCTCTGCGGTCAAGGCGGGTCTGCCGACATAGCCGCGCGCCAGCCCGAAGCCGCCGATATAGAGTTCGCCGGTGACGCCGACCGGAACGGGGTTCAGGTCGGCATCGAGTACGTACGCAGTACGGGTGCCTACGGGACGGCCGATGGGCACATACGGCGCCGTGCACTCATCCTCGGGCGAGGCGACCCATGCCAGCGGCGTGACGACGGCCTCGGTGGGACCATACCCATTGATCAGCGTGCGGGCGCCAAAGGTGCGGCGGATGCGGGCAAAGCTTTCTCGCGACATCGCCTCGCCACCGAAGGACAACAGGCGCATCGAGATCGAGCCCGGTGTGGCGGCTTCCGCCAGTCGCTGCAGATAGGCGGGCGGGAAGCCCGCGTTGGTGACACCGTGCTGGCGGAAGGCGTCCAGCGTCTGCTCGGCGCTCCACAGTTCGTCGTCACGCAGCACGACTTGCGCGCCGGCGATCAGGGGCACGAGCCAGCGCTCGTGGGCGCCGTCGAAGTTGAAGGAGAGGAAGTGCAGCTCACGGTCGTCCGGGGTCATGCCGTACTGCACGGCGGTTGCGTGGCAGTGCATGGCCAAGGGGCCGTGTTCGACAGCGACGCCCTTGGGGGTACCGGTGGAGCCGGAGGTGTAGATCAGGTAGGCGAGTTGATGGGGGCTGACCGAAGGCAGTGTTCCGTCCTCTTCACCAGCATCCTCCATTAGCACCGTCGGCAAACCGCTTGGGATGCGGTCGACCAGATCACCGGTCGTCAGGATCATGGACACGCGGGCATCGTCGAGCAGGTAAGCGATGCGATGCGAGGGAAGCTCCGGATCCAGTGGCAAGTAGGCGGCGCCAGCCTTCAATACGGCGAGCAGGCGAACGAGCAGTTCGGGCGACCGGTCCAGCGCTACGCCAACAACCGTCTCCGGTCCAACGCCAGCGTTATGCAGGGCGAGAGCGAGACGATGCGAAGCCGCATCCAGCTCCGCGTAGCTCATGATCTTGTTCCCACACCGTACCGCCACCGCATCGGGTTGCATCCGGGCTCGTCTCGCGATGGCCACATGCACCGGGTCCGCATGGCGGAAGCGGGCATCCGCGGCATTCCAGTCGCGCAACTGATGTTGCTCGACCCCATCGAGCAGCGTTAGCGTGCCGACCAGCGCGTCGGGACCGGTGGCAATCCGTTCGAGGATGGCGACGTAGTGCCGCTGCATGCGTTCGATGGTTTCGGCATCGAAGAGGTCCGCGGCATAGCTGCACACGATCTCTAGCGTCTCGCCGGCGGAGACGACCAGCGTCAGCGGATAGTTGGTGGTGGCGGCATGGTCGACCTCGCCCAGTTGCAATCCGTGCTGGTTGCGTTCACGCAGGGCCGCGTCGACCGGATAGTTCTCGAACACGAGGATGCTGTCGAACAGCGCCTGCCCGCCAAGGCCGGCCCAGCGCTGGATGTCGAACAGTGGCACGTGTTCGTGCTCGCGCAGCGCGATGTTCTCGGCTTGCAGCGCTTGCAGCCAGCTGCCGATGGACTGCTCCGCAGACGGCGCCTGGATCACCGGCAGCGTGTTGATGAACAGCCCCAGCATGGTGTCGGCGCCGGGCAGGGCGGCGGGACGACCCGAGACGGTGGCACCGAAGGCGACGGCGCGCTGGCCGGTATAGCGCTGCAGGACGACGATCCACGCCGCCTGGAGCAGCGTGTTCAGCGTCAGGTGCTGTTGCTGCGCGCAGCGCTGCAACGTAGCGAGCGCGGCGGCATCGAGGCTCGTGCGGCGCACCGCGTGGCCCTTGGCGGGATGGCGCACCGGGATGGCATCGGCCAGCCGCGTGGGCATCTCCAGCACTTGCAGGCGCTGGCGCCAGAAGGCTTCGCTGGCGCTGGCGTCCTGCTGCTGCAGCCACGCGATATGGTCGCGATAGCGGCCCGGCGAGGCGGGCGGCGTCTGGCCGTGATAGCGCTGCAGGACTTCGCCGATCAGGCAGGCAGTGCTCCAGCCGTCGAGCAGCAGATGGTGGCTGGTCCAGATCATGCGGTAGCGCTGGGGTTCGGTACGCACCAGGCGCACGCGCATCAGCGGGGCGGTGTCCAGGGCAAAGGGCCGCTGGCGTTCGTTGAGGGCGATGGCATCAACGCTTGATTCGATAGCATCTTCGATGCACACCGGCGACGGCACATGGCGGTGCACCGCTTGCAGCGCCTGTCCGTCGAGCTGGATAAAGCTGGTGCGCAGAATCTCGTGACGGGCGACGGCCTCGTCCCAGGCGCGCTGGAAGCGCGGGGCGTCCAGGCCATCGAGCGTGATGGCAAGCTGGTTCACGTAGATGCCGGCTTCCGGGGTGTAGAGGGTGTGGAACAGCATCCCCTGCTGCATGGGGGTCAGGGGATAGAGGTCGTCGATCTGCGCGTGATCGAGCGGCAGCCGATCCAGTTGGGCCTGCGTCAGCGCGGCCAGCGGCACGTCGGAGGGCGTCAGCGCACCGGCCGGCGCTTGCAGGCAGTGGTCGATGGTGGCGTCCAGTGCTGCCTCGCAAGCGCGCACCAGCGCGGCGACGGTGTCGCGGTCATAGCGGGCGGTGCTGAAGGCGAAGTCCAGTTCGAGCGCGCCGGCCGCGACCTGGCCGTTGACGGTGATCCAGTTGCCAAGCGGCGCGTCGGGACTGCGCGGCGCGCCGTGCGGCTCGGAGGCGCGCGCGAACAGCGCGTCGTCGCCGAAGCCCTGGTCGAACTGGCCGAGGTAGTTGAAGGTGAGGCGGGGCAGATCCAGTGCAGCGAGTTCGTGCCGCACGGCCTCCGGTCCGAGGTAACGCAGCACGCCGTAGCCGAGACCGTTGGCCGGGATGGCGCGCAGCGCTTCCTTGACTTGGCGGATCGACTGCGCCGGATCGTGCAGCACCGGCAGCGCCACGGGAAACACGGTGGTGAACCAGCCGACGGTGCGGGACAGGTCGGTGGACTCGGACAAGGCTTCGCGGCCGTGGCCCTCGAGCAGGATGCCGGCGCGGTCGGTGCCGGCCCACTGGCCCAACGCTTGCGAGAGGGCGCTCAGCAGCAGGTCGTTGATCTGCGTGCGATAGGCGGCGTGGGCCTGGGTGAGCAGCAGACGGGTGCGCTCGGGGGAGAGGCGAAGGGTCAGGGTGTCGGCGTCGGCGATGCGGTCTTGATGCGGCTGCCGGTCGCAGGGCAAGGTGGGCGCCTGCTGGGCGAGCCAGTAGCCGACATGCTTCAACACGGCGTCTTGCCGTGCATACGCTATCAAGGCTCGGGCCCATGCCTGATAAGAGGTTGTACGAGCGGGCAGCACGATCGCTTGGTTATGTGCTGCCTGCGCATACGCGGCCTGCAAGTCTTCGAGCAGGATGCGCCAGGAGACGCCGTCGACCGCGAGATGGTGGATGGCAAGGAACAGGCGCTCGGTGCCATCTGGCAGCCGCAGGTGCAGCGCACGCAGGAGCGGCCCGCTGTCCAGGCGCAGGCTCTGTTGGGCGCGGCAGCACGCGTCGGTCAACTCGGCGGTATCGGCGACGGATTGCTGCCACAGCAGATCGGCCGGCACTGCGTCGGCATAGTGCTGCTTCCATTGGCCATCCACTTGGGTGAAGGACAGGCGCAGCGCGTCGTGGTGTGCGACTACCGCGTGCAAGGCCCTGTCCAGCACGGACGTATCCAAGGGTTTCACCGGCCGCAGCAACGCCGACTGGTTCCAGTGGTGCCGGTTCGGGATGGCCGATTCGAAGAAGGCCGTCTGTACCGGCAGCAGCGGAACGTCGCCACGCGGCACGGCTTGCGTCACGGATGGGCTCTTGACCGCCGTAGCGACCTGCGCCAGCGCCTGCACGCTTTGATGCAGGAACAGGTCCTTGGGCGTGAAGCGCAGCCCGGCACGCCGCGCGCGGCTGACGGCCTGAATGGACAGGATCGAATCGCCGCCGAGCTCGAAGAAGTTGTCGGTGATGCCGACCTTCTCGACGCCGAGCACGTCTTGCCAGACCTGCGCGAGCAAGGCTTCGGTGTCGTTGCGCGGGGCGACGTAGCCCTGCGTCTCCCATACGGGCTCGGGCAGTGCGCGGCGGTCGAGCTTGCCGTTAGGCGTGACCGGCAGGCGGTCCATCGGCACGATTTGCGCCGGGACCATGTGGTCGGGGAGGTGGGCTTTTAGCGCGGCCTTGAGCGTGGCGGGGTCGGTGTCCGTCAGCACGCAGTACGCGACCAGCTTCTCATCGCGAACTAGCACGGCGGCATCGACCACCCCGGCTTGTGTGCGCAGCATGTGCGCGATCTCGTTGAGCTCCACGCGGTAGCCACGAATCTTGACCTGCTCGTCGGCACGGCCAAGATAGTGGATGCGGCCTTGGCGGTCTTCCTTCACGCGGTCGCCGGTGCGGTACATGCGGGCACCCGAAACAAAGGGATCGGGCAGGAAGCGTTCGGCTGTGAGTCCCGGCCTGTTCAGATAGCCGCGCGCCACCTGCGGTCCACCAATGTACAGTTCACCCGCGACGCCTGCGGGAACGGGGTTCAGGTCGGCGTCCAGCACGTAGACGTGCGAGCCGGGAAGCGGCTTGCCGGTCGGCACGGGGCCGTCCTCGACTTCTACCGCGTGGTGCGTCAGCACGCCGACCGTGGTCTCGGTGGGGCCATAGTGGTTGAACAGCTGGCAATCCGGCCTCAGCGTACGAATCGTCTGCGCCAGATCGGCGGAAGTCGCCTCACCGCCAAGAATCAATGCCGCATGCGGCAGCACATCCGCCGGCTTACCGGCCTGGAGCAGGGCACGTAGATGGCTGGGCACGATCTTGAGGACGCCGACGCCATGACGCGCCATGTAGGCGGCGAAGCGGTCGGGATCGAACGCGTGATCGTGCGGCAGCAGGTGAAGCGTCCGACCGCTGTACAGAGCGCCGAACAGCACGGTATGCCCGAGGTCGGCGGCCGTGGTGGACACCATGGCCATCGAGGCGTCGGCAGGCAGGTTCAGTCGTTGCAGCACGCCGCAGACATAGTGTGCAAGTGCGCCGTGTCTGACGACGACACCCTTGGGCGTGCCGGTCGAGCCGGAGGTGTAGATCAGGTAGGCCGCCTGGTCGGGAACGACGGTTACGGCAGGCGCGAGATCCACAGGCGCCAGCCCATCCGGATCGATCGATTCGACACCTTCCAACCTCCCGACGACAACGCCCGCCCCCGCATCCTCCAGCAACTGCCGCAGCCGTTCCACCGGCTGACCCGGATCGAGCGGCACGCAGACCGCACCGGCCTTCAATATGCCAAGCCAACCGATGGGAAAGGCGAACGAACGCTCCACGCACAGCCCCACCGTGGACTCCACACCAACGCCTCGCGCCACCAGCGCCTGCGCCACGGCATTCGCCAGCCGGTCCACCTGCAACCGCGTCAGCGTGGCGTCCCCAACTTGCAGCGCAACGGTGCAAGGATCCTCTGCAACGTTACGCCGCCACGCGGTCACGACATCCACCGCTTCCGCAGACGCCTCCGCAATCAGGCGTCCGTCAGTTCCGCACGGCAATGCCAGCGCCCCTACAACGCCCTGCGGGTCGTTGGCGACCTGTTCGAGGATGGCGACGTAATGGCCTTGCAACCGCTGGACGGTCTCGCGCTCGAAGAGGTCCGTGGCATAGGAAAACCTGGCGCTGATCGTCGTCTGCTGGTCGCTCACGTCCAGCGCAAGGTCGAAGCGCGTTACATCCCCTTCGATCTGCTCCGCCTCGACGGCGTGGCCAGCGAGCCGGGCCGGCGCGGCAATCGCCAGCGCCTGATTGAACTTGACCTGGAACAGTGGGTTGTGCGCGAGATTCCGGTCAGGCTGGAGTGCGTCGACCACCAGCTCGAACGGGACGTCCTGGTTGGCCTGGGCCTCCAGCACCGCCTCGCGTACGCGCGTCAGGACCGTCGCAAAGGGCAACGTGCCATCGATTTCCGTGCGCAGCACCTGCGTGTTGACGAAGAAGCCAACCAGCCCTTCGGTATCGACATGGCCGCGGTTGGCCGCCGGCACGCCGACGCGCAGGTCGCGCTGCCCGGTATGGCGATGGAGCAGGACCTTGTAGGCCGCGAGCAGTACGGTGAAGAGCGTGGTATCCGCTTGCCGGGCGAGTGCGCGCAGCCGGCCCGCCAGTGCGGGGGCCACGCTGAAGTCGACGGCGCTGCCCCGACAGGAAGGCACGGCCGGGCGTGCGCGGTCGCAAGGCAGGTCCAGCACGACTGGTTCGCTGCCCAGGCTGGACTTCCAGTAGGCGAGCTGGCGTTCCAGCTCCCCGCCATCGAGACGGTCACGGTGCCACGCGGCATAGTCGGTGTACCGGATCGGCAGCGCGGGAAGCTGCACGGGATTGCCTCGTGCAAAGCCCTCATAGAGCCGCGCAAACTCGCCGATCAGTACGTTCATGGACCAACCGTCGGAGACGATGTGGTGCATGGTGATGGACAGCCATTCGCGCTCGTCCGCCACGCGGAGCCTGGCGATGCGCAAGGCAGGCGCGGCAAGCAGGTCGAACGGCTGCTCGCTCAGCGTGCGGGCACGCGAGCGGGCGAGGTATTCGGCATTGCCTTCGCCATTGCTGTCGGCGTCGCCGCTCTGCCCGGCGGCTCGCAGATCGAGTGTCGCGATGTCGCAGCGGTACGATGCCAGCACGCGCTGGCGCGGTTCCTCGTGCTGGTCCAGCGCGATGATCGTGCGCAGCGCCTCGTGCCGGGCCACGAGCGCGTCGACCGTGCGCCGCAGTGCCTCGTCGTCGAATCGCCCCTGCACTTTGAGCACGCCGGAGACGTTGTAGGCCCCGCTGTCCGGCTGCATGCACCACAGCACCCACAGGCCCCGCTGCGCCGCGGACAGCGGTGCGTCGCCGTCGCGCTGCTGGCGCGCAATCTTCGACTGCGCGGCGACGGAGCCGTCCGCGCACAGCCGATCCAGCATCGCGGCGCCGTCGCGCAGCGCAGGTTCGGCGAACAGGTCCTGCAACGCATAGCCGGCATGGAGCCGTTCCCGTATCCGCGCGACCAGTTGCACGGCCTTGACCGAGTCGCCGCCCAGCGCGAAGAAGCTGTCGCGCGGCGTCGAGGGGGCAACGCCGAGGACTTCGTGCCACAGGGCTGCCAGCCGCGCCTGCGCGGTGGTGAAGGCGGGAACGGACGATCCCGGCGGAGAGGATTCGTCGCCGGCCCGCATGCCGGCCTCGAAGGCGGCCCATACCTGCAGTTGCCCGGCGCGCCAGGCCGGCAGGCAGCGCGAGCGTTGCAGCTTGCCGCTGGTCGTCTTCGGCAGTTCGCCCGGCATCAGAAGAAGCACCAGCCCGGGCGGCTCCCCGCATGCCTGCGCCACGGTCTCGCGTATGGCGCGCTCGACCGCTTCGGGGGAACCGAACTTCAGTGCGCCGCGTGCGATCTCGGCCGCGATGCCGATGGTTTCGGCGCCTGCAACGGTGGCGGGGAAGGCCGCGACACGGCCCTTGCGGACGATGTCCACGCCAGCTTCCACCGCGATCTCGATGTCCTGCGGATACACGTTGTGCCCGCGAACGACGATCAGGTCCTTCAGGCGCCCCGCGATATAGAGCTGGCCGTCGTGGCGGAAGCCGAGGTCGCCGCTGCGCAGCCACGTGCCGTCCTCGCCGAAGACCTGCGCGGCGGCATCCGGGCGCTGCCAGTAGCCCGCCGTGACGCTGGGGCCGGAGATGCAGAGCTCGCCGATCGCGCCGTCGGCCACGGCACGACCGGTCTCGGGATCGCGAATCTCGACGCGATGGCCCGGTGCGGTATCGCCACAAGCGACCAGCCGCATGCCCTCCGCGCCGCCGATGACACGGGCGGCGGCCAGCGCGGCGTCGTCGAACGCGGTGACGGTCGCGCCGGCACCGGGCCGGCCACCGCTGACCAGCAGGGTGGCTTCGGCCAGCCCATAGCAGGGATAGAGCGCGCCGGGATCGAGTCCCGCGGCAGAGAAGCGATCCGCGAATGCCCGCAGGGTATCTGGACGGATCGGCTCGGCGCCGCAGAACGCGATGCGCCAGCTGCGCAGCGACAAGGCTTCCGCCTGCGCCGCGCGAATGCGCTCGACGCAGAGCCGGTAGGCGAAATCCGGCCCGCCGCTGATGGTGGCACCGAAGCGATCGATGGCGTCGAGCCACCGGCGCGGCCGCTGGAGGAAGTACCCCGGCGACATCAGCACCAGCGGCACGCCCATGTACAACGGATGCAGCAGGCTGCCGATCAGACCCATGTCGTGATACAGCGGCAACCAGCTGACCATGATGTCGTCCGCCGTCGTGCCGAACTGGCTGGCGATGGCATGCTGGTTCGCCACGATATTGCCGTGCGTGACCATCACGCCCTTGGGCGTCGCGGTCGAGCCCGAGGTGTATTGCAGGAAAGCCAGGTTTTCCGGGCGCACCGCCGGCGGCGCGAACGCCGATGCCGCGGCACTGTCCGGCACCTCGCCGCTTGAAAGATCCAGCGTGGACAACTGCCCGGCCGGCAGCGCCTCGGCCCAGCCGCGGGACAGCGCGGTGTCGATGACGGCCACGCGCGGCTGCGCATCCTTGGCGATGGCGTTCAGCCGGGCCAGATGCTGGGGCCGCAGGGATTCCGGCGGGAACGCGGGCACCGCCACCATGCGTGAGAGCAGGCAGCCGAGGAAGGCGCTGACGTAATGCATGCCGGTGTCCATGACGAGCATCACGCGGTCGCCGGGGCCGGCCAGCGTCGACAGCCGGCTGGCGCAGTGCGCGGCCTGCGACCAGAGCTGGCGATAGGTGCAGGCCAGCCCTTCGGGATGGTCGTCGTCGAGTACGGTCAGCGCGGTGGCGTCGGGCCGGGTGTGCGTCAGGTGCCAGAGTTGGTCGAGCAGCGTCTCGCGTGTCATTGCTGTCCTTCGGAAAAGGGTGGCGGCCCATCGGCCCCCGGGTGCGCCAGCGCATCCGCGTTGCGGTACGACAGGCCCGGGTAACAGAGGGGAGACGAACCGGCGGAGGTGGAATTTAGCGGGGGGGCGCGCCGGTTTCGCGCAGCAGCGGACAGACGCCGCAGTAGTCGTCGGCGGGCAGGCGGTACTTGAGACAGCACACGCGGCGCACGCGGTCGGTGGACGGTGCGTGCGCCCCGGCGGATGGCGGCCGGGCGGGCCGGTAGGGCGACCGGTACGGGTGAACGGCGCCGCTGTCGCCGGTCTCCCGGACCAGCCATTCGGCGATGGCGGCGCGCCGTTCGCCGTCGAGCGCCGGATGCGGTAGCAGCGCGGCGCCGACCCGGTGGGCGATCTCGGCCGCATGGCTCCACAACACCCGCGGCGAGACCTTCGACACGCCGGTGAGCGCCGCAAAGACCGGCCCGAATTGCTCGCGCGTCAGTGGCGCGAGGCACGCGTCGAGACTGTCCTGCGCCGGCCAAGCGCCGGGCCGGTCCATCGATTCCGATTCCAGATGCAGCCGCTGGATGCGGCCATCGGCAGCGAAGGCAACCTGGACCTGAGGCAGTGCAACCGGCGCCGCGCGCCGCCATACGGCCGCCGCCACCAGCACCGGGGGCAACACCAGCAGGCAATAGCGCCGCGCCCACCACGAGGCGATGGCCGGCGGATCGCCGCCGCCCAGCGTGGCGCCGTACTGGGCGAGCCGTCGCGACAGGGCATCCGGTTCCAGCAGGCGCGTTCCCGGCCAGGCATCGCGCGCCGCCGGCTGCGCCGTGACCCCCTCGCCGAAGGCGCGCAACTGGCCGGGAAAGAAGGGCGCGAGCTCGGCAATCAAGGGCTTGTCTCCGGTGCAGGACGGTCGGTGGCCGGGGCGCGGCGCATGCCGGAGCTGGGCCTGGTCCGGTAGAGACGGATAACAACGCGCTGTAGTTACCCCACCACCAAGGTATTGCTCTATAGACGCCGTCAAGCAATAATTGCGAATCATTATTATTCGCAATTGATGATCGGCCTAGCCCGCCGACGTCACCACAACGAAGAAGCAACGAAGAAGAAAGGGGAGTCTCATGCAACGGGTGTCTCACTCCAGCCGGACTGAAATCCGGCGGGCGGTACTGGTTTTGTTCGCGCTTGCGGGAAGCGCGCACGCACAGCAGCAGGGCACTGACCCGGCCACGGGGCAGTTGCCACAAGTCACGGTGCGGGCCGCTTCCGCGGAAACCGCCACCGGCCCGGTGGGCGGTTATGTGGCACGGCGCAGCGCCACGGCCACCAAGACGGATACCCCCATTGCGGAGACGCCCCAGTCGATCTCGGTGATCACCCGCGAGCAGATGGAAGATCGCGGCGTGCAGAACCTGTCGGACGCGTTCGCCTACTCGGCCGGCGTGATCGGCGACAACGTCGCGGAAGCGCGCTACGACAAGCCGGTGATCCGCGGCTTCTCCGCGCGGCAGTACATGGACGGCCTGTACGTCAACTACTACGCCAGCGGGTACCTGATGCCACGCGTGGAAACCTACGGCCTCGAACGCGTCGAGCTGCTGCGCGGCCCGAGTTCGGTGCTGTACGGCGCCAACGCGCCGGGCGGCCTGGTCAACCTCGTCAGCAAGCGGCCCACGGCCGAGACGCTGCGCGAGGTGAACCTGCAATACGGCTCGCACGATCGCAAACAGGCGAGCTTCGACCTGTCCGGCGCCGTCGACGCGAACCAGACCGTGCTGTACCGCCTGACCGGCCTGTTCCGCGACAGTGACACGCAGACGGACTACGCCAAGGACGATCGCGTCTTTATCGCGCCCTCGATCACCTTCCGCCCGTCGGCGGATACGACCTTCACGCTGCTGAGCCATTACCAGCACGACAAGCAGGGCACCGCCATCAACTTCCTGCCGCGCGAAGGCACCATCATCCCGACGGTCGGCGGGCGCAAGATATCCTCGTCGTTCTTCACCGGCGAGCCGGCGTTCAACAACTTCGATCGCGAGGAAATGGCGATCGGCTACGCCTTCGAGCATCGCTTCAACGACACCTTCAAGGTGCGCCAGAACGTGCGCTACATGCACAGCAACCTGGCGTACAACGGCGTCTATGCGGTTGGCTGGGCCTCGCCGGCCATGACGCAGCTGCGGCGCGGCTCGCTCGATTCGAGCGGCAAGCTCGATACCATCGGCATCGACACGCAGTTGCAGTCGGACTTCGCCACCGGTCCGGTTCGGCACACGCTGCTGGTGGGCATCGACTACCAGCACGGCGACTTCGACGACCGCCAGGGCTTCGGCACCGTGGGCGCCGGCCTGGGGCTGATCGACCCGTTCAATCCGGTCTATGGCTCCAGCATCAACCCGATCACCTCGTACACCAATGTCGAGCAGTCGCAGCGGCAGCTTGGCGTGTACTTCCAGGACCAGATGAAGCTGACGGACCGCCTGACCTTCGTGGTCGGCGGCCGGCAGGACTGGGCCGACTCGAACACCACGTCCACACGCATCACGCCCACGGCGCAGACCCCGACGCGCACGCGAACCGACCAGGAAGACTTCACCTATCGCCTGGGCCTGCTGTACCAGGCGCCGCTGGGCATCACGCCCTACATCAGCTATTCGACCTCGTTCCAGCCGCAGGCCGGTACCGACGCGGGCGGTTCGCCGTTCAAGCCCACCACGGGCAAGCAGACCGAGATCGGCGTCAAGTACCAGCCGGTGGGCCTGAACAGCTTCATCACTGCGGCGGTCTACGACCTGCGCCAGCAAAACGTGCTGACGCGCGATCCGGTGCGGCCCACGTTCCAGATCCAGACCGGCGAGCAGCGCTCGCGCGGCTTCGAGCTGGAAGGCACGCTGGACTTCGAGAACGGCCTGAAGGCCATCGGCTCGTACACGCTGATGGACATGGAAGTGACCAAGAGCAACGGTCCCGACCTGAACAAGACGCCAACCAACCGTCCGCGCCACGTCGCATCGCTGTGGGTCGACTACACGTTGCGGGCCGGCGTCGCGAAGGGGCTCGGCCTGGGGGCGGGCGCCCGCTATATCGGCTCGAGCTGGGGCGACAGCACGAACACCTTCAAGGTGCCGTCCGTGTGGCTGGCCGACGCGGCCATCCACTACACCTTCGATCGCCACTGGCGTTTCGCCCTGACCGCAAGCAACCTGTTCGACAAGGAGTACATCGGCCAGTGCGGCAGCGCGACCACCTGCTACTACGGCTATCGCCGCAACGTGCTGGGGACCGTGTCGTATCGCTATTGACTTGCCGGCGGCGGGATCGACCGCCGCCGGCCCTTGTTCCCGTGATCCAGTCCGGAGCGCGGCGTATCGACGGATACGCCGCGTTTTTTGTTTTGGGGCCACCGCGCGGCGCGCTGGCCTAATTCGCGCGCGGCGTCGTTCGTCACCTGTCTGAACCCATCCATGTGAGAGCCAACGCCGTGACCGCCATTCCTTCCCTGCGCAGCGTGCTGTTCGAGGCCTCGGGCCGGCTGCTGGCCAGCGCGACTGTGGCCAGCCTCGCCGGTGGGGCCGCCTCCGTGGCGCTGATCGCCACCATCAATCGCGCGTTGTCCGCGACCCCGGCCGAGCTGGGCGGGCTGGGACTGCGCTTCGCCGCGCTGGCCGTGGCGGTGCTGCTGTGCCGCACCGCGGCGCTGATGCTGTTCGTGCGGCTCAATCAGACCGTGCTGGCTCGCCTGCGCGAGCATATCGGCGCGCGCCTGCTCGGCGCGCCGTACCCGGACCTTGAACGCATCGGCGCGAGCCGCGGGCTGGCGCTGCTGGGCGACGATACCAACCACGTGGCGACGCTGCTGGTCGCCATGCCGTTCATCGTGATGAACGGCACCATCGTGCTCGGCTGTCTGGGATACCTCGCCTACCTGTCGTGGGAAGTGTTCCTGTTCGCGCTGGTGGCCGTGACGGCCGGTTCGTTCTGCTACCAGGCCAGCCGCAAACGCTCGCAGCGCTATCTGCGCGAGGCGGGCAAGTGGCAGGACGTACTGGTGTCGCACTTCGGCGCCATCTTCGCGGGCGCCAAGGAACTCAAGCTCAATCGCGCGCGGCGCCACGGCTTTGCGAACGGGCCGCTTGCCGAGGCGATCGGCGCGGTGCGGCACAACCGCACCGCGGGCCTGTCGCTGCTGTATCTGTCGCTGACCATCGGCAGCACGCTGTTCTTCGCCGTGATCGGCGTGATCCTGTTCCTCGTTCATCGCCCGCTCGGCGCCGATGCCGGGGTCGCCAGCGGCTATACGCTGGTGTTCCTGTACATGATGGCGCCGCTGGAGGGGCTGCTGAACAGCCTGCCGCACCTGAGCATGGCGCGCGTTGCCTATCAGCGGATCATCGAGACCACGGGCACGTTGCCGGAAGAGGAGCCCGATGCGGGGCTTGCCGGACAGGCGGACGAGGGGGCACAGCCCTCGCCGGTACCTTCCTTTCGCGAACTGTCGCTGCACCAGGTCAGCCATCGGTATTTCCGCGAGCAGGAGGAGGGGGCCTTTACGTTGGGGCCGCTGGACCTGGCGCTGCGCGCCGGTGAGATCGTCTTCCTGGTCGGCGGCAACGGCACGGGCAAGACCACGCTTGCCAAGCTGTTGGTGGGACTGTACGACCCGGAGGCCGGGACGGTTGCCGTCGACGGCGAAACGCTCTCCGGCATGGCGGGCCGCGAGCGCCACCGGCAACTGTGTACCGCGGTGTTCAGCGACTTCCATCTGTTCGACAGCCTGATCGGGCTGTCCGGCGCGACGCTGGACGACCGGGCCAACCGGCTGATCCAGCGTCTGCAACTGCAGCACAAGGTCACGGTAAGCAACGGCGTGTTCTCCACGCTCGCGCTCTCGCAAGGGCAGCGCAAACGTCTCGCGCTCGTCGCCGCCTGCCTGGAGGAGCGCCCGGTGATCGTGCTCGACGAATGGGCGGCGGACCAGGACCCCGCATTCAAGACCATCTTCTATCGCGAGATCCTTCCCGAGCTGCGCGCGCAGGGCAAGGCGGTGCTGGTCATCTCGCATGACGACCGCTATTTCGAGTGCGGCGACCGGGTGCTCGCGCTGGAGAACGGGCAACTGCGCGAGCGCGACGATATCGCGCCCGCCGATACCTCAACCGAGGTCCGGCAGCGTGCCGCATAGGGCTGAAGTCAGCGGTTGGTGTCCTTTAGGTAACGTGCGCGACGAAATGAGTACAATCGCGTAACAGTCGCCGTCTCAGGGAAGCCGGCATGGAACAAGGCTTCAGGAGAGCTTTACGTGGTCGATTTACGGTCGTCTGGCACGGACCCCGCCTGGGAACAGGCCCTCGATTGGGTCATGCTGATGCGCGATGGCATGCTCGATGCCGAGGGCCAGCGGCGCCTCCTGCAATGGCTGGACCAGTCCGGTGGCCATGTCGAGGCGTTTCGCCAGGCGCTCCATGTCTGGCAGGCCACCGGCGCGCTGGCACCCGAATTCCAGGCGGCGCTGGAGCAACGCCTGATGCCGCCGTCCGACGATCGCTTCGTCCACGGTAGCTGAGCCTCCGGGGCTCGCTCCCATCCCCATCCCGGATCCCCATCTCCGACTCGCTTCTGTCATCTCCGCCGGGTAACGTTGCCCGGCGACTCCCCGCGCCTTGGAAAAATCGGCAAATCTGTTCGCTTCCAGATCAGTGTTCAATAATGCTTAATTGCGAATGATTCCTATTTGAGCTAGGATGACCGTCGATTTACGTGGGGGGAGAAGATGAACGAGCAGTCGATCACCGAGACCCGCGCGGCAGCGGAACCGCGGCAGATGAGCCAGGATCTGTTCGGCGCCTTTGTCAGCTACCGCCGGGCCCTGATAGACGCGGCGGCGCGCATCCTCGGATGCCGCGCCGGCGCGGAAGACGTGGTGCAGGACACCTTCGTCAAGCTGCTGGACCAGGACAACGGAATCATCGTCCGCCAGCCGGTTGGCTATCTGTTCCAGACCGTGCGCAATCTTGCCATCGATCGGCACCGCCGTGCGGCTCTCGAGCAGCGGCATGCCGGCAGCGAGGAGGACGGTCTGCTGGTTTCCAGCGATGCCGCCTCGCCCGAGGCCATCTCCCTGGGCCGCGAAGCGCTCGGCACCGTGACGCAGGCGCTGGCCGAACTGCCCGAACGCACGCAGATGGCATTCGAGATGTATCGCATTCGCGGGATGACGCAGAAGGATATCGCCGCGACGCTCGGTGTGTCCCCGACGCTGGTGAACTTCATGATCCGGGATGCGATGACGCATTGCCGGGAGGCGTTGTTCGCGAAGTCGTAGTCGCGTTCAGACGCCAAACTCCCTCACCAATCTGTGCCGATGCTCGTCGAGCTTCGGCGGATTTTTCACGTTGTCCAACCGCGTGGCCGTGCCCAGCTTGATCGGGTTGCCGGCGATGCGCAGCGATTTGCCGTCGCCGATCGTGACGTCGAGCAGCATGTCGCGCGCCTGCACATGCGGGTTGTCGAGCAACTCGGGCACCGTGTTCAGCGGCCCGTGCGGAACGCCCGCGGCCTCGAGCACCGTGGCCCAGTGCGCGGTCGTCGCCGCGCTCAGGCGCTCGTCCAGGCAGGCCTTGAGCGCGACATGGTTGTCGTTGCGCGCCTTCACGCTGTCGAACCGCGGGTCCGCTGCCCATTCGGGCCGGTCCAGTGCCTCGCATAGCCGCCGGAACAGCGCATCGTTGCCCACCGCCACGACGATAAAGCCGTCGCCCGTGGTGAACATGTCGAATGGCGTGATCGACGGATGGCGGGTGCCGAGCGGTGCCGGCACCTGTCCCGTCGCGGAATAGCGCGCGATCGGATTCTCCAGCAGGGCCACCTGGCAGTCGAGCATCGAGATGTCGACCCGCTCGCCGGTTCCCGTATGCGCGCGCTTGAGCAAGGCCGACTGAATGCCGATGGTCGCGTAGAGCCCGGCGCCGATATCCCCGATGGACACGCCCACGCGCGACGGGCTGCCGCCCGCTTCGCCGGTGACGCTCATGAGCCCGCCCATGGCCTGCACGACCATGTCGTAGGCGGGCCGGTTGCGATAGGGACCGGTTTGCCCGAAGCCGGAGATCGAGGCATAGACCAGCCGCGGATACTTCGCGTGCAGCGCGTCCCACGTGTAGCCGAGCTTCTCCATCACGCCGGCGCGGAAGTTCTCGACGAGGATATCGGCCTTGTCGAGCATCGCATCGAGCAGCCGCCTGTCGTCGGCCTGCTTCAGATCCAGCGCGATGGATTCCTTGTTGCGGTTGATCGAGGCGAAATACGCCGACTCGCCGTCGATGAACGGCCCGACGTGCCGCGAGTCGTCGCCTCCGTCCGGGTTCTCGACCTTGATGACGCGCGCGCCGAGGTCGGCCAGCATCATCGTGCAGTAGGGGCCGGACAGCACCCGCGTCAGATCGACGACGGTAATGCCGGCCAGCGGGAGGGAAGGGCTTGGGTTCACGGTGTGTCCTCGTTCAATCCAGCTTGGCGCCGCTCGACATGGCCAGGTCCACGCCGATCTTGCCTTCGCGCGCGGCGAACTCCTTGAATTCGGCTTGCGACGTTGAAGGCGCCACCTCGTCGCCATGCGCCATGAACTTCTTCTTCAGTTCGGGATTGGCGAGGACCTTGGCCGAGGCGGCGAACAGCTTGTCCACGATGGCCTGCGGCGTCTTGGCCGGGGCAAACAGGCCGTACCAGGCCGAGATGTCGTAGCCCTGGACGCCGCCTTCGGCGATGGTCGGGTACTGCGGCATGGCGGCCGAGCGCTTTGCCGAAGTCACGGCGATGCCCACGGCCTTGCCGCTTTCGATCATCGGCTGGATGGAAGGGGCGGTGGCGAACGTCAGCTGCACGTCGCCGGCCCCAACCGCCTGTGCGGAAGGGGCGCCGCCCTTGTAGGGGACATGCGCCATCTGCACGCCGGTCATCTTGCTGAACTGCACGCCGGCCAGATGCGTGATGACGCCGTTGCCCGACGACGAATAGTTCAGGGCGCCGGGTTTGGCCTTCGCCTTGGCGATCAGGTCCGCCACGCTGGTAATGCCGGCGTCCTTGTTGACCGCCAGCACCAGCGGCGCGGACACGAGACGCGTGATGGGAATGAAGTCGGACGGCTCGTACTTGATGTTCTTGTAGAGCACCTTGTCGCCGCCCATGACGCTGGCCGTAGCGATGTACAGCGTGTAGCCATCGGGTGCGGCCTTCGCGACGGTGTCGGCCGCGATGGTCGTGCCCGCTCCGGGCTTGTTCTCGATCAGCACGGGCTGGCCCAGTTCACGGCTGAGGGCATCGCCATAGAGCCGGGCGGTGTTGTCGGCACCGCCGCCGGCGGGGAAGCCGATCACGATGCGGATCGGCCGGTTGGGGTAGTGTTCCTGCGCCGCGGCCGTGCCTGCCAGCGTGATGGCCGCGACTGCCAGCCAGATGTTCTTTGTCGTCATCGTCCTTGTCTCCTGTGATCGGCTGCAGCTGTATCGCTACTTGCCCTTGAAAACCGGTGGCCTCTTTTCCTTCCAGGCCGCCGCTCCTTCCCGGATGTCCTCCGAGGATTCCGAGCGCCGCATATCCCGCTGGAGTGCCGCCGTGTCCAACGCCCCGCGGGAAATCGCATTCAGGTGCTGCTTCATGCCGAGCAGCGCGATCGGCGCCATGCCGGCCAGCGTGTCGCTCAGCGCTTCCACGCGCGCGGCCAGTGCGTCGGCCGGAACGAGCTCGGTCAGGAAGCCCACTTGCAGCATGGTGTCCGCATCGATCCGCTTGGCGGTCAGGAACAGCCGCTTGGCGGCGTTCAGGCCCAGCCGGCTGACATAGCGCTCCAGGCCGCCGCGATAGAAATGCAGACCCAGCCGGGCGGCTGGCATGAACATGTCGCACTCGGGTACCCCGATGCGGAAGTCGCAGGCCAGGCAAAGGTCGGTGGCGCCGCCATAGACGCCGCCCTGGATCGCCGCGATCGTGACCGGGCGCGCGTTCTCGATGGCGTCCATGACGTCGCCGAACACCACGGCGCCTTCCTCGGCGGCGCCACCGAGCGCGCCAATGTCGTAGCCGCTGCAAAAGTACTTGCCGGTGCTGGCAAAGCGCAGGACCAGCACGCTGTCGGTCGCATTGACCGTGTCGAGGTGACGTTGCAGGGCGTGGAGATCGGCGGGACTGAGCCGGTTCGCCACGTCGGGGCGGCGCAGCGTGATGGTGGCGACCGCGCCTTCGACGGTCAGTTGCGGGGTATCATTCATCGCGAGATATATCTGGTTTCGCTATTGATATATCTACGAAGGGTATAGATATAAGAGAAACCGCGCAAACAAGGGTATACCCCGTGCAATCACTTCAAGACCGTATTCGCGAATCCGTCGTGTCCGCCATCCATTCGGGGCGTCTGACGCCCGGCTCGCAGCTGGACGAACGGGCTCTGGCCGAGGAATTCGAGAGTTCGCGCACGCCGGTGCGCGAGGCGCTGCTGATGCTGGCGGCGCAGGGGCTGGTCACCATCGTGCCGCGCGCCGGCATCTTCGTGCACAAGCCGACGGCCGCCGAACTGGTGGCGATGTTCGAGACGCTCGCCGAGATGGAAGGGGTGGTGGCGCGCCTGGCCACGCAGCGCATCTCGGAGGCCGGCAAGAACGTCCTCGTGCGGGCGCACGAAGATGCGGGCCGTTATGTGGAAGCCGGCGATACGCCTGGCTACGTCGAGGCCAACCAACGCTTTCACGACGTGCTGTACCAGGCGACCGCCAACGCGTTTCTCGCCGAACAGATCGTGCAGTTGCGCCGGCGGCTGGCGATCTATGGCAACCGGAAGGGACTGATCAGTCCGGCGCGCGTCCCCAGTTCCTACCGCGAGCACGGCCTCGTGGTGGAGGCGGTGCTGGCCGGCAACCCCGACATGGCGGCCGAGGCCATGCGCAGCCACGTGTCGGCGGGGGGCAAGGCGATTGCGGATCTGGTGCTGATGGCCGGCGGGGCGGCGCCGTAAGCGCATCGCCGGGCGCTGGCTTCGCCGGCATGCCGTCCTGTGAGATACTGTATAAACATACAGTATCCAACATCGTCATCCCTCTCTCGCTGTTTGAGCCTGAAGCGGCATATTTTTGCAGCTGCCGACAGCGGGTTTGGGCGCAAGCGCCGTGTCCTCGCATTTCCCACCGCCCTCGCTGGCGGGCCTCTTTCCCTCGCTGCCCGACTATGTCGAGCTGCACTGCATATCGAACTTCACGTTCCTGACGGGTGCGTCGCATCCGGGCGAGTTGCTCGAGCGCGCGTTCGCGCTCGGCTATCGCGGGCTGGCGTTGACGGACGAGTGCTCGGTGGCCGGTACGGCGCGGGCGCACCATGCGCTCAAGACCCTGCGCGAGAGGGCCCGCGAGGCGGTGGCCCGCAGCGCGGCGCGGCTGGCGCGGGGCGACGCCGTCGATGACGAGGACCACGACGAGGATCTCGAGTGGGACGATATCGAGGCGGAGGTGGAAGCGGAGGCCCATGCCTATCGCAACGGGGAAAGCGCTGGCAACGGGGGGATTGGGGGCCAGGGCGGCCAGGGCGCCCAGGGCGCCCAGGGCGAGCCGCACCGTGCGCCCTTCGACGCCACCCTTGCCACGCTGACGGCGATGGCGGCGCTGCGAGGTGGCGGACATGGCGCGGCGCTGCAGGAGCGCTTGCGCCGCCATCACCGCCTGCAGGCCCGCGCGCGGGCCGCCGAGGATTTCAATCTGCTGATCGGCAGCCGGTTCAGGCTGACCGCCCAGGGGCCGCTGGCCGGCGCACCGTCCACGCTGTCGCCGCTGACGCTGGTGCTGATCGCGCAGGACCGCGACGGCTTCGGCAACCTGTGCGAGTTCATTACGCTGGGCCGCACGCGGGCGGAAAAGGGCAGCTATCTGCTGCATCCCGAAGACCTGGCCGAGCCCCAGCCGGCGCAGGCGCACCTGCGCGGCATGCCGGGGTGCCAGGCGCTGCTGCTGCCGGACTACTGCGTGGAACCAGACGTGTTGCGCGAGCAGGTGAACTGGTGCCGCGGCGTTTTCGGCGACCGCGTGTCGATCGCGCTGGAGCTGTTGCAGGGGCACGCCGATGCGCTGCACCGCGTCCGGCTCGAAACGGTTTCGGCCGAGACCGGCGTGCCGCTCGCGGCGGCGGGCGCCGTCACCATGCATGTGCGCTCGCGCAAGCCGCTCGCCGACGTGGTGACCGCGATCCGCCTGAGCCAGCCGCTGCCCCAGTGCGGCATGGCGCTGGCGTCCAATGCCGAGCAGCATCTGCGCATGCGCCAGCGGCTGTCGCGCCTGTATCCGGCCGAGGCGCTGGCGCAGACGCTGCGCATCGCGGCGGCCTGCGATTTCTCGCTGGACGCGCTGCGCTACGAGTACCCAGAGGAACTGGTGCCCGCGGGCCAGACGCCGATCGGCTATCTGCGCGAGCAGACGCTGGCCGGTGCCGCGTTGCGCTATCCGGGGGGCGTGCCGGCTTCGGTGCGCGAGCGGCTGGAGGACGAATTCCAGCTGATCGAGGAGAAGCGGTACGAGCCGTTCTTCCTCACCGTCTACGACATCGTGCGCTTCGCGCGCAGCCGCCAGATCCTGTGCCAGGGCCGCGGCTCGGCCGCCAATTCGGTGGTCTGCTATTGCCTGTACATCACCGAGGTGAGCCCGCAGCAGACCAATCTGCTGTTCGGCCGCTTTATCTCGCGTGAACGCGACGAGCCGCCCGATATCGATGTCGATTTCGAGCACCAGCGGCGCGAGGAGGTGATCCAGTACATCTACGAGAAGTACGGACGCCACCGCGCCGCGCTGGCCGCGTCGCTGATCACCTATCGCGCGCGCAGCGCGCTGCGCGACGTGGGGCGGGCGTTGGGTATCGACCCCGGTATCGTGGAGCAGGTGGTCAAGGGGCAGGCGTGGTGGGACAGCGGCGCCGAATTCATGAACCGCATCACCCGCTACGGACTTGACCCGGATGCGCCGGCGGTGCGGCAGTGGGCCAGCCTGACCGAGCAGTTGCGCGGCTTTCCGCGCCATCTGTCGCAGCATGTGGGCGGCTTCGTGATCGCGCGGCACAAGCTGTCGCGGCTGGTGCCGATCGAAAACGCCGCGATGAAGGATCGCAGCGTGATCCAATGGGACAAGGACGACCTGGAGTCGCTGGGCCTGCTCAAGGTCGACGTGCTGGCGCTGGGCATGCTCACCGCGATACGCCGGGCGCTCGCGCTGGTTCCGCGGCCCGGCGCCCCGCAGCGGGGCGAGACGTGCCGGATGGAGGATATCCCGCAGGACGACAAGGCAACCTACGAGATGCTGTGCCATGCCGATAGCATCGGCGTGTTCCAGGTGGAGTCGCGCGCCCAGCAATCGATGCTGCCGCGGCTGCAGCCCCGCCAGTACTACGACCTGGTGGTGCAGGTGGCCATCGTGCGGCCCGGCCCGATCCAGGGCGGCATGGTGCATCCCTACCTGAAGCGGCGCGAGCAGATGCGGCGCACCGGCAAGCCGCCGGTGTACGAGGACGAGGTCATCCGCAACGTGCTGGGCCGCACGCTGGGCGTGCCGATCTTCCAGGAGCAGGTGATGCAGCTGGCGATCGATGCGGCCGGCTTCACGCCGGGACAGGCCGACCAGTTGCGCCGTTCGATGGCGGCGTGGCGGCGCAAGGGCGATCTGCAGCGGCACCAGGCCGCCCTGGTGCGGGCGCTGACGCGCAACGGCTACCCGGAGGCCTTCGCGCAGGCGATCTGCAAGCAGATCGAGGGCTTCGGCGAATACGGTTTCCCGGAAAGCCACGCGGCCAGCTTTGCCAAGCTCGTCTATATCAGCGCCTGGATCAAGTGCCATCATCCGGCGGCGTTTCTCTGCGCCTTGCTCAACAGCCAGCCGATGGGCTTCTATTCGCCCTCGCAGCTGGTGCAGGATGCGCGGCGCCACGGCGTGCACACGCAGCCGGTCGACGTGACGGTGAGCCAGTGGGACAGCACGCTGGAGGCGCGGCCCGGCCAGCCGCATCCCGATGTTCGGCTGGGCCTGAACCGGGTCGGGGGCATGCGCGAGGCCGCGGCGCTGCGCATCGTCGCCGCGCGCGACGCGCGGCCGTTCGCGAGCGTGGAGGACCTGGTGCTGCGCGCCCGGCTGGACCGCCACGATATCGACGTGCTGGCCGCCGCCGACGCGCTGGCCGCGCTCGCCGGCCATCGCCGCCAGGCGCGCTGGCAGGCGCGCGCCGCCGCGGTGCAGGCATCGCATCGGGACCTGCTCTACGACGCCCCGCCGGCCGAGAGCGAACTGTCGCTGCCGGCGCCGCGCCTGGGCGAGGAACTGGTGGACGACTACGCCAGCCTGGGTCTGTCGCTGAAGGCGCATCCGCTTGCGCTGCTGCGCCGGCGGCTGGCGGCGATGGGTTTCGTCACGGCGCAGGATCTGGCGCGCTGCGGCAACGGGCGCAAGGTGCGCGCCTGCGGCATCGTCACCGTGCGCCAGCGCCCGTCCACCGCGAGCGGCACCATCTTCGCGTCGATCGAGGACGAAACCGGCTCGATCAACGTGATCCTGTGGCCCGATTTGGTGGAGCGGCAGCGCAAGGAAGTGCTGGGCGCGCCGTTGCTTGGGGTGACCGGCATCTGGCAGCGGCAGGGCGAGGTGAGGCACCTGGTGGCCCACGAACTGGTGGACCTGAGCCATCTGCTGGGCAGGCTGGTGGCGAACAGCCGGGACTTCCATTAGCGCGCGCGGCCAACAGGCATGGCCGACGCGGCGCCGCTAATGCGGTGCGGTGGTATGCAGATCCACGCTGCAGCTGGGATTCTCGGCGTCGTGCGTGTGCGGATGCAGGGCGCCGGGCACATGCCGCGCCGCCAGTCCGTCGGCCTTCAGCCACGCCATGGTGGCGGCGGCCGCGCGGTCGATCAACGGGCCGCACTGCGAGTAGTCGTAGGGCGATACGTCGAGCGGGCACAGCGGCGGCACCACGGAGATATGCGCGTGGTCGGACCACCTCTCCAGATCCTGCACCAGCTGCCGCGCGACCAGCAGCGACAGCGCATTGAAGGCATGCTCGATGGGCCCGCGCGGCTCGCGGCGCATCGCGCAGGCAAAGCCCGCGGGCAGCACCACGATACGGGTGGCGCCCAGCCGGATGGCGGTCGACACCGGCGTATTGTTGGCCACGCCCCCGTCGATCAGCGCACGGCCGCCAATCTGCACGGGCGGAAAGACGCCCGGGATGGCGGCGCTGGCCAGCACGGAGTCGACGATGGTGCCGGAGGACAGCACCACCTCCTCGCCGGTCTTCATGTCGGTCGCCACCACGTGCAGCGGCAGGGAGGCGGACTCGACCCGCTTGTCGCCGAAATGCCGGCTCAGCAGACGATGCAGCCCGATGGGCTCGACCAGATGATGGCGCCGGCCGCGCAGCATGTTCACTATGCCCGCCCAGGTCCACGGCATCACCTCCGCACGGCGGATGGTGCGCCACAGCGCCTCCAGCGTGCGCGTGCCTTCCACATGCGGATTGCAGGCGAAGTAGGCGCCGTTGATGGCGCCGGCCGATGCGCCGACCACGAAGTCCGGGGTCATGCCCCAGGCCACCAGCTCGCGCAGCATGCCGGCCTCGATCGCGCCCAGACTGCCGCCCCCGGCAAATACGAATGCGGTCTTTTCCATCTTGTCCCCGATGCAGCGCCGCTGTGCGCCGTCGTTACCTCGTGCTGAGGATAGGCGAGATTGGGCGGGATGGGCAATGGGCGGGGCGTGCCGCTATTGCGAAGGGTCACCCTCGCCCCGGCCCTGTCCCGCGAGCGGGACAGTGAGGCCACCGCGGGTTTGCTTCCCTTTCCCCGCCTGCGGCAGAGGGACGGAGGGCGACCGCCCCCACGAAGTCCCACCCCCGCTCACCGATACAACACCGTAGGCAGCCACAACCCGATCTCGGGAAACACATACAGCAGTACCAGCGCGACCACCTGGATCGCCATGAACGGCAGCATGCCGCCGAAGATCTGGTTCAGCGTGACGTGTGGCGGCGCCACGCCCTTCAGGTAGAACGCCGCCATCGCCACCGGCGGCGACAGGAAGGCGGTCTGCAGGTTCAGCGCCACCAGCAGCCCGAAAAACAGCGGATCGATGCCGAAGTTGTCCAGCAGCGGGATGAAGATCGGCATGAAGATGATGATGATCTCGGTCCATTCGAGCGGCCAGCCCAGCAGGAAGATCACCACCTGGGCCAGGATCATGAATTGCACCGGCGTCAGGTTCAGCGACAACACCCATTCCTCCACCAGCGCCTGTCCCCCCAGCAGCGCGAAGGCCGCGGAAAAGATGCTGGAGCCCACGAACAGCCAGCACACCATGGCGCTCGTCTTGGCGGTCAGGAACACCGATTCCTTGATCACGCCGAAGTTCAGGCGGCCATACGCGGCCGCCAGCACCGCGCCACCGACGGAGCCGACCGCCGCGGCCTCGGTGGGCGTGGCCAGACCGAACACGATGGAGCCCAGCACGGCGAGGATCAGTACCGCCAGCGGGAAGAACGACGACAGCAGCAGCTTGAAGATTTCCAGCCGCGCGAAGTCGAAACGCCAATAGAAGTACAGCAGCGCGATGCACGCCACGGCAAGCGTGATCCAGAACCACATCGGGGCCGGCAGCCGGGCCGGCCCGGACGCCTCGCCGTTGGTGTCGCTTTCGGCCGCCGTCGCCGGCGCGGCGCCCGACGGTGCCGGGGCCTCGGGCGCGGTCGTGGATGGCGGCGGTGACAACTGGTCTGCCGGGGGCGGCTCCAGGCTGTCCACCGGCGGAGGCTGCAAGCCGTCGGCCGGCGGCGCCTGCAGGCTGTCCACGCTCACGTCCGCGCTGCTGCCCAGGCTGCCCATCTCCACCAGTTCGTCCGCCGGCGTGATCGGCACCGGAGATGTCACCACGCTGTAGATGCCGGCCAACATCGCCGCCACCACCACACCCGGCATCAGCACGATGGCCAGCTGGCGCAGCATCACCCCGGTCGGCACGCCGGCATTGCGCGGACCTTTGATGCCCCGGACCAGCGCTGGCAACGCGCGGTCGCCGATGGTATCGCGCAGGCTCAGCGCGAACGCCGGCAGCGCGACTGCGCGCTCCTCTGCCGACAGCGGCGGCGCCAGATGCGGCTTGAGCTTGGCGATCAGCACGACATAGAGGATGTACAGCGCGGTCAGCATCAGGCCCGGAAAGAAGGCGCCCGCATAGAGCTGTACCACCGATACGCCGGCGGTCGCCCCATAGACGATCAGCAGCACCGACGGCGGAATCAGGATGCCAAGGCAGCCGCCGGCGGTGATCGCGCCGGCCGATACCGACGTGCTGTAGCCCGCGCGCAGCATCGCGGGCAGGGCGAGCAACCCCATCAGCGTAACCACCGCACCGACGATGCCCGTGGCCGTGGCGAAGATGGCGCAGGTCACGAGCGTCGCCACGCCGAGCGAGCCCGGAATCCAGGCCAGGGCCAGATGCAGGCTGCGGAACAGCCGCTCGATCAGGTTGGCGCGCTCTACCAGATATCCCATGAAGACGAACAGCGGCACGGAGATCAGCACGTCGTTGGTCATCACGGCGTACGCCCGCTGCACCATCAGGTCCAGCGTCTGCTGCACGGCGATGTTCGGGTCGGCATGCCGGTAGGCCAGCCAGGCGAACAGCACGCCCATGCCCATCAGCGTGAAGGCGGTCGGAAAGCCGAGCATGATCGCCACGACGATCAACGCCAGCATCAGCAGCCCCAGATGTCCGTTGGTCCACGTCGACGGCGCCGGCATGAACACGAACACCGCGATCACGATGGCGGCCATCAGGGTCACGCCGAACCACAGTTCCTTTCTCATCGTGCGGCACCTCGCGCGTGCGCCCCATCCGCGGGGTCTTCCACGCCGACCATCTCCTTGAGCTTGCCGACGTCGACCTCCTCCACATCGTCCTCGCGGCGTGGCCAATGGCCCCGGCGCAGGCACACCACGCAGCGGATCACCTCCGCCAGGCCCTGCAGCAGCAGCAGCGCGCCGGCCACGGGAATCACGGCCTTGAACGGATAAATTGGCGGCCCGTCCGCCGCGATGGACGAATGCTCGTTCTGCGCGAGCGAGACCTCGAAGAAGTCGATGCCGGCCCAGGCCAGTGCGATCACGCCCGGAAAGAAGAAGGCGAGATAGAGCACAAGGTCAATGCTCGCCTGCGCACGCGGCGAGAGAAACCCGTAGAGGATGTCGCCGCGGACATGGCCGCTCTTGGCGAGCGTATAGGCGCCCGCGAGCATGAACAGCGCGCCGTACAGCATGTTGCTGGCGTCGAACACCCACGCATGCGGTTCGCCCAGAACGTAGCGCGAGAAGACTTCGTAGCCGATCATCAGCGCGAGTGCGACGATCAGCCACGCGCCGGCCTTGCCGACGAAGGTGCTCACCTTGTCGATGAAAAAGAGTAGCGATTGCACGGGACCAGTCCCCTTGATGGCCGGCATGCGGCGCGCGGTGGCGCGCATGCCGGCGATTCCCCGTCAAATATCCCGTTGGCAGCCCCGCGCGCGGGCGGGGCCGGGCTGGCCTAGCCCTTCTTGGAGAAGTAGTGGTTGGCGGCCAGGCGGAAGTCCACGTCGGTGTCGTTCTGCCACTTGGTGCTGCGCTGGGCGAAGGCCTTCATGGAGTCGTTCACCTTCTTGAACATGGGGTTTTCCTTCTCCTTGCGCGCGACGATCTCGTCCCAGATCTTCAACTGGGCCTGCAGCACCGAATTGGGCGTGGCATAGAACTTCACCCCCTGCTGTTGCAGCGCCTGGTAGTCCTTGGAGTAGCGGTCGATGGCCTTCATCGACATATCCGCGGAGGCGGCGTCCACGGCGTTGGCAATCAGCGCCTTCATCTTCGCGGGCAGCGCGTCGTAGCGCTTCTTGTTGAAGATCACCTCGAACTGCTCGGACGACTGGTGGAAGCTGCGCAGCATGCAGATCTTGGACACGTCCTGGAAGCCCAGCGCCCGGTCCGAACTGGCGTTGTTGAACTCCGCCGCGTCCAGCAGGCCGCGGTCGAGCGCCGGCACGATTTCCGCGCCGGGCAGCGCGTTCACCGCGGCGCCCAGGCCCGTGAAGATGTCGATGGACAGGCCCACCGTGCGGAACTTCAGCCCCTTGAAATCCTCCGGCTTGGTGATGGGCTTCTTGAACCAGCCCAGCGGCTGCGTCGGCATGGGCCCGTAGAGGAACGAGACCACATCGAGGTTGAGGCTGCGGTAGATCTCCTGCTGCAATTCCTTGCCGCCGCCGTACTTGTGCCAGGCGAGCAGCATGTTGCCGTCCATGCCCCAGGCCGGGCCCGAACCCCACAGCGCGAGCGCCGAATTCTTGCCGTACCAGTACGCGATCACCCCGTGGCCGCCGTCCAGCGTGCCCTTGCTGACCGCGTCGATGAGGTCAAAGGCCTTGACCACCGCGCCCGCGGGCAGCACTTCGATCTTCAGGTCGCCGCCGGACATATCGTTGACCTTGGTGGCGAAGTCGGTGGCGAACTCGTGAAAGATGTCCTTGGTCGGCCATGTACTCTGCCAGCGCATGGTGACCGGACCCTGCGCCTTGACGATGGCGGGAAAGCCCAGCGTGGCCGCCCCGGCCGCTACCGTCGCGCCTCCCAGAAAACCCCGGCGGGATACCGCCTTGCCTTTGCTCTTCGCTGCCATGTTGTCTCCTGCCTCGTTGGAAGATACGGGTACTGCCGGCGTCGGACCGGACATGTCCCGCACTGTTGCTACCCACCCCTGAAACGACCTGAATGCGGAGAACCTGTGGCAGCGCGAGCGGAACGGCGATCCGCCTGCTGAGGGTTCGTGACTCGATTCATGTTAGGAACTGCGCTCATTGGCAACAATTTAGGGAATACCCGTGACGGCAGTTTCGCCGCGCCGCGGCGACGCCGCGCCATGGCGCCGCGCAAGGCCGGCGAGGCGGAGGGCGCAAGCGGCGCGGTCCATTTTGTTGCAGCGCCCGAACTGCCGCGATGGCCGCCGACGGCCACCTTTGGCTATCGGATCGACGGCGGGGGCCGGGCCGGCATTATGCGGAAACCGGATAACGGAGGGCGATATCGTTCGTTGTCGCGGCGAGGGGCGGCCCGTAGCATGGGGTCATCCATTTCTGAACCGAAGACATGACAACCGCCACGACCCTGTCGCTCGCCAGCGCTGCCCACCCTCTCTCGCCGCCATCGTTGCCAGCCACTGACCAGGACTTCGAGATCCTGCCGCTGGATGCGCCGCTCGGCGCGCAGATCGTGGGCCTGGATCTGTCGCGGCCGTTGTCGGCGGCGGCGTTCGCCCGGATTCACCGTGCCCACCTGGACTACCACGTGCTCGTTTTCCGCGAGCAGCGCATCACCCCCGCGCAGCAGATCGCCTTCAGCCGGCGTTTCGGTCCGCTGCAGATCCATGTGCTACACCAGTTCCAGCTTGCCGGCCATCCGGAAATCCTGATCGTGTCCAACGTGCTGGAGAACGGCAAACCGATCGGCCTGGGCGATGCGGGCCATTTCTGGCATTCGGACCTGTCGTACAAGGAAAAGCCGAGCCTCGGATCGCTTCTCCATGCGCAGGAGCTGCCGGAGCAAGGGGGCGATACGCTGTTCGCCAACATGCATGCGGCATGGGAGACGTTGCCCGCGGAACTGAAGCGGGCGGTGGAAGGCCGGCAGGCCGAGCACACCTATCTGGCCCGCTATGCCGAATTGCAGCAGCGCAGCCCGTGGCGCCCCAACCTGACGCCGGAGCAGATCGCCCAGGTCAAGCCGGTGCTGCAGCCGGTGGTGCGCACCCATCCCGAAACCGGCCGCAAGGCGCTGTTCGTCAGCGAACACTTCACTACGCGCATCGTTGGCCTGCCGGAGGACGAAAGCCGGGCGCTGCTCGACGCGCTGTTTGCCCACAGCGTGAAGCCGGAACACATCTATCGCCACCGATGGCAGGCGCATGACCTGGTGTTCTGGGACAACCGCTCGCTGCTGCATCTGGCAGCCGGTTGTCCGTCGCACATGCGGCGCGTGATGTACCGCACCACCATCGAAGGCGACATCCCGGCCTGAGGGGTACGCCGAGCGCCGCCTTTGCGGGCGCCGTTCCGGCGCCATCGCCACACGCTACCTGCTTTCCTGCCTATTCCGGAGTTCGTATGCCCATGAAGTTCTTCCCATGGACGGCGCTGTCGCGCGCCGCCCGTGGCGCCGCTGCGCTGAGCGTCGGCGCCGCCGTCGCGGTGTCCACGCTGGCCATTCCCGCGACCGCGCACGCCGAAGGCCGCATCCGTGTCGCCGAGCAGTTCGGCGTCGTCTACCTGTTGCTGAATGTCGCGCGGGACCAGCAGCTCATCGAGAAGCACGGGCGCAAACAGGGCATCGATATCAAGGTGGAGTGGAAGCAGCTGTCCGGGGGCGCCGCGATCAACGATGCGCTGCTGTCCGGCGCCATCGATATCGCCGGCGCCGGCGTGGGCCCGTTGCTGACCGTGTGGGACCGCACGCGCGGCAAGCAGAACGTCAAGGGGGTAGCCTCGCTGGGCAATTTTCCCTACTACCTGGTGACCAACAATCCGAAAGTCAGGACGATCGCCGATTTCACGGACAAGGACCGGATCGCGCTTCCCGCGGTCTCGGTCTCGGTGCAGTCGCGCGTGCTGCAACTGGCGGCGGCAAAGCAGTGGGGCGACCAGGCATTCAACCGGCTGGACAAGTGGACCGTGGCGCTGCCGCATCCCGACGCCGCGGCGGCGATCATCGCCGGCGGCACGGAAATCACCGGCCACTTCGGCAATCCGCCGTTCCAGGAGCAGGAACTGGCCGGCAACCCGAACGCGCGCGTGGTGCTGAACTCCTACGACGTGCTGGGCGGCCCCAGTTCGGCCACCGTGCTGTATGCGACCGAAGCCTTCCGCAACGACAACCCGAAGACCTACCGCGCCTTCCTCGACGCTCTTGCCGAGGCAGCCAGCTTTGCAAGCGCCAACCCCGAGGCCGCCGCCGACCTGTATATCCGCGTCAACAAGGCCAGCATCGACCGCGCGCTGCTGGTCAAGGTGCTGAAGAACCCGCAGGTGCAGTTCAAGATCGCGCCGCAGAACACCTTCGCGCTCGCCGAGTTCATGCATCGCATCGGCGCCATTCGCAATCAGCCGAAAACCTGGCAGGACTACTTCTTCCAGGATGCGGCGACGGCGCAGGGCAGCTGAGATGGCGGCCAATACCTTGCGCGTGGTGGCGGGGCAGGGCGCCGGCGCGGACCATGGCGGGCCCCTGTTGCAGGTGGACGGCGTCTCGCTGGAATACCGCACCGCCGAGCGCGTGGTGAGGGCCACCCACCGTGTCAGCTTCGATGTGCACGGCGGCGATCGCTTCGTGCTGCTCGGGCCGTCGGGCTGCGGCAAATCCACCCTGCTCAAGGCCGTGGCCGGGTTTGTGGCGCCGGTGGAGGGCGAGATTCGGCTGGAAGGCCGGCGCATCGCCGCGCCAGGGCCGGACCGGCTGGTGGTGTTCCAGGAGTTCGACCAGCTCCCGCCCTGGCAGACCGTGCGCGAGAACGTCATGTTCCCGCTCGTGCGTGCCGGTGGCATGACGCGGCGCGAGGCGTCGGACTGCGCGCTGCATTTCCTCGGCAAGGTTGGCCTTGCGGGCTTCGCCGATGCCTATCCCCATACGCTGTCCGGCGGCATGAAGCAGCGTGTGGCAATCGCCCGCGCGCTGGCCATGCGGCCCAAGGTGCTGCTGATGGACGAACCGTTCGCCGCGCTCGATGCGCTGACCCGCCGGCGCATGCAGGAAGAACTGCTGTCTCTGTGGGAGGACGCGGGTTTCACGCTGCTGTTCGTCACGCACTCGATCGAAGAGGCGCTTGTGGTGGGCAGCCGCATCCTGCTGCTATCGCCGCACCCCGGGCGCGTCCGTGCCGAGCTCAACAGCCATCAGTACGACCTCGCAAGCCAGGGCAGCGCCGAGTTCCAGGCGAGCGCGCAGCGTATCCACCGGCTGCTGTTCGAAGAGCCGGCGGCCGTGCCGGAGGCGCCGTTTCCGCGCGCGGCCGAACGCCGCTGAAACCCCTCCCGTCACATCACCGATCTGGAAGGCCCGATGCCCGTTTCTCTCTCGTCCACGCATGCGGCGCCGCTCGTGCGGCCCGAATACGAGCGCCAACCCGAGCCCGTCCTCGCCGTTCCGGTGGAGCGGCCGCTGCCGCTGCGCCAGCGCCTGTGGCGGCAGGGTTGGTTGCGCAAGACCGTGATCCTGCTGGCGCTGGCCTTGCTGTGGGAGATCGTTGCCCGCGTGCAGAACAACGCGCTGCTGCTGCCGGGCTTTGTCGACACCGCGCGCGCTTTCGTCCAAGGCGTGACCGACGGCGACCTGCCCGGCAAGGCGGCGGTGTCCCTGTCGGTGCTCGTGCAGGGCTATCTCGGCGGCATCGTGCTGGCCTTCGTGCTGACCACGCTCGCCGTCTCCACCGAGCTCGGCCGCGATCTGCTGGACACGCTGACCTCGATGTTCAACCCGCTGCCGGCCATTGCGCTGCTGCCACTCGCGCTGCTGTGGTTCGGACTGGGCAATGGCAGCCTGGTCTTCGTGCTGGTGCACTCCGTGTTGTGGCCGCTCGCTCTGAACACCTACGCCGGCTTTCGTGGCGTACCCGAGACGCTCCGCATGGCGGGGCGCAACTACGGGCTGCGCGGGCTGCGGTATGTGCTGCTGATCCTGGTGCCGGCGGCGCTGCCCGCGATCCTGTCCGGCCTGAAGATCGGCTGGGCCTTCGCCTGGCGCACGCTGATCGCCGCGGAGCTGGTGTTCGGGGCGTCCTCCGGCAGCGGCGGCCTGGGCTGGTACATCTTCCAGAACCGCAATGAACTCTACACCGACCGGGTGTTCGCCGGGCTGGCCATGGTGATCCTGATCGGCCTGCTGGTGGAGAACCTGGTGTTCCGCTCGCTGGAGGAAATCACCGTGCGGCGCTGGGGCATGCAGCGCTGAGCCGGGGGCGACGCGCGCCTGGGATGCCGCCCTGGAATCGGGCTACATTACGGCCATCGGCCGCTCGTGCCACCTCCGGAGGATCCCGACATGCCCAACCAGCGCCTGCAGTTTGCCGGACGCGACGGCCAGCAACTGGCGGCCCGGCTCGACACGCCGGCCGGCGCCATCCAGGCTTTCGCGCTGTTCGCCCATTGCTTCACCTGCGGCAAGGACGCCCTGGCGGCCAGCCGCATCGCCCAGGCGCTTACCCAGCATGGCATTGCCGTGCTGCGCTTCGACTTCACCGGGCTCGGTGGCAGCGATGGCGAATTCGCCAACACCAACTTCTCTTCGAACGTGGCGGACCTGCTGGCTGCCGCCGATTTCCTGCGAACCCAGTATCAGGCGCCCGCGCTGCTGATCGGCCATAGCCTGGGCGGGGCGGCCGTGTTGGCCGCGGCGGGCGACATCCCGGAGGCCAGGGCGGTGGTCACCATCGCGGCGCCAAGCGATCCGGCTCACGTGGTCGGCATGTTCGGCGACCACAGGCCCGCCATCGAGGCCGATGGGGAGGCGCAGGTAACGCTCGCCGGCCGTCCTTTCCGCATCAAGCGGCAGTTCCTGGACGATGTGGCCGAGCAGCGGCTCCTCGCGAAGGTATCGGCGCTGCGGCGCGCGCTGCTGGTCATGCATTCGCCGGCCGACGACACCGTGGGCATCGACAATGCGTCGCAGATTTTCAGCGCGGCGCGGCATCCCAAGAGCTTCGTGTCGCTGGACAAGGCCAACCATCTGCTGTCGGGGAAGGAAGACGCGGCCTACGTAGCGAATACCATCGCCGCCTGGAGCCAGCGCTACCTTGGTATCGACGCCGCCGGCATGACGGCCGAGGCACAGGAGGAGGGGCTGGTGCGTGTCGAGGAAAACCATCTGGGCAAGTACCAGCAGCAGGTGACAGTGGGTCCGCACCGGCTGCTGGCCGACGAGCCGGTGTCGTTCGGCGGACTCAATGGCGGCCCCGCGCCGTACGACCTGCTGCTGGCTGCCCTGGGCGCCTGCACCGCGATGACGATGCGCATGTATGCCGAGCGCAAGGGCCTGCCGCTGGAGCACGTATCGGTGGCGCTGCGCCACGAGAAGATCCATGCCGCGGACTGCGCGGAATGCGAGAACAAGGAAGGCAAGGTGGACTGGATCGAGCGCGAGATCGATATACAGGGCCCGCTCGATGGCGCGCAGCGCGACGCCCTGATGGCGATCGCCGACAAGTGTCCGGTGCACCGGACCCTGCATTCGGAAGTGGTGATTCGTACCCGGCCGGGCGGCCAGCAGTCCGCGGAGTAAGCCGGGGCGCCGCCCAACAGGGCGGCGCGGGACCATTTCCGAAAGCCGCGGTGTGCCGCGCAACAGCAATGACGGGTCGGGTTCGCGAGAATGCGCCGTTGCCCTGAACCGGAGCGACTCGCCTCCGATCCGGCAGCAGCCGATCGAAGCGGGCGTGGTGCATCGCATCCCGATGCGGTTCCCGAGGGCGACATGCTGCCAACTACGTCCGCCTTCGATCATGCCCGCGCTCGGTTCCCGCAACACTTCCCTGCAATGCCGCGATGCCGCGGCGCTCACCCGCCTCGACCCGGACGACATGCGCGCCTTGCGCGAATGCGGTCGGCTTCGCCTGGGCAAGACTCTCTACCGGGTAGCGTGGGGCGCCAGGACCCAGGGCGGCTGCCCTATCGCGGTGACTTCCCCGCGCGGCGATGCGAAGGCGGCAGCAAGGGTGCAGGCGCTGCTCCATCGGCGGGAGAACGAGCTCTCGGTCCAGGGGGGCGACTACGCCGACCTGCGGCGGCTCGGACAGATCTGTGAGCTGGCATCCGTTGGCACTACCGCGAAATTCGCGGAGCTGGCTCCGCTGAAGCGCGTCCTAGCCGCCGGAGCGGGGGAACTGCGTTGCGGCGGCCACCGCTATGCGGTAGCCGTTCACGCCGCGGGCGGCGGCGTCTCTGTATCGGTGCGCCGTACCGACCTGGCACAGCATGGCGCGCTGCGCTTCTTCCAGGCCTTGCTGGATGTATTCCGGCGTGGATCGCTGCGCTCGCGGGCAAGCACGATCCGCACGATGCTGCAGGAGCTTGCCCGCGCGCCAGCGATGCAATCCCGGTGTACGGGCAGCGTGGCGCGGGGTGCCGGCGCCCCGGCATCCGTCGAGCCGGCGGAATCACCGGCAATGGCACGTGCACGCGCGGCCATCCAGCAGATCAGGCGCGAGTGGGCCGCCGCCAAGCCAATGATGGGCTTGGGCGGCAGTCGATCCGATGAGTACCCCAAAGTCGATCTTTCGCGCATTGGGCCGCCCGATCTGAAGTGGGCGCACATCGACCTGTCGGGGCTCGACCTGAGCGGCACGAACCTGAAGAACTTCAATCTCGCCGGGGCGCACCTGCGATACACGCGGTTGCGCGGCGCCGACCTTTCGGGCGCGGTGCTGGCCAACGCCACCCTCATCGAGGCGGATCTCAAGCGCGCCAACCTGACGGGCGCAAATCTCGTGGGTGCCACGCTGCAGGATACGGTTCTCAACGGCAGCAAGCTGCGGCATGCCAACCTGTCGGGTGTCGACCTGAGGCGGGCCAAGATCAGCCACGGGACCGATTTCTCCGGCTGTTGCTTGATTGGAGCGACTCTGTCGGGCAGGAACAGGGACTTGCGCAACGTGCGGTTCGTCGGGGCCGATCTATCGCGCGCGAACCTTGGCGGATGCCTGTTGTGGCATGCCGTATTCACGGGGGCCAGGCTCGTCGGGGCTTCGCTGGATCGGTCATCGCCCGAAGGAGCCTGTTTCAAAGGGGCCGACCTTCTGGGAGCCAGCATGAGGGAGATCAAGGCCTGCACCGGAGGTTTCCTGAAGGATGTGACGGATGGCGGAGCCACGGATATCAGTTTCAACGCGCTATGGCTGTCCAGTGCCGATACGCACGAAGAGTTCCTGAACCACCGGGCCAACGGCACCAGCCTGCAAAGGAACATCGACGCCATCGCCGACGACGCGCTGAAGGTTCGCCTGATGCGACATTTGCTAGACGTGCTGGAGATGTCACGGCCGCGGTTGATGGACGGGCCGGACGTCGCCCGCGGCGCGTTCCTCGCGATGCTGGAAGTGCTGATGGGCAATCCGGTCTATTGCCGGGAAGACGAGTCCATCGCGAGACGGGTCGCCGCATCCTGCGAAACGGAGCGATCGCGCTACAACGTGCAGTTCCTTCCGCCGAACCTCGCCGATGCCCAGTTGTGCTACCACATGGAGTCCCTGTTGGCCTGCATCCGCGAGTCTCCGGATTCCGCCCGTGTCCATGGGGTCAGCGTCATGCAGTTCGTCTTCGCTGCGCGCGCCGAAGGAAGGGCGCCGCATGTGGAGAAACTCGCCGCGAACCTCGAACGCGCCTGGCGGGACATCCTGCCTGAAGCGCTGATCGGCCGCCTGGAGTGGGCGGAGGACGTGGCATGCGAACCGCTGTTTCCGCTGATGGGACCGGACACCGAAGGCGGCATCCTTGTCTCGCTGGATTACTACACGAACCGCATATTGGGTAAGCCGCTGAGCGGTGAGGTCAAGGACCTGACCTGGGAGCACTTGTGGGCCTGCCGGCGGGTACCGCCGGAGCCCGGCGACATGCCGGAGTCGTATTCCACGAGCCAGGTGACCGACGTCCGCGAGGCCCTGGCGCCGTTTCCGCTGCTGCGCAAGGTGTTCGACAGGCGGAATGACGAACAGAATCGCCATCGGCTGCTGGAGACCATCGGGCTTGGCGCGCTCACGCCCTACTTCGTCAAGGCCATGGCGGCGTCGCGCAGCGGCCAAAAGTTGACCGATCCCGCCCATCACGAAGCGCTGACGCAATGCTTGGGACCACATCTGGCAGGGGAGTGGGAAGGGGCGGTCCTGACCGACCAGCATGTCGAGGCCCTGCTCCGGACGTATCCGGCATTGGGCCTGGCCAATGATCGCGAGGCGAAGGCCTTCTTCCTGCTCTGCCTGTCGGCGATCATGACCAGACTGACTTCAAGCTACTACTTTGGCAGCAAGTTCGATTCCCCGCAGGCGTTGCGAGGTTATGCCGGCGCGCTGTTGAACCATGCGCGGCAATTGGCGCCGGATCTGCTCAGGCCTCGCGTGTGGGACGACTGGAAGGCCCGCTTGTTCGGTCTGGGCGACGCGTTCACCTGTACCGCCATTCTGAGCGACATGATGCGAAGCGAGCTGGCCCGCATTGCATCGCACGACGAGCGCCGCAGAGCGATCCGCGAGGCCCTGATGCCCATGGCGTGGAGTTGAAATATCGCTGGGCGTTTGCAGCCCGCATCCCCATCGAGGTCCGCTGTCCCGCGTGGAAAGCGGCCGCCTTTCCCGCAACGCCTTTCCCCCTTTGCCATGCTATTTCTCCACGTCGACAGCATTCCGGTTCTGGACAGCGAAGCCCGGGCATCGGACCGGCTTCCGGGGCCGGAATCCGATCCCGCATCCGCGCACTGCGGACGCCTTGGCCTCGGCGGCACCGCGCATCGAACCGCCTTGGGCGCCGACGCCGGGCGCGCTGCTGCGGAGACGGCTGAACCCATTCACGCTGGCAACCATGCCTCGCTGCCGCGCCTGAAGCAGGTGTGCCAGCTGCTGTGCGCGCCGGCCACGACGGCGATGGACGAGGCCCAGCCGCTCAGGCGCTTGCTGGCGGCAGGGAAAGGGGAACTGGGATGTGGTGGGCACCGGTATGGGATCACGGTGCATGTGCATCGCCACGACGTGCGGGTATCGGCCCGCCGCCTCGATCTTGCCGGCAACCGGCTGATCCGTTTCATGCAGGCCGTCGCCGATGTGTTCCGGCGGTGCTCGTTCGGTTCGCGGGCCGATGAGATCGGCCGGATGCTCACGGCGGTAGCGCGCTCGCCGGTCGTCGCCGGAGAGCAGATCGTGCCGCTGCCCGAGCCGCGCCGGGCCGGACCCGGGAATGCGCGTCGCGCCGCGGACAAGGCGCGCGCCGTGGACGCCATCAAGGCGATTCGCTCGAAGACCAGGGCCAGGCAGCGGGAAAAGGGCATCAGCGGCAATCTGCCCCGCGACTTTCCCAAGGTCGATCTGTCGCGCATCGGACCGGCCGACATGGACTGGTCCGGCATCGACCTGTCCCGGCTCGACCTGAGCGGTACGTCTCTGAAGCGCTTCAACCTCGCGGGCGCCAACCTTCAGGAGTCGCTGCTGTACTTCACCGACCTCTCAGGGGCGGACCTGGCGGGCGCTGACCTCAGCGGAGCCCGCACGTGCAAGACGAAACTGACTGGCGCGAACCTGATCGGCGCCAGGCTGGCGAAGATGCATCTGGATCGCGGCGACTTTCGCCATGCGAACTGCGCAGGCGCCGATTTCTCGACGGTGCTGGTGGAACGCGCCTATGCGTTGGACTTCACCGATGCATGCCTCGTGGGGGCCAGTTTCTCGCGCCAGTATCTTGCGTACACCAACTTCGCACGGGCCGATCTCACGCGCGCGAACCTGTCCCATACGATCCTCTCCGACACGAGATTGGAGGGGGCACGGCTCGCCGACGCCTGCCTGGATCGTTCCTTCCTGACCTTGCACCCGCTCGTCAACGTGGATCTCCGGGGAGCAAGCCTGCGCGGCGTCTATGTCGAGCGTGGGGAATGGCTCAAGAGCGCCGTGGACGCCGGTGCCAGGGACATCGAGTTGCAGGTGGCGTCCCTGAGCATCGTCGACACCCAGGAGCACTACCTCAATCACCGCGCCAACGGCACGAGCCTGCAAAAGTGCATCGACGCAATCGGCGACGATCAGGTCAAGGTCAGGCTGATGCGGCAACTCGTGGACGCGCTGATGCTGGCCCGCAATGCGCCCATGAGCGGCACGGCGCCCGCATTGCGGGACATCTATTTGTCGATGCTCGATGTGCTGGCCGGCAACCCCTTGTATGCGAGAGAGGACGCGCAGATCGCGGAACTGGTCGCCGCGTGTTGCGAGAGGGAAGTCCAGCGCTACGACACGAAGCTGCTCGTCGAGCCGCTGCCGGAAGGCGTGCTGATCCGCTTTATGGAAGAGGCCCTGCGCCAACTGGGAACCAGCGGGGCCGCCAGGGGCAGCGGCCTCGGCATCATGCAGCTCGTGTTTCGCGCGCGGACGGAATGCAAGGATCCCCGCGCACTGGACGTGGCCGAACGGTTGACCACGTGCTGGCTGGATGCGCTGCCGGGGCCGTTGCAGGACGCCACGAAGCAGGCCAGCGAGCTGGCCGGCGAGGCACTGTTCCCGCTGGTTTGCCGGGAGACCGGCGCGGCCATCATGGTGTCGGAGGGCTACTTCGCCAATCGTTTCCTGGAAAGGAAACTTGGCGGCGAGTTTCCGGACGCGAGATGGGACATGCTGTGGGAATTTCAGCCCGACAACGCCGGACCGCGCGCCATTCCTGTCGGTCAGGCGCGCGACGTCGGTGCAGCCTTGCGCCCCTTCAAGCCGCTGTCGGACATCTACGAGCGGCGGGACTGCGCGAAGTCGCGCCCGCAGTTGATCAAGGCCATGGGCCTGGAGCCCTTCGCGCCCTTGTTCCTTGCCGCGATGCAGGCGGGCAAGGGGAAAAAAAATCTCACCGCGTCGGCGCAACAACAGCGCCTTTCGGCCTGTCTCGCCGGCAACAGTGCGGGAAACTGGGTGGATGGCCAGGTCACCGACGAGCATGTGGCGGCGCTGGTGGACGTGTATCCCCGGCTGCCGATGCGGGACGATCCCCGGGCGGTGGCGTATTTCCTGCTGTGCCTTTCCGCAATGATCACCAAGCTGTCCTCCAGCCAGTACTTCGGCACGGAGCTCGAATCGCCGCTGGCCTTGCGCGGCTACGCCGGCGCGCTGCTGAACAAGGCATGCGCGCTCGCGCCGGGGCTCGTGCCGAACGCCATATCGGCGGACTGGAAGAATCGCCTCTTCGGCCTGCACAAGGCCTTCGATTGCACCGCCATCCTGAGCGGGATGATGCTCCAGCGCCTGGCTTTCATGGCACGCGGCCACGAAAGCTTCCAGGCGATTCACCGGTCGCTGCTGCCGGCCGTGTGGCAATAGGCGCGGTGCGTTCGGTGGCGCAGCTTCACGAGGCGCGTAAAATCGGCGGGCGAAGTCCGTCGGCCGGTGCGATGTAGTGTTTCCACATCGGATCGGGTAACCGCCGGCGCCAACCCAAGGAGATCCGATGCAGACGAGCACCCGCGACAAGATTCCGGCCACGCTGATTCCCGGCGATGGCATTGGCCCCGAGATCATGGAAGCCACCCTGGCGGTGCTGGACGCGCTGGGTGCGCCATTTGCCTGGGAAAGGTGCGAGGCCGGCATGGCGGCGGTCGATAGCAGTGGTGATCCGCTGCCCGACGCGACGCTGGAATCCATCCGCAAGACGGGGCTGGCGCTGAAGGGCCCGCTGACCACCCCGGTCGGCGGCGGCTTCCGCTCGGTCAATGTGCGGCTGCGCGAAGCGTTCCAGCTCTACGCCAATGTGCGCCCGGCCCGCACGCTGATTCCCGGACGATACGAAGACATCGACCTGGTACTGGTGCGCGAGAACGTGGCGGGCTTCTACGTGGCGCACGACTACTACATCGGCGTGGGCGACGACCCGCGCGCGGTGGCGGTCTCCACCGGCACCAACACGCGCGACGGCTGCCGCCGCATCGCCCGCTTCGCCTTCGAATACGCCGTGCGCAATGGCCGCAAGAAAATCACCATCGTCCACAAGGCCAACATTCTGAAGGCGCTGACCGGGATCTTCCTGGAAGCCGCGCGCGATGTGGGCAAGGAATATGCGGGCCGGGTGGAGGTGGACGACCGCATCGTCGATGCCTGCGCGATGCAACTGGTGCTCAATCCATGGCAGTTCGACATGCTGCTGTGTACCAATCTGTTCGGCGACATCCTGTCCGACCAGATTGCGGGGCTGGTCGGGGGTCTCGGCATGGCGCCGGGGGCCAATATCGGCGAGAACGCGGCCATTTTCGAGGCCGTGCATGGCTCGGCGCCGGACATCGCCGGCAAGGGCATCGCCAATCCGATCTCGCTGATGCTGGCGGCAGGGCTGATGCTCGAGCACGTCGGGCGCAACGATCTCGCCGAACGGCTGCGTGCGGCCATCGGTGGAACGCTGAACGAGGACCAGATCAAGACCGGCGACCTGAAGGGCAAGGCGAATACGCGCGAGTTTACGGATGCGGTGATTGCGCGGTTGCGGTGAGGGTGCGGGGGGCGCGGAGTTCGTGGCGACGCCCCGTCAAGTGCCACGAAGCCTCGCATTGACAAACCCCCCACCGTTCTATAGCGTGGAACGCCCCTTCATCCAGCGCTCCACCGCCAGCATTTTCCTCCCAGCATGCCCCGCAAAGCCGCCCAAGTTTCCGTCGCCGATCAGCATGCCGCCGACGGTGGCGCGGTCGCCGTCGATCGTGCCCTGTTCGTGCTGCGCGCGTTCCGTGCGGGGGACACGACGCTGAGCCTCGTCGAACTGGCGCAGCGCTCGGGCCTTTACAAGAGCACCTTGCTGCGTCTGCTGGCGTCGCTCGAGCATGCCCGCCTGATCGTGCGCCACGGCGACGGCCGCTATGGCCTCGGCCCCGAGGTGGCACGCCTGCATGCGGTCTATGCCGCCTCGTTCTCGCTCGAGCGCGTCGTGATGCCGGTGCTGCAGGAACTCGTGCGCACCACGCGCGAGAGCGCGGCGTTCCATATCGATCAGGGCGAGCATCGTCTGTGCCTGTATCGCGTCGATTCCCCGCAACCGGTGCGCGACCACATCCGCGCGGGGGACCTGTTGCCGCGCAACCGCGGCACCGGCGGCCGGATATTGAGCGCGTTTTCGGGGGCGAGGGGCGAGATCTACGACACCATCCGGCGCGAGGGCGTGGCATCGATGGTCGGCGACCGGGTGCCGGATATCGCCGGGGTGTCGTCGCCGGTGTTCGGCCCGGACGGCGCGCTCAAGGGCGCGGTGACGCTGACCTGTCCGACCGTGCGCTTCGACGAAGGCTTCCGCGGCCATGTGCTGGCCGCGGCCCGGCAGCTGACGCTCGCCTTGGGTGGGGATTTCCCTTACCCGGCCTGAGCGGCACGGCGGTGGGCCATGCCCATCCGCAGGGGTATGCCCGGCACCGCCGAGGATCGCTATCATCGCTGCTTTCGGCCCGCGGGACCGGCGCGCACGGCGACATGCCGCGCGGCATGCCAGCACCCGGCTTCGCGGCTCGCAGCGCAGGCGTCATCTTCAGAGGACTACCGTGCAGCTAGACCAGCACAGCATCGTGATTGTCATGGTGGTGGTATTTTCGAGCACGCTGCTGATCTCGGCGGGCCTGGTCTTCGCCATGCAAGGCTGCGCCTCGGGCCGGCTGTGGGCGGTGGGCCATCTGGTGCTGTCCTGCGGCGGACTGGGGCTGGCGCTCAATGCCGGCCCGGACCACGCCGTGGTCTTCGGCGCGTTCGGCGCGATGGTGTACTTCGCCGGCCGCCTCATCATCTACTGTGGTATCCGCGTCCATCACGGCCTGCCGGCGTGGAGCCATTGGCTGACGCTGGGCATGCTGGTCGGCATCGCGGCGATCGGCAGCGCGCTCACGGCTCAGGAAAGCCTGGCCCGCCTGCATGTGATGGGCTACGGGGCGCTGGGAATCCTGAGCGTGGTGTCCATGCGGCAGCTGCTGCGCACCGCGCGCGACCACAGCCCGATCGGCACGCCGCTGGTGCTGGCCGCCTGCGCGGTGCAGCTCATTTCGCAGCTTGCCGGCGTGGCCGGCGGACTGCGCGGCGCGCCGCTGGTCAGTCCGCTCTTTGCCGGCGGCCACGTCGCCATCCTGCTGCTGGCGCCGCTGGTGGCAACGCTGCTCGCCCTGTTCGGCTTTACCGTGATGGCGATGGAGCAGATCGTCGCCAACAAGGAGCGCGGCGCCAGGACGGACGGCCTGACCGGCCTGCTCAACCGCAGCGCGCTGGACGGCGCGGCGATCGCGCTCGTCTCGAGCTGGCAGCGCTACCGCCAGCCCCTGTCGTGCCTCGTCATCGACGTGGACTATTTCAAGCAGGTCAACGACCGCAGCGGCCACTGGGCCGGCGACGCGGTGCTCAAGGCGATTGCCGGCGCCCTGGACCAGTCGCGCCGGGCCTCGGACGTGGCCGGCCGCTACGGCGGCGAGGAATTCTGCATCCTGTGTCCCAATACCGACGAGTCGCAGGCCACCGCGCTCGCCAACCGCATCCTGCGCAAGGTGCGCGGCGTGCCGCTGCCGGGCAAGCACGGCGCCTTCGCCAGCGTCAGCATCGGGATCGCCGAGCTGAAGGGCGACGCCGGTTCGGCCCAGGTCCTCTGGCAGCGGCTGTTCTGCGCGGCCGACCAGGCGCTGTATGTCGCCAAGGGGAAGGGTCGCGACCGCTATATGCTGGCTTCCGCGCTGGAGACGGCAATCGCCGGGCCCGCGGACGAGGCCTTCGCGCACGCCGCCGGCCCGCAACCGACCTGATGCCGGCGACGCGGCCGGATCACGACCCGGACGCCGCATCGGCCGCCGGCACATCGCGCGGCGCGGGGCCGTCGTAGGTCCACAGGTATTCGCGCGGGATCGGGCCCTTGTTCCGGCCTCCCTGCTGGCTCTGCTCCCAGGCATGCGCGAGGATGCCGACCGACCGCGACAGGCAGAACAGCCCGCGCGCCAGCGGTGCGGGAAATCCCAGTTCGGCGTAGATGACGGCGGTGGCGCCGTCCACGTTCATCGGGATGGGCTTGCTGCGGCCGGCGCCGAGCGCGGCCTCCACCGCGCGCGCGATGGTGGCGAATCGCCCCGACACCACGCCCTGGGCCGCCGCTTCGTCCACCAGCGCCAGCAGCCGCGGCGCGCGGGGGTCCACCGGATGGAAGCGATGGCCGAAGCCGGAAACGAACTTCCCGTGCGCGTCGCGGAAGTCTGCCAGCGCGCCGCGCACCGCCTCGTCCCGGGCGATGCCTTGGTCCATGCGCCGCGCCACATCCTGGTACAGCTCCACCGCCTGTTCGCCGGCGCCGCCGTGCACGTCGCCCAGCACGTTTACCGCCGAGGCCATCGCATTGTTCAAGCCGACGCCGCAGGTGGCCGCCATGCGCGCGATGGCGATGCTCGGGGCCTGCGGGCCGTGGTCGACGGCCGACATCAGCGCGGCGTCGAGCAGCTCGCCCTGGGCGCGTCCCGGCAGCTCCCCGCGCAGCATCAGCCAGATCATCTGCGCGAACGACACCTGGCCGATCAGCTGTTCGATCGGGTAGCCGCGGTAGCGGATCACGCCCGGCTGCATGTCGATGACGCCGGTGCGCCACCAGTCCTCGGTGCGGCGCTGGCCGTCGTCCATGGGGCGGTCGAGCTTGTCGGTCATATCGCGCGCTCCTGCTGCAGTTGGTCGATGTCGGCGTCGGCATAGCCGAGTTCGGCGAGGATTTCCCGGGTATGCTGGCCCAGTTCGGGCGGCGGGGCATCCACCGAAGGGGCCTCGCCGTTGAGCTTGAAGCCGGTGCGCACCAGGTCGATGTCGCGCCCCACGCCCGGCGCGTTCGCAAAGCTGCCGATCATGCCGCGTCCGGCCACCTGCGGGTGCGCCAGCGTCTGAGGCACGCTGTAGACCGGCCCTGCGGGCACGCCGGCGTCGTTGAGCAGCGCCCACCATGCGTCGGCGCCCTGGCGCGCCAGCTCGCGCTCCAGTTCCGCCTTCAGCGCCTCGCGATGCTGCAGCCTGCCCTGGCGCGCGGCAAAGCGCAGGTCGGTGGCCAGTTCCGGGCGGCCTACCACGCGGCACACCGCCTCGAACTGTTCCTGCTTGTTGGCGGCGATGTTCAGCAGGCCGTCGCCGGTCTGGAACGTGCCCGACGGGCTGGCCGTCATGTTCTCGTTGCCCATCGGGGCGGGCGGCTTGCCGGCCACCAGATAGTTGGAGACCACCCAACCCATGGTGGCCAGCGTCGATTCGAGCATCGACACGTCGACGAAATAGCCCTCGGTGCGCTCGTGGTCGGCCAGCGAGGCGGCCACCGCGAAGGCGGCCGTCATGCCGCCGATGGTGTCCGATACGGGATAGCCGACGCGGTACGGCGCGGTGTCCGGGTCGCCGGTGATGCTCATGACGCCGGACATGCCCTGGATGATCTGGTCATAAGCGGGCAGGTCGCTCAGCGGGCCATCCTGGCCGAAGCCCGAGATCGCGCAGTAGATCAGGCGCGGATTCTCCTGCTTCAGCGCTTCGTACCCGAGCCCCAGGCGCGCCATCACGCCGGGACGGAAGTTCTCCACCAGCACGTCGGCCGCGCGCACCAGCCGGCGCAGGACTTCCTTGCCGCGCGCGTGCTTCAGGTTCAGCGTGATCGAGCGCTTGCCAGGATTCTGCGCGAGGAAGGAGACGCCCATCAGCGCCTGGTTGAGCGCCGCGTCGGCGCCCAGTTGCCGTGCCAGGTCGCCGGTGCCCGGCGTTTCCACCTTGATGACTTCGGCGCCCATATGCGCGAGTTGATGACAGCAGAACGGACCGGCCAGCACATTGGTGAGGTCGAGTACGCGGATATGACGCAGGGGTTTTCGCATGAGGCGGGAAGGCGGCGGTGAATCGAAAAGAGCGTAGCGGGGGCACCGGACGGAGGGAGGCACCCCCGCTACGACGTTCTGTAGGACAAAACGGCGAGCCGTTAAAGAGAACGTCGACAGAGAATAGGAAAGGGCGGGACGCCTGTCAAGGCGGCAGGGTCCGTTGCTATAATCGCCGCACTTCGGAACCATCGCCCCCCGCCGCCCGGCCAGTTCTTTCGCGCCGCGGCCCGGCGCACACCATGCGATGCAACGCGTGACGAGGAGTTGCGTGACAGGTATTCAGAACGCCATGCAGGGCGCCACCCCGGCCGCCAGGTCCGCCGCCTCCGGCAGTTCCTTCCATGCCGCCATGCGCGTGTTGCCGGCATCCCAGCGGCAAGCCATGTTCGAGATCTATGCGTTCTGCCGCGCGGTGGACGATATCGCCGATGGCGACGCGCCCCGCGCCGAGCGGCTCGCCGGCCTGCAGGCGTGGCGCCGCGAGATCGCCGCCTGCTATGCCGGCGCCCCGTCTTCCTCCCTTGCCGATCTCGCTGCGCAGATCGAGCGCTTCCAGTTGCGCCGGGACGATTTCCTCGCGGTGATCGACGGCATGGAGATGGACGCGATGGAAGACATCCGCGCGCCCGACGATGCGACGCTGGACCTGTATTGCGACCGCGTGGCGAGCGCGGTGGGGCGCCTGGCCGTGCGCGTGTTCGGCCTGGACGACGACTGCGGCCTTCCGCTCGCGCACCATCTGGGCCGCGCGCTGCAACTGACCAATATCCTGCGCGATATCGACGAGGACGCCGCGCGCGGCCGCGTGTATCTGCCCGGTCCCGCACTGGCCGCCGCGGGCGTTACGCTGGACACGCCCGCACAGATCGTGGCGCATCCGGCCATCGGAGCCGCGTGCGCGGCGGTGGCGCGCGAGGCGCAGGCGCACTACGACAGGGCGCGGGCCATCATGGATCGTTGTCCGCCGGGGCGAGCACGGTCGCCGCGCATCATGGCGGACGTCTATCACGGCATACTGACGCGATTGCAGGCGCGCGGCTGGAGCGCGCCACGCACGAAGGTGCGCGTGCCGCGCGCCCGGCTGCTGTGGATCGTGCTGCGCCATGCGATGGCCTGACGGTCGCCGGTAGCGGCGCAGGGACCCGCGCCCAGGCCGGCGTCGCGGGATGCGGTTCGATGCATTGTGGAGGACATGGCCTTGCCAACGACAGACCACGCTGCCCGCTTCGCGCATTTCCCACGCGACTTCCCCGACGGGCAGGAGCCCGTTCCCGGCACGCTCGCCTTCGCGATCGCCAGGGCGGTCGAAGCCCTCGCCGCCAGCCAGCAGGCCGACGGCCACTGGGTCTTCGAACTGGAGGCCGACGCCACCATCCCCGCCGAATACGTGTTGCTGGTGCACTACCTGGGCGAGTCGCCCGATACCGTGCTGGAGGCGCGCATCGCCCGCTATCTGCGCCGCCTGCAGAACGCCGACGGCGGCTGGCCGCTGTTCCACCAGGGACGGTCCGACGTCAGCGCGAGCGTCAAGGCGTACTTCGCGCTGAAGATGATCGGCGACGATCCCGAGGCGGCCCATATGCGTCTGGCGCGCGAATGCATCCACCAACTGGGCGGTGCCGAGTCCAGCAACGTCTTTACCCGCACGCTGCTGGCGCTGTATGGCGCCATGCCGTGGCGCGCCGTGCCGATGATGCCGGTGGAAATCCTGCTGCTGCCGCTGTGGTTTCCCTTTCATCTGTCCAAGGTTGCCTACTGGGCGCGGACCGTGATGGTGCCGCTGCTGGTGCTCAACAGCTTGCGCCCGCGCGCGCGCAATCCGCGCGGCGTCGGCATCGCGGAGTTGTTCCGCCGCGCGCCCGCGTCGGCGCGGATGCCCGGCAAGGCGCCGCATCAGAGCTGGCGCTGGCATGGTCTGTTTCGCGCGTTCGACGCCGCGCTGCGCATCGCGGAGCCGCTGCTCGCCGCGAGCCTGCGCCCGCGCGCGTTGCGGCGCGCCCAGGCGTTCGTGCGCGAGCGTCTGAATGGCGACGACGGCCTGGGCGCGATCTTTCCGGCCATGGTCAACGCGGTCATGATGTTCGATGCGCTCGGCGTGCCGCGCACGGACGCCGGCGCGGCGCAGGCGCGCGCGGCGCTGGACCGGCTGCTGGTCGTGCGCGGGGACGAGGCCTACTGCCAGCCCTGCCTGTCGCCGGTGTGGGATACCTCGCTCGCCTGCCACGCGATGCTCGAGGCGGGCGGCGAGCGCGCCTGGGCCGCGGCGGACCGCGGGCTGGACTGGCTGCGGCCGCTCCAGGTGCTGGACCTCGCCGGGGACTGGGCGGTGCGCCGCCCGCATCTGGCGCCCGGTGGCTGGGCGTTCCAGTACGCCAATCCGCACTACCCGGACGTGGACGACACCGCGGTGGTCGCGATGGCGCTGGACCGCGCCAGTCGAGACGGCCTGCGCGGCGCGACGCTGCGTGCGGTGTCTGGCGCCCGCGACAACGCGGCGCTGGCCCGCGCTGTCGAATGGGTAGCGGGCATGCAGAGCGCCAATGGCGGCTGGGGCGCCTTCGATCCCGACAACACGCATGGTTACCTGAACAGCATCCCCTTCGCCGACCACGGCGCGCTGCTCGATCCGCCCACGGCCGACGTATCGGCGCGCTGCCTGTCGATGCTGTCGCAACTCGGCCAGGGGCCGGCCAACAGCGGGCGCGCACAGGCGGCGCTGCGCTATCTGCTTGGCGAGCAGACCGCCGACGGAAGCTGGTACGGGCGCTGGGGCATGAACTACATCTACGGCACCTGGAGCGCGCTGTGCGCGTTGCAAGCCGCGGGCGTCGCGCACGACGCCGCGCCGATGCGGCGGGCGGTGGACTGGCTGCTGTCCATCCAGAACGCCGACGGCGGCTGGGGCGAGGACGGCAGCAGCTACCGGCTCGACTACCAGGGACATGAGAGCGCGCCGAGCGTGCCGTCGCAGACGGCGTGGGCCCTGCTGGCGCTGATGGCCGCCGGCGAGGTCCGGCACCAGGCGGTGGCGCGCGGCGTGGCGTGGCTGCTGGGCGCGCAGCAGGCCGACGGGCTGTGGCAGGAGGAGCGCTACACGGCGGTGGGCTTTCCGCGCGTGTTCTATCTGCGCTATCACGGCTATGCGCGCTATTTTCCGCTGTGGGCGCTGGCGCGATACCGCAATCTCGGCGCGGGCGGGGATGGTGGAGTCCCGCCCGATGCCATCGCCTGGGGCATGTGACGGTGAACGCGGCGGTGCCCATCTTCCGCGACGGGCCGGGCGCCATGGCGCCGGTGCTGGTGGTCAGCGGCATGGCGTTCGAGGCGGCGCTGGCGGCGGGGCCGGATGTCGAGACGCTGCACGGGTTTGGCGGCGCGCGCCTGGCCGACCGGCTGGGATCGCGCCTGCGCAAGCCGTGCCGCGGCGTGGTGAGCTTCGGCTTTGCCGGCGGCCTCGATCCCGCGCTGCGGCCGGGGGCCGTGGTGATAGGCGACGCGGTGCACGGCCCGGATGGCGGTCTTGCGGCGGATCCTGCCTGGACTGCGGCCCTGCTGGCGGCCTTGCCGATGGCGCGGCGCGGTGTGCTGGCCGGTGTCGATCTGCCGGTCGCAACGGTGGCCGCAAAGCGAGCGTTGCATCGCCGCCATGGCGCGCTGGCGGTGGACATGGAGTCCCACCTCGTTGCGGCGCTGGCCCGGGCGCATGGCGTGCCATTCGCGCTATGCCGGATCGTGGTCGATCCCGCGCAGCGCCCGGTGCCCGCCGCGGCCCTCGCCGCGGTGGATGCATCGGGCGCCGTGCATGTGCCCGGCGTGCTGCGCGCGCTGGCGGCGCACCCGCTGCAACTGGGGGCGCTGCTGCGGCTGGCCGCCGACGCCTTCGCGGCGCGTCGCGCACTGCGCGGAGTAAGGCAACGGGTGGGGGCGGGATTCGGCCTGCCGCGCGACGCCGGACTCGCCGGCTAGGCGTCCGGACCCGGGTGCGCCGCCAGCGGCGGCTCGTATTCCTTGCCGCGCGGCCGTCCCATCAGCACGGGCTGGAAGAACACCGCGCCGATCAGCGTGCACACGAGCGACAGCGCCAGCAACTTGCCCATGCTCGCCGTGCCGGCGTGGTGCGACAGCCAGAGGCTGCCGAAGGCCACCGCCGTGGTGGCGGCGCTGAACAGCACGGCATGGGTCAGGCTCGATTGCAGCAGGCCGGTCTTGCCCTCGCGCCACGCGATCACGTAGTAGATCTTGAACGCGACCCCGATGCCGAGCAGCAGGGGCAGGGCGATCACGTTGGCGAAATTCAGCGGGATATCGAGCAGCACGCAAAGCTCCAGCGTCACCACCGCCGACACCAGCAACGGCACCAGCGTACGCAGCACGTCCCCGAAGCGGCGCAGCGTCAGCCATAGCAGCACGGTAATGGACAGCACCGCCCAGGCGCCGGCCTGCGCGAACGACGTCATGATGGTGCGGGCCGAGCCCGCGATGGAGATGGGCCCGCCGCTGGCTTCCGGCGCGGCCGTGCGCATCGCCTCGACGAAGCGGTCGAGTGCAGCGGCGCGGGCGGGGTCGCCGGGCGGCGGCAGCCTCGGACTGATGGCGACCAGCGCCCGGCCATCGGGCGCCTGCCAGTCGCGCACCAGGCGCGCCGGTAGGCTGGCGAGCGTGACGGGCGCCGGCATGAGCGCCGAGCGCAACCGGGCCAGCGCGAGGCGCAGCGGCAGGGCGAGGGCCTGTTCGGCGCGGTCGCGCATGGCGGCATCGCTGGCGGCCAGCTTGTCCAGCACCGTGGCCAGGCGGCGTGCCGCGTCGGCGCCGGTGCCATCCCTGCCTGTCGCCGCGGCAAGCAATTGCTTCGCGGCGGCGCGCAGCGACGCGACGCGATCCTCGTCCGTGGCCGCGGGTGCGGGCTGTTGGGACAACACCGGCAGCAACTGGCGGGCGGCGGCCGCGATCAGCGGCAGCTTGCCCGCCTGGTCCGATGGCACGAAGCTTTCGAGCGTGATGACGCGCTCCACCTCGGGCAGCGTGGCGACGCGGGCGGCCTGTGCGGCGGCCGCCTCCAGCGATGGCGCCAGTACGCTCACATCGTTGGTGCCCGCCTGCGGTGCATCGCGCAGCGCGCGCAGCGTCGCCATCGATTCGGATTGCGGGTCCTTCAGGTTCAGCGGGTCGAAGTCGAAGCGCAGATGCGGCAGCAGCGGGGAGGCCGCCAGGATGACGGCACAGGTCACCAGCAGCACGGCCTTGCGATGCCGGTCGAAGAACGCGTCCGCCGGCGCCATCCATGGCAAGCCCGGTGGCGACGCGCCGCCGCCGGGATGCAGCACCGCGATCAGCGCGGGCAGCAGCGTCAGGGTGCCGACCAGCGCGATCACCATGCCCACGCCCGCGATCAGCCCGAGTTCGGCCACGCCGCGGTACTCCGTCGGCAGGAAGCAGAAGAACGCCGCGGCCGTTGCGGTGGCGGCCAGCGTCAGCGGCACGGCCAGGGCCCCCGCGGTATCGCGCAGCGCGTCCGCGAGGTTTTCCTGCCGATGCCGCTCGGCGCGATAGCGCACGCCGAACTGGATGCCGAAGTCCACGCCGAGCCCCACGAACAGCACGGCGAAGGCGACCGAGATCATGTTGAGCGCGCCCACCATCGCCAGACCCAGCGCGGCGGTGATCGTCAGCCCCGCGAACAGGCTGATCAGCACGGCGGCGATCAGCCGCCCGGAGCGCAGGGCCAACCACAGGATCGCGATCACCGCGAGCACCGTCAGCGCGCTGTTCAGCAGCGCGCCCTCCTTGACCGAGGCGAACTCGTCGTCGGCCAATGCCTGCGCGCCGGTCAGGCGCAGGCTGGCGCCGTAGCGCTCGCCCAGCCGCAGCCGGGCCGCACTGTCGCGCACGGCGGTGGAGGCCTTGGCGCCGGCCTGCAGGTCGCCGTAGTCGAGCACCGGATTGACGGCGACGAAGCTGCGCGCGGGACCGGCGGGTGGGCTGGACGAGGGGCCAGACGATGCGCCGGACGATGGGCCGGCCATCAACGCCGACCACGACAATGCGGCCGGCTTGCCCGCCAGCACCTGTTCGAGGGTAGCCGCGCTGCCGGCCAACACGGGCGCCATCGCGTCGAGGTTGACCTGGCCCATCTGCAGCGGCATGCCCAGCATGCCCGTCAGGGTGTTGGCCAGTCCGCGCAGGCTGGGGTCCTGCGCCAGCGCCTGCAGCAGCGGGCGTGCGGCCTGCAGTTGCGCCAGCGTGGCCGCAAGCTGGGCAGGTTCGAGGAACAGCAGGCCGTGGCGCTCGAAGAACTCGCCGCCACCGGGCCGGTCCACCGCACGGAAGCGGGCGGGCTGGCGGCTCAGGTCCCGGGCCAGTTCGTTGGCCGCGGCGTCGGCCAGCTCGGGGGACGGCGCCTCGATGACCGCGAGGATCATCTGGCCCCGCTGCGGAAAGGCCGCGCCGAGCGCCGCGTCGCGCCGCGCCCACGGTTCGTCGGCATCGAGCAGCTTGCCGATATCGGTATTGATGGCGAAATGCGTGGCCGCGTACCAGCCGCCGAACGCGGTCGCCGCCAGAGACAGCGCGATCACCAGCCAGGCGCGGCGGGCGGAAAACACGACGATGCGGGCGATCAGCGACGTCAGCATGGGGCGCGGTCTATGACGGATGGTGCGTGGCGGGCCTGGCGTTCGCGGCCACGCGGCGCGGCCGGCATTGCAGCGGCAATGACGGCGGATATCACAGCGGATATCACACCGGATGCGAAGCGGGGGAAGCGTCCGTCTTCGGGCGCGATGCGGTCCGGCCGATCTCCGCCAGCTTGATCTCGACGTGCCGGGAGAACACATAGTCGGCCGGGCGCTGCGCATCGAGCGGAATATCCGGGGCCATCGGGCCCTCCGTGCGCACCCCGCGCAGCGCCACGCCGAGCGCCTTGAGCGGATGCGCGACCGTATCGGCCACCGCCGTGGCCTCGTAGCCGCTGTGCACCATGCAGTCCGCGCACTTCTCGTAGTTGCCGGTGCCGTAGGCGTCCCAGTCCGTCTCTTCCATCAGTTCGCGGAAGGACGCGGCATATCCCTCGCCGAGCAGATAGCACGGGCGTTGCCAGCCGAACACCGTGCGTGCCGGATTGCCCCAGGGCGTGCAGTGGTAGGTCTGATTGCCGGCGAGGAAATCGAGGAACAGGGTGGACTGGCTGAAGGCCCACGCCTTGCCGCCCCGGCCGCGCGCGAGGATGTCGCGGAACAGCTGGCGCGTCCTGCCGCGGTGCAGGAAGTGTTGCTGGTCCGGCGCGCGCTCGTAGGCATAGCCGGGCGAGACGGTGATGCCGTCCACGCCCATGGCCTTGACGGTGTCGAAGAACGCGGCCACCCGTTCGGGCTCGGCCTCGTTGAACAGCGTGCAGTTGATGTTGACGCGAAACCCGCGCGCCTTCGCCTGCCGGATGGCGGATACCGCGCGCTCGTAGACGCCCTGCTGGCAGACCGAGTGGTCGTGCATGTCGCGGTCGCCGTCGAGGTGGACCGACCAGACGAAGTAGGGGCTGGGCCGGTATTGGTCCAGCTTCTTCTCCATCAGCAGCGCATTGGTGCACAGGTAGACGAAGCGGCGCCGGGCGACGATGCCCTCGACAATGGCCGGCATGTCGCGATGCAGCAGCGGCTCCCCGCCGGCGATGGACACCACGGGCGCACCGCATTCGTCCACCGCGTCAAGGCACTCGTCGACCGACAGGCGCTGGTTCAGGATCGGGTCCGGATAGTCGATCTTGCCGCAGCCGGCGCAGGCGAGGTTGCAGCGGAACAGCGGCTCCAGCATCAGCGCCAGCGGATAGCGGCGGTTGCCGGCCAGGCGCTGGCGAACGATATAGGCACCGACGCGGGCGACTTGCAGCAAGGGAATGGCCAAGGCAGCGTCCTCTCGTGTGTGGTTCCGTGGGCGAACGGCCGGCGCCGCGGCTTCAGCGTGCCGCGCTGCGCGCCGGGGCGACGTCGGCGAGCTCCGCGGGCAGGCGGAAGTGGGCCGACTCCTCGCGGCCGTCCATGGTCGATACCTCGACCGGTCCCAGGCGCCTGAGCGCCGCGAGCACGTCCTCGACCATCTCCTCGGGCGCCGACGCGCCGGCGGTGATGCCAACCGCGTGCGCATGGCGGACCCAGTCCGGATCGAGTTCGCCGCCGTCGGCGATCAGGTAGCTGGGCACGCCGCTTTCGCTGCCGATCTCGCGCAGGCGGTTGGAATTGGAACTGTTGGTGGCGCCGATCACCAGCAGCACGTCCACGCGCCGCGCCAGTTCACGCACCGCGCTCTGGCGGTTCTGGGTGGCATAGCAGATATCGCGCGTGTCGGGACCGACCAGGTTGCTGAAGCGCCTGGCCAGCGCGGCGATGATGCCGCGCGTGTCGTCGACGCTCAGCGTCGTCTGGGTGACATAGGCAAGGGGGGCATCGGCGGGCAGGTCCAGCCGGGCTACATCGGCCTCGCTTTGCACCAGCTCGACGCGGCCGGGAATCTGGCCCATCGTGCCTTCCACTTCGGGATGGCCGGCATGGCCGATCAGGATCACGGTGCGGCCGCTGGCGGCGTACTGCCGCCCCTGCGCATGGACCTTGATGACGAGCGGGCAGGTGGCGTCGATGGTATGCAGTTGGCGATCGCGGGCCTGCTGCTCGATCTTCTGCGCGACGCCGTGGGCGCTGAAGATGGTCACCGCGCCCGCCGGCACGGCCTCCAGGTCTTCCACGAAGCGCGCGCCCTTGCGCCGCAGCCCTTCGACCACGTGCCTGTTGTGCACAATTTCGTGCCGGACGAACACGGGGACGCCATGCTTGACCAAGGCCCGGTCCACGATGTCGATGGCCCGCACCACGCCTGCACAGAATCCGCGGGGTTGAGCAAGAATCACCTGCATGGATGGGTCCCCCGACCTGGCTACGATTTCCGTCTACGGAAGTGTTCCCGACCCGCCTTTATGGGATACGGTGGCTACTATATACCCGCCGCGGCGGCGGCACCCACCGGGTTTGCCGCTTGCGGCGGCAGGCGTCGCGCCGGGACACCGGCGCGCGATGACCGCAACAAGGCCGGACAACGAGGGCGAGGCACGACGATGGGGGATGACGTTCTGGTGACGGGCGCTTCGGGCTTCCTGGGCTCGGCGGTCATGCGCGAGGCGCTCGCCCGCGGCCATCGGGTGCGGGTGCTGGTGCGCCCCGCCAGTCCGCGCCGCAACCTCGAAGGCCAGCCCGTCCAGGTGGTGGAAGGGGATATGCGCGATGCCGCCACCATGGCGCGCGCCTTGCACGGCGTGCGCTACCTGCTGCATGTCGCGGCCGACTACCGCCTGTGGGCCCGCGATCCCGAGGAGATCGTGCGCGCCAACGTCGGCGGCACGGAAACCGTGATGCGGGCCGCGCTGGACTGCGGCGTCGAGCGCATCGTCTACACCAGCAGCGTGGCGACGCTGCGCGTGGCGGGCGCCACGCAGGCCGTCGACGAGACGGCGCCGATGCAGGCCCACGAGGCGATCGGCGCGTACAAGCGCAGCAAGGTGCTGGCCGAGCGCGCGGTGGAGGCGATGATCGCGCGCGACGGCCTGCCGGCGGTCATCGTCAACCCATCCACGCCGATCGGGCCGCGCGATGTGCGGCCCACACCTACCGGCCGCGTCATCGTGGAGGCGGCCACGGGCCGGATTCCGGCCTTCGTCGATACCGGCCTCAATCTCGCGCATGTCGACGATGTCGCGGCCGGCCATTTCCTTGCGCTCGAACGCGGCGTCATCGGCGAGCGCTATATCCTCGGCGGCGACGATGTTCCGCTGCAAACGATGCTGGCCGATATCGCGGCCCTGGTCGGCCGGCGCGCGCCGGTGGTGCGGCTGCCGCGCTGGCCGCTGTACCCGCTGGCCCACGCGGCCGAGGCGGTGGCGCGCTGGAACGGCAGGGAGCCGTTCCTGACGGTGGACGGCCTGGCGATGTCGCGCTACCGGATGTTCTTCCGTTCGGACAAGGCGCGCCGGGAGCTGGGCTATCGGGCGCGTCCCTACCGCGAGGGCCTGCGGGACGCGCTCGACTGGTTCCGCCTTGCGGATTACCTGCGCTAGCGGCGCTACCAGCGCATCTGCAGGTTCTTCTGCCCAGAGCGCAACGTCGCGCGCTTGGTCGTCCCCTGGTACGTGGCGGCGATCTGGTAGGTGCCGCGCGGTCCCTTGATCAGGCAGCGCGGTCCCGTGGCCATGAAGTTGGCGACTTCCTTGCCGCCCCGCGACAGGCTGACTTCCACATCGGCCAGATATTCGCCGCGTCCGCCCTGGGTGAACAGCACCTGCATGTCGAACTCCCGCGCGCGGGCCCGCATGGCCGCCTGTTCGTCCTGGCCGATGCCGCCGCACAGATAGGTGAAGGCGCCGGCCGTGCGTTCGGTCAGCCCTTGCGGCGGCGTATGCATGCGCGCGGGAAGGTTGGAGGAGCCGGTGGCGGTGCTGGGACTGGGTGCGACGCCCGGTGTGGTGCTGGGTGAGGTGCCAGGGACGGTGGTGGGTGGCGCGGCGGGGGAGGGCATCGGCTGGGCCGGGGTCTGCGCGACCGTGGTGGCCGCGGTGGCGGCCCCGAGCGCCAGCAGCGCGAGAGCCGCGAGGCGGGTCTTCAGACGGGACGCGCCCGGACTGCAAGGGCGATGGATCGGGGTGGTTGTCTGCATGGTTCTTCTCCGGTTGCCTGCATAGCAGGTTGGACGGGGATGCCCCGTGCTTGTTCTGCGTCGGTGTGGAGAAAGTTGCTTCCGGGCAGGGGGCGACGTGGCGTTTGTGGCGCCGTGCATGTGGTCTATCGGATTCCTGGCGTAGCATCACCCCATGCGCGGTCGCCGCCCGTTGCCGGTTTGCGGCCGCGTTTGTCGCTTATGTCCGCTCGAGCATATCCATTCGCTTCGCGGGCTTACCTTTCCGGAACCCTGGAGCGCTCCCCATCATGACCATGACAGACACCGACGATCGCACGCGGCGCGTGATGCTATGGGTGGTAGCCGTCGGCTTCTTCATGCAGACGCTGGACTCGACGATCGTCAATACCGCGCTGCCCGCGATGGCGGCCAGCCTGGGCGAAAGCCCGCTGCGCATGCAGGCGGTCATCATCGCCTACTCGCTGACCATGGCGGTGGTGATTCCGGCTTCGGGCTGGCTGGCCGACCGCTTCGGCACCCGCCGCATCTTCCAGCTGGCCATCCTGCTGTTCGTGGCCGGTTCGCTGCTGTGCGCCGCGGCGCAGACGCTGCCGCTGCTGGTGGCGGCCCGCGTGCTGCAGGGCGTGGGCGGCGCGATGCTGCTGCCCGTGGGGCGCCTGTCCGTGCTGCGCACCTTTCCGCGCGAGCAATACCTGAAGGCGCTCAGTTTCGTCGCCATTCCCGGCATGGTCGGGCCGCTGGTCGGCCCCACGCTGGGCGGCTGGCTGACGCAGTCGCTGTCCTGGCACTGGATCTTCCTGATCAATGTGCCCGTCGGCCTTGCCGGGGCGCTGGCGACCATGCGCTATATGCCGGACAGCCGTCTGGCCGGGCTGGGACGCTTCGATCTCGGCGGCTATCTGCTGCTGGCCACCGCGATGGTGGCCATTTCCTTTGCGCTCGACGGGCTGGCCGACTTTGGCTTCGAGCACGCTGCCGTGCTGATGCTGCTGATCGGCAGTCTCGCGGCGCTGGCCGCTTACGGCCTGCACGCCGCGCGTTCCCCGCAGCCGTTGTTCGCCCTCGGCCTGTTCCGCATCCACAGCTTCGGCGTCGGGCTGCTGGGCAACCTGTTCGCCCGCATCGGCAATGGCGCCATGCCCTTCCTGATTCCGTTGACGCTGCAGGTGGGGCTGGGCTATTCGCCGCTCCAGGCCGGGCTGATGATGCTGCCGGTGACCGCCGCCGGCATGCTGTCCAAGCGCCTGGCCACCGGACTGATCGAGCGGCATGGTTATCGGCGCGTCCTGGTGACCAATACCTTTGCCGTGGGGCTGGTGATGGCGTCGTTCGCGTTCGTGTCCCCGGCACTGCCCCTGCCCGTGGTGCTGGTCCAGCTGGCCATCTTCGGCATGGTCAATTCGATCCAGTTCACGGCCATGAACACCGTGACGCTGAAGGACCTGGCCGGTGCGTCCGCCAGCAGCGGCAACAGTCTGCTGTCGATGGTGCAGATGCTGTCGATGAGCCTGGCTGTCACCTCCGCCGGCGCGTTGCTGTCGACGTTCAACCGGGTGCTCGACACGGCGAGCCACGCGTCCCCGTTGCCCGCTTTCCATGCCACGTTCGTCTGCGTGGGGCTGATTACGTCCGCGTCGGCCTGGATATTCCTTCAGTTATCCGCCAAGGGGGACCAGCCCGCTGAAACGGAGGTCCATGAGTCGGCCGAGGTATAACGAAAATGACCGGGATAATCCCTCGCAAAGAGGGGCAGCACGCCGTGGACGCGAAAATGGGACCGGCATATGCACTACAATATCCCGCGCTTCGGGTGGTCAATGCGGTGAATGCCCTCTTGCGGAACCGCGCCCGACAGCACGCAGTCGCGGTTCAGAAAATCTCTCCTCTGACAATCAGCAGTCAAACCAAAATCCAACATGCGCCTGGAAAACAAGATAATCAGCTCTCTGCTCAGCGAAAAAGAGGAATACCTCTGCCAGGAATGGATCCGCGAATATCAGAAGTATGCCGGTGGGCGCGCGTCGGGCAGTGAGCTGGCCAAGGACACCCGCGATCTGGCGCGCAGTTTCAACGACGCATTGCGCAGCGATGCCGATACGTCGGATTTCTCCCTGCCCGCGTGGGCGCCATTGCGCGAACGGCTGGCCGAGGTGTCCCGCGCGCGGGCGGCCCAGGGCGAGCCGGCCGCGGTGACCAGCGCGTTCGTGCTGGCTTTCAAGCGCCCCCTGTTCGAGGCGCTGCAGAGCAGCGCGCTCGGCGGCGACGAGAAGATCGCCGCGGTGTGGGCCGCCTCGACCCTCGTCGACGACATGGCGCAACTGACGCTCACCGTCTACCAGCAGACGCGCGAGGACATCATCGTGCGCCAGCAGGAGGAGCTGCTGGAGTTGTCCACGCCCGTCATCAAGCTGTGGGAAGGCGTGCTGGCGGTGCCCATCATCGGCACGCTCGACAGCAGCCGCTCGCAACTGATCATGGAAAACCTGCTGCAACGCCTGGTCGAGACCGGGTCGGCGGTAGCCATCATCGACATCACCGGCGTGCCGACCGTCGACACGCTGGTCGCGCAGCACTTGATCAAGACCATTACCGCCATCCGCCTGATGGGTGCCGAGAGTATCGTCAGCGGCATCCGGCCGCAGATCGCGCAGACCATCGTCCATCTGGGCATCGACCTGCAAGGCATTGCCACCAAGGCCACCCTGGCCGATGCGCTGATCGACGCCATGCGCATGACCGGGCATACCATCACCAGGATCAAGGCCTGAGCGGAACAGCAGCATGGAAAGAATTCCAATTCTTCAGATGGGCCGGCATCTGCTGGTGACCATCCAGATCGACATGCATGACCAGACCGCCCTGCGCCTGCAGGACGATCTGTCGGCCAAGATCGAAGCGACCGGCGCCAACGGCGTGCTGATCGATGTGTCCTCGCTGGAAATGGTGGACTCCTTCATCGGGCGGATGCTGGTCAGCATTTCGGATATCGCGCGCATTCTCGGCGCCACCACGGTGGTGGTGGGCATCCAGCCGGCGGTGGCGATCACGCTGGTCGAACTGGGCCTGTCGCTGGGCGGCGTCAAGACGGCGCTCAATGTCGAGCGCGGCATGGCCATGCTCAATGCGGTGAACGGCGGAGCGCACAATTGACCGCCGATCTGGCGGGTTCATCGGGCACGCTGCCGCTGGCCGACGAGCGCGACATCGTCCAGTGCCGCGCCGCGGTACGCAAGCTGGCCATCGACTTGAAGTTCTCGCTGGTGGAGCAGACCAAGATGATCACGGCGGCGAGCGAGCTGGCGCGCAACACGGTGGTGTACGGCGGCGGCGGCGAGATGCGCTGGGAGATCGTGGCGCAGGGCCTGCGCAAGGGCCTGCGCCTGCATTTCGTGGACCAGGGTCCCGGCATTCCGGACGTCGAACTGGCGTTGACGGATGGCTGGACTTCCGGTGGCGGACTGGGCATGGGGCTTTCCGGCAGCAAGCGGCTGGTTAACGAGTTCGAAATTCGGACCAAACCGGGCGAGGGCACCTGTGTCTCTGTCACACGGTGGAAGTAGCACGCCCTACATCCTCGTGCCGATGGGCGATCCCAGCCGCGTCGGCGAGGCCCGGCGCGCCGTTGCCGCGCTGACCGCGCGGGCCGGGTTCGACAGCGTCGCCGCGGGCAAGGTGGCGCTGGCGGTCAACGAGCTGGGCTCGAACCTGTTGAAGCACGCCCGCGAAGGCAAGCTGCTGGTGGGCGTGCGCCAGCGCGGCGCGGCACTGGCGGTGGAGGTCGTGTCGATCGATGCGGGACCCGGCATGTCCAATACGGCGGCGTGCCAGCGCGACGGCTATTCCAGCTCGGGAACGAGCGGCAATGGGCTCGGCGCGGTGCAGCGGCTCGCAGACGAGTTCGATATCCATTCCATGCCGGGCCGCGGTACCGCGATCCTGGCGCGTTTCCATGCGAGCCAGGCCGGCAGTGCGGGGGACAGCGCCGCCGCGCGGCATGGCGGCCTGGACTATGGCGGTATTTCGATTGCTGCGCCGGGCGAGGAAGTGTGCGGCGACGGCTGGGCCGTGGCGCTGGACGACGGCGTGGTGTCGGCGATGGTGGTGGACGGGCTGGGCCATGGCGCCGGCGCCGCCGAGGCGGCACAGGCCAGCCTGACCGTATTCGGCGCCGCGCGGCAGGCCGGCCCGGCGCGCTTCATCGAGAAGGCGCACGCGGCGCTGCGCGCCACCCGCGGGGCGGCCTGCGCGATGGCGACGCTGGACCCGGCGCACGGCCAGATCCGCTTCGCCGGCGCCGGCAATGTGGTGGCGCGCGTCGTCTCCGGCATCGCCGAGAAGACGCTGCTCACGCAGAACGGTACCGTGGGCATCCAGATCCGCTCCGTTCAGGAGCAGGCGATGGCGTGGCCGGAACATGCCCTCGTGGTGATGTTCACCGATGGTATTGTTTCGAGGTGGCAACTGGACGACCCGGGCCTGCTGACGAGGGACCCCTCTCTGATCGCGGCCTGGTTGATTGGCAATTTTTGTCGGGGACGCGACGATGCGACCGTGGTGGTGCTTCGTCGGACCAGGGAATGACGATGTCTTCGAACGAACAGCGGTCGGTGGCGCGGGCCCCGGACGAGGAACGCGCCGCGCTGGAGCAGGCGTTGAGCGCGAAGTCGCAGGAGTGCGATGCCCTGCGCGCGGAACTGGAAGAGACCAATCGCGGGGTACTGGCGCTGTATTCGGAGCTCGACATCCAGGCGGACCAGCTGCGCCAGGCCACCGAGCTCAAGAGCCGGTTCCTGGCCTACATGAGCCATGAATTCCGCACGCCCATCGTGGCGATCCAGAGCATTACGCGTCTGCTGATGGATCGCGTGGACGGCCCGCTGACGGTGGAGCAGGAAAAGCAGGTCAGCTTCATCCGCGACACGGCCGGCGAATTCTCCGACATGGTCGACGACCTGCTGGATTTGGCCAAGCTCGAGGCCGGCCGGGTCGACATCTCGCCGGCGTGGTTCGAGATGGTGGATCTGTTCGCCGCGCTGCGCGGCATGTTCAAGCCCGTGCTGACCAACCCCGAGGTGATGCTGGTCTTCGAGGAGCCGCGAGATTTTCCGCGGCTCTATGTCGACGACCGCAAGCTGTCGCAGATCCTGCGCAACTTCGTCTCCAACGCGCTGAAGTTCACACCCCGCGGCGAAGTGAGGGTAGCCGCTTACCGGGTCGACGACAGTTGGGTAAGGTTCGCCGTGCACGACACCGGCATCGGTATCGCGCGGGAATTCCACGATGCCGTGTTCCAGGATTTCATGCAGATCGATTCGCCGCTGCAGAAGCGCTTCCGCGGCACGGGACTCGGACTGGCGGTCTGCAAGCGGCTGACGGAATTGCTCGGCGGCACCATCGGCTTCGAGAGCGAGCAGGGCGTGGGATCGACGTTCTTCATCACCATCCCTATCGCGTTCCCCGGTGGCGGCGAGACGGCCACCGCATGGAGAGACTGATGTCCGAGTTTTCCACGCGGCAGCAGGACTGGTCGGCCGAGCAAACGGTGCTGGTGGTCGACGACAATCCGGTGACGCGCTACTCCACCAGCCGCCTGTTGCGGGCGGCCGGGTTTTCCACGGTCGAGGCCGAGACCGGGCACGAGGCGATCGCGCTGGCGATGACCGCGGTCGACGCGGTCGTGCTGGATGTGCATCTGCCCGACATGAATGGCTTCCAGGTCTGCGAGGCGATCCGCGCCAACGGCGCCACCGCGGCCCTGCCGGTGATCCACCTGTCCGCGGCCTATGTCCAGGAGCACGACAAGGTCAAGGGCCTGGACGCGGGGGCCAATGCCTACCTGACGCATCCGGTCGAGCCGCGGGTGCTGATCGCCACCGTCGCGGCGCTGCTGCGCGCGGCGCGCGCCGAGCAGGCCATGCGCCAGAGCGAGGCGAAATTCCGCGCGATCTACCAGCAGGCCATCAGCGGCATCTGCCTGCTGGACGGCGAGGGGCGCGTCGTGGACGCCAACCCCGCGATGCTAAGTACGCTGGGGCGCGATGCCGCCTCGCTCATCGGCCAGCCCGTCGCCGATTTCGCTCCGCAGGAATGGAAAGCCCGCGTTGCCGAGCTGGCCAGCGCGGGCGGCGAGGGCGGGTGGGAAGGCACCTTCCCGCTGCTCGACGGCGAGGGCGGCACGGTGCATCTCGAGTGGCATATTTCGGCGCCGCTGGAATCCGGCGTCAAGGTGGCCGTGGTCTCGAATATCACCGAGCGCATCGACTTCGAGGCGCGCATGGAACTGCTGGTGGAGCGCGAACAGGCGGCACGCAGCGCGCTGGAGCGGCTGAACCGGATGAAGGACGACTTCATCGCGATCCTGTCGCACGAGCTGCGCAACCCGCTCAACGCCATCAACCTGTGGACCCAGATCCTGCGCCGCCGCGCCAGCGGCGACGACGTGATGCGCGGCATCGAGGCCATCGAGCGCAGCGTGCGGATGCAGCAGCGGCTGGTGGCGGACCTGCTCGACGTGTCCATGCTGAACGTGGGCAAGCTCAAGCTGGAACGCGAGTTCGCCGATCCGGTCGCGCTGGCGCGCACCGCCATCGACATCCATGCCTCGGCCGCGCTGGAAAAGCAGATCGTGGTCCTGGCCGATCTGCCCGACGCCATTCCGGAGCCGATCTGGCTGGACCCGGGCCGCTTCCAGCAGATTCTGTGGAACCTGCTGTCCAACGCCATCAAGTTCTCCAAGCCGGGCGGCACGGTCAGTGTGCGCATGACCTACACCCGCGAGCAGCTGTACGTGCGCGTGCATGACGAGGGCATCGGCATCACGCCCGAATTCCTGCCCTATCTGTTCGATCGTTTCACCCAGAGCACGGCGACGCAGCGACGCAGCCACCACGGCCTGGGCCTTGGGCTGGCCATCGTCAAGCAGGTGGTCGAGATGCATGGCGGCACGATCACCGCGCACAGCGCGGGCGTCAATCGCGGCAGCGTGTTCGAGGTGACGCTGCCGGTGCTGCGCAAGCCGCTGGCCGAAGCTGCGGCCGGCGAGGCCGGCGTGCTGGGCGAGGCGGGGGCGGTGCGGCGCGGGGCGGCGCAACTGGTGTCGCTCGATGTGCTGGTGGTGGAGGACGATGCCGATGCGCTCGATGCACTGGCCACCATGCTGCGCGATAACGGCGCCAAGGTGCGCAAGGCGCGCGGCTTCGCCGATGCCATCGACTGCATTGCCGTCGCCATGCCGGCGCTGATCGTCAGCGATATCGGCCTGCCCGGCCGCGACGGCTATGACCTGATCGCCGAGATCAGGCGCATCGAGGCGGCGCGCGGCGTGCCGCGCACGCCCGCCATCGCGCTGACGGCGTTCAACCGCGACCAGGACCAGGCGATGGCGCTGGAGGCGGGTTTCGACGCCCACTGCGCCAAGCCGCTGCGCCTGCAGTCGCTGATGTACGCGTTCAATTCGATCGCGGAGCGGGCCGCGGACGCGGGCAAAAGCGCCGAAGCATGACGCGTCGGTCCGCGCGCCCGCCGCGGGCCTAGCGCGGCGCCATCCGGATGGCGCCGTCCAGCCGGATCGTCTCGCCGTTGAGCATCGGATTTTCGAGGATGTGCAGCGCCGTCGAGGCGAACTCGTCCGGCGTGCCCAGCCGAGCGGGATGCGGCACCGAGGCGCCCAGCGAAGCCCGGATCTCCTCCGGCAGCCCGGCCAGCAGGGGCGTATCGAACAGGCCGGGCGCGATGGTGCAGACGCGGATCAGCCGCGAGGCAAGATCGCGCGCCGCCACCAGCGTCATGCCCACGATGCCGGCCTTGGCCGAGGCATAGGGAATCTGGCCGATCTGTCCCTCGTAGGCGGCCACGGAAGCCGTCAGCACGCAGGCGCCGCGTTCACCGTCTATCGCTTCATTTTTCGCCATGCGCGCGGCGGCAAGCCTGAGCGTATTGAAGGTGCCGACGAGGTTCACCCGGACGATGGACTCGTACTTCTCCAGCGAACCGGGCGAGCCATCGCGTTCCACCAGCCTGACCGGACCGCCGATGCCGGCGCAATGCACCAGCGCGCGCAGCGTGCCGAGCGACTGGGCCGCGTCGAATACGGCCGTCATCTGCGACGTGTCGCAGACGTCGGCCACCACGAAGCGCGCTTCTGCGCCTCGTTCGCCCCGTAGTTCGCCCAGCTGCGCCATCGCCTGCTCGCCGCGCTCGGCCGAGCGGTCGGCGATGACGACCGCCACGCCGCGGTCGAGCAACTGGCGCGCGCTCGCCAGCCCCAGCCCGGATGCGCCGCCGGTGACGACGGCGCTCATATTGGCAAGGTTCATCTGTCTGTCTCCTCGTTTCCTTGTGCCGTGCTACAGGCGCTCGATGATGGTGGCGTTTGCCATGCCGCCCGCCTCGCACATCGACTGCAGGCCGTAGCGGCCGCCGCTGTCCTCCAGCGCATGCAGCATGGTGGTCATCAGCCGCGCGCCCGAGGCGCCCAGCGGGTGGCCCAACGCGATCGCGCCGCCGCGCGGATTGAGCCTCGCCATGTCCGCGCCGAGCTCCTCCCGCCAGGCGAGCGGCACCGAGGCGAACGCCTCGTTAATCTCGAAATGGTCGATGTCCCCCACGCGCAGCTCGGCCTTTTGCAGCGCGCGGCGCGATGCCGGGATGGGCGCCGTCAGCATCTCCAGCGGGCTGTCGCCGCACACGTCGAACGCCACGAAGCGCGCGCGCGGCCGCAAGCCCAGGCGGGTCGCCATGCGCTCGCTGACGATCAGCAGGGCGGCGGCGCCATCGCTGATCTGCGAAGAATTGCCGGCGGTGGTCTGCCAGCGGATCTGGGGAAAGCGCTGGGACAGGCGTTCGTCCTGGAATACCGGCCTCAGGGCCGCGAGCCCTTCCTCCGAGGTGTCCGGGCGGATGGTCTCGTCGCGCGCGACGGCCCCGGCGGGCGTGCGGATCGGCACGATCTCGCGGTCGAATGCGCCGGCCTCGCGCGCCGCGTGCGCGCGGCGGTGCGATTGCGCGGCGTAGCGGTCCAGCGCCGTGCGCGACAGGCCCCAGCGCGCCGCCACCAGATCCGCGGAGACGCCCTGCGAGACCAGCCCGGGCGCGTAGCGCGCCGTCATCAGCGGCCCGAACGGGTCCTGGCCGATGCGCGAGGAGCCCATCGGCACGCGGCTCATCGATTCCACACCGCAGGCGATCACGATGTCGTAGGCGCCCGCCATCACGCCCTGCGCGGCGAAGTGCACGGCCTGCTGGCTGGAACCGCATTTGCGGTCGATGGTGGTGGAGGGAACATGCTCGGGATACCCGGCCGCCAGCCACGCCACGCGGCCCGGTGTTCCCGCCTGTTCGCCCACCTGGCTGACGCAGCCGGTGATGACGTCGTCGACCATGCCGGGGTCCAGCCGATTGCGCTCGACCAGCGCGGTCAGCAACTGGGCCAGCAGTTCGGCGGGATGCACGTCCGCCAGCGCGCCGCCGGGTTTGCCGCGGCCAACGGGGGAACGGATGGCGTCGACGATCACGGCGTGCGGCATGGTGGGCTCCTGCGATGCGCTACATGGGTTGCCGGGCCGCACGCGGGGGCGGCGGCGATCGGTGCCACGGTAGTGCCGCGGCCGTACCCGTGTAAATGGCAGAAATGCTCAATCGCTTGGCGCAAACGGCCCGGCGCCTGCGCCGCGCATGCGCCGCGCATGTGCCTCGCTAGCGCAGCGGCTGGCCCAGCGTGCCGGCGAACTGATAGCGTCCTCCCGGATGCCACAACACCGCCAGCGAGGCCACCGCGTCCCGCGAGAAGGTGCGGCGGCGCAGCACCAGCGCCGGCTCGTCCGGCGCGATGGCCAGCATGCCGGCCACTTCCGCGGTGGGCAGCCGGGCTTCGATCTGGTATTCGACCCGCTGCAGCGGAGCCACCTTCATCAGGTGCTCGTTCGGCGTGACCGCGCCGAAATCGAGGTCCAGATAGGCCGGCACCAGTGCCGGATTCACCCAGCGGTCTTCGACCTGGATCGGCGTGTCGTTCTCGTAGTGCAGGATCAGCGAGTGGAACAGCATGCTGCGCGGGGCAAGGCCGAACTGCGCCGCCAGGGCCTTGGTGGCGCGCTGGCGCTCCAGCCGGTACAGCGCACTGCGATGGCGGTGTCCGCGCAGCCGGATCTCGTCCGCGATGCTGCGGATTTCCACCAGCGTGGCCTGGTACTTCTGCGGCGCGACATAGGTGCCCGCGCCCTTGCGGCGGGTCAGCACGCCTTCGGCCTCCAGCTCGTTGAGCGCGCGGTTGACCGTCATGCGCGAGACGCCGAACTGCTCGGCCAGCCGCATCTCCGGCGGAATGGCGTCGCCTTCGGTCCACGCGCCCTCGCCGATCTGCGCGAGCACATGGTCCTTGATGCGCTGGAACGCGGGCGTGGGCACTGGAGAGGCGGCGGCCGGCGGTTCGGTTGCGGCCGTACTGGCCGCTGTACGCGCACGGGTCATCGTGGCGTTCTCCTTTGTCGTTGTCGTTGTCGTAGCCTGCGTTGCGCCGGGGCGACCCCGGCATGGTGCATCCCGCCCACATCGCCCGGATTCGGGGAAACCCGCACCGCACGCGGTCGCACCGCCGCGAAGGCGGCACCATCGTCGTGCGGAATCGCGCCTTATGCGAAATCCGCTTTTCGATAGCCGGAAAGTTGTCTATACAGAAAGCGTATTGCTGTTTAGGATCAGTCTATACAAGGAACTCGGCCGGGCAAAGCGGCATGTCTGCCCCAGGCGCCTTTCGTTGTGATGTCATCCCATTCCAAGCCGGAGGAACCCGTGAAGCGATCCCTGCGTAGTGTTGCATTGTCCGTGCTGGCAGCGTTGCCATGCCTTGCCGCCAGCGGGGCGGCGTCCGCGCAGGGCGCTTCGCAGCCGACCACGCCGGGCGCCTACCCGAGCCGCGCGGTGCGCATCATCGTGCCGTTCGCCGCGGGCGGCGTGGCCGACGTCCTGCCGCGGCTGGTGGGCGCGAAGCTGGCGGAGAAATGGGGCCAGCCCGTGGTGGTGGACAACAAGCCCGGCGCGGCCGGCAACATCGGCATGGAGATGGTCGCGCGCGCCGCGCCCGACGGCTACACGCTCGGCCTCGCGCCGGCGGGCAACCTCACCGTCAATCCCATCCTCTTTCCGAAGCTGTCGTTCGACGTCCGCGATCTGGCGCCCGTGACGATGCTGGCCTCGTCGCCAAATGTGCTGGTGGTCCATCCCGAGGTGCCGGCGCGCTCGCTCAAGGAGCTGGTGTCGTATGCGAAGGCCAATCCCGGCAAGCTCAATTTCTCGTCGCCGGGCAATGGCAGCGGCGCCCATCTGGCCGGAGAGCTGTTCAACCTGGAAGCCGGCATCCGCTCCGTGCACGTGCCCTACAACGGCATGGCGCCGGCATTGAAGGACGTGCTGGCCGGCCAGGTGCAGATGATGTTCGGCGGCATCTCGGTGGTGCTGCCGCATGTGCAGGCTGGCAAGCTGGTGCCGCTGGCGATAGCGGGGCCCAGGCGCCTGCCGCAGTTGCCCAACGTGCCGACCGTTGCGGAGTCCGGCTATCCCGGCTTCGACGTGACCTCCTGGTACGGCCTGGTGGCCCCGAAGGGCACGCCGGAAGCAGTCGTGCGCAAATGGCAGGCGGAGGTCGCGCAGGTGCTGCGCGAGCCCGACGTGCGCGACAAGCTCGCCGGTCTCGGCCTGGAGCCCGTGGGCAACAGCCCGCAGGCGTTCGGCAGCACCATCGCCGCCGAGACGCTGAAGTGGCGGGCCATCGTCCACCGCGCCAATATTCCGCCGCTGCAGTAGGCGGACGAGCGAACTACCATCCGGGCACATTCGTCCCGGGGCAATATCTGGAGACATCGATGCAGACTGCGCAAGCCAAGGGCCACGAGATCCACCTGACCTACCTCAACGGCCCCGACGTGGCCGAACTGGCGCTGACCGACGCGGAAATCCTCGCGGCGGTGGAGGCCGCGCTCGCCGCGCAGGGCCGCCGCGAAACGGTGATCGAGCCCCGCGTGCACCTGGTGCCCGAATCCTCGGACAAGGGCCACTTCAACGTGCTGCGCGGCTACATCAAGCCGCTGCACGTGGCCGGGGTCAAGGTGGTGTCGGACTACGTCGACAACTACAAGCAGGGCCTGCCGTCCGAAATGGCGCTGCTGAACCTGTTCGATCCCGACAACGGCACGCCGCTGGCCGTGATCGACGCCACCGCGATCACCGACATGCGCACCGGCGCGGTGACCGCGCTCGGAGCCAAACATCTGGCGCGCAAGGACAGCAAGGTGCTCGGCCATATCGGCGCGCGCGGCACCTCCTACTGGAATGTGCGGCTGCTCGATTCGCTGTTCGACTTCGACGAGATCCGCGTGCATTCGCGTCGCCCCGAGAGCCGCGATGCCTTCGCGGCGCGGCTCACGCGCGACCTCGGCAAGCCGGTGATCGTGACCGAGGACTGGGAGTCGTGCGTCAGGGGCGCCGATATCGTGGTGGAGGCCTCGCGCCTGCCGCAGCCCGAGCCCATGCTCAGGACCGCATGGATCCGGCCCGGCGCGCTGGTGATTCCCTACGGCACGATGAGCGCGGTCGAGCTGTCGCTGACCGACATCATGGCCAAGATGGTGGTGGACGACTGGGGCCAATGCCGCAAGGGCCTGCCGTTCGGCGCGCTGCGCCAGCATGTCGATTCGGGCCGGCTCAACGAGGAGAACCTGCACGCCGAGCTGGGCCAGATCGTGGCGGGCATGAAGCCCGGCCGCGAGAACGACGAGGAGACCATCCTGTTCTGGCATCGGGGATTGTCCACCACCGATATTGCGCTGGGCCACGCCATGCTGGAGAAGGCGCGCGCGCTGGGCATCGGCCAGTCGCTGCGCTTCGCGTGAGAGAGACCGGCATGGCCACGCAGGCCCGCGTCGGCATCGCGTCGTTCCGCATGTACAACGCCACGGACGACGTCGCCCGCGCGTGGGCGGCGCTGTTCCGGCGTGTCTTCGCCGAGCTGGACCTGGCGGTGGAGGTCGTGCCGCACGCCTGGCCGGCGTCGCTGGTGGCGCTGTGGCAGCGCACCGACCTCGTGTGCGGCTTCATGTGCGGGCTGCCGTTCGTCGAAGGCGCGGCCGACGTGGTTCCCTTGGCGGTGCCGGTGCCATCGCCGCCGCGCTACGGCGACCAGCCGCGCTACCTGAGCGAGTTGCTGGTGCGCGAGGACAGCGGCTGGCTGACGTTGCCGGAGACGTTCGGCGCGCGCTTCGGCTGGATGGCGCGCCACTCGCAGTCCGGCTATCACGCGGCGCGCACGCTGCTGGCGGGCCATGCCGCCGCGGGGCAGCGGCTGTACGACATGTCCGTCGGACCGCTCGATACGCCGGCGCGCGCGCTGGACGCGCTGCGCGAGCGGCGGATCGACGTGACGGCGCTCGATGGCTATTACCTGGACTTGTTGCGCCGCCATGCGCCGCAGCGGCTGGAGGGGGTGCGCACCATCGCGACCACGCCGTGGACGCCGATGCCGCTGCTGGTCGCCTCGGCCGCGCAGCCGGCGGAGCGCGTCGCGGCCCTGCGCGACCGGCTCGGGCGCCTGCATCGCGATCCCGCCTATACGCATCTGCTGGCCGACGTCCTGGTGCGCCGCTTCGACGCGCCGCGCATCGCGTCCTATGCGGTGCTCCAGCAGATGGGGCGCGAGGGCGCCCACTATCCCGACATCGTGTGACGCAAGGCGCGAGCGCCGGCTCGCGCGTCAGGCGGGCTGCGGTTGTCGCTCGGCCGCGGGTTCGTGCTGGGTCGGCCTGAGAAGGCTGAGGTCGTAGCCCAGTTCGTGCACGCGGCTGGTCAGCATGTCCCAGGTCGCCACGTCGGGCCGGGGACTGCGATGCAGGATCCACAGGTACTTGCCCGAGGGCTCGCCGACGATCGACCAGCTGTAGTCGTCGGCGTGGTCGAGCACCCAGTAGTCGCCCACGTAGAACGGCCCGAAAAACGACACCTTCAACTTGGCCTTGCCCGCCTCGTCGACCACCTTGGCCTTGCCGTGCGAGGCGCGCGGCTTGCCGTCCTCGTCGCGGCCGCAGGTGTTGATCACCTCGATCAGGCCATCGTCGCGCAGCGCGTAGTCGGCCGTCACGGCATCGCAGCCGCGCTCGAAGCGATTGTCGTAGCGGGCCAGTTCGTACCAGCGTCCCAGGTAGCGTTCGAGTTCGACCGGCTTGGCGGGCTGCGGCACGTTGGGGTTGCCGACGGGCGCGCGGGCGTGCGCGTTGAACATGGCATAGGCACCGATGCCGGCGCCGAGCGCGGCCAGGGTGGCCAGCGCGGTGGTGGCAGGGGAAGCTTTCACGTTGCGGTTCCTTGCTGGGTAGCGTCGAGCCAGTCTAGGCGCCGCGAGCGCCGGGCGGCATCGGCCTGTGTCCTACGGGCGAGGCGGCGCTAATCCTTTGCGACTACCGCGCCGGCGGTAGCGCGGGCTGGCGTTTGCCGGCGGGTCAGCGCGGGCGCGGGGTGGGCGGCCGTCAACCCCTCCTAAGTCGGTGTGGGGTGGCGCGCGTGTCGCCGTGGCCGAGGTTGCGAGAATCGCGCGGCGCGCGCTATAAGACCTGCTCGCCACTTTTTCCTGCCCGCCGTGCGTCCTTCTCGGACGACATGTGCCTCGCATCGCCTTGCATCGACGGCAGGATCGACCGAGCCGCCCACCATGTCCCGACACCACCGTACCCCTCCGCGCCATGCCTCGACGCACCGCGCCACGTCCCCGCGTCCGCACCAGATCGCCGTCGCCGTGGCGCTGGCCATGTCGCTGCCGCAGGCCGCCCATGCCTACTCCAGCGGCGGCGCCGCGACGGGCGATGGCGCGTACGGCGGAGGCGGCAGCTGGTTCGTCACGGGCCAGGGCTCCAACGGCGGGCCGATCGACGCCGGCGGCGTGGGCGATACGGGTGGTGCCGGCGGCGGCAGCGGCGGCTTTCTCACGACCGGCGGCCCGGTAGTGGGGACCCTGACCGGCTTCGCCGGCGGCGCGGGCCTGTCCGCCGCCGCCGCGGTCGATGGCCGTGCCCAGGGCGGCGGCGGCGGCGGCGCGGGACTGCAGCTGGAGACGACCGCGGGCCCGCCACTGACAGCCGAGACGAGCGGCGCGATGACGGGGGGCAGGGGTGGTGACGGTGGTGCCAGCGCTGCCGTACAGGCGGGTGACACGGGGTATGGCACCGGGGGCGGCGGTGGTGGGGGCGATGGCGTCGGGCTGACCGACGTCTACCTGACAAACTACGGCAGGCTGCAAGGCGGAGAGGGCGGCGCCGGCGGCATGTCGCTCGTGAATGGCGGTGGCTACGGGGGGGCCGGCGGCCATGGCGGCAATGGCATCTGGTCGGCGTCCTACACCCGGATCTTCAACTACGGGCTCGTCGTTGGCGGGACCGGTGGCGCCGCGGGCCACGGTGGCTCGGGTGGGATGCCTGGCACCGCTGGCCGGGGCGGCGACGGGATCCGCATCGGCGCGGGATATGTCGCGAATCAAGGCACCATTGCCGGCGGCAGCGGCGGTACGGCGGATGGAATGATGTCGGGCGCCGGCGGCGACGGTGTCTCCATGTCTTCCGGCATGCTGCTCAACAGCGGCACCATCATCGGGGGCGCCGGCGGCGCGGTGGCTGGCGCGGGCGTCGTGATGAACGGCGGCACCGGCGCCGTGCAACTGATCAATGAGGGCTACATTGGCGGCGGCCTCGATAGCGCCAATGTGCGGCAGGACGCCGTGCGTCTGTCAGGCATCGCCGCCGAGCTCACGCTGCATGGCGGCTCGATGATCGTCGGCAACGTGGTCAATACCGCGGCGGCGGGCAGGCTGATCCTGGGCGGGACGGCGGCCGGCTCGTTCAACGTCTCCGGCATTGGCGCCACCAGGCAATACCGAGGCTTCCAGCAGTTCGCGAAGACCGGCACCGGCACATGGGGGCTCACGGGCACCACCGCCGAGCTGACGCCGTGGCGCCTGGAAGAAGGCGTGCTGTCGGTCTCTTCCGATGCCTCCCTGGGCGCCGCGGCGGGCGGCCTGACCTTCAATGGCGGCACGCTGCGCGTCACTGGCGATGGCATGACGTCGACGGCGCGCAACGTCATGCTCGAGTCGGGCGGCGGCACCATCGACGTCAGCCAGGCCGCGCCGCTTTCGCTCACCGGCGTGGTCTCCGGCACGGGCACGCTGACAAAAGCAGGCAATGGCACGCTGGAGCTCACTGGCGCCAATGCGTTCGGCGACCTCGTGGTCCTCGGCGGAAGCGTGCTCGGTGACGCGGCGTCCTTGCAGGGCAACATCGACCAGCGCGGCGCGTTCGTCGAATTCCGCCAGGACACCGACGCCTCCTACAGCGGCAACCTGTTCTCGAGCGCAGGCCAGGGCCTCATGCGCAAGAGCGGCGCCGGCACGCTGACGCTGACAGGCACCAATTCGCTGGCCTGGGTCATCACGGATGGAACGCTGGCCAGCACCGCGCAGAACTTCACCAACAACATCAGCACCACCACGGCCTTCGCGACGTTCCGGCTGCAGCAGCCGACCAACGGCACCTATACCGGCGTGGTGGGTGGTGTGGGCGTGTTCGAAAAGACCGGTGCGGGCACGCTGACGCTGACGCGCGACAGCAGCAGCTTCTCCGGCACCAGCCGCGTCACCGCCGGCACCCTGCGGGTCGACGGCAAACTGGGCAGCCCTTCGGGCGGACGCACCGACATACTGAGCGGTGGCACGCTGACGGGTTCCGGCACGGTGGGCAGCACCACCGTCGCGGCGGGCGGCACGCTGGCGGCCAGCAGCCTGAACGGCACGCTGACCGTCGACGGCAACCTCGACCTGCAAGCCGGGTCCGCTTTCCAGGCCGCGCTCGGTACGCCTAGCGCGACGCCGCTGGTCGATGTGCGCGGCAACCTGGCGATCGGCGGCACGCTGTCTTTCAGCGATGCCGGGGGGCTGAGCACCGGCGTCTATCGCCTGATGAACTACGGCGGCAGCCTTACCATCAGCAACCTCGGGTTCGGGACTTTCCCCTCGGGCTGGAATGCGTCCGACTTCGTGGTTCAGTTTCTGACGGGCGCCAAGCAGGTCAACCTGATCAATATCGGCAGCGCCACGCTGCAGTTCTGGGACGGCGGCGACACGGCGGGCTACAACAACGGCACCATCGACGGCGGTGCTGGCACCTGGAGCGCGGGCGGCAATGCCTGGACCGACAGCGCAGGCCGCTTCAACGGCGCGGCACGGCCCTCGCCGGGCTTCGCCATTTTCCAGGGCAATGGCGGCACGGTCGCAGTCGACAACAGCGCGGGCGCGGTATCCGCCACCGGCATGCAGTTCGCGGTGGACGGCTATCGCCTCGAAGGCGACGCGATCGCGCTGGCCGGCGCGGGCGGCGAATCGGTAGTGCGCGTGGGAGATGGCTCCGCGGCGGGCGCGTCCATGCGGGCCACCATCGCCGCCGAGCTGACTGGCGATACCGCGCTCGTCAAGCAGGACCGCGGCACGCTGGTGCTCGGCGGGGTCAACAGCTACCAGCGCGGCACCCGTGTTCTGGGCGGCACGCTGCAGATCTCGGCCGACCACAATCTCGGGCTCGCCGGCACCGGCGTCACGCTGGGCGGCGGTACGCTCGCGACGACCGCGGATATCGCCACCGCGCGCGGCATCACGCTGGACGGCGAAGGCGCCTTCGAGGTGGCCGGCGGCACCACGCTCGCGCTGTCGGGCAACGTGGCGGGCGGCACGCTGGACAAGCGCGGCGCGGGCACGCTGCGCCTGAGCGGCGCGAACGACTACGCGGCCACGCGCGTGTACGCCGGCACGCTCGCGGGCAACGCCGCGTCGCTGCGCGGCGACATCGCCAATGCGGGCACGGTGCTCTTCGAGCAGGACAGCGACGCCAGCTTCGGCGGCAATATCACCGCGCTCGACGGCACCCGTGGCGCCATGCTCAAGACCGGCGCCGGCGCGCTGCGGCTCGATGGCGCCAGTGCGCTGGACTGGACGATCGACGGTGGCCGCCTCGTCGCCAGCGCGGGCCGCTACAGCGGCAATACCACCATCGGGGGCAGCGGCACCCTGGTGCTGGACGAGAGCACCGATGCCGGATATGGCGGCGTGGTGTCCGGCACCGGCACGCTGCACAAGACGGGCGCGGGCGCGCTCACGCTCGGCGGCGACAGCAGCGCCTTCGCCGGCAACACTACGGTATCGGCCGGCACGCTCGTCGTAGGCACGCAGGGGCAGGGCGCGCTCGGCGGCAACGTGGCCGTGCAGCGGGGCGCCACGCTGTCGGGCTCGGGCTCGGTGGGCAGCGCCGTGATCGGCGCGGGCGGCACGCTCGCACCGGGCAATGGCGTCGGCACGCTCGCCGTGAAGGGCGACCTGACGTTCGAGGCCGGCTCGTCCTATCGCGTCGAGGCGGCGCCGGACGGCAGCAGCGATCTGGTGGACGTGGGGGGCATCGCGCGCCTGGGCGGCGGCTCGGTGGTGCACGTCGGCCCCGACGGCCAGTTCTCGCCGCTGATGCGCTATACGATCCTGCGCGCGGCGGCCGTGGAAGGCCGTTTCACGCAGGTGTCGTCCGACTATGCGTACCTGACGGCGGCGCTGGACTACAGCGACCCCAACGCGGTCGGCATGACGCTGGAGCGCCGCAGCGAAGGCGGCTCGCCGATCCGCTTCGCAGACCTCGCCACCACCGCGAACCAGCGCGCCGTGGCCAACGCGCTGGAAACGCTGCCGCGGACCAGCGGCCTGTACCAGGCCGTGCTGACGCTGCCGGACGGCGCGCCGGCGGCCGCGTTCAACGCCCTGTCCGGCGAAGCGCATGCGAGCGCGTCCTCGGCGCTGCAAGGCGCCAGCGCCGCGGTGCGCACCCTGCCGTTGAGCCGTTTGCGCGCCAATCTGTCGGCCGGTCTGCTGCCCGGCGTGCCGACCGCGCAGGCGCCGCTTGCGCAGACGGTCATGAGCGATGCCCCGTCCTATAGCGCGGCGATGCTGCCGCGCTCGGCAGCCATGCCGGCGTGGGCGCAGGTCGTCGGCAACTGGGAGCGCCTGGGCAGCGGCGAGGCCGCCACCGTGCGCCAGAACACCGGCGGCCTGTTCGTCGGTGCCGACCACGAGGTGGGCAACAGCGGCTGGCGCCTGGGCGCATTGCTGGGCTATACCGACGGCCGCGTGCGCGCCGACGGGCTGGGTTCCACGGCGGACGTTCGCAGCTACAACGCGGCGCTGTATGGCGGCCGCAGCTACGACGCGGGCGTGGGCAAGCTGAGCGTGATGCTGGGCGGCGCCTACACCTGGCACGATATCGAAACGCGCCGGCATATCGGCGTCGCGTCGCTGAATCAGACGCTGACCGCGGACTACAGTGCCGGCAACACGCAGTTGTTCACCGAGGTGGGGTACACGCTGCAAACCGGCGCGCGCGCGGCGCTCGAGCCGTTCGCGGGCGTAGCCTGGAGCGACCAGCGCACGCGTGGCTTCAGCGAGCAGGGCGGCGACGCCGCACTCTCCGGCCAGTCGCGCCGCGACACGCTGACCACTACGTCGCTCGGGCTGCGTGCGAGAACCGGGCTGACGCTGGGCACGCTGGACCTCGATGTCAGCGGCGCGCTCGGCTGGCGCCATGCGTTCGGCGACGTCACGCCCGGTACCACGCTGGCCTTCCAGGGCAGCCAGTCATTTACGGTGGCCGGCGCGCCGATCGCACGCGATGCGGCGCTGGTCGAGCTGGGCGTGAGCGCGCGCGTGAGCGAGGCGGTGGCGGTCGGCGTCGGCTATTCGGGCCAGTTCGGCGGAGGCAACCGCGCCAACGCCGGCAATATCAACGTGCGCTGGCGCTATTGAACGACGCGGCAAGACGCGCGCGCCCTGTCGTCAGGGGGCGCGTGAAGGGCGCGTTGCGGGCTCGGGCTGCCTGAGCGTCTTGGTCGGGCCAAAGGCCCGAGCGCGCTCGCGCAGCGGCGACGCCGGCAGATCCGGCGTCCTGCGATGCCATTCCTCGTCGATGTCCGGCACCACGTCGTACTCGCCGCGAACGATGCGTACGATGGTGTTGCACACGCCGATCGCACCCGGCGGTCCCGCGCATACCATGCTGCGCGGCTGCTGCGCATGGCGGGGAATCGCGTAGACCTCCATGCCGTCCCGATACAGCGGATGGGTGCGCAGCCGCGCATTGACCATCTCGACGAAATGCAGCGGTGAGATAACGGGCTTTTGCGGGATGGGCTTGTCGCCGGTCGGCATTTCCATGGCCGTCTCCATTGCCGAAGTGGAAAGAGTCGCTGGGTACGGATTGTTGGGGGACGGGCCCGCGGCCACGGTCGGGGCCGTGGCGGCGAATCGCGCGGGATGCGGTTCGGTCCCTTCAGGCCCGGCCGCCGCACTCCCCGGCGGTGCGAGGGCCATGGAGCAGGAGGTTGCCGGCGGCCCATGCGGCCGCTTCGGCCTGGATGCGGCTCGGGTAGCTCGCCTGGCCGTCGATGGTGCAGTCGCAATCGGCGCTGCCGCAGTGTTCCTCCAGCACCAGTTGCCAGGTGTAGTGGGCCGGCGCCAGTTCGATCACATGGAGCACCACGGTGCGATGCTGGTCCGACAGGGTAAGCGGCGTGGTGGACATGGCGAGCTCCCAGGCAACTTATTCATGCTAGCACTTGCGTTACGGCATGCCAGGGCTAATTACCCCCGGCGCGGGACCACATGACGGCAGCGTCGCGCCAGGGTACGGGCGGAGTCGACCCGGATACTCCTGTGCCCCGAAAACGTGCGCGCGCGTGGACCGGCAAGCCGCAATGGACGGGCCGCCGCCCGGACGGGCTTCCGCATCGAAGGCATTTCCAGTATCTTCGGCGCTTGCCCGCATGGGCGCAGGCCGTCATCCTCTTCGCCGCATGTCCGCTACTCCGACCTCCGCTTCCCTCGTCTCCGCCCTGATCCAGCATTACGACACCAGCGTCCTGCCGCTGTGGACGGGCGCCGGCTGGCACGCGGCGATGCGCCTGCCCTACGAGGCGCTGTCCGCCGCGGACGGCAAGCCGCTGCCAGTGTCGCGCTATCGGGCCATGGCCTGCGCGCGGCAGTTGTATGTGTTCTCGCGCGATGCGCGGGACGCGGCCCACGCGGAGGTGCTGTTCGACTCGCTGCGCCGCGTCTTCGCCGACCCGCGCGGGGGCTGGTACTACAGCGTGGATGCAACGGGCGCGCCGCTGGACGACAGCAAGGACCTCTACACCCACGCCTTCGTGGTGTTCGCCTGCGCCGCGTATTTCCGCCAGTCAGGCAACGCGGCCGCGCTGGGGGTGATGCGGGAGACCGTCGACCTGATCGAAGACCGCTTCGCCGTCGCCGATGGCGCGGGCGGCCTCTACCGCGCGAGCCTCGCGGCGGATCTGCGCGCCGGCGACGACACGGTGCTGCAGAACCCGATGATGCATCTGACCGAAGCCTACCTGGCCGCGCACGCGGCCACCGGCGACGATGCCTACGCCACGCGGCTCGCGCGGCTGGCCGACGCGATGCTGCGCACCTTTGTCGATACCGCCACCGGCTGCATTGCCGAGCTGCCGCTGGGCAGCGCGGACAACCGCATCGAGCCGGGCCATCAGTTCGAGTGGTATTCGCTGGTATCGATGGGGCGCCCGCTGTTCGGCGACTCGCCGCTCGTTGCCTCGCTCGATCGTGCCTACGCGTTCGCGTGCCGCCACGGCGTTGCCGCGCAGACGCAGGGCGTCCATGCCGCGCTGGACTTGCACGGGGATCGGACCTCGGTCAAGGACGGCACGCAGCGGATCTGGGCGCAGACCGAATACGCCCGCGCGCTGGCGTTGCGCGACGATGCCGCGGCGCGCGAGGCGCTGGGGCTGTGGCTGGTGCAGTTTCCCCGTCGTTTCCTGCACGCGCGGGGATGGATGGAGTGCCTCGCCGCGGATGGGTCGGTGCTGCGCGCCGAAATGCCATCGACCACGCCTTACCATCTCGCCACGGCCTACGAGGCGCTGCGCGAGCGCGTGTCGTAGCGACAGTCGCGCCGGCGGCGCGGGCGCGCCCGTTAGTCGGTGACGCCGTGCTCGTGCAGCAGCCGGGCGCACTCGTCCAGCATGTCGTGCGCGAACGCCGACTGATAGTTCGGATCGAGCGCTTCCATCATTTCATGGGCGGCATACAGCCCGGCCTCGCGCGACAGCGTATCGGCGAGCTGGCGCGCGAGCTGGTCGCTCAGCTCCGACAGCAGGCGCCGCTCGGACAGCGCCAGTTGCAGCTTCGAGCGCTGCAGCCATTGCGCCGCGAGCGTGGCGCCCTGGGCGTCGGTGATCCACTGGCCGTGCTCGTAGAAGGCGGACAGGCGCTCGGCGGCAAGCGCGAAGACCAGCGCCTTGCGCGTGTCGAAATTGAGGATGGGAACGACGGGTTTGTTCATCGATGGCAATGCGGGAAAAACGCGAAGGACGCGCGGGGCCGTCGCGGGACGGCGTGGCGAGTCCGGAGGAAAAGCGTTGAGGGAAGGGCTTACGCGCCGATCGCGCGCAGGCGCTCCGTGAGCCAGGCCCCGATGTCCGCTATCTCCTCCAGGCAGACCGAATGCGGCATCGGATAGCTGTGCCATGTCACGGGGCATTGCAGCCGGAGCAGCGTGTCGCGTGCGAGCATGCCCAGCTGCGGCGGGACTACGTCGTCCTGGGTGCCGTGCGCCGCAAAGACCGGCGTCGCGCGATTGGCCTCGCTGATCTCCGCCTCGACCATCGCCGGCAGCGGCAGGTAGGTGGACAGCGCGATGATGCCGCCCAGCGTCTGCGGATGCGTCAGCCCCGCGGTGTAGGCGATGGCGCCGCCCTGCGAGAAGCCGGCCAGCACGATGCGCTCGGTGGCGATGCCGCGCGCGTTCTCGCTGGCGATCAGCGCGCGGATGTCCTCGCACGTCGCCCGCACGCCTGCCTCGTCGGCATGGCGCCGCGCGTCGTCCAGCGTTTCGATGTCGTACCAGGCGCGCATGATGTAGCCACCGTTGCAGGTGACCGGGATCATTGGCGCATGGGGAAAGAGAAAGCGCACCGCCATGTTGTCCGGCAGGCCAAGCTCGGGCACGACGGGCACGAAGTCGTTGCCGTCTGCGCCCAGGCCGTGCAGCCAGATGACGGTGAATTGCGGATTCGGTGCGGTTTCGACTTCGAGGGCGGGCAGAAGCTGGGTCATGGCGGTCCGGTACGTGCCGATGGAAAACGGATGGCGCGCGGGCGGGCGGGGGCGTTGCCAGCCGCCCGCCGCAGGCCGCGCGCAGTATCGCACAGACCGGCGATGGCCCCGCTCAGGCGGCCGATGGCACGATGGGGACGGTGGTCAGACCCGGCGCGACGCGCGGGGCCGGCTGGCTCGGCTGCGGGGAGTGGTTCTCCTCGATGGCGGGGACCGCGTGGTGCGAGGCTTCGCGCCGCTTGTCCACCACGTTCTCGACGCCCGTCGTGGCGACGTCTTCGAGAAAGCCAACGAGACCGCGGTAATAATCGACCTGCATCTGTGCTTCCAGCAACCGCCGCTCCGCCTGGTACAAGGCCAGGCGCATGTTCTGCACCTCCCTGGCAGCGATTCTTTCCGGCGTGGGCGCGCTTATCAGATTGCCAAACATGGTGATTCCTCCCGTACTGTCGTCGGCTTCGTGGATCTAGGTTCGTCCCTTTCGGAGCAATATAGGTAAGAATATTTCGCCCAGGCATCGGCGTACGTCTGACGTCGCACCGAACCCACAACCATCGTTGTCACCGCGCCACGGCCGGGGTAGATTGGCTGGCGGCGCGCATCGCACCGCGCGTTTTCACGCCGCCCGCGGCTGCGGCTTCGCCCGTTCGGCCAGAAAACTGTGGATCTGCGCCACGACCGCCGCGCCTTCGCCCACCGCCGCGGCCACGCGCTTGGTCGATCCCGATCGGACATCGCCAATCGCGAACACGCCCGGCACGCTGGTTTCCAGCGGATATTGCGGCGTACTTCCCGCTTCGCCCGTGGTCTCTCCCGTCAGCACGAATCCCTTCGCATCGACCCGCACATTGCAGGTCCTGAGCCACTCCGTATTGGGATCGGCGCCAATAAACAGGAATACGTGGCGCACCGGCAGCGAGGCTGGCACGTGGCCGGGCGTTTCGCTGTGGCAGCGTACCGACTCCAGCCGCTCCTCGCCTTCGAGCGCCTCGATGCGCGTGCCGGTATAGAGCGAGATATTGGGCTGCGCGGCGATGCGGTCGATCAGATAGCGCGACATGCTGGCCTCAAGGCCGGACGCGCGCACCATCATATGCACGCGCGCCGCATGCGCGGCCAGATAGACCGCGGCCTGCCCGGCCGAATTGCCGCCGCCCACGAGGATGACTTCCTCGCCGTGGCACAGCTTGGCTTCGACGGGCGACGCCCAGTAGTAGATGCCCCGTCCCTCGTACTTGTCCAGCGCCTCGATGCCGGGCCGGCGATAGGCCGCGCCGCTGGCAATGACGACGGTGCGCGCGGACACGAAGCGGCCATCTTCCAGTTCGATGCGCGACGGATGATCGCCGCAGTGCAGCGCCTTCGCGCGCAGCGGAATGGCCAGATGGGCGCCGAACTTGACTGCCTGCACGAAGGCGCGGCCCGCGAGCGCCTGGCCCGAGATGCCGGTGGGAAAACCCAGATAGTTTTCGATGCGTGCGCTTGCCCCGGCCTGTCCGCCCGGGGCCAGGCAATCGATGACGGCCACCGACAGGCCCTCGGAGGCCGCATATACCGCGGTGGCCAAGCCGGCGGGTCCCCCGCCGACCACCACCACGTCGTAGACATGCTCCGGGTCGAAGTCGGGCAGCAGACCCAGATGCGTAGCCAGCGTGCCGGGATCCGGTGCGCGCAATACCGCGCCACCGGGGCACAGCACCAGCGGCAGGTCGGCGGGGCTGGCGGCTAGCGATTCGATCGTCGAGATGGCGTCGCAATCGGTCTTGGCATCGATCACCCGATGCGGATAGCCGTTGCGCCGCAAGAAGCCCTGCAATGCCAGCAGCCGCGGCTCGTTGCCGTGACCGAGCAGGGTCAGGCCCTTGCCCAGTTCGATCAGTCCGACCCGGCGCAGGATCAGCGCACGCATGATGCGCTCGCCGAGCTCGGCCTCGGCCACGAGCAGGGCGCGCAGCCGATCCGGGGGAATGACCAGCGCCTCCACGGGGTCCAGCGCGATGCCGTCCAGCAGCGCCGGTTCCCCGGACAGTTGGCCGACCTCGGCGAGAAACTGGCCGGGCGACTGCACGCTGAGCAGATGGGGCTGGCCCATGCCGTCCTGCTGCTGCACCTGCACGCGGCCGCGCAGCAGCACATACATGCCCAGCCCGCGCTGTCCCATGGTGAAAAGAGCCTGGCCGGCATCCCAGCGCTGGACCGTGCCGAAGCGGTACAGGCGTTCGACCTCGGCGCGGGTCAGGCGCGGGTGGCGCTGGTGGTCGCGCGTCTCGAGCGGGGTGAACGGGGCATCCGCCGGAATGTCGTTGGCGGGCAGCAGTGGGGTGTCGTCCGTGGCGAGTCCGGTTTCCGTCATGCCAGTTCTCCCGTGTGTGTACTGGATAGGTCCGATGGACGGTCGCGAGGCCGGCTGCGACGGCCGGGCGGCAGCCAGTGTGCGCGCGAACCGGCGCCGCGGCAACGGGGACTGTTTCGGATATCGGGGGGGCGAGGGCGGTGCACCAGCCGGGTTTGCCAAGACAACATGCAAGCCGGTGCGAAATTTTCCTTGACTATCTACCTACCGATAGATAAAGTGACATCCATGGCATCGCTGCAGCATTCCTCCAACGAGACGGCCGCAGCGTATCCCCGCAATACCCAAGCCCGCGTGGCCTTTTTTTAGAGCGGTATATCTATCTAGTAGTAGATAACCGCGGCCCGCGAAACCACCCGTTTCCCGTCCGTACGGCTGGCCTGACCCGGCTCCGGACCCGAAAGCCACGAAGGAGCAAGTCATGCAAGCCAATATCGCCAAGACCCTGGTTTCCGCCGCCGTTCTCGCCGCGGCCTTCGCCTCCGGCCAGGCGCTCGCCGCGGGTGTCGCGGGCGACCGGTACGGCTACGAATTCCGCAGCGGTGCGCTGGACACCTTTACCGAAGGCGCGCGCGGCGGCGTCCACGACCGCAATCCGTTCACCGACGGCGCCCGCAGCGCTACCCGTGAGCGCAACCCGTTCGTGGACGGTGCCCGCAAGGTCGACCCGTACACGGACGGCGCGCGCGGCGCGGCGGTGCAGCCGGCTGGAGCGGTAGTCGCCCGGGTGGGCAAGACCGATCCGTACACCGACAGCTTCCACACGGTCGATCCCTACACGAACGGCGGCCGCACGGTGGACCCGTACACCGACGGCGCACGCAACGTCGATCCGTTCACCGACGGCGCTCGTATCGCCGGGCTGGATCGCCGCGGCGTCTCGTCCGAGCCGGGCCGCACGGTGGACCCGTACGCGGACGGCGCCCGCAACGGCAGCTTCGACGTCTACAGCGAGGGCGCACGCGCCTGAGCGATTACCGCAGGCCGGCGTGGCAAAGCGCCGCCTCCATCACCATCCATGCCTGTCGGGCACCAAGGAGCCCGCCGGCTTCCTGGGAGCGCATCATGAGTCTTCGCGACAGTCTGCTGGTCGTGTCGGGTTGGGTCCTGCTCTGTGTGGGTAGTGGCTTTCTCCTCACCACGGTCGCACAGGCCTTGCCCGCATGACGCACACGGCCGCCGCGGCTGCCCGGCCCGGCGGCTTTTTCTTGCCCGCATGCAGGTAAACCCATAATTGATAATCTATCTGACGGTAGATACAGTAGCGCCATGAAAACGCAATCCGTACGCGATCAACTGATCGAACACACGCTGGTGCTGATCCGGCGACGGGGCTTCAACGGCTTCAGCTACCGCGATCTCGCCGCCCTGGTAGGGGTCAAGACCTCCAGCATCCACTATTACTTCCCGACCAAGGAAGATCTGGCGCTGGAAGCGGTGAAGCAGTACAGCGCCCGTATTGCCGAGGAGATGCGCGGCATCGACGAGAGCTGGCCGGCCGCGGAGCGGGCGCGGGCCTATCTGAAGGCCTGGCACGTGGGCTTCGGCTCCGACCAGATCTGCCTGTGCAATATGCTGGCGACCGAGACGGCCTGCCTGCCCGAGTCGATCCACGCGGTGCTCAAGGATTTCTACCGGTATCACGAGGGGTGGCTGACCACGCTGCTCGAACAGGCCAAGGCCGAGGGCGTATGCCAACTGCCGGTCGATGCCGACGTCTTCGCCAAGACGATCTTCGGTGCGCTGCAAAGCGGCGTGGTGGCCGCGCGCCTGTTCCAGGGACCGGAGCGCCTCGATGCGGCGTGCGCCACGCTGATGGCCGCGGTGTCCCGCTAGGCGATAGCCAGCCCATGCCGGGCCGTCTCTCGCGCCGCGGGTAGCGGCGGGCAAGAGACAACCGGCCCCAGGCGGCAAGGCCGTGCGAGCGGCCGCCAGGCCGCCGCATCCCCTCCCAGCCAACGGTTGCCGCAACCTCTAAAGCGTGCTGCAATCCGGGCCAATGGCTTCTTCCTACCTGATCATCTGCCTGGCCGGCGCCGCCTTTGCCTGCCTTGCCGTGGCTATGGCCGCCTGGCCGCGCCGCGACGATCCCACCATCGCGGCCTTCCTGCTGCTCGCCACGGGCGCGGGCATGTGGTGCGCGGGGCGGGTCATGGAGGTCAACGCCGCCGATCTGCCGTCCCGCATCCTGTGGGCCAAGCTCCAGTACCTCGGCATCATGGTGGTCCCGCTGGGCTGGCTGCTGGCGATGGTGCGGCTCGCGCGCCCGCAATGGGCCATCGCGCGCTGGTGGACCAGCCTGGCGCTGGCCTTCACCGTGACCACGCTGGCGCTGGTCTTCACCAATGAATCGCATGGCCTGATCTGGCGCAGCGTGCAACTGGTAGACAGCGGCATCGGCCCGGGCGGGCTGCGGGCGGTGTTCCGCCACGGCCCCGCCTACTGGGTCGCCTTTGCCTACTGCTACCTGCTGCTGCTGGCCAGCGTGCCCTTCCTGCTGACGGCGCGCAATCCCTATCTGACCGCGAACGCGCGCCGCCTGCTCGGCGCCGGCCTGTTGCTGCCGTTGTGCGCGCAACTGGCCTACCTGCGGGGCTGGACGGCCGCGCTGGGCGGCGACCTGACGCCGGCCACGTTTTCGGCGATGGCCGTGCTGGTCTGGTTCTGCGCGCTGCGCCCGCACCTGGACGACGTCGGCCACTATGCCCGGCTGCGCGTGTTCGACGCGCTGCGCGAGGGCTGCGTGATCGTGGGTGCCGACGGGCTCATCGTGGACGCCAACCCGGCCGCGCGCCGGCTGCTGCCGGAGATCGCGCGCGGCCAGCGCGCCCCCGACGGGTGGCTCGGCGCCACTCCCGCGGTGGCCGAAGGCGCGCACTACGAGCTGACGGTGGAGCCCGTGCGCAATCTCGACGCCAAGCCGATCGGGCAACTGGTCTTCCTGCGCGACGTCAGCGGCTACCGCACGCGCGAGCGCGCGCTGGTGCAGGAGAACTCCAGTCTCGCGGTGCGGCTGAACGAGACGGCAGAGAAGCTGACCCGCATCGAAGGCGACCTGTATCGCGATCCGCTGACGGGCCTGCTGAACCGGCGCTTCTTCCAGCGCGAGACCGCGGCCCTGGTCAACGAGGCGTTCGAGCGCCAGATGCGCATCGGGCTGGTGCTGGTCGATATCGACTACTTCAAGCAGTTCAACGACATCTACGGCCACGTGCTGGGGGACGAATGCCTGCGCCGCGTGGCTACCGCCATCGCGGAAACGGTGCAGGGTCCCCACGAGTTCGCGGCCCGCGTGGGCGGGGAGGAGTTCGCCATCGTGCTGCCCTCGGCCACGCCCGCGCACACGCGGGCCGCCGGCTTGCGCGTGGTGCGCGCCGTGCGCGATCTGGCGCTGGCGCATGCCGGCGCGTCTCCCGGCCATCCCTTCGTGACGGCCAGTGTCGGGGCGATCTGCGAGACGCCCGCCACGCCGATGTTCGAGCCGCTCGTGGCGATGGCCGATGCCGCCATGTACGCCGCCAAACGCGGCGGCCGCGACCGCTTCGTGATGGGCGGCCAGCATTCCCGCCTGGCAGCCGGCTCGGCGCCGTTCACGGTCGATTCGTAACGGCCTGCCGTCCGGCCACTGTCCGCCCCGGTCCCCTTCCTTCCTTCGCACTGCCGACGCCCGCCCATGCCACCCATCGACACGCTGATCGCCTTCTTCGGTATTTCGCTGCTGCTGGGCCTGACGCCCGGGCCGGACAACGTGTTCGTGCTGCTGCAATCGGCCATGCGCGGCCCGCGCGCGGGGATGGTGGTGGTGCTGGGCCTGTGCACGGGTTTGCTGGTGCACACCGCGGCCGTCGCGCTTGGCCTGGCGACGCTGTTCGCCGCCTCGGCCACCGCCTTCGTGGTGCTGAAGATCTGCGGCGCGCTCTACCTGGCGTGGCTGGCCTGGCAGGCGTTCCGCGCGCCCGCAGGCACCGCGGCCTCGAGCGGCACGGAGCCGGCCGGGGGCTGGCGCATGTATGTGCGCGGCGTGGTGATGAACCTGACCAACCCCAAGGTCGTCATCTTCTTTCTCGCTTTCCTGCCGCAGTTCGTCGCGCCGCAGCGCGGGCAGATCGCGCTGCAGATCGGCGTGCTGGGGCTGCTCTTCATCGTCGCCACGCTGCTGGTGTTCGGCGCCATCGCGCTCGGCTCGGGGCTGTTCGGCACGCTGCTGCTGCGCTCGCCGCGCGCGCAGCGCGCGTTGAACTGGTTTGCCGGCGCGGTGTTTCTCGGACTGGCGGTACGCCTGGCCACCTCGCAGCGCTAGTTCTTGCGGTCCAGTGCGGCGCACCAGCGCGCCACCGTGGCGGCGAGCCACGCCGGGTCGTCGTGCGGCAGGTCGTGGCCGGCCCAGGGATGTTCGCGGTGCTCGGTGTCCCAGGCGCGCGCCAGCGTGCGCGAGCACGCCGGATCGACCAGCGCGTCGGCGGCGGAGGACAGGACCAGCGTCGCACAGGCGGGCGGGCCGGCGTGGGCGCGATAGCGCGCGGCCGCGAACAGCTGCCGTAGCGCATTGGCCCGCGAGACCGGCGCGCTGGCGCGGATGGCCGTCCATGCCGCGATGTCGGCATCGGCGCGATCGATCCGGCGGCACGTCAGCCGGTGAATGCGGGCTTCGCAGCGCTGCGCATCGTGCCAGTCGCGCGCCAGCCGCAGCAGATCGGGCCACGTGTCGGCGCGCAGGCGCTGCGCGGCGGTGCTGAAGGGCCGCATGCTGGTATTGACCAGCACCAGCCGTTCGATTTCCGCGGGATATTGCTGCGCCCATGCGGTGGCGACCATGCCCCCCAGGGACATGGCCAGCACGCGGCAGGGCGTGGAGATGCCCGTCGCGCGCGCTTCGGCCCGCACGGATGCCAGCATGCCCGCCACCGTGGCCGGCGCGGCAGTGGCGGCGTGGCGGCCATTGCCGGGCAGATCGATCAGCGCGATGCGTTCTTGCGCCCGCACCACGCCGTGCTCGCGCAGCATCGCGGGCAGTTCGGCCCAGTGGCGCGCCTCGCGCGTGAGGCCGCGCAGCAGGATCCAGCCGCTCATCCGCCCGGCCCAGTCTGCCAGTGTTCGCTGGCCGCAAGCCACAGTTTCTGCCGCGCCTCGCCCGCCGGCAGCCAGCGCTCGGGTGCAAAGGCGGCGCGCGCCAGGAAATCGAACAGATTGACGTGCCGCCTGAGCACGCGCGCGGTGCGGTGCGCCTTGATGGGATTGAAGAAGCCATCGCGCGAGAACAGCTGGCGCGGATTCTTGCGTATCCACAGCCACGAGCCCAGTTCGAGCGTCATCGGCAGGAAGATATGCGGCGAAGGCGTGCGGTCGTAGGCGTAGTCCCACAGGTCGCCGTGCAGCAGGTATTGGTGGCTCTGCGGCTCGAACGCATAGCCGTGGTGCGGATGCGCCTGCTCGAACATGGTCTTGAGCACGTACATCTCCGGCAGATGCGGCATCGCGGCGCGGGTGCGCGCATAGGGAAACCAGATGCTGTCGCGCCAGCCGTAGCCGCTGTGGCAGTCCACCGCGAAGCTCAGCGGCCGGCTCAGCAGGTGGTCCTCGGCCACGCGCAGCAGCGCCGTGCTCTCGACCTCCATCGGCGCGCCCGGCTCGCCGCGATACCACGGCAGCCACGCACCCACGCGCTGACCGCCGGCAAGAAACGGCACGCGGCCCACCGCATCCTGGGGGGCATTGCGCATCAGGTCCACGCCGTTGGGATTCGCGCGCTGGCCGGCCCACATGCCGCCAGGGTTGACGATGGGCATGAACAGCAGGCGCACCGACTGCAATTGCAGATGCAGCAGCTCGTCCCACTCCAGCCGCTTGAGCAGCGCGCGCATATAGTCCAGCAGCAGCTGCGTGCCGATGCGCTCCAGCCCGTGGATGCCGCCGAACAGGCCGATCGCCGGTGCCAGCGGATTGGCCGAGCCGATGCTGGCCAGGTAGACCGGAAAGCGATGGCCGCCGGCCGTGGCCTCGCACGGCACGCTGATCTCGAAGCGGTCGCGCCCGGCCTCGAGGATGGAGCGCAGCAGGTCGAACTCGGCGAACGTGCCGGTGGCAAGCCTCGCCATTGTCAGGCGGCGGCCTCGGCGGGGGCTTCGCCGGCCAGCGCGCGCGGCACGAGGCAGTCGAGGAAGGCGCCCAGCAGGCGCGTGTGGCGGCGGCCTTCGAGGCAGTACAGGTATTCGTGCAGCACCGGCGCGCCGTGCCGGAAGGGCACCACGCGCAGCGCGGGATCGCGCGGCACTTCGCCCAGCGGCACCACGCTCGCGCCCAGCCCCTGGCGGATGGCCTCGTGGATGGCCTCGCGGCTGCCGATCACGGTGGTGCCGGGCATGCGCACGCCGGCCTCGCGCATCGCGTCCTCGGTGACCTTGCGCGTCATCGAGCCGTGCTCGCGCAACAGCAGGTGGCAGGCGCTCAGGTCGGCCAGCGCGATCCCGGCGCGACGCGCGAACGGATGGGCGGGATCGACCACCAGCACCATCGTGTCGGTGGCCAGCGTGACGCGCGCCAGCCGCTCGTCGCCGATATGGTGCGACGACACGGCCGCGTCGATGCGGTATTCGAGCAGGGCATCGAGCATCTGCTGCGAATTGCCGATGTCGATGCTCAGCGCGATGGAGGGATGGCGGCGGCGGAAGGCGGCGACGCTGGGCAGGATGTAGTACGGCCCCGTCGCGCCGATGCGCAGCCGCCCCACGCGCAGTTCGCCGGCGTTGCGCAGCAGGTAGTCGGCGCTGCTTTCCTGCTGCATCAGTTGCTCGGCCACCGGCATCAGCGCCACGCCTACGTCGCTCAGGTCGATGCGGCCCGCGCGCCGGTGGAACAGCTCCACGCCGTACATTTCTTCCAGTTGCCGGATGCGGCCGGTCACGGTGGGCTGGCTTACCCGCAGCTGCTTGGCCGCGCCGGTGATGCTGCCCTGGCGTGCCACTTCGAAAAAGGTCGTCAGCAGGTCGCCAAGCATGGATGCGCTTTGGATGGGAATAGACGACCCTGCAGTCTACGACCGCATTGTGACAAGGGATTGACGGGACCGGAACCCGCGCTGCCTGGCCCCGGTCACGCGTTTGCGTGCTGGCCGCCTACTCGATCACCGTCTCGCCGGCCACCGACGCGGCGATGGCAGGGTCCGAGACGCCATCGGCGCCGGTTTCCATCCGGCCCGCGAAGCGCCGGGCGAAGCCGCCCTGCGCCACGCTGGCGGTGAAGTCGTACCAGTGGCCGTGCCGTGCGATGGGCCAGGTCTGGTCCAGCTGCATGCCGGGCGGAATATCGAACTCGCGGCGTTCGCCGTCGCGATAGGCATTGGCCTGGACGGTGAAGCGGCACGGCGCGCTGCCCAGGTTCATCATGGTCAGCACGATGGCGCCGCGCTCCGGGTCGTAGCACACGCGCACCTCGGGGCTGCTGGCGCCCGCGGCATGGGAGGCTTCGACATTGCCCTGGAACGCGCGGTGAAAGCCGTTGGGCCCGAGCACCCACAGATCGTAGGCGCCCGCGTCGGCGGCGGTGTCCCATACGCCGAACAGCTCCTTGCCGGCCTCCACGGCGTAGCGTCGCGGCACGCGGTCCAGATGCAGGCGGTCGTAGACGTGGAACACCGCGGCCGCCTTGCCGGTATTGCGCAGGATCAGCGTGACCTTGCCCGGCGCCACGTTCTGCTTCGCGTCGGCGTTCTCGCGCGCGCTCACGTGCAGTTCGTAGGGCAGCGCCCGCGACGGGCGCACGCCGGGCTCCTGCCGCGCGGCCGCGGCGCGCTGGGCAGCTGCCGCGGGCAGTGGCACCTGCGGCAGCGCTTCCTGCGCGGTGCGTGCGGCATCCGCCTGCGTCTTGGTGCGGGCCGGCAGGCTCGGCAGCGTTTCGCCGTTCGGATTGACGAAGTTGAAGGCCGAGGTCAGGTCGCCGCATACCGCGCGGCGGTAGGGGCTGATATTGGTTTCGACGACGCCGAAGCGCGCCTCGAGAAAGCGCAGCACCGAGGTGTGGTCCGACACCTGCGAATTGACCCAGCCGCCGCGGCTCCAGGGCGATACCACGTACATCGGCACGCGCGGGCCGGGCCCGTAGGGATTGCGGTCGGTGTGGTATTCGCCGGTGGTCTCGACCGTGGAGCCGCCGGCCAGCGTGGCACCGTCATAGGCCGGCGCGCAGGGCGGCGGCACGTGGTCGAAGTAGCCGTCGTTCTCGTCGAAGTTGATGAAGAGCACCGTCTTGCTCCACACATCGGGATTGGCCGTCAGCGCGTTGAGCACTTCCTGCGTGTACCACGCGCCCTGCACGGGGCTGGACGGCCCGGGATGCTCCGAGTAGGTGGCCGGGGCCACGATCCACGACACCTGCGGCAGCGTGCCGGCCGCGATGTCGTCGCGCAGCGCCTGCAGGAAGCCGCTGTCCGGCATGGTGTTGCCAATGCCCTTGAACAGCGGATCGATGGCCTCGTCGGCCGGCGTGTAGGGCGGATAGGGGCTGCCGTTGGGACCGTTGCCGCGCGCCTCGTTGGCCTTGCGGTACTGCACGAAGCCCGCCAGCGGGTTGTCGGTGAAGTTGTCCGGCATGTTCTGGTAGACCTTCCACGACACGCCCGCGGCCTGCAGGCGTTCCGGGTATGTGGTCCAGCGATAGCCGCTGGTGGAGGCGCCCATCGAATCGCCGCTGTTGTCGATCACCGGCCCGCCCATGGTGCCCGCCGGATCGTTGGTGCCGGTCCAGTGGTACAGGCGGTTGGGATTGGTGCCGCCGTGGAAGGAGCAGTGGTAGGCGTCGCACAGCGTGAAGGCGTTGGCGAGCGCGAACTGGAAGTCGACTTCGGCCTGCTTGAAATAGCCCATCGACTGCGTCTGCTTGGAATCGGGCCAGCGGCTCATGCGGCCCAGATCCCAGGCGGCCTGCCCGTCAGGGTAGCTGTGCGGCGTGCCGGCGACGCGCTGTGCATTGCCCGCGGTGCTGTCCAGATGATAGGGCCACACCTCGCGCGCGGGGCTGGCCACCGTATAGCGCTGGCGCCAGACGTTCAGGCCCCCGGCGGTCGGGATCGGGAAGCGGTCGCCGAAGCCGCGCACGCCCTTGAGGGTGCCGAAGTAGTTGTCGAAGGAGCGGTTCTCCTGCATCAGGATCACGACGTGCTGCACGTCGCGGATGGAACCGGTGGCGTTGTGGGCGGGAATGGCCAGCGCGCGGCGGATGGCGGGCGGGAAGGCGGCCAGCGCGGCGGTGGCGGCGGCGCTGCTGCCGGCGAGCTTGAGGAACTGGCGTCGATTGTGGGTCGTCATGTCGCGGTCTTGGTATGCGTTGCGGTCGGCGGTGCGAGCGGTCAGCGCGGTCGGTGCGGGCGGTGCAGCGGCGGCGCGCGTTACGGCGCGCAGCGCAGGCCGGGCTTGTCCGCGGCGGGCTCGTCCGGGCGCACCGGCTTGAGTTCGGAAGTCGCCGGCGTGGCGCCGTCGCCGGCAGCCGGGCCGGCGTCATCGCCGCCGCACGCCGCGAGGCAGGCGCACAGCAGCAGGGCCAGCAGGGCGGGGCGCATCGTGGAGGGGATCGTCGGGATCATTGTCGGGGTTCTCCGCAAAGCATGCCTCAGGGGTTGAGCGAGGACAGCGGCTGGTGCGAGGCGTCGATGGTACGCAGTTCGTCGAGCGTCACCAGGCGCTGCCACATCGCCAGATCGTTGAAGGCCATCACGCCCTTGAGCGCGCCGGCATTATTGCCCACGTAGTTGTGGGTGGCGTCGTCGTTGACGCCCCACACCTTGGTGGCGAGGCCATTGAGCTTCGTGACGTCGGTATTGGCGATGGCCTTGTTCTCCACCTTCTGCACGCCGCGCACGGGGTCGATCACGTAGGCGCTGAAGCGCTTGTTCGCCGCGTCCACGGCCAGCGCTACATATGCCCATTGCCCGGCGCTCACGCGCAGGCCGTTGATGTCGTCGCGCTTGCCGCCGCCGCTGCCGATGTTGAAGCGCAGCTCGCAACTGCCGAACAGGCCGATGGCGATGCCCGCGTTGGCGCCGGAGGCGTAGTTCTTGTTCGACAGCACGGGCGCGCCGATGCTGTTGCCCTGCGTGCAGTCGGTCTTGAACCAGAAGCCGATGGTGAATTGCGGCTTGAGCGCGATGTCGTCGCCGTTCAGCGCGAGCCGGTAGCTGTCGATGCGCGAATCGACGGCGAGCGCGCGTGCCTGGAAGCTGTCGGCCGGCAGCGAGCCGCCGTCGGTGCCCGGCACCCATGGACCCAGGCTGGTGCCGGCCTTGATGTCGGCCACCGGCAGCGCGTCGAAGCTGTAGTAGGCCGCCAGATCGTTGCGCAAAGTGGCGGCGAGCGGCACCGGGCGTGCGTAGTTCAGCTGGGCCAGATAGGACACGGCCTCGCCATCGCGCACCAGCGTGTAGTTGAAGCGATGCAGCCCGTCGGGCAGGTCGCCGAACGCCGAATCCTTGTAGCCCTGCGCCTTGCCGTCGAGCGTGGCGATCTGCACGCCGTCGCGCAGCAGCGTCAGCGGGCCGGTGGCATGGGCCGGGTTCTGCCATGCCAGGGTCAGCGAGGCGTTGTAGTCGCCGGGCTTGGCGCCGATGCCGCGCAGGGCCGGCGCGCGCGTCAGGGCGGAGCCGTCCAGCGCGTTCGCCTGCGGCGCGATGCGCACGCCGGCATGCGAGAGCAGCGTGGGCACGATATCGGCGGTGGTCGCGAGCGCGGACAGGTCGGACTCCGAGCCGGGCGCGGCTGCGCCGGGCAGGCCGTATGCCGCGTCGGCGGGCCGGTTCAGCGCGACGAATGCGGTGCGGTTCTGCACGGTGGGCACCGAGGTGGTGGCGCCGGTACGGTCCAGACCGTGGCTGGTCGTCACCAGCACCAGCCACTCCTCGCCGGCGTTGGCGCGCTTGCGCGCGGCGACCGCGTTCAGCAGTTCGCCCAGGGCGGTGTCGAAGGCGGTCAGCGCCGCCACGTAGCGGCCGGATGCGTTGCCGTTGCCGAAGCCGTCCTCGGCTGCCGCCACGCCCGGTGCGCTGAACTGCGCGAACACCGCGTCGTAGCCGGACTGCACCATCCTCACGCCGTTCTGCGTCACGCAGCTGTCCACGCCGGCGCAGTCGACGTGGGAATCCAGATGGCCGGCGGCCACATCGCCTTGCAGCAGGCGCGGCAGCAGCGGCGCGCTGGTGGCGCTGCCCAGCTTGCGCGCCAGGGCGCCGTCGGCGCGCAGGTAGTGGAACAGCGTGGGCGCCTGCAGGCCCGTGGTGTCGCCGCCCGGCTCGCTGTCGTCCGCGATGCCGTGCCGATTCGCCCATGCGCCTGTCAGCACGGTGGCCCAGCTCGGCGCGTCCAGCGGCGGCTGCGCGGTGATCGTGCCCACCGCGCCGCCGGTGGCCGCGGGCAGGATGGACAGTTGCGCGAGGTTCGGCATGGCCTTGCGCAGCAGCGCCGCCTGAACCTGCGGATAGGCGGCGCCGTCGACCCCGATCAGCAGGATCTTGCGGCTGGCGCTGCTGGGGGGCGGGTCTGCCGGCGTGGGCGGCTGATTGTCGTCGTCATCGCCGCCGCATGCGGCGAGCGCAAGCGCGAGCGCGAGCCCGCCCGCCGCCCGTAGGTGCTGTTGCCATGCCATCCTGGTTTTCCTCTCCGATCGTGATGCGTGGACGCGGCCACGCCGGGCCGCGGTGCGATCGCAGAGTAAGGAGCGGACAGGTCAGGGTGGTGACAGAGCGGCAAGGAATTCCGATGCGGACATTCGCAATCTTGGGCGCGCGGCGGAATCGATCATGCCGCGACGTTTTCTTCCGCACTCGCGGGCGCGGAAGACGACGAACCGCAGGATTGCGCGGCGTTGCGCCCGCGCGACGTTTTCTCTCCCTCTACCGCTGGCGGGGAGAGCGGAGGATAAGCGCGACCGGTCGCAAGCCTCAACCGTTCACCGCCACCCCAGGCCTGTCTCCCGCTGGCGGGAGAGGGGAGGAAACGCGGTCCCTGCGCGACGGTTGCGCGGCCAGCGCCAGCAGCGCCGCGACCAGGCAGGCGGCACCGGCCACGTACAGTGCCGGCGTGTACGTCAGCAGCAGCGTGCGCGTGAGCCCGGCGCCGAAGGCGGCCACGGCCGCGCCGAGCTGGTGCGCGGCGAAGATCCAGCCGAACACCATGGCGGCGCGCTCCTTGCCGAAGGTGGATGCGGCAAGCTTGACCGTGGGCGGCACGGTGGCGATCCAGTCCAGCCCATAGAACATGGCGAAGACCGACAGGCCGTACAGCGTAAAAGTGGAATGCGGCAGCCAGAACAACGACAGCCCCCGCAGCGCGTAGTACCAGAACAGCAGCTTGCGGTTGTCGTAGCGGTCCGACAGCCAGCCCGACAGGATGGTGCCGACGAAGTCGAAGGCGCCCATCATTGCCAGCACCGAGGCCGCGGGCACGGCGCCCATGCCGAAGTCCCCGCACAGCGCGATGAAGTGGGTCTGGATCAGTCCGTTGGTGCTGAGCCCGCAGATAAAGAACGTGCCCGCCAGCACCCAGAACACGCGGTTGCGCGCGGCCTCGCGCAGCACCACGAAGGGGCCGCGCAACGTGAAGGGCGCGGGCGCGCGCGCCGGCTGCGCGTCGACATGGCGCGCCGCTTCGCCATACGGCGCGAGGCCGACGTCGGCCGGGCGGTCGCGCATGAAGCACCACACCAGCACCGCCAGCACGGCGCACGCGAGCAGAACGGGCACCACGGCCACGCGCCAGCCCATGGTCTGGATCAGCCAGGCGGCGAAGGGGAGGAAAGCCAGCTGCCCGGTGGCGGCGCTCGCGGTCAGGATGCCGATCACCAGCCCGCGCCGCGCGCTGAACCAGCGGTTGGCCACCACCGCCGCGAGCACGAGTGCGGTGAGGCCGGAGCCGACGCCGAGCATCAGCCCCCACGCGACGAAGAGCTGCCAGAGTTCTGTGACCACGGTGGCCAGTCCCATGCCCGCGGCGATCAGCGCCAGCGCGGCGGCCACCACGTTGCGCACGCCGAACCGCTCGATCAGCATCGCGGAGAACGGGGCCATCAGGCCGAACAGCGCAAAGCGCACGGCCAGGATCGAGGAGATCTGGTCGGTGTTCCAGCCGTGCTCGTTGCTGAGCGGATTCAGGAACGCGCCGGGCAGGCCGAGCGCGGCCGCGGTGGTCAGCATGACAAGAAACGACAGCGCGGCCACCAGCCACGCGTAGTGGATGCCGTGCCGGTCGAGCCGGCGGGATAACGGTTGGGCGAACATGGGCAGTCCGAAAAGGGCCGGCCTGGGCCGGAGAAGGGTCGATGACGGAACGTCGGGACGCAGGCATCCCGCCCCGGCGCGGCGGCAGGGGGAAACAAGCTGCAACAAGGAAAAACGGCCCGCGCAGTGCGGGTCGGCAATCAGTCGGGCGGCGGCGGGGCGCTCGTCAGAAACGCCCGGGCCGCGTCAAGCAACTGTGCGGAAAGCGGGTCGCCCTCGGTGGCGCGGGCCAGCATCACGGCGCCCATCATGGCCGACAGTTCTACCAGCGCGCGCTCGTGCCGCGCTGCGGGCGGGACGGTGTCGTCGAACGTCTTCATCCAGTTGGCGACCATGCCCTTGATGCCCTCCGCGTACGCCTGGCGCACCGGCTTGTCCGGCGCCTCGCGCGCGATATCGTTGGCGAGCGCCGCGCCCGCGCAGCCCAGGCCGGGATGGTCGCGATGCCGTGTGGACAGGTAGGACGTGGCGATGGCATCGCGCATGGCCACCCGGTCGCCGTCGGCCGCCTCGATCTTCCGCGCCCAGCGCTGCGCCGATTCGCCGAACGCCCGCTGGCAGGCAACGGCCGCGAGTTCGTCCTTCGAGGCGAAATGGCCGTAGAAGCCGCCATGGGTCAGGCCGGCGGCGCCCATCAGGTCGGACACGCTGATGCCGTTGAGCCCGCGCTCGCGAAACAGGCGGGCGGACACCTCTTCGATGGCCGCGCGGTTCTGCGTGGCCTGTTGCCGTGAGGATCGTGGCATGCCACTGCTCCGTAGATTCCAGTCCGGGCAGTTTAGATGATGATCCTCATTTATTCAATAGATGTTGGCCATCATTTAAAGACGGATTTCAGGAGGCTGGCGCCGGCAGCACCCGCGTGCGGCGCGCCGCGTTGCCGACGGGCAACTCGATTGCCACGCCCCCGGCGCTGTCGGCGCCCAGGCCGGTGAGCGCCGTGATAACGAACTGGTGGGTGACCATCAGGTAGGGCCCGCCGCGCGGATCGAGGCGGTCGATGAAGCGGTTCAACGCGGCGGCCTGCGCCTCGCGCGAGCGCCCGGCGTCGGAGCGGGAATTGAGTTCCGGCAGTACGGTGAAAGGACCGAGGTCCATCAGCCGGGCCGTGTCCTGGCATCGGCACCAGGCGCTGCTCCAGATCCGCGTGGGCCGGAAGCCGGCCGCCTTCCAGGCGGCGCCGAGCTCGGCGGCCTGGCGCCGGCCGGCGGCATCGAGATTGCGCTGCGTCTCGCAGGCGTCGAGCCGGAAGCCCGGCGGATCGTAGACGCCGGGCGCATTCGCATGGCGCAGGATGACCACCACATTGGGCCGGGCCAGTTCCGCCACGGCGATATCCCGCGGCGCGCCCGTGGCGGCCGGCGCCGCGGGCGGCCCTGCGGACTGGGCCAGCGCGCCGGCGGCCGGGGCCATCAGCGCGACGAAAAGCAGGCAGGCGAACAGGGCGGGCCAACGATGTGCGGACATGGCATGTCCTCCGACAACAACGGCGCGGCGCGTCCCTGCCATCGCCGGCTAGCGGCTATGCCCGCGCGCCGATACGGGCCACAGGCATTCCACCACGCCGGCGCGGATGCCCACAAGTTCGTCGTACAGATTCAGGGTCGGATCGCAGTGGCCGGGCACGAGCATCACGCGGGCGCCCAGCGGCGGCAGCGCGTCGACGGCGCCGCCGAGCGGCTGCACCAGCCCGTGCTCGTCGTTGGCGGCGACATAGGCAAGCCGTGTCGAGCGCGCGCCGTCCTGCCAGATCCACGGCAGGCCGGAATCGACCGCCATCGACTTCAGGCCGGCGTCGAGCACGGCCTGCTCCGCCACGGCCCGGCTCATCACCGTGGTGGCGATCAGCAGGCTGTGCTCGAAGCCCAGGCCACTGCCCTCGCCGCGCACCGCACCGTCGCCGTCCAGGCTGCCGTAGTCCGCGTCCATGAAGACATAGGAGCCGGGCTGGATCTCGGTATAGACGCCGCTCGCGAGGTCGAACGCGACGCTCCCCGTGCCGCCGCCCGTCACGATGTCGCAGGCCACCCCGGCCGCCGCCAGCCGCGCCACCGCGGCGCCGGCGCATTCGGCGGCATGCGCCGCAGCCTCGCGGCGGCTGGCGAACTGGCGTACGTGCTGGATGCCGCCGTGGTAGGCCTGCAGCCCGCGAAAGGTCAGGGTGTCGCGGCGCCCCAGGCGCTCGACCAGCCGCAGCACCCCGTCGGCATCCGGCACGCCGCAGCGGTGCTGGCCCACGTCCAGCTCCACCAGTACGTCCAGCCGCGTGCCCGCCGCCTGCGTCGCGGCCGCCAGGGTATCGATCTGCGCGGCATCGTCGACACAGACGCTCAGGCGTGCATGCCGCGCCAGTTCAGCGAGCATGGCCGCCTTGGCCGGTCCGGCGACCTGGTTGCTGATGTGAATGTCGGTGATCCCGGCCCGCACGAACGGCAGCGCCTCGCTGACCTTCTGGCAGCACACGCCAACGGCACCGCGCGCGACCTGCGCCCGCGACACGTCCGGGCATTTGTGCGCCTTGGCGTGCGGCCGCAGCGCCACGCCGGCCTTGTCCGCAACCTGCTGCATGCGGTCCAGATTGCGCTCGAAGGCGTCGAGGTCGAGCACGAGCGACGGCGTGTCGATGCTGGCCGCCGGCTCGCCGATCCGCGCCGGGGCGGGCAGCGACAACGTCGGGAGGGCGGGCTGGATGATGGGGCGTTGATCCGTGGCTGACATGAAGCGAGGTCCAGGAGGGTGCAGGAAAAGGGCGATCGTGCGGCCGGCGGTCCGCGGCGGCCCGGCGATGATGTGGCGGATTGCCGTCCGGTGTCAAACCGCGGCGGTGCGCGGGTTCGTCGCGCCCGCCCGAAGGACCCGCGCTTGTCCTACACAGGCAGCGGATGCCGTCCGACTGCGCCCGCGCGCCGGATGGCTAAGCTGAGGAAAAGGCAGCGAACCCGGGCACGCAGATGGCCGGGCCGCGTCGTTTGACCGCCTGTACCTTCGAGCCGCGATGACTTCTTCCCCTTCCGAAACCGTACCGCCCCTGGTGGCGTCGGACGCGGCCGCCCCCGTCACGGCGCCGGACGTGGCGCCCCCGCCGCAGGACCTGCCAGAGGACGAACCCGCCACCGTCGCCATTTCCGTCGATGCCGAAGCGCCGCAGGCCATCCATCGCGGCAGCATCGCCCTGGTGGTGCTGGCCACGCTCGCCACGCTCTACGCCATGCAGGTGGCCAAGCCGTTCATCATCCCCGTGGTGCTGGCCGTGCTGGTGACCTATCTGCTGGACCCGATGGTGTCGGCGCTGCACCGGCGCCGCGTGCCGCGCAGCATCGGCGCGACCTTCGTGCTGCTGCTGCTGGTGGCCGCGCTGGCGAGCCTGGCGTATCTGGTGCAGGGCCAGGTCGAATCCATCGTCGACCGCCTGCCCGAGATCGCCCGCAAGATGTCGCGCACCCTCAGCGAGCTGCTGACCGGCGACGATTCGATGTGGACCAAGATTCGCCGGGCCGCCTCGGTGCTCGGCGGTGCCGCGCAGCACCAGCTCGGCACTGGGCCGGGCGTGCTGCCGCAATCGACCGAGTCGCTGAGCAGCATGGTGCTGGCCGGCTCGGTGAGCGTATTCGCGCTCGCCGGACAGGCCGCCGTGGTGTTCCTGCTGTCGTTCTTCCTGCTCGTCTCGGGCGACATGTTCAAGCGCAAGTTCGTCAAGATGGCCGGGCGCACGCTCACGCAGAAGAAGATCAACGTGCATATGCTGGGCGAGATCAATCGGGCCATCCAGCGCTATATGGTGATGCTGCTGGTGACCAACGTGGCGCTTGGGCTATGCCACTGGCTGCTGCTGACCGCGCTCGGCGTCAACAACGCGGGCACGTGGGCCATCGCGGCGGGCGCGTTGCACCTGGTGCCGTACTTCGGCTCGGGGCTGACCGCGATCTGCGTGGGCGTTGCGGCATTCATGCAGTTCGGTACGGTCGGCGTGGTGGCCACGGCTGCCGGCGGCTCGATCCTGATCGCCACGCTGATTGGCTCGGTCGTGACCACCTGGATGACGGGCCGCATGGCAAAGATGAATCCGGTGGCCGTGTTCGTCGCGCTGCTGCTGTTCACCTGGCTGTGGGGCGCCTGGGGCATGCTGCTGGCGATCCCCATCGCCGTGATCACCAAGGTCGTGGCCGACCATATCGAGGGGTTGGAGGTGCTGGCCGAATTCCTGGGCGAGTAGCGGGGCGGGGGGAGGCTCAGGCAGGGCGGTGGCAAGTTTTCCTTGACCTTGGCCTATCGCATGTATATCGTAAGATATGTTTTACGACATATCGGAGGTAAACATGCGTCTGCATTCGTTGCTCCACGCCCTCGCCCATCACGGCAGGCGTTCCGGCTACACCCATGCCCATCCGCATTTCCATGCTCACCCGCACGCCCATCCGCACGGTCCGCATCGCGCCATGCCTTGGGACGGCGCCGATTCGCGGTTCGCCGGCCGCGGTCACGGCCATGGTCACCACGGCGGCCATGATGGCCACGGGGGCGGCTGGGACCGGCCCGGCGGCGGTGGCGGCTTCGGTGGCGACGACGGCGAAGGCTGGCGCCGCGGCCGCAAGTTCAGTTCGGAAGACCTCCAGCTGATGCTCCTCGGCCTGCTGGAGGAGCAGCCCAGCCACGGCTACGAACTGATCAAGGCGCTGGATACGCGTACCAACGGGTTCTACAAGCCCAGCCCCGGCATGGTCTATCCCGCCTTGACCTATCTGGAGGAAGTGGGCCACGCGAGCGTCGACAACGAAGGCAACAAGAAGCGCTATCGGCTTGCCGAACCCGGCCAGCGTTTCCTGGACGAGAACCGCGAGCGGCTCGACTTCATCTTCAACAAGCTGCAGCACGCGGCCCGCAAGATGGCCTGGCTGCGGCGCGCCATGGCAGGCGAGGCGCCCGAGGACGAGGCCGGCGGCTGGATCCCCGAGTTCGTCGCGGCGCGCGTGGCGCTCAAGCGCGCGCTGGTCGCGCGCGTCGATGCGCCGGTCACCGAGCAGCGCCGCATTGCCGCGATCCTGGCGCAGGCCACCGCCCAGATCGAGTCCGGAGCCGGCGGCGCCGACGCCTAGCCGGCACGAGCCGGCCTCCACGGCGGCGCCCCGGTGCCGCCCCTCGACCCTCTTCCATCGATCGATTCCGGCGCGTGCCCGTTCCCGCGCCGCACCGCCCATCCGCACATGAACGCATCCGACCTTACCGTACAGCGCGTCCGTCACGCGCTGAAGATCCGCCTGCTGCAAGTGGTCCGCACGCAGCAGGTCTCGCCCGAACTGCTGCGCGTCACGCTGACCGGAGACGACCTCGACGATTTCGTTTCCGCCTCGTTCGACGACCACGTCAAGGTCTTCCTGCCAGAGCCCGGCGCCGCGCAGCCGCGGCTGCCGACGCTCGGGCCCAATGGCCCGGTCTTTCCCGAGGGCGAGCCGCGTCCCGCCGCGCGCGACTACACTCCGCGCCGCTACGACCGCGCCGCGCGGGAGCTCGATATCGAGTTCGTGCTGCATGGCGACGGTCCCGCGACCACGTGGGCCGCGCAGACCGCACCGGGGCAGTGGCTGGGCGTGGCCGGACCGCGCGGTTCCTTCGTCATCCCCACGGGCTTCGACTGGCATCTGCTGATCGGCGATGAAAGCGCGCTGCCGGCGATCGGGCGTCGGCTCGAAGAGCTGCCCGCGAGCGCTCAGGCCATCGTGGTGGTGCAGGTCGGCGGCGCCGGCGCGCAGGTGCCGTTGCCCAGCGCAGCCCGCGTGACACTGCAATGGGTCCATCGCCGCGGCGACGCCGCGCAGGACCAGGCGGCGTTGCTGGAGGCGGTCCGCGCGCTGGCGCTGCCGCCGGGCGAGGGCTATGCCTGGGCCGCGGCGGAGTCCGCCACGGTGCGCGCCGTGCGCGATCATCTGGTGGGCGAGCGCGGTATCGACAAGCGCCGCATCCGCGCATCCAGCTACTGGAAGCGCGGCGCGCAGGCGGTGCACGAAACGCTGGAAGACTGAGCGCGCGTGGGCGTTTGCGCGATGCGTGCGTGTCGCGGTTCTGCCGCAGGCGCACACATTGCGCGCCATCGCCATGGACGCGCGCCGGCAAGCCCGCTAAACTCGGTCCCCGGCAGCCGCAAACAACGGCTGCCAACGTCGCTCGGACGGTTCCGGGCGCTTACGTTCAAGGACCCTCATGCCTGCCTCTTCCGGTCAGCGCCGCTTTGCGCGCATCGATCGCCTTCCCCCCTACGTCTTCAATATCACCGCCGAGCTCAAGATGGCCGCCCGCCGCCGTGGCGAGGACATCATCGACATGAGCATGGGCAACCCCGACGGCGCCACGCCGCCCCATATCGTCGCCAAGCTCACCGAGGCCGCGCAGCGTCCCGATACCCACGGCTACTCGACCTCGCGCGGCATTCCGCGGCTGCGTCGCGCCATTTCGCACTGGTATCGCGACCGCTACGACGTCGCCATCGATCCGGACACGGAAGCCATCGTCACCATCGGCTCCAAGGAAGGGCTGGCGCATCTGATGCTCGCCACGCTCGATCGCGGCGATACGGTGCTGGTGCCCGATCCGAGCTACCCGATCCATATCTACGGCGCGGTGATCGCCGGGGCCGATATCCGCTCGGTGCCGCTCACGCCCGGCGTCGATTTCTTCGCCGAGCTCGAAGGGGCGATCCGCGGCAGCTATCCCAAGCCGAAGATGATCGTGCTGGGGTTTCCGTCCAACCCGACCGCGCAGTGCGTGGAGCTGGAGTTCTTCGAGCGCGTGATCGCGCTGGCGCGCAAGCACGATATCTTCGTGGTGCACGACCTGGCCTATGCCGACATCGTCTTCGATGGCTGGAAGGCGCCCTCGATCCTGCAGGTGCCGGGCGCCAAGGACATCGCGGTGGAGTTCTTCACGCTGTCCAAGAGCTACAACATGGCGGGCTGGCGCATCGGCTTCATGGCGGGCAACCCGGATCTCGTGGCCGCGCTCGCGCGCATCAAGAGCTATCACGACTACGGCACGTTCACGCCGCTGCAGGTGGCAGCCATCGCCGCGCTCGAGGGCGACCAGTCATGTGTCAGGGACATCGCCGCGCAATACCAGTCGCGGCGCGACGTGCTGGCGCGCGGACTGATCGAAGCCGGCTGGCCGGTCGAACTGCCGAAGGCCTCGATGTATATCTGGGCGCGGATTCCGGAGCCCTATCGCGCGCTGGGCTCGCTGGAGTTCTCCAAGCAGCTGCTCGCCAAGGCCAAGGTATCGGTATCGCCGGGCATCGGCTTCGGCGACTTTGGCGACGAGTACGTCCGCTTCGCGCTGATCGAGAACGAGTCCCGCATCCGGCAGGCCGTGCGCGGGATCAAGGGAATGTTCCGGGCGGATGGGTTGATCGGGCCGGCGGGGTGATGGGGATGTGAACGGCGGCGGCATTGCGGGCGTTCACCCTCACCCCCGCCTCTCTCCCGCTGGCGGGCGAGGGGAGGGAGACCGCTGGCCGGTGCCCCTGCGTCCCTCGGCCTGACAATCCTCAACGCAAAGGCGGCACCGCGCCCTCCCGCTCGCGCGCCTGGTCCTCGCGGATCGTGTCCACGACGTGGCGGATCATGTTGGAGGCGAGTTCCTCCTCGCCCAGGAACACGCGGTCGATCTTCTCGCCGGCCAGCAGCCGCGCCTCTTCCTCGCTGTGCGTGCGGACCACCGTGCGTACGCCGGGGTTCAGCGTCCTGGCGATCTCCACCATGCGGCGTACACCCACCGAGTCCGAAGTCGCGATCACCAGCATGCCCGCGTGCGCGATATGGGCCTGGATCAGCACGCCCGGCTCCGTGGCATCGCCAGACACCGCCGGAATGCCGCGTTCGCGCAGCGCCTCGACGATGTCGCGGTTCTGGTCCGCCACCACATAGGGAATGCCGTCCGCCGACAACGCGCGCGCGATGCGGCGGCCAACGCGGCCGAAGCCCACCAGCACCACCTGCCGGCGCAACAGCGACTGGTCCACGCTTGCCGGCAGTTCGGACAGCGGGTCGTCGCTGCGCTCGAACTTGCGGGTCAGCGCGGGGGAAGTGTGTATCCAGCCCTGCATGGCCTGCGCGGCGCGGAAAACCAGCGAATTGAGCGCGATCGAGATCAGCGCGCCGGCCAGCACCAGGCTCTGCCCCTGGGCCGGCAGGACGTTCAGCGCCACGCCGAGGCTGGCCAGGATGAACGAGAACTCGCCGATCTGCGCGAGGCTGGCGGACACCGTGAGCGCGGTGTTGAGCGGGTAGCGCATGGCGAGCACGAGGGCAAAGGCCGCCACCGACTTGACCACGATGATGATGGCGATGGTGGCGGCCACATGCAGCGGCGCTTCGACCAGCACGCGGGGATCGAACAGCATGCCGACCGAGACGAAGAAGAGCACGGCAAAGGCATCGCGCAGCGGCAGCGATTCCTGCGCGGCGCGATGGCTCAGCGCGGAGCCGCGCAGCACCATGCCCGAGAAGAAGGCGCCCAGCGCGAACGACACGCCGAACGCCTCCGCCGAGCCATAGGCGATGCCCACCGCCGCGGCAACGACGCACAGCGTGAACAGTTCTTGGGATCCGGTACGGGCGACCTGCCACAGCACCCAGGGGAACACCCGCCGGCCCACCACCAGCATCAACGCGATAAACAGCGCCACGCGCCCGAGCGTGCTGACCAGCGTGAGCCAGACCGGCTCGGACGGCGTGGCCGCCGCCTCGGTCTGCCCCAGCGTGGCGGCAATGGGCGGCAGCAGCACCAGCACGAGCACCATCACGAGGTCCTCGACCACCAGCCAGCCCACCGCGATACGGCCGTTGACGGACTCCAGCAGCCCGCGCCGCTCCAGCGCCCGCAGCAGCACCACCGTGCTCGCCACCGACAGGCACAGGCCGAACACCACGGCACTCGCCAGCGGCCAGCCCCACAGCAGCGCGAGCCCCGCCCCGGCTGCGGTGGCGAAGGCGATCTGCACGATGGCACCAGGCAATGCGATGCGCCGCACCGATAGCAGATCGTCGAGGGAGAAATGCAGGCCGACGCCGAACATCAGCAGCATCACGCCGATCTCGGCCAGCTGCTGTGCGAGCGCAATGTCGCCGACGAAGCCCGGCGTGGCGGGGCCGATGGCGATGCCCGCGAGCAGATAGCCCACCAGGGCCGGCATCTTCAGGCGCGCGCACAGGAAACCGAAGATCAGGGCCAGCCCGAGAGCGGTGGCGATGGTGGTGATGAGGCTGATGCTATGGGGCACGGGCTCGACTCGCTCGGTGCGACCACGCCGCCCTCGTCGCCGGGGTCGGGGTGGTCGTCTCGGTGGCAGGGTGCAAGCATGATAGCAAGGCAGCCGTGACGCGAACCCTGGCGCTTGCGGCGGCCTTGCGGTTCACGGCGCTGCCCGGCCCTCGGGCGCGGCGCGCAATCTGCCGGGAAACGTGCCCGCGGGGGCGATCCGCCGCAGGGCCTGCGGTATGATTCGGCCCGGCGATGCGCAGCCGTTTGCCAGGGCGCTGAGCGATACCACCATTCGAAAAACACGTATGACAGAATCATTCCAGCCGCACGTCGCGGTGGTCGTGCCCTGCTACAACGAGGCCGCCACCATTGCGCAGGTCGTCGGGGATTTCCGGCGCGTCCTGCCCGGCGCGGAAATCTTCGTGTTCGACAACAGCTCGTCCGACGATACGGCCCGCATCGCCGCCGGGGCGGGCGCCCATGTCATCAAGGTGCCGCTGCAAGGCAAGGGCAATGTCGTGCGCCGCATGTTCGCCGACGTCGACGCCGACATCTACGTGATGGTCGATGGCGATGCCACCTACGACGCCGAAGCGGCGCCCCGCCTGATCGGCCGCCTGGTGGCGGAAGGGCTGGACATGGTGGTGGGCACGCGCGCCAGCGAAAAGGCGGAAGAGGAGGGGCAGGCCTACCGCTTCGGCCACCGCTTCGGCAACCGCATGCTTACACGCTGCGTCTCGATGCTGTTCCGCAACACCTTCACCGACATGCTGTCGGGCTACCGCGTGTTCTCGCGCCGCTATGCCAAGTCCTTCCCCGGCCATTCCGCCGGCTTCGAGATCGAGACCGAGCTGACGGTGCATGCGCTGGAGCTGCGGATGCCGGTGGGCGAGGAAGACACCGCCTACGGCGCCCGGCCGAGCGGCTCCGAAAGCAAGCTGCGCACCTATCGCGACGGCACGCGCATCCTGCTGACCATCCTGAAGCTGTTCAACGCGGAGAAGCCGCTGGCGTTCTTCTCGATCGGCTTTGCGCTCGCGATGTCGCTGTCGGTGGGACTGGCCATGCCGCTGTTCAAGACCTATCTGGAGACGGGACTAGTGCCGCGACTGCCGACGGCCATGCTTTGCGTCGCGCTGGCGCTGCTCGGCGGCATCCTGCTCGTATGCGGACTGGTGCTGCATACGGTGACGCGCGGCCGGCGCGAGGCGAAGTGGCTGGCCTATCTGTCGGTGCCGGGCATCGGGGCCGTCAAGCGCTCGCGGTCGCGATGATCCGGCGGCAGATCGCCTGGTTCGCGGTCGCCGGTGTCGCGGGCTTCATTGCCGATGCCGCGGTCCTGTACCTGGCGCTGGGCGCGGGGCTGGGGCCCTACGGCGGGCGGGTGCTGTCGTTCCTTGCAGCGGTGGCAGTGACCTGGGCCATCAATCGCCGCCACACGTTCGAGGTCACGCCGGGCGAGCCGCTGTGGCGCGAGGGCTTGCGCTACCTCGCCGCGATGGCCTTCGGCGGGGCGGTCAACTTCACCGGCTACGGCACCGTCATCGCGCTGGCGCCCGCCACCCGCTGGACGCCGCTTGCGGCGCTGGTGGTGGGAACGGGGCTGGGCATGGTCTGCAATTTCCTGTCGGCACGCTACTGGGTCTACCGGCAGGGAGCACGCACAGGCGGCGACGCCACCCCCGCGCGCCCGCGCCCCAAGCTACGGACCCGCATCGCGGGCGCGCTCGCCCATCCCGCGGCGCCGCTGCGGGCGGCCTGGCTTGCCCCGCTGGTTGCCGGCCTGGTGTCGCTGTGGCTCGGGCAGGACAGCAACTGGGACCTGCTGAACTACCACCTCTACAACGCCTACGCCCTGCTGGGCGGGCGCGTGGGCGGCGATCTCGCGCCGGCACAGTTCCAGAGCTATTTCAATCCGCTGCTGGACGTGCCGTATTTCGCGATGGTCACGCACTGGCCCGCGCCGCTGGCCGGCTTCACGATGGGCGCGTTCCATGGCCTGAGCTTCGCGCTGGTGCTGTTCATCGCGCGCCGCACGCTCGGATCGGCGGGCGGACGCAGCGGCGCCGTTGCAATCCTGCTGGCGCTGGCCGGCTGCCTCGGCCCCGCCTTCCTCTCCGAGCTGGGCAACACGATGGGGGACAACTCCACGGCGCCGCTGGTGCTGGCCGCGCTCGCCCTGCTGGTGTGGCGCTGGTCCGGCATCACGGCCGGCGCCGCCGGCGCGGCGTTGCCGGTGGCCTTGGCCGCGGGCCTGCTGATGGGTGCCAGCGTGGGGCTGAAACTGACCAATGCCGTCTACGCGGTCGCCCTGTGCCTGGCCTTGCTGACGCTGCCCGGGGCATGGTGGCGGCGCTTCGGTGTGGCGTTCGTGTTCGGCCTCGGTGTGCTCGCCGGTATCGCCGCCACGTCGGGCTACTGGTTCGCCACGATGTGGCAGGTCTTCGGCAACCCGCTGTTTCCGCAATTCAACGCATGGTTCGGCGCGCCGCTGGCCGCGCCGATCTCGATCGTCGACCTGCGCTGGCTGCCCAAGGGCATCGGCGAGGCGCTGCTGTTCCCCTTCGCGATGGTGGCCGACGCGCGACGGGTCAATGAAGTGCCGATGCGCCCGCTGATCTGGCCGGTGCTGTGGCTGCTGGTGGTCGCTTGGGCGGCCACCGTGCTGCTGCGCCGCTCGCGCGCATGGTCGTCGCCCGCGGCCCGCTTCGTGGTCGTGTTCGTCGGGCTGGCCTTTGTCACGTGGATGGCGATCTTCAGCATCTACCGCTATGCCGTCGCGATGGAGCTGCTGGCGCCGCTGTGCGCCTGGCTGCTGATGCATCGCGTCGTCGCGGCGGACGCGGCGCGCCGTGTCGCCACCGTGGTGCTCGTGGTCGTGGCCGCCTCCGCCGTGGTGGGCGCCCGTTCATGGGGCCGGGAGGGCTGGGATGCCCAGGCCTTCCGTGTCGAGGTGCCACCGTTGCCCGCCACCGGCACCATCCTGCTGATCGGCAGCGAGGAGCCGCTGGGCTGGATGGCGCCGTACCTGCCGGCGGCACTGCCCGTCGCGGGCGTGGCCACCAACTTCCCCGAGTCGCCCGCCTTCGTGGAGCGCGTGCGCGACATGGTGAGGGAGGGCGGAGGACAGGCCTGGGGCGTGATGCCCGCCGCGGTCAACCGCAGGGCCAAGCTGGTCGCCACGCTCGATGGCGTGCTGGCGCGGCTCGCGCTGCCGGCGAGCGGCGGCGGTTGCCGCGCGGTGTCCGGCCTGCTCGAGCGCACGCGCGTCCACGCCCGCGTCGAGAAGACCGCGGGCGACGGGCGGTGCACGGTCGTGCTGCCGCCCGAGGACATCGTCGATCTCGACCAGGCCGACCGCGCGCTGGTGGTCAGATGGAGCCAGGCCGTCGCGCGCTATGGCCTGGCCGTGGATGCCGCGTCGTGCCGGCGCTACCGGGCATGGGTCGGTGCCACGCCGCGGCCGTATCAACTCTGCAAGGTCGCGTTGACGCAGGGCTAGCCGCCCTGCGCGGCGGACGTCGGGATGAACCTATGTCGCCCGCGTCCAGGCCGCACCGGGCGTCGCCGTACCGGCCTTGCCCGGATGACCGTGCACGCGGTTGCGCCCGGCCAGCTTCGCCGTATACAGCGCCGCGTCGGCACGCGCGCACAACTCTTCCAGCGACTCGCCGTGCTGCCACGTCGCGTAGCCCCCGCTCACGGTGTAATGGATGGAGCCGAAGGCGCCGGTGACCGCCTTGCACCCGGCTTCGGCGCGCAGGCGTTCGGCCACGCGGCCGGCGGCCTCCCAGCCCGTCCCGGGTAGCAGGATCACGAACTCCTCGCCGCCGAGCCGGCCGATATGGTCGGCCGCGCGCAGCGATTCGCTGGCGCAGCGGGCGAACTGCGCCAGCACGATGTCGCCGGCGGCGTGACCGTGGCAGTCGTTGACCGACTTGAAGCGGTCGATGTCCACGATCAGGATCGAGGGGCCGTGTCCCGCGCGCGGGGCGCGTTGCAATTCGCTGCGGGCGATATCCTCGAATGCCTTGCGCGACAGCACGCCGGTCAGGAAGTCGGTATTGGCGATGGTTTCGAGCCGGCGGATCATTGCGTCGTGGATCATCAGCACGGCGCCCATCCCCATGGCGGGCATGACGAGCGCGCCCAGCGCGATAAAAGCAACATTGAGCCCCGGCGGCGCGGTGCCCGCAATCGAATCGACGCTGGCAAGGAGCGACCAGATGCCCCGTATGGCGTGGCCCACGGCGAAGAACACGGCGAACGCCGCGGTCACCAGGTGATACGGCGCGGCGCGGCCCGTCGGCCGGAAACGCCACAGCACGACCGCCGTCCAGCCGCACAGCAGGCTGTGGAAGCCGGACACCACGAACACGCGCATGTTGAAGTCGTCGTACACATAGCGCCAGAAGACGATGCCGGCGAGCACGGCCAGGGTGCCGGCGACCAGCGTGCGCCACGGCGCCGGCCGGCCGCAGAACTGCATGGTGCCGGCGTGAAACAGGGCCATGCCCCAGGCCAGCATGGGGTTCGCGACGACCACGGACAACAGGTCCGGGATGACTCCGCGCAGCGCGACCAGCACCAGCCCCAGCGTCACCGTCATGTTCGACAGCCACCACTGATGCACGCCCGGCAGACCGCAGCGCCGCAGCGACCAGATGATGGCCAGCATCATCGCGCTCAGGGCGGCGGTGATTGCGATCAGCGGTAACGCGTTGGTCATCGGGTGCGGTCCTTCGGCGGCGGTCTGAAACTGCCGCACCGCCAGGATCCACCGGAGTCCAGGACGGCGGCATGGGAACGCGAGGGTTCAGGGCCATGCCGGGCAGGGGCGAGAGGATAGCGCGGCCTGCACGGTCCTCCGGGAGGATATCGGCACGCCGCGCCAAAGCCTTAAGGCAAGGGATCGGGGACGGTCGCGGCGTGGTGGCCCGCTTCTGCAGGCGCCGGGGGTTGGGTCAATTCGGCAATCCTGCGCTGTACCGTGGCGTTGCGCAGCTCGGCGGCATAGGCCGAGGCCGTCTTGTGCAGAGGTGGCAGCGGGAAGTCGATCCAGGCGTCTTTCCCACGGAACAGGGATATGAAAAACCGCACGATGCGATTCCGCCCTTGCCATGCCGCGTGCAGCGTTTCCACCAGCGCGACGGCGGCCTCGGTGGCGGCCTGCTGGCCGCTCGCGCCGATGCCGCTGTTCGTCAGCGCGTCGCCCAGAAGGTAGCCATACTCCCGATCGTCCAGCGGGCGCACCCCTTCCCGCAGCAACGCGGTTACCGCCGGCCAATCGTGCCGTTGCTTCGCGCGGAGAAACGCATCGCAGCGCGTTCCCCGCAGCGGTAAACCGCAAGCCCCGAGCCTGCGCATCAGGGCGGCGCCCTCGTCCTTGTCCTCGCGCGTCACGCGGGCCGCCAGGTAGAGCACCTGTCCCAGGTGGGGCGCGATCGCTTCGGGTGCCGGCGCATAGTCCAGGAGCCGCGACAGGATACGCGCCCGCTGCACTGGGCGGTCGGTCGTTGACGACAGGGCCTCGGTGAGGATGACGTTGCCCTGGCTCTTTCGGCCGGTGCCGACGAGCAGGCGCAGCCGTGCCGCCCTTTCCCTGGGTTGCATGCCGTCCGGCAACGTCGCTTTCAGCAGCGTGGCGACGTTTTCGTCGTTGCCCGCGCGTGCCGCGATACGGATCAGCTCCCTTGCCCGGAATACGTCGGTGCAGGGTGCCGAGGGATGGGCCAGGCATTGGGCCAGCAAGTCGCCCGGGCCATTCTTTGCTACCGCGTGGAGCAGGTCCTTCATCATCGAGACAGGGGAACGCGGGTCCAGTCCGTTCTCCACCATGGTCGCGACGATGTCGGGCGCGTGGCGCAGCAGCGTCTTGAGCGAAGCCGCTCTCGGCTTCCCTGTGTCCTCGAGCCGGCCCGCGAGTCGCCTGGCCCAGTCCAGTTTCTGGGCCTCGGCAATCGCGGCGACGTCGTCCGCGGTAAACCGGACGTTGGCGCGCACCAAGGCCTCCGCCACGGCGCCTTGCCCGGCGCGAATTGCCCGCACCAGCAGGTCGCCGGGACACCGCTGGCCACAGCCGAGTTCGGCGATCAGGTCGGCCACGAACGCCGATGCATCGGATTTCGTCTTGAGTGCCTGCTCCAGCAGATCGGGCAGCCGGTGGTCGCGCGGGAGCGTGTCGCGTGCCGCCGTGACGTGGTCCTCCATGATGATGGCCACGCGGGCAGAGACCATGTGCCCATGGCCGACGAGGGCGGCGAGCACGACGATGGCCGGCGCACCCCGGCAAAGCGCCAGCACCATCGACCGCTGGCCGCCCCGCATGGCGCCCCGCAGGGCGGCCGACAACATGCCTTCCCGGTGGTGCGGCCACGGGCCATGGTCGGTCAGATGCCGAACGGTGTCCTCGTGACCGTTGCTTGCCGCCGCCTCCACGATGCGCTCGGCGGCATCCGCCGGAACATACGGATTGCCCCGGTCCAGCAGCAGTTGCAGCAGAGCGTTGTTGCCGTGCGCGGCAGCAAGCTCCAGCGCCCGTACCGCGCGCCGGCCCTCCAGGCGACACCCGCCCTCCAGCATCCGGCCAACCAGTTGCAGCGCAGCGTCGGGATCGGGGTGGTTCACCACGGCTTCGAGCATGCGGGAACTGTGTGCGTGCTCGCCCAACGTCTCCGGTGTCAGATCGCCGTGGCGTATCGCCTCGGTCACGATGGCGGTGCAGAAGGCCTCCGACAGCTGCCAGAACGGCGCGAGCGGGCGCAGCAACATGACGTCGAGCAGCATCTGCCGATCCGCCGGGCTCGCGGTGTGGGCGTACATCATGCCGGCAAGCCTGGCCTGCTCCGGGCCAGCGTTGTACATCAGCCAGCCAAAGAGATGGGCCTTTGGCTTGTCCTCGACGACGGTGCGGGCGCCCGCTTCCAGCAGCGCCGTGATCGTCGCGACGTGGCGGGATTCCAGCGCCAGTTCCAGCGGCGTCCGGCCGCCGGCCGCGGCGGGGGCGTTGACGTCCGCGCCCTGTGCGACCAATAGCGCCGCGCATGCGAAGGACTTCTTTTCGATGGCGGCATGCAGCGGCTTCTGGCCATGGCGGTTCCCCAGATCGATGTCTGCGCCCGCGTTCAGCGCCAGCACGACGCCCTCGGCGTCGTCCCGGGCGATGCTGTCGAAGAGATATTGGGCCGGCGCCGTGCGCACGGCCAGCATCTCGTATGCCCTGCGCTGCCGCGGAGCCATCCCGACGAGGCCGATGTCGAACTGCAACTCCCGGGCCGTGTCACCGGGGTCGACGCCAAGGCCGAGCAGGGCCTGCACGGCCCCGGCATTGCCCTTGAGCACGGCGCGGCGCAGCAAGGCCTGCCCGTCGGCCGGGGCGCCGGCAGGCGCGCCCGCGGTAGACGGCGGGTCCAGGTCCAGTTCTATCGCCCACGCCAGCCGCGTCAGGATGGACACCCGCGGGTTGTCGATGACCGCGCGTTGGTAGTCCGCCCTGACCCGCAGGCAAGCCATCAGACCGGGCAGCCGGTCCGCGTCCTTCGGCCCCAGGGATGCCAGCCGCGGCTCCAGGCCCGGAAAGCGGCTTTCCCGCAGCTGCCCGGCGCTCATGCCCTCCATGATGCGGCTGGCGACGGCCAGAAAATCCTCGTCGGATACCTCGGCGCCCTGCAGGCGGTCGAGGTGGCCCAGCTCGACGGGGCCGCCCGGGGCCTGGCCGCAGGCCAGCCAGCGTGCCTTGCCGGAGGCGTACAGGGTGACGGTGGCGGTCTTGCCGCCATAGGTCGCCTCCTGCCACGAGGCGACGGGGCGGGCCGCCAGTTCGGCAAGGACGCCGCTGTCTTGCAGATTCCTGGCCAGCGCCACATGCAGCAGGGAAGTATCGCGGTTCAGGCAATAGGTACCGTCGTCGTTGTCGCGCAGCAGGTCCTTTGCCTCCAGCGGCCCGTAGGCGCCCGCCAGGGCGGTGGACTGGAGCGATCCGTGCGCGGCGAGCGCGTCCGCGGTCTTGTCCACGTCCTGCTGCAGCAGCGGCATGACCTGCTTGGCGACGCAATCGCCGTCGATGCTGCCGCCGTGGCGCAGGGCGTTGCCTTCCGGCAGCGATGCCACGAAGCGGCCCTGGCATTCGTCCGCGAGCGCGTCCAGCGCCATGTCGGTGAGCCTTGCCATGCCTTGCGGCGTGCGCAGCGTGTCGATGAGCGCGCGGTAGGTCGGATGCAGCGGGGTCAGGTACGGGTCGTGGACGGGATCGAACCCGAACGTGGGCGCCAGTTCGTTCAATGCGGACTGCACCGCGTGGGTGGACTGGCTGCGCCCCATCTCGGCGGGCACGCCGTCCAGCAGAACCGATTCCAGAACGCGGTGAAACGCCCTGCGGAAGGCACCGGGCAACCTGCCGTCGCGCGCCAGTTCCAGTTGCAGTGCCGTGCGCGCGATGCCGTTCATCACGCCGCCGGAACAGCTGCCGAGGGCCTGCGTGGCCTCGCGCAATCGCGCGATGCGGGTGTCGAGCGGAATGCGCTCGTCGTACAGGCAGGCGCGCATGCGTTCCAGGCCGGGCTTGCCGTCCGTGTAGAGCTGCGTGCGGTGGCTGCCGAGTCCCACGTCACCCGACGTCCCGGTGGGAAACAGGCCGCGCTTGAGGCGTTGCAGGTCGTGCACCAGTTCTGCCGCGACCACGTCGCCCATCTGCGGATGCGGCGCCGCCGCCATCGCGAAGGCGACGATGTGGTCGATGTCGTCCTCGCATTCCTGCCGGAACGCTTCGAAGCGGGCGGATTGCTGGAACGTTTCGAGGTCGCCGTCCTGGTCGGGACGGTAGTAGGTGCGACTGGCGATTGGCTCGCCCGCCTCGGGGCGGGCATGCCCCGGGCCGGAGCCGGAGGCCGGAGAAGCGAGCAGGGTGGCGGGGCTGGCCAGCACGAAGGAGAGTGGGGCGGAGATGGGCACGGATACGTTCCGGTAGGCGGAGGTTTGGCTCAGCAGGAAAGAAGGCGCGCAACACGGCGGCGCCGGGCCGCCGCAGCGCCGGCGTGCTGCGAGCACCGACGGGGCCGTCGGCGCGCAGAGCTTAGTGTCACCACCGCTGCTGCTTCTGCCGGATCGGTGTCCGGGTCTTTAACATTTGACGATCGCGCCGGTGCGCAGCGGCGGGCGGGCCGATGCAACTGCCATCGGCGGCCGCGATGGCGGTGTATGCTCGCCCCGTACGCATGAGGAGCTTGCATGTCACGGTCTTTGCTTCCCCTGGCTTCGATGATGGAACCGCTGCGCGGCTTCGTCGCCGTCGGCCGGCGCATGAGCATCACCCTGGCGGCCGCCGACCTGTGCCTGACGCAGTCGGCGCTGAGCCGCCAGGTGCAGGCGCTCGAGTCGCGCCTCGGCGTGCGGCTGCTGGTGCGCGGCCATCGCGCGATCGCGTTCACCGCGGAAGGCGAGCGGCTGTTCCGCAGTGCCGACGCCGCCCTGCAGCAATTGCAGGACGCCTTTGCCGCGCTGGGGGCCGGGGCCCGTCGTCCGCCGGTCACGCTGAGCGCCAGCATTGGGGTGACCGGCCTGTGGGTGCTGCCGCGGCTCGGGCGGTTCCAGCAGCGCCATCCGGACATCGAGGTGCGCGTTGCCGCCAGCAACCGCGTGCAGGACCTGGCCGGCGAGGGCATCGACCTCGCGATCCGCTACGGCAGCCGGGCCGCGGCCGGAGAAGGGGCCGTCCGGCTGTTCGACGAGACGGTCGTCCCGGTCTGTCATCCGTCCTTGCCGGTCCAGGGCCTGATGGCGCCGGGAGATCTCGCGGGGCAGGTGCTGCTGGAGTTCGACGATCCCGGCCGGCCCTGGCTTCACTGGGAGGACTGGCTGGCGGCGCTCGGGTGGAGCGGCGCGCGGCCACGCGCCGTGCTGCGCTTCAACCAGTATGACCAGGTCGTGCAGGCTGCCATGGCGGGGCAGGGCATCGCCCTCGGGCGCGTCGCGCTGATCCAGCCGCTGCTCGACGATGCGCGCCTGCGCCGCATGCCGTGCGCAGGCGCGGGTCCGGTCAACGAGCACGCCTACTGGCTGCTGCGGGGCGACGCCGGGCGGCCGGACGTCGACGCGGTGGTGGAATGGATCCTGGCAGAGGCGGGAGAGGTGGCTGGCTAGCGCTTTCGCATGCGCCTTGTGCATGCGAGGCGTGCGTATTCCGCGCTTGAGACGCGCCGGCCGCTGGGCTTGAATGGCAGGCAACCGCGCCGCTTCGGCCCGGCATCCACCGGAGCCTTCCATGACTCTCGCCGCTCCCTCCCTGCTGCCGCAGGGCCCGGCCGCCTCTGCCGCCGTCATCGCCCGTACCGGTCCGCGCTTCGCGCCGGCCCGCCTTTCACCGCCGGCGGTACAGGCGACGCTGAGCTATCTGTCGCCGACCCACGAACGCCCCTACAACTACGCCTACGAGCCGCCGCCCGGCGCGGCCTGGGAAAACTACCGGGCCGATGCGCGCCCGGTATGGATACGGGATGCGCGCGCGCTCGGTGCCGCACCGCTCGTGGACCGCGAGGGATTTGCGCTATGGGACGCGCCTTCGTCGCTGGGGGACCCGGAGGACTTCGCCGACGCTGCGCTCGTGACAGAGCGCTACTACCCCGAAGTCGCCGAACTGGCGCGTGCGGCCACCGGCGCCCCGCACGCCTATGTGTTCGACCATCTGGTGCGCAGGCGCGACGCGCAGGCCGGCCCCCTCGGCTTCGGCCGGCCGGGCCGGGGACAGCCGGCCGGCGCAAACGGCCGGGTGCACAACGACTACACCGAGACGTCGGGTCGCCGCCGGCTCAGGCTCGTGCTGGGAGAGGCCGCCGCCGTCGGGGTCGGCCGCTATGCCATCGTCAATGTGTGGCGCTCGCTGAGCGGCCCGGTGCTCGACACCCCGCTGGCGCTGTGCGACGCGCGCAGCGTCGATGCCGCGGATCTGGTCGGTGCCGATGTCCGCTATCCCAACCGGACCGGCGACATCTACCTGATGCTCCATTCGCCGCGGCATCGCTGGTTCCATTTTTCGGCCATGGATCGGCACGAGGCGCTGGTGTTCAAGCAATACGACTCCAGCATCAGCGGCGTGGCGCGCTTCACGCCGCATGCGGCCTTCGACCACCCCGAGGCTCCTCCCGATGCGCCGCCGCGCGTGAGCATCGAAGCGCGCTGCCTGGTGATCTACGACTGACCACCCCCGATGCCGGAGGCCGCCATGTCCGCTCCCTTGCTCAACCCCGCCGCGCCGCTCGAATTCTGGTTCGAGTTCGGCAGCAACTACTCGTATCCCAGCGTGATGCGTATCGAGGCGCTGGCCCAGCGCCATGGCGTCACCGTGGTGTGGAAGCCCTTTTTGCTTGGCCCGGTGTTCCGGTCGCTGGGCTGGCAGACGTCGCCTTTCGTCGCGCAGCGGGAAAAGGGCGCCTATGTGTGGCGCGACATGGAGCGGCTGTGCGAGCGCTACGCGCTGCCGTGGCGCCGGCCCAGCGCGTTCCCGCGCCGGGCGCTGCTGCCGATGCGCGTGGCGCTGCTCGGCGCGGACCAGCCGTGGATGGGCAAGTACTGCCGCCGCATGATGCTGCTCAATTTTGCCGAGGACCGCGAGATCGATACGCCGGCCGCCGTGGCGCAGGTGCTGGAAGGTATCGGACTGGCCTCCGAACCGTGGATCGAGGCCGCCCAGTCGGCGCTGAACAAGGAGCGGTTGCGCCGGCAGACCGAACGGGCCCGCGAGCGCGGGATCTTCGGCGCGCCGACCTTCTTCGCGGGAGACGAGATGTTCTGGGGCAATGACCGACTGGAGGATGCGCTGGTCTGGGCGGCGAGATCGCGCGGCTGGGGCGGCACCGTCGCGAGCGCTGGATAGCGCGCGGCGCTCCGGCCGAAGTGGACTTCAGCGGTCGGCGATGACGGCGATGACGACTATGCCGGCTCGCGCAGCGCCTGGTCCAGAACGCCAAGCATCTTGTACCAGGCCGCTTCCACCTGCTCCACCTGGCCTTCGGCGCCGGCCGGCAGCGTATGCGTCAGTGCCAGCGCGCAGCCATCGGGCGCTGCCTCGATCGTGACGTTGACCCGGGAGTCGCCGGGCTCGCCGCCGATGGCCCAGGTAAACGTGAGCGCCATCGGCCGATCCAGCCGCAGGTATTCGCCGACATGCTCGATGCGTTCGCCACCCCGCTCCACCAGGAAGGAAAAGCGCCCACCGACCCACGCATCCCGGTTCAGGTGAACGATGCGTTCCTCGCGCACGGCGGGCCCGAACATCCAGCGCCCGAGCATCGCCGGGTCCAGCCAGGCGTCGAACAGCCGTTCGGAAGACACCGGGAACGCTTGCTCGACGTGGGCCGCCGGGAGATTGTGCTGGTCGGTCATGCTGGTGCTCCTTGACTGGGTGAGTGCCTCGGTAAGCCGCATCTTAGACCGCGCGCACACCGCCCGGGCCGTCGCGGCCGTCAGAGCTGCCGCGCGTGGTGCCGGATATGGTCCTCGATGAACGTCGAGATGAAGTAGTAGCCGTGGTCGTAGCCGGCATGCCGGCGCAGCGTCAGCGGCTGTCCGATCCGGGCGCAGGCCGCCTCGAAGGCTTCCGGGTAGAGCTGTTCGGCAAGGAATTTGTCGGCCAGTCCCTGATCTACCAGGATGCCGGCCGGGAAGGGCGGGGCCGCTTGCGCCTGCATCAGTGCCGTGGCGTCATACGCTTCCCACGCGGCGCGGTCTTGCTCGCCCAGATAGCGCCCGAATGCCTTGTGTCCCCACGGACAGCGCGTGGGCGCCGCGATGGGCGCGAAGGCCGACACCGAACGGAAGCGCTCGGGATGGCGCTGCGCCAGCACCAGCGCGCCATGCCCGCCCATCGAATGGCCGAACACCCCGGTACGCGCCCGATCGACGCCCAGCTCGGTGGAGACCAGATCGAAGAGTTCGCGCGCCACGTAGCTTTCCATCTTCCAGTGCGCGTTCCAGGGAGCTTGCGTGGCATCGAGGTAGAAGCCGGCGCCTGCGCCGAAGTCCCACTCGTCCGCCTCGCCGGCGATGCCGGTGTTGCGCGGGCTGGTGTCCGGGGCCACCAGGATCAGGCCATGCTCGGCGGCGAAGCGCTGGGCGCCCGCCTTGATCATGAACGTTTCCTCGGTGCAGGTCAGGCCCGCGAGGTAGAACAGCGCGGGACACGGCCGGTCCGGCTCCGCCAGCGCCCGCGGCGGCAGGAAGACCGAGAAGCGCATCGGCAGCCCGATGACGGCCGAGTCGTGCCGGTAGAAGCGCTGCGCGCCGCCGAAGCACCCGTGTTCGCTGAGCAGTTCCAGCATGGCCATCCTCAGTACAGCACCACCGAGCGGATCGACTCGCCGCGCTTCATCAGGTCGAAGCCTTCGTTGATGCGGTCGAGCGGCAGCGTGTGCGTGATCAGGTCGTCGATATTGAGCTTGCCTTCCATGTACCAGTCGACGATCTTGGGCACGTCCGTGCGCCCGCGCGCGCCGCCGAAGGCCGAGCCCTTCCACTCGCGTCCGGTGACGAGCTGGAACGGGCGGGTGGAGATCTCCGCCCCGGCCTCCGCCACGCCGATGATGATGGACTTGCCCCAGCCCTTGTGGCAGCACTCCAGTGCCTGGCGCATGACCTTGGTATTGCCGATGCATTCGAACGAATAGTCGGCGCCGCCGTCGGTCAGCTGCACGATATGGTCGACCACGTTCTCGACTTCGTTCGGGTTGATGAAATGGGTCATGCCGAACTTGCGCGCCATGGCCTCGCGCGCCGGGTTCAGATCCACGCCGATGATCTTGTCCGCGCCGACCATCTTCGCCGCCTGGATCACGTTCAGGCCGATGCCGCCCAGGCCGAACACCACGACGTTGGCGCCGGCTTCGACCTTGGCGGTAAACAGGACCGCGCCCACGCCGGTCGTCACGCCGCAGCCGATATAGCAGACCTTGTCGAACGGGGCATCGTCGCGGATCTTCGCCAGCGCGATCTCCGGCACCACGATGTGGTTGGCGAAGGTCGAGGTGCCCATGTAGTGGAAGATGGGCTTGCCGCCGATGGAGAAGCGCGAGGTGCCATCCGGCATCAGGCCCTTGCCCTGCGTGGCGCGGATCGCCTGGCACAGGTTGGTCTTGCGCGACAGGCAGAACTTGCACTGGCGGCATTCGGGCGTGTACAGGGGGATCACGTGATCGCCGGGCTTGAGCGAGGTCACGCCCGGGCCCACGTCGGTGACGATGCCCGCGCCTTCGTGGCCCAGGATCGCGGGGAAGATGCCTTCCGGGTCGGCGCCCGAGAGGGTGTAGTAGTCGGTGTGGCAGATACCGGTGGCCTTGACTTCCACCAGCACTTCGCCGGCGCGCGGGCCGTCCAGTTCGACGTCTTCGATGGTGAGGGGAGCACCGGCCTTCCACGCGATGGCGGCTTTGGTTTTCATCTTGATATTCCTTGGATAGCGGCGCGCGGGGCTGCGCCCGCGGCGTTGTCGTCGTGCCGGCATGGCCGGTCCGTCCCATGGGCCGCATTCTAACCGCCGGCAGGGCGCGGCGGAACCCGATGCCGGTATGCGGCACGGTGCGCGAGCCATCGCGCCATCCTGCGGCGTTCGCGAATGCGGAAGCCATGGCGAGTTTGGACAGCGCGCCGATGGACGCGGGCCCAGACTCGCCAGCTTCCCTCTCATCCCTGTCGCTACCATGCCCGCCTCTCCCGATATCGCGCCTCCCGCCGATCGTTTCGCCTTTCTTTCCGCCGACGCCACCGTCGCCAGCCCGGGGCCCAAGATGGCGCTTCCCACGGATGCGGCACAGGCCAGTCACGATCCTGTGACCGCCGACCTCCATCCCCATGCCAAGGCCTGGCGAGGCGCCAGGGACTGGCTGGCACGGCTCGAAGATTCACTGATCGAGGAGGCAGCGGAGAATGCGGCGTCGTGGTGTCTGCGCCAGCGTCTGCATGCCTGCACCAGTGCACTCGTGGAAGTGGAAACCGCTGCGCGCGCCCTCAAGGCAACGCAGGACAGCGCCGGCTTGCCCGCCAGCACCAGGAGCAGGAACGCGATCGCGGATCGGGAGCGGGACGTCCAGCATGCCTGCACCGAGGCGTTCGCTGCGCTCCAGACGCTCGCCATGGCGATCGAACTGCACGACGAGGCGATGGCGCCCGGCAAGACGAAGATCGGTATCCATGCCGTCCTGAGCGCGGCAGCGTTGATCGTGCTGGGCGTGGCGCTGTTCGCCACCAGTGGCGTGGCGCTCGTCGTACTCGCGGCGCTGGCCGGCTTTGCGGTGTTGAACGGCGCCTGCGCCGGTGCCGAGGTAGTCCGGGCCGCGCTGGAAAATCCCCGCGACACGGGCGGCTTCGAGGACGTTCGGGCTGCGCTGCTGGGGCAGATCGAGAGGCTGTCGTGGAAGCCCGCCACCGGGCAGGCGGTCGCATCGGACGAGCCGAGCGTGCCGCCCCCTGTGCCAGTGGAAGACGCGCCAGTGACAGACGCGCCAACGACAAACGCGCAAGCCCCCGCGCCGTTCGTCTTTCCCGAGATCGGGTCGGGTGCCGATATCGTGCGGCTGCTGGCGGCCATCGACCCACGGCTTCCAGCAAAAGCCAGGGCAGACATCCTGAACAGGGTGCGTTTCGCGGCGACGACTTGCCTGCCCATCGAGGAACTGCACGACGCCGCGCAGGCGGTGCTGGCCAGCATCGCAACGTTGCCGGAACAGGAGCGGCTCCGCCTGCTGCCCGGGTTTGCCTACGGGTGTTGCCGCGAGATCGGCTCCGGCGGAAACCGGACGCGCGAGGGCGATGAACTGCTGCTCGCCACGCTGCGCGGCATCCTGGACAGCATCGGCCAACTGAGGCCGGCCGATCGCGTCAGCGCGCTGGTGGGCCTGCACGCCGGTTCGCGGCTCATCTACGGATGGGTGCGCGAGCAGTCCGTGCCGTTGCTCGAAGCGCTGAAGGCGTCGTTGCCTCCCGCCTACCGCGACAGCCTGCAGCGCAGCCTGGACGACTACGTGCCAGACGACTATGGCTACGCGCGCGGGTACGACCAGCGCTATGGCGTCTGAGCCGATCGTCCGGATGCCACGAAGCCCAGTGCCTCGCGCCACCAGGCGTCGTCCACGCGCGTGATCCAGTCGTTGTGCTCGGCGGCCGCCACGCGCGTCAGCCGCTTGGGGTCGCCCAGCGCTTCGTACAGGGCCACACCGAAACGGGCCGGCACGATGCTGTCCCGCTCCGCCACTACCACGAGCACCGGCTTGCCGAACGAAGCCAGGTGCGCCGCGCTGTCGTAGCGGTCGCGCAGCAACCACGACACCGGCAGCCACGGATAGTGATGCGCAGCAATGTGCCGGAGGCTGTCCCACGGCGTGATCAGCATGAGGCCCGCCGTCTCGTCGCGCCGCCGCGCGGCGGCAGCAGCCGCCACGCCTGCACCCAGCGATTCCCCGATGACGAGCACCGGCGCGCCGAACTCGCGGTGTGCGGCGGCAATCGTCCCGGCCGCGTCCGCGACGAGGCTTTCCTCGCCCAGCGCGCCGTCGCGCGGACCGTAGCCGGGATACTCCGCGAGGATCACACGCAGCCCCAGCCGCGTGAGGGTGGTGGCGTAGATCGCGCGGTGGCCGGCGTGCCCGGCATTGCCGTGGAAGACGATGGCGGTGCCCAGCACGGGCCCGGCGGGTTCCGCGATCAGGCCACGGAAGTCGGACGCCGAGGGCCACGCGCGCAGGCCGCCGGATGCCAGCCGTTCGATGCCGGCCTTTTCGGGAAAGTACAGGAAGTGGTTCTGCAGCATGGCAATGGCGCGGTTCGTGGCAAGGCTGGCGATGGCGAACACGAGCAGCGCGGCCAGGCGGTGAAGTGCTCGCGGGGCAGGGCGGCATAACCGATGTCCTTCCAGTCCGCGCCGCGCGGCCGGCGCCTGGCACCGCGTGCCCTGACCGATGGCTTGCTCCATCCCTTCCCCTCGCTGGCCGAGACGGCCGCTTCCTCTCCGCGCATTGTCCTGCCGCGGCACCCGCCGAAGCAACCCTCGCCCCACGTTCCCTCCCGAAGCACGCTTCGGTTTTCCCTTCGCGCGCAGCCTTCGCCCCGAAAGCCGCTTCGGGCCACACGGTTCGCCAATGGCCGCGCCAGCGCGCCAACACCGTGGCCCGAAACGCCGCGCATGCCAGTGCCGGCAAGGGTTTGCGGCGGGCCGGCACAGGCCCGGGCCGGTGGCGGCACGGCTGATGCTTAGTGGCGTCCAGGCGGGGCGGCAAGCCCCACGGCAGCGGGAACCGGACAGGAGGCCAACGTGCGCAACGATGACGAAGGGGATCTGTCGGTGTTCGACAGTGAGAGCGAATTCGAAGACCAGGAAACCGATGCCTTCGAGTTCGAGTTCGAGTCGGGCGGCGACGGGCAGCAGTTCGAGGACGCCGGCGAAATGGACGAGACCGAGGAAATGGAGCTGGCCGCCGAACTGCTCGAAGTGAGCGACGAGGAGGAACTGGACCAGTTCATCGGCAAGCTCATCAAGCGGGCGGGCCGGGCGGTCGGGCACGTGGTTCGCTCCGACGCCGGGCGCGTGCTGGGCCGCATGGTCAAGTCCGCCGCGCGCAAGGCACTGCCCATGCTGGGCGCCGCGGCCGGCGGGCTGGTCGGCGGCGCCGCGGGCAGCAAGGTGGGCGGACAGCTCGCCGCCCGCGCCGGCAGCCTGTTCGGGTTGGAGCTCGAGGGTCTCAGCCGCGAGGACCAGGAGTTCGAAGTCGCGCGCCGCGTGGTGCGCTACGCCGATGCCGCGGTGCGCAAGCTGGCCTCGGCACAGGGTGCGGGCGATCCGGCGCAGGCCGCCAGGGCCGCCGCGCTCGCGGCGGCAAAGCGCCATGCCCCGGGCCTGCGCGGCCCTGTCACTCCCTCGTCCGGCGCCGGCCAGTGCCCCAACTGCGGTGGCTCGACGCGCGGCGGCGGCTGCGGCTGCAAGGGCTCGCAAGGGTGCTCCTGCGGAGGCGGCAAGGGCGCCGGCGGCCGCTGGATCACGCGCGGCCGCCACATCGTGCTGCTTGGCGCCGCCGGCGAGCCGCGCTAGCGGCCAGGCCAGGGCGGCAGCACACCCCGACAGATTCCCGCCGATGCACGCCATTGCATCGGCACGACGAACGAGTGGAACAGGAGAACGCCATGCACGACATCGATCGCACCCTGGGCGAAGTGGATCCCGAGACGGACGAATTCGAGAGCGATGAATTCGAGTTCGAGGAGGAGTTCGAATTCGAGAGCGAGTTCGACGGCGAGACCGACCTCGAAAGTCCCTTCGAGGAATTCGAGGAAATGGAGTTCGCGGCGGAGCTGCTGTCGATCCAGAGCGAGGAGGAACTGGACCAGTTCCTCGGCAAGCTGATCAAGAAGGCGTGGCGCGGCGTGCGCAAGATCGGCGGCAAGATCATCAAACCGCTGGGCGGCGCCCTGAAGGGGCTTGCCAAGAAGGCACTGCCCTTCGTTGGCGGCGCACTCGGCTCCTTTATCCCTATTCCGGGCGTCGGCACGGCCGTGGGCTCCGCGCTGGGCTCCGCGGTGAGCAAGGCCCTCGAGATGGAGTTCGAGGGCATGGACCAGGAAGACCAGGAGTTCGAGATGGCCAAGCGCTTCGTGCGTGTGGCGGGCGCCGCGGCGAAGCAGGCCGCCGCCGCCGGCGCCAATGGCGATCCGCGCGCCGCGGTGAAGGCGGCGGTCGTCGCCGCGGCGCGCCGCCATGTGCCCGGTCTTGCGGGCGGCCGGCAAGGCGGCATGGGCGGCATGGGCGGCATGGGCGGCATGGGCCGCGGCCAGGGCGGCGCCATGTCCGCGGGCGGCAACTATGGCGGCGGCCGCCAGGGGCGCTGGATCCGCCGCGGCCGCAAGATCATCCTGATCGGCGTCTGACGTCGCCATGTCCGCCGCCATGCCTGCCGCCGCGTCCGCCGCCATGTCCATCCACTCGCTCTCCACCTGGATGCTCGCGCAGGAAGCGCGCGGGCTGCTCACACGCCTGGAGCGCGTCAAGCCCTTCGCGCTGGACGAGGCGATGGTGCCGGCGGCCGGGCTGACGCCGGCCGCGCTGCTCGGCGTGGAGCGCTACCTGTTCAAGGGGCGCCGCGAGCTGCGCGCACGGATGCTTGCCTATCTGGCATGGTTGCACAGCCCCGAGGGACGGCGCGCGGGCCCGGAGCAGGCCCAGCATCGGCTCACCTTCCTGCGCCTGCGCTTCAACATGGTGCTGTCCCAGTTCGACCTGTTCGCCGACGTCATCACGCAGCGCAGCCAGGCCGAAGTGGGCGTCTGGCTGGCGGGCCTGGACGAGGTCGCCGCGGATGCGCTGCGCCTGCCGGACTATTTCGCCTCGCCGCCTGTCGTCTGCTATCTGGACCGCGGCGCGGGCGCGGCCATCCGCCGGGCCCGCACACGGCTGCCCGGCGGTGGCGAGAATCCCGTGGCCATCATCCGCGTGCCGCGCGAACGCATGGTCGGCAGCGGCATCGCCTCGTCGCTGATCCACGAGGTCGGGCATCAGGGCGTGGCGCTGCTGGACCTGATTGCCTCGCTGCGGCCGGTGCTCAAGGGCATGGCCGTGGATGCCGGCGAGCACGGCGTGGCGTGGCAGCTGTGGGAGCGCTGGATCTCCGAGATCCTTGCGGATTTCTGGTCGGTGGCCCGGGTGGGAATCGCCTCCACGGTGGGGCTGATCGCGGTGGTCAGCCTGCCGCGCGTGTTCGTGTTCCGCACCGGCGCCGAGGATCCGCATCCCATTCCATGGGTGCGCGTGCAGCTGTCCTGCGCGATGGGCAACGCGCTGTATCCGCATCCGCAATGGGGGCGGCTGGCCGCCGTGTGGGAAGCGCTCTATCCGCTCGACGGCCTGGACGAGGACAAGCGCCGGCTGCTGTCGCTGCTGCGCGCCACCATGCCCGGCTTCATCGCGCTGCTGGTCAACCATCGGCCGCCCGCGCTGCGCGGCAAATCGCTGGCGCAGGTGATGGCGACCGACCAGCGCCAGCCGTCGCGCCTGAACGCCTACTGGCGCGCGTGGCGCCGCGCGCCGGAGCAGATGCGCCGCGCGCCCCCCTCGCTGGCATTCGCGGTGATCGGCCAGGCCAAGGCCCATGCATTGATCACGCCGGAACAGGAAAGCCGACTGCTGAGCCGGCTGCTGACGCAATGGGCGCTGCGCAGCACCTTCGCCAGCGCCCGCGCCTCCATCGTGCAGCCGGCGCTGCCGCTGGCCGTCGTCCGATCCGCCCCTTCCGTCTAACCGTATCAGCCGGAGTCCCGTCATGAGCAAGATGAAAATCGAGTACGAACCCAAGGAAGTGACCGAAGGCATGATCGTCCAGCTCTCGGCCACGCCCCCCGCGGATGGCAGCAAGTTCCAGTACACGTACCGCTGGAAGGCCGACGCCGGATCGATCTCCGGCCCCTCGTCCACAATGGGCGGGGCCGACACGCGCATTGTCCAGTGGCACACGCGCGGACTGGAGCCCGGCGCGTACCGCATCACCGTATCGGCGACGCTGGTCGATCCGCCTCCCGAGCATATGGAGAACATCCGCGAGGCGGAGGCGAGCGTGATGGTCGCCGTGCACCACCGTCCGCTGTCCGCCAGCGACCTGGAACGGATGGCCAGCGGTGCGCGCGAGTTCGCCCGCACGCTCAAGTCCAATATCGACGGCAAGATGGACAGCCTGACCGAGCAGGTCTCGGGCATCGCGCGCGGCATGGACACGCTGGCCCAGTCCGGCGCCAATGGCGGCAACGGTCAGGTGCCCACGCTGAAGGTCGCGCTGCAGCGCTCGTCGCTCGTGCCCACCGCCGACCAGGCCCTGTGGCCGGCGATCCGCCACCACACCGAGATGATCGGCTTCAACCGCTACAGCGAGTTCATCAACCGCGTGCTGTGCCAGGGCAGCGACCTGGACGGCGGCGTGCCCACCGGCGCACTGGAAATGGGCATGCCGACGATCGGCGACCGCAGGGAAGAACTGCTCGACCGGCCGACCATCCATGGCGTGGATTCGTACGAGCTGCTGCGTACCGCGACCGAGGTCTTCCTGATCCTCGAATGCGGCATCCGCATTCGCCACGGCGAACTGCTGGACCTGACCGAGGAAGAGTCCCGGCTCGGCGAGCGGCCCACGCTGGAGGGCATCGTCAGCCGGCTGCAGCAGTACCTGGGCAACACGGCCACGCTGCCGTACCTGACGCGCGTGGTCACCGCGCTGATGGGCCCCGATCCCGGCCGGCGCGACGAACGGCTGCCTTACTGCGACGGCATCCTGCGGCGCCGCTTCACGTGCCCCACGCTGATCGAGCTGATCTGGTCGTACTGGCACGAGGAGGGCATGCTGGTGCAGACCCTCAACGCGATTGCGCTGCGCTTCCAGAACCGCCATCGCGGCGGGGACCGCGACCCGCTGGCGCACCTGGCCATCGACCCGCTGCGGCCGCTGAACAACCTGTTCTGGGGCTATATCCAGAGCGAGTACAAGCGGCTGAGCGTGCCGCGCCGGGCCTACGAGTACGACCACCACTATGGCCTGACGCTGTACGGCAAGGCGGTGCCGCAGATGCGCACGGCGGACAGCCGCTCCAAGTTCCTCGAGGCGTTCCACAACCTGCTGTACCGCGCGGCCGTGTTCTTCCACGAGGATGCGGACACCACCGTCGTCGCCGACGGCTTCCCGCTGCTGACCGCGCTGCGCGAGGTGCATCTGCTGCTGGCCGAGGGCGCGCACAACCAGTTCGGCGACCTGCCGTGGACCGCGCGCGTCGAGATGCTGATCGAGCAGTGGCTGCTGTCGCGGCCGGAGATCCGCGAGTTCCTGCGCGGCCGCGCCATGGTGCCCTACAAGGAACCGTGGATGAGCCAGATCGACACCATGAAGAAGCTGCAGGGATGGGGCGACACCAGCATCACGCATTTCCGCGATCTCGCGGTGTGGGGCGAACAGATCGTGCTGTCGGTGCGCTATGGCGACTGGGTGGATGTCAACGACCAGGAGCAGGCCAAGAACTGGGCGCGCTACTGGAGGCCGGAGATCCAGGGGTATATCCACGCGTATCGCGCCGCGACAGGCGTCGACCTGTCGGCCGACTCCGCCAGCGATGCCAACAACGCCAGGCGCTACCTGCAACCGTCGGTGCACCTGCGCAACCGCCTGGCCGAGCAACAGAAACGCGCGGGGCGGCCATGAGGCGCAGCGACCATGCTCGACTTCACCTCGGCGCTCTACCTGGGGATGCGCCATCCGAGCCATGCGCTGGCGCCGTGGGAGCAGCTCACGGCTGGGCGGCCCGCCGCGTTATGCGAGCGCGCGGAGCAGACCGCGGTTGCCGCGGCGCTGGCCGGACTGGTGGGCTGCGAGGCGGCGCAGATGGGGGCATCGACGCTGCATCTGTTCTGGGACCTTGGCGGCATGCTGGCGCGGGACAGCGCGATCTATCTCGATGCCGGGACCTATGCGGTGGGGCGCTGGGGCGCGCAGCGGGCCGCGGCGCGCGGCATTCCTGTCGCACCCTTTGCCCACTACGACGCCGACGCGCTGGAACGGCGGATGGCGCGGGCGTCGCCGCGTCGCCATCGTGCCGCGCGGCCCGTGGTGGTGGCCGACGGCTTCTGCCCCGGCTGCGGTGCGCCCGCGCCGGTGGCCGACTATGCCCGCCTGGTGGCGCGGCGCGGCGGCCTGCTGGTGCTGGACGATACGCAGGCGCTCGGCATGCTGGGCGAGGGTGCGTGCGCGAACGCGCCGCTGGGCCGCGGGGGCGGCGGCTCGCTGCGCTTTCACGGCGTGGCGGACCCGCATGTGGTGCTGATCGGTTCGCTGGCCAAGGCGTTCGGCGCGCCGCTGGCGGTGCTGGCCGGCAGTGCGGCCATGGTCCGTGCTTTCGCAGCGCGCAGCGAGACCCGCGTGCATACCAGCCCGCCCTCGCTCGCCGCGCTGCGCGCCGCCCAGCATGCGCTGGCCGTCAACCGCGCGCATGGCGACCGGCGGCGCCGGCATCTCGCGCTGTTGGTGCGATGCCTGCGCTGGCGGCTCGCCGAGCGCGGTCTGCATTGCGGCGGGGGGCGCCTTTCCGGTGCAGACACTGGCGCCGGCTTGCGGCATCGATGCGCAAGGGCTCTACGAGGGCTTGCTGGCGCAAGGGGTGCGCACGGTGCTTCACCGTGCGCGGGCCGGTGCCGGAGCCCGGATCAGTTTCCTGCTCACCGCGCGTCATGCGGTGCATGACATCGAGCGCGCGGCGCTGGCGGTCGGGCAGGTTTGCAGCATGCATCACGGTGGATATCTGCGACAGGAGGTGAATCATGAACGATCAATTCCGCTACGAGGCTGACGAGTTCGAGTTCGATACCGAATTCGAGGACGCCGGAGAGTTCGAGGGCGAGGAGGAGGACGGCGGCTACGAGATGGAGGCCGACGGCTTCGGCGAGATGGGCGACGGCGAATACGAGTTCGAGTTCGCCGACGAGATGGGTGGCGGCCGGGGCGGCGCGGACGTGCAGAAGAAGATCCAGCAGCTGCGCAACGCGCACGCCACGCTTTCGCGCGCCGTCGGTGCGATGGGAAAGCACGTCAAGCGAAAGGGCGGCACCATGCGGCTGGCGATCCGCGCGCGCAACGCGCAGGACGCCGCGAACCAGCTCCGAATCAATCCGCGGCTCTTCAACGTGCTGCACAGCTCGCTGAAGCGGCGCAATGCGCAGCTGCGGTCCGGGGGGCGCGCCGGCGCCGCACTCGAAATGGAGGCGAGCGCCGGCTCCTGCCCGGGCCGGACCGAAGTCAAGCCGAGCTGGTGGGGCGTGCAGGTGTGGCTCAACGAGTGCCATACGAAGGCGCTGATCGAAGCGCTCAAGGCGGGCACGGGCGCCGGCGCGCTGTGCGTGGCCGTGGCGCCGCCGCCGCAGGTCAAGCTGGTATGCGGCGTGCTGGCGGCCCTGGGTACGGTGGGTGCGGCCGCCATCGCGGGCATCGATTCCCTGGGCGGCAATCGCGGCATCGTGATCTCGAAGCTGTCCGATCCGGTGACGCCCCCGGTGGTATGGCACCAGTGAGCCATCGTCGCGCGCCGGGGCCGTGATGGCCGGTGCGCGCCACCAGTGGAGTGAGCCATGTCATTCGATCTGCTGTCGGGCCTGCGCAGCGCAGGGCTGCAAGGGGAAACGGCCATGCCGGCGCCGCGGCCGCCCGCGCGCGCGGGCATGGCCGCCGGCGATGCGGCGAGGATTCCGGCCCGCCTGGGCACGCTCGTCGTATCCGCGCCGGGGCGCCAGCTGCGCTATGCGTTCACGGCGGACGACGCGCTATGGACCGCGCGCTTTCTGGTCGGCGAGGCGGGCGGGCGCGACGATGCCGCCAACCGGGCGGTGATCTGGGCCATGCTCAACCGCTACGCGCTGTTCACCCGCAAGTACTACAAGACCTTCCACGCCTTCCTGCGCGCGTATTCGACGCCGCTGCAACCGGTGCTGCGCAGCTGGGGCGCCGCGCGCCGCCATATGGACAAGCCTGCCTTCGTGCGTACCGGCGGCGTCTACAAGCCCCCGCACGACAACATTCCCAAGGGCCAACTGCGGCAGTTCCTCGCCCTGCAGAAGCGGCCCTGGGCCAAGCTGCCGCTGCCGGCGCGCACACTGGCGCTGGCCGCGCTGGGCGGCAGCTTGCCCAACCCGATTCGCAATGCCAGCGAGTTCGGTTCGACTTACGTGTACTTCCACGACCGGCACCGCCGCTATCCGTCCGACGCGGAATGGCGCGCCTTCACCGAGGCGTACGCCCGCGGCAAGGCATGGCGCTGGATCGGGCCCGTCGCCGGGCTGGACCAGAAGCGCAATGCCTTCTTCGTGCAGGCCAAGGTCGCGCGCCTGCCGGCGGGCGCCGTGCGCGTCGAGCCGGCCTCGGCATCGATGGCCGAGGCGATGCGCGAGCAGGCGATGGCGTTCGAGGGCGAGGACGACTGTCCCGATTGCCTGGAGGCGGAATTCACCCCGGACATGGAAGAGGAGTTCCGCCTGGGCGCATATCCGTCCACCGTGCTGGACGCCTTCCGCCAGCGCAACCGCGCCGAGGTGATCAGGCGCGCCGCGCAACAGGGCAGGAGCGCCGAGGACATCGCCAACCTGCTGTTCTACATGGCGCATCCCGAGCGGATCGATGCGTCCGGGGCGGGACGGCCGCTCGCAAAGGGCGAACCGGGCTACGCGAAGCTCGTGAAGGAATGGAAGGCGCTGTACCTGACCGTGCCCGGCCCGCATCCCGAGGTCAATACGCTGATGGCGAAGCAGGGCGTCGGCTTCTACTGCCGCAAGGATGCGGCGATGCGGTGGGGAGTCCCCGAGATGGTGATGGCGCTGACCACGGTGGCGGCGCGCTGGTTCGTGCGGTTTCCGCACGGCCCGCGCATCGTGATCTCTGACCTGAGCAAGCGCGGCGGCGGCTGGCTCAGTCCGCACAAGAGCCACCAGGTCGGGCTCGACGTGGATATCGGGCTGGTGCGCAACGACGGCAAGGAAGGCGGCGCTGTCACGTACAAGTCCGGCAACTACTCGCGCGAACGCACGCGGCATCTGGTCGAGAGCATCCTTGCCAACGGCGTGCTGCCGGTGAAGACGCTCGCGTTCAACGATCCGGCCATCCAGCATCCCAAGGTGGTGCGCTGGTCGGGCCACGACGATCATCTCCACGTGCGCTTCTGCGTGCCGGCCCACTACAAGGCCCTGCGCCAGCGGATTCCGTCGGCGCAGAACTATCGCTGCTGATGCGGCGGACGAGGCGAGGGAACAGCGATGAACAGGCAGACCGGCACGGGGCCCTGCGCGGGGGCGGGCAGGCACGATCCCGGCGTCTTTCCGTCCGCGGTGCGCGCCGCGCTCGGCAAGGGCCAGGAACAGGCAGCGCTGCGGCTGGCATGGCAGGCCGGGCACCGCGACCCGAAGGCGCTCACCAACCTCGTGTTCTTCGCCCGCCATCCCGAGCGGCGCGGCTGCGCGCTGCGCCGTGGCGAGCCGCGCTTCGCCGCGTTGGGCCGGGAATGGCTGCGGATCCGCAGCGATCTGGTGCGGCCGCTGCTCGGCAAGGACGGGGCGGCGACGGCGGTCGCGGGGCCCGCCGGCCTGACGCTGTACCCGCGCATCCCCCTCGGCGCCGAAGGGAAGGCGCAGCCGATCACGGGGATTTATCTGCCCGCAGGCTATCGCCCGACTTCGGCCGTCGACATCATCGTCTACCTGCACGGACACAAGGCACCGTGCGGCGGCAGCGAGGACTGGACCATCGAGTCGATCTGGCGCTCCGCCTTCTTTCCGCTGCGCGAAGGGCTGGACCGCAGCGGACGCAATGCGGTACTCGTGGCTCCCACGCTGGGCGCACGCTCGCAAGCGGGCGACCTGGTCAAGCCCGGCGGGCTGGACCGCTATCTGGAGCGGGTGCGGGCGGCGCTGGCCGCGAGCGCGCCGTTCCGCCAGGCCGGAATCACGCCCGCGATCGGTCGCCTCATCCTCGCCTGCCATTCCGGAGGTGGCGCCCCGATGGCGGTGCTGGCCACCTCGCGCGGCAACCGCCATGCGGCCGCGATCCGGGAATGCTGGGGCTTCGACAGCCAGTATGGCGATCCCTCGGGCTGGGCGCGATGGGCGCGCAGCCGGCCCGACGCGCGGCTCTACCTGTACTACTACACGCGGCCCTGTGCGCGCCCGCCATGCCCGAAGCCGCTGACGCCCGAGGTCCATTCGCGGCGCCTGCAAGGGCAGGGCCTGCCCAACGTCATCGTGGCGGCCACCACGGTATCGCACTGCAAGGTGCCGGCGGCTTTCTGGCAGGCGCGCATCGCCGGCGCGGGCCTGGCGCCGGCCGGCGGCGCGGCAGCGGGGCGGCCATGATCGTCGATTGCCACTGCCATGCGGGCAAGGGCGACGGGCTGACCGGTCCATGGGACACGGCCGCGCCGCTGACGCACTACCTGCGCCGTGCGGCTCGCGCCGGCATCCATCGCACCGTGCTGCTGGCGGCCTTCCACTCGGACTATGCCCGGGCCAACCGCGAGGTCGCGCGCATCGTGGCCACGCGGCCCGACCGCTTCTACGGCTTCGCCTTCGTCAATGCCGCGCAGGATCGCGGGCGGATCGACGAGATGGTGGGGGTCGCGGTCGAGCGCGATGGTTTCGTCGGCATCAAGGTCCATCGGCACGACGCGCGCATCACGCGCGAGATCTGCGAGGCCGCGCGCGCCTACCGGCTGCCGGTGCTGTACGACGTGACCGGCGAGATCGCCGTGGTGGAACTGCTGGCGCAGGAATACCCGGACGTGCGCTTCATCATCCCGCACCTTGGGAGCTTCGCCGACGACTGGCGCGCGCAATCGGGACTGATCGACCCGCTGACGCGGCATCCCAACATCTACGCGGATACGTCGGGCGTGCGGCGTTTCGACCTGCTGCTGCAGGCGGTGCGGCGCGCCGGGCCGCACAAGGTGCTGTTCGGCTCCGATGGTCCGTGGCTGCATCCCGGCGTGGAACTGGCCAAGATCCGGGCCCTGCGCCTGCGCGCTTCGGACGAGGAACTGATCCTGGGCCAGAATTTTCTGCGCCTCGTCGCCGGTGTGAGAACGCGCCGGCTGACCCCGCGCGCGGCCGCGCCGCTGCGGCCCCAGGTCGAGCACGAAGCGCCGGATCCGTGGCTGACCGCCGGCGCCTCCGGATAGCGTCGCGCAAGCGTTGCAGGCATCCGCCGCTCAGTGCGGCTTCGGCGCGCGGGCCTCGCGGACCGTGCCGGCGCGCCGCATCTGCAGCGCGCGGTCGGTGACGCCGAGCCGGTCGGCGGCGCGCCGCAGGCTGCCGTTGGCCTCGTGCACCGCGATGTCCACGGCGATCTGCTCGGCGGCGCGGCCGATCTCCTTCAGGCCCAGCCCCATCGACAGGGCACGCTGGATGGCCTGCTCGAACGACGCGTCCAGCCACGGCTGGCTGGGCGTGGCCGCGGCGGGCCGGTCGTCCTCGGGCACGTCGGCGGCGGTGATTGGCCCGGCGCCGAGGTGGCGGTCCATGATGCGCGAGACCAGTTGCCGCAGCTCCCGCACATTGCCCGGGTACTCGCGCCGCGACAGGTATTGCGACACCGCTTCGTCGAACTCTGGCGCGCAGCCGTCCGGGCGGGCATTGCGCGCGAAGTGCGCGGCGAAATGCCGGGCCATCTCGACGATGTCCTGCGTGCGCTCGCGCAGCGGCGGCAGGCGCAGCGTCCAGCTCGCGATGCGGTAGTACAGGTCATGGCGGAACTCGCCGCGCCGCACCGCTTCGGACAAGTCCCGGTGCGTGGCGCAGACCAGCCGGAAGTCGGTCTCGTGCCAGGTATTGCCGCCCACGCACTTGTAGACGTGCTCCTGCACGACCCGCAGCAACTGCCCCTGCAGCGGCAGCGGCAGTTCGCCCACTTCGTCCAGGAACAGCGTGCCGTTGTGCGCCATCGCGAAGGCGCCCTCGCGGGCCTGCACGGCGCCGGTGAACGCGCCGCGCTCATGGCCGAAGAATTCGCTGCCCGACAACTCCGGCACGATGGTCGTGCAGTCCAGCGTGACCAGGCTGCCCTTGCCGGGTCGCGCATCCAGCGCATGCACGAGCCGCGCCACCAATTCCTTGCCGGTGCCGCTCTCGCCGAGCACCAGCAGATCGGCGTGGGTGAAGTGCGCAAGCTCGACGGTCTGGCGCAGGATCTTGCGCCAGCGCGGACCCTGCCCGATCAGCCCGTCGCGCACGCTCGCCTGTTCCATCAGGCGGTCCACCGTCTCCCAGCGCTGCAGCCGCGCCGCGATGTCCATGGCGGGTGCGCCGGAGCGGTGCCAGCAGAGCAGTTCGGAGGCGCCGGCCTTGAGCAGCTGCCAGGGGTCCGCATGCCAGCCGTTGGGCGAGATGTCGATGGCCAGCACGCGCTCCATCGCCGTGCCGCGCGCCTCCTGTGTCAGGGCGAGGAGGGCTTCGGTGATTTCGCTGAAGAACAGGAGGCGGGGTGTGCAGGACTGTAGCGCGCGCGAGGGCTGGGGAGCGATGCCGGCGTCCGCGAGCGCGGCCAGGATTCGCGGCTTCTGCCGGTCATCGACGGGAGGGACGAAGTCAACCGAGACGTGCATGGGCAGCACCTCTTGCACCAGCGAAGGCCACCGGAAGCCGGCAGCCGACGGGTGCCTGACTTCCGGTTGGCGTTATAGGCGATCGTCCCGGGGGATGCAATGGCGCACGGAAGGCCTGCCCGGCGCGGCACGGCGCGTTAAGAAGCGCTTCATTCAGTGTGTACGGCGGCTTGTCGCGCCACTGATACAGCGCGGGCAGGGGCAGTGCATTAGCCGCTGTGTCTGCGGTCGGCGGATATGCACGCCGACGAATAAAGCCGCTCGCCGCGCGCCGGGCGCGTGCCGATGAAAATTTTTCCGGCGCGGCGCGGCGCGACGGGCCGGCCCGGCGTCAGCCCGGGCGCGACACCATCGCCGCAGGGGCCGCGGTCACCGCGCCTTCATGGCGCCGGCCCAGCCACCATCCCAGCATGGCCCACGCCAGCGCCAGCACCGCGCCGGTCAGCGCCACCGCGGCTGGATGGCCGGCCAGCGCGTCGATGGCCGTCTTGACCCAGGCGCTCACCGCATCGCCCGCGCGGTAGATGGCCGTGTCGATGACGTTCTTGGCCTTGTACTTGGTCTCGGCATCCACCACCGTGAACAGCATTTCGCGGCCGGGGCGGATCATCGCGTATTCGCCCACGCGCCGCAGGATCATGAGGCCGGCGAGCACGGCGAACGTCGGCATCGCCGCCAGCAGCAGGAAGCCCGCCGCCACCGCCAGCGGGATGGCGGTGAGCAGCGCCGTCACGCCGTAGCGCCGCGCCACGCGGCCGGAGAAGAACAGTTGGACCACGATGGTCAGCGCCTGTACCACCGCGTCCAGCGCGCTGAATACCTGCGTCTGCCGCGTGCGATCGGGAAAGGCCTCGGCGACCAGGCGCGCCTGTTCGAAGTAGAGGAAGGTGCTGGCCGTGGCCAGCAGGATCACGAACAGGCCGATGCCCAGCAGATAGCGCGAGCGCAGCACCAGCGTCAGGCCCGCCATCAGCCCGCCGCCGATGGGCTGCGACGGGTCCTGCTGCCGTACGGTCGCGCCCGCCACCGCCTGGCCGGCGCCGCCGCGCCCGCGCCAGCCGAACAGATAGCCCACGCCGGGCAGCGTCGCGCCCAGCAGCATGGCGGACAGCAGCATCAGCCCGGTCAGCCCGATCGTCGGCACCAGCCAGCCGGACAGCACCGGCCCAGCCAGGCCGCCCGCGCTGGCGCCCGCCGCCAGCACCGGGAACAGGCGCTTGGCCTGCTCGGGCCGGAACACGTCCGCCATCAGGCTCCAGGCCACGGAGACCACGAACAGATTGAAGACCGACAGCCACACGTAGAACGTGCGGGCCAGCCACACGTTGTCCGGCGCGGCCCGTGTCGCCAGGGCGAATACCAGCAGGTTGACGATGAAGAAGGCGTAGACCCACGGCACGAAGCGCCGCCGTGGCAGCCGCGCGCTGCACAGCCCGTAGAGCGGAATGGCGGCGAGCATCACGACGAAGGTCGCGGTAAAGAGCCATTGCAGGTTTTTGACGCCGCCCGCGATGCCCATGGTCTCGCGCACCGGCCGCAGCATGAAGTAGCTGGCGAAGAGGCAGAAGAAGAACAGAAAGCCGGCGAGGACCGCGCCGCGCTCGCCGGCGGCCACGCCCAGCAGCGTGCGTGGGGCGCGGGGCTCGGGCCGCGGGGGCGGGGCGCGATGGTCCGGTTCCACGGCGCGGCCTCAGGCGAACAGCGCCGCGATGCGGTCGCGCTGTGCCGCGTCCGGCATGCGGCCCACGCCAGCGCCCAGGTTGTCGCGCATATGGCGGGGGTTGGAGGTGGCCGGAATGGCGGCGGTCACCGCCGGATGGCTGACGATGAACTTGAGCAGCAGCTGGCCCCAGCTGGTGCAGTCGATCTCCTCAGCCCACGGCGGCAACGGCTTGCCCTGCACGCCGCGGAACAGGCGGCCGTCCTGGAACGGCCGGTTGATCAGCACCGCGACGCCGCGCTGCTCGCACAGCGGCAGCAGCGTCCGTTCGGCCTCGCGCTCGGCCACCGAATAGTTGATCTGCATAAAGTCGAGCCGCTCGCTGCGCACGAGCTGCGCCAGCGTGTCGTGCGCGTCGGCGCGGTAGTGCGTCAGGCCGATATAGCGGGTCTTGCCCTGTTCTTTCAGCTGGCGCAGGTAGCGCAGGTTGTCGCGCCAGTCGATCAGGTTGTGGACCTGCAGCAGGTCCACGGTTTCGCTGCCCAGTTCGCGTTGCGACTGCGCCCATTGGGCCTGCGCCGGCACGCCCGATTGCGCGGAGATCTTGGTGGCCAGGAACACCTGCTTGCGCGCGTTGTGGTGGCGCAGCAGCTCGCCGGTGACCCCCTCGGCGGCGCCGTACATCGGCTCGGTGTCGAGGACCGAGCCCGGGGTGCGCAGCAGCAGCTCGAGCACGTTGGACAACGGGCTTTCGCGCACGCCCTGCTTGCTGGCGTCGAAGGTATCGGCCGTTCCCAGGCCGATGACCGGCAGCGTTTCGTTCGTGTTCGGAATGGGGCGCCGGTGCATGGTCCCGGCGGGTGCGCCAGCCGGCGCGGAGGCGGATTGGGCGGCGGTGACGGTCGGCAGGCCGGCGGCTAGCGCGGCGGACCATCCCAGGAAGTTGCGGCGGTCGACGGGCATGGCATCTCCATTCGCAAGGGGGCACCGCGACGCGCCGATATCCCACGCCGTCCGCCCGGGTTCAGTTTTGGTCCGGCCATTGTACGGAATGGGAACGTGGTGCGTTGCAACGAAGATGGCATGGGGTGGAGCGGCGGCAGACGAGACGGGCGTCCGGCGTGCCCCGGCATCGTCATCGCCATCGCGGCGGCACGGTCTAGCGGGGCGCTTCCGCGGCCGGGGTGGGCCCGTCCACGTCTTCCTCGTCGATATCGAGGAACTTCACGTTCAAGGTCGTCCATTCGTTGGAACGCAGGATCAGCCGGTCGCCGTCGATGGGGTAGAAGCGCTCCAGCACTCGCTTGCCCTCGTCTTCGCCCGGATTGCGGTCGTCCGCCAGTTTGCGGCGCATGGCCGAGGCCAGGATGATGCGGTCCAGCTCGCCGTTTTCCTTCAGCTCGTAGTCCATCAGCAGGCCGGTGAACAGGTAGGGCGCATCGTGCAGCGGCACGATGGCGCTGACCACCACGGCCGCGGGGTTGCCCACCACGTCGATGCCGCTGAACAGGTAATGCCACGGGGCCTGCTGGCGGAAGTAGTTCTGGAAGCGGCTGGTGGGCCGGTCGAGCCCGTAGTGGGTCACCAGGAAGCGCCGTACCAGCGCGCCGGCGACGGCGATGCCGAAGGTGCTGAAGAAGTAGGCGAAGATCGGGAGGGGGTGTTCGTTGAGCCATTCGTAGCGCGCTACGGGAATGGCATTGATGGCGGCGGCGCCGGAGAGCATGCGCAGCGCGTCGCCGAGGTACAGCCGGTAGTCCAGCAGGTAGACCGCCACCGCCAGCACGGCGCTGTCGATCAGCAGGCCGAAGGAAACGGATTTGAGGGCGGTGGTGCCGAACGGCGTCATGTCCGCCTGGCGCAGTTCCCGGGCCTGGCTGAAATGGTGATAGATGAAACCGGGCGCGAGCAGCAGGAACAGCAGTACGGCGGGGAGGGCGACGTTCAAGCGCTATCCTTGCGCGGGGATGATCCTGAGCTGGACCTTGCGCTGGCGGTTCTGGTCCTTGAACGTGATGGTGCGGGAATCGTTGACCTTGCCGGTGGCGATGAACTCGCGAAGGGCGTTGGCCGCCTTCGGATCGTTGCGCAGCTTGCGGACGGTCTCACTGATGATGACTTTCATCGCGATCTCCTGTGACTGCCTAAGGATAGCGCATAAGAGGCCATCGCGACACCCGCAGGGGGCGGCTGCCGCCGCCCCGTAGCCTGCTCAGAGCACCGTGGCGAGCGCCAGGGTCAGCACCAGCGCGACCACCGAGATGATCGTCTCGCAGACCGACCACGTCTTGAAGGTCTGGGCGACGGTCATGTTGAAGTACTCCTTGACCAGCCAGAAGCCGCCGTCGTTGACGTGCGACAGGATCAGCGAGCCCGCGCCGGTGGTCAGCACCAGCAGCTCGGGCCGCGTGCCCGGCACGCTGGCGGCGATCGGGGCGACGATGCCGGCGGCCGTGGTCATCGCCACCGTGGCCGAGCCCGTGGCGATCCGGATCATCACCGCCACCAGCCAGCCCAGCATCAGCACCGAGACATTGGCGCCGGTGGCCACGTCCACGATGGCGTTGGACACGCCCGAGTCGCGCAGGATGCGGCCGAAGCCGCCGCCGGCGCCGACCACCAGCGTGATGATGGCGGTGGGCGCCACGCACTCGTTGGTAAAGCGCAGGATGGTCTCGCGGTTGAAGCCGCGCGCCTTGCCGAAGGTATAGAAGCTCACCAGCGCGGCGATGAGCAGCGCGATCACCGAGTTGCCGATCAGCTTCAGGAAATCGTTGGCGAAGGTCTTCGGCGTGGTGAAGAGGTCGGCCCAGCTGCCGATCAGCATCAGCATCACGGGCAGCAGGATCGTGAACACCGTGATGCCGAAGCCGGGCAACTGGTGCGAGGCGGCCACGTCGTCAGCTTCCTCGGTGAACTGGTCGGCGAGCGGGTTGTAATCCGGCAGCTTGACGTAGCGGTCCATCAGGCGGGCAAACAGCGGTCCCGCGATGGCCGCGGTCGGCACGCCGACGATCAGCGCGAACAGGATGGTCTTGCCGATGTCCGCGCCATAGGCGGTCACGGCGAGCAGCGCCGCCGGGTGCGGCGGGATCAGGCCGTGCACGACCGACAGGCCGGCGACCATCGGAATGCCCACCAGCACCATCGACGTGCCGGTGCGCTTGGCCACGTTGAACGCGATCGGCACCAGCAGCACGAAGCCCACCTCGAAGAACACCGGCAGGCCGACGATGAAGGCGATGGTCGCCATCGCCCAGTGCACGTTCTTCTCGCCGAAGAAGTCGATCAGCGTGCGCGCGATGCGCTCGGCGCCGCCGGACTCGGCCATCATCTTGCCCAGCATCGTGCCCAGGCCCACCACCAGCGCGATATGGCCCAGCGTGCCGCCCACCCCGGCTTCGAACGACTTGACGATCTCGGTCATCGGCATGCCGACCGCGAAGCCGAGCAGCACCGACACCACCACCAGCGTGATGAAGGGGTTCAGCTTGAATCTGGCGATCAGCACCACGAGCGCGATCACCGCGATCAGCGCGTATATCAGAAGAGTGGTTCCGGCGACGGTAGCCATCTTGTCTCCTTTGAGCGGGACCTGCCCGGTCGGGGCACCCGCGTCCGCTATGAAAAAAGCCGCGTTGTGAGCGGCCGGTCATGAAACACCGACGGCCATCCCGCAAGGGAAGCCGTCGCGCGCGTTGCCCCCGCGCTGGCGCGCGGCGGCAGGCTCATACGATGACGACGATATGCATCCGGCCTGCTGTCGTGCCGGATGGCCATGGCTTACTGGCCTGGCTTCTTGTAGGCGATGCAGTCCACCTCGACCTTGCAGTCCACCACCATGCTGGACTGCACACAGGCGCGCGCGGGCGGATTGGCGCCGAAGTATTCCTTGAAGATCTTGTTGAACGAGGCGAAGTCGCGGGCGTCGTCCAACCACACGCCGCAGCGCACGACATGCTCGGGGCCGTAGCCGGCCTCGGTGAGGATGGCCAGCACGTTCTGGATGGCCTGGTGCGTCTGCGCGACGATATTGCCCTCGACCACCTCGCCGTCCACCATCGGGACCTGGCCCGACACATACAGCCAGCCGTCGGCCTGCACCGCGCGGGCGAACGGCATGTGCTGGCCGCCGGTGCCGGTGCCGCCTTCGACGCCGAATCGTTTGATTTCCATGAATACTCCTGCTGATCGGTGATGCTTTATCGGGAATCGGCGCCGGCGGTGCCGCGGGGAAGGAAGCGGCCCGCGCGAACGCCGGTGGCTTGCCGCTGCTGCCAGGCGAGCTCGCCGTTGACCCAGACCGCGGCGATGCCTTCGGCCGGTTGCATGGGGTCGGTGAAGCTGGCCGCGTCGCGGATGGTGGCGGCATCGAACAGCACGAGGTCCGCCCAATAGCCTTCGCGCACGAAGCCGCGTCCGGACAGGCCGAAGCGCTCGGCCGACATGCCGGTCATCTTGTTGACGGCGACGGCCAGCGGGAACAGCTCCCGGTCGCGCGCGTAGTGGCCCAGCACCCGGGGAAACGCGCCCCACAGGCGCGGATGCGGCAGCGGGTCGTTGGGCAGGCCGTCGGAGCCCACCACGGTGGCCGGGTGCGAGAGGATGCGGTCCACATCCGCGTCCTCCATGCAGTGATAGACGGCGCCCGCGGGCTGCAGCCGGCGCGCCGCTTCCATCAGATCGACCTCCCACTCGGCGGCGATGTCGGCGAGCAGCCGTCCGCCCATGTCGGGATGGGGCTCGGACCAGGTGACCTGGATATCGAAGTCGCTGGTGACCTGCTTGAGGTCCAGCGTCGACGAACTCGCCGTGTACGGATAGCAGTCGCAGCCCACCGGCTGCCAGCGCTGCGCGCCCTCCAGCGCCTCCAGCACTTCGCCGCTGCGGCCCCAGTTCGCCATGCCGGCGCACTTCAGGTGCGAGATGACGACGGGTACGCGGGCATGGCGGCCGATGCGGAAGGCTTCGTCCATCGCGTCGAGAATCTCGGCGAATTCGCTGCGCAGATGCGTCGCATACAGGCCGCCGGCCTTCGCGAGCGGTTCGGCAAGCGCCAGCACTTCCTCCGTGGGTGCATGGATCGCATTGCCGTAGGCGAGGCCCGTCGACAGGCCCAGCGCGCCGTGGGCCAGCGCTTCGTCTAGCTGCGCGCGCATGGCCGCGATCTCTTCGGCGGTGGCCGCGCGATCGAGCCGGTCCATATGGTTGCTGCGCAAGGCGGTATGGCCAACCAGCGCAGCGACGTTGATGGCAGGGCGTGCCGCGTCGACTGCCTCGACATAGGCGCGGAAGTCCGGGTAGCGGAAATCCGCGGCCTGGCCCAACAGATTCATCGGATCCGGCGGCTCGCCGCGCAGCGAGACCGGCGCGGCGCTGATGCCGCAGTTGCCGACGATCACCGTGGTTACGCCCTGCGACAGCTTGGGGGCCATCTCGGGCTGGCGTACCACGTTGGTGTCATCGTGCGTATGCACGTCGATAAAGCCCGGCGCGAGCACCAGCCCGTCGCCATCCACCACATGGGCCGCGCTGTCCGGATCGATCGGAGTGTCGTCGCCGTCGAGCAGCGCGATGCGGGCGATGCGCCCGTCGCGCACGGCCACGTCGGCGAGGCGCGCGCTGGCGCCGGAGCCGTCGAGCAGCGTCACGCGCCGGATCAGGGTGTCGAACAGATGAGGCATGGTCAGTCTCCCAGCGGCTCGCGGCGATCGAAGCCGGCGGCGGCGCCGCGGTGTGTGTCCAGCACGTACTTGAGCCGGCGCAGCCGCTCCTGGCTGTGGTCCTGCTGCAGCAGCGCGAGCCGCGTCACGAGCACGTCGAGCACGAGCAGCAGCGCGTAGCGCGAGGCCGATGGCTTGAAGATGAAGTCGGTTTCCAGCGCCCGCACCGGCAGCAGCACATCGGCCCGCGCGGCCAGCGCCGAGCCCAGCGCCGTGACCGCGACCACGCGCGCGCCGTATTCGCGGGCGATATCGCAGCTCGCGATCATCTCGGGCACGTTGCCGGTCACCGAGAAGGCCAGCACCACGTCGTCCTTGGCCAGCGTCGCCGCCACCATCTTCTGCAGCAGGGCGTCCTGGTAGCTCGCCACCGGCCGGCCCAGCCGCGCCAGGCGGTAGCGCGCCTCGTCCGACATCAGCGACGAGCCGCCACCCATGCCGAAAGCGTAGATCATGCGGGCGTCCAGCAACAGGCGCGCGGCGCGCTCCACGTGGTCCTCGTCGATCAGCTGGCGATTGACCTCGAGTGTTTCCAGCACGTCCTGGTGCAGCCGGTCGGCGAGCGTTTCGGGCACCGGCGCCTCGCCGCGCGACGCTTCCGCGCGCAGGAAGCGCTGGCCCACGGCGGTGGCCTGCGCCAGCCGCAGCTTGAGGTCGCGCACGTCCCGGCAGCCGATGGCCTTGGCAAAGCGCGTCACGCTGGCCTCGCTGACGCCGGCATTGCGCGCCAGATCGTTGATGCTGGAGGCGGCCGCGCCCGCGAGGTCGGCCAGGATCACCTGGGCAACCTTCTGCTCCGCCAGCCGCAGCGTGGGGCCGCGTTCGGCGATGCGGGTCAGGATGTCGAAGGGCGCGGTCATGGAATGAGCGGAAGGCTTGCCGGATCGGGGCGGCGGGACGATGCTGTAGGGAGCGCGGTGGCGGGGAGCCGGCCCCCTGGTCCGCGCGTGCTTGCCAGGCCTGGCGTGTTACTTTATAACAAAGGTGAAATATCGTAATTTCGGCGATATGATTACGTCAACCGGAATTTTTGCAGGGTGATGACAGCATGCATGAAATAAAGTACCAAAGCGGCATGATCGACCCGTTGAACAAGGCGCTCGGCAAGCTGGACGCCCCGCTGGCCCCCGATCAGGCGGGCGCGCTCCCGGGCTGGCGCCTGCTCGACGAAGCGCTGAGCCTGCCTGCCGCGGTGCTGTATGAAGACCGCCTCGCGCACAATCTGGCGTGGATGCGGCGCTTCATGGACGAATACGGCGTCCGCCTTGCGCCGCATGGAAAGACGACGATGGCCCCAAAGCTGTTCGCGCGCCAGCTTGCCGCGGGCGCCTGGGGCATCACGCTCGCCACCGCGCACCAGACCGCCGCGGCGCACGCGCATGGCGTCAAGCGCGTGCTGATGGCGAACCAGCTGGTGGGCCGCCGCAACATGGAGATCGTCGCGGACCTGCTGCGCGATCCCGCCTTCGAATTCATGTGCCTGGTCGACTCGGCCGAACTGGTCGACCAGCTCGGCGCGTTCTTCCGCGAACGCGGCCAGACGCTGCAGGTGCTGCTGGAGCTGGGCGTGCCCGGCGGGCGCACCGGCGTGCGCGACGACGCGCAGCAGGCCAGCGTGCTGGCCGCGCTGGAGCGCTGGAGCGGTGCCCTCACGCTGGCCGGCGTGGAAGTGTACGAAGGCGTGCTGCAGCAGGAGGAGGACATCCGCGCCTTCCTGCGCCGCACGGTGGCCGTCACGCGGCAATTGGCCGGGGAAGGGCGCTTCGGACGCAGCCCGGTGGTGATGTCCGGAGCCGGCTCGGCGTGGTACGACGTGGTGGCCGAGGAGTTCGCCCGCGCCGACATTGGCGCGCCGATCGACATCGTGCTGCGCCCGGGGTGCTATCTGACCCACGATGTCGGCATCTATCGCGCCGCGCAGCAGCGCATTCTCGCCAGCAACCCCGTCGCGCAGAAGATGCGCGAAGGCCTGCTGCCCGCGTTGCAACTATGGGCCTATGTGCAGTCGATTCCCGAGCCGGAGCGCGTCATCATCGGCATGGGCAAGCGCGATGCGGCCTTCGATGCCGGCATGCCGATCCCCGCGCGCATCCATCGCCCCGGCAGCGGCAACGAGCCCGCCGCGGTACCGGCGCACTGGGAGATCACCGGCATGATGGACCAGCACGCATACCTGAAGATCCAGCCGGGTGACGACGTGCGCGTGGGCGACATGATCGCCTTCGACATCTCGCATCCGTGCCTGACCTTCGACAAATGGCGTCATATACCCGTGCTCGACGCCGACCTTCGCGTGATCGACATCGTGCAGACGTATTTCTAGCGCCCGCCCCGGGCGCGGCCTTGCCTGCGCCCGCGGTGAACCAACCCGAACCACACGGCCAACCGGCCAGGACCAACGGATCATGAGCATCGACATTCTCGCGTTCGGCGAAGCAATGGTGGAGTTCAACCAGCAGCCGGACGATCCCACCCGCTACCTGCAGGGCTATGGCGGCGACACTTCGAACTTCTGCGTGGCCGCGGCGCGCCAGGGCGCGCGCACCGGCTATATCACCGCGGTGGGCGAGGACAGCTTCGGCGAGCGCCTGATGGCGCTGTGGACGCAGGAACGCGTGGACACCCGCCACGTGCGCATCGATCCCGAGGCCCCGACGGGCGTGTATTTCGTCTCGCACGACGCGCACGGCCACCGCTTCGACTACCTGCGCGCCGGCTCGGCGGCGAGCCGCTACAGCCACGAGCACCTGCCGCAGCAGGCCATCGCCGATGCGCGCTTCCTGCATCTGTCCGGCATCAGCCTCGCCATCAGCAACAGCGCCTGCGACAGCGGACTGGCCGCGATGGAGCTCGCCCGTAAGGCCGGCGTGCGCGTCAGCCTGGACACCAACCTGCGCCTGCGGCTATGGTCGCTGGCCCGCGCGCGCGGCATCATGCGCGAGGCGTTCTCGTTCACCGACGTCTGCCTGCCGAGCTGGGACGACATCACCGTGCTCACCGGCCTGGACGATCGCGACGCCATCGTCGACCATCTGCTCGGGCTGGGCATCGGCGTGGTCGCGTTGAAGCTCGGCGAGGAGGGCGCCTATGTCGCGACGCCGGAGGCCCGCTCACTGGTGGCCCCCTATCCCGTACGCGCGCTGGACGCGACCGGCGCCGGCGACTGCTTCGGCGGCAGCTTCATCGCGCGGCTCGCGGCCGGCGACTCGCCGTTCGAGGCCGCCCGCTATGCCAATGTCGCCGCCGCCCTGTCGACCACCGGCTACGGCGCGGTGGCGCCCATCCCCAGTGGCGACACCGTGCTAGCGCGCCTCGCGCAGTCGGTATCGGTGATCGGATAAACGCCACGGACTCACACCAAGGACTACGGACACTGCCATGCAAAGCCAATCTCCCTCGCTGATCGACCGCCTTGCCGGCGTCCCCGTCATCCCCGTGCTCGAATTCTCGTCGGCCGACGAGGCCGTGCACGTCTGCGAAGCGCTGGTGGCCGGCGGGCTCACCGCGCTCGAAATCACGCTGCGCACCCCCGCGGCCCTGGACGCCATCAAGGCAGTGGCCGCCGCGCTGCCGCAAGCCTGCGTCGGCGCGGGCACCGTCCTCACCCAGGACCAGCTGCACGCCGTGCGCGACGCCGGCGCGCAGTTCGCCGTATCGCCGGGCCTGACGCCAACGCTGGCCGAAGCCGCGCGCGGCGCCGGCGTCTCGCTGCTGCCGGGCGTGGCCACCGCCAGCGAAGCCATGTACGCGCTGGAGCAGGGCTTCACCTTCCTGAAGTTCTTCCCCGCGGAAGCCGCGGGCGGCGCGCCGATGCTCAAGTCGCTGGGCGGACCCCTGCCGCAGCTGCGCTTCTGCCCCACCGGCGGTATCGACGCGGCCAAGGCCGCAACATATCTCGCGCTGCCGAATGTCGTGTGCGTTGGCGGTTCGTGGGTGGTACCAAAGGATGCGGTCGCGGGGAAGGACTGGGCGCGTATCCGTCAGCTGGCGACGGAGGCGGCCGGCCTGCGGCGCATGGCCTGACCGGCCTCGCCGCAATCAGACGGGCGGCCTGAATTCCAGCCTATTAGCCGGTTGGGGTATTCCAACGATTGGCTGATGGGATGGGAAGCGCTATCTCCACGGCGCCACAGGGAAGGTTCTGAGAAAGTAGGGCCTTCGGTCAGACGGTACGAATCTTCACCGGTCAGCTGCTGCCTGTTTATCTTTGATCGGTGGCCGGCCGAAGATTCGGCTGTATTCCCGGCTGAACTGCGAGGTGCTTTCGTATCCCACTTCGAGAGCGGCCTGGCTCAAGCGTTTACCTTTGGACAAGATCAGCCGGCGTGCCTCGATCAATCTCAGCTGCTTCTGGAACTGTAGTGGCGACAGCGATGTGATCGCGCGGAAGTGCTGGTGGAACGCTGCTCGGCTCATGCCAGCCGCCGCCGCCAGGCGCTCGATCCGCACTGGTTGGGCGTAGTTCGCACGAAGGATCGCGACAGCGCGTGCGATGCGCCGCACATGGCTATCGGGAAGGCCCAGGTTCCGGACCGCGTGGCCTTGGGGGCCCAGCAGCAACCAATGATGAATTTCCCGAACCAAGCCATTCTTGAGCACCGCGAGCGAATTCGGGCGGTCGAGCAGCATTACCAGCCGACGCAGGGCATCGCACAGATCGCCGCTGGTGTCGTGGGCGGGGCGCGATGAATATGCTTCGGACTCGCTCATCACTAGATCGGTGATCACGGTTGGATCCAGGTCGAGCGCTAACGCAAGATAGGGACTGGCAACGTTGGCCTGGCTGATCCGACTGGCAATCGGCATATTGCCGGTCACCATGAACATGTCTCCAGCTTTATATGACGACACACCACTGCTCAATGAGACCCGCTTGCGTCCCTGCAGTACCAGGCATACCAGCGGATTCACCACGGTGTGCTCCACCTCACTCGGTGTTGTACGGTGGAACAGGTTGAAGCCTTGCACAGGCGTTACCGCCACGCCTTCCACCTGAGGGTGGGATCGCGTGTAGCGAAGGAGCGCATGCTTCAATTCGTCGACCATGTGGAATTTAAGCACATCCGTCTGCACGACCCATCAAGTCCAGACAATTAGGCAAGAAATATCGACGTTTATGCATAGGCCAAGGAAGTGCGGGCACGACACTACTCGCATTCAACGAGGAGACTTGCATGACCCATCTGCCAATCCATTCGCTCGACCCTACACCGGAAATCGTCCACGCACCGCACCGCGGTGTGGAGGTTCTCGGAGAACAAGGTGCTGAAGGCCGCAAGGCATTCTTCATCCGGATCGAAGCCCGCCCCGGTCAGGAAGATGCCGTAGTGCAGATGCTGCGTGATATCCGGGCTTGCGTCGAAGACGAGCCTGCCACGGGCCCGTGGTTCGCCGTCCGGTTTTCACAGACCAGCTTCGCCATTTTCGAAGCATTTCCCGATCTGGCGGGGCGCCAGGCACATGTGGACGGCCGTGGCGGAGACATTTTCCGCGACCGCGAGCGGATGAACGCCATCCTGGCCGATGCGGCAAAGGTGCACCGTGTGGATGTGCTGATGAGTAAGGACTCCTTTTCTCATCTCCATCCACTCTGATAAGACAGCATGGGATCTGTCTCGCAATGTGTGTGTTCCGTAAGCCGAATCATCTGGCGATCTCCTTTCAGGTAAAGGAGATGGCGTCCAGTCCGTACTCGCGCGAAAAGAGTATCGAGTTTGGGATCGGTCTGGGGTTTTAGCGCGAGGTGATGGGAGGGCGACCGTGTTTTTGCGATCAGACGCCGTGAACGCTGCGACATCCGCAACTTGCCAAAGTGTTATCTTCGAAACGCCATCGGTTATGTAGCCTGCGGGATAGGTCGGATCGCCGCCGGCGTTTCGCCATCCTAAGCATTCCGTAAGAGATACTACGAGCGGATTCCGCTACCATCGATGTGTTCTCAAAATCAAAGAGCGCATCGATGTTTCAGATCCGGGTCATGACCATAGACGACTATGACGTCTTGATACAGCTCATGAGGATTACGGCGGGCGTTTCAGTACGGAATGCCGACTCATGGGAATCCACGCTTCGTTATCTCGAGCGTAACCCCGGCCTTAGCTTCGTCGCCGAAATTGGCGGAGCCATCGTTGGGTGCATCATGGCCGGGCATGACGGCAGACGCGGATATCTGCAGCATCTTCTCGTACTGCCAGAGCACAGGCGAAAGGGGATTGCCAACGCGCTCGTTAAGCAGTGTCTGCTAGAACTTGAAGGTCTTGGTATCAAGAAGAGCCACATCGATGTGCTGAAAGCGAATTCAATCGCGTCGAAGTTCTGGACACGCAATGGCTGGAAGCTTCGCACGGACATAGATCGCTATTCGATCATCACCGGAGGTTCCGAGAACGCCTGATTCGATGCAGTCCCGTGGGTTCTGAACGGAAGCGACGGATTGCAGCTATTCAGACGAGTGCCTGGTCGTGGCCGGGGCCGGACGGCCGACGCTAATTTGACGACGACGCACCTATATCGGCCAGTCGAGCTAGCGAGCTTGCATCGATTCTGCCGCGGTAGGTGATTCGGTAACACTGTGCCGGTTTATCGAGGAGCTAAAGAAGGGGCGTATGCACATTGAACGTGTCGACAGAATCGCGCCGGCTGCGTTGGCGGCGGAGGACTTCTCCTTTGACATAGAGTGGGAGGCGGTCGCCCCATTCGATGGGCCCGGCATGCCGAGCGTGGTGCCAGTCGAGCCGCGGACAAAGACCTACGGGGCTGACAAATCGTTATCCGAACTCGACTCCGATCCAGGTCGCTTGCTCCTGGTAGCGAAGGATGGATTCCATGTTGCGGGCTACTTGCTGGCCACCACGGCATGGAACGGCTGCGCGAGCATTGAGGACATTGCCATATCGCGCCGTTACCGTCGCACGGGCATCGGCAAACGCCTGATGGACGAAGCCGTGGCGTGGGCGGCGACCTTGAACCTCAGCGCGATCCGACTCGAAACGCAATCGTCCAATGTGTCCGCTTGCCGCTTCTATGCACGGTACGGTTTTGTGCTGGGGGGCTATGACCGTTATCTGTACAGCCAGCTGGACGAGAATGTCAGGGAGGATGTGGCGTTGTACTGGTATCTGTTCCTGTAGGCCGCGAATTCGGAGACCGCAGGGATGTTTGTCTATCGGGCCAAATCGGGACGGCGGGAAACCTTTTCGCGACAGTAGTGCACCGCTCGCTCTGCGGGTGTAGTGCCCCATTCAAGTGTTCGATCACAGCGCCGTTAACTGGTTGTCCCACTGCGGCTTCTTGCATCGTCCCCAATGACTATCGGCTCCAGCGCTCGGCAATGGTCGGTGGCCGGTGTATCCGCCGGAATATTCTCACCTTGACGCCGACAAACGTTATGCACGCAAGAATAGCCGCCATAGTGCTTCTTCTAAGTTCCGCCTCGCTCGGGGGTTGTGCGGCCGGGGGTGGAGCGGGTGGCGCACCTGGTTTTTCATCGGAAGGGCGGTCGGCGGAGCGTCTGCTCGTTCAGGCTCCTGCGGGGTACGTGGTCGCGCACCAGGGGCAGTCACCCCGCGGCCGGATCGTAGAGTTTGTCCCCAACGGCCAAACGGTGGACAACTGGACCGATATGGTCACGGTGCAGGTGTTCCCACGCCAGAAGGCGAGCAGCCAAGAGTTTGCGACCCATATGCGAACGACCTGGCAGAAGACATGCGGCCCATTCTCCGTCCGCGACCAGTCCGCTCTACCCATCAACGGGTATCCCTCGAACCGGTGGTTGGCGACATGCGATCTGAATCCAAAGACGCGACAGCCCGAGAGTGCCGCTATGGTTTCCATCCGTGGTACGGAAGCGCTGTATGTCGTGCAGGTCGCGACGAAGGCGAAGCCGGAGCCAGACTGGACTGCCCGGACAAAGGCCTACCTCGACACGGTGTTGGTGTGCGACGCCGGCACGTCCGAGCATCCCTGCCCCCAACTGAAGCGGCACAACGAACGATGATGGCTGTGGTGGCCGATCGTTTTTCTGTGGCGGCAGGGGGCCGTATGCCATTCGGTACTGTCGGACAAATGCCGATTGCGTCGCCTCGGCCCGGCACCTAAGCTCCAGATATCTGGACTGATGGAGTCAGCATGGTGGCGCTTTTTGGGCTGGACGCGGCACGCCCCGCTCCGGCCTGGGGCTGGGGCGCGGCGGTATCCCCCCCAGGCTTGCGTGCCTGCTGGCTACGTGTTTTCGCCGCGCTGGTGCTGGCTCTGTCGGCCACCGCCTGTGCCAGCCTGCCTCAGGACGTGCCGCGCAAGCCGTCCACCGCGCTGTCCGACCCTGGCGCGACGCCGCTGGGCCGGCTTACGGCGCAGAGCGCGCCCGACCCGGCGCTGTCCGGTTTCCATCTTGTCGCCTCGGGCGAGGAGGCGTTCGGCACCCTGATGACGCTGGCCGACCGCGCCACTCGTACGCTGGACCTGCAGTACTACATCGTTGAAGCCGACGAGTCTTCCCGCGAGATTTTGCTGCGCGTGCGGGCCGCGGCCGAACGGGGCGTCCGGGTTCGCATGCTGGTCGACGACCTGCACAGCGACGGCAAGGATATCGGCTTCCTGCGCTTCGCCAAGCATCCCAATATCGAAGTCCGCCTGTTCAACCCGTTCCCCGCGGGGCGATTCTCGAAGGTCACGCGCATGCTGAGTTCCGCGGCGGACGTTCGCCGGGTGAACCGGCGCATGCACAACAAGGTCTTCATCGCTGACAACGCGCTGGCCATGACGGGCGGGCGGAACATCGGCAACGCGTATTTCCTGCGCGCGCCGGATACCAATTTCGTGGACCTGGACGTGATCGTGGCGGGGCCGGCGGTGCGCGAGCTCTCCGCGGCCTTCGACGAATACTGGAAGAGTCCTTTCGCGTTCCCGGTCGAGTCGCTGGCCAACCCGAACAACGCCCCGGCCAACCCGGGGGTGGGCGCCGCGGCGGCGTCTTCGCCTGCCGCGCAGGCCAACGCCAACGGGGAACAGGCGGTGCTGGACGAGGACGCGGAACGCAAGCGGCTGGAAGAGCGCGGCATGACCCCGCCCAAACGCATCGACCCGGGCGCCAGCTTCCTCGCCCGCCAGATCCGGAGCAACAAGCTGTCGCTGGAGTGGGCCAAGGCCAGCGTGCTGGTGGACGATCCCGCCAAGGTGTCGCCGCAGAAGACGCCCGACAGCGGCGACACGCTGGCCGACGAGCTCGCGCGGATGATCGCCAACGCCAAACAGGAGGTCATCATCATTTCGCCGTATTTCGTGCCGGGCAAGGAAGGACTGAAGCTGTTGTCCGACCTCGCCGCACGCGGCGTGAAGATCCGGGTGCTGACCAATTCGCTGGCGGCCACCGATGCGCCCATTGTCCACGTCGGCTACAAGCGCTACCGGACCGATCTGCTGAAGGCCGGCGTGGAATTGCACGAGCTCAAATCGCGGCTGAACCGGCCGCAGAAGGCGGTCGGCGACTTCAAGTCTTCGCAGGCGAGCCTGCACGTCAAGGCGGCGGTGGTGGATCGCAGCAATCTGTTCGTCGGCTCGATGAACTTCGATCCGCGCTCGGTCACCCAGAACACCGAGACCGGCATCATCGTGCGCAATGCGCGGCTCGCGGGGCAGGTCGAGCAGCTCTTCAGCGGATCGGTCGGGGAGAACAGCTATCTGCTGCGCCTGTCGGACCAGGGCAAGCTGCAATGGGTGGATGGCGAGGGCGACAAGGCGGTGGTGCACGACATCGAGCCCGATACAACCTGGTCGCAGCGCTTCTGGCTTAACGTGCTGTCGCCGTTCACGCCCGAGGAACTGCTGTAGCCGAGGCACAAAGACAACGCCGGGCAGCGCTTGCACGCTGACCGGCGTCGTTTGATGCTGGAACGCTCCCCTGTGGCGGCATGCCTGCCGCCCTGCTTGGTCTTGTCTGCTGTCTGTCGGTCTGCCGACGACTCGATTACTTGTGGCGATCCGCGGCGCCTTCCAGCTTCTGGCCACCTCGCTGGATATCCTGACCCAGTCCGGCCATGGTGTTGCAGCCGGCCAGCAGCGTGGCAAACAGAACGCACCAGATCCATCCTTTTTTCACAACGGACTCCTTTCGCTGAGTTCAAAAAACTGGCGCAATTCTACCGTTACTTTTTGCCTTGCCGGTGCCCGCGCGAAGGGGGCGATGTGCCATTTTGTAACGCCCGGTTGTCGGGCGGCTACACGTAGGCGATCAGGCGGCCGGCGCAGATGACGAGGGTCCAGGTCAGCAGCGACAGCAGCGCGCAGGCGCGCGTGATGGCGGGCGGGGCGGCATCGACGTTCCAGCTTCGGCCCGGGGCGTCGAGCGTGCGGTACGGACGGACATGGAAATAGAGGGCGTTGGCCAGGCCAAGCGCGATCAACGCCAGCTTGACCAGGAAGGCGCGGTTGGTTGCCAGTTCGTCGGCATGCGCCAGGAACAGCAGCACGCCGCTGGCGACGATGGCGACAAAGGCGCCGATGGTCCACGGCAGCACGTGGCGCAGCAGCGTGGTGACCGGCAGGGCGCGGGCCGCGCCCGCCAGCCGCAGGTCGACCACCGCGATGGTGCCGAACAGCAAGGCCATGCCGGTCAGGTGCACGATTTCGATGGCGGGGTAGGCCCAGGCGGAAGTGCGCAGCGCCGCCGATATCGGCAGCGCTGCCATCTGTGCCCCGAAGTCGGCGAGCGTCGTCACGAAGGCGGATGCGCGGGCGGCGTTCGCGGCCGGCGAACCGGCTCAGCGCAGCTCGACGGTCTGCCCGTCGAGCTTGATGCGTTCCACGCGCATTTCGTTCGCGTCTTCCTTGCTGGGATAGCCGACCAGCGTGACCTCGCGTCCGACCGCGACCTTTTCCTGCGTGGCGCCGCGCGCCTGCATGCGGGAAATCGGCGCGAGGATCGCGAACCAGCGCTTGCCGCCGGCTTCGACGCGGATGGTGGCGTGGGGATTTTCGTAGCGGCTCTCGACCACCTTGCCGGTGACCTCGACCGGCTTGCTGTCGTCGTAGCTGGACCAGCCGTGGTGGGCGCTGGCGGGGCCGGCGAGGGCGGCCAGCGACAGGGCGGCGGTCAGGGCGGCGGTGCGGAAGGGGAGGGACATGGCGGATCTCCGGGCGGCGGCGAAACGGGAATGCCAGTATAGCCGCGGGTCTCCGCCCGGTGGTGACGGCGGCGCGTCGGCGCCGCCGCGCTCAGCCGGTGGTATCCGGCTCCGGGCCGTCCTCGGTCGGCAGCGGGGCCGCCAGCACCTTGTCGATGCGCTTGCCGTCCATGTCGATGATCTCGAACTTCCAGCCGCCCCAGCTCACGGCGTCGGCCGTCTGCGGCAGGCGCCCCAGCAGCAGCAACAGCATGCCGGACAGCGTGTGGTAACGCTCCTTGTCTTCCTCGGGCACCATGCGCAGGCCGATGCGGTCCTTCAGCTCGGGAATCGGGATCAGGCCGTCGAGCAGCCACGAGCCGTCGTCGCGCTGCACCGCCCACTCGTCGCCGGCGATGTCCGGCTTGAACTCGCCGGTAATGGCCTCGATCAGGTCCTGCAGCGTCACGATGCCGAGCACCTCGCCGTACTCGTCGATGACGAAGGCCATCTGTCCGCCCGAGGAGCGGAAGTTCTCCAGCAGCTCCATGCCGGTGACGCTCTCCGGCACGTAGACCGGGGTCTGCATCACGCCGGCCAGGTCGGGGTCCTCGCCGCGCAGCTTGCGCGCCAGCAACTGCCGGGCGCTGACCACGCCGAGCACATCGTGCATGCCGCCGCGCACCACCGGGAAGCGCGAGTGGTCCGATTCCTCGATCCGGCGCAGGTTGTCTTCCAGCGGCAGGTCCAGGTCCAGGCAGACGACATCCCCGCGCGGCACCATCAGCGAGGTGAGCTGGCGGTCGTCGAGGCGGAACACGTTGCGCACCATGGTGTGCTCGTGCCGCTCGATCACGCCGGCTTCCGAGCCCTCCACCAGCAGGGCATGGATTTCCTCTTCGGTGACGACCGGGCCGGCGCCCGACTTCACGCCGAGCAGCCGCAGGACCAGCCGCGTGGAGCCGGACAGCAGCTTGACGAACGGTTTGGAGGCGATGGCCAGCCAGGCCAGGGGCCGGGCCACCAGGCGCGCGATGACTTCGGGCGCGAGCTGGCCGAGCCGCTTGGGCACCAGTTCGCCAAGCACGATGGAGAAATAGGTCAGGCCCGCCACCACGATGGCGGTAGCCACATAGCCGGCGGTAGGCTGCTGCATGCCCAGGCCCTGCAGCCACAGGCCGAGCGGCTGCGCCAGCGTGGCTTCGCCGACCACGCCGTTGAGCACGCCGATCGAGGTAATGCCGATCTGCACGGTGGACAGGAAGCGCGTGGGATCCTCGCCCAGCTCGATCGCGGCGATCGCGCCGCGGTCGCCTTCCTCGACATATTTCTGCAGCCGGGCTCTGCGAGCCGTCACCAGGGCGATCTCGGACATGGCGAACACGCCGTTCAACAAGATCAGCGCCAGCAGTATGGCTATTTCCATCAGGCAGCGCGCCCTATGCGCGCAGGAGTTGTACGGGCCCAAAGCATAACATCGGCGTCAGGCGGGGCCGGCGCCCGGAAGCGGTGGCGATTACCTGAAAGGTCATCGCGGCGCTGCGGCCGTCGTGCTGTAATCACGGCATGGACACCCTGACCCCCGGCTCCGAAACCGCCGTCGACTTCCCCGGCCTGCTGCGCTACTGGCGCGGCAAGCGCGGTTACAGCCAGCTCGCCCTGTCGCTCGCGGCGGGCGTCTCCCAACGGCATATCAGCTTCCTCGAATCCGGCCGCGCCCGGCCCAGCCGCGAGATGATCCTCGCGCTGGCCGACCGGCTCGGCGTGCCGCTGCGCCAGCGCAACCGGCTGCTGCTCGCGGCCGGCTTCGCGCCCGCCTACAGCGAGCATGGCCTGGGCGAGCCGCCGCTGGAGATGGTGCGGCACGCCATCTCGCTGATCCTGGCCAAGCAGGAGCCGTACCCGGCCGTGGTGCTGGACCGCTTCTGGAACATGATCGAGGGTAACGACGCCTACCGGCGCATGCTGGACGTACTGCTCGATGGGCATCCGCCGGCGATGCTGCACATGCCCGGCGCCGGCGAACGCATCAACCTGATGCTGTCGGTGTTCGATCCCGAGGGCTTGTGGTCCCGTATCGTCAATGCCAGGCAGGTCGGGCGCTACCTGCTGCGACGGGTCTGGCAGGAACTGCAGGCGCAGGCGCACGACCAGACCGCGCGCCAGATCTTCGCCCGCATCGCCCAGTGGCATCCCGACATGCTTGGGCCGGCCGGCACGCCGAGGATGGACGACGAGGCCGCCGAAGGTCCGTTGCCGCCGGTACTGCCGGTCGCGCTCGATGCGCCGGGCTTCCGCGCGTCGCTGTTCTCCACGCTGACCACGCTGGGTAACGCGCACGACGTCACGCTGCAGGAGCTGCGCATCGAGTGCTTCTTCCCGGCCGACGATGCCTCCCGCGAAGCGATGGAAGCGCTCGCCGGCGGCGCGGCCCAGGCACGGCAGCATGATAGGCGCGCGGCTCAGAAGCGGTAGCGCAGATAGACGGTGTGGAAGTCCGTGCCGGGATTCGGGGTCTTGATGCCGGCATTGGAGATGTGCTGGTAGCGGTAGCCCGCGGCGAAGCGCTGGTCGCGCCCGTAGGCCACGCCGATGCCCGCCATGTCGGAGAACTGGAAGGCGGTGGAGTACGTATGGTCGTCGGAGGTGCGCGTATCGGTGAGCAACCGCACGCCGATCGACAGCTCCAGGAATGGGACCCAGTTGTGGCGCTGCCAGGCCAGGCGGAAGATCGGTGAGAGGCCGAATTCCCACGGGTTGCGCGGGTTGTTGTCGCTGGTGCTGCGCCAGCGGGCGACGTTGGCCTCCCAGTTCAGGCCCAGCCGGAAACCGTCCGGGTTGCCCCAGCCGAAGCCGGAGTCCCAGGCCAGCGCCAGCTCCACCTTCTCGATGTCGTGCTTGCTGTCGACCGCGTAGCCGAGCTGGACCGAGGGGTCGGCATGCGCGGCGGCCGCCGTGAGCAGTGCGGCGGCGAGTCCCGCCCGGCAGGCCAGCCGCCGGCGGCTCGGGTGGCGCAGCGACGCGGTCGCGGGCAGGCGGAAGAAGGGCGCGGGAAGGCGGGGCGGGCACGGGATCATGGCTGTCGGCGTGTGTGGAAAACGGTCGGCAGGCCCGCGTGGCGCGTCCCGCATGTTCCGTCTAGTTGTAGTACACGCGCGAATCGAACGCATATCGCCGTGATAACATTCCGCCGCCGAGGGGGCGGGCCGCCCGGTCCGTCCCGTCGGCAGTCGTCACGTCTTCAGGGCGGGGTGAAAGTCCCCACCGGCGGTATGCCGCGCGCCATTGGCGCGCGACGAGCCCGCGAGCGCCCGTGCCGCAGCAGCGGTGCGGGGTCAGCAGATCTGGTGAGATGCCAGGGCCGACGGTCATAGTCCGGATGAAAGAAGATGGGCGGTGCTTGCCGTCGTTCGCCTGGCCGGCGAGCCATCCTCGCGATGGCTCGCGCCGGGGCGCGCGTGTCCGCGGCCGATCGGTCCGCGCCATGCCATCGCGCCTCGCCCGGCAGCGTCGTGCCTTCGTGCGGGCCATCGGTCCGTACGTCCGGCATGCCGTCGCGCAACTCCGCTGATCCCCTGAAACGCCCAATCATCTGTTTCAAGGAGCGTTTCATGCTGTCCAATCTGTCCCCGCTGTCCGCGATCTCCCCGTCGCTGCTGTCCGAGTCGCCGGCCGGCGCCCTCGAGGCCGTCGTGCCCGAGGCCGATGCCCGTCCGCTGGAAGTCCGTATCGCGCAGGCGCTCGACGCCATGCGCGAAGGCCGCCCCGTCGTGCTGATGGACGACGACGATCGGGAAAACGAAGCCGACCTGATTCTCGCCGCCGAGCGCCTGACGCAGGCGAACATGGCCATGCTGATCCGCGAATGCAGCGGCATCGTGTGCCTGTGCCTGACCCGCGACAAGGTCGCACGGCTCGGCCTGCGTCCGATGGTCGAGAACAACCGCAGCCGCCACGGCACCGCCTTCACGGTCTCCATCGAGGCCGGCACGGGCGTGAGCACCGGCGTCAGCGCGGCCGACCGCATCACCACCATCCGGGCCGCGATCGCCGACGACGCCGGTCCCGACGCCGTGGTCAGCCCCGGCCATGTGTTCCCGCTCGTGGCCGCCGAGGGCGGCGTGCTGGCGCGGCGCGGCCATACCGAAGGTTCGGTGGAGCTGGCGCGGATGGCGGGCCTGGCGCCGGCCGCCGTGCTGTGCGAGCTGATGAATCCGGATGGCACCATGGCAAGGCGGCCGGAGGCGCTGGCGTTCGCGCATATGTATGGGCTGCCGGTACTGACCATCGCTGATCTTGTCGCGTGGCGCGAGCTGGAGGGCGCGGCGCTGCGCGCGTGAGGGGAAAAGCGCAGAAAAAGCGGGGAATGGCGGCTAAAAGGGCGGTCCAAGGGTGTCGCCGCGTGAACGCGTATGCGACAATGCGGCTGGTTTTGCCCGTCTCGCCTGTTCCGCCATGCCGTTCTCCGCCGCTTTGCCCGCCGTCTTTCCCGCCATTCGTTCCACTGTCTCTCCCATCGCTCCCCGTGCAGCCTCTGCGGCATGGCGCGCGCGCGTCGCCCGCAGGGCCTTCGTCGCGCTGGTCGGCGCGGCGGCCTGCGCACCGCTGCAGGCCGAAACCGCCGCGGAGCCGGGCATCCGTCCCGCCGGAGCGGCCGCCGCGCTGTACGAATGCCAGGGCAGCAACGGCGGCATCGTCTTCCGGGCCTCGCCGCGCGAGGGATGCACGGCCGTCGCCGGGGGCGACCCCGCCACGCTGGACCCGCAGCGTTGGGTGCCGCTGATGGGAGCCAACGGCCTGATTTCCTATCTCGATCAACGCTCGGTGCGACGCTGGGGCAGCGAAGTCGGCGTGGTGCTGATGCGCAACGCCCCGTCGGGCGCGATCCGGACCGCCTCGGGCGAGCCGATCCGTTCCTCGCTGCGCCGCATGGTGCTCAACTGCGCCACGTCGATGTACACCTTGGTCGAGCAGACGCTGTTTCCCCGCCGCTTCGCGCGCGGGGAGGCGCTCTATACCATCCGTGCGTCGCACCGCGGCATGCCGCAGCCGGCCGCCTCAGGCACGGTGCCGGGCGAACTGCTGACGCGCTTCTGCCGCTGAGCGCCGGCCGCCACGGCGCGGCCTATCCCGGCGCCCCGCGCGCTAGTCGCCGACGCGGCGCGACTTCCATTGGCCATTGGCCTGCTTGCAGAACCAGCCGGTCCAGCGTTCCTCGCTGGTGCCGCGCCTGAGTTCGGTCGTCATCCTGCGGCAAGGCTGTCCCTGATCCGTTCTGCTTTCCAGCGCCTTGATGGTGGCATGCACGGGCTCGCGCCGGCCCTGAGCGGGCGAAGTCCATTCCATCGTGTCGCCATCGGCCGTGCTTGCCAGCGCCTTGCCGGCCGCCTGCGAGAACGACTTGGCTTCGGCCTGGGTCATCGAGCCGACGACGGTATTGCTCATGTAGTTCTGCAGGTAGGCGTGTGCCGGGGCGCTGGCGAGAACGAGGGCGCCGGCTAGCGTGGCGGCAAGGCGAGCGGGTCGAACGGCGGGGCGAAACGGCATGGGAACTCCTGTGCTGATCGGGATGACGAGGACGCCCCCGCGGGTGGGGCGGGGGCGAGGCGAACTACGCGCTCGATTGTAGACATGTCGGGTAATGGGCGGTATTGGGCGCGGCGCCATGCGAACTGCACGGCACGGATTACCGGCTTGCGATTTGTCGCCTTGCGCACATGGCGCGCGAAGTCCATATTTATTCACATCCCCCATTTGTGGGGATACCGGCCTTTCCGCGCGCCGATTATCTGCGGCGCGTAGGGAAAGGTAAGTGTCCCAATCGGCGGAATCGGCCATGGAGGCGGCTTTGCGGCAACATGGGTTTCATTTTGTTGCAAAGCTTGCGTGACCGAAACGTGACTTTTCCTGTCTGAATTGTTAAGGTTTTGTCCCGCATTGCAGCATTTACGACATATGCGGATATCACCGCGCGCCCCGATTCGGGGCGACTTGTTTTTTTTGCACGGGGCGGGTCCCGCGTCGCCATGACGCGGCGGACCTATTAGCCGATCCGCACCGTCGCGCATCCGTATTTCCACGGCCTTTCCATTTTGATGAGCCATTAACACACGGCCTTTATGACCGACTTCGTTACATCCTTGTGTCCATCCCCTCCGATCCGTGGCGGCCGCCGGCCGCAGCGCCTGCGCGGCGCGGCAATCGCGAGGTGGCTGTGCGGCGGGGTGCTGGCCATGGCTACGGTCGCCGCCCACGCGTTCAGCTTCGATACGGTCGCCGCCAAGGCGCGGCAGCTGGCCAACGCCCCCTACAAGGCGCCGGCCCAGAACCTGCCCACCGAACTGCGCGAGCTGTCCTACGAACGCTATCGCGAGATCCAGTTCAAGCCCGAGCGCTACCAGTGGCGCGGCGCCAAGCTGCCGTTCGAGCTGTCCTTCTTCCACCAGGGCATGGTCTTCGACCAGCCGGTGCGCATCCATGAAGTGGTGGGCAACAGCGTGCGCGAGATCCGCTTCGATCCCGCAAGCTTCAACTATGGTCCCCACAAGGTAGACCCGGCCAAGCTCAAGGGCCTGGGCTTCGCGGGCTTCCGCGTGCTGCACCCGGTCAACGGCAAGAAAAAGGACGAGGTGGTGTCGTTCGTCGGCGCGAGCTACTTCCGCGGCGTCGGCAAGGATCAGTGGTACGGGCTGTCCGCCCGTGGCCTGGCGGTCGATACCGCGCTCAACTCCGGCGAGGAGTTTCCGCGTTTCGTCGAATACTGGATCGACCGTCCGGCGTCCAACGACAAGCAGCTGGTGATCTACGCGCTGATGGACTCGCGCCGCATGAGCGGTGCCTACCGCTTCGTGATCAAGCCGGGCAACGATACCGAGATGGAGGTCAAGTCGCGGCTGTACCTGCGCGAGAACGTGACCAAGCTCGGACTGGCGCCGCTCACCAGCATGTATCTGTTCGGGGAGAACCAGCCCTCGCCGGTGCCCGACTATCGACCGGAGGTCCATGACTCCGATGGCCTGTCTGTCCAGCTGGGCACCGGTGAATGGATCTGGCGTCCGCTGGTCAATCCCAAGCGCTTGCTCGTGACCTCGTTTGCCGCCACCAATCCGCAAGGCTTCGGGCTGATGCAGCGCGACCGGCAGTTCAACAACTACCAGGAGATCGGCGAGTGGTACGAGCGCCGTCCGAGCGGCTGGGTCGAACCGAAGGGCAACTGGGGTTCGGGCCGCGTCGAGCTGGTGATGATCCCGACGCCGGACGAGACCAACGACAACATCGTGGCGTACTGGGTGCCGGACAACCCGCCCAAGCCCAAGCAGCCGTTCGACCTGGAATATCGCTTGCTTTGGCAGAAGAACGGCGAAAAGTTTCCGCCGCTGTCGTGGGTCGTGCAGACCCGCCGCGGCCAGGGCCTGACGCGCAACAAGGATGACAACAGCTTCTCGCTGATGGTCGACTTCGAAGGGCCGGCATTCAAGAAGCTGCCCGCCGACGTGCGCCTGGAGCCGGTAATTTCTGCCGACAGCAACGCGGAAGTGCTCAGGACCTGGGTGCGCCCGAACGAGACGACGGGTGGATGGCGCATGACGATGTTCCTGCGCCGCAAGGACGACAACAAGCCGGTTGAGTTGCGCGGCTATCTTCGCAACGCCAATACAACCCTGACCGAGACGTGGAGCTACATCTTACCCCCAGGCTAAAGCAGCGTTCGGCCCCGGCGGCGGCATGCGAGCGCTATGTCGATCGCCTGCCGCTCGCACCGGATCAGCGCCGGGAACTGCTTGACGACACCGCCATCCGCAACGGGGCGAACGACCCCGAAGCGGCCCTTCACACGCTGCAGCGCCGGCTCGCCGGCCCGCCGGCGGGTCCGACCCCCGCGGGTCCGGCCTACGCCTCGGTCGAGCGCCGGCTGGAGCTCGCCTATGGCGACCCCAAGGCCGGCGGCGAACCGCTGATCGAGCGCCGCCCCGACGGGACGGTGCATATCGACACCGGCCCCGAGCCGCGGCGCGCCTCGATGGTGCCGCGCCCCTGGCCGCCGCATGTGGTCAGCGGCTTCGTGCGCAACCTGTTCCGCCGCATGTTCGGCAGGCCGCCGGTCCCGGAGACCTGGGACACGCTGCACGACGGGCCCGATGCCGAGGGCAAGTGGCATCCGGCCGGCTCGCACCGGCGCTGGGTGCTGCTCGCGCTGGTGGTGTTGCAGACCGCGCTCGCCACGTATTTCATGACCACGGTGCTGCCCTACAAGGGACGCGATCCGCTGGAGATGGTGACGGCGGGCCTGTTCGCGGTGCTGTTCTCCTGGGTGTCGGCCGGCTTCTGGACCGCCATGATGGGCTTCCTGGTACTGGCCAAGGGCGGCGACCGCCATCTGATCTCGCGTTCGGCGACGGGCACCGAACCGATCGCCGAAGAGGCGCGCACCGCGGTGATCATGCCGATCGCCAACGAGGACGTGACCCGCGTGTTCGCCGGCCTGCGCGCGACCTACGAATCGCTGGAGCGCACCGGCGAGCTGCCGCACTTCGACTTCTTCGTGCTCTCCGACAGCGGCAATGCGGATCTGCGCACGGCGGAGACCGATGCCTGGATGGAGACGTGCCGCGCGGTCAACGGCTTCGGCCGCATCTTCTACCGCTGGCGCCGCCATCGCGTCAAGCGCAAGACCGGCAACGTCGCGGACTTCTGCCGCCGCTGGGGCAGCAAGTATCGCTATATGGTGGTGCTCGATGCGGACAGCGTGATGAGCGGCGATTGCCTGGCCACGCTGGTGCGGCTGATGGAGGCCAATCCCGGCGCCGGCATCATCCAGACCGCGCCGCTCGCGGTGGGCCGCGAGACCATGTACGCACGGGTGCAGCAGTTCGCCACGCGCGTCTATGGGCCGCTGTTTACGGCGGGCCTGCACTACTGGCAGCTCGGCGAGTCGCACTACTGGGGCCACAACGCGATCATCCGCATCAAGCCCTTCATGGAGCACTGCGCGCTGGCGCCGCTACCCGGCAAGGGGCCGCTCGCGGGCGAGATCCTGTCGCACGACTTCGTCGAGGCGGCGCTGATGCGGCGCGCGGGCTGGGGGGTGTGGATCGCCTACGATCTGCCGGGCTCCTTCGAGGAGCTGCCGCCGAACCTGCTCGACGAGGTCAAGCGCGATCGCCGCTGGTGCCAGGGCAACCTGATGAACTTCCGGCTGTGGATGAAGCAGGGCTTCCACATGGTGCACCGCGCGGTGTTCGTGACTGGCGTGATGGCCTACCTGTCGGCGCCGCTGTGGTTCCTGTTCCTGGTGCTGTCGACGGCGATGCTGGCCAAGCATGCGCTGGTGCCGCCCGAGTATTTCTCGCAGCCGTACCAGCTCTATCCGACCTGGCCGGAGTGGCATCCCGAGAAGGCACTGGCGCTGTTCTCGGCCACGGCTACGCTGCTGTTCCTGCCCAAGGTCGCCAGCGTGCTGCTGCTGCTCAAGGATGCACGGGCCTACGGCGGCGCGGTGCGGCTGGTGCTGTCGATGCTGATCGAGGTGGTCATCTCCGCGCTGCTCGCGCCGGTCCGCATGCTGTTCCACACCAAGTTCGTGGTGGCGGCGTACGTGGGCTGGGGCATCACGTGGAAGTCGCCGCCGCGCGAGGACGCGGAAACCACCTGGGGCGAGGCGTTCCGCCGCCACGGCTGGCATACCGTGCTGGGTCTGGCCTGGGGCGCGCTGGTGTACTGGCTCGATCCGTCCTTCGTCTGGTGGCTGCTGCCCATCGTCGGCGCGCTGGCGCTGTCGATCCCGCTGTCCGTCTGGCTGTCGCGCGTCAGCCCGGGCCGCGCGTTGCGCCGCGCCAACCTGTTCGTGATTCCCGAGGAAGCGATGCCGCCGCGCGAGATGCTCGACACGCAGAAGCATGTGGCCGAGAGCGCCGAGCCGCCCGGGTTTGTCGACGCCGTAGTCGATCCGGTCACCAATGCGCTGATGTGCGCGACCGCATCGTCGCGTGTGGTGCAGCCCGCCTCCACGCAGCGCCAGCATGCCGCGCTGGTGCAGCAGGCGCTGACCGCGGGCCCGGAGGCGCTGAGCGCGCAACAGAAGCTGACGCTGCTGAACGATCCGTTCGCGCTGGCGCAACTGCATGAAGCGGTATGGGGTTCGCCGCTGGCCGACGACGGCTGGAAGGCGACGCGGGCCCTGTTGCGGCGCGCGCCCAACGTGGTGCCGCTGCGGCCACGCACCGCCTGAAACGCAAACGGGCCGCGTCCATGACGCGGCCCGTTTTCTATTGGAGCAGGCGAGCCGCTCAGCGCAGCGCGGAAGTGCAGATGGGACCGTTGATATAGACGTCGCCGACCCGGCGCTCGCCGCGGTCGTTGCGCGTCATGTAGCGGAACATCATGCTCACGCCCAGCTTGGTCAGGATCTCGACGTCGCGGTTCGCGCAGATATTGCGCTGGAGCGGGGCGGCGTAGTTGACTTCGAAGCTGGCCAGATCGAGCATCGGTCCGCGGTAGTTGGTCAGTTCGAGGCTGAACAGGATATGTTTGCCCGGCACCGTATGGCAGCGGCGCAGCCGCGTGTCCTTGTCGATCTCGATGGGGAGGGCGTCGTTGAGCTGGCGGCAGGCCCGCGCCAGTGCGCTGTCGGGCCGGGCGCCACCGCGGAGGAATTCCGGCACGCCGGCCGCGCCGGTGTTCTGGCCCGTGGCCGCGCCCTTGAGCATCTGGGTCAGCGCGTCGGCCGCGTCGACCGCCGCGCTCATCGACGCCGAGGCCGGGGATTGCATGATGACCTGCTTCACCGCGGGCGCCGCGTTGGCAAGCGGTGGTGGCAACAACAGCGCCGAGGCGGTCGCGATGCCAAGCAGGGCAGTCGTCTGGATGTGTGTTGTTCTCATGCAGGTAACGTTGCCTGGACCGGCGCCTAGCCTCGCCGCCTTCGTGCCGTCCATGCGACGGCGCCGACGGTGCTGGCAGGGTGGCATTGTACCCTTGCGACCTGACGGGCGGAACCCGACTCACGTTGCATATACGGTCGCCCTGTCGCGAGGAGCGCTATCCTGCCATGAAGGCCTGCCGGCCGGCGCGGTTTGTTACGCTGTGCAACAATTGCGTCCGCGGCGTTGGCCGGCCCGCGGTCCGGCCCCTGCCAACACGTCGCAACGTGATACTTTTCCCGGGATCTTCATGAACGTCTCCACCCGCGCGCCCCGCGGCGCGCGCTTTCCGCTGTGGCTGCTCGTATGCGCTTCGCTGACCGCGCTCGGCCCGCTGTCCATCGATATGTACCTGCCCGCGTTCCCGACCTTGTCGGCCGAACTGGGCGCGGATATCGGCAGCGTGCAGCTCACGCTGGGCACCTTTCTCGTCGGCCTGGCGCTGGGCCAGGCGTTCTACGGCCCGCTCAGCGACCGCTTCGGCCGCAAGCCGCCGCTGTACGTCGGCCTGGCCCTGTATGCGGTGGCCGCGGCAGGCTGCGCGCTGGCGCGCAACGTGGAAGCACTGATGTTCTGGCGCTTCGTCCAGGCGCTCGGCGGCTGTGCCGGCATGGTGGTGGCGCGGGCGATGATTCGCGACCGGCTGCAGGCGCACGAGTCCGCGCGCGCGTTCTCGTCGCTGATGCTGGTGATGGGCCTCGCGCCGATCCTCGCCCCGATCGTCGGCGGCGCGATCCTGACCGCGTTCGGCTGGCGGGCGATCTTTTGGCTGCTGTCGGTCGTCGGCGTGGCCATCCTGCTGTTGGTGCATCTGCGGCTGGAGGAGTCGCTGGACCGCGCTGGCGTGGTGCCGCTGCAGCTGTCCAAGGTGCTGGCCAACTACGGGCAGTTGCTGCGCGACAAGGAATTTCTCGGCTATTCGCTGTGCGCCGGCTTCGCCCAGGCCGGCATGTTCGCCTATATCGCGGGGTCGCCGTTCGTCCTGATCGAGCTGCACGGCATCGACGCCTCGCACTACGGCTTCGTCTTCGGCGCCAACGCGCTCGGCCTGATCGCGATGTCGCAGCTCAATGCCGCGCTCGTGCGCGGGCGCGAACTGGACGGCGTCCTGCGTCTGGCGTTGCTGGGGCCGTGCGTCGCGGGGCTGACCATCGCCGTGGCCTCGGTGGCCGGCCTGGCGATCCTGCCGGTGCTGCTGGCGGGCTTCTTCGTGTTCGTCGGCGCGCTGGGTTGCATCCTGCCGAACGCCTCGGCGATCGCGCTGACGCATCAGGGCCACCGGGCCGGCACGGCGTCCGCGCTGATGGGAACGCTGCAGTTCTCGCTGGGCACGCTGGCCGGCGCTGCCGTCAGCGTCTGGCGCGATGGCACCGCCTTGCCGCTGACGGTGGTGATGGCGTGCTGCGGGATCGGTGCCGTCCTGATGCGCGCATTCGGACGCGCGTCGGCACGGGCGAATGCATAGGCATTGCCATGCGAACGTGTCACGCCGATGTCGCCGTGCACTGGAATGCGGTATCTCTTATAACCGGCGCGGGGATAAAGTGGGGCGGGTTGCACCATTTTGTGGAGCGGCAAAAACTTGAGTCAGGGATAACCCTCCACGGCTTATTTTCAATAGCCGGAATAAAGGGGCAAAATCCCCGCAAACCCGCGTGATACAACGATCTGCCGATTTTCCGTTGCGTCGGTGCTACTGGGGATTGCCCAACCGGCGGGGGCCGGATTAGACTGCGCCGGTCGGTAAATTTGCCGCCTTGCGGTTACGCCGATCACGACGACCAACAAGGGAAATCAGCCATGAATAAAGGTGAACTGGTGTCTGCCATCGCAGCGGACGCCGAACTGAGCAATGCCGCCGCCGAGCGCGCTCTGAATGCAGCGCTGGACAATATCAAGAAGGCAGTCGCCAAGGGCGATTCGGTAACGCTGGTGGGCTTTGGCAGCTTCGGCTCGGGCAAGCGCGCCGCGCGTACCGGCCGCAACCCGCGTACCGGTGAAACGATCAAGATTCCGGCCGCCAAGACCGTGAAATTCTCGGCCGGCCAGGGTTTCAAGGACGCCGTGAACAAGAAGAAGTAAGCGGGCGTATTCAGCCTACAGAAAAAGCGGCCCCGGGGGGCCGCTTTTTCGTTTCCGGAGTTCGCCGCGCCCCGGCGTGCGGAAGTTTCCGGCCGGTCGGCGGACGCTGCGCCCGTGCTCCGCGTTACACTCTGGCCTTCACCGGTGCCCTGCGCGCCCCGGTTTTTCCTCCCGCATCCGCTCCTCACCATGAACGACCTGTCCCACCAGCTTTCCATGACCGTGCTGATGACGCCGGACATGGCCAACTTCTCCGGCAATGTGCACGGCGGCACCATCCTCAAGTATCTCGACATGGTGGCCTATGCGTGCGCGAGCCGCTACGCCGGCCGCTATGTCGTGACGCTGTCGGTGGACCAGGTGGTATTTCGCCAGCCGATCCACGTGGGCGAACTGGTGACCTTCCTGGCCGCGGTCAACTACACCGGCCGCAGCTCGATGGAAATCGGCATCAAGGTGATTACCGAGAATATCCGCAGCAAGCTGGTACGCCATACCAACAGCTGCTATTTCACGATGGTGGCCGTGGACGATGCCGGCGCCCCTACCGAGGTGCCGCCGCTGGTGCCGCGCGATGCGGTCGAGCGCCAGCGCTTCGCCGCGGCGCAGCAGCGCCGCCAGCTGCGCCAGGAAATGGAGCGCCGGCACGACGAGATCAAGGAGGCCACCTCATGAGGGCAACGACCCGTATGGCATGGCGGGCCTGCGCGGCCGCGCTGCTGTCCGTGGCGGCGAGCGCGCATGCCGAGGAACTTGGCAGCGTCAACACCAATTTCCGCGTGACCGGTTCGGATCGCGTCGTGATCGAAGCCTATGACGATCCCGCGGTGGCCGGCGTGACGTGCTACGTCTCCCGTGCGCGTACCGGCGGCATCAAGGGTGCCATCGGCATGGCGGAGGATCCGGCGGAGGCCTCGATCGCGTGCCGCCAGGTCGGGTCGGTCAGCTTCAAGGCGCCGCTGGCCCAGCAGGAGAGTGTGTTCTCCGAACGCATGTCGGTGCTGTTCAAGAGCCTGCACGTGGTGCGCGTGGTGGACCGCAAGCGCAATACGCTGGTCTACCTGACGTATTCGGACCGCATCGTCTCCGGCAGTCCGCAGAACAGCGTGTCGGCGGTGCCGGTGGCGACCAGCACGCCGATTCCGGTCAAGTGAACCGGGCAGGGGCGCGCTAGGCCTGCGCCTCGAACATCTTGCGCAGCACCGATTTGACGATCTTGCCGTTGGCGTTGCGCGGCAGCATCTCGGGGCAGATGATCACGCGCACCGGCACCTTGAACGCCGCCAGCCGCTCGCGCACGAACGCCTGCAGTTCCGCCTCGGTCGCCTGCGCGCCGGGCTTGAGGCTGACCACCGCGCCCGGTTCCTCGCCGAGCGTGCGATGCGCGATGCCGACCAGCGCGGCGTCCATCACGGCAGGGTGCGCGTACAGCACGCTTTCCACCTCGATGCAGTAGATGTTCTCGCCGCCGCGGATCAGCATGTCCTTCATCCGGTCGACGATATAGAGATAGCCTTCCTCGTCCAGCCGCGCGATGTCGCCGGTCCGCAGCCAGCCGTCGACGAACGTCTGCGCCGTGGCCTCGGGCTTGTTCCAGTAGCCGCGCACGACATTGGCGCCGCGCACCATCAGTTCGCCCACTTCCCCCGGAGGCAGCGCATTGCCGCGGCCGTCGACGATCTTCATCTCGCCGATCGGCAGCGCCGGCCCGCTGCTCTCGGGGCGGTGCAGATACTCTTTGGCGTTATGGCTGGTAAAGGTGGCGGAGGTTTCGGTCATGCCCCAGCCGATGCCGGGCGCCGAATGCGGGAACGTCTCCACGATGCGCCGCACCAGTTCCGCCGAGGCGGGCGCGCCGCCGTAGTTCATGTTCTCCAGCGACGACAGGTCGAAGCGCCCCCGTTCGGGATGCTCGACGATCTGCCACGCGATGGTCGGCACGCCGCCCGCGGCCGTGCAGCGCTCGCGCTCGATCAGCTCCATGGCGCGCAGCGTGTCCCAGCGCCGCATCAGCACGATCTTGCTGCCCGCGTGCAGCGCTGCGTTCAGCACCGCCATGCAGCCGGTGACATGGAAGAAGGGCACCGCCAGCAGGTTGGCCTTTTGCGGCGCGTTGGGGTCCGGTTCGGGAAGCGGTTCGCCGCGGCGCAGGAAATTGCGGGCCGGCCCGAACCCGCCGGCCACGGCGACCGAGGTGGCGTTGCGGTGCGTGCCCACCGCGCCTTTGGGCTTGCCGGTGGTGCCGGAGGTGTAGAACAGCGTGGCATCGTCGTCGGGGTCGATGGCGATGTCGGGCAGCGCTGCGTCCGGCAGCGTGTCCCAGTTCTGCACGCTTCCCGTCACGCTTTCCAGCGGAACGATGCGGGCATCGGCATGGCGTCCGCCGTCGCGGCAGACATAGAGGCGGGCGAGGTCGGGGCAGGCGGGAAGATGTTCGAGAATGCGGTCCAGCCGCTCGTTGTCGACGATGGCTACTTTGGTGCCGGAGTCGGCCAGGCCATACTCCAGTTCCGCGCCCGTCCACCAGGCGTTGAGGGGCGTCACGATGGCCCCGGCCAGCACCGCGCCGTAGAAGGCAGCGGGCCACTCCGGCAGGTTGCGCATGGCGATCGCCACGCGGTCGCCCTTGCGCACGCCGTCGGATACCAGCGCATGCGCGATCGCAATGGCTGCCCGCGCGAAGCCTTCGTAGCGCACCCGTTCGTCTTCGTAGACGACGAAGGTCCTGTCGCCGTGCGAGCGCGCCTGCACAAAGAGGTCGCGCAGCGTGGGCGGCGCGTTCTTCCACACCGTGGTGGGCACTCCGCGAATCGTCAGGACCTCTGTCTCGAACGGCGCGCCCGGCGCGGTCAGCCGCGCATGGGCTTCGGCCAGCGAAATCGCGGGCCAGGATGCTGCCGGTGCGGGAGTTGGCGACATGCTTTCCTTCCTCGTGGCATCGCAACGACGATGTGACGCTCGACCGAGAGCGGGCACCGCACGGATACAGCGGCGTAGTGGCCGGGAGCCGTCGTGGCTCCCGGGGGGGCGCGACTCAGATGGTCACGCCGCCATCCACCACCATGGCCTGCCCCGTCATGAACGTGCTCGCGGCCGAGGCCAGGAACACGGCGGCGCCGGCGATCTCGATCGGCTCGCCGATGCGGCGCAGCGGCGCGCCCTGGGTGGACTGCTTGTAGCGCTCGGGATCCTCCCACAGCGCACGGGCGAAGTCGGTCTTGATCAGCCCCGGGGCGATGCAGTTGACGCGCACGTTGTGCGGCCCGAACTCCACGGCGAGATTGCGCGCGAGCTGGAAGTCGGCGGCCTTGGAGACGTTGTATACCCCGATGGTCGGGGAGCCGCGCAGGCCGCCGATGGACGAGACGATGATGATCGAGCCGTCCTTGCGCTCGATCATCTGCGGGGCCACCATCTGGATCAGCCAGTGGTTGGAGATGACGTTGTTGTCGAGCACCTTGCGGAACTGCTCGTCGGTCACCCCGCTCATCGGGCCGTAGTACGGGTTCGATGCGGCATTGCACACCAGCACGTCGATCTTGCCGAAGGCGCGGTTGGTCTCGTCCACCAGGCGCTGCAGGTCTTCCTTCGACGAGATATTGGCCGGTACCGCGATGGCCGTGCCGTTGCCATGCTTGCCGTTGATGGCGTCCACCACTTCCTGGCAGGCCTCGGCCTTGCGCGACGAGATGACGACCTTGGCGCCCTGTACCGCCATCTGCTCCGCGATGGCGCGGCCGATGCCGCGCGAGGATCCGGTGACGATGGCAACCTTGCCGGTCAGGTCGAACAATGACATGGGTGTCTCCTCCTGTATCGATCCGCGCAGCGGGATCGCGATGTGGTTTTGCGCCGGCGCTCGCGGCGCCGCGTCGCGGCCAATTATGGTGGGGCGCCACGCCTCAGTCCACACCGCGGCGTGGCCGGGCGCGCCCTTATCAGCATTCTTTCCGCAGGCAATGCACGCGGTGCATGACGGCGGCCTCAGCGCGCCGGATCCTGCATCGCCTGCTCCAGCCATCCCGCAAGCCCGGCCTCGGTGTCCGGGTCCAGCACCAGCGCGAAGCGTTCGCGCAGCGCCGCCACGATTTCGCGCGGCGTCTCCAGGGTGTGGTGCGTGGCGCTGCCATCGGGCTCGCGCAGCGTCAGCCGGCCATTGGCCAGCGTGTAGCGCGCGCCGTTCTCGGAGCGCGCCACCGCCAGGGTATGGCGGAAGAAACTGTCCGGGTGCGTGCAGACGAACCAGTTGCGCGGCACGAAATCGACCCAGGGCTGGGGCGTCAGGTCGAAGCGGTACAGCGTGATCCAGTCGCCCGCGCCGCGCGCCTCCAGGTCCAGCGGATGAAAGCCGTCGGCGCCGAAGGCATTGGGCGGGGGCGGCACCAGCCGGTACGAGCGCAGCGCTTCGCCCGGCTCGGACAGCGGCATCGCGCACGGCGGGTTCGGGCCGCCGAAGCCGGCGTCGGCCAGATAGCCGCGGTGCTCGACGTCGACGCGCAGCAGCATGTGCGACTGGGGCGTCGGTACCCCCTCGGAAATATTCCAGCGCACCCGCGCGGCCAGCGGCGTGACCTTGAAGCCGAGCGTTTCCAGCGCGGCGGCGAACAGCGTGTTGAGTTCGAAGCAGTAGCCGCCGCGCCGGCGGGTCACCAGCTTGTCGAAGACTGCATCGAGCTCGATGTCGATCGTCCGGTGCAGCAGTACGTCCACGTTCTCGAACGGGATGTGCGAGAGCTGGGCGCCCAGGATGGCATTGAGCGCGGCAAGCGTCGGCGCGGCGGGGCGGCTTGCGCCGATGCGCGCCAGATAGGCGTTGAGTTGATCGTCGTCCAGGGAGGGCATGGTGTCGGGTCGGATGGATTCGGGCACGTCGTCAGGACAGCTGTTCCAGCGCGGCAAGGTCGAGCAGTTCGATATCGGCATAGCGCAGCCGCAGCAGTCCGCGCGATTCCAGCTCGCGCAGCGCGTGATTGACCGTCTGGCGCGACAGCCCCAGCATCTGGCCGAGCTGCTCCTGCGGGATATGCACCGAGCGCGGCCGCGCCGTGGCCGGGGTCGGGCCCGGGGCGCACGGCTGGTCGCCGTACGCGCGGGCGATGGCGGCCAGCCGGCGCGCGGTGCGGGCCACCGGCGACAGCAGCTGCGCTTCCTCGACATAGCGGAACGCCTCGCGCGTCTTGCCGGCCAGCAGCTTGCCGAATTCGCGCCACCATGCGGGATGGCTGGCGAGCATCGCCTCGAGGCGGTCGCGCGGAATATGCAGCACCGAGCCGCGCGTGGCCGCGTGCGCATCGTGGGTCCGCGCGAGGCCATCGAACAGGCAGATCTCGCCGAACCATGCGCCGGGCTCCAGCAGCCCCAGCAGCGCCGCCTTGCCGTCGACGCCGTGGGCATGGATCAGGACCGCGCCGCTCGCGACGCAATACAGGCCATCGAAGGGATCGCCGCGCGCGAACAGCGCTTCGCCGGCTTCGAGCTTGCGCAGCGCCGCATGGGTCAGCAGCGCATCGCGCATGGCCGAGGGCAGCTCGCGGAACCATGCGCCGGCGCGGATCGACTCCAGCCACGGCGTGGCCTGCGTGGCCGGCAGGGAAGGGGAGGGACGAGGCAGGGGTGGCATGCCGGCAGCTCGGGGCGCGACGTGCATGGCGGTCTCCGGGTTGGGCGCGTAGGCGCTCTTCTGGCGCCGCGCTGGACTGTCAAAAAGCAGACAGACCGCGGCGGGTGCGCTCATTACTATAGTGCCGTCGGCACAGCGGCGTGCCGGTGAAGGAGACCCCGTGAAAACCCTGATCGAACATCTGGCGAACTACGCCGCCTATCATCGCGACCCGCGCAATGTCGCCACGCACTTTATCGGGATTCCGATGATCGTGCTAGCGGTGACGGCCTTGCTCGGCCGGCCCGCCATGCCGCTGGGCGACGGCAGCGCCTACCTGACGCCCGCCATGGTGGTCTACGCGCTGTCCTGCCTGTTCTACCTGCGCCTGTCGCTGGGCTTTGGCGTGGCCATGACGGCGATCCTCGGGGTGTTCCTCTACGCCGGCGCGTGGATCGCCGCGATGCCCACGGGCCAGTGGCTTGGGGTGGGCATCGGACTGTTCGTGCTCGGCTGGGTCATCCAGTTCGTCGGCCACTACTACGAAGGCCGCAAGCCCGCCTTCGTCGACGACCTGGTGGGCCTGCTGATCGGTCCGCTGTTCCTGGTGGCCGAGACAGCGTTCGCGCTCGGGTTGGCGCGCCAGACCCGCGAGGAGATGATCGCGCACGCGCATTGAGCCGCAAGGCAAGCGCCCGCTGGCGTTCTCACCCGGCGGCGCTGGCGCGCAGCCAGTCGCGCAGCTGCAGCACCTTGTCGCCCGGCTCCAGGCCGCGGCGATGGACGAAGTAGTAGGCCTTGCGGTTGTCCGGGGCAACCGCGGGCATGCGCACCGGCACCACGAGCCGGCCGTGCTCGAGCTCCGCGGCGATCAGGATGCGGGGTATCAGGGCCACGCCGAGTCCGGCCGCCGCGGCCTGCGCCAGCATGGTGTAGAGGTCGTAGCGCGGGCCGCGCAGCGTGGGCGGCGCAACGCCGGCCGCCGTGAACCAGTCGCTCCACGCCCGCAGGCGCGTGGTCAGATGCAGCAGCGGCAATTCGCCTAATTGTTCCAGATCGAGCCGCTTGCGGCGGCCCAGCAGGGCCGGACTGCACACCGGCACCGACGGACCCTCCTGCAGGATGGGCTCACCCTCGGTGCCCGGCCATATCCCCTCGCCGTAGTAGATGGCCGCGTCGAAGGCCGTTTCCGCCAGCTCGAACGGCTCCGTGCGCGACGAGAGGTTCAGCGTCAGGTCGGGCAGGGCGCGCGCCATGTCCGGCAGGCGCGGCACCAGCCAGTGGCTGGCGAAGGTCGGTCCGATCGCCAGTTCGATGGAGCGGCCCAGCGGGCGCTGCGCCATCACGTCCAGCGTGACCTGCTCGATCTGCTCCAGACGCTGGCGCACCTCGTCGGCATAGATGCCGCCCGCCGGCGTGAGCGCGATGCGCTTGCGGATGCGGTGGAACAGCGCGATGCCGAGCCTGGCTTCGAGGCCGGCGATCTGCCGGCAGACCGCGCTCTCGGTCACCGCGAGTTCGTCGGCTGCGCGGGTAAAGCTGCCGAGGCGCGCCGCGGCCTCGAACATCTGGAGAGCCGTCAGGCTGGGTATGCCCTTGCGCATAGTGCGATTTTGGAAGGAACGTCCTGCGAAGTTATCAATTGTACGGAGGGCCCGGGAGCCGGACAATGCCTTCCTTCGCGTCACGCGCGCGCATACGTTCCCCCAAAACCATGACCCAATCCAATCTGCAGCGCATTCTCGAAGCCGCTTGCGGCGCCGAACAGGCCGCCGAGTTGATGCAATTGATGAATGTTTCGCCGGCCCTGCTGAACGCGGACGCCCAGAACGCGACGCGCGCCGAGGTGGCCCAGGCGCTGAACATGGTGCTGTTCGCCGGCATCCTGGAGCGGGTGCCCACCGGCATGGCCTATACCCGCGACGTGATCGAGGCGGGCGGCAAGGTGGTGTTCGACCACGGCGCCCTGCGTTCGGTGAAGTGGCCCAGCGGCGCGCTGCCCGCCGGCGAGATCGCCTTCACGCGCATTCTCGGTCCGCTGGGCTACCGCCTGAATGGCGAATACCCGCTGGACCGCATTGGCATGACCGGCCGCTCGTACGCGCACGCCGACCTGCCCGACGATATCGCCCAGTACTTCCTCAGCGAGCTGCATCCCGAGCGCTTCAGCCCGGCGTTCCAGCAGGCGGTGACCCGCGTGCTGTCCTCGTCGGTGGATCCGCTGGGCCCCGACGCTGTCGCCATGCTCGCCGTCCTGGAGCGCGACGGGGCGCTGCCGCTGGCGGACGCCATCCGCCTCGTGCCGCAACTGGCCGCCTGCTTCGCACGCCACCACGCCGCGCCGTCGGAGGCCGACTACGAACTGCTGCTGGCCGAGTCGGCGGAAATGGCGTGGATCGCCACCGAGGGCAACGCCTTCAACCATGCCACCGACCGCGTCGCGGACGTCAACGCGGTGGCCGAGGCGCAGCGCCGCCTTGGCCGGCCGATCAAGGACACCGTCGAAGTGTCCCGTTCGGGCCGCGTGTTGCAGACCGCCTTCAAGGCGGATCCGGTCGAGCGCGAGTTCGTCGGCGAGAACGGCATCATGGTCAAGCGCACGGTGCCGGGGTCGTTCTATGAGTTCATCACGCGCGACTTCGTCCCGCCCGCCAACGGCGCGCCGGCGCGGCTCGATCTGTCGTTCGACGCGGGCAATGCGCAGGGGATTTTCAAGATGACGGCGGCTTGTTGAGCGCGTTTGCGGGGTGAGGGTGACCGCCGGCTCCCCGCGACGGTTTTCGATTCCCCCGCCATTGACGCCGAAAGCTTAGCCCCTAAGGCGTCGGCACCTCCTCATACCCCTCCTCATCTTCCCCGAACCCCACGGGCAACCGCGGCTCCGGCGTGCGCGAGCGCAGCGCGTTGGCCGTGGCCCGCTCGCGCGCCGCGTCGGGAAGCGGCACGGCGCCAGCCGCCCCCGGCCCCATGCCTTCCTCGATGCGGGCCAGCATATAGGGATAGAACGGATTCGATGAAATCCGGAACAGCGCGTCCAGATTGACGATCAGCGCACCGCGCTCGCCCCGCGCACTGAGCGCGCCCAGCGTCAGGCCGTACTCCCGGGCGGCGTCGGCGGCCGGGCGCATGCCGTACAGCGGGTCGTCCAGCGGGAAGGGCAGGGCCACATGCGACAGCGAGAAGACCTCCGGGGGATAGGGAATGTCGAGCGTGCGCGCGCGCGCCGACTCCTGCCCGGGCTCGATGACCCTCTCTACCGTGCCGCCCGCGCCATCCGCGGTGCTCGCGATCACCGTCAGGCGATACAGCTCGGGCAGCGGCGGCATCATGCGTTCCAGCGCCCGCGCGGAGCGGGTGTTGAGCAGGGCGCCGACCTTGAGGTCGCGGTTCACGTCGAACAGCACCAGTTCGCTGCCGTTCGCTGGCAGATAGGCGTACAGGGCGGTGAGCACGGCGGGGGTGCTGACGGTGAAGTCCATCACCGACTGAAAGGTCAGCACCGGCGGCAGCTTTGCCATCGCCGGCGTGGCGGCCATCCGCACGATCTGCTCCTGCAGCGCGGCGGTGAGCCGGTAGGACTGGCGCGCGCCGTTGACGGGGAACGAGTTGTACTTGAAGGGATTGAACTCCGGCATGACGTCCAGCCACGCGGCCTTGGCGAATGCGGGCAGCACGGCCGGCAGCCCGGCCAGTCCTGCCATGCGGGCAAAGCGCGTGATGCCGATCATCGGGGACAGCAGTACCAGCCGTTCGGGGCGCGCCAGTCCGGTCTGCTCCAGCGAGTCCAGCGCGTACTTCATCGCCAGCGCGCCCCCGTTGGAAAACCCCACCAGATGCAGCGGCGCATCGTCGCCCGCCTGCCGGCGCGCCTCGCGCACGGCAAGCCGCGTGGCGGCCATCCAGCTCTCCCATTCGATATCGCTCAGTCCGGCCGGCACCGTGCCGTGTCCCGGCATGCGGATGCCGATGGCGACGAAGCCGCGCTCCTGATAGCGGCGCGCGATATGCCGCAGGCTGTACGGCGAGTCGGTCAGGCCGTGCAGCAGCACCACCGCGCCCACCGGCTTGCCCGCCGGCGCCAGCGTGTAGGAGCGGTTCCAGTCCTGACGGAAGCCGGCCGGGTCGATCACGCTGCCGCGATAGTAGCGGTTGATCGGAACCGAGCCGGCGGCGTTCCCCGTGTCCTGCACGACCTCGCGGCGTACCTGCGCGAACAGCGCGTCCTCGTGCCGCAGGTACGTCTGCCAGTCCGCGCCCTCGATCTCGCTCGCGGAGAGCTCCTGCGGCACGACCTTGTGCCAGGGCGACAGCGGTGCTCCGCGCCACGCGCCCCAGGCCCGCAGGCCGAGGCCGATGATCAGCAGGGCGACCACCAGCCCCACGACCCACAGCAACACCCTGGCGATTCGTCTTCTCATGGCGAACGGCGCTCCGGCAGCGGCAATGCCGCACTATCGCGCCGGTGCTGCGCACGCGCAAGCCCCGCTTTGCCGGCGGTTTGCGCGCCGCGCGAGTCCGTCGACCGCAAAAAGCGCGGCAAAACCCGGGGTTTTTACGAGGTCAGCCTATGCCAATGCACGAAAACCCCTTGAAATCCGCTACTTTCCGCTATGATTCAGTGGCCGCCGCGCCCACGTTCGACAGCACGAGCCCATCGGACGAAGCGCGGTGTTCATCTGTCCAACTCATCCTGAACAACATGGCGACCAAAGCGAAACCGTCCGCGAAGACTGAAACCAAGCCCGCCGGCAAGAAGGCCGCGGCAACCAAGGCGCCCGCGAAGAAGGCGGCTCCCGTGAAGGCCGCTGCGAAGCAGGCCGCGCCGGCGAAGAAGGCGGCCACGGCCGCGGCCGTGACGCCCCGTCCGTTGAAGGACACCTTCAACAAGTCGAGCCTGGTCGCTCATCTGGTCGCCCAGACTCAAGTCGATGCCAAGGCCGTGAAGACGGTGCTCGCGCATCTCGAAAACACCATCGTCAGCGCGCTGAACAAGAAGGGCGCCGGCGAATTCACGCTGCCCGGCCTGATGAAGATCACGGCCCAGCAGGTGCCGGCGAAGAAGAAGCGCTTCGGCAAGGACCCGTTCTCCGGCGAGGAGCGCTGGTTCCCGGCCAAGCCGGCGAGCGTCAAGGTCAAGGTCCGCCCGCTGAAGAAGCTGAAGGACGCCGCGGCGTAAACGGCGCCTGCGGAAACGAAGAGGGAGTCGCTACGCGACTCCCTTTTTCGTTGCGACGCGGGCAGCGGTCAACGCGCCGTGCCGGGCTGGGCCATCTGCCGGTGGCGCTCGGCCACCAGGTCGGCCGGCGAGACGCTCGCGATGGCCGCCTGCAATTTGTTCTGCCAACCGACGATGACGTTGCTGTCGCCGCGCATCATCGCCTCGAAGCCGCTCCGGGCCACGTCGGCCGGATCGGACTTCTTGTCCGTGGCGATCTTGGTGTCGAGCATGTCCGCGCGCTCGAAGAACTCCGTCTCGGTAGCGCCCGGCATCAGGCAGGTCACCGACACGCCGGTTTCCAGCAGTTCATGGCGCAGCGCGAAGGAGAAGGAATCGAGGAAGGCCTTGCTGGCGTTGTAGACGGCCTGATAGGTCCCCGGCATGAAGCCGGCGATCGAGCCGGTGATCAGGATGCGGCCCTGCCGGCGCGCCAGCATGTCCTTGCCCACGCGGTGGACCAGGTCGATCGTGCCGGTGACGTTGGTCTCGATCACGCGCTGGATGTCCTTGAAGTCCTGCTCCAGAAATCCCCGGCCCAGTCCGCGCCCGGCGTTGGCCAGCAGCGCATCGATGGGCCGGCCTTGCGCGGCCTGATACAGCGTGTCGACGCCGCGCGGCGTGGCGAGATCCACCTGGATCGGCGTGACCATCGCCCCGGTGGCCTGCAGCGTGCGGGCCGCGTTCTCGATCTCCGGTTCGTCGGCGGCGATCAGCAGATCGAAGCCGCCTTCGGCGCAGCATCGCGCCAGATGAAAGCCGATGCCGGTCGACGCACCGGTGACGACGGCAAAGGGACGGGCGGCGCTGCCTGCGCCGGCGGTGCTGTCTGTGGATGCTGTGGTTTCCATGGATTCCTCCGTTAGCGGCGGGTGCGAAGGGGCTGGCCGCAAAATCCATACCGCGCAGTAAGCGGCACCCCCGGCCATCCAGACGCGGGAATGCCCTGTCCCGGCTGTAATTCCGGCTGCGTGGCTTGCAATCGGCGGGGCGAGGATGGTCCTCGGCAATTCGGCGCTTCGGGGGTAAACCCGGGCCCCGCGGCTTCATGATAGCGCTATCATCGAGGCTGTTCCGGCCGCCATGGCGCCGGGACACTTCGATGCCGCACCGTCGCCTCGCGCCCCGCGCGCGGCCCTTTCGCAGGAACGCTGTCCATGTCAGAACAAGATCCCCAGGCCGCCCGGCCGGCCATGTCGCCCCTCTATATCCGCATGCACGAGCATGACAACGTCGCCATCGTGGCCAACGATGGGGGCTTAGCCGAAGGGGCGGTGTTCCCGTGCGGGCTGACGCTGCGCGAGCGCGTGCCCCAGGGCCACAAGGTGGCCCTGGTCGACCTGAAGCAGGGCGATGCCGTGCTGCGCTACAACGTGGTGATCGGCTACGCGTCGCGGGACCTGCCGCGCGGCAGCTGGGTCAACGAGCGCGTCATCGAGATGCCGCCCGCGCCCGGCCTGGACGATCTGCCGATCGGCACCCGCGTGCCCGCGCCGCTGCCGCCGCTGGAAGGCTATACCTTCGAGGGCTATCGCAATGCCGACGGCTCGGTGGGCACGCGCAACATCCTGGCGATCACCACCACCGTGCAGTGCGTCTCCGGCGTGGTCGAGCACGCCGTGCGCCGCATCAAGGCCGAGCTGCTGCCGCGCTACCCCAACGTCGATGACGTGGTCGGGCTGGAGCACACCTACGGCTGCGGCGTCGCCATCGACGCGCCCGATGCGGTGGTGCCGATCCGCACGCTGCGCAATATCGCGCTCAACCCCAACTTCGGCGGCACCGCGATGATGGTGAGCCTGGGCTGCGAGAAGCTGCAGCCGGACCGCCTGCTGCCGGCCGGCACCATTCCCATCCAGACCGGGGCGGGAGAGGTGCAGGTGGGCGTGGTGTGCCTGCAGGACGACGAGCATGTCGGCTTCGAAAGCATGATCGACTCGATCATGGCGATGGCCGAGAAGAATCTGGCGGTGCTGAACGCCCGCCGCCGCGAGACCTGCCCGGCCTCGGACCTGGTGGTCGGCGTGCAATGCGGCGGCAGCGATGCGTTCTCCGGCGTGACCGCCAACCCCGCGGTCGGCTATGCGACCGACCTGCTGGTGCGCGCCGGCGGCACGGTGATGTTCTCGGAGGTCACGGAGGTGCGCGACGGCATCGACCAGCTCACTTCCCGCGCCGCGACCCCCGAGGTGGCGCAGGCCATGATCCGCGAGATGGACTGGTACGACCGCTACCTCCAGCGCGGACGGGCCGACCGCAGCGCCAACACCTCCCCGGGCAACAAGAAGGGCGGGCTGTCCAATATCGTCGAGAAGGCGATGGGCTCGATCGTCAAGTCCGGCTCCTCGGCCATCAGCGGCGTGCTGTCGCCGGGCGAGAAGCTGCGCCAGAAGGGGCTGATCTACGCGGCGACGCCCGCCAGCGACTTCATCTGCGGCACGCTGCAACTGGCGGCCGGCATGAACCTGCACGTGTTCACCACGGGCCGCGGTACGCCGTACGGGCTGGCCGAGGTGCCGGTGATCAAGGTCGCCACCCGCAACGACCTGGCGCGGCGCTGGCACGACCTGATGGACGTCAACGCCGGCCGCATCGCCACCGGCGAGGCCAGCATCGAGGAGGTGGGCTGGGAGCTGTTCCGGCTGATGCTCGACGTGGCCAGCGGCCGCAAGAAGACCTGGGCCGAGCACCACAAGCTGTATAACGCGCTGGCGCTGTTCAATCCGGCGCCGGTGACCTGAGAGTGCGGGGCGCCGCCGCCGCTGTCAGCCCGCCCCGCCGCCCCCCGCATGCCGCGCCATGAACACCTGGTGCAGCGTGATCTTGCGCACCTCTGCCTGGCTTGCCTCGATATGCGCGCGCAGCAGCCGCGTGGCCGGGTCGGCGCGGCCGGCCAGGATGGCGCGCAGGATGTCGGCGTGCTCGTCGTAGGTGGCCTCGATGCGGGGCGTCTTGGTGAAGTCCAGCCGCCGGATGATGCGGATGCGGTCGGTGATGTCGCGATGCACGCGTGCCATCTCCGCATTGCCAGCGGCCTCCACCAGCCCGCAATGGAAGGCCTCGTCCCAGGCGCTGACCTGGGCGCCATCGGTGCTGCGCTGCGCGGGGTCGACGAGCCAGATGGCGGCCAGCCGTGCGAGGCCGTCTTCCCCCATGCGCTTGCCGTCGCCAGCGGCCTGCGCGCATAGCCGCTGCGCGGCGGTGGTCTCCAGCACCATGCGCAGGTCGTACAGCTGCTCGAACTTGTCGAAGTCGAACGGCAGCACGCGCCAGCCGCTGCGGAACATCACCTCCACGTAGCCTTCCTGCTGCAGCCGCACCAGCGCCTGCCGGATGGGCGTGCGCGACACGCCGAGCCGGGCGCACAGCTCGTGCTCGGTGAAGCGGTCGCCCGGCACCAGCAGGAACTCGCCGATATCGCGCTTGAGTCCCTCGTAGACCTGGTCCGCCACCGATCGCCGCGGCCATGGCCCGGCGGTGGGCTGGCCCGGAGCGTCGGCGGGAGCTGGCGATCTTGTGGTCATGGTTTGCATCGGCAATGGGTCGCGGTAGCGCTACTGTAGTCGAGCCGGAACGGCGACGGGCTGGCGGCGGCCGCCGGGGCGCGCTGCCGCCGTGCACCGGCGCCGCATGTCAGCGGCGGACTTCGCGCTGGAAGATTTCCATGCTCTGGCGCTTCATCTCGACGAAGCTAGGCCGCGACAGCGTCTCGACCGTGCGGGGGCGCGCATCCTCGTAGTGCAGGATCTGCGCCACGCGGGTCGGCCGCTTGGTCAGCAGCAGCACTTCGTCGGCGAGGTACACCGCTTCCTCCAGGTCGTGCGATACCAGCATCATCGTGGTGCCGGTCTGCATGAACACTTCCTGCAGCTTCTCGCGGATGAACAGCGTCATCTCGAAGTCCAGCGCGGAGAAGGGCTCGTCGAGGAACAGGACCTCGGGCTTGGGCGCCAGCGCGCGCATGATCGACGCGGTCTGCTGCTGGCCGCCCGAGAGCTCGTACGGGTACCGGTTCAGGTCGAACTTGACGTCGAACGAGGCCACCAGCTCGGCCATCCGGCGGTCCACCTCGGCCTTGGACTGGCCCGCCAGCTTCAGCGGGTAGGCGATATTGTCGATGGTGCGCATCCACGGAAACATCGCCTCGCGATAGTTCTGGAACACGTAGCCGATCTTGGTGTCCTTCAGCGACTTGCCGTCGAACAGGATCTCGCCCGCGTCGATCGGCACCAGTCCCGCGATCATGTTGATCAGCGTGGACTTGCCGCAGCCGTTGGGCCCGAAGATCGAGACGATCTTGCCCTTGGGGATGTCGAGGTCGAAGTTCTCGTACAGCGGCCAGCCTGCGAAGTACTTCGTCAGCCCGCGGATGGTGATGTGGGTGCCGGCGGGGCCGGGACGGAAGGCCGGTCGCGGCGCATCCGCGAAGACGGGGCCATTGATCACTTCGCTCATCTGCCGCTCCAATGCACGATCCGGCGTTCGATCACCAGAAACAGGATGTTCAACACATAGCCGAGCGCGCCGGCGGCGAGGATGGCCGCGTACATGCTCTTGACGTTCAGCACCTGCTGGGCGTCGATGATGCGGTGGCCCAGGCCATTCTCGGAGCCGATGAACATCTCGGCCACGATCACGATCACCAGCGCCATCGACACCGCCGAGCGCAGTCCGACGAACGACGGTTGCAGGCTCTCCCACACCAGTACGTCCTTGAAGATCTGCCAACGCGAGGCGCCCATGACTTTGGCGGCCGCCACGCGCTGCTTGCGCGCGTTGATCACGCCATAGGCGCTGTTGAAGACCACGATCAGGAAGGCGCCGAACGCTGCGATGGCAACCTTGTTGATGTCCGACACGCCGAAGATCAGCAGGAACAGCGGGATCAGCGCGGACGACGGCGTGGAGCGGAAGAAGTCGATCAGGAACTCCACGCTGCGGTACGCCTTCTCGTTGCTGCCCAGCAGCACGCCCACGGGCATGCCGACCACCGCCGCGATCACGAACGCCTGCAGCGTGCGGGCCACCGTCACGAGGAAGTCGGTGAGCAGCGGGCCGCCCAGCAGGCCCGACACGAGCGTGGCAATGGTGTCGGCCGGGGAGGGCAGCAGGATGGCCTTGATAAAGCCGCCGCGGACCGCGAGGTCCCAGATCACGAACAGCACCAGCGGGCCCACGAAGGGCAGCAGCCTGCTGCCCAGCGATGCCCGTGGCGGCTGCGTGGCGGCCGGCGCGGCGGCCGCCGCCGCCCAGGGCGGCGGTGCGGCGGAAGTGGTGGCAGGGGTGTCTTGCATGGCCGTCATTCCTCGCTCATCCCTTGTACAGCATGGTGTCGACGACCACCCGGCGGCTGAACACGCCCTTGTCCGAGAACAGGTCGAAGTACTTCTGGAAGTGCGCCACGTCGCTGGGCTTGAAGTCGGTGGAGAACAGGTAGTCGGACATCGGCACTTCCGCGGTCAGGGCCCCTTCGATGGCGGTGTAGCCCTTGAGCGAGGCGCGGGCTTCGGTCGGGTTCTGCTTGACCAGGTCGACGGCGCGCCGGTAGGCGGCGATGTACTTCTTCGCCGCGTCCGGATACTTGGCGATGAATTCGCTGGACAGGCTCGCAGAGCCGCCATGCCACGGCGCCATCGGGTCGCCCAGCACGTATTTCGCGATCACGCCGACTTCCAGCGTGCGGGTGGTGCCGTTCAGGCGGCCGACCGTGCCGGTTGGCTCCAACGTGTAGCAGGCCTCGATCTGCCCCGCCGCGATCGACGCCACGTGCTGGCCGATGGGCAGCTCCACCACGGTGGCGCCCGTCGCGCCCGCGCGTTCGAGCACGGCCTTGGCCAGCACCACGTTCTGCAGGCCGGGGCCGCAGCCGATCTTCTTGCCCTTCAGTTCGGCGATGCTCTTGTAGGGGCTGTCCTTGGCGACGATGAACTCGTCCAGTACGTACTTCGCGTTGGTGGGATTGGTGCAGAAGATCTTGACCAGTCCCGGTTGCGCGATCTCGCCGATGGCCAGCGCGGCCGACGCCGTGCCGTTGGCGCTGCCTTCGGCGCGGCCGGCGAGGATGGCTTCGGTGACCTGCTGCGGGCTGGCGAACTTCAGCGGCTGCACGTTCAGGCCCGCTTCCTTGAAATAGCCCTTGTCCAGCGCGACGAAGAAGGGCAGGCCGGAGGCGACGGGCCAGAAGCCGATGCGGATGGCCGGGGTCGATTGCGCCCGCACGACGGCGGGGGCGCCCAGCGTACCCAGCGCGGTGGCCGCGGCGGCGGCCTTCAGCAGGCGCCGCCGGCGGGGCAGATGGTCGGCGGTATCGAGGGTGAGGTCGGGCAAACCAGCGGCATTGCGAGACATGAGATCGCTCCTTGAGATCGAGATCGGATTCGTTGTTGGTGGAAAGGAGTGCGGGGCTGCCGCGGTCAGCTGGCGCCGCGGGTTTCGAGATAGGCGCGCCAGCCGCCATGGCGGCTGATGTCCTCCGCATGGCCCAGTGCCTGGGCCTCGCACAGGAAGCCCTGCACCTCGGTACGGTCGTCCAGCCGGATGCGGCCGATCGCCAGCGGCGACGGGATCAGCGCGACGAAGGAGCCGTATGCCTCGATGGGCATCTCCCAGACCTCGACCGCGATGCGATGCCCGGCGCCGGCCTCCACGCGCAGCAGCCCGGGTTTGGGCGGCGTGCTGTCGGGCAGCGCGTACAGCCGGTACTCGGGCGCGGTCACGGTCTGCCGCAGGCGCCGGGCGCCGCGCTCGGTCAGCTGGCCGTTCAGCGGCATGCCGCTCAGATGCGCCCCGACCACCGCGACCTGCACGAACACCTGCGCGGCGGGCGCGAGGCCCGCGATGGGCTGGGGCGCGGGCAGCGGCACGCCGGTCGCGCCCTGCGGCAAACCGGTGGCGTGGTGATAGCGCTGGCCGAGATCGGCCAGTTGCAGATCGCTGCCGCACGGGCCGATCAGCGTGATGCCGAACGGCAGCCCGTCCTCGCGCAGGCTGCTCGGCACGGACAGCGCCGCATAGTCCAGCAGGTTGACGAAGTTGGTATAGGCGCCGAGGTTGCGGTTCCGGGCGACGGGATCGTCGCGCATCTGCGCGATGGTGTAGTGCGTCGGCGCGGTGGGGACCAGCAGCGTATCGATGCGCTCCCACATCGCGTCCGCCTGCTGTCCCAGCGCGCGCAGGCGCGTCTGCGCCGCGAATACGTCGGCGGCGCCGTACTGGCGGCCCGACGCGATGATGCCGCGCACGGGCTCCACCACCTCGGCCTCGCTGGCGTCGAAGAACGGCCGGATGGCGGCATAGCGCTCTGCCACCAGCGCGCTCTCATACAGCAGCGCGGCGGCCTCGGCCAGCGGGCGGTAGTCGATGGCCACCGGTTCGCCGCCCATCTCCCGCAGCCGCTGCACGGCCGCGGCGAACGCCTGTTCCGCCTGGGCATCGCCGAAGAACTCCAGCCGGTCGGGCACGCCAAAACGGAAGGCCGTCGGAAACGGCCGGTCGATCAACGGCAGCGCGCGGGAGTAGGGGTCGAGGCGATCGTAGCCGCGCGCGGCTTGCAGCACGCGGCAGGCCATCGCCACGGTGGGCGCGAAGATCGACACGCAATCGACGCTCTGCGCGGCGGGCAGCACGCCGCGCGCGCTGATCAGGCCCTTGCTGGGCTTGAGGCCCACGATGTTGTTGAGCCCGGCAGGCACGCGGCCGGAGCCCGCGGTATCGGTACCGAGCGAGAAGTCGACCTGGCCGCTGGCCACCACGTAGGCGGAGCCGGAACTGGAGCCGCCGGACACGTAGCGTGCGTCGAACGCGTTCGGCACGGCGCCGTGCGGCGAGCGGGTGCCATTGAGCCCGCAGGCGAACTGGTCCAGGTTGGTCTTGCCCCACAGCGATGCACCGGCCTCGATCAGGCGCTGCACCACGACGGCGCTCTGGTCCGGCACGAACGCGAAAGCGGGGCAGGCCGCGGTGGTCGGCACGCCGGCCACGTCGATGTTGTCCTTGACGGCGAACGACAACCCCGCGAGGTCGCCGTCCTGGCGGGCTGCCGGGGCGGGAGCGAGGCGGTGCAGCCATGCGGCGGCGCCGGAATGAGGTTCACCCGCGGAGGGACCGGTTGCAGCGTAGGTGGTGGTGTCTGGCGTCGTGGTCGTCTGTGGCATTTTGGTGCATCCAATCTTGTATCCAAGACTGAACGCAAGCGCTGTGCCAGGCGGAGGACCGCGAGGAAGGGCGGTGCGGGACGGAGAGCGCGAGGAAGGGCGGTGCGGGAAGGAGAGCGCGAGGAAGGGCGGTGCGGGAAAGAGAGCGCGAGATCGGCGCTCCGGGAAGGCGTCACGCGAAGGATCGCTTGGAAACGCCGGCAGGCGGCCGGCGCTCCTCGGCATCCTCGCCCCGGACTCAGTTCACGGTGATCTTCCGTTCCTTGACGATGGCGCCCCACTTCGCGCTTTCCTTCTTCATGAAGGCAAGCAGCTCCGGCCGCGTGGTGGGCTGCGGCGTCAGGCCGTGCTTGTTCAGCGCATCCTTGACGCCCGGGTCATTGAGCACCTTGACGATCTCCACGTTCCAGCGGTCCAGCACCGCCGTCGGCGTCTTGCCCGGCGCGACGAAGGCATACCAGTTCAGCGCCTCGAAGCCGGGGAAGCCGGATTCCGCCACGGTGGGAATGTTGGGCAGATAGTCGGGCCGCGCGGTGCCCGTGGTGGCCAGCGGCACCAGCTTGCCCGTTTCGACATGGGGCATCGCCGTGGGGGGCGCGGCGAAGTACGAGGTCACGCGTTCTCCCAGCAGGTCCTGCAGTGCCGGGGCGCCGCCCTTGTACGGGATATGGACCATCTCGACGCCGGCGCGCTGGTTGAACAGTTCCCCGGCCAGATGGGACGCGGAGCCCGCGCCGGTGGAGGCATAGTCGACCGCGCCGGGCTTCTTCTTCGCCAGCGCCACGAACTCTGCCAGGTTCTTTACGCCGGTGCCCTTGTGCACCACCAGCACGTTGGGGAAGTTCACGCCGCCGGACACCGGCGCCAGGTCCTTGAACGGGTCGTAGGGCAGCTTCATCAGGTGCGGCGCGATGGTCAGCGGTCCGATCGAGCCGAACAGCAGCATGCTGCCGTCCGTGGGGCCGTTGGCCACGTGCTGGTGGGCGATATTGCCGCCGGCGCCGCCACGGTTGTCGACGACCACCGGCTGGCCCAGGTTGTCGGCCAGCTTCTTGGCGATCAGGCGCGCCGCGGCATCGGCGGCGCCGCCGGCCGCGAAGCCGACCACCAGCGTGACCGATTTGCCGCCGGCGATCGGCTCGGCGTGGGCGATGCCGCTGGTCAGCGAGAAACACAATGCCGCCACCGAGGTGGCGCGCAGGATCTGTCGGCGGTTCATTGAAGCAGTCTCCTCGTTATCGTTTTGCAAGAGCGTGGGGTCGTTAAGGGCGGGCGGCGCATCCGGCCGTACCGTGGTCGATCCGTCGGGCCGCGTCTACACCGCGGAGATGGCGGCGGGGCCGTATGCGGCAACTTCCAGTGGGGGCGAACTGTATGCAAAAGGGCAGCAGGGCGGAAGGACGCCGCGATGAAGGCCCGTTCAGCGTTCATGAAGGGGGAAAGCGGCCGCTCGGCGCGGCGGGGCTCCAGGCTGCGTTGCGGCCGGTTCGCCATCGGCCGCGGCTGGCCGTCCTTGACACCCCGGGGATATCGCCTTGAATGGAAAGACTTTCCTGGCCAGGGCCGGACGCGAGTCGTTTGCCTGGCGCCTCCATGCCGTCATGCATTCGTGCGGCATCCGCTCTTCGCGCCGCACTGCGGCGGTCCTCCTCCCCCAATCGAAAAGGTTCTGTCATGAACGAGAAAAAGCCCATCCTCACGACCCGGCAGGGGCATCCGGTCAGCGACAATCAGGCGCTGCGCTCCGTCGGGGAGCGCGGGCCGGCCACGCTGGAGAACTACCAGTTCATCGAGAAGATCACGCATTTCGATCGCGAGCGCATTCCCGAGCGCGTGGTCCATGCACGCGGCACCGGGGCGCATGGCTGGTTCGAAGCCTACGGCCGCATCGGCAACGAACCGGCCGCGAAATACACGCGCGCCAAGGTGCTGAACCAGACGGGCGTGCGCACCCCGGTCTTCGTGCGTTTCTCCACCGTGATCGGCGGCCGCGAGTCGCCGGAAACCGCGCGCGATCCGCGCGGCTTCGCGATCAAGTTCAAGACCGTGGACGGCAACTGGGATCTGGTGGGCAACAACCTCAAGGTGTTCTTTATCCGCGACGCCATCAAGTTTCCGGACATGATCCACGCCTTCAAGCCCGATCCGGTGACCAACCGCCAGGAGCCCTGGCGCTTCTATGACTTCGTATCGCAGTCGCCGGAAGCCTTGCACATGGTGACCTGGGTCAAGAGCCCGTGGGGCATTCCGGCCAGCTATCGCGAGATGGAAGGCTCCGGCGTGAACACGTACAAGCTGGTCAACGACCAGGGCGTGGCCCATCTGGTGAAATTCCACTTCCAGCCCAGGCAGGGCGTGCGCAATCTCACCGCGGCCCAGGCGGCCGAGATCCAGGCGCAGGACGTGGGCCATGCCACGCGCGACCTGTACGAGGCCATCGAGCGCGGCGACTATCCGGAATGGGAGTTCTGCGTGCAGATCATGAGCGACGACGCGCATCCCGAACTGGACTTCGATCCGCTGGACGACACCAAGCGCTGGCCCGAGGACAAGTTCCCCCTGCTGCCGGTGGGCCGCCTGGTGCTGGACCGCAATCCGGACAATGTGTTCGCCGAGACCGAGCAGTCCGCGTTCGGCACCGGGGTGCTGGTCGATGGCGTGGATTTCTCCGACGACAAGATGCTGCAGGGCCGGACGCTGTCCTATTCCGACACGCAGCGCTACCGCGTCGGTCCCAACTATCTGCAACTGCCGATCAACGCGCCGCAGGAACAGGCGCGCGCCCACACCAATCAGCGCGACGGGCAGATGGCGTACTACGTCGATGCATCCGGCGCCAACAAGCACATCAACTACGAGCCGAGCGGCCTTGGTGGAATGCAGGAGGCGCCGAAGCCGGCGAAGGAATATCACCAGTGGGTGGAGGGCCATCTCGGCCGCTACCAGACCTCGCGCACGGCGGACGACTACCGGCAGGCCGGCGAGCGCTACCGTACCTTCGAGGACTGGGAGCGCGACGAGCTGGTCAACAACATCGGCGGCGACCTGAAGCAATGTCCAGAGCCCGTACAACTGCGCATGGTCTGGCACCTGTGGCACTGCGACGAGGACTATGGCCGCCGGGTGGCGCAGATTGCCGGCATCGATCTGGACAAGGCCAGGGCGCTGCCGCCGCTGCCCGGCAAGCCGGCCCCCCACCAGCGGCCCGCCCAGCCGACCTATACCAGCGGCAAGACGGAAGCGCCCGTGCGCGTCGACGAAGCCGCGGGAGCGAAGTAGATGGCGCAGGACGCCGACAAGCCGGACCGGCCCGTGCTGGACGAGGAGACGCTGGCGTATGTCCAGCAGGTCTTCGATCTGGTGCGGTCGGGCGATGCGCAGCGCCTGCGGCCGTTGCTCGAGCACGGTCTGCCGCCGAACCTGCTGAACCAGAACGGCGACAGCCTGTTGATGCTGGCCTGCTATCACGGCCATGCGGATACCGCGGCGGTGCTGCTCGCCCATGGCGCCGATACGGCGCTGCGCAGCGACCGCGGACAGACCCCGCTGGCCGGCGCGGCCTTCAAGGGATACGGCGGGATCGTGCGGCTGCTGCTCGACCATGGGGCAGCCGTGGACGACGCCGGCCCCGACGGCCGCACCGCGCTGATGGTGGCCGCGATGTTCAACCGCATCGAGACGATGGACATGCTGCTGGCCGCCGGCGCGGACCCGCAGGCGCGGGATGCGCGCGGCATGTCCGTGCTGGAGGTGGCCGCCGGCATGGGCGCGGAGGACGCCGTGAGGCGGCTTGCGGAATTGGTGCCGAAGCCGGTGCAGTAGGCCTTGGGTGTGGGACGACGGTCCGTGCTCGGGCCGTCTTTTTCGAGGCAATGACGCAATTAACGGCCTGGCTTCGCAACCCGACTCAAATCGGCGGCGACAGGAGCGGGGTCGTCCGCGCAGGCCTTTTTGGCGCGCTACAGGGCCGCAGGCTGCGCGGGTCGCGCGGCACGGTCCCGCACGAAGTCGATGAAGGCGCGCAGCGGCGGGGGCACGTTGCGCCGGCTCGAGAAGTAGAGAAACGGCGCGGGCATCGGCGCGCTCCAGTCGTCCAGCACGCTGACGAGCCGGCCCGCCTCGATATGCGGCCGCACGTAGTCGTCGAACATCCACGCGAAACCCACGCCGCTGACCGCGGCGCGCACGCCGAGGATGGGATCGTTGACCGTGAGGCTGCCCCGGGGCAGCACGGTAAACGCCTCGCCATCGCGGGCGAACTCCCAGTGGTGGATCGTGCCGCGCGGAAAGCGATACGCGATCAGATTGTGCGAGGGCAGCGCCTGCGGATGGTCGGGCCGGCCCACGCGCGCCAGATGCGCCGGGGATGCCACCACCGTGCGCCGGCTGGGCCGGTGCAGCGGGACGGCCACCATGTCCTGCGCCAGATCCTCGCCGTAGCGCACGCCCGCATCGAAACCCTGGCCCAGCACATCGACCAGCGCGTTGTCGCTGGAGATCTCCAGTTCGATGTCGGGATACGCGGCGAGGAAATCCGCGACCATAGGCGCGAGCAGCAGATGGACCACCGGCAACGGCGCATTGATTCGCAGCCGCCCCGCGGGCCGGGCGCGCAGGCCGCGCACTTCGTCGATCGCCTGCGTGATGCCGGCAAAGGCGGGCTCGAGTCCGGACAGCAGCATTTCGCCGGCTTGCGTCGCGGTCACGCTGCGCGTGGTCCGGTGCAGCAGCTGCACGCCGAGCTGGTCCTCCAGGCGCCTGACCACCTGGCTCAGCAGGGACGGGGACACGCCGCGCTCGAGCGCGGCCTGGCGGAAACTGCGGTGCCTTGCCACGGCGGCAAATGCTTCCAGATCGCTCAGCGCGATGGGGGGCATGGAATGGCCTCGCTAATCGGTAAAAGGGTAGAGGGGAAAGGGAAAGGTAACGGCCGGAGAAAGCGTGAATGTTAGCAAGGCCGCCCGGCTTGCCTTCCGCCAAGGCGAGGCGCGGAAAAAGAAAAAGGGCGGCATGCCTGCCGCCCTGGCCTTGGACGTCGCTGCGCCGTCATCAACCGCCGTGGGTGTAGGGGTCGCGCTTGTCGGTGCCCCGCGCGCCGTCGGTGAACGCGTCGCGCTTGTCGATGCCGCGCGCGCCGTCGGTGAATACGTCGTGCCCGCCCTTGGACGTTCGCGCGGTCCCGTTCCACGTGTCGGCCTGCAAGGTCGCCGCGCTGGCCGCGGTGGAAGCAAGGCCGCCAAGGGCGAGGGTGGTGGCTAGCACGGCGGCAAGCCAGTCTTTTGGTGATGTCATCGGTGACTCCTTCCGGACTTACGAGGATGGGATGCGTCGGATCGGTGCCGTGGCCTGGCACGATGCGAGTCTAGGGGCCGGCGCGGGCATGAGCCTGACGTCAGGATGACAATGCGGTCAGGCAGCGCTCGCTTGCCGCCGGGCAATGCCGGTGCGCGGCACTCGCGGCACTGATGGCGCTGATGGCATTGATGGCGTTCATGGCGTTCATGGGGCGTTCATGGCGCCACGACATCGTCCGGCCGGATCGGCAGGCGGGTGAAGCGCTGACCGGTCGCGTGGAACACCGCATTGGCGATCGCCGCCGCCGCACCGACCGAGGCGACCTCGCCCAGGCCCTTGACGCCGGCCGCGTTCAGGCGGAAATCCGGCTTGTCGATGAAGTCGACCTCCAGCGCTCCGACGTCGGCGTTGACCGGCACCATGTATTCGGCGATGTCCGCGTTCAGGAAGCCGCCCACCGCCGGGTCCACCTCGCTTGCCTCGGACAGTGCCGCGCCGATGCCCCATATCATCCCGCCGTACGCCTGGCTGCGCGCCGTGCGCGGACTGGCCACTCTGCCGCAGTCGAAGACGCCCACGGCACGTACGACGCGGACCTTGCCGGTGCGCGGGTTCACATGCACCTCGGCGAAATGCGCGGCATAGGACATGGCGACGAAGTCGGGGTATTCTGGCCCCGCCGCCGCGGGCAGGCCCCGCATTGCGCGCTCCATCGCCTGGTCAACCTGGCCGGGCGCGAGCCGGCGTACCTCGCTGTCGACATGGGTGCGATGCGCGTCGCGCAGGACGGCCTCGATGGGCACGGACGGGCCGCCGGCCACGCCCAGCGCGCCGTCCGCCAGCACGATGCGCTCCACGGCGACGCCGTGCAGCGCCGCGCGGGGCGTGCCAGTGGCGAGGGCGATCAGTTGGGTGCGCACTTCGGCGGCCGCCTGCTGCACGGCGGGCACGACCGTGGCGGTGCCCCACGAGCCGGCTGTCAGGTGCTGCGGCGGCGCGGTGGTGTCGCCAAGCGCGACCTGCACGCGCGCGGGCGCCACGCCCAGTACGCTGGAGACGGTCAGCGCAATGGCCGTGCGGATGCCCTGGCCCATTTCATGGCCGCCGACCGACACCGCGACGGAGCCGTCCGGTTCCAGGCGCAGCCGCGCCAGCGCCGGCGCGGTCGCGGCCTTGTAGGCCCCGGCGGCCACGCCGAGTCCGAGCAGGCTGCCATCGGCGGCGCGCATGGAACGCGGCACCGGAGAACGGCGTGCCCAGTCGAACCGCGCGGCGCCGCGGCGCAGGCATTCGACCAGATGCCGCGACGAGAACGGCTTGCCCGATACCGGATCGCGCTGCGTGTCGTTGAGCACGCGCAGGGCAACGGGGTCCATCGCCAGCCGATAGGCCAGCTCGTCGACGGCCGATTCGAAGGCGAACGATGCCGCCATTTCGTAGGGCGCCCGCATGAAGCCGGGCGTCTGCGTATCGAGCCGCACCAGCGCCTCGTGCCCGCGGAAATTCGGGATGCCGTACATGCGGGCGGTGATCTCGGTGCCAAGCGCCGGCATCAGGTCGAAGCGCGAGGTCTGGCTCTCTGTCTCGTGCACCGCGGCCACCATGCGCCCATCGCGCGCCGCGCCGATGCGCACTCTGTGCACGGACGCCGGCCGGAAGCTCGCGGCGTGAAAGGCCTGCGCGCGCGGCACCACCAGCTTGACCGGACGACCGAGCCGCCGCGCCGCGGCGGCCACCACCGCGGTATGCGGGAGCAGCGCGTTCTTCTGGCCGAAGCCGCCGCCGATGGACGGGGATACCACGCGCACGGCGGCGGCATCGATGCCGAATTGCGCCGCCAATCCCTGGCGCACCGCCTCGGCCGCCTGCGTGGGCTCGTGCACGGTGAGCCGGCCGTCCTCCCACTGCGCGACCGTGCCGATCAGTTCGATGGGATTCTGGTGCTGCGGCGGTGTGCCGTAGCGCCGGTCCACCATCACCAGCCCGGCCGCGCGCAGCGCGGCGTCGGCATCGCCGACCACCTTGTCGGCCATCGCCGGCAGCCCGAACGCGCGGGCCTGTCCCACGCGTTCGGCGCCTGCGTCGTCCATGCGCACGGTGAAGGGTGCCTTGTCATAGCGCACGACGACGCGCGCCGCGGCTTCCGTCGCGGCCTCCAGCGTTTCCGCCACCACCAGGGCCACCATCTGGCCGCGATAGGCGACCGCGTTCGATTGCAGCACCGCATGGCTTTGCGACGCGTGGCCGCCGGCGAACAGGAAGCGGGGCGGGGCGAGCCTGTCCATCGTCTCGTGGGTCAGGATCAGCAGAACGCCCCTGACGCGGCTTGCCGCGGCGACATCGATCGACAGGATGGTGCCCTTGCCGATGGTGGCCGTGACCGGCATCGCGTGGGCGAGGCGGGGCGGCAACCGGTCCGCCGCATAGGCGGTGCGGCCCATGACCTTGTCGATGGCGTCGATACGCGCGTCGTTGCCGGCAGTGGTGGGCGCCGTGGTGGTTTGCATCGTAGGTGCCATCGTCATTCGTCAGTCCGTTGCGCGTTGGACACGTTGCGCGCCTTGGGCGCGATCCCTGGCGGTCATCAGCGCTTCGACCACGGTATCGATGCCCAGCCGCACCTTGTAGGCGTTGTGCTCGCGCGGCGTGGCGGCCTCGAAGATCGTCGCCGCGGCCTCGCGCGCCGTGGTCGGGTTCAATGCGCGTCCCTGCAGCCAGCGCTCGGCCGCGTGGGCCCGCCATGGGCGGGTGGCCACGCCGCCGACGGCGATGCGGGCGGTGCGCACGCGGTCGCCATCCAGGCTCAGCCCGACGGCCGCCGAGGCCAGCGCGAAGGCGTAGGACTCGCGGTCGCGCACCTTGACGTAGGTCGAGGCGCGCGCGGCCGCGCTGGCCGGCACGCGGATGCCGACGATCAGTTCCGTCGGCCGCAGCGTGGTCTCCAGGTGCGGCGTCGCGCCCGGCAGGCGGTGCAGGTCCAGCAGCGCGATGGTGCGCCGGCCCTGCGGCCCGATCACCTGTACCTCGGCATCGAAGGCGGCGAGCGCCACGCCGAAGTCGCCGGGATAGACGGCGATGCAGGCATCGCTGGTGCCGAGCACGGCATGGCCGCGATGGAGCCCGTCCAGCGCGGCGCAGCCGCTGCCGGGGCTGCGCTTGTTGCAGGAATATTCGGTGCCGCGAAAGTATGCGCACCGCGTGCGCTGCATCAGGTTGCCGCCCAGCGTCGCCATATTGCGCAACTGGGCCGAGGCCGCCTTCCACAGCGATTCGGACAGTGCGGGAAAGCGCTCGCGCAGCGCGGCATGATCGGCGGCCGTGCTCATGCGGCACAGCGCGCCGAGATGCAGGTCGCCGGCCGGCGATAGGGTAATCGCGTCGAGCCCGGCAATGCCGGACACGTCGATCAGGCGGCGCGGCGCGGCGACGCCGAGGCGCATCAAGTCAACCAGCGTCGTGCCGCCGGCCAGGTAGTGCGCGTGGCCCGCATCCGCTCCCATGTCCCGCACGGCCTCTTCGGCGGAGCCGGCCCTGTTGTAGACGAAGCCCTGCATGGCGCTATGCCTCCCGCCCCGCCACGTCGCGGATCGCCGCAACGATGCCCTGATAGGCCCCGCAGCGGCACAGATTGCCGCTCATGTATTCGCGCACCTCGTCATCGGAGCCGGCGTGGCCCTCGCGGATGCACGCAATGCCCGAGAGAATCTGTCCCGGCGTGCAATACCCGCATTGCAGCGCGTCGCGCTCGATGAATGCGCGCTGCAGCGGATGCAGGCGTTCGGGATCCGAGGCAATGCCCTCGATGGTGGTGATCTCCTTGCCCTGTGCCTGCACCGCCAGCGACAGGCACGAGACCACCCGCTGCCCGTCGATCAGCACGGTGCATGCGCCGCACTGGCCGTGGTTGCAGCCCTTCTTGGCGCCGGTCAGGCCCAGGTGTTCCCGCAGCGCATCCAGCACCGTGGTGCGTGTGTCGAGGGTCAGCGTGCAGGGTTGTCCGTTGACCCGAAGCGCCACGGGCACGTCGACGGCCGTGGCGGCTGTAGCGGCGGGCTCGGCGCGCGATGCCGCCGAGCGTGCGTCCTGCGCCCCGGCCTCGCTCAGCGTGGTCGCGGCGGTCACGGCGATGCCGGATTTGAGGAAGGCGCGGCGGGAAAGGGCGGGCATCGCGTACTCCTGCTTGTCGGATGGGCTGGTCATGGCGCGGTCTGTTCCGCAGTCGGGATGCTGGCGCGCGAGCGGGGACGCAGCAGGCGATCCAGGGAAAGCTGGTCGCCCCCGCGCACCGCGATCAAGGTGGCGACGAACAGCAGCACCAGCGGGTATTCCATGCCGCGGTCGATCCACGCGAAGTGCGCGCGATGGATGTAGCAGATCACCAGCATCTGCACGGCCATCAGCGCCGCCAGCGGACGCGTGAGCAGGCCGGCCGCGAGCAGCAGGCCGCCGAGCGTCTCGAACAGGCCGACCGCATAAGCCACCTGCGGCGCGAACGGCAGATGCAGGACCTCGGCGATCAGCCGGGTCGCGCCGCGAAGTGGATCGGCCATGGAACCGTGGCCGATGCCCAGGACCTTGGGCAGGCCGTGCGTCATCATCACGAGGCCGAATGCCGCCCGCAGCATCGCGTATGCCATGGGTTCGAGGCGCCGGAGCGCGCGCGCCGGCTGCGCGGAGGCGGACGCCTTGGCGGCGCGATCGCGGGGAAGCGTGGTGTTCATCGCTATGTCCGTGGAAGGGATGCATGGATCGGTACGGGCGCGGCAAGGGGCTGTGGCCGCATGCCTTGCCGCTGCCCGGATGCTATGCAGCCGCCGGCCCTGGAACAATGGCGGAGCGGCTTAACAGGCTGTGCATCGTGGCTAATCAATCCGCGGCTCCTTCGGTGGCATGCTCGCGTCATGCGCGCGCCGCGCCAGCATAGCGAGCGGGCAAGGTCACATGGCTGTCGCGAGACTGACAAGGCTGTCAGGTAAGCGCTGGACGTTTGGCCTATATTCCGAAAACGGCAAACTGGGGACCTTGCGCAGCCATGAAGCTCTTGCTGATCGAAGACGAGATCAAGACCGTCGACTACCTGAAACGGGGCCTGTCCGAGAACGGCTACGTGGTGGACGCCGCCACCAACGGCCTCGACGGCCTGCACCTGGCCAGCACGGAGCCCTACGACGCCATCGTGCTGGACGTCATGCTGCCGGACCTGGATGGCGTGTCGATGCTCAAGTCGCTGCGGCGCGAGCACCAGACGCCGGTCATCATGCTGACGGCGCGCGACGACCTGGACGACCGTCTCAACGCTTTCGACGCCGGCGCCGACGACTACCTTGCCAAGCCGTTCTCCTTTCTCGAACTGCTCGCGCGCCTGAACGTGCTGACCCGCCGCGGCCGCCAGAGCGAGCCGTCGCAGCTGTCGGTGGGCGATCTGCGCATCGACCTGCTGTCGCGCAGGGCCACGCGCGGAGCGCGCCGGCTCGATCTGAGCGCCCGCGAATTCACGCTGCTGCATGTGCTGGCGCGGCGCCAGTCCCAGATCGTGTCCAAGACGGCGATTACCGAGCTGGTGTGGGACATCTGCTTCGACTGCAATACCAACGTGGTCGAGGTCGCCATCAAGCGCCTGCGCGCCAAGCTGGACTGGCCCGGCGAACCGAAGCTGCTGCACACGATCCGCGGCATGGGGTATGTGCTGGAGTGCCGCGACGGAGACCGGCCTTGACCGCGCGCCTGCCCGGGCATGCCATCGCCACGCGCCTGGCCGTGATGTTCGGCCTGGCGGCGGCGCTGGTGTTCGCGGTGACGGGGTCGGTGCTGTACTGGGTGCAGTGCGTCGAGCTGGAAAAGCGCCAGCTCGAGGAGATCCGCGCGCGCTTCGAACTGGTGGGCCCCAAGGTGGCCAAGCTCGGCACGCCGGAGCAATGGGACCGCTTCGCCGGCGTGCTCAACAGCCTCACGCCGGCCGACGACAGCCTGCGTTATCTGGTGGAGGGTCCGGATAGGCGCTTTCGCTACGGCAAGCCGTTTCCTGCGGGTGCGGATGCAGCGCAGCGCGGGGCCGATGTATGGGCCGTGGAGTTCGACGAGCGCCGTTTCCTGATGCTCAGGCGCAAGCTTCCCGCCTATGAGGAGCGGCCGGCGGTGACGATGGCCGTGGCGGTCGACCAGGCACCGTTCTACGAGACCGCGCGCGCGCTCGGCGTCGCGCTGGTCGGTTCGTCGCTGCTTGGCGTGGCGGCGGTGGCGGCGTTGGGCTGGCGCATCGCCAAGGCGGGCCTGGCGCCCATCGAACGCCTGTCCCGGCATGCCGGCGAGCTCGATCCCCGGCATCTGGAACGCTTGCCGGATGCGGACCTGCCGGCCGAGCTCTCCGGCATGGTGATCGCCTTCAATGGCGCGCTGGACAAGCTCGAACGCGCCTACGTGCAGCTTTCCTCGTTCAACGCCGATGTCGCGCACGAACTGCGCACGCCGCTGAGCAACGTGATCGGCCAGACCCAGGTGGCCCTGTCGCGCCGGCGCAGCGCGCCAGAGCTGGAGGACATCCTGCAATCCAACCTCGAAGACCTCGAACGGCTCAGCCGCATCGTGGTCGACATGCTGTTCCTCGCGCAGTCGGACCGCGGTGTGCTGGCGCGCGATCTGGCGACCGTCTCGATCGCCGCCGAGGTGCGGCGCAGCGCCGATTTCCTCGACATGCTGTTCGAGGATGCCGGCGCGGCGCTGCAGATCCGCGGCGACGCGAGCGCGCGCGTCAACAGCTCGCTGTTCCAGCGCGCGGTGTGCAACCTGCTGAGCAATGCCTTGCAGCACGGGCGGCGGGGCCGGCCGGTATCGGTCGCCATCGAGGCGGACGGCAAGACCGTCACCGTGGCGGTGCGCAACGAAGCCGAGCCATTGTCCGCGGAGCAGATGCGACGCCTGTTCGACCGCTTCTACCGCGTCGACGGCGCGCGTACCGACAGCCGGCAGAACCACGGCCTGGGGCTGGCGATCGTCAAGGCAATCGCCGTCATGCATGGGGGCGGGGTCTTTGCGCGCTTCGAGCAGGGAACCATTGCCGTGGGCATGACGCTGCCGGTGGCGCCCGCGGCCGAGCCGGAGACCCATGAGCGGCCCTTGGCGGGACACGCGGCTCCCGCCTGATCCGGCACAATTGCTCGACCCCACAAGGCGGCGCCGACTCGGATCAGCGACCCGACCGGGGCAGCCGCACCCATTTGCTTCGATGAAGACTTCGATACGTACAGTCAGTATTGCGGGGCTGGCACTGAGCGTGCTGTTGCCCTGGATCGGCGCCTGCACCAGCACGCCGGCAGACCCTTCCGCGACATCGGCGCCGCCCAGCTTCGCCAGGCACCAGGCCGAGGCGCGCGACGCGCTGGAGCGCCGGCGCACTCCTGTCGGGCCGGACCGCCGCGCGGAGACGGAATGGAATCTACCGCGCGAGTGGCGCCCTGCGGGCACACCCCGCAAGGGCATGCTGCTGGTGCACGGCCTGGGCGATTCGCCGTGGTCCTTCGTCGACGTGGCGCCGCGCCTTGCCGAGCGCGGCTATCTGGTGCGCACCGTGCTGCTGCCCGGGCACGGGACCACGCCGTCGGATCTGCTCGAGGTCAGCCTGGAGGACTGGCAGCGCGTGGTGCGCGAACAGGTCGCGGCGCTGCGCGGGGAGGTGCCGCAGGTCTACCTCGGGGGCTTTTCCACCGGAGCCAACCTCGTGACGGCCTATGCGCAGGGGGACGATGCGGTGGCCGGTCTGCTGCTGTATTCGCCAGCGTTCCGTTCGGGCAATCGCTACGAATGGCTGGCTCCGTGGCTCAGCCTGGTCAAACCGTGGCTGCTGCCGACGGGATCGGAGCGTCCGCAGCAGACGCCGGTGCGCTATCTGAACACGCCCACCAACGGCTTTGCCCAGTACTACCGCAGCAATGTCGCGGCACGGGAAGCCCTGGCGCAAAAGCCTTTCGACAAGCCCGCGCTGGTGGTGATGGCTGAGCATGATTCCGTGGTGGACGCCGCTTTCGTGCTCGATACGTTCGGCGCGCGCTTCACGCACCCCGCGAGCCGCATGATCTGGTACGGTGCCACCCCCGCGTTCCCGCAGGGCCGACGCGACGCCCGCGTGCTGTCGCGCCCGGACTTCCTGCCCGACGAGCGCATCAGCCAGTTTTCGCACATGAGCGTGCTGTTTTCCCCAGGCAATGCGCTGTACGGGCGCGATGGCACACTCCGGCTATGCCATAACGGGCAAGAGCCGGCCGCCCATCAGCGCTGCGAGGCGGGCGAGCCGGTGTGGTACTCCGATTGGGGATACCGCGAGGCGGGCAAGGTGCATGCGCGGCTGACGTTCAATCCCTATTACGAGTGGCAGACCGGCGTGATGCTGGGTGTGCTCGATGGCGGTGATGGCGGTGGTGGCGGTGGTGGCGATGCGGACTGCGCCGGCAACGCGGTCGGGGCCGGATGCGCCTCCGCCAAGCGGTAGCGAGTAGCGGTGGCCGCGCGGCGCCTTCAGCCGGCGCGGGCCATCGCGGCGAGCAGGTCGTCGGGATGCACCATCAGCTCCCGCACCTGCCGCAGCATCGGGTATTGGTTCAGCACGGCGGCCCAGCGCGGCGATTGCAATAGCTGCTGCCACACGGGTTCGAAGCTGGCGGGCTGTGCCGGCTGTCCGTCCGCCAGGGCGCTGGCGAAAGCCAGGCTTTCGGGCGCGGACAGCAGCTGCATCCGGCTGGCCGCGCCGAGCAGGCGCGGCGCCGCTTCGGCCTCCGCCTCGCAGCAATAGAGCACCGTGTCCGCGAGGTTCGCGTCTTCCGTCGTCAGCGCGCGCAGCGACGCACCGCGCAGGCGCACCGTTCCCTGCGCGGTGTCGAACGGATAGTCGGAATCGGCCTCGGCATGCCCCAGCAGGTGCAGGCCGCGCAGCAGGCGCGGCAGGTCGCTGGTGGCCGCGTCCACCGAGGCCTTGACCTCCACCAGCAGGCAGGCGTCCCACAGGGGCGTTCCCTCGGTCATCCCGGCCTGCCGCAACAGCACCACATCCCATTCCGTCTTGGCGCGGTCGTGGCTGGCCGGCAGCGATGCGGGCACGCGCATCGAGGTCACGACGCGGTAGGACGCCGCCGTGCCTTCCACTTCGTTCAGACGCCGCGCCAGCACGCGGACCGCCTCGGCCGCCGACGCTTCCGCGGCTGCGCCGCGCCGCTGCGAGGCGACACCCTTCGCGGTGGCCGTGGCGCTTCCCGGGCGCGGGCCGTGCCGATCCCACAACGCCTGGTATTGGCGCACGAGCGGGTCCGATGCCAGCGCATCGAGGCGCCGCAGATCCGCCAGTGCGTCGCTGTCCAGCAGGCGCGCGAGACCGTGCCGCGCCGCCATGTCCGCCGCCATGTCGGGCATGGCGAGCAGACGCCGCGCGGTATCGTGCAGCGTGTCCCACGACAGGGACGTGGCGGCGGCGTGCAGCCGCGCCATGTCTTCGCTTGGCGGGCCCGGCTCGCTGCGCTGCCGTCTGTTCGGATGCGCCATGGCATTGACCGCGGCCAGCACCTGGCGCCGGTCCTGCGCGGCATGCGCGGACAGCGACGCGTATTCGCGGACGTGGGAGGTCCGGTGCCGCAGCACCATGGCCCGGAAGGCCGGGTCTCCCGACTCCGCGCGCATGGCGTCGCCGATCATGCGGGCGAGGGCTTCCAGGAAGAGGTCCTTCAGTGCGGCCGGCGGCGACCCGCCCTGCGCCATCGTCATGCGTGCCTGCTCGATGACGACCGCGATCGCGGTGGCCGGATTCGCCTGCGGCAACCCCAGCGAGGCGTCGACGATGGCCGGCACGCGATAGCGGCGGGCGGCGAGACGCAGCGTGCGGGCGAGCAGGGCGGGCATGGGCAGCGGGGAGATGGGAGGCTCAGCGGGGGGCGGCCGGCGCGGCGCGCTGGCCGGTGCCTTCCAGCACCTCGCGCACCGCGTTGGCCGCGTCGATCGCGCGGGGAAAGCCGGCGGTGACGGTGGTCAGGTAGACGATCTCCTTCAGCTCGTCCGGCGTCACGCCTAGGCGCAGCGCATAGCCGGCATGGATCTTCAGCACGCCGAGATTGCCCTGCGCCGCGAAGGCGGCGACGGCGGCAAGCTGGCGGGTGCGGTCGTCCAGTCCGGGCCGGGCCCAGATATCGCCCAACGAATAGTCGACGATGGCGTCCGCCAGCGGCGGGAAGTCCTTGCGCAGGGCGTTGAGCACCGGTTGTCCGGCACCGCCGGAGAGCTTGTCCATGGTCGCGTTGCCGCGATCGCGCGGCGTGCCAGGCATGCTGGCGGTGCTGGCCGAGCCCTGCGCATGCGCGGCGCCGAGGGTCACCGCCACGTAGACGGCGGCGAGCACGAGGGCCGGGTCGGCGGGACGCAGGCGGGCAAGGTGGGCGAGGGGGGCGGGAAGGGTGAAGCGGCGGCGGTTCGGCATGGCGGTGTCCTCGACAAGGTGGTGTCCGGTGAGGGCATTGTCGAGGCCGGCGCCCCGGCGGTGAATACCCATTCGTCTGCGAGGCTTGCCCGATCCTCTCGCGGCGCGCGCGTCAGATCAGCCGGGCACCGGGCCAGGCCCCGGACATGACGATGTTGCGCACCGACTGCCGCACGGTCTGCATGATGTCCCACAACTCCGGCACGGGGGTGCGGTTGCGCGCGGTGGCCAGCGCCACCTGCCGCGTGACCACCGGTTCGACCAGCCGCGCGCAATGCAGCCGGCCCTGCGCCACGCGATCCGCGACAGCGGCGAACGGCAGCAGCGTGGCGCCGCAGCCGTCCTCGACGAGCCGCATCGATACCGTGTTGGAGGCATCGCACTCGAGCGCCATCTGCAGCGAGGTGCCCGCCCGGGTGGCGAGGCCCTCCGCCAGCACGCGCAGCCCATGCCCGGTGCTGGGGAGAATCAGCGGCACTTCCCCCAGGCGCCGCGCCGGAAACGTCGGGCCGAGATGGCTCCACGACGCCGGCGCCACCAGCGTGAGGTCTTCCTCCAGCAGTACGTCCACCTTCAGCGCGCCATGCTGCTCCGGCAGGTACAGCAGCGCGACGTCGATCTCGCCGGCCGCGAGCCACGCCAGCAGGGGGCTCGCCAGGCCTTCCACGAAGCGCACGCGCGTCGCGGGGAAGCGTTGCTTGAGCGCCGTGCCGATGCCGGCGAACGCGGTATTGGCGATGGTGGGCTGGGCGGCGATGACGAGCTGGGCCGGACCCTGCGCCGTCGAGGCACGGATGGCCTCGCGGGCCTCCGCCAGCGTGGCGGCCACCTGGCGCGCATAGCCGACCAGCGTGGCGCCGGCCTCGGTCAGCACCACGCCGCGCCCGCTGCGATGGAACAGCCGCGTATCGAGCGCGGCCTCGAGCCGCGCGATCTGGCGGCTGACCGTGGATTGGTCCGCGCCCAGTTCGAGCGCGGCACGGGAGATGCTGCCGGTGTTCGCCACGCAGACGAAGCAGGCGAGGTCTTCGGAGCTCAGCGGGTGACTGCCCTGCGTCATGCGACTATGCTTTTCCCGCTGCGGCCGGCGCGGCGGATGCCGGGGACGTGGCCGGCTGCGCGGGCGTATCGCCGATGGCGAACGACGACATATGCTCCAGCGCGCGTACCAGGCCGGAATGGTCCCAGCGCGCGCCGCCGAGCGCGCCGCACGCATTGAACAGCTGCTGGCAGGACGCCGTGTTGGGCAGGCTCACGCCCAGCTGGCGCGCCGTGCTCAGCGCGAGGTTCAGGTCCTTCTGATGCAGTTCGATCCGGAAGCCCGGGTCGAACGTGCGCTTGATCATCCGTTCGCCATGGACTTCCAGGATACGCGAGCCCGCGAAGCCGCCCATCAGCGCCTGCCGCACGCGAGCCGGGTCGGCGCCCGCCTTGGCCGCAAGCACCAGGGCCTCGCCCACCGCCTCGATGGTCAGCGCCACGATGACCTGGTTGGCCACCTTGGCGACCTGGCCGTCGCCGACGTTGCCTACCAGCGTGATGTTCTTGCCCATCAGCTGGAACAGCGGCAACACGCGGTCGAACGCCTGTTGCGTGCCGCCGGCCATGATCGACAGCGTGGCGGCCTTGGCGCCGACCTCGCCGCCCGACACGGGGGCATCGACATAGTCGCAGCCGAGCGCGGCGATGCGTTCGGCGAAGGCGCGCGTCTCGATCGGCGAGATCGAGCTCATGTCGACGACGGTCTTGCCGGCGGACAGGCCCGCGGCCACGCCGTTGTCGCCGAACAGCACGCGCTCCACGTCCGGCGTGTCCGGCAGCATCAGGAACACGACGTCGGCCTGCCGCGCCACCTCGGTGCCGTTGGCGCACGCGGTGGCGCCGGCGTCCAGTACCTCCCGCGGCGGGCCGCTGCGCGAATGGACGAAGAGGGTATGGCCGCCCTTGGCCAGATGCAGGGCCATCGGCGTGCCCATCACGCCCAGTCCGATAAAGCCGATCTTGCTCATGGTCTGTTCTCCATGCGCGCGCCGCCGGGGCGCGCGCCGATGCATGCGGTGGTGGTAAGGCGATGCGGGGCCGCCATGGCCGGCCTACGCGGCGAAGCGCTCGCGCAGCGCCTGGCTTGCGCCGCGCAGCAGGTTGTGGTCGAGCCCCACGGCGACGAAGGTGGCGCCCATGTCGAGGTATCGGCGCGCGTCCGCCTCGACCGGCGTCAGCGTGCCCACCGCCTTGCCGGCCTTGCGGGCCGCCTCGAAGATGCGCTGGATCTGCGCCTGCACATCGGGGTGGTTGGGGTTGCCCAGGTGGCCGTAGGCGGCGGCGAGGTCGGACGGGCCGATGAAGACGCCGTCCACGCCATCGACCGCGCAGATGGCCTCGGCGGCGTCCACGCCCGGACGGCTTTCGATCTGCACCAGCACGCAGATGTTGTCGTTGATCTGCCTGAAGTAGTCCGGCACCGTGCCATAGCGGTTGCTGCGCTGTGCCATCGACACCCCGCGCGTTCCCTGGGGCGGGTAGCGGGTGGACAGCACCGCCTGGTGCGCCTGTTCGGCCGATTCGACGTACGGAATCAGGAAGTTGTAGAAGCCGATATCGAGCAGGCGCTTCATCAATACCGGATCGTTCCACGGCGGCCGCACCACCGGTGCGCTGGCGCTGTCCTTGAGCGCCATCAACTGCGGCACGAAGCTGAGCACGTCGTTCGGCGCATGCTCGCCGTCGAGCAGCAGCCAGTCGAAGCCGGCCATGCCGACGATCTCGGTGGTGATGGGACTGCCCAGCGAGCACCAGCAGCCGATCACGCGCTTGTGGGCAAGCACATCGGCGCGGAAGCGGTTCGGCAGCGGCGACGGGAAGGCCGGGGTGGCCGCGACCGGCGCGATCGTCGAGGCGGCCGCGGCCCCCGGGGCGGAGGCGCTGGAAGGGCTCGAGGGGGTGGGGGGAGTGGAAGCAGTCGTCATGATCTTCGTTCCTTTCGCGCCGCGACGCGGGTGATGGGCCGTGTCCCTACCGGGCGGCCACGACTTTCTTGGCAAAGCTGGCGCGCTCCATCTCCACCACGTCGACCGTGACATCGACCGTGCCGCCGTCGGCGCCGGGCCGCACGGCTTCCGCGATGACCTCGCACACCGCATCGCCCAGTGCCTTGCGCACGGCCAGGTCGCGTCCGTCGAGAATGGACAGCGTGGCATGCACGAAGGCGCGCTCGCCGGGCTCCACGCCCACGCGATACGCATTCAGCGTGACGCAGCGCGACTTGATGGCGGGCTCCTGGAACTGGCCGGACGCCAGCAACGCGGCATTCGCCTCATCCAGCAATTCGTCGTGCGAGCGGGTCAGGCGAACGTTTTCGGTGATTTCGATGACTAGATGGGGCATGGGCGCAAGCTCTGGCAGGGCAATGGGTGAGGGCGCGGTGCGCTTTCAGGAGGGTTCGGCCAGCCGCGACAGCGGGCCCGGCGAGGTGCCGCGGCGTGCCTGCACGCGTTGGGCGGCATCGTCGAGCTGGGCCAGCGTGCCGCTGTCGACCGGAATCCATTCGGCGCGCCTGCGCCGCGATTCGCGCTCGGGGTCGCCGGGCACGCGGATGCCGTCGCAGCCCGGCTGCAGCTGCGACGAACGGATCCAGTCGACGAAGGCCTCGACCTCATGGCCGAACGACGTGCTCGCTCCCAGACGGGCGGGGTCGAAGACGATGGCCAGCATATTGTTCCAGACCGCGTGCTGATGGGTCAGCGTCTCGGGCCGGATGGTATGGCCGCCCGTCACGGCGGCGCCCAGCAGTTCGCACATCACGGCCAGCACATAGCCCTTGTGCTCGCCGAAGTTGCGCAGCGCGCCGACCGGCGCGCCACCGCCCGGCGGAAACATCACGGCGGGGTCCTGCGTCGGCAATCCGGCCTCGTCGAGCAGGCAGCCCGGCGGCGTCGGCACGCCCTTGTTGTGGGCCACGCGCACCTTGCCCATCGCGATCGCGCTCGTGGCGAAGTCCAGCACGATCGGCGGCGCGTCGGGCACCGGCAGGCCGATGGTGAACGGGTTGGTGCCGTAGCGGGCCTGATAGCCGCCGTGCGGAGCCACGATGGGCTTGGACAGTACGTTGACGAAGTGGATGGAGATCATGCCGGCGGCGCAGGCCTGTTCGGCCCAATGCCCGACCCGGCCGAGATGGTGGGCGGTGCGCAGGCCCATCACGCAGACGCCGTGCTCGCGCGCGCGTTCGATGGCCATGGCCATCGCTTCTTCGGTCACGGCCTGGCCCATGCCGCGATTGCCCTCCAGGCTCAGCAGGCTGCCGGATTCCTGCGCCACGCTGACATGGCGGTTCAGCTGCAGCTCGTCGGCCAGCCAAGACAGCACGTACTTCGGGATCATGCCCACGCCATGGGAATCGTGGCCGGTCAGGTTGGCGCCCACCAGATGCTCGGCGGTCAGCCGGGCCTCGCGCTCGTCGGAGCCTGCGGCCAGCCAGAGGTCCTGCACCCAGCGATGCAGGGCGGCGGTGGGAATGCGGTGTTCGCTCATCGGTATCTTGTCTTGTCCCGCGGGCGCGGCCGGCGCCGAAAGAGAGCGGCCGGCCGGCGCGCTTGGTCTGGAAATGGAAGCATCGGGTCTGGGAACGTCGGCGTCGCCAACAGCGCCAGGCCCATTGCATCCAGTGGAATCGTCGGAATCGTCGTAATCGTCGGAATCGATGCCATCGATGGCCGGAACCGCCATCATAAGCCTGTGGCGGCACATCGGCGCCAGATTCAGAAGGGACGGCCAGCCGGGGCGAGCCATGCGCCGGGCGCAAGGCCGCCGACAGCGTCGTCCGGGCCGCTTATTCGAGCTTGATGCCCGCCGCCTTCACGAGATTCGCCCACTTCGCCACCTCGGACTTCTGGAACGTGCCCAGTTCCGCCGGACCGGCGCCCGAAGGCTCGACGCCCATGCCGGCAAGGCGGGCCTGCATGTCCGGCTCGCGAATGATCTTGCCGATCTCGTCGGCGAGCCGGTTGACGACGGGCATCGGGGTACCGGCCGGGGCGAAGATGGCCTGCCAGGAGACGATCTCGTAGCCCTTCAGGCCGGCCTCGGACATGGTCGGCACGTCGGGCAGTTCCTTGGCGCGGCGCGGGCCGGTAGTGGCCAGCGCGCGGAACTTGCCGGACTGGATCAGCGGCATGGCGGCCAGGCTGTTCTCGAACACCATGTTGACCTGCTGGCCCAGCAGCGCCTGCACGGCCTGGCTGCTGCCCTTGAACGGCACGTGCAGCAGCTTGAGGTCGGCCATGTTGGCGAACAGCTCGGCGGACAGATGCTGGGAGGTGCCGTTGCCCGAGGAGCCGAAGCTGACGCTGCCGGGCTTGGCCTTGGCCGCCGCGATCACGTCGGCCACGGTCTTCCACGGGCTGTCGCTGTTGACGACCAGTACGTTGGGCAGGGTGCCGATCAGCGCGACCGGCTGGAATTGCTTGACCGGGTCGTACGGCATCTTCGGATACAGGCTCACATTGATCGCATGCGAGCTGATGGTGCCGCCGAGCAGCGTATAGCCGTCGGCGGGCGCCTTGGCGACATAGTCCGAGCCGATATTGCCGCCGGCGCCGGGGCGGTTTTCGATCACCACGGTCTGGCCGATGCGCGGAGACAGCTTCTGACCGATCAGGCGGCCCAGCACGTCCGTGGTGCCGCCCGCGGCGAAGGGAACGACATAGGTGATCGGACGGGACGGCCAGGTGTCCTGCGCGGACGCCGCGGGCACCGCGAGCAACGGCAGGGCCGTGGCGACGGACACCGTGGCAAGCGCGCGGCGCCACGGCGACGTGCGCGGGCGGGAAGATGACGGCAGCGGCGGCGTAGGCCGCGAGGTATTCGGCATGGTGACTGTCTCCTGTCTTTATTGTCGTCAGGCCGCCGGTCTTGCGCCGCGATGCGGCGGTGCGGCGGCCTTGCAGCAATCTACACGCCCGCAGGCGCGCGAGGTTTGCGCAGAACGCATAGCAGAAATGCGCGGCCCGCCCGGCGCGCACTCCCAGCCGCCGCAACAATCTGGGTCGTGCCCCGCGGCCCATGCCGCGGCCGTCGGACGCGACCGGCGCCCGGCCATGCCCGCTGGTCGCTCCGAACCGCCTTCTTTCAGAGAGTGTTTGCCATGACGCAGCCGTCCACCGCCACCCAATCCTCCCCGCCGTCGCGCTCCGGCGGCCGCATCCTCGTCGATGCCCTGCGCGTGCACGGCGCGGATCGCGTGTATTGCGTGCCGGGAGAGAGCTTCCTGGACGTCCTCGACGCGCTGCACGATCAGCCCGCCGTGGACCTGGTGGTGTGCAAGCACGAGGGCGCCGCGGCCAATATGGCGGAAGCCGACGGCAAGCTGACCGGCCGTCCCGGCATCTGCTTCGTCACGCGCGGGCCGGGCGCCACGCACGCCAGCATCGGCGTGCATATCGCCGCGCAGGACTCCACGCCGATGATCCTGTTCATCGGGCAGATCGCACGCGGACACAAGGGCCGCGAGGCGTTCCAGGAGGTGGACTACGTGGCGATGTTCGGCTCGATGGCCAAGTGGGTGGCGGAGATCGACGACCCCGCCCGGATTCCGGAGTTCGTGGCCCGTGCCTATCAGGTGGCCACCTCCGGCCGTCCGGGCCCGGTCGTGCTGTCGCTACCGGAGGATGTGCTGGACAACGAGGCCATCTGCGCGGATACGGCGGCGTATCGCCCGGTTGCCGCGGCGCCACAGGCGGCCGATGCCCGCACGCTGGCGGACATGCTGGCCAGGGCCGAGCGTCCGCTGGTGATCGCCGGCGGCGCGAACTGGACGCAGGCCGATGCCGGCAATTTCGCCAGCTTCGTGCGGGCCTGGGACCTGCCGGTGGCCTGCGCCTTCCGCCGTCAGGATGTGCTCGACAACCGCGACCCCCACTATATCGGCCACCTGAGCCTGGGCGTCAGTCCCAGGCTGGCGGAACGGGTGCGCGGCGCGGACCTGATCGTCGCGGTCGGCACCCGGCTCGGCGATATCGCCACGGATGGCTACACCCTGCTGGAGGCGCCGCGCCCCCGGCAGCGGCTGGTGCATGTGCACGCCGATGCCGCGGAACTGGGCCGGGTCTACCAGCCCGACCTCGCCATCCAGGCCGCCACCGCGCCGGCTGCCGCCATGCTGGCGGCACTGCAGGCGCCCGCCGATGTCCCGTGGCGGGCATGGACTCGCGAAGCGCGCGCGGACCACGAAGCGTTCGTGAAGCCGGCCGCGCCGCATGCGGAACTGACGGGCGTCGACATGACCGCAGCCGTCTCGCACCTGAACGCCGTGCTGCCGGACGACGCCATCCTGTCGAACGGCGCCGGCAACTACACCGTGTGGCTGCATCGCTATTACGCCTATCGCCAGCCGCGTACCGAACTGGCGCCCACCTGCGGCGCCATGGGCTACGGCCTGCCCGCGGCAATCGCGGCCAAGCTGCGCCATCCGGAGCGCAACGTGGTCTGCTTCGCGGGCGACGGCTGCTTCCTGATGTATCCGCAGGAACTCGCGACCGCGGCGGCCGTGGGCGCGAACATCATCGTCGTGCTGGTCAACAACGGCATGTACGGCACGATCCGGATGCACCAGGAGAAGCGCTATCCCGGCCGGATCAGCGGCACGGACATCCGCAATCCGGACTTCGTCGCCCTGGCGCAGTCGTGCGGCGCGTGGGCCGAGCGGGTGACCGACGCGGAAGCGTTCCCGGCTGCCTTCGCCCGCGCTCAGGCGGCGGGCCGGCCCGCGGTGCTGGAGCTGTGTACCGATCCCAAGCAGATCACGCCGGCGATGCGGGTTGCCGGGTGAGCTTGCCATCGCGGCGGCGAGCGGGGGGCCGCTATCAGACGCTGGCGTGGCGCGGATCATAGGTGCGCCGCGGCACGAGGTGGACGAGGCGGCTGAACTTGTCGTGCTTCGGCGACGCGCCGCCGTAGCCGTCGATGGACAAGGAGCGCCGATACAGCGTCTGGACGTAGGCGTCCTGTTCCTCCTGTGTCAACGGTCCCGACTCGCGCCGGATGTCGCCGCCTTGCGGCAGGTTCTGCCGGATTGCCCTGGTAAACGCCGACCGCACCGACGTCGCGCGCTGCCGCTTCGTCTCGAGCTCGGCCGAGACGTCGGTGGACCATTTGTCCAGCGAGGGGCCTTCGGCAGCGCAACCGTACCATCCCAGCAAGCGCTCGATCATCGTCGCCTGGAGCGCCGTGCCCCATCGATCGAAATCCATCCTGGGCGCCTTGCCCGCCCCGCCATGCTCGTTCCAGAAGCCGGCCAGCGCCTGGGCGCGTTGTCGCGGTGGCGTGTTCTCCCGCAGCGCGCGGATCAGTTCTTGCGTGGCTGGCTGGGCGCGCAGTTCCGCCAGCCGTCTTGCGACAAATGGCGCCAGCACGTCGATCACATGACCGGACGTTTCGGCATCGACCGCGGCGAGGGCTTCGTTCAGGGCAGGCAGGTAGTCGCGCACCCCGGTCAGGAAATGTTTGCGCGTATCCGTCAGCGGAGCGAAGCGCGCCAGGGTCCGCTCGAGCTGCTCCGTTCGCCGGATCACGCCGGTCACGCGCCTGGCCGCATCCTCGCAATGGCCGTGAACGGCGTATCTCGTGCGGGGGTCGGGCAGGCTGAGACCGGCGTTCGACGGGTGCTGGGGCGTGTCGCCATACGATTCCAGGTCCATGCCGATATTCCAGGCGATTGCGCGCAGCGGTGACACGGGAGCCGGTTGGCCCGGCCATTGCCCGGTGTGGTACACGCGGCTGAACGTATGCCAGGTGAATAGCGCGGAGCTGAGAAACCACGCGTTCAGTTCGCGGACCTGCTCCGTGTAGAAACGATTGCGGCTGACTCCCGCCTGCGTGAACAGGCCCGATAGCAGCGATCCGTTGGCGACTCCGTGCGAGTACAAGATCTCGCCGTCACGGCTGAACGAGACCACCTTCAGGTGTTTGAGGAAACCTCGCTCGATCATGTCCTGGAAGGTCTTGCAGTCTTGCGGGGACTTGGCGAGCAACGCGTTGAGCCGGTACAGGCTGGCAGCCTGCAGTTCGTCCATGCCGATATCCATGCCGGCCATGGGATGGGCGGTCACGGGAGGCGACAGTTCCCATTGGTTTCGCTTGGCCTGGAAATAGCTGAGAAACTCGCACTCATGGTTTCCGAGGATGCATTCGTAATCCATGCCCCATGCGTCCATGCTCGCGAGGATGGTGGCCATGAACATGTCGTTGCCGCAACGGTCGGCGAGGATATCGCCGATCAGCGTGAGCCGTCTTTCCCTGGCGTTGTCCGCGGGTTCGATGGCCTTGGCCAGATTGACCGCGAACCGCTTCCAGTCGTTGTCCGGCGCATCGGTATCCAGGCTCGCCAGCTGCGCGCACACGGCATTCCAGGCGTCGGCATCGTTGACGGTGGCAAAGCCCAGCGATACCAGGGAATGGAGCAGGAGCCGGCCGTTGCCGTGCAGGTCGCCGAGCACGGCGTCGGCGGTCATATCAATATGCCGCTGCAGTGTGGGCATCTCGCCGAGGCAATAGTCCACCTGCGCCAGCGACATCGCGTTCGTGCGCGTGGCGGGGTGGGCGTGTTCCGTCGACACGCGCGTCCAGCGGTCGATGCACTGCTCCATGCCCAGCTCCCGCACGATGGCATTGCACTCGCCGGGCCCCATGCCTGCGCGTTGGCAAGCCTGCAGCCGCACCCGCAGCAAGTCCCTGATCGGCCGCAGCGTCTTGCGCGCGGCTTCCTGCGCCACGGCGCTCGGCTGGTGGATGAACTGCTCGCGCAGCGCGGGCAGGATGCCGCGCAGGCGGTGCGAGAACTCCTCGACGATCTTGTCATGCAGCTTCGCGATCTGGCGCGGGCAAGGGACCGCTTTGCCCGCGCCGTCGGCCACTGGCTGTAAGGGCCCAGCCGATCCATCGATGGGAGCGGCCTGCAACCGGGCGAGCGCCCGCTCTTGCCCGGTGATGTACATGAGGGAATGCTGCTGCAGGCGGTTGAGCGCGAACCGGTATGCCTGCCTGTCGGCCGCGGACAGGGTGGTTCGCTTGCGCATGCTCAGGCCGATCAGGCTCAGCAGGATGGCGCGAAAGCGCTGGCCGATGCCGAGTGTTTTCCAGTCCAACCGTTTCAGATAGATCTTCTCGTCGTCCTTTCCCAACCGCTTGACGACGAAGGCGACAGGGCAATCGTTCACGACATAGGCGGCCTCGGGGCTTGCATGCTTGCCGGCAGGCCCACCGGCGCTGTCGAGCTCGTGAGAGCCGATCGACTTCATCAGCGTTTTGACATCGGCATACACGTGCCTGGGCATGGTCGGACTCCGTGGTTGTTGAAGGAGTCGCGAGTCTGGAGCGGGGGTAGTGCGGTCGCTTGCAGATATGGAACCGATGTTCCGATTTGAAACGTGGGCGCGTGCAACCGTGCGCCGTGGCGGCGCGTCAGCGTCCGCGCGATGCGCCCAGCGCCTTGCCGATGCGTTCCACCGCGGCGATCATCCGCGGCCGCACCGTGTCGAGCAGATGCTGCGGCGGCACGACCGCGTTGGGGCCGCTGCAGCTCAATGTCATGGGAGGCAGCGTGGGTCCGGGAAAGAACGCGGCGGCGATCGAGTTGATATGCGGCAGCCATTCGCCGAAGGACGTGGTGCAGCCCAGCGTGGCCAGCTCTTCGCCGCTCTTGCGCAGGATCGCGTCGGCGCTGTCGGCCGATACCCCTTCATGCGTGCGGAATGCCATCAGCGCCTGCGCGCGGTCGTCGCCGCCCAGCGCATGCAGATAGGCGCGGCCCGCCGCGGTGGTCAGCCCGGAGATGCGGGTGCCCACGCTGACGCGCAGCGTGAGATACGACTCGGACTGGCAATTCTCGAAGATCAGCATCTGCCCGCGATCGCGCACGATCAGCGAGGCAACGCCTTGAGACAGGTCCGCCAGTTCCCGCATGTGCGGGCGCGCGACTTCCAGCACGTCGGCGCCCGGCTGGGCCACCGGCGCCAGCGCGAATGCCGAACTGCCGAGCCGGTACTTGCCCGCGAGCGGATCGAGGCGCAGGTAGCCCAGTTCGGTCAGCGTATGCGTGAGCCGCGAGACCGTGGACTTCGGCAGCCCGCAGCGCTGCGCCAGTTCGGCGTTGCCGATCAGCGCCTCGAACGAGCGGAAGCAGGCGAGCACGTCGAGGCCGCGCGCCAGCGCGGTCACGAAGTGGCGGTCTTCCTTGTGGCGCGGCGCGTCGTCGTCGGCGTTCGCGGGGGCCTTGCTGAGGGCGTCCATCGGTCGGCCTGGCCTCAGACCGTGCCGGCGGCCAGCATCTCGCGCAGCTTCGCCTTGAGGATCTTGCCCGACGGCGCCGCGGGCAGGTGCTGCACGACCCGGATCTCGGCAGGAATCTTGTACGGCGACAGCTTGTCGCGCAGGAAGCTCTTGAGTTCGGCCGGATCGAAAGCCATGCCCTCGCGCGTCTCGACGAAGGCGATCACTTCCTCGTTGCCCTCGACCGCGCGGCCGACGACGGCGGACTGCAGCACCGCGGGATACGCGTTGATCGATTGCTCGACTTCCTCGGGATACACGTTGAACCCCGAATGGATGATGATTTCCTTGGAGCGCCCGACGATGGAGATGGCGCCGTCCGGATCGATCTTCGCCAGGTCGCCGGTGTGCAGCCAGCCGTCGGCGTCGATGGCCTGCGCGGTCAGGTCCGGGCGCTTGTAGTAGCCCTTCATCACGTTGGGCCCGCGCACCAGCAACTCGCCGCTGCCGTCCGGCAGCGGACTGCCAAGGCGCACTTCCACGCCGGGCACGGCCGGCCCGACCGAGCAGTCGCTGCGGGGCGACTCGACGCGCGTCTGCGAGACGGTCGGCGAGGTCTCGGTCATGCCATAGCCGTTGTGCAGCGTAACGCCGAAGGTCTGCTCGAAGGCGGCCTTGAGCGAAGCGGTCAGCGGCGCGCCGCCCGACTGCGCCATCCGCAGCGCCGGCGCCCGCAGCGGCGTGGCCTGGGCGCGGCCCCATTCGATCAGCTTGGTGTACATGGCCGGCACGCCGTGCAGCACGGTGAGCTGTTCCTCGACCAGCGCCCGCGCCAGCCGCTCGGGCCGGAAGCGCGGTTCGTAGTAGACGGTGGCGCCGTTCGACAGCGGTCCCACCAGCAGCACCGACAGGCCGTACACATGGGAGATCGGCAGCACGCCATAGACGCGGTCGCCGGGCTGGACCCGCGCCTGCATCCGGTTCGACTGGCCGATGAACATGAGGTTGCCGTGCGTCAGCATCACGCCCTTGGACGCGCCCGTGGTGCCGGTGGTGTAGATCACGGCGGCGACCTGGTCGCGCGCGGCCGGCTCGACCGGCTCGGCGGCGGCCGATGCATTCAGCGCGCCGATCAGCAGGCGGCCCACATGCGGCCACTCGGCCCATTGCGCGCCGCGCGCGAGGCCATGCTCGCGGGCCTCCGGATAGGCGTTGTCCAGGTACAGGGTCACGCGGGCGCCCGCGTGTTCGACGATGTTGTCGATCTCGCGCGCGGAAAGCCGCGCGTTGACCGGCACGGCCCAGGCGTCCAGCGAACTGAGTGCGAGGATCAGGATGGCGCAGCCCACGCTGTTCTCGGTGACCAGCACCACGCGGTCGCCGCCGCGCACGCCGAGCCGGGTCAGCGCCGCGGCCGCCTGCGCGATGGCGCCGTCGAGTTCGCCGTAGCGGATGGCGCGGTCGGCGTCCATCAGGGCCACGACTTCCGGCTTGCTTTGCACCCAGGGCGCGATGGTCTGGTGCAGGCGCTGGAAGGGGTGGGCGGCGGAGGAAGTGGGAAGGGGGGTGCCGGTTGCGGCCGAGGTGCTGCTCATCGCGGTCTCCAGATGCGTCGTCCGGCGTCGACGCCGGTATATGGGCGCGAATGTTTGCACCGATCGGCGCGGGCGTCAACCGCTATGCGGAATCATAGTTCCACTATGCAGAACTGCGCGCAACCGCTGGCGCTCAGTACCGGAAGCGAGCGACGTCGGCGGCCAAGCCGGCCGCCTGCTCATCGAGCCGGTGCGACTGGCCGGTCAGCGCGAGCACCAGCGCCTCGTTCTCCTGGCTGGTCGCCCCGAGCCGCGTGACCGACTCGCTGACCTCGCGCACGCCCCGGGCCTGATCGTCGGCCAGCGCGGACAGCTGCTCGGCCAGCGTGTGGCTGCTGGCGACGGCTTGCTCGATGCCGGCCATCGCCGCGCTTACCTGGCTGCTCAGCGTCACGCCGAGCTGGATTTCCTTGTTCGCGTCGCCGAGCAGCGCGCCGATTTCCCGCGCCGAGTTGGCGGTGCGGGTGGCCAGCGCCCGCACTTCCTGCGCCACCACGGCGAAGCCGCGTCCCGCCTCGCCGGCACGGGCCGCCTCGACCGCCGCGTTCAGCGCGAGGATATTGGTCTGGAAGGCGATGCCCTGGATGACGTCGACGATCTCCGAGATATCGCGCGAGCGGCCGTGCACGGTGTCCATCACGCGGCTCATCTCGCCGACCACGGCCATCCCCTGGCCACTGGCGTCGTGCGCCCGGCGCGCCATGGCGCTGGACTCGCCCGCCTGGGCGTGGACCTGCTCGACCAGCGCGGCCAGCCGTGCGATGCTGCCCGCCGCTTCCGCCACGGCCTCGCGCTGCTCGGCCGTACGGGCGGACAGGTCGCCGTTGCCGGTGGCAATGCCGTCGGACGCGGCGGCGATCTCCTGGGCCGACGCGTGGATGCGGGCCAGGACCCCGGCCAGTTCCTGCCGCATGCCGGCCAGGAAGTACATCAGGCTGCCCGCATCGCGCGGGCGCAGCGCAATCGTCGCGGTCAGGTCGCCGCTGGCGATGCGGTTGGCCGCGAGCGCCGCCGCGCGGGGCTCGCCGCCGAGCTCGCCCAGCAGGCTGCGCGCCGCCCACCAGGCCAGCGCGCCGGCCGCGACGAGACTGGCCAGCAGCATCGCCACCATCACGGCGCGCGCGCGGGACTGGCTGGCGTTGACTTCGTCCACCGTCGTGGCGGCCTGCTGCTCCAGCTGGGTGCGCGCCTGCTCGATCAGCGCGCCGAGCTTGCCCAGTTGCTCCGCGACGAAGTGGGCCTCGACCGAGACCGCGCTGTCGAACTGCAGGGCGTCCAGCGGCTGCTTGCGCAACAGACCCACGTAGCCATCCACCAATTGCGCGGTGGCGGTGTGCTCCTTGGCGAGCGCGGGAGCCTGGGCGGGACTGGCGGCCTGCACGGCGGCCAGCGACGTGTCCAGGTCCTTCATCGCCCGGGCGATCGCCGCCGAGGCGGTATCGCGCTCGGCGCCGCTGGTCGCCATCGTCAGCGCCAGTTGCCCGCGTCCGAGCTGTGCCAGGGCGGCATGGGCGCGCTCGGCGGCCACCGCGCCACGCATATGGCGCTCGTACAGCGTATCGGTCAGTTCACGCAGCGAACCGAGATGGACCAGACCCGTCACGGCCACGGCGGCGCCCAGCACGTAGACCAGTACCAGGGCAGCGCCGAGCCGGACCAGCAGCGGCAGATTGGCGAACGACGCGGGCGCCGCCGGGGCAAGGCGGCGCGAGAGAACGGTCCTGAGGGAAAGCAACATCGATGACTCCTAGGGATACGGCGCGCCGGGCGCGGGCAGGAACGCAGCCGCGGGCGGCGCGGTTGCCCGGATGTTGTCCACTCTGTGTGACGGTAGCGTTTCATCCCACTGACGTGGGGTGTCACGCTGCTGTCATGTCATTGACATGCAATACGGACAATCCCTTGCGTGCCGGCGTGCCCGTTTGCATGCCGGCTCTACCCTTTCTCATCGGGCTTGCACCCGTCTCCCCTGATGTACCTACCTGTCTCCACCGCCGCCCGCGCGGATTCGTCCAGGGCCTGGCATGGCCTGCGCACGGTGTTTCAGCCCATCGTGCAGTTCGCCACCGGCGAGCTGCTCGGCTACGAGGCGCTGGTGCGCGGCCCCGAAGGGTCCGACCACGCCAGTCCGGAGGCGCTGTTCCGCCTCGCCCAGAGCGAGGCCGACACGCTGGCGCTGGAAGTCGAGGCGGCGGGCATCGCCATTGCCTCGTTCGCGGCCCAGGGCCTGCCTGGCACGCTGTTCGTCAACTTCAGTCCCCGCTCGCTGCTGCAACTGCTGGCTGGCAAGGGCGAGGCCCTGGCCGTGGTACTGGGCGACGCCATGCCCCCGGGACGCGTAGTCATCGAGCTGACCGAGCAGACGCCGATCGGGGACGCCGCCGTGTTCGCCGCCGCCATGGCCGTGCTGAGAGAGCTGGGGCTGCGCTATGCGCTGGACGACTTCGGCACGGGGCATGCCAACCTGGACCTGCTGGTCCAGCTGACGCCGCATTTCATCAAGCTGGACAAGTCGCTGGTGCGCGGCGTGGCCGGATGTTCGCGCCGGCTCGAGGTCATGCGCACGCTGGTGACGCTGGCCGGCACGCTGGGCGCGCGCGTGATCGCCGAAGGCATCGAGGACGCGGAGGAGCTCGCCGTGCTCCGCGACCTCGGCGTGCCGTTCGGCCAGGGCTACTATCTCGGCCGCCCGCTGCCCCGCCCGGCCGAGGTGGCGCCCGAGCCGGCGCGGCGGGCGCTGGCATCGAGCCAGATCGCGGTGTTTCCCCATACCGTGCGCTCGGGCTGGTCCGCCACCAACGCGGGCAAGCTGCTGAGGCCGGCGCCGACGGTCGCGCCCGGCGACATCAACAACGCGGTGCTGGCGCTGTTCCACGCGCACGCCGACCTGCATGCCGTGGCGGTCGTCGACGCCGAGCGCCGGCCCGTGGGCATCATCAACCGGCAGAACTTCATCGACCGCTATGCCGCGCCTTTCCATCGCGAGCTGTACGGCAGGAAGCCGTGCATCCTGATGGCCAATCCCGAGCCGGTGTGCTTCGACAAGAGCGCAAGTCTCGAATCGATGGCGAAGATCCTCGCCAGCGAAAACCAGCGCTACCTGGCGGACGGCTTCGTCATCACGGAGGGCGGCTGCTATCTCGGGCTGGGCACCGGCGCCGACCTGATCCGCGCCGTGACGGAGATCCGCATGGAGGCGGCGCGCTACGCGAATCCGCTGACGTTCCTGCCGGGCAATATCCCGCTGAACCAGCATATCGACCGCCTGATCGAGGCAGGCGTGGCCTTTCACGCCTGCTATGTCGACCTGAACCATTTCAAGCCCTACAACGACCAGTACGGCTACTGGAAGGGCGACGAGATGCTCAAGGGAGCGGCGGCCATTCTCGCCGACGCGTGCGATCCGGCGCGCGACTTCCTCGGCCATGTGGGCGGCGACGACTTCCTGGTGCTGTACCAGAGCGAGGACTGGATGCGCAGGGCGAGGGCGGCGATCGCCCGCTTCCGGCTGGCCGCGCGCGAGCTCTATACCAGCGCGGACCGCGAGGCCGGCGGCATCTACGGCGAGGACCGCCGCGGGCACGTGGCCTTCTTCCCGACGGTGACCATGGCGATCGGCGCGGTGCGCGTCCCGCCCGAGTGGCCGGGCGGGCTCGGCGGCATCCGCCGCTTGGGCAGCAGCCACATCGGTGCGGCCGCGGCGGCGGCCAAGCGCGAGGCGAAGAAGGATGCCGGGGGCTTCGTGCTGGTGGACCTGCGCGAACTGGCGGGCAGCGGCAGGTTGCTGGCCGAGACCGGCGTGCCAGGGGCAGGGCCGGAGCCGGAATAGCCAGGAGACTTTCCCGGGCCGATGAGGAGACGACTGCCGCGCGGCAGTTAGCGCAAGATACCCGGCTGCTTGCCGCACGTTGCCCGCCGATCCGTGTCCGGAGCCGGCCTGTCCCCAGGTTATTCACACCATGGCCGCTTATCCACAGTTCGTGTGGATAACCCCGGGCAAGGTCCGGCAGGGCCAAGGCCGACGCGTCATCCCATCGGCGTGCCTAAAAAAATTGCAGACATTTCGCACGACAATGTTCTGTGCGAAAGGCCGCATTCCGGGGCCTGCGTTTGCTCAGTCCGCCACCTTGACAGGGCGGCCGGCGAACGGGTACTGCGGGTCGGTGTAGCCGTGCGTCGACGCATGGCCGGGCGGCACGAGCCCGTCCACCATCGCTTCCTCGTCGGGAGACAGCGCAATGTTGATCGCGCCGAAATAATCCTCGAACTGGGCCAGCGTCCGCGGCCCGGCGATCACCGAACTGACGATGGGATTGGCCAGCACCCACGCGGTGGCGAACTGCCCGAGCTTCAGGCCGCGTCCCTCGGCATGCTGCTGCAGCTGCTGGGCGATGACCAGCGATTCCTCGCGGAACTCGGTCTCCATGATGCGGCGATCGGCACGGCCCGCGCGCGAGTCTTCGGGGGGACGCTGGCCGGGCAGGTACTTGCCGGTCAGCACGCCGCGCGCGATCGGGCTGTAGGGCACCACGCCGAGACCATAGTGCTGGCATGCGGGCAGGATCTCCACCTCGGGCATGCGATTGAGCAGGTTGTAATAGGGCTGGCACAGCGCCGGGCGTGGTACGCCGAGCTGGTCGCACAGCCGCGACACTTCGGCGATGCGCCAGCCCCGGAAATTGGACAGGCCGAAGTAGCGGACCTTGCCGGCACGGATGAGATCCCCCATCGCCCGCACCGGCTCCTCGAGGTTGGCGTCGAGGAAATCGCGATGGAGATAGAGCACGTCCACGAAGTCGGTGCCGAGCCGGCGCAGGTTGTCCTCCACGGCCCGCATGATCCAGGTGCGCGAATAGTGCGAGCGGTTGGGGCCGTCGCCCATCTTGTTGCCGAGCTTGGTGGCCAGGATCCAGTCGTGCCGGTTCGCCCCGATGATCTTGCCGACCATCTGTTCGGAGCCGCCCTTGGTGTAGACGTCCGCCGTGTCGATGAAATTGACGCCGCGGTCGCGCGCGCAGCCCACGATGCGCCGGGCCTCGGCTTCGTCGGTCTGGTCCGCGAACATCATGGTGCCCAGGCACAGCGCGGACACCTTCAGGTTGCTGGCGCCGAGGCGGCGATAGGGCATGGAAAAGTCTGGCATGGCGAAACGGCTCCTGATTCGGGAAAGCCGCGCCGGCGGCGCGACGGAGGAAGAGAAACGGCGGGAGACAGCGACAGGCAGCGACAGACTGCGACAGCCGCAAAGCTTATCGCACAACGCGCAGCTTCGTCCGGCGGCGCGGCCATGCGCCTGTCCACCCCGCCGGGCTGTATGCCAGAATGCCGAAACCTCCGACCCCCCAGGTACATGACGACCCCGGCCGCCGATGTTCCATGACCCCAGCTTAGTCGCGACGATCGTCCTGTGTTTCCATGCGATCGGCATCCTGGCCGCGATGCACGCGGTGATGACGGTGCGCACGGCCCCCGGCGCCATCGCATGGGCCGGCTCGCTGGTCATGATGCCGTACCTCGCGCTGGTGCCGTACATGGTCTTCGGCAGCAGCAATCTCGCCGGCTACGTGAATGCGCGCCGCTTCAACCAGGACCGCATGCGCGAGGTGCGCCTGGGCATGGATCCGCAGGAGCGCGACGCGCGGGACGCCAACGTCGTCGCCGCGCCCTGCCAGCCCAGCCTGCGGGCGCTGCCCCGGCTCACCGGGCTGGACTGCCTTGCCAACAATCACGTGAGGCTGCTGCTGAACGGCACCGGCACGTTCGAGGCGATCTTCGCCGCCATCGCCGCGGCGCGGCGCGTGGTGCTGGTGCAGTTCTTCATCGTCCACGACGACGAACTGGGCCGGCGCCTGCAGAGCCTGCTGCGCGAGCGCGCCACGGCCGGGGTGCAGGTCTACTTCCTCTACGACAGCATCGGCTGCCATGCGCTGCCGGGCCACTACGTGCGGCATCTGGCGAAGGCCGGGGTGCAGGTCAGCGCGTTCGCGCCGCACCGCGGCCTGGTCAACCGCTTCCAGCTCAATTTCCGCAACCACCGCAAGCTGGTCGTGGTGGACGGCGAGCGCGCCTTCGTCGGCGGCCACAACGTCGGCAACGAATATCTCGGCGAGCGGCCGCCGCTGGCGCCATGGCGCGACACCCATATCGAGGTGCGCGGACCGGCGGTGCTGGACCTGCAGATGACCTTCGCCGAGGACTGGTACTGGGCCGCGCGCGAGGTGCCGCTGCTGCTGCCGCCGCCGGCGCAGCCGGCCGGCGCGATGACCTGCCAGGTGGTGCCGACCGGCCCGGCCGACGCGCAGGAAACCTGCTCGCTGTTCTTCGTCGAGGCCATCCAGTCGGCGCGCGAGAGGCTGTGGATCACGTCTCCCTATTTCGTGCCCGACGAAGCCGTGTTCGCGGTATTGCGGCTGGCGGTGCTGCGGGGCGTGGACGTGCGCATCCTTATTCCGGCCCGGGCGGACCACCGGGTCGTGTACGCCGCCTCGACGCTGTACGCCTACCAGGCCGTGTGCGCCGGTATCAGGATCTATCGGTACCAGCCGGGCTTCCTGCACCAGAAGGTCATCCTGATCGACGATGAGGTGGCGGGGGTAGGCACCGCCAACCTGGACAACCGCTCTTTCCGGCTCAATTTCGAACTGATCGTGATGACCGCCGACAAGGGCTTCGCCGGCGACGTGGAACGCATGCTGGAGCAGGACTTCGCGCAGGCGCTGCCCATCGACGCGAACGAGTACCTTGGGGCACCGCGCCTGCGCCGGGTCGCCATGCACGTGGCCAAGCTGTTCGCGCCGATCCTCTAGGAGCGCGCCTCCGGGCGGGGCGTCCGGGCCGCCTGCGGGGCATGCCAGCCCTGCATGGCCGGTATGCAGCGAAAGGCCGGCCACCGGGCGAGCGGCCGTTTCGCGGTATCCTTGCCGTCAGGCACGGCCGGCGCAAGGCCGGCTGCCGGGTCGGCGTCCCTCGCGTTCCTCCGTGGCGCGGCACCGATACCCCGCGCCATTGCATTCGTATAAAGACATGAACGACACAGAAATCAAGCTGATCGGCTCGGCACGCCTGCCGACCCGGTTCGGCGAATTTACCGCCCACGCCTTCAAGGGCGCCACCAGCGGTATCGAGCATCTTGCGCTCAGCGTGGGCGAGGTCGCCGGAGAGGCGGTCCTGACCCGGCTCCATTCGGAGTGCCTCACCGGCGACGTCTTCGGCTCCTGCCGCTGCGACTGCGGCGAACAGCTCGACCTGGCCCTGCGCAAGATCGCCGAGGAAGGCCGCGGCATCCTGCTGTACCTGCGCGGCCACGAAGGCCGCGGCATCGGCCTCGGCCACAAGATCCGCGCCTATGGCCTGCAGGATGGCGGTCTCGACACCGTGGACGCGAACCTCGCGCTGGGCCAGGCCATCGACTCGCGCACCTACGAATTCGCTGCCGACCTGCTGCGCCAGTGGGGCGTCAAGTCGATCCGTCTGATGAGCAACAATCCGCGCAAGAAGCTTGCGCTGGAAGCGGCCGGCATCGTGGTCGTGGAGCAGTTGCGCCACGTCGTTCCCTCCAATGCCGAGAACGAAAAATACCTTGCCACCAAGCGCACGCGCATGGGGCACCTGCTCGACTGAGCGCGCGCCGGCGCCCTCCGCGGGCATGTAGGTATCGACCGACAACTGCTTGGGTACGTGCCTTACAGCCCCGGAATGGCCCTTGCCTTATCGTGAATGTGTGGCCTCGCCGCAATGATTCGGGCGGTATCGCCGGTACGCCGGCCCCCGGATGATCGCGGCAGGTCCTTTTCGAACACGTGCCGCCCCGAGCGGCACCACGACGCAAGGAGCTGCCATGGCTGACAAGAACGTTTCCGTACTGAACGACCTGATCGAAGTCTCGCGCGATGGCGAGGAAGGCTTCCGGAAGGCGGCCGAGGACGCGAAGAACCCCGAACTGAAGGAGTTGTTCGCCAGCCGCTCCGCCGAGGTAGGGGCGGCGGTGCGCGAACTGCAGGCCCAGGTGGTGGCGCTTGGCGGGCGGCCGGAAGAAAGCGGCAGCGTGGCCGGTGCGCTGCACCGCGGATGGGTCAGCCTGCGTAGCGCGGTGGCGGACCGCGACGATCTCGCCATTCTGGAAGAGACCGAGCGCGGCGAGGACGTGGCGAAGAAGAAATACGCCGACGCGCTGCAGGAAGACGACCTGAGCTTCGAGATCCGCGCGCTCATCGAGCGCCAGTACCAGGGTGTGCTGCGCAACCACGATCTGATCCGCGACCTGCGCAACCGCTACCGCGCCAGCTCGACCTGAGCGGGTTGACCGCAGGCACGCGGCCAGCACCCGGGCCAACGCCGCATTGATGCCTCGCAGTTGGGGGCGTACGATGTGGCGTTGGCCCATTTTCGTTGCGCCGCCCGGAGCACCGCCGGGCTCCCGTCAAAGGATCCGTGATGAGCAAGCCCGCCGCCTCGCAGACGCCCCGGCAATCGCGCCGGCCTTCGGACAGCGCTGCGCCGCCAGAGCGCGACGCGCTCGAGGATGAACTGGACGAAGCGCTGAAGGATACGTTTCCGGCCAGCGACCCGATCGCCGTCGATCCGGACGTGCCGGACCGGGGGCGGGGCGGTGGGGGCTGACAGGGGTGTCGGCGGGCCGGGCGCCGCGCCTGCCGCTACGACAGCTTGCGTAGCTGCACGATGACCGACATCAGCTGGCCGTGGGCCACCGTGACCGCCGGCTCGTCCTGCAGCGCCTCGTGGTAGCGCTGGCGGAAGGCCGGGTCCCCGGAGGGTCCGAACAGCTTCTCCGCGGCGCCGGCCACGGCGCGGCAGGTGTCGTCGTGGTGCTCCCCGCCGTCGAGTTCTTCATCGATCTCCACGATCAGCCGGGATAGCGGATCGAGCCAGCGGAAGTGATCGTCCTCGGTCACGATCTGCACGAACTGCCCGGCCGGGATCGGCCCGCGCAGGCGCTCGTACTGTCCGCGATCGTATTGAATGACTTCCTTGTGGGACTGCAGCAGCGCCGCGCGCAATGCGCGCAGGCCGGCGCGCCGGGTTTCCTGCGTGGCCTGATACTGTTCGGTCTGCATCCCGGTTCTCCGCTCGTCTTCGTGCAAGCCGTCGGCCGGCGCGTGTTGGTTGTCGCTACCCATGCTGGCTTGGGTGCGGCCCGTATCCGGGGTGGTCGCGCGATATTGATTCATGGTATTGATCCACTGTGCTCGTCTTATTTGCCGCGCTCGTCAGCGAGGGCTCCGCGGCCGGCATGGTAGCCAGTATACGTAGGGCGCGCGGGCCCATCCAGCGTTGGCATCTAGCGAATTACCCGAGCCAGTGTGCAATTTGCGCTGCGATTTTCAGTTTTTGTTTCCGTCAGGACGGGCGGGTTACGCGGGACATACGCAAAAGGGGGACACCGCGAAGCGCGCATTACCCCATTCATTTTTTTCAGACCTGATCTGAATTATTTGGTGTGCACGCCATCTGAGAAACGGGGCGATTTCATCGCCGCGCAGGAAATGGGCAAGCACACGCCCCGGATGAATGGCTGCCTGCCATTGCACGGGCAAATCGGATAGGAGGAGACAGATGGTGATGGCGTGGCTGATCGCGCTGCCGTTTCTTGCCGCCGTGTCGATCGCACCGACACGGCGTTACGCCTCGTGGCTCACCGCGCCGCTCGTGCTCGGCGCCCCGCTGGGCGGACTGGCGCTGCTCGCCACGGCGTGGGAGCGCGTCAAGGACGGCGGTGTCATCGTGCTGCGCCAGCAATGGTTGCCGGAGTTGGGCCTGAACCTGACGCTGCGGCTGGACGGACTGGCGTTTGCGTTTGCGGTGCTGGTGCTGGGCATCGGCCTGCTGGTCATCGTCTACGCCCACTACTACCTGTCGAGCAGCGAGTCCAACTCGCGCTTCTTCGCCTTGCTGCTGCTGTTCATGAGCGCCATGCTCGGCGTGGTGCTGTCCGGCAACCTGCTGTTGCTGGTCGTGTTCTGGGAACTGACCAGCATCTTTTCCTTCCTGCTGATCGGCTTCTGGTCCTATCGCTCCGATGCCCGCAAGGGCGCGCGCATGGCGCTGACCGTCACCGGCGGGGGCGGCTTCGCGCTGCTGGCTGCCGTGCTGCTGCTGGGACATATCTGCGGCAGCCTCGAGATCGGCGATGTGCTCGCTCAGGCCGGCCTCGTGCAACGCCATCCGCTCTATCCGGTAATGCTGGTACTGGTGTTGCTGGCCGTCTTCACCAAGTCCGCCCAGTTTCCCTTCCATTTCTGGTTGCCTCATGCGATGGCCGCGCCCACGCCGGTATCGGCGTACCTGCATTCGGCCACGATGGTCAAGGCGGGCGTGTTCCTGCTCGCGCGGCTTTACCCGGTGCTCGACGGGACCGACTGGTGGTTCTACCTGGTGGCGATGACGGGCCTGGCCACGCTGCTGATGGGCGCCGCAATGGCGCTGTTGCAGCGCGACCTGAAGGGCCTGCTGGCCTATTCGACCATCAGCCATCTGGGCCTGATCACGCTGCTGTTCGGCCTCGATACGCGCTTCAGCACGGTGGCGGCTCTGTTCCACATCTTCAACCACGCGGTCTTCAAGGCATCCCTGTTCATGGCGGCCGGCATCATCGACCACGAGACCGGCACGCGCGACATGGGCCGCCTGCGCGGCCTGGCGCGCTACATGCCGCATACCGCCTTGCTGGCCATCGTCGCCTCGCTGTCGATGGCCGGCGTGCCGTTGCTCAACGGCTTCCTGAGCAAGGAGATGTTCTTCGGCGAGACGCTGGCGCAGGGGCTGCTGGGTACGTTCAACTGGACCATCCCGGCCGCCGCGACGCTCGCCGGCGCGCTCACCGTGGCGTATTCGCTTCGGTTTATCTATGGCGTGTTCTTCGACGGCAGGCCGGACGGCCTGCCCAAGTATCCGCCGCACGAGCCGCCGCGCTGGATGAAGATTCCGGTCGAGGTGCTGGTGGTCATCTGCCTGGTGGTCGGCATATTCCCGAGCTATACCGTTGCCGGGCTGCTGACCGCGGCCGCCATTGCCACCATGGGGCCGCCCTTGCCCTCGTACCACCTCAGTCCGTGGCACGGGTTCAACACGCCGCTGGTCATGAGCCTGATCTCGATGGCGGCGGGCACGACGCTGTTCGCACTGCGTCGGGACTCGTGGCGGCATTACCAGGCCCGCACGCAGCTCAGCGCGCGCGACCGCTTCGAATCCGCGGTGGAATGGTTCGAGCGGCTCGCCGCCCGGCTGCTGCGCCTGTTCGAGGACGGCTCGCTGCAGAACTACCTTGCGTGGCTGATCGGCATCGCGGTGCTGGTGCCGGCGCTGTATCTGCTGGACCTGGGCTCGGTGGCGGGACCGATGCCGCTCGCTCCCATCGACGTGCCCACGGCGGTGGGACTGGCCGTGCTCGCGCTATCCGCCTGCTGCGTGGTGGTGGCGTACCGGAACCGGATGGCTGCGCTGATCCTGCTGAGCCTGTGCGGACTGATGGTGTCGCTCGCGTTCACGCGGTTCTCCGCGCCGGACCTGGCGCTGACCCAGATATCGGTCGAGGTGGTGACCATCATCCTGCTGGTGCTGGCGCTGTATTTCCTGCCGGTGGAGCGGCCTGCGCGCCCGTCGCTGCTCAAGGGCGGCCGCGATATCGCCATCGCCGTGCTAGGGGGGTTGACCGTCGGCGGTGCCGCGTTCGCGGTCATGACGCGGCCGTACGACACCATCGCCAGCTTTTTCCTGACCAACAGCGTGGAGGGCGGCGGAGGCCATAACGTGGTCAACGTGATCCTGGTCGACTTCCGCGGCTTCGATACGTTGGGCGAGATCTGCGTGCTGCTGCTGGCCGGCCTCGGCGTGCAGGCGATGCTCAAGGGGCTGCGCCTGCCGGTGCCGGCGGTCGGCCCGCAGGGCCTGCCGTGGTCGAGCCAGAGCCATCCCTTGCTGCTCGCCATCCTGGCCCGGCTGATGCTGCCGCTGACCGCGATGGTGGCGATCTTCGTCCTGCTGCGCGGGCACAACCTGCCGGGCGGGGGCTTCATCGCCGCGCTGATCACCTCGGTTGCGCTGCTGCTGCAATACGTCGCGAGCGGCGTGCTGTGGACCGAGGAGCGGATCACGTTGCACTACCGCGGCCTCGCCGGCGCGGGCATCCTGATCGCGGGCTTCGTCGGGTTGGGGAGCTGGGCCTTCGGCGCGCCGTTCCTGACCAGCGCCTTCGGCCACTTCGAACTCCCGCTGGCAGGGGAGATCGAACTGGCGACAGCCATGGCGTTCGACCTGGGCGTCTATCTCACGGTGGTCGGCACCACGCTGCTGATCGTGTCCCATCTCGGCGTGCGCGACAAGCGTAGCGAGCACCGCGCCGCCAACCAGGAGTCGGTCTGATGGAACTGCTGTTTGCCTGCGCCATTGGCGTGCTGTTCGCCTGCGGCATCTTCCTGCTGCTGCGCGCGCGCACCTTTCCCGTGGTCATGGGCCTGACCCTGATGACCTATGCCGTGACGCTGTTCCTGCTCGGCATGGGACGGCTCTCGACCGGCAAGCCGCCGATCATCGGCGATGGCCGCGAGTATGCCGATCCGCTGCCACAGGCGCTGGTGCTGACCGCCATCGTGATCGGCTTTGCGATGACGGCCTTTGCGATGGTGCTGTCGCTGCGGTCCTTCGCGCTCGATGGCAGCGATCATGTGGATGGCGCGCAGGGCGACTCCGGCAGCGCCCCCGCCGGCGCCGCGGCGATGGTGTCGCCGGACGCGCAGCAAGCCGGGGGCGCCAAGGCATGAATCACGGCCTGCTTCTTCCCATCCTGTTGCCCATGTTTGCCGGCGGTGTCCTGGCGATCATGCCTGCACGCCGTCCCTTGCGGCGGCGGGCGCTGAGCGTGGCGGCCGCCATCGCGCTGGTGCCGCTGGCCGCGTGGCTGCTGGGCGAAGCCCGCAGCGGCGCGATACAGGTCTATGCCATCGGCAACTGGGCCGCGCCGTTCGGCATCGTCCTGCAGCTGGACCGGCTCAGCGCGCTGATGCTGCTGCTGACGGCAGTGCTGGGCGCGGTCTGCGCCTGCTGCGCAGGACGCGGCGACGATCGCCTGGGCCGCCATTTCGACGCGCTGTTCCAGTTCCAGCTGATGGGCCTCAACGGTGCGTTCCTCGCCGGCGATATCTTCAATCTCTTCGTCTTCTTCGAAATCCTGCTGATCGCCTCGTATGCGTTGTTGGTGCACGGCGGCGGCGAAGCGCGGATCCGCTCGGGCCTGCACTATGTCGTGCTGAACCTGGTCGGTTCCTCGTTTTTCCTGGTCGCCATCGGCATCCTGTACGGGCTGACCGGCACGCTGAACATGGCCCACATGGGGGAGCGGCTGGCGCGCCTCGATGCCGAGGCGGTGCCGCTCGCGGCGGCCGCCGGCGCGATGCTGATGCTGGTGTTCGGGCTGAAGGCCGGCCTGTTTCCGCTGTCGTTCTGGCTGCCGCGCGCCTATGCCAGCGCTGCCGGCTCGGTCGCGGGCCTGTTCGCCATCATGACCAAGGTCGGCGTGTACGCCATCATGCGATGCCACGCGCTGATGTTCGACGCGGGCCACGGCATGCTGGCGACGTTCGCGTCGCGCTGGCTGTGGTGGCTGGCGCTAGCCACCATGGTAATCGGCGCCTGCGGGGCGCTCGCGGCCCGCAGCATGAAGCTGCTGACCGCCTACCTGGTGCTGGTGTCGGTGGGCCTGCTGCTCGCCAGCGTGGCGCTGCAATCCCCCGGTGCCTGGGGCGGGGCGTTGTACTACCTGGGCAGCACCACGCTATGCACGGCGGGGCTGTTCCTTCTGGCCGATGCGCTCGAGGGCCTGCCCACGCGGCGCACACCCGAGCCCACGCCGAGGGTGCGCGCCGTCGCGCGCCGCAAGCCGATCACCTGGATCGCGGGGGCGCTGTTCCTCACCGGTGCGATCGGCGCGGTCGGGCTGCCGCCGCTGTCCGGGTTTCTCGGCAAGGCCATGGTGTTGCGCGCCGCGCCGTTCGACGCGCAATGGCACGGCGCATCGGTGCTCTGGCCGGCCATCCTGCTGACCGGCCTCGCGTCGCTGGTGGCTGTCAGCCGCACGGGCACGCGCCTGGTGTGGCAGGCGCCGTCCGCGCCCGCAGGCACGCCCGCGCGCCAGGTGGCGGGCATCGTGCGGCATCGCGCGGCGCCGGACCCCGGCAAGCTGGCGTGCTGCGCCGCGCTGCTGGCCTGCAGCATCGGCATGGTGGTGTTCGCGCAGCCGATCTCGCGCTACGTGGACGCCACCGCGCTGCAACTGCTGGACCGTCCCGCGTACCTGCGGGCGGTGCTGCCGAACGGGGAGGGCTGACGCCATGCTGCGACGCTGGTTTCCCCATCCATGGCTCACGCTGGTCCTGCTGGTGGTCTGGCTGCTGCTGTCCAACGAGATCTCGTTCGGCAGCGTGCTGCTGGGCGGCCTGCTGGCGTGGCTGATCTCGCTGCGCATCGGCCTGCGGCTATGGCTGAGCCCGATGCAGTTGCGCCGGCCGGACCTGATGCTGCTGCTGCTGGGGCGTGTGATGGCCGATATCCTGGTGGCCAACGTGCATGTGGCGATGCTGGTGCTCGGGCGCGCGTCGCGCCTGCGGCCCGGCTTCGTCGAAGTCCCGCTGGAGGCCGAGCACGAAATGGCGCTGACGGCCCTGATCAGCATCGTCTCCCTCAGCCCCGGCACGCTATGCGCCGAGCTGAGCGAAGACCGCCGCTGCCTGCTGGTGCACGTGCTTGACCTGAAGGACGAGTCCACCCTGACTGCTGACATCAAATCGCGCTACGAAGCGCCTTTGAGGGAGATATTCGTATGCTCGACGTCGTGATCCCGATCTGCCTGGCGCTGCTGGTCCTTGCCTTCCTGCTGACCGCCGCCCGGCTGGTGCGCGGGCCGAGCCTGCCCGACCGCATCGTCGCGCTCGATACGCTGAACATCAACGCGATCGCGTTGATCGTGGTGTACGGCATCTGGTTGCGCAGCGCGCTGTTCTTCGAGGTCGCGCTGCTGATCGCGGTGATGGGATTCATCGGCACCGTCGCGCTGACCAAGTATTTGCAGCGCGGCGACATCATCGAACTGCAATAGCATCGCCGGAGTCCGCCATGAGCCTGTTCGTCGAAATCGCGACTTGCGCGCTGCTGCTGATCGGCAGCATCTTCACGCTGGTCGGCGCGCTGGGCCTGTTCCGGCTGCCTGACTTCTTCATGCGGCTGCACGGGCCGACCAAGTCAACCACCCTGGGCGTTGGCGGCGTGGTGGGCGCGTCGGTGGTGTTCTTCAGCGCGCAAGGCGAACTGAGCCTGCACGAGCTGCTGATCATCGCCTTCCTGTTCCTCACCGCCCCGATCAGCGCACATATGCTGGCGAAGGCGGCGATGCAGCAGCGCGTGCCGCTGGACCCCCGCACCCGTAACGTCGACGCCGTTACCCGCGAGCGCCGGGCGGCGGACGAAGACAGCCCCGTGCCGCGGCGCGAGCAGTGCTGACCCCGCCAGCGCCGCCCGCGGTCACGGCGCCGCGCGGTCACCAGTTGAAACGCAGGCCGACCTTGCCCTCGAAGGCGTAGCTGTCGTCGCCGAACGCGCGCTGATAGCCGACCGAGCCGAACAGCGAGGCGGTTCGCGTCAGTTGCGCGGTCACGCCGCCCTTCAGTTCCCACCAGCTGCCATCGATGCTCGCGGTGAACGGGACGAAGCCGGTGCTGGAGGAGAACGCCGTGCGCGGCTCGCCGCGGAACTCGCGCCACACGCTGGCGCGCAGCCACCCGGTGGTCAACCGTTCGGGATCGCCGTCGCGTTCCACGGTGCGCGCCAGGCGCACGCCGAGGCGGCCGGCGAGGGAGTCCATGTCGCTGAAACGGACCTGCGCGGCGCCATCGTTGCCGTCCGCGTCGCGGATGTTCTGGTAGACGAGCTGCGCCTGCGGCTCGACGACCCAGTTGCCCCGCACCGGCAGCGGGTAGCCGCCTTCGAGCGAGGCCGCCCAGCCGAATGCGTCCACGTCGAGGTTGGGCACGTCCCGCGTGGATTCCGCCTTGCCGTCGTACCACGTGCCTTGCAGGATGGCGTCGACATAGGCACCCGTGCGGGTGTAGTGGGTCCAGTAGCCACCCAGGGTGTAGGCATCGAGCCGGTTGGTGCCGGCCCGGCCGCCCGCGAAGCTGTCGACGTCGCTGCGCGCATAGCCCACCGCGCCGTAGATGCCTGCGTGATCGCGCCGGCCATCCTCCCGCTCCCGGCGGAACAGGTCCATGCCGATCTGTGCGCCGTAGAAATCGTAGTCGTAGCGCGGGCCGTCGCCACCCTGCGCACCGCCCGGATCGCCGTCGTGCCTGCCGTGCGCGCCGATGATGCGGCCCCAGGCGCCGTTGGCGTAGGGGCTCGCCCCGGGACCCGCGCGCCCGCGCAACTGCTCCTGTTCGCCGACCCGCTCGTGCAGCGTGTCGAGCAGCGCATGGCCATAGAGCAGGGCCATGGCGGGCAGGGCGCTGTACAGGGCCACTTCCTGCCGGAAGTTCGGCGCCGGGGCCGGGGCGGGGCCCGGCCCGGGTCCGGGCTGTTCGCAGGGCGGGGTGGTGGGAGACAGCGTGCAGTCCAGCGTGGAGCGCAGGAACCAGTCCTCGCCGCTGGCCGCGGACGCGCCGCCGCGGTAGAGGGCGTATTCGTACGGGCCGGCGACTACGCGCGTGCCGAGGGCGAACGCGCCGGACGCGGTGGTGCCGCCATTGATGCCCTGCACCACGCGGATGCCGTCGCCGGTCGTCAAGGCGCCGGGGCCGGTGGTGTTGCGAATATCGAGCGCGGTGGTCCCGGTGGCCGTGCCGCCATCGATCTGCAGCCTGTCCGAAGGCGAGCCGTCGCTGCCGAGAAACGTGTTCAGCGTCAGCCGGCCATTGGCGCCGGCGTAGTTGGCGACCCGCAGCGTCTTGTAGGCGCCCCCCGGAGGCGGCGGCGCGAAATCGATCGAACTGGCAGCCACGCTGAGATTCGTCAGATTGGAATCGCCGGTCACCAGCCACGACGACCCGCTGGTCATGGCGACATTGGCGGTGTTGCCCGGTTCGGTCAGCGCCGCGCCGCTGATGGCCGAGCGGCTGACCGCGATCGTCGCCGTGGAAGGCGCGAAGGTGACCGCCGTGGTGGGGCTGGTCGTCTCCAGCTCCGAGCCGAACACCAGCGTATCGGGAAACGCCGGGAAAGCGGCTTCGGCGTTGGCGTGCGGACGCGCGAAGTCCAGCGACAGGCTGTTGGCCCCCGGCACGGCGCCCTGGCCGACATGGAGCCAGTATCCGGGCGAGGACACCTGCGTCCCGTCGAGACTGATCTGTGCGATGCCGCCACCCACGCCGATGGCCGGACCGCGCGCGCTGGCGATGGCGCCCCCGGTGATCGACGCCACGCCGGTGTAGCCGTTGCCGCTGGCGATCAGCAGACCCGCCGCGCCCAGTCCGCTCGCCTGCGCGCTGGTGCCGGACAGCGTCAGCGTGCCGCCTTCGAGCACAGCCAGGGCATGTGCGGCATCGCCCTGCGTGGTGACCGCGATATCGGTGAGCCGTGCGGTGGCCAGCGCCGGGTCCGCGGCCGCCGCGACCACGTTGACGCCGTATGAAGCCGTGCCCCCGGTAGCGATGCTGCCGTCCGCGAGCGTGAGGCCTGCGCCGGACGCGGCCACCACGCCGTGCGCGCCCGCTCCGGCCGTGGCAATGGTCACCGTATCGAGCGCGGCGCGCGAGGCGGGGCCGAAGCCGAAGACGCCGTGGGCGGCCTGCCCCTGCGTGGCGATGTCGAGACCGGAGATGGCGGACGTGGAGGCCTCACGGGCGAGCATCCCCCACGCGTTGTCGCCCGCGGTGGCGATCCGCACGTTTCTCCCGTTGAAGGTCGATACCGGCGCGGCGTCCACGCCGGCAACGCGCAGGCCGATGCTGCCGGTGCCGCGCGTCTCGATGTCGATATCGGCGAAGTCGCCGTTGCCGCCGAGCTGGAAGTTCGCCCCGTAGGCGGAGGCGCCCGTGGTGACGATGCGCAGCCGCTGCGCGGTGGCGGTGGCCTCGTGCACCAGCACGCCGGCGGCGCCGAGTCCGGTGGTGGCCACGGTGCTGTCGCTGACGGCGAGCGTCGCGTTGACCTGCGAGGTCAGTCCGTAGGCTCCCTCGCGATTGGGCATCTGGTCGCCGGTGGTGACGACCTGGACGCGTTCGAGCACGCCGCTGGCCCCGTTGGTGACCACCACGGCCGATGCGCCGGTGCCGCCGGTGCCGATGGCGGCGTCGGCCAGGGACAGGATTGGCTGGCCGCCGATGGCGTTCGCGCCCATGGCGTAGACGCCATAGGAACGCTCGCCTCCCGTCAGCACGGTCAGCTGGGTGCCGGTCACCATCCGCACCTGCGCCGGATTCGTTCGCGCATCGACGAAGATGCCCAGCCCGCGATTGGCGGTGGGACTATCGGTGCGCAGTTCGATGCCGGCGCCCGTGCTGGCCGGATGGGTGCGATCGAGCACCACCGAGCCATTGGTACTGACGATGGCGAAGTCGCCGGAAACATCGGTGTCGACGATGGTGCCACCGACGATGGTGGCAGTGCCGCCCGGAGGCGGCGACACCGTCGTGGCCGTCACACCGGGCCCCACCACGGTCTGCGCGCCGGCGACGGTGGCCATGCATGCCAGCGGCACGGCGAGCAGGGCAAATCCGGAAAATGGCCGATTGGCCCGAGACGGTCTTGCCGACCCGTTGCTACGTTGACGGCGATCACTGCGGCTCCGCATCGCGGGCCTCCTTTGAGCGAACCGGTCTGGCGCTGGTGCGATCCGACGCACGCATGCCGGGACGCTCCGACGGTTCGTGACACCCCTGCCGAGGCGACGCTTCAGTTTCGCGCAAGCCACGTCCGCAGAGAACTGAAGAAGTTTCTGCCGTGACATAAACGCTGTCGTCAGGAATGCGGTCCGTGCAAGGCACGCGCGTCGGGACCACGGGCGGGTGTCAGCAAAGGTACCCGCAAGGCCACCGGTGTTGGACGGATGTGTCGATAACCAGGGTTCGGCCATGCGTTGCCGGCCGAGCGGCGGATTGTGGGCGGCCAAGCTAGCGCTTGCTGTCGGATTCGCTGCGCATTGTCGGTTTTGGCGGTTGCGCCGATTGCATGGCCCCGGGGCGAGGCAAACGCCCGCGGCGATCGCGCCGCGAACATGCACGGGGCAGGGAGAAGGACCTAGCGCGGCAATGGCGTGGAAGGCGCCGCGGCGGCCACCGCGGTGCGGCCATCCGAGCGGCAGATGGCATCCTGCCAGGGCGCCGGTGGCGCCAGTCGCTGGCTGATGGCGCGGGGCAGCATGGACTTCCAGGTGCTGGCGAGCGAGGTCGCCTGGATGACGTTCATGCGGGCGGCAGGCAGCGCGCTCTGGCCCGGCGGCAGTACCACGATGTTCGCCATCATGCCGCCGTCCTCGTGTTCGACGATGTGGCAGTGGAACACGAAGCGGCCGATCATCAGCGGATTGGTGAAGGGAATGATCACCTTGACCTCGCCCGGCACGCCGTTCTGCTGAAAGGGCAGGTCGATGACGTCCCTCAGCCCGCGCTCGTCCACGTCCTCGTTGTTGATCGACGTGACGAGGAAGTCGAGCTGGTGGATGTGGAACACGTGCCGTTCGCCGCTGACATTGCGGATGGTCCATTCCTCGACGTCGCCCAGGTTGACCGTCACGTCGTCGCGGCCCACGTCGTATTCCTTGCCGTCGATGAAGAAGGTGTTGCCGTCGGCCGTTTCCGAGAAGACGACGGTGCGGCGGCGCGTGATGGGCAATGCCGCTACCTGCTCGGGCGTCAGCGTGTCGCGCCGCACCGCCGGCTCGTCGATGCGCGCCAGCAGGTTGGCGGTGTCCTGCGGCTGGCCGCCCACGGCCAGCGTGGCGAGCCGGACTTCGGGATTGGGATCGCCTTGCGGGCCGGTATCGACCGCGAGCGTGCGGATGGCGTAGCTGCCCGCCGCATCGGCCGCGCGCACGATCAGCGTGGAGCGCGAGCCGGGGGGCAGGAACAGCGATGTCCGCGCCTCCGGGCGGGCCCGCACGTTGCCGTCGCGGGCGATCTCCCACCATTGCAGGCCGTCGATGGCCAGGTCGAAATACGCGTCGGCGCCCACGTTGCCCACGTGCCAGACCTGCATCTCGCCGGGGCGCAGGTTCAGGGTGCCGCCCAGCACGCCGTTGATGGTCTTGGTCAGCGGCGCGCCGTCGTCGGCACCGGGCAGCTGGATGTCCTTGAGCAGGAAGTGGCGCTCGGTCAAGCCGGCGAACGCAGGGAAATGGTCCAGCAGGCCGTCGATCACCATCAGCCCGGACATGCCGCTCAGAATCTGCGGCTCGACCAGGCCGTGCGGGTGCGGGTGGTACCAATGCGTGCCCTGCGGATGGTCCACGGGCACGCGCCACGTGTAGAGATAGTCGGCTCCGGCCCCCACGTGCAGGAAGATGTCATCGGCCGGCGCGAGCGGGGAGATCGACATTCCGTGGTAGTGCAGGTTCGTTTCCTGCGGACCGTCGATCTCCACCTCGGCCTTGCCGATGCGATTGCGCAGCGTCAGCGCCAGCCGGTCGCCGCGGCCGAGCTTGATCACCGGTGGCACATAGGTGTCGTTGAAGACGTTGGAGGTGATCGTGGTGCCGGCCACCTCGACTTTCGCGGGGGCCTGCCGCAGCGTCAGTTCGAGCACGCCGTCGCGGCTTGCCGCCACCTGCGGCTGCGGAATCGTGTCGGCCGGCTGGCCATCGCCGCCGCCTCCGCCCCCGCATCCGACCACCGCGGCGAGCAACAGGGCCGCTGCGGCGGCGGGGCGCATCGGCAAAGGCCTGCTTTCCATGTCAGCGTGTCCTTTCACGAACCGGTAGGCGGCAGGCATGCCATGTGGCTACGCCGCTTTCTCGGCCATTCTAGGAAACGCCCGTCGTCTTTTCCGCTGTTATTTTTCGTCCTTGCCGCCACCCCCGCTCTTGTCCGGCCGTCTCGTCCCTTTTCTGGCGGCGCCCGGCGCGGTGGCGCGCTTGCGGGCGGCCGTGCCGGCGGCAGGCGTCTTCGGTGTAGCCACGGCGCCGGCATCGGCCGCCTTCGCGGTAGTCGTTGCCGTGCTCCTGCCCTTGCGCGGCGGCGGCGCCGCCGACAGCCGCGCGGCCATCCGCAGCGCCTCGACGATGCGCTCGAAGGCGGCCTGCTTCGCAGCTTGGTCCGGCACGCGGAGCACGTAGGAGGGGTGATAGGTGGCGATGACCTTGCGGCCTTCGTGCTCGATGGCCATGCCCAGCACCTTCGATATCGCCACGGTCTTCTTGCCGAGCACGGCCTTGAGCGCCGTGGCGCCGAGCGTCACCACCACGTCCGGGCGCACCGTGCTCAGCTCGGATTCCAGCCAGTAGCCGCAGGCCTCGATTTCCTGTTGCGCCGGCGTCTTGTGCAGGCGCCGCTTCCCGCGCGGTTCCCATTTGAAGTGCTTGACGGCATTGGTCATGTAGACCTTGTCGCGCGCCAGGCCGGCGCGTTCGAGGGCGGTGTCCAGCATGCGGCCCGCGGGGCCGACGAAGGGAGCGCCTTGCAGGTCCTCCTGATCGCCGGGCTGTTCGCCCACCACCATCACGCGGGCCGAGGCCGGGCCCTCGCCGGGTACGCCCTGCGTGGCGTTGCGCCACAGGTCGCAGCGCCGGCATTCCTCCAGCGAGCGGGGCGCCTGGTCGTCGGGATGGAGTGCGTCCGGCTTGGCGTTGTCGTCTGCGGGACGGGTCACGTGGACTCCCTGGCATGGCGATGGCCCATGATAGGCCTGCGCCACGGGATCGCTCAAGCACGCCGTCCGCCTGGCGGCGGCGCGTCAGGCGCCGTGGTCCTCGAGCCTGGCGCGCGCGGTCAGAAGCGCGGCGGCGATGTCGGCGGCCTTTGCCTCGACGCGGTTGATCGGCCCGGCCACCGACACGCCGTGGGCGGTGCCCGCGAATACCACGGGCACGGCAATCGCGCCCAGGTCCGCCAGCGACTCGCCGAAGTTGCAATACCAGCCGCGCTCTCTGGAGGCGTCCAGCTCTTGCTGCAACGCTTCCTTCGTGCTCACCGTACGCGCGGTCAGCGGCGCGAAGGTCGCCCGCGCGAGATAAGCCTCGCGCTGCTCGTCCGGCAGCGCGCCGAGAATGGCGCGGCCGATGGAATTGGTATGGGCCACCCGGATGTCGCCCGCGGTGGCCGTGTAGCGCACCGGGTTGAGCGATTCGACCACATCGAGATAGACCACGCGGCCGTCGTCCCGCAGCTTGCCGAAGATCACGGTTTCGCCGGTCTGCTCGCGCAGCGAGTCCAGCACCGGCTGCACGCGTTCGAGCAGCGGATCGTTGGCGGCGATCTTCTGCGCCATCGCCAGCAGCCGCGCGGTGGGGTAGTACCCCTGCCTGCGCCCGGTATCGTAGAGATAGCCGAGCGAAGTCAGCGTCCGGATCAGGCCCAGGCAGCTCGACACGGGCGCGCCCAGCAGCCGCGCCAGCTCGGTCAGCGTCAGCGAGCGGCCTTCGCGCGCGAAGATCTCCATGATCTCGATCACGCGCAATGCGGTCTTCACGTTCGAGGTGCTTGCCTTCTCGGCCAGTTCCGCTTCCGCCATCTGTGTTCCTTGCCCGCCCGTTTCGCGATCGTCAGGCCGGTAGTGTAGCCGGCGCTGGTTCGGCACTACTCCAGCGCTTCCGGCCAGCGCCGGATATTGCCGGGCGTGCGCGAGAAGCGCGTGGGAATGCCCGCGGCGCGCACGCGCCCCTCGCTCGGATGATCGTATTCGAAGAACATGCCGGTGGCGCGCAGATGCGGGTCGTCGAACAGCGCGTCGAAGGCGGGCACTTCGCTGTGCGGAATGTCCTCGTGTTCGAGCAGCGCCAGCCACTGCGCCGTGGTGCGCGTGGCGACGATCTCCGCCAGCGTGGCGTACAGCGTGTCGATATTGGCGCTGCGCCCGGCCGCGTCGGCATAGCGCGGATCGCTGGCCAGCTCCGGATGGCCCGATAGCGCGAAAAAGCGCGCCCATTGCCCGGTGGTGTAGGGCAGCAGCGCGAGATGGCCGTCCAGCGTGCGATAGGGCTTGCGATGCCGCGACATCACGCGGGAATAGCCGGCGCCGCCCAGCGGCGGCACAAAGCTCTGGCCGGCCAGCTGTTCCACCGCCAGGAAAGAGACCAGCGTCTCGTACATGGGCACTTCGATGGCCTGGCCCACGCCCGAGCGCTCGCGTTCGTACAGGGCCATCGGGATGGCATAGGCGACCGTCAGCCCGGCCACCTTGTCGGCGAGGATGGTGTTGACGTACTGCGGGCCCTCGGTGGAGTTGGCCCCCTGGAACTGGGCCATGCCGCTGCGCGCCTGGATGATGTCGTCGAAGGCCGGCTGTCCCGCATAGGGTCCGGCCTCCGAATAGCCATAGGCGCCGCAGTAGATCAGGCGCGGATTGGCCGGGCGCAGCGATTCGTAGTCCAGGCCGAGCCGTTGCAGCGACCGTGGGCGCACGTTGGAGACGAACACATCGGCGCCGGCGATCAGCGCCTTCAGCTCGCGCAGGTCGGCCTCCCGCTTGATGTCGAGCACCACGAAGCGCTTGTTGCGGTTCAGGTTCAGGAAGGCGGCGCCCATGCCCGGATGGCGGGCCGGCGCGGCATGGCGGAACACGTCGCCATCGGGCGATTCCACCTTGATCACATCGGCGCCCATGTCGCCGAGGATCTGCGTGGCGTAGGGGCCCATGCCCACGGAGGTCATGTCGACCACGCGGATGCCGGCGAGGGGCCCGGTTGCCGGGCTGGCCGGCGTGTCGGAATCGGTCATGGTGCGGTAGCGTTGGCGCGGCCCCCATCGTCCCGATGCGGGCCGGCGCACGTCAGTAGGACTTGGGCAAACCCAGCACGCGCTCGGCGATGAAGCACATGATGAGCTGCGGGCTCACCGGGGCGATGCGCGGGATATAGGACTCGCGCAGCAGGCGCTCGACGCGGTACTCGCGCGAATAGCCCATGCCGCCCAGCGTCAGGATGGCGGTCTGGCAGGCGTTGTGGCCCGCCTCGGCGGCCAGGTACTTGGCGGCATTGGCCTCGGCGCCGCACGGCAGCCCCGCGTCGTAGCGCGCCGCGGCTTTCATCACCATCAGGTTGGCGGCTTCGAGCTGCATCCACGCCTGCGCGAGCGGATGCTGCACCCCCTGGTTGGTGCCGATGGGCCGCCCGAACACCACGCGATCCTTGGCGTACTGCGTGGCGATGGCCAGCGCCGCGCGGCCCAGGCCCACGGCTTCGGCGGCAATCAGAATGCGCTCGGGATTGAGCCCGTGCAGGATGTATTCGAAGCCCCGGCCTTCCTCGCCGATCCGGTCCTCCTCGGGGATGAACAGCTCGTCGATGAAGAGCATATTCGAATCGACCGCGGCGCGTCCCATCTTGTCGATCTCGCGCACCTCGATCTTGTCCCGGTCCAGCCGCGTGTAGAACAGCGACAGGCCCTCGGTGGGCTTGCCGACCGACTCCAGCGTCTCGGTGCGCGCGAGCAGCAGCATCCGATCGGCCACCTGCGCCGTGGAGATCCACAGCTTGCGGCCGCTGACGAGGTAGCCGCCGTCGACCTTGTGCGCGAAGGTCTTGATCCTGGTGGTGTCGAGCCCGGCGTCGGGCTCGGTGACCGCGAAGCAGGCTTTCTCGCGTCCCGCGATCAGCGGCGGCAGGAAACGCTCGCGCTGCGCATCGCTGCCGAACACCACCACCGGGTTCAGGCCGAACACGTTCATGTGCACCGCCGAGGCGCCCGACATGCCGGCGCCCGATTCCGAGACGGTCTGCATGACGAGCGCCGCCTCCAGGATGCCGAGGCCCGCCCCGCCCAGTGCCTCGGGCATCGCCACGCCAAGCCATCCGCCTTCGCACAGCGCCTGATGGAACTCGTGCGGGAAGGTGTGCGACGTGTCGAGCCGGTCCCAGTACTCCATGTCGAAGCGCGAACACACCGATTGCACGGCCTCGACGATGGCGCGCTGCTCGTCGCTGATTTCGAAATTCACGGTGCTCCCCTTATTCCGGTTGGATGCCGGCGTCCTTGACCAGCCGGGACCACTTCTGGATCTCGGCCGAGACGAAGCGGCCAAGTTCGGCCGGCGTGCTGCCGAAGGGCTCGAAGCCGAAACCGTAGTACTGCGAGGCGTACTGCTTGTTGGACACGATCGCGACCAGCTCGCGGTTCAGGCGCTCGACCACCGGCGCCGGCGTGCCGGCCGGGGCGAACACGCCGTTCCACGAGGTGATATCGAAGCCCTTGAGTTCGGGCGCGCTCGCCATTGGCGGCACGTCGGGCAGCAGCTGGCTGGTCTGCGCCGTGGTCACGGCCAGCGCGCGGAGCTTGCCGGCCTTCACGTTGCCGATCCCGGCGGCGAAGTCCACGAACATCATCTGGATCTGTCCGCCCATCACGTCGGTCATGGCCGGCGGCGTGCTCTTGTACGGCACGTGCAGCAGCTTCAGCCCGGCCATCTTGGCGAAGGTGGCGCCGGCCACGATGCCGGTGCTGTTGCCGCTGCCATAGCTCAGGCCGGGATTGGCCTTCGCGTAGGCGATCAGCTCGGGCAGCGTCTTGACCGGCAGCGCGGGGTTCACCACCAGCATGAAGGGCAGGTTGCCCATGCGCGAGATCGGCGTGAAGTCCTTCACCGGGTCGTAGCGGATCTGCTTCATCAGCGACGGGTTGGCCGAATGCGTGGTGTTGGTGGTCATGAACAGCGTGTAGCCATCGGGCGCCGCCTTGGCGACGTATTCGGCCGCGATGGTGCCGTTGGCGCCCGGCTTGTTCTCGATCAGCACGGGCTGGCCCAGCGACTCGCCGAGGTACTTGCCGGTCAGCCGCGCGACCGCATCGGTGCCGCTGCCGGCGGCGAAGGGCACCACCAGGCGGATCGGCTTGGACGGAAAGGTATCGGCCTGGGCCGGGGCCGACAGCGCGGCCAGCGCGGCGGCGCAGCCCGCCACCAGCGTGCGCAGCGCCTTTGCGGTTGAGGTCATGAGGTGTCTCCTGGATGTTGTTATGGGTGATGGGCGGCGAGGGTGTCGCCCGCTTCAGGCGGGTCGCACCACTCTGTCCGGCGATTCCTCGTAGGGCGGGGAATAGATGACCAACAGCTTGACGGGTTCGTCGCTGATGACCGTGAACACATGCATCAGGTCGGGCGGGAAGAAGCAGCAGTCGCCCGGCCCGAGTTCGCGGCTCTGACCGCCGACTTCGGCCAGCGCGCGGCCTTCCAGCACGTAGCACACCTGCTCGATACCCGGATGGGCATGGGGCAGCGCGCCCTTGCCCTTCTCGATGGTGCCGTGCACCACCTCTAGGTGGCGCGAGCCCACGGTGTCGGGGCTGATCAGCCGGCGGTTGGTGGTGCCGACATGGTTGGCGGGGTGGTAACCCTCGACCTGGTCGAGGGAGACGAAATAGGTCGGTGTGGGGTTGGGCGCGGTTGTCACTGGCTTGTCTCCGAGACCGGTGCTTGGTCTTGTTTTCATAAATATGAAGTGAAGTTTAGCTATGTGAATTCTGGCGTCAATGGGTAAGTGGCGGGGGCAGGGTATACCGGGACGGGCTTCGGGCCTGACGCGCGACACCTAGCCTGCCTTCGGTTTGCTCCCTCCCGCCCGCGGGAGAGGGACCGAGGGTGAGGGCGAACGTCTGCGATGCTGATGTCGTCAGTGCTTGCCCGCGCCCTTTTGTTAGACTAGACTAACCGGGCTTAGTCCAATACTCACGCCATTATGCAAACCGTCAACGTTCATGAAGCAAAGACGCATCTGTCTCGTCTGATCGATCAGGCGGCGAAGGGAGAGCCGTTCATCATCGCCAAGGCTGGCAAACCGCTGGTCAAGGTGGTTCCGCTTACGTCTCCGGACCCGGGCCAGACCAAACGATTGGGTTTTCTGAGCGGGCAGTTGCAGGTGCCGGACGACTTCGATCGCATGGGTGATGGGGAAATCGAGTCGCTATTCGGCGGTAGACCATGAAATTGCTCCTCGACACGCATCTGCTGCTCTGGGCTGCAGGCATGCCGGAACGATTGTCGGCGCCTGCGCGCGCGATCATCGAGGCACGCGACTCGGTGTTGTTCTTCAGCGTTGCCAGCTTGTGGGAGATAGCCATCAAACGGGGAGTTGGACGGACGGACTTTCAGGTCGATCCGCGTCTTTTGCGCCGCGGCCTGTTGGACAACGGATACAGCGAACTGCCGATTGCAAGCGAGCATGCCGTTGCCATCGACAGTCTCCCGCCGCTACACAGGGATCCGTTTGACCGGCTGCTGGTCGCGCAGGCAACAGTGGAGGGCATTACGCTATTGACCAGCGATTCGTTGGTAGCGCAATACCCTGGCCCCTTGAGGCTTGTCTAGCGCTGGGTCCAAGCGCTTTCCGCCCCGTCCTCAACTCAACCGCTCCTCCAGAATCTCCACCATCCGCTGCGCCAGCGGCGACAGGTAACCGCCCGCGCGCGACATCACGCCCACGCGCCGGCGCAGGTCCAGCTGCTCGGTGCCCAGGTCCAGCGGACGCAGGCGCATGCCGACATTGACGCCCACCGCGCTGGCAATGCTCAGCAGCTGCGTGCCTTGCACGAGGTGGAACAGCGAGGCGCTGCCGAAATCCGTTTCGATCCGCAGTTTCGGCGCCGGCAGGCCCTGTTGCCGGAAAGCGGCTTCCACCTGCTGGCGCAGCACGATATGCGGGCCGGGCAGCAGCCAGTCCTGATCGACGAGGTCGGCCAGCGTCAGGCCGCGCCGGCCCAATAGCGGATGACCGGGATCGGCAACGACGGCCAGACGGTCGTGGAACAGCTCGCGCACGACGAACTCGCCCACCCGTTGGCGCGGAACGGGCGCCAGCGCCAGGTCCAGTTCCCCCTCGATCAGCAGGTCCATCAACTCCGGTGCCAGCTTGCGCACCAGCCGCAGGCGGGCCACGGGCCGCTCGGTCATCAGCTGCCGGCAGGCCCCCAGCACGAGCGGGTTCGGCATGGAGGGCGAATACCCCAGGCGCAGCACGCCCAGTTCGCCGGTGCGCATGTCGCCCATTTCCTTGAGCGCGTCCTCGTATTCCAGCCGGATGCGCCGGGCGCGGTCGATGAACGCGGCGCCCGCCTGTGTCGGGCTCATGCCCCGCGCAGTGCGCTCGAACAGCGGCAGCCCGATCTGCGCCTCCACCCGCTGGATGGCCTTGGTGAGCGCCGGCTGGCTGATGCCGAGCGATTCCGCCGCGCGGCCGATGCCGCCCTGCGTGCTGACGGCCAGTACGTATTCGAGGTCGCGTGTCTCCATTTCGGCATTCCTTGTGGTTATGGCTTTATAGCCGACGCATCATTGCGGTGATGCCTCCCATCTTACAGACTGCGCAAAAGCACAGTCAGGAGACACCAATGACCTTCGCCTACTTCCTCCAGCGCGCCGCGCGCTATTGGGGGGACAACACCGCCGTGCTGGCGCGCGACAAGGCGCTGACCTATCGCGAGCTGGACCGCCGCTCGACGCGGCTGGCCAATGCCCTGCTCGGCCTGGGCCTGTCCCGCGGCGACCGCGTCGCCGTGCAATCGCGCAACTGCGCCGAACTCGTCGAGATCGAATGCGCGCTGTACAAGGCGGGCCTAGTCAAGGCGGCCCTCAATCCGCGCTTCACGGCGATGGAGGCCTCGGACGTGGTGGAGAACTGCACCCCGCGCGTGCTGATCGCCGGCGCCGGCTACACGGGCTATTCGGCGCAGACGCCGGGCTTCGGCTCGGTGCAGACCTATGTCGCCATCGGCCATCCGGCACCGGGCTACATCAGCTACGAGTCGCTGATCGCCGGCGGCAGCGACACGCCGCCGGACTATGTGCCCGCCGCCGACGATCTGGCCGTGCTGCACTTCTCCTCGGGTTCCACCGGCAAGATCAAGGCCGCGATGCAGACCTACGGCAACCGGATCGCCGCGCTGCGCAAGGTGGTGATGGGCATGGACCGGCCGGCGCGCCCGGGCGACCGCCTGGCGCTGATCGGCCCGGTCACGCACGCCTCCGGCATGCTGATGCAGCCCTATCTGTACACCGGCGCCACGCTGGTGCTGTTCGACAAGTTCGAGCCGGCCCACTTCCTGGCGGAGGTGGCGAGGCTGCGCATCACGCACGTGTTCATGGTCCCGGCCATGATCAATATGCTGCTGGCCGAGCCCTCGCTGGCCAAGGCCGACCTCTCCAGCCTGAAGACGCTGGCCTATGGCGCCGCGCCGATGGCGCCCGCGCGTATCGTCGAGGCGTGGGAGCGCTTCGGACCGATCCTGTCGCAAGGCTATGGCGCCAGCGAATCGACCTCCGGCGTCACGCGGCTGTCGACCACCGAGCATGCCGAGGCCATCGCCAACGCGCCGCACCGGCTCGCCTCCTGCGGCCGGGCGCTGGGCGAGACCGAGGTCCGCGTGGTCAACGAGCAGGGCCAGGAAGTGCAGGGCGACGAGATGGGCGAGATCGTGATCCGGGGCGAAGACGTGTTCCAGGGCTACTGGGGCGAGCCGGAACTCACGCGCGAAGTGCTGGTGGACGGCTGGCTGCGTACCGGCGACCTGGCGCGCGTGGACGAGGACGGCTTCATCTATCTGGTCGACCGCAAGAAGGACATGATCATCTCGGGCGGCTTCAACGTGTATCCGACCGAGGTCGAGGCAACGCTGTACCAGCATCCGGACGTGATGGAGGCGTGCGTGATCAGCGTGCCGGACGACACCTGGGGCGAAAGCGTCAAGGCCGTGGTGGCGCTGTGGCCGGGGCGCGAGGCCTCGGCGGCCGACCTGATGGCGCATTGCCGCGCCCGCATCGCCGACTACAAGACGCCGCGCTCGGTGGACTTCGTTGGCGAACTGCCCAAGAACGCCAGCGGCAAGCTGGCCCGCAAGCTGGTGCGCGAGCGCTACTGGCAGGGCGAAACCCGCCGCGTGAACTGACAGGGGACCACCAATGTTCGACCATCTGACCAACCCGGTGCTGGCGCAGACGCGCAGCGAGATCCAGCGCTTCATCGACACCGAGCTCAAGCCGCTGGAGGCGGAGCTGGGCCTGGGCTCCGAAGATCCGTGGCCGAAGGAGGTGCTGCGCCGCGTGTGGCGCCGCTCCAGCGAACTGGGCCTGTACGCCGCCTGCCTGCCGGTCGAGCTCGGCGGCAAGGGGCTCAACATCAGCGAGCAGTGTGCGCTGAAGGCCGATCTGGCGGCCAGCGGCTGCACGCTCGCGCCGCACGTGCTGGGCGACCTGGGCGGGCCGCCGCGCGTGGGCAACATGCTCAAGTACGCCACGCCGCAGCAACTGCGGGACTATTTCCAGCCGGTGATTCGCGGCGAGAAATCGACCTGCTTCGCGCTGACCGAACCGCATTCGGGTTCGGATGCGCAGAGCATCAAGACCTCGGCCGTGCCCGATGGCGACCAGCTGGTCATCAACGGCACCAAGCACTTCATCAGCGGCGCGCCGTTTGCCGATTTCGCGATCGTGATGTGCGTGACCGACGCCACCGTGACGCCGCCCGCGATTACCGCGGTGCTGGTGGACCTGGACCTGCCCGGGGTGACGGTGAGCACCGAGTACGTGCCGATGTCCGGCCAGCATATCGACGGCGACATCCTGTTCGACAACGTGCGGGTGCCGCGCGCAAATATCTTCGGCGGCGAAGGCAATGGCTTCAAGCTGGGCATGTCGCGCATCAACGTGAACCGCCTGCTGCACTGCCCCTCGATGCTGGGCCTGGCCACGATGGCCTACGAGTCGTCGCTGCGCTATGCCGGCCAGCGCCGCCAGTTCGGCGGACCGATCGCGCGCTTCCAGGCCATCCAGCACATGCTGGCGGACATGGCCGCGGCGCTGTGGGCGTGCGAGAGCATGATCGCCCAGACCGCGGCGCTGGCGGACGCGGGCGGCGACCTGCGGATGAAGGCCGCCGCGTGCAAGCTGTTCGTGTCGGAGCGATGCTTCGAGATCGCGGACAAGGCCGTGCAGATCCACGGCAATGTCGGTGTGACGCGGGGCCACCCCGTCGAGCAGGCGTTCCGCAAGCTACGCATGTTCCGCATCTTCACCGGCACCAGCGAGATCCAGCGCAATACCATCGCCAAGGCGATCCTGGACCCCGGACCGGCGCGGTAATCGCCGCGGTGCTTGCGCGGCGATTGCCGCGACAATCGCCGCCTTGCCACCATTCCTATCCGACGCAGACCACTGCGCAGCAATACGGAGACACGATATGAACCGTCGTAAATGGCTTGCCACCGCAGGCGCCGCCGCCATGGCAGGCGTCCTCCCGAGCGCCTGGGCCGCGGCCGCCTGGCCCAATCGTCCGATCCGCCTGATCGTGCCCTTCCTGCCCGGCACCTCGCCCGACAACATCGCGCGCGCGCTGGCGGCTGAACTGGGTCCGCGCCTGGGCCAGCCGCTGGTGGTCGAGAACATGCCCGGCGCGGGCGGCATCATCGGCGCCAAGGCGCTCAAGCGCGCCGCCGCCGATGGCTACACGCTGGGCATGCTTGCGAACGCCCACGTCATCAATATCCATATGTACAAGGAGGCGCCGTACGAACCGGCGCGGGACTTCACCGCCATCGGCGCGCTGTCCGGCGGTCCCACGGTGCTGGTCGTGCCCGCGAAGTCGCCGTACAAGACCGCCGCCGACCTGATCGCCGCGATGAAGCGCGCCCCGGGGGCCATGAACTACGGCTCGGGCGGCAAGGGCAGCATCGCCCATCTGGCCGTCGAATCGATGCTGCACCAGACCGGCACCGAGGCCGTCCATATTCCCTACAAGGGCGCCACGGAAATCCTCTCTTCGATGATGATGGGCCAGACACAGTTCGGCATGCCCGTGCTCGGCACGGCCACGCAGTTCCTGCGCGACGGACAGATGCGGGCGCTGGCCGTGTCGACCGCGGCGCGCTCGCCGTACTTTCCCGACGTGCCCACGCTGACCGAGGCGCTGCCGCCGGGATTCGTCATCGACAACTGGAGCGGGCTGTTCGCCCCGGCCGGCCTGCCCGCGCCGCTGGTGCAGCGGCTCTTTGCCAGCGTCAAGGAATTGCAGGACGGCGGCAAGTTCGACGCGCTGCTCAAGGCGAATGCCGGCGAACTGCGCCGCAGCGAATCGCCCGCGAAGTTCGCCGAGCAGGTACGGGCCGAAACCAGCCGCTATGGCGCGTTGATGAAATCCATCGGCATGACGCCCGACATGGCGTAAAGGCGGCCCATGCCGGAAGACGCCATGAAGCCCGAGTGGTCCTGCCTGAAGGACGTGAGAATCCTGGACCTGAGCCAGTTGCTGCCCGGGCCGCACGCGACCACGCTGCTGATGCAGCTGGGCGCGGATGTGATAAAGGTCGAGCAGCCCGGGGTGGGCGACACCTCGCGCCAGTTTGGGCAACGGGTCTTTGCGCAGTGCAACCGCGGCAAGCGCTCGGTGGCGCTGGACCTGAAGGCGCCGGCCGACCGCGACGCGTTCCTTGCCATGGTGCGCGAGGCCGATGCCGTGGTCGAAGGTTTCCGGCCCGGCGTGATGCGGCGGCTGGGACTGGACTACGCGGCGCTTGCCGAGGTCAATCCCGCCGTCGTGCTGTGCTCGATCTCGGGCTTCGGCCAGAGCGGGCCCTACGCGGAGCATGCGGGCCACGACCTGAACTATCTCGCGCTGGCCGGGTATTGGGCGGTGCCGGCGCAGGTGGATGATCTGGTCTCCCGTCCGCGCGCGCGGGTTTCGGACTATGCCGCCTCGGGCTACGCAGCGCTCGCGCTGGCCGTGGCCGTCATGAGCGCCCGGCAAAGCGGGCAGGGGCAGCATCTGGACGTGTCGATCCACGAGGCAATGCTGTCGTGGACCGCCCATGGCGCCTGGTCCGCCCGCACGCGAACGGACGAAACGGACGAAACGGACGATCCGGACGACGGGCCGCTGGTGATGCCCGACAACGACCTGTTCGAGACCGCGGACGGGCGCCACCTGGCCATGGGAATTCTGGAGAACAAGTTCTGGCTGCACCTGCGGGATGCGCTGGGGAACGATTGCCCGTGGCTGCGCGACGAGCGCTTTGCCACGCGGGCCGGCCGTCAAGGCCACCAGCGCGAAGTCAGCGGGCTGTTGAAGGCAATGTTCCGCTCGCGCACGCTGGCCCAATGGCGTGCCGCATTCGAGGGGCTGGACCTGCCGTTCTCGCCGGTGCTGAACGCCGACGAACTGTTCGCCGATCCGCATGTACGGGCCCGTGGCATGGTGCGAGAGCTCGACGACGGGCGGGCGATCGCGCTACGGTTCCCGGTGCGGTTCTCGCGCGGCCTGCCGGACAGCGGCACGCACGCGCCGGCATTGGACGAGCACGGCGGGCGCGCCGGGGACTAGGCGGGCGCCGCGTCAGTCGCGCGCGAAGCCGTAGTCGCGCTCCACGCGGCAGATGCGGGTCTTGTACGCCGCGTACCACTTGTCGCGCCCCTGCTGCTGGGCCATCAGGTGCGCGGCGTTCTGCTTCCATGCGGCGATGGCCTCCAGGCTCTCCCAGTAGGAGACCGTGATGCCCGTCTCTTCCCGCGCCGACTCGACGCCAAGAAAGCCCGGCTGCCTCGCCGCCAGCGCCACCATCGCGTCGGCCATCTTCCCGTAGCCGTCGTCGCCCTCGGTCCGCACGGAGGTGAAGATCACGGCGTAGTAGGGGGTATCGGGAGTCGGAGCGATGGTCATCGAAGGTTGCGCGGAGCGGTTGATTACATCGAATCCGATTCGCTGGCGAAGCGCTGGAACGCGGCCACCAACTCGACCTGTTCGAGCGAGCACAGCACGGCGCGCACCGAGGTGGTCTCGTCGTCGATGAACAGATAGCCCAGCGTCCAGGCGCTGAAACGGCCCGGGCTGGCCGGAATGCCGCAGGCCAGTTCCTCGATGCTGTGGTGATGGCGCGACGCCAGGATGCGGCGCCGGGCCTCCTGGATGCCGCTCACCGTCCCTTCGATGTACTGGTAGAACGAGGTCCCGTCGTACAGCAGGATCCCGGTGATGCCGTGCTGCCGGTTGAACGCCCGCGACTGCACGATGATGTTGGTCAGCGCGCTCGGCGCCAGGTTTGGCATGGCCACGCTGGCGTAGGCATAGCAGGATTGTGTTGTCATCTGGTTCCAGGGTGCGGGACGGACCTGGGGACCGCACGCGCGTTCTTCTGTCGGGATTTCAGGCCAGTAGGATAACGGCCCTTGGGTGACAGGCCAAGGCAAGTTTGTACTTAACGCCCTCGGCCCTGGTTGGCCCCGGCCATGGCGCTTGCCCGGCTCGATTGTGGACCGCGTCGGCGCCCGGGCGTCGGGCACAGCGCGTCCCACCCCGCCATCGCGCAGTCGATGATGCGCTGCAACCGCTGGCGCGGGGCGCCGTTGCGCGCCTGCAGCGACAAGCCCTGCAGCACTGTCTCGTAGTACGACGCCACGCCGGGGATATCGACGTCCGGCCCGATTTCTCCCTCGTCCGCGGCGCGGCGCAGCCGGCGCCGGATCGCCTCGCCCACCGCGCTCATATTGGCCGTCAGCATCTGCTTCACCGCGGTTTCCCGGTCCGGGCAACCCGCCGCCGCGGAAACCACCAGGCACCCCCGCGGCGTGGCGGGATCGCAGTACGCGTCCGCGTTGCTGCGCAGCATGGCCTCCACCCCCGCGCGCGCCGTGGGCGCGGTGGCAAGGGCGTCGTCCGTCAGGTTCATGGTCTGCTGGTAAAGGCCCGTTGCCTCGCGGAACAGCGCTTCCTTGTCGCCGAAGGCGGCATACAGGCTCGGCCGGTTGATGCCCATGGCAGTGGTCAGGTCGCTGAGCGAAGCATTCTCGTAGCCCCGTTCCCAGAAGACATGCATGGCCGCGCGCAGGGCGGCGTCGCGGTCGAAGGTGCGGGGGCGTCCGCGCTGGGTCATGGTCGGGTGCCGAATATTTATGTACCGGTCCGATGATAATTCTCTTGACCTGTCCGGGCAAGCTTGCCAATAATTTGTATCGAGCGGTACAAATTTCGGCGCGTCGCCGCCCCAGGGCGGGCTTACGGCGCGTCGACCTCTTCCCCTGATACGTGAAGGAGCATCCCATGGACAAGTCAGTCACAACACCGGCGCCCGTACTTGCCGGCAAGATCGCGCTGGTCACCGGCGGCAGCCGCGGCATCGGCGCGGCCATCGTCGAGCGGCTGGCGCGCGACGGCGCCGACGTCGCATTTACCTATGTCAGCGCGGAAGCGCGCGCCCGGGACACCGCGCGGGCGGTCGAGGCACTGGGCCGCAAGGCCCTGGCGATCCGCGCGGACAGTGCCGATCCCGATGCAGTCGCGCAGGCCGTACAACGCACCATCGCAGCGTTCGGCCGGATCGATATCCTGGTCAACAACGCGGGCATCTTCCATGCGGCCCCGCTGGAAGAGCTCTCCACCGCCGACTTCGACCGCACCATGGCCATCAATGTGCGTGCCGCCTTCGTCGCCGCGCGCGAGGCAGCCGCCGCGATGCCCTCCGGCGGACGCATCGTCAATATCGGCAGCAATCTGGCCGTGCGCGCCTTCGGCCCCGGCCTGACGCTCTATACGGCCAGCAAGGCGGCGATCGCGGGCCTGACGCAGGCGCTCGCCCGGGACCTTGGGCCGCGCGGCATCACGGCCAACGTGGTGCATCCCGGTTCGACGGACACCGACATGAATCCGGCGGACGGCCCGGGCGCGGCGCACCAGACCGCGATGATGGCAAGCGCCGGCGGCTACGCCGCGCCGGCCGACGTGGCCGCGGTCGTGGCCTTTCTCGCCAGCCCGGCGGCGCAATCGGTCAACGGCGCCGCGTGGACCGTGGACAACGGAACCAATGCATGACGGCCGGCCGAGCCTGCGCCACGCGGGGCGGGATCGGACTGGAGGGACTGGTGGTCGCCTTCGGCGCGGCCATCGTGGTGACGGTCGAGTTCGTCGTGATCGGACTGTCGCCGCTGATGGCCCAGTCCCTGGGCCTGTCGCTGGAGGCATCGGCCCGCTTCATGATCTGGTTCGCCATCGGTTCGGCGGCCATGGGGCCGTTCGTCACCATCCTCACGCGGCATTGGCGTGCGGATCATGCGCTGATGGTGGCGCTGCTGCCTTTCGTCGCCGGACTGGCCATGCCATGGATGCGGGACGCCGGGATGCTAAGTGCGCTACGCCTGTTGCAGGGCGCCACGCTGCCGCTTTATATCGGCATTGCGGCGGACGCGCTGGGGCGGCTGTGGGGCCGCGATGACCGGGCAGTGGCGCGCATCTATCTGGGCGTGACGGTCGGCAGCGTGCTGGGCGCGCCCCTCGGCGTGTTTATCGCGCAGCGCGCGAGGTGGGACGGCGCGTTCGCCATTCTCGGCGCAATCGCGTTGTTGGCCGTTGCGCTGATCGCGGTGCAACCGCGGCTGCGTATCGCTTCCTCCGCGCCGGCGTCGATGGGCAGCCAGGTGAAGGCGGTTGCGCGGCCGCAAGTGCTCGCGCATCTGGTGCTGTCCGCCCTGCATTTCGCCGCCATGTTCTGCTGCTACGGCTACCTGGGTGCGTTGCTGAGAATGCGCGAGGCGGACGAGTCCACCATCGGCTGGCTGCTGCTGGCGTTCGGTGCCGGCGGGCTCGCCGGCAACCAGTTCGCCGGCCGCATGGCGGGGCGCTCTACGCGCGCGCTTTCCATCGTCACGGCGGCGTCGATCGCCATGGCGGCGGTGGCCGTGACGCAGCTGGCTCTGGGGCGGGCTGCGACGGTGTTGCTGCTGCTGTTGTGGGGCGCCGCCCATGCCGCATCGTTTGTCGTGTGCCAGTTGCGCGTGGGGCGCGCGGCGCCCGCGGCGCCGAGGCTGGCCTCGGCGCTGAACATCTCCGCGGCCAATCTCGGCATCGCCGCGGGGCCCGCGCTCGGCGCGGCCGCCTTGCAGGCGGGGGCGCTGCCGGCGCTCGGGTGGACGGGTTTCGGCCTTGGGGTACTGGCCATGGCTATGGCATTGGCGCTCACGCATGCCCATGCCAGCACGGGCATTACGGACCGTGGCGACAGGCGCCGCCGGGAGTGATCGCACGCGGGCGAAGTTCTCGTTCAAGGAACATTCCCGCGTTCATACGAGCCCGACGGCGGCTTGCCAGCTTCCCCGCGCCCCTCACATTACACGGCGTTAACCACCGCGCTGCCCGCCGGCACCTCGAACGTGCGCGTGCTCGCCGTTGCGGGCTGGGCCGGCGCGACGCCATTCTCCAGGCGCTTGAGCTTGTGGAAGGTGCAGCTCAGCTTCTCCGGTGTGAGCGTGACCACGGCATAGCCGTGGGTATCGGTGTCGGCATGGGCGATCCAGGGATTGAACGCCTCCAGCGTGGCGTTGAAGGTGTTCACCACGGTATCGCCAATCCGCTCGTAGACCAGCGGCGCCGCGGCGGCGAAGGTGGGATTGGAATCGACCACTTGCACGAAGTTGTTCTGGAACGAGCCGCTGGAGAAGCCCGCCGTGACCAGGTCCACCATGACCGGCACCGGCGACGGCGTGTCGTAGTCCTCCATCACCACGCCGGCGAAGAACGCATGGATGTCGCCGGTCAGCGCCACGACGTTGCCGATGCCGCGCGTGCGCAGGAAGGCCATCAGCGCCTTGCGCTCGGCGTTGTAGCCGTCCCACTGGTCGGCATTGAGGATGTATTCGTCCAGCAGCGACACCGACGGCAGGCGCGCGTCGAGCGCGGGCCGCAGCACGTTGTTGAAGGTGGTGGCGTCGATGCCGGCAGGCGCCAGCACCGCCTGCAGCGCGGTGTAGGTCACGCTGGGATAGGTGCCGTTGTTGCGCGCCGCGGCCAGGTCGGTGACCAACGCGGCGGCCATCGAGCCGCGTAGCGGGGCGAGCGCGGAGTTCAGCTGCGCCAGGCCCGCCGCGAGCAGGTCGGCGATGGCCTGCAGGCCGTCCAGTTCCATGCGCAGCAGCGATACCTCGTTGCCCCACAGCTTCCAGGTGGTGCCGCCCGCGCTCATGCGCTCCTCCCACCAGGCGCGCTGGCCGTCGCCCAGCATCGACACGGGCGTCAGCGCATTGCCGGCGCTGGCCGTCTTCTGCGCCTCGGCCGCCGCCAGGGTGGACTTGCGCACGAAGAAGCGGCTGCCGATCTCGCTGCCCACCGCGGCCTCGGAGACGATATGGTCTGCCCGATACAGGCGCTGGTCGGTCATCACCAGGCTGGCCAGATTGCCGAAGGTGAACTCGCGGTAGATCTGGATATTGAGAAAGGACGGGTTGGCCGCGTCGAAGCTGACATCGGCCGGCATGAACTCGAACCATGCCTGGCTCGCGCCCCGGCGGCGGGCGGTGCTGGGCGACTGGTCATCGTCGGCATCGTAGTTCGCGCGGTCCTGCCAGCAGTCGTTGGAGAATTCGTGGTCGTCCCACACCGCGATCATGGGGAAGCTGGCGTGCAGCGCCTGCAGCCGGGGATCGCTGCGATATGCCTTGTACAGGTAGCGGTAGTCCTCCACCGTCGTGGCGTGGACCATGTCGTCGGGCGCCGGCGCGCCGTTGGGCAACGTGAGCGGCGGGTGGCGGTCTTCCACCAGACCCGCCGGCTGGGTCGCGGGCACGGCCTCGTAGATGTAGTCGCCCACGTGCACGACGAAGTCCAGGTCTTGTGCCGCCAGTTCCTCCATGCCGGCCCAGTGGTTCAGGTTCCAGTCCTGGCACGAGACGAAGGCGAAGCGCAGCTGCGACAGCGGGGTGCCCGGGGCCGGCGCGGTGCGCGTGCGGCCCACGGGGCTGGTCCGGTTGCCGACCACGAAGCGGTAGTAGTACGTGGTGGCGGCGGTGAGGCCGATCACCTTGTTGCGCAGCGTGTAGTCCCACTCGGGCAGCGCCTGCAACTGGTCGTCGACCAGCAGCGTGCCGAAGTCGGCTTGCGTGGACACCTGCAGGCGCACCGGTACGGGCTGGCGGCCATTGTTGCCCTCCACGCGCGTCCACAGCATCACGCTGTCGGGACGCGGGTCGCCCGAAGCGACGCCATGCTGGAACGTGAACAGTTCGGGATTGCCGGGCGGTGGCGCGGGTGGCGCTTCCGGATTGTCGTCACCGCCGCAGGCGGTCAGGCCGCCGGTGGCGACCGAGACTGTCACGAAACTACCCCATTTCAGAAACTGGCGGCGGTCCATTGTTGTTCTCCGAGGGCTGTGGGGGGATGAGCCTTGCTTTGCGACGAATGCCCTCGCGGCTCGAGAGGGCGGAAGAATCGGGGGGAAGGTACCGGGCTCAGCCGGGGTGGACGCCCGCGTCGGGTAATAACTGCGCGGCAGCGCAAATCCTTCGCGGGTGTCGCTGGCGGCCGCTCGTGAGCGCGGGGCGCCGCGGGCTGGAACACCTCTTGCGCGTTGGTGGGCAAGATTGCCGCGAAACGCCTTTCGCCGGCATCCATGGCCGGGAGCCCGCGGCGGGTGGCGTCACTTCCCGCATCCGGCCGGCCAGCCAACACCGAAGGAGAGCACCATGGCAACCCAATCCACCCAGTCCGGGTCCGGCGGCAACGTCCTGCACCTGCGCGACGTGATGAGCCGCGATCCGGCCTTTGTCTCGCCGGACGAGACCATCCAGCGCGCGGCGCAACTGATGGACGAACTCAATGTGGGCGCGCTGCCGGTATGCGACGGCCGCCGCCTGACCGGCATGATCACCGACCGCGATATCACCATCCGCTGCACCGCCGCGGGCAAGGCGCCCGACCAGGCGACCGTCAACGAGGCCATGTCTGCCGGTACGCAGTGGGCCAAGGAGGACGACGACGTCGATACCGCCCGCGAGATGATGGCCGAGCGGCAGATCCGGCGCCTGCCCGTGGTCGACGCGAACGATCAACTGGTGGGCATCGTGTCGCTGGGCGACCTGGCCACCAAGGCCGGCGATACCGCGCAGGCCGGCGAGACGCTGCTGGACGTCTCCGACCCGGCGGAGCCGGATCGCTGAGAACGCCGCGCGCATGGCTCAGGCCCCCTGGCCCTGGAACAGCATCAGGGCGCCGTCCACCACGATGGTCGCGCCCTGGATGTAGCGCGCCTGCGGCGAGGCGAGGAACGCCACGACATGCGCGACCTCCTCGGGCGTGCCGGCGCGCTTCATCGGAATGGATTGGACCTGCTTCTCGCGCACGCTGGCATCGTCGATCGCCGCCTGGTTCATCGGCGTAAGGATCATGCCGGGCGCGACGTTGTTGACATTGATGTTCTTCTCGGAGACCTCGAGCGCCAGCGTGGTGGTGAGGTTGCGCAGTCCTCCCTTGGAGGCGTCGTAGGCCGATGCGCCCGGCATCGGGATCTCCTGGTGGACGCTGGTGATGTTGATGATGCTGCCGTGCCGGCCGCTGCCATCGAGCCCGCGGATAAAGGCGCGGCAGCAGTAGAACGGCCCATACAGGTTGGTGCGGATGGTCTTGTCCCAGTCTTCGTCGGAAAGGTCTTTGACCGGCACCCCGTTGGCATTGATGCCGGCGTTGTTCACCAGGATCGTCGGCAGACCCAGCTGCTGGCGCACCTGCCCCAACATGCGGTCGACTGCCGCGGAGTCGGTCTGGTCCAGTTGCAGCGTCACGGCCTTGCGGCCGCAGGCCTGGATGGCGGCCACGGTCTTGTCGGCGCCCTCGCGGTCGCTGTGATAGAGCACCGCAACATCCGCGCCCTGGCGGGCGAGCGCGATGGCGCTGGCCTGGCCGATGCCGGAGTCCGCGCCGGAGACGATCGCGATTTCGTTCTGCAGGGTAGGAGTGGTCATGGCGGCAAGGGCTCTCGGGGGGAAACGATGTCGCCCTGCAAAGGTCGTACCCGCCGCAAAGCCGGCTGCCCGTCCGGGTTTGCCGTCGTGCCCGTCGCGCATCGCGGCGGGAATTGCACCCCGGTGGCAATCTTTACCGGCACCGGGCCCATGCCGATGTGGACCGGAGGCGGGGACGGTACTATTGCGCTTTCCCTTCACGCGGCCGAGCCGCCGCCCCATTCCCTCACGCCATGACCGATCTGTCCCGCTTCCCGATCACCCGCAAATGGCCGGCCGCGCATCCTGACCGGCTGCAGCTCTATTCGCTGCCCACGCCCAATGGCGTGAAGGCTTCCATCATGCTGGAGGAGATCGGCTTGCCCTACGAGCCGCACCTGGTGCGCTTCGATGCCAACGACCAGCTGTCTGCGGAATTCCTGTCGCTCAATCCGAACAACAAGATCCCGGCGATGCTGGACCCGGACGGCCCCGGCGGCGCGCCCCTGGCCCTGTTCGAATCGGGCGCCATCCTGCTGTACCTGGCCGAGAAGACCGGCAAGCTGCTGCCCCGCGACCCGGCGGCGCGCTACGAGACGATCCAGTGGGTGATGTTCCAGATGGGCGGGATCGGGCCGATGTTCGGACAGCTCGGTTTCTTCCACAAGTTCGCCGGCAAGGAATACGAGGACAAGCGCCCGCGCGACCGCTATGTCGCCGAATCGCGGCGCCTGCTCGGCGTGCTGGAGACGCGCCTGGCGGGGCGCGACTGGATCATGGGAGACGAATACACGATCGCCGATATCGCGATTTTCCCGTGGGTGCGCAACCTCGTCGGCTTCTACGAGGCCGGCGAACTGGTCCAGTTCGATGCTTTCCCGAACGTGCAGCGCGTGCTGGCGAACTTCGTGGCGCGCCCCGCGGTCGCGCGCGGTCTGGAAATTCCGAAGCGGGACTAGGCGGCGCTCTCCGTCCGCCGCGGGGTTAGCCGCCGGATCAGCCGCTGCGCGTCGAAGGGCGCCTTGACCTTCATGTCGTTGTCGAAATAGCAATAGACGTCGCGGCGCGCCTTCGTCGGCCGGACCGGCGAAATGCGCTTGGCATCCGGCGGTTCGCCGCCGGCCGCCCACGCCGCGATGCGCTCGGCCCAGCGATCCAGCGCCGGGTCCGCATAGGCGCCGCCATAGAGCGTCTCGCTACCGTGCAGCCGCATGTAGATGAAGTCGGCCGTCACGTCTTCCGCATAGGGCCAGTCGGCGATCGCGTCGGACACCACGAAGCCGACGCGGTGCTTTCGCAGCAGGGCCGGAAAGTCGGGCGTGCAGAAGCTCGCATGCCGTATTTCCACGGCGTGCCTGAGCTTGCGTTTGCGCATGGGACCGAACCAGGGCGTCTTGACGCGGCCATCGTGCTGCTTCGCCAGCGCGATCGCCTCGTCGGTATTGCGCGGCAGCAGGGCGAGAAACCGCTCCATGCGCTCGGGCTTGAAGGAGAAGTTCGGCGGAAACTGCCACAGGAATGGCCCGAGCTTCTCGCGCAGGCACAGCACGCCCGAGGCGAAGAAGTTCGATATCGCGGGCCGCGCGGTCTCGTCGCGAAAGCGCAGCATATGCGTGAGGTAGCGCGGCCCCTTGACGCTGAAGACGAAGTCTTCCGGCGTGCTGTCGTACCAGGCGCGGTAGCTCTGCACCGTCTGCAGCGAATAGTGCGAGCCGTTGATCTCGATGGTTTCGACGGCGCGCGACGCGAACTCCAGCTCGCGCCTTTGCGCCAGCCCCTTCGGATAGAACACGCCGCGCCAGCCTTCGTAGCGCCAGCCCGAGATGCCAATGCGGATCGTCATGGTGGTGGGCACGGTGCCGTGCGGGCGCGTACGTGCGACAGCTACGCCCGCCGGTCACCTTCCATTGCTCGTCTTGCCGGCTCCATGCAAATCACATGCCCGTGGCGCCGCATTCGAGCGCCCGGCGGCACGACCGCCGGATCAGATGAACGTGAACAGCTGGTCGTGGGGCAGGCGCGACTTCGGCAGCCGCGCATTGAAGTCATCCTCGCCGCGATAGCCCAGCGCCGCCAGCACGACACTGGTGTAGCCGCGCTCGCGCAAGCCCAGCGCCTGGTCGAGTGCGCGTGGATCGAAGCCCTCCATTGGCGTGGCATCCACGCCGAGCACCGCGGCGCCCATCAGCAGGCCGCCCAGTGCCAGATAGACCTGCTTCTCCATCCATTGCTGGACATCGCGCCGCTCGTAGCGGTGCAAATCCACATATAGCCGCCGGCTGCTGTCCTGTCCGGCCTTGGCGCCGTCGAGCTGGAAACGGCCGTCGCGCTCCTCTTGCGCAAGGACGTTCCGCAGATGGGCCTCGTCCATGTCGATGCGCATGGCCAGCGCGACGACGTGCGAGGCGTTGAGGACCTTGCCCCGGTTATAGGCATAGCTGCCCTGCGTGGCTTCCGCGATGCGCGCGCGCCCTTCCGGGGTCGACGCCACCACGTAATGCCATGGCTGGGAATTGACGGAGGAAGGGCTGTTGCGCAGGACGGCGAGCAATTGGTCGACCGTGGCCTGGGGCAGGGTGCGGTCCGGCGCGAACGCCTTGACGGTATGGCGGGTTTGGGTGGCTTCGGTGAGGTTCATGGCAAAGACCTTGGATTGCGTGATGGCTGGCTTGGATTGGAAGGGTGAGCGGGCCTGGGCCCGCATGGGTTCAGTGCGTGGGAGCGGGGGCGGCGTCGATGCGCACGCGCAGCAGGCTGTAAGGCTTGCGGCGCTCGTCCTTGCCGCCGTGGAAGCCCGGCTGGCGGTGCAGCTGGTTGGCGGTGAAGTACAGGTAGCCGTCGGGGCCGATCGACAGCGTGTCGGGCCACAGCATGCGCGGGTCGTGGGCGATGGTTTGCCACTGGCCGTCGGCGGTGCGCTTGCGGATCGCGTTGTGCTCGTAGTCGCTGGCATAGACGGCGCCATTGGCATCGGCCTCCAGCCCGTCGGACGCGCCTTTCTCGCCCAGGTCGCGCACCGCGGCGGCGAGGTCCGCCTCGCTGACAGCGGGGTCGCGCAGCAGGCGGGTCGGCACCGCGTACAGATGGCGGCTCGACAGCGGCGAGAAGTACAGCGTCGCGCCATCGGGCGACAAGGCGATGCCGTCGGAGGCCACGGTGAACGGGCTGGTGGTGCCATCGGCGTTGCGGCCAGCCAGCGGCCGCCCTTCCACCACCGGCACGAAGTCGGGGTCCGCCGAGGTGGAACGGTGCCCGGTCAGGCGCCGCATGGCGTTGCCGCTGTCCAGATCCATCACGATCAGGCCGCCGACCCCGCTCAGCGACGAGTCCGTGACATAGGCCACGCCTGCCTTGCCTACCCGGAAGTCGAAGCGCATGTCGTTGACGTAGGTCTGAGGCCGCATCACGTTGGCCGGAAAGACGAGCGTCTTCTCGATGCGGTCGGTCTTCAGGTCGATGGCGACCAGCTTGGCGCCGCCTGGCAGCGGCGGGCCGAACTTGGGTGCGGCGGTGTCGAGCACCCACAGCCGGCCGCGTCCGTCCGCAACCACGCTTTGCACGCTGATGAACTGCGTCGCGGCGCGGCTCGCATCCTCGCGGTTGACGGCCGCATCGGGGAAGGCCACGACGCGCCCGTTGCGCAGCTCGCCCACGGTAAAGGGCACGTCGTCGCCCCAGCGGGGAAAGTTGACGAAGATGCGGCCGCCCTCGCTCACGGTCACGCCGGTGGGCATGGCGTCGCGAAACGTCGCCACGGTTTCCAGCGCGCCGTAGGCCTGTTCGGCTGGCAGATGGGCGAGGCTGGCGGCGGCAGAAGCGGGCGCCGCGCCGGCCTGGCCGGCCACGGCGAGGGCGGCGGCCAGCAGGGCAGTGCGCAGGGCGGGGGTGAAGGTTTGCGTCATCGCGGTCTCGGATAGGTAGGAACGTGAAACGGATGATCCACTTCCCATCTCTATCGAAAAAGCGGCAAAATCCGGCAGCACTTTCACTCCGGGAATGAAAATGATCCGACTGGACGATCTGGCGCTGTTTCTGCGCACCGCCGCACTGGGCAGCTTTTCGAACGCGGCCAGGGAGGCGGGACTGCTGCCCGGCCAGGTGAGCGCCGCCATCCAGCGGCTGGAGCGCGAACTGGAGATCCGGCTGTTCGTCCGCACCACGCGCAGCCTGCGGCTGACGGCCGAAGGCGAGCAATACCTGCCCTACGCCAGCGAGGCGCTGGCGATGCTGGAGGAAGGGCGGGGGCAGTGGAAGGGCAAGCCGGACGAACTGAGCGGCATGCTGCGCATCTCGGCGCCGTCCGACCTGGGCCGCAACGTGCTGCTGCCGTGGATCACCGATTTCCGCGAGGCGCATCCGCGCCTGAGCCTGCGGCTGTTCCTGTCCGACCGCGTCGCCGACGTATTCCGCGAGGCGGTGGACATCGCCATCCGCTATGGCGTGTCCGAGGAGGCGAACTACGTCGCGCTGCCGCTGGCGCCGGCCAACCGGCGTGTCCTCGCGGCATCGCCCGCGTACCTGGAGCGGCATGGCCGGCCGCGCTCGCTCGACGACCTTGCCCGCCATCGTTGCGTGCTGTACGCGCTCGGCGGCCGCGTGTACGACAACTGGGTCTTTCCCGCCGAGCGCCAGCGGCGGCTCGTGAAGGTCTCCGGGCCGATGTTCTGCGACGATGCCGATGTCGCGCGGCGTTGGGCCATCGATGGCCGCGGCATCGTCTACAAGTCGTGGCTGGACCTGTGCGACGACGTGCGGGCCGGACGGCTGGAGGTGCTGCTGCCGGACCAGCCCGGCGAAGCCGCGCCGCTGAACCTGGTGTGCCCGCACCGCAAGCAGTTCTTGCCCGCCATCCGGCAGCTGCAAGGCGTGCTCAGGGCGCGCTGCGAGTCGCTGACCGCGACCTTGTCTGCGCTCGCCGCCGGGTGACCCCCCGGAGGGTGGGCGCTACACTGCGGTCTCGTCCCATCCCGCCGGGCCCCGACCCTCGGACCCCGGAAAAATTTCGGACCCAAGCCCCCATGTCCCAGTTGCGCTCGCTCTATCCGCCCATCGAACCCTATGCCAGCGGCACGCTGGACGTCGGCGACGGCCACGTCGTCTACTACGAGCGCGTGGGCACGCCGGGAGCCAAGCCCGCGGTGTTCCTGCATGGCGGGCCCGGCGGCGGCATTGCGGCGGACCACCGCCGCCTGTTCGACCCGGCGCGCTACGACGTGCTGCTGTTCGACCAGCGCGGCTGCGGCCGCTCCACGCCGCACGCCGGACTGGAGGCCAACACCACCTGGCACCTGGTGGCCGACATCGAGCGCCTGCGCGAGCTGGCCGGCGCGAAAAGCTGGCTGGTGTTCGGCGGCTCGTGGGGCTCGACGCTCGCGCTGGCCTATGCGCAGCGGCATCCCGAGCGCGTCAGCGAACTGGTGCTGCGCGGCATCTATACGGTGTCCCAGGCCGAGCTGGACTGGTACTACCAGTACGGCGTGTCCGAGATGTTCCCCGAGAAGTGGGAACGCTTCCAGGCGCCGGTTCCCGAGGCCGAGCGCGGCAACATGATGGCCGCCTATCGCAAACTGCTGACCGGCGACGACGAGGCCGTGCAACTGGAAGCCGCGCGCGCCTGGAGCGTGTGGGAAGGCGAGACCATCACGCTGCTGCCCGATCCGGCCAACAGCGCGAAGCACGCCGATCCGCATTTCGCGCTGGCATTCGCGCGGCTGGAGAACCACTACTTCACGCACCGCTGCTGGCTGGAGGAAGGGCAACTGCTGCGCGACGCTCCGCGCCTTGCCGGCATCCCCGGTGTGATCGTGCATGGCCGCTACGACATGCCGTGCCCCGTGCGCTACGCGCATGCGCTGCATCGCGCCTGGCCCGACGCGGATTTCCATCTGGTCGAGGGGGCCGGACACGCGTGGACCGAGCCCGGCATCCTGCATCGGCTGATCGAAGCCACGGATCGCTTCGCACAGGGGGCGCGATAGCACGGCGGGGGCCGGGGGCGCGGCTCACTCCGCCTTGAGACCGACTTTTTCGATCAGCGGTCCCCATTTCTGCCGCTCGCCGCGCGCGAAATCGGCCAGTTCGGCCGGCGTGCCCCCCGCCGGCTCGTGTCCCAGTTCCAGCAGCCGCTGCCTCACCTCCGGCCGCGCCAGCACCTTTGCCAGCTCGGCGTTGATCTTCCCAGCCACGGCGGGCGGCGTGCCCTTCGGGGCGTAGATCGCGTTCCATGCGACCACCTGGAAGCCGTCCACCCCCTGGGCGGCGATCGGCTTGACGCCAGCCAGCAGCGCGGTGGGCTTGAGGGACGTCACCCCCAGCGCCTTCACCTTGCCGCTGGCGATGAACGCGCGCGAGGCGCTGACCGTGTCGATGGCCAGGGCGACCTGCCCGCCTATCAGGTCCGTCATCGACGTGCCCGACCCCTTGTACGGGATCGCCCGGATACTGTTCACGCCCTGCTGCCTGAGCAGTTCGAACACCAGCCGGGCCGTGGTGCTCGGCAGGCCGACGTTGACGGTGTCGGGCTTGGCCTTGGCGGCGTCCTGCAGGTCGGCGAGACTGGCATAGGGCGAGGACGGATGACTGAGCACCACCATCGGGAACGTGCTGACCAGCATCACCGGGTCAAAGTCCTTGTCGGGGTCGAACGGCATGCCGTTGTACATGTACTGGTTCAGCGCGTGCGTGCCGTTCGTGCCCATCAGCAGCGTGTAGCCATCCGGTGCGGCGCGCGCGACCTCCGCCGCGCCGATATTGCCGCCCGCCCCCGGCCGGTTCTCCACCACGAAGCTCTGGCCCATCGCGCGGGTCAGGTAGTCGGCCAGGTAGCGCGTCGCGACGTCGGTTCCCTGGCCGGCCTGATAGGGCACGATGATCTTTACGGGCCTGGTTGGGTAGGGCGGCGTGGCAAGCGCAGGCGCGGCCAATATCGTGGCGGCCATCACGCCCGCCAGGGTCAGGGTTTTCATGCGTGTCTCCTGCTGTCTTGTCGAGCCTGTGCCGCGTCGTGGCGGTGCAGGGCAATGCAAAGCAAAGCAAAGCGGTAGGGTGCGCCGTGCCGTCACCGGCCGGTATCGCGTCGCGCCGGCAGCACGCCGCCTGCGCGCAGGTCGGCGATGTGCTCTTCATCGAAACCCGCTTCCCGCAGCACCTCGTCGGTGTGCTGCGCGTAGGCGGGGGGCGCGCGCGAGGCCTCCCCCGGCGTGCGCGACAGCCGGGTCGGCAGCCCCAAGCCGCGGTAATCGTCGCGCCCCACCAGCATGGCGCGATGATCGACGTGGGCCTGCTGGAAGGCCTGCGGCACGGTGTTGACCGGCCCGGCCGGCACGCCTAGTTGCATCAGCTCGCGACACAGCGCGTTGCGCGACAGCGGCGCCAGTGCGCTTTCGATCCTGACGCGCAGCGCGTCGCGGTGCCGCAGGCGCTGGCTGTTGGTACAGAAGCGTTCGTCGTCGCTGAGCCCGTCCAGGCCGACGTGCTCGCAGAAGCGGCGAAACTGCCGGTCGTTGACGATGCCGAGAAAGATCGCGCCGTCGCCGCAGGCGAACTTGTCGTAGGGTGCGATGTTGGGATGCGCGCTCCCCAGCAGCCCCGGCGTGCTCTCGGACTCCATCCAGTTGGCGGCGTGCGGTACCAGCAAGCTGAGAGCGGTGTCGAACAGCGTCGCCTCTACGCGCTGCCCCTGTCCCGAGCGCTCGCGGTGGCACAGCGCAAGCAGGATGCCGGTCAGCGCGGTGTAGCCGGTCAGATGATCGACGATGGGCACGCCGACCCGCGTGGGTCCGGACGCGGGGTCGCCGTTGATGCTCATCAGCCCGCACATCGCCTGCAGTACGGCGTCGTAGCCCGGCAGGCCGCCCAACGGGCCGTCCGCCCCGAAACCGGTGATCGCGCAGTAGATCAGCCGCGGAAAGCGCTGGCTGAGGACCGTCTCGTAGTCCATGCCCCAGCGCGCCATGGTGCCGGGCACGAAGTTCTCGACCAGAACGTCGGCACCTTCCAGCAGCCTCAGCATTGCGTCCTGCCCGGCAGGCGCGGAAAGATCCAGCGCGATGGCGCGCTTGCCGCGATTGACGGCGGTGAAATACGCCGCGTCGCCGTCGGCATTGAACGGCGGACCGAGGGTACGGGTTTCGTCGCCGGCTGGGGCTTCCACCTTGATCACATCGGCGCCGTGGTCCGCCAGCATCTGCGTGCACAGCGGCCCGGCCAGCACGCGGGACAGGTCGAGCACGCGGATGCCCGCGAGGGTGCCGGAAGGAGCGGCCGTGGCCGCCGTTTGGTACGTGGAACGATGCGACATCGTCGGACCCCCCGAAAGGTTTGACCGTGCGACGGCAGCAGCCGCCAGCGCGTTGCGTGGCGCGGCCAGCCGCGGCGAGGATGGTGGGCGCCATGGCCCGCCGCCCTGCGTCCGTGGAGCCTCAGCGCCGCGAGGGCAACTCGACCACGCCGGTCCCCAGTACCGACAGTTCGTCGTCCTGATTGCGCGCTTCCTGCTCGATCTCCACGAGATACCGCCCGTTTTCGACGTACTTGCGCTTGACCTTGCCGCGGATGAACAGCATGTCCCCTTCCGGGTTGTGCCGGCGGATCTTGCAGTACGACTTGCGCAGGAAGCCGTCGTCCCCCATCCAGTTGGTCAGATGGTGGGTCAGCCAGGAATTGCGCTCGGGGCCGTAGTCGTAGGCGCCGGGCGCGCCGACCTCCAGCGCGAAGTCCTCCTCCCAGTGCACCCGCTCGGGCACGTCCGGAATGCCGAAACGGTTGGTGATGCCCACGCCCGGATGCGCGTCGATCAGCTTCCACGCCAGCTTGTTGGCGCGAATGTAGAGACCGCCCCAACCCTGTGCGAAGGCGATGAAGCCGGTCACCGTCATCGGGCCCTTGAACATGATGGGCAGTTCGTCCCCCTCGTTGACGTCCTCCCAATACCGCGGTTCGGCGCCGCGCACCTCCTCGTTGGCATAAAGCCGGCACGCTTCGGCGATCTCCTCCGGCGCGTAGCGGCGCGGCGCGCGGGCGCGCACCTCCTTGTACTTGCTGCCTTGCTCGCGCGCGTGATCGCGCTCGGTGCGGAAGCACCAGCTGTCGGCCTCGGCTACCTTGTCGCCGTGCTGGTTGAAGAAGTCGACGTGATAGATCTGCTGTACCGCGCGGCCCGCGAAGCGGGTCTCGTGTTCGATCAGGTCCTTGAGATACGCCTCGGTCGAGATGGTGTCGTTGCGGCGCACCGCCTTGTGCCAGCTCCAGTCTGCGCCGGACCACATCGCATGCACCCCGGGCAGTCCGCCCACGTAGCCCGAGACGATGCGGCTGGTGGAGAACAGGAAGCTGGGCAGCGCCAGAATGCCGCCGTGCCGGGTCTTGGCGGCGTAGTCGGGATCGCACCAGAGCGGATTGTCGTCGCCGATGCCATGCGCGTAGTGCCGGATGTTGTCGCGCGTCGCCTCGTAGCACCACGGCTCGGCGGTGGCGCCGATCTTGGCGCCGATGCGTTCGCGCAATTCATCGAGCCCGCGCTCGCTGATCTTGGGAAAGGTTCGTTCGGTTGTGGTCGGCATGGTCATGGTGTCTCCTCTGTCTTCTGTCATTGCACGGCGGCGGCCGCGGTCTGTTGGTGGATGTCCTGTTCCCTCAGCTTCTTGCGGTGAATCTTTCCGGCTGGCGTCTTGGGCAGCTCGCGCACGAACTCGACGTGGCGGGGGTATTCGTGCTGGCTCAGCCGCGTGCGGACGGCGTCCTGGATTTCCTGCGCGAACGCCTCGTCGCCATCGCGCTCGGCCACGACGAAGGCCTTGACGACCTGCCCCCGCAGTGCGTCGGGGACGCCGATTGCCGCGGCCTCGCGCACATCGGGATGCTTCAGGATGGCGTCCTCGATCTCCACCGCGCTCATGGTCCAGCCTGCGGAGATGATCACGTCGTCGGCGCGCCCGCCGTGCCAGAAATAGCCGTCCTCGTCGACGCGGCCCAGGTCCTTGGTGGCGACCCAGGCGCCGCGCCGCCACAGCCTTAGTTCACCGGTCACGCCGGGCGGGCAGGTGGCCCCGCTGGCGTCGTGCACCTCCACCCGCACGCCGGGTACCGGCTTGCCGAGCGAACCTGGCTTGACGGGAAAGTCGTGGGCGCCGGGATAGTTGACGAGGCAGACGCCGATCTCGGTGGTGCCGTACATGCTGCAGACGGGCCGGCCGAAGGTGGCTTCGACGAACTCCGCGGTCTCGCTGTCGATCGGCTCGCCCGTGAAGGACAGCTTGTCGAGGCCGTAACGGTAGCGGCCCGCCGCGCCGCAGGTGCGCATCATCCGGTAGTGGGTCGCCGCGGCCGACAGGTTGTTGAAGCCATGATCCTGCAGCGCCTGCAGCAGGCGTTCGGCATTGAACTTGCCCGCATACGCGCCGATGGTCACGCCCAGCGCCAGTGGCGCTAGCGTGCCGTGCCACAGCCCGTGGCCCCAGGCTGGCGACGACGGGCACATGAAGCGGTCGCCGGGCCGCACGCCAGTGCCGTAGAGCGCCGCGGTCATCAGCGTCACCAGCGCGCGGTGCGTGTGCCGCACTGCGTCCGGCAGCTCGCGCGTGGTCCCCGAGGTGTACTGGAAGATCGCCAGGTCGTCGGCGCGCGTGCGCGCGTCGAAGGTGGAGGGAAAGGACGCCAGCGCCTGCATCAGCGCCGCATCGCCGATCACCACCTGCAACTCCGGGTCGCCGGCGGCCAGCGGGGCTTTCTCGGTATTGGTTACCAGCATGCGGGGGCGACAGTCCTGCATGCGCAGGCGGATGCCATCGGGTCCGAACAGCGTGAACAGCGGCACCGCGATCGCGCCCATCTTCATGGCGCCGAACATCGCGACGTAGAACTCGCGCGAAGGCTCCAGCATGACCGCCACGCGGTCCCCCGGCTGCACGCCACGCGACACCAGGTAGTGCGCGAAGCGGGACGAGTCCGCCGACAGCTCGCGAAATCCCAGCGTTTGCTCGCTCCCGACCGCGCGCACCAGGATCACGGCGGTACGGTCCTGCGCCGCATGCCGGTCGAGGCATTCGTGCGCGATGTTCATGCGTTCGCGGTCGCCATCGAAGAGCTCCCACAGCTTGTCCGCATGGCAGTGGCGCTGCGCATCGGCGTAGGAGGTGTAGTCGGTCAGCTTCGTCATCGGATCGGGCCTCATGGTTGCGCAGCACGTGCAGACCACTATGGTCGGTGGATGTCGAATTGTCAAATACGTTTGTGAATTGTATATGTACAATCACGGCGCAATTGACGCGGTGGGATCGCGCGGCGAATTCCCCGGCCGCCGGTTCACCCGCGGCATGTATGCTTGTCCCTGTACAAACGAGGAGAGAATCCGATGAGCCTGTCGACCCGGGGGGAAGGGGCCGCCACGGACGGCCCGCGTGTGCGCGCGGTGCCAGCGGTGACGCGCGCGGTGGCGATCCTGCGGTTGCTTGGACGCGCGCCCGCGCCGATGACGCTGAAGGCGATCGCGCAGGAGCTCGACATGGTGACCAGCACCTGTCTGCATATCCTGCGGGCGCTGGTGGAAGAGGGTCTGGTCAAGGTCGACGGCGGCAGCAAGCGCTACAGCCTGGGCGTCGGCCTGGTCAGCCTGGCCAGAAGCGTGCTCGCCAGCAGCCCGTTTCCGGCGCTGGTGCAGCCGGTGCTCGACCGGCTGTCCGGCACCTGGAACGTGACGGCCATCGGCGTGGAAGTCGCCGGCCCGGACCATATGGTCGTGCTGGCCCTGTCGCGCTCCAACGCGCCGTTCCGCCTGCATGTCGATGTCGGAAGCCGCTTCCCGGCTCTGATCAGCGCGACCGGACGACTGGTGGCCGCCTTCGGCGAACTGCCGGAAAAGGAAATCGAGCGCCGCTTCAAGGCGCTGCGCTGGGACGAGCCGCCAGATATCGAGGCGTGGCGCAAGGACGTGGAAGCGGTTCGCCGCAAGGGCTTCAGCATCGATCGCGGCAACTACATCGGCGGCGTGGTGCTGATCGCCGTGCCGGTGTTCGACGCGCAGAGCCGCATGACGCATTCGCTGGTGGCGGCCGGCGTGGCCGACCAGCTCGGCGGGACCAAGAGCCAGTCGCTAGCCAAGGACTTGCTGGCGGAGGCGCAGGCGTTGTCGCAGTCGATGGCTGCGCGCGGCTGAGGGCAGCCAGACGCGGTTCCTGCGCTAGTATTCGGGGCGGCGTGCATGCGTAATCGTTCCGCCGCCGCGCCCGCCTCACGTTCCCGCCGCCCTTCATGCCCGCCTCCGTCCCGCCCGACCATCCGCCATCGATCCCCGGCCCCAGGGAGCTGTTCCTCGAATTCGCCCGCATGGGACTGACCGGCTTCGGCGGCGTGCTGCCGTTCGTGCGGCGTGCCGTCGTGGAGCGCAACCGCTGGCTCGGCGATCGCGAGTTCGTCGAGTTGCTGAGCGTCGGACAGGTACTGCCGGGCCCCAACGTCGTCAACCTGGCCTTGATGCTCGGCATGCGTTTCGCGGGACTGCGCGGCGCGCTCGCCGCCTTCGCGGGCCTGGTGCTGGTGCCGATGACCGGCGTGCTGCTGCTGATGCTGCTGTACGAGCACTACCGCGACGTCGCCGCGGTGCAGCGCATGCTGACCGGCATGAGCGCGGTGGCGGCCGGACTGATCCTGGCGACCGCCATCCGGCTGGGGCAATCGCAGCCGCGCACTGCCCGCAACCTGCTGCTCGCGGCGGCGGCCTTTGTCGCGATCGGGCTGCTGCGCTGGCCGCTGGTGCCGGTGATGCTGGTCCTCGTGCCGCTGGGCATCGGCCTCGAGTGGTACGGCGAGCGGGCTGCGCGCGTGGCGAAAGACCGGGCGGGGGAGCCTCGCGCATGAACGGCCCCAACGTGCTCGGCACCCTCTTTACGCACTTCCTGCTGCTGTCCGTGCTGGCCATCGGCGGCACGGCCACGACGCTGCCCGACATGCACCGGCTGCTGGTGGAAACGCACGGCTGGATGACCGATGCGCAGTTCCTGTCGATGTACGCGATCTCGCAGGCGGCACCGGGTCCCAATATCCTCTTCGTGGCGCTGTTCGGCTGGCAGGTCGCGGGCGCCGCGGGCGCCGTGGTCGCCATGCTGGGCATCTGCGGTCCGTCCAGCGTGATCGCGCTCAGCTTCGAATACTTCAGCAGCCGCAAGCCCGAGGCCCGCTGGCCGGGACGGATCCGGCGCGGCCTCGCTGCCGTGACCATCGGCCTGCTGTTTTCGTCGGGCTGGGTGCTGGCCGCCGGCACGGACCACCGCTGGACCGCGGGCGCGCTGACGTTGCTCACGGTGGTGCTGATGCTCAAGACCCGCATCCATCCGTTCGTGCTGGTGGCGATCGGGGCGGCAGCGGGGCTGGCGGGGCTGGTGTAGCGCTGCGTGCGGCGAGGCCGTCGTCTTATCGCGGCACGGCGCCCTGGATCGTGATCCGGTGCATCTCGCGGCGAAAGCCGGGATAGTCATTGATGGCGTAATGCATGGTGCAGCGGTTATCCCAGAAGGCGATGGAGCCCTTCTGCCAGCGGAAGCGGCACGTGTTTTCCGGCTTCGCGCTGTGCTCGTACAGGAAGTTGAGCAGGGGAAGGCTTTCCTCCCGCGTCATGCCCTCGAAGGCATAGGTGAACGGACGGTTCACGAACAGGCATTTGCGCTCGGTTTCCTCGTGGGTGCGGACCACCGGGTGCACCACGTGGCTGACGCCCACGGTCTCGAGCAGCTTGGTCGAGCGCGTGGCATTGCGCGCCTGCGTATTGCCGGTCAGGAACTCGTTGGTATGCACGGCGCGCAGTGTCGCCAGCTGCCGTTTCATCGCGTCGGACAGCGTGTCGTAGGCGCGATAGAGATTGCACCACAGGGTGTCGCCGCCCACGGGCGGCACCTCGCGGGCGTAGAGGATGGATCCCAGCGGCGGCGTCGGCTGGTACGTCTCGTCGGTGTGCCAGGTGTCCCCGATGATGTCCGAGTCCGTGGGTTCCTTGACCACGGGCATGATCTCCGGGTGCGAGTCCAGCGTCTTGTAGACGGGACTGGAGCTGATCGCGCCGAACTGCCGGGCGAAGGCGATGTGCTCCTCCTTGCTCAGTGCCTGGTCGCGGAAGAAGATCACGCAGTTGTCCAGCAGGCAGCGGCGCACGTCCGCGAGAACCGCGGCGGACAGCGGCTTCGATACGTCGATGCCGAGAATCTCCGCGCCGATGGTGCCGGTCAGTTTTCGGATTTCCATGACGTCTCCTCTTTGTTGTCAGCGGATGTCCAGTAGGGCGAGGCCAGTATAGTTATCGGGAAATGGTCGAGTCCAATATACTTTTTGGCACGGATTCATAGCCGGGACAGAACAATGATCGACGTGAGGAGACTGCGCTATTTCGTGGCGGTTGCGGAGGAGCAGCACTTCAGCCGAGCGGCCGAACGACTGGGCATCAGCCAGCCGCCACTGAGCGAGCACATATCGGCGCTGGAGCGGGAACTGGGCGTGGCGCTGTTCCAGCGCACCACGCGCAGCGTTTCTCTGACCGAGGACGGACTGAACCTGTTGCCGCATGCCCGCCGCATCCTGCGCGATATCGACCGCTGCGGCGAGGTGATACGGGACGCGCGCTGGGAGCGCATGAGCACGCTGCGCATCGGCATCCTGCATGCGCATGCCTATACCTTCCTGCCGCGGCTGCTCGCCGCGTGGGCGAGGCACCGGCCGGACGTGCGGCTCACGTTGCGCGAGCACGCGACGCAGGACCAGACCACGGTACTGCTGGCGGGCGACGTCGACCTGGCCTTTGTCAGGGAACCGGTGCACGAGAACGATCTCGGCGTCACGCGGCTGTTCTCCGAACCGTACTGCATCGCGCTGCCCGAGCGCTGGACCACGGCGAAGGCAGGGCGGATCTCGGTGAGCGAACTCCAGGACTGCCGCATGATCGGCTTCCCGAGCCATCACGCCAGCGGCAGCACCCGCACGCTGTTCCGCGATTTCCTGATCAAGCACAAGGTCAAGACCGCCGACTTCCTCGAGGTGCGGACCATGCACGCCGCGTTGGCCCTGGTCGCGGGCGAGCAGGGCTTCTCGCCCGTGCCGCGGTCGCAGAGCAAGCTCGGGCTGCATGGCGTGCGCTATCTGCCCCTGGTGGAGCCGCCGCCCCAGCTTTCCGTGGGCCTGGCGCATCGCAGCCAGGGCGCCGGTGCGCTGGCGCAGGAGTTCATCGATTTCTGCGTGGAGCACTTCCAGCGGCCGGACTGGTGACAGTGCGCCCCCGGGTCTTCGATTGATAGGCGCGGCAAGGGTAATCGCGTGCTGAAACTGTATTTGTCGGCGCCCTTTGCCAATGATAAGTTGGCCTTCCGGGCGGTCCGCCGCAAGCGGGCGGCCCTCCAATACAAGATCGAGGGGAGACACCATGACAGTGAGCACGTCGATCCGGCTCGCGGCGGGATGCCTGCTGCTCGCCGCCAGCGTGGCGGCGCCGGTACAAGCCGAATCCGCGGCCGAGTGGCCGACGCGGCCCGTGACCTGGGTCGTCGGCTATGCCGCCGGCGGCACCACCGATATCGTCGCGCGGGCCATCGCCACCAAGGTTTCGCAGGAACTCGGGCAGACCGTCGTGGTGATGAACCGGCCGGGGGCCAACAGCAATATCGGCGCCCAGGCCGTCAAGCGCGTCGATGCCGATGGCTACACGTACTACGTCGGTTCCGCGGCCAATGCGATCAACCGGACGCTGTACGAGAACGCCGGCTATGACATCGTCAAGGACTTCGCGCCGGTGGCGCTGTTCGTCTCGGTGCCCAACATGCTGGTCGTCAATCCGGCGCTGCCCATCAAAAGCGTGGCGGACTACATCGCCTACGCGAAGGCGAACCCCGGCAAGCTGACCTGTGGTTCGTCCGGCACCGGGTCCAGCATCCATCTGTCGTGCGAGCTGTTCAAGATGCGCACGGGCACCAGCATCATGCATGTGCCCTTCACCGGAAGCGGACCGGCGATGGCGGCCTTGCTGGGCGGCCAGGTGGACTCGGTCTTCGACAATATGCCCACGGTAAAGCCCAACGTCGACGCCGGGAAACTGCGCGCGCTCGGCGTGACCAGCGCGAAGCGCTCCGCCTCTGCCAGGGACGTGCCCACGATTGGCGAGGAAGGGGTGCCGGACTACGCCGTCAATGCGTGGTTCGGGCTGTTCGCGCCCGCGGGCACGAACAAGGAGGTCGTGGCGAAGATGAATCGCGCGGTGAACGCCGCGCTGCGGGACGGGGAGATCCGGACTATCCTCACGCAGCGTGGCGCGGATGCGCCCGATGGCCCCAACACGCCCGCCGAATTCGGCGAGCATGTCAGGCGCGAGGTGGACAAATGGGCGACGGTCGTGAAGGCCTCCGGCGCCAAAGTCAATTGAGAGGCCCGCGATGATCCAGAAACGGACTGTGCTGGTCACCGGCGCGAGCCGAGGAATCGGCCTTGCCGTCGCCATACGGGCGAGCCGCGATGGCCACCGCGTGATCGGGTTGGCCCGTTCGGCGCCACAGCAGGCGTTCCCCGGCGATTTCTATGCCGTGGACCTCGGGGACGCCGACGCCACCGAGGCCACACTGGCGCGGATCGCCCAAGAGCACGAGGTCGACAGCGTCGTCAACAACGCGGGCCTGACGACTTCCAGCACGCTCGAGGAGACCGGGCGCGACGAACTGGACCGCATCCTCGCCATCAACCTGCGCGCACCGCTGCAGTGCGTGCAGGCATGCCTGCCGTCGATGATCCGGTCCGGGCAGGGCAGCATCGTCAACGTCGCGAGCCGCGCGGCCCTCGGCATGCCACGCCGGACCGCCTACGCGGCCGCGAAAAGCGGTCTGATCGGCTACACGCGTACCTGGGCGCTGGAACTCGGCAAGCACGGCATCACGGTCAACGCGGTGGCGCCGGGCCCGGTGCAGACCGAGCTCTACCGGAACAACAACCCGATGAGCGCGGAAGAGCGGCAGGCTCTGGAGAACCGGATCCCGCTGCGGCGGCTCGGGGAGCCCGAAGACATCGCGGGCGCCATCGCGTTCTTCCTGTCGGCGGACTCGCGCTTCGTCACGGGGCAGGTGCTGTACGCGTGCGGAGGGCTGTCCGTGGGCGCCGCGCCGCTATAGCCATCGCTCACGCACGTCCGGCCGTGTCCAGACGTGCGCGAGGCGGACGCGAGGCAGTGCCGCTTCCGGTCCCAGATCGGGGCAGCGTAAGCCTGCCATGTAAAATACGCCCCGTTTGCCGCGCCGGAACTCCCCGGCGCCTGCCCGTCCCGACCGCCCGGTAGTGCCTCGCGGATCATGAAGTGGGGCCGGGCAACCCCACACGGCCCTCGTGGCCGCTCTCAGCCGTGGCCGCAACCGGCACGGCAGGCTTGCCCGGCAACCGCGCCGGCATTCGCCGTCCCCCGGCAATACACCACTTCGCCCTCGCCCGGGCAGGGCGCGCCTGTGCGCTTTGCCCGATGACGACGCGCGCGCCTGCCCGGCCCGCGACTCACCGGCCGACGGCCTGACGAATCCGCACGCGTGCCTTCGCGCCGCGGCGGCTTCGACCCCGGAGAATCATCGATGAAGACAACAGCCAGCCTCTGGCTGCTGGCGAGCGGGCTGTTGCCCGTCCTCGCCCACGCGCAATCCCAACCTCAATCCGGCGTGACCTTGTACGGCATCGTCAGCTCCGCCGTGCGCTACACCTCCAACCTCGACGGCCGACACAACGACCAGATGGCGCTGGTATCGGGCGGCATGGTCGGCAGCCGCTTCGGCCTGAAGGGCCAGGAAGACCTGGGCGGCGGCCGGCGCGCCGTGTTTCAGCTGGAAGCCGGCATCGGCAGCGACGACGGCCGCGTCGGCTACAACGCCCTGTTCGGCCGCCAGGCGTACATGGGCCTCGAAGGCGAGTGGGGCAGCCTCACGCTCGGGCGGCAGTACAACGCGCTGAACAATATCGGGTGGAGCTTCAATCCGCTGAGCCAGGGCTGGGGCAACTTCTGGTCCGATCCCATCTACCTCGGCGGCGATATCTTCTTCCAGGACTATCGCGTCGACAACAGCGTGGTCTACAAGCGCACGATGGGGCCGGTGTCGATCCAGCTCGATTACGGTGCCGGCGAGCGGCCGGGCAGCATGGCCCGCGGCACCACCCTGGGCGGCGGCGTGATGTACCAGCGCGACGGCCTCGCGATGGGCGTGGCCTACGACCAGCGCAAGGACGCGGACGGGGGCAATACCACGCGCAACTACTCGGCTGGGGGCTCGTACGCATGGGGCAAGGCGACGGCCTATGTCGGCCACATGGGCCGCCGCGAATCGGCCACCGGGGCGCGCTTCGCGATCGCCTTCGCGGGCCTCGGCTACCAGCTCACGCCGGCGCTGCACCTGTCGGGCGCTTACTACCGCTATTGGCAGCGCGGCAACGTGACCACGCAATTCGAAGACGTACCCGCGCTGCTCGGCGCGGGCGACGCCGACAGCATTGCACTGGTGGCGGACTACGCGCTGTCGAAGCGCACCGTCCTGTATGTGGAGGCCGATGTGGTCCACGCGCGCGACGGCGCGGTTGGGCGGGAAACCGAATACTGGGCTGGCACGCCCGCCACCGGCGTCGAGGAATCGACGCGAGTGGGCGTGATGGTCGGGATGCGGCACCACTTCTGAGCGGGCAGGGCCATGGGCGCGCCTGAGCCCCGTGCCCGCGGTCCGGTGCCTTTGTCCGTGCACGTCATCGCACGGTGCGCGTCGCTCGCTTGTGCGGGGCTGGGGGCGTGGCGCGTTCGCCAGTGCCGCCCCCGGCAGTCTTTCGCGCTGGTTTGCTCGCCGAAGGCTTTGCCGCGGTGGTCTTCGCACTGCGCGCGACCATGGCGAGGATGGTGTCCAGCAGCTCGGCGCGCGCCTCGGACTCGGTGATGTCGCCGACGGCCGCCGCTGCGGACAGCGTCTCGGCGGCGCCGAGCATTGCCCATAGCGCCGGCGCGGCGATCGTGCCGGGCGTGCAGAAGGGCGCCAGCACCTTGCGGCAGTCCTCCATGAAGGCCAGTTCGCATTCCCGCTTGACCTTCTCCAGCTCCGGCGTGCTCGTCAAGGCGGCGATCACACCCGAAATCTCCCGGCCCTGGGCCAGCACGCACTCGACATAGGACGACGCGATGACCGCGGCCCGGCTGTCCAGCGTCGGCTCGCTGGCGCGCAGCGCTTCGTCCATCAGTGCGGTCTGGCGCGCGGCGAATTCCTGGTACAGCTCGGCGAGCAGGCCGGGCCGCGTCGTGAAATGGTCGTAGACCACCGGCTTGGTGACGCCGGCCTCCTCGGCCAGCCGGCCCAGCGTCAGGGCGTCGCTGCCGACCTCGCGCACCAGGCGCCACGATACGTCGAGAAGCTGGCGGTGCCGCTCCGCCCACGACATGCGGCGACGCGGCTGCGTATCGGAGGCGACGCCGCCGCTGCGCGCGGCATCCTTCGCGCTCGCGGTCGCCCTCGTTCTTTGCGCCGTTCCATCCTTTCCAGCGACTCTCGAATCCGATCTTGACATGGCAATATACCAAAAGTAACCTACTAAACGTATAGCAGTAGCTACCTTCAGTATATTGGCTGCTGTCCCCATCGGCAATCCACGCAAATGGAGTCAAGCTCATGCATGCCCTGATCGTCGTCGCGCATCCCGAGCGCAAATCGTTGTCCCACAGCATCGCCCGGCACGTTGCCGAGGGCCTGTCCGCCGTCGGCGCCGGCCACACCTTCGAGATCGCGGATCTCGTCGCGGAAGGTTTCGATCCCACTTTCCGCGAGGCAGACCTCGCCGTCCATCGCACCAAGGCAGCGCCGCCGGCCGACGTCGCCGCCGAGCAGGCGCGGATCGAGCGGGCCGATGCGCTGGTGCTCGTCTATCCCGTCTACTGGTGGTCGATGCCGGCCGTGCTGAAAGGATGGATCGACCGTGTCTTCTCCAATGGCTGGGCGTTCGACTTCAGTGCGGACACGCCCCTCGTCAAGAAGCTGCGGGGACGCCAGGTGCACCTCGTGGCCATCGCGGGCGCGGACTCGCCGACCTACGCCCGGCACGGCTACGCCACGGCAATGAAAACGCAGATCGAGCACGGGATCTTCGACTACTGCGGCGCCAGCGTCGCCAGCGCCGAGTTGATGGTCAACTCCGAATCGGAGGACCCGGCCGGCCATCTGGATACCGCGCGGAAGCTCGGGCGCGGGCTCTTCGCCGGCGCGGCGCGCGAAGCGGCCAAGGTCGCCGGCGTCGCCTGATTGCGAGGGCGGGCCGCATCCGCTTTGGCATCCCGGCGGGGCAAACTGTCTTTACAATATGCCGCAGCCCCATGCGCCACCGCTCCCGGCCGGTGCATGGCGGTCCGTCCCCACCATCGGCATCGACATGAACCTGCCTTTCCCCATTCGCCAGGAGTGCCCGCCCGGCGCCTGCGTATGCGGGCGGGAGCAGCTATTGGCGGACCCGGGCAGCGATATCCGCGTCCTGCGGCTGACCCGGGAAGAGGAAAAGAAGCTGATCGCCCGGCTCGACAGCGTGGCCACGCTGGCCGAACTGGAGCACATGCAGCAGCGGATGATGGCGCTGCTGGGCATCTCGGTCAGCATCCGCCCCAGCATTCACGGCGTGCGCACCGTGCGCGGCTTCAATATCGACATCGCGCAGCAGCCGGGCCTGTGCCGCAAGACGCGGCAGGCCATCCCCGCGGCGATCCGGCGCTGCCTGGACCGGCATCCGGAGATCGCCTATGCGATCCTGGATGCGCAGGGCCTGCTGGGGATGGAAATGGACCTGGACCTGGACCTGCACGAGGCGCCGGCCGGGCCCGGCGACGATGCCCCGAGCCCACCGGCCTGAGGCCGCGCTCGGCGCTAGGCCGACACCTCGAACGACGGGTGGTAGGCGACCGTGCCCGCCGGCAGGCGCCCTTGGAACAGCAGCGCCATGAAGTACGCCGGGGGCACGCCCGGCAAAGTCAGGCCCGGTTCCTGCCGAAAGCCGAAGCGGCCGTAGTAGCCGGGCTCTCCCAACACCACGCAACCGCCCGCGCCGCCTGTCCGCAACGCCGACAACGCCTCCCGCACCAGCCGCCCGCCGATTCCCGCGCGCTGGCGTCGGGGCGCGACGCAGAGCGGTCCCAGTCCGAACCACGCCCCGGTCCCGTCCGAAATCGTGATGGGGGAAACCGCCACATGCCCGACGATGCCACCGTTCTCCTGCGCCACCAGCGACACCGTCAGCGCACCGGCGCGGCGCAGTGCGGCGACGATCGCCTGCTCGGTGCCGCTCGCGTGCTCGGCGGCGCTGAAGGCCACGCGGGTGACGGCGTCGATGGCGGCGGCGTCTTCCGGCGTTTCGGGGCGGATCGAGACTGACATGTGGAATGCCCTCCTAGCGGGCCAGCATCAGAGGGACCGCCGCTACCACGTCCTCGCGCATGGCCTTGAGCGGTACCCGTTTGGGGTGGAAAAGGTATTGCATCGCGACGCCCTGACGCCATTGCGCAATGCGCCCGGGAGGAGCAAACGCGCACCGAGGGCGATGGGCAGTACTTCGCCTGCCATCGACCGATGCCCGTCGCCGCAGGGTGAAGGCACCGCGTTACAGAAACCCGTCGATCGGCAGCAGCGACAGGAACCAGATGCCGAAGCGTGCGAGCCAGCCCAGGTTCGGTTCGGTATCGTGGCGGATGACCTCGGTGCCGCGCCGCTCCAGCCAGTACAGCTTGCCGGACTCCGACAGGCGAACTTCGTAGGCATTCTGCGGAATCCGGGTGAGAAAGGCGGACTCGATGCGGGCGGCCAGCACCGGGCTTTCGATGACGAAGCCCAGTTCGGTATTGAGGTTGGCCGAGCGCGGATCGAAGTTCAGCGAGCCGACGAACACGCGCCTGGCGTCCACGGCAAAGGTCTTGGCATGGAGGCTGGAGCCGGAACTGCCGAACGGCCCGGCACGCTCTTCCTTCTGCGGGCGCTTGCCGTCGGTCGCAGCGCCGCCGTCGGCGATGGCCCGCCGCAGCTCGAACAGCTGCACGCCCGACTCCAGCAGTTCATGGCGCCATTTGGCGTAGCCGGCATGGACCGCCTTGACGTCGGTCGCCTCGGCCGCGTTGGTCAGCACGCGCACCGCGACGCCGCTGCGGGCCAGATCGCCGAACGCCTGGGTGCCGGCTGCCGTGGGCACGAAGTACGGCGATACCAGATCCAGTTCGCGGGTGGGGATGCCGACGATCTCCTGCAGCTGCGCGCCAATCAGCGAGCTCTTGGGCGCGACGCCGAGCACCTTGCCGGGATCGTCGCTGACGATGCGCGTGGGCGCCCATTCGAACGACAGGTCGCCCGCCAGCAGTTTGCGCACGGCCGGCATGTCGCGCACCGCGGCCATATAGGCCGCGGCGGCGGGGTCGCGCTCGACGCTGGCAGCCTTGTTCGACAGCTCCTGCAGCCGCTCTTCGCTGACGGGCAGCACGATGCGGTCCACCGGATAGGCGCTGGCGCTGGACCAGTAGCGGTCGAAGTCCTGTTCCACGTCGGCGGCGATGGGGCCGACGGCCAGCACGTCCAGATCGGAAAACAGCACGCCGTCGGTCGCGCCGAAATACTCGTCGCCCACATTGCGCCCGCCCACGATGGTCATCTGCGCGTCGGCGGTAAACGACTTGTTGTGCATGCGCCGGTTCAGCCGGCGGAACTCGGTCAGGAAGCCCAGATACTTTGGCGAGCGGATGACGAAGGGGTTGAACAGCCGTACCTCGATATCGGGATGGGCATCGAGCGCGGCGAGGATATCGTCCATGCCCGAAATGCCGTTGTCGTCCAGCAGCAGGCGCACGCGCACGCCCCGGTCGGCCGCCTCGTGCAGGGCTTCGAGCAGCAGCGTGCCCGTCAGGTCGTTGCGCCAGATGTAGTACTGCACGTCCAGCGTGCGCTGCGCCAGGTGCGCCGCGTGCATCCGCGCGGCGAACGCTTCGCGCGCATCGCTCAGCGAGTGGATGCCCGATTGGCCGGGATGCGCCTCGAGCTCCGTCGCGAGCGCGCGGCCCAGGTCGGTGTCGCGCGACTCCGCCGGCGTCAGGGCATGGGAGACGGTGCGCTCGCCCAGCGGCGGCAGGGCGCAGCCGGCCATCAGCAGCACGGCGAAGGCGGGCAGGCCGAGGGCGCGTAGGCGGGCGGCAAGGCGAACGAGCGCGGTAGGCATGGCGGCAGGGGCGATCTGAGCGCGGAAAGGCACGCGGCCGGTGGCGCCATGGTGCCACGGTCGCCGCGCCATGGGCAGTCCCTCGCCGCCGCGCCGGCTCGCCTCACGTGAGCGAGATGCCGCCATCCACCCGGAGGTTGACGCCCGTGATGAAGCTGCCTGCGTCGCTGACCAGCAACAGGGCGGCGGCGGCCACTTCGTCGGCGCGGCCCAGCCGCCCGAGCGGGATGGCCGCCGCCATGGCCGACTCGAAGGCCGGCAGTTCCGTGGCCCCCACGCCGAGCTTGGCGAGGATCGGCGTGTCGGTCGGGCCGGGGCTGATCACGTTGACCCGGATGCCGCGGGTCTTGAACTCCAGCGTCCAGCTCTTGGCGAACGCGTCGATGGCGGCCTTGGTGCCGGCGTAGACGGCATGCCCCTCGAGCACCTTGTCGGTGGCGATGGAGCCGACCAGCAGGATCGCGCCGCCATCGCGCAACAGCGGCCCGATCTTCTGCACGCCGAAGAACGTGGCGCGGGCGTTGGTGGCGAACTGCCGGTCGTATTCGTGAGGCGCGACCTCGGCGGAGGCGGTAATCACGTTCATGCCGGCGTTCGCCACATAGATGTCGGCGTTGCCGAACTGCTCGGCCACGAGCGCCGCCACGCGATCGTGGGTGGCGATATCCGCGACGTCGCCGGTCAGGCCGACGGCGGACGGGCCGAGCGCGGCCACCGCGGCCTCGACGGCATCGTGCCGCCGGCCCACGATGACGACCCTGGCGCCTTCGTCGACGAAGCGTTGCGCCATGGCAAAGCCGATGCCGCTGTTGCCGCCGGTGATCACGGCGATCTTTCCTGCAAGCGCGTTCATGATGGTTCCTGTTCGATGGTTGGTGTCCAGGCGAATCGTGCGCGCGCGGGGCGGCGGCGGGCAGCCCTACAATGGACCCTTCACTTGTGCCAAGGTGTCATCAATGCCCGTCGATCAGCTTCCCGGCTTGTCCGCCTTCGTCCGCGCCGTGGAAACGGGGTCCTTCACCGCCGCCGCGAAGCTGTTGGGAACCACGCCGTCGGCCGTGTCCAAGAGCATCGCGCGACTGGAGGCCCGCCTGGGTGTCCGCCTGTTCCAGCGCTCGACGCGCGCGCTCGTGCTGACCGGCGAGGGGCGCGCGTACTACGAGCGGGTGGCGGTGCTGGTGCGCGGACTGGAGGAGGCGGCCGAGGCCGTGGCGGCCCCATCCGCGGCGGTGGGGTCCTTGCGCATCAGCATGCCCGCGGACCTGGGCCGCTCGCTGCTCGCGGCGATCACCGCGAAGCTGATGCCGCGGCACCCGCGGCTCGCGCTCGATATCAGCATGAGCGACCAGCATGTCGACCTGATCCGTGGCGGCTTCGACCTGGCGCTGCGGGCCGGACATGCCGCCGACAGCGGGCTCCATGTGCGCTCGATGGGCTTGCTGCCGCTGGTGCTGGTGGCCTCGCCGGACTATCTCGCCCGGCAAGGCGAGCCGCGCACGGTGGCGGAGCTGGCGGCCCATGCGCATGTGCGTTACCGCTTGGCCGGAGAAGTCGTGCCACTGGCGTTCGCCAGCGGCGAGCGCGTGCCGATGGACGGCGCGTTCGATACGGACAGCGGCGAGGCGATGCGGATTGCGGCGCTGAGCGGCCTGGGCATCGCGCAGATCCTGCGGATGACGGTGCAGGACGATCTCGACGCCGGGCGGCTGCGTACGGTGCTGCCGCAGGCCGGACTGCGCCCAGTGCCGCTGCAGGTCCTGCACGGTTTCGGACGCCGCCTGCCCATCCGGGCGAAGGTCTTCGTCGAGTTCGTAAGAGCCGAGCTGGCGCTGCGCGGCCATGGGCCGGGGCCGGACTGAACGTCAGCCGGCCGCGCGCCAGCACCCGGTGTCCGGGCTCACCCGCACCCGCTCGCCGTTTCTCCAGACCTGCTCTTCGTCCAGATGCTGCGCGGCGGCCGGTTCCGTATCGAGCCCGATTGCCAGCGCGCGGGCCAGCGCGGCGTCCTCGATGGGAAGCTCCCATGTGAGAAAGAGCTGCGCACCCGGCGGGCCGGGCGGGAAATCGGCCGCATCGAAGCCGGTGGCGCCGCGCCGGATCACGCCGTGCGGCTGGCAGGTGTCGAAGATCAGCACCGTGCCGCGGCGGATGGGCACGCGGATGTCCAATGCCGGGAAATGCACGTCCTGCCCGTTGTCCTCGCCCACGAAGAGATTGCAGAACGCCGCGCCGCCATACTGTTCGCCGTCGTTGTGATAGCGCGCGCCGCGGCACGCCATCAGCGCGATGTCGGCGCCGGCGAGCACGCCGGGCAGTCCCAGCCCGTCCGCCCATGCGGACACCGCCCCCACGCAGTCCCCGTATTCCGGCCAGCGCATGCGCGCCCGAGCCAGCGGCATGGCTTCGACGTCGCCGGCTTCCAGCGGCATGTTGACCGACAGCTCTCTCGCCCAGTCGGCGCGCAGGCGCGCGGGCGGCTGCGGAATATCGACGAGACCGGTCAGCACGATGTCGCTGACCGCGCGGCTGCGCATGGCGTCGCCACTCCAGAAAAAGGAAGTGAGGCGGTCGGCGGCATGGGAAGGCGGGAGGAGGCGGCTCATGGCCGGCGGGACGCGTGCGCGGCCGGCATGGAGCACATGGGCTGCATGGCAATGACCCGGTGCGTGGATGGCGATGGGCCGGATTATACGGAGCAGGGCGGTGCGCCACGTGGCGGGATGTCCGCCCGGGCGTGTCGGGCATGGCGCTTGCAGGCTTGCGTCGTCGAGCTTGTTTCTATACTGGACTCTGCCTGCCGCCCCTGCGCCGGGGCCCATGTCGGGCTGGAGCGATCATGCAAGAGCTGGCCTTCCGCACCCTGCTGTACCGCTATTTCTTCTTCGGCTGGCTGTTCCGGGACATCAACTCGGGCAACCGGGCCGAGCGCGCCCGCGCCTGGCATTTCAACAAGACGCGCGCGCACTGGCTGCCGGTGTACATGCGGCGCTGGCTCTGGAGCGGCGCGATCCTGTACGGGCTGGGCTGCGTCGTGGAGCTGGTGCTGGGCGCGCCCGCGCTGTCGGCGCTGTTCTATGTGCCCGGCGCGCTCAGCGTGCCGGGCAATGTGGTCATCGGGGTGCTGTGGATCGGCTTGAAGACGCTGCCCGGCCCCCTCTGACCCGCAACGGCGCCGTCAGGCGCCCGCGCCGTCCGGCAGGCGTGCGACCACCTTGATCTCGAAGTCGAACCCGGAGAGCCACGTCACACCGATGGCCGTCGCCGTCGGATGCGGCGCGCCTCCCCAGTACTCCGACACCACCAGCTTCCAGATCGTCTCGAACTTGTCCGCCGGATCGACCATGAACACCGTCACGTCCACGACATCGTCGAACGAGCAGCCCGCCGCCGCCAGCACGGCATTCAGGTTGTCGAACGCGCGCCGGACCTGGGCCTCCAGGCCGGGCTCGGGCGAGCCGTCTTCGCGGCTGCCGACCTGCCCGGAGACGAACAGGAAGCCGTTGGACCGGATCGCCGGGGAATAGCTGTGCCGTTCGTACAGGGCGTGGCGCCCGGCCGGAAATACCACATCGCGTTTTGCTGCCATCTTCGATCTCCATTGACGGGTCAGGCGACCCGGAATTGACAATGGAGACACTGTAGAGAGGCGGGCCGCCCCGATAAACGCCCAATCCCACCCATCACTGTTTGTAAAATCCAAACAATCTCATTCATGGCCAGGACAGAGGTGCGATGGACCGTTTCGATGCAATGCAGGCGTTCGCGCGCGTGGTGGAGACCGGCAGCTTTACGAAGGCCGCCGACACGCTGCATATGAGCAAGACCAGCGTGACGCAGCTGGTGCAGCAACTGGAGGCGCGGCTGCGCGTCAAGCTGCTCAACCGCACGACGCGCAAGGTCAACGTCACGGCCGACGGAGCCGCCTACTACGAGCGGGTGATCCGGCTGCTGGCCGATATGGACGACGCCGAAACCAGCCTGTCCGGCGCCTCGGCCGTGCCGCGGGGCCGCCTGCGCGTGGATGTGCCCAGCCCGCTGGCGCGCATGATCCTCGTCCCCGCGTTGCCCGCCTTCCATGCGCGCTACCCCGACATCCAACTGGACCTGGGCGTCAGCGACCGCATCGTCGACGTGATCGACGAAAACGTCGATTGCGTGATCCGCGGCGGCGAGGTCGCCGACCAGTCCCTGCGCGCGCGGCACGTGGGCGACCTGCGCCTCGGCGTGTATGCCGCGCCCGGCTATGTGCAGCGCGCCGGCACCCCCGCGCACCCGGCGGAGCTGGAGAACACGCATCATCGCATCGTGGGCTTTCTGTGGTCGCGCACCGGCAAACCGCTTCCCTATGCCATGCGGCGCGGGGCCGAGAGCGCCAATGCGCACGGCCGCTATGCGGTGTCGGTGGATGACGGGAACGCCTATCTCGCGGCTGGGCTGGCCGGCATGGGCGTGCTCTGGCTGCCGGACTACATGGCCCGGCCACACCTCGCTCGCGGCGAGCTGGTGCCGCTGCTCCAGGAATGGGAACTGGAGCCGATGCCGCTGTACCTGGCCTTCCCGCCGAACCGGCATGTCAGCGCCAAGCTGCGTGTATTCGTCGACTGGGTGGTTGCGTTGATGGCCGAGCATGCGCCACTGGCGCGGGCGCCCGGCGGGGCGGGTTAGTGCGCCGACCCCGGCTGCGAGGCGGGCCGAAGCGGCGGGCGGCACGCGCTGGCTGAACTACGCGGGCGGGCAGGCGTCGAACCGTGTTTCGGAAAGCGAGACGAAGCCATGCGACGCGCCATGACCACTGCCTTTGGCCTGATATTCCTGCTCGGCGCGCTGGCGGGCTGCACGACGGCGTCGGGCAGGGGCGATCGCCAGTCTGGCATCACCGTCTATGGCACGGTGGACTCGGCCATCGACGTGACGCGATAGGGGACGCCGGCCAGCGTCAGGCCACCGCGGGGCTCGGGTCCGGGTGGGTGAGTTCGAGCCGGTTGCCGCCGAGGGATTTCGCGCGGTACAGCGCCCGGTCGGCGGCGGCGAGCCCTTCCCCGAGCGGCGGCACGTCGCCGTCGAACCGCGCCAGGCCGATGCTGACCGTTGCCGGTATCCCGGCGCCCTCCACGTGGACCGGCGCCGCCTCGGCAAAGCGCCGTGCGATGGTTTCGCCCCGTGCCTGGGCATGGCGGGCATCGTCGCCGCAGAGCAGGGCGGCGAATTCCTCGCCGCCGATGCGCGCGAGGACGACATCCGGACCCATCACGCCTTGCGCCGTTTCCGCGAACACCTTCAGCACGTGGTCGCCCGTCTGGTGCCCGTAGCGGTCGTTGATGGCCTTGAAGCGGTCCAGGTCGAACGCCAGCACGCAGACCGGTCCGCGCGTGTTGCCACCGCCGATGATGCGCTGGCCTTGCTCGAAGAACCATTTGCGATTGCCCAGCCCGGTCAGGTAGTCGGTCTGCGACTCGCGCAACAGCTGGCCGTGCGTCTCCTCGCGGACCAGCTTGAGCAGGGCCATCGGCAGGATGACCGAGTACAGCACGCCTTCGTAGATGGTGATCTTGCTGGCGATCAGATTGACGGTGGGTCCATAAAGGCTGACCAGCCACGGCAGCACCAGGGCGCGCGCGCCATAGCAGAGCGCATGGATGGCGGTTACCGCCACGACGATGTGCCGGGAGTGCAGCGCGCGCAGCGCCTCGCAGCGCAGCATTTCCCACGTCGTCATGGCGCTGATCAGTGCGATCGGGACGGCGCTGAGGTAGTTCCAGACGACTTCCTCGGCGCGCTGACCCAGGATGGCCCACACCAGCGCCATGCCGGCCAGCAGGGCGGCCGGGATCGCGCGGTATCGCCGGCCCCTCAGTGCCCCAACGCCGCCAAGGATCAGCAGATAGCCGCAGAGCATGATCAGATTGCTGACGGCCGAGCCGAAGGGGCTGGGCAGCTCGCGACGGACCAGCACGGCCGCACAGCCCGCGGCCAGCGTGGCGAACCCTGCCGCCAGGATGCGCAGCGCCTTGCCGCGCTTGGGATTGGTACGGTATTCCCAGAACGTCATGCCGGCGCTGACGAGGAGCGTTCCAATGGCGAGCAGGTAAAGGGTGCGAAGGTCGACGTACATCCAGATGTAGAGACATGGCGCCGAGACAATCGCGGCGGCAGGAATTTTACGTTGAAAAGCGCAGGGGCAGACCGGCGGGCGCCCGCCGATTGCGGGGGGCGTGCCGAGCCCGTATATTCCGTCGCGTTCCCCGGTCAGCGCGCAGAACGCCGCCCACGGCCCAACCCAGATACCCAGCCTCATGAAAACAATCACTGTCCTCCTTGGATTCGTTGCCGGTGCCGTGGCATGCGCCGCGCAGGCCGGCGTGGGCGATGGCCCGACCCGCGCACGTGTGGAGCAGGCCGTCGACGCGGCCGTGCGCCCGCTGATGGACGCCCAGAAGGTGCCCGGCATGGCCGTCGCGGTCACGGTCGACGGCAAGCGTTACTTCTTCAACTATGGCGTCGCTTCGAAGGAGAGCCGGCGGCAAGTCAGCGAGCACACCATCTTCGAGATCGGCTCGGTCAGCAAGACCTTCACTGCGACGCTGGGCGCCCATGCGCTGGCGCGCGGCGCGCTGTCGCTGTCGGACCCGGCCAGCAAATGGCTGCCGGCCCTGGCGGGCAGCGCGTTCGACGGGATCTCCCTGCTGGAGCTGGGCACCTATACCGCCGGCGGACTGCCGCTGCAGTTTCCGGAGTCGGTGCGCGACGATGCGGACATGGTCGAGTGGTTCCGTGCCTGGCGTCCGTCGTATCCGCCCGGTACGCAGCGGCGCTATTCCAATCCGAGCATCGGCCTGTTCGGCTACCTCGCCGCGAAAAGCCTGGGGCGGCCGTTCGACGAACTGATGGAGAAGACGCTGTTCCCGGCGTTCGGCCTCACGCGCTCGTATATCCGGGTGCCCCCCGAGCGCATGGGCGACTACGCCCAGGGCTACACCAGGGACGACAAGCCCGTGCGCGTGAATCCCGGCATCCGCGACGCCGAGGCCTATGGCGTCAAGACGACGGCCGCCGACATGGTGCGCTATATCGAAGCCCACATGCAGCCCGCCGCGCTCGAACCAAAGATGCGGCAGGCCACGGTGACGACGCGCACGGGCTACTTCCGGGTGGGCGGCATGACGCAGGGTCTGGGATGGGAGATGTACCCCTATCCGGTGAGCCTGGAAACACTGTTGGCGGGCAACGCCAACCAGATGGCGCTGGAGCCCAACGCGGCCACCCGCTTGACGCCGCCACAGCCGCCGGAGCCGGCAATGCTGTTCAACAAGACCGGATCCACCAATGGCTTCGGTGCCTACGTGCTGTTCGTCCCTGCCCGACAGATCGGCATCGTGATGCTGGCCAACAGGAATTACCCGAACGCCGAGCGGGTCAAGGCGGCATTGCGCATCCTCGACGCGCTCGACGGCCAACAAGCTGCGGGCGGCAGCCGCTAGGCGGCTTCCCAGCCGGCGGGCGCGCCGAGGCGCGGGGTCGATGGCGGCGGCCGGCGGTGCGCCGTGGCCGCCTCGAACGCGCGGGCCATGTCCAGCAGGACCGCGTCGTGCCCGCTGCGCCCCAGCAGCGACAGGCCGGCGGGTACGCCGTCATCGGTCCACCCCATGGGCACGCTGAGTTCCGGAAAACCGGCCGCGCTGGCGATATGCATGGCAGCCAGCGGGTTGTCCGCCCGGCAGCGGTAGCTCGGGTCCGGCAGATCGAAGCGTGGCGAGGCCGGGCAGGCCAGGGTCGGATAGACCAGCGCATCGCAGCGCGACGCTTCCATCGACGCGGCGAGCTGCGTGCCCAACGCCCGTGCCGCCGCCACGCAGGCACGCGAAGGGGCGTGCCGCGTGTCCAGCGCATGGCGCAATGCAGCGACCGTCAGCGGATTCGGCGGGTAGCCGGCGCCAGCCTGGCGTTCCGCCTCGATCCGGCGCAGCAGGCCCGCGGTGTCGCGTGGGCAGGGCGGCGCCATGCGCGCCAGATGGCGATCCATGGCGGCTACCCATTCGCTGCGCACGATCTCGGCCAGCAAGTCCTCGTACAGGCGCCGGGCATCGATGGGCAGGGCGACCGCAACCGTCTGCGCACCGGCGCGCGCCACGTCGGCGCACGCACGGGCGAACAGCTCGTCGATGTCGTCGTTGCCGCCACAGAAGTCCGTCACGATGCCCAGGCGGCGGCCCGCGAGGCCGGTGCCCCGTGCGCCGAAGCCGGCGTCGGGCGCCAGCGCCGCGAGGACGAGCGCGACGTCGTCGACGGTGCGCCCCAGCGGCCCCACCGTGTCGAACGAGGGTGCCAGCGGCAGCACGCCAGCGGCGTCGAGCAGGCCATGGGTCGGGCGCATGCCGACGAGGGCATGCACGCAGGCCGGCCCGCGCACCGAGCCGAAGGAATCGGTTCCCAGCCCGAACACCGCGAGGCCGGCCGCGACCGCCGCCCCCGTGCCACTGCTGGACCCGCTGGCATTGCGCGCGAGCCGGTAGGGATTGAGCGTCAGCCCATGGGCGGAGCTGTAGCCGAAGCGGCCGTTGGAGGCGGCCAGTTCCGACATATTGGTCTTGCCCAGCACGATGGCCCCCGCTGCGCGCAGGCGGGCCACGGCGGGGGCATCCGCCGCGGGAACGGCGTCGTGCAACGCCCGGCACCCCGCGGTGGTGGGCAACCCGGCACAGTCGATGTTGTCCTTGATCACCATCGGCATGCCATGCAGCGGCCCGCGCGGCCCGCGCAGCGCCCGCTCGCGATCGAGCCGGGCCGCCTCGTCCAGCGCGGCGGGGTGCAGGTACGACACGGCATTGATCGAGGGGCCGGCGCGGTCGAAAGCCTCGATGCTGGCCAGATGCCATTCCACGAGCCGGACGGCGGTCAGCCTGCCACGGTCCATCTCATGGGACAGCGCCGCGATCGGCAGTTCGAAGGGGTCGCACGGTGACGGCGCGGGGGCCGTCGGCTCGGGTTGGGCGGGGTGCATGGGGATGGTTTCCTTCACGGAATACATGGTGGACAATCGCATGATCCCCCCGCGCCTCGCGAGACCCACCGATGAAGAGCACCACCAGCCGCAACCTTCCCGCCGTGGCCAATCTGCTCGCGTTCGAAACCACCGCCCGACTGGGCAGCGTTACCGAAGCGGCCGAGGAGCTGTGCCTGACGCAGAGCGCCGTAAGCAAGCAAGTGAGCGAGCTGGAGTCCTTCCTCGGCATCCGCCTGCTGGACCGCCGCAAGGGCGCGGTCACCGCGACGGCGACAGGCGAGGCCTACCTGAAGCAGGTCCGCACGGTGCTCAACCTGCTGGAGGAAGCGACGCTGGAGGTGCTGTCCGGCCGCGGCGCCGGAGGACGGCTCGACCTGTCGGTGCCGGTGTCGCTGGGCAATATCTGGCTGCTGCCGCGCCTGTTGCAGTTCGCCAAGCAGCATCCGCAGATCCAGCTGAACATCACCACCAAGGTCGGGCCGGTGGACCTGGTTCACAGCGGCCTGGACGCCGCGATCATGTACTGCGCCGGCCCGCCGCCGGGACATTTCGGCGTCCAGGTCATGCCGCTGGAACTGTTCCCGGTATGCGCGCCGGACAGGCTGCCGCGCGGCGGCTCCCTGGCGCAGGCGCTGCGCAGCCTGCCGCTGCTGCACCAGAACGCCGCCCCGGATGCGTGGCCGGCCTACCTCGCCCAGATCGGCGCAAAGGTGGCGCGGCCCGCGGACGGGCCGCGCTACGGGCTGCTGACGATGGGCCTGCAGGCCGCGGTAGGAGGCATGGGGCTGGCCCTGCTGCCGGACTACGTGACCGGCGACGATATCGCGGCGGGCCGGCTGCTGCGGGTCAGCCGGCGCGGATATCTCTCGCCGAAGGCTTATTACTTCGTCTGCCTGGAGGAAAAGCGTACCCATCCCACGCTGGTGACCTTCGTGGAATGGCTGCTGGACGCCGCGCATGCCGCCGCCGCGCCCTGACCGGGCCCGCCTCATGCGCATGGCTGCGGCTTGACCAGTGTCGAGGTGACGAACCGCCCCGGCCGGCGTCCGGTGGGCGAGCCGTCGCGCAGCGTGGACTGGCCGGACACGAACACGTCGCGCACTCCTTCCGATGGCAGTGTGGGAGCGTCGAAGGTGGCGCGGTCGCGGATGGTCGCCGCGTTGAATACGGTAATGTCCGCGACGTTGCCCACGGCAAGGAGCCCGCGCCGCTCGAGACCGAACCGGCGCGCGGGCAGGCCGGTCATCTTGTGGATGGCCTGTTCCAGCGGGAAGAGGCCCAGTTCCCGCGAGTAGCGGCCCAGCACGCGGGGAAAGGTTCCCCACAGGCGGGGATGCGGCGTGGTGTCGGAGGGAATGCCGTCGGAGCCGATCATGGTATCGGGATAGCGCAGGATGTCCCGCACATCGCCCTCGTCCATGATGAAGTACACCGCGCCACCGGGCAGCAGGGCCTGCGCCACCTCGCGCCGAGACTGTCCCCGTTCGGCCGCGAGGTCCTCCAGGTAGCGGCCCGCGGCTTCCGGATGCGTGGCCGACCACGTGATGAGGATGCGGTCGCACTGGTCCACGCGCTCCGGACGGAGCATGGTCGAGGAGGCCGCATAGGGATAGCAGTCCAGGCACAGCGGCATGGTGGCCGACAGCGACCGCACCTGTGCCAGCGTCTCGCGGCTGCGCCCGTGGTTGCGCTTGCCCACCAGCTTGTGGTGCGAGATGACGGTCGGCACGTCCAGCGCCTTGCCCAGCCGTGCCGTCTCCGCAATGGCTTCGGCCACGTTGTCGCTCTCGTCGCGCATATGCGAGACCAGCACCCCGCCCAGCCGCCGCATCGGCTCGCACATGCGCAATATCTCGTCTTCCGGCGCGGCCGCGGAGGGCGGATAGAAGGTGCCCGTCGACACGCCGATGGCGCCCTCGCGCAACGCCAGCTCGATGTCCTGGCGCATCTTCTCGATCTCGCTGTCGCGCGCTGGCCGGCCGAGTTGAGGCACATGGCGGGCGCGCAGCGTCGATTGGCCGACCAGGACGGAGACGTTGACCGTGGCGGGGCTTGCCTCGAATGTCGCGCGGTAGGCGCGCACCGAAGGGAAGCGGAAGCCGCCGCGCATGATGTCCAGCGGGGCGGGCGGCGTCGTGTCGGTGACCAGCGGGAACAGGCTGATGCCGCAGTTGCCCGCGATGATCGAGGTCACGCCCTGCGTGACCTTGGGCAGCATATCGGGGGAATCGAACACCATCCAGTCGTCGTGCGTATGGGTGTCGATAAAGCCCGGCGCCACCACCATGCCGGCCGCATCGACCGTCTCGTCGGCGCTTGCGTCGGCCAGCTCCCCCATGGCGGCGATCACGCCGCCGCGTACCGCGAGGTCCGCCTTGCGGCGCGGCGCGCCGCTGCCGTCGATGAGCTCGCCATTGCGGATGATCAGATCGTAGTGAATCGTCATGTCCGCCCCTCAGTCGACCTTGGCGCCGCTCTTGCGCACCAGTTCGCCGAACTTCGCGGTCTCGGACGTCACCAGCGCGCGAAACTGCTGCGGCGTCCCCCCCAGCGGTTCGAACGATAGCCGGTCCAGCTGCGCGCGGAAGCCAGGGTCGCGGATCACCGCATTGACCTCGCGGTTGATGCGCTCTACCGCCTCCGCCGGCATGCCGGGCGCGCCGACCAGCCCGGCCCACGCCGTCAGCTCGTAGCCCTTGAGGCCGGCTTCGTCCATCGTCGGGACATCGGGGAAATGGGGCGACCGCTTCGTCGACGTCACGGCCAGCGCGCGGACCCTGTTGCCGGTGACATAGGGACCGATGGAAGGCACGTTGTCGAACATGAGTTGCACGTTGTTGCCGACCAGATCCTGCAGGGCGGGCGTGCTGCCCTTGTACGGCACGTGGGCGATGTCCAGGTTCGCCAGCGTCTTGAACAGTTCGCCGCCCAGATGGCTGGTCGTGCCGTTCCCCGCCGAGCCCATCGACAGCTTTCCCGGATGGGCCTGGGCGTAGGCCACCAGTTCGCGCACCGTCCTGACGGGCAGCGCATTGTTGACGGCGAGGATATTGAAGGTGGTCACCAGCCCCACGATGGGGACGAGCTTGTCCGGATCGTACGGCAGTCGGCTGTACAGGTAGCGGTTGGTGGCCAGCGTGGCGTTGTTGCCGTAGGCGATCGTGTAGCCGTCCGCGGGGGCCTGCAGCAGGGCCTGCATGCCGATATTGCCGCCCGCGCCCGGGCGATTCTCCACCACCACGGCTTGGCCCAGGCGTTTGGACAGCGCGTCGCCGAACAGCCGGGCGACGATGTCGGGCGCGCCTCCGGCCGCGGTCGGAACGATCAGCTTGACCGGCTTCTCCGGCCATGCGGCGTGGGCGGCCGTTGCGGTCAGCGCGATGCCGAGGGCGGTGGCCAGGATGCGTGCGATTGCGTGTGTCACGTTGCTTCTCCCCGATACCGGTGTGGATGGATGAAACCAGTATGGAGGAACGCCCGGAGCGGATCGTGACAAATTCTCCTCCGTGCATTCCGTGGCGGAATACCTGGAGGACATGGAGCATCGCCCTTTCCGCAGCCTTGCGCTTTCCGTCAGTCATGTACTATTCTGAGTTACATGATTGACAAGAAGCTCTCCTCCGTTCTCCATCTGCTTCTGCATATGGCAGAAAGTGACCGTCCTCTGACCTCCGAGGAACTGGCCGGCTATCTCGATACCAATGCGGTGGTCGTGCGCCGCACGCTGGCAGGCCTGCGCGCGCTCGGCTACGTCAGTGCCGACAAGGGACATGGCGGGGGATGGACGCTGGCGCGCGGGTTGCACTCGCTCACGCTGCGCGACATCTACGAAGCGGTCGGCTCGCCCGCGCTGTTCGCCATCGGCCATCGCAGCGCGCAGCCGGCCTGCTTGGTCGAGCAGGCCGTCAACGCGTCGCTGGACGATACGCTGGCCGCCGCGCAGGCGCTGATCGACCAACGGCTGGCGAGCATCACGCTGGCCGACCTTGCCGCCGACTTCGAGCGTCGGCTTGCCGCCCACCCACGCAGGAAACATCGACATGCGCACTGAATCGACCCGCCCATCGCACCACCAGCCCGACCGTTTCGACGCCGTCATTGTCGGCGGCAGCTATGCGGGCCTGTCCGCCGCGCTGCAGCTGGCGCGCGCGCGCCGGCGGATCCTCGTCATCGATGGCGGCCAGCGGCGCAACCGCTACGCCGCGGCATCGCACGGTTTTCTCGGCCAGGATGGCCGGGCTCCCGGCGCCATCGTGGCCGAGGCGCGCGAGCAGCTGCTGGCCTACCCGACGGTGCACTGGCGCGACGGCACGGCGGCCTCGGCGAGCCGCCGCGCCGACGGCTTCGCCATCGGCACCGACGACGGCGGCACGATTGCCGCGGCGCGCCTGGTGCTGGCTACCGGAGTGGTCGACGAACTGCCGGCGGTGGAGGGGCTGGCCGAGCGCTGGGGGCACAGCGTCTTCCATTGCCCGTATTGCCACGGCTATGAACTGGAGGAAGGCCGAATCGGCGTGCTGGCGAGCAGCGAACTGTCGATGCACCACGCGCTGATGCTGCCGCATTGGGGCCGGGTCACGCTGTTCCTGAACGATGCCTTCGTTCCCGACGAGCAGCAGTACGCCGAACTCGCGGCTCGCGGCGTTGCCATCGAGACCGGCCGGGTGCGGCGCCTTGCCGGCCATGCGACCGTGGTGCTCGACGACGGCCGCCAATGCGAGATGGACGGGCTGTTCACGGTCACGCGCACGCGGGTATCGAGCCCACTGGCCCGCCAGCTTGGCTGCGCGTTCGAGGAAGGCCCGCTGGGCGCGTATATCCGCACCGATGCGACCCAGGAGACGTCGGTGCAGGGCGTGTTCGCCTGCGGCGACGCGGCGCGCGCCACGGGCAATGTGGCGTTGGCCGTGGGCGACGGCGCGATGGCGGGGGTGGGCGCCCATCGTTCCATGCTGTTCGGCCAGGCGATCGGCGACACTGCGCCGGTGCGCTGACAGCATCCATTTCAACAAATCATTCAATACGGTTCCTGTCCCCTGGTTCATATACTCGGTGGCAATCCGGTGCACGCGGCACCGCCATTGCCCGCGACGGAGGGGAACGAGATGAGGCATCCGTGGAGAACCGTGTTGCCGGTGCTGCTGTCAGGGGCCGCCATGCCCGCGGTGGCGCAAGGCTCTGTCACGTTGTACGGCATCGTGGACCAGAGCATCCGCTATACCAGCAATGCGAACGCCGACAACGACGGCCTGTTCGAGCTGACCAACGGCGCGCTGACCAACAGCCGCTGGGGCCTGAAGGGCAGCGAGTCGCTGGGCGGCGGGCTGCAGGCCATCTTTCAGCTCGAAAACGGCTTCGATCCGGATACCGGCCGCGCCAACCAGGGCGGCGCGCTGTTCGGCAGGCAGGCCTATGTCGGACTGGCCGGGCCGTGGGGAACGGTGGCGCTGGGAAGGCAGAACACCGAGGGCTGGACGTTCTCCGGCGACTTCGATCCTCTCGGGGTCGGCAACTATCCCGGCAATTCATGGGCCTATTCGCTCGATCGCATCCGCAGCGACAACGTGGTGAGCTATACGGGCCATTTCGGCGACGTGAACGTCGGCGCGAGCTACGGGTTCGGCGAGACGCCCGGCAGCCTCAAGCCGAACCAGTACTGGGGTACCCACGCGACCTGGCTGACCGGCCGCTTCGGCGTGGGCGCCGTGTATCAGGAAATGCGCGACGCGGAAGGCAATCGCCAGCAGATGTGGAGCGCGGCCGGCCGCTATACGATCGGCAACGTGCGGCTGTTTCTCGCCTATATCGGCGGCAAGGACCGCTCCGGCGCCATCGACAACGATTTCCTCAATGCGCCGTCGCGCAATATCGTCGTCACGCCCGAGCAGGCCGCGGCGAATCCGCGCAAGGACAACATCCTGGTGACCGGGTTCGCGTGGCAGGCCGCGCCCTCGTGGCACGTCAGCGCCGCCTTCTACTACGGCGACATCGGCAACAAGAACGGTATCGGCGGCAATGACGGCAAGCGCTACACGGGGGTCGTGCTGGCCGAGTATTCGTTGTCCAGGCGCACGCAGGTGTATGGAACGGTGGACTACAACCGGGTGACCGGGGGCGCGGTGACGGAGCTGCCGGGCAAGAACAACCAGACCGGCGTGGCCGCCGGCATCCGGCACATCTTCTGAACCCCCGGAGCGTTGTGCTCCGGGGCCAGCGTGAAGCCTAGCGCTGCGGCTTGCGCACTTCGGCGATGACGTTGTTGTTGGACACCAGCAGGAAATCGGCGCCGACGCCTACCCACCGATGGCCGCGCTTGGGCGGTGGCAGGTCGAACTGCTTGTAGTTCGTGATGTTGAACTGGTGTCCGTCGGTGCGGAATTCCGCCGGCAGGCGGTCGCCGACCCGCCATTCGCTTCCGGCCGGTTTGGCCTCGCGGTCGGAGCGGGCGCCCGGCGGCTTGTTGACGTTCCGGCCGGAGGCGCCTGACCCCGTGCCGGACCCCGAGCCGGTTGCCTGCGCCACCCACTGCTCCGCTGGCGCCGACTGGGCGACGCCGATACCGGACGTCAGCAACATGACGGCGCAAGCGGCCGATGCGTAATGTCTGATCTTCATGCACGCCTCCTTGGATGAGCAACGCAATTGCCGGGCACGGCCCTGGCCGGGCCCGAAAACGCCGGGTTTGTCGATGCAGTGTGGTGGACGTATGCAGGCGCGGCAAGCCGAATAGAAATCTTTCAGACCGCGCAAAGAATCTTTTCAATTCCCCCGCCGGCAATTTGTGATTTGCTTATCGCAGGATCGGCATGCCGCGCCGGTCCACGCCCATCCACGCAGCGCGCCGACATGGCCTTCAGGCGCGCCATCCATGCCGCCATGGCGCCGGGAAACGAGATGCCGGCGTGCTGGCAATCCCTTGCGTCGATAACCAATGGAGCCTGCGAATGGCCGAACCGGCGAGTGGACAAAAGCTGTCTCTGATGGCGCTGACCGCCATGGTGGTTGGATCCATGGTCGGAGCCGGCATATTCTCGCTGCCGCGCACCTTCGGCGGTGCGACGGGGCCCTTCGGCGCGATCATCGCGTGGTGTATTGCCGGCGCCGGCATGTACACATTGGCGCGCGTTTTCCAGAGCCTGGCGCAACGCAAGCCCGATCTCGACGCCGGCGTCTATGCCTATGCGCGCGCGGGCTTCGGGCGTTATCTGGGCTTTCTCTCGGCCTTCGGGTACTGGATCAGCAGCTGCATCGGCAATGTCTCGTACTGGGTGCTTATCAAATCGACGTTGGGCGCCTTTTTTCCCGTGTTCGGCGATGGCAATACGGTGGTGGCGATCGCCGTGGCCTCGGTCGGCATCTGGGCTTTCCACTTCATGATCCTGCGCGGCGTGCAGCAGGCCGCGTTCATCAATACGGTGGTGACCATCGCCAAGGTGGTCCCCATCCTTGTGTTCATCGTGATCCTGGCCTTCGCGTTCGAGGCCGATCAGTTCCGCGCCAACTTCTATGGCGGCGAAGACATGCCGGCGCAAGGGCTGTTCGAGCAGGTACGCCTGACGATGATGGTGACGGTGTTCGTCTTCATCGGCATCGAAGGGGCGAGCGTGTATTCGCGCTATGCGGCGAAGCGTTCCGATGTGGGCGTGGCCACCTTGCTCGGCTTCGGCGGCGTGCTGCTGCTGCTGGTGCTGGTGACGCTGCTGCCGTATGCAGTGCTGCCGCGCGTGGAGATCGCCGGCATGCGGCAGCCGTCGATGGCGGCGGTGCTGGAGGCGGTGGTCGGTCCCTGGGGCGCGGTGTTCGTCAGCGCGGGTCTGCTGATCTCCGTGCTGGGCGCCTACCTGGCCTGGTCGCTGATCTGCGCGGAGGTGCTGTTCACGGCCGCGAAGACCGACGACATGCCCCGGGTGTTCGCCAGGGAGAACGCCAACAAGGTGCCCGTGGCGGCGCTGTGGCTGACCAATATCGTCGTGCAGCTGCTCGTCATCAGCACCTACTGGTCCACCGATGCCTTCGCGCTGATGCTCGGGCTGACCAGCTCCATGTCCCTGATTCCCTACCTGCTGGTGGCCGCCTATGCCGTGAAGCTGACGCGCAGCGGCGAGGGCTACACCGCAGGCGAGCCGGCTATCCGGCGCGATCTGCTGCTGGCCGCGCTGGCTACCTTCTACACCGTGTTCCTGGTGTTCGCAGGCGGGCTCCGGTACGTGCTGCTGTCGGCATTGCTCTACGCGCCCGGGACGCTGCTCTATTTCTGGGCATCGCGCGAACAGAGGATCCGCCCGTTCACTGGCGCGGAACTGGTGATCTTTATTGTCGCCGTGATCGGTTTCGTCGCGGCGGTGGCCGGTCTGGTGACCGGCCGCCTCACTATCTGAAGGGAGACGGCAATGGCTGGCAACGGGGGTTTCGGCGTGCATTCCGAAGTCGGGGTGCTGCGCGAGGTAATGGTCTGCGCGCCGGGGCGCGCGCACGAGCGGCTGACCCCGTCGAACTGCGATGCGCTGCTGTTCGACGACGTGATGTGGGTGGACGTGGCCAAGCGGGACCACTTCGACTTCATCAACAAGATGCGGGACCGCGGCGTCAATGTGCTGGAGATGCACAACCTGCTGGCGGAGACGGTCGCGCTGCCCGAAGCGAAGAAATGGATACTGGACAATCAGGTGGTGCCCAACCAGGTCGGGCTCGGCCTGGTGGACGAGATTCGCAGCTATCTGGACGGGCTGTCCCCGCGCGAGCTTGCGGAGACGCTGATCGGCGGTCTGTCCACCGAGGAGTTTCCGGAGGATATCGGCGGCGAGATGATGAAGCTGGTGCACGAGGCGGCCGGCGTCACCGAATATCTGTTGCCGCCGCTGCCCAACACCATCTATACGCGCGATACCACGTGCTGGATCTACGGCGGCGTGACCATCAACCCGCTGTTCTGGCCGGCGCGCCATGAGGAGCCCATCCTGGCGGCGGCGATCTATCGCTTCCACCCGCACTTCGCCGGCAAGGTCAACGTGTGGTGGGGCGACCCGAACGAGGACCACGGCATGGCGACGCTGGAGGGTGGCGACGTGATGCCCATCGGCAAGGGGACGGTGCTGATCGGCATGAGCGAGCGCACCTCGCGGCAGGCCATCAGCCAGCTTGCCGCCAGGCTGTTCGAGCAGCAGGCGGCGGAGCGCGTGATCGTCGCCGCCATGCCCAAGCTGCGCGCGGCCATGCATCTGGACACGATCTTCACCTTCGCCGACCGCGACTGCGTGCTGATGTACCCGGATATCGTCAACCGCATCGCCGCCTTCTCGTGGCGTCCGGGCAGCAAGCCGGGGCAGGTAGAGTTGCACAAGGAAGAGCAGCCCTTCATCGACGTGGTGCGCGACGCGCTCGGCCTGAAGGCCATGCGGGTCGTCGAGACGGGCGGCAATGCCTACATGCGCGAGCGGACCCAGTGGGACAGCGGCGCCAATCTGGTATGCGCGGCCCCGGGCGTGGTCTACGCCTACGACCGCAATACCTACACCAACACGCTGCTGCGCAAGGCGGGCGTCGAGGTCATCACGATCTCGGGCTCGGAACTCGGGCGCGGGCGCGGCGGCGGCCACTGCATGACGTGCCCGATCATTCGCGATCCCGCGGACTACTGAGGCGCGCGACGCGGGCGGCGAGCCCGGCTGGCCGCCCGCTACGACAGCCACGCGAGACTGACCTGGATCACGATCGCGTTGACGATGTCGATAAAGAACGCGCCCACCATGGGAACGACCAGGAACGCGGTATGCGAGGGGCCGAAGCGGTCGGTGATGGCCTGCATGTTGGCGATGGCGGTCGGCGTCGCCCCGAGTCCCACCCCGCAGATGCCGGCCGACAGCACCACGGCGTCATAGTCGCGCCCCATCACGCGGTAGTTGACGAAGATCGCGTACAGCGCGGTGAGAGCGGTCTGCACCGCGAGGATGGCGAACAGAGGCAGCGCGAGCGCCGCCATCTCCCACAGGCGCAGGCTCATCAGCGCCATGGCCAGAAACAGCGACAAACTGACGTTGCCCAGCACGGACACCGCGCGGTCGAACACGGTGTACCAGCCCAGCGCCGACAGCGCATTGCGCAGGATGACGCCGGTCAGCAAGACCCAGACGAAGACGGGCAGCGACAGGGGCGTGGCCGCGGTCGCCGCCGCCAGCATCTGTCCGACCATCAGGCACACCAGCACCAGCGCCAGCATCTCGATCACCGCATGCGGGGTGATCTCGCGCAGGCCGCCCGGCACCTCGAAGTTGTGGGCATCGGGCGGTTGCGCCTGCACCGCCGGGGCGGCATGGCGGCGCAGCAGCAGGCGTGCCACCGGCCCGCCGATCACGCCGCCGAGAATCAGGCCGAAGGTGGCGCAGGCCACCGCCATTTCGGTGGCCGCCGCGATGCCGAATTCCTCGACCAGCGTCGGGCTCCAGGCCACGCTGGTGCCATGTCCGCCGATGAGCGAGATGGAGCCGGCGAGGATGCCCACCGCGGGGTTCATGCCCAGCGCCGTGGCCGTGGCCACGCCGGCGATGTTCTGCAGCACCAGCAGCCCGGTCACCACCGCCAGGAACAGCGCGATGGTGCGGCCGCCGCGCTTCAGGCTGGCGATATCCGCGCTCAGGCCCAGGCAGGCGAAGAATGCCAGCATCAGCGGCGACTGCAGGGTCTGGTCGAAGGTCAGCTCGAAGCCGGACAGCTGCCGCGCCAGCATCAGCAGCAGCGCCACCAGCACGCCGCCGGCGACGGGCTCGGGGATGCTGTAGGCCCGCAGCGGCGCGATGGCGGCAACGAGCTTGCGTCCCAGCAGCAAGACCAGCGATGCCGCTACCAGGGTTTCGTAGTTGTTCAGTTGCATGGCGTGGCGTCGTGCATGGCGCGAAGTGTCTATGGTAGGCAGCGCGCCGCGAAGTCAGAAGCTCGCCAAATGGTCGCGGGCCCCGAATTGCGAAAACTTTCACTACGGACACGGGCGTCGCTGCGCGCGGCCCCGTTGTATCTTGGGCCTCCGGTCGCGGCGGACGCGACCGTCCGCCGGCGGGAGGGTCAACGTGGCTGAACCGGAAAGTCCCCAGAAACTGTCGCTCATCTCGCTGACCGCCATGGTCGTGGGCTCCATGGTCGGCGCGGGCATCTTCTCGCTGCCGCGCACCTTCGGCGGCGCCACCGGGCCCTTCGGCGCCATCCTGGCGTGGTGCATCGCGGGCGCGGGCATGTTCACGCTGGCGCAGATGTTCCAGATACTGGCGCAGCGCAAGCCCGCGCTGGACGCGGGTGTCTATGCCTATGCGCGGGCAGGCTTTGGCCGCTATCCCGGCTTTCTGTCGGCGCTCGGCTACTGGGCCGCCGGATGCCTCGGGTGCGTGTCGTACTGGGTGCTGATCAAGTCCACACTGGGCGCCTTCTTTCCCGTGTTCGGCGACGGCAATACGGTCGTGGCGATCGCCGTGGCCTCGGTGGGCATCTGGGCCTTCCACTTCCTGATCCTGCGCGGGGTGCGGCAGGCGGCGTTCTTGAATACGGTGGTCACCGTCGCGAAGATCGTGCCCATCGTCATCTTTATCGTGATCCTGGCGTTTGCCTTCCAGGCCGACCTGTTCCGCGCCAATTTCTTCGGCGGCGAGGACATGCCGTCCCAGGGCCTGTTCACGCAGGTGCGCTCGACCATGATGGTGACCGTGTTCGTCTTCCTCGGCATCGAGGGCGCCAGCGTGTATTCCCGCTATGCCGCAAAGCGCTCGGACGTGGGCGTGGCCACGCTGCTAGGCTTCGGCGGCGTGCTGTTGCTGCTGGTGCTGGTGACGCTGCTGCCGTACGCGGTGCTGCCGCGCGTGGAAATCGCCGGCATGCGGCAGCCGTCGATGGCCGCGGTACTGGAAGCGGTGGTCGGGCACTGGGGCGCGGTATTCGTCAGCGTGGGGCTTCTGGTGTCGGTGCTGGGCGCCTACCTGGCGTGGTCCCTGATCTGCGCCGAGGTGCTGTTTACCGCGGCGAAGACCGACGACATGCCGCGCGTGTTCGCGACCGAGAACGCCAACAGGGTGCCCGCGGCGGCCCTGTGGCTGACCAATATCGTCGTGCAGCTGTTCGTGATCAGCACCTACTGGTCCACCGACGCGTTCGCGCTGATGCTGGGGCTGACCAGCGCGATGGCCCTGATTCCCTATCTGCTGGTGGCCGCCTACGGCCTGAAGCTGGCGCGCAGCGGCGAGGGCTATGCGGCCGGCGAGCCGGCGCTGCGGCGCGACCTGGTGCTGGCCGCGGTGGCGACGCTGTACACGGCGTTCCTGATCTACGCCGGCGGCCTCAAGTACGTGCTGCTGTCGGCCTTGCTCTACGCGCCTGGAACGGTGCTGTACCTGTGGGCCTCGCGCGAGCAGAAGATCCGGCCGTTCAGCGGCGCGGAGTGGCCGATCTTCGTGCTCGCCGTGATCGGCTGCGTTGCCGCCGTGGCAGGCATCGCCGGCGGCTGGATCCAGCCGTGAACGGCGCCCGCCGTGCCGGCGTCAGGCGATGCCCAGTGCCGCCATGTTCTCCACCCTCAGCGTCTGCGGCGTCGACAGCGAGATGTCCGCCGCGCGCAGCCGCTTGAGAATCTCGAACAGCAGATCGCTCTTGGCCCCGGCCGCGATGCGCGGGCTGGCAACGTAGCCGGTGACGCTGAGCGTGATGCCGTTGGGCGCGAGCTGGCTGAAGGTGACCGATGGGGCGGGGATGTCGAGGATGGTCTCGTTCTCCCGGTACGCCTCCAGCAGCAGGTCGCGGACCTGCTCGGGATCGGTGTTCAGCGGGAAGGTCAGCTGCAGCGTCGCCACCCCCTGCGTGCTGTTGCTCATCGTCACGTTGCGCAGGTTCTGCGAGATCAGCTGGGAATTCGGCACGATGACCGTGGAACGGTCGCCAAGCTGGATCTCGGTGGCGCGCACGTTGATGCGGCGGATATCGCCTTCGACGCCGGCGATGCTGACCATGTCGCCCACTTTCACTGGCCGCTCGGTCAGCAGGATGAGCCCCGAGACGAAGTTCTTGACGATTTCCTGCAGGCCGAAGCCGATGCCGACCGACAGCGCGCTGACGATCCAGGCGAGGTTTTCCCATTTGACGCCGAGCAGCGACAGGATCAGCAGCACCAGGACCACGTAGCCGACATTGCTGAACAGCGTGATCAGCGACGCGCGCAAGCCGGGTTCCAGCACCATCTTGGGCAGCAGCTCCGTGTCGAGCCAGCGCCGCAGCGAGCGCAGCAGCCAGATGCCGACCACCAGCGCCACCAGCGCATTCATGATGCGGTCCGGCATGATGTTCAGGCTGCGCAGCTTTTCGCCGCCGAGCACGGTCAGCAGGCTGTCGAGCAGTTCGCTGGGCGTGGTGCCGAAGCCGCCGGTCAATAGCGCGATCACGGCCACCAGCAGCAGCACGCTTGCGCCCAGCCCAGACAGCAGCGTCGAAGCCTGCGCCAGGTGGCTGTCGCCGACGCCGAAGAGCTGCTTGATCAGCCGGCCGCTGGCGTGCTGCGAGGAAAACACGCTCTCGCAGACGTCGCGCGTGAGCTGCGTCAGCAGGTACAGGCTGCACAGCACGATGTCGAACCAGACCAGCTCGTAGGTCAGGAAGCGGGCGAAGCTGATATAGCCGGCCAGCAGCGCGCCCATCGACACGACGATGGTGATCGTCACGCCCGCGTGGATCATGCCGGCCAGCGTGGCCCGCGCTTCGGCGGGTTCGCCGGCCGCCGCCAGCGCGGTGCGTACGCGGTTGGCGCGCAGCAGCGCCGCGCCGATGGTCACCACCACGACCAGCGACACCAGACCGCGGCCGAGCAGCGTGAACTGGATGCTGGTGTCGATGGTCCGGTTCAGCTGTTCCAGCGTGCCGGCCACCAGCAGCAGGCCCGCCAGCAGCGCCGGGAAGGGCTTCATCGCCAGTGCCACCGGATCGGCCAGCGCGGGCAGGCGCCAGGTGGGATGGCGCGTGCACAGCAGCGCCCGTCCCAGTCCCGCAATCAGCGCGCTGGTCAGCATCAGCTTGCTCAGCTCGGTGATCAGAGCCTGCAGCTCGGGGGAGAGCTCGTACTGGCGGGTGAAGGCGGCGAAGACGAACTGCACGGCGAGCGCCGTCGTGGCGACGGTGGTCAGCGCGGTGGCCAGCGCCAGTGCGCTGCGGCGCAGCCGCGTCTCCGGCAGGCGGGTCAGGCACAGCCATGCCAGGCCGCGCTCGATCAGCCGCCGGCCCAGCGTCCAGATGGCCAGCGCCAGCACCAGCAGCAGCACGGTACCCGCCCGCTGCTCCGGTTGCCACGCCTGCGCGAGCATCGGCGCCACCTCCCGCTTGAAGCCGGCGATGCGCTCGCGGTCTTCGGCCGACGGCCGGAACAGCGGGCCCCAGAAATGCGGGTTCAGGATGCTCTCGGAGCGCAGCGCGAGCTGGTTCTTCATCTGCGCACGCCGCAGCTTGCCGAGCTGGTCGTTCAGATTGGCGATGCTCTCCTTGCTCTCCGCCGCCTGCTTCAGCGCGGCGTCGAGCTGGGTCCTGCGCGCGTTCAGGTCGGCACGCTGCCGGGCCACGGCGGCGGCCTCGGGCGGGGAGGTGCCCGGCGCCGGCGGCGGTCCGAGCACGTCCAGCTGCTCCTGCAGCTGCGTGCGCTGCGGCGTGAGGGCCGTGGCTAGCTTGTCGACGTCGGCGTCGAGCTGCTGCAGGGCATCGTCAAGTTCGTCGAAGCGGGTATTGTTGTTCCCGCGCGAGGCCTGCTGCTTGATGCGGTCCTGTTCGGTCTGCAGGCGCTTGAGTTCGGCCATCGTGTCGGCGTGGGACAGCGGCGGCGCCTGGGCGGCCTCGGCAGCCGAGGCGCCTTCGTTGGCGAGGGCGCCGGGTACGGCGGCGGGCGCCACGTGAAGCAGTACGACCAGTGCAAAGCTCAGTGCGAGCCTGGAAAGTTTGCGCATGGCGAAGCTCATCCGGTTGGCGTGGCGGCCTCGCCGACGATGCGGTGCTTGCCGGTTGCCGCCGCGGCCCGTGAGGCTGGCGCGCTGCGCGGTGGAAGCAATGTCGGGCGGCGGGGCGCCGATGAAGAACAGGAAGGGATAGGCATGACAGGTGGCCATCCGCTTCGGCGATGGGTCGGCGGCCAGGGGCATCGGGCGGGCTTCGTGGCGATGGGGAAGCCGCCGGCGCGGGCGCGCCAACCATAAGGCGCGAGGTCCGCCGGCCCAGTCGCGGCTGGCGCGAGCGGGCGCGCGAAAACGCCGGATTATACGCAAGCGTTCGGATCACTCCGGGAGGATGGCGGCCCGGGCGCCTTATCATGCGGTATTCCCAACCGCAGGTTGCAGATCATGGACGAGTCATGGACAAGGCGCGGGTACTGAGCCTCTTTCTGGGCGTGGTGCGCGCGAACAGCTTCCACCGGGCGGCCGTCGAGGCGGGCGTGACGCCGCAGGCCGTCAGCAAGGCGGTGCGTACGCTGGAGGCGGATCTGGGCGTGCGGCTGCTGCACCGGACCACGCGCAAGCTGAGCCTGACGGCGGAAGGCGCGCGCCTGTTCGAACTCGCCGACCCGGGCATGCGCCAGCTCGATGAGGCCATGGAGCACGTGCGCCGCGGCAGGAGCGACAGCGAGGGCCTGATCCGGCTGACCGCGCCGCCGTCGATCGGCAGCCGTGTGCTGGTGCCGCTGATCAAGGCCTTCCGCGACCTGCATCCGGCCACGCAATTCGACGTGGTGCTCAGCGACCTGTTCACCGACCTGGTGGCCGCGCGCATCGACGTGGGGTTCCGCGCGGGTTCGCAGCCCGGGCAGAACCTGGTGGCGCGGCGGCTGTGCGATCTGCCGCTGCTGATCTGCGCGGCGCCTTCCTACCTGGAGACCCATGGCACGCCGCGCAGCGCGGACGAGTTGATGGCCCATCGCTGCACCGCGTTCCGCCGTCCCGCCACGGGGCGCATCGTGCCGTGGGAGCTGCGCATCGACGGCGAACTCGTCTATCGCGAGATGCCCGCGGTGGTGACCTTCAACGATGTGGACGCCGAGGTCGAGGCCGTGCGCGCGGGCATCGGCATCGGCCAGCTTTCGGCCTACATGGTCCACGAGGATCTCGCGGCGGGCAGGCTCGTGACCCTGTTGCCGGAGCTCTGCGGCGGCGATGTCGGGCTGTACATGTACTACCCGCAACGCACGCATATGCCGGTGCGGGTGCGCCGGTTCATAGACTTCGTCGCCGAGGCCAGCCGCGGGGCGGAGGGCGGGTTGGCCCGGCTCGCCGCGCGCTCGGAAGCGCCCGCCGCCCGGGCCCGGCCGCGGCGCGCACGCCGCGACGCCCCGGGCGCCTAGGAGCCGCGCCGCCGCGCTGTCACGCCGCCGTCATCGCCGGCTGGTATCGTTGCCCGCTGCACAGCGGAGCGCGCATGAATGCAGAACGTGTCGAGCCCGGCTATGGCTCGGACCCGGTCGGCCTGATCGCCGGCTATCACTTCAAGCCCGGACAGCCGGGCACCCCCATCGATTCCCATGCCGCGGCCGCCTGGCTCGGCGACGGCGCGCCCGGGCGCGGCGATGCCCCGGGGGAGTTCGTGTGGCTGCATTTCAATCTGGCGCACAGCGCCTGCGAACGCTGGCTCAAGAGCCGGCTGGCGCTGCCCGACGATTTTTTCGAGGCGCTGCGCCAGGGCTCGCGCTCCACGCGCATCGAGCGGCTGGACGAGGCGCTGCTGGCCGTGGTCAACGATGTCATCTACAACTTTGGCGTGGCGTCGAACGACGTCGCCACGATGTGGGCGTGCGCGGACCGCCGCCTGCTCGTCACCGCGCGGCCCAAGCCGCTGCGCGCGGTGGACAAGCTGCGCGCAGCGGTGCGGGCGGGCGAGGCGTTCCGCTCGCCGTTCGCGCTGGTCGTGCACCTGCTGCGCGACCAGGCCGACGTGCTGGTGCAGATCGTGCGCGAGACCAGCGTCGGCGTCGATCGCATCGAGGACCAGCTGCTCGCGCAGCGGCTGCTGGGCAATCGCGCGGAACTGGGCACCATGCGGCGGGCGCTGGTGCGGCTGCAACGGCTGCTGGCGCCCGAGCCCGGCGCGCTGTTCCGGCTGCTGAACAAGGCGCCGCCGTGGCTGCAGGAGGCCGACCTGCAGGAGCTGCGCGAGGCGACCGAGGAATTCTCGCTGGTGCTGGCCGATCTGGCCGGACTGGTCGAGCGCATCAAGCTGCTGCAGGAAGAGCTCGCGGCGGCGGTCAACGAGCAGACCAACCGCACGCTGTTCACGCTGACGCTGGTCACGGTGCTGGCGCTGCCGATCAATATCGTGGCCGGTTTCTTCGGCATGAACGTCGGCGGCATTCCGTTCGCCGACCACCCGCACGGATTCTGGGTACTGGTGGCGCTGGTGGCAGGTTTCAGTGCCCTGGCGGGGCGGCTGGCATTTCGCCGGCGCGATGGACGCTAGCGGTTGTCGCGGGCATCCACCGGAGCGTCAGGGCCCAGAACGCCAGCGCCAGCGCACTCACGGCCGCGCCGAGCGCGCACACGCCGGACCAGCCCGCAGACGCATACGCCGCCGTCGCCAGAATGGCGCCGAGCCCGCTGCCGGCCGCGTAGAACAGCATGTAGGCCCCGATCAGCCGGCTGTGCGCGCCGGCATGGGCGCGCAGGATCAGGCTCTGGTTGGTCACGTGGATGGCTTGTCCGCCGAGGTCCAGCATCAGGATGCCGATGGCCAGCGCCCACAACGACGAGGGCAGCCAGGACAGCGGCAGCCATGCGGCCAGCAGCAGGAGCAGGGCGCCGGCGCTGGTCCGTTGCGCGAGCCCCCGGTCGGCCCAGGCGCCGGCGCGCATGGCGGCAAGCGCCCCGGCCGCGCCGACGAGGCCAAAGGCTCCTACCGCCGTATGCGACAGGCCGTGCGGCGGCGCGGTGAGCGGAAAGACCAGCGCACTCCAGAAGATATTGAAGGCGGCGAACATCAGCAGCGCGATGACGCCGCGCACCTGCAGCACCCGGTCCCGCGCGAGCAGCGCGAACATCGAGGCCAGCAGGCGGCGATAGGGCAGCGGCTCGCCGGCGCGCGGCTGCGCCGGCAGGCGCCACCACAGCGCCACGGCCAGCAGCAGCATGGCACCGGCCGAGGCGAGGTAGACGCCGTGCCATCCCGCCACGTCCGCGATGGCACCGGCGACGACGCGCGCCAGCAGCAGGCCGACGAACACGCCGCCCTGCGCGGCGCCGACCACGCGGCCGCGCTCGGCGGGCATGGCAGCCGCGGCGGCGCAGGCGATCAGCCCCTGCGTCATCGCCGTGCCGAGCAGCCCCACCGCCAGCATGCCGGCCAGCAGCATCCGTGGCGAGCGGGCGTCCGCCACCACCAGCAACGCCACGGCGAGCGCCGCCAGCTGCATCAGCAGCAGGCGCCGGCGCTCCATGCGGTCGCCCAGCGGCACCAGCAGCAGCAAGGCGAGCGCACTGCCGGCCTGGGTCGCGGTTACGACGCCGCCGATCGTCGCGCGGGACACGCCGAAGTCGGCGGCCACGATATCGAGCAGCGGTTGCGCGTAGTAGACGTTGGCCACGGACAGCCCGCACGCGAGCGCGAACAGGGCGACCAGGCCGCGCGACATCGCGGATAGGGTGGGCCCGGTGCGGGCGATGGCCGTGGGGACGGAATCCATGTTGCACTCCATGTGGTTGCAAATCGAAACCGGTTGGAGCGTAAGGCAACTGGTTTTAGAATGCAACCACTTGGAGGAGCGGGTCATTGGCGCCCGCGGCGGCGGCAAGCAGAGGAGAACGCGATGAGCAAGCGCAGGAGCCTGATGGAAGAACCATGCCCGGTGGCGCGCTCGGTGGACGTGCTGGGCGACCGCTGGACGCTGCTGATCGTGCGCGACGCCTTCGACGGCACCCGCCGCTTCGGCGATTTCCAGCGCAGCCTGGGCGTGGCGCGCAACGTGCTGGCCGACCGGCTGCGCCGCCTGACGGAGGCCGGCGTGCTGACCGTGCAGCCGGCCTCGGATGGCACCAGCTACCAGGAATACGTGCTGACGCCCGCGGGCCGGGCGCTGTTCCCGGTCGTGGTGGCGCTGCGCCAGTGGGGCGAAGGCCAGCTGTTCGCCAGGGGCGAAGCGCATTCGCGCCTGCTCGATACGGCGGTCAGCAAGCCAGTGCCGGCGATGGTGCCGCGCGGGTTGGACGGACGGCCGCTGACCCCTGAAGACACGGTGGTGCGCAAGGTCCGGTAGCGCGAGGGAACCGCGTCAGGCGGCGTCGGGTGCCGCAGGCGCGTCGCGTCCGGCTTGGCCCTTGACCCATTGCAGGAACGCCGCCACGGGCGGCCGCCTGGCATGGCGGGCGGGGTACACCGCGAAATGCGCCTTCACCCGGATGGCGCGATCCATGCCGAACACGGGGATCAGCTTGCGCTCGGCCAGATGCTGGTTTGCGATGGTCGCGCTTTCCAGCGCCACGCCAAGGCCCTGCGTCGCCGCATCCAATGCCATCTGCGCGCGGTCGAAGCGCAGTCCATACCGGTCCGGCGCGCGCCGGTCGCTATGGGCGGCGAACCAGTCCGCCCACTGCACCACGCTGACCGTGCTCTGGATCAGCGGCACCGACAGCAGGTCCGGCACGCGCCGCAGCCGGTTCTGCTGCACGAACGCCGGGCTGGCCAGCGGCAGGATCCTTTCCTCGAACAGCGCCTCGACCTCCAGGTCCGGCCACTGCGGCACGCCATAGCGGATGTCGATGTCGGCCTGGCCCAGCGCGAAATCGCTGGGCGTATGGGCTGCCGACAGATTGAGCGAGATATCCGGATGGGCCCGCGCGAAATCGGCCAGCCGCGGCATCAGCCACAGGCTGGCGATGCTGGGCGCCGAATGCAGGTACAGGCTGTTGCTCACGCCCTGCTGCAAGTCGTCGGTGGCCGCCGATAGCGCGGAGAGGGCGCCGCCCACCCGCGTCAGATAGCCTTCGCCGGCCGCGCTCAGCCGCACCCCGTGCGCGCTGCGCTCGAACAGTCTCACGCCCAGATGGGACTCGAGCCGGGAAATCTGGTGGCTGACCGCGGAGGCGGTCAAGTGCAGCTCGGCCGCCGCGAGCGCAAAGCTGCGGCGCCGCGCGACGGCTTCGAAGGCGAGCAGATTGGCGACAGGCGGGATCGAAGGCATCGGCGTTTTCCTAGGATGTCAGGATGTCATCTTAGGCTGAAAACATATCCCTTGTCGTCATGCCGAGCCCGACCAACAATGCACACAACGAAAACAAGGAGACAGGGCACGGCAGCGCTACGCCGCCGCTCCCGGAGCCGGCACCGCCGGCCTGGGGAATACCCGCGCCCACCGCCCGCGCCCATCGTCTCCGACTTCGCCACGCATTGGCCCACGCCACGCCGTGCCGAGGCGCGTCTCGCGCCCGGACGGCTCACTGTCGACAGGAGACGAAATCCCATGCTGCTTACCAACAAGGTTGCCGTGATCACCGGCGCCGCCGGCCCCAACGGTCTCGGCTTTGCCACCGCCCGGCTGATGGCCGCCCATGGCGCCACCGTCGTCGTGCTGGATCTCGCGCAGGCCGAGCCCGCCGCCGCAGCTGCCCGCATCGGCGCCGGCCATCTGGGCCTGGTGGCCGACGTCACCGACCGCGCCTCCTGCGACGCCGCCATCGAGGCCGTCCTGGGCAAGCTCGGCCGCGTGGATATCCTGGTCAACAACGCGGGCATCACCCAGCCCCGCAAGATCGTCGACATCTCGGCAAGCGACTACGACGCCGTGCTGGACGTGAGCCTGCGCGGCACGCTGCAGATGTCGCAGGCCGTCATTCCCGCCATGCAGCGCCAGCGCAGCGGCTCGATCATCTGCATCTCGTCGGTATCGGCACAGCGGGGCGGCGGCATTCTGGGCGGACCCCACTATTCCGCGGCAAAAGCCGGGGTGCTGGGCCTTGCGCGGGCGATGGCCCGCGAGCTTGGCGGCGATGCGATCCGCGTCAACTGCATCACGCCGGGACTGATCGCCACCGACATCAGCAAGGGGAAGCTGACCGAGGAGCGCAAGGCGGAGATCGCGGAGACGATCCCGCTGGGGCGGCTGGGCGACGCGGCCGACGTGGCCGGCGCCTGCCTGTTCCTGGCGAGCGACCTGTCCGGCTATTGCACCGGCATCACGCTCGACGTCAACGGCGGCATGCTGATTCACTAGCACGCCGGTCCTCTGACAAACCGCAGGCAAAAACACAACAACCAAGGAGACAACCACCATGAACCGAACATTCTTCCCAGGCAAGCTGGCGGCATTGGCGACGGGCGCGCTGCTGGCATTGCCGCTCGGCGCGCAGGCGCAGGCGGTCAAGCTCACGCTGGGCCACGGTGCGGCGCCGGGCAATCCCCGCCACGAGGCCTCCGTCAAGTTCGCCGAAGCGGTCAAGGCCAAGTCCGGCGGCCGCATCCACGTGCAGGTCGCGCCGTCGGCCCAGCTCGGCGACGACGCGGCGATGCTGACGGCGCTGCGCACGGGCGCGCTGGACATCTCCGCCAACTCGCAGGGCGCGGTCTCCGCCGCGGTGCCAGAGTACGCGGCCTACGGCATGCCGTTTCTCTTCACCAAGTCCGCCGATGCGTTCAAGCTGCTGGACGGACCGCTCGGCAGGGAGCTGTCGGACAAATCGGCGGCGAAAGGCATGGTTGTGCTGGGCTATTGGGACAACGGCATCCGCCACATGACCAACAACCGGCGCCCCATCAAAAAGGTCGAGGACATGAAGGGCCTGAAGATGCGGACGCCGCCGGATGCCGTGCTGGTCGACATCATGCAGGCGCTGGGCGCCGAGGCGCAGCAGATCAAGTTCGCCGAACTGTACGTGGCGCTGCAGCAGGGCGTCGTGGACGGACAGGAGAACCCGCTGGTGAACATCCACGCCAGCAAGTTGTACGAGGTGCAGAAGCATCTGGCACTGACCGGCCACATGTTCCAGATGACGCCGTTCGTGATGAGCAAGCGCACCTGGGACCGCCTGTCCGAGGCGGACCGCAAGGCCGTGACCGAGGCCGCCGCCGAGGCCACCGCGCTGCAGCGCAAGCTGACGCAGGACTCCGACGACAAGACGCTGGCCGAGCTGAAGGCCAAGGGCATGCAGGTGACCGACGTAGACAAGGCCGCCTTCCAGAAGGCTACCGCGGGCGTCGATGCGAAATGGGCCGCCACGCCGATCGGACCCTATGTGAAAAAGGTCATCGCGGCCGCCCGCACCCACTGATCCGTCGCGACGCGCGCCGCGGCATGGCCGCGGGCGCAGTCCTGGAGACTGCCATGAATATCCTCGAACGCGTCGTCGTCGGCGTCTGCCGCGGCGTGCTGTGGCTCAGTACGCTCGTCATCTTCCTGATCCTGAGTGCCAACACGGTTCTGCGCTATGCGACCGGCACGAGCCTGCAATGGGCCAACGAAGTGCCGGAGCTGCTGTTTCCCTGGCTGGTAATGGCGGGCGTGGTGCTTGCCGCCGCGCACGGCGCGCATATCACCACGTCCTTCCTGATGGATGCGGTGCCCGCGGCAGTGCGCCGCGTCGTTGGCGCGCTGGGCTGGCTCGCCGTTGCCGCGCTGTACGGGACGCTTGCCATCGCGACCGTCCGCATGCTCGAGATCGTGCACGACGAGAAGTCGCCGATCCTGCAGGTACCCGGCTCGATCACCTACGGTTGCGTGGCCGGCGGCATGGTCCTGCTGGCGCTACTCGCGCTCCAGTCCGCATGGAAGGCGTGGAATCCCGCGCCGCAACCGGCCGATACGGCCGAGCCGACCGTGCCTGCCGCCCACTGGTAAGCGGCCCATCCTTCCCGGAGTCAAGCCATGAGTGCCCTGATCCTTGTCGTTTTCATGGGCGCGGCCGTTGCCGCCGTGCCGATTGCCCACGCGTTACTGATGGCGGCGATGGCGGCCGCCGCCACGTCCGATAGCGTGCCGCTCGATCTGCTGGTGCAGCAGATGGTGGCGCAGGTGCAGAGTTTTCCGCTGATCGCCATTCCCTTCTTCATGCTGACCGGCACGTTGATGATGGGCGGCAAGCTCGGCGTCGCGCTGGTGGGCGTGCTGTCCACGCTGATCGGCCGTTACCACGGCGGGCCGGCCCAGGTCGGCGTGCTGTCTTCCACGCTGTTCGGCGGCGTATCTGGCTCCGCGGTGGCCGATGCCTCGGCCATCGGCTCGCTGCTGATTCCCTGGCACAAGCGCCTCGGTTATCCCGCGGCATTCTCGGCCGCGACGCTGGCGTCGGCCGCCACCATCGACATCCTGATCCCGCCCTCGATCCCGATGATCCTGTACGCACTGACGGCGAACGCCTCTATCGCGTCACTGTTCGTCGCCGGCGTGCTGCCGGGCGTGCTGATGTGCGGCGGCTTCATGCTGATGTGCTGGTGGGTAGGCAAGCGCCGCAACTTCCCGCGGGACACCACGCCCTTCGACCGCGTGGCCTTCCGGCGCCAGCTGATGTACGCCGCTCCGGCCATCCTGCTGCCGATCCTGATCGTGCTGTTCCTGCGCTTCGGCATCGCCACGCCGACCGAAGTGGCGGTGCTCTCCACGCTCTACGCCGGTGCGGTGTCCGCGGTGGTCTATCGCGACCTCACGTTCAAGCGGCTCAACGATGCCATCGTCCACGCAGGCCTGGCCACCGGGGTCGTGCTGCTGGTCATCATGGCCTCGGCTGCCATCGGCTGGCTGCTCACGTTCGACCAGATGCCCAATGGCATCACCTCTTGGGTAGCCGAGAACGTCCATTCGGCCTGGCTGGTGATCCTGCTGATGAACCTGCTGATGCTGTTCGTCGGCATGTTCATCGACCTGCCCGCTGCCGTGCTGTTGCTGACCCCGGTGTTCCTGCCGCTGGCGCAGAGCATCGGCATGGACCCGACCCAGCTCGGCGTGATGATGGTGGTCAACCTCGCCATCGGGCTCTATACACCGCCGGTCGGCACCACGCTGTTCATCACCAGCGCGCTGGCCAAGGTCAAGGTCGGTCAGACCGTGCGCGAGCTGGGGCCGTTCTACCTCGTCGCCTTCGGCGTGCTGGCCATCGTGTCCTACATCCCCGCGAGCATCCTGCGCTGAGGCGCGTTGCGGAACCCATTTACCCCAAGGAGAATGCCATGAGTACCACCGACGCCGCGCTCGATGCGCTGTCACGCTGCGCCTACCGGATCCGCCGCTATGCGCTGCGCATGGGCGAGGTCCAGGGTCAGGGCTATATCGGCCAGGCACTCGGCTACGCCGACGTTCTCGCCGTTGCCTACGGCCATGCGCTGAAACTGCGCCCCGACGAACCGCGGTGGGAGGGCCGCGACCGCTTCCTGCTCTCTCACGGGCACTACGCCATCGCCTTCTACGCGGCGCTGATCGAGGCGAAGATCATCCCCGAGGACGAGATCGAGACCTATGGCAGCGACGACAGCCGGCTGCCGATGTCGGGCATGGCCACCTATACCCCCGGCATGGAGATATCCGGTGGATCGCTGGGGCAGGGCCTGCCGATCGCGGTCGGCATGGCGCTGGGCCTGCGCTGCAAGGGCAATCCCGCCTTTGTCTACAACTCCATGTCCGACGGCGAGCTGGACGAGGGCTCCACCTGGGAAGCGGCCATGGGCGCGGCCCACCACGGGCTGTCCAACCTGATCTGCCTGGTCGATATCAACAACCAGCAGGCCGACGGCCCCTCGGGCAAGGTGCTGGGCTTCGAGCCGCTGGCGGACAAGTGGGCCGCCTTCGGCTGGCATGTGCAGCGCGTGGCCGGCAACGACCTCCCCGCCGTGCTGGCGGCCTTCGATACGGCGCGCCGGCTGGCGGATCCGAAGCCGCGCGTGATCCTGTTCGACACCCTGATGGGCAAGGGCGTGCCGTTCCTGGAGCAGCGCGAGAAGAACCACTTCATCCGCGTCGATCCGCCCGAATGGCAACAGGCCATCCGCATCCTGGACGAGTCGCACCCCGCATCCCAGCAAGATTCCCAGCCCCAGCTCACGACCGAGGAGGCCCAGCAATGAACACCGTCGCCGACAAGAAACCGCGCCTGACCACTTCGGCAATGATCGCCTCCATCGCCGCCGAAGGGCAGCGCGTCAAGCCCGCGCCGTTCGGCAAGGCGCTGGTCGAGCTCGCCGCCGACCGGCCGGAGATCGTCGGGCTGACCGCCGACCTCGCCAAGTACACGGACCTGCATCTGTTCGCGCAGGCCTATCCCGAGCGCTTTTTCCAGATGGGCATGGCCGAGCAGCTGCTGATGGCCGCGGCTGGCGGCATGGCCAAGGAAGGGCTGGTGCCGTTCGCCACCACCTACGCCGTGTTTGGAACCCGGCGCGCCTACGACTTTATCCATCAGGTCATCGCCGAGGAAAACCTGAACGTCAAGATCTGCTGCGCCCTGCCGGGCCTGACCACCGGCTACGGCCCCAGCCACCAGGCGACCGAGGACCTGGCCATGATGCGGGGCGTCCCGGGGCTGACGATCGTCGATCCCTGCGACGCGCTCGACATCGAGCAGGCCGTGCCGCAGATCGCCGCCCACAATGGCCCGGTCTACATGCGCCTGCTCCGCGGCAGCGTGCCCCTGGTGCTGGACGAGTACGACTATCGCTTCGAGCTGGGGAAGGCCAAGCTGCTGCGCGATGGCGCCGACGTGCTGGTGATTGCGAGCGGCTTCATGACCATGCGGGCGCTGGAGGCAGCGGAAGCGCTGCGGGCGGACAAGGTCGACGTGGCCGTGCTGCACTGTCCCACCATCAAGCCGCTGGACGAGGCGGCCATCGTCGAAGCGGTGCGCTACAAGCACCGGCTCGTGGTGGTGGCGGAGAACCATTCGGTGGTCGGGGGCCTGGGCGAGGCCGTGGCGAGCGCGCTGCTGCGGCACCGGGTGCAGCCGGCCGGCTTCCAGCTCGCCGGATTGCCCGACGCTTTCCTCGATGCGGGCGCCTTGCCGACGCTGCACGAGCGCTACGGCATCAGCCGGGATGCACTCGCGGCGCGGATCCGTCAGTGGCTCGGCTGAAAGCCGGGAGAGGCCGCGGAAGGGCGCAGGCCTGGCATCGAGGGGCCGAAAAGCCCCTTCGCCAGGACCGCCAATCGGGTTTCGCTTCGGGCGGGGGCGCGTTGGGTTGTATACTCCGCGTGACGCAGCACTGCGATCACCGCCCTACCGATTTTTAGAGAGACCTACCTTGGCTACCGACCGTTCGAAAATCGTCTATACGCTCACCGATGAAGCGCCGTACCTGGCAACGCACTCGTTCCTGCCGATCGTCCGTACCTTTGCCGCCAGCGCGGGTATCGACGTGGTGGAGAGCGACATCTCCGTCGCGAACCGGATCCTGGGGCAGTTCTCCGACTACCTGACCGACGAGCAGAAGGTGCCGAACACCCTGGCCGAACTGGGCCAGAAGACGCTGAAGCCGGACGCCAACATCATCAAGCTGCCCAATATCAGTGCTTCGCAGAACCAGCTGGTGGCGGCGATCCGCGAGCTGCGCGCCAAGGGCTACATGGTCCCCGAGTTCCCGGACAATCCCCAGACCGACGAAGAGAAGGAAATCCGCCAGCGCTACGGCAAGGTGCTGGGCTCGGCGGTGAACCCGGTGCTGCGCGAGGGCAATTCCGACCGGCGCGCGCCCAAGGCCGTCAAGGAATACGCCCGCAAGCATCCGCATTCGATGGGGGAGTGGAGCCCGGCCTCGCGCACGCACGTCTCGCACATGTTCGAAGGCGACTTCTATCACGGCGAAAAGTCGATGACGCTGGACAAGGCGCGCGACGTCAAGATGGAACTGATCACGAAGTCGGGCAAGACGCTGGTGCTCAAGCCCAAGGTCTCGCTGCTCGATGGCGAGATCATCGACTCGATGTTCATGAGCAAGAAGGCCCTGCTGGCCTTCTATGAAAAGCAGATCGAGGACGCGCACAAGTCGGGCGTCATGTTCTCGCTGCACGTGAAGGCCACGATGATGAAGGTCTCGCACCCGATCGTGTTCGGCCACTGCGTGCGCATGTTCTACAAGGAAGCCTTCGAGAAGCACGGCAAGCTGTTCGACGAGCTGGGCGTGAACGTCAACAACGGCATGGCGAACCTGTACGAGAAGATCGCCACGCTGCCGGAGTCCAAGCAGGAAGAGATCAAGCGCGACCTGCACGCGTGCCACGAGCACCGTCCCGAACTGGCGATGGTGGATTCGGCCAAGGGCATCACCAATTTCCATTCGCCCAATGACGTGATCGTGGACGCCTCGATGCCGGCCATGATCCGCCAGGGCGGCAAGATGTACGGCGCCGACGGCCGCCTGAAGGAAGTCAAGGCGGTCATCCCCGAGTCGACCTTTGCCCGCATCTACCAGGAGATCATCAACTTCTGCAAGTGGCACGGCAACTTCGACCCGAAGACCATGGGCACGGTGCCGAACGTGGGCCTGATGGCGCAGCAGGCCGAGGAATACGGCTCGCACGACAAGACCTTCGAGATCCCCGAGGACGGCGTGGCCAACATCACCGACCTGGCTACCGGCGAGGTGCTGCTGAGCCAGAACGTGGAGCAGGGCGACATCTGGCGCATGTGCCAGGTCAAGGACGCCGCGATCCGCGACTGGGTGAAGCTGGCCGTCACGCGCGCCCGCAATTCCGGCATGACCGCGGTGTTCTGGCTGGACCCGTACCGTCCGCACGAAGCCGAGATGATCAAGAAGGTGAACACCTACCTGAAGGATCACGACACGACGGGCCTGGACATCCAGATCATGAGCCAGGTGCGCGCGATGCGCTACACGCTGGAGCGCGTGATTCGCGGCCTGGACACGATCAGCGTGACCGGCAACATCCTGCGCGACTACCTGACCGACCTGTTCCCGATCATGGAACTGGGCACCAGCGCCAAGATGCTGTCGATCGTGCCGTTGATGGCCGGTGGCGGCATGTACGAGACCGGCGCCGGCGGTTCGGCACCGAAGCACGTGCAGCAGCTGGTCGAGGAAAACCACCTGCGCTGGGATTCGCTGGGCGAGTTCCTCGCGCTGGCGGTGAGCCTGGAGGAAGAGGGCATCAAGACCAACAACGAGCAGGCGAAGATCCTTGCCAAGGCGCTGGATGCGGCCACCGGCAAGCTGCTCGACAACAACAAGAGCCCCTCGCCCAAGACCGGCCAGCTCGATAACCGCGGCAGCCAGTTCTACCTGACCATGTACTGGGCGCAGGCGCTGGCCGAGCAGACGCAGGACGCCGCGCTGGCGGCCCGCTTCGCCCCGCTGGCCAAGGCGCTGTCGGAGAACGAGCAGAAGATCGTGGAAGAGCTGAACAGCGTCCAGGGCAAGCCCGTGGACATCGGCGGCTACTACTTCCCGGACCGCAGCAAGGTGAGCGCCGTGATGCGTCCGAGCGCCACGTTCAACAAGGCGCTGGAGGCGGTGCAGGCCGCGTAAGGCTCCGCGCGGGCTCTCCCGCCGCGAAACCCTACGGCGGAGCAAACGACGCCGGACGTCAGCGGGGCCTCAGGGCCGCGCCGGCGTCCGGCGTTGTGCTTTGCGCTGGGAGGCGCCGTTGCGGCGCCGCCCGTGCGCATCAGTACTTCCAGAAGATTTGCTGCAGCGCCTTGCTGTCGTTGGTTTGCGTCAGCGCCAGCGCCATCAGGATGCGCGCCTTCTGCGGCAGCTGGTCGTCGGTGACGATCCAGTCGTACTTGTCGTCGGGCTGCTCGCCGTTGCGGATCACCACGCCGCTGCCCGTGCGCGATGCGCGCACGACATGCACGCCCCGCGCCCGCGCGGCCTTCAGCGGCTCCACCATGTATTCCCCGACGCTGCCGTTGCCCGTGGCCGCGTAGACGATCGCTTTGGCACCGCTCCTGACCGCGGCATCGACGGCGGCCGGGTTGACGTTGCCATAGGCGTAGACCACGGCCACTTCGGGCAGCGCGGTGATCGTGTCGATGTCCCACTGGGTCTGCAGCGTATGCGGGCGCGCCGGCAGCCGGTAGAACAGCGTGCGTCCCTCCACCACATAGCCCAGCGGGCCGAACGGCGAGCGGAAGGTTTCGGTCTTGAAGGTATTGGTCTTGCTGACATCGCGGCCGGTGTGGATCTCGTCATTCAGCACCACCAGGGTGCCCTTGCCGCGCGAGGCCGGGTTGGAGGCGACCAGCACGGCGTCGTAGAGATTGAGCGCGCCATCGGCGCCCAGCGCGGTACCGGGCCGCATCGAGCCGACCACCACCACCGGCTTGTCGCTCTTGAGGGTCAGGTTGAGAAAGTAGGCGGTCTCCTCGATGGTGTCGGTCCCGTGCGTGATGACCACGCCGTCGACATCGGGCTGCTTGAGCAGTTGCGAGACCCGCTTGCCCAGCGTCAGCAGGCGCTCGTTGTTGAAGCTCTCCGAGCCGATCTGGAAGACCTGCTCGCCCTTGACGTTGGCGACCTTGGAGATCTCCGGCACCGAGGCAATGATCTTGTCGACCGGCACCACCGCGGACTGATACGCGGCGGTATTGATCGCGGACGCGCCCGCGCCCGCGATGGTGCCACCGGTGCCGACGATGACGATATTGGCCCGGCGTGCCTGCGCGGGGGCCTGTGCCGGCGGGGCCTGCATCGGCGCGGCGGCCGGCGCAGTGGCCGGCGCGGTGGCGGCGGACGGGGCCGTGGCGGGCGCCTCGGGGGCGCGCTGCGCCTGCGCGCATGCGCCGAGAAGGCCGGCGGCCAGCAGGGCAAGCGCGGGAATGCGTGCGGATCGGATCATGATCTCTCCTTGTCGGGGGCCAGTACGCGCGCCTATCCCGTCGGCGGGCGCGCGTGCCGGTCGTCTCATCGGGTCGCGTCGACCAGGGCCCTGTCCCTGCCGCCCTGGTCGCCGGGGGTGAAAGGACTATATGCGACGGGATTGCGCGATTCCAGGAAAGCGGGGGCTGCGCCAAGGCGCGCCCCTGGGCCGGGGGCGTCAGAATGTCACGGTAACGCCTACGCCGGCGCCATCGAGGCCAGGGCCCCAGTCCAGCCGCGCCCCATGGCTCGCGGCGATGTGGGCGACCAGCGCCAGACCGATCCCGCTGCCGTTTTCGGGCGTGCCCGGGATGCGGTAAAAGCGGTCGAATACCCGCTCCCGCTCGGCCGGCGCTATGCCGGGGCCATTGTCCTTCACGCTCAGGCGGACCTTGCCGTCCGGCAGCGTGCCGCATGCCACCGCGATGCGGCCGCCCGCGGCGGTGTAGCGCAGCGCGTTGTCCAGCAGGTTGCGCAGCAGTACACCCAGCGCATCGACCTCGCCGCTCACCGACGCAGGCTGCACGTTCAGGCTGATGCGCTGGCGCTTGCGCGCGGCCAGCGCCTCGCTGTCCCGCACGATCATTTCCACCAGCGGCCCCAATTCCACCGGCTGGGCCTGCCTCTCGTCCAGGCGCTGCACGCGTGCGTGGTCCAGCAACTGCTCCACCAGGCGCGCGGTGCGCGCCGCGACGTCGCGCAGCTTCTCCACGGCCTGCTGGCGCACCGGGGGGCTGCCCCCGGTGGCGGCGACCTCGGCGTAGGTGCTCATCGCCGACAGCGGGGTGCGCAGTTCGTGAGCGGCGTCGGCGAGAAACTGCCGCTCGCGCTCGAGCGAGGCGGCAAGGCGCCTGAGCAGGTGGTTGATGGCGCTGATGAACGGCTGGAGTTCACCGGGCATGCCCGCGCGGGGCAGCGGTGTCAGGTCCATGTCCGAGCGGCTCAGGATGGATTCGCGCGCCTGCTCGACGGGTCGGAAGGCACGCCGTATCACCCACCACGTCACGCCGGTGAGAATGACGAAAAGAATGGTCTGGAATTCCAGGCCCGTGCGCATTCTGGCCACCGCATCGTCGTTCAGCTGCTGATGGGATTTGGCGAACTGCACCTGGATCCGGCCATCCCGGTCCGACAGCGCATAGACGCGCCACGTCTTTCCATCGAGCCGGATGTCGTGGAAGCCCTCGCTGAAATCGCCGACCAGCGGCTCGTCGAGCGTACCGGGCGAGCTCAGCAGCAAGCGGCGGTCTTGCAGGGACCAGAACTGGAAGATCTTTTCGAAGCGGGGCGCATCCGCGTCGGGCAGTTCGAAGTGCTCGTCATCCGGGGAAATCCGCGAGTGCAACAGGCTGGTGGGAACGGACAGCAGGGCCTGGCGCGCACTGTCGCGCATCATCGTGTCGAGCAGGCCCGTTTCGGCGCGGCGGATCTCGTTGTAGCGGATCGCGAACGCCGTGGCCCAGGACATGAGCATGGTCAGCAGCAGCGCCATCGCGACCTGTTTGCGCATGGTCTTCATCGGCTGCCATCCATCTCGATGCGGTAGCCCATGCCGTGCACCGTCTCGATCAGCTCGTCGCCGAGCTTGCGCCGCAACTGATGGATGAAGACGGCAACGGTATTGCTCTCGATGGTGCCGCTGCTGCCGTAGACCGCGACCTCGAGCTGATCGCGATTGACGATCTGCCCCACGCGCTGCATCAGCGCCAGCAGCGTGCGGTATTCGTTGGTACTCAGGCTCACTTCGCTGCCCGCGCGGTTGACCACCCGCCGCGCGGGGTCCAGCACCACGTCGCGACAGCGCAGGACGGACACCACGCTGTTGCTGCTGCGGCGGATCACGGCGCGCAGCCTGGCGAGCAGTTCGTCGGACTGGAACGGCTTGACCAGGTAGTCGTCGGCGCCGGCGTCCAGGCCCTGCACGCGGTCGCTGAGGCGGTCGCGCGCGGTGATGATCACCACCGGCGTCGCATCGTAGCTGGTGCGCAGATGCCTGAGCAGGGCAAGGCCGCTGCCATCGGGCAAGCCGAGGTCCAGCAGGACGGCCTGGTAGCCGTGGTCGACCAGGGCAAGGCGCGCCTGCATCATGTCGCGTACCCACTCCACGTGAGTTCCCTCCTGCGCCAGGGCCGTATGGAGTGCGTCGCCCAGCATCGGGTCGTCTTCTACCAGCAATATCCGCAAGGCTGCTCCAATCCCATTTCCGTACGATTCGATTCCGGTTCGCGGTTGATGCGTGGCCATTGCGCGGCCATTGCGCGAACCATTCCTGCACCATTCAGCGGTACCCGAGGGAACACCTTAAAGATTAATTAAAAATCGCTGCGCACAATGCACGCGCTCTCCGGAGCGGCCATTGTCCACAGCGTTTCCAACAATAAAGGAAGTCCCGATGTACCTCGGCATATTAGCAAGAGCGGCACTGGCAGCCGCAGCCTTTTTGGCAATCCATCCGGCCTTTGCGCAGAGCGGAAATTTCGTGGGCCTCGGTGTCGGCGCGGTGCCGGTCTACGAAGGCGCGAGCGAATACAAGGCGCTGCCGAGCCCGGTCGTCAATTACCACGCCGGCCCCTTTTTCATCAGCCCGCGCGGCGGTCTTCCCGCCATGGGTCTGAAAACGACGCTGGCGTCGAATCTGGATGCCGGCATCTTCATCGGACTGGGCCGTGGCCGGGATGCCGACGACGCGGACCGCACGCGCGGCCTGGACAATATCGACTTTCACGCGGCCTACGGCGCGTATATCGAATGGACGCCGGGGAAATATTCGCTGGGCGCGGCATATCGCCAGGCGGCCAAGGGCGGCTATGGCGGCACGCTGGAACTGCGCGCGACCTATACCGCCTTCACCAGCGCGAAGCATGCCGTGCGGATCGGCGCGAACACGCAATGGGCCAATGACGACTACATGCAGACCTGGTATGGTGTCACGCCGTCGCAGGCCGCGCGCAGCGAGGCGGGATTGCCCGCCTATTCCGCCTCCGCGGGATTCAAGTCGGCCTCGGTGTTTGCCACATGGGCATATCGCCTCGACCAGAACTGGAGCACGCTGACCACCGTCGGCGTGCTGACGGTGATGGGCGACGCGCGCAGCAGCCCGCTGACGGCGAGGAAGACGAATCCATTCGGCGCCGTGGCCCTGGTCTACAACTTCTGAGCGCGCAACGGGCCGCCCGGCACGAAGCGCTGGGCGGGATCGGTCATCGTGCGTGGATAGGCGCAACGACAATGCTTAGCGCAGAACAATACCGGTCTGCCGTCGAGGAATTCGATCGCCTGTGGGCCGCGGATCGCACGGGCGAATTCCGGGCCCGGATGGACGCGCTGCTGGCCGCCATCGAAAACCATGAGCGCGTCAGGGATGCGTCAGGCGAGCGGGTCGGCGATTTTCAGGGAGCGCGGCATCCCTTATCGGCAGGCGACCGGAAAACTTGACCCCCACTTCAGGGTGGGGTGAAAAGTGTGGGTCCGATGCGACAAAGCGGCTGACCGACATAGCGGTTGCCCGGCATATTAGAATCGTTCCCTCGTTAGCCCGATCGACCGGCATATCTATCCCCCGGGATGGGAAAAAAAGACCAGGGTCGTATCGGCTTTTCACGGACTTTCTGATTGCGCGCCGGCGAGCCATTGCCCCATGGCCCGACGGTGGTTGTTACATGACCTCGTTCACATATGACGCCGTTCTTGCCAACGAAACCGCCGAATGGCCGGCCGTAGCGGCCGACCTGCCTTCGGCGCGGCAGGCATGGGCGCTGCTGGAAGCGTCGGGCGCGCTTGCAATGCAGGTGGGCGCGACGGGGAACATTCTGCAAGCCACGCAGGCCTCGGCCGCGCTGCTGGCTTATCCGCTGGAATATCTGCTGCGCTCCTCGATGCAGGACATCGTCTCGTTCGAGGAGAGAGAGCGCACCGCCGCGCTGTTGCAGTCCTGCGCGCACAAGGGCGAAAGCAGTCACGAGCGCATCCGCTTCGCCTGCGGCATGGTCGGCAGCCGCTGGATCGATGTACGCATGTCCCCGCATGTCACGGACGACGGTACGCCCTGCGTGCTGGTGTTCGGTCACGACGTGACCCAATGGATCGAGAGCGAGCAGCGGCTGGTGGCCCAGTCATTCCGCGATCCGCTGACCGGCATCGGCAACCGCGCGTATATCCGCATGCGCATCGGTGAGCGCCTTGCCGCCGGACTGGCCGGGCAGCCGCCGCTCGCGGTGGCGCTGATGGACCTGGACGGCTTCAAGAAGGTCAACGACTCGCTGGGCCACGAGTTCGGCGATGCGCTGCTCAAGGAGCTCGCCGTCCGGCTAGAGGGCACGATGCGGTCCAGCAACATGGTCGCGCGCCTGGGCGGCGACGAATTCGTGCTGCTGCTCGATGGCGTGACGTCGGAAGAGGATGCGGTTGGCGTGCTCGACCGCATCATCCATGTCTGCCGCCAGCCGTTTCACCTGGCCGGCTGCCAGGTGCGCGTGACCACCAGCGTGGGGCTCGCGTTCGCCACCGGCACCGAGGAATCCGAGTCGCAGCTGCTGCGCCGGGCCGACCTTGCCATGTACGAAGCGAAGGCCCAGGGCAAGAACCGCTTCCACGTCTATTCCCCGCAGCTCGACCACCGCCTGAACGAGCAGTTCCGCATCGAGCAGAGCATGTTCGAGGCCGTGCAGAACGGTGAATTCGTACTGTATTACCAGCCCATCGTGTGGCCCGGCAGCGGCGAGGTGTGCGCCGCCGAGGCGCTGATGCGCTGGGAGAGCCCCAACGGCATGATCGCCCCGGACAAGTTCATCCCGGCCGCCGAGGGCAACGGGCTGATCAAGCATCTGGGCGCGTGGGCGCTGCGCTGCGCGTGCGCACAGCTCGCGCTGTGGGACGCCTCCGGCTTCCAGGTCGGGCATATCTCGGTCAACGTCTCGCCGGTCCAGTTCCAGCATCCGGGCTTTGCGGACAGCGTGCGCCGGGCCATCGAGGACGCAGGCATCAGCGCCCACCGCCTCGTGCTGGAGATCACCGAGGGCGTGCTGATGACCGACCCGAAGACCGCCGAGGCGGTGCTGGTCGAGCTGCGCGCGCTGGGCATCCGCTTCGCGGTGGACGACTTCGGCACCGGGTATTCGAGCCTGGCCTACCTGCGCCGTTTCCCGCTGTCCGCGCTGAAGATCGACCGCAGCTTCGTGTCGGACATGGTCGAGTCGCCGCATGCGCGCACCATCGTCTCGGCGGTGCTGTCGCTGGCGCGCGAACTGGGCCTGGTGGCGATCGCCGAGGGCGTGGAGACCGACGCGCAGCGCGATCTGCTGATGGCGCAGGGCTGCGACCTGGTCCAGGGCTGGCGCTATGCCAGGGCCATGAGCCCGGCACAGTTCGAGGAAGCCGTGCGCGAAGGCCGGCACGTGATCAGCTCCGCGGACGTGTTTACGAAGTGAAGGCAACGATGTCCAGCAAGGCGTTTCTCGAAACCCTGTGGAACCGGATGGCGCAGCAGGGCGATTTCCCCACCCTGCAGTACTCCATCGACAATATTTCGAAGACCCTCAACGGCGACCTGAGCGTCGGCGAGATGGCCACCAGCGTGCTGTCGGATTTCAGCCTGTCGCAAAAGGTGATCCGGCTGGCCAATTCCGCGATGTACCGCTCCTTTGGCGGCGAAGTCACCACGGTGTCGCGCGCCATCCTGGTCCTCGGCGTGGATGCCATCAGCCATCTGACCCTGGGCGTGCAGCTGCTGGACTATTTCCATGGCACCGCGCCCAAGCGGCCCGAGGCCGCCCAGGCGCTGCAGCAGGCCATGATGGCGGGCGAAATCACCCGGGCGCTGAACAACGCCCGCGGCATCAATGATGGCGAGGAAGCCGTCGTCTGCACGCTGATGCACCATATCAGCCGCCTGCTGCTGATCTTCTATTTCCCGCAGGAGTGGGAGCGCGTGGAGGCGCTGCGCGACGGCCAGGGAATGGAGGAGGGGCAGGCCTGCAAGGAGGTGTTCGGCATCTCGCTGGAAGAGGTGGGCGCGGCCGCCGCGGTCAAGTGGCGTCTGCCGGCGTTGATCGCCAAGTCCATGACGCGCACCCGTCCCACCGACGACGCGGAGCTGGAGACGCATGCCGACTGGCTGGGCGCGATGGGCTGGATGTCGTCGCAGGCGGCGGCCTCCGTGCTGCGCGGCGAGCCCGAGGAGGCGATCCAGGAAGCGCTGATGTCCCATGCGGTGAAGCTGGGGCTGGAGGCGGCGGATGTGGAAGGTGCGATCCGGCAGGCGACCTCGCTGAACGCGTCCCTGGCGAACCCACCGTCGGCCCGTGCGGCCGAGCCGGACCAGGCGCCCAGCGCGCAGCCGCGCCAGGACGTCGGCAAGCCCTCCGACGCGGTGAGCCGGCTGAACCAGGCGCTGGTCGAAGTGCGGCGCGAAGGGCCGGATGCGTCGGTGGCGCAGCTCGCGCCGCTGGTGCTCGAATCCGCGATGCGCGCGCTCAATTTCTCGCGCTGCTTCCTGATGCTGCTCAATCCCGCGGCCAAGCGCTTCGGCGCCCGGCTGGGCTTCGGCGAAGGCATGCGCGACAAGCTCGATGCGCTGGCGTTCGAAGAAAGCTTCGTGCCCGACATCTTCCACTTCGCCAGCATCGCGCAGGAGCCGCTGTACTTCGCCGACACCTTCGAGCCGCAGGTGGCGCAACGCGTGCCGCGCTGGTATCGCGAGACGCTGCCCGATGCGCGCTCGGTGCTGCTGGTGCCGGTCAAGGTACGCAACCGGTGCGTCGCGCTGATGTGCGGGGACTGGGGCCCGACGCCTTGTGCCGAGGAGCTGACGGAAGCCGAGATCGAAGCGGTGGACCGGCTCGCGCAGGAGATGTCCAGCGGCTTCATGCGCTCGGCCAGCCAGCGCTGAGGCAGGGCGCCGCGGCGCCACGCCCGTTGTCAACCCTGCATGCCGTTGTCAGGCGTGCATGCGAAACCGGCAACGGCGCCCCGGCAGCGGCGCGTGGCGGTCGGCACGATCCCTGCGTGAAGGCGGGCATCTACACCCCGTGAGTCAGCCCCCATGTCCAAGAACGAGGAATACGGCACCACCGCCGAGTCGGCACGCGCCTCCACGCGCGGCGGGCACCTGATCGCCAAGCCGGCGATCTGGGTGTGCGTGGCCATCGTCATCGTCGGCCTGCTGGTGATGTCCTACTGGTAGCCGGCCCGCCAGCCGGCCCCAACAAAAAAGCCCCCGCACTGGCGGGGGCTGTCCGGACCATCCATGGGGCCGTTGCAGCCCCGCGGCACGATCATTCGGCCGTGATCTTCATCGACTTGATGTCGCGGTCCCAGCGCAGCAGTTCCTCGTTCACGCGGGCCTTGAACTGCGCCGGCGTGCTGCTCTCGGGTTCCACGCCCTGCTGCGCGAACGCTTCCACCAGTTCCGGCTTGGCCAGCGCCTTCTTGATCTCGCGGGCGAGCTGGTCGAGCACCGCCGGATCGGTGCCGCCGGTGGTGAACATGCCGTACCAGCTCGAGAAGTCGTAGCCGGCCACGCCAGCCTCGGCCATGGTCGGCACGTTGGGCAGGGAGGGCACGCGCTTCTTGGTGGTGACGGCCAGGATCTTGGCCTTGCCCGTCTTCAGCGCCGCCATGGCGACCGGCACCGAGGCGAACACCATGTCGACGTTGCCGGCGTACAGATCGTTCATGGCCGGGCCATTGCCCTTGTACGGAATGTGCAGCAGATCGACGCCCGCCAGCTTCTCCATCAGCGCGCCGGAGACGTGCAGCGTGGTGCCATTGCCGGACGACGCATAGGTATAGCCGTCCGGCTTCGCCTTGGCCGCGGCGATCAGCTCCTTCACGTTGTTGAAGGGCAGGCCATTGCGGATCAGCAGCACGTTGGCCGCCTCGGCAACCAGCGAGACCGGCGCCAGGCCGGTGCGCGGGTCGTACGGCATCTTGCGGGTCAGCGCGGGCAGCACGGTCTGCGCGCCGGCGCTGCCCAGCAGCAGCGTGTAGCCATCGGGCGGCGCCTTGGCCACGATATCCGAACCGATCAGGCCGCCGGCGCCGCCGCGGTTCTCCACGACCACCGCCTGGCCCATGCTCTGCTGCAGTTCCTTGCCCAGGATGCGGGCGATGGTGTCGTTGGCCCCGCCGGCCGCGAAGGCCACCACCAGACGGATGGGCTTGGAGGGGTACTTGTCGGCCGCCATGGCCGCGGCGGGCAGGGCGCACAGCGCGGCAAGCGCGATCAGGGTACGGCGGCGAAGGGCGTTTCGGGCAGCGAACACGGCAGAAGTCTCCTTGGGTTGGCGCGATTATAGGGCCGACCCATATAAAGGAAAATTAAGACTTTATTCGGTCAACCGTAACGATTTCTTGTTTGTTGGCTTGCGACTTCGGAGCGGCCAGCCGGCGCCGGTTAGCGGGGCAAGGCGTCAAGGCCCTCACGCCTGCACCCGCCAGCCCATCACGATGACCGCCATGCCGAGAAGCGCGATGGCGGCGCCAGTCCAGTCCCACACGGAGAGCTTCACGCCGTCCACCAGGCGCAGCCACACCAGCGCGGTAAAGACATAGACGCCGCCGTAGGCGGCATAGACGCGGCCGCTGGCGGCCGGATGCAGCGACAACAGCCAGACGAACAGCGCCAGGCTGGCCGCGGCCGGCAGCAGCAGCCAGGCCGAAGCGCCCTTGCGCAGCCACAGGTAGGGCAGGAAGCAGCCGACGATCTCGGCGAGCGCCGTGGCGAAGAACAGGGCAGTGGTTTTCAGCAGCACGATGCGTGTCCGTGGTGAGTGCGTTGTCGCGGCCGGTCCGCGCAATCTCCGGTGTTGCCGGACAAGGATGGTACAGGCCGAACGGGTCCTTGCCCCCGCGCCGCCCAGTGACTAACCTGCAGTCACACCAGATCGGGCGACTGGGGGATAGCGTCGACCCGATCGATTCCAGCCCGAGTTCTCCGTTCGATCCGCTTCGCCCATTGGTTGCCGGCGTGCCGCCGTGTTGCCCGGGGCACCGTCGGCTCCGCGGCTCGCTCGTGCTTTTTCCAAAGCCGGGGATAAAGCCAGCAAGCCGAAAGGAGCAATACCATGGGCATGATCGCTACCAAGGATGGCACCGAGATCTTCTACAAGGATTGGGGGGAAGGGCAGCCGATCGTCTTCCACCACGGGTGGCCGCTGAGCGGCGACGATTGGGACGCGCAGATGCTGTTCTTCCTGGCCAGGGGCTATCGCGTCATCGCCCATGACCGGCGCGGCCACGGTCGCTCGAGCCAGGCGGCGAGCGGCCACGACATGGACCACTATGCCGCCGACGTGGCGGCGATGGTCGAGCATCTGGACCTGCGGGATGCGATCCATATCGGCCATTCGACCGGCGGCGGGGAGGCGACCCGCTATGTCGCCCGCCATGGCAAGGGCCGCGTGGCCAAGCTCGTGCTGATCGGGGCGGTGCCGCCGCTGATGGTAAAGACGCCCGACAATCCGGGCGGACTGCCGGTGGAGGTGTTCGACGGCTTCCGGCAGCAGCTGGCTGCCAATCGCGCCCAGTTCTACCTCGACGTGGCCAGCGGTCCCTTTTATGGCTACAACCGGCCGGGCGCGCAGGCGCAGGACGGCGTCATCCGCAACTGGTGGCGGCAGGGCATGATGGGCGGGGCCAATGCGCACTACCACGGCATCAAGGCATTTTCCGAGACTGACTTCACCGCGGACCTGCAGGCGATCGAGGTGCCGACGCTGGTGATGCATGGCGACGACGACCAGATCGTGCCGATCGCGGACTCGGCGCTGCTGTCGGTGAAGCTGCTCAAGCGGGGCACGCTGAAGGTCTACGAGGGCTTGCCGCACGGCCTGTGCACCACGCATGCCGACATCGTCAACGCGGCCCTGCTGGAATTCGTGCAAGGCTGACCGGCTCGCGGGGCCGGCCGGTGGCCGGCCTCCCGGGATCGGCCTGGCTCAGTGCCAGCGGTGATGGTCGTGGCGATGCTCCCACTGGCGCTCGCGCCAGCCGCGGGCATGGCCGTAGGGCGGGCCGTAGCGTACCGGTGCGGGGCGTACCACCACTGGCGCCGGCACATAGGCGACCGGCGGCGGTGCATAGACCGGCTGGGGCGCGTACACGGGAACCGGCCGGTGGTAGACCGGCGCCGGCGCCACCACCACGCCCGGCACGCCAATGCCCACATCGACATGCACGCCGGCATGCGCTGCCGCGCTGGCCGCAAGCATTGCACCACCGAGCGCCACCGTTGCGAGAATCCGTTTCATGGTCGTCCCCCTGAGACACCGTTGAACATGGCCGCAATGTAGGGCGCGGCGCCGTAATATGGGCGCCGCGAAGTGTTGCAATTGTGACGTCGGATTACGGCGCACCGCCTCCGCTCATCGCTTCAGCGGCGTGGTCAGTTCCTTGTCGTCGGTATCCACCACGAACACCGCGAGCAGCTTGGCCGGCTCCGTCTTGCTGGCGTTGGCGCTGATATCGTGCCGGTCCCCCGGCATCTCGGTGAAGTTCTGCCCCTTGGTGAACGTGCGCACCGGCCCGCCGTTGAGCTGGTTGAGCACCGCGCCTTCCAGCACGGTCGCGTAGATCAGGGCGGATTTCGCGTGGGTGTGCGAGGCATTGACGCCGCCCGGCTCGTATTCCACCAGCACGCCCTTCAGGCTTTTGCCGGGGATATTGGGAATCTCCTGCTGATAGACCATGGTGACCTTGACCCCGACGGTGTGGTCGTGGGTCTGGGCCGAGGCGGCCTGCCAGGGCAGGGCGGCGAACAACAGAGAGGCGAGCAGCTTTTTCATCGGAATCTCCGGCAAGGGCAGGGGTCTGGTCGGTCGTTGCATCCTGGCGCTCAGGCCGAGGCCTTGGCGCGCTGTACCCATTGGGCGAGGTCGGTGCTGCCCTGGCGGGCGCCGGCCAGCGGCACGAGCGAGAACTCCTCGACGCGGCCGCCGAAGTAGAGCGCATCGGCGTCGCGCACGACGGTACGCGGGTCGCCGGTCATGCCCAGGTAGCGGCGCACGAATTCGTCCAGCGGCGCGCGTTCCGGGCCGGCGATCTCGACGATGCCGTTGACCGCGGCGCCGACGGCGACGTCGGCAAGGGCGGCGGCCACATCGTCCGCCGCGATGGGCTGGAACAAGCCGCCCGACAGCCGGACCGTGCCCTCGCTCGTGCCGGCGTCGGCGATGCCGGACAGGAATTCGAAGAACTGCGTTGCGCGGACGATGGTGTAGGGGACGGGGCCGTCCGCGATCAGCGCTTCCTGGGCGACCTTGGCGCGGAAATAACCGTTGTCCGGCATGCGGTCGGTGCCGACGATCGACAGCGCCACGTGGTGCGGGACATTGGCGCGGGCCTCGGCGGCCAGCAGGTTGCGCGTCGAGGTCTCGAAGAACGCGCGCACGGCGTCGGCTTCCCAGGACGGTGCGTTGGTGACATCGAGTACCACGTCCGCCCCGGCCAGCGCCTGGTCCAGACCCTCTCCGGTGATGCTGTTCACGCCGCCGCTGGGCGAGGCCGCGACCACGTCATGGCCGGCGGCGCGCAGCAGGGCGACGGTCTTCGAGCCGATCAGGCCGGTGCCGCCGATGATGACGATCTTGCTGGTTGCGTTCATGTCTGCTTCTCCTTGTTTCCGGTTTGCCTGCGGCGATGCAGGATTGAGATGAATGGTACGGGCGAGAGGCAGGCATCGCCGTTCCCGAATTGGGAACAGTGTTCCGATCTTGCGGAAACAATCGAAGGGAGCGGGGACACCGGGCCGGGCAACACCGCAACACCGCCACACCGCAACACCGCAACACCGCCACACCGCAACACCGCAACACCGCAACACCGCAACACCGCAACACCGCAACACCGCAACACCGCAACACCGCAACACCGCAACACCGCAACACCGCAACACCGCAACACCGCCACACCGCAACACCGCAACACCGCAACACCGCAACACCGCCACACCGCAACACCGCAACTTCGGGACAGTGCCGCAACGCGCGGAAGGCACCGGTTCGCCTGCGGGCCTATAAAGGGCTTCCATCCTTCAAGGCCGCCGGCAGGGCCGCACACATGCCAGACCACAAGATCATTCTCGTCACCGAGGCGCACCGGGGTCTCGGCCGCCTGACCGTGGGCGCTCTGGCCCACGGGGGCCACACCATCTACGCGGCGATCGATCGCAGCCGAGGCGCGAACCGGCGCGAGGCGGACCGCTTTCGTCGCTATGCACGCGAGCATGGCGTGAATATCCGCGTCGTCGATCTGGACCCCATGTCCGATGCCGGGGCGGCGTCCGCGCTGGACCGGGTGGTGGACGCGCAAGGACGCGTGGATGTGGTGGTGCAGAACCCGCAACCCGGACTGTTCGGGCCGGCGGAGGCCTCCACGCCCGCCCAGATCGCGGCCGTCCACGATCGCAGCCTGCTGGGCGCGCAGCGCGTCATGCGGGCCGCGCTGCCGCATATGCGTCGCCGGTCCGCCGGGCTGGTGGTCTGGATGCTCAGCACCGCCTGCGGCGGCGGCGCGGCGCCTTATCTCGGCGTCTACTGCGCGCTCATGGCGGGTCTGGAAGCGATGGCGGTCCAGTACGCCCGGGAAGTCGCGCGCTGGGGTGTCGAGACATCGATCGTGATGCCCGGCGCGTTCGGCGCGGTGGGCAGTCCGCTGGATGCCGATCTTGCGCCCGACGACACGGCGCGGCTGGCGGTCTACGGCTACGGGCAGGCGGGCGACCTGGCGCAGCGCATCCGCGACGGGCGCCGCGCCGTGCTTCCCCGCGATGACATCCCCGGGGCCGCGGCCGGCGCGGTCGCCATGGTCGTGGATACGCCCGCCGGCGAGCGCCCGTTCCGGGTCTGTGCGGACCCGGCACAGGATGGCGCCTCGGTCGTGCTGCCGTTGCTGGACCGGGTGCGGGAGGAAATGCTGCGTCGGCTCGGGCTGGAGGAACTGCTCGTGCCACATCGCGGGGACGCGCCGCCGGACCGGACTTCGTATTAGAGCGCCCGCCGAAACGCCGTAGGGGTGGTGCCGGTGATCTTGCGGAAACTGGAGGCGAAGGAGGACGGAGTCTGGTAGCCGACGGCCAGTCCGACGGTGGTCACCGGCAGGTCGGTGGTCGCCAGCAGGTGGCGCGCATGGCCGATGCGCAGCGCCGTCAGCCATTCATGGGGCGTCTGGCCGGTCGCCAGACGGAAGGCGGTGCAGAAGTGAAAGCGGCTCAGCTGCACCAGACCGGCCAGGTCGTCTAGGCGGATCTCCTGGTCCAGCGCCTCCTGCATATAGCGGGTGACCCGCTTGACCTGCCAGTCGGCCAGCCCCTTGCGCGGCGCCGGCACCGGCAGCGCCGAGCGGGCCGAATGGCCGCGCACGAGCTGGGCGCACAGCAGGTCCAGCGCCTGGTCGGCGAACAGCGAGGAACTGCTGTCGCCGCGCGCCGCTTCCAGGCTCAGGATCTCCAGGATGCGCGCCGCGACCGGATCGTCGAAGCAGATCCGTCCGATCAGCTCCACCGGCTCGTCCTGTCCGTGCAATGCCGCCACCGCGGTGCGCAGCCGTTCGTCCGTCAGGTAGACGTGCGAGACCTCGATCGGCCCCTCCACGTCCCAGCGGCCGTCCTGCCCCTCTGGGATGATGGTGATCGTGCCGGGCCGCGTGCGCGCGCTGGTCCGCTTCGCGCCGATGCGGCAGCTCGAATCCTGTGCGGCACCGTAGTACGTCATGATGACGTGCGTGGTCATGGCCGGCAGTGCGGCGTGGAACTCGCCATGCCGCCAGCGTTGCGTGAGCCGCGTACCGCCGCGCAGCACGTCGGTGGCCAGGGCAGGGGGCTGGTCGAGGATGTCACCGATCGCGCGGGGGGCGTCGCGGACGTCCATCGGTCCGATGGCTCGCGGTTGTGGGGCGTGCTGGCCGGCTGCGGCAGTGGTCATGGGTGACTTTCCTTTGTCCGTCGGACGGCACCGCCGTTTCCGGCCATGGCATGGCGTTTGTGCGCAATGTAGCGGCATATCGCGCGTCGAGCAATGGTGGCCTGGCCCGGCAGAGCGCGGCAGCGCGGATGCCGGCGCAACCGGTGCCGCGCCGGTGCGGGAAGCCATGTTCGGCCACGCAGGCCGCTAAGCCGCCCTGCGTAGTGCGGCAACGAGCCAGGCCACACCGACGTCCATCATGGCCGCCCTGGGCACGACCAGATTCATCCCGAAGCGACCCAGCGCGATCGGTGCCTCCGCGCAGGCGATGCCGAACCTGCGGGCATGCAGCGCCGCGAAGCGGCGTGGCACGGCGCAGGCCAGGTCGCTGTCCGCGAGCACCGCGAGCGCGAACAGGAAGTTGGGTACGGTCAGCGCCACGCGCCGCGCCAGGCCGCGCTGCGCGAGCACGTTGTCGACAAATCCGTGCGGATCGCCGGCATGCGAGACGACGAGATGCGGGAGCCGGCAGTAGTTCTCCAGGGTGGGGGCAGCGAGCCAGGGGTGGCCCTGCCTGAGCGCGATCACGAAGTCCTCCTCGTACAGCGTGTGCCGGAGAAATCGCGCCGGAATCTCGCCGTGCGGAATGATCGCGACGTCCATGGCCTGCGCTTCGAGCTCCACGAGGGCATCGCGCCAGGCCAGCGCCGGGGACGGCTCGCCGTGGCGCGGCAGCAGTTGGCGGATGCCGACGTCGATGGCGGGCGCGGTGTCCCGCAGGGTGGCCAGCAATGGCGGCAGCACGATGGCTGCGGCGGCGTCGGGCGCGCCGATGGTGAAACGGCGGCTCGTGCGCGCCGGATCGAAGGGCGTGGCGCACTGGATGACGCCGCGGATGCGGGCGAGGACATCGCCGATCGGGGCGGCCAGCTCCACCGCGCGGGCCGTCGGCACGACCCCGCGTGGCGTCCGCAGAAACAGCGGATCGCCGAGCAGCGCGCGCAGCCGACGCAGTCCGTGGCTGACGGCGGACGGTGAGACGCTGAGCCTTTCGGCCGCGCGCCCGACGTGGCGTTCCTCCATCACGGTTTCGAACAGCACCAGCAGATTGAGGTCGGCCCGGGATAGGTCCATTTGCTTCAGCATATTGCTGAAATCATATCGCTGGCTTCAGCACCCTGAAAGCGCAGAATCGCGGCATGCCGGCATGGCGCCGGAATCCACCGGGCCAGCGTAGCCGACGAACAGGAGATGCCGATGCCAGCCATCCGTCGCAAGTTCACCCCCCTCGAACGCGAGACCAGCGGGGACCCAGCATCGACCGCGATGCGGCCCCGCGTGCCGCTCGATGCGCCGCTCGATGCCCTGATCCGGCGCACCGGCGCCCAGGCGCGGGCGTTCCAGTCCGGCCGCATGCGGGCCTGGTTCCGCCTGCTGCGGCTGGCAGACGACTTCACGTTGATGCAGCCGTTCGGCGGGCGGGCGAGCCACGGATTCGACGGCAGCCCGGAGCGGCTGGCGCAAATGGCTGTCGACTTCCGGCATGGCGATGCCGCGATCGAGCTCGAGAAGACCTACGTCTGCGGCGATCTCGCCGTGCTCGTATTCGTCGAGCGCCAGCATGGGGAAGTTCATGGACTGCCGTCGCAGGACTGGTCCTTGCGCGTCACGCAAGTCTATCGGCGGCAAGGCGCCGAATGGCGGTTGGCGCATCGCCATGCCGATCCGCTGGTGCGGCGGCGCAGCGTGGAACAGACTGCGCGGCTGGCGCGCGGGGCCGATATGGCCGAATGAACCCGGCGACGGCCGCCATGCGGGAATGCGCGCCAGCCCGCCTACTGATCGCGCTGCAGGTCCGCCAACAGCTTGCGGCGCTCGCCTCGCCGGCGAATCTGCGCGGTATCGATCGTAGCGCTGTGCACGCGCACCCCCGCGCCTTCACGGGATAGCAAGAAGCGGCGGCGTGCGCCCACCGGCAAGTCCTCGGAGCCATAGACGCCGAGCACCGCGATCGTCACTGCCTCCACCTCGTCGAGACGCGCATCGCCTTCGCGCAGCGCCGCGTCCACCAGATGCCTGAAAGACCCGATGTCACGGATGGCGGCGGGCTGGAGCGGACCCTGCCGCGTGCGCTCCAGCGGGCGGGACGAGCCCGGCTCATCGCTCTCGTGCATTTCGGTGGCGGGCCGGATCAGCGTGCCCTTCGGCGTTTCGAGCGTAATGATGACGCTCAGCACGTACACCGGTCCGGCGCTCATGTTGGTCAGGAAGCAGCGCGCCGCCAGCCCGTCTCCGGGGCCGCGGGTGATGAGCAGCGTCGCCCCGAGCTGGCGGCGGTAGCTGCTGACGAATACGTGCAGGTAGACGATCCAGACGAGCAGGGTGCCGAACCCCGTCAGCGCGGAGATCAGTGCGCTGTGTTCGGTAATCCATTGCAAAAGCGGCTCCTCGGGCAGGCAATCGGGAAGGTTCGACCCGCCATCCGGGCGCAAGGTCCCGCCGCGGGTCGGCAAACTGGCGGCGATCTGGCCAGCCGGCCATATCGCCGCAAGATCCGTTCCTCGCGGGCGATTCGCCGCGTTGCCCGCGCAAGGCGCGACGCTGCCTTTGCAGTGCGCTGAGTCCGGACAGCTAGCCGCCTAGCGGCTGCACGCGTAGATCAGGAAGTCCCGCAGCGCCGTCGCCGACGGCGACAGCTCTCCGCCTTTCTTCCACAGGATGCCGACTTCCATGTCCGGGGCGGGTATGGCCAGCGGCCGCGCCTCGATCTCCTTGCCTTCGAGCGACCACGGTCGGAACACCATGTCCGACAGCACGGTCACGCCGAAGCCGTGCGCGACCAGCCCGCGCAGCGCCTCCATGGAAGTGGTGCGGAACGCGATATCGGGCGCCAGCCGCTTTGCCTGCCAGTAGCGCATCGTCGATTCCTCGCCCTCGTCCACGGTCAGCAGGATGTAGGGATAGCGGGCGATCTGCTTGAGCGTGGGCGCGCCGCCTTCGAGCAGCGGATGGCCGGGCGCGGCCCACAGCTGCCGCCGGGAGCGGATCAGCGAACGATGGGCGAACCTGCCGGGGTCGGGGACGTTGGACAGCAGCACGATGCCGAGCTCGATGTCGCCGGACAGCACGCGCGCCTCCACCTCGGGCCGCGTGAGGTCGTGCAGCGCCAGCTCGATATGGGGATAGCTGTTGCGAAAGCGCGCCAGCAGGCCGGGCAGGAAGTAGCCCAGCACGGTATAGCTCGCCGCGATCTTCACGGTGCCTTCCAGCGTATCGAGCCGCACGCGGGGCTGCCGCAGGGCATCGTCCACCGACTCCAGGATGCGCGTGACGTGCTGATACAGGTGATTGCCCTCCGCCGTCAGCGCAACGCCGTGCGGCAGCCGGTCGAACAGCCTGACGCCCAGCAGTTGCTCGAGCGCCATCACGGCATTGGTGATCGCGGACTGCGAGACGTGTTCTTCCGTCGCCGCCATGGAGAACTGCCCCGTCGCGGCGGCTGAGCGGAAGTAGCGCATCTGGCGCAGCGTGATTTCCTTTGCTGCCGGGAAGACGCCTTCGACACCGGACTTGCGTCTGCCTGGGGACCGCTTGTCACTGGTGGCCATGGCTATGTGTAAAACGGATACCTGTTGTCCGAAAGTGTGATTTTACGATACGGGGCACGCTCTCTACACTGGGCCGATCCCTACGAGAAGCCGCACGGCCAGGAGACTCCCCGTGAACAGTCCGCTTACCCCAGAATCCCGGCAGGCCCTTGCCGATGTGCTGGCGTCCACCAGTATCGACGACAAGTACAGCCTGCCGAAGGGCCGCGTGTACATGAGCGGCACCCAGGCCCTGGTGCGGCTGCCGCTGCTGCAGAAGGCGCGCGACGAGGCTGCGGGTTTGAACACGGCGGGCTTCGTGTCGGGCTATCGCGGATCGCCGCTGGGGGCGCTCGACATGGCGCTGTGGAAAGCCAAATCGCATCTGGCGGCCAGCGACGTGGTGTTTCAGCCCGGCGTCAACGAGGACCTGGCCGCTACCGCGGTCTGGGGCACGCAGCAGGTGAACCTGTTTCCCAAGGCCACACGCGACGGCGTGTTCTCGATGTGGTACGGCAAAGGGCCCGGCGTGGATCGCTCGATGGACGTGCTCAAGCACGGCAACGCGGCGGGCTCCGCCGCGCATGGCGGCGTACTGGTGCTGGCGGGCGACGACCATGCCGCGAAGTCCTCGTCCGTGGCGCACCAGTCCGAGCACGTGCTGCTCGCCGCAGGCATCCCGGTGCTGTACCCGTCCACTGTCCAGGAATATCTCGACTACGGCCTGCATGGGTGGGCGATGAGCCGGTACTCCGGCCTGTGGGTCGCCATGAAGTGCGTCACCGACATCGTGGAATCCACCTCCTCGGTGGAGATCGACCCGGAGCGGGTACAAGTGCGCCTGCCCGAAGACTTCGCGATGCCGCCCGAGGGATTGAACATCCGCTGGCCCGACTCGCCGCTGGCGCAGGAAGCCCGGCTGCTGGACCACAAGTTCTACGCGGCCCTGGCCTACGTGCGGGCCAACAAGCTCAACCGCATCGTGCTGGATTCGGACAAGGCCCGCTTCGGCATCATGGCGGCCGGCAAGGCGTACCTCGACGTGCGGCAGGCGCTGCTGGACCTGGGGCTTGACGACGACACTTGCAGGAGCATCGGCCTGCGGCTGTTCAAGGTCGGCTGCGTCTGGCCGCTGGACGCCCAGGATGCACGGGAGTTCGCCACCGGGCTGGAGGAAATCCTCGTCGTCGAGGAAAAGCGCCAGATCCTCGAATACGCGCTCAAGGAAGAGCTCTACAACTGGCGCGAGGACGTGCGGCCCCGCATCTTCGGCAAGTTCGACGAGCGGGGCAACCAGGGCGGCGAATGGTCGGTTCCGCAGGGCCAGTGGCTGCTGCCCGCCCACTATGAGCTTTCGCCGGCGCTGATCGCCAAGGCGATCGCCCGGCGGCTGGAGACCTTCACGCTGCCGGACGACGTGCGCGCGCGCATCGCTGCGCGCGTTGCGCTGATCCAGGCGAAGGAGCGCGAGCTCGCCAGGCCGCGCGTGGCCGTGGAGCGCAAGCCGTGGTTCTGCTCGGGCTGCCCGCACAACACGTCGACGCGGGTGCCGGAAGGATCGCGGGCATTGGCCGGCATCGGCTGCCACTACATGGCCATGTGGATGGACCGCAATACCGATACGTTCAGCCAGATGGGCGGGGAAGGGGTGGCCTGGATCGGCCAGACGCCGTTCACCGACGAGCAGCATGTGTTCGTCAACCTCGGTGACGGCACCTATTTCCACTCGGGCCTGCTCGCCATCCGTGCGGCGGTCGCGGCCAGCGTCAATATCACCTACAAGATCCTCTTCAACGATGCGGTGGCCATGACGGGCGGCCAGCCCGTGGACGGCGTGCTGACCGTGCCGCAGATCACGCATCAGGTCCGCGCCGAAGGCGTGCGCGAGATCGTCATCGTGACCGACGAGCCGGACAAGTACGGCAAGCAGGACGGGCTGGCGCCGGGCGTCACGGTGTATCACCGCGACGCGCTGGACGAGGTACAGAAGCGCCTGCGCACCGTCGAAGGGGTCACCATCCTGGTTTACGACCAGACCTGCGCCACCGAAAAGCGGCGCCGGCGCAAGCAGGGCAAGTATCCCGATCCGGCACGTCGTGCCTTTATCAATGACGCCGTGTGCGAAGGCTGCGGCGATTGTTCGGTGAAGTCCAACTGCCTGTCGGTCGAGCCGCTGGAGACGCCGCTGGGCACCAAGCGCGCGATCAACCAGTCGTCCTGCAACAAGGACTTCTCGTGCGTGAACGGCTTCTGCCCGAGCTTCGTGACGGCCGAGGGCGCGCAACTGCGCAAGCCCGCGGCGGCGGCCGATTCGTCCGGCGGGGGCGGCGTGGCAGAGATCCCGTTGCCGCAGACCATCGCGCTGGAAGGCACGTACGGGATTCTGGTCACCGGCATTGGCGGCACGGGCGTCGTGACCATCGGCGGACTGCTCGGCATGGCCGCTCATCTCGAACGCAAGGGCGTCACGGTGCTGGACATGGCGGGGCTCGCGCAGAAGGGCGGAGCGGTGCTCAGCCACGTGCAGATCGCCCCCACGCCGGACGACCTGCACGCCACCCGCATCGCGACCGGGGAGGCCAGGCTCGTCATCGGCTGCGATGCGATCGTGTCGGCCTCGGCTGAGGCGCTGTCCAAGGTGCAGTGCGGCCGTACCGCGGCCGCGATCAACAGCGCCAGCACGCCAACGGCGGAATTCCTCGCGAACCCCAAATGGACGTTCCCCGGCGCATCCGCCGAGAACGACATCCGCGCCGGCGTCGGCGAGCGCTGCGCGTTCATCGACGCCAACGCGTGGGCCGTGACGCTGCTCGGCGATGCCATCTACGCCAACCCGCTGCTGCTGGGTTATGCCTGGCAGCAAGGCTGGGTTCCGCTGTCGCTGGACAGCCTGATGCGCGCCATCGAGCTGAACGCGGTGGCGGTCGAACGCAACAAGCGGGCGTTCCACTGGGGGCGCGCGCTCGTTCACCATGGCGAGGACGCGGTGCGTTCCATGGTGGGCGCACCTGGCGGAAAAGCCACGATCGTCGCCATGCCCCAGACGCTGGACGGCATCATCCGCCGCCGGGAAGAGCTGCTGACCGGCTACCAGGACGCAGCCTATGCACGGCGCTATGCCGATGCGGTCGCCCGGGTGCGCACGCTGGAGGACAGGCTCGGCCCGGACCGCAAGCGCCCGCTGACCGAAGCCGTGGCGAAGAATCTGGCGAAACTGATGGCGTACAAGGACGAGTACGAGGTGGCCCGGCTCTATGCCGACCCCGCGTTCACCGACAAGCTGCGCGCACAGTTCGAAGGCGAGCCCGGGCGGGACTACCAGCTGCACTTCTGGCTGGCGCCGCCCAGCCTCGGCGGGCAGGGCGAAGGGCAGCCCAGAAAGAAGCGGTTCGGCCCCAACACCATGCTGCTGTTCAGGCTGCTCGCGAAGTGCAGGCGGCTGCGCGGCACCCGCCTCGATCCGTTTGGCCGGACCGAGGAGCGTCGTGCCGAGCGGCAGCTGGTCGAGGACTATTTCGCGCTGCTGGATGAATTCGCCGGCACGCTGACCGCCGCACGGCTGCCGCTGGCGATCGAGCTGGCGAGCCTGCCCGACGACATCCGCGGCTACGGCCACATCAAGGAAGCCGCGATGCGCAAGGCGGCCGGGCGGCGCGAGGCGCTGCTGCGCCAGTACCGGTCGGCGCCCGCGGTCTTGCCGCAGGGGCGGGTCGCGAACGGGGCGGCCTAGCTCGGAAACGCGTTCAGGCGGCGGTCCGCCTTGGGCGCCGCCGCAGGGAGGCGCCAAACAGTTCCTTGCGCGCCGCCTCGGTGATCGCGGTCACGCAAGGATGCGTGATGCGGCGCTCCACCGAGATCGCGAAGAACTCCTCCTCCACGTCCGGCGTGGCGCCGAGCGCGCGCACGCCGTTCTGCTTCTCGATGTCCCGCTCCAGCACCGTGGGGCCGACGAAGATGCCCAGGCCGCGCCGGCCGAGCTCCTTGGCCAGCGCGCTGTCGTCGCATTCGGCAACGACGCGGGGATGCAGCGCATGCGCCTGCAGCCAGTTGCGCAGGCGCTTGCCGACGGCCGATTCCTGCGCCGGCATGACCATCGGCGCACCGTCGAGGCAGGCGGGAAATCGTCCGCCGTACGTGTCGAGCAGCGCCGGTGCCGCGAAGAAACTCACGCCGCAGCTGCCCAGGCGGTGGTTGAAGGCCGACACGCTGACGTCGGAGGGAATCGGCGCGTCGGCAATGACCAGGTCCAACCGGTGCAGCGCCAGCTCGCCGAGCAGCATATCCAGCTTCCACTCCCGGCAGACGATGCGGACCGGCTCGGGCAGTTGCGAGGCGGGCTCGATCAGCCGGCAGGCGATGGTCTTGGGCACCGCGTCCGCCACGCCGACGCGAAATTCCAGCAGCTTGCCGCGGCGCGGGTGTTCCCGCACGGCCTCCTCCAGCTCGGCGCCGATCGAGAAGATCGCCTCGGCGTAGCCGAGCACCATGCGGCCCGCGTCCGTGAGCGCCAGATTGCGCCCGCTTTTCTCGAACAGCGCCACCCCCAGCGCGTCCTCGAACGACTGGATCTGGCCGCTGATCGTCTGCGGGGCCACGTGCAGGCGTTCGCTGGCGCGCAGCACGCCACCGAGCTTGGCCACCTGGAAGAAGTAGTGCAGATGCTTGTAGTTCATGGCGTGCGTCTTCTCGCTGTCGTCTTGTCGTGTCAGCCGGCCGTTTCCGGCGTCTGTTCGGTTTTTTCTGATAATGGTATCCGAACAATCTGCTTTTCGCGGAACGTGCATGGCCCTAGATTGCATGCATGTCCTGCCGCCGCATAGCCTGCGGCGGCCGTGGTGGTCGACAGCCATTTTCCTGGAGAAACCGGCATGGCAACGCTCCTTCTGCCCTGCGACGGCTCGCCCAGCGCCCTGCTGGCGGTGCGGCACGCCGTCGACGAGTTCCAGCGCGGCGACGCGCAGCGGGTACATCTGCTCAACGTGCAGCCGCCGTTCTCGCACTACGTCGCGCGCCATGTCGGCCGCCAGGTGCGCGCCGAATTCCAGCGCGAGCGCGCGGACGAGGAGCTCGCCGAGGCCCGGCGGCTGCTGGACCAGGCAGGCATGCCGTATGTCGCGCATCGCGAGGTCGGGGACAAGGCGCAGTGCATCGCCGAGGCCGCGCGGCGGCTGCGTTGCGATCGCGTGCTGATCGGTACCGCGCGCAAGAGCGCGCTGGTGCGCGCGGTCGAACATTCGCTGACGAACCAGCTGCTCGACTGCTGCACCGTACCGGTCGAGGTGATCGGCGGCCCGCCGGCCGGCATCATCGAACGCATCGGCATCCCCGCCGGCGTGGGGGCCGGCGTGGCACTGGTCTGGGCCAGCGCGTCCTGAACGATGGCGGGATGCCGGGATGCCGGCATCCCGTACACACCCGCCCGCGGCCACTTTCCGGCAGGGCCGCAAAGGCACGCAAGCTCGCTGGAAGAACGACCCTTTCCCATCTCCACTTTCGACCATGATCGTTGATACCTTCGCCACCGGCCCGATGTGGGCCGGCTTCATCGTCTTCGTCATCGCGATGCTCGCACTGGACCTGTTCGTCTTCGGCGGCAACAAGGCGCACCGCGTCTCCGTCAAGGAGGCGGGCAGCTGGGTCGCGGCGTGGGTCAGCATGGCATTCGGCTTCGCGGCGCTGCTATGGTGGTATCTCGACATGAGCGCCGGCCGTGAGGTCGCCAACAGCAAGGCGCTGGAGTTCATCACCGGCTATCTGATCGAGCAGTCGCTGTCGGTCGACAACATGTTCGTCTTCGTGATGATCTTCAGCTATTTCGCCGTGCCGCCGGAGCTGCAGCGGCGGGTGCTGCTGTACGGCGTGCTCGGCGCTATCATCATGCGCGCCGGCATGATCCTGGCGGGCGTGTGGCTGGTGCAGGAGTTCGCCTGGATCCTCTACCTGTTCGGCGCCTTCCTGATCGTGACCGGCATCAAGATGCTGATCTTCGCGGACCACCAGCCGGACCTGGCGAAGAATCCGCTGCTGCGCTGGCTGCGCAGCCACATGCGCATCACGCCCGATTTCCACCACGAGAAGTTCTTCGTGCGCATCGACGGCGTGCGCTGGGCCACGCCGATGTTCCTGGTGCTGATGATGATCGAGGCGAGCGACCTGGTGTTCGCGGTCGACAGCATCCCCGCGATCTTCGCGGTGACGACCGATCCGTTCATTGTCTTCACCTCGAACATCTTCGCCATCATGGGGCTGCGGGCGCTGTACTTCCTGCTGGCCGACATGGCCGGGCGCTTCCACCTGCTCAAGTATGGCCTGGCGCTGGTGCTGGTCTTTATCGGCGGCAAGATGCTGGCGGCGCCGTGGTTCCACATGCCGGTGCAGTGGTCGCTGCTCGTCGTGGGCTCGGTGATCCTGGTCTCGGTACTGCTCAGCCTCATGGTGACCGCGCGCAAGCTCGACCGCAGAACGACATGACGGGCGCCTGGCCCCCGGCGCTGCCCTCGCGCGGGAGATCACGGCCGCCGTCCGGGGGCTGGCTTGCCAGAGCCGCGCACGGGTAGAATCCCGCCACCAAGCACCTTGGCGTCTCTCGCCAGATCGTGCGGCCATCGCGTGCATGCGGCATGCGGCATGCGATGGCATCGTCAGTCCGCCATCTCCCATGGTTCTATCGCCACATGACCTGGCGGCCATCGCTTCGGTGGCCGTTGGGGCTGCCGGTGCAACGGAGCCGATGATGCGGCGCCAGCCCAATGCCTTATTCCTTCCCGAATGGAGCACCGTGCGACTGGAAGACCTGAACTACTTTGTCGCGGTGGCGCAGGCCGGCCAGGTCGCGCGCGCTTCCGAAATGGTGGGCCAGAGCCAGCCAGCGCTGACCAAGGGCATCCAGCGCCTGGAAGGGGAACTCGGCATCCGGCTGTTCGAGCGGTCGTCCCGCGGCATGGAGCTCACGAGCGCGGGCAGCGCATTTCTGGAGCGCATCCTTCATGTGCGAGGAGCCCTGCACGATGCGATCCGCGAAGCCAACGATCTGCATCTGGGCAAACTGGGCGTCGTGCGCGTCGGGGTGCCATCGTCGCTGGTGGGCTCGCTGTTCTCGGATGCCTTCGCGGAACTGATCCGGCAGCGGCCGGCGGCGCGGGTGCAGGTGACCATCGAACTCAACGATCCGCTGCTGTCCGCCCTGCGGCATGGCGAACTGGATCTGTGCATCGCCACCTTGCCGCGCAAGCGCGAGGCGGATCTTCAGCAGATTGCGCTGTTCGACAACGAGATGGTGGTGGTGGCGCGGGACCAGCATCCGCTGCACTCCCGCGCCGCGTTGCGGTTGTCCGATCTGGCCGCCTGCTCGTGGCTGCTGCCGAACGAGAACGTGATTGGCCGGCGGCTGGTGGATGCCTGCTTCGCGGAGGCCGGCCTTGCTCCGCCCGTGGTGGCGCTGGAAACCAATTCCTCGGCCGAGGGCTTGATGGCGGTCATTCGCAAGACCGACCTGCTGACCGTCATTGGCCGCCGCACGCTGACGCAGTCCGCGCGCGGCCTGCGCGCGCTGGAGGTGCCCAACCTGCGATGGCCCCGCACCGTCGGCGTCCTCCGGCGCAAGGGCGGCTACCAATCGCCGCTGGCCGAGCGGCTGACCGAAATCCTCGTCAAGCGCACGGCCCCGTACCGGGAAGCCTGACTGGCTTCCGGCTTGCGGTCGCTCCCGTCAGTCGCCGTAAATGCCGGCCCGCCGCACGAGCCGGCCCCAGGCCGCCGCTTCGCGCTGCAACTGGCGCTGAATGTCCGCGGGCGCCATCGGCTTCCACGCCGACCACACCTCTTCGCGCTTGCGCGTCCAGTGGGGCATGGCGCCGACCTTGTCGGTGGCCCGGTTCAGGGTGTCGATGATGGCGCCGGGCGTGCCGCTGCGGACCATGAAGCCCGTCCAGCCGGTGCGTTCGTAGCCCTCGAATCCGAGTTCCGCGAAGGTCGGAACGCCAGGCAGGTGCGGCGAGCGGTCCGTTCCCGTGATCGCGAGAATCCGCACCTGCTCCTTGGCGAGCAGGGGCCGCAGGTTGACGACATCGAGCATCATGAACGAGATCTGGCCGCGCAACAGGTCCAGCAGGGCGGGTCCTCCGGCCTTGTACGGAATATGGGCCGCTTCGAATCCGAAGTCGCCGGTCAACTGGAAGCCGTACAGATGGGGCACCGTGCCGTTGCCCAGGGACGCGTAGTTCAGTGCGCCCCCCTGGCGCCGGGCCCAGTCGATCCAATGCGCGAACGTGCGGCTCGGATTGGACGCGGGGATCGCCAGGCCGATGGGCGCGCCGCCGGTCATCGCGACCGGGGTGAAGTCCTGCAGCGGCCGATAGGGCAGCTTGCGGAAATAGCTGGGCGTGATGGTGAAGTTCGCATTGGCCAGCAGCACGTCATGGCCTTCTGGCGGGGACAGCAGCACGGACTGCGCCGCGATCTGGCCGGCGGCGCCCAGTTTGTTCTCCACCACCATCGGGACGTTGCCCAGCTCCGCGGACAGCGACTTCAGGTACTCGCGCAATTGCAGGTCCACCGGATCGCCGGCGCCGGATGCGGTCACGAAGCGGATCGGGCGGGACGGCCACTGCGCGGCGAAGCCAAGGCGGGCCATGGCCAGGCCGAGGGCGCCGCCGCCGGCCTGCGAGAGGAAGCGGCGCCGGGCCGCTGGGTCTTTGGATGTCATTGCTGCGCTCGTCAGAGTGTTTCGGGAGGCGAGTCTGCCTCAGGCCGCGGGGTCAGAACCGGTGCCGGATGCCGGCGGCCACCGCCAGCATGCTGTCGTGTCCCAGGCCCAGGTAGTAGCCGTTCGCGAAGCAGGCATGGGCACCGCGGCGCGCAGGCGGTGGGCATGGCCCAGGCGCAGCGCGGCTAGTCCACGCCGGCCGCGCGGTGAACGGCCAGCGCCGCCGCGATCAGCGCCTCGGAAGTCTCGAGCGCGCGCGCCGGCTCGTCGCGCCGGCGGATATCGGCGGCGCTGGTGGGGCGCGCCGCGTCGTCGGGGCTCGCGGAGAACTTGACGACGGTCAGCGCCTTGCGCGGGTTGATATACATGCGCTGCCCAAAGCGGCCGCTGGCCTCCACGCTGCCGTCGCCGTCGTTGCACTGGAACCAGTAGTGCCGATAGCCGTATCCCTTGCGCCCCGATACCAGATTGCCCTGCGCGAAGCGGTGCTGGTTGTCGGCGGGGCGGAAGGCGATGGCCGCCGCGGCCGGCGCGATGGGGCCGGTGGCGTCGCCCGCCATCGCGCGCCGCACGGCCTCGGCGAAGCGCGCGGCGTCGCGCAGCGTGGAGTTCAGCCCGCCGCTTGCCATCTCGGTGCCCAGGCGGTCGACGCTGGCGTAGGCATCGTCGTCCGCCAGATGCGACCACAGGCGCTCTGTCACCAGCTGCGACCAGCGCTGCCCGGTCACGCGCCGCAACGCCCAGGCCAGCGCTTCGGCGGACCCGTTCTGGTAGTACCACTGCGGTTCGTCGCCCGGCTTGCCCGTGGCGTGCGCCACCTTCAGGAAGTCATAGATGTTGTCCGGCGCGTCGTCCTTGCGGGGAACGATGCCCACCGCGCCGAAGAGACCGAGGTCCGGAGGCAAGGCCGGCGGATAGCCCACCGCGACTTCCATGTCGAGGTTGCGCTGTACCGTGGCGTCGCCGAACGGATTGCCGGCCAGCTCCGGCACGTAGCGATGCAACGGCGCCTGCGGATCGAGCTTGCCTTCGGCAATCAGCATCGATGCCAGCAGGCCCGTCACGGACTTGGTCATCGAGGCCCAGATATGGGGCTGGTGCCGGTCGAAGCCGCCGAAGTAGCGCTCGTACACGATCCGGCCGTGGTGCAGCACGATGAAGCCATCGGTATGCGTCGCGCGCAGATAATCGTCGAGCCGCATCGGCCCGTCGGCAAGCGCGATCTCTACGCCATCGAGGTCCTGCCGCTGCGGCGGCGGCAGCGGCATGGGCGCGTCCGCGTGGCGGATGCCCACGGTGGGCGCCAGCTCGCGGGTATGGCTCAGCGCCCAACGCATGAAGGGCGGACGCAGCCCGCTGCCGCGCATCACCTGCTTGTCGGCGGGAGGGGGGAAGCCCTGCATGATGCCGTCCTCCGGCGCGGCCTGTGCGAGCGCGGCGCCGGCGGGGAGGGCGAACAACACGGTGGCAAGGCCGGTCAGCGGGGTGCCGATCAGGATCCTGGCGAGCGAAAAGGGATGGTGCATGCGCGCTCCGTCGTCTCGGGGTTGCCATGCAGCAATGCCTTTGCCCGCTGCATGCGGCCAGTCCTCGGACCGGCCTCGTGCATGCATGCTGGGGGGCGCAACGCCCGTTCGGTATTCCCGAATGGAATTGGGCTATACGAACGTGGAATGGCGGCGCAAGGGACGCGTGTGGTCCTCGTCATGCCAAAGCTAAAGGAAAGAGCATTTTTGGCCGTTACTCCGTCCTCGGCTGGAACGTCGGGCCGATAGAGTGGCCATGTTTCGCGCATCCGCTGACAGTTCGACCAACCACCGCGTGCCATCGCCCGGCGATCGTGCGGCGCTCCCCCTAACCTCTCGTGTTTCCGATGTTGTCCAGATTCCCTTTGCATTCGCTGCCGGCCTTGCCGCGCAAACCCCTGGCGCTGGCCGTCGTCGGCGTGCTCGCCACGCTCTCGAGCACTGCAGTCCATGCGCAGCTCTCCATCGACGTCATTTCCGCGCCGACAGGCACGAAGTACGTGCCGGATTCCATGTACACCGGCGTGGAAATCCAGTCCACGGGCAGCGTGGAGACGACCGGGACGGACGCCGTCCTCAGCCAGCACCAGCTGGACACCTTCGTCAACCAGGGAACCATCCGCTCCGGCGGGGGCATCGGCCTCGTCGTCGATGGCAGCCAGAGCGGCACGGTTGCCGAGATCGGGATGCTGACCAACGGCGGTGTGATCGACGGCTATAACGGCATCTTCAATGCGAGCGGCGGTGGCACCATCGTCGGGTATGGCATCGGCACGCTGACCAACACCGGGACGATCTCGGGCAGCGCCATCGCCATCGACAACGGTGGCCCGGGCGGGGCTTTTGCGAACGCCTCGATCGGCCTGCTTCACAACACCGGGTCCATCGTCGGCGCCGATATCGGCGTCCGTTCCAGCGGCGCCATCGGCTCGATCAACAACACCGCCAGCGGCACGATCGCCGGCAACGTAGGGATCCAGGTCGACAGCGGCGGCAGCATCGGCCGGCTGACCAACGCCGGCGTGATCCGGGGCGGGCAGGCCATCGTCAATCATTCGACCGAAGCGAACGCGATCATCGAGATCCGCAACACCGGCCTGATCGACGGCACCATCCTGAATCTGGGCAGGCTCGGCGCCGGCACCTTCGGCGTCCAGAACATCGGCACCATCACGACGCTGGAGAACCGTGGCACGATCGGCGGCGCCGCCATGGGCGTCTACAACGTGTCCCCCGGGCGAATCGATACGATCATCAACCGCGGGCTGATGGGGCCGCGCGATCCGTCCACGCCCAGCATGGGCGGCATCCAGAACGACGGCACGATCGGGATGATCTCGAACAGCTCCGGCATCCTGGGCAACAGCTTCGGCATCGTGAACGGCTCGACGGGCACGCTGACCGCCATCGAGAACTGGGGCCTGATCGAGGGCGGCGTGTATGGCGTGCGCAACGCCGGCGCGCTCACCACGCTGGTCAACAACGCCACCATCCGCGGCACCACGGCCGCCATCGTCAACGAGGCGTCGGGCACGCTCGGCGAGATCAAGGCCGCGGGCGGCACCATCGAGGGCTATATCGTCAACCACGCCTCGCAGCCGCTGGTCATCTCCGGCGGCTCCGGCACGAGCTTCGGCACGCTGACCGGCCTGAATGGCGGCCCCGGCATGATCGATTCGGCCGCGGGCGTGATGTTCGGGACCGGCAATGTGCTGCTGAACGACGACATCCAGACGGCAAGCCTGTCCGGCGTGCTGAACAATGCCGCCACGCTGCAGATCAATGGCACGCGCTATATCACGGGCGCATACATGCAGAACCCGGGCGCCACCTTGCAGATCGGTGTCACCGATGCGGCGGACGCGACGGTGGAAGCCGGCGCGGGCCCGGCCGACGCGGGCTATGGACGATTGGTGGTAAGCAACACGGCCATCCTGATGCCGGGCTCCGGCGTCAGTCTGGCCAGGACGGGCAGCTACGCGTTCGCGCCGGGCCAGCGTTTCGTGGTGATCGATGCCATCTCCCCGGGGACCAACTACAACGTCGGCACGCTGCGCTATTCGGCTGTCGGCTATGGCGGCCCTGTCACCGGCACGGAGGTCTACGCCGCCGGACGCCGCTATCTCGTGCTGCAGGTCGGCGCGGCGGCTCCCACCGACCCCGGCACGACGCCGACCGATCCAGGCACCACGCCGACCGATCCAACCACGCCGACCGATCCCACTACGCCGACCCAACCGGAACTGCCGGTGGACCCGGTCGTTCCCGCGCCGGTGCCCGGGATCCAGGCCACCACGTCGAACGCCTACGCGTCGCTCGCCGGCCTGGCGCGCTATACCGGCATCTCCGACGCGGGCCTGCTGAACCTGTACAACGCCTCGATGGCGCTGACGCTGGGCAGCGCCGCGGAATCGAACGCCGCCGGCAAGCGCCTCGGCCCGGGCACGCAGGCATCGTCCACCCGTGCCGCCGCCGCCCCTACGCTCGAAGCGCTGAAGGTCATCGCCTCGCGCACCGACCAGTTGCGCATCGCCCGCGCCGACGGCGTGCCGGCCTCCGGCATCAGCACCGGCGAGCGCGCGCTGTCGTGGGCGGGCTGGGGACAGGTCTTCGGCGGCCACGCGAACCAGGACGCGCGCGGCGAGGTAGACGGCTTCCGCGCCAACTACGGCGGCCTGCTCATTGGCGGCGATCGCATGCTCAACGACGCGTGGACGGTCGGCGGCGCCTTCAGCTACACCAACACGCGGCTGGACAGCACCGGCGACAGCACCGGCAACCGTACGCGCATCAATGCCTACGGTGCGGTCGCCTACGCGGGCTATACGGGCGAACGCTGGTACGCCAACCTGTCGGCCGGCGCCATCCTGCAACGCTACGACAGCACGCGCCAGGTCGCCTTCACGGGCTTTGCCGGCACCACCAACGGCGAATACGACGGCCAGCAGTACGTGGCGCGCCTCGAAGCCGGCTATCCGCTGGCGATGGGCGCCTACACCGTGACGCCGCTGGGCAGCCTCGTCTACAGCTATATGCACCAGGACGCCTATACCGAATCGGGCGGCAACGGCGCGGCGCTGTCGGTCGGGTCCACGCACGCCAACTCGGTGCGCACGCTGCTCGGCGCCAAGTTCGAGCGCGGCTTCGAGACGCGCGCGGGCCTGCTCACGCCGTTCGTGCAGCTGCAATGGAGCCACGAGTACGATCGCTCGCGGCAGGGGCTGACCTCGGCCTTCGCGGCCGATCCGTCCGGCGCGACGCTGTTCACCACGGCCGGTGCGCGTCCCGTCGGCGATATGGCTGTGCTGCACGTCGGCGCCACGCTGATCAACCGCGGCACCACCACGGTGACGGCGCGCTACGGCCTGGAAGCCGGCGGCGGCTTCCAGTCGCACACCGGTTCGCTGCAGGTGCGCAAACTGTTCTGATCCTCCCCGGAGCAGGACCGCTACGCGGCGCGTGCCGGTTGGCGCGCGCCGCGTAGTACCATCCGGGCCTGATTGCGACCAGGACCAGCGAGGAAGTCCGCCATGCCGCAACCGGCAGCCATCACCGTGGAGGACGCCCTCCGCCGCGCCCATGCGCATTGGGACGCGGGACAACCGCGCGAAGCCGAAGCGCTTTGCATGCGCGTGCTCGCCGCCGTGCCGTCCCAGCCCGATGCGCTGCATCTGCTCGGCATCATGGCGCACGCCTATGGCCGGGGCGAACTTGCGCTCGACCTGCTGGCGCGTGCCTGCGCTTCCCCTCACGCCACTGCGATCCATCACAGCAACCGCGCCGAAGTCTGCCGCCAGGCAGGCCGGCTCGACGACGCGGAAGCCGCCGCGCGCCGCGCGGTCGCGCTCGATCCCGCGCTCACCGACGCGTGGAACAACCTCGGCATCGTGCTGCAGGAAAGCGGGCGCCTCGCGCAGAGCCTGGCGTGCCTGGAGCAGGTGGCCGCCCAGCGCCCCGACATGCCGCAAGCGCACAACAATCTTGCCAATACCTTGCTGCGTCTCGGATATGCCGAGCGCGCCGAGTCGCACTATCGCCGGGCCCTGGCGCTGCGGCCGGACTACGCCGAGACCCACAGCAATCTGGCGCTGCTGCTGTGCCAGCGCGGCGATCTGGCCGGGGCCGAGGCGCACGCGCGGCGGGCCATCGAACTGGAACCTTCGCTCGGCGACGCCTACCGCAATCTGGCGCAGATACAGCGGGCCGCGCAACAGGGCGACGCCGCACGGCACACCGTCGATGCGCTGCGCCCGTTCTCTCCCGCGCAAGGAGAGGCCAGTCGATCCGAGGCGGCCGACCCCGCACTGGCCGCATGGCAGGCGGCGGAGCGCGATGCGCGCGCGCTGCTCGCCCAGCGCCGGTATACCGACGCCGAGGCACGGCTGGCCCCGCTGCTCGCAGACCGCCAGGTACCCATCGCGCTGTGGCAACTGATGGCTGCGGCGTTGCGCCCACAGGGACGTATCGAAGAGACGCGCGCGATTCAGCAGATGATCGTCGACACGGTGCCGGGCGAGCTGCCCGCGCGCTTCGATCTGGCCGAGACGCAGCTGCTGCTCGGCGATTTCGGGCGCGGCTGGCGCGAATACCGCTACCGCTACAGCCTGGCCCACACCATCGCCATGGAGCGCAAGATGCAGCAGCCGCGCTGGACGGGCGAACCTGTCCCCGGCAAGACGCTGCTGATCCACGACGAACAGGGCTTCGGCGATGCGTTCCAGTTCCTGCGCATGGTCCCCTGGGCCCGCTCGCGCAGCGGAGCACGCGTGGTGCTGCAGACCATGCCCGAAGTGCTGCCGCTGGCGCGGCGGGCGGGGGGCTTCGACGAGATCGTCGCGCGGGACGATCTGCCGCCCGCGTTCGATGTCCATTGCGAAATGATGAGCCTGCCGATGGCGCTGGGTCTGTCGATGGCCGACCTGCCGGGGCAGGTTCCCTATCTGCGCGCCGATCCGGAGCGTGTGGCGCTGTGGCGCGGGCGCCTGGGCGCGCTGCCGCGCCCGTGGGTCGCGCTGGTGTGGGCGGGCCGACCCACCCACCAGAACGATGCGAACCGCTCGCTCGCGCTGTCGGCGCTGGCGCCGCTCGCCCGCTCCGGCGCCAGCTTCGTGTCGCTGCAGAAGGGCGATGCGGCGGCGCAGGCCGCGGCGCCGCCGGCCGGCATGTGCCTGTACGCGGCGGGCGAGGCTATCGAAGACTTCGACGACACGGCCGCCATCCTCGAACTGGCGGACCTGCTGATCTCGGTGGACTCCTCGCCCGTCCATCTGGCCGGCGCACTGGGCCGACCGGTGTGGACGCTGTTGCCCTTCGTTCCCGACTGGCGCTGGCTGCTTGAGCGCGAGGACTCGCCCTGGTATCCGACCATGCGCCTGTTCCGGCAGGCCCGGCCCGGCGGCTGGGACGATGTGATCGGGCGCGTGGCGCAAGCCCTTTGCGCATGGATGCCGGGCAAGGACGCATAGCCTTGCCGCGGACGGGCGGCCGCACGCGGGCACGGCGCGCAGGCGCCGCGGTGCGGTGGCTCGCGGCCGCGTCCGCATGCCTGCTGGCTGCCTGCGCCATCGTTGGCGAGGACGCTACCGGGCGCGCGGAAGCCGTCGCGGCCAATGCCGGCCTGCGGCAAGAACGCATCGCCGCCGGTCCCTTCCAGCTCACGGCGTTCGTGCGCATCGCGCGTCCGGACCGGCCGCTCGCCGTCTACATCGAGGGGGACGGGCTGGCATGGCTGTCCCGCCATCGGCCTTCGCCGGATCCGACACCACACCGCGCCATCGGCCTGCAGCTTGCCGCCGCCGACCCCGGCCCCAACGTCGCCTATCTCGCGCGGCCATGCCAGTTCACGCCCATGGCGATGAATGCCGAGTGCAAGCCGGCGTACTGGACCGGGAGGCGTTTTGGCGAGAACGTCGTGGCCGCCATGAACGACGCCGTCAATGTGCTCGCGCACCGCGTGCCCGGGCAGCAGCTGGATCTGGTCGGCTATTCCGGCGGCGGGGCCATCGCGGTGCTGGTGGCCGCGCGCCGCGCCGACGTAGCGTCGCTCCGCACGGTGGCGGGCAATCTGGACACCGAGTTCGTCAACCGGCGCCATGGCGTATCGCCGATGCCTGACTCGCTCAACCCGCTGCACGCTGCGGGCAGTATTGCGGCCATCCCGCAGTTGCACCTGTCGGGCGGGGAAGACCGCGTCGTGCCACCGGATGTCGCGCGCCGGTTCGTCGCCGCGCAGGGGGACAGAACCGGCTGTTGCGCCGACCTCGTTCGTGTCGTGCCCGGCATGGAGCATGATGGCGACTGGGCCCGCCATTGGCCGCCCCCCGCGCCCGCCGCGACTGCGCAATGTTGCGCAACAGAGCCCTGATCACCCGTTTGCCGGCCGAGCGCCGCGATAAATGACTAGCGGCTGGTCTACCATTGACTGCATCCACATTGACTGCGGGAGAGGCAACATGAAAATCCTGATGGTTTTGACCTCGCACGACCAGCTCGGCGACACCGGCCGCAAGACAGGCTTCTGGCTCGAGGAGCTGGCCGCTCCGTATTACACATTCAAGGATGCCGGCGCAGAGATCGTGCTGGCGTCGCCCCGCGGCGGGCAGCCGCCGCTCGATCCCAAGAGCGACGAGCCGGCCAGCCAGACCGAACAGACCCGACGCTTCCAGGCCGATGCCGAGGCCAAGGCGCAGCTCGCCGCCACGGTGCCGCTCGCCAGCATTTCGCACTCGGATTTCGACACGGTCTTTTACCCTGGCGGTCACGGGCCGCTGTGGGACCTTGCCGAGGACCGGCATTCCATCGAACTGATCCAGGCGTTCCTGGCGGCGGGCAAGCCCGTGGCCCTGGTGTGCCACGCCCCTGGCGTGCTGCGCCATGCGACCACGCCGGACGGCAAGCCGCTGGTACAGGGCAAGAAGGTCACCGGCTTCGCGAACTCCGAGGAAGCGGCGGTCGGCCTCACCGACATCGTGCCGTTCCTGGTGGAAGACGAACTGAAGGCGAAAGGGGGTATCTATTCGCAATCGGACGACTGGGCGTCCTACGTCGTCACCGATGGCCTGCTTATCACGGGGCAAAACCCGGCTTCGTCGTCCGAAGCAGCCGCGCGGCTGTTGAAGCATCCTGCCATCGCGGCAAGGTAAATTGCCCTACGAGCGGAACTGCCCGGCCAGCTTCCCCAGCTTCGCGCCGATGTCGCCCAGTTCCGGCGCAATGGCGGCGACCGCGCTCGCGCCGTCGGACAGTTCCTGCATGCGCTCGGCCATCAGCACCGCTTCCGGCAAGCCGCGGAAGAAGGGTTCCACGCCGCGAAGCATCGTGAAACTCAGTCCGGCGTTGATGCCGGGGTGTGCCGCGCTGGCCGGCAGCCGGGCGAGGGCCGAGGCGGTCCGCCCGAGCACGTGCATCAGGTCGATGGCGGCGGACAGCGTGCGCGACTGGGCGTTCTCGGGTTCGCCCGGCTTTGTGCCGGTGTGGCCGAACGCCTGCACCAGGCACTGCAGCAACATGGCATAGCAGGCGTTGCCGAAGTCCATCACGCGCGCGGCCTGCGGGTCGTCGACGTAGACCTTGCCCTCCGGTTCCGGCGGCTTGCGCATCACCGGGTTCTCCGCGGCTGGCCATGCGGGTTCGAAGGATGGATTGCGTGCCCGCAGCGCATGGTATTCGTCGCGCATCGAGCAAAAGCGCTGGTAGTGAGAATCCTCGCGGTCGGCGGGCGAGCCTTCGCCCTGTTCCACGATGGTGTCGATGGCCGCCAAAGCCGAAGCGAGGTCGTGGATCGTAGCCACGCCGTCGAGGTCCACCGCGTCTCGCCCCACCTGGCAGCTCGTGGGCCCCACGAACAGGCGCGCGTCGCCGATACGCGCCGACACCGCCTGCAGATTCATGCGCAGCGCTTCGTACAGCGAACCGACGGTCTCGTAGTCCTGGATGCTCGGCATCAGCCCATGGAAGGCCTCTTCGCGCTGATAGACGCGACGCGGCTCGAACCCCGCGCCATCCTCCAGCGCGACGCCGACAGGGCGCTCCAGGTAGACGAAGTGGTCCAGCGTGGCCGTATCGAACGGCGCCAGCTTCAGCACCATGTCGGCGGGGAAATACCCTGGCGACACCGGAAAGTTGGGGCGACTGAAATGGGGCCGGCCACCGATGGCGATCGAGATATTGGCTACCAGCAGCATGTGGACCATCTCGTCGACGGCCACGGTCAGGATGGACTGGCGCCAGCGCTTCACGGCGGCGGCTTCTTCGGCGCTCATGCCGTCCGCGTCGCCGGACTTGAGGCTGAAGGCGGCATACAGATAGCAGCACATCAGCGTGTGCTCGATCTCGGCGGCCTCGGCCAGCAGGTGGAACAGTTGTTCCCGACCGCCGATCACGACGTCGGGCTCGTCGTTGGCCGAGGCAATGGTGTCTTTCATGGGGGCTCGCAAAGTGCGGTGTTGACCTGTCGGGAGGTGCAACGGGCGTGGTGTCCGGTGGTCTTCCCGATGCTACCGATGACCGCACGCCAAAAATGTCGGACATCGCCGCATTCGCGAGGCGCCTGCATGCCGGGGTCCGCACCATCGCACGCCGTCGGGCCGCCAGGGGGCGGAAGAGGCAGCCAGTTTGAGCCCGAAGAGAACGGACACGCGGCCCGTCTGCCGGTACAGCGCGCCAACTGCGGCGGGTCGGCGCAGCAGGCCGTTCAGGCGGCGGCAGCCGCAATCAGCCGCGGCGGATGCCGCCTTGCGCGCGCTCGCCGGCCGTCGGCACACCCGTTACCCGTAACGCGGTCAATGCCCCGCGGGACAAGAGGGGCAACCCGGCGGCACTTTACAGAAACGCGGACGTCGTTCAATAATAGTCGTCGTTCAAGATATGGGCAACCCGACGATGTCCGGCCTTCGCCAACGCAAACGCCTGCAGACCCTGGACCGTATCGCCACGGTCGCACACGCCCTGTTCGAGCGGCATGGCTATGCCGCCGTGACGATGGAGCAGATCGCCGCCGAGGCCGAGGTGGCCAAGGCCACGCTGTACAAATATTTCCCGGTCAAGGAAGCCGTGCTCGCGCATTGGATCCACGCCGAGCTCGCCGGCGACATGGCGGATTTCGTGCCGGCGATCGACGCTGGAGCCGGTTTCGCGCAGGGGGCCCGCGCGCTGCTGCACGCGTCGGCGCGATGGTGCGAGTCGCAACGGGCCTATCTTCCGCACTATCTTCGCTATCGCTTTCTTGGCATCGGCGCGGCGGCGCCCGAGCCGCCCGGTATCGCCCGCAGCGATATCGTCGACGCGTTCGAGGCCCTCGCCGCAATCGGGCAGCAGTGCGGCGAATTGCGCGCCGACATGCCCGCGCGGCAGCTGGCCGAGCTCTTCCATCATCTCTATCTGGCCGCCATGCTGCGCTGGCTGATGCAGCCCGATCTGTCCCTGGTGGAGGAGTTCGACGCCGTGATCATCCTCTTTGTCGAAGGCGCGGCCGCCCGGCCCACCGGTCATCCACAACGCAAAGGCACGCGATGAAACTGGTTGTACTGACCTATGGCACCGACGGCGATACGCGGCCGATGATCGCCCTGTGCCGCGCGCTGATGGACGCGGGACACGCCCCGCACCTGCTGGCCGACGAGGGCACGCTGGCCTTGGCCCATGCCCTCGGCGTGCCGTGCAGCCCCATCGCGGGCGATATCCGCGGCCTGCTGGATCCCGCGGCCGGCATCTCCGGCGTGGTGCAGGAGGGCGCCAGTTTCACGCGCACGGCGCAGGCACTGGCGCGAATCGCCAACACCCATGCGCAGGCATGGATGGGCGCGGCGGTCGAGGCGGGGCAGGGGTGCGATGGCCTGATCCTGTCCGGGCTGGCGGGGTTCGCGGGGCTCTCGGCGGCGCAGGCGCTGGGAATTCCGGCCGTTGGCACCAGCATCATTCCGCTGACACCGACCGCCGAGTTCGCCTCGCCGTTTCTGCCACCGCGCTGGGTACCGCGTGCGCTGCATCGCGCGAGCCATCGCGTGGCCAACCGCCTCTTCTGGTACGCCTTCCGCAAGGCGATCAACCGTGCCCGCGCTTCGGTCGGCGGACTGCCGCCGCTGCGCGCCTTGCCGCAGGGCCATCCGATGCTGTACGGCGTATCGCCCACGCTGCTGCCGCAGCCGCGCGACTGGCCCCGCAACGCGCAGGTGTGCGGGCAATGGCCGCTGCCGGCACCGGACTGGTCGCCGCCGGGGCCGCTGATGGACTTTCTGGCGGCGGGCGATGCGCCCGTCTATGTTGGCTTCGGCAGCATGGTCGGCTTCGAGCCGCGCCGCATGCGCGACGTCATCGTCGAGGGCGTCGCCGGTCGCCGCGCCGTCTTCCATCCGGGTTGGAGCGGCATGGACACCGCCGGGCTACCGTCCAACATTTTTGTCGTTGGCGAGGCGCCCCACGCCTGGCTGTTCCCGCGCATGTCGGCGGTCGTGCATCACGGTGGCGCGGGTACGGCGCACTCGGCCACGCGCGCCGGCGTGCCCTCGGTGGTGGTGCCGTTTGCCGGCGACCAGCCGTTCTGGGCCGAACGCCTGCGGCGACTCGGCGCCGCGCCGCCGCCGCTGGACGTACGCAAGCTGACCGGAACGCAATTGGGGCAGGCCATCGCGGCGACGCAGAGCGGCGCCATGCGCGGCCGTGCGCGCGAACTCGGGGAAGCGATGGGCGCGGAGGATGGGCTGGCTGCCGCGGTGGGGATGATCGAGCGGCTCATTGCGGCAGGCGGAAAACCGCCGGAGCATCGCGTCGCGACTGGCGCGCAGCACGCGGTGGGGCGGCACGCCGTGCGATCCTAGTCGTCGGGACGACCGGGAGGAGGCGAGCGGCCCCTACGCCCGCCGTCGCATATGCAGCAACGGGAAGGGCTTGCCCTGCCCGTCCAGCGGCGATCTGCCGAACACCTCGAAACCCATGTGCGCATAGAAGGCGGTCGCCGCGCGGTTCTGCTCGTTGACGTCCACCAGCGTCGCGCCCATTTCCGACACCGCGTGGTGAAGCAGCGCCTTGCCGATGCCGCGGCCGTGCCACGCGGGCGCGACGAAGAGCATTTCGATCTTTCCGTCGCTGACGCCGACGAAGCCCTGGATATCTCCATCGCCATCGCCATCGCCATCGCCGACGATGGCGACCCGCACATCGACGAGGGGCAGGTATTGGTTCAGGACCAGCGGCCGCAGCGCGTCGATGTCGGCCGGGTCGAGAAAGTCGTGCGTCGCGCGCACGGCGGCTTCCCATACATCGGTGATCGCGGGGTATTCGGAAGGGTCTGGCTGGCGGATCGGCATGGTCTGGATGGCGGGATCGGGCCGCATATTATCGCCGCACGTTTACCGGTGCCCCACGCCGGCGACTGAGCTCCTACGCAGGCAAGCGCTACGCCTGTCTGCGAAGCGGTATCGGCTCCCCGGCCGACGCCTGCGTGGACTGCGCGCGGAACGCGGCGCGATAGCGTTCCGGCGTGGTGCGCAGATGCCGCAGGAACGCCTGCCGCATGCTGTCGGCGCTGCCGAATCCCGCCGTCCGGGCCACGGTCTCCAGCCGGCGGTCCATCTGCTCCAGCATTCGCCGCGCCGCCTCCACGCGCTGCGTCTCCACATAGCGTGCCGGCGTCTGGCCCACCTGCCGGGCGAACACTCGCGCAAAATTGCGCGGGCTCATCGCCACGCGTTCCGCCAGCACACCCACCGACAGGTCGGCGCCGAGATGGTCCGCGATCCATCCCTGCAAGTCCCGCAGTTCCGGGCTTTCCGCGGCCTGCGCCTGCAGGGCGCTGGAAAACTGCGCCTGGCTGCCGGGCCGCCGCAGGAACAGCACGAGTTCGCGCGCCACCGCGAGCGAGGTGGCATGGCCCAGGTCGTCCTCCACCAGCGCCAGCGACAGATCCATGCCGGCGGTGACGCCAGCCGACGTGTAGAGCCCCCCGGCCTGGATCCAGATGGGATCGGCATCGACCGTCACGCGCGGGTGCCGCTGCGCGAGCCGTCCGGCATGGCGCCAGTGGGTGGTGGCGCGCCGCTCGTCCAGCAGACCCGTGCTGGCCAGCACGAACGCGCCGGTGCAGACCGCGCCCAGCCGGCGCACGCGGGGCGCCATCCCGCGCAGCCAGTTGACCAGTGCCGCATTGCCGGCGGCCGCCGCATGACCCGCGCCGCCCGCCAGCAGCAGCGTATCGATCGGACCGGGCAGCGTCTGCTCGATGCGATGGAAGGGCGCATCGGCCAGCAGGCGGACGCCACTCTCGGTACGGACCACGCCATCGTCGCTGACACTGGCGATGCGGATATCGTAGGCCGGACCGGGCCGTCCGCAGAGACGGTTGGCCTGGCCGAATACCGCCGAGGGACCTGTGACATCGAGTTCCTGCGCGGGATCCGGCGCGACGATCAGCACCACACGGGGCGCGTCTGTGATGGAGTGCAATGGGCTGGGCATGGCGGGTACTGTCAGGCGTAGTGGCGGCAGGAGCCTCGACCACGGGAGACCGATCATACCGGCGCCAGTGCGCGCGCACGCCGCTGCCAGCCGAGCGTGACGACGAACGCCAGCGCCAGTGCCGGCAATGCGGCCAGGTTCACGGCAGCCCAGCCGAAGTGGTGCAGGATCTGGCCCGCGGCCAGCGTGGCGCACGCGGTGAGCACCGCGGCCGAGAATTCCGCCACCGCCTGGGTACGGGCGCGCTCGGCATCGCGGTAACTGCTGGCCAGCAGCGTGGTGCCGCCGACGAACATGAAATTCCAGCCCACCCCCAGGCACAGCAGCGCCACATAGAAGGCGACCAATGAGGTCGAAGCCAGGGCGATCACGCTGGCCAGCGCGGACAGCGCGATGCCGGCCATCAGCATCGCCGGATTGCCGAAGCGCTGCAGCAGCCAGCCGGAGACGAAGGACGGCGCGTACATGCCTACCAGATGCCATTCGATGATCTGGGCGCCTTGGGCGATGGTGTGATTGCAGGCCACCGCGGCAATCGGCGTCGCGGTCATCACGAACATCATCACCGCGTTGCCGATGCCGTTGTTGGCGAAGGCGGCGAGAAACACCGGCTGGCGCACGATCTCGCCCAGCGGACGCGGCGGCAGCTGCGATCCGGCCCCGGTGTGCACGGGCTGGGGCGGCGGCTCGCGATAGGCGAGGGCGAGCACCAGGATCGTCGCCACGCCGAACCCCGCCACCACCGCATAGGAGCCGGCGAACGCGAGCGGGCTCATCAGGTCCGTGCTCCACGCGGCGATCGCCGGACCGCAGACGGCCGCGACGACGCCGCCGGTCAGCACCGCCGAGATCGCGCGGGGCTTCTCCGCGGGCGGTGCGGCGTCGGCGGCGGCCAGCCGATAGAAGCGGGCGAATGCCTGGAACACGCCAACCAGCGCCGTGCCGACGCAGAAGGCCACGAAGTCGTAATGGGCAATGGCCCACACCGAAACGAGCCCACCGGCCGTGCAGGCCACGCCGCCCAGGCAGAACGCGAGACGACGCCCCAGCCGCTCGATCAGGAACGCCGCCGCGATCGCGGTCAGCGCCGATGCCACGGTGATCAATGCAAAGGGCAGGGTGGCCAGCGCCTTGTCGGGGGCGAGCGTATAGCCGACCAGCCCGGTCAGCGTCAGGTCGACGGACAAGGCGCAGGTAAAGAGCGCCTGGCAGGTCGCCAGTACGCGGGCATGGGTGAGGAAGTTCGAGGGGCGCATCGGGACATGCCATTGGAGGGAATGGCTCGGAGCATAAAAGTCCCCCGGCATGGCATTCGGACAACGATCCGAAGGATCCTGCCAACGAGAAGCGCTGTTCCTGGGTTGCGCCGGGATTGCCGGTCGCGGGCGGACGGTGGCGGCGCTACGACAGTCGATTCCGCGGAACACGTCTCGCTTGACGATTGTTCTGCCCGGTAGCAATATGCGCAACTTTGCACTTGAGAATCAATCGCATTCTCATTCCACTGGCACTTTCCTCTACCGATATGACCGCCCGCGCTACGCTGTCCACGCCGCCTTCCCTGGCGACCGTCCGTGTCCGTCCTCTTGCCGCCCTTGCCCGTGTCGTCGTCCTCGCCGGCTTCCCGGTGTGCGGCGCCGCCATCGCGCAGACGGCGCCGCCGGCCGCGCCGGAACAGGCACTGCCGGCGGTGACCGTCAGCGCGCAGCAGGAGATCGAAGTCGGGCCGCAGTTGCGGAAGAAGGCGTCCGGCGGTGCGCTCGGCAACCGGTCGCAACTCGACACGCCGTTCTCGACCACCATCGTGACCGGTGAGGACCTGGCGGACCGCCAGGTCACCAAGATCGGCGACGTGTTCTTCAACGATGCGTCGGTCACGGACAACAGCAATCCGGGTAACGCCTGGGCGTCGTACACCACCGTGCGCGGCCTGCAGCTGGACTGGCGCAATGCCTACAAGATCAACGGGATGCCGTTCATCGCCTACGGGCTGACGATGCCCTACGAGCAGCTGGAGCAGGTCGAACTGCTCAAGGGCGCATCGGGCTTCATGTACGGCTTCGGCAATCCCGGCGGCACGGTCAACTACATTACCAAGAGGCCGACGGACCAGTTCACCGCCAGCCTGGATGTGGGATACCGCTCGTCCAGCGTGTGGATGCAGCATCTCGACGTGGGCGGCAGGGCCGGCCCGGACGACATGTTCGGCTACCGCTTCAACGCCACACATGAAGAGGGCAAGCCCAGCAACGCCGTCGGCCTGAAGCGCAATTCGTTCTCGCTGGGGCTGGATGCGCGCATCACGCGTGACCTGACCTGGACGTTCGACGGGCTTTACCAGGACCGCGACACGTTTGGCGGTACGCCGTCTTTCTATGTGGGCCAGATCGCGCCGAACGGCCGGATCCCTTCGGCCATCAGCGGCCGGGGCGGGCGCTACGCGGGCGACGACGCCCACTTCCTGTCGAACCTGCAGATGTACCAGACCGGCCTGCGATACAGGCTGAACGACGACTGGACCGTCAGCACGACCTACAGCTTCAACCAGCAGTCCCGCAGCCGCAACGAGTCGACCTTCTTCCTGCTCGACAGCGGGGGCGACTACACCGACCTGCGCTACGACGGCACGGAAAAGCAGCAGTTCACCAACTGGACGACGATGGTGGAAGGCAAGTTCAGGACGGGTTTGCTGCGCCATGAGCTGGTCGCCGGCCTGAGCTGGCAGAAGCAGATCGACCGCTTCAGCAGCGACTTCACCAACACCAGTCTGCCGGCGGGCAATCTGTTCGCGCCATACACAGGCGTGCGCTACAGCGACCGCGGCTTTACGCTGTACCGCGCCGGCGACACCACGCAGAAGGCCGCCTTTGTCAGCGACACGGTGCACTTCAACGATCAGTGGTCCGTGCTCGCCGGCGTGCGGGCGACCAACTACGAGCAGAACGGCTACGTCGCACCGGGCGCGGCCGGCACCGCCACGCACTACAGCAAGAACGGCCTGCTGACGCCCACCGTGGCGATCATGTACAAGCCGATGCCCAGCACCATGCTGTACGGCAGCTACGTGGAGTCGTTCGACGGCGGCGGCATCGTCTCGTCGTTCTACTCGAACGCGGGAGCCGCGCTGACGCCGGCCAAGAGCCGCCAGTACGAGCTGGGCGTGAAGACCGACCAGGGCCGCTGGACCGGCACCGCCGCGCTCTTCCGCATCGAGCAGCGGACCGAATACGGCCGCGACGTTGGCGGCACGCTGCCGGTCTACGTGCAGGACGGCAAGTCGATCTACCAGGGCGTGGAGCTCGCCGGCGGTGCGCGGATCGGCTCGCAATGGGAAGTCGGCGGCAGCGCGATGTACCTGGACAGCTACTACGACCAGGGCCAGCTCAACCTGGACAATCGCGTGGCGGGCGCCCCCAACCTGATGCTGACCGGGCGGATCGCGTATCTCGTGCCGTTCGTTCCTGGCCTGCGCGTCGGCATCGACGGCAAGTACACCGGCTCGGTCAAGGCTCGCCCCGAAGGCGACCTGGAGCTCGGCGGCTACACGGTGTTCAACCTCGGCGCGACTTACCGCACCCGGCTGAGCGGTCGCGACCTGACGCTGCGCGCGGCGCTGACCAACCTGACCAACAAGCGCTACTGGGGTTTCCAGTACGCCAACTACATCCAGCCCGGCGATCCGCGCGCCATCAGCCTGAGCGCGAGCATCGCGTATTGACGAAGAAGGGGCGCCGCGGCGCCCCTTCTTTTCGGCCCTGATCGGGCTCATCCGACCGGCTGGAAATCGCGCGACAGCAGCGGCACCAGCCTTTCCACGAGAAAGTCGATGAAGACCCGCGCTCGTGCGGGCATATGCCGTTGGCTGCTGAATACGACATGAACATCCTCGACGTCTCCACCGTTGAATCCCGGCAACAGCTCGACGAGCCTGCCGGTCTTCAGGTCTTCGATCACATGAAATAGCCCCAACCGGCTGATGCCCAGACCGTCCAGTGTCAGCTGGCGCATGGTTTCGCCGTTGTTGGTCAGCATGCCGCCGCGCACCGGCAGATACACCGTCTTGCCATCGATCCTGAATGGCCACTCATCGAGCATTCGCCGGAAATTGAAGCGGAGGCAGCGGTGGGAGGCGAGATCGCCCGGCACCTCTGGCGCGCCGAATCGCTCGACATAGCCGGGCGCGGCAACGACCGCGCGCCTGCTCAGCGCAAGCTTGCGTGCCCGGAAGTTCGCGTCGGTCGGCAATTGCCCCATGCGCAATGCGACATCGACGCGCTCGCGCTGCAGATCGACGACGGAATCGGTCAGCGAAAGATCGACGGTCACGCCGGGATAACGTGCGGCGAATTCCGGAATCAGCGGAACGATGTAATGCGTCCCGAGAGGCAGCGAGACGTTGACGCGCAGCACGCCATGCGGTGCGTCCGTGTCCTGCGAAACCCCGAACTCCGCTTCCTCCATGTCGCCAAGAATGCGGACGCAGCTTTCGTAGAACTGTTTTCCCTCGCTGGTCACAGCGAGATGGCGCGTCGAGCGTTGCAGCAGCAGCACCTTGAGCCGCGCCTCCAGCCGGCTGATCAGCTTGCTGACGGCCGAAGGTGTCATGTCCAGTGTCAGCGCGGCGGCCGAGAAACTGCCCGTTTCCACGACACGCACGAACACCTGCATCTCCCCGCTTCTCGTGTTCATTCCTTCGTGAATTCAATTCAAAGATGATGTTCCGTTGCGCGTGATTGTATGCGGAATCGGCGTGCGCCAGACTTGCGGCCAATGACTGGTTGCCCATCGACCATCAGGACCTCTTCCCCAATTTCCATCTGGAATAAAACCTGATCATGCATTTGAACCTCGCAGGAAAGACGGCCCTCATCAGCGCATCCACTTCCGGGATCGGTCACGCTACGGCGTTGCAGCTGCTCGAAGACGGCGCCACGGTCATCATCAATGGCAGGCATGCCGACATCGTCTCCGAAGTCGTCAAACGCCTCGCAGCGCGATTCGGCGACCGCGTGCTGCCCCTGGTGGCAGACCTGAGCACGGCGGCCGGCGCAGAGATCGCCGCCGCGACCTACCCGTCGGTGGACATCCTGGTGAACAACCTCGGCACGTACGCGCTGAGCGATTTCTTTGCCACCAGTGACGACGACTGGAAGCGCATGTTCGAAGTCAACGTGTGGAGTGGGGTGCGGCTCGCGCGCAGCTATATGAAATCCATGCTCGATCGCGGCCACGGCCGGGTGATCTTCATGTCAAGCGAGGTCGCGCTGACGCCGATGGCTGCCATGGCGCACTACAGCGCCAGCAAGGCAACACAGCTGTCCATCTCGCGCAGCCTGGCAGAGCTGACGAAGGGAACGTCCGTCACCGTCAACGCGGTGCTGCCAGGCCCTACCGAGACCGAAAGCCTGAAGGAATTCATCGAATCGGTGAATCCGACGCTCTCCTATGAAGAAGCGGAACGCAAGTTCATGGCCGAGAACCGTCCGTCCTCGCTGATCGCGCGCCTGGCCAAGCCGGCGGAGGTCGCGAACGTCGTGGCATTCCTTTCCAGCGACCGCGCGGCGGCCATCAATGGTGCTGCGATTCGCGCGGAAGGCGGCACGGTCCAGACGATCGCCTGACTGTTCCGGCAGTTGTCCAACGCGCGAAGGTGAACCACATCGTCATGAGCACACCGCTGGTAATCATCGCCCAGGCGTGGGCGAGACCGGGTTTCGAACAACAGCTGGTCGACGCGCAGAAGCGCCTGGTGGAAGCCGCAAGGAATAGTCCGGGGTGCTTGCGATACGAACTCAACGTCTCGACGCAGGACCCGGGACATATCGTGTTCCTGGAGCAGTGGGCTTCGACCGCGGACTGGCAGCGGCACATGTCCGGCCCCCACATCCATACGTTCCGAAGCACGGCGGGACACCTGATTGCGGATTTTGCATTGATGCAAATGAGGCAAGTCGCTTGAAAACCGACCAATAAACCAATCGCACCAACATGAAAACGTCTCGAATCCTCTCCCTGCTGGTTCTGGCCGGCGCCCTCGGCGTATCGCCTTTGGTCTCTGCTGCCACGCCTTCCGTGGCGCAAGCGGACCACGTGCCCCAGTTGATCAATCCCGCCAGCCTGAAGTGGGAGAAAACCATTCCCGCGCTGGGCAAGGACTCACCCGAATACGCGATCCTTCATTCGGATCCGAAAACGAAGCTGACCACGCTGATGTTCCGCACGCCGATTGCGGTGCATATCAAATCGCATACCCACGATCTTGCGGAAACGCACGTGGTCCTGAGCGGTGGTACTCACGTGTTCGAGTCGAACGGCGTTCGCTACAACATCGAAGGCGGCGGCTACTTCCGTATGCCGGGAGGAACGGTTCACGAGGCCTGGCTGCCCGCCGGGTCCCAGACGCTGAACATTCTCGAGAGCGGGTGGGAGGTCAATTGGCTCCATGGCGGCCCGTCGGTCGAAGACGCCGACCAATACCCGCCGAAGAAGAAGTAAGGGGTTTTCATGATCCCAAGGCGCCGCGCGAAGCCGCGGTGCCACCCCGATTTCGGGCGTGAATGGGGACCCGCGCCAAAACTGGGCGCCCCTCGCCCGCAAACGTCGCCAGTTTTCCCGGAAATGGCGCACATGTGCCAGCGGGCATGGCGATTTCCTGCCATATCGGCGTGGCCCGACTCTTGCGTTACGAATCTTAGTTTTCGGGACGGATCGTCCCGGAAATTAAATCCACCCCGTAACCATTGCGCACATCCCAGCGACAGTGCGCCAGGAGTCAAGATGTTCGTTCGCTTCATGACCCGCCATGCTCGCGCCGCCCTGGGTTTGGCGCTGACCTTCGCAGCGCTGTCCGCAACCGCGGCGCAAGTCGTCAATATCGGCGTGCAGCCCGCCACGCAACCGATCTATATCGCCAAGGCGGCTGGCTATCTGGCGCCGCTCGAGGCCAAGTACAACGTGAAGTTCGCCTTCCACAGCTTCCCGTACGGCGCTCCGGAGAACCAGGCCATGGCGGCCGGCAGCCTGGACCTGGCTTCGGCCGGTATGGGCCCGGCGGTGGTCGCGGCGGCGCGGCTGCCGGCCAAGCTGCTCGGCATCACCATCCTGGAGCAGACCGCGATCGTCGTGCCCAGCGATTCGAAGGTGCGCACCATCGCCGATCTGAAAGGCAAGCGCATCGCCTACCCGGGCGAAGGCTCGCAGCAATACCCGCTGCTGCTGAACGCGCTGCAGAAGGCCGGCCTGAAGGCGTCCGACGTGGAACTGTTCAAGACCTCCGGCTCGCAGGTCGGCACGCTGGTGGAGCAACGTAGCGTGGACGCCGGTATTACCTGGGACCCGCACATCTCCAAGGCCCTTGCCGGCGGCAAGACCCGCGTGTTGTTGAAGGCCGAAAAGATCCTGCCTCTGAAGGGCGGACATTACGTCGGCGACGGCTTCTACGGGCGGACGGCGTTCATCGATGCGCATCCCGAACTGGTGCGCGACGTCATGGCGGCGCAGATCCGCGCGATCAAGCTGATCAACAACGAACCGCATAAGGCCGTGGAAATGTGGGCCAAGGAGATCGGCTTCCCGCCGAAGGTCATCGAATATTCGCTCAAGGAAGGCATCTCGGTGTATTCCACGGATATCGTGCCCGACGCCGACACCATGAAGGTCTACGCCTCGTTCCTGAAGCAGGCCGGCATCCTGCAGGATGGCGACGAGCCGAAGCTCGCCCCCGAACCCGCGCGCCAGGCGCTGGCGATCGAGAAGCCCTGATGCGCCGACCTCCAAAGGAGAAGCCGATGGTTGCGCTTTCCCGGTCGGTGGCAAGCCGTGTATTTCCCTATCTGGCCGCGATGATTTCCGTCGTGTTGGTATGGAAGTTCGTCGTGGTGCTGACTCAACCCAGTCCTGCGGTTCTGCCGTCGCCGGAGCTGACCGCCCAAACGCTGTACGGGCTGTTCTCGTCCGGCACGATCTTCCGCGACATCGGGGCCAGCCTCGGGCGCGTGCTCACGGCCTGGCTGCTGGCGGCATGCGTCGCCATTCCGCTCGGGCTGCTGCAGGGCACGCGGCCGCGGCTTGCACGCGTGGTGGAGCCGGTGGTGGAACTGTTCCGGCCCATCTCGCCGCTTGCATGGATCCCGATGGCGATCCTGTGGTTCGGCATCGGCGAAGCGGGCAAGGTGTTCATCATCTTCATCGCCACGTTTTTTCCGATCCTGCTCAATACGGTGTCCGGCGTCAAAGCCGTCGATCCCGTGCTGGTGCGCGCCGGCCGCGTGCTGGGCTGCAATTCGGACGCCCGCCTGTTCTGGCAGGTGGTTCTGCCCGCGGCAATGCCCACGATCCTGGTGGGCCTGCGCATTTCGTTCGGGATCGGCTGGGCCGCGATCATCGCCGCCGAACTCGTGGCGGCCAACAAGGGCCTGGGCTATCTGATCGCCAACGGCATGGAGATCCTGCGCTCCGACCAGGTGCTGGCAGGCATGGTGATCATCGCGCTGCTGGGCATCCTGATCGACAGCGGCTTTCGCATGCTCGGCCATCGGCTGGGCCACAAGGAGTAGAACGATGGACCAGGCTGTGTCCACCGCGTCCCGTGTGGGCGTGGCGATCAACAACGTATCCAAGCTGTACCAGACGCGCGCCGGGGACGCCGTGGAAGCGCTTCGCCCCGTATCGCTGGACATTGCCGGCGGCGAGTTCGTCGCGCTGATCGGCCCGTCGGGCTGCGGCAAAAGTACGCTGCTCAACATCGTGGCCGGCTTCGAGGCGCCGAGCGCCGGGTCCGTCCATGTCGATGGCGAGAAGGTCGTGCGCCCGGACATGCGGCGCGGCATGGTGTTCCAGCAATATGCGTTGTTCCCATGGCTCAACATCCGCGACAATATCGCCTTCGGGCTGCGTCAGAAAGGGATGCCGCGCAGGGAGCGCGAGGCGGTGGCCAACCGGTATCTCCAGCTTGTCGGGCTCGGCGAATTCGGCGACGCGCGGCCCGATGCGCTGTCGGGCGGCATGAAGCAGCGCGTGGCGCTGGCGCGCGTGTTCGCCACGGAACCGAGCACCATCCTGATGGACGAGCCGTTCGGAGCGCTCGATGCGCTCACGCGGGGCTTCCTTCAGCAGGAGCTGCTGCGGATCTGGCGCGAGCACCGAAAGACCGTGCTGCTGGTTACCCATTCCGTGCAGGAGGCGCTTTATCTGGCGACGCGCGTGGTGGTGATGACAAGCCGGCCCGGGCGCATCAAGCTGGACCAGCGCGTGGACCTGCCTTATCCGCGCAGCCTCGCGACGCCCGGCTTTCGCGAACTGGAAACTGCGATTCTCGCCGCCCTCGACGACGAGCTGCGCAAGACGTATGGAACCGCACCCGCGATGGTGTCGGACTGATATCGACATGGCTTTCCCCACTTTGTCTACGCCTGGCAGCGTGCAGCAGCATATCGCCGCGGCAATGGCGCACGTGCGCGAACGCGACCAGGCGTTGCACGCCTTTATCGAACTCGATGAGCCAGGTGCCATGCAACGCGCCCGTGCGCTCGATGGCTTGCCGCAGTCCGGGCACGGGCGCCTTCATGGCATGCCGGTCGCCATCAAGGAAGTCATCGATGTGGCGGGCCGGCTGTGCGCCTGGGGCTCGCCGTTGCATGCGGGACGCCGGCCCGCCGACGACGCGCCGCTGGTGCGGCGCCTGATCGATGCGGGCGCGGTTCCGATCGGCATTACCGCGTCCACCGAGTATGCGTTGGCAGCCGCGGCGGCGACCGTCCATCCGCGCGATGCGCGGCGCTCGCCCGGGGCATCGTCCAGCGGATCGGCCGCGGCTGTCGGCGCGGGCATGGTGCCGGTGGCGTTGGGCACGCAGACCATCGGCTCGATCATCCGTCCCGCCGCATATTGCGGCGTGGTCGGCTTCAAGCCGAGCTACGGCCGCTATCCGACCGACGGCATGTTGTGCCTGTCGAAGCAGCTCGACCACGCTGGCGTGCTCGCGGCGAGCGTCGCGCACGTGATCGCGGTGGACCCCATCCTGGCCGGCGACGACCGCACGGCGTCCATCGAGCAGACGCCACGGCTGCGCGTGGTCCGGCCCTGGTTCGAGGAGACGATGGCGGAGGCCGTGTCGGTGGCGCTCGACACCTTCCACGAATCGCTGCGCCGGGCGGGCTTCGGCCTCGACGAACTGGTCATCGATGCCGATGTCGCAGCTGCCGAGGCCGCATTGACGGATACGCTGCTGACGTTCGAGCTGGCGCGGCGCCATGGCGCGACGTTGCATGGCGCCCCCGACAAGGTGTCCGCCGAGCTGCGCGCGATGCTGGCCAGGGGCGAGGCGGTGAGCGAGTCGCGCTTTGGCGAAGCGGTGGCGCAGCAGGCCGCGTTTTCCGGGCGCCTGGACGCGATGCTGGGGCCCGGCGAGTTCGCGCTGGCACCGGCCACCGTCGGACTCGCACCACTGCTGGCGGAGGGATCCGGCTCGCGCGCACCGCAGCGGCTGTGGACGCTGGCCGGCATGCCCGCCATCACGCTGCCGGTGGGCGAGCATGGCGGCCTGCCCGTGGGAGTCCAGCTGATCGGCCGCATTGGCGAAGACGCCGCGCTGCTGCGGGCCGCCGCACGCATCGAAGCCGTCGTCAATGGGCGTGCCGATGTCTAGCACCGCGCTGCTGCCGCTGGCCGCGACCACGGCCATCGTGTTCTCGGGCACGCTGGTCCGCGCGGTATCGGGCCTCGGTTTTTCCCTGGTGGCGGTGCCGTTGCTCTCGCTTATCTGGACACCGGCGCAGGCCGTCGCCATCGCCGTCGTCTTTCAGACGCTGAGCACGCTTCCCATCGTGGCCGGCGACTATCGGCTGCTGGACTGGCGTCTGCTCGCGCGCATCTGCGCCGGCGGCGTGGTCGGCATGCTGCCCGGTCTTGCGCTGCTGCAATGGCTGCCGGACGACGCCATGCGTGTCGCGCTGGCGGGCATTCTGTTGCTGTCGATCGCGGTAATCGTGGCCGGCCGCCGCCTGGTCCGCACGATGACGCCCGGGCGGCTCACGCTGGTCGGCATCTGCGCGGGCCTGGGGCAGGGGATGGCCGGCGTCGCCGGACCGCCGCTGATGTCCGGCCTGCTGGCGATGCCCGACCTCGGGCCGCGCGTCATCCGGCTGACGGCGGCTACGGTATTCCTGATTCTCGGCGCCGTCTCCGTCGCCGCCCTCGGCATGCATCGTTCGCTCGGGGTCATGACGGCAGGCGAATACGCGACTGCCGGCACCGGCATGCTGGCGGGGCACCTCGCCGGAGAGAGGTTGTTCGCCCGGGCGGGGGCGTCGGGCTTTCGCCGCTACGTGCTGGTGGTAATGGTTGCGTCGGCATTGCTGACGCTGGTGCCGCTATGGCAATAGACTCCCTCGCGATGAACACGGACATCAGTAATGGCGATCTGGACCGGGTCCGTACGACCGGATCCGCATTGGAAAAGGCGGTGGGCATCCTCGAGGCGCTTGCCGAGCAGGTACGCGCGCTGAGCGTGAGCGAACTCGCGGAGCTGACCTCGATGCCGAAGCAGACCGTGCATCGCGTGGTCCGCCAGCTCGAGGAACTCAACCTCGTCGCGCGCGAGGCCGGTACCGACCGCTATGTGTTCGGCGGGCGGCTGCGGCAGATCGGCGTGGCCGCGCTGTCGGCGCAGCGGCAAACGCTCGCCACGCGGCAGATCCTCGCCGAGCTGGTCGCACAGATCGGAGAGACCTGCAATATCGGCGTGCTCGACGGGCCAGAGGTGCTCTATGTCGACCGCGTGGAATGCCACTGGCCGCTGCGCGTGCAACTGCGTCCCGGCAGCCGCGTGCCTTCGCATTGCACAGCCATCGGCAAGCTGTTGCTGGCGCATCTTCCCGGGGCGCAACGCCGGCAATTGCTTCCGCAACTGGAGCTGACCGGATACACGCCCAACACGCTCGTCACCGTGCCCGATCTGGAGGCCGCGTTGGCCGACATCCGGGGGCAGGGCTACGCGATCAACCGCGAAGAAGATTCGCTCGGCCTGAACGCGCTGGCCGTACCGGTGCGCGACGCGGGGGGCAAGGTGCTGGCGGGACTCGCGGTCCATGCGCCCACCGCGCGCCTGCCGCTTGCCGACATGCTCGCACGGCGGCCGCTGCTGGAAGCCGCCGCGGCGAAGGCCGCGGAGGTGCTGTTCTCCGCCTCCGCCGGATGACGGTTCCTTTGCGGCATGGGAGGCAGCGCTGTTCCGGAGCGGTCTCCATGATCCTGCCTCAGGCATTTGCGGGGTACTAATCGCGCGCAGCGGCCGCATGACGCCGCAACGGGTGACGCGCTCGGACGGACCCGCGCCTCAGAGGCAGCAAACGCCGTCGAGATAGGCCTTGCGCCAGCGCGTGATCCGCACTTGCTCGAACAGCGCCGCCCGATAGAACGGATCCGCTTCGATCAGCGCCTGCGCGGCCTCGCGTGTGTCCACATCGACGATATAGACGCCGCCGCCGGCATCGCTGCCATCGTCGTTGAGCTTGGCGCCGCAGGCCAGCAGCAGCGACTTGTTGGCTTCGAGAAAATCCAGGTGCGCGGGCCGGTTGGCCTTGCGGACGTGCTGGTGGTCGGGCTTGTCGAAGGTCTCGATGAGGTACGGCACGGCGTCTCCTTCCTTTGTCGTTGGTTGGCGGCAGCCATCAAGGTGGCGCGGGGAGGCGCACCTGGACCGTCAGACCTGCGCGTGCCAGGAGAGCAGGGCCGGGACAGGTCGGTTGGCCGGCCATACCGACATCATGATCGAGAACATGCCGATGCGGGAAGGGGAGGGCCACGACGAACAGGGTGCTGCGATCGCTATGTCGCCATCGCAGGGGGCAAATGGATGGCGCCGGCCGCCGCGATGGCGCGCGGCGTGCCGGCCCAGCCGGTCGGGATGGAGCCGTCGGAATTACATCGCCTGTAAGAACGACGCGCCGCCGTACGGCCTTACATCGTCAGCATCCTGGTCGTCATAGCGGCCCGGCGCTGCCGACCCAGTACGGCTGGCGTTCCCAGTACTGATGCAGTTGCGTACCCCATTGCGAGTCCGCCATGCGCGGCCATTGGTCCTTGTTGAAGCCTGGCGCGGCCTTGATCCGCTCGGCGGTCAGTCCGAGGCGGAAGCAGTTCTCGTCGGTATCCATGACGAGCGCATTCCACGGGATGGCATGCAGCGTGTCCCCGATGCCCAGAAAGCCACCGGTGGTCAGAACGGCATAGGCAATGCGGCCGTGCGGCACGTCCAGCATGATTTCGCTGATCTCGCCGACATGCTCGCCGTCCGACGAGTAGACCTTCGTGTCTTCCAGGCTCGAGGCCGCCATCACTTCGGGGCCAGGGCCTTCTCCGACACCTGAACCTACGATATTCGCGCCGCCTTGATTGGTGCCGGGTTGGGAGGAATTCATTACCGTCTCCTTGGTGTGTTGGCAGGAATACGGTTAGCCGCAACGACCATGCCATCCCGCTGCAGTGCCCGCCGGTACGGAGCAGGCCGTGCATGGAAGCCGACATGTCATGGCTCGCCCGGGGACACCTCCACCAGGCAGCTCATCGCATTCGGTCCCTGGGTCAGGTCCGACGTGCCGATATCCAGTGTCAGCGTATTGGCTGCTCCAGCGCGGTCGATGCCGTTGGCGTCGGGATCGTACCAGGCACCGGTGGCGATCATCGCCACGCCGCGCGCCACGCCGTCGCTGACCGCCAGGCCGGCCGCGATGGCGCCGCGCGCGTTGTGCACGCGCACCCGCATGCCGGCATGCAGGCCGCGGGCGGCCGCGTCGGCCGGATGCAAGGTGATGCGCTCCGCGCCGGCCACCTTGCCCGACTGCGCCAGCGGCGCCGGGTCGAGCTGGCTATGCAGCCGGTCGGCCGGCTGTACCGATACGAGATGCAGCGGATGGCGCCGGGCCTCCGGGGCGCCCAGCCATTCGGCCGGAGGCTGCCAGTTCGGATGCGTGCCGCAATCGTCGGACAGGCGGCCGAGTGTGGCGCTGGACAGCTCGATGCGGCCGCTCGGTGTGCGCAGTGGATGCGAGCCGGGATCACGGCGGAAATCGTCGAACAGCACGAAGTCCTCGGAGGGCGATGGCAGCGCGACATGGCCGGCGCGCCAGAACGCGTCGAACGCGGGCAGCTCGATGCCTGCGCGCGCCTGGGCCTCGCGGCAGCGTGCGTAGATGGTCGCGATCCAGTCGCGCTCGCCGCGATTCTCGGTAAACGCCTCGCGATAGCCGAGCCGGTCGGAGAGCTCCGTGAAGATGTCGAGGTCGCTGCGCGTCCGGTGCAGCGGCGCGATGGCCTGGTGCATGGCCAGCACATAGCGGTCGCGCGACGAGCCGCCGATATCGTTGCGTTCGAGCGATGTGGTCACCGGCAGCACGATGTCCGCATGGCGCGCGGTGGCGGTCCAGTAGATGTCCTGCACGATCACGGTCTGCGGACGCGCCCATGCTTCGCGCAGCCGCGTCAGCTGCTGATGGTGGTGGAACGGATTGCCGCCGGCCCAGTGGACCAGCTTGATGTCCGGATAGTGGCGCGTCTCGCCCTTGAACCGGTATGCCGTGCCAGGGTTCAGCAGCATGTCCGACAGGCGCGCGCACGGAATGTCGAGGTTCGCCGGATTGCGGCCGACCGGCATTTCCGGACCCGGTGTGGCCACGCGGGGATTGCCCACGCCATTCATCGAGCCATGCCCGAAGCCGAAGCCGCCGCCGGGCAGGCCGATCTGTCCCAGCATGGCCGCCAGGGCGATGGCCATCCAGTACGGTTGCTCGCCACGATGCTGGCGCTGCACGGCGAAGGAGCAGGTGAGATAGCTGCGCTTACCTGCCAGTTGCGCTGCAAGCCGTTGGATGCGTTCGGCCGGAATGCCGCAAATCGCGGCTGCCCAGGCGGCCGTCTTCGGCACGTCGTCGGGCCGGCCCTGCAGATAGGCTTCCAGTTCGGCCCATCCGCTGCAGTGCGACTCGAGGAACGCCGTGTCGTGCGCATTCGCGCGGGTCAGTTCGTAGGCCAGCGCCAGCATCAGGGCCACATCCGTGCCGGGCCGGATCGGTATCCATTCGGCCCCGAGGAAGGCCGGGCAATCGTCGCGCGTGGGGCTGATGTTGATCACCGTGGCGCCGCTGGCGGCGAGCTTGCGCAGCCAGTATTCCTGCGTGTGTTCCGCCGCGCCGCCCGACGATACCTGGCCATTCTTCAGTGCCAGCCCGCCGAACGCGACGAAGACCTCGGTATTTGCAATGAGGCTCGGCCATGCGGTGACGCGGCCCGTCAGCGGCCGGTCGGTGCCGATCACATGCGGCAGCAGGAACTGCGCGGTGCCCCAGCTGTAGTTGCCAACCTGATCGACGCAACCGCCGCCCGCGAAATGAAAGCGCCGGATCAGCGAGCGGGCGTGGTGCAGCCGACCGGCCGAAGACCACCCATAGGAGCCGCCGAATACGCCCGCCGCCCCATGCCGGTCCCGCACCCGGCGGATTTCGCCGGCGACGAGCTCCATGGCCGTGTCCCACGAAACCTCGACGAAGTCGTCCCGGCCCCGCGCACGGCCATCGCTCGCCTCGCGCTGCGCCAGCCAGCCACGCCGGACCATGGGCGTGCGGATGCGCGTGGGCGAGTAGACCATCGGCACGATGGCCTCCAGCAGGGGCGACGGATAGGGATCGGCGGCAAAGGGCTCGCAGCGGACCAGCCTGCCATCGTCGACGACGGCGGTGAAGGCGCCCCAGTGCGCCAGTTGAGGGTAACGGCGGACTGTCACGGCCTCAGTCGCCCTGGATGCCGGCCTTGCGGATCAGGTCGCCCCATTTGGCGCGCTCGGTGGCGAGCAGCTTGGCGAACTGCTGCGGCGTATCGGCCGTGGCGTCCATGCCGGACGCGGCGAGCCGCTGGCGGATGTCGGGTTCGGCCATGACCTTGACGAGCGCCTGGTTCAACCGCGCGACGATGTCGGATGGGGTGCCCGCCGGCGCCACCAGGCCGTACCAGTTGGTCACTTCGTACCCCGGCACGCCGGCTTCGGCCACCGTGGGCACGCCGGGGAACTGCGGCGAGCGCTTCGCGGTGGTCACGGCCAGCGCACGCAGCCGGCCCGAGGCGATCAGCGGCTTGGCGGAGGGATCGGAGAAGGTGATGGGGACTACGCCGCCCATCACGTCGGTCAGTGCCGGCGTCGTGCCCTTGTAAGGCACGTGCTGCATCTGCACGCCGGCCAGCATCTTGAACTGCTCGGCGGCGATCTGGCCGATCGTGCCATTGCCGCCCGACGCATACGAGAACTTGCCATTGGCGTCGCGCACGGCGGCCAGCATGCCATGCACATCCTTGTAGGGCGTATCGGCCCCGGTGACGAGCACGTTGGGCATGGTCACCAGCACGCTGACCGGCGCGAAATCCTTCTGCGGGTCGTAGCTGAGCTTGCGCAGGTTCGGCCAGATCGTGAACGAGCCGGGCGTGGCCACGTACAGCGTATAGCCGTCGGGCGCCGACTTGGCCACGATGTCGGTCGCGATCAGGCCGCCGGCACCGGGGCGGTTGTCGATGATGACGTTGGCCTTGAGCTGGTCGGACAGCGCCGGCGCGATGGCGCGGGCCAGCGCGTCGGCACCGCCGCCGGGCGGGAAGCCGACGACCATGCGGATCGGCTTCGACGGATCGGGCCAGGCGGCATGGGCCAGCGGTGTCAGCAGGGCGAGGCTCAGGACTAGGGCGCGGCGGGCGAACATGGCGGTACTCCGGCAGGCAGGAATGGAAAGGACGGGAAAAGAGGGGTTGGGGCGGGGCTCAGGCAAGTGTCACGGTGTCCCATTCCCACGCCACGAACGCCAGGCGTTCGCCGGTGTGGACGACGGGATCGCTGCGCAGGCCGATCAGCACGCCGTCGCGCGGGATGGGCGCGACCGGCGTGAGAGAGGCGTCGAGCTTGAGCGTGTCGCCGATCGACGCGCCTTCGCGCACCAGGTCTCCGGCACGTGCGGCGGGCACGAACAGGCCGCCTTCGTCGGCCGTGATCCACCCGCGCCGGGTCACGCGCCGCAGCGCCCGGGCGGCGGCCTTCGGCGCCGGACCATCGAGAATGCCCATCTGCACCGCCAGCGTGTGGAACCCCGCCTCGGCCAGCGCGATGTTCTCGGCCTCGAAGCGGCTGCCGCTGCCCAGTTCGAGCATGAAGGCGCAGACGCCGGCGGCCAGGCACTGGTAGTCGAGCGCGCCGGAGATATTGCCGGGCAGTTCGCCCTTGCCGCCCACATCCTGCCGGCAAGCCACGTGCGGATGGAACGGCGCCATCGCGGCCAGCACATCGGCTTCGCTGACGCTGCTGCCCGGATGCACCTTGTAGACCGTATAGGGCCGCGCATCGAACAGCGGATTCATCGTATGGAGATTGATCAGCACGTCGGCGACGCCGCGTACCTCGCTGATCAGCGCGTGGGCCAGGCGCTCCGATACCAGGCCGCCGGCATTGCCCGGATACGTCTGGTCCAGATCGAGCTCGTCGTAGGGATTGCGCTTGCGGCGCGCATCCAGCGCATGCGGATTGCCGGTGGGCGTGACCACCAGATTGCCGCGCATCGTGGCCGGGTCGAGGCTGCGCGCAAAGCGCAGCGCGGCCACCATGCCGTTGATCTCGTCGCCGTGCACCTGGCCGTGGAGCCAGAGCGTGCGGCCGGGCTGCGCCCCACGCACCGCCACGTAGGGCAGCGTGACCGCCATGCCGGAGGCCATCGAGCCCACGGGCAAGTGGCCGCTGGTTCGGTCGGGGCCGGATTGCTGGTGCAGCCAGTCACCGATGATAGGCATGGCAGGTTTCCTTGTCGGTAGAGTCGATCTGGGCGGTGGCGGCGAATGCCTGGTCGAGGTCGGCCAGCAGGTCCGGCACCGCTTCGAGTCCGATGTGCAGGCGGATCACGGTGCCGTGCGCGGACCAGTCGGCAACGCTGCGCGCGCGGCGCATGTCCGCCAGCACCGCCAGGCTTTCGAAGCCGCCCCACGATGCGCCGATGCCGAACAGTTCCAGGCTGTCGACAAAGCGCTCGGGGGAGACCGGGGCTTTCGACGTCAGGGAGAACGAGAGCAGCCCATTGGTGCCGTGGCAATCGCGCAGCCATAGCGCGTGGTTGGGATCGTGGGGCAGGGCGGGGCAGAAGACGTCGGCCACCTCGGGCCGCGCGAGCAGCCACTGGGCCACGGCCAGCGCCCCGGCCTGGTGCTGCGCGAGCCGGGCACCCAGCGAACGGATGCCCCGCTGCACGAGGTAGGCATCGTCCGGGCTCACGGTCATGCCGAACGCGTCCGCCATCGTGGCCAGCGGCTGCCACGCGGCCTCCGTGGTGCAGACCGTGCCCATCATCACGTCGGAATGACCGCCGAGGTATTTGGTGGCGGCCATCAGCGAGATATCGGCGCCCAGCTCCAGCGGGCGGTAGAGCAGGCCTGAGCCCCATGTGTTGTCGGCCGCGACCAGCGCGCCGTGCGCATGCGCCCGGGCCGCCAGCGCGGGCAGGTCGCACATTTCGTAGACCAGCGAGCCGGGCGCCTCCACATAGACAAGGCGCGTCTCGGGGCGCAGCTTCGCATCGAGATCCGACCCATTGGCCGCATAGAAGTCCGCCGCGATGCCGTGCTCCCGCAGGAAGCCGCTGGCCAGATTGCGTACTGGCTCGTACACGCAGTCGGGCAGCAGCACATGCTGACCGGGGCGGACATAGGCCAGGATCGTCATGGCAGCCGCGGCCAGGCCCGACGGAAACAACCGTGTGCGATGGCCGCCTTCGAGCGTCGTGACCATGTCCTCGAGCGCGAAGTTGGTGGGATTGCCGCGCGCGCCGTAGGTGAACAGCCGTTCGGTGTCGCGGCGCGCCCGCATCTCGCGCTGCTGCGCGACGGACTCGAACAGCACGGTGCTGGCACGCACCACGGGCGGGTTCACGGGCTGGCCGCCGGGCACGCTCGCGGTGCGTCCGGCGTGGGCAATACGTGTGGAGAGCGCTTTGGTCATGGCTTGCCTGTAGGTTGGCGCGAGATCCGCAAGGGCGGTCGCAAGGCGCGTGCCGAGATCAGTCGACGCGCGCGCCCGAGAGCTTCACGATCTGGGACCACCGGGCGATGTCGTCCTTCAATTGCGCGGCGAAGGCATCGGGGCTGTTGGCAACCACGGCGCTGCCACCATCGTTGATGGTCTTCACCACGTCGGGCATCTGCAGCACCTGGACGATGGCGCGGTTCAGCAGCGCGACGCGCTCCGGCGACGTCCCGGCCGGCACGAAGAAGCCGTACCAGTCCTCGAAGCGCGCATTGCGATAGCCCAGCTCCTCCAGCGTCGGTACCTTGGCAAAGACCCCGAGCCGGCGCGGGCTGGTCACGGCCAGCGCCCGCATGCGGCCGGTCTGGATGAATCCGGCCACCGAGGACGTGGACGTGATCAGCACGTCGACCTGCCCGCCGAGCAGGTCGTTGATGGCCGGCCCGGCGCCCTTGTAGGGCACGTGCTGCAGCCCCACGCTGCTGTCCTTGTCGAGCACCACGCCGACAAGGTGCGACAGCGTGCCGTTTCCTGGCGTGGCATAGGTGATCTTCTGCGGCTGCGCCCGCGCCTGCGTGGCCAGTTCCTCGAACGTCTTCCACGGCGCATTGGCCGCGACCACGATGGCCAGCGGCGCGGCGTTGATCTGCGTGACCGGGACGAACTGCTTGACCGGATCGAACCCCGGCGCGCGATACAGCGTCGGATTGACCGCCATGATCGACACCTGGGAGGTCAGCACCGTATAGCCATCGGCCTTCGACTCCGCCACATGGCGCGCGCCGATATTGCCGCCCGCGCCGCCACGGTTGTCGATGACCGCGCTCTGGCCCAGCACCTGCGAAAGGCGGGCGGACACGATGCGCGACACGGCATCGTTGCCACCGCCGGCGGGAAACGGCGACACGATGCGCAGCGGCTGCGACGGAAATCCGTTGACGGGCGCCAGCGGCTGCTGCGCCAGGGCGGCAGCGGACAGCGAGAGCGTGCATGCGGCAACCACTTGCCGCGACAGACGGGAAGACATCGGACGGAACATGGGGGTGACCTCGTTTTTCTATGGCAGGTTGCAGGGTCTGGCGCCTGGCATGCAGGCTCTTCGGAATCAGCGCAGGGAAGGGAAGCGGAACGTGGCCAGTTCCTGGGCATCGAGCTGCGCGATCAGGCCCGTTTCCCAGGCCAGGTATTGGCGCGCGGCGGCCTTGTTGCCGTCGTGGCGGTCGTGCACGAAAAAGAGGTAGTCGATGCAGCGCGCATCGGGCAGCGTATCGGCCCCTTCGCCCAGCGCATGGCCGGCATCCCGCCACGCCGCAAAGCCGCCCCGTAGCCTGCGCAGGTCGCGATAGCCGAGCGCGTGCATATCGGCGACGGCCAGATCCGCGGGATCGCCCGCGTCCGCCTCGCCGACCAGCACCAGCGTCGTGTCCTGCGGCACGCCGCGCAGGTCTTGCGCCAGCCGCGCGCGGGTGGACCAGCGCGATCCGGCGATATGGCCGGCGCGATACGCCATGCTGCCGCGCAGGTCCAGTGCGAGCATCGACCGGTTCGCCAGGCCAGCGGCCAGTTGATCGGCGCCGACTGCGGGCAGCGGGGCGATGTCCGGCGTTGGGCCATGCGCGGCGCGCAGGCCGGCGTTTAATCCCGCCTCGAGGCCGCCCGCGAGCACCACGGCGTCGTGTCCCATCTGCCGCAGCCAGCTTGCGACCACCGGGGCACGCACGCCCTCGGCGTCGAACAGCACGAGCCTGGCGCGGCGTACGCCGACATACTGGTCCGTGGCCTGCATCAGCTGGCCACCGGGCGTGTGCTGCGCCCCCGGCAACGTCCGCGCGGCGCACTCCTCGGCGGTACGCACGTCGCACAGGAAGGCCGAACGGCTGGTGTCGGCCAGCCAGGCGGCCGCCTGCGCCGCCTCGATCTCCGGCACGTCGAAACGCCGGGCCAGCGCCGTCGCCGCATCGCGCGCGGCGTCCAGTCCCCGCGGGCTGCCGTTGTCCGGATAGCGCGCCGTGCCGCCGTGTTCGAGCGCGAAGTCGTTCAGGTACCAGCCCTGGGTACCGTTTTCCAGCGCATAAACGGGATTGGAGACGCCGAAATTGATCAGCGTCTGCGCACCGATGATGCTGCGCGTGCGGCCGGCGCAGTTGATCACGATGGGCGTCGTCGCATCGGGCACGAGGTCGCGCAGGCGATACACAAGCTCACCGTTGGGGCAGCAGATCGCCCCGGGAATGTTCATCTTGCGGAATTCGCTGGCCGGGCGACCGTCAAGCACCACCGGCGCCACCGGGCCCGCCTGCATGGCGGCCAGTTCCCGGGCGCTGACGCGTGGGGTGTGGTAGTGATGCTCGGCCAGTTCCCCGAAGGTCTTGGAGGGCACGTTGACGCCGGCGAACAGCGTATAGCCCGCCGCGACCCATGCCGCCATGCCTCCGTCCAGCACGAAGAGGTTCGTGTAACCAAGGCGAGCCAGTGCCATGGCGGCGGCCTGCGCCACGCCGTCGCCGTCGTCGGCCAGCACGATACGCGTGCCCAGGCGTGGCGCCAGGCGTCCCACGTCGAGTTCGAGCCGGCTGTAGGGCAGGGGAACGGCATAGAAGGGATGGCCCTCGCCATACTGGCCGTGCTCACGCACGTCGAAAAGCGCGATTTCGTCGGCATCGTGCAGCCAGCCCTTGAGGGTGGTGGCATCCACGGTGGAGAACGCGGCTTGGGCGGCTCGGGTAGCTTGGGTCATGAAAAATTCGGGCAAAAAGGGGGCTGTCCTCGCGCCAGGCGGAGGAGCCGGGGTTGTTTCTCGGGAGTGGGGCGGGCGTGCCGCCCCGTCAGGCAGCGGCCTAGCGGCGGGTCTGTACGCCCACGTTCATGACCTGGCAGCGACCCGTTTCCAGGTCGAACGACAGCCGCTCGGTCAGCGTCTCGAGCGAGCGGCCGTACATGTGCAGATGGCGGATGACAGCGTCGCCGCGGATTTCCACCGAATGAATGTCGTCGGGCAACAGGGCGATGCCGTGGCGCAGGCCGACTTCCACCGTACGGTCGTGTTCGAGCGTGCCGACACCGGGCTGGCTGCCATCGTCCGTGCGGATATAGACGTCATTGATTTCCACGCCGCTCACGCCGGCCACGCAGGCCCACGTGGTGTGGTTATGCGGCGGGATGCGTTTGCCTGGGCGCATCACGTTCAGATACAGCGCGTAGGTCTGGCCCGGGTCCTCGGCAATGAGGTAACGCGCCTGGCGTTCGTTGGCTTCGGGCGGCGGGTAGTCGGCTTCGCCCCAGAACTCGGTGCGGGCGGCCAGGTCCTCCACCAGCGGCAGCACCTTGGCGAGGCTGGCGCGGGTAACGCCGCCTGTTTCTACGATGTTTCTAATGGATGCGATGGTTTCGCCGACGGCGGACTGGCGCTGCGCTGCGATGGACATGGTGCGATGAATCCTTGCAAACTCTGTTTTTCGGGGATACAACGATGCTTCGTGTTTCACTGTAATGAACGCCCGCCCGGAAAACCACTTAATGCGCGACGAAAATCCATTAGCGGCTCTAATGAATGCGTAACCTCGATCTGGACCTCCTTCGCACCCTCGTGGCCATTGCGGACCACGAGACATTCGGCGCGGCCGCGGAGGCGGTGCAGCGCACGCAATCGGCCGTCACCCAGCAGATGCAGCGGCTGGAAGAGCAGTTGGGCCTGACGTTGTTCGAGCGGCATGGCCGCGTCAAGCAACTGACGCGGCATGGCAAGAAACTGCTCGAATACGCGCGTCAGATGCTCAGCACCAACGACGAGGCGCTGCGCATGCTGCGCGAAGGCGATCTGACCGGATCGCTGCGCATCGGCGCGCCGCACGACGTCGCCGACACCATCCTGCCGGTACTGCTGTCGCATATCGCGCGGTCGTCGCCGGCATTGCGGCTGGAAATCCATGTTGGCCGAAGCCCGTTCCTGATGGAGTCGCTGCGACGCGGCGAGATCGACCTGACGGTGTCCACGCGCGAGGACAGTACGCTCGAGGGGATCGTGCTGCGCACTACGCCCACCATTTGGGTCTGCGCCGCCGACTTCGCCTACGAACGCGGCACGCCGGTGCCCCTGATCCTGGCCGACGAACCGAGCCTCTTCCGCAAACTCTCGCTCGAAGCGCTGACGCAGGCGGGCGTGCCATGGCGCATCGCCTACCTGGCCCCGAGCCTGATCGGCATCAAGGCGGCGCTGCGCGGCGGGTTGGGTATCACGGCGCGCAGCATCGACCTGCTGCAGGCCGACATGCGCATCCTTGGCGAAAGCGACGGCCTGCCGCGGCTGCCCGATGTCACGTATTACCTGTGGGCCCGTCCCAACGCGGTCAATCCAGTCGCGCGACATGTCTTCTCGATGCTCAAGACGGCGTTGCAGCGCGGACTGGCCAGCGCCTGACGCCATGCGAGCGTTTTCCTGGCGGTTGCGAAAACAGGATCGTAGGGCGGGACACGCGTGCGGCAAACGAAGATGTGCGCGTATCGATATTCGACACGCTGCGCGTCCATGGGAATTGCGCCGGTATTGCGTCGCGCATATAATCCATACACGAATCGTATATGGAGGATGCCGTGGGGATTGTCAACATCGAGGATGAACTGCACGACCAGGTGCGCAAAGCGAGCGCGGTGTCGTGCCGATCCATCAACGCGCAAGCTGCCTACTGGATCAAGATCGGCATGCTGTGCGAAATGAATCCCACGGTCGCGTTCAATGACATCGTCGCCGGCGAATTGCGCGCGGCGGGAGTGGTCCCGCAGCCGGTGAAGGCGGCATCGAATTGATCAAACGGCCGGAAGAAATCGCGTTGCTGGCGCAGTCCGGGGAACTGCTCGCGGAAGTGTTCGGCTATCTGGATCAATTGAGCCTGATCGGCATGTCGACCATGCAGATCAATGATCTGGTTGACGGTTTCATCGTCGACAAACTCGCCGCGCGGCCCGCCAGCAAGGGGCAATACGGGTATGCCTACGCGCTCAATGCATCCCGCAACAACGTGGTGTGCCACGGCGTTCCGTCCGAAGCCGATATCCTGCAAAGCGGGGACATCGTGAATTTCGACATCACGCTGGAGAAGAACGGCTACATCGCAGATTCCAGCAAGACATACCTGGTGGGTGATGTTTCTCCGATGGCGAAACGGCTGGTACAAGCCGCCTATGAAGCGATGTGGAAAGGGATCGGAGCGGTTCGTCCAGGCGCCAGGCTTGGCGATATCGGCTATGCCATCGAGCGGCACGCGAAGAGGAACGGCTATTCGGTCGTACGGGAATATTGCGGGCACGGCATTGGCCGGGAAATGCACGAGGAGCCGCAGGTCCTTCATTGGGGCAGGCCGCGGACTGGCCTGATGTTGCGGGAAGGCATGGTGTTCACCATCGAACCGATGGTGAACCAAGGCCGGTCCGCCGTTTTCACCGAAGACGACGGTTGGACCGTCGTGACCTGCGACGGCCAACTGTCCGCGCAGTTCGAGCACACCGTAGCCGTGACCGCGCACGGCGTACGCGTGCTGACACTGCGTCGGGGAGAGAGGATGCTCGGTTGACCTACCGCCGACACGCCCGAACTCGCACAGCTCATGCGACGCAAGCTCGCTGCGTACCGGAGACCGCAGAGCGGTGAGGACCAAGCAGAGCCAGGTACTGCCTCACTCGGCGGACAACCCCGTCCACAACGCCGATACCGCCCACAGGCGTTCCGCCATCGCGACATCGGCGGCCCACGGAGCCACACCCTTGCGCCCGGTCGCCCCGGTATGTAGCGGCGCGATGTCGCAATCCTCGCAATAAACGCCTCCCAGGCCATCCAGGGCGGGGCTCGTGGCGCACCACAGCGTCGTCGCTGCACCCTGCTCAAGGGTCTTCATACCGTTCAGCGGATCGACCCGAGGCACGCCGTGCTCGTCCAGCGCATCGAACGCGGCGATTTCTTCGCCGCTGAGGTGGCGCGCCAGGTCCGTGAGGATCTGGCCGGGATGCAGCGAGAAAGCGCGTATGCCATGGTTGCGCCCGCGCCGGTCCAGCGCCAGTGCGAACAGCGCGTTCGCCGTCTTGGACTGGCCGTAAGCGACCCACTTGTCGTAGGGCCGCTTCAGGAAATCGATATCGTCGAAGTCCACCCCGGCAATCTGATGGCCGCGGGAAGACACCGCCACAACGCGGGCCGCGCCGGCCGCTTTCAGGGCCGGCCACAGTCCGCATGCGAGACGGTAGTGGCCGAGGTGGTTCGTTGCGAACTGCGCCTCGTGGCCCTCCGCATCGCGCGCCAGTGGCATTGCCATGACACCCGCGCTATGGACGAGCAATGGCAGGGGTGTCCCGCCCGCAAGAAAGTCGTCGCAGAACGCCGCGATGGACGCCGGCACCATCAAGTCCATCGGTCGGATCTCGATATTCGGCACGCCCGCGAGCGCTTGCCGGGCACGCCCCGGGTCGCGGGCGGGCACGACGACACGCGCGCCAGCCGACGCCAGCGACTTGGCGGTGACGAGCCCGATCCCGGAATAGCCGCCCGTCACAATCGCTGCGTGGCCGGCCAGGCTGATGCCCGCCATCACGTCGGCGGCAGTGCTGAAGGCGCTGAAAGGTGTGCCGAGCGGCTGTTGCCGGGTCGTCATCGCGTTCTCCGAATCGTTGGATGAGGGGATTTTCCCGTACCATGCTCGGACGAAACAGATCGAGTAGTCCATTTTTCTATCGTGATCATCCAGAATCCTTCGGCCGATCCGTTATCCGATGTGCTGGCCCTTGCCGGACTGCGCGCCGCCTGCTCGGTGCGGCTGCAGGCGGGTGGCGACTGGGCGCTGAGGTTTCAGCCTCTCGAACTGAAGTTCAACGTCATCCGGCGCGGAGCGTGCTGGCTCACCGTCGACGCCGGGCCGGCACGGCAACTCCGGGCGGGCGACGGCTTCGTGATCGTGCGCACGCCGTTCGTGCTCGGTAGCGCCCCGGAGCTACCGCCCGTCGATGCGGCACTGGCCTTCGCAGAACCGGGGATGTCGGCGCGCATCGGGCAGGGCACCGATGTCGAAATTCTCGGTGGCAGCGTGACCCTCGCTGGTGCGGGAGCCGCCGGACTGATTGCACTACTGCCGAAAGCGTTGGTGATCCGGGCAGAGGCGCGCGCGGCTTCCTCCTTCGGCTGGCTGCTGGATGAACTGGACCGGGAGTGGCATGCCAACCTCGCCGGCGGGCATGCCGTCTGCAACGATCTGCTGCGGATGATGTTCGTGCATGCGCTGCGGCAGCATGTCGCCACGGCGGAAGCGGACGAACTCGGTTGGCTGGCCGGCCTGCGCGACCCCGCCATTGCGGCCGCATTGCGCGCAATCCATGCGGACCCGGTCAGGTCGTGGCGGCTCGTGGAGCTGGCGAACATTGCAGGGCTGTCCCGGTCAGGATTCGCGCAACGCTTCAAGATGCGGGTCGGCCAGTCTCCGGTCGAATACGCGGCGCGCTGGCGGATGCAGCTCGCCGCGGCACGCCTGACCGCAACGGTGGACAGCGTATCGACGATCGCGGCATCACTCGGCTACCTCTCGGATGCGGCTTTTGGTGTGGCATTCCGCCGTGTCCACGGCACGGCACCGGGGCAATACCGGCGGCGCCATCCGGGTTGAACGCCTATGTCCGGCAGAGGTTCGATTGTTGTCGAATGTTGTCTGTCGTAGTCACGTATTGCGGTGGGGCGGCCCCTCCGGTGAGCCGCGGGTCGTCACCGCCGCATGCGGGACGCCGCTTCGCCGTCAGGCGGACGTCGCGATCTCGGTGGCGAAGTCGCGATAGGACCGAAGGGGGCGGCCGAGAAGGGCAGTCAGGCGCTCGACATCGCCGTCCTCGGGCATCATGCCGACCGACAGGAAACGCTCGCTCATCAGGCGCATATCGAATGCCATCCAGTTCGGCATGAACCGCCGCAGGTTTTGCTCAAAGCCGACGGTGTCGTCGCCAGGGTAGGCGATCGGGCGACCCAGGACATCCGTCCAGATCCCCGCGACATCCGCGCCGGTCAGCGTATCGGGCCCGACCAGATTGATCCGGTCCAGGGGCAGGGCTGCGGGAGCCTGCTCACGGCGCATCAGCTCGATAGCCGCGATCTCGCCAATGTCCCGCGTATCGACCATTGCCAGGCCCTTGCTGCCGATCGGCATCGGATAGACGCCGTGTCCCATCACCACGTCCTTGATCGCGAGATCGTTGCCGATGAAGTAGGCGGGACGCAGGATGGTCGCGTTCAGCCCCATCTGTTCGATCATGCGCTCGACCCCGAACTTGCCGGCGAAGTGGGGCACGTTCACGTAGCGATCGCTGTGGATCACCGACACGTAGACGATTCGCTCGATGCCGGCCTCGCGCGCGACATTGAGCGCGATGAGGGCCTGTGTAAATTCGTCTGGCACCACCGCGTTAAGCAGGAACAGCGTCGAGACTCCGGCGAAGGCGCCGCGCAGAGAATCGACGTCGAGCAGGTCGCCCTGGACGACGGTGACGCCTGCGGGGAAGTCGGCCTTCGCCGGGTCCCGGACGAGGGCGCGAACATCCGCGCCGCGCTTCACGAGCTGTTCGACAACTTGACCGCCGACAGTGCCGGTCGCGCCGGTAACAAGAATCGTCATGATGATTACTCCTTGGTTTGGGTTCAGGTGGTTGATGTCCACACAGTAAGGGATTCCATAATCGAAACACAGCCCATAAAATGAAGACGACCCGTATCAAAATTGAGACGACATGGACCTGAACGCTCTTCTGGACTTCCAACTGGTAGCCGCGCACGGAGGCTTTGGCAAAGCCAGCCGCGCCAGCGGCCGGTCCAAGGCAACGCTGTCGCGCCGTGTCGCCGATCTCGAAGACGCACTGGCCATCCGGCTCATCGAACGCGGTACGCACAGGCTGGAGTTGACCGAGGCGGGCCAGTTGCTGCTGAGCAGAACGGCGGGGCCGATGCATGAGGTGGCCGAAGCGGTAAGGGCGGCGCGAGACGGCGTCGCGGCGCCGCGGGGCCGTCTGCGTATCGCCGCGCCGCTTCTGTTTTCACAATTGGCGTTAGGGCGGATTGCGGCGCGGTTCCGGGCGAGCTATCCCGAGGTGCAGATCGAAGCCGTGGCCGAGGACCGTCTCGTCGATCTGGTCGACGAGCACTTCGATGTCGCCATCCGTATCAATCCGCGCAAGGACAGCGCATTGGTGGGCAGGTGCTTCGCCAAAGACAGGATGGTGCTGGCTGCCGCACCGTCCGTCCCGATGCCGAAGGGCCGCAGCGACACCCCGTTTCCCGTGCCTGCAGTCGTCATGCCGAGCCATCGCGACGGAGATGTCTGGTCTGTCCGCAATGGCAAGCTGGCGATCGCGCCGCAACCCGTTCTGCGGCTGTCGTCCCTGCTCATGGTCCGCGATGCCATTGCCGCTGGCGCGGGGGCGGCATTATTGCCGCAGTCCATCATCGGCAGCCTCCTTGAGAAAGGCGAACTGGTGACGTGGGGAATTGCCGGTGACGACGTTGAGCTTTGGGTTCTGCACACGTCGCGCCGTTTGCAGAGTCCGAAGGTTCGCGCCTTCGTGGAGTTCCTGTGCAGCGAGTATCCGGCGGGCTCGTTCACCATCTGACTTTGGTCGCGCCTGGCGGGAAGCTGGCCCCACCGGCTAGCCGGTTTCGCGCCAGCCCGTGCCAGCCGGGGATCGAACCGCGTGTTACCGACAAGCTCTTTACCCAAGCGCACGTGACAGGGACCCGCGCCTACTCGACCACTACGAGAATTGCCATGGAAGCGAATGTCATGACCGTGGACCAACGAAAGCGTATGCCTAACGTGTCGCAATTCGCCGTCGCGATGGCCCATCAAGAACCGCCGATCACCTCGAAGATGAGCTGACGTGCAACTACAGCTTGCGCGAGGTCCGGGTCACGCCAACCCTCGCTCCAGTTCCCCGGGGGCGACTGTGCCAAGGCGCCCGCCGCATTGGGCGCCGTGTTGCGATCGACGTCCAGCCACAGCAGGCGTCTCCCACACCGGAATCTACTCGCCCACCACCCGTGGCACCAAATCATGCAACCGCGACAACACCATCCGCGCCGCCCGCGACAGCGGATGATGCCGCGTAACCCCCATTGCTATAGCCCGCGGCATGCGCGGCTCGACGATCTCTACTGCGGCGAGCCGTCTGGCCTCCAGGTCCTGTAGTACTGCGAGCCGGGGAAGCATCGTCAAAGCGCTTCCCGTCAGCGCGACCTCCTTCATCGTACTGAGAGACTCGACTTCGAGCGCGACGTCGAGCTTGATGCCCAGGCGGCGAGCATGCTGGTCGAGGATCGAGCGGAAGCCGTTCGGAGCCGGCGGGAGTACAAGGGGGACGCCGTCGAGCTTGCGGAAGGGCAGTTGAGCGAGGCGCCCGAAGGGGTGAGCAGGGGTGCAGATCAGGTAGGTCGGTACCTCGGCGAGCACATCTTCATCCTGGCGCGGGCCAGGGCTGTAGCGGTTGATGAGCGCGAGGTCGATGCGGCCCGACTCCAGCGCTTCGTCGAGTTGTCCGCTGAAGCCTTCGGCGACATGCAGGCGCACGCCCGGTGCAAGCTTGCGCAGGTCTTCAAACAGTGCCGGCACGAGACGCGGTGCCATCGATGGCAGCACGCCGATCCTGACTAGACCCACCGGGACGCCAGCGGCGTCCTTGACCTCGTCCTGCAGGCGGGCGGACTGGTCGAGCAGCAACCGCACGTGAGGCACGATCCGCTGCCCGAACTCCGACAGCACCACGCCGCGCCCTGTTCGCTCGAACAGCCGGTCTCCCCATTCGCTCTCGATCTGCGCGACGGCGCGGCTTACCAGCGACTGTGCAATGCCGAGCGTGCGGGCGGTGCGCGACAGCGATCCCAGTTCGGCGACGAGGGCAACGGTTTCGAGCTGCTTGAGGTTCATCGGCGATACGTTGGCTGGTAATGCATAAAATCGATATCAGGTATCGCAGATTGTACTCTTTTGCATTGCTGGCGGACTTCATACACTTGCATCAACCTCGGATTCGGCGGCCCTGCGGCAGGCGGGCCGACCGGCGAGGACACAACAACATGGAGACGACATGCCGCACTTCTTCAACCTGTTTCGCGCATGGCGGCAGCCGCTGTGCATTCTGCTGATCGGTGCTGCGCCGGGGGCCGTTGGGAATGCCATTGCCGCGGCCGGCAATGACGCAGGATATCCGGCCAAACCGATCCGGCTGGTGGTGCCGTTTCCGGCCGGCGGCCCGACGGACGGCATGGCCCGCCTGATTGGGCATCAGCTGTCCGAGCGGCTCGGCCAGCCGGTGGTCATCGACAACCGAGGCGGCGCCGGCGGCACGATCGCAACAGAGGCCACGGCGCAGGCCACGCCTGATGGCTACACGATATTTTTCTCGACGACGGGGACGATGGCGATCAATCCGTCGCTGTACCGGACGTTGAAAGTGGATCCCGTGAAGGCGTTCGACTCGGTCGGCTCGGTGGCGGCCACCGTCAATGTGCTGGTGGTGCCAAACAGCCTGCCGGTGACCAACGTCAAGGATCTGATCGCCCTCGCCAGACAGAAGCCGGGATCGCTCACCTTCGGCTCGGCCGGCAATGGCAGTTCCAATCATTTGTCGGGTGAGTTGTTCAAGTCGATGGCGGGTATCGATATCGTTCACGTTCCGTACAAGGGCTCGGCCGCCGCGTTTACGGACCTGCTTGGCGGGCGCATCTCGATGATGTTCGACACCGTATCGAGCCAGGTGCAGTACATCGGCACTGGCAAGGTCAAGGCGCTCGGTGTGACGGGCGCCACGCGCTCCGAGGCGTTGCCGAAGGTGCCGACGGTGGCGGAGGCTGGCCTGCCCGGCTTCGATGTCACGATCTGGTTTGGCCTGTCGGCGCCGAAGGGCACCCCACCCGAGGCGGTTCGCCGGCTCAATGCCGAACTGCAGACGGTACTCGGCCAGCCCGAGGTCAAAACGCAGCTGGCGACGCTGGGAGCGCGCCCCTTGCCCGGCACGCCGGCCGACTTTCAGAAGCTGATCCAACAGGATGCGGCCAAGTGGGGCCCGGTGGTGAAGGCATCGGGAGCGACCGTTGACTGACGCTGCACCAGCCCCCGTGGAAGATGCGATGGATGATGCGTTCAACGCGCTGTTCGATCCGGCATCCGTCGCCGTGATCGGCGCCTCGGACAATCCCAACAAGGTTGGCGGACGCCCCATTCACTATATGCGCGCGTTCGGCTATGCGGGCGACATCCTGCCCGTCAATCCGGGCCGCGACGTCATCCAGGGCTTGCCCGCCCATGCCAGCCTTGCGGACCTCGTTGCGCGGGGCAAGACGCCCGAGGCGGCGATCATCGCGGTGTCAGGCGATGCGACGCTAGAACAGGTGCGCCTGTGTGCGGATGCGGGCGTCAAGGCCGCAGTGATCATGGCGTCTGGTTTTGCAGAGACAGGCGCCCGGGGACGCGAACGCCAACAGGAACTGGTGCGTATCGCCCATAGCGGGGGCATGCGCCTGGTGGGTCCGAACGCCCAGGGCACCGCGAACTTTGCGAGCGGGGCGGTGCTGAACTTCTCGACGATGTTTATGGAAGTGGCGCCGCAGGACGGCCCGATTGCCATCGTCAGCCAAAGCGGCGCGGCCAGCGTGATGCCGTACGCGCTGTTGCGCCAAGCGGGCCATGGCGTGCGATACCTGGTGGCGACCGGCAACGATGCCGATCTCGATGCCTGCGCGATCGCCGCCGCCCTTGCGGCAGATGCCGCCGTGCGGCTGATCCTGGTCTATCTCGAATCGATTTCCAATCCGGACGGCCTGGCCCGCGCGGCGGCCACGGCGCGGGCACGCGGTGCCAGCATCGTTGCCATCAAGGCAGGCAACAGCGCCCGTGGCGCGCAGGCCGCCGCCTCGCATACGGGGGCGCTGGTCGGCAACGACGCCGCAATCGATGCGTTCCTGGCCGCCCACGGGATCTGGCGCGCCCGGGATATCGGCGAACTGGTGCGCGCGGTGCCTTTGTATTTGCAGGACCATGCACCGGGTTCCGGTCGCACGGTGGTCATGAGCCACAGTGGCGCGGTGGGCGTCATGGCCGCCGATCTGGCCGAGCGCCACGCGCTGCCCCTGGCGGAGCTGCATGCGGACACGCTGCTCGCGCTCGAGGCGATCCTGCCCGGATTCGGCACTGCCAGCAATCCGCTCGACATGACAGCGGCGCTGCTGGGCCAGGGAGACATGTTTCCGCGCGTGCTCGACGCGCTCGGTGCCGATCCGCAGGCCGACATGGTGATGGTCGGCATCCCGGTGGCGGGACCCGGCTATGACGTGGAAGCGCTGGCACGGGACGCGGCGGCTTTCAGTGCCGGGAGCCGCAAGCCGCTGGTCGCCAGCGCGCCGCAGCACAGCGTGCGGGAGATCTTTGCGCGGCATGGCGTGCCGACGTTCGTCACCGAGGCCGATGCCGTAGCGGCGCTCGCGCAGTATGCGGGGCATCGCCGGCTCGCCGCGCGCCCGGTCCCTTTGTCCGACAGGCCGGCTTCGCAGCCGCCCGGCGGTCGAGGCTTGCAGGACGAGGCGCGCAGCCTCGCCCTGTTGGGAGAGGCAGGCGTTCCTGTCGTGCCGTATCGCCTTTGTGCAACTGCCGGCGAGGCAGTCGCGGCATTCCGCGAGTTGCGCGGGGCGGGTGCAGGCGCGGTCGTCGTCAAGGGCTGCGCCGACGCCGTACCCCACAAGAGCGAGCATGGCCTGGTGCATTTGCGGCTGGCGTCTGCGCAAGACGTCGCCCGCGCTGCGGACGATTGCCTCGGCACGTTGCGCAGTCTGGGCGTGGAGGCGCCTCGGGTCGTCGTGGCGCGCATGATCAAGGGGCTGCATGAATTTGCGCTCGGCGTCTCCGTCGATCCCGCATTAGGCCCGGTCGTGATGATCGGCGAAGGCGGCACGCTGCTGGAACTGCGCAAGGACATCGTGACCTTGCTGGCGCCGTTTGACGTGGCCGACGTCAAGGCAGCCTGCGCGCGCCTGCGAATCGCCCCGCTGTTCGCCGGGTACCGGGACGTGCCGGCGCTGGACCTCGATGCGCTCGCATCCGCCGCGGTGGCGCTTGGTGACTGGGCGCTGCGTCATCGCACCGCGGTACGGTCGGTCGATATCAATCCGTTGATGGTGATGGCCGCAGGCGAAGGCGTGATGGCCGTCGATGCGGTCGTCCAGCTGGAGGGGTGAAGATGCACGATGACAGGCAAGCGCACGGGGACGCCGTGCGGATCGAGCGAGCTGGCGACATCGCCATCGTTACGCTGAACCGTCCCACCCGCATGAACGCTGTGAACGGCGCGCTGCGCAACGCGCTGATCGCGGCGCTGCGCACGCTGAACGACGATGCTGCCGTCCGGGCGCTGGTACTGACTGGAGCGGGCGAGCGCGCATTCTGCGCGGGACAGGACCTGAGCGAAGCGGCCGAAGTGTCGTGGCAAAACCTCGTCCCGTGGCTCGAGCGGCAGCGCGCCATGTACCAGGCAGTCCGCGACCTCGACAAGCCATGTGTGGCGGCGGTGCGCGGCGTGGCCGCCGGTGCGGGTTTCCAGATTGCGCTGTGCGCGGATTTCCGGTTGACGACCCCGGACAGCCGTTGGGGGCAGCCCGAGGTGAAGGCCGGGTTGGCCAGCATCGTCGGCTCCTACCTGATGACGCTGCACGTCGGGCATACGCATAACGTGCAGATGTCGCTCTCGGGAGAACTCGTCAGCGGCCAGCGCGCCTACGAGATGGGGTTGGTTTCCTCGCTGCATGCCGATGCCGAGCTGATGCCTGCCTCGCTGGCCCGCGCCCGGGCGCTGGCGGCGCTGCCGCCAACAGCGGTGCGCCTGTCCAAGCAGCGCCTGCGCGCGATGACGCAGCCCGGTTTCGACGAGGCGTGTGTCGCGGGCATACGCGCCCAGCTCGAATGCTATGCCGACGGCGAACCTCAGCGCGTGATGGCGCAGTTTCTTGCGCAACGTGGTACGCAGAAGAACCAGGAGTCGAAGTGAAGCAACTGTCGGAACACTATATCGACGGCACGCGCCGGCACATCGAGACCGGGGAGACCGTGACGGTGTTTGACGCCGCCACCGAAGCCCCGCGGGTGACCGTACGGCTTGGCGTCGCGGGCGATGCCGATGTCGCGGTGCGCGCCGCGTCGGCCGCCGCGCCGGGCTGGCGCGGGACGCCGGTAGGCGAACGTGCGAAGTATCTGCTGGCGCTGGCCAATGCGCTGGAGGAACGCGCCGCCGTCCTGGCCGAGGGCATCTCGCGCGAGGTAGGCATGCCATTGAAGCTGTCGCGCCGGATCCAGGTCGATGCACCGATCGCGGCTTGGCGCGCCACCGCTGCGCTTGCGGAAACCTTCGCCTTCGTGCGGCAGGTCGGCCATTCCCGCGTCACCATGACGCCGGTGGGCGTCGTCGCCGCCATCACGCCATGGAATTATCCGCTGCACCAGATCACGGGCAAGGTAGCGCCCGCGCTTCTGGCGGGCTGTACGGTCGTATTGAAGCCCTCCGAGCTGGCGCCCTCGGCAACCCTGCACCTGATCGACGCCTGCGAAGCCGCGCATTTGCCGGCCGGTGTGCTCAACATCGTCTCCGGCGGCGCCGCGCTCGGCAGCGCGCTGGTAGCGCATCCTGGCGTACACATGGTGTCGTTCACGGGGTCCACAGCCGTGGGCCGCAAGGTGGCGGCGAGCGCAGCGGGTGACATGAAACGCCTGTCGATGGAGCTCGGCGGAAAGTCCGCCGCGGTGGTGCTGCCTGGGGCCGACCTGCAGAAGGCGGTCAAGGCCACCATCGCCTCGTGCTATCTCAACTCGGGCCAAACCTGCAGCGCGACGACTCGCCTCATCGTGCCGCGCGACTTGTATCCAGAGTGCCGGGCGCTGCTGGCGGAGGCGGTCTCCGCGATGACGCTCGGCGATCCCGCCGAGGCCGGCACGCGCATCGGACCGTTGCTGTCGGCCGCGCAGCGCGAGCGCGTGCGTGCGCATCTGGCCGAGGCGGAGCAAGCTGGCTTCGACCGGATCGCCGGTGGGCCCGACGCGCCGGTGCCTGCCAGCGGATTCTTTGTGGCACCGACGATCTACGGCCAGGTGTCGCCGGACAGCCGCCTCGCCAACGAAGAGGTATTCGGGCCGGTGCTGGCCGTGCAGTGCTACGAGACCGTCGAGGAGGCCATCACGCTCGCCAATGGCACCCCGTATGGCCTCGCGGCGACGGTATGGGCAGCCGACGATGCGACGGGAGCTGACTTCGCAGATGCGCTCAGGGCAGGGCAGGTCGATGTCAATGGCGCACGCTTCAACCCTGCCGCGCCGTTTGGTGGATTCGGGCTCTCCGGCATGGGGCGGGAAGGCGGCATCTACGGACTCGAGGAGTTCGTCGAACCCCGGGCGGTGCAACTTCCGTAATCCACAGCAAGCCACACATCAGAGGAGACATCAGATGAGCCACACAACCCATGAAGAACTGACGGTCACGCGGGCCGGCCGCAACGGCCGCGTTGCCGTCGTCACCATGAATCGCCCTGACAAGCTCAACGCGCTGACGCAGGTCATGGAAGCGGAATTGCGCGACGCAATGGAAACCCTCGACCGGGACGACGAAGTGAGGGTGGTGGTGCTGACCGGAGCGGGGAAGGGCTTCTGCGCGGGCATGGACATCAACGCCCTGGAGATCCTGCCGCCCGACGACATTCGGGCGGCGCGGTGGATGCGCCCGTTCGACATGAACCGCCGCGCGGACTATCAGACGCGATACGGCTATTTCCCAGCGCTGCGCAAGCCTGTGATCGCGGCGATCAACGGTGCGGCGGCCGGCCTGGGGCTGGTGTTCGCGCTCTACAGCGACATGCGCTTCGCGAGCGCCAACGCCGCGTTCAGCACGGCGTTCGCCCGACGGGGCCTGATCGCCGAGCACGGCATCGCCTGGCTGCTGCCTCGCACCGTCGGTCCGGGGCACGCCGCCGACCTGCTGTACTCGGCGCGCAAGGTTCTGGCTGACGAAGCGCTGCGTATCGGCCTCGTTGATCGGCTCTACGCGCCTGACGCGCTGATGGAAGAAACGATCGGGTATGCGGATGACCTTGCCGAGAACGTGTCGCCGCGCTCGATCGGTGTGATGAAGCGCCAGATGTGGGAGCAGCCGTTCCAGACGCTCGCGGAGGCGACACGCCTGGCCAATGCGGAGATGTTCGAAAGCATCCAGAGCGCGGACTTCAAGGAGGGCGTCGCGCATTTCATCGAGCGCAGGCCGGCGAGATTCACTGGGCAGTGAGGATGCGCGTGCGGGCCTTCGCCGGCCTAAGTGCTCTTGCCTAATGCCATGCACTCACGGGGAGTGAGAGTACCGCTCATTTGAGCGACGGGACGGTGCTATGGACGAAATGCGCTGCGATTTTTGTGCATCGACCGAGCGAGTTGGAGGCATCCAGCGTCGGGCTACTGCGTAACAGCGAACACTTTAAGCAGAGCGGGCTGGGTCAACGCAATACTATGCACAGCGTGTAAAGCCGCTCCCCAACAGCGCTATGGAACGTCGATCAGTCGGCCTCATCTTCTCGAGAGCGTGTATCCCCGTTCTCTGTAACTTATTCCTCAACGGTGCAACACTAAATTTGGGTGACGGGCGCGTGTACTCGTCCCCCTTCGCTAAATCGCTCTTTCTGCCGCCGAGAATGTCGTTAAGAAATAAGCACAGAAGCGGGCGTTTCGATAATTGGCCAGCAACTTTGGGGCGAAACCGGCTTGACGTGCTGATCGAGCAGGTGGTGCGGCCCTTTCATGATGCGTTCGTACCGTTGCTCATCGATGCGATCGACGCAGGCGAGATTCCGCGGCAGGATCCCGACATCATGTTCACGATGCTCGCCAATGGCATCAGCACAACTGTCCCCTATAGCCATGTGCTGAGCCCGTTCTCTTCCTTACCGCGGGACGCCATGGAATTCAAACGTGCCGTTCTGAAGACGGCTTTAGCCATGCTGGGCTGAACCGCCGGGCCCCGTAAGCCGCTCTCGCAATCTGCAGCACAAGCGACGCAATAGGGTCGGACAGCGACCGTCTTCAATAGACCTGGCTTTCCCGTGATATCCGCGCTCCGGCAGGCGCGCGTCGAAGATGTTGTAGACCTGGGGTGCGGAGGCGGAGAGTGAGGCGAGCCTGGGCGCCGCGTATGCGGATAATCGCCCGGCTGAACGCGGCATGCCTCATCCAACTTCTCCGGTCAGACAGCCAGACGGTTCCTGCGCGCCGCGAGCGATCGCGCACAACCGGTCCGGATGTCCGATACCCGCGTCCTACATTCAGCCTTACGGCCTTGGCTGTACGATGGCAAGCGCCCGCGCCCCGGTGCCGGAGGTGTAAGGACTGCCGGGGAGCTCCGTCAGGTCGCCCGTGGTCTGGCTGACCGCGTACCCGCGGATGCCTCCTACGAGCGCAGGTGCGTAAAGATATTTTCCTGTCCCGTCGAAAGCGAGCCGCTCGCCGCGGTAGCCGACTCTCGTGGATCGGCTGGAAATCGGCAATCCCGTTATGGCATCCAATTGATAAACCCGGATGTTGAAGCTCCCCTGGTTGTACGTGTAGGCAAACTTGCCCGAGGGTGCCAGCGTAATATCGCTGGGCACGGAGCCTGTCGTAGACGTCTGACTGCCAGTAATCGTCCCGGAAGCGGGATTGAGCGTATGGGTGCCGACGGTATTTGTCATGGTATTCGCCGTATAGAGACGCGTGCCGTCCGGCGCGAGCGCTATCCGGCTGGGCACGCCGCCTGGCGTCGCCACGGCGTCCACGAAGCCCACGATTGCGGTGGCAGGATCGAACTGAATCTGGAGAATTCTTCCGGTCATCCAGCCAACGGCATAGCTGCGCAGTCCGTCGGCAGACACCGCGATACCGGTCATCGGATCGGAAGCAAACGGGTCGACGACACTATGCACGACGCGGTCCGGCATTCCATCCGCCTTCAGGCCGACAAAATCGACCGACCCGTATCCGCCTACATGCAAGGTATTGCCCAGCGGGTTCGCGGCGATGGAATACCGGTCAGCAATCGGGAAGGCGTAGGCAGGCAGCGCGGTCATCGCGCCGGTCGCGGGGTCAAGAGAATACGGCACCACGGCGCTGGCAGTCAGCGCATAGCCTGTCGCTCCGGAGGGGGAGAACGCGATGTCGCGGATCGCACCGGCTACGGCGAACGGGCTCCCCGGCACGGGGGCCAGGGCCCCGCTAACCGGGTTCACACGGTAGACGTACACCCCGCTCGCGCTGCCGTCTGGCAGCACCACGAACTGGGCCTGCACACACTCGACCGCAACGTTGGTCACGTTGGCGGCAGCGATCGTCCCTGCGCCCCGAGCGACCGTGCAAGTCTGTCCCGCGGGGTGGCCCGACACGGAGAGGGCATAGGCGGTCGCGTCAGCACGCGCCGTGGGAAGCGTGAAAGCGCCATTGCCGCTGACCGCCAGCACGTCGCCATTGCTGTCCGAGAGCATCAGGCTCTTGCCGGTGGCCAGACCTGAGACCGCGCCCCCGACAGTGTATGTGGGAGGCGGGGCGACACTGCGGGCCAAGGCCGCATTGGCACACAGTCTTGCTCCGGAAGGCGCGGTGGCGCAGGCCGTCAGCGTGCCCGCCCCCGCCGTCGTGGCCGAGGCGGGGCTGGCGACATCCGCGCTGTTGCCGCCCGCAGCCATCGTCACCACGAAGCTCGTATCGTCGCTGCTCCAGGACCACTGGGTCAGATCGGCGACGCCATCCACGCCGTCCGAGCGGCGTACGGTTGCGATGACAGTCTGTGCGGCGCCGCCGGCGGAAATGGTCAGCAGGGCCGGCGCCAGCGTCAGCGTGTAGGACTTCGCAGGGGATTCGCTGACGTTCAGCCGTGCGACGCTGGTTACGGTGCTGCCGTCGGGAAGCGTCGCCGTCGCTGAGATGTCGGCGGTACCGGCGGCCAGCGTCCGCACCGTGGCATAGGCGCCGCTTGGCGCGACAGCGGAGGCCGCAGGCTCCTTGTCCGACGCCGCGATCACGATCGCGACGGACTCGTCGGAAGAGGTCCAGGCAAACGTGGCCCCTTTCAGTTCCTGGCCATCCGCTCCGAGGACGACGGCTTTGAGCGTCAGCGTGCCGCCCGCAACAGGGGCCGCGCTGCCGGTGTCGACGATGAGGTGGGCGGCCGGCGCGCTAGGCGGGGCTGGCTGCGCTGGAGGAGCCGGCTGGTCTGGCGCAGCGTCTTCGGAACCGCCGCACGCGGTGATGAGCGACGCGGCAAGCATGGCAAGACCAGCGGCGCGCACGGCGGCATAAACGTGTGAAAGCATGACCTGGTACCCGTTCCCGTTGTATTGGCGAGCGCCCCAGGGACGAGGGCACACCGCTTGCGCGTGTTTTGGCGCATGGCGCTGGACTTTACCAGCGGGGGGCGGGACGGTCACTCGGCATGCAATGCATGGATGCTCTGAAAGTTATTTATAGCGCACATAATAGTCTGAAAAGACTGGCTCTTTACGTGCTCTATATGACCGCGAAGCGACGCCGTCAGGGGAATGGCGGACGACCGGAGCGGGTTTGCCGGGCCATGCAGACCAACACGGGCCGCGTTTAAAGGCGCGGGCATCCAGGAGGCACAGCTTGGCGAAATGATCCGGCAGAGGGTCGTTGGCGGCGCGGGCGGCGGCACCAATCCCGAGCAGCTCTTCGCCGCGGGCTACGCCGCGAGCTTTCCCGGCATGCTGAGTCTGCTGGCGCCCCGGGCCAGGGTCGCCTTTGCCGATGCTACCGTCGCCGCCACGGTGGTCTTCGGGCGCGATCCACGAGACGGCGGCTACGCACTGGTGGCAGACCTGCGCGTGCACCTGTCCGGCGTGGAGCGTGCCGTGGCCGAGGCACTGGTGCGCGATGCCGAACGTCTGTGCCAGAAAATGAGCGAAACAACCCGCAATGTGGCGCCCGTTACCACCAACCTTGGCAACGCAGGTACATGCGCCGGGGGTTCAAAAGACCCGCGGCGTTTTTCTTCCTATTTTCGCTAGCGTTGCTGGCCGGCGCCGATGGCCGGCCCCAATAGCCGGGCCGTTTGCGGCTAGCAATGTCAGGTCAGCGCGATCCCACCATCGACGCGCAGGTTCACGCCGGTGATGAAGCTGCCTTCGCCACTGGTCAGCATCAGCGCCGCAGATGCAATCTCGTCGGCACGCCCAATGCGACCAAGCGGAATGGCACTTGCCATATCTGCCTCGAAAGGTGGCCTGTCGCCCTCGGCAATGCCGAGCTTGGACAGGATCGGCGTATCGACGGGACCTGGGCTGATGACGTTCACCCGAATGCCACGCGCCTTGAACTCGAGCGCCCAGCTCTGCGCAAACGCTTCAATTGCCGCTTTTGTGCCGCATAGACGGCGTGTCCATCGAGCACCTTGGCGCTGGCAATCGAACTGACAAGGAGAACCGAGCCGCCATCGCGCCACACCGGCACGATCTTCTGCACGCCGAAAAACACACCTCGCGAGTTGGTGGCGAACTGTGCGTCGTACTCGTCGATGTCAACCTGGCCGGACGGCGTGTTCTGGTTCATGCCAGCGTTGGCCAGGTAGATGTCGGCCCTGCCAAACCGCTCGGTGACCGCGTCGCCTGCGTACCTGGAAAGTTACGGGCAGCCTCGCACGGCGGCGGACCTGCTGCAGCATCGCCATGTGCGCTACCGGAGGCGCAGACCGCTGCGAACGGCCGTGGGATGGCTGGCCGGACGCCTTGGTTTTGCTAAGGCGCAAGCATGGCATCAGTCAGACGACGAGAAAAGTGATGGGGTAAAATCTGATAAGAATTATCTACTTACGTAGACTTTGTCGCTGCATTCAACACATATTTTCGTCTTTTTTGGGGATGAAATATTCTATCGGTTCTACGCCGAAGATGTAATTGTGTGTCTTTTTCGGGAGCGACCGCAGCCGTTGTCATGCTGCCTATGTCTCCGCTGGCGTGTGAGCGCCGCCTACCCGCCCCTACCTCCCTTGAGCTTGCAGGCAAACGGCGAAAGCCTTGGTTCTGCGCTCTTGTCTCAGAGCTCCTAGTAATCGCCTGCAGTTCATGGAGTTCATTCCGCTCCACTCCACACATTGTCCCCGCAACCGAAAGTATTTTTTTGGGGAAAGTCCTTGGGTTTAAATGCGAATTTTGCGATTTTCTGATAATAAAAAATATTAAAATTATGCGCACTATGCAATCAGTTTCATAGGGTTACTGATACCGTTATCTACTCACAAAATTTTCTACCATATATTCTCCAAGACTCGCCGTTGTGACTCATCATGTATCACGCCGCAGACCAGCACAGATTGAGCCCGGCTGAATTTGTTAGAAATCCAAATCGCGGCCACGCGTCGGTCTATTTTTTTGATTCCCCAAAAAATGATCGTCGCTTTGGCATTTTCGGCGTGGTTGCATTTTCGCATTTATTGCTAGCCGAAGGAAATCCTGAAATACTGTCGTATCTTCCATCCAGGCCACCAAAAGAAAAATCTGAAAAAAAATACAAACAAACAGTTGATGTTTTATATCAGTCTGGCAAGACGGAGTGTTGGCACTTCAATCACTCTAGGAACGGGGAACCCACGCGACACAAGAATAGGATAACCAAGACCGAAGGCGAAATCCGAATGGCGCAATGGCTGCCCCATAATTGGATGTTGCTATGTTCCTATCGAACACGCGTTAGAGGAGCTATAGACCCGAATCCCAGGGCCCTCCCAGGATTAATTAGCGCCAGAAGTAGCTTCACGCTCCAGGAGGTTCTCGCACTAGAAGATTGTGATCCCGCACACTTACTTGCTAGTGTGGCGCGCTACTTGGCAAACGGGAAACTTAAAACCGAACTTCGTACTAGCGCATTTCACCGACGTTCCCTTCTAGAACGGGTTGAATAATGGGCGGGGGCGCGCGGAGATCGTTGATTCAACAATATCACGGTGAGCTTGTCGACTGGCCCCATCCCGATATCACCGTTCTTGACGATGCGACTCGTCGAACGTTTCTGAATCGAAAGCTTGCCGTTGAGTTATATGCTGCCGATATTCCCTACGGTGAGATTCAAGAACAGACAAAATTCTCGCCAAACGAAGTGAGGCGCTTGCTCCGACGATGCGTGGCATCAGCAGGGGAGGGGTGTATTGTAGGATTTTATGCGTTGCTTCCGAGTTTTCGCATTAAGCCTTACTTCAGAACGAAACCCATTATTGCGAAGCATCCATTGGCCGATCAACGCTCTAGTGGTTACGCTGGCGCGCTGGCGCAGTTATTCGAAAAGTTTCCTGATGTCAAGAAAGATTTAATACAAAAATTCTTTCTGCAGCCGGATAAACAAAAGAAGTCAAAAAATAGCCGTTCGCCGCAGTTAGGGCCGCAGCCTTATATTGAAATACATGGCGAGTTTCTTTCTGAATTACGGACAAAAGGGGTTGGAGAGAATGAATGGCCCTTCCTGACGGAAGACAAGGGTAGACGATCCCTTTTGCGCTTCCTTCATTCTTTGAAGAATGAAAGATCAGAGCGTGCGGTAAAAGCCAGAATGGGTGCTGAGGCGACTAACAATCTAGGACATGGTATGGGTCCTAATGCTCTCATATCGCCACTTCTCCCGTTTGCAGTCGTAGAGCTTGATTACACAGTTATTGATATTCCCACTCATGTTAGGGTGATTGATCCCAACGGTACAGGGCATTTGATACCTATATCTCGTTGGTATCTAGGGTTGCTGGTCGAGGTAAAAACAAGCGCAATTTTGGGCGCACATATCTCTCTGGAAGTTAACCCGAGCGCCGATTGTGCGTTGCAGACGATGTTGAGCAGTGTGCCTGTCGTGTTAGACGCACGGAATTCTGGTGACGTTCGCATTGAGGTACGTAGCACCAATATGGATTTTGTTGCACGCGGCCCCACCTTGATATGCTCGTTGATACCGCAGTTGGCAGGGCAAGCATTCAGTTTGCTTAGGGTGGATAACGGTTGGTGCAATATTGCAAATGATTTTGTAAATAACGTTATTGATGTATTTGGTTGTGCCATTGAGTTCGGCCCCCCACGTGCCTGGTGGGGAAGGTCGTTAGTCGAAAGGATCATTGGGGTTTCAAAAGAACGCGGAGAGCATCGCCTGAAGGCCACATACGCGTCGGGCCCCGACGATGTTCGCCGGCCCCCCGATGTCGAACAGCTCGGTTTAAATGACGGAATCGACCTTGATTTTGTGGTCGATATGTTGAATGCCGTTGTCCGTGAACATAATACTATCTCAACCGGTGATCGACTTAATGGTGCAACTGTAATTAATGTTCTGCAAAGATTCGTAGATAAGCATGAGCTTCTATGGGTTCCACAGCCTCTACCAAGATCTATCAATTCAAATGATCGACTCCTTATGCACCGACGAAAGGTGGAGGTTAGGGGAGAATGGGGCGTCCATACGCGTAGGCCGTACATTAATACGGCATACTGCCGATATACAAATCCTCGTATCGCTTCTGATTTTTCTATGATAGGAAGAAAAGTGTTTGTCTACATCAATCGTCTCGATGCGAGAGAGGCATGGGCAAGTGACGCGGAAACTGGCGAGAATTTGGGCAAGCTATACGGTGAGGAAAAATGGGAAAACTGGCGATGTGCATTGCGGGTCAGAGAACTGGTAGGCGCAAAAGCAAAGGGACGGCCCCGAGGCCGGAGCCCCGATATTTATGCTAGATCCGGAAAAGTAGATTATGAGTTTGTAACGAGCGAAAATAGCGGCGAAAATATCGGAAAAAAAACTGCGCTTGCGATAGCGAAAGTAGCTCGGGATAGCTTTACTGGTTCGAAATCAGCATCCCTAAAGCCGGCCGAAGAAGATAACCACAATAATAATGTTGGGAGTGATAACGATCTGCTTCCAAATATAAATCCGCGCGGAATATTCAAGCTGGATTCGGGGAATAAGAAATGATTGCGTGCGATCGTGGAGAAAGAAATGGATGAGGGTCATCTTCGAGCATTAATGCTGCAGCACCCGATTATATCCAAGAAGAGCAGAGCGGAATCACCATTATGGACACTCCCGATATCGAATTTTTATGACAACGCCAGAACTTTATTGTTTCTCAGGCAAAGTTTTTTCATAGAAGAGATCGCTGGCGAGGGAAAAACCATCATGATGAATGTCCTTCGTGAGCGGTTACCAAGAGATCTCAGCGAAATTCACGTACTCTCTTATAGAGGCTTAAATAGGGAAATATTTTCTCATGGTGGATTTGTGAGGGATTTGCTTTATACGGTTAATCATGCTGCTCTTGATGGAAATTCATACGAATTAAGTCGGAGATTGATTAATGACATTGTGGCTTCTGCACTGGAGACTAATTGGAAGCTAATTGTGATGCTGGTTGACGAAGCGCAGGCCCTTCGTCCTATAGATTTCGGTTTTATCAAAGATCTGCATAATGAATTAGAAGAGGTGAGGATTGATTTCGTCGTGATTTGTTGTGGCGAGTCTCCAAAAATTCGTGAATTATTCAGAACCTTATCCAGTGAGCAGCAAATAGGCTGCCTGGATCGGTATTTTAGGCATCGGCTGAGACTCAGCGGATATGGATTGGAAGAGCTGCAAGATCTGCTTGAGGTGATCGACGTGAAAAGATGGCCGACGGATTTTGGACCAACATGGACAGAATTTTGTTTTCCACTCGGATATGCCTCTGGCTTTCGCCTAGCTAATCAAGCCAGTTTATTTTGGCAGGCAATGAAGGAGGTACATCTTATAAGAGACGATAAAATATCAGAACCAAGTCAAAATGGAAAATTGCTTTCGAGGCGTATTTTCGATGCTCTTGGGTTTTTAGCGTTTAAGGGTATGGATAAAGATTGCCCAAACTTCGAGTTTCCAAAGGAAGATTGGCAGAGTGCCGCTAAGTTTGCAGCTAAATCGGCCTGGGATGAAAAACCGGATGCCACGGATAGACCAGACTGCTCTCAAGCTTAGGCATGAAAGACGCTCACTGGTGCGGTGGTGGATTAGATTCGATACCAAATGAGTCTTCATTCGGGTATTTTCATCGGTTGTGTTGGCTGAATGCAGTTGGCATGCAAGCCGCAATGAGGTTACTCGATGCTCCGAATTTTCCCACGCGCACGCAGACTTTTTTCGGCAAGCTGAAACGAATCCGCCATGTCATAGAGCGAGTTAACTTCAATAGTACTAGGTTTCCAGAGGAGCGTTCGCTGGTGGCTGGGGAGGTTTCAAATTTGTTGGGCGCCATTTTTACTAGTCGCCTTAGATTTTGTCCCGTTTGTTTGGAGTCCGGATATCACTCGATCTGGTTTCAGTGTAGCAAGTTAGCGCGATGCCCGATTCACAATGTTGATATACATGATCGTTGCATGAAGTGTAGTAGCCTTCTCTCCGATATAGGTATTTTGGAAAACTTCAGAGAGGCGCTTCATTGTCCGGTATGTCACTGTGCATTATCGGGGGCGCCCCTTAGTCCAGGAGTTTTTGTCGAAAGCTACCTCCACGAACATCGAACCCACGTAAAAATATATCGACAAGCATTCTCTACGTTGAATGAGTGGGTAGAGGATGTCTCCGCTCGCGGTGACAGTTGGATCGCCTACTCCAACGTCGAAATATGGGCCGCGGATGCGGAATGTGCCTTTGCGATTGCATGTGCGCTGGCAAAGCCTCCGGAGATATTGGAACGGCCATCATGCAACGGCGTAGCCCTGTTCTGGCAACGACATTTGGCGGGAAATATGTCATTCGTGCCTTTGTTTACTATTAGACGGCGCGAAGACGAGCTTATACGCGTTGTCTATTGCTGCACTTTGCGGCTTCTGCGTTCTTATGCTGCGGGTATTGCGAGCTCCGGGAGGGTTCCGCTGAAGCAATTTGTCGTCTTCAGGAAGGGCGACGGAATACAAGTCAGCACAGGGGATGCACGAGTACAGGCCTACCTGCTGCTACGCTATTTTGTGGAACAACCTGCCAATAGTGTTATCGCGCTTGATTCAGCAGTAGAACAGGTGTCGCCAAGTAGAGATTTGGGATGGTTTCTCTCCAGGGACGAGAACTCGAGAGCATCGACCCGAGCAGGAATTCTATTGGCGTATGCGACAATGCATCGTGCGATTCGAGAAGCAGCGACCTCCGGATTTGTGAAATGGGATCGTCTGATCGAACTGGTACAAGGTGTCGTCATGGCCCATCAATACTCGGAGACTGTCGAGCGGGGAGTCGTAGTATTCCGGATGCCCGTGGGAATGCCTTTGGCTCCGTTTCGGCCTTTGCCGAATCTTCCCCGCATTTCTGCGTAAGAAATCTGAAATCGGGCATCGCACGGTGGTGGTCGGAGTCATGCGCCAACTCGCCAGCAGCGAAAGCACCTTGAAAGCGGGAAAGCCAGCACGCCCCTTATGATCCCGAGAGGGCGTGGTCGGACCTTCAACGGGCCGATATTTGAGGCTGTGTGGCCGAAGGAAGCACAGTTTAGACGTCCGGCCGTTTCTCATGAACTCGCCGGGCTTTGCGTCAGTGCCGCTGCAGCGTTTCGAGCTTCCTTGGCGGGTATCCGCCATCACTTTGTTTTCGTTGGAGGCAGGCTGGAACGAAAACTAGTTCCGGAGGTAGCGAATGTCACCCGATCGGCAGCGATGTCTTGCCTCGAACTGTTATGGATTCTGTGCGGGCCAGCTTCTCCAGGGCATACCGACCAGTAGGCCGAGTGCCCGATCAACTCTCGGCAACTGACCCAACGTTGGACATTGATCGGCGCTTTCAATGGCTGGAACGCCGCCGCACGCTCCAATACGAGTGATTCTAAGAAAGCTGACGGTACATGCGACGTGAGCCACTCCGCGTACGCGCTGGTTGCGCTAGCGTAATTCGTATTGTGCAGAGCCGGTCCAACCCTGTGCATGGGAGCACGTGCGATACAACTTGTTGCCTCGGATTTCATATTGAGGAACTGCGCTCCAGCTGTCTGCATGCGACACGGTACGGTACACCTTATCGCCACGGATCTCATACTGAGGCAGGCCAGTTCAACCGCTAACATGGGACACCGCCCGGTAGACCTTGTTGTCGCGAATCTCGTATTGCGGGAGGCCAGTCCAGCCATCGACGTGGCTCACCGTTCGGTAGCTTTTTGCCATCACTTTCGCCAGATATGTCCCACACCAAAGCCACATCGGCCCAGTCATTCGGCAATGCCTGACGCGCGTGCTAGGTCGGGAGCGTCAGGGAGGCTTGATAGCCGCCGCCAAACGCGCCCTCGAAGTCATACTCATACAAGGTTGTTCGTCCCATACCCGGCTGACGCTGGCCCAGGAAGAACGTAAAGGCGTTGGGCGCCGCAATAAAAATATGCATTGGAGGTTTCACGTCCTTCCGCTCCATATTGATGCGCTGAACCAAGGCTTCGGCGAGTTCGAAAGCGTGCCTGCCGCTTGCGACCGACTGCGCTCCCGATCCGCACGACGGTTTCGCGACTAATAGCTTGCTGACGCCAGGCAAGGCGGTGGCAATATAGCCGCGCACCGCGTCGGGAATATCGTGGGTGAGCGCAACAGCCACGGCCATCTCTCCTGACTCTGACGTCAAGTCTTCCACTTCAAAGTTCCACGTCGGCCAGTCTGGATTGGTGAAAGTGTCCGTCGCGCTCCAGCTTTGCCGGTCGATCGTACGCTGCTCGATTTCCACGTGCCGTCCAGACTTGATGTTGACGACGGACCCAGCGGCAAACGCCAGCGTCAAGTGGGCGTCTAGCGCCAGGAGTAACGGTTGCGGTTCGCGCGCCGCGTCAATGAGAAAGCGCTTGAGCGCGGGGTACAGGTTGCCGGTCCAATCTTGCTGGTCGCGAATGGCCCGATCGTTGAAATACGGTATCAAGTCCAGGACGGTGCTGCATCGTTCCTCTAGTCGGTCGAACGCGTGCTCGAACGACTTGACACCCACTAGTGTCCTTGGAGAGTTCCTTTTCGCAAACAGATTCTCGCGCTGGCAGGCGTCCCGAAAGGTGTCCCGCGTGAACTCGAGGCGACCCTGGGCGAGCCATTGGAAGACGATGTCGTCATACCGGAAGCTACTCTCGTTCAGCGGTATGCGAAGCAGTCCCCGGTTCTCGAAGTGCATGTCCAACAGTTCGCGGAGGTCATCCAGCGATGTGGAGTCGGTGTCGAGCGAAAGCGTGCGGGCCAGTAGACGCAATTCGGCATCGTCGATGCCCAGATGTTCCCGCCACAGTTTCCGGATCCGGCCTGTCGCCGACGCATCGGTCTTCGTGCCAAACAACTGCTCCAGGCGAATGGCTTTGTGACGCTGATGGATAAGGGGTCGGAGCGGGTCGGTCTGCGCGATCCGCCAGTTGGTTAGCAATTTGAATCGGACCCCGATCCCGTCTTTCGCGTGGGCGTGCTGAGCATTTCGGGCCCGCTGAAGAAAGGAAAAACGATTGGCGTTGATCCACTCGGGATCTATGAGGTCGCTATGTCCGAAGTCGCTTACCGAAACGTGCCACTTGCATTGCGTGTACTCCCGCAGGATTGGTTTTCCTTCTGGGTCATTTGGTGCACGGCTGGGGTCATATTCCACCCATACGTCGTCGAAGCCTTTGGGACCGGATTCGAAACCCACGCGAATGACGGGGCTGTTAGGGTCAAGCAGGCAAACGGCCTTGCGCCAGAAAATCCGGGCCTGGAAGTTGTCGCCGTCCCGACGCACAGGCGCTTTAGTTATCGGCAGTCGATAGCTGACGCGCGGCGGGACATGCATCCGCATCGATGCCGTAGCCCAGCAAATGCAGGGCCGCGGCATGGATCGACGCGTGTTCGTTCGATATAGCTCCCGCGAAGCTTCCATAATTGCGAACTTACGATAATTTCGATTATGGAAGGGCTTCCATAATCGAAAGGCATGGCTCTTCGCAGACACCGTGGCCGGCGCCAAGGCAAGCGCCATGATCTATAGCCTGATGCTGACGTGCCGGGCCTGTGACGTCGAGCCATATGCCTATCTGCTCCACGTGCTCACAGAGTTGCCACAGCGAACGCCAGACGCCGACATCAGCGACCTGTTGCCGTTCAGCTTCGCCCCGCCGAAAGCCGCCCCGCCGCATCCTGCCTGAATACGCTCGTCGCACTCAAGGTGTGCCGAAACTGGCGCTTACGATGGGCAAGCCCTTTCGATGCCGGGCGCCATAGTTGACCAACGTAGACGCGTTGCTCCGCAGGTACCCGCAGACCTTATCTAGATTCCACCACAGCGTACTGAATTCATACCCCGCTCTGGTCAGGAGCTGCGCGTCCAATGCCTTGATGCGCTCCAACGCTTTGCGGCCCTTGCCATGCCACGCGAGCCACTTGGCGTGCGTGATTTCGGTCTCTATCGACTCTCGTTCCAGTGAATCGATAACCTTACTGCCGAACACGGAACGCTGCGCCGCTTTGAACTTCATAGCGATGTGGAACCAATCGAGAATCCTGCCGCGTGCGAGCTGACTGCCCCGGATGGTCTTCTCAAATTCACCGGCGTCGTCGCTGATCACGGTAACGCGCTCGTCGGTCGCCACACCGTTTCGAGTGAGAAATTGATCCAGCCGCGCTACTGCCGAGGTAACTTCCCGGTGCACATAGGCATAGAACTTTGGCGGCCTGTCGGTGAACGTCGCTCGTCCAGCGATGAGGTTGACATGTCGGCCAAGGCCCCTCACCGAGTCGCAATGCCGCAACCACGCCGAGTCAACGCTCACGGTCGCGACATGGCTGGATTCGCGAACCTGGACGCCTCCGTCGAAAGGGGGCAGCTTCGCAATATCACGCTCGATGTCAGCGTCGAGTTGCTTTCCGATAGCACGAATCCGATTTCGAGTGCCGCTGAACGAAATGCCCTTGTCCAGAGGCAGTATTTCCTTCAGCATCGCCGTGGCCTGCCGATATGGCAGATGGCTTGCCCACTTCGCCTGGAGGTATTCCAGCTCTGGCGTGGCGCGATTAGTCAGCGCTTTAGACAAGGGATGGATCACGGATCGTGGCGTCGGCACAGTCCGTTGGCAAGCACACGACCACAGCCTCGGACTGTTCACCATCACCTTGCCATACACCGTGCGCACCACCGTCGAGCGCTGGTCCTTGTGGCTCAAAGCCGCCCCGCAACTCCTGCAATGAGTCTGGCCCGAAAGCCATCCCGCGACTTGTTTCGAAACCAGCTCGGTCTGAACCTTGGCCAACAGCGAGCGGCCCTCCGCGAGGGTCAGGCCCAGATCCGCAAGACTACCGTCACGGCGCTCGATCACTGCCAAAACGCCCTCACCGGCATGGCCAATATCGCTGCCCTCGTCCGCCAACCTGGCTTCGATGATCAACCGCATGGCTTGCTCCCACCGTTGCGATACCGATCAGCCTAGTTCACATACAACCGGCGCGGTGCCTAAGCGGCACTTTCTTGGTGTCCTCCCCAACCTTTGCACGCTCTCCAACGGATAGCGAGAAGATGTTGTTCGAGCGTGAGAAACGCAAATACAATGCGATGCATAGGCCAGTCTGTTCTGGTTGTCGTGTGGCGCCTGGAAAACATCGCACGATATCAGAGCAGTACTGGCCTTCCTTATGTCCGTTGCGTCTCGCGCTGATTGCGGAGATGTTCAGAAAATCGCCCCAGCCGTTCGCGGGATAAACGGCCCTCCCCAAACCTCAGATTGCGCGGGACGTAACAACCCGCAGCCGCAGAAGCTCGATATTGGCGCGGCCATTGTGCATAAGCAGCTTTCGTGATGCCGAAAGCGTGGGGATTTGAGCAAGAACGGTGATGGACGCTGGAGGGGTTCCCTCAGGGAGCGTGCATGCACGCGCCTGAGGGAAGATGTCGCCTTTATTGTGTCGAGCAATGAAGGAGACCTCAGCAGTGTGCCATGCCTTGCTACAAACGCCAGCGTTTTTTGCCCTGTTGCGCCGGATCGACGAAGACTTGATGAAGGTGGCGCGAGACAGGGGCTGCTGCCATTGCGGCTCTGTGCTGCACAGTGCCAACTATCCGCGTAAGCCGCGCGGATGCCCACCGGCAGCACACCCGGACTGCAATACGCGCCTGAGCCTGTGCTGTGCCGGATGCCGCAAACGCATGACGCCCGATTCGGTGCGCTTTCTCGGCCGGCGTGTCTGGCTGGCCATTGTCCTGGTACTGCGATCGAGCCGTGCCACTGGCGCCTGCCTGGACGGCCTGCCGGCGATCAGTTGGGCCACGCTCAAGCGCTGGCGTCAGTGGTGGACCGAGACCTTCCCCAAGACCCCCGTCGGTCGGTGGCTGCGTGGCCTCATCCCGCCAACGCCCGAGCCGTTCATCTATCCCGACTGCCTGCTGCAATCGGTCGAGCACGACAGCGAAGACGAGCGTCTGGCCGCGGTGTTGCTTCTGCTGCTGGGCCCGGCCTGACCACGCTGGCTGAGGGATGCGCCAGATAGGGGAATCTCCCGCAGAACATGTCGATGGCGGGTCACCCGCACTGCCCGTAGCCTGCTCCCGTTATCCCCCCAACGGAGAGTCATGTCACTATCGATTGATCATCGCAACCGATGGGCGCGCTTGCGCTTCTCGGTCATTGGCCCTTTGCTGGCTTCGCCGCCTGCCAAAGGAGAATTGCAGCAAGCGTTCCAGGCACTGGCCGCCAAGGTCTGGCGGCACCCCATCACCGGCGCCGACGTTCAGTTCGGCGCGTCTTCCATCGAACGCTGGTATTACCGGGCCCGTCACGTCCAGGATCCGGTCGATCAACTCAAGAACCGACTGCGCGACGATTGCGGCCACTTCGTCAGTCTGAGCCCAGCCATCATCGAAGCGCTGGTCGAGCAGTACCGTCAGCACCCCGGCTGGACCATGCAGTTGCATTACGACAACCTGCGCGTCGCGACCAAGGATGGCCCGGACACGCTGCCGTCCTACACCACGGTGTGCCGGTATCTGAAGGCGCAGGGTCTGGTGCGCAAGCCAACCCCGCGCTCGAGCACGGATGGGGCCATCGCTGCTGCGGCTCGCCGCGAGGCACGCGAGGTGCGTAGCTACGAGGTCGACCACGTGGCCGCGCTCTGGCACCTGGACTTCCACCATGGTTCGCGCAAGGTGCTCACCCCCGATGGGCAGTGGCACAAGCCGCTGCTGCTCTGCATTATGGACGACCATTCGCGGCTGGTCTGCCACCTGCAGTGGTTCCTCGACGAGACCACTGCCTCGCTGGTGCACGGCGTCTCGCAGGCGATCATGAAGCGAGGGCTGCCGCGGGCCATCATGACCGATAACGGCGCAGCCATGATGGCCGACGAGTTCGTCGAGGGGCTGGCCAGTCTGGGCATCCTGCACCAGACTACCTTGCCCTACAGCCCATACCAGAATGCCAAGCAGGAACGCTTCTGGGGACAGCTCGAGTCCCGGCTGATGGCCATGCTCGAAGGTGAGTCGCACCTCACCCTGGAGCAATTGAACCTCGCCACGCAGGCCTGGGTCGAGCAGGAATACCACCACAAGGAACACGCCGAACTCGAGGCGACGCCTCTGCAGCGCTACCTGTCCTGTGCCGACGTCTCGCGCCCCAGTCCCGAGGCGCTGGCCTTGCGCCGGGCCTTCCGTATCCGCCAGCATCGCCGCCAGCGCAGAACCGACGGCACCTTCACGTTGGACGGCGTGCGCTTCGAGATCCCCGGCGCTTACCGCCACCTCGAGCAAGTCTGCCTGAGCTACGCGCGCTGGGATCTCTCCCAAGTCGACCTGATCGATGCGCGCATCGGCGCGATCCTGGCCGCCGTGTTCCCGCTGGACAAGTCTGCCAATGCCGACGCACGGCGCGCGCATCTCACGGCCAAGGGTGCCTCGCCTGCTAACGAGGAACCCGCGCAGGCTGGCACTGCGCCGCTGCTGCGTCAGTTGCTCGCCGAACACGCCGCCACCGGCCTGCCGCCGGCCTATCTCCCACCCGCACCCACCAAGCTATGAATCAACCCAACCTGCTGGCCTTGTACGGTCTGAAGTTCAACCCCTTCGCCCAGGACATCCCCGTCGAGGCCGTGTTCGTGCCACCCAAGCTCGATCACTTCTGCTGGCGCATTGAGAACGGTATGGCCCGCGAAGGCGGCTTCGCCATGGTGCATGGCGACCCCGGTTGCGGCAAGAGCGTCACGCTGCGCCTGCTCCATCAGCGCCTCATGCGCGTCCCCGATCTGATGGTCGGCTCGATCGCTCACCCACAGAGCAATCTGGCGGACTTCTATCGCGAGCTCAGCGACATCTTTACCGTACCGCTCAAGCCCCACAATCGCTGGGGCGGCTTCAAGGCGCTGCGCGAGCGCTGGCTCACCCACATGGAGGCCAGCCGCCGCCGCTGCGTGCTGCTCATCGATGAAGCCCAGGAGATGGCGGTGCCAGCCCTCTCGGAACTGCGCCTGCTCGCACAGGCACGCTTCGACTCGCAATTGCTGCTGTGCGTGGTGCTTGCCGGCGACGCTCGCCTGCCGGAGAAGTTCAGCCGCGAGGACCTGATCCCGCTGGGCAGCCGCATCCGCTGCCGTCTGGCGCTGGAGAGTGCGAGCATCGACGAGCTGCAGGCCTGCCTGGACCACTTGCTGGCCGCCGCCGGCAACGCCACCCTGATGACCATGCCATTGCGCCAGACCCTGTGTGAGCACGCCGCCGGCAATTACCGCATCCTGATGAACCTGGCGGGCGAGCTTCTGGCCCAGGCCGCGCAGCGGGAGCTACCGCAGATCGACGAGAAGCTCTATCTGGAAACCTACAGCGCAACCCTGAACCGCCGCGCCAGGCGGTGAGTGGCGCCGTTGGCCATCGCCGCCACGTCCATCAACACAACGACGACATCACCATGACCTTCCACCAGCCATCCGGCATCGCCCAGGGGCTGCCCCTGCTCATTGATGCCAACTGGACGCCCGCGCAGGCCTGGGCTGTGATCGAATTGCTCGACGATCTGCGCGACCGTCTGCATGCTCACTATCAATTGGCCTTGGCCCAGTGGCTGGCCGAAGATCGGCAGGAGCATCCTGATGGCCTTGGCGATCTCGCAGATAACGACTTCTGATCCAGTAACAAGGGGCCCGCCGGGCCCCTTGTTACATCAGTGCCGCTGCTCCGCATCCGGTCCACCGCGATAGATCGCCACGTCCATCAGCGTTGCCCGACGGCACGCAACATTGGTGATGGACGGTGCCGCAGCCGACCATCAATTACCGTGCTCGCGCATCCATCGAATCTCGTGCTCACGCACACCATACATTTGGCGCTTGAGGAGCTTGAGCCTGTTGACATGACCCTCCGTCTGGCCATTGCTCCATTGCAGCCTGACACGCGCGGTGGAGCCTGCATGCCCCCATGCCCTTCATGTCGCCTGTTTGGAAGCACAATCCGTTTCTGCCGCGGGAAGAACACTCTCGGAGACGCTGCGCAGCTTGTGAAGCAAGGCAACAGAGTCGCGCTCAATTCGCTTACGCAAAACCAGCCGATCAGCCATGCGGGCCACCACACTGGAAAACCGATACTCCAGCGTCCGCACGAAGCGCGTGCCAGTGGCTGTGCCGATGCACTCATACGTGACGAACATCTCAAGACCCCGGTTGCCACGGGCCCGGGTTCGCCAGAGCCGATCCGGAAGACTTTCCACGACTTCCCACTGCAACTTGCCTGCACGGCCGCCGACGTACGCAAAGTGGCTCCCAACCGGCAGCGACCCTCCCTGCCCGGTGATCGCTACGTGGTAAGGATGCCACTCGTGCCAACGAAGCGGAGTACTCACGTAGGCCAGTACCTGGCTTGGCGTCCGGGCGATATCAATGGAATGCTGCATCTTGACGGTGGGGACCAGGCTCTCGCTTGCTTCTTCGGGCTCCCAATGAAGGGTTCCATAGATCCAGTCCCACAGTGGAAACACTACGGCGAAGTTCTTGGTCTGCATCAGGTCACGGCGGTGATGCAACTCATGCAACCGCCGCATGTGGCGAATCCACGGCAGGCGACAGATCGGATTCTGCGGCGGGAGGTGCTCGCAGGCATGAAAGATCTCGTAGCTGAGATAGCCGCCCAGTAGCGTGGCGGCAAACAGCGCAGCGACGTTCGCATTGACCAGGCCGATGATCGACCAAGCGAGCAGCGCGCCAATGCTGTAGACAACGATCAGCCATGCCGGGAACAGAATCACCCGCCAGTCCTTGGCGAACTCGTAGCGCATCTGGTCATCTGCGAAAAAACTATGATGGTCGCCCGTGTGGCGCTGGTAGAACGCCTTCGCGAATCGCTTCTTGTTGTGCCCGAGACCCTTATGGGTGCGGTACTCGCCACTGCTGTAGAAAATTAAGGTGGCCGGCACAGTTAGCCACTCCACCGCGCTGACGTGGTCCAACTTGTTCAGCAAGAAGAGGATCAAGGTCACGCCGAAAACAAGAACGAAGCCAGCATGCAGCCAGGGGTTGTAGTAAGGCGAAATGTTCGCCCGGTATTTCTTCCGGAAGGTTTGGGTATCAAAAGACATGATCGGCTCTCAAAGACTGTTGCGCTGTCGGGCTCGCGATACGTGGCCAGTTCCGCCAAGCCCCCGCGGACCTTTCTGACGTCTGGCGCCAGTAGGTCGCTTGGTGTTGTAGTCTATTGGTGCGATCATTTTCATTCCAATGGATATTGATGATGAGAATTATTGATGAATCAGAATTTGCAGCAGATTGATCTCAATCTCCTCTTCGTGTTCGACATGCTGATGCAGGAGCGCAACCTGTCACGCGCGGCCGAGCGACTGCACAAGAGCCAGCCGGCGGTGAGCAATGCGCTCAGTCGTCTGCGCGAGCAACTGGGGCAACCTCTTTTCCGCCGTACCGCTAAGGGACTCGAGCCCACTGCCGGGGCGATGACGCTGCACGTGCCGGTACGGCAAGCCCTGCGCTTGCTGCAGGCAGGGCTTGCCGTTCAAGAGAGTTTTCAGCCGGACACGGAGCGAACCTTCCGACTGTCGATGAATGACTATGGGCAGCTACGGCTGTTACCGAGCCTGATGACCCGGCTGATGGCGCTGGCGCCGCAGGTGAAGCTGCAGGTACTGTCGGACGAAGGTGCCCTGATCCCGCAGCGACTGGCCAGCGGAGATCTGGACTTGGCGATTGATTACCTGTACTTCGACGACGCCGATTTGCTCTACCAACCGATTCACGAAGAGCGCCTCGCAGTTATCGGCCGACCGGGCCACCCTGCATTCAGGGAAGGCCTCGACAAGACGGCGTATCTGGCCGCACAGCACGTCTCGCTCTTGCCGCGAGCCGGCCGCGGCAGTCCGCTCGAGATCGTCCTGGGCTCGGCCAAAGTGCAGCGCCATGTGCAGTTGCAAGTTCCGCACTACCTGACCATTCCAGCCATCGTCGCCAGCACCGATTTGCTGGGTACCGTGCCCTGGCACTTGGCCAGGCATTTCGTGCACAACTATGGCTTGCAGCTCGCGGAGCTTCCTTTCGAAACGCCTGCGGTGCAGGTCAGCTTGATATGGCACCGTCAACAACAACACATGTCTGGTCTGCAATGGCTGAAGGAGCAAATTGCGCAAGTTGCACAGACCGAATCGAGCTGATGTGGCGGGCCTCATTGGGCTGCCTGCGCGATGGATCTTTGAATCCATAGTGGCGCTGCCTGCGCTGTGTCGGGAAATCGGGCGGCGCGTTCGAGCCCTGCAGCCGCACCAATAAAATCAAGGGTTTACAGGGGTTTTCCTGTAAACCCTTGTGCATTTTGCGGTCTATGTAACCGCCATGTAACCCGATTGGATCGCCGCGATCCATCTGGAACCATGTCCTGCCTGCGCCTACAGTTGCTTCGTGCCCCATTTGCTCGTGTGGCACATAGGTCTCGCGCGATAAAATCCTACCCACTGCATCAAAGGGGACCGGGGTCGTGTCACAAGCAACAACGCCACAAGAATGCGTCGCTGCCGCAAGGCAGCTTTATGCCGTTTTGAAAGGGCATCTCGATCGTCCAACTTGCACCAGCAGGATGTGCGGAATTCCCTCGTGAGGCGATGGGCCTCGATGGAAGACCGTTCAACGTCATCGACCGTCAGACCAAGGCTCGCGAAATCATGCGGCTATGGGAAGCCTTGGGACGATCAGGACAGTAATGCATGATGGCAAGGTGTTGCACTTTTGATTTGAGGCCGCCATTTATTGTCGAGGTGGCGCAGTACTTTCGCGAATTACTAGGTCAGGCTCGAACTCGGTCTGGATGTTTTTGGCTCCTCCTTCGATCTGCTCAATCAAGTTGCGCGAAGTAAGCTCGCCAATCAGAACGGGATTCGAGTGCACTGTCGTTAGCGCGGGTGTTACCAGTTCCGCCATCTGCCAGTCGCCGAAGCCTGTGACAGAGATGTCGCTCGGAACCGAAAGTCCCAATGTGCGGCACTCCGCGATCGCCGCCACAGCAATGAAGTCATTGATGCATATCAGGGCGGTCGGCTGTTCCCGATGCAACAGCAAGTCCTTGCGCTGCAGGCAGACGCGCACCGCTTGTCGCACAGCAGATGCATCGTAAGGGGTCGGAAAAATGCGGTTATCGGGTAAGGAAATGTCGTTCTCGCTGAGGACGTCTCGGATCCCCAGAAGCCGTTGAGACGATAGAAACTGAGTTTCGAGAGGACCTGGGAGCACTGCAAACTGCCGGTGTCCTTGTTTGACTAAGTAGGTGGTTAGCCTGCGCATAGCCAAGCGGTTGTCATACCCCACCGTCGGATGCATCCCTTCGCGGTCCACGGCCCACATTAGTACATACGGGATAGCGTGCTTGTGTATCAGCGAGAAGACTTCGGGATGATGTTGTGAACCGATTATTGCGATCCCGTCCACTCTACGCTCCAATAGGGCGCGGGCGCAGCGCAATTCGGTCTCACTGTCGTCCCGATGGCAAGTCAACAGAACGGTATATCCAAGCCGGTCGAGCTGGGCCTCCAAGGTATCTACTGCTTTGGCGTAAAGTTCATTCATCAGTGTCGGCGCAATTATGCCCACCGATCGCGTGCGCCCCTGACGTAGTTCGCGAGCCGCCGAGAAGGGAACGTAGTTGAGGCTTGCAATAGCGTTCTGCACTCGCTCCAGCGTGTCAGGTCGCAGCCTATCCGGCGATGTCAGTGCACGGGAGACTGTTGCCGAGGAAACGCCGGCGAGGAGGGCGACTTGCTTGACATTCACCATATCGGGTCAGATGTTATCTTCAGCCGGAATGACGGCCGTCTGCCATCCATTGTAACGATTGGTAGTCGAAAGCAGTTCCCGTCGTTGGAGGGTTCCCGAAGACGGATCGACATCCCTGGTGAGGCTAGTCGAGCCGGACCTTTGCTGAATCTGCCACTCGCTTCCACTTCGAAACTTCGGCGCGAAGCAACGCATTGAACGCCTCAGGCGTGCCGCCTGCGATCTGCGCTCCTTGAGCCATCAGCTTGTCGCGGACCTCCGGATCCTGAAGGGCTTTGTTGAACTCGCTGTTCATCTTAGCAATGATGGCCTGTGATGTCCCGCTCGGGACCATGAACCCGCCCCAGGAAACGGCTTCGTATCCGCTTATCCCGAGCGCTTCATCTACCGTGGGCACATCGGGCAGTGACGGTAATCGAGTCTTGCTCGTGACCGCGAGCGCCCTGAGCTTTCCACTCTTGACTTGCGGCATTCCCGCGAGCGAGGTGGGAAGGGCAACATTGATCTGCTGACCGAGCACGTCTGTGAGCGAAGGCGCGTCTCCCTTATAGGGAACGTGGTTCATCTTGACGCCAGCCATGGTACTAAGGAGTTCCCCGGCCAGATGGCTGCCCGAACCATTGCCGGCGCATCCAAAGGTGATCTGCCCTGGCCTAGCCTTTGCCATCGAGACTAGTTGGCGCAGGTCCTTTATTGGCGAATTTGCTGCTGTGACGATAATGAGCGGCACCGTTGTCACTAAGGAATTGCTGATCAATGAGGTTTGCGCTTGATGTTGCACAAGCCAAGGACTTCAGCTTTCGCAATCCGGGAGAGATGGGCCGATTCAAGCCGTCTTTCTCGCGTTTCGCACCTTTCCTGGTCGCGCTTTTGCGCGCTCAGGACGGATTGCTCCCCTCTAAGGACAACAACAGCCTCCTGGCGAACACCAGATTCGCCAAACCAAACAGGCTGAACAACTGCGCCGTGTTCTTGAACAGGCCCTTGTAGCGAACCTTGCGATGACCAAACAGATTCTTGATAACGTGGAACGGATGCTCAACCCGCGACCGAATCTGTGCCTTGACCCGCTCGACGGCGATCAGCAAGTCCTTGACGGCTCCGTCACACATCGCCTTGATCTTGCCGCGCTTGACGGCCACCTGCCACTTCACGGTCTTGCCTTGCATCTCCTCGCGCTTGTCCACGCCCGTGTAGCCCGCGTCGCCAAACGCATGCTCCTCGTGGCCATGCAGCAAGGCATGGGCCTGCGACACGTCCGACTCTTGGCCGCTGTGCCCACCACGCTATGCACCAGCCCAGAGGCCGCATCCACGCCGACGTCGGGTAGCAGCGGCGCATTTCTGCGCCACTGCCCCCTAAGGTAGGGTCGAGAACTGGCGCGCGCACCTTCAGGTGCCGGTGGTGATTCCACCGCTTTCGCGATGGCCCGCAATCCGGCGACCATAGTCACGTTTCCAACTCCCGCCACGTCAAACGCAGCATGCGGTTTTCCCGCACTACGCTTTCCTGTTTGCTTCATGTCAAGGTATATGGGACCTATCATGCCGGGGCCGCTTTCGTCGATGGTCGACGACGAACCCGATAGCCGTTGAACAGCTTCAGTTCGTCATAGAGCCACCGCCTACTCCACGTCTTCCAGCCGAAGCCCCGACGATTCCGGGAGCGCTCCAGATGGCGCCTGACCTTCTTTTCCACCCAGTCCTGGATGAAGCTGAAGCACTCACTGGAGTGTCCGACCGCGAAGTAGTTCACCCAGCCACGTAGCACCGGATTTATCAGTTGCACCACCCGATCCACCGGCTGCGACTGGTATCGCCTGAACACCTCCTTGAGTTTGCGCAGCAACGCCGTGCGTTTCTTCAACTTGGGCGTATAGTGCGCTCGCCACACCTGTCTCTTTATGCTGCGCAATCGACGGAAGTCGAATCCCAGAAAGCCAAAGCTCTCACCGCAGTCCAAATCCACCGTGCGACTCTTCTCTTCATTGACCTCGACCTGCAACTTGGCAAACTCTTCCCGAAGCCGTCGGCTTTCGCGTCAGTTCATGCTCGACGAGCAGGCGGCGAAACTTCAGCAGCGTGGTCGCGTCTGGCACCGCCTCGACTGCCAGGTCGATCCCGGCAAACGCCCGCATCGCCATGCTGTCGTACAGCGCGTCTTGCAGTGCCTCGTCCGACAGCCCGTACCACTGCTGGAGGAAGTAAATGCGCAGCATCCGCTCAAGGCCGATCGGCGGCCGGCCACGTTTGCCCTTGGGGTAGTACGGCTCGACCGCCGCAATCAGGCGCGCCCACGGCACCACGCTCTCCATCTCCGACAGGAAGCGCTGGCGGCGCGTCACACGCTTCTTGCCGTGACTTTCCGCTTCCGCAAAACTGATCTGTCGCTTCATCACAGGACCTGAATCATGGACACGCTCATGACAACGCGCTCACCCAATGCCTCGATGACTCGCGCACTGATTTAATCAGATGGTATGGACGCCTCCCCCCGGCAACGGGGCGCCGCTTACCTGCAAGAGTAACTGTAAGGGTCCTCGCTGCCATGGCATCCCTATGCCAAAGTGGAGGTGTCGATTGCAAACGACCCTGATCGGGACGATCCAAAATGAAGCTTACCGTCATCGGCATGGATATTGCCAAGCATGTCTTCCAACTTCATGCGGTGAATGCCAACACCGGTGAAATCGAGCGCATCAAGTTGAAGCGGAGCCAGGTCACCGACTTCCTTGCTCAGCGGGAGCGTTCACTCATTGCCATCGAAGCTTGCGGCAGCGCCCACCGTTGGGCACGAGAACTGCAGAAGCTCGGCCACGAAGTGAAGCTCATCTCTGTGCGATCGGTTCGTCCCTTTGTGTTGCGTAATAAAACCGACGCTGCCGATGCCAGAGCTATCTGGACAGCAGTCCAGCAGCCCGAGGCGCGGTTTGTTGCGATCAAGAGCGAGCAGCAACAGACCATTCTGGCGCTGCACCGCATCCGGGCTCAACTGATGAAGTTCCGGATCATGCAGACGAACGCATTGCGCGGCTTACTCTATGAGTTTGGTGAAGTCCTTCCGGAAGGATCTCGGGAATTTGCCGAAAAAATTTCTGGTGCGCTTGCCAAGATCGCGAATCGCTTGCCAGCCATACTGATCGACAGCCTACGAGAGCAATGGGCACGCGTGCAGGCAACCGACAAGGAAATCGCTGTGCTGGAACGTCGGCTCAAGGTTGCGCTTTGCGACAATCAGGAATGCCAGAAGATCGCTGAAATTCCTGGCGTGGGGCTGCTAACCGCCACGGCTGCGGTGGCTGCGATCGGCGATGCCAAAACGTTTCGCTCCGGGCGTGAGTTCGCTGCCTGGTTAGGCTTGGTACCGAAACAAACGGGCACCGGTGGTCACGTGCGCCAGCTTGGCATTAGCAAGCGAGGTGACACCTACCTGCGCACCCTACTCATACACGGCGCCAGATCGGTGATCATCAAAGGCGCATGAACCGCCTGGCTCGACGGATTGCTTCAGCGACGTCCTTTCAATGTAGTGGTGGCTGCCGTAGCCAACAAACTCGCCCGGACCATCTGGGCGGTGCTAGCAAGGGATACGAGATACACGGCACCCGCCATGGCTGCATAGCCAGGTGCGTGGCCCGCCTGAACTGACTTCTTCTCAAGGAGCGCAAGCATTGATCGCATGATGGCTAACAGGTTGGACCGGGGCGAGGAAAACCCGATAGGGAATGTGAGCAGCAACGCTCGATGATCAGATGAGGACCTCGCCAGCGAATTCCATATGGGCCAGCAGGCTGAGCGGCCTGCACAAAAGGGCCGGACATAGGCGTGCTGCCTTCACCTGTCGACCACCATGTCAATCGGCTTGCAATCCGGGAGGCGTCCACATAAGGCGATTCCCTAGTGACGGATCGCGCCGCAGCAACTATGACAGTTGTGCATCGCCAGAACACCGGGTTGTCGCGCCATCATCAGTACGAGCACGCTGACAACCAAGGTGGCCGCATTGATCTGGAGTATCGGATGCGGGCTCAAAGTACTGGCTACTGAGCGGCCCCAGATCTCAATGCCTTTACGTTGACCGCCAGCCAAAGCGGCAGTGTCGCAGACACCACGCATCAGAACAGCTTCGAAGATTGATCCTGCCCGGCAACTTTCATGTCGCAGAATCGTCTGCGTAGCTAGGTACGCCTCCGCTACTCCCAAATTAGGGCGTCATCTCCTGGATGCAGCTTGATGCGGGTTTCAACGTGCCTTCCTTCGGCGCGAGTATGCCTGCGGACGGTCCATTCTCGATCGTCTGTTGCGAAGATATTGGCGCCAACATGGGCGTTGCCGTACGGGGCGTTAGTATGCGCAAGTGATCTGCTAATGCGATTTCCAGCGTCCCATTGCCAGTTGCAGCTAGTAGAACGACCACGCCTGGGTTACGGTGAAATGGGAAGCGCTGATCATCCAAGAAATCAGAATCGTGCGTCAGTATGATGCGTCGCGTTTCACAAGCCGTCGCGAAACTGGCCTCGTCGGCGTGTCCAATGAGCGCCATGCTAGGGTAAGCCGCCTACTTTTCCGATGAGAGTAAGGCGTCCGGGCCAGCCCTTGCGCCCGCAGCGCTCGTGCCGCCGTGATGCCGTGATGCCGTGATGCCGGCGGCGGGTGCCCCGACGACTACGATGTGCTCACGGGAAATCATCAGAGATCCTCGTGAACCTCGATTGCAAGCGCCGGACAGATCCCAGCGGCCAAGCGGGCAGATTCGTGTTGATCAGTCGACGGTTCCGCACCCGGGGCGATGAGCGAACTCCCTACGCTGGCCCCATCCCAACAAGCCTTGAGACCATCGCTGCGGCATTCTGAAGTGTTGGAATGATTTCATTCTCGATCCTTTCGGGTGTCGCCTCGGCTGGCGATGTGGAAATCCCGATAGCCAGCTGGCGGTTGCCAACCCGAGCAAGCGGGACTGCAACTGAGATCTGATTGCTCTCTGGATACTCGACCATCGCCCATTCACCGACCCCGAGGGTCAACGCCTGTGTGAGCGCGCTACTTGGAGGCAGGATGCTTCCAACCCGGAGATTCATCACCACGAGGCGACGGCGTTCCGCGAGTGCCATCGCCCTTCCAATAATGATCACCCCGTCGGGGTTCGCTTCACCCAGGTTGGATGTTCCTGCGTACGTGTCAGCCAGTTGCTGGAGCATCTGCTGAACCGAGTCTGTCACTCCCAAACTTTCCAAAGCAGCAAAGCCGATTTCGAAGACTCGGGTAGTCAAGCGCCATTGGTTGCCCTCGCGCGCGACATATCCCTCCTCCTCCAAAGTCAATAGAAAGCGCAGAACGGTCGGGTGCGGCAGGTCTACGGCACGCGACAACTCCGCCAACGTAGGTCGCCCGTTCTCTCGGAAAGCGCGCAGCACCGCTAGACAGCGTTGGATCGATCTATTATTCTTCATTCGTACACCCTGTGTACCGCTAGTTCACCTAGTGAACATCATAAACCAGGTGCCCTTGAGATGCAACCTGCTTCTTGAGGTCAGGAGACAACGAATGAAACGATGGATATTGGGCTTTAGCGCCGCTGTGGTGGGGTGCTGGGCAGCGACCGGTCAATCTGTTGCGAACGCCAGCGAGTCCTGGCCGAGTCGCCCGATCAAGTGGGTCGTGCCGTATCCGCCGGGCGGCACCACTGACATGCTGGCACGTATCGTCGGTGCCAAGCTCTCTGAACGACTCGGGCAGCCCGTGGTGATCGAGAACAAGCCAGGCGCTGGGGGCGATGTTGGCACGGCCTATGTTGCGAAACAGCCCGCTGATGGATACACCATCGTTATGGGCAATATTGGTCCTATTGCCATCAACCCCACGCTTACTCCCGACGCTCGCTTTTCTCCCACGCGAGATCTCGCGCCGGTGACGCTCCTGGCGGAGGTTCCCAACCTGCTGGTGGTCAACCCGCAACTGCCGGTCAAATCGGTGAAGGAACTCGTTCAGTACGCGAAGCAACAGCCCAATCCCTTGTCGTACGCAACGCCTGGCAACGGAACATCTTTGCACTTGGCGGGTGAACTGTTCGCTTCGACAGCGGGCCTGCGCATGGTTCATGTGCCATACCGCGGTAGCGGCCCCGGCCTGAACGACACGATGGCAGGCCATGTACCGATCATGTTTGACAACATGCCTTCGGCATTGAATCTCGTAAAAGGCGGAAAGGTTCGCGCACTCGCCATCACGAGTGCTGTCCGTTCCCCGTTGCTGCCGGACGTCCCAACGATGACTGAAGCTGGTCTGAGCAACTATCAGATCACTGGTTGGTTCGGCGTCTTGGTACCTGCCGCAACGCCGAAGCCGATCGTCACCCGTTTGGATGCCGAAATTCAAGCTGTACTCAAGATGCCTGACGTCCGCAGCAAGATTGGCGACATCGGCGGAATCATCTCTGGCGCAGGACGAGATGAGTTCGGCCGATTCATCCAGCAGGAGTCGGCGAAATGGCAAAAGCTCATTCGTACCGCGCACATCACCGTGCAGTAGGTCAGTTACTTTAAGGAAGAAGCAATGTTGAACTCGGTTGACAGAATCCTCGTTGCGGTGCGCGACCTCGATCAAGCAGAGCAGAACTACAGGGAAGTACTTGGGGCGCAGTATCTTGATGAGCTTGCAAGCGACCATCTGAATGCCCGTGGCCGTAGCCTGGTAATCGGCGAAAGCACGGTCGAACTTTGGACCCCGCGGGGAGCAGGGGTCGTAAGTGATCATCTTGATAGCTTCGGGGAAGGCCTCTTCTTTGGAGGGGTCTCGACAGCTAGCCTGGCTGAATGCCAGAGGTTCCTTGCCGAGCAAGGTATCCGATTTGCTGAAGCCGACGGCCGTCTCTATTTGAACGCGGGCGGCCTCTATGGCATGCCACTCGTTGTCAGCGAAGCGGCAGCGCGGGTTCGAGCGAATGGTCCTGTGTCGTTTCTGTACGAGCTCACCATGGTTCTCAGCACCGACTGGCGAGAAGTCGCGGATTGCTACGCGCGAAAACTGGGCCTGCAGCGCGACAAGGCAGTAGACATCACGTTCGCGCGATTTGGCTATGAAGGCACGCTGCTGATGTTCGCGCCGGATCGTCTCGATCGCATCGAATTGGCTGAAGCGCATGATCCCGCCTTTGCCATGGGCAGGTTTTCGGGCAAGCGAGGTGACGCACTTTACATGTGCTACATCGAAACGCATGATTTGGCGGACGTAATCAGGCGACTCGAATCGCGCAACGCAAAGTGGACCCGAAGGACCGACACGGGCAAGCCCGAGCAGGACGGCCTCTGGATCCATCCGAGCGCGCTGAATGGCGTCCTACTTGGTGTATCCCGAACCTCGTTGGCGTGGGGATGGTCCGGTAGCCCCGAGAAAGTCGAAGAGATTTCAGAGGTGCAGTCGTGATGCCGGAGATCTTCGATCAGCAATACATCGGGGGATCGTGGCGCCGTGCTTCTGGCACACAGCTCATCGACGTAGAGGACCCGAATACTGGCCTGGTATCGGCCCAAATTCTTCCAGGTACCGAGGAGGACGTCGGTCTCGCCTTGGGTGCCGCGCAGAACGCATTGGCCAGCTGGTCCGCAACATCCGTGTCGGACAAATGCGCAATTCTTAATCGCCTAAAAGACCAACTCACAAATCGGCAGGAGTCGTTGGCCGATGCTATCGCGGCTGAGGTTGGCACGCCCTTGAAGATCTCACGCATCGTTCAAGTCGACTCGCCCATTCGGAACATTGGGAACTTCGTAAAGCTGGCGGAAGGATTTCCATGGCAATCGCGAACGGGCCCATCTGTCATCGTCCGGGAGCCATTCGGCGTCGTGGCATGTATCACGCCATGGAATTTCCCGCTTCATCAGATCATTCTGAAGGTGGTGCCCGCGCTTCTGGCCGGGAACACAGTCGTGCTCAAACCAAGTGAATTGACGCCCCGAACAACGCGCCTTATCTGCGATGCCATCAATGACGCAGGCTTTCCTTCGGGCGTGGTGAACGTTGTGAACGGCTTGGGTGCGGTAGTGGGCGCAGCGTTGGCGCGAGCTGACGGCGTGGACATGGTTAGCTTCACAGGATCCACGGAAGCGGGTCGTGCAGTGTCTTGCTTGGCCGCGTCGACCATTAAGAAGGTGACGCTGGAATTGGGCGGCAAGTCGCCTTCCTTGGTATTGCCGGGTGCGGACCTGACTGTGGCCGTCAAGGGAACGCTCGCTTCCTGCTTCCTCAACAACGGTCAGACTTGCAGCGCGCTGACCAGGTTGATTGTTCACTCGCGTGATGTGTCGGCCGTCGAAGCCCTGGTGAAGCAAGAACTCGCCAAGTTCTCTGTCGGATCCAGCCTCGTCGAAGGCCATCGGATCGGCCCGCTCATTTCTGGCAAGCAGCGTGACCGCGTGCAGGAACTAGCGGAAAAAGGGGTAGCGGAGGGCGCCACGCTCATCGCGTCAGGCCAGGATGTTCCGCCTGCAGGATTCTTCGTCAGCCCGAAGGTGTTTCTCACAGATCAACATAACTATCTGGCCAAGGAAGAGGTGTTTGGCCCCGTGCTCTGCGTGATTCCCTACGACGAAATCGACGACGGCATCCGCATCGCCAACGCAACGGTGTATGGCCTGGCGGCGGCCGTTTGGGGCGATCCTGACCTCGCACTCGACGCCGCTAAGAAGATTCGTGCAGGACAGGTCGATATTAACGGCGCCCGATTCAACCCCGTAGCGCCCTTCGGCGGCTTCAAACAAAGCGGTGTTGGCCGGGAGGCGGGTCACGTCGGTTTGGATGAGTTCCTCGAGTACAAATCTATCCAAATGAACGAGGGATGACGGGATGTCTCTTATGCAGAAACAAGCTCTAGGGAACATTCGCGTATTGGATATGACGCGAGTGCTCGCAGGGCCATGGTGTACCCAGATGCTGGGCGACATGGGAGCCGATGTCATCAAGATTGAGCACCCATCGCGAGGGGATGATACGCGGCAGTGGGGGCCGCCGTATGCGATGACGAGTGAAGCGGAAGTGCTTGAGGATTCCACCTACTTCGCTTCCGCAAATCGGAACAAACGATCGGTTGGCGTGGACATCGCCAACCCAGACGGTGCGGATCTGATCCGTAAGCTCGTTCTTGAGTGCGACATCTTTGTAGAGAACTTTAAGGTTGGTGATCTGGCTCGTCGAGGGCTTGACTACGACAGTCTGAAAAAGATCAATCCGCGCCTGATCTATTGCTCTATCACCGGGTACGGCCAATCCGGGCCGTACGCTGACCGCCCCGGCTACGACTTCGTTTTCCAGGGGGAAAGCGGGCTGATGAGCATAACGGGCGAGCGTGATGACGAGCCTGGTGGTGGGCCACAGAAGGTCGGGATCGCCATTGCTGATCTGACGACGGGACTGTATGCGACGGTCGCGATCCTCGCCGCGTTGAACCACAGGAATGTCACGGGAGAAGGTCAGCACATCGATTTGGCACTGCTCGATTGTCTGGTTGGCTTGTCGTCGAATCAGGGATTGTCGTGCCTGATCAATGGCGCCGAACCGCACCGGTGGGGGAACGCGCATCCGTCTCTCGTACCGTATCAAGTCTTTGATACGGCAGACGGTAAGGTGGTAGTTGCTGTGGGGAACGATTCCCAGTGGCAACGCTTTTGCCAAGCGATCGACGCCAAAGAACTGGCCCGGGATTCGACGTTCTATTCCGCATCCGGACGCATTCGGAATCGAGAGGCGCTAATTGCGCAGGTGTCGTCGGTTCTTGCGGCGCGCCAAACCGAGCATTGGCTTGCCGCGTTCTCCGCAGCGGATATCCCGCACGGTCGTATCAATACCTACAAGGAAGCCTTTGCTCACCCACAGGTCATCCACCGTCAGATGGCGATCGACGTGCCGGTTGACAAAGGTATCGGCTCGGTACGGGGCATCGCCAATCCCATCAAATTCAGTAAAACGCCGGTGCACTACGTTCGGGCGCCCGCGAAACTCGGTCAGCACACAGAAGACGTGCTTTCCGACTTGCTAGAACTTTCCGCGGACCACATCGCCGGTCTCGAAGAACGTGGGGTGATTAGTTGCCAAACGTCAAAAAAGACACTTCAGGAGCAATCATGAGCATCCAAGCTAATAATGTCGGAAACGTCCTGGAGATTTGCATTGCGCGTCCAGAAAAGCGCAATGCGATCAGCGCCGCGATGTACCAGGAACTGACCCGTCTTCTGGATGAGGCCAACGCGGACAAGGAATGTGCCGCAGTCATCGTGCATGGTGCGGGCGGACACTTCACTGTCGGTGCCGATATCAATGATTTCCAGACCCGGCGGGGTAATGAAGATTCCCCTGCTGTCACGCTTCTCCGGAAGATGGCCGCGATCGATGTGCCGCTAATCGCAGCAGTCGAGGGACTGGCGATTGGAATCGGCGCCACGATGCTGCAACACGTCGATTTTGCCTACGCATCCCAAGATGCGCGCTTCCGCATGCCGTTCGTATCGCTGGGTCTGTGCCCCGAGGGCGCATCCAGCTACCTGCTCGAATCGCTGGTAGGTGTCCGGAAGGCACGTGAGTGGTTGATGCTTGGAAAGTTCTTTGATGCAGAAGAAGCTTTCGATGCCGGGCTTCTGACGTCGCTGACGCAGGACGGGGAAGCCCTTGCACGGGCGCGCGAAACGGCTGCCGAACTGGCAAAGCTTCCCAAGGCTTCGGTACGCGCGACAAAGCGGATGTTGAACCACGAGAATCGTGCCGCTGTGGGTTCTGCGCTCGACCTGGAAGTGAAGATGTTCGCCGAACTCTTGAATACCGAAGCCACTCAGGAAATCTTCAAATCCTTCCTGAACAAGAAGCGTTAAGAACGCCATGGCCGAGTTGATAAAAATCGAATCAGAAAATTTCGTCCGGGTCATTACGATGAATCGGCCGGATAAGAGAAACGCGCTGAACTCGGAAATGTGCGACGCGTTGCACGACGCGTGGCAAGACTTCGCGGGCTCAGAGGATCGCGTTGCCCTGCTACGTGCAGAGGGGTCGGTGTTTACGGCAGGCCTCGACACGAACGATCCACCGGATTCCTTTTGGCATGCCATTCCCAATGTCGCATTTGACATTGGAAAGCCGGTTATTGCAGCGGTTAATGGCCCCGTGATAGCGGCGGGCGTATCGATGCTTGCATTCTGCGATCTTTGTGTAGCGACTTCGGCAACGACCTTCGTTTATCCCGAAGGTCGCCTAGGCATGGCAGCCGGCTTGATTAGCTCGCTGGTCGGTCGGATTCCCCACAAGATCGCGATGGAGCTCATGTTGACCGGGCGCCCGGTATCCGCCCAACGGGCCTATGAAGTCGGATTCGTAAACGAACTCTGTGAACCAGGAAGCGAAACAGAGGCAGCTCTAGTGACAGCGCGTCAGATTGCGAGCGCAGCGCCGCTGGTACTGCGTTTCCTCAAACAGGCGGCGAGACACTCGATTCCGGTAGGACTGGTTGAGGCAGGCTATAGCGCCCAGTACCAAGCTCAGATGCTGGCCAGGAGTGAAGACGCCCGGGAAGGGGCGTTGGCGGCCAAGGAGCGTCGCGCTCCCGTTTTCGTGGGCCGCTAGGACTAACTAACACAGTAGGGGACTGAGAAATGGATCTGAATTTCACAGAAGAAGAGCAGGAATTTAGAAAAGAGGTACATGCGTGGATCGACGCCCATTTGCCGAAGGAGATCTCGCACAAGGTGCACAACGGACTGCAGCTATCCCGCACCGATATGCAGCGTTGGCACCAAATTCTGGGGAAAAAGGGTTGGCTGACGTATAAGTGGCCAGTCGAGTTCGGCGGCACGGGCTGGACACCAGTGCAGCGGCACATATTCGAGGAAGAGTGCGCGTTGGCAGGAGCACCGCGACTCGTGCCCTATGGGCCTGTCATGGTGGCACCAGTCATCATGGCATTTGGTAACGCTGAGCAACAGGCGCGCTTCTTGCCCGGCATTGTGACGGGCGATGTTTGGTGGAGCCAGGGTTACAGCGAGCCGGGATCGGGTTCCGACCTGGCTTCGCTCAAGACACGAGCGGAGCGAAAGGGAGACAAGTACATAGTCAATGGTCAAAAGATCTGGACCACGTTGGCTCAGTACGGGGAGTGGATTTTCTGTCTCGTCCGGACCAATACAGAAGGGAAGCCGCAGGCAGGGATCAGTTTCCTGCTCATTGACATGCGTTCGCCTGGCGTCACGGTTCGGCCCATTAAGCTGCTGGACGGCGAGTGCGAGGTCAATGAGGTCTGGTTCGACAATGTTGAGGTCCCCGTTGAGAACCTGATTGGCGAAGAAAATAAGGGCTGGACCTATGCCAAACACCTTCTCAGTCACGAACGCTCGAACATTGCAGAAGTCGGGCGTGCCAAGCGTGAGCTCCGACGCCTGAAGCGAATCGCGGCTGCAGAAGGCATGATGGACGACCCTCGTTTCAAAGACGAGGTTTCGAAGCTCGAGGTAGATATTATCGCGCTCGAAATGCTGGTTCTTCGCGTTATCTCGGCAGAAAAATCCGGGAAGAATCCATTGGATATCGCAGGCCTACTGAAAATCCGAGGCAGTGAGATTCAACAGCGCTACAGTGAATTGATGATGCTGGCTGCAGGTCCCTATAGCCTCCCATTTATTCAAGACGCTATGTTGACGGAGTGGGATGGCGAGTTCCCAGGTGGAGAGCGACGGAACGCTCCGCTTGCCGCGACATATTTTAATCTGCGGAAAACCACTATCTACGGTGGCTCCAATGAAGTGCAGCGTAACATTGTTTCGCAAGTGGTCCTCGGATAAAGGAGTAGAGCATGGATTTCGAATTCACTGACGACCAGGACCAACTGCGAGATGCAGTAAGAAAGTGGGTAAAGCGTAGCTATACGTTTGAGCACCGTCGCAGTTCCGAGAGCAGCGGCGGATTTTCCCCGGACGCGTATTCGGAGCTTGCGGAGCTTGGGCTGACTGGACTTTACGTCCCAGAAGAGTATGGCGGCGTCGGTATGGGGCCGGTCGACGTTATGGTGGTTATGGAGGAACTGGGGCGGGGCATCGTACTCGAACCGCTGGCGCAAGTTCTACTTGCGGGTGCAGTGCTGTCGAACTACGCCGAAGCAAGCGTACGTGCGGCGTGGCTGCCTACGATCGCTTCTGGAGAAAGTCTGGTCGTACTGGCCCAGCAGGAGCGCGCGAATCGTTATCGCATCGATACGTGCGAGACGCGAGCAGTCGAGACGGCGGAAGGTTGGGAGCTTACTGGGAGTAAGAGCCTCGTGCCGGTTGGCGATCATGCTGCTGCGTACATTGTACCCGCCATGATTGCTGACACTCTCGGAGCGTTCCTTGTGGAGCGCTCCGCCCCAGGTGTATTGGTACACCCTTATCAAACTGTCGACGGCTCGCGCGCCGCGGAGCTGACGTTGTCGAAGGCGCCGGGCACGCTAGTCACCCGCGAAGGCCAGGATTGCCTGTCGTATGCCGTGGATCTTGGCATTGCAATGACGTGTGCAGAGGCCGTGGGCGTGATGGACGTAACCCTGGAGGCTCTGGTGGATTACATGAAGACGCGCAAGCAGTTCGGCGTCGCTATCGCGAGCTTCCAAGCGTTGCGTCACCGCGTCGCAGATATGAAGATGAGTCTAGAGCTCGCGAGGTCTATGAGCTACTACGCCTCGCTCAACGTCAACGCGCCGGCGAACCAGAGACGTCGCGCCATGGCACAAGCGAAATATCAGTTGGGCGGGTCGATGCGATTCGTCGGCCAGCAGGCCGTGCAATTGCACGGTGGGATTGGAATGACGGATGAGTATATCGTCAGCCACTATTTTAGACGCCTTACCCAAATGGAATCGGTGTTCGGAGATACGCTGCATCATCTGGCGCAGATGTCGGACTCCATGCATCCCGAGCTTGACAAGGCTGCCTAAGGCGCCGCGAAGAGTAAGTGCTCGATGAATTGCGATGGCGGGTGACCCTCATCGTTTCCGGCAGCGCGGTGGTACATCCTCGCGCTGCTCATAGTATCGGACCGGGATAGTAGCGTAATTGATGCAGACGCAACTTCAGTCACGAAGCCAAGTCGGGATCCATGATATTTTTCTTCCAATTCCAATGAAAGTGACTTCGTTGAGTGGCGAGCAGATAATCAGCCGACAAGGCTATTCACGCGTAATTAAAGAGGGGAAGTTCGTGAAGCTCCCCGCTTTTTCTCCTGCGAGTCTGTTCTTGGGCGGCTCTATTTTTAAGAGCTCGCATTGCAGCTTCGATCTGGATGTAACTAGTTATTCTGTGGTGCGTGATCAACCAATGCACGATCTGTGGGATTCCAGGCCGCTTTGGGAGGCAATTTCATTGTCGGTGTTTATGAATCCAAAGGAAGCTTGGAATATTGCAGATATAGCGGATAGTTTGCAGACAACATCCTCGAGAGTCAGGCGGACCCTCTTCAGCCAGGGCAATTGCTTCACGGAAATATGTAACACGCAGCGGCTTATGCGTTCGCTGTTCGAATTGGCAGGACTGGAAAGATCTATACCGGATATTTCGAACAGAATTGGGTGGAGCCAATCCTATGACTTTGAGTCATCTTTCTATAATAGATTTAAAGTTTCGGCAGATGTTATTTGCGGAATGAAATTTTATGCCCGCTAGGCGATCTATTTAGAGGAGCTCTACTGAACGTTTGCCAGCCATCAACCGCTTCGAAAGAGATGGGCGGCCGTTGGGCAGGCCGCCCTCTTTTGCGATGGAAGTACCATCCGCCCCAGCCTCGCGCGCGCAGGCTGCTCGTGCCGCCGTGATGCCGGCGGCCGTTGCCCCGATGACTACGATTTGCTTAGGGGAATCATCAGAGAGCCTCGTGAATCTCGATTGCCAACGCCGGACAGATCCCAGCAGCCAAGCGTGCAGATTTTGTATTGATCGGCCGACGGATCGGCATTCAAAAGAATGACGATTCCGTCATCCTTTTGGTCGAACAGATCCGGCGCATTGACGACGCATTGGCCGGAACCGCAGCATTTTTCGGGATAGATTGTGATTTTCATCGTGATTCGCCGTAGTGGATTTACCAGCTAACGGGCAGTGCCCTAACACCATACATGAGCGAATCGCTCTTGAACGCGAGGCTCTCGATGGGCACGGCCAGCCGAAGATTCGGCAGGCGCTTCAGTAGGGCGGTGAACATGATCTGCATTTCGACTCTGGCGAGAACTTGTCCCATGCACTGATGCGGGCCGTATCCGAATGCGATCTGTGTCCGGGCATCACGGCGGAGGTCAAAGACGTGGGGATCTTTGAACTGCTCCTGGTCGCGATTTGCGGAAATACTAAGCACGACAACGGGATCACCGGCTCGGATCAATTGCCCATTCACGACAACGTCCTCCAGTGCGACACGTCGCGTCCCGGACTGTATGACATCCAGGAAGCGTAGCATCTCCTCCACCGCGTTTGGAACGAGGCTTGGATTCTGGCGAAGCTCTTCCCAGATGTCCGGCCTCTGAAGTAGGAAGAGCACCCCCATCGACGTCGTATTTGCCGTCGTCTCGTGCCCGGCAATCAGCAGAAGCCTTCCAAGCGAGACCACGTCTGTTTCAGTGATATCGCCCTTCCGTACATGATTAACGATAAGGCGACTGAGGATGTCCTCCCCGGGGCTTTCGGATCTCTTCGCCACCAGTTCACGCAGGTATTCGCACAACGCTTGATTCGCGGCGCTAGCCTCTTCCCTCGTCGCGGTGCTCGACGTCATGATCATCGCCTGTTCTTGGAAGAAGTCGTGATCGTCGTATGGAACACCAAGCAACTCTGAGATAGCCAATGCTGGTGTCGCCAATGTAAAGGCGCTAACCAGGTCAGAAGGCTGCGGCCCCATCGCAAAATCTTCCAAGAGCTTGTCCACGATGGCCTGAAGTCGCGGCCGCAGATTCTCGATCTTTCGGATCGTGAATTCGCTGGTCAGCATCCGCCGTTGCTCTGAATGCTTGGGTTCATCCATGGTAATGAAGGTCCGGTTACTACTCCGAACAACCTTTACTGCGGCGCTGGAAGAGGGAAATCCCGGATGTGAGACGTCGGAGCTAAAGCGAGAGTCCGACAAGACAGCGCGAACATCGTCATAACGCGTGACAAGCCAAGCGATCTTTCCGTCCCAAAGCTTACCTCGTGCCAATTCGCCCTTCTGTTGCATCTGGAAGAACACCGGCGGCGGCGCCAAGGGATCTACGCGCTTAGGGGGGAAATCTGGGATTCCGCCGCTGTCGCCCTCAGCGTGAAAAGGACACGCTGATTTCGGCTCGTTCGCAGCCGCATCAAAAGGACAGCGCCCTTCTACCGCGGAAGATGGGTTGGAGGAAGGGGTGGGAGCAGGCGACTCCGTCATGGAAATATCTCCGAGGGCGATTGGTGGCTAATGTTAGGTAGCCTACCTATGTGGCGCAAAGGGGGGTTTACCCTCAACAACAGAATCGAAGGTCGACCCGTAGACATCAGAAGAAAGCGGAGAACCCATATGTGGCGATATGCCCGCCGACGTTGGAGTGCTTGCCCGCCCGCAACACCATCGCCATGGCATTCCAGCGCGCCATGGCGGCCAGTCGGCGCTCGATCGAGGTGTCGCCTGGGTACGGCTGCTCGCCCGATTCGGCAATCGTATTGACGTAGGGCGTCGTGATTGCGCCATGGAAATCCCCGTGTCGGGCCGCGTCCGATTCATGCAGGCGGCCGATCAGGTAGTGGGCGCGTTCGCGGCCTTCCACTTCGGTCACGGCGGCCAGGGCCTCAATCCATTCCTGGGTTTCCTGCGGGTCCACATCCAGCGGCAATACGTGTAGCGGCAACACCGGGGCATTCATCTCTGTCTCCATGGGATTGACGGGGCTTCGGTTCGCATCAGGCCCGGTCGGATAGGCGTGGCCATTGCGCTTCAAATGAATTGCAGTTGCAATCGTCTGGGCATTGTGAGCGCTCTGCGGCATAATTGCAACTGCAACTATTGGAGATACCATGTCGACTGAGAAGCCGGATTTGTGGTTTTCGTTTGTACGGTCGCACCGGGCCTTGATACGTGAGGTGGATCGGCGTCTTGCCGAGGCTGGACTGCCTGTCTACGCGTGGTACGACGTGCTGTGGGGGATTGAAAGCGGGCCGGAGGAAAGCCGCCGGATGCATGAGCTGGCCGATGTGCTTGCCATCGAGCGGTACAACCTGACTCGCCTGATTGACCGGCTGGAGCGTGAAGAGCTGGTGACCCGTATCCGGTCAGAGGAAGACGGCCGCGCCGCGTTCGTGTCCGTCACACGGCAAGGTAAGGCCTTGCGCAAGAAGATGTGGGGCATCTACGAGGCGGCGGTCAAAGAACTGTTTCTGGCCGAGTTCCGGCCGGAAGACATCGGGCGATTTTCTCGTGCGCTGGATGCGGCGGCAGCCAAAGCGGGGTGGCCGAAATAGGTTCGAACTCCCTTTTCGTGCGGTGACGCTTCTGGCTCGCGCCGGAGGGGACGAATGTGTCCGCTTTTTGGGACACGTTCGACTTAGTTGGCAACGGCGGTACCCTGACGCCTCAATCAAAGGTCAGTGGCATGACCGGCGCTTACCGGCCCACCCTAAGCGGACATCAGGATGGAGCAGAGACTGATATCCATTAGGCGCCCCGCATGACTGAAGAATTCCCTCAGAACGTTGTCTGCAACGCTTCATTTAATAGCTGGACAACGTATGCTTCGACCGCTTTGTGCCCGGTGAGGGCCTAGCTAGAGCGACGGCTGAGTTCCGTCCGTAGCGACAAAACGTAGTTTGGCTCACCAACTATTGGGGCGGCGCCGTACTTTCGCGAACTACAAGGTCAGGCTCGAACTCGGTCTGAATGCGTTTGGACCCGCCTTCAATCTGATCAACCAGGTTACGAGAAGTAAGTTCGCCAATCAGAACGGGATTCGAGTGTACGGTCGTGAGTGCGGGCGTCATCAGTTCCGCCATCTGCCAGTCGCCGAAGCCTGTAACTGAGATGTCGCTCGGAACCGATAGTCCCAATGTGCGGCACTCCGCGATCGCTGCCACAGCAACGAAGTCATTGATGCATATCAGGGCAGTCGGCTGTTCCTGATGCGGCAGCGAGTCATTACGCTCGAGACAGGTCCGAACCGCTTGCCGGACGGCAGATGCTTCGTACGGTGTCGGGAGAATGCGGTCGTCGGGTATCGAAATGCCGTTCTCACTGAGGACGTCTTGGATGCCCAGAAGTCGTTGAGAGGAGAGAAATTGAGTCTCTAGTGGCCCTGGGAGGACGGCAAACTTTCGATGTCCCTGTTTGACCAAATGGCTCGTCAACCTGCGCATCGCCAAGCGATTGTCATATCCCACCGTGGGATGCATACCCTCACGATCGACGGCCCACATTAGGACATACGGAATGGCATGCTTGTGGATTAGCGAGAAGACGTCAGGGTGATGCTGTGACCCGATAATGGCGATTCCGTCGACTCTGCGCTCCAAAAGCGCGCGCGCGCAGCGTAGTTCTGTCTCACTGTCGTCCCGGTGGCACGTCAATAAAACGGTGTATCCGAGCCGATCGAGCTGCGCCTCTAAGGTATCGACCGCTTTCGCGTAAAGCTCGTTCATCAGTGTCGGCGCAATGATGCCGACCGATCGCGTGCGCCCTTGACGCAGGTCCCGAGCCGAGGAAGACGGGACGTAGTTGAGGCTTGCGATGGCGTTCTGCACGCGCTCCAGCGTGTCAGGTCGCAGCCGATCCGGCGATGTCAGTGCACGGGAGACTGTTGCCGAGGAAACGCCGGCGAGGAGGGCGACTTGCTTGACATTCACCATATCGGATCAGCGGTTATCTTCAGCCTGGGATATCGGCCGACTGCCGTCATTGTAACGACCTTGGTAGTCCACAGGCAGTTTCCGTCGTCGGGGGGTATCCCGACGACGGACCGGCATTCCCGGTGAGGGCTAGTCGAGCCGGACCTTTGCTGAATCAGCCACGCGCTTCCATTTCGTAACTTCGGTGCGCAGAAACGCATCGAATGCTTCCGGGGTGCCGCCTGCGATCTGCGCGCCTTGAGCCATCAGCTTGTCGCGGACCTCCGGATCCTGAAGGGCTTTGTTGAACTGGCTGTTCATCTTAGCAACGATGGCTGGTGAGGTCCCGGTCGGCACCATAAATCCACCCCAAGAAACGGCTTCGTATCCGCTTATCCCGAGCGCTTCATCTACCGTCGGCACATCGGGCAGTGCCGGCAATCGAGTCTTGCTCGTGACCGCAAGAGCCCTGAGTTTTCCACTCTTGACATGTGGCATTCCAGCAAGCGCGGTGGGAAGGGCAACATTGATCTGCTGACCGAGCACGTCTGTGAGCGAAGGCGCGTCTCCCTTATAGGGAACGTGGTTCATCTTGACGCCAGCCATGGTACTAAGGAGTTCCCCGGCCAGATGGCTGCCCGAACCGTTGCCTGCAGATCCAAAGGTAATCTGTCCTGGCTTGGCCTTTGCTAATGAGACCAGTTGGCGCAGGTCCTTCACCGGCGAATTTGCTGCCGTGACGATAATGAGCGGCACCTTTGTCACCAAGACAACTGGCGTAAAGTCTTTCAGCGTGTCATAAGGAAGTCTCCCGTATACGGCCGGGTTGATGGCATTCGGCCCAAGGTTGGCCATCAGCACGGTGTAGCCGTCAGGCTGCGCCTTCGCAACGGCTTCATTAGCGATGATGCCGTTTGCGCCAGGCCGGTTCTCCACAACAACAGACTCTCCCCATGCCTGGCTAAGCTTAGCGCTTAGGAGCCTGGCGGTCACGTCTGAGGCGCCGCCAGGGGGATATGGAAGAACGACCCGAATCGGCTGGACCGGCCATTCCTTAGCGTGGGCGGCGGCCAGACCGATGGTCAGTGTCACTCCGCAAACGGCTAATGCCCCCGCAATTCGTAGCAATCGATGCATGTCTGTCTCCTTTGAACGTGATCTTTATGGTGATCACTGTGGTCGGGCGGATTACACGTCAGATCGTCCCATCGCGGCGCATTGCCTCAATTTGCTCCACAGACTTCCCGAGCTCATTTTTCAGGATGGTTTCAGTGTGTTCGCCCAGCGCTGGGGGCGCGCGAAGGTAGTCGATACTGCTGCGAGAGAACTTGATAGGGTTCGCAACCTGGGGCGCGCTTGCACCGCTGCTGTGGGGCAAAGAGAAAACCATTTCACGCGCCCGGATATGGGGATCCTCCAGTGCTTCTGGAATGCTCTGGATCGGGCCACAAGGTACGCCGACCGATTCCAGCAGTTTGAGCCACGTGTCTCTCTCTTCTTCTTCAAAGCGAGCCGAGAGCACCTCCACAAGACTTTCACGGTTCTTTAGACGATCCGCATTGCGTCGATAGCGGTCATCATCCGGAAGATTGATTAAACCCAGCGCTTCGCACATGGCTCGGAACTGCCGGTCATTACCGACTGCTACGATCAGAGAGCCATCGCTTGCAGGGAATGACTGATAAGGTGCGAGATTGGGGTGCGCGTTGCCCCAACGACGCGGGTGGCTCCCGCCCACCAAATAGTTCGAGGCCTGGTTTGCCAGCCACGCCACCTGCGTATCCAGCAGGCTCATATCGATGTACTGCCCGCGGCCACTGCCGACTCGCTCAAATAGCGCGCTGACAATTGCAACGCTTGCATACATGCCAGTCATCAAGTCCGATATGGGCACCCCGCATTTTTGCGGGCCGCCACCGGGGACGCCGTCGCGCTCGCCTGTGATGCTCATCAGCCCGCCCATGGCTTGCACCACGAAATCGTATCCAGCCCGCTTGCGGTATGGGCCCGTCTGCCCGAAGCCGGTGATGGAGCAGTAGACGAGCCGAGGATTGATCTCACTCAGGGTCTTGAAGTCCAACCCGTAACGTTGCATATCGCCGAACTTGTAGTTCTCAACGAAGACGTCGCAATCTTTGACTAGCTCGTGCAGCAAATCCTGACCGACCTTGCTGCTGACATCCAGAGTGATCGAACGCTTCCCGCGATTGGCGCAAAGGAAGTACGCCGACTCTTCCGTCGTCGTGCCATCCTCACGAGTAAGGAACGGCGGGCCCCAAGCTCGCGTGTCATCGCCGGTGCCGGGACGCTCAACCTTCATCACGTCAGCGCCCAGGTCGGACAATAGTTGCGTGCTCCAGGGTCCAGCAAGGATCCGGCTCAAGTCTAGGACCTTGATACCTGCAAGGGGGCCTGCCATATCTCCTACTCCTCTTTTTTGAGTTTCTAACTAATTAGCTCGGGTCGAACAGCACGCCAGGGTTCAAGACCTGGTGCGGATCAAAGGCCTGCTTGGCGGCCTTTAGCGCGGTGCAGAACAGCTCCGGCCGTTCCTTGTCGTACCAAGGGCGATGGTCCCGACCAAGCGCATGGTGGTGGGTCACCGTACCGCCTGCGTCCACCATGGCTTGCTCTCCAATGCGTTTGATCGCTTGGAACTGCTCGGGCAATCGAGCCTTATCGCCATAGGCAAACCACGTGAAATATGGCGCAGGGCCATCAGGGTAGAGGTGGGTAAAGCGGCAAGTCACCGAACCCGGGCGGCCGGTAACTTCGCGAATGGCCCGATGCGTTTCTGCCTTGACGTGCGCGTGAAGAGCGGCGAACTTGTCCCACGTGCACGCGGTTTCCATGGTCTCGCGCATGACGCCGCGAGCAATGGCGTACTCGCGCAGGTATGGGCCGCGCAGGAACTTGTTTCGCCAGCTCGATGTCGCAGCGTCCGCACCACCTTGGTTTCCGCTGACCGGATCATCGTCCCATTCGCCGCCGCACTCCGCGCAAATTTCCAGTGCTCGCTTCAGGCGTGCCTCGACCGGGTGGTCGGCGGACTCGAATCCCAGCACGAGAATGTCATAGCTGCCGTCGCTCGAACCCGTGTACAAGGCTTCTTCGCGTTCCACAAGGCGGGCATTGGCAGGGTTCAGTCCAGATTGAGACAGTACCCGTGTGGCCTCGACAGCGCGCGCATAGTCACGGAAACGTACGGTCACCTGCTTGCGGAAGACCGGCCGGCGGTGAAGCTTGACCCACGCCTCGGTAATGATGCCCAGTGCGCCTTCGGAGCCGAGGAAAAGTCGATCCGGATTGGGTCCCGAACCCGATACCGGGAAACGTCGGGATTCAATGGCACCCTGGGGCGTTACCACTCGCATGCTCTCGACGTGGTCGTCGATCTGAGTGAACGCGGTCGCAAAGTGGCCTGCTGCTCGCGTTGCGATCCAACCCCCCAGTGACGAGAACTCCCACGCTTGCAGGAAGAATCGCATGGTCAGGCCGGTGGGCTTGAGCTGTCGTTCCAGCTCCGGGCCAAGGACGCCCGCTTGAATGCGCGCGGCCTGCGATGTTTGGTCTACCTCCAGCACTTTGTTGAAGTGCTTCATGTCGATGGACACCACGCCACGGTAACGATCGTGCTCGGGCGGATTCACGCCGGCCACGACGCTGGTGCCGCCGCCGTACGGAACTGCAGCAACGTTCTGGCGCCCGCACCAGTCGAACAGGTCCACGATGTCCTGCTCAGTGCGCGGGTAGGCGATGACGTCCGGCGGGTTGGAAAATTCCCGGCGCATTGCGCGCGCAACATCCATGGTGCCCGCGCCGTAGGTGTGATACAGGCGGTCGTAATGATCGCTTGTGCAGATTTCGCGAAGCGACGCGGGCAGCTGTACGCGAGGTTTGCGCAGCGAAATTTCTTCGGGCGTCGGAAAAGGTGTCGCTTCGAAGTGCTCGACACCCAGCAAGCGTGTCCACGCTGCCTCGAACTCCCGGATTTCGTCCGGCGTGACGGTGTCACCCTCATAGCCCCACCCGTAAAACTTACGACGACGTTCCTGCATTGTTGCCTCCTGTGTGATGTGGTAATCGATTACATACGTTACGGTAACCTGCATCAGAGACTGTAAATAACCAATGCCAGTACGGTGATGAGGCGAAAACAGCACTGCGTGCAATCGATTACATAAGTTTAGATTGGTGCGGCATAATGTCAAGCAGTTAACGCAGTCGCGGCCATGGGTTGGAGCAGGAGTCGACGAAGAGATCGGATCGCTAAGAGACCTTCCCGCGGCGAGGTCACTGTGGGTTGGAGAGCGACTTACTTGGTGGTCTTCCCTTGCAGGGCGTCACGTACGTCCTTGCCTGAGGACCCAGTGAGTCGATCCTGAGCAAGCAATCTGGGGGCGCTTGCTCGTTGCAGCGTTGGCATGGTGCTCGAGCGACAGAGCAGCAAGAAGTGTGGCCGCTCCCTAGGCCTCAAGCGATGACATGCGGCATATCCGCCCTGGGTAGCCCACCAAACGGAGAGAAGATATGGCCCTGCAACACATCCCGCCCATTCAATGTCTTGTCACCTTCGAGACGGTTGCAAGGCTTCGGAGCGCCACACGTGCCGCCGACGAGTTGTGTGTAACAACCAGCGCCGTGAGTCATCGAATCCGCCAGCTTGAATCTCACCTCGGTGTTGAACTCTTCGGGCGGAGTGACTTCACGCTTTCTGCACATGGTGCAGCGTACCTGGCGAATGTCCGAAGCGGCCTCGCTGCGCTACAGCAGATGCCGGTCAAAAATGGAAAAGCCTCTTCCACGCGACTGCGGGTCGCGGTGACCCCAACTTTCTCCAGGCAGTTCCTGATGCCCAAACTGGAACTGTTCCGCAACAAGTATCCGGACATCGACCTTATCTTGCAGGTCTCCATCCCATTCCTGGACGTCACAGCCGAGCCATCCGATTTGGAAATCCGGTACGGCGCCGGCGGATATGCGGACGTCGATCATCGCGTCGTTCTCTCGGAGGAGGTGGCGCCGGCTTGCAGCCCTACCTATCTCAACGAGTTCGGCCCCTTCGAAGGCTTCGAAATGGCGGGTGAAATCGACCAGGCGCGTCTGATACGTAGCCCGCTTGAGCCTTGGACGACATGGTTCTCCTCATGTGGATTGACGAGAACGGAGCCGCATGTGGGCGCTCAATTCAACGATCTAGGGCTTCTCTATGACGCAGCCGCGTGCGGGTTCGGCGTGGCACTAGTGAGGACCCGTATGGCGCAGTCATGGCTAGAGGGGGGGCGACTCATCCGCATATCGGATCGATCCGTGCCTTCACCGATGGCGCACTACTTATGCTGGGAACCTGGGGCCCTGGAGAGATGGGAGTGCGCCGCCTTTATGGAGTGGCTCACCGACTCGCTAAGTTGAGCGGCCCAAACACGGCAATCAAGTTTTCTGCAACTCAACCGCAAATAACTCTCAACCTGCTATATCGCGTGATTGTCTACAGTCAAGTCATGGCGTCTCGTCGACGCCTTTGACAGAAGTGTATTAGAACCTCCCCACACAATGCATCGCATTCATCGCTCAACGTTTGAGCCTCAGCGCCCGGAAGCAACGCTCCGCCTTGGAGCTGCAGCATCCGTCCAGGCTGATTGCGCGGTTCGCCGGCTCGCTACGGTCGCGCCGTCGCTCCGCACTGATTATCCAATAGACCGGCACAGCACGACGCAGCTTCATCGCACCAGGAGGGCAAAGTCATGAATGCGACGCGTGACGGCTGGTTGGCACATCCTACTGACGCTGAGCGGAGGGAAGCCCGGCGTGCGGAAGTGGTTTCCGCGCTAGAAGGCGTGCTGCCTAGGGACCTTATCCTGTCGCAGCGCGAGGACACCCAGCCATTTGAATGCGATGGCCTTACGGCCTATCGGGCGCAGCCGCTCGTCGTGGTGCTTCCCGAAACAGAAGAGCAGGTTGTTGCCATTCTGCGAACGTGCAAGACGCTCGGTGCGCCCGTCGTGGCTCGGGGCGCAGGCACGGGATTGTCAGGCGGTGCGCTCCCACATGAGATGGGCGTGCTCCTTTCGCTCGCTCGTTTTAACCGGATCGTCAGGGTAGATCCTGTGAGTTGTACCGCAGTGGTCCAATGCGGTGTACGCAACGCCGCAATCAGTGAGGCAGCCGCTACGTATGGGCTGTACTACGCCCCCGATCCGTCCAGCCAGATTGCCTGCACGATCGGTGGAAACGTGGCCGAGAATTCCGGAGGCGTCCATTGCCTCAAGTACGGACTCACGTTGCAGAACGTAATGAAAGTACGGGGATACACCATTCAGGGCGAGGCGATAGAGTTTGGATCGGAAGCCCTTGATGTCCCTGGGCTCGATTTGCTCGGCGTCGTTGTAGGCAGTGAAGGGATGCTCGCAGTGACATTGGAAGTCACCGTCAAGTTAATTCCTAAGCCAGAACTTGCGCGATGCATCGTTGCAAGCTTCGACACCGTCGAAGCCGCTGGTGACGCCGTAGCCAACGTCATCGCGGCCGGCATCATCCCAGCCGGCCTGGAACTGATGGACAAGCCGATGACCGCCGCCGTAGAGGACTTCGTGCATGCTGGCTATGACCTGGACGCGGCCGCAATCCTATTGTGCGAGAGTGATGGGACGGCGTTGGAGGTCGAGGACGAGATTGTGAAGATGAATGCCGTCCTCACCGCCAGCGGGGCCACTCGTCTTGAAGCAAGTCAGGACGAGGCGCAGCGTCTTCGTTTCTGGAGCGGGCGAAAGAATGCATTTCCCGCGACGGGGCGCATGAGCCCGGATTACCTGTGCATGGATTCCACGATTCCTCGCAAGAGTCTCGCTGCGATCCTTCGAGCAATCAGCGAGATGGAGGTGCGCTATGGGCTTCGCTGCGTGAACGTGTTCCACGCCGGCGACGGGAATCTACATCCGCTGATCCTTTTCGACGCCAACAATCCCGAAGAACTGCACCAGGCGGAGCAATTCGGCGCAGAGATTCTGGAAACAAGCGTCACGCTTGGCGGGACGGTGACCGGAGAGCACGGTGTGGGCGTGGAGAAGCTGAACTCAATGTGCGTTCAGTTCTCAGGCGCAGAGCGAGAACAAATGTTTGCGCTGAAACGTGCATTCGATCCGCAATCGCTCTTGAATCCTGGGAAGGTAATTCCGACGCTGCATCGATGTGCCGAATATGGTCGCATGACTGTTCGGCGTGGGATGCTGCCGCATCCAGAAATCCCGAGGTTCTAGAATGACGACGATCCCCACGGAAGTGTCTCATCTGATTGAGACAGTCCTGCATGCAAGAAAAACGAAGACCTCTCTCAACATCGTTGGCGGCGGTACGAAATGCTTCTACGGTGAAGAGCCGTCGGGTGAACCGTGTGATGTCCGGCGCCTCAGCGGAATTTGCAGCTATGAACCGTCTGAGCTGGTTGTCACCGCTCGTGCAGGCACACCGCTAGAAGAACTTGAGGCCGTGCTGGCCGAGCACAATCAGTACCTTGCCTTTGAGCCGCCACGCTTTGCTAAAGGAAGTACTGTCGGAGGAGCGGTCGCGGCAGGTCTGAGCGGGCCAGCACGCGTCGGGGTAGGGTCCATTCGGGACTTCGTTCTCGGCGCGACCATGATTAACGGCAAAGGCGAGCTTCTGACATTCGGCGGGCAAGTGATGAAGAACGTTGCCGGTTATGACGTTTCGCGTCTCCTGGCGGGCTCAATGGGAATACTCGGTGTTATCTGTGAGGTCTCGCTGAAGGTTCTGCCCATTCATTCATCGAGGATCACCCTGTTCATTGAACGCGACGAAGCAGGGGCGTTGTCTCTCTTAAACGGGCTGACTCGGCAAGCATTGCCAGTCAATGCGAGTGCCTGGCACGACGGAAAGCTGTTCCTCCGACTGAGTGGTGCAGCCTCTGCTGTCACGGAAGCCAGAAAGCGTTTGGGCGGGACTGAGCTGGAACCAGACGAAGCGTTGTCCTGGTGGGATGCCGTCCGCGACCACCGCCACGACTTCTTTTCACAGAGCGACGCGCCTCTCTGGCGTGTTTCCGTTCCGGCAGTCTCCCAACCCTTCTTGGCCGCGAATCAGCTTATTGAATGGGGTGGTGCATTGAGATGGCTATACACCGACGATCCCATCGAGGACGTTCGGGAAATGGCGTCATCGCTTGGTGGTCACGCCACGCTGTTCAGGGATCCGCATCATAGGAGCGGCGTGTTCACGCCACCGAGCGATGCGCTCTTCGAGATTCATCGCAATCTCAAGCAAGCGTTTGATCCCGATGGCATCTTCAATGTTGGTCGACTCTACCCCGGCCTGTAAGGGGCTCCATATGCAGACAAAACTAAGTCATGAGTTTGCCAACACTCCAGAAGGGGCGGAGGCCGAAGAGATTCTGCGCAAGTGCGTGCATTGCGGCTTTTGTACGGCAACGTGTCCGACTTACCTGCTTCTGGGCGATGAACGTAACGGACCCCGGGGACGCATCTACTTGATGAAGCAGTTGCTTGAGGGGGAAGAGGTCACAGCAAGCACCCAACAGAATCTAGACCGCTGCTTGACGTGCCGGAACTGTGAAAGCACCTGTCCCAGCGGTGTCGAGTACGGCAAGCTAGTTCACATTGGGCGGAAGCTAGTCGATGAGCGAATTCCTCGTCCGCCAAAAGACCGCGCGGTGCGTTGGCTGCTGCGTGAGGGGCTAACTTCGCCATTGTTCTTGCCGGCCATGAAGATTGGCCGAATGGTTCGGCCGCTACTTCCTTCCAAGCTCGCCAACAAGCTTACGCCGAGCAGACCTGCGGGTCAGCGCCCAACGCGCCGCCACGCCAGGAAAGTGCTCATGCTCGAAGGTTGTGTGCAGCCGGCGATGATGCCGAACATCAATTCTGCGACCGCGCGGGTACTCGATGCAGCCGACTTTCAGGTTGTAAGTGTTCCTCGAGCCGGTTGCTGTGGCGCGATCCGGCTGCACACCGGAGATCACAAGGGCGGCCTCGATGATATGCGCAGAAACATCGACGCCTGGTGGCCGGCGATTTCCAGCGGTGAAGTCGAGGCAATTGTCATGAACGCGTCCGGCTGCGGCGCGACCGTGAAGGACTACGCCGACTTGCTAAAGCATGACGCGGAGTACGCCGAGAAGGCAGCTCGGGTTAGCGAGTTGACCCGCGACCTGAGCGAATTGCTTCCTGAACTTCTGCCAAGACTGCGCGGCAAAGTCAAAGCGTGCGACAAGCCGGCCTTGGCGTTCCATCCGCCGTGCACGCTGCAACACGGCCAGAAGCTGCGGGGAGTGGTGGAGGAGCATCTGGGACAGTTGGGCTTTTCCGTTCATCGTGCCAGCGTGGAGAGTCACCTTTGTTGCGGCTCAGCCGGCACCTACTCCGTTCTGCAGCCCGAAATTTCACTCCAGCTCAGAGACCGCAAGATCGAGCATCTGAGCGAGAAGCAACCTGACTGCATCGTGTCCGCGAACATCGGTTGCATCCAGCATTTGCAAAGTGGAACGCCCACGCCAGTAAAGCACTGGATCGAGGTACTGGATGATGCAATCGAGCCGGCAGTCCAACCAGAGGAACAAGTATTTATCTAGCGGCAGGGCAAGAAACGGCGTCGAAGTCGGCACGGGCTGCGAGAGCGGCCCATGCAGTAGTGTTTCGCCTCCTGCAAGTAACGCGGTCGGCGAAAAGTTAGTCACATCAAGATAAGAGGAGCATTTTGTGGCGATCTATCGAATTGGAGAGAAAGAACCGACAATTCATCCGAGCTCGTATGTATCCGAGCATGCGGTAATCATCGGCGACGTGGAAATCGCCGAAGACGTGTCCATCTGGCCCGGCGCTGTGATCCGCGGCGACAATGAAAAGATCACGATTAGGCGAGGCGTGAACGTCCAGGAGGGGGCTGTGTTGCACACCGATCCTGGCTTTCCCGTCGAGGTAGGCGAGATGGTCTCCATTGGACACCAGGCGATGCTTCACGGTTGCAAGGTCGGAGCACGTAGTCTGGTCGGCATTCAGGCTGTGATCCTGAATGGATCCGAACTCGGACAACAATGCCTCGTGGGGGCCGGATCCTTGATCGGCGAGCGCAAGAACTTCCCGGCAGGAGGCTTGGTCATGGGCACACCTGCAAAGCAGGTACGTGAACTAACGGAGGAAGTCAAAGCTGCGATCGAGAAGAACGCTGACGACTACATTAACAAGGCGAAGACGTACAAGAAGGACCTGGTCAAGCTGAGTTAGCAAGCTCCGCGCGTCGGCGGATCAAGCGTCGACGCCTTGAGACGAGAGCGCCAGCCAGCGCCTCGTCTCGTCATCCCTCTCCATCAAGATTGGTGCTCCGGCCATCGCGAACGAACGCGACAAGGCCCGGCCTTGAGTTGCTACCCGGCCACAGGCACAGAACCCCTTCACGCGCCGCCGCTGTCTGCGTGGTCGCTACCCTCACCAGTCGGACCATATCGACTCGGTGCCTCCAGGTACTTCGCGCGATCATTCTTCACTGAATCGTTATATCATCTGCTCAGTGATTGCCCCCTTTTTGTAGACATGACAGAACCTACGGTTGAAATGCTTGCGGACGAACTTAGACCCCGCTTGATGCGGATCGTTGTAGCGCTGCGGCGGGAAATGAGAGCGGCGCACGTGCCCCCCGCGCAGAGCGCTGTTCTTAGTGCATTGCTCGTAAGAGGGCCGATGCGAGTTAGCGATCTGGCCAGGAATGAAGGCGTCAGATTGCCTACGATGACGCAGATTGTCGGGCGGATGGTCGACGCCGAGTTAATCGCGCGCTCCGCACCCGTCGGCTCGTACAACAACATGATTCAGATTACTGATGAAGGCCGGGCTGTGGCCGGCAAATTGGCCGCACAGCGGACGGCGGCACTGGGCAAGCGCATGGAGGGATTGACGCCCGAGGAGTTGCAGACGGTGATCGCGATGTTCCCCATCATCGATAAGATGTTCAAAAGAGAACCGTGGCTGGACCACGAGTAATACCAACGAAATCTTCCTGGAAGACGACACGATTCGAGAAGGCTTATCGCTAGCCGGCCGCGCTTGCGCTGCAACTGCGGAGCCATGCAGGGAGTTGTCAGAGTCGCCGAGAGCAACCGCATCGCCCAATATGGGGCGCACTGCCGCGACCTATACGCTAATAAAAAAGGCGCCTAACACTCACTTAGGCGCCAAAACCTGACTGGGAACGTAGCTTCGGGGGAAAGGGCGACGTATCGCCCTTTGCGGCCCCCGATCTACACTTGAGTTACAAATTTCGTGACGAGATAGCCGTCGAACGTCTCGGTCCCACCCTCACTCCCGATACCGCTATCTTTAATGCCTCCAAACGGTGTTTCGGCGAGAGCGCTTCCAAAGTGGTTGATGTTGACCATGCCGGCCTCAAGGCGGGTAGAGACAGCATGCGCTGTCTTCGCTGACTCGGTAAACACGTAAGACGACAGGCCGTAAGTCAGTTTGTTCGCCCGTGCCAGCACCTCATCCAGATCGTCGAACGTTACAACCGGGGCGACAGGGCCGAATGGCTCGCAAGTCATGAGCATGGAGTCGTCTGAAATGTCTATAACGACGCTGGGCGCGAAGAAATGTCCTGTGTCGCTGCACCTGGTCCCTCCCACGACAACCTTTCCGCCGCGCGCTTTGGAGTCGGCAATCAACCCTTCCATTGCAGCAACACGGCGTTGGTTTGCGAGCGGTCCCATCTGTGTCGAGCTGTCTATACCGTTGCCGACCCGCACTGCGCCAATGACGTCCGTAAAACGCCTGAGGAACCTATCGTAAGCCCCGCGCTGGACGAAGAAGCGGGAGGGCGAGACGCATACCTGACCAGCGTTTCGCAGCTTGTAGTTTGCAAGCATCTCGGCGGCGGTATCGACATCCGCATCGTCGAAGACGATTGCAGGGGAGTGACCACCAAGCTCCATAGTGATTCGCTTCATATGGGATCCTGCTAGAGCTGCTAGTTGTTTGCCAACAGCAGTGGACCCCGTAAAGGAGATCTTCTGGACCAGCGGAGATGCAATGAGGTGTGCTGACACCTCCGCCGGGACGCCAAATACAATGTTTAAGCAACCAGGAGGAAGGCCCGCATCATGGAACAGTTGAGCGATCGCCAGCACGGCACTCGGTGTCTCTTCTGGTCCCTTCAGAATGATCGTACAGCCTGCGCCAAGCGCGGCAGAGATTTTCCGGATCGCCTGATTGAAGGGAAAATTCCAAGGGGTGAAGGCTGCGCAGACTCCGACCGGCTGACGTAGCACGAGCTGGCGGACGTTAGGGTTGCGGCTGGGGATCACGCGGCCGTAGATCCGCCGAGCCTCTTCTGCATGCCAGTCCGCATGCTCTGCACAAACCGTTACTTCGCCCACGGCTTCGTGCAGAGGCTTCCCCTGGTCAATGGTCATGTTGCGGCCGATTTCCGGCGCCCTTTGACGGGCGAGCTCCGCAACTTTACGCAAGATTGCACTGCGTTCCAAAGGCGATGAGTCGCGCCACGTCAGGAAAGCTCGATGAGCCGCCTCGACGGCGGTGTCGAGGTCCTCGCGGGTGGCGAGCGGCAGTCGCCCAACGACCTCCTCCGTCGCAGGATTGACTACGTCCTGGTGTCGCCGGCCTTCAATGCCGAGAAATTCGCCATTGATGTAAAGGGATAATTCTGGATACACAGCGTGTACTCCAATGACTAAGAGGTTAGCTACGAAATTCTGTGCTTGTGACGGAGGTCGATCTATTCGAGCTTAAAATCACCGACCTTAATTACTGCATCAATGCTCTTCTTGCGCTGCTTAAGGTAGCCCTCGAAATCCTCCGGGGACTGCGTAATGACTTCCATTCCAGTGCCTTGCATCCGCGTGCGAAGCTCGCCGTTCTTCAAAATCGTAGCGACATCGCTCTGCATTTTTTTGATTGCGTTCTGGGGCATCTTGGCAGGCGCATACAGGGCGATGGTTCCCGTAAGCTGGACGTCAATCCCCGCTTCCTTGAATGTAGGGACGTTTGGCAGCATAGGCGAGCGTTCTGGCGTCGACACGGCAAAGGCCTTCACTTTTCCAGCCTTAACGAGTTGCGCGATCGGTGCCATATCGATCATGAGCATATCGATCTCGCCTGAAACGATAGCGGGGACACTTTGCCCAGCACTCTTGTAGCCGACTGGGGTCATCTTTACCCCGGTCTTTTGCGCGAACTCCTCCATACCGACACGCATGCCCAAGTTGGCCCATCCGTACGTGAACTTCCCGTTGGCCGCACGAGCTGCCTTAATGAGGTCAGCGAGGTTGTTGTATGGCGCGGAAGCCGGGGTCACCACAACGAGTGGGGTTGCGGCTAGCCCGCTCACAAGGGTGAGTTCCTTGGTGGGATCGACAGCAACAGTGGGGCGCAAGTTTGCGTCGATGATCAACGTGGACGGGGGCATGACCAGAAGGATCGAACCGTCCGGTTCAGCTCGCGCGACAGCCTTGCTGGCGATCGCCCCGTTTGCGCCTGGCCGATTTTCGACGATTACGGGCCGATTCCAGATTTTTGCCAGCTCTTCGCCAACTGCGCGTGCAACTACGTCGGTGCCACCGCCCGGTCCGTAGCCAACAAAGAGCCGGACCGGCAACGGGCCAGATTGCTGGGCGTACAGGATGGAGGGCAGGGCCAGGGAGCAGAGTAGGACTGCTCTGCGGATAGCCGAAGCGGGTTTTGTCATGTTGTCTCCTCTTTTATTATGAAATACAGCCTTAACCTGCTACCGCAGCTGGAGCGTGGCTCTTCGTCCACTCCTCCTTCAACAGCTTGATGTGCTCACGCGCTTTTCTACTGGCGTTCCAACTAAGAACGCCCATCAAAACGTCTCCCTGGTAGTAGCGAAAGATGCAGGAGTCGTCTTTCAGTTGATCCCCTTCGACAACTTCAACGGTGTATTGAGGGCCGATGCGTCCGTAGCTGTGGATTTGGACCTGGTACTGATCCGACCAGAAGAACGGCAGCGGAGCGTATTCAACGCGAGAGCCGAGCATGTTCTTTGCCGCGGCCATCGCCTGTTCGCTTGCATTCGTCCGGTGTTCAATACGCATGTGCTCGCCGTAGCCTTTGTGAAACCACTCTGCAGCATCGCCGGCGGCATATACGTTCGGGGCTGCTTCACAGTATTCATTGCAGACTACGCCGCTGCGGATGTTTAATCCGCTGCACCACTGCACGCTGGGAACTGCGCCGATAGCCACAACAATTACGTCGCAAGCAATCACAACCCCAGTGTCCAAGCGGACTTCGGTAATGGTGCGGTCACGCCATTTCACCTCCCTGAGTTCGCAGTCGTTGTGGAAAACCACGCCGTTGGCTTCATGGAGTTTTTCGATCCGCTTCCCAACGATATCCCCGACTCGCGCCCCGAGAGGAACTTTCGACTTGTCGATGACGGTCACCTCACAGCCGCTGGTCTTTGCAATCGCCGCTAACTCTGTGCCGATGAAGCCCGCGCCGACTACTAGTACCCGCTTTCCGGCAGTCAGATGTTCCCGAATCGCCAGCGCGTCGTTTAAGTTGCGCAGGCTGTAGCAGTTCGCCGCCTGGCTGAGGTTGGGAATCACTCGAGCGTCCGCGCCCGTGGCGATCAGCAAGCGATCATATTGAAGTGTGGAGCCGTTGCTGAGTTGCAGTGAACTGGCGTCCGTATCGAGGCCGGTGGCCGATGTCCCGTCCAGGTAGTGCAGGTTCAGCGCCTTCATGCCGTCTTCGGACACAAGGTTGAGCGCCTCTACCGGACATTCTCCTGCCATCAGCCGCTTTGAAAGAGGAGGGCGGTCATAGGGCATGCCGCCTTCCTTTCCAATCAGCGTGAGCCGCCCTCCCCAGCCCTGTGCGCGCAGCGCTCGTGCTGCCGTGATGCCGGCGGCCGAGGCGCCGACAACGACGATGTGCTCGGGGGAGTTCATCACTGATCCTCGTGAATCTCGATGGCGAGCGCTGGGCAGATGCCAGCCGCCAGGCGTGCTGATTCGAATTGGTCAGCCGACGGCTCTGCGTTCAAGAGAATGACGATGCCATTGTCCTTTTGGTCGAACAGATCCGGCGCGTTGACGACACATTGACCAGAACCGCAGCACTTTTCGGGGTAGATTGTGATTTTCATGATGCTTCTCATTTAAGTCGGGATTACCAGCGAACAGGGAGTTCCTTGACGCCATACATGAGTGAATCGCCCTTGAACTCAAGGCTTTCCACGGGAACAGCAAGCTCGAGGTTCGGAAACCGCTCCAGCAAGGCGGTGAACATGATCTGCATTTCGAGCCGTGCGAGGGGTTGACCGATGCACTGATGCGGGCCGTATCCGAACGAGACCTGCGTCCTTGAATCTCGGCGAAGGTCGAACACATTCGGATCTTCAAATTTCGAGCTGTCGCGATTGGCCGAGACACTCAGCACTACAACGGGGTCGCCCGCCTGGATCATTTGTCCGTTCACGACAATGTCCTCGGTCGCGACACGACGCTTTCCTGAATGTGTGACATCCAGATAGCGCAGAATTTCTTCCACCGCATTTGGAACGAGGCTTGTGTCTTGTCGAAGCTCATTCCAGATATCCGGTCGTTGCAGGAGGAAAAGCACTCCCATTGCGGTCGTATTCGCCGTGGTCTCGTGGCCGGCAATCAGCAAGAGCCTTGCAAGGGAAACAACGTCCGTTTCGGTGATATCGCCCTTTCGTACGTGATTGACGATGAGGCGGCTGAGGATATCTTCCCCGGGGTTCTCCGATCTCTTCGCCACCAGGCCCTTCAGGTACACCTCGCACAACTCATGATTTGCGGCGATGGCCTCCTCAAGCGTCGCACTACTCGACGTCAGGACCATCGCCAGTTCCTGAAAGAAGTCATGGTCTTCGTACGGAACGCCAAGCAACTCTGAGATCGCCAATGCCGGCGTAGCCAACGTAAAGGCGCTAACCAGGTCGGAGGGTTGAGGCTTTGTTGCGAAGTCGTCCAGCAGCTTGTCTACGATCGCCTGAATCCGCGGGCGAAGGGCCTCGATTTTGCGGATCGAGAATTCACCTGTCAGCATGCGCCGATGCTCTGCATGCTTGGGTGCATCCATGGTGATGAAGGTCCGGTTACTACCCCGGGCAACTTTCATTGCAGCACTGACAGTGGGATAGCCGGGATTCGTAATGTCAGAACTAAAGCGAGGGTCAGACAGGACCGAGCGGACGTCGTCATAGCGCGTAATCAGCCAGGCGATCTTTCCGTCCCAGAGCCTAGCTTGCCCCAAGCCGCTTCCTTGCTGCATCTGGAAGTACACCGGCGGCGGCGACAAAGGATCGACCCGTTCGGGCGGAAAGTCGGGGATGCCGCTGTCCCCGCCAGCGTGCATCGGACACGTGGACTGCGCAGGTGAGGCCGCGTGAAACGGGCAGCCAGTCGACTGCGTGGGGGTTTGGGGGGCGGTCATGAATATGTCTCCGATGGGAAATTGTGAGTACATATTAGGTAGCCTACCTACTATATGCAAAAGGGGTTTACCCTAATCGGTGCAGAGGATTGACCTCGCGTCACAAATCTCGATCGGGACCAGGGGTGGGAGAGGAGGGCGTGGCTAGACTGGGGGAGCCCAGTTGGCCTGAAGGCGGGCGACCGCCGATTTCAGTGGTCAAGATATGCCGCCGGTGACCCACTGGGTATGCGCGAGGACTGTTTGCCTTCTGGTTGTTATAGCTCGTCCCAGGGTAGATATGCGGTCCGGCCGGGCTGGCTGACGACAGAGGTCGGTACCGAGTGAGGCGCGGCCGGAGGCCCGCTTGGGACCTGCTGGAGGCCACCTTTGACGCCGGGACCTTCCGTAAGGTCGGGATCGCAGGGCTTCGGTTCTTACCTATGCATAGGCGTGAAAAAACACCCGCATGGACGTGGGGTTAGAAGTGCGCGATCGCCACCACTCGCTGACCAAGGGGGCAGCCTCACGACGCGTTGTTAAAGAGGCGCGGGGGGACAGTGAAGCCGGTGCAAGAAGGCAAGCGAGAAAGCCGAAGCGACCTCGCTTTGGCAGCCTACAAATCAAATAAATAGGCTCCAGCTCTCCCCTAACTCGGCACTGAGGTACTCGAACATCGACATGAATCGAAAGCGCTCCCATTGATTGAACGCCTCGCGTACCGCTGCCATCAGTGACATAGCTACCTCCGGGGTGATCGACTTTAGTTAGGGGGGCCACCGCAAGAAAAAAGCAGGTCTTTCAACACTCGTTCGCATCGGCGCATAGCCCATTCCACGATGCAATCGATTACATAGAGCGTAGGTCGCCACGATGGTCTGTCAAGATAAAGCGTAAAAGTGTCATTTGCGGCTCAAAATCAGCCACCTGACTTCGTTGATGGGAGGGTAAACGCCTATTTGATTGTAATAGGTAGGCTACCTAATATTTACCACAAATAAGAGTAAGCGCGCTTCGGTTTTTCAAACATTGCTTATAGAAGGGGAGACAAAATCAATGCAACATCATCCCCGAAGAGGTTCGACCCCCACCCCCCAGCGGGTCCGGGATGTTCTCAAGCCGATCTCCGGTGCCGCCGTGGGAAACATGCTGGAGTGGTTTGACTACTCGTTGTATGGCTATCTTTCCGCCACCCTGGCGAAGGTGTTCTTCCCAAGCAGCGACCCGATCGTTAGCCTGATAGCGGCTTTCGCGGCATTCTCCGTCGCATTCGTTACCCGACCACTCGGCGCTCTGTTTTTTGGATCGCTGGGAGACCGGCTTGGACGGCGCGATACGCTCGCGATTGTCGTTGGTTTGATCAGCGTTTCGACGGGGTTGGTCGGTGTCCTACCGGGATACGAGGCGATTGGCATCGCCGCTCCTTTGCTGCTGGTAGCCCTACGCATGATTCAGGGATTTTCCGCGGGAGGCGAAGCAGGTGGAGCACTCGCATTCCTTGCCGAGTACGCCCCGACACGCCGGCGTGGCGTTGTGATCGGGTTCTTCGGTATGTCGGCTGGAATTGGTGCGTTGAGCGGATCCGGTCTTGTTCTGGCGATCACCAGCATTTTTGGTCAGACGGCAGTTGAGGCATGGGCCTGGCGATTGCCCTTCCTGATCGCTGGTCCGATTGGGTTGGGTGCGTTCTGGCTGCGGCTGCGCATCGAGGAAACACCGGCATTCCGGTTGCACTTGGAACGCGAGGGCGCGGCACAAGCACCATTGCGCGAAGCCCTTCGTGACGACTGGCGAAGCATTGTCAAATGTCTTGGCGTAGCGATCTCACACGGCATCCCTTACTACTTGATCCTGGCGTATCTCCCGTCTTATCTCGTGTCAACTGGACGGTTGAGTAGCGGGCAAGCTCTAGCGGCGTCCGGCCTGGCCTTTCTGGGTTCAGTGATTGTGATCCCATTCGCTGCAGCGCTATCCGACCGCGTGGGTCGACGACCCGTCGCCTTTACGGCGGCATTGGCATACCTCGTCGTTGCGCTTCCTTTGTTCCGGATCGTCGTGGGCTCGACACCAGAGGTGGTAATTGCCACGATGGCTAGCGTCGGGGTATTGATGGGGATGTATGGCAGCGCGCCGTTCTGCATGATGACGGAGTTGTTTCCGACACGCACACGCTACAGCGCCATGTCGGTAGGCTACAACGTGGCCATGGTGCTATTTGGCGGCACCGCTCCTTTAATCAGCGCTTCTCTGACGAAGCTGACCGGAAACCCTTCATCACCCGCCTATTTCATGATGGGGGGCGCAGTGTTGTCTATTTTTGCCATCTTGGCGTCTCCTGAAACGTCACGAGTACCGATTGATGAGCTCGGACAGTCGGACGAGCACATTCGCCGCGTGCGCATGGCGCTCAAGGCATCGGCTCGCGTTGAGTGATCTCCTGATTATGAAAACCGCTACATACGACTACATTGTTATCGGCGCCGGCTCGGCAGGGTGTGTTCTCGCTTCTCGGCTGAGTGAAGATCCCAGCGTCAAGGTACTGCTGATAGAGGCGGGCGCTCCCGCGTCATCCATCTTTGTTCAGATGCCGGCAGGGATCCGGGTTCTCTATAAGAGCCAAAAATTCAACTGGCGCTATTGGACGGAGCCCCAGACACAACTGGACAATCGGAATATTTATATACCCCGGGGCAAGGTGGTGGGCGGTTCATCCTCGATCAATTCCATGATTGCTATCCGGGGGAACCGATCCGATTACGACAACTGGGCATCTCAGGGCCTGTCGGGCTGGGACTATGAATCCCTTCGTCCGTACTTTCGAAAGATTGAGGATGCATCACTGGTAACGAAGGCGAGGAATGACGATCGCGGGTACGCGGGTCCGATTCGCCTGTCATACGGCACGCAGCAAAACGCCATATCGACTGCGTTCATAGAGAGCGCAGTATCGGCCGGTATGCCGGAGAACAACGGATTCAATGGGGCGTCGCAGGTAGGCGCAGGATTCTACGAGCTTACGATTGCCGAGGGAAAGCGATCCGGTGCTTATCGTTACCTGGATCGAGCAGGTAACCGATCCAATCTGACATTGATGGCGAACTGTAAAGTCCGCAGGATTCTCCTTGCCGGAAAGCGAGCGCAAGGCGTAGTGATTGAGGATGGATGGGAGGAGGTGGAGCTTCGCGCGGACCGCGAAGTGATTCTGACAGCAGGGGCCATTGCCTCACCGCAACTCCTGATGCTTTCGGGGATCGGACCGGCCAAACATCTGCAGTCGATTGGTATCGCTCCCGTGGTCGATCTGCAAGGCGTCGGTGAGAACCTTCAGGACCATCTTGATTGCGCGATTCGCTTAGAAGCGTCGCAGCCCAATACGCTCACGCCCTATATCGGCCTGGTAAGAGGCGGAATGGCAGGAGCTCGCTATCTTCTTTCAGGAGGCGGGCCGGCTTCCTCTCAAGGCGTTGAGGCAGGAGCATTTTACAACTCCGACAGAAATCCGGATCTGCCTGAGTGGCAGGCCCATCTGATCATTGCGCTGCGCAATCCACCGCCTAACGAAAAAGTTCCCCACGGATTTGCAGTCCGCGTATGCCAGCTGCGTCCAAAAAGTAGAGGCGTGCTGCGACTGCGTTCTTCAGATCCGTCCGATTCTCCCCGAATCGACCCTCGCTTCCTCTCAGACGAGTCTGACCTGGAGAGTTTGGTGCGCGGCGTGGAACGCACGTGCGAGATTGTCGACCAGCCGGCGCTCCGGAAGTACATCAAACGAAGGCTCGACATCGATGCTTTCTCCACCGGTGCAGCCCGTAAGGCATGGATACGCTCGCATGCGGAAACCATCTATCACCCGGTTGGCACGTGTCGCATGGGAGTCGACGACAACGCTGTTGTTGACGAGGAGTTGAAAGTGCGCGGGGTTGAGAACTTGAGAGTAATTGATGGATCTGTGATGCCAACGATCATCAGTGGGAACACGAACCTTCCCATTATGGCCATGGCAGAGAAGGCCGCAGACTTGATACGAAATTCACGCACATCCGCTCGTTGAAGTTTTCGGAGAACTCTGTTCACTGGCGTTTCGAGCTTGCTCCGTCGCCTTCTTCCCGGTTGTCCCCTTACACGGGGACGAAAGGTTGCAGCATAGATTTCCCAGCATCGAATGGGAACGTCTACGGGCTTGCGTCGTTTGATGGAAGCGTTGGGCCACACCCTTTCTCTCAAGCGCCGAAACCGCCGGAATGCCAAAGCGCGGGTTCCAGCAAAGAGGACCACGTGAACAAGGGACTCGCCAGTCAACACATACCCATCACGGGCGCGTCACAGGGCATCGGCCGCTGGACATTCCCTGTACTTCAATAACCTTAAGGAGATAAGAATGGTCAAGTTCACCTATCTGGTACTCACGAACGCGGTTCCGGGGCGTGAAGAAGAGTTCAATCGCTGGTATACCGAGCAGCACCTTCCAGACGTGTTGCGCGTACCGGGCGTGGTGAGCGCACAGCGCTTCAGTCGCACGGAGCAGCAGCGAAAAGCGGGGCCTCATCCGTGGCAGTACCTGGCACTCTATAACTGCGAGGCCGCTGACCCGCAGGTCGTCACAGATGGGATCCAGGCTCGCGTCAACACAGCGGAGATGCAAATGAGTGACACGGTGGGCGATGTCAAATATGGTTGCTATTTCGAGCCAATCACCGAGGTGATTCGCAGTAAGTAGACGGCATGGAAGTACCTGCTTTCCCGTCGTCTCAAAGATGAGTCGGGTAGAAGCTCAACAGCTTCTCCGCCACGTGAGGCGACGGGCCAGGGCGGGTCGCTTACTCCGCCGTAGCGGCGATGGAAGGCCATGCAACCCGGTGCGAGAGCTTGGGACTTGGGCCGAGGAGGCCAGCCTAAAACCTTCAGCGCTGCAATCACATGGGCGACTGCGCTGTTGCCCGTAGCGGATCACGCATCCATTTCGCGGCGCCAGGCTTGCGGGCTCTGCGATGTCCATCTCCGGAATGCGCGAGTAAATGCACTGTGCTCCGAGTACCCAAGTATCCAGGCCACCTCAGCGAGCGAAAGCCGTGGATCTTTTAGGTAATTCTCTGCAATCCGGCGTCTCGTGTCGTCACGTAGCTCGCGAAATTTCAGACCCAGTTTGTCGAGTCGCCGCTGCAACGTGCGGGGGGTCATGTGCATGGAGGAAGCCACTGTTTCAAGGCTCACTTCGCCTTGACGCGCGAGCCCGGCTACCGCTTGCCTGATGGCATGTTCCATGTCATCCATCTTCGGCATGGCACCCAGCAGAGCCTGTACCTGAAGCTCCATGATTCGCAGTAGCGCTTCATCAGGTTGACGCAGAGGCGCCTGCAAAAGGTCGACGGGGAAGCGCAGACTCGTCTCCGGTTGGTCGAACTTCACCGGGCAGCCGAAGTATGCAAGATAAGGGGTGGTGTCTTGAGGTGTTGCGTTAACAAAGCACACCTCCTCCAGCCTCACATCACCATCTGTCATGGCTCGCGTGAAACGGGTCATCGCAGCCAAGGCCATTTCGTCAACGAGCGGCCCCGTTGGTTCCGTCGAACGGGGCCACGTCATCACGACGGACTTACCTTCGGTTCTTAGCTCCGCCGGCGTTACGTTTGCAACCACACGGTCGTACTGTTGCCAGCGTTGCAAGACAGCCCCGACGTCAGGGCAAGCCCCAAGTGCGTATCCAAGCACGCCGAGATGCGCAGGCGCAATGCGCTGGCCAACGTGCAATCCGAGGAGCGGATCATTGCAAACCTCGGCGGCACGCTCAAGCAAACGCCGCCAGTGATCGAGCGCGTAGAGTCGCACTTCCTGGCAATTAGGGCTGGATTCCCCCAGCACATGCACGGCATCCAGCCCTTGGTCCTGCAAGTAGTCGAAAAGCAGGTTCACGTAGGTGCTGGCGTAGTAAGCGGTGGGCGCGGACATGGGATGACAATGAACAATGTCGCGAAGTGTCAAGAAAGTGTCGAGGACTGTCAATGCGGAGGGTCACCAGTTTGATCAAACTGTCGGCAAGCCAAGCGAACAGGAGTCTAAATTGCCGTCCGATATGATGAACTGGCTGCATTCCATATTTGGGAAGTCCGTGGATTGGAAGCAGGCGTTCATGCTCAGCATGGTTCCTCTCTTCATCATTGCATTCAGTCTCGAGACCCTGATCAATCGAAGGCGTAGAGCCGAATCGACACTGAACTGGAAAGAGGTGTGGGCGAACATCGCATTGGGCACCACTTACCAGATCATGGAGCCCCTGGGAGTGGCTCTTGTGACAGGATCCATCTATGCGTGGGTATATTCAAAACGTTTGTTTGATATCCCGGTGGACGGTTGGACCATTCTCCCAATCATTCTGTCGGTCGAGTTCTGCTACTACTGGTTTCATCGCGCCAGCCATCGAATCCGCTGGTTTTGGGCGGCGCACGTCGTTCATCATACCGGCGAGAACATGAACTTCACTACGGCGGCACGACAATCGATGCTCAATGTGGTCGCTGGGAGTTTCATCTTTTTCCTTCCTCCCGTGCTCCTCGGTGTGCCGCCGGCCGCAGTCGCACTCATCCTGGCCGTGAATCTGTCCTATCAGTATTTCATTCATACCGAACTGATCCGCCGCCTTCCTGGCTGGATTGAGTACATCTTCAATACACCGTCCCATCACCGTGCCCATCATGGCCGAAACGACCAATATATCGACAAGAACTACGGTGGCATGTTGATCATTTTCGATCGCATGTTTGGCACTTTCGAAGAAGAACGGGAGACGGTGCAATACGGCATCACCCAACAGATTAAGTCCTACAATATCCTGGTGCTGAATCTCCACGAGTTTGTCGACATGTGGCGTGACGTGATGTCACCGGGGCCCGTGTGGCAGCGACTGCAACACCTGTGGCGGCCGCCGGAATGGGTGCGCCGTGGTCATGAACCCATCCACACATGGACGGTGGACAGGAACGAGCCGACCGGCAGTGAGTCGACACCCACTCCGTCAACGTCCGCTACCTGAGAGCCAACTCATGCATCGCCTCTCTCAAATATACCTGGCCGTTTCGGCACTGGCTTTCCTGCTAATTGGCTTGCATACGTTTCACGACCCCGCTACGGCAATGGCGGGCCTCGATATGCAACCCCATTCGGTGAATGCCTTCAATGAGATCCGTGCCAACTACGGTGGCATGCATCTCGGTATCAGTCTGTTGCTGGCCCTGGGTCTACTCTCGAAGGCGTGGCGAAAGCCCTCGATGTGGATCAACGTCGTGTTCACCAGCGGCCTGGTGCTCGGGCGGCTGGTCAGCATTTCCGCTGACGGGTGGCCAAATGATCTCGTTCGAATGTTGCTTGGAATCGAAGCAGCAGCGGCATTCACCGGCCTAGCGCTGTTGTGCTTCCTCAACAAACATGATGCGCGCTCTTCCATGAGATGAGCGCTCACTTTGAGCGCCCGCGACGCGTGGACATGAGGTCATCGTTCACCCAGTCCTATCAAGTTAAACTCGCACCGATCAACCTCCACCTGTCCTGATACCGGTCTTGCGGACAACGCGCGAGATATCCGCGTTGACGGGCTTCACCGCTTTCTAAGCATCCTTTCATCGCGACGGGTCCGACGCAGCGAAGAGAACGCTAGCTCTCCCGAGAGCAGTCAAGGTGTTGGGGCCTGGCCCCAGTAGAGACTACGGAGGTTGCGTCCAGGACCGTAGTGTTCGGTCTCTTCTGGGGTCTTTCGATGCCGTGTCTGCAATTGCCACCCTCTGCGAAGTGCTTATTAGCAGGCGCAGATCTTTGCCGGCATCCGGCCGCCATTGTGAGAGTATAATTTCACGATAGTGAAACAACACAGAAAACCGCTCTCCACGCTGGTGTTCCTTTTGCAAGAACGACCTCCATGCCACGACCACTACCTGATCCGAAGCCACCGTCGCGTGCGACGATTCGCACCATTCACCAACTGGGCGACCGCATTCGAGCAACGCGGGCAGGGAAAAGGATGCCCATTGACCAGGCGGCAAGACATTGCGGGGTCTCGGTCGGCATGCTGTCCAAGCTCGAGAACGGCAAGGGCGTCAATCTCGAGCACGCCCTGCGTGCGTTGGACGGACTGGGTTTGGCGATGCTGGTCGTTCCCAGGGCGCATGCGCCTTGGCTTGAACAGGCAGCGGCCCATACGGCCAAGATCGGCGAGGACGCGGCCAGGCGACAGCACGCCTGGCTGGAAGAGTAGTAGAGGCCTGCGATCAGGCTGGGCATCAATCTCTGATGCGATCCCAGATCGGTGCGGAAATGCACTTCGCTTGGTGTGCTGACGCGCCTTATGCTTTCCTGATCCATCCGATGCGGTGCCGCTCCTGCGTGGCCTCGTGCCGCGCATCCTCTTCGCTGTGCAGATAGCCGCTCGTCGTCGACAGCGAGCTGTGCCCAAAGTTGTCGCGCACATAACGCAGGTCGACCTGCTGGTCGGTCATATGCGAGCCGGCGGTGTGGCGCAGCCAGTGGGCCGAGGCGCTGGCCAGCACCGCGGCCTGCGCCCCCCACTCGGGCCCGCGCGCCCGCAGGCGCTCCGCGGCCATGCCAAACACCTCTTTCAGGATCAGGTGCAGCGCGCCGCGTGACAGGGGTTTCTCGCCACCCTCTCTGCCAATCACCGGCAGCACCAGTGGCCGCGTCTCCCCGAACTGCGGGGTAGGCGGCAGGTCGTGGGCGCGACGGTAGCGCGCGAGTTCGGCAATCAGTTCGTCGGTCGCCGGCACCAGCCGGGTCTTGTTGCCTTTGCCGGTCACCTCGAGCCACCAGCGCTCGATGCCCTGGCCATCGCGCCGGCAGAAGAACGCGCCCATGGGGGTCGCCGTCAGCTCGGAGGCGCGCAGGCCGCCCAGATAGAGCACGGTCAGCACCCACCGGCAGCGCGCGGCGTGCCGGCGTTCCCGCGCGGTCTCGGTCGGCATGGCCGCGACGGTGTCTTTGACCGTTTCCCACAGGTCGTGGCTCAGATAGCGGGTGATGCGCGCTCGGGTGGGGGCGCGCCGGCGGCGGGCGAGGGCAAGCGGGTTGCCGGCCAGGTAGCCCGCCTCGGTCAGCCAGGCGAACAGCGCGTTCAGGATCACCATCGCGTGGCGCACGCTGGACGGCGACAGCGGCCCGGCAAACGGGCGCCAGTCGGGGTGGCCGCGTGCAAGCTTCTTGCTGCCGGCCAGCACCCAGCGCGCGGCGGGTTGCGGATCGGCGAGGAAGCGCTCGTAGGCGAGCAGGTCTTCGTGCGTCAGCGAGGACAAGGGCTTGCCCACCTGGAGCACGGTCCACAGGATCAGCCGCTCCACCTCGCGGCGATAAGTGGTGAGCGTCGCGGTGCTGTCGGCATAGCGCGCGAGCCAGGCGGTGACGGCGGCCAGGTCGTCGGCCGCGGCGATCCGCGTGGCGCTGGCGGGCGCGCGGTTGCTGCCGGCCGCGCCGGACAGCGCCGGGGTCAGGCGCAGGCGCTCCAGCGGGGTGGGAAGCGGGGCGGCCAGGCCATCCAAAGGTTTAATCGGGAGCAGTTCCATGGTGTATCGGCCTAAGCGTCGGTTTGCACAAATTTGTTCCCGCTGGTCGCACGCCAGCAAGCCGATTGCAGGGCGATGGTAACAATATTGCGTCGAGAAACGCTGCAAGAAATTGTTCCCCCAGCCGACACTTGAAGCAATTTTGTACCTTCCCCCAACGCATCGGTCCGTCGTCAGCCTTCACCCCGCCGACGGCGCGGGGCGATCCGATGGACGGGATTCAGCTGCGCAAAGCGATGACGTTCGCCGTCAGGCGTGCCACGCAAGCTAGCCGAGTCACGCCGCGCCTGCCGCCGGTGCGTGCGCTCCAGCGCGCCAGCCAGGCGTGCCCATGGGGGTCGGGAACAAAATTCTGCAAAAAGAGGGCACAAATTTATGCATACCGACAGGGGCAGCGTGGGGAGGCGATTCGAGCCAATATTATAGACATAAGCGTACTTATGTCTAAACTTTTACACGAATCTTGTTATCCACTACGTATTACGTAGTAATATTTAACTCTGAATGTCCAAAAAGGTGCTCGACCATGACGCCAGACGCTGTAGATCCCCTTCGCCTCGAAGCCGAGGTCGAGCAGTTGCGGCACCTTCACGCCGACACGCGCACGCTCTACCGCGAGGTGTGCGGGCTGCTGTTCTTTCGCTACGGCATCACGCCCACCACCAACAAGCTCTATCAACTGGTGCGCAAGGGCAGCATGGGCACGCCGGCCCAGGCGCTGCAGCAGTTCTGGCAAGACCTGCGCGCCCGTTCGCGGGTCACGATTGACCATCCCGATCTCCCCGACAGCCTGAAGCAGGTGGCTGCCGACGCCGTCCAGACCATCTGGCGCGCCGCCGGCGAAGCCGTCTTGGCCGAACTCGCCGCGACGCGCCAAGACATAGAGGCGCAGGAGCAAGTCGTCGCGGCCGAGCGGGATGCCGCGCAGATGGCTTTCGCCGACGCTCAAGCCGCGCTCACCGCGCTCGAGCGCGAGCGCGAGGCGTTGCGGGCTGAATGCCGCCAGTTGCAGGAGCAGGTGGCGCAGGCGCGCGGCGCCGAAGCAGCCGCATCGACGCACCGGGAGGCCTTGCAGAGCGAACTGCTGGCGGCGCGCGAGCAGGCGGGCGCCGCGCGCAGTGATTTCCTGGCGGAGCTGGAGCGCATGCGCGAGCAACTCGAAGCGATGGAGGCGCGCGGGGACGCTGCCGTGCGGCGTGCCCAACTGGAATTGGACCAGGAACGCACGGCGCGGCGCCAGAGTGACCGGGGACTCGATGCGGCGCGGGTGGAGGTGGATCGCTTGCGCGACATGCAGCGGCAGGAAGCGGTGGCCGCGGCCGAAGCGCTGGGTAGTTGGCAAGCCCAGGCGCAGGCGGCGCAGGTACGTTGCGCGGCGCTGCAGGACGCGCAGGAGAGCGGACAGCAACAACTGGGTGCCGCCCAGGAGGCCTTGGCAGAAATGACCCGGCGGGCCGAGCGTGCCGAGACTGAACGGGACCTGTCGCGCGAGTTGCTGGGCAATTGGCGCGACGGCGCCAAGGTGCGATCCGGGGCACGGCGCAAGGCCGCCGCCTAACCGCTTCGAGCCACCGCCCATGCACGCGCCCCATGAGATTGCCCGCGCCGACGCCATTCGCTGGGTGCGTATCAAGATGGCGCAATCGGGCCTGACACTGGCCGATTTATTGGCGGCCGGCTGTTTCGCGCCCACAGCGGCACGGCCACGCTACCGCAAAATGCCGAGGGGCAAACCTGGGATGGGCGAGGGGAGCGTCCCGACTGGTTTCAGCGGGCCATCAACGCCGGACAGCAGCCGGAATTCTTTCAGATCGACTGAGGAATCTGCGCCAAACGCCCCTGGCTCAATGACGCGGGGCGCGCTTGCGCGGGGGCGTCACGTCTGGCACGCGAAACAGTTCCGCGACCGGGACTTCCAGGGCGAGCGCCAGCCGTTCAATGACGTCGATCGACAAATTGCGGGCCGCCCTTTCGACGTGTGCCAGAAACGAACGGTCCATGTCCGCTTGCCAGGCCAGATCTTCCTGCGTCCATGCATAGGCCGCGCGCAGTCGCCGAATATTCAGGGCGAGCAATTCACGAGCGGAGGGCTGATGGACACGGGACATGCGTCCATATTGCGGACCGTTCCCTTATCTGTCAGTGGTCGTTGAGTCACAATATTTTCCTGCTATATAAGCTCGCCGTTTCCATGAAAGACAAGGCTTTCCGAACATATTCTTGCGTCAAGGTCTTCTCATTCTGTAGTCGTTGAGACACAATGCCGCCTTTGCAGCGGCCCTTAACCAAGGGCTTCGCGCGGCGTCACACTGCTGCGCACACCGATCGCCGCCCCGCGCGCATAGCACCGAGAGGGCCTGCCGCCGAACGGCGGATCTGGGGCGGCAGGCACGAGCGGCTACGCATTGCCCTGCGTCAGCGCAACGACACGATGCACGATGATTTTGTTTCTGGACTACGACGGTGTTCTGCACCCCGATGCGGCCTATCTGGTCAATGGCCGGCCTCAATTGCGTGCGGCAGGCTCGCTGTTCATGTGGGCGCCGATTCTCGTGGAAGCTCTCGCCCCCTATCCCCAGGTCCAGATTGTTCTCTCCACGTCGTGGGTGCGCGTGCTCAAGAGCTTCAGCCGAACCCAAGCCTATCTGCCCGCTGCGTTGCAGGCGCGCGTGATCGGCGCTACTTGGCATTCGGCCATGGCGCGACACCATGAGGGTGCGCACCGCATCGACGCGAGCTGGTTCAGCGAACTCACGCGGTATGCCCAGATCGCGCGATACGTTGCGCGATCTGGGCTGCGGGCCGAACATTGGCTGGCCATCGACGACGACAGCGAGGGCTGGCCCGTCGCGCTGCGCGACCACTTGGTCGAGACGGATGGGGCGCTGGGGCTTGCGAGCGCGTCGACACGGTGCGACCTGACCCAGCGACTGCAGGGGATGGCCGCAAGCACGCTCAGCGGGAAGTGAACACCATGCTACGCGTGACCGTGGAACTCATTCCAGACGGACAGGAAGACTGCCGCCGAACACTTGGGCAGCTTGAGATCGAGAACATCGCGGGCGATTCGCTGGTGACCGGTGCCTACCGAATCGTCATGGACGAGTTCGATGCGCGGGGCCCGGGGCCGCGCACAACGTTCCGGACCATCGCATCGCTAGACAATGTGGAACGGGACCTCGTTCGCCCAATGCAATTGGTCGGCATGGCGCTTAGCGTCGTGGCACCGGTTAAGCGCACGATGCATCGTTCGGAGGACGTGCCGCAGGGCACCGTGCTATCGCGCGAGTCGATCTAAGACGGTTTCGAGTTGCTGGGAGGGGTACCATGGCTGAAAAATTTGTATTCCGAGACCTGGCGTTTCGCGCGGGTGCACACCTATGGTCCAACCCCAAACTGCGCGGCACCCCGGCGGAAATCCCTATCATCCTCGCGCGTCCGACCCTGTTTGATGTGGTCCAACTCGCCCAACGCTACCCGCTGGAAACGTTGTACCGGGCGAATCGCCGGCTCCGGGCGACCCGGGAGATTTCCGAGCGCCAGTTTCTTCGCACGCAGGAGATTCTGCGCAACATCCAACGCGCAAAGAATGATGGTGCGCTCAGTTGCGAAGATTGCGTGACGGCGGTGACCGTAGGTTACGAAGATCCTCCGAGGGAGGAACGAACGTCGACACCAGCGCAACGACACTGCGCATTGGCGAATTGGTTGCCGGGCGGACTGCAAACCATCAAATCTGAACCCGAAGAATACATCCGCCTTGACGACGTGCCGTCGGAGTTCACGGTGCCTCTCCGTCGATGGCTACGGTGGCAACTCGATTGCGCGCCGGGCCAGTCGTCGGGGTGGCTGATCGATACGCCTGACGGCCAGGGTCTCTCACACGGCGGATGGTGCGCTTTCCTGTCCTGGCTAACCGACGCCTTGCTTTGTCGATTAGATCAAATCGAAGTTGGTATGTGACGAGCATCGCTCCGCCGCCGCTTCGACAACTTTCATGTAGCCGTCCGATGCAAAACTCTCTCGTTGTTCTTTCCCTTCCGGGCGCGTGGGTCTCCCGTGCCGAATTTCTATCCGCGCTAAGTTCTCAAGCGCCAAAGTATCGTCTTGTTGACGGCATGCTCACGGATTTGCACACGGGGGAGAGCGTCCTCATCGAGTTTCGGAAAGGACGTCGTAGGAATACCGTGCTGGATTTTTGGTGTTTTGGTCTGCACTGGCACGACACCAGCGAGATGCGTGCAGTGAGGCAGCACGCGTCGTGCGTCATTATCAAGGGCGCGGGGGGCAGTTTGCATCGGATGATGCATCTGATGGCTGCGGCAAGCGCTGTGGTTCAAGCTGGGGCGCTGGGTGTGCTCGTCGAGCACGTCGGCATTGCCCATACGCCGCAAAAATGGCTGGACTTCGCGAGCGAGGGCGTCGATGGGATTCTTCGGGCGTTTGTCGTGACGGTCGATGGGGCCGGCAGCGGTGCCTATAGTTGCGGTATGCATAATTTTGGGATGAAGGAAGTCAGTGCCCCGGCCGAAATCCCAAACTGTGCGAATGTTGTCGGAATCATTACCCGGCATTTGTTGGTGAAGGGCGCGAGCATTGCCCGCGGACAAACTATCGCCATCGGCGGGAAGGCAGACCGGTATCAATTTTGGGATGTGCGATCTGCGGTGGCTCCCGATGGGGCCGTATTCGACCACCAAATTGGCACGTGGAAGCTGCTGCGTGCCGAGGCCATCCATTAGAGTTCGAGGCAGCGCTGTGGACTGACGAGAACGGCCGTAGGAGGCGCCCTTCACCGACGTCAAATGCCGCCGTCCCGTACGACACTCTTGGTCGCTCATCATTCATGCGCCGAGAGTCCAGTTCGTGACTGAAAGGCGGTGCAACTCCCAACAGTCCCGGAAATCGATGTGTTTTACCGCTTTGTAAGCAGGACGGAAAATCAGCGTTCATGAACACTGGGCCGGGCAGTTAAGCGCTTAGCGGTCTCCTCCCCGAAGTCATTGTCGGGTGCTGATTCCGGGAGCCCGGCGAACGAAATCGTGGTTCGCAATTTGATCAAACATGAATTTGGCCAAGTCTTCACGGGCGACCGTCAGCGAATGCTTGGCGTGACCATACAAGCCGACGTTGAGTTGCTCCGCGGCGTGGCGATTCTTCAATACAGCCGCTCGAACCATTGTCCAATCAAGCGACGAGATACGGATCGCTCTTGCAAGTCCGATCATATCTTCGTAAGCACTTGGCATCGCGAACTTGATGATTGCGGCAGGCAGCCAGATCTTGAGGTCGAAATCATCGCCAGGATCAGCGGCTGTCCCGGTCGAGACCGCGATGAACCGCTTCACCTGCTCGCGTTCCATCGCTGAGATGATTGCCCGGGTCGCCGTAGTGATTGGCATACCTTTCGGGTGTGGCTGCCTGGCAGGGCCCAGCGCCGAAAGCACCGCATCTGATCCACGGATTGCGTCTCGCAACAAGTCAATATCGGTAAACTCGCCTCGGACAATCTGCACATTGGCGTTCTCAAACTTACTGCTGGAACGTGCAAAGACGGTGAGTTCGAAGCCGCGCTGCAGGCCCTCGTTTACAAGGGATGGCCCGGTTTTCCCGGTCGCTCCGAAAAGGGTAACTTTCATCTCTCTCTCAATTGCCGCTTCACAGCCTCAGGTGCTAGTGGCCCGATCAAATTTGATAGCATTGCATACGTGTTCGAACCACGGACAGTTGCTCCGAGCTATCGAGCGCTGTCGATGATCGAGCCGCCGTCGGGGGTAAGGCTGTATCCGGTCAAAAACTGGGCATCCTTACTCGCCAAGAACAGGACGACAGGCGCAATATCGTCTTCCGGCGAACCATAGCGGCCGAGCGGGTTGGTCGGCGGAGGGACGTTGGTTTCCGGACCCCATGTCTCGGCCACCGGCAGTACATTATTCACCGTGATCTTGTCGGGGCCCCACTCACGGGCAGCGGTGCGGGTGAGAGCGCGCACTGCCTCTTTGGCCATGTTGTACGGACCATATCCCACCAAGCCCAGGACACCAGCCATTGAGCCGAAGTTGATGACACGTCCTTCACCGCTCGCCTTGAGGTAGGGGTACGCCGCCTGCATCGTCCGCAGATACGCAATCGGTCCCATCTCGAAATTGCGCTGCAACTGTTCCGTCGACAGATCGGTAATGGAAGAGAACGGCGCGGATGAGTCGAAGGCATTGTTGACGAGGATGTCGATCCCGCCATAGGTAGCGACGACTTTATCCACCGCTGCCTTAATCTCGCCGGCATTGGCGATGTCGCAAAGCGCGCCGATTGCCGTTCCGCCATCAGCGCGAATGTCGGCAACGACCGCATCCACATTGGCCAGGGTGCGCGAAAGAACGGCCACTTTGGCGCCTTCTGCGGCAAACAGTTTTGCGGTGGCGCGGCCGATGCCGCGGCCGGCACCAGTGATGATCGCGACTTTTCCGTTGAGTCGAGCCATGGTTGATCTCCGTTAGTTGAGGGATGTTTGGCGCTCCGCAAATGGAGCGTAGGGGGACGGGGTCTCGCGAGCGATGTTCTGTGTTGCGAACGACGAAACGAGCAGCACAACGCCGACTACCGCAGGCAGCGCACCTCTCAGTTCACGGACGCCAAGGTGAGCCAAACCAGACAGCAGCAGGTGATAAAACATGCCGGCGTAGGCCAGGTCGCTTAGCGGCGCGCTGACGCGCGCCAAAATGGCGGCCACGCCCAGGAGCTTTACCGCAGTGAGAAACGGTACGAGATAGCCGGGATAGCCAAGGTCTGTAAGTGCCTGGACAACCCAAGCCCGTTTGGCTAAATACATCGTCGCGGAAGCGAGATAGAGCAAGGAGAGCAGCGCCGTGCTGATCCAGTACACGTAACTTTGAGTCATGAGGTTTCCTAAAGCTGGGGGATTGCATCGACACGCAACAGAATGTCGTCTAAGCTAAAAGTCAGCAAGTAGGATGAAAAACTGGTGGTTAGTATGGAAAAGAAGACTAATGGCGGCGATGAGATCAACATGCACGAGGAAATGCGCCGGGCATTTGCGCTACTGTCGGGAAAGTGGAAGCTGGAAATCATGTGGCTGCTCAACCAGCGGATCTATCGCTTTGGGGAACTGCGCAAGGCCATACCGGGGATCACTCAGCACATGTTGACGGCACAGCTTCGTGAATTGGAGGCGGATGGCCTAATATCGCGCACGGTGTTTGCTGAGGTGCCGCCGCGCGTCGAGTACGAGATCACGGCAAAGGCGCGCGGCTTGGGGGCCACGATGGAGGCGCTGACAGCGTGGTGGAATGAGTATGGGAGAAGTGTGCCGGCGAAGCCGACGTCGCGCGGGCGCAGGGCAAAGGGGAGTTAGCGCATCCGGCATGAGACTGCGTTTGCCCCGGCACCGGTTCGCATCACGCTCGCCAAGCGCAGGGGTGAGCATCGTCAACCCGCTAGTGAGGGAGAGTCTTAACGTGCCAGGAATTACACAAACTCCCGTCAACGGCGACCTGGAGTTCTCGTGCTTCGCATTGCGCGCCCCCATACGCCGGCACAACATGCAGTCAGAGGGCTATACCGCTGCTTGCCGTTGACCATCCCCAGCGACGAGCGGCTCAGAGCCGCAGCGGGCTCAATGAAAGCCGTAATCGATCAGTTGCCTGCCCGCGACGAAGCGCCCATCGTTGGAGGGTGCGCCGAGAACCACAGCGAAAACACGTCGCATCGCTTTGCCCTTGGCCACCGAGCGCTTTGCCGTGACCGCCAGGCAATAGCCTGCCTTGGCAGTATGGCCCGTCTTCAGGCCATCGATAGTTGGATCGTCCAGCAGCCGATTCTTGTTGTGTCTGGTGAAGCTGCCATAGCTGAAATCCCGCTGAGCGGAGAAGGCCAGGTAGACCGGAAAATCCTCCGTCAAGCGCACCGACAGGTGGGCAATGTCTCGGGCAGTCGAGTAGTGGTTTGGCGTGGTAATGCCGGAAGGGGTGGCGAAGTGACTGGCACTCAGCCCTAGACGATTGGCGTAATCGTTCATTTTCCCTAGAAATGCGTCCTCCGACCCGGCGACCGTACGGGCCAGGACCATTGCCGCATCGTTTGCTGAGACAACAATGAGACCCGTCAGTAGGTCCTGAATGCTGATGATCTGGCCGGCCTGGAGGCGCATGGTTGCCTCGTCGCCGCCCACATGAGCAAGGTCGCTGGCCTCCACACGCACCAACTGTTCCCACTTGATCGTGCTCGCCTTCAGGGCGTCAAGCACGACGTAGGCTGTCATCATTTTAGTTAGCGACGCGGGCTGTAGACGCTCGTCAGCATTCTTCTCGAGCATGACGCGATGCGAGCCGCTGTCGAGCAAAATGTAAGAGCGTGCTGCAATCTGTGGAGCCTGCGCGGCCGTTGCGGGGAGGGGGAGGGCGCCGAAAGCAAATGCCGAGGCGGCAAGAAAACGAGTGAAGCGCAAAAAAGGCATCAATGAACTGTCGTGCGTGGGCCGAGGCGTGAGGCCGCCTCGAGGAGAGCATTGTGTAGGTGACTACGCCTGGGCGGAGGACGCTAGCTGGACGCACCGTTTTGCAAGGACATCAGTTGGGTCCACTAGTGCGACGCTCGCGCTTCCGACCGGGAAGCTGTCGGTCTGCGAGAAAACGAGCGGGAGTTCGGTGCAGCCGAGGATCTGGACTTGCGCACCCTTATTTTGGAGGTGCTCGATGGCTGCCCGAAGCGACGCTGCACAGTGCCCCTGCGTGTAGCCAGCCTTCACGCCTGTCGGGCCATAGATTGCCTCCATCACCATCGCCTGGAAGTCGGGCGGCGGTGTGATCAGTTCTAGCTGCCCTGCGGCAGCATCGTGATATACCCGACTCTCCACCGTGCCCGACGTCGCAAGAAGTCCAACTTTCGTTCCCTTTCCATACTTGCCGACGATGTGTCCGATGGTTTCCGTCAGCATGTTGACGATCGGAATCGAGAGATGCGGCTGAATCCGCTCAACATACGCATGGGCGGTATTGCAGGGGATCGCAATGGCGTTTGCCCCCTCAGATTCCAGACGTTTGCAGGTTGCGTAGAGTGCAACTGTCGGGTCCGCTTCGTGGCGCAGCAGATTTGCCGTGCGATCCGGGATTTGCGGATTCTGCTCCACGACCATCTTAATGTGATCCTGGTCCTTGGACGCAACGGTGTTGCTCACGATCTTTCCCATAAAGTCCACCGTTGCAGCCGGGCCCACGCCGCCGACGATGCCGAGCTTGAACGCCGGATTGAATTGTCCGTCCGCCAGCGACGTCGCATAGTCAGCGTAGATCTGGTTCACGTCGACAATGGGGATACCACGACGTTGCAGGGCGGTGGCGACCAGTGACAGTTCGGTCATGCCTGGGACAATCAAGGAGGCCCCGGCGTCAAGCAACTCCAAGCACGATTGATGGACGTGCTCCAAGGAGAGCCCCTCGGTATTGCCGGCTTTGATGCCGTCGGCGCCGTACACCGCCTCCATCAGCACGGCCTGTGTCGTGGTGGTCGGATAGACTATCTCATAGCGTTGTCTGAAGTGTGTATCGAACAATGCGGCAACGCGAACGTAGTCTGATGCCAGGACACCAATACGCCCACCCTCCGGCAATGCGTCGCGCAACGCCTGGCCCAGTGCATCCATCATGTTGACAATGCGAATGGACAACTCCGACTGGAGTTCATCACGGAAGGTGTGAGATGCGAAACAGGGCATAAGCACCGCATCAACCTTCCTGCTCTCGAATGACTGGCAGGTCTTGAACACGTAGAGCTTACGGCTCGTCATGTTTGCGTCGCGGGTGAGCGGCTCCGCGACATCTCGAAAGGGATGCTGCTCGAACAGGAAGTGATATCGGCCCTGGTCGGCCATGACTGCACGGCTTTTCACAAGCTTGAGGAAAAGATCAGCCCCGGCAAGCGTCCCGAGGCCGCCGATCATTCCAAAGGTAAGGTCTTGCATTGCGTCTAGGTGATCCGGTTTCGAGGCTGATTTCGTGCAGAGAGATTCAAGCTTAGTTCATGGATGCGTGGCGGCTGACCTGTGCGGCGATCGCCCCTGCCGGCGCGACATCTGCGTCATCACCGACCGTTCCAGGTGACGTCTCGTTCTCAAGTTTTGCCACGACAGCGGTGGCGACACTGTTGCCAACGACGTTGGTCGCGGTCCGACCCATGTCGAAGAACTGGTCGATGCCAATGATGAGCAGGAGGCCAGCCTCCGGCAGATGAAACATGGGCAGCGTGGCAGCGACCACCACCAGCGATGCCCGTGCAACGCCAGCCATGCCCTTGCTCGTGACCATGAGCACCAGGAGGATGGTCAGTTGCTGGGTCAAGGACAGTTCGATGTTGTACGCCTGGGCAATGAACATGACGGCGAAAGCCTGGTACATCATCGACCCATCGAGGTTGAACGAGTATCCCAGCGGCAGGACGAAGCTCGACACGCGCTTGGAGACGCCAAAGCGTTCCAGGGCCGTGATGGTCTTCGGGTAGGCCGATTCGCTGCTGGCGGTCGAGAATGCGAGCAGAATGGGTTCACGAATCAGCTTCCCGAGTTGCCAGGTCCTACGGCCGAGGAACAGGAAACCCACACCGAACAGCATCGCCCAGAGGATCGCGAGCCCGAGGTAGAACTCGCCGATCAGCTTGCCGTAGCTGGCCAGAACACCGACGCCTTCCACCGTGATGGAAGCCGCCATCGCGGCGAAGACGCCGACCGGCGCGAAGCGCATCACATAGTCCGTAATGCGAAACATGACCTTCGTCAGTTCTTCAATTGCGTTGACGAGGGTGGAATTGCCGCTGCCCTTTACAAACGCCAACGCCGCGCCGAAGAAGAGTGAGAACACGAGAATCTGCAGAATCTCGTTGTTGGCCATGGCTTCGAAGATACTCTTCGGGAACACATGTGTGATAAAGCCCTTCAGGCTGAAGTCTCCAACCCTGAGGTTGGTCGCTGCCGCGCTGGCTTCGGGGATGGTGAGATTCAAATGGGCACCTGGCTGGAACAGGTTGACCAGCAGTATGCCAAGCGCGAGGGAGATCGCCGAGGCGGAAACGAACCAGACCATGGCCTTCAGGCCAATTCGGCCGACGGCGCCACCGTCAGCCATGCTGGCCAGCCCACCAACCAAGGTGGCGAACACCAGGGGGGCAATGATCATCTTGATCATGCGCAGGAAAATGTCGGTCACGATGCCGAAATAGCCGGCGATTTCCTTTGCGGCCTGGGCATCCTTGGCCAGGCTGTGGCACAGCCAGCCAACGGCTATGCCGGCCACCATTGCAACCACGATATGTGTGGTCAGTCGCTTCGTGTTCATTGTGTCCTCCACCTACAGATGGTCTGACCGGGAACTCGTCGATCCCCGGTGCTTATTTATTGAATGCGATCGGCGCGCGGGGCGACGTCAAGACTTCCGGCCGGAGAATCTCGTTCAGTGCTTCCTGCGACAGCAGGCCTCGCTCCAACACGATGTCGGCAACCTTGCGGCCCGTTTCTAGCGCCTCTCGTGCGACCTCGGTCGAATTTGCGTAACCGATGTAGGGGTTCAGCGCGGTCACAAGCACGATGGATCTGTCCAGCATCTCTCGCATATGGTCACGGTTCGCCGTAATGCCGCGTACGCACTTTTCCTCGAGCGTAGCGCAAGCCTGCGTCAAATGGCTGATACTGCGGAACAGCGAATAGGCAATGACCGGCTCAAAGGCGTTGAGCTGCAGTTGCCCGGCTTCAGCGGCCATCGTGATGGTCATATCATTGCCGATAACTTCAAAGGCCACCTGATTCACAACTTCCGGAATCACGGGATTTACCTTGCCAGGCATGATGCTGGAACCTGCCTGCACCGGCGGCAAGTTAATCTCGCCCAGCCCAGAGCGTGGACCACTCGAGAGAAGGCGCAGGTCGTTGCAAACTTTGGAGAGCTTGACGGCTATCCGCTTGAGCACCCCCGAGAGCTGAACGAATGCTCCGCAGTCTTGTGTCGCCTCAATGAGGTAGGGCGCGGTATGCAGCGGGAGTCCGCTTACGGTGCACAGGTGCTTGCGCACGAGCACTGCGTAGTCCGGATGGGCGTTGATGCCGGTGCCGATCGCTGTCGCGCCGAGATTCATTTCGCTGATGAGTGGCAGTGCTTCGCCCAATCGCTGGCGGTCTTCATTCAGCATGACGGCGTACGTACCAAACTCCTGTCCCAGCGTCATGGGCACGGCGTCTTGGAGTTGCGTGCGACCCACCTTCAGCATGTCGCGGAACTCTGCGGACTTGCGTTCGAAGGACGACTCAAGCAGCGCCATCTGGTCCAGCAATCGCAGCACGCTCCGACAGGTGGCAATCTTAAGCGCGGTTGGGTACACGTCGTTGGTCGATTGACTCATGTTGACGTGTTCATTCGGATGCAGCGCGTCGTATTCACCGCGCTGGCGTCCGAGAATTTCCAGCGCCTTGTTGCACACGACCTCATTGGCATTCATGTTGTGGTCGACGTGCCCGCGCCGCCCTGAATCAGATCGACGGCAAACTGGTCGGCGTGCTGGCCCGCGCGAATGGCCTTGCAGGCCTCGACAATGGCGTTGGCGCGCTGCTCATCAAGCAGTTCCAACTCGCGGTTTGCAAGCGCCGCGGCCTCCTTGATATCGACCAGGGCCACAATCAGCTCTGGGTACTTCGAGATTGGGTCGCCAGTGATCGGGAAGTTCTCCAGTGCCCTCAGCGTATGAATGCCGTAGTACGCGTCTGCCGGCACCTCGCGGTAGCCAAGCAAGTCATGCTCGCGCCGCGTTCCCTTGAAATCTTGTTGAATAGCCATCGCATTCCTCATCAGTGCGCCTTGTTTGCCAACCGGATTCTAGGAGCGCAATGGAATCCACTTTATGAGGATGTAAATTGAAACTATTCCATACCAGAATAGTTTTGCTTGGAGCGCCACATAGCGCACTTTATGCTGTACTTTGATGATCAGGATTCGCTTATTTCTTGCGTTTTCGGTCCATACATGGGGTTTACGTGGGCGTTCGGCTGCCCACTTGGGTACGTGTGACCCTCAGCGGCAAAGAGGTGCCAAATGCAACTGAAGTGGATCGAAGATCTTTTGGCGATCGAACAGACGCACAGCTTCTCCCGGGCCTCAGAGCTCCGATTTGTTACGCAATCAGCACTTTCTCGACGCGTAAAGTCGCTGGAAGATTGGGTTGGCGTCGAATTGGTAGACCGAGGCACCTACCCGGTCGAATTGACGCCTGCTGGCCGCAGGTTCTGCGAGCAAAGCAAAGAATCCGTCGGTGCCATTACGGAACTGCGTTCGGAACTGCGCCAGGAGGCAAAGATGCCAGGCCGTTCCATCCAGATCGCCGCCGGCCATACGCTCTCGTTGACGTTCTTGCCAAGGTGGTTGAAGCAGTTCCACCAACAAACCGGTGATTTCAATGCGCGAGTCGTCGCAGCGAACGTTCACGATGCCGTCGTCGCATTGGCTGAAGGCAGTTGCGACTTGATGATCGGCTATCACCATCCACTCGTGCCGATCCTGCTCGACCGCGACAAGTTCGCCGGCATCACGTTAGGCCATGAGGATTTCATCCCTGTATCTGCGCCAGACGACCGCGGCAAACCGATCTTTTCGCTGCCGGGCACGACCGACGCTCCGCTCCCGTACCTCGCGTACACGGCCACGACATTCATGGGACGCGTTGTCGATATGATCTTGAACAGCGCCGACGCACCGTACCATCTGCGTAGCTGCTACGAGGCGGACATGGCGATGTTGCTGATGAAGATGGTGGTCGAGCGATACGGCGTTGCGTGGTTACCGGTAAGCGCGGTTGCGGAGGAGATCGCAGCGGGACGCCTCGTCCAGGCGGGCCACGACACCTGGACTGCTCAATTGGAAATCAGGTGCTACCGGGCGATTGCCAACGCCAACCCTACGCTGCAAGACCTGTGGCAGTCATTGGACAATACTTCATCGTGTGAACACGTCGAAGATGATGCTCCAGTCTGAACAAGCGGCGAAGGGAAGGGGAGTCGCTGGGACCTGTTGGCAGAATGCGGGGAAGCAATGACCGCGGAATGGTTGCAAGGGTCATCCGTCGACACAGAACTAGAAAGGCCTACAGAATGCGCGCGTTCGAGATCGAGATCTCAAAGCCAACGAATGCTGACAGCTTCGAAAACATGTGCACGGATGTCTACGGTGTCGTGTTCGACGATCCGACTCCAAAGAGGAACGGCAGATCAGGGCAGAAGCAGGGCGGTGTAGACATTTTCGTTACATCAAGAGCCGGTCGAATTGGCATCCAGTGCAAGCGGTATGTCGATGGCGGGGTGACCACCAAGACAATTGATGATGAGGTTGCCGCGGCCGACGCGGCGGGTTGGAAGATTGTCCGTCTCATAATTGCCACGACAGCTGCAAGCGACACGGCGCTCGTCAAGCACGCACAGGAAGTCAGCGACCTTCGGCAGGCCAATGGCCAATTCTTGGTCGAAGTGGAATCGTGGACCGAGATATGCAACCACATCCAACGATACGACGCATTGCATCCGAAATACTCCCCAAACAGCGCGGGCGGTGCCATTGCGGTGCTACGTGAGCAGGGAGAAAGGACTGGGGCGCAGATCGCTGCCATGCCTGCGACGATGGAAGCAACATTCAAGGCGGCACTATTGCAGATGTTGCCTACAGGTCGGACAGATTCACCGAATGGGCTTGTGACGAGGCAGCTTGACAAGGTGAACGACCTGCTGCGCGGCCTGAAATTTCAGGCTGCGCAGGAGTTGCTTGCCACTCTCGAAACCGAGATCGCGAGCTTCGACAGACATCAGAAGGCGCGCTGGACTCTTCAGAATGGCATTGCACACTGGCAACAGAATCGTGAGGAGGTCGCTGCTGAGTGGTTTCTACGTGCCTATGACCTGTTTTGGGATGACGAGCGCATCGCCGCTAACAAAATCCGAGCGCATATCATCCAGGGAGACCTCAAGCTTGCCAACGCTGAAGGGGCACGCCTGCTAGGCCTATTCCCGCTTTCGCTCCATGTTTGGCTAGCGGCTACCAATGCTCGAATCTGCGAGAACGAGGACTTGACGGAAGCCGAATTGCCGGCGCGCTTCAGAGAAGAAGCAGATGCGCTGCAAATGATGGCCTACGCCTTTTATCGGCAACAGAGCGACTTGGCGGTAACCTACGCACGGCGAGCTTTACGCGCAAAGGATGCAGGCCTTTTCACCCGCAAAGGGGCCGCAGGCATCATCGTTAGCGTCGCAGGAAAGGACGGGATTTCCGCGGACTTCGACGCCTACGCCGAAGATTTGCGTGAGGGTCTCGATGAGGTAATCGCCGCGTTCGAGCCTGCGGCAACAGAACTATGGCGGATCGAAAATAGCCAGCACAGGGCCGAAGCTGCCTCGCACGTGGCGCTTGCCCACATGCTAACCGGCAAGCCTGGCGTGGCGCTCGCCATATGCGAGCGAATCGAAACGGAAATTCCTGAGTATGCCGATAACGTGGCCGCCCTACACATCGGATCCTTGCTCTTCCTCCGCCGGCACGAGGATCTTGTTAAATTTTCCATAGCCCACCTCAATGCGCTGGACGAAGACGGATTGCTCCTTGCGGCCGAAACGGCCGCAAACCGAGGCGAGTCCGAGGCATTTGCTCGCATCACTCACGCATTGCGCGAGCATGCGCCGGACGAGAAACCGGTTGTCAAGCTGCTTGAAATGGTGTGCGCGTGCAACTCCGGCCAATCCGAAAAGGTGGTCAAGGAAGTCAGTGAGACGCCCGCTGATGGCCTTGATCTGATTACACTCAGCGCCTTTGCGGGGCTGATGCTCAATGCCGGCCGTGACAGCGAAGCGCTCCGGTTTGTCGAGGTCATAAAGAAGCGAGTCTCCACCCATTCGAGTTCGCGCGAGCGTCTGATCGTCGCGGATATTTTGATTCGCGCCGATCAGTTCTCCGACGCCGTCGGCCTCTTGGAGTCGGTGGACCCCAGCGGCCGCAGCCTACCAATTCAGACGCGACGACTGCGTGCCCTATTGTTTGGTGGGTACCGGCGAAAGTCAAAAGACCTCCTGGAAAAAGTGCCACCCGAATGGCTTTCAGATGACGCCTTCCGCCGCCTAGCGATGGGCGTCGCACAAGAAGCCAATGACTGGAGCCAGCTCGAACTGCTTGCGAGACTGCATCGCGAGGCCCATCCAGAGCGGGCGGAAGCATGGGTCTTTTGGTACCAAGTTGTTCTTCATACCAGACCACCCGCACAAATCCGAAACGCCTTCAGCGAGGCGCCCGAGCGTCTTACGGGGACCCTGAAGCAGATCGCGCACTTGGCGGCGGCAGAGTTGCAGTATGGCAAGCCAGAGGTCGGGTACGCGCGGCTTTATCGCATGTTCCGCTCGAACATGGACGACGTCAGTGCCGCCTCCTCCTATCTAATGGGAGTTTTGATCGGTCACCGAGCCAGACACGGTAGAACACACTTTCCGGAGGTGAGGCCTGGCTCCATGGTGACGCTTGAGGGCGCGGACAGGAGCATCGTAAAAATCGTGATCGATCCTGCAGGCATGACGGATCTGCCGAAATCTGCGAGATTCCTTGCTGCGGACAGCCCGCTGGCGAAAACGATGCTAGGACTGGCATGCGGCGACACCGTTGACATCGAGGGAACGTTCGATGTTCGCAATTTCACGATTCGTGAGATCAGTGATGCTCATCAAGGACTGGGCGAGTACGCGCACGAACTCTTGTCGAAATCGCTAGAACCCGCGCCTGGTCTGCAGCTCTTCAGCCTGACCGAGAAAGAGGATGGGAACCTGGATGTCTCGCCCATCCATGACCGACTCAAGGCGCAAACGCAACGTAGCAAATCGGTAATGGAGCAATACGCCGAGAGCAAGCTTCCGCTTGGCTTGTGTGCGCAAATGCTCGGCGCCGACGGCATGCAAATGGTCTTCAGTTGGGACCAGCGCAACCCTCCGCTCGCAAGTGGTGTCACCACAGCGCCAGAGCTTGAGGCCGCAAGTGCATTGTTGCTCGACCAATCGTTCCCCGTTGTGATGGACGCGCTCACGCTGGCTGAACTTGTCCGCTTTGGACAGGGTGATCTTCTCTCAGTGTTGCCACGGGTGTATGTTTGCCGGGGGACCTACGATCGATTCAAACAAGCGGAAGTCGAGGCGTTGGATTCTCGCGCAGAGGGACATGCGGCCGATATAGATGGGCAGTTCGCATTCTTGCCTATCACGGAAGAGGCTCGCAAGTGGAAGGCAAGCCAATATACCGAAGCATTGAGGCTAATGGACGAACACTGCGAAGTTTGCCCGGTGTATGGGCCGGAGCAAATGCCTCACGAACTCATCCTTCTAAAGGATCTTCTCGATACAGATACCTATGACGCGCTCGCGTTGTGCCTCGAAAAGGGGGCAGCCTTGTTCTCGGTGGATGAACGCCTTAGGAACTGGGTCTATGGAGTGTTTGGTATCAAGGGTGTGTTCCCCTATCTCGTGGCGATGAAGGGCTTGCAGGACGGCAAGATCTCACGTGGTGATCACGCAGAGTTCGCCCTCAACTCGGCGCTGCACAATCGCACCGTTTTCGCCCTTCATGCAGATGACGTCTTTTGGGGACTCCAGCAGCCGCAGATGGCGGCGCGGACGCTTGAATTTGTTGCCACCCACCTCGCAACCGCGCTCAATCGCCGGTACGCGATCGGCCTAGCGCGCGACCTGATTCAAGGAATGCCAAACGTGTCCATGCAGTACGGCGCAGTTGTAGAGTTCGTGAAATTTATCGCCAATGGCTTGTTTCGCAGAAAGGATAACGTCACAGGAATGCGCGAGGGCTTTGCCCGATGGTTGCGGCAAGTAGCGGACATGTTGTTTGCTTATACCTCGCCGTATCCCGCTACACGAGAGATTCCCAGGGAAGACAAGGCTGAATTTCTCAACGTGCTGGAGCATGGCTTAGAAACGGGAATTGCATTGGCCGGGGAGGGCGGCGCGATAGAGCCGCCCGCGATCGGAGCGCTCTATTGCAGAACCGGCTTCGTCGTTCATCAGCCAAATGCGAAAGCGCTCACAAACGTCACGGTGTCACCGGCAACGGCAAGCTAATAGGACGGCGACGGGTCAACGCGTAGGGCAGGGCAGGCCAGCTTTCGTCGCATCACCTATACGTTGCGCATGAATGACGCACGTGCATTTGGCAATCCGCTGATATCGTGGCAGCAATGCGTGGCTAGTAGTCAATCATAAGCGTTCTGCTCGCGTCCACCGACGCTTTGCCGTGACCGCCAGGCAATTGGCTGCCTTGGCAGTGCGGCCCATCTTCAGGCTATCGGCGGCAGTTGGAATCTGCCCCCGTCTGCGAGATAGATGAAGCCCTGCTTCGCGATGGCATAATGGAAGCAGGCCTAGCCTACGAGGCCACCCCAATGTCTCATTGGTGGCCGCCAAAAGCCCGCGCAAGCGGGCTTTTGTTCGTCTCTATGGCTCAGAATTGCGCTGAAGGCGAACCTGAGCACTCGAGCGTGGCGCGATGTGTGAACGAGAAATAGCAGTTAGAGGATTTTCAGATTCAGCGCTAGTTGGCGGCGGCACAACACTCCACAGGCTCGTATAGCCGGTAACCCAGCCAGTGACAACGATGCCGAGACTATTCGCGTATCCATATGCCGAATGGTGGTGCCCTGGGCGGGTGCAGCGGTGCCGATATGCCGTAAGCTAAGCACTCATCCTTGGGATTGCGTAGACATTTTGCCGAGAATCTACGTTCATTCGACGATACGTGACCCTCAACCAATGGGGAGTTGCCTTCCTAAAACGGGCAGCTTCATCCGGATTTTTGTGTTCGATCCTGTCGGCAACGAGGTTCACGGCGTTTTTTACTATTCCATAGATTGAGTCCCGGCCTAAAGGAACAGCTTGCTCGTCTCCGTGGAGCCGGGATACCAAGGGCGTTGCTGACGGAGGAGGAGGAATGTGGATACCACGTGCCGCCAAGTATCTGTAAATGGCATACTTGGCCGAAGGATTCAGGACAATCTTCCTTGCCTGCTGCCCGCTCGCGTTCCTTAAAGAAAGCGACCACGTTTCATCTCCGGAGCTTGGTGACTTGTAGCAAAACAAATCGGACAGGCGGATACAGGCCAACTCCTCCCCGCGGATGCCAGTGTTTCCCATGAACCGAATTACGAAGAGCATCCGCTCGGCCTCGTCATGCGCTGGATGTCCGACTGGAAACTTCTCGCACTCTAACTCGAGCTCTCGGAGTAATCGAACAAACGACAAAAGGGGCAGGGATCTCGAGGGCTTTGTGGATCCCATGGCACTTTTCTTCCGACGGATTCGTCGCTCGCGGAAGAGGTTATATTGGATGTGCCGGAAATCGACCAGAAACGAAAATAAACTTTCCAAGACGCGAAATGCGAATGAGCAGCTCGCGTCCGACAAAGCTCCCTCGAACGGCCGCCAATCTCCGGCAGTACGACGCCGATTGCGCATTCCGCACCAGGAGTCTGGAGGATCCCGGAGAAATGCATCATAGAAGTCTAGGTCTGACGGGGTGATTTCGGCCAACAGCTTTCGATCGATGAAGAGCGCCCAGCAGTAAAACCTATGGACTTCCTTCTCATAGGCACGCTCCGTAGCATGGGTAGCAAATCCAGACAGCCACTGCAGTACAGTCCCCAGCTCCTGATACGCGCCATCATGTAAAGCGCGATCGACGGGATCGCAAGGATGCCCTGGTTGGCATAGAGTTCGGAGATCCCTCAGGGAAGAAGGAAACGGTGAGATGCTTAGCCCATCTTCTTGAGCGGCCATGTAAACTCCTGCGGCACGTATGCGTTGGACATCATCGCACGGGTCGAAGGCATTCGGCCGATAACAAAACTGTGGGCAGTAAGGGATGCAAATGAAAAAGTATGTTTGTTTTGGCGCGTATGAGCCGAAGAGCATTCGGACACGTATTTACGTCGCGATCAAACATAGTTTTGCGTCTTTCGACTGCATCCAAACGATATTGCGTTTCCAGGGGCACCCTGTACTTAACATAAGATTCATTATCGGCAGCAGTGATGTTGGCCATTTTTTCTAATGTCGTACTTGAGATCAATTCAAATGTCGTAGTGCTCTACCCGAATGATGCCAAGCTGGCCGCCTTGCCGCCAAGCCAGGAGCGCGATCATGGGACGAGCCGACACCATCACCATGAGCATGCGTGAGCTGGACCGGTGCAAGGTCATTCAGGCCGTTGTAGACGACGGCTTGATGGTCTGGCGTGCCGCGGAGAAGCTTGGCGTCTCCAGGCGCCACGTCGAGCGACTGGTGCTGCGATATCGACGGGACGGCCCGCAAGGCCTGGTCTCCCGCAAATGGGGTCAGCCTGGCCATCGGCAGTTGCCGCCGGGTCTGGAGTCGCGCGTGCGTGGGCTGATACGCGACAGCTATGCGGACTTCGGCCCGACGCTGGCTTGCGAGAAGCTGCGCGAGCGTCATGGTGTCGAGATGTCGCCTGCCTGTGTCCGCCGGATCATGATCGACGCCGGCTTCTGGGTGCCACGCAAGCTGCGCCCACCCAAAGTCCACCAGCCGCGGCACCGGCGCGCCTGCCTGGGCGAGCTGATCCAGATCGATGGCAGCGACCACCGCTGGTTCGAGGACCGAGGGCCGGTCAGCACGCTGCTCGTCTACGTCGACGATGCGACCGGGCAGCTGATGCAACTGCGGTTCGTGCCGACCGAGTCGACCTTCTCGTACTTTGCCGCGACGCGCTCGTATATCGAGCAGCACGGCAAGCCGGTGGCCTTCTACAGCGACAAGGCGGGCGTGTTCCGGTCAACGCGAAGGATGGGCCGGACGGGCGCGGTTATACGCAGTTTGGGCGGGCGCTGTTCGAGTTGAACATCGACATCCTGTGCGCCAATTCCAGCCAGGCCAAGGGGCGCGTGGAGCGAATGAATGGCACGCTGCAGGACCGGCTGGTCAAGGAGCTGCGGCTGCGCGGGATCGACACGCCGGCGGCAGCCAATGCCTATGCGCCGGCCTTCATCGCCGACTTTAACGCCCGCTTTGCCAAGGTGCCGCGCAGCGACTTCGATGCGCACCGGCCGGTGCGTGCGGACGAGGATCTGCGCCGGATTTTTACCTGGCGCGAATGGCGCAAGGTGTCGCAGAACCTGACCTTGCAGTACGACAAGGTCGTGTACCTGCTGCAGGACTGCGTGGCACACCGCAAGCTGATCCGCCGGACCATCGAGGTGGCCGAATACCCGGATGGGCGGATCGAGTTATGGGCCGATGGCGCTGCCCTGCCCTACAGCGTGTTCGATCCGCGCGAGACGATCCGGCAGGCGGACATCGTGGAGCACAAGCGGCTGGGGCACGTGCTGGAGATCGCGGCGCGGGTGCAGGCGTTGCGCGAGGATCGGCAGACGGCGGGGCCGTCCAGGACGCTCCATGGGGGGGCGGCAACTGCGATGAAGCCCACGCCGGGGGCCAAGCGCAAGCGGCAGATCAATCGGCTGGATCTGGACAGGGCCATCGCGGGGTCGGCCGCCCCACCCTGTTGAGACGGCATCAAGATCGGCCAGCTGGACTGCCTTACGTATCACGCCCACCGACAAAAAAAGCACGATCGGACTGACATTTGAATGTAGCCAGGGCGCAGACCTTTGAAAACCACCTAGACAAGTGATGTTGGAGCCAAGTTGTAATGTCACCTTGGGGCCAAATAGAACCGTCCTGTCGTAGCCCAAGGACGCTCACGTTTTCAACGGTGCTCAGGCGCGCGTCCGGCTTCGTTCCGCCACTTCGAACACCCCCATCCCGGCCAGCATGGCGAGGACGAACACAATCGCTTTGTGCTCGCCCATGCCGAGTGCCACGAGCGCCGGCCCCGGGCAGAAGCCGGCAATGCCCCAGCCGATACCGAACAGCAGACTGCCACCAACTAGGCGCCGGTCCAGTTGGGTAGCCGTTGGCAAGTGGATCTGCCACCCGAGCAGCGACACGGTGCGCCGGCGTGCCACGGCGAACGCGACGGCACCCACCAGAATGGCGCCCCCCATCACGAAGGCCAGCGACGGGTCCCAGGGGCCTGCCAGGTCGAGAAAGGCCAGCACCTTGGCCGGATTGGCCATGCCGGAAACGATCAGGCCGATGCCGAAGACGAGGCCGGCCAGCAGTGCGAAGAAGGCGGACATGTTCCCTCCCTAAAGGCCGATCATATGGCGCACGACAAAGACAGTGACAAAGCCGGAAGCCATGAACGCCGCCGTGGCGACCAGCGAACGGGGCGACAACCGGGAGACACCGCATACCCCGTGTCCGCTCGTGCATCCGGAGCCATACCGAGTACCTGTCCCCACGAGCAGGCCTGCAAGTACCAGTTCCACGTAACCGGCATCGATCTGCGGACGCGGCAGCGCCGTGGCGAGCGCGTAGACCAATGGCGCGCCCAGCAGTCCCGCGATAAAGGCCAGACGCCACGACACGTCGCCACGCGCTGGCCGGAGCAGTCCTCCCAGCACGCCGCTGATGCCGGCGATGCGGCCATTCAACAGGATCAACATCCCGGCGGCGATGCCGATGAGCATTCCGCCGGCAAGCGACGCCCATGGGGTAAATGCAGTCCAGTCAATGCTCATGCCCATGTTGACTCTCCTATTCCTTGGGGTAGTACAGGCGGTGCGGGTCGAGGCCCCGCCTTCCCTTGGCCCTGCAAATTCGCTCTGCAATCCGGCTTCGGATCTGCGTCAGGGCGTGCTGTCGCGCGCCAGCCATGCTGCGGCGGGGCGCTGTGTTGGCGATTCACATAGCCGTTCCACTTCCTTTCGTTCACACAGCGCGTTTCCGACGCTGCTGACGGTGGCGGCAGCTGCTGCCATTGCAACATTGAGCGCCTCTGCCATGGGTTCGCCTTGACTGATGGCCAGGACGAAGCCGGCAAGGAAGCTGTCGCGCGCGCCGACGGCACTCCGGACCTTGACCTGCACCGCAGGCGCACGCAGCACCTGATTCGAAGTGACGACGATCGCGCCGCGCTCGCCCAGCGTCAGGGCCACGATTTCGACGGCACCTCGCTTGACGATGGCTCTGGCCGCATCGATGCACTCCGGCTCCGTGCTCAGCTCCCGTCCAGCCAATTCGCTCAACTCGTTCAAGCTGGGCTTGACCAGCCATGCACCGAGGATCAATGCCGCAGCCAGCGCGCTGCCTGACGTATCCAGGACGATGCGCGCCCGCGCCGTGCCGGCCGCCCTTGCAATCCTTGCCCAAGTGTCAGCAGGCGCCCCGGCGGGAAGACTGCCGCTGAGGACCAGATAATGGCAAGTCGCGGCGGCAGTTCGAATTCTGCCCTCGCACGCCGCGATTTCCTCGGGCGACACCTCGGGTCCAGGCAGTACGAAGCGGAACTCTCGTCCGCTGGAAGCTTCCCGCACCGTGAAATTCTCGCGGGTCTCGCCGCGGATCTCAATCGGCATGGAGGGCACCGCCTCTTCGGCCAACATGGACGTAAGCCGGTTCCCGGTTGCTCCGCCGGCCAGATACACCGCGATACAGTCGCCTCCTAATCTGCGAATGACGCGCGCGACATTGACGCCACCTCCGCCCGGATATCGGACGGGAGAACTGCATCGCAGCTTCCTGGTGGGTTCCACGGTACCGACCGCCGCAAACACGTCCACTGCGGGGTTCAGCGTCACAGTCACGATGTCCGTCATGTCGCCTCCTCGGCCTTTCCCCGTCAGCGCGGTTCGCGGCAGACCGGCCGACCACACTGGACACGAGAACGCCGGTCGTCATGGCAGGCAGCGGCCGATGCAGCCGATCCCGCGCCTGCGTGCCCCGCAGCGGGCACCCGCGCGAGCCATCACCGTTGGCTTGATCCCGGTCAACATCATGCCCGCCGCCTGCTCTAAGCTGGCAATGATGTCATGCGGGGAGCTTCCCGTACGGTAACAAGGAACTCAGCCATGTACCGAAAGATACTTCTCGCGGTCGACGGCAGCGCCTGCGCGGACCTTGCCACGCAAGAGGCTATCGCCGTGGCCAAGGCTTGCGGCGCGGACGTGGAAGCCCTGCATGTCGCCGACAATGTCGACTCCTACTTCGATACCGGCAGTGATGAGGCGGCGCGGCTATCGAAAGCCATCGTGGCCTATGGCAAGCAAACACTGGAAGAGGCCGCCCGGCGGCTGGCCGATGCCGGCGTACCTCACCAGGTCCGCCTCATCGAGCGCGCGGTGTTGCCGGCCAGCATCGCCGACACCATCGTCTCCGAGGCGGATTCGTGCGGGGCCGACCTGGTCGTGCTCGGCACGCATGGCCGCCGTGGCGTGCGGCGGCTGGTGACTGGCAGCGTCGCGGAAGGGGTGTTGCGACAGGCGCGTAAGCCCGTGCTGCTGGTGCGCAGCGAGGCGGAGGAATGACAGCCGGGGTGGACGACGCGGATGACATGCACCGCCCCCGCCCAAAAACGGGCGCCACCGAACGTGGACTGACCGCAGCCCAGGCCGCTGCGCTGCTCGCCAGGATCGGGCCCAATGCGCTGCCGCAAGTGCCCCCGCCTTCCCTGGCGGCGGTCTTCCTGCGCCAGTTCCGCAGTCCGCTCATCTATATCCTGCTGGTCGCGGCGCTGGTATCGCTGGCATTGAGCGACGCGAAGGACGCCATTTTTATCGGTGCCGTGCTGCTGCTCAATGGCATCGTTGGCACCGCCCAGGAGTATTCGGCGGGCAAGGCCGCCGCCGCGCTGCGCCGCCTCGAGCAGCCGGACGCCTTGGTGATACGCGATGACCGGCAACGCCTCATCGCCGCGCGCGATCTGGTGCCGGGCGACCTCGTGCTGATCGAGGCCGGCGGCAGAGTGCCAGCAGATATCAGGCTGGTCGAGGCGGGAGACCTGCAATGCGACGAATCGCTGCTCACAGGCGCATCGCTGCCCGTCAACAAGTTCGCAACGGATGCGGAGGACAGGTGTGCCGAAGCGCATGGCTGCCTGGCTTATGCGGGGACGGTGGTAACGCGCGGGCGCGGCCAGGGTGTCGTCGTGGCCACCGGCGCCGCCACGGAAATCGGCCGCATCGCCAAGGACATCGGCAAGGGGTCGATCTCTCAGCCTCCCCTCATGATCCGGTTGGCGCGGTTCTCCCGCGCCATCGCTCTCTCCGTGGGGGTGGCGTTGGTACTTCTGGTCGCGGTAGGACTCTGGCGCGGGATGGACTTGCGCGACCTGTTCATGATGTCGGTCGGGTTGGCCGTCAGCGCGATCCCGGAGGGACTGCCCGTGGCAATCTCCGTTGCCCTGGCCATCGGCATGCGGCGTATGTCCCGCGCCAACGTCATCGTCCGGAAGATGTCGGCGGTGGAGTCGCTCGGCTCGTGCACGATGATTGCGACGGACAAGACCGGCACGCTCACCATGAACGCGCTGATGGTGACCGACATTTGCCTGCCCGACGGAACGGCGTTGCGTTGCCAGGTGGGACACGATCCCGAAGACGCCACGGTGCTCGGCGACGGCGTCGATGTCGACGAGGCGCGGCAGCGCATGGCCTCACTGGTCCTGGCGGCCACCCTGCCCAACGAAGCCGAACTGGTCAAGGACGGTGCCGTCTGGAAGGGTATCGGCGACACCGTCGATGTGGCACTGCTGACGATGGCGATCAACAGCGGGGCCCTGCCTGAGGACCTGCGCGAACGTCATCCTCTTGCTGCCCGGATTCCGTACGAGCCCGATTTGCGCTATGCGGCGTCCTTCCACGAATCCGGGCAGGTCTCACCGGAAGGGGCAATCCGCATTTTCGTCAAGGGTGCGCCGGAGACGCTGATCGCCATGTCGGATCGGATGGAAATGGGTGGTGGCGCGGTGCCGATCCGGCATGGCGAACTGCTTGCCCAGAAGGACAGGCTGGCCGCGCAGGGCCTTCGGGTGTTGGCCTTTGCCCAAGGCGAAATGGCCCCCGTGTCGGAAGCCGGCTATGGGCACGGCCATCTGATCAACCTCACCTTCCTGGGCCTCGTCGGCATGAAGGATCCCGTGAGGCCCGAGGTGCCGGCCGCGATACGCGCTTGCCACGATGCCGGCATTCAGGTCGCGATGGTGACCGGGGACGACCCCGCGACGGCAAGCGCCATCGCGGCCGAGGCGGGATTGGTGTTCTCATCGGACCAGGTGGTGACAGGCGACGCCGTCGCTCGCGCCGAGGAGAAAGGCGACACGGCCCTGGACCGGCTGACCGATCGGGCCCGCATCTATGCGCGCGTCAATCCCTCCCAGAAGCTCGCGATCGTGCTCTCGCTCGCACGCACCGGCCACTTTGTCGCGGTCACTGGCGACGGCGTCAATGACGCCCCCGCGCTCAAGCACGCGCATGTCGGCGTTGCAATGGGTAGAAAAGGAACTGAAGTGGCCAAGGAGAGCGCGGATATCGTCATTACGGACGAAAACTTCGCGTCTATCGTCCACGGCATCCGCGAAGGGCGCGTGGCGTACGCGAACATTCGCAAGGTCATTTTCATGCTGGTGTCGACTGGCGCGGCCGAAGTCGTGCTGTTCCTGCTGGCCATGCCGCTAGGCCTGCCGATGCCGCTGTTGCCGGTCCAGTTGCTGTGGCTCAATCTCGTCACCAACGGCATTCAGGACGTGGCGCTCGCCGCGGAGCGCGGGGAAGGCGACGAGTTGAGCCTTCCACCGCGCAAGCCTGCCGAGCCAATCTTCGACCGCGTGATGCTACGACGCATCCTGCACTCGACGATGGTAATGGGGGTCGGCGGCTGCGCCGTCTTCTACTGGCTGCTCCGCCACGGCTACACCGAGGAAGCGGCGCGCAACCTCCTGCTGCTGCTGTTCGTGCTGTTCGAGAACTTCCAGACCTTCAACAGCCGCTCCGAGCGCCACTCGATCTTTCGGCAGGGGTTCCTCGCCAATCCGCTGCTGGTGCTGACGGTACTTGGAGCGCAGGTTCTACACATAGCGGCACTCTACATCCCTGGCCTGAGTGCGACACTGCAACTGGCGCCGGTCTCGCTCGCCGAATGGTCCGTGCTACTGCTGCTGGCCGCCACCTTGTTCGCCGTGATGGAACTGGAGAAGCGTTGGGATGGGCGGATGGTGCCTGGGCGCGCAACTGCCCGTGGCGGTACGGCGGCGGGATAAGGCGGCTCGTGCGTGCTCCGGGCGAAGTGCCCATGCCGTGATCAGGTTCGCGACAATTCCGCGCAAGACATGCGAGACGGGATGGTCGCCCGCGTCGAGCACGGGAGCGGCGACAGATGCCGCCCCAGCCATTCGGTCAACACCGCAGCGACGCGCTGGAGCTCGGGCCGCTCGCTGAATGCCGACCGTTCCGCCTCGAGCACACGGTATTCCGCCTGGCCACCCAGTTCGTGCAGCGCCTGCTCATTCCGGCTCGCGAAGGGATCGCCCTCGGGAACTATCAACAAGGTCGGCATCCGGACTTGCCGCAAGTACTCCACGCCGGCCCGGTCAGGACGGCCCGCGATACTCACTACGGTGCAAAGCCCGCTCGCATCGACCGCGGCCTGGCGAAGCGCTGCTGCCGCCGCCATACCAGTGCCAATGCAGCCGAGCGGCAAATCCGCGTAGGGAGTGTGCGAATGGACAAACGTCACCACATCGCTCAGCCGCTGTGCGAGGCGCCGCACCTGACAGGCTTCGTCCCTCGGCTCCTTTTCTTCGTCAGGCGTCATCAGATCGACAAGAAGCGTCGCGATGCCCACCGCACGGAGCTTGCGGGCAATGTACTGACCTCGCGCGGTGAGCGCCGCCCCGCCCCCGGCATGAGCCATCAGTGCGATGCCGATGGGGGCCCTGGGCGCTTCCAGCGCGCCGCGCAGGTTGGCGGTGTCGCCACACGGAATTCGCAGGACCACGCTGCTCGCGGGCACGCTCGGGAGGGCAACCGTTGCCGTCGGACCGGGCGGCGAGGCCATGAGCATCGCTCTGACCGCGTCGTCGGCGGGCAGCGGGAGATGCTGATAACGATCCCCCAGGCAATGCAGACGCTCCGCGACATCAAGGCAGATCACATCGTCGGCCAGCGGCCGCACGAAGTCGAGCGCCGCCTTGCTCGCGACCGGTACGGCACAGAGCAGTTGCGCCGGCTGCCGCCGACGCACCGCCGCCAGCGCTGCGCCCATCGCAACGCCCTGCAGCAGGCCGTCGTCCACCACGATGACGACCCTCCCCCGCGGGTCGGCGGGGTTGCTGCCGGCGGCGAGAACGGCCCGCTGCCTGCGCAGCAGGTCCAACTGCGCGTCGCGGTCATGCCGCATCGCGGGGGGCATGTCCCAGGGCGACAACGGGGCCAGCGCGTGCCGACCGATATAGGTATTGCCGCGATCATCGATCACGCCTACGCCGCCGCAGCACATCGCCTGCGGGGTCAACTGCTTGACCGGCGCGAAATCAAGTTCTCCGTCCAGGTAATCGGCAACCACGCGACCGATCGTTACTCCCGCAGGGGTGATCGCGCGGATCAGGGGATGGCGTCCGCGATAGGCCATGAGCGCCGCTGCGAGGTCTACCGCCGCATATTCGCGGTTGGGAAACCGGGTAGTGGTGTTGGCAATCATATGAACTCGCAACGGCACGCAGGAGCGCAGCCGGATCCCGGCAGCCTGCGCGGGCTTGATTGAGTCGGTGTGCCTGCAGACAGCCCGTGTCCGACTATTCGTCGATTTCGCTGCGGACCAGCAGCACGGGCTTGCGGGACAGCCGCAGCACGCCCTCTGCCACGCTGCCCATCACCATGCGCCGTATGCCCCGGCGTCCGTGCGTGCCAAGGACGATCAAATCGGCATTGCCGGCATCGGCTTCGCTGACGATGGTGGCCGCGATCCGCCCCGGCGCCACTGGCTTCTCGATCAGCCGGGTGGCGTGCCGCACCCCATCGGCGGACAGTCGCCTGGCCGCGGACGCCAGCGCATCCTGGCCAAACCTGACGATGGCTTGGCGCAACTCCACTGGATCGAAATACCCCACATCGAACATGACGTCGCTATCGTCAGCAACGAAAACGACCATCACGTCGCTGTCCATGGCTTTGGCCAGGGTGCTCGCTTCGATGAGCGCCAGATCGGAGGACAGGCTGCCATCGACGGCAAGCAGAATTTTTCTGTACATGGTGGCGTCTCCTGGGTCGTGCGCCGGCTACGTTGTCGAACCGAAGGGTCCGATGAGATTGCGACATGCGGCGATGCCAGCAGCGTAGTCCATCGAGCCTTCGACGCTTTGACCCACATCAAGGTGTGTGTGTGGGCTTCCGACAGCGGCTGTGCGCGGCGACTCGCGCGGAAGAACGCAGTGTGGACCTTGATCCAGCGCAAGGGAGAAGGCGTCCACGCTTGCGCCATGCCGCGTCTTCTCCCTACAGTGAAGTCAACCGCCAGCAGACTTTTGGGCAAACCGCCTCGAGCAACAGGGAGCCGTCATGCCGTACCGCACCATCATGCTGCTTCTGGACGCCCGCCGGGAGGCATACCACCGACTCGCGATCGCGGCCCAGTTGGCCGTGCGGCACGATGCCCTGCTCATCGGCATGCTGGCGCAGCCCCCGCTTCCGCCTGCGCGCGATGGCACGAGCCACGACGCCTCTGAACAGGCTCGCAGAGACCGGGAGGAAGATGCCGAGGTGATGCGGCATGCCTTCAATGGCGAGACAGAGCATCTTCCCATCGCCACGCAATGGCACAGGTGCGCGGGCGACCCGCTCGCTATCGCCGAGGGCGAGGCGCGCCTTGCCGATCTGCTGGTAGTGGGCCAGCAGGATCAGGGCGATGCGCAGATGGCCGTGCCGAAGGGATTCGTGGAGGCGATGATCATGGGCAGCGGCAGGCCCGTGCTGGTCATTCCGGCGCACGGCTGGTTCGCCACGGTGGGCACTCGTGTGCTGGTGGCCTGGAACGGCAGTCGCGAAGCCGCACGCGCCCTTCATGATGCACTGCCCCTTCTGCAGCAAGCCAAGTCGGTAATGCTGGTGTCCTGCGCGGAATCCAGGCCAGACGCAGCCGTCGTCGCGCATCGCACGGATGGCCGCCCAACGTCGATGGCACGGTATCCGCAGGAGTGGCTCCAGCGCCAGGGTATCAGGGCCGGCACGATACCGCTGGCCTACCTGGACGGCGGCGATGTCGGCGAGCGCCTGCTGTCGCTCGCTGCGGACGAAAACATGGATCTCATCGTCGCCGGGGCCTACGGTCACAGCCGCGTTCGGGAGCAGGTGCTTGGTGGAGTGACCCGGACGCTATTGCGCTCCATGACCGTACCCGTGCTCTTTTCCCATTGACCGGTTTGCCCCAAGGAGGAGGTATCCATGGACTTCAGCACCATACTGGTCGATCTCGAAAGCGACCGCGGATATGCGGCGCGGGTCGACGTGGCAGCCGACATCGCCAGGCGTTTCGCCGGGCATGTGGTAGGGCTCACTACGTTGGGCGTGAGCCTGGAGCCCTTCCGCGGCGCTGGCGACGAAGCGGGCAAGTACGCGGAATTGGCGCGTCGCAAGATGGAGGCGCGGCGCGCCGCCGCGCAGCAGGCCTTCGATACGGCCATGGCCGCGGCCGGTCAGGCAATCGGTTACACGCATCTCGTGATGGAAGAGGAAAGCGGGTGGGCGCTGGCGCACGAGGCACGCGCGGCCGATATCGTGGTCCTTGGCCAGCCCGACGGCGATCAAGGCATGCCGGCTCTGATGGCCGAATCGGCAGAGTACGTGCTGCTCGAAGCGGGAAGGCCCATCCTGCTGGTACCGCACGACGTCCACCGTCTCGCTCTTGGGAGCGTGGCCATGGCATGGGATGGCAGCCGGGAGGCGGCCCGCGCGATGGCCGACGCCATGCCGCTGCTGCGTCAAGCGGAGCAGGTCACCATCATGACGGTTCACAAGCGCGGAGCCGCTTACGATGAAATCGCCGAAGACGCCCTGCCCGCAGTGCAGCGCTATCTCGAGCGCCACGGCGTTATCGCTGGCGTCCGGCTGGAGGAGACGGCCGGCGAAATCGCGCCGGCCTTGCTGGATGCCGCGCACGCTGTGCACGCCGATCTGCTCGTCTGCGGCGGCTACGGCCATTCGCGGGTGCGGCAGCTGGTGATGGGCGGCACCACCCGCACGTTGATGCGCAGTGCTCCCATCCTGTTGCTGATGTCGCACTGATCGCTGCCATGGACGTCCAGTTCCTCGGAGCCACCGACACCGTCACCGGCTCGAAATACGTGCTCGATACCGGCCGCTCCAGGGTGATGGTCGACTGCGGGCTGTTCCAGGGCTACAAGCGTCTGCGGTTGCGCAACTGGGAGCCGTTGCCGGTCGACCCGGCATCGCTGGACGCCGTGGTCCTCACGCACGCCCATATCGATCACAGCGGGTACCTGCCGCTGCTGGTGCGCAACGGCTTCCGCGGGCGGGTCTATTGCACGATGGGTACGGCGCAGCTTTGCGGCATCCTGCTGCCCGACTGCGCGCATCTGGCGGAGGAGGATGCGGCGTACGCAGGACGAAAGGGATTTTCGCGACATCGGCCCCCGCTGCCCCTTTACAACACCGCCGATGCCGCCCGGGCGCTGCGCCGCATAGCGCCGGTGCACTTCGGCGAACGCACGGCAGTGGCGGCCGACGTCGAGGCCGAGTTCCACCGGGCAGGCCATATCGTCGGTTCGGCTATCGTGACGCTGCACGTGCACGGCGAGCGCATCGTCTTCTCAGGCGATCTCGGGCGCCAGAACGACCTGCTGATGCGGGCTCCGGAGCCTGTCCGGCAGGCCGACGTCCTGCTCGTGGAATCGACATATGGCAACCGGCGCCATCCTGCGATCGATCCGATCGACGCACTGGGGGAGGTCGTGGCGAGAACCGTCGGCCGTGGCGGCACCCTGGTGATTCCCGCGTTTGCGGTGGGGCGCACTCAGGTGCTGCTGTACTGCCTGCACCAGCTGCGGGAACAGGGCCGGTTGCCGCCGGTGCCGGTGTACCTGAACAGTCCGATGGCGCTGGACGCCACCGAGGTGCTTGCCCTGCATCCGGACGAACTTCGCATCGACCGCGCGACTTGCGCGGCCGCCTGCAGCCTGCCGGTGATCGTGCGGAGCATGGAGGAATCCATCGCCCTGAACCGCGACCGCTCGCCCAAGATCATTCTCGCCGGGAGCGGCATGGCCGCTGGCGGTCGGGTGGTCCATCACATCGAGACGTATGGACCCGATCCGCGCAGCACCATCCTGCTATCCGGCTTTCAGGCCGCCGGCACGCGAGGCGCTGCGCTCGCCGGCGGACAGCGGCAACTGCGCATGCACGGGCAAGAGGTGCACATCCGCGCTGACGTCGCGCAGATCGACAATCTCTCCGCGCATGCGGATGCCGATCAGCTGATGGCATGGCTGGCCGGCTTCGCCCGCCCGCCACGGCGGACATTTGTCGTGCACGGCGAACCGGACGCCAGCGATGCGCTGCGCCAGCGCATCGAGCGGGAGCTGGGCTGGGCCGTGACGATGCCGGAGTACCGGCAGGTCTATCGGGTTGCTTGACACCGGTCGCGCGGTCAGAGCGAGCGATGAAGCCTGACCTCCTCACCCGGCGCCTGCCGGTCCACGGCGAAGCCGCATGCCGAGGCCAGCTGGATCATCGCGACGTTGTCGGGCAGCGTCGCTCCCACCAGGTCCCTGGTGCCCTGCGCGCGGCAGTACGCGATGACCTTGTCCAGCAGCAGATGGCCCAGCCCCCTGCCCTTGCAGTCCGACCGGACGGACACGGCGAATTCCGCGCGGATATTGTCCGGATCCGTCACCGCTCGCGCCTCGCCAAGCATCTCCCAGGTACCGGCATGGTCCAGGGCCACTGCCACGAAACCCATTTCGCGGGCATAGTCGATCTGCGTCATGCGAGCAAGCTGCCCATGAGACGGCTGGCGGAAGACACAGAAATAGCGAAGATGAATGTCCTCGGGCGCCTGGGCCGCGAAGAAGGCCAGATAGCGCCCCTCGTCGTCCGGCCGGACCGGCCGCAGCAGCAACGTGCGACCGTTCCACATCACCGTTTCCTCCAGCTCCTTCGGATATGGCCGGATGGCCAGGCGCGCGGCCCCGGGCGCCGTGGCCGGCCGCACAGCGATACGCGCGTCGAGCGCCACTACCCCATGCTCGTCCGCAATGAGCGGGTTGATGTCGAGTTCGACGATCTCGGCAAGATCGATGACCAGTTGAGAGACCCGGATCAACACGTCGTGCAGCGCGCCATGGTCGATGGCCGGCCGATGGCGGTAGCCGGTCAGCAGCCTGGAGATACGCGTGCGCCCGACCAGGTCGCGCGCAAGGACGTCGTCGAGCGGCGGCAGCGCGATCGCTCGATCGGCAATACGCTCCACCGCCGTGCCACCCTGGCCGAACAGCAGCACCGGTCCGAACACCGGATCGGTCGCGACCCCGATGATCAGTTCGAATGCGCCGGCGCGCGCGGCCATGCGTTGCACCGTGAACCCCGTAAGGCGCGCCCGCGGCGATTCGCGCTTGACACGGGCCTGCATCTGCTGCGCCGCGATGCGCACCTGTTCGGCGGAGGCGAGGTCCATCGCCACGCCGCCCACGTCCGATTTGTGCGTGATATCCGGCGACAGTATCTTGAGCGCTACCGGAAAGCCGAGGACGCTCGCCTCGACGGCTGCCGCATCCGCATCCGCCGCGACATGGGTCTGCACGACAGGGATGCCGTAGGCAGCGAGTACCTCCTTGGCCTGCGCCTCGCCGAGCATGGCGTGTCCCGCGGCCAGAGCCTCCCGGACGACCGCCAGGGCGCGAGCGCGGTCCGGCGCGATGCCGTCGGGCACCGACGGCGGAGTCTGCGTCAGCAACGCCTGGTTGCGCCGATACTCCGCCGCTTGCAGGAACCCGCGCACCGCCTGCTCTGGCGTGTCGTAGGTCGGGATGCCGGCCTCGCGGCACCGCTGGCGTGCCGAAGCGACGGCGTCGCCGCCGAGCCAGGCGGTAAAGAGTGGGCGGGCACTGCCGCTCGCCGCTTGCGCGACCGCATCTGCGATATCGCCGCTGGGCACGATTGCCGTGGGAGCGTGGATCAGCAACACGGCATCCGCCTCGGGCGCCGCCTCCAGTACCCTCAATGTGTGCAGATAGCGTTCGGTGGGCGCGTCGCCAACGATATCGGCCGGATTGCCGTGCGACCACGTGGCGGGCAAGCCGGCATCGAGCTGCCGCAGGGTCGCTGCCGAGAAGGCCGCCAGCTCCCCGCCGCCCAGGATCAACGCATCGGTTGCCATCACGCCGGCGCCGCCGCCATTCGTCATGATGGCCAGGCGCTCGCCTTGCAGCGGGCGCGCCCGCGCCAGCGTCTCGACGGCGTCGAACAGTTCGCCGGTCGTGCCGACACGCAGCATGCCGGCGCGCCGGATCGCCGCATCGTAGACATCGTCGGCGCCCGCAAGCGCCCCGGTGTGGGAAGCCGCCGCCTTGGCGCCTTCCGCCACCCGACCGGACTTGACGATCAGGACCGGCTTGTTTCGCGCCGCGGCGCGCGCGGCGGACATGAACTTGCGGCCGTTGGCGATGGCTTCCAGGTACAGCAGGATGGCGTGCGTCCCGGCATCCCCGGCCAGGTAGTCGATCACGTCGGCGGCATCGACATCGGCGCTGTCGCCCAGCGAGACGAAATGCGAGAAGCCGATCTGCCGCGAACGGGCCCAGTCGAGCACTGCCGTGGCCAGCGCGCCGGATTGCGAGACGAACGCCAGCGAGCCGGGCAGCGCGGCGGCGTTCGCGAAGCTCGCGTTCAGGCCCATGCCCGGCACGAGCAGACCTACGCAGTTGGGCCCCAGGATACGCAGCAGATAGGGCCGCGATGCCTGCAACATGGCTTGCTGTATTGTCCTGCCGCGCCGGTCCGCTACGCGGCCAAGGCCGGCCGTCAGCACGATGGCGGCACGCGTGCCGCGATCGCCCAGCTCGGCGATCAATCCGGGCACAGTGTCGGGCGGGGTACAGATGATCGCCAGATCCGGCGTTTGCGGCAGCGCCGCGACGCTGGCATGGCAAGGCAGATCGCCCAGCTCGCGGTACTTCGGGTTCACCGCATACAGGGGCCCCGCAAAGCCGGCCGCCAGAAGGTTGGCTAGAACTGTGGCGCCCACGCTATGTGGCTTGGCCGATGCGCCTATCAGTGCCACGCTCGCAGGGGCAAACAAGTGATCGAGGTTGCGGATGCTCATGGATGCGCCCATAAATTAGCTGTCGCCAACGATACCCGCAATCGCGCCCTGCCGGCTTGCGATGCATCAACGCTGCGGCTATCGCCGTTTCGCGTCGTCCCGATACCGCATGCCTGACCGGAGCCCTGCCATGCCGCTGCGGTTTCGCCAGTCCGAACTTGGTCTGTTACCGGTCGCCGCCACGACGCTGGTGGCGGGCCTGCTGCTGTTCGCGGGTGGCGAAGCGCTCGCCGCCCGGCTGGCATGGGGCATGGGCGCGGTGGCAGTCCTTGCCGGCCTGGCGCTCTCAATCGTGCAATCGCTGCGCCATCGAAAGGCGGGCGTCGATGTGCTGGCGCTGCTCGCCATGGCACTGGCGCTTGGGCTGGGCCAGTACCTCGCCGCCGCGGTCCTGGCCTTGATGATCGAGAGTGGCAGGGCGATCGAGAGCTATGCGCGCGGGCGGTCAGAGCGCGAGATGTCCGCGCTGCTTGCCCGCGCGCCGCAGTTTGCCAACCGGTTCGAAGACGGCCAGTGGCGCACGGTGTCGCTGGCTGCCGTGGCCCCCGGGGACCGCCTGCTGGTCCGGCATGGCGAAGCTGTGCCCGTCGATGGCACGCTGCTTGCCGCCGCGATGCTCGATGAGGCCGCGTTGACCGGCGAGTCGTTGCCTCGTCGTCGGCTTGCCGGAGACACGGTACGAAGCGGGGTGCTCAACGCCACCGCTCCGTTCGAGATGGTAGCCGCCACCACCGCGGCGGACAGCAGCTTTGCCGGCATCGCGCGGCTCGTGCGGGAGGCGCGCGCCGAGCGTCCGCCTTCGGCACGGCTGGCAGACCGCTATGCCTTGTGGCTCGTACCGCTGACATTGATCATCGCCGGCGTGGCCTGGTTCGCCACCGGCGATCTTTCGCGGGCGCTGGCGGTGCTGGTCGTCGCCACGCCCTGCCCGCTCATCCTTGCCGTGCCGGTGGCGATCATGGCGGGCGTGTCGCGCTGCGCCCGGCGAGGCGTGTTGGTCAAAGGCGGAGGCGCGCTCGAGCGACTGGCGCAGGCGAGCATCCTGTTCTTCGACAAGACCGGCACACTGACCGGCGGCAATGTCCGTCTTGGCTCGATAGCATGCGCGCCCGGATGGACGCCCGCAGCGCTGCTGCAAATCTCGGCGTCGCTGGCACAGGCATCCGGCCATGTCGTCGCCGAGGCCATCACCACGGCGGCGCGCGAGCGCGGCTTGCCGATGGAGCTGCCGGCGGACGTCACGGAGACGGCCGGGGCCGGCATCGCTGGCCGCGTCGGCGCCCGCGCCGTATTGCTGGGGTCCCCTGCCTTCGCCGGTGGGCACGAGGACGTGCCGCAATGGTGTCGGGCCATGCAGCAGCGGGCGGCCTATGAGGGTGCCTCGGTCTCGCTGGTGACGGTGGACTGCGCGGTCGTCGGCGCGCTGCAGTTCGTCGACAGGATACGCACCGACACGCCCCGCGCGCTGCGGTTGCTGCGCCACGCCGGCATGCGCAGGGTCGCCATGCTCACCGGCGACCGGCGCGACGTTGCCGAGACCGTCGGGGCGATGCTCGGCGTTGCCGAAGTGCACGCCGACCTTTCCGCCGCCGACAAGCTCGCCGCCATCGAAGCCGCCCGCAGGGAAGGGGTGGTCCTGATGGTGGGCGACGGCGTCAACGACGCGCCGGCGTTGGCGGCCGCGGACGTGGGCGTCGCCATGGGGGCCCGTGGCGCCGCTGCGTCGGCGGAAGCGGCGGATGTGGTGCTGCTGGTGGACCGGCTGGACAGGCTGGTCGAGGGCGTGCGCATTGCGCGCCGGTCCCGCCGGCTGGCGACGCAGAGCGCCATGACCGGCATGGGCCTGTCGTTCGTGGCGATGGCAGCCGCCGCGCTCGGCTATCTGCCGCCCCTGGCGGGCGCGGCGCTGCAAGAAGCAATCGATCTCGTGGTGATCGCCAATGCGCTGCGCGCGTTGCGCGGCGAGCGCGCTTTACCGTCCCTGCGCCTGTCCACGGCCGACGCCGAGCGGCTGACCCGCGAGCACGCCGCGCTGGCGCCATTGATGGAGCGGATTCGCGCCCTGGCGGACGGCTTGCCGACGATGCCCGCGGACGTAGCGGGCGCCGAACTGCGCCTGCTGTGCGCGTCCCTCACCGCGACGCTGCTACCCCACGAGCAGCACGACGACATGGCGCTCTATCCGCAACTCGCGCGCCTGATCGGTGGCGACGACCCCATGGCCGCCATGAGCGCGATGCATCGCGAGATCTTCCGGGTCGTCCGCCTGCTGCAGCGCATGGCGGACGACTTGCCGCGCGATGGCCCGGACGAGCAGCGCATCAGGGAATACCAGCGCCTGTTGTATGGGCTGGACGCGGTCCTGCGCCTGCATTGCGCGCAGGAGGAAGAACTATTCCACGCGCTGCGCGATGACGGGCCCGTGGACCGCCGCGCCATGGCGAGCGCGTAGGCCGGCGCATGGTGGCGAGTGGCGCTGTAGCGCCATGGGACTGCCCGTCCCGCCCTTGTGACGCGGCGGTGCGGGCGCACCGTCTCTCAGGCAGGTGGCGCGCGCACCAGCAGCACGGGCGCGTTGGCCTGGGCGACGACACCCTGCGCGACGCTGCCCATGACGAGCCGCCGCATGCCGCGGCGACCATGCGTGCCCATCGCGATCAGGTCCGCGCCCCAGCCATTCGCTTCCGCGGCAATGGTGACGGCAATGTCGCCCTCGACCATCGGCCGACCCAGCAAGGCGGTCTGGTGGCGCAGGCGCGCGGCGGCCAGCCTGCCAGCGGCGCCTGCCAGTACGCTCTCGCCCGCGGTCGTGAGATCTTCGATCAGCCTCACGGGGTCCAGGCCGGTGACGTCCAGAAACGGACTCCGGTCGTCGACCACGTGCACCACCTCCACCTGGGCGTTGGCGGCCCGCGCGATCACCATGGCCTGCTCCAGGGCCAGTTCGGACGCCGCGCCGCCGTCCATGGCGACAAGGATTCGCTGGTACATGGCAGTCTCTCCTGCAAGGCCAGTTCGAGTGGATAACGGTGGGTACGCCCACACGCTAAGCGTAGGCACGCCCGGCTGCTCCGGCCTTGATGCGGGTCAAGGGCAACGCGCAGCGTGGTCCGGCCCGCAAGCAACGACGGGCAGGTTGATGCGCGTCAATGGGGCGGCGATCGCAGCGCCTAGGCTGCAACCCATGACCCTTTCATCCCCAACCCTGCGGAGCCCTGTCATGACCCGAGCGATCGTGTATTACTCCCGCACCGGAACCTCCCGCAAGGTGGCGGAAGCCCTCGCCGCGCGCACTGGCTGGCCGCTGGCGGAAGTCGCGGACGCCACCAGCCGTGCAGGCTTGCCCGGTGATCTGCGATGCGTGATCGACGCCCTCCTCCGGCGCCGGGTGGCGTACCGTTACGGCGGCCCGCCACTGCAGGAATGCGACCACGTGGTGGTGATCGCGCCCGTGTGGGTCGGACGGCTCGCCGCCCCCATGCGCAGTTTCCTTGCTGCCAGTGCGGCATCGAAGCCCCTGCGCGCGCGGGTCTCGGCAGTCTGCGTCATGGCGGCGCGCGGGGGCTTCCGCGCCGAGGCCGATGTTGCGCAGCTGACCGGGCAAAACCCCGCCCCGGCTCTGCTTCTGCTCGAGCGCGACGTGCTTAGCGGCGAGGCGGCGGCAGACATCGACGACTTCGTGCGGGCCCTGCGGCTCGAGGATAGCGAGCCCAAGCACCAGGAACGCGCCGTCTGGCTTTCGCCCAGCGAGCCCTGATTCGCCTGGGCCGCGGCGCCTGCCGCTGCGGGGTCCGACCGGCCGGACGTCGATCCGGCCTCGGCCGCTTGTCAGGTACCGCGACGCGTGGGCCCATCCCGCACCAGCAGGACGGGCCGTGCTGTCTGGCTGACGACGAGCTCGGATACCGAGCCCAGCAACATCCGCCGCACGCCCCGGTGCCCATGGGTACCCATCACGATGACATCCGCGCTCCAACGATCTGCCTCTGCGACGATGGCTTCGGCCACCGTCGCATCCCCGTGGGGCGCCTCGGTCAGTCGGGTAGTCCAGCGCACGCCCGCCGCGCTCAGGCGCTCGCCGGCCCGCGACAGCACACCCTTTCCATAGGCGACGACGTCGGCCATCAGCCAGGCCGGGTTGCCGGGAACCGTCTCGAAGGACGGGTCGGTGTCGTCCGCCACAAAGACGGCGCTCACCTCGGCGCGGGTCGCTAGCGCCATGGCGACGGCCTGCTCCATGGCACGGCCGGAAGCGCGGCTGCCGTCGATGGCCACCAGGATGCGTCGGTACATGGCAACCTCGTCTCGGAGTGGGTTTTGACAGGGTATGTGGCTTGCGCGCACAGGACTTGATGGCGATCAACGAAGCTGCCGACGGCTATCGCGGCCTACGACGCGTCTTATGGGGCGACCCGGCGCGCGACGCCCTTGCGGCAGTGCACGGGCTTTGATGCAGAGCAAATGGCGATCGCCACGATTTGCCAAAGTAGCAGCATGCGGCGCACTCGGCGCCGCCACTTCAGGAGATCGAGATGAGCAACATCAAGCGCTACGACCCGTTTTCCATCGAACCGCTGGGCGACATGCTGCAGGGCATGCTGCGCAACTGGCGGATGCCGCCGGAGCTCGATCTGCCATTCAAGGTCGACGTGACCGAATCAGAGTCCGCCTACGCCGTCACCGCGGACCTGCCCGGCGTGAAGAAGGAAGACATCAATGTCAATGTGGATCGCGGCACCGTGATGATCTCTGCCAAGCTGGAAAAGGCGTCGGAGCAAAAGGAAGGCGACCGCGTGATCCGCCAGGAGCGGTACAGCGGTTCGATGCAGCGCGCCTTCACGCTGGACGGCAACATCGATACGGAGAAGATCGATGCGAGCTTCCAGGATGGCGTGCTTCGCGTCACGCTGCCCAAGAAGGAATCGTCGCAGCAGCAGCGCATCACGGTGCGCTGAAACTGCCACTACGGCGCCGACGGCGGCGCATTGCCTTTGCGGGAGTTTGCATATGAAGACAGATCACCAGATCCGGAAGGAGGTCGAGGAGGAGCTCGACTGGGACCCGTCGATCGAGGCGGCGTCCATCGGCGTGGAAGTGCACGATGGCATTGTGTCGCTGGACGGGCACCTGCCCAGCTATGCCCAGAAGCTGGCGGCGGAGCGCGCCGCAGAACGCGTCGCGGGTGTTCGCGCGGTAGTGGTCAAGCTCGACGTCCACCCGCCCGGCACCTTTCTGGACGAAGCCATCGCACAGGCGGCCCGCGAGGCGCTGCAGTGGCATGTGCACGTGCCCACGGACGCGGTCAAGGTCCGCGTGGAGCGCGGCTGGGTCACGCTTTCGGGGCATGTGGACTGGGGCTACCAGAGAAGGCTGGCGGAGCGCATGGTCAGCCAGTTGCGCGGCGTGGCCGGCGTCGTCAACAACATCCGCATGAGCGAGAAGACCGCACCGCCCGACGTGGAAAAGCGCATCGAGGAGGCGCTGCGCCGCCATGCCCTGCGCGAGGCGCACCGCATCAGCGTCGATGTGCGGGATGGCACCGCGACCCTGAGCGGCCGGGTCGATTCCCTGCAGGACCGCCGCGCCGCGATCGGGGCGGCGTGGTCCGCCCGCGGCATCTCGACGGTGGTCGACAAGCTCGAAGTCACGGCAGGGAGACGGACGTCATGACAGGCGATATCCAGCTCAAGGAGCATGTGGTGGAGGAACTGGCCTGGAATCCGGCTGTGGATGCCACGCAGATCGGTGTCCAGGTACGCGACGGCATCGTGACTCTGACCGGCCACCTCGACAGCCACGCCGCCAAATACGCCGCCGAGGAAGCCATCGGGCGGGTACCCGGTGTGAAGGGACTGGCCGTGGAGATCGACGTGCGCCTGCCCGACGACGCACGGCGCACGGACGCCGATATCGCTCGGGCCGCCAGCAACATCCTGGCGTGGACCTCAGTGCTTCCCGCTGACCGCATCCGCGTGATGGTCGAGGGCGGCTGCGTCACGCTGAGCGGCACGGTCGATTGGCAGTATCAGCGGCAGGCGGCGGAACGCGCCGTGGCGGGCCTGTACGGTGTGGTGAGCGTGGCCAACGCGATTTCGGTGCGGCCCGCAGTTTCGCCCGACGATGTGAGGCAACGCATCGCAAACGCCATCGAGCGCCAGGCTCAGGAGGATGCCAGCCACGTTACCGTCAGCGTCAAGGACGGCGTGGTGACACTGTCCGGTAGCGTGCGCACCTGGGCCGAACGCGTCGCCGCGTTCGACGCGGCCTGGTCGGCGCCCGGCGTGGTCAAGGTATCGAACCTGATTCAGGTAAACCTCTGATGCCCCTGCGCAGGCCGGAGAGCGGAGCGGTGCACGCGCGGCGGCCGCGCCCTACCGGCCTGGGCGCACGACCACTCGCGTCTCGGCTCGCCGTGAACGTCCTTGCCCTTGACCTTCGTCAAGCCTCGTCCGCCACCGCTACCTATGCTGGTGTCGTGCGCCTCCGACTACGTGCAGGGGCGCGTCCTTCAGGAGATCCCCCATGTATCGAAAAATCCTGCTTGCCGTCGATGGCAGCCGCTCGGCCGATCTTGCCCTGACAGAGGCCGCTCGGATCGCGAAGGCCATGGGTGCGGAGGTAGAGGTCCTGTTCGTCGCGGACGACAGCGATGTCTTCCTCGGCGCGCCGCATTTCGATCCGACGAAACTGCGGCAAGGCATCGTGGCGCTCGGACACCGGACGCTGCGGGCCGCGGGGGAAACGCTGGAAGCGGAAGGCGTGCGTGCCACCACCCGGCTGCTGGAGCAGCCCGTGGCACCCGGCAAGTTTGCAGCCACCATCGTCGCCGAGGCGGACCGCTGGGGCGCGGACCTCATCGCAATGGGGACGCACGGGCGGCGCGGCATCAATCGCGTGGTCATGGGCAGTGTCTCCGAGGGTGTGATCCGTGCCACCACCACCCCCGTGCTGCTGACACGCGCGCCAGGCGAAGAGTAGGCACCGGGACAGCTACTGCAGCCACGAAAGTCACGACAGCCGCGTCCGATCGAGGGCGTGCGCCCGCAGGCGCCGCCACACCGATCCGCAATGCCGCACAGCGTCGGCCGTCCAATCCTCTGAGCGGAGTAACAGACAATGGCAAGTACATACAGGCACTTCCGGATGATCGGGATGACCTTGCTGGCGATCGCCACAGCAGTTGCACAGGCGCAACCTCCGGACAACCGCCCAGGGCCGCGTGGCGGGCCGCCGGCGACGAGAGGCGCGGACATGATCACCAGCGAGGAGCGAGCCGCCTTTTGCACCCGCATGCGCGAGAGCCGAACGCCGGAGGAACGCGAGGCCATCATGCGTGGCATGCACGAGCTGATGCAATCGCGGGCCCGCGAGCGCGGCGTGCCGCCGCCGCAGGGCCAGGGATATGGCCCCCGTGGCTTGGATCAAGGAATGGGCTGCGGGCCGATGATGGAAGGTGGGCCGCGCGGTCCCGCAAGATCGGGCGCCCCGCCCGCGGCGGCCGGAGCCGGCAGCGGCGCGGCGGCGATACCTCCCACCGCCGGCGGGGTGGCCTCTCCACGCGAACGGCAGGTCGACGGGCTGGTCTACCTGAGCGGCGGCATCGGCACCGACGAAGCCGCGGCGATGCGCAGCGCTGCAGACCGCTACAGCTTGCGGCTCACCTTCAGTGGCAGGGGGGCGAATACCTGGCCGATGTCGAATCGCGCATCTACCGCCCCGACGGCAAGCAGATATTCGCGGCGATCTCGGACGGCCCTTTCCTGTTTGTGCGACTGCCTCCCGGCAGCTACCGGGTCGTGGCCACGTGGGAGGGAACGGAGAGGACGGCGCAGGTGACCGTCCCGGCCAGGGGCGGTGTGGCACGCAATCTGACCTGGCCATCGTAGGAGACCCTTGCCACCGGGAGAGAAGCGACCATGCCGGATACCATGCGCGCCATGATCTTCGACGGAGCCCATCCCGCGTTGCGGCTGGACCGCGTTCCCATCCCCGTTCCCGGGCCGGGCGAAGTTTGTATCGCGGTCTCGGCATGCGGTGTCTGCCGGACCGATCTTCACCTGGTCGACGGCGAACTCCCGCAGCCGAAGGCGCCGGTGATGCCTGGTCACGAGATCGTGGGGCGCGTGCATGCGCGCGGCGCGGGTGTGACGGCATTTCGCGAAGGCGACCGGGTGGGCGTCCCATGGCTGGGATACACCTGCGGCCACTGTGCCTTCTGTGCGGCCGGGCGCGAGAACCTGTGCGATTCACCGCAATTCACCGGCTACACCCGGGACGGCGGCTATGCGGACTATGCTGTTGCCGACGCGCGGTATTGCTTTGCCGTGCCCGACCACTATGACGACGTGCATGCCGCTCCCCTGCTGTGCGCCGGCCTGATCGGCTATCGCACACTGCGCATGGCCGGACCCGCACGACGCCTGGGCATCTACGGATACGGCGCCGCCGCCCACCTCGTAGCGCAGATCGCGCTGGCGCAGGGCCGGGAGGTCCATGCGTTTACGCGGCCCGGTGACAGCGCGGCCCAGCAGCTTGCCCGCGAGACGGGTGCGGCGACGGTGTGCGGGAGCGACGAGCCGGCGCAGGCACCGCTCGATGCCGCGCTCATCTTCGCTCCGGTCGGCGCCCTGGTGCCCGTGGCGCTCGGCGCGGTCGTCAAGGGCGGCACGGTGGTCTGCGGTGGCATCCACATGAGCGACATCCCCGCTTTTCCCTATCGACTGCTGTGGCAGGAGCGCCGGCTACTGTCGGTCGCCAATCTGACCCGCGCCGACGGTCTGGAGTTGATGCGGATTGCCGCGCAGACGCCGCTGCGCACACATGTCACGCCCTACCCGCTGGAGCGCGCCAACGCAGCGTTGGACGACCTGCGCCAGGGCCGCCTCGCGGGAGCGGCGGTTCTCGTCACCGGCAATGCGCCCGGAATTGGCCAGGGCGCGCGGGGGGCCGAACGTCGACAATCCCCGCCATGACCGCATGGCGGCCCGCGCAGTGCCGCCCGCTTGCGTCGGCTTCGGCTTGCCGAAGCGCCTGGGCGCCGTTGTCCTTACCTTGACCGGAGTGCCAGCACCATGAAAACCATCGAATTTCCCGACGTGCAACCCTCCTACTCCTCGGCGGAACCATGCCTGCAATGCGTGGCCACCGTCGGTGGAGACCCCGCCTCCTTCGCCGTCACGGCGGAGGCGCTGGAGGACCACTTCGGAGCGCGCTCGTATCAGGCGGAGGATCTGCTGGCAGCCTTTCATGAACACCGGGAAGAAATCCTCTGCGTCGCGCGGAACATGCTCGAGCTAAGCGACTCGCACAACGTCATGCTGCACAGCGGGCATTTCCGCTTTGCGCTGTAGCGGGGCAGCACCATCCGGACCACGGCTGGCTGGCGCCAGCTGTTGAGCCGTGGCCCGCGCAACGATGGGATGCCCGCCGCGCGTGGCGGCGGGTGGGGCGGCAGGCAGTACTGCCGCCGGCTTCGACTTCGGCCGCGGCGGCCGCAGGTAGTCGGGCGCACCAGCGCAGCCTGCGAGCGCCAAAGCGAAAGCCAGCGCCATCCCGGCATGAACGCGACAGCGCGCGGCCTGCGCGATGCTGGTCGCCGCACCTGGATTGGGCCGCAACAGGTTCTTCGGCGGCGAAGGCCGTGCGTATGGCCGCATCGACGTGGCGATTGTCATGTCTTCTCCGACAGGGGCCGCGGCACGCGAACCTGTCACCGCGGCGATGGGGTCAGTGGGACATCAGCACTGGAACCGTCATCGACTGCAACAAGGTATGTGTCACGCCGCCCAGCACGAGCTCGCGCAGCCTGCCACGCCCATACGCGCCCATCACGATCAGATCCGCGCCGAAGTCGGCAGCGCGTGACAGAATCTGCTCTCCGACGGCGAGATCGCTGCCGCTTGTGCCGTGCTCGACCTCGTGCGCAATGCCATGGCGGCTCAGCGCCGATGCCGCGTGGCTCGCCGGCGCGGCATCCGGCCGCAGGCCGGAAGGCGGCGGGGCGCATAGCACGCGGACCCTGCCGGCTGTCATCAGCGGGACGGCATCGTGCAGCGCCCGTGCCGACTCGCGGCTGCCGTTCCACGCCAACACCACCCGCTGTCCCAGCGACGTAAAGGTACCTGCATGCGGGACGACGAGCACTGGCCTGCCGGCTTCCAGCACTACGGTCTCCAGGAATTGCGGTGCAATAAAACCTGCCGGGTCGCCGGAATCGAATTGGCCTGCGACGACCAGATCTGCTTCGCGTACATGACGCAGGACAGCTGGAATGGGAAAGCCTTGGGTTTCCCTCCATTCGGCATCGAGGTCCAGCGCTTTCGTCACCTCGTGGAACTTGCGCCGCACGCCATCGCAGACCGCATGGTGGTGCCGGCGGTCCGCCTCGATGTATCGAGCGGCGTCCTCCATCAGATAGAACCACGCTGGATCCGGCTCGAAAATCGCGAAGAGGCCGCTCAGGCGGCAACCTTGGGCGGCAGCCAGCCTCGCGGCGACTTCCAGCCTGTGTGTTGCCCTGGCGCTTCCGTCCAGATGGACCATGATGCTGGCATATGTCATGACGCTCTCCCTCGCCCCGGATGTCGTCAGTCTATGAAGGCATCGGGCCGTGCAGGTTGACTTACGTCAAGCCATGCAATGCGAAACCTTGGGACGCCCTCCCCTCCCGAGAAAGGCCAACCGCACCGAAGCAACGTGCGCGTCCACGCGTTTGACCTGAATCAATCCACGCCGGTGCATGCCCCCTACTCTTCGGTGCAAGCGGATGCTTCCGCCCGCTATTCTTTGGGGGACATAGGCCATGCAGCAGCACATGCGGCCGTCAGCCGACGGCGAATTCGCTACTGGACGGGCATCCGCGCGGCCAATGCTGGTGGCGCTGATCGCCATCATGGCTACCTCGGCCGCCGTCTCGTTGGCAGCCGGAGAAGATGCCCGGTCCCCCGGCGCCGCGCAGCCCCTTCCCGCCCCCATGGTGCAGGAGAGAAATGGCATTACGTTCGTCACCGGCGGCGTCACCGATCAGGAGGCGGAAGCGGTGCGCGCAATGGCCCACCGCTTCAATGTACGGCTTGGCTTCTACAACGCTCGGCGCGGCCAGCCACTCTCCGGCGTGGCGGTCACGCTGTCGGAAGATGACGGCGCGCGGCTGCTGCAGGTGACCACAACCGGCCCGCTGCTGTTCATGGCTGTGCCGCGCGGGACCTACCGCGTGCACGCCGAACTGGGAGGCGACGCGCAGACGTACCGGTTCATGCTTAACGACGAGGCAGTCGACTATTCCTTCCGGCTGCGCGTCAACGAGATGGAGGAGGAGTGGCTCCTTTGCCGCACCGAATGCCCCGCCCCGGCAGGCCGATGACAGGAGCCAATGGCGAGCAAGGCGGCGCGTGCGGCGTGGGCCCGGGGCAGCCGCGCGACCAGGAGGAAAGATGAGCAATATCGTTTTGGCTACGGATGGCTCGCGGTTCAGCGATGCGGCGGCTAGGGCAATCGCCGCGAAATGGATGTTCCACGACGGCGTCATCGTGCATGTGGTGCATTGCGAGCCGGATCTGTCACCGGAGGTAAAGCCCTTTGTCAGCCACAAAGAACTCGTCAAGTGGCAAACCGAGCAGAATGCGGCCGCCATGCGTTCCGTCGTTGACATCCTTCGCCGGGCAGGCGTGACCTTCGAGGTTCACGGATTGGTGGGCTTCGCGCCCGAGCGCATCGTTGAACTCGCCAGAGCCGTCAACGCGGTGGCTATCGTGATGGGAACGCATGGACGGGACGCCTTTCTGGACGCCGTGGTCGGCTGGGTCGCCCGCCGTGTGCTGTCCACGGCGTCGTGCCCGGTGGTGCTGGTTAAGCCGCCTGGGATAGCCAGCTGACCGACCGCCATCCAAGGCGGACCATCGCCCCATGTCTCACAGATCCGACTCCTCGCCGAACAGCCGATGCCGTATGGCGTAGCGCACGAGGGCCGCCTCGCTAGGAAGCTGCAGCTTGTCCATTAGCCGCATCTTGTATGTGCTGACAGTCTTGGCGCTCACGCACAGGGCGGCCGCAATGGCGGTGAGGGGCTCGCCCAGCACGAGCCGTCGATACACCTCCATCTCCCGGTCGGACAACCGCTCGTGCAAGGCTTCGTTCCCCTGGTCCTGCAGTCCGGTCGCGAGCTTCTCGGCCATCGCCTGGCTCACGTAGGTGCCGCCATTGGCGACTTTGCCGATGGCGTTCACCAGCTCCGTTGCGGCGCTCTCCTTGGTCAGATATCCCGCGGCTCCGGCGCGAAAGGCGCGGACGATGTACTGCTCCTCGGCATGCATGGTCAGGACGATGATGCGCAGCGACGGCTGTTCAGAGCGCAACTGCCGTATGAGTTCCAGGCCGGTGCGTCCCGGCATGGACAGGTCCATCAGGATCACGTCGGCCGGGGTACTCCTGGCTACATGGGACACCTGGGCTCCGTCGACAGCTTCCCCAACCACTTCGAATCCGCCCTGACGCTCCAGAATGTGGCGCACGCCGTCGCGCACCACGGCATGGTCATCGGCGATCAAGACGCGAATCATCTGTCTGTCCCCCCAGAGTTGACGCTTTCACGATCGGCTTCAGCGCCGGCATCACGGACCCATGCTCCGTCCCGGGCGTGGGATCGCCCGGGACGCGCTTCTGGCGTGGCGCGGGGGAAGCGGACCACCAGCCGAAAACCCTGCCCGGGCGTATGGCGCACCCATGCCCGCCCCTGCAGCAGCCTTGCCCGCTCCCGGATGCCAATCAGTCCGAACGACTTGCGCGTTGGGGTGGGGCGCCGCGCGCCATCCCAGCCGCAACCGTCGTCGGTGACGCTCAGCTCGTAGTCCTCGCCATCCCGGACCAGCTCGATGTCCACCGTGGTGGCATTGGCGTGGCGGACGACATTGTTCAGCGCTTCCTGGACGATGCGAAATACCGCCACCGTGGTCGGCTCGCCCACGTCGTCCTCGTCGGCGGCCCGAATCGTCACGGTGATGCCATAGCGGTTGGCGAAATCCTTGGCCAGCCACTGGATCGCCGGGACCATGCCGAGCTCGTCCAGCAGCGCAGGACGCAGATCGGCAGCGATCCGCCGGACCGAGCCCACCGTTTCGTCGATGACGCCGTGCATGGTATCGATCTGGTCCAGCAGCGCATCCGCAGCGCCGCTATCGCGCAGATCCGCCCCCAGCATTGCCAGGTCCATCTTCAATGCACTCAACCGCTGTCCCAGATCGTCGTGCAGCTCCCTCGCGATACGGCGCCTTTCATCCTCGCGTGACGCAATGACGCTGTCGGATAGTTGCTGCAATTCCTCCCGCGAATGCCGCAGCGCGTCCTCCGCGCGCACCCTGTCGGTGATATCGCGCAACATCACCGTGTAGAGCTTTCCGCCGCCATCGGCGGTCTGCGAAATGGAGGCCTCGATGGGAAACTCGACGCCGTCCGTCCGCAGCGCGTAGAGTTTGCGTTGCCGTCCCATCTCCCGCTCGGAGACACCCGTAACGCCGAAGCGCCGCACATGCTGTTCGTGCACGGTGCGGAACCGTTCGGGGAGGAAATCGCCAAGCGGGCGGCCGATGGCGTCGCCGGCGGTGCAGGCAAAGAGCTTTTCCGCCATCGGGTTGAAGAGGACGATGCGCTGGTCCGCATCGATCGAGATGATCGCCTCCATCGAGGAGCGGATGATGCCGGCCAGCCTGGCGGCATCCTGGTCCAGTCGTACGAGGCTGGGCGTCTCAGCGGCTGCACGCATGCGCTTGGCCCGCCATCTAAACCACGCCAAAGCGGACAGCGCAAACATGGCAAGTGTCTGCTTGAGCGCTAACTGTCCTCGCCCGGTGGACAGGGATGCCGCTGGCGGCTCATGTTGTTCTGGGGTTCCCTCACTACCTTCCTTTGTCATCGCGTCTCCGTCGTTCGAGATCGCGGCGTATCGCCAGCGTATAACCGGCGGGCCGGCACCTTAGAAACTAGTGCATTCCCCGCCGATGGAAAGGCCGTTTTGAGCGCAAGCCGTAACTTGCCACCCCGCGCTCTCGTGGATCGGCTGCGACGGTGGCGCGTCAGGGAACCCTGACGTCGGAATGGTGGACTCTGACGCCAGTCTCAGCCGCTGCTGATTCTGGGCTGGAAGCGTGGCGACCATACTGCTTCCATGACATCCCTGCACAGTCCTCCGTCTTACGCCGTCTTCGTACTAAGCGGCTCCCGGCTGCTTGTCAGCCGGCTGATCCGCACGCTGCAAACGATGGACGGCTTCCGGCTCATGGGACACGCCAAGGATGGGGTATCCGGGCTTCTCGCTATCCAAAGGGACCGGCCGGACGCGGTGCTCTACGAGTTGCCCGCATGTCGGCCTCTCCCGCTCGACGTGTTGAGCGCTCTGCGAGCACAGGACGCCCCGCCGCAAGTGATCGCCTTGACGGACTCCATGGCGTTGGCTGTCAGGCAGGCCTGTCTGACAGCCGGAGCGACACACTGCTTCGACAAGACGCTGGAGTACGACCGACTCCGGGCGACGCTTTACGGATTGCGTATGGAAAAGCAGCGCGGACGGCTGCCGGCGCGATAACGCAGTGCCGGGCACGGTGTGTCTCAGTCCGACCGCGCGAGCGTCTTGAACCCGCCGGGGCGGGCGCCCGGCCATAGGGCGGCACGCGAGGGGCCGCTTGTAATGTCGCGGAACGCTAGCCGCCAACGCGGCGCGACTTCCATTCGCCATCGGCCTGCTTGCAGAACCAGCCGGTCCAGCGCTCCTCGCTGGTGCCGCGCCTGAGTTCGGTCGTCATCCTCCGGCATGGCTGCCCCCGATCCGTTCTGCTTTCCAGTGCCGTGATGGTGGCGTGGATGGGGTCGCGTCTCCCCGGGTTCGGGGACGTCCATTCCATCGTGTCGCCGTCCGCCGTATTGGCGAGGGCCTTTCCGGCGGCCTCCGAGAAGGCGTTGGCCTCGGCCACGGTCATGGAGCCGACGACGGTATTGCGCATGTAGTTCCGCAGGAAGGCGTGGGCCGGTGCGCTCGCAATCGCGCTGGCCACAACCAGCGCGAGAACGGTGGATCTGGGCGATGCACTGATGTAGGTGAGGCGAAAGGCTTTGCGGTCCTGCATGGAGCCCCTCCAGAGCGGTATGAGGATTGGCTGCCGGCAACGAAACGTGTGTCGCGGCGAGGATTCGATTCTAGACACCGCCCCGGGATTTTTCGCGGTTGGGCCGAGGACAGTGCCTGGCCAAGCTGATTTCCAGGGCAGTCGTCGCCTGAGTCTATGGACCTTGGTCTGGCGCGGCGCGGACTAGCGCAAGCGCTCGCTTGCCGACGTGGCCCAGCAGTTTGCGCACGCGGTGCTCAGGTGTCAGGAAATCCTGACGCTGGCATAGCGCGCCCTGACGCGATTCTCAGTCCATGCTGATTTCGGGGGTGCATCACGCCGACGATACTGGGTTCATGAATCGATCCATCTGGCTGGCACCTATGCCTTCTCGGCCGGAACAGTTGCCGGTCGATCGCTTCCCAAGCGCCGATGTCGCGTTCCGCGCGGGGTACAGGCCCCCGCGTGGGCGGATGTGAGAACGCTGCCACTGGGGCGCCCGTGCTCGTCGTAGGCGCCACACCGTTACCGCCATTCCAACTCTCGGAGGACGTCATGCTCGAGCCCATCGCACCATCCCATCAAAGGTCCGTCCCGGGGCCAGCTTTGGAAACGGGGCGCTTTGTCGATGCCGCGACCATGGACCGGGATCCCATGTCCGAGGCGCGTTGCCTCAGTTGCATCCTGCGCGAAAGCTGCATGGCGGCGGATCTGGATCGCGCCGAGTTGCTGAAGCTGGACACGGTCGTTCGCAACGGGCGCAGCGTCCGGCGCGGCGAGACCCTGTATCGGGCCGGCGATCCGTTCCGCAGCCTGTATGCGGTGCGCGCCGGCTCGTTCAAGAGCGTGGTGACCCATCCGAGCGGCCGCACGCACGTCACGGGCTTCTATCTCGCTGGCGAGACGCTGGGCCTGGACGCAATCAGCACGGATTCGCACCGCTCCGATGCCATCGCCCTGGAGGACAGCGCCGTCTGCGTGGTGCCCTATCGCCTGCTCGAGGCCCTTTGCCTGGAGGTTCGGTCAATCCAGCAGTATCTGCACAAGATCCTCAGCGCCGAGATCGCTCGCGAGGCCGGCGTGATGCTGCTGCTGGGCAGCCTGAGCGCAGATCAGCGCGTCGCCGCCTTTCTCCTGAATATTTCCGCGCGGCATGCCGCCCGCGGCTACTCGGCGGCGGAATTTACCTTGCGGGCCACCCGCGAGGACATCGGCAGCTATCTCGGTATGACGCTGGAGACCGTGAGCCGCACCTTGTCACGCTTGCAACAGGCGAACCTGGTGCGGGTGGAGGGAAAGCGTATGCGCCTGATGGATATGGAGGCGCTGGATCGTCTGTAAGCGCGTGGATCAGGCAGAGGGTTGCAGCCTCAAAGGCTCGCCGGTACCACGCCATCTTCTGACTTCAGGGGAAAACCTATGCGTCACGTCAGCACCAAACTTCTGGGTGTCTTCGTGCTGCTTATGGAATATCGGGACCTGCATGCCGTGGCCATGTGCACACAGTGCCGGGTTCCGACCGTTTCCTATGCTTTGGCAAAGCTGCGCGAGATCACGGGCGATCCCTTATTCGTGAAGCGTCACGGGATTCTCGAGCCCACGCCGCATGCGATGCGGATGGAACCGGCGGTGCGTCGGATGCTCGAGCAATGGGCGAATCTGACCGGACGATCCGGCGCAAGGACCGACGCGGACGCAATCCCGGACCTGAGTACCAATGCCTGCCGCCGCGGCTGCGACACCATGGTCGACGGCACCTACGCGTCTCTGGGTGAGAGTCTGCCAGGCCGTGAGCGCTACCGTATCGGCGAAATCCGATAGCTACTTGTTCCACCGCTTTGTTAAAGGCCCCGTAACAAGGCGCGCGGAGTGCGCGATGCCGTTCCGGCGGGAAGTCGCGCGCAACCCCTGATTCGTCGCAGAACTTCCACTGGACGAAAACTTCGGTGCGGAGATGTCTCAGGTTGCCCCGCCCCCGTCAGCCTCCCGCGCCGAAACACCCCTCCTCCAACCGATACTTCGCCGCACTTTCCACCGCCTGGTCCACGAACGGCAAGGTCAGGGGATTGCCGATTTCCTTGTGGAAGGCGATCCACAGTTCCAGCGCCGGCACGTCGCGGTCCGCGAGGCGGCGGTAGACCGCCCCCTTTACCGGCTGCGCCGCGGCTGACGCGGGCACCAGCGCGACCGCGATGCCAGCCGCCACCATCGACATCACGGCATGATGCCGGGCGGCGTCGTGAATCCGTGATGGCACGACATTGTGTTCGGCCAGCCAGCTCATCATCAGGTCGTGGGCGTACTGGCCGTGGCGTCGCTCCAGGCTAGCCAGGCTTTCGCCGTTGAGGTCGCGTGCCCGCACCCGTTGGCGTCCGGCCAGCGGATGATGCTGCGGCACGGCCAGGACATACGCCTCCGACATCAGCCGGCGCGCCTGTAGCCGCGGGTCTGTCACGGGCGGCCTCAGGATCGCCACGTCCAGTTCGTTGCGCAGCAGCGATTCCACCATGACCTCGGAACTGACTTCGCGCAGCGAGTACAGGACGCCCGGCACTCGCGCGGAGAAATGCCGGAGCATGTCCGGCACCAGCTCGATCGCGGAGATCGCCGTCAAGCCGATGCCGAGGTGCCCGACATCCTCACCCCGCCCCGCCTGCCCCACCATCTGCCGGGCCCGATGCTCGATATCGAACAGCTTCTGGGCTTCCTTGCGCAAGACGTGGCCCGCCGGGGTGAGCCGCACGCTGCGTTTGGAGCGCTCGAACAGTTGCGCGCCGACCTGCGCTTCGAGCTGCTTGATCTGCAGGCTCAGCGGGGGCTGCGTCATGTTGAGCCGTTGTGCGGCGCGCGTGAAATTCAGTTCCTCGGCCAGTACCAGGAACGATGTCAGCACGCGTAGTTCGAGCGGGGCGTACATATACAGAGTTTATATAAATTCAATACAAAACCAGTATTGGAAATATAACTCGGCACATCCCAGAATGTCTCCACTGCCCCCGGCCCCGCCGCTCCCGGGCGACACCGATAACAAGACAGGAGACCCATGACGATCCAGCACCCCATCGACACGCGCTTGCCAGCGCTGCTGCGCGGCGGCGAGCCACTGCGTGGGATTTTTTCCGCGTTGCCGAGCCCGGCCATCGTGGAGATGTGTGCCTATGCCGGCTTCACCTTCGTGATCATCGACAACGAGCATGGCGCCGCCGACTTCGAGACGACCGAGCATATGCTGCGCGCCGCCCGCGCGAGCGGCATCGTTCCGGTCGTGCGCTGCTTTGCCGAGGACATTCCGCGCGTGCTGGACATGGGCGCCAGCGCCGTCCAGGTGCCGATGGTCGAGACGGCCGATCAGGCGCGCGATCTCGTCGCCCGCGTGCGCTATCCCGTGCTGGGACGGCGCGGCAGCGCCTTCAGCGGCCGGGCCGCGGGCTATGGCGCGTTTCCCGGTGCCGGCCACATCCAGCGCAGCAATGAAGGCGTAACGCTGATTCCGATGATCGAGACGCCGCAGGGCGTCGCGAACGCGGGCGAGATCGCGGCGGTGGACGGCGTCGAGGCGGTGTTCGTCGGGCCCAACGACCTCGCGCATGCGATGGGCCATGGCAACGACTGGAAGGCGCCCGCCGTGGCAGGGGCCATCGAACACGCGCTGCGCGCGGTGCACGGCGCGGGCAAATGCCCCGGCATCATCGCCCTCGGCCCGAAAGACGAGGCGCACTACGCCGGCTTTGGCGCGCGGTATTTCGCCACGGTGGCCACCAGCCTCATCACCCAGGCCTTTCGGCAGGCGGCACAGGGCGGCCGCGATACCCCGCCGCCCGTGCTGCGCTACTAGGCCGCAGCCACCCAGAACCCCAGCTTTCATATGACAGGAAGACCGCCGCAAGCGGGCCGGACGCGTGCGTCCCGACGCAATGCGCGGCGAGCAGACCAATCCAGGAGATTTGCATGGCCCAGTATCTGAAGACATCCAAGCCGCAGGAGGTAAAGGCGGAAATCCAGGCGCAGGTGCGCGACACCGTGGCCGGCATCCTCGCGCAGATCGCCGAACGGGGCGACGCCGCCGTGCGCGAATACTCGGCCCGCTTCGACAACTGGCAGCCCGAGCGCTTCCGGCTGTCGCAGGAAGAGATCGAGGCCTGCGTGGCGTCGCTGTCGCCCGAGGTGCTGGCCGATATCCGCTTTGCGCAGGAGCAGATCCGGCGCTTTGCGCAAATCCAGAAGGACTCGATGCGCGACGTGGAGGTCGAGACCTTGCCCGGCGTGGTGCTGGGGCACCGCAATCTGCCGGTCAACAGCGTCGGCTGCTATATCCCGGGCGGCAAGTATCCGCTGGTCGCGTCGGCGCACATGAGCGTACTGACCGCGAAGGTCGCCGGCGTGAAGCGCGTGATCGCCGCCGCGCCGCCGTTCGACGGCAAGCCGGCCCCCGCCATCGTGGCCGCCATGCACCTGGCCGGGGCCGACGAGATCTACTGCATGGGCGGCGTCCAGGCCATCGCCGCGATGGCCCTGGGCACCGAGCACATCGCGCCCGTGGACATGATCGTCGGCCCGGGCAACGCCTACGTCGCGGAAGCGAAGCGCCAGCTCTTCGGCCGCGTCGGAATCGACCTGCTGGCAGGGCCGACGGAGACGTTGATCATCGCCGATGACACCTGCGACGCCGAACTGGCCGTAGCGGACCTGCTGGGCCAGGCCGAGCATGGTCCCAACTCGCCCGCCATCCTGCTGACCAATTCGCGCGCCCTGGCCGAAGCCGTGCCGGCCGAGCTCGAGCGGCAGCTGGCCATTCTGCCCACGGCGCCCATCGCCCGCGTGGCATGGCAGGAATACGGCGAGATCATCCTCTGCGATTCGTACGAGGAGATGGTGGCGGAAGCGGACCGCATCGCCTCCGAGCACGTGCAGGTGATGACGCGCGATCCCGACTATTTCCTGAAGCACATGACCAACTACGGCGCGCTGTTCCTGGGCGCCCGCACCAACGTCTCGTACGGCGACAAGGTCATCGGCACGAATCACACATTGCCGACCACCAAGGCCGCGCGCTATACCGGCGGCCTGTGGGTTGGCAAGTTCATCAAGACCTGTACCTACCAGCGCGTGACCACCGACGAAGCCTCGGCCATGATCGGCGAGTACTGCTCGCGGCTATGCGCGCTGGAGGGATTCGCCGGGCACAAGGAGCAGGCCGACATCCGCGTGCGCCGCTACGGCAAATCGCGCAAGGCGGCTTGACCGCCATGGGCAAGCTGGATTTCGAAGGTCAGGTGGTGGTCGTGACCGGCGCCACCGGCGGACTTGGCACGGCCATCTGCCACGCATTCGCGCAGGGCGGTGCGGTCATGGTGGCGGGCTATCACCGTTCGGCCGAGGCGGCGCAAGCGCTGGTGGGCGCCCTGCCCTCGCACGCCGGCGCGGTACACGCGGCGGTGGCCATGCCGGTGACCGACAGCGCCGCATTGGCACACGCCGCCGCGGCCGTCGGGCAGGCGTTTGGCCGGGTCGATGTGCTGGTCAATTGCGCGGGTACCACCCGCTTCGTGCCGCACGACGACCTCGACGCGCTCGATGACGCCCTGATCGACACGGTGCTGGCGACCAACGTGCGCGGCCCGATTGCGATGGTGCGGGCATTCAGGCCCTTGCTTGAAGCGTCGGATAGCGCCGTGGTGGTGAACATCTCATCGGTGGCGGCACGGACCGCGATGGGCAGCAACATTGCCTACTGCGCATCCAAGGCCGCGCTGGACAACCTGACGGCATCGCTGGCCCGTGCGCTGGCGCCGCGCATCCGTGTGGTATCGGTGTCGCCGGGTCTTGTGGATACCGATTTCGTGCAGTCGATGGAGCCGGCATGGCGCAATACGCAGGCCCGGCTCACGCCGCTGGGGCGCCTGGCCAGTCCGCAGGAGGTGGCAACCACCGTGCTGGCCGTCGCCGGTGCGATGCCCTTCACCACCGGCGTGGCGATTCCGGTAGATGGCGGGCGTCCGTTGCAATAGCGCACTCGAGGCACGCTTCCCATTGCCGACGGGACGTCGCAACGGCAGCAAGAACCAGAAGCAGAAACATAGGAGACAAACAATGAAATCGATCTACCGCACCGCACTTCGCACCGGCCTGCTAATCACTGGACTGGCGTTCGCCATGGCGGCTTCCGCGGAGTCCTGGCCCAGCAAGCCGATCAAGTATGTGGTGCCGTTCTCGCCCGGGGGCGTGTCGGATGCCACCGCACGCATCATCGCCGAGGGACTGTCGCAACGGCTGGGGCAGCCCGTGGTGGTCGAGAACAAGCCCGGGGTATCCGGCATCCTCGGCACACAGGCCGTGGCCCGCGCCGAGCCGGACGGCTACACCGTCATGGGCGGCACCATCACGACCCACGCCGTCAACCCGTTCTTCTACAAGAAGCTGGGCTATGACCCGCTCAAGGACTTTGTGGCGGTCAATCTGGTGGGTACGGTCAGCAACGTGCTGGTGGTATCGAACGAGAGCCAGTACCAGTCGCTGGACCAGATCATTGCGGCACTGAAGGCCAAGCCCGGCAGCCTGACGTTCGGAACGGCGGGCCCGGGCAGCTCCCAACAGCTGTCGGGCCAGCTCTTCCAGAGCATCACCGGCACAAAGCTGCAGCAGATCTCGTACAAGGGCGGCGCCGCGGCGATGACAGACCTGATCGGTGGCCAGATCGACCTGGTGTTCGAGACGGTGGCTGCGGCCAAACCGATGCTCGACGCCAGGCGGGTCCGCCCGATCGGCGTGACTTCCACCCAGGCGTTGCCCAGCCTGCCGGGGGTACGGCCCTTGTCCGAGCAGGGACTGAAGGGATTCGAGATGCAGTCGTGGCAAGGCATGTTCGCGCCGGCGAAAACGCCCAAGCCCATCGTGGACCGGCTGGCGAACGAGATTGCCGCGGTGGTGGCCACGCCGGCGGTGCAGCAGCGGCTGCGCGGACTGGGCGTGGAACCGTCGGGCAAGACCTCCGCGGGCTTTACGGCCTTCCAGAGCGCGGAAGTGGCCAAGTGGGGCAAGATCATCCAGGATGCGGGCGTGGTGCCGGAGTAAGGCGGCACCGGATGGCGATAGGGAACGGGCCGACAGCCTGGCCGTCTCCGTCAATGTTTTCAGCCGGCCGGTTTGGTCAAGTTGGGAGTTTCGCCGGCGTCGCGGCGAGGGGTCGCCGCCGCTTCGTCGTGTACGCCGACACGGCGTTCTCCGAGCCTCGTACCTGAGGGAGGTAGCACAGTTGTGCTCTCTACACAGCCAATGAGCCGGCACGTTCGTGGAGAGCGCACCCTGCCGTTCATACCCAGCGTGTTGTACCGCGGCCATGGCGCACTCAGCACCATGCGCTGCGCGTATCATCGTGCGGATCCGCGTTCTTGCCGCCGACAGGTCACGATGTCCGATCGCTCACGCCTATCACCGAAGCTGCATATGACGGCAAAGCTGGGCTTTGCCTTGCACGACAGCCGTCAGCCCGCTTTCCGGCGCGATTGGCACATGCATGACTGCAGCATGTTGCTATGGCCGTGCACGGGCAGCCTGAAGGCGGTCTGGGACGCGACGCCGGATACCTGCGAGCAGACGCCCGACGCGCGGCAAGCGACGACGCTGGTGCGCGGCATGGCCGTTCTGTTGCCGGCCAACACATCGCATCTGACCGTTTCCCTCCATCGCCACCAGCACCATGGGGAGCTCTACCTTCCTCCGGATCGAACGCCTCATGGGCGGCGGCATGGCGCGTTGCGTCTCGACGCCCCCACCATGGCCATGCTGGAGGCCATGCTGGCGCCGTCGATCTCCGAGCGGAGCGCCACCTGGCTGGTGCGGGCCGTCGTGGAGCAGATCGAGGCTGGCCGGCCGCTGGCCGTGGCCGATACGCCCGCCACCGTGGCCGTTCGCATGGTACGGCGGTTCATCCAGGCGTTGGAGCACGACCAGCCCCTGCCCTTGATCGACGCGGTGGCCAGCGAACTGGGCATTTCCGTCCGCCAGCTGCAGCGTGCCTGCCAGGACGAACTGGGGGCCACGCCGGTCGCAATCCGGCGCCGCGTGCTGGCAGCTCACGCCCGGGCATTGATGGATGCCGGCCGATCGCCAGCGAGCGTCAGCGTGCAGCTCGGCTTTGCCTCCAGCAGCCATCTGCACCGGCTGCTGCGCGAAGTTGCCGCATCGCCATAGCGGGTGCCTGCCTCAGGCAGCCGTTACGAGCGCGTCGATCTCGATTTCTATCCAGGCGCAGTCGGGCAGGCTCGCCACGCCCACCGCGCTGCGCGCCGGCAGCGGCTGCTCCGGAAATGCCATGCGCAACACCGCTGACGCCGCATCGAGCACGGCCGCATGCCGTGTGAATTCCGGCGCTGCGCGGATGAACCCGCGCAGCCTGACGACCTGGCGCACGCGCGACAGATCGCCAGTGCAAGCCTGGCGCAGCGCGGCCAAGGCATTGAGCATCGATATTTCCGCTGCCTCCCGGGCAGCGGGAAGATCGGCTTCATCGCGGCATTGGCCGGCCATGGCCACCCCCTCCCGCCGGCATACCTGGCCGGAGATCGACACGGCTTGCAAGGCGCCAATGGGCATTGCGCAAGACGGCGCGTAGTGGCCCTGCGGTTTCGATACGTCGGGCAGCACCATGCCTGCCTGGGCCAGCCGGGCTTCGGGCGACTGTGCGTTCATTGCTCGCTCCACGTGCTCGCCCCGCTCAGCCAGCAACCGTCGATCCGCGCGCCCTCGCTGCGAGGTGCGACGAGGATTTCGGACGGACTGCCCATGGCGTCGCCCTGCCATACCGCAATGGACGCGGGTGGCGGACCACCGAGCGTGCCCTGGCTCGCGAGGTAACCCCACAATGCCGCCGCGGCGATACCGGTTGCAGCGTCCTCCTGATACCCCGAGGACCGTGGAAACTGCCGGGCATGGACGACAGGACGGCCTCCTGCGTCTGTCGCGCCCATGGCATAGGGATACAGCCCGGTGGAGCCGATACTGGTACAGAGCGCCTCCATCGTCGGGAAATCAGGCTGCAAGCCATCGAGCATCGACACGGACGGCAGCGCTACCAGCGTCTTGACGCGACTGGTGGAGGCATTGATCGCCGGATAGGCGCCCGGCGGCAGTCCGAGTTGCGCCTGCACGCGGCGGCAAGCCGTGTCATCCAGCGTCTGCAGTTGCACTGCCGGCTGCGAGATCCACGCACATTGCGCCCGGTCGTCCCAGTAGGCGTGCACCATGCCGCTAAGCGTCTCGATACGGGCGGTAGGCGTGGTCCAGTGTCCCCACTGGCGCATTGCCCACAGTGTGCCCACGGTGGCATGCCCACACATTTCCATCTCGTGCTGCGGAACGAAGAAGCGCAACCGCCAGTCGGCATCGCCGCCAGCGGGCAGAACGAACGCCGACTCGTGTCCGTACGCCGCCGCGATGGCCTGCATGTCGGCGCCGGTCATCGCCTGCGCGTCCGCCACCAATGGCACCGGATTGCCACCCTGCCCTTCGCGCACGAACACGCGGACTACGCTGACTTCACTCACCGGTGGCTCCCACGGATTTGGCGGTCGTTCCCCAATAGGGGATGTCCTTTTCCACGGCAGCACGCAAGGCGGCCGGCGTACCCGGACGCACCGCCACGCCCTTGGCCGCCAGGTCATCCGCCACGCTCTTGTCTTCCAGCACCTTGTTGAGCGCGGCGTTGAAGCGCACCACGATCTGCGCGGGCGTGTTCCTGGGAAATGCGATGCCGTACCAGAGCTGCTGCTCGAAACCCCGCACGCCCTGGCTGTCGAACGTCGGCACATCGGGCAACAGCGGCGTGGGTGCGGTCGTGGCGACCGCTGCAACCTTTTGCGCCTTGATATAGGGCGCAAGGCCCACGGGGTTGTCGAACATCATCTGCACCTGCCCGCCGATAAGGTCGGTATATGCCGGTGCCGCACCGCGATACGGAACATGCGTCATGGGTACGCCGACCAGTTTCTGGAACTGCTCGCCCATCAGGTGCGAGACCGTGCCCACCCCAACCGAAGCAAAGCTGTGCGGCGTGGTGTCGGTCTTCAGCTTCGCGATAAGGGATTTCGCATCGGATGCCTTCCACTGCTTGTTGACGGCCAGCACGTAGGGGGATGTGCCAATGAACCCGGCATAACTGAAGTCCTTCGCCGGCTGGTAACCCAGCTTGGGATACAGCGCGACGCTGACAGCGTGGGTGCTCGTGGTCACCACGCCAGCGGTATAGCCGTCCGGCGTCGCTCGTGCCACGTAGGCGGAGCCGATCGTGCCGCCGGCACCGCCGCGATTGTCGATCACGACGGGCTGGCCAAGCTCGCGTTGCAGCGCGGGCTGGATGGAGCGGACGACCAGGTCCGTACCACCACCGGCTGGAAACGGCACGACAATCACGACGGGCCGGCTGGGCCATGTTTCCGCGTGCGCGGCGCCGCCGAGCGCGGCAACGGCGGCGATCAGGACGTGGCGCGTCATACGCCATGTTGGGGTGGGCGATTGCACGATTTCCTCCTTGTTGGATGCAAGGAGTCTAGACAAGCGCCGCGCCGTGATCGAACCGCAAAGCGACAGGATCCCATCCAAAATACGACCATGCACCACGACAATGGCGCGAGCCAGCCGTACGTCCCGAGTAGCGTCCCGTCTTTGTGCAGCTCAAGACGACGCTGCAACCCTGATGTCGGAATGGCGCCTGCCAATGCCTAAGGCGCAGCGCCGACGCCAGGCCCGCTATACCCCGCCGCGTGCCATGCGCTCCAGATCCACCAGCCTGTCGTACTCTTCTGCCGGCATCACGCCCAGCGCGATGGCTGCTTCCCTGGACGATATGCCGTGCGCAGCGGCATGGCGGACGATGCGCGCCGCCTGGTCGTAACCGATCACGGGGTTCAACGCGGTGGCGGCCAGCAGTGGGCTGTCGAGCTGGCGCGCCAGCCTTCCCTCGTCGGGCACGAGCCCCGGAATCACGCGTGTTGCCACCGTGGCCGCGCTATCGGCGAGCAGGCGGATCGACTGCAGCACGTTGTATATCAGCACCGGCTTGGCGACGTTCAGTTCAAAGCTGCCGGAAGCGCCCGCCATCGTTGCCGTGACATGGTTGCCGGCCACCTGCATGCCGGCCTGCACCATGACCTCGGCAATGGTCGGATTGCGCTTGCCGGGCATGATCGACGAAGTGAGCCCGTCGTCTGGCATCACCAGTTCTCCGATGCCGCAGTGCGGTCCCGAACTCATCCAGCGCAGGTCATTGGCGATCTTGATGAACGAGGCGGCAATGACGTTCAGCACGCCGGACAATTCCAGCAGGGCGTCGTGCGCGGCCATGCCCTCGACCTTGCAGGGGTTGGGACGGAACGGCAGACCGGTCAGGCGGCTCACTTCCCGGCAGAACGCGTCGGCAAATCCGGCCGGCGCATTCAGTCCCGTCCCGGCCGCGGTGCCGCCCTGCGGCAGCATCAGCAGGCGCCGCATCGTGCCTTCGACCCGCGCCATGCCGTGCCCGATCTGCGCGGCGAAGCCTTCGAAGCCGCGGCCCAGCGTGGTCGGCACGGCGTCCATCAGGTGCGTACGGGCCAGCTTCAGGATGGCGGCGAAGTCGGTCGCGCGGGCTTGCAGGCTGGCGTGCAGCGCGGCCAGCGCCGGCAGCATGCGGTCGTGGAGCTCCAGCACCGCGCTCAGATGCATGACCGTCGGAAAGCTGTCGTTGGATGACTGCGAGCGGTTGACGTGGTCATTCGGATGGACGGGCCGCTTGCCGCCCAGTGGTGCGCCCATCTGCTGGTTGGCCCGGTTGGCGATCACCTCGTTCGCATTCATGTTCGTCTGCGTCCCGGAGCCGGTCTGCCAGACGGTCAGCGGGAAGTGCGAGTCGAACGCGCCGCTGCGCACTTCGGCCGCGGCGGTGACGATGGCTTGCGCCACGGCGGGGTCCAGCTCGCCGCACTCCAGGTTCGCGGCTGCCGCCGCCATCTTCTGCAGGCCGAAGGCATGGATCAGGCAGTCCGGGAAGCGTTCGCTGCCGATATCGAATACGGCCAGCGCGCGCTGGGTCTGGGCGCCCCAATAGCGGTCTGCCGGGATGTCGACGGGACCGAAGGCGTCGTGTTCTACGCGTACCGCGGTCATGGCGCTCAGTCCAGCGAGATATTGGCCTTGGCCGCCAGCACTTTCCATCGCGCCACCTCGGCCTCGGTGTGCTTGCCCAGGGCGCTCGCGGTGTACTTGTCGGCCGGCAGCATCTGGATGGCCTGCGCCGACAGCCGGTCCGTGAACGCCTTGTCGCTCATCGCCTTCAGGTAGGCAGCCTGCATCCTGTCGACGACCGGTTGCGGCGTGCCCTTGGGCGCGTAGATGCCGTACCAGGTCGCGGCCTCGAAGCCGGGCACCACCGTTTCCGCCAGCGTCGGCACGTCCTTGAGCTGGTTCACCCGCGACGCCGAGGTCACGGCCAGCGCCCTCACCTTGGACTCGGTGATCTGCGGCAGCGCCGTATTGGTCTGGTCGAACATGCCATCCACCTGCCCCCCGATCACGTCGATCAGCGCGGGCCCCGCGCCCTTGTACGGCACCAGCGACACTTTCATGCCGGCCGCCGATGCAAACATGGCCGCTATCAGATGCGAGGTGGACCCCATGCCCGCATTGCTGACAAACAGCTTGCCGGGATTCTGCTTGCCGTACTCGACGAATCCCTTCACGTCCTTCGCCGGATGGTCCTTGCGCACCATCAGCACCATCGGCGTATCGGGAAAGCGGAAGACGGGCGCGAAGTCCTTGACGGGGTCGTAGGCCAGCTTCTTGTACAGCGCCGGCGCCGCGCCCATGTAGCCCATGTGCCCGACCAGCATGGTGTAGCCGTCGGCCGCCGCCCGGGCGGCCTTGGCGGCGCCGATGGTGCCGCCCGCGCCCGGCGAGTTGTCGATGATGATCGACTGCCCCACCTCGCGCGAAACACGCTCGGCAATATGGCGCGCCAGGGCATCGGTCGGCCCCCCGGCGGCGAACGGCACGATCCACGTGATCGGTCGGGTCGGCCAGGTCTGCGCGTGGGCGGCGGTGGCGGCGACCATCGCGGCGATGGTCAATGCGCCGCGCAGGAAGCGGGGGAAGGGGTGCATGTGTTGTCTCCTGGATTGGCTTTCTATGGCGGTGGATCGGGCGTGCGTGGGCACGCGCGAGGGCTTGCCGCCCAGAGCGGGCAGCTGAACCTGTCGGGGGATGGATGCGGGCCGGTGCCGAAGCACCCCGGTATCAGGGCACCTGCGCGGACAAGGCGATGGCGCGGTCGACCATCTGCGGCGCCAGGCCCAGATAGTTGGCCGGGTCGACCATCTGTTCGATGGCGGCGCGATCGAAGTGCCGAGTCACGGCCGGCAGCGCGCACAGCGCGTCGGCGAGCGTGCCGCCCGACTCGTTGACGGTGCGGCAGGCGTCGTAGACCACGTCGTGCGCCTGCTGGCGGCCGATATGCGGGGCCATGCGCATCATCACCGCTTCCGCCACGATCAGGCCCTTCGAGATGCCCAGGTTATGCGCCATGCGCGGCGCGTCGACGATCAGCCCGCCGAGCGCGAACTTCGCCTGGTGCAGTGCCCCGGCCGTCAGGATGAAACTCTCGGGAATGGCGATCCACTCCGCATGCCACGGCCCCGTGGCGCGCTCGAAGTCCTGGACCATGGCGTCGATCATCAGCCCCGCGTGCTGGCGCACGGCCTTCGAGGCGGCGAGCATCAGTTCGCTCGAAATCGGATTGCGCTTCTGCGGCATGGTGCTGCTGGCGCCGCGGCCCTTGACGAAGGGCTCGTAGACCTCGGCGAATTCGGTCGACGCCATGATCATGATGTCCAGCGCGATCTTGCCCAGCGAGCCGGTGACCAGCGCAAGCAGGTTCACGGCCTCGGCCAGTCCGTCGCGGGCCACGTGCCACGTGGTGGCTGGCACGCCCAGTCCCAGTTCTTCGGCCAGCGCGTGCTGTACGTCGAATCCCTTGTTCCCCAGCGACGCCAGGGTGCCGGCGGCCCCGGCGAACTGTACGACCGCCACGCGGGGGCGCAATTCCGCCAGGCGCTGCTGATGGCGGTCGAACATTGCGAGCCAGATCGCCACCTTGTAGCCGAAGGTCACCGGCAAGGCTTGCTGAAGGTGGGTGCGGCCGGCCATCGGGGTGTCCCGGTGCCGGCTCGCCAGGTCGGCGAGGATGGCGCGCAGCGCCCGGATATCGGCGTCGATGGCGTCCAGGGCGTCGCGCACCTGCAGCGCCACGGCGGTATCCATGATGTCCTGCGTGGTCGCGCCCCAATGGACGAAGCGGCCCGCGTCCCCGCACATCGCCACCAGCTGGTGGACCAGCGGGAGGATCGGATAGCCGACAATGTCGGTTTCCTCCCGCATATGGTCGAAGTCGATGCGATCGATCCGCGATTCGCGGGCGATCGCCTGGGCGGCCTCGGCCGGGATCACGCCGACACGCGCCTCGGCTTTCGCCAGCGCGACCTCGACATCGATGTAGCGCTGCACGAGCGCCCCGTCGGAGAAGATCTCGCGCATGGCCTTGGTGCCGAAGGCATCGCGAAACAGCGCGGAATCGACGACGGTGCTGGCGGCGGGGATCGAGTAGTTGGGCATGGTGCTACCTTGTGGCATGCTGACAGGAACGCGGATATGTTCGAACATGTTGGTCATTAAATATGTTCGAACATAACTCCGAAATACGTATAAACCCTCGGATCCGCCGGCGGGCGACGAGCGGGCAACGAACGCCGCAAGGCCACTATGAGCAAAAGAAACGCAACCGAAATCACCGGCGAACTGCTAGAGGGCATCACGACTGGCCGTTTTCCCGTGGGCTCGCTGCTGCCCACCGAATTCGAGCTATGCGAGCAGTTCGGTGCCAGCCGCTACACCATCCGTGCGGTGCTGCAGGCGCTCCAGGACATGGGGCTGGTGTCGCGCCGCAAGAATGTCGGTACGCGTGTGGAAGCCGCGCAGCCCCGGCCGGTGTTCAAGCCGACGCTGGCATCGGTGGAAGACCTGATGCAGTTCGGGCAGGCGCACCGGCGCGTGGTGCAGTCGGTCGATACGGTCAAGGCGCCGCCCGACGTGGCCGCCGACCTCGGCGGCGGGCCGGATGCCCGATGGCTTCGCATTTCCAGCGTGCGGCTGGACGACGATGCGAGCGCGGCGCCCATGGCGTGGACCGACATCTATATCGATGCCGGCTATGCGGACATCGGGCCGATCGTGCGAGACACGCCGGACGTGCTGGTCAGCTCGCTGATCGAATCGCGTCATGGCCGGTGCATTGCCGAGATCGAACAGAAGGTCCGGGCGTCGACGCTGCAAGACGCGCGTATCGGGCGGGCGCTGGGGCTCGAACCCGGGGCGCCCGTGCTGAAGATCGTTCGCCGCTACTTTGACGAAGCGGGCGACACCTTCGAGGTATCCGTGACCACCCATCCCGCCGAGACGTTCTCGGTCGTCACCCGCATGAAACGGTCGGCGGGCTAGCCATCGCGCCAGCAGCGGCGCGCCGGTCGCCGCGGTGTCCTGCTGTCGCGTCAGGCGCGCTGCTGCTCTCCCAGATGCTCCGCCAGATGATCGATCAGCGCCCGCACCTTCGGCGGCAGCACGCGCTTGGGCGGGTACAGCAGCCACACCGCCCCCTGATAAGCACGAGCGCGGAAGTCCCAGTCGGGCAGCACCTGCACGAGCTTGCCGGACCGCAGCGCGGCGCGCGCGGCGAAGTCCGGCAGCGCCGCGATGCCCAGGTGGCCCAGCGCCCCTTCGAGCCGGGCGCCGACATGGTTGGCGATATAGCGGCCCCGCACGCTCACGGTGTGCGCCTCGCTGCCGCGGCGGAAGCGCCAGCGGTTGTCGTCCGCGTGTTCGCCCAGGAACAGGCAGTCGTGGCCGGCCAGCTCCCGCGGATGCGCGGGCGCCCCGGCCTTGCCGAGATAGCGCGGCGAGGCGCACAGCATCCAGCGCACCGCGCCGAGGCGACGGCCGGCCAGACCGGGGGGCGGGTCGTCGGTGAGCCGGATCACCAGGTCCACTTCGTCGGCGACCGGATCGACCGCCTGATCGGAAAACCGCAGATGGACGTCGACCTCCCCGTACTGGCGCAGGAACGACGGCATCAACGGGTGAATCATGGTCTTGGCGTACGCGACCGGCGCGCTCAGCGTGACCCGCCCTTGCGGCCGTTCGCCCATCTGGCCCGCGGCATCGATGGCACCCGCGGCGGCACCGACCATATCGCGGCAGAAGCGCGCCACCTGCTCCCCGGCTTCGGTAACGCGGACCTTGCGGGTCGAGCGCTCCAGCAGCCGGGTTGCCAGCGCCTCCTCCAGCCGCTTGATCTGCCGGCTGACGGTCGACGGCGTGGTGCCAAGCTGGCGCGCCGCCAGCGAGAAGTTGCCCGTATCGACCACGCGGGCAAAGACCGCGAGGTCGGGCAGCAGTGCGATCAGGGCGTTCGGGTGCATTCGGGGCTTCGACGATTGATGATTCAGCGACATCAAAGATGTGCGGGCGTAGCGGATTATCGCCGCCCACGCAATGCCAGACAATGCGTCACCGATCATTCTCCGCCGCCCGGCTTCCCGACCATGACCGCCCGACAAGCCCGATTGCTGACGTTGTCCGACCTGATGCTGCTCGGCGTCGCGGTGGTCTGGGGCACCAGCTATGGCGTCGCCAAGCAGGCGCTGGACTATTACCCGGTGCTCGGCCTGCTGGCGTTGCGCTTCGGTCTGACATTCGTGCTGCTGTCCCCCACGCTCGCAGGCCTGCGCGGCATTCCGGCGGCATCGCTGGCGCGGGTGCTGGGCGCCGGCGTGCTGCTGCTCGGCATCTTTCTGTGCGAGATGTTCGGCCTGTTGCTGACGCGCGCCGCCAATGCGGCGTTCCTGATCAGCCTGTGCGTGGTGTTGACGCCGTTGATCGAATGGCTGCTGCTGTCGCGCCGGCCGTCGCGCGTCGAATGGGCGGCCGTGCTGCTGTCGCTGTGCGGCGCCTGGATCCTGGCGGCCGACGGCGCATGGTCGCTTTCCTTTCATCCCGGCGACGCGCTGATCCTGCTTGCAGCGCTGCTGCGTGCGATCTATGTCTGCGTGATGAAGCACAGCCTGGGCAGACAGTCGCCTCCGGCGCTGACCGTCACCGCATTGCAGGCCGGCGTGGTGTCGCTGGGCAGCGTGCTGGTGGCCTGGGTGGGTGGCGCCGCCACGTGGCCATTGCCGCCGCTGCCTGGCTTCGGTGCAAGCAGCGCCTTCTGGCTGGCCGTGTTGTACCTCGTGGGCGCCTGTACGCTGTTCGCATTCTTCGCGCAGAACTATGCGATCGCGCGCAGCAGTCCCACGCGCGTCGCGCTGTTGACGGGCAGCGAGCCGGCATTCGGCGCGCTGTTCGCCTGGCTGTGGCTGGGCGAACGCATCTCGCTGTCCGGCTGGATCGGCGGCGGCCTGATCGTGGTCGCTTCGCTGGCCGCGACGGTCCGCTGGCAGCGTCCGGCCGCACGGCCCCACGCCGGTGTGGCGCAGGCCGGGAAACGCGCGTAGCACGGACGGTTGGCTGGGCTCGCCGTCGCTCCGTCGACGCCGCCTGGCACGTACCGTGCGTCCGCGCAGCGGCATGCACATCCATTCCCGCTCGATCAAATACTTCGACATGATCCGCCGCTGCGGATCCATCCGCGAGGCGGCGCGGCGTCTGCATGTGGCCTCGTCCGCCGTGAACCGGCAACTGCTGCAGCTGGAGGAGGACATCGGCACGCCGCTGTTCGACCGCTTGCCGGCCGGGCTGCGGCTGACCCCGGCCGGCGAGGTGTTTTCGCGCCATGTGCTCACCGTGCTGCAGGACGAGCATCGGCTGATCACGGAGCTGGAGATGCTGCGCGGCGTGCGGCGCGGCTCGGTGAGCATCGCCGCGGTGGAGGGTCTCAATGCCGATCTGCTGCCTGCGATGCTCAACGCGATGCACGTGCGCTACCCGACCATCCAGATCCATGTGCGCACCTGTGGCTCTGAACAGGCCGCGCAGGCCGTGATCCAGGGCGACGCCGACGTGGGCATCGGCTTCTCCATCCGCCGCCATGAGGCCCTGCGGCAATGCGCGGTTGGGCGCTTTGCCCTCGGCGCCATCGTGCCGCCCACCCATCCGGTGGCGAGCCTGCCGCGCGTGGATTTCACGAGCTGCGCGGCCTATCCCCTGATCCTCCCCTCGGCCGAGCTGTCGATGCACGGCCTGCTGCAACCGGTCATCGCCCACCACAAGCGCGTGTTGCAAGTCCTGCTGGAGACCTCTTCGATCGAGCTGGCCAAGGGGCTGGTCGAACGCGGCGTGGGGCTGTTCTTCCAGAGCCGGCTCGGGCTGGAGCGCGAACTGCGCGAGCGCCGGCTGGTTCATGTCCCGCTCGATACGCCGACACCGCTGTATTCGGAGCTGGGCGTCTACATCCGTGCGGGCCGCACGCTGCCGTCCGCGCTCGACGCCTTTATCCGCATTGCCACCGACGCCATCGCGGTGCGCGAGGACGAGGAGCGCAACGCGCTGCCGCAGCCGGCCGAGCCGCCCCACCGCGGCGCGCCCGCCATGCCCCAGGATTGGGCCACCCCGCTTCCCTAGCTGCACTGGACACGGGAATCGAAGCGTCGCGATGCACAAGCGTTGCGCACGCGGCTGCGCGGGCGACGCCGGTGCAAGGTGCTGCTCGCATTTCGGCATCGCCCCGCGCAGAAAACGGCGCTATCTGGAACGGCGCGCGCTCCCTACACTCGGCTCCATCGTTCTCTACAGCCCGATTGCCGTGACCCGCGACGCTCCCACGCCCAGTTTGCCCCTGATCGACATCGCCGGCCTGCGCAGCAGCGATCCGGCCGCCCGGCTTGCCGTTGCGGCCCGATTGCGCGAAGCGTGCCAGCAGCGCGGCTTTTTCTATGTGTGCAATCACGGCATCGACCCGGCTCTGATCGACGAGGTGTTCGCGGCCAGCCAGCGCTTCTTCGACCTGAGCCTGGCCGAGAAGCTGGCGGTGGACAAGTCGCTGTCGCCATGCAATCGCGGGTACGAGCCACTGCGCGCGCAGACGCTGGAGACCGGCGCGCCGCCCGATCTGAAGGAGAGCTTCTATCTCGGTGCGGAGGTGCCCGCCGACGATCCGCGCGTGCTGAGCGGGCGCTTCAATACCGGCCCCAATCAGTGGCCGGCCGACCTGCCCGGCTTTCGCGCGGCGATGCAAGCCTACTACCGCGCCGCCAGTGCGCTCGGCGCGACGCTCGTGCGGGGGCTGGCGCTATCGCTCGATCTGCCCGAGGACCACTTCGCCGGCTATCTGGAGGACGCCGCCTGTACGCTGCGCCTGCTGCATTACCCGCCCCAACCGGCGCAGGCGCAGCCGCGCGAGAAAGGCTGCGGCGAGCATACGGACTTTGGCGGGATCACGCTGCTGCTGCAGGACGAGACCGGCGGCCTGCAGGTGTGGGACGCGAGCCGGCGCGACTGGATCGACGCGCCGCCCGTACCGGGCGCCTATGTCGTGAACATCGGCGACCTGTTCGCGCGGTGGACCAACGACCGCTACGTCTCGACCCTTCACCGCGTCATCAACCGCTCGGGCCGCGAGCGGTATTCCGTGCCCTTCTTCTTCACCGGCAATCCGCTGCACCGGGTGGCCTGCCTGCCGACGTGCCTCGCGCAAGGCGAGACGCCGCGCTATCCGGAGGTCACCGTGGAGGAGCATCTGATGGCGTGTTACCGGCGCACCTATGCGGCTTCCGGGGCGGCCACCGCATCTGCCGCGGGCGGGCGCGCATCAGCATGACGTCGCCGCATATCGTCCTCATACACGGCGCCTGGCAGGGAAGCTGGGCGTTCGCGGCGTGGCAGCCGCTGCTGGAAGCGGCGGGCTGGCGCGTCCATGCCGTGGACCTGCCCGGCAACGGCCACGGCCCGGCGCTGTCCGGGCAGGCCAATCTGCAGGGCTATACCGATCATGTGGTCCGCCTGCTGGAGACCCTGGACGGGCCGGCCGTGGTGCTCGGCCATAGCGGTGGCGGTGTCACGGCGTCGCAGGTGGCGGAGGCCGCGCCGGAACGGGTCCGCGCGCTGATCTATCTGGCCGGCATGATGCTGCCCAGCGGCCTGCGCTTTGCCGACCTGATCGCGCAATGCCGCGCGGCCGATCCGGACTTTGCCTACGCCGGTGTCGAACCGCACCTGCAATGGGACGGGCTGCGCGCCGCCAGCCGCGTGCCCGTCGATGCCGCGCTCGACCTGTTCCTGCACGACTGCGAGCCCGGCGCCGCGAGCGCGGCGGCGGCGCGCCTGTGCGCCCAGCCCGAGAGCGGACGCAGTATGGCCAACCGGCTCAGCGCGGCGCGCTTCGGCAGCGTGCCGCGCATCTATGTGGAATGCCTGCGGGACCGCTCGGTCACGCTCGTTCTGCAACGCCGCATGCAGGCGCTGGTGCCCGGCGCGCGCCGTGTGAGCCTGGACTGCGGCCACGTACCGCAGCTCGCCTGCCCCCGCACGCTCACCGATGCCTTGCTGCCAGCGCTCGACGCGCTGGCCAGCACCAGCCGCGTCTGACACCCCCGGCCCCGGCTTCCACGGATTCAGACACCGACCTTTCCTTGCCATGCCCAACAGGAGTTCCATCATGATCGTGCGCCCTCTTCTCGTCTCGATGCTGCTGGCGGTGACCGCCGGCACGGCCTCGGCCGCCGACAAGCTGACCGTCCAGCTCGACTGGCTGCCCGGTGGCGACAAGTCCTTCGTCTACGCCGGCGTGCAGCAGGGCTTCTTCAAGGAGGAGGGACTGGACGTGAAGATCGTGCCGGGCCGGGGCTCAGCCGATGCGGTCACCAAGATCGCCTCGGGCTCGGCCGACGTGGGCTTCGGCGGCATCTCGGCGTTGATGACCGCTGCCGCGGAAGGCGCCATCCCGGTCAAGGCGGTGATGTCGCTGTACGCCCGACAGCCGGACGCCCTGTTCACGCGCGCGGACAGCAAGATCCGCAGCCTGAAGGACATGGAGGGCAAGACCGTGGCCATGCCGACCTTCTCGTCGTCGAACGCGCTGTGGCCGGTGGTGTTGCAGAAGAACGGCATCGACCCCGCGAAGATCAAGGTGATCAAGTCCGATCCGGCCACGCTGGCACCCATGCTGGCGCAGGGCCGCGTGGACGCCACCATCAATTGGGTGACCGTGGCCCCGGCCTTCGATGCGGTGCTGAAGCAGGCCGGCAAGGAGCTGACGGTGCTGCCGTGGAGCCAGTTCGGCCTGGATGGCTATGGCTGGTCCGTGCTCGCCAGCGACCGGACCATCAAGGAGCGCCCGGAAGTGCTCAAGCGCTATGTGCGCGCCTTGCAGAAGTCGCTCGCCTTCTCCATCAAGAACCCCGGCAAGGCCGCCGAGGCGCTGAAGGCCAGCGTGCCGGAGGCCGATGTGGCGGTGCTCAAGGCGGAGTTCGAGTCGTCCCTTCCGCTGCTGCAGAACGACATCACCCAGCGCGATGGCATGGGCCGGTTCGAACCCGCCCTGCTCGCCGCCACGTGGAACTGGGTCGCGCAGTCGATGCACTACGCCCCCGCCAAGGTCGACCCCGAAAAGCTGGTCGACCGCGGATTCCTCGCCAAGTAGCCATGCCATCCGTCATCGACCTGAACGCGGTCACCCAGACCTTTGTCGCCAGCGACGGCAGCGCCGTCACGGCCCTGCACGGCGTGGACCTGCATCTGCGCCGCCACGAGTTCGTCTCGCTGATCGGACCGTCCGGCTGCGGCAAGTCGACCATCCTGCGGCTGATCTCGGGGCTGCTGCGGCCCACCGCCGGCGAGGTGGCGATCTTCGGCATGCCGGTGACCGAGCCGCGCGACGAAATCGGCATGGTGTTCCAGAAGCCAACGCTGCTGCCCTGGCTCAGCGTGCTGGACAACATCTGCTTTCCGATGCGCCACAAGTACGGCCGTGTCGATGCGCGCGACCAGGCCCGTGCGCGCGAACTGCTGGCGATGGTCGGGCTGGGGGATTTTGGCCACAAGCGGCCCGACGAGCTGTCGGGCGGCATGCAGCAGCGCGTGTCGATCGCGCGCTCGCTGCTGCATGACCCGGACATCCTGCTGATGGATGAGCCGTTCTCGGCCCTGGATGCGCTCACGCGCGACGTGATGAGCTTCGAGCTGCTGCGGATCTGGAACGAGCGGCCCAAGACGGTGGTGTTCGTGACCCACTCGATCCAGGAGGCACTACTGCTGTCCGACCGGATCGTGGTGATGAGCGCGCGCCCGGGCCGCGTGGCCGACATCATCGATGTGCCGCTGCCGCGCCCGCGCAGCATGGCCACGCTGGCCGATCCGCTGTTTACGCGGATGGCCAACGAAATCCGCATGCAGGTTTTCAGCCACCAGCCGCACTGACCCCCGCTGTCCGACACCCGCCCCGACGCTGTTCCGACTCCTGTCCGCCCAGACCCGCGCCCCATGCCCGCCCTGCTCCATCGCCACGCCAGCCTGCTGGTATTCCTGCTGGCCCTCGTCCTGTGGGAGTTCGCCTGCCGCACCCTGCACGTGCCCGAGTACATCCTGCCCGCGCCGACGAAGATCTGGCACGCCGCGCGCGAACTGGGCGCGGCACGCTGGGCCGAGCATCTGTTCGCCACGCTGGAGGTGGCGCTGGCCGGCTACGCGGTGGCGATCTGCCTCGCATTGCCGCTGGCGGTGGCCATCACCCGCTCGGCGCTGCTGTCCCGCATCGTGATGCCATGGCTCGTGGTGATCCAGTCCACGCCGATCGTCGCGGTGGCCCCGATCATCGTCGTCACGCTGGGCGCCGGCGTGCTGCCGCGCGTGGTCATCACCACCATGATCGCCTTCTTCCCGCTGGTGGTTTCCACCGCGCTGGGCCTGGCCTCGGTGCCCGCCGAGTTGATCGAGCTGTCGCGCTCGCTGCGCGCCACCACCGCGCGGCAGTACTGGCAGATCCGCATGCCGTTTGCGGTGCCCTACCTGTTCTCGGCGCTGAAGGTGTCCATCACGCTCGCCATCGTCGGCGCGGTGGTGGCCGAGTTCGTGGCCGCGGAGAAGGGACTGGGCTATCTGATCCTGTTCACCACGTCGTCGTTCAAGATCCCCGTGGCCTTCGCCGCGCTCGCCCTGCTGGTCATCAGCAGCCTGCTGCTGTACGGACTGGTGCAGTGGCTGCACCGGCGCCTGTTCCCCTGGAGCCAGGGCGCGCAGCATTGAAGCGTATGCGACCGCCTGGAATCTGCCATGACCCACAACCTCACGCCGCGATGCAATTGCTGACGCCCGCCACGCCGCAAGCCGCACAGGATCTGGCCGACCGCCTGGGCGCGCGTGCGCGCTTCATCGCCGGCGGCACTGTCATCCAGCAGGAATGGGAGGGCTCGCGGCTCGCGCCGGACGATGCCTGCCTGATCGACCTGCAACGCTGGCCGCAGACGCAGGGCATCGCGCTCGAGGGGCACAGCCTGCGCATCGGTGCCGGCGCGCGGCTCGAAACGGTCCGCACCGATGCGCTGGTGCGCGCGCACGTACCGCTGCTGGTGCAGGCACTGGACCAGCTGGGCGCGCTTGGCGTGCGCCGCCTCGGGACGCTGGGCGGAAACGTCGGCTGGGGAATGGGCGATGCGGTGCCGGTCCTTCTGGTGCTCGACGCCGAAGCCGAGCTGGCCGATGGCAGTCGGGTGCCGCTGGCCGAGGTGCTGGCGCGTCCGGCGCTGCCGCTGCTGGTGGCCTTCCATCTACCGCGCGCGGATACCCGCGAGCCGGTCCATGCCGTCTTCGAAAAGGTCGGCCACCGCGCCGCGTTTTCCCCGGCGCGGCTGCGCATGGCGCTGCGCTGGCGGAGCGCGGAACGGGGGCGCGACCTGATCCGCGTGGCGGCCGGCGCGCCGGGAGCGCCGGTGCGGCGGCTCGCCGCGGTGGAAGCGCTGCTGTCGCCGGATGCGCCGTGCCCCGACCTGTACGCGCTGCGGCGCGCCTGCGCGCAAACCCTGCCGCCGTCGATGGCCCTGATTGCCAGCCGGCTGATCGCCGGCCATTGCGGCCTGCTGTAGATCGTCTGCCCAACCGCCCGTGCCGCCATGCCCGATTCCGCTTGCACCAACGATCCTCCGCCGCCGTCGGCATTCGTGCCGCCGCACCAGACGCTACGCCTGACCGACGTGGCGGCGGACATCCGCCCCGATGCCTGGAGCAAGCTCGGCGGCGACCCCGGCTTTCTCACGGACCGCATCGCCGACGGCCAGTTGCGCGGCGCGATCCTCGGCAGCCCGCATCCGCACGCCCGCATCGTGTCCATCGATACCGCGGCGGCGCGCGCGCTTCCCGGCGTGCATGCCGTCGTCACGCATGCGGACATTCCGGGCGCCGCCGTCTACGGCCTGCGCCGCGCCGACCGCCCGGTGCTGTGCCACGACAAGGTGCGCTACGTCGGCGACCCGGTGGCCGCGGTCGCGGCGGTGGACATGGAGACGGCGCGCGCGGCGCTGGAGCGCATCGTGGTCCGCTATGCGCCCCTGCCGCTGGTGGACGATCCGGAAGCTGCGCTGGCGCCGCAGTGCGCGCCCGAGGCGAGGGTCCACGAGACGGGCAATCTGCTCCACCACGTCGCGTATCGCCGCGGCGACCTGGCGCCGGCCGAGGCGCAGACGGTGCATGTGGTGGAGGACAGCTATGTCACGCCGCGACAAATGCATGGCTTCCTGGAGACCGAAGGAGGCGTTGCGGAGCCGGACGGCAAAGGTGGCCTGCGACTGTTCTTCGCCGGGCACAATCCGGCGCGCGAACGGCAGGTCGTCGCCGACATGCTGGGCCTGCCGCATGACATGGTGCAGGCGACCGGCACGCCGGTGGGCGGCTCGTATGGCGGCAAGGACGAACTCACGGTGCAACCGATCGCGGCACTGCTCGCGTGGAAGGCCGGGCGCCCGGTGCGCCTGCACCTGACGCGGCCGGAATCGGTGGACTTCGGCGTCAAGCGGCATCCCATGCGTATCCGCATGCGAACCGGTTGCGATGCCAACGGCCGACTGACCTTCCAGCAGGTCGACATCGTCGCGGACACCGGTGCCTACGCGACGCACGGTCCCGAGGTGCTCGACGCCGCGGTCGAACACGCGCCCGGCCCCTACCGCTACCGCGCGGTGCGGATCGACGCGCGGCTCGCCTACACCAACAATGGCGTGGCCGGCGCGTTCCGCGGCTTCGGCGCTACCCAGGTCCAGTTTGCGCTGGAGCAGCAGATGGACCGCCTGGCGGCGCGCGCGGGCCTGGATCCGGCGCACTTCCGCGCGCTCAATCTGGCCGAACCCGACGCGCCGGGGCCGCTCGACCAGGAGGTCGTGCCGTTCGACGGACCGCATCGCGCCCTGGACGTGGCGCGTCGGCAGCCGCTGTGGCAAGGGCCGCGCCGCTGGCAAAGCCAGGACGGGCGCTATCTGCACGGCGTGGGCCTGGCCCTGGTCCACCGCAGCGATGGCTTCGGCAAGGGCGGTCCGAGCGGCAGCCGCATGACCCTGCTGCTTGCCGAGGATGGCGCCATCGAATTGCGCTGCGGTTTCACCGAACTTGGGCAGAACCTGGTGGGCGCGATGCGGCAGTTGTGTGCGCGGCATCTGGGCTGCGCACCGGACGACGTACGGCCGGTGCTGGGCGACACGGCCCGCACGCCCGACTCGGGCGCCGTGGCGGCATCGCGCGCCACCACGCTGGTCTGGCACGCCTTGATCCAGGCGCGGGCCGGCTGGGAACGGGCCCTGCTGGACGCGGCCGCGCAGGCCCTGCATTGCGACGCGGACGCGCTGCGTACTGGCCCTGGCGGCGTCCACGATGCCAGCGGCCTGCGCCTGTCCTACCGGACGCTGGCCGCCAGGTTCGGCCCTGCCCGGCCATGCTTCATGGTGGACCTGCACGGCGAAGACCCGGCGGGAAATGAGCACGGCACCCACTTCGTGTTCGGCGCCTGCGCGGCGATTGCGCATGTCTGCGTCGATGGCTGGAGCGGCGCGGTTCGCGTGCACGATCTGGTGATATGCAGCGCGCTGGGCCCGGTCGTCTCGCCGCAGGGATATCTCGGCCAGATGGAGGGCGGCGCCGTGATGGGCATGGCCATGTGCACGCAGGAGGACCTGCCCTGCGAGCGGGGCCACTACCGCGCGCGCAACCTCGATGCCTACCTGATGCCCACGCTGGCGGATGCCCCGGTGATGGAGGTCATCGCCATCCAGAACCTGCCCGATGGCGATCCCATCGGGCCGCGCGGCGCCGGCGAGATCGGCGTCAACCTCGCCACGCCGGCCGTGGCCAACGCCATTGCGATCGCGCTGGACCATCCGGTTGCGCGCCTGCCGGTGCAGCCCGAGCACGTGATCGCCATGCTGGAGACTCCGCGATGACCGTTCCCGATTCCACCACCGACGCTGCGCTGGCGCCCATCCCGCCAACCTTCACGCTTGCCATGCGGCTCAACGGTGCGCCCGTGCAAGTGGGCTGCCGCCCCGATACACGCCTGCTCACCTTGCTGCGTGAGCACTGGAAGCTCGCCGGCGCCAAGCCGGGCTGCGAGATTGGGCGCTGCGGCGCCTGCATGGTGTGGCTCAACGATGCGCCCGCGAACGCCTGCCTGTTGATGGCGTACCAGTTGCAGGGCCAGTCCGTGCGGACCATCGAATCGGTCGGCGCGGATCCGGCCAGCCTGCCGGTGCGCGAGGCGCTGGCGCGGTGCGGCGGCGTGCAATGCGGCTACTGCACCGCGGGCATGGTGATGACCATGACGTATCTGCATCAGCTCGACCCGAAGCCCGGCGTGCAGCAGGCCGAGGCGCTGCTATGCGGCAATCTTTGCCGCTGCACGGGCTATGGCGGCATCCGCCGCGCGGTGCAGCACCTGTTCGCGCCGGCGCAACGGGAAAACCCAGCGCAACCGGCGGCTGAGAGTACGGCCGCGACGCGTGCCGCCCTTCCCCCGGCGTGCGACTACGGCTGATCGTAGACCCACACGGCGCCATCCGACATCTGGGCAGCCAGGCGCGCCTTGCCGTTGCCATCGACCGCGCCCTCGAACGCCAGCACGGTGCCGGTGCCCGGAATCGTCAGCGGGACGGTAGCGAGCGCCCCGGCATCGAACAAGGTCATCGCCGGGCCGGCCAGCCACGCCACGAAGTTCTGGAACACGCGGAAATTGGTTACCGGTCCGGTATGCGCGAAGACCAGCCGGAAGGGGGCGAATACATCGTCCCTGACCACGAGTCCGGCCCCGTTCCGGAAGCCGTAGTTCGGCCCACCGAACGATGTGGATGCCGTCGGCAGCGGGCCGAAGTGAGAGAACGCGCCCACATTCAGCGGTGTCTCGGGCGGGTGCGTCCATGAGGTCAGGACGCCGTCGGCTTCCATGCGGTAGCGCGTCGTATACAGCGGATCCAGGCCGTAGGCCGAGCCATTCGGCATCGGCAGCATATCCGTCAGCAATGGGACGCTCGCCCGGGACAAGACGGCGGTCTGGCCCGCGCGCTGGACGAACCACGTGGTGGAGCATTGGGCGGTCGTGATCAGGTCCACGCCGTCGGTCGCCACCACGAAGCGCCGCCCGGTCGGCACGCGCTGCGACGCGCAGGTGGAGAAGGAAGCGTGCGCGCGCGGGCTGTCGAAGTCCGCATCGAGCCTGCCGAATGCGTTTGTGGTATCGGCTCCCATCTGCACGACCACGGTCGGGAAGCGGCCGGCCATATTGTCGGCGTACCAGATGCGGCTGGCGTTACCGGGCAACGCCTCAGCCGGCTCGCGTGCGGGCTCGGCGACGCCGGCGAACCGCTCCAGGCGCGCCGGCTGGCTGCCGTCGGCGGATAGCCGCCAGACACGCGTGCCGTCGATCGCCAGGCTTGTCACCGTGGGCGCGTCGATCGGTGCGTCGGGCAGCCGGTGCCAGGGTCCGGGCGACGAGAGCGGCAGCGATGCGCTGTGGGTCCGCCCGTCCGGATACGACGCCGTCAGTGTCAGTGATCCGCTATAGCTCGACAGTTGCGTGGCATCCGAGCTGACGGCAACCGTCGCCCCATCTGCCGCGCCGGCGATGACGGCGGCTGAGCCCGTCTGCTGGATCGACCATGCGAGGTTGGCCAGGCCTGCCAGATGTCCCTGCGGCGCGTCGCTCAGTGTCGCGGTGATGGTGCCGGTGCGGCCGGGCTTGACCACGACCGACGGCGCCGAAAACGCGATTGCGGGCAGCGGCGTCTCGGGGCGCGCCAGCGGCACGTTGGCGCACAGCCGCTCGCGGCCCGGCGTATCGGCGCACGCGGTCAGCGCACCCGTGCCGGCCAGAGTCGCGCTGGCGGGGCTGGCCAGTCCGGCGCTGCGGCCGTCCGCGGCCGGAGTGGCCACGAACGTGGCGTTGTCGGTGGACCAGTTCCAGTTGGCGAGGTCGCCGACACCGTCGGCACCGTCCGAACGCAGTACCACCGCGGTAACCCGCTGCGGCGCGCCGCCCGCGCCGATGGTCAGCGCCGACGGCGACAGCGCCAGGGTGTAGGTGATCGCGGCCTCCGGCTGCACCACCAGGTGCGTCACGCTGGCCGCGCGGCTGCCGTCACCGAACGTCGCGGTGGCGGTGATATCCACCGCGCCGGCCCGCAGCGTACGCACCGTCGCATACGTGCCGACGGGCGCAGGCATGCTCGCGTCTTGCGCTACCTTGTCCGCCACCCTGTCCGCCGCCGTTTCGGAAGCGGACGCGACGACGGCCACGGATTCATCGGAAGAGGTCCAGGAGAACGAGGCGCCCTTGATTTCTAGTCCGTCGGCGCCCAGAACGCTCGCCTTCAGCGTCAGCGTACCGCCGGCAACCGGCGTGGCACTGGCCGTATCGACGACAAGGCGGCTACTGGCCGCCACGGGCGCGGCGGAGCCCGCCTCGTCCGAACCGGCGTCGCCGGACCCGCAGGCCGCCAGCAACGCGGCGACAAGGCAAAGGCCGGCGGCACGCGCGCCGGCATGAAAGCGTGGAAACATCAACCCAACCCGTTTTTGTAATTGGAATCGCGCCCCGCTTCCGGTGTGCCGGGTATGGAGTCGCGGCGCCGGTGTCCGGCATTTTCAGGCGGCGACTGTAACAGCGTTGCCGCAGCCGGTGAATAGCGCGTTCGGACTACGCAGGGGCACTCCGAGGCGTCGCGTCAATGCGGCGTTGCAGGGCTGGCCACGACCCGTGCGGGGCCGTGGTTTTGGTTGACATGCAAACCATTCGGCAACGATAATGGTTTGCATGTCACCTAATCGCCGTCCTGCATCGGCCGGTTCCGTCGAACAAGCCCAGGCCCGCCTGGGTCGCCTGATCGGCACGGTCTACCGGCGCTGGCGCAAGGCCATCGACCGGAGCTTTCGCGAGGTCGGCCTCACCGACGCCTCCCGCGCGCCCTTGATCGCGCTCTACGAATCCGGGTCGCCCTGGATGCGGCAGAAGGAGCTGGCGGAGGTGCTGTCGCTGGACAAGTCCTCGCTGGTGCGCGTGCTCGCCCAGTTGCGCGAGGCGGGTTTCGTGGAGTGGGAAACGCACGAGACCGATCGCCGCGCCAAAAGCATCCGCCTGACCGATGAAGGCCGGGTCATGGCCGCGCGCATGGTGGGCGAGAGCCTGGCGATCGAGGCGCAGATTCTGGACGCGCTATCCCCAGCGGAGATGCGGGCCACGCGCGAAGCGCTGGAAAAGATCGCCCGCCGGCTGGACGAGCTGTAAAGGGTGCCGTCCATGCAGACTTCGGAACCACCGTTTACGCCCGCGCTGCGCGCGCCGATGTGGCTGCTGGTGCTGGTGACGCTCAGCGGCACGATGGCCATGCACATCTTCGTGCCGGCGCTGCCGCTCGCCGGCGCGGACCTGCATGCCGGTCCCGCCGGCATGCAGCAGACCATTACCTACTACGTCCTCGGGCTGGCCTTCGGACAGCTGATCTATGGGCCGGTCTCCGACACGATCGGCCGCCGGCCGACGCTGCTGGTCGGGCTGGGCCTGTACCTGGTCGCAGGCGTGCTGGCCCTGCTGGCCCCGTCGCTGGAGTGGCTGCTGTTCGCCCGCATGGCGCAGGCACTGGGCGGCGCGGCGGGCATCACGCTGGGCCGGTCCATCGTGCGGGACACCGCGGCGCCGGGGCGGGTCACCAGCGATCTCGCGCTGCTGAACCTGCTGACGCTCGTGGGCCCCGGTGTGTCGCCCGTGGTGGGCTCGCTGCTGGCCGACCTGTTCGGCTGGCGGGCGATCTATGTGTTCCTGGTCGCCCTCGCGAGCCTGATGCTGTGGTGCGCCTGGCGCATTCTGCCGGAGACGAACGCGCACCGCCGCTCGCTCCAGGTGGCGAGGATCGCGCGCGACTACGGCCGCCTGCTCGGCAGCCGCCGCTATCTCGGGTTCATGCTCGGTGGCGCCTGTTCCACCACCGCGCTCTACCCCTATCTGGCCACCTCGCCCTACATCGTGCATGAGCAACTGGGCCTGCCCATCTGGCAGATCGGCTGGTTCGCGTCGGTGACCATTGCCGGCGCGAGCCTGGGCACGATGGTGACGCGGCGCCTGGCCGAGCGCCTGGAGCCGGAAGTATTCCTCAATGCCGGCGCCGGCCTCAGCCTCTCCATGGCCGCGTTGCTGCTGGTGGTGCAGATTGGCGGCTGGCTGAGCGCGCCGTTGCTGATCGCGATCACCTTCGTGCTGACCGCCGGAGCCGGGCTCGCCAGCCCTGCCGCCCTGTCGCGCTCGATCTCGGCCGTGCCCGGACTCACCGGCGCCGCCGCGGGGCTCTATGGCTGCGGCCAGATGGCGGTGGGAGCCCTTGGCACCAAGCTGGTGGGATACGGTTCGTCGCCGACCGTCTCCTGCGCGGTGGTGCAGATCCTGATCACCGGCACCGCGCTGGGCGCATATCGCATTGCCGCGCGGTCGAAGGTCGCGTGAACGACCGATTCCCGCACGCCCAACTTACAATCCAATCAACAAGTATGTTCGGGTAAACGCCGGGCGCTGTTTACTTGCGGTACGTACCGCTTGTAAATACACTGCCTCGCATGCCACGAAAACTTTCCTCTCTTCCCGTCGTTGAGCCCGCGCCTGCCGCGACGGAGCAGCCTGCCAGCGCTTTCCCCAGGCCTGGCGAGCCGCGCGCCGGGACCGTCGCCGTGCCCGCGAAGCGCCAGCGGCGCACGCAGGCCGAGCGCGTTGCCGAGTCCGACAGCCGGCTGCTCGCCGCGGCCACGCGCCTGATCGCCACCCGCGGCTACACACACACCACGCTGGAAGCGACCGGCATCGAGGCAGGCTATAGCCGCGGCCTCGTGCAGCATCGCTTCGGCACCAAGGACGGGCTGCTCGAAGAGCTGATCAAGCATATTGCGAATGCGCACCGCGAACGGCTGCTGGCGCGCATGCAGGGCCTCACGGGGCTCGACGCGATCCTGTGCGAGATCGACTGCTACCTGGAAGGCATGGACGACCCGTCCGAAAGTTCGCGCGCCTTCTTTGTACTGATGCTCGAATCGATCGGACCCGCGCCGCAGGTCCGCCCCACCTTCGCCGCCATCAGCGCCCGCTGGCACCGGGCGATCACCCGCCATATCGAAGCCGGGCAACGCGCGGGCCAGATCCGTCCCGACGTCGCCGCCGCCGAGGAAGCCGGCCTGCTCATCGCGACCGTGCGCGGCCTGCGGATGCAGTCGATGCTCAATCCCACGACGAGCAATATCGCGGTCGCGATCCGCGCGCTGAAGGACAACCTGCGCCAGCGCCTGCTGCTGCCGCAAGAGCCCGACTGACCGGCTGACCGTCCCTGCCCTGCCTGTTTCATCGACTGCGCGCGACGAGGCGCGACGCGGTCGGACGGCGCTCGTCCGTACGCGCGCACGACACGCCCCGGATCACACAACAAGGAGACACCGCTTCATGTCACATCGCTGGTTCCAACGCTGCGCCGCGGCTTGCGCGACCGCACTGGTCACGCTGGCCCATGGCGCCGAATTCCCCGACAAGCCCGTGAAGCTGGTGGTGGGGTTCCCGCCGGGCGGCGCCTCCGACATCGTCGCGCGCCTGTTGCAGCCGCATTTGCAGAAGGACCTGGGCCAGCCGGTCGTGATCGAAAACCGTCCGGGCGCGAACGGGAATATCGCCAACGAGGTGGTGGCGCGGGCCGATGCCGATGGCTACACGCTGCTGCTCGGCAATCCCGGCCCGCTGGTGCTCAATCCCTTCCTGTACAAGCGCGTGCCCGTGGACCCGGTCAAGGCCTTCACGCCGGTCACGCAGCTGACCGAGAGTCCGATGGTGGTCGTAGTGCCGGCGGCGTCCCCGCTGAAATCGATTGGCGATCTGCTGGGCAAGGCGCGGCAGCAGCCCGGCAAGCTGACCTACGGCTCGGCCGGCAACGGCAGCTCGATGCACGTCGCGGGCGCGACGCTGCAGGTGCGGCTGCAGACGCCGCTGATCCACGTGCCCTACAAGGGCAGCGGCCCGGCGCTGAACGACTTGCTGCCGGCCAGCTGGACTTCATGGCGGACAGCCGCTCCACCACCCTGCAGCTAATCCGCGACGGGCGCCTGCGGGCGCTGGCGGTGACCGGCAGCCGCCGCGTGGCGGATCTGCCCGACGTGCCGACCGTGGCCGAAGCGGGCGTGGGCGGGTTCGACGTGACCACCTGGCTTGGCGTGGTGGCGCCGGCGGGCACGCCGGCACCGGTGGTGCAGCGGATCTACGCCGCGTTCGCCGGCGCGCTGAAGGACAAGTCGGTGCAGGCCCGCCTCGCGGAGCTGGGCACCAACATCAAGGCCAGCACGCCGGCGCAGTTCGCCAGCGCGCTGGAAGAGGAGCGCAAGAGCGCGCGCCAGCTGGTGCGCGAATCGGGAATGTCCATCGAATGAACCACACACTCTCAGCAGACGGGCGTACCCCCGTCCTCCAGGCCGCGCGTTGCGGCCAGTGCGGCGGGCACAGCTATCCCGCCAACGTACCCGGATGCCGCCACTGCGGCGCACCGGGCCACACGCTCGAAGCGGTGGACTGCATGGGCGCCGTGCCGTTGCGCAACGTGGTCACGGTCCATGCGCCGCTCGCGCCCGGGCTTGCCGTGCCGGCCATCATCGGGGAAATCGAGCTGTGTCCGGGCCTCGTCGAGGAAGTCCGCGTGGATGCGCGGGACGAAGCCGACGCGATGCCGGGCACCGTCGTGCGGCCGGTGTGGATCGACGACGGGCAAGGCGGAAGCTGGGCATTCCGGCCGGTCGCGCAGTCCGGCTCCGATCCCGCCTCGCCGCCGGCGCCGGACCGGCAGGGAGGCGCGCAATGAGCCGCACGCTGTTGCAGGAACGTCCGGTATATGTGGTGGGCATCGGCATGCATCCCTACCAGTTCCCGGGCGAAACGCCCTACCCGCAATTGGGCCTGCGCGCGGTGCGGGAGGCGCTGGCGGACGCCGGCCTCGCATGGCCGCAGGTGCAGAGCGCGTTCGTCGGGACCGCGGCGCTGGGTATGGCGGCGGGCCGCGTGATGCTGCGCCACCTCGGATCCACCGGCCTGGAGGTCGTACAGGTGGAGAACGCCTCGGCGTCCGGGTCGAGCGCCTTCCGCCTCGCCTGCCTGCAGGTGGCCTCGGGAGAGCGCGACGTCGTGCTGGCGCTGGGCGTGGACAAGTTCGGCGACGGCCGGCGCGCGGTGCTCAAGGATGGCCTGCCGCCGCTGAGCCCCACCGCCAACGTGCCCCTGGTGAAATTCGCCCTGCTGGCGCGACGCTACATGCGCGAGCGCGGACTGCGGCCCGAGGACCTGGCCGCGGTCGCCGTCAAGAACCACGGCAACGCCGCGCGCAATCCCTATGCGCAGTTCCGCAAGCCCCGCACCATCGAACAGGTACTGGCCTCGCCGCGCATCGCCGGAGACCTGACCGCGCTGCAATGCTGCCCGCGCGGCGAAGGCGCCGCGGCGGCGATCGTCGTCTCGGAGCCGGCGCTGCGGACGCTGGGCCTGGACCGCTCGCGCGGGGTGCGGGTGCTTTCGTCTGTGGCCAGCAGCGAGGAACTGGTGCAGGACGCGCCCGCGCTAGTCGAACTGGTGCGCAAGTCCGCAGCCGAGGCGCTGGCCAGGGCCGGCGTGGGCGCCCCCGAGCTCGACATCGTCGAACTGCACGACGCCTTCACGATCGAGGAGCTGGTCTACAGCGAAGCGATCGGTGTATGCCCGCCCGGCGAGGGCGCGGCCTTCGTGACCGGGGGCGGCGCGCATATCGGCGGCCGCTGCGCGGTCAATCCGTCGGGCGGTCTGATCGGCATGGGCCATCCGCTGGGTCCGACCGGCATCGGGCAGGTGGCCGAGATTGCGCGGCAGCTGCGCGGCGAGGCCGGGGATCGCCAGCATCCGGGAGCGCGGCTGGGCCTGGCCCACATGATCGGGCTGGGCTCGGTCGCCGTCGCGCATGTCCTTTCACGAGCCTGAAGGCCAGCCATGGAATATTCCACTCTCCTCTACGAAACCCGCGACGGCGTCGCGCTGATCCGGCTCAACCGTCCCGAACGGATGAACGCCATCGGCGGCAGCATGAAGGCGGACCTGGCGCACGCGCTGTTCGAGCGGGCGCGCGTCGACGACGCCGTGCGCTGCGTCGTGATCACCGGCGCGGGCGACCGGGCGTTCTGCGCCGGCGCCGACATCAAGGAACGCGCCGACCGCATCGTGCCGCAAGCCGAATACCACCTGAAGCAGAAGGCGACACACGAGCTGTTCCGGGCGCTGGAGCAGTTCGAGAAGCCGGTGATCGCGGCGATCAACGGCGTGGCGCTCGGTGGCGGCCTGGAGATCGCGCTCTGCTGCGACGTGCGCATCGCTGCGCAGGGTGCGCGCCTGGGCTTGCCGGAAGCACGCATCGGCGTACTGCCCGCCGCCGGGGGCACGCAGCGGCTGCCGCGCCTGGTCGGCGTCGGCATCGCCAAGGAACTCATGCTGACCGGCGACCACATCGATGCCGAGCGGGCACTGGCCATCGGCCTGGTGAACCACGTCGTGCCGGCCGGCGCGCTGCTGGACACCGCCATGGCGATGGCGGCCCGCATGGCCGCCAACGCCCCGCTCGCGCTGCGCTACGCGAAGCACGCGATCGACCTCGGCTTGCAGGTCGGCATCGAGGCCGGCCTGGAGTACGAGCGCTACGCCGCCGCGCTGGTGACCGCCAGCGAGGACCGCAAGGAAGGCATGCGGGCGTTCGTCGAGAAGCGCAAGCCGGTGTTTCGCGGGCAGTAGCGGACGCGGCAGCCGGCGGCATCCGCCCGCCGGCCCACTCAATCAATCAACGACGGACTACGAAGACATAGGCATCGACATGGACCTGAATCTGAACGGCAAGGTGGCATTCGTCACGGGCGGGGGCCAGGGCGTGGGCAGGCGCATCTGCCTGGACCTTGCGGCCGAGGGCGCGCGCGTGGCGGTCAACGATCTGTTCCCCACTCGCGCGCAGGCGGTGGTGGCGGAGATCGAGGCCGCGGGCGGCCAGGCCTTCGCGGCGGTGGCCGACATTACCCGCGAGGCCGAGGTCAATGCGGCCATTGCCGCCGCGGAGCAGGCGCTTGGCCCGATCGACATCCTCGTCAACAACGCGGGCGTGCTGGTCGAGCGGCGCGAAAAAGGCGGTGCGGCGCCGATGTTCGTCGAGACCACCCCGGACGCCTGGGAGCGCATCGTGGCGCTGAACGTGTTCGGCATGATGTATTGCTGCAAGGCGGTGCTGCCCGGCATGCAGGCGCGCCGCTACGGCAAGATCGTCAACATCATGTCCGAGGCCGGGCGCGCCGGCGAAGGGCGGCTGGCGGTGTACTCCGGCGCGAAGGCGGCGATGCTGGGCTTCGCCAAGGCCATCGCGCAGGAACACGGGCGCGATTGCGTCAATGTCAATGTGATCGCGTTGGGCGCGATCTCGCACGAAGGCATTCCCGAAGGGGCGCTGCATCCCGACGCCACGCCGGAGAACAACGAGCGCCTGGGCAAGATGCTCAACGCCTACCCGATCGGCCGGGGACTGCGCCGTCTGGCACGCCCGGAAGACGTCTCCGGCATGGTGTGCCTGCTCGCGTCCGATCGCGCCGCCTATATCACCGGCCAGAGCATCGGCGTCAGCGGTGGCTACGTGATGCTCTGACGCGCCATGATGCATGCGCCCGCCCCCTTCCGCACCCGGATCACCGAACGCTTCGGCATCCGCCATCCCATCTTGGCCGGTGGGCTGATGTGGCTGTCCGACGCGCGCTATGTCGCCGCGCTGGTCAACGCGGGCGCGATGGCCTTTCTCACGCCGCGCTCGTTCGACACCCTGGCGGCCTACCGTGCCGCGCTGCGCGAATGCGGGACGCTGACGCAGGGCCGCGCGTTCGGCGTCAACCTGACGCAATCGCGCCGTGCCGAGGCGAACCGGCTGCTGCCCTCGTGGATCGAGATCGCGCTGGAGGAAGGCGTGCGGCATTTCGAGACGGTGGGACCCGCGCCCGGGGCCCTGTTCGCGCGCATCCACGCCGGCGGCGGGCTCGCCTTGCACAAGTGCGCGTTCGTCGAGCATGCGGCAAAAGCCGAGCAGGCCGGTGCCGACGCCATCGCGCTGGTCGGCGCGGAAGCCGGTGGCCATCCGGGGACCAACGAGCTGTCGGCCTTCGTGCTCGGCGGGCTGGCGCTGGAACGCCTGCGGGTGCCGCTCGCCATCGGCGGCGGCATCGGCGACGGCCGCCAGATCGCCGCGGCGCTGGCGTTGGGCGCCGACGCGGTGCTGATGGGAACGCGCTTCCTGACCTGCGACGAGGTGTGGGCGCACGATCGCTACAAGCGCCACCTCGCCGCCCAGCCGGCCCAGGCCTCCACGCTGGCGCTGCGCTCGACCGGCCATCCCTGGCGCGTGCTGGACAACGCCACCGTGCGCGAGACGCGGCGCCTGGAGCACGGCGGTGCCTGCCGCTATGAAGACTTCGGCGCGCTGGCCAGCGGCGGCCTGGGCCGCGAGCACGGCTATCGGCACGGCGACTGGGACACCGGCCTGCTGTCGATGGGCCCGGCCATCGGCTTCGCGAACACCACCGAGCCGGTGGCGGCCACGGTGCGGCGGCTGATGGCGCAGGCGGAAGCCGCCGCGGGTCGGCTGCGCGCGCTGCAAGCGGCGCCCGCCGGCACCCACGCCGATGCCGGCCTTCGCACTCCCGCCCTTCCATCCGATTCCACGATTCCATGCAACCCAATCTGACCATCCGGTTCGGCGAGCGCCGCATCGACGCCTCCACGCTCGAGGGAAACGCGGCACGCGCCGCCACCGGCTTTGCCGAACTCGGACTGCGCGCCGGCGATGCGGTCGCCGTGATGCTGCGCAACGACCTTCCCTATCTGGAACTGATCGTCGCCCTCGATCGCCTCGGAGTGCATCTGGTGGCGATCAACTGGCACTTCCAACTGGAGGAGGCCGGCTTCATCCTGCGCGACAGCGGCGCGAAGGCGCTGGTCGTCCATGGCGACCTGTTGCCGGGCATCGCCAGCGCAGTGCCCGGCGACATGCCGGTGATCGTCGTGCCGACGCCCGCGGAAATCGTGGCGGCCTATCGACTGCCCGAAGCGCCGGCGCTTGTGCCGCAGGCCCTGGCTTCCCGGGCGCTGGCGTGGCCCGCCTGGCGCGACAGCTTCGCGCCGTCGGCGGCCGAACGCGTGCCGGCGGTCGGCAGCATGCTGTACACGTCCGGCACCACCGGGCGGCCCAAGGGCGTCATGCGCCTGCCGGGCACGCCGGCCCAACATGCCGGCTCCCTGCGGGTGCGCGCGATCGCCAGCGCAGCGCGTCCGGGCATGCGCTGCGCCGTCGTGGGACCGCTGTACCATGCCGGCCCCAATGCCGCGGCCCGCGTCGCGCTGGAGCTGGCCGAGGAGATCGTCGTGCTGCCGCGCTTCGACGCCGAGCTGCTGCTCCAGGCGATCGCGCGCCATCGCATCACGCATCTGTCGCTGGTGCCCATCATGCTGGTGCGCTTGCTCAAGCTACCCGAGGCGGTACGGGTGCGCTACGACGTCTCGTCCCTGGAGAACGTGACGCACGGCGGCTCGCCGTGTCCGCCGGAGGTGCGGCGCGCGATCATCGCGTGGTGGGGCCCCATCGTCAACGAGACCTATGGCTCCACCGAGGCCGGGCTGGTGACCTTCGCCACGGCCGCCGACTGGCTTGCCCGGCCCGGCACCGCGGGCCGGCCCTTTCCGGGGACGTCGATCCGCATCCTGGACGAGGCCGGGCGCGAACTCCCGCCCGGCGAGGTCGGCGAGATCTACGTCGACACGGGCGACAACGCGCTGCCCTTCACCTATCGCCACAATGAGGCCCAGCGCCGCGCCATCGAGCGCGACGGCTATATCACGAACGGCGATGTTGGCTATCTCGATGCCGACGGCTATCTGTACATCACCGACCGCAAGCGCGACATGATCATCTCCGGCGGCGTCAACATCTACCCCGCCGAGATCGAACATGCTCTGCTGGCCAACCCGCACGTGGCCGATTGCGCGGTGTTCGGCATTCCCGATCCCGAGTTCGGCGAGGCCGTCGCCGTCGCCGTGGTGGCCGCCCAGGACGCCGCGCTCGACGCCGCGGCGGTGCGCGACTGGCTGCGCGAACGCGTGGCCGGCTACAAGGTGCCGCGCCACGTGGAATTCCATGCATCGTTGCCGCGCGAGAGCATGGGCAAGGTCTTCAAGAACCAGTTGCGCGCGCCGCACTGGGAACGCGTCGGACGCAAGATCTGATGGACGCCGCGCATACCAGCGTGTTCGATACCGCGCCGGGGCACTTTGCCACGCGCTGGCCCGGCGAGGCGGTATTCGGCGCCGGCTGCGTCGAGCAGCTGCCCCTATGGGCGCGGCGCGCCGGCGTCAGGCGCCCGCTGCTGCTGACCGATGCCGGACTGGCAGCCACGGGGCTGCCGGCGCGGGTGGCCCACGCGCTGGGCCGGGCGGGCATCGCGCCGGTCGCTCACGACGATGTCGCCGCCAATCCCGCGATCTCTCATGTCATGGCCGCCGCGCAGCGCTGGCGCGCGAACGGCTGCGATGGCCTGATCGCGCTCGGCGGAGGCAGCGTGATCGACGTCGGCAAGGTGCTGTGCGCGCTGCTGTGCAGCGACCTGCCGCTGGGCGAAACGATCGTGCAGGGCGATGCCGCGCTGACGCGTCCCACACCGCCGTTCGCGGCGGTGCCCACCACCGCGGGCACCGGCAGCGAGAGCACCGTGGCGGCGCTGGTCAAGGACGAGGCGGGACGCAAGCACGTGCTGCGCAGCCACCGTTGCCGGCCGCAGTGGGTGGCGCTGGACCCGCTGCTTACCTTGACCGTGCCGCGCGCCGTGACGGCCTGCACGGGCTTCGACGTGCTGATGCACGCGCTGGGCGCGGCCACCAATCGCGCCAGCCATCCGCTGGGCGAGACACTGGCGACCGATGCGCTGCGCCGGGCCATCGCCGCGTTGCCGGCGGTACTGGCACGGCCGGACGACACGGCGGCGCGCGCCGACATGATGCTGGCCAGCTACCTGGCCGGCGTGGCGATGAGCCTGCGCGGCGTCGATGGCATCCACGGTCTTTGCACGCCGCTGGAGGCGGTGGTGGACGCGCCGCATGCCCACGTGCTGGCGGTGGTCTGCGAGCCGCTGATGCGCTTCAACGTGGTGTCCATGACGGCGCGCTACGCCGCCGTCGCGCGGGCCTGCGCCCTCGTGGCGCCCGCCGTGCCGGACACGCTCGCGGCAAGGGCGCTGATCGAGACCATCTGCGCACTGCGCGACCTGGCGCAACTGCCCCGCTCGCTCGATGCGCTGGGCGTGCTGCCGGCCGACATGACGGGCGTGCACGACGCCGCCGAAGCCAACGCGTCCGCCCGCCTGAACGGCCGGCCGCTGTCGCGCGACGACATCGTCGCGCTCTATGCGGCCATGCGGCGCCCTCCCAACCTCGTCCGCTGACTGCCACCGGTCGGCAGCGGTCATCCATGCATCCTCACACCACCATGCAACCCACTTCCTTGCTGCGCAGCGGCGTCTATCCCCTACTGATCGATGGCGAGGAGCGGCTCGCCGCGAGCGGCCGCAGCTTCGCGGTGGGCAATCCCGCCACCGGGCGCACGCTTGCCCATGTCGCCGAAGCCGGCGTCGAGGAAGTCGATGCCGCCGTGCGCGCCGCACGCCACGCCTTCGACACGCACTGGCGCAAGACGTCCGCCCGCGAGCGCAGCCGGCTGCTGCGCAGGCTCGCGCAGGCGCTCGATGGCAAGCGGGAACAATTGGCGTGGCTGGAGACCTGGAACGTGGGGCGCCCCATCACCACCACGCGCGCATCGCTGGTCACGATGCTCGACGGCATCGACTACGTCGCCGGCGTGGCCCAGGGAATCGGCGGGCAGACGCTCAATGTCGCCGACACCTCGGTGATCAACTTCACGCTGCGCGAGCCCTATGGCGTGGTGGCGCTGATCCTGCCCTGGAACTACCCGCTGACGCTGACCATCAGCAAGCTGATGCCGGTGCTGGCGGCCGGCAACACCGCGGTGATCAAAGCCTCGGAAATCACGCCACTGTCCACCGTCGAACTCGGTGCCGCCATTCTGGAGGCGGGCTTTCCGCCGGGCGTGATCAACATCGTCCACGGGCCGGGCGCCACCATCGGCCAGGCGCTGGTCGAGCATCCGCTGGTGGAGAAGATTTCGTTCACCGGGGGCACGGCCACCGGCAAGGCGATCTACCGCAGCGCCGCCGAGCGCATCAAGCGCGTGACCCTGGAGCTGGGCGGCAAGTCGCCGCTGATCGTCTTCGACGACGCGGACGTCGACGCGGCGGTAGACGTGGCGGTGCAGGACATCACGCGCAACACCGGACAGATCTGTATCGCCTGCACCCGGCTGCTGGTCCAGCACGGCATCGCGGACGCCTTCGTGGAAAAGCTGCGCGCCGCCTGCGCCCGCATACGCATCGGCTTGCCCGACGATCCCGCCACGCAGATGGGGCCGCTGGTCAGCCGCGCGCAGCTCGAGCGCGTCACCGGCTATCTCGATATCGGCCGCGACGAAGGCGCGGGACCGCAGGCGCTGGCCGACCTGGCCGGCCGCCCGGAGTTGCAGGAGGGCTGTTTCGTCGCGCCCACGCTGTTCGCGACCGCCGGCAACGCCATGCGCGTGGCGCAGGAGGAAATCTTCGGGCCGGTGCAGGCGCTGATCCGCTTCGGCGACGAGGACGAGGCCGTGCGCCTGGCCAACGACAGCCGCTTCGGCCTGGCGGGCGTCGTCTATACGCGCGACGCCGGCCGCGCGATGCGGCTATGCCAGGCGCTGCAGATCGGCAACCTCGCGGTGAACAACGCGATCAAGGCCACCGTCGACGCGCCGTTCGGCGGCTACAAGGAATCGGGCCTGGGCAAGGAGCGCGGCATCGACGCGATCCTCGAGAACACGCAGGTCAAGAACGTGCGGTTCTCGATGCGCTAGGTCTTCGCCGCCTCGCGTGGCGGCGAGAGCGCCGGCGAAGCCATGAACGGCGAAGCCGGAACCGCGAGAAAGACAACGACAAAAAAAACGACAACCAGAACAACCATGGAGACAACGACATGACACGCATCGCCGCCTTGCTGGGGGCGCTCGCCCCGGCCACGCTGCTGGCCACCCTCGCGCTGGCCCTTTCCGCCACGGCACGGGCCGCGCCGCCGACGGACTACCCCAACCGGCCCATCCGGATGATCGTGGGCTTTGCCGCCGGTGGCATCACCGATATCACCGCACGGCAGATCGCCGCGGAGATGGGCGAGCTGCTCGGGCAATCCGTAGTGGTGGACAACCGCACCGGCGCGGGCGGCAACATCGCCACGGCGGAGCTCGCCCGCGCGAAGCCGGACGGCTACACGCTGATGCTGGCCTCGCCAGGCCAGCTCGTCGTCAATCCGCTGACGCAGAAGTCGCTCGGGTTCGATCCGAACACCCGCTTCTCGCTGATCAGCCTGGTCAACGAGAGCCCCTTCGTGTTCCTGGTACCCGCGACATCGAAGTTCGGCAGCGTCCAGCAGTTGGTGGACTGGGGCAAGCGCCATCCGCGCAAGCTCAGCTTCGCTTCGCCCGGCATCGGCACCACCATGCATATCGCGGGCGAGATGCTGCAGGTGTCCGCGGGCATCGAGGCCGTGCACGTGCCGTATCGCGGCGGCGCGCAGGCGACCAACGACCTGATCGCGGGCCGTGTGGATTTCATGATCGACAGCCTCGGCTCCGTCGCACAGGCGGTGCAATCGGGCCAGCTGAAGGTGCTCGCCACCGCGGCGCCGGAGCGCTTGCCCCAGTTTCCGGACCTGCCCACGCTGGCGGAGACCTACCCCAACCTGATCGCCTCATCCTGGCTCGGCGTGGTGGCCCCGCCCGGGCTGCCCCCGGATCTCACCGCGGTACTTGCGCGCGCGGTGGAGCGTGCCTCGCGGGCGCCCCGCTACGTCGAGACGATCGAACGGCGCGGCAGCCGGCTGGCCGCGCCCGGCCCGGCTGCCTTCTCGACGCATCTGGAGAAGGAGCGCGCGCGCGTCGAGCGCACCATCGTCAAGGCCGGCATCAAGCTGGACTGACCGCCTGAGGCGGCACGCAAGCTGACGTCCGCCAGCGGATAGCCGCGGCGATCGCGCCGCACCCCACCCCAACCACCCGAGCCGTTCCTCCGCGGCGCCTGCCGCCCCGTCCCGGGCCAGCGCGCGCAAGGGAGGCGCTCGCCCTTCGCATGGCGATGCTCGCCCGGCTTTGCCGTGGCCGCCATTCGCCGCGCGGCATCGACGCTTTACCAACAAAGGCCCGGCCAACGCCGGGGGACCGCACTCGTCCCGGGCCGACACAACAGGAGAAACGCAGCTCATGAAACCATCGATCGCATGCACGGCCGCGCTGGCCGCCACGGCAGCGCTCGCCGCCACGCCGGCACGCGCCAGCGTCACGCTCTACGGCGTTGCCGACATCGGCATCGAGTACATCGACCATCTGCCGGAGAGCGGCGACAGCGCAGTGCGCATGCAGGCGGGCAACCTCTCCGGCTCGCGTTGGGGCCTGCGCGGCGCCGAGGACCTGGGCGGCGGCATGCAGGCGGTGTTCGCGCTGGAAAGCGGTTTCAATCTCGACGACGGGCGCAGCGCGCAGGGCGGCCGCCTGTTCGGCCGGCAGGCATGGGTCGGCCTGAAGGGGCGCTTCGGCACGCTGACAGCCGGCCGGCACAGCACACCGCTGTACGACATCGGCGCCCAGTTCGACCCGATGGTCATCGGCCCACGCTATTCCATCGGCGCGCAGGACCCCGGCTTCCAGGCGCGGGCGGACAACTCCCTGAAGTACACCGGCGTGTTGGGGCCGCTCACCGCCGTCGCGTTCTACAGCTTCGGCGCCGACGGCACGGCCGGCGTCAATGGCGAAGTGCCCGGACACAGCACGGTCGGGCGCGAATACAGCGGTTCGCTGCGCTATGACGCCGGCCCCGCCGCGCTGGCGGTGGCCTACGACGAGGTCGCGGGCGCGAGCCTTGCAACGGCAGGCGACCGCACGCGGCGCGCCGCCCTGGTCGGCAGCTACGACATCGGCAGGGTCACCGCCTACGCCGGCTATCGCTATCGCTGGGAAACCCGTGGCGGGGAATCGGCCACCGGCAACCTGTACTGGGCTGGCGCAACGTGGCAGCCGCGCGCACCATGGACGTTCAAGGGCGCCGCCTACTATCAGGATTTTCACGGCACGGGGGCCGACCCGTGGCTGTTCATCCTGTCGGGCGAGTATGCGTTCAGCAAGCGCACGGACGTCTACGTCAACGTGGCCTACGCGTTGAACCGCGGCGATTCCCGGCTTGGCGTCGGCGGCTTCAACGGCGTCGCCGGCAGCGCCAACCAGCTCGGCGTGGTGGCGTCCATCCGGCACAAGTTCTGACGCGTGCCACCGCAGGCGGCAGCGCCGCCGCCTGCGGCCGCTTCGCAAAGCGACGCCATCTTGGTGCACCTGTGTGCGCCACCCCACAGAAGCGAACCTGCACGGTCAGTATCTTCGATGGCGCAGCGAATGCCGGTGCCCATCCTGTCCGTCCGGTTGCATCACGGGATGAGGGAACTGCGTCGATCCGCCACGGAGCATTCGCCTCCACAACGCCACGAATGACATCGATACCAGAACAGATTCCCGGGGGGAAGCTGGAGACATGAATTGCATAGCGATGCAATGCCCTGGCTGTGTTCCCTGGCCTATGTCCAGGTGAGCAGCCACACCGCCATTGCGCAAGGCCACGGTGGCCGCGCCGGCCTGGACCTGATTGTCGCGGGCATCCATGGCGGCACCCTGTTCCGGGACCTTCGGCACGTCCTCCCGCCTGCCTGCCACTTCCGCCTCTTCGACGCGGAAGACGAGCAGGGAAAGCGCGTGGAAGCCGCGTTGCGCAGGGTGATCCACCAACCGGATGCGGACTGGCAATGGCGGGCCGACGAGGAATGCGCCGGGCTGCGGCTGCTGTCGGTGCTCGCGCACGAGGCGATGCTGCGCGGGTATTGGGAGCTGTAGCACGGCACGTGCGCCGTGGCGGTCACTGGCGCCGCGAGCCCGCCCGTCGAACCTGCCGTCGCCGCCACCACAGCCACACGCCGGTGCCGCCAATCGCCGCAAGCAGCAGCCCGCCGACAGCGATGGACACTTCGAGAAGGACGCCGCCCAGCGTGCCCGTGTGCAGCGGGTAGACCACCGCGACAGCGCGCGCCCCGGGATCGAGCTCGTTCCAGCGGTGGACCGCCAGTACCTCGCCGCTGCGCGGGTGCAGCCACACGGAAGTCAGGCCGTTGGGATGCGGGTCGTCGGGCAGCCGGAAGCGGATGCGTACCGGACGATGCGGCTGCGCGGGGATCTGGATGTAGCCGATGGGCATGCCGGGCAGCGCGGCCTGCGCATTGGCGATCAGCACGTCGAGCGGCGGGCTGGCGTGGCTGCCGTGGCTGCCGCCGTTGTCTTTCGGGATGGCTGGGGCCGCTACCGGCACGGCGCCAGCGATGGCGGTGACGACACCGGTCAGCGGGCGCCACGCCATGTAGGCCCCCGTCGCGACCGAGACCGCGATGAGCAGGCCCGCCACGGCGCCGCCGATCCGGTGCAGGTCGAACAGCGCGCGCATGGTGCCCTTGCGCAGTTCGATGCGCAACGACGGCGGCCAGCGGCGCGGCCACCAGAGCACCAGTCCGGTCACGAGCAGAAGAAGGTAGGCCAGCGCGGCCCAGGCCAGGATGGCCTTGCCGGTGTCGCGCAGCCACAGCGAGCTATGCAGCTTGAACAGCGCGTTGGCAAACCCTTCTGTCTCGCCGCGCCGGCCGGTCTCCGCGCCGGTCGCGGGGTCGAGATAGACCGTGCCGTCCCAGGGTCCGCGCACCAGCACCCACAGCGTGTCGTCGGCCTGGCGCGGCGGGCGCAGCGTAAAGCTCGCCTTGGGCCCGAACTCGCTGCGCAGGGTGCGCACGATGCCGTCCAGCGGCACCGCCGCGCGTGCGGCATGGGCCGCGGGGGCGATAAACAGCTCGGGATGGAACCAGCGATCCAGCGGCTTTGCGGCGACCAGCACGGCCCCCGTCAGCCCCGAGAGAACGAGGATCCAGCCAATGCCCAGCGCCACCCAGCGGTGGACGCGCAGCCACAGCCGCTGCATTCGTGCCATGCGTTGCCCTGCGCCGCCGCGTCCTGGTCGGGTCCGCGGTCAGAAGGCCAGACGGCCCTGCACGTAGAACAGGCGCGGCGCGCCCACCATGCGGCCGGCGTTGCCGTCCACGTTGCGGGTGTAGAAGCGCTTGTCCAGCAGGTTGTTGATGCCCAGCAGCACCTCGCTGCCCTTGACCGCGGTGGGCTTCCAACTGGCCTGCACGTTCCACAGGCGGAAGCCCGGCACGCGTCCGACGCGGGCATCGGGTGTCTCGGCGACCGTGTTGGCCGCGTCGGAGAACTGCGCGCTCTGGTGCGTGCTGGACAGATTGAACGCCCAGTTGGCCAGTTCGTAGCGGGTGCCGAGCGTGCTGGTATGCCGGGAGTAGAACGGCACGTCCTTGCCCGCGTTCTCGCCCGATTCCTGGATGGCCTTGGTCCACGTGTAGTTGGCGTAGACGCTCAGGCCGGCCAGCATGCTCTTGCGGTCGAAGGCGTATTCGATGGCGCTCTCGATGCCCTCGTGGTCGGTCGCACCGATGTTCTGGAACGTCGGCGGCGTGATGCCCGGGACCTGCAGGATCTGGTTGTCGAAGCGCATCTTGAACGCCGTCAGTTCCGCGCGCACCTGCTCGCTCTGCCAGCGCCCGCCGATTTCCGTGGTCTTGGCGACTTCCGGCTGCAGCGGATTGCTGGCGGTCTGCGAGTTCAGCTGCAGGTTCTGCACCGGGCCGAACGACGTGTTGTAGTTACCGAACAGCGTGAGCTGCGGGGTCAGCAGGTAGGCGATGTTCAGCGACGGCAGCGCCTTGTTGTTCTTCGTCTCGAAGCGTTGCGTGGTGCCGCTCTGCTCGCGGTCCGACTCGATGTGCTCGAAGCGGACGCCCGGCGTGATGCGCCACTTGCCGATGGCGATGCGGTCGTCGATATAGAACGAGTGCGCATCGGTGGCGTTGTCGAAACGAACCACCGGCGTCAGCACGCCCGTCGCGATGATCTCGTTGAAGCTGCGGTCGTTGCCCCGCTCGCGCAGGAAGCGGTAGCCGACCGTCACGTCATGCGTGGTCGGGCCCAGCGCGATGCGATGGGTGTAGCGCGGCTCGATGCCCAGCACCTGGTAGTCCCGCGGCTGGTTGGTCAGCTGCGTGCCGGCGGTGTTGATCAGCACGCTGGAGCGCGTGCTTTCGTTGTAGTAGGCGCGAACCTCGAACTCCTGGTTGTCGGAGATCGAGTTGATGTAGCCGACATCCACGCCCTTGCGGTTGCCTTCCCAGTAGTCGGTCGGGCGCGTGTTCTGGAACGGATCGGCCTCGTACTGGGCCACGGTGAGGCCGCCGGGCGTGCGCGACTTGACGTCGAAGTACGAGAACTTCCCGTAGATCTCCGAGGTGGACGTCAGCGCGTAGCGGAACTTCAGCGCGAGATCGTTGACCCGGTCGTCGCTGCCCTGGCGCCACTCGCGTCCGGTCATGCCCGAGTAAAGCAGGGCCAGGCCGAGACCATTGTCCAGCTGCGTGCCGAGGAAGGTGCTGTACTGGGTGTTGTCGCCGCCGCCCTGGTCGAAGATGTTCTGCCGTACCGTGGCATCGCCCGTCAGCCCCGGGGTGGTCGGAATGGACCGCGTGGTGAAGTTGATGATGCCGCCGACATTCTGCGGGCCGTAGCGCACCGCCCCGCCCCCCCGCACCACGTCGATGGACTCGATGTTGGCCAGGCTCACCGGGGCGAACGACAGCTGCGGCTGGCCATAGGGCGCGACGGCGAGCGGAATGCCGTCGAGCAGCACCGTGGAGCGCGGCGAATAGCGGCCGGTCAGGCCGCGCACGCCCACGTTCAGGGAGATGGCGCTGCCGGCGGTACCCGAGTTGTCGGTGTTCTGCACGCCGGGGATGCGGCGCAGGACGTCGCCGATATTGGTCGCGCCGGTGCTCTCGATGGTTTCCTTGTCCACGACGCTGCGCGCGCCCGGAAAGGTTTTCACACTGTTTTCGAGGCCGGTGCCGAGCCAGCTGCCCGTCACCTTCACGGTGTCGAGGGTGGAGCCCGCGGGTTCGTTGGCGTCAGCCGTCTGCTGCTGCGCGAAACCGGGTCTGGCCGCCAGCAACGCCAGCGCAATCGCGGTGGCCAGGGTGGTCGGCTTGAAAAGGGGCGCGCGAGGATTGCTCGTATGCATGGCAGTGATGGGCCGGTCCTGGCCGGCTTCCCGTTGTGGTGTGCTGTGCCAATGCGCGCGATTGGCTGCCGCGAATGCTGTCGCAAACGGCGACGGATAATACCAACGAGAATCATTCCCGTCACCGGAGAAGTGCACGGCGGTCCTGCCAAACCGTTTCATCCCGGCAACACCCCGGGAATACCCTGAGTTGCGCCCCTAGCACAGCCGGCTGCTTTCGCGTTCGACCAGTGCGCAGGGCACCTCCACCGCCTGCGGCCCGCCTCCCGGGGTGCCGCCCTGGAGCGCCGCGACCACGATGGCCAGTGCGCGGCTGCCGATCGCGTAGGCGTCGGGCCGCACGGTCGTCAGCGCCGGCGTGGTGACGGCGGACAGCGGCGTATCGCCGAAACCCGCGATGGCAAGGCCGGCCGGCACGCCGATGCCCAGCGCCGGCGCGCTCAGGATGGCGGTGATGGCCATGCTGTCGTTGGCGAAAATCGCTGCCCGCGGACGCTCGGCCGGCGCCAGGGCGGCGATCGCCGCGATGGCTTCGCGGGCGGCGCCGACATCGTCGGCCGCGCCCGCGCGCCAGACGTCGGGCGCGAGGCCGGCCTCGACCATCGCCTGCGCGTAGCCCTCGCTGCGCCGCGTTGCCCGGCCGTCCTCCACGGCGCCGTTGAGCACGAAGCGGATGCGGGCGGCGCCCTGCCCGATGAAATGCCGCGCCAGCATCCGGCCCACCGTCAGCTGGCAGAACCCGACCTGGTGGAACGGGCGGCCCGCATGGAATTCCCACGCTTCGACGATCGGCACGCGCAGCCGCGACAGCAGCGCGTCGGTCTCGGGCGAATGGTCGCTGCGCGTGAGCACCAGCGCGCGCGGGTGCCATCCCGCGAAGGTACGCAGCGCCCGCCCCTCCGAGTCGCGCGAGAAATTGCTGTTGGCCAGCAGCAGTTGCAGCCCGTTGCGCTCGGCCATGTCCGACATGCCGCGCACCATGTCCGCGAAGGTCGCACTGGTGACGTTCTGCATCACCGCGCCGACCACCCCACCCTGGTTGGTGGCGAGAAAGCGCGCGGCCTGGTTTGGCACGTACGAGGTCTGCTCGACCACGCGGGCAATGCGCGCGCGGGCGGCCTCGGACACCCGCTGCGGTTCGTTGAAATAGCGCGATACGGTTACCGACGAGACACCCGCCATCGCCGCGATGTCGCGCACGGTATAGGTGCCGCTGCTCGGCCGCGCCGCCCGCTGGCGCCGGGCGGTCGACCTGCCCGATACGGGCCGTTCGGGGTCTGGAGGCATGGCCACTGTCGTGTGTGTGTCGTTGCGGATTGCCGATGGCGGCGAGTCGCCCGTCGCGCTCCTTGGGGCGCTCCTTGGTGCGCTGATTGGCGTTCGTTCCGGGTGATACGCGGCAGCCCGGCATTGACCGCAGCGCGGGGCGGATTATACACTCCGCCAATGTTACCGGTTTCATCGGATCCCTACGCTGACAAATGAAACCGCTAACATCCGTTAAAAAGCGACCTTCGAGCCGCCTCACGAGGAGACACCATGACCCAGTTCCGCAAAGCCGCGGCTGCCCTTTCCTGCCTTGCCGCGACTTCCCTGGCCCACGCCGCCTGGCCCGACAAGCCCATCGTGATGGTGGTGCCCCAGCCGCCCGGCGGCGCGGCCGACGCGTTCGCGCGCCCGTTCGCGCAGGCGCTGTCGCAGCGGTTGGGCCAGCCGGTGGTGATCGAGAACCGCGCGGGGGCCAACGGCAATATCGCCGCCGCGTACGTGGCCAAGCAGCCGGCGGACGGCTATACGATCTTCTTCGGCTCGGTGAGCACGCTGGCCGTCAACCCGCACCTGTACAAGTCCACCGGGTTCGATCCGCTGAAGGACTTCCAGCCGATCACGCTGACCAACCAGACGCCCAACGTGCTGGTGGTCAACGCCGCCTCGCCCTACAAGACGGTGGCCGACGTGGTGGCGGCGGCCAAGGCCGCGCCCGGCACCATCAACTACGGCTCCGCGGGCAACGGCAACACGATGCATCTGACCGGCGTGCTGTTCGAGCAGAAGACCGGCACCACCCTGGCCCACGTGCCCTACAAGGGCGGCCCGGCCGCGCTGACGGACGTGATGGGCGGCCAGATTCCCATGATGTTCCACAACCTCAACGCGGTGCTCGCGTACGAGAAGAGCGGCAAGGTGCGCATCCTGGCGGTGGCCGACAACAAGCGCGCGACGCAGCTGCCTGGCGCGCCCACGATGAAGGAAGCAGGCGCCGCGGGCGTGGTGCAGGTGCCTTGGAGCGGTATGCTGGTGCGCACCGGCACGCCGCAGCCCGTGGTCGAGCGGCTCAGCAAGGAGATGGTGGAGATCCTGAAGACGCCGGCGTTCCGCGCCAGCCACGAGGCGATGGGCACCGAGGTGCTGTCGTCCACGCCGGCGGAATTCGCCGAACGGCTCAAGGCCGACTATGCGTCCATGGGGGCGCTGATCAAGGCCGCGAACGTGAAGATCGACTGAACCACGCTCCGTCCAGCTCCAAGGCCCCGCATCGTTTCCGGAGACAACGTGCCAACACAGAATCAATTCAAGCAGGCGCTGCGCGAGAAGCGCGCCCAGGTCGGACTCTGGTCCACCCTGCCCTTTCCCTTCGTATCGGAGCTGATCGCCGGTGCCGGCTTCGATTGGCTGCTGCTCGACACCGAGCACACCGCCAGCGATCCGGTAGTGATGCAGCAACAGTTGCAGGCGGTCGACGCCGGCCGCTGCGCCAATACCTCGGCCGTCGTGCGGCCCGCGTGGAACGACGCCGTGCTGGTCAAGCGCTATCTGGATATCGGCGCGCAGACGCTGCTGTTTCCCTTCGTGCAGACGCCGGAGGAAGCCGCGGCGGCGGTCGCCGCCACCCGCTATCCGCCGCGCGGCATCCGCGGCATGGGCGGCACCATGCGTGCGTCCCGCTTCGGGCGCGACAGCCACTACGTGCGCGATGCCGACGACCAGATGTGTGTACTGGTCCAGCTAGAGACCGAGGAAGCGCTGGAGCGCCTGGAGGATATCGCCGCCGTGGACGGTGTCGATGGCATCTTCATCGGCCCCGCCGACCTGTCCGCCAGCATGGGCGTAGCAGGGGACGTGCACCATCCCCGCGTGCGCGCCGCCATCGACGATGCCATCTCCCGCATCCTCGCCTGCGGCAAGGCCCCGGGCCTGCTGATGCTGGACGAGAAACGGGCGCAGCAATGCCTGGACCTGGGCGCGCTGTTCGTCGCGGTGGGCACCGACCAGGTGCTGCTGCGCAAGAGCACCGACGATCTGGCCGGGCGCTTCGGCCGCGGGCCGGGCTACGCCGACGCGTCGTACTGAGCCGCGGCGGGATCAACAGGAGTTTTGCATCATGTCTCAAGCCGACAAGCCGCCGCGCCGTCCCGAGGACCTGCGCAGCCACCGCTGGTTCGCCAGCGACGATATCCGCGGCTTCGCCCATCGCCAGCGCATGCAGCAGCAGGGCCTGGCGCGCGAAGCGTTCATGGGCCGGCCGGTGATCGGCATCATCAATACCTGGAGCGATCTCTCGCCCTGCCATGCGCACCTGCGCGAGCGCGCCGAGGCGGTCAAGCGCGGCGTGCTGCAGGCGGGCGGCTATCCGCTGGAGCTGCCCGCGCTGAGCCTGGGCGAGGTGATGGTCAAACCGACGACCATGCTGTACCGCAACCTGCTATCCATCGAGACGGAGGAGCTGTTGCGCAGCCTGCCGCTGGACGGCGCGGTGCTGATGGGCGGCTGCGACAAGACGCCGCCCGGCCTGATGATGGGCGCCTTCTCGATGGACCTGCCGGTGATCTTCGTGCCGGCCGGCCCCATGCTGAACGACCGTTACCGCGGCGCGGCGGTCGGCGCGGGCACCCACACCAAGAAGTACTTCGCCGAGTACAGCATCGGCAATATCGGCAAGGACGAATGGGTGACGATGGAAGCGCGCATGACGCGCTCGGTCGGCACCTGCAACACCATGGGCACCGCCAGCACGATGACGGCCATCGTGGAGGCGCTCGGCTTCTCGCTGCCGGGCGCGATGAGCATTCCCGCGGTCGACGCGGCGCACCCGCGCATGGCGTGGGCCTGCGGCAAGCGCATCGTCGAGATGGTGTGGGAAGACCTGCGGCCATCGAAGATCGCCACCAGGACGGCCTTTCTCAATGCGGTGGCGGTCTACGCGGCGCTGGGCGGCTCGACCAACGCCGCCGTGCATCTGCCCGCGATGGCCGGCCGCGCCGGCGTGTCGCTGGACCTGGACGAGATCGACGCGGTCGCGCGCGCGGTGCCGGTCATCGCCAACCTGTACCCGTCCGGCGAACGGCTGATGGAGGACTTCCACTACGCGGGCGGGCTGCCCGCGGTGCTCCGGAAGATCGCGCCGCTGATCGATCTCGAAGCGCTGACCGTGACCGGCCGCACGCTGGGTGAAAACATCGCGGCCTGGCCGATCGAGGACGACGGCACCGTGCTCGACATCGATCGCCCGCTGAAAACCGGCACCCCCGAATGCCCCGAGGCCGGGCTCGCGCTGGCGGTGCTGCGCGGCAACCTCTGCCCCGACGGCGCGGTGATCAAGCCGTCCGCCGCCACGCCCGAGCTGCTGCGGCACGAGGGGCGCGCGCTGGTGTTCGACTCCAATGCCGAGATGTTCGCGGCCATGGACGACCCGGATCTCGATGTGGACGCCTCCACGGTCCTGGTGCTGCGCAACGCCGGGCCCATCGGCGGCCCCGGCATGCCCGAATGGGGCAACCTGCCGATCCCGAAGAAGCTGCTGCGCGAGGGCGTGCGCGACATGGTGCGCATCTCCGACGGCCGCATGAGCGGCACCCACTACGGCACGTGCGTGCTGCACGTCGCGCCGGAATCGGCCGTGGGCGGCCCGCTGGCGCTGCTGCGCACCGGCGACATCGTCCGGCTCGACATCGGCACGCGGCGGCTGGACATGCTGGTGTCGGAGGACGAGCTGGCGGCCCGGCGCGCGGCGTGGCAGCCGCCGCCGCGCCCGTATGCGCGCGGCTATGGCCGCATCTTCCAGCACGAGGTAACGCAGGCCAACGAGGGCTGCGATTTCGCCAGCCTCGCGGGCAACGCGCCCACGGTGGAGCCCTCGATCTATTGAGGGCCGCGGGCCCGGGTGGTGGGCGCTATCTCACCACCATGGCCACGCCCGTCAGGGCGAGCAGCACCGCCACCGCCGGCCGCATCACCCTCGGTGGCAGCGGCGGCGGCGCCATCATGGTCAGCCGCGTGGCGATGTGCACCACGGGAACGGACAGCACGCTGAGCAGCATCGCCCGCGGCGACAGGCCGATCGACACGATCACCAATACCAGCCTGACGCTCGCATTGCTGGCGAACATCACCAGCAGCGCGCGGCGCACCACGTCGGTGGCGAGCGGCTGCCGGTACAGGTGGTAGACGATGGGCGGCCCCGAGGTCCCGAACAGCCCGCCCATCAGCCCGGACAGCGCGCCGGCCAGCGCGAATCCGCGCGGCGGCCCCACCCGTTCGCCCGGGCGCCTGCGTGCCACCAGGCTGATGGCGCAGGCGACGATGGCCACGCCCAGCACGGTCTCCAGCCAGGCCGACGCATTGTCGTTGAGCCAGTGCAGCAGCAGCACCCCCACCAGCACGGTCAGCAGGCTCGCGATCAGCGCGGGCCGCATCAGCTTCCATGGCGGCGGCTGGCGGTCGGCGCGAAAGAACGCCACGGCATTGACCAGCGTCAGCACGGTGGCGATATTGGCGGCGTCCGCGACCGAGGCCAGATCGAACGTGGCCACCAGCCCGAGCAGCACGAGACCGAACGCGAAGCCGGTCAGCGTCTGCACATAGGTCGCGATGGCCACGCACAGCAGGAACAGCAGCGAGGTGGCCGGGGCGGCGATGACCTGCGCCACCGGCCCCGACGAAAGAATGTCCACCGGATATCGTCTTTGACTTGAGCGGATCAGGGCGGGCGCCTCGCGCCCGCGCGCCCCGCCCTCTGCTATTTATCGGCCAGGTCCAGTTCCGCGATCAGCTTGCCGTAGATCTCGGACTGGCGCTGGGCAAACGCGGCGAAGTCCTTTGCGCTCCTGTACTCGGGCGGCGTCTCCAGGCGCTCCGCATCGGCGCGATACGCCTTGCTCTCCAGCGCCTGCCGGCATGCGGTCTCCAGCTTCTGCAGCACCGGCGCGGGCAGCCCCTTCGGCGCGATCACGCCGCCCCAGATCGTCGCCTGCACCGGCCAGCCCGCTTCGGCCATGGTCGGCACGTCCGGGTAGCCGGCCAGGCGCTTGTCGGCGAACACCGCCAGCGGCCGCAGGCCATACTGCTTCGACACGGTGGGCGTCTCGTTGAACAGCATCACCTGCTTGCCGAGCAGCCCGGTCACCATCTCGCCCGAGCTCTTGTAGGGAACGTGCAGCCCTTTGCCGCCGGCCTTGCCGAGCAGCATCTCCATCGACAGGTGCAGCAGCGTGCCGGGGCCGGAAGAGCCATAGGTCAGCTTCTCCGGATTGCGCCGCGCGTAGTCGATCACGTCCGCCACGGTCTTGAACGGCGAGTCCTTGGGCACCATCATCATCAGCGGCACCGCGTACGTGCCGCAGACGTGGTCGAAATCCTTGTAGGTGTAGCCGGTCTTGCGAATGGCGGGCTGCAGCACCTCGGGTCCGATCACCGACAGGCCGATGGTATGCCCGTCGGGTTTGGCACGCATCAGTTGCGACATGCCGATCGCGCCGCCCGCCCCCGCCTTGTTGTCGACGACGATCGAGCCGCCCAGCGTCTCCGACATGCGGCGCTCGAGAATGCGCGCCATGATGTCGGAGGTGCCGCCGGGACCGAACGGCACCACCAGCGTCACCGGCTTGCTGGGAAAGGTATCCTGCGCGGCCGCGGAGCCCGCGATCAGGCCCGCCAGGGCGGCGACGGCGGCGCGCCGCAGCAGCCGGGCCGATGCGGGCGATGTCGTCGATGCCGTCGATGCCGTCGATGCCGTCGATGCCGTCGATGTCGTCGATGTCGTCGATGCCGTCGATGGGCGATGGGTATGCATGTTGTCTCCTCCTGCTGTCTGGATGGTTGCCTGGCTCGGTGCGGCCAGTCATGGCTTGCCGTGCTGCGTGTCGGGCGTGTCGCGCGTCAGTAGACGCCGCCCTCGAAGCCCTTGGCGATGGCCGGGCGGATGGCCTGGATGAATGCGCTGGCCTGCCGCATCATCATTCCCATGTCGGAGGCCACGGCGACGAACGCGTAGCCCTGGGCGATGAATTGCGACACCATCTCCGGGGTCGGCCCCACGATGCCGCAGGGCTTGCCGATGGCCTGGCAGCGGCGCGCGACGTCGGCGATCACGGCCTGCACGTCGGGATGCGCGATGTTGCCGATATGGCCCATGTTCGCGGACAGGTCGCCCGGTCCGAGAAAGAGCGCATCCACGCCCGGAACCGCCGCGATCTCCTCCAGCGCCGCGACGGCCTGCGGCGTCTCGAGCTGGATGATGGTGTAGACCGAATCGTTGGCGCGCTTGCCGTAGTCCGGCGCCGTGCCATAGCCGCTGGCGCGGTGCACGGCGGCAAAGCCCCGGATGCCCTCGGGCGGATACTTGGCGTACGACACCGCGCGGCGCGCGGCCTCGGCGCTGTCGACGAACGGCACCATCACGGTCTGCGCGCCGAGGTCCAGCGCGCGCTTGAACAGCACCGGGTCGTTGGCGGCCAGCCGCGTGACCGGGTAGGCGTTGGTGCCGGCGATCGCCTGCAGCACGCACAGCGTGTCGCGCTCGTCGAGCGGCACGTGTTCGAGGTCGACGACCAGCCATTCGAAGCCGGCGCGGCCCATGGCCTCGGCCGTCGCGGTGGTGCCGGACATCAGCCACGTGCCCAGCGGCACGCCGGGCTGGGCCAGGCGGTCGCGGAAAGGGTTGGCAAGCAGATCTTTGGGTGCGGGCATGGTGGTTCCTGTTTTTTCGGTGAGAGTGGGTGACGGTGCGCGCGCACCGCTCAGTAGATGGAAGGCTCGGGCGTCGGCGCATTGCCGGCCAGCACCTGGAAATCGCAGCCAAGGTGGGCCTGCGTGACTTCGCTCTGGTAGATGCGGGTGTCCGCGCTGATAGACCGGGGGCGGCGGCGTCCACGCGGCGCGGCGGGCGTCGAGCTCCTGCTGCGACACCAGCAGGTCCAGCCGGCGTTCGACGATGTCCAGGCGGATCCTGTCGCCGGTGCGCACCAGCGCCAGCGGGCCGCCGACCGCGGCCTCGGGCGAGATATGCAGCACGCAGGTGCCGTAGTGGGTACCGCTCATGCGCGAGTCCGACAGCCGCACCAGGTCGCGCACGCCGCGCTGCAACAGCTTCTTCGGGATCGGCAGGTTGCCCCACTCCGGCATGCCGGGCCCGCCGACCGGGCCGCCGTTGCGCAGCACCATGACGGTGTTCTCGTCGATGTCGAGGTCCGGATCGTTGACCGCGGCGAGCATCTCGGCGTTGGAGTCGAACACCAGCGCGCGCCCCGTATGACGCAGCAGCGCCGGGGTCGCCGCCGAGGGCTTGATCACCGCGCCGTCCGGGCACAGATTGCCGCGCAGCACCGCCAGCGCCATCCCGGCCTCCGGACAGTCGGCCGGCGCCTGTACGACCGGGCGGTCCAGCGGGCGGATCACGTCGTCGTCGCTGCATTCGTGCCCGGCGATGTTCTCGCCGAGCGTGGCGCCGGTGCACGTCATCGCATCGAGCGCCAGGTGCGCGGCGATGCGGTTGAGCAGCGCCGGCAGGCCGCCCGCGTAGTAGAAGTCCTCCATCAGCCGGTTGCCGGACGGGAAGAGATTGGCGAGCACGGGCACGCGGCGCGCCATCGCGTCGAAGTCCTCGAGGCTGAAGTCGACGCCGGCGCGCCCTGCCATCGCCGGCAGGTGCACCGCCGCGTTGGTCGAGCCGCCCAGCGCCATCCATGCCGCCACGCCGTTGAGAAACGACTGGCGCGTGACGATCCGCGAGGGGCGCAGGTCCTCCCACACCATCTCGACGATGCGCTTGCCGCAGGCCCAGGCCATGCGCGTGTGCCCCGCATCCATCGCCGGGATGCTGGTGGACCTGGGCAGCGCCAGCCCCATCGCCTCGACGATCGCGGTCATGGTGCTGGCCGTTCCCATCGTGTTGCAGGTGCCCGGCGCGCGCGTCATGCGCGCCTCCAGCGAGATCCACTCGGCGTCGTCGATGGCGCCCACCGTGTACTGCTCCCAGTATTTCTTGGTGTGGGTGCCCGCGCCCACGCTCTGGCCCTGGTAGCGGTCGTTGAGCATGGGCCCGGCCGGGCAGAACAGCGCCGGCAAGTCCATCGACATGGCGCCCATCACCAGTCCCGGCGTGGTCTTGTCGCAACCGCCGAGCAGCACCACGCCGTCCAGCGGCAGGCTGCGCATCAGCTCCTCCGCCTCCATCGCGAGGAAATTGCGATACAGCATGGTGGTGGGCTTGACCATCACCTCGCCCAGGCTCATCGCTGGCAGCTCCAGCGGATAGCCGCCCGCCTGCAGCACGCCGCGCTTGATGGCCTGCGCGCGGTCGCGCAGATGGGCGTGGCACGGCGAGAGGTCGCTCCACGTGTTGAGGATGCCGATGACCGGCCGCCCCATGAATTCCTCGCGCGCCAGCCCCTGCTGCTGCATGCGCTGCCGGTGGGCGAAGCCGCGGATGTCGTTGCTGGCGAACCAGCGTTGGCTGCGTAGTTGATCGATGGTGCGAGACACTGCGTGGTCCTTGGTGGGAATCGTTGTCGTCGAAATCGTGCCGGCGCCCGGTCAGTCCAGCTTGATGCCGGCTTCCTTGACCAGCCTGCCCATTGCGGCATGGTCCTTTTTCAGCAGCGCCTCGAACTGCGCCGGCGTGGAGGACAGCACTTCGTAGCCCTGCTGCTCCAGCGGCTTGCGAAAGGCCGGCGCCTGCAGCACGGCCACCATTTCCTTGTTGAGCCGGTCCACGATGGGCTGGGGTGTACCGCGCCGCACCAGGATGCCGTTCCAGACGACCGACACCACGTCCGGCACGCCGGCCTCCGCGAACGTCGGCACATCGGGCAGCACGGCCGAGCGCTTGGTGTCGGCCACGGCGAGCACGCGCAGCTTGTTGGCACTCTTGTAGGTGACCACGGCAGGCAGGTTGTTGAACATCATCGGAATCTGGCCGGCGAGCACATCCATCAGCGCCGGCGGCCCGCCCTTGTAGGGCACGTGCACGAGCTGCGTGCCGCTGCGCCTCTCGAACAGCACGCCGGCCAGGTGCATGGTGTTGCCGTTGCCCGCGGAGCCGTAGTCGATCCGGCCCGGTTGCGCCTTGGCCGCCGCCACTACGTCGGCCACGGTCTTGTAGGGCGTCTGCGCGCCCACCAGCAGCACGTTGGGCATCTGGTGCGTGAGCGTGACGGGCTGCAGGTCCTTCAGCGGGTCGTAGCCCATGCTGGCGTACAGGTGCGGGTTGATCGCCAGCGTGCTGGTGGAGCCGAGCAGCAGCGTGTAGCCGTCGGCCGGCTGCTGGCGCGCGGCCAGCGCCGAGCCGATATTGCCGTTGGCGCCGGCGCGGTTGTCGATCACCACCGGCTGGCCCAGCCGCTCGCCCAGCGCGGTGGCAAAGGCGCGGGCGAACTGATCGGCGACGCCGCCGGCCGGGTACGGCACCACCAGCGTGATCGGCTTCTTCGGGTAGCCGGCATCGCCCTGCGCATGGGCGGTGACGGGCAGCGACAGCAGGCCGCAGGCGGCCAGCGAGGCCGCGGCAAGGATGGAGCGGTGGAACAGACGCCGACGATGCATTGCTATGTCTCCTGGTTGTTTTCGTTGAGGGCCGCTCGATCGGCGGCCTGTCGTGGCAGCCGCGGACGGACTGCCGGTGCCATGGCGATGGCGGCTAGTTGACGGGCGTGGCCAGCGGCAAGCCCCGCGCGTGGCGCGTCAGGTTCTCGACCACCAGTTCGGCCATGGCCCGCCGCGTCTGCACCGTAGCGCTGGCGATATGCGGGGTCAGCACGACCCGGTCGGATCCGGTCAGCGCGGGCGGCACGTGCGGTTCGTCCTCGAACACGTCCAGGCCCGCGGCGCCCAGCGTGCCGTCGCCCAGCGCCTCGATCAGCGCGGACTGGTCGACGACCGAGCCGCGCGCGACGTTGACCAGCACGCCGTCGCCACCGAGCGCGCGCAGGGTCTCGCGGCCGACCAGATGACGGGTGTCCGGGCCGCCGGGGGTGGCGACGATCAGCACGTCCGCCCACTCGGCCAGCGCGTCGGTGCTGCCGAAATAGGTGTAGGGAACGTCCTGGGGCTTGCGGCCGCAGTACCCGATCTGGGTATCGAACGCGGCCGCGCGCCGGGCGATCAGCCGGCCGATGCGGCCCAGGCCGAGGATGCCGACGCGGCTGCCCCAGAAGCGCCGCGCCAGCGGGAACGGGCCTGCCTGCCATTGCCCCTCGCGCACGAAGCGGTCGGCCTGCGGCAACCGGCGGTGCGCGGCCAGCGCGAGCAGCACGGCAAGGTCCGCGACGTCGCCCGACAGGATGTCCGGCGTATTGCTGACGCGGATGCCGCGCGCGGTGGCCCACGGCACGTCGATGGCGTCATAGCCGACCCCATTGCATGCGATGACCGCCAGGTTGGGCAACGTATCCCGGCAATTGGCGGGAACGCCGGCCATGCCGTTGGTGATCATCGCCACCACGCGGCCGCCCCGCTCCCGCAGGAACACCGCGGCGTCAGGCAGCGCACGCCATTCCACGATCTCGAAGTGCTCGCGCGCCGGGGCGAGCGCCTCGGCGGCAAAAGGCGTCACGACGAGAAGGATCGGGCGAGTCACGGGCGTCTTCATGGCTGTTCTCTAGGTGGAAGTCCGTATGGTACCGGTGACTGTTACCGGTACCATTGGCGAAAGTGTAGAGTTGCTTACGCTCCCTTCGCCATCCGTACAAACCATGAACGACTCCACGCCGCCGCGTGCCACGCGCCGCAAGGCGGGCACCCACACGATCCACGACGTCGCCGCGCTCGCCGGCGTGTCATCGATCACGGTGTCGCGCTACTTCAACAGCCCCGACAAGGTGTCGGCTGCCGTGCGGGAGCGGCTGCGCGAGATCGTCGAGCGGATCGGCTACGTCCCGAGCCAGGTGGCCGGCGGGCTCGCATCGGGCCGCGGCCGAGTGGTGTGCGCGGTGATGCAGAACATCGCCAGCGCCACGTTCGCCGACCTGGTCAAGGGCATGACCGACGAACTGCAGGCCTCGGGCTTGCAGCTGCTGCTGGCCAATGCCCAGTATTCGCAGACGCTGGAGGAGAACGCGATCCGCACCTTCGTCGGCTGGCATCCGCGCGCGCTGATCCTCACGCGCGACGACCACACGCCCGCGGCCGAGGCGATGCTCGGCGCGCTGGACATCCCGGTGGTCGAGGCCTGGGGCTTCGTCGAGGACCGCCCTTTCCACCAGGTCGGCTTTCCGCATGCGGAGACCGGCGCGCAGCTCGCGCGGCACTTCCTCGAGCAGGGTGCGACGCGCGTGCGCTTCGTACTGCCGCATGTCGGCGAGGATTTCCGCGCGGGGCAGCGCGCACAGGGCTATGCGGGCGCGATGCAGGCCGCGGGATGCAAGGTGGACCTCGCCACCGCCGACGTGGAGGACGACTTCGAGGCCGGCGCGCGCACCATCGCCGCGCTCGCGGCGACGCCCGCCGCGCGGCGCCCCCAGGCGATCATCTTCGCCAACGACAACATGGCCGCCGGCGCCATCCTGCACGCGGGCGACTGCGGCCTGAGCCTGCCTCGCGACTGCGCGCTCGCGGGCTTCGGCGACGCACCGATCTCGGTGCGGCTCAAGCCCGCGCTGACCACACTGCGGCCGGCGCGCTACCAGATCGGCCAGATGGCGGCGCGCACCGTGCTGCGCATGCTGTCCGCCCAGCCTGAGCACGAACCGACGCCGCGCCGCGAACTGCTGCCCTGCGAGCTGATCGTGCGGGAAAGCAGCCGGCTGTCGTTGCGCTGAACGCTGGCGCCCGCGGCGGCCCGCGCGCCCGTCCTGCCCATCTCACCGGATACCACTCGATACCACTGGAGACCCCATGCAGATCACCGATTCCTCCCTGCTACGCACGCAATGCCTGATCGGCGGCGAATGGACGGCCGCGCGCGACGGCCGCACCATCGCCGTGACCGACCCGGCCGACGGCACGCATCTGGCCGACGTGCCGCGCCTGGCCGTGGACGAAGTCCGCCAGGCCATCGAGGCGGCGCATCGCGCCCTGCCCGCCTGGCGCGCCCGCACCGCCAAGGAGCGCGCGGCGATCCTGCGGCGCTGGTACGAGCTGGTCGTCGAGAACGCCGACGATCTCGCGCGGATCCTGACCGCCGAGCAGGGCAAGCCGCTGGCCGAGGCCCGTGGCGAGATCCTGGCCAATGCCGCCTACCTGGAGTGGTTCGCCGAGGAAGCCAAGCGCGTCTACGGCGACCTGATGCCCGCCGCCAATGCCGGCAGCCGCGTAGTGGTGATGAAGCAGCCGGTGGGCGTGTGCGCCGCGATCACGCCGTGGAATTTCCCCAACGGCATGATCACGCGCAAGGCCGGTCCTGCCCTCGCCGCGGGCTGCACCATGGTCCTCAAGCCCGCGTCCAAGACGCCGCTGTCCGCGCTCGCGCTGGCCGAACTGGCGCAGCGCGCCGGCGTGCCCGCCGGGGTCTTCTCGGTGGTGACGGGCGACGCGCGGCCGATCGGCGAGGAGTTCAGCCGCAATCCGCTGGTGGCCAAGATCACCTTCACCGGTTCCACCGAAGTCGGCCGCTGGCTGCTGCGCGAGGCGGCCGATGGCGTCAAGAAGATGTCGATGGAACTGGGCGGCAACGCGCCCTTCATCGTGTTCGACGATGCCGACGTGGACGCCGCGGTCGAGGGCGCGATGATCTCCAAGTTCCGCAATGCCGGGCAGACCTGCGTCTGCGCCAACCGCATCTATGTGCAGGCGGGCGTCTACGACGAGTTCGCACGCAAGCTGACCGAGCGCGTCAACGCGCTGCGCGTGGGGCGCGGCACCGAGGATGGGGTCACGCAGGGGCCGCTGATCGACATGGCGGCGGTGGAGAAGGTCGAGGAACATATCCGCGACGCGCTGGACCAGGGCGCGAAGGTGATCGCCGGCGGCCATCGCCATGCGCTGGGCGGCCAGTATTTCGAGCCAACGGTGCTGGTCGATGCGCGGCAGTCGATGAAGGTCGCCACCGAGGAGACCTTCGGGCCGCTGGCACCGCTGTTCCGCTTCGACACCGAGCAGGAGGTCGTGGAGATGGCCAACGCCAGCGAGTTCGGGCTGGCGGCCTACTTCTACGCCCGGGACCTGGGCCGCGTCTGGCGCGTCTCCGAAGCCATCGAGGCCGGCATCGTCGGCGTCAACAGCGGCCTGATCGCCAACGAGATGGCGCCGTTCGGCGGCGTCAAGCAATCGGGCATGGGGCGCGAGGGCTCGAAGTACGGCATCGAGGACTATCTCGAGATCAAGTACGTCTGCATGGCGGGGATCGCATGATGCAGGGCACGACCACCGCCATGGCGGCGCACGGTGCCATGCAGATCGAAAGCCTGGACGCCTTCGTCTTCCGCGCACCGGCCGATCCGCCCGTGCAGACCTCCTTCGGCATCATGCACGACCGCCCCGCCGTGCTGCTGCGGCTGCGCGACAAGGATGGCGCCGAGGGCTGGGGCGAAGTCTGGTGCAACTTTCCGACCGTCGGCGCCGAACACCGCGCGCGGCTGGCGCTCGCGTACGGCGCCCCGGTCGTCACCGGCCGCGCGTGGGCGCATCCGCGCGAGGCATGGGAAACGATGCTGGCGCGCTTCGCCGTGCTGATGCTGCAGACCGGCGAACCGGGCCCGCTGCACCAGATCGCCGCCGGCATCGACATGGCGATGTGGGACCTGTTCGCCCGCCGCGCCGGCATGCCGGCATGGCGGGCGCTGGGCGGCGAGTCGGCCTGGCCGGTGCCCGTCTACGCGTCGGGCATCAATCCGACCGAGCCGGAAGCACTGGCGCTGGCCAAGCGCGACGAAGGCTACCGCGCCTTCAAGCTCAAGGTCGGCTTCGGCGAAGCGCGCGACATGGCGAACCTGCGCGGCATGCGCGACGCGCTCGGCGGCGACACCGTGATGATGGTCGACGCCAACCAGGCCTGGACACCGGACGAGGCCATCGCGGCCGGCCATCGCATGGCGCAGTTCGGCCTGCTGTGGCTGGAGGAACCCGTCCGCGCCGACGAGCCCCCGCAGACATGGGAGCGCCTGGCGCGCGAGCAGCCGCTGCGGCTGGCGGGCGGCGAGAACCTGAGCAGCATGCCGGCGTACGAGGCGTTCATCGCGCAGCCTGGCATGTCGGTGATCCAGCCCGATGCCGGCAAATGGGGCGGCCTGAGCGGCTGCATCGACGTGGCACGCCGCGCCAATGCCGCGGGCAAATGGTATTGCCCGCATTGGCTGGGCGCGGGCATGGGTCTGGTCGCATCGCTGCACCTGAAGACAGCGGCCGGCGGCGAAGGCTACGTCGAGGTGGACGCCAATGCCAACGTGCTGCGCGACACGATGGCCGCGCCGGTCATGCGGCTGGAACAGGGCTGCGTGACGCTGCCCGACGCGCCCGGCTTCGGCGTGGTGCCGGACCTGGCGGCGCTGGCCCCTTACGCGGTGGATTTCGCGCGAGGGTAGTCCGCCGCCCTGCTTCCCTCTCCCGCGCGCGGGAGAGGGAAGCAACGCGATGTGGGCCGTCAGCGGCCTTCTCAGAAGCGATGCCGCACCCCAACGCTGACCGACCGCGCGTCGTCCCCGCTTCCCGGGTCGATCGCGATGCTATTGTTGGTCACGCTCCCGCCCGCGCTGTTGCGCACATAGACGGCCCGCAGGTATGCCGTGGTCCGCTTGCTGAGGTCGTGATCCCAGCCCAGGGTGACCGACAGCGGCCGCTCCCCGCCGCCGACGATCTGCCGCTTGAGCGCCGCGGCCTTGAACGTATCGCGTGGCGTCACCGTCCACTTGAAGGTCAGCCCGTAGTGGCGCGCATTGCGCGTATCCGGGCGGTGGCTGCTAGCCGTACTGAACAGCACGCCGATCTCCACCGGCTTGAACCGGTAGGATCCGCCAACGAAATGGTTCGACGTCAGCGCCGGGTTCCCCGGGACATTGGCGCCGGTGTACATGCCCTGGTAGCTGTAGAACGCATAGGCGTTCCCCGCCTCGTACGTCGCGTTCATGCCGAAGTTCAGCCCGGAGCGCTGCGAGCCGGGCACTTCGCCCGGCGCCACCGCCGCGCCGAAGGCGAAGCCGCGCCACGTGGGCGAGAAGTACTGCACCGCATTGTCGAAGCGCGCGCCGTAGGCAACGTGGCCCACGCCCTGCGATGCGGTGGCGCTCAGCAGGTTGAACGGCGACACCGCGCCGTTCAGCAGGAACGGGTCCAGCCGCAGCAGCGCATAGAACGATGGCGTGTACTGCCGGCCGAACCGGAATTCGCCCCAGCCGTTCGACAGGCCCACATAGGCCTGCCGGCCGAACAGCCGGTTGGTGCCGAAGAACTCCGTGCCGGTATCGATGTTGAAGCCCGACTCGATCAGGAAATTCGCCTTCATGCCGCCGCCGAGGTCTTCGATCCCGCGAATGCCGAAGCGCGATGCCGCCTGCTGGCCCTCGCGCATGCGCACTACGCTCTGCGACCCTTTCGCGTATTCGAGCGAGGCATCGACGACCCCGAACAGCTGCATGGTCCCCGCTGCCGCATGGCCGGCGGCGAAAACCGTGCCGCCGGCCACTCCCAATGCCATCCACTGTCTGACCTTCACGCGTGCTGTCTCCTTTCGTTGTTGTGTGTGGCCTTGCTACCGCGCCGCCTCGGACATGCTCGGGCAAGGCCCGGCCGTGGCCTTCGGCCCGTACCGAAGCGGGCTGGCCGGACGCGGCGCCGTTACTCCAGCACCACGCCGCTGGTCTTGATGACCGCGCTCCATTTGCGCACCTCCGCGTCGATGAACCGCGCAAAGCTCGCGCTGTCACCCGGCTCGGGCTGCAAGCCCAGCGCCGCCAGCTTGCCGCGCACGTCCGCGCTGCCCAGCACCGCGCTGGCATCCTGATTGAGCTGGCGCACGATGGCGGCAGGCGTTCCCGCCGGCGCCATCAGGCCGAACCAGCCGTAGCCCGTCACGCCGGGATAGTGCTGTTCGGCAAAGGTCGGCGCGTCCGGATAGACCGGCGTGCGCTGCTCCGAGGCCACGGCCAGCACCCGCAGCTGGCCCGCCTTGATAAAGGGCAGCGCCGACGTGATGGCGGTCAGCGTGGCGTCGACGCGGCCCGCGAGCAGCTCGGTGTAGGCGGTGGCATCGCCGCGGTAATGCACGTTCAGCGCCTTGAACTTCGCCTGCGCGGCGAACAGTTCCGCCGTCAGATGCGGCCCCGAGCCGGCGCCCGGCGAGGCGAAGGTGACGCCCTGCGGCTTGCCCCGCGCCATGCGCACGAAATCCTCCACCGAGCGCAGCGGCGAATCCGCCTTGACGATCAGGAACACGGGTCCGAGCACGCGCGGTCCCACCGCGACGAAGTCCTTGTGGATGTCGTAGGGCTGGGGCAGCCCGGCGGCGGTGTTGATGGCGAACGGCGCGGCGGCCCACAGCAACGTATAGCCGTCCGGAGCGGCGCGGGTCAGCGTTTCATTGGCGACGCGCGTGCCGGCGCCCGGCTTGTTCTCGACCACGAACTGCTGGCCGTACTTGCGGCTGAGCGCCTCGGCCAGCAGCCGCGCCGAGGTGTCGTTGGACCCGCCCGCGCCATACGGCGAGATCAGCCGCACCGTGCGCGACGGATAGGCCTGCGCCAGCGCCGCCAGCGGCGCCAGGGCGGGCGCGGCCGCCAGCAACAGCAGGTCCCCCGCGCGCCCCAGCAGCGCCCTTCGCGACATCGTGTCCCTGTTCATCGTCATGCCTCCGCCGGCCGGATGGCCGGATAGGAAAACGTCTTGGCCAGGTGCGCCTGCCCTGGAACGTATAGCCGCATGGCCACGTAGAACGGGCCCTCGGGCGCGGGCAGCCAGTTGCCATGGCGCGCGGGGTCGCGCGGCGGCGCGGCACTCAGATGCAGGCGCAGGCTGCCGTCGGGTTCGTGGCGCAGGGTCGGCGAGCGGTCGCCGAGCGAGTAGCGGCCGATGGGGTTGTCGACCAGCATGCAGTCGCCCTTGTCGTACATGGTCAGCGACCAGAAAGCCCCGGCCTGCGGCAGCTGGCCGGCCGGGAACACCATCTCGTGGGCCGTACGCCCATCGAGCGGGCGGCCCTGCGCATCGCAATCGGCAATGATGTACATGGCCTCCTGCACGCCGAGCGCACCGATATAGTTGCGTGCGACCTGCGCCCGCTCGGCATAGCGCGTGCCGAACGACGCGCCGATCTCGACCGGCAGTGTCCAGCCGCCGCCAAGCGACGAAGGCATGGGCGCGGCCAGTTCGGCGAGCACCTGTTCCATCGCGGCGCAAAGCTGCGCCAGTTGCCCGCCATCGGGCGGGTTGCTCGCGCACTCCGCGGCCAGGCCAAGTTCGGCGAAGGCTCGTACGGTCGCCGCCTCGGCGGCCGGCGGCGGATTCTCGCGCAGCGCGCGGTTCACCACCTCGGCGTAGCGCCTCACCTGCTGGGGCGACGCGCCCAGCTGTTCGCTCGCCTTCATGCCGACATCGTAGGCACGCACGGGATCGCCGCCATCGGGCAGCGTCAGCCGGATGCGGTCCTGCAGCGCATGCACGGTGGGCAGGTCGTCCGCGCCATCGACCAGCAGACGGCCCAACAGCCATACCGAATCGGTCGGACAGGCAATGACCGCGGCGCCGGGCGGCGGCTCGCCATTCCAGTCCGGGCCATGGAGCAGATAGCGCCCGGCCTGCGTGCCGGTGGTGCGGCTGCCGATGTAACCGAAGGGGTTGGTATAGAAGTCGAGCAGGCCGAGCACGTAGTAGCGGCCCGCGCTGTCGGGCACCTCCAGCAGCAACGGGCCCTGCGACAGGTCCAGCCAGGCATTGCTGTACAGCGTGTCGTTGTTGGGCGTTACCACCTGCCGGTGCTGCGGGCCCAGCAGCTCGCGGGTGTGGAAGAACAGGTTGACCCAGCGCAGCGTGCCGTCGGGGCTCGTGTCGGCAAAAGCGCCGTCGCGGCGGCGGCGCGGACAGGTGGCCGCACGCATGCGCGCCATCTCGTACAGCGGCAGGGTGTAGAGCACGGCGTCGCGCGCAAGGGTGGACGTGCGGGTTGGCGTTTGCAAGGTTGTCATGGGCGTTCTCGTCAGGCGAGGCGGCGCACCGCCGGGATGCGGTACTGGCCTTCGATAAAGGCCGGTGCGGGGTGGTACAGACGCAGGATCAGGTAGAACGGGCCGGCCGGCGCCGGCAGCCAGTTCTCGGCCTGCGCCGGCCGCCGGTGGGAAATCGGAATGACCAGGCTGCCGTCGGCTTCCATCCGCAGGCCCGGCGTGCGGTCGCCCACGGCGTACCGTCCGATCTCGTTGGCGCTGAAGTAACGGTCCTCGCCGTACAGCGAGACCGACCAGAACGCCTGCGCGGGCGGCAGCATGCCGGGCGGAAAGCGCAGTTCGTAGGCATGCGCGCCGTTCAGCGGCTCGCCGTCGGCGTCGAAGTCCGCCATGGCATAGATAGCCTCGTCGGCGCGCAGCGCCCCCAGGCCCTTCATCGCGGTGCAGGCGCGCTGCAGCCAGTCGTCCCCATACACGCCGAGCTTCAGGCTGTAGCCCCAGCTCTTGCGGCCTTGGCTGCGCGTGTGGGCCTCGATCAGCTGCATGGCCTGGCGGTAGGCGCTCTCCAGGCCAGCGCGGATGGCCGGGCGCAACGATGCCATGTCGAGCGGCTCCTCCAGCTTGAGGCCGGCCTTGCGCAGCAGTGTGAATGCTCCCGCCTCGCGCTCGGCCGGCGGAAACTCGCGCAGCGCGTTGAACAGGTTCTGGAAGAAGTCCAGGGCCTCGTTGCCCGTCTCGCTCCAGTCGCGCACGCATGGCGGCAGCGCCTTGCCCGGCGCCTCCAGCGCAAAGCCGCGCTCGAACGCATGGGCGGCGGCCAGATCGTCCGGTCCTTGTACCAGCACGCGGCCGAGCAGCCAGACCAGCGAGGTCGGACATGCCACGACATGGGCGCCGTCCGCCTGCTGGCCGGGACCGGCCAACGTCACGGTGCCGCCTTCGGCAGGCACGTTGCGCGGCCCGAGGTTCTCGAAGTTGTTGGTGTGCGCATCGAGCAGTTCCACCACGTAGTACCGGTCGCGCTGCGGCAGCGGCGGCACGCGCAACGTGACCGGCCCGTCCGCGAGATTGACCCAGCCGCAGAAGTACAGCAGGTCATTGGCTGGCGTAACCACGTCGCGGTCTTCATGCGTCCATTGGCGCTCGCTGGCCGACAGCGTGTTGACCGGCGCGCGGCCATAGCCGGTGGCTTCGGTGACCGCCGTCTGCACGCGGCAGGTACGCAGCGTCTCGATCAGCGGATAGCCATAGATCACGAGCGGCACGGCCGCGGCGGCGACCAGGGCCTCCTGGCTGGAGCGGTAGACGGGGGCGGCGAAGAATTCGGGCGCGGGTTGGTTCATGCGAAGGCTCCGTAAAAAGGGGAATGGAGAGGAAGCGCGGCTCGCGCCTATTCCTGCGTGGCGCCGCTGGACTTGACCAGTGCGGCCCAGGCCGCCGTGTCCGCACGCCATTGCGCGGCGAATTCGCTGCGGGTCTGCGGCGTGTAGCGCATGCCCAGCGCATCGGCCTGTGCCCGGATGGCGGGATCGCGCAGGGCGGCGGCGGTGGCGCGCTCCAGCCGGTCCAGGATGCCGGGCGGCGTGCCGGCGGGTGCAAAGAGCGCGAACCAACTGTCCACCCCGAACGGCACGCCGGACTCCGTAAAGGTGGGCACATCGGGCAGCGCCGGCGAGCGCTCCGAACCGCTGACCGCCAGTGCCCTCACCTTGCCGGCGCGGATCAGCGGCAAGGTGCCGGCGAGGTCGGACATGGCGACGGGCAGCGTGCCGCCCATCACGTCGGTCAGCATCGGGCTCACGCCCTTGTAGGGGATATGCCGCAGGCGGATGCCGCCGGAGACGTTCAGGCTCTCGCCGGCGAGGTGCCCACCCGAGCCGTTGCCCCAGGAGCCGTAGGTCAGATCGGCACCGGGGCGCTTGGCCGCGGCGATCAGCGCGGGCAGATCGCGGCCCGTGAAGGCCGGCCCCGCGATCAGCACATTGCCGCCGTAGAACAGGCGGCCGACGGGCGCGAAGTCGCGCAGCGGGTCGTAGGGCAGCTTCGGGAAGATCGCCGGCGCAATCGCGTGCGTGGCCGAAATTCCCAGCACCAGCGTGTACCCGTCGGGCGCCGCGCGTGCGACCTGCGCCGACCCGATCGTGCCGGTGGCGCCGGGCACGTTGTCCACCACCACGGTCTTGCCAAGGTCCTTCGCCAGGCCCGCCGCCAGGATGCGGCCCACCACGTCGGTGCCGCCGCCTGGCGGGAACGGTACGACCAGGCGGATCGGCTTGTCAGGAAAGGGGCCGGCGTGCGCCGCCGGGGCCGAGGCGCCGAGCGCCGCGAGGGCGAGCGCCAGCCAGCCGCGCGGCGCCATGCGGCCCGGCGGCAAATGCGTCTGCGATGGCATTGCTTGTCTCCTGTCTTGTGTTCTGGACTGCTACTGCCGCGGTGGCGGCGCCCGTCTGTGCGGGCATGGCCGACCAACGCGTTGCGCGGCGAAGCTAGGTCGCGCGGCCCTGTGCGCAGCGCAGGGTAACGACCGCGTCGGCGGCCACCAGCCCCTGCGCGCTGACGATAAAGGGGTTGATCTCGAGCGTGTCCAGCCGCTCGCCCAGCCTTGCCGCCAACTGCGATACCGCCGCCAGCACCTGCGCGGCGGCGTCCAGGTTCAGTGCGGGATTGCCGCGATGGCCCTCGCATAGCGCCGCCGCCTTGCTGTCGACCAGCATGGCGCGGGCCTGCGCGCGCGACAGCGGCGCCAGGCCGCAGGCGGTCTGGCGGAAGATCTCGACCGCGGTGCCGCCGATGCCTGCCAGCGCCACCAGGCCGAACACCGGATCGCGCCGCACGCCGACCATGATCTCGCCCCAACCGCGCACCATGCGCGCCACCAGCACACCCTCGAAAGGCACGGGCAGACCCGCTTCGGTACGCGCACCTGCCAACGCCTGCGCCATGCGGCCGAAGGCGTCGCGCACCGACGGCGCGTCGGCAAGGTTCAGCGCCACGCCGCCGACGTCGCTCTTGTGCAGGATCTCGCGCGAGCACAGCTTGACCACCACGGGATAGCCGAGCGCTTCGGCGATGCGCACGGCCTCGTCCGCATCGTGCGCGAGGCCATGCGGGGCCACCGGAATGCCGGCATCCGCCAGCAGTTGCATCGCCTCGGCTTCGGAAAGTGCCGTGGCGGTGGGCGCAAGGTCGCGCGGCAGGCTCACCGCGGTTGGCTGACGTCGATCGTCAGCCTGCGTGCCGGCGCCGTCGCCGCCCTGCATCGCGGCCGCGCGCGCCAGCGTCGCGGCCGCTTCCACCGCATGCGCCGGTTCGCGGAACACCAGGCAGCCGCGCGACTCCAGCCATGCGCGCTTGTCGTCGTCGACGATGCCGGCCAGCAGCAGCGGCGCGGCCTGCGGGTCGTCGGCGAGCGTGCCGATGGTCTGCTGCAGCTCCGGCCACAGCCGCGGGGCATTGGCGCCACCGGCCAGGAACACCGTGACGCAGCCATAGGAGCCGCTGCGTGCCACGCCCGCGATGGCCTCCATGAAGACGCGCGGCTGGGCCACCACCTGCCCCGTCACGTCGATGGGGTTGGCCGTGCTGGCGAACGGGATCGCGGTGCGCAGGGTCTCGGCCGCGTGCTCCGGCATCGCGGGTAGCGGCAGGCCCAGTTCCTCGGCGCGGTCGGCCATCATGATGCCGACGCCGCCGGACACCGTGACGATGGCCAGCGGCGCCGCGGCGGCGACCGACTGCCCCGGCTCGCGCGGTGGCAGCGCCGGGCGCCGGCCCCTGGACAACACGTAGCCCAGCCGGAAGAACTCTTCGAGCGTATGGGCGCGATGGACGCCGTAGGCATCGAACACCGCCTGGTACACCGCGTCTTCCCCGGTCAGGCTGGCCGTGTGCGACTGTGCCGAGCGGGCGCCCGCCGCCGTGGTGCCCACCTTCGTGATGACCACCGGCTTGCCGGCGGCACGCGCGGCAGCCAGCGCCTCGCGCAGGCGGGCGCCATCGCGGCAGCCTTCGATGTAGGCAAGGATCACGCGGGTGTTGGCGTCATTCGCGAGCCATGCGATCACGTCGGCCACCTGCAGCCCGGCCTCGTTGCCGGTCGTGACCCAGTGGCTCAGCCCCAGCCCCGCTTCGCGCGCCAGCGCATAGGCGTAGGCGCCGAAGGCACCGCTCTGGCTGACGAGGCCCACTTCCCCCACGGGCGGCACGCCGCTCAGCGGGATCGGCGAGAAGGTGGCGAACATGCGCTCGCGCAGGTTCATCGCGCCCAGGCAGTTGGGCCCGAGCAGCGTCACGCCGGCTTCCCGCGCGCTGCGCGCCAGCCTTTCCTGCATGCGCACGCCCGCCTCCCCGGCCTCGGCAAAGCCCGAGGTGAAAAACACCGCGGCGCCCGTGCCGTGGGCGCCAAGCTGTGCCATCACGTCCTCGCTGGCGCCGGCCGGCACGGCAACGATCGCCAGGTCCACGGGCTTGCCGATGGCCGCGATCGAGCCGTAGGCGCGCAGGCCCTGCACCTCGGCGGAGGACGGATTGACCGGATACAGTTCCCCCGCATAGCCGAGCTCGCGCAGCAGCCGCACGGGCATGCCGCCCACCTTGTCCGGCTGCGTGGAAGCACCGACCACGGCGATCGAGCGCGGGTACAACAGGGAATTCAGGTCCAGCATGGGGGCGTCTCCGGGATGTCGTTGTCGTTGTCGTTGTCGTTGTCGTTGCTGTCGCCGGCCGTGGCCGCTATTGCGGCAGCCCGCTGGCGATCTCGATGGACCGGACCATCTCCATCAGCAGCGGCGCGACCTTCTTTTCCATCATGCCGCGCCTGACCTGCGTGCCAGGCAAGGCGCAATTGAACAGCAGCGGCCGGTCCAGGTAGCGGATGCGCGAATACACGCCCACGCCATGCACGCCGACGCCCGCGTCACCCTCGTTGAGCGCGAAGCCGCGCTTGGGGTAATGGGCGACGTTGTGGCACAGCGTGTCGTACCACGCCGCGTATTCCTCCGGCCGCTCCTGGCGGGCGGCGACCATCAGGTTCTCGAATTGCGCTTTGGTCAGCGTGCACAGGTAGGCACGGCCCATGGCCGTGTTGAGCACCGAACGCACGGCACCGGTGCCGGGCCGCGCCGGCGTGCCCTCGTTGTGGGTGCACGACTGCAGGTACGTCACGTCCAGGCGATGCGCCACACCCATCGACACGGCGCCCTCGACGCGGTCGGCCAGCGCCTGCATCAGCGGCCGGGCCACGTGCCGCACCTGCAAGCCCGCCAGGTAGGGATAACCGAGCGCCAGCACCTGGGCGCTGACGAAATACTTGTCGAGCTTCGGATCCCGGTCCAGGTAGCCAAGTTCGAACAGCGTGCGGCAGATGCGCGACACCGTGGCCCGTGGCAGCTGCAGGCGTTGCGCGAGTTCGGCGTTGCCCAGCGGCTGCGGCTCGTCGATGAAGCAGCGCAGCAGCGCAAAACCCTTGGCCAGCAGACCGCCGAAGGACGGATCCTCCAGGCGGCGCTCGGCAATGAATTGTTCGACAGGCAGGTTCATGTCAGGTCCTCTATACCCAGTCTGGACAGTGCTCCGTCCAGTGTCAAAAAGCGGAACGTATTCCCACATATTGGAAATATAGGGCACCGACTTGACCCCGGCCTTGGGCGGCCTCTATGGTCTTTGGCATCGGACGGAGACACATCAATGAAGAACCGCAGCCAGATCGGGAGGCGCCGTGCCGCCCTGCTCATCGCGTCGGTAGTGGGGCTATCCCCCCTTGCCGTACTGGCCGGCGAGGCCTATCCCGGCAAGCCGGTGCGCCTGATCGTGGCCTACCCTGCCGGGGGCCTGACGGACACCCTGGCGCGCGCGCTGGCCGATGGCCTTGGCAAGCGGCTGGGCCAGACCATCGTCGTCGAGAACAAGGCAGGCGCGGGCGGGATCATCGGCACCGACCAGGCAGCCAGGTCGCCCGCGGACGGCCATACGCTGCTGCTGACCATCCCCGGCCCCATCACCGCCAATCTAGCGCTGTACAGGAAGCTGCCCTACGATCCGCGCACCGACCTGCGCCCCGTTTCCGACATCGCCACCGCGCGCACCGTGCTGGCGGTCAATGCCAGCGTTCCGGCCAGGAGCGTGAGAGAGCTGATCGACTACGCGAAGCGGGAGCCCGGCAAGCTGCGCATGGGTTCGTGGGGACCGGGCACGCAGCCGCATACGATCCAGACGTACATGGCAAAGACGTATGGGATCGACATCCTGCATGTGCCCTATCGTGGCGAGGGGCCCATGGTGACCGACCTGCTGGCCGGCCAGATCAACGTCACGGTGGGCTCGGTCACCGCGCTGCAGCAGCACTTCGCCACGGGCAAGCTGCGGCCCCTGGCGGTCACCGGAACGAGCCGCGCGAAAGCGCTGCCCGACGTGCCCACTTTCGCCGAGGCCGGCTACGGCGACAGTGCGTACCGGCTGACCGGACCCATCACGCTGATGGCGCCGGCCCGGACACCGCAGCCGATCGTCGCCCGCCTCGGCGAGGAGGTCAGCGCGCTGGTGAACAGTCCGGATTTCTCGCGGCGCATCGAGGGCATGGGCGCGGAGCCCATCGGCAACCGCCCTGCGGAGGCCGAGCGCGCTTACGCCGCCTACTTGCCGGTGGTGCTCAAGCTGACGGCCGACACCGGTGTAACGCTAGACTGACGACGCAGCACAAGAGACCGTCCGGCTTCCCTCCCTCCGCTCGCGGGAGAGGGCAGCAAAGCAATCCGCGCACCGCCTCAGGGCTTGGGCTCCACGATCACCACCGCCGTATTGACATTGCCCGTGGCAAACGGGCTGCCAGGAACGGGCGTCAACGTACCGGTGGAAGCGTCGATCGCAAACGCGAGGATCGAGCCGGACAGCGCGGTCGTATAGAGGTAGCGGCCATTGGGGTCGATGCTCAGCCGCTGGCCGTTGCCGCCGGCCGGCGTCGTTCCGACGACGGCCACGGGCAAGCCGTCCGCCGATGAAGGATCGAGCCGGTAGCCCACGATGGAACTGCTGCCGGTGCCAAGCAGGTAAGCGAAATCACCGGACGGTGTCAGCGCGATATCGACCGGCGTCGCGGCGGTGGTCGGATAGGTGTTCACCGCCGTCAGCAGGCCGTCCGAACCGATGGTCCCGACGCCCAGCGACGCGCTGGTGGAGTTCGCCACGTAGACATGGCCGCCGCTCGGGCTCACCACCAGCCGATTCGGCCCTGTTCCACCGGTGGGCAAGAACGCCAGGGGTCCGAACCCGCCACTGGACGGATCCAACGTGACCTTGAGCACGCGGTCCTGCCTGGAGTTTGCCCCGTACACGTGCGCGCCGTCCGGCGACAGTGCGACCCCATAGGTCTGACCGGTGCCGATGCCATCGGCGGCGCCGGAGACGAACGTAAGGGCATACGTGGCCGGATCGATCGCATAGGAGCTGACGCCCGTACCCGCGCCGATCAATGCCCAGTTGCCGGACGGATGCACGGCGACCGCGTGAGGCGCGCCATAGGCAGTGGGCGCCGAAGTGCCGGCGATGGCCGACATGGCGCCGGTGGCGGGATCGAGACGGAAACCGACCACCGTGTTCGTATCGACCATGACCGCGAGGCCGACAAGACCGGACGGCAGGAACGCCATGTCGTTGACGGCCCCGCCCGAAGGAAATGGACTGCCCGGGACTGGGGCAAGCGCCCCGTTCCGTGGATCGGCCCGGTACACGGAGATCGTGCGGTCGTCGCGGTTGGCGACGACGACGAACTGCGCCTGCACGCACGTGATGGCGATATTGGTCACGTTGGCCGCGGGGAGCGTCCCGATACCGTTGGCCACGGTGCACGTCTGTCCGGCCGGCTGGCCCGACACCGTCACGGCATAGGGCGTAGCGGCCGGCCGTGATGTCGGCATCGCGAAGGCGCCATTCGCGTTCACCAGCTGGACGTCCCCGTTGCCGTCGCTCAGTTGCAGGCTCTTGCCTGCCGCCAGGCCGGACACGGTACCGCCCACGCTGTATGTCGGGGCGGGCGGCGTGGCGGCGCGCGAGAGCGCGGCGTTCGCACACAGGCGCCCGGCCGGCGCATCGGCGCAGGCCGTCAGCGTTGCGCTGGCCGCCGCAGTGGCCGACGCGGGACTGGCGACTCGAGCGCTGTGCCCATCGCTGGCGATCACCACCACGAAGCTGGCGTCGTCGCTGGTCCACGACCAGTTGGCCAGATCCGCGGCGCCGTCGACACCGTCGGAGCGCCGCACGGAGACGGCCACCGTCTGCGCGGCGCCCCCCGCGCTGACGGCCAGCGTGGCCGGCGTCAGTGCGAGCGTATAGGACTTCGCCGGGGCGGCCTGCACCACCAGATGGGTCACGCTCGAGACCCGGCTGCCGTCGGCGAGCGTGGCGGTTGCCGTGATATCGGCGTCGCCCGCCGCCAGGGTCTGGATCGTGGCGTAGATGCCGACCGGCGCGGCGCCCGCGGCCGCTGGCGCCCTGTCCGATGCGGACAGCACCGTCGCCACGGACTCGTTCGAGGACGTCCAGGCAACGCTCGCGCCTTTTACCTCGGAACCGTCGGCGGCGAGCAGCGTCGCCTTGAGACTGAACGTGCCGCCCGCCACCGGTGCGGCGCTGCCGGTATCGACCACGAGACGCGCCGCAGGCAGCGTGACCGGCGGTGTCTCGGCGGGATCGTCGGAGCCGCAGGCGCCAAGCAGCGCGGCGGCGAACAGGACGAGGCCGGCAGCGCGCGCGCCGGCAAGAGCGTGTGAAAACATGGACCCAACCCGTATCTGAATGGAGAAGGGCCGCCCCGCCCTGCGGCCGGCGGCCAATCGCGCCCTCGGCGGGGCGTACTGCGCGCGACTGTAGCAGCACGACAAGGCATCCGCCACCGCATTGTGGCGAGCGCGCAGCGCAACGCCGGGCAGCGGCAGGCGCCGCATGGCGCGCTGCCCCGGCAATCAGACGTCGATCTTCGCCGCGGCGGGCCGGCTCACGACCCTGTTGCGCCCGGCCGCCTTGGCCCGGTAGAGCGAGTCGTCGGCGCGGGTGACCGCTACGTGCTCGTCGGCGTCGCCCTCGGCCACTTCCTCGACCCCGATGCTGATGGTGATGGCACCGACCGGATCGACCGGCGCCTGCGCGATGGCATGGCGGATCTTCTCGGCCACGTCCATCGCCACGTCCAGCCGGGTAGCGGGCAGGACGACGAGGAATTCCTCTCCGCCGATGCGCCCGGCGAAATCGCTCTGGCGGATGGTGGCATGCAGCACCCTGGCAACATGCCTGAGCACGTCGTCGCCTACCGCGTGACCATAGGTGTCATTGACCCGCTTGAAGAAATCCACGTCCAGCGCCAGCACGCAGTACGGCACCTTGTGGCGCTGGAAGCGGGCGAACTCCTCGGCCAGCCGCTCGTTCGTGCGCAGGCGGTTCGGCAGGCCGGTCAGCGTATCGGTGCGTGCCTGCTTTTCCAGTTCGATGTTCAGCTCCTCGAGCTCGGCCGTCCTTGCCGCCACCTTGGCTTCGAGATCCTGGTTGCTGCGCGCCAGCGCTTCCTTCTGCGCGATCAGCGTGCCGGACATGCCGCGCAGGGCCTCGGCCAGCCGCTGGAGCTCGCGGGCCCAGAAGGTCTCGGGGAAGCGCACGTTCCTGTCGCCGCGCTGGATGCGCCGCGCGGTCTGGGTCAAGGACTCCACCGGACGGCTGACGCGGTCCGCCACCACCCAGGCCAGCAGCAGGAATGCCAGGCCCGCCGCGCCCATCGTCAGCAGGTTGACCCTTTGCAAGGAGCGCACTTCCGCCAGCACGGTATCGTCGAATTGCCGCACCACCACGCGCCAGCCCAGCGCGTCGGAGGCCACGGGGCCCTGCACGATGGCCGAGGCGGTCAGGTATTGGCCCTCGTCGCCCCAGTCCATGAAGCGGTTGTGGGCGCCGCCGGCAAGCGCGTCGAGGCTGGGCGCCTTGAGACCTGCCGGTGGATTCTCGGGATAGATGACCTCGCCCTTGTGGTTGAGGATGAAGACGTCGATCTGATGGCCGTCCGTCGGCTCCGGCGTGACGGTGCGCAGCAGCGCGCCGGCCCACTGCCAGTGGGCGTGCGCGCCCAGCACGCCTTTGACATTCCCCTCGTCGTCCCGGATCGGCGCCGAAAAGTCGATGAAGCGGATGGGCTGGTCCGGCGTGGGATTGGGCAGCAGCTTGGCCAGCAGCACCGCCTCGTGGATATCGCCAACGAAGCTGCGGGTGAGCCCCGCCTGGAACCAGGGGCGCTTGGACACGTCGGCGCCCATCAGATGACCGGAGGTTGCGGCGTGGACGCGGCCCTGCGCGTCGGCCACGCCGATCCACGAATAGTGCGTGTACGACTGCTTGACCCGCTCGAGGCTGGCCCGCACTTCCGCATCGTCGAAACGCGTGCGGCGATACAGAGGGCTTTGCGTCAGCAGTTCGATCTCGCGGTGCCGCTCCGCCAGGTTCTCGGTCAGCACGGTGGCCGCGGAGTGAGCCATGGCCTCGAGCGCCTTTCGCTTGTTCTCGATCAGCTGCGTCCGGTGCTGGTTGCTGATGTACCAGTAGGTCGGCAGTCCGACGAGAACCGACAGCAGGCCGAACACCAGGGCCATCTGGAAGCGAAAGGTGCGCGGAGGAAATTGAAAGGCCAATTGGATACCCGTTTCTGGACGTGATGGTCAGAGCAAGCGCCGGCAAAAACGCGAATGATAACCAAAAACCGTGACGGATAACCTTGCTTTATATGGTATTGGAAGAACCCGATATTGACCGCTTATCGGAGTGGACTTTTTCGGCAGTTCGAAGGTGTCATTTTTCTATTGCGCCGGGCGCATCGTCATTTCCGCGCTTGATTCCCATTCCATGGCCCCTTTCCTCCAGCGCCGCACCGATTTCTTTCTTGATATGGTCGACGAAGGCCGCCATTGCGGCGCCGCGCAGGGCCATGCGGTCCTGTCCATGCCCCAGGTAGGCGTGCTGCGCTTCCAGCAGGACAGCGCTGTGCGCGGGGGGCAGGCGTGCCATGGCCCAATCGGCCGCGATCGCCTTTGGCGCGATGGCGCCGGTCGCGGCGCTGTACCAGATGCGGGCCAGCGTGAGCGCGATATTGCGTTCTTCCCCTTCCCAATCCGCCGGGCTATTCCAGAGATTCAGCGTATCGGAAAGAACCCGGTAGAAATCGTATTCCGGCACCGCATCGAAGACGCGTTGGGCCGGCGGGCCGAACAATGCAATGCTGCTTTGCCTCGCCTTGGTCAGCAGTATTGCCAGATCCGGATCGACCAGCGCGGGCTCGAAGCGGCCCGCCGCAATGTCCTCGCGCAGCCATTCGCCAAATTGCAATTCGCGCCTGGCCGGGTAGTGCCACGGCACGACATCGTCGCGCACGACGATCGTGATTTCGAGCGCGCGCAGCGCACCGCTCTGCCCGGGCGGCGCTGACACGTCCAGCAGCTCGGTCATCAGCGCCTGCCGCAAGGCGTCATCGAGGCGCGCGGCGACGGTCACCAGCAAGTCGATATCGCTGAACGGCTTCAGGCCGCCGTCCAGGGCAGAGCCATACAAATGAACCGCGATCAGCGTCGGGACGAGCCGCCTTTCGACGACGGCCAGCGCGCGTTGCACTTGTGCGGAGATTTCAGCGGGTACGCAGACACGCGTCATGGCCAACGTTCCTTCTGCAAGAGGGACGCCGCGCCGGCGCCCGCGCCGTCGGGGCCGGGCGCCCCTGGGGCGGGGCAAAGGCCCATGATAGTCCCTACCCTGCCCGCTTCTTCCCGACGGCATGGTCCGGCGCGCGCGGCGCCGATGCCAGGCCCGCCACCTTCGCCGGCAGCGCGCCTCGGCCCGCGAATGCCGCCTTGCATGCGGCCACCACGGCCTCCAGCCTGCCCCGGCAGTGCAGCCGGTCGGCCGCCTCGCGCACCGTCCACATGAATTCCTTGCGCAGGTGGCCGAGCCGCGTCTTGTGGCGCGTGTGCTCGTTGTAGTCCGCATTGATCATCGCCGGGTTGATATAGATGCGGTGGCCGTTGGCCCGCAGCGCGGCGTGGAACGCGATATGTTCGTTCACCTCCCTGCCGTTCTCGTCCTTCCCGACATAGCGGCCGCAGACGAAGGCGTCCCGCTTGTAGATCGCAAAGCCTCCGCAGGCGGATTCGACCTCGATCAGACCCGCCTCGGGCGGAATGCGCATCTGTTTCGATGCCACGCAGGCCTCCAGCGCCTGCCGCGGCCCCACGGTGTCGACAAGGGAACGGTACGCATCCCAGCAATCCACCGGGGACCATGCCTTGTGCCGCAGGGCCCAGATGTCGTAGTAGCCGAGCGTCTGGTTGGCGGTGACCCCGGCCCAGTCGATGTCAGTGCGCCAGGAGGACAGCACCGCGTCGGCGGTCAGGCCATCGTTGACGCCGTCCAGGTCGGCACTGAGCACGTAGTCGATATGCCGGTAGCGGGGATCGTTCCGGACCATCTCCACGTACACGTTGCGGCATTGCGCGATGCGATCGCACCGGATGGGATGGAGCGGCGCAAGCGCGCCCATGGAGACGAACGCGAAGTTGGGAATCTCGCGCTCCAGCTTGCGCAGTTCACGGAGCGAATCGTCGGACGAGTCGCTTTCCACGAGCAATACGGCGACCGATCGGAACACCGAAAATACCCTCATGAGATGACGGATTTCCCGCGCGATGCCGCTGCCGCAGTTCCTGACCGGTCCGACCAGCAATACGTTTGCCGCGGACGCAGGCGTCCTGTGGACGCCGCCCGAATCGTTCATACGGTCTCCCTGATCTTGTGGGGCCCTCCTGGATGGCCGCGCGGTCGGCGGCCATGCGAAGCACCGTGGTTGTGCTTCGAATTAAGGTCTTTGGGAGCGCGACCGGCAATCCCTCAAATGGCGGATGACGGCGAATGCGGCCCACCGTGGCCCGACCAGCGGCCGTGTCAGGCAGGGTCGCCGCGTTGCGGCATGGGTTAAGCCAGCACCGTCTCGTCGCTGTACAGCGCGTGCAGCGCTTCGCGCGAGCGCCAGCCATGCTGCAGCGCGAGCATCAGCAGGATCCGCGCTTTCCATGGCGACAGGTCGTCGCTCAGTACCGCGCCCTTCTCGACGAGACGGTGCGAGGAGCCGGGGAAGCTATAACCGATCCGCGTCCCGCCGGACGGAATCCGCGTGGAGACGACAACGGGTAGCCCACCGTCGAGCACGGCACCGATGGCGTCGTACATGGCTGCGTTGACGTGGCCCGAGGCGGTGGCCTCGACGACGATGCCGTCCATGCCCGCCTGCGCTGCCGCCTCCGCCAGTTCGCCGGCCGCGCCGACGTACATCGACACGATCGCGACCCTGGGCAGCGCGGCATCGCGCAGCGGCACGTGCAGCCGGCGCAAGGGCTTGCGGTGCAGCACGACGCGACCGGCACGGATGTGGCCCAGGGCCCATGGCGGTTCGGTGCGGCGGTGGATGCGAGTCGACGGTTTGGCATATGCCTGGAGCGGGTAAGCGTCAAGGGGCGTGGCGGTACCTCGATTTGCCCTACCCTGCACGTAGCCAGAAAGCGAAATTAAATCAACTTGCAATCAACATTTCTTGATGTAGTGGCACGGGGCCACCGCGCAACGCCCGCGAAAAAAATCACCACCCGTGACCGTGGATCGCGAAAAAAATCAGCACGCCGGTTTTTTGCTGTCTGCTTGACTAGGCAAAGACGCGGGAAACGGCTGCCTTTTCCCTCGCTGCACGCCGCGGCAGGGCCGTCTCCGCGCAGCACCACAGGAGGCCACCAAATGACCAATTTCTGGGATCTCGTTCTTCTGATGCTGTCCACCTTCGTGCTGGTGGCGTACCTGCTGATCCTGTTCCAGATCTTCGCGGACCTGTTCCGCGATCAGGAGCTGGGCGGCGTCTACAAGGCAATCTGGCTGATCGCGCTGGTCCTGGCACCGCCCCTGACCGCGATCGTCTACATCGTCGCGCGCGGCGCCGGCATGGCGGCGCGGCAACGGGAGCGGCTGGAGCGCGCCAGGTCTGAGACCGACGCCTATATCCGCCAGGCCGCTGGCGCCCGATCCCCGGCCGAGCAGATCGCCGACGCGAAGGCCCTGCTCGATGCCGGGACCATCACCGAGCAGGAGTTTGGCCTGCTCAAGGCGAAAGCGCTGAGCTGAAGGACGTGGCAGCAGGCGACGGCGACCGGCGGGCCCGAAGCGGTGGTGCCGCCATGGCGCTGTCGCGCCCCCCCATTCTTGAGCCTTCCGGAACACAAACTTTCGCCGGGCGTGGCTGCGCGCGGCCCGCGCTTGCCGGATCATGCGTCTATCGCCCAGGGGCCAGAGTTTGCCCCGCCCGCGCGACGATGCCGCCGGTCCCCGCGGTCCCCCGCCCTCATCAAGGAGCCTACATATGTCGAAAGCGCCAGAAGTTCGCCAGCCCGTCCCGCCCTTTACCCGCGACACCGCGCTCACCAAGGTGCGCCTCGCGGAAGACGGCTGGAACTCGCGCGACCCGCAGCGGGTCTCGCTTGCCTACACCGCCGACAGCGCCTGGCGCAACCGTACGGAGTTCGCCAACGGGCGCGACGAGATCGTGGCGTTCCTGACCCGCAAGTGGAACAAGGAACTGGATTATCGGCTGATCAAGGAACTGTGGGCGCACGACGGCAACCGCATCGCGGTGCGCTATGCCTACGAATGGCATGACGACTCTGGCAACTGGTTCCGCTCGTATGGCAACGAGAACTGGGAGTTCGACGAGAACGGGCTGATGCAGCGCCGCTTTGCCTGCATCAACGACATGCCCATCCGCGAGGCGGACCGCAAGTTCCGTTGGCCGCTAGGGCGCCGCCCGGACGACCACCCCGGACTGAGCGAGCTGGGCCTGTAGCCGCGCCGCCGCCGGCGCGGAAGACGCATTCCGGCAAGAGGAACGCACCGCGGCGCCATGGGGGCCGTCCCGGCCACGCCCCCGTGCGCGGCGGCACTATCGCCGTCGTGCGTCAGCGGGCGAGCCGAGCCGGGTCGGTCTGCAGCAGGACCTGATCGTGCATGTCGGCGAGCACCCTGTCGCGCCGCGCATCGTCGTCCATGCGGCCGAAGGCGTCGCTCTCTTCCGCGGCCCGTACCAGCGCCAGCACGTCGATGGTGCGCGAACGCGAGGAGGGCACGGTCGAGTCCTCCTCCAGCTTGCCGAAGCGGTAGGTCTGCGTGCGCTGCCACTCGCTGGCCGACTGCGTCAGCGATGCCTTTGCCAGAACGCCCTGTTCGTACGCCAGCGTCATGTCGCTGCTGGCGGTGTCGTGGATGCGCTCGTACGCATAGTTTTGCGAATGTCGGCTGGCGTCGAGCAGCAGCGTCGTGTCCGGCGTCAGCGAGCGATGGAAGCTGGCATCCAGCGTGGCTTCCTGGCGCTGCCGGATGGTGCGGTCCAGCGGGCCGGAGCCGCGCACCTCGGTCTGCTGGGACACGCGGTACGAGAACGCATCGACCTCGTCGCTGCGCAGCGGGTTCTCGGACCGGCGCGTCTGCGTGACGGAGGCGGAGAAATCCGCCAGTCCGGTCAGCATGCCCTGATCGCCGGCGCCCAGGCGGGTGGCCTGCGCCGTCGCGGCCACTGCCGGCATATTGCCGTGCAGCGCGCCGAAGCCGTCCTTGAACAGCGCCATCAGGTCGGCGTCGCCCTGACCGCGCCGCTGCGCCTGGTCGAAGGTGTGCAGATAGCGGGTCAGCGCGGCCTGGCGCTGCGCCTCGTTGCCGACGATCGCGGCGCCGGTCACGTCCACGTCCATCGCGATGGTGCCCAGCGCGCCGCTGGCGGTGAGCGACCGCCGCTTGTCGTCGGCCACCAGATCGATGGTCTGGCGCTTGTCGTGGCCCACTTGGACAGTGGCATGCAGGCTGACCGACGACAACGCCTCGCCGTCGAACCGCAGCACGCCGGCCAGGTCCAGCCGCGGCGGTACCTTGGCGAGCCCGTCGATGGCCTGCTGGAACCCGTCGGACAGCGCCGCCAGGGCCGTGCGCTCGTCCTCCGACAGCTCGCCGCCCGTCACCGCGATCCGTACCGACAGCCGGTCAGCGTCGCTGCCCAGCGTGACGGCCACCGTGGCGCCCCCGCGGGTGGTTACCGTGAGCGCGATCTCGTTGTCCGCGGGCGCGTGAAAGCGCGCATCGTCGACGCGGTCCACGGGGGTGCCGGCCGGCAGCCGGATGACGGACTGCGAGAAATCGTTGCCGTCGAACCGGAAACGCTCCAGCAATGCCGCGCCCAACCCGTCGAAGCGATTGCCGAGCCGGGCGCCCTGGACATTGGCCGCCATCCGCGACGACACGGCGTCGCGCGCCGAACGCTCCCACACAGGGGTCGGGGACAGCTGCGCCAGCGAGTACGCCGCCGCCTCGCCGCCGGACTGTCCCAGCGTCAGCGTGGTCGAGGTTGCGTCGGGCACGCCGGGCGCATCGCCAGGCTCGGCCAGCGCCCGCGGCGCGGGCACGAGGGCTTCCCGAGCGGGCGCGGTCAAGGGGGAAATCGCGGTCATGGGATCGGTCCAATGGAGTGAGGCAACACGTCGGTTGTCGGCACCGTCGGCCGGTTCTTTAGCCAGCGCACGACCCCATTTCCCCCGCGACTTCAGAAAGTGAAGATCGTATAGCCGTCCGCCGCGATCTGGGCGATGCTCGGCAGGCCGGAGGTGCCCGGCACGCTGTTGTCGGTGATCAGGTCGAAGCCGGCCCGCTCGGCCTCCTCCCGGGCGCCAAAGACATCGGCACAGCCGCACGAGATACCGACTACCGTGTCCTCCACCGCCTTGTACAGCGCATGGATCGGATGCTCGGGATTGGCCAGCACGCCGGGCCAGCGCGTGCCGGTGCCCTGGAAGTAGATGCCGACCTCGGTGTCCTTCTGCTTGAAGTCATAGGCGGCCGCCAGGCCGTTGAACATGCGCCCGAGCGCGTCTTCGCCGGCTTTCGGGTCGGACAGAATGATGATGGCTGCTTTCATGTGGAACTCCCGTTCGTCTGTGGTCGATGGCCTGTGCCGATGGCCAGTGCGATGCGGTGCGCATGCGACGAGGCCAGTCTAGGCACCGCGCAGGACGAGGGAAATGCCACGGGGGTGAATTGATTATTCCTTCGTGCGCAAGGATGCGACGCTCAGCTCAGTTCGGGGTGCGAGCGCAGGCGGGCGGCCAGCAGGTCGATGAAGTGCCTCACCTTCGAAGAGCCGTACTTGCTCTCGCGGTGCAGCACATGCACCGGCCACGGCGACTCCTCATAGTCCGGCAACACGATGCGCAGGCGTCCGTCGGCCACATGGTCGGCAATCATGTACGACAGCAGCCGGCAGATGCCCAACCCCGCCACCGTCGCCTCGATGGCGGCGTCGTTGCTGTTGACCGTCAGCCGCGGGCTCGCGCGCACCATGGTGGGATCCTCCAGCGCGCCGAATTTCCATTCGGCGCGCGGCGAGATGCCGGTGGCGGCGATGAGCGTATGGCGCAGCAGGTCGGCCGGATGCTCGGGCGTGCCGTGCCGCTCCAGGTAGGCCGGCGATGCGCACAGGACCCGGCGCACCTGGCCTACCCGCAGCGCCCGCAAGCTGGAATCGGGCAGATGGCCGATGCGCACCGCCACGTCGATGCCCTCGTCCATCAGGTTGACGAGGCGGTCCAGGAAGACCGCGGAGACCTCGACTTCCGGGTAGGCATCGAGAAATTCCACGATGCACGGCGTGACGTAGGTCTTGCCGAACAGCACCGACGCCGTTACCGAGAGGTTGCCGCGCGGCGCCGCATTGACGCCTGCCGCCGCCTCGTTGGCTTCCGCGATGCTGGCCAGGATGTTGCGGGCATCGTCCAGGTAGCGGCGCCCCGCCTCCGTCAGCCTGACGCTGCGGGTGGTGCGCATCAGCAGCTTCACCCCAAGCCGGTCTTCCAGCGCGGAGATGGCGCGGGTGACCGCCGCGGGAGACAGGTCCAGCCGCCGCGCGGCCGCGGCAAAGCTCTGCCCTTCCCCGACCGCGACGAACACGGTCATCAGGTGAATCTGGTCCATCCATTACTCTCCGCGAAACTATGACTTGCGTCGGGCGACTATTCTTGTTGCGCGGATTATTTCCCAGAATGGCGGCACCAGCAACGATCGATGCCCGATTCCGAGGAGCCGCCATGAGCGACATCAGCCCATTCCACTGCGGCGAACGTGCCGTGCAGCGCAGCGCCGGCGAAGCCGCCATCGCGGACCGCAATATCGCCGTCCTGTCCGACGCGGTCATTGCCGGCGCACGGCCGTTCATCGCCAAGCAGTCGATGGTGGCGCTCGCCAGCGTCGATGCGGCGGGGGACCTGTGGGCCTCGGTGCTGTTCGGCAAGCCGGGCTTCGTCACCACACCGGACGGCCGGTCCATCGTGCTCGACGTGCCCGCGAGCACGCGCGACCCCGACGATCCGCTATGGACCAACATCGCCGCCGGGGCGGACCTCGGCATGCTGTTCATCGAGCTGAGTTCGCGGCGCCGCTACCGCGTCAATGGCTCCGTCAGTCAGATCGACGGGCGGGCCGCGGAAGTCGCGATCCGCGAGGCCTATCCGAACTGCCCGAAGTACATCCAGCGGCGTCAGCTACGCCACGTGGGCGAGCCTCGACTGCCGGCGCAGGCCGCGTATGGCGCCGTGCTGCGCGGCACCGTCGAACAGATCGTGCGCGCGGCGGACACGGTGTTCGTGGCGAGCCGCCATCCGGCCGCGGGCGCCGACGCCTCCCACCGCGGCGGCACCCCCGGGTTCGTGCAGGTGGTGGATGCCACCACGCTGCGCATCCCCGACTATGCCGGCAACAGTCTCTTCAACACGCTGGGCAACTTCTCGGTCGATCCCCGCGCCGGGCTGTGCATCCCCGATTTCGCCAACGGCCAGCTGCTGCAACTGACAGGAAGCGCGACGGTGCAATGGGACCAGGAGGACCCCGGCAACGAGACCGGCGGCACCAGGCGCTACTGGGAATTCCGCGTCGACAAATGGATCCTGCGCGATACCCTGCAAGCGCTGGAGTGGGAATACCTCGACGCCTCGCCGTTCAACCCGCCCGTGCGGGCCGCGTGAGGCGACCAGCCATGGATTGCGTCGTCACGGCCATCGTCGGACACGGCCCCGCCGTCAAGGAGTTCCAACTGCGCCGCGCCGACGGCCAGCCGCTGCCGCCGTGGACGCCCGGCGCCCATGTCTCGCTGCGCTTTGCCGCCGCCGACGGCACATCGTTCGAGAACCGCTATTCGCTCGTCGGCGCGGCGGGAAAGGCGGACCGCTATCGCATCGCCGTGCAGCGCGAGGCCGATGGCAAGGGCGGCTCGCGCTGCCTGCACGACGAGGTCGCGGTCGGCCACCCGGTGCAGGTAGCCGGGCCGTTCGATGGATTCGCACTGCGGCCGCCGGCGGCATCCGCGCGCATCACGCTGGTTGGCGGCGGGATCGGCATCACGCCGCTGATATCGATGGCCCATGCCCTGCGCGCGCAAGGCATCCCGTTCCGGCTGCACTACCTGGCCCGCGATGCAGGCCGGCTTCCGCTGCTGGACGAACTGCGCGCCATCGCGCCCGAGGCGGTGGCCGTGCATCTGTCCGCGTCCGCGGGCCGGATCGATCCGGCCGCCGTGCTCGGCGCCTATGAACCGGGACACCATCTGTATGCATGCGGTCCGGTGGCGCTGATGCAGGCGCTGGCGGATGCCGGCGCCCGCCGGGGATGGCCGGCGAACGCACTGCATTTCGAGAGCTTCGGTGCACGAGCGGCGAGCGCGGACCGGCCGCTTACGGTGACGCTGTCGCTGTCCGGCATGACGGTCGAAGTCGCGCCCGGCACGTCCATCCTGGACGCGCTGATCGACGCGGGGGCATTGGTCGCCTACGACTGCAAGCGCGGGGAGTGCGGCAGTTGCTATGCCGAGGTAGGCGGGGGCGCGCCCATCCACCGCGACGTCTGCCTGACGCCGGCGATGCGGGCACAAGGCATGTGTACCTGCGTGTCGTGGGCCGACGGGCCGGGGCTGACACTGGCGTTGTGAGCCGCCGGCAACGGGGGATATGTCCCTGGCCTGGAAATTGCGGACGTCTGCCAGGATCGAGGCAACTGGCACGCAGTTTCGCGGCCCCATAGATGCAAACCACCGACCGTCCCGTCACGCAGAAACGTATCCAGTCCGGCATTGAGGGTATCGACGATATCCTCGGCGGTGGACTCACGCCCGATCGCATGTACCTGGTCGAAGGCGCGCCGGGGGCGGGCAAAACGACATTGGCGTTGCAATTTTTACTCAGGGGCGCCGAACTCGGCGAGTCTGGCCTGTACATTACGCTGTCCGAGACCAGCGCCGAGCTGGTCGCCGTGGCGGAAAGCCATGGCTGGGACGCCAGCAAGTTCACCACCATCGAGCTGCTGTCGGACGAAGGTCTGGATCCCCGCTTCGAGCAGAGCGTGCTCCAGCCTGCCGAAGTCGAACTGAGCGAGACCGTGCGGGACGTCATCGCCAAGGTGGACGAACTCAAGCCCACCCGCCTGGTCTTCGACAGCCTGTCCGAACTGCGGATGTTGTCGCAGAGCGGGCTGCGGTACAGGCGCCAGATCCTTGCGCTCAAGCGCTACTTCGCCACCCGCGCCTGCACCGTTCTGCTGCTCGACGACAACAGCTCCGAACCTGGCGACCTGCAGTTGCACAGCATCGCGCACGGCGTCATCTCGCTCGACAACGTAGTGCATGACTTCGGCGGCGAACGGCGGCGGCTGCGCATCGCCAAGATGCGCGGCATCCGCTTCCGCGAAGGCTTTCACGACATGACGCTCAATACGGGCGGCATCCAGGTCTACCCCCGCCTGATCGCCGCCGAGCACCACAGCGAATATGCGCCCGAAGCGCTGACCACCGGCACGCCGGGGCTGGACGCGCTGCTCGGCGGAGGCCTGGTGCGGGGCACCAACACGCTGATGGTCGGACCGTCCGGGGTAGGCAAGACCACGACGGTGGCTTCCTGCCTGCTGGCGGCGCTGAAACGCGGGGAGCCCTGCGTCTATTACCTGTTCGACGAAACCCGCATGACGCTGCTGCGGCGTTCGGCCATGCTCGGCATCGACCTCCGGCCGCATCTCGACAGTGGCCTGCTGACCCTGCGCCAGGTCGACCCCGCCGAGATTTCGCCGGGCGAATTCACCAGCGAACTGCGCCGCAGCGTGGAGCAGGACGATGTGCGCTTCGTCGCCATCGACAGCCTCAACGCCTTCCTGCAGGCCATGCCGGGCGAGCGGCACCTGCTGCTGCAGATGCACGAGCTGCTGACGTACCTGAACCAGCGCGGCGTCATCACGATGCTGGTGCTGGGGCAGCATGGTGTCATCGGCGAAGTCCAGAGCGACATCGACATCAGTTATCTGAGCGACGTGGTGGTGCTGTTCCGCTACTTCGAGCGCCAGGGCCATGTCCATACGGCCGTGACGGCCGTCAAGAGCCGCACCAGCGGGCACGAACGCTCGATCCGCGAATTCCGGCTGGACCGCGGCGGCGTGAACGTCGGCGAATCGCTGCGGGATTTCGAGGGCATCCTGAGCGGGCTGCCGGTGTACAAGGGCGACACCGCGATGCTTTCGTCCTCGCGCGCGACGCCGGATTTGCCCGGGACCTGAGGCATGGAGTTTCGCGCTCTGGTGGTGGCCCCCTTCGGCCGCGACGCCGAAGTCATCGCCGACGTGTTGCGCACGGATGGGCGCAGCTGCCTGCCATGCCCCGACATGCCGGGCCTGGTGGCCGAACTCGACCGCGGCGCCGGTGTCGCGATCGTCACGGAAGAGGCCCTGCGCCCGGACAACGCAAGCGCACTGGCTGCGTGGCTCGCACGGCAGCCGGCGTGGTCGGATTTTCCCGTGGTGCTGCTGTCCCGCCGGCTCGCCGAGGGCCGCCGCGCCGTGGGCATCGACATGCTCGAACGCCTGGGCAATGTGCTCGTGCTCGAACGTCCTCTCAATTCGGAAACCTTGCGCCGCGCGGTGACGTCGTCGCTGCGCGCCCGGGCCCGGCAGTACGACGCGCGCCGGCATCTGGCGGAATCGGAACAGCACCTGATCGAACGGGTCGAGGCTCAGCAGGCACTGGAGCGCCTGAACGAATCGCTCGAGAGCCGCATCGAGGAGCGCACGCACGAACTGGCCTCGGCGAACAACCGCCTGATGAAGGAGATCCACGAGCGGGCGAAAGTGCAGGCGGTGCTGGTGCAGTCGCAGAAGATGGAGGCGCTGGGCCAGCTGACCGGCGGCATCGCGCACGACTTCAACAACCTGCTGAGCATCATCATGGCCAATGCCGAGTTGCTCGCGCTGGTCAGCGACGACGAACGCATCCGCAAGATGGCCGCCACGGTCAAGCGCGCCACCGAACGCGGCGCCAAGCTGACGGCGCAACTGCTGACATTTTCGCGCACCAGCAACCTGGACCTGAAGGCGGTCAATGTCGCCTCGCTGCTCAACGGCATGCGCGACATCATCTCGATCTCGCTGGGGTCCACCATCGCGTTCGCCACGCATTGCGATTCCGACGACCTGTGGACGCAGGCCGATCCCAACCAGCTCGAGCTGGCGATACTGAACCTGGCAATCAACGCGCGCGATGCCATGGCCGGCGGCGGGCGCCTGGACATTTACGCGACCGAACGATCGGCTCCCGACGCCACGCTGGAGCCGGGCCGCTACGTCGTCGTCAGCGTCACCGATTCCGGCTCCGGCATCGAGCCATCCATCCTGCCCCGGGTCTTCGATCCGTTCTTCACGACCAAGCCTGTCGGCAAGGGCACCGGACTGGGCCTGAGCCAGGTCTATGGCATCGCGCGGCAGGCGGGGGGAACCGCCCGCATCGACAGCCAGCCCGGCAAGGGCACGACGGTGGAACTGTGGCTGCCGCGCGCGGCCCGGGAAATGCTGGACCTCGACGTGGCCGCGGCCGCCGATGTCGATGCGCCCAACACCGGGCGCATCCTGGTCATCGAGGACGACGACGATGTGCGCACCATGCTGGTGGAGTGCCTGCAGACCATGGGCTATCAGGTCACGGACGCGCCCGACGGCCCCAGCGGCCTGGAACGGCTGCGCCAGAACGCCCCGGACCTGATGATCGTCGACTACGCCATGCCGGGCATGAACGGCATGGAGGTCATCGAGGAAGCGCATCAGCTCAAGGCTGACCTGCCGGTCATCCTGGCAACGGGATACGCGGACGTCGATGTGTCCAAGATCACCGAGAAGCGCTTCACCGCCCTGCGCAAACCCTTCCAGCTCGGCGAGCTGGCGCGCGTGGTCCGCACCGCCCTGCTCAAGCTCCAGTAGCGCCCCGGCGGGCCCGCCTCCACGCGCACGACTGGTCCTCCAGGTGCGAGCGCACGTAGTCCATCAACGTGCGCGTGGCCAGCGTGGGAAACCGGTTCGGCGCCGTCAGCATGTAGATGCTGTCCCCCACGCCTTCCGGATCGCACTGGTCCAGCACCTCGACGATCTGGCCGCTTTCGATCTGCCGCCACACCGCATAGCGGGGCAGCAGCGCCACGCCCAGGCCGCCCATCATGGATTCGAACAGGAACGGGTAGTCGCCGGACTGGATGCGCGGCGCCACCCGCAGCGTGACCGGCGTACCCGCGACGGTGATCTTCAGGTCGAAGCGCCGCCCGAGCGAGGCCGGCGAAATCAGGTCGCATTCGAGCAGGTCGGCCGCCTGGTGGATCGGCCCGTTCTCCTCCAGGAACGACGGCGCGGCGCACAGGCACCAGCCGACATCGCATATCTTGCGCGCCACATGATCCTCGGGCGGCATCGAGGTGATCTTCAGCGCCACGTCCACTTCGGCCGAGATCAGGTCGCCGATATAGTCGTTGATCACCACGCGCAGCGAAATGTCCGGATAGGTGCGGGCAAACTGCAGCAGCACGGGCGTCAGGTACAGATGACCGAGGCCCGTCGGCAGGCGGATGCGGACATCGCCGCGCACCGACTGTCCCAGGCTGTCGATCGAGGCGCTGGCCGCCTGCAGTTCGTCCAGCATGCGCAGCCCGTGGGTATAGAGCAGGCTGCCCGCTTCCGTCAGCTCGACATGCCGGGTGGTGCGCCGCAGCAGCTGCGCGCCCATATGCTGCTCCAGCAACTTGAGGCGGCGCGAGACATTGGATCGCGTCATGCCGCTGCGCGCGGCGGCCGCGGTGAGGGTCTTCGCCTCCACCATCGTCACGAACAGCCGGACCATGTTCAGGTCGAGGGAATTGTCAATCATCAGTCAACACGGGTGGCACAGATAGGCGGATTGTCCTGGCGGGGTCGCGTCTCTAGCATAAGCCATCCGTCCTGTTCCGAGATTCCGCTCCATGCGCGACAACGCACCCGCCTCTTCCCCGCCATCCTCCAACGGCGCACCGCCGCCGGACCTGCCCTTCGCCGGCCTGCGCGTGCTGGACATCAGCCAGGGCATCGCCGGCCCGTACTGCGCCCATATCCTGTGGCAGCAGGGCGCGGAGGTGGTGAAGGTCGATCCGCCCGCGGGGGACTGGGGCCGCCATGTCGGGGTCGTACGGGGCGAGCACAGCGCGCTGTCGGTGGCCTATAACGCCGGCAAGCGCAGCATCTGCATCGACGCGACGCGGGACGACGGCCGCGCCTTGCTGCTCGAACTCGCCCTGCAGGCCGACGTGGTGGTGCAGAACTTCCGCCCCGGGGTCGCCGAACGGCTGGGCGTGGGCTTCGCCGCGCTGGCGGCACGGCTGCCCGAACTGGTCTATGTCTCGGTCAGCGGCTACGGCCCGGACGGGCCTTGCGCCGACCTGCCGGCGTCGGACTCGGTGATGCAGGCCGACAGCGGCCTGATGCACACCAACCGCAGCGCCGACGGCACGCCGCGCCGCATCGGCATGCTGCTGGCGGATGCCGCCACCGGCCTGTATGCCGCGCAAGCCTGCGCCGCGGCGCTGTGCCGGCGCTTTCGCACCGGCCTGGGCGCGCACGTCGAGCTGAACCTGTTCGACGCGTGCTGCGCGCTGCAGGCGAACAACATCCTGGAATACGCGATGCAGGGCGACAGCGCGCCGGGACCGGTGAGCGCGCCCAACGGCGTGTTCGCCACCGCGGACGGCAGCATCAGCCTGCTCGCGCTGAACAACGCGCAGTTCGCCAGGCTGTGCCACGCACTGGAGCGCGCGGCGTGGCTCGATGATCCGCGCTATGCGGACAACGGACTGCGCATGGCGAACGCCGCGGCCCTGCACGAGGCCGTTGCTGCCGTGCTGCGAACCCGTGAGACGGCCCACTGGCTGGCCCGCCTGCAGGCGCACGACGTGCTGCACGCGGCCGTGCGCGGGTACGAGGACGTGCTGCGCCATCCCCAGGCCGTGCATCGGGGCACGTTCCAGCCCATCGATCAGCCCGGCCTGGGCGCCCTGCCCTTCGCCGGCTTGCCGGCCGCCGGCCTACGCCGCCCGGCCGGCCCGGCGCCGCGCATCGGCGAGCATACCGAGCGCGTGCTGCTCGATGCCGGGTTCCCGCCATCGCGGGTCTCGCAATGGCTGGCGGACGGCGCGGCGCGCCAGGCCGAGCGCTCGCCGACGGAGGCCGGCGCATGATGCAAGCCCTGGTCTGCCACCAGTTCGGCCCTCCCGAAGACATGCGGCTCGAAGCGGTCGCTTCGCCCGCTGCGCTGGCGCCGGATGCGGTGACGCTGGCGGTGGAGTACGCCAGCGTGAGCCATGCCACCGGCCTGATGATCGCCGGCCGGTACCAGACCCGGCCGCCGCTGCCCTTCGTGCCCGGCACCGAGGCCGTGGGACGCGTGGTGGCGTGCGGCAGCGCGGTGACCCGCTTGCGGCCGGGCGACCGCGTGGTCGCCATCGCCGACTGGGGCTGCTTCGCCGAGCAGGTCTGCGTGCCGGAATACACGGTGTACCGCATTCCGGACCATCTGGATTCGCTGCGCGCGCTGCCGATTCCGCTGTCCTACGGCACCGCCTACTGCGGACTGGTATGGCGTTGCGAGCTGAAGGCGGCGGACACGGTGCTCGTGCTGGGAGCGGGCGCCGGCGTGGGCCTGGCCGCCGTCGAGATCGCCAGCCAGCTCGGCGCCACGGTCATCGCCTGCGCCAGCACCGAAACCAAGCGCACGGAGGCGCTGGCGCGCGGCGCGCGCTACGCCGTGGCGCCCGAGGACCTTGCCGCGGACGTCAAGCGCGTGACCGGCGGGCGCGGTGCCGACGTGGTGGTCGATCCCGTCGGCGGCGACCTGTTCGACCGCGCGCTGCGGGCCGCGGCGGCCAACGGCCGCGTGCTCAGCGTCGGCTTTGCCAGCGGGCGCATTCCCCAGGCGCCGCTGAACCTGCTGCTGGTGAAGAACCTGACGCTGCACGGCTTCTTCGTCGGCCGCTATATCGGCTGGACCCCGGCCAACGAGCGGGCGCAGCACGCGCCCGCCTTGCAGGCGGTGATGCGCACGCTGTGCGAATGGGCCAGCGAAGGAAAGATCCGACCGACGGTGTCGACGGTGTACCCGATGACCGGCTTGGCCGACGCGCTCGCCGCGCTGGAGGCACGCCAGGTGGTCGGCAAGGTGGCGATAAAAATCAAGGAGACGACTTCATGGCAAACCCACTCACCGGCGGCTTCGCCCGCCACGCCCATGGCATAGCCGGGCGCCGGCTGCTGGCCGGTGCATTGATGGCGGCATCGGCGCTCGCCGCGACGCTCACCGGCACGCCGGCACGGGCGGAGGACTTTCCGCAGCGCCCGGTGCGCCTCGTGCTGCCCTACCCCGCCGGCGGCCCCACCGACCTGCTCGCGCGCGTGGTTGCCGCCAAGATGGGCGACACGCTGGGCCAGACGGTGGTGATCGACAACAAGCCCGGCGCCAGCGGCATGATTGGCGCCGAGCTGGTGGCCAAGGCCCCGCCCGATGGCTACACGATGCTCGCCAACGCCTCGCTGCACGTCATCAATCCCAGCATCTATCCGAAGATGCGCTACGACGCCTTCCAGGACTTCGTACCGGTGACCCAGCTGGCCGACGTGCCGCTGGTGCTGGTGGTCAACAACGACTCCCCGGTAAAGACCGTGCAGGACCTGGTCGCGCTCGCGAAGGCCAAGGGGCGCGCGCTCAATTTCGGGTCCGCCGGCAACGCCTCGGCGCAGCAGCTTGCCGCGGAGTCTTTCAAGTTCGCCGCCAAGGTGGACATGCAGCACGTGCCCTACAAGGGCAGCTCCCCGGCGCTGACCGATCTGATGGGCGGACAGATCCAGCTGATGTTCGACTCGATGCCGTCGGCGATGCCGTTCATCAAGGCCGGCAAGCTGCGGGCCGTGGCGGTCACGACCGCCAAACGCTCGCAGGCGCTGCCCGATGTGCCCACGGTGGCCGAGTCGGGCTTCCCCGGCTTCAATATCAGCACGTGGTACGGGCTGTGGGTGCCGCGCGGCACGCCGGCGCCCATCGTGGAAAAACTGGCCACGCATGCCGCCGTGGCGTTGAAGCGGCCCGACGTGCAGCGCCAGTACGCCGACATGGGCGCGGAGCCGGTGGGCTCGTCGCCCGCGGAGTTCGCGCGCTATACGGTTGCGGAAGGCAGCAAGTGGGCGGAAATCGTCCGGCGGTCCGGCGCCAAGGCGGATCAATAGGCGGCGGGTGGCGCGATTCGCCGTGGAGAAGTCGGGGCGCCGCCGGTGGCACGGTGCTTGCGGAACGGGAGAGCCATCGGCTGCCGGCATGGCCGCCGGTACCCTTCCCGAGGGTTGCCCTCAGGCATTGTTTCAACGCTGTGCAACATGGAGATCCACCATGAAGACCGCCCCGCCCACCAACCGCACCGAGCAGGACGCCAAGGCCGAAGCCAATTCCGGCAAGCCCGCCACCACGCAGGGAAGCAAGCCCGGCAGCGGCCAGCACGCCGCGAATCACACCAAGGCCGGCAACAACGAAGGCGCCGGCGGCGGCGCGAAGCAGCGCCACGGCGCCCGCTAGGCGGCCGACCGCGAAATGCGGCCCCATGGCCCGCGAAGCCTTCGCGGGTCATGGGGCCGCTCGTCGGGCTGGCGCGGTCAGTACTGTTCGCGCCCTCCATCGCGGTCGAGCACGTTGCGGATGACATTGCGGCCGCGCGGCGGCACCGCGTAATACGCCAGCAGGATCGAGGCGGTCAGGGCGAGGCCAGCGACCGCGAAGGCGATCAACGTGGTGGCGGCAATGCTGTGATTGTCGTCGGACATGGGTGCTCTCCGGTGGCGATGAAGGGGAAGCGATCGCCGCCGCGACGGGGACGATCGGATACCTGCTTTGCATCGCGACGCAAGGCCCGTGCCGGCTCGAACCGGCCGGCGGGCGGCGCCGGCCTGTGCCGCAACGGCCGGGCCAGTCCCGCGGAGCCGGCCGTGAGAGCAGGCTTGCCCCGGACCAGCGGCGAGCAAATATTGCACGCACGATGCCCGCGGCGAACGTCCGCCGTACAAGCACGCCACGCGCGCCGCCCGCTACGACGACAGCTTGAGTCCCACGATGCCGGCCAGCACCAGGCCCGCGCTGGCAAGCCGCCACACGCTGGCTGACTCGCCGAAAATCAGGATGCCGACCGCGAATGCGCCGACCGCGCCGATCCCGGTCCATACCGCGTAGGCGGTGCCCAGCGGCAGCGAGCGCATGGCAAGCGACAGCAGCCAGAAGCTCAGGATCATCGTGACGATGGTGAAGACGGACGGCCAGAGCCGGGAGAACCCCTCGGTGTACTTCAGGCCCGTGGCCCAGGCGATTTCGGTAAAGCCGGCAAGGACGACGTAGATCCACGGCATGCGGTGCTCCAGGAAAGGCTCGTGCTAAGCCTGCGCTGACATCCGGCAGTCCTCGCGCGGCCGCCGGGCCTGCCGCCGGCTTGGACCGGCCGGGGCCTCGCGGATTCTAGCGGCTGGGCGCGCCGGCGAACCAGCGCTCCAGCAGTGCGTTGACCTCCGCCGCGCGCTCGAACTGCACCCAGTGCCCGGCCCCGGGCAAGACGCACCAGTCCCGCTGTTCCTCGTTGCCGGCGAGCTGCTGCGCGATTGCCACCGGTACCGCCGTCACGTCGTGCTCGCCCCACAGCAGCAAGGTCGGGCCGCCATACGCGGCCAGCGCCTCGCCGAGCAGCGCCTGGCGCGAGATGGCCTTGCTGCGGAACCGCGTCGCCTTGCATGCGCGTTCATGGATGGCCATGGCCAGCTCGTCGACGGCGCCCGCATCGTGCAGCATGTGCGCCTGCAGGTTGTGGCGAAGCGCATCGCGCATGGCCGCCGCATCGTCGGTGCGCCAGTCGCGCAGCGCCAGCCCCGGACGCCGCGTGCCCCCGTGTCCGGCGGGTCCGAGCAGCGCCACGCGCCCGACATGCGCGCGCCGTGCGGCGAGGCAGGCGGCGACCAGTCCGCCAAACGAAAAGCCGGCCAGCGACACCGGCCTGTCGCGGCCGACGAGCTGGTCCAGCGTGCCGATGGACGCCTCCACCAGCCGGTCGAGCCGGTCGGGCGCATGCACCGGTCCGGGCAAGGCATCCGATTCGCCGAAGCCTGGCAGATCCGGCACCAGCAGCGTGTAGGAGGCCGCCAGCGCGTCGATGCTGCGCGCCCAGTGCATCCAGTTGCCATGACCACCGTGCAGCAGCACCAGCGGCGGGCCATCGCCGAACTCGCGCCACACCACGGTGGTGGCACCATGTGCGAGGCGATGGCGGATCGCCATGCCGTCCAGGCGCGCGAGTTCCGCATCGGCCCGGCGCATGGCGCCACGCGCGGATTCGCCGCGGCTCATGCGCGCAGCACCAGCGCGTCGACGGCCAGCACACCGTCCCCTTCGGGCAGGACCATCAGCGGGTTGACCTCCGCCTCGGCAATGCGCAGGTCCGGGCGGACCGCAAGCCGGGACAGCGCGGACACCGCCTGCGCCAGCGCCTCCAGGTCGCCGCGCTGCCGGCCGCGCAGGCCGGCCACGGTGCGCAGCGCCTTGACCTCGGCGATCATCTCGCGCGCGGTCTCCACCGTGACCGGGGCAAGGCGGATGCTGCGGTCCCGCGCGACCTCGGCCCAGATGCCGCCGGCGGCGAGCATGACGATGGGGCCGGCTTCCGCGTCGACGCGATAGCCCAGCAGCACCTCGGCCAGCCCCCGGGTCATCGGTTGCACCAGCACCTCGTCGCAGTGCGTATCCGGTGCGCGCTCGGCCAGGTTGCGGCGCAGCGCGGCCAGCGCGGCATCGAGCCCCGCCTGGTCCTGGATGCCCAGTACCACGCCGCCCACTTCCGTCTTGTGCGGGATGGCGGCGGAGCAGACCTTGGCGACCACCGGAAAGTCGAATGGCGGCGCGGCGGCCGGGCCCGACAGCGGCATCGTGACCGCCGGCGCGTGGGGAACCTGGAGCTCGTCCAGTATCGCGTACGCCTGCGCTTCGCTCAGTGTCCGTGCGCTTGCCGCGGACGCAACCTGCGCGGCCGCCGGCGTGCCCGGGCGACGGCGCGCGAGCAGCGCGGCGACGGCGTCCGCGCAGGCCTCGGGCGAGCGGAAACATGGGACGTCGGCGGCCGTGAGCGCCGCCAGCGCCTGCGGCGCGTCGGGCACCAGCATCGCCGCCAGCGGCGTGGCGTGGTGCGCGCTGTCGATGATGGGCTTGACGGCCAGCTGCGGCTGGAAGCGCGCCGACGATCCCACCACCGCCAGCACGACATCGAACTCGGGCGCATCGAGCATGATGTCCAGCGCGCCCTTCATCACGTTGTAGTTGGTGCCGGCAAGCGTGAGGTCCACCACCCGGCCCGCCGAGACCGCGATGCCCGCGGCGGCGAAGCGCGCCAGCGTAGCGGGCGACGCCGCTTCCACCACCACGTCGCGCACGCCGAGCTGGTCCACCACCATCGCGGCCCCGCCGCCGGTCGTGGTGACCACGCCGACGCGGCGCAACGGCGCGCCCTCCCCATGCAAGGGAATGCGCCGCGCCAGCGGAAATGCCTCCAGCAGCGCCTCCAGCACGCCGACGCGCGCGATGCCCAGGTCTTTCAGAAAGGCGTCTGCGATATCGTCTTCGCCGGCCAGCGCGCCGGTATGCGTGGCCGCCATCTCCGCCGCCGCGGCGCTGCGGCCCAGCTTGTAGGCGATCACCGGCTTGCCGCGCCGCGCCGCCTCCCGCGCGAACGCGCGGAGCGCCTCGCCGTGGCGCAGGCTTTCGAGGAACAGCAGGTAGCCCTCCACCCCGGGATCGTCCAGCGTGGCCGCGCACACTTCGCCCAGGCACAGGTCCGATTCGCTGCCCACCGACACCAGCCCGGCGAAGCCCACGCCGCGTGCCTTGCCCCGCGAGACCAGCGCGCCGATCATGCTGCCGCTGTGCGAGGCGACGAACACGCGCCCGCGCGGCAGCTCAGGCTCGGCGAAGGCCGCGTTGGCGGTCAGCACCAGCCCCGCGCGCGGATTCACCACGCCCAGGCTGCTGGGGCCGAGCACACGCGTCGCGCTGCCCTCGCACGCCGTGCGCAGCGCCGCCTCGCGCGCCACCCCTTCGGCGCCCGCTTCCGAAAAGCCGCTGGCGAGGATGGTGACCACCTTCACGCCGAGGCGGGCGCTCTCGCGCACCGCGTCGAGCACGGTGTCGGTCGGCGTCAGCACGAAGACGTGCTCGGGCACTTCGGGCAGCGCGGCCAGGCTGGCATAGGCACGCTCGCCCTGCACCGTGCCGCGGTTGGGATTGATCGGATAGACCCGTCCCGCGAAGCCGGCCGCGCGCAGGAACTGCTGAGGACGCCCGGCGGTCTTGGCCGGATCGTCGGAGGCGCCAACCAGCGCCACGCTGCGCGGTGCCAGCAGGGCCTGCGCCAACGTGCCCTCGGTTTCGGTGCGAGACGTCATGCCGGGGCTCCGGCCTTGGGCGCGCGCTGGGGGAAGGTGCGCTCGAACACCCCCTCGGCAATGCGGTTCTTGAGCATTTCGATGGAGCCGCCGGCGATCATCCATCCCCGGATGCGGCGCAGGCAGTATTCGACGATCGATTCCTGGCTATAGCCCATGCCGCCCATCACCTGCAGCGCTTCGTTGGCGACTTCCCAGCCCGCCTGGTTGCAGGCCAGCTTGGCCATCGCGGTGCTGTGGGCCGAGGGCAGGCCGTGCTCGCCCTCCATCGCGGCGCGGTACAGCAGCAGTTGCGCCGACTCGAGCTTGAGCGCCATCTCGGCGAACTTCCACTGCACGCCCTGGAATTCGCACAGGTCGCGCCCGAACTGCTTGCGGATCTTCGCGTGCTCGCGCGCCACGTTGAAGCAGTGCCGCCCGAGTGCCAGCGAGCGCGAGGAATTGCCCAGGCGCTCCACGTTGAAGCCCGAGATCTGGCGCTTGAAGCCGCCTTCGCCGAGCAGCAGGTTGCGCGCCGGAATGCGGCAGTCCTCGAAGTACAGCTGGCACCATTCCTCGCCGCTCATGAACTTCGACGGCTCGCCGACGTGAAAGCCCGGCGCGCCGCGCTCAACCAGCACCGAGCCGATGCCGCCCACGCCCGGGCCGAAGCGCACGTAGACGAGGAACAGCTCGGCCTCGGGACTATGCGTGGAGAAGATCTTGCTGCCGTTGATGACATAGTCGTCGCCGTCGCGCCGGGCCGAGGTCTTCAGCTCCGTGACGGCGGAGCCGGCGTCCGGCTCCGTCATGCCGAGCGCGATCAGCTTCCGGCCGGCGAGCAGGTCCGGCAGGAAGCGGGCCTTCTGCTCCGCCGACGCATACTCGACGAAGGTGCGGATCGGCCCGAAATTGCCGGCCTGCACGATATCCGCGCTCTTGGGGCAGACCAGCGCGACCTCCTGGATGGCGATGACCGCGTGCATCAGCGTGCCGCCCTGCCCGCCGTCCTCTTCCGCGAAGGCGATGCCCAGCAGGCCCTGTTCGGCCAGCATGCGGGCCGCGTCCCAAGGGTACTGCGCGGAATGCGCCCGCTCCAGCGCACCGGCGGCGAGGCGGTCCTGCGCAAACCGGCGTACCGATTCGGCGAAGGCCTGGTGTTCTTCGCTGAGTTCAAAATTCATTGTCGCCCTCTCTGATTCCGACCATTGACGGGGGTCAGGATCGGGCAAAAGCAGCATGGTGTGAACTTCGGGTTTGGCGCGCAGGCAGAACCATAGCTCATACCTGCGCCTGCCCGCCGCGTCCGGCGGCCTCCAGCAGCCAGTCGCGGAACACGGCGACCTTGCGCGACTCGCGCTGGACGGCCGGGCGCACGAGATAGTGGCCCTTGCTGCGGGTATAAGGCAGCGCGAACGGCCGCACCAGGCGGCCTGCATCCAGCTCGGCCTTGAGCATGGCCGTCTGGCCGATGGCGATGCCCAGGCCGTCCAGCGCGGCCTGCCACGTCAGCACCGAACTGCCGAACGTCATGCGCTCGGTGCCTTCGGCCTGGCGCGACAGGCCGGCGAAGGCCAGCCAGTCGTCCCAGTCGGCGCGGCGATAGTGGGACACCAGCAGGCGATGGCCGAGCAGCGGCTCGAGCTTGCCGCGCGGGCCGCGATGGGCGCGCAGATAGTCGGGCGTGCAGACGGGCTCGATCTCGTCGGCGAACAGCAGCTCGGCGCTCACGCGCGGCCAGCGGCCGTCGCCGAACTGGATCGCCACGTCGGCGGCATCGCGGTCGAAATCGACGTCGGGAATGGCGTTGTCGATGCGCACCTCGATGCTGGGGTACTGGGCCTGGAAGTCAGGCAGCCGCGGGATCAGCCATTTGGCGGCGAAGGTGGTATAGGTGCGCACGCGCAGGGCGCCCTGCGAGGTGTTCCTGAGCAGCCGCGCCGTGGCACTGGCGATGGCATCGAAGGCTGGCACCACTTCCTCGGCATAGGCCTGGCCCACGCGGGTCAGCGTGACGCCATGGCGCTCGCGCCGGAACAGCTCGACCCCGAGGTAGCTTTCGAGCACGGCGACCTGGCGGCTGACGGCGGACTGGGAGACATGCAGCTCCTGCGCGGCCAGCGTGAGGTTCTGGGTGCGCGCCACGACTTCGAAGACCCGCAGTGGATTCAGTGGAGGGATACGTCGTGCCATCCGTGCATGCCTGGAAATGACATTTGATTATATCTGCGGGGTATCCGCGGCGCCCTCCGGATTAGCCCGCGGAGCGCTCCCTCCAGGGCGATCGTGTCAGGGCAATGCCTTCGCCGTCTCCAGCGTCCACAAGCGCTGCAGCAAGGCGCGCGCCGCCGTCGCGCCCAGCACCGGCCCGGCCAGTTCGAGAAACTTGCCGTCCAGGTCGCCGTCGCTGAGCGGCTCCTCGGGATCGCCTTTGCGGTTCGGCTGCAGGTAGTCGAACTGGCGTCCATCGCGCGTGCGGATCACCACCCGTGCGGCGCGCTGCCCGGGAAACGCGGCATCGAGCGGCTGGTCCACGTCCAGCGCGATGCGCGCCATCAGTGCGCGGATGGCCGGGTCGGCGAGCCGTTCGGCCGAGAACGCCGCCAGCCGGACGCTGCCGTGGATCAGCGCCGAGGCCACGACGAAAGGCAGGCTGAAGCGCGCCTCCGCCGCCGTGCGCGGATTCGGGTTGCCAGCCACCTCCAGCGCCGGCCGGTACGTGCCGATGCGCACGCTCTCGATCTCCTCCACTGCCAGGCCATGCTCACGCTGCAGTGTCTGCGCGCCGTCGATGGCCGCGAAGGTATGGCCGCAGCACGCGTGGTTCTTGAAGGTCATCCGCGTGATATGGAATTCCCGTCCCAGCGTGGCCGCGGCGGCCGGCCAGTCCGGGCCGTCGCTCATCGCGCGCCCCAGGCCCGCTTCGCCATCGATGACGTCGCGCGAGCCCGTGACACCGGCCTGCGCGGCCAGCGCCGCCAGCAGGCCGCCTTCGGCCGCGCGCCCCGCGTGCAGCGGCTTGGACATCGAATCCATGCGGAACGCCTGCTGCAGTCCGGCGGCGAACGTGGCGCAGGTCGCCAGCGCGTGCGCGGTGCGTTCGGCATCCAGGTTCAGCACGGAGGCGGCGGCGGCGGCCGCGCCGAAGGTGCCCACCGTTCCCGTGTTGTGCCAGTAGCGGTAGTGCGTGCGGCCCAGGGCGGCGCCGATGCGCGTGGACACCTCGTAGCCGGCGATCACCGCGCGCAGGAAGGCCATGCCGTCGGCATTGCGTTGCTGCGCGGCCGCCAGCGCGGCGGCAATGGTCGGCGCGCCGGGGTGATAGATGGCGTGCTTGTAGATGTCGTCCACCTCCACGGTGTGCGCGGCCGTGCCGTTGATCAGCGCGGCCGTGCGCGGCGTCGCCGCACGGCCCAGCGCCAGCCGCGCGCCGCCCCGCCCCAGATCCTCGGCCAGCGTCTGTTCCAGCAGGGTCGCCGGTGCCTGTACCGCGCCCGGGATCAGCGCCGCATACCAGTCCACCACGGCTCGCTTGGCGTGATGAACGACTTCGGCGGAGGCCGCGCCCGCGCCGGGCGCCGCGGCGAACGCGGCGAATGTGTCGATGATGGTCATGGCGATCGGCCCGGCCTTCGCGGCGGGCGGCAGGAAATGAAGCGCCATCCTCGCCCGCCCGCGCGTGCGGCGCCACTTCCAATCGCGCGCCCAGCCATGAGGTTTTGTCATGGCCGCTCCCTGCGCGGGCGCCGCCCTCAGGGTTGAGCTTTTGTCATTCCACACGGCCGAATCGGCATTTCTGTTTGCGTGGGCCATCGCCCACTATTCGGCCTGAACCAGATGCCGCGTCCCGGTGCCATGCCGGATGCGCCATCGACCAGGGGCGCGCAATCCCGTCCACAAGCGCCCCGGACCCACGACCCATCAAGGAGACAACCCATGCCATCGCTTGCCTTGCTGCGCATTCCCTGCGTCCTGGTCGCGCTCGGCCTCGCCGCCACCTCGCCATCGGCGGCGGCCGCGGCGCCCTATCCGTCCGAACCGATCCGCATCATCGTCGGCTATCAGGCCGGCGGCCCGACGGACCTGACCGCGCGGTTGCTGGCCAGCAAGCTGCAAGCGTCGCTCGGGCAGCCCGTGATCGTGGAGAACAAGCCGGGCGCGGGATCGAATATCGCGTCGGAGTACGTCGCCGCCGCGCCGCCGGACGGCTACACGCTGCTGCTCGCGGCCGCGCCCATCACGATGACGAAGTTCCTCTACAAGGGCCTGAAGTTCGACGTACAGAAGAGCTTCGAGCCGATCGCCAACGTGATGAACGCGCCGGCGGTGCTGGCCGTATCGCCCAAGCTGCCGGCGCGCGACCTGCAATCGCTGATCGAGCTGGCGAAGCAGCGGCCGGGCAGCCTGACGTTCGGCTCGACCGGCACCGGCGGATCGCAGCACCTGGCGGGCGAGCTGCTCAAGCAGCGGGCCGGCATCGACCTGCTGCATGTTCCCTACAAGGGCGCCTCCACCGCCCTGACCGATCTGATGGCGGGCACGGTCGACATGGTCTTCATGACGTCGATGTCCGCGCTGCCTGCGCTCAAGTCGGGCAACCCGCGCGCGCTGGCCGTCGCCTCGAAAAAGCGCCTGCCGCAGATGCCGGACCTGCCGACCATGGACGAATCCGGGCTGCCCGGCTTCGAGGCGGATTCGTGGAACGGATTGCTGGCGCCGGCGAAGACGCCCGCCGCCGTGCTGGACCGCCTGAACGCCGAGGTCAACAAGGCGCTGGCATCCCCCGCGGTGCGCGACGCGCTGGTGTCGCAGGGCGCGGTCGTGGTGGGCGGCTCGCGGCAGGAATTCCGGCAGTACCTGGACAAGGAGGTGGAACGCTGGAGCACCGTGTTCAAGACGGTGAAGATCAGCCTGTGAGCGGCCCGCGGCCGTGCATCACGGATAGATGCGGCTCCAGTCCCGCTTCATGCTGATCACGGTCCAGCCCTTTGCGCGCGCCGCGTCGAGCGCCTTGTCGAGCTTGCCGACAGCGGACTGCCGGTCATAGGCGAACTCGCGCTCGGCATCGTCGTGGTGGACCAGCACGGCCAGGCGCGGCCCGCTCCCTCCCGTCGTGTACTCGAGCATCTGCAGGTCGCCATCCGAATTGCCGACGGCCAGGATCGGACGACGGCCGATATGCCGGTAGATCCCGACCGGCTTGCCCGGACCGTCATCGATGAAGTCCAGCTTCGGCTCTCGCATCAGCACGGGCTTGCCGTCCCGCACCGCGTAGCGGATGCCCTGCGACGAGCCGATGACCTGTTCGGGCGGGATGCCATAGACCGCCTGGCTCCACGGGCGCATGAAGTCGATGGTGCCGCCCGAGACGATGTAGGTCCTGAAGCCGTTGGCGCGAAGAAAGGACAGCAGCTCGAGCTGCGGCTGGAACACCAGCTCGGAATAGGGCTTGTTGAACCTGGGATGGCGCGCGCTGGCCATCCAGTCGCGGATGGTGCGGTCGTATTCCTCGACGCTCATGCCGCTGTTGGCCTTGGCGATCAGCGCCAGCGCCTGCTTGCGGTTGCGCATCAGCGCCTGCATGTCGTTGGCCATCAGCGCCTTGTACGCCGGGTCGGTGCGCCATTCCGGGTGCTGCGGCGCCGCGGCCCGTACCTGGTCCAGCAGGAAAAAGAATTGGAAGTACATCGGCTGCTCGCTCCAGAGCGTGCCGTCGTTGTCGAACACGGCCACGCGCTCCTCCGGCGGCACGAAGTTGGGCGATCCCGGCTGCGTCACGTCGGCAACGAACTTGAGCAGGGCCTCGCGCGCGGCGCCGTCGCGCCACGACGGCAGCGCCTGGGTGGCGGCCTGCTGCTGAAGGGCCGACGGCTGCGCGGCGGAATCATACGGCGTGGAACAACCGGCCGCCGCGAGCCCGGCGAGCGCCAGGGCCGCGTACAGCGAGGCCAGAATGCGGCGGGAGCGGACGCCGGCGAATAGGGCGGCAGCGGGCGTTGTCATGGTGAAGACTCCAGAGTGGATAGGTCCGCGGGCGATGCCGTTCGGCCAAAGCCCGGTTCGGCGGCGCCCACGCTAGTTGGCTCCCTCGGGTCGCCGCCCACCACCCGCGAGCGGCGCGGCACGGCGCTGTTCGGTCCATCGCGCTTCGTCCATCACCAGGCGGAAGCCCAGGTGCGACATGCTGTTGTAGGGGTCGGTCCCGCGCCGGGCGCTGGGGCGGTAGCTCAGGCAGAAGTCCTCGTTGCACAGGAAGGAGCCGCCGCGCGTGACCCGCTTGGGCGCGTTGGCCGGTACGCCGGGCTCCGCGGGGTCCCATGCCGCCACCGGTCCGACGGGGTTTTCGATCAGCGCCGCCCTCGCGGCCTCGCGCCGGAACTGGTCGGCGCGATACCAGTCCGCGACCCATTGCCACGCGTTGCCCGTCATGTCGGCCAGGCCATAGCCATTGGGCGGAAAGGTGCCGACCGGACTGGTGCCGAGCGCCCCGCCCGCCTTGGCGCTGACCACCGGAAAGGGCTGGCTGGCCTGCCCCTGCCACACGTTGGCCATCTGCCGGCCGTCCGGTGCGAACTTGTCGCCCCAGGCGTAGGTGGCCTGCTCGAGCCCGCCGCGCGCGGCGAATTCCCATTCGGCTTCGGTCGGCAACCGCTTGCCGACCCATCGGGCATAGGCGAGCGCGTCCTCGTACGAGACCTGGACCACGGGGTGGTCATCCTTGCCCTCGATCGTGGTGCCGGGACCGCCGGGGTGGCGCCAGCTGGCGCCCGGCACGTAGCGCCACCACTGCGAGTAGTCCTGCAGCGGCACCGGGCCGGGCGTGCCCACGAAAACCATGGCGCCGGCCACCATCGCGCTGGCGGGCGGACGGGGCGTGCCGGGCGGCAGCTGGACCCTGAGCGTTTCCCAGTCGGGCACGCGCTCGGCCGTGGTGACATAGCCGGTGGCCTCGACGAAGCGGCGGAATTCCGCGTTGGTGACGTGGTGCTTGTCCATCCAGAACGCATGCACGCGGACCTTGTGGGCGGGCTTTTCGTTGGGCTGCGCCATCTTGCTGTCGCTGCCCATCAGGAATTCGCCGCCGGGCACATGCATCATGCCGCGGGGGCCGCGCTGGCCATCGCCCTCGACCACCGCCGGCGCCGTGGCCTGCGGGCCGGCGAAGTGGTGCCACGCCGCGGCCGAGGCCGCTACCGCGCAAGCCAGGCCGGCCGCGACCAGCGCGCGGCGGTGCCAGGACGGCGGCGTTGCCGGCGCGGCGGCCACGATCCCGGCCTTGTCCCGACGGCTTCCTTTGGTTCGGCGTGTCATGGGAGATTCCCCTGGAGAACGCAGCCCGCTGCTGCGCGGAATTCAAGCCACCCTGGGTCAGCCGTTCGCGGGCGGGCCGCGTGCGAGCAGCCTTTCGATCACGCGCAGCAGCGCGTCGCCGCCGAAAGGCTTGAGCAGGACTTCCGTACCCGGCGCGAGCTTGCGCACGGCCTGGCTGTCATAGGCGGTGATGTAGACCACGGGGGGCCGCGGCTCGCGCAGGCTCGCATAGCACGCGGGTCCGGACAGGCCCGGCAATTCCACATCGACCACCAGGCAACCGGCGCGTTGCGCAACGCCGCGCGCGGCCAGCAACTGCTCTGCGCTGCCGAAACACCGCGCCTGATATCCGGCCGCCTGCAGCAGCCGCTGCAATGCCCGCTGCAGGCTCACATCGTCCTCGACCACGGCAATCAGTTGGGAAGTCATGTTGATGAAGATGGACACTGGTGACTCCCGATCCTGAACGGACGAGATCGAGAACGGATGCGACGTATCGATGCGCCGGAGCTAGCGCTGTTGCCCTGTTACCTCTCGCTTCGCTGCCTCATGTGAGCATGAGTATTGGAGGCCGGGCACCGTCGTGCAATCAGGGAAAAGTGCAAACGCCGCTGCGTGCTTGTACGCGCCAGGGACGTCACGACCTGGGCGACGGGTCCCGGGTCCAGACGGCGGCCGGGGAGCTCGCCTTGCGGCGCGGCGAAGGTTGCATGGCGCCGGCCGCTGGCATGCGCACTTCGAACGTGGTGCCGCGCTCCGGTTCGGACGTCACGCAGACCTCGCCGCCATGGGCGGCGACGATGGCGCGCACGATGGACAGGCCCAGGCCGGTGCCCTGGGGCTTGGTGGTGTAGAACGACTCGAACACGCGCGAGACGACCTCGGCCGCCATGCCGGGTCCGCGGTCGGTCACGTTCAACACATGGAACCCCGCCTGCGCGCGCGTCTCGACCATGATCCGGCGCCGCGCGGGATCGAGTCCCTGTACCGCGTCCATGGCATTGATGACCAGGTTCACCAGCACCTGCTGCAATTGCACGGGGTCGCCCATGACCGCCACGTCAGCGGCCGCAAAGCGGCAGCGCAGCTCGCAGCCCCGGCGCCTTGCCTCGGGCCGCAGCAGGTCCATGCCTTCCTCGAGCACCGCGTCGGGCCGCAGCGGCACGAATTCGAGTTCATGCTTCCTGAGCATGGCGCGCTGCCGCTGCACCACCTGATTGGCACGCAGCGCGTCGCGGCGCACGTCGTCCAGGATCGAGCGCACCTCGTCGGTGTCCGCGGCGGGGCCATCGAGCATGAAGCTGGCCGCATCGGCATTGGTCAGGATGGCGCCAAGCGGCTGGCTGACTTCGTGGGCGATCGACGCGCTCAGTTCGCCGATCGAGGCGATGCGCGCGGCGCGCGTCAGTTCCGTGCGCCGCTGCGCTGCCTCGTCTTCCGCGCGCCGCCGCCACCGTCGCTGCCACAGCAGCGCGCCGATGGTCAGCGCCTGGAGCACGACCGTGGCGAGCACACCGAGCACCAGCGCCCGATGATCGCGCCACAGCGAGGCCGGCACATTGAGGCGGCGGCATTCGGCCGGCAGCGCTCCGGCATCGAGACCGAACGCTTCCAGACGGCCGACATCCGCCACGCACAGCGGCGCGGGCGCATCGAGCACGGTGCCGGCGGCGCGCAGTTCGCCCCGCAGCATCGCGGCGGCCACTTCGCCGGTGCGGCGGCCATGCGCGGCGAAATCGATGGCCGAGCCCGCCGCCATGCCGTACCGCATGTAGGTCTCGTACCAGCCGTAGAGCGGTGCGGCCGTTGCCGCCGACAGTGCTCCCATGACTTCGTAAGGGAAATGGGCCGCGCCGTAGCGGTCGGCATACATCGTGGCGAACAGCACCGCGGCGGAGCGATCGAGGCCGGCCACCCGTTCGACCAGTTCGCGCTGCGTCAGGCCGCTCCATGTCTCGACCTGCCACGAAGCCGACGCTCGTTGCGCCAAACCGTCATCGATCCGGGAACCCCAGTAGCGGTCCACCGGAGCGGCCCCCGTCACTACGATCAGCCGCTTCAGCTCCGGTTGCAGCGCAGCGACCATGTCCAGCGTTCCCGGAATGTCGGCCGCCATCGGCAGATAGGTAAAGGACTCGGGGCGGGCAAGCGCGGCGAGGCGTGTGGCGTCGATGCTGGTGATCAGCACGGGCACGCCGGGCCAGACCTGCTCGTGATAGCGTCCGGCGAACTGTAGCGCGTACTCGGACACCCCGATCACCAGATCGACTTCCCGGTTCGCGTACTTGGCCTTGAGCAACTGCACGAAGTGGGGTGTCATCGAGGCGGCGTCGAAGCGATAGCTGTCGAGCGCATCGACATAGAACTCCACGCCCTGCGGTGCCGCCGCGTTGAGCACGGCGCGCAGCTCGTGCACCTGCTGCGAGGCCGCAGGCTGGCTGAGGTCCGCCCCGGGCAGGATCACGACGCGCCAGGGCCTCGCCTGTGCCGGCGCGCAGAAGGCGATGGCCTGGAGCCAGAGCAGCAGCAACAGGATCGCCGGGCGGTGAAAGGACATGGCCCGGGCCGGCATGCGCTCCGGACCGGCGATGGCGAGTGGCGACGACTTCAACGCTGGACGAGGTCGCCGCCGCGCTGGACCAGGTCGGCCAGCGAGCGCGCGCCCAGCTTGGTCATCAGCCCGGAACGGCACAGCTTGATCGTGCGCTCGCTAAGGCTCAGGTCCGCGGCGATCTGCTTGTTGAGCCGGCCGGCCAGAATGCCGCGCAGCACGGTTTCCTCGCGCGTGCTGAGCGGCACGGCGGCGGCGGCCAGCGCCGCGGCGTGGTCCAGCGCGGCCAGCAGCGCCGTGGTGTCGAGGGGCTTGAGCAGGAATTCCACGGCACCGCCCTTCATGGCGCGCACGGCGCGCGGGATGTCGCGATACGCACTGATGAACACGATCGGCACCGACGCGCCGTCGCCGCGCAGGGCCTGCTGCAACGCCAGTCCGTCGATGCCCGGCATCTCCAGATCCAGCAGCAGGCATCGCGGCCCCGGGTCCGGCTCCGCGAGCATGAACGCCTCGGCCGACGGGAACGTGCGCACGGGAAAGCCGGTGACTTTCAGCAGCCGCGCCAGCGCGGCGCGGGAAGAATCGTCGTCGTCGACGATATGGACGGTGCAGTCGGATCTTGCGCTCACGAGCCATTCTCCCCGTCATCGGCGTTGCCGGCGCTGCGTGTCCAGGCCAGCCTTGTGCCAATGATTCCGTATCCCCGCCGCTTCCCGTACTGAAACTTTTCGACGCGTGGGCGGGGGTGATCTGAGCGAAATAGCTGCCGCCCGGGCCTGGCTGCGGGCATCGCGTCATGCAGGCCCTGCCAGACGAGCCTACAGCAGCGCCACCAGCAGCTTGGCAAGCACCTGCCCGAGTGGAAACTGCGCCGCCACGAGGACCAGCATCGGCAGCGCCGCCGGCACGATGGTGGCGACCAGCGCGCTCTTGTTGACCAGGGCGACGCGCGTCCTTTCCACCGCCTCGTAGAGCGCGTGGGTGTCTGCCACCGGCCCCAGTTCGGGCGCATTCAGCAGGGGATCGTCTTCGAGGCCGGCCCTGCCATGCATCCAGCGATCGTCCACCTTGCGGCCGTGCTCGGACAGCAGCACCCCATAGTCGAGCACGCCGCGTTTGCGGGTGCGCATCAGCAGCGGCGTGAAGCACAGCAACGGTGCCAGCACCAGCAGCGCCAGCACGGTGACCAGCGTGCCCATCGGCACGTACAGCGTGGACACCGGGACGCCGTGATAGACCACCTCGTGCGCCCACGCCGCCGCCACCACCGCCGACACCGCCAGCGAGAACGGCGCGAAGGCGAGCGGCAGGCGGGCCAGGAAGCCCAGCCCGCCGAAGCGGTCCGGATGGTTGGGAACCAGGCGCAGCGGCAGCCGCGCGATCCGGAACATGACGATGCACAGCAGCGCCAGCCGCCACAGCCACGCGAGCAGCAGCACATTGAAGATGGGCCGCGATACCAGCAGGAACCACCACACGGCGAAGCCGCTCGCGCCGCCCGCATCGCCCCAGCGGATGGAGTCGGGATGCGGCGCCACGGACATCGCGGCCGTCCAGGCGAGCGCCACGCCCGCGATGACGACCCAGGGATAGGTGCGGTCGCGCAGCCGCGCCCCCGCCTCGAGGATCTGGCGGAAGCGGGCTTCGAGCGGGCCATCGACCATGCCGTTGCGGACGAACTCGGACAGGCATAGCGGTATCACGGTGTGCGCGAGCGCCTCGGCCGCGATCAGCAGCGGCACGCCGACCAGCGCACGCACATGCACGGCGTAGTGGCCGAGCAGCGGCTCGGCCACCGCCGTGCCGGCCAGCAAGTGCCCGTGCACGGCGGCGATCAGCACCAGTGGCAGCCAGCCGAGCATGCCGAAGAACAGCGCGCGGCGCACGATGCCCAGGCCATGCGCCGGCACGAGTCCGATCCGTCGTTGCAGGCGGATCAGCGCATCGTCGCGTACGAGGGAGAACGATGCCGCGCAGGATCCGGCCGAGCCTTCGGCAAATGCGCTGTGAGCCGCGACCATGGTTCTTCCCGAGGCGATACCGGCTGAAGTATCGGAGGCGGCCGGCCGCCACGCAATCCGGGAAAGGGGCAACGCGGCGGCGGAGGACCGGCTCGCCGCTACGGCGTCATTCCGCCTTGGCTCCCGCCCGTTTCACCACGCCGGACCATTTGCGGATCTCGCTGTCCACGAAGCGCGCCGTGGCATCCGGGCTCATGGGCATGGGCTCCGAGCCGCGGTCGACGATGAACTTCTGCAGCTCCGGCGATTGCAGCGCCTTCACCGTTTCCGCGTTGAGCTGGCTGACGATGGGGTCGGGCGTGCCGGCCGGGGCCATCAGCACCGCCCAGCCCAGCGCCTCGAAGCCGGGCACGCCCTGCTCCTGCACCGTAGGCACGGACGGCAGCTGCCGCACGCGCGTGGCGGTGGTCACCGCGAGCGGCACGGCGCGTTTGGACTGGATCATCGGCATCGCCGCGGTGACCGAGTCCACCATGACCGGGATCTGGTTGCCCAGAAAGTCCGCCTGCGCCGGGCCGCTGCCCTTGTAGGGGATATGGACCATGAAGATGCCCGCCTGCGCCTTGAGCATCTCGGCTGACAGGTGCTGCGTGCCGCCGATGCCGGCGCTGGCGTAGCTGTACTTGCCGGGCGCGGCCTTGGCCTTGGCGATCAGGTCCTGCAGCGAGCCGATGCCGGATTGCGGCGTCGACAGGAAGATCAGCGGCACGGAGAACACGCCGGAAATGGACCGGAAGTCCTTCCGGGGGTCATAGCCGATGTTCGCGTACAGCGTCTGGTTGATCGCCATGGCGCTGCCCCCCATTACCAGCGTGTAGCCGTCCGGCGCGGCGCGCGCCACGAACTCCATGCCGATATTGCCGCCGGCGCCCGCGCGATTCTCGACCACCACGGATTGGCCGAGCTGCTTGCCCAGCCGCTCGGCCAGCGCCCGCGCGAAGATATCGGTGGCCTGTCCGGGAGGGAACGGCACGATCAGCTTGATGGGTCGCTCGGGATACGCGGCGTGGGCCGCGGGGATGGCGGCGAAAAGCAAAGCGGCGGCAATGGCAGTGCGTGGGAAGGTCAAAGCGGGTCTCCGGAGATGTTGTCGTGGCCTGCGCCGGGGTACGCGTTCGCGTCCCGGCGTGACACATTCTACGGCGCGCGGCCCGCCGTTCCTCCCGCGCAAGGCGCCGCCGCACTGTCGCGCAGCGGTGAAACTGCGGTACAGTCGGCGCGGAAGCCGTCCGCGGCACCTGCGTGCCAGGGCCGGGGCGGCCTGCCCTTCGTTCCTGCCGTCGCCGGCCTTCACGCGTCCATGAACCGATCTTCCGCCACCGGCCTCACAGCGCTGCTCTGCCTCGCGGCAGTGCTGCACGGCTGCGCGCGTGCGCCGGTCAGGAGCGATGCGGCGCCGCCCGCGGCCAGCGCCGCCGCCGAGGGCACCTGCGTCCGCGCGCAGCATGCCACCACGCTGCGCGGCACGCTCGTGCCGGCTGCGCGCGATGCACAGTTGCCCGCCATGCCGGCATCCCATCCGTTCTCCAGGACGGCCGTCGACACCAGCCGGGCCATCGGCGTGCTGCCCGAACTGGCGGTGATCGTCACCGGCCGCGAACGCGGCCTGTCCGCCGAGCAGATGCTGCTGGCACGACAGGTGCTGATGGAGCGGATCATGCTCACGATGCTGGACGTGGCGAGCGTGACGGGCGAGATCGACTGCGAGAACGAGCGCAGCGCGCAATTGCGCGACCAGCTCAGGAAGGCGGAGGAGCAGCGCCTGCGCAGCCTGACGGTGGCGGGCCTGGTGCTCGGGGCCGCCACCGCCATCCTGTCCGGCGGCATCGCGCTGGCCAACCCCGACGCCGCGGCGGCGAACGTGGTCAATGTGGTGGGCGGTACCGCGCAGGCCGGCACAGGCTTCGCCACGCTGTCGCACGCCCCGCGCGGCGCATTGCGGCACGACCGCAACCTGATGGCGGACCTGTGGGCCGGCAAGCCTTCTTCGGAAATGTTCCCGCCCTCGGTCTGGCGCTTTCTCAACGAGGTCGAGGATCACCAGAGCGGTACGCTGCTGCGGCAGCGCCTGATCGAGCAGTGGAAAGCGGGCGAGCGCCTGGGGCCCAGCGGCTCCGACGAGGAGCAGCAGCGGGCGGCGCTGATCTTCGGCAGCGGCGGCGAGTACACCATCGACGATCTGGAGGCGCGCGACGCCATGCTCGACCAGCTGGAGGCCACGGTAAAGCTGCTCTATCAGGACCTGGCGCTGCTGCTGCGCGAACTGTCCGACTGGACCGCGGCCAACTTCTACCAGCCGGTGCCGCGCTGAAGACAACGGGCGGCACCGGCGCCCGCGCGGCCTACGCTTCCACCAGCGCCTCGAAGCCGCCGAAGATCATGCGCTTGGCGTCGAACGGCATGTTCTCCATATCCATGTTCAGGCGCGGATCGGCCATCGACGCCTTCATGCCCGCGTCGCGCGCCTCCCGCGACGGCCACTGGATCCACGAGAACACCACCGCCTCGTCGTCCTTGCGCTGCACGGCCATCGTGAACGACGTGACCTTGCCTTCTGGAACGTCGTCGCCCCAGGCCTCGACGACCTGCTGGGCACCGTGCGCCTTGAACACTTCGGCGGCGGTCCGGGCGACCTCGCGGTATTTGTCGCGGTTGGCAACGGGCACGGCGAGAACGAATCCATCGATATAGGACATGGCATGTCTCCTCTGCGAACGAATGTGTCTGCGGGGCGCGATGGACGGCACGGGTGCCCCGTTTCCCGTAGGCGTCTGGATACCACATGCGCGTGAATGGGCGCTATTCCACGCTGCGGACGGGGTCATGGGGACCGCAGCCGTTGGCGCACCGCAGCAGCGCCGGTGCGCCGGGCGGATAGAATGGGCGCCCCGCCGGAACATGCGAACGACGCCCGCAGGCCACGCTCCCACGACCCATCACCATGCGTTTTCCCCGTTTCGCGCGCCGCTGCCTCGTCGCGGCAACGCTCGTGCAGCTCGGCACGGCCCATGCTTCGGACATCGACTGCGACCCGTCGGCGACCGCCGCTTCCTCCACGCCGGCGCACCGACTGATCTGCGAATCGGCGCTGTTCTCCATGGGCCATCGGCGCATCGAGGCCGACCAGCAGCGCCTGCTGAAGGCCGGCGCGATCGGCGAGGCCGACATCGCGGCGTTCCGCAGGAACCGGGACCGCTGCGATTCCGCCGCGTGCCTCGATGCCGTGTTCCGCGAATGGCGGGCGTTCGCGGCGGGGGCGCGCGGCACCCGGTGAGGCATGCGCCGGCTTGACCGGCGCGCTACGGATGCTGCCCGCGCGGTTTGACGCGCTCCGGTGCCATCCGCATAATTGCAACTTTGTTGCATCAAAGACGGATATGGCGAAGATCCAACCACATGGCCCGGCGCGCGCGACGCGCGCCGTTGCCACGCTTGCATGGCTGCTCGCCACCGGCGGCGCGGCGGCGCAACATGCGCACCGGCACGGCGCCGGCTCGCTCGACCTGTCCGTGGAGGGCGGTGGCATGACCGTGCAACTGGTGCTGCCGCTTGAGGATGTGGTCGGTTTCGAGCGCACCCCCAGGACCGCGCAGGAACGGGGCAGAGTCGAGGCGGCGCGCGCCCGCCTCGGGGAGCCGGAAGCCCTGTTCTCCGTGCCGTCGGAGGCAAAGTGCCGGCTGCGCTCGGCTCGCGTCGATCTCGATGCCGCCCGGACCATGGGCGGCAAGTCCGCCCATCATGGCGATGTCCGCGCCGACTATGTGTTCGACTGCGCCAAGCCGGAGGGCGTGCGGTGGCTGGACGTTCGACTGTTCGATGCCTTTGGCTCGGTGCGTTCCGTGCAGGTACAGGTGGCGACCCCGCAGGCCCAGCGTGGCGCCCGCCTGTCGGCGGACAAGCGACGGATCTCCTGGTAGTGCGGCGGCCCGTTCCGATGCAGATGCCGTCCGCCGCCGTGATCGCGCTGTCCGACGTGGTGTTCTCCTGGCACAAGGATTCTCCCCTGCTCGCCATTCCCCGGCTGCGGCTGGTAGCCGGCGAGCAACTGTTCGTGGCGGGGCCGAGCGGCAGCGGCAAGAGCACGCTGCTGTCGCTGCTGGCCGGCGTCGTCACGCCGCGCAGCGGGCGCGTCGATGTCCTGGGCACGGCGCTGTCTTCGCTGGGCGGCAGCGCACGCGACCGCTTCCGCGCGGACCATATCGGCGTGATCTTCCAGCAGTTCAATCTGCTGCCCTATCTGTCCATCGTCGACAACGTGCTGCTGCCCTGCCGCTTCTCGCGGTACCGGCGGGAGCGGCTGCGCGAGCTTGGCCGCACGCCCGGGCAGGCCGCGCATGTCTTGCTGGAACGGCTGGAACTGCCCCGCGCGCTGTGGAACCGGCCCGTGCCGCGGCTGTCCGTCGGCCAGCAGCAGCGCGTCGCCGCGGCGCGGGCGCTGATCGGCCGTCCGGCGGTCGTGCTCGCGGACGAGCCGACGTCCGCGCTGGACGCCCGCCTGCGGACCGTGTTCATGAGCCTGTTGCAGGAAGAATGCCGCGCGGCCGGCGCGGCGCTCGTGTTCGTCAGCCATGACGAGGCGCTGGCACAGCGCTTCGACCGCCGCCTGGACCTCGCGCCCGCGGGCGCGGCCGACGTACCGGAGACGCCCGCATGGTGATCCCGATGCTCGCCGCCCGCAGCGCATGGAACCGGCGCTCGTCGCTCGTGCTCATGCTGATCGCCATCGCGTTGTCCACCGCGCTGCTGCTGGGCATCGAGCGCGTGCGCCAGCAGGTCAGGGTGGGCTTCGCACAGTCCATTGCCGGCACGGACCTCGTGGTGGGCGCGCGTTCCAGTCCCGTGCAGCTCGTGCTCTCCGCCATCTTCCGGCTCGGCGTACCGACGCACAACGTCAGCTGGTCCAGCGTGCAGCGCCTGGCCGCCCATCCCTCGGTGGCGTGGACGGTGCCGCTGTCGCTCGGCGATTCCCACCGCGGCTTCCCGGTGCTGGCGACCAGCGCAGCCTATTTCGACCACTATCGCTACGGCAGCGGCAAGCCGCTCGCGCTGGCCACCGGCCGGCGCTTCGACGCCCTGTTCGACGCCGTGCTGGGCGCCGAGGTGGCGCGGGCGCTGGACTACCGCGTGGGCGACCGCATCGTGCTCAGTCATGGCGGCGGGCAGACGACATCGCCGGCGCATGCCGACAAGCCCTTCACCGTGGTGGGCGTGCTCGCGCCCACCGGCACGCCGGTGGACCGCACCGTCCATATCGGCCTGCCGGCGATGCAGGCGATCCATCTGGACTGGGAGGGCGGCGCGCCGATGCCGGGTCTGGCCATTCCGCCGGAACTGGTACGCAAGTTCGACCTGACGCCGACCAGCGTGAGCGCGGTGCTGGTCGGCCTGAAGCTGCGCTCGCATGTGTTTTCCGTGCAGCGCGAGATCGCGTCCGACCGGGACGAGGCGCTGACCGCGGTGCTGCCCGGCGTCGCGCTGGACGAACTGTGGAGCGTGATCGGCCATGCCGAACGCGCCATGCTGCTGATGTCGGGGCTGGTCGTGTTCGTCGGTCTCGCAGGACTGGTATCGACGGTGCTGGGCGCGCTCGACGCGCGCCGCCGCGAACTCGCGCTGCTGCGCGCGGCCGGTGCCAGCCCCCGCCACCTGATGGCCATGCTGGCGCTGGAAGGCTTCGTGGTGGTGTGTGCGGGCGCCGCACTCGGCGTCGCGCTGCTGTCCGTGCTTTCCGTGCTGATGCGGCCGTGGCTCGAAGCCGAGCTGGGCGTCGCCCTGCCCCTGGCATGGCCCACGCTGCGCGAATGGGCGCTGCTGGGCGCCGTGGTTCTCACCGGCTTCTGCGCGGGCCTGCTGCCGGGCTGGCGCGCGTACCGGATGAGCGTGTCGGACGGGCTGTTCCCGAACTAGCGAAAGGATGGGCCAATGAAGCTGAAGCTGTTGTACCTGCTCGCCGCGGTACCCGCCATCGGAGCCTACCTCGCGTATGTGCAGTGGGCCGGCAGGCAGGACGGTGGCGACGGGAAGCCCGCCGCCTACCAGGTGGGCGAGCGCATTGCACCGGCCTCCGCACCGGCCGCGCCGGCGACGGCCGCCTTCCGCGAGATCACGTGGGAGGCGCTGATCCCGCCGGGCTGGGACCCGCTCGCGCCTCTCAAGGGCCTGAAGCTCGACCAGCTCGCGGACGAGGACCCGCGGGCGCAGTCCGCGCTGCACAAGGCGCGCGAATACTGGAAGGAGGCCCCGCTGCGCACGGAGATGGACGGCCAGCAGGTCCGCCTGCCCGGCTTCGTCGTGTCGCTGGCGGGCGAAGGCGAGCGCATCCAGGAATTCCTGCTGGTGCCGTACTTCGGCGCCTGCATCCACGTGCCGCCGCCCCCGCTGAACCAGGTGGTGCACGTCGTCGCGAAGGCGCCGCATGACAGCATCCGGACGATGGACACCGTGTGGATCGCCGGCACGCTGCGCGTGGAGCGCGCGGAAACGATGATGGGGGACGCCGGCTATGCGATGCGCGACGCCGAAGTGCTGCCCTATTCGCCGCCGGCGCCCGAGCGGCGCTGAGCCGGGCCGCCGCCGCGCATTGCCAATCCCGACCGGCGGCCCTACCCTACACCGCTGAGGGGCCCTGCATCCGGCGCGTGCCGGCCGCATGCCCGCAGCGCGCGCCCTGCGCTTCCCTTCCCCGCCGCCCCACCGACGGACGCCATGCTCCACGAAAGCACGAAGACGACCCTGCTCATTGTTGCCGCGCTGTTCCCCCTCCTGAATCCGCCCGCCGTGGGCCTGATCGTGCTGGGCATGATGCCGAACCTGAGCACGGCGGAGCGCGCCGCGCTCGCCTCGCGCATCGCCATCAACAGCCTCGTGCTGCTGCTGGCCGCGCTGTCGGTAGGCGCCTATGTGCTGGCGTTCTTCGGCATCTCGATCCCGGTGCTGCGAGTCGCGGGCGGCATCATCATCGCCGCCGCCGGCTGGCGCCTGCTGGAGTCGCCCGGCGACACCAACGCGCAGCGCGAAGCCGAGCCGATGGACCGGGCGGTACGCGCCGCGGCGCTGGCAAGCCGCGCGTTCTATCCGCTGACTCTGCCGCTGACCGTGGGCCCCGGTGCCATCGCAGTGGCCATCGCCATCGGCTCCGGCACGCCGCGCGGCGGTCCGGCCGTGACGCACCTGATCGGTGTGGCGGTCGCACTGGTCCTGCTGGCGGCCAGCCTCTACGTCTGCGTGCGCTTCGCCGGCACGCTGCAGCGCCTGCTCGGCGTGGTCGGCACGCAGGTCGCGATGCGCCTGTTCGCCTTCATCATCTTCTGCATCGGCATCCAGCTGCTCTGGCTCGGCGCCTCGGAACTGCTCGGCATCGGCAAGGCAACGCCGCTGGTGGGCGGGTCGTAGCGCTTGGTCCGCTACGCCGTGCGCTGCGCGCGATAGCGCGACGGCGACACGCCCACCTGCCGCTGGAAGGACTGCCGCATGCGGTCCTCGGTGCCGAAGCCGCAATCGCGGGCGATCTGGTCGATGGTCCGGTCGCTCGTCTCCAGCAGCCGTCGCGCCGCTTCCACGCGAAACGCCTCCACCGCCTTGGCCGGCGTGCGGCCCTGCCGCTGCCTGTAGACGCGGGCGAAATTGCGCGGACTCATGCCGACCTGCGCGGCGAGGTCTTCCACCGCCAGCCTCTCCCGGCCGATATTGTCCGCAATCCACAGATGCAGCGCATCGAACGCGGGCCTGGCACCTTCCTGCGCCAGCAGCATCGTGCTGATCTGCGGCTGGCCGCCCGGGCGCCGCAAGAACACCGCGAGCTCGCGGGCAACGAGGCGCGCGATGTCGGCGCCGCAGTCCGCCTCCACCAGCGCCAGTGCCAGGTCGATGCCGGTCGTCACGCCCGCCGAGGTCCAGATGCTGCCCTGCCGCACGTAGACCGCCTGCTCGTCCAGCGTGACGGCGCCGAAGCGCGACCGGAACGCGTCCTGCATGGCCCAGTGCGTCGCGGCCCGTTTTCCTTCGAGCAATCCCGCTTCGGCCAGCAGGAATGCGCCCGTGCAGACGGAGGCCATGCGCCGCGCGCGCGGGGCGGCGAGACGCAGCCACCGCACCAGCGCGGGCGACGCGGCGACGGCATCGACGATCTCCGGGCCGCCCGGCACGATCACCGTATGCAACGGCACCGGCTCGAACTCGCGCAGCGCGGCGGTATGTATCGCCACGCCCTCGGCCGTCGCCACCGGTCCTCCGCCGATACTGGCCGCATGGCAGGCGTACCCCGGCTGGCCGCGCTCGCGGGCGTAGCGCGATGCGGCCCAGAACACCGACAGCGGACCGCTGTAGTCGAGCAGCCCCATGCCGGGATAGGCGACGAACACCACGACGGACGCGTCGGGGGGCAAGGGGCAAGCCGGGGGAGGCAGTACGGAGGACATGGGGGTCACGAAAACGGCTTGCGTCAGCCCGGGTCACGATCCGGATGCTGGCAACCGCCCTGCACCGGGGCCACGCCGAGTGCCCGCGCGAGCCAGCCGCAGGGACAGTGCCCGGGATCCGCCGCCCGCTCCCTGCCTTCTCGCGGCGCCGGATGCCACAGCCGGGCAACCCGGCGCGCCAGGGCCTGCCGCTCGACCACGCCGACGTAGCGGTCGCCATATGTGACCACCAGCGGGTCGTGCGGCTCGTGCGCGGGGCGCGACGCCAGCAGGCTCGCCAGCTCGGGCAGCTCCGCGTCGTGGGCCACGGTAAGGGGCGCCACGGAGACGAAGCAGGCGCACAGCTCCCGCCGTATCGACTCGCGGTAGCACGGCAGCATCACCACGTCGGCGATCATGCGCCGGCAGATCAGGCCGGTGGGCCTGCCGGCCGACAGTACCGCGATGGCCGAGGCCGCCTCGTGACGCGCGAAGATCTGCAGGGCATCGGCCAGACGCTGCGATTCGGCGACCGGGGGCAGCGCGTGCAGCAGCGCACGGAGCACCGGCGAGGTATCGGGGGGAAGGGGCGCGGCGACTACCGGCGCCGTGCCGTGTGAAAGGTCTGTCATGGTTCGATGGCTTGCCGCTTCGGGAACCCGAAAGCGACTCTCACCCTACACAGCGCCCGCTGTGCTGTCAGCCCTCCACCGGCACGAGGGCATCCTCCCCGAGCATGATTGCCCGCGCCGCAGCGCCGCGCGCCGCGTGGCTCCCGTTCCCCGCCATCGCCGGCCCGGCAACGGCTCGCGCGCTTGCATGCCGGCCCTGATACCCAGGTCCGATGGCCGGCTGCGGCCGGCGCTTCCACAATGCGGCGCATCGCCTCGGCCGGCGCGCCTCCTGCGCCGAAGGCCGGGCTTCCGTGCTCTGGAGGACCGCAAACACCATGGACATTTCCACCATCCGCGACCGCGCTTTCGCCAACCCGATGTGCAGTCCCGCCTATCCGATGGGACCGTACCGCTTCATCGATCGGGAGTTCTTCGTGATCACCTACCGTACCGATCCCGCGCTGCTGCGTGCCGTCGTGCCTGAGCCGCTGGAGATCGAGGAACCGCTGGTGCACTACGAGTTCATCCGCATGCCCGACTCCACCGGCTTCGGCGACTACACCGAGTCCGGGCAGGTCATTCCCGTGATGTTCGACGGCGAGCCGGGCAACTACACCCACGCCATGTTCCTCGACGACCATCCCCCGCTCGCCGCGGGGCGCGAACTGTGGGGCTTTCCGAAGAAGCTGGCGACCCCGCGTCTCGCGGTCAATACCGACACGTTGCTGGGCACGCTGGACTACGGCCCCGTCCGCGTCGCGACCGGCACCATGGGCTACAAGCATCGCGAGCTCGACAAGGAGGCGCTCGGCCACGTGCTCGCGACCACGCCGAACTACCTGCTCAAGATCCTGCCGCACGTCGACGGCTCGCCGCGCGTGTGCGAGCTGGTGCGCTACTACCTCAGGGAAGTGCGGATGAAAGGCGCATGGTCCGGCCCCGCCGCGCTGTCGCTGTTCCCGCACGCGCTCGCACCGGTGGCCTCGCTGCCCGTGCTGGAGGTGACCGGCGCGCGCCACTACATCGCCGACCTCACGCTGGGCCTGGGCGAGGTCGTCCACGACTACCTGGCGTAAGGCCGCGCCTTCGCCATCCTCATTGCCAACCTCATTGCCACCCTCATCGCCATTCAGGAGACCAACATGAAGCTTCAGGGAAAAACCGCCATCGTGACCGGCGCCGCCAGCGGCATCGGCCGGGCCATCGCAGAACAACTGGCGCGCGAGGGCGCGGCGGTAGCGATTGCCGACCTCAACCTGGACGCGGCGCGGGCCGTGGCCGACGCGATCGAATCGGGCGGAGGCCGCGCCATGGCGCTCGCGATGGACGTCACCGACGAGCGCGCCGTCGACGAGGGCACCGACGAAGTCGCCCGCACGCTGGGCGGCGTGGACATCCTGGTGTCCAACGCGGGCATCCAGATCATCAACCCGATCGAGGCCTACAGCTACGCCGACTGGAAGCGCATGCAGGCCATCCATCTGGACGGCGCCTTCCTGACGACCCGCGCCGCGCTGCGCCACATGTACCGCGACAACCGCGGCGGCACGGTCATCTACATGGGCTCGGTGCATTCGCACGAGGCCTCGCCGCTCAAGTGCGCCTATGTCGCCGCCAAGCACGCGCTGCTCGGACTGGCGCGCGTGGTGGCCAAGGAAGGCGGCCCGCGCAACGTGCGCTCGCACGTGATCTGCCCGGGCTTCGTGCGCACCCCGCTGGTGGACAGGCAGATTCCCGAGCAGGCCCGGGAACTGGGCATCAGCGAGGAAGAGGTCGTGCGCCGCGTGATGCTGGGCGGCACGGTCGACGGCGTCTTCACCACCATGGACGATGTCGCCCAGACCGCGCTGTTCCTGTGCGCCTATCCCTCGGCCGCGCTGACGGGACAGTCGTTCGTGGTCAGCCACGGCTGGTACATGCAATGAGCGAAGGCGCGCGCCGCCGGCCTGTACACCGCAGCCGGCGCGCGCCCAGAGACAGGAGTCAAGATGGCGAAAGCAGGAGAACGAATCCCGGTCCCGTCCCCGTCGCTGGCGGAATGCACCGGCCAGCCACCGGGCGGCGACGGCGTTGGCCGCCGCACCGCGACCGCCCGCCACGTCCACGAGCACTACGCCGTGCGCGCGCTGGTGCTGCAGGGCGGCGGCGCGCTGGGCGCCTACCAGGCCGGCGTCTACGAAGGCCTGGCGGCGGCCGATATCGCGCCGAACTGGGTGGCCGGCATTTCCATCGGCGCGTTGAACGCCGCCGTGATCGCCGGCAATCCCCCCGAGCGGCGCGTCGAACAGTTGCGCGCGTTCTGGCAGTTCATCTGCCGGCAGCCGTGGGCGCCGGCGCTGCTGCCCTACGACATGCTCGCCGACAGCGCGCGCCACTGGCCCGATCCGATGCGCGTCTGGTTCGACGGCATCGAGGCCAGCCGCGCGCTGCTCGAAGGCCAGCGCGGCTTCTTCCATCCGCGCCCGTGGCCCGCGCCCTATGCGCGCAGCACCGGCGCGGCCGCGGCCAGCTACTACGACACCAGTCCGCTGAAATCGACGCTGGAGCGCTTCGTCGATTTCGACCGGGTCAACCATCACGAGCACATGCGCGTCTCGGTGGGGGCCGTCAATGTGCGCACGGGCAACTTCGTGTATTTCGACAATACCGAGCAGACGCTGCGGGCCGAGCACTTCATGGCCTCGGGCGCGCTGCCGCCGGGCTTTCCGGCGGTCGAGATCGACGGCGAGTTCTACTGGGATGGCGGCCTGGTCTCGAACACCCCGCTGGCGGCCGTGCTCGCGGCCAGGCCGCGGCGCGACGCGCTGATCTTCCAGGTGGATCTGTGGAGCGCCGAGGGAACCCTGCCGGACAACCTGCTGGACGTGGCGAACCGCACCAAGGACGTCCAGTATTCGAGCCGCACGCGCGCCATCACCGACTACATGCGGGAGCAGCAGAACCTGCGGCGCATGCTCGGCAAAGTGCTGGGCCTGGTGCCCCCCGCCCGCCGCGGCGACGAGGCGTTCCGGCAGGCGGCCGCGCACGCCTGCGACGCGCGCCGCAATGTCATCCAGTTGATCTACCGCGACAAGTCCTTCGAGGGACACGCAAAGGACTACCTGTTCGGACCGCTGACGATGCGCGAGCACTGGGCCAGCGGGCTGGAGGATATCGGCGAAACGCTGCGGCATCCCGAATGGCTCTCGTTGCCGTCGCCGGACGCGCCGTTCGTCACCCACGACATCCATCGCAAGGCGCGGGCCCGGGCGTAACGGCCGGACGCGGCGCGGGACGCCGGCCGCGCCGCCCTTCCCCTTGTTGCCGCACCCCGCTCCCACACCGCCACCTCAGTACGCCGTCGCCGCCAGCGGCGCCGGCGCGCTTCGCAACGGGGCGCGCATTCCGCCCGCGTGTGCGCCGCCCTCCAGCTCGTGCGCCATCCGCACCAGGTCCGCGAACGTGCGCGCCGCCATCTTGCGCATGGCGTTGCTGCGATGGATCTTGACCGTGACGATGCTCAGGCCCAGGCGGTCGGCGATCTGCTTGTTCATCAGGCCCTGGACCGCGAACAGCATGACCTCGCGCTCGCGGACGCTCAACGTCGCGAAGCGGGCGTGCAAGGCAGCGGCAAGGCGGCGCCTCTCGCGCTGGCGGCGGTCGGCCTCCAGCGCCTCGCCGACCGCATCGAGGAAATCCTGCTCGCGCACCGGCTTGGCGAGAAAGTCGCGGGCACCGGCCTTCATGGCGCGCACGGTCATCCCGACATCGCCGTGCGCGGTCATGACGACCACCGGCAGATCGGGCCGCAACCGCGCGAGCTGCGCCTGCAGCTCGAGCCCGCTGGTACCGCGCAGCCGCACATCGAGCACCAGGCAGCTCGGGGCGTCAACCGGCTCCTGGCGCAGGAAATCGCGCGCGCACAGGAAGCCGCGCGAGGCGATGCCGACGGATTGCAGCAGTTCCCGCAATGCGTCGTTCAGGCTGGGATCGTCGTCGACGATGTAGACAAGCGAGTCCGAGGGCCCCTGCTCTTGGGGCCCGGGAGTGGGCAATGCATTCACGACAGGCTCCGTTCATCGGGTCGTCTCCTCGCCGCAAGGGAACAGCGACGGCGTCGCGTGGCGGGCCGCACCGCCTGTCCGCGGGCTTCGAGGCCGTTGGATCGATCAGGCCCAGTCTAGGGACCGGGCCGGCCGCGATCAATAACGCACCGGTGACAGCACCGTTTCCCCTCGCGCACCAATGGCGGCGGGCCCCGCGGATCGTTGCGCGGCATGCCCTGGCCTGGCAGGAATCCCGGGTTCTCTGTCATTTACGGCTGGCATGCCGGCTGACTAAGATCGCGGCCCATGTCCTCCTCCGCACCATCGAACAACGCCAGCGCCGCCAGCGGCGCGCCTCCGGCCGACTCGCCCACCTACGCCAGGGCCGGCATGCCCGAGCTCGCCGCGGGCGCCATGCACGACATCGTGCAGCCCATCATGGCCATCATGACGCGCGGCAACACCGCGCTGCGCCTGCTGCAGCGAGAGCCGCCGGATACGGAAGGCGCCATCCACGCCATCGGCAGGATGGTGGCGGACGGCCAGCGCGCGGCCGATATCGTGGCGTGGTTCCGCGCGGCCGCGGCCGGCATCCCGCTTCCGCGCGAGCGCCTGTGCCTGGGCCAGGTGGTGCGCGACACGCTGGCGGACGTGGAGCACGAATTGCGCGAGCGGGCCATCCGTACCGAGCTGCGGATGCGCGAGGCCGTTACGCCTGTGACCGGCGGCTGTCTGCCGCTACGGCAAGTGGTGGCCAACCTGGTCAGCAACGCGATGCAGGCCATGGAAGGCACGTCGGGGCCGCGCATCCTCTCGATCGCGCTGGACATCGCCGACGGCAAGGCCGTACTCGCCGTGGAAGACACCGGCTGCGGCCTGGCGCAGGCCGATATCGAGCGCCTCTTCGACGAGTTCTATTCCACGCGGGAGGACGGCATGGGCGTGGGACTGTCGATCTGCCGGACGATCGTCGCCGCGCACGGCGGAGAGATCGTCGCCCAGCAGCGCAGCGGCGGCGGCGCCCGCTTCGTGGTCCGGCTGCCGCTGGCCGAAGAGGCGCCCGCCGCGCACGACTGATCTCCGGTACTCAGGCCGGCGCGGCCTGAGCGGCCTGCGCCAGATAGGCATGGATCTGCGCGACCACGGCCGCGCCCTCGCCTACCGCCGTGGCGACGCGCTTGGTCGAGCCCGCACGCACGTCGCCCACCGCGAAGACCCCCGCCACATTGGTTTCGAGCGACCCGGCGGCGCCGGCGCTCGACGGCTCCGCAGTTCCCGTCAGCACGAAGCCCTTGCCGTCCATCGCGATGCCGCAGGGCTTGAGCCAGCCGGTATTCGGTTCCGCCCCGGTGAACAGGAACAGATGGCGCACCGGCATGCGCATGGCCGCACCGGTATGCCGATGGCGCAGTTCCACCGCGTCGAGACAGGGCTCGCCCGACAGTCCCACCAGTTCGTGGTGCGTGCGCAGCGCGACGTTGGGCTGCGACGCCAGCCGATCGATCAGATAGCGCGACATGCTGTGCTCCAGCCCCGCCCCGCGGACCACCACATGGACGCGGGCGGCATGACCGGCCAGGTAGACGGCGGCCTGCCCCGCCGAATTGCCGCCGCCCACCAGGATGACCTCTTCGCCCGCGCATAGCCGGGCCTCGAAGGGCGAGGCCCAGTAGTACACGCCCTGGCCCTCGTAGGCGTCCAGCCGCGGCACCGGCGGGCGGCGATAGGCGGCGCCGCTGGCGATGACCACCGAGCGGGCGCGGATGCGCCTGCCATCGGCGAGCGCCACCAGTTGCAGTCCGTCGCGCCGGCCGCATTGCAGACCGGCAACCTGCAGCGGAATGGCGATGTGCGCGCCGAATTTCTGCGCCTGCGCGAACGCCCGCGATGCCAGCTCCTGTCCCGCCACGCCGGTGGGAAAGCCGAGATAGTTTTCGATGCGGGCGCTGGCGCCCGCCTGGCCGCCCGGCGAATGCGCGTCGATGACGATGACGCTCAGGCCCTCGGACGCCGCGTACACCGCCGCGGCCAGTCCGGCGGGGCCCGCACCGACGATGGCCACGTCGTAGGTCCGCGCCTGCGGCAGGTCCGGGATCAGGCCCAGGCAGGCGGCGAGCTGGCTGGCGTCGGGCCGCCGCAGGATCGCGCCGTCGGGACAGATCACCAGCGGCAGATCGTCGGCGCCGCAGGCGTTGGCCGCCAGCAGCGCGCGCGCATCGGGGTCCTCGTCCATGTCGAGCACGGCGTGCGGATGGTTGTTCCGCCGCAGAAAGCCCTGCAGCAGATGGGTACGGGCATCGCTGGACCGGCCGATCAGCATGGGCCCCTTGCCGCGCTCGATCAGCATGAGCCGCCGCAGCATCAGCGCCCGCATGATGCGTTCGCCCAGTTCGGCTTCGGCCACCAGCAGCGCGCGCAGCCGTTCCGGCGCGACGACGGTAGCCTCCACGTCATCGATCGCGATGGCGTCGATCAGTTGCGGCCTGCCGGCGAGCTGCCCCAGTTCGCCGATGAAGTTGCCCGGGCCGTGCTCGATCACCACCGCGGTCTGGCCCAGGCCGTCGCGCTGCACGATCCGCACGTGGCCCGCCTCCACCACGATGATGCCGTTGGCGGGATCGCCCGTGCGGACCAAGAATTCGCCGGCCCGCCAGCTGCAGCGCGTGCCGAACGCGCGCACGCGATCGCGCTCGGCCGGCGTCAGCTGCGGATACATCTGCAGGCGGGACGGCGGGTTCGCGGCCGACGGGTCGCCATGAGGCGCCGCGTCGGCCGGGTCGGCGGAAGGGCGGCGATCGTGCGTGTCTGGTTTCATGTCTGGCATATAGCGTTCGTTGCGAAGGGCAGCGGATGCCGCCGGGAGAAAAAAAGGCCGCCGCAGGCCGGGCAAGCCCGGCGGGAACGGCGGCCAAGCACCATCGGGGGGAACGATAGTGAGGACGGGAAACAGCAATCGACGGCGGCTAGCGGACCAGCGTGATGGTGCCGGCGAGGCCGTTGCGGACCATCTTCGCGTAGGGACAGAGCCGTTCGGCATCGCGCACCAGCGCTTCGGCGGCCGCGCGTTCGAGGCCGGGCAGCCGCACCTGCAGCCGCGCCGTCAGCGCGTAGGCGCCATCCACCGGATCGCGCCCGAAGGCCACCGTGGCTTGCACGGTGGCGCCCGCGGCGCGGATTCGCGCGCGCTGCGCCAGCAGGCGCAGCGCCCCGTGGAAGCAGGCGGCATAGCCGGCGGCGAAGAGCTGCTCGGGATTGGTGCCGCCGCCCGCGCCGCCCAGCGCCCGCGGCAGCCGCAACTCCAGCGCGAGGCAGCCGTCGTCCGACCGCGCCACGCCCGAGGCGCGGCCATGTCCGCTCACGCCGCCGCGCACGGTGACCGCGGTGGTGTAGAGGGGCTGGAAGTCCGTGCCGCGATACGGATGGAGCAGCGACAGCGCGGGCAGCTCGGGCGCCGCCATGGGTTACGCGGTCCGGCTCTGGCGCAGCCAGGTGTCGAAATCGACCGCGCCCAGGCGCGGCTTGCCGCTGGGCACCAGCGTGTCGTCGTCGAGCGCGGCGCCGAAGTAGCGCGCGCTCGCATCGATGACGACCTGGCGCGGATCGCCCGTCGCCACCAGATAGCGCTGCACGATATCGGTCATGCGGAATCGCTCGGGCCCGGCGATCTCGACGATGCCGTTGACCGGCGCCGCCAGCGCGTGGTCGGCGACCGCTTCGGCCACGTCGTCCGACGCGATGGGCTGGATAAAGGCGGGAGACAGCCGCACGGCGCCATCCGCGCCGCCGGATTGCGCAATGCCGCCGAGAAATTCGAGGAACTGCGTCGACTGCACGATGGTGTACGGAACGCCCGCTTCGCGGATCAGCTTTTCCTGGGCGATCTTGGCGCGGAAATATCCGCTCTGCGAGAGCTTCTGCGTGCCGACCACCGACAGCGCGACGTGGTGCTCCACGCCGGCGGCCCTCTCCACCGCGGCCAGGTTGCGCCCGGAGGTCTCGAAGAAGTCCAGCACCGCCTTGTCCTCGAACGACGGCGAGTTGGCCACGTCCACCACCACCTGGGCGCCGCGCACCGCATCGGCCAGCCCGTCGCCGGTCAGCGTGTTGACGCCCGATTTCGGCGAGGCCGCCACCACGTCATGGCCCTTGGCGCGCAGTCGCGCCACGACCTTGCTGCCGATCAGGCCGGTACCGCCGATCACGACTATCTTCATGATGTTCCTCTCTGTCTGGTCAGGGTGCGATGACCCGGGTCAGGTGCGATCACCTTGGCCTCATGCTAGGAGCAAGCCCGGGTGGCCGGAAGGCATGCGGGCGGGCGCAGCGTGTTTCCCGGCTGACACCAATCCGCGGCCAGCGCCATCCCCGCCCCGCACGGGCGGCGCGCTGTGAGCCACCGGCGATTGGTGCCTGGCAGGCAACAATGTGGCGCCCGTCGCGGCCCTACCGCATGAGCGCGCCGGTATCTAGCATTCCTCCTGTCCGGCGCCTCCGCCCGGATACCCGAACGCTTCGGGTCCACCATCACGATCGGCAGGAGCCACGATGACGCAACGCCTGAACTACACCCAGCATGCCCCCGAGCTGTTCAAGAAATACGCGGACGTGAGCGCCCAGCTTCTCAAGTCGACGGTCGACGCCAACATCCGCAGCCTGGTCGAAGTCCGCGCATCGCAGATGAATGGCTGCGCCTTCTGCCTGGACATGCACGTCAAGCAGGCGCGCATCCACGGCGAGGGCGAGCTGCGGCTGCACCATGTGGCCATCTGGCGCGAATCGCCCCATTTCGAGCCCCGCGAACGCGCGGCGCTGGCATGGACGGAGGTGCTGACCAGGATTCCGGAGCACGGCGTGCCGGACGAGATCTACGAGCGCGTGCGCGCCCATTTCTCGGAGAAGGAACTGACCGACCTGACCTTCCTGATCATGACGATCAATGCGTGGAACCGCGTCAACGTTGCGTTCCAGACCGTCCCCGGCTCGATGGACAAGGCTTTCGGCCTGGACAAGGCCAACCTGGAGTGATGCCATGACACTCGCGAAACCGCTCAGCGCGGCGCTGCTCGCCCTGGCCTGCCTCGCCGCGGGCCAGCCCGCCCGGGCCGCCGGGGACATCAAGGTCGACTCGCTGATGACCAGGCCGCTGCCGGAGGCCCCCGGCAAGGAGGCACAGATGATCACGGTCGAATATCCGCCGGGCGGCGCCGATCCCGTGCACCGCCACAATGCGCACGGCTTCATCTACGTACTGGAAGGCTCCATCGTGATGGGGGTCAAGGGCGGGAAGGAAGTGACGCTGGGCCCGGGCCAGACCTTCTACGAAGGACCGGGCGACCTGCACACGGTGGGCCGGAACGCCAGCACGACCAAACCCGCGAAATTCCTGGTGATGCTGATCAAGGACCAGGGCGCGCCGATCCTGATTCCGGAGCCGGCCCCGCACGCGGGACACCCCCGGTAGCGGCCGCGGGAGGCGGCCCGCAGGCGCCGTTGCGCGCCCGCTGTCACAAACCCGGGGCGGCAAACGTCTGGGGGGTATGGATAACGCTACTCTTTCTCCCGCCCCTGCCCTCCCGTCCCTTGCCCACCTCGGCGCCGCGCCGGGCGACGCCCTCGCGTCCAGCTTCGCGACCAGCTACGCGGGCGTGGTCGCCTTCCTGGCCGTGGTCAGCGAAGGCAGCTTCGCACGCGCCGCCGACCGCCTGGGCATCGGCCGTTCCGCCGTCAGCCGCAGCGTCCAGAAGCTCGAAGCCCAGCTGGACGCCCGGCTGTTCATGCGCACGACGCGCTCCACCACCCTGACCCGGGAAGGGGAATTGTTCTACGAGAACTGCCGGCCCGGCATCGACCGCATCGCCCAGGCGCTGGACGACCTGCGCGAGCTGCGCCATGGTCCCCCGCGCGGACACCTGCGGGTGCGCGCCACCACCGGCTTCGGCCGCAAGGTGGTGGCGCCGCTGCTGTTCGGCTTCCAGGACGCCTACCCGGAGATCTCGCTGGATTTCCAGCTGGACGACCGGCCCGCCGACTTCACCACAGACCGGGTGGACGTCGCCTTCCGCGACGGCAGGATGGAGGACAGCCAGGTGATCGCCCGGCAGGTGGTGCCCATGCAGGCGCTGGTCTGCGCGTCGCCCGACTATGCCCGGCAGCACGGCATGCCGCAGTGCGTCGAGGACATCGCGCGCCACCGCTGCATCAATCTGCGCGCGGCCAGCGGCCGCGTGCAGGCGTGGGAATTCAAGACGGGCGGGCGCGCCGTCGCGCTGATGCCCGCCTCGCGCCAGACGTTCAACGACCCCGACCTGGTCTTGCAGGCGGTGCTGGCGGGCCAGGGCATCGCCCAGCTGGCCGCGTACCAGATCAGCGACCTGCTGCGCGCGGGCAGGCTGGCGCAGTGCCTGGCCGGCCAGGCGCCGGACGACCGCGGGCACTACATCTGCTATCTGGGCCGCAAGCACCTGCCGGCGCGGATCCGCGCGTTCGTCGACCATATGACCGAGCAGATCCGGCGGCTGGACCTGCAGATTCCGTTTGCCTGATTGGTGCCGGGCGGGCAACATGGTGTATCCCGTCCCGGGCCTGTACCGGACGGGAACAATACGCCTAGGCTGCGGAGAAGCCCACTTCGAGATGGACCATGGACGAAGAACTGACCCCGCCCCCCGTCACCCTGCTCGACCGCTACCAGGGCCGGGATTTCAAGCCGCTCTATACCACCACGGTCACCGTCACGGGCGGCCAGACCGGACACGGCCGCGCCTCCGGCGTCGTGCGGTCCGATGACGGCGAGCTCGCGGTGGAACTGCGCATGCCCGAAGCCCTCGGCGGCCCGGGCGGCGGCACCAATCCGGAGCAGCTGTTCGCGGCGGGCTACGCCGCCTGCTTCCATGGCGCGCTGTTCCTGCTGGCGTCCAAGGCCGGCGTGGAGATCCCGGATGCCGCCGTCGAAGTCCGCGTAGCGTTCGGCCGCGACCCGATGGACGGGCTCTACATGCTCAAGGCGGACGTGCGCATCCACCTTCCCGGCGTGGAGCTGTCCGTGGCGGAGGAACTGGTGCGCAATACCGAGCGTATCTGCCCCTACGCCAAGATGGCGCGCCAGGGCATCGCCAGCGTCACGCTGGCCGTACCAGCGGACTGACCGCGCGCGGCGGCCGGCCCGAACGTTTGGCACCCTCGCTACATGGCGAGGGCGGGCACGATATCGACGAACAATATTTTCACGATCGTCATGCCGGGAAAGATCATGGCATAGCCCAGGTCGGGGTTTTCCGTGGGAGAGAGCCGGTTGGAGTACGACAGGATGGCCGGGTTGCCGCAGGCCCCGGCCACGATGCCGGACACCTCGTCGAACGGCATGCGGAACGCCAGCAAGCCCAGGATCATGATCGGCAGCACCAGCGCCACGAGAACCACCGATGCCAGCCCCAGCATCAGCAAGCCGTTCTGGGACACGGTGGCGGCGAATTTGGGCCCCGAGCTCATGCCCACCTGCGCCAGGAACAAGGTCAGTCCCAGGTTGCGCAGGACCAGGTTGGCCGACAGCGGCATCATCCAGTGCATGTTTCCGGTGCGGCGCATCTTGCCAAGGATCAGCGCCACGATCAGCACGCCCGACAAGCCAAGCGCCAGCTTGCCGATGCCCGGCAGCGGAAAGCTGATGGCGCCCAGCAGAAAACCCAGCGCCATGCCGACCCCGATGGAGATGTAGCTGAACTCGGCGGTGGACTTGATCGAGTCGCCGAAGAATCTGCGCAGCGCCGAGAAATCGTCGCGATGCGCGAGCAGGCCCACGCGGTCGCCATACTCCAGCACGAGGCCCGGCTGCGACAGCAGATCGGCATCGCCGCGGCGCACGTGCACGACCACGGACGGGTTGGCTCCGGGAATGGCCAGCTCGCCAAGCGCGCGGCCCACGATATTGGCTTTGGACGCGAACAGCCGGATATAGTCCAGATCGCTGCGGTCCTTGGCGATGCGGCCCGCCTCCACCTCGCCGAACGTCTTGCTCGCCTCGACCAGCCGTTCGCGCGAAGGGCCGACGAACAGCAGCACGTCTCCCCATGTGACCACCTGGTCCGGCGCCGCAGGCTCGTTGTGATGCGCGCGGCGGCGGGCTACGATGCGCACGTCGTCCGGCAGCTTCATGGCGAGGTCGGCAAAGGTCTTGCCGACCAGCGCCGCGTTCTGCACCACGACTTCCAGTACTTCCATGCCCGTGCCTTTGACGTCGAAGCGCGGCTTGAGCACCATGAAGGCGATATAGAGGAACAGGATGGGACCGGCCACGCCGATCGGATAGGCCACGGAGTAGCCGACGGCCGGGTCGTCGTTGCCCAGGTTGACCAGCGCCGCCTGCAACGTTGGCGTGCTGGTTCCCGCGCCGGCGAACAGGCCGAGCCCGTGTCCGATGGTCAGGCCGCTGGCCCGCGACAGCAGCAGCGCTACGATACCGGCGACGAGCACGCCGGTCAGCGCGATCAGATTGGCTCGCACCCCCGCCGGACTGGTCAGGCCGACAAAGAACTGCTTGCCATACTGCAGGCCCACCGCGTACAGGAACAGCGCCAGGCCCAGCGTGCCCACCATCGGCGCGGGCGCGGCCTTGGGCGCGAACCAGCCCACGGCGAGCGCGACGAACAGCACGGCGCCCACGCCCAGCGTGAAGCCCTTGATATTGATCTCCCCCACCAGATAGCCGATGCCGATCGTCAGGAACAGGGCGATCATCGGTTGCTGCTCCAGCAGCGTTCTCAGGGCGTCCATGGCCGAGCCTCCCGCGTTCAGTAGACCATCAGGCCGCGCGCGCGGAACTGGTTGCGCACGCGGTCGGAAACCTCGGGGCTGGGCGGCTCGATCTGCTCCAGCGGATACGCCAGTCCAAGGCGGTGCCACTTGTCCCGTCCCATCTGGTGAAAGCGCAGCACCTCCACGCGCTCCACCGTCTCGAGCGTTGCGCAGAAGTCCGCGAGCTTGTCGACGTTGTCGACCGCGTCGGTCAGCCCCGGCACCAGCACGAAGCGGATCCACATTGGGCGACCCATATCGGAGAGTCGCCGCGCATAGTCCAGCGTGGGCTGCAGCGGATGGTGGGTGACGCGCTCATAGACCTGCGGATCGCCGGACTTGATGTCCAGCAGGTGCAGATCGATCTGGCTCAGATCGTCGTCGGTCATCCGCGCGCCCAGCCGTCCCGCGGTATCCAGGCAGGTGTGCAGCCCCAGTTCCTTGCACTGGCGCAGGATCGCCATGGCGAACGGGCGCTGCACCATCGGCTCGCCGCCCGACAGCGTGATGCCGCCGCGGCTGATCTTCAGCACCTGCGCATACTTGGCGATCTCGCGCATCGCCCGCGATACCGTCACGGGCCGGCCGTTGAGCTTGTGCCAGGTATCGGGGTTATGGCAGTACTGGCATCGCAGCAGGCAGCCGGTCAGGAAGGCGACGAAGCGGATGCCCGGCCCGTCGACCGTGCTGCCGACTTCCCACGAATGCACATAGCCGACGAGCTCGTCGCTGCGCGGCTCGTCCTCGACGTCGCCACGATGGATCGCGAAGTAGTCCTGCCCCTTCGCCTGCGCCGATCCTTCGTGGCTGACATGCAGTTCGTAGCGGCTGCCGGTAAGTGAATGGCTCACGCCCCCTCCTACATCGCACCGTGAAACGTCCGGTTGATGACGTCCAGCTGCTGCTCCCGGGTCAGCTTGATGAAGTTGACCGCGTAGCCGGAGACCCGGATCGTCAGCTGGGGATACTTCTCGGGATGCTCCATCGCGTCCTGCAGCGTCTCCCTGTTCAGCACGTTGATGTTGACGTGGAAACCACCGCTGCCGAAGTACGCATCGAGACCGTCCGTGCCGCGCGTGATCCGCTCCTCCTCGCTGCCGAGCGCGGACGGCACCACGGACAGCGTCAGCGAGATGCCATCTTCGGCATCGTCGTAGGGAATCTTCGCAACGGACAGCATCGCCGCCAGCGCGCCGTGGGTGTCGCGGCCGTTGGACGGGTTGGCGCCGGGCGCGAACGGATCGCCGCGCTTGCGGCCGTCCGGGGTACTGCCAGTACCCTTGCCATACACCACGTTCGAAGTGATGGTCAGCACCGATTGGGTATGCACGGCGTTGCGATAGCTCGGATACATGCGGATCTTGTTCATCATCATCGAGACCAGCAGTCGCGCGAGTTCATCGGCACGGTCGTCGTTGTTGCCGAAGTAGGGAAATTCCCCTTCGGTCTCGAACTCGACGATCAGGCCGCGCTCGTCGCGCACGGGCCTGACCTTTGCGTAGCGGATGGCGGAGAGGCTGTCGGCGCCATGCGACAGCCCGGCGATGCCACAGGCCAGCGTGCGCAGTACGTCCCGGTCATGCAACGCCATCTCCATGGACTCGTAGCAGTATTTGTCGTGCATGTAGTGGATGACGTTCAGCGCATTGACGTAGGTCTTGGCGAGCCAGTCCATCATCGGGTCCAGCCGCCGCATGACGTCGTCGAACTCCAGCACGTCGCCGGTGACCGGTGCGAACGGCGGCCCGACCTGCTCCCCCGTCACCTCGTCGCGGCCGCCGTTGAGCGCGTAGAGCAGCGTCTTGGGCAGGTTCACGCGCGCGCCGAAGAACTGCATCTGCTTGCCCAGGCGCATCGCGGACACGCAGCACGCAATGGCGCAGTCGTCCCCCCACTTGGGCCGCATCAGGTCGTCGGATTCGTACTGGATCGAGCTGGTATCGATCGACGTCTTCACGGCGAAGCGCTTGAAGCCATCGGGCAGGCGCGGGGACCAGAAGACGGTCAGATTGGGTTCCGGCGCGGGCCCGAGGTTGTACAGCGTATGCAGCATGCGGAAGGCGGACTTGCTGACCAGCGTGCGGCCGTCCTCGCCCATGCCGCCCTCGACCTCGGTCACCCACACCGGATCGCCGGAAAACAGCTGGTTGTACTCCGGCGCGCGCAGGAACCGTACCAGCCGCCATTTGATGACGAGGTCGTCGATGATCTCCTGGGCCTGCACCTCGGTGAGCACCCCTTCGCGCAGGTCGCGCTCGAAGTAGATGTCCCAGAACGTCGACAGCCGTCCCGCCGACATCGCCGCGCCGTTCTGCTGCTTGATGGCGGCCAGGTAGGCGAAGTACGTCCATTGCACGGCTTCGCGGGCATTGCTCGCCGGCTTCGAGATATCGCTGCCGTAGTTCGCCGCCATCGTCTTGAGTTCCTGCAGCGCCCGCATCTGCTCGGACAGTTCCTCGCGCAGGCGGATGACATCCTCGGTGGAATGCCGGTCGTCCAGTTCTTCCTTCTCGCGCCGCTTGTGGGCGATCAGCATATCGACACCGTACAGCGCCACGCGGCGATAGTCGCCGATGATCCGGCCCCGCCCGTAGGCGTCCGGCAGCCCCGTTACCACGGACGACGAGCGCGCCTTGCGGATATCCGGCGTGTAGGCATCGAACACGCCGTCGTTATGCGTCTTGCGGTACTTCGTGAAGACTTCGCCCACGGCGGGGTCCGGCTCGTAGCCATAGGAGCGCAGGCTCGCTTCCACGACCCGCCAGCCGCCGAACGGCATGATGGCACGCTTGAGCGGCGCGTCGGTCTGCAGGCCGACGATGATCTCGTTGTCCTTGTCGATATAGCCCGGCGCATGGGCAAGGATGCCAGAGGGTACCTGCGAGACGTCCAGCACGCCCTTCTCCCGTTCCTGCGCAAGCAGCGGCGTGATTTTTTTCCAGAGCGCCTTCGTGCGCTCGGTGGGGCCTTCGAGGAAGGCGCCATCGCCTTCGTACGGCGTGTAATTGCGCTGGATGAAATCGCGCAGGTCGACCCGGGTCTGCCAGGCGCCCGGGGCGAACTTGCGCCAGGCGCCCTCGGTAATCGGGCTCGACAGCCCGAAAGAGAAATCGATGTCCATGTTCAATCCCTTCAGCGGCGTACAAGCGAAAATCCGGCTTGCCAAGGCAGCCCGGTCCGGCATGCATCGGTACTCTAGTCAAGCCCCGGGCCGGTTTCATTGGACGAAAGGGCACATGGCACAGCAGCAAGTGCGGGCGCCACGCGCGAGGTGGAGGATGGCCCGCGCTACGGCCTGCCCCATTGGTTCAAAGTCCATTGCGGACGACTCATGCGGCGGCCACACTGTTCGTGTACCAGACGCTATCCCGCCAGACCACCGCCCGCGCCATGACCGATACGACTCCTTCCCCCGCGACCGCCAATCCCGGCCCCTGCTTTCCCGAATGCACGGCCACGCTCGCCAACGGTGCGGCGATCTCGATCCGCGAGGTCGGTGCCGACGACAAGGCAGCGCTGCTCGCCGCCTTCGACGCGCTGTCGCCCGAGTCCCGCTACACGCGCTTCTTCGCGCCGATGCCGCAGCTGCCGGATGGCGCGCTCGAGCACGCGACGCATCCGGACCCCCGGGCCGAGGGCGCACTGGTGGCGGTGGTGCTCGGCGAAGGCACCATCGTGGGCGGCGCGCGCTATGGCGCGGCGCCGGGCGGCGATACGTGCGAGTTCGCGGTGACGGTGGCCGACGACTGGCACCGGCTCGGGCTGGCCAGCCGCCTGATGACGATGCTGGTCGACATGGCGAGGGCGCGCGGCTATCGCACGATGGAGGGCTATGTGCTCTCGACCAATGCCGGCATGCGGCGGCTGGCGCGGCGGCTGGGATTCGTCGACCAGGCGTGCCCGGACGATGCGACCACGCGGATCGTGACGCTGGCGCTGCGCCCCGATGCGCCAGGCCGCCAGGTCGATGGCGCGGACAAGGACCGCGACGGCTGAGCCTCCGCCTGCGCTACTGGAAGCGTTCGTGCAGTACGACGACGCTGAGCTTGTGTCCCTTCCAGAACATCCCGTGGATGCGGTCGCGCAGCTTGTGGAGCGCGGCGTCGTCCACGGCGTTGTACGTCAGTTGCACCGACGGCCGCGAGCCGTCGCCGTCGATATGTTCGAGCCGGTCGTGCGGCGGAAACCCGTAGCGCGTGAGGAACTGGCCGATCTCTTCGTCCGTCGCGCCGGCGTCCACATTGGTAAGCATCATCAGCGGCATTGCCGTCTCCTTCCGTTGCGCGCCTACGCCGCGCTCGCGCGCGCTTCGAGCAACGCGCGGGTATGGCGGGCGATCATCAGTTCCTCGTTGGTCGGGATGGCCCATACCGCCACGGCGCTGTCGGTCGCGCCGATGCGCGGCCCGCCGCCATCGTTGGCCCGCGCGTCCAGCCGGATGCCGAGCCATGCGCCGTGCCGGCACACGCGGTCGCGGATCGCGGGCGCGTGCTCGCCGATGCCTGCCGTGAAGACCAGCGCGTCGATGCCCTGCAGGGCGGCGGCGAGCGAGCCCAGTTCGCGCGCGATCCGGTAGCAATACAGGTCGACGGCCAGACGCGCGCCCGGTGCGTCGCTGTCGAGCAGCGCCCGCATGTCGCCCGTCATGCCCGATACGCCGAGCAGGCCCGAGCGCTTGTAGATCAGGTCCTGCACGGCGCGCGTGTCCATGCCAAGCTGGTCGATCAGGTACAGGATGACGCCAGGGTCGAGGCTGCCGCAGCGGGTGCCCATCGGTAGTCCGTCGACCGCGGTAAAGCCCATGGTGCTCGCCACGCTCTTGCCGGCCAGCATCGCGCACATGCTGCTGCCGTTGCCCAGGTGAGCGACCACGGTCCTGCCCCTGGCCGCGATCGGGTCCAGAGCCGGCAGCGCGCTGGCGATGTATTCGTACGAGAGCCCATGGAAGCCATAGCGGCGCACGCCGCGCTCGACGATATCGGCCGGCAGCGCGAATGCCTGCGCCAGCTCGGGTTGGGTACGGTGATATGCCGTGTCGAAGCAGGCGACCTGCGGCAGCTCCGGGCGCTGCTCCAGCAGAGCGCGGATGGGCTTGAGGTTGTGCGGCTGGTGCAGCGGCGCCAGCGGACACAGCGCCTCCAGCGCCGTGAGCACCGCGCCATCGACGCGCACCGGGCCGCTGAACTCCATGCCGCCGTGCACGACGCGGTGCCCGACCGCCGCCAGCCGGTGGCCGCTGCCGTGGCTGCGCAGGAAGTCGGCGATGAAGCCGATGGCTGCTTCGTGCGCCAGCGCATTGCCGGCGCCCCAATCCCGTGTCTCCAGCACCTCGCCGCTGCCCGACTTCGCCTGAAACACCGGCGCATTGGACATGGCGTCCATGCTGCCGCGCAGCACCAGCGTCTCGGACGCCATCTCGAACGCACTGAACTTGATGCTGGACGAGCCGGTATTGATGACCAGAACGACATCCGCCATGGTGTTACCCCACTACGTTTCCGGCTTCGCGCCGCGCGCGGGCCACCAGCGCCGCCACCGCGGCCGAGGCCAGGCGCGTCATCACGGAATCAGCCCGGCTGGTCAGGATGATGGGCACGCGCGCGCCAAGCACGATCCCGGCGGCGTCGGCGCCGGCCAGGAACGACAGGCTCTTGGCCAGCATGTTTCCCGCTTCGAGATCGGGCACGATCAGCACGTTGGCGCTGCCGGCAACCGGCGAGTCGATGTGCTTGACGCGGGCCGCCTCCAGATTGATGGCGTTGTCCAGCGCGAGCGGCCCGTCGACCACGGCGCCGGTGATCTGGCGCCGGTCGACCATCTTGCACAGTGCCGCGGCCTCGATGGTCGAAGGCACCTTGGGGTTGACGGTCTCCATGGCGGACAGGATCGCTACCTTGACGTCCTTCACGCCCAGCGCGTGCGCCAGGTCGATGGCGTTCTGCAGGATGTCGGCCTTCTCTTCCAGGGTCGGCGCGATATTGATCGCCGCGTCGCTGATGATCAGCGCCTCCGGGTAGCCGGGCACGTCCATGACGAAACAGTGGCTGACCCGCCGCGCGGTTCTCATCCCCGCGTCGCGCTTGACCACCGCAGCCATCAGTTCGTCGGTATGCAGGCTTCCCTTCATCAGCGCCTGGGCGCGGCCCTCGCGGACCAGTTGCACCGCGTTCGCGGCCGACTCCTGGCTGAAGGCGCTGTCGACGATCTCCATGGCGCCGATGTCGATGCTCCACTCCTTGGCGGTTGCGCGGATGCGCGCCTCGGGGCCCACCAGCAGTGGCTGGATCAGGCCGAGCGATGCGGCCTCCGCGGCGCTCTCCAGGGCATAGCGGTCGACGGGATGCACCACCGCGGTCGGTGTGGGCGGCAGCGTCTTGCAGACATCGATCAGGCGCTGGTACTTCTCGTGGGTCTGTGCCATATGCGGTCCTCGCCAACGGTGGATGACGGTGCCGGCCCGGTGCCCTGCGCTGGACGGCCCGCGTGCCGGACCGCAGCCGTGCCGCACCCTGACCAAGGGTGTGTCGCGGGCAAGGGGAAAACAATTGGGCCATGGTCCAATAGCCCGTGGCCGCGCGTCGCCGGCCTCAAAGGAACTGTTCCGCGCGGTCCAGCAGATAGCCGGACGGCAGCATGTCTGCACGCTGGACCTGTACCAGCGCGAACAGGCGCTCGAACGGCGGATCGCCCGGCACGCGCGCGTACTGCAGTTCCAGTTCGGCGGCAGCGCAGCGATCGGTGGGCTGCACCACGACGTTCATTGCATCGAGCCTCAGGCGCCGCTGCGTGACATGGAAGTACGCGTCGGCATGGGAAAGCACGTCCACCAGCATGTCCAGTTGCCAGTCCAGCCGCTCGCCTGGCAGCGGGGCGGCCGCCAGCGCGCGCTCGTTTTCCGCGAACTCCGCCTCCAGTTCCCGCCGGGCCGTCTCATCCGGCCCGGCGGCCTCGCCCAGCAGGCCTTCGGCGCCAACCGCGGCCAGTTTCAGCATGCGCAGGCGCCCAGCCAGCAACGCCGTCTCGGGGCCGGTACGGTCGCCGCGATGCCGATCGTGCGCCTGATGGCCCAGCGCCTGCATTGCAAGCTGGTCAAGCAGCCGCGCCTCGATCTCCTCGCGCAGCTCCGGCAGGGTCGGGGCGCAGAGGCGGAAGCGATGATCCTGGAACGACACCGTGGTGCGCGGCACGTCGCTGCGCATCACGTCGCCCTCTAGCGCCACGCCTAGCGTGCGGCGCTCGCTCATCAGCAGGCCCATGACGGCCACTACGCTGCGCGCGGCGGGCACCGCATCGAAACAGGCACGCAGCTCCGGCGAACGCGTCACCGTCAGCGTGACGTCGTGCGGCGTGGCGAAGAAGGCGTGGATATAGGGGTCGTCTGCCCACGTACCGGCGGCCAGTCCGCGCGGCGCCGGCAGGGCCGCCGCCATGTCGCGCAGGTATGCTCGCGCCTGCCGCGTGGCCGGCGCGAGCCGCGCCCGTGCCCGCGTGGCCAGGCGCAGATGCGGATGTAGCGCGAACATGCGCGCCATGCTGTCGTTCAGCGCCTGGTCCGGATCGTCGTCCCCGGCACGGCGCCAGCGGCCGAAAATGCCCATGCGGATGCCCTCGCCTGTGGGTTGCCACGCCGGGTCAGCTGCGTGGCGTGCTACGCCATGATGTTGACGCCCCCATCCACGTAGAGGGTCTCGCCGGACAGCCGCCTGGCGTACGGCGTCGCCAGGAAGGCGCAGGTGTAGCCCACGTCCATGATGTCCACCAGCTCGCCCAGCGGCGCGCGCGCGGCAGCCTCGTTCAGCAGCAGGTCGAAGTCCTTCAGGCCCGAAGCCGCGCGGGTCCGAAGCGGCCCGGGAGACAGCGCATGCACGCGGATGCCGCTCGGGCCAAGCTCGTAGGCCAGGTAGCGTGCGCAGGCTTCCAGCGCCGCCTTGACGGGCCCCATCACGTTGTAGTTCGGCACCACCTTGTTGGCGCCGTAATAGCTCATCGTGAACATGGCACCGCCATGGTCCATCAGCGGCGCCACCCGCCGCGCGAGGCGGACGAAGGAATGGCACGAGACGTCCATCGCGCGCAGGAAGCCATCGAGCGGGCAGTCGATGAGCCCGCCCTGCAGGGACTCCTTGGGCGCCCATGCCATGGAGTGCACGAAGATGTCCAGCCGGCCCCAGGTGGACCGGATCGCATCGAAAAGCGCGTCGCTTTCCGCCTCCTCCGACACGTCCAGCCGCATGAAGACTGGCGCCTGCATCTCGCGCGCCAGCGGCTCGACATAGGGCCGCGATTTCTCGTTCAGATAGGTGATGGCGAGCTCGGCGCCAAGCTCGTGGAACGCCTTGGCGCAGCCGTAGGCAATGGAGTGCTCGTTGGCGATGCCGCACACCAGCGCCTTCATGCCGGTAAGGATGGGACGGTGACCAGCGTCGTTCATGGCATGCTCCGTTCAGTGTTGTTGCGGGCGGGAGGCCGAGCGGCGCGGCGCGGCGCGGCGGGGTGCGGGCCGGGCATCGCCGTCTCCGCGCAGCGGCGCCGGCGGCTTGCCCAGCAGCGTGCGGATGCGCGCCACCATCGCCTTGCGCTCCGCGCTCGGCATGCCGCCCATCGCGCGCGGATCGCCTTCCAGCTTGTCAATCAGCAACAGCATCCGCTCGCGGTCCGCGCCGTCCGCCAGCAGCCGAGGCAGCGACTCCAGTGCCCGTTTCGGATCGGTGCGCACGATGACTTCCTGCAGGCCGCGGATCGGGCGCCAGTTCTCGATCGCCACTTCGGGCAGGAATTGGGTGTAGTCCTGGGCCATGTCCTTGCGCAGTTCCAGCCGGGCCAGCGGCAACGGCTTGCCGCGCTCGGAAAGCAGCGCCGCGACGCGGGCGAATGCTTCCGGATAGCCGCCGGCATCCATGGCCGCCAACGCGTCTTTCACGGTGCCGTCGGCATCGGCAGCGCTGGCGGCGGGCCCAGGAGCCGTGGCCGCGTGCGGCTCCCAGAGCGCGAACAGATTGGCGTAGAGGTTGAAGAAGACGGCCTCGGTGGTGGCATCGCGCAGGGCGCGGTAGTAGTCCCACCAGGCGCTCGCGGACTCAGCCATGCCCTTTTCGGCCCGGCGCAACGGATGCTCGTGCTCCATGGCCAGCCGGTTGGCGGCCACTGCCTCGGCCGCCGGCGCAAGCCAGCGCAGCCAGGGGTTCAGGTCCGAAAACGCCCAGTTCTGGACCCGCAGCGGATGGAACTCGCGCAGCAGCCGGGCGCTGTACTCGCTGGACATGGCCTGCACGGCCGGCTGCGCGAACAGCTCATAGGCGCGCTGCGTAAACTCGGACAGGGCCGCCACCGCCTGAAACGGCCGCTCGTCCTCGCGATGGAAGCGATTGAGGCGGCCTGCCACCTCCTCCAGTTCGATCTCGTGGAAGGTCACTTCGTACTGCGGCCCGGCGCCCGCTTCCTCCTGCGGCCCGCCGTCCTCGATGCGCATGCCATAGAGCCCCGGCGGCAACAGCTCGATCGATTGCAGCACGGAGACGATCTGCGCATGCTCCTTCTTCGCGACCTTGCCCGAGACGAAAATCCCCAGATGGCCCACGCTCTCGTGCATCAGCGCCACGATGACCTGGCCGCGCGCCTTGATCTCCGCGGTGCTCGAATAGGTATCCGCCACCCAGTTGAAAGCCTGCTGGGGCGGCGTCACGTTGTCTCCCATCGAGGCGAACAGCACGATGGGCACCTTCACGTCGCGCAGGTCGAACGTCTGCCCCTGGGCACCCTTCACGTCGCCCGACCACAGGCGGTTGCCGACGAACAGATTTTGCGTGATCCACTCGATCTCCTCGCGGTTCATCAGGTAGTAGCCGCCCCACCAGCGCTCGAAGTCGAGGAAGCGCGGCGGCTCGGTGTCGGCCATGTCGAACACGTGGTAGTACTTGTCGACCAGTGTATTGGCCGGATCCAGGTTCTCGAAGTTCTGGACAAGATAAGCGCCGTCGAACTTGCCGTTGCCCAGGTCGGCCGCCAGCGAGGCAAGCCAGGTACCGCCGAGCAGCCCGCCTGAGTAGCGCATGGGGTTGTCGCCCTCGCCCGGCTGCCATGCGCCGCTCCAGTACGCCATGGGCGCGCCGTTGATGACCACCGGCCCGGTCTGGTCCGGGTCCGCGGCGGCCACCATCATCGCGGCCCAGCCGCCCTGGCAATTGCCGATGATCGCTGGCTTGCGGGAATGTGGGTGCAGCGCGCGCACCTGCCTGACGAACTGCTGCTCCGCCACGCAAACGTCCAGCAGCGTTTGGCCCGGCTCCGGCTCCTGGAAGAACACCACGAAGTACACGGGATGGCCGGCGCGCAGCGCCACGCCCACCTGCGAGTCGTCCTTGAAGCCGCCGATGCCCGGGCCGTGGCCCGCGCGCGGGTCGATGATGATGTAGGGGCGCCGCTTGTCGTCGACCGAGACGCCTTCCGGCGGCACGATGCGCACGAGCGCGTAGTTCACCGGGCGCGCGAAGCCGCGTCCATCCAGCACCATCTCGTAGTCGAAATGCAGCACTGGAACCGGTCCGGCGACGGCCCGCTCGACAAAGCCGGTGCCGCGCCGGCGCATCGTGTCCCAGAACAGCACACCGCGCTGCACGGCGTCGATCGCGTAGGCGGCGCAGGCGGCGGGGTCCATGCTGGCCGCGGCGAACGCCTGGGCGCCGCCGGCGTCCGTCCCGAACGCCTTCGACAGGCGCTCCTGCAGGGCGGCCTGCGCCCGCTTCGTGCGCCGGTTCAGCACTACCGCTGTCTTTTGCCCGACGTCTCTCGCGTGGGCCAGTCGTGCTCCGGGGTCCATAGGTCGATCCTCGTCGTTGCCGCCGCAGGCGCCGGCCCCTGCCGCCACCGCGGACCGCCGGCGTCGCTTATCCCGACCAGAATGCGCGGTGGCAGGACTCGCCACAAGGCACCTTTGGTCCAATACCGATGCCACGCGTGCGCGCATAGGCTGGGAGGATCGTGCCCGTCGTCAATGGCACATGCGCGGCGCGTCCTGGCAGGCAACGCAGTGGAACCCAGCACGGTCGGACAGCATGGGCCCCGCTTGTAAGGATCCGGCATGCGAGCCTCTCTGCTCTCGACCTTGGGTGCGGCCGCCCTTCTCTGCGGGACGGCGATGGCGCAATCGGACGCGCCATCCTTGTCCGATGCCGGTGCGGCAACGGTGGGCGGCACGCTGTCCCGGCCGGCTCCGCTTGAGCGGCCCCGCATCTGCCTGGTGCTCTCGGGCGGCGGCGCGCGCGGGGCCGCCCACATCGGTGTGCTGCGCGTGCTGGAAATGCTGCGGGTTCCCGTCGACTGCATCGCCGGCACCAGCATGGGGTCGCTGGTCGGCGCCGCCTATGCGTCCGGCATGACGCCCGACGAAATGGCGGAGGTCGTGTCGGGGCTGACCACGCGCGACCTCTTCAGCGAGCGCCCGCCGCGCAGGAATCTGTCGATGCGCCGCAAGATGGACGACCGCACGAACCTGTTCACGCCCGAGGTCGGCGTCCGCGACGGCCGGCTTCAGCTGCCCAAGGGCGCCGTGACGGGCGTTCAGGTCGAACGCGTGCTGCGGGCGCTGGTGCGCGTGCCGGGCGACGTCGATTTCGACAAGCTGCCCATTCCCTACCGCGCGGTGGCGACCGACCTGGTGGCGGGCACGCCCGTGGTGTTCTCGCGCGGCGAACTCGTGCGCGCCATGCGCGCCAGCATGTCGGTGCCGGGCGTGGTCTCGCCGGTGGAATATAACGGCACGCTGCTGGTCGACGGCGGGCTCACCGACAACCTCCCCGTCGACGTCGCGCGCAGGATGGGCGCGGACATCATCATCGCCGTCAATCTCGGCACGCCGCTGATGCCCCGCGACGAACTGGGCTCGATCATCGGCGTGACCGGGCAGATGGTGAACATCCTGACCGAGCAGAACGTGCGGGCCTCGCTCGCGAGCCTGCGGCCCGGCGACATCCTGATCGAGCCCGCGCTGGGCGACTTCTCGGCGGGCAACTTCGACCGCCTGTCGGTGACCATTCCGATCGGCGAGACGGCCGCGCTGGAGGAGACCGACCGCCTGGCGGCACTGTCGATCCCGCCGGAGCAATACGCGGCGCTGCGGGAGCGCCAGCGCACCGTGCCCGCACCGGACGTGAGACCGGTCGACGAGATCCGGCTGGCCCCGCTGCAGCGGGTCAATCCGGAATTCGCGCTCAGCACGCTGCGGACACGCCCGAACGAACCGCTGGATGCGCAGACGCTCGACTCGGACATGGAGCGCCTGTTCGGGACCGGCGACTTCGAGCATGTCAATTACCGCATTCTGGAGGAGCCCGGCCGGCGCATCCTGGGGGTGGATGCCATCGAGAAATCCTGGGGCCCGGACTACGTGCGCTTCGGCCTCGGCCTTGCCACCGACTTCCGCGGCGAGGCCTACTTCAACCTGCTGGCGAGCCATCGGCGCACGTGGATCAACGCGCTGGGCGCCGAATGGCGCAACGATCTGCAGGCCGGCCAGACCAGCAGCTTCACCAGCGAGTTCTACCAGCCTATCGACGTGCGCCAGCGCTTTTTCGTGGCGCCCCGCGTGCAACTGGAGCGGCGACCCGTGTACGTGTACAGCGGCAAGGACCGCATCGCCACGTACGACCTGCGCCGCCTGGATCTGGCGGTCGACGTGGGGGCGCGCATCGGCACGCATGGCGAGGCGCGGCTGGGCGTGCTTACCGGGCAGCAAAGCGCCTCGCTGCGCACCGGTCCCGCGAGCCTCTCGCCCACCAACGATGGCGCCGACCGCGGCGCCATCACCACGCGACTGCTGCTGGATCAGCTCGACAGCACGACGTTCCCGCGCGCGGGCTATGCCGGCACCGTCAATGTGTATGCCTCGATGCCGGGCCTCGGCGCGGACCAATCCTACGTCAGGGCGGACGCCGACGGCACCTACGTCGTCTCCTACGGCAGGCATACGCTGAACCTGGGCTTCAAGGCCGGCAGCCATGTGGGCGGCAATCCGCTGCCCCGCTACGACTACTTCCAGTGGGGCGGCTTCCTGCATCAGTCGGGCTTCACCACGGGGGAATTGCTGGGAGGCGACCTGCAGTTCGGCCGCGCCGTCTACTACAACCGGCTCGCCAAGCAATCGCTGCTGGAGGGAATCTACGCGGGCGCCTCGCTCGAAGTGGGGCGCATGGGAAGACAACTGGTGCCGGGCGGCCCGACCGGCGTGCTGGTATCCGGCTCGCTCTTTCTCGGTCTGGATACGCCGGTGGGTCCGCTGTACCTGGCCTACGGCAAGGGCAGCGGCGGCCGCCACGCGTTCTATCTGTTCCTCGGCAGGCCGTAGTGTCGCGACCGTGGCCGGCGGCGCACCGCCCCGCGCGCCGCTAGCGCACGGTATAGCCGCGCCCTTCCATGCATGCGGCGAAGGCGCGGTAGAAACCGTCCTGCGCGCTCTGGGCCTGCGCCTGGGCCGCGGACTCCGCCTCACGGCGGTTCTGACGCGCCCTCGCCCCGCCCGCCATGGTGCCTGCGGCGGCGCCGATGCCGGCACCGGTGCCCGCGTCGCCGGCGATGCCGCCGATCACCGCGCCACCCACGGCGCCACGGGCGGCGCCCCGCAACCTCTCGCCCCCGCCGGACCCGCCCGACGGTGGCGGAGCAGCCGCCTGCGACTGGGCGCCACTGGTGCTGTTGTGCGCCCACGTCTGGCATTCGCCTTCGTCGCGCTGCTGCTGTTGCGGATCCTGTCCCTGCGCGGGATACGCGACGGGCGGGCTTTGCGCCGGCACGCCCAGCGATACCGCCAGCAGCGCCGACGCGACGCCCGCCCGTGCCGCACTGCTCCTTGTCACGTTCGCCATGCCGTCGCCCCCGTTGCATGCGTCATTCAGAAAGTCTATGAGCACGGAGGCGGCGCACAATTGGACCAAGGTCGCCCATGCCGCGATCGGCGCGGGGCGCGCCCCTGCACGGCCGCGTGGCTTCAGTCGGCAGCCGGCACGCCGCGCCGCTGCGGATGCATGCCGACCCGATCCGCCATGCGCACGAGATCGGGAAGCGAGCCGACCTCGAGCTTCTGCATGACGCGCGCGCGGTGCGCCTTGATGGTCTTTTCCACGGTGCCCAGTTCGCTGGCGACCTGCTTGTTAAGGCGCCCCGTCACCACCCATGCCATCACCTCGCGCTCGCGCGGCGTGAGGCGGCCCACCAGGTCGCGCAAGTGCTGCAGCTCCTGCCTGCGCGCGTAGGCTTCCAGCGCCGCGCAGCACGCCTTGGCGAGCGCGGGCAACAGCGTGGTCGTGGTAACGGGCTTCTGCAGGAAATCGACGGCACCGGCCAGCATGGCCTGTACGACGGCCGGCACATCGGCGTAGCCGGAAAGCATCACGACCGGCACATCGGGGCCGAGGCGGCGCTGCAGTTCGATGCCGCTCAGGTCGGGCATCCTGACATCCAGCACCAGGCAGGCCGGTCCGGTCTCCTGCGACCACGCCTCCAGGAATGCCCCGGTGGAACTGAACGAGCGGGTGCGATAACCGTGCGACTGGACCAGTCTGGCCAGGCCGCGCGCCACCGTCTCCTCATCGTCGACGACGTACACGGCCACATCGGGATCGCTCATCATCGTGCTCCTTCCGTGCTGCTGTCGCGGCGCGCCGGGGAAGGAAGAAACCGAATGCATCCGCGACGCCGTCGGGACCGATCCCTGCTGCAAGGGTCCGGTACCGCAATGCCGCCAGTCGGACCCGCGATCCAGCCGGGGCGAGCCGAGGGGCGCGGACGCTGCCTGCCCCGTCGTTCTCACGTTATAGGATCACCACAAAAGGGGTGTCAATCCCTTTGTCGCATACAAGTCTCAGCGCGCGGAAGCGGCCGTCCGTATTGGACCAAAGGCCAATACGGACATGGCATGACATTCGCCCGCCGGCGGCATGACGCGGTCACTCCACCCGGATCTTCGCGGTCTTGACCACCTCGCTGTACTTCTTCAGGTCGGCCTGGATCTGCTTGCCGAACGCCTCGGAGCTGTTGCCCACGGGCACGATGCCCAGCGTCGCCAGCCGCTCCCGCGTGTCGGGCAGGTTGACCACGGCGTTCAGTTCGCCGGACAGCTTGTCGACGATCTCCTTCGGCGTGTTGGCCGGGGCCAGCAGCCCAACCCACGATTCGCTGACCAGGCCCGGTACGCCCGACTCGGCGATCGTCGGCACATCGGGCAGTGCCGGCACGCGGCTCGCGCCCGATACGGCGATGGCCGTGGCCTTGCCGCCCTTCACATACTGCTGGGCGCCCGCCACCGCCGTGTACAGCAGCGGCAGCGTGCCGCCGACGAGGTCGCCCATCGCCTGCCCGCCGCCCTTGTATGGCACGTGGACCATGTTCAGCCCCGTGCGCGCCTTGAGCAGTTCGCCAGCCAGATGCGGCGTGCTGCCGGTGCCCGCGCTGCCGTACGACAGTCCGCCTTCGCGCGATTTGGAGTAGGCCACCAGCTCCTGCAGGTTCTTCGCGGGCACCGACGGGTGGGCGATCAGGATCAGCGCGGCATCGCCGATCTTGCCGATGGGCACGAAGTCCTTGACGGGATCGAACGGCACCTTGGCGTAGACATGGGGATTGATGACCATCGTGCCGTCGAAGCCGAGCACCAGCGTGTAGCCGTCGGGCGCGGCCTGCGCCACCATCGCGGTGCCGATGTTGCCGGAGGCGCCGGGCTTGTTCTCGACCACGACCTGCTGGCCCAGCCGCTGCCCTAGCTTGTCGGCAACGACGCGGGCGCTGGTGTCCGACACCCCGCCGGGGGCGAACGGCACGATCAGCCGGATGGGCTTGCTGGGATAGGCCTGCGCCATGGCGCTACCCGCGAAGACGGCGTTGCCGGCGAGCGCGAGCGCGCCCAGTGCCTGGACGATGTGGCGGCGTTTCATTGAGTCTCCTCCTGTTCGTTGACAGTCGTTGTTGTGTCGTACCGCGGGTGATGCGAAATCGCTTCAGACGACCATGGGCGTCGTGGCGCCGTCCATCGAGAGGACCGCGCCGGAGATATAGCTCGCGCGCGCCGACGCGAGGAACAGCACGGCGTCGGCGATTTCCTCGGGCGTGGCCAGGCGCCCCAGCGGCACGCGCGCATTGGCGCGGGCGAGCATCTGCTCGACCGTGACGCCGTTCAGCGCCGCCTCGGCTTCCAGGCCCTGCTGCAGCCGCTCGGTATGCGTGGCCGCCGGGTTGACGGCGTTCACGCGCACGCCCTGCCCGCCATAGGCATGGGCAAGCCCGGCGGTGGCGAGCATCAGCGCCGCGTTGGCCGCGCCGCCCGGAAGATGCGTCGGGCTCGCGACCTTGCCGCCCATGCCGACGACATTGACGATAGCGCCGGCGCCCTGCGCCGCCATCCGCTTGATGACGGGGTCGATGACGTTGAGGTAGCTGAAGTACTTCGCGTCCATCGCCTTGCGCCATGCCTGCGGCGTCAGCTCCGCGGGCGGCGTACGCCGGGCCGCCCCGGCGGAATTGACGAGGATGTCGATGCCACCGAGTGCCGCCACCGCGGCCTGCGCCGCGCGCGCGGCATCGTCGGCATCGGTGAGGTCCGCGGCGAATGTCGCGGGCGTGGGGCCCAGCCCTTGCAGGGCCGTCCGGGCCGCCACCAGGTTCGCCTCGCTGCGCGACACGATGGCCACGAGCGCGCCCTCGCGCAGGAACGCCGCGGCGCAAGCGCGCCCGATGCCGCGGCTGCCGCCGGTGACGAGCACCCGCTTGCCCTTCAGTTGCAGATCCATGCTGCGCTCCTCGTCTTGCAGTTCATTCCGGCTGGATGCCGCCACGCTGCGCCACCTGCGTCCACTTCTGCGTTTCGCCGTTCAGGAAAGCGCGGAACGCATCCGGCGGGGTGAGCACCACCGTCGCGCCCTGGTCCTGCAACTGCCTGGCCAGCGCGGGATCGGCGGTGACCGTGCGCAGGTCGCGGTGGATCTGCTCGACGACGGCCGTGGACAGGCCCGCCGGCCCGAACAGGCCATACCAGTTCAGCGACTCCACGCCCTGCAGCCCCGCCTCCCTGAACGTCATGGCATTGGGGAAGATCGCCATCCGCTCGTCGGCGGCCACGCCGATCACCCGCAGGTTGCCCGCGTTCACGTGCGGCAGCGCGGTGAGCACGCTGGTGAAGCCGGAGGCCACGTGACCGCCGATGATGTCCACCATGATCTGCGCGCCGCCCTTGTACGGTACCGGGGTGGTCTTGAGCTTGCCGACCTGCCGCAGCAGTTCGCCGGTCAGGCGGGTCTGGCCTTCCGAATAGCCCACGCCCAGCGGCTCCTTGCGCGCCGCCTCGACCAGATCGTTCAGCGTCTTGTACGGACTGGCGTTGGCCACCACCAGCACCATCGGCGAGATCGCCAGCCGCGTGATCGGCGTGAAGCCGCGCGTGGTGTCGTAGGGCAGGCTCTTCATCAACACCGGGTTGATGGCGTGCGAGCCCACCACCATCAGCAGCGTATAGCCATCGGGGGCGGACTTGGCGACATGGCTGGAGCCGATCACGCCGTTGGCGCCCGGGCGGTTCTCCACCACGACCGGTTGCCCCCAGCGCTCGGAAAGCTTCTGCGCCACGAGCCGGCTGACGATGTCGGTGCCGCCGCCCGGCGCGTACGGCACGATCAGCGTGACCGGCTTGTCGGGCCATTTGGCCAGCGCATGGCCCCACGGCGCCATGGCCATCGCCAGGGCAAGTCCCATCGCTAGCGCGCGCAGCGTGCGGATCATCGGCATCGGTTGTCTCCTGTCTTGTGGTCTTTTGAGGTGCTGGCGTGCGTGGCGGTCGCTATGCCGCCACGCGCTTGTCTCGCTGGCGCCGCAGCCATGCGCTGGAGCGGCCGCCGAGCGGGCGCCCGAGCAGCGACTCCGCGAACTCGACGGCATCGAGCAGGCCATCGAGCGAGATGCCGGTGCGCAAGCCGCTGCCTTCGGCCATCAGCACCAGGTCCTCGGTGGCGAGGTTGCCGGCCGCGCCGGGCGCGAACGGGCAGCCGCCGATACCGCCCACGCTGGCGTCGAAGCGGCGCACGCCCGCCTCCAGCGCGGCCCACGCGTTGGCCGCGCCCAGTCCGCGCGTGTCGTGCAGATGGACCGCCAGCGCGGCGATATCCATTTCCTCGCGCAGCGCCGCGAAGCGCGCCTTGACGGCTGCCGGCGACGCCGCGCCGATCGTGTCCGCGATCACGATCTCCTCCGCGCCGGCATCGCGCATGCGGCGTGCGAGTCGGACGACCGTGGCCAGCGGCACCTCGCCCTCGAACGGACAGGTGAAGGCCACGGCGACGTAGGCGCGCGTGCGCAGGCCGAGCCGGCGTGCCTGCGCCACGGTCTCCTCGCTCACCGTGGTGGCCTGGTCCAGGCCCATGTTGATGTTGCGCTGGTTCATGGTCTCGGTGGCTGACAGCACCACCGCGATCTCGCGCGAGCCGGCGGCGTGGGCCCGCTCCAGCCCCTTCAGATTGGGCACGAGCGTGGACATGCGCAGCGCCGGCAGCGCGGCGTTGACGCCGGCCACGACCTCGGCGGCATCCGCCATCTGCGGTACGGCCTTCGGCGACACGAAGCTGGTCGCCTCGACGCTGCGCACGCCGGCCGCGGCCAGCCGGCGGATCAGTTCGAGCTTGTCCGCCGTGCGGATCGCCACGGCCTGGTTCTGCAACCCGTCGCGCGGGGCGACATCGGTGATCGCGATGGTGTCCATGCCGTCCTCCCTCACGCCACCGCGCCCGCGGCGCGCAGCGCTTCGAGCCGGGCGGCGTCGTAGCCGAGCCAGTCGCGCAGCACCGCCTCGGTGTGTTCGCCGACCGTCGGCGGCGGCGTGTACCCCGACGTGCCCGTCTCGGACAGCTTCACGGGGTTGCCCGGCATGCGGACGGTTTCGCCGGTGCGCAGCGGCACCTCCACCACCATCTCGCGCGCCAGCACCTGCGGTTCCTGCAGCGCGTGGGCAAAGTCGTTCACGGGGCCGCACGGAATGCGCGCCTGGCGCAGCCGGTCCAGCCAGTAGGCCGACGACTCGCGGCGCAGTTCGTCGCCGATGATGGCGTCGATGCGCGCCTTGTCGGCATAGCGCCCGGGCTGGCGCAGGTATTCGGGGCGGCGCAGTTCGGGATGATCCAGCACGCTGAGGAAGCGCTCGAAGAAGGCGTCGCCGATGCAGGCGATGATGATGTGGCCGTCGCGCGTGGGGTAGGTGTTGTACGGCACGTGCACGAAGTGGCTGTTGCCGATGCGCTCGGGAACGATGCCCGACATCAGGTGCATCGTCGCCATGTAGTTCAGCAGCGAGATCTGCGCGTCCAGCATCGAGATATCGACGTGCTGGCCGCGCCCGGTCTGCTCGCGCGCGGCCAGGGCCGCCAGCACGCCGATCGCGCCGAACAGCCCGCCGCCGAGGTCGCCGACCGGAATGCCGCTGCGCACCGGCGGGCCGTCGCTCATGCCGGTGATCGACATGCCGCCGCCCATCGCCTGCACCACCTGGTCGAACGCCGGCTGCTGGCGGTCCGGGCCGGTCTGGCCGAAGCCGGTCACCGAGCAGGTGATGATGCGCGGATTGACCTGCGACAGGGCCGCGTAGTCGATGCCCAGCCGTTCGGTCACCCCGGCGCTGAAGTTGTCGAACACCACGTCGGCCTTGCGCACGAGGTCCAGGAACACCGCGCGTCCCGCCTCGCTCTTCAGGTCGACGCAGACGCTTTGCTTGTTGCGGTTCAGCGTGAGGAAATAGGCGCCCATGCCGTCGCGGGAGTATTCCTCGCTCTCCGCCAGCAGCCGCCGCGTGCCCTCACCCGTCCCGGGCGGCTCGACCTTGATCGTGCGCGCCCCCAGGTCGGCCAGCAGCATGGTGCCGTAGGGGCCCGACAGCATATGGGTCAAATCCAGCACGGTGATGTGTCCGAGCGCCTGCATGCCTTCCTCCTTCAGTGTCATGGCCTTGCAGGCGCAAGTGCCATGCCACACGAGCGGTGCGCGGCAAGTCCTTGATTTGGCTCGAATCGTCATCCGGCTTGGCGTTCGTCGGTGTTTCATGAAACACTGCGCGAAACATCGATGAAACGGGCCGCCGCCCGCCGCCGCAAACGCGGCACGCGCAGGACGGCCCGGCAAGGAGACACCATGCGCACGACCCTGGCCGAGCGCGGCACGCGCCCGCGGCTTTGCTTTCTCAGCTACAAGCACCTGAGCCGGTTCGCGATGACGGTGCTGGACGAGTACGCCGACCGCGCGGACATCGAGGTGGTCAACGCCTCCTTCGACGGGGCGCTGGATGCCGCCCGCGAGCGCATCCGCGACGAATCGGCCGACGCGTTCATCAGCGCCGGCGCCAATGCCACGATCCTGCGCAACGCGGTGCAGGCGCCGGTGGCCACCATCAAGCTCAGCGGCTTCGACATCCTGCTGGCGCTGCTCAGCGCGCGGCGAATCTCCACGCGGGTCGGCGTGGTGATGTACGGGCAGAGCATTCCGGAACTGGAGGCCATCCGCGACCTGCTGAGGATCGAGGTGGCCCAGTACGCCTACCGCACCCCGGACGAGGCGCGCCGCTGCTTCGAGCTGCTGGTGCGCGACGGCTACGAAGTGGTGGTGGGCTCCAGCCTCGTGGTGGAGTTCGCCGAGCAATACGGCTTGCAGGGGCGGCTGGCCTATTCGCTCGGCGCGGTGCGCCAGGGCATCGAGGATGCGATCGAGCTCGCGCGCGTGGCGCGTCTGGAGGCCGGCCGCTACGAGCAGCTCAACGGCGTGCTGCACAACCTGCAGGAAGCGGTGCTGGCGGTGGACCGGGACAATCGCGTGATCGCCGTCAACCCGCCCATGGAAAAGCTGCTCGGCCGCGTGCGTGCGCGGCTGCTGGGCCAGCATCTGGAGGACATCGAGCCCGCCCTGTCGCTGCAGGCCACGCTGGAGAGCGGGCAGCAGGAGCGCGGCGGCGTCATGCGCCATGCGCAGCGCGACTGGATCGTCAATCGCACGCCGATCCGCGAGCATGGCGAAACGGTCGGTGCCGCCATCACGCTGTACGACGCGCGCAGCATCCAGGATGCCGACGCGAGCCTGCGCAGCCAGCAGCGCCGCTACCAGCCCACGGCGCGCTACCGCTTCGGCAACCTGATCGGCCACAGCCCGGCCTTCGTGCGGGCTTGCGAGAGCGCAAAGCGCTTTGCCCGCACCGACCTGACGGTGCTGCTGTCCGGCGAAAGCGGCGTGGGCAAGGAACTGTTCGCGCAGGCCATCCACAACGACAGCAAGCGCGCGGGCAAGCCGTTCGTGGCCGTCAACTGCGCCGCCTTTCCGGAAGCGCTCCTCGAGAGCGAACTGTTCGGCTACGAGGAAGGCGCCTTCACCGGCTCGCGCCGCGGCGGCAAGCGCGGGCTGTTCGAGGCGGCCCACACCGGCACGCTGTTTCTGGACGAGATCGGCGACATGCCGGTCTCGCTCCAGACGCGGCTGCTGCGGGTGCTGCAGGAGCGCGAGATCGTGCGGCTCGGCGGCGCCGTGCCGATCCCTGTCGACGTGCGGATCATCGCCGCCACCCACCAGCCCCTGCCGCAGCTGATCGCGGCGAGGCAGTTCCGGCAGGACCTCTACTACCGCATCAACACGCTGCAACTTGCGCTGCCGCCGCTGCGCGAACGCCAGCCGGACATCGAGGCGCTGGCCGTCGTGCTGCTACGGCGCAGCCTGGACCGGGTCGACTGCGCGCTCGATGCGGCGGCGCTGGTGGCGCGGGTGCGCGACAGGCTGGTGGCCTATCCGTGGCCAGGCAACGTGCGCGAGCTGGAAAACCTGTGCGAGCGGATGGCGGTGTTCTTCTCGCAGTGGGAGCACATCGGCGAGATCGCCTTCGACGCGCTGCGCCACGATTGCCCCGAACTGTACGCGGGCGTGGGCACGCCGCCGGGCCATCCGTCCGATGACCGCGCGCGCGTGCTCGATGTACTGGCCGCGTGCGGGGGCAACCGGCAACAGGCGGCGCAGCGCCTGGGCATCAGCCGCGCCACGCTGTGGCGGTGGATCAAGGAGGCGCGTGAAGCCCCTGCGCCGGAGCGCTGAGCCGTTTAGCTCAGCCGTGTGCCGGTCAACGCCACCACCTTGGCCCAGCGCGCGATCTCGCTTTGCAGGAAGCGGGTGAACTCGGCCGCGCCCTGCCCCGCCGGCGCCAGTCCTTCGCTTTCCAGCCGTTTGCGCATGGCCGGCGATGCCACCGCGGTGCGCACCGCCTTTTCCAGCGGCTGCACCACGCTGGCCGGCATGCCGGCAGGCCCGAGCAGGCCGTACCACGAGCTGTAGTCGAAGTTCGGCACCACGTCGGCGATCGGCGCCAGATCGGGGAAGGTAGCGAGCCGCTGCGTGGTGCTCACGCCCAGGCCCTTGATCTTGCCCGCCTGCAGCAGCGGCTGCACCGTGGCGACGTTGCCGAGCAGCAGATCGGCCTGGCTGGCCACCACGTCGGCCACCGCGGGCGCGGCGCCCTTGTACGGCACGCTGACCAGATCGATGCCGGCCTCGCGCTTGAGCATCTCGCCGGCCAGATGGTTGGCGCTGCCCACGCCCGCCACGGCCAGGCTCAGCTTGCCGGGCTTGGACTTGGCCAGCGCGATCAGCTCGCGCACGTTGGCCACGCCCAGGTCCGGCCGCGACACCAGGATCAGCGGCGAACTGGCGATCAGCGAAATCGGCGTGAAGTCCTTCAGCGGATCGAAGGGCTTCTTGTCGAACAGCGCCGGGTTGATGGCATGGCTGGTATAGCTGAGCAGCAGCGTGCCGCCATCGGGCTCGGCCTTGGCCACGGCCATCGCGGCAATATTGCCCGCGGCGCCGCCGCGGTTCTCGACGATGAACGAGTGTTTGAGCCGCTGTTCCAGTTCGGCGCTCAGTGCGCGCGCCACGAGGTCGGTGCCGCCGCCCGGCGTCGCGCCGACCAGCATCTTGGTGACCGAGGGCGCGGCGTATAGCGCGCGGGGCAGCATGGCGGTAGCGGCCGCCAGGCCCAGGAAGTCGCGTCGTTGCATATGTCTCTCCGTGTTCTGTTGTGTTTGCCAGGATTCTTGTCAGTCGCGGGCCGCTGCATCGGCGGCCCGTCGCGGTTGGGGTTCGCGCCCTCAGCGCGGAAAGCCGTAAAGCTGCGCGGGGTTTTCCACGAGGATGCGCTGCCGGATGCCGGGGTCGGGCACCCAGCTGGCGAAGGTGTCGATCAGCTCGCCGTCGTCCGGCACGGTCTGCGGCGCGTTCAGTGCCGGGTGCGGCCAGTTGGTGCCGAACACGAGCCGGTCCGGCCGCGCGTCCACCAGCGCCGCGACGATGGGGGCCATGTCGGCATGGCCGGGGCCCGCATCGGAGCGCCGATACCAGCTGGAAATCTTCGCCCAGCAGTCTTCGCGCCGGCGCAGCAGCCGCAGCAACGCCTGGAAGCCGCGGTTGCCGGGGCCTTCCGCGCCGCGCACGCAGCCCAGGTGGTCGAACACCAGCGGCACCGGCACGCGCATCAGCTCGTCCTCGAGATCGGCGATCTCGTCGGCGTGGGCCACATGCACCTGCACGTGCCAGCCCAGCGGACGAATGCGCGCGGCGTACTCCCCGATGGCCTGCGTGCCGCCGTAGCCCTTCACGTGCGTCGAAACGCGAACACCCCGCATGCCGCCGGCATGCAGGGTGTCGAGCTCGTCGCGGGTTACGCCCCGGTGCAGCCCGGCCACGCCGCGCGCGCGGTCCTGGCCGAGCGCGGCGATGGTATCGAGCGTCAGGCGGTTGTCCGCGCCGTAGACGCTGGCGCTGACCTGCACCGTGCGCGTGATGCCGACCTGCCGGCACATCGCGAGGTACTGGTCCAGCGTGGCGCGCGCCGGCGTGTACGACCGCCCGGGCACCAGCGGGTAGCGCCCGGGGTCGTCATACACATGGCAGTGGCAGTCGGTGGCGCCGTCGGGCAGCCGCGTGCGGGGCGGCGACGCCGGTTCGCGCGGCGGCAGGCATACCGGCGCCGCCGCGGCGGGCTGATGCGTCATGGGGTCTCCTGTTCTCGCGATCTACCTGGGCGCGGTGACGCCGGCGTCCCGGATCACCTGCTCCCACTTCGTGGTCTCGGCCCTCAGCGTCTTGTCGAAGTCGCCGGCCGCTCCGGTCTGCACGTCGGCGCCGAGCTCGCGCAGCTGCTTCGCGGTGCTCTCGCGCGCCAGCGTCTTTTGCAGCGCCGCGTTGATGTGCGTGAGCACCTCGGGCGGCGTGCCCTTCGGGAACATCAGGCCGGTGGTGGTGGCGGCCTCGAAGCCCGGCAGGCCCCCTTCGGCCAGCGTGGGCAGATCGGGCATCACGGAGGTGCGCTGCGCCGTGGTGACGCCCAGCGCCTTGAGCTTGCCGGCGCGGATCTGCGGCAGCGTCGAGGCCAGCTGGTCGAACGTGAGGTCGACGTGGCCGCCGAGCAGGTCGGCCACGGCCAGGCTGCTGCCCTTGTAGGGCACGTGCAGCAGCTTCGTGCCGCTCTGCTTCTGGAAGTATTCGCCGGTCAGATGGGCCGCAGTGCCGACGCCCGCCGTGCCGAAGGTCAGCTTGCCGGGCTGGGAGCGCGCATAGGCGATGAACTCGGCCAGCGACCTGGCCGGGACTTTCGGGCTGACGACCAGCACCAGCGGCGCCCGGGAGATGGGGCCGGCCGATACCAGGTCGCGTTCGGGCGACAGGGTCGCTTCCGGGTTCAGCGCCTTGAGCGTGGCGAGCGCGCCCGTCGAGGCGAGCAGCATCGTGTAGCCGTCCGGCGCGGCGCGCGCCACGGACTCGGAGCCGACGAGGCCGCCCGCGCCCGCACGGTTCTCGACCACCACGGTCTGGCCCAGCGCGTCGCTCAGCCCGCTCGCGACGATGCGCGCGGTAGCGTCGATATTGCCGCCCGGCGGGAACGGCACGACGAGCTTGACCGGCTTGTCGGGATAGGCAGCCATCGCCGCGGGAGTGGTCGCGGCCGCAGCCGCGAGGATCGCGGTACCCAGCAGTTTGCCGAGTACCTTGTGGAGGCGCTTTGTCATCGTTGTCTCCCCCGGGGTTGGGGTCATGTGGTCATGATGCGCCGGCCGGTCTTTGCCAGCCTGTCGGCATGGGCCGGTCTGCCGCCGGCTTGCTGCTGTCGCGCTCTTGCGCGACGCGTGGTGCACCGCCGCGCTCAGCCGTCCTCGGCGTAGCGCCGGGCGGTATCGAGCAGTTCAGGCGTGCCGATCACCTCGTTGAGCGCGTCGAAGTCGTTCATCTCGTCCTTGAAGGCGCGCGTGGTGCCCGCCTCCTTCAGGCCGGCGAAATAACGCTGCAGCTGGCGCGAGGCAAAGCGCACCGTGCCGCCCGGATAGATCACGATGCGGTAGCCGCGCTGGCCCAGCTCGTCCGCGCTCTGGATCGGCGTCTTGCCGCCCTCCACCATATTGGCCAGCAGCGGCACGCGGGAGGCGAACTGCGCGCAGACGCGGTCCATGTCCGCGGCCGATACCACCGCCTCGATGAACAGCGCGTCCACGCCGCAGGCGAGATAGGCCTCGGCGCGCTCGATGGCGGCGTCCAGCCCTTCCACCGCCACCGCGTCGGTGCGCGCGAGGATCAGCGTATCGGCATGGTGGCGCGCGTCCAGCGCCGCCCGCAGCTTGCCGCACATCTCGGTCACCGATACCAGCGACTTGCCGGCCAGGTGGCCGCAGCGCTTCGGAAAGCCCTGGTCCTCCAGTTGGATCATCGCCGCGCCCGCGCGCTCGAAAGCGCGCACCGTGCGCTGCGTGTTCAGCGCGTTGCCATAGCCGGTATCGCCGTCGACGATGATGGGCAGCGCGACGCGGTCGGCGATGCGCGCCAGTACGTCGGCGGTCTCCGTCGCCGTGGTCAGCCCCACGTCGGAGCGGCCCAGCAGCGTGTAGGCCACGGCCCCGCCCGACAGGTAGAGCGCCTCGAAGCCCGCCTGTTCGGCCAGCAGCGCGGTCAGCGCATCGTAGACGCCCGGCGCGAGCACCGGACGGCCTTCCTGCAGCCGCGCCTTGAGCAGGGTCGATTGCACGCCGGCGCCACTCATGCCGCCTCCTGGGCCGTGCCGTTACGCTCGTACTCGGCCAGGATCCGCGTCATGTCCTCCTGGCGGACCTGCGGGCGCCACGCCTCGCGTGCCATGCCGAGCGCATCCGCCTGGCGCTTCTCGTAGTCGAGGAACGCCTGCGTGATGGCGCTGCCGCGCACGCCGCCGCGCACCGACCCGGCGCGCACGTCGCCGTAGTACTCCTTCCAGTCGTCGGGCAGCGGCTGCGAGCCCGGCACCGCCAGCCACAGGCGGAACAGGTGGCGCTTGCGGTCCGGCTCCTCGTGGTCTTCGAACGGGGTGCGCGAGTGCAGCGTGACGTAGTTGTTCAGCAGCTGCATGTCGCCCTGCTCCAGCTCCATCGTGTAGCACAGCAGTTCGCTGGGCATCAGCTCGTCCAGCAGGTCCAGCGCCTCGTTCTGCGCGGGCGTCAAACGCGGGATCTCGGGGAAGTCGCGCTGCGCCGCGACGGTGTTCTTGCGGTTGGTGCGCGCGGCGAAGAACTCGGGATGGCTGCCGAAGATCGGGCAGCGGTAGTACTGCGGCTGCACCGGGTCCTGCGTGCCCTGGTAGCTGTGGAACCAGGTGCCCTTGAGCACCGGGATCAGGTCGGGACGGCGGCGCTCGAGTTCCTCGTACAGCGCGATGGAGCTGATCACCTTGCTGGTGCCGCCCGCCTTGGCGGTGCGCCGGCACAGCAGGCCGACCACGTCGCACGAGTCCTGGTGGAAGTCCAGCCCCGCATTGGTGTTGTAGCCGCGGCCGCCCTTGACCTTGTACTCGCCGCCTTCGTTGCGCACGTCGTTCATGAACTCGCTGGCGCGGTTCTGCGTGCGGCCCACGCCCATGTACAGGCTCATGCCCCAGTAGGCCAGGCGGGCCTCTTCCTCGGTCCATTCGTCCACCGGGAAGCCCTTGACCAGGCACATGCCCCAACGGCCCTGCGTGGTGTCGATGGCGCGCTGCAGCACCTCGCGGGCGGCGTCGTTCAGCGGGAAGTCCGCCTGCTCCATCTCCAGCAGCGGCTTGTTCAGCGAGCGGGCATGGACGAGCGCGTCGCGCATGCCCTGCACCTGTTCCTCTGTCAGGCGCAGCACCCAGGAGGTGTCCTGGCGTGCCTGTTCGGCGGTCCACGCCCGCGGGCGCTGGCCCGGCTGCGTCGATCTGGTAGGGGCTGAGGCGGACATCGGGGGCTTCTCCATGTATCGGTACGTGACGTTGAGGAGAAGTGTACCGATGGGAGTACCATGAGAAAAGCGAACTTATTTGCGATTCTTCATAAGGAATTTTGATGAAGATTGAGACTTTCCATACCCTGGAAGCCGTCTTGCAGACCGGCACTTTCGCCGGCGCGGCGCGCCAGGCCAACGTCACCCCCAGCGCGGTGAGCATGCAGATGAAGCAGCTGGAGCTCTACCTGGGGCGGCCGCTGTTCGACCGCTCGGGCCTGCAGGCGCGCCCCAGCGCCCTCGCCCACGAGGTCTCGGCCACCATGCGGCAGGCGCTGCAGAATCTGGAGGCGCTGCGCGCCGGCAGCAGCATCGCGGTGGAGGGCGTGGTGCGCCTGGGCGTGATCGAGTCGCTGCAACCGGTGGTGCTGCCGGGCATCGTGCGCTTCGTGCGCGAGCGCCATCCGCGGCTGGAGCTGCGGCTGATCCGCGGCCGCAGCAGTTCGCTGACCGCCGCCGTCAAGGCCGGCGAGATCGACGCGGCCCTGGTCGCGCAGCCGCCCACCGGCGGCTCGGCCCGACTGCGGTGGACGCCGATGCTGCGGCGCGAACTGGTCCTGATCGCCCCGCCCACCTCGACCGAGGCCAACGTGGCGTCCCTGTTCCGTCTCTACGACTGGATCCGCTACGACCGCAATACCGTGTCGGGCGCGATGGCAGCGCAGTACGTCGGCACCCACGTACCCGAGATCCGCGGCACGCTGGAATTCGACAGCGCACCGGCCATCGTCGCGATGGTGAGCGGCGGCCTGGGGGTGTCGGTGGTGCAGACCCCGGACCCGATGGTGCTGCAGGGCTACCCGGTGCGCATCGTACGGCTGGGCCGGGCTGCCCCCGTGCTGACCATGGCGCTGGTCACGCGCAAGGCCGACGACGACAACCGCTCGGTGGCCGCGGTGCGCGACGCGATGCGCCATACGCTGGCCGGCGTGCAGCGGCACGCGGTGGCGACCGCGCATTGACGCGGTCGCCGGGGCCGAGGCGGCTCAGGCTTCCGGCTCGTCTGCGCACAGCAGCCGCACCGCCGTCTCCTGGTCCAGGCCGAGCCGGTACTGCGTCGCCAGATAGTGGGCCAGCCGCGCGATGCGCTCGGGCGTGCTGCCCGCGGCTTGCAGCTGCGCGCGGTAGGCCTCGACCTCGCAGGCGAGCCGATAGGCCTTCGACAACAGGTAGCGCGGGCCGTGGGTGAGCGGCCGGCGCCAGAATTGCCGCACGTGCGCGAGTTCGTGGGCAATCAGGCCCACCGAGGTGCCGGGGCGCAGCAGCACGATCGGACCGAGGCTGAGGCCGTCGAAGCGCCGGGGCACGAAACGCCGGGTTTCGATCAGTACACAGCGGGGGTCGCGCAACGCTTTCATGGAGCGGAAATGGTCGGTGTTTGCTTGCTGGCCGCACGCGTACGCAAGCGCGGCCGCGACGCGCGCCGGCCTGCCGGGGATAGGCCAGTCTATCGTATGCGGCCGCCGTGGCAACACGACAAAAGGGGGTTTCGCGCGCGCCACGGGCATGTACACTTCCGCTCCAGACGCCATGCCCCTCGGCGCGTCGCTTCTCCAACCTCCCTCTTCCGCCCAGCCTCCGCATGACCGACACCAGGCCGCGCGCCTCCGGACCGCAGCAACGCATCACCATCCATGACGTAGCCCGCGCCGCCGGCGTCTCGCTGACGACGGTGTCGCACTCGCTGAACGATCGCGGCGTGGTGGACCCGCTCACGCGCGAGCGCGTCAAGCGCGTCGCGCAGGAGCTGGGCTATCGCGCCAGCGTACGCGCGCGGCGCCTGCAGTCCGGGCGCGCCAACTGCATCGCCCTGGTGTCCTCGATGCCCTTTGCGGTGGCCGGCGGCACGTCGCGGCTGGGCTTCATGATGGAAGTGGCCGCCATCGCCGCGGAGGCGGCCATGGCGCGCGGGCTCGGCGTGGTGCTGGTGCCCCCGCTGGATGGCGCCAACGGCCTGCTCGATTCCCTCGATATCGACGGCGCGGTGGTGATCGAACCCGTCGCCGGCGACACGCACCTGGCGGCGCTGCGCCAGCGTGGCGTGGATGTGGTGTCGATCGGCCGCGAGCCCGGCACGGACCAGCCGCTGCCCTTCGTCGACCTGCAATCGGCCTACACCGCCCACCTGCTGCTGGACCATCTCTACGCGCAGGGGCGCCGCGAAATCGGCCTGCTGATCGGCGCGTCGCGGCGGCAGTCCTATGTGGAAACGGAGCAGGCGTATCGCGAGTTCACCGGTGGGAGGGGCCTGCCGTGCCATATCGCGACGGCGCAGGAGCACGAGGGCGAAGCGGGCGGCGCGGCGGCCTGCGCCGCGCTGCTAGGGGCGCATCCGGGCATCGATGCGCTGTGCGTACCGGTGGACGCCTTCGCGGTGGGGGCCGTGGCTCACGCCCGCGCGATCGGCAGGCGTGTGCCGGAGGATCTGATGGTGGCGACCCGCTACGACGGCATCCGCGCCCGCACCGCGCAGCCGCCGCTCACCGCGGTCAACCTGCATCTCGAACGTGTCGCATCGCTCGCCGTGGAACTGCTGTTCGAACATGTTTCCGGCAACCGCGAACGCGGTTCGGTGGCGGGCCCGCTGCCCGAGCTGATCGTTCGGGCGTCCTCCTCTGCGTCAGCCGCGTAGCAGCACCACCAGTCCCGACACCAGCGCGAACACCAGCACGCCGATGCGCAGCGCGCGCTGGTTGATGCGCCGGTGCACCAGGTGGCTGGCGAACATGCCTAGCGCCAGCACCGGCAGCAACCCGGCGGCATACGCGAGGTGCGCGGCCTCCACCCGCCCGCCGACGGCCAGCACCACCAGCGAGATGATCTCCCCGACGAGGAAGCACAGCGCCACGGTGGCGCGCAGCGTTGCCACCGGCGCGTGCTGGTAGGCCAGCGCGAGCGGCGGGCCGCCCACCCCAGTCGCGGTCTCGGTGACGCCGGTGATCAGGCCGGTGGACGCGAAAGTCAGCCTGCCGGGGGTGAAGGCCGGCGCGGCGAGCGAGACCAGCGCCGCGAGAATGGTGCTGCCGCCGACGAGCGCGTTGAGCCAGGCCATCGGCACCGCGACCAGCACCCACAGTCCGCCGAAGGTGCCCGCCAGCCTGCCCGCGCTGATCCAGCCGGCGCCGCGCAGATCGATGGCGTGGCGCTCGCGCCAGGCCACGTAGGCGTTCAGCGGCAGCATGGCCAGCAGCAGCGCTGCCGGCAGCATGGCCGGCGCCGCCAGCGCGAGCACCGGCACCACGATCAGCGCGAAGCCCATGCCGGTGGTGCCCTGCACCAGCGCCCCGGTGAAGACGGCCGCCAGCACACTGAACAGCATGATGTCCATCGTCACGCCCTCTCGCCGGTGGCGGGACGCGCCGCGCGTAGGTTGTCGCGATGCCGGTCCGCGGGCTCGTGCAGCTTGCGGATGGGCGCGCCCGCGATGGTGCTGTCCGCCATCTGGCGGATGTCGCGCATCAGCGCGCGGGCGTCCCAGTCCAGCGGCCAGCCGTTCCACAGGCGCGGCCGGCCGTCCACGAACACGGCCCGGATCTGGTCGCGGTTGGCCAGCCGAACCAGTTCCCACGTCAGGTCCCATGAGGGCGTCATCTCTGGCACGTCGAGGTCCACCAGCAGGAAATCCGCCTGCTTGCCCGGCGCGATCTCGCCGGTCACTTCGCCCAGCCCCGCGGCCGCGGCCGCGTCGTGGGTCGCCATGTCGACCCAGCGCCAGCCGGCCCCGCACGACGAGTCCCCTACGCCGATGCCGAAGGCGAAGCGCTGCGCCGCCTCCGCATAGTCCAGCAGCCGGAAGCCATCGCTGCGTGTGCCGTCGGTACCCAGCCCCAGGCGCACGCCGAAGGTGGCCATCAGCTCGGCCGGCGCCACGGCATTGCCCTTCCAGGCGCTGGCGACCGGGTTGTAGGCCACCGCCGCGCCGCTATCGGCGAGCAGCCGGATTTCGCCGGGCGTGACCAGCGTAGCGTGAGCCAGCAGCGCGGCCGGACCCAGCGCGCCGGCCGCGGCCAGATGTTCGATCGGGCGCTGCCGCCTGCTGTCCAGCGAACGCTCCACCGCCACGAGATGTTCGTTGGCATGCGTCTGGAAGATGCGGCCGGCCTCGGCGCACAGGTGGTAGACCTGGCGCAGCATCGAATCGCTGGCCACCTCCGGAATCGAGATGGCCAGCGAAGGCACCACCAGCGGCTGGCCGGCCCAGCCTGCCAGGTGCTGCTCCGCCCGGCGCAGGATCGGCGCGGGGTCGAGGGTATCGGTGCCGGGCCTGTCGTTGCAGATCAGTCCGAGCACGCAGCGCACGCCCGCATGGCCCACCGCCCTGCCGATCGCATCGAGCCCGGCCTCCGAGCGCGTGCCGGCGTCGCACACGGTGGTGAAGCCGCCGCGCAGGGCTTCCAGCGCGGCGAGCTTCGAGGACAGATACAGATGCTCGCCGGTCAGGCTGCCCTCGAGCGGCACCCATACGCGGCGGAAGATCTCCGAAGGCTCGCCGAACACCAGCGACTTGCCGAACGCCTGCGTGAGATGGTGATGGGTGTCGACAAAGCCCGGCATCAGCAGCGTGCGCGGCAGCGGCAGCGCCTCCAGATGCGGGTACTCGGACGCGAGCCGGGCCGCAGGCCCGACGGCGGCGAAGCGACCGCCCTGCACCACCGCCGCGTGATCGCGCACGGCGCCCTCCCGCAGCAGCATCCATTCCGGCTGGAGGATGCGAGGTTGATCGAAGTGGGCAGGCAGCAGGGCTGCGCCGGTGTCACGCAGCGGCGCGGACGCCGCTGCATTGGAAGCGATAGGCATACAGGCAGGACTCGATGGTGCGCCCGCCGCGAGGGCGGGCCGTGGATCAATGGGTCAATGAATCAATGGATCAATGGACGGCGGGCAGCTTGCCGGCGGCGCGGCGCAGCCCGGTATGGAAGAACAGGAAGTTCATCAGCGCAGCGGCGATGGCGCCCATGGCGACGCCGTTGCCGACCAGGATGCGCACGTTGGCCGGCACGCTGCCGTAGATGCCGGGCACCAGGATGGGCAGCAGGCCCACGGCCAGCGCCACGGCCACGATGTACATGTTGGCGTGGTCGCGCAGGTCGACCTTGCGCAGCATGTCGATGCCCATGGTGCCGACGATGCAGAACACGATCAGACCGGTGCCGCCGACCACCGCTTCCGGTATGGCGCTGAGCAGCGACGACACCGGCGCCAGCAGGCCGAACAGCACCAGGATGCCGCCCGACATCGCCGTGACGAAGCGCGAGCGCACGCCGGTGGCGCGGATGATGCCGATGTTCTCGCCGCTGGTGATGATCAGCGACGTGCCGAACACTCCGCCCAGCAGCGACGTGATGGCGTCGCCGCGGATGGTGCGCGGCACGTCGCGCTGCTCGTCGACGGGCTTGCCGACCGCCTCGCCGATGGCCACGGTCTGGCCAGTGGCCTCCACCATCGACACGATGGAAAACACCATCAGCGGAATGGCGGCGATCAGGTCGAAGCGCGGCCAGCCGAACGGCAGCGGCGACGGTACCGCGAGCAGCGGCCACATCGAGACCTGCCCGACGTGGAAGGCGCCCATCAGCGCGGCCAGCACGCCACCGCACAGCAGCCCCAGCAGGATGGCGAGCTGGCCCAGCATGCCGGTCAGCAGTCGCGAGAACAGGACGGTAAACCCGATGGTCGCCGCCGCCAGCATCAGGTTCGCCGGCGCGGCGAAGCCGGGCGTGCCGGGATGCCCCGCCACCAGCTTGCCGGACACCTGCGCCAGATTGATCGCCACCAGCAGCAGCATGGTGCCAACAACGACCGGCGGAAAGTAGCGCAGGCAGCGCCGGAACACCGGCAGCACCAGGAAATAGAACACCGCGGTGAGGATCACCGCTCCAGCCGCGGTCTGCACGTCGGTCTGCTGCGCGATCAGGATAAAGAGCACGATGGGCGCCCCGCCCGGCAACATCACGAAGGGCAGGCGAGCGCCGAAGCCGCGGGGGCCGAAGGACTGCAGCAGCGTGCCGATGCCGCAGATCACGAATGTGGCGGCCAGCAGGTTCATCGACAGCGATGGCGAAAAACCGAGCGCCTTGCTCATCAGGAACACCGAGGCGATGGGCGAGGCGGCCATCACCAGGACATGTTGCAGGCCGAAGGCAAACAGCCGCCGCCATGGCAGCAGTTCGTCCACGGCCGCCGGGGCGGGTCGTTGCATGAAGTCTCTCCTTTGGGTGGGACCGACCGGTGAGCTTGGCTTCAGGAGTGCGCCCGGTCTTGTGATGTATGGCTGAAACGGCTCAACCAAAACGTTTTGGTTAGTCTATGGGATCGCGTTTCGACATGCAAGGCCGGATTCGAAACGGCGGGTATGGAGAGTGTTGACGGCGGGGAACGCCCGGCGGGGAGAAGACCGTCGCCCCGTTGCGGAGCGCGGCACGGCGCCAGCGATCGCGGGAGGCGCGAACGCTGGCGCCGCCGGAAGGTCAGCGGGCCATGACCTTGTCCGGCGTCATCGGCGTGGAGCGCAGGCGCCGGCCGGTAGCGTGGTAGATCGCATTGCTGACCGCCGCCGCGACGCCCACGATGCCGATCTCGCCGACGCCCTTGGCGCCCATGCGGCTGACCACGCGATCGTCCTCGTCGACGAAGATCACATCGATATCGTGGATGTCGGCGTTGGCCGCCACGTGGTACTCGGCGATGTTGTGGTTCATGAAGCGGCCCAGTGCGTGGTCGGCATGGGTTTCCTCGTGCAGCGCCTGGCTGATGCCCCACACCACGCCGCCCATGACCTGGCTGCGCGCCGTGCGCGCGTTGATGATGCGGCCCGCGGCCACCGCGCTCACCACGCGTGTCACGCGCACGGTGCCCAGCGCCTCGTCCACCCTCACCTCGCAGAACACCGCCGAATGCACGGCGCGCACGAACTTCTTCTGCTTGAGCACGTTGGGCAGCAGCAGATAGCGCACTTCGAGGCTGCCCTTGCCGTGGGCGAGCAGCACCGCGGTCAGCGGCATGGCGATGGCCGGATTGGCCCGCAGGCGGATGGTGCCGTCGCGGAATTCCACCTCGTCGAAGCCGCAGCCCGCGAGCTGGCCGCCGCGCGCCTTGCGCGCGAGCCGCCATAGTTGCCGCTGCAGGCGCTCGCACGCGCCGTCCACCGCCGAGCCGACGGTGGCGACATGCGAGGAGCCGCCCTCGATCGGGGCCACCGGCAGGTCCGAGTCGCCCAGGCGGAACACCACCTGCTCCAGCGGCAGGCCCATCGCCGCGGCGGCGATCTGCGCCATGGCGGTATAGGTGCCGGTGCCGATATCCGTGGCGGCGCTGGTGACTTCCAGCCGCCCGTCCGCATGCAGCGTGGCGCTGGCGCGCGCGAACATCTGCATCGCGTCCCAGGTGCCGGTGGCCATGCCCCAGCCGATCAGCTCGTGACCCTCGCGCATCGAGCGCGGCTCCTGCGGCCGGCCGTGCCAGCCGAAGCGCTCGGCGCCCTGCGCATAGCAGGCGCGCAGCTCCTTCGTGGAGAACGGCAGGTCCTTGTTGCCGTCGCGCTCGGCGTAGTTCTTCAGGCGCAGCGCCAGCGGGTCCATGCCGAGCGCATACGACAGCTCGTCCATGGCGATTTCCAGGGCATGCACGCCATGCGCGGCGCCCGGCGCGCGCATGTCCAGCGGCGTGTAGTGGTCCAGGTCCACCAGCCGGTACTCGAGCCGCACGTTGTCGCTGGCATAGAGCTGGCCGGACCAGTTGACCACCACCTCGACGTAGTCCTCGCCGCGCGAGGTTTCCGCCACGGCCTCGTGGATCACCGACACCAGCTTGCCGTCCGGCTCGGCGGCGAGCCGCACGCGCTGCCAGGTCTCGGGCCGGTGGCCGAAGGTAAACATCTGCTGGCGCGTCAGCACCACGCGCACCGAACGCTCCAGCTTCAGCGCCGCCATCACGGCGAGCAGCAGCTGGTACTGCGGCCGCAGACCGGAACCGAAGGCGCCGCCGACGAACTGGTTGCGCACGGTGACCTTGCGCTGCGGCAGCCCGAACACGCGCGACACCATCCAGCGCGAGTTCTGCGAGCCCTGGGTCTTGTCGTGGATCAGCAAATGGCCGCGCGCATCGCGGATGACCGTGCTCGCGTGCATCTCCATCGGGTTGTGGTGCTCGACGCCGGCGTAGAACTCGGCGTCGATCTTGACGGGCGCCGCGGCGAAGGCCGCGTCGGCATCGCCCTTGGGCTTGGGCGGCGGCGAGAAGCCGGCCTTCATCGGCTTGGGCTCGTGGCTGCGCGCGCGCTGCGCCAGCAGATTCGTCTCGTGCAGCGCGGCCTCGTAGCGCACGCGCACCAGCGAGGCCGCATAACGGGCGGCCTCGAACGTCTCGGCCACCACCAGCGCGACGGGCTGCCCGCTGTAGCGGACCTGATCGTCGTACAGCGGCTTGAAGGGCGAGCCGGCGGGCGCGGTCATGTCCTTGTAGAACAGGTCCATCGAACGCAGCTTGGGCCGGTTCTCGTGCGTCAGCACATCGACCACGCCCGGCACGGCGCGCGCCGCCGACGTATCGATGCCCGTGATGCGGCCCTTGGCGATCGTGCTGCTGACCACCACGCCATAGGCGAGATCCGCCACGGGATGCTCGGCCGCGTAGCGCGCCCCGCCCGTCACCTTGGCCCAGCCGTCCACCCGCGGGACCGGCGTGCCCAGCGCCACCGTGCCGGTGCCCGCCGGCGCCATCGGCTGCTGGTCTTCGTCGAATGCTTCGAGCGTGGTCTTGGTCATGCTGTGGTCTCCCCGCGCATCGCATCCTGGCCGGTATTGGTGTGCACGCCCGCCGCCGCCATTTCCAGCGCGCGGACGATGGCGCGCTCCGCCAGCGGAATCTTGAAGGCATTGCCGGGCAGGCTCTCCGGCAGTGCCGGGCCGCCCCATGCGCGCGCCTCGCGCAGCACCGCGGCCGCCGCGCGCGCATACGCCTCGGAGCCGGCGCGCTGCCCGGTCAGCAGCGCCTCGGCCTCGCGGTCGCGCCACGGCTTGTGCGCCACGCCGCCCAGCGCCAGGCGCGCGGCGCGGATGGTGCCGTCGTCGTCCAGGTCCAGCGCGGCCGCCACCGAGACCAGCGCGAAGGCATAGGAGGCGCGTTCGCGCAGCTTCAGGTAGCAGCTATGCCGTGCGAACGGGCCCGCCGGCAGGCTGATATGCGTGATCAGTTCGTCGGGCTCCAGCGTCGTGTCCACATCGGGCCGGTCGCCGGGCAGGCGGTGGAACTCCCCGAATGGAATCTCGCGGGTGCCGCGCACGGACTCGACATGCACCGTGGCCTCCAGCGCGGCCAGCGCCACGCACATGTCCGACGGATGCGTGGCGATGCAGTGTTCGCTGGCGCCGAGGATCGCATGCTGGCGGGCGAGGCCGGTGGCGGCGGGACAGCCGCTGCCCGGCTTGCGCTTGTTGCAGGGCACGCCGGCATCGTAGAAGTAGTAGCAGCGCGTGCGCTGCAGCAGGTTGCCGCCATTGGTGGCCATGTTGCGGATCTGCGGCGAGGCGCCCGCCAGGATGGCCGCGCGCAGCAGCGGATAGCGCTCGCGCACCAGCGGATGTTCGGCCGTGTCGGCATTGCGCGCCATCGCGCCAAGATGCAGGCTGCCGTCGGCCTGTTCCTCGATGACCGCGAGCGGCAAGCGGCCCAGGTCCACCAGCGCCGCCGGGCGCATCACGTTTTCCTTCATCAGGTCCAGCACATTGGTGCCGCCCGCGAGAAAGCGCGCGGTGTCGTGCGGCCCGGTATCGGCCACCGCCGCGCCGATGGCGGCGATCGCTTCCGGTACGGTGTCCACACGGTCGTAGCGGAACGGGTTCATGGCGTCTCCTTGCGATGCAGTACCACGCGCGCGACCGCCTCGACGATCTGCGGGTAGGCGCCGCAGCGGCACAGGTTGCCGCTCATGCGCTCGCGGATCTCGTTCTCGTTGGCGGGCGGGGCCTCGTTGAGCAGCCCCGCCGCGGAGCACAGCTGGCCCGGGGTGCAATAGCCGCACTGGAACGCATCGCAGTCGATGAACGCCTGCTGCAGCGGATGCAGGCCCGATTCGGCCTGCTGCAGCTGCGGGAGTCCTTCGACGGTGGTGATGTCGGCGCAGTCGTAGGCGACCGCCAGCGCGAGGCACGCGTTGATGCGGCGGCCGTCGGCGATGATGGTGCACGCGCCGCACTGGCCGTGGTCGCAGCCCTTCTTGGTGCCGGTCAGGTCCAGCCGGTCGCGCAGCAGGTCGAGCAGCGTGACCCAGGGCTCGAGCTTGAGCGCATAGTCGACGCCGTTGATGCGCAGCTTGACGGGGATGGCCGCGGGGGGAGCGGCGGCCGTTGGCGGCTCGTTGGCCACGTTGCCGGTGGCTTCGGCGCGGAAAGCCTGCATGGTCGTCCTCCAGGAGGCGCGATCCGCCAGACCGGATCGCCGATGCCCTCCCCGAAGCAAACCCTGCGCCACACCATGGACGAGGCGCTCCCGCGCCATGCGTGCGCGGCCTTCCTGGCCGGACAGCCACCAGCCGCATGCCCGCGAGACGCCACGGGCGCACGCAAGGCATGCTCCTTTTGATAAATCTGCCGAACAGGATCTACAACGCGCGCCGACAACGGGGATCGACACGGGAGTGGACCCGGGGCCGCGCAAGACGGCCGCGTCCGCTCACCGGTGAACGGACTCCAGGTATTCCAGTATCGCCTGGGGATCGGTCGGCTTGACGAAGTGCCGGTCGAAGCCGGCGGCGGCCGTGCGTGCCTTGTCGGCCTGCGAACCGTATCCGCTGACCGCCGCGATGCGGATGGACTGGCCCCAATCGCGCGTGCGGATCGCCTCGCACACCGCGTAGCCGGTCATGGTCGGCATGCCCAGATCCAGCAGTATCACGTGGGGCCGATGGCGCTCCGCCAGCGCCAGCGCATCTGCGCCATCATGCGCGAGCAACACGTGATGGCTGTCCAGGCGCAACAACGCCGCCATCGATTCCGCCGCGTCGATATTGTCGTCGGCGAGCAGAATGCGCAGCGGCACCACGGTCTGATATTGATCGCCGGGCGGCGGGAGCGCGGCATCCGCGCCGGCCGCGTCATCCAGCGGCGTGCTTTCGGCCTGGCCAGCGGCCGGCAGCACCACGGTGAACTCGCTGCCCTTGCCGGGGCCGGCGCTGACCACTCCGATGGTGCCGTGGTGCAGCTCGACCAGGCGGCGCGCCAGCGCGAGCCCGATGCCAAGCCCGCCGCGCGCGTTGTCCGGCGAGCTGTCGGCCTGGTAGTACAGCTCGAACACGCGACCGATATGCTCGGCGGCGATGCCTTCGCCGGTATCGCTCACGGACACGGCAATGCGGCGATCGGGGCGCTGCCGCAGCTCCATGCGGATGTCGCCACCCGGGTACGAATATCTGGCCGCGTTCGCGAGCAGATTGGAGAAGACTTGCGACAGCCGCACGCCGTCGCCAATCACGTCCACGCGCGTGGCGGGCATCGACACGTGCAGGTCGACCCGGCGGGCCTCCATCGCCGGCCGGGTCGTCTCCACCGCGTGCTGCAGGATCGGCACGAGGTCTACGCGGCGCAGTTCCAGTTCGAGCCGGTCGCGGCTGATCCGGCTCACATCCATCAGGTCGTCGATCAGCCGCGAGAAATGCCCGAGGTTGCGCGCGATGACGCCGCCCGCCTGCCGCACCGCCTGCGCGTCGCCCGACTGCTGCTCCAGGATGCGCGTGGCGTTGCGGATGGGCGCCAGCGGATTGCGCAGTTCGTGCGAGAGCTGCGCAATGAAATGATCCTTGCGCCGGTCCGCATCGCGCAGGGCCTGCTCGTTGATGCGCTGGGTCACCAGGTCGGCCGCCTGGCGCACCAGGATGTCGAAGAGCCGCAGCTCGCGCTCGGTGGGCGCATGCACGGCGGACCAATGGGTGGAGATCATGCCGATGATGCCGCCGTCGCGCGATTGCAGCGGCGTGGTCTGCACGGCGTGGATGCCCAGGTGCAGATAGGTCTGCAGGTCTTCCGTGCCCGCCATGTCGGGGCAGGCTTCGACATCGGGCACGCAGACCCGCACGCCATCGCGCAGTGCGGCACCGCAGGTGCTCTGGGAATCGATGTCGACCCATTTCCAGAATGCGCTCGCGGTCTCGTCGAAACCGTGGCTGGCGAGCAGCTCCAGCGAGCCGGGACCTTCGTCCCTCGGATGCAGCAACTGGATGCTGGCGAACTGCGACCGCATGATGGTGACCGCGGCATGGAGGATTTCCGCGAACAGGTCCTCGGCGCGTTCGGTATGGGCCAGCCGCATGCTGATGTCGTGCAGCAGCCGGGTGTCGGCAAGCTCCTCCGCCATTTCCTGGCGCGCCGCGCGCAGTTCCGCGGTGGAACGCTCCCGCTCGATGAGGATGCTGATCAGGTGGGCGCCGTAGTCGGCCATCTGCAGCGCCGCGCCGTCGGGCTCGCGCGGCGCGGCGAACGCCACGAACAGCGCGCCGATGGGACGGGCCTGGCGGTCGAATACCGGCGTGGAGAACCAGGCGAGCACGCCGGCCTCCAGGCAGCCCAGGCGCCACGGATCGGGCCAGCGGCCATCGGCGGAGACATCGGCGCAGATGACGCGCTGGCTGGCGCACGCGGCGAACGACGATGCCGAGTGTTCATCGGTCTGCGCCCATGCGTGCGTCAGTGACGCGACGAAAGGCAGCGCAACGGCGCGTTCTTCCGCATGGTCGAGCAGCCCGGCCCACTGCGGGGCGAAAGCCACCGCGGCCCGCGCATCGAGCGCCATGCCGAAACTTGCCTTGAGGGCGTCGAGGCAGACCGACAGCGGCTGCCCGGTGGCGATCACCTCGAGCACGCCGGCCGGCATGCCGAAGCCGGCGGTTCCCGTCCGGGCCGCCTGCTCCCCTGCACTGTCGGCGGCGAGCGTCGAAGCGCTCGTCTCGATATTAATTTGTACCGATTGCGTCACATTGTCGCTTGGAAATACCGTGGCCCAACGGCGTCTCGCGATCATAAACCAAGCGCGTCCGGTCCCCGGCACATTGGTGCATGCGCCGCCGCGGCTTTGTGGCCTTAAAGATCACATGGCATGTCAGAGCGACCCGGCCGGCCTGGACCCACCGGAGGCGGACCGGGCGCGTGCCGTCACCAGCCAGCAAGCCCCGGTGAAGCGCACTTCGGAGCCGTGCACATAGGGCGCGAACGCGGTGTGCAAGGTCCGCACGATCCGCGCGCGTGTGGGCGCGTCCGCGTTGTCCAATACCAGCCCCACGGGACCGAGCCGCGTGAAATACCCCTCCAGCTCCGCCGCCGGCATCGTGCAGTCCGCATTCACCGGCTCGATGCCGATGGCGCTCCACCCGCTCGCGGCGAGCACGGACGAGACGCGGTGCGGATCGGCGAAGGCGAACTGCCCCGGGCCGCCCGGCTGGCGCGCGGGGAGCTGCGGCAGCAGCGGCGCGGCGGCGCGCTCGGCCGTGGTCATGAAGGGGTTCTCGCCGGCATCGCGCCAGACGATCATCCGCAGTTGCCCGCCGTCGCGGGCGGCGCGCCGCAGATTGGCGAAGGCGGACACCGGGTCGTCGAAGAACATCACGCCGAAGCGCGACACGATCAGGTCGAAACTGGCGGCCGCGAAGGCGTGGCGCTGTGCGTCCGCGCAAGCGAACGCCGCGCGTGCCGCGGCCGCTTCGGCGCGCGCGCGGGCCGCCGCAATCATGGGCGCGGACACATCGATGCCCAGGCAATAGCCGTCGGCGCCGACGCGGCGCGCCGCGGCCAGCGTCGTGCTGCCGGTGCCGCAGCCGACGTCGAGCACGCGATGGCCCGCGCCGTGCGGCATCGTTTCGAACAGCAGGTCCTCGAAGGGCTGGAACAGGCGGTCCAGCACGGCCTGCCGGTCTACCCACGCGCGGCCCGCGCTGCCGTTCCACAGCGCACGCTGCTCGCGATTGCCGTCGTGCTCCTCGCCTTGCCGCTCCGTGCGACCTTCATTGCTTTCCTGCATTGCGCTCATCCCCTGCTCCATTGCGGCCATGTCGCCGCGCAAGCTAGACTGTGCAACTTCAAGCTGACTTGAGGTCAAGGGAAATGAATGCGCTCGATATCGGCGAGGTCGCGCGGCAGTCCGGTGTGCCGGCATCGACGCTGCGGTTCTATGAGGAAAAGGGGCTGATCGTCTCCACCGGCAGGCGCGGCCTGCGCCGGCTGTTCGATGCGGGCGTGCTGGAGCGCCTCGCGCTGATCGCCCTGGGACGCGCGTCCGGCTTTTCGCTCGACGAGATCGCGCAGATGTTCTCGCCGGACGGGCTGCCACGGATCGACCGCCAGCTGCTGGACGACAAGGCGGACGAACTGGACCGCACGATCAGGAAGCTGACCGCGATGCGGGACGGGCTGCGGCATGCCGCCGCCTGCCCCGCGCCCAGCCATCTGGAGTGCCCGACCTTCCGCCGCATCCTTCGGGCGGCCGGAGCGGGCGCGATTGCCGCGCCGGGACAGGCAGCCCCGCGCCGCGGCGGCCGCGCTACATCGTCTTGACCGCCCGTCCGATGTAAAGCACCGGTCCGGTGGGCCGCCCGGTCGGCGAGCCCGCGGGCGGCTCCAGCGTGATTTCGAACAACTGGTTGGGTTGCAGCGGCGGCAGCCGGTCCAGCGCCACGGCCAGCGTTTCGCCGGGCTGCACCAGGCCCAGCGAGACCGGCGCCGGCCAGTCGTCGGCCTTGGTCCAGAACTGCAGCGCCCGGCCCGGGGGCGTGTCCTCGGCCTGCAGCGGGATCAGCCTGATCTCGCGTTCCGCGCTCGCCTGCACCAGCCAGCCCGGCGTCTTCTCGCGCGGGTCCAGCAGCACGACGACGAAGCGCGGCGCCGGTTCGGGGGCCATCAGGCGCGTGCCGAGCACGAGCGCCAGCGACAGCGCGCAGGCCATGCCGCCGAAGGCAAGCCCGCGCCATAGCGGCAGCGACGTCCACCATTGGGTCGCAGGCCGCCGGGCCGGCTTGCGGGCGGAAGCCGTGCCGATGCTGTCGGCGATGCGCGGCCAGGTGGCCGGATCGGGCGCGACCGGCTCGACCATCGCGGTCAGCGGCAGCAGGCGCTGCTCCCAGTAGCGCACGCGCTCGGCCAGCGCCGGCTCGGACGCCATGCGGCGCTCGATTGCCTCGCGGGTCGCCTGCGACAGCGTGCCCAGCACGTATTCGCCCGCGAGGTGGTCGAGGTCGTCCGTATCGGGTCCCGTCGGGGGCGTGGTGGGGCTCATTGCATGCACTCCCTCAAGGCATCCAGGCCCCGGCGTATCCAGGCCTTGACGGTGCCCAGGGGCGAGCCCATGCGCGCCGCGATCTCGCCGTGCGAGCACCCCTCCAGGTAGGCGTAGAGGATGCTCTCCCGCTTCGGGCCGTCGAGCGTCTCCAGGCAGGCGCCGAGCCGGCCCAGCGTGACGTGCGTCTCCTGCGGCGTCGACCGCCCCGCCGCGGCGGCGTAGGCGTTGGCGTCCTCCAGCGCCGCCATGGCCTCTTCCTCCGGATAGACCTCGCGCATGCGGGCGCGCACGACGTTCAGCGCCTGGTGGCGAACGATGCTGAACAGCCATCCGCGTCCCGCGCCGAGCGCGGGATCGAACCCGGAAGCCTTGGCCCATACGCTGACGAAGGCGTCGTGCAGCACGTCCTCCGCCGCCTGGCGGTCGCGCACGATACGCAGCGCCACCCCGAGCAGGTAGGGCCCGTCGCGCTCATAGAGCGAGCGCAATGCGCGCTGATCCTTGCGCGCACAGCCCGCAATGGCGGCTTCGTAGTCGAACGGCTCCGTAGGTCGCTGCAAGCGCTGGCTCTTCGGTTGTGATGACAGGTCGTGGCAGCCGCGGCTCCCGGGGCCGCGCCGGATGGGCACGATCATAGCGTAGCGGTCCGCGGGCCGGCGCGGCGCGGCCGCCCGGCCCACGAAGGCCTCACGCCGCCTTCCAGAAAATGTAGTCCGCCTGGTAGCGCACGGTCTGTTTCGCGCCCTTGTTCGCGGCCGCGCACGCGGCGGCCGGGGCGACCCCGCCCCTGGTGGCGAGGCGCTGGATATAGGTCACCCCCGTCATGGCGCCATTGCCTTGCGCGGGATTGGCCTTGACCAGCTGGAGCGGAATATTGCCGGCGCCGGCGGGCGAGACGGCGACCTGCGTCGCGGTGACCTTCGAGCCGTCGCTCGCCTCCCAGGTGGCCGGCGGGCCGTAGTACCTGCCGACCGGCTTGCCGGCGCGGTCGCTGAGCACGGCATCCGGGCCGACGAAGGCCCATTCGAACTGGTCCGCCATGTCCTTCCTGGGCCGGCATTCGTAGAGGATCTCGCCGGCGCCGACGGTCTGCATGGCGACGCGATGGCCATCCGGGACCTTGACGGCGTCCGCCACGGGACTCATCGGCGCGGCGGCGTGGTGCGTGCCGCCGGCGCAGGCCGCCAGGGCGGAACATGTTGCAAGGCAGAGTAAGGAAGTACGTGACATGGCTGGGCTCCTGATGCAGTGCAGGTGAATGAGCGGTACGTCGCAACGCGGCGGTTGCCATGGCTCTACACGCGCGAAGCCGGTTTGGATGCGGGCAAGGGGAAAAAAATATCGGGCGCCGCGGAGGCCGCCACCGGTGGCGCGGATCGTGCGTCGTGCCGCTGGCGAGCGCCCGATTCCCGCTGGCGCCGAACCCGGAGGACACCATCATGGGCATTTTCAGCGACATCCTGAACAAGCTGCGCGGCAAGGCCAAGCCGGCGCAGGCCGGAACGGCCGGCGGCGCGGCGGCGGGCACCACCGCCGGCACCGCTCCCGCGGCGGGCGCGCCGGCAGCGGCGCCCGCCACCGGCACGGCCGCCCCCTCGGCCCCGCCGGCCCAGGCGCAGGCGAGCGCGGCGCCGGCCACGCTGGCCGACGTGGACGTCGAAAAGATCATGGACCAGCTGGTCAGCGAGAGCGGCCAGAAGCTGAACTGGCGCACCTCGATCGTGGACACGCTCAAGGCGCTGGGCATCGACAGCAGCCTGGAGCACCGCAAGAGCCTGGCGCAGGAGCTGAAGTACGACGGCGACATGAACGACTCCGCGGCAATGAATATCTGGCTGCAGAAGCGCGTCATGAAGGAACTGGCGTCGCATGGCGGCAAGCTGCCGCCTGAACTGACCGACTGAGGGCGGCCCCGGCGCGGCGGCGATTGCGCGGATCGGCGGCGGTGCAGCGCCGGGACTACGCCGCGGGCAGCGTGATACGAACCCGCAGGCCGCCGGCCTCGCCGGTCTCCATTCGTGCCGCGCCGTTGTGCGCCTCGCAAACCTGGCGCACGATGGCCAGCCCGAGGCCGCTTCCCGGCTCCGGGGTGCTACCCAGCCGCACGAAGCGGGAGAAGGCGCGCTCGCGGTCCTCGGGGGGTATGCCGGGCCCGGTGTCTTCGATCACGACGTCGTGCGCGTCCGTCCCGCACGCCACGCACACGCTGACCGCACCGCCGGCCGGGGTATAGCGCACCGCGTTATCGAGCAGGTTGGCCAGCATCTCGCGCAGCATGCCGGCATCGCCCCGCACCCACGCCGGGCCGTGCGGGCCTGTCATCCCGAGGTCGACCCCGCGCCGCCGCGCCGCCAGATACCACTCGGCGCACATATCCCGGCACAGGCCTGCCACGTCGATCCGTTGCAGCTCGCCAAGGCGAAGCGTCCGCGCATCGCCGTCGGCGGTGCGCGCCAGCGTCAGCAACTGGTTGGTCAGCCTCACGGTCCTGTCGATGGCGGCGCGGATGTCGGCCAGATGCGAGGGGTCCGACGTTACCGCGTCGTCCCGGTACCGGCCCAGCTGATCCACATGCCCCTTGACCAGCGACAGCGACGTGCGCAGTTGATGGGACGCATCGTCCAGGAACCGCCTCTGGTTTTCCAGGACGGCGCGCAGTCTTTCCAGGTACTGGTTCAGCGTCCGCACCAGTGGCTGGATCTCGACGGGCAGATCTGCCCCGCTCACTGGCGCGAGGCTGGCGGCGTTGCGCTCCGCGATGCGCTGCTGCAGCCGTTTCAGCGGCCGCAGCGTCGCCGCCACCGTCAGCATCAGCAGACCGAGTGCGGCGATCACCGTCAGCGCCTGTTGCCACAGCGTGGAGATCAGCAGCCGTCTCGCCATGTCGTCCCGCATTTCGAGCGTCTCGCCGACCTGGACCAGCGCCATGCCGCTACGGGGCCCTTCGATGACGGGCTGCCACAGGGCCGCGATCCGCACCGGCGCGCCCGAGTAGGCAGCGTCATAGAAATGCACGAGCGCCGGATAGTCTTCGCTGCGCGGCGTGTCGGCCGGCATCGGCGGAATATCGCTCTCCCCCGACACGAAGCGGCCCTGCGGGTCGAGCACGCGGTAAAAGATCTTTCCCCGCGAATCGATCTGGAAGGTGTCCAGGGCCACATACGGCACGTCGACGACCACCCGGCCCTTTGCCACGTCGATGCGCTCGGCAATGGCCCGCGCCGATGCCAGCAGCGTCCGGTCGTGGGCCTTGTTGGCTTCGGCCAGTGCCGTGCGGTAAGCGATGATGGCCGACAGGACGCACACCACCAGCAAGGTCAGCGCGAGTCGCCACGACAGCGTGCGGCGCAGGCTATTGGGCATCGGGCCGCGCGTCATGGCGCTGTTCCAGCAGGTAGCCCACGCCCCGTACGGCGGTGATCACCAGACCGGCTGGCTTGAGCTTCTTCCGAACCCGGGAAACGTACAGCTCGATGGTCTCCGGGTTGACCTCGTCGTCGATGGAAAAGACGCATTGGAACAGCACGTCCCGCGTGGCGACCCTGCCCGCGCGCAGGAACAGCGCCTCGAGCACGGCCAGTTCGCGACGGCTCAGCGTGAGCGCCTGGCCGCCGCACGAGAAAGACCGTTCAGCGGTATCGAACGACAGACCGCCATAGGTCTTGAGCGGCTGGCCGCCCTGGCGCCGGCGCAGTTGCGCCTTGATCCGCGCCTCCAGTTCGCCCATGTCGAAGGGCTTCGCCATATAGTCGTCGGCGCCCATGTCGAGCCCCAGGATACGGTCGGACACCTCGCTGCGGGCGGTCAGGATCAGGATCGGCGTCGTGACATGGCGCGCGCGCGCGGTGCGCAGGACATCGAGCCCGTCGGTCCTGCCCAGCGAAAGATCGAGCAGGATCACATCGTAGGTCGCCGTGCCGATCATCGACAGGGCGCTTTCGCCATCGGGCGCGTGGTCCACGATGAAGCCACTGTGGGTAAGCGACCGGATGACCAGCGCGGCGAGTTCGGGATGATCTTCGACGAGGAGTAAGCGCACGTCAGGCTAGGGTAAACGTGGAATGGCCAAGCGCCACCATGACAGCTTGGCGACAGGCCGGAATCGTACGATAAAGCCGGGTCGCGATGGTGGATGTCGACGGCCGGCCGCATCGGCGGCATAACGAGAAAACACATGGAGACAAGCATCGTGCGCCGGACGCTGATGGTCGTCGCATTGCTCTTCGGCTCGATGCACCTCGCTGACGGGGCCCGCGCGGACGGCACGCCCGCGAAATGCATCGCGCCGGCGAAGCCCGGCGGCGGGTACGACGTGACGTGCAGGATTGCCGGCGCGATCCTGAAGGACGCGGGACTGGGTCCGGTCCGCATCGCCTACATGCCTGGGGGAATCGGCGCTGTGGCATTCAACGCGATGGTCGCGCAGACGCCAGGCGATGGCGATGCCATCGTCGCGTTCTCCAGCGGCGCCCTGCTCAATATCGCGACCGGCCGGTTCGGCAAGTATGGGATCGAGGACGTCGAGTGGCTGGCCGCCGTCGGCATCGACCACGGCATGATCGCCGTGAGCGCGAACTCGCCCTATCGCTCGCTGAACGACCTCGTGGCGGCAATGCGGGCGACGCCGCGCAAGGTACTGTTCGGGGCCGGCGGCTCCATCGGCAGCCAGGACTGGATGAAGGCCGCACTGCTCGCCCGGCGAGCGGGCGTCGACCGGGGTGCGCTGCGCTATGTCGCCTTCGAGGGCGGCGGGGAAGCGATGGCCGCCTTGCTCGCCGGGCACGTGCAGGTGGTGTCGGGCGACATCGCCGAAGCGCTCGGACTGATCGACACGGGGCGGATACGCGTGCTTGCCGTGCTGTCCCAGGAGCGCCTGCCCGGCCGCCTCGCGACCATCCCGACCGCTCGCGAACAAGGCGTGGATCTGCAATGGCCCATCCTGCGCGGCTTCTATATGGGCGCGCAAGTCGCGGATGCGGACCTGCGCCGCTGGCGCGGCGCGTTCGCCAGGGCGGCGACGCACCCCGACTACGAGCGGACCGTGCAAGCCCACGGCATGGTGCCGATCGCCATATCCGGCCCCGAACTCGACGCCTATGTCAGGAAGGACGTAGCCCGCTACCAGCGGCTGGCCCGTGAATTCGGCCTGCCGAAGTAGCGTGGCCGACGGCGCAATGCCCGCCGGCCATCATGATTCCCAACCGCTTTCGACCAGAGAGAACCCATGTCCCACTTCGACTCCTCACGCCGCCGGCTCATCCAGGCCACCGCCGCCATGGCCGCCGCCTCCATCATGCCGACGCTTGCACGCGCGCAGGCGTGGCCCACCAAACCGATCCGGTTCGTGGTGCCGTTCGCCCCGGGCGGCAGTTCCGAGATCGTTGCGCGCTCGCTGGCCGCGGAACTGACCTCCATCCTGGGAGTATCGGTCTTCGTCGAGAACAAGCCCGGCGCCGCCGGCAATGTCGCGATGGGGGAAGTGGCCCGTGCGGACGATAACCACACGATCATCCTCGGACATATTGGCACGCTGGCGGTCAATCCCTACATCTTCGCCAAGCTGCCGTACGACGCCGGCAAGGACTTCCGGCCCGTCTCGCTGTCCGCCAAGGTGCCGAGCCTGTATGTGGTTCACCCCGACGTGCCGGCGACGAACCTGAAGGAGTTCGTCGCGCTGGCGAAAAGCAAGCCTGGCAAGCTCAACTACGGCTCCGCGGGCAACGGCAGCGCGGGGCATCTGGCGTTCGAATATCTGAAGGCCGCCACGGGCACCTTCATCCTGCATGTGCCGTACCGCGGCAGCGGCCCGCAGATCAACGATCTGCTGTCGGGACGACTGGAGGCTGCCGCCGTGGGCGCCCCGGCGATCCTGCCCTTTATCAAGGCCGGCAAGGTGCGGTGCATCGCCACCGGCTCGGCGCAGCGGATACCGCAGCTGCCTGACGTGGCGACGGTGGCCGAACAGGGCTACCCGGGATTCGAAATGACGCAGTGGTACGGGGTGCTGGCCCCGGCCTCGATGCCGCCGGCCGCCGTGGAGAAGCTGGCCGCCGCAAGCGCCAAGGGCATCCGCAGCCCGTCCTCCACGCAGCGGTTGATCGCCGACGCCGCGATCATCGTCGGCAGCAGCCCCGCCGAGTTCACGGCCTTTATCGCGCAGGAGCAACAGCGCTGGAAACCCATCATCGCAAAGGCGGGCATCAAGCCGGACTAAGCCGGAATCGGCCCCAGACCGGGTAAAGGGCCGCGCCCTGCGCGCGGCCGGTTCAGTGCCCGCCGCTCAACGGGGCCACCGCCGCGCCGCTGATGCCATGGCGACGCAAGGCGTCGGCCACGAAGCCGCTGGCCTTCATGTCCTCGACAAAGCGGCGCAGCGCCTGCGCCGCTTCGTCGCCCCGCGTCTTGGGCACGCCCATGGCCTGGCGGATCTCCATGAACCGGCCCGGCAGCAGGCGCAGCCCGCCAAGCCGCCGTGCGTCCGCCTCCAGTTGTTGGCGCACGCCCGCCGCGACGTCGGCGCCCTGCTCCAGGAACGTATCGACCACGGCCGGCGACGTGGGCGCGCGCAGCATGGTGGCGTGCCGCAGAGCGCGGCTCAGATACAGATCGTAGGCGCTGCCCTTGCCCACCATCACGCTGGTGCCTTCGCGGTCCACCTCGTCGTTGCCTTGCAGCGGCGATGCGTCCCGCACCAGGTAGCATCCCTCGATCAGCACATACGGCTCGGTGAAGGCGATGCTCGCGCCCCGTTGCGGGTCCACCGCGAAAAAGCCGATGTCCGCACTCTCGGCGGACACCGCCTCCACCGACTCGCCGGCGCTGGCGAGCACGACCAGTTCCACTTCCACGCCGAGCCGCGCGGCGAATGCCGTGGCGAGATCGACCGATACACCGCGGGCGCCGCCCTGCCCGGCGCGCGCCGCGAGGATCGGATTGCCCACGTTGATGGAGGCGCGCAAGCGGCCGGTCGGTGCAAAGATGGACTTCAGATGGTCGGTCATATCGGACGATTTCCGCATGGAGTTGAAAAGGCGTGCACAACAGCCGGGTTACGCCGCATATCGCTGCAACAGTGCCATCGTATCGGCATCGAGCGTAATCCCGTGCGCACGATGCCTCTCCAGCCGGTCCAATTCGATCTCCCCCGGCACGATCACCGGCCGCTCGGCGTCCACCGCCGGACTGCCGTGCAAAATGGCCGCGAAGTCGTTCATCCGCCGCGCCAGCCAAGCGGTCGAACCAAGCCGGCGGGTATCGATCAGGATAAAGAAGTGCCCGAGGTTCTGCGGTTCGTCCGGCGCGTCCACCCATGACTTGACGTGCGTGAGATAGGCGGCGTTCGACAACAGGCCGGCGAACAGATCGACCATGAGCGCAAGGCCGTACCCCTTGTGCCCGCCGATCGGCATCAGGAAGCCATCGAGCGCCGCACGCGGGTCGGTGGTGGGAACGCCGCGGCTGTCGGTCGCCCACGTATCCGGGATCGCCTCGCCGCGTTTGAGGGCGGCGCGAATCTTGGCGCGCGCCACCACGCTCATGGCCATATCGAGCAGAAACGGCCTGCCGCCCGGATTGGGCACCCCGAAGCCGAGCGGGCTGTTGCCCAGCCGCGCGTCGCCGCCGCCCCAGGGCGCGATGGTCGTGGTGGCGTTGCTGCCGATGATGCTGGCATAGCCCTGTTCGGCGGCCAGCAGGGAGTACGGGGATACCGGACCGAAGTGGTTGCTGCCGCGGGCGAACACCATGCCGATACCGCAGGTGCCTGCCACTTCCATGGCGGCGCGAAGCGCATGCATGCCTACCACCGGTCCCACGCCATTGTCGCCGTCGACCACGCGCAACGCGGGAGCGATGTCGGTCACCACGATGTCCGGTGTGGCATTGATGCCGCCGCTGTTCAGGCGCTCGCCATACGACTCGGCCCGGCTCAGGCCGTGCGTATGCAATCCGAACAGATCGGCGAGCACCAGGATCCGCGCGACGTCGGCGGCGTCGTCGGGGGGAAGCCCCAGGCCCTGGAACGCGCGTGTACCGAGGTCGAGCAGCGCGGCTTCCGTGTGAGCCGTCGCGGTGGTGGTCGTGGTGGTGATGGTCGAGGTCATTGCGTCGTTGTGGGTGTGTGTGTGGAGGGCGTGCGCACGGATGGCATTCGGCTACTGCGAACTGGCAAGCTTTGCGTCGCTGACGACGCGCGCCCAGCGGGTCCGCTCCGCCTTGATGAAGGCCGCGAACTGCTGCGGGCCTTGACCGATGGTTTCGCTGGAGTCCTGCTCCAGCCGCCGCTGCACCGACGCCGAGCGCAATGCCTTGATCGCTTCTGCATTGAGCCGCGCGACCACGGGCGCCGGCGTGCCGGCGGGCGCGAGAATGCCGAACCACTGGGAACTCTCGAAGCCCGGGTAGCCTTGTTCGGCCACGGTGGCCACCTGCGGCAGCACCGCTAGCCGCTTTGCCGAGCCGACCGCCACGATCCGCACGCGGCCCGACCTGGCGTGCTCGAGAAGGCCCGGGGTACCGGCGGACGCGGCGTCGATGTTGCCCGCCAGCAGGTCATTGATCTGCGCGCCCGTACCCTTGTACGGAACGTGGCGCACATCGATGCCGGCCGCGGTCTTCAGCATCTCGAAGGCCAGGTGGCCCGCGCTGCCGTTGCCGGCGGAGCCGTAGTTCAGCGCGCCGGGCTTCGCCCTGGCGAGCGCAACGAATTCCGGCAGCGATTTCGCGCCGACCTTGTCGCCGACAGCAAAGATCATCGGAACCTTCGCCAGCAATGTCACCGGCGCGAAGCTGCGCTCGGGGTCGTAGGCCAGCTTCGGCATCATTGCCGGATTGACGGCCAGGGTGCCGACGTGGCCAAGAATCAGCGTGTAGCCGTCCGGCGTGGCCCGCGCGGCCTCCGCGGTCGCGATCGTGCCCTGGCCTCCTCCCTTGTTTTCCACCACGATGGCCTGCCCGAGACCGTTGGACATCTCGGCGGCGACGGCCCGCGCAATCACGTCGGAGCTGCCCCCGGGACCGTACGGGACCAGCAGGCGGATCGGCCGGGTAGGCTCCCAGCCGCGCTTGTCCGGCTCGCCTGCGTGGACCGGCGCCAGCGGCATGAGCGCCAGGTGCGCCACGATGGCCGCGATAGATCGTCGAAATACGTGCCGGGGCTGAATCGCCATGGTGCTGTCTCCATCTCTGATGTCGCCGTCGATCGCGGCAACGGATGGACGAGATGTTGGACGGCAGGCGTTCTGCAGTAAAGTGCAATTATCAGATCAATTATTGCGCTCCCAGCATGAAATTCGACCTCGTCGACATCCGCGCCTTTCTTGCCGTCGCGGATCTGTCCAGCTTCCGCGCCGCCTCCGACGCGTTGCACCTGTCGCAATCGGCGGTGTCCCGCCGCGTCGACAAACTGGAGGCGGCGCTGGGCGTCAAGCTGCTGGACCGCACCACGCGGAGAGTGGAGCTGACGAGCGTCGGCCGCAGCTTCGTTCCGCGTGCCCGCAACGTGCTCAACGAACTCGAATCGGCGCTGGTCGGCGTGCAGGACATCGCGCAGCGGCTCTCGGGCCTGGTCACCATCGCCTGCGTGCCATCCGCGGTCGGCTACTTCCTGCCGGACATCATTCGCCGGTTCCATGAGAAGTACCCGCAGATCCGCGTCAAGGTCATCGACGAGTCGTCATCGACGGTGCTTACCACGGTGGCGCGAGGCGACGCCGATTTCGGGCTGACCTACATCGGCACCCATGACGCGGACATCGATTTCACACCGTTGCTGGAAGACCCCTTCGTCGTGGCCGTGCGCCGCGATCATCCGCTGGCGAAGAAGCGCAGCGTCGCGTGGGAGGATCTGGAGGGGTTCGACTTCATCAGCCTGGCCCAGGGAAGCGGCAACCGGTTCCTGATGGACCAGGCGTGGGCGCAAACCGGCCATCGGCCGCGCTGGCTGTGCGAGGTCCAGCACGTGCCGGCGTTGATCAGCCTGGTGGAGGCGGGACTGGGCGTTGGCGTCGTGCCGCGGCTTGCCATGCCGCCCGCCAACCACGCGACGCTGGTCAGCGTGAAACTGAAGGCCCCGGCGCTGAGCCGGACGCTCGGGCTGATTCACCGGCGGGGACGCAGTCTGAGCGTTGTCGCTACGCTGCTGTTCGAGCTGCTGGTGCAGCCGCGGGGCAGGCTGGCGTGATCGTGGCCGCCGGCGCCTGCGTTGCGTGGCACGGCGCATCGGCGCCCTGAACACCTGCGGCCGTACCCTCTCCCCCTCTCTCGCTCGCGCGAGACGAGAGACCACAACGCTACGGCGAACGATGCAGTACCGAAGGCCCCAGCCCCTCCAACCGCGGCTGGCCCAGCAGCGCCATGGCCACCTCGAGCTCGGTCTGGAGAATCGTCAGCATATGCGCCACGCCCGGCATGCCGCCGACCGCCAGCGCATGCAGCACGGGCTGGCCCAGCAGGACGGCCGAGGCGCCCAGCGCCATCGCCTTGACGATGTCGGTGCCGCGCCGGATGCCGCCGTCCAGCAGCACCGGCACGCGGCCCGATACCGCCTGCGCGATGGCGGGCAGTACGTCGATGGTCGCGGGCACCGTATCGAGGGTGCGGCCGCCGTGGTTGGACACCACGATGCCGCTCACGCCGGCATCGAGCGCGGGCCGCACGTCCGCCGCGTTGAGCATGCCCTTGATGACCACCGGCAGCGCCGTCTGGCCGCACAGCCAGGCGATATCCCCCCACGTCGGGGCGCCGCGCAGCATGCCCTGGAACACCGGGCTGCCCGCGCGCGCGATGACCGGCTCGTTGGGCGCGAAGCCCGCCAGATTGACCGCCGAGATGCCGGGCGGGAGGCGGAATCCCGCACGCTGCTCGATATTGCGTATCCCGCTGACCACGGCGTCGGCGGTGACCACGATGGCCCGGTATCCCGCGTCCTCGGCGCGGCGCACCAGCGACAGGGTGTCGTCCCGGCGCGGCTGCATGTAGAGCTGGAACCACAGCGGGGCGCTGGCATGGCGCGACACCTCCTCCAGCGTGACGCTGGCCTGCACGCTGACCGTCATCCACGTGCGGGTCAGTCCGGCAGCCTGCACCGTGGCGACTTCGCCGTCCGGATCGACGAGCTTGTGAAAGGCGGTCGGACCGATCAGCACCGGATACTCCAGCGGCTCCCCGAACAGCGTCGTGCGCGCCGATGCCTGCGACAGGTCGGCCATCACGCGCGGCAGCAGCCGCAGCCGTTCGAGCGCCGCGCGGTTCTCGTGCTGCGTAATGCCGTCCGCCGCCGCGCCCGCGATATAGGCGCGGATGGCGGGGTCCATCATGGCGTGGAAGTGCCGCTCGTAGTCGGCAAGCGATACGGTGTCGGCGGGAATGGGCCGGGGCGTGGGCATTGGCATCGCGGACTCAGAGTTCGGCCCAGCGCCGCAGCAGGTTGTGATAGTGATTGACCAGTCCGAGCACCGCCTCATTGTCGTCGCCCAGCTGGCGGCGCACGTCGATGATCGCGCGGTCCAGTTCGTACAGCGTGGTACGCAGCGCATCGTCCTTGACCATCGACTGTGCCCAGAAGAACGATGCCCAGCGGCTGCCGCGGGTAATGGGCATCACGCGATGCAGGCTCGAAGCGGGGTAGACCACCATATGTCCTGCCGGCAGCTTGACCGAATGCGTGCCGTAGGAGTCCTGCACCAGCAGTTCGCCACCGTCGTAGTCGTCGGGATCGCTGAGGAACAGCGTGGTGGATACGTCGGCGCGCATGCGCATGCCGCCGGTGCCCGGCACGGTGCGGATGGCGTTGTCCACGTGCGTGCCGAAGGTCATGCCCTGGTCGTAACGGTTGAACATCGGCGGCAGCACGCGCAGCGGCAATGCGGCCGAATGGTAGGTTTCGTTGCGTCCGAGCGCGTTGAGCACCAGCTCGCCGAGCGAGCGCGCCTCGGCGCTGTCCACGGGGATCTGCAGGTTGTGCTTCGTCTTGGCCGCCAGGTCGCCCGCCGTGGCGCGGCCGTCCACCCACTGGCCTTTCTCCAGCACGGTCCTGCAATGCCGCAGCTCCTCGGCGGTCAGCACATCGGGAATATGTATGAGCATGGTGTTGCCGATCCTGCAAAGCGGGTCCATCAATGCGAAACGCCATACGCGCCCCGGGGAGCGCGTATGGCGAGCGTACCAGCCCGGTCCGGGACATCGGCGGCGCGGGGCGCGCCGCCGATGCCCGCGGCATCAGAACGTCATGCCGACATTGAGCATGAAGGTGCGGCGCGAGCCCGGAACGGCGCGCGACGCGTTGAACGACGACTGGTAGTTCAGGTGATCGGTCAGGTTGTAGCCATTGAGCGAGATGCGGTACTTGCCCTGGCGGTACGCGATCATCGCGTCCACCGAGAAGTTCTCCGGCATCCGGCCCGTGTTGGCGCTGTCCGCCCAATACGCCGAAGCGTACTGCAGACCGCCGCCGACCGTGAAGCGGCCGGGCAGCGGAATCACCGTCTGCGGAATGTCGTAGCTGGTCCACAGCACCACATTGTGGCGCGACACGCCCGGCGCGGTGTTGCCGATCGAGGTGGCCGTGCTGGAGTGGGTCACTTCGCCATCCAGGTAGGCGTAGGCGATGTTCGCCGCCCAGTTGGTGGTGATGCGGCCGCTCAGGCCCAGTTCCAGGCCGCGGATGCGGCGGCCTTCCCCGCTGTCCGCGAAACCGTCGGTGATATCGCCGGTGACCGGATCGACGGTGTAGGCGTTGTCCTTCTTGGTCTGGAACAGCGCCGCGGTAAAGCCCAGGCGCTTGTTCAGGAAGTCCAGCTTGGTACCGACTTCCACCGTGTCGGCGCGCTCGGGCTCGCCGCTGGCCGCACCGGGCACCTCCGACTGCACGCCGCCCACGGCCAGCGCGATGTCGGTGCCCACCGGGCGATAGGTGCGCGAGAACGACGTGTAGAACATGGCGTTCTGCGTCGGCTCCCACATCGCGGCGATCGAGGGGCTCAGCTTCTTCGAGTCGGCCTTGCCGCCGACGGAGGAGGCATTGGTCGAGTACTTGCTCTCGAAGTAGTCCCAGCGCAGGCTGCCCAGCAGCGAGAACTGGTCGTTCAGCCAGAAGCGGTCGTTGGCGAACACGCCCACGTTGCTCGAGCTGGCGCTGCGCGTGGTCGCGCCGTAAGCCACCGAAGCGCCCGGCGTCATCTGGAAGGCGGGGTTGACGACGGTCTGGTTGTTGACGCGGCCGGTCCACGTGCCCAGGTCCCGGTCGTCATCCTGGTAGTTCATGTCCAGCCCCACCATCGCGCGGTGGCGGAAGCCGCCGGTCTGGAATTCGCCCTTCGCGCTGAGCACGTTCTGCACCGCCCAGCCGCGCTGCAGGTAGGTCATGCCGCCGCCGGCGCCGTAGGAAAGCGGTACGTTGCCGCCCGCCAGCAGGCGCTGCAGGTTGGCGTACGTCACGCCCGCGGGATTGGTCGCGGCGAAGTCCCGCTCGTAGACGCTCACGCGCGTGTCGTTGTTGATGGTGATGCCGTTATCGAGCTGCTTGGTGAAGCCGGAGGTCACCATATGCACGCTGGACTTGTCACGGTCGGTGCTGCGCACGTACGAGGTCGACGACGAGATGCCGGGCACGCCGTACTCGAGCAGGGGGCGCGCGATGCCGTCCGCGCCCACCGCCATCGGCTGGCCGTAGTCGGGCACGCCGTTGCTGTGCAGGTACGAGTAGTTCAGGTGCCATTCGGTGCTGGTGCCCAGGCCCGTGCCGAAGTCCACGGCAAAGCCCTTGCGGTCGTCGCGCACATGGTCGCGGTCCGGCGTGTTGCCGTCCTGGAACATGCCGTTGATGCGCACGGCCGAGGTGTCGTTGAGCTGGATATTGCTGTCGACCGTCGTGCGATAGGTCGATTCCGAGCCCACCGACTGGTCGATGCTGGTGGTGGTGCCCAGATGGGCCCGCTTGCTCGTCTGGTTGATGATGCCGCCGACGTTGCCCACGCCGAAGGTCTCGCCCGACGGGCCCTTGATGACCTGCACGCTCTCGGTGTTGAAGCTGTCGCGGCGGTAGGCGCCGAAGTCGCGCAGGCCGTCGACATAGATGTCGCCCTTGGCGGACAGGCCGCGGATGCGGAACTGGTCGCCGCTCTGGCCGCCGTTGCCCTCGCCCGTCGACAGCGTGATGCCGGGCACGTTCTTGAGCACCTGCTCCAGGCTGGTGGCGCGCTGCTGCTCGATGATTTCCTGCGGCACCACATTGATGACGCGCGGCGTCTCGCGCACGGTGCCCGGCATGCGGGCGATGCCGGTCGAGGCGTTGTTGCTGTTCTCAGGGGTTTGTCCGGTGACCGTGACGGCCGGCAGCACGGTGACATCCTTGGCCGCTTCCTTGGCCGTTTCCTTGGCCGCTTCCTTGGCCGGTCCCTTGGCATTGTCTCCGCTACCCACCGCGGTCTGTGCCTGCGCCGCCATCGGGATCGACGTGACCGTCATGGCCAGACCCGCCGTGGCCGCCCCGGAAACCAGAAGGCGGATCGCCTTCGCTACTGCTTTCTGCTTCACCAGACTTTCTCCTGCATTGCATTGAACCCGGGTATCGCCAGCGCGGGCGGCATGCGCCGTCCTTCCCGGAAGCTGGGACGGCGATGAGTGGGTACGGCCCGATTAATGTAAGAACAACAAGACAACCGAAGACGGAGACCGGTCGGGTGAGGCAATGCTCTTGACCTGGGAGGAAGCAGACAAAACGCAGAGGGAATGCACGCAACCGGCTCGTATTCAGGGCATGGCAGCCGGACCCGCGTGCTGGGTGGCTGCCGGATTAGCGCGGGCAAATGTAAATGATTCGCATTTGGAAGTCAATTCGTCATCACTCTGTCATCGAGCGTGTTGTTCGCTGGCGTCAGCGCGCGGACGAAAGACTAACCCTCATGTGGCGCTAACGTCATCCGCGCATCGTGTTCTTGTAGATGCTTCCGTCCTTCATGATGAGGACGAGGTTGCGGTCCGGGTCGCCGATCAGCGCAAGATTCTCCAGCGGATTGCCGTCGACCACGAGCAGGTCGGCGTACGCCCCTTCCTCGATCGTGCCGAGCTTCCCAGGATAGGGATTGCGCAGCCCGCTCAGGGCCAGCAAGCGGGCGTTGGTGGAGGTGGCCATCGTCAGCGCTTGCGCCCCCGTGTACCAGCGCGAAAGATGCGTCAGCATGACGCCCTGGCGCCGGGCCAGCGTGGCCGAAAACAGCAGGTCGGACCCGAAGGCGATCTTCAGACCGTGCTTCTTCGCCAGCGGATACACCCGGCTGGTGCCCGCGAACACCTCGATCTGCTTCTCGCGGCTGGGCCCGGTCAGCGGCACCGAATCGTCGTCACTGACGAAGGGCTGCAGGCTCAGCCACACGTCATGCTTGGCCATCAGCGCCGCCGTGGCGTCGTCCATCAGATGGCCGTGCTCGATGCACTGGACCCCCGCCCTGACCGAGCGCTGCACCGCCGCCGGCGTATAGGCATGCGACATGACGTAGGCGCCCCAGTCCGCCGCAACTTCCACCGCGGCGCGCAGTTGCGGCTCGGTAAAGGTCAGCATGTCGAGCGGACTGCGCGGCGTCGATACGCCGCCGCTGCCCACCAGCTTGACCTGCGAGGCGCCATGCAGGAACTGCTCCCGCACGCGCACGCGCACTTCGTCCACCGTATCCGCGACCATGCTGCCGCCATCCCGTTCCTGCGAACTGATCGCGCTGCCGGAACGGGGAAGCTCCGACGACGCGCGAAAGTCGCCATGGCCACCCGTGGTCGTGATCATGGCGCCCGAAGGATAGATGCGCGGGCCGGCGATGAGGCCCTCGTCGATGGCCTGCTTCAGCGCAAAAGCCGGCCCTCCCGCGTCGCGGATGGTGGTGAAGCCCCGCATCAGCGTATTGCGCGCTTCCGCGCTCGCCGCCAGATGCGCATAGGCAATATCGCCGGCGAGCATGACCTGGATCGGCACCGCGGCCAACGTCGCATGCCAGTGCATGTCGATCAGGCCGGGCATCAGCACCCGTCCGCCACAGTCGATGACCTGCGCGCCTTCGGGCAAGGGCGGCTTGCCACTAGCGACCGACTGGATACGGCCCTGCCGCACCAGCACCGACAGGCCGTCGCGCAGCGTGCTGGAGCGGCCATCGAACAGGCGCAGGTTCGTCAGCAGTACCGGCGCGGACTCGGCGGGCGGGCGTGGGCCCGGTTGCGCGCGGGCGAACTCCGGAACCATCGCCGCCAGCAGCGACGTCGCCATGCCGGCGACGAAGCCGCGCCGCGACAGGTCCGCGGTGACCTGCCTGTTCGCGAAACGCAGACCGCCTTGGCGGCAACCGCCGTCGAGCCGGATACGCAACGGACCTTCACCACGCAAGCGATCGAACATGGGCGACCTCCGACAGAAGCGATGACAGCCTGCGCCGGTCGCCGCCACGCGGCGCGCCGTTTCGCAGGCTTTGCCGGGGCAGTGTGCTACAGCCGCGCAGCCGCATCCGCACCCGACAAAACTTTCAGATCGCCGCGCAAATCTTTTCATCAGGCAGGGTCGGCACCGTGTGCCTGCGGGCGCTATGCCACCGTGGCGGTCCTCCCATCGGGAACCGCCCTGCTCCCACGCGCGTCGGCACAAACCGGCGATAATGCGGGCCATTCGAGCCAGTACCAGCCACGCACAAGGTCCGCACAGACCTCGCACCGCCCCCCGTTTCATGCAGGAAATCGATTCAAGCTGGAAGTACTCCGAGCATATGCACGCGGAGCTGACGCAGACTATCGTCAGCCGCGCGCTACAGGGCTCACCCCTGGGCATCACTCGGGTGCGCTGCGACCGGCGCGACTCGGGGCTCACCGACCCCTACGAGCGAGAGCCGGCCTATCTGGTCGTGCTGCAGCTTCGTCCGTTCGGCGAGCAGGACCTGTGGGTCGGCGGCAGGCCAGCACCGCATATTCCCTATAGCGCAGGAGCCATGGCGATCTACGACCTGGAGCGCAACTGGGTGTCGAACCTGATCGGCGCCTACGACTGCATGCAGTTCTACGTACCGCAGACCACGCTGGAAGAAGCGGCCGATGACCTTGGCGCACGGCAGATCCGCCGGCTCCATTGCCCCCCGCACCTGGCGGTGGCGGATCCCGTCGTCCATGCCATCGGCCAGGCCCTGCTACCGGCGCTGGCCAATCCGCAGCAGGCCAGCACGCTGTTCGTCGACCATATCGCGCTGGCGCTGCATGCCCACCTCGTCCACACCTATGGCAACGTGCTGGTGCCCGCGCCGAAGCTGCGCGGCGGCCTGGCACCGTGGCAATTGCAGCGCGCCAAAGAACTGATGATGGCGCATCTGGACGGCGACATTCCCCTCGCCCGGCTCGCGCAGGAATGCGGACTTTCCCGCAGCCATTTCGCGAAGGCATTCCGGGAATCGACCGGCATGCCCCCACATCGCTGGCTGGTGCTGCAGCGCGTGGAAAAGGCCAAGCACCATCTGACGTCCTCGCCGCTGGATCTGGGGCAGATCGCGCTGCTGTGCGGATTCGCGGACCAGAGCCATTTCTCGCGCGCGTTTTCGCGCGTCACCGGCTGCAGCCCGGGCAAATGGCGCAGGAATCCGCACTGACGCCGCGCCGGCCGCCACCGCACTTTTGTACAAAAAGCGGACGGCCGTTCTAGCCGCGCTTCGCCGCCGGTCCTACATTCGCGCTGAACGTATCGATCAGCGCGGTCCCCGACCGCAGGAGCGCCCGATTTTGTCCCGCCTTGCCGCCTGCCCGTCCCATTTTGCAGAGCCCGCCAGCAGTTCCCCTGTGCCCGGAACACCCGCGTGCACGCCGGACTTCGGCGCGCCGGTGCTGAGCGTGCAGGACCGGCTGCCGCTGCCCGACGATGCGATCCGGCATGTGCGCAGCCTGGCCCTGGCCATGGAGCGACGGCTGCTGGCCGGGCAATCGGGTGTGGAGGATACGGCGGGCGATCCGCTGTCGGTGCAGCGGCTGCAGGAGCAGATCGTCCATCTGGCGCGCGTGGCCACCGTCGGGGCGCTGGCGGCCTCCATCGCGCACGAGATCAACCAGCCGCTGACGGCCATCCGCGTGGAGTCGCACGCCATCCAGCGCTGGATGGCCCGTGACACCCCGCACGCTGCCGAAATCGCGGATGGCGTGCGCCGCATCCAGAACCAGTCCGAGCGCGCCGAACAGGTCATCCGCAGCCTGCGCGCACTGATGCGGCGCGAGCCGGCGACGCAGCGCCCGTTCGCGCTGGACCACGCGATCCTGGAGATCGTGCCGCTGGTCAATGGCGCGGTGAGCGATGCCGACGTCAACCTCCAGTTCGATCTGCTGGCCGGACTGCCGGAGCCGGTCGGCGACCGCGTGCAGATCCAGCAGGTCGTGCTGAACCTGCTGCTGAACGCGCTCGAGGCGGTGCGCGAACGGGCGACCGGCACGGCGACGGTGAGGCTGCGCACCTTCCAGCCGGAGCGGGACCGCATCACCGTGGAGGTCACGGACAACGGCGCCGGCATTCCCGCCGACATGCTCGACACGATCTTCGAGCCGTTCTTCAGCACCAGGGGCGACGGCATGGGCATCGGCCTGGCGATCTGCCGCTCGATCGTCGAGTTCCACGGCGGCACCGTGCGGGCCGCATCGGGCAACGGCATCACGCGGATGGCGTTTACACTGCCGGTGCGAAGCCCCTGAGCGCAGCCCGCCGCGTCTTGGCGGGGCGTCGCAACGATGTCCTGCGACCTCCCGACCGAGGAACAGCCATGACGCTCGCCGCGCTGCAGACCATCCATGCCAACGCACTGGTGGACACGTTCATCAGTCTCAGCGCCGCTTTTCTCTTCGGCGCCATCATCGGTTTCGAACGCGAATATCGCCAGCGCACCGCGGGGCTGCGCACCAACGTGCTGGTGGCGGTGGGCGCCGCCATCTTCGTCGACGTGGCGCAGCGCCTGACGGGCAACGATGGCGCGGTGCGCGTGGCGGCCTATGTGGTCTCCGGGGTGGGCTTTCTCGGCGCCGGCGTCATCATGCGCGGCGAAGGCGGCGTGCGCGGGCTCAACACCGCCGCGACGCTATGGGGCTCCGCCGCGGTCGGGTCCGCGGCCGGGTCGGACATGGTGGTGGAGGCCGCGCTGGGCTGCGCGATGGTGCTGGCCGCCAACACGCTGCTGCGTCCGCTGGTGAACCGCATCAACCGCGCGCCCATCGACACCATGCACGCCGAAGTCACCAATTCGGTGACCGTGATCGCCCATCGTCCGCAGCGCAAGGCTGCGATGCAGGAACTGGAAGACGCGCTGTCGGACGCGCAGCTGCCGGCCGGCGATCTGGTGGTGCGGTCCTTCGATGCCGAGGATGTCGCGGTCGAGGTGACCGTGCTGGCCACCTCGGTCGACAGCGAAGTCCTGGACGGACTGGTGGAACGCCTGAGCCGCTCGCCCTCCGTGCGGCAGGCGTTCTGGAGCCACAGCACGAGCGAATAGACGGCCAATCACGGAAGCGGGCCGAGCCGTGTCTTGCCCGTCGTGCGATCTGCCGGTCTGGCGGACCTAGGGTTACCCACGATGTCCGCGCCACGAGGCTTCCCTACAATCGGGTCCACAATATAGATATTAAATCCATATTATGGACAAGAACGATGCCACTCGACGCCGCTGACGCCTCCCCGCTCACCCCCTACCAATATCCCAATCCCGCCCATGCGCTGCCGGAGATCGTCGTTCCCAACGCCATCCCCACCGACAGCCGTCTATGGGTGCCGCAAGCGGAGAACGTCTGGTTCCGCCCGCTGTGTCTGAACGCCAGCCAGGGGTACTGGATGAACCTGCTCAAGGTGCGCAAGTCCGGCGTGCTCAGCCGCCATCGCCACCCGCAGGCCGTGCATGGCTTCGTGCTGAAGGGCCGCTGGAAGTACCTGGAGCATGACTGGGAGGCGACCGAGGGCAGCTATGTCTTCGAGCCGCCCGGGGAGACGCACACGCTATGGGTGCCGCCCGATGTGGAAGAAATGATCACGTACTTCCAGGTCAACGGGATCATGTATTACACGGACCCGTGGGGCAAAGGCATGGGCTACGAGGACGTCTTTACCAAGATCGACATGTGCAAGGCGCATTTCGAGGCGGTTGGCCTGGGCGCCGACTACGTGAACCAGTTCGTGCGATGAGCCCGCCCGACACGCCCGGCGCGCGCGCCCGCTACGACTTCGCCGGCATGGTGGCCGTGGTCACTGGCGGCGCGGCCGGCATTGGCGCCGAGGTCGCTGCCGTGCTGCGCGAGCATGGGGCCACGGTGGTGGTATGGGATCTGCCCGGCGCCAGCGCGCAGTGCGACGATGGCCGGTTCTTCGCAGTCGATATCGCGGACCCTGCCACGGTGCGCGCGGCGGCCGACGGCACGCTGACTCGCTGGGACCGGATCGACATCCTCGTCAACAACGCCGGCTATGCCGGCCCCACGATGCCGCTGTGGGACTACGACCCCGACGAATGGCGCCGGATCGTCGATATCAATCTGGTCGGCACATTCCATGTCTGCCAGGCGGTGGTCCCGGCCATGCGCCGCGCGGGGCGCGGACGCATCGTCAATATCGCGTCGCTCGCGGGCAAGGAAGGCACGCCCAACGCATCGGCGTACAGCGCCGCCAAGGCCGGTGTGCTGGCGATGACCAAATCGCTCGGCAAGGAGCTTGCGATGGACGGCGTACTGGTCAACGCGATCGCCCCCGCGGCGGTTCGCACGCGGCTGCTGGAGCAGATGTCGCCGGCACACGTGCAGACCATGGTCGACAAGAGCCCGATGCGGCGGCTCGGCGAGCCGCGCGAGGTGGCCGCCATGGTGGCCTGGCTCTGCTCGGACGCGTGCACCTTCAACACCGGAGCCGTGTTCGACCTCTCGGGAGGACGCGCCACCTATTGAGACGACCGGATTCGATACCGCCCATCGCGACGGCCCATCGGCGCACAGACGCCGCGGCCCAACGAGCAAACCCATCAGGAGACAACCATGATCCGCAGCCCCTTCCCCGCTCGCCACCTCCTGCCGCTGGCGGCCGGCCTATCCCTCGCCGCCGCCATGCCTGCCATGGCGCAATCGGCCAGCTTTCCCACCCACAGCATGGAACTGGTCGTGCCCTTCCAGGCCGGCGGCGGCACCGACGCGCTCGCGCGCGCCTTCGCGGAATCGTCGCGCAAGCATCTGCCGCAGAACATCGTGGTGGTCAACAAACCCGGCGCCAGCGGCGCGATCGGATGGGCCGACGTCGCCAACGCCAAACCGGACGGCTACAAGATGTCGCTGGTCACGGCCGACCTGACCATCGTGCCGCATCTGGGACTGACCAAGCTGACCTACGAGAATTTCACGCCCATCGCACGGCTGAACGCCGACCCGTCGGCGATCACGGTGCGCGCCGATTCGCCGCACGCCACGGTCGAGAGCTTCCTGGAGGCCGCGCGCAAGAACCCGGGGACGCTTCGCGTGGGCAACGCGGGCAACGGTTCTATCTGGCATCTGGCGGCCGCCGCGTTGGAAGACAAGACCGGCACCAAGTTCAACCATATCCCGTTCCAGGGCGGCAACCCTGCCGTCCTCGCGCTGCTGGGCGGCCATATCGACGCGGTGACCGTCAGCCCCGCCGAGGTACAGGCCTACGTGGCGGCCGGCAAGCTCAAGACGCTGGCGGTGATGGCGGACCAGCGGGTGAAGGGCTTCGAGTCGGTGCCCACGCTGAAGGAGCGCAGGATCGATCTTTCCATCGGCACCTGGCGCGGTATTGCGGTCCCCCGCAACACGCCCCCCGAAGTGGTCGCGGTGCTGCGCACGGCGGCCGCCAAGACCGCGGCCGAGCCGTCGCTGCGCGAGATGCTGGACAAGCAGAACCTCGGCTATGCGTATGCGGACCAGGACGAATTCCGCAGCGCGATTGCCAGGGACGATGCCTTCTTCAAGGCGCTGATCGCCAAACTGAACCTGCGCCAGTAAGGCTTCCCGACTCCGCCCCTCCCCCGCCGGCCGCGGCGCTGCCGCGGCCGGGCAACCTTCGCACTGCATTCCACATGACCTTCCAGACCGATCTCTTTCACGGCAAGCGCGCCCTGGTGTCCGGCGCCACGCAGGGCATTGGCGCGGCCATCGCCAACCGGCTCGCGCGCCTGGGCGCCGAGGTGACCGCCACCGGCATCGACCGCGGCGACGGCTCTCTGGACCCCGCCATCCGGGTCCGCGTGATGGACGTGACCCGCGACGCGCAAGTGGCCGACCTGATGGGCGGCTTCGACCGGCTCGACATGGTCGTCAATTGCGCCGGCATCATCCGGCGCGGCGCCGAGCATGAGCCGGACGTATTCGAGCAGGTGCTCGCGGTCAACCTGACCGGCACCATGCGCATCTGCACCGCGGCGCGCGGCCTGCTTGCGAACAGCAAGGGCGTGATCGTCAATACCGCATCGATGCTGAGTTTCTTCGGGGGTGCGCTGGTGCCCGGCTATGCCGCAAGCAAGGGCGGCGTGGCGCAGCTGACGAAGTCGCTCGCACTGGCCTATGCGCCGGATGGCATCCGCGTCAACGCGGTGGCACCGGGCTGGATCGCGACGCCGCTGACGCAGGCCCTGCAGGACGATCCGGCCCGCGCGGGCCCGATCCTGCAGCGTACGCCGCTGGGGCGCTGGGGCCGGCCGGACGATGTGGCCGACGCCGTGGCTTTCCTGTGCGCACCGGCGGCGGGGTTTGTCACCGGCGTCATCCTGCCGGTGGACGGTGGATATCTCGTGGCCTGAGCCCGCGGCCTGAGCGGGCCGTCATCCGCTACAGGTTGCGCGACCCCGCCAGCGCCGGGCTTTCCGCGATGCGGCGCCCGATGTCGTGGCACGCCGCGACCAGCGGCTCCACATAGCCCGCCTGCGGATCGTCCTTCTGGCGAAAGCGCAGCGTGCTGACGCTGACCGCGGCCAGCGGATGGCCGCCGGCATCGACGATGGCCGCACCGAAGCAGTAGATGCCGGCCTCGTTCTCCTCGTCGTCCACGGACCAGCCGCGCGCGCGGAACACGTCGAGCTGCTCGCGCAGCGCGCCCGCGTCCGCCACGGTATTCGCCGTGTAGCGCGGGAACGGCATGTCCGCCAGAACGGCGCCCAGCTCGGCCTCCGGCAGCCTCGCCAGATAGGCCTTGCCGACCGCAGTGGAATGCATCGACACCGCGGTGCCGATGCGCGATGCCATGCGCACCGCGCTCATGCTCTCGAGCTTCTCGATATAGACCATGGTGTTGCCGTTGGGCACCGCCAGATGCACGGTCTCGCCGGTGACATCGCGCAGCGTCTTGAGCGCCTCGACGGCCGCGAGCCTCAGGTCCGAGCGCGACCAGCTGCGGCTGGCGAGCTGCATGAGCCGTGGGCCCAGCGTGAGCACGCCGTCGCGCGCGCTCTCACGCAGCATGCCTTCGGCCGCCAGTGCCGCGACGATGCGATAGACGGTGGGACGCGGATAGCCGCTTGCCTTGACCAGCGAGGCGACCGTGACGGGCTCCTCCGCATCGGCGACCAGTTGCAGCACGTGCATGAACTTGGAGAAGGCCGCCGTGCCCGCCACCTTGGCGGTGGGACTGGGTTGGCGCGGCGTGGTGTCGACCATGGGCGTGAGAGGGATTGACTTGGCGGAAAGCGGCCATTATCGCCGATGGGCCGGCGCCCCGAGGGCCCGCGGCGCACCTTACTGCTCGTCCGTTTCCTCGGCGCGCGCGCTCGCCATCAGCTCGCGCTTGGTATCCATGATGTGTTCCTCCAGCAAGGCCACCACCGTCGCGATATCGCGCCGGCGGCAGGCCTCGACGAGGCGGCGGTGATCGCGCTGGGGCTTTTCCTTGCCGGTCGCGATCGACATGGCCACATGGGTATAGCGATCCGTGTTCAGGCAGTACTCCTCGATCAGCCGGCGCAGCCTGCGGTTATTGGCCGGCGCCGATAGTGCGAGGTGAAAGCGGCGGTTGTACTCGGCCCACTCGTTCAGGTCGGTGGAGGCCTCGTAGGCATCGAGGATCTGGTCCATCGTGTCGAAGTCGCGCTCGACCATATTGGGCACGCCGAGCTTGGCGGCATGGCATTCGAGCGCTACGCGGATGTCCAGCAGCTCGCAGATCTGTTCCACGTTCATCCGCACCACGGTCGCGCCACGATTGGCGCGGTAGACCACCAGCCCCTCCGCCTCCAACTGGCGCAGCGCCTCCCGCACGGGGATGCGGCTCGCGCCGAAGCGCTCGGCCAGCGAATCCTGGCGCAGGACCGCGCCGCCAGCGAGGGCCCCGCTCAGGATTTCGCCGCGCAACACGTTGCGAATGGCATGGCCACCGCGCTGATCGGCGGGCTGGTCCGCGGCGGCATGCCGCCCTGCGCCATCCACGTGATCGAGCCGGTGGCGGCCACGCGGGAGCGGCTCGCGGCCGAGTATGGCGTGGCCGTGGCGCCGCTGGCCGATGCCGCCCTGGGCGGCATGGACATGGTGGTATGGGCGGTCAAGCCGCAGCATTTCGACGAGGCCGCGCGGCAGGTGGCGCGTTTCACCGCGCAAGCGCTGCACGTCAGCGTGGCGGCGGGCATTTCGACGCAGAGCATGGCGCAATGGCTGGGCACCGGCCGCGTGGTGCGGGCCATGCCCAATACGCCGGCACTGATCGGCCAGGGCATCACCGGCTTGTTCGCGGCGGCGGGCGTATCCGCCGCCGACCGGGGCATGGTGCAGACGCTCGTCGCGCCCACCGGCGAACTGCTGTGGGTCGAACAGGAACGGCTCATCGACGCCGTCACGGCCGTGTCGGGCTCGGGGCCGGCCTACGTCTTCTACGTGATGGAGAGCATGGTGGCCGCCGGCGTGCAGATGGGCCTGGAGGCCAACCAGGCGCGACGCCTCGTCGGCGCGACCGTGGCCGGCGCGGCCGCGCTCGCCAATGCCTCGGACGACTCGCTCGAATCCCTGCGCGAACGGGTGACTTCCAAGGGCGGCACCACCTTCGCCGCCATCAACTCGCTGGCCGAGGCCGGCCTGCCGCAGGCGTTCGTGGAGGCCATGTGGGCGGCCAACAGGCGCGCGGCGGAGATCTCGGCGCAGCAGGGCGGCTAGTCCTTCGCCGTGGTGGGCGGCTCCCTACTCCCGGCTGCGCACCTTGGTCGACGACTCGCCGAACACCCACGTCACCGCGAGGCCCCCCGCAACACCGTCCTTGCGGCGCACCAGCGGGCTGTTCTCGAAGGTGGCGCCATCGAGCCGGTCGTAGCGCACGAAGGCCCCGACCCAGATATGCCGGAAGCGCTTCGACAACGAGGCCAGCGCCATGCTGCCGGAGTAGCCGCCGCTCGCCTGGTAGGCCGGGCGCGCGGCGGTGGCGAACTGCTGGTCGACGGAATAGAAGTACTCGTGATAGCGCCCCGTGGCGAACAGCGGCCCGGCCGTCAGGCCGAGGTTCCAGCCGCGCAGCCCGCCCACGTTGGCTACATCGAGATGCAGGTTCGGCGAGAAGATCCAGCCGATGGCGCGCGGGCTCGATTCGAGCGTCACGGCCAACCGCACTGGCAGCCGCAGGTCCAGCCGCGTGCGGTCCGTGCCGGAGTGCCACAGGTTCACGTCCAGCGACGGACCGATCTCCACCGAGGTCTTCAGGTCCGACATGCCGCGCCGTGCGTCGTTGTCGCTGCTCTTGACCGGCACCGACAGCCCGAGGCTCACGTTCAGCTCGACGCGGTCGCTGTCGAACAGCTTGCCGCGCACGCCGTTGCGATCCGCCCGCAGGACCTCGCCGCGATAGATGAAGTACGGGGTCGGCAGAACGTAGTTGGAGCGCTGGTCCGAGCCGCGGTACTGCGGAAAGCTTACGCCGCCAACGCCGAGACCCACCTCCCACAGCGGGCGTTCGACTTCGTCGAACTGCTGCGCCTGCGCGGCGGCGGCGAACGTGGATGCGGCGAGCGCCGCCATCCAGGCAGGCGAGGCGTGTGGTGGGCGCATGCGATGTCTCCGTCACTGGCGATGTCGTCAGCGCAGTATGCACCGCGGCGGCTTGGCCCCGCCAGTCAGATCTCTCCGCCCGCCCCCGCCAGTTCGCGCCGCAGCCGCCAGGCGACGCCCATGCGGCGGATCGGGTCGGGCGGCACCCATCCCGGCCGGCTGTGCGCGAGGATGAAGTCCAGCGACGGCGAGCCCATGCCGGCCATGTATTCCGCCATGTAGTGGCCAAGGTAGGTGCCCTTGACCACGCCAACCCCATTGCACCCGACCACGCAGTACAGGTTGTCCCGCTGCCGCGCGAACACCGAATGGTGGTTCAGCGTCATGCTGATCAGTCCGCCCCAGCTGTGCGCGAAGGCCTTGTCGCGCAGGGCCGGGAAGCGCGCCGCGAAGGCGCGCCGATGGTTGCGCACGGCTTCGCGCAGGCGCGCCGCGTTGGCGCGGAGCCGGGGATCGAAATGAAAGGTGTTGCGCACGAACACGCGCCGGTCCGGCGTCAGCCGCACCGTGGTGCCGGCGGGATGGGCCGACGTCGTTCCCCAGGGCCGGACGCCAGCGAGCAGCGCGCCGGCTTCCGCATCGGTCAGCGGCTCCGTCAGGCTGGCATACGTGAACAGCGGCACCAGCCTGTTCCTGATCTGGCCGAAGCCCTCGCTGAAGCTGCCCGCGGTGAGCACCACGGCATCGGCGCGCAGCGAGCCCTGGGCAAACCGCAGCGTATGCACGCCGCCGTAGTCGCACGACAACACGGGGCTCGATTCGAACAGCGTCACCGAGGCCGGCAGCGACGCGGCCAGTCCCCGCACCAGCGAGGCGGGATTGACCAGCACGCTTCCCGGGGTATAGACCGCGGCCCGGTAGTAGCCGGTGCCCAGACGCTTGCGCAGGTCCTCGCCCTGCACGACTTCGTGCGCGAACCCCGCCGCCGCCAGTCCCCGCGCGAAATGCTCCAGCGCCGGGATATTGCGCTCGTCGTGCGCCGCCATGTACTTGCCCGCATCGTCCCAGTCGCAGGCGATGCCCTGCGCGTCCTTGAGCGCGCGCAGGCGCCCGATCGCGAAGCGGTTCAGCGCGTGCAGCTGCCGGTCGTATTCCGCATCCGCCTCGCCGCCGTCGACGTTATGGGGCACGTCGATCAGGAAGCCCGCATTGCGGCCGGAGGCGCCCTCGCCCACCTGCAGCGCGTCGACCAGCGCGATGCTGGCATCGGGATGCAGTTGGGCCAGCCGGCGCGCCAGCGCGACACCGGTAAAGCCGGCGCCGATCACGGCGTAGTCGAAGCGCAGGCGGCCGACGGCCGCTTTGCCCAGCGGGGCGTGGCGCGACGGCGAGAGGTCGAACCAGCCCGGCGCGCCGTCGATGGCGGGGCGTTTGCGAATGGGGTGCGTCATGAAGAAGCGGGAAATGCGGCAGCCGCGATTGTATCCGCGGGTCCCACGGCGCTCGGCGAACAGACCTATCCGCCCATGTCCTCATACCCTTCGATGATCACGATATCGGCGTCCGAATACGGCGTGCGCAGCGACATCGCGTGCTGGTATTGCGGCGAGCGGTAGCAGTCCAGAGCGGTCTGGTAGCTGTCGAACTCCAGCACCACGATGCGCGGGCGCGTACTGCCCTCCACCACCTGCCGCTCGCCGTTGCGCACGAGGAAGCGCGCGCCGAACGCCTCGAACACCGCCTTGTTGGCGGCGATATAGCCCTGGTAACCCTCGGCATCACGCACATCGACCTGTGCGATCCAGTATCCCTTTCGCATGGTGGTACTCCCTGGCAAGGGCGGGCTTGGTGGTGCCCGCTGGTACGGTCTTCGCTTCCCGGACTACGGTGTGCGATTGCCCGCGCACGGCGTCGAAACCGGCGCCGCGCCGAGCGATGCACGAGCGGACCGGCAAGCACCTCGGACCACGTGGCAATGCCGGTATGTTAGGTCGAACGCCATTGCAGATGGAGATACGCTATGAAGACGCAGACTCCTGCGGAGCTGATCGCCAAGATTTCGGAGCGCACCCAGGTTCCCATTCCAGACGTCGAGCGTGCCTACGCCTCCACGTGGAACGAATTGCAGCGCGGCGCGAGAATTACCGACTACCTGCCGGTGATCGTCGCCAGGAAGGTCGCGGACGACCTGCGCAAGAGCGGGAACGATGGCGCGTCGCTGCACTGAACCGCGCAGCCGTCCCTGATCCTGGCGGCCCGCTTCCCCGCCCGTCCGCTACAAGACGTTGACCGCAGGCGAGCCTGCCGCCACCTCGACGGTCCGCGTGCCCGCGGTCGCCGGCAGGGCCGGCGCGGCGCCGTCCGCCAGCGGCTTGAGCTTGTGGAACGTGCAGCGCAGCCTGTCGGGGGTCAGCGTCACCACGGCATAGCCCTGCGCGTCCGTATCGACATGGCGCAGCCACGGGTTGAACGCCTGCAGCGTGGCGTCGAAGGTATTGACGACCACACCGCCCTGTTCCGCATAGATCAGCGGCTTGGCGGCCGCGAAGGTGGGATCGCTGTCGACCACGCCGCGGAAATAGCTCTGGAACGAATTGCTCGACAGGCCGGCGGTGACGAGGTCCACCATCACCGGCACCGGCGTGGCGGCGTCGTAGTCGTCCATCACCGGGCCGGCGAAGAAGGCGTGGATATCGCCGGTCAGCGCGACCACGTTGCCGATGCCATGCGTCTTCAGGAAGGCCATCAGGTTCTTGCGCTCGGCGTTGTACCCGTCCCACTGGTCCGCGTTCAGGATGTACTGGCCCAGCAGCGCAGCGGGCGGCAGCTGCGCGTCCAGCGCCGGCTTGAACAGCGCATCGAACGTGGTGCCGTCGATGCCGGCCGGCGCGAGCACCGCCTTCAGCGCCGTGTACGACATGGCCGGATAGGTGCCGCCCGCGCTGGACGCGTTCAGGTCGGTGGCCAATGCCGACGTCATGGCACCTTGCAGCGGCGCCAGCGCGCCGTTGGCCTGCACCAGCGCGCCGGCGATCAGGCCCGCAATGGCCAGGGTGCCGTCGATCTGCATGCGCAGCAGCGAGACCTCGTTGCCCCACAGCTTCCACGTCGTGTTGGCGCTGCCCATGCGGTCCTGCCACCAGGCACGCTGCGCATCGCCGAGCATGGACACGGGCGTCAGCGCATTGCCGGCCGCCACCATCTTCTGGTCCTCCACCGTGGCCAGCGTGGCCTTGGGCACGAAATAGCGGCTGCCGATCTCGCTGCCGGCCGCCTGTTCGGGCAGTACATGGTCGGCGCGATACAGCCGCTGGTCCGTCATTACAAGCGTGGCCAGGTCGCCGAAGGTAAAGGCGCGGTAGAGCTGGATATTGCGGAACGACGGATCCGTCAGGTCGATGCGTACATCGGCCGGCATGAATTCGAACCATGCCTGGCTCGCGCCGCGGCGGCGCGCCGTGCTCGGCGACTGGTCTTCGCCGGTATCGTAGGTCTGGCGGTCCTGCCAGCAGTCGTCCGAGAACTCGTGGTCGTCCCAGATCGCGATGATGGGGAAACGCGCGTGCAGCGCCTGCAGGCGCGGATCGCTGCGATAGGCCTTGTACAGGTAGCGGTAGTCGTCCACCGTGGTGGCGTAGCGCGCGCCATCGCCGCGCGCGGTGCCGTGCGGCAGCGTCAGCGGTGCGTGGCGGGCTTCCACCTTGCCGCTCTGGAAGCCGGCGCCCACGGTCTCGTAGATGTAGTCGCCCAGATGGACGATGAAATCCAGCTCCTGCGCGGCGAGTTCCTCCATGCCGGCCCAATGGTTCACGCTCCAGTCCTGGCAGCTCACGAACGCGAACCTGAGCTCGGACAGCGGCGTGCCGGGCGTGGGCGCAGTGCGCGTGCGCCCCACCGGGCTGGTATGGCTGCCCACGCGGAAGCGGTAGTAGTACGTGGTGGCCGCCGCCAGGCCGGTGACCTTGTTGCGCAGGGTGTAGTCCCACTCCGGCAGCGCCGTCAGGCTGTCGTCCACCAGCAGCGTGGCGAAGTCGGGCTGCGCCGATACCTGCAGCCTCACCGCGACGGGTTGCCCGCCGTTGTCCCCATCCACGCGGGTCCACAGCACGATGCTGTCCGCCTTCGGGTCGCCCGAAGCGACACCGTGCAGGAACGCGAACCTGTCCTGCGCGGGCGGATTGGGCGCCGGTGCCGGGCCCTCGCCATTTTCCCCGCCCGCGTCGTCGTCGCCGCCGCAGCCGGCGAGGCCCCCGGTGGCGACCGAGACCGTGACGAAGCTACCCCATTTCAGAAAGCGGCGGCGATCCATGTTGTTGTTCTCCTGACTGGCGAAGGGCGAAAGGCGAAAGGCGGAAGGCGAAAAATGCCTGGCGCCGCGGCGGCTCCTCCGCGGCAAGCCCGCCATTGTTCGCAAGCCTTATGACAGTCTGATGTCCCGCCCGCCCGTGGCGTCGCGGCGGCGCCGCGTAGGCAGACCCGCTCCCCGGTGTCATCTTCCTGCCACGCGGCTGCCATCTGGCGCCTCGACAATCGACGGCTCAAAGCACGACAAAGGAGCCGCACCATGCCGCATGCCCTACTCTCTTTCTCCAGACTGGCAACCATGGCGACGGCAGTGCTGCTCGCCGCCTGCGGCTCCGACGACCAGCCAGGCCCCACGCCCACCCCGCCGGCGGAGGTCGCCGCCGGCACCACGGCCACCCTGGCCTTGCTGGAAACCACCGATCTGCACAGCAATGTGCGCAGCTACGACTACTTCAAGCTGGCCGAGGACCAGTCGATGGGCTTCGAGCGCGTCGCCACGCTGATCAGGCAGGCGCGCGCCGAGTTTCCCAACACCGTGCTGCTCGACAACGGCGACACCATCCAGGGCACCGCCCTGGCCGACTACCAGGCGCAGGTCAGCCCGCTGGCCTGCGGCGACACGCTCGCCATGTACAAGGTGATGAACGCCGCCGGCTTCGACGGCGGCGGCATCGGCAACCACGAGTTCAACTACGGGCTGCCCTTCCTCAATCAGGTCACCGGCAACCGCTTCAACGTCGACGGGCTGCCCGAGCCGGCCGCCCAGACCCCGTGCGCCGGCCCGACGTTTCCGCAGGTGCTGGCGAACGTGCACAGCGTGAAGACGCGCGCGCCGCTGTTCCAGCCCTACGCCATCGTGACGCGGCAGATCAGCGCGACGGCTCCGGACGGCAAGGCCGTCACCGCGCCGGTCAGGATCGGCATCATCGGCTTCGCGCCGCCGGCCATCATGAGCTGGGACAAGCGCTGGCTCGATGGCAAGGTCTACACCGTGAGCGCGAAAGAGGCCGCGGAGCAGTACGTGCCGGAGATGCGCGCCAAGGGCGCCGACCTGGTCGTGGTCATCTCGCACGGCGGGCTCGATGCCTCGCCGTACTCGCCGGCGATGGAGAACGCGAGCTGGCACCTGTCGAAAGTGCCGGGTGTCGATGCCATGCTGATCGGTCATTCGCACCAGGTCTTCCCCGACGCAAACAGCACGGCGGCGCAATTCAGCCTGCCGGGAGTCGACAAGGCAAAGGGCCTGGTCAACGGGGTGCCCACCGTGATGGCCAACTACTGGGGCAAGCACCTGGGCGTGATCAAGCTGCAGCTGGCCTACAACGGCACGCGCTGGGTCGTCGATCCCAGTGGCACCGTGGTGCAGGCGCGCTCGATCCAGAACGCGGACAAGAGCTACGTTGCGCCGGACCCGGCCGTCGCCGCCGCCATCGAAGCCGAGCACCAGGCCACCATCGCCTATGTGAAGACGCCGATCGGCACCACCGACTACCGCATGACCAGCTACTTCGCCGACGTCGGCGATCCGGGCGCGATCCAGATCGTCAACCAGGCGCAGGCGCAGTATGTGAAGGACTACATCGTGGCCAACCTGCCCGCCCTGGCCTCGCTGCCGGTACTGTCGGTGTCGGCGCCGTTCAAGAGCGGCTTCGGGGGCGGCAGCGACTACACCGACGTGCAGGCCGGCGATCTGGCCATCAACAACGCCGCCGATCTGTACCTGTACCCGAACACCGTGTACGCGGTGAAGGTCAACGGCGACGACATCAAGGCCTGGCTGGAAACGGCTGCGCGCCGCTTCAACCAGATCAGCCCGTCCGCGACCGCCGACCAGCAGCTGATCGGCAGCTTCCCGGGCTACAACTTCGATATGTTCACCACGCCAGACCTGCGCTACGAAATCGACGTGACGCAGCCCGCGGGCAGCCGCATCCGGAACCTGACCTACCAGGGCACGCCGTTGTCGGCGGCGCAGGAATTCATCGTCGCGACCAACAACTATCGCGCCAGCGGCGGCGGCAACTTCCCGGGTCTCGATGGCAGCAAGACCGTCTATGCCTCGCCCGATGCCAACCGCGACGTGCTGATCGCCTATATCAAGAAGGCGGGCGCGATCACCCGCGCGGCCAATGGCGCGGCGCGCAGCTGGAGCTTCACCAGGGTGGCCACCGCCGGCAAGGTCGTGTTCAGCTCGGCCGCCGGCCAGCTGTCGCAGGCGCAGGCGGCGGGACTGACGAATATCACGCTGGACAAGGCGGACGACGGCAGCGGCAAGAACCTGTCGCAATACGTCATCGACCTCAATGGCTGAGGGGAGCGCCATGATGGCCAAGGAAAACGCGATGGCGGCGGACACGGCCGCGCGGTCCCGCCGGCGCCGGATGCATCCGCTGCTGCCCGTGGCGCTGCTGGCGATCGCGCTGGCGACCGCGGGCGTGGCCGGCACCGCCGCGTGGCGCGAGCAGAGCGAAGCGCGCCGCGTGCAGCTGGCGCAGTGGCGCAACGTGGCCATCGCCGCCGAGGACGATGCCGCGCTCGCCGCCCTGCGTGCGGCTGCCCTGGCCGGCGAAACCGCGGCCCAGGCCGCGCTGGGTGAGGCACTGTGGTCGCGCCCCGGCGCGCAACAGCATGCCGAAGGACAACGATGGTTGTGGCAGGCCGCCGAACGGGGCGATGCCGGCGCGCATTTCGTGCTGGGCAAGGCCGCGTTTCTCGGTGGCCCCGCATCCGCTGGCGCAGCGCCTGCGGCAGCCCCGGAGCTGCCGGCGGCATGGCGCCACCTCGGCATCGCCGCCGCAGCCGGCCACGCCGGCGCGGCCTACTACCTTGGATTGCTCCAGCGCGGCGGCTATGGGCGCACGCCCGATCCCGCCGCCGCCGCACGCTCGTTCACCGCCGCCGCGGAGGCCGGCATCCCGCATGCGATGTTCATGCTCGCCAACGCATATCGCGACGGCGCGGGGGTCGCCCGCGACGAAGCGCGCGCGGTGGCGTGGTACGAGGCGGCCGCCGAGCGCGACCACCCCGAATCCATCCTGGCCCTGGCCATGGCCTATCGCCATGGCGAACTCGGTCTGGAGCGCGACGAACGCAGCTACCGGATGCATCTGGCCGAGAGCGCACATGCGCTGAAGCATCCGGCGCTCAGGCCGTAGTCCTACAGCAGGCAATACCCCACCGGCGCCAGCGGCGCCGGAATATCCGGATGGTCGATCGCCTCCTTCAGGCCGATCTCGATATTGCGGCAGATGGCGTCCAGCGGCAGATCGTTGGCGCTGGTGCCGAACGGCTCCTCGATCTCGTCTCCGAGCGCGTCGAGGCCGAAGAAGGTGTAGGCGACGATGCCGACGACGAAGGGCGTCATGAAGCCGATGGTGTCGACCAACCCGAACGGCAACAGGAAGCAGTACAGGTAGGCCGTGCGATGCAGCAGCAGCGTGTAGGAGAACGGGATCGGCGTGGTGCGAATGCGGTCGCAGGCCGCGGCCGCCGCGGCCATCGCGCTGAAGGTGTCGTCGAGCGATGTCGCACGGCAGCCGTCGATGCGGCCGGTGGCGACGCATTCGGCAAGATCGTCGCCCATGCGCAGCAGCAGCGTGGCGGGCGGATTGCTGCTCCGGGCCATTGCCTCCCATTCCGCCGTGGACAGCAGCGGCAGCAGCGCCGGATCGGGCGCCGCGCCGGATGGCTGGCCGCGCAGCCGGTCGCGCAGCGCGTAGGCATGGACGATAGCGCGCGAGATCATGCGCACCCGTACATCGTCCAGACCGAGCTCCGCGCTGGCGGGCCGGGAGGCCGAGATCAGGCTGCGGCACTGGCGCGCCAGGTTCTGGCTGCGAAAGACCAGCTCGCCCCACAGCTTGCGGCCTTCCCAATACCGGTCGTAGGCCGCGGTGTTGCGAAAGCCCAGAAAGATCGCCAGCGGCAGGCCGATCAGCGTGAACGGGATGGCCGTCAGCGTAATCTTCAGTTCGAACAGCGCACCGTGGGTGATGGTGACGGCGATGGCCACCAGCACGTTGACGAGCAGCACGGCCCGGATGCGATTCAGGATGGAGCCGCGCAGGATCAGGAACAGCCTGAGTCCGGACGGGCGGTCACGCACGATCATGGGGATTTCCTCGGTCTCGCACGCGCCGGTGCAAGGCGGGGAAGTATATCGTCAGCCGCGGTGCGGACCCGCGCGATCTCCGCCTGGTAGCAGCGCTGGGCATTGCCGAACCCCTCGATGCCGGCGACCTCGGCGCCGGTGGCCCCCGATCGAAGTCCTGACCTGCGGGTCCTGCAGGGTCTGACGCAGCGCCTGCGTGAGGCAGCCAGAGCGCGCTGACCAGGGCGCTGCGCGAGCTGGAGGAGCGCCACGCGTGTCCGCGAGGCGGGACTGACTGCCGGCCGCTACTGCTGCCCCGGATTGAGTTCCACCTTGATCCAGCCCGGCTGCCGCGTGTCGAATGCCTTGTAGGCGTCGAGGGCGCCGGTCAGCGGTTCGCTGCGCGTGAGGATGGCGACGGGGTCGATCACGCCCGCCCGCACCAGTTCCACCAACTTGGGCACGTACGCGCGGTGATTGCAGTTGCCCATCCGGATGGTCAGGTTCTTGTTCATCGCCGCGCCGATGGGGAAGACCTTGTCGGTCGGCGGGTAGACGCCGATGATCGATAGCGTGCCGGCCTTGGCCAGTGCGCGCACCGCCCAATCCAGCGCCTGGGCCGGGGCGTCGCCCGGGACCCAGTTGGCGCCGTCGGGACGTGCATGGGGCGCGATGCTGGCGGTGACCTGCTCCTGCTCCTTGACCGACGGGTCCTCCGCGGCCGGACCGTGATGCGCATGGACGGCATCGACTCCCACCGCGTCGATGGCCCGGTCCACGCCAATGCCGCCGGTCAGCCGCTGTATCGTCTCCACCGGGTCTTCCTCATCGAAGTTCACGGTCTCGGCGCCTTGCGAGCGCGCCATGGCGAGACGGTCCGGCACCGCGTCCACGGCGATGATCCGACCCGCATGCATAAGCTTCGCGGAGGCGATCGCGAACTGGCCCACCGGTCCGCATCCGAACACCGCCACCGTGTGGCCGGCATGAATGTCCGCGATATCCGCACCGAAGTAGCCGGTCGGGAAGATGTCCGAGAGCATGATGGCCTGCTCGTCGGTCACGCTGTCCGGCAGTTTGACCAGATTCACGTGCGCGAACGGGACTCGCGCCTTTTCCGCCTGCAGTCCGTGGAAGGGTCCGGTCGTCTTGGGGCCGCCATAGAACGACGTACCAGCCTGCTTTCCGTTCGGGTTGGCGTTGTCGCACTGTGCGTAGTAGCCCGCGCGGCAGTAAGAACAGTAGCCGCAGGCGATGGTGGACGGAATGACCACACGGTCGCCGACATTGAGGTTGCGCACCCCCGGGCCGATCTGCTCGACAATGCCCACGCCTTCGTGGCCGAGGATGGTGCCCGGCTCGAGTCCTTCCATCGTGCCCCGCACGAAATGCAGGTCGGTGCCGCAGATGGCGCTGGAGGTAAGGCGCACGATGGCATCGGTATCCTGCTCGATGGTGGGCTCGGGGACGTCGTCCAGGCGGATATCGCCGATGCCATGAAACACGACTGCTTTCATATGCTTGCTCCGATCATGTTGCGTTGAAGGTCATGCGCCCTGCCCCTGGAACAGCATCAGCGCGCAATAGACCGCGATGGTGGGGCCGTGGGGCACAGCGAAACGCGGACGGCCGCGGTTAAGCCGCGGCCGGAATGTTCCGGTGCCGCCGCAGATTGCGTGCCTGCCAATCGCATGCGCCCTGCCCGAGGTCCATGCCCAGCGGGCGAGGCGATACCGGCATCCCACCGGCGCTACGACCCGCGCCGAGCCCTAAGGAGTTACAACGGCCGGTAAGAAAGCACACTCGCCGCGGTCCACCGGTGCGGAGCCCGCCGCATGCCGAGATTCGTAGCGGACGCGGAAAGATCCCACGTGCCGACGCAGTCGCAGTGCGCCATCGCCGCGCCCATCTCAATGACGCAGAAGGCGGGCAGAGACAGCGTGGCGCGGTGGAACACAACTTGCGGGACGAACCGGTCCGGTAGTGCCAAGACAGGAGACGCGCCATGCAGACGCAACCGCATACGTCCATGAGCATGAGCTATGGCCGTTTCGCCGCCATGATCGCCACGTCGACGATCGTGATGTACGGCCTGATGTACCTCAACACGTATGCCCTGGATCATGTGAGGTTCAGCCAGACCCGGGTGTGGATGGCCCTGCTGATGGGCGCGGCCATGGCCGTGGTCATGCTCTTGTACATGAGGGCCATGTACAAGAGCCGCCGCGTCAACATGGCGATCTTCGCCGCGAGCATCGCGGTGTTCGCCGGCGCCCTCTGGCTGGTGCGAAGCCAGCAGACGGTCGACGACGTCTCGTATATGAAGGCGATGATCCCGCACCACTCCATTGCCATCATGACCAGCGAGCGCGCCCACATCCGCGATCCGCGCGTGCGCGAACTGGCCGACGGCATCATCCGTGCCCAGGTGAAGGAGATCGGCGAGATGAACGACCTGATCGCGGACCTGAAGCGCAATCCCGTGCCCGCCGGGGCGGCGGACCTGCCGGACTACCGCGAGCGCGGTGCCCCACCGCCGCCGCCTAGGTGAGCGCCGGCCGGCGCACTGCCGCCCGGCGGGGGGCTTGCGCCGCGTGAACGACTTCCAGCCCGGGTCAGTCCACCTGCGCCCCCGACAGCCGCACCGCCTCGCCCCAGTTCTTCGTCTCGGTGCGGATGAAGGCCGCGAACTCCTTGGGTCCGGCGTTGGTTACGTCGCCCCCCATCTCGACCAGCTTCGCGCTCAGTTCCGGCTCGGCGACCACGCGGGTCACATCCTGGTTGATCTTCTGCTGCAGCGCGGCCGGCATGCTGGCCGGGGCGAACAGCCCGAACCACGTCGCCGCCTGGAAGCCCGGCATGCCGGACTGCGCGAAGGTGGGCACATCGGGCAGCGCCTGCGCGCGCTTCGAATGGGCCAGCGCAATCGCGCGGACCTTGCCGGCCTTGAGCGGCGGCAGCGCGGACGACAGCGTCACAAAGGCCATCTGCACCTGCCCGGCCATCAGGTCGGTCAGCATCGGCGCGTCGCCCTTGTACGGCACGTGCGTCAGTTCGACATTGGCCTTGGCCTTGAGCAGCGCGCCGGTCAGGTGCTGCGGCGATCCGTTGCCGGGCGAGGCGTAGGTCATGCCGGGCTTCGATCTGGCGAGCGCCAGCAGTTCCTGGAGGTCCCGGGCCTGGACCGTGGGGCTGACCACCAGCACCAGCGGCACCACCGATGCGAGATTGATCGGCGCGAAGTCCTTGAGCGGATCGTAGGGCAGCGACTTGTACAGGCTCGCGCTGATGGTGTGCGCGGCCGTGGTCATGTAGAGGGTATAGCCGTCGCCCGGTTGCTTGGCCACCTGCCCCGCGCCGAGCACCGTGCCCGCCCCCGGGCGGTTGACCACCACCACGGGCTGCTTCCACGCGGCGCCGAGCTTCTCGCCGATCAGGCGAGCAATGACATCGGTGGCGCCGCCGGCGGCGTATGGCACCACGATGCTGACCGGCTTGGCCGGATACGGCGGCTCGCCCTGCGCGTTCGCGCCCGACGCGCACAGCATCGCCGCGCCGGCCAGCAGACCGGCGCTCCATCGACTTCCCTTCATTCCCTCTCTCCTCTATGCGTCGGTATCGTGTTCCGACTGGTGGTTGGCGGTGGCGAGCCCCGCTGGCTATGTCCCGAGCGCGTCATCGAGTGGCGCGCCCGTCATCGCCTGCAACGCGGCGAAGCTCAGCCCATCGACGATCCAGATGACGCGCAGCGCGCCGTCGGCGACGTCGATGGTCGCGACGTCGGTATAGATGCGATCGACCACGCCCATTCCGGTCAGCGGATAGGTGCATGCTTCGACGATCTTGGGCCGGCCGTCGCGGGTGCGGTGTTCCATCAGCACATGGACGCGCCTGGCGCCCGCGACCAGGTCCATCGCGCCGCCGACCGCGGGTATCGAGCCCGCGACCCCGGTATCCCAGTTGGCCAGGTCGCCGTTGCGCGACACCTGGAACGCGCCCAGCACCGTCAGGTCGATATGGCCGCCGCGCATCATCGCGAACGAGGTCACGTGGTCGGTGATGGAGGCGCCGGACAGCAGCGTCACCGGCTCCTTGCTCGCGTTGACGAGGCTGGGATCGACGACGCCCGAGGCCGGCGCCGGGCCCATGCCGACGATGCCGTTCTCGCTGTGCAGGATGACGTCGCGCCCCGGGGGCAGATGCCGCGACACCAGCGTCGGCATGCCGATGCCCAGGTTCACATAGGCGCCCTCGGGAATATCGGCGGCCACGCGGGCCGCCATCTCGGCGCGCGTCTGCGCGCGCCAGGGGATCGCTCCGGCCTGCGTCATTGCCCCCTCCGCACCTGCACCACCCGCTGCACGAAAATGCCCGACGTCATCACATGTTCGGGCGGCAGCGCGCCCAGCGGCACGATCTCGTCGACCTGCGCCACCGCCGTGGCCGCCGCCATGCACATCACCGGGCCGAAGTTGCGCTCCGCATAGCGGAAGGTCAGGTTGCCCCAGCGGTCGGCCTGCTGTGCCTTGACGAAGGCGAAGTCGCCGGGCAGCGGGTGCTCCAGCACATAGCCCTTGCCGTCGATCACACGCGTTTCCTTGCCTTCGGCGAGCGTCGTGCCATACGAGGTTGGCGTGTAGAACGGACCGAGGCCGGAGCCGGCGGCGCGCATGCGCTCGGCCATGGTGCCCTGCGGCACGCATTCGAGCTCGATGCGGCCGGCGCGATAGGCCTCGGCGAAGGCCACCGCATTCGGCTCCAGCGGATTCGACGAGCGCGCGAACGAACAGATCATCTTGCGCACGCGCCCCGCCTCGATCAGCTCGCTCAGCCCCAGCCTGCCGTTGCCGGCGTTGTTGTTGACGATGGTCAGCCCGGTGGCCCCCTGCTCCAGCAGCGCGCGCACCAGTTCCGTAGGCACGCCCGAGATGCCGAAGCCGCCGATCATGATGGTGGCGCCGTCGAACACGTCGCGCACCGCCTCGTGCGCATCCCGCATGGTCTTATCGAGCATGGCCCGCCTCCGCACGCGCCGCGCTCATCGCGTCGCTCCGGTGCCCAGGATCACGGTGGACTGGCTCGACAGCGTGCCGCCGTTGCCATGGGCCAGCGCAATCTCGGCGCCCGGCACCTGCCGCTCGCCGCATTCGCCGCGCAACTGCCGCACGGCTTCGATCACCAGGAACACGCCATACATGCCGGGATGGACGCAGGAGAGCCCGCCGCCGTTGGTATTGACGGGCAGGCGGCCGCCGGGGGCGATGGCGCCGCCCTCGACGAAGCGCCCGCCCTCGCCCTTGGGACAGAAGCCGAGGTCCTCGAGAAACAGGATGGTGTTGATGGTGAAGGCGTCATAGAGGCCGACCACATCCACGTCGTCTGGCCGCACGCCCGCCATCGCGAAGGCCCTGGCGCCGGACTCGCTGGCGGCGGTCACCGTGAGGTCGTGCATCGACGAGATCTGCCGGTTCCACACGGCCGTGGCATTGCCCAGCACATAGGCCGGCGGCCGCGGGCAATCGCGGGCGCGGTCGGCGCGCACCATGACGAAGGCGCCCCCGCCGTCCGTGACGAGGCAGCAGTCGCGCACCGTCAGCGGCGACGACACCATGCGCGCGTTCAGCACGTCGTCGATCGACAATGGCTCGCGCGCCGCCGCCTCGGGATTGCGGCGCGCCCATTCGCGCGCGGCCACGGCCACTTCCGCGAGTTGCGTGCGCGTGGTGCCGAACTGGTGCATGTGGCGCTGCGCGGCCAGCGCATACGAGGTGATCGGTTGCAACGGCGCATAGGGATGCTCGTACGGCTGCGGATCGATCTGCCGCCACATGTCGACCATGCCCTTGCGGTTGACCGCGCCGGTCTTCTGCGTGCTGCCATAGCACACCAGCACCGCATTGCACTGGCCGCTGGCCAGCGCCAGCATCGCGGGCATGATCTGCGCGATAAAGCTGGAGCCGCCGAGCATCGTGCTGTCGATGAAGCGCGGGCGCAGGCCGAGGTATTCGGCGGTGGGCATGCTCCACATCGTGGCCGATGAGCTGCACGTGGCCAGGCCGTCGATATCGCGCATCGTCATGCCGGCGTCCGCCACGGCCCCGGCGCTCGCCTGCGCCAGGATCTCCATGGCGGTAAAGCCGTGCGCCTCTCCGATACCGGCCTGGCCCACGCCCACGATGGCCACCGAGCCGCGCAAGTCCCGCAATGTCATGCTTCGCCTCCGGCCAGAAACACCACCATGCCTTTGCCGTCGGTGACCCGCACCTGGGCCTGCACCGGCATCCCGATGCGCACCAGCGCCGGCGGCACGCCCTCTACCCGCGACATCAGCCTCACACCTTCCTCCAGATCGACCAACGCCACGTTGTAGTCGCTGCTGACCCCCGGCCTGCCGGCGATGACGCTGAACGAATACACGGTGCCCCTGCCGCTGGGCGCCACCCAGTCGAGCCGCGTCGCGCCGCAATGCGGACACACCGCGCGCGGAAAGAACACATGCGCGCGGCAACCGCCGCAGCGCTGGATCAGGAAACGGCCCTGGTCGAGATGGGCGAAATACTCGGCCTCCGGGCCGCTGGGCGCACGCGCGCCGGCATGGGTCTGCATGACCGCTCCTTGCATGCTGTCGGGAATGGCGCGCTCAGCGCACCGCCTGGTAGGTGGAAATCGGCCGCCGCTCCGCCACCAGCCTCTCCAGCAGCGGCGCGGGGGTCCACAGTTCGCCGTGCTGGCGGTGGAAGGCGCGGATGCGCTCCAGCACCCTGTCGAGGCCCACGGTGTCGGCGTGGAACATCGGGCCGCCGCGCGCGGCCGGAAAGCCGTAGCCGTTGACGTAGATCAGGTCGATGTCGCCGCCGCGCCGGGCAATGCCCTCTTCGAGAATCCGCGCGCCTTCGTTGACCAGCGCGTAGATCGTGCGCTCGACGATCTCCTCGTCGGTGACGGGCGCACGCGCGATGCCGGACTGCGCCGCGCACGCTTCGATGATGCGCTCGACCTCCGGGTCGGGAATCGGCACCCGGCTCCCCGGCTCGTAGCGATAGAAGCCCGCGCCGGTCTTCTGGCCGAGTCGGCCGGACTCGCACAGGCGGTCGGCCACGCGGCAGTAGCGCAGGTGCGCCGGCCGCGTCGGCGCCTGGCGCTTGCGTGCGGCCCAGCTGATGTCCAGTCCCGCCAGGTCGCCCATGCGCAGCGGCCCCATCGCCATGCCAAAGCGCTCGAGCGCCTGATCCACCTGCTGCGGCGACGCGCCTTCCTCCAGCAGGAAGTGCGCCTCGCGCGTGTAGGGGCTGACCATGCGGTTGCCGACGAACCCATCGCAGACGCCCACCAGCACCGCCACCTTGCCGACCTCGCGCGCGATACGCATGGACGTGCGGATTACCTCGGGCGCGGTGGCCACGCCGCGCACCACTTCCAGCAGCTTCATTACATGCGCGGGGCTGAAGAAGTGCAGGCCAAGCACGTCGGCCGGGCGCGAAGTCATTCGCGCGATGGCATCGATATCGAGTCGCGATGTATTGGAGGCCAGGATCGCGCCCGGCCTCGCGATGCGGTCCAGGCGCTCGAACACCGCGCGCTTGACCTCCATGTCCTCGAAGACGGCCTCGACGATCAGGTCGCTGTCGGCTAGCGCATCGAGCGAGGTAGCGCCGCGGATGCGCCCGATGCGCGCCTCCATCTCGCCGGCATCGAGCTTGCCCTTGGCCACGGTGCCGGCGTAGTTGCGGCGTATGGTCTGCAGGCCGCGTTCCAGCGCCTGCTCCCCGGTCTCCACCAGCGTCACCGGATAGCCCGCGCTGGCGAACGTCATGGCGATGCCTGTGCCCATCGTGCCGGCGCCGACTACGCCGATTCGCCGGATGGCGCGGTCGGCGCCGCCCGGCAGGTCAGCCGCGCCGGCCGCCTCGCGCGCCGCGATCGCCAGATGGCGCTGCGCGTCCCCTGCGACCTGGCTTGCAATGTTGTTGTCCGCCCCCTGCATGGCGCTCTCCACCGTCCGCATCAGCGCAGCACGACGGCGGCCTGGCCCTCGGCCACGTCGTCGCCTTCGGCCACCAGCACCTGCGCCACCACGCCGTCGGCCTCGGCCTCGAGCGGAATCTCCATCTTCATGGACTCCACGGTGATCACCGCGGTGCCGGACGATACGGCATCGCCCGGCTTGACGTGGACCGCGACCACGCGGCCGGCGACTTGCGATTCGATGGAAGGCAACTTGGTCTCCTTTCAGTGCGGGGAAATTGGAAGGCGTGCGGTGTCACGGCCGGTAGCCGAACGCACCGCGGCTTGCCTGCCGCAGCGGCGCGGCGATGCGGACGAATTCGACAAGCAGCCGTCTCGTATCGGCCGGATCGATGATGTCCTCGACCACGAAGGCCTCGGCGCTGCGGAACGGCGAGGTCAGCGCGCGTACCCGCGCCTCGATCCGGTCCCGCGCCGCGGCGGGATCGGCGGCCGCCGCGATCTCGGCCTTGTAGGCGACTTCGAGCCCGCCCTCGACCGGCAGCGAGCCCCACTGCGCGGACGGCCACGCATAGCGGAAATTGAAGCGGTCCGCGTTCTGGTGCCCGCCCCCCGCGACGCCGAATGCCTTGCGCAGGATCACCGAGCACCACGGCACCGTGGTCTGTGCGATGGCGGTCAGCGCGCGCACACCGGCGCGCATCACGCCCTCCTGCTCGGCCTCCAGCCCGATACGAAAGCCCGGCACGTCGACCAGATTGACGACGGGCAGGCGGAACAGCTCGGCCAGGTCCACCATGCGCATGTACTTTTCGGCCGTCTGCCGGTCCCAGGCCCCGCCGTAGTGATAGGGGTCGCTCGCGATCAGCACCACGGGCCAGCCGTCGATGCGCGCCAGGCCGGCCGCGATGGCCTTGCCCCAGTGCCGGCCGATCTCCATGAAGGAGCCGGTATCGACCAGCGTCTCCACGATCGCGCGCACCTTGTAGACGCTGCGCGGATTGGCCGGAATCGCGCGGCGCAATGCGAGCTGGTCCGCCAGGGCATCGCGCTCGCCCTCGCTGCGCGGGGCCGGCTCGTGGATCGACGACGGCAGGTACGACAGGAAGCGGCGAGCGCGCGCGAAGCCCTCGGCCTCGCTGCCCACCTCGTCGTCCACCACGCCGTTGCGCGTATGGATATGGCTGCCGCCCAGCTCGTTCTTCGACAGCTCCTGCCCGGTGCGCGCCACCACCGGCGGTCCCGCGACAAAGAGCTGCGAGGTGTCGCGCACCATCAGCGAGTAGTGGCTGGCGGCCACGCGTGCGGCGCCCATGCCGGCCACCGAGCCCAGGCCCATGCCGACCACCGGCACGGTGGCGAGGTTGCGGGCGATATAGGGCCAGGCCTTGAGCTTGGGCAGCAGCGTGTGGCCTTTGATCTCGATGTTCTTGACCGAGCCGCCGCCACCGGTGCCATCGACCAGGCGGATGATCGGCATGCGCAGGTCGTGTGCCATCTGTTCGGCCACGATCAGCTTGTCGCCAACCGCGCCGTCGTTGGCACCGCCGCGCACGGTGAAGTCGTCCCCAACCACCACCACCGGACGGCCGTCGATCTGCGCGCGCGCCATCAGGAAGTTCGATGGCGTGAAGTCGACCAGCTTGCCGTTCCCGTCGTACTCGCCGGTGCCGGCGAGGCCGCCGACTTCCACCGTGGAATCCGCATCCACCAGTTGCGCGATGCGCTCGCGCACCGGCAGCCGGCCCTGCTCGCGGTGCCTGCGTATCTTCTCCTCGCCGCCCATCCGCTGCGCCAGTGTCCTGCGCAAGGCGAGTTCGTCCAGCTCGTTCTGCCACGTCATGCTTTTGTCTTCCATCGTCGGTGTGTCATGCCGCCCCGCGGGCGCGGCCGCTGTGCGCAGGGCGTGCCGCTTCAGTCCAGCCGGATGCCGGAGCGCTTGATGATCTCGGCGTACTGCGCCGTTTCGGCCTTGATCTTCGCGGCGAACGGCTGCGGACCGAGCAGCAGGATGTTTCCCTGCTGGCGCAGCAGCGCCTTGGTGGCCGGGTCCTCGCCGGCGGCGAGGATGGCTTCGTGCAATGCCTTGACGGTGGCGGGCGGCGTTTTCGCCGGCACGAAGGCGCCGACCCAGAACGAGATGTCGTAGCCGGCATAGCCCTGCTCGGCCACGCTCGGGACATTGGGCAGGTCCGGCCAGCGCTGCGCGGAGGACACCGCGATGGCGCGCAGCTTGCCCGCCTTGATCTGCGGCATGGCGGCGGGGTTGTCGAAGGCCGCGTCGACTTCCTTGCCGAGCAGGCCGATCTGCGCGGCGGCCGAGCCCTTGTAGGGCACGTGGACCATCTTCACGCCGGCCATGGTGTTGAGCAGCTCGAAGCTGAGCTGGGTCAGGTTGCCGGCGCCGGCCGAGCCATAGGACAGGCCGTCCGGCTTGCTTCTGGCCAGCTTCATCAGGTCGGCCACCGAGTTCACCGCGCGCGTCTTCTCGCTCTCCGGGTTGGTCGTCAGGATGAACGGCACCGAGACGATCAGCGACACCGGCGCGAAATCGCGCTGCACGTCGTAGCGCATTTGCTGGTACAGCAGCGGATTGACCGTGATGGTGCTGGAGTTGCTGATCAGCACCGTATGGCCATCTGGCTCCGCATTGGCAAGCGCCGCCGCGGCGATCATGCCGTTGGAGCCCGGCCGGTTCTCGACGACCACCGGCTGGCCCAGCTTGCCGTTCAGGTGCGTGGCGACGATGCGCGCCACCAGGTCGATAGAGCTGCCGGGAGCAAAGCCGACCAGGAACTTCACTGGCCGGGCGGGATAGGTATCGGCGTGGGCGGCGTTGCCGGCAAAGGCAAGCGCGACGGCCGCGCCGGCGGCCGCGGCACGGAAAGCGTGAGTCAGGCGCATCGGTTGTCTCCTTGTGCCCGGTGAGCGGAACGGCGCAGCAGCTTGGCTCTACTTTCGACGTTCTATCGACCAGAACTTTTGTTCTTTCACGTAGAATACGTAGGCACCCAAATTCGGTCAAGGAGAATTCGCGCGGCGCGGTACTTGCACCTTCTTCCCCCGGCACTCTCGGCGCTTGCACGTCGCAGGAACCGCGGCGGAACGAGCGTTCCGGACAGGCACGCCGGGGCCCCGCGAACGCCAGACGTTAGAATTCAGGCCGAACCCGCCCACGGCGGCGAATCCCCTCACCATTGCCTATGCCCCAGATCACCACCGAACTTCCCGCTGCCCAGACCGACGGCGTTGCCGCGGTCGACCGTGCGCTGGCGATTGCCACCGCGCTCGCGCAGGCCGGCACGCCGCTGTCGCTGGCCGACCTCGCGCGGCTCACCGGCATGTACAAGAGCACGTTGCTGCGGCTCCTGGCGTCGCTGGAGCGCAGCGGTCTCGTGGTGCACCGCTCGGACAAGCGCTATGCGCTCGGGCCGCTGGCCTTCCTGTTCGGCCGCACGTTCGAGACCAGCCTGGGGCTGAAGGAAGCGATCCAGCCAGTGATGGAATGGCTGGTGACACAGGGCACGGAGAGCCCGTCGTTTCACGTGCAGCACGGCACGGACACGCGCATGTGCCTGTTCCGGATCGATTCGTCGCATTCGACGCTGGACCGCGTGCGGGTGGGCGACGTCTTGCCGCTGCACAAGGGCGCGCCCGGCAAGGTCTTGCGCGCGTATGAAAAAGGCGGTCCCACCGAGGGCGACGCCCAGCTCGTGTTCACCTCGTTCGGCGAGCGCGATCCACTGTGCGGGGCCATCTCGAGCCCGGTGTTCGGCCCGGCCAACACGCTGCTGGGGGCGCTGTCGCTGTCCGGTCCGCTGGAGCGCTTTTCCGAACTGGCCGTGCAGCGCATGACCGGTCTGCTGCTGACGGCCGCGCAGCGCGCCACGGCATCGCTGGGCGGGCAATGGCCTGAACTCGCCGCCGCACCCGAGAAGCCCAGGACGAAAGGGAAGGCCCGCCAGGCGGGCTAGGACTCAGTCGACGGGCATCTCGTGCAGGCATGCGACCTGGATGGGCAATCCCGGCAGCACCGGGTATTTGCGCAGCACCAGCGGGTCATGCCCCGGCACCACGTGCCCAGGGGAATCGGCGTGTTCCACGCATCTGCGGTGGCCGTCCAGCATCTCGGCGACGTTGTAGACGATGGGGAAGGGATTGCCCTCGTCCATGTTGGCGTAGTAGTGGCTGGCGTCCGACGCCAGCACGACCCAGCCGCGCCGCGTATGCACCCGCACCGCCTGCAGGCCCTTCGTATGGCCGCCGATATGGACGAGTTCGACGCCGGGACATAGCGCCTCGTCGCCCCGGTGAAACCGCACGCGATCCGCATAGACGCGCCGCACGAGGTGCACCACATCCTCCACCGAGTAGGCATGGCGCATCACGCCATGACACATGCAGCGGCCGGTGGCGTACTCCAACTCCGCGTCCTGCACGTGGAAGACCGCGGACGGCAGCTTGTCGATATTGCCCGCGTGGTCGTAATGCAGATGGGTCAGCACCACGTCCCGGATCGAGGCCGGTTCCACGTCGAGCAGGCGCAGCGAGTCGATGGGGCAGCAGTCCAGCGTGCGCCTGCGCTGCCGCGCGGCCGCTTCGTTGAAGCCGGTATCGACCAGGATATTGCGGTCAGCGCCCTTCAGCAGCCACACGAAGAAATCCATCGGCATCGGCCCGTCGTGCTCGTCCCGCTGCAGGAAGTTCGCCGTGCGGGTCCTGTCCATCGACGCATAGCGCAGCGCGAACACCTCATAGGTGGGAATGGCGTCGGTATCGTCGGCGCGCATGGTGCCTCCTGCTGTCAGGTCTGCCCTTCGAAGACAAGGCTGATCGCCGGCGCGTACTTGTCGCCGTGGCCGGCGGCAATGGCCGCATCGAAGCAGGCGATCAGGTTTTTGGCGCCGGTGGCGTTCACCCCCACCTGGTCGCCCAGCGCGGCCGCATACATCAGGTCCTTGCGGGCATAGGTCACCGGAAAGGCGCGCTCGGGAAAGTCCAGCGGCGCGATGGCTTTCATGCCGTGGTTGCGCAGCGCGAAGCTGTCGGCGGATCCCACCGACAGGGCCGCGAACAGCCGCTGCGGATCCACCCCGGCCCGGGCGCCGATGGCGCGCGCCTCGGCCAGCGCCAGCACGGTTTCGTACAGCACCATGTTGTTCAGGATCTTCACCACCTGGCCAGCGCCCACGCCGCCGGCATGGATGACGTCCGCGGCGAACATGCGGATCAGCGGCTCGATCCGGGCGAACACCTCGTCCTCGGCGCCCACCGGTACCGCCAGCGTGCCGGCCTCGGCGGCGGCGCGCGTGCGCATGACCGGCGCATCGGCAAAGCGCACACCGCGCTCGGCCAGCGCCGCGGCCACCTTCTTTGCTGTGTCCCTGGGCGAGGTGCTCAGGTCCACGACCACCTGTCCCGCGCGGCTGTGCTCCAGCAGTCCGCCGGCGCCCAGCACCACGCTTTCCACGACCTCGCCCGAGGGCAGCGACAGAAAGATGACATCCGCTTGCGCCGCAATCTCGGCCAGCGTGGCCTCGCGCACACCGTGCGCGGCGAGCCTGTGCAGCGGCTCCGGATCGCGGTCGCACGCGCTGACACGGGCACCGCTCTTGCTGGCGAGATGGCGGCACATCGGCTCGCCCATCACGCCGACGCCGATAAAGCCGATCGAGTCGATCGTAGACATGAAGATTTTCCTGGGTTGATTCGTTGCTGGGGTGGCGGCGCGCAGGCTCAGCCCGCCGCGGGAGACGACGGCATGTTGGCCGGGTTCATGCTCCAGTAGATGCCCTTGCTCTGCTGGTACAGCCGCACGCCATTGACGCCCTTCTCCCGCCCGATGCCGCTTTCCTTGAAGCCGCCGAACGGCGTGGCGATCGACAGTTGCTTGTAGGTGTTGATCCAGACCAGTCCGGTCTCCACCGCGCGCGCCACGCGCCAGGCGCGCTGGTAGTTGCCGGTCCAGATGCCCGACGCCAGGCCGAACACGGTACCGTTGGCCTGCGCGATCACGTCCGCCTCGTCGTCGAACGGCAGCACGCACAGCACGGGCCCGAAGATCTCCTGCTGCACCGCGGTGGCGCGCGGGTCCAGGCCGCCGATCACCGTAGGCAGATAGAAGGCGCCGCGCGCCAGTTCCGGCGCCGTGGGCGGGCAACCGCCCGCCAGCACCTGACCGCCCTCCCGCCGCGCGCCGTCGACGAAGCCGGCAACGCGGTCGCGATGCGCGAAGCCGGCGAGCGGGCCGATGCGCGAACCGCCATCGTGCGGCATGCCGACGCGGATGGCATTGGCCTTCTCCACCAGCAGCGCCACGGCCCTGTCGTAGATGCCGCGCTGCAGGAACAGCCGCGAGCCGGCCACGCACGATTGCCCGCTGCCCTCGAAGATGCCGTCGACAACGCCATCGATGGCGGCCTCGACGTTGGCGTCGTCGAAGAGGATGTGCGGGGATTTGCCGCCCAGTTCGAGCGCCACCGGAATCAGGCGCTGGGCGGCGATGGCCGCGATGCTGCGCCCGGTGGCCGTGCCGCCGGTGAACGACACCATGCGCACGTCGGGATGGTTGACCAGCGCGCTGCCCGTGATGCGGCCATCGCCGGTCACCACGTTGAGCAGGCCCCTGGGCAGCCCGGCTTCCAGCGCCACCTCGCCGAGCAGCAGCGCGGCCGACGGCGTGACCTCCGAGGGCTTGAGAACCACGGCGTTGCCGGCGGCCAGTGCCGGCGCGACCTTCTGGGCTTCCATCGTCATCGGCGAATTCCACGGCGTGATGGCGACCACCACGCCATAGGGTTCGTACGCCGTCATCGACAGATAGTCGCCGCGCGAGGGCGTGACTTCGGCACCCAGCGTCTCGCAGACGGCGGCGTAGTAGCGGAACGTGGCGGCGGCCGACGCGGCCTGCGCCTTGCACTCGGACCACACCTTGCCGTTCTCCAGCATCTGCAGCCGGGCGAACTCGTCGGCGCGCGCCTCCATGCCGTCGGCGATGCGGTTCAGGAGGCGGGCGCGCAGGTGCGGCAGCATGTCCCGCCACGCCGGGTCGGCGGCGGCCGCGCGCGCCGACGCCACGGCGGCATCGACGTGGGCGGCGCTCCCGCTCGACACCCTGAAATTGACCTCGCCCGTGGCCGGGTTGATCGAGTCGAAGGTCGTGTCCGGCGTGACGACGTGCTCGCCACCGATCAACATGCCCTTGATTTGCTGCCCTGACTGCTGCATTCCGTATGACTCCGTGGATGACGATGGCGGCGCGTTGCGTGCCGCCTCAAATACCAAGATAGGCCTTCTGCACGAAGGGATCGGCCAGCAGTTCCGCGCCGCCGCCGGCACGCACCACGGCACCCTGCTCCAGCACATAGGCATGCTTTGCGAGCTTCAGCGCGAGGCGCGCGTTCTGCTCGACCAGGATCACCGATACGCCGGCCTCCCGGTTGATGCGCTCGATGGTGTCGGCGATCTCGGCCACCACCTTGGGCGCGATGCCCAGCGACGGCTCGTCGAGCATCAGGATTCGCGGCCGCGACATCATCGCCCGGCCGATGGCCACCATCTGCTGCTCGCCCCCGGACAGCGAACCGGCCAGTTGCCGGCGTCGCTCCGCCACGCGCGGGAACAGCGCATAGACCTGCTCCAGCGCGGCCCTGCGCTCGTCCGCGCGCCTGACGGTGTGCGCCCCGACCTCCAGGTTCTCCAGCACCGTCATGCGCGGAAACAGGCGCCGGCCCTCCGGCGACAGCGCCATCCCCATCGCCACCCGCTGCGCGGCGCTGCTGCGCTGGATCGGCTCGCCGTCCAGCAGCAGCGTGCCGGCCGACAGGGTCTTGAGCCCCATCAGCGCCTTCAGCGTGGTGCTCTTGCCGGCACCATTGGCGCCCACCAGCGCCACGATCTCGCCGGCACGCACCGTGAACGAGACATCGCGCACGGCCGCGAGCGGCCCGTAGTGGACGGCCATGTTGGTGGCCTCAAGCGTGCGCATGGTCGGGCGCTCCCAGATAGGCTTCGACAACGGCGGGGTTGGCCCTGACCTGCGCGGGCGTGCCTTCGGCGATCTTCTGCCCCTGCACCAGCACCACGATGCGTTCGCAGGTGCCCATCACCAGCGCCATGTGGTGCTCGACGAACAGCAGCGACAGCTTGTGCTCGGCGCGCAGCGTGCTCAGCAGCCGCCCGAAGTCCGCGCATTCCTCTGGATTCAGTCCGGCCGCGGGTTCGTCCAGCAGCAGCAGCCGCGGGCGCGTGGCCAGCCCGATGGCGACACCGAGCCGCTTCTGGTGGCCATAGGCCAGACCGCCTGCGAGCGTGTGGCGATGGGCGGACAGGCCGGTGATGTCCAGTACATGGTCCACGTCGCGGTCGACGGCCCGCATGGCGGCGCGGAAGCGGGCGCGCCCGGCGATCTGCGTCCATACGGAGACGCCCAGCCGCGAGATGGCACCGCGAAACACGTTCTCCGCGACGGTGGCACGGGGATACACGGCCGCCGACTGGAACGTGCGCGCCAACCCGAGCCGCACCACCCGGCTCGATGCCATGTGCGCGATCTCGTGTCCGTCGAACGACACGCTGCCCGCGTCAGGCCGCAGCGAGCCGCTGATCAGATTGAAGGCCGTGCTCTTGCCCGCGCCATTGGGGCCGATCAGCCCGACGATCTCGCCCGCGCGCACATCGAAGCTCAGGTCCCGCACCGCGGCCAGGCCGCCGAAGGACTTCGAGAGGCCGCGTACCTGCAGCAGCGCGCTCATGCCCGGCCTCCCGCGCGGCGCGGCAGGCGAAACCCCGCGAGGCCCTGCGGCAGGAACCGCAGGATCGCGATCAACGTAATGCCGTAGAGGATGTTCTGCGTCTGCACCGCGCCGCGGAAGAGCTCGGGCAGCGGCGTCATGACCAGCGCGCCGACCAGCGGCCCGAACACCGACGTGCGGCCGCCGACCACCAGCATGATGATGGCCGCGACCGACACATGGGTGGAGAACGACTCGGGCGAGACGAAGCCCACGTAGTGCGCGAGGCAGGCTCCGCCCAGCCCCGCGAAGGCGCTGCCCAGGGTGAAGGCGAACAGCCGGTTGTCCTGCACGCTCAGCCCACTGGCTTCCGCCAGCTGCGCGTTGTCGCCCACCGCGTCCAGCATATGGCCCTTGGGCGTTCGGAACAGCACGGCCAGGAAGACCACCGTGGCGACGGCCAGCACCGCGGCGAGGCAGTAGAACGACTGCCGGGTGTCGAACGCCATGCCCAGCATCCGCGCCGGCGCGATGTTCGAGATGCCATTGGCGCCACCGGTGACCGCGCCGCCTTCCAGCAGCGCCAGCCGGAACAGTTCCCCGAATGCGAACGTGATCAGCACGAAATACACCCCCCGCAGGCGCAGGATCGCGGCGCCGAGCACGAAGGCCACGGCAGCGGCCAGCGCCGTTCCCAGCACCGCGGCCAGCACGAACGGCACCCCGAACTTGCCCGCGAGCACCGAGCCATAGGCTCCGAGGCCCACGAAGGCGGCATGGCAGAAGGACAGCTGGCCGGTGCGGCTGAGGATCGCCAGCCCGCTGACGATCACCACGTTCAGGCAGATCAGCACCGCGAGGTGCAGGTGGAACGAACTGCCGCTGATCAGCGGCAGTGCAAGCACGGCCAGCGCGGCCGCCGCGAGCGGCCACGCCCGGCGCAGCGCTAACGCCGTGGTGGCGGTGTCACGGTGGCCCGGCGCGGCATCGCGCGTCAGAGTATCCATGGTGTCCTGTTTGTCCATGTCATTGCTCCTGGGTGCCGAGCAGGCCGGACGGCCGGAATACCAGCATCACCATCACGAGCACGAAGATCAGCATGTCGGAGAGGCTGCTGCCAAGGAAGGTGCCGCCCAGGCTTTCCGCGATGCCCAGCAGCAGGCTCGCCAGCGCCGCCCCCGGAATGCTGCCCAGGCCGCCGAGGATAACTACGATGAAGGCCTTCAGCGCGGGCGTGGAACCGATGAAGGGAGAGACCGAGAAGAGCGGCGCCATCAGGGCGCCCGCGGTAGCGGCAAGCCCCGCGCCGAGCGCGAAGCCGAGCGGATAGATGACGCGCGCATTGATGCCCTGCGCCGTGGCGATCTCCGTGTCCTGCACCACCGCGCGCAGCGCGCGGCCGGTGCGCGAATGCATCAGGAACAGGTAGAGCGCGACGAGCACCAGCGCGGATGCGCCCACCACGTACAGGCGCGACATCGGCATCGCGACCGGCCCCAGGCTCACCAGCCCCTGGGCCACGGCGGGCATCGACTGCGGGTCCGGCCCGAACAGCATCAACGCGCCGTTCTGCAGGATCATCGCCAGGCCGATGGTGGCGATCATGCCGTTCAGCTCGTCGCCGCGGAACGGCTTGAGCACCACCAGTTCGCACAGCCAGCCCAGCACGACGGCCAGCGCGAAGGTGGCCAGCACGGCCGGAAAGAACGACAGGTTCCACTGGGTCACGCACAGGAACGCGGCGAACGCCCCGAGCATGTAGAACTCGCCATGGGCGAAGTTCACGATGCGCATGACGCCGAACACCAGCGTGAAGCCGATCGCCATCAGCAGGTACAGCAGGCCGACGATCAGGCCATTGGTCAGCGTCTGCCCGAGCAGGAAGTACAGGTCCACGGTGGAGCCCCCGAGTGGTCGCGGCGTCGTCGCGGTTACTGGCAGGCGGTCAGCGTGCAGCGCGCGCGGATGACTTCCTGCCCGCCCTTGACTTCCGCGATATAGAACGGCGCGCTGATCTGGTGGTCCGCGCCATACACGGCCTTGCCCGTCCACGTCAGCGTGCCCAGGATGCCCTGGTAGTGGTTGATCCCTTCCAGCGCCGTGCGGACCTTGGCGGTGTCGGTGGTGCCGGCCGTGGTGATCGCCTGGAACAGCATGCGGCTGCCGTCGTAGAACGCCGGGCTGAAGCCGTTCATCCGCTTCTTGTACTTGGCCTGGTAGCGCTCGCTGTACGCCTTGACCGCGGCATTGGCCGGGTCCACGGTGGTATTGACCAGCATGCCCTCGGTCACGGCATTGCCCGCGACGCTGACGATCTCCGGCGTGGACGGTCCGCCGCTGCGGATGATCAGTCCCTTGAAGCCGAGCTCGCGGGCCTGCTTGACGATCAGGCCGGCGGTGCCGGGCGCGTTGCCATCCAGCTCGATGGCGTCGATGCCCTTGGCCATCATGCGGGTCAGCAGGGGCACCATGTCCACGCGCTCGCGCTCGAAGAACTCCTTGGCCGCCAACTGCGAGCCGGCCTTGGCGTAGGCTTTCTCCAGATCGGCGGCGATCTGCTGGCCGGTCTCGTCATTGGGGAACAGCGCCCCGACCTTCTTGACGCCGCGCGTCTTGACGACCCAGTCGATCTGCGGCTGCGACGTCTCCATCGTCGTCAGGTTCGGGCGGAACGTATGGGGCTTGTCCGCGCCGATGACCTTGGGGGTGAAGCCCAGCGTCATCATGATCACGCCGTTCTTCTCGGTGATGGGCGACACGGCCAGCGCGGCGGCGGATCCCACCGGCCCGATCAGGTATTTGACCTTGTCCTCGAACACCAGGCGGTTGACCGCGGTCACGGCTTCGTTGGCCTGGTACTTGTCGTCGTAGGCGACGACCTGAACCTTGTACTTCTTGCCGCCGACATCCAGCCCGCCCTTGGCGTTGACATCGTCCGCCGCGAGTTCCGCGGCGTAGAGCATGCCCTGCCCCCAGGCCGCGCCCGCGCCGGACAGCGTCACCACCGCGCCGATCTTCAGCACTTCCTGGGCATGGACAGGACCGGCCAACGCCAACAAGGCGGCGGCGCCGGCGGCTACTGCGGTTGTGTTCAGCATGGTGTCTCCTCCATCGTCGAAGCGGGTGGCTCCCGCTATCGTTCTTTTCAGCAGAACGCTTGTTCTGTTTTTCGGATTATGTGAGGCGGGATGGGGGATGTCAACCTGAACGTGACGGGCGTGTTCTCCCTCTCCCGCGCTGCGGGAAAGGGGGAGCAAACCCGAGACGACACAAACTACAGACGAAAAAAAGGCCCATCGAAATGGGCCTTGATGCAAATGCCGGATCGTGGATCCGGCGGAGGTGCCGTCGTGCGCGGCCTGCCTATTCTTCCTGGAACGCTTCTTCCCGCTTGCTCTTGATCGCCGGCAGGGCGACCACGGCCACCAGCGCCGCCGCGGCGACCAGCAGGCCCAGCGACAGCGGACGGCTGGCGAACACGGTGAAGTCGCCACGCGAGAGCAGCAGCGTGCGGCGGAAGTTCTCTTCCATCATCGGTCCCAGCACGAAGCCCAGCAGCAGCGGCGCCGGTTCGCAACGCAGCTTGTGGAAGATGTAGCCGATCGCACCGCAGCCCGCGGCCATGAAGACATCGAACACGGTGTTGTTCACCGAGTAGACGCCGATGCTGCAGAACACCAGGATGGCCGGATAGAGGAAGCGGTACGGCACGGTGAGCAGCTTCACCCAGATGCCGATCAGCGGCAGGTTCAGCACCACGAGCATCAGGTTGCCAATCCACATCGAGGCGATCAGGCCCCAGAACAGCGCGGGGTTGCTGGTCATGACCTGCGGGCCGGGCTGGATGTTGTGGATCGTCATCGCGCCGACCATCAGCGCCATCACCGCATTGGGCGGGATGCCCAGCGTCAGCAGCGGAATGAACGACGTCTGCGATGCAGCGTTGTTGGCGGACTCGGGACCGGCCACGCCTTCGATGGCGCCCTTGCCGAATTCCTGCGGATACCTGGAGGTCTTCTTCTCCAGCGAGTACGCCGCGAACGACGACAGCGATGCGCCGCCGCCCGGCAGCACGCCCAGCGCCGAGCCGAGCACCGTGCCGCGCAGCACGGCGGGAATCATGCGCTTGAAGTCTTCCTTGTTGGGAAAGAGACCGGAAATCTTGTCCGTGAAGGTTTCCCGGTGTTCCTTCTGCTCCAGGTTCGCGATGATCTCGGCGAAGCCGAACAGGCCCATGGCCAGCGCCGTGATGCTGATGCCATCGGTCAGTTCCGGCACGTCGAACGAGTAGCGGGCCGCGCCCGAATTCACGTCGGTGCCGACCAGTCCGAGCAGCAGTCCGAGCACGATCATCGAGACGGCCTTGACCAGCGAGCCGGACGCCAGCACGACGGCACCGATCAGACCCAGCACCATCAGCGAGAAGTACTCCGCCGGGCCGAACTTGAACGCCAGTTCGGACAGCGGCGTGGCGAACGCGGCGAGGATCAGCGTGGCGACACAGCCGGCGAAGAACGAGCCCAGGCCCGCGGTGGCCAGCGCCACGCCCGCGCGGCCGCGCCTTGCCATCTGGTAGCCGTCCAGCGTGGTGACCACGGCGGAGGACTCGCCCGGCAGGTTCACCAGAATCGCCGTGGTGGAGCCGCCGTACTGCGCACCGTAGTAGATGCCGGCCAGCATGATCAGCGCCGCAATCGGCGGCAGCGTGTAGGTGATCGGCAGCAACATGGCGATCGTGGCCAGCGGGCCGAGGCCCGGCAGCACGCCGATCAGCGTGCCCAGCACACAGCCAAGGAAGGCGTAGCCGAGGTTCTGCAGCGATAGCGCCGTGGAGAACCCCAGCGCGAGGTGGTCGAACAATTCCATGCTGTCGTGCTCCTCAGTTCGTGAATGCGGCTGGCCACACGGGCATCTGCAGATTGATGCCGTAGACGAACGCGCCGACGCTGATCACGACCAGCGCCACCGCGTTGAGCACCGCCCCCTTCCAGCTGAACTCATGGCTTGCCATCGACGACACCAGCACCAGCAGCACCACCGACAGCACCATGCCCAGGGGCCGCAGCACCAGCCCGAACAGCACCACCGAGCCCAGGATCCAAAGCAGCGTCTTCAGGTCCCACCGCGCCATGCGATCGCTCTCGCCTTCGCGCGACATGCTGCTCAGCGCGACGATCACACCGAGGATCGCCAGCACGATGCCAAGCCAGAACGGGAAATAGCCCGGTCCCATCCTGGCCGCCGTGCCCATGCTGTAGCCCCGCGCGACCCAGGAGAAACTGAGGCCGACCACGATGAACATCAGGCCGGACAGGAAATCGGTTTGCTTTCGTATGCGCATGCAGTCCCCTAACCAAAAAAAATGCGCGAGCGGGCCCGACGCGGCTCCCCCGGGAACCGCGGCATGGGCTGACGCGCGTTGTCGAACCCCCGTCGCGGCCGATGGCGTCGTGGCCTGCGCCGGGCGGCGCGCCACGAGCCGGGCTTTCCGGCACGGGCCCGCTCTCGTGCGGAGCGGTGCGATGCGGCGGAAATGGGCCTGCCGATGTCCGAGCATCGCCGGCCCGATAGCGCCTCGCGAAACGGGGAAACCGAACCTTACATCATGTCATGATGTATTTCGGCCAAGACAAGGGTTATTCCCTACGAATTCACAGCGATGGTGCGTGGTTGGGTGATCCCTCTGTTACATCATGGCGTGATGGAAAGGATCGGGGGGAAGATCGGTCAAGAGCGCGACCGAGGTCAAGCCGAATCAGCTGAAGGTAGACTGGGGGATCGTGGAGGGAAGTAAAGCAGCAGTGTATGCAATGTCGGCGGGGGTACTCCCCCTCCCGCCAGCGGGAGAGGGGCCGGCGGTGTGGGTGACGCCGGCAACAGCCACAACGCCCTACCGCCCCGCAAACCGCGGCGCCCGCTTCTCCTTCCACGCCAGCGCGCCCTCCTTGATATCTTCCGACTGCGACGCGCGCCGCATGTCCGCGGCCAGCGCCTCCACGTTCAGCACGCCGCGCGCGAAGTGGTTCAGGTGCTGCTTCATGCCGCGCACCGCGATCGGCGCGAGGCCCGCGATGGTGGCGGTCAGCTCGTCCACCCGCTGGCGCAACGTTTCCGCCGGCGCAATCTCGGTCAGGAAGCCACAGCGCAGCATCTCGTCCGCGTCGATGCGCTCCGCGGTCAGGAACAACCGCTTGGCGGCGTTCAATCCCAACCGCGTGACATAGCGCTCCATGCCGCGCTGGTAGAAGTGCAAACCCAGCCTCGCCGCCGGCATGAACATGTCCACCGTACTCGTGCCCACACGGAAATCGCAGGCCAGTGCCAGATCGGTGGCGCCGCCGTAGACGCCGCCATGGATCTCCGCGATGGTCACCGGCCGGCAGTCCTCCAGCGCATTGGCCATCGCCTCGAAGCCAGGGCCGCGCTGGCCCGACGCGATCTTGCCGATATCGAAGCCGCTGCAGAAATACTTGCCGGTGCCGCGCAGCCGCAGCACCAGCACATCGGCCGCGTTGACCGTTTCCAGATGGCGGGAGATCTCGGCCAGATCGTCGGGGCCGAGACGGTTGGCCACCTCGGGACGGTTGAGCGTGATCGTCGCCACGCGGCCATCGATCTCCAGGATGGGAAGGGAAGAAGTCGCCTGCATGGGAGTCCTGTGGGTTGCGAAGGAAGGGAAAGCCGGGCCCGCTATGCCGCGCGTTCGCGCAGCGCGTCGTCGAAGCGGTCGATGCGCGCGCTGGCGAACGCCGGGCGCGCCTGCACGCGCTGCCACCATGCGGCGACGCGGGGCGCCGCCTCGGCCGTCAGGGACGCCGGCGACAGCTCGGCGATGCGCGCGATAAAGGGAATGGCCGCGATATCCGCCAGCGTGAAGCGCTCGCCGAACAGCCACGGCGAGTCGCCGAGCATGGCCTCCATCTTCGGCACCAGCGCCAGCAGCCGGTCCAGCGCCGCGCGCTTCTCCTCGTCGGTATAGGGCTGCCGCGAGATGCGCTGCCACGCCTCGCGGCGCTCGGCCGTCGGCACGCGGCTCAGGCGATCCGCCAGTTCGGCATCGCTCCACTGCTGCGCCTGCGGCTGGAACACGATGCTCCAGTTCAGGATCAGCAGGTTGGGCAGCGCCTTGTCGTCGGTCCAGCGCACGAAGTTGCGCATGACGGCGCGCTGGTAAGCGTCGTCCGGGCGCAGCGGCGGCTCGGGCTGGATGTCGTCGAGGTATTCGCAGATGGTGCCGCTCTCGTACAACGACTCGCCGTTGTCGAGCCGCAGCGCCGGCACCACGCCGTTGGGATTCATCGCCAGATAGGCGGGCTGGTGATGTTCCTGGCGGCGCATGTCGATGGGCACGCTCTCGTAGGCGATGTGCTTCTCCGCCAGGCAAAGCCGCACGCGGCGCGACGCGCTGGACAACCAGCTGTGATAGAGCTTCATGCCTGCCCTCTCCTTCGGGAATGATGGTGAGCGAAGTGTCCGTGTTCAGGGGATCAGCACCACGGCGCCGGTGGTCAGCCGGCCCTCCAGCTGCCGGTGCGCCTCGCGCACGTCTGCAAGCCCGAAGCGGTGGCCGACGGCGAGCCGCACCTGCCCCGCCGCATGCGCGGCGAACAGCGCCGCGGCTCCGCGCCGCAGCGAGGCCGCGTCCGCGATGAACGTGCGCAGCGTGGGCCGGCACACGCTCAGCGACTTCGCATGCAGCAACTGCAGGTCGAACGCCTCCACGTCGCCCGAGGCGGTGCCGTAGTTGATCGCCATGCCGAGCGGACGCAGGCAGGCCAGCGAGGGCACGAAGACATCCTTGCCGACCGCGTCATAGACCACCGCCACACCCTTGCCGTCGGTCAGCTCCAGCGTGCGCGCGGCGAAGTCCTCGCTGCGGTAGTCGATCACGTGATGGCAGCCATGGGCCAGCGCGATATCGCGCTTGGCCGCCGACCCCACGGTGCCGATCACCGTCGCGCCCAGCGCACGGGCCCATTGCGACAGGATCACGCCCATGCCGCCCGCGGCGGCATGCACGAGCACCGAATCGCCCGGCTGCACCACGTACAGCCGGCGCAGCAGATATTCGGCCGTCAGTCCGCGCAGCAGCGTCGCGCCGGCCACCTCCTCGCTGATGTCACCGGGCAGCGCGACCACGCGCGAAGCGGGCACGTTCCGCACCGCCTGGTAGGCCCCGGGGTGGAAATACGCCACGCGCTCGCCCGGCACCAGTCCCTGCACGTCCTCGCCCACCGCCACGACGTGGCCGGCGCCCTGCGCGCCGAGCGTGATGGGGAACGGCGTCGCCGCATGCGGGCCATGGCTGCCACGGCGCTGGTAGACGTCGGCGAAATTGAGTCCGATGGCGGTCTGGCGGATCTGGACTTCGCCCGGTCGGGGCGGGGTCACCTCGACCTCGACCGTCTCCAGCACCTCCGGCCCCCCATGTCTTTGTATATGTATTGCGATTGTATGCATACGAATTCCTTGGCGGAGGTGGCAAGGCAGGCGGACAGGGTCATGCGGCGGGACGCAGAAACAGGAAGGCCCGCGCGAAGTTCAGGCATCTTACCGTCGGTCGCACGCTTTCGTATCAAGGAAATCCCGTATACGTATTTTTATGGATGATGTTCGTATACTTTGCTATCCATCCGCCGGACGACCTCATGACCCAGACCGCCTCTTCCCTGCCACTGCACGGCTACAACGTTCTCGATCTCACGGTGGCGCGGGCTGGCCCGGCAGCCGTGCGCCTGCTGTCGGACTGGGGCGCGAACGTGATCCGGGTAGAGCCGCCGCCGCCGCAGGACCGCGGCTCGGTCACGGGCCGGCGCCGCGGCTCGGACGAGCAGAACCTGCACCGCAACAAGCGCAGCATGTGCGTGGACCTGAAGACGGAGGAAGGGGCGCGCATCCTTTCCCGGCTGATCGCGAACACCGATGTGGTGGTCGAGAACTTCCGCTCCGCGGTGAAGGCGCGGCTGGGGCTGACCTACGACAAGCTGAGCGCCGCCAATCCCCGCGTGATCCTCGCCAGCATCTCCGGCTTCGGCCAGGACGGCCCCTACTGCGAGCGGCCGGGCGTGGACCAGATCGTGCAGGGCATGAGCGGGCTGAGTTCGGTCACCGGCGAACCGGGACGCGGGCCGGTGCGGGTAGGCATCGCCATCTCGGACACCACCGCCGGCATGTTCCTGGGCCAGGGCATCCTGCTCGCCCTGCTCCACCGCGAGCGCACGGGCCGCGGGCAATGGGTCCATACGTCGCTGATCGAATCGATGCTCAACAAGCTCGACTTCCAGGGCGCGCGCTACACCGTGGACGGCGAAGTGCCGACGCAGCAGGGCAATGCCCATCCGACCCTGGTGCCGATGGGCACCTACCGCGCCAGCGACGGCCTGGTCAACATCGCCGCCAGCACCGAGCGCATGTGGACGAACTTCTGCCAGGCGCTGGACGCGCAGGCCCTGCAGGCGGACCCGGACTATCGCGACGCCGCCTCCCGCGCGCGCCATCGCGCGCAACTGGACGAAGCCATCAACCGCTGCACCTCGCGCTACACCTGCGCCGAGCTGATGGCGCGGCTCAATCCCGCGGGCGTGCCGTGCGGACCGATCTTCGATATCGGACAGGCGTTCGAGGACCCGCAGGTGCGCCATCTGGGCATGACGCGTCCGGTGCGGCACCCCGTCCTCGGCGAATTGAACCTGCTGCGCTCGCCGATCAATCTGTCGGCCGCCCCGCATCCGGAACGCTTCGGGCGCGCCGCCCCCGATCCCGGCGAGCAGACCGAGGAACTGCTGAGCGAGCTGGGCTACGACGCGGACCAGGTGGCCCGCTGGAAGCGGGACGGCGTCGTGGCCTGAAAACGGCCGCACCACGGCGCCACCCGACAACAAGACAAGACAAGACAAGGAGACACCGATGTTCCACTACCCACGCCTCGCCGGGCGCGCCATCGCGGCGGCGGCCATGTCGCTCGCGCTGGTGCCGGCCGCCGGGCATGCCCAGGGCTACCCGAACAAGCCCATCCGCCTGGTGATCGGCTACTCGCCGGCGGGCGCGGCCGACTTCATCGCCCGCATCGTCGGCGAAGCCATGTCCAAGGAGCTGGGCCAGCCCGTGCTGGTCGACAACAAGCCCGGCGCGGGCAGCACGCTGGCCTCGACGCTGCTGGCGCAGGCGCCGGCCGACGGCTACACGCTGGGCCTGGCGACGGCGACGATCTACGGGATCGACCAGCTGCTGTACAAGACCAAGTACACCGCGGACAGCTTCACGCCGGTCACGCGGCTGACCGTCTCGCCGCTGATCCTCGCGGTCAACAAGGATCTAGGCGTGGCCGATATCAAGGCGCTCGCCGCCAAGGCGAAGGCCAATCCGGGCAAGTACAACTATTCGTCGTCGGGCGTGGGCGGCTCGCCCCATGTGGCGGCGCTGACGTTCGAAAAGGCGATGGGCGTGAAGATGACCCACGTGCCCTACAAGGGCGGCGCGCCTGCGTTGCAGGCCGTGGCCGCCGGCGACGTGGAGCTGTCGTTCGGCACGGCGGCGTCGGTGCTGCCGCTCGGCACGCAGGGCGTGGTGAAGATGCTGGGGGTCACCACGGCGCAGCCCTCGGCCGTGGCGCCCGGCGTGCCGGCTCTCGCCGAGCAGGGACTGCCGGGATTCGAATTCACGTTCTGGTTCGGCCTGTTCGGGCCGGGCGGCATGCCCAAGGAGGTCACCGACAAGCTGTATGCGGTTGCCACCAAGGTGCTGGCGGACCCCAACGTGCGGGCTCGCCTGGTGGCCAACGGCAACGAGGCGGCGCCCTCGCCGTCGCCGCGGGAATTCGGCCAGTGGGCCGCCGCGGACGGCGCCCGCGCCCGCGAGCGCGTGGTGCAGGCCGGCGTCAAGCTGGACTGAGGCGCCAAACCAAGCCGGCGCCGCCGCCTCAGCGGCGCGGCCTGCCCGCCTCCGGCGGCATCGCCGCGATCATGTCGGCATAGACGTTCCCGCCGGTGGCGATGTGGCGCACCATGGCCTGGGCCGCGGCCTCCTCGTCGCCGCGCAGGATCGCTTCCATCACGGCGCCGTGCTCCTGCAACGAGGCCCGGATGCGCGCCGGCTTCTCGAAGCGCAGATCCCGCATGCCACGCATCCGCGCGCGCATGGTGCGGATCTGCCGGCTCAGGATCTCGTTGCAGCAGGCCTCGTAGATGACCGCGTGGAAGCGGTCGTTCGCCATGCGGTATCCATCCGGGTCCAGGCGCTCGGCCGCCTCGGCGCAGTCCGCATGGGCAGCCTGCATGGCCTCGCGCTGCCCTGGCGAGATGCGCCGCGCGGCCAGCTGCGCGGCCAGCGATTCGAGCTGCACCAGGATCTCGCTCATCGCCACGTACTCGCGCAGCGTGATCGACGACACGATCGCGCCCTGCCGCGGCACCAGTTCCACGAGACCGGCCGACGCCAGCTGGATCAGTGCCTCGCGGGCCGGCGTGCGCGACACCCCGAACCGCGACAGCAGCTGCTGTTCGTCGATCTGGCTGCCGCTGGGCAGCTTGCCGGACAGGATTTCCTGCTCGATGGCGGAGCGGATCGTTTCGGCGCGACTCTTTCTTTCTTCCGGCATGCGGGGTGGGGACAGTTCAGGCAAGGGGGCAAGGGCAATGGAGCCAAGGAGACTGGCCGATTCTACTATGCCGCCGCGGTCGTGGCCCCTTATGCATGCGCACGCCGTCGCTGTGTGTACGCAACGGTCGACGTCCCCGCGCCGGGAGGTCTTGGCATAGCGCCGGGAGGCGGGTAGCATGCGCGGCTTCACGCGATTCCAGGGGCCCGCCGAAGGCGCCGGGATCGCGGCCTGCCGTGCCCCAGCGGACCCCCGCAAAGAGTTACGCCAAATGGCCCTCATACGGGAAACTATCTACAACTTCTGTGCGATAGCGTCGTGGTGACCCATTGTTTAGTCTTCGCTTCCAATGAAATCGCATTGCCGCGCCCGACCGGCGGCCCGACGTCACACGGTGTGCATGGGAGACTCTAGTGGAAAGGAATATCAGAATCCTGGTGGTCGACGACCAGGAAGCCATGCGCCGGATTCTCCGGGCCGAGCTGGCGGAACTGGGCTACGAGAACGTAGACACGGCCGTTGACGGCGCCTGGGGCCTGGTCAAGCTCAGGGAAGGCCGCTACGACCTGGTCATCACGGACTGGAACATGCCGCACATGGACGGCCTGAGCATGCTCAAGGCGATCCGCAAGGAGTATTCGCGGCAGCAGCTGCCGGTGCTGATGGTCACGGCCGAGGCACGCCGGCAGAACATTGTCGCGGCGGCCGTGGCGGGCGCGGACGGCTATATCGTCAAGCCGTTTTCGCTGGCCACGCTGGAAAGCAAGATCGCGAAGATCCTGGAGCGGCGCGAGGCCGGAAAAACCGAGGACGACACCGCGTTCGTCTGACCTTCGCGCATCGTCCATGCGGCCGATGCGCTCCCATACCCCGCATCGCCAGCCCCGCCGCATCATCCATCGGTCGCCCCACCTCCGTGGGGTCTCTCATTCCCCGGCCTGACCCGGGAAACGTTACTCCCCCAGCCTCGACCTGCTGCCCTACGGCAGGCGTACCGCCGCGATCGTGCCGTCGGCGTCGTGATCCACCACCGCGATCTTCGCCTGCTGCAGCGCTGCCAGGCGCGGCACGGGCAGCGCGAAACTGCGCGCCAGTTCGTCGTTGCGCAGCGCGGGAATCGCCTTGCGGCGGTCCATGCCCGAGAAGCGGTACTGGTTGTAGATGGCCCAGGTCAGCAGCACCACGCCGTTGAAGACGCCAACGACCACATAGAGCGTGAGTGTGCTCATGGTGGGGAGCAGCGCCGACCACACCGGCACGCCGGGGCCCGCTTCGGCCTCCCGCAGGATGGCGAGGATGCCGGTCACGCACAGCCAGCCGAAGCCGATCCACGCAATGGCGGTCAGCAGCGCATCGAACAGCCAGCCAAGGCGCGAACGGGGGGTGCGGACGATCAGGTCTTCGGAGTGCGGGTTCATGAGGATTTCACCGAGTGGATGCCACGATCCGGGCTGGTCCAGCGGGCACGCCGGCGCCGGGTGTTGAGCATGACTTTGGGAAAGGCCAGCAGCGTGGTGAGCATGCCCACCATCCAGTAGGCCAGCGGATACCAGATGATCCAGTACAGCGAACGCCCGAGCCGGGGCTCGTAGCGGCGATCGATCGCGATGCTGACGGCGAACTGCAGCACGCACACCGCCGCCAGGACCATGCCGGTGAAGCCGGGCGGCATCAGCTTCTCGATGCGGATATTGGCGGGCAGCTCGACGAAATGCCCCAGCGCCCACAGGATGATCGACATGGCGAACGCGAAGGCCCAGCCCGCGGACAGGCAGTACTCGATCACCAGCGGCCACAACCGGCGATGCCGCCAGCTCCAGATCGACCGCACGTTCTTGAGGAAGACCTCGGCACCGCCCTGGGCCCAGCGCAGGCGCTGCTTCCACAGGCCGCGCACCGTCTCCGGCATCAGGATCCAGCACAGGCCGCGCGGCTCGTAGAAGATCGACCAGTGGTCGCGCTGCAGCTTCCAGCTGATGTCGATGTCCTCGGTGATCATGTCCAGGCTCCAGTAGCCCACGCGGTCCAGCGCGCGGCGGCGGAAGGCCGCCACCACGCCGGAGACCGTGAACACCTGGCCGTAGACGCGCTGGGTACGCTTGATCAGGCCGATGATCGAGGAGAACTCGCCCACCTGGATGCGGCCCACCAGCGTGGAGCGCGTGCGGATGCGCGGGTTGCCGGTCACCGCTCCCACTCGGGGGTTGTCCACCATGGGTGCGACCAGATACGCGGCGGCGTCCGGGTCGAGCACCGCGTCGCCGTCGATGCAGACCAGGTACTCGCCGCGCGCGGCCAGCGTGCCCATGCGCAGCGCCATGGCCTTGCCCTGGTTGTGCGACAGATGGACCACGCGCAGCCGCTCGTTGTGCGCCGCCATCGCATCGAGCACGGCGCCCGTGCCGTCGCTCGAGCCATCGTTGATGGCGATCACCTCGAAGTTGGGGTAGCGCTGCGCCAGCGCGGCGCGTAGCGTTTCCTCGCCGTTGCCCTCTTCGTTGTAGCAGGGCACCAGGATGGAGATGAAGGGCTGGCCCGTGACCTGCGGCGGCTCGCGCCGCTCGCCCCAGGACCAGTTGCCCTCCCAGTGCCACCAGAAGTAGATGCCGCCGGCCATCCACAGGCCGGACATGAACAGCGGATAGAAGAAGACGAAGGCGAGCAGCAGGTCTCCCGTGGCGAGCGCGGCCAGGCCGAACGGCAGGCCGAGCGCGATGCAGAGGATGACGAGGGCAAAGAGGCGGTCGATCATGGCGCGGGGTACCAGGCGTTGGAGAGCGCCGGCCGTATCGCGTCGAGCCGGGGCTGGTTGCTGTGGAAGTCGTCCGGGTAGTAGCCGAAATTCGCGGCGCCGCGCCGTTGCAGGCGCTGCATCCAGCCGGCCAGCACCGCGCTGTCCACGGGCGGCGCGTCGGGCGTGCGCCAGTCGCGGCTCTGCAGCTCGAACACGGTGCGGTTCAGCGCACCGGGACGGCGGGCGATGGTGTCGACGAGCGCATCGAGCCAGGCGTGTTCCTGACCCGCCGGTACCTGCTCCATGTACGGCATGGCCATCGGCGCGGTCCAGTCGTAGGCGGCCAGGAAGTCGTCCAGGTTCTGTGCGAACCATGCCTCGCTCTCGGGCTGCAGGATGGGTGCGGCAAAGATGTTGCGCGCCGTCTTGATGGCCGGCCCGCGGATGGCGCGAACCTTGCCCGTCAGCTCCTGCGTAAAGCTCACCAGCGCGCGGCTCTTCATGCGCGTCCAGCGCTGCATCAGCTCGGGATCGGCGCGCAGCGCGGCGATGGACGTGGGCAGTCCGGCGTCGCGGTACGCGGCGAGCGCGGGGGCGCTGGCGTCCTCGAAGTCGCTCAGCACCGCGTCGTCGTGGAACAGGATGCCGTCGAACACCGCGTGGCGCGACAGGTCTTCATACAGCTCCCCGATGCGCACGCGGGCCTGCGGGTCGAACGGCGACAGGCGGCGGTACTGCTTGCCGTCCACGGCAGTCTTGCCGGTCTGCGGATCCCAGCGTTCGACCCGCGCGATGGCCGGATCGAGGTCCACCGCCAGCACCGGCATCCACGCATAGACCTTCACGTTGGCGCGATTGCGCAGCTGCCACGCCACGCGGTTGAACAGGTCTGCGCGCACCGGCAGCAGGCGGTTGGGGAAGTACACCGACTTCACCAGTCCGCTACCGTCCGGGTCGGCGAACGCCTGCAGGAACACCGTGTCGATGTTCAGGTCGGCGATGCGCTGCACCAGCTTGTCGAGGTTGCGGTCGATCTGGGTGGGATCTGCATCGTAGACATAGTCCAGGTCCACATGCGCCACCCGCATCGGCGTGCGCTCCTCCATGTTCGCCACCGACTGCGCGAAGCCGCGCAGGCTGGGATCGTCGCCGAGCAGCAGGCGCGGTGCGGACATCAGGCGTTCCACCGTCGCCAGCCCGTCCTGCAGCGTGAAGGCCATGCGGTAGCCGTTCTCCCCGATGATGCGCAGCGCGGTGCCGCCTTCGGCGCCATAGGGCCAGATCCACACGCGCACGGGCTTGCCGGTGGCACGCTGCACCTTCTGCGTGATGCGCTCCACGTCGGCGCGCACGCGTCGTTCGTAGGCGGCGTCGGTCTCGTAGGTGCCGGTCGCCGGATCGAAGGCGCGTACCGCCGCGGCAGGCTGCGTGTTGCCCTGCGGGTTGGCGCGCGCGCCGTAGTGCAGGTCGTCGGTGTGCGCGCCGATTTCCACGAGCCCGGAGGCGGCGATCTCGCGCACCTGGCGCCAGGTCAGCATGCGCTCGCGCTCGGTCGGCGTGCCGCCGAAGTCGACGGGCGCGTCATCCGGCGTATCCATCCACTTGCCCACGGGGGCCAGCACCGCTGGCCAGCGGTATGCCTTGAGCAGCGGCATCACGCGGGTGTAGAAGCTGCGATAGCCGTCGTCGAACGTGAGCAGCACGGCCTTGGCGGGCAGCGCCTGGCCGCCTTGCCGCGCGGCCAGGATCTGGTCCACCGAGACCGCCTGGTAGCCGTTCTCCCGCAGCCAGGCCAGTTGCCCGATCAGGTGGTCGGTGCGCACGCTCAGGTAGGCCTGGTCCGGGTCCTTGTCCTCGACGTCGTGATACGCGAGCACCACGACATGGTTGGCCGGCCAGGGGCGCTCGGCCTGGGCCACCGGCCGCTCGGCCGGGGGCGTGAAGACCGGAATGTCCTTGGCGCAGGCGCCCAGCAGCACGGCGGTGACAAGCAGAAGAATGAAGCGATAGGCACGCATCAGTGTGGCGTTCATGGCGTGCGTCCTCAGAAGCGGTAGGTCAGGTCGAACACGATGCGCAGTTCGCGCTCGCGCTGGCCGTCGTAAGGGCGGCTGGTGCCGGTGATGGTCGCGCCGATGTCGAGCACGTCGTTGGTGCGAAAGCGCTGGCCGTAGCCGACCAGCAGGATCGCGCCCGTGCCGTAGCCCTGCTGGCTGTACGAGCCGGCGCCGGCGAGGAACTGCTGCTCCCACACCGTCTCGTAGCGGCGGTACAGCGTGTGCGTGAGCCGCGCCGACGGCAGCACCGTCAGGTCGGAACGCGGATTGAAGTACGGCGCGTCCTCGCGCGAATTGCGCGAGGCCCACAGGTCGACCAGCAGGTCGGCCTTCAGGTGCGGCGCGGTATAGAGTCGCTCGGCACCGGACGCGCCGGCCTCCATGCGGTCGTTGCCGTCGCTGAAGCGCGACGGCGACACCGTAAACAGCCACTCGCTGCGTTCGCTGCGGCGCCAGCGCGCGTAGGTGCGCACCGTGTCCGCGTAGATGCCCTGCTTGAGCGCGCGCAGCGGCGTGCCGGTCGAGCGCAGCGCGGCCGAGGCGCCGACCTGCCAGCGGTCGCTCAGGTCATAGTCCAGCGCCAGGCGTCCGCCGGCCTGGCCGCCCTGCCCATACAGGTGGGTGGAGACTTCGCCTTCCACCGTGAGATCGCGCACGCGCCATTGCACGCCGGCGCGGGCCCACTTGTAGTCGACGGTGCCTTCCTCGAAGCGGCCGGTGGCGTAGCCAATGCCGCCGAAGGCGCGCCAGTCGTAATTGATCGGCGGCGTGTAGAGCACCGACTCGATGCCGAAGTTGCCGTTGCCCACCACCGCGCTGTCGTTGGCCAATCCACGATAGCCCTCGATGCGCAGTTCCGACTTGTTGTGGACCTGCCATTCGCGGTCCAGCCGCCGGACGGCGAGGTTCTCGGGATAGCGCGCCACGGTGTCGTCGCGCAGCAGCTCGGCCTGGCGCCACTCCTGCAGATCGAGCGCGGCATGGCCCTGCTGCACCTCCACCTGCATGCTGCGCGGGGCCAGCGTCTCCGCGAGCTTCAGTTCGCTTTCGGCGGCGCGCGGCCAGCCGCGCGCGCGGTAGACGTCGGCCAGCGCCACGCGCAGGCCCGAATGGCCGGGCGCGCGGCGCACGATGTCTTCCACGCGGCGTTGCGCGTCGACGGTGTCGTCGGCCTGCAGGCGCGCCTGCATCGCGACCTGCTCGGCCTGCAGCCACAGATCGTTGGGCTGGCGCGTGGGCTGGCCACGCACCCAGCGCCAGCGGGGCTGTTCGGCGCTCGCCTGCTGCACCACCTGCCCGGCCGGATCGAACGCCTCGGCTTCGGCATGGGAGTAGTAGAGACCGGTTTGCGCCGCCAGCCGCGCCTCGGCGTCGCCGCCCTGCGGATACGCCTCCTGGACCTGCCGGTACAGAGACTCGGCACGCTCCGGATGACGAAGATAGAGATAGGCGGCGGCCACGTCGGACAGCGCATACGCTGGCACCTTGATGCCTTCGGCACGCAGGCCCTCGTAGGCGTTCACCACGTCCTGCATGCGCACACGGGCATGCAGCGCCGCGAGGCGGTCGATGCGCGCGCGGCGCAGCTGCGCGTCGCCCCGGGCCCCGAGCGCGGACAGGTCCGCCATCACTTTGTCGTAGCGCGCCAGCGCGCGGTCGGCGATGGCGAAGCGTTCGGCTTCGCTGCGCGTGGGCATGTCCGCCAGGCGTGTCAGCTCCGCGGCCTCGTCGACCTGCAGTTCCAGGATGGCAAGCGGGTCAAGCAGACCGGGATGCTCGCTGGCCACGCGCAGCGCGGCCTCGGGCAGACCGGCCTGGCGCAGCGCGCGCACGTATTCCCGCACGACGTCGGCGCGCTTGGGCGCCAGCGTATGGGCCTGGTCCGCTTCGTACAGCGCCTCGTAAGGCTGCGCGGCGCGCGTGTAGGCGTAGGCCAGCGCCAGCCGCGCGTCGGCATCGGCCGGATGGCGCGCGACCAGCGCCTGCGCGGCGCTCACCGCCTCGGCCGTGCGGCCGCTATCGGCCAGCACCAGCGCTTCGCCCACGGCGAAGTCCATCCGCTGCGCAAAGCGCTGCCGTCCCTCGCGATAGTGCGCCAGCGCCTCGTCCCAGCGCCGCTCGTCGCGCAAGGCGCGGGCCACGGCGCCCAGCACCTCGGGCGGCAGTGCCGTGCCCGTGCCGAGCTGGCGGTACGTCTCCAGAACCTCGGCCGGACGGCCGGCCCAGCCAGCGATGACGATGCGGTCATGGGCGGCGCGCCGGTCCGTGGGCTGGCTCGCCATGCGCTCGCGCAGCAGCACCAGCGCCGGTTCGTAGTCGCCGGCGCGGGCACGCTGGATCAGCGTGTCGTACATCGGATCTGCCTGCGCGGGCAGCGCCAGGCAGGACATCGCGGCGGCCAGCCCGACGGCAAGCCGGAGCGGCGCATGCCGGCGCAATGCCGGCCGCCGGCGCGTATTCAGTGACTCCATGAGGGTCCGCAGCCTGTTCTGTAAGGGTCAAGCCCGCGCGGCGCCGGGGAGGCGGGCACGAGATCGGTTATCGGCTAGGGGTATGCGGCACAGGGGCACGGGACCCGCCTGCCCGGACCGGCGCGCGGGCGGCGCGTGGCGGGCTTCGGGATCCGGCGCGCACCGAGGAATCGCGCCGGATGGCCATCCGCTTGCGCGATGGCGTCGTGCATTCGCGCCACCGCTGACGCGGAGTGCGATGCCGTAAAACGTGCCGAATTGTAGGAAGGGAGCGCGGAAACGATTGTGAACAATGGCAAACATCCGGGCGCCCCAGGGGTCCGGAAACCGGTCGCAAAGCGGCCGAAAAGCCATGTTTGGGCCGTGGCGAACGGGCTTTGCAACGACATGGGAAGCGGTCCGTCATGTTCGCCGCGCGCGTGCCGATATACGGATTGAGACCCCGCGCAAGCACCCTGCGCAAACGCGGCGGCCCCGATTTCTCAAGGCGCCAACGCGACAAGCCGGTTCGACGCCTTTGTCGACACCGAGACCATCATGCACACACTGAACGCTTGCCAACGCACCCATATCCCGCCCAGCTGCGCGCGGGTCAGTTCCGGCCGTATCGCGCGGCGTCAGTACGCCGCGGTGCACCGGATGGACGGCGCACGGCGCTGAGCCGCACCACGCCGGGCGGCGCCGCCGCGGCGCAGGGCGCCCGGCCCGCAACCGCTGCCCACAAAATAGGCAGCCACCGGGGCGCGGCAGTGTAAACTGCGGGGTTTTTCGCTCTGGCGCTATGTTGCAATCTCCACGGCGCACAGGTCTGAGCGGCCCGACGCTGGTCCGGCTGCTGGCGCGCCTGCAGGACGCCGACGCCCCCGAGGCCGGACAGTCGCTCGCGCTCCAGCTCAGCCAGTGGCTGGACTGGACCGCCGCGATCGCCCTGTCCTCGGCCCTGAAGGCCCAGCCCGCACCCGCGAAGTCCCGCGCACCGGCGCCCGAAAGCGCCGAGGAGCAGGACTGCGCGCGCGTTCGCGCGGCGCTCGCGGCCGCGGTCGCCGATGCCGCGACGGGCAGCGCGCCAACGCGTCGCCGGGGGTCGGGGCGGCCGGTCATCCCGGACCCCGTCGAAGCGTCCGCGGCCTTCGCGCCCTATCGCCGCCGCTACGCTACCGTGCAGCAGACGATGGAATCCACCATCGAGAGCTTGCGCGGCCGCCTGCGCGCGACGCTCGCCGCGCGCGGCGCGGACAGGACCAAGCTGGCGATGGTCGATGCCGTGATGGAACGCGTGCTGGGCCCGCGCGAACAGAACCTGCTGGCCGCCGTGCCGACGCTGCTCGAAGCGCGCTTCGACCATCTTCGCCAAAGCGCGGAGACACCGCGCGCCGAGGCCGACGCGGCCGCCGCGTCGACCGCGCCATCCGCGCCCGGCGCCTGGGTCGGCGTGTTCCGCAACGAGATGCAGAGCGTATTACTGGCCGAGTTGGATATCCGCTTCCAGCCGGTCGAAGGCTTGCTTGCCGCCCTGCGCGGCGGCTAACCCGTACATCATGACCAGATACCTACTCCCTATCGCCGCTTTCGTGGCCGGCCTGATCGTGGTTGGCTGGATCGGCATCGGCTACGCGGGCTCCAACGCCCTGGGGCTGGCCGCGACGCTGCTGATCGGCGCGTTCTACGTGGCCGGTGCCTGCGAGCTGTACCGCTACCGGCGCGCGACCGACTCGCTGTCGGAGGCCGTGGCCGACCTCGCGCAGCCCCCGGCCACGCTGGCCCCCTGGCTCGAGCGCATCCACCCGAGCCTGCGCAATGCCGTGCGGCTGCGCATCGAGGGCGAGCGCGTCGCCCTGCCCGGCCCGGCGCTGACGCCGCACCTGGTCGGGCTGCTGGTGCTGCTCGGCATGCTGGGCACCTTCCTCGGCATGGTGGCGACGCTGCGCGGCACGGGCCTCGCGCTCGAAAGCGTGACGGACCTGCAGGCCATCCGCGCGTCGCTGGCGGCGCCGGTCAAGGGCCTGGGCTTCGCCTTCGGCACCTCGGTCGCCGGCGTGGCGACCTCCGCGATGCTGGGGCTGCTGTCGGCGCTGTCGCGGCGCGAGGCCATCCACACCGCGCAGCGGCTGGACGCGCGCATCGCGACGACGTTGCGCGTCCACTCGCGCACGCACCAGCGCGAGGAAGCGTTCCGGCTGCTGCAGCGCCAGACCGAAGCCATGCCCGCGCTGGTCGATCGGCTCCAGGCCATGATGAGCGCCCTGGAGCAGCAGAGCCAGGCGCTGAACGAACGGCTGGCCGCGAGCCAGGACGCTTTCCACAGCCGTACCGAAGCGGCCTACCAGGGGCTGGCCGCGTCCGTGGGCCAATCGCTGAAGGACAGCGTGGCCGACGGCGCGCGCGCCGCGGGCGCCGCGATCCAGCCGGCCGTGGAAGCCACCATGGCGGGCCTGGCGCGCGATACCACGGCATGGCGCGAGACCGTTGCGCAGGCGGTGCAGCAGCAGCTGGACCAGCTGTCTGCCCGCTTCGACACCACCACCGCCACCGTCGCCCAGACCTGGAGCCAGGCACTGGCGGAACACCAGCGCACCAGCGCAGCCATGACGCGCGACCTGGGCGCGTCGCTCGGGGAATTCACCGCCACGCTGGAGCAGCGCTCGGCGGGGCTGCTCGATGGCGTGGCCGCCCGCATCGACGCGGCGGCGGCCAATACGGCCGAGGCCTTCGGCACGGCGCTGTCCCACCACGAGCGCACGGGCAACCGGCTGGCCGAGGACAACCAGCGTGCGCTGACGGCCGCCGCGGCGGCCTTCGAGCAGCAGGCGGCCACGCTGGTGCAGGCCATGACGCGCTCGCATGCGGACCTGCAGGACGCGCTGGCCGCGCGCGACGCGCAGCGCCTGGCGGTCTGGAGCGACAGCTTCGGCGCCCTCGGCGCGACGCTGCGCGAGCAGTGGACCGACGCCAGCGCCCGGGCGGCGGCTCGTCAGCAGGAGACCTGCGACGCGCTGGCGCGCACCGCCCGCGATATCTCCGCCCAGACGCAGGCCCACGCCAGCAGCACGATCGCGGAGATCGACCGCCTCGTGCAGGCCGCGGCGCAAGCCCCCGAGGCTGCGCTGGCGCTGCAGGCCGAGCTGGCCCAGCGCGACGAAACACGTCTGGCCCACTGGAGCGACAACCTTGCCACCATGGTCGCCGCGCTGCGCGCCGAATGGGAGCAGACCAGCGCGCAGACGGCCAGCCGCCAGCAGGAAATCTGCGAGACGCTGGCGCGGATCGGCAGCGACATCGCGGCGCGCACGCAGGAACACGCGGGCAACACCATTGCGGAGGTGGCCCGCCTGGTCCAGTCCGCGGCGGAGGCACCGAAGGCCGCGGCGGAAGTCATCGCAGAACTGCGCGAAAAGCTCACCGAAGGCATGGCCCGCGACAACGCCATGCTGGAGGAGCGCAGCCGCATGCTGGAGACACTGGGCACGCTGCTCGATGCCGTCAACCACGCGTCGACCGAGCAGCGCACCGCCGTGGATACGCTGGTAACGACCACGGCCGATGTGCTGGACCGCGTCGGCACGCGCTTCACCGACAAGGTGGAGGACGAGACCGGCAAGCTCACGGACATCGCCGCGCAGGTCACCGGCAGCGCCGTCGAGGTCGCGAGCCTGGGCGAGGCGTTCGGCGCGGCCGTGCAGCTGTTCGCCGAGTCGAACGGCAAGCTGGGCGAACAACTGGCGCGCATCGAGGCGGCGCTGGACAAGTCCATGGCGCGCAGCGACGAGCAGCTCGCGTACTACGTCGCGCAGGCCCGTGAGGTCGTCGACCTCAGCATGCTGTCGCAGAAGCAGATCCTCGAAGACCTGCGGCGCCTGCCGGGCCAGCCGTCCCCGGCGGCCGAGGCGGCATGAGGGAGGATATCGACGCCGGCGTGGAACCGGCGGTGCCCGCCTGGGCGGTCTTCGGCGACCTGATGTCGGTCCTGCTCGGCGCCTTCGTGCTGATCCTGCTCGGCGTCGTCGCGGTCCAGATGGAGCTCTCCGCCAAACTGGAGGACGAGGTCAGGCAGCGGCAGCAGGAAATGCAGCGGCGCGAGACGCTGGAGAAAGCGCTGGCCGGGCCGCTGGCCGCCGGCCGCGTGACGCTCGTCAACGGCCGCATCGGCATCAACGGCAGCGTGCTGTTCGACCAGGGCTCGGACCAGTTGCAGCCGCAGGGCCAGGAAGTCCTGAAGAGCCTTGCCGGTCCGCTCGCCGCGTACCTGCGCACGCGCGACGATATGCTGATGGTCAGCGGCTTTACCGACGACCGGCGCGTGCGCGGCAGCAATCGCGAGTTCGCCGACAACTGGGAGCTGTCGGCCCAGCGTGCGCTGACCGTGACCCGGGCGCTGATCGAGGCGGGCGTTCCGCGCTCGTCGGTCTTCGCGGCGGCGTTCGGCTCCACGCAGCCCGTCAGTCCCAACAGCGACGCCGAGGGCCGGGCGAAGAACCGGCGGGTCGAGATCGCGCCTATCCCCCGCGTGTCGGCCGGCGGCACGAAGGCCAATGGCTGAGGAACAGGCACGCGACGCCCGCGCGCTGCTGGACGCCTGGCGCGACAGCGGCGCGGACCGGCTCGATCCGGTGCGCTTCGGCACCATGCAGGCACTGGCCCGCCGCGCCGAAGGCTACGACGGCGCCGTCCGGCGCGTGCTCGAAGACCGGCTCGCCGCGCTGGCCGACGCCTATCGCACTACGGTGGCGCGCGCGGCCGGGACGCAGGCCGCAGCGGATGCCGAAGCGAGCGCGCCCGGATCGGCCGCCCTGGCCGATCTCGTCGCGCGCATGCAGGGCAAGCCGCATGGCGGCGAACCCGATGGCCTGGCGAGGCTCACCGACTACTTCCGCGACACCTGGATCCAGGTGCGGGCCCGCCGCGAACTGCGGCACTCGGTCGAGCGCGTACCGGAGAACGCGGGCCCGCTGAACTCCAGCCACCTCGTGCAGCGCGCGCTGTCGCTGATGGGCGAGGTGTCGCCCGGCTACCTGCAGCAGTTCCTGACCTACGTGGACGCGCTATCGTCGCTGGAACGCCTGCAAGGCACGACCAGCGCGCCCGGCAAGGAGCCTTCCCAGGGCAGTGGCGCAAAAAAGGCCGCCCGCACCCGGCGGCCGAAGGACGGCGCGCGCGCCGGGACGTAGGACGCGCACCGCGTGCACGGCAGCGCGATTGCCGCTACCCTGTCGCCATCCCCTCGCCGATTCCGACCCCGCCATGAAGACTCCCCTCAAGATCGATTTCGTTTCCGACGTCGCGTGCCCGTGGTGCGCCATCGGCCTGCAGTCGCTGCAACAGGCGCTGGCAAGGCTGGGCGACGAGGTCGATGCCACCATCCATCTGCGCCCGTTCGAGCTTAACCCCGACATGGGCGGCGAAGGCGAACCCATCGCCAGCTATATGAAGCGCAAGTACGGCCGCAGCGAGGCCGAGATCGCGCAGACCCACGAGATGATCCGCCAGCGCGGCGCCGAAGTGGGCTTTACGTTCGGGCCGCGCACGCACGTGTACAACACCTTCGACGCGCACAGGCTGCTGTGGTGGGCCGATCTCGAGGGCAAGCAGCTGCCGCTGAAGCTGGCGCTGCTGCGCGCGTACTTCACCGCCGGCAAGGACGTCTGCAAGTACGACGTGCTGGTCGACGCCGCCACGGAGGCCGGCCTCGATGCCGCCCGCGCCCGCGAGGTGCTGGAGAACGACTGGTATGCCAAGGATGTCCGCGAGATGGAAAAGCGGTATCGGGACATGGGCATCACCTCGGTGCCGTCGATCATCTTCGACGACACCTACCTGATCTCAGGCGGGCAGCCGGTCGACGTGTTCGAAGGGGCGATCCGCGAGATCCTGGCGAAGAAGTAGCCGGGGCCCAGGCGGGCGGTCACCCTCACCGGCCCCCGCATGCTCACGACGGGCAGCACAAACCCCTGCCCTGCCCGTCCGGCCTCTGCCGTCCGCCAAGCCTTCGCCACACCCACCGCTCCAGACCTGGCAACGTCAGCACCAGCGTAACGATCAGCGCGCCGGTGGCCAGCGCGAACAGCAGCCGGTGATCCCCGCCCGTCGCGCTGAATACCGCCGAATAACCGTAGCCCGCCAGCGCCTGGAACGTGGCGAAGCTGATCGTGGCACGGCTCCAGGCGCGGCTCTGCGCATGCCGGTCATGCGGAATCAGCTCGTGAATCCGCGACAGCGCCAGCGGCACGATGCCCGGCGGAAACATGCCGACGAACACCGTCGCCACGCCAAGCCAGACAGCGTCGTGTGCGGCGCACAGGCTGCCCACCGCCACCGCCTGCACCAGCAACACCACCCGCAGCGCCGGCCGCGCGCCCAGTCGGTCCCCGATCCAGCCGAATAGTGGCGGGCCCATCATCGCGCCGATGCCGTAGAGCACCCAGTAACCCGCGCCCACGTGCGCGCCGGCGCCAAGTCCGCGAGCCACGAAGTCCACCAGAAACACCATCGCCGGTACCAGCGCGACGGCCATCAACCCATACTGCGCAAACAGCACCGCAACGCCCGCCTTGGCCTTCGGCAAGCCGTGGGCGGCCGGCGCCGCCGGCTCCTGCCCATGTGCCGGGGCGTCGGCGTGCGCCCGTTCGGCCGGCCAGGCGAACCACGTCAGCAGCGTCAACAGGGCCGAGACGGCGCCCAGGCCCAACCATGTCGTCCGCAGGCCGTCATGCAGCAGCAGCGGCACGATGGTCCCCGAGCCAGCGATACCGACCCCGATGCCAAGAAAGATCGCCCCGCTGGCGATACCCCGGCGCTGCGCCGGCACATGCGGCAGGACGGTGGCCGCCACCAGCACCATGATGGCGCCCCCGGAAACGCCCGACAGCAGCCGCCAGAAGAAAAACCAGGCCGAAGAGAGCGGATACGCGCAGGCCACGAAGGCCGCCGTCACCACCACCATCATCGTGCGCAACGCCCGGGGATTCGACATGCGGCGCCCGAGCGGATGCCCGACCAGCGCGCCGATCAGATAGCCGGCCAGATTGGCCGCGCCCAGGAACACGACCTTGTCCGCGGAGAACCAGTGCGCCTCGATCAGCGCCGGCACCAGCGGCGCGTAGGCGAACCGCGCGAGCCCGATGCTGGCGAGACTGGCCGCGAAGCCGGCGGCGATGTACAGCCATACGTGCCGGGTGGGCGCTGGGCCCGGCCGAACGGCGGGGGAAGAAGAAGCGGAATGCATGACACCACCTGTGTTGAGGGCGATCCCGATGGATCACGATGCGGCCGAGTATAGGACCGCAATGTGCCGCACGGATGCGGCACATTTTCATCGGCGTCATGCGTTTTTGCAGCGCTGGCGGGGGCCGGCGCTACGTGGCCGTGCCTGCGGCAAACTCCTGCGCCACGGCGTCGATCATCGCTCGCACGCGGGCGGTATGGCGCAGGTCCTGGTGGGTGACCAGCCAGACTTCGTAACGCCCCGCCCTCTCCCGGCCCGGCCAGATCCGCACCAGCCCCGTGCGCTCCGCCAGCGGCACGGGAATCTCGCCGATGGCCACGCCGGCGCGCACCATGGCCCGCAGCATCAGGCTCGAATTGACGCCGGACACGATGCGGCCCGCATGGATCGGCTCGCCGACCAGCGTCGGCATCCGGTTGCCGGCCATGTAGGGCTGGTAGATCGCCAGGTCATGGCCCGCGAAGCCCGCGCCCGGCTCCGGTTCGCCATGCGCTTCGAGATAGCCGGCGGACGCATAGAGGCCGACGGGCCAGCGCGCCAGCAGGCGGGTCACCAGATCGGGATTCTCCGGCTTGATATTGCGGATCGCGATGTCGGCCTCGCGGCGGGCCAGATTGAGCATCTGCGTCGACGTATTGAGCATGACCCGGACATCGGGGTGCGCCGCGTGCAGGCGCGCGATCGCCGGGATCACGAACTCCAGCGCCAGCGAGTCCGTGGTGGTCACCTTGACCTCGCCCTCCAGCCGGCTGTCCACACCCTGCGCCTGTCTCACCAGTTCGTTGGCGAACTGCTCCATCTTCTCGGCCGAGCGGAGCACGTTTTCGCCCGCGGGCGTCAGCGCATAACCGTCCGAGCGGCGCAGGAACAGCGTCGCGCCCAGCGCCCGCTCCATCGCGGCGATGCGCCGTCCCACCGTGGCCTGGTCCAGCCCGACCACCCTCGCCGCACGCCGGAGCGTGCCTTCTCTTTCGAGCGCCAGAAAAATGCGGGTGTCGTCCCAGTTCACGATACGGTCGGATGCGAGCAAAGGTTGGAGGGTACCAGAGCGATGGCGAGGTTCGTGCCGGCGCGCCCCCATACGAAGGCACTATGGCGCCGTCCCCGGAGCGCGCCTACTCTGCGCAGCGTTATCCACTCGGGACTTTCCCATGTTCTCCATCCTCAACCAGCTGCGCCGTTGGACCGGCCGCGCCGGCATCGCCCTTGCGGCTTCGTTCGTAGCCTGCGCGAGCGCGTCAGCGGCGGCGCCCCAGCAGCGCACGCAGGCGCCCGGCTTCTACCGGATGATGCTCGGCGACTTCGAGGTCACCGCCCTGCTCGACGGCACGCACGACTTCCCCGTGCGGGAGGTACTGAGCCGCCCCGCGCCGCCGCCTGCAACCGCCGGCCATGTCGCGTTGTCCGAATCCAACCCCGGCGAAGCGGACGCGCTGCTGGCGGCCGCCCATCTGGCCGCCCCCGTCGAGGGTTCGATCAACGCCTTTCTGATCAATACCGGAACCCGTCTCGTGCTGATCGACAGCGGCGCGGGTGCCCTCTATGGCGCCGAAGGGGGGCATCTGCTGGCGAACCTGCGTGCCGCCGGCTACCGGCCTGAGCAGGTCGACGACGTCCTGCTGACGCATCTGCACGCCGACCACGTCGGCGGCGTGGTCGATCAGGGCCGGATCGTCTTCCCCAACGCGACTGTCCACGTCAGCCGCGAGGACGAACGGTACTGGCTGTCACCGGCCAATCGCGCCACGGCGCCCGCGCTGCTGCATGCGATGTTCGATGCGGCATCCGGCTCGCTGAAGCCCTATCTCGCCGCCCAGCGGCTGCGCACGTTCGAAGCCGGCGCGGAAATCGTCCCGGGCATCCACGCCGAGGCGGACGCCGGCCACACGCCGGGCCACACCATCTATCGCGTCCAAAGCCGCGGGCAGACGCTGATCGCCTGGGGCGACACGGTGCACGTCGCGCCGGTGCAGTTCGCGGATCCGGGCGTCACGGTGCGCTACGACAGCGATGCGGCGCAGGCCGCGCAGCAGCGGCTGCGCCTGTATGCCGACGCCGCGCGGCAGGGCCACTGGATCGCCGCAGCCCATATCGCCTTTCCGGGCCTCGGGCACATCGGCGCCGGTGCCAGCGGGTTCCGCTGGATTCCGGCGAACTACACGACGCAGCTCGCGCCGCCTCCCTCGCCCCGGCCAGCGCGCGACGCCGGGGCAGCCGCCCGTTGACAGCCCCTCTTCGACTTTCCAACACCTCCGCAGGAACCACACGCATGACTACCATCACCGCCAAGGACGGCACCCAAATTTTCTACAAGGACTGGGGCAGCGGCCGCCCAGTCGTGTTTTCCCATGGCTGGCCCCTGAACGCCGATGCCTGGGACGCGCAGATGCTGTTTCTGGCCGGCAAGGGCTTCCGCGTGATTGCGTACGACCGCCGCGGCCATGGCCGCTCGGACCAGCCCGCGCAGGGCAACGACATGAATACCTATGCGGACGACCTCGCGGCCCTGCTGGATGCGCTCGACCTCCGCGACGCGACGCTGGTCGGCCATTCGATGGGCGGCGGCGAGATCGCGCGCTATATCGGCCGGCATGGCAGCCAGCGCGTGGCGAGCGCCGTGCTGATCGGCGCGGTGCCGCCGTACATGGGAAAGACGCCGGCCAATCCGAACGGGCTGCCGCCAGAGGTATTCGACGGCATGCGCAACGGCGTGGCAGCCAACCGCGCGCAGTTCTATCGCGACCTCGCGATGCCCTTTTTCAGCTTCAACCGTCCGGGCGCCAAGGTGTCCCAGGGCGCGCTCGACGCGTTCTGGTTGCAAGGCATGAGTGGCGGCATCCTGGGCCAGTACGCCTGCATCCGGGAATTCTCCGAGATCGATTTCACCGACGATCTGAAGGCGATGACCATGCCGACGCTCGTACTGCACGGCGAGGACGATCAGCTGGTATCGGCCGACAACACGTCGCGGCAGGCCGTGCGCTTCCTGAAGAACGGCACGCTGAAAACCTATCCCGGAGGCTCGCACGGCCTCTGCGTCGTCAACGCCGACGAAGTCAACGCGGACCTGCTGGCTTTCCTGACAGCCTGAGCGCCGTGCGCCCGCCGCCTATCTGACCGTAAAGCGCACCGTCACGGACTTGCCGTCGGCGAAGCGGACCAGCGCCACCGCCTTCGCGCCCTTGGCGAGCTGCATCCTGTCTGCGGCCACCAGCGCATTGCCCGCGCCCGCGGCCAGCGCGGTCTCGGTCTTCTGCGCGCCGGTGAGCACCGTGAGCTTGCCGGTGGCGCCGGCCACCGGCAGCTTGCGGTCGTGGTCGTCGACATAGAGGGTGACGGTGCCGTCCCGGTTGACCAGTTCGAACTGCAGGTCGCTGGCGACCTGAACCACCCCGCCGTACTGCGCGGGCTTGGCGCCATGCGCCAGCACTATCGCGGGGGCGGCCAGGCTCGCTGCCATCCATGCCATCGCCAGCCGCCTCTTCAGCCGTGTCTTCAATTGCTGCTGCATCGTTCATTCGCTCCAAGGTCGCGGCGACTTGCGGGCGTCGCCGCCGGGGCCCGTTTCAATACGACTCTTCGCCCTCTCGCGCGAGGATGGCTTCGAGGGGCTTGCGTCCGAACAGCCAGAACGCCAGTGGCGTCAGCAGCGAATCCAGAATGGTCGAGCTCACCAGCCCGCCGAAGATCACGATCGCGACTGGATGGAGGATTTCCTTGCCCGGCGCATCGGCCGAGATCAGCAGCGGAATCAGCGCGAAGGCGGCCACCAGCGCGGTCATCAGCACCGGGGTCAGCCGCTCCAGCGAACCGCGCACGATCATCGGCACGCCAAAGGTCTCGCCTTCGAAGCGGCACAGATTGATGTAGTGGCTGACCTTCAGGATGCCGTTGCGCGTGGCGATGCCCGTCAGTGTGATAAACCCGACCATCGAGGCCACCGATAGCGTCAGTCCCGCCAGCCACATCGCCAGCACGCTGCCGATCAGCGCGAACGGAATGTTGGCCATGATCACAAGCGCCAGCGTGCCGGACCGATAGCGCGAGTACAGCACCAGGAAGATCAGTGACAGCGAGACCAGCGACAGCATCACGATCAGCCGGGTGGCCTGTTCCTGGGCCTGGAACTGTCCCTCGATGCTGACGAAGTAGCCGCTCGGCAGCCCTGCGCCGCCGACGGCATCGCGCACGCCCGCGATCACCCCCGCCATGTCGGAGCCGTCGGTGTTCGCGGAGACGACGATGCGGCGGCGGCTGTTCTCGCGGCCGATCTGGTTCGGGCCATCTCCCTCCTCCACCGTGGCGATCGCCGCCAGCGGCACAGGGCCGCGCGGCGAGTCCAGCATCACGCGCGCCAGATCCTGCGGGGTGCGGCCGGCGTCGGGCAGGCGGACCACCAGATCGAAGCGGCGCACGCCCTCGATGACCTGCGTGATGCGCGTGCCGTCGGAAAGCGTCTGCAGCGCCTTCAGCGCTTCGCCGGCGGGAATGCCGTACTGGGCCGCCGCGCGGTAGTCCAGCCGGACATTGACCTGCGGAATCAGCACCTGCCTCTCCACCGTGATATCGACCAGACCGGGCACCGCAGCCAGCCGCGACCGCAGGGTTTCCGCCAGCCCGCGCAGCGTGTCGAGGTCGTCCCCATAGAGCTTGAGCGCGACCTGCGCGCGCACGCCGGACAACAGGTGGTCGAGCCGGTGCGAGATGGGTTGGCCGATCGCCACCGAGGCCGGCAGCGTCGCCATCTGCGCGCGGATGGCGGCCATCACCGCTTCGCGGCTGCGCGCCGACGGCTTCAGGTCCACGTCGAGCTCGGACGAATGGACGCCCTCGGCGTGCTCGTCCAATTCCGCGCGGCCGGTGCGCCGGCCCACCTTCGTCACCTCCGGCACCTGCCGGACCAGCGTTTCGGCCAGCGCCCCCATGCGGTTGGCTTCGCTCAGCGAGGTGCCCGGCTGGAAGATCAGCGACATCACCAGCGAGCCCTCGTTGAACGCGGGGAGGAATGCGCGCGGCAGGAAGGGCACGGTCGCCGCCGCGAGCGCCGCGGCCACGGCAGCCCCGACCAGGATGCCGCGGGCCTGGGGCAACGACCAATGCAGCAACCGCGCATCGGTCCGCTTGAGCCACCGTACCAGCGGGCTGTCGTCGCGATGCAGCCGCTTCATGCCGGGCAGGAGGTAATACGACATCACCGGCGTGACGGTCATCGACACCAGCATCGACGCCAGGATGGACACGATATAGGCGATGCCGAGCGGCGCGAACAGCCGTCCTTCGATGCCCGGCAGCGCGAACAGCGGCACGAACACCAGCACCACGATCAGCGTGGCGTAGACGATGCCCGAGCGCACCTCCACCGAGGCGCGCCATATCGCTTGCAATACCGGAGGCGGGTCCGCCATGGTGGCGCGCTGGCGCAGCCGCCGCAGGATGTTCTCCACGTCCACCACCGCATCGTCGACCAGCTCGCCGATGGCGATCGCCAGCCCGCCGAGCGTCATCACATTGATGGACTGGCCCAGCAGCTGAAAGACCAGCGCGGTGACCGCCAGCGACAGCGGAATCGCGACCAGCGAGATCGCCGTGGTCCGCACGCTCAGCAGAAAGGCGAACAGCACCACCGCCACCATGATCGCGCCATCGCGCAGGGCCTCGACCACGTTGCCGATCGACGCCTCGATGAAGTCGGCCTGGCGGAACAGCACCTGCGGCGGCGCGACGCCCGGCGGCAGGCCCTGCTTCAGTTCCGCCAGCGCGGCCTCGATATCGCGGGTCAGCCGGACCGTATCGGCGGCCGGCTGCTTCTGGATGCTGGCGATCACCGCCGGCTTGCCGTTGAAGCCCGCGTCGCCGCGCTTGATCGCCGCCGCATGGCGCACGCCCGCGACCTGTTCCAGCAGCACGGGCGCGCCGTTCCTGTAGGCGACGGCCAGCCCCTTCAGGTCATCCAGCCGCTGTGTGCGCCCGAGGTTGCGGATCAGATATTCCCGGCCGTTCAGGTCGATGAAGCCCCCGCTGGTGTTGGCCGCGAAGTCGCGCAGCGCGGTCTCGATCTGCGCCAGCGTGACGCCGAACTGAGCCATCCGCGCGGTATCCGGTTCCACGCGAAGCTGGCGCACCTCGCCGCCGATCGGGATCACCTGGGACACGCCGGGGATCGACAGCAGGCGCGGACGCAGCACGAAGTCCGCGTATTCGCGCGCCTGCATGGGGCTGGCGCGGGCGGGGTCGATGGGCAAGGCGATCAGCATGATCTCGCCCATGATCGACGAGACCGGTCCCATGACCGGCGTCAGCCCGCCCGGCAACTGCTCCTTCACCAGCGTCAGGCGCTCGGCGACCAGTTGCCGGTTGCGGTAGATGTCCGTGCCCCAGTCGAACTCCGCGTAGACGACGGACAGGCCGACGCCCGACACCGAACGCACCCGCGTGACACCCGGCATGCCGTTGAGCGTGGTTTCCACGGGGAACGACACCAGCAGTTCCACCTCCTGCGGCGCCATGCCGCCGGCCTCGGTGATCACCGTGACCAGCGGCTTGTTCAGGTCCGGGAAGACATCCACGGGCGTGCGCCATGCGGTCAGCGCGCCGTAGACCATCAGCATCACGGCGATGGCCAGCACCAGCAGCCGGTTGCGCAGACTGGCGCGAACGATCCAGTTGAACATGCGCGTCCCCTAGCGGATCTGGTTGACCAGCGCGGCGCCGGACACCACCACGCGGTTGTCCGCGGCCAGGCCCTTGATGGCGACGACGGTGCGCGCGTCGAGCGCCACCGCTTCCACCGGCTGCGCGACAAAGCGCTGGGCACCCGCCTTGATCCACACGATGGTCTCGTTGCCCGGCCCGCGCACCAGCGCCTCGCTGGGCAACGCAATGCCGGTGACCGTGTCCGCCAGCCGCGCGATCACGGTGACCGGCTGGCCCACCGCGAGCGGCACCGCGCCGACCTCGCCGCTGGTGCGGAACAGCAGGGGCACTGCACCATTGCGCAGGCTGCGGCCCGCGCCGACGAAGGCCAGCGCGCCACCAGCGGGCTGCCGGAGCGCGCCATCGCGGATGCGCGCGGCCAGCGCCGGGTCCGCCGTGCTGGCCTCGATCAGCAGCCGCGAAGGATCGACCACTTCGTACAGCACGTCTTCGGCCGCCACCACCTGGCCGGCCACCACGTTCGAAGTCGCAATCACCCCGCTGGCCGGCGCCCGCAGCGCTTCGACCTGCCGCAGGCTACGGCCCACGGCGCTGCGCTGTCCCGTCAGGCTCAGGACCTCCGCGCGCGCGGCTTCGATCTCCTTGCGGGGGACGCTGTCCTGCAGCGATTCGAGGCGTTGCAGACGCTGCTGCGCCAGCTTCAGGCTTGCGCTCAGGCTGGCAAGCTGCGCCTGCTGGTTGCCAGCCTCGTAAGGCGGAGCCTTGTGCCGCAGCAGCGCGAGCACGTCGCCCTTGCGTACGCGCTGGCCCAGTGCCGGAAATCCGCCCGGCGGCGGCTCGATCCAGCCGGGATATCCCGCCTGCAGGCGGCCGCCGGCATTGGGATCGATCGTCACCACCGCGTTCAGCTCGACGGTCCGCGGATGCTCGCCCTGCGTCGCGACCACGGTGCGGATGCCCATCCTGCGCTGCGCGAGCTTGGGCACGTGGACGCTGCCATCGGGCAGCCGCGCCAGACCGGCTCCCGTGGCTGCGGCCGGCGCATCGAGATGCTCGCCGCTCGGTCCATGCGCGCCGGGCCCGGCGAACGCGGGCATCGGCGCGAAGGCCATCAGCGCCATCGCCGCGAAGAATGCCGATGCGACGGCCGATGCCAAGACGTTGGTGTTCCCGTTCATGGCTGTTCCCGCCTGGAAGATTGGAGACGGTGCAGGCGCCGGGCCAACGCCGGCACCGACACCAGCACGGCGATGGCCAACACCAGCAAGCCGACCCACAGCCAGCGTGAGCCGTGCAGCCATCGCTCCTGCGCGTGGGCGTCGGCGGCCACCTGCAGCGTGCCTTCCATCAGGTCGCTATCCCCGCCCGCGACCAGCGTAAAGACCAGCGGATGCGTGCCGGGCTCGCGCAGCGCCCGCAGCAGCGCCTCGTCGGTGAAGGCGAAGTCGCCGGCATCGGCATGCAGCTTGCCGCTGGCCCGGATGCCGTTGAACTCGACCTCCAGCGTGCCCTCTGTCACGGGGTCGTTGGTGGCGTAGCGATCCACCATCACCGACAGTTCGCCGGCCGCCAGCGTGCCGACCAGCTCGAACATCTCGGTGTGGGCCTCGATCACCGGCTGCTGGCCCTGGGCCGCGGCAGCATCGGCGGCCGCATGGTCATGATCGCCCTCGGGGCCGTGGGCGTAGACGGTCCCCGCGAGCATGGCCACGACGACGATCAGGACCAGGACTGGCATCGCGGCCAAGGCATGACGGCGCTTCTTGATGGCCCACGAAGACCGCGGTTGTGGGGTCGATAGTCTGTTCATGGCAGGACTCCAAGGGCCTGATTGAGAGTGGCAATGGCAAGGCCGTGGCGGGCGCGCTGGCGCGCGAGATCCGCCTCCGCTTCCAGTGCCTGGTTCTGTGCCCGCAGCGCTTCGGTCAGCCCGATCTCGCCGAAGTCGAAGGTCTTGCGCAACAGCGCCGCGCGCTCGTTCAACGCCGCGCTGCGCTCCGCGTTGAGCGCGAGCTGGCGTTCGGCGAGCGCAAGCGCCGCGGTGGCCGCGTCGATATCCGAGCGCACCACGCGCTCGGTGCGCTGCACATCCGCGCGCGCCGTCATCAGCTCGGTCTGCGCGGCGGTCTCGCGCGGCAGGTTGCGCGCGTCGGTCGCGAACGGAATGCGCACGAAGACACCGATGGTCCGGTCGCTCGGCTGGCCGCCGCCCGCCCTGTCGGTCCGGTAGGCGACGCCGACCTCGGGCGGATCGCGGCGGGACTCGCGCAGGTAGCCGACCTGCCGCTCGGCGCGAAGCAACGTGCGCTGCGCCCCTTCGACGAGCGGATGCAGCGGATGCAGCGACGGGTCGTCCGGCTTGGCGGCGATTTCCAGATAGCGCAGCGGCAACTGCGCAACTCCGGTGGCCTGCTGCAGGCGCGCGCGTGCCTCGACCACCCTCGCCTCGGCCTCGACCAGTTGCGCTTCGGCCGCGAGGTGATCCTGCCGCGCCAGCAACAGATCCGTCCTGGCCAGATCGCCGGCCGTCACCCGTCGATGCACATCGTCACGCAGCGACGCCGCGACCTGCACGCGCCTGCGCAGCGCATCCCGCTCGCCTTCGCTGGCGGCAAGCGCCCAGACGCGCACGCGCACCTCGGCGGCCAGGTTCAGGCGGGCCAGGCCCGCCCCGGCCTCGGCTTCGGCGGCCTCCGCATCGGCCAAGTCGCCGCGCGCGGCACGCTGGCCGGGCATCCAGATGGGCACCGCCATCGCGATCTCGCTTTCGCGGGTGCCGCGGCTGTCGGTCATGCTGTCGCCGCGATGAAGCAGTTGCACGGACGGCGGGCCGGCGATCAGCGAGTCGGCCTGCACGCGGCTCGCGGCGGCCTGCAGGCGGCGGCCCTCGGTAGCCTGGACCGCCACGGACCGCTCCCACGCGGCGTCGAACAAGGCGCGCAGATCGGGCAGTGCCGGCTGTGCATGCGCGACGGCAATGCCCGCCAGCGACGAGACAAGGAATACGACTGTTTTGAGCATGAGAACCCCAACGCGAAGCGCGGACCAGCAATGCGGCGGGGCGGCCGGGCGCAAGCGCGCACGGCGGCTGGAATCAGAAGGACGAAGGCCCCGCCGTCAGGCGGGCAGATGAGGCGGTCTTAGCGGGGGACTGCCGGTGGGATCGGGCACGTAGCCGTGGCGGAATCCCGGCGCCGGCTGCGCATGCGGCAGCACGGGCACCAGGAACGGCGTCGCCACGACGCCCTGGAAGTTCGCGCTCGAATCGAACTCGAGCAGGTGGGAAAGCGAGGACTGGGAGTCGTCGTGCTCGATGTCGCCGTCATCGTCGTGATGATGCGGGACATGTTCGGCGTGGGCCATCAGGTGTTCCAGCATGGCGCCGGCCGAGTGCGCGAGCTGGCGGTCCGCCGCGGCAAAGGCCTGCAGCGGCAGGATCAGCATCAGGAGAATGGCTACGACCCGCGACATGGGCGCGATTCTACACCAGCGCCTGCCGCCGGTTCTCGACCCCGCCCGCGAAGCCGGGCCGCCGGCTCAGCGCGACACGGTCAGCGCGACACGCTGGCGCTGGCCAGCAGCCCGCCGAAGCCGATCAGCAGCGCGCCGAACGCGCGGTCGATCCAATGCCGCACGCGCAGCATCCGCGCGCGAACCGCGCCTGTCGAAAAGAACAGTGCGACCAGCACGAACCACACCACGTGCGCCACCGAGATAAAGGCGCCGTAGCCGAGTTGCACCGGCAGCGGCGTGCCCGGCTCGGCCACCTGCATGAACAGGCTGACGACAAAGACCGTGGTCTTCGGATTCAGCGCATTGGTCAGGAAGCCGGTGCGCAGCGCGCCGAAGTCCGACACCGCCGCCAGCGCGCCGGAGGGCGCCGTGGTGCCCGGCCCGGCACGCAGCATCTTCACGCCGAGGTAGACCAGGTAGGCGGCGCCCACCAGCTTGAAGGCATGGAACAGCGCGATGGACCGGCTGATCAGCAGGCCGATGCCAAGCAGGGTGTAGCCGACGTGGACCAGCACGCCGAGCCCGATGCCGAGCGCCGTCATCACGCCGGCACGCCGGGACAGCATGAGGCTGGTGCGGGAGACCATGGCGAAATCGGGGCCGGGACTGATCACGGCCAGTATGGTGATGGTGACTACGGCTATCAGTTCTGTCATTGGCGGGACATCGTATGAAGTAGACTGCGCGGCAGATTAACGCCGTCTTGCGCGCAGGAATAACGATGTCTTCTGACAATGATGGTGAGCTGCACTCACGATTCGGGCCGAGTCGCATGCCCTCCCTCGCGGGCCTGCGCTGCTTCGAGGCTGCGGCAAGGCTGGAAAACTTCAGCCGGGCGGCCGACGAACTGCACCTGACACATGGGGCCATCAGCCGCGCGGTGCGCAGCCTGGAGGAAGACCTGGGCGTGGCCCTGTTCGAGCGCCGCAGCCGCCGCGTCTTTCTGACGGACGCGGGACGCCGCCTGTACCGGGCCGCCCACGATGGCTTCGCGCTGATCCAGGAGGCGGCGCACGAACTGCGAACCCCGCCGCGCGACACGCCGCTGGTGCTGTCGTGCGAACCAACGCTGCTGATGCGCTGGCTCATTCCCCGCTGGCCCGCGTTCCAGGCCACACATCCGGACATTTCCGTGCATCTGGTCGCTGGCGGCGGTCCCTTCTCGTTCGGCGACGGCATCGATCTGGCGATACGCCGCAACGACTTCGCGTGGCCGGGCTCGCTCCATGCCACACCGCTGTTCGCGGAGCGCATCGGGCCCGTCTGCCGGCCCGACAAGGTGGATACGTTCTTCGACAACGCCAGCGCGGCCCCGCGTCTGGCGCGCGGCGCGCCGCGCCTGCAGACCCGCACCCGGCCCGACGCGTGGCGCGACTGGGCCAGATTGTCCGGGCAGCGCCAGAAGGCGGCGCGCGAGCAGGCGTTCGAGCACTTCTATTTCAGCCTGCAGGCCGCGGTGGCGGGCATCGGCGTGGCGATCGGCCCGTGGCATCTGGTCTGCGACGACCTGGCCAGCGGCGTTCTTGCGGCGCCGCTCGGTTTTGTCGAGGACGGTTCGCACTACTGCCTGCTTGCGCCCTCGGCGTGGGAGGCGGGCAGCCAGCCGGCGCGGCTGGCCGCGTGGTTGCGCACCGCGGCGCAATAGCTTCCAGCGTCCGCCGCCGCACCGGGGGCCCGATGTAGCACCGGCATAGGCAAAAGCACCCGCATTGGCAAAACTACACCGGCCGGCAACGCGCGAAGTGGCGCAGGGCGGGTTTCCGCCGTACCTTCGCCGCTCGCCGCGGATGGAACGGAAGTTGCGCTTGCAGTGCCTGCTTGTCCCTAACCCAGGAGAACGACATGGCTGCAGGAAGAACCACGACGGTAGGCGCGATCAGCCTGGTATTGCTGATCATCGGCGGATTGAACTGGGGACTGGTTGGCCTGGCCAACTTCGACCTCGTGGCGGCGATATTCGGCGAGGGCTCGATGCTCTCGCGAATCGTCTACATCATCGTCGGCATCGCCGCGATCGTGACAGCCGTGTTGTTCGCGCGGCTGGTGCGGGTGGAGCCGCACTAGAGCCGCACTAGCGCCGCACTAGCGCGGCCCGGCCGGCGGCGAGCGGTCCGCCGCCGGCCGGGACTTGATCAAAGCTCCAGCACGAGGCGCCCGCCGTTCCGGGCGCGGGAGCAGCACGCCATCATGCGGTTGTTGGCCTCGCGCTCGGCGCGCGTGAGCACGACATCGCGGTGATCGATCTCGCCCGCCAGCACGCGCACTTCGCACGAGCCGCACAGCCCTTCCTCGCAGTCGCTCTGCACATCGATATTGACGCCGCGCAGCGCGCTCAACAGGGTCTGGTCGGCCGGCACCGCGACCACAAGCCCAGAGTCCTTCAACTCGACCTCGAACGGCTGCTCGTGCTCGGGGTCCAGCGTCTTGGGCGCCGAGGCGAAGTGTTCGATGCGCAGCGCATCGTCCGGCCAGCCGGCGCAGGCGGCCTCAAGGGCCTCGATCATGCGCGCCGGTCCGCACGCATAGACGTGCGTGCGCGCATCGGGCCGCGCCAGCAGCGCCGCAAGGTCGTTGCGGCCGCCTTCTTCCTTCACGTACAGATGCAGGCGTTCGCCATGCAGCGCGGCAAGCTCGTCGACCATCGCCATCGACGCGCGCGAGCGGCCGCTGTAGTGCAGCGTGTAATCCATGCCCAGCGCTTTGGCCCGCCGCGCCATCGCGCTGATCGGCGTGATGCCGATACCGCCGGCGATGAAGATGACCCGGGAGGAGCCCTCGTCGAGCCGGAAATGATTGCGCGGCCCACGGATGCGCAGGCGGTCGCCGGTCTTCACGTGGCCATGCACCCAGGCCGATCCGCCCCGGCTCTGCGCCTCGCGCAGTACCGCGAACTCCAGCGCGCCGGTGTCGTCCGGATCGCCGCAAAGCGAATACTGGCGCGACAGCCCGGTATCCCCGCATTCGACGTCGATATGCGCGCCCGGCGACCAGCGCGGCAGCGGCTTGCCATCGGGCGCGACCACGCGCAGCCTGACGATGTCCTCGGCGAGCGGCGTGACGGCTTCCACCACGACGGTGCGGCCCAGCGCATGCGTGCTTGGCTCGCCGATGCGCACCGGCACCTGCGTGGCAAGCAGCGAAGCGTCGCGGCGCTCGGGATTCTGCGCCGGGTCCCATTCCACCCACAGATGCTCGGGACCGCGGAACGAGGTGTTGGGCACATAGGTGAAGGTCTGCTCCGACAGCCGCATATGGGGCAGGCGGCGCGTCAGTTCCTCCAGGAAGATCTGCATCTCCATGCGCGCGAGATTCTTGCCCATGCACTGGTGCGAGCCATAGCCGAAGGTGAGCTGGTCGCTCGCGTTGTCGCGGCGGATGTCGAACAGGTCCGCATCGGCGAAGTGGCGTTCGTCGTGATTGGCCGACGAGGTCACGATCAGCAGTTTCGATCCGGCGGGAATGGCCTGCCCGCCCACCACGGTGTCGCGCGTGGCCAGCCGGCGCCATGCCGCCACCGAGCCGTTGTGGCGCAGGCATTCTTCCACCGCGTTCGGAATCAGCGCGGGGTCCTCGCAGATCTCTCGCCAGACATCGGGATGCTGCAGCAGCAGCTTCAGCGCATTGGCCGTGGCGTTGGCGGTGGTCTCGTGCGCCGCGACGATGCCGGCCATCATCATCGAATGCAGGTAGGAGTCGGTGACGACCTCGGGCAGCTCCTTCTGCTTACGGATGCCGTACTGCATCCAGCCCGGGCCGGACGGGTCCTGCCGCATCTTGTCGAGCACCTTGCCGGCGAACTGCCAGAAATTGCCGACCGCGTGGGCGACGGCCACCTGCTCTTCCGGCTTCGGCCGGCCCCAGGTATTGACGGTATGGGCGATGGAGTACTGCCGCAGCAGGTCCATGTCCTCCTCGGGCACGCCCAAAAAATGCAGCGCGACGGTCAGCGGCACCTCCCACAGCATCTGGTCCACCAGGTCCGCCTTGCCGTCGTCGATGAAGCGGTCGACATACTCGCGCGTCAGGCGCCGCACCATCGGTTCGTGGTGCTTCAGCGCCTCGGGCGTGAAGGGCTCCATCAGCGCGCGCCGGCGTGGCATGTGGGCCGGCTCGTCCTCGTTGACCAGCGTGCGGTTCATCGCATAGCCGTAGGACGCCAGCACCGCATTGGCCTCGGGGCCGGTGGGCGTGATTTTTTCGAGAGCGATGGAAGGGCTGAACGTCTGGTTGTCGCGGAAGATCGCCTTGATGTCGTCGTAGCGCGTCACGACCCAGTAGCCCAGCTGCGGGCTGTAGAACACCGGCTCCTGCTCGCGCGCCCAGCGCACGTACTCGGGCGGGTCCTGCTGGTAGCCGTCGCCGAATGGATCGAACTCGGCGGCGCGCGCGCTGATCGGGCAGCCGGTGGGACCGCGCTGGCCGGAGAACTGGCGATGGTCGATGGGGCAGCCCCGCGTGGTTGGCGTGTCGCTGGCTTGGCTCATGCTGGTTCTCCGGTGATGCGGTAAGGCCGTGATGCGGTGAGACGGTGAAGCGTCGATGCAGGGATGCGGGGATCGGCGCGTGGTGTCAGTCCAGCGAGATCTTCAGGTCGCGGATCAGCTTGTGCCAGCGCGTCGTCTCGCTGCGCAGCAGGTCGGCGTACTGCGCCGGCGTACTGCCCACTGGTTCCACGCCGAAGTCCACCATGCGCTTGTTGACGGCCGGATCCTTGATGGATGCGACCACCTGCTTGTTCAGCGTGGCAATCACGTCGGGCGGCGTCGCGGCCGGCGCGACCATGCCGACCAGCGCCGCGGCCTCGACGTTCTTGTAGCCGAGCTCCGCGAAGGTCGGCACATCGGGCAGCTGCGGCAGGCGCGTGGCATTGGCCACCGCGAGCGCGCGGATCTTGCCGCCCTTGATGAAGCCGGCACCGGCCGCATAGTCGACCATCATGGCCGGAATCTGGCCCGCCGCCACATCGGCCAGGGCGGGCGCCGCGCCGCGGTACGGCGCGTGGGTCATCGTCAGCCCGGCTTCCACCTTGAGCAGCTCCATCGCCAGATGGTGGGGACTGCCGGCGCCGGCCGAGCCGTAGTTGAGCCCATCCGCACGCGCCTTCACCTGCGCGATGAAGTCCTTGGCGCTCGTCGCCTGCGAGCCCGATCCGACCACGAGAATCATCGGGAAGCGGCCCAGCAGCGTGACCGGCGCGAGGTCCTTGGGGTTGTACGACAGAGACTTGTACAGCGCGGGATTGAACACCAGCGTGCCGTTGTCCGCGGACAGCACCGTATAGCCGTCCGCCGCGGCCCGCGCCGTCTCCGACGCGCCGATCGCGGTATTGCCGCCCGGCTTGTTGTCCACCACCACCGGCTGGCCGATCCGGTTGGCCAGATCCTGGCTGATCGTGCGCGCGAGGAAGTCCGAACCGCCGCCGGCCGCATAGGGCACGATCCAGCGAACGGGCTTGGACGGATAGCTCTGCGCGGCCGCCTGCGAGGCGATGCCAAGTCCCGCGACGACGGGGCCCAGGGCGAGCAGCGAACGGATGAGGGTGCGGCGGGTGGTCATGTGGTCTCCGGTTATGGGGTCGCCGGCGCAAGCGCCGGTCGCCTCGTTTTGCGTAAATCATATACGCATTGCGTAATGATGGGATGAGGGTTAACCTTGGGCGCAGCCCTCCTGACTACCGATGTTCCTCTTCCTATGGCCCCTGCCGACAACGATCCCGCGCCGCCGCGCCCACGTGAGCGCCGACAGCGCGTGCAGTCCGCGGTCACCGGCATGGCCGTGCTCAAAGGCCTGGCCCGCCTCGGCGGCCGCGCCAGCCTGACGGCGCTCGCCACGCACATCGGCGAAAGCCCTGCCAAGGTCCACCGCTATCTGGTCAGCCTGATCGAGGAGGAACTGGTCGCGCAGGAGCCGGGGTCACCGCAGTACCAGCTTGGCGTCGAGGCGCTGCATATCGGCCTGGCCGCGATGCGGCAGGCGGACCCGATCCGGGTGGCAGAGCCGGCGCTGATCCGGCTGCGCGAGCGGCTGGAGGTCACCTGCTTTATCGCGGTGATGGGCAACAAGGGGCCCACGATCATGCGGATCGAGGAGCCCGGCCTGCCGGTGACCGTCAACGTGCGCGCCGGCTCCGTGCTGTCGCTGCTGTGGTCGGCCACGGGCCGGGTCTTCCTCGGCATGCTCGACGATTCGCGCGTGCGCGCGCTGGCCGAGCGGGAGCTGGGCAACGCGCCGGCGGACCTGCGCGCCCTGCTCGACCGCAAGGACCCTATCGGCGCGCTGCGCCGCGAGGTACAGGCGGCGGGCTGCGCGGCGGTGCGGGACACCAACCTGAAGGGCATCAGCGCGGTATCGGCGCCGGTGCACGACTACACCGGCCGGCTATGCGCGGTGGTGACGGCGCTCGGCGCGACGGGCGGTTTCGACCCGGCCATCGACGGGCCCATCGGCAGCGCCGTGCGGCAAGAGGCGCGCGCGGTCAGCACCCAGCTCGGGCATGCGGATGGGCGCCTATAACGGGTGAATCTCTGTTCCTGGGAGGCCCGCATGGCGAACAAGATTTCCGGCAAACCCTCGCCGGCATCGGCAAAGTCCGCCGACAAGGCTTCCCCGCCGGCCCCGCGCCTGCTCTCTGGCGGGAACCCGCAGATTCCCAAGGGGGATGGCGACGGCCCGGTCCAGGCGTACATCGCCGCGATGCCCGGCTGGAAAAGCGACATGGGGCGCCGGCTGGATGCCTTGATCGTCCAAACCGTGCCGGGCGTGCAGAAAGCGGTGAAATGGAATTCACCCTTCTACGGCGTCGAGGGGCAGGGTTTCTTCCTGAGCTATCACTGCTTCACCCGGTACATCAAGGTGGCGTTTTTCCGCGGCGCCTCGCTGAAGCCGCTGCCGCCGGGCGAATCGAAGAACAAGGACACCCGCTACCTCGACATTCACGAGGACGCTGGGCTCGACGAGACGCAGTTCGTGGATTGGGTGCGACAGGCGGCCGGCCTGCCGGGGTGGCAGCCATAAGCTGAAAGACCGGCGGAAATTTGCTCTAAAAGCCTCGCCTACGGCATTTCCGGACGTCCAGCGCGTCGATATGGGGTTGCGTTGAATACTGTATATCCATACAGTATGGCACCATGGAACTGCTCAAGAAACTGGAAATCCTGGCTGACGCGGCGAAGTACGACGCCTCGTGCGCCAGCAGCGGGGCGCCGAAGCGGGATTCGCACGGCCGGGCCGGACTCGGCGCGACCACCGGGGCCGGCATCTGCCACAGCTTTACGCCGGATGGCCGCTGCGTCTCCCTGCTCAAGATCCTGCTGACCAATTTCTGCCAGTACGACTGCCAGTACTGCGTGAACCGGCGCTCCAGCAATGTGCCGCGCGCGCGCTTCCTGCCCCGCGAAGTCGTCGACCTGACGATGGACTTCTACCGCCGCAACTATATCGACGGCCTGTTCCTGAGCTCGGGCATCATCCGCAGCGCCGACTACACCATGGAACAGCTGGTGCAGGTCGCCCGCTCGCTGCGGGAAGAACATCAGTTCCGCGGCTACATCCACCTGAAGACCATTCCCGACGCCGACCCCGCGCTGATCGCCGCCGCGGGCCAGTATGCCGACCGCCTCAGCGTCAATATCGAGCTGCCGACGGACGGCGGGCTGCAACGGCTCGCCCCCGAAAAAAGCGCGCAGACGATCCGGCGCGCCATGGGTTCGATCCGGCTCGCCCAGGAGGAGGCCGAAGGCAACGGGCCCTCGGCCGCCCGCGCGCCGGCCGGGCAAAGCACGCAGATGATCGTCGGTGCCGACGATGCCGACGACCGCACGATCCTCCAGACCGCGCAGACGCTGTACGGCGCCTACCGGCTCAAGCGCGTCTACTACTCCGCGTTCAGCCCGATTCCGGAAAGCCCCTCGGGCCTGCCCGCGCAGGCACCGCCGCTGCTGCGCGAGCATCGGCTGTACCAGGCCGACTTCCTGCTGCGCGGCTACGGTTTCCGCGCCGAGGAACTGTTCCAGGATGCCGGCGCGCTGCCGCTGGACATCGACCCCAAGCTCGCCTGGGCTTTGGCGCACCGCGAGTCCTTTCCCGTCGACCTGAACCGGGCCCCGCAGCGGCTGATCGCGCGCGTGCCGGGCATCGGCATGCGCAACGCGAAACGGCTGACCGAGCTGCGCCGGCAGCGCGCCATCCGCTACCAGGACCTGGTGCGGCTGCGCTGCGCGATGGCGACCGTGAAGCCGTTCGTCGTCGTGCAGGACTACAAGCCCGCGCTGTCCGAGCCAACGTCGGACCAGCTGCGCCAGGCGCTGTCGAAGGCGCCGGAGCAGTTGTCGCTGCTATGAGCGCCGTTTGCCCCGGCACGCTGGTGGTCGATGGCGGCTATGCAAGCTGGCGCGCGCAGGCGCTGCGCGCGTTACGGGCCGGATGGCCGCCGGAAGCGGTGACATGGGTGGATGCCGACGGCCCGGCCGGCGCCGCCACCGCGTCCTTGCCGCTGGACAGCGGCGGCGCGGCATTGCCTGCCGATGATCCACCGGCACGGCTGCCCCGCGCCGGCGTCGAAGACGCCGGTCCCCCGATCCGCATTTCAAGGGAACTGGCCACGCTGCTGCGGGACGCCGCGCAATATCGCTCCCCGCAACGATGGGCCCTGCTGTATCGCGCGCTCTGGCGCTGGTGCCGCGGCGAGCGCGCCGTGGCGTCGGCCGCCGACCAAGACGGCGCGCGGCTTTACGCCATGGCCAAATCCGTGCGCCGCGCGCGGCACGACATGATCGCCTACGTGCGCTTCCAGCGGCGCAGCGCGCCGGGCGTGCCCGAGTACATCGCCTGGTACGAGCCGGAGCACGACGTGCTCGCCTATGCGGCCGAGCATTTCGCGGCGCGGATGGGCGGCTCGACATGGTGGATCGGCACCCCGCATGGCGCGGCACTGTGGAACGGCCACGCCCTGCACTATTCGTCGACGCCGGACGATGCGCCCAGGCCCCGCGCAAACGACGCCACCGACGGCGTGGAAGCGCTCTGGCTCGCCTACTACCGCAATATCTTCAACCCCGCGCGGCTCAATGAAACCGCGCTGCGCCAGCACATGCCGGTGCGCTTCTGGAAAGGGCTGCCCGAGGGCGCGCTGATTCCGGGCATGATCGCCGAGGCCAGGCAAGGCGCGCGCCGCGTCGCGCAGGCCAGCAATATCGGCGGCATGACCGGCAAGCAGGTGGCCGTCGACGCCGGGCGGGCGCTGCCGCAGCGCCCCGCGCCTTCCTCGCTGGACCAATGCCGCCGCTGTGAACTCTGGCGCCATGCCACCCAGCCGGTGCCGGGCAGCGGCCCCCAGACGGCGCGCATCATGCTGGTCGGCGAGCAGCCGGGCGACCACGAGGATCTGGCCGGCCGCGTCTTCGTCGGACCCGCCGGCCAGATCCTCGACGAAGCGTTCCGCCGCGCCGACGTGCGGCGCGATGCCGTCTTCCTCACCAACGCGGTCAAGCACTTCAAATGGACGGCACACGGCAAGCGCCGCCTGCACAAGACGCCGGGGCAGCTCGAGGTCGAGGCCTGCGCCCACTGGCTGGAGGAGGAAATGGCGCGACTGCGCCCGGCGGTAGTCGTCGCCCTCGGCGCCACGGCACTGCGCGCGATCCTGGGCCGCAAGGTCCCGATGCGCGACGCCATGGCCGGACCGATACGGCTGGGCGACGCCGTCGTCCTGGCCACGTGGCATCCCTCCTACGCCCTGCGGGTGGCCGATGCCACCGCCCGGGAGGCCGTAGTCGCCGCCATCGCGCAGACTGTCGCGCAGGCCGCCCGGCTCGCCGGCGGCACGGACGACATACGGGCCTAGCAAACGCCTTGGCACGGAGCCGGAAGTGGCGAGCCCGACTTGTCTTGGCCCACGGCTGTCGGTATCTTGTGCCCATGCCCCCGCCCTCCACTGTCCCCCACGCCGAACCCGTCGCCACCCTCTCCGGGGACGAGCCCTTTTTCATTGTGTTCAATGGTGGCTCGGGCAGCGAGGATGCGGCACAGACCCGCAGGACCATTGAAGGCAAGCTGACGGACGCGGGTCGCGCCTATACCCTCTTCACGGTGGACCAGCCGAAGCATCTGCCCCGCATCGCGGAGATGGCCGTGGAACGCGCGCGTCGAGAGAACGGCGTCGTCGTGGCGGCGGGCGGCGATGGCACCCTGAACGCGGTCGCCGCGGCCGTTCTGCCAACGGGGCTGCCGTTCGGCATCCTGCCCAGCGGCACCTTCAACTACTTCGGCCGGACCTACGGCATTTCGCGCGAAACGGAAGAGGCCGTGGCCAGCCTGCTGGACGCGCGGATCGAACCGGTACAGGTCGGCCTGCTCGATGGGCGGCCCTTTCTGGTCAATGCGAGCCTGGGGCTGTACCCGCAATTGCTCGAAGACCGCGAGGTCTACAAGCAGATGCTCGGCAGGCGGCGCTGGGTGGCCGTGCTGTCGGCATTGATCACACTCGCGCGCACCCCCGCACAGCTCACGCTGGACCTGCTGTCGCACGGCGAGCACCGGCTGTTGCGCACGCCGACGCTCGTGGTAGGCAACAACAGCCTGCAACTGGAGCAGGTCGGCATTCCGGAGGTGGCCCATCTGGAAGACAACCGCCTGGTCGCGATGGCCGTGAAGCCGGTCGGCACGCTGGCGCTGTATGGCCTGCTGCTGATGGGCGCCATGGGAAGGCTCGGCGACGCCGCCAGGGTCGTCAGCTTCGGTTTCGAAACGCTGACCGTGCGCGTGCGCGGCAACCGCCGCCGCATCAAGGTGGCCATGGACGGCGAGATCTCGTGGGCCCGCACGCCGCTCGAATTCTCCGTCTCGCCGATCCGCCTGCAACTGCTGATTCCGCGCGACACGAGCCGGCTGGACCGCTCATGAACCGCGTCCTGCATATCTCGGATACGCATTTCGGCACGGAACAGGAGCCAGTCGTGGAGGCCGCGCTCGCGCTCGCGCGCGAACTGGTGCCGGATGTGGTGGTGCTGTCCGGCGACATTACCCAGCGCGCGAGACGACGACAGTTCGCGCTCGCGCGCGAATTCCTCTCGCGGCTGGCACTGCCGGCGCTCGTCATACCGGGCAATCACGATATTCCGCTGTTCAATCTCGCGGCGCGCGTGCTGGACCCCTACGGCAGCTACCATCGCGAACTCGGCACGGCGCTCGAACCGGTGTTCAGCAACGACGGTGTGCTGGCCATCGGCGTGAACACCACCCGGCCATCGCGGCACAAGAACGGCGAGGTGTCCGGCGAACAGATCGCGCGCGTCTGCGAACGGTTGCGCCAGGCCCGGCCGGGGCAACTGCGGATCGTGGTCGTGCATCAACCGGTGCGGGCGCTGCACGAGTCCGATACGGAGAATCTGCTGATCGGGCGCGAGGCCGCCGTGCCGGCGTGGGTCGATGCGGGCATGGACATGGTGCTCGGCGGGCATATCCACCTGCCCTATGTGGTGCCGCTGCCGACCGGCTCGCCGCGCCGCGCGTGGGCCGTACAGGCAGGCACGGCGCTCTCGCACCGGGTGCGCGGGTCCATTCCCAATTCCGTCAATGTCATCGAGCACGGCGGCCATGGGGACGGCGCCGGCTGTCGCGTGGTGCGCTGGGACTACGATGCCGGGCGCGCGGCCTTCGCGCCGGTGAAGACCACGGCCATCGATCTGAGCCGATAGCGAGCCACGTGTCCGACTCCCCCGCCTCCGCCCGCTCCGGCGAGTTTCCGGTCTTCGAGACCTCCGACTTCGGGGGCGAGGGCGCGTTCTACTTCGACCTCGTGCGGCTGGAGGACCGCGACGATATTCCGCGCGGCTTCCTGCACCGGCACAACTACTACCATCTGCTGTGGATGACCCGGGCAAGCGGCACGCACATGCTCGACTTCGCCCATTTCGACGTGCGGGACCACTCGGTGTTCTTTCTGTCGCCTGGCCAGGTCCATGCGTGGACGTCGTCGGTCAAGCCGTACGGCTACGTGCTCAATTTCAGCACCGATTTCTTCGCCCGGATGTTTCCCCGCGCCGACGACGTCGCCAAATTTCCTTTCTTCCATCCCACGCGCGGCAACAGCGCGCTCTATCTCACGCAGGCCCAGCACGACGACATGCTGCCGCTGCTCGGCGAGCTGGAGCGGGAGGCCCGCGAGCGCCAGCCCGGCTTCCCCGACGTCCTGCGCGCCTGCCTGCTGATCCTTCTGACGCGGCTGCGCCGGCTGTGCCCGGACAACGAGCCCGCCGGCGGCGTCGGCCCGCACCAGGCGCTGACGCGCCGGTTCGCGATGCTGGTGGAAACGCACTACCTGCGCTTCGGCACGATCGGCCAATACGCCGAAGCGCTTTGCGTCAGCGAGCGCCAGTTGAACGACGCGGTCAAACGCACGCTGGCGCGCACCGCCAGCCAGGTGGTGCAGGAACGCGTGCTGCTCGAGGCCAAGCGCTGGCTGAGCAATACCGAAACGGGCATCGCCGAGATCGCGTTCCGACTCAATATCGAGGACCCGGCGTACTTTGCCCGCTTCTTCAAGAAGCAGACCGGCCTCACGCCGGGCGACTTCCGCAGGAAATATTGCCGTCCGCTGGAATGACGCGCGAAAAAGTCCAATCCAACGTCTGATCCGTCCTAACGCGGCCGCCACGCGGCTGCGTAGAGTAGCCCCATGGTGCAGCCGCCTCCGGCGCAGCCGCCGACCCCGCGCCTTCATGCGCCGCGGGGACGCGATCGGCGCGAGGGCGCGGCATGACACCCATTGCCACGGCCGCCCGGCCCGATCGGATGCGGGGCGCCGGCGATGCCATAAGAACCAGAGGCACAGGAGACAGACATGGACAAAGCAATCGCCCGGCTGCGGGGCCTTGCCGTGGCCGCCGCATTGGCGCTCACCACCTTCAACGCGATGGCGGACTACCCGGATCGACCCTTGCGCATCATCGTGCCGTTCGCCGCGGGCGGTGCCACCGACGTGATCGCGCGCACCGTGGCGCAGGCCATGTCGACCCGGCTCGGCCAGTCCATCGTCGTGGAGAACAAGGCCGGCGGCAACGGCAATATCGGCGCGGTCACGGCCGCGCGCTCGGACGCCGACGGCTACACGCTGCTGATGGCCACGTCCAGCCACGCCATCAACGCCTCGCTGTACAACAAGCTCAACTACAGTCTTACGCGGGATTTCGTCGGCCTGTCGAACCTCGCGTCCGTGCCGCTGCTGCTGGTGGTCAATCCGTCGATACCCGCCAGCACCCCGGCCGAACTGGCCGCCTACGCCAAGGCCAACGCCGGCCGCGTCAACTATGCCTCCGGCGGTACCGGCACCGCCTCGCACCTCGCCGGCGAGCAGTTCAGCACACTGGCGGGCACGAAGATGACGCACGTGCCGTACAAGGGCGGCGCCCAGGCGCTGACCGACGTCATGGGCGGCCAGGTGCAGGTCATGTTCGCCAACCTTCCCGAAGTGCTCGCCCAGGTGCAGAGCGGCAAGCTCAAGGCGCTCGCCGTCACCGGCAGCAAGCGCCACGCCGCCCTGCCCGACGTGCCCGCCTTCTCCGAAACGCCTTTCCCCGCCATGACCGCGCGCTCGTGGTTCGGCCTTTTCGCCCCGGCCGGCACACCGCCCGCCGCGGTGGACAAGCTCTCGCAAGCCATCGTCCAGAGCGTGGCCGACCCCACCGTCAAGGAACGGCTCAAGGGCCTCGGCGCCGACCCGGTCGGCGACGACCACGCCGCGTTCCAGAAGTACGTCGGCCAGGAGGTCGCGCGCTGGGCGGTGCTGGTCAAGCAGTCCGGCGCCACCGCCGACTGACCCTACTCATCCGTCATCACCCAAGGAAACCTCGATGCTGTACGACGTCCGCACCTACACCTGCCGCCCCGGCACGATCAAGAAGCACCTTGCCCTGTACGCGGAGCACGGCTTCGCCACGCAGAGCCGCCATCTGGGCAAGCCCCTTGCCTACATGCAGACCGAGACGGGCAACGTCAACAGCTACATGCACATCTGGGTCTACGACAGCGCGGGGGATCGCGAGGCCAAGCGCAAGGCGCTGCAGAGCGATCCGGCGTGGGCCAACTACCTGAAGATCAGCGCCGAGGCCGGTTACCTGATCAGCCAGGAGAACCGGCTGATGACAGCGGTTTCGTTCTTCCAGCCGTAGCGCCCGACGGCGGGCGCGGCGGGGACGCCGTTCAAATCTGCGCTTGCCCGCCGTCCGCCATCACTTCGGCGCCATTCATGAAGCTGGAGTCGTCCGACGCAAGGAAGGTCACCACGCGCGCGATCTCCGACGGATCGCCCAGGCGCCCCATCGGCACCAGGGACGCCAGATAGCCCAGCAGCCCGTCCTGCGCCTCCTTCGACTCGCCGCCGAGTTCGGCCAGGCCCACGGTTCGCGTGGCGCCCGGGCTCACCACGTTGACGCGGATACCGCGCTCCTTCAGATCCAGCACCCAGCTGCGCGCCAGCGCCCGCACCGCGGCCTTCGAGGCGCTGTAGATGCTGAAGCCCTGCGTGCCCGTCGATCCGGCGATGGAGCCGGTCAGGATGATCGATCCGCCGACGCGCATCAGCGGCAGTGCCTTCTGCACCGTGAAGACAACGGCGCGCACATTGCGCTGGAACGTATCGTCGAAATGGGCCGGCGTAATGTCGCCCAGCGGCGCGAGGCCACCGCCGCCCGCATTGGCGAACAGCACGTCCAGGCGCCCCTCGGCTTCGCCGATGGTCTTCATCAGCGCATCGAGGTCCGCCTCGACGGTAACGTCGCCCTGCACGCCCACGGCGCCATGGCCTAGCAGTTGCACAGCCTTGTCCAGTTCTGCGGCACGACGGCCGGTGATGTACACCTTCGCCCCTTCCCGCGCCATATCGTGCGCAGCCGCCAGTCCGATGCCGCTCGTGCCGCCGGTCACCAATGCAATCTTGCCTTCCAGTCGTTTGCTCATGATTCGCTCCTTGCGTGTGAATGAGTGGATGGCGTAACGATAGATTCTTCCATGACATGAATAAACTACGCATTCGCTAAATGATTATTCAAGTTCATGAATAATTTCGGCATACTGCAGCCGACGCCCTTTTACCGATCCGATACCGACCCGCTCCCGAAATGGACCAAGTACTCGCCCTGCGCGTCTTCGTGCGAATCGCCGAATCTGGCGCGTTCGGCAAGGCCGCGGACACGCTGAACATGCCCCGCCCGACGGTCACCAAGCTCGTCCAGGACCTGGAATCGCATCTGCGCGTGAAACTGTTCCAGCGGTCCACGCGCAAGGTGGCAGTAACTGAAGAAGGACAGGCCTACTACCATCGCGCGGTAAAGCTGCTGGCCGACATCGACGAAATGGACACCCTCTTCGCCGACGCGCGCGGCGCGCCGCGAGGCCGGCTGCGCGTGGACATCGGCTCGTCGCTCGCGAATCTGATCCTGTTGCCCAGGCTCGGCGCCTTCCGGCAGCAATATCCGCAGATCCACCTGGAAGTCGGCGTGGGAGACCGGCACGTCGACCTGATCGGCGACGCCGTCGATTGCGCGATCCGCGGCGGCGAACTCACCGATACCTCGCTCGTCGCACGCCATATCGCCAGCCTGGACTGGGGCACGTACGCCAGCGCCGACTACATCGCGCGCCGTGGCACGCCATCGCATCCGTCGGCGTTGCACGGCGACCATGACGTCGTGGGGTATTTCTCCTCGCTATCGGGGCGCGTCATGCCGCTGCTGTTCGACAGGAACGGGGAACACACCGAAGTGGATCTGCGCGGCCGGCACGGCGTGTTCGTCAACGAAAGCACCGCGCATCTGACCTCGCTGGTCAGCGGCCTGGGCGTCGGTCAGACCTTCGGCTTCATGGCCCGACCGTGGGTGGATAGCGGCCAACTCGTCCGCGTGCTGCCCGAGTGGACCCGTCCGCTGCATCCCCTGCATATCGTCTTTCACCGCTCGCGCAATCAGAGCGCGAGGCTTCGGGCGTTCGTGGACTGGGTGCTGGAACTGTTTGCGCCGTATGACTGTTCCGGAGCCGAACCCGAATAGAATCGATTCGGCTGACGCATGATGCGAGGACACCCCTCCAGTCTTGTGTCCATCGTTCCACCACTTCTCGCGACAATGAAAACTCTCGGCCTGATTGGCGGCATGAGTTGGGAATCGACAATTCCCTACTACCGTCAGATTAACGAAACCGTCAAATCGCAATGCGGCGGCTTGCACTCTGCACGCATCATTCTCTATAGCGTCGACTTCGACGAAATCGAAAAGCTGCAGCATGCAGGCAAGTGGGATGAGGCCGGCGCAATGCTTGCGGATGTCGCGTTACGGCTGGAGGGCGCCGGCGCAGCCGGATTGGTGTTATGCACGAACACCATGCACAAGGTTGCCGCCGCTATCGAGACGGCTGTCGGCATTCCGTTGTTGCATATTGCCGATCCCACCGCGGAAGCGATCAAGGCCGCCGGATACACGCGTGTCGGACTGCTGGGCACCCGCTTCACGATGGAGCAGGAGTTTTACCGAGGGCGCCTCGAACGGAAGCATGCCCTTGAAGTGCTGACCCCCGATGCCGATGAGCGCGGCGCAGTACACCGCATCATCTACGACGAGCTTTGCCAGGGAATCATCAAGAAAGAATCGCGAGACATCTACCTCTCGACGATCGATCGCCTTAAAGCCGAGGGGGCGGAGGCGGTCATACTCGGATGCACGGAAATATCCTTGCTGGTCCAGCCGCAGCACGTCGAAGACACGCCTTTGTTCGATACGACGGCCCTGCATGCTACCTACGCGGCGCAGTGGGCGCTGGATCATTGACGGGAATTCAGTGGTTCCCTCGAGCGTGACGGCTTGACATCCCACCCAACCAACTAGTAGGATGGTTCATCGAGTCGACGAGACAGTTTGGGCAAGCAGGGAATCGATCGTCCCGAAGCGCAGCCGCCCCTTATTTCATGATTGTGGAACTCTCACCCCGCGCCACCGAAATCGCCGAGCATGCCCGCCAGCTGCTCGCCGTGGGCGGCTATAACGGCTTCAGTTATGCGGACCTGTCCGAGCGGGTGCGTATCGGCAAAGCCAGCATCCATCATCACTTCCCGGGCAAGGCCGATCTCGTTCTGACCGTGGTCATGCGCCACCGTCAGCAGTCATCGGAGGGGCTGGCGGCGCTCCAGCGCCACGTCGGGGATGATCCATTGGCGCAATTGAAGGCCTACGCAGACTATTGGGCGCAATGCATACGCGACGGTTCCTCGACCATGTGCATCTGCGCCATGCTGGCCGCGGAATCCCCCATGATTCCCGCTGAGATTGCCGCCGAGGTGCAAGGCTATTTCCAGGATCTGACGGCCTGGATTGCAGGCGTGCTGGAACGGGGCGAGCGCAAGGGACAGATACGCTTGCAGCGCGACGCCCTGGTCGAAGCCCAGACTTTCATGTCCACGGTGCATGGCGCCATGCTGACGGCTCGCGCCCTCGGCGATGCCGAGGTGTTTCGAACCATCACACATGCCGCCATCGATCGTCTGAGTCTCTGAAACGGATCGCTTGGCTTGCTGGAAGGGCCAAGCGATTTTTTTAACCCTCTCAACCGACCAACTAGTTGGTTGATAACCTCGTAGAGAATCTCATGCCACATCCCCTCTCCCCGCTCGGCGCCCTGCATACCGCAATCAGCCTGGTGCCATTCGCGGCCGGCCTCTACAGCTTTGTCCGCTATCGATCCATCGACCCCGACCGGCGTTCCGGCCGGGTCTATCTGGGGGGTTTGGTGTTGTCCGTGCTCACGTCGTTCGGCTTGTCCAGCACCGGCGGCTTCAATGCCGGCCACGCCCTGGGCATCCTGGCATTGTTGGCAATGACTGGCGCGTTGCTCGTTCCACGACTGTCCTTCTTCGGCCGTGCGCGTAGATACCTCGCACAGCTCGGCTTTTCCTTCACGTTCTTCCTGTTGCTGGTGCCGGGCATCAACGAGACATTGACCCGCCTGCCGGTCGCACATCCGCTGGCCACCGGCCCTGACTCCCCCATCGTGCGGGGTGCGCTGGGGACGTGGTTGGCACTCTTCGTGGTGGGGGTCTTGCTGCAGCTCTGGTCGATGCGTTCGCTGCGCCGGGCCTAGCGGGAAGCATCGATGACCATCGTTCGCGCCCTGCCCCCGGTGCCCTGCGTAATGCCGAATGCGATGGGTGGCCCCCGCGGCAATCACGATCCGCGCGCAGTAAGCGCGAGCCACGAGTTCCAGACCCTCGTGAAGGCACGGATCCAGCCACCGCTGGCTTCGCATGACCCGGCAAACCCGCTAGCGCAAGCCGTACAAGCCAGCGACCCGCCGCAGGGACCGATCGTCGAGGCAATGCTTCAACAGTTGCACGCATGCAGAAAAATGCGGTCACATGGTGCGCCCGACGCTCACGCGCCGACCGAGTGCGAGCCGGAGGTCCCACCAGGGGCGCCGATGCTGCCGGCCAACATCGTCATATGGATACCGGTGGAAATCCGGACGACGAGGTATCTTGGCGGCCCACGGCGTCGGCGCCGAGCCCGGCCTCGCCGGCCCGACGGTTATCGTTATCGCCGCTAGGCGCCCAAGCTTCGATGCGATAAACGCGCGCCGCGAGGCGTTAGAACGTAGTCAGCGTGAAGCGCAGGGCGAGAAGCCGAGGGTCGATCAGGGTCGCGGTCGTGCGAACTCCCTACGCTTCTTGACACCGGCAAGACCGGCGCACATTCGTTTGTCCATCCGCGGGTGCGCGGCGGCTTTCGCCGAGTCGTCGATGCACGCAGCAGACCCGCACCGTGCACGGGACCCAATGCCGGCCGGTCTTCTTTGGTGTCCCGGTCTTACTGACCTGCGCAGTATGGCGTGCGTACGGCGATGTTCGCCGGCACGAGTTGGCTTGAGCCGTCGCTGACGACGATCTCGGATACCGCCACCGAGCCAAGCGCATTGCCCAGCAGCACTTCGTAGTCCTTGCGCGGCTCCAACGTAACGACCCATTGCGCATAGCGCGGAATCGAGTTGATTTCTCCCCGCAACTCGATAAATCGCAAGGCGACCGGCGTGCCAGCACGCACGCGCGCTTCGGTGTAGGAAATCGACGAATATTGTTCGCCGCCCGGCATGCCGATACGGTCGAGCCGACTTTCGACGATCCACCGGATGGCCTGCGTGTTGTAGCTCAGATCGGCAATTCGGCCATTCGTGGCATCGGTCGAGTAGAAGCACTGGGTCGCGGATGCTTCGCGGATGAATACAGTCCCGGGCGATTCCAGCCGAAACCGAACGCGCGCGGCGTCCGGGCCGGGATCGGCGTTTGTTGTCATTTCGACGATCGTTGCGCAGCCGGTCAAGAGCGTCGCCATCGCGGCCAGGGCAGCCGTTGCCAAGATGCTAAGTTGTCGCTGATGCAATATCGTCATTTGGCGTGGACCTTTTTCAGCGAAATATCCACGCGGCCGGTGTACGAATAGGGAATGCCGTACACGGTGCCGTTTTCCGAGCTGATGGTGCTGCGCTCAGCGCGCGGGCTTCCGGAATAGACAACGACAAATCGGGCTTGCGCCGGCACCTCATATGTCGCGATTTTCGACATCGACCACGCAAGAATTCCCTTGCGGGTGCGCAATGGCGCTTCGCGCGGGCCGGGCAGCGGATTGCGCGCCGCATCGAGAAACAGCGCATTCGGCCTGAAAATCGACATCGATGGTATCGTCGGGCCACCCTTTACAAAGGCGCGCAGCTCAAGAACGGCGCCTTCCGATGCCGGCGGCAACGTGTAGGCCGCAAAAACGCCATTGCCTTCGGGGAACGCAAACACGGGCGAACGTTCGGCATCGAACGACACCGATTTGGTGTCGTCGAACGCCAGGCTATCGACCGGCAATTGCTGAAGCGACTGGCAGCAGACCCGTGCTGCAGCGGGGGCAACGGGAATCAATGGCGGGCGTGCACAACCGGCAAGCAGCAGCACCGTGGCGAAGATGGAGATTCGTAACGACAATTGCATAGATCCATGGGCTATTGGAATGGACGCCGGCTAGGCGCACACCGTTTATAACGGCACGCCGGGCGGAAATTGCACCCTACGGTCGCAGGGGGAGACGCCCCGCTTTCCCGAGCACGCCGCGTCCATGCACGTCCACCTGGAGAGCTGGGCTGCGCCAGTCAGATTCCTTGAAATAAGCCTCTTACCGACAGCCGCCGCAGGCCCTAGCAGCGCCGCCTACCAGGCGTGCGTCCATACGCATTTTCTATTTCAAGTTTCGCGCTTCTCAGGACGATCAATCGCTGATCTCGGCATTGGTTTGACCGGTTACGTTTACTGGAGGCACCTAATCGGTGTGCAGCAAATGTTGAAGGTTGCCCAAAGCAGCATTGCCCGGGCAATTGTCTGACGCCAGGTCACCCGCCGATAGTCCAATGAGCTCCTAGTCATCAAGCCCCAATACCGGCGGAGCGGCGGGGCAAAGGCAACCGTTCATTTTTGCGGTTGCCCGCCCCGACGAAGACCGCTTAGTCGCCGCAGGTGCCGGGCTGGGCCAGACCCAGTTTGGCCACATCGTCCTTGCCTTGCTCTTCCGGCATCTGCTCCAGATCGGCTCCGCCGACGAAGGCGCCGAGCTTGATGTACTGGCGGACGAAGTAGTTCTTGCCGGCTTCCATGAACACTTCCAATGCGTTCGGCGAAAACTCGGATTCCGTTTCGATCTTGTGCTTCTTGCCGCCTTCGACCTGCGTGTAGAAGAACACGTCCGCGGCGCTCTCGCCGAGGCACTTGCCGTCGACCCAGATATCCTTCTTCAGTGCCTGTCCGACAAAGCTGTTGCGGTAGACATAGAGGCCCGCGTTTCCAGCGCTCGGGGCGCTGAATTGCTTGGCCTTGTCGGATTCTTCCTTGCTGGCCATGTTGACGGATGCACATCCGGTCAGCGCCAGGGCGGAGAGAGCCAGGATGGTGATGCTGCGATAGATCTTCATTCTGTGTTTCTTGGAGGTTCCCGATGCGCGCGAAGCGCGGGCCGGGATGATTTCGACGAAAGGCGTTCGCGGTCGCCGCCATGGTGGGCACTCCGCGGAACGCTTCCGGTACTATCGGCAATAGAACCCCATCTCCGTACCCCTCCTTGGCCGGGTATCCGCACGCGCTGTGACCCGACCTGGAAGATCGCGAACGCAACGAGACACGCATCGAGACAATCGGCGTTGGGCCGCGGCGCGCAGGTCTGTGCAGGCCGCCCTCTTGATGTGGCTCACGAAACGCGCCGGTATCTTCGGCTACGATAGGTGCACACCGACTGCACGCTCTGAGGATCCATGGCCTCCCACTCCGTGCTCCTGGCAATCATCGTTTGCCGCCTGACCGTCCGCTCCGCGCTCTCCGGTGCCATTGCGGCGTGTCTGCTCGCTGTTGCCTCGGGGGCCACGGCACAAGCCCTATGGTTCCTCGATGGCCGCCCCTCGCCGACCGCCCAGCAGGCCATCGCAGCGCTCGCGGACGCCGGCGCGGACGGGCTGGACCCGCGCGACTACAACGTGGACGGCCTGCGGCAAGCGCTTGTGCAAGCCGGTACCGGCCCCGTACAGCCGCCAGAATCCATCGACCGCCTCGACGTCGCACTCACCGCGGCGATGCACCGCTATCTCTCCGACCTGCACAAGGGCCGCGTCGATCCGCGCACGGTGCATGCGGACTTTTCCCTGCTGGAGGACAAGCCCTTCGATCCCGACAGCTATCTGCGCGCCGCGCTCCTGGGGAACCGGCTTCCCGCCGCGGTCCGCGAAGCGGCACCGGCTTTCCCCCTGTACGGGACGCTGCGCGAGGCGCTGGCGCGGTATCGGGCGCTGGCGGCGCTGCCGTTCTGGAACACGTCCCTGCCCGTCGTGGCCGGCGGGTCGCTCAAGAACGGACAGTCCTACGCCGGGCTGGCGCAGCTTGCGCAACGGCTGGAAGCCCTGGGCGATCTTCCGGCCGGGACGCCGCTGCCCGCGCGCTACAGCGGTCCGCTGGTGGCGGCGGTGAAGTCGTTCCAGTCGCGGCATGGCATCGAGCCGGATGGCGTGATCGGCCGGGTCACGTTTGCCCAGCTCAATACGACGCCCGCCGAACGCGTGCGCCAGATCGCGCTGACGATGGAGCGCCTGCGCTGGACGCCGCTCGCCCAGGGGCCGCGCATGATCGTGGTGAACATTCCCGAGTTCATGCTGCGCGCCTATGAATTCCGCGACGGCAAGCTCGATATCAAGCTGGAGATGAAGGTCATCGTAGGAAAGGCGCTGGATACGCGCACGCCGCTGTTCATGGAGGACATGCGCTATATCGAGTTCAGCCCGTACTGGAACGTGCCGCCGTCCATCGCGAAGGGCGAGATCATTCCGCGGCTGCGGCGCGATCCGGGCTATTTCACGCGGCAGGGCTTCGAGTTCGTGTCCGGCGGGAAGCCCGTCAACGCGCTGTCCGAAGCCAATATGCAGGCGGTGCTGAAGGGGCAGATGCGCATCCGCCAGCGGCCCGGGCCGCTGAACGCGCTCGGCGATATCAAGTTCGTGTTTCCCAACAACGCCAACATCTATCTGCATCACACGCCGACGCCGCAGCTGTTCAAGCGCGACCGGCGAGATTTCAGCCACGGCTGCGTTCGTGTGGAGGCGCCGGTCGCGCTAGCGCAGTTCGTGTTGCAGGACATGCCGGGCTGGAGCGAGGCGCGCATCCGGCAGGCGATGAGCAAGGGCAGCTCCAATACGGTGTCGCTGCACGAGCCGCTGCCGGTGGTGCTGGCCTACGGCACGGCGATTGCGCGGGCGGACGGACGGGTATACTTCCTGCCTGACATTTACGGCCACGACAAAGTGCTGGATCGGGCCCTGCGTAACGCCGCGGGCACCTGATACGGTAGCCGTGGTCGCCGCGGCCGCTGCACTGCGGCTCCGCTCCCTCGCCACACCGTCCCACAGAACACCGTCATGACGACACCCCGCATTCCGGCGCGCCGCCATTTTTTACATCGCACCGGGCGCCTTGCCCTGGGAGCCGGGCTAGCCGGCCTCGCGCCGCGCCTCGCGCAGGCCAGTACCGCCGCCGAGCGTTCGCTGGCCTTTGACCACACCCATACCGGCGAGCATCTGTCGCTGGTCTTCGCGCTCGGCGACCGCTTGCTGCCGCAGGCCCACACGAGGCTGAACCGCTTCCTGCGCGACCACTACTCGGGCGAAGTGGGCACGATGGACCCGCGCCTGTTCGGGCTGCTGCACGAACTGCGCACCACGCTGGGCAGCGATGGCGCCTACCACGTCATCTCGGGCTACCGCAGCCCGATCACCAATGCGCACCTGCGCAAGACGCGCGCGGGCGGTGTGGCAAAGCACAGCCTGCATATGGATGGCATGGCCATCGACATCCGCCTGCCCGGCGTGGCGCTGGGCGACCTGCGGGACGCGGCGGTGTCTTTGCAGGGCGGCGGCGTCGGCTTCTATCCGGGCGAGAACTTCGTGCACATCGATACGGGGCGCGTGCGCCGCTGGGGATAGCGGCGCAAGGCGGCCTCTGTCAGTCCTCGTGACCGGTCTTCGCGTTTGACATCGCCTGCGCCAGCTCCTCCGTCACGCGGATCTCCGCGCCGATCGGCGTCATCTGCGGTGTGGCCGCGAAAGGCGCGGCGGAGACCGAAGACGGATGACTGTTGCGCCGCCACAGGAAGAAGGACGCGAGCCCCGCGTGCAGGACGACAAAGGTCAGGAACAACCCCTCCGCGCCCACCCTCGTCATCAGCGGCGATATGATCAGCGGACTGAGGGCCGAGCCCACCGAGTTGATCAGCAGCATGCCCTGGATGACGCGCACCAGTTCGCGCGCATCCGCGCGGTCGGCCGAATGGCTGACCGCCACCGGGTAGATCGCAAAGACGCCCCCACCGATCAGGAACAGCAGCACCATCAGCAACGGTGGATAGCTGGGCAGGATCAGCACGAGCAGCGACACCACTGCACATCCCACGGAGAGCGCCAGCAGCACGGACTGCCTGTCACGCCTGTCCGACCAGCGTCCCACGGGATATTGCAGGGCCATGGCGCCGAAGATGGCGCTCGCCATCAGCTGCCCGACCTCGGCGACGCTCATGCCCTGCCGTTGCAGATAGATCGGTAGCAGCGTGTAGACCGCCGCAATGCCGATGCCCGATCCAAAGCTGCCGATGGCGCCCGCGGGCGTGATACGCACGAGGTCCTGCGGCATCAGCGGCTCGACGTGTCCGACCTCGGGCGCGGTCCTCGGCAGGATCACCATCGGCAATACGGCGAGCGAACCGAGGACGCCAGCGACCATGAAAGGGACGCTGTCCCCCGCGGAACTGACCGCGCCCAAACCCATCTGGGCCAGCATGATCGAGCCGTAGAGCGCGATCATGTAGATGGCCAGCAAGCGCCCCCGGGATTTCGTGTCCCCGGCCAGCAGCAGCCAGCTTTCCACCACCAGATAGATGCCGACCATCGCCCAGCCGTTGACCAGACGCAGGAAGAGCCACAGCCATGGGTCGAAGATCAGACCCTGAAGCAGATAGGTGATCGAAGCCAGCGACGCGAAGCTGCTGTAGGAGCGGATATGGCCGACGCGGGTAATGAGCCGGTCGCTGGTGACCGCGCCGAGGGTCAGTCCGACGAAATAGGCCGAGGAGATGGCGCCGATCATCGTGGCGGAGACGGCGGCGGCGTCGAGCCGAAGGGACGTCAGGGACGACATGAAGCCGCTGCCCAGACTGACGATGAATAGTCCCAAAAGTGGCCCAATAGCCATGGCCGTGGTGTTGCGCGACAAAACTTCCTCTCGGAGCAATACGAATGCAGCCGCGGAGGATACCTGACCTTGGCCGTCATGCTCGCGGCTGCCGCCAAAATACATCACGGCGTTTCCCGCCCGCATTTGCCCCTCGCCCCGCCTTTTCCTCGCGTCTGTTTTCTCTTATGATGCCGGCCATCCAACCTATCGGCCGGCAGAAGGAGACCGCCGGCCGGTAATCGACGCGCCGCGCCTCCGCCATTAGTCAGCACCGTGCCGGGCGAGGTGGACGTCTACCAAGTCCTGCCACATGAAAACAGAAGAAGGCGCACACGCGCCCGGGCTGCGTCGCACCTTGCGCGCACGCCATCTCAGCATGATCGCCATCGGCGGTTCCATCGGCACAGGCCTGTTCGTGGCCTCGGGCGCCACGATCGCCCAGGCCGGCCCGGGCGGCGCGCTGGCCGCCTACATCCTGATCGGCGCGATGGTCTATTTCCTGATGACCAGTCTCGGCGAGCTTGCCGCCTACATGCCGGTGTCCGGTTCGTTCGCCACCTACGGCGCGCGCTACGTGGACGAAGGGTTCGGCTTCGCGCTGGGCTGGAACTACTGGTACAACTGGGCGGTGACCATCGCCGTGGAGCTGGCGGCCGCCCAGCTCGTCATGCAGTACTGGTTCCCCGATACGCCCGGCGTGCTGTGGAGCGCGCTGTTCCTGGGCCTGATGTTCGCGCTCAATGCGATCTCGGTGCGCGGCTTCGGCGAGGCCGAATACTGGTGCGCGCTGATCAAGGTCGTGACCGTCATCGCCTTTATCGCAATCGGCACGCTGATGATCTTCGGCATCATGCGCGGCGATTTCTCGCAGGCGCACGGACTCGCCAACCTGACCACCGGAGACGCGCCGTTCGTCGGCGGCCTGCCCGCGCTGATGGGCGTGGCGATGATCGCGGGCTTCTCCTTCCAGGGTACCGAGCTGATCGGCGTGGCCGCCGGCGAATCCGCCGACCCCGCGAAGAACATCCCGCGCGCCGTGCGGCAGGTGTTTTGGCGCATCCTGCTGTTCTACGTGCTGGCCATCGCGGTGATCGGCGTGTTGATTCCCTACACCGATCCGAGCCTGCTCAAGAGCGATGTGGAGACCGTGGGCATCAGCCCGTTCACGCTGGTGTTCCGCCATGCAGGCCTCGCCTTCGCGGCCGGCGTGATGAACGCGGTGATCCTGACCGCCGTGCTGTCGGCCGGCAATTCCGGCATGTACGCGTCCACGCGGATGCTGTACAACCTCGCCACCGAAGGACGCGCCCCGCGCGTATTCGCGCGGCTGACGCGCAATGGCGTGCCCCTGATGGCCCTGCTGGCCACCACGGCGGTCGGCGCGCTGTGCTTCCTGACCTCGCTGTTCGAGAGCAAGGCGGTCTATCTGTGGCTGCTGAACCTGTCCGGCATGACGGGCTTTATCGCGTGGCTGGGCATCGCCGCGAGCCACTACCGCTTCCGCAAGGGCTTCATGGCGCAGGGGCTGGACCTGAACCGCCTGCCCTACCGCTCGCCGTTCTTCCCGTACGGGCCCATCTTTGCGTTCACCCTGTGCATGATCGTGACGCTAGGCCAGAACTACCAGGCCTTCACCGAGGGCAATATCGACTGGGTGGCCGTGGCCGCCACCTACGTGGGCATTCCGATCTTCCTGCTGATCTGGCTCGCCTATCGCATCAAGCGCAAGACCCGCTTCGTGCGCTACGCCGACATGAAATTCCCCGCGCTGCCCGCCGCTCCCGGTGGCGCACCGGCGCCCGGCACGGCCGCGGCGCACGGCGAATAGGGCGCCATCCCGGGCGCTCTCGACAACACCATAACGACACAGCACAACAACAAGGAGTCATCTTGAAGACATCCATTCGCGCCAGCCTGCTGGCGCTGGCCGCCATGGCGGCCTTGCATGCGCACGCCGCACCCACGCTGGTGGAATCCGTGCAGGGCTATACGCTGCAGAACGACAAGCTGGTGACCTTCAGCGGCCTGGTGTTCGACCAGGGCAAGGTGGTGGCCACCGGCGACGCCGCCGCCCTGCGCACCAAATATCCGGACGCGAAGCGCATCGACGGCCAGGGCAAGACCCTGCTGCCGGGCCTGATCGACGCCCACGGCCACGTGTTCCGCCTCGGCTTCAAGACCACCGAGATTTCGCTGTCGGGCACGCGCGACCTGCAGGAAGCGCAGGCGCTGATCCGCGCCTATGGCCAGAGGAACCCGCAGCGCCAGTGGCTGCTCGGCTATGGATGGAACCAGGTGAACTGGAAGCTGGGCCGCTTCCCGACCGCCGCCGAACTCGATGCCGCGGTCTCGGACCGCCCGGTGCGGCTGGTGCGCGTGGATGGCCACGCGGCGTGGCTGAACACCAAGGCGCTGCAGGCGGCCGGCATCACGCGCGACACCAAGGACCCGGCCGGCGGCCGCATCGAGCGCGATGCCAGCGGCAACCCGACCGGTGTGCTGGTAGACAAGGCCATGGCGCTGGTCAACAACGTGATCCCGCCCTACTCCGACGACGACCGCCGCGCCGCGCTGGCCGCCGCCGTCTCCCATATGAATGCGCTGGGCCTGACGGCCGTGGGCGATGCCGGCGTGACGGTGGCCGACGACCGCATCTACCGCGAATTCGCCGACCAGGGCAAGCTGACCACGCGCATCTACGGCATGATCCGCGACACCGGCGACGACTTCAAGGCGCTGTCCGCGAAGGGACCGCTGACCGGCTATGGCAACGACCGCTACTATCTGCGGGCCGTGAAGCTCTACGGCGACGGCGCGCTCGGCAGCCGTGGCGCCGCGCTGATGGAGCCCTACACGGACGACCACGCGCACAGCGGCCTGCTGTTCATGAGCGACGCCGCGATGCAGGCCAGCGTGAAGACCGCGCTCAAGGGCGGCTATCAGGTCAATGTCCACGCGATCGGCGACAAGACCAACCATCAGGTGCTCGACGCCATGGAAGCGGCCTACAAGGAAGTGGGCGGCCGCGAGCTGCGCAACCGTATCGAGCACGCGCAGGTGGTCTCGCTGCCCGACATTCCGCGCTTCAAGGCGCTGGACCTGATCGCGTCGATGCAGCCCACCCACGCCACCAGCGACATGAACATGGCCGAAGACCGCGTCGGCAAGGAGCGCATCAAGGGCGCCTACGCCTGGCAGACGTTCCTGAAGCAAGGCACCATCATCGCGGGCGGCTCCGACTTCCCGGTGGAATCGGCCAACCCGTTCTATGGACTGCACGCGGCGGTCACCCGCACCGACCACGAGGGCCGGCCGATCCGGGGCTGGCATCCCGAGGAAGCGATGACGCTGCCGCAGGCGTTCCGCGCGTTCACCATGGACGCCGCCTACGCCGAGCATCAGGAGAAGACGCTGGGCTCTCTGGAGCCGGGCAAGTGGGCGGATTTCATCCTCGTCGACCGCGATCTGTTCAAGGTGGCACCGGCCGATATCTGGAAGATCCAGGTACTGCAGACGTGGGTGGCGGGTGAGCGGGTGTACGACAAGGGCAGCCAGCCGGCGAAGCGTTGAACGTCGCCAGTCCAACGTCGGAAGCGTGACGCCGGCAGGCGTCTCGCTTCACCGCGTGCTGGCCCGCCAATGAAGAACCCCGAAGGCCGGACATCTCCGGCCTTCGGGTTTTTTTCGGCGCGCCGCCGGTGAAAGGACCGCGGGTCAGGCGTTGGTCTTTCGCCCCACTCCCTGGATCAATTGCGTGACGCGGCTCATATACAGTTCGAACGTCTTGTTTGCCTGGGCCTGCGAATCGATGGGCGATGCCACCGTGCGGCCTTCCGCCTCCAGCTTCGCGCGGATTTCCGGGGTGGCGAGCGCATCCCCGATGGCCTTGCGCAGCACGGCCACGCGGTCCTCGGGCGTGCCCCGCTTGACGAAGTAGCCGCCGCTGATGGCGTATTCGAAGTCCGGCACCTGCCGGCTCTGCGAAATCAGCGGAATATGCTTCAGCGGTGCCGGCACCGTCTTCGAGAAGCAAGTCAGGATCCTGAGCCGGCCCTGCGATGCCATCGCATCGAAGCTGGTCTGATACGGCAGGATCGCGAAATCCACTTCGCCGCCGGCCAAGCCTTGCAGCGCCGGCGCCCCACCCTTGTACGGCACGTGCAGGAACGGCGCGCCGATCTTCGCGCCGAGCGCGTCGCCCATCAGGTGGTACATCGAATCGACACCCACGGTGGCGTACGTCATCGGCCTCGCCTTGTTCTGCTTCGCCAGGTCGAGGAACTTGTCGAAGGTATCGGCGGCGAGCCCGCTGCGGACCATCAGCACGATCAGGCCGTCGGTGATCGGCGCGGCCAGCGAGAAGTCCTGCGGCCTGTAGCGCGCCGCGGGATTGAGCAACGGTGCGAGGAATACCTCGTTGATCGAGCCGTGAAAGAAGGTGTATCCGTCCGCAGCGGCGGACAGCACCTTGTTGGCGCCGATCAGTCCGGTGCCGCCGCCATAGTTCTCCACCACCACCTGCTGCTTCACGCTGCGGCTGATCGACTCCCCGAAGATGCGAGCGGACGTATCGCTCGCCCCGCCGGCCGGGTATGGCACCACCAGCGCCAGCGGACGGCTGGGAAACGTCTCTGCCGCCCAGGCCGGCAGGCCGGCAAGCAGCGAGGCACCGGCGGTCAGACCGGCGTGTTGCAGGAAGCGGCGGCGTGGCTGCGAGGTCATGGTCAACTCCGTGTTGTCGATGAAGTCAGGCGAGGTAGCTCTTGGCGAGCGCGGCCCAGAAGGCGGCGCCGATGGGCAGCGCGCGGTCGTTGAAGTCGTACAGCGGGTTGTGGACCATGCAGCCGCCATCCTCGCCGAGACCATTGCCCAGCCGCACGTAGGCGCCGGGCCGGTGTTCCAGCATGTAGGCGAAGTCCTCGCTGCCCATGACGGGGCCGCGCGCGACCACGTTGTCTTCGCCCAGCAGCTGGATCGCCACCTCGCGTGCGCGCGCGGTCTGGCGTTCGTGGTTGACCAGCACCGGATACTTGCGCTCGTAGAGCACGTCGGCCTCCAGCTGAAAGCTGCGCGCCTGCGCCACGATGAAATCGCGCAGCCGCGTTTCGATCTGGTTGCGTACCTGGGAGTCCAGCGTCCTGACGCCGATCTTGATCGTCGCGGTCTCGGGGACCACGTTGTAGGTGGCGCCCGCCTGGATGGAGCCCACGGTAATGACTGCCGACCGCAGCGCATCCACCTCCCGGCTCACGATGGATTGCAGTCCCAGCACGATGCTGGCCGCACCCTGCATCACGTCGATGCCGTGGTGCGGCATGGCACCGTGGGCGGAGCGGCCGGTCAGCGTGACGGTGGCGCGGTCGAAGGATGCCATCGCGGGGCCGGCGATCATGCCGATCTGTCCCACCGGCAAGCCGGGGGCATTGTGCAGCGCATAGATCTCGTCGCAGGGAAAGCGCTCGAACAGCCCTTCCTCCACCATCCGCAGCGCGCCGCCTTCGTTCTCCTCGGCCGGCTGGAAGATCAGGTGCAGCGTGCCGTTGAAATCCACCGATTCGGCCAGGTAGCGCGCCGCGCAAAGCAGGATGGCGGTGTGGCCATCGTGCCCGCACGCGTGCATCTTGCCGGGCAGCGTGCTGGCGTACTCGAGTCCGGTCTTTTCCTGGATCGGCAAGGCATCCATGTCCGCACGGATACCCAACGTCCTGTCGCCCGTCCCCTTCCTGAGCGTTCCCACCACGCCTGTCGTACCCAGTCCGCGGTGCACCTCGTAGCCGTGCGCGGCCAGCTGTTCCGCCACGAGGTCGCTGGTGCGGCGCTCTTCGAATGCCAGCTCGGGATGGGCATGGATGCGGTGGCGGATCGCCACGAATTCGGGGGCGATAGCCTGAATGGACTGGTGCAGATCGGCGTCGTGGGCTGTTGTCATGTCGTTGTGGTAGGCGGCATCGATGGGGCATTATCTGCAGAAACCATCGTCGCATCCATGACAACTGAATAGCTAAATCGTTGCGAATCCGGCAACATTAAAGTCGTGGACCGAGCTGGGGGAGAACAAGCAGATGGAAGACATCCTGGACCGCAAGCGCGCCCTGTGCCTGCTGCAGATCGTGGAGACGGGATCGGTGCGCGGCGCGGCCGACGCCCTGTCGGTCGACCCGTCGATGGTGAGCCGCGCGGTGGCCAAGCTGGAACACGACACTGGCCTCACGCTGCTGGAACGGCGCGGCCGTGGCGTCGTCGTGACCGACGCGGGGCGGATGCTCGCCCTCTTCGCCCGCCGCCAGCAGGATCTGCACGACACTTTCCTGGCGGAGGTGGACAGCATGCGGAATGCAAACCACGGCCATGTCGAACTGGTCTTCGGCGGGGGCTTTGTCGACCTGGTCCTCGAACCGCTATTGCGCGACTTCATGGTCGAGCGGCCGGGCGTGACCTACAACCTCCACGTGGCCGGCACCGAGGAATCGGTGCGCCGCATCCTGGAGGACATGGCGCATATCGGCCTGGTGTTCCAGCCGCCCGACGACCAGCGCCTGCGCTCCCACTACTCGCGGCTGTCGCCCATCCGCATTTACGTGCGCAACGATCATCCGCTCGCCACGCGCCGCCGCGCGCTGGCATTGAAGGATCTCGCCCCGCACCAGGGCGCAGCGCTGGTGGGATCGTTCGGCGTGCGCAAGCACGTGCAGGCCGCCGAGCTGGACGAGCAGGTCACGCTGCGGCCCATGCTCGAGACGAACTCGTTCCAGGTCCTGTGGGATTTCGCCGCGCTGGGCCTCGGCTACATCATGACGCCGCGCTCCGTTCCGCTGAAGGGCCCCAAGTTCGCGGAGCTGGTGGCGCTTCCGCTCGCCAACCCCATCCTGAACAACAGCCGCATCCATGTCGTCACGCGCGCCGGGCGTCCGCTGTCGCCGATGGCGAACAGCCTGCTGGCCCATGTGGTGGGGAGGCTGCCGGAGGCACTGCGTACGGGGGCGTGACGGCGCTTTGCCGGACGGCAGCACCGCCCGGCAAAGCGCACCGGCGTATCAGAGGACCGTGGCGTTGTCGAGGGTCTTCGGCAGGGGGTTCGCGACGCGCGGATGCTCGGCATAGTAGGTGACGTCATCGAACCAGACCGTGCCCTTCCCCGCGGCGAAACGCATATGGTTGGTCGACAGTTCGTTCATCACCGCGAAGGTCTCGCCATTGCGCGGCACGACGACGAAGACGGGCCTTTCCCATGGCCACACATCCAGCTGGAAGTTCGTCGCGTATTGAAAGAAGTCCGGCGTGCCGAAGACCGGCGCGTCCATGCGCCGGCGGTCCATCAGCTGTCGCATCGCCGACAGGCGGTATTCGTGTACTGCGCTCGTCAGATGAGGCATGGCGTGGCCTACAGAGAGATGTTGAGACGGCGGATGATCGAGCCCCAGGCATCGGCGTCGCGCTTCATATGGCGCTCCACTTCCGACGGCGGCCCCTTGATGGCATCGAGGAACTGGAAGCCCAGCTTCTCCTTGAACTGCGGGTCGTCCAGCTCGCGGGGCAGGCGCCAGCAAGTACTGCGTTTCGTTCAAACGGAAAGGGTCGGGCGCGATTGCAATTCCCTTGCGCATGCGCGGCTAGCTGCTATGTTGAATCCATTTGGAATCGCTTGCCGCTTTGGGCCTCGGTCGTTCTCGACCGAGCGTCAGGAGCGCGGGTCGCCGCCGCCTTGCGAGGTGAAAAGACATGCACAACTACGTCGTCCGGGTCCGCGGAAAAGCCTATGCGTGGGGGTCGAGCGAGATTCACGTCGACCTTCAATACCCCCTGCTTCTTGTCGTCAACAACGACATGCTCGGAGATCCGGTCGAACTCCGGTCGGAGAATGTCGCCGGTGGCGTGACGGCACTGGGGACTCTCCATCCGGGGGAATGCTGGACGATTCCGCTGGAAGGTCTTCGCGGCGTATCCGCAAATTGTTCGACCGATACTTCGCTGGCCTGCTCGCTGCTGATTCCGCAGTTGGGCCCGCAGCAATAGGAAAGCAGCAGGAAGCCGCACCCGCAATGAAAGCCACGTCCACCGGGAGGTGCAAATGGCAACGGGAAAAGCCATCGATCTGAGAGTCCGACCCGTCTTGTCCGTGGACCTGTGCTATCCGGTGGATGGTGTGATCGGGCGGCAATCGGCCACGCTGATCGGGCAGCCGGTCCAGGGCCTCGACGTCGGACAGTCTCTGTACCCTTTTCTCGGGCAGACAGACCCACAGGACTCCGGCCGGCTGATGTTCCATTCGAATGCCCTCTATGGCAGGGTGGCGGGCTCTGTCCTATCCTCCCTTCGCAACGAGCCCCAGGCGGTGGACGTAGACACCGCCGTCACCATGCGTTGGAACACGTATCTGTCGACGTACTCGCCCGACGCGATCGCAAAAGCAAGGGAGACCTTCTGGGACGACCCGAACGACGCATCGTCTCCCCAGTGGGCGTTGCTGAGCGAGCTGGAAGAACAGTCCAGGCACCTCAACGCCCTGCTCGCTCAGGCATACAAGGACGCGGGCCTGGAAAACCAGGTGGTCAAGCTGCAGAAAAGCACCAACGACAACAAGGCCACGCAATATACGGGCGCGCAGCACGTGCAGTTCGAGGGCATCAGCGATCAGACCATGGATCTGATCGATTTCCGCATACCGTCGATAGAGAACACCGTGCGTTATCTCCGCGCCAGGTTGGGATTGCGCATGGAGTCGCTCAACGCATGGCGGCAGGCCGAGAAGTACCGGACCGACCGAAGCCTGTACAACGAACTCGACGTCATCGATCAACAAATCCGGAAGCTGCAGGTCCGATATCTCGACACGTTTCTGATCTCGCCATTCGACGGTGTGGTCACCGGCGTGTTCCGGGGCGTGGGCGACTATGTCCGGGCCGGCCAACCTGTCATTCGCGTAGAGAACGACGAGAGGATCTATCTCGTTGGCACCATCAAGTACCGGGGCCCGCTGCGCGTTGGCGACACCATCACCGTAACCACCACCCTCTTCGATGCCCCCGGCACGCAGCCCACGGTGACGCAGGGCAACCTCGCTGCCGTGCGGGGACATGACGCCGTGGACGAGCAGTGGGACGTGCTGATCGAATGCGAAAACCGGACAGCCGGCGGAGAACCCGTCCTGCCGGTGAACTACAACTTCGATTTCAAGAGCACTACCCTGGAGGTCTGAGCATCATGGATGAAGTGGTCGTCCGCGGAGAGCGAGACAGGGACAGGCGCGACGCCGGAGGGTTCTTCCTCGGTTGGGCAGCCGCGCAGTCCTTCTTGAAGGATGCGGGGCCTCTGGGCCAGTATCTCGGCGTGGTCTTCGGCATTCCGGGCCCCGGCGGCGGCTCCAATCTCTCGTGGCTCGATCCGGCCAGCCAGGATGGCCGGGGCCGGACGCATGCAGGCGGAAAGAGCGATGCAGGCCGCGATACGGCCCATCAAGGCAACCGGACGCTGGAGCGCCTGGACGCGGGAGATCCTTATCACCCGCGGTCGCCTGCAAGCCCCGTCGAAGAGGTCTACGTCTTCGGCTCCCCGCCGGAGCGCCGCGACGAAGCGCTCTGGTGGCTGGCGCCGACGGCCCCTGGCTCGCTCCAGGAGATACAACTGGATGTCGAGCGCCCGCCGGCAAAGCCACCGCCTTTCGTCAAGCCGCCCGCTCCCCCGGCCCGGCGACCGAAGCAAGCCACCCAAGCCGAAGAGTCGGCCCCGAACGACGACGAGACGCCGACCGTCAACGTGCAAGGCGAGCGCCCCGAGCGCGACAGTGCCCATGCGTATGGCGACGGCGCCGGTCCATACCGCATCGGCCGCGACTTCTCGCCCTTTCAGTCCGACGTAGACACCCCATCCGACCTGCTGGACTGGAACCTGCACACTCAGCGCCCGGAACGGCGTGCCGCGCCCCGAGACGAACGCGCGGCTTTCACCGAGACCGAATGGGTGTTCGCCACTACTCCGCATTCGCCGATTCCCATGATCCGTCAGTTCGATACCGGCAACTCGGCACTGAACTTTGTCGCGAACAAGCTGCTGCTGCCGTGGCGCAACCTTCTTGCCGCCATCGAGAACACTCCTTTCGAGATGGCCGGCGCGCTCGACGATGCCATGAGGAAAAGCGCCTTCAGCGCGGAGTGGGAGGCATCGCAATCCATGACGCCGCTGTTTCCCGCAATGGGGCTCACCATGGAAACAGCCGGGACACTGAACTACCTGCGCGGCCTTCTTGCCGACGCCGGTCGCGAGGCGGGCGACCTCAATCGCATGTTTGCGCTCGGCTTCGTCGCGACTGGCGGCCTTGGCGGCTATTCGCGAGGCGGCGCAGTCAGAACGATGGTCAGCGTCGACCCTCCCGGATTTCGTCGGTCCGGCAACGCCTACAAGCGCATCCTGGGCGTCGAGCGCACGGCCGTGGCACTGCTGGACGAAGATGCCAGGTATGTGTCGCTGGGGCGGGAGATGGAATTCCGGGTACGAACGCTCGACAACCCGGCGATGGAGCCGGTCGTGGTCAGGTTCGATGAGCTGTTCGTCACGCCGGAGGGCTTTCTGCTCAATGCGGAATCGAAATTCGGCCAGTACGCCGGCCTGACTCGCAACGAGGCGAAAGCGGGATATGCGCGCGAGATCGCGCTGATCGGCATCCCGTCGGACGCGACGGCGCTGCGGACCGGTCTGGCCCCCGGGCAGGAGGTTCTTATCCTGACGCGGGTGTACCGTTGGCTGTGGGGCCTGTAGGGCGAGCGATGTTCATTGACATATCGGGAAATTCCGATACACTTCGGTCATGGACCTGCTAGAAGTTTTCAAAGCTCTCTCGAACCGGACACGCCTGGAGATCCTGCGCGGCTTGAAAGATCCCGTGAAGCACTTCCCGCCGCAGGATGAGGGCGACGTTCACACCGTGGGCGTTTGCGTGAGCAGCATCCAGGAGGGGGTCGGACTGTCGCAATCGACGGTGTCGGATTACCTTGCCACGCTGCAACGCGCTGGCCTGGTCGAGGCCCGGCGCATCGGACAGTGGACCTACTACAAGCGGAACGAAGCCGCGATCAGCGCTCTCGCCCAACTCATCGGGAAGGACCTGTAATTTTTTGCCCGCGTATATCGTTATTTCCCGATATCCCTTTTTATCGAAACGAACCGGAGAAACCCGACTATGAAAGCCCTGGTACTGAAACAATTCGGCGGCCCCGCCGCCTTCGCGCTTTCTGACGTACCCAAGCCCGCGCCGCAGGCGGGACAAGTCCTGGTCCGGGTGGAGGCCACCTCGATCAATCCCCTGGACTATCAGGTCCGGCGCGGTGACTACGCCGACCTGGTGCCGCTTCCGGCCATTACCGGCCACGACGTCTCGGGCGTCGTGGAAGCAGTCGGCCCCGGCGTGACGGCCTTCATCCCCGGGGACGAAGTCTGGTACACCCCGCAGATCTTCGACGGCCCCGGCAGCTATGCCGAATACCACGTTGCTTCCGAGAACATCGTAGGGAGGAAGCCCGCGTCGCTAAGCCATGTCGAAGCGGCGAGCCTGAGCCTCGTTGGCGGAACGGTGTGGGAAGCGCTGGTCGGGCGTGCGGCGCTGCGCGTGGGAGAAAGCATCCTGATCCACGGCGGTGCGGGCGGCGTCGGCCATATCGCCATCCAGATTGCGAAAGCGATGGGAGCCAGGGTATTCACGACCGTACGCGACACGAACTTCGGGTTCGCAAGACGCCTGGGGGCCGACGTGGTCATTGACTATCGGAAGGAAGACTACGTCGAAGCGGTCCTGCGCGAGACAGGCGGCCAAGGCGTCGATGTGGTGCTGGACACCATCGGAGGCAACACGCTCTCCCGCAGCCCCGACGTCCTCACCCAACTCGGCCGCGTTGTCACGATCGTCGATACCGCACAGCCGCAGAACGTGATACAGGCATGGGGCAAGAACGCGAGCTACCACTTCGTGTTCACACGGCAGAACCGCGGCAAGCTCGATGAACTGGGCGCATTGGTCGAGCGCGGCCAGTTGCGGCCGCACGTCGGCGCCGTCTACTCCCTCGCCGACATCCCCCTCGCCCACGCCCGACTCGAGAGCCCCGACAACGGCCTGCAGGGGAAAATCGCGATTGCCGTCGGCGCGTTGGCGGAGCGCCACGGTGCGAAGCCCCGATTCATCGGGGGAACCGCATGATCTGCGAAGTCGCACTGTTGCCCGTCCACAAGCCACACCTCGAGACGTTCACCGGTGCTTTCGCCAGGGTCGCGCCCCTGCTCGCCCGAGCGAAGGGCTATGGCGGTCGATGACCATCATCGCACTGGCCAGGAATGAGTCCGGCGGCCCGCGGGCGCGAGAAACCTGCGCGCCCGCGGGACGTCCGTCAGCTGCGCCGTGCCGTCAGCCATTCCTTCGGCTGCAGCGCCTTGGCCGCGATCCGCACTTCGCCGATGTTGCCGAAGAAGCCGTCCGCACGGCTGCCGTCCCAGGAACCGGCGCCCACCACCCACGGCATGTTGGCCGCGAGCGTGGCGATGCCGGGCGCCGCGCTGGCGTTGCGCAGCACCGGAGCGCCCTCGACGTACATGATGGTTTCATGCGAGACGGGGTCGTTGACAATGGCCACGTGCACCCACTTGTCCGCCACGATTTCGCCGGACCAGTTGGTCTTGGCGCCGCGCGTGCCGGTCTGCACCGGCACGATTTCCCACTGCACCTCGCGCAGGCTTGAGATCGCGAACAGCAGGGGCGGCGATTCAGGATCTCCGCCGCTGAAGCCGGACAGCGTGCCGCGCTTGCCGTCGCGCGTCATGATGTTCATCCACGCGTGCTTGCCGCTCGTCCATTCCTTGTCGAGCTTGATAAAGGCCTCGATGGTGTAGCCCGTCTCCAGCGTTGCAGCGTTCAGCGGCGCGCTGGCCGCGGTGACGAAGTAGCTCATGCGGCCGACGTTCTTGTCGGTGTTCAGGAAGCGTACGCTGCCGGGCGCCGCCGAGAGGTGGTGGCGATCGTCGCTCCACACCATGTCGCCGAGTTGGGCGTTGGCCACGCCATCCACATTGAGCGGCGCGCGCACCAGCGGGTTTGCGCCCGTCTGGTCTGCCACCTGCTGGCCCACCGCCACCGCGCTGCCCGCGGCACCGCCGAAGAAGCGCCAGTGCGCGACGGTCTCGGCGATATGGGGATAGTCCTCGCTGTCGGCGGCCGGACGCTGCTCGGCCGCCACGGGGTCCTTGTAGTTCTCGAGAATCATCGCCTGCGCCTGGTCCACCAGCGACGTGTGCTTGGGCGCGCCGGCCTTGAAGGCGGGATTGAAGCGCGCGAAGCGCTTGGCGAAGTCCATCTCGATCGAGAACATCTCGTTCGGCGAGGTCAGCACCGCCTGGTCGAACGCGGTCAGCGTGTGGCGCGGTTTCTGCGGCACCCACGGCGAGAAGGACAGGACCTTGATGCGGTTGTTGGTGAGGTCGAACTCATATAGCCGCATCAGGCCATTGCCGCCCTGATAGGCCATCTGGTAATCGACCACCATCTCCTCGACCGGATTGCCGAAGTCGTTCGTCTTGGTCAGCCGCGCGGCGCCGTGGAAATGGCCGTTCAGCGTCATGAAGATCTGGTCGTTGTCGCGGATCAGCTGGTCCCACAGCATCAGCCCGTAAGGGACCTCCAGCGGCGTGACGCCGTCCTTGTCGATATTGAGCAGATGGTGGTTGACGAGGATCGCGGGCAGCGTGGGATTGTCGCGCAGCACCTGGCGCGCCCAGGCGATGCCGTTGTCCGACACGCGCCACGACAGCGACAGCACCAGGAACTTCTGCCCTTCGGCCTCGAACACGTGGTACTCGTGGAAGCCGCTCGGATCGCGCCCGCCGAAGGTGGCCTGCTGCTGGGCACGCGCCGGGCTGAAGGTCTTCAGGTAGGGCTCGTTGGCGAGCGTACGCTGGGCATCGGTACCGGTGCTCTGGTCGCCGGAGTAGTCGATGTCGGTGATCACGTCGTGGTTGCCGGCGAGGATGGAGTACGGCACCTTCGCGGACTCCAGCACCTTCATCGCTACGTCGGCCACGGCCCACTGGTCCGGCTTGTTCTGCTGGTCGACCACGTCGCCCAGATGGATCAGGAACGGGATGTTCAGCGCGGCCGCGTTGTCGGCCACCCAGTGGGTCTGCGCCTGGAACGGCTCGCTGTTGAACTTGCGGCGGAACTGGTCGTTCTCGGCCACGGTGGCGTAGCGCGAATAGAACTGGGTGTCCGGCAGCACCGCCACCGCGAAGCTCGAGACGGTCTGCGGCGCGGCCGGCGTCTCGGGCGCAGGGTTGGCGGGCGTGCCGGGCGCGGGAGCTGCCGGATTGCCGGCCGGTGCGTCGTCGCCGTCGCCACCGCAGGCGGCCAGCAGCATGCTGGCGCCCATCGGCATCAGCGACGCGCCCAGGCCGGCCTTCAGCAGGCCCCGGCGGCGCGCGTCCGGCAATGCCGCGTCATCCTGGATTTGCACCACGGCCTGCCGCTTTGCCGCGTCGTTGTCGTCGAACTTCGTCATTGTTGTTTTCCCCCGTGATGAAGCCGACGAGGTTAGTCAGCGTCGATGACGCTGATGTGACGAATAGACGACGTTACGATGTAGGCCGCCCGCCCGCATCGGCGGGGGCTTTACCGCCGCTCAATAGAACGCAATGTTGAACGGACTCGGCGCATACGGCGCGGCGCCGCCAAGGTCGACGGGCGCGCCCGTCAGCGGATCGATCCGATAGACAGACACGCTGGTCGAACTCGAATTGGCGGCGTAAAGAAACGAACCGGTAACCTCCAGCGCCAGGCCAATCGGCTGGACACCGGTCGGCACCGTGGCGATCGGTGTCAGCGCGCCCGTGCTCGCGTCGACCCGATAGGCCGAGAGGCTGTTGGCTCCCTGGTTGGAGACGTACAGGTAGCGGCCAGTGCCGTGCAACGCCATGCCCCGCGGGCCCGGACCGCCCGCCGCCGCGGAGGCCAGCGTCAATGCGCCCGTATCCGGGTCCACTGCGTACACGCCGATCTGGTCGGCGCCCGGCAGGCTGACATAGAGGTACTTTCCATCGTGGCTCATCACCAGCGTGTAGGTGCCCGCGACGGCGAACGGCGACCCCGCCACGGGCACCAGCGCCCCGGCCGGGCTGATGTCATACACGAAAATCTGGCCGCTTCCGCTGGCACTCACAAAGGCGCGCTTGCCGGCAGGATCGATGACCATCGAGCGCGGCGAGAAGCCGGCGGCAAACGGCGACCCCGGCACGGGTATCAGTGCGCCCGTGCCGCCGTCGACCGAGAACGCCGATACGCTGCCGGACAGATTCAGCGCGTAGACAAAGCCCCCGCCCGGGTGTGGCACCACGGCCTGTACGGAGTCGCCCGTGAGATACGGCGATCCGGCCGCCTGGGCAAGCGTTCCGGTGCCGGCATCGATGTTGTACACCGCGATCCCGCCGCCACTGGCGCCATTGCTGTTGCCGGTATAGAGGAACTTGCGCGACGGATCGACGGCGAGGACAAACGGCGACGGAAATGGCGTGATGACCGACCCCGTCGCGGCAAGCGTGCCGGTGGACGCATCCGCCGTGAACGTGCTGATGGCACCTCCCGATACGTTGCCGACGTAGGCATAGCGGGACGTCCGTGTCGCGCAACTGACGGCCACGTCCTTGATATCCACATCGGCCGCGGTGCCAGACGCCGCGCTCACGGTGCATTGCTGGATCGGGAAGGCGGGCGGCGTCTTCACCGTGACGGTGTACCCCGCCCCGCGCGCCACCGGCGTGGCGAACGCGAAGGTGCCATCGCCGGTGATGGCCAGGTCGTCGCCGGCGTTGTTCTGCAGGACCAGCCCCAAGCCCGTCAGTCCGCTGACAGTGCCCCGGATGTTGACGCTGACGGTCGAGCACGTTACCGCGACCCGATTGGCGCCGGTCTCGCTGGCGGTGCCGTTGCCATCGTTGACGGTGCATAGCTGGTTCGGTCCGGTCGGCTGCGTCTTGACCGTGACCGAATACGCGGTGCCCGCGGGAATCGGCTTGCCGAAGGTGAACTGGCCGTTGGTTGCAATGCCGAGATCGTCGCCGAGGCTGTTCTGCAGTACCAGGCCCTGTCCGAGGAGGCCGGTCACGGTCGCGTGTATCGAGACATTCGCCGGCGGTATCGGATTGCCGCCGCCGGCGCCGGTGCCGCCCGTTGAAGACGACCCGCTGCCACCATCGCCACCGCACGCGGACAGCGCCAGCGCGCCGGACACGACTATGGCAAGCAGCGACGCACGCAGGCAGGCTCGCGCCCGCAGCTCGATCTCGCTATTCATGACCAGACCCTTCCCGTTGTTGTTTTCGTCTGGAGTCGAATAGTAGCATCGCGGCATACGCGACAGAATTGGGCGCAAATACGGGGATCTTGGCGCCAGAAGGCCGGCATTGGCGGACTCACTGGCCCCACCACCGTTGCTGGATCGGCCAAGGAAAAAGCCCACCGGTTTCGACGCCGACGGGCTTCCCTACTACTGATCTCTCGACGCGCGCTCCACCCCAACTACGGTGTATCGACAAACCCCTGCGTGCTGTAGTCGGCCACCGGCAGCTTGTTCAGTTGCTTGGTGCTGCCCGGCAAGCTCTCCACGTAGGTCAGGAACGCCTCGGCATAGTCCAGGCCCACCTCCGTGCGGCGCGTTCCCGTGATGCTTTTGAGCGTGGTGTAGCCGTCCTGGCCGTCCGCCAGAAAGTCGATCGTCGCCACGTTGTAGGTCTTCGCCGGGTCCAGCGGTACGTAGCCGGACGCGGTCTTCACTTCGAGTTGGCTCAGGCGCGATCCAGCCGGCTGGTTCAGGTCCACATCCCAGCGCAGGCCGCCGGTGTAGGGATAGGAGCCGGTGTTGTTCGCCACGACCGACACGATGGCGTCCTCCAGCGCCGCCTTCACCTCTGCGCCCGTCATCTGGAGTTGCACCAGCGTATTCTTGAACGGCAGGACGCTGTAGATCTTGCCGACGGTCACATCGCCGGCCGGCAGGTCGACGCGCACGCCGCCACCGTTCTGGATCGAGATGTCGGCATTGAAGAATGCCTTGCCGCGTTCCAGGAAGGCCTGGGCCACCAGCTGCTGGACGTCGCCGCCATGCGCGATGACATTGGCGTCCAGGTTGCAGACGTTGCCGAGCGTGGAGCGGCTCGCATCGCGCTTGGTGCCCGGCACGCGGCGCAGGCACAGGTTGGCCGGCGCGGATGCTACGACCTTCTGGCCCAGCGCGTCTTTCTCGGCCTTGTAGCTGGCGAGCGTGGCGGACGCCACGGGGTCCGGCGCCGTGACACGGAGCACGCCGCTGGCAGCGATATCCTGGCGGATGGCCGCGGCGTCCGCCTCCGACACGGTGGCAGATCCCCTCTTGAAGGTCTCGCCGACCAACACATGCGGCGTGCCCTGGCAGGCGACGACGTCGCCCGCCTTGTCGAATTCGACCTTCAACTCGCCAACCACGTAACTGTATTGCCATGCCTGCACCACGCAGACCGGCTTGCCGTCCTTGTTCGTCACGCGGGTCGGATAGTCGCCTTCGGGCGTCAAGCCCAGCGGCTGCATGGCCGCCGTGGGTCCAAGCAGCGTATGAGAGTCGCCGCCGATGATCACGTCGACCCCGCTGAGCTGGCTGGCCAGCGCCAGTTCGCCGGTATAGCCGACGTGCGACGCGACGACGATCTTGTCGATGCCCTGCGCACGGAGCCGATCGATCTCCGCCTGCGCGGCGACGGCTTCGTCCTCGAACGTGGTCGCCGCATCCGGGCGCGAGGAGTTCTTGGTCTTGCCGGCGATGGTCAGCCCCACGATGCCGATCTTCTGCCCGTCACGCTCCACCACGGTCGACGCCTTCACGGGGCCGTTGGCCAGCGGGGATGTCGCGCCGAACCTCACGTTGGCGCTCAGCACCGGCGTCTTGCAGCCGCCCGCGTGCAGCGCGTCGATAAAGGTCTTCAGGCCGGCATCGGCATTGTCGAACTCGTGGTTGCCCAGCGTGAACGAGTCGAAGCAGACCGTGTTCATCATGGCCGCATCGGCCCGGCCATTGCTGATATTGAAGTACAGGTCGCCGGTAATCGCATCGCCCGCGTGGATCTTCAGCACATTGGGCGAGGCGCTTGCCAGCGACCGGATGGCCGATGTCACCCGGGCGAAACCGCCATACTCCACGCCGATCGCCTCGCGTGCCCCCGCGGCCGTCTTGAGGTTCAGGGAAATCGTTTCCGGATCCAGATGCGAGTGATGGTCGTTGACGTGCAGGATGGTCAGCGACAGCGGCTTCGCCTCGGTCGCGGGCGGCTGGGGCCCCGGAGCGGGAGGGGCCGGTGCATCGTCGCCACCGCCGCAGCCCGCGAGGCTGAACAGCGTGGACAGCAGGACGAGCGAGTAGGCGGCTGCGTGGCGTTTGGTGTGGCGTGTCATCGGCGGCTTTGTGGCTCGTTGGATTGGATATATCTTCAACAATGCCGATGACGCCCCGATTACAAGGGCGGGGACGCGGGAGGAGCCGGCGCCATGCACCCAAACGATGGGGGCCGCCGACGAAGCGACCCGGGTTGGGTGCCGGTGCGGACCGGCTTGCAATTACTCCGGCTGAATGCCGGCCTGCCGGATGACGTTGGTCCACCCGCTCGCTTCGTCGTCGAAGAACTTCTTGTGGCCGGCCGGCGACAGGCGATCATCGCTCACCACGGCAATGCCCAGGGCCTCCTGCCGCTTGATCAATGCCGCGTCCTTGAGGGCTTCGCGCAATGCCGTGTTGATCTTGTCCAGCACTACCGCCGGTGTGCCGGCCGGCGCATACAGTCCATGCCAGACATTGAAGTGGAATCCCGGCAAGCCGGCTTCGCTCAGCGTCGGTATGGCGGCAAGGGCCGGCACCGTGGAGCGCTCGGGACTGGTCACTCCGTAGGCTTTGACCTTTTTTGCTTCGATCTGCGGTGTGCTGTTGGTCGCCTGCTCGCACATCAGATCGACCTGGCCGCCCATGAGGTCCGACATGGCCGGCGCCGTCCCCTTGTACGGAACGAACGTCATGTCGCTCTTTAGCGTGCGTTGCAGAAGCAGGCTGCAAAGATGCGATGCGGAACCTACGCCGGCGTTGGCGAGGTTCAGCTTCCCGCCATTCGCGGCGATGAAATTGCGCAGCTCCTGAAAATTGTTAGGCGGCAGCGTCGGCTTGCCGATCAGCGTCGACGGCGCTTCGTTGATCAGCCCGAGGAACGCAAGATCCGTGGTCTTGTAGCCCAGCTTCTTGTAGAGCGCCGGAGCGGTTGCGAGGCCGATATGGTGGACCAGCAATGTATATCCATCAGGACTGGCCCGGGCGACGCGGGCCGTGCCGATGGTGCCGCCAGCGCCGGCGGAATTCTCCACGACTACGGTCGTGCCGAGCGTCTTTCGCATCGACTCGGCGACGTCGCGTGCGATCTTGTCGCTCGGCCCTCCCGCCACGAACGGGACAACCAGGGTGACCGGCTTCTCCGGATATTCCGCTCGGGCGATACCCGAGGCGATAAGGAGGCCGCTTGCAAGCCAAAGGGTAGCCGCACGGGCGGCCGCTTTCTCGATCCACATGGTTGTCTCCGTTTGTGTTTTTACGTAGCCGCGGCTTAGGCCGACAGTTGCTGCATCACGCTGTAGAGGTCCGACTTGCCTTCGAAACCGATACCGGGCAGATCCGGCATCGTGAGGTAACCCTTTTCGACCTTGACGCCGTCGGGGAAACCACCGAAAGGCTGGAACAGGTCCGGATAGCTCTCGTTGCCACCGAGTCCGAGGCCGGCGGCGATGTTCAGCGACATCTGGTGACCGCCGTGCGGGATGCAGCGGCTTGCCGACCATCCGTGCTCCTTCAGCATGTCCAGCGTGCGCAGGTATTCGACAAGGCCGTAGCTGAGGGCGCAGTCGAATTGCAGCCAGTCCCGGTCTGGACGCATGCCGCCATAGCGGATCAGATTGCGCGCATCCTGCATCGAGAACAGGTCTTCGCCCGTTGCCATCGGCTTGTCGTAGTAGTTGCGCAGCGTCGCCTGCAGCTCGAAGTCCAGCGGATCGCCCGGCTCCTCGTACCAGAACAGGTCGTATTGGGAAAGGGCCTTCGCATACTGGATGGCGGTGTCGAGGTCGAACCGTCCATTGGCGTCGACGGCGAGCTTCTGGCCGTCCTGCAGCACGCTGAGGATCGAGTCGATACGGCGCAGATCTTCGTCCAGCGACGCGCCGCCGATCTTCTTCTTGACCACGGTATAGCCGCGATCGATATAGCTGCGCATCTCATCCTTGAGCTTGCCGTGATCCTGGCCCGGATAGTAGTAACCTCCGGCTGCATAGACGAACACCTTGCGGTTGGCCTCGCCATTCCCATAGCGATCCGCGAGCAGTTGGAACAGCGGCTTGCCCTCGATCTTCGCCACGGCATCCCAGATCGCCATGTCGATCGTGCCAATGGCGACCGAACGCTCGCCGTGACCTCCCGGCTTTTCGTTCTTGAACATCGTGTCCCAGACCTTGTGCGGGTCCAGATTGTTGCCGGTCGCATCTACCAGAGACTCGGGCGGGGCTTCCAGGATGCGGGGGATGAACCGCTCGCGCATGAGGGTGCCCTGCCCGTAACGGCCGTTCGAGTTGAAGCCATAGCCGACCACCGGCTTGCCGTCCCGGACCACGTCCGTGATCACGGCGACCAGGCTGAGGGTCATCTTGCTGAAATCGATGTAGGCGTTGCGGATGGGCGAACTGATGGGAAAGGTCTTTTCCCGAATTTCTACGATTCTCACGGGGTCTCCTAAGCAGAAACGGTGCACCCGCTACGGCGCGGGGAATCGGTAGCTTAGGCGGCGGCCGATAAACTAGAATTGAATCCAGTTCACAACATTATTAACCCAAAGTGAAAGCCGACATCGCCTCCGAACTGGAGTTCTTCGTCCTCGTGGCGAAACTTGGCAGCCTGTCCGCGGCCGCCCGGGAGCTTGACCTGACGCCCCCGGCGGCAACCAAGCGCCTCGCCCTGATGGAGAACCGATTGGGTGTGCGCCTGGTGAACCGGACGACCCGCAGCATCAGCCTGACGAACGAGGGCGAGACCTACCTGTCCTACGCCTCTCGCATCCTGGCCGACCTGAGCGAGATGGAGGAAGCGGTGTCGCTGAGTGGCGCCGAGCCGAGGGGCCTGCTCAGGGTCAATGCGACGCTGGGTTTCGGGCGAACCACGATCGCGCCGCTGGTCTCCGAATTTGCGAAACGCTATGCGCACGTCGAGGTCCAGCTCGAGGTCACGGACCGCCCCGTGGATCTTGTCGATAGCGGTATCGACCTCGCCATCCGGTTTGGAGAATTGCCGGATCGAAGACTGTCGGCACGGCGGATCATGTCGAACCGGCGGTTTCTTTGTGCCTCGCCCGGATACCTCGAAAAGTACGGGGCGCCACGATCGCTGGCCGACCTTTCGCGCCACCGCTGCATCATCCATCGACAGAACGACAGCGCCTATGGCGTCTGGCGCTTCGACCATGACGGCCATCAGGAAACCATCAAGGTATCGGGCGCGCTGTCAAGCAACGACGGCGATATCGTCCTGGGGTGGGCGCTGGATGGACACGGCATCCTCGTGCGGTCCGAATGGGATCTTGCCAAGTATCTGGAGAGCGGACGGCTGCGCGTCATCCTTCCGGAGTACAAGGTCCCGTCGGCGGATCTCTTCGTGTATTACTCTCAGCGCCGCAACCAGACGGCGCGCGCACGGGCGTTCATTGACTTCCTGATCGAGAGATTCCGGAAGCCATAAAAAAACCCGCCGGCCCGTGCGGGGCCGGCGGGTTTTCCTTACTTCGGCCGTAATGCCTTAGGGCGCTCAGGCCGTCAGCGCCGCAGCCGGTGCCAACCGGAACGAAGCCACGGCCGCCTTCAGCCGCTGCGCCTGCTCCTCCAGCGAGCCGGCCGCCGCGGCAGCCTGCTCCACCAGCGCGGCGTTCTGCTGCGTGACGGTGTCCATCTGCGTGACCGCCTGGTTCACCTGCTCGATGCCGGCGCTCTGCTCGGCCGAGGCCGCGCTGATTTCGCCCATGATGTCGGTGACGCGCTTGACCGCGCCGACGATTTCTTCCATGGTCTTGCCGGCTTCGCCGACGAGCTTGGAGCCCTTCTCCACGCGTTCGGCGGAGTCGCCGATCAGCGCCTGGATTTCCTTGGCGGCCGTGGCGCTGCGCTGCGCGAGGCTGCGCACTTCGCCTGCCACGACGGCAAACCCGCGGCCTTGCTCACCGGCGCGCGCGGCTTCCACCGCGGCGTTCAGCGCGAGGATGTTGGTCTGGAAGGCGATGCCTTCGATCACGGCGATGATGTCCACCACCTTGCGGGAAGCGCTGTTGATGTCTTCCATCGTGTCGACGACCTGGCCCACCACTTCGCCGCCGCGCGTGGCGATCTCCGAGGCGTTGACCGCCAGCGAGCTGGCCTGCTTGGCGTTGTCGGCATTCTGGCGCACGATGCTGGTCAGCTCTTCCATGCTGGACGCGGTCTGCTGCAGCGAGGACGCCTGTTCCTCGGTGCGCTGCGACAGGTCCGTATTGCCCACGGCGATCTGGCTGGTGCCGGTCGCGATGGCGTCGGTACCGGTGCGCACCTGCGTCACGATGCGCAGGATGTTGGAGTTCATGTCGCTCAGCGCGTCCAGCAGCTGGCCGGTTTCGTCCTTGCTGTCGACGACGATATGGCTGCTCAGATCGCCCGATGCCACGGTGCGGGCGATGGCGACGGCGCGATGCAGCGGCCGGGTGATGCCGATGGTCAGCCAGAAGGCGAAGGCCACGCCGATGCCGAGCACCACTACGCCCATCGCGATCAGGCCATTGCGGGCATTCGTGTAGATCGTATCGATTTCCTTGGCGGTCTCGTCGATGGTATTGCGCTGGATATCCAGCAGCGTCTGGATCTCGCGCAGATAGGCTTCGCCAGCCGGCACGAATTCCTTCTCCAGCGCCTGGTTGGCGCCTTCGGTATCGCCCGCTTCCTTCAGCTTGGTGATCTTGTCGCGCGACGCGTTATACGGGTCGCGCACTTCGCCGACGATCTTCTGGAAGGCCGCCTTCTCGGCGTCGGACACCAGCATCGGCTGCACCTTGTCGCGCAGCACCGCGATGGCGGCGGCCGATGCCTTGGTTTCCGCAGCAAAGTAGGCGCCCAGCGAGGGGTCCGAGCTCTTGGCCACGGCGGTCGTGCGGCGCACGCTGGCATACATCAGCCGATACCAGTCGCTGACCATGCGCTCTTTCGCGAGCGGCTGCTCCATCATGGCGGCGGTCCGCTCGGCCACGCCCTGCAGGCGGTAAATGCCGAGGCCCGTCATCAGCGTCGACAGCAACAACACCACGCCAAAGCCGATGCCTAGGCGCACACCAATTCCCAAATTTCTCATTTCTTCTTCCTGGCGAGATCACAGAATGGCGGCGAAATGCTGCGCGAAGGCGCCCATTCGCTCTGTTTTGCCTGCTGCACCGCCTTCGGGCGAACGCATACGCGGACAATGCGTGAACAACGGCAGAAAAAAGGAGAACTTGAGGAGAACAAGCAGACCTTCGCTAGAGGAGGGGCGAGCGCCCTAGCTAGAAGATTGCTGTCGTCTTCATGGATCCCTCGCGACAATCCACAGAGGCAGCAAGGGTCCACCACATGGCGAAATCAACGCAAGAGCGTTGTTGCACTGTGTGAATGAGCCGATGACCTTGTTTACCGTCGCCTGTTCCGCGTCGCAACGCTGCCATCGGTTCTTCACGCCGAACTACTCCAACCGCGCCCCCGACTCCTTCACCACCTTGCTCCACCGGTCGATCTCGGCGTCGATATGCGCGCCGAGCGCCGCGGGGGTGGAGCCCACCGCCTCATAGCCGTTGGACGCGAGCTGGTTCTTCAACGCCGGCTCGGCAATGACCGTGGCGATCTCCTTGCTGAGGCGGTCGACCACGGCGGGCGGGGTGCCGGCCGGGGCCAGCACCGCATACCAGCCATTGATGTCGAAGCCGGGCACGCCCGCCTCGGCCAGTGTGGGGACGTCGGGGGCGAGCGCCGCGCGCTTGGCGCTGGTCACGGCGAGCGCCCGCAGCTTGCCGCTGCGGATATGGGGCATCGACGTCGAGATGCTGTCGAAGGTCAGCTGGATTTCGCCGGCCAGCATGGCGGTCACCACCGGCGCGCTGCCCTTGTACGGGACATGGGTCATCTTGACGCCGGTCATCGAGTTGAACAGCTCCCCCGCCAGATGGCCGGTGTTGCCGTTGCCGGCCGAGCCGAAGGTCAGCTTGCCCGGCGCGGCCTTGGCCTCGGCGATCAGTTCGGAGACGGTATTGGCTTTGAGCGACGAACTGCCGGCGACGATCAGCGGCAGGTTGGCGACCAGCGACACGGGCGCGAAGTCCTTGCGGGTGTCGTAGGGCAGCCTGGGGTAGAGGCTCGCATTGATGGCATGCGCGGCCAGCACCATGATCAGCGTATAGCCGTCCGGCTTGGACCGGGCCAGCGCCTGGCTGGCGATGGTGCCGCCCGCCCCCGGCCGGTACTCCAGCACGACCGGCTGGCCGAGCCTCTCCTGCAGCTTGGCGGCGACGGGGCGCGCCAGCATGTCGGCGCTGCCGCCCGGCGGATACGGAATGAGCAGCTGGATCGGACGCGCGGGCCAGGTCTCCGCGCGCGCGGGGGCGACCGCCGCCGTCGCCAGTCCCGCGGCGAGCATGACGAGAAGCACCGCGCGACGGCGCGGCGTGAAGGTGCGATGTGCTGGCATGGCGTTGTTTCTCCCGAATTGTTGATGTGGACCGCTCCCGGCGGCCTGCTTCAGGCCGCCTCGCCCGATGTCGGCGGCAGCGTCCGATACGACGGAGCCAGCGTCAGCGGCGCACCGGTGCGCGCCTGCAGGTCCGCGAATGGCACGCCCTCCACCATCGCGCCGACCACCAGTCCGTCCCGCGTGACGTCGATCACCGCGAGATCGGTATAGATGCGGTCGACCACGCCGATGCCCGTCAGCGGATAGCTGCAATGTCCGACGATCTTGGGTTTCCCGTCGCGGGTGGTGTGCTCCATCATGACGAACACGCGCGCCGCGCCGGCCACCAGGTCCATCGCCCCGCCCACTGCCGGGATCGCGTCGGCCTCGCCGGTGGACCAGTTGGCCAGGTCGCCACGCGCGGAAACCTGGAACGCGCCGAGCACGGTGATATCGATATGGCCGCCCCGCATCATCGCGAACGACACGGCGTGGTCGGAAATGGAAGCGCCGGTCAGCAGGCGGATGGGCTCCTTGCTGGCGTTGATCAGGTCAGGATCGGTGGCGCCTTCGCGAATCACCGGTCCCACGCCGAGAATGCCGTTCTCGCTGTGCAGGATGATTTCGCGGTCGGACGGCAGCTGGTCCGAGACCAGCGTCGGCATGCCGATGCCCAGATTGACGCAGCTGCCGTCCGGAATGTCGTGCGCGACGATGCGCGCCATCGCGGCCCGGCTCAGGCGTGGCAGGGGTGAAGACGAAACGTCAGGAATCATGGCGGGCTCCGGTCGATACCACGGCGTTCACGAAGATGCCCGGTGTCATCACGTGTTCGGGCGCGAGGCTGCCAAGGGGTACGATCTCGTCGACCTGCACGACGGTATGGCGCGCGGCCGTGCACATCACCGGGCCGAAGTTGCGCCCGGCATAGCGGTAGACGAGATTGCCCCAGCGGTCGGCGCGATGGGCCTTGACCAGCGCGACATCGCCGCGCAACGGCTGCTCCAGCACGTAACCCACGCCATCGATCATGCGCGCCTCCTTGCCTTCGGCGAGGGCCGTGCCATAGGCCGTGGGCGTAAAGAACGGCCCGAGCCCGGCGCCCGCGGCGCGCATGCGCTCGACCAGCGTGCCCTGCGGCACGCACTCCAACGCCACCTTGCCCGCGCGGTAGGCGTCGATGAATGCCTCGGCATTGTTCGAGCGCGGATGGGAGCAGATCACCTTGCGCACCCTGCCGGCCCGGATAAGTGCCGCGATGCCGGTATCGCCATTGCCGGCGTTGTTGTTCACGATGGTGAGATCGCCCACCCCGCGCGCGAGCAGCGCATCGAGCAGCGCGCCCGGAATGCCGGAGCCGCCGAAGCCGCTCACCAGCACCGTGTCGCCCTCGCGGATGCAGGCTACGGCCTCCTCCAGCGATGCAACGGTCTTGTCTATCATCGTCACCTCTCCCCGGGCCGGCATGGCCCGCAATCGATCGCGGAACAGCGTTATTGCAGCGGGATGCCGGTGTCCTTGACCACGCGCGCCCAGCGTTCGCGTTCGGCACGGATGAACTCGGCGAAGTGCGCCGGGGTGTCGCCGCCCGGTACGCCGCCGAGTTCGGCAAGGCGGGTCTTGACCGCGGGCTCGGCGAGGATGCCCGCCACCGTATTGCGCAACTGGTCGACAACCGCTGGCGGCGTGCCGGCCGGGGCGACGAGCCCGAACCATGCCGTGACCTGGAAGTCGTCGAGGCCCGCCTCTTTCATCGTCGGCACCTCGGGCAGCTCGGGCACACGCGTGGCGCTGGTCACCGCGAGCGCGCGCAGCTTGCCCGACTGGATATGCGGCAGCGAACTGGGCAGGTTGTCCACCATCATCGTGACCTGCCCGGCGACCAGATCGGCCACGGCGGGCGCGGCGCCCTTGTACGGAACATGGATGATGTCGATGCCGGTGCGCTTGCGGAACAGCTCGCCCGACAGGTGCACGGACTGGCCCGTGCCGGACGATGCGAAGGACAGCTTGCCGGGCGATGCCTTTGCCAGCGCCACCAGTTCGCCGACGTTGCGCGCCGGCACGTTGGCGTTGACCACCAGCACATTGGGCACGGAGACGACCATCGTGATCGGCGCGAAGTCCTGCGGGCCATAGGGCAACTGCTTGTAGAGCCCGTAGTTGATCGCATTGGGGCCGATATTGCCCATCATCAGCGTGTAGCCATCCGGGGCGGACTGCTTCAGGGCCTGCGCGCCGATGATGCCGGCACCGCCCGCGCGGTTCTCCACCACCACCGGCTGGCCCAGCACCTCGCCCATGCGCTTGCCCACCAGCCGCGAGGCGATATCGGTGGTGCCGCCGGCCGCCGCGGGTACGATCAGCCGGATCGGCTTGTCCGGGTACGCGGCGAAGGCCCAGGCGGGCACCATGGCCAGGCCGGCCAGCAGCCAGGCGCACGCCTGCCGCAAGCAGCGGATTGCTTTCATTCATTGTCTCCTGTGTTGTCGCGCCTGGCTCTGCGGCCAGCGTCATACGATAGATCGTGCCTTGCCCGCCGGCTATTCGACACTGACGAACCGGCACTTAGTCGCGACGAAAGGCTTGCCCGGCACTGCGGCCTGCAAATTCGATACGGGCAGGTAAAGCTTACAGACGGGCGCGCGGCCACGCCGGCCCTTGTGTCCAAGTCGCCCATGCGGCGCCTGCGCGGCACAGCGTCGATCGCCGCCAGTGCTCTCGCACGAGGCGCACGGGTATGGCACTTGCTCTATTGCACGCACACGCGCAAGGCCGCCCGCGGCTTTTGCTTTCTGTCGCGAGAATCAATGGAGGCCCCGCCATGGAAGAGCAGCCGGACATCTGGTGGAAAAGCGCCGTGGTGTACCAGATCTATCCCCGCTCGTTCGCCGATGCCAACGGCGATGGGGTCGGCGACCTGGCCGGCATCGACGCGCATCTGGACCATATCTGCGCGCTTGGCGCCGACACCGTCTGGCTCTCGCCGATCTTCCGCTCGCCAATGGCCGATGCGGGCTACGACATCAGCGACTACTGCGATATCGACCCGCTGTTCGGCACGCTGGAGGACGCCGACCGGCTGATCGAACGCGCCCATGCGCGTGGGCTGCGGGTGCTGCTGGACTTCGTGCCGAACCACACGTCGGACCAGCACCCGTGGTTCATCGAGTCGCGCTCGTCCCGCGACAACCCCAAGCGGGACTGGTACATCTGGCGCGATACCCCCAACGACTGGCGCGCGGCGCTCGGCGCGGGCAGCGCCTGGACGTGGGACGAAGGCAGCGGCCAGTACTACCTGCACCTGTTCCTGCCCGAGCAGCCCGACCTGAACTGGCGCAACCCGGAGGTGGTCGAGGCCATGCATGGGGTGCTGCGCTTCTGGCTCGATCGCGGCGTGGACGGTTTCCGCATCGACGTGGCGCACTGCACCGGCAAGGACCCGACCTTTGCGAACAATCCCCGCTGCCTGGCCGGCGAGCCGCTGGCGGACTTCAACGACCAGCCGTACAGCCACGAGGTACTGCGCGGCATTCGCCGGCTGGTCGACAGCTATCCCGGCGACCGCGTGCTGGTGGGCGAGGTCAATATCCGCGCCACCGAGAAGGTCGTCGAGTACTACGGGGCGGGCGACGAACTGCATATGTCGTTCAACTTCCCGCCGCTGGACGCGCCGTGGGACCCCGTGCTGCTGCGCATGTGCATCCGCGAGGTGGAGGACCTGCTGCGTCCGGCCGGTGCGTGGCCCACCTGGGTGCTGTCCAACCACGACAACCCGCGCCACCGCACCCGCTACGGCGGCTCGCTGCGCCGCGCCCGCGCGGCGGCCGTGATGCTGCTGACGCTGCGCGGCACGCCGTTCCTGTACCAGGGCGAGGAACTGGGGCTGGAAGACGCGCTCGTCGATGCCGCGGACCGCATCGATCCGGGTGGGCGCGACGGCTGCCGCGCGCCCATTCCGTGGCATGCCGAGCCGCCCCACGGCTGGCGGGGCGAGCGGCCGTGGCTGCCGTTCCCGCCCGATGCCGCCGCGCATTCGGCGGACGCGCAATGGGAAGACCGCGATTCCATCCTTCATCTGTACCGCCGCCTGCTCGCCGTGCGCCGCGCCAGTCCGGCGTTGCGCCTGGGTTCCTGGGAGGAACTGCCGGCGCCACCCGAGGCGCTGGTCTATTGCCGCCGTTACGAGGACGACGAGCGGATCGTGTGCGTCAACTTCGCCGACCGTCCCCTGGTCATCCCCCGGCCCGAGGGCTGGATCGTGGAAATCGACAGTCAGGAAGCGCCGGTGGAGTCGGCGCATTTCGACGGCACGCTGGCGCCCGAATGCGCCGTGCTGCTGAAGCCGGGAGATCGATAAATGCAGCCGCTCTGGTATCGCAATGCCGTGATCTATCAGGTCGATCCCAACCTCTTTCGCGACAGCAACGGCGACGGCTGGGGCGACCTGCAAGGCGTGACCGAGCGCCTGGACCATCTGCGCGGGCTGGGCGTGACCTGCCTGTGGCTGATGCCGTTCTACGCCTCGCCCTTTCAGGACAGCGGCTACGACATCTCGGACCACCTCGCAGTGGCCCCGCGTTTCGGCTCGCTGCCCGATATCGCCGCCCTGCTCGAGCGCGCGGAGGAAATGGGCATCCACGTGGTGATCGAACTGGTGGTGCACCACACGTCGGACCAGCACCGCTGGTTCCAGGAGGCCCGGCGCGATCGCAATTCGCCCTACCGCGACTACTACGTGTGGGCCGACGAGCCGCTGGAGACCGAAGTCAAGCCCGCCTTTCCCACCGTCGAGGACAGCGTCTGGACCTGGGACGAGGAAGCCGGCCAGTACTACCGGCATGCCTTCTACGCGCACGAGCCCGACCTGAACCTGGCCAATCCCGCTGTGCGGCACGAGGTGCGCCAGATCCTGTCGTTCTGGCTGCGGCTGGGCGTGTCGGGCTTCCGGGTCGACGCGGCCGGGCTGATGATGGAGCGCGCCCGCGCCGCGGACCCGCGCGACGACGGCTTCTGGCTCCTGACCGAACTGCGCGACCACGTCTCCCAGCGCAATCCGAACGCGGTGCTGCTGGGCGAGGTCGATGTCGAGCCGAAAGACTACGTCCGCTACTTCGGCGACAACGACCGCCTGCATCTGCTGCTCAACTTCTGGCTCAACAACCATCTGTACCTGGCGCTCGCCCGGCAGGACGCCGAACCCATCGCCCGCGCACTCAAGACGCAGCCGCCGCGGCCCAAGCATGCGCAATACGCGCTGTGGCTGCGCAACCATGACGAGCTGAACCTGGACAAGCTGACCGAGGACGAGCGCAAGGAGGTGATGGACAAGTTCGCCCCCGAACCCGACATGCGCATCTACAACCGCGGCATCCGGCGCCGGCTGCCGCCGATGCTCGGCGGCGACATGCGCATGGTGGCGCTGACCCACAGCATCCTGTTCTCGCTGCCGGGCACGCCCATCCTGCGCTATGGCGAAGAGATCGGCATGGGCGACGACCTGTCGCTGGAGGAGCGCCATTCCGTGCGCACCACCATGCAATGGTCGGACGAACCCAATGGCGGCTTCTCGGCCGCCGATCCCGAAACGCTGCCCGTGCCGGTCATCCGGGAGGGGCAGTACGGCTATGACCAGCTGAACGTCTACGCGCAAGCGCTGACGGACAACTCGCTGCTGTCCTGCACCGGCAGGATGATCCGCACGCGACTGGGGCTGCAGGAAATCGGCGCCGGCGCCTACAAGGTGCTCGATGTCGGTTGCAGCGCGGTGCTGGCGCTGTGGCATCAGAGCAATGGCGTGCAAGTGCTGACGCTGGCCAACCTGTCGCCGGACGAGGTCAGCATCCGCATCCCGGAAACGGCGCCGGACGATCTGGTCGATATCCTCGTCGACGGCCCGTACGAGCGGCGGCGCGACCATCCCGACCATCTCGTCCTGCATGGCCATGGCTACCGATGGCTGCGCCGGCGCGAGGACGTGTTCCGCTGATCCGGGACCGTCGCGCAAGCCACTGGAGAACCGGCATGACCATCATCGGCTATCACGCCTCGCACGAGCAGTTTGCGCCGGGCGAACTGCTGGACTACGCCAGGGCGGCGGAGCAGGCCGGCTTCGGCGCGCTCGGCTGCTCGGACCATTTCCATCCATGGAGCGTGCGGCAGGGGCACAGCGGCCATGCCTGGTCGTGGCTCGGCGCCGCCCTCGCCACCACCAGCCTGTCGGCGGGCGCGGTGACCTGTCCTTTCGGCCGATACCATCCGGCGGTGGTCGCGCAGGCGGCCGCCACGCTGGCGCAGATGTTCCCCGGCCGCTTCTGGATCGCGCTGGGCAGCGGCGAAGCGCTGAACGAACACATCACCGGGGAGCCATGGCCGCCCAAGGCGCAGCGCAATGCCATGCTGCTGGAGTCGGCCAATGTCATGCGCGCGCTCTGGCGCGGCGAGGAGGTGTCGCACGACGGCCATATCCGGGTGGACCGCGCGCGCCTGTACAGCCTGCCGGCCCAGCCGCCGCTGCTGGTTTGCGCGGCGCTGTCGCCCGAGACCGCCCGCTGGGCCGGCACCTGGGCCGACGCGCTGATCACCGTCTCTGCACCGCGGGAGCGGATGCGCGCGGTGCTGGACGCCTTCCGGGAAACCGCCCCGCCCTCGCGGCCGGCCTTCCTGCAGGCCAAGGTCGCCTATGCCGACCCCGCCATCGGCGAGCAGGCCGCGCGGCAGATGGCGTTCGAGCAATGGCGCACCAATGTTTTCGACAGCGCCACGGCGGCGGACCTTGCCACGCCGGAAGCGTTCGACGCGCACGCCAGCGGCCTCACGCCGGCCGACATGGACAAGGCCGTACGCATCTCGTGCGACACCGCGCGCCACGCCGAGTGGCTGGCCGAAGACCTCGCGATGGGCTTCGACCGGGTGTACGTGCACAACGTCGGCCGCAACCAGCGCGAGACCATCGAGGCGTTCGGCGCGAAGGTCCTGCCGGCGTTGGGCGCCGACAACGCCAGGGCCGGGCTCTAGCCGGGGATCCGGGAGGCCTCGACTGCTGCGGCGCCGTATTGCGGCGCCTTATTCACATGGATGGATAGCAATTGCTGAGGGAATGTCCCGATGCAACTGGGTTCATCCATCTGAAGGATGCGACGCGGAATCCGGCTTCCCTACACTCTGCCGGTCCTTCCCCCAGAGTCCTTCCCGATGAATACGCCAAGAAAACTCGTTGGTGTGGCGGTACTTGTGTGCCTGATCGGCGCGGCCACGGCCGAAGTCTTCGCCCGCGCCGCGCTCGGCCTGGGGCATCCGCCGCTGTACCAGTCCGACAGCGAGATCGAATACCTGCTCAAGCCGGACCAGAACGTCAGGCGCTTCGGCAACCATTACCGGGTCAACCACTTCAGCATGCGCGCGGAGGATTTCGCGCCGACGCGCGCGCCGGACGAGCGCCGGGTGCTCGTATTCGGCGATTCGGTGGTCAATGCCGGCGCGCAGGTGGACCAGTACGTGATCGCCACCGAGCTGCTGCATCGGGAACTGGCGGAACTGGAGGCGCAGCAACCGGGGCAAGGGCCGGCACCAAACGACGGCCAGCCGCACAAGAAGACGGTCACCGTCGGCAACGTCTCCGCGTTCAGCTGGGGGCCGGGCAACTGGCTGGCCTATGCGAAGCGCTACGGGTTTTTCGAGGCGGACACGGTGATCATCGTGACCAACAGCGGCGACTATGGCGACGTACCCACCTTCGAGCCGCTGAACCCCAATACCCATCCTTCGACCGAGCCGCCATCGGCGGTATGGGAAGCGGCCGTGCGCTACCTGCCGGTCTATCTGCAGCGGCTGAACCCGAGTCCGCCGCCACCGCCCCCGCCGGCCGTCACCAGCGCCGAGGCCGGTCCGGACTCGCTGCGCGACCTGAAGGCACTGATCCGCATGGCGCAGCAGGCGGGCGCCAGGGTCCGCCTCGTGCAGCACTACCAGACCGATGAACTCGACGGCGACAAGCCGCCCCTTGGCACGGCCCTGTTCGCCCAGGCCTGCGAGGAGCTGGGCGTGCCCGTGCTCAGCATGCAGCAGGCCGAGCGCGAGGCGCGCCAGACCGCCTATATGGACAATATCCACCTGACCGCGCAGGGCCAGCGCATTCTGGCCGATACGCTGATGCTGGCGGCACGGCAGTAGCGCCGGCGGTAGCGCCGCCCGCGGCCGGGCTCAGCCGTCGCGCCGCGTGGCGTTCCACAGCAGCATGGCCACCGCGCCGGCGCCCAGCAGCAGGCCGGCGTTGCGCAGCCTGTTCGCGCCGGCCGGATCGCGCCAGCCGCCATCGACGGAGAGGCTGCCCGAGCTGGGCTCGAACAGGTTGCCGTCCGACACCGGCACCTCCGGCGCCTGCTCGAAATAGGCATCGACGAAGCGCGACGACCAGCGGCGTACCAGCCGTGGCGCCACCACGTTGGCCACCCGGGCCAGCGTCGCCACCACGCCCACCGTGGTGGACTCGCGCCGGGGATTCGCCGCGGCCCGCACGATGGCCCGGGCCACCAGCCGCGGGTCGTACAGCGGCTTGGGCGGACGCAGCATCTTGCCGGTGTAGTTGGCGCCATGCCGGAATCCCGGCGAATCGATTACCGACGGAAAGATGTCGCAGATGTGGATGCCTGGCCAGGGCACCAGTTCGGTTCGCAATGCCTCCGAGAACCCGCGCAACCCGTATTTGCTGGCCGAGTAGGAAACCCCATAGGGCGCCGGCGCCCAGGCGCCGAAGGACACGGTGTTGATCAGAGTGCCCTGCCCCGCGCGCTTGAAGTAAGGCAGCACCGCGTGGGCGCCATGCAGATAGCCGAGCAGATTGGTTCGCACCACCTGCTCATGGGCCGCGATGGGCGTGTCCTCGAACCGGCCCACCGCGCCCACCCCGGCGTTGTTGACCCAGATATCGATGCGGCCGTCGCCGCTGTCCGCGGCATGGCGGGCGAGGCTGGCCACCGCCTCGGCGTCGGTGACGTCCGTCGGCACGCACAAGGTCTTGGCGCCCAGCCGTGCGCAGTCGGCCGCCGTGCGCTCCAGCCCCTCCAGATTGCGCGCGGCCAGCACCAGCCGCACGCCGCGCCGGGCGAAGGCCTGCGCCGTGGCACGTCCGATACCGCTGGAGGCGCCCGTAATGACAATGGTGATGGTGCGCGACGATTGCATGGTGGTGTCCCCCCGTGGTGATTCCCGCACCCGCGCGTTCCCGGCGCGGGCCTGCCGGATCGGGCCGCCGACGCGGCGCTGGCATACAGCCCCCGGTGTGATGCAAACGCCGTACCATGCGGGCGCCGACGTCGGCCCGCGCGCTGGCGTGGCCCAGGCGCGGCGGCGTGCCCGGCCATGGCAGGACTGGCATGCAACCGTAGTAGAAAGCAACCGCCGGATGCGCCGCCGTGGCGCGCCGATGCGGATTGACCACGGTGCCGCGCCGGCGCGTCGTCTCCAAGTGACATTGGTGTAGACTCCACCCGACAAGGCGCGTCGTATTGCGAAAGCGTCACCCCGGGCGGTTGATATCAAGGGGACCCTGGCCTGACGAACGTCGTAAGAGCGTTCATCGTTTTTTCTGGTGTCGATGACGAGAACGACAGATTCATCCGCCGCCATGCCGCTCCGGCGTGGGGCCATAATGACGAAGGCCGTGCTGTTGGCCGCGATGGCGCTGCCGGTGGCCCATGCACAGACGCCATCCGCTCCGGGGGGAGCAAGCGATGCGGGCACGGCGCCTGCCGCGGCCAGCGCGCCCGTCGTGCCCGCGGCCGCGCCGACACGCCAGCAGACCCTGACGGTCGCGGAGATGGGCGCCTACGGCCCCATCGCGCTGCGCGGCCTGAGCTCGGATCGCGTGCTCAACGTCGGCATCCGCGCCGACGAGGTGGTGACCGCCGCCACCCTGCGGCTGCACTACACCTACTCGCCCTCGCTCGTCTTTCCGCTGTCGCATCTGAAGGTCAGGCTGAACGACGAGGTCGTGGCCACCCTGCCGCTGGACGCCAACCGCGCCGGCCAGCAGGTGACGCGCGACATTGCGCTGGAACCGCGGCTGTTCACCGACTTCAACCGCATCGGCATCGAGTTCATCGGCCACTACACGGTCGACCACTGCGAGGACGCCTCGCACTCGGCGCTGTGGACCGACATCAGCGCCAACAGCGCGCTGACGCTGACGACCGCGCCGCTGCGGCTTCCGGACAATCTCGCGCTGCTGCCGCTGCCGTTCTTCGACCGCCGGGACAATCGCCGCCTCACGGTCCCGTTCGTGCTGGCGGAGAACGCCGACATGGCGACGCTGCGCGCCGCCGGCGTGGTGGCCTCGTGGTTCGGCGGGCTGGCCGACTACCGCGGCGCACGCTTTCCGGTCACCCGCACGGCGCCGGCCGGCCAGCACGCGGTCATGCTGGCGCTGCCCGGGCCGGCCGCGACGGCGTTGGGCCTTGGCGAGATCGCCGGCCCCTCGGTCAGCGTGGTGCCGAATCCGAACAGCCCCGACCACAAGCTGCTGGTGATCGCCGGCCGCAACAAGGAAGAGCTGCAGACGGCGGCCTACGCGCTGGTGCTGGGCAAGGCCGCGATGACCGGCCGCCAGGCCACCATCCAGACCGTCGACCTCGGCCCGGCGCGCAAGCCCTACGACGCGCCGAACTGGGCGCCCGTGGACCGTCCGGTGCTGTTCCGCGAGCTGGTCACCGATCCGCAGCAGCTCCAGGTCTCCGGCAACGATCCGCAACCGATCCGCGTGAACCTGCGCGTGCCGGCCGACCTGTTCGGGTGGAATGCGCGCAACGTGCCGCTGAACCTGAAATACCGCTACACGCCGCCGTCGACGTACAACGACTCGGTGCTCAACGTCGACATCAACGACCAGCTGGTGCGCTCCTACCGGCTGCGCCCGGTGTCGGGACGGGACGACGAGAACCTGGTCAGCGTGCCGCTGCTGTCGGGCAGCGACGCGGTGATCTCCAACGAGATCCAGGTGCCGGCCTTCCGCGTGGGCAGCGACAACCAGATGCAGTTCCGTTTCCATATGGACTCGCAGAAGACCGGCCTGTGCGCATCGACGCCGGCCAAGGTCGCGCGCGCGGCCATCGATCCGGATTCCAGCATCGACTTCAGCGGCTTCGCCCACTACGCGGCGATGCCCAACCTCGCCTTCTTCGCCAACAGCGGCTATCCGTTCACGCGGCTGGCCGACCTGGCCGATACCGCGGTGGTGCTGCCCGACGCCCCGGGCAAGATCGACCAGGAAGCGCTGCTGACGCTGCTCGGCCATATGGGCCGCTGGACCGGCCTGCCGGCGCTGCGGGTGGACGTCGTGCCGGCGAAGGAAATCGACGCGGTCAAGCAGCGCAACCTGCTGCTGATCGGCAACGGCAGCGCCGGGCAATTGCTGGCGGGCTGGGGCAAGTCCCTGCCGATGCTGGTCGAGCGCGGCAAGACCGAGATGGCGCTGCGCGACCAGCGGGCCAACGCATGGTCAAACTGGCTCAGCGACGGCGAGCGCGAGACGATGACGCCGGCGGGCCGCGCCATCCTGTCGGCCGACGGCCCGCTCGCCGCGCTGATCGGCTTCCAGTCGCCCTTTCGCGAGGACCGCAGCGTGGTGGCGGTCACCGCCACCGAACCGGATCGCCTGGCGGACGTGCTGGATGCGCTGGACGATCCGGGCAAGGTCGCCCAGGTGCGCGGCGACCTGACCGTGGTCCGCACGCGCGAAGTCGAAGGCCTGCGGCTGGGCGAGCGCTATTTCGTGGGCGATTTCCCCTGGTATGCGCGCGTGTGGGTCCGCGTGTCGTCGCACCCCGTATTTCTCGCCATCGCCGGCATCATCGCCGGCCTGGCCGTGGCGCTGAGCGCGTTCTGGGCACTGTCCCGGCTCGCCGCCCGCCGCAACGGGGGCTGATATGGCGGCTCATGCAACGGCGGCCGGTGCGATGTCGCGCCGCCTGCTCGCGCCGCTGCGGCGGGCCGCCACCGTGGCGCGCGCGCTGGCGGGCGCGGCGCTGCTCGGCGCCTCGCTCGGCTGCGCGGCGGCAACCTGCCCCTGGCCCGCGTGGGACGCGTTCAAGCGCGACACCATCAGCGCCGACGGCCGCGTGGTCGATGCCAGCACCCCGCAGCAGGTCACGGTGTCCGAAGGCCAGGCCTACGGACTGTTCTTCGCGCTGGTCGCCAACGACCGCGCCACCTTCGAGCGCCTGCTGAACTGGACGGAGAACAACCTCGCCGAGGGCGACCTCGCCTCGCGGCTGCCGGCCTGGATCTGGGGTCGGCGCGACACCGCGCCCGGCAAGCCGGAAAGCTGGGGGGTGATCGACGCCAATCCCGCTTCCGACGCCGACCTGTGGATCGCCTACGCGCTGCTGGAGGCCGGCCGGCTCTGGCAGGACAGGCGCTATACGGCGCTGGGCACGGTCATCGCCCGGCAGGTGCTCAAGCAGGAAACCGCTGTGCTGCCGGGCCTTGGCCGCACGCTGCTGCCCGGCCCGGTGGGCTTCCATCCCGAGCCGACGATGTGGCGCCTCAATCCCAGCTATGTGCCGCCGCAGGTCATGCGCCGGCTCGCCGCGCTGTGGCCGGGCGAACCCGAATGGGGCCAGCTGCTTGCCAGCTCGATGCGCGTGCTGCTCGATACCGCGCCGCGCGGCTTCTCGCCCGACTGGGTCGAATACCATGCCGGCGCCAAACCCGGCTTCCGCCCCGACCGCCAGACCGAGGCCGAGGGCGCGTACAACGCGATCCGGGTCTATCTGTGGGCAGGCATGCTGCCCGAGCGCGAGCCCATGCGGGCGCAACTGCTGGCGGCCTATCGCCCGATGGCCGATTTCACTGTCGCCAAGGGGCATCCGCCCGAGCGCGTCGATACCCGCACGGGCGCGGTCGGCCCGAATGCCGGCAATGCCGGCTTCTCGGCCGCGGTGGCGCCCTATCTGGCGGCGCTGGGCCTGCCGGATGCCGCCCGCCAGCAAGTGCAGCGCCTGCGCAAGCTGGCCGCCGCCGAACCGCTGGGCTACTACAGCCAGGTGCTCGCGCTGTTCGGACTGGGCTATCTGGACGGCCTGTACCGCTTCGAAACCGACGGCGCGCTGACGCCGGCCTGGACCGCCTCATGTCCCGCGCCACGCTGAACTGCGCCACCGCGCTGCTGCTCGTCCACGCCGTGCCGGCCGCCGCCCAGGCGAGTGCGGCGGCGCCATCGGCGGCTGTCGATGCCAACGCGGCGGAACTCGCGCGCCTGCTGTCGTCGGCGCGCATGTGGGATGCCAAGAACCGCGCCGACATGGCGCGCGGCGCGCTGGACAAGATCCTGACGATCGACCCCCAGCATCCCGAGGCGCTGCTGATGCTCGGCCAGATCGAGCTGCGCTCCAACCGCCCGGCCGAGGCGCAGAAGATCCTGCAGCGCCTGCGCCAGCAGCATCCGCGCCACGCCGCCACGCGCGAACTCGAGGACGCCTACCGGATCGCCACCGGCGACAAGCGCGAGATGGCGACCGTGCGCATGCTGGCCCGGGCCGGCAACGAGAAGGAAGCGCTGGAGCGGCTGCAGCGGCTGTTTCCGCAGGGACCGCCGCGCGGCGAACTGGCCATCGACTATTACCGCATCCTCGCCGGCACCGACGCGGGCCGCCCGACCGCCATCGCCGAGATGCGCAAACTGCTGCGCCAGCAGCCGGACGACGCGCGCCTCGCGCTGGTGCTGGCCGACCTGCTGACCGACCGCCCCGCGACCCGCGCGGAAGGGCTGGACATGCTGTACCGGCTCACCCAGCGCACCGATGCCGACCGCGCGGCCGCGCTCGATATCTGGCGCCGCACGCTGTACCGTGTCAACGATGACCCCGCCTTCGCGGTCTGGTTCGAGCGCTACCTGAAGGAAGTGCCGGACGACGACACGGCGCGCCAGGCGCTGGCCGAGCTCGACAAGCGCCGCGAGGCGCAGCGGCGGCTGCTGGCCGACCCCGACTACCAGGCGCGGCAGCGGGGCCTGCGCCAGCTCGAACGCGGCAACCTGGCAGAAGCGCAGGCCGCCTTCGAGCAGGCCATGCGCACGCGCGCCAACGACGCCGAGGTGGTCGGCGGCCTGGGGCTGGTGCGCCTGCGCGAGGGCCGGCACGACGAGGCGCGCGCGCTGTTCGCCCGCGCCCTGCAACTGGACCCGGAACAGGCCGGCAAATGGCGCAGCCTGCTCGACACCGCCACGTTCTGGGGCACGGTGGCGCAGGCGCGGCTCGCCGGCACCCAGGGCAAGCCGGCCGAGGCCGAGGCGCTCGCGCGCAAGGCGCTGGCCCGGCAGCCGGACAACGCGGACGCGCAGGCCATTCTCGTCGATGCCCTGATCACCCAGAAGCGCGACGCCGAGGCGGAAGCGGTGCTGCGCAAGCAACTGGCGAGCCGCACGCCCGACCCAGCCATGCTGCGCCGTCTCGTGGCCCTGTTGCAGAACAACGGCCGCGACGCGGAGATCGGGCCCCTGCTCGCCGCCACCGAAGCGCGCCTGCAGAACACGCCCGATTCGGCGAACACGCTGCGCACGCTGCGCGCCGAACTGCTCACGCGCCAGGCCGACCAGCTGCTGGCCGAGCGCCGCGCCAGTCCCGCGCTCGCCAAGCTGGAGCAGGCACTCAAGCTCACCCCCGACGCCCCGTGGCTGCGCTACACGCTGGCGCGGGTCTATCGTGACCTGGGCCTGCCGGCGCTGGGCCGCGACACCATGGAAGACGGCCTGCGGCTGGCGCCGAACGCCGACATGCGCTACGCCAGCGCGCTCTACCTGAACTCGGTCGACGACCCGGATGCCGCCGCCGCGCTGCTGGCCGCCATTCCCGAGGCCGAGCGCACCGAGGGCATGCGCGAGCTGGGCGGCAACCTGCGCGCCCAGCAACTGCTGCGCGAGGGCCGCCTCGCCCTGGCCGCCGGCCGCCCGGACGATGCACGCGCCCTGCTGCGGCAGGCCGCCGACGCCACGCGCGCGGACCCGCAGATGCTGGCCACGGTGGGACGCGAGGCCATCGCGCTCGGCGATGCCGACTACGGCCTGGGCCTGGTGCAACAGTGGCTGGCCGACCATCCCGACGATCCGGCCTTCGGCGTGCGGTTGCGCTACGGCGAGCTGCTGGCCGCGGCGGGCCGCGACGAGGCCCTGCGTGCGTGGCTGGACGAGGTGCGCGCGCTGGACGCGCGCGCCGGCGCCAAGGGCGGCCTCGAGCCCGGCCAGCGCGCGGCGCTCGACGATCAGGCGCTGCGGCTGGCGCTGCGCGATACCGATCGCCGTCTGGATGCCGACGATTTCGCGGGCGCGCAGCGCGCGCTCGCCGCGGTGCCCGCCGCCCAGCAGAAGGACCGGCGCTGGGGGCTCGCGCTGGCCGACCTGCGCCAGCGGCAAGGCGACCTCAAGGGCGCGGAAGCCGCCGCGCGCGACGTGCTGGCCCGCCACCCCGGCGATGCCGACGCGCGCCTGACGCTGGCGCGCCTCGCGGAAGACGCCGGCCGCGACGAGCAGGCGCTGAGCATGGTGCGCGAGGTGCTGGCCGACACCCCGGAGGACGATATCGACACGCGGCTGTCGGTAGCCCGCCGGCTGACCGCCCTTCGGCAGGAACAGGAAGCCGCGGCTGTCGTCGATGCGCTGGACCGGCGCTACCCGCAGCGCGCCGATATCACCGTGCAGCGGGGGCGGATCGCGCAGTCGCGCGGCAGCTTCGACCAGGCCGCCACGCTGTACCGGCAGGCCCGCACGCTGGAGCAGGCCGAGGCCGCCGTGCCGTCGCCGGACGGCACCGCCGCGCAGCGCGCGCTGCAGGATCTCGAAGACCGGCGCGACGGCCAGGTGGCCACCGCCACGCTGCTCTCGAACAAGTCCGGCGACAGCGGCATCTCGCGGCTGCACAGCGTCGAGATTCCGCTGTTCGTGCGTGTGCCGCACGGCTACACCGGCCATCTGTTTTTCCATGCCGACACCGTGCTGCTCGATGCCGGCACGCTGCGGCCCGGCACCGACGAGAATGCCAGCGAGTTCGGCCAGATCGCCGCGCGCGGCGCGGCCGGGCTTTCGTCCGTCGGCCAGACCGACAAAGGCATGGCGCTCGCGGCCGGCTACGCGTACAACGGCGCCTACGGCAGCTGGCGCGCGGACCTGGGCACGACCCCGCTCGGCTTCCTGCGCCAGAACGTCGTCGGCGGCTTCCGCTACCGCGCGGAGCTGCGCCACGCGGCGGCCACCGTCGACGTATCGCGCCGCGCCGTCAACAGCAGCCTGATTTCCTACGCGGGCGCCACCGATCCCGCCAGCGGCGAGCAATGGGGCGGCGTGGTGCGCGACGGCATCCGGCTCGGCTATTCGCACGACGTCGGGCGCGGCAGCCTGTTCGCCACCGTGGGCGCCGGGGTGCTGACCGGGCACAACGTGCAGACCAACCGCGAATTCACCGTGCGCGCGGGGCTGGACTGGCCGCTGCTGCGGGCGCGCAATCAGGTCGTCACCAGCGGTTTGGTGGTCAACTACTGGCGCTACGCGGAAAACCTGCGCTACTACACGTTCGGCCACGGCGGCTACTACAGTCCCCAGCGTTATCTGTCGTTCGCGGTGCCGCTCGAATGGACAGGGCGGCGCGGCGAATGGTCGTGGCGGCTGGGCGGCTCGGCGGGCTGGTCGGACACCTACGAAAAGGACATGCCGTATTACCCGACGCGGCAGGACCTGCAGCAGATGGCGACGACGGACGACTTCAACCCGGTCTATTCCGGCGGCAAGGGCGGCGGCTTCAGCTACACGGCACTGGCCGCGGTCGAATATCGCTTCGCGCCCAAGTGGGTCGCGGGCCTGGCGCTGCAGATCGATCGCTCGCGGGACTACGCGCCCAACCGCGCAATCGCCTACCTGCGCTACCACTTCGAGCCGCCACGCGGACCGGTGCCCTTCCCGCCCGAGCCGGTGCAGCCGTACTCGTCGTACTAGACCGCAGCGGACGCCATCATGAGTCAATCGACAGGCCCCGACGCCACGCTTCCCACCTCTGCCTCCGCGGGCGCGCCGGTACGGCCCCGCTCCGCGCTGTTCGCGCGGCTCCAGGCGCGCCCGTCGCTGGCGATCGACGCGCTGCCGCTGGAGCTGGCGACGCTGGCGCCGGCGCACGCGCATATCGTCTACGCCGAGCCGTCGCCGGCGCGCGACGCGCTGTTCTGGCAGACCGCCGCCACGGCGCTGCGCGGGCCGGCCACCGTGCTCTCCGCGCGCCCGACCGCCGGCATCGCGCAATCGCTGCGCGAGCACGGGCTCGATATCGACGTGGGCGGCGCGCTGCACCACAAGGCCAACCTCTGCGGCCTGCGTGCCGACGCCGGCAACGCCAGTATCGACACGCTGGTCGACGCGCTGCAGGCGCTCGCCGACCAATGCACCACGCGCCATAGCGTGGTGATGGTCGAAGGCGCGGAACAGTGCTTCTCGTGGCACGACGGCGCGCGCCTGTCGCGCGAAGGGGCGCGGCTCGCAACCTGGTGCGCGCGCGAGCAGTTGTCGCTGCTGCTGGTACTGTCCCCGCCGGTGGACGAGTCGCGCCCGCCGGCCGATCTTGGCAGCCTGCATGCCCGCTTCGCCGGCGCCGCTCACCTGGCCCAGGTGCAGGGGCAGTACACATGGGAGGTGGCCTTCTGGCGCGATCGCGACGCGGTGCTCGCCAGCCGCTCGCTGCCGCTGCGCTTCGCGCCCGACGCGCAACGGCTGGTCGCCGGCACGGAAGGCGCCGACGCCGATCCCGCCGCGGCGGCCGGCCTGCTCGCGCCCGACGAACATCGCGTCATCGTGTGCCGCGATGCCATCGCGCACGAACGCTGGGTGCCCGAATCGTGGCAACTGGTGGACAGCAACGAGGCCGCGGTGGCCAGCGCCGGTGCCGCGGTGGCCGCCACCGTGCTGCTGCACTACCACGGCAACCGCGCCTTCGAGGCGCTCGCCGAGCAGGTGCACAGGCTGCGCCGCACGCGCGGCAGCGCGCTGAAGATCATCGTGCGCGAAGACCAGGAGGCGATGCGGCAGCACTACGAGCTGCTGCTGCTCAACCTCGGCGCCAACCTCGTGATCTCCCGGCGCACGCCGTTCGCGCGGGTGCAGGCGATGATCGAGGGCGTGCAGGGCCAGGTGTTCTCGCGCCCGCTGCCGGCCGACTACCGCACCGCGCTCTCGGCGGTGCTGACCGGCTCGGCCGTGGGCTACGTGCCGCCGCGCGAGTTCATCGACACCGTGCGCGGCGCGGTGGAACAGGGCCGCACCATCCGCTTGCCCCACGTGCTGCTGCGGCTGACGCTGCTGCCGGAGGTGGCGCATATCGACGCGCTGCGCGCGATCCGGATGAACCGCACCGGCGATATCTGCAGCGCGGACGCCGACAGTGTCTACGTGTTCTTCTTCGCCTGCCGGCTGGACGACGCCGACGCGGTCTGCCGGCGCGTGTTCCAGCGCCCGCTGGAGGCGTTGTTCTCCGGCGAGCTGCGCTGCGGCGACACGCCGACCATCGAGGCCGCGCTGAATGCCTTCGCGCAGCAGGCCGCCGAGCAAACGCTGCCCGACTACAGCGGCTGGCTGCAGGCACGGCAGGAAGCCGAGGCCGGCAAGGCGGCCGACACCGCGGGCGGTCCGGCCGCCGATTCCGTGGCGGACACCGAGGCCGCTGCCGGTGCGGCGCCCACGCCGCGCGCGGGCGCGGTACTGCCGGCGCTGTCCATGCTCGATGCCCTGCGCCCGCCATCCGCCTCGCGCACCGAACCTCGCGCCGCGCCGCTCCCGTCCGCAGTGCCGCTCAAAGCCAGGGAATAGCTACGCCATGCGTGTCTTCATCGGATACTTCATCTGGGGCCTGATACTGGCGGCCCCGCTCGCCTGGCTGTTCTGGAAGCTGGACCTCGTGCATCTGATGCCGCGCTGGTTCCAGCCGCGCCAGCGCCGCGCCGTGCGGCTGCCGCCGCAGCTCGAAGGCATCGTCATCCGCGGCAAGCGCTGGCAGGCGCCAAAGGACAGCGCGCGATGAAGACGGTTGCCATCGTCTCGCCGGTGGGCGGCGCGGGCCGCTCCACGATGACCGCGGCCCTGGCCTCGCTGCTGGCCGGGCGCGCGCATGGCGTGCTGGCGCTCGAGTGCGATCCGCGCAATCTGCTCGGCCTGCATTTCGGCATGCGTGAGGCCGGCGTCCACGGGCTCATCGATGCCGCGCTGCGGCCGGCGGCCGACGACTGGGCCGCCGCCGCCCTGCGCAGCGACGACGACGTGCTGGTGGTGCCGTGGGGCCGCCCCGAACGCAAGGACGGCGAGCGCGGCATCGGCGCCGAGGCTATCGCCACGCGCTGCCTGCTGGAGCAGCCGGGCTGGCTGCGCGCGCTGCTGGCCCGGATCGACCTGGCCGACGACGCCGTGGTGCTCGTCGATACGCCGGCCTGGCCCGCGCTCCACGCCGCGCAGGCCTTGGCCGCCGCCGACCTGGCGATGGTGCTGGCGCCGCCCGAGCCGGAGGTCTGCGCCACGCTGCCGCGGCTACAAGGGGCGCTGGACAATGCCGGCGTGCCGTACCGGGTGGTCGCCACGCGCGTGCAGCCCGCCCGCCAGCTGCACGGCGATGTGCTGGCGCTGCTGCGCAACCGCCTGGGCGAGCGCATGCTGCCCTATCAGGTGCACCTCGACCACGGCCTGCCCGAGGCGCTGGCCCGCGGCCAGAATTTCTGCCGCGCGATGCCGCATTCGCAGGCCGCACACGATCTGCAAGGCATCGCGGCGTGGCTGTCGCAATGGATCGCCGCACCGGCCGCCGGGGCGGGCACGGCAGGAGCACGGCCATGATCGCCGGCGCGCTGATCGATCTGACGCTGAGGCTGCGCGCGCTGATGGCGCGCGGGCTGGAGCTGAGCGAGCAGACGGCGCGCGGCGAATGGCTGGTGCGCCTGTTCTTCCGCCCGCCGCGCCCCGGGGCGCGCGACTGGCCGGCGGAGTTCTCCGCGTGGCTGCGGCGCAGGGGCGCCGAACGGCTCGGCGTCGATGCGCACCACGGCATGGGCTTGCGGCTGTGGCGCCTGTTCGTGCGCCAGCCACGCGCGCGCCGGCGGCTGGCGGCGCCCACGCGCCGCCGCAGCATGCCGGAGCACGCCCCGCCCGAATCGGCGCTGCGACGCTGGCTGGACCGGCGGCTGGAGCCGGCCTATCGCTTCGTCGCGCGCAGGAAGCGCCGGCTGATGGCGCGGCTGCCGCGCGTGGACTGGATGCGCGCGGGCAGCGGACTGGCGCACCTGGCCGCGGTGGTGCACCGCGTGCGCGGGCTGGCGCCGACCCTGCTCGTGCTGGCCGCGATGACGGCGCTGGTGCTGTGCACGACCCCGCTGCCGCTGGGCGGCCAGCTCACGGTGTTCGCGCTGGTGTGGCTGACCGTGATGGTGCTGCGGCGCATCCCGGGCCGCTTCCCGACGCTGACCATGATGGCGCTGTCCACGCTGATGACGCTGCGCTACATCTGGTGGCGGGCGACCGAGACGCTGGACCTGGCCACGCCGCTGGAGGTCACCATCGGCTACCTGCTGTTCGCCGCCGAGGCGTACACCTGGGTGATCCTGATCCTGGGCTATATCCAGACCGCGTGGCCGCTGTCGCGCCGCACCAAGACGCTGCCCACCGATACCTCGCAGTGGCCGACCGTCGATGTCTACATCCCGACCTACAACGAGCCGCTGTCGGTGGTGCAGCCCACCGTCTACGCCGCGCGCAGCCTCGACTGGCCCAGCGACAAGCTCAACGTCTACCTGCTCGACGACGGCCGCCGCCCGTCGATGAAGGCCTTCGCGGAACAGGCCGGCGTGCACTACCTGATCCGCCCGGACAACAACCACGCCAAGGCCGGCAATATCAACCACGCGCTGTCGGTCACCGGCGGCGAGTACATCGCGATCTTCGACTGCGACCATATCCCCACGCGCTCCTTCCTGCAGACGACCATGGGCGAGTTCCTGGCCGATCCGAAGTGCGCGATGGTGCAGACCCCCCACCACTTCTTTTCGCCCGATCCGTTCGAGCGCAACTTCGACACCTTCCGGCGCGTGCCCAACGAGGGCAGCCTCTTCTACGGGCTGATCCAGGACGGCAACGACCTGTGGAACGCGGCGTTCTTCTGCGGCTCGTGCGCCATCATCAAGCGCAAGCCCCTGGCAGAGATCGGCGGCATCGCGGTGGAAACGGTGACCGAGGACGCGCACACCGCGCTGAAGCTGCACCGGCGCGGCTACAACACCGCCTATCTGCGCACCGTGCAGGCGGCGGGGCTGGCCACCGAAAGCCTCGCCAGCCATATCGGCCAGCGCATCCGCTGGGCGCGCGGCATGGCGCAGATTTTCCGCATCGACAATCCGCTGCTGGGCAAGGGGCTGAAGCTGTTCCAGCGGCTGTGCTACACCAACGCGATGCTGCATTTCTTCTACGGCATCCCGCGGCTGATCTTCCTGACCATGCCGCTGGCCTACCTGGTGTTCGGCCTGCACGTGATCAACACCTCGGCGGCGATGATCGCGGCCTATGTGCTGCCCTACCTGGTGATCGCCAACATCACCAACTCGCGTATCCAGGGCAAGTACCGGCATTCGTTCTGGGCCGAGGTCTACGAGTCGGTGCTGGCCTGGTACATCGTGCTGCCGACCACGATGGCCTTCATCAATCCGCGGCTGGGCAAGTTCAACGTCACCGCCAAGGGCGGGCAGATCCAGGACGACTACCTCGACTGGACCATTTCCAAGCCGTATCTGGTGCTGCTGGCGCTGAACATCGGCGGCCTCGCCGTGGGCCTGGGCCGGCTGGTGCTCGGCACGACCACCGAGCCCGGCACGGTGCTGATCAACATGGTATGGGCCAGCGTCAACCTGCTGATGCTGGGCGCGGCCATCGGCGTGGCCAAGGAAGCCCGCCAGGTGCGCGTGGCGCACCGCATCCCGATGCGCGTGCCGGCCACGCTGCTGCTGCCCGACGGCACCACCCTGGCTTGCCATACGGAGAACTACTCGCTCGGCGGGCTCGGCCTGCTGCTGCCGATCGACGTGCCGCTCGCCGAGGGCGAGCGCGTGGGCGTGTGCCTGTCGCGGGGCGCGCGCGAATACCATTTCGCCGCGGCCGTGGCGCGCAACGTCAACCGGCATCTGGGCGTACGCATGCACGACCTGAGCCCCGAGGCCGAGACGCAGCTGATCCAATGCACCTTCGGCCGCGCCGACGCGTGGATCGACTGGCTCGACGACCAGCCGCGCGATGCGCCGCTGCGCGGGCTCAAGGAAGTGATCGAGATGGGCTATCAGGGTTTCCTGCGCCTGTACGACGCCGGCATGGACATGGTCGAAGCCGTGATGGCCAAGCGCCGGGCACGCCAGTCATGACGCAGCCGGCACCCGCGAGCCATTTCGCAGAACGCACCGCAGTACGCATAACCGGGCCGTAACAGGGCCGCAACCGCAACGCACATGGGACTCTGGAACCTCTACTTCGCCGCCAAGCTGTACCTGTTCGCCATCGGACAGGTGCAGCCCCGCTGGCTGCTGAACATCCTGTTCGCGCTGTGGCTGGTGCTGCCGGTCGAACACCGGGGCCTGCGCGTGCTGCGGCATGTGCTGGCCGTGGTGGTGGGGGTCGCCCTGCTGTACCACGAATCCAACCTCCCGCCGTTCGAGCGTGTGGTGTCGCAGTTCTCGAACCTGAGCGCGTTCACCCCCGCCTATCTGCTGGAGCTGCTGCAGCGCTTCGTCGGTCCCGACCTGGTGCTCGGCGCCATCGTCGCCGTGATGGTCTACCTGATCGTCAACCGCTGGGTGCGCGTGACGACCTTCGTGCTGCTGGCCTTGATCGTGGTGCCGCTGTGGCAGCGCCCGGACACGATGGCGACCGGCGTGGCGGCGACGCGGCCGGCGCAGCGCCCGGCGCCGACCATGCGCGTGGACAGCGCTGCGGAGGTGGGCGACAACGAGGCGCAGCTGGCCGCCTTCCGCGAGCAGGAGCGCACGCGCCAGGTCGCGTTCACGCCGCTGACCGCTTCCGCCGACAGCCAGTTCGACATCATCGTGCTGCATGTCTGCTCGCTGTCCTGGGACGACCTGGACGTGGCCAAGGCGCGCAACCATCCGCTGCTGTCGCGCTTCGACTATGTGTTCTCGGAGTTCAGCTCGGCGGCCAGCTACAGCGGCCCCGCGGCGATCCGCCTGCTGCGTGCCGGCTGCGGCCAGCAGCCGCACCAGGAGCTGTACTCGCCCGCGCCGGCCCAGTGCCATCTGTTCGAAGCGTTGGCGCAGGCCGGCTTCGATACCCGCGTGCTGATGAACCACGACGGCCGCTTCGACAACTTCCGCGGCTTCGTCGACAAGGAAATCGGCGTGGCCAAGGTGAACCACGTGCCCGTGGATGGCGTACCGCCCGCGATGCGCGCCTTCGACAACTCGCCGATCCTGGGCGACTACGCGGTACTGGAGAAGTGGTACAAGTCCCGCCTCGCGCAGAACGAGGGGCCGCTCGCGCTGTACTACAACACGGTGACGCTGCACGACGGCAACCGCCTGCCCAATTCCAGGCTGACCAGCATCGAGTCGTACCCCCTGCGGCTCGCGCGGCTGCTGGACGACGTCGACAAGCTGATCGCGCTGATCGAACAGTCCGGCCGCAAGGCGGTGGTCGTGTTCGTGCCCGAACATGGCGCGGCGCTGCGCGGGGATGCCAACCAGATTGCCGGCATGCGCGAGATCCCCACGCCCCGCATCGTGCATGTGCCGGTGGGCGTCAAGCTGATCGGCGTGCCGGCGGCCAATGCCGGCTCGGGTGGCGCGGAGGGCGGCGGCACGGGCAACGGCCCGCTGACCATTCATACGCCGAGCAGCTACACGGCGCTGTCGCAACTGCTGTCGAACCTGATCGCCGACAGCCCGTTCCGCCAGGGCGCGCCCGAGCCGGCGCAGTACGCCGCCAACCTGCCGCAGACGCGCATGGTCGGCGAGAACGAGGCCACCGTGATGATGCGGCGCGGCAGCGGGTATTCGGTGCGCACGCCCGACGGCGTGTGGGTGGACGGCAAATGAAGCGCCCCCGCGCCCCGCGGCGCCACGGTCCGCGCCCGAACAACGATATCGAGGCCCTCGCGCAGAAGGTGCCCGGCTTTGCCGCGCAGCACTATGTCGACGAGCAGGAATCGCAGGCTGCCAGCACGGCCGCCACCCGCTGGCCGCGGCTGGCGGGCTGGCTCGGTTATGGCGAGGTCGCCGATGATGGCTCGGGCAAGGCAGACCGCGAGGACGGCGGGCCTGCCGGGCCTGCGCGGTAGGGAAAGCCGCCGGCCCGCGCGTCAGGCCCCACCCGGCAACCGGAATGTCGACATCGCCTCGTTGAGCGCGCGCGCCTGCCCTTCCAGCGACGCGGCCGCCGCGGCGGCCTGCTCCACCAGCGCGGCGTTCTGCTGGGTCATCCCGTCCATCTGCACCACGGCCTGATTGACCTGTTCGATGCCGCGGCTCTGCTCGTCGGAGGCCGCGGCGATCTCGCCCATGATGTCGGTCACGCGGCGGACGGCGGCCACGATGTCCGCCATGGTCCGTCCGGCCTGGTCCACCAGTTCGGAGCCGCCGCCCACGCGCTGCACCGACTCGTCGATCAGCGCCTTGATCTCCTTGGCCGCCGAGGCCGAACGCTGCGCGAGCCCGCGCACCTCGCTCGCCACCACCGCAAAGCCCCGGCCATGCTCGCCGGCGCGCGCCGCTTCCACCGCGGCGTTCAGCGCGAGGATATTGGTCTGGAACGCGATGCCTTCGATCACGCCGATGATGTCGGCGATCTTGCGCGAGCTCTCGTTGATCCCGCCCATGGTGTCGATCACGCGCGAGATCGCGTCGCCGCCCTGGGCCGCCACCGCCGACGCGCTGTCGGCCAGCGCGCTGGCCTGCCGCGCGTTGTCCGCGTTCTGGCGCACGATGCTGGTCAGCTCCTCCATGCTGGAGGCGGTCTCCTCCAGCGCCGCGGCCTGCTGCTCCGTGCGCTGCGAGAGGTCGGCGTTGCCCGCCGAGATCTCCGCGGTGGCGCCGTGCACCGCGTCGCTGCCGCCGCGCACGCGCAGCAGCACGGCGGTCAGCTTGTCCGCGAAGGCGTTGAACGAGCCGGCGATCTGCGCGACCTCATCGCGCCCGTCGACAGGCAAGCGCTTGGTCAGGTCCCCGCTGCCCGTACCGATATCGTCCATCGCATTGCGCACCATCGACAGCCCGCGGAACGCGCGCGAAGTCACGGCGCCGACGATCAGCGCGGCGACGAGCGCGACCACCAGGATCACGCCGGCAGACGTCCGCAGCAGCTCGCGCATGCCGGCCGTCGCCTCGGCCTTGTCCAGCGCCACCACCAGCGCCCAGTCGGTGCCCTGGACTGGGCGCGCCACCATCAGCTTGGCGTGGCCGCCCACCGCGACTTCCATCGGCGCATCCGCCTTCAGCAGCTCGGCCACCGCGAGGCCGGGCGCCAGCGCGGACAGCGGCTTGAGCGTCAGCTTGTCGTCCGGATGCGCAATGATGCTGCCCTGGCTGTCCACCAGGAAGCCAAAGCTGGCGGGCGTCGGATGAATGGCCTTGACGTTGGCGACCACGCTGTCCATGGTCACGTCGCCCGAGACGACGCCGCGCACCTGGCCGCTCTCGCGCAGCGGCGCGGCAAAGGCCACCACCAGCTTGCCGGAGCCCACGTCGACATACGGCGGCGTGACCACGGGGTGGCCCGCCCGCGCCGCCTGCAGATACCAGGGGCGTCCGGTCGGATCGAAGTCCGGCGGAATCCCCACCGCCTGCGAGAACTTCGCGGTCTTGTCGGCATAGCCCGCATAGACGTTCGTGAAGCCGCCCGCGGCCTGCACGGCCGCGAAGGTGGAAACCGGGTCGGCGGCAAACGCCGCGGTGCCCGCCGACACGATCATCTGCGTCTTGGACGCGATCCAGTCGTCGATGCCCGCCAGATGTCCGCCGGCGACGGAGGCCAGGCTCGCGCGGATCGATGCGTCGTTGCTGGTGCGCATGACCTGATAGTTCAGCGCGCCGGCCAGCACCAGGGCGCCCACGACGATGGCCACGCAAGTAAAGAGAATTCGATTTCGAATCGATGACAGCACGGAACAGACTCCAAAAATAAGGGGCGCCTCGCCCCCGGCGCGCGTATTCCGGACGCGCGCGCATCGCCGTCCGTTGGGGACGGGATGGAAGCTGCGGTCAGGCTGGATGGTGTTCGCGCGTCGGCGGTGCGAGAGGGGAGCGGATGCTCGGGGGGAAGAACGGCCCGCGCGCGCCGGAGTTAATCCACGGGTAAACCCGTAGTCCGAGCATACGGGCATTGCGCTGCACAAAAACGACGATAAAGCGCTCCCGGGCGCATGTCAGCGGCGCTCGCCAACGAAAAGAATGTCATCGCCGCGCGCGGCAAAGGGAGTCCGCCGAGGCGGGTTTACCTGATTCATAAGGCTCCGTTCGGCAATTTAAGATGGTCCCAGCCCGGGTCTTCGCCGACACTGGCGCACACACAGCCTCTCACGCAGGAGGCGATAACATCAGGAGACAGCCTAATGGCAAGCCGTGCCCATACCCTCGAACGCTTTGCCTGGATCCCGCTCGCCGCGGTGGTTGCGGCCGTGGTGGCCGCCGCGCCGGCCCTGGCCGCCGACCCCTATCCGAGCAAACCCATCACGCTGGTCGTGCCGTTCTCGGCGGGAGGGCCGACCGATGTGGTGGCGCGCAGCGTGGGGGCCGCCATGTCCAAGACGCTGGGGCAGACCGTGGTAGTGGAGAACAAGACCGGCGCTGGCGGCACCGTCGCGCCGGCCCACGTGGCACGCGCCGATGCCGACGGCTACACCATCCTGATCCACCACAACGGCATGGCGACCGCGCCGGCGCTGTACCGCAAGCTGTCCTACGACCCGCTGAAGGATTTCGAGTACGTGGGCCAGGTGGCCGACGTGCCGATGACCATGCTCGGCAAGAAGGACCTGCCGCCCAACACCGCCGCCGAGCTGATCAAGTACGCGCAGCAGAACAAGGACAAGGTCAATCTCGCCAACGCGGGCCTGGGCGCCGTCTCGCAGCTGTGCGGGCTGCTGTTCGAGCAGGCCGTGGGCGTCAAATTCAACGTGATCCCGTTCCAGGGCACCGCGCCTGCGCTGAACGCGCTGCTGGGCGGGCAGGTCGATCTGCTGTGCGACCAGACGACCTCGACGCTGCCGCATATCGCGGCCGGCAAGGTCAAGATGTATGGCGTCACCACGCCCGAGCGCATCAAGGCGTTGCCCAACGCGCCGACGCTGCAGGAAGGCGGTCTGAAGGGCTTCGACATGAAGGTGTGGCACGGCGTGTATGCGCCCAAGGGAACGCCGCCCGACGCTGTCGCCAAGCTGACGGCCGCGCTCCAGGCGGCGCTGAAGGACCCGGCGGTCGTCAAGCGCATGCAGGACCTTGGCGCCGAGATCGTGCCCGCCTCCAAGCAGACGCCGGAGGGCCTGAAGACCAGGCTCAAGGCGGAAAGCGACAAGTGGCAGCCCATGCTGAAACGCGCTGGCGCGGTGGCGGACTGACCGCGGAGCATCAAGCGGGCGCCCGCATGCCGTGATGGCCGCGGGCGTTTTTTATTGGCGTTCCGGCTCGCCGCCCTGCGCTGCCCCGCCCGCGGCGGGCCGCGCCAGCAGGGCGCGGATCGTCGGCAGTTCATCGGTCAGGATGCCGCCGGCATAGCCGGGCGGAATCTGCGCGAGCTGCTCGGCCGTATCGATGCCGGTCATCGCCCCGCCACCCGCGTAGGGTCCGACGACATAGACAGGACTACCCACCGACGCCATCCGGGCGACGAAACGTTGCGGCCAGCCCCAGAGCCATGGCGCGATGTCCAGCGGGACCAGCACCAGTTGCCGCGCACAGGCGTCGGGCACCACGCCGGTCCAGCCATACGCCAGATAACGCACCAGGCAGGACTTCAGCGACTGCCGCGACATCGACACCAGCGCCGGCATGCGCCGCCGGATCTCGGCCAGCGGCCGGTCGCCGCCATAGACCATCAGCAGATCGCGCTGGGCAGGCGCGAGTCCAGCGAGATAGGCGGCGAGCTTCGCGCCTTCGTCCGCGTCGTTGCTTTTGACATTGAGCAGGAAGCGATGGCCGGGAAAGGCCGCCAGCACCTCGGCCAGCGACGGCATCAGCCCCACCCCCTTGCCGCGGAACGGGAACGTGCGCCCGTCATCGGCGGTATAGCCGTAGCCGATGTCGAGCCGCTTCAGTTCCGCCATCGACCGTTCCCGCGTCGGCCCCGTACCCTCGGTGCGGCAGTCCAGCGTCCAATCGTGAAAGACGGCGAACTGCCCGTCGGTGGTGGGATGCACGTCGATCTCCACCACGTCGGCACCGGCTGCGAAGGCGGCGCCCATGGAGGGAATCGTGTTTTCGAGGTAATCGTGCTGCGGCGGGTGGATCCGCCGCGCGGTGCAGGTCTCGTGCGCGAGATTCGCGGTATCGAAGCGCTGGGCGATGCCGCGATGGGCGAGCACCGACGGCGTGACGGCAGGCTGCGCGCCGGCCGGCGCGGCGGCCACGGCGTGAAGGAACACCGTCGCCATCAGCAGCGACAGGACTGGCGGGATCTTCGTTGTCATCGGGGAGCAAAGCGCCTGAGGGAATCGGCTCCGCGGCATTATCATCTGCTTTTCCCGGCGCCTCCGTGCCCATACACCCGGACCGCCCGCGCCGCGGTCCTCGCACAAGCCATGACAACGCAACCGGAAACCACCACGCATGCCCCGCCGGAGCCTTCGGCCGCGCTGGCAACCCGCCCCACCGTCACCGTGCGCGATGCGCAGCCCTCGGACATGGCTGCCGTGCAGGCCATCTACGCCCATCACGTGCTGCACAGCCTCGCGACCTTCGAGGAAACCCCGCCGACCGTCGAGGAACTGCTGGCGCGGCGCGACACGGTGCTGCGCGCGGGCCTGCCCTATCTCGTCGCCGAACTCGACGGCCTGGTCGTGGGCTACACGTATGCCACCGCCTACCGGCCACGGCCCGCGTACCGGCACACCATCGAGGATTCCGTCTACGTCGCCGACGGCATGGCCGGCTACGGCATCGGCAGCGCCCTGCTGAGCGAGCTGATCGCGCGCTGCGAACGTGGCCCGTGGCGGCAGATGCTGGCCGTGATCGGCAACAGCGGCAACGCCGGTTCGCTGGCATTGCACCGGCGCATGGGATTCCAGCCGGTGGGCACGCTGACCTCGGTCGGCTTCAAGTTCGGGCAGTGGGTGGATACGGTGCTGATGCAGCGGCCGCTGGGGGATGGGGATGGGACGTTGGTCGGTGAGGGGAATACGGGCTGAGGCTTCGATCGGGCGGTCAGCCTCACCCTCACCCTCTCCCGCGCGCGGGAGAGGAGAAAAAACCGACGGCATGGCAGAGACTGCTGGTTTGCGCCCCTGTCCCGCCAGCGGGAGAGGCGCGGGGGTGAAGGTGACCGCCCGCCATCGCCCCAGCTGGCAAGCCACCCAGGATCACGCCTCGACCACCCCGCCCCGCGCCGCCACCACCGCCGGCATCGCCAGTTGCGCGAGCAACCGCAGCGTGGTCACCTCGACCGGCGTCCAGGCATGCCGCGCCGCCAGGAAGTTGAACGTGCCCACGCACCGCCCATGCTGGCACACCGGCACGTTGACCACCGCCGTCAGCCCCAGCCCTCGAATGGTGGCCACATCGTCGAACACCTCGGCCAGCGCGGCATCGCCCTCGCCCACATAGACCTCGCCACGATGCAGCACCTGCCGCGTCCATGGCGTATCGCCCTTGGACTTGCGACCGCCCACGGGATAGGACTGCGGATCGCTGGACCACAGCCGCACGACCTCCGACGATGCCTTCGCATAGGCGTTGATGGTCAGCAGCCCCGGGCCCAGCAGCGTAGTGGTTGCCGCGCCCAACGCGGTGAAGGTGGCCGCCTCGTCCGCGCCCGACAGCGCGTCGCACAGGGCCGCGGCCATGGCTTCGGGCCAGTCCAGGTGCGCCCCGCTCATCGGAACGGCTTGATTCACGCTCATTCTCCCTTGATCCCCAGTTCGCGGATCAGCTTGCCGTAGCGGTCGGCATCGCGGCGCAGGATGGCGCCGAACTGCTGCGGCGTCGAGGTGGCCGTTTCCACGCCGATGGCCGTCATCTTGGCCTTCACCTCGGGCAGTGCCATCACCTTGTTGATTTCGCTGTTCAGGCGCGCGACCAGCGCGGGCGGCATGCCGACCGGACCGAACGCGCCGTACCACACCGACAGCTCATAGCCCGGCACGGTCTCCGCCACGGTAGCGGTATCGGGCAGCAGCGGCGAACGCTTGGCTTCGGTGACGGCGAGCAGCTTGAGCTTGTTCGCCTTCACGTGCGGCAGCGTCTGCGTCCCGGCGGAGAACAGCAGCTGGGTCTGGCCCGCGACGGTATCGACCACGGCAGGTGCGCCGCCCTTGTACGGCACGTGCAGCATCTCGACGCCGGCCATCTTCTCGAACAGCACGGCGCTCAGGTGGTTGGTCGAGCCGGGTCCGGCGCTCGCGTAGGCCAGCTTGCCCGGATTGGCGCGGGCGTAGGCGATCAGCTCCTTCACGTTGTTCGCCGGCACCGACGGGTTGATCACCATGGTGTTGGTCACATAGGCCAGCAAGCCCAGCGGCGTGAAATCCTCGACGCCGCGGAACGGCATATTGGGCATCAGCGCCGGGTTCATCGCGTGCGTGCTCATGGAGCCGATCAGCAGCGTATAGCCGTCGGGCTTGGCGCGCACGACCATGGCCGAGCCGATATTGCCCGAGGCACCGGGTTTGTTGTCGACGATCACCGGCTGGCCCAGCGAACGGGTCAGGTGTTCGGACAGCACCCGAGCCAGGATGTCGGTCGAGCCGCCCGGTGCCCACGGCACGATCAGCGTGACCGGCTTCTGCGGATAGTTGTCCGCCGCGGCGGCCGTGGTCGCGGCCGCGCACAGCGTCAGCGCCGCGATGGATCCCAGCAGGCCCTTGAATATCGTCTTCATGTCATTTCCCCCAGTGTTGCCCTTCAACCTCGAATATCGCGGATCGCATCGCGCGATCCGGCCCCATCAAAACCTGTCGATGCCGCGCGGTACGGTTCAGCGCCCGACCGCATATCCCTGCATGCCGCGCGCGTTCGCGCCGGCCTTGAGTACCAGCCGCCCCCGCGCATCGCGCTCGCGCGTGCAGGCCGACATGCGTCCCTCGGACCACGGATCGCCCACCCTGACCTCGTGCCCGCGCGCGCGCAGCGCCTCGATCGTCTGCTCCGGCAGGCGCGATTCCACCGAGATGCGGTTGCGCACGGTCTGGCGCGGCCAGAACGAGCCGGGAAAATGGTCGATGTGCCAGGCCGGCGCATCGATCGCCTCCTGCAGGTTCATGCCGTGCACCGCATGGCGCAGGAAGAAGGCGACCGACCACTGGTCCTGCTGGTCGCCGCCCGGCGTGCCGAACACCATGTATGGTTCGCCATCGCGCAGCGCCAGCGAGGGCGACAGCGTGGTGCACGGACGCTTGCCCGGCGCGAGGGTATTGGGCAGGCCCGGCTCCAGCCAGGTCATCTGCAGCCGCGTGTTCAGCGCGAAGCCCAGCGTCGGGATCGCGGGGCTGGACGACAGCCAGCCGCCCGACGGCGTGGCCGCGACCATGTTGCCGTCGCGGTCGATCACATCGAGATGGCAGGTATCGCCCACGAAGATCTCGCGCTCGGCCCATTCCTGCACCGGCGGCAGCGCGGCGAATGTGGGTTCACCCACGCCGAAACGGATATCGGCATCGCGCAGCGTGCGCTCGGCCGCGCCCAGATCGGGCAGCTGCGGCGCCAGCCGGCCGACCGCGCCGGGGACGATCTCGGTGGAGGCACGCTCGCCGATCAGCGCGGCGCGCGCGCGCAGGTAATCGGCATCGAGCAGGCCGGCCAGCGGCACGTCGACGAAGTCGGGGTCGCCATACCAGGCGAGGCGGTCAGCCATCGCCAGCTTGGCGGCTTCCGCGACGCGGTGGACGAACTCGGGCGAGGTCGGCGCGTGGGCGTCGAGCTGGGCGTGGCGCAGCATGCCCAGCTGCTGCAGGAAGACCGGGCCCTGGCTCCAGACGCCGCACTTGGCCACGGTATGGCGGCCGAAGTCCATCGTGACGGGGGCCTCCACCGTGGGCCGCCAGTTGGCCATGTCGTCCAGGCGCAGCAGGCCGTGGTGCTTCTCCCCGGTGGTATCGCGCACGGCCTCGGTGCGGCAGAAATCATCGATGGCACGCGCCACGAAGCCGCGATACCAGCAATCGAGCGCCGCATCGATCTGCGCCACGCGCGAATCGCCGGCGGCGTGGGCCGTCTCGACGATGCGTTGGTAGGTGGCGGCAAGCGTCGGAGTGGCATGCAGCGCGCCGGGCTTGGGCACCCGCCCGTCCGGCAGCCACATCGCCGCGGAGCTGTGCCATTCGTTGAGAAAGAGTTCGCGCACGGCAAGGATGGCCTGCGAGATGCGCGGCACCAGCGGAAAGCCATCGCGCGCATAGCCGATGGCCGGGGCCAGCACATCGGCCAGCGACCAGGTGCCGTAGTCGCGCAGCATCGTCAGCCAGGCGCCGAAGGCACCGGGCACCGTCGCGGGCAGCAGGCCGATGCCGGGCACGAGGTCCAGTCCCCTTGCGCGCATCGCAGCGGGATCCGCCAGTGCCGGTGCCGGGCCCTGCCCGCACACGGCGCGCACCGCGCGCTCGCGTTCGCTCCACAGCAGGATGGGCACCTCGCCGCCGGGGCCGTTCAGATGGGGCTCCACCACCTGCAGCACGAAACCGCCCGCCACCGCGGCATCGAAGGCGTTGCCGCCGCGCTCCAGCACGCTCATCGCGGTCTGCGACGCGAGCCAGTGGGTGGACGACACCACGCCAAAGGTGCCGGTGATTTCGGGACGAGTGGTGAACATGGGAACGGCGCGCGAGGCGTCTCAGCGATGGGAACGTTCGCAGTATACGCGCCAGGAATAACCGCAAATGGCTATTGCATTATCATGGCATTCCATTCTGGTTATATGACCTTGCCACCCGCGAGCGCCGTTCAGGATCCGCCGCCATGATCGATCCCGCCGAAAAACTGCAGCACAACCTTGTCTCCCGCCTGCGGCTGAAGCATTTGTCGCTGCTGCTCGCACTCGATCGCGAGCGCTCGGTGTCGCGCGTGGCGGCCGAGCTGGACCTGTCGCAGCCCGCCGTCACGAAGGCACTGCGCGAGATCGAGGACATCTTCCTGGTGCCGCTATTCGCGCGCACGCGCAACGGGCTGGAGCCCACCGATACCGGCGTGGCGGTGCTGGCGCACGCGCGCCTGGCGATGGCCGACACCACGGCGCTCGGGCGAGAGCTGGCGGTCATCGGCGCGGGCTTGCGGGGACGGCTGCGTATCGGCGTGATTCCGTTCGTCGCCCCGGCCGTGCTCGATGCCGCCTGCACGCATGGGCTGCAGCAGCAGCCGCGGGTATCGGTGCTGGTGCGCGAGGGCACCACCGACGAACTGGTGGCGGCGTTGCGCGCGCATGAACTCGATTGCGCGGTCGCGCGCTCGTTCTACACGAGCGGCGACGACATCATGCACATCCCGCTATACCGCGAGGAGCCCACGCTGGTGGTGCCGGCACGGGCCGCGGCGCGGCTCGGCCGCGGCCGGCTGGACTGGGCGCAGCTTGCCGCGCTGGACTGGATCCTGCCGCCCGCGCATACGCCGATCCGGCGCACCATCAACACGATGTTCGCCACCGCGGGGGTCGCGCCGCCCACGCCGATGGTGGAGACCTACTCGATCAAGACCATGGCGACGCTGCTGCGCAACCAGCCGCGCGCCATCACCATCGTGCCGCGCGCGGTGGCGGCCGACCTGACGGCCACCGGCAGCGCCGCCGCGCTGCCGCACACCTTGAGCTGGGACCTGCCCTCGGTCGGCGTGATGTGGCTGCGCCGGTCCGAACACTCCGCCGCACTCACGTCGCTGGTCGATGCGCTGCGGGCGGTGCAGGTACGCAAGGCGTAGCAGAACGCTACGCCGCCGCCTCTTCCACGCGGGCGTAGTCGGTATAGCCCGACGCCCCACCGCCGAAGTACTTGTTGCGATCGCCCTGTTCCAGCGGCAGGCCGTGCTGCAGGCGATACGGCAGATCCGGATTGGCGATGAACGGCCGGCCGAAGCCGATCATGTCGGCCCAGCCCTTGCGCAGCGCTTCCTCGGCACGCTCGCGGTCGTACTTGCCGGAATAGATCAGCGTGCCGGGATAGACCAGCCGCAGCGCTTCCTTGAACGCGGCCGGCATTACCGGCGCGTCGTCCCAGTCCGCCTCGGCGATATGGAGATAGGCCACGCCGAGCCGGCCCAGCAGATGCGCCGCGGCGACATAGGTGGCCTGCGGCGTATCGTCGACGGCGCCCTGCAGCGTGGTCAGCGGCGCGAGCCGCACGCCGATGCGGTCCTTGCCGACCACGTCGATCACGGCGCGCACCACTTCCTCCAGGAAGCGCAGCCGGTTGGCGAGCGAGCCGCCGTATTCGTCGGTACGCAGATTGGCCTGCGAGTCGATGAACTGATTGATCAGGTAACCGTTGGCGCCGTGCAGCTCCACGCCATCGAAGCCCGCATCCAGTGCATTGCGCGCGGCGGCCGCGAAGTCGCGCACGATGCCGCGGATCTCGTCGACCGACAATGCCCGGGCGCGCGAGTGCTGCACCATCTCGCCGACGCCGCCCTCGGGACCGCGGCCTTCCACGTCGACAAAGACCTTGACGCCTTCGGCCAGCGTGGCGGACGACGATACCGGCGCCGCGTTGCCCGGCTGCAGCGCGGTATGCGATACGCGCCCCACATGCCACAGCTGCGCGAAGATGCGGCCGCCCGCGGCATGCACCGCGTCGGTGACCTTGCGCCAGCCCGCGACCTGCTCGGCCGAGTGAATGCCCGGCGTCCACGCATACCCCTGCCCCTGCTGGCTGATCTGCGTGCCTTCCGAAATGATCAGGCCGGCGGTGGCGCGCTGTCCGTAGTACTCGGCCATCAGATCGGTCGCGACATTGCCGGCCGCGGCCCGGGAACGGGTCATCGGCGGCATCACGATGCGGTTGGGCGCGTGGATCGGACCGAAGGTGTACGGCGTGAACAGCATGGACTGGCTCTCCTTGAACGGGTGATCGCCAGACGCACTTGGGCGCCAGCGACATGGGAATCTGGTGAGGATGGAATTATCGGAAAATGCCGCGGCGGGAAAAAGCGCTGTCGCGGCAAATTATTTTTGCGCGCGCGGCAAGAACCCGCGAGCGTGTGGAATCTCCCCTTCCGCGGGCGGGAACAGGGAGAAACAAGAACGCACCGCTGCACGCCGAGCAAATCGAACGCTCATTGCCACGGGTCGTATGAACCGACATTCCACAAATGGCCCTCGGGATCGCGGCAGGTGAAACCGCGGCCGCCATACTCCTCGTCCTTGATGTCGAGCACGATCTCGCCGGCGGTCGCCTTTACCCGCTGATAAACCACGTCGGCATCGGGCACCACCACATATATGCTTTGCGTCGCCAACCCGCCGACCTGGTCCGGCTGCCGGATCAGTTTTCCGTAGGGCGTGTCGCCCACCGATCCGATCATGATCATGCCGTTGCCCAACGACAGTTGCGCATGCGCGATGGTGCCGTCCGTGTTGTCGACGATCATGTGTTTCTCGAAACCGAACGCATGGCACAGCCATTCGATGGCGGATGGTGCGTCGCGATACAGCAGGCACGGAACAATGCCCGCGCCATGGGGATTCGGGATGGGATTCACTGGCGTTCTCCTGTGTGCGCAAGACCTGCGCGATTTGCGTTCGATCTTTGCCGATGAACTTCATTACGCAGCATAGAACATCGCGGCGCGTACATTGCGAGAGCGCGAAACCTGTGAAACGATGCAGTGCCATTGCGGCAATGACGACTTTGCACGACGCGCGGATATCACAGCGATTCCAATTTCGCAAGACTAGCGGTTATACTCCGCGCTCCACAACCAACACATAAAACACAATGGTCGTAGCCAGCAAAACCAACGCAAAGCGCGCAGTCAAAAGCAGCAAACCCGCTGCCACGAAGAAGGCTGCCGTGCCTGCAAAGAAGGCCAGCGTGCTGACCCGCGAAGCCGCAGCCGCCAAGAAGCGTCTGCTGAAACTGCGCGTCGATACGAAGAAGGCGATCGAAGCGGCCAAGCGCGAAGTTGCGCAAGCCGTCGAGGCCGCCAAGCAAGCCACGCAGTTCGAAAAGCAGGCCGCCAAGGAAAAGCTGGCTGCGGCGAAGGCAAAGAAGTCCGCCGCCGCCAAGAAGGCATCGGCAAAGAAGCCGGCAGCCAACGCCGCACGCAAGGCGGCTCCGGCAAAGGCTCCGGCCAAGTCGGCAGCAAAGCCTGTTGCCAAGGCCGCGAAGAAGCCCGCCGCCAGGAAGGCCGCTGCAGCACCGAAGGCCGCCTGAGCAGGCAGCCTGAATATCGGGCCGACCGTTGTGGTCGGCCTGCGTTGTAGCGGGACTCGAGGCGCGGCACAGGCGCGAGTCCCGATTATGTTCCCCCGGCGTTCCCGTTCATCGCGGGTTCCGCGTCTCTGGTTTTCCCGTCCGCGTTTGCTGCGCCCTCGTTGTGCGAGCGCACACGCCCCCTCTCGCGGGCTGTCACGCATTGCCCTTTTTTTGGGGGGTATTCATCCGCGTCAAAGCTTCGCATAATCGCTGTCCCTGCGAACGGCGGGCCAGGTTCCGGCACCCGCCATCGAACGACGACGCAGGACTGCGCGCGAACAATAACTAGAATGGAAACGGCAATGAAGACAGCACTGGAACACTGCCCACTTTGCACGACCGTCACCGAGGCATCGGTCCGCCCACGCTCCTACGGGCAATGGAAGCGCTATGCGTGCGCCAATGCGGATTGCGGTCCGACCGAAATCAGTACCAAGGCGCGCAGCAGGCTGCGCCGCGGCGAGCGCCAGGCCGAACTGCGCAACGTCGCCAAATCGTGCCGCGGCTCGGGCGCCCGGCTTCGCATCGGGTTCGATGGTCCCAGCGGCGAATACCAGGTCGTGGTCGAGGGCGAGCCGCAGTAGGCAGCGCGGCGCGACAGCGCCCCGCGCGCGCTCAGGGCTCCACCGACGGTTCCCTCTTCAGGCAGCGCAGCACGAAGGTAGAGCGGCTATGCCGCAGGCCGGGCAGCTTGTACAGCTTGTGCCGCAGGAATTCCTCATAGCCCTCCGTGCCGGCCACGGCGACCTTGATCAGATAGTCGTACTCGCCCGTCAGCAGATACGCCTCCATGACCTCCGGCAATTGCGCCAGCGCCTTGCCGAAGCGGTCGAACATCTCGTCGTCGTGCCGCTCCAGCGTGACCTCGATCAGCACGGTATCGGGCAGGCCCAGCGCCTTCTGGCTCAGCAGGGCCGTGTAGCCTTCGATCACGCCGGCATCCTCCAGCGCGCGTACGCGATTCCAGCACGGGGTCGCGGACAGGCCGACCTGTTCGGCCAGCTTCAGGTTGGAGAGGCGGCCATCGCGGCGCAGGTGGCGCAGGATGCGGCGGTCGGTTTCGTCGAGCTTGGGAGCGGTAGCCATGGGTCGGAGCGGAAAGCCAGGAAAGGAAGAATCTTCGCACGATTCCCATATCGATAGTGGATTCGTCCCTGAAATGGGCCGCAGGCATGAAAATCGGGAAGCTCATTTTGAGAAAGCGCTGGTAAATTGACCACAGTTGCCAACGCCTTCCATCGAGCTAAACGCCATGCCCGCCTCGTTCCCCGCTTCGTCGCTTCCCGCGCTGCATCTGTCCCTGCGCCTGGACCCGGCCGACCTGTTCGGCACCCTGGAATGGGTGCTGGCCACCGCCCGGCGCACCGGCCTCGCGCTGAGCCAACTGCATTTGCCGGATAGCGAGCCCGGCGCCCCGCGATGTGTGCGCCTGTCGGCCACGGCGCAAGAGTGCGACCGTCTCGATCTCTTCCTGCGCCGCGTGGAAAACGGTGTGGATGTCCTCGAAGTGGTGACCCTCGACGACGCTCTCGCCGCCGAGCGCCCTGACTATGCCGCGCCGGCGTCGGCCAGCGGCAGCAACTCGATGCCGTCGAGCGCCGCCGCACAGGTGTCCCGCACGATCGAGACGAAGTCACGCACGTACGGCCTGTCCTCGATGGCGGACGGCACGGTCGCGTAAAGCTCGCTCCACAGGCCCTTCGCGCCGATCCGCTTGGCCAGCACGTAGTCGTGATCGACGTAGTTCTTGACGCCCCAGTTCGGTAGCGCCGCCACGCCCCGCCGGCTCGCGACCAGTTGCAGCACCGCCACGGTCAGCTCCGCGGTGCGCCGCTGCAGCCTGATGCCGGCCGGCTCCAGTACCTCGCGGATCAGGTCGATGCGTTGCTCCGGGACGGGATAGGTGATCAGCGTCTCGCCGGCCAGATCGGCCGCTTCGATGCGCCGGCGGCTGCGCAGCCGGTGCTCGTTGGCGATCACGGCCAGGATCTCGAAGCGGAACAGCGGCGCGACGGCCAGCCCGCGCCGGTTCGGCGGCATCGAGCCGATCACCATGTCCGTGCGCCCTTCCGCCAGCAAGCCAAGCGGATCGGCGTGGAAGCCGGCGACCAGATCCACCTCCACCTCTGGCCAGCGCTTGCGGAATTCGTCCATCACCGGCATCAGCCAGTCGAAGCAGGTATGGCACTCGAGCACGATGCGCAGTTCGCCCCGCGTATCGCCCTTCAGTCTTTCCAGGTCCCGTTCCGCCGCGCTGATGGCCGCCAGCGTCTCACGCGCCAGCGCCAGCAGCCGCTCGCCGGCCGGCGTGAAACGCATGCCGCTGCGTGCGCGGTCGAACAGCGTCAGGCCGTAGTGCGCCTCGAGCGCCTTGATCTGGTGCGACAGCGCCGACTGGCTGACGTGGACCCGTTCGGCCGCGGCGGCCAGCTTGCCGGATTCCGCGATGGCGACCAGCGAGCGGAAATGCCGGACCTCGATCATCGCGCCGCCTTCGTCTTTGTATTAGTTTGATTCATGGTTTCTTTAAAACATATCACTTGATTCATTGTAAGCCGGCACGGACACTGTGCGCCACACTGATTCGGAGCAAGACATGGCACGCACACATATCCTCGGCTTTCCGCGCATCGGCGCGCAGCGCGAACTGAAATTTGCCCAGGAAGCCTTCTGGCGGGGCGAAAGCGACGAAGCCGCATTGCGCGGCGTGGCCGCCGGCCTGCGCGCGGCCCACTGGAAGCAGCAGGCCGACGCCGGCCTGGACATGGTTGCCGTGGGCGACTTTGCCTACTACGACCAGATGCTGGGCATGTCCGCCCTGTTGGGCGCGCTGCCGGCGCGCTTCGGTTTCGACGCCCGCGAGTTGACCCTTGCCCAGTATTTCGAGATGGCACGCGGCAATCGCGAACAGCCCGCGATGGAAATGACAAAGTGGTTCGATACGAACTACCACTACCTTGTGCCGGAACTGGCGCCGGACACCGCGTTCGATGGTGGCGTCTCCTGGCTGTTCGAGGAACTGGAAGAGGCGCTGGCGCTGGGGCTGACGGCCAAGCCCGTGCTGATCGGGCCGGTCACCTATCTGTGGCTCTCCAAGACCCATGTCCCCGGCTTCGATCGCCTCTCGCTGCTGCCCCGCGTGAGCGCCGCCTATCGCCGGCTGCTGGAGCGGCTGCGCGCACGCGGCATCGAGTGGGTGCAACTCGACGAGCCGGCGCTGTGCCTCGATCTGCCGCCCGAATGGCTCGCCGCCTACGACCGCGCCTATGCGGAGCTGGGGCAGGCCGGCGTCAAGCTGCTGCTTGCGACCTATTTCGATACCGCCGCCGACCACGCGGCGCGGGCCGCCGCCCTGCCGGTGCATGGCTTCCATATCGACCTGGTACGGGCCCCGGCACAGCTGGCGGCATGGCGCGAGGTGCTGCCGGCCGGCGCGGTGCTGTCGGCGGGCGTCATCGACGGCCGCAATATCTGGCGCGCCGACCTTGGCCAGGCGCTGGCACTGCTCGAGCCGCTGCACCGGGACCTGGGCGACCGGCTGTGGATCGCCCCGTCCTGCTCGCTGCTCCATGTGCCCGTATCGCTCGCGCCAGAGTCGCGGCTCGATGCGGAAATCAAGTCGTGGCTGGCCTTTGCCACGGAAAAGCTGGATGAACTGGGCGTGCTGGCCAACGCGTTGAATCACGGCGAGCAAGCCGTCGCCCCCGCCCTGGCCGAAGCCGCCGCCGCGCGCGCCTCGCGCAGCGCGTCCCGGCGCGTCGTCAATGCCCAGGTGCGCAAGCGGATGGCCGCCGTCACTCCCGCCATGGCGGAGCGGCACAGCCCGTTCGCGCAGCGCATCGTCCAGCAGCGCGACGCACTGAAGCTGCCGGCGCTGCCCACCACCACCATCGGCTCGTTCCCGCAGACTGCGGCCATCCGCCAGACGCGCGCCGCCTTCAAGCGGGGCGAGATCGGCGCGCTGGAATACCTGCAACGCATCCGCGCCGAAATCGAGACCGCCGTGCGCAAGCAGGAGGCGCTGGGGCTCGACGTGCTGGTCCACGGCGAAGCCGAGCGCAACGACATGGTGGAGTATTTCGGCGAGCAGTTGTGCGGCTATACGTTCACGGAGTTCGGCTGGGTGCAGAGCTACGGCTCGCGTTGCGTCAAGCCGCCCGTCATCTATGGCGACGTCTATCGCCCCGAGCCCATCACGGTCGATACCGCGCGCTACGCGCAGTCGCTCACCGACCGGCCGATGAAGGGCATGCTGACCGGCCCGATCACCATGCTGCAATGGTCCTTCGTGCGGGACGATCAGCCCCGCGCCGACACCGCGCTGCAACTGGCACTGGCCATTCGCGACGAGGTCGCGGACCTCGAGCAGGCCGGCATCGGCGTGATCCAGATCGACGAGCCCGCGCTGCGCGAAGGGCTGCCGCTGCGCAAGGGAGACTGGGATGCCTACCTGGAGTGGGCGGTGCGCGCGTTCCGGATTTCGGCGGCGACCGTCGCCGACAGGACGCAGATCCACACCCATATGTGCTATGCGGAGTTCAACGATATCCTGCCCGCCATCGCCGCCATGGACGCGGACGTGATCACCATCGAGACGTCACGCTCGGCAATGGAGCTGCTGGAGGGGTTCGGCGAGTTCGACTATCCCAACGATATCGGGCCGGGCGTCTACGACATTCATTCGCCCCGCGTGCCGGGCGTGGAAGCCATGCTGCAACTGCTGGAGCGCGCCTGCGAGGTCATCCCGCCGGAACGCCTGTGGGTGAATCCGGATTGCGGCCTGAAGACGCGCGGTTGGCCGGAAACGGAAGCGGCGCTGGCCAACATGGTGGCCGCGGCGCGCATCCTGCGCGAGAAGATCGGCCGGCGGGGCGCGGCGCCCTGGCAACGGGCGGTGCGCCGTGCCGCCACGGCGGGCTTTGCACCCTCGGTGGCATCGCACGCGGCGGCGTGCGATTGCGCGGCGCACGCCGGCGCCTGAGGTCGGCGCGGCCGTGCCGGCCGCGCTCGCAACCGCGCGTTAATCCACGCGCCTGACGGGGGGCGCGACCCAGCGGCCCTCGAACATGGCGGACTCCGGCCAGTAGGCGCGCAGCATCAGGTTGAAAGGCCCGTCGGGCACAGGCAGCCAGTTCGTTGCCAGCCGGCCCGGGGGGCGGCTGGCCTGGATCAGGATATCCACCGACCCGTCCGGGTTGCGGCGCAAACGGTCACGGTCGCCGATGGTCTGGCGGCCCGCCCGGTTCGACACCGGGACCGGCTTGTCGCCGTAGACGGTCAGCGACCACGACGCCTTTGCGGGCGGCAGCTCTCCCTTGGCGAAGCGGACAACGTAGCGCCCGGCGCCGTCCAGCGGCTCGCCTTGCGCGTCGACGCGGGTGCGCAGGTACATCGCGTCCTGCGGCAGGTTGGCGCCGAGGGTGTCCCACGCCGTGGCCGCGCGGCTCAGATAGTCGTCACCGAAGCGACCGACATGTTCGCGCGATTGCCACGCCCCCGACGGAGCCGTGCCGATATCGCGAGCCGCCTTGACGATCCCCGCCAGCGCCTGCGTCGCGCCTTCCTGGATGGCCCGCGCCGTTTCCGGCTCCAGCGCGGTGGTCGCATAGGGCGCGCCCGCGACGATACCGAACGCCTGGAGCTTGCGCCGCATGGCCTCGTCCCGCGGCGCAGGCGGATTGGCGGGCAACAGGGCGGCAAAGCGCGTGAAAAATGCCTGGGCGTCCATGGCGGCAACCTGTTCGACCGGCGCCGTTTCGGTGTCGACCGGCGTCTGCGTCGCCGGCGCGATGGTTCCCGGCGTCCGCGTGGACTTCGGCCACGCCGCCAGCGGCGTCAGCCGGTACTGGTCCTGGAGCCGGTGCACCGCCGGGTAATCCAGCCTGCCATTGGCATGGGTGCGCCCGATCAGCCAGGCCATCGTTGTCGGCGAGCGGATTTCCTGCATGCCATCGGGCAGCGTGCCGCGCCAGTCGGGGCCCACGATCGCATAGTCCGCGCGCCGCGTACCGGTGGTCCGCTTGCCGATCGAGGTCACCACGTTGGTCCAGCCATCGACCAGTTGCATCAGGTAATACCGCCCGCGGGTATCCGGCACCGACAGCACGACCGGCCCCTTGGACAGGTCCAGCCAGGCGGTGGAATACAGCGTGTCGGGATTCGGGCTCGCCATGTCGGTCGAGCCGGCGTCGGGCAGCGTGCGCCTGTGGGTAAAGGCGTTGGTCGGGCCCTTGGCCGTCATGATCTCGCGCGTCTTGTCCATCAGCACGAGGGGGTAAGCGTAGACATACACCTCGGCAGCCTGGGTGCGCACTTCATCGCGCGTGGATTGGACTGCCTTGGGGGTCTCCTGAATTTCCTGGGGTGCCGTGGCGCAGCCGGCCAGCAGCAAGACAAGCGCCGCGCCGGCGCCAAATTGGTATATCGACTTGATCATCCCGTTCCTTCATGAGCGGCGCCTGCCGGGCAGGTCCTGCCGGGTGCCGCTGTTCTGCACCGCATGATGGATTTGAGGGTCGGGGATTGTCAACCTGAGGTCGAACGGCGCCGCCACGGCCGCCTTTCGGCAGGAAGCGGCGGCACTGGGGCATCCGTGCGTTGACGGGCTCAGTTGTAGCCGAGCACGGCGGCGCACAGAATCTCCGGATCGAGCGTGCCGCAGTGGATCGACGACGGAAATCGAGGAAGGTAGTGTCCATAGGACCACTTGCCCGCCATGCCGGCCGAACGTGCTACCACGGCATCGGGAAAAGCGCGGACAGCCTCATCCGGTGCCGCATCCCCTTCGACGCCCATCGCCATGCATACCACCGGCGACGGCACAAGATCTGCTGAAACCATGTCGTTCTCCCTTCCGGGGGCGCGAAGGTCGCGACACCCGGGCTTCGTCATCCAGCCACAGGCAGCGCAACCGCTATCCGTGGTGCATGTGGTGGCGCGAGGCGGCGGGCGGCGGCGCTTGCTCCTCCTCCGCAGGGCCTCCCAGCCCGCCGAGGCGGCCACTCCAGTCCTTCTGCATCAGGATGAAGCTGCCGAGAATCTCCTCGAGCTGCGGCCGGTCGATCCTGGACAAGGGCAACGTGCGATGCAGGATCACCGTGCCGGACTGTGGCTCGAGCCCGATCGCAGCGCCGTTGTCCCGCAGCGGCTCGACACCCGTCGCCAGCATGTCGCGCACCAGCTCGTGATCGAGGTTCTCGGGCAGGGATTCGGTCAGCAGGCCGACCAGCACCAGGTTGTGGTTTTCGTCATCGCGACGAAACGTGATCGGGTACTCGTCGTCGATACGGATATGGCACAAGCCGTCCTCGTCGAATGCCATCTGCGGTATGCCGATCGACTCGCCAAAGTCGGCCAGCAACCGGTCGAAGCCGTCCATTCTGTTGTTCATGGGAACACCTCTCGAATAAAGCAATAAAGATGACCGGTGCACACGACATCGGTAACACCGGGAACGTTCCAAACGGCCATCAAGGCCACTGGCCTGACAACCACGCTGCGGCAACCCGCCCGCGAATCGCGCACAGACCGCGTGTCTCCTCCAGCCTCTTCGACGAGCCGACGTCGTCCCTCACTCTCGGCTCATCGTTCCATCATTCCGTGCTCATTCTTCATTCATAGACTTGGCGCATCCGGACAACGGACCAGCGCACGATTCCTAAAGCGCTGCCCGCGCAGGCGCTGCCTGCCCTCCGTCCGGGACTCGTCTTGTGGAGTGCGAAATGACGTTTCAAGTCCAACCCAACACAATGATTCCGCCACGCATGGTCCAGTCGGCTCGACGGCCCATGTCTGCCTCCCATCCCGCGAGCCGCATGCTGCTGGTCGACGACCATGCCGTCATGCGGGAGGGACTCAAGTCCATCCTGCGAAACGAATCGACGCTCACCATCGTCGGCGAAGCCGAGGACGGCCACGCCGCACTGAAGGCCTGCTTCCGGCTCAAGCCGGACCTGGTGCTGATGGACCTGCAACTCCCGTCCCTCGACGGCATCGACGCCATCGCCATGATCCGCCGACGCTGGCCCGAGATCCGGGTCGTCGTGCTCGCGGGCATGCATTCCGAAAGTCGCGCGGCGCAGGCCCTGCGTGCAGGCGCGCACGGCTATGTGCTCAAGCGCAGTCACCCCGAGAAGCTGATCGCCGCCCTGCATGCCGTACGCGACGACCTCGCCTACCTGGACCCTGCCGTAAACTTCGAACAGGTCGACGCCATGCGCAAGGCGGACGCCGCAGATCCGAAGTCCAACGTCGCGGCCGGCCTCACCCCGCGTGAACGCCAGGTGCTGAAGCTGATCGCCGAAGGCCTGTCCAACCGCAAGACCGCGGAGCGGCTGTCGATCAGTGCCAAAACCGTGGAAACGCATCGGATGAACCTGATGCGCAAGCTCGACGCCCACAACGCCGCGGAACTGTCGCAGTGGGCGCGGCGCCTCGGCCTGGTGTCGATTTAAGCGGCGCGGCGGACGACCGGCCTTACCGGTCGTCCGGCGCCCGAAACCCACCGCGGCCATCATTCCCCGTCCCCTACTCGCAAAGCCGTCTCGACCGCTTCCGCCGTCGGGACGGCCATGGCATGCCGGCTCGGCAACGCCGTGCTGGCATGCATGGGGTACACCACCTTGACCATCCCTGGCGCCTCGCTGCTCACGGGCTGCGCCCCCAGCCTTTCATAGACCGACAGCAACCTCGACCGCACGGCGTCCAGCGATGGATCGGCACTGCGCAACGGAATCAGGCCCGTCACCACCTCCACCTCGGGCACGTGACGCTCCAACGCCCGAATGAAGGCCACCAGGCGACGCACCGCTCCATCCAGCGCTTCCGGCGCGCCGGTGGCCTCCACATCGCAGATCAACAGTGCGCCGCGCTCGTACCGGTACACCAGATCGAGTCCCTTCCACAGCAAGCGCCGGCCAAGCTCGAACTCGCTCTGGCCCAAGTAGGCTACCGACGTATCGAACCGGCGCGCATGGAGGAACGCCGTGACGGGATCGATCGCGACGGGTGCCGATGTATCGTTGCCCGATGGGAATGAAGTCGACATGACAAACTCGATGGCCGTAGTGATCGGAGCCAATTACCGGGAGATATCGATGGCCTTCAGGATGTCCTGTTGTGCCTGCCACATCGTCCGCATCCCAGACAAATAGTCCTGCCGGATCGCGGCACCTTCCTCGCCCAGCGTCCCGATCAGGTGCCCGTGGGCTTCGCTGCAACCCTTGGTGAAATCCGCCCGCATCTGCGCGTCGGCCGCCTCCTTGGTCAGCGCGCCACCGGTAATGCGGCTGCCCGCGTTGGACAGCGGGCTGAAGATCCCGCTGCCGATCTGCGAGCCGATCTCCAGACCCATCGGGCCCGCCTTCCGGAAGCCGCCGAAGGCCGTGATCCCCGTTGCCACGCCACCGACGATTTCCCACGCACCGCTGACCACCGCGGCATCGAAGGTCTTCTTGATGAAGTCGGCTTGCGCGTCGAGCGAGCTCTTCTGCAGTTTCCATTGCGACAGCACGCCCTGGGCCTCCGCCTCCTTGACCGCGTTGCGCAGCTTCTGCATCGCGGCAAGGAACTCGGCCAGCATCACCGAGAAATTGAACGGCCGGGCCGACAGCCCGCCGGTTGCGGGGTTCGCCGCGGCGTGCACGTCAGTTGCAGTATCAGGCGCCGCCGTCGGCGTGCCGGTGGATGCGATTGCATTCATGATTGGTACTCCTCGATTGATATGTCGGCGCGAATCACGCCATGTTCCCTACTACCTGCTGCATGCATTCGGCCGCTTCCCGAATCCCCTTCGTCGTGTTCATCGTGAGCGCCTGGAGGTCGTCCATCAGGTTCTCGCGGAACTCCTCCTCCTGCTTCGCCGAGCGCCGTGCGCTCTCGATCAGGAAGTTCCACAAGATGGCGTCCCGCAGCAGTTCGTTGATTTCCCGTTGCTTGCCGGCGAAGTCGATTCGCATCGCGCCGTCCACGACGGGCGCGGTCACCGTCGCCCCGACGGCGACGACCGTAGTGGCCAGACGCAGCAAGGACTGTTGGGACACCGCGGCACGCGCCAGCGCACGCATGACCTCGCGCTCTACCTGGTTGGCAAACTCCGTCTCGATCAGGTTCACGGCATCGCCGTAGCGCTTGCTGGCCACCGTCTTGGCGGCGCGCATCAGCGAGTCGGACACGATCTTCTCGATCGCCTCCTCGCCAAACATCTTCGTGACGGCGTTGGCGAGCTTCGGAGAGCACGCTGCGAAGGCGCCGCGGACCGCCTCCTGCATCCGCGTGACCGAATTCCTGGCGATCTCCTTGCCCAGCGCTGTGGCGATCTGCTGCGCCGCCGCCATCGCACTTTCGCTTTCGCGCATGGCGATCTTGGCGGCCGCCTCCGTCGCAGCGCCCTTGGCCGCGTTGGCGGCTTCTTCTGCCGTATTGATCGCCCGCGACAGCGTGACGCCCAGCGCCTTGCCCTCGCCGCGTCCCAACGCAACGGCGGACTTCACCACGAACCGGCCGGCCTGAACCGCCCTGGCCGCCGAGAAGAGGCTCGCGGCACCGGAGGCCGTGCCCAGCACGAATTCCGCCTTGGCGCAGCGCTCGATGTCATCCTGCAGCTTTTCCCGGAGCTCGGGATGGCAATGCACCACCGTCATCAGTACGCATTTGGTGATGCTGGCCACCGCGGTCGCGATATCGAGTACACCTTGCGGCTGTCCCGTCAGCAGCTTGACGCAGCCGGTAATGACTTGCGCGGCCGCCATCGCCCAGTTGCAGACCAGGGAAAACACCCCGCCCTTGCCCGCTTTCTCGTTGAGCTTGGCCTGCTCCTCCCGCGCGCGGTTCTCGGCCTCGATCTTCCTGCGCGCGAGCGCGGCTTCGACGTCGCGCAGCATCGTCTGGTTCGAGCAACTCAGCGCCATCAGATCCAGGGTGCCGCTGGACAGTACGTCGAACAGCCTGAGCTGCAGGGTTTCCATCGAAATGGCCGCCCCGTAGAAGTCCATCAGCGACGCGGTGATCTCGCCGAGTGTCCTGATGGTCGGCTGCAACGCGGTCGCCGCCGTGTCGTCTTCCGGCGCATCGGCTCGCAGCTTCTCGCAAGCCGCGTCCGCGCTGCGCAGCGCAGCCAGCACGTCGCGCAGCGCCGCTTCCGCGGTACGCTCGTCAACTTCACCGACCGTCGCCGATGGCGCCGGCGGTTTCAGCGAGAACCGCTCGGTGCCCGGCAATACCGCGGCAAGCTGCAGCACTCCGGGATCCACCTGGAAGGCCGCCTGTCGCGCGCCCTTGGCCGGCATGGCCTCGTCGTCCGGCATGAGGCCATCGCCGGCAAACCAGACCGCGGCCGCGGCGCGCGGTTCTGCATATGCCACCGAGGCTTGGTGTGTCATTCCTCTTCCCCTTTGATCAAAGATTCCATCGTTCGCGTCGCTGTTGCGCGAAGCGTCTTGTGTTCTTCATGTGCCGCGCACCACTTGATCGCGCTGGAGTACGCCATGAGCGCGCGCTCCTTCTCGCCGAGCACCTGGAAACTGAGGCCCGCGAGGTAGGACGACCTCGGGTCCGCCAGCCGCAGTACCGCCGAGCGCGAAAAGCAGAAGATCGCTTCGTCGTGTCGCCGCAGTTGCTGCAGGCTGATTCCCAACGCCAGCCAGTACTCGAAGCGGTTGGTGTCGACGCCGACGAGCAGGAGGTAGATCTGCCTCGCCCCTTCGATATCGCCCGCGTCGTAGCGCTGGCATGCATAGGCGTACAAGGCATCCAGCTTCTCCGGCTCCACCCCGAAGAGCTCCCCGATCGAACCACCCTGAGCGAGATAGTCCTCGAGCATGCGACCGTGGTCTTCCACTTTTTCCTCCTGACACTGCGGTGCGATGGCGCCGCCTCCGCCGGAGACACGAGGTGTCGCCGAGGGAAGCACGCCGCGACAGGCCATCAGCGGTATGTGTTCGAGACGATCTCCTGCAACTGGCGGGCGTTCTGGCTGATCTGGCCGGTCGCACCCTGCACCACCGTCTGCACGTTGGTGATCGCCTTCTGCGTCTCGATCTGATTCTTCGGGCTCATGTCGGTGTATCCGCTGATATGGGTATCGATCGACACGGACATGGCGCGCAACTCGCCCAGGGAAAACTGCGTCTTGTTGGCGATCTCGTTGCGTGCGCTGCGGCCGTTGATCATGACGTCTTCCCTGACCAGCTCAGCGCGCAGCTCGTCCGAGATCGGCCGCGTGCTGTCGCCCTTTTCCGTCGAGTTGGAGAGATCCGCGATCACGGTATCGAGCTGGTTCTTCAGGTCGCGCCATTTGCGGGCGGCATCCTGTGCCTTCGTGGTCTTTTCCATCTGGTACAGCGCCGTGTCCTGATTGGCGTCGATGGAACGGATCCAGATTTCGAGCGCCAGCGCGTTGAACTTCATTTCCTTGTCGACATACGCGGGCGTCGAGCCACCGTCGTCGGCCAGCGCCCCCACGTGAACGGATCGGGTCAGTTCCTGAATGCCAGCAATATCTGCAGCCATTTTCAATGCTCCAATTGATTCGATGATTCATGCTTATGCAAATCGCCGGATGCGCTTTTTCACAGCCGGCACTCTTTTACCAACCGGCGTCCCGGTCGATTCCTGGCCGCGAGCGCGTTTGTCCTGCTCGAGGCGCAATTCCATTCGCTTCAGATTCGCTTTCAATTCTTCGACGCGCTGCTCGATGTCGTCGCCGCTTTGCTTCTTCTCGAGGAAATAGGCCTCGATGTTGCGGACCGCGCGGGCGGCCTCGGGATCGCGATCGGCACGGGCATAGAGCTCGACCCATTCGGCATGGATGCCACGCCATTGCTCCAGGCCCTTTTGCAATTCGCGCTTCAGCGATTCGAGTTCGTCGTATGAATTTCTCCAAAACTCGTATTCGTCGTTCATCGTCAGCCCCTCCTGCGTGAAGCCACTTTATGTTTGCCGTGCCCCGGATGCTTTTAAAATTTTCGGTGCCCTAAAGATTTCCGGTGCCGTATTCCCATAGGAAAACCCGAATATCGAAATCAGGATGAAACGTCAGTGACCAGTGACCATTTCCATCCGCATCAGGTTCGCCCGTCATTTCCGATTCCGCCGCGTTTCCCGGCGTCGGCACCGGCCGCGATGGAAGGCGTATCCGCACGCCGCATGCGGCGCCATATCTTTTCCACACTCGCCACGCCCGCATCGCAGGCGTCGAGCGACATGCGAAGGCGCTGGTAGTCCTCCGGGCGCTGCGGCTGCCGTAGCAGGCCGCGCAGCGCGGTTCGCGCGGTCTCGAGCCGCCGCCGGATTTCGGTGCGCGCGCTGCCATCCGCGTCCGCGGCCAGACGCGCTTCCAGGTCGGTTGCATGCATGTCCTTCTCCTTACAGTTCGAGCGGCAGGTGCATCAGCTCGCCGTCCCGCTCCAGGTCGATGCCGCTGCGGTCGATGCCCGCGATCACGTGCCCTGACGGCAGGCGGCTTCCCACTTTCAGGCGTGTTCCGTTGGCCAGATCGAGGAACGTCAGCTCGCCGCTGCCGCCGAAGCTCACGATCGGCGAGGGAAAGATGCCGGCCTGGATACTGGTGGTCGGTATGTTCTGGAAGATCGTCTTGGGGCCGTCGGGATGCCCGTCGGCGAACGCCTGCAACACGGCCTCGAGCGTGCGGCGCGCGCCGTCGTCCAGTACGCCGGTGACCAGCACCATGCCCTTCTCCCGTGCCACGCTGAGCTTGCCGATCAGCCCCGAGCCGCGCAGCATGTCGATCAGGTTCTTCACGCTGGCCGTCACCGGGTCGTGCACGCTCCAGTGCGCCAGTCCCCGCATGGTCGACAGCATGGCGACCGTCTTCTGCCAGCGGGCGTCGGCATGGATGCGTCCCGCGATCGTCACCGACCCGAGCGTCTCGCCCGGCCTCACGACTGCATCGCCGAACCCGTGCAGCGCCAGAGCGGCCTGGACGTTGCGCACCAGTTCGTCCTGGCACAGCGTGTTGTCGCGGAACGCGATGTCATGCGCACGCAGCGTCTGCAGCAGCGCCTTGCGCTCGGCCGATGCCTTGCAGGTTCCCTCGAGCGTGGGCAGCGCTCCACCCTCCCGGACCAGTTGGATGCCCTGCTGCCGCGCCTTCGCGCGCCACTCGTCCATCCAGTCCACCGCGTCCTGCGTCGCGCTGCCCTGCTGCACCGAGGCGTACACCCAGATGGCCGCTCCGGCGGAGCCCGACAGCAGCGCTACCAGGCAGGCATAGGCGAGGCCGCGGGACCAGGCGCCGCGCCGGCTGTCGCGGCGCTGGGGCACCCTGCACACCGGTACCTCTTGATCGCCCTCGGCCAGGATCAGCGCGAGCCCGCCGATATCGAGCACCGCGCCGGGCGGTACCAACGGCGGCGCCGGACTTGCCGGCACACCGTCGATCCAGCAGCCGCTATCGGTATCGAGCGCGACACCGTCCTCCGTGACGGTCAGCACCGCCTTGCCGTTGTCCTCCAGGGCGATGTCCAGGTCCGGATCTTCGCCCCCAATGGTGAATGACCCCTCGGGTAGCAAAAGCTGCCGGCCGGCCAGCGGCCCCGACAGCAACTTGATCTTGTATCGGTGTTTCATGGGCCCATCAGTTCAGCGCATGCGGCTCGGCCTTGATCAGGAACAGGCGCACGACGCTCAGGTTTTCGCGTGTTTCGTTGCGGAACAGCCCGCCAATGAGCGGCAGATCGCCCAGCAAGGGAATCTTTCGTTCGCCCTGTCTCTGTTTCTCCTCCACGAAGCCGCCCAGCAGCAGGCTTTGTCCCGGCTTGAGGATCGCCTGCGTGGCGATGCCGGAATTGCGCACCTGCGGCAGTTGCTCGATATTGTTCGCGGGCGCCTCCTGCCGCCCGTCCTGGATGTCCAGCGTCAGCATGACGTCCTGCGCCCCGCTGCCGTCGATCAGCCGGGGCGTGACGCGCAGCAGCGATCCCGCCGCGACCGAAGCCAGCTCGGCCACCTTGTCGCCCTGCAGCTTGGTATAGAAGGTGATGTTGCGATCCAGCACCGCCTGCACGTTATTCAGCGTGACGACCGAGGGGCGGGACAGCACCTTGGCTTTGGAGTTCTGCTGCAGCGCATTGATGCGGACAAAGAACTCCGCGGTGTTGCTGAGCACGGTCTGGAAGGTGCCCTCGGCCGCGCCCGCCCCCGAGTTGAAGCTGATGCGGCCCTTGCCCACGCCCACGCTGCCGCCCATGTCGATGCCAAGCTCCCGCATGTCGGCCGCGTCCACATCGATGATCGCCACCGATATCTCGATCTGACGAGGCTTCTGGTCCAGCTGCCGCACGAGCTCCGCGTAGATCGGCATGTTGGCCTTGCGGTCGCGCACGATGACCGCGTTGTTGCGCGCGTCGGCGGAAAAGGTCGGCACCGCGACGCCCGCCGGCGCGGCCTGGCCACCCGCGGTGGTCACGGCCAGCGCACGGCTCTTGGTCATTTCGCGCAGCTCGGAGACGACGCCCGGAATCAGCACCTGCTGGTTGCGGTAGGAATAGGTGCCGTCCACCGCGGACGCGTAGCGCAGCGGAAAGACCTCCACGACTTCCTGGGTCTGCGTCTGCTGCAGCGTCTTCTCGTCGAGCTCCTTCGACAGCTTGCCGATGCGCTGCACGCAGATGGGCACGCCGAACACCTCGATCGCGTTGAAATGGATGACCGGCCGGACCGAGCACGATCCGCCCTTGAGCACGCCGGCCTCGCGCAGGTACTGACTCAGCTCGGAGGCTTGCAGGTACTGCGGCGTCAATACTTCCGTGGCCACCTCGTGCGCCTTGTAGGCATAGAGCACCCGGCCGTCGAAATACCAGGCGAGGTTGTAGAGCTGGGCGAGCTGGTCCAGCGTCTGCTCGGGGTGGCGCCCGTGCAGCGAACCCACGAAGGTGTCGTTGACCTCCTGGCTGACGATGACCGGCACGCCGTAGTTCGCGCCAAAGTCCTTCAGCAGCGCGCTGACCTTCATGCCGCGCGACGACACGTTGAACTCGGGCCCCGTCAGGCCCAATGCGCCGGTGGCCGCCTGGGCGGCTGCCGATACGCCGAACAGGGCTGCCAGTACCGACAGCCGTCCGAACTGCTTTTTCTTCATATCAACCTTCCAATGTCCGAGCCCTTCGTGGTGCCCGGCGGCTGTGCGCTGTCGCGCAGGTGGGCACGCAGGGCGATCTGCGTGCCAAGGCGCTCATCCAGTTGCGCGGCCGGCAGCGCGTGGTCGTAGCGGCGCCACAGCACCCATTGACCATCCACGCACGACAGCGCGTCGTCGCAGGCAGCCGGCATGGCGGCGAGCCACAGTGTTGTTTCCGTCAGCCAGCGCTCGTCGATCTCTGCCAGGTCCAGATGCAGGCCGATGCACAAGCCGCCCTCGCCGTGCCACGCCCGGCCCCGCACGTCGCCCACCTCGATGCTCGCCTCGGCGGCGCGGGCCTCGAGCACCGCGACGCTGGCGCAATCGAGCAGCTTCGAGACCCATCGGGTCGATACCGCCTTGTCGACGGCGAACGGTGGGTTCATGGCTTCATCATCGTGGTGCCCGCCTCGCGGCGTGATCGGGTGATGACCTGAAAGCGGCGCAAGCGGGTCGATACGCATGCCGGCTGCACTATCTCGGTCCGGGAGAAAAGGCGTCGACGAGGCGAACAGTGGCCCCTCGCATGGCCGCTTCCGCGACCGGTCCGGCCGACGCGTCGACCACTGTGTCGGACAGGCGCGGCCGGTATGCCGACGTCAGCAGCGCGCCCATCCACGTGGCCACTGTCTGCAGCGTTCCACTGCCGGACTGCCCTTTGTCGACGGACGGCGGCGGCGAGGCCGGGGCCGCGCGCGGCGACACCGGTGCGGTGCCGAGCGGCCATCCCGCTGTGGCGGCGGCGCGGGTGTCCCCCGCGGGAGCGTCCGCGCGGCCGGCCGACACCACCGAGGAGGCCGCCGGAGCAACGTCCGACCCGGACAGATGCCGCAGCACCTTGCCCACGTAGTCGCGCGTCTCCGCGTACGGCGGCACCTGGCGCCCATGCTTCTCCACGGCGCCTTCGCCTGCGTTGTAGGCGGCCAGAGCCAGTGTCATATCGTCACCGAAGCGCGTCAGCAGCCAGCGCAGGTAGCGCGTTCCGGCCTGGATATTGGTGCGCGGATCGTGCAGGTCCACGGCGCCGAAGCGCCTGCCCGTGGCGGGCATGACCTGCATCAGGCCGATGGCGCCTTTCGGCGAGCGCGCATGCGGCTGGAAGTTCGATTCCACCTTGACCACGGCCCGCACCAGATCCGCCGACACCGCATGCTGGATCGCGGCCTCCTCGATCAGTCCGTCGTAGGGGTTGGGCGCCAGCGTGGCGGGCCGGAGGCCGACGGCGCGTCGGCCCGGGCTGGCCGTCGGCGGCACGGACCGTGGCACCTCTCCCACCGCGATCGCGGGAGCCACGGCGTCCAGCCCCAGAACCCTTGCGCTCTCTGCCCCCATGGCGCGCGCCGCGTGCTCGGCAAGCGCGCTCAGCGCCAGACGCTGCACGCCGCCCGCGGCCGGCGTTCCCACTTCCCTCGCCGCGAGCGAACGGGCTTCGTCCTCCGCCGCACTGGCGCTTCGCCATATCTGGGCAGGCGGCTCAGTCCAGGCTGCCGCCGCCTGCATTGGCTCGGGTTCACGCTCGGATGCAGTGGCGGCAGCGTCCGCATCGGGAGCGTCGGGCTCCGTGCAACATGCCAGCGCGGCGTTGGCCGACAGGCTCGCGGACAGCACCACCACGGGAAACAGGGCTTTGGTCAATCTCACGACAAGTCTCCAGCTCAATGGGACGTTGGCCGATACGGCACCGGTCCTTGGTCTATCGTTGATCCATCGTTGATCCATCTTTGGTCTATCGTTGGTCTGTCGTTGGTGCATCGCTGCCCGGAGGCGGGCGGTCATCGGCGGGCGCCGGCGCATCCGCCTCCCACGTACCGTCCGCCTCGATATCGAGGTCTTCCTCGGCCTCGCGCAACTCGTTGACCAGATTCAGAATGTCCGCCACCGGCTTGAACAGTTCGGCGGGGATGTAATCGCCCACGTCCGTGCGCGCGAACAGCGTCCGTGCCACGAACACCTCCTCGACCATCGGCACGCCCGCTTCCTCGGCGATTTCCACCATCTGGCGCGCGCGGTCTTCCGCGCCTTTCTCGATCACCTGCGGCAACGGCGTTTCTCCCGGCACGTAGTAAAGGCAGACGGCGATATGGGTCGGGTTGCGCACCATGGCGGTGGAGCGCTTCACGTTCGACGCAAGGCTGCCGCTCTGGATCTCGCGATGCTGCTCCTTGCGCTTGTGCTTGATATGCGGGTCGCCTTCGGTATTCTTGAACTCCTTCATGATCTCGTCGCGGCTCATCATCAGCTGCTTGATCAGCGAGCGCCGCTGGAAGGCGTAGTCCGCCACCGCGAAGCCGATGTAGAACAGCACCAGGATTCCCCACAGCCATGCAATCAGGACCCCGGTCACGCGCAGGCCGCATTCGATGCCGCACAGCGACAGGAACTGGAACGAGTTCAGATAGCGCTTCATCAGCAGATAGAACGTGAAGCTGAGCAACGAGACCTTGATCAGCGACTTGCCGAACTCGAACACCGAGCGCAGCGAGAACAGCTGCTTGAAGTTGGACAGCGGACTGATGCGATCGCCCTTGGGATGGATGAACTTCGGCGCGAACAGCGGTCCCACCTGGGCGAGCACGGCGGCCACGGTAGCAATGGCCAGCACAATGGCCATGGGCGACAGCAAGTACAGCGTCATCGATACCGTGCCCGTGACAATCCGGTCCATGGCCACGTCGAGCGGCAGATTGACGCTGCCGATGGCCAGTTCGAACATCTGCTCGAGGGTATCAAGCAGATCCTCGCCCCGCCACCAGAAATAGCCGAGCAGCACCGCCAGTTGCACCCCGGTGGCCACCTCCACACTCTTGGCGATCTGCCCTTCCTCGCGGGCATCCCGCAACTTCTTGGGTGTGGGCTGCTCGGTCTTCTCGCTCATCGCAGCGATCCGAGCAGTGCGGACGCCACGGCGCCGAAAGCATTGAAATGCGCGAGGTAGTCCGTCATGGCGAAGCTCATGCCCACCGCCAGCACGAACAGCGCGAGGGCGCTCTTGATCGGCATCGCGACGAAGAACACATTCAGCTGCTGCGCGGACCGGTTCACCAGACCCAGCGCCACATCGACCAGCACCATCACGACGATGGCGGGCAACGCGAAGCCGACGCACAGGTCCAGCATCAAGCGCCACTGATTCTCGATGAGTGCGGGAAACGCGCTGGAAAAGTGCAGGCCCGTCAGCGGCGGCACTGCCTGGTACGAGCCATACAGCGCGGTCAACAAGGTGTTGAAACCACCGCTGACCAGGAACAGCACGGCCAGCACCTGCGAGAAGAGGACGCCGAAGACCGACGACTGCTCCTCCAGCATGGGATTGAGCACCGATGCCATCGACGTGCCGCGGACCGTATCGATGATGGTTCCCGCCATGTCGATGGCCCAGAACGGGACGGTGGCGCAGAACCCCAGCAGCGCCCCAACCACGACCTCCTGACACACCAGCAACGCCACCGTGCTGACCGGCATGCCGGCAAAACCCGATGCGGTGGACAGATGCATCGGCACGGCGGGCAGCGCGATCACCAGAACCAGCGCATTGCGGATCAGCCCCCCGCCGAGCGCGCGTGCGGAGAACATCGGCAGGAAAACCAGCATGCCAAGCGGGCGGATCATGGCCAGCGCGAGCGTTGGCACGAAGTGCTGCCACCCCTCCACCCTATTTCCCCATCACCGAAATCTGGTCGAACGCTGTGCGGGTATAGCCCATCAACGTCGTGCCCATCCAGTGATAGGTCATCACCAGCGTGATGGACACGGCGATCAGCTTGATCAGGAACTGGATCGTCTGGTCCTGCACCTGCGTGAGCGCCTGCACGAGGCTGACGATCACGCCCACCACGGAGGCCACCACCACGACCGGCAGCGACAGCAGCAGCACCAGCCAAAGCAGGTTGGATGCCAGTTGGATAATGATTTCGTTGCTCATAGATAGGATTGCACCAACTGGCCGAGCAGCTTTTCCCACCCGCCGATCAGCACGAACACGAGCAGCTTGATAGGCAGGGAAATGGTCACCGGCGAGACCATCATCATCCCCATGGCGAGCAACACGTTCGAGACGATCAGATCGATGGCCACGAAAGGCAGGTAGAGCAGCAAGCCGATCTTGAAGGCTTCGATCAGCTCGCTCAGCGTGAAAGCGGGAATCAGCACGACCAGCGAATCGTCAGGAATGCGCTTGCGATAGGGCTCCGGCCACATCCTGTCGCCGATATCGACGAAGAACCTGACCTGCTGCGGGCTGGCCTTGGTCTTGATGAAATCGCGGTACGGTGTCAGCACCTTGCTCTCGACCTGGTCGAACAGATCCGGCGCTTCCACCTTGATCGGGTGCTGCTTGAGGTTGTCGCTGACCGCGATGCCGACCGGCGCCATGATGAACAGCGTCAATACCAGCGCCAGTCCGTAGATGGCCATGTTCGGCGGAATCTGCTGGATGCCAAGCGCATTGCGCAGCGTCGACAGCACGATCGAGATCTTCAGGAACGAGGTCCCCATCACCACGAACAGCGGCAGCAGGGACAGTACGAACAGCAGCAGAATCAACTGCAGGGGATGATCGATCATCGAAATGTTGGGCTTCGTTGCGGGCACGATCATTCTGTGCGGCTGCCGCCTGCCGGGATATCGAGCGAAGGCCTGAATCCGGACACCGGCTGGCGTCGACGCCGATGGTTCGCTAGCCGGCGTGCTGGCCGCGCGGCTACTCGACCCGCATCACCAGACGCTCGCCGACCCGCAGCAATGTGCCGGTCGCCACCGCCTGACCCGCGACGGTCAAGGTCACGCGGCCGTGGCTGGCATGGGGGATGTCCAGCACCTGGCCCGCGTGCAGGTCGCGCAGGATATCGAGCGAAAGAGACATGCGCCCCAGCTCGGCGACCGCCGTCAGCACGATGTCCTCGTCGCGCAGTGGTTCGCCGGTGGCAATGGTGTCCGTCAGGTCTTGCATGGGATGGTCCTTCTGGTAAGCGCATTCGATGCGCCAGGCGTCGTGAACGAAGCGCAGCCGCGCGAGCGGACGCTCGGCGAAAAGCCAGGCATGGCCGGCTTCCACCGGCAGCGCCTGGTCCAGCACGATGCCGTCACCGGGCTGCAGCGCCCGCAGCCGGGAGCGGGTCAATCGCACCCAGCCGGCGGCCAGCGGCATGGGAATCGGCGGCACCACGAGCGGCGCGCGACGGTCCTCCATCGTGCCCGCCAGCGCCTCGATCCAGTTCGCCGGCCAGTCCAGCAGCCGCAGCGTCAGCGTCGTGCCGTCGCGCAGCAGCGTCAGCGTCGGCGAGACGACGCGCGCACAGTGGCCGGCCTCCGCGCCCACGAAACGCAAGCCGCGCAAACCCGCCGTCCGGGCGTGCTGCTGCAGTGGCAGCAAAGCCCACTCGCCGAGCAGAGGCATCAGCTCGGCCGGGATCTGGTCGACGCGCTGCACCGGCAGACGGGGCCGGAGCCAGTCGCACCACGCATCGGCGTCGACCCAGGCGCGGGCTGGCTGCTGGTCCACCAGCAACGACAGCACCATGCCGTCGCCGCCGCAGACGAGATGGTCCAACGCCAACCCCCATTCTCCATCGACGCTCCCCGCGCCTCCGCCCCTTTCTGCGCGCCGTCCGTAGGCCGACGGCAGCAGGTCGCCGTCGTCGCCCACGCCGGATAGTTCGAGTGTGTCGAGACGGTCCAGCGTGGCGATAGGATCGAAATCCGCATCGTCCCCGGCTTCGGCAAACCCCGCTGCTGCGCGGCCGCCGCGCCCTCGGGCGCCACCCAATGGACGCAACAGCGGGTCGTCCTCCATGTGCTCCAGCGTGGGACCGCCGGTTCCGGCGCCCACTGCGCGGCCTGCGCCGATGGTGCGGGCCAGTTCCAGTTCCTTGCTGCTCCACTCATCGAGTAGCATCGGCTATCTCCAATTGCACGGCCTCGCCGCTCTCTTTCAGGATCTGGCCGGACAGCGCGGCGCTTGCCTCGGTCAATCGCTTCTGCTGCAGCCGTGTGGCAGGTTTCAGCTTCACCACGATCTCGCCGGCATGCAGCGCCGCCTGCATCTCCAGGCCGGCCCATGCTCCATGGGTGAAGCGCAGTCGGAGTTCCGCGCCCACCGGGCGAGCCGGATTGGCTGCTGCCTCCACGGCCGCCGCGTTCGCCGGCGCTTCCACCGAGGGTGGCGGCGGCGCCTGCGTGGACGATTTCCGCCCGCAGGCCGCGTCGTCCGACGGCTGTGTCGCATGAACCGCGGTCAGCGGCCACATGCCGGGGAACGGCAGTGGCAATCCCCCGAGCTGCGCAAATTCGTCGTCACCGCTCGCGGCCCGGCGCCGCCGCGGCCCGAGCAATTTTCCGAAGCTCTCGGCCTCGTGATGGCCGGGCTCGCGTGCCTTGTCGGGCGCCGGCCTGGCCTGGGCGTCCCGCTTCACCGTGATGGCGGTCATCGGCTCTCCTTCATGACGGTCTGCAACTTCTCCTGTCCGCGCAGATTGCGCGTCAGCGCAGCCGTGGTATCCGCGGCCAGTTGCCTGCGCCCGGCAACCTCGGTTGCCAGTTCCTTCAACTTGCCGGTGATGCGCTGCTCGCGCTCGTAGAAGGCGGCGAACTGCCGCTTCAGCGCCTGGAACGCGCGCGGGGACACCGATTGCGGCGCCTCGCTCGCCGCCCGCCACTCGGCGCGCAGCGCCGCCCGGTCGGCGCGCTCCTGGCCTGCCTGACGGTTGCGCTCCGCAATCTCCTGCTCGATGCGGTGGACGCGGTGGCGCAGGCCCGTCTCCCGGCATTTCTTGATGGCCAGCAATTGATCGAGCTGGTTCAACATGGCCCCTCCACGACGCGCTTGAGCTGCGCCAATGTGGTGTCGAAGTCGGAACGCTCGTGGGTGCCCTGCCGCAGGAACGCTTCGAGGGCGGCCCGGCGGTCCAGCGCATCGTCGGCCTCGCGGTCGTTGCCGCGCTGGTACTCACCGACCCGGACCAGCAGTTCGATCTCGCGGTACTGCGCCAGCAGGCGGCGCGCGCGTCCCGCCAGTTGCTGGTGCTCGGGCGCGGTCACCTGGTTCATCACCCGGCTGGTACTGGCCGGCACGTCGATCGCGGGATAGTGGTTCTTTTCGGCAAGCGCGCGGGACAGGACGATATGGCCATCGAGAATCGAGCGGACCTCGTCTGCAATCGGCTCGGTCATGTCGTCGCCCTCGACCAGCACCGTATAGATGCCCGTGATGCTGCCCTCGGCGGCACAGCCGGCACGCTCGAGCAAGCGCGGCAGGCGCGCGAACACGCTCGGGGGAAAACTGCCGGCGGCCGGACGTTCGCCGGCGGCCAGCCCGATTTCGCGTCCCGCACGGGCGAAGCGCGTCAGGGAATCGACCATCAGGAGGACGTTCAGGCCCTGGTCGCGGAAGTACTCCGCCACCGTGGTGGCCGTGTAGACCGCCTTCAGGCGTTCGAGCGCCGGACGGTCGGAGGTCGATACCACCACCACGGAACGCGCCCGCGCCTGCGCGGACAAGGTCTGGTCCAGAAACTCGCGGACCTCGCGCCCTCGCTCGCCGACCAGGCCAAGCACCACGACATCCGCGAGGCTGCCGTCGCATATCATGCCGAGCAGCGTGCTCTTTCCACCGCCGGCCGCCGCGAAGATGCCCACGCGCTGTCCCCGTCCGCACGTCAGGATGCCGTCGATCGCACGCACCCCGAGCGGCAGCGGCTCATCGATCAGTCGGCGCGTCAGCGGATCGGGCACCGCCGCCTCGAGCGGCCGCGTGTCGCAATGCCAGGGCACCGGTGGTCCGCTCAGCCGCCGGCCCAGCCCATCGATCACGGACCCGATCAGATGCGGTCCCACCGCCATTCGATGCTCCGTGCCGAGCGATCTGACCAACGCGCCGCACGACATGCCGGCGGGCTCGGCAAACGGGGACAGCAGCGCGATCTCGCGCTCCAGACCCACGACTTCCGCCTGCAGCGACGGCCCGATCAGGCAAAGTTCCCCGAGCGCGGCGTCAGGCAGGCTGGCCTTGATCAACGTCGGGCCGATCTCGACCACGCGGCCGAAGCGCTCGATGGCTTCCACCGGGGCACGCGAGCGCAGCGTCGGCGCGATCATGGACGCCACCACGTCCGGATCAGGCATACGCATCGTCGTATTCCCCGATCAGGTCGATATTGCCCAGGACATGAAGCTGTACGTCGTCGCCCATCTCCTGGAACGACAGCACGGGCAGCCGGAACAGTTCGCGCTCGAGGAACTTGCGCAGGAAGCGGCGCACGTCGATTGCGGTGACCAGGGCCCCCTCGATATCCTCGCGGCCGGCGATACCGGCCTTGATGCGCGCCACGATGGATTCGACCTGCTCCGCGTGCAGCGTCGAATAGGCGCCGGCCGCGGTCTGGCGGACCGAGTCGCGGATCATGTTCTCGATGCCATCGCCGATCAGCCAGACATTGGCGCGCGGCTCGCCGCGCGTGTGCCGGCCCACGATCTGCCGGCGCAGGGCGACGCGCACATACTCCGTCAGCATGACAGTCTCCTTCTCCTTGGGCGCCCATTCGATCAGCGCCTCGAACACCGTGCGCATGTCGCGGATCGAAATCCCTTCGGCGACGAGCCGTTGCAATACCTCGGATATCTTGTTCACCGGCAGCTGCCGTTGCAGTTCCTTGACCAGCTCCGCATAGCGCGCTTCCATCGCATCCATCAGGTACCGCGTCTCCTGCACACCGATGAACTCGTCGGCGAAGCGGTCCACGGTCAGCGACAGCGCATAAAGAATGCCCTCGGCGTCGCGGTACAGCGGTAAGCCGGTCTGCGCAAGGGCCTCTTCGTGGCGGGGATCGACCCATTGCAGCGTCAGTCCGCCGAACGGCATTTCGTCTACCCTGGCCGCCAGCGGCAAGGGCGTCGTCTGCTTGCCCACCAGCAGCATCGTGTCGGGACAGGTGATGCGCAGCACCGGCTCGCTGTAGAGCAGCACGCAGAACGTGCGCTGCGGCAGCGACGAGTCCGCCTGCAGTTCGATCTTCGACAGCGCGATGCCCAGCCATTCGAATTTCTGCCAGCGCAGCCTCTCCAGCGCATCGCCAATGCCGGGCAGCGCCGCCAGATCGGGAGACAGCTTCAGTGTCAGCGGCTCGGCGCCCGGTGTCATTCGTCCCGCGCCCTCGCCGTCGGCCGCCGGCGCACCGTCGGCGTCCGCGCCACCCATCTTCTGGCGGCGACGGGCCTGCCAGCCGACCGCCGCCACGCACATGGCGAGCGGCAGGAAGATCAGCGTCGGGAAACCGGGCACGAGGCAGAAGGCCAGCAGCACGCCGGCGGCAATCATCAGCGCATGCGGCTGGCGGGAGAACTGGGTAGCCAGGTCCTGCGCGAGGTTTTCGCGCTTCTCGCCGGGCACACGCGTCACCACGATGCCCGCGGCGATAGAGATGATCAGCGCCGGAATCTGCGCGATCAGGCCGTCGCCGATGGAGAGCACCGCATAGAGCTCGAGCGCCTTGCCAACGCCCATGCCGTGCTGCATGGTGCCCACCGCAATGCCGCCGACGATATTGACGAGGATCACGATGATGCCGGCGATGGCATCGCCCTTGACGAACTTCATCGATCCGTCCATCGCGCCATAGAGCTGGCTCTCCTTCTGCACCAGCTGGCGCTGGCGCTTCGCCTCGGCAGGATCGATGGTGCCGGCGCGCAGGTCGCCGTCGATGCTCATCTGCTTGCCGGGCATGGCGTCCAGCGAGAAGCGAGCCCCGACCTCGGCGACGCGTTCCGCGCCTTTGGTGATCACGATGAACTGCACGATCGTGATGATCGAGAAGACGATGATGCCGACCGCCAGATTGCCGCCCACGACGAAGTTGCCGAACGCGGTAACGATCTCTCCGGCGTCGTGCTGCAGCAGGATCAACCGGCTGGTGCTCACCGTCAGCGCCAGCCGGAACAGCGTGGTGATCAGCAGCAACGACGGCAGGGCCGACATATCGAGCGGATCGCGCACATAGATGGACGTCATCAGCAAGAGCAGCGACATGCCCAGGTTGATGGCAATCAGCAGGTCCACCAGGATCGTCGGCAACGGCAGGATCATCATGAAGACCGCGACCATCAGGATCACCGCGAGCACGACGTCCTGACGGCCACCGATGGCCATCAGCCATTGACTGATGCGCTTCATGGCAGCAACTCCCACGGCTTGTCGCCGTCCGGCGTCGACCGCGCGCGATCCTTCACCGTGCCCGCGGCGCGGCGCGCGCGCGAGGCGTCCCACAGCCGCCAGGCCGTTCCAGCGACCAGCGAGGCGAGATAGAGCACCGTGACCGCCACCAGTACGAACACGCCGATGGCGGCGACCAGCGGCAGCAGCAGCACGACCTTGATGCCTTTCATGCCTTCTCCTTCATGCGTCTTCCGCGGTGCAGGCCGACAGCAACCGGCGCTGCGCGCGGTGAACGCGATACCAAAGTTCCGCGCCGCTGCCCGGCGGCATGGCCGCCGATACCAGCACGCCCTCCTCGAGACTGCAGGCCCGCAGCGGCACGCCGCTCAACATGGCGGGCGACCAGCGCGACAGCACGGCAAGGACGGCCGCGTCCGCGTACGCCGGCTCGACCGCGGTCATGGCCGACAGCAGCACCCTGGCATCGCGCACTTCGACGAAGATGCGGATATCGCCATCCGCGATCTCGATATGCGGGTCGATCGTCACGGGCTTCACGTCCATCAGACGAAAGAGCTTCTCGAGATTGCGCTGCGTTCGAATATCCATTCCTGATCCTTGATCCGACTGCGGGGGACTACGCCGGCAAGCCACAGCCCTCGGGCGCGCCCTACGTGGACCGGCACCATCGTGCGCCGGGCCCTGGCAGCCCGACATCGGGCACTCACCTGAATTGGGGATCGACTACTGGCCGGGGGCGCCGGACGGCGTCTCCATGGGTGCCTCGTCCTCGCGCTCGCCGTACTCGGTCAGCGCCTCCACCATCTGGCGCCGCTGGTCTTCGTCGCGAAAGCAAGGATCCGGAAGCATCTTGACCAGGCCGGTGATGCCCCGCGCTAGCCGATAGGCCCGCGCGTCGCCGAGTCTCTGCTCGGCACAGTCCGCCGCGATCCAGTCGGCGTACAGCCATGCCTGGTCGATCAGCCGGATCAGGAAGCCCAGCACGGTATCCGCCTCGACGACCGGTTCACCAAGACCGCGGGCAATGCGGGCGCATTGCTCTTCGCAGCCGATGAACATCAGCAGCCGCTTCAGATCGCGCACCACCGCGGCCAGACGCGTGCCTTCGGCCGGGTCGTCGTCGCAGCCGGACAGCTCCGCACCCAGCGCCCGGATCAATACCTTGAGCTTGCGGCGACGCTGCGACACGCCGGTCAGCTTCTGGAAAAAGCTGGACAGGCCTTGCCTCACCACGTCGGTGCGCTGGTACAGGGCCTTGAGTTGCGCCATCTGTTCGCGGTCCATCGGCCCGAACTCGAGCCAGCCCAGCATTGCGAGCTCCCAGTCCGTGCCGTCGCCGATCAGCTCGCCAAGCGCGTCGTCGAGCCGGCTCCGCTTTCTGCCCGCACGGTGCTGTTGCGCCATCGCGGCCAGGAGCAGCGCGGACGCCGATGGATTCAGTGCCGCCTTGCCCATGGCCGACAACAGCTCGTCCACGTCCTCGATGTCGCCGAACTGCAGCATCAGTTGCTCCAGCCTGGAGTCCTTCTGCGACATCATTCCCTTGGCGAGCCGTCCGACCAGCGCACGCGCCATCAACGCCTCGTTGCGCCGCGCGCCGCGCAGCAGCGCATGCAGCTTTGGATTGACCCCGGCAGCGACTACCTGCATGTTGCGCGCGGCGTTCAACGCTCGCGCAGCCATGTCCATGGCCGAGCGGGCGGGATAGACCTGCTGCGGAACCCCGCGTGGCCCCGGTTGCGCGGGCGATGCGGGTGGGACCGGCCGGACCGGCGGCAGGCCAGGAGTCCAGCCCGTGCCGTCTACCATGGCTTGCATGCGACATCGTCGCCGGGTAAGGAAGGATCGCCTGCATCGGGCGGCTCGGCACGCTCGCCGATAGCCGCCAGCAGTTCGCGAAGATGGCGCTCAAGATCGATCCGAAGCTGTACGAATGGGCTGTCCAGCAGCGCCTGCCCCGGATGCAGGGAAGGGTCGAGGATCAGCTCGAAGCGAACATCGCGCGGCAGCCGGCCCGCTATGGCGTCGAACTCGGCGGGGCAGACACGCACTGTGAACATGCCATGCGCGGAAAGCTGCCTGATACGGGCTTCGATGCGCGCGGCCACCAACGCCGTTCGATCGGCCTGCCCGGCAAACTCGGCGACCGTCTCGCCGACCCAGGCGCGCAGCCGCTCCGCCATTCGCTCCGCCACGCTCGCCTCGAGCTCGCGCTCATTTACCAGCCAGGTGACCACGTCCCGGCAAGTCGCATCGTGGGCCGCTCGTGCCGCGGCTTCCGCCCGCGCCTCGCCCTCGATGCGGGCCGCCTCCAGCCGTTGCGCCGCGGCCTCGGCCAGTTCGGCGCGGCGGCGGCGGGCGCGGCGCAGCACGGCGGCGGCCCGGGCGCGCGCATGCTCGACCACGGCGGCCACACTGATGTACTGATCCAGTTGCCGCGCGGGGATGACCCCGCCCACGGGGATATCCCCGTGAACCCTGGTCACGACAATGCCAAACGGATTCATAGCAAACGCTCCAGCCGAAACAGCACCGGCAATGCCGGACCGTCCGGCAGCGGATCGGGCGGGACTTCCGGTGGGGAAAGGCGGATGGCCATGGCCTGCCAGACGGCGCTGGTCCGCATCGACGCATCCAGCCACGCTTGCCCAAGCCTGCGCATATCGTCCACGGCATGCTCGGGTTCCACGCTGGCCCACGGGCCGCGCGCGCATGGCATCAACGCCGCCAGTTGCTCGCAGCCGGACTCTCCCAACACGTCGGCGAAGTGCCGCCGAAAGGACCGCAGCAACAACAGATCGGGCTGCCGACGGGCGATCAGACCAAGCGCCACCAGCAGCGTGGGCAACCGCTCCTCAAGCCCGAGCAACCGGAGCTGCTGCTCGGTCAAGGCACCCGGCAGCGCCGCGCTGGGAAAGCCACGACGCTGCACGATCAGCGCATCCAGCGCGCGCCGGCATCCCGGATGGCGTTGGTAGTCGTCCCGCCATTGCCCCAGATCCAGGCGCCGCCACCAGTCCTCGTGCAGGAATTCTCCCGGCTGCCAGGCCAGTGCGTGCAAGCGATGGACGCCCGGACAAAGTACCGCGCCGGCGCCGGCCTCAGTCGCGGCGTCATGCATGCGACATGCCCCGGCGGCGAACCAGCCATGCCGCCAGACCAGCCAGCGTGCATAGCGCAAGCACCCCGCCGCCAACGGCGATCGCCGCCTGCCGCGGGCTGGCTTCGAGCCACCTGTGCCAGGCGGACGGCTCGGCCTCGACGGGCGCGGCCTCCTGATACCGGTAGTCGGCGGCCTGCATGACGACGCTGATCTGATCCGACGCGATATCCGGCACGCCATCGCGCACCAGGCTGCGGATCTGAACCTCGTAGGTACTCAGGTTGAACTGGGGTGAATACTTGATGAAGACTGCCGCCGAGGGCGTGCCGGTGGGCTTGCCGTTCTCGTCGGTCTTCTGCGCGATCGACACCTTGGCACTGATCACGCCGTCCATCGCGGAAATCATCCCTTCCAGCTGCTGCTCTTTGAGCAGCAACATCTTGGCGCGCTCCTGCGCGGGCGAGGTCACCAGCTGATTGGAGGGGAACAGGTCCTCCATGCCGAGACGCTTGTTCTGTGGGAACCCGTTTTGCCTCAGTACCTCCACCGCATTGATGAATTCGTCCTTCTCCACCCTCAGCGTCACCGTGCCGCCCTTCTCCACCACCTTCTCGGCCGGAATCTTTCGCAGCATCAGCAATGCCAGCATCTGGTTCGCGTCCGCCTCGCCAACATTCGAATAGAGCGTGATCTTGCAGCCCGCCAACGCGGCGGCGAGCACCAACGGCAGCCCGAATTTCAAAAGCGAATTCATTGCATCGATGTCAGTTTGTTGATCGCCTGCGACAGCACGCCGGTGACCTTTGCCAGCACGTCGACGTCCGTGCGCATTTCCAGCATTGCCCTCTGCACGCCCAGCATCTTCGCGGGGTCGCGCACATCGGCAGCGGACAGTACCTCCGCCTTCTTCGCCAGGACCGCCTCGGTTCGCTGCATGGATTCCACTGCGGCTTGCTCGGGTTTCGGCACGCTGGCCGACATGGCGGCCGCGAACGCGTCCACGTCGCCGGTCGATGGGGCCTTGACAGCCGGCTCCAGCCGGTCGATGGGCATCTGGGGAATCATGGACGGATCGATATTCATGACGGTTACCTTTCGAGTGGTTGCCTCCGCGCCGCGGAGGCAAGGATGTTTCGTGTCGTGCGGCGGCGTGGATTGCACCGGCGCGCGCTCAGCGGATAGGACGCGCGGTGGGCGCGGACCCGCGCTGAAGCGCGATCATGTGCGACAGGGTTCGCGCCAGGTCCGGACGGCAGCCAGGCAGGCACGCCGTCGCCTCGTGCAATTCGCCCAGCTGGAAATGGAGATAGGCGCGAGTGGCTTCGCGGTCCTCGACATCCTCGATCAGCAGGTCCAGGACATCGAGGAAGGTCCGCACCTCTTTGCGCAAGCGGTGATGCGCCGCGGCGAAGGCGAGTTCGGCGAGCAACTTCCTGGTATCGCGATCCAGCATCGCGCTCACATCTTCTGGAGAATGCTGGCGATCGAATCGTGGCTGAACTTGATCGCACCACTCTCGAACGAGACCAGGATGTTGAACGTCGCCATTTCGCGTTGCGCCTTCAGGTAGTCGGTCGGCTCGCCGGTCTGCGCGGCGAGCGCCATGGCCGCGAGCATGCTCTGGCCGGTACTCGCGACGTTGCCGTCCATCGAGTCGATGATTGCGTTGAAATTCATGATTACTGTTCCTTTCGTGGCTCGCCCACGCCGCCCTGATGCGATTGCCGCAGCAATCGCGGGCTTGCCTCATACCGCCGCCTGAAGCTGACACTGAAATGGGCATGGCTGTTGAAGCCACACTCCTGCGCGATGTCGGTAACCTTCATCGAAGTCAACAGCAACAGTTCCCGGGCACGCTGAAGACGCCGCTCCAGCAGCCAGTTCTTCGCCGACACGCCGAACTTCTCGTAGAAGAGAACGTTGAGCTTGCGCACCGGAATGCCGAGCGCCTTGGCGTACTGCGTGACCGGCCACGCGCTCATGCTGTTTTCCTCGATGAACTCGAAGAAGTCGCGGCTGCCGTCGATCAGGTGATGGAGCAGCCGCGAGAAATATTCGGGCTCGGTGCCCATGCAATAGACATACGCGAACCGGAGCATGGCGCGCGGCTCGACCGAGCCGAGATGGCGGATCACGTTGATGGTGTCCTCCGGCACGCTGACCTTCTTCACCGGCTGCCGCCAGAAGGGCGCGCCGCGCCGGTAGCGCCCGGCCAGGTCGTGCAGTTCCCTGTAGATTTCCTGGAAGTCTCCCGAATGGAAGATGTATGTGTCGATGCCTTCGCGAGCCGCGACTGCCGAAGCGTTGGCCCCGGTATAGACCAGGCTCCCACTTGGTATGTCGAACGTCTCACCATTGCACTCGATCCGACCGGATCGCCCAAAGACCATTAGCTTGACTGCCCCCATCATTCCCTCGAACGCTCGTGCTCAGTTGTTGCATCATTCCACCGCCCGAGCGCCCGTCCGATCAGGTGATGACCTGAAAGAACCGCCACTCAGGCTCCCAATGCCCCCGTACACCGAGAATCGTTTTCCGCCCTGCGGGCGACACACATCAAACCATCAACCACACGAAATTGGAGAAACTGAGAGGTTCTTCGAGGTTTTTCCCGAAAGTACAAAGCCGATTTCTATAACTTCTTTTTCGTTCGTGGAATTCGCCGATGAGAACGGTCCGCGATCCGTCATGACATGATGCTTTTTCCGTCTTGTTGCGCGTCGCATTCGCAGAACGGGATCGCACAGGGCGTTCGCCATGGCGCGTCGTGCCAGGAACGCATGGAGACGTCCGGATGCGATAGTCCGGCGACAGCGCGCGCCGTCTCACGCTCAAAAAAAAGTCCACCGAGGAGCGGTGGACCAAGCAGAGGCGGGACCCGGTGAACACATGGACCCGGGCGCGATTGTCTGCGGATCGTCGCGCGTAGATGTTCATAAAACATCACCGACTATCGTTCCGCTGCCATGTCGTTGCGCATTTCACTTCGCACGGCGACCGTTTGATGGATGCTCACTGGGGAATTCCCGAAGGTACTCGCACCCGCCTCGCGGTGCTTCCATGTGTAAGCTGGTAAATGGCGTGCACCCATAGGCGCCAGCCAAGGGCGGCGGTCTTACTTTTCCGGAGTTGCGAACCACCATGCGCATCCTGTTGATCGAGGACGATCTGCAGATTGGCAAGAGCCTGCTGCGCGCGCTGAAGGAGCACACCCAGTGCAGCGTCGACTGGGTGCGCGACGGCATGGCGGGACAGGAGGCGGTCAGGCAGGCGGCATACACCGTCATCCTGCTGGACCTCGGGCTGCCGCGTCTGGGCGGCATCGACCTGCTGCGCTCGCTGCGGGCGTCGGGCAACGAAACGCCGTTGCTGATCCTGACCGCGCACGACGATCTCGAGACGCGGGTACGGGGCCTCGACGCTGGCGCCGACGACTTCGTGCTCAAGCCGTTCGAAGTGCCCGAACTGCTCGCACGGGTCCGCGCCGTGCTCCGCCGCAAGGCGGGCTACGCCACGTCCAATCTCGGTGACGACACCATTTCGCTGAACCTGGAAACCCGGCGGCTGACCGTGGGCGGCCACGCCGAAACGCTGTCGGCGCGCGAGTTTTCGCTGATGCTCGCGCTGCTTGAGCGTCCGGGAACGATCCTGTCCCGCGCGCAATTGGAGCAGCGCATTTACGGCTGGGGCGAAGAGGTCGAGAGCAATGCGGTGGACGTACTGATCTATTCAGTCAGGAAGAAGTTCGGCGCGGCCGCGATCCGCAATGTGCGCGGCCTTGGCTGGACGGTGCTGCTGGGCAAGGAAGGCGCCACGGACAAGGAGCGTCCGCCCGGCAACGAGACGCAGACCGGAGCATGAACGGCGCGCGACGCGCGGCGGAAGATCGAAAACGACAGGGAGATCGAAACTAAGACAATTGCGGCGCAATCGGGCGGCTTATTCTTGCGCGACAAACCGAAAGCCATCGAGGATGCGCCGCGGTCGGCGCAATGTGCGGCTCGGCATCGCGCGGCGCCCGGAGTCGATCTCCATCGCTGCAACGGCCGGGCACAATGTGCCGGCGCCGCACGATGCCGGGCTTTCCACACGGCTCTCCCTATGCGCACGGACGCCCGGCAGCCGCCCTCGCGGCCAGTCAGTGAATCGCCCTCCCCTGCGCCCGCGCGCCATAGCGCGCACGACGCACCGCGTCCCTCCACCGCCACGCCAAAGCCATCGCCGGCGAACCGCTCCCTGAGCCTGATGCTGAGCCTCGCGCTCAGTATCGTGATCGCCGTCGTGGCCGTCGCGCATACTAGCTGGACCTATATGCTGGCGACCGACGAAATTCATGCGCTGCTGGACCGCCGGCTGGAGGACGTCGCCTCCCGCATCGGGGAGAATCTCCCCGGCACACTCGCCGCCCTGTCGTCGCACGGCGGCAACAGCGAAGGCCTTGTCGTGCACGTGTGGCTCGGCCGGGCCAGCGCGCCGGCCTGGAGCAGCGACCCGGCCGTCCGCTTCGACCGCGACACGCCGGAAGGGCTGACGACCTGGCGCGCCGGGCGGGAGCCCTGGCGGATCTTCACCATGCTCGGCGACGGATGGGTGGTCCAGGTGGGACAGCGCGAGGGACTGCGCCGGCGGATCGCGGCAGAGGCCGCGATGGTCGGCATCGCGCCCGCCCTGGTGATGATCCCGTTGTCGTGGCTCGCCATCTTCCTGATCGTGCGGCGGGCATTCCGGCGGATGGGCGAACTCGGCGAGCGCGCCAACCGGCTGGAGATCGGCCGCTTGGAAGCGTTGCCCACCGACGATGTGCCGCGGGAACTGCTGCCGCTCGTGCAGTCGATCAACCGGATGATTCGACGCCTGTCGTATGCCGTGGAGGCGGAGAAGACCTTTATCGCAGATGCCGCGCACGAACTGCGCAGCCCGCTCACCTCGCTGCAGATCCAGGCCGACAACCTGAAGCGCACGCTGACCGGCGCCGCGAGCCTCGAGCAGTTTGCGGCGCTGGAACAGGACATCTCGCGCAATGCGAGGATGATCGGGCAGTTGCTGCGGCTGGCGCGCGCCGACGCCCCGCTGGACGGCTTCCCCACGGAGGTCATCAACGTGCGGGACATGATTCCGCAGGTCATCGCCATCCACTTGCCGCGTGCCGCCGCGCATGGGATCGATCTCGGGGTCGAACAGCTGGAAGATCTGCCGGTAGGCGCGAGCCCCGCGGATCTGCGCGCGGCCATCAGCAACCTGGTCGACAACGCGATCCAGTACACGCCGGACGGCGGCACGGTGGACCTGCGCGCCTATCGGGCCGAGGGCTTCGCCTGCGTCGAGGTGCGCGACACCGGCCGGGGCATTTCCGAAGACGCGCTCCCCCGCGTGTTCGATCGCTTCTTTCGCGCGGATGGCGGCACGGTGGAGGGCAGCGGGCTGGGACTGGCCATCGTCAAGGCCATCGCGGAAAAGCACCGTGGAACGGTCAGCATTGCGAATCGCACCGACGTCGCGTCCGGCGTGGTCGCGCGTATCTGCATCCCGCTGTTCAGGCGGGACGGCGGGCGCGACACCACGGCGTCCGTGGCGCAGAAGCACGGCGGGTAGCCCGGCAGGGGCACCAACGAAAAAGGGCTTCCATTGCTGGAAGCCCTTTCTCTTGCTGAAGGTGGCGCGGCTGGCAGGATTCGAACCCACGACCCCTTGGTTCGTAGCCAAGTACTCTATCCAACTGAGCTACAGCCGCACGCGAGGGCGCAATTCTAACCCAGCGGCGTGGGAATGCAAGCATTTATTGCAACGGCCCGGCGACGCGCGCTACCAGTGATACCGCGCGCCGATCGTCGCGCCCGCATTCCGCCCGAGCTTGACCTTCATCCACAGCTTGACGCCGGCCTTTGTCGTGCCGTGCGCGCCGACGTTCAGCGCGAACAGGCCCTTCAGCTTCTCGGTATCGATACGCGTGCCGATCACGTCGATGGTCTGGCTGCGGCTGACCTGGAACCAGCTTGCCTCGACAAACGGATAGATGCCCGCGGTGCGGCTCGGTTGCGATCCGTACAGGCGCAGTGCAACCCCGGTCCCACCAGGCTGGCGCGGCACCGTGCCCGGCTGGGGAGCCGGCAGGCCGGCCTCGTTGGGGCGATAGGCCAGTTCGACACGCGGCTGCACCGTGACGCCGCTGCCGGCCAGCACAGTGTCGAGCGCGACGGCAACACTCTGCATGCGGCTGTCGGCGATGGCCGCCACGGGCGTCGCGTCGTCGATGTGCAAGTGCAAGCTTGCGTATAACGGCCGCATGGGGTCGGGCTCCACGGCTGCCGAGGCTGTGGCAGAGGCAGGCGTTGGAATCGGGGCGTCGCGAAAGGCGTCGGCGGCGACCGAGAGTGGTGGCAGCGAGAAGCCCTCCGCCTGCCCAATATCGACGGGCGCTGCTGCGTCGGAAGCGCTGGACGTCGCGTCCGACAGCGACGTTGACAGGGAAGACGGTGAAGACGATGAAGACGGTGAGGACCGGGGGGATGAGAGGAATGTGCGGGGCGGGGACACCATCGCGATCAGTTCGCCGCCGAGCGGGCTGTCCCAGGCGGAGCCCGACTGTGCGCCGGGCGATCGCTCTTCCGCCTGCGCCGCCCCGCCGAGCAGCACCGCCAGCACCGAACAGCATTGGAGCGACTGGCATCGGCCGGCATGACGGCCGTTCAAGCAAGCACATGCTGGCACGCCGGGCGCGCCATCCTCCCTCTCGCGTGACACTGACTGCAGCATCGTCATGGCAGCACCTCGAGCTTTTTGTTGCGGGGGCCCGATTTGCTTGCAGCATAGTGCAAAGGCAGCGCCGCCGTTAGGCCGCGGGGAGCGCGATTCGCGATGGAGACGCAGGTCCGTTGCGCCGGGGCAGCAATCCACCGACGCAAAAAGAAAAGGCCGCTGCGTTTGCAGCGGCCTTTGCCTTTTAACCTGGTGCCCAAGAGAGGACTCGAACCTCCACAGTGTTGCCACCGCTAGGACCTGAACCTAGTGCGTCTACCAATTTCGCCACCTGGGCTTCGTTCGCTGCGTTGTTACTGCTGCGATGCGAAGAACGAGATTATGCAAAGACAGAAGCGCCTCGTCAACCCCCTTCAACGAAAAAATTCATGTCGCGCGGGCCACTTCATTTAAATTCTGAAATCGACCCGGTCCGGCCGGCCTTCCAGCCGTAGCGTCGCGGCGCTGGCGGGCGTGGTGGCGACGACCTTGCCGGCGCGCAATACCAGCAGCCGGGTGGCCCGCAGCCGGATGGCCTCGACCGGATCGCGCGCCTGGAGCAGGACGAGGTCGGCCCGGCAGCCCGGCGCGAGCCCGTACCCTTCGAGGCCCAGAATAGCCGCGGGCACGTCGGTCACCGCGGCGAAGCAGGCCCGCATGGCCTCCTGGGCAGTCATCTGGGCGACGTGCAGCCCCATATGGGCCACCTCCAGCATGTCGCCCGAACCGAGTCCGTACCAGGGGTCCATCACGCAGTCGTGGCCGAAAGCGACCGGCACCCCGGCGGCCATCAGCTCCGGTACGCGCGTCATGCCGCGCCGCTTCGGGTAGGTGTCGTGCCGGCCCTGCAGCGTGATGTTGATCAGCGGATTGGCGATGGCCGCCACGCCGGCCTCGCGTATCAGCGGGATCAGCTTGGACACGTAGTAGTTGTCCATCGAGTGCATCGACGTCAGGTGCGAGCCGGCCACCCTGCCCTGCATGCCCAGCCGCACGCTCTGGCTGGCGAGCGACTCGATATGGCGCGACATCGGATCGTCCGTCTCGTCGCAATGCATGTCCACGCGCAGGCCGCGCTCGCTCGCCAGCTCGCACAGGATGCGCACGGACTCGGCGCCGTCCGCCATCGTGCGTTCGAAGTGTGGAATGCCCCCTACCACGTCGACGCCCATGTCCAGCGCGCGCTTGAGATTGTCCAGCGCGCCGGGCGAGCGCAGCACGCCGTCCTGCGGAAACGCGACCAGCTGCAGATCGAGGTAGGGCTTGACCCGCTCGCGCACGTGCAGCAGCGCTTCGGTGGCGAGCAGGCGCGGATCGCAGACGTCCACGTGCGAGCGGATCGCCAGCAGGCCGCGCGCGACGGCCCAGTCGCAGTAGGCCAGCGCGCGCTCGACGATGGCGTCCTGCACCAGCGTGGGCTTGAGCTCGCCCCACAGGGCGATGCCCTCGAGCAGCGTGCCGGACTGGTTCACGCGCGGCAGGCCGTACGACAGCGTCGAGTCCATATGGAAATGCGCGTCGACGAACGGCGCGGTGACCAACTGGCCGGCCGCGTCGATCTGCTCGGCCGCCTCGCCGGCCAGTGCGGGCTGCACCGCCGCGATCCGGCCGCCGGCGATGCCGATGTCGATATCGGTGCGGCCGTCGGGAAGGGTGCAATGGCGAAGGATGAGATCGAACATGGGGATACGGTTCAGAGAGATCGAAGTCCGGGATCAGCGCTCGCCCTTGCGGTAGGGCTTCATCAGCGCCTGGGGATAGGTGGCGCGGCGCGCGACCAGCACCAGCGCAAGGATCGACAGCACGTACGGCAGCATCAGATAGACCTGGTAGGGTAGCACCGGCATGCCCGGCAAGGCCGCGCCACCCTGCTGCAGCCGCAGCTGCAGCGCGTCGAAGGCGGCGAACAGCAGCGCGCCGACAAGGGCCCGGCCCGGCCGCCACGAGGCGAAAACCACCAGCGCCACGCAGATCCAGCCACGGCCGTTGATCATGTTGAAGAAAAAGGCGTTGAAGGCCGACAGCGTCAGGAAGGCGCCGCCCACGGCCATCAGCGCGGAACCGGCCATCACGGCGCCGATGCGCACCGCGCCCACGCGGATGCCCTGCCCTTCGGCCGCGGCCGGGTTTTCGCCGACCATCCGCAACGCCAGCCCGAGCGGCGTGCGGTACAGCACCCACGCGATGGCCGGCACCAGCACGAGCGCCAGCACGGTCAGCGCGGTCTGCGCGGACAGCACCGGCCCGACCACCGGCAGGGACTCCCATCCGGCCAGCGGGGCGAACGGCGTGATGGTGGGCGGCGAAGAGACCGAAGCGAAGGCCAGCCGATAGCCGTAGTAGGACAGGCTGGTCGCCAGCATGGTCAGCCCGAGACCGGCGACGTGCTGCGACAGCGCGAGCGATACGGTCAGCCAGCCATGCAGCAGGCCGAAGGCCAGGCCCGCGCCGGCCGCGACGGCGACCCCGCCCCACAGCGGCATGCCGTGATAGACGGCGAACCAGCCGCAGAAGGCGCCGGCCACCATGATGCCCTCGATGCCTAGGTTCAGCACGCCGGCGCGCTCGCACAGCAGCACGCCCAGCGTGCCGAACAGCAGCGGCGTGGCGACGCGCAGGGTGGCGACCCAGAATGGCGTCGATGCGATCAGATCGATCAGCTCCATCACGCGGCCCTCCGCGCGGTATCCAGGCGCAGCCGGTAGCGCGTCAGCATGGTGGCGACCAGCATCGACAGCAGCGCGACCGCGACGATGACATCCGCGATCGTATTGGGTACCCCGACCGCCCGGCTCATGCCGTCTGCGCCGACCAGCACACCGGCCACGAACACCGATGCCACCACCACGCCTAGCGGGTGCAGGCCCGCCAGCATGGCGATGACCACGCCCGCGTAGCCGTAGCCGGGTGAGATATCGAGCGTGAGGTAGCCCGTGCGGCCCGCCACTTCGACCACGCCGGCCAGGCCGGCCAGCGCGCCGGACAGCAGCGCCGCCAGCACGGTGACGCGGGCCACCGGCATGCCGGCGAAAGCGGCCGCGCGCGCGTTGGCGCCCACCGCCCGCATCCGCAGTCCGAACACCGTGAAGCGGTTGACGACCCACAGCACCAGCGCCAGCGCGCAGGCGGCCAACAGGCCGGTATGCACGCGGGAGCGCTCCATCAGGCGCGACAGTTCGAGCTCGGGCGGCAAGGCCACCGACTGCGGCCAGCCCATCGCCATCGGGTCCTTCATCGGCCCGTCCAGCATCATCGATACGAACAGCAGCACGATGAAGTTGGCCAGCAGCGTGGTGACGACCTCGTCCACGCCGAGCCGCGTCTTCAGCAGGGCCGGTCCCAGCAGCAGCAAGGCACCGGCCAGCGCCCCCGCCGCCACCATCAGGGCGAACCACAGCGGCGGCGGCAGTCCCTGCGCCCACGGCGCGGCGCCGATCGCGACCGCGGCCAGCGCGCCGAGATACAGCTGCCCTTCCGCGCCGATATTGAACAGCCGCGTGCGGAAGGCCACCGAGACCGCGAGCCCGGTGAGGATCAGCGGCGTGGCGCGCGTCAGCGTCTCGGACCAGGCGAAGCGCGATCCGAAGCCGCCCTCCAGCAGCAGCAGATAGGCGCGGCCCACCGGCGCGCCGGCGGCCATGACCAGCAGGGCGCAGACCAGCATGGTGAGCGCCACGGCGCCGAACGGTGCGCCGATCTGCGCGAGGCGGGACGGGGTGGTACGGGCTTCAAGCCGCATCGCACGCCTCCTCGCCCACGTGCGCGGACCCGCGCGCGGCCGAGCCGGCCATGGCCATGCCCAGTTCGGCCAGAGTCCATTCGGATGCGGGACGCGCGACCGTCAGGCGACCATCGTGCATCACGGCGATGCGGTCGGAGAGGGCGCGCAGCTCGTCCAGATCGTCCGAGATCAGCAGCGCCGCGGCGCCCTGCTCCGTGGCCGCCAGCAACTGGCCGTGGACGTAGGCGACCGCGCCGATATCCAGGCCCCAGGTGGGCTGGTTGGCGACCACCAGCCACGGTGGCCCGGCCTCGCCGCGCACCGACAGCGCGCGGCCGAGAATGAGTTTCTGCATGTTACCGCCTGAAAGGGCACGCGTCGGCGCATCGATGCCGCCCCCGCGCACGTCGAAGCGCCGGATAAGGTCCGCGGCGAAGCGGAACGCCGCCGCGCGGCGGATCCATCCCCAGCGCGAGAATGCCGGAGCTCCCAGTTGTTCGATGATGGCGTTCTCCCAGATGGCCAGGTCGCCGACCGCGCCCACCGCGTGCCGGTCCTCCGGCACGCGTGCGACGCCGGCCGCCACCCAGGCGGCGGGCCGCGCCGGCATCGTGCGGCCGGCGAGCCTGACGCTGCCGGTGTCGGCGCCCAGCGTGCCGCTCATCAGTCCGGCCAGCGCAAGCTGGCCATTCCCCGCGACCCCCGCGATGCCGACGATCTCGCCGGCATGCAGGCGCAGCGAGACGTCGCGCAGCCCGGCGCCCCGGCCTGCGCGCGCATGCACGCTGACGTGCTCCAGCTCAGCTACCACGGCCGCCTCGGCAACCATCGCGTTGATCGCGCCCGCGGCCGGCTGCCGCGCCGGCATGGCGACCGCGCGGCCGACCATCAATTCCGCCAGCTCAGCCTTGTCGGTCTGCGCGGCGGGCCGCGTGGCCACGAGCCGGCCCCCGCGCAGCACGGCGATGCGGTGCGACACGCGCAATACCTCGTCGAGCTTGTGGCTGATGAAGACGACCGACAGACCTTCGGCAATCATCTGCCGCAAGGTGTCGAACAGCCCCTGCGCTTCCTGGGGCGTCAGCACCGCCGTGGGCTCGTCCAGGATCAGCACGCGCGCGCCGCGATACAGCGCCTTGATGATCTCCACGCGCTGCCGCTCGCCGACAGACAGGTCCGCCACGCGCGCCTGAGGCCGGATATCGAGCCCGAAGCGCCGCGCCAGCGCCGCCACCTTGTCCCGCGCGGCGCGATACCCCAGGCCCGCCTGCCACAGCGGCCGCGTGCCGATGACGATGTTCTCGAGCACCGTGAGGTTGTCGGCCAGCGTGAAGTGCTGGTGCACCATGCCGATACCAGCGGCAAGCGCCGCACGCGGCTGGCCCGGCGGCAGCGCCTTGCCGTCGACCTCGACGGTGCCGGCATCGGCCACGTAGTGCCCGAACAGGATGCTGACCAGCGTGCTCTTGCCGGCGCCGTTCTCGCCCAGCAGCGCAAGCACTTCGCCGCGCTGCAGTTCGAGAGAGATATCGTCGTTGGCGACCAGCGTGCCGAAGCGCTTGGTGATGTGGGAAAGCCGAAGTACAGGTGAAGTCATGGAGATGTGCGCCCCTCTCCCGCAAGCGGGAGAGGGGCGGGGTTGAGGGTGAACGCGCGTCATGCCGCGGACGTCGCGGCCGTGGTAGCACCACGCGGCGTCAGCGTGCCCGTCATGCCAGAAGCAGCGCTACGGCGTCGACTTGGGCTCCGTCTCCACCACCTTGACCGCGAACTTGCCATCGAGAATGGCCTTCTCCTTGGCCTTGACGCGCGCCATCAGCTCCGCCGGCACCTTGCCCTCGAAGGTGCCGATGGGCGCAAGCTCGGCGCCCTTGTGCTTCATCAGCGAATACGCGCCGTAGTCCTCGCTCTTGAATTGCCCGCCCTTGACCTTGCCCAGCGCCGCGGCGATGGTCGGCTCCATGTGCCACAGCGCGGAGGCGACCACGGTGGCCGGATACTGCGGCTGCGTGTTGACGACGTTGCCGATCGCGAGCTTGCCCCGCTCCTTGGCTGCATCCGACACGCCGAAGCGCTCCGCGTACAGCACGTCGGCGCCCTTGTCGATCATCGCGAACGCCGCTTCCTTGGCCTTGGGCGGATCGAACCAGGAGCCGATAAAGCTCACCGTGAACTTCACCTTCGGATTGACCTCGCGCGCGCCTTCCATGAACGCGTGCATCAGCCGGTTGACCTCCGGAATCGCATAGCCGCCCACCATGCCGATATGGTTGGTCTTCGTCATGCCGCCGGCGATCATGCCGGTCAGGTACGACGGCTCCTGGATGTAGTTGTCGAACACCGAGAAGTTGGGTGCCTGCGGCTTGCCGGACGAGCCCATCAGGAAAGCGGTCTTGGGATAGTCGCGCGCGACCTTGCGTGCGGCCGATTCCACCGCGAACGACTCGCCGACGATCAGCGCCGATCCCTGCTCGGCATACTGCCGCAGCACGCGTTCGTAGTCGGCGTTGGACACGCTCTCCGAGAACGCGTAGTCGATCTCGCCCCGCGCCTTCGCCTCGTTCAGCGCCTTGTGGATGCGCGAGACCCACTGCTGCTCCACCGGCACCGTGTACACCGCAGCCACCTTCAGCTTTGCCTGCGCATACGCCTGCGGCACGCCGCCCAGCGCCGCCGCGCCGGTGGCGAGCATCAGCGCGGCGAACTTCACCAGGGTACGGCGCTTGCCTTCGCCGGCCGCGTTGCAGGCGCACCGCTCACTTTCAGACTTCATCAGAGACTCTCCCGTTGTCAATTTGGTTTGGCCTTCGCCAGCCGCGGCAGCGGCAGCAACCCGCAGCCGCGCAGCAACAGCGCGACCAGATGCTCGGTCGCGCGCTCGTAGTCGCGCCGCCCGAGCTGGCTCACGCCCAGCACGGCGCAGATCTGCGATTCGAAATCCGCATAGGTCTGGGTCGCGGCCCAGATCGTGAAGAACAGATGACTGGGATCGACCTCGGCCATCTGCCCGCTATCGATCCACATGCGGATCACGCCGGCCTTGCGCAGCACCAGCGCGCGCAGCGCATCGCGCAGGATGTCGCCGATCTCCGGGGCGCCATGCAGCAGCTCGTTGGCGAACACGCGCGACGCATCGGGATGGCTCGCGGACAGCCGCATCTTGGCGCGGATGTACTGCTCCAGCGCCGCCTGCGGGGTCTGGTCGGCGCTGATGATGTCGGTCTCCGACAGCCACAGGTCCAGCGTGTTGGCGAGCACGGCGCGGTACAGCGCCTGCTTGGTGCGAAAGTAGTAGTGCAGGTTGGACTTCGGCACGCCGGCGCGCACCGCGATGTCCGCCATCGTCGCGCCCGCGAAGCCGGCACGGGCGAACACGTGCTCGGCCGCACGCATGATGCGGGCCTCGTTCTCCTGGCGTATCCGCCCGCCTACCGCCTCGCGCACGAGGCTCGGGCGGGGACGGGCAACGGGCGTCAGCGCGTCCATTCCATCAGCGTCCGGTCGGGGAGTCGGATACTGGCGTTGACGGCGGCCGGCACGCTAGCGCGTGCCATACAGGCGGTCCCCTGCGTCGCCGAGACCGGGCACGATATAGCCGTGCTCGTTGAGCTTCTCGTCGATCGCCGCGGTCACGATGGCCACGTCCGGATGGGCGGCCTGCAGCGCCATCAAACCCGGGCGCGAGGCGATCAGGCAGACGTACTTGAGCGCGCTCACGCCCGCCTCCTTCAAGCGGTTCAGCGCCGCGATGGCCGAATTGCCAGTGGCCAGCATCGGGTCGACCACGATCACCAGCCGCTCCTGGATATCCTCCGGCATCTTGAAGTAGTACTCGATGGGCTCGAGCGTCTCGGGATCGCGGTACAGGCCGATATGGCCGACCCGGGCTGCGGGGAGCAGGTCCAGCATGCCGTCGAGGAAGCCGTTGCCGGCGCGCAGGATCGACACCAGGCACAGCTTCTTGCCCGAGAGGACCGGCGACTGCATCGGCGCGATCGGCGTCTTGATGGCGATCGTCTCCATCGCCAGGTCCCGCGTCGCCTCGTAGGTCAGCAGCTGGCTGATTTCGCGCACCAGCCGGCGGAAGTTGTCGGTGGTGGTGTCTTCGCTGCGCACCAGCGTGACCTTGTGCTGCACCAGCGGATGATCCACCACCATGAGCGACGGGGCTGCGGCCGGCATCGCGGGCATCGCACCGGACGCCTGCGTGGGCGCGGCCGCCGAAACTGCGGAAAGGTCGTTCATGGTGGCCCTCCTTGGGGCGATCGGTGGGAAAGGATGCGCTGCGATGCCGCGTGATACTCAGAACACGGTGCCGTCGCTGTCGATGGCAAAGGGCGGCGCGCCACCCGGCCGGCGCTTGGCCGCGATGCGCCGCCCGGCCGCCCACGTCCCGCCTTCGAGCACCCGCGCCAGGGGGAACGCCTCGGCTTTCAGGCCGAGAGCCTCGCGCACGGCCGTCGCCACCAGGTCCAGGCCGGTGACGGTCAGCGCGCGCCATTCCACGATGGCGGGTTCGTCAACGGTATGGGCCACCTGCACGAACGTGGCATCGCGCGGCACCATCACCTCGAAGTCGAACAGCAGGCCGCCGTTGCGGTACTCCGGCAGGCCGGTCAGCACGTCCAGGCCCGTCACGGTCAGGCCCGCGTCCTCCAGCGGCTCGAGCAGCGAGTAGGTCAGCCACTGCGTCAGCTTGTGGAACGGCACCAGCCCGTCGGGACTGGCGTCGTGCCGCCAGCAGTCGCCCAGCGATACGCCGTCGATCGATACCCTGCCCGGCCATACCGGGCCCAGCGCGACCAGCAGCGTGCGCAGCACGAAGGCGGCCTCGATGCGACCGTCGGGCGCGTGCGCCTTCAGGTAGTCGTACAGATTGCCCAGCCGGGCCGGCGCACCGAAGACGGCCGGCGTGGCCGCGGCCACCTCGCCCAGGCGGCGCAGCAATTGCGCCCGCCCCTCCAGGCCGACCAGCGGATTGTGCTGCGCCACCTGGAACGCGGTGGCGATGGTCGATGCATCGATCTGCGCGAGCCGGTCGGCGTCGGCCCGCAACGGCTCGCCCGGCACGGCGGAAAAGCCGCCGCGCGCGAACAGGTCGAAGCTCGCCACGCCCAGACCCTCCGAGCGCGTGAGGGTGAGGTCGCTGGCCGGATCGCGATAGCGCCAGTCCGCACCGGCGCCGGCGTCCAGCAGCACGCTGGGGATCACCAGGTCGATGCCGATGCGCGCGCGCTCCTCGTTCTGATCGTCGCCCGTCATGCCGGCCCGCTCGCAAAGGATGGCCCAGCGGTCGACCAGCTCGCCCGGCACGCCGCTTTCGAAATGCCGCCAGCGGCTGTGGTAGGGCACGTCCAGCTTCCGGTAGCGCTGCTTGATGGTGGCCGCCACGTAGTCGGCCACGGCGGCGATGCGGTCGGGATGCCAGGTGAACAACGCGGATTCCCCGCTGCCCACGAATTCGGTCACCGCGGCGCAGCGCGAGCGCACCGCCTCCGCGGTCAGCAGCGGCGCAGCCGGATGTTCCCGCGGCACCGGTGTATGCCAACCCGCTTCGGCGCCCTCCGTCCTGGCGGGCCGCCGCGCCTCGTCGTCGCCGGCAGCGCCCGCGTCGTATGTCTCGTTCATTCGTCCAGTCCCCTCCCCTTGGCCACGGCCAGATCGGTGGCATCCGGGGGTGTGAAATGCGTGAAGTAGCCGGCGGCGACCTTGGCGTCGATCTCCACCCTCGCGTCGGCCGGAATCAGGGCATCGGGAATGGCGACCTGCTCCACCACCTCGATACCCTGCGCGGTCAGCGCGCCATGTTTCATATTGCTCATCGACGCCCAGCGGTCGATGCGGCGAATGCCGAGCCAGTGGAAGACGTCGGGCATCAGTTCCTGGAAGCGCATGTCCTGCACGCCTGCCACGCATTCGGTCCGCTCGAAGTAGGTCTCCGCCCGGTCGCCGCCGACCTGGCGCTTGCGCGCGTTGTAGACCAGGAACTTGGTGACCTCGCCCAGCGCCCGCCCTTCCTTGCGGTTGTAGACCACCAGGCCGACGCCGCCCTCCTGGGCCATCTCGATGCAGACCTCGATGCCGTGCGCGAGATAGGGGCGACAGGTACAGATGTCGGAGCCGAACACGTCCGAGCCGTTGCACTCGTCGTGGACGCGGCATGCCACGCGCGTCTCGGGCTTGCCGAGCTGGCTGACATCGCCGAAGAAATACAGCGTCATGCCGCCGATCGGCGGCAGGAAGACCTTCAGGTCCGGCCGCGTCACCAGTTCGGGAAACATGCCGCTGGTCTGCTCGAACAGGCTGCGGCGCAGCACGCTTTCCTTGATATTGAAGCGGCGGGCCATGCCGGGCAGATACCAGACCGGATCGATCGCCGCCTTCGTCACGCGGACGTCGCCGTTGGAGAACAGGATCCTGCCGTCCGGCTTGAGCCGGCCCGCGGCGATGGCGGCGACCAGCTCGGGCATGTTGATATGGGCCCGCGTGATCGCGATGGTCGGGCGGATGTCCACACCGGCCGCGATGCGGTCGGCAAATACAGTCGATACCAGATGGCCCCAGGGGTCCAGCGAGACGATCCTGTCCGGGTCGGCCCATTGGGGATGGGGCCCGATGGATTCTGCCGGCGCGGTATTGGTCAGGTCCGGCCGATGATCGCGCTGCAAGGCGCCCGAGGCCACGGCGAGCGCGCGATACACCGCGTAGGCGCCGGCGTGCGTACCGATGACGTTGCGATGCGCGGGATTGCCGAGGCTGGCGATCACCGGCCCGCGTTCTGCGGCGGTGGCCGCGCCCCACTGGATCGGCTCGGCAGGCTTGTCGCGCCGGGCATGCGACGTCAGGACGATGTGATCGGACATGGGAGCCTCGAACAGGAATCCTGACCAAATGGTCAGGTTTATATCCCATGGTAGGCAACGATCGTGCCACGGAAAAATGCGCGTTTTCCCACCCGTTTCGGGACCGCAACACTGCTCCGCCCAGGTGAACTGCACGACACCGGTGCAACGTCGCGCGCCCGGCCGCACCGCGACGGCTACCCTCGCACCACGGCAAGGCGCACCCCACCAAATTCATGTGGACAGCGTCAACTTTCGTGGCTATCGTTTGTGGACGCTGTACACAAAGCATCGGCGACGCACCAGCCGCACTTGCGCGATCGCCGCATTCGAGACCCCGTACCGGCCCTGGAGGCCCCCGTGTTGAAAGTCGTTTCCCTGGTCGTGGCCGTACTGGTCGCGGCCGTACTGATCCTCGCCGCCACGCGCCCGGACAGCTTCCGCGTCGAACGCGCCATCACCATCGACGCGCCGCCGGATCGCGTCTACGCTTTGCTCGCCGATTTCCGGGAATGGAGCGCGTGGTCTCCCTACGAGAAGCGTGACCCCGCCATGCGCCGCAACTTCGAGGGTCCGGCCAGCGGCCCCGGCGCCGTCTATGCGTGGGCCGGCAACAAGGAAGTCGGCGAAGGCCGCATGGAGATCGTCAACTCGGCGCCGCCCACCGAGCTGACCATCCAGCTGAACTTCATCGAACCGTTCACGGCCCACAACACCGCGCAGTTCACGCTGGCGCCCGCGCAAGGCGGCACCCGTGTCACGTGGGCGATGTGGGGACCGAGCCCGTTCGTGTCGCGCCTGATCGGGCTGTTCATCGATATGGACACGATGATCGGCCGCGATTTCGAGGCGGGCCTGGCCAATCTGAAAGCGCTGGCACAACGCTAGCGATGGCAAAAGGGGCCGCGCCGGCCCCGAAAGGAATAGCGATGCATCACGCAATCGACGACCGCAAGCGCTGGCTTGCGCTGACGGTGCTCTGCCTGGGCGTCCTGATGATCGTGCTCGATACGACCATCGTGAACGTTGCCCTGCCCTCGATCCGCACCGACCTGGGCTTTACCGAAACCTCGCTGGTCTGGGTGGTCAACGCCTACATGCTGACCTTCGGCGGCTTCCTGCTGCTGGGCGGCAGGCTGGGCGACCTGTTCGGCCACCGCCGGCTGTTCCTGCTCGGCATCACGCTGTTTACGCTGGCGTCGCTCGCGTGCGGGCTGGCACAGGGCCAGGCGCTGCTGGTCGCGGCGCGCGCCGTGCAGGGCGTTGGCGGCGCGGTGGTATCGGCCGTGTCGCTGTCGCTGATCATGGATCTGTTCCGCACGCCGGGCGACCGCGCCAAGGCGATGGGCGTGTATGGCTTCGTGTGCGCGGGCGGAGGGAGCATCGGCGTACTGCTCGGCGGCCTGCTGACCGGCGCGCTGAGCTGGCACTGGATCTTCCTGGTCAACCTGCCGATCGGCGTGGCGGTGTATGCGCTGAGCCTGGCGCTGATTCCTAACCTGCCGGGGTCCGCCAACGGCCAGCGGCTCGACGTGGGCGGCGCGGTCACGATCACCAGTTCGCTGATGCTCGCCGTGTACGCGGTGGTCAACGGCAACGAGGCCGGCTGGCTGGCGGCCTCGACGCTGGTCATGCTGGCCGTGGCCGTCGCGCTGCTGCTGGCATTCCTGCTGATCGAGTCGCGCGTGGCCAATCCGCTGATGCCGCTGGCGCTCTTCCGGCTGCGCAACGTCGCCGTGTCGAACGTGGTCGGCGTGCTGTGGGCCGCGGCGATGTTCGCGTGGTTCTTCATCTCGGCGCTATACATGCAGCTGGTGCTCGGCTACAGCCCCATGCAGGTGGGGCTCGCCTTCCTCCCTGCCAACCTGATCATGGCCTTCTTCTCGCTCGGACTGTCGGCGCGGCTGGTGATGCGCTACGGCATCCGCGCGCCGCTGGCGGTGGGGCTGCTGCTGGCCGCGCTCGGGCTGGCGCTGTTCGCGCGGGCGCCGGTCGATGGCGTGTTCCTGCGCGACGTGCTGCCCGGCATGCTGCTGCTCGGCCTTGGCGCCGGGGTCGCCTTCAACCCGGTGCTGCTCGCGGCGATGAGCGACGTCAGGGAGAGCGACTCCGGGCTGGCGTCGGGCGTGGTGAATACGTCGTTCATGATGGGCGGCTCGCTCGGGCTGGCGGTACTGGCCAGCCTCGCGGCCGCGCGCACCGCCGGCATGGCGGCGACAGGGGCCGCCCCTGCCGTGGCGCTCAATGGCGGCTACCAGCTTGCGTTCCTGGTGGGCGCGTTGTTCGCCACCGTCGCCGCCCTGCTAGGCGGCGCGCTGCTGCGCACGCGCACGCAGCCGCCCGTCGCGGTCACGCCGTCCGGCGGCGATGTCGCCACCGACGACATGGACGCGGGAGGCGGCCAGACGGCCTGAATCGTGCCCATCCCCATCCCGCCCGTCGAAGCCCCCACGCGGTCCACCTACCGTCATGGCGACCTGCGCCAGGCGCTGATCGACGCCGGCGTGCAGCTTGCGCGCGACGGCGGGCCCGATGCGGTCGTGCTGCGCGAGGCCACCCGCCGGGCCGGCGTCGCGCCCAATGCCGCGTACCGCCACTTCGCCAACCGGCAGGACCTGTTCGAGGCGGTGCGCGCGGCGGCGCTGCGCGCGCTGGCCGTGACCATGGAGGCCAAGCTGTCCGAGGCCGGCGGTGATGTGGACGCCGATGCAGCGGCGGCCGCGCGGGCAAAGCTGCGGGCCGTCGGCGCTGGCTATCTCGCCTTCGCGCAGGCCGAGCCGGGGCTCTTCCGCACCGCCTTCGCCGCCGCGCCGCCGGTGGAGCAGGACCCCGATCCGTCCAAGGCCGGGGCCAGCGGGCTGAATCCCTTCCAGCTGCTCGGCGCCGCGCTCGACGGCCTGGTCGCCGCCGGCGTCATCCCGGCGCAGCGGCGTCCGGGCGCCGAGTATCTGGCATGGTCGGCGGTTCACGGGCTGGCCATACTGCTGATCGACGGACCACTGCGCCATGTCCCCGAAGCGCAGCGCCTCGCGCTCGGCGGACGTGTGCTGGCGATGGTGGAAGACGGCCTGTAGGCGACACGCGTCGCCTACCTGCAGACGCTCCCGACAGGCGGCCTTGCGCGGCTATGCCGCCTTGGTGCCCACCGACCAGTAGAAGCTCGGCGCGGTTCCGTTGATCGCATGGTCGCCCAGCAGGCGCGCCTTGTAGATGACGGGGTTGTGCGACGCGAGCGTGCGGGCGTTGCGCCAGTGCCTGTCGAGCTGCGCGTCGGGGCCGAGGGCCGAGGCGCCGCCCACGTCGAACAGGCGGCTCGCGGCCGCGAGCACCATGTCGAGGATTCCAACCTGGGCCCTCGCCGCGCTCAGCTCGACTTCCTGCAGCGCCTCCCCGGACACCGCATCGCCGCGCCGGCGCCGCTGGTCGATCTCGCCCAGCAGCCGCGCCACCGCGCCCACCGTCGCGCCGGCGACGAACGCCGTACCGCTCAACTGCCCCACCACCTGCTGCACCAGCGGGTCCTGCGCGGCGGTGTCGCCGCTGCCATGGCTGTACACCCGCCTGCGATCGCGCACGAACGCCGCGGCGTCACGCTCCACGGCGCGGGCGAGGCCCGCCAGCGTGGCCAGATGGACCAGCTGGAACGTGGCGGTGACGGTGGTCGGCTCCTGGCGGGAAAAGATCAGCACGTTGGCGTCCGGCACCGCCACGCGATGAAAGCGCGTCGTGCCGGAGGCGCTCATGCGCTGGCCGAAGCCGCGCCAGTCGTCGACGCGTTCGACGCCTGGCGCATCGGCCGGCACCAGCACATAGACGGGCACGCCATCGTCCACGCGCGTGGCCGAGACCGCGATCCAGTCGGCGTACAGCGTGCCGGTGCTGTAGAACTTCTCGCCGTCGAGCACCCAGCCGTCGCCGTCGCGCGAGAGTTCGGTCTGGTAGCGCCCGAGCTTGCCCTCGCCGCGCTCCATCGCGGCATTGCCGAAGATCGCGCCCTGCGCGGCCAGCCGCAACCACGGCTCGCGCCGCGCCAGCGGGATTTCGGCATGGAGACGCTCCACGAAGCCGATATGTGCCCGCAGGATCTGCGGCAGGTTCGAATCGGCCTCGCCAAGCTCGATCAGCAACGCGAACAGCTGTTCCACCGAAGCGCCCAGTCCCCCCAGCGCCACCGGCACGCGCAGCGCGCCGAAGCCCGCGTCGCGCAGCTGCGCCACCGCGTCGTACGGCAGGTCGCGTTCGCGCTCGCGGCGCACGGCCTGCGCGGCGATATCGGCGAACACAGGGCGAAAGCGCGCCGCGAGATCTGGGGTCGAAGGTGAAGCGGGGATTGGGGTGTGGTCGGCCATGGGGGTGGGTCGGAACGGAACCGCGCCACGATAGCGCAGCGGCGCGATCGGCCGAACGACGCGTTTGTTCTATGGATACGCGGTGATCCCGCATATGCCGATGCCAAATCATTCGTTCTGCTGCGCAAGCGGCTTTCATACAGTGGCCCCCTCGCTTGCTGTTCCGTCCTTTCTGTTCCGTCCTTTATCGCTACTCGTCGATCTCACCTCGGGCCACTATGACGACCTTATTCTGGCATGCGCGCCTGGCGCGTCCCCTGACCCTGCTGGCCAGCGCGCTGGCGCTGACCGCTTCCACCCTGGCCCATGCCGAGACCCCGCGCGCGGGCGGCACGCTGACCGCGGTGATCCAGCCCGAGCCGGTCATCCTGACCTCGGCGCTGAACTCCGCCGCGCCGACCGGATTCTTCAGCGCCAACGTGTTCGATGGCCTGGTGGAGTACGACAACGATTTCAAGCTGCGGCCGGCGCTGGCGGAGCGCTGGGACATCTCCAAGGATTCGAAGACGCTGACGTTCCATCTGCGCCCCAACGTGAAGTGGCACGACGGCAAGCCCTTCACTTCGGCCGACGTCAAATGGACGCTGGAAAACGTCTGGAAGACGCTGCATCCCCGCAACCAGACGCTGTTCGGCAAGGTCACGCAGGTCGATACGCCCGATGCGCTGACCGTGGTGCTCCGCTTCTCCGAGCCTTCGCTGGCCGTGCTCAGCTCGCTGAACAGCAACGGCGCGCAGGTGCTGCCCAAGCATCTGTACGAGAACACCGACATCCTGAACAACCCCTACAACAACAAGCCGGTCGGCACCGGGCCCTTCGTGTTCAAGGAATGGAGCAAGGGCAACTACATCGTGCTCGAGCGCAATCCGAACTACTGGGACAAGGGCAAGCCGTACCTGGACAAGATCGTCTTCAAGGTCATTCCGGATGCCAGCGCGCGCGCCGCGGCGCTGGAAAAGGGCGAGGTGCAGTACGCCCCGTTCAGCCCCGTGCCGCTGAAGGACGCCCAGCGCCTGGCGCAACTGCCCACGCTGAAGCTGGAGACGCGCGGCTACCAGTGGCTCTCGCCATGGCTGTTCATGGACATCAATGTCGAACGCCCATATTTCAAGGACGTGCGCGTGCGGCAGGCGCTGTCGCATGCCATCAACCAAGATGCGCTGAACAAGGTGGTGTGGTTCGGCTTCGGCAAGCCGGCGGTCAGCCCCGTGGTCTCCACGCTGGGGCAGTTCTTCAATCCGGACGTGCCCCGCTATCCGTATGACCCCGCCAAGGCGGAGGCGCTGTTGGACGCCGCAGGGCTCAAGCGCGGGGCCGACGGCTCGCGGCTGAAGATCCAGATCGACTACCTGCCCTACGGCGACGACTACAAGCGCAGCGCGGAATATGTGAAACAGGCGCTCAAGCGCGTGGGCATCGACGTCAACGTGCGCACGCAGGACACGCCGACCTACACCCGCCGCGTCTATGGCGATCGCGACTTCGACCTCGCCGTGGTCTGGTTCGCCGGCTTCGCCGATCCGCTGGTGGGCGTGACGCGCGCCTATCGGGCCGACACCGTGGGCAAGAACATTCCGTGGTCCAACGGCTCCGGGTATCGCGGCGAGGAAGCCAACCGCCTGATCGACCAGGCGCAGGGCTCGCCGAGCCAGGCCGAGCGTGTGGCGCTGTTCCGCAAGTTCCAGACCGTGGTGCAAACGGATGTGCCGTCGATCCCGCTGCTCGAGCTGCAGTTCTTCACGCTGCAGTCGGCCAGCTTGCGCGATACGGTCAGCGGAGTGGACCAGGTGTACGCCTCGCTCAAGCGCGCCTGGTTCGCGCCCACGCAGACCACCGCCTCGCGCTGAGCGCCCACCAACACGCCCGGCATCGGCACATGACCACCACCCTCACCGCCGCGCCCGCGCGGCAGACGGCCGGCCGCTCGCGTGCGCCGTGGCGCCGGCTCGCGCATGCGGCCGGCATCGTGCTCGGCATGGCCATCGTCAACTTCTTCCTGCTGCGGCTTGCGCCCGGCGACGCCGCGCAGGTCATCGCCGGCGAGGCCGGCGCGGCGTCGCCGGAATATCTCGCCGCGCTGCGGGCCCAGTTCGGGCTGGACCAGCCGCTGTGGGTCCAGCTCGGCAAGTACCTGTGGCATCTGGTCCAGCTCGACCTGGGCTTCTCGTTCCGCCAGGGCATGCCGGTGCTCGATCTGATCGTGCAGCGCCTGCCCGCCACGTTGCTGCTGATGGGGGCGAGCATCGCCTTCGCGGTGGTGGCCGGCGCCGCGCTGGGCGCACTCGCCGCGTACCGCGCCGGGCGGCCGCTCGATACCCTCGTGTCCACGCTGGCGCTGCTGTTCTTCGCCACGCCGCTGTTCTGCATCGGCCTGCTGCTGGTGCTGGTGTTCTCGCTGTGGCTGGACTGGCTTCCCGTGGGCGGCATGTTCACGGTCGAAGCCGACCTTGGCGGATGGCGCCATGCTCTGGACGTGGCGCGCCACCTCGTGCTGCCGGCGCTGACGCTGGGCCTGTTCTATATGGCCGTGTACGTGCGGCTGATGCGCGCCAGCATGATAGACGTGCGCCGCCAGGACTTCGTGCGGACCGCCGTGGCCAAGGGCGCACCGCCGCGCCGCGTGCTCGCCGCGCATGTCTTGCGCAATGCGCTGCTGCCGCTGATCACGATGATCGGTGTGCAGGCGAGCTCCGTGATCGGCGGCGCGGTGCTGGTGGAAACGGTGTTCTCGTGGCCCGGCCTCGGCCGCATGGCCTTCGAGGCCCTCTATCAGCGCGACTACAACCTGCTGCTGGGCATCCTGTTGTGCAGTTCGGTGGTGGTGATCGCCGTCAACTGGCTGGTCGACCTGGTCTATGCCCGTGTCGACCCACGCATCCGGCTCGCGTGATTCGCCGCATCCCTCCCCTTCACGGCCCGACTCGACACCATGTCCCGAACCCACTCGTCCCCAGCCCCCATTCCCGCGCTCGTTCCGGCGGCGCCGGTCCAGGCACACGCCAGCGACGGCGCGCTGCGTCGCACTGCCCGGCGCATCGCGGCCTCGCCCAGCGCCGTGGTCGGCGGGGTACTGCTGGCGCTGGTGCTCGCCGCGGCGCTGTGCGCGGGCTGGCTTTTTCCCGGCGATCCGCTCGACATGGCCACCGAACCGCTGCTGCGGCCGGGACAGGATGCCGCGTACCCGCTGGGCTCCGACATGCTGGGCCGCGACCTGCTGGCCGGACTGTTCCACGGCGCGCGCGCCTCGCTGCTGATCGCCGGCGTATCCACCGCGATCGCCGTGCTGCTGGGGGTGGCGGGCGGCCTCGCGGCCGGATTCCATGGCGGCCGCGTCGATCGGGCCATCGACACCGTCACCACCTTCTTCCAGACCATTCCGTCGTTCCTCTTCGCGCTGGCCATCGTCGCGGTGGCGCAGCCCTCGCTGTGGAAGATCGCGCTCGCCATCGGCGTGACCTCGTGGCCGGGGCTGGCCCGCCTGGTTCGCGCCGAAGTCATGCGGCTGCGCCACGGCGACATGGTGCTGGCCAGCGAGGCGCTGGGCGCGAGCGACCTTCGCATCATCCTCAGCGACATCCTGCCCAATACGCTCACGCCCGTGCTGGTGTCGGCCTCGCTGATGGTGGCCACGGCCATCCTGACCGAATCGAGCCTGGCCTTCCTCGGCCTGGGCGACCCCAACGTCGCGAGCTGGGGAAACATGGTCGGCGCCGGCCGCGAGGTGCTGCGCACCGACTGGTATGTGGCCGCATTGCCGGGAGCGGCCATCGTCGTCACGGTGCTCGCGCTCAATCTGCTGGGCGACGGCCTGGCGGCGGCCTTCGATCCGCGGGGGCGCTGACCGTCCGGTCTCGCCCACGCGGGCATCTTTCCTTCCCAACGCTTTCCAGGAGTCCTTCCATGGCCCGTGTCGCCGACATCCATCCCACGTCCCTGCCCGCCCCGGCGCGCGCGGTGTTCGAACGAGTCGAGCAGGAGTACGGCGCCTTCGGCAACATGCTGCGCGTACTGGCGCACCGGCCGCCCGCGGTCGAGCATCTGTTCGGCCTGCTGCTCGACTTCGCGCGCGACGGCCTCATTTCCCGCCGCCATCTGGAGGTGGTGCTCGTCACGGCGTCCCGCCTCAATGCCTGCCACTACTGCATCCAGCACCATGAGCCGCGGCTCGAAGCGCTGGGCGTCACGGCCGAGGCGATCGAACGCATCCTGGAGCCCGAGGTGCCGGGATTCGACGCCACCGATCTGCTGGTGCGCGACTACACCGTGCAGGTCACCACCCAGCGGGTCACCGACACGCTCGTCGACGCCCTGAGGGCGCGCTTCTCCGAGGCCCAGATCGTCGAACTGACGCTGCGTGCCGCGCTGTGCGCGTTCTTCGCCCGCTTCAACGAAGCGCTCGAGATCCAGGTCGAGCCGGAACTGCTGGCCGCCGAAGTCCACGGCGCCCACTGAGCCCGCATTCATCCAGGGATCGCCATGTCACCACTGCTTTCGCTGCGGGACCTCACCATCCGCTATCCGGGCCCGCCATCGCAGCGGGCCGCCGTGTCGGGCCTGAATCTGGACGTGTCGGCCGGCGAAACCGTCGCGCTGGTCGGCGAATCCGGCTGCGGCAAATCCACCACCGCGCTGTCGTTGCTGCGGCTGTTGCCGCCCGCGGCGCAGGTAGGCGGACGCATCCTGCTTGACGGGCGCGACCTGGCCAGCCTGGACGAGCCCGCCATGGTCGGGCTGCGCGGCAACACCGTCTCGATGATCTTCCAGGAGCCCATGACGTCGCTGAATCCGGTGAGCTCGGTGGGCGCGCAGCTGGTGGAGGCGTTGCGGCTGCATCTGCCGCTGTCGCCGGCGGCCGCGCGCGCACGGGCCGTCGAACTGCTGGAACAGGTGCGCCTGCCCGAGCCGCAACGGCGCTTCCATGCCTATCCGCACCAGCTGTCGGGAGGCCAGCGCCAGCGCGTGATGATCGCCATGGCGATCGCCTGCTCGCCGCGCCTGCTGGTGGCGGACGAACCGACCACGGCGCTCGATGTCACGGTGCAGGCCCAGATCCTGGAACTGCTGGACACCCTGCGGCGCGAGCTGTCGATGGCCATGCTGCTGATCACCCACGACCTGGGCGTCGTCGCGCAATGGGCCGACCGCGTGGCCGTCATGCACGACGGCATCAAGGTGGAGGAGAACACGACGCAGGCGCTGTTCGAAGCGCCTTCGCATCCCTATACCCGCGGCCTGCTCGGCGCCTCGCTCAGTTTCTCGCAGGACGCGCACTACCGGCACGCGCGCCTGCCCGAGATCCGGGTCGAGCGCCAGGGCGATGGCGCGGCCGTGGCATTCCGGCTGGAGCGGCCGCCCGTCCACCAACAAGCCCGCGCGCGCGTCGCGGACCAGGCCCCGCTGCTGCGGGTCGAAAACCTGCATGTGCGCCACACGACGGCGTCCAGCGACGTGCACGCGGTGCGCGGCGTGTCATTCGCCATCGGCGAGGGCGAAACGGTGGGGCTCGTCGGGGAATCGGGCTGCGGCAAATCGACCCTTGCCAAGGCGATCCTGCGGCTGACGCAGGCCGAGTCCGGCGCGATCCGCTTCGACGGCGTCGATCTGGTGCCGCTGGACCGCAATGCCATGCGGCCGCTGCGTGGAGCGATGCAGCTGGTGTTCCAGGACCCATACGGCTCCCTGAACCCGCGCCGCACGGTGGCGGAACTGCTGGACGGCGCGCTGCGCATCCATGGCGTCGCGGATCGCCGCGAACGGGCCCGCCGTGCGACCGCGATGCTGGATCGCGTCGGCCTGCCCGCCACGGCGCTGCGCCGCCATCCGCACGAGTTCTCCGGTGGCCAGCGGCAGCGCATCGGGATCGCGCGGGCCCTCGTGCTCAAGCCCAGGCTGCTGATCTGCGACGAGCCCGTCTCGGCGCTCGATGTCTCCGTGCAGGCCCAGGTACTGAACCTGCTGGCGGACCTGCAGGGGGAGTTCGGACTGTCCTACCTGTTTATCTCCCACGACCTTGGCGTGGTGCGCTATATCGCCGACCGCGTGCTGGTGATGCAGCACGGCCAGCTGGTCGAAGCGGGCGAGCAGCGGCAGATCTGGGAGCGGCCGGCCCATCCTTATACGCGCGCGCTGCTCGACGCGGTGCCGCGGCCCCGCTTCCACTGAGCCCCCGGGGCTCCGTTTCAGTGGCGGCGGAGCCAGGGCAGCCAGCGCCGCCAACGCCCCGGCACGCCCGCCAGGCCGCGCGCCTTGCGGGCGAGCAGCCTGGCCGCGAGGTCTAGCGCGGCCTGCTCCAGAGGATTCGTATGCATGCGGCCCCTGTCAGCTTTGCGAGGCACGCGGCACGATGCCGGTGGCCATCACTTCGCCGAACGGGCCCGACAGCACCTGCCCCGGCAGCTTGTCGCGCACCGCGCGCGGCAGCAGCGGAAACACCAGCTCCGCAAAGCGGTACGCCTCTTCCAGATGCGGGTAGCCTGACAGCACGAACGTATCGATGCCCAATTCGGCGTACTCGCGCATGCGCTCGGCCACGGTGTGCGGATCGCCCACCAGCGCGGTGCCCGCGCCACCGCGCACCAGGCCCACGCCGGCCCACAGGTTCGGACTGACCTCCAGCGCCTCGCGTGTGCGCTTGCTGCCGCCGGCATGCAGCGCCGCCATCCGGCGCTGGCCCTCGGAATCCATCTTGGCGAACACGGCCTGCGCACGCGACACGGTCTCGTCGTCGAGCCGGCTGATCAGCGATTCGGCGGCCGCCCATGCTTCGGCGTCCGTCTCGCGCACGATCACATGCAGGCGGATGCCGAAGGTCACGGTGCGCCCGTGGCGGGCCGCTTCGGCGCGCACGTCCGCGAGCTTCTTCGCCACATCGGCGGGCGGCTCGCCCCAGGTCAGGTACGTGTCGACCTGCTCGCCGGCGAGCTTGTGCGCGGCCTCGGACGATCCGCCGAAGTAGACCGGCGGATAGGGCCGCTGGATCGGGGGATACAGCACGCGCGCGCTTTTGACCGACAGGTGCCCGCCGGTGAAGCTCACCTCGCCGCTGTCGTGGCTTGCCGCCAGCACGTCGCGCCAGATGCGGATGAATTCGGCCGAAGCTTCATAGCGCGCGGCATGGTCGAGGAACACGCCGTCCCCCTCGAGCTCCGCCACGTCGCCGCCGGTCACCAGATTGACCAGCAGCCGGCCGCCGGAGATCCGGTCAAAGGTGGCCGCCATGCGCGCGGCCAGCGTCGGTGTCATCAGTCCCGGGCGCACCGCGACCAGGAATTTCAGCCGGCGCGTGACGGCCGCCAGGCCCGAGGCAGCGACCCACGGGTCTTCGCACGAGCGTCCGGTCGGAATCAGCACGCCCTCGTAGCCGAGCGTGTCGGCGGCGACGGCGATCTGCTTCAGGTAGTCGAAGCTGACCTCGCGCGCGCCCTCCGAGGTGCCTAGGTAGCGGCTGTCCCCATGGGTGGGAATGAACCAGAAGACCTGCATATGTGCCCTTGTGGTGAGGTGTTGCATGTGTCGATGCCGCGTTGCGCGCGATGCGGCGCGCGGCGTTGGCAGTCGAGAGTAGCGAGCCGGGGCGGCCACGGGAACGAAGGGTTTCGCCCATCCATGTGTGCTCCGCGCATAAGCGGCGCGATCCCGTCGACGCCTCGCGTTCGCCGCGCGCCGAACACATATGGGTCTGCGAAATCGTTCGTTCCGGCCGGCGCGAGCCGGGCGATACAGTGGCCGCAGAGCCACGCCATCCGGCGATACCAACGGCAGGCCGCACCCCGGATCTGCCTCCACCGTTCAGGAATCTCCATGCACGCCACCGACCCTTCCCTGCGCGCCCGCCGCGGGGCACTGAAACGCCTCGGATCCCTCGCGCTGCTCGGCGGCAGCGGCCTGGCCCTCGCCGGGTGCTCGCGCGACAAGTCGGCCCCGTCATCGGCGGCCGCCGGCAAGGCGCCCTCGGTGGTGAAGAAGACGGGGGACAAGGTCGAGTTCAAGTATCCGGACAACCCCACCTTCGACCTGGTCTATCTCGCCGAGCAGCTGGGCTACTTCGAGGGCACCACCACGCGACCGAAGTACGTCGGCAAGGTGGCCGCGCCGCAGATCATTCCGCTGACCGGCACGGGCGAGATCGACTTCGGCTCCCGCATGGTGCCGCTGGTGATTTCCGCGGTGGCGAGCGGCGCCGACATCAAGGTCGTGGCGGCGGGCAACCGCACGCTTCAGGACGCGCCGCACATGAAGTATTTCGTGCGCAAGGCCTCCGGCATCCGCGCGCCCAAGGACCTCGAAGGCAAGACCGTGGGCATCAACAGCTTCGGCGCCTGCGCGGAGTTCGTCACCAAGACCTACCTGCGCCAGCAGGGCGTCAACGTGGACAAGATCCAGTTCGTCGTCATTCCCGACGACCAGGCGGAGCAGACGCTGGTGACCGGCAACACCGACATGGCCATCATCCACGCGCCCTTCTCCGGCCGGGCCGACCATGCCGACAAGCTGGTGCGGCTGTGGAGCGACTTCGACCTCGACGGCGGGCTGGGCGGCATGCAGCCGTACAGCGCGCACGGCCGCTTCATCCGCGAGCATCCCGAAGCCGTGCGCGACGTCGTCACCGCGCTGGCCAAAGCCGCGAACTGGGTCAATGCGAATCCCGAAGACGCGCGCAAGCTCGTCTCCGACCGCATCAAGCTGCAGCTCGACTACGTGGACCGCTATGCCTACGTGGAGAATCTCGTGGTCACCGAACCGCCGATCCAGTACTACATCGACGTGCTGGAGAACGAGGGCAAGCTGGCCAAGGGGAAGGTCAACGTGCGCGACATCTACACCAACGAGTTCAACCCGTTCGCCGGCGCCAAGGCCACCGGGGCCGTGGCGCCAGGCCGGAGCGGCGCGGCATGACGAACAAGATCACCGCACGCAACGTGCGCATGGAGTACAACGTGCGCAACGAACAGGGCCAGCCGGATCGCGTCGAGGTGCTCCGGGAGTTCGACCTGGACATCCGCGACGGCGAATTCCTGTCGATCCTGGGCCCGTCGGGCTGCGGCAAGTCCACCTTCCTCAGCATCCTTGCCGGCCTCACCGACCGCACCGGCGGCGACATTGCCATCGGCGGCCGGCCGCTTGCCGGCATCAACCCGGACCAGGGCGTGGTGTTCCAGGGCTACGCGCTGTTTCCGTGGCGCACGGTGCTGGAGAACATCGCCTTCGGCCTGGAGATCCGCGGCGTACCGCGCGGCGAGCGCAACCGCATTGCCGGCGAATACCTCGAACTGGTCGGGCTGCACGGCTTCGGGCATCGCTATCCCCACGAACTGTCGGGGGGCATGAAGCAGCGTGTTGCCATCGCCCGGTCGCTGGCCTACCGGCCCGACGTGCTGCTGATGGACGAACCGTTCGCGGCGCTCGACGCGCAGACGCGCGAGATCCTGCAGGGCGAGCTGCTGCGCATCTGGGAGCAGTACCGCAAGACCATCGTCTTCATCACGCACAGCCTGGACGAGGCGATCTTCCTGTCCGACCGCATCGTGGTGATGACGCGCCGGCCCGGCACCGTCAAGCAGATCCTCGACGTGCCGCTGCCGCGCCCGCGTGCGCCGGAGCTGCGGCATGCCGACGCCTTTATCAAGCTGCGCCAGCAGGCGTGGGACATCCTGAAGGACGAAGTGCAACTGACCCAACCCGCCGCGGCGCCACGCCCGTTCGGCGCCACGGCCAATCCGGGCGAACGCGCGCCCGCCGAACCCGCCGCGCCGGCCGGCACCCACGCGCAAGGAGCGGCACTGTGAGCGCCACCACTACCGTCATCCGCCACGGGGACCGCACGCTCGGCCTGATCGGCATCGCGGCATTCCTGCTGCTGTGGGAGCTGGTGCCGCGGCTTGGCATCGTCAGCCAGGCCTACCTGAGCCCGCCGTCGCAGATCCTGCCTACGCTGTGGGAGCTGATTACCAGCGGCACGCTACTCAAGCATGTCGTCGCCAGCCTGCAGCGCTCGCTGTGGGGCCTGTTCGCCGCCATCGGCTTCGGCGTTGTGCTGGGGCTGCTCATGGGCTGGTTCAGCCGATTCGAGGCCGTCGTCGATCCCATTCTCCAGTTGTTCCGGCAAACCTCGGCCTTCGCGCTGTTCCCGGTGTTCGTGCTGTTCTTCGGCATCGGGGAGCTGTCCAAGGTGGCCATCATCTTCTGGGCGTCGTTCTGGCCGGTGCTGTTGAGCACGATCGGCGGCGTCAAGCAGGTGGACCGGCTGCTGATCGACTCCGCGCGATCGATGGGCGCGTCGCGTCCCTTCGTGTTCCGCAAGGTCGTGCTGCCGGCGGCGCTGCCGTCGATCTTCACCGGCGTGCGGCTGGCGGGTACCTATTGCATTACCGCGCTGGTGGCCGCGGAGATGATCGGCGCGCATGCCGGGCTGGGATTCCTGACGCTGAACTCGCAGGAGGTGTTCCAGATCCCCACCATGTACGCCGGCATCCTGCTGCTCGCGCTGCTGGGCCTGCTGCTCAACTACGTGCTCGCCGCGGTCGAGCATCGGCTCACGCGCTGGCGCAAGGGCCTGACCCTCAATGGCTGAGCGAGGCGTGGCCGCGTGCGCGGCCTGCGAGTGGGAGACCTCCGACCCGGCGCGCCCGGCCGCGCCGCGACCGGTGGCGCGTGTTGCACGGCGCGTGGCCGGCATCGCGGCCGTGGCCACGCTGGTGGCCGCCGCGTCATGGCTGGCCGCGCCCGTCTGGATGCCGCGCCTGCCGCATCTGCCGGAACGTCTTCCTGTCGCATGGCAGACCGCGTTAGCGCATCACCCGCTGCTCGCGTCGGCGTCTTTGCCACCGACTTCGCCCGAGGCGATCGGCCCCGTGCTGCAGGCGGCGACGGCCCGTGGCGAACTGGTGGTGGCGGTCCGCCACTACCGCCGGCCCACCGTCGTGGGCGCGCAGGCGCCGCTGGAGCCCGACCGCTTCGATGCGGAGATGGCGGACTTCGTCGCCACGCGGCTAGGGCTGCCGTTGCGGCTGGTGATGGCCGGCGCTGGCGAGGCTGTGGCGGACCTGACCATCGCGGGAGCGCCGTCGGTGTCCGAAGGCGCTCAGGCCCGCATCCCGACCGCCTACACCGGTGGCAACGGCGCGCTCGTCGTACTGCGCGGCGGCCCGGTCGCGCATGCCGCCGATCTGCATGGCGCGCGCATCTGCGTGCCGGCCGGTAGTCCCCATGCGCGTACGTTGGCCGAGCGGCACGGCGCCGTCGTGCGGTCCTATGGCGCGGCGGTGCAGGCCGTGGCCGCGTTCATGGCCGGCGAATGCCACGGGCTCGCGGATGACGAGCTGACCATCGCGCGGCTGATGCGAACGCCCGAATGGCGCTTCTACCGCCGCCTCGATATCGGACTGCCGCCGGACAACGACACCGCGCAGATCGCGCTGCGCGCGGCCGATGCGCGCTCGCTGGCCTGGCTGGACAAGGCGGTGCGGCAGTGGAAGGCCAATGGCGCCTTGCTGCAGGCGCGGCAGCACCGCGCCGCCAATGTCGGCTTCGAAGCCAGCCAGTTGCAGGACGGGCTGGTGTGCCATTCATGAGCCTGCGTTATGCGATGCGCCCGTCTATGGATAGGCGAAACGCGTCGTTCGTTGCCGGCGCCCCTTGCGCTAAGGTGATGCGGTCGCTCCCTGGCGCGCCGCGGGGCGCCTTTCACCGTCATCACGCCTATTCCGGAGTTCTCGGATGTCCAAGCCTCTGAACGTAGTTGCCGTCAATGGCAGCACCCAAACACCCTCGCGCACGCTGGCGCTGGTCAATGCCCTGCTGCAGGAAGTCGGCACGCGCCTCCGCATCGATGCGCAGGTCGTGAGCCTTGCCGACATCGCGCGGCCGCTGGGCGGCGCGCTGTGGCGCACGGAGCTGCCGGCGCCGGTCGAGGCCCGGCTGCAGGCCATCGAGCAGGCCGACCTGCTGATTGTGGCGGCACCGGTCTATCGCGGCTCCTATCCCGGGCACTTCAAGCAGCTGTTCGACCTGATCGGACAGGAGGCGCTGGTCGACAAGCCCGTGCTGCTGGCCGCGACCGGCGGCAGCGACCGTCACGCGCTGGTGCTCGAACATCAGCTGCGCCCGCTGTTCGGCTTCCTGCAGGCGCTGACGCTGCCCATCGGGGTGTACGCCAGCCAGGCGGATTTCGATGACCATACGATCCGCAGCGCCTCGCTGATCGAGCGGATCCGGCTTGCCGCCGACCGGGCCACGCCACTGTTTCCCGCCAGCGCGCAGGCGGCCCTCGCCAGGGCGGCATGAACGAGCCGGACGACCACGGTCCGGATGAGACAAGGCCCCGCAGCGCGGGGCCTTGTCATTGCTAGCACGGCGGCACGTGCGTCATGACCGCCGGAATTGCGCCGCCGCATGGCGCGCGGGCAGGCGGTCGCTCTCGCCGAACAGCTTCCGCCGCAGGCTGCCCTCGGCGTACGCGGTCTTGTAGACCCCGCGCTCCTGCAGCACCGGCACGACCAGATCCACAAAGTCCTCGTAGCTCTCCGGCACCACGGTGCGACTCAGATTGAAGCCGTCGATGCCGGTGTCCTCCACCCACGACTGCAGTTCATCCGCAACCTGCGCCGGATCGCCGACGAGGGCCGGGTAGCGCCCGCCGAGTTCGAACAGCGACAGCAGCTTGCGGCGGGTCCAGCCCTGTTGCTGCGCGGTGCGGCTCGCCGACTCGATGGCATTGCCGCCCGCATAGTCCACCGGGGCATCGAGATCGTACTGCCCGAAGTCCACGCCGGTGCTGGCCGCGAAATGGGCCAGGCCCGCCTCGCGGCTGGCGTAGTCCTTGTATTCGGCGTGCTTTGCGCGCGCCTGCTGCTCGGTCGGGCCGGTGACCACGGCGGCGCCGGCGAATACCTTGACGTCGTCGGGGCGGCGCCCGGCCGCCACCAGTTGCTCTCGCAGCGCCTTTACCGTGTTGCGGGCCGCCTCGCGGTTGGGCGGCGAGATGAAAACGCACTCGGCATGCCGCGCGGCGAACTGTTGGCCGCGGCCCGAGCTGCCGGCCTGGAACAGCACCGGCGTGCGCTGCGGCGACGGCTCGGCGAGGTGATAGCCGTCGACGCGATAGTGCGCGCCCTCATGGCGCACGCGGTGCACGCGCGCCGGGTCCGCGAACACGCGCGCGGCCTTGTCGCGCCGCACGGCGCCATCCTCCCAGCTGCCCTCCCACAGCTGGTACATCACGTCCAGGTATTCGTCCGCGCGATCGTAGCGCTGGTCGTGCGGCAGCTGCGCCTGCACGCCCATCGCGCGTGCCGCGCTGTCGAGGTAGCCGGTGACGATATTCCAGCCGATGCGCCCGCGCGTGAGGTGGTCCAGCGTGGAGAAGCGTCGGGCCAGCAGGTAGGGCGGCTCGTACGACAGGTTCACGGTCACGCCGAAGCCCAGATGCCGCGTCACCGCGGCCATGGCCGGCACCAGCAGCATCGGGTCGTTGACCGGCAGCTGGATCGACTCGCGCAGCGTCACATCGACATTGCCCTGGTAGACGTCGTAGACGCCGACGATATCGGCGAGGAAGAGGCCGTCGAACAATCCGCGCTCCAGCGTGCGGGCCTGGTCGGTCCAGTATTCGATGGTGTTGTATTCGGTGGAGCGATCGCGCGGATGCGTCCACAGGCCATGGTTGATATGGCCTACGCAATTCATGTTGAACGCGTTGAGCAGGATCGTCTTCTTGTGCGCCATCACAACGCTCCGTGCCGCGCCGGCAGCTTTCCGTTCAGATGGAAGTTGCCCACCGCGTGGTACTTCCAGCGCACCGGATCGTGCAGCGTGTGCGTGCGGGCGTTGCGCCAGAAGCGGTCGAGTCCCTGGTGGTCCAGCGTGGCCGCGGTGCCGCCGAGCTCGAACAGCTTGTTGCTGGCCAGCAGCGACGCCGTGGTGGTCAGCGCGCGCGCCTCCGCCACCGCGATGGAGGCCTCGGCCACGCTGCGCTCGTCGGGCGCGCCGCGCGCCACGTCGACGGCGCGGGCCGCGCGGCGCAACAGCGCCTCGGCCGCGCGCAGCCGCACGGCCACGTCTCCCACCTGGTGGATGGTCAGCGGGTCGTCCGCCGCGCGTTCCACGCCCGCGCCCACCCATGCGCGCGCCCGCTCACGGACGAACGTCAGCGTCGCGTCGAAGGCGCCGCGGCCGATGCCCAGGTCGATGGCGGCATGCAGCAGCTGCGCGAATGGTCCGATGGACGTGGGACGCTCGAACGAAGCGAGAAACGGCACCACCCACTCGCGCTCCACGCGCACGTTGTCGAACGAGACGGAGCCACTGCCGGTCAGGCGCTGCCCGAAGCCATCCCAGTCGTCGACAATGGAGACGCCCTGCGCGCCGCGCGGCACGAAGGCGAGATAGGTCACCTCCCGCCCCGCCTCCTGCGCCACCACCAGCGTGGGGATCCAGTGCGCGTAGAGCGCGCCCGTGCAGTAGAACTTGTTGCCGTTGACCCGCCACCCATCGCCGTCTGGCTCGATGCGGGTACGGCGCTTGAAGTCCTTGTGGCCGATCTCGGCCAGCGCGTTGCCGAAGCGCTCCCCGGCCAGCACGCGCTCGTGGAAGAAGCGCTGCTGCGCCTCGGTGCCGCCCACGCGCAGTACCTCCAGCGCATAGAAATGGTTCTGCGGAATCTGTCCCAGCGACCCGTCGGCGGCGGAGATCGTCGCCACGACCTCTGCCAGCGTGCCGCTGCTTACGCCGGGTCCGCCATGGTCGCGCGGCACGGTGATGGCCCACAGGCCGCTGTCGGTGAAGGCTTCCAGCTCGCGCCACGGCAGGCGGCGCGCCTGGTCGCGCGCCACCGCGTCGCGTGCGAACGCGCCGGCCAGCTCGCGGGCCGTGCGGATGGCGTCGGCATCGTCGGCCAGGCGCGCCGGCGGGCGCGGCGGCGGTGGCGCGCTGGCGGGTTCGTTGGCGGTGGGCGCAGGCTCAAGAAGTGCGGGCATATCAGTTCCAGGCGTGCCGGGCGGGCAGGATGTCATTCAGGTAGTAGTTGCCGATCAGGTGGGTCTTCCAGCGCACGGGATCATGCAGCGTGTGCGTGCGGGCATTGCGCCAGTGGCGGTCCAGGTTGTGCCCGGCCCGGGTGGCCGACGCGCCGGCCAGCTCGAACAGCTTCTCGCTCGCCTCCAGCGCCGCCTCGGTGGTCAGCACCTTGGCCTCGGCCACGGCGACGGACGCGCGCGCGCTCGCCTGCGCATCGACCGGTCCGGCCGCGATCTCGTCCAGCACGCGGCCGGCGTCGAGCAGCACCTCGCGGGCCGCATGGACGTCGATCTGCAAGCGGCCCACGTCCTGGATGATGTAGGGGTCCTGCGTGGCATGCTCGCAGCCCGAATCGACCCATGGCCGCGCGTGCTGGCGCACGTAGGCCAGCGTATCGGCCAGCGCGCCTTCGGCGATGCCCAGGTCGATGGCGGCCTGGATCAGTTGCGAGGTGGGGCCGGACAGGCCGGGCCGATCGCTCAGCTGCCACAGCGGCAGCACGTCGTCCGCGTTGACCGGCACGTTGTCGAACACCACGCTGCCGCTTGCCGTGATGCGCTGGCCGAACGAGGACCAGTCGTCGATCACCGTCAGGCCGGACACCTCGCGTGGCGTCCATATCTGGACCGCGCGCCCCTCGTCGTCGAGCGCGCGCGTGGGCACCCGGTGCGCGAACAGCGCGCCGGTCGAATAGAAGCGGCGCCCGTTCAGGCGCAGGCCCTGCGGCGTGGCCGTCAGCCGCGTGGTGCCCTGCAGGATGGTCTTGCTGGTGGCGGAACGGCGTTCGGGACCGGCATTGCCGAGCCGCGCGCCCGCCAGCACCTCGCCATAGAAGCGCCGCTTCTGGCGTTCGCCGCCGATCTCGCGCAGCACGGCCAGCAGGCCGAAATGGTTTTGCGGGATCTGGCCCAACGCCGGATCCGCGGCGCACACGATGGCGAAGACCTCCGCCAGCGTGGCATAGGAAACCTGCGCACCGCCGAACTCGCACGGCACCGTGATGCCGCCGAGGCCGCTGGCGGACCAGCGTTCCAGCTCGGCCCATGGCAGCCGGCGCTCGCGGTCCCGCAGCGACGCCTCGACCGCGAACTCGCGCGCCAGTTCGTGGGCGGTCTCGATGGCCTCGGCGTCGCCGGCGATGCGCCGCACGGTGGCGGGGTCCGGCAGCCTCGCGGCGGGCGCGGCGGTTGCCGCGGGATATTCGCGGGGATGATTCATGGCTTCGTCCGTGCGTTTCACTGGGAAAGACTGCAAAGCCGCGCGCGGCCTCATGCGCGGGCGGGACAAGCATTGTTGTTCCCGCGCGCAGCGCGTGGGAACGAAGCATTCCGCATGTCGTTAGAAGGCGCCGAGGACGGCTACAGGCCCTTGGGCAACAGCGTGCCCACCGCCTCGCGGATCAGCCGCGAGATCAGTTGCTGGCGCTCGCGCGGCATGCGGGCCAGCGTCGTTGCGACGCTGATGCCGGCCACCGGCTCCCCGCCGCGATCGCGCACTGCCATGCCGACCGCCAGCGCGCCGCGCGTGGCATGGTTCCCGATCACCGACCAGCCCCGCTCGCGAGTAGCCCGCACCAGGATGCGCATGCGCTCGGCCGTCATGCCGCCGTAGCGCCCGAGCGTGTCGGCATTGGCGGCGATGACTTCCTCCACCTGCCCATCCGGCAGCGCGGCCAGCAGCGCGAGCCCCGCCGCGCCTACGCCCAGCGGCTGGCGGGTGCCGACCTGGATCACCAGCACCTGCACGGGATGCGTGCCGACGTGGCGGGCGATGCAGTGGGACAGCGCGCCGTCGCGCACGATGGCGAATGCCGCGTCGCCGCAGCCGCCGCTGATCTGGGCAAGCACCGGCTTGAGTCTGGCGGCCAGATCCGTGGACGCGCCCCGCTGCGGCACGGCCGCCAGCCGCGGCCCGCCGACATAGTGCCAGCGGCCCCGCTGCGCGACATAGCCGCAATCGACCAGCGTCGCCAGCAGGCGGTACACCGTGGGCCGCTCCAGCGCGACGGCGCGGCACATCTCGACCACGCGCAGGCCATCGGGTCCGGCCGCAAGGATGGCGTCGAGCAGGTCCAGGCCACGGCGCAGCGCGCGGGTGCCGTCCTCGGCCGGGCGCCGGCCAACGTCCGCCTGGCGGACATTTCGATTCGCGGTACGGGCAGTCATCGGAAAGAATTTCCGTGTCGGGGCGATAGTCCGCAGTATGCCGCAGCGCTCAGTAGACGGACGTCCCCCGGCGAGGCATCCACTCAGGAGACAATCGACATGAGCTATTCCCCTACGCCGCGCCGGCGCCTGCTCGGCTGCGCACTCGCCCTCGCCGGGGTCTTCGCCGGCGGCTTTTCTACCGCCCTGCATGCCGACCCGGTCTGGCCGTCCAAGCCGGTCAAGCTGGTGGTCGGCTATGCCGCCGGCGGCGCCACCGACGTGCTGGCGCGCCTGGTCGCCGTCAAGCTCGGCGACGGCCTCGGCCAGCCGGTCGTGGTGGAGAACCGCGCCGGCGCCAACAGCAACGTCGGCGCCGAGGTGGTGGCCAAGGCCGCGCCTGACGGCTACACGCTGTACGTGTACACCATCGCCAATACGATCAACGCCTCGCTCTACGACAAGCTGGCCTACGACCCGGCGAAGGATTTCGAGCTGGTGGGCATGATCGCCAAGATTCCCAACGTGCTGGTGGTCAATCCGTCGCTGCCGGTCAAGAGCGTGAACGACTACATCCGCCTGGGCAAGGAGTCGGCGAGCGGGGTGACGTTCGCCTCGTCCGGCAGCGGCTCGTCGATCCACCTGTCCGGCGAGATCTTCCGCATGCGCAGCGGCATCAAGATGCTGCACGTGCCCTACCGCGGCAGCGCGCCGGCGGTGACGGACCTGCTGGGCGGACAGGTCCAGTCGATGTTCGACAACACGCCGTCCGCGCTGCCGCACGTCAAGGCCGGCAAGCTGCGCGCCATCGCGGTGACCAGCGCCCAGCGGCTGCCCTCGCTGCCCGATGTGCCCACCGTGTCCGAATCGGGCTTTCCCGGCTTCGACGTGCAATCGTGGTTCGCCATCGCCGCGCCCGCGGGCACGCCGAAGGCGGTGACCGACAAGCTCAATGCGGCGTTGAACAAGGCGCTGGCCGCGCCGGACGTGCGCCAGCGGATGCAGGACCTGGCCGCGACGCCGGAGCCGGGCACGCCGGAGCAGGCGCGCACCTTCGCCATGGCGGAGATCAAGCGCTGGCGCGAGGTGGTGCAGCAATCGGGCGCGCGCGTCAACTGACCACGGAACCAAGGAGAGCCATGCTTCCCATCGATCTGTTCTGGCGGGCCGCGCAGCGCTGGCCCGACAACGTGGCCATCGACGCGCCGCAGGCCAGCATCACGTACCGCGCGCTGGCCGCGCGCGTGGCGGCGCTGGCCACCGCCATGCAGGCCATCGATCCCGCCGCGCAGAGCCGCGTCGGCATCTGCGCCGGCAATTCGGCCGAGCACATCGTCGCCCTGCTGGCGGTGCTGGCCAGCGGCAAGATCTGGGTGCCGCTCAATCCCAAGAGCACGCAGCCCGAACTGCGGCGGATCGTCGATGCCACCGAGCCAAGCATTCTCGTGCTCGACGCCGAACTCGCGCCGCTGCTCGAAGGCGCGCCAGCGACCCGGCTGTTCACGTCGCCGGCGCCCGCCGGCGCCGACTCGCTGGAGAGCGCCATCGGGCGCCACGCCGGCGCGCCGCCTCCCGTGCTGTCTCTCCATCGCGACGACACGCAGGCGATCAAGTTCACCGGCGGCACCACCGGCGCACCCAAGGGCGTGATGCAGCCCTACCGCGCGTGGGTGGCGAATATCGTCAACCAGATCCATGCATGGGGCTTCGACGAGCACGACCGCTACGTGGTGGCGGCGCCCATCACGCATGGCACCTCCACGTATGTGCTGCCCATCCTCGCCCAGGGCGGCTGCCACGTGATCATGGCCGGCGGCGGTGCCGAGGCGGTGCGCCGCACGTTCCGCGAGCGCCGCGGCACCGTGTCGTTCATGCCCCCCACGCTGATCTACATGCTGATGGCGCTGCCCGGCGCCTCGCGCGACGACTATCCGGCCCTGCGTCGGCTGATCTACGGTGGCGCGCCGATGCCGACCGAGAAGATCCGCGAGGCGCGCGCCTTCTTCGGTCCCGTGGTGGGCACCACCTATGGCCAGACCGAGGCGCCCCAGCTGCTGACCGTACTGCGTCCCGACGATTACGAGCAGGACTGCAACCTCGCCTCGGTCGGGCGCACCACGTGGTTCAGCGAGGTCTCGATCATGGCGCCCGACGGCCGGCTGCTGCCGAGCGGCGAAGTCGGCGAGGTGGTCGCGCGCGGCGACCTGGTGATGACCGGCTACTGGCGCCGCCCCGACCTGACCGACACCACCATCGTCGATGGCTGGCTCCATACCGGCGACCGCGGGCTGATCGACGAACGCGGCTACCTGTACCTGAAGGACAGGCTGCGCGATGTCGTGATCACCGGCGGTTTCAACGTCTATCCCATCGACGTGGAGAACGCGCTGGGCCAGCATCCCGCCGTCCACGAGTGCGCGGTGTTCGGCATGCCCGACGACAAGTGGGGCGAGGCGGTGCACGCGGCCGTGCAGCTGCGCGAGGGCAGCAAGGCCACGGAGGCGGAACTGGTCGCCTTCGTGCGCGAGCGGCTGGGGCCGGTGCAGACGCCCAAGCGCATCCATTTCCACGACAGCCTGCCCCGCTCCACCGTGGGCAAGGTACTGAAAAATGCCGTGCGGGACCGGGCCATGGCCGGCAACGCCGCGGGCATTCACTGAAGGAGACCGCATGACCCAGACCGCCAACCCCTCCGGCAAGCCGGTCACCCGGCTGTGCACGCATACGCTGACCAGCCTGCACTACCGGGATGCCAATCTGGTCGAGGACCTGATGGGCAAGGCCACCTTCACCGAGGTGATGCTGATGCAGATTCTCGGCCGCAAGCCGCGGCCCGTGGACATGCGCATCACGGACGTGGTGCTGATCGTGCTGATGGAACACGGCCTCACCCCAAGCGCCATTGCCACGCGGCTGATCTACATGAGCGCGCCGGAGAACCTGCAGGGCGCCGTCTCGGCCGGACTGCTGGCCGTGGGCAGTTCCTTCGTCGGCACCATGGAGAACTGCTCCCAGCTGCTCGATCGCGTGCTGGCGGCGGACGATCCCGACGCCGAAGCCCAGGCCATCGCGCGCCACTACCGGGCGCAAAAGGCTGCGGTGCCCGGCTTCGGCCACCACCTGCACAAGCCCGTCGATCCCCGCGCATACAAGCTGCTGGAACTGGCCGGGGCGGAGCCCGAGCTGGGCGGCGAGCGCATCCGGGCGTTGAAGCGGCTCTCGGCCGCGGTCGACGAGGCAGCGGGGCGCCCGATCACCATCAACGCCACCGGCGCGGTGGCCGCGCTGCTGGGCGAGATCGGCGTGCCCACCGCCGTGATGCGAGGCTTCGCGGTGATCTCGCGCGCCGCCGGTCTGGTGGCGCATATCGTCGAGGAGCAGGCGAGCCCGTCGGGGCGCTTCATCTGGGACACGGTGGAGCACGCCATTCCCTACGTGGGCAATGCCCCCGCGGGGGACGCGCCGTGAGCGGGGCGATGCCGCCGGGCACGGGGTCGCCCCTGCCGCTGAGCCTGGCCGGGCGCACGGTCTTCGTGGCGGGTGCCGGCTCGGCGGGACCGGGCTGGAGCATCGGCCGCGCCGCGAGCGCGACGTACGCGCGCCTGGGCGCACGCGTCTGCGTGGTCGACCGCGACGAAGCCTCCGCGCGGGAGACCACCGCGCTGATTCGCGGCGAGGGCGGCACGGCCGAGACCTTCGTCGGCGATGTCGCGGTGGACGCCGACGTCGAACGGCTGTTCGCGCAGGCCCGCGCCTGCTTCGGACCCATCGACGTGCTGCATCACAACGTGGGCATCGGCAAGACCGGAGGGCCGCTGGACACCGCCGTGCAGGACTTCGACCAGGCCCACCAGGTCAACGTGCGCAGCCTGCTGCTGGCGTCGCAGCAGGTGCTGCCCGACATGGTGGACCGCGGACGCGGCGCGATCGTGACCATCTCGTCGGTCGCGGGGCTGCGCTACCTTGGCTATCCGCATCTGTCGTACTGCGTGACCAAGGCGGCGGTGATCCAGTTCACGCGCATGCTCGCCCAGCAATACGCGGCGCACGGCATTCGCGCCAACACGGTCGTGCCCGGCCTGATCGATACGCCGCGGATCGCGCATACGGTGGCGAAGATGTTCTCCGCCACCGATCTGGACGAGGCGCGCGCCGCGCGGGCCCGCCAGGTGCCGATGCAACGGATGGGCACGGCATGGGATGTGGCGAACGCCTGCGCCTTCCTGGCATCGGACGCGGCGGCCTACGTGACCGGCACCGAGCTGGTGGTCGACGGCGGCCTGACCGGGAAGTTCGTCTAGCACGGTAAGGAAGCGAAGCGCGATCTAAGGATTTCTAATATCGCTAGTCATTGACTTCGTCCTAAAAGCGCCTACGCTGGTGTGTACCTTGTCCGGCACAGGGCACGGTGCATGCGTGTGGGCGCTTCCCCATGGGCCTGCCCACGGGCCCGCATCGGCACCAGCCCAGCATCAGCCATTGCCGGCCTGCACCCACTCGCATGGAGGCCTTGTAGCGGCATGCACAAGTTCGGGTCAGCTTGCCTTTTCGCGATTCTGGCCGGCCTCGGGTCCGGCGCGGCGCGCGCCCAGTCCGAGGCGGTGCCGGCGTTCAAGCAGCTCGACTCGATGGAGGCGCGGGTGCAGGGCTGCGTGACGTGCCACGGCCAGAGCGGTCAGGGCACCAGCAACGGCTACTTTCCCCGCATCGCCGGCAAGCCAGCCGGCTACCTGTACAACCAGCTCGTGGCCTTTCGCGACGGCACCCGCAAGTACCCGCCGATGAACTATCTGGTGGCCTACTTGCCCGATCCGTACCTGCGCGAGATGGCCGAGTACTTCTCCAGGCTGCACCCTCCGTTCGCGCCCGGCGAGCCGGCTCCCGTCGACCCCGCCACGCTCGCGCGCGGGCAGGCGCTGGTCACCGCCGGTGACGCGGGCAAGGGCATTCCCGCCTGCGCGACGTGCCACGGCAGCGCCCTGACCGGCATGAACCCGGGCATCCCCGGACTGGTCGGACTGCGGCCGACCTATATCGTGGCGCAGCTCACGCGCTGGAAGGTGGGCGACCGGCACGCGGCCGAGCCCGATTGCATGAAGCGCATCGCGACGCGGCTCAGCGATGTCGATATCGCCGCGGTGGCGGGCTGGCTGGGGCAGCAGCCCGCGCCAAGCGACCCGGCGCCCGAATCCTCCAATCTCGTCCGCATGCCGCTGGCCTGCGGCAGCCAGCGATGAAGCGCGCCCGTCGACGCCAGGCCATCATCGCGGGCATCGTCGGACTCGCGGTGATCGTGGCCGTCGTGCTCGCCGCCCTCCACGTGCTGCGGCCCGGCATGCTGGATCCCCGCGATACCAGCCGGCCCGCCGATCTGGCCGGCGGCGCCGGCGTCGATCCCACCACGCAGATCATCAACCGCGGCGAATACCTGGCGCGCGCCGGCGACTGCATTGCCTGCCATACCGAGCCCAACGGCAAGCAGTTCGCGGGCGGGCGGGCGATGCCCACGCCGTTCGGCAATCTCTACGTGCCGAACATCACGCCGGACGACGAGACCGGCATCGGCCAGTGGACCGCCGACGAGTTCTACCGGATGATGCATACCGGCATCTCGCGCGACGGCACCCTGCTCTATCCGGCCATGCCCTTCGCCTCCTACACCAAGGTCACGCGCGAGGACTCCGACGCCATCTACGCCTATCTGATGTCGGTGCCGCCGGTGAAGCATGCCAACCGTCCGCACGAGCTACGCTTTCCCTTCAACAACCGCGATCTGCTGATCGGCTGGCGCGCGCTGTATTTCCGCGAGGGCGAATACCAGCCCGATCCCAGCCAGTCGGCGCAGTGGAACCGCGGCGCCTACCTGGTGCAGGGGCTGGGCCACTGCGCGATGTGCCATACCGCGGTCAATATGCTGGGCGGCTCCAGCGAGTCCAAGGCGTTCGAGGGCGGCATGATCCCGAACCAGAACTGGTATGCGCCATCCCTGACCTCCAACCGCGAGGCGGGCCTGGGCAACTGGGAGATCAAGGACATCGTCGACCTGCTGCAGGTAGGCGTATCGCATCGCGGCACCGTCTACGGGCCGATGGCCGAGGTGGTCTACAACAGCCTGCAATACATGAGCGACGAGGACGTGGATGCGATGGCCGTCTACCTGAAGGCACTGCCGCCTCGCGATTCGGAGCCGCCTCCCTCGAGCCAGGCGCGACTGGTGGACCCCGGCGTCATGGAGCTGGGCCGGCAGGTCTATGTCGCGCAATGCGCGATGTGCCACGGCGAGGATGGCAAGGGTCAGCCCCCGGCATTCCCGCCGCTGGCCGGTAACCAGTCCATCACCATGTCGTCGCCCGTGAACCCGATCCGCATGGTGCTCAACGGCGGCTATCCGCCCGGCACGCAGAAGAACCCGCGCCCGCACGGCATGCCGCCCTTCTCCCATATCCTGGACGACGCGCAGGCGGCCGCCGTCGTGACCTATATCCGTGTTGCCTGGGACAACCGCGGCACGCCGGTGACGACGGCCCAGGTCAACGATCTTCGCAAGCTGCTGCCCGAGTAAGGAGAGCGCCCGAGCATGACGACGCCCGAGACCGCCCGTCCGCGACGCCCCGACGATCCGCCGGCCGAGGAAGAGGAAGTGCACCGCATCGTCGCCCGCGGGCCTACGGGCGCCTTCGCCGTGGCCGGCGTGGCGACCGCCATCGTCGTGGCGATGTATCTCGCCTTCTACGCCTTCGTGTATCTGCCGCGGGGAACGGTCCAGTGAGCGCGCCGCCCACCGCCACGGATACCAACGGAGGGCACGGCGCCGGGGACGTCGCGGTAGCGGCCGAGAAGCGCTGGGCCATCGTGGTGACCCTCATCATCGTGGTGCTGATCGCCATGATGGTGCTGGCCGGCCTGCACTGGGCGGCGATGCCGCCCTCGCGCGTGGAGACCATCGACGTGCGGACCGCCCACATGCAGGGCGAATTCGTCGAGAGCAACCTCGGCACCGCCGTCGACGCGGACGGCAGCGTCACCGTGCGGCTGATCGCGCAGCAATACTCGTTCGAGCCGCAGTGCATCGTGGTGCCGGCCGGCGTGCCGGTCAGGTTCCGCGGCACCAGCACCGATGCCGTCCATGGCTTCGTGGTGGGCACTACCAACGCCAACACCATGCTGATTCCCGGGTTCGTCGCCACGTTCACCACCACCTTCGACAAGACCGGCGAACTGCTGATGCCGTGCCACGAGTATTGCGGCACCGGCCACGAGGCAATGTGGGCACGCGTGCAGGTGCTGCCTCCCAACGAATTCCTTGCCAGGGCTCGCGCCGAAGAGAGGCTGAACTGTGTTTCTCGCTAGAAAACTCGTGCTGGCGCACTTCTGGATCGCCTTCATCGCCTTCTTCGGCGCGATCCTGCTCGGCGAGTGGCAGATGTTCGTCCGCTCTCCGCTCGCCAACTGGGTCAACAACCCGGAGCACTACTACCGCTCGGTGACCGCGCACGGCACGGTGATGGCCTACGTGCTGCCGACCCTGGTCGCCATGGGCTTCGGTTACGCGCTGACCGAACTCACGCTCAAGCGTGCGCTGATCGGCATGCGCTGGGCATGGGCGGGCTTCTGGCTGGTGATCGCCGGCACGGTGATCGCGGCAATCACCATGGGGCTGGGCAAGGCCTCGGTGCTGTACACCTTCTACCCGCCGATGATCGGCAGCCCGTTCTACTACATCGGCGTGGTGCTGGTGGTCGTGGGCTCGTGGGTGTGGGTGGCGCTGATGTCCGTCAACCTGCGCGCATGGAAGAAGGACAATCCCGGCGCGACCGTGCCGCTGGCGATGTACGGCAACGTCGCCGGCGCGTATCTGTGGGCCTGGACGTCGGTGGGGGCGGCGGTCGAGGTCCTCTTCATGATCCTGCCCGCCTCGCTGGGCTGGACCGACACCATCAACGCGGGCCTGGCGCGCGTGTTCTTCTCCTGGACGCTGCACGCCATCGTCTACTTCTGGCTGATGCCGGCCTATATCGCCTTCTACACCATCGTGCCCCGTGCGATCGGCGGACGGCTATACAGCGACACCATGGGCCGGGTCGCCTTCGCGCTGTTCCTGGTGTTCTCCATGCCGATCGGCATTCACCATCTGTTCGCCGATCCGCAGGTCGGCGCGGGCTTCAAGTTCGTGCATGCGGCCATGACCGCGATGGTGTCGGTGCCAACGCTCCTGACCGTCTTCACCATCGTCGCGTCGGTGGAGATCGCCGCGCGCCTGCGCGGCGGCAAGGGGGCGTTCGGCTGGGTCAAGGCCCTGCCCTGGGGCAATCCGGTCATGCTGGCGGTGACCTTCTCGTTCGTGATGCTGGGCTTCGGCGGCGCCGGCGGCATCATCAACATGAGCTACCAGCTCAACGAGACCGTGCACAACACGCAGTGGGTCACCGGGCATTTCCACCTGATCTTCGCCGGCGCCATCGTCATCATGTACATGGTCATCGCGTACGACCTGTGGCCGCAGCTGACCGGATGCGCGCCCCTGCCGCGCCGCTGGCTGCAGGTGCAGCTGTGGCTGTGGTTCGTCGGCATGCTGGTGCTGTCGCTGCCCTGGCATCTGGTGGGCCTGCTCGGCATGCCGCGCCGGATGGCGTACTACGACTACACGCATCCGGCCCTGCAGCCCCAGGCGTGGACGGTCATCGTTTCCACGCTGGGCGGACTGGTACTTGTGATCTCCGCGGCAATGTTCGTATGGGTGCTGGCCCGCGCGCGGCGGGGCGCGCAGACGCCCGAGCCCTACACCTTCAGCACGCCGCTGCACGCCAGCGCCCGCGTTCCCGCGGCGCTGAACGGCTTTGCGCTGTGGGTGGCCATGATGATCGGGCTGACGCTGGTCAACTACGGATTTCCGATCGTGCAACTGGCGATGCTCGACCACGCGTCGGTGCCGGTCGTTCCCATCGGGAGCCGATGATGGCGCAGGCACACCGACTGTCGTGGCGCAGTCCGCTCGTTCGCTGGAGCGTGCTGTCGCTGATCGCGATGACCGCCCTGTTCGCCTTTGTCGGCTTCGTATGGCTGCCTTCCGTGCAGGGCGACTTCTCCGCGCAGGGTATTTGGGCCACCATCTGCCGCGCCGCGGGCGTGCCGGAGTCGTGGAGCCGCTCCAATGCCACGCGGGGCGGTCCCGTGTCGACGCAGGTGGTGATGGAGCCCGCCCTGGCGGTATCGGGGCCGCCGGACGCCGTGGGCCGCGGCGCGACGCTGGCGCTGAACTGCACCATGTGCCACGGCGCGCAAGGCATGAGCATCTCGAACGCGCCCAACCTCGCCGGGCAGTACCCGGAAGTGGTGATCAAGCAGTTGCGCGACTACCAGACCGGCAAGCGCTCCAGCCCCATCATGGAAGCGCTGGCGCGCAACCTGTCGGAGCGGGACATCGCCGATCTGGCCGCCTACTACGCCTACCTGCCCAAGGCGCGCACGGCGCCGACCACCTACGACGAAACGCTGCCGGCGCTCGTCCGCGTGGGCGATCCGCTGCGCAATATCGCACCGTGCATCTCGTGCCACGGTGGCGTCGACCAGAAACTGGGCGCGCCATGGCTGGAGGGCATGCCGCGCGACTACCTCGTCGAGCAGCTGGTGGCCTTCCGCGCCGGAGACCGCCGCAACGACGCGCAGGCGCAGATGCGCAATATGGTCCGGGCGATGACCGACAGCGAGATCGAGGAAGTGGCCCGCTTCTACGCGCGCAAGAGCGCCAACGCCGAAGGGCGCTAGTTCGCCCGCGCGCGGCCGGCCATCAGGGCTCGCGCGTCGCGCCGAAGCCCGCCAGTTGCGCCGCGCGCGTCCGCAGTCCCCGCAACATCGCGGCGAAGTCCGCCGTTTCGACATAGCGGTGGAACCACGCTCCGGCCAGATTGCTGGCGAGCCACGCCCCCACCATGCCGGCGGCCTGCCACGACGGCGCGCGCGGCCCCAGCGTTCCGAAGCAGGCATTGGCCACGAGGCAGATCGGGAAGTGCACGAGAAACACCGAATACGAGATGCGGCCAAAGTAGCCGACCAGGGCGGCCCACGGACCCCGCGGCCATGCCGTCAGCCACCCTCCACGCTGCGCCACACCCAGCCAGAGCGCCACCGCCAGCGCCACGGCGATGCGCTCGCGGAAATCCACCCACAGCGCCAGCGCACCGAGCACGCCAAGCGCCAGCAGCGCCCATCCCGGCCGGCCGGGCAGCGACGCCCGGTAGGCCAGCACGCCCATGCCATACGCCCCGAAGAAGTAGATGGCCCAGGCATCCCAGGTGGCCTGGCGATTGAACCAGTAGAGCGAGGCGGCCACCAGCCCGACCACCGCCAACGTGCCCAGCCGCGCGCTTTCCGCGCGCGCCGTCGTGGACAGCGCGCCCGGAAGCCATAGCGCCAGCATCAGCAGCGCGAACAGTTGCAGGTCGATGGCGACATACCAGACACCCGCGGACAGCGCGTCGAACCCCAGCAGATCGTGCAATAGCAGCAGATGGACGACAAACTGCGCGAGCGTGGGCGGCGCGGGAATCGCGTCGTGCGTCATCAACGCGCGCGCGATCACCGCGCCAACCATGGCGATCACCAGCGCGGCGGCATACGGCACGACCAGCTTCCGGTAGCGCCGCCACAGCGTTGCCACCGGATTGGCAACCACCAGAACGCCCTGCGGCGCCAGGCTGCGCGCCGCCAGAAAACCGCCCACCACCAGGAAGACCTGCACCGCGATGCGTGCGTGCTGGCAGAGCCAGTCGAACAGCCCCGGCGCCAGAGGATGCGCCAGATCGGACATCGGTCCGTAAAACGCCAGGTGATGCAGCACGATCAGTTGGGCACCGACGGCCTTGAGCGCATCGACACCTGGCAAACGCGAGGTACGCGTGGTCATTTGTAGTTATTGGAAACGCGAAAGGCGGGATTTTACCTGCTACCCGCGCGCGCCGCGCTTGCCCCCGGGTCAGCGTGCAGCCGTCGACGGCTCTACCTCAATGAGCCGCGCTTCGAGTGTACGGATGCGATCGCGCAGAGTCGCGCAGTCCTGTACCTGGCGGGTTGCCTGCGCCTGGGCAAAGCCGCCGCTGATGTCGTAGTCCGCAAGATGGCGGACCCGCTTCATCGCCTCCAGCGCAAAGCCAATGCCTCGGGCCAGACGGCTTCCCTCCAGCACGAACTGATTGCTCAGGCGCTTGTGGTCCCCCATCCGCCAGTGGGCGTTGTCCGGCAGGCGGCAAGCCAGCAACCGCGCAGCATGGAAGGCACCGTAGTACGCGCGCGAAGCGGCATTGCGCCAGTCCATCTCCTGGGAACCCAAGGCCAGCGTGGCGGCGGCGTCGGCGAAATCGTCGCCACTCACGCTCATAGCGCGACCTCGTTTTCCGCGGCGGGCCCACACATATCGAAATAGGCATCGACGGGCAGACAGCGGAAGCTCATCACCTCGCCGCCCGCGCGCTCGAACCGCTCCACTACCCGGTCGATGATCAGCCAGTCCAGCGCTGCACAACGCTCCAACGACGCATCGACGAAAAAGGTATGGGCCGACGACCCGTCCTGCAGGATCCAGTGGCAATGCCGCAGCAGATAAGCGAGACCCTCCTCCCGCATGACATCGATGGCGAAGCGCAGACGATCCTGCATATCCTGGCGGCTATAGCCCTCGATCGCCCTTGCCTCGATCGAGCGTGCCAGGGCCTTTTGCAGCAGGGCCCTGTCCGCCGATCGGCTCGCCGGCTTGAGCGCACTCAGTTCGGCGAGGATCTGCAGGCTGTCCTCGGCCCGATAGGCGCTCTTGTATGCCGTGCAGAGGGCGGAAAGAAGGTGCGGGTCGCCCGTCGCGCGGTTGCGCCATTCGTCGGCGAGCGAGCCGGCCTCCCGGATCTCCCCAAGGTTCTGCAACGCGGCCAGAAGGTTGATGACCGTCCCGCTGTCCGCCGGCTTCAGCCGCCGGGCATTGCGGATCGCATCCAACGCGCCTTTGCCATCGGACCGGATGACGCGCAACAGTCCAAGAACGACGTAGCAGCGAGCCGGATCCGTGTCCGGTCCCGGAGGTTCCAGCAGGCGCCGGACGCCGGACTCGCACCGGCGCACTTCGAAGTCGTTCGGATACCTTTGCGTGGTCAGTTCCACCACTTTGTTGGTCAAAGCAATGTCCTGGCGGACGGGTCGTGGCGTTGTCATGAGCGCTCTTGCCTGCGTGGCAACAGGAGCCGCGAACCGGCTCCGGGATTGATGGGGTCGGTGGATTACAGCACGCGGATGCCGGGATGTGCTTGTCGAAAATGGCTGGAGAACTCCACATTCGACCGAAGCCGCGGCACGCCGACCGCCGGCATTTGCATATGAAAAAGATGTCCTTCCCCCGCAACGGTCCGCTCTGTACCCTGCGTTTTTTTTGCCGAACAAGAAACGATGCCGTCCCTGCTTACCCCGACCCGCGCTAATTTCACCGTGACCCGCCGCGCCCTCCTCGCCTTCCCGCTCGCCTTCGCCCTGCTGGCCGGCGCGCCTGCCCGGGCCGAGACCTCGGCCACGCCGGTGCTCGACAAGATCCGTTCGACCTCGACCATCGTCCTGGGCTACCGCGAATCCGCGTTGCCGTTCTCCTTTGCGGACGAGCGCGGCGAGCCGTCCGGCTATGCCGTCGATCTGTGCCTGCGCGCCGCGGAGGCCGCCAAACAGAAGCTGGGCCTGCAGGAGCTGAAGGTTCGCTGGATGCCGCTGACCCCGCAGAACCGGATTCCGGCGGTCATGAACGGGCTGGTCGATCTGGATTGCGCCCCCAATACCAATTCGCTGGAGCGCCAGAAGCAAGTTGCCTTCAGCGTGTCGCACTATGTCTCGACGGTGCGCATGCTGGTGCGCGCGGATTCGGGCATCAAGTCGTTCGACGATCTGCGCGGCAAGACCGTGGTTACCAGCGCCGGCTCCACCGGCGACCGTCACGTGCGGCGCCTGAAGGCGCAATACGGCTATCGCGACATCTACGCCAAGGACCACGGCGAGTCGTTCCTGCTGCTGGACTCCGGCCGTGCGCAGGCGTTCGTGATGGACGACGTGCTGCTGGCCGGCCTGCGGGCTCGCGCGAAGCAGCCGTCGGACTACGTGATTGTCGGCCCTGCGCTGTCGGTCGAGCAGAACGCGCTGATGCTGTCCAAGGCGGACCCGGCCTGGAAGCAACTGGTGGACGAGACGCTGTCGACGGTGTTCGCCGGCCCCGATGTCACCGCATTGCAGAAGCGCTGGTTCCAGCAGCCGATCGGCACGCGCGCGGTGAACCTGGCGCTGGCGCCGTCCGCCGAAGTCCGCAATGCGTGGAAACACCCCTCCGACGTGGCGACCGAGTAGGACGCGCAACAGTTCGGTTTCCGCTCGCCGACCCCGGCGGGCCGGCATTGACAGCGGCGTGCAATGTTGGCGACACTGGCTGCAAGCGGCCCACCGCGTACCCGTCCCGGGCGCCGGCAGCAGGCCGCATGACACCGCCGCAGGGCGGCACTAAAGGAGAGAGACCATGAGCAAGTTCGTCGCAGCCGCGTTCGCACTGTGCATCGGCGCCGCATCGGTGGCGGTCCACGCCCAGGGCAGCGGCAAGCAGTTCGATCCGCACAGCCAGGGTGCGCGCGCGGGCGAGAAATTCGACCCGCATACCCAGGGCGCCCGTTCCGGCGACAAGTTCGATCCGTACTCGCAGGGCGCCAACAAGAGCACGCGTGCCGATCTGAACGCCGCGCCGGCGCAGAAGAAGGACGACAAGAAGGCGAAGAAGGCCAAGCCGGCCCAACCGGCGAACTGAGCCAGCGGACCGGCGCGCCGGTCCCCTTCGCAAGCTGTCCCAAACCCGCCCCGCGCGGGTTTTTTCTTTGGGCGGCTAGCGGCGTGCGCCGTCGCCGGCCAGGCGCAAGCCGTTGAACACCACCAGCAGACTCGCCCCCATGTCGGCGAACACGGCCATCCACATGGTGCCCATGCCGGCCAGGGTCAGAGCCAGGAACACGACCTTGATGCCGAGCGCGAGCGCGATGTTCTGCGCCAGGATGGCCGCGGTGCGCCGCGACAGCCGGATGAAAGCGGGGATGCGCCGCAGGTCGTCGTCCATCAGCGCGACGTCCGCCGTCTCGATGGCGGTGTCCGTGCCGGCGGCGCCCATCGCGAAGCCGATATCGGCGCGCGCCAGCGCTGGCGCATCGTTGATGCCGTCGCCCACCATGCCGATGACGCCGCCGCGCGCACGCGCGCCATCCGCGAGCGCTGCGATGGCATCCGCCTTGTCCTGCGGCAGCTGATTGCCGCGCGCCTCGTCGATGCCGACCTGCGCCGCGATGGCCTGCGCGGTATGGGGATTGTCGCCCGACAGCATCAGCGTCTTGACGCCCAGCGCATGCAGATCGGCGATGGCGGCGCGGCTGGTTTCCTTTACCGTATCCGCGACCGCGAACATCGCCAGCACGCCGCCTTCGTCGGCCAGCAGCACCAGGGTCTTGCCCGCGCGCTCCAGCGCCTCCATGCGGGTTTCGAGTTCGTCCGAGCACAGGCCCATGTCGTGCACCAGACGGTGATTGCCGAGCCAGTACCGGCGGCCGGCCACCAGGCCCTTGACGCCCATGCCGGGCAACGATTCGAAGGCGTCCACTTCGACCATGGCGATGCCGGCCTCGCGCGCCGCCGTGGCGACCGCCGCCGAGACCGGGTGGTCCGAACGCGCGGCCAGGCTCGCGGCAATCGCGCGCGCTTCGCCGGCGTTCGCGCTCAGCGGCACATGGTCGGTCTGCGCGGGCCTGCCGTGAGTCAGCGTACCGGTCTTGTCCAGCGCGAGCCAACGCAGGCTCTTGCCCTGTTCCAGATAGACCCCGCCCTTGACCAGGATGCCGTGGCGCGCGGCGGCGGCCAGCGCGCTGACGATCGTCACCGGGGTGGAAATCACCAGCGCGCACGGACACGCGATGACCAGCAGCACCAGCGCCTTGTAGATCCAGTCGAACCAGTCACCGCCCAGCAGCAGCGGCGGCACGGTCGCCACGAGCACCGCGGCGGCGAAGACGGTTGGGGTGTAGACCCGGGCGAAGCGATCGACGAACCGCTGCGTCGGCGCCCGGCTGCCCTGCGCCGCTTCCACGGCGTGGATAATGCGCGCGAGCGTGGAGTCGGCCGCCGGCGCGGTCACGCTGTACTCGAGTTCGCCAGTCTGGTTGATCGAGCCGGCGAACAGCGGATCGCCCACGGTCTTGTCCACCGGCACGCTTTCGCCGGTGATGGGCGCCTGGTCCAGCGCCGACTGGCCGCGCAGCACGCGCCCGTCCAGCGCCACGCGTTCGCCGGGCCGCAGCCGCACCACGGCGCCGATGCCGACCGAGGCGGCCGCCACCGCTTCCCATGCACCGTCCGGCTGCCGCACGGTGGCCTGCTCCGGCGCCATGGCCAACAGGCCGCGGATGGCGTTGCGGGCGCGATCGAGCGACGCCGCCTCGATCCGTTCCGCGATGGCGAACAGCACCATCACCATGGCCGCTTCCGGCCATTGGCCGATCAGCAGCGCGCCGGTCACGGCGATGCTCATCAGCGCGTTGATATTGAGATTGCCGTTGCGCAGCGCGATCCAGCCCTTGCGATAGGTCGTCAGGCCCGACAGCGCCACCGCGACGAGCGCGAGCAAGGCGGGCAGCCACGGCTCGGCGAGCCCTGCCCAGTGCGCCACCTCGGCGCCCAGCGCGGCGGCACCGGCCAGGGCCAGCGGCCACCACGGCTGGCGGGCTTCCGCGGGGGACGGCATGGTCGAGTCCGGCGTCTGCACAGCCAGCGGTTCGGCTTTCATGCCGAGGCTTTCGATGGCTGCGACTACCCCCTCCAGAGACGGCAGCGAATGGTGGACCGTCAGCACGCGCTGCATCAGATTGAACTGCAGCGCCTGCACGCCCGGCATGCCGCCGAGCTTGTTGCGGATCAGCGTTTCCTCGGTCGGGCAGTCCATGGCCGCGATGCGGTAGCGGGCGGCGTTGGTGCCGGCGGGGATGTCGGAGGCAGCTAGCGGCGTCTGTGTCAGCGGCACGGCGGAACCGCACGCCGAGCCGCAGCAGGCGGGCGCCGCGGCCGGCGCGGGGGCCGCGCATCCGTCGGCGCAGGGATTGCCGTCGTGGCCGTGGTCGTGGCCGTGGCCGTGGCCGGAGGGGTGCCCGTGATGGGCGTCATGGTGATGCGCGCCATGGCGGCAGTCACCAGGACGCGCCCCACCATCGTGCTGCGGGAGGATACTTGCCATGCCGATAGGTCCTTGCGGTCAGCGCTCGTCCGTAGTCAGTCTGTCCCCGCATTGAAGACCTTGGAGCCACTACAGGGTCAAGGGGGCCGAACCCCCCGCCTTCCAGGCATGGCGGCAACGCTGCGCGGGCGTTGCCTTGCCCGCTAGAGCATGTCTTGCCGCGTATCCATGTAACAGTGCAGCGCCGGACCGATCACGCCCGCTCCGCCCGCTACGAACCAGAGCGCCGCCGCAAGCTTGGCATGGGGATCGTGGGCCAGTGTGATGGCCCCGGCGGCAATGAAGAGCAATCCACCCAGCATGCCAGCGCCGTGACAAACCCTGGGATGATTGGCGGACCACTCCGTCACCCGCCGGCAAAGGCGACTGCAACAGCCCTCATCCGTGTCGGTCTGGCGGATGCGGGTCGATCCGAGCAACCCGCCGGTCGGTTCCAGCTCGTCACCGTACCGCTGAGCCTCCAGCGCCCCCAGGCTCTGCGGCCGGGCAATTGATGCAGCATGCGTTCCATACATGATCGTTCTCCACCGAAAGGTCGAAGGGAGGAAGGCTGTACACCGCCTTCGCAGGGAACTCCTGCACGCCGCAGATGGTTTGCCCAAGGTCCCGCGATGGCCACATAGCGGAGCCGGCATCGCGCGGTCGGAGTCATCCGCGCGATGCGCTGCCCGGTACGCGAAAAAGGACGCTTCGGAGGTCGTCAGCGGCGGTCCGACTGTAACGGCGCACGGGCGCCGCCCTTGCGCAAAGGCGCCGAAATCATGTCCATAGCGACCGCGGCGCGCCCGGAACGGGCTGCGCTTACGCCGCCGCCGGCGCGCCTTGCCGCCGCGTGGTGGTCACGGAAACGGCAAACACCAGCAGCCCACCCAGCGCCAGCAGCAGACCGACCCATCCCGTCGACGCCCAGCCCAGTCCCGCCGCGATGGTCACGCCGCCCAGCCAGGCGCCGAGCGCATTGGCGAGGTTGAACGCCGAATGGTTCAGCGCGGCGGCCAGGGTCTGCGCATCGCCTGCGACGTCCATCAGCCGGATCTGCAAGGCCGGGCCCAGGGCCACCACCGTGCCGATCAGCAGCACATTGGCCGACGCCAGCCAGGCATGCGGCGCGGTGAAGACGAAGAGCCCGAGCACCAGCGCCGACCACACCAGCAGGCCGCCGATGGTCGGCATCAGGGCCTTGTCGGCCAGCTTTGCGCCGGCGAGGTTGCCGGCCACCATGCCGACGCCGAACAGCGCCAGCACGAACGGAATGCCGCTCGCCGGCAGATGGGCCAGCTCGATCATGGTCGGCTTGATATAGCTGAAGACCGCGAACATGCCGCCAAAGCCGATGGCGCCGATGCCCAGCGTCAGCCACACCTGCTTGCGGCGAAACGCCGACAGCTCGCGCAGCGGACTGGCGAGGCGGTCCGCCGGCACGAACGGCACCCACCGCCATACCGTGACCACCGCGAGCAAGCCGATGGCGCCGACCAGTGCGAAGGCCGACCGCCATCCGAGCCACTGGCCGATGGCGGCCGCAATTGGCACCCCGACCAGCGTCGCAATGGTCAGGCCCAGCATCACCATGCCCACCGCCTGCGCCCGCTTCTCGCGCGCCACCAGGCTGGCCGCCACCAGGGCCGCCACACCGAAATAGGTACCGTGCGGAAAGCCGGTCAGCAGGCGTGCCACGATCATCGAGCCATAAGAGGGCGCGAGCGCGCTGGCGAAGTTGCCGGCGGCGAACACGGCCATCAGCGCGATCAGCAGGTTGCGCCGCGGCCAGCGCGCGCCGAGCACCGCGAGCAGCGGCGCGCCGATGACCACGCCGAGGGCATACGCGCTGATCAGGTGTCCCGCCTCGGGAATCGAAATGGCAAGGTCGCTTGCCGCATCGGGCAAGAGACCCATGATCACGAATTCGCCGGTGCCGATGCCAAAGCCCCCAATGCCCAGCGCGAGCAGCGCGAGACGGCTCGAGACGGGACGGGATTCAGCGGGGAGGAGTTCGGTGTCGGGGGATGGAAATGGGGATGTGGGGGCGCCGTCAGGGACTGTCATCGAGGAAACCGGAAGAGAGATCGCAAAGCTGGTTTTTTGGTGTATCCGCAGCTGGACGGGGGCATCTGCGTCCCTCCTGTCGGCGGGCCAATGGCCCTTGCAGCGCGGCTCGACGCGGCGCCCGGTGCCGCTTGCGGCATGGGCGGCGCGCGTCGAAGGGCGTTATTGTGAAGCAATATGCCGGCGCGCGTGCGGGCCGCATATGGCGCGGTCTCGCGGGTCCGCCGCAGACTTACGCCTGCGCAGCCGAAAAGCGCTGCGCGAACCGCTCGCGCTCGAAGGCTTCCACCAGGAAATCGACGAACACGCGCGTCTTGGCCGGCATCAGCGCCCGGGTGGCGTAATAGAGCGAGATCGTGCCTGCATCCGCATGCCAGCCCGGCAGCAGCCGCATCAGTTGGCCGCGCTCGAGGCAGGTCAGCACGTCCGGCATCGCCACCAGCGCCACGCCAAGGCCGAGCAACGCCGCCTCGCGCAGCGCGGCGGGATCGTTCACCGTGATGGTGTGGGACAGGCGCGCCGGCACTTCGCTGCCATCGGTGTCGCGCATGGTCCACTGGTGCAGCCGTCCGCTGCGCGCCGAACGCATCGCGATGCCGCTGAGGGCCCCCAGATCGTCGGGGGATACCGGCAAGGCGCGGCCCGCCATATAGGCCGGCGACGCCACCGCGACGAGATGGGCGGGGGCCAGGGGCCGGGACACCACGCCCGGCGACAACGCAAAACCGCCGCCGATCGCGGCGTCGTAGCCCTCCGCGACCAGGTCGACCGGCCGGTTCTCGAACCGCCAGTCGGGGCGGATCAGCGGATGGCGCTGGAGAAAGGCGGGCAGCAGCGGGAGCACATACTCGAGCCCAAAGGTGGGAGCCATGCTGATCTTCAGCACACCGGCCGGCTCGCCCGAGTCCGTGGCCGCCGCCGCAATGGCCGCCTGCAATGCATCCAGATTGCCGCCGATCGCCTGCAGAAACCGCTCGCCGGCCTCCGTCAGTGTCAGCTTGCGCGTGGAGCGCTGGAACAGCCGCGCGCCGATATTGCGCTCCAGCATGGCCACGTTGCGGCTCACCGCCGCCGGCGTCAGCGCCAGCCGGCGCGCAGCCGCCGAAAAACTGCCGGATTCGGCGCTACGGACGAAGGACTCGAGATTGGCGAGGGATTCCATCCACCTATCTTAGACGAACGCTTGAAAATCACTCAAGCCATTACCGGCTAATCAAACGGTAATCGATGCAGCAACATGCAGCCATCCACTCATCCACAGGAGTCCTGCAATGTCTGCAACCCATTCCAACCAGCTTCCCCTTTCCGGCAAGGTAGCCCTCGTCACCGGCGGCTCGCGTTCCATCGGCGCGGCCATCGCCAGGCGTCTGGCCGCGGATGGCGCCGCCGTCGCGCTGACCTACAGCGCGTCTCCGGACAAGGCCGCCGACGTCGTGCGGGCCATCGAGGCCGCGGGCGGCCGCGCCCTCGCGATCCAGGCGGATTCGGGCAACCCCGCCGCCGTGCGTGCGGCGGTGGCCGGCGCCGTCGAGGCCTTCGGCTGGATCGATATCCTGGTGAACAACGCGGGGCTCGCGCTCGGGGGGCCGATCGAGGAGATTTCGCTGGAGACCTACGAGCGCATGATCGCGGTCAACGTGACCGGCGTGTTCGTCGCGACCCAGGAGGCCGCGCGCCATATGAAGGCGGGCGGGCGCATCGTTCATATCGGCTCGTCGATGACCCGCTACGCGGCCTTCCCGACCGCCTCGCTGTACACGCTGACCAAGGGCGCGATCAGCGGCTTCAACCGCAGCCTGGTGCGCGACCTCGGCCCCCGCGGTATTACCGTCAATACGGTGCACCCGGGCCCGACCGACACCGACATGAACCCGGACGGCGGGCCCGTGAGCAAGATCGTGGGCCCGGGCATGGCCATCGGCCGCTACGGCAAGGACTACGAGATCGCCAGCGTCGTGGCCTTCCTGGCCGGTCCGGAGTCGGCCTTCGTGACCGGCGCGGATATCGTGGCCGACGGTGGCTTTACCGCCTGAGCGCTCCAGCGCTTGAGCGCTTGAGGGCTAGGGACCTGCACGCCTGTCTGGCGGCAGGCCGGCCTTGCCGCCCCGCCCTACTTGATCCGCTGCTTCCCCAACTTGCGCGCCAGCGTGCGCCGATGCATGCCGAGCCGGCGCGCGGCCTCGGAGATATTGAAGTCGCTGGCGGCGAGCGTCTCGTGGATATGCTCCCATTCCAGGGTCTTGATCGACGTGGTGGGACGCTCGGTGACCTCGACTTCGACATCGCCGGCGGCGCGTTCGAACGCGGCCTCGATATCGTCGGTGGTCGACGGCTTGGCAAGATAGTGGCAGGCGCCGAGCTTGATGGCTTCCACCGCGGTGGCGATGCTGGCAAAGCCGGTCAGCACGACGATCAGCATGTCGGCGTTGTGCGTGTGCAAAGCCTGCACGCAGGCGAGGCCGGACGCCTCGCCCTTGAGCTTCAGGTCCACCACCGCATAGCCTGGCGTCTCGTCGCGCAGCACCTCCGTGACATCGTCCAGGCTCGTGGCGTGCAACACGCGGTAGCCGCGGCGCTCGAACGAGCGGCGCAGGGTACGGGCGAAGGCGGCGTCGTCCTCCACGACCAGCAGCACGCGTTCGGGCGCCGTCGGCGCGGCATCAGTTTCCATTGGGGGCATGGTGCGGGTCTTCTACGGTGATGGCCGACAGTGGCAGGGTCAGCGTGACCTCCGCCCCGCCGTCGGAGCGGTTACGCGCGGCGACGGTGCCGCCCAGCGTGCGGGCGACGTTGACGACCAGGAACAGGCCCAGTCCGCCGCCGGGCCGGCCCTTGCTGGACTGGTAGGGCTTGCCGAGCCGCTCCAGCATTTCGGGCGGGAAGCCCAGGCCGTCGTCGCGGATGGCCAGCACCAGCGCGTCGTCCTCCCGGGTGACGTCGAGATGGACCCAGCTCAACGAGGCCTCCAGCGCGTTGTCCAGCACGTTGTGCACCATCTGCTTGATGGCCGAATCCGAGATGATCGCCAGGTCCTGCCCGAAGCGGTTTTCGTACGAGAATTCGTTGACCGGGCGCGTTGCGCGCCATTCGGTGACCAGGTCGTCCAGGAAGGTATGCACGGTGGTCTGCATCGGCGCCTCGCCCCGCGCCTCCCCGGCCGACATCAGGATGCCGCTGACGATGGACTTGCAGCGCTGCACCTGCGCCTGCATCTCGCCGATTTCCTGCATCAGCTCGGGATCGCTGGTGAAGGGCTTCATGCGCCGCCAGTCGGCCATGATCACCGCCAGCGTGGACAGCGGCGTGCCCAGTTCATGGGCCGCACCCGAGGCGAGCAGCCCCATCCGCACGATATGTTCCTCCTCGGCCGCACGCTGGCGCAGCACCGCGAGACGCTCGTCGCGAGCCCGCAGGTTGTGCCCGATCCGGGTGACGAAGATGACCAGCAGCGAGGCGTTGAGCACGATGCAGATCAGCATGCCCTTGATATAGAGGCTGCCCAGTCCGCGTTCGTGGTCGGGCGGCAACGCAAGCGGCTTGCCCACGATGGCAAGTCCCGCGAAACAGGCCGCGGCTACCGCCACGATGACCCACGTCGACCATGCCTCGAGCAGCACCGCGCCCAGGATCACCTGCAGCAAATAGAGAAAGATAAAGGGATTGGAGGCGCCGCCGCTCATGTAGAGCTGGGCCGTCAGCATGCCCACATCGACCAGCATCGCGACGAACAGTTGCCCGTTCGAGACCTCGCGCACGAGGTACAGGTGCAGCAGGCTCACCGCATTGAAGGCCGCGAGGCCGAGGGCGATGGTCAGCATGCCTCCCAGCGGCAGCGGGATTTCGAGCCCGTAGTGGACCAGGCTGATGGTGGCCACCTGGCCGAGCACGGCGATCCAGCGCAGCTCGATCAGCTGCTGCATGTTCTGGCGCGCCGTGGTATCGGCCGCGCCCGCGCGCCAGCGCGATGCCCGCTGGGCGCCACGGGCCTGGCTCGCGGCATGACGCCGGTCCGACTCCAGTTCGGCGGCCTCGGGGGAACGTAGCATCTTCACTCTCTTGGTTTCAAGCGAAGTGCATTGTCCCTCATCGGCTACGTCGAAGTCGACTTTCCTCCCGGCCCACGTACCAGGCGGCACCCACGACCATCAGCGCGAGTCCGTACCAGGTCAGCGCGTAGACCAGGTGGCTGTTGGGAAACGAGATGACGGTCAGGCCCGGAACCGGCCAGCGTTGGGCGCTGCCGGATGCCGGCGGATCGGCCTGCGCGTCGATGAAGTAAGGGGCAACCTGCCCGAGGCCACGGGCCGCCGCGATCGCCTGCACGTCGCGGGAGAACCAGCGCCCGCCCGCCGGATCGTTGCGGCGCAGGAAGCCGCCGCCCGGCTCGGTAAGGCGCAGCAGCCCGGTCACCGTGGTGGTGCCGTGCGGGGCGTCGGCGCTACGGGTGGACGGCTCTCGCCGTTCGGGGGAAACGAAACCACGGTTGACGAGCACGATGGTGCCGTCGGCCTGGCGCAGCGGGGTGATGACCCAATGGCCCGCGCCGAGCGTGGTGCTGGCCTGCACCAGCGTTTCCCGGTCATGAAGGAAAGTGCCGGTGGCCTGCACGCGGCGGTATTCGTCGTTGGCCGCGTTCACCTGCGGCCATTGCGCCGGGCCCGGCGCAGCGGTGGCGGGCGCATGCACCCGCTGGTCCACCCGCTCGATCAGGTCGAGCTTCCATGCCCGCCGCTCCACCTGCCACGTTCCCAGTGCGACGAAGCCGGCAAACGCCAGCACCGCGATCAGGGCCAGCATCACCAGCGTGGCACGGGAACGAAGGCGCGGAGCAGCGTCCGCGCCGGTGGCGGCTTGGCGCGGCAAGGTCAGGGCATGCTCTTCATGTCATGCATCATCGTGGGCATCATGTTCGTGTTCATATGGAACATGACCCAAAGCGAGCCGCTCAGTGTGATGACGACCAGCACGATGGTGAAGATCAACGCCAGCATGGTCCAGCCGCCTTCGGAGCGCGCGTTCATATGCAGGAAGTAGATCATGTGCACGACGATCTGCACCGCGGCGAAACCGAGGATCACCATCGCGGTGGTCGCGGGGTTCTCGATCACGTTGTCCATCACCAGCCAGAACGGAATGGCGGTCAGGATCACCGACAGCACGAAGCCGATCACATAGCCCTTGAAGGTGCCATGGGGCTCGCCGGCATGGTCCTCGCCATGGTGGTGGCCATGGTCGCCACCGCCGTGCTCGGCGAGATTGTCGAAGGAATAGTCGTGAGGCTGGCTCATGGCAGCACTCCCATCAGATAAACGAAGGTAAACACACCGATCCAGACCACATCCAGGAAGTGCCAGAACATCGACAGGCACATCAGGCGGCGCTTGTTCTCGGCGATCAGGCCGTGGCGCTTGAGCTGGAACATCAGCGTGATCAGCCACACGATGCCGAACGTCACGTGCAGGCCGTGCGTGCCGACCAGCGTGAAGAACGACGACAGGAAGGCGCTGCGCTGCGGCACCGCGCCTTCGTGGATCAGGTGGGCGAATTCATAGAGCTCCAGCCCGATGAAGGCGGCGCCCAGCAGGCCGGTGATGGCCAGCCACACCATGGTCTGCTGCTTGCGGTTGCGCTGCATCTCCAGCATGGCGAAGCCATAGGTGATGGAGGACAGCAGCAGCATGGAGGTGTTCAGCGCCACCAGCGGCAGGTTGAACAGGTCGGCGCCCGACGGACCCGCCGCGTAGCTTCGGCCCAGCACGCCGTGGACGGCGAACAGGCAGGCGAAGATCAGGCAGTCGCTCATCAGGTACAGCCAGAACCCGAGCAGCGTCCCGTTTTGCGGGTGGTGGTCGCCTTCCACATGGAAGCGCAGCTCGGACGAGGCCGGTTGGCCCGGCTGGGCCGGGGACGCCGGATGGCCGGCGTGGGCGGGGGCGAGAGTATCAAGCATGTTTGGCAAGCAGTCGGGTGCGTTCCGCCTCGGTGCGGATCACGTCTTCAGCCGGGATGTAGTAGTCGCGCTGATAGTTGAAGGTATGGCCGATCGCCACGGCGAGCAGCACGACGAACGACACACCGGCCAGCAGCCACATCTGCCAGATCATCGCGAAGCCGAACACGGCGCTCAGGCCCGCGAGGATGATGCCCGCGCTGGTGTTCTTCGGCATGTGGATCGCGCGGAAGCCTTCCAGCGGACGCTTGTAGCCGCGCTGCTTCATCTGCCACCACGCATCGCCGTCATGGATCTGCGGGGTGAAGGCGAAGTTGTACGACGGCGGCGGCGACGAGGTCGACCACTCCAGCGTGCGGCCGGCCCAGGGATCGCCCGTGTGGTCGCGCAGCTGTTCGCGGCGGCGATAGCTCACCACCAGCTGGATCAGGAAGCTGGCGATGCCCAGCGCGATCAGGAAGGCCCCCACGGCGGCGATCTGGAACCAGATCTGCAGCGACGGATCCTCGAAATGGTTCACCCGGCGGGTCACGCCCATCAGGCCCAGCACGTACAGCGGCATGAAGGCGACGTAGAAGCCCACCAGCCAGAACCAGAACGAGCACTTGCCCCAGAACGGATCGAGCTTGTAGCCGAAGGCCTTCGGGAACCAGTAGGTGATGCCGGCCATCATGCCGAACAGCACGCCGCCGATGATCACGTTGTGGAAGTGGGCGATCAGGAACAGGCTGTTGTGCAGCACGAAGTCGGCGGGCGGCACGGCGAGCAGCACACCGGTCATGCCACCGATCACGAAGGTGACCATGAAGCCGATCGTCCACAGCATCGGCACCTCGAAGCGGATGCGGCCCCGGTACATCGTGAACAGCCAGTTGAAGATCTTCGCCCCGGTCGGGATCGAGATGATCATCGTCGTGATGCCGAAGAACGAATTGACGCTCGCCCCCGACCCCATCGTGAAGAAGTGGTGCAGCCACACGAGGTACGACAGCACCGTGATCACGACGGTCGCGTAGACCATCGACGCATAGCCGAACAGGCGCTTGCTGCTGAAGGTGGAAACCACCTCCGAGAAGATGCCGAACGCGGGCAGGATCAGGATGTACACCTCGGGGTGGCCCCAGATCCAGATCAGGTTCACGTACATCATGGCGTTGCCGCCGAAGTCGTTCGTGAAGAAGTTCGTGCCCACGTAGCGATCCATCGACAGCAGGGCCAGCACGGCCGTCAGCACCGGGAAGGCGGCCACGATCAGCACGTTGGTGCACAGCGAGGTCCACGTGAAGACGGGCATCTTCATCAGGCTCATGCCGGGTGCGCGCATCTTGACGATGGTCACCAGCAAGTTGATGCCCGATAGCAATGTCCCGACCCCCGCGATCTGCAAGGACCATATGTAGTAGTCGACCCCGACGTCCGGACTCTGCAGGATGCCCGACAGCGGCGGATAGGCCAGCCAGCCCGTCTTGGCGAATTCACCGACGAACAGCGACGCCATCACCAGGCCAGCGCCGGCGGTGGTCATCCAGAAGCTGAAGTTGTTCAGGAACGGGAACGCCACGTCGCGCGCGCCGATCTGCAGGGGCACGATGTAGTTCATCAGGCCCGTCACCAGCGGCATGGCCACGAAGAAGATCATGATCACGCCGTGGGCGGTGAAGATCTGGTCGTAGTGGTGCGGCGGCAGATAGCCCGCGTTTTCGCCGAAAGCGATGGCCTGCTGCAGACGCATCATGATCGCGTCGGCGAAGCCGCGCAGCAGCATCACCAGACCCAGCACGATATACATGATGCCGATCTTCTTGTGGTCGATGCTGGTAAACCAGTCGCGCCACAGCGTGCCCCAGACCTTGAAATAGGTCAGCGCGCCAACGAGCGCCAGTCCACCGAGCACCACGGCCGCGAAGGTCGCGATCAGGATCGGCTCGTGCAGCGGAATCGCCTCCCAGGAGAGGCGGCCAAAAATAAGCTTGGTAAGGTCGAAGCTGTCAGACATGCTGGTCAACGGCGTCGGGGGCGCGCCGCGAAAGAGGAAGCAGAGGGGTCGTCACGGCGGCGGACTGGCCGGCCGGGTCGAGCGTCGGCAGGTTGGCGGGCGAGGTGTTCGCGCTGCCTTCCGGATTGGCCGGGGTGCACATGCCGCCGACGTAGTTGCGCACGGGCGCGTTCTCCAGGCCCAGGCGGGCGCGGGTGGACGCATCCAGCGTGGCGACGTTGAAGGCGCCCGGCTTGCCTTGGCCGCCTTGCGCGTCGATCGCCATCATGTCGCGCATGCACATCCGGTTCGGCTCGACGCAGCGGTTGAGCACGGCGTCGTACAGGCCCGGCGCGACGCTGGCGAAATGGCGCACCGGCTCGTGGCTGCTCGGCTGTTCGAGCTTCAGGTACAGGTCGCGCGACAGTTCCTTGCCGTCGGCCTTGGCCTGCGCGACCCAGCGGTCGAACTCGGCGTTGTCCATGCCGTGGAACTTGAAGCGCATGCCGGAGAAGCCCTCGCCACTGTAGTTGGCAGAGATGCCGTCGTAGACGCCGGCGCGGTTGATCACCGCGTGCAGCTTGGTCTCCATGCCCGGCATGGCGTAGACCATGCCCGCCAGCGACGGCACGAAGAAGGCGTTCATCACGGTCGAGGCGGTGATCTTGAAGCGGATCTCGCGGTCGACCGGCGCGGCCAGTTCGTTCACGGTCGCAATGCCCTGCTCCGGATAGAGGAACAGCCACTTCCAGTCCATGGCCACCACTTCCACCACCAGCGGCTTGGCGTCGGCCGGCTTGGCGCGGGTGGCGTCGATGCGGTCCAGCGGACGGTACGGATCCAGCAGGTGGGTGCTGACCCACGTGATGGCGCCCAGCGCGATGATGATCAGCAGCGGCGCGGCCCAGATCAGCAGTTCGAGCTGCGTCGAGTGGTCCCACTCGGGATCGTACGGTGCATCCTTGTTGGTGGCGCGATAGCGCCAGGCAAAGATGAACGTGAGCGCGATCACCGGGACGATGATCAGCAGCATCAGCACCGTCGAGATGATGATCAGGTCGCGTTGCTGGACCGCGACGTCTCCGGAAGGAGACAGCAGCACAGCGTTGCAGCCCGACAGCAGGGCAAAAGCGGGTAGCAGGACGAGGCTGCGGAGGAGAGAATGAGGGCGCATTGCCGGCAGGAATAGCTTAGCCGTGAAAATGGAAGCGAAATGTACGCGCATCGGCATGTCTGGTGAATTGGACATTTTGTCCTATGGTGAATCTGCGTAAGGAATGCGATCCTCCGGGGTCCGCGCCCTGTACGCTGCACCCGTCGCGCGCCCGCGACAGCGATTGCCCACCGCGAGAGCGCCTGTAAGAGCACACCGCGCAACACTTATTCGAACCAGAGCAAGCACGATGTCGAGCATCACGCACCAGCCCCACGCCCCCTCCCCTGCGCCGAACGCGCGCGACACCGGGCACCGGTCCAGGGTCGCCCCCGGAGAAATCGCCACCGGCGTGGTCATCGGACGCGCATCCGAGTATTTCGATTTCTTCGTCTTCGGCATCGCCTCGGTACTGGTGTTCCCGACGGTGTTCTTTCCGTTCGTGGGGCGCCTGGAAGGCACACTCTACGCCTTCGCGATCTTCGCGCTCGCCTTCATCGCCCGGCCGTTCGGCACGGCGCTGTTCATGGCGATCCAGCGCCGTTGGGGCCGGGGCGTGAAGCTGACCGGCGCGCTGTTCCTGCTCGGCACGGCGACCTGCGGCATGGCGTTCCTGCCAGCCTATGCGAGCCTGGGCCAGAACACCATCATCCTGCTTGCATTCTTCCGCGTGCTCCAGGGCATCGCCTTCGGCGGCTCGTGGGACGGCCTGCCGTCGCTGCTGGCGCTGAACGCACCGCGCGAGCGCCGCGGCTGGTTCGCGATGCTGGGCCAGCTCGGCGCGCCGATCGGCTTCCTGATCGCCAGCGCCCTGTTCCTGTTCCTGCACGTGAGCCTCTCTCCCACCGATTTCATGGAATGGGGCTGGCGCTATCCGTTCTTCGTCGCCTTCGCCATCAACGTGGTAGCGCTGTTCGCCCGCCTGCGGCTGGTGGTGACCGAGGAATACACCGCGCTGCTGGAAGAAGGCGAGCTCGAGCCCATTGGCACCCGCGAAATGGTGCGTGCCCAGGGCTACAACATCGTGCTGGGCGCCTTCACCGCGCTCGCCAGCTACGCGCTGTTCCACCTCGTGACCGTGTTCCCGCTGTCGTGGATGGCCCTGACCTCGTCGCAGTCCATCGACGACGTGCTGATCGTGCAGGTGGTGGGCGCCGCCATCGGCATCGTCTCCACCATCGCCTCGGGCGTGATCGCCGACCGCATCGGCCGCCGCACGATGCTCGGCCTGCTGGCCCTGCTCATCGGCATCTTCAGCCTCTTCGCGCCGATGCTGCTGGGCGGCGAGGCCGCCGCGCAGGACGCCTTCATCCTGATCGGCTTCGCGCTGCTGGGCCTGTCCTATGGCCAGGCATCGGGCACCGTCACCGCCAACTTCGAATCGCGCTTCCGCTATACCGGCGCCGCGCTGACGTCGGACTTCGCGTGGCTGTTCGGCGCGGCCTTCGCTCCGCTGGTGGCCCTGGGCCTGTCCGTCAAGTTCGGGCTGGTGGCCGTCAGCGTCTATCTGCTGTCCGGCGCTGTCTGCACGCTGCTGGCGCTGCGTGTGAACAAGCTGCTCGAGACGCGCGACTGAGTCGCGACCGCGGGCACCGGGCGGCACTTCCGCCTCGGTGCCCGCGACGGTGCCGCTATAATCGCCGCCATGCGCCGCCTCCTCATCGTCCTGCTAGCCATCGTGCTGCCGCTCCAGTTCGCCTGGGCCGGGGCCGCGGCCTATTGCGGACATGAGCCCGAGGGCACGGCGGCGCGGCACTGGGGCCATCACGGCCATGCCCATCAGGGCAGCGAGGGCGTCGCACTGAGCGCCAAGGCCGACAAGGCCGGCAAGGCGAGCAGCAAGCACGCCGACAAGCCCGATACGCCTTACCAGGCCCCCGACCTCGACTGCGCGGTATGCCATCTGGCAGCCTCCGCCGCCGTTCCCTCGGTCGCCGACCTCACCCACGCCACGCTTGGCGCGACCGCGCGCCATCCCCTCGTGCGGGCGCTGTTCCGCTCCGCCCCCGACGCCCTGCCCGACCGGCCTCAGTGGCCCCGCCTTGCCTGACCGGCGAGACGACCGCTTCCTTCCCCTTCCCGACCTCCCGTCTCGCCGAATCTGCCTGGTCTCGACCCTGGTGACATTCGATGAGAAAAACCTGCATGCCGCTCGCATTGGCGGCGCTATGGCTCTACGCCCCCGGGGCGTGCGCTGACGCACGCGTGCCGGACGCTGGCGCAATCGCCGCAAATACGCGGCAGGCGCCGCCTCCCGCCCCCGCCCCCGCCTCCGCCGACCCGTTCCGGGCCGCCCGGTCGTCGGCGGCAATCCCTCCCGATGGCGCACTGACGCTGGACGCCGCGCTTGCGCTGGCCACCGAACGCAGCCCGGCGCTGGCGGCCGCCCGCAACGAACTGGAGTCCGCCGAGGGCGGCGTGACCCAGGCAGGCGTGCTGCCCAACCCGGAAGTGGCCGTGCTGATGGAAGACACGCGGCGCGATTCCCGCACGACCACCGCGCAGCTGAACGTGCCACTGGAGCTGGGCGGCAAACGCGCCGCCCGCCTCGGCGCCGCCGGCAAGTCACGCGAACTGGCGCGATCGCAGCTGGCGGCCGCGCGGCTGGAACTGCGCAGCGCCGTCTATGGCGCCTTCTTCGCCATGCTGGTCGCGCAGGAACGTGCGCGGCTGGCGCGGGAAGCCGTGTCGCTCGCCTCCCATGCCTTGCAGGTGGCCACGCGCCGCGTTGCCGCTGGCAAGGCCGCGCCGCTGGAGCAGTCACGGGCCGGCGTCGAACAAGCCAATGCGGCGCTGGAGCAGGCCGATGCCGATGCCGCGCTCGCGCTGGCCCGTCACGCGCTCGCCGCGCTGTGCGGGCTGGCCGACGCCGACATGCCGCCGCTCGCCCGGCCCGAGGACCTTCGGCCCGCGCCGCCGCGGCCGGGCATGGCGCAGCTGAACGACCAGATCGAGCTCGCGCCCGCGCTGGAGGCCAGCCGCATCGAGGTCGAACGCCGTCAGGCGGTGGTCGGCGTCGAGCGCAGCCGCCAGTACCCGGACCTGACGCTGACCGTGGGAACCAAGCGCGACAACGCCAGCGACCGCGGCACCATGCCCGTGATCGGGGTCTCGATCCCGCTGCCGCTGTTCGACCGCAATCAGGGCAACGTCTATACGGCCATGCGCCAGGCGGACAAGGCGGCGGACGAATACCGCGCCACGCGCCTGCGGCTGGGCACCGAGCTGCGGCAGGCGGCGACGCAGCTGAGCGTCTCGCGCACCCTGGCCGACACGTTGCGGCAGGACGTCCTGCCGGCGGCGAACCAGGCCTACGACGCCGCAGTGCGCGGCTTCGAGGCGGGCAAGTTCGCCTTTCTCGACGTGATCGACGCACAGCGCACGCTGCTGCAGGCCCGCATCCGCCATCTGAACGCCATCGCCGCCTCCCACGAGGCCGCGGCCGCCATCGACCGCATTCTCGGTCACTGAACGAGGACAGCCACCATGAAGACGAACAAGCCATCGGGCCTGTCTCGCAGGCAGAAAGCCGCGATTGCCCTGATCGTGCTGGCGGGCCTGCTGGCCGGCACGGCATTGCTGATGACCGGACACGGCGAGCGCCACGATGACCACGGCGGTCACGCGGCAGACACCGCGGCCCACGATCAGCACGAGGACCGCGAGAAGCACGAGGACCACGACCACGCCAAGGGCGCGCCCGCCGCCACGGAGACGGTCGCGATGACCGCAGAGCAGATCCGGGAAGCCGGCATCGCGGTGCGCAGCGCCGGACCGGCGCAACTGGCCGCGACCGTTCCCTTCCCCGGAGAGATCCGGTTCAACGAGGACCGCACGGCACACGTGACTCCGCGCGTCGGGGGCGTGGTGGAAAGCGTGCCCGCCGCGCTCGGGCAGCAGGTGAAGAAGGGCGAGGTACTGGCGGTGATCGCCAGCAGCGCGCTGGCCGACCTGCGCGGCGAATGGCAGGCGGCGCGCCGCCGGCTGGAGCTGGCGCAGTCCACCTACCAGCGCGAAAAGACCCTGTGGCAGGACAGGATCTCCGCCGAGCAGGACTATCTCGCCGCACGCACGGCCATGCAGGAAGCGCGGATCGCCGCCGACAACGCGGCGCAGAAGCTCAACGCCATCGGCGCCGGCACCGCGGACGGCGCCTCCAACCGCTTCACGCTGCGCGCCCCCTTCGACGGCGTCATCGTCGAGAAGCACATCACCTTGGGCGAGGCGGTGGCGGCCGAGACCAATGTGTTCACCCTGTCGGACCTGAGCACGGTGTGGGCCGAATTCTCTATCGCGCCCAAGGATCTGGCGCACGTCCGCGTGGGCGAGCGGGCCAGCGTCGCGTCGGCCGCGCAGGACGGCGCGGTCCAGGGCACGGTGTCGTATGTCGGCGCGCTGCTGGGGCAGCAGACCCGCACGGCCACCGCGCGCGTGACGCTGCGCAATCCGAGCCTTGCATGGCGGCCGGGACTGTTCGTCACGGTCAGCGTCGCCGGCCCGGAGGTGGCATTGCCAATCGCGGTCGAGGCCGAGGCCGTGCAGACCGAGGGCGACCACGCCACCGTATTCGTCGCCGTGCCGGGCGGCTTCGTCGCGCGCAGCGTGCGCACCGGCCGCCGGATCGGCGACCACGTCGAGATCGTGCAGGGTCTGGCGCCCGGCGAGACCTACGCGGCCACCAACACCTTCGTGCTGAAGGCCGAACGCGGCAAGGCCGATGCCGAGCACACCCACTGAGCGGAGCCCATCATGTTCGAACGACTGATCCGCTTCGCCATCGCCCAGCGCTGGCTGGTGATGATCGCCGCGCTGGCCGCGGCGCTGCTGGGCGCGCACAGCTACAGCCGCCTGCCCATCGATGCGGTGCCCGACATCACCAACATCCAGGTGCAGATCAACACCACCGCGCCGGGCTCCTCGCCGCTGGAGACCGAGCAGCGCGTCAGCTATCCCATCGAGACCGCGATGGCCGGCCTGCCGGGACTGGAACAGACGCGCTCGCTGTCGCGCTACGGGCTGTCCCAGGTGACCGTGATCTTCCGCGACGGCACCGATATCCACTTCGCCCGTCAGCTCGTCAACCAGCGCCTGCAGGCGGCGCGCGAGCAGCTGCCCGCCGGCGTCAATCCGCAGATGGGCCCGATCTCCACCGGCCTCGGGGAAATCTACCTGTGGACGGTCGAGGCCGAGGACGGCGCCCGCAAGCCGGACGGCGGCGCCTATACGCTCTCCGATCTGCGCGAGATCCAGGACTGGGTCATCAAGCCGCAGCTGCGCACCGTGCCGGGCGTCACCGAGATCAACACCATCGGGGGCTACGCCCGCGAGTACATGGTCGCCCCATCGCCGGAGACGCTCGCCGCCCATGGCCTGACGCTGCAGCATGTGGTGCAGGCCCTGGAGAAGAACAACGGCAACGTCGGGGCCGGCTATATCGAACGCCACGGCGAGCAGTACCTGGTGCGCGCGCCCGGCCAACTGGCTTCGACCGAGGAGATCGGCGACGTCATCGTCGGCACCGCGCAGGGGCTGCCCATCCGCATCCGCGACGTGGCGCGCGTCGAGCTTGGCCGCGAACTGCGCACCGGCGCGGCCACGGAAAACGGCCGGGAAGTCGTGCTGGGCACCGCCTTCATGCTGATGGGCGAAAACAGCCGCGCGGTGTCCCGGGCGGTCGACGAACGCATGGCGCAGATCAACCGGACCCTGCCGGCCGGCGTGCGCGCCGTCACCGTCTACGACCGCTCCGTGCTGGTGGACCGCGCCATCGCCACCGTCAAGCGCAATCTGCTCGAAGGCGCCGCGCTGGTCATCGCCGTGCTGTTCCTGTTCCTGGGCAACCTGCGCGCCGCGCTGATCGCCGCCCTGGTCATTCCGCTGTCGATGCTGCTCACCTTCACCGGCATGGCGGCGTACAAGGTCAGCGCCAACCTGATGAGCCTGGGCGCGCTGGACTTCGGGATCATCGTCGACGGCGCCGTGGTGATCGTGGAAAACTGCGTCAGGCGCCTGGGCCATGCGCGGCAGCAGGCGGGCCGCGCGCTGACCCGCGCGGAGCGGCTGGAGGAAGTGTTCGCCGCCGCGCGCGAGGCCAGGCGGCCGCTGATCTACGGCCAGCTCATCATCATGGTGGTGTACCTGCCGATCTTCGCGCTCTCCGGCGTGGAGGGAAAGATGTTCCACCCGATGGCGATCACGGTGGTGCTGGCGCTGGCCGCCGCCATGCTGCTGTCGGTGACGTTCGTGCCCGCGGCGCTGGCGCTGTGGCTCGGCGACAAGGTGGACGAGAAGGAGAACCGCCTGATGCGCTGGGCGCGGCGCCACTATGCGCGCGCGCTGGAGGGCACCATCGCCAATGCGCCGGTGGTGCTGACGTTCGCGGCCGTGACCGTGCTGCTGAGCGGGCTCGTCGCCACGCGCCTGGGCAGCGAGTTCATCCCCAACCTGAACGAGGGCGACCTCGCGCTGCAGGCGCTGCGCATTCCGGGCACCAGCCTGAGCCAGTCCGTGGACATGCAGCAGCAGATCGAGCGCAGGCTGGCCGCGAAGTTTCCCGAGATCGAGCGGGTCTTCGCGCGCACCGGGACCGCCGAGATCGCCTCCGACCCGATGCCGCCGAATATCTCGGACGGCTACATCATGCTGCGGCCGCGCGACCAATGGCCCGACCCGGCCAAGTCGCGCGACACGCTGCTCGCGCAGATCCAGGCCGAGGTCGACGAGCTTCCCGGCAACCGCTACGAGTTCTCGCAGCCGATCCAGCTGCGCTTCAACGAGCTGATCTCCGGCGTGCGCAGCGACGTGGCGGTCAAGGTCTTTGGCGACGACCAGGCAGTGCTCGATGCCACCGCGCGACGCATCGCGGCGGCGTTGCAGGCGGTGCCCGGCGCGACCGAGGTCAAGGTCGAGCAGACCACCGGCCTGCCGATTCTCACGGTGGCGGTGGACCGTGCGCGCGCCGCGCGCTACGGGCTCAACATGGCAGACGTACAGGACACCGTGGCGATTGCCGTGGGTGGGCGCGAAGCCGGGACGATCTTCCAGGGCGACCGCCGCTTCGCGCTCGGCGTGCGCCTGCCCGAGTCCGTACGTGCCGATCCGGCGGCGCTCGCGCGCCTGCCGATCGCGTTGCCGGCCGATGCGCGCAACTCGAATGCGGGCACCAGCTACATCCCGCTTGGCGAGATCGCCACCCTCGACGTCGCGCCGGGCCCCAACCAGGTGTCGCGTGAAGACGGCAAGCGTCGCGTGGTGGTGAGCGCCAACGTGCGCGGCCGCGACCTCGGCTCTTTCGTACTGGACGCGCGCGCGGCGTTGGAGCGGCAGGTGGCGATTCCAGCCGGCTACTGGATCGCCTGGGGCGGCACCTTCGAGCAGCTGCAGTCGGCCACCGAACGGCTGCGCATCGTGGTGCCGCTGGCGCTGGTGCTGGTCTTCGGGCTGCTGTTCGCCATGTTCGGCAACCTGCGCGACGGCCTGCTGGTCTTCACCGGCATCCCCTTCGCCCTGACCGGCGGCGTGCTGGCGCTGTGGCTGCGGGGCATCCCGCTGTCGATCTCGGCGGCGGTCGGCTTTATCGCGCTGTCCGGCGTGGCCGTGCTCAACGGTCTGGTGATGCTGTCCTTCATCCGCGGCCTGCGCGAGGGCGGCACGCCGCTGGACGAGGCGATCCGCGTGGGGGCCCTGACACGGCTGCGGCCAGTACTGATGACCGCGCTGGTGGCCTCGCTCGGATTCGTGCCCATGGCCATCGCGACAGGGACCGGCGCCGAGGTGCAACGGCCGCTGGCCACCGTGGTGATCGGCGGCATCCTCTCGTCCACCGCCCTGACCCTGCTGGTGCTGCCCGTGCTGTATCGCTGGGCCCATCGGCGGCGTCCATATGGATTGCCGATGGCCGGGGCCGACGCCGTGCCGCGCGCCTGAAGAGGACGGGAAGAACGGCACGGCTCTTCCCGTTTCCTTTAGCCGGCAGTCAGGACCGATAGTAGCGAGACCACACGCTGGCTACGATCGCCGCTCATCGTCTTTCTCCCTCCAGCACGATATGAGCCCGGTCCTGACCATCACCAAGCAAAGCTACAGCCAGATCGACGAGGCGGCCCGCAAGGCCGCCGAAGCCCAGCGCAATTCCCCCTCCCACAAGAGCCCTCGCTACTTCACGCAGAAGGGTACGGTCCAGCTGGCGGGCCGGCCCGCCCACATCACCTATCAGTACGACGCCCTGGGCCGATCGACCAGCTACGCGCAACTGGACGAGCAACGCGGCCTCGCACGGCGCATCTTCGACAGGTTCCGCGGCATCCAATTCGACGGCACGAAGCGCCTGTCCGCGGGGGAACTGAAGGACCTCCTGCAGCTGGAGGCCGAATTCGACAAGGAAAGATCGCGCTATGCGGAGCAAGTGTTCGCCAAGCCGGATGCAAAGCCGGCGGACGCGGCCGGGACATCCGGGCAAGCGCGGGCCGCGGCCGATTCCGGGCAGCCGCTCGCCGGCCCATCGCATGGCGCCTGGCGTTCCCCCATCACGATGCGCGACCAGACCATCCACACGGTGTTGCGCACGTATGCCGAAACGGCGGATCACTGGCCGCGCGCCGTCCGGCTGCTCCAGACGCCGCGCATTGCGGAGGCCGCGTGGACCAACCCGACAACGCTGCGCAGGCTGCTCGAGGGCTGCCCGGACATGGACGCCGTCAACGCGCTTGCCGCGAGCTATCCGTTCTTCCAGCCGACGGCGGACGTCCCGGCCGATCAGGCAAACGCCTTGCGCACCCAGGCCGGCCTGAAGGCGATGCTCAAGGAACACACGCTGGCCCGTACGGTGGAGAAGAATGTGGTGGCGCTGCTGGCGGACCCCGCCTGCGCCAATGTCCGGTCGTCGTTCGACGCGCTTGCGGCGAAGGGCATCGACACCTCGCTGTTGCACGAGATGCTGCGCGGCCCGCTGCAGATCGTCCGGATGCCCAGGCTGCTCGAGGCGCTCTTCGACAAGGCGGAAAAACTCGACGAAGCGGTCCAGTTGGCCCACGCGCTACCCTGGAACGCCCAGTGGTCCCTGAACCGGCTGCTCAGGCACCCCGGCGTTTCCGACAAGATGGTCCTCGATTGCCACGCGACCATCAAAGAGCACGGCATCGACGCCGTACTCCCTTCGTTGCAACGCTTCCTGACCGGCCGCCTGGACCCGGACGAAGACAGCCCGATGAACCGCTACGCGCGCCATATCATCTGGGGCAACGATGAGGTCCGGGAAGCCCTGGAAAGGGTGACGCGCGAGCCGGGCGCGCCGACGTGGCTGACCCGCTCCCACACGGACTCGGGCAAGCGGGAGGCAATGTCGGAAATCTGAGCCGGACGTGACACGGCCCGCGCAAGGCGGGCCGTTCGGGTGGATGGGCGGGATCCCGGTGCCGGTAGCTGCCGCTACTCGACCACGTTAACCATCCATGGCACGCCGAACTTGTCCTGGACCATGCCGAAGCCCTCGGTCCAGAACGTCTTCTGCAGCGGCATCATCGGCTGGCCGCCCACGGACAGCGCGTCGAAGCGCTGCTGCGCCTCGGCCAGCGTCTTCGCCGTGACCGACATGCTGAAGCCGGTGAACGTCTGGGCCGGCATGCCTGGCATGCCATCGGACATCATCACCTCGTTCTCGCCCATGGTGACGTTGGCGTGCATGATTTTCTCGCCCCACTCCTGCGGCATCGCGGCGGAACCTTCCTGATCGGGGGCCTCGTTGAAGCGCATCTTGTAGGTGACCTGCGCGCCCAGCGCCTCGCCGTAGAACGCCATCGCCTCCTCGCAACGCCCGCTGAAGAAAAGATAAGGCTGTACTTGCATAGCTGTCTCCTCGATGTTGGGGCCGCGACGGGCGCGTCCCCGTCTTGAAAAGGGCGGCGCCGTCCCACAGAACGGCGCCGATGGAGGCATTATGCGCCGGCGGGGCGGAAAGGAAACATCAGCTCGAGCACCGTCTGGCCCGCGTCGCTGCGGGCGGTCGCGTTGCCGCCATGCAGCCGCATGATGGTGTCCACGATCGCCAGGCCCAGGCCCGTCGAGGAAGCGGAATTGCTGCGGGCGGGATCGGCCCGATAGAAGCGGCCGAAGATGTGGGGCAGCGCATCGGGCGGAATGCCCTCGCCGGCATTGGCCACGCTGATGCGCGTGCCCTCGCCGGAGCGCTCCACCGCGAGCACCACGTTGCTGCCCACGGGCGCGTGGCGCAGCGCATTGTCCACGAGGTTCGTCACCGCGCGGCGCAAGAGCGTCTGGTCCGCGCGCACCGCGGCCGCGCCGGTCAGCGTCAGGCTGACCTCGCGGTCCGCCGCGACCGCCTCGAAATATTCCGCCACCTTGTCCAGTTCGGCCCGCGCGTCCAGCAGCCTGACCTCCATGGCCACCTGGGCATGGTCGGCGCGGGCCAGGAACAGCATGTTCTCGATCATGCGCCCAAGCCGGTCGAACTCTTCGAGGTTGGACTCCAGCAGGGTCTCGTACTCCTGGACCGTGCGCGCATGCGCGAGCGTGACTTCGGTCTGCCCGACCAGATTGCTGATGGGCGTGCGGAAATCGTGCGCCAGGTCGGCCGAGAATTCGGACAGCCGCGAGAAGCTGTCCTGCAGCCGGGCCAGCATGCCGTTGAAGGCCTCGGCCAGTTCGCGCAGCTCGGTGGGCTCGGCCGATGCGTCCAGCCGCGTGGCGAGCCGGCTGGTGGTCACCGCCGATGCCTTCTGCGCCATGCGGCGCAATCCGCCGAGCCCGCGGCGCGCGAGCAGATAACCGAGCGCTGCCGCCACCGCGGAGCCGCACAGCGTCGCCCAGAAGATATGGAGCCCGTACTCCTTCATCAGCGCCGCCCGGTAGCCCGCGTCGCGCAGCACCACGATCTCGACGGCCCGGTCGGTATCGCCGAGCTGGCCGAGCGCGGCAATGCCGCGCGAGGCCACGCCATTGCGGGGATACCAGGTCTGCAGCATGCTGCGGTCCGGCATCACCGTGGCCGGCAGCACGCGCAGCGGCGGTACCGACTCGTGGCGCGGATTCAGTGTCACCAGCGGCGCGCCGCGGCGCGTGCGCACCAGCAGGATCAGCCCCTCGTGGCCGAGCGCCAGGTCGGTGAAGCGATGCATGCCCGCTCGCACGTCCTCTTCGGTGGTCACCTCGGACAGCAGATGGCGCACGAGCAGCACCTCGCCCACCAGTTCGTTCTCGTCGCGCTCCTGCAGTTGCGCGGACAGCGCGCAGGCGAGATAGGTGCCCACCGCCACCAGGATCGCCGCCGCGGCGGCGCCGAAGGCCAACGCCATGCGGGCGGTCAGCGAGGCGGGGATCAACCGGTCCAGCACGCGCGGGAACAGCCGGGTCAAGAGGCTGCCTCGTCGAGCACGTAGCCCATGCCGCGCCGCGTGTGGATCAGCTTGCGCTCGAACGGATCGTCGACCTTGGCGCGCAGCCGTCGGATCGACACGTCGACGACATTGGTATTGCTGTCGAAATTCATGTCCCACACCTGCGAGGCGATCAGCGAGCGCGACAGCACCTCGCCACGCCTGCGGGCCAGCAATTGGAGCAGCGCGAATTCCTTGGAAGTCAGTTCGATCTTTTGCCCGGCGCGCGTGACGCGGCGGCGGATGGTGTCGATCTGCAGATCGGCCACGTCGATGATCTCGCTCTCGCGCAGCGGTCCCCGGCGCAGGATGGTGCGGATGCGCACCACCAGTTCGGCGAAGGCGAAGGGCTTGACCATGTAGTCGTCGGCGCCCAGTTCCAGGCCCTTCAGGCGGTCCGCCAGTTCGTCGCGGGCGGTCAGGAACAACACGGGCGTGTCCTTGTCGCGCCGCAGTTCGCGCAGCACCTGCCAGCCATCCATGCCCGGCAGCATCACGTCCAGCACGATCAGGTCGTAGCGCTGGTCGCGCGCATGGGCCAGGCCGTCCACGCCGTCGCTGGCCAGGTCCACCACGAAGCCCGACTCGGTCAGGCCCTTCAACAGATAGGCGCCCGCCTTGGGCTCGTCCTCAACGATCAATATGCGCATTTCACACTGCCTTTCCCGGACGGGCCGGTAAGAGGCCATACCGTACACGAGCGCGGAGCAACTGCCGCGAAGATTGCAAGATTGTCATGTTGGCGTAAGCGGGGCGAGCGGTTGGGCGCCGGTACAATGCCGCTTGTCCCAACGGCCCCGCCCGAGCCATCGCGCGGCCCGCCAGATTTCGCGCACCGGGCCACCGGTCCGGCGCGCCAGCCGTCTCCCGATGAAACGACTCCTGCTCTGCCTGCCGCTGTGCTTCGGCCTCGTCGCCGCGCCGGCCCTTTCCACTCCCAACGTGCCGGCCCACGGCGGCGCGGGCTGCGGCGCCGGCGAACCGGTGGCCGATATCTCGCTGATGGACCGCCACGCGGCGCTCAAGTCAGCCGCCGAGGCCGCCATCGCCGGCCAGGCGCAAGCAACATGCCGTGACGACGGGAAGCCGGCGCCGGACCGCCACGCGGCCGACGCCAGCCATGCCGGGCATCGTCACCATCGCGCGGGCCATCATCGCCATGGCTCGGGCGGCATGTGCGCGGCTACCACGCCGATCGCCCTGCCCGAGCTGATGCAGGCTCATCACGGGCGCGCCACGCCCCGCGCACCGTTCGCGGAACTGGCGGAATCGGCGCCGGCCCTGCCGCTGCACCAGGGCCAGGCCCACTGCTGAAAGACGCCCGGAGCCCGGGCTCATTCGACGCGGTAGAACTCCATCGACTGGCCCGCGTTGACCGCCCGCTGCAACCAGTCGGGCGGCTCGCCGATGCCATCCCACGTCTGGCCCAGCGCATTGCGGTATAGCACCGTACCGGCGCACGGTTCCGCGTGGCCTGGCGCGGGCGGCGCGGCAAGCTGCATGGCATCTGCGGCATCCGGGGCGGGCGGGGGTGGCGACGATCCCACGTCGTCGCTGGCGCTGGAGGCGGCGTCGAAACAGCCGGCGGCTTCCAGATCGTCCAGCGTCAGGCCATGGCGATCCATTCGCTCGCGGATCCACGCCACCGCGGCTTGTCTGGCTTCATCGAACTCGGACATGACTATCTTGAGCGCCCCGGCGGCGGCGAAGACGGCCGGCGAAGCTGAGAGGACAACAGGGAATCGGCACAGGCCGATGGGACTTTTCGGGATTCTACAGGGTGCGGCCAAGGGTCTGTCCGCATCACGCGCCTTTTGCCATGGCCGCGCCGCATGTGCAAGCGATCCGCACAGGAACATGGAAAGGCTGTGGCAGCCAAGCCGCGAAACGTCGAATTACGCAAGACCCGGCCGGCGCAGACACGACAACGGCTCCGGTTGGACTGCCGGAAAGACCCGCCGCAGACCTCTTGCTGCATGACAGCATTGTCATCCTGGAGTCATGTTCCCGTGCTGGGCGGTTTTCTAGACTGCTTCCCACGGCCGGCCCTTTTGGCCGCCGCATCTCCGGAGAAAACTACATGTCCACTCTCAAGCACGCCCTGCTCGCCACGACCCTGGTTGCCACGTTTGCCGGCACGGCAGGCCTGGCCAGCGCCGCCACGACCCGCAGCGTCGATCCGTATTTGGACGGCGCCGCCATCAGCGAACGCGACATCTTCACGGAAGGCGCCCGCACCGGCACCCGCGACCCGTTCACCGACGGCGCCCGCACCGGCACGCGCGATGCCTTCACCGACGGCGCCAACACCACGGTCCGCGATTCGCGCTTCGACGGCGCCTGATGCCGCGCTCGCCGGCCAGCCGTCCTGAACGCACCGCCCCGGCCGCCCACGCCCGCTCGACGATCCCCGGACCCACGCCGGCGCGATCGGGGCGGGCATGCCGCAAGGACCTGCCCGCCTTGCCACCCTGCCTCGCCCTCGCCTGACCGGTTCCGACCCGTTTGCCCTTCCCTGATCGCCGCCCGACCCGGCGCCCCCGCTATTGCGCGGATTGCAGGTAGGCCAGAAGATCCTCGACCTGCCCACGGTCGCCGATGCCGCGAAAGCGCATCGTGGTGCCGGGCACCACATCGCCGGGCGCCCGCACGAACGCCGCCAGCGACTGCGGCGACCAGACGATGCCCGACGCCCTCATCGCCGCCGAATACCGGTAATCCCCGGCGCCTGCGGCCGGCCTGCCGACGATCCCGTGCAGGTGCGGACCGAAGGTGCTGCGCGGCGCCATGCTGTGGCATGACGCGCAGCGGGCCTTGAACAGCGCCCTGCCGGCCTGGATGTCGGGAGCGCCGTGCGCGGCGGCATGGCAGGCCAGGAGCAGTGCGAACGAGAAGGCGTACTTCATGAGGCAAGGTGGAATCGAAGGGGCGCGCGCATTGTAGCGCCGGGCCGTGACGCTTTTCGTTGTAAGCTCCGGGCCTCACCCCGGCAAGGCGGCACGCCCGCCGCCAAGGCGCGCCCGGGAGCAACGACGCAAAAGGACAATACCAGGTGGCATCCCTGCATCAATCCGCGGAGTCCGTCCCCGAGGACGGCGCCGATACCATTCACGAACCGCGCCTGTGGCGCGACAAGGGCTGGACCGCCCGCGTCATCAAGAACGAGGACGGCGACGGCTGGGCGGTCGAGATGATCCGCGACGGCAGCAGCGAACCGGCGCTGGTCGGACCCTGGACCATGGGGCGCAACAAGGTCGATCCCAAGCCGCTCGACGCCACGGCGCACCAGACGCTGGTCAAGACCGCCTCCGAGGTGATCCGCCGCCACGAACAGCAGTTGCACGCGCGCCTGAACAAGCAGGTCGGCATCGACACCGACTCCGGGCCCGTCACCGTCCGGCTGGCCATCACGCCGGACGAGTTCGAGCCCTTCGGCACTCTGACCGCCGTCGATGCGCTTGGCGAGACCCTCGCGAGCGTCAAGGTGGCGCCGGACTTCCGCCTCACGCGCGACAGCGCGCAGCGCTGGGCACAAGGCGGCTTCGACAAGGTGCGATAGGCCCGGCTGCCTTGCACCACCCGCGTATACTCGCGGCCACGAGGCAACGACCTCCGGCGCGCCGCGGCCCTTGCCAGGGCCGGCACAGGGCGCGCCACCCTCTTGCAATCCTCATCTGAAACGGAGCAGCAGTATGCGCGTCGCATTCCTCGGACTTGGCGTCATGGGCTATCACATGGCCGGTCATCTGGCCGACAAGGGCCATCAGGTCACCGTCTACAACCGCACCGCCAGCAAGGCGGAGCGCTGGGTCGCCGAGTTCGGCGGCGCAAGCGCGCCGACGCCGGCCGAAGCCGCGCGGGGCGCCGAGGTGGTGTGCCTGTGCGTGGGCAACGACGACGACCTGCGCTCGGTGCTGGTCGGCGCGGACGGCGCGTTCGGCGGCGCGGCGCGCGACTGCGTGTTCGTGGACCACACCACGGCCAGCGCGAACATCGCGCGGGAGCTGTACCAGGTGGCGCGGGAGCGCGGCCTGCATTTCGTCGATGCGCCGGTGTCCGGCGGGGAAGTCGGCGCGCAGAAAGGCATCCTGACCGTCATGTGCGGCGGCGACCAGGCCGTCTACGATCGCATCGCTCCCGTGGTGGCCGCCTACGCGCGGGCGGTCACGCGCATCGGCGACGCGGGCGCCGGGCAGCTGGCCAAGATGGTCAACCAGATCTGCATTGCCGGCCTGCTGCAGGGCCTGTCCGAAGCCATCGCCTTCGGCGAGCGTTCGCAGCTCGACATGCGCGTGGTGCTGGACGTGATCAGCAAGGGCGCCGCCGGCTCGTGGCAGCTGGAGAACCGCGGTCCGACCATGATCGAGGGCAGGTTCGACTTCGGCTTCGCCGTGGACTGGATGCGCAAGGACCTCGGGCTGTGCCTGGACGAATCGCGCCGCAACGGCGCGACGCTGCCGGTGACCGCGCTGGTGGACCAGTTCTATGCCGACGTGCAGCGCGCCGGCGGCGGGCGCGACGACACGTCCTCGTTGATCAAACGTCTGCGCGATTGAGGCGGGCGCGGCGCAGCCGCCGGTATCGCGGCCGTCGTCCGATTCCTACATCGCTTTCAGCAAGCGCCGGGAGGGAAGACGGGGCACCGGGGCCTATCGTGTAGTCATGCAGTACGGAGCCGCTCTGCCTGGCAGCGGGCAGCCCGCTAACACGAAGGCCACCATCACAAGGAGCCCACATGTCCCTCGGTGCCATTCTTCTTATCGTCCTGATCATCGTGCTGATCGGCGCACTGCCATCGTGGCCGTACAGCAGCGGCTGGGGGTACGGTCCCAGCGGCGGGATCGGCCTGATCGTCCTGATCGTGGTGGCCCTCGTGGTCATGGGACGCATATAGTCGGACAACGACAACGCACGCAGCGGTCATGCGTCAGGGGCGTCTCATCGAGACGCCCCTTCTCGTTTCAGCACTTGCGTTTCGGCGCCTGCGTTTCCCATCTGCACGTCGGGGCCCGCCGCCCTCAGGCGGGCGCCGCGGCGGCCGCCTTGCGGTGGCGCACCTCCATCCAGAAGTACGCGGCCACCGCCGGAGCCATCGGCAGCAGGTAGTACATCGCCCGGTAGGCAACCAGTCCGGCCAGCAGCGCGTGGTGTGGAATCTCGCCGCCCAGCAGCACCAGGAAGACCGTTTCCAGCACGCCCAGTCCGGCGGGGATATGCGCGATGGCGCCGGCCAGGCTGCTGACCAGCACCACGCCGACCACGGCGGACCAGGAAGTCTCGTGCGGCAGCAGGGCATGGATGACGGTGGCGATGGTCAGCCAGTTCACCATCGACAGCGAGCATTGCATCAGCGCGAAGCGCAGCGATGGCAAGTCGAACGTATGGCCGCGCAGCACCAGGTGCCGGCGCTTGGCGAACGCGCAGGCCAGGATATAGCCGATCGCCACCGCCACCAGCAGCACGCCGCCCGCGCGCAGCAGCAGCGGATCGCGGCCCCATTCCTCGGGCAGCACCACGATGCCGGACGACAGCACCACGCCGGCGAGCAGGCAGTAGCCGATCCAGTTGGTTACCACCCCGATCGAGTAGACCTTGGCGATCTGCGGCGTATTGAGTCCCGCATGGGCGTAGAGCCGGTAGCGCAGGCCCAGTCCGCCCACCAGGGCGCCCAGGTTCAGGTTGAAGGCGTAGCTGATATACGCGATGGTCATCACGCGCGAGGCGCGCAGGTGGTGGCCGGCATAGGCCCGGCCCAGCAGGTCGAACGACGCATGCAGGCAATAGCTGAGCACCACCAGCGCGAAGGCCGGGGCCAGCGTGCGCAGCTGGAACGACTGCACCGCGGTCAGCACCGCGCTCCAGTCGATGGTGCTCATCTTGCGGAAGATCAGCACTACCACCAGCGAGACGAACAGGATGCCCAGCACGCGACGCACCAGCGCCCAGCGCGAACGTGGACGCTGGCGGCGCTTGGCCGTGGCAGCAGCGGAGGCCGGGGCCGCCGCTGGAGTCGGAGTCGGTGGCGCCATCCTATTCGGCCCCCCGCTTCAGGATGACGATGCGCCCGCTACCCTCCGATTCGGGCACCGGCGGCGACACCAGCGTCGGCGTATGCGCCGGCAGCCAGCCGGCCCAGGCGGGAAAGCGGCGCAGGAAGTGGAACATCAGCGTGGTGGCCGTGGTGTCGAAGATCGAGCGCGGTTCGCCCCGACTGGCCTCGATCTCCCGGCAGCGGCTGTCCATCAGCTGCTGCAGCTTTTCGCGCAGGTGGCGGGTGAAGACCGCATCGCGGATCACGAGATTGGCTTCGAGGTTCAGCGACAGGCTGAGCGGATCGAGATTGCTCGAGCCCACCGTCGCCCATTCGCCGTCGGCAAGGGCGACCTTGCCGTGGAAAGGGCGCTCGCAGTACTCGTAGATCTTGACGCCCGCGTCGTGCAGGTGGGCATACAGCATGTCGGCGGCGCGCTTGACCCAGGGCATGTCGGGGTTGCCCTGCAGGATCAGTTGCACGCGCACGCCGCGCCGTGCCGCATCGCACAGCGCGTGCAGCAGCCGGTAGCCCGGCAGGAAATAGGCGTTGGCGATGATGATCTCTTCCTTGGCCGAGCGGATCGCCTTGAGGTAATGCAGCTCGATATCGGTACGGTGCTTGTCGTTGTCGCGCGTCACCAGCAAGGCCGGGGTCGGCCCCACGGACTGCGGCGGCGGCAGGTCGAACTCGGGCGCGGGACGGCGCGGGCGTTCGTTGGCCTGCATCACGCCCATCAGGAAGCGATGCACGTCGCGCGCGATCGGGCCGTCGACCTCCACCGCATAGTCCTGCTTTGCCTGCGGACCGAAGTCCCACAGATGCTCGATGGAGAAATTGATGCCGCCCACGAAAGCCTTGACGCCGTCGATGGCCACCAGCTTGCGGTGGAGCCTGCGGAAGACGTTGGTGCGGATGCCGAACAGAGGGCGGCGTGGCGCGAAGATATTGAACTGCACGCCGGCCGCGACCATCCCCGTGATGAATTCGGCGGAGAGGTCGTGCGAACCGAAGCCATCGACGGTGATGGCCACGTGCACCCCGCGCTGCGCGGCGGCGATCAGCGCCTCGCGCAGCGCCTGTCCGACACGGTCGTCGAACAGGATGAAGGTTTCGAGCAGCACACACTGCTTTGCCTGCGCGATGGCGGCAAAGACAGCCGGGAAATACTCTTCCCCGTTCTCCAGCAGGCGGATGCTGTTGCCCTGGGTCCAGGTAAGGCTCATGTGGAACGACCTTGGCAGGCTCGCGTTGGTATCGGGTCCACTATAAGCAGAAAGGGTGCCACCGAGCCCGAACGCCAGCGCTGCCACGCGCCCACGCCTCGGAACCGGGCCGAAATGGCGGCCCCGCGGGGCGCTTTTTGCGTCGGCACGTTGAAAGATCGACAGCAGCACGGCGCCCCGGAGTCACTATTCGCCAGTCGAGGGAGGCACTTTGTTGCAATCCATACACGCCGCGCGAGTAAAGATGACTTGTCCGGTACCTCGGTGCGCAACAGCCTATCGTCCGCCCCCCGCATAGAAAGTGCCCAGGGCCCTGGCATCGTCCTCGGTCAGCCGTTGCGCCGCCGCCCGCATGACGGCATCGCCGTCGTTGCTGCGCGTGCCGCCCCGGAAGGCCGCCAGCTGCTTCACGAGGTAGTCGGCCGGCTGCCCGCTCAAGCGCGGCAACAGCGGCCCCTGCCCTTCTCCCGCGCCGCCGTGGCAGTTGGCGCAGGCCGGCAGGCCGCGGGCATTGTCGCCGATGGCATGCAGGGTTCCGGCGCGGCCGGAAGGGGCAGTCGTGACCAGCGTCACCGCGGGCGCCGGCTGGCCGGCGTAGTAGCGGGCAACCGCGGCAATGTCCTCGTCCTTCAGCGCCTTGGCGATGGGGCCCATCACCGGATCGTTGCGGCTGCCGCTGCGGTAATCCACCAGCTGCTTGGCGAGGTACTCCGCCGACAAGCCCGCCAGCGACGGGAACAAGGTGCCCGCCGGTGCGGGCGTGGATACGGTATGGCAGGAAATGCACGGCGCGGCGCCGGCCCCGTTGCCCGCGCTCGCGATGGTCTGCCCGCGCCCGCCCGCGCCGCCGGCCGCGTCGGGGGAGGCGGTCAGGATGCGCGACCACTCCGGGTCCTTCGGCATGAAGTCGGTGGATCGCCGGATCTGCTCGGGCGCCGGCGCGGCCAGTCCGGTGCCGGGAACCGGGGCCGGTGCCGAGGCCGGCATGGCCACGGAGCTCTGCCGGGCCTGCTGCGCCTGCTGCTGGCCCCGCCCCGCCTGCGAGCCGCCATCGCCGGGGAACCAGTCCGGCCACATCTGGAAGATGACGCCGTAGAGCGGAGATGCCCCCAGGACGATCACCATCGCCACGATGGGCCACACGCGCGGCTGCCGTTGGCCGGCTGCCGCCACCTGCTCGTCGTGGGTGTTCATGCGATCAGCCTTCCCGGCGCCTGCAGATAGTGCCGCTTGACCGCATCGGCGATCCAGTACGCCGTGGCGCCGACCGTGCCGGTCGGGTTGTAGTTGGAGTTCTGCGGAAACAGGCTGGCGCCGGTGACGAACACATTGGGCACATCCCAGCACTGCCCGAAGCGATTGACCACGCTGGTGGCCGGATCGGCTCCCATCGCGGCGCCGCCTGTCAGATGCGTCGATTGGTAGCTCGTGGCGGTAAACGGCCGCTTGCGCGGGCCGGCCTCCGTCGCCACCACGCCTCGCATGGCCTTGCCGATGCGCTCGCCGCGCTCCGTGAGGAACGCCGAGAGCCGGATATCGTTCTCGGGCAGATCGTAGGTGATGCGCAGCAGCAGCTGGCCCCATGCGTCGCGATAGGTCGGGTCGAGGTCCAGGTAGGCACCTCGCGTCGGCATGGCCGAGCCGGTGATGGTGATCGACGCCGAATGGTTGTAGTAGCGCCGCACCGCCTTCTTCCACTCGCTGCCCCAGGCCGGCGTGCCGCGCGGTGTCGGGTGATAGCCGATCGGCGCGCCGCTCACTACCTGGATCTGGATATAGCCGCCGCCGACGAAGCCGTGCGGCCCGTGGTCGAAATTGTCGGCGCTGAAGTCATCCATCGTCACGGCGGCGGCGCCCGCGCCCATGAATGGGTTGATATGGGTCTGCTCGTTGAAGAACAGGTTCACGCCCGAGGTCGTCTGGTGGGTGTAGTTGCGGCCCACCACGCCCTGGCCGGTGGCCGGATCGTAGGGCTTGCCGATGCGCGAGAGCAGCAGCAGCCGCACGTTGTTCACGCTGAACGCGCACAGGAACACCATCTCGGCCGGCTGGAATACCTCCTGCCCCGCGCCATCGACATAGACCACGCCCCGCGCCTTCTTGCCTTCCTTGTCCAGCTCCACGCGCAGGACGTGCGTGTCCGTGCGCAAGGCGAAGGTCTTGAGCTTCATCGCCACGGGCAGCACGCAGACCTGCGGCGACGCCTTGGCGAAGTGCTCGCAGCCGAAGTTGGAGCAGAAGCCGCAGTACACGCACGCGCTCATCGGCAGCCCTTCGCTGTTCGTGTAAGGGCGGCTGGCGAGCGCGGACGGCTGGATATATGGGTGATAGCCCAGCGACGCCGCGGCCTCGCCGAACAGCGCCGAGGCGAACGGCACGCGCATCGGCGGATTCGGATACGGGCGCGAACGCCATGGCTCGAACGGATTGCCGCCCTCCTGCACCTTGCCCTTCAGATTGCCCGCATAGCCCGAGGCGCCGATCAGATAGTCGAAGCGATCGAAGTACGGCTCCAGTTCGTCGTACGTCAGCGGCCAGTCCTGCGCGGTGATGTCCGGCTCGAAGATGCCCGCCCCATAGCGCTTGGTGTAGTGGCTGCGCAGCTTGAAGTCGGTGGGATCGAAGCGGTAGTAGGCGCCGGACCAGTGGCTGCCGGCGCCGCCCAGATGATTGGCCGGGTAGGCGAATTGCCAGCGCCGCATCGGCAGCGCGGTCTGGCTGGTGTTGTTGCGGAAGGTGAAAGTCTCGGTGGCGGTGTTCTGGTGCAGCGCGTGGCGGCGCGTGTACTTGAGCTCGTCATGCACCGCGGGCGCCTGGAAGTCCGGCGAGGGCCAGCGCGGCTGGCCGCGCTCGAGCACCACCACCTGCTGGCCGGCTGCGGCTAGTTCCTTGCCGATCACCGAGCCGGTCCAGCCACCGCCCACGATGACCACGTCCACTGCGGGAAGCGTCTTCATTGGCGCCCTCCCTTGGCGGGCTGGCCAGCGGGCGTGCCGCTCGCCCCGCCGCCGCCCCCGGCAGCCGCGCCGTGCCCCGCGTGGCCACCCCCGCCATGCATGCCATGGGCGTTGGCGATGGATACCGGCGGGCGCACATAGGGCACGTTGTGGCGCTCGATATCGTTGGCGAAGCTGGCATAGGCGCCGGGAAAGCCGACGAGTTTCCAGGCGACCATGTCGCGGTTGCCGCCATGGATCGGGTCGGAGAAGAAGCCCTCCATGGTGCCGTCCAGCAGCATCTGGAAGAACACCTTGGCCGGCAGCGCGCCGGTGTCGATCTCGCCGCGCTCGAGCGCGGAGAGCATCGCGTCCTGCTGCGCCGCTGACAGTTGCGCAAAACCCTTGTTGCCGTGGCGCTGGCGGCAGGCTTCATCCAGGCGCGCCAGACCGAAGCGGAAGCATTCGGCAGGGGTGAACGCGAGCTGGTAGCCCTGCTCCGGCGTGCCGGCGGCAAAGGGACCATGGCGATAGAAGTTGTCGCCGCTGCCCCATGCCCCCGCCAGTTGCCGGTCGAGGAATTCGGTCACCCCCGCCTCGCGCGCGCCGGGGCCGAGATCGTCGGCGGGTATGAGGCGCGCGACGATCGCGTCGATGGTAGTTCTTTCCCTGTCATTGAAGAATTGGGGAACGCTGGCCAGTCGCGGGGCGCCCCGTGCGGCGGTCCCGGAAGCGGCGCCCTGGCTGGCGTCCGCCGCCAGCCCCGCCGCCGCCGCGGTAGCCGGCAGACCGGTGCCGATCGCCTTCAACAGGATGCGGCGCATCGGCTTGAACGGTTCTGTCATGGCGTGCTCCCGTCAAAGAACGCCCAAAGAAGCAAGAACCGTGTCACGAGTGACGGTCACGCCAACAGCAATGCCGCGCTGGTACGGCGCTTGCCTCGGCTCGGGGACCACTACCGGAAACCACCATGACCATCATCAAGACCACCGTGCTTGCCACCGTGGCCGCCGCCGCGGCCGTCGCCTCCATGTCCGCGGCGCAATCCCAAGGTGCGCGGCCGGCCGGGTCCTCGGCTGCGGAAGGCGGCAGCGGTGCCGCCAGCGCGCCGGGCGCGGGACAGTCGGGCTCCCGCGCGGCTTCCGGTGCAACCAGCGGCGCAACCGATACAGGCAACAAATCCGGAGCCGTGGCGACGCCAGGCTCGCGCGGCTCGGGCGCCAACGACGGTGTGCAGGGCACCGGCGCTTCCGCGGGGTCGGGCGGCTCAGCCGACATGCGCCCGGGTCCGGGCACCGATGCCCCTTCCGGCAAGACAGGCAACAAGCGATAGCGGCAGCGATGGCGGTGGCTGCGGCGGCCCGCGCAACGGTCGCAGAAAGAAGGGCCCGGGACGCATGCCCCGGACCCCGGCAGGCGCGCTATCGCGCCGTCATCGTGCGGTTACGGCGTGAAGGTATCGCCCAGCACCACGCCTTCGCGCCGCGGATCGGCGCCGCCCACCAGCACTTGGGAGCCCCCGACCGTCGCGCGGATGATCGCGCTCAGTCCGCTGGACTGGTTGCCCACGCTGACCGTGTGCCCCAGATCGCGCAGCCCCCTGACCAGCGGATCGTTGTCGCCGGGCAGGCCGCCCGACGGCGTGCTGGTATCGACCATCGGGTGTTCGCCACCGACGATCGCGGAGACGTTGTTCGACCCGAAGTCGATCATCGACACGGCCTGCTGCGCGTCCAGCCCCCAGTCCAGCGCGCCGACGATCGTCTTGGCCACGTACTGGATGATGGTCGCGCCGCCCGGCGAGCCGGTGGTCATCGCGAACTCGCCGCGGGAGCCGTCCGCATTGCGCTTGAACACCAGTGTGGGCGCCATCGAGCTGCGGGGCCGCTTGCCGGGCTGCACGCGATTGGCCACCGGCTCCCCGCCCACCGTCGGCTGCGCGCTGAAGTCCGTCAGCTCGTTGTTGAGCAGGAAGCCGCCCGTCATGTGGTACGAGCCAAGTCCGGCCTCGATGGTGGTGGTCATCGCCACCACGTTGCCGTACTTGTCCGCCAGCGACAGATGCGTGGTGCCATGCTCCGGCACCAGCGGCGAGGCCAGCGGCACCGAACCGAAGTTGCCGGCGGGCGCCGGCAGCGTCATGGCCCGGGTCAGGCTGATCATGGACGCGCGCTGGGCCATATACGGCTTGTTCAGCAGCGTGTTCCAGCTGCCGCCCGGCAGCGGCACGAAGTCCGTGTCGGCCACGTACTTGTTGCGGTCGGCATAGGCCAGGTTGCCCGCCTCCGCCACCAGATGCACGCCCGTCACGCTGGGCCTGCCCCCGTTCTGATCGCGGACGGTCGGCGGGTACGCGGCCAGATCGAAGTTCTCCAGGATGCCGAGAATCTGCCCGACCGCGATGCCGCCCGACGACGGCGGCGGCATGCCGCACACCTCGTAGCCGCGGTAGGTGGTGCACACCGGCTCGCGCTTCTTGGCCTGGTAGTTGGCCAGGTCCGCCAGCGTGGTCACGCCCGGCGTGGTCGAGCCGCCGTAGGTCGTCTGGATCTTGTCGACGATGGCGCGCGCGATCGGGCCGTCCTTGTAGAACGCATCGGCCCCGCCTTCCGCCACGGCGGTGAAGGTCTGCGCCAATGCGGGGTTCTTGAGGATCGTATTGACCGCGCGCGGCGTGCCGTCGGGGTTCAGGAAGTAGGCGGCCATCTCGGGGTCGCGCTGGATATTGGCCACCGTGGTCGCGCCGGAGATGGACGCGGCCATGCGCGGCGGAATGGCGAAACCATCGTTGGCGATGCGGATCGCTGGGGCGAACAGGTCCTTCCACGGCAGCTTGCCGTGCTCGCCGTGCGCCAGCTCCAGCACGCGCAGCGTGCCGGGCGTGCCGATCGAGCGGCCGCTGCGCACCGCGTTGGGCGCCGGGGCGGTCTGGTCGGTGGCGGACTTCCACTGGAGGTAGTTTTCGTCGGCGCCGGCCGGCGCCGTCTCGCGTCCGTCGTAGGCGGTGACGCGCTTGCTCTGCGCGTCGTAGTGCATGATGAAGGCGCCGCCGCCGATGCCGGAGGACTGCGGCTCGACCAGGTTCAGCACCATCTGCGCGGCCACCGCCGCATCGACGGCGGTGCCCCCGTCCTTGAGAATGTTGCAGGCGACCTGGGTCGACAGCGGGTTGTTGGTCACCGCCATATAGGTCTTGGCGTACACCGTGTTCTTCGGCGCATAGCCGGTGGCCACTTCCGGCGCACCGGGCTCGCCGGGCAGCACCACGACCGGGCCGCCGGTGGAGCCGTTCAGCTCGCAACCGGTGGCCACGGGCGGCGGTGGCGGCTCCGGTGGCTTTTCCCCATGGTGATGATCGTCGTCATCGCCGCCGCACGCAGCGAGCATCAGCGCGGCTACCGCAGCGCCCAGCAGCCGGGAGCGTTGCGGGATGTTGGAGCGGAAAGAGGCGTGGGGCTGCTGTCGCATGGCATTTCTCCTTGCGGTGCGCGTGGCGCGCGTGGGCGGGATGTCTGGAGAGCGGGGATGAGGACGTTGCCGAGAACTCGCGCATCGCGGCTGCGCGCAGGCAATCGACAGGCGATGACCGTAACGGCGTCGCGCCGCAACACACAATCGGGCACGTTCTCGATTTACAGACTCAGGGTTGTCCCCGATACTGATGGGCGCTTTTGCACCCAAGGCGCATGCCATGCGTCTCGCTCACCGCGCGGAGCCCATCATGACCGTGCCTCAGATACTGGTGATCGTCGCGCTGTGCATCTATGCGGTGTATCGACAGACGGTGCGCAACGAACTGAAGGGGAAGTCGCGATTCAAGCTCGCGCTTATCTACGGCATCGTCGGACTTGCCGTCGGGGGCTTCTTCCTGCCCAGCTCGCCGACCTCGTGGGCCATCCTGCTCGGCGGCGTCGTGCTCAGCGCGATGATCGGCTACGCGCGGGGCAAGCTCACGCGGGTATGGGAAGAGGATGGCCGGCTGTACTCGCAGGGCACGCCGTTGACGATCGCCCTCTTCCTGCTGCTGATCCTCGCGAAGTTCGCGGCCGGCACCGTCGAATACCTGACCGGCACGTCGCAGCACGGCGGATTCGGCGAAGTCATGCTGCTGATCGCGATCATGGTCGCGTTCCAGGCCGAGATCGTCTGGCGCCGCGCGCTGGCCCTGCGAGGGGAGCGGCCTTTCCATGACGGCATGCGTGCGGACCCCGATGCCTTCGGCTGACCGATGACGGCGACGCGCTCATGGTCCGGCTGGATCTGGCTGCTCGTGCTGGCGGCCATCGTGTGGGCCGCGTGGCCATGGCTTGCACCGATGGTCGAGCGCACCGTGTTCGCCGCCCGGCTCGCCGCACAGCCGCCGCCGCAGTGGTTGCCCGTTCCCGTGCAAGGCGTGACGACGCGGGCGCTGCAGGACACCTGGAACGCCAGCCGCTCGGGCGGGCGCAAGCATCAGGGTATCGACATCTTCGCGCCGCGCGGCCGCCCGGTGCTGTCCACCACCAACGGACTGGTCTCGCGCATCGGCACGAACAATCTCGGCGGCAACGTCGTCTGGGTCATGGGCCCGGGACGGCAGATGCACTACTACGCGCACCTGGACCGCTATGGTCCCATCATCGAAGGCGACATCGTTGCCCCCGGCACCGTGCTCGGCTACGTCGGCAATACGGGAAATGCACGGGGCACGCCTCCGCATCTGCACTACGGGATCTATGCGGCGGGGGGTGCGATCAACCCGTATCCGCTGCTGAAGGCGGAGCCAACCGTGGAGGCTCGATGAGGCTGCGCGCTGCGGTCCGAGCAAGCGCCACCGCGACCATCAATCCCCAAACCCGCTCAACACGATCTTCCCCACGCTGCGCCCGCTCTCGATCAGCGCGTGTGCCTCGCGCAGGTTGGCGGCATTGATGCGGCCGAGGTTGCGGTTCACGGTGCTGGTGATCAGCCCGGCGTCGACCAGATCGGCCACTTCGTTCAGCAGGCGGTGCTGGGCGATCATGTCCGGCGTCTGGTACAGCGAGCGCGTGAACATCAGCTCCCAGTGGAACGACACGCTCTTGCGCTTCAGGGAAACTATATCCAGCGGTCCGGTGGGATCGTCGATGCAGGCAATGTGGCCCTGCGGCGCGACGACCTCGGCGAATGCCGGGAAATGCTGGTCGGTCTGCGTCAGCGCCAGGATGTAGTCCACCCCGCCCGGCACGATGGCCTTGATTTGCGGCGCGAGGGCTTCGCGGTGGTTGATGACATGGTGGGCGCCCATCTCGCGGGACCATGCCTGGCTCTCGGGCGTCGAGGCGGTGGCGATGATCGTCAGGCCCGTCAGCCGCCGCGCCAGTTGCGTGGCGATGGAGCCCACGCCGCCGGCGCCGCCGATCACCAGCAGCGAGCCCGCCTGGGCGGGTTTGCCGATGCGCACGCCGAGCCGGTCGAACAGCAGCTCCCACGCGGTGATGCTAGTCAGCGGCAAGGCGGCGGCTTCGGCGAAGCCGAGCGTCGCGGGCTTGCGTCCGACCAGCCGCTCGTCCACCAGATGCAGCGCCGAGTTGGCGCCCGGACGGTCCAGCGCGCCCGCGTAGAACACCGCATCGCCCGGGCGGAACAGCGTGGCGTCGGGTCCGGTGGCAACCACGGTGCCGGCCGCGTCCCAGCCCAGCACCTTGTCCGCGCCCTTGGGGTCCACGCCGGCCCGCACCTTCGTATCGACCGGATTGACGGCGATGGCTTCGACCCGGACCAGCAGGTCGCGGCCGGTGGGCACCGGGTCGGGCAGCGTCACATCCAGCAGGCTGTCAGGCTGGTCGATGGGTTTGGCTTGGCGGTAGGCAACGGCTTTCATGGCATGTCCCTGATGGTTGGAAGGTCGGCCGGCGCGGTAAGTGGTGGCGCGCCGGCGTGGTGTGCAGGCAGTGTGGCCTTTCCCGATACGCAGAAAAACAGGCATCATGCGCAAACACTTTCGCCGAAACGGCGTAAATGCGCCCGTGCTGCCGATGCATTGCCACCCTGAACGACCATGCAGTCCCCGATGATCCGCTCCGATGACCTGGCCGTGTTCGTGCGCGCCACTGATGCCGGCAGCTTTTCCGCGGCGGCCCGCGAACTGGGCATCACGCCCTCGCTCGCCAGCAATGCCGTGCAGCGGCTCGAACAGGCGCTGGGCCAGCGGCTGCTGATCCGCTCCACCCGCAGCCTGCGGCTGTCCGAGCGCGGCGAGCGCTATCTGCCGTACGCGCGGGCCATGTTGCAGAGCCTGGAAGACGGGCACGTGTCGCTCGCGGCGGCACATGACGACGCGCTGGCCGGCACGCTGCGGCTCTCCGCGCCGTCCGACCTGGGCCGCAACGTGCTGGTGCCCTGGCTGGACGACTTCCAGGCCGAGTATCCCCGCCTGGACCTGACGCTGAACCTGAGCGACCGCATGGCCGACCTGTTCCGCCAGCCGCTGGACCTGGCGTTGCGCTACGGCCACCCGCCCGATTCCTCGCTGGTAGCCCAGCCACTGGCGCCGGACAACCGGCGCATGCTGTGCGCCTCGCCCGCCTATCTGGAGCGGCACGGGCGTCCCGCTTCCCTCGACGATCTGGCGCGGCACAACTGCCTGCGCTTCATGCTGTCGGACGGCGTGCATGAGCGCTGGCGCTTCGATACGCCGGCGGGCTTGCGCACGGTGGTGGTGGCGGGCAACCGCGTCAGCGACGACGCGGATGTCGTCCGGCGCTGGGCGCTCGCCGGCCACGGCATCGTCTACAAGTCCAGCCTGGACCTGCACGACGACGTGGCAAGCGGCCGGTTGGTGTCGCTGCTGCCGGCGGGCTGGGGCGAGCCGGCGCCGCTGAACCTGATCTGCGCGCACCGGTCGCTGCTGGTGCCGGCGGTCATCCGCCTGCGCGACTTCCTGCGAGAGCGCTGCGCGCGGATGGCGGAAGAGCGCAAGCGGTTCGAAGCCGCGGAGCCCGTCCGGTGAACGACGGCGCCGTGGCGCGCCGCGCGCAGCCGCTGTGGCTCAGGGCCGGACCGGCGATCTTCCTGTTGCTGTGGTCCGGCGGCTTCGTCTTCCTCAAGCTCGGCCTGCGCGATGCCGATCCCCTGACCTTCCTAGCCCTGCGCTACGCCTGCGTGGTCGGCATCCTGGCGCTGCCATGGCTCTGGCTGCGACCCGCGCTGCCCGGGACGCCCGCCGCCTGGTGCCATCTGGCGATGGTGGGCCTGCTGGTGCAGGCCGGCTATTTCGCCTTCACCTATCTGTCCCTGAAGGCCGGCATGTCGGCCGGCGCGGTAGCGCTGATCACCTCGCAACAGCCCATCCTCGTGGGCCTGCTCGCGCCCGCCCTCGCCGGCGAACGGGTCGACCGGGTGCGCTGGCTGGGCCTCGCGCTCGGCGCCGGCGGTGCCGCCACGGTGATCGTCGCGCAGTCGTCCATCGAAGTGGCGACGCCGCTGGCGCTGCTGTTCGCGCTGCTCGCGCTCGCCGCGATGACGGCCGGCACCTTGTGGGAAAAGCGCTTCGGCACGGACGTGCATCCGGTCACCGCCAACCTCGTGCAGTACGCGGTCGCACTGGCCGTGACGGCGCCGCTGGCCTTTCTGCTCGAACCCATGCACGTGGCATGGACGCCGGAACTGCTCGGGTCGCTGGCTTATCTGGTGATCGGCAATTCCATCGTGGCCATCACGCTGCTGCTGGCCATGATTCGCCATGGCGAGGCCTCGCGCGTGTCGGCGCTGTTCTTCCTCGTGCCGCCCATGACGACGCTGATCGCGCTCGCGGTACTCGACGAACCGGTGCCCTGGCTGGCATGGCCCGGCATGCTGCTGGCCGCGGCGGGGCTGTATCTGGTGATGCGCCGGAGCGCGGGCTAGCGAGTCCTTTCAGAACGAGCCGAACATGCCGCCGAGCACGATCACGGTGATCAGGGCCACGATGGGCCCGACGATGCCGACCACCACGATATCCAGATAGCTCTCGCGGTGCGTGGCGCCGCAAACCGCGAGCAGCGTCACGACCGCGCCGTTGTGCGGCAGGCTGTCCAGCGTGCCGGCGCCGATCACCGCCACGCGGTGCATCAGCGCCGGGTCCAGGCCGCTGGAGGCGGCGATCTCCATATAGGTTTCGCCCAGCGCCTGCAGCGCGATGGTCAGCCCGCCGGAAGCGGAACCCGTGAGCGCCGCGAGCACATTCGTCGCCACCGCCAGCGATACCAGCGGTCCGCCCTCGATGGACAGCACCCAGTCGCGCACCAGCGCGAAACCGGGCAGCGCCGCGACCACGGAGCCGAAGCCGACCAGGCTGGCCACGCTCAATACCGGAAGCACCGCCGCGTTGGCGCCCGCGTCCATGGTCAGCCGCAATGCCGGCAGCCGCCGGAAATTCAAGGCCACCAGGCACGCGATGGCGGCCAGCAGCGCCACCATGACCGACCACACGCCGCCCACCTCCATGACGCTGGTGCTGCCCCAGAACGGATCCCCCAGATAGTCCAGGTCCAGGCGCGGCAGCACGACCAGGCTCATCAGCAGGTTCACCGCGATCACCACCGCCAGCGGCAGGATCGCCACCAGCACCGGTGGTCCGCCCGCGCTGCGTTCGCCGTGGTGCGTCTCCGCCGGATCGAACGCGTTGGCGACGATGGCGCGCTCGCGCACCAGCGCGTCGGCGCTGACATCGGCCACGCCATGCGGGGCGCGCGCCGCCACGCCGCCCGCCATCTCCACCCGCGCGCCCGGCGCCGCCCGGCGCGCGGCGCGTTCGGCGCGGCCGAGCCACCACAGCCCGAAGGCGAGCATGATGGCGCTGGCCACCAGTCCCAGGCCCGGCGCGGCAAACGGCGTGGTGCCGAAGAACGGCATCGGAATGGCGTTCTGGATGGCGGGCGTACCGGGCATCGCGGACATGGTGAAAGTGGAAGTCCCGAGCACGATGGCGGCGGGCATCAGCCGCGACGGGATGCCCGCCGCGGCGAACAGCGCCTGGGCCATCGGCGCGAGCACGAAGAAGGCGACGAACAGGCTCACGCCGCCGTAGGTGACCAGCGCGCCGGCCAGCACCACGGCCAGGATCGCGCGGCCCGAGCCGAGCCGGCGCGTCATCGCCTCGGCGATGGCGGTGACCGAGCCGCTGTCGTCCATCAGCTTGCCGAACAGCGCGCCGAGCAGAAAAAGGGGGAAGACCTGCGCGACGAAGCCGGCCGCGCTCGCCATGAAGGTCTGCGTCCAGTGCGCCAGCAGCGGCTCGCCGGCGGTGGCGGCCGCCAGCAGCGCGGCGGCGGGTGCCAGCAGCAGGATGCTCCAGCCGCGATACGCGAGCCAGATCAGCGCGCCGAGCGCGATCAGGATGCCGATGAGACCCATGGCTCAGACCTCCCGCAGCAGTTGATCGAGGTCGAAGGACGACGTCTTGCCGATGGCATCCGCGCGGGTCGCCAGAAAGTCCTCGGCGCAGCGCCGGCCCTCGTCGCGCAGCATGCACAGGAACGGCCATTCCGCGTTGAGCTTGGCGGTGTAGCCCAACTCCGGGATCTTGTCGCTGAGAATCTGGTGGATCCGCATGCCTGCCCACTGCGCGCCTTCGCAGTGGCCGGGATCGGCGACCTGGCGCAGCAGCGCGATCATGCGCAGCTCCTTGAACAGCGGCGAGTTGAAGGACACCTCGTTGATGCGGCTGCTGATCTCGCGCGCCGTGCGCGGCGTGCCGGGCCGCTCCATCGGATTGATCTGCACGAGGATCGTGTCGCGCGACTTGCATTCGCGCACCAGCGGCGTAATGGTGGGATTGCCGACATAGCCGCCATCCCAGTACGACTCGCCATCGATCTCCACCGCCTGGTACATCGTCGGCAGGCAAGCCGAGGCGAGCAGCACCGGCGCGGTCACTTCCTGGTTCTTGAAGACGCGCCCGCGGCCGGTGCGCACATTGGTGGCGGTGACGAACAGCTGGATCGGCGCGCGGGCCAGCTCGTCGAAGTCGATCACCTCGTCGAGGATCTGGCTCAGCGGATTGAAGCCGTGCGCGTTCATCGTGTAGGGAGAGATCACGCGTGCGGCGAGGTCCAGGGCCAGGAACATCGGCGAGGAGTCGATGGACCAGCGCCCCAGCAGGATATCGAGCGGACTGCGCCGGTAGGGGCTGAACAGCGCGGCTTCGGAGACGCGGCGCCAGAAGTCCTCGAGCGCGGCGCGCGCCCCGTCTGGGCCGCCGCGATGATGGCCGTGGACGAGCACCGCGGCGTTCATGGCGCCGGCCGAGGTGCCGGAGATGCCGTCGATGCGCAGCCAGGGCTCCTCCAGCAAGCGGTCCAGCACGCCCCAGGTGAATGCCCCGAAGGACCCGCCTCCCTGCAGGGCGAGGTCCACGAGCGCGGGCTCGCGGCCGGACGACGATTGCGATGCGGGACGGGATACGGCCATTGGAATCTCCTGCATGCCAGGGGCAATGCAGGTCATCTTAGGCCGCATTCCGGCAATGTGCGAGTGCAACATCGCCCGACTGCGCGCGTCCCCCGGGCACTGCACGCCTTTCATGTCGGCGCGATGACGGCCGGCCTGTCAAGCGCGTATGCCCCGAGCGCGGGCTGCGCGAGCTACGAGGCGGCGTCCGCCGCCTGCGCGATCACGCCGTACCAGCCCATGCCGCGATAGCTCTCGTAGCCGGGCGTGAGCGCATAACCGACCAGCGCGCCATCGCCTGCACGGTACGTGCCGATGGCCTGGCCCCCGGTATCGAGCGCGAAGGTCTTCGCTTCCTTCCCGCCCTGCCGCGCGCCGTCCTTCTGCCGCTTCGAGTCCGCGATGACGCGGCCGTCCGCATCGACCAGCATGCAGCGCGTGCGCCCCCGCTCCTCGTCGGTGAGCCGGACGCTGTCGACCACGGTCGAGGCCTGCTTCGCCCAGTCGAAGAACACCGCCAGCGCGCCGATGACCTTCCCGTCGGCGGCGCCGCCCGCGCGCACCGCGGTGGCGTATGTGGCCACCTCCGCGCCCTTCAGTTCGGCCACCGTATCGACGTTGGCGGTCGCGTACTCGTCGCCGGAGCGGGTGCGCAGCGCCGCGGCGAACCAGTCCTGCCGCGCGGCGTTGGCCACGCCCGCCACGGCGAATGTGCCCGGCCTTCCGTTGGCGACCACGCGGCCCTCCAGGTCCAGCACCCAGATGTCGAGATAGACGGTGTAGTTGTCCAGGATGACCGACAGCCGCCGTGCCGCGTGCGCGGCCGCCTCGGGCGAGCCCGCGGCCAGGCAGTCGACCACTGCGGCGTCGGTGGCCCACCACCGCACGTCGCACGAGCGCTCGTACAGGTTGCGGTCGATCACGTCGATCATATTCAGCGCCAGATCGGTCAGACGCTGGCCCTGCTGGCGCTCCAGTTCCGCGACCATGCGCTCGCTGATCGCGCCCAGCTCGGTGCCCAGTTCGCCGGTGAGGCGGCCGATGCGGCCGGACACGTCCTTGACCTGGTTCGCGACCACGGCAAAGCCGCGGCCCGCCTCGCCGGCGCGCGCCGCTTCGATCAGCGCGTTGATGGCCAGATAGGTCGCCTCGCGGTTGATCAGGTCGATATCGGCGATCTTGTCGCGGGAAATGCGGCGGACCTCGCGGGTCAGGTCTGCAATGACGGAACGCTGCGCCGGGCTCTGTTCCTGGCGCGGCGTTGCTGCTGCTACGGACATCCCAATTCCTCCAGATGGTGGGCGCAGCGGACAATGGACAGGCCGTTGCGGCGGTGCATTGTGCGGGGTTATCGACGCCATTTGCATGACGCTTTAGCCACCGGCTGGAGGGGTGTTGTGCCGCACAGTTGCGGTGCCGGGAAGGCGAGAACGGTGCGGGTTCGGGCCGCGTTGCACGCCTACAGTGCCATGGAAATCGCCGTATTGGGGCACGTTGCGCCCAGAGCCCTGGAGCGATTGGCGCGAGCCGGCCGCCCCCGCCGGAACCAAGCCTGTCCGCGGAGGGTCAGACCGTCGTATCCGACGACAACGTTGAGGTGAAGCATGGAATGTCCGGTCTGCCCCCAAACCGCTCTGGTGATGTCCGAGCGGCAAGGCATCGAAATCGACTACTGCCCCAAGTGCCGGGGCGTCTGGCTCGACCGCGGGGAGCTGGACAAGATCCTCGAGCGGGCGGTCACCGCGCAGCCGGCCGCGTCGGCACCGCCCCCACAGCAACCGCAATACCAGCCGCAGGCGCAGCCCGCGCCCTATGGCAATGCGGGCGGCTACGGCCGGCGCGATGACGACCGCTACCGCGAGCAGAAGTACTACAAGAAAAAGAGCATCTGGCACGAGCTCTTCGACTGACCTTCAAACCATGCCGGCCCGCACCGCGGGCCGGCTTCGCTTCGAGCCGGCGCGCGCATCCGCCGCCGGAACCCCGGCAAGTGCTTCCCCCCGCGCCGGGGCTATTCCCCTCGATCTCTCCGCTTCAATCCGCTTCAATCCGCCCGAATGTCCGCGCGCGCCGCCACGGCGCGCATCAGGGGCAATTCCTTGTCGATGCGCGCGCGCAGCGCGGCGCCGTTGCCGGGGGCCGGGCTCAGCCCCAGTTCCACCATCCTGGCCTTGGTCTGCGGCGCGCTGGCGACCTCCGTCAGGGCCGTCTCCAGCTTGCTGGCTACCGCGGGCGGTAGCCCGGCCGGCGCGAGCACAGCAAACCAGGTACCCATCTCGAAGCCGGGATAGCCGCTCTCGGCCACCGTCGGCACATTCGGTAGCGCCGGCAGCCGCTGCGCCGACAGCACGGCCAGCGGCTTGATCTTGCCGGCGCGGATCAGCGGCAGCGTGGCAACGATGGTGTCGACCGCCACCGGTACCTGGCCCCCGGCCAGTGCCGTCAGGCTCGGTGCGCTGCCGTTGAACGGCACGTGCACCATCCGGATACCGGTGGCCGACTTGAGCATCTCCCCGCCAAAGTGCACCGACGAGCCGGTGCCAAATGAGCCATAGGAGAACTTGTCCGGACTGGCCTTGGCCTGCGTCACCAGATCCTTCAGCGTCGCCACGCCGGCATTGGGATTGGCCACCAGCACCAGGCTCATGTCGGCCACCAGCCCGATCGGCGTGAAGCTCTTGTGCGGATCGAAGGGCAGGTTCTGGCGGATCGCCGGATTGAGCGTGACCGTGGTGCTCGACGCGAGCAGCAGCGTGTAGCCGTCGGGCGGGCTCTTGGCGGTCAGCGCGGCGCCCACCACGGTGCTGGCACCCGGCTTGTTCTCGACCACCACCGATTGCCCGAGCTTGTCGCTCAGCCCCACCGCGAGCAGGCGCCCGAGCACATCGGTGGCGCCCCCGGCCGCGAACGGCACGATCAGCTTGATGGGCCGGTCGGGAAACGCGCCCTGCGCATGGGCGCCGGACGCGCCCACGGCCAGCACACCGGCGAACAGCGTGGAAAGAATGCGGGGCAATGCGTTCATGACATCTCCTGGCAGGGGATGGATGGAGGAAAGGTTGGATTCAGCCGAGCAACGGGCTGCGCACGCGGGAAAAACCGCCGGCCAGGTCGTAGGCATGGCCGACTTCCATCACGGCGGCGTCCGCCTGGGCCGGGCCGATGATCTGCAGGCCGGCCGGCAGACCCTGCGGTCCCACGCCGGCTGGCGCCGCCAGCGCGGGCAGGCCCGCCATCGTGGCCGGCACCACGGTCTGCATCCAGCGGTGATAGGTATCCATCCCGCGTCCGCCCACAACGTGCGGCCAGTCCTCTTCCGCCGCGAACGGGAACACCTGAGCGGCGGGCAGCACGAGGAAATCGACGCGCTCGAACAGCGCGCGCAGCGCCTGATACCAGGCGGTGCGCACGCGCATCGCGGCATAGATGCGCGAGGCATCGAGCGCCAGGCCGCGCTCGATCTCCCACACCGCCTCGGGCTTGAGCAGCACGCGCTTGGCGGGGTCGCGGTACAGCGCCGCATTGGCGCCCGCCACGGCGAAACTGCGCAGATCGATCCAGGCCTGCCACAGGCTGTCCAGGTCGAAGGCCGGCTGCACCGGCTCGACGCGGCAGCCCGCCGTCTCGAAGTGCCGCAGCGCATCCGTGCAGACCTGCAGTACACCGGGTTCGGTTGGCAGATGGCCGCCCAGGTCGCCCAGCCAGCCGATGCGCGTGCCCTTCACGTCGCGGTCCAGCTGCGGCGCGAACGCGCCGGGCGGCTCGGCACGGCGCGTCAGCGGCAGTCGCGCATCGAAGCCGGCCTGCACGGACAGCAGCAGCGCCAGATCGGGCAGATTGCGCGCCATCGGGCCGGCCACGCTGAACTGCTGGAAGAACACCTCCTCGGTGGGGCCGTGCGGCACGCAGCCGAAGGACGTGCGCAGGCCATAGACGTGGTTGAAGGCGGCCGGCGTGCGCAGCGAGCCCATCATGTCCGAGCCGTCCGCCACCGGCAGCATGCGCAGCGCCACCGCGACACCGGCGCCGCCACTGCTGCCGCCGGCCGAGCGCGACGGGTCGAACGCATTGCGCGTGGTGCCGTAGACGGGGTTGTAGGTATGGCCGCCGAGCCCGAACTCCGGCGAGTTGGTGCGTCCCACGAACAGCGCGCCGCCCGCGCGCATGCGCTCGAACACCACGGCGTCGGTCTCGCTGACCTGGCCCGCGAACAGCGGCGAGCCCTTGGTCGTGACCATACCGGCTGCCGGCATGATGTCCTTCGGCGCCTGAGGAAAGCCATGCAGCGGCCCGCGGCTCTCGCCCCTGGCCAGTTCGGCGTCGCGCTCCCGTGCCTGCGCACGCAGCGCCTCCCGGTCCATGGGCGCGACGATGGCATTGACGGTGGGATTGAAGCGGTCGATCTGGTGCAGGTACGCGCCGAGGACTTCTTCGCAGGACACCCGCCGCGCATGGATGGCACGCGACAGCGCGACGGCGTCGAGCTCGACGATATCGCCGCACGAGGAGGCATTCGGGGAGGGCACGGAGGCGGTCATGGGCGGCTCTGGAACTTGGCGTTGGCGGACAGCATAGGGCAGGCGCAGGTTTTCCCGCAATCGACGATTATTTCAAATATCCTTGCGTGAAACGCAAACCGGGACAAGCACCATGCTATCGCATCGCCTGCAGGACACCTCGTTGCGCTACTTCCTCGAAGTAGTGCGATGCGGCTCGCTGACCGAGGCGGCGCAGCGGCTCAGCGTCACGGTGTCGGCGGTGAGCCGCCAGGTGGCCGCGCTGGAGTCGCTGCTCGGCGTGCCGCTGTTCGACCGCCATCCGCGCGGCATGGTGGCCAGCGCGGCGGGGGAAGTGCTTGCCGCCTACGCCTTGCGCGGCGCGCTGGAAGCCGACCGCGTGGTGGCCGATATCCAGGCGCTGCAGGGACTGCGCCGGGGACGCGTGCGGCTGGCCAGCTCCGCCGGCTTCGCCATCGAATTCCTGCCGCGCGCCATCGCCGCGTTTCGCGAGCGCTATCCTGGGCTGCATTTCCATCTGCGCGTGGCCCGGCCGGCGGAGGTCACGGCCATCGTGCTGCGCGGCGACGCCGACCTCGGGCTGACCTACAGCCGCGCCGCCGAACACGGCATCCGCGTGGAGCATCGCCAGCCGGCGCCCGTCATTGCCATCATGCGGCCCGACCATCCGCTGGCGCGCTTTCGCTCCGTCACGCTCGCGCAAATGCAGCCCTACCCGATCGCCCTGCCAGAGGCGGACAACACCGTGCGGCAGCTGTTCGACATCGGCTGCGGCGAGCGCGGCATCGCGTTCGATCCCGTGCTGGTCACCAACCATTTCGAGACGCTGACCCATTTCGTGATGCACGGCGGCGGCCTCTCCATCTCCGGCGAGGTCACCGTGCGGGACCGCGTGCGGCGCGGCGAACTGCATGCAGCGCAGATCCGCGAACGCGGCATGAAGGGGCGCGCGATCGAACTGCAGACGTTGGCGGGCAGGACGCTGCCCGAGGGCGTGCGCGGCTTCCTGGCGTTCCTGAAGGAGCAGCTGGCGGCCGGCGATGAAAAAGCCAGGTGAGGGCTTGAGCGCCGTTCTGCGCTGCGGTTGTGACCCCGCCGCTCGCTAGCGCGCTCCGGCAGCCCGCCTGGCCGCCGCCTGCCGCTCCACATACGCGGCTACCCGCTCGCGCAGTCCGGGCACCGCCGCGGAGCGCACCAGCGCGGCCAGGTCTGCCGCGTCATTCAGGTCGGCATTGCCATCGGTGGCGCGCACAAGCGCGGCGGCCGGCTGGGCAGGACCCGGCGGCGGACAGGTGTGCGGGGCCGCTTCCACGCGCGCCGTGGCAAGTCCGGCCGCAAGCGCCTCCTGGTCGTCGATCAGCCGGCCGTCCTTGATCCACGCGCGCGCGCGCCGCGCGCCGACATGCGCGGCCAGCCGGCGGCTGCCGAGCACCAGGCCGAATCCGCGCCATCCGGGGAACGCGAAACTGGCACCGGCCACGGCGATGCGTTCCGCACACGCCGCGAACAGGTCGGCGCCAGCGCCCATGACGCGGCCCTGCGCGACGGCGACGGTGTGGAACGGTGCCCGGTTCACGCGCTGCAGCAGGAGCTCGATGCGGGTGAAGCGGGCCAGCAGACTGTCATCGGTCTCGTCAGCCAGTCCGGACAGGTCGAAGCCGGTACAAAAATGGCGCCCCGCTCCCTCGATGACCAGGCATGCCGGCGGGCGCGACCCACAGGCATCGAGCGCCGCGTTCAGGGCGTCCACCAGTTCGCGCGACAGGGCATTGCCTTGCTGCGGGCGGTTCAGGACCACCCGGCAGACTTCGCCCTCGCGGCGGAGCAGCAATGGGGCGTCGCTCATGCCGGCGCCTTGCCGGCGTTGGCGTAGCCGGAGACGAATGTCTTCATCGCGCCGGTGGCGGGGTCGAAGACGTGCCGCGACTGCTTGCCGATGTCGGTGCCGTACACATGGATGCTGATCGACACGCGGTCGTCGTAGGCGTTGCGCACCACATGGATATCGCCGAGCGCCGGCGAGACGAACGCCACGTCGCCCGGCTCCAGCCGCTCCGGCTCGCCCACCGCCACCATGCCCGCCGGGCCCCGCGCATACGCCTGCCCCGTCTCGGCGCCGCGCAGCATGCCGATGGCCCCCCACGTGCAGTGGTCATGGATCGGCGTCTTCTGTCCCGGCCCCCAGACGAAGCTCACCACGCTGTAGCGGTCCTGCGGATCGGCATGCAGCAGGTATTGCCGGTAGTACTCGTGATGAGGCTCGGCGAAGCGGGGATCGAGCCAGTCGTCCCGTGCCACCAGCTGGCCCAGCGCCTGCCCGACGCGCTCGAGCAAGGCCGCTTCCGTCTGGCCGCCGTCCGCGACGATGGCATCCATGCTCGCGACGAAGCGGGCCAGCGGCTGGCCGTCTGCGTAAGGTGAGCTATCCATGGCGATTACTCCTTGTCGGTGCGTGCGTTGGCGATGTCCCGGCGTACGGCTTCGGAATGCTCGCCCAATGCGGGCGGCGCGCTGCGCACCGGCACGCCCCGGCCGTCGATCCGGACCGGCGACGAGAACGTGCGCGTGCGGGTGCCGCCGGGAAGGTCGATCTCGCGTATCCAGCGCATGTGGCCGACCTGCGGATCGTCCAGTGCCTGCGCGTAGTCATTGATGCGCGAGTGCGGCACGCCGGCTTCGCGAAAGACATCGATCCAGTGGCCGACGTCCTTCCGGACGAAGACCTCTTCCAGCAGCACCTTCAGTTCCGCCTGGTGGCGCGCGCGCAGGGTCGGCGACAGAAAGCGCGGGTCCTCCGCGAGCGCTTCCATATGCACCGCGCGCAGGACGGCCCGCCACAGGCCGTCGTTGCCCGCGGCAATGGCGAAGTAGCCGTCGGCGGCGCAGTAGGCCTGGTATGGCGCATTGCGCGGATGGGCGGACCCCAGCTTGCCGGGGCTGCGGCCCGTGCCGAAGTACTCGCTGGTCTGCAAGGCGCCGATCGCCAGCGTGCAGCCGAACATCGGCACGTCCAGGTGCGCCCCGCGGCCGCGCGCCTTCGCCTGCAGCAGCGCGCTGACGATCGAGAACGCGCCGTACAGTCCGGACGCGAAGTCGGACACCGGCACGCCGCACTTGACCGGGGCGTCGGAATCGCCGGTCACGCTCATCACGCCGGCGGCCGCCTGGATCGTCAGGTCGAACCCGCCTTCGGCCGCGCGCGGACCGGTCTGGCCATAGGCCGAGATCGAGCAATAGACCAGTTCCGGCCGCAGTGCCGACAAGGCGTTGTAGCCGAGCCCGAGGCGCTCCATCACGCCCGGTCGGTTGTTCTCCAGCACCACGTCGGCCTGGGCGCACAGCGCGAGCGCGACCTCCAGGTCCTCGGGGCGCTTCAAGTCGAGCACGACCGAGCGCTTGTTGCGGTTCAGCGAGGCGAAGTTCTCGCTGAACCCCGCGTTGATCGGCGGCCAGGAGCGCAACGTATCGCCGCCCGGTGGCTCGATCTTGATGACATCGGCGCCCATGTCGCCCAGCAACATGGCGCAGAAGGGGCCGGCCGCGACGGAGCAGAACTCCAGCACACGGACGCCGCGCAACGGCAGGTCTTCGGTCTGAACATCGGTCATGGCGTGATCGGGTTCCTTTTCGCGGATGGCAGGACGCTGGCGCCAGTCTAGAGTCGTTCCCTATTCCGGTCGAGACCTCCGCGAACCGATGCGGGTTTTCCAAGGCAAGCGATGCCGGCATACAGTCCGATCTCGCGGCCTGGACATCCCGCCGGTGCCACCGGGCCGACGGTTGTAACCGCGCTGAAAAAAAACCGCACCGGCGAACCAGTGCGGCGGCGATGGCGTCAATTGCGCGAGCCGGCTCTACTCCTGCTGGATGCCCGCCTCCTTCACCACCTTGCCCCACTTGGCCAGGTCGGACTTGATCAGTGCCGCATAGTCCTGCGGCGTGCCGCCCTGCACCTCGATGCCCGCCGCCTCCAGCTTGGCGCGCACCTCGGGCAGCTTCAGCACCGCATTGATCTCCGAATTCAGCCGGGCGACGATGTCCTTGGGGGTGCCCGCGGGCGCGAGAAAACCGCCATTGGTGTTCGCGTCATAGCCCTTCAGGCCCTGTTCCTCCGCTGTCGGCACATTGGGCAGGGCCCTGGACCGACTGCGCGTGGACACCGCGAGCGCGCGGACGTTGCCCGCCTTGACCTGTTCCTGGATCGCGCTGACGGTGTCGATGTAGAGCACCGTACGGCCGGCCACCAGATCCGGATGGGCCGCCGACGAGCCCTTGTACGGCACCAGCAGCGTCGGCGCGCCACTGACCATGCGGAACATCTCGGCGGCCATCTCCTGCGCGCTGCCCCGGCCCGACGTGGCGACCTTGGCCTCGCCCGGATTGGCCTTCATCCAGCTGACCAGTTCCGGGAGCGTCTTGGCGGGCAGCTTGGGATAGGCGGCGAACACCAGCGGAATCTCGTGCGTGTAGACGATGGGCTCGAAGCTCTTCTCAGGATCCCAGCCCAGGTTCTTGAAAAGAAACTTGTTGATGTTGTGGCTGCCGCCCACGATGCCGATGGTGTAACCGTCCGGCCTGGCGTTGGCCAGCACCGCGGTCCCCAGATTGTTCGACGCACCGGGACGGTTTTCGACGATGAAGGGCTGGCTCAGCTTGACCGCCAGCTTCTCGCCCACGACGCGGGCGATCAGGTCGATGCCGCCGCCGGCGGGAGCCGGGACGATGATGGTGACCGGGCGGGTCGGGTAGTTCTGTGCCGACGCCAGGCCGGGCGCCGCGATGGCCGCGGCGAGGGCAAGGGTCTTCATCAGCGTGGTGAGGTGCATCGTTGTCTCCGTTCGTGTTCTGGTCAACTGGTGTCGACTCTGGTGAAGCCCCCGCGCGCTGCCGCGGGGTGTAGTGCGGTCGCGTCAGCCGCGTCCGACGAAGGGCATCGCGCTGGCCATGACCGTCATGGTCAGCACGTTGGCCTCCAGCGGCAGCGAGGCCATGTGGCGAACGGCGTTCGCCACATGGGTCGCATCCATCATCGGCTCCGGCGCGATAGTGCCGTTGGCCTGCAGCACGCCGCGCGTCATGCGCTCCGACAGCTCGGTCAGCGCGTTGCCGATGTCGATCTGGCTCGCTGCGATGTTGAAGGCGCGGCCATCCAGCGCCAGCGCCTTGGTCAGGCCCGTCACCGCATGCTTGCTGGCGGTGTACGGCGCCGTGAACGGGCGCGGCGTATGGGCCGAGATCGAGCCGTTGTTAATGATGCGCCCGCCCTGCGGCGACTGGCGGCGCATCAGCCCGAAGGCTGCGCGCGCGCAAAGATAGACGCCGGTGACGTTGGTATTGACCACGTTGAACCACGTCTCGAGCGGCAGCTCGTCCATCGGCACGGCCGGTGCGTTGACGCCCGCGTTGTTGAACAGCAGGTCGAGCCGACCGAACTCGCGTTCGACGGTGTCGAACAGCGACTGCACGCTGGCCGGATCGGTCACGTCGGCCGGCAGCGCCACCGCGCTCTGGCCGCGCCCGACCGCTTCGGCGGCCAGTGCCTGCAACGGCTCGGCCCGGCGCCCGGCCAGCACGACGGTCCAGCCATCGTCGAGCAGCGCGATGGCGGTCATCCGGCCGACGCCGCTGCCGGCGCCGGTGACGAGGGCGATCTTTCTGGAAGCGTTCAAGGACACTCTCCTGGGTTGTCACGGGTTGAAAGGCCGGTACCGGTCGATGCGCCCCGCAGCGCCAATATGGTTTCGCTGGATCGCGCAGCCGGGTGGTCGGGGGATCAGGTGGTCAGGCTCATGGGCGGGCGGCCGCCGGCCAGCGCCACCGCCACGCTCTCCACCACCATTTCCGCCATCGTGGTCCGGGTCTCCCAGGTCGCGCTGGCGCGGTGCGCCTGCAGCGTGGTGCGGTCAGACTCGCGCAAAGCAATCGGCACGCGCGGTTCGTCCACGAACACGTCTAGGCCCGCGCCAGCGATACGGCCGGCAGCCACCGCCTCGGCAAGATCTTTCTCATTGACGAGCCGGCCGCGCGCCACGTTGACGAGATAGCCGCGCGGCCCCAGTGCATCGAGCACCGCCGCATCGACGATGCCTTCGGCCTTGTCGGCCGCCGCGCAGAGCACCAGCGCGTCGCTGTCGCACGCCAGTTCGCGCAGGTCCGCGACGAACCGGTGCGGCACGTCGTCCATCCGCCGCAGGTCCGTGTAGCCGATGGGACAGCCGAACGCCGCCACGCGCGTGGCCACCGCGCGGCCGACGCGGCCCATGCCGACGATGCCGACCCGCATGCCGCTGAAGCGGCGCGCCAGCGGAATGGCGCTCGGTTGCGGGTGCAGTTCCCACTGGCCTGCGCGCACAAAGCGGTCGCCGGCGCAGATGTTGCGGCAGGCCGCGATCAGCAGGCCGATGGCGAGGTCGGCCACGTCTTCGGTCAGCGCACCCAGCGTGGCGGTGACAGCAAGGCCGCGCCCGCGGCAGTAGGCCAGATCCACCGCATCGGTGCCCACGCCATTGATGGCCACCACCTTCAGCGCGGGTAGCTGCTCCAGCATGTCGCGCGAGATCCCGGTGTGCCCGCCGGTGATGACCGCCTCGATGGAAATGCCGTAGTCGCGCAGCCAGGCCGCCTTGTCGGCGATCTCGAAGTACTTGTGCACCTCGTAGCGCTCGGCGAGCCGATCGTTGATCGCGGGAATCAGGATGGGGCTCAGTTGCAGGATGCGCGGCTTCATTTGCGTGTGGGATCGGCATCGGGCCGTTCGTCAGGAGTTGGCTGCATGGTATGCAAAGCTTGATTCAAATGGCAATATTGATCTATTAAATCAATATCAAGCTCGGCGGACAGACATGGGAACCTGGATATCGATGGACGAGGCATGCCAGCGCCTGGGCGTGCGCCCGCAGACGGTCTATGCCTATGTGAGCCGCGGCAAGCTGGAGGTCATGGCGGATCCGGCCGACACCCGCCGCAGCCTCTATCGGGCGGAAGATATCGCCGCCCTCGCCCGCCGCAAGCAGGCCGGTCGCAAGCACGAAACGCTGGCGGCCAATACGCTGTTCGGCGCGGAGCCGAGCATTCCCACCGCGCTATCCACCTTCGTGCGGCAGCGCCTGTACTACCGGGGCCAGGATGCGGTTACGCTGGCTGCCTCGGCGACGCTGGAAGACGCGGCGCAACTGCTCTGGGATGCGCAGCGGGCCGTGGATTTTTCGTCGTCCACGCGCGTGACCAGCCCCGGGCGCGTGGCCGCGTTCACGACGCTGGCCACGCTGGCCGCCACGGGCCACTCCACACATGGGCGCATGACCCACGTGCTGCATGGGGAAAGCCAGGGACTTGTCGGCCAACTGGCCAACGCGTTCGGCGCGCACCCAGGACAGCAGCCGCTGCACCTGCGCTTCGCGCGAGGCTGGAAGCAGCCCGCGCGCGTGGCGGACCTGCTGCGGACCGCCATGGTGCTGCTGGTGGACCATGAACTGACGAGTTCGGCCTTCGCCGCGCGCATCGCCGCATCGACCGGCGCGTCGCTGCCGGCGTGCCTGCTGTCCGGTCTGACCACGCTGTCCGGCCCATTGCATGGCGATGCCTCGGGACGGGTGAAGGCGCTGTTCGAGGAAGTGAAGCGGCAGGGCGAGGACCACGTGATCGCCCACCATCTGTCCACGGGTCTGCCGCTGGCGGGCTTCGGGCATCATCTCTACCCCGATGGCGACCCTCGCGCGGCGGCGTTGCTCGCGCTGTTCGAGCCCCCGGAGGTCATCGCCCGCTTCATCGCGAAGGCGAGCCGGCTGACCGGCTTGCAGCCCAATATCGACGTGGCACTGGCCGCCATGGTGACGCACTACGGACTGCCGGACGATGCCGCCTTCGCGATGTTCGCGAGCGCGCGCAGCATCGGACTGCTGGCGCACAGCCTCGAGCAACTGGGTGTGGGCCAGGTAATTCGCCCGCGCGGGCGCTATATCGGGGCCATGCCCGACAAGGCGGCTACCGCCTGAGGGCGGTGCTGATCGAGCCGTCGCTCTCGAGAATCAGGGTCTCCACATCGGCGACATCGCGCCCGCCGGCGGCGCGTACCGCGCCGAGCGCGTCCTCCGGCGTAATGCGTTCCCGCTTCATCGCCTCCTCGCAGAACTGGCCGTTGCGCGCCAGCAGCGTCGGCTCGCTTCGTACCCATTTCGCGATGCGGCGCGATCGCACGGACAGGTAGGCCACGACGAACTGCATCAATATCAGCAGGCCGAGTGCGGTCGCGCCTTCCGCGAGGGCCACCGACTCCTGGAGCAGGACGGCGGACAGCGTGGAGCCCAGCGCGACCGTCACGACGAGATCGAACGCATTCAGTTTGGCCAGCGTCCGCTTTCCGGATATGCGCAGGAAGACGATAAGCGTGACATAGGCAAGGATGCCCACGGCCACCGTCCGCACGATACCCTCCCAGTTCTGAAACAGCATCTCTTCCCAGTCCATGAGGCGCCTCCGTCGTTCCACCCGAGTCTGGCCACGGCGCGTCAACGCGTCTGTCGGACGACGACGGGTTCCCTGCGTCAGCCATTGCCAGCATCCGGGCCAATGGTGGCCATCGGCCGACATGTTGCAGCGCACGCGTACTACCATGCAGCATGGTTGGACAGACCCGTCGCAGAGGTGGCGACCGCCGCGTGCGATGCGCCCGACCTGCCGCGACACGCTTCGCGCGAAGCACGCCATGACACTTTTCCAAGCCATCGCCATCCTGCTCACCGCTGCTGCCATTGGCAGCTATCTGAACCATCGCTATCTCTCGCTGCCCTCGACGATCGGCCAGATGGCGCTTGCCGTCCTGCTGTCGCTGGTCGTGCTGGGGCTGAACCATATCGGCTGGTTCGATGCCGATGCGCTGGCTGATTTCGTGGCGGGCATCGACTTCTCGGACCTGGTCCTTCACGGCATGCTCTCCGTGCTGCTGTTCGCCGGCGCCATGCACATCTCGCTGGCCGAGTTGCAGTCCGTCAGATACCCGGTGTTCATTCTCGCAACGGCCGGCGTGGTCGCAGCAACATTCATCACCGGCACGCTGACATGGTTCGCCGCGGACATCGTCGGGATCGACCTTCCCTTTATCTATGCGCTGCTGTTCGGCGCGCTCATCTCGCCGACCGACCCCGTCGCTGCGCTCGGCATCCTGAAGGAAGTGGGCATATCCCGGGCGCTCTACGTCAAGATCGGCGGCGAGAGCCTGTTCAACGATGGGGTCGGCGTCGTGATATTCCTTGCGGTGCTCGGCATCGCGTCCAATCCCGGCCCGATCGAATGGACGCACTTCGCCGAGGTTTTCCTGTGGGAGGCACTGGGCGGACTTTGCCTGGGCATGGCGCTGGGCTGGCTGACGTTCCGGCTGCTCAAATCGATCGACGAATACAAGACGGAAGTCATGCTGACCCTGGCGCTTGTCGCGGGCGGCTATGCACTCGCGGAATTTCTCCATATGTCCGCGCCGATCTGCATGGTGGCGGCCGGGCTGATCGTTGGCAATCAGGGCCGCCGCAGCGGCATGTCGCAGCTCACCCGCGAGAACCTCGATCTGTTCTGGGAACTGCTCGACGAGATATTCAACGCGATCCTGTTCCTGCTGATCGGCCTGGAGCTCATGGTGATCACGGTCACGATGCCGGCGGTCGCACTTGGCGGGCTGGCGATACTTGCCGTGTTGCTCGGGCGCTTCATCAGCGTCGGCGTGCCGATCACCGTCCTGCGCCGCTTCCAGGATTCGGAGCTGGGGACGGTGCGGCTGATGACCTGGGGCGGGCTTCGCGGCGGGATCTCCATCGCGCTCGCGCTCTCGCTGCCCGCGGGGCCGGCCAAGGAAATCATCCTGCCGATCACCTATATCGTGGTCCTGTTCTCCGTTCTCGTTCAGGGCCTGACCTTCCGCCGCGTCATCCAGCTGGTGACGCGCAACTGAGACGGCCCATGTCGCGCTTTACCTGGCTTCTGACCGAACTGTCGACGCGCCTATGGATTCGCGCCAGCATCTATGCCGTGCTGGCGGTCATTACGGCGCTGATCTCCATCTATGTACGGCACTACATCCCGGAGGACATACCGCAGAAGATCGGCGCGGATGCCGTCGACGGCATCCTCAACATACTGGCTTCCAGCATGCTGGCCGTGACCATCTTCTCGGTCAGTACGATGGTGGCCGCCTATGGCGCCGCCACGAACAACGCGACCCCGCGTGCCACGCGGCTCCTGGTCGAGGACAAGATCTCGCACAACGCACTCTCGACGTTCATCGGCGCGTTCATCTTCAGCATCGTTGGCATCGTGGCGCTGACGACCGGCGCCTACGGCAATACCGGCCGGCTGGTCCTGTTCGTGGTGACGATCCTGATCCTCTGCGGCATCGTCGTCACGCTGCTGCGCTGGATCGAGTATCTGTCGCGGCTGGGCCGGGTCAACGAGACGATCCAGCGCGTGGAGGAAGCCGCCAGCGCCGCGCTCAGGGAACGACTGGCGAATCCCTATCTTGGCGGCACGCCGATGCTGCCCGGCGACAAGGCTCCGGCGGATACGGTGCCGTTGACGACAGACGACATCGGCTATGTCCAGCACATCGACATGGGGCTGCTCTCGGACGTTGCCGGCAAGCGCGACCTGCAGGTCTATATCGCTGCGATGCCCGGAAAGCTGGTGCATCCGACCCAGCCACTCGCCTTCATCGGTGGCGCGTGCAGCGATGACGACAGGGCTCGCGCCGTCAAGGCATTCATCGTCGGGCCGGAGCGCTCGTTCCGGCAGGATCCACGCTACGGCATGGTGGTGCTGTCGGAGATCGCCTCGCGCGCCTTGTCGCCTGCCGTCAACGACCCGGGCACCGCCCTGCACGTGGTGACCGTCGGCCTCCGGGTGACGATGGCCTGGCGCCGCAGGCACGAGCTTGCCAGCCAGGAGGCACCGCCTCATCCGCGCATCCATGTACCCGGCCTGGCGGTGGCGGACCTTCTCGAGGACTTCCTGGGCCCCATCGAGCGGGATGGCGCGGCCCATGTCGAAGTGGGACTGGTCATGCAGCGTGCGCTGGCGGCATTCGCCCAAAGCGGCGACGCCGACCTGCGCGAAGCCGCGCTGCGCCATGCCAGCAGCGCGCTGGCGCGGGCGCAAGGGGTACTGAACGAGACCGAAATGGTCGCGCTGCGCGCCGTGGCGCCGGCCGGCCGATAGCGGACCGGCCCACGGCGTCCTCTTGCTCAGCGCCCGGAATCGTCGTCCTTCCGCGCGCGCATCAGGCCAGGCATGCCCGTCCACACGCAACGATGCGCCGCGCCGCCCAGTTCCGAGGCCAGCGCCGACAGCGTCATGGCCGCCAGTACCAGCAGTCTTCGCATGATCGCCCCCTTGGTCAGCGGGCGTCGACGTCGAGCACCGCCTGCGCGAACGCCGCCGGCGCTTCCTGCGGCAGGTTGTGGCCGATGCCGCCCGTCAGGTGCCGGTGCTCGTAACGGCCGGTGAACTTGCTGGCATAGGCGCTGGGCTTGGGGTGCGGCGCCCCGTTGGCATCGCCTTCCATCGTGATCGTCGGCACGCCGATGGTCGGCGCCGTCGCGAGCCGCTTTTCGATATCGTCGAAGCGTGGGTCGCCCGTAGCCAGGCCCTGCCGCCAGCGGTAGTTGTGGATGGTGATTTCCACATGGTCCGGGTTGTCGAACGCGGCCGCGCTGCGCTCGAACGTCGCGTCGTCGAAATCCCACTTCGGCGATGCCAGTTTCCAGATCAGCCGGTTGAATTCCCTGGTGTACTTCTCGTAGCCGGCGCGGCCGCGATCCGTCGCGAAGTAGAACTGGTACCACCACTGCAGTTCGGCTTCGGGCGGCAGCGGCTGCTTGCCGGCCGCCTGGCTGCCGATCAGGTAGCCGCTGACCGCGACCAGTCCGCGGCAGCGGTCCGGCCACAGCGCGGCCATGATGTCCGCGGTGCGCGCGCCCCAGTCGAAGCCGGCAACCACCGCGTTCCGGATGCCGAGCGCATCCATCAGCGCGATCATGTCGGCGGCGATAGCCGAGGGCTGGCCGTTGCGCATGGTGGCGGCGGACAGGAACGTCGTCGAGCCATAGCCGCGCAGATAGGGGATGATGACCCGATAGCCCCGCGCGGCCAGCAGCGGCGCTACATCGACGAAGCTGTAGATGTCGTAGGGCCAGCCGTGCAGCAGCAGCGCGACCGGCCCGTTGGCCGGGCCGGCTTCCGCGTAGCCGACCCGCAGTTCGCCCGCGTCGACATGCTTGATCGGCGCGAACTTCGTATGGCTGCCCGGCGCGGCCGGTGGCACCGGCGCGGATTTGAACTGCGCGGTCTGCGCCCGCGCGGCCTGGGCCATGCCCAGATGCGCCGCGGCGAGCGTCAGTGCCGCCGTACCCAGAAAGCCCCGACGAGGCAGATCGATCTTGTTAGACACTTCCCTCTCCTGTGCGTGTTGGAACTGGGCACAGTCTAGGAAGCCGGTGCATGCGGGATGTGTCAGGGGGCGGGGGGTTTTGTATCGCCATGTATATGGCGCGAGCGGGCAAACAAGTCGATACGGTGGCCGGTGCGGGGAACGACTCCCGGGCGGGTCCTGGCCGTGCCGCCGCCCGGGGAAATGGGCTGTCGCCCTGCCGTCAGCCCTGCGGCACGCTCCGTCCGGCCCTTGCCGCCTCGATAGTGGCGATGTCGATCTTCGTCATGCCCATCATCGCTTCGAAAGCGCGTTTGGCTGCGGCGCGATCCGGGTCGGTGTAGGCCGCGGTAAGCGCGCGCGGCGTGATCTGCCAGGACACGCCCCAGCGGTCCTGACACCAGCCGCATGCATTCTCGCGGCCCCCGTTGCCGACGATCGCGTTCCACAGCCGGTCGGTTTCCGCCTGGTCATCGGTGGCGATCTGGAACGAGAACGCCTCGTTGTGCGTGACCTGCGGCCCGCCGTTCAGCCCCAGGCAAGGAATGCCGGCCACGGTGAACTCCACCGTCAGTACGTCGCCCTCCTTACCGGAGGGATAGTCGGCCGGCGCGCGGTGAACCGCGACGACCGCGCTGTCGGGAAAGGTCGCTGCATAGAAGTTCGCTGCATCCAGCGCGCCGCCGTCGTACCACAGACAGACCGTGTTCTTGCTGATCATTTGTCACCTCCTGAAGCGTCGATAACAGGAATCCCATACCGGCACGGGCCCCGGGCGTCCACATTGCCCCCCATTTATTGCGGTCGGAACGGCCGCCGTCGCCGGGCTCCGCCAATGTACTACCCGATGCGCGGTTCGTGTCCGCCATCGCACCGGACCCGCGCCCGGCGGCGGCATGGTTCCCCGGCGGAAGCCGCGGCGGGTAGAATCCCCGGCGCGACACGCCTCGCCGAAGGCGATCCGCGGCAGCAACACGGATGGCCGGATCACACAACAACACGGACGACAAAGACAACACCATGCGCCACCGCAGCCCGCGCCCCGCCGCGCCCTTTCCCGCCACCCGCCGCACCGTGGTCGCCCTGCTGGCCACGCTATGCGCCGGCGTCGCCGCCGCCCAGCCCGCCGCCAAGCGCGACGAGTTCTTCTGGCTCAGCGAGATCAACAAGGCCACCGCCGTGATCAATGCCGAGCAGGGCCTGCTGGACAAGGCCACGGTACCGCGCGTGGCCGCCGGCATCGGCAAGGTCATCCAGGACGGCAACCAGCCTGGCGGCAAGCGGCCTTCCACCGTCATCACGTACGAGCCGCTGCTGATCCAGGCTGCCGGCGTGGAAGTCACGATGCTGCATGCCGGCCGCTCCAGCCAGGACATGCATGCGACCTACCGCGCGGCCATCATGCGCGACAACCTGCTCGCGCTTGCCGACCAGCTCAACAAGACTTCGCGCACGCTCGTCGCGCTGGCCGGCAAGCACGCCGCCACCATGGTGCCCAACTACACCAACGGCGTCGCCGCGCAGGCCAACAGCTACGGCCACTACCTGCTGGGCCACGCCGCCGCGCTGGAGCGCCACGCGCAGCGCATCCGCGAGACCTACGCCCGCGTCGACCGCTCGCCGATGGGCACCACCGTTCTGAACGGCACGAGCTGGCCGCTCGATCGCCAGCGCATGGCGGCCTACCTCGGCTTCGGCGCGCTGGTCGACAACGCCTACGATGCCGCGCAGATCTCGTCCGCGGAATATCCGGTGGAAGTGGGCGCCATCGTCACCAGCATCGCGCTGCAGGCCGGCAACTTCGTGGAAGACGTGATGACGCAGTACGCCCAGCCGCGTCCCTGGATCCTGCTGGCCGAAGGCGGTGGCAATACCTACGTGTCGAGCGCCATGCCGCAGAAGCGCAATCCGGGCCTGCTGAACAATGCCCGCCGCAATGCCTCCACCGCCATCACGCTCGCCATGGGCCCCGTGATCCAGGCCCACAACATTCCGCCGGGCATGCCGGACGCCAAGGAGGTCAAGCCGAACAGCGAGATGGTGGCGAGCGGCGTCACCGTCCTGAAGGACTGGGACCGCATCCTCGCCGCGCTGGTCGTCAGCCCCGAGCGCGCACTGGAAGAACTGAACAGCGACTGGACGGCCTCGCAGGAGCTTGCCGACGTGCTGATGCGCAAGTACAAGGTGCCGTTCCGCGTGGGCCACCACTTCGCGTCGGAGATCGTCGACTACGCCAAGGCCAACAACATCCGTCCGAGCGACTTCCCTTATGCCGAGGCACGCCGCATCTACCTGGAGGCGGGCAAGGAGTACAACACGGGCGAATTGCCGATGAGCGAAGCCGAGTTCCGCGCCACGCTGAACCCGCTGACCATCGTGAAGAACCGCGCCACCGTCGGCGGCCCGCAGCCCGCGGAGATGGACCGCATGCTCAAGGCCGCCCAGCAGCGGCTTGCCGCGCAGGAACAATGGGCCAAGACCAGCCGGGGCAATATCGACGCGGCGCTGGCCCGGCTGGATGCGGACTTCGCGCGGTTGTCGGGTGGAGGGAGGTAGGAAGCGCGATGTTGGGACGTAGCCCGGCACATGGGGTGTGCAGCCGTCCCTCGCCCGCCGGCCGCTGGCAGCGGCCGGCGGGATGCGCGCGAAGCGCGCGGAGAATTACGAGCCGACCTTGAGGCGGCCGCCGCGCCCCAGTCCGCCCTTCACTTCCTGGGCCTTGTAGTTGCGCAGCGAGACGACCATGTTGTTGTAGGCGTCCATGAATGCCGCCACGGTGGCCTTGCCTTCCGGTGTGCGGGAGAAACCGCCGAGCCCGCCCGCCGCACCGCCGCCAAACGCGCCGAGGGCAGCGCCGAAGTTGGTTGCCGTGGAATTGCCTTCGGAGATGGACAGCTGCACGCCCGAGCGAATATCGAACATGGTCAGGGTCACGACCGAAGCCTTGCTTTGCATCGCACCGCCCACGAGGGCACCGACACCGCCAAACAGGCTACCGACACCGGCGGCAAGCTGCCCCGTGGAGTCGTTGTCGATAATGATCGCGGGCTCCATGTAGTAATCCGCCGCGACGCGTTGGCCCTTCTGCTGCTTCGAGCCTGCGCGGAATTCGCCGGAGTTGCGCTGCTTGTCCGTGATGGCCGACAGCTTGCTTTCGGTGCGGTTGTTGCCCACCGACGTGATCACGAAGCAGTTCGACTGCTGCACGGCGAGGCGGATCAGCGGCTCGATGGTCGTGATCTTGGTAGCCGCGCCGAAGCTTGCATACCATTCCTTGCCACGACCATCGTCCACGGCCAGTGTGCCCAGGGGCGCGTCGCAGCGCTCCAGCGAGGCGTTCGCATTGACGCTGGCTGCTCCACCGGCCGCACCGGTCGCCGCCGTGGGCGCCGTGCCGCTGCTGACGACGCCGCCTCCCGGGGTGACACAGCCAGCCAGAGCCAGGGACGTGGCCACTACGGCCACGCGCAAAGAAGTCGTCTTGGACATGAAATCGCTTCCTGTTGACGCAGGTTGTTGACGCAGTTGAGGGAGAGAGATGGGGTGGGAAGGCTTAGCGTGGCTGCCAGCCGGATACGTCCCACACCCAGTAGTACGGAAAGCTGGTGTACCAGACGACCCAGGACTTCCGGTACGTCTCGCGTACCTGATACAAGCTCCGTTCGTCCTGCTTGGCCTCGCGGGCTTGCGCAAGCAGTTCCTTGGCTTCCTTGTTGCCCTTGGCCGCGGCGCGCGCCAGCCAGGCCTCCGCCTCCGCGGGGTCCGGACCCATTTCCTCGAAGCCCATCAGATAGACGCGACCGAGCGCCAGCTGGGCCTGCACGTGGCCGTTTTCGCCCGCCTTGCGCAGCCACTGCAGGGCCTGGTGGCTGTCGAGTTCGACACCGTCACCGCGCAACAGGCGCAGGCCGAGGTCATACGCCGCGTCCGGATTGCGCTCGGCCACCTCGGCGAGCGCCTGCATGCGCCGCTCGGCGTCGGTCGGCGCGCTGGGAGCCATACTCGGCGACGTAACGATTCGTCGGTCCTGATCGGCGCAGACGCTGCCGTTGCACACGCGGACGGTCGGCGACCGGGACAACTGACTCTCCGGCGACTGCGCCGCGCATCCGGCCAAGCCGACTACGGACACGCATGCCAAGTGAACGAAAAGACGCATGAAAAATCAGCCCGAAGGCCGCGGAGGCGGTTCGCAGGAACCGGAATGTAAGTAAACGTTTAGAGTGTAACAGTTGGCATGTAATCCCGGAAACACATGTTTTGCCTGAGCGAGGCGCTGTTGTGGCGTGGGCGCTACTCATTTCAGCCCAAGGTGGGGACGCAGGTTCGCGCTGATGACCGGCCGAGCCCGCCGGTTCAGGCGGCGCGCCGCGCCAGCACCTCGTCGCGCGGACCGGCATCGACGACGCTGCCGGCCTCCACCACCACGATGGTGTCGAACCGGGCCAGCAGGCTCGGCCGGTGTACCGAGGCCACGATGCAGGCGGTGGGAAAGGCGGCGCTCATGCGGTCGAACACCCGGCCCTCGGCCTGGGGATCGAGCGCGCTGGTCGGTTCGTCGAGCAGCAGCAGCGAACTGCCGCGCGCCGCCAGTGCGCCCCGGGCCAGCGCCAGCCGCTGCCGCTGGCCGCCCGACAGATTGCCGCCGCGCTCGTTGATGGGGCTGGCCAGGCCCTCCGGCAGGCGCTGCAGCACCTCGTCGAACACACCGGCATGCATGGCCGCGTGCAGCGCGGCCGCATCGGCCGGCTCGCCGAAGGTGAGGTTTTCCTGCACGCTGGCCTCGAACACCTCGGCTTCCTGCGGAATCAGGGTGGCCAGCGTTCGCAGCGCCGGCCAGTCGATCGCCACGCCGTCGCGCCGCAGTTCGCCCTGCTGGGGGTGATAGAGACCGGCGAGCGCGCGCAGCAGCGTGCTTTTGCCACCGCCGCTCGGGCCGATCAGCGCCACGCGTGCGCCGCGCCGCAGCAGCAGATCGACGCCATGCAGCCCGCCGCGCGCATCGTCCGCATAGCGCCATCCCACTGCGCGCAGTTCCAGCGTCTGCCATGGCGCGTCCGGCACCACCGGCGGCACCGCCCCATCGGGATCGCCGGGCGCATCCCAGATCGGCTCGGCGCTGCCGTAGTCGGTGTGCATGCGGGCAAAGCTCTGGAAGTTGGACGCCATTGCGCCGACCACCGAGGCGGCCTGCTGCGCGTACTGGTAGATCATGAAGACGGTGCCAAGCAGCACCGCCTGCCCCGGCTCGCGGGTCTGGAGCACGTAGACCACCACGAGAATCCAAGTCAGCCCCATGCCGAGCAGATCCACGGCGAACCACTTTCCCTCGTTGAACATGACCGCGCGGCGCAGAGGCGCCATCACCGCGTCCATGCGCCGGCCGAGCAGCTTGCGCGACGCGGCCTGCAGGCGCAGCCCGATCACCGTGCCGGCGTTGCCGACGAAGTCCAGCAACGCGGCCGCATAGCGGCGCTCCGCGTCGTTCTCGGCGCGGGCCAGCTGCATCAGGATGCGGTCGAAGCGCAGGATGATCAGCGCGATGATCACGTAGCCCGTCACCGCGATCGCCCCGCTGGTACGCGACAGCAGGGCCAGCGCGACGATCGGACCCACGAAGTTGAACGCGCTCTGCAGATAGCCGAACTGGTTCTGCGCGAACTCCGACAACGCACGGCTGGACTGCAGCACGCGGTGTTGCAGCTCACCCGAATGCCGGCCATCCCGCCAGGCCAGCGGCGCCGACGCGATGCGCGCATAGAGCTGATCGGCCAGCCGCTCGCGCACGCGCACGCCCACGTTGCGCTCCAGCACCCGGCCCGGACCGTGCAGCAGCCACGACAGCAGATAGATGCCGATGAGATAGACGATCCAGCGGCCCGCCGTGGCGATGCTGCCCTGCTGCAGCGCGTTGATCGCCTGCGCGGCCAGCCATGGCATGGTCAGCCGCAGCAACTGCGCGCCGGACAACAGCGCGGCGGCGCCGACCATCTGCGATCGCACGCCAACGGCATGGCGCCACAGCGCGCGATACAGATCGCGGGCGGCACTGCCGAGGCCGATGGCTCTGGAAGGGGATGTGGGATCGGACTTCGCCATGCGGTCATGACTCCTTTGCCGTGTGTCGCACCACCGGGCCGATGGAAGCCCTGGGGGCAAAGGGAACTATTGTGCCGGAGCGACGGATGACACGGATTCCCACATCCCAACCGGGATGTCGCGCCGACGGATGGACTATCCCTTCGCACCGACGGCTTCGCGCGACCGTGTCGCCGTGCTGGATCCCATCGCCTTTCCGCCGCGCATTGTTGTCCTCCGGACAACACACTGAAGGCCGCCGCGACCCTACTGCGCTTCGCTGCCCTTGCCTAGAATCCGTTGCAACGATGGTTGCACGAGGCGTGCGACGGTCGAGCAAGACGTCCGCACGACGAAGCGGACATCGGCTGCCGCGCGCCGCGGCTTGTCCCCAAACCCACACAGGACTACTGGAAATGAGCGAAACAATCCGCAACGTGCAGCCGGTTACCGCCACGCTCGGCAAGGAAGGTTCCGGCGAACTCGTGTCTTCCCGCTACGCCGTTCGCATCGGCGACGTCGATGTCGTACTGATCAGCGACGGCATCCTGCCGCTGCCGACCTCCGTCATGTCCACCAACGCCAGCGAGGCGGACCGCAACGAATGGTTCGATGGCCGCTTCCTGCAACGGGACATGTTCGACTGGGCGCTCAATATCGCGCTCGTGCGCAGTGGCGATCGTCTGATCCTCGTCGACTCGGGCGTGGGCGACGGCTTCGAATACTTCACGCGCGCCGGCCGCACGGTGATGCGCCTCGAAACCGCGGGCATCGATCTCAGCGCGATCACCGATATCGTGATCACGCACATGCATATGGATCATGTCGGCGGGCTGAACGTCGATGGCGTCAAAGCGAAGCTGCGGCCGGACGTGCGCATTCACGTAGCCGCCGCGGAAGTGGAGTTCTGGAAGGACCCGGATTTCAGCAAGACGGTGATGCCCGAAGCGGTGCCTCCCTCGCTGCGCAAGGCCGCCGCAAAGTTCGTGCAGCTCTACAGCGAGAACATCGTGCAGTTCGGCCAGACCGTGGAGATCGCCGCCGGCGTATCGGCACGCGTGACCGGCGGGCACACGCCCGGGCACTGCGTCGTCGATGTTGCTTCGAAGGGCGAGAAGCTGACGTTCGTCGGCGATGCGATTTTCGAAGTCGGCTTCGAAAAGCCGGACTGGCAGAACGGCTTCGAACACGAGCCCGAGGTCGCGACGGCAGTGCGAATTGCCCTGCTCAACGAAGCCGCTGAAACCGGCGCCCTGCTGGCCGCCGCGCACGTCGCCTTTCCCTCCGTCGGTCACGTTGCCAGGAACGGAGACACGTTCCGCTTCGTGCCGGTGCAGTGGGACTACTGATCGCCCATTGATCGATCATTGATCGCAGATCGATCGTGGCGGTCACCGTCGTGTTGAACGCCGCGTGTTCCACCAGGACTCGCGGCGCTCGTTCTTCCGCGGCGACACGGCGCCCGGCGTAAGGGCAAGACCCTACGTAGGGACCGCTCCCGAAACATGCGGCGCGTGTTCGAAGTACTTGATCAGCAGTTCGGTCAGCACCCGTATCTTTCTCGCGGGATTCTGACCCGCCGGGCGCACCACGTATGCACCCGCGGGAGGTATCGGATAGCGCTGCATGACAGGAACCAGCGCACCGGAATCCAGGTGTTCCTGGATGAGGCCATTGGGCAGGTAAGCGATCCCGAGTCCTGCTACGGCGGCGGCGACCAACGCACTGCCGTTGTCGGCCTTGAAGCGCCCCTGCGGGCGAACCGAGATGACTTTGCCGTCATCCATCAGTTGCCAGGCCTCCGTGCCCTGCATCAGCGCCTGATGGGCCAGAAGTTCTTGCGGCGTTTCCGGCGAGCCGTGCGCTTCGATATAGCCGGGACTTGCGACGACCGTCCCGTGGACAGGTCCCACGCATCGCGCCACCAGGTTGGAGTCCCGCAGATGGCCCAGCCGTATGGCGCAGTCGAAGCCCTCTGCAATGAGGTCGACGAAATGGTCGCTATAGCAGGCCTGGATCTGTAGTCGGGGGTGGCGTCGCGCCATTTCGGCGAGCACGGGCGCGATGTGCGTCGGCCCGAATGAAAGCGGCGCGGCGATCCGCAACCGTCCCCGAAGCTCCCCCTCCGGAAGAATCGTTTCCCTCGCCACGTCGATTTCGGCGCAGACACGCGCCGCATGGTCCCGAAACGTGGCCCCGGCTTCCGTCAACGCGGCGCCCCGCGTCGAACGCGCAAGCAGCTGAACGCCAAGTTCCGCTTCGAGCCGCATCAGCCGGCGGCTGACGATCGACTTCGACACCCCCAGGCGCAGCGCGGCAGGCGAGACGCCCCCGGCATCAGCCACTTCCACGAATGTCCGGAGCTCTTCGATATCCATCTGGCGTTCCTCGATGCGCGACACAGCTAGCCGCCGAATGGTACTACCGTGCCGCGGAAGGGAACAACAGAATACGGCTTCCAGGCAACGTCGCCGCCGGCGCATGTTTCCGGGAAACCAACCCCGCTCACAACGGCAATGAGGATCCATCCATGACTTTTCGCAACGGCCTTGATTCGCTTCTTCGTCCGGAAGACTCGGTACTCGTCCTGATCGACCACCAGCCTTACCAGCTCGCGAACGTGAACAGCCACGAACCGCAGATGGTCATCAACAATACGGCGGGCCTCGCCAAGGCCGCCAAGGCCTTCGGCGTGCCGACCATTCTGACCACGGTGATCGCTGCCCGCGGCGGCGCACTGTTTCCCCAGATCGCCGAGGTGTTCCCCGGCCAGGAGATCATCGACCGTACGTTCATCAACACCTGGGAAGACCGGAAGGTCGTGGACCTCGTCAAGGCGACGGGCCGCAAGCAGCTGATCATCGCGGGCCTGTGGACCGAGGTGTGCGTGGCGATGCCGACGATCCAGGCCCTCGGCGAAGGCTGGGACGTAACGGTGGTGACGGATGCGTGCGGCGGTGTTTCCGTCGAGGCCCACCAGGTGGCCATCCAGCGCATGATTGGGGCCGGGGCGAACATGATGACCTGGCTGGCGGTCGCCGCGGAATGGCAGCGTGACTGGGCCCGGGCGGAGCAGGCCGCCAAGATCACGGAAGTGATCACGCAGCATGCCGGCGGCAGCGGCATCGCGTACCTGTGGGAGCAGCAGCTGCTGAACACGCCGGTGCCCCGCAACGCCGCGTGATGTGAGGGGATGACGAGGCTTGAGCGAGCACGGCAAGGTCGCCGGGCCCGTCTCGAGCCGCGTCGTCCTCCCCGGATCGAGGGGTCTCGCGCGATTCCCCGCAACAGGAATGGCGCGGGCGAACGGCAGGAGCGATGCCTTCGCCCCCACGGTCGAAGTCCGAAAATTAAATCGCTTGCTATTTAATTTCTCGCGATATATATTCCACTTCACCGACAGCGAACACGTCAGGACCGAGGAATCAAGCCTTCTTGATGCCCTTGCCCTGCTTATCTCTGTCAACGACGACCGTAGTGCGGCAAATAAATAGCGCGCTATTTAATAGTACGTAATTCAATCCAGGCGATGCTGCCTCAACGAACAAAGGAGTGTTGAACATGAAATCGATCCGCAAATCCATCGTCGCCACCGCCATCGGCCTTGCCGCCGCCAGCGGCGCTGTCGCCCACGCCGCCGGCAGTGCCGGTGTGGAACATCACACCCAGGCCTTTCTCGAAGCGCTCGAAGCCGGCGGCGGCAAGCCCATCGAGCAACTGAGCCCCAAGGACGCCCGCGCGGTCCTGTCCGGCGCCCAGTCCGGCGTCAAGCTCACCCTGCCCCCGGCCGACGTGCGGCAGAAGACCATTCAAGTCGACGGGCGCGACATTTCGCTGACCATCGTGCGTCCCGCGGGCGCCAAGGGCACCCTGCCCGCGTTCATGTTCGTTCACGGCGGGGGCTGGGTATTGGGCGACTTCCCCACGCACGAGCGCCTGGTGCGCGATCTGGTCACCCATTCCGGCGCCGTCGCCGTGTTCGTCAACTACACGCCGTCCCCGGAAGCGCAGTATCCCGTCGCCATCAACGAGATCTACGCCGCCACCAAATGGGTCGCCGAAAACGGCAAGCAGATCGGCGTCGATGGCTCGCGCCTCGCCATCGCCGGCAACAGCGTCGGCGGCAATATGGCCGCCGCGGTCAGCCTGATGGCCAAGGACAAGGGCGCGCCCAAACTGCGGTATCAGGTATTGCTGTGGCCGGTCACCGACGCGAACTTCGAGACCGGGTCATACAACGAATTCGAGCAAGGCCACTTCCTCACCCGCAACATGATGAAGTGGTTCTGGGACAACTACACCACCGATCCCAAGCAGCGCGCGGAAATCTACGCGTCGCCGCTGCGCGCGAACGTCACGCAGCTCAAGGGGCTGCCTCCCGCGCTGATCCAGGTCGCCGAGAAGGACGTGCTGCGCGACGAAGGCGAGGCGTATGGGCGCAAGCTGGACGCGGCCGGGGTGCCCGTTACGGTGGTGCGCTACAACGGGCTGATCCACGACTATGGCCTGCTCAATGCCGTGAGCACGGTTCCGGCGGTACAGGCAGCGATGCGCCAGGCCGGCAATGAACTGAAAGTCCATTTGAAGTAAGTGATGGCGGCCGGCGGCGGGAATCCCGACCGCCGGCCGGGACGCTCCCAACGGATCGCCCGAGCGCGGATCACGATTGCAGCGCGAGCATCAGATCCAGATTCTGAACCGCCGCGCCGGATGCGCCCTTGCCAAGATTGTCGAACACCGCGGACAGCAGTACGTGTCCGTGCTCCTCGTTCGGAAACACGCCCAGGTGCATGTCGTTCGTACCGTTCAGCGCTTGCGGATCGAGGTGCGTCAACGCACGCGCCTCATCCGGCGGCACGACGCGCACGTGCGCCGCGTCCGCGTAGTGGCGGGCAAGGCAGGCGTGCAGCGCGGCACCGTCCACGCCGGGCGCGAGCAGCCGCAAGTCGAGCGGCACCGTCAGCACGATGCCCTGACGGAACGCGCCATACGCCGGGACGAACATGGGCCGCTGCGCCAGTCCGGCATGCGCCTGGATCTCCGGGGCGTGTTTGTGCGCCAGCGCCAGACCATAGACCTGGAACGAAGGCGCGTTGACGGCATCCTTCCCCTCGTACTCCTCCACGCCGGCACGGCCGCGTCCCGAGTAGCCGGACACCGCATGAATCCCGATGGGATAGCTGTCCGGTATGAGCCCCGCCTGCAACAGGGGACGCAGCAAGCCAATCGCCCCCGTCGGATAACAGCCGGGATTGGTTACGCGTCGGGCGCTGGCGATGCGTTCGGGTTGTCCAGGGGCCATTTCCGGAAAGCCGTATGTCCAGCCGGGCTGCGTGCGATGGGCAGAACTTGCGTCGATGACTCTCACGTCCGGATTCACGATGGCACCCACTGCCTCGCGTGCCGCGGCGTCAGGCAAACAGAGAATGGCGATATCGCAGGCGTTGATGGCTTCCGCGCGACGGCGTGCGTCCTTGCGCTCCGCGGCGGCAAGCGTGAACAGCGTGATGTCGGTCCGATTGCGCAGCCGTTCCCGGATCTGCAGTCCGGTGGTGCCTTGGTCGCCATCGATGAAGACGGTGGGATTGCTCATGCGAGGAAGCCTCCGAGGTGGGTGGAATGTACAGAAGGAACGCCCATGATCCCCTGGCGGATAGAATAGGAAAAGTTGAATTTCACAACGCTCACATTCACCTTTTCTGAACCTGGACGTCACCATGCGAGAGATCAGTCTGGACCGTTTGCGCACGCTGGTCGCGATTGCGGAGCGCGGCTCATTCGCCGACGCGGCGCGCGCGCTGAATCTGGCGCCGCCGACGGTCAGCCTCCATATCGCGGACCTCGAAGACCGCATCGGAGCGCCGCTGCTGCTGCGCAAGCGCGGGCAGGTAAGGCCGTCGGCGATCGGAGAGGTGCTGGTGGAGCGCGCGCGCCGGCTGCTGGCCGATGCGGAGCAAGCGCTGGACGATATCCAGCGCCAGGTGCAGGGGCTGGAAGGACGGGCGCGGGTCGGCGCGTCGACCGGCGTGATCGCTCACCTGCTGCCGCAAGCGCTCGAGGTGCTGCGCCGGCAGCATCCCGCCATCGACATTCAGGTCGCGATCCTCACCTCGCAAGAGACGCTGTCCCGGCTGGCGGATGGAAGGCTGGACGTCGGTCTCGTCGCACTGCCTCAGCCCCCGGTGGCCGGACTGGTGATCAAGCCTTGGCGCCGCGACCCCGTGATGGCCTTCATGCCTGCCCATTGGCGGTGTCCGGCCCGCGTCACGCCTGACTGGCTCGCCGCCCAACCGCTCATCCTCAACGATGCCACCACGCGTCTGTCGCGGCTGACCGCGGAGTGGTTCGCGACGGCCGGCCACCATCCCACGCCGCGCATCGAACTGAACTACAACGACGCGATCAAGAGTCTGGTGGCGGCCGGCTACGGCGCAGCACTGTTGCCACATGAAGCCACCACCCCACTACCGGACAAGCGCATCGTCATGCGTCCGTTGCGGCCGGCGCTATGGCGGCGGCTCGGCATTGCGCATCGTGCGGGGCACGTGGAACGTTCCACGCAACACGTACTGGATGTGTTGTGGGGTCTCCGATTGGTGTAGGTACGCATGCCTGGGCTACGAAGCCGAGCCCGCGCGAATCGGTTATCGCCCCATTCCCACTGTCGGCGCAGTGATGCAATTTTGCATCTGTGAAGCTGAAGATTGCCGCGCCCATTCATCGGTTCCCCGCCCTATACTGCGCGCCAATGGCCGGGCGACCGTCGTCCGGCGCTGCGCAATCGATCAGGGACAAACCATGAAAGCCATCACGTTCGCTGCATTCGGCGATGCCGACGTTCTGCAACTCACCGACGTTCCGGAGCCTGAGGTCCGGCCCCATGACCTGCTGGTGCGCAATCGTGCGGCCGGCCTGAATCGCGCGGATCTGACGCACAGGCGTGGCGGGTACGGGCGAGCCAACTTCGGCGACTCGGACATCATGGGTCTGGAGATTGCCGGCGAGGTGGTAGCGATCGGCGCCGAAGTGCAAGGTTTCGCCATTGGCGACCGCGTCATGGGCATCGTGGGTGGAGGCGGATACGCGGAGCTGGCACGCATCGACCATCGCATGGCCATGCGCGTTCCCGATGAACTGGACGACGTACATGCCGGCGCGGTGCCGGAAGTATTCGTTACCGCCTGGGAGGCACTGGGCCATCTCGGTCGGCTCGCATCCGGCGACACAGTGCTTGTCCATGCCGCGGCTGGCGGCGTCGGCTCGGCGGCGGTGCAACTGGCGCACGCGACAGGCGCCAGGGTGCTGGCGACGGCGGACGGCAGCAAGCGCGAAGCCGTACTCGGCTTCGGCGCCGATATCGCCATCGACTACAAGGCCGAAGACTTCGAGGCGGTGGTAAATGACATCACCGAGGGGCGCGGCGTCGACGTGATCGTCGATTTCGTCGGAGCGCCCTACCTGGCACGCAATATCCGCTCCCTGAACTTCGGCGGCCGGCTAGTACAAGTCGGCATCCTCGGCGGAATCGACGGCGCCGAGCTTCCGCTGGACCGCGTGCTGTACCGCCATCTGCAAATCATGGGAACGGTCATGAAATCGCGCCCCCCGGCCGTCAAACATGCCATGACCCGCCGGTTCGCCGATACGTGGCTTCCACGATTGGCGGATCGCACGCTGAAGCCGGTCATCGACAGCACGTTTCCGTTGGAGAAGGCAGCGGATGCGCACCGCCGCATGGAATCCAACCGGAATGTCGGGAAGATCGTGCTGACCATGGCGTAGGCCGGGACGGCGGGCGCCAGCCCCGTTCGGTCTTCTGCGCCTTCACCGCCGATGCCGCCTATGCCTGGCGCGAGGACACGACCGTGCCTGCGCTGGAGCCGGGCAAGTGGGCCGGGTTTCGGGTCCATCCCTATCCGCGCCGGCGCCAAGGGTACGCGCGGCCAACACTACTGCTGGACTTGGCGCAGGCCATCACGCTCCTCGGATGCCGGCGCCCCGCCTAGGCCCCCGACAGCATCATGCCGATCGCTCGCTTATCCTCGCTTGAGAAGTCCAGCTCCGTCATGGTCTCATGCAACGTCGACATGGCGTTGCGAAGGGCCGACGTAATGCCCGATACGGCCTCGCGCAGCGCGGCGGTCTTCAGCTCCCGCTGACGCGGCGTCATCGTCTGGTCCGCAGCCACCTCCGACAGCTCGGCGGCCTTCTTGCGCAGTTCGGCCTGTAGCTCGCGAATCTTGAGCATCAGGTCCTTGATTTCGTCCGGATACTTGCTCTTCTTGATCGCGCTGGTGACAGCGTCCGAGTCGCCGTCCGCCGACTTCGACAGGGTGCGCCCGCCGAAAGACAGCGTAATCCGGTTCGATGACGACTGTACGGGTGCGGTCGGGCGCGCCATCTGTTCTTTTCCGGCCGGCGGCACCGGCGATGCGCCCGCGGTCGGCATGATGTGCGGCATCGCGGAATTCGACATGTCGGCGGCAATCGTTTGCATGGTGTCGTTCCTGTTCTTGTCGCATGACCGTTGCGGCGGTCTCGCGGGGATCCATGCTAACCAAAGTCGTATGCACGCACCTGCGAAACTTTCTGATAGGGGTATCTGCGGCGTTGATGGCGGCTTCGATGCGTCGACTGATATTGCGATAGAGCGATACACTGCGCGCCGCCGCGCCTTCGATGCGGCACACTTTCCAGACGTAGTGAAGCCCATGGATGCCGCTGACCTGAAGTACTTCGAGACCGTCGCCCGACTTGGCAGCATGAACAAGGCGGCCACCGAACTCCACACCGTGCAATCGAACGTTACCGGCCGCATTCGGGCGCTGGAGGGCGAAATCGGTGTTCCGCTTTTTGTGCGCCATCCCCGGGGCGTCACCCTGACGCCCGCAGGGCAGCGCATGCTGCCGTACGCCGGACGCATCGGCAATCTGCTCGCCGAAGCGCGCCGCGCCGCATTGGACGAGGGTGAGCCGAGCGGCCCGCTGGTGCTCGGCACGCTGGAAACCACGGCGGCGCTGCGGCTTTCGCCGGCATTGAGCCGCTTCGCGCTTCGTTATCCGACTGTCGACCTGTCACTGATCACTGGAACCACTTCCAGTTTGACGACCCGCGTGCTTGACGGGCAATTGGACGCCGCCTTTGTCGCCGGTCCGGTCACCCATGCTGAGCTGCACGGCGAACCGATCTTTCGTGAGGAACTGGTGCTGGTGACGCCCGACAACATCCGGTCGATCGACGCCATCGGCGCCACGGCGAACCTGAAGACAATCGTGTTTCGCGTGGGGTGTTCGTACCGGCAGCGACTGGAAACGGTACTGTCCGGGATGGGCCTGGTGCTGGCCCGGACGTTGGAGTTTGGATCGCTGGATACCATCCTCGCCTGCGTTGCCGGAGGGGTGGGTGTCACGCTTCTGCCGCGCGGCGTCGTGGAGTCGTCCGGGCAGCGGCACGCGGTTCGTATCCATGCATTGCCGCCCGACATGGCGGGCGTTGACACGCTGCTGATCCGCCGCTACGACGCGTACCCGTCGAGCGCGATGCTGGCGTTTATCCGCGCATTGGGGGAATCGGCTTTGGCTTCCGCCGATGCGCCGTCGCGTGATCATAGCGCGCCATCGGCTGTGCCCGGGACGCGCGGGTGAGACCGACCTCGCGGAACGTCCGGTCGACGGCCCGGGCCAGCGCCTGTACGCCGTCCCGAGCAGACGACTCAGGCGCGCCCGGGCGTGTTCGCGAATCGCCGAAACACGGTGACGAGGCCGCCATCAACAGACATAGCTTTTGAGGTCAGCATGAATGTCCGTATCGAGCCCGCCACCGCAGAACATTTTCCGGCATTGCAGGCCATCGAGCTGGCTGCTTTCGATACCCTGCGCGCGGCGGGCGCCGTTTCGGGGGAGGCGAGCGCGAGCAGCGACGAGGAATTGCAGCGGTATCTCGACGCGGGCTTCCTCCTTGCCGCCTATGACGCTGGCGGTGAGCCGGTCGGCTTCGGTGGGGGCTATGTAGCAGAGCAATGGCTCCACATTGGCGAGGTCGACGTGCATCCTGACTGGCAGCGACGCGGCATTGGAAGACGCCTGATGGAGGCCTTGCTCGACATCGGCCGTGCGCGATCGCTGAAGGGCGCAACACTGACAACAGACCGCCACGCCCCGTTCAACGCGCCGTTCTATGCCACGTTGGGATTCGATCCCGTGGAGCCGGACGCCTGCCCCGCACGCCTGAAGACGATTCTTTCGGCGGAAGAACAAAAAGGTCTCGAGCCGCTGCGGCGCGTCGCCATGATGTGTGTTTTCGGGTAAGCGGATATGCCTGACGAAGGAGCCCGACCGGCGCGCTCGGCACTGCGGTGCCTCGAACGCGTGGTGCCCCTCCCTGCCACCGGTTACGTATGTCCGCGATGTGGCCAGAGACAAATCCCACCCCACATTCCCCTGCCACGGGCGAGGATGGCGATGGCCCCCGCAGCATCGGTTTGCGATCACCAGATCCCGGAGTGCTCCGAGCGGCCATGGAACGTCAATTCCTGTGTCGGTGAAGCGGGATCACGACTTGGCGGCCACAGGAAGCCGAAACGGCGCACCCAGTCGGTTGAACGCATTCATTGCCGCAATCGCGATCGTGAGATCGACGAGGTCTTTGGGGCTGAACTCAGCCGAGGCGGCGGCATACGCCTCATCCGAGGCATGCGTTTCGCTGACGCGGGTCACCTCCTCTGCCCAGGCCAGCGCGGCGCGTTCCTGATCGGAGAACAGCTGGTGCACCTCGTGCCAAACCGGTACCAACGTGATCTTGTCGATCGACATGGTTTTCCTGAGGTCCCGGCTGTGCATGTCGATGCAGTGGGCACAACCGTTGATCTGCGAAACGCGAAGGAACACGAGGTGGACGAGTTCCTCGGGCAGGTTGGTCTTCTTCGTGACGTAGTGGTGGATGCCAAACAGTGCCTTCGCGCCGTCAGGTGCGATCTCTTGCCAGTTCAAGCGGGTCATCTCAGTCCTTTCCAGTCGTTGATGTGAGTAGCGACGCGGTCCGCGCACCCCGGGCAGCCTATCGACTGCGGCCGCGATCCATGTCATAACGCCACGTTACTCCGCCGGGGATTGGAGAAACAGGCCCAAAAACTGCCAAAACGACTGACCCAAGATGACTGACCCGAATACGCCCGCCGCGCTTTCCATCCAGGTGGACCCTGCCACCGCCGTGCCTATCGGCGACCAGATCCATGCGAGCCTGCGACAGGCAATCGTCGAAGGCCGGCTGTTACCCGGGCAGCGGTTGCCTTCCGGCCGGGACCTGGCCGCGCAGCTCGGCGTCGCGCGCGGCACCATCCGCGTGGCCTACGATCGGCTGATCGCCGAGAACCTGGTGTTCGGCGCTGGGTCTGCGGGCACACGCGTATGCGCGCGGCTGCCCCCCAGCCAGGCGGACGACGAGGCGCCGCTCGATGGGCCTTTGGCGGGTTTCACCCGCCCATATTCCAGCGCCCCGCTCCCGTTCCAGATGGGCGTACCCGCCCACGACGCGTTTCCCGCCAAGCTCTGGGCGCGCATGCGGGCGCGTGCCGCACGCGCAGATGCCAACGCTTACACCGCCTACGCCGACCCGCGCGGCGAATCTGCGCTGCGGGCCCAGATCGCGAGCCACCTGGCCGTCAGCCGGCAGATGCACTGTCACCCCGATCAGATCATCGTCACCAGCGGATACCGGCAGGGCCTGATGCTGGCGCTGATGGCACTGCGGGCGCACGGGCGCAAGGTGTGGCTCGAAGAGCCGGGTTATCCGCTGGGAAGGCGCGCGCTGGAATTGATGGGCGCCGCGATCGAACCCGTGCCGGTCGATGCCGAGGGGCTCCGCGTGGAAGATGGCATCGCCAGCGCGCCAGACGCCGTGCTGGCGCTGGTCACCCCGGGCCAGCACGCACCGCTGGGCGTGACTCTGTCGCCGGCACGAAGGCACGCCCTGCTCGACTGGGCGGCAACCACGGGCGCCTGGATCATCGAAGACGACTATCTCGGGGAACTGCAGCTCGACGGCCGGGCGGCGCCGGCCCTTGCCGCTGGCGAAGGTTCCAAGCGCGTGATCCACATCGGCGCGTTCAGCAAGACGATCAGCCCGGCGCTGGGCCTCGGCTTTGTCGTCGCCCCGCGCTCCGTGGCGGAGCGTCTGGTGGAAGTCTGCGCCGTGTTGGCCCCGGCGCCTAACCGGACCACCCAACTGGCGATCACGGAGTTTCTGGCCGATGGGCACTACCTGCGGCACCTGCGGCAGATGAAGGCGCTATATGCCGACCGCCGCAGCCTCGCGTTAGCGCGTTTGAACGAGGTCCTGCCGGGCACCATGACGGCGGGCCTCGGAGTGATCGCACCGCTCCCGCCGACCGTCGACGACTGCACCGTTGTCGGCATTGCCCGCGCACGCGGCCTCGCGCCTTCCGCTCTCTCCGCGTGGTACCTTCGCCGCCGTCACGCGCAACGCGGCTTGCTGCTGAGCGCGACGAACCTGCGCCTCGACAACGTCGAGGCCGCCTGCGCGACGCTCGGGAGAATCGTTGCATCCCGTTGAGTCGCAGCCCACAGCCCCCTTCACCGCCTGAACCACAACAACGACAGCCCGCAGGCGGCAATCAGCAGCGGCACCGCTACCGCCACCAGCAGGGCACTGATCTCGACCTCCTTGGTCTCCAGCGCAAACTTCGCGCTGAGCTGTCGGTACACCTGCGCAAGGTGCGCCGCCGAGCCGGCCTGGAAGTATTCGCCGTCGGTCAGCGCCGCGATCTCGCGCAGCGTGGGTTCGTCCAGCCGCACGGCGTCGAAGAGCCCGGGCGCTGCCGCGCCGTCGGCCGGGGGCTGGCCGAAGCCCACGGTGTAGACGCGCACGCCGCGCTGGGCGGCCATGCGGGCGGCGTCCAGCGGGTCCGGGCCGGTGGTGCGGCGGCCGTCGCTGAGCAGGATCACGGCGCCGTGCGGGTAGGAGCCGGGTTGTGCCGGTGGCAGTTCCTGGTCCCGTTTGCGGACGGCTTCCGCGGCCGCGGCTTCGGACAGCGATCTGCCGCTCGGTCCGGGGGCCAGCTTTTCGCCGCTGAAGAGGATGGCTTCGAGGTCGATGCCATCGTTGGGCATCAAGACGGCCAGTGCCTGGATCAGGCCGCTGCCGGTGGCGGTGCCGTGCTGGAGCTGGAACCGTTCGATGGCGTCCAGCATGTCGCGCCGGCTGTCGGTGGGGGTCTGCACCACGGTGGTCGTGGCGGCAAAGGAGACGATGCCAAGGCGCACACGGACGGGCAGCCCGACGATCAGGTCCCGCGCGGCCTGCTGCGCGGCGGCCATGCGGGTGGGTGCGACGTCGGTCGCGGCCATGCTGAGGGACGTGTCCATCGCGAGCACCAGTGTGACGGTCTCGGAGGGCAGCGTGACGGTGGCGGTGGGACGGGCGCAGGCCAGCAGCGCCGCGCCCAGCGACAGCAACAGAAGCAGCGGCGGGATGTGGCGCCGCAGCCGTCGGTAGCGGCCCTGCGCGGCCCGCGGCAGCGCAAGGCTGGAGTACGACAGCGCGAATTTCTTGCGCCGCCCGATCGCGTAGACGTAGAAGGCTGCCAGCAGGGGAAGCAGAAGCAGCAGCCAGAGCATTTGTGGCCACAAGAACTGCATGCCCCGCTCCTTGGCGCGTGTTAACCCGATGGTACTGCGTTTTCCATTGGCCCCGAGAATCCTCGCGCTCGCCGCCTTCACCGGGGCGATCGGCCGCCAACGCTAGAATGTCGGATCGACGCCACCACCCGCAGACGGACCAACCGCCAACGCCCCGGGCAGGCACGCGCCCGCCCCCTTCGGTCCGTCCCCACACAGTTGAGGCTATGACGAGCACTTCCATCACCCTGGAAAAGGGAATCCAGACCGCCGGCGTGGGCAAGTTCCAGTACCGCCTGTTCGTGATTTTCGGGCTGGTGTGGATGGCCGATGCCATGCAGGTGCTCTCCATCGGCTTCAGCGCGCCCTCCATCGCGAGGACCTTCGACGTGCCGATCCCGCAGGCCCTGCAGACCGGGACGGCCTTCTTCGTCGGCATGCTGATCGGCGCCTTTGTCTTCGGCCGCCTGGCGGACCGCATCGGCCGGCGGCCGGTGCTGATGACGGCCGTCCTGGTCGATGCCGCCTGCGGCGTGGCCTCGGCGTTCGCGCCGGACCTGTGGTGGCTGATGGCGCTGCGCTTCCTGACCGGCATCGGCGTCGGCGGCACGCTGCCCGTGGACTACACCATGATGGCGGAGTTCCTGCCGAGCGACCGGCGGGGGCGCTGGCTGGTCCTGCTGGAATCGTTCTGGGCAGTGGGCACCATCCTGCTGGCCCTGCTTGCGCTGGTGGCAGCCTCCTATGGCGACGATGCCTGGCGGGTCATCTTCTTTGTCACGGGCATTCCGGCCTTGATCGGCGTGGTGCTGCGGCTCTATATCCCCGAGTCGCCGTTGTTCCTGCACCGCAATGGCCGTTCGGAAGAGGCGCGCCGGGTGCTCGCGCGGGTGGCGAAGGTCAATGGCAGCAGCGCGGACATTCCGCCGTTGCTGAGCGACACGAGCGAGCGCAAGTCGGTGTTCGCGCTGTTCTCCGCGCGCCTTCGCCGACGCACGATCGGCCTGCTGGCGGCCTGGGCGCTGATTTCCATCGCCTACTACGGCGTGTTCGTCTATTTGCCGATCCGCCTGAGCGGCCAAGGCTTCGCGTTCATGCGGGGCGAGGTGTTTCTGGTGATCCTCGCGCTGGTACAGCTACCGGGCTTCGGGCTGGCCGCGTATGGCGTGGAGCGCTGGGGCCGCAAACCCACGCTGATCGGGTTCCTGCTGCTGAGCGCCGTCGGCTGCATGCTGTACAGCCTGGGCACGGCACAGGCCTTGGTCGTCGGTTCGACGCTGCTGATGAGCTTCGCGCTGCTGGGCACATGGGGCGCGCTGTATGCCTTCACGCCCGAGGTATATCCCACCGACCTGCGGGCGACCGGGATGGGCACCGCCGGCGCCATCGCGCGCTTTGGCGGCCTGTTCGCGCCGGCGATCATCGCACCGGTGATGAGCACGCATTTCACCTTCGCGCTGGCGATGATCTCCAGCATGCTGGTCGGCGGCGCCCTCGCCATCGCCGCCGTGAACGTGGAATCGCGGAATCGGGCGCTGGACTAGCGCCCGATTCCGGTCGGTCCCGACGGGGCGCCCGCCGTCCTCAGCGCAGCGCGCGAAACGCCGCGCGCACCTCCGCGCCGAACAGTTCCGGCTCTTCCCACGCCGCAAAGTGGCCGCCCTTGTCCACGCGGTGGTAGTAGATCAGATTGCGATAGGCGCGCTCCACCCAGTGCCGCGGCGGTCGATAGACCTCCCCGGGAAAGATCGTCACGGCCGCCGGCACCGCGATGCCTCCGCTTGCGGGACCGGCTGTGCGGTTGCCGGCGTTCAGCGGATGGCTGTCCCAGTAGATGCGTCCGCTGGACGGGCCGGTGTTGGTCAGCCAGTACAGCGTGATGTTGTCCAGGATATCGTCGCGGCCCAGCGCGCGTTCCGGATCGCCGCGGGTGAATACCCAGTCCGCCAGCTTGTCGTAGATCCAGGCGGCAAGTCCCACCGGCGAGTCCGCGAGGCCATAGGCGATGGTCTGCGGCCGCGTGCCCATCAGCGCCGCATAGCCGAAGCCCTTGTCGAGAAAGTCCCTCGCTTGGTCGAACACGGCGCGCTCCTCCGGCGTGAGCGTCGCCGGCGCGGGATCGCCACTGCGCAGCGCCCGGCCGACCTCCGGCGGAATCGTGGTGGCGCGTTCGATGCGGTTGACGTGAATGCCCAGCAAACCCGGCGGCGCCTGCCGGCCCATCGCGTCTGCCACGATGGCGCCCCAGTCGCCGCCCTGCGCGACATAGCGGCTGTAGCCGAGCCGCGTCATCAGGATGTCCCAGGCGCGGCCGATGCGCTCGGGGTTCCAGCCGGCATGGCGCGGCGCCTCCGAGAAGCCGAACCCCGGCAGCGAGGGCAGCACGAGGTGAAACGCGTCGTCGGCACTGCCCCCGTGCGCGGTGGGATCGGTCAGCGGCCCCACGCTCTTGAGCAGTTCCAGCACGGAGCCGGGCCAGCCGTGCGTCATGATCAGCGGCAGGGCCTGCGGATGGGGCGAGCGGATGTGCAGGAAGTGGATGTCGAGCCCGTCGATGCGCGTGACGAACTGCGGCAGCGCGTTGAGCCTCGCCTCGGCCTTGCGCCAGTCGTAGTCGCGTTCCCAGTAGCGCATCAAGGGCCGCAGCCGATGGCGCTGCACGCCCTGCGTGCGGTCGTCCACCGTTTCCGCGTCGGGCCAGCGCGTCGCAGCCAGGCGCCGGCGCAGGTCGAGCAGTGCCGCCTGCGGAATGTCCACGCGGAACGAACGGATCGCGTCCGACGCGAACGGCGGCGCGACCTCGGCGGCGGCCGTCACGGGACGAAGCGCGGTAAGCGCGGCCGCTGCCGCGCCACGCAGCAGCAGGGCGCGGCGCGACGGCATGGCGGGTGCGGTCGAACCGGTCGTCATTGCGCGTGCCCGTGGGCCGGCGTCGCGGACTTGCCCGGCGCGACCAGCGGGGCTCCCTTCGTCACGATATAGGTCGCCAGCTCCGATGCCTTGCCGCTGCCCACGTTGCGCGCCGAGTGGCCCGTGCCGGCCGGGATGAAAAGGGCCTCGCCGGCCTTCAGCGTGACCGGCGCCCTGTCCTCCAGCACGTATTCGAGCGAGCCTTCGAGGACATAGGCGATTTCCTCGCCGGGATGCGAATGCGTGGGCGCGAACGCCGCGGGGGCGAAGTCGACACGCACCTGGACGACCTCGCGTCCGGGTGCGCCGATGTCCTGCTGCAGCAGATCGGTACGGTGGATGCCGGCAGCCTGTGCATGCGCGGCATGGGCTGCCAAAGCACCACCGGCGATGAGCAGCGCCGCTGCCAGGGATCGAGCCTTTGTCATGGGTATCTCCTTTTCGGTAAGGCCCACGTGCCGGGGCCAGTACCGGCATTGCACCCGAGGCGCGTATCCGCGATATATCGATGGTCTCGGCTTCCCGTATCGCCCTGTGTGCGCGCCCGCGGCTGACACATTGCGATACGAAGCCGCGCGGCCTGGATGCGCTAGCGCGCGCGGCTGGCCCGGCCGGATTGGCGCACGGCCTGCGGCGCCTGCCCCAGCGTGCGCAGGAACGCGCGGCGCAGGCGTTCCCTGTCGCCCAGGCCCACTTCACGGGCGATGATGTCCATCGTATGGCGCCCCTGCTCCAGCATCAGCCGCGCGGCCTCCACGCGCAGGTGCTCGATGGCCTTGGCGGGCGACTGGCCGGTCTCCGCGCGGAACGCCCGGCTGAACTGGCGCGGACTGAGGCTGGCGACGCCGGCCAGCTCCTCGACCGACAGGCTGCCGCGCAGATTGGCGCTGGCGTAGTCGATGGCCTTCTGGATGCGGTCCGACTTGGGCCCCAGTTCCAGCAGCGCGGAGAACTGCGACTGCCCGCCGGCGCGCCGGTGATAGACCACGAGCTTGCGCGCCACGGTGCGCGAAACCTCGTCGCCGTGGTCGTTCTCGACCATGGCGAGCGCAAGGTCGATGGTTGCCGTCATGCCCGCCGATGTCCAGACCGGCCCGTCGACGATAAAGATCTGGTCGTCCTCCACCGCCACCTGCGGAAAGCGGCGCTGCAGTTCCGGGGCGAAGCGCCAGTGGGTCGTGGCGCGGCGCCCGTCCAGCACGCCGGCCTCCGCCAGCACGAATGCCCCCGTGCAAGGGGCGGCGACGCGCCGGGACACCGACACCGCGCGCCTGACGAAATCGAGCACGCCGGCAGAGACCGCGAAGACCGTTTCGACGCCGGATCCGAACATCACGGTATCGAAGACGGCGTCGCCGAAGGGCTCCGTCTCCACCCGGAAACCGGCAGACGAAGCGACCAGCCCGCCGGTTTCTGACAGCAGCGTCACCTCATAGGCGGCCTCCCCCAGCGCGATATTGGCCGTCTCGAACACCGTGATGGCGGCGAAACCCATCAGGTTGAAGTCGGGGAACACGACGAATCCGACCTTGTGCATACGTCACCTGTCTCATGTCCTAAATCACCATTATTTATGACATTTGAGACAAAACCAAGCCACCCTATGCTGGCACTGTCTTCTTCACCAGCCTTCTGCAAAGGTCAACCATGGATCGTCGCTTACTCATGCTTGCCATCGGCATGTTCGCCATCGGCACGGACAACTTCGTCGTCGCGGGCATTCTTCCCGGCGTGGCCGCATCCCTGCACACCACGCCAAGCCTTGCCGGCCAGATGGTCACCGTCTACGCCCTGTCCTACGCGCTGATGGCGCCGGTGATGGCGGCGCTGACGGGCGGCTGGCCCCGCAAGCCGCTGCTGGTGTCCGCGCTCGCGGTCTTCGTCGTCGGCAATATCGTCACCGCGCTGGCCACCGACCTGAACACCGTGCTGCTCAGCCGCGCGGTGGCGGGCCTGGGAGCCGCGATGTTCACGCCCACCGCGCTGGGCGTGGCCGCCCTGCTGGCCGATCCGGCCAGGCGGGGCCGCGCGCTCGCCACCGTCACCGCGGGGCTGGCCGCCGCCACGGCGCTCGGTGCCCCGCTCGGAACCTGGATCGGCGGCTTCGGCGGCTGGCGCACCACGCTGTGGTTCGTCGCCGCCGTCGGCCTGGTCTCGATGCTTGGCATCTGGGCGCTGCTGCACGCGGTGCCGCAACCGGCGCGGATCACACTGCGGCAGCGGTTGGCGCCGGTGCGCGACCTGCGCATCGCGCTGACGCTGCTGACTTCGCTGTTCGCGTTCGGCGGCTTCCTGATGGTCTATACCTACGCCGGGCTGGTGCTGTCGCGCGTAACCGGCGGCGACGAAAGCGTGCTTGCCGGCATGCTGCTGGTGTGGGGCGTGGCCGCGACGGTCGGCAACATGCTGGCCGGCCGTCTGGTGGACCGCTTCGACAGCCGGCGGGTCATCCAGGTCGCGCTCGGCGTGGCGATCGTCAACTTCGGCGCGCTGCCGTGGACCGCCGCCCATCCCGCCACGGCCGTGGTCGCGCTGACGATCTGGGGCTTGATCGGATGGGGGCTTCTCGTGCCGCAGCAGCACCGGCTGGTGTCCATCGCACCGGAGGTGGCGCCGCTGCTTCTGGCCCTGAACAACACCGCTGTCTACGGCGGCCTCGCCTGCTCGGGCGCGCTCGGCGGCCTGGTCCTGCTGTTCCTCGGGCCACAGTACCTGAGCCTTGCCGGCGCCGGCCTGATCGCCGTCGCCCTGGCGCTCACCACGCTGATCCCGGCCACCGCCGCACAGGCACGCTGGGCGGGCGCTGCCCGCGCATGACGCGCCGGCACACCGCGCGCTGCCCCAACGCAAAAGCCCCGGCAATCGCTTGCCGGGGCTTTTCCATTGCCGCGTTGCCTGCGGCGCGGCCCTACTGCGTCGCGCAGGTAAAGCTCGCCGCCACGTTGATGTCCCCCGTGCCGTTGTACTTCGGCCAGGACGGGTATTCGCACAGCGGCCGCGTGCGGCCGGGCACGCCGATGGTGTCCGCCACCGTCTGCGCCGGTGGCGCCGTGCCCCGCTCGACCCAGTTCTCCAGTGCTGTCAGCGAATCCCACGACGCGTTGAACGTGGTGCTCACCGCATGGCCATAGCCCGGGATCTCGTAATAGCGCATGAAGCTGGCGACGCGGCCGGCGCCCATGGTGGCCTGCACCCGCTCGTAGTACTGCGCCGTGGCGCGGGTACTGACCAGCGCATCGTGCGAGCCGTGCGCCATCAGGATCTTGCCCCCCTTGTTGGCGAAGGCGGACAGGTCCGCGCGGTTCACGTCCTGGATCGCGGTGAGCTGGCTGATGCGCGCCTCCCACGGTCCCGGGTTCTGCGGATCCAGGGTCAGCGAGTCGAAATTGGGATCGCGCGTGACGAAGAAGCGCACCCACTGGTCCCAGAACACGCTGAAGTACGGCGCGGTGGCGGGCATCGGGCTGGCCGGCTGCACCAGGTTCCATGCCAGCGAGATCACCGTGGCCTGCGCCGCCTGCGTACCCGCCATGCCAAGGTCGGTGCCCCAGACGTTGAAGCCGGGATACTGCGTCTCGCCGCTGCCCAGCGTGTAGTTGAACGTGATGGGCGTGTTGTAGACGTTCAGCGCCGCGATCTGCGGATCGGAGAGACAGTTGTCGCCCGTGTCGGCGCCGTTCGCGCAGCGCAGCGGCGCGCCGTTGAACTGCGCCGTGGCCGGATTGAAGGTGGCGTTGCACGCCGGGACGTTGCTGACCACGTTGTCCCGTGCGCCGTCCAGCGTGTCGCAGGCCGCCAGTGAGGCGTCGTACAGCGTCCTGCGCTTGGCCTGGTTGAGGAAGGCGCCCGGCGCGGCCAGCGCGCGGGTGATGCGGCCAAACTGCAGGTCCAGGCTGGCGGCGTTCCACGCGGGATACAGCACGATGGCGCCGTCCCAGTCCTGCGGCCAGCGCTGCACCACCGCCAGCGCCTCGCGCCCGCCGGTGGAGCCGCCGGCGAAGTACGCCTTGGTGGGGCCCTTGACGCCATAGCGGGTCTTGATCAGGTGGAGCGCGGTATCGCGGGTTTTCTTCAGCGCGTCGCCGGAGAAATTGCGCAGCGCCTCGTCGTTGACGCCGAAGGAGCCGTCGCGGCTGCCGAGCGGGCCGGCCTGGTGGCCGGAATCGCTGGAGAACGTGGCATAGCCGCGGCCGAGCGGCGTGGCCTGGCTCGTCGGGCCGGCCGGCACGTTGCCCTGCGGCGATGGGATGGAGCCGTTGTAGCCGCCGCCGCCGAACATCATGACCTTGCTGTTCCAGCTCGCGGGCAGGTTGACCTCGAACTTGATCGGTGGCGCGGCGGGGTCGACCGGACGGATATCGCCGGTGACCTTGCAGTACTCCCCGGTGGCTTGCGCGCCAGTGCCGCCGGCGGGCACCGTGGTGGCGGAGGTGACCACCGCGCCGTTGGTCGGCAGGCCGATCTCGGCGGCCGCGACGGTGATGCCGCCCAGTTCCGCGCAGCTGCGCGGCTTGCTGAACGGGTCGTCGTCATCGTCACCGCCGCAGGCCACCAGCATCATCGTCGCGCCGGCCACCATGGTCAGCAGCATCGCACGGCGCCGCATCGGCGAACCGCAGATTGTTTTCGCTAGCACGTGTTCTCTCCAGTCTCCGTTGGTGTCGTCGCCGGGATCCACAGACAGCAAGAGCAAAAACCGGCGCAGGCCGTGCTGCCGCTCTGGCGGGCAGCGAAGGCCACCATATGCCCGCCTGGCGAGACGGTCAATCGGGATTGGGACGGGGGTGCGCCTCCCTTCGCCGGACGCGCGACCGTGGCATGGGTCAGCGATCGCTTTCGTTACCCCGCCGGGGCGGCCGCCTGCCGGGGCTTGATGACCAACGCCTGCTGCGCGACGCCGATGCGGCCGAGTTCGTCGTGCAGCGTCGAGACGGTGAGCCCGATGCCGCTGGGCTGCACCACCGTCGTGGAGTCGACGCCGACCCACTCGCCGCGGGGCGGCCGGTGCAGCGACACCGTCAGGTCCGCGTTTGCGAACACGAAGCGGTCAAGCGGCACGGCCCAACTGATGCCATTGCCGAAGTCGGCCGCCGCGGCGGCGCGCGCGGCGCCGGACGCGGTCCAGCCGCGCACCAGCGGGACCCGCATCCGGAACCATACGGCCGCCCGCCCCGGGGCGGTTGCCGAGCCCGCGGCCACGCGGCTCTCCATCGCGGTGTAGTGGAAGGACGTCTGCATCGCCATGCCGGGAATGCGCAGCGGCTCGTCGCAAGCATCGGGCGGTGGCAGTTCGGGCGCCATCGGGGTGGGCGACAGATCGAGTTCGCGCTCGCGGATGAACATGGCAACGCCGCGCACCACCGGCATGCCCTCGTGGAACAAGCAAACCTCGACGCGCCGCACCGATCCGCCCGGCTGCACCGCGGCGCTGGCGATCAGCGGCGCGATCGGCACCGGCCGCAGGAATTCCAGCGTGAGCCTCGCCATCGCCCAGCCCGGCTCGTCGCCGAGCTGCCGTTCGGCGATGGCCGTCAACAGCGCGGCCGGCGCGCCGCCGTGCTGCGCGCCCGGATGCCAGGGGCCGCGCGCCAGTGCCGATGGCAGGATGTCGTCGCCGCTGCAGCGGAAGACGCTGTCGGCGTCAGCGTCGTTATCGTTATCGTTGCGGGATTCGTTGTCGTTCGGGGACACAGGCATTCTCCGTGAGGTATTTCCGGGGGACGTGGGGCTCGCCAGTCCGGCCCGCCGCATGGTGCACCGCGAAATGCAGGGTGGAAGTTCCGGCCCGGGGTACTGTACACCTGCCGGGCGGATAGTTGATTTGATCAATTACCCCGGCTGCTCGTACATTGCCAGCGATCCTCAGCAGAAGGATTTCCAGGAGACCCCATGTTTTCGCCATCCCTCGCCCGCGCCGGCGCCCGAGCCGTGCTCGCCACCGCGTTGGCCATCGCCGTTTCCCACACTACCCCCGCCCTTGCCCAGAAGCTGGAAGGCCCGCTGAAGCTCGTGGTCGGCTACGCGCCGGGCGGCGCCTCCGACCGCGCCGCGCGCATCGTGGGTCAGGCGCTGCAGGACAAGTACGGCGTCACCGTCATCGTCGAGAACAAGGCCGGCGCGGGCGGACGCCTCGCCGCGCAGCAGTTGAAGAGCGCGCCCGCGACGGAAAACGCGCTGATGCTGGGCAATCCCGCTGTCATGGTGGTGGCCCCGCTGGTCTTCAAGGACACCGCCTACGATCCCGAAGCCGACTTCACGCCGGTCTCGCTGGTCACCACCTACGACTTCGCGGTGGTTGCGGGCACGCGCGTGCCCGTGCGCGAGATGACCCATCTGGTCGCATGGCTGAAGGCCAATCCGGAGAAGGCGTTCTTCGGCGTGCCCGCCACCGGCAGCCTGCCGCATTTCTTCGCGCTGATGCTGGGCGACCGCGCGTCGCTGAAATCCGATGTGGTGGGCTACAAGGGCTCCGCCCCGCTCGCCACCGACCTGCTGGGTGGCCAGGTGCCGGTCGGCATCGATACGCTGGACACCGTGCTGCCGTTGCACCAGGGCGGCAAGGTAAAGATCCTCGCGGTCTCGGGCAACACGCGCTCGCCCTTCGCCAAGGACATCCCTACGCTGAAGGAAGCGGGCATCGATCTGGCCGCCGACGGCTGGAACGCGTTCTTCGCGCCCAGGGCAATGCCTGCCGCCAAGGTCAAGGCCCTGGCCGCCGCGATCCAGTCGGTGATGGCGGACCCGGCCGTGAAGCAGCGCTTCCTGTCGGCCAACATGCAGCCGGTCTCCACCTCGCAGGACGAGACCGTGCGCGTGCTCAAGGCCTACAAGGCGCAGTGGCAGCCGGTGGTCAAGCGCAGCGGCTTCCAGCAGTAGCGCCGCCGCACGGCAACACCTTACGGAGCAAGCAAGCCATGGCGCGCAACATCCTTTTCATCATGTGCGACCAGTTGCGCTGGGACTATCTGTCCTGCACCGGTCATCCCACCATCCGCACGCCGAATATCGACGCCCTCGCCGCGCGCGGAGTGCGCTTTTCCCGCGCCTATGCGCAGTCCACCATCTGCGGTTCGTCGCGCATGAGCTTCTACACCGGCCGCTACGTGGACTCGCACGGCGCCGCGTGGAACAACTTTCCGCTCAAGGTCGGCGAGATGACCTTGGGCGACTATCTGCGCCCGCTCGGCCGGCGCACGGTGCTGGTCGGCAAGACGCACATGGCGGCGGACACCGAAGGCATGGCACGGCTGGGCATCGATCCCGACTCGACCATCGGCACCCGCGTGGCCGAATGCGGGTTCGATCCGTACGAGCGCGACGACGGGCTGCACGGCAGCGGCCCCGCAGGCCGCTACGACCCGAGGCCGGTGCGCTACAACGAGTACCTGCGCCAGCTCGGCTACGCCGGCGACGACGGCTGGGACGACTGGGCCAACGCGGGCGAGGACGAGCACGGCAACCTGCTCTCCGGCTGGCTGCTGCGCAATTCGACCCGCCCCGCGCGCGTGGCCGAGGAGCATTCGGAAACGCCGTACATGACGCGGCGGGCCATGGAGTTCATCGACGACGCGGGCGACCTGCCGTGGTGCCTGCACCTGTCGTATATCAAGCCGCACTGGCCCTGCATCGCCCCCGCGCCGTACCACGCCATGTATGGCGCCGCCGACGTGCCACCGCCGGTGCGCAGCGAAGCGGAAAAGGCCGACGCGCATCCGATCTACCAGGCCTTCCTGCAATCGCGCGTGAGCAAGTCGTTCTCCCGCGACGAAGTGCGCGAGGCGGTGATTCCCGCCTACATGGGCCTGATCACGCAGATCGACGACCAGATCGGCGTACTGATGGCGCACCTGGAGAAGAAGGGGCTGACCGGCGAGACGATGATCGTGTTCACGTCCGACCATGGCGACTATCTGGGCGACCACTGGATGGGCGAGAAGGATCTGTTCCACGAGCCGTCGGTCCGGGTGCCGCTGATCGTCGTGGACCCGACCCCCGAGGCGGACGCCGCGCGCGGCTCGGTTTGCGATGCGCTGGTCGAGGCCATCGATCTGGTGCCGACCTTCGTGCAGGCGTGCGGGGGCACCGCGCAGCCGCACCGGCTCGAAGGGCTCGCCCTGCAGCCGTGGTTGCACGGCCAGCGGCCCGAGGCGTGGCGCGAGTACGCGATCAGCGAGTACGACTATTCGTCAACCGGCGCGGCCGTCTCGCTGGGCGTGCGGCCGCTGGACGCGCGGCTGTTCATGGTGGCCGACCGCCGCTGGAAGTACATCCACGCGCCGGGCTTCCGGCCGATGTTGTTCGATCTGGAAAGCGACCCGGAGGAGCTGCGCGACCTCGGCGCGGACCCGGCGCATCGCGAGCAATGCGAGCGCATGTATCAGGCGCTGGCCCGATGGGGCCTGCGCCAGTCGCAGCGCACCGCCATCAGCGACGAACGCATCGCCGCCATGCGCGGCGCCTCCGTCCGTAAGGGCATCCTGCTGGGGTTCTGGGACGAAAGCGAGCTGCCGGACGAACTCGTTCACGAGAAATGGCGCGGCGCGCGCGCGGCGCTGGCCCGGCGGGGGCCGACAGGCTGACGTCGCCTGCTTATTCGCCGTCGCGCTCGCCGTCGCCCGGCCCCGGCCACTGCGGCCGGGCGGCGCTGCCGCGCCATCGGCTCGCGCTGATTTCCGTGGCGAACTCGTGGTTGACCCGCTGGGCCTGCTGCGTCAGGTCGTCCAGCAACTCGTCCAGCAGCGCCAGCCGCTCGGGCGACAGGCCGGCGACCAGCCGGGCATTGATGGCCGCGATATCGGCGAACAGCGCCCGCTGCAACGTCGTGCCGAGCGTAGTCAGCTCGACGGTGGCGCGGCGCTGATCGCCCGCCACGCCACGGCGCCGGATCAGGCCCTTGCCCGACATCAGCGTAATGGCGCGCGACACTCGCGCGCGGTCCAGATGGCATTTGCCGGCCAGTTCCGACGGCGACTGCGGGCCGTGGGCCGCGAGCAGCCCGAGCATGTGCCATTCGCGGCGCGAGACGCCGTACTTGCCTTCGCACAGGCGGATCACCGCCGCGCCGCTGGCGGCCATCAGCCGCGCCAGGCGGTAGTTCAGAAGATCGGTGATATCGGCGGGCTGCGCCAGGCTGCCCTCGCGGGGAGCATTCGCCGCGTTCGGATTGGTGGTCACGAAAGATGCCGGTGGAACCTGAAAACCGGCATCTTACTGCGGGGCCGCGGCATGGCTCCGCGCGCGCGGGCCAACACCGCCCCGCCCCTCCCAAGATCGCTGACGGCATGCGACCCGTTCAGGCGCAAGTGGCGCAACTGCTGCGGTGAGGGCCGCCTGCGCTCCAGGAACGAAGCCGCGCAGTGCGCCATGGGCGCGCGCGGCTTGACCGGGTCGCCGCGATCTGGCATATAGGTCCATCGGCGCCGCCCGGTATCGAACGCCGCGCCGACTCAGGATTCCCCACCACTCCTCTCCAGCCGATGACCACGCATCCGTCCCACGCAACGCTTCGCGCGCATGCCCCGCATGCCGGCGAGGCGCGCGTGCACGGCGGACTCGCCCGCGTCTACGGTATCGGCCGGACCCCTGCCCCCGCGCGCACGCCGCGCGTCACCGCCGTGCTTTCCCTCGCCGTGCGAGGGGTCGCGGACTGAACAGTCCCAAGCCAACCTTCCTCGCACGGCCGCTCCCCCAAGCGGGCGATCCTTCGCCCATCGTTTCCACACGCGACTTTGGGAGAGTCACCATGCCAGCGATCTATCGCATGACGCTCTGCACGATAGCGGTCATCGCGCTGCTGTACCTGGTCCTGCGCGGCTAACGCGCGGCTCGCACCCGGACAGGGGCCGGCGCGCCCCTGCCTTGCGCTCCCACGTCGTCGCGACTGCCTCCGGGAGGTCTCGCTTGTCCTTCGCCATTCCTTCGTTCGCCAACCCACTCGCCTTTGCCCTGCCCTCGCCGCGTCCGCTCGCGCTGCGCATCGACGTGGAACTCGATCAGGTCGAATTCGACCGCGAATTCCAGACCTTGTACGACCGCATGCAACGGCGTGGAGACTGCCTGTACGACATGCCGGCGCTCGAACTCGACATGCCAGGCCTGGTGCTGCGCGTGCGCGAGGCGGACGGCGAGTTCTATGTCTACGTGGAGGACCGCTTGCGGCAACGGCTCGCCGGCTACACGGTCTTCAACCGGCTGATCGAACTGAATCGCCGCGCCGACCGCTATTTCCGTGCTCCGCATTCGCGCTTCGCGGCGCCCTACCGCCGCCGTGGGCTGGCCACCGCCATCTACCGCTGCGCGCTCGACGCGGGCCTGTGCCTGCTGAGCGGCGCGCGGCAATCGCCGGCAGCGCATGCGCTGTGGGCATCGCTGTCGGGACAATACCCACGCGGCTACGCCGACCTGGGTGGGTGCGGCGACAAGACGCCGGCCTACCTGGGAGAGACAGTGCAAGAGGACGTGCTGCAACGCCTCTCCACCCGCATGCTGTTGCTCGGCCGGGGATGGACGATCGACGCGCTGGTCGCTGCGGCGGCGATGCGTTGCCACGGCCGCGGCGGGCCCACCGCGGGCACGGCCGCGGCGTCGCGCTGATGCGCACGGGGCTCTCGTGCCGAAGTCCGCCGCGGCAAGAGGGCGTCAGCCCCTGACATCGACCTCCGGCTGCACCGACATCCCCACCCTCAGGCGCTGGGCGTTGGCCTGGCCCGGATCGAGCGCGATCCGTACCGGCAGGCGCTGGACGATCTTGGTGAAGTTGCCGGTGGCGTTATGCGGGGCGATGGTCGAGTAGCTGACCCCGCTCGCGGGGCCGACGCTGTGCACGCGACCGGTGAATACCTCGCCCGGCAGCGCATCGACGGTGAGGCGTACCGGTTGCCCCGGCCGCATGCGCGCGAGCTGCGTCTCGCGGAAATTCGCCTCGACGTAGATGTCGGCCAGCGGCACCACCGTCATCAGCGGGTCGCCGACCTTGGCCAGATTGCCCACGCGGATGTTCTTGTGGCCGATGGTGCCGGCGATAGGCGCCGCGATGCGGGTGTGGGACAGGTTCAGCTCGGCCTGTCCCAGTGCCGCCTCGGCCTGCGCCACGGCCGCGGTTGCACGCTGCGTCTCGGCACGCAGGATGGCGAGCCGTTCCGTTTCGGCTTCGAGCACGGCGCTGTCCTTGCTGTGCTGGGCGTCCTGCACGCGCAGGCGCGCCTGGGCCTGCTGGCGCGACTGTTCCGTGCCCGAGCCGTCGGCGGCGAGGCTGGTGTAGCGCTCGAAGTCGGCACGGGCCAACTGCCGGTTTGCCGCATCGGCCGCGAGCGTCGAGCGCGCCTGGCGGATGACCGATTCCTGCACTGCGGTCTGCGCCTTCAGCGCCTCGGCGGTGGCCCGCGCGCTGTCCAGCATGGCCTTGGCGCTGCGCACGGCGATGAGGTAGTCGCGATCGTCCAGGCGCGCGAGCGGCTGTCCGGCCTGCACGCTCTGGTTGTCAGCGACCAGGACTTCGGTGACCAGGCCCGCGACGCGCGGCGCGACCACGGTGATATCGGCGCGGATATAGGCGTCGTCGGTCGACTGCGTGCCCGAAGAGGCTTCGGGCCGGTTGGCGAGCAGGGCCAGCAGTGCCGCCGTCGCGACGACGGCGCCCCCGACCAGCAGTTTGGATGTCTTGGTGAGTGTCATGATGCGGGTGATACCGGGCTGAGTGACTTGACTTGGTGTCAGGATGCCGCCGCCTTGCGCGGCGACGGGATGTATTGCAGGGCGAAGGCAAGCGGGATCAGCGCCACTGCCAGCACCGCGAGCAGCAGGTAGGCATCGGCGACCGACAGCACGGCGGACTGGCCCGCGATGGTCGCCGCGAGATCCGGCGGCGCGGGCGCCTGTGCCATTGCCGCATGGTCCAGCAGCATTTCCTTGTGAAAGCGCGAGCGCAGTTCGACCACGCGCAGGATCAACGCCGATCCGACCAGCGAGCCGAGCGCGCGCAACAGGTTGACGATGCCCGCCACGAACGGGCCTTCCATCGGCCCAACCACGCTGGTGGCCAGGAACAGCATCGCCACCACCGCCATGGGCTGCCCGACCGCCTGCAGGCCCTGCGCCAGCGCGAACTCTGCCCACATCCACTGCGAGGTGAGGTGCGCGCCCAGCACGCAGGCCGCGGCTACGCACGCCAGGCCGACGGCCAGTACGGCCCGCGCGTCGACCCAGCGGCGATACAGCAGCAGCGACACGGCGGGCGCGATGACCAGCTGCGGCAGGCCGATCATCAGGCCGACCGGTGCGCTCTGCAGCGGGCGGTAGCCCCAGGCTTGCCCCAGATGCGTGGCCGGCAGCAGCGATCCGGAGAGAAACACCACCAGCAGGCAGACGAAGATCGAGAAACCCAGCCCGAGATTCCTGCGCAACAGCAGTTGCAGTTTGAGGAACGGCGATGGGTGGCGCCATTCCGTCCAGAGGTAGAACGCCACCAGCAGGCCCCCGGCCAGCAGGCTCGCGCGGATCAGCGGCGAAGCGAGCCACTCCAGCCGGTTGCCCTGGTCCAGCGCCACCGTCAGCAGCGCGAGGCCGACGACGCCGAAGGCCATGCCGAACCAGTTCGCCTGCGCGAAGCGCTCGGGACGCACCGGATCCCGCGGCAGACCCCATGCCACCAGCATGGCGGCCGCGACATTGGCGGGGACGATCTGCCAGTAGACCATGCGCAGGGCCGGCCACTGGTCGGTCCACAGACCGGCCAGCCAGGTGGAGACATTGGGCGCGAACGTGGCCGTCATGGCGTACAGCGCCAGCGCATAGAGGCGGATCGACGGCGGCAGGAAGCGCAGCGCGGCCATCATCAGCAGCGGGATCATGGTGCCGCTGGCCATGCCCTGCACGAAGCGCATCCCCAGCAGCAGATCGATGTCCCTGAGGAACGGCAGCAGGCTCGCGATGCCGGAGGCGGCGAGCAGCATCAGCAGGTGAAAGCGGCGCAGGCCCAGCGTCACGGCAAACCAGCCGGCCAGCGGCATGGCGATGACCTCGCCGGCTGCATAGGCGGTGGCGAGCCACGAGCCATCGTCGAGTCCGAAGCCGTTGGCGCCGCGGATGTCCGGCAGCGTCAGCGTGCCGACGCGGCTGTTGATGCCGGCGGTCATCGCCGCGACGAAGACGCCGAGCAGGCCGAGCGCCAGGCGCGGGCCGAAGGCCGCCACCGGGGGCGCGGCCGACGGTGGCGCGGCCGCACCAGGCGGCATGGCGACGGTCGCCGGCATCCCGTTCATTGCGCGCTCCCGGCGAACGGCGCGCGGGAGGCCGCGTGCGACGCGGGTGGCGGCGCCCATCCGCCGCCCAGCGCCTTGTAAAGGTGTACGACGGCCACCACGCTGCCGGTGGCCGCGTCGCTGAGTTCCAGTTCGCTTGCCAGCACGCCGCGCTGCGCCGTGAGCACGGTCACGTAGTCCGCCACCCCGGCGCGATACGACGCTTCGGCGGCCTGCAAGGCCTCACGATTCTGGGCGAAGGCCTCTTCCAGCGCGGTCCGGCGTTGCTGCTGGGCGACCAGCGCATTCAACGCGTTGTCGACCTCGTGCCAGGCCTGCAGCACGGTCTGCCGGTAGGCGATGGCGGCCTCGCGCTGCCTGGACTCGGTCAACTCCAGCGTGCGGACAAGGCGCCCTCCCTCGAAGATCGGCAGATGGATGCGCGGGCCGACGAAGAACTGCGTGGACGACCACAGCCCCAGGTCCTGGGCGTCGAACGCCTGCACGCCGAACCCGCCGGCCAGCGAGATGCGCGGATAGAAGTCAGCCTTGGCGGCGCCGATGGCGGCGGTCGCCGCGTGCAGCCGCGCCTGCGCGGCCTGGATATCGGGCCGGCGCTGCGCCAGTTCCGATGGCACGCCGACCGGCAGGCGCGGTGCGGCGCCGGGCAGCGGGCGCGCCTCGGCCAGTTGGGCGTCGAGCGCGCGCGGCGGCTGTCCGACCAGCAGGGCCAGCGCGTTCAGCAGCACGCCGTGCTGATCGCGCAGCTGCGGCAGCAGCGCGTCGACGGCGGCGAGCTGGGCGCGGGCCGATGCGAGATCGAAGCGTGTCGCCACGCCGTTGCGCTGCCGGCTCTGCGCCAGTTCCACCAGATGCGTGGCGATGGCGTGGTTCTGCCCGGCGATGGCGAGCCGCTTCTGCACGCCACGCAGCGCCAGATACTGGCGTGCAATCTCGGCGGACAGCGAAACCTGCGCGCCGCGCTGCTCCTGCATGGTGGCTTCGAGGGAGGCCAGCGCGCCTTCGCGCTGGCGCCGCACCCTGCCCCACACATCGAGTTCCCAGCTCGCATCGAAGCCCGCCTGCCACAGCTCGTGGGCGGCCGTGCTCGCGCCCAGCCGGGCCATCGGGCCGTTCTCGCTGATGGCCTGGCGATCCATACCGGCCTTCAGGCCGACGCGTGGAAACAGCGCCGCCATCACGATGCCGCTGCGCGCGCGGCTCTGCTCCACGCGCTCCGCGGCCGCCTGCAGGCTCAGGTTGCCGTCCCAGGCGCGCGCGATCAGCGCATCGAGCACCGGGTCGTCGAGCAGGCGCCACCAGTCGCGTGGCACTGGATCGTCCGCCAGCGCCTGCACCGGCTGGCCGTCGCGGGGCTGCATGGTGGCGGCGGCCGAGGCGGCCTGCGGCGGTTCGAAGTCCGGGCCCACGGCGCATCCGGCGAGCAGCGCGGCCGCTCCCAGGAATCCGTGCCATCGGCCAAAATGCGTGACGAAAGACATGCTCGATCCAGTAATCCGAAAAATAAACTAAACCTATCGGTACAGGATGCTATGCTACGTGGCGAGACACGTCAACTTTTTTAAACCGCTCGGTACACATGAAAAAGCGCGATACGACATCTGTGGAAAACGCTCCCGAAGCCGCCCCCGGTCCCACCGGCAAGGCGCTGACCGTGCTGGACGCGGCCCGCGACGTCTTCCTGACACACGGCTTCGCCGGCGCGACCACGGACATGATCCAGCAGGCCGCCGGGGTGTCCAAGGCCACGGTCTATGCCCACTACGGCACCAAGGAGAACCTGTTCGCCGCGGTGATCGACCGCCAGTGCTCCGAGCACATGAATGCGCTGCGCGGGCTCGGCACGTTGCCCGGCGGCATCGAGGCGGTGCTGCGCGCACTGGCGCACGCCTACCTCGAGTTCGGTCTGGCGCCCGCGGGGCTGGCGCTGTTCCGCGTGTCCGCGGCCGAGGCACCGCGCTTCCCGCAGCTGGCCCGTACGTTCTATGAGAAGGGCCCGAAGGTGTACTGCGGCATCGTTGCCGAGCACCTGGAACGCGCGGTGCAGGCCGGCGAACTGGAACTGGGCGATACCACGCTGCAGGAGGCCGCGGCCCTGTTCTTCAGCCTGGTGCGCGGCCAGGCGCAGCTGGAGTCCCTGCTGCACGCCGAGCGCAAGCCCACGGCGGCGCAGAAGAAGCGGTGGGTCGAACTGGCGCTGCGGACGTTTTTCGGGGCGTTCGGTACGCGCTAGACGGCACGAGCGTGCCGCCCGTCCGCTATGCCCGCGCGGATACCACCGCCTGCACGGTGCGCGACGACAGCGCCTTTGGCACGGCGACCCGCATCTCGTCGACGAAGCTGCGCAGCTTGGCCGGGTAGTAGCTGGCGTAGGGATAGATCAGATACATCGGCAGCGGCTGCGCGTGCCATTGCGGCAGCAGGTGGACCAGCTCGCCGCGGGCGATGTCTTCGGTAAACAGCCAGCTCGAGCCGACGGACACACCGAGCCCGAGCAGCGTCGCGCTGCGTAGCGCATACAGGCTGTCGGTGCTGATGCGCGGCTGGAAGACGACGCGGCGGCGCTCGTCCGTGCCATCGCGCGTCAGCGAGATATCGGTGCGGTAAAAGGTCCGCATCGACAGCCACGGCAGCCGCTCCAGGTCCTCCGGCTCCCGGGGCTGCGGCATCCCGTGCAGCAGTTTCGGCGACGCCACGACAACGCGGGGTACGTCGCCGAGACGGATCGCCACCGTGCCGGGGTCCTGCACCTCGCCGACATGGATGGCGCAATCGATCGCGCCGCCCACGAAGTCCGGCATATGGTCCTCCAGCAGCCATTCGACCGACACCTTGTCATGGCGGCGCACGTAGTCGGCCAGCGGCCCGATCAGCAGCTGCTGCCCGAACGCGTGCGGCACCCACACGCGCAGCGTGCCTTCCGGCTCGTGCCGCACGCCGCGCAGGTCCTCCTCGAAGTTGGCCCAGTCGGCCACCAGCGTCTTGGCCCGCTCGAAACAGCGCTGGCCATCCTCCGTCAGCTTCATGCCGTGGGTGGATCGCTGCAGCAGCCGCACCTTCAGCAGCGCTTCCAGCGCCTTGAGCCGGCGGCTTACGGTGGGCTGCGTCGTGCCGAGCTGCGCGGCAGCCTGGGACAGGTTGCCGGCCTGCACGATGCGCACAAAGGTCTGCACCAGTTCGATGCGATCGCTGCCAGCGGCGCGCAGCGTGGTTTCCACGCTGCCGCCCTCGTCGCCCGTCGGGGCCTGTTCCGCCTGCCGCATGTCCTGCCTCTCCTGCTTCATACCGTTCCCGTATAGCTGTTGTACGCCGCGCGCCTCTACCGGGCGGGCCCGTGCTGCACCACACTGCGAGCCAACACAACTTCCCTCCAAGGTATCGATCATGTCGTCGCTACAATCCGCGCCCGCCACAGCCGCCACCGTGCGGGCCGCCCAGGCGCCCGCCGCTTCCCTGCCCGGCCGGCTCGTGCTGCTGCTGTCGGCGGGCGCGGGGCTGTCCGTCGCCTCCCTGTACTACAGCCAGCCGATGCTCGGCATCATGGCGCCCGATCTGGGCGCCTCCAACGCGGCGGTGGGCTTCGTGCCCACGCTGACGCAGCTCGGTTACGCGCTGGGCATCCTGCTGCTGGCGCCGCTGGGCGACCGCTTCGACCGCCGCCGCATTATCCTCGCCAAGTCCGTGGCGCTGGGCCTTGCCCTGCTGCTCGCGAGCTTTTCCTCCGGCATCGGCGTGCTGCTCGCGGCCAGCCTGGCGATCGGGCTGGCCGCGACCATGGCGCAGGACATCGTGCCGGCCGCCGCCACGCTGGCGCCCGAAGCCGAGCGCGGCAAGGTCGTGGGCACGGTGATGACCGGCCTGCTGCTCGGCATTCTGCTCTCGCGCGTGGTCAGCGGCTTCGTCGCCGAACAGTATGGCTGGCGCGCGATGTTCGTGGTCGCGGCGGCCAGCATCGCCGCCATCGGCCTCATCGCACGGCGTGGCCTGCCCCGCTTCGTGCCGACCAGCAATCTCTCGTATGGCGCCCTGCTCGGTTCGCTGCTGACCCTGGTGCGCCAGCACCCCGCGCTGCGCCGCGCGGCGCTGGCCCAGGGGCTGCTGGCGGTCGGGTTCAGCGCGTTCTGGTCCACCCTCGCCGTGATGCTGCATGGCGCCCCCTTCCATCTGGGCAGCGCGGCGGCGGGCATGTTCGGCCTTGCCGGTGCAGCGGGCGCGCTGGGCGCCCCGATCGCCGGCCGCATCGCCGACCGCCGCGGGCCCGAACTGGTGACGCGCCTTGGCGCGGCCCTGACCGCCGTCTCGTTCGCTTCCATGCTGTTCCTGCCCATGCTGTCGGGCCCCGCGCAGCTGTGGGTCATCGCGGCCAGCGCCGTGGGCTTCGACCTTGGCGTGCAGGTCACGCTCGTCGCCCACCAGACCATCGTCTACGGCATCGATCCCGGCGCCCGCAGCCGCCTGAACGCGGTGCTGTTCGTCAGCATGTTCACCGGCATGGCGGCCGGCGCGGCAATGGGCGCGCTGCTGCTGGCCCGCTTCGGCTGGACCGGCATCGCCGCGATGGCCACGCTCTCCGCCCTGGGCGCGCTCGCCGTGCGCCTGCTGCCGTCGCGCCGCTGATGCGCCGGTGCGTGCGGACGGAACTGTGCGGGTGGGCGGCCGCGCTGTCCACCCATACCAAAAGACAGTTCCCGCCGCCTCCCTTTGTTCCTATGCTGCGCGGCCAGGGTCCATGAGCCGACGTGGCGCTCGTGGACCTGCCGCAGGACGGCAGCACATGGAAGGCCGCCCGCTGGCGGCCTTTTTCATGCCCGCCGACAACCCACCGCAAACGAACAACAACGAGAGGTCACGATGAGCAGCAACGACAGCAAGGACATCCTCACCACCGCCGCCGGCGCCCCGGTCGCCGACAACCAGAATTCGCTGACCGCCGGCCCGCGCGGACCCATGCTGCTGCAGGACGTGTGGTTCCTGGAAAAGCTCGCCCACTTCGACCGCGAGGTCATCCCCGAGCGGCGGGTACACGCCAAGGGCTCGGGCGCCTTCGGCACCTTCACGGTGACCGACGACATCACCCGCTATACCAAGGCCTCGATCTTCGCCCAGGTCGGCAAGCAGACCCCGCTGTTCCTGCGCTTCTCCACCGTCGCCGGCGAGCGCGGCGCGGCCGACGCCGAACGCGACGTGCGCGGCTTCTCGGTCAAGTTCTACACCGACGAGGGCAACTGGGACGTGGTGGGCAACAACACCCCGGTGTTCTTCGTGCGCGACCCGCTCAAGTTCCCCGACTTCATCCACACCCAGAAGCGCAACCCGCGCACCAACCTGCGCGACCCCATCGCCGTGTGGGACTTCTGGTCGCGCCATCCCGAATCGCTGCACCAGGTCACCATCCTGATGAGCGACCGCGGCGTGCCGCAGAACTACCGCCAGATGCACGGCTTCGGCTCGCACACCTACTCGTTCATCAACGAGGCGGGCGAGCGCTTCTGGGTCAAGTTCCACTTCAAGTCGATGCAGGGCATCGCCAACTGGACCAACGAGGAAGCGGCCGCGGTGGTGGCCAACGACCGCGAGAGCGCCCAGCGCGACCTGTACGAGAACATCGAGCGCGGCAATTTCGCGCGCTGGAAGCTGCGCGTGCAGATCATGCCCGAGGCCGACGCGGCCACCTACCGCATCAACCCGTTCGACCTGACCAAGGTCTGGCCGCACAAGGACTACCCGCTGATCGACGTGGGCGTGCTGGAGTTGAACCGCAATCCGGACAACTACTTCGCCGAGGTCGAGCAGGCCGCGCTGAACCCGTCCAACGTGGTGCCGGGCATCGGCTTCTCGCCGGACCGGATGCTGCAGGGCCGGCTGTTCTCGTACGGCGACGCGCAGCGCTACCGGCTGGGCGTGAACCACCACCAGATTCCGGTCAACGCGCCGAAGTGCCCGTTCCACAACAGTTTTCACCGCGACGGCGCGATGCGGGTCGACGGCAACCAGGGCAGCAAGCTGAACTACGAGCCCAACCGGCTGGGCGCCTATGGCGCCAGCGCGCGGGCGAGCGAGCCGCCGCTGGCCGTCGGCGACCAGGCCGACCGCTTCGACCATCGCGAGGACGGGGACTACTACAGCCAGCCCGGCGCGCTGTTCCGCCTGTTCGACGAAGGCCAGCGCCAGCGTCTGTTCGGCAATATCGCCGCGGCGATGCAGGGCGTGCCGATGGAGATCGTCAGCGTGCAGCTCGAGCACTTCCGCAAGGCCGATCCGGCCTATGGCGAAGGCGTCGCGCGAGCGCTGGGCCTGTAAGCGCGGGGGTCACCTCGCGACGGTGGCGTGGCGGGACGCACTTATACGAAGAGGTGATGGCGCCGGTGTGTCCCGGGCACTACGCTTCGACCGACCCGTGGACGCCACCCGCGGGACGCGCGCCAAAGCCGCGAACCGGCCCCGCCGCTAAGTTGAAGTTTTTTGAACGTGTATGTGAGAGATGAGCGGTTTTAGGGATCACATTTCTCCGTATAGTTCATCCCAACGCAGCGAAACAAACCAACCGCGACGTTGCAATAAATTCACCGAACTAACCTAAAGGAAGAAATCATGTCGAACGCCAAGCTGGAAGTCCTGACCCCGCAAAACAGCCAACTGATCATCATCGACCACCAGCCGCAGATGGCCTTCGGCGTGCAGTCGATGGACCGCCAGACCATGAAGAACAACGTGGTCGGCCTGGCCAAGGCGGCCAAGATCTTCGATATCCCCACCACCATCACCACCGTCGAATCGGACTCGTTCTCGGGCTACACCTACCCCGAACTGCTGGACGTGTTCCCCGGCAAGCAGACGCTGGAGCGCACCTCGATGAACTCGTGGGACGACCAGAAGGTGCGCGACGCGCTCAAGGCCAATGGCCGCAAGAAGGTGGTCGTCGCCGGCCTGTGGACCGAAGTCTGCAATACGACGTTCGCGCTGTGCGCCATGCTCGAAGGCGACTACGAGATCTACATGGTGGCCGACGCCTCGGGCGGCACCACCAAGGAAGCGCACGACTACGCCATGCAGCGCATGGTGCAGGCCGGCGTGGTACCGGTGACCTGGCAGCAGGTGCTGCTCGAATGGCAGCGCGACTGGGCCCGCCGCGATTCGTATGACGCGGTGATGAAGCTGGTCAAGGAGCACTCCGGCGCCTACGGCATGGGCGTGGACTACGCCTACACGATGGTGCACAAGGCCGAGCAGCGCACCGCCACCCCGCACGAGTCGATCGCCCCGGTCGCCGCTCGCTGATCACCGCCAGAACTCTCGCGATCTCCCGGCAAGCGGCGCGCCGCACCACGGCGCGCCGCCCCGAATCCTCTTTCCCGACAGGTCCACAGACATGAACAACAACAAGGTCGAACAGACCACCGAAGCCCTGAATCCCGCCCGCCGCAAGCTGATGATGGCAGGCGCCACCACCTTCGGCGCCGCAGCCGTGGCCACCTTCGGCGCGGCCCAGCAGGCCGACGCCGCCCCCGCGAAGTCCACCACACCTCAAGCACGACAAGGAGCGAAAGCGATGCAGACGATCACCACCAAGGACGGCACCGAAATCTTCTACAAGGACTGGGGCTCGGGCCGCCCGGTCGTGTTCTCGCATGGCTGGCCGCTGAACTCGGACGCGTGGGATGCGCAGATGCTGTTCCTCGCGCAGCGCGGGTTCCGCGTGATCGCGCACGACCGCCGCGGCCACGGCCGCTCGGGCCAGCCGGCGCAGGGCAACGACATGAACACGTACGCCGACGATCTGGCGGCGGTGATCGAGGCACTGGACCTGAAGGGCGCGACGCTGGTCGGCCACTCCACCGGCGGCGGCGAAGTCGCCCGCTATATCGGCCGCCACGGCACCAAGCGTGTCGCCAAGGCCGTGCTGATCGGCGCGGTGCCGCCCACGATGGCCAAGAGCGCCGCCTACCCGAACGGCCTGCCGCTGGAGGTGTTCGACGGCATCCGCAAGGGCGTGGCCGACAACCGCTCGCAGTTCTACCAGGAACTGGCCGTGCCCTTCTTCGGCTTCAACCGCCCGGGCGCCAAGGTCGCGCAGGGCACCATCGACGCCTTCTGGGCGCAGGGCATGACCGGCGGCATCCTCGGCCAGTACGCCTGCATCAAGGAATTCTCGGAAGTGGACTACACCGAAGACCTGAAGAAGATCGACGTGCCCACGCTGATCCTGCATGGCGAGGACGACCAGATCGTGCCGATCGGCAACTCCGCCCAGCTGTCCGCCAAGATCGTTCCCAACGCCAAGCTGAAGGTGTACCCCGGCGCCTCGCACGGCATGTGCGTGGTCAACGCCGACCAGGTCAACGCCGATCTGCTGGCTTTCCTGCAGGGCTGACGCCATGGCTGCCGATCAGGACAACCCCAAACGCGACGGCGTGCCGCTGAGCCGCCGCCAATTCATCGCAACCGCCGCGGCACTTGGCGCCGCGGCGGCCGGACGGAGCTTCGCCATGACCCCTTCCTCCACCCCTGAACTCGTGCTCGTCAACGGCAAGTTCACCACCCTCGACCGCTCGCGCCCGCAAGCCGAGGCCGTCGCGATCCGCGATGGCCGCTTCATGGCCGTGGGGTCGAAGGAGGAGATCATGCCGCTTGCCGGACCCGCCACCAAGGTGGTGGACCTGCAGGGGCGCCGTGCGATACCGGGCCTGATCGACAGCCACATGCACATCATTCGCGGTGGCCTGAACTACAACATGGAGCTGCGCTGGGACGGCGTGCGCTCGCTCGCCGATGCGATGCGCATGCTGCGCGAGCAGGTTGCGCGCACGCCGGCGCCGCAATGGGTGCGCGTGGTCGGTGGCTTCACCGAGCATCAGTTCGTGGAAAAGCGCCTGCCCACCATCGAGGAACTAAACGCCGCCGCGCCCGATACCCCGGTCTTCATCCTGCACCTGTACGACCGCGCGCTGCTGAACGCGGCCGCGCTGCGCACCGTCGGCTATGACAAGAACACGCCCAACCCGCCGGGCGGCGAGATCGTGCGCGACAAGGCGGGCAATCCCACCGGCCTGCTGCTGGCGCAGCCCAATGCGGTGATCCTGTACTCCACGCTGGCCAAGGGCCCGAAGCTGCCGCCCGAGTACCAGAAGAATTCCACGCGCCATTTCATGCGCGAGGTGAACCGCCTGGGCGTCACCGGCGTGATCGACGCGGGCGGTGGCTACCAGAACTATCCGGACGACTACCAGATCATCGAGGAACTGCACCGCGATGGCCAGCTGACCGTCCGTCTTGCCTACAACCTGTTCACGCAGAAGCCGAAGGAAGAGCTGGCCGATTTCAGCAGCTGGGCCGGCAAGGTCAAGCCCGGCCAGGGCGACGATCTGTATCGCCACAACGGCGCCGGCGAGATGCTGGTCTACAGCGCGGCCGACTTCGAGGACTTCCGCGTGGCGCGTCCCGAGATGCCGCCCAACATGGAGGCCGACCTCGAACCGGTGATCCGCCTGCTCGCCGAGAAGCGCTGGCCGTGGCGCCTGCATGCGACCTACGACGAGACCATCGGCCGCGCGCTGGACGTCTACGAGAAGGTAGCCAAGGACGTGCCGTTCAACGGCCTGCACTGGTTCTTCGACCACGCGGAAACGATCTCCGACCGCAATATCGACCGTATTGCCGCGCTCGGCGGCGGCATCGCCGTGCAGCACCGCATGGCCTTCCAGGGCGAGTACTTCGTCGAACGCTACGGCGCGAAGGCGGCCGAGGCAACGCCGCCGGTCAAGCGCATGCTCGAGCGCGGGGTGAAGGTCGGCGCCGGCACGGACGCGACCCGCGTGGCCTCGTACAACCCGTGGGTCTCGCTGTCGTGGCTGACCACCGGCAAGACGGTCGGCGGCATGGCGCTGTACCCGCAGGCCAACCTGCTGGACCGCGAAACGGCCCTGCGCCTGTGGACCGAAGCCAATACCTGGTTCTCCACCGAGGAAGGCAAGAAAGGCCAGATCAAGGCCGGCCAGCTCGCCGACCTGGCCGTGCTGTCGGCCGACTACTTCGCCGTGCCCGGCGACGAAATCCAGGACATCACCTCGGTGATGACGCTGCTGGGCGGCAAGGTGGTCTACGGCGACGGCGAGTTCGACAAACTCGCCCCGCCGCTGCCGCCCGCGATGCCCGACTGGGCACCGACGCGGCGCTACGGCGGCTACCAGCCGCGCAAGCCCGACGCGAAGCAGGCCATGCTGCAGAAACAGGCCATGGCCGCCGCCTGCGGCTGCGCCAGCTCGTGCGGCGTGCACGGCCACGCGCATGCCGGCGCCTGGGGCGCCAACGTGCCGACGTCCGGCAACCGCGCCGACAACAACGCATTCTGGGGCGCGCTGGGCTGCTCCTGCTGGGCCATCTGATGGCGGCCCCGATCAATGCGCGCCGCGCTGCCCTGCTGGGCAGCCCCACGCTGCAATGGGTCGCGCTGCTGTTGCTGTGCGCGGCCTATCTGCAAGGTGGCATCAACAAGGCGGCCAATCTCCAGGGCGCAGTCGCCGAGATGCAGCACTTCGGCCTGTCGCCCGCGCTGCCCTTCGCCATCGCGGTGATCGTGCTGGAACTGGGCGCCTCCGCCATGATCCTGGCCAATATCCAGCGCTGGCTCGGCGCGCTGGCGCTGGCACTGTTCACGCTGGCCGCCACCTTCATGGCCAACCGCTTCTGGGAAGTCGCCGGCCCGGAGCGCTTCATGGCGGAGAACGCCTTCTTCGAACACCTCGGCCTGGCGGGCGGCTTCCTGCTGGTGGCCTGGCATGACTGGAACACACGCCGCGGAGACCGTACGCCATGACGCAGCAAACCGCCCCATCCCCCGCGGCGCCCGCCAGCCAGGGCAGCTTCGCGCCGCTGGCGCAGGGCACCTTCGCAGTGCTGTGGGCCGCCACCGTGCTCGGCAACGTCGGCAGCTTCATGCGCGACGTGGCCAGCGCGTGGCTGGCCACGGACCTGTCCGGTTCGCCCGCCGCCGTTGCGGCCATCCAGGCCGCCGCCACGCTGCCGATCTTCCTGCTGGCGCTGCCGGCCGGCGTGCTGTCGGACATTCTCGACCGCCGCCGGCTGCTGATCGGCATCCAGATCGGACTGGCGCTGGTCAGCGGCACGCTGATGGTGCTGGCGCACACGGGCACGCTGACCATCGAGCGGCTCGCCGCGCTGGCCTTCTTCGGCGGCATCGGCGCGGCGCTGATGGGCCCGGCGTGGCAGTCCATCGTGCCGGAGCTGGTGCCGCGCACGCAGCTCAAGAGCGCGGTGGCGCTCAACGCGCTGGGCGTCAATATCGCGCGCGCCATCGGGCCGGCCATCGGCGGCCTGCTGCTCGCCAGCGTGGGCGCCGCGGCCACTTACGGGATGGACCTGCTCAGCTATGTGCTGGTGATCGCGGCCCTGGTCTGGTGGCGCCGCGCGCCCAGCGGTGTGGACCCGCTGCGGGAACATTTCTTCAGCGCCTTCCGGGCGGGCCTGCGCTTTACGCGCGCCAACCGCCGGCTGCATGTCGTGCTGGCCCGCGCTGCCGTGCATTTCGCCTTCGCCAGCAGCGTGTGGGCACTGCTGCCGCTGGTGGCGCGGCAACTGCTGCAGGGCGGCCCCGGCCTGTATGGCGTGCTGCTTGGCGCGGTCGGCGCCGGCGCCATCGGCGGCGCGCTGATCCTGCCCAGGCTGCAGCGCCGGCTCGATGCGGACGGCCTGGTGCTGGCCGCCGCGCTCGCATCGGCGGTGGTGATGGGCAGTCTCGCGCTGGCGCCGCCGACATGGCTGGCGTTGCCGCTGCTGCTGGTGCTCGGGGCGGCGTGGATCATCGCGCTGACCACCCTCGGCGGCACCGCGCAGGCCATCCTGCCGAACTGGGTGCGCGGCCGCGCCCTGGCCGTCTACCAGATGGTGTTCAACGGTGCGATGACCGCGGGCAGCCTTGCGTGGGGCTTTGTCGCCCAGGCGCTGGGCCTGTCCAGTGGCCTGCTCGTCGCCGCCGCCGGGCTCGCGCTGTTCGCACTGATCATGCACCGCGTGAAACTGCCCGCCGGCGAGGACGATCTCGCGCCGGCCAATCACTGGCCCGAGCCCGAGGTGGCCGCAGAGGTCGAGCACGATCGCGGCCCGGTGATGATCCAGGTCGTCTACCGCATCGCTCCGGAGGACCGCACCGAGTTCCTGCGGGCCATCCATCGCCTGTCGCAGGAGCGGCTGCGCGATGGTGCGTTCAACTGGGGCGTGATGGAGGACGCGGGCGATCCGTCGCTGATGACCGAGTGGTTCCTGGTGGAATCGTGGGCCGAGCACCTGCGCCAGCACCGCCGCGTGGCCCATGCCGATGCCGACCTGCAGCGCGATCTCGCCCGCTTCCATCGCGGCCCCGGCGCGCCCGAGGTCAGGCACCTGATCGCCGCGGCGCCGCCGCGCTGACCTTCCCATCACCGAACGTTGGAGCACGCAGTGAAACTCTATCTTGTCTCCCTTGGCGCCGGCATCCTGGTCGGTGTGCTGTACGCCCTGATGCAGGTGCGCTCGCCCGCTCCGCCGGTGGTGGCCCTGGTCGGCCTGCTTGGCATGCTGATCGGCGGCCAGATCGTGCCGCCGGTGCAGCGCCTGCTGGCCGGCGAACCGGTCACCATGGCGTGGTTCGGGCGCGAATGCGTGCCGCAGATTACCGGCCTGCCGCCGGCGGCCGGCAGCGCGGCCGACGGGGCCGCGGCGGCCACCGCCCCCGCCGACGCCCGCCCGGGCCGCAGCGCCACCGCACCCGGCACCGACGACATCGGCTGCAAGGGCTGACCCTTCTCTTCCGGCGGTGGCACCCGCCGCCGGAAGCCCCGCTTCACCCAAGGAATCCCATGGCATCAAACCTGTCGGCGTGCATGCTGACGGCGTGCGCGCTGGGCGCGTCCGGCGCGCACGCGCAATCCTCCGTGACGGTCTATGGCCGCATCAACACGGCGCTGGAGTATGCGCACGCGAGCACGGCCACCGACGGCACGCGTGTTGGCGGCGTCGGCCGCCTGACCAACAACCGCTCGGTATTCGGCCTGCGCGGCGAAGAAACGCTGGACGGCTCGCTGAAAGCCATCTGGCAGATCGAAAGCACGATGGCGATGGATACGGGCGCCGGCGAGATCGCCGCGCGCAACACGCGCATCGGCCTCACTGGCAGTGCCGGCACGCTCTTCATGGGCAACTGGCACACGCCGTACACCGAATCGACGCTGGCCTACGATCCGTACTATCCGACCACCGCGGGCTATATGGCCCTGATGGGCAACGGCTCGGCATCGTCCAGCAACAACATCGAGGACACCAGTTCCTTCGACCGGCGCCAGAAGAACCTGCTCGTGTACAAGACACCGGCGTGGGGCGGGCTGTCCGGCGGCATCGCGTGGGGAGTCAACGAAGAGAAGACCACGGTGCCGCGCGACCCGGCGCTGTACTCGTTCGCCGTCGGCTACGACCGGGCGGGCCTGAACCTGACGGCGGCCTACGAGGTCCACCAGCACTACCAGACCGCGGGCCGCAACGACGACGCCATCAAGATCGGCGCCGCCTATCAGTTCGGCGATACCCGCGTGGCGCTGGTGTACGAACGCCTGCACTATCGCACCGCCACCGGCGATCTGACCCGCAACGGCTACTACGCCTCACTGGTGCAGAAGCTCGGGCCCGGCTCGGTGCGGCTGGGCTTCGGCGTGGCAGGCAACGGCCATGGCGATGCGCAGGAAACCATCGGCTTCTTCCGGGCCGGTCCCGACACCGGCGCGACGCAGATCACCGTCGGCTACGACTACCCGCTGTCGAAACGCACCGCTGTGTACGCCTACTACAGCCGCATCGACAACAAGCGGCATGGCGCCTACGACTTTGCGATCAACCAGCTCGGCGTCAGCGAAGGCAGCGATCCGCAGACGGTGGCGCTCGGCGTCAGGCATAGCTTCTGAGGCGCCCGTCAGGCTGTCTGCCTGCTTGGCCTGCCGTCCGCGGGAAAGAGCCGGGTTGTGGTGAGCGCCTGCGGCGCCATCGGCCTTTCCATGGGCAATCCCCGCCGTGACACCCTTGCTACGATGCGCGGATCGATGCATATTCGCATCAATATTGAAGCGGAGAAGCCCCATGCGCACTACTGTCACGATCGACGATTCCCTCTATGAGAAGGCGCTGGAAATGGCTGATCCCGGCATGGACAAGGCGGACCTGTTTCGAGAAGCGATCAAGACATTCGTGCGGGTGCAGGCGGCCAAGCGCCTCGCAGCGCTGGGCGGCAAGGCGCCCGCCATGGCCAGCGTGGCGCGGCGTCCGGGGAAGCCGGCCGACCAATGAGAGTCCTGATCGACACGTCGATATGGGTGGAGCACTTCAAGCAACGCAATGAAGGGCTCGTCGCCCTGCTGGAAATGGACCTTGTCCTCACGCATCCAATGGTGGTGGCGGAGATCGCTTGCGGTACGCCTCCGGCGCCGCGCAAGCGAACGCTGCATGATCTCGGGCTCCTGCAGGAATGCCACAGCGCGAGCACGCCGGAGTTGATGGCGTTCATCGAGCGGGAAAAACTGTACGGCCTTGGCTCTGGCCTGATCGACCTCGCACTGCTCGCTTCCACGCTGATCACTCCGGATGCCCGGCTCTGGACCCTGGACCGACGCCTGATGAATCTGGCAAAGCGGTTCTCCGTGGCATACGGCCGGAAAACGCACTGATGCTCGCCAGGCAACGGCGTTCCCGGTTCACTTTTATCACATCAATTAATTTGAATAAGTAATCCGACAAACGCGCTGCATCCGCCTCTTTCCCTGCCCTATAGTTCAGTCATCGGCGCGACACACAGCAAGCGACGAACCGACGAATAACTTCAACAACTTAGCGATAGAGAGAGAAATCATGACCAACAGCGCCCTCACCAAGTTCCTGCCCGCCCTGACCCTTGCCCTGCTCGCCGCCGGCGGCGTGCAGGCAGCGCCCACCAGCGGCTCGGCAGATTCCTACGGCTATCAGTTCCGCAGCGCCCCCGGCCCCGTGCGCGACGTCTATACCGACGGCGCCCGCATCGGCAATGTGGATGTGTTCACCGAAGGCGCCCGTACGGTGGCCAGCCTCCGCGACGCCTTCACGGACGGCGCCCGCAGCCGCGATGCCTTCACCGACGGCGCCCGCAGCGGGGACGTCGATGTGTTCACCGAAGGCGCGCGCATCGTCGCCGGCCTGGACCGCACCGGCGTGTCGTCGGTCCCGGGCCGCACCCGCGACGCCTACACGGATGGCGCGCGTGGCCGCGATGCCTTCACCGACGGTGCCCGCAGCGGCGATGTCGATGTCTTCACCGAGGGCGCGCGCATCGTCGCCGGCCTGGACCGCACCGGCGTGTCCTCCGCCCCGGGCCGCACCCGCGACGTCTACACGGATGGCGCGCGTGGCCGCAACGCCTACACCGATGGCGCCCGCAGCGGGGACGTCGATGTGTTCACGGAAGGCGCGCGCGTGACGGTGTAAGTCCATCGGACTCCGCACGGCCCGGCCCCCTAATACCTTGGTAGTAAGGGGGCCGACGCGCCCCCCGGATAGTGCAAGAATGCGCCCGCGAAGGCTTCGCGCCCTCGCGGCCAACGGCCGGCGTCCAGCCGCCGTGGCGAACCCTGGCAAGGAGCGCATCTTGAACACTTCCGCCCGTCCCGCCCCGGACCCCGCCTCGAGCCCCATCGTCTATGTAGTGGATGACGACCCCGCGATGACCACCGCCCTGTGCGGACTGCTGCGGTCCGTGGACATCGGCGCCGAGCCCTTCCACACCTCGCAGGACTTCCTGGCCTACCCCCGCCCCGACGCGCCGAGCTGCCTGGTGCTGGACGTGCGGCTGCGCGGCGGAAGCGGGCTGGCCTTGCAGGACCAGCTCAACGCGATGCACGATCCGCTCCCCGTCGTCTTTATCACCGGCCATGGCGATATCCCCATGACGGTGCGCGTGATGAAGGCCGGCGCCGTGGACTTCCTGACCAAACCCTTCACCGATCACGATTTTCTCGATGCGGTCGGCGCATCGCTGGAGCGCGATCGCGAACGCCGCGCGCAGCGGCGGTCGGCGGACGACCTCGCCGCCCGCTATCTCGCGCTGAGCGCCCGCGAGCGCGAAGTCATGCAGCATGCGGCCTCGGGGCTGATGAACAAGCAGATCGCCGACAGGCTCGGCATCAGCGAGGTCACGGTCAAGATCCATCGCGGCAATGCCATGCGCAAGATGCAGGCACGCACCTTCGCCGACCTGGTGATCATGGCGCACGAGGTGGCCGGCACGGTGCCCCCGCAGCCGCAACCGACGGGCGATGAGCGGCGAGCCGCGTGACGGGCGCGGCGGGCACGGCGGCATGCCGGCCATGATGCCGCCGCCATGGGCCTGGCAGTTCAGCGCCGCCGCCGGCACGGCGGCGGCCATCTTCTACGTGGACACGCGACCGGGCATCGACTACGCCATCGCCGTGCTGTACGTGGTGGTCGTCATGCTGGTGCAGCCGCTGCTGCATGCGCGCGGCATCCTGCATGTGGCGCTGCTCTGCATGGCGTTGACGGTGCTGGCCCTGCCCGTCTCGGCGCGCGGCGAACCCCACGCCAACTCGATCGCGCGCTGTACCGTGAGCCTGGCCGCCATCGCCATTGCCGGTCTGCTGGCTTACCGCAACCGCATGGCATTCGACCGCATTCGCGGCCAGGAGGCCGAACTGCGTCGCGTGGCGGCACTGCTCGCGGGCTCGCAGGCGCTCAGCGCAACCGGCAGCATCGGCCTGGACCCCGGCCGGCACAGCGTGGTTTGGTCGGAACAGGCCGCCCGCATCTTCGGGATCGACTTCGCGCAGCAACCCACCATCGAAGCGCTGTTCGAGCGGGTGCACCCCGACGACCACGCCGCCGTCCACGCCGAACTGGAAAAAGCACGGCGCGGCGCGGCTCGCCTCGAGATGGAGCACCGTATCGTCACGCCGGACGGGCAGACCCGCTTCGTGCGCTACGTCGCGCATCGCGTCGATGCCAGCGGCGACGCCCCGGAATACCTCGGCGCGCTGATCGACGAAACGGCAACGCGGCAGCAGAACGATGCGCTGCATGCGCTGCAGAACAAGCTCGCCCATGTGGCACGCGTGACCACGCTCGGGGAAATGGCGGCTTCGCTGGCGCACGAGCTGCGCCAGCCCCTGGCCGCCATCACGCTCGACGCAGCCACCGCCGCACGCTGGCTGGGGCGCGCGCCGCCCAACGTGCAGGAGGCCGTGGCGGCGCTCACGCGCGTCGGCGCGGAGGCGCAGCGCGCGGACCAGGTGATCCGCGGACTGCGGGCGATGGTGGAGCCCAATGGCCAGAGCGGAACGCGGTTCTCGCTGGCGGAGGCCACCAGGGAAATCCTGCCGCTGCTGCGGTGCGAACAGGAACGCAGCGGCGCGCGCATCGAACTGGCCATGCCATCGTCGCTGCCCGAGGTACTGGGCGATCGTGTGCAGATCCAGCAGGTGCTGATGAACCTGGCGCTCAACGGCCTGCAAGCCATCGCCCCGGGCGGCAACGGTAACGCCGCCGCGGCCAGCGTGGTCAGGATCTCCGCGGAAGAGGCGGTGGACGGCCGGATCGTCGTCGGCGTGGCCGACAACGGGGCGGGCATCGCACCGGAATGGCAGGCGCGGATCTTCGAGCCGTTCGTCAGCGACAAGTGCAACGGCATGGGAATGGGCCTGTCGATCTCGCGCTCGATCGTCGAGCGCCATGGCGGCTTGCTGATGGTCTCGTCGGCGCCGGGAAGAACGGAGTTTTCGTTCACCCTGGCCACCGCCGGCGGCCCGGCGGCGACGCGACTTCAGGCGTGAGGATCGGGATGGCGAGCCGCCGGCGCGGGCGGATCGGTTGCGCGTGCCCCGGCTTCGGCCGGCACGAGCAGCCCGAGGGCCTGCGCCAGCAGTACCAGATCGGCAAAGGTGCGCGCCTGCATCTTGCGCATGACCTGTCCGCGATGGATCTTGACGGTGGCCTCGCTGAGCCCCACGGTGCCGGCAATCTGCTTGTTCAGCAAGCCCGAGGCGGCCAGCGTCATTACCTGCCGCTCGCGCGGCGACATTGCCTCGAAGCGCGCGCGCAGCGCCAGCGCCTGTTGCGCCTGCGCCCGGCGCTCGCGCTCCCGTGCCAGCGCGGCGAACACGGCATCGAGCAGTTCGCTTTCGCGAAATGGCTTGGCGATGAAATCGATTGCGCCGGCCTTCATGGCGGTGGCGGTCATCCGCACATCGGCATGGCCGGAGATGAAAACGATGGAGAATGGCTGCTCGGACTGGGGCAGGCGAGCCTGGAGATCGAGGCCGCTGGCGCCGCGCAGGCGGACATCCAGCACCAGGCACGTCGGCGCGTCGACCCGGGCGGCGGCCAACATTTCCTCGGCGGAGGCGAAGGCGCGCGCGGCCAGGCCGACGGAGCGCAGCAGGCTGACGAGCGCGTCGCGCACGGCGGCGTCGTCGTCCACCACGAGCACCATCCCATCCTGCGTGGCCTCGCCACCTTGCGAACTTGCTGAGATGCTGGTCAAGAGAGAATCCGAAGGCCCAAATGCGTTTCACCGGCCGTCCGCCCCTGGCGGCGGACGACGCGCCGAATATAGCAGACCACATTGCGCATGCGTGCGGCATGACGGCGACGCAACGGCCGGCCCGGCGGTTTCCCCGCCAATACCACAGTATGATTCCGCCCTTGCCCCCGTGCGGTTATTCTTGCCGTCAAGCGATGCGGGCCCAGCCGGCTCCGGTCATCGCTACCACCACCAGGAACGCTTGTGAACGCCGCTCCAGTCATTGCGGTCGTCGACGACGATGCTTCGGTCCGCCAGGCGCTGGGCAGTCTGCTGCGCTCCCTCGACATGCACGTGGCCCTGTACGAAAGCGGCTCGCAGGTGCTGAGCGCCGTCGATACGCAGGCCATGTCCTGCGTCGTGACGGATATCCAGATGCCCGGGATGAACGGGCTGTCCCTGTGTGCCGCGCTGCGCGAACGCGGCCTGCGCATGCCCGTCATCTTCATGACGGCCTTTCCCGAGGAGCGCTACCGCCAGCAGGCGGCGGACCTTGGGGCCTTCTGCTTCCTGAGCAAGCCGTTCGTGGAAGCCGACATCATCCGCTGCATCGAGGCGGCGCTGGAACCGGAGGCATAGTCCCGCCCGTGCGGCACACCGCTACACTGCTGCCTGTCCATCCCCCAGGCAATGCGCATCATGGCAACCTCGAGCCGTAGTCCAACCGTATCCGAGCCGCCGTTCGACGAGGCATGGCTGGCCCGGTGCGCGCATGTCCTGCTTTGCAGCGAGGACGGCATCGCCGCCCATCGACTCGAAGACCCGGCCACCGGCAAGCGCTGGCGCACGCTCAGCGCGCCGTGGGAACCGGACGCCGGATGCCGCCGGCTCGAGCATGAAATGCGCCTCGCCCCGTTGCTCGATGCCGCCTGGGCCGTGGTGGCGCTCGCCGCCATCCGCGCCTCCGACCGCCTGTTCCTGGTCTTCGGGCACGAGGAGGCGCCCACGCTGGCGCAGGCCCTCACGGCCGAGCCTCCGTCCGTTGGCGCCTTCTTCGATTTGGCGATCGGCGCTGCACGCGCCGTTGCGGCGGCCCACGCGCAAGGGGTGGTCCACAACGATATCCGGCCGGCCAATCTGCTGGTCGACGCCTCCTTCCACGTGCGGCTGAAGGGCTTCGGCCATGCCAGCGCCGCGGGCAGGCCGCAACCCGCATACCCTCCGCGCGATTTCGCCATGCCTTATATGGCGCCCGAAGTCGTACGGCAGAATCCTGCCGCCGCCACGGTGCACAGCGATCTCTACGCGCTCGGCGTCACGCTGTACCAGGCGCTGACCGGCACCCTGCCCCTGCGCGCGGACTCGGCCGCCGGATGGCGGCATGCCCATGTCGCCGTGGAGCCGGTGCCCCCGTCCGCGCGCCGGCCGGATGTGCCCGAGATGCTGAGCCAGCTCGTGCTCAAGCTGCTGGCCAAGGATCCCGGCGGCCGATATGGAAGTGCGGCCGCCTTGCTCGCCGACCTGCTGCGCAGCCGCGCGCAGTGGCAGGCCGAGGGACGCATCGCCCCGTTCGCACTCGGCGTGGCAGGATCCCTGCCGGCGCTGGCGTTGTCCGGCCGCCTGTTCGGCAGGGCGGCCGAAATGGAACAAATGGACGAAGCGCTGACGAACGTGGCACGCAGCGGCAAGCCCGGAATCGTGCTGCTGGGCGGCGCCGCGGGCGCGGGCAAGTCGTCGCTGGCGGACCACCTGTGCCGCCTCGCCGCCAGCCGGGGCGCGCGTTTTGCCGTGGGCAAGAGCGATCAGTTGCAGCGCGACATCCCGTACGCGCCGTTGGCCCGGGCGCTGCGCGCCCTGACCATGGCGGCGCTGGGCGAGGATGGCGACTCGCTGGCGCGTGTGCGGGAGCGCCTGCTGCGCGGGCTCGAGGGCCAGGGCCGCGCCATCGCCGAGATCGTGCCGGAGATCGAGCACGTGATCGGGGCGACCCCCCCGTTGAGCAGCGTGCCGGCGCAGCAGGCGCGCACGCGCGTTCACAGTGCGATCCTGCATGCGTGCGCGGCGTTCGCCGAGCGCGGCCGTCCACTGGTGCTGTTTCTCGATGACCTCCAGTGGGCCGACGAATCCACGATGTCGCTGCTCGAGGCGTTCGCCGTGCGGCCGCCGGAAAACGTGCTGCTGACGTTGGCCTACCGCGATCACGACCGGGTGTTCACGCAGTCGATCGGCTGGCTGCGCCACGCGGACCGTGCTGGCGCCCTGCGCCTGACCCGCATCGCCGCCGGCCCCCTGCCCCCCGAGGACCTTGCGCAATGGGTTGGCACGGCGCTGGGCGCCGGCACCGGGCAGATCGATGGGCTGGTACGCGTGCTGCACGAGAAGACCGCGGGCAACCCGTTTTTCGCCCACCAGCTGCTGCGCACGCTGGTGGACGACGGCGCGCTGCGCTACGACGGCGAACAGGGACGGTGGCTGTGGAACGAGGCCGATCTCGCCCGGCGGCAGTACTCCGACAATGTGGTCGACCTGATGCTGTGGCGCCTGGAGCGCCTGCCGGCCGCCGGCCGCGACATGCTCCGGCATCTCGCCTGCATCGGCCTGCGCTGCGACGACGTCCTGCTGGCTCGCGTCGCCGGCACGACCGAGGAGCGGGTCAGGGAGCAGCTGGAGCCTTGCGTGGAAGCCGGGCTGCTCGCGCGCGAGTCCGCGGGCTATGCCTTCGCCCACGACCGCGTGCTCGAAGCCGCCTACGCCCTGACCGCGGCCGGGGACAGGCCCAGCGCCCACGCGCGTATCGCCAATCTGATGATCGCCTCCTGGCGCGACGACCTGGCCGACCATGCCTTCGAGATCGCGAACCAGATCGAGCGCGCCGCGCGGCATGAACTGTCCGTGCAGGAGCGCGTGGCATTCGTCCGCGCCCTGACCATGGCGGGGCGGCGCGCGCGGAACGCCGCCGCACTCGCGCAGGCGACCAGCTATGTCGCGGCCGCCGCCGAGCTGATGGACGCGTCATGGTGGTCGTCGCATTACGCGCTTGCCTACGATGCGAGCCTGTTGCGCTGCGAATGCCTGCTGGCCCAGGCCGATCTGGCCGGCGCGGCGCGGGAGATCGACGCCCTGCTCACCCGCCGGATGCCGGCGCTGGACCACGCGGCCGTGTACCGGCTCAAGGCGACCCTGCGCACGCTGCACTCGGACTACGAAGGCGCCATCGAGGCCGCCCAGACCGGCCTGGCGCTGCTGGACGTGCCGCTGCGGCGCGCGCCATCGCCGGCGCAAATGCGCGAGGCCCGCGATGCCGTCACGCGCGCATTGGACGGCCGGCCCATCGCGGCATTCGGGCAGCTGCCGGCAACGGCGGACCGTCGCATCGAAACCGCGATGGGTCTGCTTTCCACGCTGATCTCCTCCGTATTCGTCAAGGACGGCATCAGCTTCCTCCATCTGGCCAAGATGGTGGAACTGAGCCTGCGGCACGGTTGCACGCCGGAATCCGCCTATGGGCTGTCGTGGTATGGCGTGTACCTGGCGGCGCTGTATGGCGAGTACGAGGAAGGGCTGGACTGTGGCCTGGCGGCGCTGGCGCTGATCGACCGCCACGGCTACGAAGCGCAGCGCATCGCCACGCTGGTGGCGCTGGACCAGGTCAGCCCGTGGACGCGGCCGCTGCCCTATGCGTTGGCGCATGCCCAGCAGGCGGTGGCGCGCGGGATGGCTTCCGGCGACCTCGGCATGGCGAGCTACGCCAGCAACCACATCGTCTCGGACCTGCTCGTGATGGGCGAGCAGCTCAGGCTGGTGGAAGACGAAATCGCGCGCGGGCTCGCGCTGATGCGCGTGATCCGGTACGAGGATATCCATCTGATCCTCGATGCCCAGCACCGTCTGGTGCGACACCTGCGCCATGGGAGCCCCATCGCGCCGGCGGGCGACGCGAACGGTACCGCGCGTCCCGATGCGGCCGAGGGCGCCCGGCGCAGCAATTCGGAGCCCACCCGCTTCTGGATCTGGCTCTACGACGGCATGACCGCCGTCTTCCTCAATGACCCGGAACGCGCCGTCGCGAGCCTGGAGCGCGCCGCCGATCTGATGTGGGCCGCCATCTCGCACATCAACACCGCGGATTGCCGCCTCTATCTGGCCCTGGCCACGGCGCACTCGCCGCGCGCGGCGGGACAGAACCGGGAAGCGATCGACGCGCTGGTCTCCCATCGCGACCGCTTCGCGCACTGGGCCACCCTGAACGGCTTCACCTTCCAGAGCAAGCTGCTGCTGATCGACGCCGAGATCGCACGCCTGCGCGGCGACCCGCTGCAGGCGCTGCGGGACTACGAAGCGTCGGCGAACGCGGCCGGGGTCGCGGGCTTCGTCCACGAGCAGGCGCTGGCGCACGAGTACGCTGGCCAGTTGTGCCTGGCCAGCGGCCTGCAGACGGCGGCGCGCGAGCACCTGCGCCACGCGCGCGCGTGCTACCGCCGCTGGGGCGCCGACTACAAGGCGGCGCTGTTCGATGCCGAGCACCCGTTCCTGGCCGACCACCGCGCGCGGGAGGCGGCCGTGATCGTGCCCGGCGCGGGGCAGGCCGCGCTCGACTGGGAAACCGGCGTGAAGGCCGCCCAGGCGCTGACCCAGGAAGTCGTGCTGGAGCGGCTGATCGAAACGTTGATGACGAACATGGTCGTCCATGCCGGGGCGCAGTACGGCGTGCTGGCGATGATGCGCGCCGGCGCGCCGGTCATCGAGGCGTGCGCGCGCGTCGAGGGCGGCAAGGTGGCGGTGACGCTGGGCCCGACGGCGGCCACGGCGGACGCGATTCCCTCGGCGGTCCTGAACAGCGTGCTGCGGACCAAGGAGCGCCTCGTGCTCGACGATGCCATGGTGGACGCGCCGTCGCTGCATGCCAGCGGCGCACTGGGACGACCCCTGCGTTCCGTGTTGTGCCAGCCGCTGATCCGAGGCGGGACGCTGATCGGCGTGTTCTATCTCGAGAACAACCTGGCGCCGGGCGTGTTCGATGCCACACGTACCACGGTGTTGCAGGTGCTCGCACCGCAGGCCGCGATTTCGCTGGAGACGGCGCGGCTCTACGCGCAGCTGATCGACGAGAACAATCGCCGCGCCGAGGCCGAAGCCGGACTGCGCAGCGCCCGCTCGGAGCTGGTGCGCAGCTCACACCTGACCGTCATGGGCGGACTGGCCGCCTCGATCGCGCACGAGATCAACCAGCCGCTGACGGCCATCGTCACATCGGTCGACGCCAGCCTGCGCTGGCTGAACCGGCCCGCGCCCGACGTCGCCGAAGCGATGGCCGGCCTCACGCATATCCGTGAGAACGGACTGCGCGCCGCCGATATCGTCCGGGCGCTGCGCGCGCTGGCCAAGCAAGCGCCGGCCGTGCTGGCGCCGCTGGTCGTCGACGATGTCGTGCGCGACGTGCTCGCGCTCACGCGCATCGACATCGACGCGCGGCAGGTGCGGCTGCGCACCCAGCTCGATGCCCGCGCCGCCACGGTCGAGGCCGACCGCGTGCAGCTGCAGCAGGTGGTGCTGAACCTGGTCACCAACGCGCTCGACGCCATGGCCTCGGTGCCGGAAAGTTCGCGGGAGCTGCTGGTGACCTCCGTGGTGGAGCACGATCACGTCGTCGTTCGCGTGCACGACCAGGGGACCGGCATCGATCCAGACACGCTGGCTCATATCTTCGACCCCTTCTTCACCACCAAGGCAGAAGGCATGGGCATGGGCCTGGCCATCTGCCGCTCCATCATGGAAGCGCATGGCGGCACGCTCGATGCGCGGACGCGCCCCGGCGGCGGCAGCGTGTTCGTGTTCCGGTTGCGCGTGCGGCAACCGGAACGCCGCTCCGCCAAGCCGGAGGAGAGCGGTCGCCACGGCCCGGAATCCGGCGCAGACACTTAATCAAAATATTTGCACAATACTGTCAGGACTTGTTCGCATAGCGTGCACATTTCGTCCGTATAGTTCACCCCAACGCAGCGAAACAAACCAACCGCGACGTTGCAATAAATTCACCGAACTAACCTAAAGGAAGAAATCATGTCGAACGCCAAGCTGGAAGTCCTGACCCCGCAAAACAGCCAACTGATCATCATCGACCACCAGCCGCAGATGGCCTTCGGCGTGCAGTCGATGGACCGCCAGACCATGAAGAACAACGTGGTCGGCCTGGCCAAGGCGGCCAAGATCTTCGATATCCCCACCACCATCACCACCGTCGAATCGGACTCGTTCTCGGGCTACACCTACCCCGAACTGCTGGACGTGTTCCCCGGCAAGCAGACGCTGGAGCGCACCTCGATGAACTCGTGGGACGACCAGAAGGTGCGCGACGCGCTCAAGGCCAACGGCCGCAAGAAGGTGGTCGTCGCCGGCCTGTGGACCGAAGTCTGCAATACGACGTTCGCGCTGTGCGCCATGCTCGAGGGCGACTATGAAATCTACATGGTGGCCGACGCCTCGGGCGGCACCACCAAGGAAGCGCACGACTACGCCATGCAGCGCATGGTGCAGGCCGGCGTGGTACCGGTGACCTGGCAGCAGGTGCTGCTCGAATGGCAGCGCGACTGGGCCCGCCGCGATTCGTATGACGCGGTGATGAAGCTGGTCAAGGAGCACTCCGGCGCCTACGGCATGGGCGTGGACTACGCCTACACGATGGTGCACAAGGCCGAGCAGCGCACCGCCACCCCGCACGAGTCGATCGCCCCGGTCGCCGCCTCGGTCTGACACGGCGCGATGGTGTGCACCCTCTCCCGCCAGCGGGAGAGGGCTGGAGGTGAAGGGGACTGCCCGCAATGCCGGCACGCGCCGGATCACCGCGATCCGTGGCCCCTCCTCGTTGCCCCGAGCCGACGCGAATACCGCGCAATCCCTCGATCCCAAAGCCGCCACTGTCAAACAAGCTAGTATTGGCCGGATCCGCGTTCAGTGATTCGGTATGAAATTCAAGGAAATCTATGCCTTTCGCGCCGTGATGCGCACCGGCTCGATGACGGCGGCCGCCAACGAGCTGTACACCTCGCAACCCAACGTCAGCCGGCTGATCGCGCAACTGGAAGCGTCCACCGGACTGACGCTCTTTACCCGCAGCGCCGGACGGCTCGCGCCGACGGAGGAAGGCCTGGCCTTCCTGCGCGAGGTGGACCGCACCTTCGTCGGCCTCGAGGCCCTGAAGGACGCGGCGCGCAACATCCGCCAGTTCGGCGCCGGCCGGCTGCGCATCGCCACCGTGCCGTCGCTGGCGATGACCGTGCTGCCGCTGGCGCTGCAACGCTTTCATGCCGACCATCCCGACGTCTACGTGGCCATGGAAACGGGCAGCACGCAACTGGTGGCCGACCGCGTCGGCAGCCGCTACTGCGACCTCGGGCTGGTGTCCTACCTGCCGCCGGCCGCTGTCACCGAGGCGCATCCGGTCGCCGAGCTCGAGGGCTGTTGCGTGCTGCCGCCCGGCCACCGCCTGGCCGAGCGCGACTTCATCACGCCGGCGGACCTCGCCGGCGAATCGTTTATCTCGATGGCCCATGGCGACGGCCTGCGCGCCGCCGTCGATGCCGCCTTTGCCGCCGACGACCGCAGGGTGATGCATTTCGAGACGCCGTACGGCGCCACGATCTGCAACATGGTCGGACTCGGGCTGGGCGTGGGCATCGTCAACCCGCTGGTGGCGCGCATGTACCGGCACACCAATATCGTGGTGCGCCGCTTCGAGCCGAGCGTGCCGTTCGTCAGCTATCTGCTGCTCGCGCGCAACCGGCCAGCCAATCTGCTGGTTGACCGCTTCATCGCGCGCCTGCGCGAAGCCATCGCCGCCGAGACGGAAAGCCTGTCCGCGTAGCACCCCATCAGTTTTTCGTATGGGCGCCTGACAGACTCGTATTTGCGTCGACGAGACACCCTCCGCATACTCGCCTGAAACCGCGACACCGGTGCCGAAGCCGCTTTCGGCCCGCGTTGCCACCGATTTCCCGCGAGTCCCCACATGATCTCTGACAGGGCCCAAGGTCCGCTTCCGCTGCGCTGGAGGAAGTCCTGAATGGGCAATTCCTCCACCACCTCTTCGCTTCCGGTCTTCGATGTCGCCGTCGTCGGCGGAGGCCTGGTTGGCTCGGCCGTGGCCTACGGCCTGCGCGGCCAGGTCGGTTCGGTCGCCGTGCTCGACGAGGGCGATGTCGCCCTGCGCGCTTCGCGCGGCAATTTCGGCCTGGTCTGGCTGCAAAGCAAGGGCTTCGGCATGGGTGCCTATAGCCGCTGGACGCTCGGCTCGGTGCGGCTGTGGCCAAGGCTCGCCGCGCAGTTGCTCGCGGAGACCGGCGTCGACGTGGCGCTCGAGCAGAAAGGCGGCCTCACGCCGCTGATGGGCGACTACGAGATCGAGGCCCGGCTGGCCTGGGTCAACAAGCTGATGTCGCAGCCGGGCGTCGAGCCCTACGAATGGAAGCTGCTGGACCATCATCAGGCGGCATCGCTGGTGCCGGGGCTGGGCCCCGACGTGACCGGCGCCATCTGGACGCCGCACGACGGCATCGTCAACCCCCTCAAGCTGCTGCGCGCCTTCCATATCTCGTTCGGCCAGAGCGGCGTGCGCTATCTCCCGCACCACGGCGTGACCGCGATCGCTCGGTTGCCGGGCGGCGACTTCGCGATGGAAACGCCCAACGGCAGCGTGCGCGCCCGCAAGATCGTGCTCGCCGCTGGCCTGCGCAACGGCGAACTGGGCCGCATGGTGGGCACCCATCTGCCGATGGCGCCGCAGCGCGGCCAGATCCTGGTGCTCGAGCGCACGCGCCGGCTGCTGGATACCCCCATGGTGACGCTGCGCCAGAACGACGAAGGCAGCTGGCTGGTCGGCGACTCCCAGGAAGACGCGGGTTACGCCGACCACGTGACGACGCTGCCGGTGCTGGCCACACTGGCCGACCGCGCGGTGCGCACGCTGCCGGCGCTGCGCGAAGTGCGCGCCGTGCGGGCGTGGTCGGCGCTGCGCGTGCGGGCCCAGGACGGCTTTCCCGTCTACGAGCAATCGGCCAGCCATCCCGGGGCCTTCCTCGTGACGTGCCACAGCGGTGTGACGCTGGCCGCCACCCATGCCATGACCCTGGCCCCCATGATCGCCGCCGGTGCGTTGACACCGGAGCTGGACACCTTTTCGACCCGGAGATTCCATGTTCAGACGACTTGACGCACCCGTCGTGCAAGCCGCCCGCCGTACGGTTCGCGTGACCGTGGACGGCGTCGCGCTGGACTGCCGCGAGGGCGACAGCGTGGCCGCCGCGCTGTTCGCCGCGGGCGTGCAGGCTTGCCGCGACACCGCCGTCTCCGGCGCGGCGCGCGGCCCCTTCTGCATGATGGGCGTCTGCTACGACTGCCTGGTCAGCATCGATGGCCGCCCCAACCAGCAGGCCTGCATGACCCCGGTCCGCGACGGCATGACCGTCCTGCGCCAGCTGGGCGCGCGCGAGGTGGCGGCATGAACGCAAGAGACTCCCTTTTCCCCGAGATTCCGGCCTACGACCTGCTCGTGGTCGGCGCCGGCCCGGCCGGCCTGGCCGCCGCCACGCGCGCCGCGGGCCTGGGCCTGTCGACCGCGCTGATCGACGAGCAACCCGCACCGGGCGGCCAGATCTACCGCGCGGTGTCCACCACGCCGGTGCAGGACCGGGACATCCTGGGCGCGGACTACTGGCATGGCCTGGAGCTGCTGGAACCGTTCGCGCGCAGCGGCGCGCGTTACCTCGCTTCGTCGACCGTCTGGTCCATCAACCGGATGGAGCCGCGGGCCGAGGGCGAGCCGTCCGGCTTCGAAGTCGCCTATTCCGTCAACGACGCGGGCGCGCAGCCGCAGGCGAGCCTGCTGCATTGCCGCCACATCGTCCTGGCCACCGGCGCGCAGGAGCGGCCCTTCCCCATTCCCGGCTGGACCTTGCCGGGGGTGATCACGGCCGGGGCGGGGCAGATCCTGCTCAAGACCTCGGGCGTGGTGCCGGAAGGCCGCACCGTGCTGGCCGGCGGCGGGCCGCTTCTGTACCTGCTGGCCTACCAGTACCTGAATGCCGGCGTGAAGATCGAGGCCATCCTGGAAACCACGGCCGGCAGCCAGTGGCTGCAGGCGCTGCCGCACGCCTGGAACTTCCTGCGTTCGCCTTACCTGGGCAAGGGCCTGACGCTGATGCGCGCGGTGCGCAAGGCGGTGCCCATCGTCAGCGGCGTGACCGCGCTGGAAGCCGTGGGCGGCGCGAGCGGCCAGCTTGCCGAAGTGCGCTATACCGCCGCGGGCCAACCACGCTCCATGGCCGTCGACCAGCTGCTGCTGCACCAGGGCGTGGTGCCCAACACCAACCTGTCCCGGGCCGTCGGCGCCGAGCATGCCTGGAGCGAGCGGCAGGACTGCTGGGAGCCGGTGGTCGATGCCTGGGGGCAGAGTTCCGTGCCGCAACTGAGCATCGCCGGCGACGGCGCCGGCATCGCGGGCGCCGTCGCGGCCGAACACCGTGGCCGCATCGCCGCCGTGCAGGTGGCCGCCGCGCTGGGCCGCATCGATGCGGCCACGCGCGACCGCGAGGCCGCGCCGCATCGCTCGGCACTGAATCGCGCCACGCGCGGCCGGGAATTTCTCGAAGTGCTGTACCGCCCCGCGCAGCAGTTTCGGCGGCCGGTGGGCGACACCATCGTGTGCCGCTGCGAGGAAGCCACTGCCGAGCAGGTGCGACAGGCGGCCCGCATGGGTTGCCAGGGCCCCAACCAGATGAAGGCGTTCCTGCGCTGCGGCATGGGCCCCTGCCAGGGCCGCTTCTGCGGCTTGACCGTGACCGAGCTGATCGCCGACGAGCAGCAGCGCCATCCGCGCGACGTCGGCTACTACCGGCTGCGCTTTCCGACCAAGCCGGTCACGCTGGGAGAAATCGCCTCGTTGCCGCAGACCCAGGCATCGCGCGAGGCCGTCGTGCGGTTCAAGAAGTAAAGGTGCAACGGCCGGCCATGCGTGCATGCACGCGAGCCGGGTCGGCCGGGGCACAGGCAGTATCGCGTCGCAGAACGCGTCGCCGGGCCGCCATGCGGGCCGGCGCAGAGCAACAACAAGGCGAGCACCGCGAGGTGACGAGCGACGGGGCGCATGCCGCTCCGGCGGCGGCATCCGAGGGCTCCCGACGATCCAGTGCAGCAGCGACATCCTGAGAGGATTTCCCCATTCCACGAGGACCAACCATGGCTTTTTTCAAGATCGTTCCCGCTGTCGTGCTGGCGCTGGCTGCCACGCAAACCACGCAGGCCATCGCCCAGGACTTGCCGCCGGGCCCCATCCGCATGCTCGTCGGCTTTGCCCCGGGCGGGGGCAACGACGTCATTGCGCGCGTCGTCGCCACGCAGTTCCAGCTCAACACCAAGGAAACCATGGTGGTGGAGAACCGGCCGGGCGGCGGCAGCACGCTGGCCACCGCGGAAATGGCGCGCGCCACGCCGAACGGCTCGGTGCTGCTGCTCGGCTCGGTGGGCGGGCAGGCTATCGCCCCGTCGGTCTACAGCAAGCTGCCCTACGATCCCGTCAAGGGCGTGCAGCCCGTCTCCCTGGTGGCCAAGTCCGCCAACGCGCTGGTCGTGAACAACGCGCTGCCGGTGAAGAACGTGCAGGAGCTGCTCGCCTATGCCAAGAGCCGTCCGGGCGAACTGAATGTGGCATCGCCGGGCAACGGCACGATCTCGCACCTGTCGGCCGAGCTGTTCAAGAGCATGGCCGGCGTGGCCATCACCCACATCCCGTATCGCGGCGATGCGCCGGCCATGCAGGACGTGATGGCCGGCCAGGCACAGCTGACGTTCGCCAGCCTGCCCTCGGCCAAGGCCGGCGCCGATTCCGGCAAGGTCCGCATCATCGCGGTGACCAGCGCCAAGCGCGTGGAGACCATGCCGGACGTGCCGACCATCGCCGAGTCCGGCGTGCCGGGCTACGAGGTGGTGTCCTGGTACGGCGTCTTCACCACCGGCGGCACGCCCATGCCCACGGTCAAGCGGCTCGCACAGGAAATCGCCGCCGTGGTGGCGCAGCCTGCGGTGCGCAATTCCATCAGCAAGCAAGGCATGGAGCCGAGCGCGCTCGGACCGGTGGAGTTTGCGCAGCTGGTGAACCGCGATGCGCAGAAGTGGGACAAGGTGGTGAAGAGCGTGGGCATCAAGCTGGACTGATTCCCTCACATTCGTAGTCCTGGGCTCGGGCATCGCAGGATGGCCCGGGCTTTTTTGTCTAGAGCCGGCGGACCACGCGTTCACGGCCCACGCCCGCGCCTCAGATCGTCGGCTCCCCGGTCCCCACGCCGAGCTGTCTTCCCAGCGCGACCAGCCACAGCACCAGTCCGCCGATGGCCAGCACGCCCAGCGCCTGTCCCGCACTGGCCTGCTGGTTGGTCAGGTAGACGCTGCACAGCTGCTGCGGCGCGGACTGATAGAGCATGCCAGCGAACAGCGTCATGGCCACCCAGTTGATCGCAAAGAACGCCTGGACCACCATGCCGGCGCCCGGCCACGACAGGCCGGCGGCTAGACCCGCCAGCACCACGCTCGCCACCTTCGCGATGCCGACGGCCGGCTGCAATACCGCCATGTCCAGCGCCACCGGCAGCATCCAGTAGCTGGCGACCACGGTCGCGAAGGCCAGACCCGTCAGGCCCCGGGCATTCCAGCGCGCGCGCGCCGCGCGGCCGTAGCGTCCAACCCAGCGCGAGATCCACAGTCCCACCAGACACAGCAGCGGCAGTTCGAGCGCCATATGGCGGGCCATCGACGCTTCCAGCCACGGCGCCGCCAGTCCGAGTACCGCGAGCGCCGCGCCGGGCAGCCAGGGGCCGACGGCGGGCCGGTCATGCCAGCGCACCGGCGCGGGAAAGCTAATGGCGCGCATGGACCATGTCGGCCAGCACCACGTCGGGCCGGTCGATGTCGTAGGCGCGCGCCAGCCGTCCGTGCGCGTCGATCAGGAAATAGGCCGCGTTGTGGGAATAGTCGCCGAGGCCATCGGGCAGCACCACGACGCCGAAGGCATCGAGCAGCGCCGGCAGGTCTTCGTCCCGGCTGACCGTGGCAAGACGCCAGAGCGCGGGATCGGCGCCATTCTTGCGGCCGTAGGCGCGCAGCACGTCGGCGGTATCGCGCCAGGGATCGAAGCTGATCGACAGCAGCCGGTAGTCGCCCGCGAGTCCGCGCCGCACGAGCTCGGCCTGCAAGTAGGCCTGCCCCGATGCGCTGCTGCGGCACACCGTGACGCAATGCGTGTACAGCAGCGTCACCACCGTCTTTCTGCCGTCGCCCGCGGCGGCCAGCGGCATGCGGGCGCCGTGCGCATCGGTCAGCTCGATCGCAGGCAGCGTGGCGGGAGAACGCGCGAGGTCGACCTGCCGGGCGCCGTCCGACGTCACGACGCGAAAGCCGCGCGTGGAGACGCCGAACAGCAGCGCGGCCAGCGCGGCGAGCAGCGCGATCGCGCAGCCGGTCCGCAGCCAGCCCTGTCGCCCCCGCGGCTCGCCCGGCGCGTTCATGTCCTGGCCGGCTTGGGCAGCTCTTCCACGCGCCACGGCGTCTTGCGCGACTCGGCTTCCTTGCGCGCGGCCGCGACGGTGGCGGCGTCCACCGCCGGCGCGCCATTGCCCCACTCCGCGCGGATATGCGTGAGCAGCGCGGCGATCTCCGCGTCGCCCAGCTGTTCGCCGAAGGCCGGCATGGCACCGTTGTAGGTGGCCCCCAGCACCTCCACCGGACCGGTGAGTCCGTGCAGCAGGATCTGCGCGGGAATCTGCGCGTCGCCAGTGACGAACGGCGAACCGGCCAGCGGCGGGAAGACACCCGGCAAGCCCTGGCCCGTGGCCTGGTGGCAGGCCTGGCAGTTGGCGGCATAGAGCTGCTTGCCGTCCGCCACGCGGCCGCCTCCGCCTGCGGCCTGCGCCAGCGTGGCGGGGTCGCGGCGATCGCCCAGTTCCGCCAGGCCGTCCGCGCGCTGCGTCCAGATATAGCCGATGGCCCAGATCACCATGCCGGCCACCACGCCCAGCACCAGGCGCGGCACGGGATTGTGCTTCTCGTAGGGATCGGCGTTCTCGCGGCCGCGGATGTCGCGGCCGATGTCGGGGTCCGTGTTCATGTCATTTCCCCGCGGCGGAGATGGTGGAATCGGCCTCGCCGGGCTTGCCCGGCTGGCCGGCGAGGTCCAGGGCCGCGGCGACGCTGGCCTCCGTCGGCGTCAGCACCGGATAGGTGTGCTTCAGGCCGGTCAGGTATGCGACCAGATCGACAGCCTGCGGCGTGGCCACGATGACTTTGCCGACCGGCGCGACACCCGGTGGCAGCGACACCACGCGATCCTCCTTGCCGACCCGTTCCTCGGGCTTGGCCTCGAACAGAAAGCGGTACGAGGGCATGATGCTGTCCGGCACATAAGCGCGTGGCTGGTACAGATGCCCCAGATGCCAGTCCGCGCTCGGCTGGCGCACGCCGATATTGAACAGGTCCGGCCCGGTGCGCATGGTGCCGAGCAGCGGCGGCGAGTCGTAGTGGTAATCCGCCGCCACGGACGGGCGGCCCCATCCGCGCTGCGCATCCGCGATGCCCGCCCCGGTGGAGCTGGGCTGCTGCGTATGGCAGGCGATACAGCCGTTCGCGATATACACCTCGCGGCCGCGCAGCTGCGCGCTGCTGTAGGGTGCGAGTTCCTCGGGAGCCGGCACGTCCTTCAGTTGCAGGAACGGCACGACGATCATCGCGCAGGTGGCGAGGGACAGCGTCACCATCGCCCCGCCCACCAACTTCAGTTCATTTTCCATCGTTCAAGGCCAGCGAAAGGGATGCGAGGCGGTCCTGCTGCCGGGCCTCGGCAGGGCGCAGCGCCATCAGTGCGAAGTGAAAGGCGAAGACCAGGTGGCCCAGGGTCATGATCGCGCCGCCGACCGAGCGTCCCTGCAGCCACGGCAGCGTGACTGCCACCGATTCCATGAACGGCCGGGCGGGGTCGAGCAGCGCGAGCCCCTGCAGCACGCCGCCAATGCTCAGCGCGATCAGGTACACCGCAAAGCCGAGCACGACCAGCCAGAAGTGGGCCGCGATCAGCGCCGGCTTGGGCCACGGTGCGTCCACGATGCGCGGCATGGCGAAGTAGATGCCGCCGAAGATCACCATCGTGACGAAGCCGTACATGCCCAGATGGGCGTGCGCCACGGTGAAGTGCGTGAAGTGCGTGATGGCGTTGAGCGAGCGCAGCGCCTCGAACGAGCCCTGCACGGAGGCCAGCGTGTACATGATCGCGCCCAGCACGATGAAGCGCAGCGTCGGCGACTGGCGCAGCACCCTGAAATGCCCCTTCAGCGTCAGATGCTGGTTCACCGAGAACGCCACCACGGGGATGATCATCATCACGCTCTGCACGATCGACAGCGTGATGAGCCAGCCGGGCACCGGCCCGCCGATCAGGTGATGGGCGCCGACCTGGCCGTAGAAGAACGCCAGCGTCCAGAAGCCTAGCAGCGACAGGTTGTACGACTGCACCGGCCGGCCGATGATCTTGGGCAGGAAGTAGTACACCGACGCGAGCGACAGCGGCGTGTAGAACAGGCCCAGCACGTTGTGGCCGAACCACCAGTTCATCGTCGCCTGCTCCACGCCGAAATGGACGTTCGGCACCTTGGCGACGATGTAGAGCACCGGAAACCAGAACAGCGCCGCGCCCATGTACCAGACGGAGACGTACAGGTGATGCACGCGGCGGCGCTGCAGCATCAGCACCAGCGGCACGCCGATCAGCATGCCGCCCAGCGCGAACAGCACGCCGATCTGCCAGGGAATCTCCAGCCATTCCATGCCGGCGTTGATGCCGGTGGCGATGGCGCCCAGGCCCGCGACGAGGCCGGCGTTCCACAGCAGCGTGCCCGCCAGCGTGAAGCGTCCCCCGGTGAGCGGCGTGCGCAGCAGGCGCGGCATCATCCAGATGGCCAGCCCCAGCAGCCCCATCGGCGCCCAGCCGTAGGCCACCGCGTTCAGATGCAGCGTACGCATGCGCCCGAAGGTCTGCCACGCCTCGTCGGCCAGCAGTTCGGGCATATGCAGCTTCAGCGAACTGACCAGACCGGCGACCGACGCCACCACCAGCCACACCACGGCGCAGCTCATCATCACCAGCGAAGGCAGCGCGGTGGAGCGGTCGGCGTCGCGCCGGGACGAGAGCTCCGCGTCCAGGTCGGCCTGCTCGGCCTCGCTGCGGCCGGAGGCCGCCACGGCCACCGGCTGGCGCGCCGGGTCCTCGGGCGTGCCCACCTCGCCGGTGGCGAAAATCGTTCTCGCGCCGCTCGACTCCAGGTCGAACAGTCCCTTTCTGAGGGACCAGATAAACGCGAACAGGCCCGCTATCGAGAGCAGGAAGGTAATCAGCAACAGACTGGTGGGATCCATGATGTGTCCTGATACGGACGAAGGCGGCTGGGAGGTGGCTCCCACGGGTCGCGGGAGCTGTCAGGGCGAATGCTATGCGTCGGCCAGATCGATAAACAGGAGCAGATGCGCTCCAAAAATGCGGATCAGGGGGCACAGGGGGCGGTGAATTGTCGCAGTGCGGCATATGTCACCGTGGACCGGACGGCTCCGGACCCGGGCGGCTAAAAATGCACATCGGACGAGTTAAAGTTACAAAAAAGATTAATTTGTTACATCGATCGGCGAAGGCATATGGAGCCGCAAACCCATAGGAACTGCCCCGGTCCTTGCCACGCCGCCGCCCCGCAAACCACGCCGGGCAACGGTTTCGGCGTGTAGCTGCCCCCCTCGACACAGCAGCGCGCAGGCCGGCCGCCGGCCTGGCACATGGTTTGCGCTTCACTCCTCCGGCACCGCCACACCAACAAGCGGCGGGCACCTCGATAGAGTCTCTTTACGGGAAGGCATCATGTGGATCAGAACTCTGGCGCTCCCTGCGGCGGTGAGCGTGGCATGTGTGCTGGCGGGTTGCGCCGGCATGGGCGCGGACGACGGCGCCGAACTGGCGGACGGCGGTTTCGGCGAGGACCCCTGGCGGCAGACCCGGGCGGCAACATCGTCGGTCGTGCTGCCGGTGACCCAGACGGGGGCCGGCATTGCGGTCATCCGGCAGGGCCTTGCACGCGCCAAGGCCAGCGAAGCCGGCGCGGCCGGCGGTAGCCACCGTTTGACCGAAGCTGCCGTCGACACGTATCCGGCCGGGGGCTAGCGCCCAGGTCCGGCCGGACCGTTCCGGCTCCATGGGCATGGGGCCGGTTTCCACGACAGCGGCGCCGGTCTTCCCTCCTTTTTCGTTTATCTCTCCCTCTGCCTCGCGGCCATCTTGGGTGGGCGCTCGCTCGCGTTGACCCTCAATTGCCGATTTCCATTGACAGGCGGGATGCGCCGTCATACAAAGCCGTAAACAGATTTACGCGTTTTTGTAGACAATCCTGCGGACAATACGGCGGCTCGCGACCGGTCATCCGGCCCGCGAGCCCACCGATTGCCGGCGCATGCGCTCGGTCCCATGAAGCTGAAGATCATCAATCCGAACACCACGCGGAGCATGACGGACAAGATCGGCGGGTGCGCGCGTGCGGTGGCCGCACCGGGCACCGAAATCGTGGCCGTCAGCCCCGGCATGGGACCGGCCTCGATCGAGAGCCACTACGACGAGGCACTGAGCGTGCCGGGGTTGCTCGAAGAAGTCATCAAAGGCGAGCGCGAAGGCGTGGATGCGTACGTGATCGCCTGCTTCGGCGACCCGGGCCTGTACGCGGCGCGAGAGGTGGCGCGCGGCCCCGTGATCGGCATCGCCGAGGCGGCCATGCATATGGCCAGCCTGACCGGCACCGGCTTCAGCGTCGTCACCACGCTGGCGCGCACCTGCAATATCGCCTGGCATTTGGCCGAGCGCTATGGCCTCGCGCGGTTCTGCCGCAATGTCCGCGCCAGCGACCTGGCGGTGCTGGACCTGGAGCGGCCGGGCTCGGACGCGCGCCGCATCATTACCGAGGCATGCCGGCAGGCGCTTGCCGAGGACGGCAGCGACTGCATCGTGCTGGGCTGCGCGGGGATGACCGATCTGTGCGCGGAGATCGCCGACGCGATCGGCGCGCCGGTGATCGACGGCGTCACCAGCGCGGTGAAGCTGGCCGAGGCGATGGCCGCGCTCGGCATCGCGACCAGCAAGCGCGGCGACTGGGCGCATCCACCGCCGAAGGCGTATAGCGGCATGCTCGAGGGCTTTGGCATGGCGCGGCGATAGGCTTGTGCCGGGCAACTCCTGGGCAGCCCGACAAGCGGGTGCGCTCTGACCGGCCGCGCGCATTGTGTACGATACGCCCGACCATCGTCGTCGATCCTGGCGACGAGCCGACCGCTTTCCTCCATGCCAACCACGCGCAACGCTTCGCCGAACATCCAGACCGCATCCGCATCCCAACGCCGGACGGGCGGCTCGTCCGACAATTCGCGCGACAGCGGCGATGGCCCCGATGCCGCGAACAACGAGTCGATCTATCTCGGCCTGCTGACCGCGATCATGGAACACCGCCTGCTGGCGGGTACGAGACTGGTGGAGGAGCGCCTGTGCGAAGTCACGGGCGCGAGCCGGGCGCGCATCCGCCAGGTCTTCGCCCGGCTCGCCCATGAGAAGCTGATCACGCTGGTGCCCAACCGCGGCGCCTTCGTTTCCAGCCCCACGGTCGAGGAGGCGCGCCAGATCTTCCAGGCTCGCCGCTTCGTCGAACCGCAGGTGGCCGCCGTGCTGGCTCAGACGGCGACGCCCGCGCGCGTGCGCAGCCTGCGGCGTCATGCGCAGGAAGAGGACCGCGCGCGTGCCCGGGGCGACCGCGCCGCGATCATTCGCCTGTCAGGCGAATTCCATATCCTGCTCGCCGACATGGCCGGCAACCCCATCCTCGAAAAGCTGGTGCGGGAGATGGTGTCGCTGACCTGCCTCATCATCACGCTGTACGACCGCCCGGGCGCGCCGGCATGTCCCGAACACGAGCACGCCGGCCTGATCGATGCCATCGAACGCGGGGACGAGCGCGAAGCCAGCGCCCGCATGGCGGACCACCTGGCGCACATCGAGCAATCGCTAGACCTGTCGGTGCGCGACAGCGGCGCGCCCGACTTCCGCACCATCTTCGGCAAGCGCTGAGCGTTCCCGCCCGGCCTGGCGGCGCGAATCAGCGTGCGGCCTGCGCCAGCATGCTGTCGATCTTGCGGTCCTTCTGTTCCCAGATGTCGCCCAGCCAGCGATGAAATTCCGCGCGGAACGCGGGGTCGGTGTCGTAGTCGCCGCGGCTCAGCTCGGGCGGGATGGGCAGCTCGCGCACATCGACCATCACCCGGCCGCATTGGCCGCAGGCCAGTTGCCAGAAGCTCGGCGTGCCGTCCGGATAGGCGATGGTGACGTCTAGCAGCGACTGGAACCGCTCGCCCATGGTGTTGATCGCCAGCGCCATGGCGCCCGCGCGGGGCTTGAGCAGGTGGCGGTAAGGCGAGGACTGGGCGCGATGCTTGGCGTCGGTAAAGCGTGTGCCTTCGGCGAAGTTCATCACGCTGGTCGGCACCAGCGCGAACTTGGCGCAGGCGCGGCGGGTCGTTTCGCGGTCCTGCTTGCGCAGCTCCGGCCGCTTGCGCAGCGCCGCGCGCGAATGCCGGCGCATGAACGGAAAATCGAGCGCCCACCAGGCCAGCCCGATCACCGGCACATAGATCAGTTCCTGTTTCAGGAAGAACTTCAGCATCGGGATGCGGCGGTTCAGCACGCGCTGCAGCACCAGGATATCGACCCAGGAGCGGTGATTGCAGTTCACCAGGTACCAGCCCGCATAGCGCAGGTTCTCGACGCCGGTCACCTCCCAGGGTTCGCGCTGCAGCAGCCCGATCCAGGCGTTGTTGCAGCCGATCCAGCCCGCCGCGAGCTGGTTGAGCATGGCGTCGATATGCCGGCGCACGCCCGGCACGGGCAACAGCACCTTGAGAACGGACAGCGCGAACACCGGCACGCACCAGAAGATCGTATTCAGGGCCAGCAGCACGAAGCTCAGCACGCCCAGCGGGAAAGTCAGCAGCTTGCGCATTACCTTGCCTCCCAGGGAGCCGGACGGGAGGGAAAACACCGGCCGGCGGCCGGGCGTTCGCGAAGCGGGAGATGCGATAGCGATGTCATGGGTGGGGACCGAACGAGGAGGATTGCGGCAGCCCGGCGACATCGATGCCGGCAAACCGCCGAAAAGCCGCGATTATAGCGGCGCGGCCATCGCACCGGCATGGGACGGACCCGCACGGCACTGCCTTTGCGCGGGGCACGGGCACTACCCCACCCGCGCGCGGCTGCACTAGACTGGGATTCGCAATGCCCGTCGCACTGGCCGTGGCAATCCCATCTCGAAAAGTACTTCGCCCGCCTGCTTCGTTCGACCCGCCCGTGCTTCATTTTGCAGGAGCCGCCATGCCCGCCCCCAGATTCGATTCCCCGCACAGGCGCGAACTGCGCCCTGGCACGACGCAAGCTCTCGCTGACTCCGCGACACCGGCGCACTTGCCCGACGCGCAGCGCCGGTCGATTCTCGGCGCGGCATGCGCCCTGCTGCTGGGCCTGGCCGTGCTGCCCGGCACGCCGCGCGCGCAGCCGCCGCTCGCGGCGAAACCCATGCGCATCGGCGTCATCGGCGCCGGCCGCCTCGGCGGTGCCGTCGGTTCGCTGTGGGTAAAGGCCGGGCATGAGGTACGGTTCTCCTCGCGCCACCCCGACCAGCTGAAGCCGCTGGTCGACGGGCTGGGCGGTCGCGCGTCGGCCGGCACCGTGGCGGAAGCGATCGCCTTCGCCGACGTGCTGCTGCTGGCCGTGCCGTACCGCGCCGTGCCGGACGTCGGCAAGGAACATGCCGCGGCGCTGCGCAACAAGATCGTGCTGGACGCCACCAACGCATTTCGCGAACGCGACGGCGCGGTCGGCGAAGAGGCCATCGCCAACGGCATTGGCCTGACCACCGCGAAGTACCTGCCGGGCGCGCGCGTGGTCCGCGCGTTCAACTTCACGGGCGCGGCGGAATTCAGCCGCGACAGCAATCGCCCGCAGGGCCGCATCGCCGTGCCCATCGCAGGCGACGATCGCGCGGCACTCGACATCGCCGCCCAACTGGTGCGCGATGCGGGCTTCGAACCGGTGGTAGTGGGCGGACTGGCGACCGCGAACCGGTTCGCACCGGGCGGCCCATTGTTCAGGCAGATGGAAAGCGCGGAGGAACTGCGCAAGCGGTTGGGGCAGTAGGTCGCCTGCGCCGTGGATTTTCTCCGCTCTCCCGCAAGCGGGAGACGGCGCGAACCCGGGGCATTCGCGCGCTCCCCTACGCTTACTCCTCGCTGGTCCACTCCACGTGGACACCCAGGCTGCGCAGGTTTTCCACGAAACGCGGATGCGCGCGGCGGATCGGCGTGGCGTTGCGGATCTCCGAGCGCCCTTCGACGCTGGCCGCCACCATGAACAGGGCGATCGCCACGCGGATGATGTAGGGGCTCTCGACCACAGCCGGCGTCAGCGGGTTGCCGCCGAACGTGATCAGCCGATGCGGATCGGACAGGAACACATGGGCACCAAACTTCGACAGCTCGCCGGTCCAGCCCAGCGCGCCGTCGTAGACCTTGTTCCAGAACATCGCATTGCCCTGCGCCCGCACGCCGAGCGCGATGAAGATCGGCAGCAGGTCCACCGGAAAATACGGCCACGGCGCGGCCTCCACCTTGGTCAGCACGTTGCTGGTGAAGGGCGTCTGGACTTTGAGCGGGCCGCTGCGCGTGGCGCGCGACCAGCCGTCCTCGTGCGTGATCTGCACGCCGAACTTGGCGAAGGTGCGGTCGATGAGCGGGAAGTTGGCAGGCACGCTGTTGCGCACGACCACATCGCCGCCGGTAATCGCGCCCAGCGCCAGGAACGTGGTGATCTCGTGGAAGTCCTCCTCGAAGCGGAACTCGCCGCCGCGCAGCGGATGGCCGCCATGCACGGTCAGCCGCGACGTCCCGATGCCCTCGATGCGCGCGCCCATCATCGTCATGAAGCGGCAGAACTCCTGCACGTGCGGCTCCGACGCGGCGTTGGTCAGCGTCGATACGCCCGCTGCGGCCGCCGCGCAGAGCACGAAGTTCTCCGTGGTGGTCACCGATGCATAGTCCAGCCAGTGGTCCGTGGGCGCCAGCACGCCGCTCGCGCGCACCAGCAGCGAGCCTTCGGCCCGCTCGACCACGCCGCCGAACGAGCGGAAGATGTCCACGTGCGGATCGATCTCGCGCACGCCAAGCGTGCAGCCCTTCACGTTGTCCTCCAGCCGCGCCACCCCGAAGCGCGCCAGCAGCGGCGGCACCAGCATGATCGACGAACGCATTTCCTCGGGCAGCCGATGGTTGGCCGCGTCGAACGCCGTGTCGCGGTGATGCAGATCCAGCGTGCCGGAAACGTAGTCCATCCGCACCTCGCTGCCGAGCGTGCGGAAGATGTCGAGAATCTTGCGCACGTCGGTGATATCCGGCACGCCATGCAGGCGCAACGGCTGGTCGGTCAGCAGGGTGGCGCAAAGCACCGGCAGCACGGCGTTCTTGTTGGCCGAGGGAACGATGCGGCCGCGCAGAGGCGTGCCGCCGTGGACGATGAGATTGGACATGGAGCCGGGTCGGGTATTCGGGGAAGCGGGAAAGGCGCAGGAGCGCGCACAACGGCGGTAAACGAAGCGGCGTGCAAATCGCACGCCGCAGAATTGACCGCAATTGTACTTGGCTTGGGCCCTCACCGTCGTCCGGCGGGGACGGCACTGCCCCCGGGCGCGGGCAGTATGTCCGTAGTGGCTTCAGCTTCCCCGGCCTTCGCCGAACACCGGGCCCAGGGGCCGCAGCCGTATTCCACGCGCCAGCCGGCTCCAGGGCAGGTCCGCGGGATCGGCCAGCATCGGACCGGGCGCCTTGGCCACCAGCACCGCCTCGGCGATGGGCTGGAAGTCGGCGCGGAAATGCACCGAACTTTTGTTGACCAGTATCCGCATGCGCTCCGGCTCGATGCCGACCGCACGATACAGGTTGCGATCCAGCATCTGTACCTTGGCCGAGCTGACGGCGATCTGCACGCCGTGCAGCGAGAGCCGGGCCGAGGGACCAAGATCGGCCTGCATGCCGGTCATCATCGGGCCATCGAAGCGGCAGCGCCCGTCCGACAGTTGCTCGACCCGGTAGGTGGCGTGCAGCGGCGCGTCGCCCTCGACGCCGGAATGGCCGCCCAGCCCGATGGTGATCTCGCGGCCCACGCCCGCCGCATGCGCGGCGCGCGCGGCCTCCGGGTCGAACATCAATCCGAGCGCCGCGCCTTCGGCGCCGCACCGGATCAGCGCCCGCAGCATGCCGGTGGTATCGGAATTGCCACCGGCGCCGGGATTGTCCTGCGTGTCGGCGATGACCACGGGGCGCGCGGCATCGCCGGCAATACGTTGGGCCTCGCGCACTGCGTCGTCGGGCGACAGGAAGGGCACGGCCCATTCGGACTCGCGGCCCGCCACGTCGGCGTACAGGCGGTCCACGGTCTCGCGCGCGGCCTCGGCGGTGGTGCCGTAGGCCCACACGACGCCGCCGCATTCCTCGAAGTCGGCCGCAGGGAAGCCGGGCGTGAACGATACCGATGCGACCGGCCCCGTCTCCAGGGCTGCCAGGCTCGCATAGATGCCCCGCGCCGGTTCGAGGAACGTGCATTGCCCGTTGATGGGAATCAGGAACGGCAGCCGGCGGCTGGACTTCGCCAGCCTGCCGTGCTGCATCAACCTGCGCAGCAAGGCCGCGGCGCGCTCGCCGGTCTCCGCCATATCGACATGCGGGTAGGTGCGATATGCCACCAGGCCGTCGGCCGCATCGAGCATGCGCTGCGTGACGTTCGCATGCAGATCGAGGCTGGCGACGATGGGCACACGCGAGCCGACCGCCGCGCGCAGGCGCGCCAGCAATTCTCCCTCTCCATCGTCATGGCTGACGGTGACCATCGCACCATGCAGGTCCAGGTAAATGGCATCCACCGTCTGCGCGCGCGCCGCGGCCTCGATCTCGCCGGCGATCCGCTCGAAGGCGTCGTCGTCGACGTGCGCCGACGGCGTCGCGCCCGCCCAGATCACCGGAAGCAGCGTGGCTCCCTGCCCTTCCATGGCTCGCACGAAGCCGCCGATGGCGATATTGACGTCCCGCAGAGCGAGCACATCGGCGCCCCGCGCCATGGCCGGGAACATCTCCCCGCGGACGAAGTGGTCATAGGTGGCCCGCGAAGGTGCAAAGGTATTGGTTTCGTGCTGGAAACCGGCGATCAGGATACGCATGGGACGGTGGCAGCTGAGGGGCGCGGCGGACGTGCCGCGCCGAAGTGGGGAAGAAGTGCGTCAGGCACGCGGCAGCCGGTTCAGCACGATGGCCAGACCGCCCACGACCAGCAGCGCCACCATTGCATAGAGGCCGCCGTTCAGCGAGCCGGTCAGGCCCTTGACCGCACCGATCAGGGTGGGGCTCAGGAAGCCGCCCAGCAGCCCGATGCTGTTGATGAGCGCAATGCCGCCCGCGGCTGCGGGGCCGCGCAGATAGCTCGAAGGAATCGCCCAGAACACCGTGTACGAGGCCCACATGCAGGCCGTCGCAATCGTGATGCTCGTCAGCGCGAGCGCGAGGTGGGACGCGGTCATCGTCGCCACCGCCAGCGCGGCCGCGCCGGCGAAGGCGAGCAGCGCGCAATGCCAACGGCGCTCCTGCCAGCGGTCGGAACTGCGCGCGAACACCACCATGAACATGGCCGCGGCGACATAGGGCAAGGCGGAATACAGGCCGATCTCCATCGTGTCGGCCACGCCGGCCGCCTTCAGTATCGTCGGCAGCCAGAAGCTGACCGCGTAGATGCCGCTGATCAGGCAAAAGTAGCCCAGCGCCAGCAGGTACACCCGCACGTCGCGCAGGACCATGCGGAAGTCGTGATGGCCCCCGGCCTGATGCTGGCCGATATCGGCGGCCAGCAGCGCCCGCTCGCGGTCGTCCAGCCACTTCGCGTCCTGGGGCCGGTCGTCGAGATAGCGGAAAGCAACGATGCCGATCAGCACGCATGGCAGCCCTTCGATCAGGAACATCCATTGCCAGCCTGCGAGGCCGTGGGCCCCGGCGAACGCCGTCATGATCCAGGTCGACACCGGCCCGCCGAGCATGCCGCCGATGGGCCCGGCGAGCATCACCACCGCCATCACGCGGGCCATGCGCGCGCCGGAGTACCAGTACGTCAGATAGAAAATCATGCCCGGTGCAAAGCCCGCCTCGAATACGCCGAGCAGGAAGCGCAGCACGTAGAAGCTGGTGGCATCGGTCACGAACAGCATGCACGCCGAGGTCGCGCCCCACAGCACCATGATGCGGCTGATGGTCTTGCGCGCGCCGATGCGGGCCAGCAGCAGATTGCTGGGCACCTCGAACATGACGTAGCCCAGGAAAAAGATGCCGGCGCCCAGACCGTAGACGGCGTCGCTGATGCCGATGTCCTGCTGCATCTGCAGCTTGGCAAAGCCGATGTTGACCCGGTCCAGATAGGCGAAGACGTAGCACAGCAGCAGGAAGGGAAGCAGGCGCAGGCTGACCTTGCGATAGGTCGCTGCCAGGTCGGCCTGCGTGGCGGCGGGAATATCGGCCAGGCGGTCGGCCGGGGGCGCGGCTTCGGTCCACGAAGAAGTCTGGGTCATCGTTGTCTCCACGCTTGACACGAGCAGGTTGGGGAACGCGGGGTGGCGCGAGGCGATCGCAGACGATGGCAGTCGCCTGCGATGCGGCGCCAGTCAGCCGCACCGGCACCGCGGTCGATTCTGCGGGTGCACGGCATTGCGGAACAAGAGCCATGGCAGTACGATTCCGTTGCCTTTTGGTCAACGCTGTCGCGCGGCCCCCTCTCCTTTGCCCACCACCTCGCCCGATTCCCGACGCCCCCCAATGCCAGTCGATCCGCACCGCACACCCGCCTTTCCCTCAGGTCTGAGCGAGCGGCGGCTCCAGTATTTCGTCGCGGCCGTCAACGCCGGCTCCATCCGCGCGGCGGCGGACCGGCTCGACGTCGAACCGTCCGTGATCAGCCGCCAGATTCGCCAGTTCGAACTCGAATTGGGCATCACCTTGCTGGAGCGGCGCGGCCGCGGCGTGACGGCCACGGAGGGCGCGCATCTGGTGCTGGACTATTACAGGGAACGGCTGGCGGGCGAAGAGACGCTCCTCGCCAGGCTGGAGGAACTGAACGGCCTTCAGCGCGGGCAGATACGCATGGTCGCGGGGGAAGGATTCATCGACGAGCTGATCAACGCCGTGCTGCACGAGTTCGGCCAGAACCATCCTGGCATCGAGGTGACGCTGGAGCTGATGAACGTTAACGAAGTCGTGCGCCACGTCGCCGAAGACCACGCCCATGTCGGGTTGGCCTACGCACCGCCCACGCACCCGGCCATCCGCGTGCTCGCCAGCCGCTCGCAGCCCGTCTGCGTCATCGTGCGCCCCGACCATCCGCTGACGCGGCGCCGAGGCGCACTGAACGTGCGCGATATCCTCGCGCATCGCGTCGGGCTGATGACGCCCGGGCACGGACTGCGGCACCTTATCCAGATGGTCGAATTCGCCGAACGCGTCCGCTTCGCGCCGGGCCTGACCACCAATTCCATCGCCGCGCTGAAGCACTATGCAGCCGCCGGCCTGGGCCTGACCTTCATGCCGGCACTCGCCGTCTCCCGCGAGATCGCCGCCGGCCAGCTGGTCGCGCTTCAAACAGACAACACCATCCTGCAAGGCGCCGACGCGCAACTGATCGTGCGGTCGAACCGCCCCCATTCGGCCGCTGTCAGCCGCCTGCTCGACCATCTGCGGGCGATGAGCGTGTTGAGTGGGGATGGCGCACGCAGAACGCGGCGCAAGTAGCAAGGCGTGCCCGCTACGCGTGGATTCGGGCGGGGCTCTGCATAGGTCCCGCCTGGAGCCGCAAGGCATCGACGAACGCATGCAGCACTTCGTCGTCGCCCCCCTTGCGCCAAACCGCCCCCACCGGCCCGAACGATTCCTTCTCGGCCACTGGCACCACATGCAGCAGGCCGAGCGACTGCATGTGCAGCGCCATGGCCTCGGAGCACACGCCAACGTAGTCGGTGTCCCGGAGCACCGCCTCCAGCGTCACCACCGAGCCTGTCTCCACCCGCGGCCGCAGTCCCGCGCCACCGTGTTCCAGCAGCACCGTATCGAGCCGCGTGCGCATCAGGGTCTCGCGCTGCGGCATCACCCAGGGGAACGGGAACAGTTCGGCCCATTGCACAGAGCGCGCATGGGCCAGTGCGTGATGCGTGCCGACCACCACCGCCATTCCGTCCTCGAACAGGACCTCGTGCGCCAGGTGCGCCCCGAACGCGCGGGTGTCGATGGAGCCCACGATCAGGTCGAACTCGCGTTTCTCCAGCCGGTCCAGCAGGGTGTTGAACGCGCCCTCGGTCACCTGGATCGACACGTTGGCGTTCGCCGCCTGAAAGGCCACGATGGCGCGCGGAATCAGATGGGCAACGCCCGCGACCACGCTGCCGACATGCAGGCGCGCCACCGCGCCGCGCGCGATGGAGCCCAGTTCGTCGTGCGCCCGCGAGATCTCGCCGAGCACGCGTACCGCCAGCCGCCGGACCGCCTCGCCGGCGGGCGTCAGCTGCACGCGCCGCCCGCGCACGGCAAGCCTTACGCCCGCCAGTTCTTCCATCTCGCTGAGCCAGTGCGACACGGCGGACTGCGTCATGTGCAGCCGCTTGGCGGCGGCCGAGAGCGTGCCGGCATCGATGAGGATCAGAAAGGACTCGAGGTGGCGCACGCGCAGCCGCCGCGCCCACGCAATGCTGTCGAAGGATGGTTCCATGAGCAAATGCTAATACATGCATCGGAACAATTCACTAGGTGGACGGGGCAGGCAGTGCCAATAATGCCGGGCGGCAACGCAATACGCTGTGTTTCGACGGACATACTGACTGCCATCAACTATGAGAAAACCTGCCAACCACAAGATCGCCGTTTCCCTCGCCATTGCGTTCGGCGTAGCCGCACCGAGCTGGGCCTGCGAGCCGGGCTCGGGCCGTCCGATCCGCCTCGTCGTGTCCCAGCAGGCGGGCGGCAGCACCGACACGCTGGCCCGCATGTGGGCGGAGCGCGTCGCCAGGGAAATCGGCACCACCGTGCTGGTGGAGAACCGCGCCGGCGCCGGCGGCATCATCGCCGCCAAGTACGTGCTGAGCCAGCCTGCCGATGGCTGCACGCTGTTCCTGGCGGGCGTCTCGCAGATGGTGCTCAACAAATTCACCTACAAGCCGCTGCCGTACAAGCCGGAGAGCGACTTCGTGCCGGTCTCGATGCTCGCCACCGTGCCTTTCGTGCTGGTCGCCAATCCCCAGACCGGCTTCCGCACGCTGAAGGAGCTGACGGAGGCCGCCAAGGCCAAGCCCGACACGATCAACTACTCGTCGTCGGGTAACGGCAATTCCACGCATCTCGTGGTCGAGCTGCTGCAGAAGCAGCTGGGCATCCGCCTGGCGCACGTGCCCTACCGGGGCGAGCCCGACGGGCTGGTGTCCACGGTGTCCGGCGACACGCAGGTCATGGCCCCGGTGCTCAGCACCGCGCTGCCGCAGATCAAGGCGAGGAAGGTCGTGCCGCTGGTGCTCTTCGCCTCCAGCCGCGCGCCCGAAATGCCCGACGTGCCGACGGCCGCGGAAGCGGGCCTGAAGGGATTCGAGGACATCGGCTGGAGCGGCATCGCGGCCAGGGCCGGCACCCCGCCCGCCGCCATCAAGACGCTGCATGCCGCCAGCCAGAAATTTCTCGCCGACGAGGCGGTCGTCGCCAAGCTCAAGGCGATGCAGGTCATGCCGATGCCGGGCCCGTCCGGCAAGCTGATGGAGCTGACCGTGCGCGATACCGCGAAATGGCAGAGCGCGGTCGGCGACCTGGACCTGAGCGCGAAGTAAGTCGGCGTTGGGCCGCGCCGCATCGCAGGCGACACGGCATCGCAATCCCAGAGGAATGTCATGAATCGTAGTGGAATGGTCTCGTGCCCCCAGCCGGAGGCGGCGGAATCGGGTATCGAAGTGCTGCGCGCCGGCGGCAATGCCGCGGACGCGGCCGTGGCGTGCGCGCTGGCGCAGACGGTGGTCGATCCGCTGATGTGCGGCATCGCCGGGTTCGGCACGGCGGCGGTCTACATGCCGGGCACCGGCACCCACGAGTACATCGATTTCCACGCCACCGCGCCGGCGCGGTGCAAACCCGATATGTGGGAACACCTGCTGGAAGGCGAGGCGCGCGACGGCTTCGGCTTCTTCATCAAGGACCGGCTCAACGATATCGGCTACCAGTCGATCGCCACACCGGGCACGCTGCGCGGCTTGGAGGCGCTGCACCGGGCCCACGGCCGGCTGCCGTGGAGCGAGGTGGTGCAGCCCGCGATCCAGTGGGCGCGCGACGGCTTCTTCGTGCGTCCCGGCATGTATGCGTTCTGGATCGACGAAGCAACCCTCGGCCGCGCGAGCAACCGCGAGCGGCTGGCCTACAGCGAATGCGGCCGGCGGCTGTATTGCCGGCCCGACGGCTCGCCGCTGCCGGTGGGCGCGCCTCTGCGCAATACCGACTACGCGGACACGCTGGCGGTCATCGCGCGCGATGGTGCCGATGCCTTCTACACCGGCGAGATCGCCGAACGCATCATCGCCGACATGGAGGCCCACGGCGCCCTGCTCGCCCGCGACGACCTGGCCGCCTACCGGGTGAAGACGACCGCCCCGCTGTTCGGCACCTATCGCGACCGCCGCATCTCGTCGAACCAGCCGCCCGGCGGTGGCGCGATGCTGATCGAGATGCTCAATATCCTCGAGGACTTCGACCTGCGGGCGTTGGGCCACAACACGCCGGAGTACATCCGCATCGTCTGCGAGGCGATGAAGCAGGCCACGCTGGACAAGGACCGCCATATCGGCGACCCGGCGTTCGTCGACGTGCCGCTGGAGCGCCTGCTGTCCAAGGCGCACGCGCTCGACGCCGCGCGACGCATCCGGGCGGGCGAGCGGATCGAGATCCCCCGGGTCAATCCGGGCTATGCGGTGCCCAGGGACACCACGCACCTGTCCGTGGTCGACGGCGACGGCAACTGCGTTGCGCTGACCCACTCGCTCGCCATGCCTTCCGGCGTCATCACGCCTGGCCTGGGCTTCCTGTACAACGGCTGCATGGGCGTCTTCGATCCGCGCCCCGGCCGCGCCGGCAGCATCGCGCCCGGCAAGAGCCGTTTCACGTCCTCCTGCCCCAGCATCGTGTTCAAGGAGGACAAACCCGAGATCGTGACCGGCGCGCCGGGCGGCACGCAGATCGCCATGGGCGTGCTGCAGAGCATTCTCAATGTGGTGGACTTCGACATGCCGATGCAGCCTGCCGTGTCGGCGCCGCGCTTCTCGTCCACCAGCAACGCCATCGACGTGTGCAACCGGATTCCGCGCTATGTCACGCGGGAGCTGGAGCAAGCGGGCTACCAGGTCATCCGCAACCCCTACAACTACACCATCGGCTGGGTGCATGCGGTGCGGATGGTCGACGGGCGGCTCGAAGGCGGCGCGGACCCGGGGCGCGACGGCGTCGCGCTGGAAGTCGCGCTGCCGGGCTGACGCGCGCAGCGCCGGGCGTCAGCGCCCGGCGACGCGTTGCAGGCAGTCGAGAAATGCGGCGGCCATCGCCGGCGCCGCATGCTGCTGCGCGCGCAGCACGTAGCTCTGGAAGGGAATGGCCGGCTCGAAGGGAATGGCCTTGACGCCGGCCAGCCGCAGGCTGCGGCTCACCATCGGGTTGACCACGCTTACCCCCAGCCCCATGCCGACCATCGTGCAGATGGTGGCCGCGTAGGGCGTCTCCAGCGTCAGCCTGCGGCCATCCGGCACGAACGCGGCATCGATCAGCGCGCGCGTGCCGTCGCCGTGCGTCAGCGAGATGAACGCCTCGCCATCCAGGTCCCGCGCCACGATGCGGCGCTTCTTCGCCAGCCGGTGCTGCGCCGGTACGATGCATACGCCGTTCTCGTTGCGCAGCAGGCCCGCGCTCACTCCCGGCGTGTCGGCCACGTAGGACACCAGCCCGATATCGCAGAAACGCGTGGCGGTCCATTTCGCCACGGTCGGGGAATCGCTGGTATGAACGGCGATGGGCACGTCCGGATAGCGCTTGCGGAACTCCAGGATCGCGGGCGACATCACGCTCATCGCAATCGCGGGCACCGCGCCCACGCGCAGCGTGCCAGCGCCGAACTGGCGGATGGCCCGCGCCGAATCCCGCACGCTGTCGAGGCCGACGAAAGCCCGCTCCACGTCCCGGAACAGCACCTCCGCCTCGGCGGTGGGCATCAGCCTGCCGGCCATGCGTTCGAACAGGCGAAAGCCGCTCTCCCTTTCCAGTTGCGCGATCACCCGGCTGATGTTGGGTTGCGAGGTGTGCAGCTGCGTTGCCGCCGCGGTCATCGAGCGCGTGAGCATCACGGCGCGGAAGGTCTCGATCTGCTTGAAGTTCATTGGGTGCTCCGCTTCGACATGCCGCCGATGGTATATCAGAAGCGTATGGGAACATGGAAACTGCTGATTTGACGATATGACAGGCGATTTCCATACTGGCGCCACGACTCACGCGAATTTCGCAAGCCAAGGTGGAGCCCAATATGGAATCGAAGGTCAGCCGTCGCCTGAAGCAAACCACCGCGCCGGAGGTCTGCGAGCACATCTACCTGCCGCGCCTGCAGCGCGAGTTCGGCAGCGGTTTCCGCTATCTCACAGACATCAACCAGGCGCATCTGCTGATGCTGCACGGCGCCGGGCTGATTCCCCGGCCCATCGCCGCACGGATCGCGCGGGCGCTGTGCGAGATCGAGGCGCAGGGCCCCGAGGCCGTGCCGCTGGACCCTGCGCGCGAGGATGCCTACTTCAACTACGAGGCGCGGCTGATGGAGGTGGCGGGGCCTGACGCGGGCGGACGCCTGCACGTGGCGCGCAGCCGCAACGATATCCTCGCCACGCACGACCGCCTGCGGGCCCGCGACGCGGGGCTCGCGCTGCTCGATGCGCTGTCCGCCGTGCGCAGCGTCGCGCTCGAGCGCGCCGCGCAGCATGCGGATGCGGTCATGCCCGGCTACACGCACCTGCAGGCCGCGCAGCCGATCACCTACGGCTATTACCTCGCGGGCGTGGCGGACGCGGTGGGCCGCGATATCGGCCGGCTGCGGCACGCGCTGGCCGGCCTGGACGCCTGCCCGCTCGGCGCCGGCGCGCTCGCCGGCACGGCATTCCCGATCGACCGCGAGGCCACGGCACGGTGGCTGGGCTTCGAGGCCAGCGTGCCGAACTCGCTGGATGCCGTCGCGTCCCGCGATTTCGCCTGGGAGATGCTGTCGGTGCTCGCGATCGCGGCCGTGACCTGGAGCCGCGTCGCGCAGGACCTGTTCGTGTGGGCGACGCCGGAGTTCGGCCTGATCGACTTCCCGGACAGCGTGGCCGGGACTTCGAGCATCATGCCGCAGAAAAAGAACCCGGTCGTGCTCGAATACCTGAAAGGAAAGGGCGCGCATCTGATCGGCCTGCTGACCGCGGCGCTTGCCACCGTCAAGACTTCGCACTTCACGCACACCGGCGACGGCAACCGCGAGAGCATGCGCGGCTTCTGGGAAGCCACCGACGAATGCCTGCGCTGCGCGCGCCTGCTGCGGCTGGTGATCGAGTCAGCCACGCCGCAGCGCGACAACATGCTGCGGCGCGCGCGGCGCGATTTCTCCGCGGCCACCGATCTCGCCGATGCGCTCGTGCGCGAGGCCGATGTATCGTTCCGCGAGGCGCATCACATCGTCGGCGCAGTGGTACGGCAGGCGCTGGACGCGAGCCTGCCCGCCGACGAGATCACCAGCGCGATGCTCGACGCCGCCGCGCTGGAGCAGGTCGGGCGGCCGATGGGGCTGAGCGAGGAAGCGGTACGCCGTTGCCTCGATCCGCGCGCAGGCGTCGCCGCCCGCATGGCCGCGGGCGGTCCCGCTCCGGTGCTCGTGCTGGAAAGCGTGGCCAGGCAGCAGGCCGCGTGGCGCGCCGACGGCGAGGCCACCGCCATGCTCCGCCGGCGCGTGGAGCTGGCGCGCGAGGGGCTCAAGCGCGATATCGCGACCCTGGCGGGCAATGGCGATGGAGGTCGCGGCTGAGGCGCCCGCCCGGTCAACGTTGACCGCGGTGGCGCCACGGCAGCGGCTTCTCAGCGGCCGCTGCCCACCTGCACCACCACCCCGGTCGGGGTAGCCACCAGATAGTATTCGCCGCCGATGCCGACCCAGTGATGGCCGCGGCGCGGTGGCGGCAGGCCGTAGCTGCGCCAGTCGTCGATCACGTACTCGCGATCGCGGTAGTCGCCCTGCACGCGGTCGCCCTTGCGCAGTTGCCCGGGGGGGCCATAGCCGCCGGGGCCGCGGCCCTGCGCCTTGCCCTGGGCACCGGCGTGGTCGGCATGTCCCGGCGGGCCGCCCTTGCCGGGCTGGCCCAGCGCTGCCGGCGCGTGCAGCGCGAGGGGTGCGACCAGCGCCGATGCGGCGATCAGCGTCTTCACCATCTTGTTGCCATGCATCGCATTTGCCTCCATGGGTCTGGCAGACGTGCCGACCTTAGCATGGCCCCGCCCCCGCCACCCGGCGACATGCGCGGCACCGTGCGGCGCGAGGGCTTTGCCGGTCCTTCCGTGCGCCGTAATATGGCGGCCCACGCACCGCGAACGACAGCCATCCAAGGAGAATGACAATGCTGGAACTCAGGCCGAGCTGCGAGCACTGCAACAGGGCGCTGCCGCCCGCGTCCACCGACGCGCGGATCTGCAGCTACGAATGCACCTTCTGCGCGCGCTGCGTGGACGAGGTGCTGGGCAACGTGTGCCCCAACTGCGGAGGCGGCTTCGCGCCCCGCCCGGTGCGGCCGGCCAGGGACTGGAAGGGAGGCAACAGCCTGGCCCGGCATCCGGCCAGCACGGTCGCCAAGTACCGGCCGGTGGACCCGGACGCGCACGCGGCGCTGGTGGCCCGGCTGGCTGGCATCCCGCCGGAACAGCGGTAGCAACAGGCCGCGGCGCTCGCGCATGGAGGGCGCTCTGTATCCGAAATGGCCGGAAATCGGTAAGCCGGCGCATTTTGGCTACCATGCTGCCTTTGAACGCACGGGCGGCCCCGCAAAGGGCCCGCAGTGCGTCAGGGGTAAACCCGGGGGGAAGCGAACAGATGGAACTGCGGCAATTGCGGTATTTCGTCGCCGTGGTGCAACACGGCAGCATGGGCAAGGCGGCACTGGAACTGGGTCTGGTCACGTCGGCGCTCAGTCAGCAGATCAGCCGGCTCGAGAGCGAACTGTCGACCCGCTTGTTGCAGCGGACCTCCAGCGGCGTGGTGCCCACCGATGCTGGCCTCGCCTTCTGGCGCCAGGCCCAGCTCGCGCTGCGCCATATCGACAATGCGGCCGAGGCGGCCCGCCATGCCAGGCTGTCCGGGCACGTGAGCGTGGGCCTGCCGCCCAGCACCGCGAGCGTGCTGGGCCTGCCCTTCATGCAGGCCATGCGCGAGCGCTATCCGGACGTGCGGCTGCGCATGGTCGAAAGCCTCTCCGGCTACCTGGCCTCAATGCTGAGCGGACGCGAGATCGACCTGGCCATCCTCTTCAATAACGAGCCCGCGCAGCGCTGGAGCGTGCTGCCCCTGCTGCAGGAGCGGCTGTTCGTGATCGGCGCGCGCGGCATGGCGGGCATGCCGCGCGGCGAGAGCACCAGCCTCGCGGCCCTGGCCGCGCTGCCGCTGGTGATGCCCAGCGGCGGCCACGGCCTGCGCGCGCTGCTCGCGACGTGCTTCCAGAACGAGGGCACGCAGCCGCGCATCGTGGCCGAGGTCGACGGCCTGGCCATCCTGATGGATGCGGTGCAGGGCGGGCTCGGCGCCACCATCCAGCCCGGCGCCGCGCTCGCGCGCACGGACGCGGCGCACTTCGAGAGCGTGGCGGTGGCCGACCCGCGCGCCGTGCGCCCGAACCTGCTGGTCAGCCTGTCCGACGACGAGCTGTCCCCCGCCGCCCTTGCCGCCCGCGTGGTACTGACCGACGTCGCCCGCACGCTGGTCAGCCAGGGGCGCTGGCCGGGCGCGACCCTGCACCAGCCGCCTGCCCCTGTTCACGAAACCTGAACCCCCCTCCTCTGTCCGGCGATGGCGCGCCGCACCGGCTCGCGCCTATAGTGGCGCCCGGCAAGGAGGATTCGGATGGTCGACGTACTGGTAATTGGCGGGGGCAATGCGGCCCTGTGCGCCGCGCTGATGGCGCGCGAGGCGGGCGCTTCGGTGCTGGTTCTCGAATCGGCCCCGCGCGAATGGCGCGGCGGCAATTCGCAGCACACGCGCAACCTGCGCTGCATGCACGACGCCCCGCAGGATGTGCTGGTCGACGCCTATCCCGAAGAGGAATACTGGCAGGACCTGCTCAAGGTGACCGGCGGCCTCACCAACGAGGCACTCGCGCGCCTGGTGATCCGCGCCTCGTCGACTTGCCGTCCGTGGATGCGCAAGCACGGCGTGCGCTTCCAGCCGCCGCTGTCCGGCGCGCTGCACGTGGCCCGCACCAACGCCTTTTTCATGGGCGGCGGCAAGGCACTGGTCAACGCGTACTACCGCAGCGCGGAAGCGATGGGCGTGCAGGTGCGCTACGACACCCCGGTGGATGCGATCGAACTGGACGGCGATCGCTTCGTCGCCGCGCGCAGCGGCGAGCAGCGCTTCGAGGCGAAAGCCTGCGTGCTGGCCGCCGGCGGCTTCGAATCGAATCTCGAATGGCTGCGCGAGGCCTGGGGCCAGAACGAGCGCGGCGAATGGCCGGCGGACAATTTCCTGATCCGCGGCACGCGCTTCAATCGCGGCGTGCTGCTCAAGTACATGATCGAGGCCGGTGCCGATGCCATCGGCGACCCGTCGCAATCGCACTGCGTCGCCATCGACGCGCGCGCGCCGCTGTACGACGGCGGCATTTGCACCCGTATCGACTGCGTATCGCTGGGCGTGGTGCTGAACAGCGACGCCGAACGCTTCTACGACGAGGGCGAGGACTTCTGGCCCAAGCGCTACGCGATCTGGGGCCGGCTGGTGGCCCAGCAACGCGGCCAGATCGGCTATTCCATCATCGATGCCAAGGCCATCGGCCGCTTCATGCCACCGGTGTTCCCCGGCGAGAAGGCCGACACGCTCGACGAATTGGCGCGCAAGCTCGGCCTGCCGGAAGACAAGTTCGTGCGGACCATCGAGGACTACAACCGCGCCTGCCGCGTCGGCACCTTCGACCATACGGCGCTGGACGATTGCCATACCGAGGGCCTGACGCCGGCCAAGACGCACTGGGCGCGGCCCATCGATACGGCGCCGTTCTATGGCTACGCGCTGCGGCCCGGCATCACCTTCACTTACCTGGGGCTCAAGGTCAACGACAAGGCCCAGGTGCATTTTGGCGGCAAGCCAAGCAGGAACCTGTTCGTGGCGGGAGAAATGATGGCTGGCAACGTGCTCGGCAAGGGATACACAGCCGGGGTCGGCATGTCGATCGGCACCGCCTTCGGGCGTATCGCCGGCACAGAGGCGGCGCGGGCGGCGACCGCCGAGCGCGCCGGTGCAGCAAGGGAGGCGGTCCATGCATAAGCTCGAAGCCCTGACCCGCGAGGCGCGCGACCTTGCCGCCACGCCGGACGCCGCGCCCTCGGGCCGGTCCGCCACCATCCGCGTGCTGCCGCTGACGGCCAACGAAAGCGAAGTTGCGCGGCAAATGCAGATCTGCAATGCCTGCCGCTATTGCGAAGGCTTCTGCGCGGTCTTCCCCGCCATGACGCGCCGGCTGGAATTCGGCAAGGCCGACGTCAACTACCTGGCGAACCTGTGCCACAACTGCGGCGCCTGCTATCACGCGTGCCAGTACGCGCCGCCGCACGAATTCGCGGTCAATGTGCCGAAGGCCATGGCCAAGGTCCGCATGGAGACCTATACCGAATATGCATGGCCGAGCGGCTTCGGCCGGCTCTATCGCAACAACGGGCTGACCGTCGCCGTGGCGCTGGCCATCGGCCTCGCGCTGTTCCTGCTGCTCGCCGTGGCGATGAACGGTTCGCTGCTGCGCAGCGGCCTTGCCGGCAACTTCTACGCGATCTTCCCGCACAACCTGCTGGCCGGCGTGTTTGGCGCGGTATTCGGCTTCGCCGTGCTCTCGCTCGGCGTCGGCGTGCGCCGCTTCTGGAAGGCGGTGGCCGCGGGCACGGCCAGCGTGCCGGCGGTGGCGGAAGCGACGAAGAACGTGCTGGCGCTGACCTATCTCGACGGCGGCCATGGCGACGGCTGCAACGAGGCGGACGACAAATTCACCCTGGCGCGCCGCCGCTTCCACCACTTCACGTTCTACGGCTTCATGCTGTGCTTCGCCTCCACCGTGGTGGCCACCGGCTATCACTATCTGCTGGGATGGCAGGCGCCTTATCCGCTGACGAGCCTGCCCGTGCTGCTGGGCACGGCGGGCGGCATCGGGCTGTTGATCGGGCCGGCGGGACTGCTGTGGCTGAACCTGCGCCGCGATCCGGCCCACGGCGACGTCGCCCAGCGGCCGATGGACCGCGGCTTCATCGCGCTGCTGCTGCTGACCAGCGCCACCGGCCTCGTGCTGCTCGCCTGGCGCGATGCGGCGGTCATGCCGGCGCTGCTGGCCATCCATCTGGGCGTGGTGATGGCGCTGTTCGCCACGCTGCCCTATGGCAAGTTCGCGCACGGCATCTACCGCTCGGCGGCGCTGCTGAAGTCGGCGATCGAGAAGCGGCAGGCCAACAACCTCAAGCTCGGTTCGGACTGAGACCGGCGCCACACGCGGCGCACGCGGTGCACGCGGGGAAAGCCCGCACGGCCGGCGCTGTACAATGCGCTGGCCGTTTTTTCTTCTCCCCTCCCCCTCATGACGCTCCCCGCCACGCCTTCCACCACTGCGCCGGTCACCGTGATCGGCGGCGGCATCGTCGGCCTGTCCTGCGCGCTGCAATTGCAGCGCGACGGCCATCGGGTCACGGTGATGGAGCGCGCGGGGCCCGGCGAGGGCTGCTCGTTCGGCAATGCCGGCTGCATCAGCACCGCGTCGGTCGTGCCGATGGCAATGCCGGGGATGCTAGGCAAGGTGCCGTCCTGGCTCGTCGATCCGATGGGGCCGCTGACCGTGCGATGGTCCTACCTGCCGCGTGCTCTGCCCTGGCTCGTGCGCTGGATCCGCGCGGGCACGCGCGAGCAGGCCCGCACGACATCGCACGCACTGCATGCCTTGCACTCCGGCACCTATCCGGGCTATCGCTCGATGCTCGATGCGGACCAGTACGACGATCTGATCCGCACCCCCGGCCATCTGTACGTGTGGCGCAGCGCCGCGCTCGGCGACGGCGACCTGCTGGCGCAGTCGATGCGCGATGCGCTCGGCATCGAATCGCAGTGGCTCGGCGCGGGCGAAATCCAGGACCTGGAGCCCTCGCTGACCAAGGACGTTCGCACCGGCCTGCTGCTGCCCGAGAACGGCTTCACCTGCAATCCCGAACGCCTCGCCAAGACGCTGGCGGCCAACTTCGTCGCTGCCGGCGGCACCCTGCTGCGCCGCACGGTGCTGGGCTTCGAGATGGGCGAACACGGTCCGCGCACCGTCTATACCGATTGCGGCTCGTATCCGGTGGCGACGCTGGTGATCTGCGCGGGCGCGTTTTCCACGCGGCTCGCCGGATCGCTTACCGATGTGCGGATTCCGCTGGAGACCGAGCGCGGCTATCACGCCATGCTGACCCGGCCGACCGTGGCGCCGGGCCGGCCCATCATGGACTGCGAGAACAAGTTCATCGCCACGCCGATGGAGCACGGCCTGCGCATTGCGGGGACCGTGGAGATCGGCGGACTCGATGCGGCGCCCGACTTCCGGCGTGCCGCGGTGCTGGCCGAGCATGGCCGGCGACTGTTCCCCGGGCTATCGTACGAGAGCGACAGCAGCTGGATGGGGCATCGGCCCTCCACGCCCGACGGGCTACCGGTCATCGACCGCTCCGACCGCCATCGCAATGTCTATCTCGCCTTCGGTCACGGGCATCTGGGCATTACCGAGGCGCCCGGCACGGGGCGCCTGATCGCCGATCTGGTGCGCGGCCGTCAACCCTTTATCGACCCGGCGCCCTTTGGCCTGCGGCGCTTCGGCGCTGTTGCCGGACACGCCGCCACGGCCGGCGACGTCACCGCGGTCTGAGTCGTCAGCCTGCGACCGGCTGGCCCAGCGCCTCGGCCTTGACCCAGGAGACGAAGGCCTGTTGCTCCGTCGACAAGGGCGCAGTGGCGTCGTTGCAGATGAAATACCCGCGGCCCGTGGACACCGGCAGGTCGAAGGGCATGACGAGTTCGGCGTCCTGCAACTCGCGCTCGACCAGGCAGGGCTGCACGATAGCGACGCCCATTCCCGCCTTGGCCGCGACGATGAGGTTGATGCTCAGATCGAAGCCCGGACCGAGCCGCGGCACGCCGCCGATACCGGCCGCATTGAACCAGCGTGCCCAGTTCTCCGGAAAGTTCGTATGGTGCAGCAGCACGGCGCGCGGCATATCGGCCGGCGTCCGCAGCCGCGGCAGCAGCGCGGGCGCGCATACCGGCACGACATCGCGTCCCAGCAGATATTCCGCATTGAGCCGGCTCGGCCAGCGGCGCCGCGGCCGTTTGACGTCGATCCACACATCCACGTCGGTTCGTGTGAAATCCTCGTCGTGACGAAACTGGCGCAGCTCGATGTCGATGCCGGGGTGGATGGCATGAAAGCGTGGCAGCCGCGGCATGAGCCATTGCGTGCCGAGCGTCGGAATCACGCTGAGCCGCAGGCGCGGGGAGGCGGCCGGACGAGCAAAGGCGGTCGCCGCGGCTTCGAGCGCCATCACGTGCCGCTCGGTCAGACCATATAGCTGCTGTCCCTGCGCGGTCGGGGTAACGCCGAAAGGCGAGCGGTCGAACAGGCGGCAATCGCCCAGATGCTGCTCCAGCCGTTGTACCGCACGGCTCACCGCGGCTTGCGTCACACATAACACTTCCGCAGCCTGGCGGAAGCTGCCCAGCCGGTAGACCGCGAGGAAGGCGTGCAATTCCACCAGGGAGGGCGAGCGCAGTTTCATGGGGGGCGATTATATCAAGTCATCACCCCTGACGATTTTGTCGCTTGCCGGGTGCGCGGGGCTCGCAGAGACTTGGTCCCAAGCCAACTCTGCTGCCTCCAAAGATGACCCACGATCGCCGCAAATTCCTCCGCACCGCCGCCGCAGGCGGACTGGGCATGCTCGCCTTCCCCGCCATCGGGCAGTCGAAGTACCCCGCCAAGCCGATCACACTGGTGGTGCCCTTCTCCCCTGGTGGCTCGGTCGACAATTCCGGCCGGCTGATCGCGGATCGCCTGAGCCGGTTGCTCGGCCAGCCCGTGGTGGTGGAAAACCGCGGCGGCGCCGGCGGCGCCATCGGGTCGAGCTTCGTCGCCAAGGCCGCGCCGGATGGCTACACGCTGATCGTCACCTCGCAAAGCACGCATGTGGTCAACCCCGCGGTCAACCCGAAGCTGCCGTACGACGCGATCAAGGACTTCGCGCCGATCACGCTGATCGACCGGCTCGCCAACGTGCTGCTGGTCAGCGCCAATCTGCCGATCCAGACCTTCGACGATCTTGTCAAATACGCACGCGCCAATCCCGGCAAGCTGAACTACGCCAGCGCGGGCACGGGATCGGTATCGCACCTGAGCATGGAGCTGCTGAAGAACCAGGCCAATATTCCGATGGTCCACGTGCCCTACCGCGGCGCGGGCGTGGCACTGACCGACCTGATTGCCGGCAACGTGCAACTGGCCTGGAACAACCTGTCCTCCAACCTCGCCAATATCCGCAACGGCAAGCTGCGCGCGCTGGCGGTGGCCTCCCCCTCGCACGTGCCCCAACTGCCGGGCGTGCCCACCTTCGCCGAACTGAAGCTGCCCGACCTGAACCTGACGTCCTGGACCGGACTTGCCGCGCCGGCGAACACGCCGGCGCCGATCATCCAGCAACTCTATGTCGCCACGCGCCAGATCCTGGACGACCCTGCGACCCGCGCCGCCTGGGTCGAACGCGGCATGATGGTGCCGGAAAACGTCACGCCGGCCGCCTACCGTGCCGAGATCGCCGAGCGCATCCGCTTTTACCAGCGCGTCGCCAAGGCGAACAACATCACGGTCGAGTAAGGCATGACGGCTTCCGAGGCATCTTCCCAGTCCTATACCGAAGTGGCCGACCTGCTGCCGCTGCAGGCCGAACTGGCCGCCATCCGCCATCATCTGCACCAGCACCCGGAACTCGCGTTCAAGGAGCACGGCACCGCTGGGTATATCGCCGGCAAGCTGCGCGAGTGGGGCTATGCAGTGACCACCGGCATCGCCGGGACCGGGCTGGTGGCGACGCTGCAGGCCGGCTCCGGGCCCCGGCGCCTGGGCCTGCGAGCCGACATGGACGCGCTGCCGATCCAGGAGGCGACCGGCCTGGCCTATGCCAGCGCCAATGCCGGCGTGATGCATGCCTGCGGACACGACGGCCACTCCGCCATGCTCCTGGGCGCGGCGCTCTGGCTGGCGCGCACGCGCCGGTTCTCCGGCACCTTGCACCTGATCTTCCAGCCGGCCGAAGAGCGCGGCTTCGACAGCGGCGGCAAGGCGATGGTGGACGCGGGTCTGTTCGACCGCTTCCCGTGCGACATGGTCTTCGCCATGCACAATCACCCGGGCGAGCCGCAGGGCCATTTCATGGTGCGCTCCGGACCCTTCATGGCCGCGGGCGACCGCGTGTTCGTCAAGATCAAAGGCGTGGGCGGTCACGCCGCGCGGCCGCACCAGACTGTCGATCCGCTGGTTGCGGCGTCCGCCGTGGTGATGGCGTTGCAGACCATCGTCTCGCGCAACGTCGATCCCAATGACCCGGCCGTGGTGACGGTGGGCCGCCTGCGTGCCGGCGACGCGCTGAACGTGATTCCCGCCGAGGCCGAGATCGGCATCAGCGTCCGCTCCTTCAGTCCCGCGGTGCGTGCCCTGCTGAAGGAGCGCATCTGCACCGTCATCGATGCCACCGCCAAGGCGTACGGCGCCACCGCCCAGATCGACTATGTGGAGGGATATCCGACCGTGGTCAACGAGCCGGAAGCCACCGCGTTCGCGGCGCAGGTTGCCGCCGAACTGGTCGGCGAAGAGCGCGTGGCGCGCGACTATCCGCAGCTCATGGGCAGCGAGGACTTCGCTTACATGCTGCAGGTCTGCTCCGGGGCGCTGATCCGCATTGGCAATGGCCCGGCCAGCAACGGCCGCGGCTTGCACAATCCTGGCTACGACTTCCACGACGGCAATCTGGCCATTGGGGCTGCGCTCTGGTGCCGGCTGGCTGAACGGTTTCTGCGGTAAGCCGCTCGCGCCGATAGTGTGGGCGCCACGGGTGCCGGACGGCACGTGCGTCCCGGCGCAGCACGGACACCTCCACCGCCTGAGCGGAGTCGCCCATCCGATACACGCGTTGCGAGGACGGACATCCCGCTGATAAGATGCATTACTAACGCATCTTTGAGGCCGGACCGATTCCATGACAGGCGGCCCGGCGAACGGAGCCATGATGTCCGAGCGCAGCCACCTTGCCACTTCCCTTGCCGACTGGCCACCGCTACGCCTCGGCTTCCGGCCCTTCTACCTGCTCGCCGCGGCTTGCGCCGTCGCGCTGATGCCCCTGTGGCTGCTCGTCTTCACCGGCAGGACGCAGCCTGCCTCTGCACTGCCGCCGGTGCTGTGGCATGGCCACGAGATGCTGTTCGGCATGTTCGCCGCGGTGATCGTGGGCTTCCTGTTCACCGCGGGCAAGACATGGACCGGGCTGCAGACGCCGCGCGGGCTGCCGCTGGCGATGTTGGCTGCGCTGTGGCTGGCCGCGCGCGTCGCCGCGGTGACCGGCCCTTATCCACTGTTCGCGCTGCTGGACCTCGCGTTCCTGCCAATCGCATCGGTGACGTTCGCCCGGCTGCTGATCCGCTCGCGCAATTACCGCAACCTGGGCGTCGCCGCCATCCTGGGGCTGCTGGCGCTTGCCAACCTCTGTTTCCATCTTGGACTCGGCGCGGTGCCGGCCCTGTCGCCACGCGGCGCGCTGCACGCCGGGCTGGCGCTGCTCGTGCTGCTCGAAACCGTGATTGCCGGCCGCGTCATTCCGCTCTTCACCCGCAATGCCGTGCCCGGCCTGGACACCGCGGTGCCGCCATGGCGCGAGCGGCTGGTCATGGCAGCAACCGCGATGGGTCTGACGCTGTGGCTCGCCGGTGCGCCGCCGCTGTTCGCCACGCCGGTACTCGCTGCCGCCGCCGTGCTGCATGCATGGCGGCTGGCAAGCTGGCGGCCCTGGGCCACGCGGGGACGACCCATCCTGTGGATCCTGCACCTGGCCTACGCATGGTTACCCGTCGGCCTGGGCTTGCTGGCCATCGCGCTGGGGCGCGGACAATCCGACTCGCCCCCGCTGCACGCACTCGCCGTTGGCGCCAGCGCCGGCCTGATGCTGGCAATGATGACGCGCAGCGCGCGCGGCCACACGGGCCGCACGCTGCAGGCTTCGCGCGTGGACGCCTGGTCCTATCGCCTGATCCTTCTGGCGGCGGCGTTGCGAGTCGTGGTGCCGATGCTTCCCGCGGCATGGTTTCTGCCGGGCATGGCGATGGCCGCGCTGGCCTTCGCCGCGGCCTTCCTGCTGTTCGCCTTGTCGTATGGGCCCTGGCTGCTGACGCCGCGGCTGGACGGGCGCGACGGCTGACATAGCGCCGACGGCCCGGCGGTCGGGCCCGTGCCGCCGGCAATGACCGCACCGCCGTTCAGCCGCGCGCCGCGCGGGCCGTGCGCACTGCCTCCAGGATGACCTTGGCCACGTCCTCCGGGCGGGATTGCTGGGGCACATGGCTCGTCGGCAGGCTGGTGATCCGCGCCTTGATGCGGGTTGCCATCGCGCGCTGCAGTTCGGGCTGGATCATGCGGTCCTTCTCGCTCACGATGTACCAAGAAGGCCGTCCTTTCCACGCTGCGCCGGTGGTCGTCTCGCCGAAGGCCTTGGCCTGGATCGGCCCTTGGGTGGCCGCCATCACGCGCGTGCGTGCCGGCGGCAGATCCTGCGCGAAATCGGAGGCGATGGCCGCGGCCGGCAGCGACAAATACCCTTCCGCGTCGGCCACCAGCTTGGCGATGCCCGGCGGGGTGGGATACCCCTTGCCCAGTTCCTCGGTGGACTGCCCCGCATCCGGCGCGAACGCCGCCACATACACCAGTGCCGATACCTTGTCGCTCTGGCCCGCCTCGGTAATCACCGTGCCGCCCCACGAATGGCCCACCAGCACCACGTTGCCCGGCTGGTTGTCGATGGCGCGGCGCGTGGTCGCGACATCGTCGCGCAGCGAGGTCAGGCTGTTCTGCACGGCCTGCACCTTGATGCCCTTGGCCTGCAGCAGCGGAATGACCCTGGCCCAGTCCGAGCCGTCGGCAAAGGCGCCGTGAACGATGACGACGGATGGATCGCCGCCCGATCTGGCGGCCGCGATGGCCGGTCCGGCGGCTGCGGCGAGCCCGCTGGTCGACAGCGCCGCGATGGCGGATGCGAGGATAATGGCGTTCCGATTCAACATGGTGGTGCTCCTGTCAATGACACGGCCTTTCCGTGACTGGAGCCAGTATCGGGATTCGACTCGCCTGCTTGCATCGGACATTTATCCGACCCGCCCATCGACAGTCCGCCCATGACCCTTCCCGCGCCCGATTCCGGCTTCATCCAGGCCCGCGACGCCATGCTGGCGCTCGCTTTCATCGGCGATCTCAGCATGGGCCGTCCGACGGACCACTCGCCGCGCACCGCGCGGCTGGCGGCGTGGCTCGCCCTGGCGTCGGGCGGTTCCGGGGCAGACTGCGACGCCGCGCGCTGCGTGGCCTTGCTGCGATGGTCTGGCTGCACCGCCAACGCGGCGGGATTCGAATCGCTGCTGGGCGACGACGTGGCGGGCCGCGATGCGCTGCTGACACTGACGCTGCCGCCGCTCGCGCCGCGGGAACAGCAGCGCATGCTCCCGCTGGCGGAAATCCATTGCGAGGTCTCCGGAGAAATCGGCGTCATGCTCGGCATGGGGCCACAGGTGGTCGCCGGCCTGCGCCATATCTTCGAGCGTTACGATGGGGAAGGCATGCCGGGGGAACTGGATGGCGCCGACGTGCCGGAGGTCGTGTATCGCGTCAACCTGGCCAGCGACCTGGAGATCCTGTCACGCGCCCACGGCGTCGAACGCGCGCTCGCGCATGTCGAAGCCAATGCCGGCCAGCGCTATCCGCGCCGGCTGACGCAGACAGCGCTGCGCGAGGCGAAGCGCTGGCTGGCGGAACTGGACGGAATGGACGACGACCTGCGCGACGGCTTGCGCGACGATATTCGGTCGGGCGACGCCCCGACGGTGCCGCTGGCGCTCGTGGGCGACGTGATCGATCTCAAGCTGCCATGGATGGCGGGCTATTCGCGCCAGGCCGCGGAACTGGGGCTCGCCGCGTCACGCGCCATCGGGCTGAATGCGACCGCAGCGGCAGCCGTCCAGCGGGCCGCGCTGATCCATGGCATCGGACGAGCCGCCTTGCCCAACCGCCTGTGGAACACGCCCGGCAGACTCCATGCCGCCGACTGGGAGCGCGTGCGGCTGATGCCCTACTGGACCGACCGCGCCGCCCGCCGCCTGCGCGGCCTGGCGGGCGAGGCCCGGCTTGCATCCTGCGCCTATGAACGGTTGGACGGCAACGGCTATTTCCGCGGCCTGTCCGGCGACATGCTCGGCCAGGATGCGCGCGTGCTGGCGGTGGCGATTGCATGGACGGCGCTGCGCGCCAGGCGGCCCTGGAGGGAGGCGATGTCCGCGCGGGAGGCGGCCGCCGTGTTGCAAGGTGAAGCGGCGAAGGGCCGGCTCGACCCGGTAGCCGTCGATGCCACCATCGCTACGGCCTGCGGACGCAGCGCGCGTATCCCGGAGACGGTGTCGCGGGCCTCCGCGCTGCTCTCCGAACGGGAAACCGAAGTCTTGCGCCGCATCAGCCTGGGCGAGAGCAACAAGGAAGTCGCCCGCGTGCTGGCCATCAGCCCGAGCACAGTACGCACGCACATGGAGAGCATCTTCCGCAAGCTGGAATGCACCACGCGCGCAGCGGCGACGCTGAAAGGCTTTACGCTCGGGCTGCTGCAGTAGCGCCGCTCAGGCGGGCGCGAACGAAGGGACGAGTGCATCCAGGCTGCTTTGCAGCCATTTCCGCGCATCGGCCTCCACCACCGCCAGCGGTGCCTCCGAGAACGCCAGACCCGTCGATGCGGCGAAGCTCACGCTCTTCAGACCGATCACGCCCAGCGCGGCCCGCAGGTACGGCCGGAAGAAGTCCGGCTGCGTCGGCGGTTCGCGGAACATCCCGCCGCCGGCGGACACGGCCACCAGCGTGGGCCGGTCACGCAACAGGCCAACCTTGCCCTGCGGCGTGGTGTGGAAGGTCACGTCGCGGCGCACGACATAGTCGATCCACGTCTTGAGGGCGGCCGGCACGGTGAAGTTGTGCACCGGCGTCGAGATCACCAGCAGGTCTGCACGATCCAGCTCCGCGATCAGCTCGTCCGAGACGGCCAGCGACGGGCCATAGCGGGCCCGCGCCTCGGCGATCGGCACCACCAGCGATTCGGCGTATTCGGCCGACAGCGGCGGCAGCGGCTCGATGCCGATCCGGCGCTCGGTCAGCCGCACGGTCCTGCCGAGATGGGCCTCGATCGGTGCGATCAGTTCGCGTCCGAGGTGGCGGCTGGTGGAGCGCTCGCGGCGCGGGCTGCAGTCGATCAGCAGCAGTTCGAGAGGTTTCATCACAGGTCCTTGCTGAAGTGCAGCCCCATCGCAAGCAGGCCCACACGAAAATAGAAGCGTTGCGCGAGGCTGTTGGACAGCGCGGTGTCCAGCACGAGGCGCCGGCACGATTGCGCGCGCCCCAGGTCGGACAGCGCGGCCAGCAGCCGTTCGCCGTGTCCTTGACCGCGCCGGTCGTCCGCGCTCACGAGGTCGTCGACGTACAGAAAGCGGCCGTGGATCAGATTTTCCAAGGGCCGGTAGCCGGCGAGCGCCACGGGCCGGTCGCCGGCCCAGGCGGCGAGCACGCGATAGCCCTGCTCTCGCTGTCGGGTCACCGCCGCCAGCAAGGCGTCGGGGGTGCGCAGGTTGGGACGGAGCTGGCGCATGACATCGAAGCAGGCGATCAGTTCGGCTTCGCTGTCGGCGTGTCGGATCGTTGGCGTGTCTGTCATGGCGGCTGGGGCGGCGGAGGTCGAAGGGATCATGGACCGCAGTATGGGTTTTCGATGGCACAATCAACAGGTCCACTTTTTGACGATTCGACTAGGCCATGACCGCCAACCTGCTACGCCTGGAACCGCGCGCGCCGACCCCGTTGCACGAGCAGGTCTACCAGCGCTTCAAGGCGCTGATCGGCCAGGGCCGGCTCGCGCCGGGGCAGCGGGTGCCTTCCTTGCGCGTACTGGCGGGTGAACTGGGGGTAGCGCGCGGCACGGTCGAGGTCGGCTACGACCGGCTGATCGGCGAAGGATATCTGGTCGCGCGCGGTCCGGCGGGGACGTTCGTCGCGGACGGCGTGGCCGGCGCCGGCATGCGCCGCGCCAAGGCGCCCGCCGCCGACGCCCTGCCGGCTGTCGCGCCCGCGCTCGACAGCCTCGGCGAGTCGGACGACGGCGCCATCCGCCCGCTGCAACTGGGCGTGCCGGCCGTCGATGTGTTTCCGCGCAAGCTTTGGGCCCGGCTGGTGGCCCGGCAGGCGCGGCTGCCGGGATCGCTGGCCAAGCCGCCGTCCGCAGGCCATGCGGCGCTGCGCGAAGCGCTGTCGGCGTACCTGCACCGCTCGCGCGGCATCGATGCGGCGCCCGCGCAGGTCTTCGTCGTGCCCGGCTACACCGCCGCGCTGGGGCTGGCGGCGGATGCCCTGCTGTCGCCGCGCGACCGCGCCTGGGTCGAGTGTCCCGGCTATCCACCCACCACGCAGGTGCTCTCGCGGCTGGGACATCGGGTGCGGCCCATCCCGGTCGACGAGGAAGGCATCGATGTGGCATGGGGACGCCGGCGCTTCGCCGACGCTCGCCTCGCCGTGGTGACGCCCTCCCACCAGAGCCCGACCGGCGTTTCGCTAACGCTGGCGCGGCGCGCGGCGCTGCTGGACTGGGCGGGCGAACGCGGCGCGTGGATCTTAGAGGACGACTACGACGGCGAATACCGCTACCGCGGCCATCCGCTGCCCGCGCTCAAGAGCCTTGATCGCCTGGACCGCGTGATCTACGGCGGCACGTTGAGCAAGGTGCTGTATCCCGGCCTGCGCCTGTCCTACGTGGTCGTGCCGCAAAGCCAGGTAGGCGCATTCGAGGCCGCCAGCCGGCGCGCGCTGCATGGCGGATGCCCGGAACTGCTGCAGGCCGTGGCGGCGGAGTTTATCGAGCAGGGACACTTCGCCCGGCATATCAAGCGCATGCGCGCGTTGTACGCGAAGCGGCGAGCGCTGCTGGCGGCGGCGTTCGCGCCATATGCCCCCCTGGGCCTGACCGTGCAGTTGCGCGAAGGCGGCATGCATCTGCTGGTGGCGCTGCGCGACGACATGGACGACGTGGCGCTGGTGCGCCGTGCGCGCGAAGCGGGCTTCGGGCTGCAGGCGCTGACCGACTGGCGCCAGGGCGCGGACGGACCGCGCGGACTGATGGTCGGCTTTACCAACGTGGCCACCGCGGGACAGGCGCAAGACGTGGTGCGGCGCCTGATGGCGGCGCTGGGCCTGCCCGCACCACGGTCCGGGCGCCGCGGGCCGGCGCCCTGAACCCGCCCTTCAGGCGAGCGAGGGCTCGCAGTGCTGCCGATAGGCGGGATAAAGCCGGATCTCCTCGCGCGTCATGCGCTGACGCAGCTGCGAGATGGCGCGGCCGAAGGCGCGCGCCTGGTCCAGCGATCCGCCCGGCTGCCCGTGCCCGTCGAAGAAGCCCAGCAGTTCGGCAGAGATGCGCTCCATCTCCGAGGCGTACTCGGTCGCCAGCGCCGCGGTCGCGCCGGTCCGCCGCATGGCGGGATAGAGCTGATGGTCTTCGTGGGCGAGATGGGCCACGACCAGCTGCCGCACGCGCGCCAGCGTGCGCCTGCCGGCTTCCGAACTCAGTCCCTCCGCGCGAAGCTGGTCCAGCAGCCCGTAGATCTGCCGGTGTTCGTCGAGCATGTTGTCGATCAGCGAGGTCATCCCTGGCGCTCCTTTGGTTGGCATGGAGAGCGGCGCGCCGCGGCGGCGGCGCCGCAGTGCTTTACAGCAGGTCGTCGAGCAGGTCGGGGCCGAACACCTCGCGATGGATGCGATGCGCGGCGACGCCGCGCGCCTGCAGCGTGGCGCGCTGGGCCTGCATGAACGGCAGCGGGCCGCACAGGTAGAAGTCGGCGTCCTTGCCGATATCGCGCAGCACGATGTCCGCATCCATGTAGCCCGGCAACGCGTCGCGGCCCAGGATCGTGGCGGGCTCGGCCGACTCCAGGAAGTAGTACGTGCTCAGGTGGGCGAGCTTGCCGCCGGCCGTGACCACGTCGTCGACGTGCGCCAGATGGGAAGCCGCGCGGGCGGCGTGGCCGAAGACGATGCGGCGCTGCGGATTGCACTGCGCCAGCGTGTTGAGTGCCGAGATCATCGGCGTGATGCCCACACCGGCGGAGAGCAGCGCGATGGGCGCATCGCTATCGACATCCGGGGCGAAGTCGCCGAACGGCTGGCTGACCATCAGCACGGTGCCTTCGCTGGCATTGTCGTGCAGCCAGTTCGACACCGCACCCTGGGGCCGCTCGACATCGCCCGGCTCGCGCTTGACCGAGATGCGCCACGTGCGACCGTTCGACACATCGGACAGGCTGTACTGGCGCTGCTGGAACACACCGGGGGAGAGCTCCACCACCACCGACACATACTGTCCGGGCTGGAAATCCGCGAGCATGCCGTCGCCCACGGGCGCCAGCGTGAAGGAAACGATGTCGTGGCCCTGCTGGCGCCGCTCGACCACGCGCACGGGCTGGCGATGGTCGGGGCCGCTGTCGGTCTTCACGTACAGCCGCGTCTCGGCGGCGATCAGCTCGCCCGCCAGCACCCAGTAGGCTTCGTCCCAAGCGGCCATCAGTTCCGGGGTGGCGGCCTCGCCGAGGACTTCGCGGATGCCGTTGAGCAGATGCTTCCCGACGATGGCGTAGTGGCTCGGCTTGATGCCGACGGCGGCATGCTTGTGGACGATGCGGTTGACCACCGGGCCCAGCGCGTCAGGGGTGCGGTGGTTGGCGGCATAGGCGAACACCGCCGCTGCAAGGGATTGCTGCTGGGAGCCGTTCGCCTGGTTGCCCATGTTGAACAGATTGGTCAGCTCGGGACGATCCGCGAACATGTTGCGGTAGAAGGTCTGCGTGATGGCCAGACCATGCGCTCTGAGCACCGGCACGCTGGCATCGATCAGGGGTTTCGAGGCTTCCGACAGCATTGCATTCTCCAAAGATGCATTTTACGTACAACAAAAAGGGCGTAACGCGACCGGACTGGATTCCTTGCGGCAGGGCGCGCCCGGTGGTGCGTTGCAGCGATTCTAGTTAAAGATGCACTAGCAATGCAACAAAAACCACGAACCGTTTGTTGTTAAAGATGCATCGCCAGGCAATGTTAATATGCCGGTCTCCCCGTCGTGCCCACCGCCATGAAGCTCACCGACTACACCGACTACAGCCTGCGCGTGCTGCTCTATACAGCGGTGCATCCGGATACGCTGGTCACGATCCAGCAGATCGCCGACACCTTCGGCATTCCGAAGAACCATCTGATCAAGATCGTGCAGCGCCTGGGACAGGAAGGCTTCCTGCATACCGTGCGCGGACGCACGGGCGGCATCCGGCTGGGCATGCCCGCCCAGCGCATCGTCATCGGCGACGTGGTACGGGCCACGGAGCCCGACTTCAAGATGGTCCAGTGCTTCCGGGACCAGGATGGCGACCACGGGGGCTGCCCCATTCAGGGCATCTGCGCGCTGCAGGGCGTGCTGGGCGATGCGCTGCGGGCGTTCTTCGAGGTGCTCGACGGCGTGACGCTGGCCGACGTCATCGCGCAACCGGCGCTGGCCGTCGCGCTCGGCGGGACGGCCAGCGTGCCGCTGACGGGATTGCGCGCATCCGCCGGAAAAACGAGGGCACGTGCGCGCGCCTGAGCGCGGGCGAACGGAAGCCGCAATGGCCGGACTGTCGTCCCCGCGACGGTCGTCCCTCGCGCGGAATCATCAATACCAGATGCGCACCCCGGCAACGACGCGGGTCTCGCCCCGGCGATCGCCGGCCGCGCGCATCATGTCGGCCGTGTTGCCGAATGCCTGGTAGCGCTCTACCCCGATATACGGCGCGAACTGGCGGCTGATCTCGTAGCGCAGGCGCACGCCGGCCACGCCGTTGGACAAGCCGCTGCCGATGCCGACCTCCGGATCGCTCTTGCCGTACAGGTTCGCCTCGACGCGCGGCTGCAGAATCAGGCGCTGGGTCAGCAACAGGTCGTATTCGGCCGACAACCGCAGCGCGGTGCGCCCGCCGGTGCCGACATAGGCGGTGGCGTCCACCTCGAACCAGTACGGCGCCAGGCCCTGGATGCCGAACGCCAGCCAGTTGCGCGGCGGCCTACCATGGCCCGCATCGTTGCGCACGCCCAGCTGGGTGTCCCAATAGGACGCCACCGCGTGGCTCCACAGCAGTTCGGTGCGCGCTTCGTGCACCCTGCCGCGCGCGACATCGCCCTCGGCCTTCACGACGAGCCGGTTGTAGGTGCCGCCCAGCCACGCCTGAGCCTCGTAGGCGAGCGCGTTGCCATCCGGGCCATGAACGCCTTCGAGCCGGTCGACGAGCAGGGACGAGAACACATGCTCGTCCGCCATCATCATGCCGTGCCCGTCGTGGCCGCGCTGGTAGCCGCCGGAATAGGCATGCGGGTCGCGGGCATCGGCGGGGGCGCGGCCGCCTTGCATCTTCATGTCGCCGTGGTCCATGGACGGCCGCGCGCCGGTGCCCTCGGTCGCCGCGGCCGCCGGCGCCGGCGCGGACCCGTGATGGCGATGGTCATGGTGGTCGGCGTGCTGTGCCCAGACCTCGCCGGCGCCGGCAACGGCCAGCACGGCCGCGGCGATGGCTTTCGCGGCGGTGCCGATGGCCGGCCTGCGGGTGTGCGGCTGCGCGCCGCGTGCGTTCGTGTGCGGATGCATCAGGCCACCACCACTTCGCGGAACATGCCCGCGTCCATATGCAGCATCAGGTGGCAGTGCCAGGCCCAGCGGCCCGGCGCGTCGGCGGTCACCAGAAAGGTGACGCGCTGGGCCGGCTGAACGCCGAAGGTATGCCGGCGCGCGAGAAATTCGCCGTCCGGCGTCTCCAGCTCGCTCCACATGCCGTGCAGGTGCATGGGGTGGGTCATCATCGTGTCGTTGTGCAGGATCACCCGCAGGCGTTCGCCATGGCGGAAATGGACCGGCGTCGACTTGCCGAATTCCACGCCGTCCATCGACCAGGTGTAGCGTTCCATGTTGCCCGTAAGGTGAAGTTCGACTTCACGGCCCGGACCGCGCGGGTCCATGGGGCCGCCGATGGTGTGCATGTCGGCCAGCGTAAGGACGCGGCGGCCGTTGTCGCGCAGGCCGACACCGGGGTCGTCGAGATTGGTGCGGGCCATGTCCACGCGCATGTCGGTACTCGGTCCATATTCCGTGCGCGCATGGCGCGCGATCTTGCTGGGCACCTTGAGCGGGCCGGGCGCCGCCATGCCATGGCCCGCGTGCTGGCCGTGGTCCATGCCGGCGTGCTGGGCGTGGTCCATGGCGGCGTGCTGGCTGTGGTCCATGCCGCCGTGACCGCCGTGGTCGCCGTGACCGCCGTGGTCGCCGTGAGCGCCATGGCCACCGTGCGTCCCCGCGCCCATCTCGCCCATCATGTCCGCCATCGACAGCCACTGCGGCTTGTCAAGCTCGGGCACCGCGGCCTGCAAGCCCGCGCGGGTCGCCAGCGTGCCGCGCGCATAGCCGCTGCGGTCCATCGCCTGCGAGAAGATGGTGTACGCCTCGTCCTGCGGCCGGACCAGGACATCGCAGGTTTCCCCGGGTCCGAAGCGGAATTCGTCCACCGTGACCGGCTCGATATCCTGCCCGTCCACCTGCACGACCCTGAGCTTCAGGCCGGGAATGCGCACGTCGTAGAAGGTATTGCCGGCCCCGTTGATAAACCGCAGCCGCACCGTCTCGCCCCGGGCGAACAGGCCGGTCCAGTTGCCGGCCGGGGTCATGCCATTGGTGAGGTAGGTCAAGGTCACGCCCGACAGGTCTGCCAGATCGGTCGGACTCATCCGCATCTGGTTCCACATCCTGCGTTTGTCCAGCGCCGACTTCAGCCCCTCCTGCGATATGTCGCGGAAGAAGTCGACCACCGTAGGCTGGTTGTAGTTGTAATAGTCGCTCTGTACCTTCAGCTTGGCCAGCACCCGCATCGGATCCTCGTCGGTCCAGTCCGACAGCAGCACCGTGTAGTCGCGGTCTGCGCGCACGGGGTCCGCGCCGGCGGGATCGATGACGATGCCGCCGTAGACGCCGGTCATCTCCTGGAAGCCGGAATGCGAGTGGTACCAGTAGCTGCCGCTTTGCGCGACCTTGAAGCGGTAGGTGAAGGTCTGCCCCGGCGCGATGCCAGGGAAGCTGATGCCCGGCACGCCGTCCATCTCGTACGGCAGGATGATGCCGTGCCAGTGGATCGAGGTCGGCTCGCGCAGACGGTTCGTCACCCGGATCGTGACCGTTTCACCCTCGCGCCAGCGCAGTGTCGGCCCCGGCAGCATGCCGTTGATGGTGGTGGCCATGGCGGGCCTGCCGGTGAAGTTGACCGGCGACTCGGCGATCACCAGGTCGAACTCCGTCCCGCGCAGCACCGGCGCCGTGCCGAAAGCGGTCTCGGGCGGCGCAGCGCCGGATTGCGACGCAGCACCGCCCGCCCAGCCCACGCCGGCCAGCACGCCGCCGGCGACCAGGCCCTGGACGAATCGCCGGCGTGGCAGGCTCGGCCATGACGGCCCGGACGGGAAATAGGATCGCATCGGGATATGTCCTCTGTTCTCGGGAAGTGCCGCGCACCGGCACGGCTTCGGCAGGGTAACGAGACCGAGGCTACGCTCGACTTACCCGATCATTACATTCCGGTAATGTTGGCGTCATCCGCGCGCGCCGCTCGTTACACTTGGCGGGCGCAGGACCCCTTGCTCTCTGCCGCTGACACGGAACGCTGAACATGAAACTGCTTGTCGTCGAGGACGAGGCCAAGACCGGCGAATACCTGCGCCAGGGCCTGACCGAAGCCGGCTTCGTCGTCGATCTGGCTCTCAACGGCCTGGACGGCGGCCATCTCGCGATGACGGAGCCCTATGACCTGCTGATCCTCGACGTGATGCTGCCCGACGTCGATGGCTGGCGCATTCTCCAATCGCTGCGCGCGTCCCACAACGCCATGCCGGTGCTGTTCCTGACCGCGCGGGACAGCGTGGCCGACCGTGTCAAGGGCCTCGAACTCGGCGCGGACGACTACCTGGTCAAGCCCTTCGCCTTCTCCGAACTGCTTGCCAGGGTGCGCAGCCTGCTGCGGCGGGGCCATGCCCAGGTCGCTCTGGATCGGCTCGAGGTCGGCGACCTGGTGCTGGATCTCGCGCGCCGCCGTGCCACCCGCGCCGGGCGCCGCATCGCACTGACCGGCAAGGAGTTCTCGCTGCTCGAGCTGCTGGTGCGCCGCCGCGGGGAGGTACTGCCGCGCTCGCTGATCGCCTCGCAGGTGTGGGACATGAATTTCGACAGCGACACCAACGTGATCGACGTTGCCATCCGCCGGCTGCGCGCCAAGATCGACGACGACTTCGACACCAAGCTGATCCAGACCGTGCGGGGCATGGGCTATGTCATCGACGGTCCCGAGGACCCGGCCTGATGCCCCGCCTGTCGCTGACCACGCGCCTCACCGCTTTTTTTTCGCTGACGTCCGCGGCCGTGCTGTTGGGCCTGGGCATCATGATCGCGTGGGCCATGGATGGCCATTTCGCACACCAGGACTACGCCGTGCTGGGCGAGAACATCGCGCTGATCCGCAAGATCGCGGCCGACACCCCGCCCGCCGCGATGCCGGCGAGGTTCAACGAGGCGCTGGAGCACCATCCGGGCTTCGTGGCACGCGTGCAGCATCCGGATGGCCGGCTGCTGTATGCCAGCGAGGGGTTCGACTTCGGCATCGCGACCGCGGCCGCCGCCGCGCTGCCGCCGGGGCGCGATACCTTTGACTGGCAGCAGGATGGCCGCGAGTATCGCGGCATGCGGGGCACGGTGCCCGCGGCAAGCCAGCCGGCCGGCGTGCTGCACGTGCTCGTCGGCTCGGACACCGAGATCCATGCGCACTTCATGCGCGAGTTCCGCCGCTCGCTCGCGCTCTATATCGGCCTGGCCGCGCTGCTCAGCGGCGTGTTCGGATGGTGGGCCGCGCGGCGCGGCCTCGCGCCGCTGCACACCATGGCGGCGCGCGCGCGGGCGGTGACGGCGAACCGGCTCGACGAGCGCATGCCGGTGGAGGCCGTCCCCGTGGAGATGGCAGACCTCGCCTCGACGCTGAACGCGATGCTGGCCCGGCTGCAGGACGATTTCCGCCGCCTGTCCGAGTTTTCGTCGGACCTCGCCCATGAACTGCGCACGCCCATCACCAACCTGATGACGCAGACCGACGTGGTGCTGTCCCAGCCGCGCGATGCCGGCAAATACCGCGACGTGCTCGCCTCCAACGCGGAGGAACTGCAGCGCCTGTCCCGCATGGTCTCGGACATGCTTTATCTCGCGAAGATGGAGCACGGCATCACGCTGCCGAGCGCCGAGGACATCGAGCTGGCCGACGAGGTACGCGCGATCTTCGACTTCTACGATGCGCTGGCCGAGGACAAGGCGGTCCGCATGGCATTGCACGGAGGCGGCCGCATCGTGGGCGACCGCCTGATGCTGCGGCGCGCGCTGAGCAACCTGCTGTCCAACGCCCTGCGCCATACCCCGCCGGATGGCGCGATCGCGGTCGAGATCGCCGCGACGCCGGCGACGGTGTCCCTCGCGGTCGAGAACGAGGGGCAGGACATTCGCCCCGACCTGCTGCCCTCGCTGTTCGACCGCTTCTTTCGCGGCGACAAGTCCCGCGCCCGCCCGGAGTCGGACAGCGTGGGCCTGGGCCTGTCGATCACGCGCGCCATCGTGCAGGCCCACGGCGGCACCATCTCGGTCCAGTCGGCCCACGGCAGGACGCGCTTCACGCTGACCTTCCCCGTCCGGCACGGCCCGCCAGCGGCGCCGGGCTAGCCGGACGGTCGCACGGCGCCATCCGGGACCCAGGGACCACCAGGGACCACTACCCCGCGCAATACCGGCTGTGGCGATTGCCACGGCGGCCGTCGCGCCAGTAGTCGTTGCGGTAGTCGAAGGTCATCAGGCCCGGGCGCACATAGTCGTAGGGATCGTGCAGGCCCCGAATCTCGGGACGGTCAGCCGCCGGGATGGCGAAGATGTCGAACTGGCGCTGGATCGCCTGCACGTAGAACATCGACGCACCGATATTGAAGTTGTCGGTATGGGTCATGAAGAACACCTTGGGCTGCAGCGCGTTGATGTACATCGTGATGTCGCGCACGCCGTTGTTGGCCTCGCCGATGCTGACGCCGGCTCCCAGTTGCACGTCCGTCTTGGGCAGCGTGGTGAAGAACTGCAGCAGCGCGGGCGCCTGCTCCTTCAGCGGGCCGGCGGTGTCGTGCCAGGTGAAGGTGAAATCCGATCCGCCCACAGTGAACTGGTACATGATGGAGACCGCGCCGCCCGCACCGGCCATCGTGCGCGTGTCGCGCGAAGGCGGCGGGTTCGGCGGGAACAGCGTATCGACGCGCGGGTCGCGCACCGCGTTGATGGGATTGCGCGGCAGGGTCGGATCGACGGGCACCAGCGCCGAATGGACATGCTTCCACGCCGTGATGCACAGGTCCGGCGCCAGCGCGCGCAGCGTGCGCACCTCGGCGCCGGGCGCCGAGCCGGGCGTCGTGATGGGCTGGCATCGCACCATGGTGCCGGCGCCGAAGATCCGGGACGCGTCGCCCTGCATCGCGGTGCAATGTTCCGCCGCGCCGTAGATGGTGGCACCGGTGAGCCCCGCGATATAGGCCGCGTTGTCCGCGTGGTCGCCATGTCCGTGGCCGATGAAGATCGCCTCGGGCCGCAGGTCGACCAGGTCCTGCACGGTGGCGGGCACATAGGCGCGCCGGTCGGCGAGGCGATAGATATACGAGTCCAGGAAGAACACCCTGCCTTTGGCCGCGACCGCGAACGAGGCCACGCCGAACCACGAGAAGATGACCTTGTCCTCGCGGATACGGCCGGTCCTCTCGTCCACGTTCTCCGGGCCGAAGAAGTGCTGGCGCGCCTTTACCATCGCAGCGACCGCGGCCGGGTCGTCGCGCCGCGCCGCGGCGTCGTCCCCTCCGGACTGGGCGGACGCCAGCGACGGCGTGCCTGCCAGGGCGAGGGCCGAGGCCAGTAACGCAAGACGGGATGCAATCATCGCGTGTCTCCTACATTGCACCGACAAGACCCCACGCCTGGCGGTTGTTCGCCACCGCCTCGATCCACCCGCACGCCCATCCACGTGCCGGCGCATCCAGCATAGGAACCGGCGCGGCGAAAGCAAACGTAGAGACATTGCCTGACCGGCAACGCAGGGGAATGCACCACGCCGCGGCGGCAATGCGGCCTGCCCGGATGTTGCGGCGGCCCGTCATCCGGTTACCCTATCGGTCGCACGGCATGCGTGCCCGAAACGGATAGCCCCGCGGCACACCAAAGACGCCCGCCCATGGAAAACGCGCAAGACCACCACGACCCGACCCTGATGTTCGAACGGCTGCGGCCCCGGCTGCAGGCCATCGCCTACCGCATGCTGGGCTCTGCCGCCGAGGCCGAGGAAATCGTCCAGGACGCGTGGCTGCGCTGGCACGAGGCCGATCGCACCGCCATCTGCAACGCCGAGGCATGGCTGGTTGCCGTGGCCACCCGGCTGTCGATCGACCGCCTGCGCGCGGCGAAGGTGCAGCGCGAGCACTACGAGGGGATCTGGCTGCCGGAGCCGCTGCTGTGCGAGTCGCCGCCCACGCCGGAGGACGTGGTGGAGCATGTCGACAACATCTCGGTGGCCTTCCTGCTGGTGCTGGAGCGGCTGGCGCCCGAGGCCCGCGCGGCCTTCCTGCTGCGCGAGGTCTTCGATGCCGACTACGGCGAGATCGCGGCAACGCTTGGCAAGTCGGAGGCGGCCTGCCGCCAGCTGGTGCACCGCGCCAAGGCGCAGGTGCGCAGCGGCGGGGCGCGGTATGCCATTTCGGCGGACACCCACCGGCGGCTGCTGACGCGCTTCGCACAGGCGCTGTCGGCGGGGGATTTCTCCTCCATCAACGCCATGCTGGCCGAGGATGCGGTGCTGCTGGGCGACGGCGGCGGCAAGGTGCCGAGCTTCCCCCAGCCGCTGCTCGGCGGGCGGCGCATCGCGCAGCTGTTCTTCGCCACCCGGCTGCGCTTCGGTGCCGCCGTGCGCGTCGAACTGGCCGCGCTCAACGGTCGGCTCGGCGTGCTGCGCTTCATCGATGGGCAACTGGAGTCGGCGCAGTCGTTCGAGACGGACGGCGAGCGCATCCTGCGCATCCAGGTGCAGCGCAATCCCGACAAGCTGGCCCGCATCGCCGCGGCTCGGTTGGACGGCCCGCCGATCTCGCCCCACTGAGACGCGCGGCGGTCGGCATCGGCCTGTCTCCGCCAGGTTGCCGTGTCATCGCGCTGTCATTTGCGCCTCGCACAATCCGCTTCGTTCGTTCCGCCGCAACGGCGCCGCGCTCATCGCCGGCGCCGTTACGGCGCACCGCACCACGGGCCGTCCTTGACACCCGTTTTTTTGCGGCTTGAATGAAAACGTTTTCATCCGAGGACAGCCCGATCCCATGACACGCAAAGCCGTCTCCCCTGCCGTCCCGCCCGCGCCCGCCAATAGCGCGACGCTGGTGAACGTGGCCGCGGCGGCAAGCGTGTCGCTGGCGACCGCCTCGCGCGTGTTCAGCAATCCGGAGCTGGTCCGCCAGGACACGGCCGAGCGCGTGCTGCGGGCGGCCGGCGAACTGGGCTTTCGGCCCAACCTGCTGGGCGCCAAGCTGCGGGCCCAGCGCACCCGGATCATCGGGGTCATGCTGCCGACGCTGGAGAACGCGGTGTTCGCGGAATGCTGGCGCGGCATCGAGGAGGCCGCGCTGGCCCAGGGCTATTCGCTGATGCTGGTCACGAGCCGCTACGACCCGGACCGGGAGCGCGAGCGCATCGAGTACCTGCTGCGGCACCGCGTCGACGGCATGGTGCTGACGGTGGCCGATGCGGCGCGCAGCGCGGTGCTGGACCAGCTCGACGCCGAGGGCGTGCCCTACGTGCTGGCCTACAACCAGGCCGCCAGCCGCGGCAAGCGCTATTCGGTGTCGGTGGACAACCGCCTGAGCGCGCGCGCCGGCGTGCAGACGCTGATCGCGGCCGGCCACCGCCGCATCGCCGTGGTGTCGGGCGCGTTCGTCGCGTCCGACCGGGCCCGCCAGCGCCACGCCGGCTATCAGGACGCGATGCGCGCCCACGGCCTGCAGCCCATGCCGCCGCTGTCGATGCCCGCGCATACGCCCACCCATACCCCCGCGGAAATCGAGCGCATCCGGCTCTTCGTCACCGCGCCGCGGGCGCCCACGGCGCTGTTCTGCACCAACGACATGCTGGCGATCGGCGTGATGTCGATCCTCAAGCGCCTCGGGCTCGCGGTGCCGGATGACATCTCGGTGCTCGGCTACGACGGCATCGCCCTGGGCGGGCTGCTGGAGCCGCCGTTGACCACCGTGGTGCAGCCGAACAGCGAGATCGGCGCGCGCGCGCTGGCGTGCCTGCTGGCGCGGCTCGACGCCGCGCTGCCGGGTCGGGCCGCCACGCTGCCCCGAACGACGCTGCTGCCGCACGTGCTGCGCGCCGGGGCCACGGTGGCCCCACCCCCCTAGCCCGGCCCGTATCGATCACCGTTTCGCCTTCCTTCACCGCCTTATCCAACCCAAGGAGTTCATCATGCAATCGACTTCGTCCTGGCTGCGCCACTTGCGCTGGCTGCTGCCGACCGTCGGCGCGGTCGTGTTCAGCCACGCCGCGGCGGCGCAGACCGCGATCTGCTACAACTGCCCGCCGGAGTGGGCGGACTGGGCCGCGCAGATTCGCGCCATCAAGGAAAAGACCGGCGTCACCGTACCGCACGACAACAAGAACTCGGGCCAGTCGCTGGCCCAGATCGTCGCCGAGAAGGCCAGCCCCGTGGCCGACGTGGTCTACTACGGCGTGACCTTCGGCATCCAGGCGCAGAAGGAAGGCGTGACCGCGCCCTACAAGCCGGCCAACTGGAACGACATCCCCGACGGCCTGAAGGACCCGCAGGGCAACTGGTTCGCCATCCACTCCGGCACGCTCGGCCTGATGGTCAACGTCGACGCGCTGCGCGGCAAGCCCGTGCCGCAATCGTGGGCCGATCTGCAGAAGCCCGAGTACAAGGGCATGATCGGCTATCTCGATCCGGCCAGCGCCTTTGTCGGCTATGTGGGCGCGGTGGCGATCAACCAGGCCATGGGCGGCTCGCTGGACAACTTCGGCCCCGCGCTGAAGTTCTTCAAGGACCTGCAGAAGAACCAGCCGATCGTGCCCAAGCAGACCGCCTATGCGCGCGTGCTGTCGGGCGAGATTCCGATCCTGCTGGACTATGACTTCAATGCCTATCGGGCGCGCTACAAGGATCGCGCCAACGTCGCGTTCGTGATTCCCAAGGAGGGCTCGGTGGTCGTGCCCTACGTCATGAGCATGGTGAACAAGGCCCCGCATCCCGCCGAAGCCCGCAAGGTGCTCGACTTCGTGCTCTCCGACGCCGGCCAGGCGCTGTGGGCCAACGCCTACCTGCGGCCGGTGCGGGCCAAGGCCGTGTCCAAGGAAGTGGAGGCGCGCTTCCTCCCCGCCGCCGACTATGCGCGTGCCAAGACCGTCGACTACGGCAAGATGGCCGATGTGCAAAAGGCCTTCAGCGACCAGTACCTGAAGGAAGTGCGCTGATGCCGCGCCGGGACGCCTCGCGTCCCGGCCCGCCGCCACCCATGGAGAGCCCCGCACCATGACCCCTCGCACCCGCGCCCCTTCCGGCCGCGCGCTGATCGTGTTCGCGCTGCCCGCCCTGATCGTGTTCCTGGCCTTCTTCTGCCTGCCGATGGCCAAGCTGCTCGCGGTCAGCGTGGCGGGCGACGACGGTGCCGGCGTGTACTGGACCGTGCTGTCCAGCCCGCGCTATCTGCACAGCCTGCTCTCGACGGTGCTGCTCTCGGCCACCGTCACGCTGGCCACGCTGGCTATCGCCGGCGTGGCGGGTACCTTCCTGCAGCGCCATCCGGTGCCCGGCAAGGCGGTACTGGTGGCGATGCTGACGTTTCCGCTGGCGTTCCCCGGCGTGGTGATCGGCTTCATGGTCATCATGCTCGGCGGCCGCAACGGGCTGCTGGCTTCCGTCGGCGACCTGCTCGCGGGCGAGCGCTGGACCTTCGCCTACGGCATGACCGGCCTGTTCGTCGGCTATCTGTATTTTTCCATCCCGCGCGTGATCCTCACCGTGATGGCCGCCGTGGAGAAGCTCGACGCCTCGCTGGAGGAAGCGGCCCGTTCGCTGGGCGCCGGCCGCTGGCGCGTGGTGCGCGACGTCATGCTGCCCGCGCTGATGCCGGCCATGATCTCCAGCGGCGCGATCTGCTTCGCTACCAGCATGGGCGCATTCGGCACGGCCTTTACGCTGGCCACCCAGCTCGACGTGCTGCCGCTGACGATCTACAACGAGTTCACCAACTATGCCAACTTCGGCATGGCCGCAGCGCTGTCGATCCTGCTCGGTGCCGTGACGTGGGCCTTGCTGGCGGTGGCCCGCCATCTGTCGGGCAACGCCGTTGCCGCCACCGCCTAGGAGCGCGACCATGAAGACCATCCGCCGTGGCTCCGCCTACTGGGCGCAACTCGCGCTGACGCTGCTCGTCTGCGCATTCATGACCGTGCCCGTGGGCCTTTCCGTGCTGGCCGGCCTGACCAACAACATCTTCGTCGGGCTGGAAAGCGGGCTGACCCTGCGCTGGGTCGGCGAAGTGTGGGGCCTGTACCGCAATACCATCTTCCTGTCGCTGCTGATCGCGCTCGCTTGCCTGGCCTGCACACTGGTGCTCGGCGTGCCCGCGGCCTACTACATGGCGCTGCGCCGCAGCCGCATGACGCGGCTGATCGAGGAACTGCTGATGCTGCCGGTCGCGATCCCCGGGCTGGCGACGGCCCTCGGGCTGATCCTGCTGTACGGCAGCCTGTCGTGGCTGCGCACGAGCTGGGTCTTCATCCTGATCGGCCATGTGCTGTTCACCCTGCCGTTCATGGTGCGCTCGGTGCTCGCGATCATGTCGGCCATCGACATCCGCACGCTGGAGGACGCCGCGGCGAGCCTTGGCGCCACGCGCATGCAGCGCTTCTTCACCGTGGTGCTGCCCAATTGCCGGCAGGGCATCCTGGCGGGCGCCCTGATGGTGGTCACGCTGTCGGTGGGCGAATTCAACCTGACGTGGATGCTGCATACCCCCACCACCCAGACCCTGCCGGTGGGCCTGGCCGACAGCTATGCGTCGATGCGGCTCGAGATCGGGTCGGCCTACACCATCGTGTTCTTCCTGATGATCATTCCGCTGCTGGTGGTGATGCAGCTGGTCTCGGCGCTCGGCGCCCGTGCGCGGCGGCATCCGCTGCCGGACACGCCGGTGCCGCTTGCCGCGTCGATGACCGCACCGCCCGACGATGCCGCGCGCGCATCGCAACCCCAGCCACAGACCGAGGCCCCCCGCCATGCATGAACCCACCACCATCGCCCTGCGCAACTGCGCCAAGACTTTCCCCGACGGCACGCGCGCGCTCGAGCCGCTGGACCTGGACATCGGCGCCGGCGAAACCGTCGTGCTGCTGGGGCCGTCGGGCTGCGGCAAGACCACCACGCTGCGCATGATCGCCGGGCTCGAATTCCCCGACGACGGCGGCGAGGTCCTGTTCGGCGGCGCGCCTGTCACGCATCTGCCCATCGAGCAGCGCGGCGTGGGCATGGTGTTCCAGAACTACGCGCTTTTCCCGAATATGACGGTGGCCGAGAACATCGGCTACGGCCTGCGCGTGCGGCGCATCGACGCGCAGAGCCGCAACCGCCGCGTGGACGACATGCTGGCGATGATGCAGCTTGGCGCCTTCGCCAACCGGCGGGTCGACCAGCTCTCCGGCGGCCAGCGCCAGCGCGTGGCCCTGGCCCGCGCCATTGCCGTGCAGCCGCGCGTGCTGCTGCTGGACGAGCCGCTGACCGCGCTCGATGCCAAGCTGCGCGACGCGCTGCGCGCGGACATCAACCGTCTGCTGCGCAGCCTGCGCATCACCGCGGTCTATGTGACCCACGACCAGGCGGAAGCCATGGCGCTGGGCGATCGCATCATCGTGATGGACAAGGGACGCATCGCGCAAAGCGGTACGCCGCAGGACATCTACCGGCAGCCGGCCAATGCCTTCGTGGCCGACTTCATCGGGACGATGAACCGGCTGCCGGCGGCGGCCGAGCGGGAGGTGTGGCGGGTGCCCGGGGGTGCGGTGCCGCGCGAGGGGCGCGACGTCGAAGGCGCGCAGGCCGAATTGATGTTCCGGCCAGAGGACGTGACGCTGGCCGATGCCCCGAATGCGGGCGACGCGCACCTGACCGGCAGCGTGGTGACCGCGCTGTTCCTCGGCCACGCGACGCGTTTGCTGGTCGATGTGGGCGCGCCGGCGCCGCTGGTGCTCGATACCGCGCGACGCGACCGCTGGGCGGCCGGCGACCGCGTGGGGCTGCGCATCGATACCAGCCATCTGCTGACGTTGCCGGCGGGGAGCGCGGCATGACGCAGACGCCGTATCTGGTGGCCCATATCACCGATCTGCACATCAAGGCCGGTGGCAAGCTGTCCTATCGCCGCGTGGACACCGCGGATGCGCTGCGCCGCTGCATCGATACGTTGCACGCGCTGCCGCAGCGTCCCGACCTGGCCATCGTGACCGGTGATCTGGTGGACTTCGGCAGCGAGGACGAATACCGCTTCCTGCGGGGCATCCTGGCGACGCTGGCGATCCCGGTGCGCCTGATGCCGGGCAACCACGACAGCCGCGCCGCGCTGCGCCAGGTCTTCCCCGATCATGGCTATCTGTTCCAGGTGGGCGATGGGGAGGCCGCGGTCCACTATCGCATCGACGAAGGGCCGCTCACGCTGATCGCCTTCGACTGCACCGTACCGGGACGCAGCGGCGGCCGCGTGGACCCGGCCGCGCTGCCGTGGCTCGAAGCCGCCCTCGCGCAGGCGCCCGACCGCCCCACTCTGCTGATGCTGCACCATCCGCCCTTTCACACGGGCATCGGGCATATGGACCAGCAGGGGCTCGAGGACGCCGGGCGGCTCGAAGCCGTCGTGCGGCGCCATCCGCAGGTGGAGCGCGTCCTGTGTGGCCATCTGCATCGCCATATCGCCCGCCGCTTCGGCGGCACCGTCGCGATCACCGCACCGGGCCCGGCGCACCAGGTGGCGCTGGACCTGGATCCCGCCGCGCCATCGCGCTTCCGCATGGAGCCGCCGGGCTTCCTGCTGCACTGGTGGCATCCGCTACATGGCCTGGTCACGCATGCCGCCGCGATCGGCGATCACGGCCCCGCACATCCGTTCTTCGATGCGCAGGGCAAGCTGATCGACTGAGCCGGGCGGTCAGCCGCGCTGCGGATCGCGCGACATGCGCACGCTGTAGAGACCCTTGATCGCGCTGCCGTCGCGCTCGCGGGAGCGCTCGCCGTCGCCGGCGATATGCAGCGTCTGGGTGGGCACCGCGAAGGTAATGCCGCGCTTGCCCAGCTCCGTCATCAGCTTGAGGTTGATGTCCTGCTGCACGTCCATGTACGTGTTGTAGCCGGGGTCGGTGACGAAGTAGACCACCTCGAACTCCAGCGCGCTGTCGCCGAAGCCCTTGAAGTGGGCGCGGTCGAACCGCGTCGTGCCGGCGGTCTCGACCGCCGCGCGGATCAGCGCGGGAATCTCGCGCAGTTGCTCCGGCGAGGTCTGGTAAGGCACGCGGAAGCCGAACTGGATACGGCGTTCGGACATCCGCTTGTAGTTGTGGATGGTGTTCTTCAGCAGCTCGGTATTGCCGCAGACGATCTCCTCGCCGCTCAGGCTGCGGATACGCGTGGTCTTCAGGCCGATATGCTCGACGCTGCCGGCGATATCGCCGAAGACGATGAAGTCGCCCTGCTCGAAAGGCTTGTCCAGCCCGATCGCCAGCGAGGCGAACAGGTCGCTGAGGATGCTTTGCACCGCCAGCGCCACCGCCACGCCGCCGACGCCGAGGCTGGCGACGAAGGCCGTGATATTGACCCCCATGTTGGCCAGCACCGCCAGCAGCAGCACGGACCACAGCAGCGAGCGCAGCGCCCAGGACATCATGGTGGTGATGACGGGGTTATGCGCGGTGACGCCTTCGCCCGTCAGCCGGTCCCGCGTCCAGATGGTGACCCCGCGATTGATCCAGATGGCAATCTGCACGCCGATCACCAGGAACCACAGGTGACCGATGCGGGTCGCCCACTTGGCGGGCAGGGCGAGGAATTCGGAGCCGATCAGCAAGGCCGCGAACAGCAGCAGCGTCGTGCTGGTGTGCTTGATCATCTCGGCGGCCAGGTCGATGGACCGGGCGCTGGTCCGCGCGGCGAGCGTCTCCAGCCGCGAGGTCGCGAGCCGCAAGGCAGTGGAAAGTACGAGGTAACTGACAATGGCGGCGACTGCCGCATAGAGCCAGTCTATGGCGGAAATGCCGAGGAATACGTTGAGGTCGAGCCACTGCTTCATGCGCTTCTCCGTTGCCGTAAGGGGTGGCGATAAGGGGTAACCCTAGTTCTGGCGACGGAGTGGGCCGATAGTTCCCTCGATCGGGCGAGGATCGGCAAGCGGCAGGCTGGCGCTCAGGTCGGTACGGGTGCGGGGGGACGCGGCCGGGTGGACAGCGCGAAGAGGATCTGCGCGGCGCCGGCGACCAGGCCCAGCGCGACGCCGCCCTGCCATGCCGCGTTGTAGGAACCGAAAGCGTCGTAGATCAGCCCGCCGCCGAACGCGCCGACGAAGCTGCCGAACTGATGGCTCATGAAGGCGACCCCGCCCAGCATGGCCTGCCAGCGCAGGCCGAACGTCTCGGCGATCCAGCCCGCGACCAGCGGCGCGACGCCCAGCCACAGGAAGCCCATCACGGCGGCGAACACCAGCGTGCTTTCGGGCGTGGGCAGCGACGAGAAGTACCAGATCAGCGCCAGCGAACGGATGGTATAGATGGCCCCGAGCAACAGCAGCTTGTTGACACGGCCGCCGGCCCAGCCGAAGAACACGCTGCCCAGCACATTGAAGCCGCCGATCACGCCCAGCGCTTGCGCACTCAACATCGGGTCCATGCCGCAGACGTCGAGATACGACGGCAGGTGCGTCGTGAGGAAGACCAGCTGCATGCCGCACACGAAGTAGGCCGCCGCCATCACCATGAAGGGCGCATTGCGCAGCGCGGTGCCAAGGGCCTCGCGCGCGTTCTGCTGCGCGCCCGCAAAGGCCGGCAGCGGCAGGCGGTCGACCCGGCCGGCGACCCACGCGGCGGGCAGCATCACCAGCGCCAGCACGATGAAGGCGGCGAGACCGACGCGCCAGCCGTAGGCCTGCGCGGCGACCTGCCCCACGGGTGCCGCGATCAGCGCGCCAATGGACCCTGCGCCCGAGACGATGCCCAGCACCGTGCTGCGCAGCGCCGGCGAGACGGGACGGGCCGCGACCGCCATCGAGATGGCGCTGCCGGTACAGGCCATCGAGGCGCCGATTGCCACGCCCGCTCCCAGCACCACGCCGACCATGCTGTGCGCGGTGGCCAGCAGCACCAGCCCCACCGCGTACAGCAGCGCGCCGCCAACCATCAGCGGACGGAAGCCCACGCGGGCTGCCCAAGCGCCGGCCCACGGCTGCAGCAGGCCCCAGGCCAGGTTCTGCACCGCGATGGCGACGGTGAAGTCGGACACCGAAATGCCTACGTCGCGGGTGAGCGGCGGCATGAAGATGCCCAGGCTCTGGCGCAGGCCCATGGCCAGGCTCAGCATCACGGAGGCGCCGATCAGGATCGGCAGGGCGGGACGGAGTTCGTTCAGGCGGGAAGACACGGCGGGGACTGTCTCGGCTCGTTGTTATTGTGTCGGCGTACCGCGGGCAGCCGTGAAGAGACAGGCCGTGCAAACCGATGTGTGAATCGAGCGTAAACCCGAAGCCGGTTCAAGTCAATTGAGCCGCACGCGCGCACGGCCGCTACGGCTCCGAATATGGGCGGTCGGTGCGTGGCGCATCTGGCAGCTGGGCGTCCAGCGATTGGCGGTAGCGCAGGCAACCTTCGAGGAACTGGGGCCACGCCGGCACGACGGGAACCGGGTCAGAGCGCTCGGGCAGCAGGGCCCACAGGTCGGGGTGATGCCAGCACAGTTCGTGCCCGCTGCTGTCGCGATGCCGGCGTATGCCGGCGCGCAGCCTCTTCGCCTCGGCGATCAATTGTTCGCGCGACATGCCGTCGAGATCCTCGTCCATGGCGACTCCTTGGCTTGTGTCCGGCCAGGCCCAGCCGATCTACAGCAGCGGCGGAGGCCTGCGCTTGTACCAGGCGTAACCGGGCTCGACATCGGCCGCGCCCGGATTGCCGACGCTGTTCGGATTTTCCGAGACCATCGTGACGAAGCCGACGGGCTTGCCGGCCCGCTGCTGCGCGCGCAGGTCCTCGCACCAGGCAAGCACCGCGGCCAGTTCGGTCGAGTCGAAGTCCTGCGCATGGGCGCTCGGCGCGCCCGACTCGTCGAAGGTCGTCCAGTAGACCTTGTACATATCTCCAGGGCTTCGGGCGGGCGGCCACCGTGGCCGCCGTGTCTCATTGTAGTGCGCTCAACCGCGGCCGACGAACGGCATCCGCGTCGCCATCACGGTCATGAACTGCACGTTGGCATCGAGCGGCAGGCTGGCCATATGCACGACCGAGCGGGCCACGTGGGCGACGTCCATCAGCGGCTCCGGCGCGATCTCGCCGTTGGCCTGCATCACGCCGCGCGCCATCCGCGAGGCCATGTCCGTGCCGGCATTGCCGATATCGATCTGGCCGCAGGCGATGTCGTGCGCGCGGCCATCGAGCGAGAGGCTCTTGGTCAGGCCCGTGATGGCGTGCTTGGTCGCCGTGTACGGGACCGTGTTCGGACGCGGCGCATGGGCCGAGATGGAACCGTTGTTGATGATGCGGCCGCCGCGCGGGTCCTGCGACTTCATCAGCGCGAACGCGGCGCGCGCACACAGGAAGGCCCCGGTCAGGTTGGTATCCAGCACCGCCTTCCATTGCGCCACGGGCAGTTCGTCGATAGGCAGCGCCGGGGCATTGATGCCGGCGTTGTTGAACAGCAGGTCCAGCCGGCCGAAGCGCTCGCGAACGGTGGCGAAGAGCGCGTCCACGGAGTCCGGATCGCTGACATCGCACTGCACCGCCAGCGCGGTGTGGCCCTGCCCGATGGCCTCGTCCACGAGCGCCTGCAGCGATTCGGCTGTGCGGCCCGCGAACACCACGCGGTAGCCCTCCCCGAGCAGCGCCAGCGCGACCGCCTTGCCGATTCCCCGGGCCGCGCCCGTTACCAGTGCCACCTTGCCTTGCTGTGTCATTGCCGATTTCTCCCGTTGGTCGGGCGCGGGCCAGCGAGGCGGCCACGCCGGTTGTTGGTCTTGGGCGCCAAGTGTGCCACGGGCGGCGGCATGGGGAGAAGGCGCTACACCGCCCCGGCCGGAGCCGCCCTGCGTCAGCCTGCGTCCTACCCTCCGGAACCTTTGCGCCGGCGTTGCATCCACCCAGCATTGGCTGACATCGACAACAGGAGTCGAACATGGACCGCTTCAATGGCAAGGTAGTGATCGTGACCGGAGCAGGCTCGGGGATCGGCGCGGCCGCCGCGCGCCGCTTCGCCGCGGAAGGCGCCAGCGTGGTGCTGGCTGGCCGCACCCGCGAGAAACTGGAGCGCACCGCCGCCGACATGCCCAAGGACAAGACGCTGGTGCAGGCGACCGATGTGTCGCGGCTGGAACAGGTCGAAGCGCTGGTCCAGGCCGCGGTCGCGCGTTTCGGCAGGCTCGACGTGATGGTCAACAACGCCGGCGTCGCCCCGGAAGGCCGCCTCACCGAAGCCAGCATCGAGGACTGGCGGCAGGTCATGGCGATCGACCTGGACGGCGTGTTCCACGGCTGCCGCGCCGCGATGCCGGAACTGCTGAAGACCCGCGGCAACATCGTCAACGTGTCGTCGGTGTCCGGCCTGGGCGCCGACTGGAACATGTGCTTCTACAACGCGGCCAAGGGCGGCGTGACCAACCTGACGCGCGCGATCGCGATGGACTACGGCAAGGAAGGCGTGCGCGCCAACGCGGTATGCCCATCGCTGACGCGCACCGACATGACCGAGAGCATGTTCGGGGACGAAGCCCTGATCGACAAATTCCGCGAGCGCATGCCGCTGGGGCGCGCCGCGCAGCCGGACGACGTCGCCGCGGTGATCGCGTTCCTGGCGAGCGACGATGCGCGTTTCGTGACCGGGGTCAATTTGCCGGTGGATGGCGGGCTGATGGCGTCGAACGGTCAGCCGCCGCAGTAGAAAGGGATAGCGGACGCCCTACCGCGTCGCCGCACCCCGCCACCGCAAGCCCAGCCGCCGCAACATCATCCCCGGCAGCCGCCACAGGAATCCGCCGACCAGCCGCACGTGCATGGCGCTGAGCAGGATGTTGTCGCGCAGGTAGTTGAAGTGGGATACGCCGCCTTCGTCCTTGCGGAAATAGCGCACCGGGGTATCGACGTTGATCGGCGGCACGCCGCGCCAGCACAGCCGCACGACCACTTCGGGATCGAAGTCGAAGCGCCGCATCCAGCGATGGCCGCGCATGACCTCGCACAGCGGCGCGATGGGATAGACGCGAAAGCCGTACAGCGAATCGCCGATGCCGGCCCACAGCGTCTCCAGATCGATGAGGGCATTGCAAAGGCGCCGGCCATAGACGCGCACGCGGGGCGCGCTGTCGTCGAAGACCGGCCTGCCCAGCACCATCGCATCGGGGCGGCGGCGCGAGGCCTGCATCAGCGTGCCGATCATCGCGGCCGGATGCTGGCCGTCGGAGTCCATGGTCAGCACGTGGGTGAAGCCCTGCGCCGCGGCCACCTCGCAGCCGTGCAGCACCGCGGCGCCCTTGCCGCTGTTGACGGGCAGCTCGATCACGCGCAGGCCATCGTCGGCCGCGGCCTGCGCGCGCAGCCACGCGGCGCTGTCGTCGGTGCTGCCGTCGACGACGACCCATACGGGATTCCACTGCGTGCGCGCCTCGCGCACGACCTCGCGCACCTTGGGGCCGGGGTTGTAGCTGGGGATCAACACCAGGTGAGTGGTCGAAGCATCGTTCATGGCGTCCATCCGTTCGATATCCCAGCCCCGCATCGAAACGCGCGGGCGTGTCGGCGCGCGCTGCGCGCCCTGATTGCAGCATAGACCGCCCGGGCGCAATTACCACTGGCGCGGACCGGGCGTCGGCGCCCCGATGGCAGGGGCTTACTTGGTGCGGTGCTCGGCCGTGTAAGCGGCCAGGCTGCCGAGCGAGGCGTAGATCTTCTGGTTGTCGGGGTTGTCCGAACGCAGTTCGAAGCCGTACTTCTTCGAGATCAGCAGCGCGATCTCGAGGACATCGATCGAATCCAGGCCGAACCCTTCCCCATACAGGGGCGTGTCGGCGGAGACGTCAGCCACCGACACTTCGGTGATGTCGAGCTCGTCGATGATCATTTGGGCGAGTTCGGTTTCCAGTTCGGTCATTGTCGCTTTCAGGGGATCAGGAAGGGGCGCCACGGGCGCGCGGACCCAGACCGGCCGCGCGTGATTTTGTGACGCTAAAGCCGCTCCGGGCAAGGCCGGGCGGCCGTTGGGCCTGCGGTATACTCCCGCACCGCCCAGGGCGCAATGCTACCAAGCGCTGCACATGGGCACCAAGGCACGAGAACTTTGGTAACAACATCGCCGCCCCTGCGCGCGAAACGGTTTGCCGCACCGGCGGTCTGTCTGTTGTACGGATCCCGCGCGTGTGCGATTTCTCTTGTGCCCCTTCGCTTTGCCTCATGCCAGACTCACCTCGCATCGCCATGCCGCCGGGCAGCGGCCTCCATGGCACCGACCCGCGGCCGCGCCCTGGATCGTCATGACCTCCGAACTGCCCTTGCTCGCGCATGCCTCGGCCAACGCGACCGTCGCCTACCGCCACGGCCTGCGCGTTACCGCGCGGCAATTCCTCGATGACGTGGACCGCGCCGTGCGCTGCCTGCCCGCCGGTGGCCATGTGTTCAACGTGTGCGCGGACCGCTATCTGTTTGCCGTGGGCATCTGCGCCACGCTGGTGGCCGGCAAGGTCAGCCTGCTACCGCCCGCCCAGACGCCCGACATGATCGCCCAGTTGGCCGCGTTCGCGCCGGACGTGTTCTGCCTGCATGACGGCCCGGACTGCGATATCGCACTGCCGCGCGTGCGCCTGCCCGAGATGGCGGCCGGCGGACAGGCATCCGGGCACGAGGACGACGCGCCGTTGTCGCCGCCATCCATCCCCGCCGACCGCATCCTGGCCTACCTTTTCACGTCGGGCTCCACCGGGCGCCCCGTCCCCCATGCCAAGCGCTGGGGCGCGATGGTCGCCAATGCCCGCGCCGCCGCCGCGCGCCTGGACCTGCCGGCGCTCGGGCCCGGCGCCGGGCTGGTGGGCACCGTGCCGCCGCAGCATATGTACGGGCTGGAATGCACGGTCATGCTGCCGCTGCAGGCGGGCATCGCGCTGAGCGATGCGCGGCCCTTCTACCCCGCCGATATCGCCGCGGCGCTCGAAGCCGTGCCCGGCCCCCGGATACTGGTTGCCTCGCCGGTACACCTGCGCGCGCTGCAGCACTCGACGGTCACGCTGCCGCCGCTCGCGCTGATGCTGTCGGCCACCGCGCCGCTCGCGCCGAAGCTGGCCCGCGAGGCCGAGGCCCGGCACCGCGCCCCGCTGACGGAAATCTATGGCAGCACCGAGACCGGCCATATCGCCATGCGCCGTCCCACGCAGACCGCTGCGTGGGAACTGCTGGGGGGCATCGTGCTGCGTCCCGGCCCGCCCGATACCGATGGCGAAGACACCGTGCTCGCTCAGGGCGCGCATCTGGCGCAGCCGGTCGCGCTGAACGACGCCATCGAGATGCTCGACGGCGGCCGCTTCCTGCTGCACGGGCGCAAGGCAGACCTGATCAATATCGCGGGCAAGCGAACCTCGCTGGCCTATCTGAACCAGCAGCTGCTCGCGCTCGACGGTGTAACGGACGGCGTGTTCGTGATGCCGCGCGACGACGAGCGCGGCGGACTCGCGCCGGTGGCGCGGCTGATGGCCGTGGTGGTCGCCCCCGGCCTGCGCGCCGCCGATGTCCAGCGCGGGCTGCGCGAGCGCATCGACGCCGCCTTCCTGCCGCGGCGCGTGCTGTTCGCGCAGGCCCTGCCGCGCAACGCGACCGGCAAGCTGCCGCGCGAAGCGCTGGACGCGCTGGTAGCCAGCCTGCTGTCCGGTCCACCAGCCACCCTCGCGGGCCACGATGGCGACCGCGACCTGGATTTCGCATGAACCTGCAAGACCTGTCCCCACCCGCGGCGTCATTCGCCATCGCCGCTGACCATCCCGCGCTGCCGGGCCATTTCCCCGGCCGTCCGATCGTGCCTGGCGTGGTGCTGCTCGATCAGGCCCTGCTGCGCATCGCCGCGGCGCTGGGCCGGCCCATCGACCGTTTCGAGATCGGCACGGCCAAGTTTCTCTCTCCCGTTTCGCCAGGCGAATGCGTCGATATCGACTATGCGGTGGCAGCGGGCGGCACGATCCGCTTTTCGCTGGACGTGGCCGGTCGTACGGTGGCCACCGGCAGCCTGACGCCGGCGGCCGCCGCGGCGGAGGAAGGCGCATGAAGCCGTTGAGCAAAGCGCCGTCGGCCGGCGACACCGACTGGTCGCGCCAGCCCGAGCGCAGCAACACCACGCTGCTGCGCATCATGACGTGGATCTCCCTGCGGCTGGGCCGGCGCGTGGCCCGCCTGCTGCTGCGTCCGGTAGTGGGCTATTTCCTGCTGTGCTCGCCGGCGGCGCGGCGCGCCTCGCGCGACTACCTGGCCCGGGCGCTGGGCCGGCCGGCCGGCTGGCGCGATGTCGCGCGGCACATGTCGGCCTTCGCCGCCACCATCCACGACCGGGTCTACCTGCTCGCCGGCCGCTACGATCTGTTCGATATCCGCGTGCATGGCGAGCCCTGGATCCGCGAGGTGGTCGGCAGCGGCGAAGGCGCCTTCCTGATGGGCGCCCACCTGGGCAGCTTCGAGGTGATACGTGCCATCGGCCGCCAGCACCCCGGCATGCGCGTGGCCGTGACCATGTACGAGGACAACGGCGGCCGCATCAGCCAGGCGCTGGCCGCCGTCAATCCGCTGGCGGCCCAGGATGTGATTCCGCTGGGCCGCCTCGACGCGATGCTGCAGGTGCGCGCGCGCCTGCAGCGTGGCTACCTGATCGGCCTGCTGGCCGATCGCACCATCGACGGCCGCGCCACCGATCCGCGGCAGCCCTGCGAATTCCTCGGCGCCCCCGCGACATTTCCGACCGGTCCGCTGCGCATGGCCGCCATCCTGCGCCAGCGCGTGGTGTTCATCTCGGGGCTGTACCGTGGCGGCAACCGCTACGACGTTCATTTCGAGCCCATCGCCGACTTCACCGAGACGCCGGCGCCCGAGCGCGAGGCCGCGGTGCAGGCCGCGCTGGCGCGCTATGTGCGACTGCTGGAGCAGCAGTGCCGCGATGCGCCCTACAACTGGTTCAATTTCTACGACTTCTGGCAGCCGCCCGCCGGGCAGCCCCCTGCGGCCGCCGACGCCATGGACGACGCCGCATGAACACGACACGCTATCGCGCCGCGCTGCGCCTGCTGCTCGTTGCCGCGCTCGCCGCGCCCGCCGCGCTGCCTCCGGCCGCCGTCGCGGCGGAGTCGGCGCCGCGTGCAGGCAGCGCCCCGGCCGCGTGGGGCGTGGACCAGTTGATGGCCGCGCTGGCCACGCAGAAGTCCGGGCGCGCCAGGTTCGTGGAGACCAAATACCTGGCCATGCTGGAGCGGCCGGTGGAATCGAGCGGCGAACTCGTCTTCGTCGCGCCGGACCGGCTCGAGAAACGCACGCTCAGTCCCAAGCCCGAGAGCCTGACACTGACGGGCGACATGATGACGGTGGAGCGCGCCGGCAGGAAGACCGTCATTCCGCTGCAGAACTTTCCCGAGCTGGCCGGCTTTATCGAGAGCCTGCGCGGCACGCTGGGCGGCAACCGCGACGCGCTGGAGCGCTACTACCGCCTGTCCCTCGAAGGCCAGGCCGCGCGCTGGACGCTGACGCTGACGCCGACCGAGCCGCGCATGGCCGCGGCCATCCACACCATCCGCATCGACGGCGCCGGCGACAAGGTGCAGAGCGTGGAGATCCGTCAGGCCGACGGCGACCGCTCGGTGATGCGGATCACCCACGCCGGCGCGCGCTGATGGCGGGCACGGGCCACCCCTCGCTGCGCCATCGGCTGGCGCGCGGTCCCGCCCGATGGGCAGTGGCCGGCTGGCTGCTGTTCGTCGCCGCATGCGCGGTCGTCATCTCCGGCACGCGCTTTACCGCCGACCTGTCAGCCTTCCTGCCGCGCGCCCCGACGCCGGAGCAGCGCCTGCTGGTGGACCAGCTGCGCGACGGGCTGGTATCGCGGCTGATCCTGGTCGGCATCGAAGGCGGCGACGCGGCGGGGCGGGCGGCGGTGTCCCGGGCGATGGCAGCGGCGCTGCGCAGCGACGGGCAGTTCGCCGCGATCCAGAACGGCGAGCCGGTGACGCGGCAGCAGGACCAGCAATTCCTCTACGCGCATCGCTACGCCCTCAGTCCCGAGGTGACCCCGCAACGCTTCAGCGAGGCGGGTCTGCGCGCCGCGCTTGGCGAGTCGCTCGACCTGATCGCGTCGCCGGCCGGCATGTTCGCCAAGTCCCTGTTGCCCCGCGACCCCACCGGCGAGGTGGCCGCGCTGCTCGGCGAGTTCGATGCGGGCGCCACCCCGGCCATGCGCGATGGGGCGTGGGTGTCGCGCGACGGCGAGCGCGCGGTGCTGCTGGCGCAGACCACCGCGGCGGGCTCCGACACCGACGCGCAGGAGCGGGCAATGGCGGCACTGCGCGACGCCTTCCAGTCCGCGGCGGGGCACGCCACGCCGCAAGCCGCGCAGGCTGCCCTCTATCGGCTCGTCATGTCCGGTCCCGGCGTCATCTCGGTCAATACGCGCGACACGATCAAGCGCGAGGTCCAGCGCATCGCGCTGCTCAGCGCCGGCGTGATCGTGGCCCTGCTGTGGTTTGCCTATCGCTCGCTGCCGGCGCTGCTGCTGGGCCTGCTGCCGGTGGCATCCGGGGTGCTGGCGGGCATCGCCGCGGTCAGCCTTGGCTTCGGTTCCGTGCACGGGCTCACGCTGGGCTTCGGCACCACGCTGATCGGCGAGTCGGTGGACTATGCGATCTATTTGTTCGCACAGGCGTCGGGCCGCGCCGGCGCCGAGGACGACGCCGAGGCACGCCGGCCGCGCTGGATGGCCGGCTTCTGGCCTACCGTGCGGCTCGGCGTGCTGACTTCGATCTGCGGATTCGCGTCGCTGCTGCTGTCCGGTTTCCCGGGGCTGGCGCAACTCGGGCTGTTCTCGATCGCGGGGCTGGCCGGCGCCGCGCTGGTGACCCGCTTCGTGTTGCCGCATCTGGTTCCCGCGCGCTTCCGCATGCGCGAGCTCGCGCCCCTGGGCCAGCGCGCCGCGCGCCTGGCCGTGCACGCCCGGCGCCTGCGCTGGCCGGTGGCCGTGCTGCTGGTGGCCGCGTGCGCCGTGCTGGCAGGCCAGCGCGAGCGGCTGTGGAGCCACGAGCTGGCCTCGCTCAGCCCGGTGCCCGCCGACGTACAGGCGCTCGATACCGCCTTGCGGGCCGATGTGGGCGCGCCCGATGTCCGCTATCTGGTCGTGGTGTCGGGACCGGACCAGGAAACGGTGCTGCGCGGCGCCGAACGCATCGGCGCGCGGCTGCGGCCGCTGGTCGCCGACGGCACCATCGGGGGCTTCGAGAGCCCCGCCCGCTATCTGCCGAGCGAGGCCACGCAGCGCGCCCGCCTGGCCAGCCTGCCGCCGCGCGACGTGCTGGCGCAGCGGCTGGACGCGGCCGGCGCCGGCATGCCGTTCAGGCCCGGGCTGTTCGCGCCCTTCCTCGACGATGCGCAGGCCGCGCGCAGTGGCGCCCCGCTGCGGCGCGAGGACCTCCGTGGGACCTCGATGGCGCTCGCGGTGGACGCGCTGCTCACGCGCGACGGCGAGCGCTGGAGCGCCACGCTGCCGCTGCGGGCCCCGGCGGGCGGCAAGCGCGGCGAGGCGCTCGACACCGGCGCCATCCGCGCCACCATCGCGCAGGCGGGCGTGCCCGATGCGCTGTTCGTGGACCTGAAGGGCGAATCCGACCGGTTGTACGCCGGCTATCTGCGCGAGGCGATGCGGCTGTCGCTGGGCGGGCTGGTCGCCATCGCGGCATTGCTGCTGGTGGCGCTGCGCTCGCCGCGGCGGGTGGCGGCCACCATGCTGCCCCTGGCCGCCGCCGCGCTCCTCGTGACGGCCGGCCTCGCTCTGGGCGATCGCCAGCTATCCTTGTTGCATCTGGTGGGCCTGTTGCTGCTGGTAGCGGTAGGCTCCAACTATGCACTGTTCTTCAACGGGGCCGCGCAGCGTGGTGCCGGCCCGGCCGCCGGCCTGCCGCCGGGCACGCTGGCCTCGCTGCTGCTGGCCAACGCCACCACGGTGGCCGGCTTCGGGCTGCTGGGCTTTTCGACGCTGCCGCTGTTGCAGGCGATCGGGCTGACGGTGGGCCCTGGCGCCGTGCTGGCACTGCTGCTGTCGGCCATGTTCGCGCCAGCGGCCGTGCTGGCGGGAGGCCAGGCCGGCGAGGCGGGCCACCGCGGCGACGACAAGGAGACGACGAGATGAACACCCTGCCCGACGCGGTTCACCACCAGCCGGCGCAGTTCGCGCGGCCCTGGCGTCCCTCCGCGCTGCTCGGCGGTACGGCCGCGCTGCACGTGGGTGCGCTTGGCGCGGTCATCGCCCAGCCCGGCATGCTGCCGTGGGCCGCGGCGTCGCTCGGCGCGGCCCATCTGCTGCTGGGCACCGCCGGGCTGTGGCCGCGCAGCACGCTGCTGGGGCCCACCCTGCTGCGGCTGCCGCCGTCCGCCGCGGGCTGCATCGCGCTGACGTTCGACGACGGACCCAATCCCGCGCTGACGCCGTACGTGCTGGACCAGCTGGATGCCCACCGGGCCCGCGCCACCTTCTTCTGCATCGGCGAACACGCCCGCCGCCACCCCGACCTGGTCGCCGAGATCGCGCGGCGCGGCCATGCCATCGAGAACCACAGCGAGCACCACCGGCTGCATTTCTCCACGTTCGGGCCCGCCCGTATCCAGCGCGAAATCGCCGAGGCGCAGCAGGTACTCACCGAGCTGAGCGGGCAGACGCCGCGCTTTTTCCGCGCGCCCGCGGGCCTGCGCAACGTGTTCCTGGAGCCTGTGCTGTGCCGCCTGGGGCTACGCCTGGCGGCGTGGACGCGGCGCGGCTTCGATACCCTCTCCGACGCGAACGCCGACCGCGTGACGGCACGGCTGGTGCGCCGGCTGGCCGGACGCGACATCCTGCTGATGCACGACGGCAACCCCGGCCACGAGGCGGGCGGCCGGCCTGTCATCCATGCCGTGCTGCCGCGCGTGCTCGCCGCCATCGACGACGCGGGGCTGCGCCATGTGACGCTGCGCGAGGCGGTGGCCCCGTAAGCTCGATCGATGCGCCAAACGCCAGCACCGCATCATGCGCACGACGAGGCCGCGGCACGCGCCATGGTGAATGCGCTGGTGCGCGACGCCAGCCTGCGCTATCGCCACGCCGGCCACTTTCCCTACCACTTCGCGCGCTTCAAGCTGCGGCGCGATCCGGTGTTCCGCATCGCGCTGGCGGCCGGCCTGATTCCCGACGGCGCCCGCATCCTCGACCTGGGCTGCGGCCAGGGACTGCTGGCGGCGTGGCTGCTGGCCTCGCAGCGGCGCCATGGACCGGCCTGGCCCGCGCACTGGCATCCACCGCCGCGCCCGCGGGCATTGGTCGGCATCGAACTCACCGGAGCGGACGTAGCCCTCGCCCGCGCTGCGCTGGCGGGACCGACGGAGTGGCCCATCGACATCGTCCAGGGCGATATCCGCGCGATGCCCGACGGGGCCGGCGCCTACGACCACGTGGTGATGCTGGACGTGCTGCATTACCTTGACTACGCGGGCCAGGAAGCCGTGCTGCGCCGGGTCCGGTCCAGCCTCGCGCCGCACGGCTCCGTGCTGCTGCGGGTGGGCGATGCCGGGGCGGGGCTTCAGGCCCGCTACAGCCAGGCGGTGGACCGCACGGTGCAATGGTTGCGGGCGCGGCGCGCCACGCCGCTGTATTGCCGCCGCGCCGGCGACTGGCGCACGCTGCTGGCGGGCCACGGCTTCGCGGTGCGGGAAATTCCGCTCCCGGCCGACGCCCATGGTGCCAACGTCCTGATGGTGGCGCAGCGCGCGGCGGGCGCATGAGGGCGGCGGGCCCGCGATACGTCGTTTGCTACAATTTCCCCGCCCCGGACCCGTCCGCCTCAGGATGCCCGGGCCGCCGTCCCCACTGACAATACGCTGTGTCCCCCCTGCTGCTTTCAAGCTTTACCGCCACCAGTTGCCTCGGCCGTGGCCTTGACGCCACCCTGGCCAGCCTGCGCAACCAGGCGGGCGGCCTGGCGCCGTGCCGCTTCGGCACCAGCCGGCTCCAGGCCTATATCGGCGAGGTGGCCGGTGTCGACGACGAAGTGCTGCCGGACGCGTTGGCCAGCTTCGATTGCCGCAACAATCGCCTTGCCAGCCTCGCACTGCGCCAGGACGGCTTCGCCGAGGCCGTCGCGCAGGCCATCGCCCGCCACGGCGCCGGCCGCGTGGCGGTGATGCTCGGCACCAGCACCGGCGGCATTCTCGAAACCGAGCAGGCCTATCGCCGCCGCGACCCAGCGACCGGCGCCCTGCCCGACGACTTCAACTACGCACGCGGCCACAGCCCCTACGGGCTGGCGGACTTCGTGCGTCACTATTTCGGTCTGAAGGGCCCGGCCGCGGTGATCTCGTCGGCCTGCTCCTCCGGCGCCAAGGTGTTCGCCTCGGCACGGCGCATGATGCAAGCCGGGCTTGTCGACGCGGCCATCGTCGGCGGCGTCGACACCCTGTGCCATACCACGCTGTACGGCTTCAATGCGCTGGAGCTGGTGTCGCCGCAGCCGTGCCGCCCCTTCGACGCCGCCCGCAACGGCATCTCCATCGGCGAAGGCGCGGCCTTCGCGCTGCTGGAAAGGATGCCCGCCAGCCCCATTGCGGACGACGCGGTGCTGCTGCGCGGCATCGGCGAGTCGAGCGACGCGCACCATATGTCGACACCGCATCCGCAGGGACTGGGCGCGCGCATGGCGATGCGCCAGGCGCTGGAGGACGCCGGCTTGGAGCCCGGCGATATCGACTACATCAACCTGCACGGCACGGCCACACGGAACAACGATGCCGTCGAGGGCAAGGCCGTGCTCGACATGTTCGGCGCCACGCCGTGCAGCTCGACCAAGGGCGCGACCGGACACACGCTGGGCGCCGCGGGCGCGATCGAAGCGGTGATCTGCGCGCTGGCGCTGCGCGAAGGCCTGCTGCCCGCCGGCATCAATACCACCGTGCCGGACCCGGAGCTGCCGCTGGACTATCTGCTCGCGAACCGCCACCAGCCGGTGCGGTACGCGCTTTCCAATGCCTTCGGTTTCGGCGGCACCAATTGCAGCCTGCTGTTCGGCCGTGCCGACGCGTTGCGCTGAGGGCATCGGGACCATCATGGCACTGCACGCATTCATCGAAGGGGTCGGACTGGTAGGCCCCGGACTGTCCGGCTGGGCGCAGAGCGCCGCCGCGCTGACCGGCGCCGCGCCGTATGTCTCGCGGCCGACCGAGCTGCCGCCGCCGGAGGGCTTGCCGCCCGCCGAGCGCAGGCGCACCGGGCCCGCGGTCAAGCTGGCGCTGGCCACCGGCCGCGAGGCCATCGCGGCCAGCGGGCGCGACGCGGCCACATTGCCCACGGTGTTCAGTGCCTCGGGCGCGGACGGGCACAACTATCACGCGATCTGCGAGGCGCTGGCCAGCGACGATCCGCTGCTCTCGCCCACGCGCTTCCACAACTCGGTGCATAACGCACCCGCCGGCTACTGGGGCATCGCCACCGGCGCGATGACGCCGTCCAACGTGATGTGCGCCCATGACGCCAGCTTTGGTGCCGGCTTGCTCGAGGCACTGTGCCAGGCGGCCACGCAGCGCGGTCCCTGCGTGCTCATCGCCTACGACACCGATTACCCCGATCCGCTGCGCCACAAGCGGCCGATTCCCGATACCTTCGGGCTTGCGCTGGTGCTTTCCCCGGAACAGGGCCCGCACAGTCTGGCGCGGCTGGCGCTGGAGCTGGTGCCCGCGGAGCAGGCGCCGGCCGACCGCATGGCCGATCCTCTGCTCGAAACCCTGCGCGCGGCCGTGCCCGCGGCGCGCGCGCTGCCGCTGCTGCAGGCGCTTGCGGCCGGCGGCGAGCGGCAGGTCGTGCTGGATTATCTGGACGACGTGGCGATGCGCATCGCGCTCGCGCCATGCCGCTGATGCCGCGATGACGACGCAGCCCCCGCTGGGCAGGGACTGGATCGCGGCACGTATTCCGCATGCGGGCTCGATGTGCCTGCTGGACCGGATCGTCGCCTGGGGCCCCGACCATATCCGCTGCGAGGCCGACGGCCACGGGCGGCCCGACCATCCACTGCGGGCCGAGGGACGGCTGGCCGCGGTCTGCGGCATCGAATACGCCGCGCAGGCCATGGCGGCGCACGCCGCCGTGCTCCACGCGGGCGCCGCGCGGCCGCGCATGGGCTATCTGGCCAGCGTGCGCAAGGTAGAGATCCATGTCGCGCGGCTCGACGTCTACCCCGCCCCGCTCGCCATCGAGGCGAGCCGCATCGGCGGCGACGCCGGCAATGTGCTCTACGCTTTCACGGTGCGGGCCGGCGAGCAAGTCCTGCTGGGCGGCCGGGCGGCCGTCATCCTCGACGTGCCGCCGGATCTTCCGTCCGGCGCGAACGACGACAGCGACAACGCTTAAAGCTTCACCGCCGGCAGTATCACGCCGCTCACTTCGCCGAAGCCGACGCGATAGCCGTCGCCCTGGCACCAGCCCGTCATCACCACCTCGTCGCCATCCTCGAGGAACCCGCGCTGCACGCCTCCGACCGTCAGCGGCTGCGCGCCGTTGCGCGTCAGCTCCAGCAGGCTGCCGTAGGAATCCGGCGTGGTGCCGCTGATGGTGCCCGAGCCCATCAGATCGCCCACACGCACGTTGCAACCGGAGATCGTGTGGTGCGCCAGCTGTTGGGCCATGGTCCAGTACATCGCGCGAAAGTTGGTGCGGCTCACGCGTTGGGCCTGCGCGGCGCCGGCCGGTCGCAGCGCGACCTCCAGCTCGATGTCGTAGGCGTTGGGCGCTTGCTGGCGCAGGTACGGCAGCGGCTCCGGCGATTGCGCCGGATTGTCGCGGCGGAACGGCTCCAGCGCCTCCATCGTCACCACCCACGGCGAGATGGAGGTGCCGAACGTCTTGGAGTTGAACGGCCCGAGGGGCACATACTCCCACTGCTGGATATCGCGGGCGCTCCAGTCGTTGAGCAGCACCATGCCGAACATGTGCTCGCTCGCCTGCGCCGTGCCGACCGGCTCGCCGAGCCGCGACTCCTTGCCCACGATAAAGCCCATCTCCAGTTCGTAGTCGAGCTTGCGGCACGGCCCGAATTGCGGGCGTGGCTCGTTGGGTAGCTTGAGCTGGCCGTTGGGCCGATGCAGCGCGGTGCCGCTGACCACCACCGAACTGGCGCGGCCGTTGTAGCCGATGGGAATCTCCAGCCAGTTCGGCAGCAGGGCATTGTCCGGATCGCGGAACATGCGGCCGACGTTGGTCGCGTGCTCGCGCGACGAATAGAAGTCGGTGTAGCCGGGAATGGCCACGGGCAGATGCAGCGTGGCGCTTGCCATCGGCACCAGCGCACGCTGGCGCAGCGCGGCGTTGTCGCGCAGTTCGGCGTTGTCGGCGGCGAGCAGCGCGGTCAGGCGTTGACGGGTTTCCGACCAGACCGGCTTGCCGAGGGCAACGAAGGCATTGAGCGTCCCGCTTGCGAACGTGCCCTTGGCGCGGGCCGGCAGCAGGCCGGCGTCATCCAGCGCCGCCAGGTCGACGATCTGGTCGCCGATAGCCACGCCGGCGCGCGGCCCCTGCCCGTCCGTCGAGAAAATGCCGTAGGGAAGGTTCTGCAAGGGGAAGTGGCAGTCGGCGGCATTGGCCGCTTCGATCCAGCTGGTCTGTCGTTTGTCCATGCGATGTCGTCCTGCTGCGATTGCGTATCGTGGTGTGGGCGCGCTCAGCGCACCTCGGGATTGAAATGCTTGCGGATGCCCTGCCAGCAGCGGTAGTAATCCGCCTGCAGTTCGGCCGACGCCATGGCATACGGGGTCGGCCGAATGACGCCGGGCGTCTCGAACATGAAGGCCATGGTGTCGGCGATGCGATGCGGCACGGTCGTATCGGCGGCGCTGGCCTTGGCAAAAGTCTCCGCGTCGGGACCGTGGCCGCTCATGCAGTTGTGCAGGCTCGCGCCGCCGGGGGAGAAGCCCTCGGCCTTGGCATCGTAGGCGCCCGCGATCAGGCCCATGAACTCGCTGGCGATATTGCGGTGGAACCAGGGCGGGCGGAACGAGTGCTCCATCGCCAGCCAGCGCGGGCCGAAGATCACGAAGTCGATGTTGTCGACGCCCTCGGTGTCCGAGGGACTCTGCAGCACCAGGAAGATCGACGGATCGGGATGGTCGAAGCTGATCGACCCGATGGTGTTGAAGCGCCGCAGATCGTACTTGTACGGCGCGTAGTTCCCATGCCAGGCCACCACGTCCAGCGGCGAATGGTCGATGCGCGCCCGCCACAGATTGCCCTGGAACTTGGCCAGCAGCTCGAAATCGCCCTCGCGGTCCTCGTACCAGGCCACCGGCGTCTGGAAGTCGCGCGGATTGGCCAGGCCGTTGGAGCCGATCACGCCGAGGTCGGGCAGCTTGAACAGCGCCCCGTAGTTTTCGCAGATATAGCCGCGCGCCTCGCCGTCGGGCAGTTCCACGCGAAAGCGCACGCCGCGCGGGATCACCACGATCTCCTGCGGCTCCACCTCGAGCCGGCCCAGCTCCGTCGCCAGCAGCAGGCGGCCCTGCTGCGGCACGATCAGCATCTCGCCGTCGGCGTTGTAGAAGAACCGGTCCGTCATCGACCGGTTGGCCAGATACAGATGGATGCCGCAGCCGGTCATCGCCTCGGGGCCGCCGTTGCCCGCCATCGTGACGATGCCATCGACGAAATCGGTCGGCATCGAGGGCATGGCCGGCGGACTCCAGCGCATCTGGTTGGGCGACGGCGCGACGGCATCGAAGCGGCTCAGCAGGCGCGGCTGCTCGGCCGCGACAAAGGGCTCGTGCACGGCGGCCGGACGAATCCGGTACAGCCACGAGCGGCGGTTGTGCGCGCGCGGCGCCGTGAAGGCGGTGCCGGACAGCTGCTCGGCATAGAGGCCGTAGGCCACGCGCTGCGGCGAATTCTGGCCCTCGGGCAGCGCGCCCGGCAGCGCTTCGGTGGCGAACTCGTTCGCGAAGCCGGTCTGGTAGCGCAGCGCGCTGGCATCGGCCAGCGTCGCGGCGGCGGGGTTCAGTGTGGTCTGGGTCATGAGTGGCGTCGTCCTTTCGGGGATTGACGGACTGGATCGGAAGGCTGCCTCGCCGGCGGGTGCGCGGGCATCATGCGGCGACAGGTGTCACCGGCAGCGCCGCAATCGCGTCGGCGGCCGCACGCTCGGTGCTGGCATCCACCGTCGCGCGGCGCGCAAGCGCCATCGCTTCGCGCAGCACCGCGCCGTTGCCGATATGGTTGGCGAGCAGCAGGATCAGGTGAGCGTTGGCGGACTGGCTCTGCGCATCGGTCAGGTCGCGATGCATGTCGATCAGCGCTTCGTAGACATCGTCGGGGCGATCCAGGTGCGGATCGGTGAGCAATTGCGCCGCCACCGCGGCGTCGGGCGCGACATCGGTCTGCCCTGACGTTGCGGCCGCGGGCAACGGCGCTTCCCTGCACAGCGCGCGGCGCAGCGCGGCTTCGATGCCCGCGGCGTCCACGTCGCGCCACCGCGCGCACACATGCTGGTCCGGGCGCAGCAGGTAGCAGGTGCCGGGTTGCCCGTCGTAGCGGCGCGCGATCAAACCTTCGGTGTCCTCGACCACGACGGCATCGGGCGACAGCGACGTGGGCGCACTGGCGCGCGGCACCACGCACAGCACGCGCAGCGGCACGCCCTGCGTGTCGATGCCGGCCAGCGCGGTCAGCGCCTCTGGCCGCAGGCCGCGCTCGTCGCCGAAGACCATGACGGTGAAGTCGCCGCCGACGTGGCGCAGCAGCCAGCCGTCGCCCGCGGGCGCGTCGGAGCACGGCGCGCCGGGAACCATCGCCCCGGCGAACGGCGCCGCATCCGGCGTATTGAGCGGCGACGCGGTCAGCACCGCCGGCACCGACAGGCGGCCGCTGTTGACCAGTTGCCGCGCAAACCCGTGATGCCGCGCAAGCCGCAGCACGCCGTCGCGGAAGGTGCGGCTCGCCGGCGTCTTGGGCGTGATGAAATCGGTGGAGCGCGAAGAGTTCAGGATGTTCTCGTCCGCGGCCGCCTCGCGCTCGCTGGCATAGGTATCGAGCAACGCCTCGGGCGCGGTGCCGTCGAGTACCAGTCTGAGCTTCCACGCGAGGTTGTCCGCGTCCTGCACGCCGCTGTTCGCGCCACGTGCGCCGAAGGGCGAGACACGATGCGCTGCGTCGCCGGCGAACAGCACGCGGCCATGGCGGAACTTGTCCATGCGCTGGCAGGAGAACGTGTAGACGCTGACCCACTCGAGCGCGAACTCGACGTCGTCGCCGAGCAGGGCCTTGATGCGGGGAATCACGCGCTCCGGCTGCTTCTCCACGTCGGGATCGGCGTCCCAGCCGAGCTGGAAGTCGATGCGCCAGACGTTGTCCGGCTGGCGGTGCAGCAGCACCGACTGATTGCGGTTGAATGGCGGATCGAACCAGAACCACCGCTCGCTCGGAAACGCCGCGGCCATCCTGACGTCGGCAATGAGGAAGCGGTCGCGGAAGGTGCGGCCCTTGCTCTCCAGTCCCATCATGCGCCGCACGGGACTGCGCGCACCGTCCGCCACCACCACATAGCGGGCCCGCATCTCGTAGGGCCCGTCGGGCGTCTCCACCGTCAGCGCCACGTGGTCGGCGCGTGGCGCCAGCGCGCCGACGCGGTGCTTCCAACGCAGCTCGAGCCCGTCGAGCTCGGCCGCGCGCTCGACGAGGAAGCCCTCGAGGTAGTACTGCTGCAGATTGATGAAGGCCGGCCGATGATGTCCGGTCTCGGGCAGCAGGTCGAAGCTGTACACCAGCTCGCGGTCGAAGAAGACCTTGCCCACCTGCCAGCGCACGCCCTTGTCCATCAGCCGCTCGGCGCAGCCCAGGCGGTCGAAGATATCGAGGGTGCGTTTGGCGAAGCAGATCGCGCGCGAGCCGGTGGACAGCGTGCAGTCCTCGTCGAGCAGCACGACGGGCACGCCTTGCTGCGCGAGGTCGATCGCCGTCGCGAGCCCCACGGGGCCAGCCCCGATCACGGCGACGGGATGCACCGCATCGGGCCGCTGCGTCCCGCCCCGCTGTTCCGCGCAAGGCCGGTACTCGAACGTGCGCGTCTGAAAGTCGTTATCCATGGTGTCTCCATCCACCCGCCACGGTCGCTATCGCTGTTCTCTGGCGTCGATGCTGTCTGCCTGCGTCAGTCCTGCAGCGCGGCCCACATGTCCTTGTCGCGCTCCGCGGTCCACACGCGTGGATGCTTGATGCCGCTCGCTTCGTCGTAGGCACGGGCCACATCGAACGGCAGGCAGTGCTCGTAGATGAAGACGTGGCCGAACTTGGCGTCCATCGCCGCGCGGGTATGCGCCATCGCACCCTTCAGGTCCAGCTTCTTCTCGACGGCCTCGCGGCCGCGCTGCAGCAGCGTGGTGACGAAGTCGCGCGTGTAGTCCAGTCCCTTGGCGACCTCTTCCGGCGTGGTCAGGGCGGGACCGCGTCCCGGGACCAGCGCCTGGGGCTCCAGCGCGCGCAGAGCGTCCAGCGTGGCCGGCCATTCCTCGAGCTGCGCGTCGCCGCAATAGCAGGCGGCGTCGTACTCGACCAGATCGCCCGAGAACAGGATTTTCTGCGAGGGGATCCACACCACGGTGTCGCCCTTGGTGTGCCCGGGGCCCAGATGCATGATCCGGACTTCGAGCTTGCCGAGGAACAGCGTCAGCTCGCGCTCGAACACCACGGTGGGCCAGGTCAGCCCCGGCACCGTTTCCACGCCGGCGAACAGGCGCGGGAAGCGTTCGATCTCGGACTTCATGTCCGCCTCGCCGCGCTCCACGATCATCTCGTAGGTGCCGCGGCTGGCGATGATGTTCTGCGCTCCTTCGGCGAAGTACGCCGAGGCGCCAAGCACGCGCACCGCGTGATAGTGCGACAGCACCACGTGCTTGATGGGCTTGTCGGTCACCGAACGGATGCGGGCGATCAGGTCCTGCGCCATCGCGGGGGTCGCCGTGGTATCGACGATCAGCACGCTGTCGTCGCCGATGATGACGCCAGAGTTCGGGTCGCCCTCGGCGGTATAGGCGTAGGCGTTGTCGGACAGCCGGGTGAAGGTGACCTGCTTTTCCTGCAAGTCGGCCCGGGACGCGAAATCCTTGGTCATGGTGTCTCCTCTCTGTGGGGGCGGGCGGCACCGTAGGGAATGCCCCTCGGACGCCTTGAATTACGTTATGCGTAATGGATTTACCAAATCGTAATCACCGACTCAGGACATGTCAAACCCTATTTGGTCGCGCGCGGGCGCCAAAACTCGGCAGCTGGCGATGCCTTGGACTAGCGGGGGTGGAACGGAGGAAAGCGCAGGAACGGCGCGCGGCCCGTTGCGGGCCGCGTGACAGGGACGGAAGACAGGGGCGCACGCCAAAGGCGACGCGCCTGGCGCGCGCCGCGGTGCGGCTCCGTCGATAGGCGCGTCAGTGGGGCGAACAAGCCCCGGCCGGGCGCCGGAGAGCCAATCAGGCCGGCTTCTGGCCCTCGCCGGAGGAGGCGCCGAAGCTGCCGCCCGTCGAGCCCGCGCCGGCAGACGCGCCGGAGGACGCGCTGGAAGCCGAGGACGCGGACGCGCCCGAAGGCGGCTGGCCGGCCATCGAAGCCGCCGTGACGCCGCCGTTGCGACTCGCGATAAAGGCATTGACGTCGCTGGCCAGATGCTGGGGCGCGAGCACGACTTCCAGCCCCAGCGCCTCGCAGGCAGCGAGGAAAGTCGACATGCGCGGATCGGCCTGGCCCGATTCCGCCCGCAGGTACGCTTCGCGGGAAATCCCGGCTTTGCGGGCGACGTCCTCCTGCTTTAGCTTGCGCGCACGGCGCAAGGCCCGCAGTTGCCGGAACGGTTCGCTAGCGCCTCGTGGCACGGCTGTACTGTTCATATCGGTCTCCAGTCACCAGTGAAAATAAAAGTGCGCGGACGTGCATTCGAGTATAGGGCACGCTTTGCGTTCCGTATGTAATCGAGAAAACACTTTTACAGATTTCTTGACCGGCCTCCGGCGCGGGTCCCAGACACCGGCAAGAGCAGGCGAAAGCATTGTCACGGGCCTGTGCTTGGACAATAGCGAAAAGGTCATATCAACGGCAAGTACGCATTGACAAACCGACCGGTCGTGCTAATCTGCACCGCATGCAAAAAGGACAGCTCACTCGTACCGCCATCGTGGAAAAGGCCTTCGACACCGCCTCGAAAGTTGGCTTCGAGCAGTTGTCGCTGGCGGACCTCGCGGCCGATACGAACCTTTCCAAAAGCGGGTTATATGCCCACTTCAAATCGAAGGAGGCATTGCAGTCGCGGTGCTGGAGTTGGCGATCGGGCGCTTCGCCCAGATCGTGGTCCATCCCGCCCTGCGGCAGCCCCGTGGCGCCGCGCGGTTGCGGGCGTTGTTCGAGGGCTATCTGGAGTGGATTGGCGGCACATTGAGCCAGGGCCGGTGCATTTTCATGGCGTTGAGCCAGGAGTACCGCGACAGGCCGGGCGCGATCCGCGAGCTGGTGGTGGCGTCCATGAAGGACTGGCACAGCACCCTGGCGCGGGTGGCCGCGGACGCCATCGAGGACGGGCAGTTCTCTTCCGAAGTAGACCCCCGGCAGATCGCCTTCGAGGTCGTAGGCATTGGGATGTCTTTTCAACAATCGTACAAATTACTTGGACGTGACGACTCGGAGACACTGGCGCGACGGGCATTCGAAGCGCTGTTGATGCGCGCCTGCACACCGCAGGGTACCGCCTGAGATTCCCGGCGGTATTTTTTTAAAAGAAAAATAGCACGACTGGTCGGTCTTGTTCGGATGCCACGGCAACGCATCCTTTTGAGCCGGCCGGATACCAGAGACGAGGATGGAGGTGTGTCGTGGCACAAGCTTATTCGTCATCCCTGCAGAGGCGCCTTCCGCAGCGCACCGTACCGGTGTGGCGCAGTGCGGTAGCGGCCCTGCATCGCCTGCGCTGGCAAGCCGCCTCGGCGCTGGTTCCCGCACTGGCCGCGCGCGCCTTCGAGCGGCAATGGTTCGGACTTCCCGCGGGCCCGCGCGATGCGGCCAGCGAGGCGTGCCTTGCCCAGGCGCGTGCCGACTGGGCACTGGTGACGGGCGCCGGGACGAGCCGCCGGGTGCGCGTCTACCGGTGGGGCCAGCAGGGGCCGACGGTGCTGCTGGCCCACGGCTGGGGAGGCCATGCCGGGCAATGGCATGCCGTGGTGCCGGAACTGTTGGCGGCGGGATATCGCGTGGTGGCGTTCGACGCGTTGTCGCACGGCGCCTCCGATGACGGCGCGCTCGGGCCGGCCCGCAGTTCGCTCGTCGAGATGTCGCGCGCCCTGCTGGCCGCGGCCTGGCATGCGGGCCCCATCCATGCGGTCGTCGCGCACTCGCTTGGGGCCGCCGCCACCGCGCTGGCGCTCCGCGAAGGCCTTCCGTTACAGGCCGTGGTGATGATCGGGCCGCCGGCAGACATGCAGCGCGCGTCGACGTCGCTGGCGTGGCAGCTCGGCATCGGTCCGGGCGTGGTGGCGCGCATGCAGCGCAACAGCGAACGGTGGCTCGGCATGCCCTGGTCCGCGTTCAATGTGCCGGACATCGGCCGGGCGCGCCGGGTGCCGCCCACGCTCGTGGTGCATGACCGGCAGGACAAGGAGGTGCGCTGGGAAGATGGCGCGGCGATCGCCGGCGCGTGGCCAGGGGCGAGGCTGCTCACCACCGAAGGGCTCGGGCATCGGCGCATCCTGCGGGATGCGGAGGTGATACGGCGTACGGTGGCGTTCCTGCGGCAGGCGGGCGCCGAGGCGCCAATGGCGGCGGGTTTGATGGCGGTCTAGCGCTTTCCCGCCAGCCAGCGCCTCGCGAGCGGACCCGGCATGACCGGGATTCTCCCCACTTCTTGATCGCCAGCGGGGGCGCGGCGTCAGCGCGCCGCCAAAACCGGCGCTTGCATTTCTTGGCCGTTAGTTGCGAAATGCGGCGGCAGGCAAGGCTACTCCCGTAGCCTTGCCCGCTCGCCGAGCCACTAACGCTTCACCGATACGCCGCCAGGATCTGCCCGCCGCCATAGCTGGATTGCCCGGCCACCTCCCCGCCCAGCGTCATCCTGATGGCGCAGTACTTGAACTCGGGGATCTTGCCGAACGGATCCAGCGCGGAATTGGTCAGCTTGTTGATGGCCGCCTCGTAGTAGCAGAACGGCACGAAGACCGCTCCGCGCGGCGTGCCATCGTCGGCGCGCGCATACAGCGAGACCTCCCCGCGGCGCGACGTCAGCGTGACCACGTCGCCCGGCTTGCCGCCGAGCACGGCAAGGTCCAGCGGATGCACCAGCGCCACCGGATCGGGCTCGATCGCGTCCAGCACGCCCGCGCGCCGCGTCATGCTTCCGGTATGCCAGTGCTCCAGTTGCCGGCCGGTGATCAGCACCACCGGATAGTCGCTGTCCGGCTTCTCGGCCGCGGGAATGATGTCGGCGGGCACGAAGCGCGCGCGGCCGGAAGCGGTCGGGAAGGCGTCGGTGAAGATGACCGGTTCGCCCGCGTCGCCCTCCTCCCGGCACGGATAGGTCACCGCATGGTCGCGCTCGAGCCGCTCCCACGTAATGCCGCCGATGCTGGGCATGGCGCGGCGCATCTCGTCGAACACGTCGGCCACACTGTCGTAGTGCCAGTCCAGGCCGAGCCGCGCCGCCAGCTGCTGGATGATCCACAGGTCCTGGCGCGCCTCGCCCGGCGGATCGATCGCCTGCCGGCCCAGCTGCACGATGCGATCGGTGTTCGTGAACGTGCCCGTCTTCTCGGGAAAGGCCGACGCCGGCAGCACCACGTCCGCCAGATATGCGGTCTCGGTCAGGAAGATGTCCTGCACCACCAGGTGGTCGAGCGAGGCCAGCGCCTCGCGCGCATGTCCGGCATCGGGATCGGACATCGCGGGGTTCTCGCCCATGATGTACATGCCCCGCACCTCGCCGCGCTCGATGGCCTGCATTACCTCCACCACGGTCAGCCCCGGCTTGCGGTCCAGCGTCGTGCCCCACAACGATTCGAAGCGCTCGATGGCGGCGGGATCGTCCACGCGGCGGTAGTCCGGATACATCATCGGGATCAGCCCCGCATCGGAGGCCCCCTGCACGTTGTTCTGCCCGCGCAGCGGATGCAGGCCCGTGCCGGGCCGGCCGATCTGACCAGTCATCAGCGACAGCGCGATCAGGCAGCGCGCGTTGTCGGTGCCGTGCACGTGCTGCGACACGCCCATGCCCCACAGGATCATCGAGCCCTTCGAGGTCGCGAACAGCCGCGCGACATAGCGCAGCGTTTCCGCGTCGATGCCGCAGATGGGCGCCATCGCCTCGGGGCTGTACGCGGCGACGTTGCGCTTCAGTTCCTCGTAGCCGATGGTGCGGCTGTCGATAAAGCCCTGATCCACCAGCCCTTCTTCCACGATGACATGCATCATGGCGTTGAGCATCGCCACGTCGGTATCCGCCTGGAACTGCAGGAAGCGATGCGCGAAGCGCGCCAGGTCCGAGCGGCGCGGATCCGCCACGATCAGCTTGGTGCCGTTCTTCACCGCGTTCTTGATCCAAGTCGCCGCCACCGGATGGTTGACGGTGGGATTGGCGCCGATCACCAGCACCACCTCCGCCTTGCCCACATCCATCACAGGATTGGACACCGCGCCCGAGCCGATGCCCTCGAGCAGCGCCGCCACCGACGAGGCGTGGCACAGCCGCGTGCAATGGTCCACGTTGTTGCTGCCGAAGCCCGTACGCACGAGCTTCTGGAACAGATAGGCCTCCTCGTTGCTGCCCTTGGCCGAGCCGAAGCCCGCCAGCGCCCGCTTGCCGTGCGTGTCGCGGATCTGGGCGAGCTTGCCGCCCGCCAGCGCCAGCGCCTCCTCCCAAGTGGCCTCGCGGAATACATCCAGCGCGCGCTCGGGGTCCATCACGGCATCGCCGCGCTTGGGCACGCCTTCGCGCCGGATCAGCGGCACGGTCAGCCGGTGGGGATGCTGCGCGTAGTCGAAACCATAGCGGCCCTTCACGCACAGCCGCTTCTGGTTGGCGGGACCGTCCCGGCCCTCGACGTAGCGGATGCGGTTGTCCTTGACGTTGTAGGTCAGCTGGCAGCCGACGCCGCAATACGGACAGACCGAATCCACGCGCTTGTCCGGCACCGACAGCGCCGCGTCGCGCGCCGGCATCAGCGCGCCGGTGGGACATGCCTGCACGCATTCGCCACAGGCCACGCAGGTGGACGCGCCCATCGGGTCGCCCATGTCGAACACGATGGCCGCATGGTCGCCGCGAAACGCAAGCCCGATCACATCGTTGACCTGCTCGTCACGGCAGGCGCGCACACAGCGCGTGCACTGGATGCAGGCGTCCAGGTTCACCGCGATGGCCGGATGCGACAGGTCGGGCGCGACCGCCTCGCGCGGCGCGAAGCGCGGCTTGCCGATGCCGAGCCGGGCGGACCAGCGGTCCAGCTCGTTGTTGCGCGTGTAGTCCGCCTCGGGCATGTCCGACTGCAACAGCTCCAGCACCATGGCCTGCGCCTTGCGCGCGCGGTCCGATGCCGTCTCCACGTTCATGCCTTCCGCGGGATAGCGGCAGCACGACGGAGCCAGCACGCGCTCGCCCTTGATCTCCACCATGCAGGCGCGGCAGTTGCCGGCCGGCTCCAGGCCGTCCTTGTAGCAAAGATGCGGCACGTCGCAGCCTTCGCGCCGCGCCACCGCGAGCAGCGTTTCGCCCGGTGCCGCGACGACCTCGCGGCCGTTCAGGCTGAACGTGATGGTGGCTTCGGACGAGGCCTGGACAAGCGCGCTTTCGGCGCGGGTGAGTGCGTTCATGGGGCGTCTCGTTATGCGTTGCGGGCCTCGCCGTGTGGCGGTGGCCGCTATCGTGTCGTCGGTCTCGGCTTTCGGCTCAGGTCAGCTCGTGCGGGAAATAGCGGATCACGCAGTCGATGGGGTTGGGCGCGGCCTGGCCCAGCCCGCAGATCGACGCATCGCGCATCACCGCCGACAGGTCGCCCAGCGCCTCCAGATCCCATGCCGGTGTCCCGATCAGGTCCAGCGCCTTGGCGGTGCCCACGCGGCACGGCGTGCATTGGCCGCAGGACTCGTGCTTGAAGAAATGCATCAGGTTGCGCGCCACGTCCACCGCCCGGTCGTGATCGGACAGCACCACCACCGCGGCCGAGCCGATAAAGCAGCCATGCGGCTGCAGCGTGTCGAAGTCCAGCGGGATGTCCCCCATCGCGGCGGGCAGGATGCCGCCGGACGCGCCGCCCGGCAGGTAGCCATAGAAGCGGTGCCCATCCAGCATGCCTCCGCAGTATTCGTCGATCAGTTCGGTCACGGTGATGCCGGCGGGAGCCAGATGCACCCCCGGTCGTTTGACGCGGCCCGACACCGAGAACGAGCGCAGCCCCTTGCGGCCGTGCCGGCCCTCGGAGGCGAACCAGTCCGCGCCACGCTCCAGGATGTCGCGCACCCAGTAGAGCGTCTCGAAGTTGTGCTCCAGCGTGGGCCGCCCGAACAGGCCGACCTGCGCCACATAGGGCGGGCGCAGCCGCGGCATGCCGCGCTTGCCTTCGATCGATTCGATCATCGCGGACTCTTCGCCGCAGATATAGGCCCCGGCGCCGCGCCGCAGATGGATCGGCGGCATGTCCGCCAGCGGCGGATCGGCGCGCAGCGCCGCGATGGCTTCGGTCAGCACCGCCCGGCAGCCCGCGTACTCGTCGCGCAGATAGATGTAGATGGCCTCGACCCCAACCACGCCCGCCGCGATCAGCATGCCTTCGAGGAAGCGATGCGGATCGCGCTCCAGATAGACGCGGTCCTTGAACGTGCCGGGCTCGCCTTCGTCGATATTGATCGCCATCAGGCGCGGCGCCGCCTCGGCCCGCACGATGCGCCATTTGCGCCCCGTGGGGAAGCCCGCGCCACCCAAGCCGCGCAGCCCGGAATGCTCCATCGTGGCGATCACGGCCTCGGTATCCATCTGCCCGCTGGCGATGGATTGCAACAGCCGGTAGCCGCCCTGCTCGCGATACGCGCCGAGGCCGATATAAGGCTCCGGCTCGTGGCGCACCGCACCGGCCTGCGCGGTTTCCGCAATCCGTTCGGCGCTGGCGCGATCGACCGGGTTCTGCCCCACCAGCGCCGCCGGCGCGCGTTCGCAGCGGCCGATGCAGGGTGCCGCGACCACTCGCACGTCGGCGCCGAGCACGTCCGGTAACCGGGCCAGCAGCGCTTGCGCGCCCGCCAGTTCGCAGGCAATGCCTTCGCACACGCGCACGGTCAACGACGGCGGCGGCGCGATGCCACCGTCGGCGTCCTCGCGGACCACATCGAAATGGTGATAGAAGGTCGCGACCTCGTAGACCTCGGCCTGCGCCATGCGCATCTCGTTGGCCAGCGCTGCGAGATGCGGCATGGCCAGCTGCCCGTAATGGTCATTGATCTTGTGCAGATGCTCGATCAGCAGATCGCGCCGGCGCGGCGCGTCGCCGAGCAGCGCGCGCACCTCGGCCAGCGCGGCGGGGTCGACCTGCCTGCCCTTGGGCTGCCGCCGCTTGCGGGCCTTGCCGATGCTCTCGACCGCGATGGGAATGACGACCTGGTTCATGGCAGTGTCGATGTCTCTCGGTATCGTTGTAGTGGTCCAGGCATTCGGTCCGGCTCGTTTCCCGTTCGCTGCCTGGCTTCCATGGGTATCCCGATCATAGCGCGATCGTCTGCCGCTTCGACCGTTTGGAGCGCTCTCTGCTATACAGTATGTGATATATCAAGCGAGTCAAGGCGGATTTAGCCTGAGGGTCCGCCTGTGGTGGGTACTGCGGGACAACAGGCAGGGCCCGGAAGTCTCCTTCCTGCACGCCCGGTCGTTGCCCGCGCCGGGTTCAGCCCGGCGCAACCGACTCAGCTCAACAGTTCTGGCTGGAGGCGCACAAGCTGCGCGGGCACCTCGGCCGGACGCTCGACATACTCGAGCCGCTTCATCGCATCCCAGATCGCCGCCGCATTGGGCTTGAGCGACCTGCTCTTGCGCCGCACCAGCATGACGGTGGAAACCACCTGCGGCCGCAACGGCCGGCACACCACGCCGGCATGCACGCCGCCCTCGCGCGAGCGCGCCGGCACGATGCCAACGCCCTGCCCCATCCGCACCATGCCGAACACCGCGGAGAAATGCCCGAGCAACTGCAGCGAATCGACGCGCACGTGATAGTTGGCCAGGGCGCGCTCGACCGTGGGCCGCACGCCGCAGTTCTGGTCCAGCGTCAGCACGCGCGCATCGTTCAGGTCGCCCCAGGCGATGGACTCGCCGGCGGCCAGCGGATGGCCGGCGGGCAGCACCGCGTGATAGGGGTCCTGGCACAGCGGCTCGCAATACAGCTCCTCGCACGACGACGGATCGATGGCCAGCCCGAAGTCCACCTCGCCGCTGCGCACGCAGTGCAGCACCGCGTCCTGCGCCTTGTCGCGCAGCGCGACACCGATGGCGGGCCACGCTTCGCGGCAACCGGCCAGCCATGCCGGCAGCGACATCGACGACAACACCGGATCGGTGGCGATATGCACCACGCCCTGGCAAGGCCGCGCGCCGCCGTGGCTGTCGCGCAGGGTCTGCTCGACTTCCTCGATCAGATGGCAGATGCGTTGCGACAGATGCTCGCCCGCGTCCGTGAGTTCCACCTGGCGCGTGGTGCGATCGAACAGACGCTGGTCGATTTCTTCCTCGAGCTCGCGCACGCTGCGGCTGATGGCCGATTGGGTCAGGCCGAGTTCCACGGCCGCCTTGGTAAAGCTCTTTTGCCGCGCGACGGCGGCAAACGCTTTCAATTGGGGAAGCGAGACATTCATGGCCGGGTCCTCCCGCGTTGCACGCGCGGCAGGGCCGGGGCAGTGCCCTCACCAGTTCCGGCCTGTGGCGTGCGTTGGCAAACGAACGTCCCACGGCCATTGCAGGGCGCAATGGCCGGCGCGATACGGTGCGTCATAGCTTGTCTCCTGTCTGCTCGCGACCGTGGGGATCGCGGCGCAAGTCTTCTACGGCGCCAGTGAAATCCGGCGTCCATGGCTTCCGGCTTGCTGCGGTATTGCCGTTTCCCTTGCGCGTCGCGATAGCGGCATCGACACGCTCGCCGTCATTGCGGCAGGAATCGGTGGATTGATGCTAGAGCAAAATAGGATCACCGAAGCATAAATCTTTCTACTACTATCATTGACGATTCCATATACATGGGGAGACGCCGGATATGAAGAACGCCACGCTGCGTCAGCTCAAGGTCTTCGAAACGGTCGCTCGCCATCTGAGTTTTTCCCGCGCCGCGGAAGAACTGCATCTGACCCAGCCCGCGGTCTCCACGCAGGTACGGCAGCTCGAACATCATGTGGGATTGCCGCTGTTCGAGCAGCTCGGCAAGAAGATCTACCTGACGCCGGCCGGCGTGGAAATGCTGCACTACAGCCGCAGCATCATCCAGCAATTCCGCGAAGCCGAAGACGCCATGGCGCAATTGCGTGGTATCTCCGGCGGGCGCCTCAATGTCGCCGTCATCAGCGCCGGCGACTACTTTTTTCCGCGCCTGCTAGCCGAATTCATTTCCCGCCACGACGATGTCGCATTGAATCTGGCGGTGCACAACCGGGAGGAATTGCTGCACCAGCTCGCGGGCAACATGACGGATCTCGCCGTCATGGTCCGGCCGCCCGAAGGCATGGACACCATCAACGAATCGTTCGCGCCCCACCCTTACGTGATCGTCGCCGCGCCGGACCATCCGCTCGTCGGCAAACGGCGCATTCCGCTCGCGGCCCTGGCCGACGAACCATTCATCGTGCGCGAGAAAGGATCCGACACCTGGAATTCGATGCAGGAGGGCTTCGCCGGGCGGCTCACCAACCTGCGCGTCGCGATGGAGATCAAAAGCACGGAGACGATCAAGCAGGCTGTCATTGCCAACATGGGCATCGCCTTTCTGTCGGCCCACACGGTGGCACTGGAACTGCGGACAGGCCATCTCGCCGTGCTCGATATCGAAGGCTTTCCGGTGATGCTCAACTGGTATGTCGTCCACCGGAAGAACAAGCGCTTGCCCCCCGTCGCGCTCGCCTTCAAGCATTTCCTGATGGAGGACGGCGCCACGCTGATCGAGCGGATCACGGGCGTCGATACCCTGCTCCATCCGCGCGCCTCCGACCCTCCAGCTTTCGCGCATGTATAGGGAATGGCTTATGGTCAGCTGTTGTAACTTTAATTATCGTTAATTCATGGTCGACTCTATGCTGCTTTCAAGTTCCACCGAAGCAGAACAGCAAGGAGTCCGCCATGAACGACGTCCAGACCTACGCCGCGGCCACCCCGGCACGCGCGCCAGTACATGTCCCGACCGACATCCAGCTTGCCGCCTATAACGCCGCCTTCAGCGAACTGGAATTGTCGTTCCGCTGGGACCGGGCGATGTACGAATGGCTGTGCGGCATCGATTGCGAGCGCACCCGCGTGGCGCGCTACATCGAGGAATACCATCCGCATTTGTTGACGGCCTATGACGCGGACTTTCTCAGCCAGCTGATTTTCGACAAGAAGAACGACTATCTGCGCAGCGTGGGTCGCACGCCCGGCTAGGCCGCGCCACTCTCCCACCCGGCATCCGCCGGCGTCGCCCCTTGGGGAGACGCCGGCTTTTTTGCGTTGGGCCCGGCGCCCGAACCGGGCGCTAAGCGTAAACACCAGTCTTGCCGCGTTCCATCCTGTCAGATAGGATGTCCAACATCCTATCAGTTGACCTGATGGCTACAAGAACAGACTGGAGACAACCGTGGCACAAGGCCCGCTTTCCCGCTTTACCGTCCTGGACCTGACGCGCGTGCGTTCGGGGCCCGCGGCGGTGCGTCAGTTCGCCGACTGGGGCGCGACCGTCATCAAGATCGAAGAGCCGGGGCTCGCCCCCGATGACAAGCCCGGGGGCTCCGCGCAGATCCCCGACTACCAGAACACCCACCGCAACAAGCAGAGCATCACGCTCAACCTGAAGCACCCCGAAGGCAAGGCGCTGTTCCTGGACCTGGTGCGCAAGGCCGACGTGGTGGTCGAGAACTACCGTCCCAGCGTGAAGTTCAAGCTGGGCATCGACTACGAATCGCTGCGCAAGATCAACCCGCGCATCGTCTATGGCAGCGTGTCCGGCTTCGGCCAGGACGGCCCCTATGTCGATCGGCCGGGGCTGGACCAGATCGCCCAGGGCATCGGCGGCATGATGTCGGTGACAGGCGAGCCCGGTCGCGGCCCGATGCGGGCGGGCATTCCCGTGGCGGACCTGTCCGCGGGCCTGTTCTGCGCCATCGGCCTGCTGGTCGCGCTGCTCGAGCGCGAGTCGTCGGGCGAAGGCCAATGGGTGCAGACGTCGCTGCTGCAATCGCAGCTGTGGATGATGGACTTCCAGGCCATGCGCTGGCTGATGAACGGCGAAGTGCCGGGACAGAGCGGGAACGACCACCCGACCAGCGCACCCACCGGCGTGTATCCGACCAAGGATGGATACATGAACATCGCCGCGATGGGCAACGGCATCTTCGCGCGGCTGTGCAAGGTGCTCGAGATCGAGCCGCTGATCGAGGACGAGCGCTTTCGCAGCGTGCCGCTGCGCGCGAAGAACCGTCCCGCGCTGAACGAGGCCATCGCGGAGCGCACGCGCACCCGCACCACCGAAGAATGGATTTCCCTGATGAATCAGGAGGGCGTGCCGTGCGGGCCCATCCTCGGCATGGACGAAGTCTTCGAGGATCCGCAGGTCAGGCACCTGCGCATGAGCGCGCCCGTGGACCATCCCCGGCTCGGCAAGATCTCGGTGGTGGGCCAGCCCGTTGTCATGAGCCGCACACCGTTCGGCCAGCCGACGCCGGCACCCGAGACCGGGGAACACAATCGCACGGTGTACGAGACGATGCTGGGCCTGGACCCGGCGCGCATCGAGGCGCTCGCCCGGGAAGGCGTGATCTGAGGGACGCTAACATAGCCGCCGTGTATGGCCTGCCGGCGAGGCAAGCCACCATCCATGACGGAGCTCCCATGAAGGATCACCCAGCCACGGCGCCGCGCGACTTCACGCGCCTGAGCCGCCCCGACAACCTGCCCGACGATATCGCGCACCAGATCCGCGAGCGCATCCTGAACGGCACGCTGGCGATGGGCCAGCGCCTGCCCACCGAGCACGAGATGGCCTCGGCGTTCGATGTCAGCCGCAATGTCGTGCGCGAAGCGATCGCCCGGCTCAAGCTGGCCGGCTACGTGGAAACGCGGCGCGGTACGGGCTCGTTCGTCGCGCAGGACATCGGCAACCGTAACTTCGAGATCGTCAAGGGCGAGCTGCTGCAGGGCGATGCGCTGGAGCACGTGTACCAGCTGCGCGTCGAGATCGAGTCGGGGGCGGCGGCGCTGGCGGCGCAGTTTCGCACCGAGGCCCAACTGGACACGCTGCGCCTCGCGCTGGCAAAGGTGGACAGCGCGGGGAATGACCTGGAGCAAGGCGTCGATACCGCGCTGGACTTTCACCTGGCCGTGAGCTCGGCCACCAACAACCCCTATTTCATCCGGCTGATGGCGCATCTGAGCCGGGTCATCCACGACGCGGTGCGCACGCTGCGCACCACGTCGACCGGCACCGCGCGCATCTCGGAGATCGAGCAGGAGCATCACGCGATCTTCGACGCCATCGCGGCGAAAAACCCCGAGGCCGCGCGCCAGGCCATGCGCCGCCACCTGGTCAACGGCATGGAACGCCATCTGGCACTACGTTCAGGAACATGAGCATGGATACGACACGCATTCTGGAAGGGGAGATCACCGACGCCCTGTTGGTCGAGAAGCGCGGCAACGCGGGGTGGATCACGTTCAACGATCCGCAGCGGCACAACGCCGTGTCGTTCGACATGTGGGCGGCGGTGCCCAAGGCCCTCTCTGCCTTCGCCGAAGACGACGACGTGCGCGTGGTCGTACTGACCGGCGCGGGCGAACGCGCCTTCGTCAGCGGCGCCAACATCTCGCAGTTCGACAAGCTGCGTTCCGGCGAAGATGCCGTGACGGCCTACGAACAGGTTGCGGAAGCCGCCCAGCTCGCGCTATACGACTACGCCAAGCCCACCATCGCCCGCATCCGCGGCTATTGCATCGGCGGCGGCCTCAATATCGCCCTGTGCTGCGACATGCGGATCGCCTCGGACGACAGCACCTTCGCCATTCCCGCCGGACGGCTCGGCCTGGGCTACCGCCTGACCGCCATCCGCAACCTCGTCGGCGCCGTCGGCGCCGCCAAGGCCCTCGAAATCTTCCTGACCGCCGCGCGCTATTCCGCCGCGCAAGCGCAGGCGCTCGGTCTGGTCAACGCGGTGGTGGACGCCGTGGACCTGGACGCCACCGTGCAGACCCGCGTCAACCAGATCGCCGCCAATGCCCCGCTCACGCTGCAGGCCGGCAAGCGCATGATCCGCCAGCTGCAACAACTCGGCCCCGAGGTCGACGTCGAAGCGATGAAAGCGCTCGTGATGCAGTGCTTCGCCAGCGACGACTACCGCGAAGGCAAGCTCGCCTTCGCCGAGAAGCGACAGCCCGTGTTCAAGGGCCGCTGAAGCGGCCGCCAGCATAGAGAGAACGACGGGGCCGGCCAGACGCGACGCAGATCGCGCTGACCGGGCCCGACAACAAGCATGGCGATACCGCCCCGCACCAGCGGGATGGACGCCGCCGCAATACAACAGGAGACACACCATGAAGACGCCTTCGACACCGCTGGCGGTGGCCGCCGCATGCGCTTTTTCCGCGGTTGCAGCCCTGACCGTCGCGAGCCCCGCATACGCGCAGTATCCGCAGCAGCCGGTCAAGATCGTCGTCGGCTACGCCGCCGGCGGCACCACCGACATCCTGGCCCGCTCGCTCGCCGAACAGCTCGCGGCCGAGCTCAAGCAATCGGTCATCGTCGAGAACAAGCCCGGCGCGGCCGGCAATGCCGCGGCGGCGTTCGTCCAGCAATCGGCCCCCGACGGCTACACCCTCTTCATGGCCACGGTGTCCAGCCACGGCATCAACCCCGCGCTGTACAAGAAGACCCTCGGCTATGAGCCCGTCACCGGCTTCGAGCCCGTCAGCATGGTCGCCTCGATCCCGCTGGTGCTGATCACCAACCCCAAGCTGCCCGCCAAATCCGTGCCGGAACTCGTGGCGCTGGCCAAGCAGAAGCCCGGCGAACTGAACTACGCCTCGAGCGGCAACGGCTCCCCGGTGCATCTTGCGGGCGCGATGTTCGGCCAGAACGCCCAACTGGAGCTCGTCCACGTGCCCTACCGCGGCGGCGCGCTGGCCAACACCTCCGTGATGGCCGGCGAGACGCAGCTGAGCTTCGCCACGCTGCCCGCCGCCCTGCCGCAGGTCAAGGCGGGCCGGCTGCGCGCGATGGCGGTCACCACCAAGGACCGCTCGGCGCAGCTGCCGGATGTACCAGCAATGCGAGAATTGCCCGGGTTCAAGGGTTTCGAGATCAATACGTGGAATGCCCTGCTGGTGCCGAAGGGCACGCCGCAGCCGGTCATCGATACTTTGAACAAGGCGGTTGGCAAGGTGCTGAGCTCCCCAAAGCTGGCGCAGCGCTTCAATCAGGAAGGGGCGACGCCGGTGGGCAGCAGCCCGAAGGAGCTGGCGCGGTTTGTCGATGCGGAGTTGAACAAGTGGGCGGGGGCGGTGCAGCAGTTGAATATCAAGATTGATTGAAAGATACCGCTTGGGTTAGCGCCCACCCGGGCGCCTGACGACCCCCTCCCGGTCGCTTCCGGGCCCTTCCAGTGCGTGATGCCGATGCGTCACACCAGCGTAACGAGATGTTCCTACGCTTGCGCATCACAACTGGAAGCCAGCATGTTCAAAAGATATAGCCTGCACCATTGCAGCCGGATCGGCGCCATCGCCGTTATGCTGCTCGCCCTGGGCGGATGTGGCAGCGATTCGGACGATCCGGCCGCCCCGCTGCCCGGGGTTTCGGACCCCACTCCCACTCCCGCGCCCGCCCCGCTGCCCCCTGCCAGCGACAAGACGCTGCGCATCGGCGTGCTGCCCGACACGCAGGGCAGCGCTTCCGGCGTCGCGGAGCACCCGATGCGCGCCGCCCTGGACAAGCTTGCGCAGGAAGGCGCCACCATCGTGCTGATGGCCGGCGACCTCACCGAGAATGGCACCGCGGCCGAGTACGCGCAATGGCGCGCCATCGCCAGCCGTTACACCGACCGCATGGTCTTGCTTCCCATCATGGGCAACCATGACAACAAGGGTATCGACCAGGACTATTTCGACACCGTCAGCGAGCTGATCCCCGCCGACGCGAAGCACATGCCCGGCTCGAAGTTCAAGAACTATGCGTTGGTGCGCGAGAATGTGCTGTTCATCAACATCTCGTACGACTGGCTGCCTTTCGCCTACGAGTTTGTCGAGAAGCAGATCCGCGAACACCGCGGTCAGGTGGAGCACATCATCCTGATGACGCACAACTCGCTGGTCGGCAATCGCTACGGCATGCTGCGAGAGAAGATCCTCGAAGGCTATCTGTCCGAGCCGTCGGACGCGGCCTTCCGTGACGTCTACGACAAGTTCCGGGCGCTTTTCGCCGAGAACGACGTGATCTATATCGCGGGCCACGAACATATGTATTCGCGCAGCCAGATCCGCGACGCGACGCAGCGCCCGTTCACGCAGATCGTTGCCGGCAGCGCCGCCTACAAGGGCTACGAGAACCGGTATGGGGAAAACGAACAGGTACAGAACACCCTCATGGTGAAAGTGGCCGGCGACGTGTCCGGATCGATCGACACCAACGTGTCGCTGTTCACCGTGCAGGGCGCCGCCATCGACTACCAGGCGTTCTACGCACCCCACACGGTGTACGCCAACACCGACGGCCCGAAGGAACTGGCCGCGCCGGCCTGGCGCCTGTTCGACCGCTTCACGCGGACCGCCACGCGCTGCGACAAGATCGTCTATCCCGCCAGCCTGCCCGCCGGGATCCAGAGCAACAACGTCTACGACGCCAGCTATCGCACCAGCGCCTGCGCCTCGCCCGCCGGCCAGAAGGCCCGCATCCTGGACGGCCGCAACGACGTCTTCAACCGCTATGACACGCGCACGCGCACCATGGCCGTCGAACCGGGCGTAACGTACGCCAGTACCAACCGGGAACTGGAATCGCTGATGTACCGCTACATGTTCGTCCGCGATGAAAGCTGGCGCCGTAACCTGAACAACAGCCAGCGCGCGCGGGTCATCAACGAAGGCACGGCGAGCGAAGCCGTCGAGATCCGCGAAACCACCATCGACCTGTCCAAGCTGGTGTCGCTATCCTGGAAAGCGAAGACAGGCGAAACGCTGTCCGACGTCCTGGTGATCTCGGGTATCAATGGCCAGACCGGCATGTACACGGATCCCTATGGCCGCCTCAAGGACATCACCGCGGAAACGGGGCTGGCCGGCAGCTATGGCGATGGCTCGGAACTGGGCAAGGCGCCCGTCACGCTGCCCGCGGGCACTACCCGCGACTGGGAACTCAAGCCGGGCCAGACCGGACATGCCTACGTGCTGGAGTTCACGCTGCCAAGCGATGCCGCCGGCGAGCGCGTCGCACTGGCTCGCTGGGATGGCAAAGCGTGGCGGGCACTGACCGACGCGGGTTGCATCAGCAAGCAGCCCTATCACCCTGACTACCTGAGCAAGTCCCTGCCGGCCGATGTCGGAGGCGCCTGCGCCAGCGTCACGCTCGTCGGTCTGGATGCAGCACGCCGCGTGTTCTGGGCCCGGCTGCACGAGGACGGGCAGTTCGCGGTCATTGCTACGAGCTCGGCGACCCCATAGCGGACGGGCGGCAACGGCGGGCCTGTCTCGCCGGCCCGCCTGCCGGGCGTCGTATCACTGTCCGCGTCGCGAATGGCGCGGACAGTGATACGACGCCTTCCGACCCTTCTGCGTCGTTCAGCGATTTCCTGCCAGTGGCCGGAAGCTGCGTTGACATAGCCACCGGCGCTACGCCAGAAAGCGATCAATCTGCGCAGCAAAGTCATCCGCCTCCTGGAACAGGAAGGCATGGCCAGCATCGGGATATAGGACCAGTTTGGCGTCACACGCCTGCTGTGACAGCACGAACGAGCGGTACGCAGGCAGGATGACGTCGCGCGCGCCGTTGGCGACGAGCATTGGCAGGCGCAGTTCGCTCGCGCGATGTAGCACGCCCTGCCATGACGAGATCGCCTTGATCTGCGCCATAAACGCCTCGGCCGTGACGACAGGCCCGCGGCCCGGTTGTTCGGCAATGCGAGTCAGCGAGGTGCGGCCCGCAGCAACGGCGGATTCGGTCTCGGGATAAAACAGAAACAGAAAGTCGTCGATGTCGTTGGCCGGGCGCGTCATCACCTGCGGCACTTTCGGATGAGGTTGCTGGCCGTCGGTGATCGTCCCGGGGCTCGAGCCCGCCACGATCAGACGCCGCACCAGATGCGGCGCGTCCAGTGCCAGCTGCTGAGCCACGACCCCGCCGAGCGACCAGCCCAGCAGGTCCACTGCCTGATAACCCAATGCGTCGATCACTGACGCAGCCACCGCGGCCATGCCGGTGATGGTGTCCGGCACGACGCCCTCGGATCGTCCGATGCCGGCACTGTCGAACCAGATCACCCGTCGGTCGACGCTCAACTCCTTGATGAAGGCGGGGTCCCAGTCATCCATCGTTCCGCGAAAGCGCTGCAGCAGCAGGAGCGGAATGCCGCCGTCGGGGCCCGCTTCGCGTGCGGCAAGGCGGCCATGGGGTGTCTCGATGTCAAAGGTCCGTGCCATGATCATTGTCCTCGATGGGCAACTTGCAAAGCGTATGGCCGAACGTTGGCCACTGGATGACATAAACGCGGCGCTTTCGGTCGTTGCTGCGCGGCCTTCGGGTTGTCCTAAAAGGATGTGTTTACGTCAGGACGCCGGAGGGCGTCCTCCCTATGCTTCCGTGTGCCGTCAAGGCACACCGCGCAATCACCAACAGGGATAGACATGTCATCACCACTCGGATCCGCTCTCGTCACCGGTTCGTCCTCCGGCATCGGCGCCGTTTACGCCGATCGCCTCGCGGCCCGAGGCTACGACCTCATTCTGGTTGCACGCAACGAGCAGCGCCTGCGCGAGCGTGCCGACAAGCTCGCGAGCACGCACGGGGTGCAAGTGGACGTGCTTGCCGCGGATCTGACCGATGCCGCCGACCTGCGACGGGTGGAAGCCAGGCTCGCCGAAGACGATCGCATTACCATGCTCGTCAACAACGCCGGTTTCGGCGGGGCAGGCACGCTTGCACAATCGCCGGTCGATGACATGGAGCGCATGATCGACGTGAACGTCACGGCCGTCATGCGCCTGTCGTATGCGGTGGCGCCGGCGTTCGTCGCGCGCAAGGCTGGCACGATCATCAATATCGCGTCGATCGTCGCGGTGGCCCCCGAGATCCTCAATGGCGTCTACGGTGGTTCCAAGGCATTCGTGCTGGCGTTCAGCCGTTCGCTGAAGAAGGAACTGAGCGATAGCGGCGTCACGGTTCAGGTGGTACTGCCCGGCGCGACCGGCACGGAGTTCTGGGACATCGCCGGTCTGCCGTCCTCGAATCTGCCGGAGAGCTGGGTGATGACGCCCGAAACGCTGGTCGATGCCGCGCTGAGCGATCTCGACGCCGGTCTGTTCGCCTCGATCCCATCGTTGCAGGATGACAGGCAATGGCAGGCATGGGAGACCGCGCGCGAAGCGATGTCGAACCATCTGTCATCGCGCACGGCCGGGCCGCGCTATGCCGCGCGCGCCGGCAACAAGAACTGAACCAAAGCAGCAGGCACGTCCCGACATGAACAAAATCATCGCACCCCTGGTTACGGTCGTCTCGGCCGCAACATTCGCCCTCATCGCTCAACAACCGGCACAGGCAAGCGAGGCGCTGGCGCAGCAATTCGCCTGCGTCGGTTGCCATCAGGCCAATGCGCGTCTGGTCGGTCCGTCGTGGAAAGAGATCGCCACCAAGTACAAAGGCAACAGCAAGGCCGCGCAGCAACTTGCGGCGAGCATCAAGGCCGGAGGCAGCGGCAAATGGGGCGCGGTACCCATGCCGCCGCAGCCGCAGGTGCCCGACGCCGACGTGAATGCGCTAGCGCAGTGGATTCTTTCGCAAAAATAAGGAGGCGTCGATGACCACGCTGAACGTCAACGGCAAGACAGTAGATGTCGATGCCGATCCTTCCACGCCGCTGCTGTGGGCCTTGCGCGATAACCTCGGCATGACCGGCACCAAGTTCGGTTGCGGCATGGCCGCATGCGGCGCGTGCACGGTCCATATCAACGGCACCGCGACGCGCAGCTGCGTGATGCCGATCTCGTCGGTGGCGCAGGTACGCGTCAATACGATCGAAAGCATGGGCGACGACAAGGTCGGCCGCGCCGTGCTCGACGCATGGATCCGGCACGACGTGGCGCAATGCGGCTACTGCCAGAACGGACAGGTGATGAGCGCCGTAAGCCTGCTGCGCACCAAACCGAAGCCGACCGATACCGATATCGATCAGGCCATGGCGGGCAACATCTGCCGCTGTGGCACCTATCAACGCATTCGCGCGGCGATCAAAGATGCCGCGCGCGCCATTGCCTGAGGAGCGCCAGCATGCGTGGATTGGAATCTCTGGCAGGCGGTCGCGGCGCAGGCGTGTCGCACGACACCATCGTACCGATGTCGCGTCGCGGCTTTCTCAAGCTCACGGGCATGGCTGGCGGTGGACTGGCACTGGGTCTGGCGGGCGGGACCGATCTCGCCCAGGCGGAGGGCGGCGCCAAGTCGAACCCCCCGTCGCCACCGCAGGCGTTCGTGATCATTGCCCCCGATAACACCGTGACCATCGCCGTCAATCGGCTCGAGTTCGGTCAGGGCGTGCATACCGCGCTGCCGATGGTGCTGGCCGATGAACTCGATGTGGACTGGAAGAACGTCCGGTCGATACTGGCGCCTGCGGGCGACGCGTATCGCGACCCCGGCTTCGGCATTCAGATGACCGGTGGCTCCACCGCGCTGATGCATTCGTTTACGCAGTATCGCGAACTGGGAGCGCGCGCCCGCGCGATGCTGGTGACGGCGGCCGCCAGACAATGGAACGTGGACCCGGCGAGCTGTTCGGCCATGCAGGGCGTCGTCACCTCGGGCTCGCATCGCGCTACCTATGGTGAACTCGCCAACGCCGCGATGGCGTTGCCGGTGCCACAAGACGTGGTGTTGAAGGACCCGTCCCAGTTTCGCCTGATCGGCAAGCCCATGCCGCGTCTGGATGCCGCATCGAAGCTGCGCGGCGATCCGGTGTTCGGCATCGATACGCGTCTTGACGGCATGGTCGTGGCCGTGGTGGCGCATCCGCCGCGCTTTGGTGGCAAGGTGAAGTCGTTCAACGCGGACAAGACGCGCGCGATCAAGGGCGTGATCGAGGTGATGCAGGTTCCCGTCGATCGCGGTGGCTCCGGTGTGGCGGTGGTCGCCACCGGATACTGGCCTGCGAAGCAGGGCCGTGACGCGTTGCAGATCGAATGGGAGGATGCGGGCTCGAAGGTCAGCACGCAGGCGCTGTACGAGGAGTATTCGACGCTGGCCATGCAGCCAGGACTCGTGGCGCTTCCGTTCGAGAACGGCGCCATGCAGCAGGCGCTCTCCGGTGCGGCGCGCGTAATCGATGCCGAGTATCGGCTGCCCTATCTTGCCCACGCGCCGATGGAGCCGCTCAACTGCACCATGCAGGCCGAGATCAGCGGCAACAGGGCGACCAGCGTCAAGGTGTGGGTCGGCTCGCAGTTCCAGACCGTCGATCAGGAGGCCATTGCGCGTACGCTGTCGCTGCCGGTCGAGAAGGTCACGCTGAACACGATGATGGCGGGCGGTGGCTTCGGCCGGCGTGCCGTGCCGACGTCGGACTATCTGGTCGAGTCGGCCGGTGTGTTCCGCGCATGGGTCGCCAAGGGCCGTACCGAACCGCTCAAGGTGATGTGGAGCCGCGAGGACGATATCAAGGGTGGCTACTATCGCCCGTTGCACGTCCACCGTGCGCGCATCGGGCTCGATGCGAAGGGGCAGGTTGTGGGCTGGCAGCATGCGATCGTTGGCCAGTCGATCGTCATGGGCACGCCATTCGAGGCGGTGCTGGTGAAGAACGGCGTGGATGCGACCATGACCGAAGGCATCGTCGAGAACGAATATGCGTTGCCGATGCAGGTAACCGCGCATCATCCGAAAGTCGACGTGGCCGTGTTGTGGTGGCGTTCGGTCGGCAATACGCATACGGGCTTCGTCAAGGAGACCCTGATCGACGAGATGGCCACCGCCGCGAAGCAGGATCCGGTGGCATGGCGCATGGCGCGCCTCGATGCCAAGCGTCATGCGCGGCATCGCGCCGCGCTCCAGCTCGCCACGAAGCAGGCCGGCTATGGCAAGCGCAAGTTGCCGAAGGGGCAGGCGTGGGGCGTGGCGGTGCATGAGTCGTTCGGTACCGTCGTAGCCTATGTGGTCGAGGTGTCCGTGGTGAAGGGGGAAGCGCGCGTGCATCGCGTCACGGCCGGCGTGCATTGCAATCGCGTGGTGAATCCGCTCACCGCCGAGGCGCAGGTGCAGGGCGCATGCATCTTCGGGCTGTCGATGATTCGACCCGGCTTCGCGATCGAGATGGAGAACGGTGTGGTTCGCAACAGCAACTTCCCGGACTATCCGCCGCCGCGCATGCCCGATGCCCCGCGTATCGATGTGTTCTTCGTGCCGTCGGAGGATGCGCCCGCAGGTCTGGGCGAGCCCGGTGTGCCGCCGATCGCCCCTGCGGTCGCTAACGCCTTGTTCCGGCTTACCGGTAAGCGCCAGCGGCAGTTGCCGTTTGTGCTCTGATCGGGTGGTGTGGTGGGCATCGTGAAACAAAACGTGGTGCCCATCGCACAACTCCTGTCCACCAGATCTTACCGCCGAGGGCCTCGACGAGCCATTGAGAGATGGACAGGCCCATGCCCATGCCGCGCGTGGATCCACGCCTTGATGCCGGACCAATCCTCGATGAGGATCGGCATCGGCGCATAGCGAACACCCCGTCAAGCGTCGATATACGGGGATCGCAGGTCAACTTGGTCGGCGGTGTCGTTGCGGCGCAGGCTGCTGGGCGAAGCGCCGTACGCGCGCACGAAGGCCCGGCGCATGCGATCGCGATCGGCGAAGCCGGTGTCGCGCGCGACGGTATCCATCGGATGACGACCGGTCTCGAGCATGGCGCGCGCGGCTTCCAGTCGCAGCATTTCGACGGCCTTGGCGGGCGACTGGCCGGTCTCTTCGCGGAACACGCGGCTGAACTGACGTGGCGACAGCCGCGCGGCGTCGGCGAGTTCTTCCACGGTCAGGGCATTGCGCAGATTTTCCTTGGCGTAGATCAGCGCGCGTTTGACGCGATCGCTGCGCGGCTCGAGTTCCAGCAGCGCCGAGAACTGCGATTGCCCGCCCGGTCGGCGGTAGTAGACCACCAGCCGTCGGGCGACATTGCGCGCCAGCACGGCGCCGTGGTCATTCTCGATGAGGGCCAGCGCGAGGTCCATCGCCGCGGACATGCCGGCCGAGGTCCAGATATTGCCGTCCTGCACGAAGATCCGGTCTTCGTCGACGCGCACCTGAGGATAGGTTTCCTGCAAGCGTCGCGCGTGCAGCCAATGGGTCGTCGCGGTGCGACCGTCCAGCACGCCCGCTTCGGCGAGTACGAACGCACCGGTGCAAATGCCAGCGACGCGGCGCGCCTCGCCGGCCGCTCTGCCGATATATGACTTCAGGCCGGGATCGAGCGGCCCGGGCGCGCGAATTCCGGCGACCATCAGCGTGTCAGGCATCGTGTCCAGCGCGGTCGTCACGATTCCGAGGCCGATCGTCGAATGGACGAGCCCTCCGTATTGGGAGAGGATCGTCATGCGGTAACCCTCTTCTCCGAGCTCCGCATTGGCCAGCTCGAACGCGGATAGCGCCGAGAGACCGATGACCTGGAATCCGTTCTCCAGTATCAAGCCAATTTGCCGCATCACTTCTTTCTCTCTACGTCAGCGTCTCGATGTCCATTCCCCGAGACCAACAGCAAATCTATTCGCGACGCATAAACCGAGTCAACTAATCGGGACGTATCGTTCATCACATCCCGACAAGATGTCCGGAAAGTCGGCGAATACGTCTGGCTGGCGATTGACGGCAGGCGCTGTGGCAAACGGCCATTGCGTGAGGATCAACACGAGATTCACATCGCAGTCCCCGGAAATGGAAGCGTATTCCCCGATCCCGTTCAGGGCCGCCCCTGGCTAAAACCGCCAACGCACCCCAACCGTGCCCGTGTGGTCCCGATTGCCGCCACCAAGCTGCCCCGTATATCGCAGCCCGAGCGTCGCCGTTCGAGAAATTGCGATATCGGCGCGCAGCTCCGCCAGGGCCGCGTTGCGGGCGATGGGCGCGCCGGTGACGGTGAATGGCTGGCTGCCATCGAACGCCAGCGTGGTGGATGGATTGACGTCGCCAAACGCATGGCGCCAGCCAGCCCCGGCGTAGAACGCCACGTCGGTGTCGCCAAGCTGGATGCGCGTGCTGCTACGCAGGCCCAGGGTCGTGGTGGTCAGCGTGTTGCGGTCGCCGGGGCTGTGCAGGGCCGCCGAGCCGCCAGTCTCCGCGAAGCTGCGCGTGCGCGTATCGCTCCATGCCACGCCGGCGTAGGGCTCGAGCTGCGTTGCCGCCGAGACCGGCATGGCGAAACTTGCCTCGGTGAAGACCTGCGCCGTGCTCGCGTGGTAGTTCGCGCTCAGTGATTGCGCCATGCCGCTGCCCAGGCTGGCCTGGCGGTCAGTGTCGGCGTCGTGCCAGCTGTAGGCGGTGCCGAACAGCCATTTGAGCTTGCCACCCCCAAATGCGAAGGCCCGGCCGCCATACAGCGTGGCGCTGTAGGAGTCGGTAATGGCGCGCGACGATCGGTCGTCGACGCGCAGCGTGCTGTTGGCGTAGCCGAATGCGCCGCCAATGCGCCAGCCGTTCCCCACCGCGCCGTCGCCGCCGAGGTAGAAGCCGCCGGCCTGCTGCCGCACGCGCGCCGCGTTGCCGTCGCCGTCGAAAGTCTGCCAGTTGCCTAGCACTTCGACCCAGAGCGGCTGGGCGGCCGACACCGGCAGTGCGGCCGCGGGCAGCGGGCCGTTGAGCTGGGCGATCGGCGCGCCGGGCAACAGGCCCGCGGACAGGTTGTCCCGCAGGTGGGTCAGCGGCACGGCACGTGCGCCGCCCGCCAACGTCATCAGTCCGTTCGTCACGCTGGCATGCGCCTCGCCGGACAGGCTGTTGAAGACCGCTGGCGGCGCACCCGCCGGCAGCGTCACGATGGCTTCATGGAGCGCGTTGCTGTCGGGCAGCGACTCCAGCGCGTTGGCCACTGCGCGCTGGTTGTTCGTCACGGCCGCATCCGCAAACCGGATCGGTCGCACCACACCGCCTCCCGTGCCACCGTTGCCTTCACCGTCCCCGCCGCCAGTGCCCGGATCGGCCGGGCTCACCGGGTCGACCACCTGCTTGCGCTGCAGGGCCAGCGTGACTTCATTGGCGCCGTAGGTCAGGGTCGGATCGAGAAACGCGTAGTTAGAACTCACCGAGGCGAAGCGGCCCTGCATCGCGCCCGCAGTGAGAATGCTGTAGCGGCGCGTTGATGCGAAATTGCCCTCCGGCCCCACATGGAGCACCGCGCCACCCAGTGTGGCGGTGCCGGTGACCAACACGCGGTCGCTGGCGCTGGAGTCCGGGTCGGCCTCGACCAGATAGGTCGAGCCGGCGTCGAGCCGCAGGTCGCCGTTCACGGTCAGCGTGCCGATGGAATTGCCCGGCGCCAACGTGCCGCCCGCGGCGATCACGGTGCTGCCCACACTCCCGTTGCCGGCCAGCGTCGCGCCGCTGTAGATGTCCACGGCGCCGGCCACGCTGCCGTTGACGACCAGCGTGCCGCCGTTCACCTGCGTGGCGCCGGTATAGGTGTTGGTCCCAGCGAGCGTCAGCGTGCCGGCACCGATCTTGACCAGCCCACCACCGGTGCCGCCGCCCGGGCCACCGTCCTCGATCATGCCGCTGACGGTCGTGCTGCTGTTGTCGCTGCCCACGGTCAATTGATTGCGGCCCAGCAGGAAGCGCCCGGCCCCGGCAATGGAAGCGGCCGTCAGCCGGTTGTTGAACGCGGGGCCGTTCGTGCCCGAGAAATCGACCGTGCCGCCCGCATTGGCAACCAGCACGGCATTGCCCGGCGTGCTCCAGCCCCGGAATTCGGTGAGGCTGCCACTATGGGTGGTGACATGGCTGTTCCCGCCACTGCTGCCGTCCTGAAACGACATGATCCCGCCGCTGTTGACGATGGTGGCATCGGCGGCCGTACTGCTGCCCAGCAGGTAGGTATAGCCGCCGTAGTTGGTCACCTGAGCATTGCCGAGCGTGCCGGCGTCATACAACTCGATGTAGCCGCCGCGGTTCTCGATCTGCCGCCCTCCCAGGTCGAATCCGCCTTTCATCTGCAGCGTCGCGCTGCCGTCAGCGCTGATCGGGCCGCTGCTGCCCAGCGCGCCGGGCACGTTGGCGACCAGTATGCCGCCGTTGACGTGGGTGCCGCCGGCGAAGGTGTTCACGCCGTTTACTTCCATCGTTCCCGCCCCGGTCTTCGTCAAGCTGCCCGGGCCGTCGATGACGCCGTTGTGCGCAAATACGCCGCTTGTCACTTCAAAGGTGCCGCCGCCGGTGCCCAGCGTGGTCGCGCGTCCAGTGGACAGTGTCGCGCCGGTTCGCAGCGTGCCGCCATCGAGGCCGAGCGTGCCGCCCGCCGCCCCGAGGCCGGCGTCCGTGGAAATCGCCAGCGTGCCGCCATGGATCTGCCAGCTGGTGGTCGCGGAGGTGGTTCCTGTCAGCGTCCATACCGACCCGCCGATCTTCTCGAAATGCTCGAAACCGCGGTAGGTGCCTCCCACGTCGAAGCGGCTCACGAGGAACCCGTCGAGGCCGTCGTCCCCCGCCAGCACGAATGTGTCGCTCGTGCCGTAGGCATCGATGGGGCCCACGCTGCTGCCCCGCCAGTGTTCGAAACGGTTGGTACCACCCGTAAACCGGACGGCCGCAACGTCGGCGCCCCCCGAATAGATAATCCCTTTGTTGACGATGGTCAGGTTGCTGCCGACCACGCCGGTGCCGCCGCTGCCGGCGGTGCCATTGGCGACGGTGGACGCGTCCGCATTCACCCCCCCAGCCCCGCCGACGCCGCCCTGGCCGCCGCGGACAATGCCTTCGTTGATCAGCGTCGAGCCGTTGGCCAGTTCCATGCCATTGCCGCCCTTACCGCCATTGCCGCCCCTGCTCCCGTAGTAGTAGACGCCGAAGTCTCCACCGCGGCCACCCGCGCCGCCGTTGCCTCCGAACACCAGCGCTCCGCTGCCAACATGCACGGTGGTCGCGCTACCCACCGACATGCCGACGCCACCGTCACCGCCCGCGCCGGCGCCCACGGTATCCGCAATGTCTTTCGATCCCCCTCCGTTCCCGCCATTGCCCCCCAAGCCGCCGAACACACTGACGCCTGCCACCGCAATGGCCCCCCCGCCGCCGTGGATCAGGCCGTACCCGCCCCCTCCGCCCCCACCGCCGCCGCCCATATAGTCGTTCGGCAAACCTGTCGGAGCCAAGCCGCCATCGCCCCCCTTGCCGCCAAAGCCGCCTTGCACGTAAGTTGAAATAGTGACCGGCGCGGTGCCCAATACCACGCCATCCGCGCCGCCCCCGCCCCCGCCGCCGCCGGAGCTCTGGAAAAAGTTGTCATCGAAGACGCCGTTGCTGCCGTTGCCTCCATGTCCACCGGGCCCGACGCCCGCGGTGCCCCCTCCGGGAACGGGCATGGGTTGGCCGTCGATGACCCCGCCTCTGCCCCCCGCCGCCCCGCGTGCCCCGCCACCGCCGCCCGTGCCGTCGCCATAGGGCACCGGATTTCCATCCATGCCGGCCATGCCTGGGAAGACGCCGCCGATACCACCGGGCAAATAGAAGTCGAAGCCCCCACCGCCGCCGTTGCCGCCAGCGGCCTGCGCCAGCGGCGTGGCTACGGAGATCATGAGGATGGAAACGGCGCGAGCAATGGCGCGCAGGCCCGGCTGCCCGCCGGCGGTGACCCTGGAGTGTTTTTTCATGCGTTATCTTGCCGGCTTGGCCGACGCCCCGTTTTTTGTCAGGTGGCCGGGGCACATTGGTGCCATGGCTCACGTTCGCATTTCTTATGGATGTCCGACGACTTGACGCCGGCGGCCTTACCGAATCGGATTCTCGCAAATAGCGGAATTGATGGAAATGCGGGGATGGGGACGGTTGGCCTTAAAACAACGGAGGCAATTGCCAGGGCCGGGCTTGGCGATATTGGCTCGGGGATGCGCAAATCTATAGCGCCGACAACGAGTCCAGAGCGAGAGGCGACAACCCGAATCGCTTATTGGGACGCCCGCTTCCAGCCGCCATCGAGAATGATGGCACTGGCCACGATCCAATATGGCTGGCGCGCAAGCGCATACCGCCCGGGAAACGGGCGGTATGAAAAGGAAATGGCGCTGACAGTGGATGCGACGTAGAGAAATGATATGGAGATATTGGCCACGTTCTTGACTGGGCGAAAGGCGAATCCCGCCCAGTCGATCGCGCGCCCCCCCTACGGTACTTTTCTCCGTTGGAACCTCGATGAGCTCTCCCGGAGAGCCGGAAAACGCTCCTCACCCCCTCACATGATTCACCAGCGACCCAATGGCCTCGATGGTGACCTCCACCACCGCCCCATCCTTCATCGACCCCACCCCCAACGACGTCCCGCACGCGATCACATCCCCGGGCATCAACGTCACGTCCTGCGAAATCCGGCTGACCTGCTCCTCGGGCGAGAAAATCATGTCGCTCAACGGATAGTTCTGCCGCTCCACCCCGTCCAGCCGCGTCACCACACTGGCGTTGGGCCAGTCCAGTTCGGTAACGATGGCCGGCCCCAGGCAGCCGAAGGTGTCGAAGCCCTTGGCGCGGCACCACTGCGGAAAATTCGGGTCTTCGCCGATCAGTTCCGCCGCGGTCACGTCGTTGACGATGGTGTAGCCGAAGATATGGCTGGCGGCCTCGCCGACCGGTACGTTGCGGCTCTTGCGGCCGATGACGATGCCGAGCTCGCCCTCGTAGACGATCTTGCCGCCGTAGCTCTTGGGGCGTTCGATGGCGTCGCCGGGCCCGGCGAGCGAGGTCGCGGGCTTGATCAGGAACAGCGGATGCAGCGGCACGGGCTTTTCGAGCTTGCGGGCGAGCGCGTGGAAGTTGTTCCACAGCGCGACGATCTTGGCCGGCTGGCACGGGCTTAGCAGTTGCAGCCCTTCGCGCGCATGCGTGGCGCCCGTGGGGCTCGGGTCCTCGTAGCCCGGGCCGTCGTATTCCACCACGCGCTTGCCGTCGATCTGGCCGAAGCGCGCGCGCCCGTCGGCTCCCAGGTAGCGAATCCAGGTCTGCACGGTTGTTCTCCCCCTTCGCACGAGGGCCGCGTCTTGCGGCTGGCCTCGTGATCTCTCGGACGGACACGGGCACTGGCCGCGCCCGTGTCCCCTCCCCTTTTCAGTCGTGGCGATCGCTATGCCGCCTTCAGATCTTGCCGGCTCCCCGCGCCCACTTGTACTTGGCGCCCAGCACCGCCACCGGGATTTCGGTGGAGTATGCGTAGGCCGGCACGCCGTTCGCGTACAGGTGTTCCGCGGCTTCCTCCACCTGTACGTCGCCCGCAAGCGAGGCGACGATGGGCTTCTCGATGCCGCGCGCGGCCATCTCTTCCTTGACCTCGATCACGAGCTGCGCGAAGACCATCGGCGGGGTGATGATGGTGTGCCAGTAGCCGAGGATGATCGCGTGGATGCGCGGATCCTCCATGCCCAGCCGCAGCGTGTTCTTGTAGGTCGACGGCGGCTCGCCGCCGGTGATGTCCACGGGGTTGCCGGCGGCGCCGAACGGGGGGATGAACTTGCGGAAGGCGGCGTCAAGGTCTTCGGGCATGGTCATCAGCGACAGGCCGTTGTCGACGCAGGCGTCCGACAGCAACACGCCCGAGCCGCCGGCGCCGGTGATGATCACCACGTTCTCGCCCTTGGGCGTGGGCAGCTTCGGAATGCCGCGCGCATATTCAAGCAGGTCGCGCAGCGAGCGCGCGCGGATCACGCCGCACTGCTTGAACACGTCTTCGTAGATGCGGTCGTTGCCCGCCAGCGCGCCGGTGTGCGAGCTTGCGGCGCGCGCGCCGAGGCTGGTACGGCCGGCCTTGAGCACCACCACCGGCTTGACCTTGGAGACGCGCCGCGCGGCTTCCGCGAAGGCGCGGCCGTCCTTCAGGTCCTCGCAATGCTGGGCGATGATCTCGGTGTTCTCGTCCTGCTCGAAGAAGGTGAGCAGATCGTCTTCGTCGATATCGGACTTGTTGCCCAGGCCGACGATGGCGGAAACGCCCATCTTGGCGGAGCGCGAGAAGCCAATGATGGCCATGCCGATGCCGCCCGACTGCGACGACAGCGCGGCCTTGCCCTTGACGTCATAAGGCGTGCAGAACGTGGCGCACAGGTTCTTGGGCGTGTAGTAGAAGCCGTAGATGTTCGGGCCCATCAGCCGGATATTGTGCTTGCGGGCGATGGCGACGATTTCTTCCTGCCCTTCCACGTTGCCCGTCTCGGCGAAGCCCGACGGGATCAGCACCGCACCGGGAATGCCCTTGCGGCCCACCTCTTCCAGCGCCTGCGCCACCAGCTTGGCGGGAATCGCGAACACGGCCACGTCGACGTTGCCCGGCACGTCCAGCACGCTCTTGTAGGCGGTCATGCCCATGATCTCGCCGGCCTTGGGGTGGATCGGAAAGATCTGTCCCTGGTAGCCGCCGTTGATCAGGTTCTTCATCACGGAATTGCCGATCTTGCCGTCCTCGGCCGAGGCGCCGATCACCGCGACCGTGTCGGGGCGCATGATGCGGTTCATCTGCGTGACGATCTCTTCCTGGCTCGGCCGATAGCGCTCGGGCTGCGCGGCGAAATCCACCACGATGCGCACGTCGGCGGCGATCGCGCCGTCCTTGCTGGCGAACACGGGGTTCAGGTCCAGCTCGGAGATTTCCGGGAAGTCGGAGATCAGCTCGGACACCCGCTGGATCATGCTGGCCAGCGCCTCCCGGTTCACCGGGTCCGCGCCACGCACGCCCTTGAGGATGTCGGCCGCGGCGATGCCGTCGAGCATCGACAGCGCGTCTTCCTGCGAGGCCGGGGCCAGGCGGAACGTAATGTCCTTGAGCACCTCGACCAGCACGCCGCCCAGGCCGAAAGCCACCAGCTTGCCGAACGACGGATCGGTGACGGCGCCGATGATGACTTCCTGTCCGCCGCCGATCATCTGCTGGACCTGCACGCCGAGGATGTTGGCGTTGGGGTCGTACTTCTTGGCGTTCTCGACGATGGTCCGGTAGCCGGCCTCCACGTCGGCTTCGGTCTTCAGGCCCACCAGCACGCCGCCGGCCTCGGTCTTGTGCAGGATCTCCGGCGAGACGATCTTCATCACCACCGGGAAGCCCATCTGCGTGGCCAGCTCCACCGCATTGCTCGGACTCTTGGCCACGCCCTCGCCCGGCACCGCGATGCCATACGCATCGCACACCAGCTTGCCCTCGGGCGCGGTCAGCGCGCTGCGTCCTTCTTCCTTTACGGCGGCGAGGATCTTCCGCACCGCGTCCTTGTTGTGTGCCATGTCAGGCCTCCATCAGATTCGTGGAATGCATTGGGGCTGGCCCGCCGCGCGCGAGGGCGCGGGGGCCCGCAGACTTCACCGGAAAAAACGTGCAAGCGGCGGCGTGCGCCGTATCAGACCGCGCCGGCGGCGCGCAGCGCCTCGATCTGCGCCGGCGTGCGGCCCAGCCATTCGAGGATGTCGCGCGTGTGCTCGCCCAGCAGCGGCGAGCGCTCGACCTCCACCGGCGAGGCCGACAGATTGATCGGGCAGCCCAACTGCACATAGCGCCCGCGCTCGGGATGATCCAGCTCGACCAGGTAGCCGCGGTCGTACATCGACTGGTCCTCGATCAGGTCCTTCATCGAGAGGATCGGGCCACACGGCACATCGACCTCGTTCAGGGCCTGCATCACTTCGAGCTTGCCCATCGTGCGCGTCCACTTCTCGATGATGGAGAAGCATTCCTCCAGGCATTTGAGGCGCGCCTCGGGCGTGGCGAACTGCTCGTGGGTGATCAGGTCCTCGCGGCCGCACAGGCGCATCAGCGGCTCCCAGCCCTGCGGCTGGACGATGACGTAGACGTAGTCATTGGGGCCACCGGGGGCGCAGCGCAGCGCGGCGCCGGGCTGGCCGCCGCCCGAGGCATTGCCCGCGCGCGGCACGAAGTCGCCGAACTCCTTGTTGGGATACTCGCGCAGCGGTCCCGCCGCCAGTCGCTGCTGGTCGCGCAGCTTGACGCGGCACAGGTTCAGCACCGAGTCCTGCATCGCCACCTCGACGCGCTGGCCGCGGCCTGTCTTCTCCCGGTGCAGCAGCGCGGCCAGGATGCCGACCACGCAGTGCACGCCGGTGCCCGAATCGCCGATCTGCGCGCCCGTCACGGTGGGCGTGCCGTCGGCGAAGCCGGTCGTCGACGCGGAGCCGCCCATGCATTGCGCGACGTTCTCGTAGGCCTTGCAGTCCGCGTACGGGCCGGGACCGAAGCCCTTGATGGAGGAATAGATCAGGCGCGGGTTGATCGTCTGCAGGCGATCCCAGTCGAAGCCCGCGCGGTCGAGCACGCCGGGGCCGAAGTTCTCGACCAGCACGTCGCATCTGGCGACCAGTTCCTCCAGCACGGCCTTGCCCTCGGCCGTCTTCATGTTCAGCGTCAGGCTGCGCTTGTTGGAGTTCAGCATGGTGAAGTACAGGCTGTCCGCGTTGGGCACATCCCGCAGCTGGCTTCGCGTGATGTCCCCCCGCCCCGGCAGCTCCACCTTGATGACATCCGCGCCCAGCCACGCCATCAACTGCGTGGCCGACGGGCCTGCCTGCACATGCGTCATATCGAGAATGCGCACACCTTCCAGTGCTTTGCTCATGGCGTTGTCTCCTCGCCCTCGTCGATCTTTGTGGGATGGGTGATTACTTGTACATGGTCTGGTTCTTGGTGCCAGGCGCGTACTCGCGCGGATCGACCCAGATGTTGATGACCGCGGACTTGCCGGTGCGCTGGATCGATTCGCGGCCGCGCTGCAGGGCCGCGGCGATGTCCTTGGGGTCGCGCACTTCCTCGCCGTAGCCGCCCAGCATCTCGGCGAACTTGCTGAACGGCACGTCCGACAGCAGGTTCCCCACGTTGCCGCGCTCGTCGCCGTACTTCGCCAGCTGGCCGTAGCGGATCTGGTTCATCGCCGAGTTGTTGCCGATCACGGCGAGATAGGGCACGCCGAAGCGGTTGGCCGACTCCATGTCGAAGGCCGTCATGCCGAAGGAGCCGTCGCCGTAGTAGCAGAGGATTTCCTTGCCGGGATTGGCCAGGCCCGCCGCGATGGCAAAGCCCGTGCCGACACCCAACGACCCGAGCGCACCCGGGTCCATCCACTGGCCGGGACGACGCGGACGCACCGCCTGCGCGGAGATGGTCACCACGTCCCCGCCGTCGCCGATATAGACGGTGTCGTCCGACAGGAACTCGTTGAGCTCATAGGCCACGCGGTAGGGATGGATCGGCGTGTTGTCCGACTTGAACAGCGGCATCAGCTTCTCGGTGGCGACGGCCTCCGCCTCGGTGAGCTTGCCCATCCACTGCTTGCGCGCCTGGCGCTTGTCGTTCTTGATGCGGCCGCTGGCGGCCTGCAGCACCGCGCCGAGGATCGCGCCCGGGTCGCCCACCAGACCGAGGTCGATGTCGCGGTTCTTGCCGACGGTGCGGTAATCCATATCGATCTGCACCAGCGTCAGTTCCTTGTTGATGCGCTTGCCGTAGCCCATGCGGAAGTCGAACGGCGTGCCGACGATGATCAGCACGTCCGCATTGGAAAACGCCTGCGAACGGGTGCGATCGAAATGGTGCGGATCGCCCGGTGGCAGCAGCCCGCGGCTCGCGCCGTTGAAGTAGCCGGGGATATCGAGCCCGCGCAGCAGCGCGATGGCTTCCTCGTGGCCACGCGCGGTCCAGACTTGCTGGCCGTAGAGGATGGCCGGACGCTCGGCGTTGACCAGGATGTCCGCGAGCTTCTCGATGTCGCGCGGATCGCCGATGGAGCGCGTCGAGGCGCGATAGCGGCCGGGAGTCGGAATCACCGCGCGGGACAGGTCCACTTCACGGTCGAGCACGTCGCGCGGAATCTCGAGGTAGGCAGGTCCCGGCGCGCCGTTGAAGCATTCGCGCGCGGCCATCGAGATCATGTCGGCCACGCGCTCGGTGCTGGGGATGCTGGCGGCGAACTTGGTGATCGGGGCCATCATGTCCACGTGGGGAAGGTCCTGCAGCGAGCCCATCTTGTGCTGGGTCAGCGCGCCCTGCCCGCCGATATGCAGCACGGGGCTTTCCGAGCGGAAGGCGGTCGCCACGCCGGTGACCGCGTTCGTGCAGCCCGGACCTGCGGTGGTCACCACGCATCCCAGTTTGCCGGTCTGGCGGGCATAGCCGTCCGCGGCGTGCGCCGCGACCTGCTCGTGGCGCACGTCGATGATGCGGATGCCCTCGTCCACGCAGCCGTCGTAGATATCGATGATGTGCCCGCCGCAGAGCGTGAAGATGGTGTCCACGCCTTCGTTCTTCAGGGCACGCGCCACCAGATGGCCGCCGGATACGACGCCGGCCTCCCGGGTCTTCTGTTTCAGGGTGTCTTCGGCCGTGGTCGATTCGGACCGCAGGGATACGACTGCAGACATGTCTTGGTCTCCTCGTTGACTTGTGGGCGATGGCGGATTGCGGGCCCTGTCGGCCCGGCATTGCACCTTGTCGCTGTCTTTTCGCCCGGTCGGGCGGCACTACCGTCTTGCGACGTCCGGGGATCATTTAGCACGATCTTGATGACATACCGTATGTGATATATCAGAGAAGAACAAGGAGAAAATGGTATTGGTAGGGCGTATTTCGACGCGGCGTTGCAGCAATATTGGCTGCACGTTCCATGACGATGAGCGCTGTTTCTGAAAAACGCTCGATTCAGTCGGACCGCTCACAAGCGCCGGGATTTCATCTCAACGGCCTAACGAGTTCCCCTTGGAATGCCGTGATATATCACATACGATATTTCTCAGCGCCAACGCGGACCCGCGCTGAGAACAGGCGCACTACCGAAGCGAGGAGACTGTGAACATCCACGAATATCAAGCCAAGGAACTGCTGCGCCGGTACGACGTGCCGGTGCCGCGCGGCGCGCTGGCCTTTACGCCCGAGGACGCCGGCATCGCGGCCCGCAAGCTGGGAGGACCCATCTGGGTCGTGAAGTCGCAGATCCACGCCGGCGGCCGCGGCGCGGGGCGCTTCGCCGACGATCCCAACGGCAAGGGCGGCGTGCGCGTCGTCAAATCGGTGGACGATGTCACAGCACAGGCCCGCCAGATGCTGGGCGCGGTGCTGGTGACCAAGCAGACCGGCGAGGCGGGCCGCAAGGTGCAGCGCCTGTATATCGAGGAAGGCTGCGATATCGCGCGCGAGCTGTACCTGGGCATGCTCATCGACCGGGCCACCTCGCGCATCACGGTGATGGCCTCGACCGAAGGCGGCATGGATATCGAAGAGGTGGCCGCGCGCGCCCCGGAGAAGATCCTCAAGGTGGCGATCGATCCGGCCACGGGCATCCAGCCGTTTCACGCGCGCCGGCTCGCGTTCGGCCTGGGCCTGAGCGGCAAGCAGGTGGGCGCGGCCACGCGCTTCATCCTGGCGGCCTATCGCGCGTTCACCGAACTGGACGCGTCGATCGTCGAGATCAACCCGCTGGTCGTCACGCGCGAGGGCGAGATGGTCGCCCTCGATGCGAAGTTCAACTTCGACGACAACGCCCTGTTCCGGCATCCGGACATCGAGGCCATGCGCGACGAGGCAGAGGAAGATCCCTCCGAGTCCGAGGCGGCCAGACACGGGCTGAACTACGTGAAGCTGGACGGCAATATCGGCTGCATGGTCAATGGCGCGGGGCTGGCCATGGCGACCATGGACATCATCAAGCTCTATGGCGGCGAGCCCGCCAACTTCCTGGACGTGGGCGGCGGCGCCACGCGCGAGCGCGTGACCACGGCGTTCCGCCTGATCCTGAGCGATCCGAACGTGCGCGGCATCCTGGTCAATATCTTCGGCGGCATCATGCGCTGCGACGTGATCGCCGAGGGGGTGGTCGCGGCCGCGCGCGAGGTCGACCTGACCGTGCCGCTGGTGGTGCGGCTCGAAGGCACCAACGTGGAGCTGGGCAAGGCCATCCTGCGCGATTCCGGGCTGCCCATCCTTTCCGCCAGCAACCTCGCCGAGGCCGCCGAGAAGGTGGTGAAGGCCGTCCACGGAGACAAATGACATGGCCGTCCTGATCGACAGCAATACCCGGGTGATCTGCCAGGGCTTCACCGGTGCCCAGGGCACCTTCCATTCCGAGCAGGCCCTGGCCTACGGCACGCGCATGGTCGGCGGCGTGACTCCGGGCAAGGGCGGCGAGACCCATCTCGGGCTGCCGGTGTTCGACACGGTGGCCGCCGCGGTGGACCATACCGGCGCGGACGCCTCCGTCATCTACGTGCCGCCCCCGTTCGCGGCCGATGCCATCCTCGAGGCCGTCGATGCCGGCGTGGGCCTGGTGGTCTGCATCACCGAAGGCATTCCGGTGATGGACATGGTGCGGGTCAAGCGCGCGCTGAACGGCTCGCGCACGCGGCTGGTCGGGCCCAACTGCCCGGGCGTCATCACGCCGGGGCAGTGCAAGATCGGCATCATGCCGGGCCATATCCACCGGCCCGGCAATATCGGCATCGTCTCGCGCTCGGGCACCCTCACCTACGAGGCAGTGGCGCAGACCACCGCGGCCGGGCTTGGGCAATCGACCTGCATCGGCATCGGCGGCGATCCGGTCAATGGCACCAACTTCATCGACTGCCTCGAGATGTTCCTGGCCGACGACCAGACCGAGGGCATCATCATGATCGGCGAGATCGGCGGCTCGGCGGAGGAAGAGGCGGCGCAGTTCCTGAAGGACAGCGGCACCGGCAAACCCGTGGTGGGCTTTATCGCGGGCACGACCGCGCCGCCGGGACGGCGCATGGGCCATGCGGGCGCGATCATCTCCGGCGGCACGGGCACGGCCGAGGCGAAGATCGCGGCGATGCGCGAGGCGGGCATCCATGTCTCGCGCTCGCCGGCGGAGCTGGGCGAGACCATGGCGCGCGCCATGGCCGGCGCCCGGGTGTAGCGGTCCCAGGGGCGTTTTCGGAGCCCAAAAGAAAAACGGCGGATCGTCCGCCGTTTTTCTTTCGCAGGGCCGTGGGCGCGTGGATCAGTCGAGGAAGTCGCAATGCTTCTGCACGTAGTCCGCCAGGTCCAGCGAGTGCTGGCGCACGAGCTTCTCGGCCAGTTCGGTATCGCGCTGCTCCAGTGCCTCGATGATGCGCAGATGGTCGACGATGGAGCGGGAGGCGCGGTCGCTCTGCGAAATGGTCATCTTCCGGATCGCGCGCACGTGAATGAAGATATTGCGGATCGTGTCCATGATGATCTGCGACTTCGACAGTTGCACGATCGCCTGATGGAACGCGATATTGGCGTCGGAGTACTCCTCGATATGCTCGGCCGGCGTGGTGTCGCGGAAGCTGTCGAACATATGCCGCAGCCGGGCGATCTCCTCGTCGGTGGCATTCACCGTGGCCAGCCGCGCGGCCATGCTCTCCAGGGCGGCCCACATCTGGATCATCTCGACGATCTCGCGCTTGGACTTGCGCATGATGTAGATGCCGCGCCGCGGCACGGTGCGCAGAAACCCCTCCTGCTCCAGCAGCGTCATGGCCTCGCGGATCGGCGTGCGGCTCACGCCCAGCGCCTCGCTCAATACCCGCTCGTCCAGCCTGATTTCCTCGCGCGATTGGTAGATATCGGCGTCCGCAATGGCCTGGCGCAGCATCGCATACGCCTGATCGCGCAGGCTGGCGCCAGCGTTGATCGGTTGCAGGGACAGCGCCAGTCCGGCCGAGACATCGGGCGGAGATGGAATGGCGGGAACGGGGGGCACAGGAGACAGCTCGGATTGGCTTTGCACTGACATGTATTTACTCGTTGGGACGTCGGCCAGGCGGGCCGCCCAGGCCCGGCAGCCTGCCCCGTCTTTCATATAAGGTATATCACAACAAGCCGTGTGGATGGAACGAAGCGCGCGCGGCCGGGCCGCCGGCATTGGGCCCGGCTGGCAACGGCCGGTTTATGCGGCCTGTGCCATTCTTTCCCGCTGCTTGATCAGCGACAGCACGGCGTCGATCATGGGCGTGGGCTGCCCCACGAGCCGGCCCATCTCCTGGACCACCGTCAACAAGGGATCGATCTCCATCGCGCGGCCGGCCTCAAGGTCCTGCAGCATGGAGGTCTTGTGCGCCCCCACCGCGCCCGCTCCATTGATGCGCCGCTCCACGTCGACCCGGAAATGGACGCCGAAACGCTCGGCGATGTCCTTCGCCTCCAGCATCATGCTGCGCGACAGCGCGCGCGTGCCGGGGTCGGAGGTAATGACGTCCAGCGTGGCATGCGTCAGCGCGCTGATCGGGTTGAAGCACAGATTGCCCCACAGCTTGAGCCAGATCTCGTTGCGGATATCGTCGCGGATCGGCGCGTCGAGCTCGGCCGCTTCCATCATCTCGCTCAGGTGCCGCACGCGCTGGGAGCGGGTGCCATCGGGCTCGCCCAGCGGAAACTTGTTCCCGTAGACATGCCGGATCACGCCCGGCGCGACGATCTCGGCGGCGGGGTACAGCACGCAGCCGATCGCGCGCTCCGGCCCGATGCCGCGCCACTGGCGGCCGCCCGGATCCACGCTCTCCAGCGTGGTGCCGGCGAACTCTCCGCCATGCTTGTGGAAGTACCAGTAGGGAATGCCGTTGACGCCGGTGACCACGGCGGTGTCCGGCCCCAGCAGCGGCTGCATCAGATCGACGACGCCGGGCACCGAATGCGCCTTCAGGGTAATGAACACATAGTCCTGCGGGCCGAGTTCGGCCGGGTCGCTGGTGCAGCGCACCTTCTGGACGCGCTCTTCGCCGTTGATCTGCAGGGTCACGCCCCGTTCGCGCATGGCCGCCAGATGCGGGCCACGGGCGACAAAGCTAACTTCCGCCCCAGCGCGCGCCAGTTGCGCCCCGATGTATCCGCCGATCGCGCCGGCGCCGTAGATGCAGACTTTCATAGAGATGTCTCCTCACTGCATGGTTTTATTGATATATCACATACTATATTCCAGTCGAGGAAACGCAACCTCAATCTCGCGCCTCCGCCGTGCGGCCTAAGCCGGCCGATGGCGCGGCATCGTCGGCTACTATGTCGCCTGCTCCATGCCAGCCCGGGCCCTCGCGAACTTTTGGACCCGGCGCGTCTTCTAAGCGACTTCCCATTTCGCGCGTTGCGCCAAGGACCTGCCTGCCGATGATGAATCGCCGTACTCTCCTCCTTTCCGCCACGGCCTCCGCCGCTCTTGCCGCCCTGGGCATCACGCCGTCCGCACTGGCCGCAAGCCGCATCAAGCTGGGAGAAGGACGCCCGTTCAGCTACGACACCCTGATCGCCCGCGCCAAGACACTGGCCAGCCAGCCCTACGTCGTGCCGCCCTCGCCGCCGGGCGCCATCCTCGACAAGATCGATTACGAAGCCCACGGCAAGATCCGCTTCAACACCAGCGACGCCCTCTTTGCTGAGGGCCCGGGCCAGTTTCCGGTGACCTTTTTCCATCTGGGCACGTTTTTCCGCGTACCGGTGCGCATGCATGTGATCGACGCGGGCAAGAGCGGTGCCACCGCGCGGGAGATCGTCTACGACGAGTCCTATTTCGACATGCCGGCCGACAGCCCGGCCCGCAAGCTGCCGCGCGGCAGCGGCTTCGCGGGCTTTCGCTTCCAGGAAAGCCGGCTCGGCGACCAGAAGGCGCTGGACTGGAAGAAGAACGACTGGGTGGCGTTCCTCGGTGCCTCGTACTTCCGCGCCATCGGCGAGCTGTACCAGTACGGCCTGTCCGCGCGCGGCATCGCCATCGACGTGGCCGAAGCCGGAAAGCCGGAGGAGTTTCCGATCTTCACGCACTTCTATTTCGAGGCCCCCGAGCCCAAGAGCAATTCGGTCACGGTGTATGCGCTGCTCGACGGCCCCAGCATCAGCGGCGCCTTCCGCTTCGTGATGGAGCGCGGCAAGGGCGTCATCATGGACATCGACTGCGCGCTGTTCCTGCGCAAGGACGTGGCGCGGCTGGGCGTGGCGCCCCTGACCTCGATGTTCTGGTTCTCGGAGTCGGTCAAGTCCACGGGCGTGGACTGGCGGCCCGAAGTGCATGACTCGGACGGCCTGGCGCTGTGGACCGGCGGCGGCGAACGGATCTGGCGCCCGCTGAACAACCCGCCGCGGACCACGGCGTCGGCCTTCGGCGACGAGAATCCGCGCGGCTTCGGCCTGCTGCAGCGCGACCGCGCCTTCGACCACTATCAGGACGGCGTGCTGTACGACAAGCGCCCCAGCCTTTGGGTGGAGCCGCGCGATGGCTGGAAGGCCGGCTCCGTGCAGCTGATCGAGATCCCCACCGACGACGAGATCCACGACAACATCGTCGCCATGTGGGTGCCCAAGGAGCCCGCCAAGGCGGGCAACGAATATCGCCTGCGCTACCGCCTGCACTGGCTCGCGGACGAGCCCTACCCCACGCCGCTGGCGCGCTGTGTCGCCACGCGGCTGGGCAAGGGCGGCCAGCCCGGCCAGCCCCGGCCAAACGGCGTGCGCAAGTTCATGGTCGAGTTCAAGGGCGCGCCGCTGGAAAAGCTGCCGTTCGGCACCAAGCCCGAGGCGGTGCTGACGGCCTCGCGCGGCACCTTTTCTTATGTCTTTACCGAGGCCGTACCCAACAACGTGCCCGGCCACTGGCGCGCGCAGTTCGACCTCACGGTCGACGGCAAGGACCCGGTCGATATCCGCCTGTTCCTGCGCCTGAACGGCAAGACGCTGTCCGAAACGTGGCTGTACCAGTACCACCCATTCCGGGATAACGGCATCGTGGCAGGCTGAGGCTCAAAGGGCGACCGTCCCGCGCGGGGGGCGGCTGCCGGACACAAAACAAAACCGGCGTGGTCGCCTGTTCAGCGACCACGCCGGTTTTTTGCTTCCAGGCGATGCGAGGTCCGGCGCCACATCGGCACCGGCTGCCCGGAATATCGTGCTACTTCAAAGACCTGGCGATCATTCAGCCGTTCGCGTAGACCACCTGGGCCTTGCGTGCTTCGGCTTGCAGGCGGCTCAGCACGCCCTGGATGGCGGCGATCGCGCGCTTGACGTCGTGGGCGAAGCCCAGGTTCGGGGTGCCGAGTTCGCGGTCGATCAGATCGCGTTCGAGTTGGTCGGTCAGCTTGATATCGGATTGTGCATTCATGATGTGCTTCCTTCAGGGATAACCCTCTTGGGGTTTTCCCGAATTGTAGCAAAGGAATTGTCGCGGCGCAGCATTACGCAATAGTACGTATGCAAGAAAGCAACAGCCTCCGAGTCGCCGCTAAGTCGCGACGCGTGGGCGAGCGCCTGTTCGGAGCCGGCACAGCGCGATAACTTCATGATTGCAGTGCAGCATGCGCACGATGATCCACTTGCATGACGGGACCGTGACGAAGGAAGCCGCCATGCCGAGCCGGCGATCCCGCAGCGGGGCGACCGGCCATGTCCTCCGGCAACAAGCCAGCGCTTACAACAAGCCCAAACAATTAGGCAAGTCTCAAAACTCCGCAAAACCAAAAGTCAGGTTCACTTTGCGCAGGTTTTGAAAGAGCACTCTATAGACTGCAAGGCAGACGGCACGTGCGGGCAGGGCAACCGCGCCGCAGAAGAAGGCCGTCGAACTCTCCCTCGGATACACAAGCTCGAAGCGGCGGATTTCATGCCGGACCATGGCGCATAGGGCTGCGCAGGCGCGACACCTCGAACCGTGTTCGCCGTTACGCCCCTCGCTATCCCCGGCGCAGTGCAATGCCGTCAGATACCCGACAACGATGCGGCCCACCGGCCGGGACAAGAGGAGACGGGGGATGCTGAACGCGAACAGGGTCGGGCCATCGGAGCCCGTCCAATACGGAGACAGAAGAACCGGACTGAACGGCCGCCGCCATGCCGCGCAGGCGGGCCATCCCGAGGAGGAGGGCTTGCTGAGGACGGAGCACGGCGCGAACCGGATTGCGGTCGTCGTACCGACCGATGTCAGGAACCTCGCCTGGCGCGCGTTCTACGGCATCTGGAGTGTCGTGGGCCTGGCGAGGACGTCGGCGCGCATCGCCCTGGCAGCGCGCGGCACGCACGGCGGTACCGTGGCCATCGTGGCGGGCGCCGGCGCGGTGTTCGCACCGGTCGCAAGCCTTGGCCTGGCGGCGGTCGAATCCGTCCTCGCCGCGGCCAGCTTCGTCGCCACGCTGATCGAAAAGCGGCGGGCCGGCCAAGCCCTGAGGACCGCCGAGCGCAAGCAGCTCGACGCGATCGGGGCGCTGACGCGGCATCTGCGCAGCCGCCGCGAGAACGAAGCGAGGCACCGGCAGGTCTCGCGGCCGCGCCTGGCGGCGGCCGCGGAAGACATCGTTCCGGATGAAGCCGCGGCGGACGCGCCCGGCGAGCCGCAGCCTTCGGCCGCGCCGGACATGCAAGAGGTGGAAACCGACGTCCTGCGCCGCGCGGCGCGCGACGCGGTATTGGAACGCGCGCTGACCGCGGCGAGGCATCGGGAGGGCGAATCCGCCGTGCTCGACGCGGGCCTGACCCTGATGCGCGACACCGTGGTCCAGAGCGCGCTCGTTGGCAGCGCGACGGCCCAGACGCTGAAGGAACTGGCGTTCGATGTGGCCGTCGGGCTGAAACAGGCGACGTTGTCCAGCACGATACTGGGCGTGGCCATGGGCGCGGCGCATATCGCAACGGGTGCCGTGCAACTGTGGCGCGCAGTGAAGAACCTGTTCAGGCAGAAGGGAGCGATCGCCGCGATTTCGGCGGCGAAGCGTCGTCTGCTCGGCGGGTCGGACGATGTCCTGTCCGCACGCGAGCGCCGCCACAAGCAGAGGATCGCCGCCAACATTGGCGGCGGCGTGCTCGATGCATACACCCGAAGCCGCCAGGCGCACCGCGCCAGCGCCATCCGGACCGCGATCTGGTCGGCCCTGCGCATCATCTACGGCTCGAGTTCCGCGTCCGTCGGTATCGCATCGATCGTGCTGCTGGCTGGCGCCGCGAGCGGCGGAGCCGCGATTCCGATCGTGCTGGCCGCGCTGAGCACGGCATGGCTGCTGTTCGCGGGATACAAGCTCATCGCGGGCAGACGGGCCCAGGCGCGCGAGCAACGCAAAGCGGCCGGCTTCGCCGAGGCGATGAAGCGCATGACCGGCCATGCCGACGTCGCACGCGCGCTGCAGGACTGCACGCTGCACGATCTGCACGCCCTGCCCTCCCTGCATCGCGAGCTGGATCTGGACAGCAACAAGTACTACCGCGCCGCGCTGCTTGCCCGGTACCTGCACATCGAGAGCGAGACCGGCAAGAACACCGACGTCGGCCTGAAGGAAGCGCGCGTGCAAGCCTCGGCCGCGCTGCAGTTGATCGGGGTACCGCGCGAGCTGACGCATCTGCTCAAGCGCAGTTCGATGGAGGCCAGGTATGCGTGGATCCTGGGCTTCCTGAACGGCCACGACAACCGCGGCCTGCTCGAGACCGACCCGGCGGTCATTGCCGCGGTCGGCGCCACAGCCAGTGTTGTCGTGGCATGCGATCACGACGCCGGCACCGATCTCGTCGCGTCGTCCTGCGTCGAACCGCTCGCATAGTCCAGGGCGCCTCGGCCGAGGCACGCCTGCGCATCGCTACACGGCCCCGCCGCCACGGCGGCGGGCACAACCACTCCTCCCTTGCTCATGTCGCCATGCCAATCGACCATGCCATCACGTCATACGCCAGCACCGCCATCGCCCGCCATGCGCAGTCCGCGCCCGACAAGCCGCCGCCGGGCGCGCGCGAAGGCGCCGCCGCCGCCGGGGCGAATTCGGTCGAAGCCCGATATCGCCGCGCCCGCCGCGCCATCGAAGACGACCGCCAGCGGGCGGTGGATGCGCGCCGGCCGCGACACTGCTGCGCCCTGCTGAACTCCATCGCGGATCACCATATCGAGACGATCGCCAGCTATCTGACGCCGCGCGATCGCGTGAACCTGCGCCAGGCATCCAGCCGGCTGCGCGATGCCCTGCGCAACGACGCGTCGCTAGACCGGCTCACCATCAAGATCGCCAAGGTCTTCTCGCCATCGCTGCTGCGCAGGACGCTGACCGAGATCGACCGCTTTCCCATCGCCCGTCCATCGCTGATCGCGCTGCTGCCCGAGCGGCTCATGCGGTTCTGTCCCCCCCATGCCTTGCGCGGCCTCCGGATGATGGTGGATGCCATTGAAACGCTGCCCGTGGAACAGCGAGCCGGGCCGCTGGCCAGCACCGGCGCGTTGCTGCGCGATCGCCAGCGCGGGCGGGCCGTCCACCATCGCGATCATCGGACCATGGAGGCGCGGGTGATGGCCGCGATCCAGCGCCTGCCGACCGCGCTCCGTGGCCGACCGCTCGCGGCCGTGCTGGACGCGGCCTCCACCGCCTATACGGATCGGACCGCCAGGGCCCGCGACATGCTGCTGCAACTGGACGAGTACCCGCCCGACGAACGCGCCGCGCTGCTGGTGGCCTTGATCGAGCAGTTCGACCACCTGTGCGGCGCGCCGGACAACGCGCTGTGGGACGGGATGGTGGATGTGGCGCTGGCCCTGCCGCCACCCTGCCAGCCGGAACCGCTGCGCGCGCTTGCCTCGCATCCCGGCGCCGCGCCCACGCTGGCCCGGGAGCGCTGGGACCACCTCGCGCAGCTTTGCCCGATGCTGCCGGAGGAAAGCCGCACCGCGATCTGCCGTGGACTGGCGGGCACGCTGCTGCGCCTGCCCAACGTCAGGTGCGTTCCCGATACGAGACCGCGGGTGGAATGGCTGATCCGCGCCATTGGAGACCTGCCCACCGCGTCGCGGCTGCCGGTACTGGAGGCGCTGGCGCCGAACCTGCTCAGGGCCGGCTTTGGCGACTGCTGGGAACGCGTGCTGCGCTACATCCGCGACCTGCCCTGCGAGCGCCGTGCCGGGCCGCTGCGCGCGCTGGGCCGGGGCATGTGGGAAGCGCAGGCGCGCGATGTCGAAGCGCATTTCTCCCCCACGCTTCTTGCGGAGGCGCGCGAACTGCCGCCCCAGGACGTGGCACCGCTGCTCGGGGAGTTCGTGGAAAGGGCGGGCACGCTGGGCGAACTCGACCGGCTGTTCGACGCGTGCCTGGCGCTGCCGCTGGCACTGCGTCGATGGGCCCTCGCCGCCCTCGCCCGCAAGCCTTGCTGGGTGTTCGCGGACAACGCCAAGCCCATCTGCCATGTGATGCTGCCCATGATCGATGGCATGGACGCCGCGCACCGCGCGCAGGTGGTCGGAGCGCTGCTGGAGACCGCATTCCATTGCAGGGATGCGTGCCGGGAAGACGTGCCCACGCGCGGCATGCCGGCGACGACATGGCTGGCGCTGGAGCGAACGTTCGACGGGCTGCCGCCGGAGCACAAGGAACAGGTGCTGCTCGGGATGACGGAGCTGATCAAGGATCCGATGACGCCGGCGTGGAACTGGATTCTGCAGTCCACACGCAAGCTCCCCGCCGCCCACCAGCCCCAGGTGCTGTGGCTCCTGGCCTCGGTGCCCTACCTGACCGAGACGCTTGCCGATATCCGGCCGGTGCGCATGGTGGCGGCGGCGATCGGCGCCTTGCCGCGCCATTACCGCTCGATGCCGTTGTGGGCGGTCCAGCGCGCCAGGGACAATACCGACGACAATCCGCTGGCGGTGATTTCCCATTTGCAATGCCGGTGGTCGATATTCCGGCAGGCCGCAAGCCTGCCGGACGAAGACCGGCTTTGATGGAGCGCCAGGCTTTCACGCAAACGGCGTCCGCAATACGCCGGAATTTCCCGATTCCTTTTTGCCATTGCCGGCGATAAACCTGCCGCGACGTTCCGGCATCCGAATTGACGTTTCATTGCGGTAATCCGCATTTCCTATTCCGCTTTTTACTGAAACGCGCTGCAAGTTTAGGTGGCGGATATATCGCGATATCGCAAACTTTCCGCTTTGCGCAATGTGCAATTCTTCTGATTCCGCCCGCATCCTGTCCGAGCACTGACTTGCTTTCTCGTGCAATCGGATTCCCCGCGGGCATGGACGCGAGATCCCCGTCCCCGTCGCGAGGCGACGAACCGCCGCGCGCGCCCGTGCGGCACCGCGGCAATGTCGTGGTGCGGCGCAGGAGCGCGCCGTTTTCGCTTATGCAGCGTGCCCGGCGCTTATCGCAAATGGGAATAAACCTCGCGACGGCGGTTGGCGCGGCGCTTCCCCGAGCCCGCGCCGCCTTGATTTTCATGGGCTTCCGATGGTCATGAAAAAGCCATGTGAATAATGGTTTTTCATTGAATCCGGTACTGACACGATTGGGTGAAAACCCTGCCGTTTCTTTCGCTTGACTTACTTGATATATCACATACTTTGTATCTCATCGCTCCCGCACTCACAGACAGACGAGGATCGCGATGTCAGTTCGGTGTCCCGTTAGAAGGCAGGAAATGCCCGGGACAGTCATGGAAATGGATCGACACGCAGGCCTGCCGCACCGCCGGTTTTTGGCAGTTCGTGCTTTCCCGCCCCGCATTCATGCGCGGGTGGCGAACGGTTATTTCCATGTCTCGAGCGAACGTATAACGAGAACATCGAAACCATGATCAGGAGACATTAAATGCCAGCGGCCATTCCCAAACTGAGGCGCAGTGCATCCGCGTACCCGTTCATCGCATCGGACTGTAACGATCAACACGATCCAAGGAGCGCCCAATGACTAATCCATCGGCTGCGGCGTTTAGCCCCAATCCCGCCTTCTCCGAAAAAACGCGCTGGATGCAACTGGTGGTCGGCGTCATTTGCATGGTCGCCACCGCCAATATCCAGTATGCGTGGACGCTGTTCGTCCCTGAAATCCAGGAAACGTACGGCTGGCCGCGCGCACAGATCCAGGTCGCCTTTACCGTCTTCGTGCTGGTGCAGACGTGGCTGGCGCCGCTCGAAGGGTATTTCATCGACAAGTTCGGCCCGCGCATGATGGTCGCGTTCGGCGCGCTGTTCATGGGCGCATCCTGGGTCATCAACGCGCAGGCCACCACGCTGATGGGTTTCTACCTCGGCGCGGCGGTCGGCGGCATCGGCGTCGGCTCGATCTACGCCACCTGTATCAACAACGCGCTGAAGTGGTTCCCCGACCGGCGCGGCCTGGCGGTGGGCCTGACCGCGGGCGGCTACGGCGCGGGTTCGGCGGCCACGATCCTGCCCATCGCGGCCATGATCGAATCCTCGGGCTTCCAGGAAACGTTCTTCTTCTTCGGCGTCCTGCAAGGATCGCTGGCCTTCGTCGCGGCCTGGTTCCTGCGCGCGCCCAAGGCGAGCGAAGTCAAGCCGTCGCAAAAGCTGGTGCAGGCGACGCGCGACTACACGCTGAAGGAGGCGCTGTCCACCAAGCTGTTCTGGCTGATGCTGGCGATGTTCATCCTGGTCGTGACCGGCGGCATGATGGCCGTGGCCCAGCTGGGCGTCATCGCGAAGGATCTCGGCGTGAAGGACTTCCAGGTCGACCTGCACTTCTTCGTGATGGCCGCCCTGCCGCTCGCGCTGATGCTCGACCGGATCATGAACGGCATCTCGCGGCCGCTGTTCGGCTGGATCTCCGACCACATCGGGCGCGAGAAAACGATGGTGATCGCCTTCACGCTGGAGGGGCTGGGCATCATCGCGCTGGGCTACTTCGGCAGCAACCCGTACGCCTTCCTGATCCTGTCCGGGGTCGTGTTCCTGGCCTGGGGCGAGGTGTACTCGCTGTTCTCGGCGCTCGCCGGCGATGCGTTCGGCACCAAGCACATCGGCAAGATCTACGGCGTGCTGTACACGGCCAAGGGCATCGGCGCGCTGTTCGTGCCGATCGGCAACCTGATCATGGAAGCCACGGGCACCTGGTCCACCGTGCTCTACACGGTTGCCACCATGGACCTGATCGCGGCATTCCTGGCGCTGATGGTGCTGCGTCCGGTCCTTGCGGCGCATGTGCTCAGGTCCAGGAACCTGTTCACACAGGAGCGAGCGGCGGCCGGCGGTGCGCCAGTGGGTGCCTGAGCATCGGAACCCCGCAGAGTGCAACGCCGAATGTGAGCGGGCTTCCTCGGAAGCCCGTTTTTTTTTGCGCTCGCCACGGGAAAAAAGACCGCCAGCGCAAGGCTGGCGGTGTAGCTGGAAGAAAGCGGGGATCAGACCGACACGTCGGTCGGGTCTTCCTTGCGGTCGTCGAACCAGCGGTACAGCGTCGGCACCATCACCAGCGTCAGCAGCGTCGAGGTGATCAGGCCCCCGATCACCACCACGGCCAGCGGGCGCTGGACTTCCGAGCCCGGGCCCGTGGAGAACAGGAACGGCACCAGACCCAGCATCGCGATGGTCGCGGTCATCATCACGGGGCGGAAACGCTGCGTGGCGCCCTGCACGATGGCCTTGTCCAGATCGATGCCCGAATCGCGCAGGGTGCGGATATACGACACCAGCACCACGCCGTTGAGCACCGCCATGCCCCACAAGGCGATGAAGCCCACCGAGGCCGGCACCGACAGGTACTCTCCGGTGACGAACAGGCCGATGATGCCGCCGATCGATGCGAACGGCAGCACCGTGATGATCAGCGTGGCGAAGCGCACCGAGTTGAACAGCAGGAACAGCAGGAAGAAGATCGCCGCGATGGTGACCGGCACGATGATCTTCAGGTGGCCCATGGCGCGTTCCATGTTCTGGAACTGCCCGCCCCACTCGAAGTAGTAGCCTTCCGGCAGCTTGACCTTGCTTTCGGCCGCCTGCTGCAGTTCGGCCACGAAGCCGCCGAGGTCGCGGTCCTTGACGTTGATCATCACCACGACGCGGCGCTTGGCCATTTCGCGGCTGATCTGCGCGGGACCGTCGGTGACCTCGATCCTGGCGACGCTTTGCAGCGGCACCTGGATGCCCGTGGGCGTGGTCACCAGCAACTGGCGGATCGAGGACACATCGTCACGGAAGCGCTCGGGCAGGCGCACCGCGGCCGCGAAGCGCCGCTCGCCCTCGAAGATGTCCGTGGCGCGCTTGCCGCCGATCGAGATCTCGATGATGTCGTGGATGTCCGACACATTGAGACCATAGCGGGCAATCGCCTGGCGGTCGATTTCGATGGACAGGTATTGCTGCCCCGAGACGCGCTCGATACGGATATCCTGCGAGCCCTGGATGCCGCCCGCCACCCGGGCCATTTCGCCCGCCAGCTCGCGCAGCTTGTCCAGGTCGTCGCCGAAGATCTTCACCGCGACGTCGGAACGCACGCCGGAGACCATTTCGTCGACGCGGTCCGAGATCGGCTGCGCCATCACGATCTGCACGCCCGGAATGGCCTTGAGCTTTTCGCGGATCTCGTTGGCGATATCGTCCTGCGTCCAGCCATCGGGCCACTCGTCGCGGTCCTTCAGGCTGGCGATCGGCGTCGATTCGTTCTGGCCCTGCGGGTCCGCCGGGCTTTCGCCGCGGCCCACGCCCGAGACCACCGACTTCACGCCCGGCACGCTCAGCACGAGCCGGTTGGCCTCCTTCTCCAGCTTGATCGACTCCTCGAGCGAGATGTTCGGCACGCGGTCGAGCGCCGGCACGATGGAGCCTTCCTTCATTTCGGGAATGAAGGACGTGCCCAGCAGCGGCACGATGGCCAGCGTCGCCACGAACGCCACGATGGCGCTGACGACCGTCTTGCGGCTGTTGGCCAGCGCCCAGTGCAGCATGCGCAGGTAGTAGCGCTTCATGAACGCGATCACGCGGGTGTCGTGCTCCGCGCCGCCCTTGAGCAGGTAGGACGAGAGTACCGGCGACAGCGTGAGCGACAGGAACAGCGAGATCGCCAGCGCGATCGAGATGGTGAACGCCAGCGGCGCGAACATCTTGCCTTCCATGCCCGAGAGCGTCATCAGCGGCAGGAACACCAGGATGATGATGCCCACGCCGACGATCACCGGCGTCGCCACCTCCTGCACCGCCTTGACCAGCACCTCGCTCTTGGTCAGCGACAGCTCGTCGCGTCTTCCCAATCGCTCGAAGGCGTTTTCCACCACCACCACCGAGCCGTCCACCATCAGGCCGATGGCGATGGCCAGCCCCCCCAGAGACATCAGGTTGGCCGACAGCCCCACCTCGTTCATCACCATGAAGGTGAGCAATGGCGTGAGCACCAGCGTGGCGAGCACGATGATCGACGAGCGCACGTCGCCCAGGAACAGGAACAGCACGATCACCACCAGCACCACGCCTTCGAGCAGCACCTTGGTGACGGTCCACAGCGCGGAGTCCACCAGTTCGCTGCGGTCGTAGTACGGCACGATCTGCAGCTTGCCCGGCAGCATGCCGCGCTCGTTGATCTCGGCCACGCGCGCCTTGACGCGGCTGACCACTTCCTTGGCATTGCCGCCGCGCATCATCATCACGATGCCGCCGACCGCCTCGGTCTGGCCGTTCTTGACCAGCGCGCCCTGCCGTACCTCATGCCCGATCGTCACATCGGCCACGTCGCGCAGGTACACCGGCGTGCCGGCCACCTCCTTGAGCACGATGCTGCCGAGGTCTTCCACGCCCTTGGCCAGGCCCACGCCGCGGATCAGGTACTGCTCGGCGTAGTGCGGCAGCACGCCGCCGCCGGAGTTGGCGTTGTTCTTGGCGAGCGCCTCGTACACCTGCTGCACCGAGATCTGGTAGTGGCGCATGCGGTCCGGATTGACCAGCGCCTGGTACTGCTTGACGTAGCCACCCTGGGAGTTGATTTCGGCGATGCCGGGAATCGAGCGCAGCAGCGGCCGCACCACCCAGTCCTGCACGATGCGGCGCTCCGAGAGCTCCTCCTGCGTGAGCTCGCGGTCGCCGTCGTCCGGGCGGTCCAGCGTGTACTGGTACACCTCGCCCAGGCCCGTGGAAACCGGGCCGAGCACCGGCGTCACCCCTTCGGGCATGCGCCCGCCCACTTCGATCAGGCGCTCCATCACGAGCTGCCGCGCGAAGTAGACATCGGTGGCGTCGGTAAACACCAGCGTGATCAGCGACAGGCCCGCCTTGTTCAGCGAGCGCATTTCCTCCAGGCCGGGCAGGCCGGTCATGGCCATCTCGATCGGCACGGTGACGAAGCGCTCGACCTCTTCGGGCGAGCGGCCTGCCGCTTCGGTGGCGATCTGGACCTGCACGTTGGTGACGTCCGGGAAGGCGTCGACCGACAGCTTGGTCGCCGCGCGCAGCCCGAAGAAGAACAGCACCACGGCGATCACGCAGACCACCAGCCGCTGCTTGATAGCGGCTTCGACTAACGCTTTCATCATGGTCGGATCAGCCTTGTTCGATGCGCTTGCGCTCGTTGTCCAGATGGAAGGCGCCGCTGACGACGATGCGGTCGCCCGCCTTCACGCCGCTCTGCACCACGCGCATGCCATCGCTCTCCGCGCCCAGCTTGACCTTGACGGCGCGGTAGTAGCCGTCCGGCTGCTCGACATAGACCTGCTCGTCGTTGCCGTCGCGCACCACCGCAGAGGCCGGCACCACCAGCTGGTCGACCGGCTTGCTAGCGATCAGCATGCTGGCCAGCATGGCGGGCTTCAGGCGCCCGTCGCGGTTGTCCAGCTCGGTGCGCACCAGCACGGTCCGCGATTCCGGATTGACCGTGCGGCCGACATAGATCAGCTTGCCCGCGATGCGGCCGTTGCCCGCGCCCAGCGAAGGCACGTCGATGTCCACTGTCTGGCCCTCGGCCACCATCGCGGCCTGCTGCTCGGGCACTTCGGCGACGACCCACACGCGCGACAGGTCGGCGACGGTATAGAGCGCGTCGGCCGGCTGTACCACCTGGCCATGCGCAACGTTGCGCTCGACCACCGTGCCACTCACGCTGGCGTGCACGGGCGAATACGAGTCGATGCTGCCGGTCTTGGCCAGCTTGGAAATGGCCGCCGGCGACATGCCGAGCACGCGCAGCTGGTCGCGGTAGGCGCGCATCTCGGCCGAGGCGATGGCGTACTCGCTCTCGCGCCGTTGCAGCTCGCCGCGGCCGATCACGTCGGCGTCGAACAGCTGGCGCGCGCGTTCGGCGTTGCGCGACTGCAGCGTCGATTGCGCCTCGGCCTTCAGGAAGGCCATCTGCGCCGCGCCCAGCTCGCTGCTGTGCAGGCGCGCGAGCACCTGGCCGGCCTTCACTTCCTGCCCCAGGATGGCGTACAGGTCGGTGACGCGGCCGGTCACGCTGGCGCCGATGCGCGCCACGCGCTGCTCGTCGAAATCGATGCGGCCGGCCACGTGCAGCACTTCGCTGAACGGGCTGGTCGAGACCGGCGCCACCTTCAGCGTCTGTTGCAGGTTGGGTTCGGGCTTGACGGTGCCGGGAGGCAGCTTGGCGGCCTCGACGGTCGGCACGGGCTCGTCGGAGCAGCCGGCGACACCGGCGACGGCCAGGAACACGGCGGCGGCCGCCGCCAGGGAACGGAGGGTATAGGGGCGCATGATGATTACTTGGATTCGGTGGTAGCGGTCGGAGCCGCGGCGGGCGCAGGCGCGGCGGGCGCAGGCGCGGCGGGCGCCGGCGTCTGGCCGGACGTGTCGAAGTCGGCGGGGGTCACCAGCGGCGGCGCGGTGCCGGGCACCACGGTAAGCAGGCGTTCGATCTGGATGGCGGCGACCTGCTGCTCGTACTGCGCGGCGATCAGTTCGTTGCGCGCGCCACGCAGCACGCGCTGGGCATCGATGAAATCGAGGATGCCGCGCTCGCCGAAGCGGTAGGCGGCTTCGGCCACGCCAAGGGCGGACTCCGCCTCGCGCACGATGCCGGACTCCAGCGCCGTAGCCTGGGCCTGGGTGATCTCCAGTTGCCGGTAAGCCGATTCCAGTTCCTGCATCAGCTCGAACTGGCGCAGTTCGTAGGCGGTGCGGGCCTGCACCGCCTGCGCGGTGGCCTCGCCCACCGGACCGCTGCGGCGGTCCCACAGCGGGATGGTCAGCACCAGGCCGATCTGCGAAACCTTGTTGTCCGGCTGGCGATCGGTGCTGGCGCGCAGCGCGACCTCCGGCAGGCGCAGCGAGCGCTGGTAGTCCACCGACAGGTTGGCGCGTTCGAGCTCCATGCGGCGCTGGATCAGCTCCGCATTGCCGGTATCGAGCCGCTCGCGCAGTACCGTCAGGTCGGGCAGCGCGGGCGACTGCCCGAGGCTGCCGGCCAGCGTATAGACCGGCGGCAGCGCCCCGCCCACCTGCTGGCGAAGCGTGGCCTTGGCCTGGTTCACCCGCAGCTCGGCGCTTTGCAGGTTCTTCTGCGCGGCCAGCAGTTCGGTCTCGGCCTTGATGAGTTCATAGCGCGGCGCCTCCCCGACTTCCACGCGCAGCCGGGCGCGGGAATGGATCTGGCGCATCATCGCCAGGTCTTCGCGGGCCGCGGCCAGTTCGCTTTCTCGGCGCAGTACGCCGAAGTAGTTGGTTTTCACGCGGGCCGCGAGGTCGGCGCCGAAGGCCTGCCGGCCCGCTTCCGTGGCGTCCAGGTTGCGCGTGGCGATCGCCTCGCGCAGGCTGCGCTGCTGCGGATAGTCCAATCGCTGGGTGATGGCGTAGCTGGGCGCGTTGCCCGAGGCAGCGCCGGGCTGGCGCGCCGACTGGCGGCCGTACATCACTTCCACTTGGGGATTCGGGTAGGCCCGCGCGCTGGTGATGGCGGCGGTGGCGGCGTCGACACCGGCCTGGGCGGCCTCGACGCCCTTGTTGGACGATTGGGAGAGCGACAGCAGCTGCTGCAGGGTGAAGGTCTCCTGGGCAAAAGCCGGAGACGCCCCAAGCGACAGCGACGCTAGCAGGGTAAGCGTAAATATCTTCATGGCGAGAAAAGGCAGGCCGGACAACGGCGCGCCCGCCTCTTGCCGCGCGGCATGGCGGCAAAAAGCAGTGTCGCCGGCCGTGGTAACGGCCGGAGCGGGCGCACAGTATGGGGGGCGCTACCCCGATGCGCGGACGCGCGCCGGGGTGCTCAGACGATCAGGCGAGGGAAATGGGCGGCTTGAACAGCGCCACCAGGGCAGGCGGCGCGGCGCCGGGGGAAACGGGGGAGATATCGCCGGACGGCAGCGTCACGCGAACGACCGGCAGCGCGAACAGCGCCATCGATTCTTCGAGCTCGTCCAGCACATCGGGAGGGTCCAGCAGATCGGCGGACCAGATATTGCAATAGCCGGGATGATGGCGCTCCTGCACCAGGTCTTCCGGCTGCAGTCCGTCGTCGCCGGGCGCGACGACATGGCCGGCATCCTCGTCGGCCTCGAGACCCAGGGCTTCGCGCCCCGCGGCCTCGGCCAGCAGCTCGCGCAGATGCGCCAGGTCGTCCGTGCCCGCGAGCGCCATGCCGCCCTTGCTTGCGCCCGTTCGCTCGGCATGTGCGTTCGCCGCCGCCCCGAAGGACAGCAGCGACAGGCACAGCGCGACGAGAATCAGGGCCAGGGCTCGCATGAAATGTGTAAAAAACGCCTCGCTGTCGTGCCATCTTGCAAGCCGGTGCTTGCAACGACGGGGCGGCATGACATTGATGCGGCACAGCATTGTAACCGAATGAAAGCGATAGACAGGGTTTCCCCGGGGCTTGTTCCCGCAAATACCCATTGAGCTTCACTCGGGGGCGGTCGACGGATCGCCGGCTCGGGCGCCGGCTGGTCCGGCTCCTGCTTGTGCTGGTCCATGAGCGGCACTGCGATGCCATGGATCAACCCAGAGCAAGGAGACCACGATGCGTAGGCAAACCCCATGGATTCTGCCCCTGGCGGTGGCGGCCGCGCTGGCCGCCGGCACGGCGGCGGCCCAGCCGGCCGGCGTGCGGACCGACGACGAACGGGGCAGCACGACCGGCACCTCGCCCGTGCCGAAGGACGTCAAGCGGCCGGGCACCAGCGCGGCCTCGGAGACGCGCAGCAACCCGGGCGGGCTCGGCAGCGCCGCCACCGGCGGCCCCGGACCGGGCCCGGGAAGCCCCGATCCGCGCGGCGTGCCGTCGGCCAGGCCGGCAACCACGACGCCCTCTGCCTCCGACGCCAAGGCGCAGGCTCCGGACGCGCCGGGGCTGAAGGGGCGGGAACGGTCGCCGGCAAGGACTGGCGGCGCCAGCATCGACCAGACCCGCGAGCCGAACACCAAGGCCGACTGAGGCCGGTCCTGCCCGGGAACGAGAAGGGGCGGCCGCGGCCGCCCCTTTTTGTCGTCCGGGCTGTCTCCCCCGCTCAGGTCATCGGCTTGGCGACCATCAGGTAGAAAATCGCCAGGAAGCTGAACAGCGCCGGCACCCCGAGCGCGAACCACCAGCGAAAGTACAGCCAGTAGGCCGGGGGCAGCGGCTGCACCGCCGCGGCCGCCTTGGCGGTGACATCGCGCATGCGCGTCTGCAGCCAGACCACCGGCAGCCAGCAGGCGATGGCGACGACGTACAGGATGATCGACCACTTCAGCCACGGCGCCTGCCACGCAAACCCCGCGATGCGCACCAGGTAGTAGCCGGTGAGCGGCTGCAGTACAGCGGTGGTCGCCGTGAAGAGCCAGTCCGCGATCACGACATGGCGGCTGGTGACGGCCACCGCGCGGGTGTCCCGCGTCAGCGTGGCGGCCAGCAGGTAGAACGCGCTGCCCACCCCGGTGCCAAACAGGAAGGTGCTCGACAGGATGTGGATCCACTTCAGCGTGACATAGTCCATCGCTTCGACTCCAGGGTGCCGAGCAGCCAGATGGCGGCCAGCATGGGCAGGTTCTTGGTGAGCGGCCCATAGGGATGGAGCCAGAATTCGGGCAGCCGCACGCTGATGATGACGGTGTAGCCCAGGATCAGCGCGGCCTGCGCGGCCCACAGCAGCCGGCTTCGCCAGGGCGTGAAGCACAGCACGCCGAACAGCAGGTCCAGGCCCGCCGCCCCGTACAGCGCCAGGGGCGCGAGCGCGGCCGGCACGCCGGCGCGGGCCAGCAGCGCATAGCTCTCCTGCACCGGATACAGCCCCAGCGAGACGACGCCGGTGACGATCCACACGAGGCCCACGGCTGCGCGCAGGATCGGCAGCTGCCACGCAAGCACGGCCTCGGAACGCGCCGCGCGGCGCCACTCGGGCGGCACGAAACGCGCAACCGGTCGCGGCGCACGGCCCAGGGCGTCGCGCATCGGCCCGGCATCGGCGGTATTGCCGCGCGCGAGCATCGATAACGCGTCGCGATCGAGCAGGAAGCCCGGCATCGCCAGGCCGATGACCGGCAACGCCAGGCGCATCAGCGCGCTGCCCAGCGGCAGTACCCGCAATCGGCCGGGTTGGCCGTAGGCCTGGCGCAACCCCTCCAGATAGGCGCGCAGGGTCATGGGCTCGGGCCCCACCACGGGCAACCGCCCGCGCGGCAGCGGCAGTCCGTGCGCGTGCCGCTCCGCCAGGCGCAGCACCAGCGCCACCAGATCGTCGACATGCACGGGCTGGATGCGCTGGCGGCCGCCGTCGGGCAGGGCCAGCAGCGGCAGCGTGCTCAGCATCCCGAACAGGCGCGCGCTGGTCCCTCCCGGGCCGAACACGAGCGAGGGTTGCAGGATCACGCCGTGCAGCGGCTGCGCGGCCAGGAAATCGTCGGCCGCCTTCTTGCTCAGGTGGTAGGCGGTGGTGGCGTCCTCGTCCGCGCCGAGCGCGGACAGCTGGATCACGGTGCGCACGCGGGCCCGCGCACAGGCGCCGAACAGCGCGATGGGCGCATGGCGGTGCAACAGGTCGAAGGTCTGGCGCCCCGTCTCGCGAAAGATGCCGACGGCGTTGACGACGATGTCCACGCCATCGAGCGCCGGCAGCCACGCTTCGGGCGTCAATTGGGTCGTGTAGTCGACGGCACGATATTCGCATGGTGCCGATGCACCGCGCGCTGCCATCCGCTGCGGATGGCGCACGCCGCCAATGACGCGAAAGCCGGCCTGCGACAACGCGGCGACGATGCGCGCGCCCAGGAACCCGCGGGCGCCGGTGACCAGCACCGTGGTGCCCGCCGGCCCTGCCCCGCGCGGCGCCCCGTCCGCGCCCTCGCCGCCGCGCGGCCGGGCCGATTCCATCATCTCCGTGGAGGACCCATGACCAAGCTGACCGACGCCACCCATATCCTGGAGCGAGCGATCGTCTCCGGCACCAGCGCCAGCGTCGTATCGACCATCGCGCTCGCCTGCGCCGGCCATTTCGATTCGCGCAGCGCCTACGCGCCGACCAATGCCATCAGCCACTGGATCTGGGGCGACCGCGCCCTGCACGTCGACCGGCCGGCGCCGCGGTACACCGCGGTGGGTTACGTCATCCATCATGCGACATCCGTGTTCTGGGCTGCCTTCTATGAAGCGTGGGTGGAGCGCTCGCCGCGAAGCCGGCAACCGATGGCGGTGCTGACCGCGGGTCTCGGCATGGCGGCGCTGGCCTGTTTCGTCGATCTCAAATGCACGCCACAGCGGCTGACGCCGGGCTTCGAGCGCCGCCTCTCCGGCGGACCGCTCGCGCTGGTCTACGTCGCCTTCGGCCTCGGCCTGGCCCTCACCACGCTCTGGCGCAACCGGCGCGAGCAGCGGGACCAGCGCGAGAGCGCACGCCCGCAGCCTGACGATGGCACCGTGCTGCACGAAGCCAACGAGCCGGCCTGACCCTGCCCTGATGGCCCTGCGATGCAAGACACATTCCCGGGCGGTGCCATGTGCCGCGAGGCACCCCGGGAAGCGGCTGCGGTGGCCGTTCTTACACGGCATTGCAGGAATGCCCATCGCCCCTCGTTATAATCCCGCATGACCTCGAGCCCCTCCCAGCCCGCACCGGGCACCGCCGGCAACGCCGCGCCGGATTTTTCCCGCCTGCCCCTGTCGCCCGCCACACTGGCGACCCTCGCCCAGCTTGGGTACCACACGATGACGCCGATCCAGGCCGCGAGCCTGCCGATCGCGCTGGCGGGGCACGACCTGATCGCCCAGGCGAAGACCGGCAGCGGCAAGACGGCGGCCTTCGCCCTGCCGCTGCTGGCGCGGCTCGACGCGCGGCGCTTCGATACGCAGGCGCTGGTGCTGTGCCCCACGCGCGAACTGGCGGAGCAGGTCACGCAGGAGCTGCGGCGACTGGCACGGGCGGAGGACAACGTGAAGATCCTGACCTTGTGCGGCGGCACGCCGATGCGCCCTCAGGTCGATAGCCTGGCCCACGGCGCGCATATCGCCGTCGGCACGCCGGGCCGCATCATGGACCATCTGGAGCGCGGCAGCCTCGATCTGCGCGCGCTCAATACGCTGGTGCTGGACGAAGCCGACCGCATGCTCGACATGGGCTTCTTCGACGATATCGCCTACGTGGCCCGGCAATGCCCCAAGGAGCGGCAGACGCTGCTGTTCTCGGCCACCTACCCGGAGGGCATCGAAAAGCTCAGCCAGCAGTTCCTGCGCAACCCGAAGCAGGTCAAGCTGCAGGAGCAGCACGACGCCGCCAAGCTGCGCCAGCGCTTCTACGAGGTCGACGAGGGCGACCGTCTCAATGCGGTGGGCCGCCTGCTGGACCACTATCGGCCGGCGAGCACGCTGGCCTTTTGCAATACCAAGGCGCGCTGCCGCGATCTGGTCGATCTGCTGCGCGCGCAGGGCTTCGAGGCCCTCACGCTGCATGGCGAGCTGGAGCAGCGCGAGCGCGACCAGGTGCTCGTGCAGTTCGCCAACCGCAGCTGCTCCGTGCTGGTGGCAACCGACGTGGCGGCGCGGGGGCTCGATATCGCGCAGCTCGAGGCGGTGATCAACGTCGACATCACGCCGGACCCGGAAGTCCATATCCACCGCATCGGCCGCACCGGCCGGGCGGACCAGGAGGGGCTGGCGCTGAGCCTGGCCAGCATGAGCGAGATGGGCCGGGTCGGGAATATCGAGCAGGCGCTGGGCGCGGAGGTGGAATGGCACCCGCTGTCCGAACTGAAGCCCGCCAGCGGCGAACCCCTGCAGCCGCCGATGATCACCGTGCAGATCCTCGGGGGGCGCAAGGAGAAGATCCGCCCCGGCGACGTGCTCGGCGCGCTGACCGGCGAGGCCGGCTTCAGCAAGGAACAGATCGGCAAGATCAACGTGACCGAGATGTCCACCTACGTGGCGGTGGACCGCGCCATCGGCCGCGAGGCCGTGCGCAAGCTCAACGACGGCAAGGTCAAGGGCAAGCGCGTGAAGGCGCGCCTGCTCAAGGAATGATGGCCGCCGCGGCAAGGCCCGCGCCGCCGCGCCGGCGCGGGTGTGCCCGGTGAAGACGCCGAAGCGCATCCAGCCCCTGGTGGAAGAGGGCATGGTCGACGAGGTGGTCCGCCAGTTGATGAGCGGCAAGGAAGCGACCGTCTACGTCGTTCGCTGCGGCGAGGAAATCCGCTGCGCCAAGGTCTACAAGGACGCGGCGCAGCGCAGCTTTCGCCAGGCCGCCACCTATCAGGAAGGCCGCAAGGTCAAGAACAGCCGGCAGGCGCGCGCGATGGAAAAGGGCACGCGCTACGGCCGCAAGGTGGCCGAGGAAATCTGGCAGAACGCCGAGGTCGACGCGCTGTACCGGCTGGCCGCCGCCGGCGTGCGCGTGCCCCAGCCCTACCAGTGCTTCGAGGGCGTGCTGCTGATGGAACTGGTGGTCGATGCCGACGGGCACGCGGCGCCGCGTCTTAACGATGTCGCGCTGAGCGAGTCCACGGCGCTGGAATTTCACGCCGCGCTGCTGGAGCAGGTCGTGCGCATGCTGGCAGCGGGCGTGGTCCACGGCGACCTGTCCGAATTCAATATCCTCGTGGCCGCCGACGGCCCGGTCATCATCGACCTGCCGCAGGCCGTGGACGCCGCCGGGAACAACGACGCGCGTCCGATGCTGGAGCGCGACGTCGCCAACCTGGCCGCGTACTTCGGCCAGTTCGCGCCGGCGCTGCACGGGACACGCTACGGCGCGGAAATCTGGCAGCACTATCAGGCCGGCACGCTGCGGCCCGGCATGACGCTGACCGGCCACGTTGCCGAGGACCATCGGCCCGCGGACGTGGCGGCCGTACTGCGCGAGGTGGAAGCGGCGCGGGCGGAGGAAGAGGCGCGGCTGCGCATGCTGCAGGGCACGGCCGAATAGCCGTCGCCGCGCGGCCCGCCGGCTCAGCCCGGCACCGGGCCCTTGGCTGCCACCAGCGCGGCCATCGGCTCGGCCGTCGGACCTTCCGCTCGCAACCCTTCCACCACACCCAGCCGGTCCGGTTCCGGGCGGTTCTGGCTGACCTTCCATTTGCCCTCGATGCGCGCGATCGGGATCTCCACGCCGACGATGCCGCGGATCATCGCGGCAAGGTAGTCCTCGGGCGCATCCTCCACCGCCCAGGGCGCGGGCCGTGGCGCTTCCTGCATGGCGGTCAGGTCCGCGATCTGGCGGCGCAGCCAGGCGGGCCCGTCCTCGCCGTCCACGACACGCGGCGTGCCCCAGGCATGGACGGTGGCGTAGTTCCACGTCGGCACCACCTTGCCGCTTTCCTGCTTGGACGGGTACCACGACGGGCTCACATACGCATGCGGCCCCTGGAAGATCACCATGCATTCCCCGGCCTGGCGCAGTTCCTCCAGTTGCGCATTGGCGCGCGCCAGATGCGCCCGCAGCGTGCCGCGCTCCCCTTCGCCGGGGTACAGCATGAAGGGCACCGGGTTGGCCATCAGTCCGCCCGGCCCGGCGCTCACCAGCCAGCCGAGCGGGTGGGCGCGGATCAAGCCGTGCTGGACGTCCAAGCGGTCTTCGCGGAATGCCTGGGGCAGGTACATGGTGGTCTCGCAAGGCGTGTCGATGCACCAAGACTAGCGTGCCTGTGGCACCATCCCTAGACCCACGAACACCAGAACTTCTAGGGCCACATGGATCTCTCGCTGCTGTTGTCCGAACTGGGGCCCCCGGGCGCGGCCCAAGGCGGCTCGCGCCAGCAGCGGCTGTATGAGCGCCTGCGGCGCGCCGTGCTGGACGGCACGCTGCCGCCCGGTACCGTTCTGCCCGGCTCGCGCGTGCTGGCGGCCGAGCATGGCCTGGCCCGCAATTCGGTGATGTTCGCCTACGAGCAACTGAAGGCCGAGGGCTTCCTGGTGGCGGACCGGCTCGGCACCCGCGTGGCCGGGCTGCCGATCGCCCTGCGCGGCAAGGGTACGGCGGGCGCCGGCACGCCCGGCGCCGCGTTCTCGGCGCGCGCCGCGAGCCTGGACCGCTTTCCCACTGCCGACGCATACCTGCCGTTCACCGGCGGCGTACCGGATCTGAATGCGTTTCCCTGGCGGGCGTGGGCCCGGCTGCTGCAGCAGGCGTGGGGCGAGGTCAGTGCGCGGCACCTGGCCTATTCCGCGCCGGGCGGCGAAGGCGTGCTGCGCACGGCCATCGCCAATCACCTGCGGGCCACGCGCGGACTGGCGTGCGGCGCGAGCCAGGTGTTCATCACCTCGGGCGCGCAAACGGCGCTCGACATGTGCGCGCGCCTGCTGGCCGATGCCGGCGACGTGGCGTGGATGGAAGATCCGGGCTATCCCGCGGCGCGGGCCGTGTTCCGTGCGGCCGGTCTGCACGTGGTCGACGTGCCGGTGGACCCCGAAGGCATGATGGCGATGGACGCCCGGCGCTGGCGGCGCCAGCCCCCGCGCGTGGTGTTTCTCACGCCCTCCCATCAGTATCCGCTCGGCTCGGTGCTGAGCCTGGAGCGCCGCCTGGGACTGCTGGAGCGCGCACGGGCGCATGGCACCTGGCTCATCGAGGACGACTACGACAGCGAGTTCCACTACGGCAGCCGCCAGATCACCGCGCTGGCAGGCTTGGCGCCCGATGCTCCGGTGGTCTATGTCGGCACCTTCAGCAAGTCGCTCTACCCGGCCCTGCGCATCGGCTACATGGTAGTGCCGCAATGGGCGGTCGAGCGCATCACGGCCGGCCTGCAAGCGCTGTTGCGGCCGGGACAGGCGGTGGAACAACGCGCGCTGGCGCGCTTCATCGATTCGGGCGCACTGGCCCGGCATCTGCGCGCCATGCGCGAGCGCTATCGCACCCGGCAGCAACGGTTGCGCCTCGCTCTGGAACGGGCGTTCGGCGATTGCATCGCCATTCTCGGCGGCGCGGCGGGCATCCATTTGACCGTCGTGTTCGCGGCGCCGATCGACGATGTTGCGCTGGCCGCCCGTGCCGCCGCGCTCGGCGTGGTGGTCCAGCCGCTGAGCGCGTACCGGGCACCGCGCAGCGTGCGGCGCGGTCCGGCCGGCCTGCTGCTGGGCTACGGCCTGGCGGACGACGAGATGATCGAAAGCCTGGTGGAGCGGCTCGTGCGGGCCTATGCCGCAACGGCGCCGGCGGCCGCCGCTGGAAACTGCGGACCGACGTAGTCCGTCCACGGCTGGCATGGGTGATGCAACGGAGCGGGGAACGCCGGGCTTGCACCGCCGGCGGACTTCCCTGTCACCATCGCGGCCCGCTTGCGTCGCTCCTACCATCGCTGAACGCCATGCCCAACGAAATCTGGGGTGAGGTCGCGCCGGAGCGCGGCCCCGAACTCGACACCGTGCAACTGATCGCCGAAGCCGCGCAGCGCCTGCCCGCGCCAGGCGACGCGGACTTCGGCGCGGCGCTGGACCGTTTCGCCGACTGCCGCGTGGTGCTGCTGGGGGAATCGACGCACGGCACGGCCGAGTTCTACGACGCGCGCGCGGCCATCACGCGCCATCTGATCGAGCACCACGGCTTCACGCTGGTGGCCGTCGAAGCGGACTGGCCGGACGCCGCCACGATCGACCGCTATGTGCGTGGCCGCCCCAGCCCCGGCCATGTCGAGCCGCCGTTCCGGCGCTTTCCGACCTGGATGTGGCGCAATACCTCGGTCGAACGCTTCGTCGAATGGATGCGCGGGCACAATGCCGGCCTGCCGGAGGCGCAGCGCGCCGGGTTCTTTGGGCTCGACATCTACAGCCTCGGCAGTTCGATGGCGAGCGTGCTGGGGTATCTGGATGACATCGATCCCGACGCCGCCCGCGCCGCGCGCGAGCGCTACGGCTGCCTGTCGCCATGGCGCGCGGCCCCCGCCGACTATGGCCATGCGGTGCTGACCGGCAGGTATGGCGACTGCCAGGAACAGGTGATCGCGCAACTCAAGTCATTGCTGGAAAACCGGCTGGACTATGCGCTGGCGGGCCGCGAGCAGTTCTTCGACGCCGCGCAGAACGCCCGGCTGGTGGCCGCCGCGGAACAGTACTACCGGCTGATGTACCAGGGCTCGGCTGCGAGCTGGAACCTGCGCGACACCCATATGTTCGACACCCTGGAGCGCCTGCTCGAGGCTGGCGGGCCCACCGCCAAGGCCGTCGTCTGGGCGCACAACTCGCACATCGGCGACGCCGATGCCACCGCGATGGGACGCGATCACGGCGAGCTCAATATCGGCCGGCTATGCCGCGCGCGCTTCGGCGACACGGCGGCGCTGGTCGGGCTGTCGACCGCGTCCGGGACGGTCGCCGCCGCCTCGGAATGGGATGGCCCGATGGAGCGCAAGGCCGTGGTGCCGCCACGGTCGGACAGTTACGAGCATTTGCTGCACCGTACCGGCCTGGACCGCTTCCTGATCGATCTGCGCGAGGACATCAACCCCGAGATGCGGGCCGCGCTGATGTCGCCACGCCAGGAGCGGTTCATCGGCGTCATCTACCGCCCGGATACCGAATTCCACAGCCATTACGCGTTCGCGTCGCTGCCGCAGCAGTTCGATGCGCTGTTGTGGTTTGCGCACACCGGAGCCGTCGAACCGCTGCCTACGGCCGCCCGGCCAGGCATGCCGGATACTTACCCGTTCGGCGTGTGATGCACCCGGGCGGGGCTATCCAGGCTTCGTGGCAGGCACATTTCGCCTCCATTACAAACGTGTAATGGAATAACGGCTGGATTCATTTTCGGACTATTGCCTTATTCGTGTCACATAAAGTGATCAGGATGGCGCCTGTCCGCGGCGTCAGGTTTACGGGTCGAGCCATTGCCAGAATCGCCGGCGGCGAATCATCCCGATCCATTACCACCACAATCCAAGAGAAAACACAGTGAAGAAAGTTCTCCTTGCCATGGCAGCAAGCGCCGCGGCTTGCGCCGCGCCGGCCGCATTCGCACAGTCGACCACCAACGTCACGCTGTACGGCATCGTCGATGCGGGCGTCGAGGTCATCAACAATGTCGCCGAAGGCACGGGCGGCGGCACCGCCGTGCGCATGAACTCGGGCAACCTGTCCGGATCGCGCTGGGGCCTGCGCGGCACCGAGGACCTGGGCGGTGGCCTGAAGGGCATCTTCGTGCTGGAAAGCGGCTTCGACATCGACACCGGCCGTTCGGCCCAGGGCAGCCGCCTGTTCGGCCGCGCCGCCTATGTCGGCCTGTCGGGCAATTTCGGCGCCGTCACGCTGGGTCGCCAGCAGAATGCGCTGTACGACCTGTTCGGCGCCTTCGACCCGATGGCCGTGGGCCCGCGCTACTCGCTGAACAGCGTCGATTCGCTGTTCAACGGCCGCGCCGACAACGCCATCAAGTACACCGGCAAGTTCGGCGGCCTGACCGCGACCGGTTTCTACAGCTTCGGCCGTGACGGCAACGGCGAAGTCCCGGGCGAGGCCAAGGTAGCCCGCAACTTCGGTGGTGGCCTGTCGTACGCGGTGGGCGGTTTCTCCGTGGGCGCCGCCTACGACCAGTTCCAGGGCGCCACCGTGGCGCTGCAGGACCGCGCCGCCAAGCGCGCCGCCTTCGGCACGGCCTACGCCTTCGGTTCGGCCAAGGTCTTCGCCGGCTATCGCTGGATGAAGGACGACGGCACCGGCAGCGCCACCGCCGCTCCGGCTCGCAGCAACCTGTACTGGGCTGGCGCGAACTACAAGTTCACCCCGGCGTTCCAGCTGACGGGCGCGGCGTACTACGACGACAACAAGAACAACGACCGCGATCCGTGGATGTTCGTTCTGTCGGCCGACTACGCGCTGTCCAAGCGCACCGACGCCTACCTGAACGTGGGTTATGCCAAGAACAAGAACGGCTCGACGCTGGGCCTGAACGGTTCGGGCACCGCCATGCCGGGTGAAAACCAGACCGGCGCCACCATCGGCGTGCGTCACCGCTTCTAAGCATCCTCCGCCCGGCGGCGCGCCGCCGGGTCATACAGCTCATATCGACCTTTCCGTGCAACTGGCGGTAAGGACGTTCGGCCGGTAGCGATACCGGCCATTTTTGTTTCCGATGCCTATAAGCGCCTTTTATGGCGCTTACTGACGACAGCGCGATTCCATCTTGCATTTCCACGACTACTGTATATCCTTACAGTACCTGTACACACATACAGTAGTCGAGGAGCCCACGATGGAACATCTGATCCGCATTCAGAACGAGTACGACAGGCAAGTCCTGGTGTGGCTGCGCGCCCGTATCGGCGATACGGCGCTGGAATCGGTGGCCCGCCGCCTGGGCGGGGAGCGCAAGCCCTATCTCTCGATGATCTGCCGCACGCTCAATATCCGCCCGCCGTCGCGCAGCGCGCTGCGCGCGCAGCAGGCGCGCATCAACCGTGAAGTCGGCGATCGTTACCTCGCCTCGATCCGCAAGATGCTGGCCGAAGGGCCTGCGGCGCGCGATCCGCGGCCGTCTGCCATCGAGCGGCAAAGCCGCACTGGCCGCACGGCGGCAAGCTCCCGCATCGGCGCCGATGAACGCTATAGCTTGTAGCGCCCTCCGCCATTCCGGCACAGATTTCCGGGTTTTGTATCTAGCCCTTTCGTCATGAGTTTGCTTCGTTCCTGTTTTGGACAGGCGTTACGCGCGGCGCGCAAATACCGCTCGCTGCCCCAGGAGGGCCTGGAGGTCGTGTCGAGCCGGACCTACATCAGCAGCCTCGAGCGCGGGCTCAAGAGCCCGACCCTGGACAAGGTGGAACAGATTGCCAGCGCACTGAACCTTCACCCGCTGAGTCTTCATTGCTATACGTACGTGCGCAACCGGTCGGCGTCCGAGCAGCGCGAGCTGCTGCGCACGATTCGCCGGGAAATCCGCGAGCTGATAGCCAGCGAGAAACAAAGCGGCGCCGCGTGAAGCGGCGCCGCTCTTGCCTCCAAGGCCCAGGGCCGTAGCGACCCTTCGCCTCCAGACAGTCAGACCTCGCCGCGGCCGGGCGGGCGCTCCTCGCGCCTGTCGGTCTGGTCGGCCTTGTCGGCGGGCATGTCGGCGGGGATGGATTCCGCCGCATCCTCGACCCGTTCGAAGATCTCGTCCTCGGGATTCATCGGCTCATCGCCGATATCCTCGCGCGGTCCGGGCCGGCGATCGGGCAGGCCGTCGATGGCCATGTCGCTGTCGATGGCTTCCACGTCCAGGTTCGGGTCCAGGGTACTCGGAATCGACAGGCCGTCCTCGGCGCCATCCTGCGCGGCGTCGCGTCGTGCCAACTGATCGGGATCCTTGCTCTTGCTCATGGCAACTCCAGTTGTCGGTAATGCGGCCGAAACCGTTGCGGGCGGGAGGGCGGACGCGCCCTCCGCGAGACGCCCTGCAGCTCAGGTCACGGACTTGGTCGGATTGGTGGTGCCGCCGTAGGGCTCGCCCCCCTTGGGCTGGCGCTCGCCGCTGCCCAGTTCGAGGCCGCCACCATAGCTGCTGGCGGTGCTGCCGGTGGCCTCGCCGGCCGAACTGATGCCGCTGATGCGCTGGTCGCCGCCGGCCGCACCCTGGCTGGGGCCGCCGCTCTCGCCCTGACGCTGCACGCGCACCTGGTTGTCGACGTCCTTGACGCCGAAGCAGTCATCCGCCACGTCCTCGATGCGGTACTTCTGCCGCCGGTCATTGACGCTGCCGGTCAGCGTGACGACGCCGTCCTTCACATTGACCTCGACGTGGCCGACGTCCAGTCCGCTTTCGTGCGCGAGACGCTCGCACACGTCCTCGCGAATGCGGTCGTCCGAGCGCTGATAGCCCTTGGGCATGACGCGGCGCTGCGTCTGGCCGGCCTGCACGCCGCCCATGCCGGCGCCGGTGCCCGCGCCGGTGAAGCCTTCATACGCGTACTCCTGACCGTGCGTGTGCTGGCCCATGCGGCGGCCTTCGTCGGCGGGCCAGCCGCCCGGGCGCCCTCCCGCGCCGGGACGCTCGCTGAGCGGAAAGCCGCCGCCCTGGTCGCGCCAGCCTTCGTCGTGCCAGCGCGCCTCCGAGGCCCAGCCCTGCATCGACGGCGTCTCGGAGTCCGAAATGCCATAGGCGCCGGCATACAGCTCGCGCGTACGCGGATCGTCGGGCTCGGCGACCGAGCGCCAGGGCCGGCGGGTCTGGTCGGGGAAGGGTCCGCCGCCGCGATGGCGCCGTTCCTCGTCGGCACCGCCGCCGCGATATTCCATGTCCTCGCCCATGCGCTGGCGCATGCCCTGGTCATCGTACCCCTGCCGGCCCGTGCCCCATTGCTGCTCGCCTTGCCGGCCGCGCCGCCCCTGTTGTCCGCCCTGCCACTGGCCTTGTTGAGAGCCCTGCGATTGCCACCGTTGCCCGCCCTGCGGCGAATCCATCCCGCGGCCCTGGCGCTGTGCGCCGCCGTAGCCCTGGCCGTAGCCCTGGCCCTGGCTCTCATCCCGTCCGTAGCGCTGGCCTTCCATCCCGCGCCCGCCGCGCTGCATCCCTTGCATGCCCTGCTCGCCGCGGCCACGGATGCCTTCGCCGACGTCGCCGCCCCAGCCGCGCCCGCCGGCGCTATAGCCCTGGTTGCCGTGGCCGGTGTGGCGGCGTTCGCCATAGTCCTCGCCATAGCGCCCTTCGCCGTAGCCCCATTCGCCCGATGCGGCGTTGCGCCAGCCCTGTCCCTCGCGCCAGTCGCCCCGCTCGCCGCGGCTGCCCTGCGTGCCGCCGTCGTAGCGGCCGCCGCTGTCGCGCGCGCTCAGACCTTCGTCCATGTCCTGGTTACGGCCCCGTGGATGGCGTTCGTCGCGGCCCAGGTAGCCGCCTTCGTCGGGCCAGCCGTGTCCCTGGTCGGGACGGGTGCCTCCATAGGACGAATCCCTGGCGTGGGACTGGCCGCGCGGCCGCGCCCATTCGTCCTCGAATGCCTCGTCGCGCCGGCTGTCGCGGTCTTCCCAGCTGCCTCGGCGGTTGCCTTCGAATCTGCCCTGGTTCATGTCTGTCTCCACGTTGTCAAAAGGAACAACCGGTGGCGCCGCGTACCGCCGCGGCGATGCACCCGCATCGAACGGCCCAGATGGCCGCCAAGGCTTGTGACGCCTTCGTTTCACGGCATAGGTGCGCATGGAAGACGCAGTGTCGTCGCGCCCGCTCGCCACCCGCATCACCCCGTTCACGCAAAATCCGTTCCCCCGCAGCGCGGCGGAACTGTGTGCGCTAACCGGCTTTCGCGCCACACCCGCCCCGATAGGCTGGTGGGGCGCGAGAACATTGACCGCTCGCGTTTTTTGGCGCCTCTCTCGTTCCCCGGCGGAGAGGCGTCCTTTCTGCGATGGCCTTGCTATCGCGGCGGCGCGGGGAAGATCTCCGCCCACATCTCGCGCGCGGTGGCGCGCAGCACCGCACGCGCATCGGCATCGCCGCTCACCAGCGCGCTCAGATAGTTGCGTACCGATTTGGCGGGCACATGGGGCGGGATCGGCGGCACGTTGCGGTCGGTCAGCACGTCGAGCACCACCGGCCTGTCCGCGGCGAGCGCGCGGTCCAGCGATGCGCCGAGATCGCCGGGGTTTTCGACGCGGATGCCTTCCAGCCCCAGCATGCGGGCGTAGGCGGCATAGTCGAATGCCGGCACGTCCTGCGATACGGCGAAGCGCGGATCGCCGCCCATCGCCCTCTGCTCCCACGTCACCTGGTTCAGGTCGCCGTTGTTCAGCACCATCACCACCAGGCGCGGATCGCTCCATTCCGGCCAGCGGGCCGCCACCGTGATGAGCTCGTTGATGCCATTCATCTGCATGGCGCCGTCGCCTTCGAGCGCGAAGGCAACCCGCTGCGGATAGGCGAACTTCGCGGCGATCGCATACGGTAGCGCCGGCCCCATGCTGGCCAGGCCGCCGGACAGCGATCCCATCATGCCGCGGCGCAGCCGGATGTCGCGCGCATACCAGTTCGCGGCGGTGCCGGAGTCCGCGCAGACGATGGCCCCATCGGGCAGCCGCGGCGACAGCTCCCAGAACGCCCGCTGCGGATTGATGGGCACGGAATCGTCCATCGCGCGGCGCTCCAGCACGCGCCACCACCGCTCCACGTTCTGCTCGACGCGGTCGCGCCAGCCGCGGTCGGCACGCGGCTGCAGCCGTGGCAGCAAGGCGGCGAGCGTGGCGCGGGCATCGCCAACCAGCGGCACCTCCATCGGATAGCGCAAGCTGAGCTTGCGGCCATCCAGATCGATCTGCACGCCGCGCGCCTGGCCCTCGGCCGGCAGGAATTCGGAATACGGAAACGACGAGCCGACCATCAGCAGCGTGTCGCACTCGCTCATCAGGTCCCAACTGGGCTTGGTGCCCAGCAGGCCGAGCGCGCCGGTGACATAGGGCACATCGTCGGGCACCACCGCTTTGCCCAGCAGCGCCTTGGCAACGCCCGCGCCCAGCCGCTCGGCCACGGCCATGACCTCGTCGGTGGCGTGCAGCGCGCCGGCGCCCACCAGCATCGCGACCTTGCTGCCGGCATTGAGCACGGCGGCGGCGCGGTCCAGGCTGTCGCTGTCGGGCACCACGACCGGCGGCACATAGCCCGCCCCGCTATGGATGGTGCCGTGCTCCGCCGGCGGTTCGGCAACCGCCGGCATGTCCTGGATATCGTTGGGCAGGATCACGCAGGTCACGGTGCGCTGGTCGCGAGCGATGCGGATCGCGCGGTCGATCAGATGCCGGACCTGCGCGGGCGTGACCGCCATCTGCACGTACTCGTGCGCGACATCCTTGAACAGCGACAGCAGATCGACCTCCTGCTGATAGTCGCCACCGAGGGCGGCGCGGCGCTGCTGGCCCACCAGGCACAGCACGGGCTGGTGGTCGGCCTTGGCATCGTAGAGCCCGTTGAGCAGATGGATCGCACCGGGGCCGGAAGTGGCCAGGCACACGCCCACCTCGCCGGTGAACTTCGCATGCGCGCACGCCATCATCGCGGCGCTTTCCTCGTGGCGCGTCTGGATCAGCCGCGGCCCGTCCTGCGCGCGCGCCAGCGCGCCGAGCATGCCGTTGATGCCGTCGCCGGGATAGCCGTAGATGCGGTCCACGTTCCAGAGCCGCAGCCGTTCGAGGATGAAATCCGACACTGTCTGAGTCATGCTGCTCCTTGGGCGCCAGCCGGCGCGGTCTATTTGAGCCGTGGCGGCGTCAGTTCGCGGTCCGGCGGGTCGAGCTGCCCCGCGCGCCGCTGCGCGACCGCGCGCGCCACCGCGGCGGCCACGTTGGCCACCTCGCCCTGCACGCCGGTATCGGCGTCCAGCTCGGCATGGCTGGTGGCATACGGCTTGTAGTAGCCGATGAAGCGATCGAGCACGGCCTGCGCGCCCGCGGGGATCAAGCCCATCCAGTCCAGCCAGTCCGCCAGGGCGCGGCGCACGCCTTCGATGCCCGCCACGTCGCCATGCACGACGACGCCATACACGCGGCCGGCCAGGTGCTTCGGGTAGTCCCACCCGTCCAGCTCGATGGCCTTGGCAAGCTGCGCGTCCTTGCCGCATGTCGCGCTGGGGTCGGGGTTGCCGCCATCGGCGCAGACCAGCCGGTCCATCATCAGCTTCAGCGGACTGGCGACCTGGTACCAGTAGACGGGCGTGACGATCATCACGCCGTGACACGATGCCCAGCGCTCGTAGATCTCGTTCATCCAGTCGTTGACCTGATCCAGCGAGTGGTTGGGATAGCAACTGCAGGGCCAGTGGCACAGCGGCATCGCGGTGGACACGCAGCCCTTGCACGGATGGATGTGGCGGCTCGGGTCCGAGGCCAGCAGGCTCAGGTCCAGCAAATCCACTTCCATGCCTTCCGCTTGCAGCCGCGCGCGAGCCAGCTGCGCAAGGCGCCACGACTTCGATATCTCGCTCGGGCAGGTGTAGTCATTGCGCGAGGCGGCGCACACCAGCAGCACGCGCGATGGCGTGGCCGGGTCGGCCTGCCGCCGCTGCGCCGCCGCGATGGCTTCGCTGGCCGCCACCCATTCCTCGGAAAGGTCGTAGTCGGGATTGGCGCGGTCCGGTCCGGCCTTGACCGTCACCGGCGCCTTGCGCTTGTTGGAATAGGCGTCCCATGCGATCGCCTCCAGGCGCTCGATCGCCGCGTCCTCGCGGCGAAATTCGGGATCGTAGAAGCGCGCCAGGAAGCGCTGGCGGAACACGTCGCGCGAGACCGGTTCGGTCACCTGTCCCTTGCGCACATCACGAGATTGCGCGGTGTTGGAGGGTCGTGCCATGGGCGGGGAGGCTCACGTGGAACATGCCCCCGGGCATGCAAGACGAACGCCACCCTTGCGCCCCGCGCGGCAAACCGCGCCCGTGCCGTGGATTGCGCCGCCCGCCGGCGTAAAAAAGGCTGCCCGCGTCCTGCCTGGCCGCGAGCAGCCCTTACAACAGGCTGCGGTAAGACATGTACATTCTTCAGCGCGTTTTTTTGTCGGGAGCGGGGTAGCCGTAACTCTCGGCTGCCGACGCCCCCTTATCAGCGCCCCTGTGTCGACCCCTTTGCGCCGCTGTTGCCGCTGCCCCCGGTGGCGCCGGAACCTCCGGTTCCTCCCATGCCAGACCCGCTGCCTGTACCGCCACTGCCACTACCACTGCTGACACCGCCGCTGCTGGTGCCGCTCTTGCCGCCCGTGGCGCCCTTGGTCGGCGCCTCGGTGGGCTTGCCCGGCGAGACATCCGACGCCGCTGTGCCCGGGGCGCGATCCATGCCGGACTTCGCGCCGCTGCTGGTGCTCGGGCCGGTGCCCATGGAGCCTCCCCCGGAGCTGGAGCCCGAGCCCCCGCCGCCGCCGGCCTGCGCCCATGCGGCGGCGCCGAACAGCGAAGCCAGCGTTATCACGACGATACGTTTCATGGTCTCTCTCCTTGATGAGCCGTCGATGCGCGGACAGGTCCGGCCCGATGGTGTTGGCGAACTGGTGTTGGCGGACCATTGGCGTCTTCGGCGCGCCGATGGCGATGCGCGCGCACGCGCGTGCGTCCCTCTGCCGGGGCAACATCACGGCGGGGCATGGCTTACTTCGGCACCTGCGCGGCCATCTTGCGGGCCATCTCCAGATGGTGCTCCAGCGCCGGCAGTGTCTTTGCGGCGAAGGCCTTGATATCCGCGTCCCTGGCCGATTTGGATGCGTTGCGGAACAGGGTCACGGCCTCGTTGTGCGCCTTGACGCCGATCTCCTCCGCGTACTGCCTGTCGAAGGTGGCGCCGCTCAGGGCGCCCAGCGCCTCTAGCTTCTTCTGGTCGTCGTTGGGCGGCGAGCCCGGCAGCTCCACGCCCTTCTGCGACGCTAGCCGCTTGAGCTCGGCGTCGGCCGCCGTGTGGTCGTTCACCATCTGCGCGGCGAAGCTCTTGACCGTGGCGTTCGATGCCTTGGTCGCCGCGAGCTTGCTGGCTTCGATCTCGAGCTGGCCGCTTTGCGCAGCCTTCTTCATGAACTCTTCATCGGAGGAAGCGGGGGCGGCGCGCGCGGCCTGCATCGGCAGGGCGGCCGCCAGCAGCAGCGGTGCCACGAATCGGAACCACGCAAGGCGGTGTGGCTTTGTCACGGTGGTCTCCTTCATGGGACACGGACGGTGCGGGAACGGCGATCTATTGCAGGGCAACGGCGCAAGTTCCATGCCGAACGGCGCCACGGGAGATACAGCGTGCGGTCCATCCGGCAGCCGCACTTTCTACATGGCGGCGTAAAGTTTGCGCGGGCAAGGGGCCCGCGTCAGGGCTCAGCCGCCCTGGCCGCGCTGGCGCTCGCGCGTGGTCGGGCCCAGGCCGTCTGCGCACCAGGCCTGCATCACGAAGTCCGTCTCGACATACGAAGCGCATGGCGCGAGCCCGGACTGCTGCTCGAGCGTGCGATGCACCTGCTCCGCCGACGAGGCCTGTTCGTCGAACGGATGGCGCCAGTGGCAGGCGAGCAGCATGCCGTCCTCTGTCAGCGACGCCCGGATGTTGCGCGCCATGTCCCCCACCTCCGCCGGCGTGAGGTAGTAGCCGAATTCGCTGACCACGATCAGATCGAATGTGCCCTCGGGCCACTGGCCCGGCACCGTCAACTGCGCCACGCGCACGTTGGATTCGGCGCGCACGCGCTCGCGCGCCGCCTGTACCGCGCGCGGGTGGCGGTCCGTCGCCAGCAGGCTGTCGCAGCGCGCCGCGAGCGCGCTGGTGGTTTCGCCGTTGGCGCAGCCGGGCTCGAAAGCGCGGCGGAAACGGGGCCGGTCCAGCATGGCCAGCAGCAGCGCGCGCTTGCGGGCCTCGAACCAGTGCGAGCGATAGCGCCACGGGTCATCGCCATGGGCATAGACGGCATCGAAGTAGGACGCGGGCGTGGAGACGTGTTGGGTCATGTGGCGTCGATTCCGGGAAAGAAGGATCGCGAACGGCGGCCGGAACATGCCGGAGAGATCCGTCGGCAGCGCGCGGCCCACATGGCCTCCAGCGAATTCCGGGCCTGCACCGCACGCGGCGCGACCGCTTGCAAACTGTCGTCCGATTCCTACACCCCTTTCAGGCATGCCCCGGTAAGAGCGGTTCCGCCGCGGGCCTATCGTTGAGTCACGGGAGCACGACGTTCGATGGGCAGCACGTACCTTCGACGCAATGCTCGATCCAGCAACGAACTTCCGGAGGGATCTCACATGAAACGACTTCTGAGCACTGGCGCGCTGGCACTGTGCGCTGCACTGGCACTGCCCGCCGTCGCCCAACAGGCCCCGCCCGCTTCGCCGAATCCGAGCGCCCCGCCGGTGGAAGGCAACCCGCCCAGCAAGGGCATGAATTCGGGCGCGACCGGCACCACCGGCAGCTCCGGCATGAGCAGCTCGGGCATGAGCAGCTCGGGCACCAGCGCCACGGACGGCACGAGCACCAAGAAGTCCGGCGGCGAACGGGCCAAGAAGCCCCGCCAGAAGGATGCGGCCGCGGCACCGACCGCCGACGCGCCATCCGGCCCGAAGGGCGATTCGCCGGATCCGGCCACCAAGCGCTAAGCGCCAACGCGCCGCGCCTCATGCGCCAGCCACGCTGGGCATGAACCGACGGGCACCCTGCGGGGTGCCCGTCCTGTTTTTCCGGGCACTGATTGCAAACCCGCCCTAACGTTGCGCATTAGCCGCATCTGGCGAGTGCGCGTGACCGGTTTCCGACAGAGACCTACAATTTATAAATGATAACGATTATCATGCGCGTAATTCGCGTATGCGGTGGCGGCGCTGTTGCCGTCCGACAGCCGACCCCCGCGTTCGCCTGACCGAACCACCGAACCGCCGTTGCCTCCGGCACCGGCGTGCAAGTCCCACTCCATGCCTTCCAGTTCGTTGCTCCGCTACCGGCTCGCCGTAGCTTCGCGCGCCGTCGCCGCCATTGGCGGCGGGTACGTGCTGGCCGCGGCCGCCACCACCGTGCTGTCGTTGGTCCTGCCGCTGTCGCGATCCGAGGCCGTCGTGACTGCGACGCTGCTGTCTTTTCTCGTGTATGCCGGCGCGGTGATCTGGGTGTTCGCCGCCCGAAGCGCGTGGCGCGCGTGGATCGGCATCGCGCTGCCGGCCGCCGCCCTCGGTCTGGCGGGTCTCGCGCTCGGGAGAGCCTGATGCGCGCGGGATTGCGGCAATCGATGGCGTGGCTGCACAGCTGGTGCGGCCTGGTGGTGTGCTGGGTGCTGTTTCTCGTGTTCTGCGGCGGCACCGCGAGCTATTTCAAGGAAGAGATCTCGTTGTGGATGAAGCCCGAGCTGCATCGCGCGGCTTCGGCGAACAGCCCCCGCTTCGACGAGGCGCAGGCCGCCGACCAGGCCTTGCGCTATCTGGCGGCAAACGCGAGCCACGCGGAGCGCTGGTTCATCAGCCTGCCGGACGAGCGCCGCGGCGCGGTCAGCGTACTGTGGACCCCGGCACAGCCCAAGTCAGCCGCCAAGGGCCAGGCGCCGGGGCGCCGCTTCGAGACGCGGCTGCTGGACCCCGTCACCGGCGCGGAGCTGCCGGTGCGCGAGACGCGCGGCGGCGAATTCCTCTACCGCCTGCACTTCGATCTGCACTACATGCCGGCCGTGTGGGCGCGCTGGATCATCGGTTTCTGCGCGATGGTGATGCTGGTGGCGATCATCAGCGGCATCATCACGCACCGCCGCATCTTCGCGGACATCTTCACGTTTCGCTCGGGCAAGGGGCAACGCTCCTGGCTGGACGCGCACAACGCGAGCGCCGTGCTGGCCCTGCCCTTCCATCTGATGATCACGTACACCGGACTGGTGTCGCTGATGTTCCTGTACATGCCGTGGGGCATCCAGGCCGCCTACCCGACCGACCAGCCCGCCTTCGAGGCGGAGGTGTTCGGACGCGCGCCGCGGCCCAAGGCGTCCGGCCAGAGCGCGACGCTCACGCCGATCGCGCCGCTGCTGGCCCAGGCGTCGCAGCACTGGGGCGGCGCGGCACCGGGACGCATTGCCGTCGCGCGTCCCGGCGACGCCAACGCCGTGATCACCGTCACGCGCGCCGGCGGCCGCGAGATGGCTTCGAGGGCGCCGACGGTCGTGTTCAACGGCGTCACCGGCGAGCGCGTGTCCACCTTCGGCGACGACACCGCCCCGGCCAACGAGACGCGCGGCGTCATGGTCGGCCTGCATATCGCGCACTTCGCGCCCGATCTGCTGCGCGGCCTGTTCTTCCTGTGCGGCCTGGCCGGCTGTGCGATGGTGGCCACCGGCGCCGTGCTGTGGGGCGTGCGCACGCGCCAGACCTATGCGAAGACGCTGGCCAGCGGCGGCCGGGTCGGCTTCGGCCTGCGGCTGGTCGAGGCGCTCAACATCGGGGCCATCGCGGGCCTGCCGATCGCCTTCGCCACGTATTTCTGGGCGAACCGGCTGCTGCCCGTCGACCTCGCCCAGCGCACGGACATGGAGATCCGCTGCTTCTTCGCGGCGTGGGCCACTGCGGCGGTGCTGGCGCAGATTCGCCCGACGCGGGGCATGTGGCGCCTGCAACTATGGATCGCCGCGGCCCTGTTCGGCGGCATTCCGTTGCTCAATGTCTTCACCACCGATTCGCATCTGGGCGTCACGTTGCTGCGCGGCGAGGGACCGGCCGCGGTCGCCGGTTTCGACCTGACCGTGCTCGCGCTGGGCGCGTTCTTCGCCTGCGCCGCCTGGAAGCTCGGCAAGCGGCGCGCGCAACCCGCCAGGACGGCGCCCGACGCGGCCGGCGCGGCGCGCCCCGCCGTGCGGAGTCCCGCATGAGCGCGATGCTGGCATTCGTCGCCAGCCTGGCGCTGGCCTTCAGCGGCTTCGGCGCGCTGAGCATGACGCTGGACCGGCATTACGCGCAGGTCCACGGGCGCGGGGCCGAGCCGCCGCCCGCCCTGCTGCCCTACCTGCATGGGCTGGGCTGGCTTGCACTCGGCCTGGCACTGGCCTCGCACGTGGGTGCCGAGGGCTGGGCGATGGGCACGCTGTACTGGGTCGGCACGCTGACCGTCAGTGGCGTCGCGCTCGTGCTGCTGCTGTCCTATGCGCCGCGCACCGCGCCGCGCCTCGCGCCGTGGGCGGCGGCCGTCGGACTGGGCAGCTTCGCGCTGCAGCTGGCCAACTGAGCCGGACACCGGCCGTTTCCTTCCCCGCATCGACAAGACAACAACACGCTCTTCCGAGCAAAACACACGGGAGTTTTACCTTGCCATCCGCCAGTCATCGCGCACGCGCCTCGCGCGCGCTTTCGTCGCCCGCAGCCCGCCTGCGTCCCCTGGTCACCGCGCTGGCCCTTGCGGGCGCGCTGCCGTCCGTCGCGCTTGCGCAGGCCGAGCCGGTTCCGGGCGGCGCCGCGCAGGCCAGCAACCTGCCGCAGGTGACCGTGCGCGCCGAAAGCACGCCGGACCAGTCGCCGCCGCCGTACGCTGGCGGGCAGGTGGCGCGTGGCGGGCGGCTCGGCATCCTGGGCAACCAGGACATGATGGACGTGCCGTTCAGCATCACCGCCTATACCGCCGAGACGATGCAGAACCAGCAGGCGCGCTCGATCGCCGACGTGCTGGCCAACGATCCCGGCGTGCGCAGCAGCCTGGGCTTCGGCAATTTCTCTGAGACTTTCGTCGTGCGCGGCTTCCAGCTGACCGGCGACGATATCGCCTACAACGGCCTGTACGGCATCGCGCCGCGCCAGCTGGTGGCGGTCGAAGGCCTGGACCGGGTCGAGATCTTCAAGGGGGCGAGCGCGTTCCTCAACGGCGTGACGCCGGGCGGCTCGGGCATCGGCGGCGGCATCAACCTGCAGCCCAAGTTCGCCACCGCGCAGCCCATCACGCAGGCGACGCTGGACTACACCAGCGACGCGCAGGTCGGCGGCCACGTCGACATCGGCCGGCGCTTCGCCGACAACCGCATCGGCGTGCGCATCAACGCGCTCGCGCGCGGCGGGGATGCCGCCGTGGACAACGAACACCGCAACCAGCGCCTGTTTACCGCGGGCATCGACTACCAGGGCGACCGGTTCCGCATCTCCGGCGACTTCGGCTATCAGAAGCAGACGGTGAACCAAGGCCGCTCGACGGTCAACCTGACCAACGGCATCATTCCGCCGGTGCCCTCGTCCACCACCAACGTCGCGCAGCCGTGGGCCAACACGATGCTGGAGGACACCTACGGCACCATCCGCGCCGAATACGACTTCGCGCCCGCATGGACTGCCTACGTGGGCCTGGGCGCGCACCATATCAACGAGTACGGCAACTACTCCTCGCCGCGCGTGGCCGGCAACGGCTTCGGCACGGCCTCGCGGCTGACCGTGCCGTACAAGGGCGACAACACCGCGCAGGAAGTCGGCGTGCGCGGCATCTTCCATACCGGCCCGGTCAAGCATCAGCTCAACGTCGCCTGGTCCGGCACGCAGACGGAAAAGGCCACCGCCTTCGAGTCGTCGGCGTCGTTCCCCACCAATCTGTACAACGGTGCGCCGGTGCCGCGCCCCGCCACCAGTTCGTCCTCGGGCAACATGGCGGATCCGGGCGTGACCGGGCGCACCAACCTGAGCAGCTTCGCGGTGTCCGATACGGTCTCGTTCCTGCAGGACCGCGTGCTGATCACGGCCGGCGTGCGGCAGCAGAACATCAAGGTGCGCGGCTACAGCTACACCGGCGTGCAGACCGCCGACTACGACGAGTCGGCCACCTCGCCCGCGTTCGGCCTGGTCGTCAAGCCGGTGCAGAACGTGTCGCTCTACGTCAACCACATCGAAGGGCTGGCGCAGGGCCCGACGGCCCCGAGCACGGCCGACAACCGCAACGAAGTCTTCGCGCCGATCAAGTCCAAGCAGAACGAGGCCGGCGTGAAGTGGGATGCCGGCAAGTTCGGCACCACGCTGGCGGTGTACCAGATCGAGCAGCCCACCGGCGTCACGCAGAACAACGTGTTCTCCATCGCGGGCGAACAGCGCAACCGCGGCGTCGAGCTGAGCGGCTTCGGCGAACCGGTGCGCGGCGTGCGCCTGCTGGCGGGCATTGCCTACATCGACACCAAGCTGAGCGGCACCGCGAACGGCGCCAACGACGGCAACCGCGCGGTGGGCGTGCCGAACTACACGCTGAACGTGGGCGCGGAATGGGACCTGCCGTGGCTGGCGGGACTGACGGTGACGGGTCGCTACCTGCAGACCGGCCGCCAGTACCAGGACGTGGCCAACCGCGCCAGCCTGCCGTCGTGGAACCGTTTCGATCTCGGCGCGCGCTATCGCTTCAAGGCCGCGCAGCAGCGCTACACCATCCGCGCCGCGATCGAGAACGTCGCGGACAAGGACTACTGGGCCTCCAGCTATGGCGGCTATCTGGTCCAGGGCGCGCCGCGCACCTTCAAGGTGGCGATGACCGTCGACTTCTGACGCCGCGGGCGCGGCGCCCGCCGGTCACCGCAGCGGCTCGACACCTGCGAGCACCACGCGGCTGGCCGGCAGCGCCGGCATTCTGGCCAGGGACACGCGCAGGTCCTGCGCCGGCACGGTGTAGGCCATGCGCGTGGTCAGCATCTGCAGCGCCAGCTTCATCATGTCCGTGGTCATCCATTCCCCGGGACAGCGGTGGTGCACCTCGTGCCGGCCGCCGCCTTGCGGCACGAAGGCGAACGCGGACGGTTCCCGCCCGAGAAAGCGCTCCGGATCGAACTCGTCCGGCCGCGACCAGATGCGCGGGTCGTGATTCGTCGCATACAGATCCAGCAGTACGCGCACGCCCCTGTCGAACCGATGGCCCCGCCATGCGAACGCCTTGCAGGTGCGCGCGGCCACCATCGGAAAGAACGGGTAGTAGCGCCGCACCTCGTCGACGAAGGCCTGCATGGCCTCGTCCTCGCCCAGCCTCGGCGCCCACTCGGGATGTTCGTGCAACACCAGCGCGCAGAACGCGACATAGCGGGCGATCGCCACGGTGGGCCGCAGCGTATTGATCAATTCGACCGCGGCGGTGCGTGGGTCCAGCAGCTTGCCATCGGGTTCCCGGTGCCATGCCACCACCGGCAGCGGCAGGTGTTCCGCCACCGCCAGCCGCCCCTTCCTGACATCGCGGATCAAACCCGCGATCCACGCCTCGGTCACCAGCCGGCCCCAGCGCGCGCGCCAGTAGCGCGGTCCCACACCGCCCGCGCCGTCGATCATCGCGCCGAAATGGCGCGCACGCCGGCCGGCGTCCCGTTCGTCGAGTGGCACGCCGGCCCAGGCGCAGACGGCCTTCGTCAGCAGTACCTGCGTGTCGTCCAGCACCACGGCATGGCCGGTGTCGGACCATCGTCGCAGGCAGGCGGCCCATTGCGACGCGGCCTCCCGCCATAGCCTTACCCTGGCCTCGCCGGTCAGCAGGCGCAGGAACATCGCCTTGCGCTGCCGATGCGCGTCGGCATCGAGCGATTGCACGCCGCCCACGCCCAGCAGGCTGCGCTGCGCGCGCAGCGGCATCGCGCCGACGCGTACAAAGCGCTCGGTATCGTAAAAAAGCGTTGCGGCTTCCTCGCCGTACAGGCAGATCGCGCGCTGCAGCAGCAGGCGCATCTCGAAGAAGTCGGTGTCCAGCGAGCGGAAGCGGTTCAGGCCGAACAGATACCCCTCGCGTCGCAGCGCAAGCGTACTGTCGAAAGAAGGGTCGCGGGGAAAGGGCTGCACAAAGCCCGCAGCCGCAAATTCCGTTCCAGTCGCTCCGTGGCGCGACGACACGCCGCGCCACGCGCGGCTAGGCCCTGCGCCTGGTCGCCACGCAGAGCACGCTGAGCGCGGCCTCGGGCGAGGCCGGATCGATGCCCGAGAGGCGCTGCGCGAAGCGGATCTTCAGCGGCTGGCGGCCCATCGTTCCCGTCAGCACCTCGCGGCCGACATAGTGGCTGTGCGGATAGAGATCGACATCGAACCCCAGCGGCTGCAGCGTCGAGCGCAGCAGCTCGTTGGTGACGCCGTCGCCGGGCCGGTGGTGCAGCTCGGTGGCCAGCGCCCACTGCTGCTCGTTGTCGCCCGCGGTATGGCCGCCGCGCTGCATCCAGCGGTACAGCGGCAGGCGCAGGCGCCACAGCATCAGCGCGAGTCCGCGGAAGTGCCACGCCGTCTTCTGCGGATCGTGGTCCAGCACCAGCACGCCACCGGGACGTACCAGCCGCGCCGCTTCGCGCAGGCCCCGCTGCATGTCGTCGAAATGATGCAGCGAGCCATTGATGGCCACGACATCGGCGATGCCCGAGGCCAGCGGCGTGTTCTGCGCGTCCGCCAGCAGCGGCACATAGCCGACGCCCGCGGCGCGCTCCAGGCTGCCCATGGCGATGTCGACCCCAATGGCCATTTTCGGCTTGCCGCCCAGCGTGGCAAGCAGATTGCCGGGGCCACAGCCCAGGTCGACCAGCACCTTGTCGTCGAGCGTGCCGATCGCGGCGTGCCAGCGCTCTCGCAGCTGCGGGTAGCGATGCACCGCGGCCAGCCAGTCGTCCATCCACTTCGGATGGCTGAAGTAATGCGCGTTGGCGCGCATGCCGTCGGTGAAGTGGCGGATCCGGGCTTCGGGAATGATGCCGCCGGACAGCCTGGTGTCCGCCTTCAGGTAGGGCTGCAGCGATTCGCCATAGCCGAGGGTTTTCCGCCCCGCGGGCTGCGCGCCGGACTCGCGCGGCGGATGCGCGCCGGCCACATCGGCTGGCGATTTGGCCTCGAAGGAGGATTGCAGGTCGGATAGCAGGGAAGGATTCATGTCGGTACCGGGTCAGATGTCGCAGCCTCGCGCCTGGCTGCACAAGAAAGCGCGGAGTTGAATACGACACCGCGCGCGATGAATCTGGGACGGTGGCGGCGATGACGAGGTATCCCGGCCGGGCCGGAGTGGCGGCGCACCATTTCCGATACGCCACCTGGCTGAATCTAGGTACCTTTACCCCCCGGCGCAAATCGTCCATTTGGCTATTCCGTGCGGCAGCATACAGACGGTTACAGCTTCGTTACACTTGGCCGGCCGCGTTTTGCACGTCGTTCTGGACCGGCCGCCCGGGCGCGGAGGCGCTCACGGGCCACCACGCCCCAGTCTTCGGTGCTCAGGCGATTTTGCCGCCCGCCGGCGTGAGCGCCACGTCCGCGCTCGCGCGAGGCTGGTCGTCATCGCCGCCTCCGGCCTGGCCGAGGTCGATGCCGCGCGTCTCGGGCAACAGCGCCGCGGCGAGCATGACCATCGCGTAGCCCACCCCCGCGACGATGGCGATGGCAATCGCCAGCGACGTCCGGCCGGTGCTCAGCCAGCCAACCGACAGCGGGAACAACGAGCCGATCACGCGGCCGAGGTTGTACGACACGCCGTAGCCGGTGGCCCGGATATCGTTCGGATACGACTCCGAGATCGTCGCGCCGATGCCGGAAAACACGCCCTGCATCAGCACGCCGAGCGGGAAGCCGAGGAACAGCATCGAGGTGTTCGACACGGGGATCACCATGTAGACCAGTGCCATCACGAAGGCGCCGGCGGCGAAGGCGATATAGGTCAGCCGGCGGCCCCAGCGGTCGGTGGCATAGGCGCCCGCGATATAGCCGACCAGCGAGCCGAAAATGGTCATCGCCAGATACGAACTGGTGCCGAACACCGACAGGCCGCGCTCGGTCTTCAGGTACGTGGGCAGCCAGGTGGCGATCGCGTAGTACGCGCCCAGCATGCCACCCGACAGCAGGCTGCACAGCACGGTCTTGCCCAGCAGCGGCTTGCGGCAGAGGCGGGCCAGTTCGCCGAGCGCGGAACGCTCCTTGCGCGCGGTGCGGCTTTTCACGAAGATTTCCGGTTCCTCCAGGTTGCGGCGCAGATAGACCACCACCAGCGCGGGCAGGATGCCGAGGAAGAAGCAGACGCGCCACGCCGTCTCCGCGGGAAACAGATGGAAGGTCACCGCGTAGGCGAGCGCGGCGGCGCCCCAGCCGAACGAATAACTGCTGGCGGTCAGGCCGGAATACTTGCCGCGGTGCGCGGGGTTGCGGATCATCTCGGTGACCAGCACCATGCACAGCGACGATTCGCCGCCGAATCCGAGGCCCTGCAGCATCCGGAAGGCCATCAGTTGCTCCGGCGTATTCGCCAGGCCGCACAGGAAGCACGCCACGGCAAACACCACGATGGTCCAGCGCAGGACCCGGACCCGCCCATAGCGGTCCGCCAGCAGGCCGGCGCCGATGGCGCCGACCAGCGACGACACCAGCGTCCAGGTCACGATCGCGCCGGCCGTGGACTTGCTCATGTTCCACTGCGTCAGCAGCGTGGAGATGAGGAAGGAATAGATCATGAAGTCGAACACGTCGACCGCATGGCCGAGGAAGGCGCCGTAGAACCCCTTGCGCTCCTTGGCCGATAGCTCCTTGAACCAGTCCAGCATGATCGCTCCTTTGTCAGTGGTGGGCGGCGTGCGGGAATTCGCCTACGCCGGTACGGCCTCTCGCCGTGAGGGAAGCGCGCGGCGGCCGGAAGGCGTAACCGGCGGCCTCCAGCAGCTGCGCAAAGCGGATCGAGGTGAGGTCGGCGAAGCGTGCGGCGACGATCTGCACGCCGACGGGCATGCCGCCCCGGCCGCGGCCGATGGGTGCCACGGTCGAAGGCAGGCCGCACAGGCCGGAGTGGCCGGCCCAGAACAACTGGCTGGTGAGGGGCTGGGGACGGCCGTTCACCTGCAATTGCCGCTGCCACGGCTCGCCCGCCTCGTCCAGCGCGAAGGCGGTGGTCACGGCGGCGGGGCACAGCATCACGTCGTGATGCAGGAAGAAGCGGCGCCAGGCTTGCGCGAACCGTTCGCGCGCCTGTTGCAGCAGGAGCCACTGCCGGTGGGGCAGCACGGCGCCCACATACTGCAGCGATGCATAGCCGTGGTCGTCTGGCGTAGCGGCCGCGGCGCGGTCCAGCGCCGCGGCGAAGGCGGCATCGTCCATATGGAGCGATGTGGTGGCGCGCAGCAGCAGCACGTAGACGCGCCACAGTTCGCTCGCGTCGAATTCGGGGCGAACGTCCCACTGGACGGTGGCGCCTTGCCGCTCGAGCCAACGTCCCAGGCGGACGATCTCGCCGCTGACCTCCTCGTCGGCCTCGGCAAGCGGATGACTGGGCAGCACGGCCACGCGGAAGGAAGACAGGCCGGCGCGCGGGCACGGCGGCAGGTCCAGACGGAAGGCCAGCGCGTCGTCGCCGTCGGGGCCGGCGATGGCGCGCAGGATCAGCTCCAGATCGCGCGCGCTGCGCGCGACCGGCCCGGCGACGTTGATGTCCTGCATGCCGAAGCCGTGCGGCGCATTGCCGTGCCCCCGCAACGGCACCAGGCCCAGGCTGCTCTTGTGGGAGAAGACGCCGCAGTAATGGGCGGGATTGCGCAGCGACGAGCCGATATCGGAGCCGATATCGAATACGCTCATGCCGGCGCACACGGCGGCGGCGCTGCCGCCGGACGAGCCACCCGGCGTGCGGCCGGGGTCGTGCGGGTTGCGCGTGGTGCCGTACACGGCGTTGTAGCTCTGCCAGTCGCGCAGGCCGAGCGGAACATTGGTCTTGCCGAGCAGCACGCCGCCCGCCGCACGCAGACGCGCGACCACCGCGGCATCCCCGCTGGCGCGGTGGTCGCGCCGGGCCGGGCTGCCGCAGGTGGTCGGCCAGCCCGCCACGTCGAACGATTCCTTGATGGAAAAGGGAATACCGTCGAGCGCGCCGAGCGCCTCGCCGCGTTGCCGCCGGTGATCGCTGCGCAGCGCCGCTTCGCGCGCCGCGTCGAAATCGGCGATCACCATGGCGTTGATGCTGGCGTGGTGCTCCTCGTATGCCTGCCGGCACCACGCCAGCAGGTCGCAGGCGCTGGCGCGGCCTTCGTGCAGCCATTGCGCAGCCTGCCACATCGGCAGATAGCGCGGTTCGTGCTGGCCGTCGCCAGCGTGCGGGAAGTCCGGCAGGCTCACGTTTGCTCCGTTTCTTCTTATCCGCAGCCGGGTGGCGCGGTGGGGACGGCAGGGCAATACAGTGCTCGGTATACTATATTCACTTCACAGAAGTGACAAGGCGACATTTGGCGGATGGCGGGCCGACCGCGAATGAGCAAGCGCCGTGCCGTGGGCTCGGGCAGAAAGGAAATGCGTGGGGAGGCGTATGGACGGGGCGTAGATCACTGCGCCCGCGGGCGTGCCGGCAAGACGGCCGGCACCGGAAGGGGGTTTTCTTGAGGCCGCGCGCGTCAGGTGGCGCGGGCGCCCGGACGTTTGCGGCCGAACAGTGCGCCGAAGAAGCGGCAGATATCTTCGTGGCGCAGCGGAATCAGGGGAGTAGCGTGGCGCACCGCATCGCGCGCCGCATAGTGCTTCAGCAGTTGGACACCGACCGGCACATCGAAATACTGGGCGTCGGGTTGAGTCATGGCAAACACCTATTGAATATCGAAACGGTGCACAGTATACAAAATTATTGTGCAACGCGCCATACGCGTGCATACACGCGCTTCAATGCGGTGCGCGGCGCCCAGGCCGCGCCGCCATGACATCAATGCCGGCCGTTATCAGGCCGCACGGGTCTGGTCGGTGACGGGGAGGTCGGCGGCCTTCGCCGCGCTGTAGACATGGCGCGCCGCGAGCAGCGCGGCAAGATCGGCGTCGCCGGCAATCACCGCCTGCAGGATCTGCGCATGCTCGTCCCAGTTCTGGCGGGCCCGCACGGCATTGGCCGGGCCGAACAGCGCGGCGGTGCGCTCGCGCAGAGAACGCATCATTTCCTGCAGCACGCTGTTGGCGGCGATATTGCCGAGCACTTCGTGGAAGCGGTTATTGAGCTCGATCAGCTCGTCGGCCCTGCCCTGCGCCGCCGCGTCCATCCCCTCCCGCAGCACGGCCTCCAGTTCGGCGATCAGCGCCGGATCGCGGCGTTGCGCCGCGAGCTTGGCGTTCAGCCCTTCGAGCGTGGCACGCACCTCGACCATCTCGCGGGCGACGTGGGGGGACAGCGTGGCCACCGAAGCGCCGCGGCGCGGCTCGATCAGGACCAGGCCCTCGGCGGCCAGCGCGCGCAGCGCTTCGCGCACGGGAATGCGTGACACGCCCAGTTCGATGGAGAGCTTGTTCTCCACCAGCCGTTCGCCCGGCGCATATTGCCCCTTGAGGATGCGTTCGCGCAGCTTGTCGGTGACAAGGGCGAACAACGGCGAGTGGCTGGCGCCCAGGCTCACGACATCCGGTTCGGGCTGGGCACGCGAGGAGGGGTTGGCTGGCATATCGGAAGACAGGCGGAAACGCGGTGTTCGAGGCGCGGGAGGGATGGGCGTCCGCGCGGGCCCATCGCCTGGACCCGCTGCCGGCCCTCCGGCGGATGGGCGCCATTGTATACCAGCGCCCACCCGCGACGACACCCCCGTTCTTGCGCTTTTCCGCCGCCGTTTGCACCGGCGGCCCCCCGCCCGTCTCGCGGCTAGCGTTGGAAGGTGAAGGCGTCGGCGTACAGATAGTCCGGGTCCGCGCCGCGCGCGGCGAAGCTGCGCTTCGCGTCGCGGATCATCTCGGGAGAGCCGCACAGGTAGACGGCATGCTCTGACAGGTCGCCGAGGTCTTCCGCCACCGCGTGGTGCACGTACCCGCGCCGTCCCTGCCATGCCGCATCGGCGCGCGACAACACCGGCACGTAGCGGAAGTCGTACAGGCGCTCGCCCCAGGCCGGGATGTCGTCGTGCAGGTACAGATCCTGCGGCGTGCGCATGCCCCAGTAGAGCGACACCGGCGGGCAGTCGGGATCGTCCATCAACGATTCGAGAATGCTCTTGATCGGGGCGATGCCCGTGCCGGTCGCCACGAACAGCAGCGGACGATAGTCCTTCGGCCGGTAGAAGAAGTTGCCGTGGGGCATCTCGACCTTCAGGGTATCGCCGGGGCGCAGCCGCGCCAGCGTGCCGTCGGTGAAGGCTCCGCCGGGAATGCGCCGCACATGCAGGTCGACCAGCCCGGCACCGGGCACCGAGGCCATCGAGAAACTGCGTGCCAGGCCATCTTCGGAAAACAGTTTCAGGTACTGGCCCGGCCGATAGTCCAGCGCGTCGACGTGGGGCAGCGCCAGTTGCAGGTGCACGACATCGGGCGCGAGCGCCCTGACCTGCCGCACCGTCGCGCTGTGCGTCTGCGGCGCGGCGCACGCCTCGTCCGGCGACGCCTTGCTCACCACCAGGTCACCGCGCGGCAGCGCCTGGCAGGCGAGCGCATAGCCCGCCGCCTCGTCCTCCGGCTCCAGTCCCATCGGTGGCTCGTCATAGGCCACAGCGCCCTGCACCACCTTCAGCCGGCAGGTGCCGCAGCCACCGAGCTGGCATTCGTGGCGCAGCGCGATATTGGCGCGCAACGCGCCTTGCAGCAGGGTCTCGCCTTGCTCCACGGCGAACGACTCGCCCGTTTCGAAGATCTGGATGCGGTATGACATGGGTGACTGCCGGGGATCTGACGGGGAATGGGTGGCTCAGCGCTTGATGTCCGCCTGCACCAGCACGGACATTTCCTGCGGCGCTAGCAGGTCGCGCAGCGCTTCCAGCGCCGCGAGGCCGGCCTGCGTGTCCTGCTCGCCGTTGCCGCCGCTCAGGCCGATGCCGCCGATCACCTCGTCGTTCACCACGATCGGAAAGCCCCCGACGAAGGCCGCGAACCGGCCCTCGAAGCTCAACTGGATGCCGAAGGCTTCGTTGCCCGGCAGCGCCGGCCCGTTGGGCGGCTGGGTGAACAGATGCGTGGAGCGCTTGTGCCCCGCCGCGGTAAAGGCCTTGTTCCACGCGATCTGCGGACCCGTGATGCGCGCGCCGTCCATGCGTTCGAGCACCAGCGGGAAACCGCCCTCGTCCACCACGCAGATCGATTCGAGCACGCCGATCTGTTCCGAACGCGCGATCGCGGCCGCCACCATATGGCGGGCTTCCTTCAGTTCCAGCTTGATTGCCTTCTTCATTTTGCGTTTTCCCGATGTCGTTGCGCGTTCAGCAGCCGCGATACACGGTCTTGGTCTGCGTATAGAACTCCAGCCCCGCCCGCCCGGATTCGCGGAAGGTCGAAGTGCTGGACCGCTTCAGTCCGCCGAACGGTGCGTTGACGAGATTGCCCGTCGTCGTGCGGTTGATCTTGACCGTGCCCGACTCGATATCCGCGGCGAACTGCTGGATGTGGCGCGGGTTGGAGGTCACGATCGCCGCCGACAGGCCGTAGTCGGTGTCGTTGGCCTTGGCGATCGCATCGGCATAGTCGGCGCATTCGATGATGGCGATGACCGGCCCGAAGATCTCCTCGGTGGCGATGCGCATGCCCTGCATCACGTCGGTAAATACCGCCGGCGAGACGTAAAAGCCCTTGTCCATGCCGTCGGCGGTCAGCCGCTCGCCGCCGCACAGCAGCGTGGCTTCGCGCTTGCCCACGTCGATATAGCCAAGCACGGTCTCGAGCTGCCTGCGCGTCGCCAGCGGACCGACGTCCATTCCCGGCGTCATGCCGCTGCCGATCTTCAGCGCCTTCACACGTGCCAGCAGCCTCTCGGTGTAGGCCGCGCGCACCGACGACACCACCAGCACGCGGCTGGTGCCGGTGCAGGCCTGCCCACTGAGCGAGAAGCCGCCCTTGATGGTCAGATCCACCGCCTTGTCCAGGTCGGCATCTTCCATCACGATGAGCGGGTTCTTGCCGCCCAGTTCCATCTGCGTGCGCGTGGTCATCGGCACAGCGCGGTGGATCTGCTCCCCCGCGCGCGTGGAGCCGGTGAAGGAGATGGCGCGCACCGGGGCGGACTCGGTGATCGTGGGACCGATCTCGCCGGCGCTGCCGGTGATGAAGTTCAGCACGCCCTTGGGCAGGCCGCCCTTGACCAGCGCTTCGGCGAGCCGATAGCCGCTCAGCGGCGCGTCCGACGATGGCTTGAACACCACGGTGTTGCCGGTGATCAGCGCAGGCGCGATCTTGCGGGCGGGAATCGACACGGGGAAGTTCCACGGCGAAATCACCGTCACCACGCCCAGCGGTTCGCGCAGCATGTAGACGAGCATCTCCGGGTCGTCCTGCGGGAAGGTCTCGCCGCCGAAGGTCTGGCCCTCCACCGCGTAGAAGCGCAGCGTCTGCGCCGAGCGCAGTACCTCGTCCTTGCTCAGGTTGAGCGGCTTGCCTTCCTCTCGGGTCAGTTCGCCGGCGATGGCCTCGGCATTGGCTTCGAGATGATCGGCCGCGCGATTCAGGATCGCGGCGCGCCGGGAGATCGGTGTGCGCTTCCACGCCTGGAACGCCGCGGCCGCGGCGGCAACGGCAGCGCGCGCGTCCTCGGCGGACGACGCCTGGAACCGTCCGACGATATCGCCGGTGTCGGCCGGATTGACGTTGTCGAAGGTCCGGCCCGTCCGGCTCCGGGTCCATTCGCCGTCGATGTAGTTGAGGAATTCGTCCTGCTGTCCGACTGTCATGATGCAGATCCGCTGGAAGGAAAGAAAAAGGGCGCCATCACGGCCGGCGCCCGCGCACTCCGTCGGCGCGGCGCCTCTGGCGCCCGGCCGACGGACCGCTCACGCGGCCATGTCCAGCTCGGGCAGCGGGATTTCCTTTTCCACGTAGTCGTAGTACAGCGCCGTCGTATAGAGCAGGCGCATCTGCGCACCGATCTCGCAGATCTTCAGGCAGCGCTGCTGCAGCTCGGGCGTGTTGGCGTGTTCCAGCACGATCTGGTAGCCGCGTTCGCCATGGATCTCGTCCGAGACGATATGCAGGTCGAAGAATTCGACCTCCTCGTCGGTGAAGTTGTACTTCTCGCGCAGCGTGGGCGTCTGCTTGCGATAGATCGAGGGCACCTGCGATTCGAGGCCGACCACGAGTCCCGCGACCGCGACGATCGGGTCTTCGCGCATGGCCACCGCGTAGCACCACGATTGCAGCGCCCGCGTGGTGGGCGACATGTTGTCCGGGTCCACGACGCGCTCGCGCGTGGTGCCGCAGGCTTCGGCGAAACGGATCAGCAGATCGGTGTGGCGGTCCCCCCCGATCTCTTCCTCGTACATGTTGGCCAGCAGGAAGTCCTTGGCCTCGGTGTAGCGGTCCGGCGTGCGCGCGTAGACGTAAGCCAGATAGTCGGCGAAGGGACCGACATAGTGGTAGTGGTTCTCCGCCCAGCGCGCCAGATGGGCGCGCGTCAGCTTGCCGCTGGCCCATGCCACGCTGAAGGGTGCCTTGTTGGCGCTCTTGCCTTTGATCGCCTCTTCGAGGGCGCTGCGGAATTCGTCTCGGTTCATCAGTTCGGCCATGTCTTGGACTCCTGGTTTGGCGTGGGGGCGATGGGCGGCGGTGGGTTGGTCCTGTGCCGCTTGGTTTCTGTATACTATATACATTAATGGATCTGGATCAAGCGTTTTAGGCGGGAGCGGGGGTTTTCCCCGGACGGGGTTACAAGCGTCCGATCCTGTCCCAGGCGAAACCGGCCAGCGCGACGTCCTCGAGGCCCACTCCCACCGACTTGTAGATGACGATGTCATCGGGATCGCGGCGCGCGGGCGCAGTACCAAGGACCACGTCGGCCAGTTCCACCACCTTGTCCCCGGGCAGCACATCGGCCCCGGCGAGCACGATGTCGCCCGCCTCGCGCGTCGATTGCGGGCGCCACTCCACCACCACCGCGGCGGCCCGCCGCAGCGCCGTGTCGTCGAGTTCCCGGGTATGGGGCAGGCTGGAGCCGATGGCGGCGACGAAGGCCCCCGGCTTCAGCGCCGAGCCGGAAAACAGCGGCGTGACCGAGCGCGAGGCCGTGACCACGATGTCCGCTTGCGCAGCGGCGGCCTCGGGCTCGGCGAACTGCACCGGAATGCCGCACTGTTCCGAGAGGCGCTCAGCCACCGTCGCATCGGCATAGGGGTCCGACACAAGGATGCGCTCCAGCGGCAAGGCGGCGCTCAGTTGGGCGGCATGGGCAGTACCCTGCGTGCCCGCGCCGAACAGCGCCAGGGTGCGGGCGTCTGGCCGCGCCAGCCGCCGCGCCGCGACCACCGTGCACGCGGCAGTGCGCAGGCGCGTGATGGCACCCGCGTCGAATGAGGCCAGCGGCCGGCCATCCTCGGTCGAGAAGATCAGGATGACGAAGGAGAACTGCCCCGCGATGGTGGTGTAAACCTTGGCGCCCGCCACCCGCTGGTCCGGTATCACCGCGCCCAGCGTCGACAGCTTGACCCCGCCCGCCTCCGTGCGAATACGTTCCTGCATGGCCGCGCGTCCGCGGCCGAAGCTGGCAAAGGCGTCCTCCATAACGCGCTGCGCGTCTTCGGGTGTGACGTGGCGGTCGATCAGGTCGTCGGAAATATGTCGCATACGGACTCCGGGGGTCGTGTGAGCAAGACGCCCGCGCCAGCGGCCGGGCGAGGGAAAGTGGAGCGCCGCGGCGCGGCGGATCAGCCGGGCCAGGCCAGCCGCACCAGCACGCCGCACGCGCCGGCGGTACACAGCGCCAGCAGCAGGGCGCGGACCGCGGCGGGAGAAAAGCGGCCGCGCAGGCGGCTCGATGCCGCGAAGCCCGCGAGCAGGAATGGCGCGAGGCTGGCGCTGAGCAGCAGCTCCGCCAGGCCGAAGCGCCCTGCCGCCGCCAGCATCAGCAACGACAGCACGGCGCCGCCGCCGAGCACGCTGCCCGCGGTGGCGCGCATCTGCGCCGGCGACAGATGCTGCATGACGATGGCCACCGGCGGCGCGCCCACCGAAGTGATGGTCCCCATGAAGCCCGAAGCGGTGCCCGCGATGGCGAGATTGCCGACGGACGGACGCACGCGCCAGCCCAGCAGGCTCAACACCACCGCTGCGAGGATCGACACCGAAAAGACGACGGCCAGCGGTTCGGGCCGCAGCCACGAAATGGCCAGCACCGCCAGCGCGCCGCCGATGGCGCGGCCCGACAGCGCGGAGCCGGCAAGCGGCCACGCTATGGCGCGCCGCTCGCGCACGGCGGACAGCAGCGAGACGCAACAGCCCATCGCCAGCAGCGGGCCGGGAATCAACTGGGGGAAGAAGAGCGCGGCCACCGGCGCGGACAGCATGGCGAAGCCGATGCCACCGATGCCCTGCAGGCAGGCACCGGCAAACATCACGGCGCCCATCGCGGCGTACTGCGGACCGGACATGCCGGCGGGCCAGGAGGAGGCCAGGAAGGACAAGGTCATGCCGGATCGGAGAGTGAAGTCGCTTTGTCGGTATACAGTCTACATAACTAAAAGCAATAGATGCAACCACAGCGTGCACGGCGCACCGCAATGCAGCGCCGCGATTCCCCGTATTCGGCGTAGGAACGCCATTTCCGGGCACGGACGCACTATTTCGGGTAGGCGCAAACCCTGACGATTTTCCGCTTGTTCGGGCGCGATGCTTGAATATAGTATACGAGCACGGCCGGCACACCGATCGGCCGGACATCACTACACCTCGACCCCCGGAGCAGTCATGCAACATGAAGCCGTGATCGGTGCCGCGCACTGGATCTATTTGTCTGGGGTTGCCGTCATCGTGCTGACGATGATCCTGCGCGCCAACGTCGTCGTGCCGTCCATCGTCGGCACCTGCCTGGTTGTCTTCGCGCTGACGGGCAGCCCGGTGGCCGCGCTCGGCGGCATCTTTTCCGCCAGCCTGGTGGCGGCCAAGGAGTTGTTCAACATCTTCCTGGTCATCGCGTTCATGACCGCCCTGCTCAACGCGCTCAAGACGTTGCGGTCGGATATCCGCATGGTCGAGCCGTTCCGGGTGGTGATGAAGAACGGGCATTCCGCATTCTTCATCCTCGCTGCCATCACCTATGTGATCTCGCTGTTCTTCTGGCCCACGCCGGCGGTACCGCTCGTTTCGGCGATCCTGCTGCCGGCGGCCATCGCCGCCGGCCTGCCGCCACTGGCCGGCGCGATGGCGATCGCCATCGCCGGCCAGGGCATGGCGCTGTCGTCGGACTACGTGATCGGCGTTGCGCCCGGCATCAGCGCGAAAGCCGCCGGGGCCGCCGTCAGCGCCGCCGTGGTCGCGGATCGCGCGCTCACGCTATCGCTGATTACCGGCGCCATCGCGCTGTGCCTGGCTTATTTGTCCATGCGCAAGCACATCGTGCCTGCCAGCGGCGCGCTGCTGGACCGCTGGCAGGCGCGCGCCACCGGAGCCCAGCCCGCCGTCGATGGCGGCACCTTCGACAAGGCCGAAATCGCCCGCGGCACCAGCCACAGCGAGCCGCTCGCCACCGATACCAATATCGAGGCAAGTCTGGCGATGGTGGCGCGCCGGCGAGTGAAATGGTCCAAGTGCTTTGCGGTGGTAACGCCCATCGCATTCCTGACCGTGGTCGCGGTGATGGTGCTGCCCAAGCTCGGCAGCGGCCTGACCGAACTGAAGGGCGGCGACGCGGCCGCGCTGGTGGGCGGCGTCGCCGCCGTGCTGATGATGCTGGCGACGCTGGCGGCCGAAGGCCCGCGCAGGATGCTGGACGTCTGCCCCGAACACATCACGGACGGCTTTGTCTTCGCCTTCAAGGCCATGGGCTCGGTGCTGCCGATTGCGGGCTTCTTCTTCGTCGGCGCCGGCGAAACGGCGGCGCAGATCCTCGGCCTGCCGCCCGGCAAGGCGCCGAGCCTGCTGTTTGAGCTGATCCAGGCGTACCAGCATCTGATCCCGGACAACCATGTGCTGGTGGCCTATGGCGTGCTGCTGGTGGGCATGATCACCGGCATCGACGGCTCGGGCTTCGCCGGGCTGCCGCTGACGGGCACGCTGGCCGGCGCGCTGGGTCCGGTGGTCGGCTTCGATCCCGCGACGCTGGCCGCGGTGGGCCAGATGGGTGCGGTGTGGACCGGCGGCGGCACGCTGATCGCCTGGTCCTCGCTGATCGCCGTGGCGGGATTCGCCCGCGTGCCGGTGCTCGAGGCGGTGCGCGCGCTGCTGCTGCCGGTGGTGATCGGGCTGGCCTGCTCGACCGCGGCCGCGATGCTGCTGTGGTCCTGAACCTGTGGATTGCCCGGCCGCTGGCCCCATCGCCCGCGGTCCGGACGGATTGATCAAGCGTTGTTAGCAGGATGAGCCTTATGCCAAGAGTTCTTTTTCACAAGCACGGCCAGGTCTTCGAGGACGAGGTCAAGGACAACACGAATCTGGTGGTACGCGCCGGCATCAAGCAGTTTCCCTATCCCAACCTGCGCTACGAATGCGGCATGGGCAAATGCTCCAAGTGCGCGTGCCGCGTGCTGGCGGGCGCCGAACACCTGCCGGCGCCGAACTGGAAGGAAAAGAAGCAGCTCGGCGAGCGGCTCGACCAGGGCTATCGCCTCGCCTGCCAGCTGTGGATCTCGCACGATATCGAGCTGGCGCAGGACGAGGAAATCGCCGCATAGGCGCGGGGCATGCCATGTACGTGATCCTCACCAGCCGTCCCGGCCAGTTCCGCACCGAGCCGGTCGATGGCATGAACGAAATCGAAGCCTACGACTACGGCTTTTACGGCAGGACCATCGCGCATTTCGTCATCGCGGAAGTGGACCGCCCGGTCAAGGTGCGCGTGGTCGAAGACACGCCCGCCGCCATCGTCAACCACGTGCCCTCGAAATTTCTCGAGCACTTCGACACGCTGGACGCTGCGCGCGCCGAACTGCGCAACCTTGCGCGCTTCGGCAGCATGGACATCACCCTTACCCGCGTATGAGGCCAGCCGACACGGCGCCTCGAACGGACCCTTTGCATCGACCATGATCCAGATCACCTTTCTCACCAATGACAACAAGGTCGTCTCCGCACCGCCGAACAGCAATCTGCTGCGGGTTTCGCTGCGGGAAAAAGGCGGCATCCCCTTCAAATGCGGTGGCGGCCTGTGTGGCACATGCCGTTGCCGCATCGAGAGCGGACGCGAGCACACGGACGACGTGAAGGCCAAGGAAAGAAAGCACCTGACCGAGGCTGACATCGCCGACGGTTATCGCATGGCGTGCCAGACCTTCGTGCATGGGGACATCAGTGTGTCGTGGCAGAGCAGCAGGACGGCACCCGCGGTTGCCGAGGAGGAGCGGCAGGCCTGAGCGGCCGCCGCGCCTACAGCCTGCAGTCGGCCGGCGCGGCAGTCCCGCCGGCGAGATTGCGCATCAGTGCTTCGTGACAGGGGCCGCAGCACGGCGCCGCAGCCAGTCCATCGCAGGGGCGGCGCGCCTGCCTGGTGCGGTGGTCGTCCAGCGTTTCCTTCATCCGTTGCAGCAGCAGCCCGAGCGTGGCGCGCTCGTCCACGCTGAACGGCGCGGCGGAGACCGAATGCAGCGCCTTCACGCCTTGCTCGATACGCGACAACCGGGCGCGCACGGGCTCCAGGATGTCGGGCCTGGCAGCGGGGTCGCCTGGCGCGCACGGACGGCCCTGCCCGTCGACGAACACGATCCAGGAATCGGCATGCAACTGCTCCAGCAGATGCTCGGCCAGTTTCGCGTCGACGAAGACAGCGCCGCGATAGCCCTGTCCCCGCTCGAACTCCCCTTGCGCGATCGCTCGCAACAACAGCAACTTGGCGTAGGTCAGACCCGACGCCGACAGCGTCTGGTCCAGTGCGCCCTGCCATGCCGTGACGGCATCGATCAGAGCCACGACGGTCGGTTCGACCGACTCGTTCGGTTTTGTCACCATGCGCCGACACCCCCCTGTGATTATTTATGCGCTTCTCTTGCGGCCTGGGTCGTCCTTTGGCGACACCGGAAGGCCGTGAAATCCGGACGGAAATGTCCGGCTTCAAGACTTAACTTACTGGTTTCTTACAACCCTAACAGAAAGGTATGTCGGGTTGCCCCCTCACTACGGGAAAACGCTGACAACGGCGCTACGGCACGTGCGCGGCAGTTCGCACCGGCGGGATCTCCACGATTCACAAGTTCGCAAGCCGTACGTGACGCGCGCCTGGCGGCCGTTACAAGCGCGCGGGAAAACTTTGCACCGCGCGTAACGCCGCACATCGCGACGGCAATGCGGCGGCGCACGAAGGCCCCGGAACCGCTTGCGAGCACCGGCGTTGCGAAAGCGCCGACGTAGCCATCCGGAGGAACGTTTCTTGCGCTCGTTTCGATGTCGCGCGCGCACCGGTCCAGGCTCGGTTGCGCGACGCGGTGGTTCCAATGCAATGACGGAGAGCGAACATGAACGATCGTGGCAATGCACGCGCCAACCCCAACGGCAACGCGCCCGGCCAGCGGCGGATCGCGTCGGATGCAAACGAACGCGCCGGTTACGGCACGGAAAACTGGAGTGCAGAGCGCGTCGGACGCGGCGACTTCAGCCGCGGCATGGAATGGTTTCCCGAGGACGAACGCACCGGCGAGGTACTGGAAACGTGGCGCCACCGCGGCTATGGCGGCGGGCGCGGCGCACGCGCCAACGCGCACTACACCCATGGCAATCCGGGCGGAGTGGGCCACGGCTATGGCGAGGGCAGCTATGGCGTCGCGGACGCCGAGCGCGCGGGGCAGCAGGACACGCCCCGGCGCCCCCGGGTATGGCCCAAGGGCTATCAACGCTCGGACGAGCGCATCCGCGAGGAGGCGATCGATCGCCTCGGCCGCGAGCGCGACATCGAGCTCGCGCAGATCACGCTGGATGTCGCATCCGGCGTGGTGACACTGGGTGGCACGGTGCAGGACCGGCGCGCCAAGCGCAGGATCGAAGATCTCGTGGACGAAGTCGACGGCGTGACCGAGATACGGAACGACATCCGCGTCTCTCGCTGATGCCGGCACGCGCGAGGGGCGCGCGAGGTGCCCTCAGCCCGCCGGCAATCGTTCCACCAGGAAATCCACCAGCGCCTGCTGCGCCACCGGCAGCAGCCGCGCTGCACCGACCAGCGCAAGTTCGGTCGGCGCGGGCGCGGCGAAGCCGGCGCGGCCGGTCAGCACCCGATGGTCCCGCTGGACCGCGGTCGACGGCAGCAGGCTGATGCCGAGATTGGCCGAGACCGCCGCCTGGATGCTGGGCAGGCTCTGGCTGGTAAAGGCGATGCGCCAGCGCCGGCCCGACGATTCCAGCGCATGGATGGCGCGGTTGCGGTACAGGCAGCCCTGACCGAACACGAGCAGCGGCACGGGGTCCTGCCGCAGCGCCAGTTCCTTGCCGGCTACCCAATGCAATTTTTCCGGCCAGCGCGCCAGCGCCGTCCCGCTGCCCGCGTCGCGTTTGACCAGGGCGAGGTCCAGGTCGCGCTGCGCGATCTTGCGCTGCAACTCGACGCTCAGGCCGTTTTGCGTGTCGAGCCGGATGCCCGGATGGCGCTGCGCGAAGCCGGAGAGCAAGCCGACCAGGCGCTGCACGTCGAAGTCCTCCGGCACGCCCAGCCGGATCGCCCCCACCGCGCCGCGCGTGCGCATCAGCGCCTCGGCCTCCTGCGCCAGGTCCACGAGCCGGCGCGCATAGCCGAGCAGCCGCTCGCCCTCCTCGGTCAAATGGACCGCCTTGCCGGCCCGCTGGCGCAGCAGCAGCGGCTGGTCCAGCTGCGCCTCCAGCTTGCGGATCTGCTGGCTGACGGTGGACTGCGTGCGGTTGACGCGTTCGCCGGCGCGCGTGAAGCCTCCGGCATCCACCACGGAGACAAAGGTCTTCAGCAGTTCGAGATCGAGCATCGTGGCCTCAAAATCGGATTTGCAAATTTACTTCGCATCATAATTTAATTTTCCAATGGCGCGCGCGGTCCTTAGCATGGGGCATCTTCACTATCCACGATCGCGAGGCTCGCATGACACCCACCACCCGCCCCGAATGGCTGACCTTCGACTGCTACGGCACGCTGATCCAATGGGACGAGGGCCTGCTCGCCTACGTCGGCGAGCTGCTCGCCCGCAAGGGCAGCCCCGACGTCGATCCCGGCAGGTTCATTGCCATCTACGACGAGCATGAGCACCGGCTCGAACAAACCCCGCCGCATCGCACGTTCCGCGACATCTCCGCGCTGTCGCTGCAATACACGCTCCAGGCGCTGGGCCTGCCCTACGAGGCCAGCGATGCCAGCGACCTGGCCGCGCATATCGCGCGCATGCCGCCCTTTCCCGAAGTCGTCGACACGCTGGCCTGGCTCAAGGCGCAAGGCTTCCGGCTTTGCATCGTGTCCAACACCGACGACGCCATCATCGCCGGCAACGTGGCGCAACTCGGCGGGCATATCGACCGGGTCGTCACCGCGGAGCAGGCGCGGGCCTACAAGCCATCGCCCCGGCTGTTCGACCACGCCCACCGGGAGCTCGGCGTACAGCGCGACGAACTGCTCCACATCTGCGCGAGCCCGCATCTGGACCTGACCGCGGCGCGCGACATGGGCTTTCGCTGCATCTGGATCGATCGCGGCACCGTGCGCAAACCACTGCCCGACTATGTACCGGACGCGGTGTTGCCCGACCTGGCACAAGTGCCCGCCGTATTCGATACTTGGGGCTGGACCCGGCACTGAAGGAAGAAAACGATGGCACATGAACTGAGCGCGACCCGCCCGAGCCCGGGCTGGCACCGGCAGGTGTCGGTGGACGATCCGCGCGTGCGGCAGGCCCGCGTGGATCTGGCGGCCAGCCTGCGCATGGCCGCGCGGCTGGGGCTGGCCGAGGGCATCTGCAACCATTTCTCGGCGCTGATACCCGGCGTGCCCGACGTCTTCGTGGTCAATCCCTATGGTCTCGCCTTTTGCGAGGTGACGGCCTCGAGCCTGCTGGTGTGCGACTTCGAGGGCAACGTGCTGGCCGGCGACGGCCGGCCGGAAGCCACCGCTTTCTTTATCCATGCGCGCCTGCACCTGAACAAGCCGGGCGCGGTGGCGGCCTTCCACACCCACATGCCCAACGCCACCGCGCTGGCCATGGTCGAGGGTCCCCCGCTCGCCTGGGCAGGCCAGACGGCGCTGAAGTTCCATGGTCGCGTGGCCGTGGACGAGCACTTCAACGGCCTCGCCCTCGATACGCACGAAGGGGATCGCATCGCCACCGCGATGGGGGATGCGGACATCCTGTTCCTGAAGAACCACGGCGTGATGGTCACCGCCCCGACCATCGCCGAGGCGTGGGACGACCTGTACTACCTGGAGCGCGCGGCCGAGGTGCAGGTCCGCGCGATGAGCACGGGCCGGCCGCTGCAGCCGGTGCCCGACGAGATCGCCCGCAAGACCGCGGGACAGATGCGCGAGGGCGACCCGGAGAGCGCGCGGCTGCATCTGGAAAGCGTCAAGCGGATCCTGGACCGGCACGAGCCTGACTATGCGAGCTAGCGCGGCGGCGCATCCGATGGCCGCGCGGATACCGGCGCGGGTGACGGCGCGGGTGCCGGGTCAGACCCCGGCTCGCTGCCGCCGCATGTCCCCGAACAACTGCTTCGCGTACTGCCGGAAGTCCACCTCGAGCGTATAGCGGGCGGACCCGACGAAGCGCCGTGCCACATAGTCGTTGTGCCGGCGCACCTCGCTCGCCATGACGTCGCGCTGGGGCAGCGCGGTCTCTCCCGCCAGCACGGAGGCCAGCCAGCGCGCCTGGATTTCCACCAGCGGAATGGTGGGGCCGATGGGCTGCACGAGTCCCAGCAGGTAAAGGCCGGGCCGGTCGGGCGGCAGCATCCGCCGATAGAGCGCCACCGGCTCCTCGCCGACCGCGAACACCTCGGCGTCGAGAAAGGGAAAGCTGGCCTTGTAGCCCGTGGCATGGATGATGGCATCCACCGCCTCGCGGCTGCCGTCCTCGAACACGACGTGGCCGCCGTCGAGGCGGCTGACATTGGGCTTGACGCGGATCCAGCCGTGGCCGCAGTACGGCAGCAGTTCCTGGCTGAGCGTCGCGTGCTCGCGCCAGATCTCGTGCCGCGGGCGCGGAATGCCGAAGCGCGCCTGATCGCCCGTGACCGGATAGGCCAGCCAGCGCATCAGCGTGCGCACGACGCGCGTGGGCAGATGCAGTCGCCGGCCCAGGAACGAGGACCAGCGATCGGTGGGAATGCCCATGATGTACTTGGGCATGACCCACGCGCTGCGGCGCGTCGACAGGAACGTGGCGCGCGCGGACTTGCACACGTCCACCGCCACGTCGACCGCCGAGTTGCCGATGCCGACGATCAGCACGGACTTGCCCTGGAACGGCTCGGCCGTGCGGTAATGATGCGAGTGGATCTGTTCGCCGTCGAAGGTGCCCTCGAACCGTGGCCAGCGCGGATCCCACAGATGCCCGTTGGCGACGATCACGGCGCGGTAGCGCCCCGCCGTGCCGTCGGCCAGCGTGACGCGCCAGCTGCCGTCGCGCAGCGGCTCGACCTTGTCGACCCGACTGTTGAAGCGGATATGCGGCCGCACGCCGAAATGTCCGGCGTAGCTTTCGAGGTATTCGAGCACCTGGTAGTGCGACAGGAAGTCCGGATAGCGCGGCGGAATCGGAAAGTCGGAATAGCCCAGGTTGTTGCGGCTCGTGTCGATATGCAGGCTGCGGTAGGCGGACGACATGCCGTTGTCGTTCTCGTACCGCCACATGCCGCCGATATCCGAGCCCAGCTCGAAACAGTCGAAGGCGATGCCCTTTTCCTTGAGGGCCTTCGCCGCCGTGACGCCGGACGACCCGGCGCCGACGATGCAGACGGGAAGGCCGGCGATATCGGAGGTGACATCGGCGGTGACATCGGCGGTGGTGGCCGCGTTGGCCTGGTCGCTGGCGCGCATGGACGGCGTTGCCCCTTGTGTCGGTCGCTGCATGGTGGTCGCGTGCCGTTCAGCGGCTGTCGGCGCTGCTGTCGGCCCGTCTGTCGGCCCGTCTGTCGGCGAGATGGCGGGCGACGATCTCGTCGATGCTGGCATCGGCACGCAGGCCCAGCCCGGTCGCGCGGCAGGAAACGAACTCGCGCGGCCAGCCGTCGACGATGCGCTGCAACTCCGGGTCGGGCGCGTGGCGGATGCGCGCGGCCGCCGCCGCGCCGCCATGCCTGCCCACCGCGGCCACCATGTCCGCGACGCTGACCGTCAGCGCCGGCAGGTTCATCGCGCCGCCGTGCGGCAGCGCGTCGCGCGGGAGGTCGTGCAACGCGATCAGCGCGCGGGCCACGGCGTGGGCCGACGCCACCGGCAGCCGCGTGTCGGCACGCAGGCCGCACACCGCATCCCGTCCGGCCAGCGGCTCGCGCACGAGGGCGGCAATGCGGTCGGACACCGTGGGCGTGGGCGAGCCGGGACGTATCAGCACGATGGGCAGCCGCAGCGCGCGGCCATCGATCCTGCCCTTGCGGGTTTCGTCGGCCAGCAGCAATTCGGCAATGGCCTTGTGGGTGCCGTAGGTGGTGTCCGGCGCGGCGCGCATGCGGTCGTCGACCACGTCGGGCAAGGCGCCGCCGAACACGGCGATCGAACTGGCGAAGACCAGCCTGGGGCGCCGTATGGCCTGGTCGATCAGGCCGCGCAGCGCTTCGACGTTGACCGCATACGCCGACGCCGCATCGCGTTCGGCATCCAGCGTCAGGCTGGCGGCAAGATGGAACACGCTGTCGGCCTGCAGCGCGGCGAGCTCCCGTACGAAGGCGGGATCGCCCAGGTCGCCGGCGAGCCCGCGCGTTGCGAACGGCGCGTGGGGCGAGGCGGGCGTGGGAGCGCGATCGGCCAGCCACAGCGTGTCGATCGGTTCGGCCTTCCCTTCGGCATTGTTCAGCCGTCCCGCCTCGTATAGCGCCTCACGCAGCGCCGAGCCGATAAAGCCCGCCGCCCCCGTTATCAGTACGCGCATGTCTCCGTCTCCCCGAGCATCTTCGGAAACATACTACTCAGTAGGTTTTCTTGACGCAAGACTGCGCCGCGGGGATGCGGGATTGTCCCTATCGGCTCGAAGCCGATAGCCCGTTCAGGATGCCGCCCGCTTGTGTGCCGACGCGCTGCGCCCGCGCCGGGAAGGCGCCGGCTGGCGCGCGCGCACGCCGTCGATGAGCGTCCTGACCATCTGGTCGGCCAGCCGGGCGCGGGCATCCGCGTCCGCATCGGCTTCCGGCCGATACCAGATCAGCGACCACTGGATACCCCCCAGCAGGGTCTTGACCGCGATGGACACATCGACGTCCGCCAGCGAGCCTTCCTGCCTGGCGGCGCTGACCTGGTCCTTGAACAGCTGCTCGAAGCGATCGCGGCTGGCGATCAGTTCATCGAGCGTGGCGCGCTGCCCCGGCGTGGTCGCGCCGAAGCGATGGATCTGCACGCCCTGCGCCACCACGCTTTCGAACGTATGGTGTTCCAGCACCGCCATCGCATGGGCACGCAACATGGCGGTCAGCACCGTCATCGCATCGCCCCCGGTCTGGCGCGCCGGCTCGATGGCGGCAAACAGATGGGCCATGCCCTCGCGATGCACGTCGAAGAACAGCTCCACCTTCGACGCGTAGTGATGGTAGACGCGGCCCTTGGTCGAACCGAGGCGCCGCGCCACGTCGTCGATGCTGGTGGCGTGGAAGCCCCGTTCCATGAAGCACTGCGCCGCCTGCGTAAGGATTTCCTGCTTGCTGGGAGTCCTGCCTTCTGCCATTTGCCGGGTCTCGGGAATTCGCTCAGACGAGACTATAGCGGGCGCAACCCGGGCAGGGCGGCGCAGGCGGCATCCGAGGCGCCGCCCTGCCTCGCCGCCCACGCCGTTCAGCGGGCCGGGGGTGCCAGCACTTCCAGGATCCGCCGGCCGATGTAGTCCGCGTGCGTCTCCAGCGCGAAGTGGCCGGTGTCGAGCAGTTCCACCACGGCATTGGGATTGTCGCGCCGGTAGGCCTCGGCGCCCGGGGGGATGAAAAACGGATCGTGCTTGCCCCAGATCACCAGCGTCGGCACCTGCGTGCGGCGGAAGAATGCCTGGAAGGCGGGGTACAGCTCGAGGTTGTTGGCGTAGTCCAGGAACAGGTCGAGCTGGATGTCCTTGTTGCCGGGGCGCTCCAGCAGCGCGGCGTCCAGCGTATAGGACTCGGGCGCGACACGGCGGGGATCGTCCACGCCATGCACGTACTGCCAGCGCGTGCCTTCGAAGTTCAGGATGGCGTCGTGGACCACCTGGCGATTGGCCGGCGAGGGATCGGCCCAGTAGGCCCGGATCGGCGCCCACGAATCGCCGAGCCCGTCCAGATAGGCGTTGCCGCTCTGCGAGACGAAGCCTGTCACACGCTCGGGATGGGCCAGCGCGAGGCGCAGCCCGGTCGGCGCCCCGTAGTCGAACACGTACATGGCATAGCGCTCGAGCCCGAGCGCATCGACAAAGTGGCCCAGCGTCCTGGCCAGCGCGTCGAAGGTATAGACATAGCCCCGTTCATCGGGGACCTCGGTGAAGCCGAATCCCGGCAGGTCGGGCGCGATCACGCGGAAGCGCGTGGCGAGCTGGGGAATCAGATGGCGGAACTGGTGGGAGGAACTGGGAAAGCCGTGCAGCAGCAGCATGACCGGCGCGGCGGGGTCGCCCGCCTCGCGGTAGAAGACACGCACGCCGTCGGCATCGGCGTAGCGGTATTGGACGGTGGCATCGAAGGGTGCGGCGGTGGTCGTCATGTCGGGCCTCTCTTGGGTTTTAGTAACCATATATATCGACTCTTGCAGGTTACATCGTGAGCGCAGTATTGTCGCGGCAAGGTAACCTGTCAAGTGTTTTTTAAAGGTTACGAATTGGTGCAAAGCGCCATTGCCGTAGACCATCATGGCCGCGAGCAACCCGCGCCGGGCGTAGAACCGGCGCGGGTATCGATGCGATGTAACTGCATAGGGATTCCTCCATCGGTTACAATCACAGCAGCCCATTACGCCCTTTTCCGATGACGGACGCCCTTTCCGACGAAGTCCGGCCGGCCCTGGCCGACGAGGCCCACATGGTGGCCGACCATCCCGCGCTGGACATGCTCAATACCGGCGGCGACATGCCCGACGGCCGCGCCTTCGAGCACTGGCGCGACGACGCCGACGTGGCGCGGTGGCTGTCGCGCACCGCCTGGCCCGTGGATACGAAGCGGACCGCATGGGCATCCGGGGAACTGGTGTCGGCCGCCAGGGAGTTGCGCGAGGCGGTGCGCGGTCTGGTGACCGGCCGCAAGACGGGACGCGCCGCCGACCCGGAACCGCTCAACCGCTTTCTGCGCAAGGCGATCAGCTATCCACGACTGGTCTGGCATGCGGGCGGCAATCCCGAGCTGGTACGCGAAACCGAGGCCAGCGGCGCCGCAGGGGCGCTGTTGCCGCTGGCGGAAGCGGCAGCCGAACTGCTGGCGAGGGGCGACTTCGCGCTGGTGCGCCAGTGCGAGCATCCCGAATGCGTGTACTGGTTCTACGACCGGACCAAGTCGCATCGGCGCCGCTGGTGCAGCATGGCGCTGTGCGGCAACCGGTACAAGGTGGCCCAATACCGCAAACGGCAGTCCGACGCGTAGGCCCCACCATGAAGCGGCAATTCGACGACCTCCAGCTTGGCAGCATCGAACTGTTCTGCCTCGCCGCGGAGCTGAGCAGTTTTACCGCCGCGGCGGTGGCGGCCAGCGTCACGCCGGCGGCGGTCAGCCGTTCGGTCTCGCGGCTGGAGGCGCGGCTGGGAGTCCGGCTGTTCGTGCGCACCACGCGCCAGATCCGGCTCACCGACGAAGGGCGCCTGTACTACGGCGAATGCCGCGAAGCGCTGGCGCGGCTCGTCGATGCCGAACGTCGGGTCACGGGTCAGCATGGCAGCCCGGCCGGGCTGCTGCGCGTCAGCCTGCCGACGCCCTACGCGCACTATCGCGTGCTGCCGGTGCTGCCGGAGTTTCGCGCGCGCTATCCGCAGGTGCAGGTCGAGGTGCATATCAGCAACCGGAACGTCGAGTTCGCGGACGACGTGTATGACCTGTCGGTGCGCGGCAAGGCGCCGGACGATTCCAACCTGATCGCGCGCAAGCTCGAAGACGCCGAGTTGGTGCTGCTGGCTTCCCCCGCCTATCTGGCGAGGGCCGGAACGCCTGCCACGCTGGAGGATCTGCATGCGCACGACTGCATCCAGTTCGACCTGCCCAGCAGCGGCCGCCGCCTGCCCTGGGCGCTGCGCCAGGACGGCGAGGACATCGACGTCATCACCACGGGCAACTACGGCTGCGCCGAGGATGTGCTCGGCGGCGTGACGCTGGCCCGCGCGGGTGCGGGCATCTTTCAGACCTACCGCTTCGTGGTCGAGGCCGACCTGCGCGATGGCGCGCTGGTGGAGGTGCTGCCGGCGTGCGGCGGCGCCACGCGGCCGTTCGTGCTGCTGTACCCGCACGCACGGCACATGTCGCTGCGGGTACGGGCCTTCGTAGATTTCCTCGTGGAAAAGTTCGCCCACTGAACGCTGGCGTACCGCGTCGCGCGGTACGCCCGGGCCGCCTACCAGTGGCCGGCGGTGGCGCCGCCGTCCACGGGCAGCACCGCGCCGCTGGTGTGCCGCGCATCGGTCAGATACAGCACGGCGTCCACCACGTCCTGCGTCGCGCCGATGCGTCCCGACGGTTGCAGCGTCCTGAGGAAATCATGCGCCTGCGGCGTATGCATCGGGGTATCGATGATGCCGGGCGCGACCGCGTTCACCTGCACGTTGTACGCGGCCAGTTCGAGCGCCAGCGCGCGCGTGGCCTGGTTCAACCCGCCCTTGATCAATACGGGCAACAGCGCCGGCACCGACAACGTCGGCTGCATCGCGATGCTTGCCGTGATATTGACGATATGGCCCTGGCGGTTGGCGCTCATATGGCGCGCGGCCTGCTGCGTGATGTAGAAGAAGCCCTTCAGGTTGGTGCCGACGATGTTCTCGACATCCTCCTCGCTGTAGTCGGCGACCGGCTTGGCGATAAAGATGCCCGCATTGTTGATCAGCACATCGACGTTGCCGAAGCGCTCGATGGCGCGCGCGAAGATCGCGGCCGCGATGCCGGGCTCGGCCACGTCGCCCGCGACCGCCAGGAAGTTGCCGGGATTGCCGAGCTTGTCGGCCGCCGCGTGCAGGCGTTCGAGCGAGCGGCCGTTGCCGACCACGTTGTCTCCCCGTTCCAGGTAGGCCCGCGCCAGCGCGAAGCCGATGCCGCTGGAAGCACCGGTAATGACGACGGTGCGGGGCGGGGTCCGCGAGTGCGTCGATGTGGTGGATGTGGGGGATGTGGCCGAATGGGCCTGTGCAACGGTGTTCATGATGTGGCTCCGTCAAAGGACGTATCAGGTTGCGGCCAAGGGAGAAGCGGTGCGTCCTCCGCTGGCCTTGGTCGCCACTATAGGAACCCGATCCTCCCCGATAAATCGCGTGGACGGAACATGACTTGATACACGGCGGAATGAACGCGCGCTGTGTGGCGATACGGGCGATACGGGCGATACGGGCGATACGGGGCGATGCCTGGCTATGCCGACGGCAGCGCCGACGGCAGCGTCAGGCGAAACGTCGTACCGTGCCCCGGCGCGCTGTTGACCGTCACCTGACCGCCCAAGGCCCACGTCAGCGTACGAACGATGGACAGGCCCATGCCCAGGCCGGCATGGACGCGGGTGCTGGATGCATCGAGCCGGGTGAACGGCTCGAACAGCTTGTCGTGATCGGCCGGATCAATGCCGGGGCCGGTGTCGCTGACGGCGATCTCCACGGCCGGCATGTCGGGGCTGCCGCCGCGCCGCAGGCTCACCGTGACGGTGCCCGCATCGGTATGGCGCAGCGCGTTGGCCAGCAGGTTGCCCACGATCTGTCGCACCCGGCGCGGGTCGGACACCATCCGGTGCGTCTCCATGTCGTGCGTGCATGCGATCGCCACGGGCCTGCCTGCCGCCTGCCGCCCGGCGTCCTCCACCAGCTCGCGCAGCAACGCGGCGATGTCGAACTCCGCGATTCGCAATTCCAGCTTGCCCGCTTCGAGCAGGGCGTAGTCGGTCAGGTCGTCGATCAGTTGCAGCAAGTCCTGCGCGGCGCCTCGGATGCGTGAGATCGCCAGCCTGTCCGCTGCGCGGTGCCGATGGGAGAGCAGCACATCGACGGCGCCGGCCATCGCGTGCAACGGCAGGCGGAGTTCGTGGCTGACCATCGCCAGCAGGGTATTGCGCGCCTGGATGGTCGCGCGCGCTTGCACGGCATCGCGCCGCTCCGCCAGCAGCGCCGCACGCTGCCGCTCGATGGCGCGCCGGCGTCGGTGCAGCCCCAGCACCAGGTGCGCCAGCGCGGCGCCGCAGAGCAGCACGACGACGGCGCTGGCCCGCAACAGCCGGTCGCGCTTGTGCAGGACATCCTGGAAGGCGCGCTCGCGCTGCTGCGTCTCCAGGAGGCGAACGTTGTTGAGCAGTCCGTGCAGCGGGAACCAGTACTGCTGCGCGGTCCGCAGCATGTCCTCCGCGGCGTAGGGATCGTGCGGCAGGCTCGCCATGCCGGCATCGAGCCGGCTCATCATGGCGCGCAGCTGCCGCATGGCATCGTCGTACTGAGGAAGTCCGGCCCCGGAAGCCGGCACGGCGGGCGGTGTCAGGATGGCGAAGGCGGCGTGCAGGTTGGCATGCCGGTGGACCAGTTCATCGGCACGGGCATCGCGCCCGGTCGTGTACAGCAGCAATTGCCGTTCGAACTGCAGATACGCCAGCTGATATCGCGCCACCGTCCACACGTAGCCTTCGCCCGTTCCGGCGGCGGTGGCCGGACTGGCCGGCGGCAACAGCACCGTGCAGAAGACGTAGACCCACAGCGCGGCCGCCGTCAGCGCCGCCGCGGCCAGCATCAGCGTCGGCTTGTTGCCCCAGCGTCCTCGTCCAGTCATCGCTTGCCCGCCCACATCTGCGCGGGCGGCGGCAGCGCTCGCCGCCCTGCCCTGTGTCCGCCCGCTGGTTGCCTGGGGGAACAGTGGCCACCGCCGCATGCGTGCGCGGCCTGGCGTTGCGTGACCACCGGTTGTCACGGCGGATGGTCGGGGCAAGCCCTATCGGTTCATTGCGGAAAACCACCACGGTTGCCGGTTCCTGGCGCGATGCGGGCGTCGGCCGATGGCATGTCATGACTGACATGGGACTGGTACCGCGCGCGGGCTCAGGCGCTCGCGCGTTGAACGATGGTGAAGCCGACGTCGAAGATGCGAGTCTCGAGCGGTTGGCCCAGCGCACGGCTGACGATGCAATGCGCCGCCAGTTCGCCGATGCGCGGACCATCGACGCGCACCGTGGTCAGCGCCGGATCCAGCTGCGCGGAAAAATTCAGGTCGCCGAAGCCGACCACCGCCAGCCTGCCCGGCACATCGATGCCCTGCGCGCGCGCCTCGATCAATACGCCAAGCGCGAGCGCGTCGGAGCTGCAGAAGATCGCGTCGGTATCGGGATGTTCCGCGAGCAGCGCCCGCAGCGTTTCCCGCCCATCGCCGAGCATGGCCGGCGCGGTGACGAAGCGCGCTACGGGCTGCCCCACGCCGAGCGCGCGGGCCGACTTGGCGAACGAAGACCAGCGGCGCTTGGACCGTACGTCGTCCGCGCCGATCAGCGCGAGTTTCTTGCGGCCCCTGCCGACCAGGAAGCGGCTGACCTCGCGCCCCACCGCCTCGTGCGAGAAGCCGACCAGCACATCGAGCGGCTCGGGCGTCAGGTCCCACGTCTCGACGATGGGGATGCCCGAGGCGAGCAGCCTGCGCCGGCCCTCGTCGGTGTGCACCACGCCGGTCAGCACGATGCCGTCAGGCCGGCGCGAGATGATGTCGGTGATCAGCTGGTCCTCGCCCGCCGAGCTGTAGCCGCTCTGGCCGACCATCAGCTGATAGCCGCGGCGCGCGAGGCCGGCGGTCAGTGCGCCGATGGTGTCGAGGAAGATAGGCCCGGTGAGGGTGGGCAGCACGGCCGCGATCAGCCGGCTGCGGCTGGAGCGCAGCGCCTTGGCGGCGCTGTTGGGCACGTAGCCCGTGCTCTCGATTGCCGCGCGCACCTTGGCCACGGTCGCGGCGGAGAGGTTCTCCGGCGCATTGAGTACGCGCGACACCGTCATGGCCGACACGCCGGCGAGCTGGGCAACGTCCTTCAGGGTAACGCGGATATGCGGGCCCTGGATGTCGGCGGGAGGGGGGACGGAGCGGGTGCGGGCCATGCGGCATTGTACTTGAGCGCATGTCCGCGACTGGCCGCCGGCAAGGATGGCGAACGGCCCCCTCGCCCGTTGGGACAAGGGGGCCGCGACGGTCCGGCCAGCGCTCGCGCCGGGTCATTCCAGCGTGATGCCGCCCTTCTCGATCACTTCCTTCCACCGCTTCAGTTCCTGCTGCTCGAAGGCCGCGAACTGCTCCGGCGTGTTGGCCACCACCTCGAAGCCTTGCTCGCTCAGCTTCTTCTGCATGCCCTCTTCCTTCAGCGAGCTGACCAGGGCGCCGTGCAAGCGCGTTTTCACGTCGGCGGGCAAACCCTTGGGCGCCGCCGCGGCTTGCCAAGAATACACTTCCACGTCCTTCACGCCGCCTTCGGCCATCGTCGGCACGTCGGGCAGTACCGGCGAGCGCTTGCCCGACGTTACGGCCAGCGCCTTGAGCTTGCCCGTGCGGATGTGCTGGAGCACCGCGTTGACGTTCTGGAACGATACGTCGACCTGACCGGCCAGCAGATCCGAGATCGCCGGCGCGCCGCCCTTGTACGGCACGTGCAGCCCTTCGGCGCCGGTCTTCTGCCAGAACAGCGCGGCGGTCAGGTGGTCGGACGAGCCGGCGCCCGAGTTTGCGAAGGTGACCTTGCCGGGGTTCTTCTTCATATGAGCCACGACTTCCTGCAGGTTGCCGGCCGGGAATTTCGGATTGGCGACCAGCACGTTGGGCGCGCGCACGGCCACGGTCAGCAGGTCGAAGTCCTTCGCCGGATCGTAGGCCAGGTTCTTCTGCAGGAACGGATTGACGGCGTAGACGCCGATCGAGGCAACCATCATCGTGTAGCCGTCGGCGGGGGCGCGCTTGACATAGGTCGCGCCGATCGCGCCGGTGGCGCCCGGACGGTTCTCCACGACGAAGGGCTGGCCGAGCTTCTCGTTGAGCGGCTGCGCCAGCATGCGCGCGATGGTGTCGGTGGAGCCGCCCGGCGGGAACGGCACCACGACGGCCACCGCCTTCTGCGGCCATGCGGTGGAAGCGAAGGCCGTCCCGGCCACGGCGGCACCGGCCGCGACGCCGATGGCAATCGCGGCGCAGCGGCGGGCCAGCGCGGCAAGGCCCATGCGAGGGGAGTTGGAAGATTGGCTCATGTTGTCTCCTTGTATGACCAGATGTCCTGTCGCGCCGCCCCGGTGCATGCCGGGTGCGGCAGCGCGTTCAGCGCACCATGCAGGGCAGCTTGTTGTTGAATTTCCAGTTGGGGATCAGGAACTGCATCGCCATCGCGTCGTCGCGCGCTCCGAGGCCCTTCTCCTGATACAGGCGGTTGGCACGCGCCAGCGCCTCCATGTCCAGCTCCACGCCGAGGCCGGGCGCCTTCGGCACCTGCACCATGCCGCCCTCGATCTTCAGCGGATTGCGCGTCAGGTGTTCGCCGTCCTGCCAGATCCAGTGCGTGTCGATGGCCGTGACCCGGCCCGGCGCGGCGGCGGCCACGTGCGTGAACATCGCCAGCGAAATATCGAAGTGATTGTTGGAATGCGAGCCCCAGGTCAGGCCCCACTCGGCGCACATCTGCGCCACGCGCACCGAGCCCTGCATCGTCCAGAAGTGCGGGTCGGCCAGCGGAATGTCCACCGAGTGCAGACGCACCGCGTGCCCCATCTGGCGCCAGTCGGTGGCAATCATGTTGGTCGCGGTCGGCAGGCCCGTGGCGGTGCGGAACTCCGCCATGATCTCCCGGCCCGAATAGCCCTCCTCCGCGCCGCACGGATCTTCCGCGTAGGCGAGGATGCCGTGCTTGTCGCGGCACAGGCGGATCGCATCGGCCAGCAGCCAGCCGCCGTTCGGATCCAGCGTGACGCGCGCCTTGGGAAAGCGCTCGTGCAGCGCGATGATCGCTTCCATCTCCTCCTCGCCGCGCAACACGCCACCCTTGAGCTTGAAGTCATTGAAACCGTAGCGTTCGTAGGCCGCCTCGGCCAGCCGCACGACGCCGTCGGCGTCCATGGCCACTTCGTTGCGCACGCGGAACCACGCGTTGTCGGCGCCCGGCTCGGTGCGATAGTCCAGCGTCGTGCGCTTGCGGTCGCCCACGTAGAACAGGTAGCCGAGCATTTCCACGGCATCGCGTTGCTGGCCTTCGCCCAGCAGCGCGGCGACGGGCACGTTCAGGTGCTTGCCCAGCAGGTCGAGCAGCGCCGCTTCGAGCGCGGTCACTGCGTGCACCGTGATGCGCAGGTCGAACGTCTGGTTGCCGCGGCCGCCGGCGTCGCGGCTGGCGAAGCGGGTGCGCACGTCGTTGAGCACGGCCTGGTAGTGCCCGATCGACTGGCCCACCACGTTGGTGCGGGCATCGAGCAGCGTCTGGCGGATGCTCTCCCCGCCCGGCACTTCACCGACGCCGACGTTGCCGGCGCTGTCCTTGAGGATCACGATGTTGCGCGTGAAGTACGGGCCATGCGCGCCCGACAGGTTCATCAGCATGCTGTCGTGGCCTGCCACGGGCACGACTTCCATTTCCGTCACAACGGGACAATCCAACTTTGCTTGCAGCACGACACCCTCCGGTAAATCCGCGATACAAGTTAGTTTAACGTTAACATAGAGGGCCATGGTAGCACGGGAAAACACCGAGCCGGCAAGCAGGGGCGTGCGGTGCCGCCGGTGTTGAGGTAACGTTGCCCTTTTGTCCGGGAGCCCGCCTTGTCCACCCTGACCATGCTTCGGGACGCGCATTTGCAGCGCGTCATCGCGTGGGCCGAGCATGAGGACAATATCCTCGCCCTGATCCTGACCGGCTCGCTTGCGCGCAACGATGGCACCGCGGACGCGCTCTCGGATATCGACATCGAGCTGATTGCGCGCCATCCGGCCCGGCTCGCCGCCGACGAGCGCTGGCTGGGCGAAATTGGCGAGCTCATCACCGTCTTGCGGCTGAACGCGGACGACGGCCAGGAATGGCCGACGCGGCTTGCCATCTACTCACCCGGCGTCAAAGTCGATTTCACGTTGGCCGGCGCCGGGCGGGTGTCGGCAATGAGCAAGGCGCGGAAGCTGGACCCGCTCTACCGGCGTGGATACAGGGTGCTGCTCGACAAGGCCGGCCTGGCCACCAACCTGCCCGTCTCGCCCTTTGCACCCCCGAGGCTGGCTCTGCCTTCACAGCAAGCGTTCAGCGACGCCGTCGAGGAATTCTGGTTCGAGGCATCGCACGTCCCCAAATATCTCGTGAGGTCCGAGTTGTGGCCGGCCAGGCTGCGGGACTGGGCCATGAAAGAGCTGCTTCTGCGCATGCTGGAATGGCACGCGCTCGCCAAGGGCGACCCCGCGCCCGACGTATGGCACAACGGCCTGCGCATGGACACCTGGCTGGATAGCGGTGTGCGCGCCCAACTCCACGAATGCTTTGGACGGCTCGACCCCGTCGAAGCCCGGCGGGCGTTCGACGCAACCATCGGGCTCTACAGCCGCGTGGCCAAGGAGACGGCCGGCCTCGCCAGGCTGCGATATCCCCAGCCCGTCGAAGACGGCATCCGCAGCGCAAACGCGCTGGTGTTCGGCCTCGAGAACCGCGGCCGCTGACCGGCTCACTGGTCGACCATCGCCTCGAACAGCCGCGCGTACTGGGACTGCCTCGGCCACAGGAAGCCGAGCTGGCGCACGGGACAGTCGCCCACCAGCGGCAGCCGCGCCACGCCTGGCGGCACCGCGGCCGCCTGGTAGCAATCCGGCACCAGCGATACGCCCAGCCCCATGCTGACGAGCAATAGAATGCCGTCCGGCGAATCGAGCTCGAAGCGCTCCTGCGGATGCAGGCCGCGCTCCTGCAGATACTGCTCGGCAAGCAGGCCGCCCCAGGTGCGGCGGTCGTAGCGGATCATCGGCTGCTGCGCCAGCACCGTGTCCGGGTCCTGTCCGGCCAGATGCGCCGGGGCCAGCAGCACCAGCGGCTCGGTGCGCAGCGTGTGCCAGACATAGGCCTTGGGGAGCTTGAATGGCGGCTCCACCAGCAGCGCGGCATCCACCTTGCCTGTCACCACCTGGTGGTACAGCTCGTGCGAGGTGCCGATCTCCATGGTCGCGTCCAGCCGCGGATGGCGCAGCGCGATATAGCGCAGCAGCGTCGGCATCACGTTGGTCAGCGCGGTGCGGATGGTGCCGATGCGCAGGCCGCCGGGAAAGCCTTCGGTCGAGACCGCCATCTCCAGCTCGCGCACGTCGCGTTGGAAGCGGCGCGCACGGGACAGCAGCCGCGCGCCGGCCTCCGTGAGCCGCACGAAGCGGCCCGAGCGCGTGACCAGCGGCGCGCCGAGCTCGCGCTCCAGCGCGCGCAGCCGCTGCGACAGCGCGGTGGGCGTGATGTTGATGCGCCGGGCGGCCTCGGCCATGGAGCCGCATTCCGCGACCATGACGAACGTATCGATAAATCGGGTTTCCATGGCATCGATTGGGAATCAACAAAAAGTGGATTCTGAACGCGAGAAAACGCAATTGTCTTGGAGTTTGCGGGTGCCCACAATAGCCGGACAAACCAATAAGGAGGAGACAGACCCATGGATCTCGGCATCGACGGCAAGGCCGCGCTGGTACTGGGCGCGGGCGGGGGACTGGGCGGCGCCATCGCCCGCACGCTGGCCCGCGAAGGCGCCCGCGTCGCGGTGGCGGACATCGACGCCCAGTCGCTGGCGCCCGTGGTGGCCGATATCGAAGCGGCCGGTGGCAAGGCCCTTGCGCTGCAATGGGACCTGGCCGATCTCGGTGTCGTCGAGGCCCGCGTAGCCGCAATCGAAGCAGCGCTGGGTCCGGTGGACATCCTCGTCAACAACACGGGCGGCCCGCCGCCGACGCCGGTTTCGGGCCAGGACGCCGCGGTCTGGCAGCGCTGGTTCCAGGCCATGGTGCTGTCGGTGGTCACCATCACCGACCGGGTCCTGCCCGGCATGCGCGAGCGCGGCTTCGGCCGCGTGATCACCAGCACGTCGTCGGGCGTCGTCGCGCCGATCCCGAACCTGGGGCTGTCGAACGCGCTGCGCACCTCGCTGGTGGGCTGGTCCAAGACCCTGGCCGGCGAGGTGGGCCGACACGGCATCACCAGCAATATCGTGCTGCCGGGCCGCATCGCCACGCCGCGCATCCGGTTCCTCGACGAGCAAAAGGCCGGGCGCGAGAGCCGCGCCGTGGAGGAGGTCCGCGCGCAGAGCATGGCTTCCATTCCCCTCGGCCGCTATGGCGAGCCGCAGGAATACGCCGACGTGGTCGCGTTCCTCGCGAGCGCGCGCGCCGCCTATGTCACCGGCTCGGTCATCCGCGTCGATGGCGGCCTGATTCCCAGCATCTGAACCCAACCACCCTGCGAGGCTAGCCATGTCCGTTGAATCCCTGCCGCTGGACGCGCGCACGATCGAAGTGCTGTCGAAAGTCACCACCGCCACGCTGACCACGGTGCTGCTCAAGAAGGGCCTGCGCAATGTGTGGATGCGCGGCGCCATGCCGCTGCACGCGGACAGCCCCCGGCTGGTCGGGCGCGCGTTCACGCTGCGCTTCGTGCCGGCGCGCGAGGACCTTGCCACCCCGGCATCGTGGTCCTCGCCGATTTCCACGCGCGCCGCCATCGAGGACATGCCGGCCGGCTGCATCGCGGTCGTAGATGCGATGGGCGTGAAGGACGCCGGCATCTTCGGCGACATCCTGTGCGCACGCATGGGCAAGCGCGGCGTGTCCGCGCTGGTGACCGACGGCGTGGTGCGCGATGTGGACGGCGTGCGCGGCACGGGGCTGCCCGTGTGGTGCAGTGGCGCGGCGGCGCCCCCGTCGGTGGCCGGACTGACCTTCGTCGCATGGCAGCAGCCGATCGGCTGCGGCGGCGTGGCCGTGTTCCCGAACGACGTCGTGGTGCTCGACAACGACGGCGCCGTGCTGATTCCGGCCGACCTGGTCGAGGCGGTCGTGAGCGAAGCGGAGGAGCAGGAGCGCCTGGAGGGCTGGATCATGCAGCAGGTCGAGGCCGGCGAGAAGCTGCCGGGCCTGTATCCGCCCAACGAGGAAAACAAGACTCGCTACCAGGCCTGGCGCGCGCAGCAGAAAGACTGACGCCTGCCGTAGCAAGCCGGCCGCGCTCGCGCCGGCACAAGGACAACGCCCGCATCCGGCGCGCGTTGCGGGAACGGTCGTGCCCGACACGTCCGTCATCACAACAACACCAGGGGACAACACATGACACAAGCCCACGCGGCATCGCGCCGTCGATTCGTATCCACATCGCTGTACGCGGCCATGGCGCTGGCCATGGGCGGCGCGCACGCGGCAACCGACTACCCCACCAAGCCGGCCACGCTGCTGGTCGGCTTCTCCGCGGGCGGGGCCGTCGACCAGGTCGCACGGCTGGTCGGCCAGGGGCTGGCCAAGGACCTCGGCCAGTCGTTCGTCGTGGAAAACCGCGCGGGCGCGACGGGCACCATCGCCGCCGACCTCGTGGCGCGCGCCAAGCCCGATGGCTACACGCTGCTGCTGGGCACGCAGTCGACGATGGTGGTCGCCCCGGGGATGTATCCGAAACTGCGGTTCGACCCGGTCAAGGACTTCGCACCGGTATCGCTGATCGCTTCGGTGCCGCTGGTGCTGGTGGTGCATCCGTCGCTGCCGCTGCATACCGTGCAGGACGTCATCAAGTACGCGCGCGAGAAGAACGGCACGCTGAACTATGCGTCCTCCGGCCCCGGCGGCCCGCAGCACGTCGCCGCGGAACTGTTCGCGACGATGGCGGGCGTGCAGATGGTCCATGTGCCCTACAAGGGCGAAGCCAATGCCATCGCCGACGTGCTGGGCAACCAGGTGCCGCTGATGTTCAGCAACCTGCCGACGCTGCTGCCGCACATCCGCAGCGGCAAGCTGCGCGCGATCGCGGTCTCGAGCCTGGAGCGCGCGCCGAGCGCGCCGAGCATTCCGACGGTCTCGGAAGCCGGCCTCAAGGGCTTCGAGGCACTGACGTGGTTCGGCCTCTACGCGCCGGCCGGCACGCCCACCGACGTTGTGCAGAAGCTGGAGCACGGTGTGAAGCTGGCCATGGCAAACCCCGACACGCGCGCCAGGATGGCTGCGCAGGGCATGAAGGTGGAGGCGTCCGACAGCGCCACGTTCAGGCAGTACATGGCATCGGAGAGCGTCAAGTGGGGCGATCTGGTGCGCAAGTCCGGCATCAAGCCGGAGTAGCCCGACGCCGCCTCCACTGCCTTCGCCACGACGAGAACCCCATGCTGTGCCTGGATGATTTCGAGGCGGCCGCGCGCCGCCGCCTGCCCGCGCCGGTGTTCGGCTACATTGCCGGCGCCGCGGAGCGCTACCGCTCGTTCCAGGGCAATCGCGACGCCTTCGACGACGTGGGCCTCGTTACGCGCGTGCTCGTCGACATTTCCCGCCGCTCCACCGAGACCACGCTGTTTGGCCGCACCTACGCGTCGCCCTTCGGCATCGCGCCGATGGGCCTGGCGGCGCTGTCCGCCTATCGCGGCGACATCGTGCTCGCGCAGGCCGCGGCGGCGGAGAACGTGCCGATGGTGATGAGCGGATCGTCGCTGATCCGGCTCGAAGAGGTGGTGCGGGTCAACGCCGACGCGTGGTTCCAGGCGTATCTGCCAGGCGACCAGCCCAACATCGTCGCGCTGATCGAGCGCGTGCGCGCGGCGGGCTACGGCACGCTGGTGATCACGGTCGATACCCCGGTGCCGCCCAACCGCGAGAACTTCGCGCGCGCCGGCTTCTCGGCCCCGCTGCGGCCCAGCGCGAAGCTCGCGTGGGAAGGCATCACGCATCCACGCTGGCTGTTTGGCACGTTCCTGAAGACCGTGTTGCGTCATGGCGTGCCGCATTTCGAGAACAACTACGCCACACGCGGCGCGCCGATCCTGTCGCCCAACGTGCAGCGCGACTTCTCGGATCGCGGCCATCTGGACTGGCGCCACTTCGCGCTGATCCGCAGGCTGTGGCCCGGCACCCTCGTGATCAAAGGCATCCTCGACGCCCGCGACGCCCGCATCGCGGTGGACGCGGGCGCGGACGGCATCATCGTCTCCAACCACGGCGGGCGGCAGCTGGACGGGGCGGTGGCGCCGCTGCGCGTGCTGCCCGGCATCGTACGGGCCTGCCCCGGCGTTCCGGTGATGCTGGATAGCGGCGTGCGGCGCGGCAGCGACGCCATCAAGGCGCTGGCGCTCGGTGCGCGCTTCGTGTTCGTGGGCCGCCCGTTCTGCTACGCGGCCGCCGTACAGGGGTTGTCCGGCGTGCGCAAGGCCATCGAGCTGATGAAGCAGGAAATCTCGCGCAACATGGCGATGCTGGGGGCGACCAGCGTGGACGCCATCGACGAGAGCTTTCTGTGGCCTTCGCCGCAAGGCATGGCAGCCGGCCCGGCGGCGGCGAGGGTAGCCGGGGCCTGACCGGGAGGCGCCCGGGCAGCGACAACCTGCCGCATCCGGCAGGCGCACGCACCCGAGGAGTTTCGTCTAAACTTTCAGAAATTACTGAAAGTTAGAAAAGCGCCCTCACCCATGCAGCTATCCCCCCTAGTCCAGCGCTTTGTCCTTCACTTCGGCGAAATGGGCAACCGCTGGGGCATCAATCGCACCGTGGGGCAGATCTATGCCCTTCTCTTCACCTCTCCCGACCCGCTCAACGCCGACGAGATCGCGGAGGCACTTGGCTTCTCGCGCTCCAATGTCAGCATCGGGCTGAAGGAGCTGGACTCCTGGAACCTCGTTCGGCTGTCGCACCTCCCGGGCGACCGCCGCGACTACTACTCCGCGCCGGACGACGTGTGGACCATTTTCCGCACACTGGCCGAGCAGCGGCGGCGCCGCGAGATCGATCCCACGCTGTCGATGCTGCGGGAGGTGCAGCTCGAAAGTGCCTCGACGGCCGCCGACCGTCATGCGCAGGCGCGCATGAAGGAGATGTACGATCTGATTTCCCTGGTGACCGGATGGTTTGGCGATATCCAGAAGCTGGACGTAGCCACCCTGGAGAAGCTCATGCGGCTCGGCGCCCGGGTAACTAAGCTGGTGGAAGTGAAGGACAGGATATCCGGCGCCCTCGGCAGCGACGCAAAGCGCCCGAAGCGCAAGTCCACCCGCACCGGCAAGGAGTGACGCCCATGTTTTCCACGCTGGACCCCATCCTGCTCGCGCGTATCCAGTTCGCGGCCAATATCACCTTCCACATCCTGTTTCCCACCATCAGCATCGCGCTGACCTGGGTGCTGCTGTTCTTCAAGCTGCGCTTCAACAAGACGGGCGACGACCGCTGGATGGCCGCCTATCGCTTCTGGGTCAAGATCTTCGCGCTCACCTTCGCGCTCGGCGTGGTCAGCGGCATCACCATGAGCTTCCAGTTCGGCACCAACTGGCCCGGCTACATGGAGCGCGTGGGCAATGTGGCCGGGCCCCTGCTGGCCTACGAGGTACTGACCGCCTTTTTCCTGGAGGCAACGTTCCTCGGCATCATGCTGTTCGGCATGCGCCGCGTGAGCAACCGCACCCATACCATCGCGACGCTGCTGGTGGCCGGCGGCACGACGCTGTCCGCCTTCTGGATCCTGGCGCTGAACTCTTGGATGCAGACCCCGCCGGCTTCGAGATGATCGATGGCCGCGCCCATGTCACGAGCTGGCTGGAAGTCATCTTCAATCCCTCCTTCCCCTATCGCCTGGTGCACATGCTGATTGCGTCGGGGCTGACGGTGTCGTTCCTGCTGGCCGGCATCTCGGCCTATCGCTGGCTGCGGCGCGACCGTGCGCCGGAGGTGCTGTCGTCGCTGCGCACCGGCGTGTTCGTCGCCGCCGCGCTGATCCCGCTGCAGATCGTCGTCGGCGACCTGCATGGCCTGAACACGCTGCACCACCAGCCCGCCAAGATCGCCGCGATGGAAGGCATCTGGACCACTGGCAAGGGCGTGCCGGCGGTGCTGTTCGGCTGGCCCAATGCGCTGACCAAGAGCAACGACTTCGAGATCGCGGTGCCAGGGCTGGCCTCGTTCTACCTGACCCATGCATGGGAGGGCGAGGTCAAGGGCATCGACGCCTTCCCCGAGCACCCGCCGGTGCTGCCCATCTTCATCGCGTTCCGCGTCATGGTCGGCATGGGCCTGCTGATGCTGGCCGTTTCGTGGCTGGGCGCATGGCAGCTGCGCAAGCGCGGCGAACCGGCGCGGTGGCTGGCGCGTGTGCTGGTGGCGATGACGTTCTCGGGCTGGATCGCGCTGGTCGCGGGCTGGTATGTGACCGAGATCGGGCGCCAGCCGTACCTGGTGTACGGGGTGCTGACCACGGCCGAAGCCGCCTCCGACGTGCCGGCCACCATGATCGGCGCGACGCTGGCGATGTATCTCGCGCTGTATGCGGTGCTGATCGCCGCCTATGTCTCGGTGGTGTTCTACCTGGCGCGCAAGGCGGGCAGCGATCCCGCGCCGGACCGCCCCGAGATCGAGACTCCCCAACCCGTGGTGCCTGGCGATATCCGGAGCGCAGAATGACCGACCTCACCCAACCCGCGGGCTGGATGCCGCTGGTCTTCCTCGCCCTGATGGGCATCTCCATGCTGGTCTACGTGATCCTGGATGGCTACGACCTCGGCGTGGGCGTGCTGCTGCGCCGCGCCGACGACGCCGACAAGGACACCATGATCGCGTCGATCGGCCCGTTCTGGGATGCCAACGAGACGTGGCTGGTGCTCGGCGTGGGGCTGCTGCTGACGGCCTTTCCCATCGCCCACGGCGTCATCCTGACGCACCTCTATCTGCCGGTGGCGCTGATGCTGGTGGGGCTGATCGTGCGGGGCGTGGCGTTCGACTTCCGCGTCAAGGCGCGCGCGCACCACAAGCCGTGGTGGAACCGCGCCTTCTACGGCGGCTCGCTGCTGGCCAGCTTTTCGCAGGGGCTGATGCTCGGGCTGTATGTCACCGGCTTCCAGTACGAATGGTTCGACATCGCCTTCGCCGTGGTGGTGGGCCTGTGCCTGGTGTCCGGATACTGCCTGCTGGGGGCGGGCTGGCTGATCATGAAGACGGTCGGGCCGCTGCAGTTGCGCGCCATGCATTGGGCACGGCGCACGCTGTGGCTCACCGGCGTCGGCATCGCGGCGATCTCGCTGGTAACGCCCTGGGTCAGCGAGCGCATCTTCGACAAGTGGTTCTCGCTGCCGAACATCATCCTGCTCGCGCCGATCCCGCTCGTCACGCTGGCGCTGTTCGTCATCATCGACCGGCTGCTGCGGCGCATGCCGGCCATGCATGCGGTGGGCAACGACCACTGGGCGTGGGTGCCCTTCGTCGGCACCGCGGTGATCTTCCTGCTGGCATTCATCGGCCTGGCGTACAGCCTGTTTCCCTACCTGGTGGTGGACCGCATCGATATCTGGCAGGCGGCGAGCGCGCCCGAGTCCCTGATGGTGATCCTGATCGGTGCGGTGATCGTGCTGCCCACCATCCTTGGCTATACGATCTATGCCTACCGGGTCTTCTGGGGCAAGGCCACGGACCTCCAATACTATTGAGCGACCGGGACACGATGGGCGGCGGCCACGACACCACGCAAGGGCGGCAGGACAGGCAGCAGAGGCAGGAGCGGCCCGTGGGCCGCTGGACCGCGAAGGTCCGCACCCACGCGGGCGCGCAGGTGCGCGCGATCACGCGGAGCAATTCCGGCCTGACGCTGGACTACGACAATCCACCCGGAGACCCGGGCCTGTTCGGGCCGGAGGCGGTCTGCTGGCGGGTGCACGGCGACTTCCCGGCGATGCTGGCCGGCGGCGTCAGCGCGCTGCTGCTGCAGGCCATGCATCCGCTCGCGCTGGCCGGCGTGTGGGACCACTCCACCTTCCGCTCCGACATGCAGGGGCGGCTCGGCCGCACTGCGCAATTCATCGCGGGCACCACCTATGGCAACCGGGCCGACGCGCTGAAGCTGATCGAACGGGTGCGGCGCATCCATACCGGCGTGCACGGCATCGCCCCCGATGGCCGGCCCTACGCGGCCAGCGATCCGGCGCTGCTCACCTGGGTCCATGTGGCGGAAGTCTCCAGCTTTCTCGCGGGCTACCTGCGTTATGTCGGACCGCTGAGCCGGGCCGAGCAGGACCGCTACTACGGCGAAGTGGCGACGGTGGCGGAAATGCTCGGGGCCAGCGACGTGCCGCGGACCCGCGCGGACATCGACGCCTATCTGGAAGCGATGCGGCCGCAGCTGGTGGTCAGCGACCGTACCCGGGAAGTGGTGCGGCTGGTGTTGGCGATGCCGGTGCCCAGCCCCCTGCTGGTGCCCGCCGTGCGCATCATGGCGGACGCCGGTATCGCACTGCTGCCGCCGTGGGCCCGGCGCGAACTGCGCGTCCATGGCGCGGCGTCGCTGCGGCGGCCGGCCGCGCTGGCCGCCATGCGCCTGCTGGCCCCGGGCCTGCGGTGGGCGCTCGGTGGCGGACTGGCGGCGCGCGCACGGCGGCGGGTGGCCAATCCGGCGAAGGCCTGACCGCTATTCGACGCTGGCGGCGACCGGCTTGGCGCTGCCGCGCAGCGTCGCCTCCGTCAGCCGCGCGACCAGGAAGGGCGCCACCAGCGATACTGCCGCGCTGAGCAGGAACAGCGTGCGGAAGGCGCGCTCCGCGGTCGCGCGCACCAGCGCGGCATCCGCGCCCGCGCCCAGGTCCAGCACCCGCCGGAACATGCTCATCAGCACATCCTCGCCCGCCTGCAGGCCGTCGGTCGCCATGCCGCTGTAGCGCAGCAGCGCGATCAGCACCGTGGTGAGCACCGCCACGCCGACGGCGCCGCCCAGCATGCGCGAAAACGCGGTCAGCGCGGTGGCCACGCCCACCTGGCTGGGCGGCACGGCATTCTGCGTCGCCACCAGCCCGCTGGGCAGTTGCAGGCCGATCGCGAGGCCCAGCACGACCATGACGATCGCCGTCAGCGGCACGGCGCCGGGGCTGACGAAGGCGAGCGCCGCGATGGCCAGCGGCGCGACCGTCGCGCCGGTCATCTGCAGCGGCTTGTAGCGGCCCGTGAGCGTCATCAGCCGGCCGGCGACGAATGCGCCGAAGGGAATCGCCAGCGTCAGCGGCACCAGCCGCAGCGCGGCCTCGTCGGCCTGCGCGCCACCGACGACCTGGAATCGCAGCGGCAGCAGCACGGACATCGCGATCAGTTGGAAGAAGCACAGGAACAGCGTGATGCAGCAGATCGCCACCGTCGGCACGCGCAGCATCGCCAGCGGGATCACCGGATCGGCGGCGCGGCGCTCCTGCCAGACGAAGCAGGCCAGGCCCACCAGTCCCGCCAGCAGCAGCCCGAGCGTGTCGGCGCGCCACAGTTCATGCCCCTGCCCCAGCCGGGTGAGAAACACGAGCACCCCCGTGAGACCGCCGCCGAACAGCAGCGCGCCGAGATAGTCGATGCGCTGGCGCCGGCCGCCGGCCGGCAGGTGGCGCAGCGCGCGCCGGACCACGATCAACGCGAGCAACGCCAGCGGCAGGTTGATCCAGAAGATCCAGCGCCACGACAGGTAATGGGCCAGATAGCCGCCGATCACCGGACCGGCCATACTTGCCACCGCCCACACCCCGCTCACATAGCCCTGGTAGCGGCCCCGGTCGCGCAGCGGCACCACGTCGGCGATGGCGGCCTGCGAGACCGAGATCAGGCCGCCGCCGCCGAGGCCCTGAAGGATGCGCGCCACGATCAGTTGCGGCATGGTCTGGGCCAGCGCGCACGCGATCGAGGCAAGCAGGAACAGCACGATGGCGAACGACAGCACGGAGCGGCGGCCCAGCACGTCGGAAAGCTTTCCGTAGATCGGCGTGGCCACCGTCGAGGCGATCAGGTAGGCGGACACGACCCACGCCATCAGTTCGAATCCATTGAGCCGCAGCGCGATCTCGGGCAGCACCACCGCCACGATCGATTGCTCCAATGCCCCGAGCAGGATCGCCAGCATCAGGCCGAAGATTACCTGCATCACCGGCACATCCGGCGGCGGCTGCACCGGCTCGGCGGCCGTGCGCTGCGCCGCCCCGGGGGCGCCGGACGCGCCTGCGGCGGCCGACAGGGAATGCGGAGGAACTGGGCGTGAGGCGGAGGCGGTCATGAGACGCATCTGGACGGGGGAAGGCGGCGGGGGCGCGAAGCGCCTGGCGGGCGGCGACGGCGATACCGGACTCGTCCGATTCGGTATACAAAGGCGCTATTGTAGGCGCCGCTGCCCGATCATGCTGGCCAAGTGTGCCGCAACGTGCCTCCCAGAAGTCGCAACGTGCCGCCAAAGATACTTTTGCAGCACTTTTTGTGCGATGCAAGTGAGAAATAAAGGGGAAAACCTAATGTATTTGAGTGATGACAAGGAGGCAAAATGTCATCTAATGGTGGCGTGTCAGGAAGAACGGCCCAGCGCCGTCGCCCGCCACGGAAGGTAGAAAAAGCGCGGATGCAAAAAAAAGAAGCCCACGCGCGGGGTGCTCGTAGGCTTTCCAGGACTTCCAGGAGCCGTAAGGCTCAGTGCGAATATAACGTCGCGCAGATGAGATGTAAATCGGCTTTCCATCGGTAGAAATCCTGATGGAAAATCTCCGCGTTCCCGCTAATTGTTACGCTGTCGTCGCTTACTGAGGTGTCGGCACGTATCGCACACCGCGGGACGCCACGGCAGGCCCCTCGCCCAACCCGCCGCCCAGTCTGCTCGCGTCGTCGCGCCGAGCAGCAAACGACGGCGCGGCGCCGATCCACGGCCGGACGTGAAACGCTCCTCCGGACGCGGATGGTCATCCCCTCTTCGCTTTGACGGCAGCCGCCGACCGTCTCACGACCCCGCGGCCGTGCTCGCCGTGAGCCGTTCCACGCACCGCTTTCGGTTTTCTGAAGCCGACACCTATTTTTATTGCTTTATCCCGGCCAAAATCGGTCGATAGAACTCTGCAGAGTTCTTCCGGAGTCGTCGTGAAGCATCAGGAAACCAGAAGTAAGCGTCCCGGACGGAAACTTCAACAGCAGCAACTGGCCATTCACAGCGCCAGCCGGCTTCCCGTTGTCATCCATCTGTCCAACGGGACCCGCTTGCGCGGCATCGTCGTGGGCTCGGACGAGTACATGGTGCTCCTGGCCATGCATGACGGCGACACCAACCCCCAACTGATCTACAAGCATTCCATCTCGGCGGTGACGCAGGTTCCCGCGGATGTTTCGCTGCCGGCCGACGAGATGCCGGACTCGCCGGACTTCGTGCCGATCTTCGTGCCGCGCACGCGGACGCGGCGCAAGCGGCCGCCGGCCAGACGTCGCGAGGTCGAATGTGCCGACACGCCGGCGCCCGACGCGGAAGCGCCGGCCGCGGACAGCGCGCAGGCCGCCCCGCTGCTGGCGCTGCAAGGCACCGTCACGGTGTAGGGAATCGTGGAAGGCCGCCCGGAACCGGGCAGCAGGCGGCGGCGCCGGCCCCGGCGCGATCAGGCCGCGGCGGGATCGAGGTCCGCGCGTTCCACCGCATAGAGCCAGGCGAGCAACTCGGCGACGGCGACGTACAGTTGCGGCGGAATCTGGGAATCGAGATCGACCTGCATCAGCAGGTTCACCAGGGCCGGCGAATCATGCACGTAGACGCCAGCTTCCCTGGCGCGGGAAATGATCGAGTCCGCGACCACGCCGTAGCCCTTGGCCACCACGCGCGGCGCCCCGTCTCCCTCCTCGTAGCGCAGTGCCACCGCGCCGGCGCGCGGGTCCTTGTCCGCGGGCGCGCTCATGGCCGCCCCCGCTTGTCATCGGGCAGGCCCGGGCTGACCGTCAGCCGCATCAGCACCAGACCGTTGGCCGACAGGTTGCCGGAGAACGCCGAACGCGAGTCGTTCAGGCGCGACGCGGTCTCGCCGCGCACCGTCGACACGGTGGCTTCGAGCCCGGTGCCGTTCAGCGTGAGCCGCGCCTCGACGCGCCCAAGCCGTGGCAGGTCGATGACGAGCTTCGTCGACCACGGTTGTTCGTCCGCGGCGCCGCCGGTGTCCCCCTGACGGCGCGACACTTCCCATTCCATCGGCACGTCGGGCCACGCTTCGCCGCTCCAGCGGAATTGCTGCGTGGCGAGCAGTTCGAGCTGCTGGCGCACGAGACCCTCGGTCGCGGGATGAATCGGGTTGGCGGCCGGCGCCTCGGTGCGGGCGTTGCCGGCGGGCGCCTCGCCGCCGGACGACGATGGCGGGGTTACGTCGAACACGACCTCGGCACGGCGCGCGTGGGCGCCCTGTGCCACGGACTCGTAGGCGACCGCGGCATTGGCGGTCTGCCTGGCAAGCAGTTCGGTGGGCGAGCGCGCCGGCAACGGATCGAGCTGGCGCGCTCCCTTTTTGGCCACCGGCGTATCGGCGGCCGGCCGCTCTCCCGGGCGGGCGGCGCCCTCTTCGGCCTTGGCCTGCCCAGGTTCGCCGGCAGCGGGGCCCGGCAGCATAGGCAGGGTCGCGGAGGGGGACGATCCGCTCGGCGCGGGCAGCAGCAACACAGGCGCGGCGGGCGCTCCAGGGGCGCCGTGCGGCTGCCCGCCCATGGGGCCACCGGCCTGGCCCGGCGCCGGAGCGTGCGGTGCCGGCGGGCTTGCCAGCCGTGCCTGCGGCTCGCCTCTGACCTCGGCCAGCGGGCGCGCGCCTTGCACCCAGTCGGCCAGATGGCTTTCGTAGAACAGACCGCTTTGCTGCAACAGTTGCGGCAGCGCCTGGCGCAGCGCCGTGGCGAGCTGCGCGGGCGTTCCACTGGGGGCCGAGCGCAGCACGGGCGCACCGGGCGGTGCGGCCATGCCCTCGCCGTCCAGCACATGCAGGATGGCGCGGGCGGCAAAGCTGAGCGTTTCGCGCGTCGAAGTGGTCTGGCCATGCGCGGCGCCGCTCCCGCCGCCCCGCTCGGTGGCCGCCGTGCCGACACCCGCTCGAATCAGCGTGTTGTCGCCAGGCGCGACGCCGCCGTCCGCCGTGGGAAGCACGGGCAGCAGCGCGGCCAGTCGCGAGACCGGCGGCGCCGAACGGTTCAGGGCCTCGCCGCCACGCATCAGCGTGGACGGATCGGGCGTAACGGGAATGCCTGCCATAGTGGGTAGCGGACCGCCGCTAGCGACGGTCCGGCACGGGCGGCGTCAGAAAGGGACGCGGTAGGTGTGGCCGAGGTCGAGCCGGCGACGGGCGGTGCCGAGCAGATCCGAGAGCCGTTCCCATTCGGGAACGAGTATCTTGCGGATCGCGGCATCGTACGACAGGATGCGTTCGAGCTTGCGGTGGCGCACCGCGCGCTCCTCCTCGGACAGCGCGCGCGGCAGATCCTGCGCGGTACGCAACACTTCGACCTGCTGGCTGTAGACCTGCTGCAAGCCGTTCATCGCGTCCCAGTTCTGCGCCTCGCACGCTTCGAGCATTTCCCTGCAGATGCGCTCGAGCTCTTCGTAGCAACGCAGCAGCGGACTGGCGGTTCCCATGTCAGGCCCCCATTGCCGCACGTTGTACATCGGCCTGTGCCTGTCCGGCGTCGTTCGCCTGGCCCGCCTCGCTCCATGCGGAGGCGAGGCCTTCGAGCAGCCCGTCGACTTCGTCGAGCAGCGCCACGTCGTTGCGGATATTGGCGAGCATCAGGCGGCGCGCCATGTATTCATAGAGCTGTTCGAGATTGGCCGCGATCTCGCCGCCCGCCTCGTGATCCAGCACGGCGCGCAGGCCGTTCTCGACGATGTCGATCGCCTTGGAAATCGCGTCGCCCTTCGCGGCGACATGGCCCGTCGACATCAGGAATTTCGCGCGCGCGATGGCGCTGCGGGCGCCATCGAACAACATCACGATGAGCTGATGCGGACTGGCGCTCATCACGCCGGTGTGGACGCCCAACGTGGCATATGCGTTCGCGGCATTGCGGGCATACATGGTGTGCTTTCCTTGGAATATTCGGTTTCAGCCGGCGCGGACGCCGGCTGGGCCATGCCGGGTACGCTTACTTGTTGTTCCCGTTCATGGCGTTGAACTGCTGGGTCAGATAATTGCTGGTGTTGTTCATCTGCGAGACCAGCGTGTCGAGCGCGGCGAACTGGGCGCGATAGCGCGCGATGGTCGCTTCGATGCGTTCCTCGGTGGTCTCGTAGAGATCGTCCAGGTCGTCGAGCTGCGTCTTGGCGCCTTCGGTCGCCACGGTCAGCGAGCCGCCGGTACGGGTGTAGCTGGTGATCTTGTCCGACAGCGCGCGGCCCACGCCGCCGGTGGTGCCGTCGCCGGCGAACAGCTGCTGCATGCCGGCCAGGTTGTTCTCCACCGCGGCCGTGAACTTCTCTTCGTCCACCTTCATGGTGCCGTCGAGCTGGAACTCGATGCCCACGTCGCCCAGCATCTTGTACGGCGACGTGCCGCCCTGCGGCGTATTCATGATCGTGCGCAACTGCACCTGGATATTGCGCAGCGTGCCGTCGCCGGTCAGCGCGGCATTCGTTTCCTCGTCCACGTCGAACGCGGTCAGGTCCGCGATCGTCGATTGCAGCTTGTTGTACGCGCTGACGAATTCGTCGGCGGCGTTCTTCATCGCAGCGGTATCGCGCGTGACCTTCAGCGTGCTGGTGCCCAGCGACACGGTGGTGAGCGTCACGCCCTGGATGGCTTCCTTGAACGTGTTGCTGGTGCTGGTGACCACCATGCCGTTGATGGTGGCCTTGGCATTCGTGCCGCGCAGCGTCTCGGTCGTGCCGCTGGGCTGCGTGGCGGCTTCCGGATCGTAGCCGATGGCGTTGGCCACCGTGCCGGTGCCGGTGATGCGCATGGTCGAGGCTTCGCCGGTCTCCTTCGAGGTCAGCACCAGGCGGTAAGGCGTGCCGCTGCCATCGTTGACGATACTGGCCGTGACGCCCATGTCCGCCTTGTTGATGGCGTCGCGCATGCCCTGCAGCGTGTTGTTGGTGCTGTCGATGGTGATCGACTTGGTCTTGCTGGCGACCGGGGTGAATTCCGGATCGATGTAGGTGCCGGAGGTTTCGTCGTAGCCGGTGGTGGTGCCGAACTCGAACGTCAGCGTGCCGGTGCCGACGGCGGTGTCGGTCTTGGCAAAGCCCTTGGAGGCCAGCGATTGCGCCTGCGCCAGGCGGTTGACCGTAACCGTGTAGTCGCCGTTCACAGCCTTGGCCGTGGCGGACACGCCGATGATGCCCGACGTGCCGAGCGAGGTCTTGGCCGCGCTCCAGGTGTCGTTGCTCATCATCGCCTTGGCGGCCTTCTGGTAGGCCTCCAGCGCGCTCTTGAAGCTGCCGTAGCCGGAGATCTTCGCTTCCGTATAGGCCTGGCGCGACTCGATCACCTTCAGCTTGCTGTTTTCCGCCGCTTCGAGGTCGTCGAGCAGGTCGCTCAGGGGGAGGCCGGAGCCGATACCGATGGAGGAGACCGCCATGTTGTTGTTCCTTGCTAGCTAAGTTTCACTGTTTCGATTGCCGAACCGCGCCGCGGCTCACGCCTTCTGGCTGACCAGCAGCCCCTGCAACTTGTTCATGGCGCGCGAGACGCGCAGGAATTCTTCCGACGGGATCTGGCGGATGACATCGCCGGTGTCGCGGTCGACCACGGTGGTCACCACATGCCGGCTTTCCTTGTCGATGTCGATCCGCAGGCTGACCCAGGTGCCCTTGAGCAGGTCGTTCAGCTCGGCCACCTGACCGGCCAGCTCCGCCGGCGGCTGCTCGTCCGCCGGCTTGCCGGCGGCGGCCTGCGCGCCCACGGGTGCCCCGCTGGCGGAGACCGGTGCGCGCGGTGCGGACGGGGCAGTGCCCAGTGGCCCGGCGGGCGCGTTTACCAAGGCAGTGGCGGAAGCTTCCATGATCGGGTCCGTCGAAGGCTGGTTCGTCGATAGTTGTGCTGCTGACCGGTTGCTGCGGCGTGAAGCCGGATCTGCGGCTTCGCGGAACGCTGAGGAAGAGGCCAGGCCGTTCGCACGGCGTGCCTGAACACTTCCTCAGAATTCCGGGCCCTGGGCAAATGGCGACCCGCCGATGGCGGCCCACTTGCCGAGGGCTCCGGCGAAAAACCGGACCAGCCGGTGAGGCTGGCCCGGTTTTCCCGGCCCGGAGATGTTCTTCCGGGATACTGCGTGTTACTGAACCTGCGATTAACGCAGCAGCGACAGCACGTTTTGCGTGGTCTGGTTCGCTTGAGCCAGCACCGAGGTACCAGCTTGCTGCAGGATCTGCGCACGGGTCATGTTCGACACTTCCACTGCGTAGTCAGCGTCTTCGATACGCGAACGGGCGGCGGACAGGTTGGTGACCGTGTTGTTCAGGTTGTTGATGGTCGATTCGAAGCGGTTCTGGATTGCACCCAGGTCGCTACGCAGCGAGTCAACGGTTGCCAGAGCGGAGTCCAGCTTCGACAGCGGGTCGGCGGTCAGCTCGTCGCCCAGCGTCACAGCGCCGGTCGAGGCGTTGACGGTGGCTTCGAAGAACACTTCGGCGCCGTCGTCGTTCTGGCCCTTCACGACATACTTCGTGCCATCTGCCAGCGGGGTCTTCAGGGCGTGCAGGGCCGGGCTGCTGCCAACCTTGGTCGCGTCCAGACCGCTCAGGTCCACGGTCACTGCGGAACCCGGGACACCCACTTCGGTCAGCGCGCTGCCAACCGTAGCAGCCGTCGTAGCAGCCGACGAGTCGTACGAAACCGTACCAGCCGATGCGTCGACCGTCGCGGTGATGAACGTCGAACCACCGTCCAGCGACACGTAGTACGAACCAGCCGAATCCAGGTGCAGCGTCGCGGTAGCGGCGGCGTTCGCGTCGGTACGGCCAACGATGTCGTCGGCAGCCACGATCATGCCACCACCAACGTGCACGTCCTGACCGGCAGCGGCGGATGCCGTGGCGGCCACCGACGTCGTCGAGTCGAACTCGAGCGCGTTGGTCGTCGAGTTGTACGTAGCAGCGTAGAACGTCGAGCCGCTGTCGTTCGACACGTACAGGGTGTCCGGATCTGCGTCGTCGACGTAGATTTCCCAGGCGGAGCTGCTGGCGGTGTCGGTGAACTCGAGGTCGGTCACAGCGATCGTGCCGGCGGTCAGTTCGGTCGTTGCGGTCGTGGCCACGTTGGCCTTCTGCAGCGACTTGCTGATGTCGTAGGAACCCAGGCCCAGCGTGTCGGCCGTGATTTCCTTCAGGTTGATCGAGATGGTCTCGCTGTCCTTCGAACCAACTTGGATCGTCAGGGTGTTGTCCTTGGCGAGAACCTTCACGCCGTTGAACTGGGTCTGGCCCGACACGCGGTCGATTTCGTCCAGACGCTGGGTGATTTCAGCCTGGATCGAGGTCAGATCCGAATCCGAGTTCGTGCCGTTGGCAGCCTGGGTCGACAGTTCGCGGATACGTTGCAGGTTGTTGTTGATTTCGTTCAGCGCGCCTTCGGTCGTCTGAGCGATCGAGATACCGTCGTTGGCGTTACGCGAAGCTTGCGTCAGGCCCTTGATGTTGGCGGTGAAGCGGTTGGCAATTGCCTGGCCAGCAGCATCGTCCTTGGCGCTGTTGATGCGCAGGCCCGACGACAGACGCTGGATCGCAGTGTTGAGGCTCGACTGCGAGGTGTTCAGGTTGTTCTGAGTCATCAGAGACAACGTGTTGGTATTGATTACTTGCGCCATGGCGGCTCCTTGTGATCTGAAAGAATTAAGGCTTTCCGGCTATCGCCGTAACGCTGGCTGCCCACCGAGCAGTGTGTAATGCGCCACCGTTGTTGAGGTTATCGTCGGTGCCCCAGAAACCTTTAGCGTCGATTTGACATCACGCGGCTTCGCCTAATCCTTTTCAGTCTGTGCGCCATCCGGGAAGCCGGTCTGCCGTTCCGCCCGCAGGCGGCTCACGACCCGGAATCCCTTGCCAGTGGCCGGTTTCCGGCCAATCCGCCGGTCCCGCTGGAAGGCGTGGACCGCTGTTGCAAGTAATTTTTAAATCACGTTTAAAACCGCCGAAAGACCCGCCTAGACCCTGGCGACGTCATGGACTTTGACGATTTTTTGGCTCTGTTCCGCCTTTTGGCGGCCCCTCGCGGGGGCGCCGGGCGTCCATTCCGGACGTCAACGGGACCGGATGGTGCGACGTACACGCCATCGGACATTGCCAGGTGCCAGAGTACCCGCTGGCCGAGGATTCTTTAGAGGGATGTCAGGGGGAAAAGCGGCGCTTTTCGGGGTATTGGCGGAAGGGTGGTTGGCGCCGCTATATATATATAGGGGGCCGGCGGGGCATGGACGACGGTCGGGAGAAACGAAAAAAGCCGCGGCGCGGCTTTTTTGGTTCTGGTCCAGGAATGGAGTCGCGGTCGGGGCCGTCACCCTCCACCGGTCAACATCCCCTCAAAACCCCTTCCAGTAATCCACGAACCCCCGCTTGTAGATGAAATACCGGCACTGCAGCTCGGCATTGATCCGCTCGATCACACTCTCCAGCTCGCCCAGCTTTGGATTGTCCTGCTTGAACAGGAACCAGCTCTTGGCCTGCGGGGCGTAGACCGACGCGCCATAGCCCCACTGCGCCATCAGCACCGCCATGCTGGCATTGGTGTGGAACGCCGTATGGACGACCGGGTCGAGGTAGAACCAGTTCGGGTCCGCCGGCACCCGTTCGCAGACGACCGAATGCATCATCAGCACACCGTCGTCGGCCACCAGGGCGTCGACGTCGTCCAGGTCCTTGCGCTCCAGCACGTGCTCGAACATCGCGCTGTTGATCACGAGGCCGTACTTGCCCAGCGCGGTTTCCTCCACGTATTCGAGCGTGTCGTCGCCCCCGGTCACGTAGCGGTCGAAGATCCTGATCTTCGCGCCGAAATACTTGCGGGCAAACTTGCTGAGCGTGCCGTAGCCGGCCGCATAGTCCAGCGCATCGTCCAGATCGAGCACGCCGTTCCGGGCAAGCATCAGCATCGCCAGCGCCTGGTCGGCGTAGGGGGGCTGGTTGATGCCTTCGTTGCCTGCCTCCACGCTGTGATGGAAGGCGGCGTTCAGTGCGACCCAGTGCTCGGGCGACAGTGCCTTGTGCGTGGTCGAGGCGACGAAGCCGCACTCGCTGCAACGCGCGTAGTCCACCTCCAGCGAGGGGAACGGCGCGCCCGGCGGCAACGTGGCGTAGCGCTTCGAGAAATAGGGCTGGCTTGCCGATCCGCAGATCATGCAGGCATGGTCGGCGGCCGGCGACACGGCAGGCGACGCGAACAGGGATTGCTGGCTCATGGAGAAATGGCGGGGGCGCTGGATGGGGCGTCGCCCCGTGACAAGGTTGACTGGCTCGACGCGGGCTACTTCTCGAACGCGCGCATCCGCCTGGCGGGGTTGCCCATGACGGTGGCGTCGTCAGGCACCTCGGAGAACACCACGGAGCCCGAGGCCACGGTGGCACGGGCGCCGACCTTCACGCCCTGCAGGATCGTGGAGCCGGATCCGATCAGCGTGCCCTCGCCGATCTCGCTGAAGCCGCCCAGCTGGGAGCCCGGATTGATCTGCACGCAGCGCCCGACCGTGGCGTCGTGCCCCACGCCGCAACAGAAGTTCAGGTAGCTGAGGGCGCCGAGCGTGACATTGGGCGACACCACGCACTGGGGAGACACGATGACCCCCTCCTCCAGCCGCGCCCGCTCCGACACCACGCTGGACGCATGGACCAGCGACGGAAAGACGAAGCCCAACGGCTTGAGCCGGTGATGAATCGCGCGCCGCACCGCCGGATCGCCGATGGCGATCACCACGCTGGCGGTGCCGACGAGCCCGGGCGTGACCTCGCCCTTGAACAGCGTGCCGGGCAGGCCGAACTGGCCGTGCTCGTCATGATTGGTGCTGGCATAGCCCACGATGCGCACCGCGTCCGCGAAGGCGGAGGTGAACTCGCGCGCCAGTCCGCCGGTGCCGATCACAAGGATGTCAATCATCTCAAGCCCTCTTGAAACGGTGGCCGACACTGACGCTTTCCAGCCGGATGCGCTTGGGCACCATGTGCGCCTGCAGCTTGTCCTTGAGGAAGGCGGCCAGTGCGTCCTTCTCCAGCGCGCCGTCGGCCGGCTGCACCGTCAGTTCGACGTGCTGGCCGGTGATCGGGTTCTGCCGCGCGTACGCCTTGACCAGCGATACGCCGGGGTAGTCCAGCGCAACCCGCTCCACCTCGGAGGCCATGAACTTGAGCCCGCCGACGTTGATCACCTCGCTGGTGCGGCCCACCACCTTGTAGTAGCCGTCCTTGACCTCGACGATGTCCTTGGTGTCGTACCAGCCGTCCGCGTCGAACGGCGATGGCGCATTGAGGTAGCCGAGCATGCGCGAGCGCGAGCGGATCTGGAGCACGTCGTCGACCACGCGGGTCTCGACGCCCTCGCCGCCCACCTTCATGAACAGGCTGTCCCGGGCTTCGGACTTGACGCGGACGATGCCGAGCTCGGACATGCCGAAGGTCTGGCGGAAATCGACCTGCGGCAGCAGCGCGCACAGCGCGTCCAGCGTCGGCTGGTCCATCCGTTCGGTGCCGTAGGTGATCAGCTTCAGGCAGGGCGGCACCATGTCGGGCACCGCGCCGCTCATCAGCATCATGCGCAGGAACGTCGGCGTGGTCGGCAGCACCTCCACGTCGAAGGCGCGGCAGGTTTCCAGCACCGAATGCACGGTGCGGGCCTGCGGTGCCACCACCACGCCCTTGTTGAACAACGTGTGCAGCAGCGTGTTGATGCCGCCGATATGGTCGAACAGCAGGAAATTGATCGTGCGGCTGGTCGGGCGCGGTGTCTCGAAGCGCTTCAGGAACAGCGTGAGGTCATGCAGGATCGCCTTGGGCCGCCCCGTCGTGCCGGTCGAGAACAGGATCAGGCCGGCATGCTGGTCGCGCCGCAGCGCGTCGATCAGCGCATGGCTGTCCTGGTGCGCGCGCCGGCGGACCGCGTCGCCGTCGATGATCACGTCGACCTGCGCCTGCTCGAAGAAGTAGTCGTGCTGTTGCGCGGTTTCCACCGTCAGGGGCACCACGATAGCGCCAAGGTCGATCAGTCGCAGCAGCGTCAGGATCGACGACGGATTGAAGTCCCCGATGATGGCGACCACGTCGCCGGGCTTCACCTGCGACAGGTCCACCGGGTTTTCCGCGGCGATCTGGGAAAACTTCAGTTCATTGCCGTTGTGGATCAGGAAAGCGTAATCGACGTCCTTCCAGATCTCGCTCAGCTTCGCGATCAGCTTCATCAGGCGCCACCCACATGGAAGACTTGCCCGGACAGCGAGCGGCTGCGCGCGTCGAGCAACAGCTCGACCAGGTCGCTGACCGCGTCCGGGGTGAATTGTTTGGGAATGATCTGCCGCGACACGATGCCCTCGATCTGCGCGGACGTGATGCCCTTGAGCAGCGCGGTGTCGATGGGGCCCGGCGCGATGCAGTTGACGTTCACGCCGAAGTCCGCCATCTCGCGGGCGAACGCCCGCGTAAAGCCCTCCACGCCCGCCTTCGACGCCGCGTAGATCGATTCGCCCTTCAGCCCCAGCGCCACCGCGATGGTCGAGAAGTTGATGATCGAACCGGCCCTGTTGCGCAGCATCAGCGGCGCGAACAACTGGCAGCAGTAGATGGTGCCCAGCAGATTGGTATGGACGATGTTGCGCGATACCTCGGGCGGCGTGGTGACCGCCAGGTTCATCGAGGCGATGCCGGCCGCGTTGACCAGGCCGGCCACCTTGGCCCCATCCGCCTTCAGCGTCTTGATCACCGCCTTGACGTCGTCATACGACGACACGTCGCAGCGCATCGCCGGGAACGGCACGCCCTCGACATTGCGTGCCAGCCCGAGCACCGGCACGCCGGTGGCGATCAAGCGCTCGCAAATGGCGCGGCCCAGGCCCTTGCTGGCCCCGGTGACGACGATCATTGCTGCGCTTCCCGCTGGCGGGCGAACTCTTCCGCCAGCGTGCCGGCGGTGCGGAACATGCTGCGCGACTTCGACATGGCGGCGGCCGAGGTCCAGTCGAACTCGAAGCCGAGGTCCGCGGCCTTGTCTTCCAGCGCCAGGCACAGCTCGACCAGCTTCATCGAGTCGAGCAGGCTGCCGTCGCCGATCAGCGGCGTACCGTCGGAGACCGCCAGGGTCTTGTCTTCGGCCAGCTCGCCGATCAGGGCGAAGATCTCTGGCTTGAGGGTGGCGACGTCGGACATGGGTGTATCAGTGGTGAAGATAGTGAACTGGACAGCCCCGGCCCCGGGCGGGCGGGGGCCGATGCATCAGGCCGCGACGCCGCTCATATAGGCGGGCGGCGCGTCCACGACCGGGGCGAACGGGAAGCCGGTGCGCGCCGGCATCGGATAGTCGGCGATCAGGTCCGCCACGCGCTCGACGTCGGCATCGGCCAGCGCCGGATAGATCGGCAGGCACAGCACGCGGTCGGCGGCATCGGCGGCCACCGGCAGGTTGCTGCGCGAGGCCGACGGCAGCCCGCGATAGACCGGGAAATCCGAGATCAGCGGATAGAAGTAGCGCCGCGCATAGATGTCGTGCTCGCGGAACTTCTGGTACAGCGCATCGCGGGTCAGCGGATAGGCGTCCGACACCAGGATGGGGAAGTACGAGTAGTTGGCGGTCGTGCCCGGCATCGGCGGCAGGCAGTGGATGCCCGGAATATCGCCCAGCAGCACCCGGTAGCGGGCGTCGATCTCCTTGCGGCGCGCCAGCGCCTGGTCGATATGCTGCAGCTGGAGCATCCCGAACGCCGCGTTGATCTCGCTCATCTTCCCGTTGATGCCGGGTGCGACCACGGTGACCTCGTCGACGAAGCCGAAGTTCTTCAGATGGTCGATGCGCTGCTTGGTCTTGGCATCCGGGCAGATGATCGCCCCACCCTCGAAGGTGTTGAACACCTTGGTCGCGTGAAAGCTGAGCACCGACAGGTCGCCATGGCGCAGGATGCTGCCGGCGGCCGTGTGCACGCCAAAGGCATGCGCCGCGTCATAGATCACGCGCAGGTTGTAGTTGTCCGCGAGCTTCTGGATCGCATCCACGTCGCACGGGCGGCCATAGCAGTGCACCGGCATGATGGCGGTGGTCTGCGGGGTGATGGCCGCCTCGATGCGGGCCGGGTCCAGGTTCAGCGTCTTCGGGCACACGTCGGCGAACACCGGCGTGATGCCGTTCCAGTGCAGCGAGTGCGCGGTAGCGGCGAACGAGTACGGCGTCGTGATGACCTCGCCGGAGATGCGCAGCGCCTGCAGCGCCGTCACCAGCGCCAGCGTGCCGTTGGCGAACAGCGCGAGGTGCTCGACCCCGAGGTATTCGCACAGCGCCTTCTCCAGCTGCTGGTGGTAAGGGCCGCCATTGGTCAGGATCCGGTTCTCCCAGATCGACTCCAGGTAGGGAATGAATTCTTCCAGCGGCGGCAGGTAAGGCTGCGTGACGTAGACAGGATTTTTCATGGCTCGATCGTGAAGCTGGTTGCCGGCTCGCTGGCGCACCAGGAGGCCCACATCTTGCGCATGGCCTTCTCGAGGCCGCGCGCCACAAAGTCGGGACGAAGCAGGGACGACGTTTCGATGCGCTGGCGCATGCCGGCGCGATGGGCGGCCAGTCCCGGGATATCGTTGGCCCAGCGCACGGCCTTTTCGACCAGTTCGTCGGCCGATTCGGAGACCCAGTCGCTCAGGCCCACCTGGTGCAGCACGCCGGAGGTCTGGCGCGACACGCGCGTCTCGCCGCTCAGCGCGAGGATCGGCACGCCCATCCACAGCGAGTGGCACGTGGTGGTGCCGCCCGTGTAGGGGAAGGTATCGAGCGCGATGTCCACCTCGTTATGCATCGCGAGGTAGGTCTTCATCGCGACGTTCGGCCGCGTGCGGATACGGTCTGCGGAGACGCCGAACCTGGCGAAGCGCTCCTTGATGCGGACGGACAGGTCCGCATCCATATTGCCCATGAAGATCCTCGAGTCCGGCACGCTGGTGAGCACACGCCCCCACAGCGCGAGCACGTCGTCGCTGATCTTGGTGTAGCGATTGAAGCTGCCAAACGTGACATAGCCATTCTTCATCGCCGGCGATGGGCCGACCGGCGCGCTGTCGGGCGACGGACGGAACGTGAATGCGGCGGGCAGGTACACGAGCTTTTCGGTGAACTGCGCGTCCAGCACGCCCGGTGCCGCGGCATGGCTGTCGGTGATGAAGTAATCCATCTCCGCCAGGCCGGTGGTTCCCGGATAGCCGATCCAGCTCACCTGCACGGGCGCGGGGCGCATGGCGAACGCGGTCAGTCGATTGCCGTCGGTATGGCCGGACAGATCGAACAGGATGTCGATGCGATCCTGGACGATCAGGTCGCGCAGCTGCGCCTCCGTCATCGAGCGCACGCGCCGCCACGATTTCGTCAACGGCTTGACGCGCTCCGACGTCCTGTCGTCCTGATCGCCGGTGTGATAGGCATAGATCTGGTATTGCTCGCGGTCGAGCTCCTCCCAGATCGGCTCCAGGAAGTTCATCACGGCGTGCTGGCGCAGGTCGCCCGAAACAAAGCCCACACGCAACGGGCGCGCCGGATCGCGGTCGTTGGCATGGCGCTTCTGCACCTGCCCACGCGCACGTTTCGCCGCCATCTCGCCGAAACTGCGGTGCTCGCGGAACAGGTCCTTCGCGCTGTAGCACGACCGGTGCGACATCAGGAACAGCATATTGCTCTGCACCGCGTGCAGCTGCGGATTCAGTTCGAGCGCGCGGCGATAGCTGGCCTCGGCCATATTCAAGTCGCCGCTCTCGCTGTACACGATGCCCAGCATGTTGTGGGTGCGATCGAACCTAGGATCCAACTTCAGCGACGCCTGCAGGCATCCCAGCGCCGCGTCGAATTTGCGCGCCCAGCGCAGGGCCAGCGCCAGCCGGTTGTACTTGACGGGATCGGTCGGCTTGAGCAGGACCGCCCGGTTGGCGATCTGTTCGGCAGACACGTACCGACGGTGTTCGACCAGCATGTCGCTGAACTCGGTCTGTGCGTCCGGATCCAGCGCCTTGAGCGATATGGCGCGCCCCATGGCGACCAATGCGTCGTCGGCACGGCCCTGCTGCTTGAGCAGCCGGGCCAGGCTATGCCAGCCGTCGGCGGACGCCGGATGGTTCTGCAACAGCGCGCGCAGCTCGGTCTCCGCCTCCGGCAGTTTGGCGGCATCCCACAGGGTCTGGATGCGCACGAAATCGTTGCGCAGCGCGCGCGACAGCGCCTTTGCCTGCGCGGTCTGTTGCACCCCGGCGGTGGCGGCATCGCGCAGCACGTGGGTGAAGTGGGCTTCCATCCGGTGCCACCAGACGACATCGCGCCAGTCGTTTCGCGTGCTCAGCGCCTGGTAGTGGTCGGCCCACGCCTGAGCGGAACCGGTCAGCAGGCCCTGGTCGCGCAGGCGCTCCATCAGGCCCGGAATGTCGAGCGGGTTCTCCCGTTCCGGCTCCTCGGCAGCGGCCGCGCTCTCGCGGCACAGATGGGCTGGCGCCGCGGCGTCATCGCCGCGCAGGAATTGCGCTTCGTCGGCGCTCAGCGCGAGCTGGACGGGCGCGTGCCACAGCGACCACGTGCCTAGTTGTCCGCCGTCCGGCTGCGCGTCCAGCGCGGCGCGCAGATGCGGCAGCAGACGCAGCGAGGCGGCCGTGTCAACATCGTAGGGCGTGGCCTCGGCGGCCATGCGCAGAATGCCGGCGCGCAGCATGGTCTCCAGGGCCTTGCGCACCGACTGGCGCAATACATCCTTGTCTTCCCATGCCTGGTCGGGCATCGCCGCTGCCAGGTCGGCGACGCTGCAGCTCGCAGGCCACGACGCGGTCAGCGCGGCCATGACGGCGGCCACGCGGGTATCGCCGGTCACGATGCTGCGTCCAGCCTGGTTGCTGTACCGGCGGCGATCGATGGGCACGCCCGGCTCGGCGCGGTGCATGCGGAACACCCCGGCGAAGCGCAGAGCGTCCAGGCGGCTCAGGTCGGGGGCCGACAGGCACTGGCCCGCGCGTTCCTGATGCACCAGCATGCTCTGACGGAACTGGCGGCCCACCGCGAAATCGAGGAATTGCTGGCGCACCGCCGCGGTCTGGCCCAGTCCCTTCAGGCTGCTGAACAGCGCCACCTTGGCGCCGAAGGTCTGGGGAATTTCCTGCTCGGGCTCCGCGTCGCCGATATGCACCAGCCCATGCTGGACTACCGTATTGGCAAACTCGATGAAGTAGCCCGCGGAAGGCGCGCCGTCCTGCAGGAACTCCGTCGCGAGCTCGTCGTCGGACAGGCCCTTGGCGTAGTCGAGCATCGGCGCCAGCGGCGAGGCGAGGCGCGGGTTGTCGGCCAGGCATTCGCTGAACATGGTCAGCATGGTGCGCGCCTCGGCAATGCTCTCGGCGATGCCGGACGCGGCATGGCCGGCGAACTGCATGGCATCGCGCAGTACGTCCTTGCCCTTCCATCCGGGCAGCGTGTGATAGCTGACGAATGCCACGCCCAGCGGCGACAGCAGCTGCTTGCACAGCGCCAGCAGCGCGTGGCCCAGCTCGTCCGGTACCGTGCCGTAGGTCTGGTGCAGCACGATGTAGTCGAACTGCCCCAGGTCCGCGACGAGATCGACCTCGCCCATGACATGGAAGCGCACGTTTGCCGCACCGAGCCGGGCCGCGTTTGCCCGGGCCGTTTCCACATCGTCGGGGTTGGCGTCCACGCCGACCACGTGCGCGCCGGGATAGCCCAGCGCGAACGGGAACAGGTTATCGCCGACACCGCATCCCAGCTCCAGCACCCGCGCCTGCGCCAGCGGCACGGTCTCGATGCCGTAGAGATGGGCCGCCGCCCGCAACTGGATGGGGGAGCTGGCAAAGACGGTGCGAGGCGCGGCTTGCGCCTGCTCTTGCGGCGCCGCTTTTTCGCCGATGACGGTGTCGGATAGGTTCACAGAGGGATTTCCCGGCGTGCGTACGGATGAATCGGAAGATGGCGCTGAGCGTATCAAGCCACCCTCCCGGCCAATCCCAAGAACAGAACCGGAATGAGCGGGCATTTCGCGCCCTGCCGCGAGCCGCCGCCCCTGCGCGTGCGCGAGCGGCGTGCCGCAATCGGCGGAAATAGCCGGTTTTTCGTCGGGAGTTCCCCTGATCGTCCGCAGCCCGAGCCGATATGCTTCGTCGGGCCGAATCGGGAAGGGGCAAGGTGTGCCGCCGCCGCGCATGCCGACCCGCCGATCGCAGACCGACCAACCTTGACCGGCCAGGCAACGCCGGCCGCAAGCTACCGAACCATGAGCACAATCGCACCCATCGAAGGCATGATCCAGCAGCTGCGCGGCATCGCGCAGGGCGCCACCGGCGCACCGGCCGGCGCCGCCGAGGCATCCTCCGGCGGCTTCGCCGGCGAACTGCAGCGCACGATGCAACGCATCAACGCCAACCAGGAAAAGGCCAACGGTTTGGCCGAGGCGTTCGAACTGGGCAAGCCCGGCGTGGCGCTGAACGACGTGATGATCGAGCTGCAAAAGGCCGGCATCTCGTTCCAGACCGGCGTGCAGGTCCGCAACCGCCTGGTCCAGGCCTACCAGGAAGTGATGAGCATGGCGGTGTAAGGGTCGGGCAAGGACTCTCCCCGCACTTGCGCATCGCCGACGACGGCCCTCCGCTCGCACCGAGCCGGGGGCCGTTTTCACGCCCGCAGAGAGAGGCGAATCCCGGCCACCCGCGAGGCCGGCAGCCGCCGCCACGGAAATTTCGCCCCATCCGGGGAACTCCCCCTAAAAACTCGCCCTATTCGGCCGATTGTCGCGGGCGCGACTGCACGATCATCTCTACCGTGCCGGACTTGGCCGACGAGCGCCCGCTTTTCGCGGTGCGGCTACGGCGGTCCAGCCCCCCACTCGATCAACTTTCGCAGGAGTACGCGTGTCTTGTCTGCAGCGTAACGTGAGCCATGCCGGCATCGGCGGGAGCGCCCCGGGCGCGTCTTGCGGCCCGATGGCCCGGACGGCCCGGACGGCCTCGGCGTCCAACCAGGAGTCGCGTCGATGAACGCCGCCGTGGCCAGCCTGACGAACACGTCAGCGGTTTTTGAACGGATCAAGGCCAATCCGAAGCTGCCCCTGATGCTGGGCGGCGCGGCACTGGCCGCCGCCATCGTGGTCGGCGTGCTGTGGTCCCGCGCGCCTGACTACAAGGTGCTGTACAGCAACCTGTCGGAGAAGGACGGCGGCGCCGTCATCGCCTCGCTGCAGCAGATGAACGTGCCGTACAAGTTCGCCGAAGGCGGCGGTGCGGTCATGGTGCCGGCCGACAAGGTGCACGAGCTGCGCCTGCGGCTCGCGTCCCAGGGTCTGCCCAAGAGCGGCACGACCGGCATGGAGCTGATGGACAACCAGAAGTTCGGCATCAGCCAGTTCGCAGAGCAGGTCAACTACCAGCGCGGCCTGGAGGGCGAACTCGCCCGTTCGATCGAATCCATCGCCGCGGTGGAATCGGCGCGCGTGCATCTGGCCATTCCGAAGCCCACCCTGTTCGTGCGCGAGCGCCAGAAGCCCACCGCGTCGATCGTGCTGCAGCTCTATCCGGGCCGCGCCATCGACGAGGGCCAGGTCGCCGCGATCAGCCACATGGTGTCGTCCAGCGTTCCCGAACTGACGCCCAAGGCCATCTCCATCGTCGACCAGCACGGCAACCTGCTGTCGGGCAACGGCACCAACGAGCGCATGCTCGACGCGACCCAGCTCAAGTACGTGCAGGCGCTGGAGCGCACCTATGTGCAACGCGTGGAAGCCATCCTCGCGCCGATCCTTGGCCAGGGCAACGTGAAGGCCCAGGTCACCGCCGACGTCGACTTCAATATCGTCGAGCACACCGACGAGTCGTACAAGCCGAACCAGGACCCGACCCGCGCCGCGATCCGCAGCCAGCAGTCGAGCGAGTCGAACCAGCAAGGCGGCTCGCCCGTCGGCGGCGTGCCCGGCGCGCTGTCGAACCAGCCGCCGCTGCAGGCCACTGCGCCGGTCGCGACCCAGCAGCCGCCGCGTCCCGGCCAGCCGCCCGCGCAGCCCGGCCAGCAGCCCGGCCAGCAAGGCGCGCAGGCGCAGAACGCCCAGGCTCAGGCACAGGCCGCCGCACCGGCCGCGCCCACCGGCCCGAGCAGCAGCCGCCGCGACTCGACCACGAACTACGAGCTGGACCGCACGGTGCGCCACGTACAGCAGGCGCCCGGCGGCATCCGCCGCCTGTCGGTTGCCGTTGTGGTCAATCACCGCACGGTGGTCGGCGCCAACGGCAAGCGCGTCACCGAGGCCATTCCGGCCGCCCAGCTGGCGCAGATCGAGAACCTCGCCAAGGAAGCCGTGGGCTTCAAGGGCGACCGCGGCGACTCGCTGAATGTGGTCAACAGCCCGTTCACCTCGGATGTCGTGGAAAAGCCGGAACTGCCGGTGTGGAAGCAGCCTGAAATGATCGAACTGGCCAAGACGGTCGCCGGTTACCTGGCACTGGCACTGCTGGCGATGTTCGTGTGGTTCAAGGTGGCGCGCCCGATCGTGCGCAAGTACACCGCGCCGCCGCTGCCGCCGCCCGCCGAAGAACAAGCGTCCGAAGCCATCATGCTGCCGGTGGAAGATCCGGCCGATCCGGAAGTGGTACGACTTGCAGCCAAATACGAAAGCGATCTCGCCCTGGTGCGCGACGCCGCGCAACGCGACCCGCGCCTGGTCGCCAGTGTGATCAAGAACTGGATGAGCAGCGATGAACGATGAGGGATTGCAGAAGAGCGCCATCCTGATGATGTCGCTCGGTGAGGATTCCGCGGCCGAGGTGTTCAAGCACCTGGCGCCGCGCGAGGTCCAGAGCCTGGGTACCGCCATGGCGCAGTTGAGCCAGGTGACCCGCGAGCAGATGGCGGAAGTGCTGGCCGAATTCCGCGCCGAGACCGAACAGTTCCTGGCGCTGAACGTGGATTCGAGCTCGTTCATCAAGAGCGTGCTGAACAAGGCGCTGGGCGAGGAACGTGCGCTGTCGGTGATCGAGGACATCCTCGAATCGCGCGACCCGGGTGCGGGCATCGATTCGCTGAACTGGATGGATGCCACCTCGGTGGCCGAGTTGATCCGCGACGAGCATCCGCAGATCATCGCGACCATCCTGATCCACCTGGACCGCCAGAAGTCGTCCGAAGTGCTGGCGCTGTTCACGGACCGCCTGCGCAACGACGTGATCCTGCGTATCGCGACCTTCGGCGGCGTCCAGCCGGGCGCCCTGCAGGAGCTGACCGACGTGCTGACCAAGCTGCTGGCGGGCCAGAGCCTGAAGCGCAGCCGCATGGGCGGCGTGCGCACGGCCGCGGAGATCATCAACCTGATGAGCACCACGCAGGAAGAAGCGGTCATCGCCGGCGTGCGCCAGCACGATACGGACCTCGCGCAGAAGATCATCGACGAGATGTTCCTGTTCGAGAACCTGATGGAAGTGGACGACCGCGGCATCCAGCGCGTGCTCAAGGAAATCGCCACCGAGTCGCTCATCGTCGCGCTCAAGGGCGCGCCGGCGGAGCTGCGCGACAAGTTCATCCGCAACATGTCGACCCGTGCGGGCGAGATGCTGCGCGAGGACCTGGAAGGCCTGGGCCCGGTGCGTGTGTCGCAGGTCGAAGCCGAGCAGAAGAACATCCTGCAGGTGGTAAGGCGCCTGGCCGATGCCGGCGAGATCCAGATCGGAGCAGGCGACGATGCCTACGTCTAATCCCTACGCGAGCGGCGGCGATTTCCGGGCGGATGCGTTCGGGGAGCGCCACGCCGAAGCGCGCGCGCCCGAACAGCGCGCCCAGCGCTTCACCGGTTTCGACGAGCTGAACGCGCCCTCGGCGCCGCCGGCCGGCGCCATCGCCTCCTCGCGCCAGCAGCCCAATGGCTGGCAGCGCTGGAAGATGGTGTCGCTCGATCCGCGCGACAAGCTGCCGCCGGCGCCGGCCTTCGTGCCGAGCGAACCGGCACCGCCGCCGATCGACTTCGCGGCCATCGAGGCGATGCGCGAAGGCGCCCGCAAGGAAGGCTACGCGCAGGGCTATACGCAGGGACAGACACAGGGCTATGGCGACGGCCATCGCGAAGGCTATGCGCGCGGACTGGAAACGGCCCGCAGCGAGGCCGCGCGGCTGCACGACCTCGCTGCAACGTTCAGCACGGCGCTGCGCCGGGTGGACGAGGAAGTGGCGCAGAGCCTGATCGCGCTGGCGCTCGACGTGGCGCGCCAGCTGGTGCGCCAGACCGTCGCGGCGGAGCCCGCGGTGCTGCTGCCGGCGGTGCGCGAGCTGCTGGCGGCCGAACCCGCGCTGGCGGGCTCGCCCTGCCTGCTCGTCCATCCGGACGACGTCACGCTGGTGCATACGCACCTGCAGGGCGAGCTGGAAGCCGCGGGCTGGGTAGTGCGCGGCGATGCCGCCATCGCGCGCGGCGGCTGCATCGCCAGCGCGGCGAGCGGCGAGATCGATGCCACGCTGACCACGCGCTGGAATCGGGTCGTCAAGGCGATGGGCCGCGACGAACCGTGGGAGCCGCCGCATGACTGACATGACGACCGACGCGCGGCCCGAAGCGGCGGCGCCCGCCACCGACAGCGGCCTGCACGGCCAGCGCTGGCGCGATGCGCTGCGCGTGGCGGCCACCAACGTTGGCCATATCGACAGCAAGCGCAGCGCCGGCCGGCTCACGCGTGCCGCCGGCCTGGTGCTCGAGGCCGTGGGCGTGCGCATGCCCGTGGGCAGCGACTGCCTGATCGAAGTGCCGGGCCACGGCAAGGACGACGGCCCGCGCCTGGCCGAGGCCGAAGTGGTGGGCTTCGGTGCCGACCGCCTGTACCTGATGCCGCAGTCCGACGTGGCGGGGCTGCTGCCCGGCGCGCGCGTCTATCCGCTCGAGCCGAGCCCCATGCCGACCGGCGACAACAGCCCGCGCGAACCGGGCTCCAAGCGCCTGCCGGTCGGAGAGGGCCTGCTCGGCCGCGTGCTCGATGCCGCCGGCCGCCCGCTCGACGGCCTCGGCCCGCTCAATGCCGCCCGCGAGGTGCCGCTGGCCGGCGCCCAGATCAATCCGCTCACGCGCGCGCCCATCGAAACGGTGCTGGACGTGGGCGTGCGCGCGATCAACGGCATGCTCACCGTCGGCCGCGGCCAGCGCATGGGCTTGTTCGCGGGCTCGGGCGTCGGCAAGAGCGTCCTGCTGGGCATGATGGCGCGCTACACCAGCGCGGAAGTGATCGTGGTCGGCCTGATCGGCGAGCGCGGCCGCGAAGTGAAGGACTTCATCGAGAACATCCTCGGCGAGGAAGGCCGCGCCCGTTCCGTGGTGGTGGCCGCCCCCGCCGATACTTCGCCGCTGCTGCGCATGCAGGGCGCGGCGTATGCGACCCGGCTGGCCGAGTACTTCCGCGACCAGGGCCGCCATGTGCTGCTGATCATGGATTCGCTGACCCGCTACGCGATGGCGCAGCGCGAGATCGCGCTGGCCATCGGCGAGCCGCCGGCCACCAAGGGCTATCCGCCCTCGGTCTTCGCCAAGCTGCCGACGCTGGTCGAGCGCACCGGCAATGGCCCGGAAGGCGGCGGCTCCATTACCGCCTTCTATACCGTGCTGACCGAAGGCGATGACCAGCAGGACCCGATCGCCGATTCGGCGCGCGCCATTCTGGACGGGCATATCGTGCTCTCGCGCAGCCTGGCCGAATCGGGCCACTACCCGGCCATCGACGTGGAAGCGTCGATCAGCCGGGCGATGACCGCGCTGATCGAGCCCAACCAGTTCGCCTCGGTGCGCCGCTTCAAGCAGCTGATGTCGCGCTACCAGCGCAACCGCGATCTGATCAGCGTGGGCGCCTATGTGCCCGGCGCCGATCCGGAGCTGGATCTGGCCATCCGGATGCATCCGCGCATGGAAGCGTTCCTGCAGCAGGATATCCACGAGCGCGCCGGCTACGACGCGTCGATCGAGCAGTTGCACAGCCTCTTCGACAGGAGCCAACATGGCTAAGCCGTCCACCCTGAACACGCTGGTCGACCTGGCGCAGGACCAGACCGATATCGCCGCGCGCGAGCTTGGCAAGCTGCAAGCCCTGCGCACGCAGGCGGAGCAGCAGCTCACCGCGCTCACGCAGTACCGCGAGGAATACCGCCAGCGCATGCAGGCGCTGATGCGCGACGGCATGACGTCCAGCCGCTGGCACGACTTCTCGCAGTTCCTCGACTCGCTCGATCTCGCCATCCGCCAGCAGGGCGAGGCGCTGGCCCGCGCCGAGGCGCAGTTGCTGGCCGGCCGCGCCAACTGGCAGCAGCAAAAGCGCAAGCTGAACTCCTTCGACACGCTGGTCACGCGCGCCGAAGCGCGCGAGCAGAAGGTCGCCGACCGCCGCGACCAGCGCAACATGGACGAATTCGCCGCACGCGCCGCGCGCCTGCAGCTGGTCGCCAAACACTGAGTGGGCGCGAGCCCAGCCATACGATGATCGATATCTCGCAGATTGTGAACAGCGCCGCCAATGCGGCGACGCAGGCCAGCCGGCCCGCCAGCCAGAACGCCGACGCGGCGTTCGGCAGCGCACTGGGCCGCGCCCGCGAGGCCGCGGGCAAGAGCGACAAGGCCAACAACGCCGAGAGCGCCCGCCCCGCCGCTCAGGCCGGCAAGACGGAAAAGCCGCAACAGGCCGACAAGGGCAATCAATCCGATAAGGCCGATAAGGCCGACAAGGCCGACGGCGCCGCCGGCAAGGCCGCCGACGCCGACACGCCCCGCGCCGACCAGAACGCCCGGCCCGACGACAAGGCCGTGGCCGGAAAGCCGGCCGGCGATGCCGGCAAGGACGACGCGGAGACGGAAACCGAGCAGGCCGCGATCGACCCGAACGCATCGGCCGCCGCCGCCGCGCTGGCCGCGCTGCTGGGCGTGCCCGTGCCCACCCCGGCGCCGGCCGCCACGGTGCCGACCGGCGCGGCCGGCACCGCCGCCCTGCCGGGCACGGGCGCCGATGCCGCCATCGGCCTGCCGGCCGCGGCGTTGCCGAACGCTGCCACCACCGCGGGCACGACCCCCGAGGGCGATGCCGCCGCCGGCTCGACCTTCGCGACCGACACCCTGAACACCATCGCGTCGCAACGCGCCGCGATGGCCGCCACGGCCGCCCAGGGCGATGGGGCGCCGGACGCCACCACTGCCACCGGCACGGCCCCGCAGGGCACCGATCTGGCCGCCGCCCTCAAGGCGGCCATGAGCGCCAGCGCCGGCAGCCAGGGCGGCGCCCAGTCCGGCACCGGCCAGCAGCAATCCGGCCTGCCGCAGCAGCAGGATGCGCCGCAGGCGGCCGCCGCCGACGCGGCCCGCGCTCTGCCGGCCGCACCGATCGTGCCGGCCGCGCAGGCCGCCACCGACACCGCCGCACCGGACGCCCTCGCCGTCGACACCGCGGCGCAGGCTCCGGTCGCCTCGGATCTGGCCGCCACGACGCTGGGCACCGCGTCGGCCGGCACCGGTACCCTGTCGCGGGCCGCGGCCCCGACCGTTGCCCCGCCCGTGGGCGACCACGAGTGGCCCCAGGCCCTGAGCCAGCAGATGGTGCGCCTCTCCACGCAGGGCAATCACACGGCCGAGCTGCAGCTGAACCCGCCCGATCTCGGTCCGCTGAAGGTCGTGCTCAATGTGGTGAACGACCAGGCGCAGGCCAGCTTCGTCTCGCCGCATGCCTCGGTGCGCGCGGCCGTGGAAGCGGCCCTGCCGCAACTGCGCTCAGCGATGGCCGAAAGCGGCATCCAGCTCGGCCAGACGTCGGTCGGCGGCGAACAATACGCCGGCCAGCCGGGCAACGGCCAGCAACAGCAGCAGCCGCAGCCGGGCCAGCGCGGCCAGGGCTTCTCGCAGTTCGGCCTGGAATCGCCGCAGGCGCCCGCACCGGCCCGCACCGCACCGCAGCCGCGCCAGCTGGCGCGGGGTGAAGTGGATACCTTCGCCTGAGCCTTATCGACCCGGTAAGCTCCCCTCTCCCGCCAGCGGGAGAGGGAGCAAGGCGCGGCCACGCGTCTCTTCGGAATTCAATCGCAAGACCCGGAGTGCCCCGGCGCGCGATCGTCCCTATCATGCAATCAACACCCGACCTCATGCCGCATGCGGCACGGAACGATTGCCATGAACACCATCGCTGAACCGCACACCAGCCCCGCCGACGCGCTGACCGACGACCCCCGCTGGCGCGCCGTGATCGAACGCGACGCCAACGCCGACGGCACCTTCTTCTACTCGGTGCGCACCACCGGCGTCTATTGCCGGCCTTCCTGCGGCGCCCGCCGGCCGCTGCGCGAGAACGTGGGCTTCCATGCCACCGCGGCCGATGCGGAGCGCGCCGGCTTCCGCCCGTGCAAGCGGTGCAAGCCCGGCCAGCCCACGCTGGCGCAACGCCACGCCGCCATGGTGGTGGCCGCGTGCCGCCAGATCGAGAGCGCCGACGAGCCGCCCTCGCTGGCCACGCTGGCCGCCGCGGCCGGCACCAGCCCGCACCACTTCCACCGCATCTTCCGGCAGATCACCGGCGTCACCCCGGCGGACTATGTCAGCGCCCATCGCGGCCAGCGGGTGCGCGAACGCCTCGCACGGGGTGCGTCGGTGACCGAGGCCATCTACGACGCGGGCTTCCAGTCCAACGGCCGCTTCTACGCGGAGGCCGCCCGCACGCTCGGGATGAAACCGTCGACGTACCGTGCGGGCGGCCGCGACACCGACATCCGCTTCGCCATCGGCCAGTGCTCGCTCGGCGCGGTGCTGGTCGCCAGCACCGCGCAGGGCATCTGCGCGATCTCGCTGGGCGAGGATCCGGATCCGCTGCTGCGCGAGTTGCAGGACCGCTTTCCCGCGGCCGAGCTGATCGGCGGCGATGCCGATTACGAGCGCGTGGTGGCGCGCGTCGTGGCGATGATCGAAGCGCCGGGACAGCACGAGGCCCTGCCGCTCGACGTGCGCGGCACGGTATTCCAGCAGCGGGTCTGGCAGGCGCTGCGGGAGATTCCCGCAGGGGAAACGGCGAGCTACGCCGAGATCGCGCAGCGCATCGGCGCGCCGGCCGCGGTGCGCGCGGTCGCCCAGGCATGCGGGGCCAATACCATCGCGGTGGCGATTCCGTGCCATCGCGTGGTGAGGCAGGATGGCGCGCTGTCGGGCTACCGCTGGGGCGTAGAACGGAAGCGCCAACTCCTGGCGCGGGAGGCCGGGCAATGAGCGAAGCCGCTGCCCGGATCGTGCAGCGCCAGCGCGCGGAAGAGGACCCGCGCGTGCGGGCACTGGACTGGGACGAGATCGCCGCGCGCCTGGACAGCCACGGCTACGCGGTGCTCCCGCGCCTGCTGGCGCCGGCGGAATGCCGCGCACTGGCCGGTCTCTATGACGACGCGTCGCTGTTCCGTAGCCGCGTGGTGATGGCCCGTCACGGCTTTGGCCGCGGCGAATACCAGTACTTCGCCTATCCGCTGCCGCCGCTGATCGCGCAGTGGCGCACGGCGCTCTACCCGCCGCTGCGCCAGATCGCCAACCGCTGGCATCGCGCGATGGGCATCGAGGTGCAGTTTCCCGCCACGCACGCCGACTTCCTCGCGCGCTGCCACCGGCATGGCCAGCACCGGCCCACCCCGCTGCTGCTGCGCTATGCCCCGGGCGACTACAACTGCCTGCACCAGGATCTGTACGGCGAGCACGTATTCCCGCTGCAGACGGCGATCCTGCTGTCCGCGCCGGGCGAGGACTTCACAGGCGGCGAGTTCGTGCTGACGGAGCAACGGCCCCGCATGCAGTCGCGGCCCAGCGTGGTGCCGCTGGGCCAGGGCGATGCGGTGGTCTTTGCCGTGCATCACCGGCCGGTGCAGGGCACCCGCGGGGTCTATCGAGTCAACCTGCGCCACGGCGTCAGCGAGGTTCGCAGCGGGCAGCGGTTCACGGCGGGTATCATCTTCCACGACGCGCAATAGGCGCGCCCGCTCCCAGCCATTGCCGCCCCGCGGCACCCATCATGACGTTCGACCTGTTCGACAACCTCGCCGAAGCGGCGCCGGAACCCGCCATCGAGCCGCTGGGCGACGGCGCCATGGTGCTGCGCGCGTTCGCCCGGGCCCGCGAGGAGGCGCTGGCGCGAGCCATCGCTGCGATCGCCGAGGCCGCGCCGTTCCGCCATCTGATCACGCCCGGTGGGTTCCGCATGTCGGTTGCCATGACCAACTGCGGCAAGGTGGGCTGGGTTTCCGATCGCACCGGCTATCGCTACGATCCCGTCGATCCGCAAACGCAGCGGCCGTGGCCCGCCATGCCGCCCGTCTTCGCCGAACTGGCCCGCGATGCCGCGGCGCGGGCCGGCTACCCCGGCTTCGCGCCCGACGCCTGCCTGATCAACCGCTACGCGCCCGGCTCGCGGCTGTCGCTGCATCAGGACCGCGACGAACTGGACCTGGACGCGCCCATCGTCTCTGTCTCGCTGGGCCTGCCCGCGGTGTTCCTGTTCGGCGGGCTGCGCCGCGCCGACCGGCCTGCTCGCGTGCGCGTGGCCCATGGCGACGTGGTGGTATGGGGCGGACCCTCGCGCCTGGCCTACCATGGCGTGGCCCCGCTGGCCGACGGCGATCATCCCGCCTTCGGGCGCGCGCGCCTGAACCTGACGTTCCGCAAGGCGCGCTAGGTTCGCCGCGCACGCGGCCGCCTACTGTTGGCCCGCCCCCGCCGCTTCCCGCGTGGTGCCGATCGGCGTGCCCGCCTGAAGGGTCTTGGTGACCGGCGTCTTGCCGGCGATGTCCAGCAGCCGCTCCCATTGCTCGTCGCTCAGCGGCGCCGATGTGGCGAGCACGCGGTCGATGCGCGCGTTGCCGTCCCGGTCCTTCAGCAGCGTCAGATCCACGCGCAGATCGCCCAGGTCCCAGCCCTTGCGCTCGGCGTACATGCGCAGGGTGATCGCCGTGCAGGCTCCGAGGCCCGCGAGCACCAGGTCGTACGGCGCGGCGCCCGCGTCCTGTCCGCCCGCATGCGCGGGCTCGTCGGCGATCAACCGGTGCGCACCGGTGGTGACCTCGTGGCGATAGTTGGGGCCGGCGGCCCGGACACTGGCTTGCGAGACAGCTTTCATGGCGATGCGCTCCTGTCGGTGATCTGCATGGTGAGAAGAATCAGGCATTATCGCCGCCCGCTGCCGCCTGCTGGCCGAGGTCGCCGAAGCGGGCGACGTAGTGCCACACCTTCTTGAGGCATTGCGGATCATGCTCGCCGGTGCTCGCCGCGTCCCCGATGATGGCCGGCGTCAGCCAGCCCTCGCGCGCGATCGCAAGGGCCAGGGAGACGGGCTCCGGTCCGCGGTAATCCGGATAGCGCGAGAGCGCGTCCACATGCAGCCGGAAGCCGGCATGCCACTCCACCGAGCAAGGCAGCGCGCGCGCCAGCGCCTCCACCTGCGTGCCCCGGTAGCAGGGATCGAGCACCAGTGCCTCGACATCGCGCGCCAGCACCAGCGGCCCGTGCACATGCGCCTCGATATAGTCGTCCAGCGCATCGCGGCAGTCGGCCTGCGCGTGCGCGACCAGCCCCATGCGCGCGGCCACGCCGAAATGCACGGGGTCGAACACGCTGTCCGGATAGCAGAAGGTCGTGCGGGCCAGCACCTCGGCACGCAAGCGCAGATGGGCTGAGCCGAAGCGGGGCGAGCCGCCGGTAGCGCGGCGCCGATGGTCAAGCGCCCCGTACTTCGGGCGCTCGGCGGCGGGCGCGTCATCGTAGGCCGCGCCGAAGATGCGGCTTTCCCAGCGCCAGCGGTCGCCGCCCGGATGGGCGGTGAGGCCCCCATTGCTGGTGCCCGTCTCGAATTGGGAGCGGTACACGCCATCGCGCGCGAGCGCCTCCAGGATGGGCATGCCGCGCTCGGCGCGGTCGGGGTGAAAGTTCAGCGTGACGCGCAGCGAGGCGTCGATGGGCGCGCCGTCGCTGCGGGCGGCGACATGCGCCAGCGCGCGGTCTTGCGGTGAGCCGGGCGCGGGAGACCACGGGGCGGAAGCGGGACAGGCAACGGACATGGCGTTGGCCGGGCGAACACGATAAACCCCGTAATCTACACCCGCCCCGAAGCGGTCAGCCCATCCGGGCCCGCGATGCCTGCGTGCGGCGCCACGCCGCCGGCGGCGCGCCGAATTCGCGCCGGAACGCGCGGCTGAAGGCCGTATCGGTCTGGTACCCCACGTCCTCCGCAATGCGCGCGAGCGGCGCATCGCTGCCACACAGCAGATTGGCGGCCAGCATCATGCGCCACTGCGTGAGGTACTGCATCGGCGAGCAGCCCACCAGATGCTGGAAGCGCTCGGCCAGCACCGAACGCGACGTTCCGGCCTCTCGCGCCAGTTCCTCCAGCGTCCACGCATGCGCGGGACGCCTGTGCAGCGCGTTGAGCGCCGCGCCCACCACGCGATCGCCCACGCCCGCCAGCCAGCCGACGCGCTCGTCCCCATGCTCGTTCATGTAGAGCCGCAGCACTTCGATGAACAGCGCCTCGGCAAGCCGCGCCAGCACGCCGGCGCGGCCGGGCGCCGGGGCACGCGCCTCGCTCAGGGCGTAGCGCACGGTGGCCTCCAGCCAGTCGCCCGCATGCGAACCGCGCACGTTGACCCGCATCAGCGGCGGCAGAGCGGCAAGCAACATGCGCGCAAGCCGCGCATCGCAGGCGAGATAGCCGCACACCAGCCGCGTGCAAGCGGCGCCCTCGCCATGGCCGGCCCGGCGCGCCGGGCGCGACAGCTGCGCCTGCAGCGGCGCGCACATCGCCGGCGGCAGGCCGGGCTGCGAGCACATCCGGTGCGCTTGACCCTGAGGAAATACGACGGCGTCGCCGGCCGTCAGCGATACCGGCGCGGTGCCGTCCATCTCCACCCAGCAGTCGCCCTCGGTCACCAGATGGAAGATCACCACGCTGTTGGCGCCCGGTTCCAGCAGCGGCGCGACGGCGTCGGCATGCGCGGAGTGGTAGCACCACGGCGCACGGAAGCGGGCCTCGACGAACAGGGCGCCGAGCAGCCGCACCAGGCGCAGGGTCTCGGACAGCGCGTCCATCACCGTCGCCCCGCACCGGCTGGGCGCGCGGCCCCGGGCACTGCCTCGCCGTTGCGCTTGCTGACCATGGCAGCACCCTCCCTGCCGTTCGATGTTCTGGATTGTGGTGCGCGCCGCGCGCGAAGCCAAGGAATCGTTGGGCGGTCTTGCCGGACGCTCGGGCAGGCAGTGGCGACGCGTGGACAGGACGGCGCGGCGCCAACGCGGCAAAGTGCGCCACGGGCAAGCCATTCGATCCCATCCGAACGAAGCGACCCGCGCACCGCGGCGGCAACGGACCGCGGACCGACGATACAAGGAGCAAGAACATGGACGCACCCAACACCACTCAGGCCCCGGACTTCGCCGCGGTCAAGACGCGCCAGCAGGCCGCATGGGCCAGCGGCAACTACGCGGTGATCGGGGTCACACTGCAACTGGTCGGCGAGTCGCTCGCCGAAGCCTGCGACCTGCGCTGGGACGAGAAAGTGCTGGACGTGGCCGCCGGTAACGGCAACGTCACGCTCGCGGCCGCGCGGCGGGGCTGCAAGGTGATCTCGACCGACTATGTGCCGGCGCTGCTGGAGCGCGGCGCCAAACGGGCGGACGCCGAGGGGCTGCAGGTGGAATTCCGCGAGGCCGACGCGGAAGCGCTGCCCTTCGACGATGCCAGTTTCGACGCGGTGGTTTCCACCTTCGGCGTCATGTTCACGCCGAACCAGCAGCAGGCGGCGTCGGAGATGGCGCGCGTATGCCGCCCCGGCGGACGGATCGGCATGGCGAACTGGACGCCCGAGGGCTTTATCGGCCAGATGTTCAAGACGCTGGGCAAGCACATGCCGCCACCGGCCGGCGTGCAGCCGCCATCGCGCTGGGGCGTCGAGGACAATCTGCGCACCATGTTCGGGGAGCAGGCGGCGGAGATCACCGCCAACAAGCGGTTCTTCAATTTCCGCTATCGCTCGCCGGCGCACTTCATCGAGGTCTTCCGCACCTGGTACGGGCCCGTGCACAAGGCGTTCGCCGCGCTGCCGCCGGAAGCCGGCGCCGCGCTGGAGCGCGACCTGTCGGCGCTGATGGAAAGCCTGAACAAGGGCGGGCCGAACTCGCTGGTGATCCCGGGCGAGTATCTGGAGGTCGTCATCAAGCGCCGTTAGCCGACGCAGGAAGCAAAAAACCGCGGCCCTGGGGCCGCGGTTTTTTGCTTGTCTGCCGGTTCCGCGAGAGCGGGACCGGCATGGTGGCTACAGCATCAGGCGCCGATCGGCTTGCCGTCCTTGTGGCGCACGACGATCGTCGAGGAGCGAGCCGGCAGCGAGGCGCTGGGCCACTGCTTGGTCGGATGCTGGATGTTGATGAAGAACGTCGTCAGGTCCGGCGTGTAGGCGATGCCGGTGATTTCGCAACCCTCCGGGCCAACCAGGAAGCGCTTGCACTCGCGGGTGACCTGGTCGACGAAGTGCATCGAGTTCGCACCGAAGACGCTGGTGGTGCTCGAACCCGTGCCGGCGTCGGTCTGCACCCACAGGCGGCCCTGCGAATCGACGCGGATGCCGTCCGGGCTGGAGAACGTGTCGCCCTTGATATCGCCCTTCAGGTTGGCGGCCGAGAGCGACGGGTCGCCCGCGAGCAGCAGGATTTCCCACTGGAACGTCGTGGCCAGCGGCGAATTGCCCGTTTCCTTCCAGCGGATGATGTGGCCATGCGGGTTGTTCGCACGCGGGTTGGCGGCATCGACCACCTGACGGCCGCCGTTGTTCGTCAGCGTGCAGTACACGGTCTTGTCCAGGCCCACCGTGATCCACTCCGGACGATCCATCAGCGTGCCACCGGCCACGCGGGCGGCCGACTTGGTGTTGATCAGCACGTCGGCTTGCGTCGCGAAGTTGACGGTCACCGGGGTCTGCGGACCTTGCGAGACATTGCCCGGATCGGTCGCGCCGACCAGCAGGCCGTTCTTGCCCTGCGTCAGTTCCACCCACTCGCCCGTGCCGTTTGCGTTGAACTTGGCAACGTACAGCGTGCCGTTGTCCAGCAGGTTCATGTTCGCGGCGCGGTTGTTCGGATCGAACGCGGCGTTCGGGATGAACTTGTAGATGCAGCCCGGCGTGCCGTCATCGCCCATGTAGAACGCGACGCGGTTGTTGGCGTCCGTCATGAACGCGGTGTTCTCGTGGTCGAAACGGCCCATCGCGGTGCGCTTGGTCGGCGCGCCCAGTTCGTTGAGCGGATCGATTTCCACCACCCAGCCGTAGCCTTCGTCGGCATTGGTGGGATCGAGGTAGTTGTTCTGCGTTTCTTCGCAGGTCAGGTACGTGCCCCACGGCGTGGCGCCGCTGGAGCAGTTGTTCAGCGTGCCGACCACGGTGGAGCCCACCACGCTGGCGGCGGGGCCCGACACGCGGTACAGCGTGTTGCCGGTGTAGCGCTTGTTATAGCGCGAGTTCTTCTTGACCTGCCACTTGTTGTTGGCGAATTCGACTTCGATGACCGACACGCCGACGTGCGACAGCGCCAGGCGCTTTTGCTCCGGCGTGGCGGTGGCGCCGTCGTAGCTGTAGCCCGACGGGAACAGCAGCGCCGAATCCAGATTCTCGTGGTTGATCGCCAGCAGGCCGCCCTTCTGCGGGTCGACACCGGGGATCGCGAAGAAGTGCATGCCGTCGTGCTGGCCACCGGCCTGGCGCTCGGTATCGGCCGACGATTGCAGCGTGCCGGTGTAGCCCACCGAACCTGCTTCGACGGGGTCGCCGGCCGAGAACAGGACTTCGTACGAGTAGTTCTCCGGCAGCGTGACCGTGTCGGCCGTCACCTTGTCGGCGACAGGCGTGAAACGCACGCTGTAGTCCAGCGGCTCGGCCGGGGTCGGGCCAGGAACCGGTGCGGGAGCGGGCGCTGCGCCCGGGCCCGGTGCCGGAGCCGGTGCGGGGCCGTCGTCATCACCACCACAGGCTGCGAGCAGGCTGCTGCCACCGAACACGGACAGCAGCGACATGCTCAGGCCACCGCGAAGGATCTTGCGGCGCTCAGGGTTGGCGGCAACGATGTCTTCGAGCATCTGGCCGGGAACGGTGACAACGCCTTGAGCTTCGCGGTACGGGGCGCGAGCCTTATCAGTGAGATACGACATGAATAGGGACCTCCTTCGTTTATGGGGCCCGCCGCATGGAAGGTGTGCGGTGGGTTTTGATCGGGCCCGATAGTAGAGAGGTTCTGTGACCGTACCGTTACACCTTGTATCTTTCAGCAGGCATTGGCATGCGGCAAACCGGCAATGGCGGCTCGCCAAACCTGGACGGGAAAGCGGCTCGGAGAACGGCTGCGCCGCAGCGCTCGACGACGCGGGTAGCAGGGGCCGGATGAAGGCGCCCGCCGCGGGGGCGGCATACTGTATATTCATACAGTTTTTCGCTTTACCTGCCTTGCCAGCCCCGTCCCCATGGTTCCCGCTTCCACCCCGCCGCAAACCTGCGCCGACAGCACGCCGCGCTACACCGTTGCCGTGCGCGCGCTCTGCGAGTTCACGGCGCGCGCCGGCAGCCTGGACCTGCGCTTCACGCCCTCGCCCACCGCGCAGGAGGGCATGGCCGGCCACGGCGTGGTGACGGCGCGGCGACCTGCCGGCTACCGGACCGAGATCAGCCTGTCCGGCCAGTTCGGGACACTGGTGGTGCGCGGACGCGCGGACGGCTACGATCCGGCGCGCAATCTGCTGGAAGAAATCAAGACGGTGCGCGGCGAGGCGGTCGAGGTGCCGGAGAACCACCGCGCGCTGCATCTCGCGCAGGCCAGGGTGTACGGCTGGCTGCTGTGCCAGCAACTGGATCTGGCCGAACTGGACATCGCGGTGGTGTATTTCGACATCGTCAGCCAGCGCGAGCAATCCCGTGTCGAACGCTACGATGCCGCCGCGCTGCGTGCGTTCTTCGAAGACCAGTGCCGGCGCTTTCTGCAATGGGCGGAGCGCGAGGTCGCGCATCGCACCGCGCGCGACGGCGCGCTCGCGGCCCTGACCTTTCCGCATGCGGGCTTCCGCACGGGGCAACGCGAACTGGCCGAGACCGTCTACAAGGCCAACGTCGCCGGCCGCTGCCTGATGGCGCAGGCCCCCACGGGGATCGGCAAGACCATCGGCACGCTGTTTCCCGCGCTCAAGGCCGTTCCCGGCCAGCGCATCGACAAGCTGTTCTTCCTGTCGGCGCGCTCGACCGGCCGCGCGCTCGCGCTGGACGCCATCGCCGTACTGCGCCGGCAGACGCCCGCGCCGCCGCTGCGCGTGCTCGAACTGATCGCGCGCGACAAGGCATGCGAGCATCCCGACCTGGCCTGCCACGGCGAGTCGTGCCCGCTGGCGCGCGGCTTCTACGATCGCCTGGCGGCCGCGCGGGCCGCGGCGTGCGAGCTGGCCACGCTGGACCGCGACAGCGTGCGCAACGTGGCGCTGGCGCACGGCATCTGCCCCTACTACCTCGGCCAGGAACTGGCGCGCTGGAGCGACGTGGTGGTGGCCGACTACAACTACTACTTCGACCGCAGCGCGATGCTGTATGCGCTGACCGCGGCCAACGAATGGCGCGTCAGCGTGCTGGTGGACGAAGCCCACAATCTCGTCGAACGCGCGCGTGGGATGTATTCCGCGGAACTGGACCAGGACACGTTCCGCGGCGTCAGGCGCCACGCGCCGGCCTCGCTGCGTACCGCGATGGACCGCGTCCATCGGCAATGGAATGCGCTGGCGAAGGCGCAGTCCGACGACTACTGTGCCTATCCCACCGTACCCGCTGCGTTCGTGACGGCGCTGGAGCAGGCGGGTGCAGCCCTGCTCGACCACCTCGGAGAACACCCGGCCGAGCACGACGCCGCGTTGCAGCGCTTCTACTTCGACAGCCTGCACTTCTGCCGGCTGGCCGAGCAGATGACGGAGCATTCGCTGTTCGACATCACGCGCCGCGCCGCACGCGGCGCCGCGCGCGCAAGCACGACCGTCTGCGTCCGCAACGTCGTGCCCGCGCCGTTCCTGCGGCCGCGCTTCGCGGCCTCGCATTCGACCACGCTGTTCTCGGCCACGCTGAACCCGCGCGAGTACTACACCGACATGTTGGGGGTGCCCGAACGCACCGCATGGGTCGAGGTGGCCTCGCCGTTCGAAGCGGACCAGCTGTCGGTCCGCATCGCGCGCCATGTCTCCACGCGATTCGCCCACCGCGCCCGCTCGATGCCCGATATCGTCGCGCTGATGGGCCGGCAGTACGAAGCCACGCCCGGCAACTATCTCGCCTTCTTCAGCAGCCACGACTATCTGCAGGAGGCCGCGGCGCTGTTCGTGCAACGCTATCCGGACATTCCATGCTGGACCCAGGTGCGCGCGATGAGCGAGGCCGAGCAGCAGCAGTTCCTGCAGGCATTCCAGCCGGGTGGCCGTGGCATTGGCTTCGCGGTACTGGGCGGCTCCTTCGCCGAAGGCGTGGACCTGCCGGGCGACCGCCTGATCGGCGCCTTCGTCGCCACGCTGGGACTACCCCAGTTCAATGCGGTCAACGAGCAGTTTCGCGAGCGCATGGAGCGGCTGTTTCGCCAGGGCTACGAATACACCTACCTGTATCCGGGCCTGCGCAAGGTGGTGCAGGCCGCCGGGCGCGTGATCCGCACCCGGCAGGACCGGGGCGTGGTCCACCTGATCGACGACCGCTTCGCACGCGCCGAGGTGCGCCCGCTGCTGCCGCGATGGTGGCAGGTGCAGGCATGAGCCGGACCGCCGGCGACCCCGCGCGCCGGCGGCCCTCTCGATGCACGCGCTACGTTGCCGGTGTCCGGCACGTTGGCAACGTCAGGAGTTCTGGATGCCGCGCTGCTGGATGAAGTCGCCCCATACCTTCGCGTCCGACACCGCGCGCTGCTTGATGGCACCGGCCGAACCGGACAGCGGCTCCAGATAGAGCCCCGCCAGCTTGTTCCTGACCTGCGCATCGTTGAGGAAGGCCTGCACCGAGGCGTTCAGGCGAGCGACGATCTTCGGATCCATGTCGGCCGGCCCGAGCAGCGCATACCAGCCCGGCATTACCGGCACATCGAGCCCCGCTTCCCTGACGGTCGGCACATTGGGAAGCTGCTGCGCGCGCTTCTGACCGACGATCGCCACGGGCACCACGTTGCCGCCGCCGATCTGCGGCAACGCCGCACCCAGCACGCTCACCATCGCATCCACCTCGCCGCCGATCACGCCGGTCAGTGCCGGGCCCGAGCCCTTGTAGGCCACGTGCGTCAGCTTGATGCCCGCCTTGTCGGCCAGCATTTCCATCGCCAGGTGCGTGGAATTGCCGACGCCCGCGCTGCCATAGCTCAGCCCGCCCGGCTTGGTCTTCGCCTTCTCGATGAAGCCGGCCATGGACGTGATGCCGCTGGCCTTGCTCGCCACCAGCACGAACGGGGTATCCACCACCGGGGCGATGAAGGTGAAGTCCTTCTGCGCGTCATACGGGAGCGACTTGTACAGATGCTGGTTGAAGCTGACCTGCGATACGCCGGCGAGCAGCACGGTGTAGCCATCGGCCGGCTGCTTGGCGACGAAGGATGCGCCGATGATGCCGTTGGCGCCGGGCCGGTTGTCCACGACGACGGACTGCCCGAGATCCTTGCCCAGCTTCTCGCCCAGCAGGCGCGCCACCACGTCGCCGCCCGAACCCGCGGACTGCGGCACCACGAGACGGATGGGTCGATTCGGAAAACCCTCCTGCGCTTGCACGCCGGCGGCGGTGAATGCGAACACGCCAGCCAGCGCGGCGGAAATCAAAGGTCGGAACATCAGTACTTCTCCCGTAAAAATGGAACGCGGTGCAGGCAGGCGGGCGGCGAATGGAGGGCCGCCTCGTTGGGTGTCGTGCGGTGGACCGGGCTCCCTGCCTGACCTGGACCGATGGTAAGAACTCGTGCGGCGCGCGACCAATACGGAATGCCGATGCCGCCATAGGATCGGCCTATGCCCCCATAGGGTTTGCACCAATGACGACCATGTGCTGTCCGGCCGCTGGCCTTCATCCTCAAGATGGTGCCGACGTGCACAGCGCTGGTTCGACATTGCACCCCCGGCCCTGCAACCACTTCGCGGGCCATAGGCCGGCCCTATGTCCGCATCGCAATTTCGTCTTTCCGCGCCTGCGGAGGCGCTGCTTACCATGCACGCACCCTCACTTGCCCCGACCCGATTCCCATGTCTGATCGCGATACCCAGGGCAGCGCCTGGAAGGTGCCGGCCTCGGCCTACCTGCAAACCCGTCCCTCGCAGTTCACGGTGCCGGACCGCCCCGCTTCGCGCCATGTGACGATGCGCGACGGCTGCCGGCTCGCGCTGGACGTCTACGTGCCGCAGCCCGTCGCCGGCGCGGCACACGCGTCCGCGCCCGGCACCTATCCGACCATCGCAATTTTCACGCCCTATAACCGGCGCTTCCGCCAGAGCGCCCCGGGCGCCGAGCCCAGTCCCAACGCGGCCAAGTATCGCGATGCCTTCGTGCCGAAGGGGTACGCGGTGGTGGTGGTCGACGTGCGCGGCACCGGCGCGAGCTTCGGCACGCGCGACACGCTGCGCTCGCCCACCGAGCGCGACGACTATTTCGAGATCGCCGATTGGATCGTGGCCCAGCCATGGTCCAACGGCCGCATCGGCTCGACCGGCATCTCCTATCTCGGCGCGGCAGCGTGCTTCCTGGCCAGCACGGGCCACCCCGCGGTCAAGGCCATCGCCCCGCTGTTCTCGGTCTCCGATATCTACAGCGAGCAGTTGTATCCGGGCGGCATGCTGTCCAAGGTCTGGGTCGAGGCCTATGATGACCTGATGGTGGCGCTGGACCAGGACCGGCGCGACATGGTCGCGCGCTTTCCGTACTTCAACGATCCGCGCTTCGACGGCCCGGAGCGGGTTGACGACGATACCGACGGCAGCCTGCTGCGGGCCGCCATCGCCGAGCACCGCAACAACTTCACGCTGGCCGATCTCGCCCCCGAATTCGCCTTCCGCGACGGCGCCGCGCTGCACGATCCGAAGCTCGATTCCGGCAGTTGCAGCCCTTACCGCTACCTCGACGGCATCGCGCCGGACGTGGCGGTCTACAACATCTCCGGCTGGTACGACGGCGGCGGCTATGCGAACGGCGCCATCACCCGCTTCCTGTCGCTCCCCACGCACGACAGCCGGTTGCTGCTGGGACCGTGGGACCACGGCGCGCGCACCAATGTCTCGCCGTGGCGCGAACGTGCCGCCTCGGATTTCCCCTTGCTGGCCGAGGTGCTGCGCTTCTTCGATCATCATCTGCTGAACATGCCCACCGGGTTGGACGAGGAAGCGCCGGTCCACTACTACAGCATCCACGACAATGCCTGGCACGCCGCGCCGTCGTGGCCGCCCGCCCCCGCGCACCGGCGTCTCCATCTCGCCGATGGCGGCGAGCTGGCTGCGACGATGCCGGCCGCCGAGGCGCGGCTCGACACCCAGGTCAGCTTCGACTGGTCCACGGGGCGCAACACGCGCTACGAGCGTCTCGGCGCGGCCAATATCGAGGACTACTACACGGACTGGGACGAGCGCGTTACCGCGCTGCCTGCCTTCGACACGGCACCGCTTGACGCGCCGCTGGCCATCGCCGGCCATGTCGTGGTGAATCTTCGCATCGCCTCGTCGCAGCCGGACGCCGCGGTCTTCGTCTATCTGTCCGAAGTCGAGGCATCCGGCCGCGTGCGCTATATCACCGAGGGCATGCTGCGCGCGCTGCATCGCAAGACCGCGCCGTGCCCACCGGAATACCGCACCACGTGGCCGTACCGGACCTTCGCCGCCGCGGATGCAAGCCGCCTGGTGCCCGGCGAGGCGCAGCCGCTGGAGTTCGCGCTGTTGCCGGTGGCGTGGGAACTGGCGGCCGGCAGCCGGCTGCGCGTGTCGATCGCGGGAGCGGACCGGGGCCACTTTCCGCAGGTGCCGCACGGGCGGCCGCCGCGCCTGTCGCTTTGCATCGGCGGCGAGAATGGTTGCCATATCGAGGTGCCGGTCCGCGCCGGGTGACCCGCCGCGCGGGGAGGCGCGTCCGTGAAGGGTCGGCCAGGGTGCCGGCGCGGCGCAATGCTACAGTCCGGCCCTGGCCACGCACTCCTTGCCGACGCACCGTCGCCCTCGCAACATGGACCTCAGACAGCTTCGATATTTCGCGCGCATCGTGGAGCTGGAAAGCATCACCGCCGCGGCTGACGCGCTGCATATCGCCCAGCCTTCGCTAAGCCAGCATGTGGCCAATCTGGAGGCCGAGCTCGAAGCCAAGCTGCTGGTGCGCGGCCCCTTCGGCGCGCGGCCTACCGAAACCGGCCATATCCTGTATCGCCACGCCAAGATGGTGCTGCGCCAGATGGAAGAGGCCAAGGCCGCGGTGCGCAACGGCCGCGACGTACCATCGGGCCATGTCAGCGTGGGGCTGCCGACCAGCACCTCGCGCGTGCTGGCGCTGCCGCTGCTGCGCGCCATCGCCGCGCGCTTTCCCGACGTGACGCTGGAGATCGTCGAAGGCTCCAGCGCGGACCTGGCCGAAGCGCTGGCGCTGCAGAAGCTGGACGTGGCGATCGCGATGGACGTGCAAGCCCGCCCCAACATGCAGTCCGTCGCGCTGCTGGACGAGGCGCTGATGCTGGTTGGCAAACCCATTGCGCATCGCGACCACACCGTCACGCTGGCCGAGGTGGCGGCGCTGCCGCTGCTGTTGCCGAGCTTTCCCAACTCGGTACGGGTGTTGTCCGACCGCGCGTTCGTCAGCGCAGGGCTGCAATGCCAGCTGGTCGCCGAAACCAGCGCCGTATCGGTCTTGCTCTCGGCCGTGCGTGCGGGCATGGGCTGGACCATCCTGCCCTGGTCGGCGCTGGCGGCCGAGGACGACCACGGGCTGGTGAGCCTGCGCATCTCCGACGCCGTGCTCAAGCGCCGCGTGAGCCTGTGCATCTCGGCCTCGGCGCGCCAGAGTCTGGCCTGCCGCTCGGTGGAGCAGGCCCTGCTGACGCTGGTCACCGAGCTCGTCGACACCGGCCAGTGGCTGGAAGTCGAACTGCTGCGGCCCAGGCCGACGGAGAACACCGCCGGGGCCTGAGCCGGCCCGCCGTCAGGCCCGCAAACGGCCGCGCAACGCTTCCAGCGCCACGTGGCCCGCGAACCCGCCGGTAGTGCTCGCAGGCCGCTTGCGCTCGATGGCATCGGCGAACGCCACGGCAGGGTCGCGCCGAAGGGATTGCAGGTGACGGTGCAGGTGGGGGTAGGTCTCGACGTTCAGCACACGGTGGTATTCCGCCCAGCGCGCGATCCCCGCGAAGTAGGCATCCGCCACCGTGCGCTTGTCGCCCCCGTCGATCCATTGCCTTGTGGCGAGCAGCCCGTCCAGATAGCGGCATGCGGCGGCTACCTGCTTGCGCCCGAGCTCGCGCAGCATCGCCTGCCTGGGAGGATCGGCCTCCATTTCGTAGGCCGTCCATAGCGGCGCGAAGGCGTGGAAAAAATCCGTGTTCAGGTAGGCCAGCGTCTGGTTGAGCCGGTCATACGCGGCCGTGCCCTGCGCATAGCCGAGCCGATGGTCGTCGCGGGCCGCCAGATGCAGCAGGATGGCGCCGCTTTCGTTGATCACCCGGTCGTCCTCCGTCAGGAACGAAGGGGTGAGGTTCAGCGGATTGACGTGCGCGTACAACGCCGGCCAGGGATGCTCCAGCATCTCGATGCGGCTCAGGCGGTAGGGAATCCCCAGCCATTCCAGCGCGACGATGCTGCCGAAGGAGCAGCCCTGCGGTACACCATAGAAAAGTACGGGATCCATCGTGGTTCTTTCCTGATCGTTGAGGAGTCTTCGGTCCGCACAGGTTGTGCGTCCGACCTACGCAGGAAAGATATAGGCGTGGACGCTGCCGCGATAGACGGGATTCTGTAGACTCACCGTCCATATATGCAGACGACGCGAGTGCCCGTGCTAAATCTCAATGACCTCTATGTCTTCGCCAGGGTGGTGGACCACGGCGGCTTCGCCGCCGCGTCCCGCGCGCTGGGGCTGCCCAAGTCGACGCTGAGCAAGCGCGTGGCGGAACTGGAGCGCCATCTGGGCGCGCGGCTGATCCAGCGGACCTCGCGCAGCTTCGCCATGACGGACACCGGCCGGGCCTTTTACCGCCATGCCGCCGCGATGCTGATCGAGGCGGAGGCGGCGGAACAACTGGTGCAGGGCCGCCTGGCCGAGCCCAGCGGCGTGCTGCGCCTGACCAGTTCGGTGACCACCGCGCAATTGCTGCTGGCGGACGTGCTGCCCGAGCTGTCGCGCCGATATCCCCGGATGCAGGTGATGCTGCATGCCACCGACCGCTTCGTGGACCTGGTGCACGAGGGGTTCGACATTGCCGTGCGCGACCATGCCGCGCCGTTGCCCGATTCCGATCTCGTGCAGCGCCGCGTCGGCTTCGAGCCCTTTCATCTGGTCGCCTCCCCCGCGTACCTGGCGCAGCGCGGCGTTCCGGCCGGGCCGGACGACATCGCCGGGCACGATGGACTGTTGACCGCGCTGAACGCCACGGCGCCCGGCGAAGCCGCATGGCGCCTCAGGCACGACGGCGGCGAGCAGGCGCTGGCCAGTCCGTGCCCCCGTTTTTTCGCCAACGAGCCCAACACGCTGCTGCGCGCGGCGACGTCGGGGCTAGGCATCGCCTGCCTGCCCGACAGCCTGTGCGCGCCGGCGCTCGCCGCCGGTGAGTTATCCCGCGTGCTGCCGGCATGGACCGCCGGCGGCATGACCACGACGTTGCTGGTATCGCACCGGCGCGGTCAGCTGCCGGCGGTACGGGCCGCGCTGGACTTCCTGGCCGACGCGATCGGCGGACGGCGCGCGGTGTAGCGCGGGTCCGCCGTCAGCAGGCCCGCGCCGCCGCGGCGCCAGGCGCCGCGCGCCCGCTGCGTTCCAGCCGCACGCTCCACAGCGCCACCGCCAGCGCGGCCAGCGGTGCCAGCGCGGCGACCCACGGCAGCGCGGTCAGTCCCGCGCCATGGGCGATCACCACGCCGCCGAGCCACGCGCCGGCGCCATTGCCGAGATTGAACGCCGCGATGTTGAAGCTGGACGCCAGGTTCTGTCCCGGTCCGGCCGCGTACCGCAGCACACGCAGCTGCAGCGGCGACACGGTCGCGAACGCGGCAATCCCGAGCAGGCCGACGAACGCGACGATCGCGACCTGGCTGTGCAGAGCGAAGGTCATCGCCGCCAGCACCAGCGTCAGTGCCAACAGCGTTCCCAGCACGGCGCGCGTGGGCCGGTGGTCGGCCAGGCGACCGCCGAGCAGATTGCCGACGATCATCCCCGCGCCGAACAGCAGCAGGATCGGCGACACCATGCTCTCGCCGAACCCGGCCACCTGTGTCAGCAGCGGCTGCACGAAGGTGATCACCGCGAAGATGCCGGTGGACTGCAGCACGGTCATCGCCAGACCCAGCAGCACCTGCGGCCGCGCCATCGTCCGCAGTTCGTCGGCCAGCGCCACCGGGGCGCTGTCGTCGCGGCTGCGCTGCACCAGCAGCGCGATCACCAGGAACGAGACCACGCCGATCGCCGTCATGGCCCAGAACGTCGAGCGCCAGCCAAGGTGCAGGCCGAGCCAGGCGCCGGCCGGCATGCCCAGCAGCGTCGCCAGCGTCAGGCCCGAGAACATGATGGAGATGGCGGACGCGCGCCGCTCGGGCGGCACCAGGCCGGTGGCCACCACAGCGCCGACGCCGAAGAAGGTGCCGTGGGTCAGCGACGTGAACACCCGCGCGATCATCAGCGTGGTGTAGTCCGGCGCGAGCGCGCAGGCCGCGTTGCCAACGGTGTAGATGGCCATCAGCCCGAGCAGCACGGCCTTGCGGGGCATCCGGCGGGTCAGCAGGGTGAGCACGGGGGCGCCGGCGAACACACCGAGCGCATAGCCGGACACCAGCATGCCGGCGGCGGCGATGGTGACGTCCAGGTCCGCCGCCACCTGCAGCAGCAGACCCATGATGACGAATTCCGCGCAGCCGATGCCGAACGAGCCGGCGGTCAGCGCATAGAGCCCCATGGGCAGGCCGGAGCGTCCGGCGGAGGATGAGGAAGGCGAAGCGGTGGCAGGCATAAAGCGGTTCTCCCGAGGAAGGCCGCAGTGTGCGGCTTTGCATCTTCAGTGAAAACCGGCATGATCCATAAACACTTTCAGTCTTCTGTTGATAATCATGGATCGCATCGGGGATATCGGCCTCTTCCTGCGCGTGCTGGACCTCGGCTCCATCAGCGCCGCCGCACGCGCCCTCGGCCTGTCGGTGGCGGTGGCAAGCCAGCGGCTGAAACGGCTCGAGCGCGAACTGGGCGTGCCGCTGCTGCACCGGACCACGCGGCAGCTGCATGCGACGCCGGAAGGCGCCATCCTCGCGGAACAGGGACGGGCGCTCATCGAAGACCTGGAAGCGCTGGGGGGCTCCCTGCGCCAGGCCGGCACCGGAGTCGCCGGCACGCTGCGCATCACCACCGCGGCATCGTTTGGCCGCCAGTACATCTCGCCGCTGCTGCCGGAATTCATGGCGCGGCATCCTGGCCTGAACCTGAGCATCAACCTGACCGACCAGGTGCTCGATCTCGTCGGCGCCGGCATCGACCTGGCGATCCGTATCGGCACGCTGGACGACTCCACGCTGGTCGCGCGCAAGATCGCCAACAACCGGCGCGTGCTGTGCGCCTCCCCGGAGTACCTGCGCCGCCACGGCACGCCGGCGACACCGCAGGACCTGACCGCGCACGAATGCCTGCTGCAGGCAGGCGCGCACGGCCGGCACGACACGTGGCGCCTTGGCGACGGCCACGGTGGCGAGACCACGGTGCGGGTGCGCGGCCGTATCGAGAGCAATGCCGGCGAACTGCTTGCGGACGCCGCGCTGGCCGGCCTCGGCATCGCGCAGCATTCCGTATGGCATGTGTGGCGCGAGCTGCGCGACGGCCGGCTGGTGCAGGTGCTGCCCGGCTACCCGATTCCGGATACCGGCATCTATGCGGTCATGCCCCAGCGGCGGCTGGTGCCGCCACGCGTCAGGGCGTTCGTCGAGTTCCTCGCGCAGGCGCTGGGGGACAACCCGCCGTGGGAGGCGCGGCGGTGACGCGACGCCCTGCCCGTCGCCATCATGCCGCCCGCCGCCCCAGCGACGCCGGAGGCGAGCGCACCGCATCGAGCACGATCGACGCCAGCCGTTCCGCGGCCGGCGTCGCAGCGGAAGGGGCCCGCAACAGCACGAGCGGCAGGGCGGGCAGCGCCGGCAGGCCATCACGGCGGGCATCGAGCACCGTCACGCTGGCCGGCACGCCATAGTCGGTGCGCACGGTCACGCCCAGGCCGGCCGCGGCGGCGGCCCACAGCCCCGACAGACTGGGGCTGGTGAAGGCGATACGCCACGGAATGTGCGCCCGATCCAGGGCCGCCGTCGCGGCCGAAAAGAACGCGCAAGGACGGTCGAACGCGACCAGTGGCAACGGCTCGCCGCTCGATGGCCGCCATGCCGCGGTGGCCGAGCCGATCCAGCGCATTGGCGCCTCGGCCACGAGCTCCCGCGACACCCCGGCGCGCGCGTCCGCCGCGCTGGTCGCGGCGTCGCCCCACACCAGGGCGAAGTCCAGCTCGCGCGCGCCGATGCGTGCCAGCAATTCCACGTTGCGGGCGACTCGCGCCTCGATGCGCACCTTGGGATGGGCCCGCGCAAAGCGGCCCAGGACGTCGGGCAGCATCGCCTCGCCGAAGTCCTCCTGCAGGCCCAGACGCATCCAGCCGTCCAGTTCCGCGCCGCGCGTTGCGGCGGCTGCCTCGTCGTTCAGCTCGACCATGCGGCGGGCGTAGTCGAGCAGTGTCCGGCCGGCATCGGTCAGCGCCAGCCCCCTGCCCGACTTGCGAAACAGCGGGACACCGGCCTGCTCCTCCAGCTTCTTCATCTGCGCACTGACGGCGGAGGTGGACCTTCCGACCCGGTCGGCGGCGCGGGCGAAGCTGCCGAGGTCGACGCCGGTCACGAAGCTGCGCAGCGCCGCGAGATCGAAATTGGTGCCCATGAACCATCCTGCTTTGTTGAACGATCACCGCAATTCTTTGCGATATTCAGGACGGACGCAAGCGGCGACACTATGCCCGTCTTCTCGTTCAGGACCAGGCAATGCAAAGTCACCGCCCCGCCGCCCTGGCGCCCGCCCGGGTCCCGGCTCCCATCCCAGCCCCTTCGCCGGCCAGCGCCGCCCCTTCCTCCCATCGCTGGAAAGTCCTCGGCGTCGGCGTGGCCGCCAACGTGAGCTTTTCGGCCGCCGCCGCCGGCATTCCCACCACCGCGGTCTGGCTGCGCGCCGATTACCACCTCGGCAATGCGCAGCTCGGACTCGTGCTCGGCTCGCTGGGACTCGGCGTGGCGTTGTCCGAACTGCCGTGGGGCCTGGCCACGGACCGCTGGGGCGACCGTCGCGTGCTGCTGACCGGCCTGCTGGCCACCGCCATCGCGTTGCTCGCCATGGCCGTCTTCATCGTCCCGTCCGGCCCCGCCGTGCCCGGCGTGGCATGGGTGGCCACCGCCATGGCCTGCGTCGGCCTGCTCGGCGGCAGCGTCAACGGCTCCAGCGGCCGCGCCGTCATGCGCTGGTTCGGGCAAGGCGAACGAGGGTTCGCCATGAGCGTGCGGCAGACGGCGGTGCCGCTCGGCGGCGGCCTCGGCGCGCTGCTGCTGCCGTTGCTCGCGGCCTCTCATGGCTTCGTGTGGGTCTATGGCACGCTGGCCATGCTGTGCGCGGTATCGCTGGTCCTGGCATGGCGCTGGCTGCATGAGCCGCCCGGCATCCAGCACGCCCCGTCCCGCGACGCCGTGCACTGCCGCGGGCCCCTTCGCGACCCCGGCATCTGGCGTGTGGTCTGGGGCATCGGCATCCTGTGCGTGCCGCAATTCGCCATCCTGACGTTCGCCACCGTGTTCCTGCACGACACCGTCCATCTGGGGGTAGCCGGCATTGCAGCGACCATGGCGGCCATTCAGCTGGGCGCGGCCATCACGCGGCTGTGGAGCGGCCGCCTGACCGACCGGCGCGGCAACCGTCGCAGCTTCCTGCGCGCCGCGACGCTGGTCGCGGCGGCCTCGTTCGTGGCACTGGCCGCGATGTCCCTGCAAGGATGGACCACCGCGGCCCTTGCGATAGCGGGCACCATCGCCGCCGGCATCTGCGTCTCCGCGTGGCATGGCGTCGCCTACGCGGAACTGGCGACGATGGCCGGTCCCGAGCGCGCCGGCACCGCGCTGGGCATGGCGAACACCATCGTATACCTCGGCCTGTTCGTCACCCCGCTGGCCATTGCGCATTGGCTGCCGTTGGCGTCATGGAGCGGCGTGTGGTTTGCGGTGGCCGTGTGCGGACTAGCGGCCTATCCGCTCTTTCCGCGGCCGTCGACTACCCCGCGCGGGGATCGCTAGGCCACGATCGCGGCATGCGAGGCGGCGAACGCACGCCCCGCTGGGGGGTCATACCGCAACACGCCAACTGGGAGACAGCATGCATCTCGAAGGTTCCTGCCACTGCGGCGCGGTCAGCTTCACCGTCGAAGCGTTCGCCCCCTATCCCTACATGCACTGCCACTGCTCGATCTGCCGCAAGACGGCCGGCGGCGGCGGCTACGCCATCAATATCGGGGCCCACAACGACACGCTGAAGGTGCGGGGCAGCAAGTACCTCGGCGTCTATCAGGCCATCATGCGCGAGCCCGGCAAGCGCGCGACACGCTCGCCGGCGCGGCGCAACTTCTGCATCAAGTGCGGCAGCGCGCTGTGGCTCTGGGACCCGCGCTGGCCGGACATGCTGTATCCCCATGCCTCCGCCATCGACACCCCGCTGCCCCGCCCGCCCGAGGTCGTCGAGGCCTCGCTGGAGTCGGTCGCACCCTGGGTCGACGTGCCGCGCGGCAAGGGCCACGTGCATTGCGACACGTGGCCGGAGGAGTCGCTGGCGGAATGGCATGCGCGGCATGGGTTCACGCAGGCGGCAGGGGGAAGTGGGGATGGGGACTGACGGCCAATCACCGTCGGTGTGTCGAAGAATGGGCAGACGGTTCGCACGCCCTGATGGGAGTCCTATTCCGGCATTGCCGCCGGTGCGGCGGATCCGGATAATCGGGCGGATGCCGGCCGCGCCGGACCGCCGACCACCCTTGACGAATGCCCGACGACACATTGCTATCTGCCGACTACGCAACCTGGCTGGCCGACCTCAGGAATCGCGTTGAAGCGGCTCGTCGCCGCGCCGCGCTGTCGGTGAACCGCGAGCTTGTCTCCCTGTATTGGCAAATCGGGCGCGACATCCTCGATCGACAGCAGCAGCAGGGCTGGGGCGCACGTGTCATCGACAAGCTGGCACACGACCTGCGAGCTGCGTTTCCTGACATGAAAGGGTTCTCTCCGCGCAACCTGAAGTACATGCGCGCGCTCGCGGAAGCCTGGCCGACCGGCGAATTTGTGCAGCAGGCTGCTGCACAATTACCGTGGTTTCACCTTTGCACACTGCTCGACAAGATAAAAACCAGTGAACTGAGGGAGTGGTATGCCCTCCGTGCCGCCGAAAACGGCTGGTCCCGCAACGTCTTGGCAATGCAGATCGAAACCCGCCTGCACGAACGCGAGGGCCGGGCCATCACCAATTTCGCCGACCGTCTCCCGGCGGCCCAGTCGGATCTCGCGCGCGACGCACTGAAAGACCCCTACATCTTCGATTTCCTTGGCCTGACTGAAAGGGCGCAGGAACGCGATATCGAGCGGGCCTTGACGGAACATATCACCCGCTTCCTTTTGGAACTGGGAGCTGGTTTCGCCTTTGTCGGACGCCAATACCGGCTCGAAGTCGGTGGCGACGAATTTTTTATCGATCTCCTGTTCTACCACCTGAAGCTACGCTGCTATGTGGTGGTGGAACTCAAGACCACACCGTTCAAGCCCGAATATGCAGGACAGCTCAACTTTTACCTCTCCGCCATCGATGCCCAGGTAAAGACGGACAAGGACAACGCGTCGATCGGTCTTCTGCTATGCAAGGAGAACAACCGGCTCGTCGCTGAATATGCATTGCGGGGGATTGCCAAGCCGATGGGGGTCGCGGAATATCAACTAATGCGGGAAATCCCCGCGCCTCTTACAACCGACCTTCCGTCCATTGAGGCGATCGAAGCGGAACTTGGGGCAGAAGCCGCCGCGCGCGATCTCGCGGCCGCAGACCCCGGCAACAGCATGACGCCCTCTAACGACAACTAGTCCAACGCCCGCTCCACAATCCTGACCATCGCCGCCCGGATCGCCACCGCGTCGCCGCCGGCGTCGATGGCCAACGCGGCGCGGTCGAATGCCGCCGACAGCAGCGTGGCAAGCGCGTCGACGGTAACGGGCGGACTCGGCCCGTCGCCCAACGCCGCCTCCAACCCCTCCCGCAGCGTCCTGCCCGCATGCGCCTCGTCCAGCGCGAAGATCTCCGCGCTGCCCAGCACGGCCGGCCCGTCGATCAGTAGTAGTCGGGTGCGCCCCGGCACCGTCATCGCATCCAGATAAGCCTTGCTGCCGGCGACCAGCGCCTTGCGCGCGGAGCGCGTGTTGGGCGCCGCGGCCTCGATCTCGGCCGCGACGGCGCGGGCTTCCTCTTCCAGCACGGCGCGGAACAGGTCCTGCTTGTCGGCGAAATGGTGGTACAGCGCGCCGCGGGTGATGCCGGCCGCCGCGACGATCGCCGGCGTGGACGTGGCGGCATAGCCCTTGTCGATGAAGGCGGCCCTCGCCGCGGCGAGCAAGGCGCCGCGGGTGGCTTCGGTGCGCTCGCGGTTGGAGCGGCTGCTTTTATTTTGCATACATACAGCCTGTATGTTATAACTCGAGAAAAGATACAGCCTGCATGTTAATCGAACCGGAGGACGCACGATGAAAACCACCAGCTTCTACCCCGTCATCATGACCGGCGACGTCGCCGGCACCGCCGCCTTCTACCAGCGGCATTTCGGCTTCCAGGCGCTGTTTTCCGCGGACTGGTACGTGCACCTGCAGTCGCGCGAGGATGCTGGCGTCAACCTCGCCATCCTTGACGGCCAGCACCACACCATCCCGGAGGTGGGCCGCTCGCGCGCGTCCGGCGTCATCCTGAACTTCGAGGTCGACGACCCGGACGCTGTGTACCGGGACCTGCAGGCGGCCGGCCTGCCCATCCTGCTCACGCTGCGGGACGAGGACTTCGGCCAGCGCCACTTCATCACCGCGGATCCGAACGGGGTGCTGATCGACGTGATCAAGCCGATTCCGCCGAGCGCGGAATTTGCCGCCGCCTACGAGGCCGGCGCGGTGCCTGGCGCCGACTGAATCGCCAGGCAGCCCATGCGGAAACGGCCTAGAGCACGCCCATTTGCCGCAGCGCGGCGCGGGTGATATCGAAGCGCGCTTTGGCATGCTCGGGCCGGGTGATGTCCAGGTTGATCGCGAACAGATAGGACTCGCCCCCGCGCTCGACCCAACCGATCCACCAGCCGACATCCGGGCTGACGTTGTCGGCCCATCCCGTCTTGCCGCGCAGCGTGTAGTCCGCCGTGCTCTCGTTGACCATGATGCTCTTGACCTGTGCGTAGGTGCGCGGCGAGAACGGCAGCGACTCCGCGACGAGTTGGCGCAGGAAATCGATCTGGTCGTAGGCCGTCACCCGCAGCTTGCCGTTGAGCCAGAACTGGTCGATGGGGCCGCTCAGGTCCTGGTTGCCATAGCGGGCCGCCGCGAAGTAGCGCTGGTAGGGCGCCCGCCCGACGCGGCGGGCCAGCGTCTGATAGGCCGGCACGCACGAGTTCGGAAAGGCCACGCGTAGCGGCACGTCGGCATTGCAGGCGGCCGGCAGCACGGCCTTGCCGCCAACCAGATGCACCCGGCCATTCCACGGCAGCCGGTCGTTGTCCACATCCTTGACCGCGCCGGTTTCCAGGCCGATCAGCGAATTGAAGATCTTGAAGGTGGACGCCGGCACGTAGCCGCGCGCGGCGCGCTCCGGGTTGTAGGCATGCAGCCGGTCGCGCCTTGGGTCGTAGATCAGCAGCGTGCCGTCGGTGCCGGCCGCCTGGAACAGCGCTGCGGCGTCGAGCGGCACGGCCGGCTTGCCGCGGGCGGGACTGCTCAGTGGCGATGAGCTGGGAATGGCTTCCCGGGCGGCAGACGTGCCGTCGCCGGACTGGGCGTGTGCCATCGTGCCGAGGCACAGCGCCAGCGACAACGAAAGGGCAAGACGAAGGGGGTATCTGGACATGGTCTTCTTATGGATATCGTCTGGGTTCGCGGATATCCCGCTGCAGGAAGGAGCGGGACGACTGGGAGCCAGGCCTGGCACACGAGGCGCAGCATAGGAGCGCCGCAACGCGAAGCCAAGGCGGCTATCCGTAACCTCCGTAACATGGCATGCTGGCGCCTCGTAACGAACGCCGTCTTGCGCCCTCCCTCATGCCAGTCACCACCATCGACCTGTCGCCGCCCTACCGGGTCAACGGCGAGCCGGCACGCTACCAGTCGCTGTGGCTGCTGGCCCGCGTCTGCCTGGCCGCGCGCACGGGCGGCTGCGCCGTGTCGGCCGCTCAGTTGCAGGCGCGCTTTCCCGATGCGGCCAATATCCGCATGCTGGTCTCGCGCGCATTTGCGGATTTCGCGCGCTGGGGCGTGCCGGTGGGCTGGGGACCCGATCGCGGCGCCGGGGTCGCCCACCTGAATCCCGCGCGACGAAGCCGGGGACCGTTCTGGATCGAGGCGGCGGCCTGCAAGCGGCTGCGCTTCACGCTCGGCACACGCCCCGCCGCGGACGATGCGCTCGCGCGTTTCCTCGGCCCCGGCAGCACCGACAACGGCGCGCGCGATGCGCGGGACCGCGAGGGCGACGGCCTTGCCTACGTGATGCGCGACATCAGCTACTGGAGCCATCTCACGCAGGCGATGCGCGACATGCAGGACGGTGCGGGCGGGGGCACGCAGCATGGCATCCACGCGCTGCGGGCCGCCCAGCGCCGCGCCACCGACGACTTCCAGCATGCCTTCGCACTGCTCAAGGAAAGCCTCGCGTGGCGGCGTGCCGACGACCTCGCGCGCAGCCGCACGGCGCTGCGGCGCTTCGACCGTATCGTCGGCACCGGCATGGTCGACAGCGCGCTGCCGACCTTCGCCGCGATGGCGCGCGTGGTCCGCGCCTGGGAGCACTATGCCGGCAACCGCTTCGACGCCGCGCGGGCAGAACTGGACAGCCTCGAAGCCGAACCGGCGCTGGCGCCTGTGGTGCGCTACAACCCCCGCGTGCGGTTCGAAGCGCTCAACCTCGGCGCGCTGATCCACAAGGCAGTCGCCATCCGCGACATGGACTGGGAACCGCAGGTGGCGCGGCAGGCCGCGGCCTTGGCGGTGGCGGGCTTCTCCGGTGCGTTGCAGTCGGCCTATGAGGCCGACTCCGTCGATGCCGCACAGCACGTGGCGGCCAATATCGGCCTGTGCCTGTGGCTGTTCTGGAATCATCGGCTGGTCGATCCGGAACGCGCGTGGCCGGCCGGGCAGGTGCAGCGGCAGGCCGTGCGCTGGCTCGGCCTGTCGGAATGGATCTGCGACCGCTTCGGCGTGGGCGGGGGCTCGGCATGGAACATCATCTTCCTGCTGCGCATCGCCCGCGGCAACTGCGTGCCCGTGGCGAGTGCGTCGGGCCCGACGATCGACGCGTTCCGCGCGCAGCAGCCCTTGTCGCTGGCCGAGGCCGTCGACGCCCTGCGACCGTTTCACGCGCCGTTCTCGCGCGCCAAGGGCTTCATCAGCTGGTCCTCGCTGGCCGGCTTCGCGCTGGACGAGCACGACGCCGGACACGTGCACTACGGCGCCCTGCAACTGGCCAACCTGTTGTTGGAGGCAAGCTGGTTCCGCGCCTACGAGCAAGGCATCACGCCATCGGCCTGCGAGGCCGTGGAAAGGCTGGCCGGGCAACTGGGCGCGCTGCGGCCGGCGGAGCGGCGCTTTTTCGGCGCGGCCATCGACGCGCTGCCGGGCGAATTGCAGGCCGCCGCCGCGGACGCGGCGCGCGCGGCGCGGGGCAAACGCCGGCCGGCGCCGGCGCGGGCCGCCTGACCCGCGGCCGGGCGTCCCGGCCCATTTGGTAGCATGCGGACTTTTCCGCGAGATGGAATGCCAGCGTGAAGCGCCCCAACGAAGCACCGCCGCAAGACACCCCAGAGAACACGTCGGCGCCCGCGGACCGCACACTCGAGCCCGGATCCGACCTGCCCGGGCGCATGCCGGTCGGCGCCCGCGCACAAGGCGCCGCAAGCCGCATCTGGCAGCGGCTGAGGCATCCCACGTGGCGGGGCGTGGCGATCGCGGCGGGGGCCGTGCCGGCCCTGCTGGCGGTGTACGCGCTGATCCTGATACCCTTCACGCCCGGCATCAGCGATATCCGCAAGGCCAAGCTGGAGCAACCAGCGCAGGTGCTGTCCGCCGACGGCAAGGAACTGGCCGTCTTCAAGCGCGCCAACCGCGACTGGGTCAAGCTGGCCGATATCTCGCCCAACGTGATCGCCGCGTTGATCTCGACCGAGGACCACCGCTTCTACCAGCACCATGGACTGGACTGGCGGCGCACCGCTTCCGCCGCGCTGCTGACCTTCTCCGGCGATCGCCAGGGCGGCTCCACGATCACGCAGCAGCTGGCCCGCAATCTCTACCCGGACGAGGTGGGCCGCGCGCCGACCTTCACCCGCAAGCTGAAGGAGGCCATCACCGCCTTCAAGATCGAGGCCCTGTACACCAAGGACGAGATCCTCGAGACCTACCTGAACACGGTGCCGTTCCTGTACAACGCCTACGGCATCGAGATGGCGGCGCGCACCTATTTCGACAAGTCGGCCGACCAGCTCGACGTGCTCGAGAGCGCCACGCTGATCGGCATGCTCAAGGGCACCAGCTACTACAACCCGGTGCTCAATCCCGAGCGCGCCGTGGAGCGGCGCAACATCGTGCTGGGGCAGATGGTCAAGCGCGACCGGCTCGACGCCGCGCGCTACGAGGCGCTGAAGAAGCGGCCGCTGCGCATCGACTTCGAGCGGCAGACCGCGCCCAACGGACCCGCGCCGCACTTCGCGCAGCACCTGCGCAAGTGGCTGATCGCGTGGGCCGACAGCAACGACTACAACATCTACACCGACGGCCTGGTCGTGCACACCACCATCGACTCGCGGCTGCAGGCGCTGGCCAACCAGGCCGTGGCGCGCCAGGGCGAGCGGCTGCAGGGCGTGGCCAACGCGGTGTGGTCACCGCGCTCCGCCTGGGGCAACAACCGCGAGCTGGTGCACGCCTTCGTGCGGGAGACGCGCGAATACCAGGCGGCGATCGAGGCGGGCCAGAGCGAGGAGCAGGCGCTCAAAAGCCTGCTGGCGGACGCGGCGTTCATGCGCACACTGCGCGAGCAGAAGACCATGATCCAGGCGGGCTTTCTGGCGCTGGACCCGGTCAGCGGGCAGATCAAGGCGTGGGTCGGCAGCCGGGATTTCGCCAGCGACGCGTTCGACCACGTGCAACAGGCACGGCGCCAGCCGGGTTCCACGTTCAAGCCCTTCGTCTACGGCGCGGCCTTCGAGCAGGGCACCAGTCCCGACACCACGCTGGTCGATCAGGTGGTGGAAATTCCGCTCTCCGGCGGCGAGGTATGGCGCCCCAGCGATGCCACGCCGCCCAGCGGCCGCCCCATGACCCTGCGCGATGGCCTCGTCTATTCGCGCAACACCATCACCGCGCAACTGATGCAGAGCGTGGGGCCGAACCGCGTCGCCCGTCTGGCGCGCGCGATGGGCGTGCGGCACAGCGAGCTCGATGTCGTGCCCTCGCTCGCGCTGGGCACCAGCCCCGTGACGCTGAAGGAAATGGTGTCCTCCTACGGCACCATCGCCAACGGCGGCAGCTATATCGAGCCCACCATGGTGCTGCGCATCGAGGACCGCGACGGCAACGTGCTCGAGGAATTCCACCCGCCCGCGGCGGAGCGCGCGCTGCCGGCGCGCGCGGCCCACACGTTGCTGGACGTGATGCGCGACGTCGTCGAGCGCGGCACCGGCTCGAGCATCCGCCGTCGCTATGGCATCCGCGCGGACGTGGCCGGCAAGACCGGCACCACGCAGGACAACGCCGACGGCTGGTTCATCCTGATGCATCCGCAACTGGTGGCGGGCGCCTGGGTGGGCTTCAATGACAGCCGCATCACGCTGCGCAGCGACTACTGGGGCCAGGGCGCCCACAGTGCGCTGCCGATGGTGGGCGACTTCTTCCAGCGTTCGCTGCGCGCCAGGGTCATCGATGCGCGGGTACGGTTTGCCGAACACCAGGAATCCAGCTTCTTCGATCCGGTGATGAAGCAGATCCAGGGCTGGTTCGAAGACCCGGCCGCGCCGGCATCCGAGGCGGAACCGGCGCCCGTACCGCGCCGCACGGCCCCACCGGTCGACGTACCGACCGAAGCGGCAACCGCTGCGGAGCCCGCGCCGTCGGCGCCGGAGGAAACGATCGAGCCGGCACAGGAAGCGCCCGGTTCCACGCCGCTCGAGACCGGCGCGCAACAGGTGTTCCGGCAGGCCGACGGATCGGCACCGCTGGCGCCGCCCGCCTCGGCGCCCGCGCCGGTTCCTTCCCCGGCTTCCCCGGCGCCGCAGACGGTCCCGCGGCCAGCGCAACAGCAAGCACAGCCACCACAGCAAACACAGCAGCAGCAGCAGCAGCAGCCGTCAACGCCGTCGCCGCCGCAGCCGTCCGCCGTGCAACCGGACGTGCCGCCATCGAACCCGCCGGTTCCGGCGGTGCCAGCGGAGCCCGCTCCGGCGACCGCGCCGTAAGCATTCGAGGAGGAACACGCATGCGCTACGAACTGACGGACCTGCGGCTGTTCCAGGCCATCGCGGAAGCCCAGAGCCTGTCCAGCGGCGCAGCCGCCGTGCATATCACCGCGTCGGCCGCCAGTTACCGGCTGAAGAATCTCGAACAGGCGATGGGCACGGCGCTGTTCGTGCGCAACTCGCGCGGCATGGACCTGACGCCGGCCGGCGAGACGCTGCTGCGCCACGTGCGCGAGCTGCTGCTGGGGGTGGAGCGCATGCACGGCGAGGTGGGGCGGTTTTCCGCGGGATTGAAGGGGCATATCCGCCTGCTGGCGAACAGCAGCTCGCTCAACGGCTTCCTGCTACCCAGCGTCGGCCGCTTCCTGCTCGCGCATCCCGACGTCAATATCGATCTGGAGGAGAGGTCGAGCCAGGCGATTCTGAACGCCATCGCGGCGCAGGAGGCCGATATCGGCGTGATGGCCGGCGAGTTCGACACGGCCGGCGTGCGCGCCATGCCCTATGCGGTGGACGAACTGATTCTCGCCGTACCCCTCGGGCATCCGCTCGCCGCGCAGGATGCGCTGCGCTTCGGCGCCGCGCTGGCATTCGACTTCGTCTGCATGAGCCGCGCGAGCAGCAACTTCCAGTTCCTGCGAGAGAATGCCCAGCGCCTGGGCAAGAGCCCCAATGTCCGGCTGCATGCGCACAGCTTCGAGGCGGTATTGTCGCTGGTGCAGGCCGGTGTCGGCGTGGCACTGGTACCGCGCAGCGTCGCGGCCGCCGTGCTGGCCACGGGCCGCATCTGCGCGGTCCGGCTCGCGGAACCGTGGGCGCGGCGAAAGCTGCATCTGATCGTGCGCGCAGACGGCAAGCTGCCCGCCTTCGCGTCCGCTTTCGCGCAATTCCTGCTCGAGGATCCCGAGGTGGCGGCCACCCGCGAGCCGGGCACCGCCGCGGACTAGGCGCTCAGCGCTTGCGGTCCAGAAATTCCTGCATATAGCGCCGCGGCTCGCCAGTCTCGAAGGCGCTGCCGAACTCCGCCACGCTGCGCGCGATGGATTCGTCCAGCGGCGCGTCCTCCCATTCGCGCAGCAGGCGCTTCTGCTGGCGCACCACGGCGGGACCAAACCCGGCAAGCAGCGCGGCAACGCGTGCCACTTCCGCATCGAGCTCGGCCAGCGGCACGACACGGCTGACCAGCCCCCAAGACAGCGCCTCGGGCGCGTCGACGACCTCGCCCGTCAGCAGCAGCCACTGGGCGCGCGCATTGCCGACCAACCGGGGCAGCAGCGCGGCATGGATGACGGACGGAATGCCGACCTTCACCTCCGGCATGCCCAGGTGGGCATTGTCCGCGGCAATGCGGATGTCGCAAGCCAGCGCCAGCTCCAGCCCGCCGCCGAGGCACCAGCCGGGCATGCGCGCGATCACGGGCACCGGGAAATGCCGCAGGGCATCGCACAGGCCGCGCAGTCCGGAGATAAAGCGCTCGGCGCTGTCCCGTTCGAGCGCCGCCATCTCCTTGATGTCGGCCCCGCCGATAAAGCCCTTCTCGCCCGCCCCCTGCACGACCAGCACGCGGGTGCGCGCATCGCTCGCGAGTTCGGCCACCGCGCGCGTCAGCGCGGCGATCACCGGAGTGCCCAGGATATTCAGGGATCCGGCATCGCGTATGGTCAGCGTGGCGATGCCGCGCTCGTCGATGGCCGTATCCGCGTAGCGGCGCGTTTCCAATTGCGTGTCGTCTGCCTGGCTCATGGTGTCCGCCCCTTACGTTATTGCAGCTTGGTGAAATGGATGTCCTGGACGACCTTCTTCCAGTGCTGGTTCTGCGCGCGCACCAGATCGCCGAAGGCCTTGCGCGACATCGGCGCCGGAATCGCGCCCTGCTTTTCGATGGCGGCCACCACCTCCGGCTCGGCCAGTACCTGACGCACCGCGGCGTTGAGCCGGTCGAGCACGGCGTCGGGCGTGCCTGCCGGCGCGCCGAGGCCAAACCAGGACGGATTGTTCATGGCCGGCAAGCCGGCTTCGGCATAGGTCGGCACGTTGGGCAGCACCTTGAGCCGCTGCTTGGCGGCCACCGCCAGCGGACGCAGCCGTCCGCCCTGGATCAGGCCCGAGGACGAGGGGATATTGTCGAAGACCACCTGGATCTGGCCCGCCACCGCATCGTTGAGCGCCGGTCCCAGGCCCTTGTACGGAACATGCAGCATGCGCGTGCCCGTCTCGTTCATGAACAGTTCGCCATTCATGTGGCTCAGGCCGCCGTTGCCCGACGAGCCGAACGAGTACTTGCCGGGTTCGGCCTTCAGCAGCTTGATGAAGCCCGCGAGATCGTTGGCCGGAAAGGCGGGATTGACCACCAGCACGTTCGGCACATCGGCCAGGTTGCTGATCGGCGCGAAGTCCTTGACCGGGTCGTATGGCGTCTTCGCATAGACGTTCGGGTTGACGGCATGCGAGCTTTCCACCTGCATCACCAGCGTGTAGCCATCGGCCGGCTGCTTGGCCGCGTACGCGCTGCCCACCGCACCGCCGGCGCCGGGGCGGTTCTCGATCACCACGGGCTGCGTCAGCACCGCGCCCAGGCGCGTGCCGACGATGCGGGCAATGATGTCGGTGGTGCCGCCAGCCGCATAGGGCACGATCAGCTTGATCGGCTTGTCGGGATAGGTCGCGGCGTGGGCGCCGCTGGTCAGGCCGGCCGTGGCGAGCAGGCAGGCGATGGCGAGGTGGGTTCGGGTCATGCGATGTCTCCGTCTTTCAAGCGTGGTGTGTTGTGGTTCGTGTTGCGGCTCGGGTGGTCGTGCGATGCGAGGTGACCAGCCACGCCGGTGGCCGCCACGGCAACCGCGGTAACCGGCGTGGCCGCCTATGCCACCCGACCGTGCTCACCGAGCAGCGGCGGCGGCATCGGCGGGGTGCCGTCGCCAGCGGCGCCGGCCAGCATCGGATTGCGCACCATCGGAATGCGCCCCGCCACCGGGTGCCGGGCGAACTGCAGCAGCTTGCGGTGGCGCACCTGGGGATGGTCGAATACCTCGCGCAGCGTATGGATCGGTCCCCACGGCACCCCGGCCGCATCGAACGCGGCCGTCCAGTCGGCACGGGTGCGCGTGGGGAACACATCGGCGAGCATGGCGCGCAGCGCCGGAAGATTGTCGATGCGCGCGGAATTGGTGGCGTAGCGCGGATCGGTGGCGAGCTCGGGCCGCCCGGCAACGCCGCAGAAGCGGACGAACTGCGCATCGTTGCCGATCGCCAGGATCAGGTGGCCGTCGGCGCAGCGGAAGACCTCATAGGGCGCGCAGTTCGGATGCGCGTTGCCGCTTCGCTTCGGGTTCTCGCCCGACACCAGATAGTTGCTGCCCTGGTTGGCGTTCATCGCCACCGCGACATCGAGCAGCGCGATATCGAGGCGCGCGCCGCGGCCCGTGGTGTGGCGCTGGTACAGGGCTGCGAGCACGGCGGAAGTGGCGTACATGCCGGTGGTCAGATCCACCACCGCCACGCCGGTACGCAGCGGTCCCGCCCCCGGCTCGCCGTCGGGCTGGCCGGTATAGCTCATCAGCCCGCCCATGCCCTGGAACACGTAGTCGTATCCCGGCTTGTCCGCCATCGGCCCGCTCTGGCCGAAGCCGGTGATGGACAGATAGATCAGGCGCGGATTGAGCGCCTGCAGCGATTCGGCATCCAGTCCATAGCGCCGCAGCGTGCCCGCCTTGAAGTTCTCCACCAGCACGTCGGCCTGCAGCACCAGCCGGCGGATTTCCTCGGCACCTTCCGGCGTGGCGTAGTCGATCGCCACCGAGCGCTTGCCACGGTTGCAGCAGATGAAATAGGCAGACAGGCGCTCGTCGCTGTCGGTGGCCTGCAGATAAGGCGGCCCCCATCCGCGCGTGTCGTCGCCGCGCAGGGGGTGCTCGACCTTGGTGACCTGCGCCCCCAGGTCGGCGAGGTTCTGCGTGCACCATGGCCCCGCCAGGATGCGCGACAGGTCCAGCACCTTGATCCCTTCCAGGGCCCTCTCCAGCATGGCGACTCCGCATCGAAAACACTGCGGCCGAGTATAGGGAGGGGGTAGCCGGCGGGCCAGTTCAATGTATCGAACGAAGCGTTCGCGGGATTCGAACGGGCGCCGCGACGGGGCGGCGCCGGCGCCTACTCCGCGGGCGACTGGCAGAAGCGGATGCGATTGCCGAACGGGTCCGCGATCTCCATGACGCGCCCCCAAGGCACATCCTCGATGCCCGGCTTGGCATAGGTGTATTGGCGGCCCGCAAGCTCCTCGTGCAGCGCCTCGATATCGTCCACCAGCACGAACATCGCGGAGCCGGGCGTGGCGTCGCCATGATGCTCGCTCAGGTGCAGCGTCAGGTCGCCGCGGCGCACCTGTAGATACAGCGGGAAATTGTCGTCGAAGCGGTGTTCCCACTCGACCTCGAAACCGAGGAAGTCCACATAGAACTCTTTCGCCTTGGCCTCGGAAAAGATGCGGACGATGGGAATGGCAGGGGTCATGTGCATCGGCTGTCCTCGATGTCGGTTGGATGCGTAGCAGTCTATACGAGCGCGAGGGCCGGGAAGGCGGCCAGCGCTCTCGCGCCCGTCGCGGTAGACTCTCGCGACGATATCGGACGCCCCGCGTGCAAGCCTACTCCGGTTCCGCCGGCGACATGCCCCGGCCGGTGCCCGCGCCTTCTCTCCCCGACCCCGGCCGAAGCCGGATCACAGAGGACCTTTCCATGAGCCGACTATTCGAACCCCTGTCCCTGGGCGAACTGCAACTGGCCAACCGCATCGCGATCGCGCCGATGTGCCAGTACTCCGCCGACGAGGGCAACGCCACCGACTGGCACATGATCCACCTGGGCAGCCTGGCGCTCTCCGGCGCTGGGCTGATGATCCTGGAGGCCACGGCGGTCTCCCCCGAGGGCCGCATCAGCCCCTATGACCTGGGCCTGTACTCGGACGAGAACGAAGCCGCGCTGGGCCGCGTGCTGGCGGCCGTGCGCAAGCACTCGCCCATCGCCGTGGGCATCCAGCTCGGGCACGCCGGCCGCAAGGGTTCGAGCCAGGCTCCGTGGGACGGCGGCAGCCAGATCGCACCCGACGCGCCGCTCGGCTGGCACACGGTGGCGCCTTCGGCGCTCGCCCATGCGCAGGGCGAGATCCCGCCGGCCGCGCTGGACCGCGCGGGGCTGGACAAGGTGCGGGACGACTTCGTCGCCGCGGCGCGCCGCGCGGACCGGCTCGGCATCGATGGCATCGAGATCCATGCCGCGCACGGCTACCTGCTGCATCAGTTCCTGTCGCCGCTCGCCAACAAGCGCGACGACGAATACGGCGGCAGCCTGGAGAACCGCATGCGGTTTCCGCTCGAGGTGTTCGACGCGGTCCGCGCGGCCTTTGCCGCGCACAAGCCGGTGTGGATGCGCATCTCCGCCACCGACTGGGTGCCGGATGGCTGGGACATCGAGGGCACGGTGGCACTGTCGAAGATTCTGAAGACGCGCGGCTGCGCGGCCATCCATGTCACCACCGGCGGCGTGTCGCCCGCGCAGGCCATCAAGCTGGGGCCAGGGTACCAGGTGCCCTATGCCCAGCGCGTCAAGGCGGAAGTCGGTCTGCCCACGATGGCCGTGGGCCTCATCACCGAGCCCGAGCAGGCGGAAGCCATCATCGCGAATGGCGAGGCGGACATGGTGTCGCTCGCGCGCGCCATGCTCTACGATCCGCGCTGGCCGTGGCATGCCGCCGCCCGGCTGGGCGCGCACGTCAACGCCCCCAAGCAGTACTGGCGCTCGCAGCCGCGCGAATTCAAGGACCTGTTCGCGGGCTCCAGCTTCGGCCAGCGCTGAACGCCCGCGGCCACAGGAGACATCGATGACCGTCCGACGCATCGTCGCGAACCTGCCGGCGGCAGATCCCAATGCCGCGCGCGCCTTCTACCAGTCGCTGCTCGGTCTGGAGGTGATCATGGACCATGGCTGGCTGCTGACCTTCGGCGGCGACGGCACCGCCCGTCCCCAGGTCAGCATTGCGTCCGAAGGCGGATCGGGCACGCCGGTGCCCGCGCTGTCGATCGAAGTCGATGACGTCGATGCCGTCTACCGGCGCGCGTGCGACGGCGGTCTCGACATCCGCTATGCATTGACCGACGAGCCCTGGGGCGTGCGGCGCTTTTTCGTGTGCGACCCCTTCGGCAACGTGATCAACGTCCTGTCTCATCTGCCCGCCGCCCCCTAGCCGTGCATCGCAGGCGCGGCGCGCACCGCTATTCGTCGGTGACCATCCTGCGCACCCACTCGTGCACGAGGCGGACCTGTGGCGAGGCGTCATAGCGCGTCGATGCCATCAGGAAATAGCGATGCTCCGACGCGACGGAGATGGGCGAGAGCCGCACGAGCTGGCCGGTGCGCAGCGGATGCACCAGCAGCGAGCGCCTGCCGCAGGCGATACCCTGTCCGCGCATGGCGGCATCGAGCATCAGGCCGGTATCGGTGAAGGTCGTTACCCGGTTGCCACGCGGCACCGGGACCCCGGCTTCGCGGCACCACCGGTCCCACCCATGCCGCGTGTGGGCCAGCATCATCGCGCCTTCGAGCAGCGCCGGCATGGCGCGATGGCGCAGAGAGCCCAGATAGCCGGGCGCCGCCACGGGGAACCAGTCGTCGTGCCCCAGGTCCAGATGCGGCTCGTCGGGACGCGCGCGCGTGAAGCGCAGCGCGATATCGGCCTCGCCCTGCCGCGGCACGATGAGGCGGCTCGTCGGGTCGATCTCGATGCAGATCTGCGGATGGCTGCGCTGGAAGTCGGGCAGCGCGGGCAGCAGGCGGAAGCGCGCGAACGATGGCAGCAGGCTCACGCGCACGACATTGGCATCGCCCACCGGCGCGAACGCGCCACCGAGGGTGGCCAGCGCCTTGCGCACCGGCACCAGCAGGCGCTCGGCGTCGGGTGTCGGCGTCACGCTGCGCGTGGTGCGCGCGAACAGCGCCATGCCGCACAACTGTTCCAGTTCGCGAATGCGGTGGCTGACGGTACTGTGGGCCACCGCCAGTTCCTCGGCGGCGCGATGAAAACTGCCGAGCCGCGCGACGGCTTCGAAGGCGAGCAGCAGGGGAATCGGCGGAATATGGTTCATGGCGGGGCCACCGGCGCGGCGGGCACGGCCTTGGGGCGGGCCGGATTCCCCGGCCGCGCGGGCCATGTTCGATGCGCGATCATAGCGCACGCCGCGCGCGCCATGTCCAACCGAGCAGCGCCACGAAGCCGACCGGGCCCCATACGTTGAGCAGTTCGTCCACTGCGGGCAGCAGCGGCCGCGCAGCGAGCGCCTGCCCGCCGGCATGGGCCGTCTCCATGGCGATCAGCACGAGCCAAGCGGATTGCAGCGGCAGACTGGCCGTGCGTGCGTACCCGAAGGCAACGGCCGCCGCGACGGGCAACAAGGCAATGGCAAGCAGGGAAAGCATGGCGCGCTCCTCGTGGACGGGGTCGATCCGTGGCATCGATGCCCGCCACTGTAGAGCCATGGCTTGCCTGCGTTGATGAAAGATGCGGCGGCATTGGTCAGCGTCACCCACCAATGTGCGCGGTGCAAGCGCACCCCGCATGCGTGGACGGCGCTTCCCAAAAGCAAGCGGTCCGGCGAATGCCGGACCGCTGGGTTCCCGAAGGGAAGACGTGGGGTGGAATGGGCCGGTGGCGCGATGCGCGACCGTGCACCGGGCGGCGGGCTAGGCGAAAGCCGCCGCGCGAAGATGGTTCACTGGCATCAGCGGCTGCACGGCCTGCGGCGTCGCACCACAGTCGTCCTCGACCCGGCATTCCACCTTCTGCCGCCGCGCCGCCGCCATGCCGATCCGGACCGCCTCGTCGCGGCTGGCATGATGGGAAATCGCGAGCGCGGACCCTTCGACCTTCAAGTCCCAGCCGGCCTTGGCCGGCACCACGTAGAAATTGCGAGACATCGCGTTCTTCTCCGAGGAGTGGAAAGGAGCGATATGGATGTTAGAAAGGAAGTCGTGGCGTCAATATAAGCGTCCGTCCTACATGGCCATGCCGAAGGGCATGCCGGTGCGGTATTCCAGACTATCGCGCCACGAGGGCGTGGCCGGGGCCACCGGCGCCTTCTCCACGCGCCCATCGGCGGTGTGCAGCATCAACTCGACCTTCTGCCGCCTCGCGAGCGCGGCCCCGGCCTTGACGGCCTCTTCCGGCGTGGCATGGTGGGACTCGGCATAGCGTGCGCCAAGCCGGGTCACGTCCCAGCCTTCGCGATAGGGGATGACATGAATGGGTTCCATCGCATTGTTCTCCCAGGATGACGATGGTCCATTGTGCGCCCGCACGCAGCCGCTCCAGTATCCGGCGCTGTCCGACACGGACAAGCGCCTCGCGCGGTTTGCGCATGGCACCATGCTACGATCCGCGCCACTCAACGAGGACCACATGTTCACCTGCCAAAACCAATCCTGCCAAACCACCTGGGAACGTAAGGACGTGACCGTAGTCAACGAAGGCCAGGGGCCGCTTTTCCGCTGTCCCATCTGCGGCGCGCGCAATATGCTGGTGGCCAAGACCCGGCCCGACGGCGAAGTCGTCTACACGCAGCGCCGGTCCTAGCCACCCCCGGAGTCTTCGTCCTCCGGCCCGCGGAGGATGCCCGTTTGTCCAGCGCTCCCGTCCAGACCAGCGACAGCGCCCACATCGCGCATACCGATATCCCGGCCCGCCTGGATCGCCTGCCGTGGTCGCGCTGGCACTGGCGCGTGGTGCTGGCCCTCGGGGTGGCATGGGTGCTGGACGGGCTCGAAGTCACGCTGGTCGGCTCGCTGGGCGGCGTGCTGCACCGCGACGACACGCTGGGCCTGAGCGCGACCCAGTTCGGCTGGTCCGGCTCGCTCTATATCGCCGGCGCCGTCATGGGCGCACTGGTCTTCGGCCGGCTGGCCGACCGGCTGGGGCGCAAGAAGCTGTTCATCGCCACCCTGGCCATCTATATGGTGGCGACGCTCGCCACGGCGTTCTCCCCCAATTTCGCCTTCTTCGCGGTATGCCGGTTCGCCACCGGCCTGGGCATCGGCGGCGAATACGCGGCCATCAACTCCGCCATCGATGAACTGATCCCGGCCCGGATCCGCGGCCGCGTGAGCCTGGCCATCAACGGCAGCTTCTGGCTCGGGGCCGCGCTGGGCGCGTGCCTCAGCCTCGTGCTGCTGGACGAACGCGTGCTGGGCCCGGCGTTAGGATGGCGGGTGGGCTTCGCGCTCGGCGCGGTGCTGTCCATCGCCATCCTGATGGTGCGCCGCGACGTGCCGGAGAGCCCCCGGTGGCTGATCGCGCATGGCCGCGGCGACGAGGCGCGGCGCATTCTCGACCGGATCGAGGCTGAGATCGTCGCGCGCGGGGGCGCGTTGCCGCCGGTATCGGGGCCGCCCGTTCCGGTGGGACGCGGCTCGCCGCCACTGCGAAAGATCCTGCGCGTCATGCTGCACCAGTACCGCATCCGCAGCGTGGTGGCGCTGGCGCTGATGATCTCGCAGGCGTTCTTCTACAACGCGATCTTCTTCACTTACGCGCTGGTGCTGACACGCTTCTACGCCGTGCCCGAAGCCCGCGTCGCGCTCTACATCTTCCCCTTCGCGCTGGGCAACGTGCTGGGTCCCCTGTTGCTGGGCCCCCTGTTCGACCGGGTCGGACGGCGCAGCATGATCGGGCTGACCTATGTGCTCTCCGGCATCGGCCTGGCGCTGACCGGATGGGCCTTCGTCAACGGCTGGCTCGATGCGCGCAGCCAGGCGCTGTGCTGGTCGGCTGTGTTTTTCCTCGCCTCGGCGGCCGCGAGTTCGGCCTACCTGACCGTCAGCGAGGTCTTTCCGCTGCAGATGCGGGCGCTGGCCATCTCGATCTTCTTCGCCATCGGCACCGGCGCCGGCGGCTTTGCGGCGCCCGCGCTGTTCGGCGCTCTGATCGAGAGCGGCAGCCGCGAGGCGGTCGCCGCCGGCTACGCACTGGGCGCCGCGCTCGTGGTGGCGGCGGGCCTGCTGGCTTGGCGCTTTGCCGTCGACGCCGAGCGCAAGCCGCTGGAAGACGTGGCGGCACCCATGAGCGCCGACGACGGCTAGCGTGGCAATGGTGCGCACGGGCGCGAGCGGGTCACCCTCGGGAAAACCCTCGGCCCGCGGATGTCGATTTCGGCGTGCGCGGATCGACTAGCCAATAAGACAGCCACCGTATGACACGGCGCTGTCGCCACCGAACCCCAAGGAGATAGCGATGCGATTCATGGTCATTGTGAAGGCGAACCAGGACAGCGAAGCGGGCGTCATGCCGAGCGAACACGTGCTCGCGGCAATGGGCAAGTACAACGAGGAACTGGTGAACGCCGGCATCATGCTGGCGGGCGAGGGCCTGCACCCGAGTTCGAAGGGCGTGCGCGTCAAGCTCACCGGCAAGGACGCCATGGTCACCGACGGCCCGTTCGCGGAAACCAAGGAGCTGATCGCCGGTTTCTGGATCTGGAAGGTCAAGTCGCGCGAGGAGGCGATCGAGTGGGCCAAGCGCTGCCCGAACGCGGAAGGCGAAGTGTTCGAGCTGGAGCTGCGCCAGATCTTCGAGGCCGAGGACTTCGGCGCAGAATTCACGCCGGAACTGCGCGAGCAGGAGGAGCGGCTGCGCGCGCGCATCGCCGCGGATGGCGGCTCGCAGTAGGAATGCGCGCGGCCCGGGCCGGCCGGCCTCGGGGCAAAGGCGACTTCTTGCGGCAACCATGACAATTCCGGCTGTCGCCGTGCTCAGAATTAAAAAAGCTGAAATGGCAAATTTCACGGCGCTGCCATACATTGCAGACATAGTTGCCATGCATGCGCGGGCCGCCTTTCGGCCGCGGTCCCGCCTTGCCCCTGACAGGAGCGCGGACCATGTCCGGACCCGAACCATTCGCCGAAGAACGCGACGTCCCGTGGGAAGCCGACGGGTCGCCGCCGCCCGGAACGCCAGCCCCGGCCGCTGTGTACTACCGGCTGCCCGATACGCCCGAAGGGCACCATATCAAGGAGTACGCAAGCGGGCTGCGCCAGCTGGTCCGCTTCGTCGGCGTCGAGGAGCAGGTGGTCAGGTACAGCCTGACCGACCCCGGCTGACCCCGTCTCCCCCTGCCCAATGGACAGGACTGCAGGCCCGCATGAAATGCGGGCTTTTTTTTGCGCCGCCGGCAGACCTGCGTGCGTGGACCGGCAGGCGGTTGCTTGTCGCACATCGGCTTGCGGCGGCCGTTGCAGGGTAGCAAGCCCGCCGGTTTCGGGTCATGCATCGCGACCGATAGTGGTCTGAACCGGTGCATTCCTGCGAACTCATTTGGTTTTCGGATTTCTCGCATCGCGCAATGGCGAGGCCGTGGTTATCCTGCACCCACATTTCCAACGCTTCCGGCTGGTTCCCGTTTGGTCGCAAGCCGAGGACATGTGCGCAGGCCTTGCGCCGTAGATACCGTGGCGCAGTGTCGGCGTCTTTTCAGCGCCGCACGACCTTCTCGTGCGGCGTTTTTTTCTTCGGGGTGCGGCACGCCTTCGCCGGCCATCGCGGCGGGGAGCGGCGTCGCGATCGTCCCCGCGCACAGGAATCGAACCATGGCCTTCAAGATACTGGTCGCCGACGACCACCCCGCCATCGCGCTCGCCATCCGCAATGTGCTGGAATGCGAAATCGGCTGGGAGGTCTGCGACGACGTGACCACCGTCGACGATCTCGTCCGCGGCATTGCCACCCACCAGCCCAACGTGGTGGTGACCGACTACCACATGCCCGGCAGCGCGACCAAGGACGGACTGCGCATGCTCAACAGCCTGCGCCGTTGCGAGCCGACGCCCGCCATTGTCGTCTTCACCATGATGACGAACGCGATGATCCTGCGCGCGATGGTGGATCTGCCGGTGCAGGGCCTGCTGCTCAAGGACTCGCCGCTGGACGAACTGGTCAAGGCGCTGCGGCGCGTGCAGCGCGGCCTGCGCTATATCGGCAAGTCGGCCGCGGCCGTGCTGGCACAGGCCCGCGCCTTCTATCCCTGTGGCGACGATGGGCGCATGAAGCGCCCGCTGTCGGTGCGCGAGACCGAGGTGCTGCGGCTGTACCTGACCGGCAAGTCGGTGACGCAGATCGCCGGCGTGCTCAGCCGCAGCGTCAAGACGATCAGCCGCCAGAAGAACTGCGCCATGCAGAAGCTGGGCGCCACCAACGACCGCGAACTGTTCGACTTCGCGGCGCGCCAGGATCTGGTATTGCCGGCCAATACCGGCTGAGGCGCGGCGCACGGGCGAAGCGGCGGGCGGGACGGCGCAAGCGGGCGATATAATCGCCGCGCCTCTCTCCTTCCCCTTTTCCACCTCATTGGCGGCCAGGACCACGGTCCGGGTCCGCTGCCGCAACGCCATGCCCCATTCCGCTTCGCCCGAACGCTCCGCACTGCGTGTGCCCGCCCTGCTGGTCGCCGCCCCCGCGTCCGGCCAGGGCAAGACGACGGTGACCGCGGCGCTGGCGCGTCTGCATGCGCGCGCCGGCCGCCGCGTGCGCATCTTCAAGACCGGCCCCGATTTTCTGGACCCGACCATCCTTGCCGCGGCCAGCGGCACCGCCGTCCACAACATCGATTTGTGGATGACGGGCATCGACGACGCGAAGGCGCGGCTGGCCGAGGCCGCCCGGACTGCCGACCTGATCCTCGTGGAAGGGGTCATGGGACTGCACGATGGCGAGCCCAGCAGCGCGGATGTGGCCCGTCGCTTCGGGCTGCCGGTATTGAGCGTGATCCAGGCCGGGGCGATGGCGCAGACCTTCGGCGCGCTCGCGCTGGGGCTTGCCAGCTATGGGGAGCCGCTGGCGGCCATGCACGTGCTTGCCAACGGGGTGGGATCGGAGCGCCATGCCGGCATGCTGGCGGCCAGCCTGCCGGCGCATATCGGCTGGGCTGGCGCCATCGCCCGGGATGCCGAGGCGGCATTGCCGGAACGGCATCTCGGCCTGCTGTCGGCCGACGAGATGCCCGACCTGCCCGCGCGCCTGGACCGCCTCGCCGATGCGCTCGCCGGCCTGCCCATCGCGCGGCTTCCGGAACCGGTCGCCATCGACGACGTGCCGCCACCGGCGGCGCTGCCTGACCTGCTGGGCGGCGTGACCATCGCGGTCGCGCGCGACGCGGCATTTCGCTTTATCTATCCGGCCAATCTGGATACGCTGCGCGCACTCGGCGCGCGCGTGGTGGAATTCTCGCCGCTGGCGCAGACCCATCTGCCGCCGTGCGATGCGCTGTGGCTGCCGGGTGGCTACCCCGAACTGCATGCCGCCGCGCTGGCCGCGAACGGGCCGATGCTGGCCGCCTTGCGCGATGCGCACCGCGCCGGCATGCCGATGCTGGCCGAATGCGGCGGCATGATGGCCTTGTTCGACACGCTGGTCGACAAGGCCGGCGCCGCCCATGCCATGGCCGCGCTGCTACCCGGCACGGTGCGGATGCAGCGCCGTCTGGCTGCGCTGGGCCACCAGCAGGTCGCCCTGCCGGAGGGCGCGTTGCGCGGCCATACCTTCCACTATTCGACCGCCGACAGCCCGCTCACGCCGCTGTGCCACGCGCGTTCGCCGCGCGATGGCGGCCAGGGCGAGGCGGTGTTCCGCCACGGAGCGCTGACGGCCAGCTACGCCCATCTGTACTTTCCGTCCAATCCCCTCGCGGTGGCGGCGCTGTTCCGCCGCCACGGCTGAGCCGCCGCTATTGCGGGTCGCGGGCGGGCAGGCCCAGTTGCGGCTCGATGAACTGCGGCTTGTCCCGGGTCTCGGCCGCGCGCTTCTCCCAGAACACCGCGTTGGGAATGTCGAGCGGCAGCGGCGAGAACTGCGGATCGCGCCCGGCCCGCTTTTGCGCTTCGTAGTCGCGCAGCGCCTTGAGCGCCGGCTTCTGCAGGATCAGGATCGCCACGATATTGAGCCAGGCCATCAGGCCGACGCCGATATCGCCCAGCGCCCACGCGACCGTGGCGGTCTTCACGCAGCCGTACAGCGTCGCGGCCAGAATGGCGATCTTCAGCAGGAACACGGCCCACGGGCGATGCAGCTTGCGGTTGATATAGGCCACGTTGGTCTCGGCGATGTAGTAGTACGCCACGATCGTGGTAAAGGCGAAGAAAAACAGTGCGATGGCGACGAAGGCCGCGCCAAAGCCGGGCAGCACGCTTTCCACCGCCTGCTGGGTATAGCCGGGTCCCGCCTCCATGCCGGCGATGCCGGTATGCAGTTTCTCGCCCGCGGTGCCCACCACGTTATAGGCGCCGGTGATCAGCACCATGAAGGCGGTGGCCGAGCAGACGAACAGCGTGTCGACGTAGACCGAGAACGCCTGCACCAGACCTTGCTTGGCAGGGTGCGACACTTCGGCGGCGGCCGACGGATGCGGGCCTGTGCCCTGTCCCGCCTCGTTGGAATAGACGCCGCGCTTGACGCCCCACTGGATCGCCATGCCGATCACGGCGCCGAAAGCGGGCTCGAAGCCGAACGCGCTGCGGAAGATCAGCGAGATGACGCCCGGCAACTGGTCGATATTCAGCGCGACGATCACGCAGGCCACCAGGATGTAGCCCAGCGCCATGAAAGGCACCACGATTTCGGCAAACTTGGCGATGCGCTTGACGCCGCCGAAGATGATCAGCCCCAGCAGGATGACCAGCACCGCGCCCGTGACGGCGGGATCGATGCCGAAGGAATTGTTCATGCCGGCGGCGATGCTGTTCGACTGCACCCCGGGCATCAGCAGGCCGCAGGCCACGATGGTCGCCACGGCGAATATCCACGCGTACCAGCGCGTGCCCAGGCCCTTCTCGATGTAGTACGCGGGACCGCCGCGATACTGGCCGTCGACGCTTTCCTTGTAGATCTGCGCTAGCGTCGATTCGATATAGGCGGTGCTGGCGCCGAGGAAGGCCATCACCCACATCCAGAACACCGCGCCCGGTCCGCCGAACGTAATGGCGGTGGCGACGCCGGCGATATTGCCGGTGCCGACCCGGCCGGAGAGCGACATGGCCAGCGCCTGGAAGGGGCTGACACCCTGGGCCGACGACTTGCCGTCCAGCATCAGCCGGATCATTTCGAAGAAGTGGCGCACCTGGGCAAAGCGCGTGCGGATCGAAAAATACAGGCCGACGCCCAGGCATAGATAGACCAGCGCAGGGCTCCAGACGATGGCGTTGACGGCGTCCACAATGTCGTTCATGGCGGTGTCTCCGAGAGATCGGTATGGCGGAAAGGGCGTAACGATACCGCAAAGGCGTCCGCATTCGATATCGGACGGCTTCTGAAATGGTAGTAGCGCCGCATGCTGCAGTGCGCCATCCCCTTCCGCAATGCCGCTGTTTGGCCCCCTGCGGCTGCTTTGGCAGCCTTTCCTTGCTTTTCGGCCGTTCTCCTCGCCGCGCGATTCTTCTTCCTCGGCTCACGCGAGCTGTCATCCGATCCGGCCGATGCGGCGTTATCGCTTGTGTCGACTCGAAACAATTCCGCCGCGCACGGTGCGGTTTTTACGTCGACACGCATCAAGTTACAGAACTGTTTCATCTCCGGGCACGTTTCGGCACTCCGGAACCCCGGCCGGGGGGCGTAACCTCATTCCATCGCAACATTGCTCTAGCAGCGCAGAGGAAAATATGTCTGAACGCATCATCCTGCTCGACGTCCCCGGGGTTCTGTATTCCACCCGCTCGGCCGCTCGGCTCGGCGGCATCCCGGACTCGGGCACGCTGCGCGACGTCAAGCTGTTCGATCCGATTGCCCTGGGTTTCATCCGGCGCCTGTTCGGCCTGACCGGCGCACGCGTGGTGCTGTCCGACAGTTGGCGCCGCGGCACCCCGGCCGCCATTCTGGGACAACTGGACCTGCAGGTCGAAGCCATGATGCCCCCCGTCGAGGGCGGTCCCGGCGCCGAGATCGCGGCCTATCTGGCGAGCCGGCCGGCTCCGCAGGGCTACGTGATTTTCACCAGCCGGCCCGAAGCCATGCCGGCCGGCCTGGGCGCAAACCTCGTTGCCGTGGATCCGGCCCAGGGGCTGACGCTGGATAACTTCAAGCAGGCGCTGGACGTGCTCGGCGTGGCCTGCCCGTCCACCCTGTATCCGCAGCCGGCGGCGGACGCCGGCCTGCAGGCTCGGCTGCTGCAGCTGCGCCAGCAGGCCAGGACCGCGGCCCGCGCGGCGATCGGCCACGAACTGCCGCTGCCCGACACCGCGGACCGCCTGCGCGCCGCCGCGCTGGCGCACGCATAGGCGGCGCGGCACCGCCGCCAGGCGACCGTGCGCACGCAGTGCGCATCGAAGCAAAACGCCCCGGCCCCGTCCGGGGCGTTTTGCCGTACGCCGCGCCTCCGGCCCCCTCGCCATCCCGCATAGCCAACGCCGCGTGCCCTCTGCATAATGCCGCCATCCGGCAAGCGGGAGGGGACATGAACGTTGCACACCGCCGCAGCTGGGCACGGGCCGCCCTCGCAGCCCCGGCCTGGCTGGGGACCGCGCTCTGTGCCATGGCATCGGCCCAGACGGCGCCGGCACCGTCGCTCGCGTCCGTGCCATCGGCATCCGCATCGTTGGCGGCCGGTGCGGCGGCCACGGTAGAGCGCCCGCCCGTGTGCGATGCGCCCTGGTTCCGCAGCGGCGCCCGGGCGCAGCTCGAAGCCGACGGCGACATGCCCATGTCCATCACCATGCGCGTGCGCCATCCCAGCGCGAGTCCGGAAGGCTGCTCCGCCTGGATCGATATCCAGTCCAAGTCCGCGCTGGCCGCGATCATGGGTCCGCCGGTCATCATGGACCAGGTGCACAAGATCACGTTCGACCGGCTCGACGGCTCGCCCGATGGCCGCATCAGCAGCCAGCGTGCCACCATCAACGCCCAGGCCCGCTACACGCGGCTGTTCGGCGAGGCCTCGTTCCAGGGCACCGGCATGTTCGCCTACGCCGGGCACGACATCCGCGAGGGCGCCACGCTGGCCGGCGAGATGCTCAGGTCCAGCGCCGACCTGTCGATCCACACCCTCGCCACCGACGAGCAGGTCACGACCATCCGCGTGCCGCACGCGTCCATCTATATCGGCGAGCGCCACGTGGGCCGCAGGCAGACCATCGACACCGCGCTCGGCCGCCGCGAATGCCTGCCCATAACGTACGACAAGCACACGTCGCTGGGGCTGGTCTATATCGGCGAGGAGGTCGAGGAACTGGAGCCGTTCACGATGCAGGTAACCGACTGGTACTGTCCGTCGGAGGCGTTCGTGCTGCGCACCGTGATCAAGCAGGACGGCAAGGCCCAGGAAATCGATACGACCGCGATCGGCGCGCAGTAGCGCCCGCGTCGGATGCCGTAGACCTCACAAACTAGGGACATTCCCGAAATCGGCGAAGTTTTTGCGCAACAGCCATACTCAAGCGCCCCGGTTTCCCCCGATACTATGGCGACAGGTGGGGCGTCTCGCCCTACCCGATCCGATCACCACGCATCATCCGAATCCGAACCGTGTCGCGGCGTGCATGGCGTTATGTTCTAGTGCTGGCCATCGTGGGCAGCGCCTGCTATGTTGTCGCTCACCTGATCGCCGACGAGGTCAGGACATCGCGCTGGCAGGCACACTATCTGTCGCAGTTCGGCAAGCGACTGAGCTATGCCGCGCAGCCCGGCCCCAGCGACAGCATCCGCTTTCCGCAAAGCGGTCCCTACGACCACCGCCTGGGCTATTCCAGCATTCCGCATTACACCGAACGGCTCGAGGCACGCGGCTTCGTGCGCGAGGCGCAGGTCCGCATGTCGCCCGACCTGCTCGAATACCTGAACATGGGCTTGTTCGCGCCCTATCGCGAGAAGACGCAGGCGGGCCTCGAACTGCTCGACTGCAATGACCGCGCGGTATCGCGGCAGCGCTTCCCGCAGCGCGAGTATGCGGGCATCGGCGACGTGCCCGTGCTGCTGAGCAAGGCGCTGCTGTTCGTCGAGAACCAGGGCCTGCTCAATCCCGAATACCCGACCCGCAATCCCGCACTGGACTGGCGCCGGCTCTCGCGGGCGAGCCTGGACCAGATGCTGCGCATCGTCGACAAGTCGCGCGACACGCCGGGCGGCAGCACGCTCGCGACGCAGATAGAAAAGTATCGCCATTCCCCCGAGGGCCGCACCACGTCGGTCTCGGAGAAATTCCGGCAGATGGGCTCGGCCTCGGTGCGCGCCTATCTGGACGGGCCCGATAGCGTGCGGGCGCGCGAACGGATCGTGGTGGACTACCTGAACACGGTGCCATTGGCCGCGCGCAACGGCTACGGCGAAGTCCACGGCATCGGCGACGGCATGTGGTACTGGTACGGCGAGGACTTCGACGAATACAACGAACTGCTGCGCGCGGCCGCGCGCGGCACGCCCGGCAAGCGCGAGGCCCAGGTCTTCAAGCAGGCGCTGTCGCTGATCATCGCGCAGCGCCGGCCGTCCTACCACCTGCGCGGCTACGAGACCGGCCTGGAGCCGCTGACCGACAGCTATATCCGCCTGCTCGCCAACGCGGGCGCGATCTCGCCGGAGCTGCGCGACGCCGCGCTGGCTGCCTCGCTGCACCGCACCCCGCCCCCGGGCCGCGACGACACCGAGCCGTTCGTCACACGCAAGGCCGTCAACCAGGTGCGCGCCGACCTCTCGCGCGTGATCGGCATCCAGAGCCGCTACGATCTGGACCGGCTGGACCTGACCGTCGGCAGCAGCATCAATACGGATGCGCAACGCGTGGTGACGGACGTCCTGCTGAAGCTGCGCGACAAGCAGGGCGCCCGCGAACTCGGCCTGTACGGGCACAACATGCTGCGCGACCACGACGACCCCTCGCGCCTGAACGCGAGCTTCACGCTGTTCGAGCGTGTAGGCAACGTGAGCTTCCTGCGCGTGCAGGCAGACAATATCGACCAGCCGTTCGACCTGAACAGCGGCGCACGGCTCAATCTGGGCTCGACCGCGAAGCTGCGCACGCTGGTCACCTACCTGGAGATCGTGGCCGAACTGCACGATCGCTTCGGCGGCCTCACGCGCGCCGAACTGCTGGCGCTGCCGGTGGCGCCGCAGGATGGCCTGAGCCGCTGGGCCGTCGACTATCTGGCCAAGGCCAAGGACGCGGAGCGCGACCGGCCCGCGATGCTCGAAGCGGCGATGGAGCGCAAGTACGCCGGCGGCGCCGGCGAGGCGTTCTTCACCGGCGGCGGCCTGCAGGCGTTCAGCAATTTCGAGCGCTCGGAAACCGTGCCTAACATGACCGTGCGCCGGGCCTTCCAGCACTCGGTCAACCTGGTGTTCGTCCGCATGATGCGCGACATCGTGCGCTACGAGATCTATCGCGCCCATCCGGACGCCGCCGACATGCTGGCGGATCGCGCCGCACCCGAGCGGCGCGTGTGGCTCGAGCGCTTCGCCGATCAGGAAGGCAGCGCCTTCCTGACGGGCTTCTATCGCCGCTACCAGGGCCTCGATCACGAGCGCCGGATGGCGGTGCTGCTGCAGCGTACCAAGCCCATCGCGGTGCGCACGGCGGTGTCGCTGCGCAGTGGCGACCCCGATATCGACGAGCAGCGCTTCGCCCGACTGATGCGCGAGAAGCTGCCGCAATCGGGCCTCGATGACGAAGACCTCTCCACGCTGTACCGCAAGTACGCCAAGGACAAGTTCTCGCTCAACGATCGGGGCTACCTGTCCAAGGTGCATCCGCTGGAGCTGTGGCTGGTCGACTATCTGCGCGAGCGGCCGGATGCGACGCTCGAACAGGTGCTGCGCGACAGCGCCGAGGTCCGCCAGGAAACCTATAGCTGGCTGTTCAAGACGCGCAGCAAGTACGGACAGGACAACCGCATCCGCACGCTGCTGGAGCAGGACGCCTTCGTCAAGATCGGCGAGCGGTGGCGCCGCCTGGGCTACCCGTTCGAGACGCTGACGCCTTCCTACGGCACTGCGATCGGCGCCTCCGGCGATCGTCCCGCCGCGCTGTCCGAGCTGATCGGCATCGTGCTGAGCGGCGGCGTGCAGCCCTATACCGAAACGCTTCGGCGGCTGGACTTCGCGGTGGGAACGCCCTACGAGACGCGCTTCGCACTGCGCCCGCTGGCGCGCCAGCGGCTGCTGCCGCAGGACGTGGCCACGGTGGTACGGCGCTCGCTCACCGATGTGGTCGAGAGCGGCACCGCGCGGTCGATGCTCGGCGCGTTCCCGCCCGACCCGCGGCTCGCGCTCGGCGGCAAGACCGGCACCGGCGACCATCGCCATATGGTCTATGGACGCGGCGGGCGCGTGATCGCGGTCAAGACCGTCAGCCGCTCGGCCACCTTCGTGTTCGCACTGGGCGACCGCTACTTCGGCACCGTCACGCTGCATGTGCGCGGGCCCGAGGCGGCGCGCTACGCGTTCACCAGCGCCCTGTCGTTGCGCCTGCTGCGCGGCCTGGCCCCCAGCATCGTCGCGATGAACACGCCCGCCGACGCGTCGGCCTCCCTGCGCTGCAAGCACTGACGTACACCCGCGGGCCCCGCACGCGGCCCTTGTGTTCGGTGTCCCACCAAGCCGGCGCTCCGGGGCGCCCCCAACGCGGTCCGCCGGCTTTACCGCACGCTTCGCACGTGCCTACCATTGCCTGACAACAAGAAGCACCACGATACATGCCAGGCAATGGCAGGGGGAGCGGGTCGTTGGACAACTACATCGAAGAATATTGTGCGCGCATCCGGCGGGCGGGCGCGGGTTCCGTGATCGGCAAGCCCGTGGTGGTGGAACGCAATGCGTCCTACATCATGAGCTACGTGCCATTCGAACACACCAACCCCGAAGCGCGGCTGGCAGTGGTCAGCACGACCCCGGGCCATACGCATGTGAAGCTCGCCGCCAGGCTGACGGAGTCGCTGTTGCGCGCGCACTCGCCGGGACGCACCATCCAGCGCGAAAACAAGCGTCAGGTCGAGCTGGGCGGGCCGCTGGTGCGTCCAAACCTGATCCGGATGCTGGACCATTTCGGCATCCCGCCGCTGGTTGGCGTGGAATCGGCCAGGTCGCTGTGGGACGAGGACTTCGCGCTGCTGCAGCCGATGGCGCTGCTGCCCCATGCCACCACGCGCCGCGGGCTGGCCTTCGATGGCACGCTGGAGGAACTGCTGCGCGAGCCGATGCTGCGGCACGCATTCGATACCCTCTTCCTGCCCCAGCTTGCCCGCCTGCCGCAGGACGCGCTTTGCATCGGACTCGGACGTACGGCATGGGCGGGGCTGTGCCATGCCGCCGAACGCGGCGCGATCTCCCGTAAGCAGTTGCTGGGCATGATGCCGGTGCCGGCACGCGCCGGCAGCATGGTCAGGTACTTTCTGGGCGAGGTGGCGGCGCGCGACCTGTCGAAGAACGATCCGGTTCGTCACCGCACCGCGTGGCTGGACGAGGCGCGCGACGCGCTGACGGCGCGGGTGCGCGCGCTCGCACAGGCCGCGCGTCCGGACGCGCCCGGACCTGCCATGGCCAGCGTGGTGGCCTGAGCGGCAGCGAGCCGCAGGGGCCTATAGCGCCGGCGCGGTGGCGGCCACCAGCTGGCGCCCGGCTTCGGCGGCGATCTCGAACGAGCGCAACCGCGCCCGGTGGTCGTAGATCTGCGCGGTCAGCATCAGCTCGTCGGGGCGCAGGTCGTCCACGAACTGCTGCATGCCGGCCCTGACCGTCTCGGGGCTACCCACCACCGAACAGGCCAGCGAGCGGCGGATATGCGCGGCCTCGGTCTCGTTCCACATCGACTCGATATCGTCGACCGGCGGCCGGATGCGGCCGGGCGTGCCGCGCACCAGCGCGAGGAACTGCTGCTGCAGCGAAGAGAACAGCCGCCGCGCCTCGTCGTCGGTATCGGCGCCGAACACATTCAGGCCCAGCATCACGTAGGGCTTGTCCAGCGTGGCGGACGGCCGGAAGGTGCGGCGATACAGGTCCACCGCCTGGCGCATGAAGCCCGGAGCGAAGTGGGAGGCAAAGGCGAACGGCAGCCCCATCGAGGCCGAGAGCTGGGCGCTGAACAGGCTCGACCCGAGCAGCCACAGCGGCACCTTCAGTCCCGCGCCGGGCACGGCGCGCAGGCGCTGACCCGGGCGCGGGTCGTCGAAGTACGCCTGCAGCTCCTCCACGTCCTGCGGGAACGTATCAGCGGTATCGTGCGTGGCGCTGCGGCGCAACGCACGCGCGGTCATCTGGTCGCTGCCCGGCGCGCGGCCCAGGCCCAGGTCGATCCGGCCGGGGAACAGCGCCTCCAGCGTGCCGAACTGCTCGGCGATCACCAGCGGTGAGTGGTTCGGCAGCATGATGCCGCCGGAGCCGACGCGGATGGTGGACGTACCGTTGGCCACGAAGCCGATCAGCACGGAGGTGGCGGCGCTGGCGATGCCGGGCATGTTGTGATGCTCGGCGAGCCAGTAGCGCCGGTAGCCCCAGCGTTCCGCGTGCTGGGCCAGGTCCAGCGAATGGCGCATCGACTCGCCCGCGTCGCCGCCTTCGGGAATGGGCGACAGGTCGAGCAGGGAATAAGGTACGGAGCTGGCTTGCATGCGGCTTTCCTTGGCGGCACGCAGGAACATCGCGGACCGCAACTATTTCAGAACGATCACTATATTAATCAGGGCTGGCGCCGGTGGCAACGCAAAAATATAATGACCACTATGGAAAAGAGTCTATCGGCCCCCGCGCGGGGCAGGCCCCGCCAGTTCGATCGCGACGAAGCGCTGGCCAAGGCCGTATCGCTGTTCTGGCGCCACGGCTATGCCTCGACGTCGATCGCCGCGCTGACCGATGCGATGGCGATCACGGCGCCCAGCCTGTATGCGGCCTTCGGCAGCAAGGAGCAGTTGTTCTACGAGGCCGTGGACCGCTACGCGGACACGCATGGCGCGCAGCTGTACGCGCCGCTCGCGGCCGAGGGCCCGGCGCGCGACGCGATCCGCGCGCTGCTGCACGCGGCCGCGACATCGTTCTCGGCCAAGGGAAATCCCGCGGGATGCTTCTTGATGGCGGGGACCAGCCACGCCGCCGACTGCGCATATATCGAGCAGACGCTGACGAAGCGGCGCCGGGAAAAGGAGCGGGCGATGCAGGCGCGCATCCAGCGCGGCATCGACGCCGGCGAACTGCCCGCCGATACCAGCGCGGCGCAGCTCGCGAAGTACTTCCATACCGTGATGCAGGGCATGTCGATGCAGGCGCGCGACGGGGCGTCGCGGGCGGCTCTCGTGGCCATCGCCGATACCGCGATGCTGGCCTGGCCCGGACGCTAGCTCAGCGTACCGGCTTTGCGTCGCGGGCCAGGTCCGCCTCGCTCTGGGCGCCATCGTCCTCCTGGCCGGCCTGGCCATGCAGGCGCCACCACTCCTCGAAGCCGCCGGCCAGTGCCCACGTGTTGCCGTAGCCGGCGCGCTTGAGCCGCTCGGCGAGGATGGCCGCCGAGACCTCGTTGGGACACGAGCAGTAGATCACGATATCGGCCGTCTCCGGGTGCCCGGCGAGAACCTCCAGCGGCGAGTCCGGATCGACCACCAATGCGCCTGGAATGCGGTCCAGCGCGTCGTCGCCGTGCGAGCGGACATCGAGCACCACCGGCAGGCGGTCCGCCATGCGGCGCGCCTCCAGTTCGGTCACCGTCATGCGCGGAATCCGCCGCGTCCGGCGCAACAGCCGGATGCGCAGCCAGGCGCGCCAGCCCACGAAGGCGACCAGCGCGGCCAGCACGGCGAGCAGCGCCAGATGGCCATAGTGGCTGAAGGCGGCGAGGATGGCGTCGATGAAGTCGCTGAAAGCCACGCCCACCATCAGCGCGGCGCCGGCCCATACCACCGCGCCGATGGCGTCGTAGAACAGGAAGACCGCGAACGGCGTGGCGGTCATGCCCGCCATGGCGGTGGACAGCGCGCCCGCGCCGGGCAGCAGCTTGGCGAACACCAGCGAGCGCGGTCCCAGCCGGATATACAGCGACTGGGTCTGGCGGATGCAGGCATCGGGCGACAGCGACACTTTGCAGATCGTACGCAGCATCGGCTGCCCGAGCCGCTTGCCGGCGAAGTACCACAGCGTATCGGCGATCAGGCAGGCCGCGACGACGGCGCCCAGCACCGCCGCCAGCGAGGGGCCGCCCTCGCGCATGCTCAGGGCGCCGGAGACGAACAGCATCGGGTAGGCCGGGATCGGCGCCCCGGCCTGCTCGATCAGTACATTCAGGAACACCAGCATCAACCCATGGGTTTCCAGCAGGACTTGCAATTCACCCACCACGACCTCCGTATTTGGCCCGCGCGCGGCGCAGGCGCGCCGCGGCAAGGCAGTAGTGTGCCAGCCCGGGCGGCACTGTAGCCAGCGCGCGCTTGCATGGCGGCGTCAAATCCATTGAACATCACTGGTGCGGCCGCGGGAACAATGCGCCGCGCCCCCGGCAGAGGAGCAAGGCGGCGCGCGGTACGCTTCTTAATGTCGGGCGCCCATGGCATGATGGCGGCAAGGCGGCGCGGACTCCCCTTGCCGCCCACAACTGGGAGATGCATATGATGTCATTCCTCGGTACGGTGCTGGTCGGTGTGGTGGTCGGCCTGATCGCTCGGGCGATCAAGCCCGGCGATGACAAGATGGGCTGGATCCTGACGATCCTGCTCGGCATCGCGGGCTCGCTGGTCGCGGGCTACGTCGGACGCGCGGCGGGCTGGTATCAGCCGGGCGAGCCGGCAGGCTGGATCGCCTCGGTGATCGGCGCCATCGTGCTGCTGCTGATCTACGGCATGGTGCGACGCAAGGCCTGACGCACTCCACGCGGGGACGGGCGACACGCCCCGCTCCCCGCATTCCCGCCTCCCGCTATCCTCACGCCCCGAGCGTTCCGTCTCGCGGGCACTATCCCTGCGGCCGTCCTATCGCGGCCAGTGCCGCGTCGATGCGGTACAGCGGCTCGATCAGGCCCACGTCGAGCGCCTGCTGCCGCAATGCGCGCAAGCGCGCCATCACCGCCTCGTCGGCGCCGCCGCGCCCAGCCGCGGCCAGCGCGCGCGTGCGCTCCACCAGGAAGGTCGCCCACGGAAAGGGCTCCCGGCTGATATAGGCTTCGAGTTCCGACGCGTAGCGCTCCGCGTCGTCCCACCTTCCCGCGTCCAGCGAGACCTCGATCGCTGCCTCGTGCAGATCGAGATAGCAATGGCTGACACAGCCCTGCGCCAGGATGGCGACGCCCTGCTCCAGCGCGCGCCGCTGCTTGTCCGGGTCGCGCGTCGTGCGGGCGATAAAGCCAAGGATGGTGGGGCCCGAATAACGCACCCCGGAAGCGTGCCCGAGCGCGAGCGCCTCGTCGAGCATGGGCTCGGCCTCATCGACACGCTCCTGCTTGCCCACGGCGAGGCCGACCCGGGCCATCAGTTCGGCCTCGAAGCGGCGTGCGCCCAGCCGGTGGGCGACGGCCAGCGCCCGCCGTCCCATCGCCTCTGCCTTGACCCAGTCGCCGATCCACTGCTCGACCGATACCATCACGTCGCAGCCAAGGATTTCGATGCGCGCGTCACCGATGCGCCGGGCGATGCGCAAGGCCTCCTCGCACGCGGTCAACGCGCCGCGCACATCGTTGCAGTACAGGCACAGCGCGCCGATCATCGGCAGGTTGGCGCCCTCGATGCGGATAAAGCCGCGTGCCCGGGCCAGCTCCACGCAGCGCTCGAAATGCGTGCGGGCGGTCAACATGCGGCCCTGCTGGTAATACGCATCGCCCAGTCCGCCGAGCGCGCGCGCGGCCGCCAGCGGCGAGCCGGCGGCGTCGGCATGATGCAGCGCACGCTGGTGCGCGGCCAGGCAGGCCTCCAGATTGCCCACCGGGAAATGGACATTGCCGCGCAGCGACTCGATCTGCGCGAGCACATCGGGCCCGCCACGCGCCGCCGCCGCGCGCTGGGCCTCGTCCAGCGCGTGCAGCGCCTCCTCGTAGCGATCCAGCAGCCGCTGCGCGGACGCCACGCCGATCCACGCGCGCGCCCGCTGGGCATCGTCCGCGGCGGACTCCACGGCCTGCCGGAACGCCGCCAGCGACTCGGCGGGCTGGCCCAGATCGAGCGTCAGTTCCCCGCGCAGGCACGCCAGCGACTGGCGTGCCGCGCCGTCGCCCGCGATGCGCAGCGCGCGGTTGGTCAGCCGCAGCGCGCGCTCGTTGCGGAAATGCGCCGCCTCGTGGCGCGCCGCGAGTTCATAGGCACGCGCCGCGCCGGGATCGTTGGCGGCGTCCAGATGCTCGGCGTACAGCGCCGGATCGCGTCCTTCGTACCAGCCGGCCGCGCGCCGGTGCAGGTCCAGGCGGCGCGACTTCAGCAGCGACGCGTAGACCGCCTCGTGGATCAATGCGTGCATGAACAGGTAGTCCTCCCCCTCCGGCCTCGCCATGGCGTGCTGGACCAGCCGTTCGCACGAATAGCCGGCGTCGTCGAGCACATGCCGCAGCGCCGCCGGCGCAAAGCGCTGTCCCAGTACGGCCGCCGCCTGCAGCGCCTGCCGCTCGGCATGCGGCAGGCGATCCAGCCGTGCCAGCACGATGCTTTGCAGCGTGCCGGGCAGCGCCTCGTCCTCGGCATGGCCGTTCCCCGGCGCCGCGACATTGCGCAGCAGCTGATCGAGGAAAAGCGGGTTGCCCTCCGCCCGGCGGATGCACGAGTCGGCGAGCGCCGGGTCCAGGCTGCGATAGCGCGCCGCCAGCTGGCGCGCCTCCGCGTCGTTGAGGGGGCCGAGGTCGATGGTGGTAAAGGCCGCGCCCGACGCCGCCGCGCGCCACGCGTTGTCGAGCGGGTCCTGTTCGGCGCGCACGGTCAGCGCGAGAGTGAAGCGGTTGACGCGCGTGGCGCAAGCGAGCTGCGCCAGGCATTCCAGGAGCGCGGGCTCTGCCCAATGCACGTCCTCGAACACCACGAGCAGCGCCTTGCCGGCGCTCCGGCGCGTGGCCAGCGTGGTGACGAAGCGATGCACGCCGCGCTGGCGCGAGGCCGCATCCATCGCCGCCAATGCGGCGGCCTGCGACGGCGGCTGCGCCAGCTCGAGCAGGTCGTACGCGAACGGAATATCGTCCTCTTCGACCTGCCCCTGGCTCACCGCGCGCGCCACCAGCGTGGCCCGTGCCTGGGCGTCCGTGCCGGGCGCGACGCCGAGCAGGCTGCGCACCAGCACACGCAGCGGATCGCCGCTGCTGCCCGCGCCGAAGTCCAGCACCAGCGCGCGATGCGCCTCCAGCCCGTGCTCGCGCGCCAGCGCGACGAAGCGCTCGGCCAACCGGCTCTTGCCGATGCCGGCCTCGCCGCGAATCACCACCACGCGGCCGCGGCCCGAGCGCAGGCAGTCGTCGGCGACGCCGGCCAGTTGCAGCAGCTCGCCCTGGCGGCCGACGAAGGCGTGCTGCGGCGGCATCTCGTCCGCGCTGAGCAGGCGCCGCACCCGCCAGAGCTTGATTGGCTCCGGAACGCCCGGCATGGTCATGTCCGCGACGAAGTCGGTTTCCAGCCGGCCGGGCAGCGCGAGGCAAACCCGGTTGGACACCAGCGTCTGTCCGGGCTGCGCGTGTTCCATGACCTGCACCGCCACGCTGACCGGCGCGCCGGTCAGCGTCATGCCGGCCTCGCCGAACGCCGCCAGCACCTGTCCGCTCGCGGCGCCGACGCGCGCCAGCAGGCCGCCACCGGCCGGCAGATCGCGCAGCGCGCCGTGCAGGGCCACCGCCATGTGCAGCGCGCGCTCCGCGTCGTTGCCGTGGGCGACCGGCACCCCGAACACCACGGTCATCCGCGGCCCGATATCCGCGGTCAGCCGGCCGCCGCACGCGGCCGCCAGCGACCTGGCCCGTTCGCGCCAGCGCGAGAGCACGTCGTGCAACTGCTCGGGGTCGATGCCGGCGGCCTCGGCGGCGGCGTCATCGATGCTGGCCACCACCACCACGGCGTGGCGCAGTTCGGGACCGGATGGTGCGATCGGCAGCTGCTGCGCTGCCGCTGCGGGCGGCGACGGCGCGGGGCGCGCCGGAGCGATGGCGGGTCCGGCCTCCGATGGCGTGGGCCCGGCGGTCGTGGGAGTCGTGGCGGGCCCGTCCGCCATGTCGCCCGGCGCCGCGAGCGCCGTGTCCCGCGGCGGGGCTTCCCCGCGCGGCGGTGCCGGCGCGCCGCGCCGCGCGCGCAGGATGGCGCGATGCAGCGCCTCTGTCTCCGGCTCGGGCGATACGCCCAGCTCCCGTTGCAAGGCGCCGTGGCAAAGCCGGTACTGCTTCAGCGCGAGAGCCTGCCGGCCCTGCTTGTCGTACAGCCGCATCAAGGACCGGTGCGCGCCCTCGTTCAGCGTATCGAAGGACAACAGGCGCACGGCGGTGGCGATGGCGCGGTCCGCCTCGCCCGACTGTTCGTAATGGGCAAGCAGGCGGCCCAGCGCGTCGAGCGCCACGCCGCGCAGCCGCTCGCGTTCGATGGCCAGCCAGTGGTCGAATGCCGGCGCGGCGGCATGCACGCCTTCGAGCAGATCGCCACGGTACAGCGCGATCGCCTGCTCCAGCGCGGCAGGCGTGCCGTCCCGCAGGCAGCGTTCGAACTCGACCACATCGACCTGGGCGCGGCACAGCCCCACGCGATCCGCGTCGGCGACCAGGGCCTGCTGCGCCTGCAGCCCGGCGTCCTCCAGCGCCTTGCGCACCGCCGACAGCGCCTGGCGCAGGCTGGTGCGGGCCTGCTCGGCATTGCTGTCGGCCCAGAACAGCGCGGCAAGCTTGTCGCGCGGCTGGGCCCGGCCTTGGGACAACGCGAGGTAGGCGAGCAGCGCGCGCGCCTTGCGCGCGCTCAGCGGGAGGGGAGTACCGTCGGGCGAACCGATATACAGGCCGCCGAGCAGATCGAGACGAAGGTCGGCCATGGCGTTGGGGGCTGGAAAGTTCCGTTATAGGCCACTGCGGCGCCCCCTGCGACGCGGAAAATCGCCCATAGCGCACCCGAAACGTGAAAAGTTCGAATCGGCGCGCTTTCACGCTTTTCACGGCGTGCGCGCGGCGCGTTTACGGTGAATGCCGTTTGCGAGACTGCGCGTTCTTGCGCCAGATTCGAACTTTCACGCTTCTTTGACGCTGGCGCCTACGGCACGCTCACGGCCCGCGCCTACCCTGCCTGATACCGGGTCCCGCTCCTCTTGCTTGGCAAGCACCCCCGCACCTCCCCGGTGCCACGGCGTTCCAGCGACGACTTCGGTGTTTGGGCATCGGCCATCGCATGCGTCTCCGCTCCCGGCGGCGCCCCCGATGGCGCAGGTCTGGCCCACTGAAACTCTGTCGAACCAGCAAGGATTGCGTCATGGTACACACTGATTTGCGGCATCTTTCCGTCTCTTCCCGGAACGCCAGCTCGCTGGAACGTTTCGAGGCCGCACTGGAACTGCTTCACGGTTATTACGGGGACCCGCTGACCCTGGTCGACCACGCCATCGCGGAAGACCCGGACTTCGTCATGGGTCACGCGCTGCGCGCGGGACTGATGATCACCGCCGGCGACGGCGCGGTGCTGCCGTTCCTGCGGCAAAGCGTCGAGGCCGGCGAGGCACTGCACAGCCTGGCCAACGAGCGCGAGCGCCGCCATATCGCCGCGGCGCGCGCCTGGCTCGATGGCGACTTCTCCCGTTCGGTGCGCCTGTACGGCGACATCGTGATCGACTACCCACGCGACAGCCTGGCGCTGCAGATCGCGCATATCGGCGATTTCCTGCTGGGCCAATCGACCATGCTGCGCGATCGCATCGCTCAGGTGCTGCCGCACTGGAACGCGGGCGTACCCGGCTTCGGCTACGTGCTCGGCATGCATGCCTTCGGCCTGGAGGAAACGCACCTGTACGGCCAGGCCGAGGAGCGCGGCCGCTTCGCGCTGGAGCTGAACCATCGCGATCCGTGGGCCATCCATGCCGTGGCGCACGTGATGGAGATGCAAGGCCGCCAGGAAGCCGGCATCGAATGGCTCAGCGCGCGCGAGGCCGACTGGTCGCAGGACAACATGATGGCCGTGCACAACTGGTGGCACCTGGCGCTGTTCTATCTGGAACTGGGGCAGACCGACTGCGTGCTGGCGCTGTATGACAAGCGCATCCGCGACAGCCGCTCGTCGGTCGCGCTGGATCTGATCGACGCCTCGGCCATGCTGTGGCGCCTGCATCTGCGCGGCGTCGACGTGGGCAACCGCTGGCACGAGGTGGCCGACGCCTGGCAGGCGCGTGGCGCGGAGGGGCTGTCGGCATTCAACGACGCGCATGCGGCCATGGCCTACCTGGGCGACGACCGCGCCGACGCCTTCCAGGCTCTGATGGCGAGCATGCGCCGCGCGGCGGCGGGCCATGGCACCAACGCCATGATGACGCGCGAGGTGGGGCTGCCGCTGGCCGAGGCGCTGATCGCCTTCGAGGCGTGCGACTACGATCATGCGGTGGAACTGCTGATGCAGATCCGCGTGATCGCGCACCGTTTCGGAGGCAGCCACGCGCAGCGCGACCTCATCAACCTGACGCTGATCGAGGCGGCGCTGCGTGGCGGCCGCGCCAACCTCGCCTGCGCCCTGGCCGCCGAGCGCATGGAGCTGCGGCCGATGAATCCGAGCCTGAGCAAGCTCGCCCAGCGCGCCTCGGCGCTGTATCGGGAGGCGGCGGACGCCAGCGAGATGCCCCAGGCAAAGGCGGCATAACCCGCGGCGGCGGGCGGCGGCGGGCGTACGCCGGCCAGTCACGGCAGGCCGCCGGGAAACGCACAGCAGGAGGAGGGCAACAAGAGGACGGGGCCGGCGGCATGCGATCCGCCGGCCCACCGTCCCTCGCCCCTGGCCGGGGCCGCGGGCCATTTGTCCGTACGACGCGTTGCGGTTTAAGATGCGCGATTATCGAACAATCGCCCACCCGGCAACGTCCCGTCCATGGCCGCCTCTCTCCCCCTCGGCGCGGCGCTGGCCCGCGTCGATACCTTGCGCACGGCCAACCCCAAGCTCGATCAACTCGACGGCTTTTCCGGCGATCCCAACTTCATGCTCTCCCTCGCGCGCGGCCTGACGGTGCTCGAGGCATTTTCCGAGCGCAAGCGCCCGCTGACGATCTCGCAGGTCGCCCAGCGCACGCGCCTGTCCCGCGCCTCGGTCAGGCGGTGTCTCTACACGCTGGAGCAGCTGGGCTACGTCAGCCAGGAGGGCGGCCAGTTCGCGCTGCGCCCGCGCGTGCTGCACCTGGGCCATGCCTACTTCTCGTCGACCTCGCTGGTCTCGCTGGCGCAACCGGTGCTCGACGCGCTCAGCGCGACCATCGACGCCACCTGCGCGCTGGCCATCCTCGACGACACCGACATCCTGTACCTGGTGCGCTCGGAAGTGCAGCGGGTACTCACCCACGCGCTCGGCATGGGCAGCCGCCTGCCGGCGTACTGCACCTCCAGCGGGCGCCTGCTGCTCGCGCATCTGCCGCCCGCCGCGCTGGAGCAGTTCTTCGCGCGGGCCGAACTGCGGCCGCGCACGACGCAGACCAAGATTTCGCGGGCCCAACTGGAGCTCGCCTTCGCCAGCGCGCGCGAGCTGGACTATGTGCTGGTCGACGAGGAACTGGAGCCGGGCCTGCGGGCGATCGCCGTGCCGGTGCGCTCGCTCGAAGGCCAGGTGGTGGCCGGCATCAGCGTGAGCGTGCGGTCCGCCGATGCGAGCGAGCAGGAGATGGTGCTGCGCCTGCTGCCGGCCATGCGGGATGCGGCGGCCGATATCGGGCAAATGATCGCAACGTGACAGATTGCGCCGGAGGCGCTTGTCGCATCCTTACGACACGGTTGGCGATATTGGCACGGTGGCGTCGCGGGCGTCATACGGGGCGTTTCCCCCGCGCCGCGTCCCGCACTCCGGGCGCTTCTTCGGCGAACAGGCGCGCTTTAGCCGCCACAGACGGGGGGTCGGCGCGGGAATTGGCCGAAGAAACCCTCGATGCTTTGTCAATCGGAACGCGTGGAGTTTGGATAGAATCCACGATCATTGGCGAAAATCGACAGATTGCGCCGAGTTAATGACTTCCACGCAACATCGATATGACTTTCGACGACATCTCGCTTGGCGCTATCGTCGCAGACCTGCGTACCGGGGAACGGCCGTTGATGCCGGCGGAGCAGGCCTATCTGGCGGAGTTGCGACAGCGTATCGCTGCCGGCTCCGAAAACCTCTGGACGATCCTGGAAGACGCCGGCATGCCGTCGAATGGCCGCTTCTCGACCGACGTCGCCATGGCGCTCACGATGGTCGCGCAGACCAAGCCCCAGTAAGACCGCAAGCCAGCGCCCGCTCAGGGGCGCTTCGTCGCATCGCTGGTCGGGTCCGCACGCAGCGGACCGTCTCTCTTCAGCCGCGGTGGGCCAGTTCCAGTGCGAACACCAGGCGTTGCAGCGTGTTCTCGACCCGTCCGTCCACATTGGCGAACGAGCAGCCGAAATGGTGGATCGCGCTTTCGTCGCGTCCCACCAGCCAGTGCCCTACCACCACCAGATCCAACTCGAGCTTGCCCAGCTCGCGGAAATCGAGCTTGGCGCGGGCCATCTTCGTGCCCAACGGCAGTACCTCGTCGCTGACGGTCTTGCTGCGCAGGCCGGCGCCGGACAACGACAGGTCCGAGATATCGAGCTGCACCGACTTGCCCCCATCGAGGCGCACCTCGCAGCTGTAGCCGCGCGTGACCAGCGTGCGCGCGCGGAAATGGCGGCGGCGCTGGAAGTGGTAGACCTTGTCGGGGAATGGCGCGCTGAACGCCGGGCCGCCTTCGTACTGGACCGGCGTGGGATTGCCGACCACGAAGTTGACGGGCACGCCGCGCAGCGAGGCGGAGAAGGCGTTCTCGGACGAGCCCTGCACGGCCTCCGACTCGCTATCGGTGCGGCACCAGTCGAAGATGAACGAGCGGCTGGCTGGATCGACCTTCAGCACCGTGGTAACCGTTTCCACGCCGCGCGCGGCCCGCACGTTGATGATGCACTTCTGCCACGACAGGTCCCGCAGCACCGTGCCGATCTGCGAGCTGTGGGTCAGCCGGTAGCGGTCGTCGTCTGACGAGGACGCCGCGCTCTCGGCCGGGGACGAATCGGTGGACGGTGTGAGACTCATGAAATCACGCAATGCCTGAAAGGTTGCCGGCAGATCGCGAATACGCGGCAACGGGGTGGGATCGGCGGGCCAGTGCGACCACCGGCAAGCAGCGCCGCATGGTAAGCGCGCCGCCCGGGACGGCGCAAGGGGCCGCCCCGGGGAATCGCGCATCGTCGCACGAAGCGCAGACTCTATGGCAGAAACGGCGTCGTGCGGTGAAACTTTAGCCAGACTTGCGGGGGGTTGCCATGCCGCGGCGGCCCGCGGCGCGCGGCATCACCGCGCGGGCGGCTGTCAGGGCCGCAATATCGCCATGGCCGGTGCGCCATCGGCACCGGTGTGCCGGCGCAGCAGCGGCAGCTCCGGCGCCGTGGCGACGCCCTCGAGCCGCAGCAGCGCGCGCTTGCGATCCGTGCCCCCGGCATAGCCGGTCAGGTCGCCGGCGGCGCCGACTACCCGGTGACAAGGCACCATCACGGACAAGGGGTTGCGCCCCACCGCGCCGCCGACGGCGCGCGCGTGCGTGGGGGGCAGGCCCAGCTCCGCGGCGAGGGCGCGGTACGAGACCGTCGCACCGAACGGAATGCCAGCCAGCGCCTGCCATACCGCCTGCTGGAAGGCGGTGCCGGACGGATGCATCGGTACGGAGAACCGCTGCCGCACGCCGGCGAAGTATTCGGTCAGTTCGTCCGCGGCGCGGTCAAGCAATGCCCGGTTGCCAGGCGCGTGCGCATCGGGCTGGACCACGTCGGGCGGATAGTATTTCTGGCCGGTGAAAAACACGCCGGTCAGCCGCTCCTGCCTTGCCCGCAGCAATACCTCGCCAAGCGGGCTGGCAACGATGCGATAGCTATTCATGTCGGCTCTCCTGTCTGAATGTCCTGGTAGCGCTGCCACACGTGCATGGCGGCGTAGGCGCGCCACGGCGCCCAGCGCGCCGCGTGCTGCTTCATCGCGCCGATGGTGTGGATGCCCAGCGTCTTGCGCAGCGCATAGTCGGTGGTAGGAAAGGCGTCGGGCCAGCCCAGCGCGCGCATCGCGATGTACTGGGCGGTCCAGTCGCCCACGCCTTCGATCGCGCGCAGCCGCGCCACGGTCTCCTCCGGCGGCGCGCTGGGATCCAGTGGCAGACGCCCCGCCTCGACCTCGCGGGCGATGGCGGCGATGGCCCGCCCCTTGGGCGCCGATACGCCGGCGGCGGCCCACTGACCGCCGGCCAGCGACGCGAGGCTGCCCGCCGTGGGAAAGCACCGCAGCAGCGAACCCGCCGGCGTGGGCAGCGGCGCGCCGTGGCACCGCGCCAGTTCGGCGAGAATCGCCCGGGCCTGCCGGACCGAGATCACCTGGCCCACCACGGCGCGCACCGCGATCTCGAAGCCGTCGACCGCCCCGGGCAGCCGCATGCCGGGCGTGGCATCGGCCAGGGCACCCAGGTGGCGGTCGACGATATCGGGCCGGCAGCCCAGGTCGCACAGCCGGCGCACCCTGCCCAGCGCCTGCGGAATCGCATGTGCCAGCGAGCCGGACAGCGTGACGCGCAGCACATGGCGCTGGGGCACATCGGCGATCCGGACCCAGCCGGCATGGCGGCGGCCGCCGCTTTCCAGAGCCAGCGTGCGGGCATAGTGGCCATCGGCGACGTGTTCGACGCCCTGCACCGCACGCGCGGCGAGAAAGTCGAGCCACGCCTGCCAGGCGAAGGGCGGGCGGTAGCCGAGCTCGAACACCAGCTCGTCGGCCGGCAGCCCGCCGTCCGCGCGCTTGCGCATCGCCGTGGGCGCCAGACCGTAGCGCGACTTCAGCACGTCATTGAAACGTCGCACGCTGCCGAAGCCGGAGGCCAGCGCCACCTCGGTCACCGGCAGCGCCGTATCCGTCAGCAGCCGTTTTGCCAGCAGCAGCCGTTGGGTCTGGGCATATTCCAGTACAGTTACGCCGAACTGGGCGAGGAACAGCCGGCGCAGATGGCGCTCCGTCACGCCGATTCGCGCGGCCAGCGCCGCGACGCCCGCCTCGGCCATGAAACCCTCGTCGATCAGCATGGCCGCCGCCTGCGCGAGCCTGCCGGACAGTTCGGCGGCACCCTGCCCGGGGGCCAGTTCGGGGCGGCAGCGCAGGCAGGGCCGGTAACCGTGTTTCTCCGCGGCGGCCGCGGTGCCAAAAAACGTGCAATTTTCCGGCTTGGGCGTGCGCACGGTGCAAACTGGCCGACAATAGATGCCGGTCGAGGACACACCCACGAAGAAGCGTCCGTCGAACCGGCGATCGTGCGAGACGACTGCCTTGTAACATGTGTCGGGGTCGAGGTTCATGCGTCCATCGTACCTTGACGGAGACTCAAGACTAGCTGGAATCGGACACGCGAGCGGCGCCCGCTCCGCGCTGTCCTGGCCGCCCTCCCCTTGGCACCGCCATTAATGCTTGCCGGGGCTGGGTTTCTAACTGTATATTCGTACAGTGTTTTGTCACAAAGAGGTATGGATGGCAATCGTGCGAGCTGGCAGCAAGACCGAGGCGCTCAGGCTCCTTGCGTCGAAGGATGTGCTGGCCCTTGAGCTGGACTATGAGACTGGATGGCAGGACGCCGTCGAACTTGGCCGCCTCGGCGAGAAGCGCGGCATCAAGGTGCAATACCGCGGTCAGGAAAGTATCGCGGTTCGCTCGCGCGAAGCCCTGATCGACGGGCTCGCCAAACCCAAGACCACGTTCCGGCAGCGCAACCTGTATTGCCAGTTCGATCTGGGCGCCCTGCCCGATCACGAATTGCAGGAACTGGAAGCCAAGGCCAGCCGTCTGGGCGACTACATCCTGGCGGGACACCTGCTGCGACAGATCGACGGCACCTGGCCGCAATAATCCGCATGGGCCTCGTGGTCCCATCGCGGGTTCGCCGTTCGACGCGACACGCCCAATGCCGCGTCCGGGGACGGTCTTCCGGCCACTGACTTCCGGCTGACACTTTCAGCGTATTTCCGAAAGAAAGACGTTTTTCCGCGGTTCAGCATGGGCTCTTCCATTGCAGCCCGTGTCGCATTCCGCGACCTCACCCCGCACTACCCGCTGTTCCGCACGCGCCGTCCCGCGCCGCCTCCCGTATTGCGCCCCTGCGCCGATACGGCCCCCGCATCCGGACAGCCTGCGCAAAACGACACGAACACACAGCGGGCGAGCACCGGGCCGCATGGCCGCTCACCGGGGCAACAAGAAGACGCAAGGCCGACAAGAAAAAGCAGAAACGGTCAGGAGACCCGAAACACGATGTCAGCTGATCTGTACGAAGCCAGGGAGCCGCTGGTGCGGTGCCTGAACGAGACGCTCGCGGTCTGGGAAACGACGTTGGACCGCACTCTCTCCCAATCCGGGGTATCGCTGAAGGAGTGGCGCCTGCTCGGTTATCTCGCCAGCGGCGACCGGCTGGGACCGGCCAGCAACGACGAATCGCGGCAGACCCCGCGCGCCGCGCCGCGCGAGCCCGATCCCTGGCTCAACGCGGCCGAGTTCGAGGCGATGATCGAAAGGCTGGAAGAGGAAGGATGGCTGGTGCGCGAGGATGCCGACGAACGCATCCGGCCGGTGCCGGTCATTGCGCAGGCGGCCAGCCAGCGCATGCAGCGCGTGGGCCAGTCCATCAAGGCGCTGCAGTCGGTGTGGGTCTCCGCGCTGAGCCGCGAGGAGCGGGCCACCATGATCACGTATCTGAGCCGGATGCAGCGCCAGCTGGATGCGTATGCGAAGCGGCGGCAGCCGAGCGAGGATGGTGCCGCGGCGGCAGATGGGGAGGAGGGTTAGCAGGCGGGCGTTGGCAGGCTGGCGGGCCGCCACCCTCATCCCGACCCTCTCCCGCGGGCGGGAGAGGGAGAACACGGTCGGTTCGCCCCGGGCGTGAGGAGACCGCCCGCCGGCGCCCAACAATCAATCGCGCAGCAATTGCTTCGCAATGATCATCTGCTGGATCTGCGTCGTGCCTTCATACAGGCGCAGCAGACGCACGTCGCGATAGAAGCGTTCGGCCTTGTATTCCGCAATATAGCCGGCGCCGCCGTGGATCTGCACCGCGCGGTCCGCCACGCGGCCCACCATTTCCGTACAGAACATCTTCGTGCACGAGGCCAGCATGCTGACCTCGGGATCGCTCTTGCCCGGCGTCTTGGCGTCGTAGCGCTGGGCGCAATCGCGCACCATCGACAGGCCGGCGTACAGTTCGGCGCGGCTGTCGGCCAGCATGCCCTGGATCAGCTGGAAGTCACCGATCGGATGGCCGAACTGGCGGCGCTCCTTCGCGTACGCCACGGCATCGTCGAGCAGGCGCTCGGCCATGCCGCAGGCCAGCGCCGACAGGTGCAGGCGGCCACGATCGAGCACCTTCATCGCCGTCTTGAAGCCCACGCCCGGCACGCCGCCGATGATATTGGCCGCCGGCACGCGCACGTTCTCCAGCACCACATCGCACGTCTTGGTGCCGCGCTGGCCCATCTTCTTGTCCGGCTTGCCCAGCGAGATCCCCGGCGTGTCGGCCGGCACGATGAAGGACGAAATGCCGGATGCGCCCGGGCCGCCGGTGCGCGCCATCAGCGTGAAGGCGCCGGCGCGCGGGGCGTTGGTGATGAAGCGCTTGGTGCCGTTGATCACATAGTGGTCGCCGTCCAGCTCGGCCTTGGTCTGCAGCGAGGCGGCGTCGGAGCCGGCATTGGGCTCGGTCAGCGCAAACGAGATGATCAGTTCGCCGCTGGCGATCTTCGGCAGATACGCCTGCTTCTGCTCCTCGGTGCCGTCCATCAGGATGCCCTGCGAGCCGATGCCGACGTTGGTGCCGAAGACGGAGCGGAACGCCAGCGCGGTATGGCCGAGGTCATAGACCACATCGCATTCCTGCGCCATCGACAGGCCGATGCCGCCGTAGTTTTCCGGGATGGAGATGCCGAACAGGCCCATCTCCTTCATGTCGGAGACGATGTCCGCCGGCACGTCGTCGGTTTCCTCGAGGATGTCTTCGGCGGGTTTGAGGCGCTCGTCGATAAAGCGCTGCACCGAGGCGCGCAGCAGCGAGAAGGATTCGGCGTCGAGGGTCATGGCGGTCTCCGTGGGTGTCCGTGGGCACGGCATCGTGCGATGGTCGTCATGGTACGCCGCCGGGCGATTTTGACAATCCACGCCAGCTTGGACAGAATGGATAGTCTTTTTTGACAATCAATGGTGGCGCCCCATCGCCGGCTGCGTCGCCCTTTCCCCCCACCTCCCATGGACCTGAACGCCCTGCGCCTGTTCGTCGATATCGTCGACGCCGGCAATCTGTCGGCCGCCGCCCGCAAGCTGAAGATGACCCGCGCCAATGTCAGCTACCGGCTCAAGGCGCTGGAGGAGGAACTAGGCGTGCAACTGCTGCGCCGGACCACACGGCATGTGGAACCCACGCCGGTGGGCGCGGGGCTCTACGAGCACGGACGCAACATCCTCGGCGAGGTGGCGGCCGCCAATGCGCTGATCAGCAGCATGGGCAAGACGCTGCAGGGCCACGTGCGGCTGTCGGTGCCGACCGGCCTGGGCCATTCGCTGCTGTCTCCGCTGCTGGTGCAGTTCAAGCACCGGTATCCGGACATCACGCTCGACGTGGTGTTCGACAACCGCATCCACAATCTGGTCTCCGAGGACGTCGAAGTGGCGCTGCGCATCATCTCCACGCCGCCAGACTCTGTGGTGGCCACCGAGATCGGCGAGGTGGACTGGCTGGTGTGCGGGTCGCCCGGCTACCTGGCGACGCACGAGCCGCCGCGCGAACTGGTCGATCTGAAGCGGCACGGCATCGTCTGCGCCTCGCCCATCGGGCAGAAGCTCAAGGTATTCGGCACGCGCGATCCTTCGCCGCATGCGCCGCGCGACCATGTGCTGCTCGAACCCACGCTGAGCTCGGAGAACTTCGCCTTTCTGAAGGAGGCCGTGATCGGGGACGTGGGGCTCGGCCTGTTTCCGCTGTACGCGGTGGGCGCGGAGATCGAGGCCGGGACGCTGGTGTCCGTGCTGCCGGATTACCGCATCAGCCTGTTCGGCAGCCGGCTTTATATGCTGACCATGCCGAACCGATACCAGACGATGGCGACGCGGTGTCTGCTGACGTTTTTGAAGGGGGAATTGCAGGCGGCTTGGCCGCGGCTGGGGGTGAGGACCGAACCGTCGCATTGAGCGGGCGGTCACCCTCACCCCCGGCCCCTCTCCCGCTGGCGGGAGAGGGGAGCAAACCTGCTGGCTTCGGATCGCGTTTCGGTGTTCTTCCCTCTCCCGCACGCGGGAGAGGGGCGAGGGGCGGGGGTGAGGGTGACCGCATCCACGAGCCCCGCCGCCAATCCGCGCATCACTGCATCGTCAACCCCGACTGCTTCACCAGCTGCTCCGTGCGCGGGATCTCCGCGTCGACCATCGCCCGGAAGTCCGCCACGCTGCCGCCGCGCGGTTCCGCGCCGGTGGCGGCGAGCTTGTCGCGGAACGCCGGATCGGCCAGCTGCCTGTTGATCGACGCATTGAGTTTGGCCACCACGTCGGCCGGCGTGCCCTTGGGCGCGACGATGCCATACCACGGCGCGATGTCGTAGCCGGGATAGCCCTGCTCCGCGATGGTGGGCACGTCCGGCGCCATCGCCGAGCGTTTCGCGTTGGAGACGCCCAGCGCGCGCAGCTTGCCTGCCTTGACGTACGGCAGCCCGGTCATGATGGTGTCGAAGTACATCGACACCTGGCCCGAGAGCAGCGCCGGAATCGCTTCGCCGGCGCCCTTGTACGGCACGTGCACGATGTCGATGCCGGCCATGGCCTTGAGCATCTCTCCCGCCATGTGCGAGGTCGTGCCCGCGCCGAACGAGGCATAGGTGAGCTTGCCGGGATTGGCCTTGGCGTAGGCCACCATCTCCGGCAGCGTCTTGAACGGCAGCGACGGATGGGACAGCAGGATATTCGGCGTGAAGGCCACTACCGCGACCTTCTCGAACGCATCCGGGTCGTAGCTCAGTTTCTTGTACAGGAAGCGGTTGGTGACCATAGACGCCGGCCCCGACATCAGCAGCGTATAGCCGTCGCCCGGCGCACGCGCCGCGGCCTCGCTGCCGATCATGGCGGCGGCGCCCGGTTTGTTCTCGATCACGAAGCTCTGGCCATACTCCTTGGCCAGCGCCTGCCCGAGCTGGCGCGTGATCAGGTCGGTGGCGGCGCCCGGATTGAACGGCACGACGATCTTCACCGGCTGCCGTGGCCACGCGGAATCGGCATGACCGGGCAACGATGCGGTGAGGCCGGCAAGCGCGGCGACGGCGAGACAGGCTCGGAGAAGGCGGAAACGGACTGGCATCGACATACCTCTGTTGAGCGAAGGAAATGCGTCCTGCCCGGGGGCCGGACGAAAGAGCATGGCAGCGAACGGTCGCCGCCATGCGCACGGGGCCATGCATCGCAACAGCCGTGCCATGCGAATCGCGCCCCGGAGCGCGCGAAATCCCGCAGAAAACGGCTTAAAACGGGCGTACGTCTCCCGCCGGACTCGATGGCTCGAGGCCGGCCCACACCGCGCACGCCGTGCGCACCATCGTGTCCGCATCGCGCTCGCGGACGCGGCATGGCGCACCGCTTGGGGGCGCCGCGCCGCGATCGGATGTCTACGCCAGACTGATCCAGGTGGTCTTCAGATCGGTGTACTTGTCCAGCGCATGCAGCGACTTGTCGCGACCGGAGCCCGACTGCTTCACGCCGCCGAAGGGCACGGTGATATCGCCATCCATGTAGCAGTTGACCCAGACCAGCCCGGCGCGCAGCTGCCTCGAGACGCGATGCGCGCGCGCGAGGTTCGATGTCCACAGGCCGGAACCCAGCCCGTACGGAGAATCGTTGGCCATGCGCAGCGCTTGCTCTTCGGTATCGAACACGGTCACCGCAAGCACGGGGCCGAAGATCTCCTCGCGGACGATGGACAGCGTCTGCGCCGGGCATTCGAAAATCGTGGGCTGCACGAAGTAGCCGCCGCTGTCGTCGCGCACGCGGGCGCCGCCCATGCGCAGGCGCGCGCCCTCGCGCTGGCCGGCCGCGACATAGGACATCACCCGGTCGAGCTGGCGCGCATCGACGATGGCGCCCATCGCGGACGCGGGGTCCAGCGGATCGCCCGGCTGCATGCGCGCGGCGCACGCCTCGAGCTTTTCCATGAATGCGTCGTAAATCCCGCGCTGCACGTACAGCCGCGAGCCCGCGATGCAGATCTCGCCCTGGTTGTTGAAGATGCCGATGGCCGCCGCCTGCGCCGCGCGGTCCAGGTCTGGACAGTCGTCGAACACGATATGCGGCGACTTGCCGCCGCATTCGAGCCATACCCGCTTCAGGTTCGACTGGCCCGCATACTCCATGAAGCGCTTGCCGGTGGCCGTCGATCCGGTGAAGGCGATGCAGTCCACGTCGGGATGCAGACCCAGCGCCTGTCCGGCCTGTGCGCCCAGGCCCGGCACCACGTTCAGCACGCCTGCTGGAATGCCAGCCTGCGCGGCCAGCTCGGCCAGGCGCAGCGCGGTCAGCGGCGATTGCTCGGCCGGCTTGAGCACCACGCTGTTGCCGGCGGCCAGCGCGGGCGCCACCTTCCAGCTGGCCATCAGGAGCGGATAATTCCACGGCACCACGGCCGCCACCACGCCCAGCGGCTCGCGCGTAATGGTGGCCAGCACGTTGGCATCGGTGGGCGCGATCTCGTCGTAGATCTTGTCGATCGCCTCCGCGTACCACGCATAGGTGCGGGCACATTCCGGAATGTCGTACAGCAGCGTATCGGCGATGGGCTTGCCCATGTCCAGCGTTTCCAGCAGCGCCAGTTCCTCGCGATGCGTCTCGATCAGGGCCGCCAGCCGCAGCAGCACGGCCTTGCGCTCGCGCCGCGGCATCGCGGCCCAGACGCCCTGCTCGAACGCCCTGCGCGCCGCCGCGACGGCGCGGTCCACATCGGCCTGGCCGCACGCGGCGACCCGGGCCAGCAGCGCGCCAGTCGCCGGGTAGATGCTGTCGAAGGTGGCGCCGTCGGCGGCATCGCACCATGCGCCGTCGATATAGGCCTGGCTGCGCAGGCCGCCGCTGCCGCCGGCCAGCGCCTGGGCGCGCTCGCGCCAGTAGGACAGATCGTGAAGTTCGCTCATGGGGATTGCCTCGAATCAAGGGAGGAAGGGGCGCGTGCGAGGCGCAGTCCGCGCGCCGGCAGGGTCAGCGACAGCCCGGCGGCGACGATCAGCGCGATGCCGGCCAGCGCCGGTCCATCCGGCCAGCGGCCGAACCACCATGCGCTGTAGACCAGCGCCAGCAGCAGATGGAAATAGTTCAGCGGCGCCAGCGTGGAGGCCGGCGCACGTTGCAACGCCAGGATCAAGAGCACCTGGGCCAGCGCGCTCATGAAGCCCATCGCCAGGATCGCCATCCAGTCGACGAGACCGGGCCACACCGCGGGGAGGAAGAACGGCGCGGGCAGCGCGGTGGCGATCATGCAGATCACGGCCGCGAAGCCGTACTGCACCTGCGCATCGACCTTGCCCGCCATGCGCCGCGTCAGCAGCTGCAGCAGCGCATAGCCCAGCATGGCGGCCACCATCAGCGCCGTGCCGAGCCACGACAGCTGCCCGCCCGGGCGCACGATCAGCAGCATGCCGGCGAAGCCGGTGGCCACCGCGAGCCACTGGCGCGCGCCGACGCGCTCGGCCAGCAGCCAGGGCGACAGCGCGACCACCACCAGCGGCGCCATGAAGTAGATCGCCGTGGCCTCGGCCAGCGGCATCCACAGCAGCGCGGTCATGAAGCAGGTGCCCATGACGGCCAGCATCAGTCCGCGCAGCGTGAGCAGGCCGCGGTGCGGCGTGCGCCAGAAGCGCAGCCGCCCCGAGCCGGCGAGCATCGCCAGGGCCACGGCCATCGTGGCCGCGTAGCGTACGACGTTGAGAAAGGGCGCGGGATAGCGGCCGACCAGATGCTTGGCGGTGGCGTCCACGGTCGCAAACAGCATCACCGCGCAGAGGAAGAGCGCGCCGCCGCGCCACCAGCCCTCGCCGCCGTCGCGGCCCGCGGCGGCGCTCACGTGCCCGCCCGCGCCACCATGGCGCCGAGCAGCACGTTGGCCCCGGCCTCCAGATGCTCCGGCCTGGCGTCTTCGATCTCGTTGTGGCTGATGCCGTCCTTGCACGGCACGAAGATCATCGCCGTGGGCGCGACGCTGGCCATATAGACCGCGTCGTGGCCCGCGCCGGTCACGATGTCCTGATGGCTGTAGCCGCGGGCCGCGGCCTCGCTGCGCACATGGCCGATCAGTTCGGGCGCGAACGGCGTGGGCGGGAAATACTGCACGTCGCGCACGTCCACTTCCAGCGGCGTGCCGGTGGTGGTGCCGTTCGCCAGCGCCGCGCACGCGGCGCGAAAGCGCGCGTCCATCTCGGCCAGGCGCCCAGCGTCCTCATGGCGCAGGTCGACGGTGAAGGTCACCGCGCCGGGAATCACGTTGCGCGAGGCGGGATGGGCGTTGATCACGCCGACCGTGCCGCGGCCGTGGGGCGCGAAGTCGTTGGCGATGCGCACGACCTCCTGCATCAGGAAAGTGGCGCCATACAGCGCGTCGCGGCGCAGCGGCATCGGCGTGGGCCCGGCATGCGCCTCCATGCCGGTCACGGTCACGTCGTACCAGCGCAGGCCCAGCGAGCCGGTCACCACGCCGATCACGTTGTCGGCCCCTTCGAGAATTGGCCCTTGCTCGATATGCGCCTCGAAATAGGCGCCGACCTGGCGGCCACCCACTTCCGCCGCCCCGGCATAGCCGATCGCCTGCAATTCGTCGGCCACGCGCTTGCCGTCGCGGTCGGTGGCGTCCAGCGCGGTCTGCAAGGGAAAGATGCCGGCGAACACGCCGGAGCCCATCATCACCGGCACGAAGCGCGTGCCTTCCTCGTTGGTCCAGATCGCCACCTCCAGCGGCGCCTCGGTGCGCACGCCGTGGTCGTTCAGCGTGCGTATCACTTCCAGCCCCGCCAGCACGCCGTAGCAGCCATCGAACTTGCCGCCCGTGGGCTGCGTGTCGATATGGCTGCCAGTCATTACCGGCGGCAGCGCGTCGTTGCGCCCCGCGCGGCGGCCGAAGATGTTGCCGACGCGGTCCACGGTCACCGTCAGACCCGCCTCGCGCATCCAGCCGGTGACCAGATCGCGCCCCTGGCCGTCCAGCGCGGTCAGCGCCAGGCGCGCATTGCCCCCCTTGGGCGTCGCGCCGATGCGCGCCAGGTCCATCAGGGATTGCCACAACCGCTGGCCGTCGATCTTCAATGTCGTCATGTCGATCTCCTCGAAACGTTCGCTACGCCATCGCGGGCGCGAAGCCGGACAGGAAGGCATCGAGCGCCGCACCGATGGCGTCGACCTCGTAGCCGCCCTCCTGCACCACCACGGTTGGCACGCCCAGCGCATGGATACGCTCGCCGATGCCGCGATAGCCGTCCATGCCCACGGCCAGTACGCTGATGGGATCGTGCTCGTAGGTGTCGAAGCCCAGCGACAGCACCAGCGCCTGCGGGCGGTAGTCGCGCAGCGCGTTGAGCGCGCTGTCCAGCGCCGCGAGAAAGCCGGTGTCGCCGGTGCCGTGCGGCAGCGGGAAGTTCAGGTTGTAGCCATAGCCCGCGCCGTAGCCGCGCTCGTTGGCATAGCCGGTATAGAAGGGGTAGTACGCGGCGGGATCGGCATGCAGCGAGATCGTCATCACGTCCGAGCGCTGGTAAAAGATCTGCTGTGTGCCGTCGCCGTGATGGGCGTCCACGTCCAGCACCGCCACCTTCTCGAAGCGCTTGAGCAGAGCCTGCGCGGCGATGGCGGCGTTGTTGACGTAGCAGAAGCCGGCGGCGCGGTCGCTGTGGGCGTGATGGCCGGACGGGCGGCACAGCGCATAGGCCATGCCGATGCCCTGCTGCTGCCCGCAGACATGGTCGGCGGCCGCCACCGCGCTGTGCGCCGAACGCAGGATCGATTGCCAGCTGTGCGGGCCGAGCGGGCAGCTCAGGTCGCCCAGGTAGTAGCCGGCCTGCGCGATCACCGAGTCGGTGGGGCAGTCGGGGCGGCGGGTCTGGTCAACCTTGCCGTTGTGGTACGGCGATAGGTTGGGCAGCACCTCGATGCCCGGCTCGAATCCGGGCCGCGCCAGCGCCTGCCACTTGTCGTAGGCACGCGCGAGAAAGTCGAGATAGGCCGGGCTGTGCACGGCCTCCAGCGGCGCGCGGCCATAGTCGGGCGCGGCGGCAAGATCGATGCCGCGCGCGGCGAGCGCGGCCTGCAGCGCGGCGGCGCGTGCGGGCACGTCGGTGGGCTCGCACAGCCGGCCCGCGCGCATGAACTGGCGCGGCTGGTGGAGCAACTGGTCATCCGAGAAGAAGGCACGCATATCGTAAGGGCGTAGGGGGTGGGGCGTGAGGGGCGCGGTCGGTCAGGGCGCCGCCTGGGATTGGGATTGGGATTGGCGCGCCAGCGCGGCCTCGCGGATCTGCGTCAGCGTCATGCCGGGCGCGATGCCGTCAGGGTCGTAGCGAAGCTCGATCAGCGCCGGCAGCCGCTGCGTGCTGGCGAACGCCAGCGCCCGCGCGAAGGCCGGGCCGAACTCGGCATCGCTCGCGACCACTTCGCCATGGCCGCGGTAGGCCCGCACCAGCTCGCTGAAATCGGGGTTGTCGAAGCCCAGAGCGATGGTGCGCCCGGGAAATTCGCGCTCCTGGTGGGCGCGGATGGTGCCCCACATGCCGTTGTTGAACACCAGCACGACGATCCCGAGCCGGTACTGCATCGCCACGCCCAGTTCCTGCAGATTCATCTGGAAGCAGCCGTCGCCGGCATAGCAGACCACGGTGCGCTCCGGGTGTTCGAGCTTGGCGGAGATCGCGGCCGGCAGGCCGTAGCCCATCGAGCCCACCGTGGGGGCGAGGCTCGTGCCGATACCCTTGAAGCGGTAGTAGGCATGCGGAAACAGCGCGTAGTTGCCGGCGCCGACGGTGATGCAGGCATCCTCGGGCACATGGTCGCGCACATGGCAGGCGGCCGCGTTCAGGTTCAGCGGGCCCGGCGCGGGGGCGGGCTCCTGGCGCGAAAGATAGTCGTCACGCGCGGCGCGGGTCTGCGCCGACCACACGGGCTCGCCCGCCGGCCGCAGCCCATCGACCGCCTGCGCGAACGACACCACGTCCGCCGCCACCGGCAGCGCGGCCTGGAACACGCGCCCCAGCTCGTTGGCATCCGGATAGACATGTACCAGCCGCTGGCGCGGCAGCGGGCTTTCGACCAGCGTATAGCCTTCGGTGGTGGCCTCCCCCATGCGGGTGCCCACCGCGATCAGCAGATCGGCGTCGCGGATGCGCCCGCGCAGCGCCTCGGTCATGCCCCAGCCCACATGGCCGGCGAAATGGGGATGATGGTTGTCGAAGCACTCCAGGCGGCGCCAGGCCACGCCCACGGGCAGCGCAAAGCGCTCGGCGAAGCCCTCGATCTGGCGCATGGCCTGCGGCGTCCAGCCGGAGCCGCCGACGAGCAGAAAGGGCCGCCTGGCGTCTGCCAGCAGCGTGGACAGCGCGCTCATCGCCTGCGGCGTGGGCGCCGAATGCGAGCGTTGGTAGCGCGGCAGGTCGGCCACCGCGGCCTTGCCCCACAGGGTGTCCTCGGGCAGCGCCAGCACCACCGGACCCGGCCGCCCGCTGGTCGCCACGGCAAACGCGCGCGCGATGAACTCGGGGATGCGGTCGGTGCGGTCGATCTGCGCCACCCACTTCGCCATCTGACCGAACATGCGGCGGTAGTCGATTTCCTGGAAGGCCTCGCGCTCGTAGAAATCGTTGCCCACCTGGCCGACGAACAGGATCATCGGCGTGGAGTCCTGGTAGGCGGTATGCACGGCGATGCTGGCATTGGTGGCGCCCGGGCCGCGCGTCACGAAGCAGATGCCCGGCTCGCCGGTCAGCTTGCCGTAGGCCTCGGCCATATAACCCGCGCCGCTTTCCTGCCGGCACACCACCGGCTGGATCGCGTCCTGATGGTCGTACAGCGCGTCGATGCACGGCAGGTAGCTTTCGCCAGGCACGAGAAACACACGCTTGACGCCGTGGATGCGCAATTGTTGTACGAGGATCTGCCCGCCGTTGCGCTCGGCCGTCTCCGGGCCCCGCCCCACGGTGCTCGATGCTGCTTCTGTCATTGCCTGTTTCCTCCGTGCGCCTTGCCGCATGACGCCTGCCCGGCGGCGCCCGCTGTCTTGATCTCGATTTCGACGAAGACGCATTCGCCCTCGTGCGCGTTGATGACGTTGTGCTCCACGCCGGCCGGCCGGGAATAGGCGCGGCCGGCGACCAGCTGGCTGGTGACCTCGCCGTCCGCGGTCTGCAGCAGCAGCGCGCCGGTGGTCATCGGCACCACCACGTAGTCGTAGCCATGGCGGTGGAAGCCGGTCTCGGCGCCGGGCGCGAAGCGCCATTCGGTGACGATCACGCGGTCGTTGTCGACCTGCACGGTGGGCACTGCCTGGGGTCTGGTCATGCTGGGCACTCGCTATGGACGGCGCTGAGCCGGTGAAGGTGAAGCCGCGCCCCCGTCCCGCGGGGGCGGGCGTGAGGTCAGCGGTCGACGCCGCCCATGCACAGGTACTTGATCTCGAGGTAGTCATCGATGCCGTACTTCGAGCCCTCGCGGCCCAGTCCCGATTGCTTGACGCCGCCGAACGGCGCCACCTCGTTCGAGATCAGGCCGGTATTGATGCCCACCATGCCGTACTCCAGCGCCTCGGCGACGCGCCAGATGCGGCCGATATCGCGGCTGTAGAAGTACGACGCCAGACCGAACTCGGTGTCGTTGGCCATGCCGACCACCTCCTCGTCGGTATGGAAGCGGAACAGCGGCGCCAGCGGTCCGAAGGTCTCCTCCTTCGCCACGCGCATGGCCGGCGTCACGTCGGCCAGCACGGTCGGTTCGAAGAAGGTGCCGCCCAGCGCGTGGCGCTTGCCGCCGGCCAGCACGCGGGCGCCCTTGCCCAGCGCGTCGTCGATATGCAGTTCCACCTTGCGCACCGCATCCTCGTTGATCAGCGGGCCCTGCAGCACGTCGGGTTCCACGCCGCTGCCCACCCTCAGCTTCGCTACCGCGGCGACCAGCTTCTGCGCGAACGCGTCGTAGACCTTGTCGTGCACGTAGAGCCGGTTGGCGCAGACGCACGTCTGGCCCGCGTTGCGGTACTTGGAGGCGATGGCGCCCTCCACCGCCGCGTCGAGATCGGCGTCGTCGAACACGATGAACGGCGCGTTGCCGCCGAGCTCCAGCGACAGCTTCTTGATGGTGTCGGCGCACTGGCGCATCAGGATGCGGCCGACCTCGGTGGATCCGGTGAACGTCAGCTTGCGCACCACCGGATTGCCGGTCAGCTCGCCGCCGATGGCCTTGGCGTCGCCCGTCACCACGCTGAGCACGCCCGCGGGCAGGCCCGCGCGCTCGGCCAGCACCGCCAGCGCCAGCGCCGACAGCGGCGTGTCCTCCGCCGGCTTGAGCACCATCGCGCAGCCAGCGGCCAGCGCCGGGCCCACCTTGCGCGTGATCATCGCCAGCGGGAAGTTCCACGGCGTGATGGCGGCGCAGACTCCCACCGGCTCCTTGACGACCACCAGCCGCTTGTCGTTCGCGGGCGTGGCCAGCACATCGCCGCAGACGCGCTTGCCCTCTTCGGCGAACCATTCGAGGAAGGACGCCGCGTACACGACTTCGCCCTTGGCCTCGGCCAGCGGCTTGCCCTGCTCGGTAGTCATCAGCAGCGCGAGATCGTCGGCGTGCGCGAGCATCAGCTCGTGCCATTTGCGCAGCACGGCGCTGCGCTCGCGCGCGGTACGGCGGCGCCACTCGGTCTGCGCAGCACGCGCGGCCTCGATGGCGCGGCGCGTTTCCGCCGCGCCCATCTTCGGCACATTGCCGATGGGCGCGCCGCTGGCGGGATCGGTGACGGGGAAGGTCTCGCCGCTGTCGGCGTCGGCCCAGGCGCCGCCGATAAACGCCTGCGCGCGCAGCAGGCCGGTGTCGTTCAGTTGCATCGTGTACTCCGGTTGAGGTCGCGGGGATCAGCGGACCAGCACGTCCTCGAGGATGTCCAGCCCTTCGTCCATCACCGCGTCGGGAATGGTCAGCGGGAACAGGAAGCGGATGACGTTGCCGTAGACGCCGCAGGACAGCAGCAGCAGTCCCTTCTCCAGCGCGCGGTTCTGCACCTCGCGGGTGAACTCCGGGTCAGGGCTGCCGTCGGCCTTCTGGAATTCCACCGCGACCATGGCGCCCAGGCCGCGCACTTCCGCCATTTGCGGCACGCGCGAACGCAGGCCGTGCAGACGGTCCATCAGCCGCTCCCCGAGCGCCGCGCCGCGCGCGACCAGTTTCTCTTCCTCCAGCACGTCCAGCACCGCCAGCGCGGAAGCCACCGCCAGCGGATTGCCGGCATAGGTGCCACCGAGCCCGCCGGGCGCCGGCGCGTCCATGATCTCGGCGCGCCCGCACACCGCCGACAGCGGCATGCCGCCGGCCAGGCTCTTGGCCATCGTGGTGAGGTCGGGCGCCACGCCGTAGTGCTCCATCGCGAACAGCTTGCCGGTGCGGCCGAAGCCGGTCTGCACCTCGTCGGCGATCAGCAGGATGCCGTGCTCGTCGCAGAGGGCGCGCAGCGCCTTGACGAAGGCGGCGGGCGCGACATTGAAGCCGCCCTCGCCCTGCACCGGCTCGAAGATGATGGCGGCCACGCGCTTGGGGTCGACGTCTGCCTTGAACAGGTGTTGCAGCGCCTTGAGCGAGTCCTCGACCGAGATGCCATGCAGCTCGCCGGGATACGGCGCGTGATAGACCTCCCCGGGGAAGGGACCGAAGCCGACCTTGTACGGCACCACCTTGCCGGTCAGCGCCATGCCCATCATGGTGCGGCCGTGGAAGGCGCCCGAGAAGGCGATCACGCCGGGCCGGCCGGTGGCGGCGCGGGCGATCTTGATGGCGTTCTCGACCGCCTCTGCGCCGGTGGTGAAGAACGCGGTCTTCTTGGCCGACTGGCCGGGCGCGCGCTGGTTGATCTTCTCGGCCAGCTCGATATAGCTGGCATAGGGGACGATCTGGTAGGCCGTATGGGTAAAGCGCTCCAGTTGCCGCTGCATCGCCGCCACCAGACGCGGATGGCGGTGACCCGTGTTGAGCACCGCGATGCCGGCCGCGAAGTCGATATAGCGGCGGCCCTCCACGTCCCAGATTTCCGAATTCTCGGCCCGCTCGGCGTAGAAATTGCACATCACGCCCACGCCACGGGGCGTGGCGGCATCCTTGCGGCGGACCAGTTCGGCGTTCTTCATGGTTTGCTCCATATGGCTTGGTTGGGCGCGCGGACGGTGTCAGGGTCGGTCGATGTCCGCGCGAATTCGGGTTGAGGTACGGGTGCGGGTTCAGGCAGCGGCGCGGATCGCCTTCGGATCCCACTCCTTGCCGGGAATCGCGGCGATCAGCCGCTGCGTGTAGTCGTGCTGGGGCGCATCGAAGATCTGGGCCGGCGGCCCTGACTCGACCACCTTGCCCTTGTGCATCACGATCACGTGATGGCAGATCTGGGCGGCCACGCGCAGGTCGTGGGTGATGAAGATCAGGCCGATATCGAGCCGCTTCTGCAGCGCGGCCAGCAGCTCCAGCACCTGGGCCTGCACCGAGACATCGAGCGCGGACACCGACTCGTCGGCCACCAGCAGCTTGGGTTCGAGCGCGAGCGCCCGGGCGATGCCGATGCGCTGGCGCTGGCCGCCCGAGAACTGGTTGGGATAGCGGTCGAACGCCGAGGGCTCCAGGCCCACCAGCTCCAGCAGCTCGCGCGTGCGGGCGTTCGCCTTGTCGCGCGGCACGCCATTGGCGACGGGGCCGTCGCTGATGATCCGGCCCACGGTATGGCGCGGATTGAGCGAGGCGAACGGATCCTGGAAGATCATCTGCACGTCCTTGCGCAGCGGACGGAAGCGGCGCTCGGACAGGTGCGCGATGTCCTGCCCCTGGAACAGCAACTCGCCGCCGTCGATCTCCGTCAGACGCAGCAGGCATTTGCCGATGGTCGACTTGCCCGAGCCGGATTCGCCGACGATGCCCAGCGTCTCGCCGCGGCGCACGGTGAAGCTGACGCCGTCGACCGCATTGACGACGCGCTTGCGCGTGAACAGCCCGCCGCCGGACACATACGTCTTGCGCAGCGCACGCACCTCGAGCACCGTCTCGGCGGCGCGGCTATCCGGCTCGCCGCAGCGGCCGTGCGGCACCGCGCCGATCAGCCGGCGGGTATAGGGATGCTGCGGGTGGTTCAGCACCTGCTGCGCGGGTCCCATCTCGACCAGCACGCCCTTCTCCATCACCGCCACGCGGTCAGCGATCTCCGCCACCACCCCGAAATCGTGAGTGACGAACATCACCCCCATGCCCTTCTCGGCCTGGATGCGCTTGATCAGCGCAAGGATCTGCGCCTGCGTGGTGACATCGAGCGCCGTGGTGGGCTCGTCGGCGATCAGTAGCGCCGGCTCCAGCGCCAGCGCCATCGCGATCACCACGCGCTGGCGCTGCCCGCCCGAGAGCCGGAACGGGTAGCTGTGCACCAGCGTGGCGGGGTCGGGCAGCCCGACGAACTCGAGCAGTTCCAGCACGCGCCGCATGCGTGCCTCGCCGGAATAGGCGTGATGCACGCGCATGACCTCGGCGATCTGGTCGCCCACGGTCATCACCGGGTTCAGCGCGGACAGCGGCTCCTGGAAGACCATCGCCATGTCCTTGCCGCGCATCGACAGCAGCGTGGCTTCGTCCTGCGCCAGCAGATCCCTGCCCTGGAACAGGATGCGGCCGCTCTGCGGCTTTAGGTACGGCGGCAGCAGGCCCATGATGGCATTGGCGCTCATCGACTTGCCGGAGCCCGACTCGCCGACGATGCACAGGATCTCGCCGGCGTGCAGGTCGTAGGACACCTCGCGCACCGCGTGGGCGCGGTCGCCGCCGGCGGGCAATGCGATGGTCAGGTCGCGGATCGACAGCAGCGGCGCGTTGCCCTGGAGCTCGTTCACGGCGTGAGGATGCTTGTTTGACATGGCTGGCTTCCTCATTCGCCGCGGCGGCGCAACTGCGGATTCATGGCGTCGTTCAGGCCTTCGCCGATCAGGTTGATGGACAGCACCGTCAGCAGGATCGCCACGCCGGGCCACACGCTCATCCACCAAGCTTCGCGGATCATGGTGCGCGCCGCGCCGATCATGAAGCCCCAGCTCATCATGTTGCGGTCGCCCAGCCCCAGGAAGGACAGCGCCGATTCGGTCAGGATCGCGGTCGCGACCATGAACGAGGCCGAGACGATGATGGGCGACATGGCATTGGGCAGGATCTGCGTGGCGATGATGCGCAGCGGCTTCTGGCCGATGACCACCGCGGCCTGAACGAACTCGCGCTGCTTCAGGCTCAGGAATTCGCTGCGCACCAGCCGCGCGACCGGCGGCCACGACACCACCGAGATGGCCGCGACGATGGAATAGATCGACGGATTGAAGATGGCCACGATCACCACGGCCATCGCCAGCTGCGGGATGGTCTGGAAGAACTCGGTGAAGCGCATGAGCGCGTCGTCGATGCGTCCGCCGCAATAGCCGGCCACCGAGCCGATCAGGATGCCGAACAGCAGCGCGACGCCGGTGGAGATCACCCCGACCAGCAGCGAAACGCGCGCGCCGTACAGCATGCCGGCGGTGATGTCCCGGCCCAGCATGTCGGTACCGAACGGATACGCCGGGTCGGCGAACGGATGCACCAGGGGGTCCGCCACCATCAGCCACGGCGAGTCCTCGTACAGCACCGGCGCGAAGATCGCGAAGGCGATCACGGCCAGCAGCACCAGCAGGCCGGCGACCGCGCCGTAGTTGCGGCAATAGCGTTGCAGGAAGGCTTTCATGCCGTGGCTCCCTTGCCGCCGACCGAGATGCGCGGATCGATGAAGCGATACAGCACGTCGGTCAGCAGGTTGAAGAAGACCACCAGTGCGGAGGTCACGAAGAAGATGCCCAGCAGCAACTGGTAGTCGCGCTGCAGCAGCGCGTCGAACATCAGCCGCCCGATGCCCGGCCAGGAGAACACCGTCTCGGTCAGCACCGCGCCGCCGGCCATCTGGCCAAGCTGGATGCCGGCGAAGGTGATCACCGGCAGCAGCGCGTTGCGCAGCACGTGCACGCGGATCACGCGGTTGGCCGGCACGCCCTTCGCGCGCGCCGTCTTGACGTAGTCCATGCCCATCACTTCCAGCATCGATGCGCGGGTCAGCCGCACGTACACCGCCATGAAGAAGCAGCCGAGCGAGACCGTGGGCAGGATCATGTGCAGCGCCACGTCCTTGACGCGCGCCATGCCGGTGTACCCCGCGCCGATGGTTTCCATGCCGAAGGCCGGGAGCCAGCCCAGCACCACCGAGAACAGGATGATGGCCATCAGCGACAGCCAGAACAGCGGCGTGGCATACAGCAGCAGCGCGCCGGACATCACCGCGCTGTCGATCCAGCGGCGGCGGTTCTCGTAGCGGGTGCGCGCGGCGATGACGCCCAGCAGCACGCCCAGCACGATGGAAAACACGAAGGCGCCGCTCATCAGCAGGAACGTCGCGGGCAGCCGGTCCAGGATCAGGTCGAGCACCGGCAGGTGATTGCGGTAGGAGTAGCCCAGGTCCAGCTGTGCCACGCCCTTCAGGTAGATGGCGAGCTGGGTCATCAGCGGCTTGTCCAGGCCGAACTGCTCGCGCAGCTGGCCGACGAAGGCGGCGTCGCCGGCGCCCGCCTCGCCCGCCATCACCGTGGCGGGGTCGCCGGGCGCGAGCCGGATCAGGAAGAAGTTGATGATGACCACGCCGAGCACGACCACGATGGCCTTGCCCAGACGGGATATCAGGAAGGAAAGAAAGTTCACGGCGAGCTCCACGCGGGCGATCTGCGGGTGTGTTCTCCCCTCTCCCGCGCGCGGGAGAGGGGCGGGGGTGAGGGTGACCGCTCGCGATACTGCGGACGCTTGAACCACCCCTCACCCTGACCCTCTCCCCGTGAGGGGAGAGGGGACCGGTATTGGTGAATCGGTCGCGATCGCAGCATTGCCACGCCCGGTGACCGCCCCCCAACGAAGTACACCGGTCCCTGGGACGACCTCAGTTCTTCTCGATCGAGACGTTGTCGAACGACTCGTTCAGGCCGATGGCCGTCGTCACCAGGTTCTTCACGTTCTTGCGGTAGAGCGTGGGGAACTCCAGCTCGAACAGGTTGCCGTTGGCGACCTCGGTGACGAGGATCTTCTGCACCTCGCTATAGAGCTTCTGGCGCTCGGCTGCGTCCATCGTCGCGCCGGCCTTGGCCCACAGCTCGTCCGCCTTCGGGTTGTTGTAGCCCTGCACGTTGGCGAACGGCGTGCCCTTGACGATGTTGCGGGCCACGTACAGCCGCTCCACGCCCAGCGCGGGGTCGCCGTACTGGTAGGTGTAGGTGGTCGTCAGGTCGAAGTCCCAGTTGCTGACGCGGGCCGCCCACGTGCCGGCGTCGGCCGATTCGATGCTGACCTTGAAGCCGATCTGCTCGAGCATCTGCTTGGTGTACTCGTCCAGGCGATCCCAGTTGGCGCCATACGAGGTGGCGAGAATCTTGACCGGGTACTGGCCGACATTGACGCCCGACTCCTTGATCAGGTCGCGCGCCTTCTTCAGGCTGAACTCCATGTTCGGCATGTTCTTGTCGAAGAACAGCGTGGTCGACGCGAAGGGGCTGACCGCCGGCTTGCCCATGCCGAAGAAGATGTTGTTGACGATCATGTTGCGGTTCAGCGCATGCATGACCGCCTGGCGGACCTTGACGTTGTCGAACGGCGGCTTGCGCTGGTTCATCAGCATGCTGGTCATCGGCGAGAACAGCTCCCAGCCCTTGGTGGTGTACTCCACGTTGGGCAGCGCGCGCAGGCGCTTGACGTCGACGTTGTCGACATCGCCGCCGCGCAGCACCTGCACGTCGCCCTTCTCGAACGCCACCGCGCGCGAGGCGGAGTCGGGAATCACGTAGAAGACCAGCTCATCGAGGTACGGCTTGCCCTTCTTCCAGTAGTTCGGATTCTTGGCCAGCTTGATATAGGCGCCCTTCTTCCATTCCTTGAACATGAACGGGCCGGTGCCCACCGGCTTCTGGTTCGCCGGATTGTTGCGATAGTCGGTGCCCTCGTACAGGTGCTTGGGCATCATCGGCATGGTGCCGGTCTCGAACATCGAGATGAACGGCGGGAACGGCTCCTTGAGCTTGATTTCCACCGTGCTGTCGTTGACCGCGCGGATCGAGGCCATGTACTTGTTGAGCACGGCACGCGTGCGCACGTGCACTTCGCGCAGCAGCTTGTCGATGGAGAACACCACGTCGGCGGAGGTGAACGGCTTGCCGTCGTGCCACTTCACGCCGCTTTGCAGCTCGAACGTGTAGGTCAGGCCGTCGGGCGAGATCTTCCACGACTTGGCCAGTTCGGGCTGCGGCTTGAGGTCCGGCGAGTACGTCAGCAGGCCTTGGTAGATCTTGCCGGCCACGTACTGGGTGGGCGCCTGGGAGTTCAGGGCGCTGACCAGAATCGGCGGCTCGGGCTGGACGATGCCGGACAACGTGCCGCCCACGGTCTGGGCGGCGGCGTTGCCCGAAGGCAGGGCCAGCGGCAGCAGGGACAAACCCGCCGCCGCGATCGCTAGCGAAGCCAGGCGCTGTTGAAGGCGCGTCGTAACTCGTTTCATCGGACCGTTTCCTTGTCGTTGTGAACAGCTGGAACAGAAGTGCACTGCTTCTACTTCGATCGTGAGGCGGCGGACGCCGTCCGGCGTCACGCGTCGCCGAGCGGCTCCACGCCGCACCAGTCGTGCATGAACTGCGCAAGCGTGGTGGCGACGCGCACCATGCTGTCGAGCGACACGGACTCGTCGATGCCGTGGATGTTGCGGGCCACCGGGCCGTAGCAGGTGACCGGCGTATCGAGCATCAGGCGGAAATGGCGGGCGTCGGTGGTGGCGGTGGTGGCTTCGCGCGCCACCGGCACGCCGTGCACCTTGCGGTGGGCGTCGGCCAGCGTCTGCATGCTGGGCACGTCGAGATCGAACTCGCAGCCCGGCGCATGAAAGCCTTCGTAGCGGATGGTCAGTTCGAGATTGCTGGCAAGGCGGTCCACGGTGGCGCGGATGCGCGACTCCACGAGCGCCTTGGTCTCGTCGATATCCATGTGCGGATAGAAGCCGATGCGCACACCCAGCGTGCAGGTGCACGGCACCGACGAATTCCATTCGCCGCCGTGGATCTGGCCCAGGTTGAAATTGATCGGATGCGCGTGGTCGCGGTACACCGGCGGACGGTTCTCGGGCAGGTTCCACTCGGCCTCGAGCTCGCGCAGGTCCGCCATCACGGCCACGCCGGCCTCGACCGGATTGACGCCGGTGGTCATGTAGGCCGCATGGGCGGGCCGCCCGGTCAGTTCGATGAACATCCAGTAGACGCCGACCTGCGCGCTCATCAGGCTCTCGCCCAGCGGCTCGGGAATGATCACCGTATCGAACGAGGCCAGCTTGCCCGCGCCCACCGCGCTGCGCAGCGCGGCCACGGTGGCCAGCGCCCCGTTGCCGGTGTTCTCTTCCTCCAGCACGGCGTTGAAGCCCACCGCGCCGGCGGGCTGCACGCCCAGCGCGCGCAGCGCCTTGAACGCCGCCAGCGCGCAGACGATGCCGGCCTTCATGTCGCCGGCGCCGCGGCCGTAGAGCCAGCCGTCCTCCACCACAGGGGTGAACGGCGGGTTGCGCCACATCGATTCGGGGCCGGTGGGCACCACGTCGAGATGGCCGTTGAACAGCACCGAACGCCCGCCTTTGGTCGGCGGACGATGCGTGGCCAGCAGGTTGTAGCGGCCGCCGTCCGGACAGCACGGCGGCGAGAACAGCGGCAGGTCGCGGATGGCATCGGCGCGCAGATGGATGCGTTCGGACTCCAGGCCCAGGTCGCGCAATGCCGCCTCGATGAAATCGGCGGCGGGCTGCTCCTGGCCCGAGGGGCTCGCTGCCGCGACAAAGCCGGACAGCGTCTCGGTCATGTACGGCAACAGCGCACGCACGGCGTCGGCGATGTCGGTGGTGGTGAGCTGGCGTTGCGAATGCGCGGATGGACTTGCCGAGACTTGCATATGCGCTCCCTGGACGCCGTGGCGACCTTGTTCCCTATGGACTCGCCGGAGCGAAAGCACTTGCACCGGCACGCGATGGGTGGGAAATTAACGCACAGTTGGCACCATAGATAGGTCCATATTTGCGGTTTTAGCTGGAGCCATTTTTGAAAGAGTCGATTTTGTCCGAGCTGCTGCTGCAGCGGCTGGAGCGGCCGACGGACGGCGCCACCGACAAGGCCGGCGGGCATATGAACCGCCAGGTCTACCAGATCATCCGGCAGGAGATCCTTGCAGGGACTATTCCCGCGGGGTCCAAGCTGCCCGCCTCGCGCATGCTGTCGAAAGAGGTCGGCGTCTCGCGCAATACGGTGCTCTACGCCTACGAGCAGTTGCTGGCCGAGGGCTATGTCACTGCGTCGACGGGAAGTGGCACCTTTGTGTCACACACTTTTCCCGACCATAGTGCATTGCACAAGGTTGGCGCCGGAAGTGGCACCATGTCTGTGCCTGCACTGCAGCAAAGCCCGAACCGCTTTGCGCTCTCGCGGCGTGGGCAGCATCTCGTGTCCCATGCCGGGGCATCGGATCGCCAGTGGGGTGCGTTCATGGCAGGCGTGCCCGACGTATCGCTGTTTCCACGCGCGGTTTGGACGCGCCTGCTGAACAAGCACTGGCGCGAGCCACGCCCCGAACTGCTGACCTATGCGCACAACGGCGGATATATGCCGCTGCGCCGCGTGCTGGCCGAGCACCTGCGCCTGGCGCGCGGGGTGCGGTGCGATCCCGAACAGATCATCATGACGACGGGCATCCACCAGGCCATCGACCTGATCGCCCGGCTGCTGGCCGACCCGGGCGACAAGGCATGGATGGAAGACCCCGGCTACTGGGGCACGCGCAGCCTGCTGGCCAACTCCGGCGTGGAGCCGATTCCGGTGCCGGTGGACAGCGAGGGCATCGCCCCCGATGCCGCCACGCTGCAGAACCCGCCGCGCTTTATCTTCGCCACGCCGTCGCACCAGTACCCGCTGGGCACCGTGATGAGCCTGTCGCGCCGGCGCATGCTGCTGGAATACGCGCGGCAGCGCGGCGTGTGGATCGTCGAGGACGACTACGACAGCGAATTCCGTTTCGAGGGCCGCCCGCTCGCGTCGCTGCAGGGGCTGGACGAGCACGACCGCGTGATCTACATGGGCACCTTCTCGAAGACGCTGTTCCCCGGCATCCGCATGGGCTTCATGGTGCTGCCCAAGCCGCTGGCGCCGCACTTCGCCACCGGACTGTCCGAGCTGTTCCGCGAAGGGCAGCTGATCCAGCAGGCCGTGCTCGCGGACTTTATCGAGGAAGGCCACTACGCCACGCATATCCGGCGCGTGCGGCTGCGCTATGCGCAGCGGCAAAGCCTGCTGCGCGAGGCCATCGCGGAGCGCTTCGGCGCGGACTGGCCGACCTCCACCCACGAGGCCGGGCTGCATCTGGTCATGCATCTGCCGCCGGGCGCCGACGACCTGGGCATCAGCATGGCCGCGCGCACGCAGGGCCTGAGCGCGCGCCCGCTGTCGCGCTACTACAGCGACACGGCGCAGGCGCGCCAGGGCATCCTGATGGGCTATGCCTGCGTGCCCGAGGAGGAGATCGGCCCCGCGTTCCGCAAGCTCGCCGAAGTCATCGAGCCCGCCATGGAGCATCTGGCCCGCATGCAGCAGCCGCGGCGCGAGCCGGCGGCCTCCATCAACCGCGAGGCTTGGAGCGGCGCGTAGGACGTTGCGAGCGCCGGCGCGCCGCCGGTTTGCTGCCTTTGACGATCAACCCATTCTTTCCGCTACGAGAACCTTGTTCATGTCCACCGCCATCTCCGCCCAAGCCCCGTCCGTCAACACCGAGGCCTTGCTCGCCGAACTTGCCGCCGTGCTCGACGCGGCCGGGCTGCAGACCGGCGACGCCATCGAGACGCGCTTTCGCAAGGACTGGTACGCGCCGCTCGATCCCGTGCCCCCCGTGGCGGTGGCGCGCCCGCGCAATACCGCGGAGGTTTCCGCCGTGCTGGAGATCTGCAATCGCCATCGCCAGCCCGTGGTGCCCCAGGGCGGGCTGACGGGCCTGGCCGGTGGCGCCACGCCCGCCGGCGGCGAACTGGTGCTGTCGCTGGAGCGCATGCGCGGCGTCGAGGAAATCGACGGCCAGGCCGGCACCATGACCGTGATGGCCGGCACCACGCTGCAGGCCGCGCAGGAGGCGGCGCGCGCGGCGGACTGGCTGCTGCCCGTGGACCTCGGCGCGCGCGGCAGCTGCCAGATCGGCGGCAATATCGCCACCAACGCCGGCGGCAACCGGGTGATCCGCTACGGCATGATGCGCGACCAGGTGCTGGGGCTCGAAGCGGTGCTGGCCGATGGCACCGTGATCACCTCGATGAACAAGATGCTCAAGAACAACGCCGGCTACGACTTGCGCCAGCTGTTCGTCGGCACCGAAGGCACGCTGGGGGTCGTCACCCGCGCGGTGCTCAGGCTTGCCCCCCTGCCGGCCACCACGCAGACGGCGCTGTGCGCGCTGTCGCGCTACGAGGACGTGGTGCAACTGCTGCGCCATGCCCAGCGCCGGCTGGCAGGCCGGCTGTCCGCGTTCGAGGTCATGTGGGCCGATTTCTACGAACTGGTCACGACGCGCGTGTCCGGCGTGCGCGCGCCGCTGCCCGCCGGCCATGCCTTCTACGTGCTGCTGGACCTGCAGGGCGACGATGCCGGCCAGGACGCGCCGGCCTTCGAGAGCATGCTCGAAGCGGCGATGGACGCGGGATGGATCCAGGACGCCGCGGTCGCCGCCAGCCACAAGGAGGCGCAGAGCTTCTGGCAGCTGCGCGACGCGGTGGCGGAATTCCCGGTGATGTGGGCGCCAAATGCCGCGTTCGACGTAAGCCTGCCGATCGGGCAGATCGGCATGTTCGCCGAGGCGCTGCGCATGGCGGTGCTGCGCCAGTGGCCGCGCGCGGAACTGGTCAACTTCGGCCACGTGGGCGACAGCAACCTGCACGTGAGCGTGTATCTGCCCGACGTCTCGCTGCACGACTTCCCCGAGCACGAGATCAGCGAGGTGGTCTATCGCGTGGTGCAGGACTTCGGTGGCAGCATCTCGGCCGAACACGGCATCGGCACGCACAAGAAGCCCTTTCTCGGCTGCTCGCGCACGCCGGAGGAACTCGGGCTGATGCGGGTGCTGAAGCGGACGCTCGATCCAAACCATATCCTCTGCCGGGGCCGGGTCATCGACTTGGAGTAATCTCTCGTCCGAGCCGCGGGATGCATCACGTGCTGAAGCATGCCGCTTCCAAGAACAACAACCAACGGGTTCGGGTCATGACCTCTACCGCCATTCTTTCCGCGCCGCGCACGGAACGCCGCCGGCTGCCCCATTCCTTCTGGCTAGCCGTTTTGCTGTGCGCATGCACGCTGCTGTCCGCCTGCTCCAACGGCGACGATGCGCAGGCGCCGGCGGGCCTGAGCTACGCGATGACCTCCGCCGTCTACGAGGCCGGCGAACCCATCGTGCCGAACCGGCCCAGCGTCAGCGGCGGCGCCGTCGAGCGCTACACCGTGGCGCCGCCGTTGCCGGACGGGCTGGCGCTGGACGGCACGACCGGCGTCATCGCCGGCACGCCGCGCTCCGTCAGCGCGCCCACGCTGTACGTCGTGACCGCGACGAACGGCGGGGGCAGTGCCACGGCCCGGGTGCAGATCGAAGTGCGCAACACCCCCGCCGCGCCAGCCGGACTGGCGTACCGCGAGCCGGCCGTCACCTATACCGTGGGCGCGCCCATCGCCGCCAACACCCCCACCAGCAGCGGCGGGCCCATTGCCGCCTACCGCATCGCGCCCGCGCTTCCAGCGGGCCTGGCGTTCGACACGCAGACCGGAGCCATCACAGGCACGCCCACTGCCGTGTCGGCAGCCGCCAGCCATACCGTGACCGGCAGCAATGCGGCGGGCGAGACGACCGCGACGGTGCAGATCACGGTGCAGGCCGCTGCAGTGGCGCCGGCCAGCCTGAGCTACAGCACGCCGGTCGCGCTGTACGTCAGGGGGGAAGCGATCGTGCCCAATACAGCGGTGCTGAGCGGCGGCACGGCGGCCACGTTCTCGGTCAGCCCGGCGTTGCCGCCGGGCCTGAGCCTGAATACGGAGACCGGCGTCATCGCCGGCACGCCGACCACCGTGCAATCCCAGGCGACGTACACGCTCACCGCGAGCAACGGCGCGGGCAGCGTCCAGGCGCAGGTGCGGATCGCGGTCACGTCGCGCGGCAGCTGGACAGCGGCGGCCCCTTTGCTTGTGCCCGCGCACTATTCGGCTGCGACGATGTTGCCCACTGGCAAGGTGCTTGTCGCGGGCGGCTTTGCGGCCGGGGGCAGCACCAGCACGGCGGCTCTCTACGACCCTGTCGCCAACACATGGACAGCCACGGGCAGCATGGCTACTCCACGGTCGGGGCATGCCGCCACGCTGCTCAACGACGGACGCGTGCTCGTCACCGGTGGCGACATCGGCGGCACGATGGGTACGGCTTCGGCGGAAATCTATGAGCCCGCCACCGGCACGTGGCAGAGCGCTGGCGTCATGTCCGAAGTTCGTGCGAACCATACTTCCACGCTGCTGCCGGACGGCAAAGTGCTGGTCATTGGCGGCTATGACAGAAGCGGAAGTCTGCACTTCTCGGACACGGCGGAGTTGTACGACCCGTTCACGGGCACATGGTCGGTGCTGGCCACCCGACTTGCCGCAGGGCGGGCTCAGCATGGGGCGACACTGCTGCCGGGCGGCGCCGCGATACTGTTGGCCAGCGGCGTCAATTCTTCCGGCTTTGTCACAACGGCGGAGCTGTTCCCGGTGGATGACAGCGGCGCCACCACGCCGGTCGCAGGACCCTCCATGTCGAACAACGTTGCGCAGTCCGTGCTGCTGCGCGACGGCAAGGTCCTCGTCATCGGCGATGGCGGCACCACGAGCTGGCGTTACGACCCGGCCACGTCCGCATGGACGAGCGGCACCATGACACTCCGCCGCTCACTGCCCGTGACGATGTTGCTGGCCGACGGTCGAGTGCTGGTGGCGGGCGGCGCAGGCGATGGAGGTGTCCGGCTGGCCAGCGCAGAAATCTACAATCCCGACACCAATAGCTGGACCTGGGCAACGCCCATGTCAGTGGCGCGCGGTGCCGCCGTGGGAACGTTGCTGTCGGATGGCAGTGCCTTGGTGATCGGAGGATTCGATGCCGGCGAGGTGGCTTCCGTGGAGCGCTTCCAGCCGTAGCACCACTGGTTCGCTCGCCTCTTCCGCTTGCGGGAGAGGCGAGAAATGCGTCGTCTAGCCGCGCTGGACGTCATAGCGCAGCTCGCACATGCCGCCGCCCATCTGGCGGACCGACGTCAGCTGCAGCACCGGGCTGAGCACCCGGCGCGGGAACAGCGGCTTGCCGCGGCCCAGCGTCACCGATCCCACCTGCAGGATCAGTTCATCGAGCAAACCCGCATCGAAGAACTGGCCGGCGAGATCCCCGCCCCCAACGATCCAGACGTTCTTGCCGCCCGCCGCCGCCCGCATCTGTGCGTGGGCGTCGCGCACATCGCCATTGACGAAGCGGATATCGGCCCGCTCGACGAGCGGCAGTTTTCTGCTGGTGAAGACCCACGCCGGCTGCGTATAGGGCCACGGCGAGCCCGTCTCGGCGGCGACGGTGTCGGCGTGGCGCAGCATCCATTCGTAGGTGGACGAGCCCATCGCCAGCGCGCCGACTTCGGCGATGAACGCGGGATAGCTCGACTCATTGATGTTGCCGAGCGGGAACAGCCATTCGAGCGAATCGTCCTCCGTGGCAATGAAGCCGTCCAGGCTGGTCGCGGTGAAGTATTGGGTTTTCATGGCAGTGTGCGGCTCCCGGGAAAGTGATGAAGACCGCCATGGTACTGCCGGCCGCCCCGCGCTACATCACCCTTCCGAACCACCACAGCGACAGCAGCCCCGCGCAGCCGGCCAGCAGCGCGCCGAGCGCCGCGAAGAAGGCGGTGAGCTCGACCTGGTCGCGCTTGTCCAGCGTCAGACGGGCGTTGAGCGTCTGGTACACCCGCTTCAGTTGTCCGGCTTCCTCCAGGCGGAAGTAGTCCGCCGCGGTCGCGTCGGCGACCTGCTTCAGTACCTGCTCGTCGAGCTTGACGCGCGCCGACCAGCCGTCGGCCGTCAGCACCACGCCCTCGGTCGTGCCCACCCCTACGGTGTAGATGCGCACCCCATGCGTGGCGGCAAGCTGCGCGGCCTGCAACGCCGCGGGCCCGGCATTGCTCTCGCCATCGGAGAACAGCACGATCGCACCGGCGGCATAGGAGCCGGGCGCGACCGGTTCGCCGCTGGCCGCGGCCGGCGGTCTCTTCGGCGGCGAGGCGTCGTCGTTCAGCAGCCGCTCGGCTTCGGGAATCGTCTGCGGCAACAGGGTCGTCAGCGCAATCAGCAGGCCATTGCCCAGCGCGGTGCCGCCCTGCGGCTGCAGCCGGTCGATGGCCGCGGCCACGTCGTCCTTGCGCCGGCTGGGCGCCTGCGCCACCGCGGCGGTGCCCGCCATCGCCACCACGCCCACGCGCACGCCCGACGGCTGGGCCTGCAGCAGGACCTTGGCCGCCTGCTGCGCCGCGCGGATGCGGCTGGGCTTGACGTCCTGCGCGCGCATGCTGCCGGACAGGTCGACGACCAGCATCACGGTCTCGATGCGCGAGGGCAGCGTCAGCACGGCGTGGGGTCGGGCGATGGCGAAGATCAGCGCCGTCAGGCCCAGCAGCGTCAGCAAGGGAGACACATGCCGCCGCCAGCCCCCGTTCCCCCGCATCGCGAGGCCGATGGTCTTGAGCGCGGGATGGTCCACCGTCGCGCGCCGCCGCCCGTCCAGCCAGAAGTAGGCGGCGGCCAGCAGCAGCACCAGCGCCAGCAGCCACAGCATCCGCGGCCACAGGAAGCTGAAGACAGGCAGGCGGCTGAAGGCGTCGATCATGCTGCCCCCTTGGCGGCGCCCTGCTGCCGGCGGCGCTGGCGCGCGAAGTGCAACAGCGCCAGGTCCAGACGGGCATACGTGGACAGCGTCAGGCATTCCACGCCGGCGCGCACGAAGGCAAGGCGCAGTTCCTCCTCGCGCGCCTGCGCCGCCGCGGCGAAACGCTTCCTGAAGGCGGGGTCGTGCGTATCGACGAACATCTGCTCTCCGGTTTCGGCATCCTGCAGCACCACCAGCCCGAGATCGGGCATGTCCACCTCCAGCGGATCGACCAGCCGCACGGCGACGACTTCATGCCGGCGCGCCAGCAAACCCAGCGACGCCTGCCAGCCGGGCGCGCTGATGAAGTCGGAGACGACGAACACGACCGAGCGCCGTTTCGCGGCGGCGCGGGCGCGCTCGAGCAGGTCGCGCAGCCGGGTATCGCCGGGCGAGGCGGCCGGCGTGGAGCGCATGCGCGCGAGCAGGTGCAGCAGCTGGCGGCGCCCGGAGCGCGCCGGCACCACGAGCGGCCCCGCGTCCTGGGCCCCGCCGTAGAGCACCGCGCCCACGCGGTTGCCATAGCGCGTCAGCAGCAGCGCCATCACGGTGGTGAAGTCGCTCAGCAGGTCCCGCTTGCGCACCTGGCCGGAGCCGAAGTCGATCGAGCCGCTCAGGTCCAGCAGAAACCACACGGCCACCTCGCGGTCCTCCTGGAACTCGCGCACGTGCGGCGTCTGCAGCCGCGCGGTCACGTTCCAGTCGATATGCCGCACGTCGTCGCCCGGGTGGTATTCGCGCAGGTCGGCCAGATCGAGTCCGAAGCCGCGGAACAGCGTGCGGTAGTCGCCCTGCAGCATGCCGTCGAGACGGCGCACCACGGTCCACTCCAGCCGGCGCAACAGCGCGTCGGTCTGGTCGGGAACGACGCCCCCCGGCCGTGCGGCGGCGGGCGCGCCGTCGGCGGCGGGTGCGTCCGGCGCGCGCCGGCGCCTACCGAGCAGCCGCGCGAACATGGGCCTCCATGGGACGTTCGGGCACCGGCAGGGCCGCGAGGATGCGCGTGATCAGCTGGTCCGCGGTGATGCCGTCGGAAATGGCCTCGTAGGACAGCGCCAGGCGGTGGCGCAGCACATCGGGCACCAGGTCGATGACGTCTTCCGGCAGCGCGTAGTGCCGGCCGCGCAGGAACGCCAACGCCCGTGCGCCCTCGATCAGCCCGATGGTCGCGCGGGGGCTGGCGCCGAAGGACACGTAGCGGTCCAGGTCGGCCAGGTCGTAGGCCCCGGGCTTGCGGCTGGCGGCCACCACGCGCACCGCGTACTGGATCAGGCCCGGGTCGACGTACACCTTGCGGCATTCCTCCTGCAGCGCGACCAGGTGCTCGGGCGTGGCGATCGGGGCCACGCTGATGCGCGGACCGGTCACGCGGTTGACGATCACGACCTCCTCTTCCTCGCTGGGATAGCCCACCAGCACCTTCATCATGAAGCGGTCCACCTGCGCCTCCGGCAGCGGGTAGGTGCCCTCCGTCTCGATCGGGTTCTGCGTCGCCATCACCAGGAACGGCGCCGGCACGCGATGGCTTTCGCCGGCGATCGTGACCTGCTTCTCCTGCATGACCTCGAGCAAGGCGCTCTGCACCTTGGCCGGGGCGCGGTTGATCTCGTCGGCCAGCAGCAGGTTGGCGAAGACCGGGCCGCGCACCGTGGAGAACTCCCCCGTGCCCTGGTGGTACATGCGCGTGCCGATCAGGTCCGCGGGCAGCAGGTCGGGCGTGAACTGGATGCGCTTGAACGTGCCGCTCATGGTGCGCGCGAGCGTATTGACGGTCAGCGTCTTGGCCAGGCCCGGCACGCCCTCCACCAGCAGGTGTCCTCCGGCCAGGATGGCCACCAGCACCCGTTCGAGAAAGTGGTCCTGGCCCACCACCACGCGCTTCACCTCGTACAGCAGGCGTTCCATCAGGTCGGCGCTGTCCGGCGCGCTTCTGGTCTGGTCGTTCATGGGTCGTTCGCGTCCTAGAAAGGCGAAGCGCCGACGGAGCCGCCTGCGCTTTCGATGGTGATGGCAAAACCGATGCCAAGGAAGGTGCCGCTCTTGTTGGGGTTGAGGATGGCGGTGACGATGCCCACCACCTCGCCGTTCATGTTCACCAGCGGTCCGCCGGAGTTGCCCGGGTTGGCCGCGGCGTCGAACTGGATCAGCTTGTCCAGGTGCTCCTTGTTGTCGGGGGAAATGAACTCGCGGTCCAGCCCGGACACCACGCCGGCGGACACCGACGGACCGATGCCGAACGGAAAGCCCACGGCGACGACTTCGGAGCCCGGCGCCAGTTCGCGGCTCGATCCGAGCGTGGCGGGGGGCAGGTCGTCGGGCATGGACTTGGCCTGAAGGATCGCCAGGTCTTTTTCGGGGAGCGCCTGCAGCACCACGGCCTCGGCGGTGTGGCCATCGTGGAAGCTGATCTCCAGGCGTGCGGCATCGGCGACGACGTGATGGTTTGTGATGATGATGCCGCTTTCGGTGACCACCACGCCGGATCCGATGTGACGGATCTCCGGCTCGCTGGCGGGCGGTTTGACCGTAGCCTGATCGCTCGGCCTGGTGGACGGGGAGGATTCGGGACGCTTCGCCCGGGTGCCGGGCTTGGCCGGCGGCGAGGAGGCAGCTTCCACTGGCTTTGCCGCCGGGAAGCTGCGGATGGCGACGACCGACTGGCGTACCGCCTCGGCGGCCCGCGCGGTGCGCGACGGGAGGCTCTTGGTCTGCAACGTATGCAGCACCGCGGCGTCGATATCCGCCTGCTTGAGCACACGCGGCTTGGGCTGCAGCAGCCAGGCCGACCCGACGCCCGCCGCGAAAACAAGCACGATGGCTACCGAGACGCATCCATAAATCGTCACTCGCTTCATCGCAGCTCCCGTGGTCCGGTCCCGCCTTTAAAAAAACAGTACCATCCTTCTTAACCACGCGCCAAGGAGCAGGGCATGCAGTTTCTCTGGCCGCACATGCTTTGGCTGCTGCTGGCACTTCCCGTGCTCGCGGCCTTGTACCTGTATCTGATCGCGCGGCGCAAGAAAGTTGCCCTTCTGTACGCGAGTCTTGCGTTGCCGCGCGCGGCCCTCGGCCCGGGCCAGCGGCTGCGACGCCACATTCCTCCCGTGCTGTTCTTCCTCGCGCTGGCCGCGGCGCTGCTGGCATGCGCGCGTCCCACCGCCAATGTCACGCTGCCGGCAGATACCGTCACGCTGGTGCTGGCCATGGATGTCTCGCGCAGCATGGAGGCGAGCGACGTGGCGCCGACGCGGATGAGCGCGGCGCAGCAGGCCGCGCGCGAACTGATCGTGGGTCTGCCGGCCAATGTGCAATTGGGCATCGTGTCGTTCGCCGCGACCGCCACCGTGGTCCTTACGCCCACCAGCAACCGCCACGACATGCTCGAGGCGATCGACCGCTTCCAGCTCCAGCGCGGCACCGCCACCGGCAGCGGCCTGATCCAGGCGCTCGCCGTGCTGTTTCCCGACGACGGAATCGACCTCGAAACGATCCTGTTCGAAGGCGCGGCGGCTGCGGCCGGCGCCGGACGGCGCGCCGTGCCGCTGGACGAGGCCACCGCGGCCGATGCGGCCCGCAAGCGCGAGCCGCCGCCCCCGGCCGCGCAGCCCGGCTCCTACCGGCATGGGGCGGTGATCCTGCTCAGCGACGGCCGGCGCACCACCGGGCCCGATCCGGCCGAGGCGGCCCGCATGGCGTCGCAGCGCGGCGTGCGCGTCTATACCGTGGGCTTCGGCTCGCCACATGGCGGGACGTCCGGCGAGCCGGCGCTGTCCTACTACATGCAGCTCGATGAACCTTCGCTGCGCATGGTGGCGACGATGACCGGCGGCGAGTATTTTCAGGCGGGCTCGGCCGCCGACCTGAGCCAGGTCTATCGCCAGCTCAGCGCCCGCTTTGCGCTGGAGCGCAGGGAGACCGAGGTGGGCGCCCTGCTGGCGGCGGCGGCTGTGGTGCTGCTGGTGCTGGCCGGCGCGCTGTCGATGCTGTGGTTCCGCCGCTGACCGCGGCAGCGCCGTAGCTCCCGGCGACCTTTACTGGCTGTCGGCGCGACGCGGCCCCATCAGTTCGATCACCTCCAGACTGCTGAACCCGGCTTCGCGCAACACGGCCTCGGTGTCCGCGCCCAGGGCCGGCGCGGGCCGCCGGATGCCGGTCGGGGTCGCCGCGAAGCGGGCCGTGGGCCGGATCTGCCGGATCGGCCCCACCACGGGATGGCACGATTCCTCGAACAGCGCCACCTCGCGCAGGTGCGGATGCGCCGGGAGGTCGTCCAGGCCGTAGATGGGCGTGGCCGGAATGTCCACCCGCTCGCACAACGCCATCCATTGGGCCGTGGTGCGCTCCGGCGCAAGCTCGCGCAGATGCCCGTACAGCGCCTGGATATTGGCGTTGCGCTCGTGCCGGCTGGCGATGTTGTACCGGTGCGCCAGCTCCGGCTGCCCGGCCTCGGCGAAGAACGCCTGCCAATGGCGTTCGGTATAGGGCAGCAGGCTCATCCACCCGTCGGCCGTGCGCACCGGCTTGCGCCCGCCCTGCAGCAGCCGCGCGTAGCCGGCCTTGCCGGGGTTGGCCGGGAACGTCATGCCGCCCATGTGCTCGGTCAGCACGAAAGCCGCCATCGTCTCCAGCATGGGCACCTCGACGTACTGGCCGCGGCCGTGCCGCTCGCGATGGAACAGCGCGGCCAGCACCGCGTTGGCCACGGCCAGGCCGGTGGTCTTGTCGGCGATCAGGCTCGGCATGTAGTCGGGCTCGTCGCGGTTCACCGAGGCGGCGCCGACGAAGCCGCAGGCCGCCTGGATGATGTCGTCGAACGCCGGCTTGTCGCGATCGGGCCCGTCCTGCCCGAAGCCGGTCGCCGCGCAGTAGACGATGTCCGGTTTGATCGCCGCCACCGCCTCGTAGCCCAGCCCCAGGCGCTCGATCGCGCCCACGCGCATGTTGTGCACGACCACGTCCGCGGTGGCGATCAGCCGGCAGACCGCCTCCAGCCCGGCCGCGGTCTTCAGGTCCAGCACGATGGAGCGCTTGTTGCGGTTCAGGGCGAGAAAGATCGAACTCATGCCCGGGTGGTGCACGACCCCGTTGGCGCGCATCAGGTCGCCTTCCGGCGCCTCGACCTTGATGACGTCGGCGCCGAAGTCGGCGAGCAGCTGCGTCGCCATGGGGCCCAGCACCACCGAGGACAGGTCGATCACGCGCACACCGTGCAAGGGCCCGGTGCCCGCCGGCGCGGCCGGACGGATACCGGCGGCTTCGACGTCCTCGCCATCGCCCTGAGCGGGTCCCATGTGCCGATTGTGGCTTTCCATTCCGGCTCCCTCAGCGGCCAACGAAACGCGGCAGGCGGCGCTCGGCCATCGCGGCCACGCCTTCCTTGAAGTCCTCGGTGGGGAACTGGGTCAGCTGCGCCGCCAGCTCCTGCCGGTTGATGGCCTCGATGCGGTCGGCCAGCCCCTGCCGCAGGGTGGCGCGGGTGCTCTGCACGGCCAGCGGGGCGGACACCGCGATGTCCTGCGCCAGCGCCCAGGCCTGCGCCAGTTCCTCGCCGGGTTCGACGAGCACGTCGGCCAGCCCCAGCTCCACCGCACGCGTGCCGTCGATGCGGCGGCCCGTGTAGAACAGCAGCGCCGCCTGCTGCTCGCCGATCAGGCGCGGCAAGGTCAGGCTCAGGCCAAACCCCGGATGAAAGCCCAGCCGGTTGAAATTGACGCTGAAGCGCGCGTCGCGGCTGGTCACCCGGAAGTCGGCCACCAGCGCGAGGCCGACACCGGCGCCCACGGCCGCGCCATGCACCGCCGCCACGATGGGCTTGCCCGTGCGGAACAGCCGCATCGCGTGCTGGTAGAACGGGCCGGGATCGCGCTGCACCGAGCCGTCCTCGGCGCCGAAGTTGGCGCCCGCGCAGAAGGACTTGCCTTCGGTGGCGAGCACGATGGCGCGGCAGGCGGCATCGCGGTCCAGCGCGTCGAAGGCATCGGCCAGCCGCTCCATGGTCGGCGGATCGACGTAGTTGTGCGGCGGCCGGCGCAGCGTGACCTGGGCCACGTGGCCGTCGGTGCTGACCTGCACCACATCGTTGGAGGCGGGGTGGACGGCTTGGCTGTTCATGGTCGGAAGTCCTTGAGGTGAGCGGTCACGCGGCGCGGCCCACCCGGCGGGCAGACGCGTGCGTGCCGCGATGCGAATAACGGGTTATTTCGATGCCGATATAATCGGCCGCGTGTCCACCGGACCACGACGCCTTGCCCGGCAAGGCATCGGCGTGCGGACCAACGACAGACAAAGGACATCGATGGAGCGAGGAGACAACGCGCCCGACGCGGACAACGCGCAGGCCAGCCGGCGCCTGCCGCTGGCGGACCTGCGCAAGCGGGACCTGAACCTGCTGGTGGTGCTGGCGGCGCTGCTGGAGAGCCAGAGCGTGAGCGATGCCGCCAAGCGCCTGGACAGCACCCAGCCTTCCACCAGCCGCATGCTCGAGCGCCTGCGCGATGAACTGGGCGATCCGCTGCTGATCAAGAGCGCGCTGAAGATGCTGCCCACGCGCCGCGCGCAGGAACTGCGGCCCGTGCTGGAAACGGTGCTGCGGCAGATCGAGGAGATCTACAACCAGGCCGCGCGCTACGACCCCGCGCTGGAAACCGGCTCCTACGCGATCGGCATCAACGACTCGCTGCAGGCGGTGATCGCCCCCGACTTCCTGCTCCGCCTGCGCGACACCGCGCCGCGCGCCCGCGTGCGGATGCAGCCGGTGCCCATGCCCAGCGGCGTGGGCGCGCTGGCCAGCGGCGCCATCGACGTGATGGTGGCCTTCCACCCGGTCGCGCACGAGTCGCTGCGCTCGGAGCCGCTGTTCAACGCGCAGTTCGGGCTGCTGTGCGCGGCGGACCATCCCGACATCGGCGCACGGCCCACGCCGCAGCAGCTCGCCCCGCTGCCCTGCCTCGACATCTCGCAATTCGGCCTGGTGACCCGGCTGATCGACCGCTACTTCGCCGACCACGGCTGCCAGCGCGCCATCGTCGGCACGCTCACCAGCTATCTCGCCGTGGCCGACGCGGTGGCCGGCACCAACCTCTATGCCATGGTGCCCGGCTATCTCGCGCCGCTGCTGTGCCGCCATCCCGGCGTGCGCTTCTGCCCGGTGGAAAGTCCGCTGCTGTCGATGCCCGTGCATCTGTGCTGGCACAACAACGTGCACACGCACCCCTTCGTGTCGGTGCTGCGCACGCTGCTCACACAGTCGGCAGCGCGGCTGGCCGCGTAAGGAACGGGCGTCTCGCACGGGCCTACTCCGCGCGGATGCCGGTGGCCTGCGCCACCTTCCTGAAGCGCGCGGTCTCCGCCTCCTGGAAGCGGCGCATCGCGTCGGGATCGTAGGGCATCAGGCTCGATCCGGCCTTGGCCAGGTAGGCCGCCGACTCCGGCCGCTTGAGGATGGCCTGCATGGTGGAGGCGAGCCTGGCCACGATATCGTCGGGAGTCTGCGCGCGCACATAGAACGACACCCAGCTGTACTGCACGAAGTCGGCATAACCGCTCTCGCGCACCGTCGGCACGTCGGGCAGTTCGGGATGGCGCTGCTCGCCCGATACCGCGAGCGCGCGCAGCTTGCCCTGCCGCAGCAGGGGCAGCGCGCCGCCGGTATCCACCAGCGCCAGATCGAGCTGCTTGCCGAGGATGTCGGTCATGATCTGCGCCTGCCCCTTGTACGGAATATTGTTGAAGCGGATGCCGGCAAGCGTGCCGAACCAGGCCGCGGCGAGCTGGTAGCCGGCCGAATAGGTGCCGATGTTCAGCGCACGGTCCTGCCGCTTTGCCGCGGCGGCGAGATCGCCGACGCTCTTGAGCGGCGAATCGAGCGGTACCAGAAACACGTTCATGTTACGGCTCAATCCCGAGATGGGCCGCAGATCCGTCAGCGGATCGTAGGGCAGGTTCTTCGTGACGATGGGATTGACCGAGATCGGCGAATTGCTGGCGAGCAGGATGGTGTAGCCGTCCGCCGGCGCGCTGTTGACGGCCTGGATGCCGATCACGCCGTTGGCGCCAGGCTTGTTCTCCACGACGACGGGCTGGCCCAGTTCGCGCGCCAGCGCCTCGCCGTAGTAGCGGGCCGAGTTGTCCGAGCCGCTGCCGGGCGTGAACGGCACGACGATGCGCAGGGGGCGCGAAGGGAAGTCCCGCGCGCTTTCGCCGGCGCGGGCGGAGGCTGCGAGGGCGATGCCGGCCGCGGCGATCAGGCCGGCCAGCAGGCGTTGCTTGCGAATCATGTTGTCTCCGGATGAAGGTGGCATGGTCGGCCGTCGTTCAGTCTCCAACGGTGGCGGTCAGATCGGTCCACAGGGCGTCGCCCCCGCGGCGGATCGCGCGGCGGCCGATCTCGCCGGCCCAGTGGGCCTCGCTGCCGTATTCGGCGCGCCACGCCCACAGCCGGCGGGTGGACTGGTGCAGCGAATGCTCGTGCGTGAAGCCGATGGCGCCGTGGACCTGGTGCGCGATCGACGCCGCGCGACCCGCCGCCTGGCCGCAGACGACCTTGGCCACCATCGCCTGCCACGCCCAGTCCGGCTGGCCTGCGCGAGCGCAGGCGGTGGCCACCGCCATCCGCGCCGCCACGGTCTCGTTGGCCAGCACCGCCAGCTGCTGCTGGACCGCCTGGAATTTGCCGATCGGACGCCCGAACTGCGTGCGCTCGTTGGCGTACTGCACGGTCTGGTTCAGCACGTGTTGCAGCACGCCCGCGATGGCGATGGCGCGCATCAGCGCCCCGAGGGTGGCGGCAGGGCCGGGCAGGCCCGCTGGGTCGCCAGGCGCGGCGGCGGTGGCGGGGACCGGCCCGAACGTGAGACGGTCGCGCGGCTCGTTGGCCAGATTGGCGCCGGTCTGCACCGCACCGCCCTCGACGGGAGCCAGCAACCACACCGGCGCGCCGGGCGCGCCCTGGCGGGCCGCCGCGTCGGTGTCGACGGCCCGCACCAGCACATGACCGACATAGCGGCCCCACGGCACGTCGACGGATTCGGCCAACCGCCACGCCCCGCCTTGCAGCGTTGCCGCCGGCGGCCGGGCCAGATCCGCGATGCCGAGGGGACCGGCCGGCATCGGCAGTCCGAGCCGCGCCAGCAGCCACCCCGCGACGGCGGTATCGGCAAACGGGAGCGGTGCGCGCGCCGCGGCCAGCAGCACCGGCAACGCCTCTTCCCAGCTTGCCTGTGCGCCGCCGTCGGCTTCCGCCGCGAACACGCGGGTGAGCCCGCTGTCCTCCACCCGCTCCCACAGCTGGGCCGGCCACATGCCGTTCTCCAGCGCGTCGATGCGGGTCGGTGTGACTTCATTGCCGAAGAGCCGCTCCGCGCTCTCGGCCAGCATGCGTTCCAGTTCGTTCATCGGACCCCCAGCCCCTTGGCGATGATGCCCCGCAGGATTTCGCGCGTGCCGCCACGCAGCGAGAACGACGGCACGACCTGCGTCAGATAGTGATGCGTGGCGACGAACGGCGAGCCGTCGCGCCGCAGTTCGTGGCCGAACAGCTGGTGCGCGACCTCGGGAATGCGCTGCTCGAACAACGCGCCCATGTCCTTGACGTTGGCCGCCGCCACCTGCGGGTTGTCGCCACGGTGGAGCATCGCGGCGATGCCGCGCGACATCTGCCGCAGGTTGCTCAGCTCCGCCACCAGCATGCCGAGTTCGACCGCATGGCGCGCGTCGGCCGCGTCGGCGTGGTCGATCATTTCGGGCAGCAGCGCGTAGCTGCTCAGATAGCGCTCGGGACCGCTGCGCTCGAAGGTCAGCTCCGCGGTGACCTGCGCCCAGCCCTGCCCTTGCGCGCCGATCAGCATGCGCTCGGGCACGAACACGTTCTCGAACACCACTTCGTTGAAGCTGTCCTCGCCCGCCAGGCTGCGGATGGGCCTGACCTGCAGGCCCTCGGATCGCATGTCGATCAGGAACTGCGACAGGCCCTTGTGCTTGTCGTCCGCTGCGCGGTCGGTGCGCACCAGGGCGATCATGTAGTGGGAGCGGTGCGCGTTCGAGGTCCACAGCTTGGTGCCGTTGACTACCCAGCCGCCGTCCACGCGGTCGGCGCGGGTGCGGATCGAGGCGAGGTCCGAGCCCGAGTCCGGCTCGCTCATGCCGATGCAGAAGCGCAGCTCGCCGCGCGCAATGCGAGGCACCACCTCGCGCGCCACCGACGGATCGCCATAGCGCATCAGCAGCGGCCCGCTCTGGCGCTCCGCCACCCAGTGCCCGCCCACCGGCGCACCGGCGGCCAGCAGTTCCTCGAGCACCACGTAGCGCTCGAGCATCGAGCGCTCCTGCCCGCCGTACTCGCGCGGCCATGTCATGCCGATCCAGCCCTGCGCCCCGAGCGCGAGGCTGAATTCGGGATCGTGCCCGCCCCAGCTCTTGGCGCGCTCGCGGCGCGGCCGGTCCGGCATCACGCGGGCAAGGAATGCCCGCACCTCGGCGCGCAGTGGCGCCATCGGCCCGTCAGGCTCGGCGGGCCGGATCGCAATCCTGGCGGCTGTATCCACGCTGTCTCCTGTGCTTGTGTGCTTTTGTGCTTGTGTGCTTGTCTGCAAGGTCACGGGCAGCTTATCGAGCGGGCCCGGCCTCGCCTATGGCACGGCCGGCATATCGGAAATTCGTTGCGGGCAGGCGCGGACGGCGTTCGTCGGCGCATACCGGGGCGCGCATAAACGATATGCCGGACCCAGAATTGCCTCGGCGGCGCGCGGGCCGTTAGGCTGTTCTCCCAGGCAATCGACGGCGGACAAACCGCCGCGCAGGAGACAAAGTGACCACCACGATCGAATCGACAACGCCTGCCTCGCCCAAGCGCCGCCGGCTGATGGCAATGGCGGCCGCCCTGCCGGCGGCGTTCGCGGCGCCGCGGGCATTCGCGCAAGGCGACACGGCCGGCTTTCCGGCGCGCCCGGTGAAGTTCATCGTGCCGTTCCCGCCGGGCAGCGGCACCGACACCAGCGCACGCATCTTCGCCAAGAAGATCGGCGATATCACGGGCCAGCCGGTCACCGTGGAGAACAAGCCGGGCGGCAACGGCTTTATCGGCGTGCAGACCGCGCTCAACGCGCCGGCGGACGGCTACACCGTCTTCATCGGCAGCAATTCCACGCTGTCGACCAACGCGGCCACCTTCCGCAAGCTGCCCTACGATCCGCTGACCGACTTCGCACCGATCAGCCTGCTCACGCGCGGCCCGTGCCTGATCATCGTGCCGCCCAATTCACCGTATCGCTCCGTCGACGATCTGGTGGCCGACGCGAAGAAGCGGCCGGGCGCGCTCAACTACGCCAGCGGCTCGATGTCGTACACGCTGTACTCGGAATGGCTCAACGACATGACGGGCATGCGCACCACCGGCATCAATTACAAGGGCGCCGGCGATGCCATCAATGTGACCCTGTCCGGCACGGTGGACTTCGCGGTGGTCGATGCCAGCGGCGCGATCGAGCTGGTCAGAAGCGGCAAGCTGCGCGCGCTCGCGTTCACGGCGCCGCAGCGCACGCCGCTGCTGCCCGACGTACCGAACGCGACGGAAGCGGGCATCCCGCAGTTCCTCGCCTACAACTGGGTGGCCGCGGCGGTTTCCGCCAGGACGCCGCCGGAGGTGGTCAAGCGCTGGTCCGCGCTGTTCCATCAGGCGGCGGAAACGCAGGAACTGAAGGACTACTACAAGCGGCAGTCGACCACGGTCATCATGTCGAGCCCCGCGGAGATGCGCCAGTACCAGCAGGAGGAAATCCAGCGCTGGAAACAGCTCGCCTCGCGGGCGGGGATTGCGTTGCAGTAGGGTTTGCGTCAGCCGGTCGCTGTTTTGCTCCCCTCCGCGCCAGCGGGAGAGGGGAGAAAACCATCGCGCTTGAAAAGTCTGGGGCCCTTCACCGCCGTTCGCGATCGCTTTGCGCCGGCATCGGGCGCTCGGAAATCATGGGGCCGGTGTCCGAGTCCGCGGTCATGGTGGTATCGGCGGGGGTGTCGCCCGGCCGCGCCGGCCGGCGGTCGGACGGGCGGGCGGCGGCGCCTGCGCCGTTCATCTCTTCGTCGCGTGGACCCAGGGCCGGCACCGGCTGGCCGTCCGGTCCGAGCTTCTCCGAGCCGGGTTTGGTGGTGTTGGGGGTATCGCTCATGGTCGTCTCCGCATCGTTGGCCGCAGGCAGACGAGCAACGGTGCAAGTTCCGTTCCCATCCGTTTCCTTGGTTCCCGCGGCGCGCGAACTGCGGTATAAAGCGCTTCCTCCATGCAGCCGCACCGCGCCCGCCGCCATGTCCGCTCCCACGCTCACCAGCTCGCGACTGATCCTGCGCCCCTGGCGGGAAAGCGACCTGCCCGCCTTCGCGAGCATGAACGCCGACTCGCGCGTGATGCAGTTTTTTCCGGCCACGCTAAGCCGCCAGGACAGCGATGCCTTGGCCGCGCGCATCCGGGCAAGAATGCAGGAGCATCCGTTCGGCTTCTGGGCCGTGGAAATTCCCGGCGTGGCGGACTTCGCCGGCTTCGTCGGGCTGTCGATCCCCGCCTTCGAGGCGCATTTCACGCCGTGCATGGAGATCGGCTGGCGCCTCGCCGCGCCGTTCTGGGGCTGCGGCTATGCGACCGAGGCCGCGACGGCGGCACTGGACCACGCCTTCCATACGCTGAAGGTGCCGGAGGTCGTGGCATTCACGGCTACTTCCAACCTGCCGTCGCGCGCGGTAATGGAACGTCTTGGCATGCTGCACGATGCCGACGAGGACTTCGATCATCCAGCCGTACCGGAGGGGCATGCGCTGCGCCGGCACGTTCTCTATCGAATCAAAAAGCAGGGCTGGCGGCCACGTTGACCGCCGGGTTTGCCCACGGATCTCAGGCGTATTGCGCCACCCCATGCCCCAGGGACCAGTTCTCCCTGGCGACTTCCACCAGGTTGATGAACACGTCCTCCGGCCGGACACCCGGCGCCTCGCCGAGCCGTTCGGCAGTCCGCCGGAACAGCGCCTTCTTCTGTTCGATCGTGCGGGTATTGTTCGCGGTGATCTGGATGAATACGAGCTCGTCGCTGCGCGCGACATCGAGATAGGACGCTCCATAGCGGAAGTTCGCGGCGTCATGTTCCGTCATGACCATGAACTGGTCGTCTTCCGGCACGTTGAACGTCTCGCGCATCGCCTGGTAGATGCCATCGAAGATGGCCTGCCTGTAGGCAGCCGGTTTTCCGGAGCGCAGCGAGATATGTACGAGTGGCATCGTGGTGTTCCTCCTTGTTGACCCGCTTTATCCTAGCTATTCTTCTGCGTTATCCCCATTTATTTCAGTGATAAGGGTTTGATATGGCAGACCGTCCGCTCGACCTCGATGCCGTCAAGGCGTTCGTTCGGATTGCCGAGCTGGGCAGCTTTACGCATGCGGCCAGCGCCATGCGTACGACGCAGGCCGCGATGAGCCTGAAGCTGAAGCGGCTGGAGGACAGGCTGGGCTTCCGGCTGGTGGAGCGCACGCCCCGCTACGTGGAACTGTCCGCGCGCGGCGCGGCGTTTCTCGAGCACGCCCGCGAACTGCTGGAAGCGCACGATCGCGCGCTGTCGGCGTTTGCCGGGGCGCGGCAGCGCCTGACCATCGGCATCAGCGACCATGTCGCGGGGCCGGAGCTTCCCGCGCTGATTGCGCGCATGAATGCGCAAGACCCGGAACTGCTGATCGAGATCCGCATCGGCTCGTCGGGCGACCTGCTGCAAAGCTTCGACCGCCGTGAGCTCGATACGGTGATCGCGCGCCTGCATGTCGGCCGCGGCGACGGGCAGTTGCTGGCGCAGGAGCAGCTTGGCTGGTTCGCCGCGCCCGGCTGGCAGCATCGGCCCGACGAACCGCTGCCGCTAGCCACGCTGGCCGAGCCATGCGGCGTGCGGGCGCTGGCGGGGTCGCTGCTCGACGCGGCGGCTGTGCCGTGGCGGGAAGTGTTCGTCGGCGGCGGCGTGGCGGCGGTCGCCTCGGCCGTCATGGCGGGACTGGGCGTTGCCGCATTGGCGCCCCGGATGCTGCCGTTCGGCGCCGTCGACATGGGATCGAGGCTGGGGCTACCCGAGCTGCCGGCACTGCCGGTGTTGCTGCACACCAGGGTGAAGGATGGCCGTGCCGCCGACGCGCTTGCGGCGCTCGCCGCCGCCTTCCGCAGCGCGATCCGGCACTGACGGACCCGCGATCTCCACGCCATGGCGCAGAGGGGACAAGTCCTCCATTTGTTCCCCGGCCGGCGAGGCCGACCTTGCATTCGCCTGCATATTGGCGCCGCTGCGCATGGGGCATTCCCGCGACCGGCTGCCGAGCTCCTGCCGTGCGGCCACCCTCACCGCCCGCCCGCGGTCACGCATTCAGTGTCGAAGCCCTTGCCTTTGGAATCGTCATCGCGGCGACCCCCGCAACGACACATGCCAGTCCCAGCCACGCAGACTTCGACAGTGATTCCCCAAGGAAGGCAATGCTTATCCCGACGCCAATGGGAACCCTGAGATAGGCCTGGGCCGTGACACCGACCGATCCGAGCGTTTGCACGAGTCGAAAATAGAGGACAAACGCAGCTGCCGTCGAGAAAACCGCCAGTGCGAACAGTGCCATGACCGATTGCCACGAAACATGGAGAGTCCACGGGCGGTCAACGACCAGGCTGAAGGGAACAAGCAGGGTGGCCCCTGCAATCAGCGAACCCGCCGCGGTAGCGGCTGGCGGAATTCCATCGAAGCTGCGTCCATAGATTGCCGCTGCGGCGTAACAGACCGCCGCCGTGACGAGCGCCAACTGCGGCACCAACTGCCGTCCGAGTCCTTCCAACGCGTTGACACCCACCACGAGGCATATACCGGCAAGCCCGAGAATTACGCCTAGCAACTTGAGAGGCGCGATATGTGCACGGCCGGTGATAAACCAGGTTGCGAGAAATGCAAATACGGGCGAAGTCGAGTTGAGGATAGTCGCCAGACTCGCGTCAACCGAACGTTCGGCCCATGCAATAAGCGTGAATGGGAAAACACTGTTCAACAACGCCTGCACCAGCAACCGGCGCCACACCCGGGCGTCGCTCGGCATCGAGAGTCGTTGGACCTTTATCCATAACAGCAGGACCGCGGCGGCAATCACCGTTCTGGCGGCGATCAGCGTAATCGGCGGGATGGTCTCGACGCCGATCTTGATGAGTGTATAAGACGCTCCCCATAGTGTCGATAGGATCAGAAGCAGAACCAGGTCAGGCGCCATGCCCGCCCTGCCCGCGGATGCGGCCTCTATTTTGGACAATTCGTTTTCACCTCGATGGGAGCCACGCGCCTCGTGGCCGGCCTCCGGTGAATTGTGCACGCCGCCTCGGCTGTAATGCTTCAGCCCGAATTGAAATGTGGATTGCTATCGTGGCCAGTGTTTCCGCGCACCGTCGGCGCAGCATGTCGGCTTCGCGGCGACGCCCCGCACGGAACGGCGATGATCCGATTATTTACCCCTTCCCCAAGCGTCTGCCACAATAGCGGCCAATTCATTCGCGGAGAAACCATGAAGGCAGCCCACCACTACAACGCCCGCCAACGCAAGAAGCATCGCGTCGGCGAATTCCAGGAAATGGGCTTCGAGTTTTCCGCCGATCTCGCGGACGCCACGGCGGCCAATACCGACGATCTGCTGGGACGCTTCATCGAGGAAGCCGTAGAGCCCGCCGAACTGGCGGTGGCGGCGGGTATCAACGACGGCGCGCTGCATGGCTTCGCCGTGGCCGGCGGCAAGCGCGGCTCGGTCACCCCTGAGCAGCGCGAGCGCCTGGAGCAATGGCTGCGCAATGCCGGCGCCTTCTCCAACGTGCAGGTCGGCCCGCTGCGCGATGCCTGGCACGGCGCGGACAACGCCTGATCGCCCGGCAGGTCCGTGCCCGGCGCGCCCGCGCCGGGATCACGGACCGTTGTACCGCACCAGCGCCCCGGTCGGTCCGCTCGACCCGCCGAACCACTGCTCCACGCTGGCCTGGTTCTGCTCCACCAGCACCGAATAGTTGTCCTTGAAACTGTTCGGGAAGAAGATGCGGCCGGGACCTCCCACCCGGTTTCCCCGCACCAGGATGCCCGACAGCGCCGCCCCCGGCATGCCCTGCACCGCGAGTCCCCGCTGCACGTTGGCCTTTTCCGTCGCCGCGAGGAAAGCCGGATTGCCATCCTCCATCACCGTATTGTCCAGGCAGTCGATATTGAACGTCGGCAGATAGGTGTTCTTGCCATACGGGCCGTAGGCCGCGATGGCCATGCCGTCGCCCGCGTTCATGTTGTAGTTGTTGTGGATCACGCTGTCGAACACGCCGCCGAAGAACAGCACCGAGTTCAGCGCATGCCCGTGCATGTTGCGAAATTCGTTATGCGCGACGGTGATGTTGGTATAGGCCGTGGTCAGGTTGATCACCGACGTCGAGTCCGGCACCACGTCCCACGGTTTGGCCAGCTCCAGCGCCCGTCCGCGAATCGACTTCAGGAAGCGGTACTGGCCCACGCCCGTGCCGGCGATGATCGAGATCGCGACGTTCTCGGGATTGCTGGTGCCCACCATGTCCCAGTTCGGATCGTGCGCCAGCATGACCAGGCTGGGCGTGCCCGCCGCCACCCGGCCGATATAGGCGCCGCCCCCGCCGTCCGTGGTGAAGAACTGGTTGGTCGGGGCATACGTCATGTTGCGGAACAGGTTGTAGCCCACATAGAGGTTGCGCGTGGCGTTGGCCGTGGTGCCGCTGATCATCGGCCGGCCCGCGCCGATCACCACGCCCTCGTTCAGCCCCTCCGGCGCGCCCAGCACGTTCCGGGTGACGATCACGTTCTGGCTGTTCTGGATCGCGTAGTCGCCCTTGTTCGAGCGGATGCCCGACAGCAGCACGCCGTCGCCGTAGGTGATCAGCACCGATTTGCGCGCGTCGATGGTGCTGTTGACGATGCGCAGGTCCGGGCCGGACAGCTTGACCACTTGCGAATCCTCGGCGCCCTGTGTGTAGTCGGCCGACACGGCGAACGTGACGCGATGGATCAGCACGTGGCCGTGGGTGCGCGGGTCGCTGCCAAGGCTCGTGGCGGCGAGCATCGCATCGCGGTGCGGGGCGCGGATGGTCATCGATGCCACGCCGAAGTACTGGCTGCCCTGCACCCACGCCGGCGGCGTCGCGGCGCCCGACCCCGCCTTGCCGACGAGGGCGGTCGCGTCCTCGCCCTCGCCGACCAGGTACTGGTACGGACGCAGGACGATGGGCCGGGAAATCGCGAACTGGCCGGCCGGCAGCCTGACGATGGTCTTGACGCCATTGCTGCGGTTCCTGTCCAGGCAAGCCTGCAGCGCGCCGGCATTGTCGGTGGTGCCGTCGGTGTTCAGCCCGGTGCAGGTGACCACGTTCGGCGCCGGCGGCGCGGGATGGATCTGTATCCGCACCGGCAGCGCCGATGTCGCGTCCTTCTGCCCGGAACCGATCCACAGATGGTAGGCGCCGGGCGCCAGGTCGGCGGGTACGGCGGCGGTCAGCGCCGTGTCGTCGGCGCTCTCCACGTTCAGTGCATAGCGCTGGTTGCTGGCGGACTGGAGGTAGGCCTCCCTGTTGCCGCCGATGTTCTTGCCGAACACGCGCAGCTTGCCGCCCGCCTCGGCACCGCAGTTGTGCAACTGGTGGCGCGGGGCTTCGAGGCTGTCGTCGGTGGCGGGCGTGCCTACGATCCACTGGATCTCGGGCTGGTTGATCATGCCTTCCACGGCCGGCACGGCCGCATCGGCATCCTCGATGCGGTAGGCCACCGGCCCGTAGCGCACATTGGCCGGAATGGTGAAGGCCAGGCCGGTGGAACTCAGATTCCGGCCCGCCACGGTCAGCGAACTGGCCCGCACCGCCGCCTGCCAGTCGAAGGTGCCCGCCGTCAGGGGGGCCAGCCGCACCGTCTTCGGATTGGTGGTGAAGGCCCCGCTCATCAGCACGGTCTGGCCCGGCCGGTTCTGGCGGGAACTCCAGAAGACCGCGTTCTTCGTGTACACCGGATCGTTCGCCGGCCGCAGGTTATTGACGTCGACGAACACCGCCGACTTGTCCGAGCCGACATCCCCGTTCTTGCCGATCATGGGGTTCGTGCATCCCGGCAGGGTGGCGGCGTTGAGGATCGGTGACTCCGTGGCGGCGGCAGGCGGCTGCCAGCCGGCGAGCCCGATCATGGCCGCGGACAGCCACAGGGCCCGGTATCCGCGACAGCCGCGGCGCCCGCGCCCCTGTTCCAGCCAATTCCGGCAACCGGAGGCGCGCTCGGCGATCCGATGGCGATGTTTCGTTTCGTTCGACGACATGGTTCGATTCTCTGTCCGCGCGAAGCAAGCGCGAAGTTACCGTATCGTCGCGATCCATCCCGCTCTGTGCGCCACCGCACGGAGTTGTCAGGCGGTGTTGCCGTTTCCTGTGCGCCCTGCTGCCTTTCCCTGCCGTCCGCCCCCCTCGCTTCAGTTCAGCCGCCTTCCCGAGGACGCATCGAACAGATGGACGTGCTCCGCACGCGGCGTCAGCACCAGCCGGCCGCCTGGGCGTGCGTCGACCCGGTCGCGGAAGGCCGCGACCAGGTCATGGCCGCCCAGCCGCGCGGCGATCTGCGTCTCGGAGCCGGTCGGCTCCACCACCACCACATCGGCGCCGATGCCGTCCCCGCCGAGCGCGAAATGCTCGGGCCGCACGCCGTACAGCACCTCATGGCCATCGGCCGCCTCGGGGGCGTGCGCCAGCGGCAGCCGCAGCCCGCCCTCGGTGCGCACGCAAGGCCCGCCCTCGCGCTGCACCCGCCCCCGGAAGAAATTCATCGCCGGCGAGCCGATAAAGCCCGCGACGAAGGCGTTGCCCGGCCGGTCGTACAGCGCCAGCGGTGCGCCGGCCTGTTCCACCTCGCCGTCCCTGAGCACCACGATGCGGTCGGCCATGGTCATCGCCTCCACCTGGTCGTGCGTGACATAGAGCGTGGTGGTGCCCAACCGCTGGTGCAGGGCTTTGATCTCCGTGCGCATCTGCACGCGCAGCTTGGCATCGAGATTGGACAGCGGCTCGTCGAACAGGAACGCGTCGGGCTGGCGCACGATGGCCCGCCCCATCGCCACGCGCTGGCGCTGGCCGCCCGAGAGGCGGCGCGGGGTACGGTCGAGCAGCGGCGACAGGCCGAGCGTCTCGGCCACCGCGGCCACGCGCCGCGCGATCTCCGCGCGCGGCACGCCTTGCAGTTTCAGCGCGAAGCCAAGGTTCTGGGCCACCGTCATATGTGGGTACAGCGCATAGTTCTGGAACACCATGGCGACGTTGCGATCGCGCGGCGCCACGTCGTTGATCAGCCGGTCCCCGAGGCGGATCTCGCCGCCGGTGACCGGCTCCAGTCCCGCCACCATGCGCAGCAGCGTGGATTTGCCGCAGCCGGACGGCCCCACCAGCGCAACGAACTCGCCGTCGCGGATATCGATCGAGACGCCATGGATGACTTCGAGGGCACCGTAGTGCTTGCGCAGATTGCGGATGGAGATGGATGCCATGAGCTAGTGGAGTGGGGGAAAGCGAAGATGTGTGGGAACACCGCCGGCGTGGCTCAGTCCTTGACGCCGCCCGCGGTGAGCCCGCGCACCAGGTACTTGCGCACCAGCATCGTGAAGACGACCACCGGCAGCATCACCAGCGTGCCGCCCGCGGCGATCTTGGTCCACTCCCAGCCTTCGTACTGCAGGAAATTGACGATGGCCACCGGCGCCGTCACCGCCTGCGTGCGCGTGAGGATCAGCGCATAGAAGAAGTCGTTCCACGAAAAGATGAAGCACAGCACCGCGGTCGCCGCGAGCCCCGGGGCGGTCAGTGGCAACGTCACGCGCCAGAACGCCGACCATACGCCGCAGCCATCGATCCATGCCGCCTCTTCCAGCGCCTGCGGCACGGCCTCGAAGAAGCCCTGCATCAGCCAGATCACCACGGCGAGATTGAAGGTCAGGTAGACCAGCGCCAGTCCCCACACCGTATCGAGCAGGCCCAGCCAGCGGTAGGCGAGAAAGAAGGGAATCGTGAACGCGATCGGCGGAGCCATGCGCGTCATCAAAATCCACAGCGCGACGCGGCGACGCGCGCGGAAGCGCCAGCGTGTCAACGCATAGGCCGCGGGCACGCCGAGCAGCAGCGACAGCACGGTGGACAGCCCGCTGACCAGCAGGCTGTTGCCGAACGAGCGCGCGAAATTGCCCTGCCACAACGCGCGGAAGGCCTCCAGCGTCGGGGCGAACAGCAGGCTGTCGTCGAACGCCGCTTCGGCGGGACGGAAGGCGATCTGCATCAGCCACAGGAAGGGAAACATCAGCACCAGCAGCAGCAGGAGCGCCAGTGCGGTGCGTGCATGCCGCCGCACCCATGACACCGCCCTTTGCCAGGGGCGCGTGGTGGCCTGCGCGCTATCGCTCCGGACCTCCCGCAGTTCGTCGAACGTACTAGTCGTCGCGCTCATTCGCATCGCTCCCTTTGAGGCAGCTGATCAGCCAGCTCAATGCAAAGACACCGGCCAGCATCACCACCGCGATCGCGCTGGCGTAGCCCCAGTAGGAAAAGTTGAACGCCTGGATGAAGCCGTAGAAGTTGGTGACCTCCGTGACCGTGCCCGGCCCGCCATTGGTCAGAACGTAGATCAGCGGGAACGCCTTGAAACTGTCGATCAGCCGGAACAGCGCGCACACCACCAGCACGGGCCGGATATGGGGCAGCACGATGAAGCGGAACAGTTGCCAGCGATTGGCGCCGTCGATGCGCGCGGCCTCCAGCGGATCGTCTGGAATCATCTGCAGCGCGGCCAGCACCATCAGCATCGTGAACGGAAACCACTGCCAGGTCTCGGCCACGCTGATCGCCCATAGCGCCGTATCCGGGTTGGCGATCAGCGAGCGCACCGGCAGGCCGAAGGCGTCGAGCGCGCGATGCAGCGGGCTCACGTCGGGCGTGTAGAGGATCTTCCAGATCAGGGCCACGACGATTGGCGGAAGCACCATCGGGATCAGGAACACGGAGCGGATTGCCGTCAACACGCGCGAGTGCGCGTTGAGCAGCAGCGCGATGGCCAGCCCCAACGCCAGTTGCAGCGTGACGCTGGACAGCGACAGCTTGACCTGCACCCACAGCGAGCCGGTGAAGCGCGGATCGTCGAGCAGCGCGCGGTAGTTGACCAGCGGATCGGCGAAGCGGAACGTCCCGGCGGCGTCCTGCAGATTCAGCGGCGTGAGGCTGACCACCAGCAGGGCTACCGCCGGCACGACAGTGATGGCGCCGAGCACCAGCAGCGCGGGAGCGAGCCCCAGCAGAAAGGCGCGGCGACGCTGCGCATCCCAGCCGCCGGCCGATGCGCCGGTACGAGTCAGGGCTTGTGTCGCCATCAGACCGCCACTCCCGCGCGCTTGAGCTCCGCGATGGTGGCGATCTGCGCCTGCTTCATCGCCCCGGCCGCACTCTGCTGTCCCGAGACGATCAGCTCGATGGCCTTGTTCAGTTGCTGGTCCACCTGCGGATAGACGGACACCGTGCGGTACTTCATGTAACCCAGCTTGCCCGAGAGCTCGATGGAGTCCGTGCACAGCTTCGCGATGTCATAGCCGTTGATCACCTGGCGCTTGCGGAACACCTCGGCATCGATGTCCGAGCGGCGCGACGGCGAGCCATAGCCGGCCGCGACGGCGCGCCGCGTGATGGCCTTCGAGGTGGCCCAGACGATGAACTGCCACGCCGCCTCCTTGTTCCGGCTGCCGACGGGGATGCCGTAGCCATGCACCGCCGTGCCGGGAAAGCGCCCCGCCGGCCCCTTTGGCACCAGCCCCCATGCGGCGGTCTGCACGGCCTTGCTGGAGGCCGGGTCGCCGACCTGCGACAGGTAGATCTGCCCGAGCGTGCTGAAATTGCTGCGGCCCGCCTTCAACGCCTGCACGGTCTGGTCCGGCGTATAGGACACCACGCCGTCGGGCCCGAACTCGCGCAGCAGGCGCGCGAAATAGTCGGCGGCGGCGATGGCCTCCGGGGAGTCGAGGGTGGGATAGAGATCGTCCGGCGCCTTGCGGAACACGTCCCCACCGAACGCATGCAGGTACGGCGGGAAAGTCCAGCCGTAGTGGTTGTCGGTCACGAAGCCCGCCACGCGCTCCTTGCGGTTGACGGCCTTGAGCACTTTGACCAGATCGTCGGTCGTATCGGGGTAGGCCAGGCCCTCTCCCTTGACCAGATCGAAGCGCGACGAGGCGCTGATGGTGACCTCGGCCGTCCACGGAATGCCGTACAGCCTGCCGTCCCGGCCCGTCTCCGGCGCCCGCGCGCCCGCCAGGAAGTCCTGGAAATCGAAGTCAGCCGGCGTCTGCGCGCGATCGTCGAGAAAGCCGTTCAGGGGCGTGAGCCAGCCGGAATTGATCCAGCGGCTGGAATAGATGAAGGTGACGTTGACCACGTCGAAGCCTGCGCCCTTGGTGGACAGCTCCAGATCCACGCGCTGGTTGTACACCGGGAACGACGGCGTGTCGAAGTTCACCCGGATGCCCGTGTGCGCCTCGAACTCCGGCAGCCACTGGCGCAGCAGCTTCTGGTAGGGCGCGCTGAAGGCGGACACGTTGAGCGTGACGCCGGCGAACTTCTTCGCGCCCTGCGCGAAGGCCGGCGCGCCGAGCAGCGTGCCGGCGCCGAGCGCCGCGCCGGCGCGCAGCACGCGGCGGCGGCCCGCGTCGGGGGTTGGACCTGTGGCTGGTCGAAGTTCGGGATGGATGGCGGCGTCGGTGATGAGGGGGCCCGCGGTTGTCATGTCGCTGCGATCTCCGGTATCACTGCGCCGCGGCGGCGGTCAGGTCGACACTGCGCCGGCCATCCACGCTCACCGGCACATCGCCACTGACGGTCACGCGCCGCACCACGCGGTGCGCGTCGCCATAGTCGTTGAGCGCATAGTGCTGCGTGGCGCGGTTGTCCCAGATCGCCACGTCGCCCTGCGACCAGCGCCAGCGCACCGTGTTCTCCAGCCGCACCACGCGGCTTTGCAGGATGTCGAACAGGTGGCGCGACTCGCTGGTGGACAGCCGGGCCAGCCGTTTGACGAAGTGCCCCAGCATCAGCGCGCGCTCGCCGGTCTCCGGGTGCACGCGCACGACCGGATGCTCGGCCTCGATCACCGTGCGCGTGAAGATCGCCCGGTACTGTCTGCGCCCGGCTGTCTCCTGTGCGCTCGCGCCCTCGCTGACGCGGCTCTCCGCATAGTCGAAATCGTTGCCGTGAATGGCCCACAGCCGGTCGGCGATCGCCTTCAGCTCGTCCGGCAGTCCTTCGTAAGCGGCCACCGTGTTGGCCCAGACGGTGTCGCCGCCCAGCGGCGGCAGCACCACCGCCCGCAGGATGCAGACCTTGGGCGGCGCGACGCGGAAGGTCACATCGGTGTGCCAGGAATCGGCGCGGCCGCCGTGGCGCGAGTCCAGCTCCAGGAAGCGCGTGCCATCCGGCGCGGGCACGGTGGGATGCGGCTCGATTTCGCCCCACAGGCGGCCGAAGGCTTCGTGTCCGGCATCGTCCAGATGCTGTTGCCCGCGCAGGAACAGCACGCGGTGGCGCAGCAGCGCGGCCTTCAGCGCCGCGAGCGTGCTCGGCGCGAGCGATCCCGACAGCCGCAGGCCACGGACCTCGGCGCCCAGGCGCGGTGACAGCGGGGCGAGGTCCAGCTCGGTGGACGTGGCGTCGGTGCGATCCTGAATGACGGTACTCATCGTTTCTCCGTGGCGATGGATGGGGATGCACGATCTTATGCAGCCATCGCCGCGGCGCGAACGAAGGATTCCGTCTGTGGTTATGCAGGCCCGCCGGCTATCGATCGGCGGTTTCGTGGAGGGCGCCTAGTGCGCGCGCAGCGCATCGACGATGCTCAGGCGCGAGGCACGCAGCGCCGGCAGGAAGCCGCCTACCAGCCCCATCACCATCGAGAAGGCGAGCGTCTTGACCACCACCGAAGGGGTCAGCACGAAGCGGAACGACAGGTCCGAGAAGGTCTGGAAGTTGGTGGTGGAGAACGAGGAAAACTGCATCAGCGACGCGAACGCCAGGCCGGCGATGCCGCCCACCAGCCCCAGCAACAGGGCTTCGAGCAGGAAGGCGCTCAGTACGTTGGTGCGCTTGAAGCCCAGCGCCCGCAGCGTGCCGATCTCCGCCACGCGGTTGGCCACCGAGGCGTACATGGTGATCATGGCGCCGATCATCGCGGCGATCGAGAAGATGATGGACAGCGTAAGGCCCAGGATATTGATGAAGGTGGAGAGCGCCTTGGACTGGTCGCTGTAGAAGACCTGCTCGCGCTTGGCCTCGTCCGCCAGGCGCGGATCGACGTCGATATCCGCCTTGAAGCGCTCGAACAGGTCGCCGCGCGCGAGGCGCACCACCATCGACGAATAGCTGTTGCGGCGGAACGCCTGCATCAGCTGGTCGACATCGCCCCAGATCTCGGAATCGAAGCCGCTGCCCCCGGCGTCGAAGTGCCCGACCACCGTCCACTCGCGCTGCGCGAAACGCAGCCGCTCGCCGATGCGCACTCCGCTGAAGCCCTTGGCGATGCTGGTACCGACGATGATCTCGGACGCGCCCGGCCGGAACGTGCGTCCCTGCACGATGCGTATCTGCGGTCGCAGCGTCAAACCCATCGGGGACACCCCGCGGATGACCACGTTGGCCGGCTTGTCGACGCTGGTCTTGGTCAGGGAGATCAGCACCACCGCCTCCTTCGAGGCCATGGGCCGTCCGTCGGCGCCCACGGCCACGGCCGGATGCATCTCCAGCACGCTCGCCTGGTCGCGCGCCACCGAGCTTTGCACCTCGGTCTCCGCGCCCTTGCGGATCACCACCACGTTGTCGTGCTCGCCGGTGGTGACCAGCGTCCGCTTCAGGCCCGCGTCCAGCATCAGCATCGTGGCAAAGACGAACACCACCAGCGCGAGCCCGCCAGCGGTCAGGGCCGTGGTCAGCCGCCTGGCCCACAGGTTGCGGGCGATATAGGTCAGCGGAATCGCCATGCGCGCCCTCCGGCTAGCCGATGGCCCGCAGGCCCTCGACGATGCGCACGCGCGCGGCCTGCACCGCCGGCACGATCCCCGCAGCGATACCGACCGCCAGCGCGCACGCCGCCTGCAACTGCATGGTCTGCGGCGACACGCTGAATACGGGGAACACGCCGCCCACCGCGTCCTTGAACAGCGCCGCGACGGGCGGTGTGGCCAGCATGCCCAGCGCGCCGCCGATCAGGCTGATGGCCACGGACTCCCCGAACATCAGCAGCGCCAGGAAACCGGGCCCGAAGCCGAGCGCTTTCAGCGTGGCGTACTCCACCGTGCGCTCGCGCGCGCTCATCGCCATGGCGTTGGCCATCACGGCCATGATGATGACGATCACCACGTACGCCACCACGCGGATCGCCGCGATGATCTGGTTGGACATGGCAACGAAGCCGAGCTGGAACGCCTGTTCGGTCTCCGTCAGCGTCTCGGCCAACGAGTTCTTGAAGACCCCGTCCACGCGGCGGGATACCGCCGCGGCCTCGTCCGGGTTGTCCACACCGACGATAAAGACGCCCACCTGGTCGGCCTGGCGCGAGGTCCGCTTGCGGATGCTTTCGTTCAGGTACTCCCAATGGAACACCATCTGTCTGGTGATCACGCTCTCGTCGCGGCCATCCATGATGCCGCGCACCACGAACTCCCACGTGCCCGGATAGATGGTCCCCTTGAGCGGAATCACGTCGCCCACCTTGAAGCCGTACTGGTCGGCCAGCTGCCGGCCCACCAGCGTGCCGCGGCGGTCGCGCTGGTAGTCGCTGCGCTGCTGTGCCGGCACGATGTACTCGGGATAGAGGTCCAGGTAGTTGTCCGACACCGCGAACTGCGCGAAGAAGTTCTTCGGGTCGCGGTAGGTGCCGCCGAACCAGTTCGAGCGCGCCACCATCGTCACGCCGTCCACGCCGCGGATGCGCTGCTCGTAGCTCAGCGGCAGCGGGAACACCAGCGAAATCGCGTTGCGCGTGACCAGCCGCGCGTTGGAGGCCGCGGCCGCGCCCGCATACCAGGCATCGACCACGGTGCGCAGCAGCCCGAAGGCCAGCACCGCGACCACCAGGCCCACGACGGTGAGCGCCGTGCGCAGCTTGTGGCGCAGCGCATTGCGCAGGATCAGTTTGATCACGAACATGGCGGGCCTCGTTGCGGCGCGTGCGGCGTGCCGACCGTCACGCCATCGCGGCACGGTTGCCGCGGGACAGCTCGCCCTTTTCCAGATGGACGAGCGACTTCGCCGCGGTGGCCGCATGCGCGTCGTGGGTCACCATGACGATGGTCGTGCCCAGTTCGGTGTTCAGCCGCTGCATCATCGCGAGAATCTCCGTGGCCGAGGCGCGGTCGAGGTCGCCCGTGGGCTCGTCCGCCACGATCAGCGTCGGATCGGTGATCAGCGCCCGGGCGATGGCGACGCGCTGCTGCTGCCCGCCGGAGAGCTCGGACGGGTAGTGGCTCATGCGGTCGGCCAGGTTGACCATGCCGAGCACCAGTTCGACACGCTCGCGCCGTTCCGCGCGGCCGAGGCGGGTGAGCATCAGCGGCAGCTCCACGTTTTCGTAGGCCGTGAGCACCGGCATCAGGTTGTAGAACTGGAAGATGAAGCCGACATTGGCGGCGCGCCAGTCGGCCAGCTCGGCCTCCCCCAGCCGCGTGGTATCGACGCCGGCGACCAGCAGTTCGCCGCTGTCGGGACGGTCGATGCCGGCGATCAGATTGAGCAGCGTGCTTTTCCCCGATCCGGATGGCCCCATCAGCGCGATAAAGTCGCCCTCGGCGATATCCAGCGTGATGTCCGTGAGCACCGGCACGGTCTGGGCCCCCCGCCGGTACGACTTGGCGACGTGACGGATCTGGACCAGCGGGGCGGCGGCCATGCTACGTCTTCGCCGGCGCGACCTTCACGCCGTCCCTGATCTTGTCGCCGGGCGCCCGCACCAGGACGTCGCCGGGCGCCACGCCGGTGATGGCGACCAGCTCGCCGAGCGTGGCGCCGGTCGTCACCGGCCGCTCGCTGGCGGTGCCGTCCTTGACCACGAACACCACCTTGCGGCCGTCGCGCTCGACCACGGCGGCCGGCTGCACCGCCACCACCGGCTTGCGGTCCTGCGCGGGCACCGGCTTGGACAGGAACGCCACCTTGGCGCTCATGTCCGGCAGCACGCGCGGGTCCCGGTCCACGAAGCGCACCTTGACCAGCACGGTCGCCTTGGAGCGGTCCACGGTCGGCACGATGCGCGAGACCTGCCCGGCGAGCCTGACCTCGGGCAGCGCGTCGAGCACGATCTCGCACGGCTGGTCCGCGGCGATGCGGGCGATATTGGATTCGGCCACGTCCGCCTCGACCTCGAGCGTCTCCATGTCGGCAATGGTGACGACGGCGCCCTTGGTATCCGCGGCGGAGGAGAACGGCGTGATGTTGTCGCCGACGTTGGCATGCTTTTCCAGCACCACGCCGTCGAACGGGGCGCGGATCACGGTCTGCGCGACAGCCACCTCGTCGGCCTTCGCATTGGCCTGCGCCGAGGTGATGGCGGCCGTGGTGCTGTTGATCTGGGCCTTCGCCTTGTTATAGCGGGCCTGGTCCGCCTCGAACTGGGCCCGCGAGATGGCCTGCGGCGCGAGGAGCGACTCGGAGCGCCGCAGGCTGGTCTCGGCCTCCTTCAGCTCCGCGACCTGCAGTTCGCGGTTGGCCTGCGCCACCTTGACCTGCGCCGACGCCTGGGCCAGCTGGGCCTCCACGTCGCGGCTCTCCAGCCGCGCGATGATCTCGTCCTTCTTGACCCGTGAGCCTTCGAGGACGCCGAGCCATTCCAGCCGGCCCTGCGCTTTCGAGGCGACCGCGGCCTTGCGCTGCGGCACGACGTAGCCGGTGGCGTTGAGCAGCGTGTAGTTCTGCGAGGGGTAGGCGGTGGTGACCGTGGTGGTTTCCACGGCTTGCGGGCCGGTCAGGCGCAATGCCACGACGGCGACGATCAGGATGAGGGCGAGGACGAGCGCGTAGCGCACCAGCCTGCGACGGCGCCGCGGCGGCGCGGTGCCCGGCCGGCGGTCGATTTTCAGCTTGGCCAGATCGTGTTCGGACAATTGCTTGACCCTTTATCCGGAGCAGGCGGTCCTGCCCGGCATCGGACGCTGGGCGCGCCCACGATGGCATGGCCTTGGCTACCACGTGCTGTACTGAGGGGGTGTCAGTATAGCGCTGGTGATGTTGCTCTTGGATTCGAGGGCCTGCAGTTCTGCGGGCGGTCGCCCTCACCCCCGCCCCTCTCCCGCTGGCGGGAGAGGGGCGAACACCCACCGCGGTTGCAAGTCCATTGCTCGGTTTGCTCCCCTCTCCCGCGCGCGCGAGAGGGGCCGGGGGTGAGGGTGAATGCCCGCAACTGCGATGCGCAGCAACCACCTCGCCGCTACCTCACCAGGTTGACCAACCCCTCCCCCGCCCGCCACCGCCGCAGGTTGTCCAGGAAGATCGCGAACACCCGCTCGGCGTTGCCATCGGAAAACCCCGCGCTATGGGGCGTCGCGATGACCGACTCCATCGTCCACAGCGGCGAATCCTCGGGCAGCGGCTCGTGCGCGAACACATCGAGATAGGCGCCGGCGAGCTTGCCGGCCCGCAGGGCCGCGATCAGTGCGGGCTCGTCCACCACCTCGCCGCGCGCGACGTTGACCAGATGCGCGTCCGGCGGCAGCAGCGCGAGCGCGGCGGCGTCCACGATCCCTCGCGTGCTGTCCGTCAGCGGGCACGCCAGCACCAGCCAGTCGGTGCGCGGCAGTACCGAGGCCAGGTCGTCGAAGGCCACGGTGTGCGCGCCCTCTACCCGTGCCTGCGCATTCTGCCGCACCACTACCAGATTCAGCCCGAGCATGCGCAGCACGTTGCCGATCTGCTGACCGATGGGTCCCCAGCCCACCACCGTCGCGGTCTGGCCGGCGAGATCGCGCGGCACGCCGCTGCCGATCAGCGGCGCCCACTTGCGCTGCCGCTGCGCCGCCATCAGGCGCGGAAAGCGCCGCGCGAGAGCCAGCACGCCGGCCAGCGCGGTCTGCGCCACCACGCCGGCGTTGGCGCCGGACGAGGTGGTCACGGCCACGCCCTGCTGGCGCAGCGCGACGAACACCGCGCGGTCGGCGCCGGCGGCATGCGTATGCGCCCAGCGCAGCCGCGGGCTGCCCAGCATGGCGTCGTAGAAGCGCTGCGTGTCCGGCAGGATTTCGTGCTTGGTCGACAAGCCCGTCACATCGCGCGAGACGAATGCGATGTCGGCATCCACCGCGGCATCGCCGGGACCTACCGGCACGAAGGCATCGTCGCCCAGTGCCTGCGCGATGCGCTCGCCGTAGCGCTGGCGCGCCGCGTCGGACAACAGGATGCGAGGGGATCCGCTTTGCGCCGCGTCCGCCATGCTCACTCCACCGACGCGCCGGATTCGCGCACCACCACCTTCCACTTGGCGTACTCCTTCTGCGTGAACTTGCCGAACTGCTCCGGCGTGCCGCCGATCGGATCGGCGCCCTCGCGGATCATCTGCTCCTGCAGTCCGGGCAGCGCCTCGTTGACGGCCTTGTTCAGCGTCATGATGATCGGCTGCGGCGTGCCCTTGGGCGCGAACACGCCGAACCACGAGCCGGCCTCGAAGCCCGGGAAGCCCTTCTCGGCCACCGTCGGCACGTCCGGCATCGACCGCGAGCGGCGCGGGCTGCTGACGGCGATCGCGCGCAGCTTGCCGGATTTGATATGGGCGATGACGGACGGAATGGTGGCGAACATGAACTGCACGCGTCCGGCGACAAGGTCGTTCAGCGCGTCCGCGCCCTTGTACGGAATATGGATCGCGTCGGCGCCGATGCGCTGCGACAGCATGAAGCTCGCCAGGTGCGACGAGGTGCCGACCCCGGTCGAGCTGTAGTTCAGCTTGCCGGCGTTGGCCTTGGCATAGGCGATGAACTCTTCCATCGTCTTGGCCGGCAACGACGGATGCACCACCAGCACGTTGGGCACGTCGGCGATCTGCACGACCGGCACCAGGTCCTTCAGCGGATCGTAGCCGAGCTTGCGGTAGAGCGACTGGTTCACCGCGATGGGGCCGACCGAGTTGATGATCAGCGTATAGCCATCGGCCGGGGACCGCACCACCATCTCGGTGCCGATATTGCCGCCGGCGCCAGGCCGGTTGTCGATCACGAACGACTGCTTGAAGCGCTGGCTCAGCGCATTGCCCACGCTGCGCGCCAGGATGTCCGTGGTGCCGCCCGCGCTGAACGCGACCACCACCTTGACCGGCTTGTTGGGATAGTCGCTCTGGGCGGCGGCGGCCAGCGGCCAGGCGGCCGCGATCAGGGCGAGGGCGGCGCCGGTGCGAAGGCGCGCGCGCGCAGCGGGGCGCACGCCAGCCCGGATGGTGGCGGGGGTGTTCATGGTTGTCTCCTCCGGGGGCGGGTCGTTGCCCGCCCTGTCATGGACTGGGGTAAGGATGGAAGGCGGCGGTGCCGATGTAGGGAAGGCGGCGCGTTGCTCGCGCCACCCGCCGCGTACTCAGTCGCGGAAGCTCGGGTCGATGCGATCGAGCTTGCGCAGCAGCGCCGGCCACTCCATGACGCCGTAGGGGCGTCGCGTGCCGGGCTGATAGTTGTTCCAGGTCTCTTGCAGGATGGCCGGGGCCACCTCGCGCAGCGGCGTGTTGCACGACATCGCGCCGATCTGCGCACGGCACGCCAGCTCCAGCCGGTGCATCCAGTTGAACGCCTCGCCCACCGTGTTGCCCACGGTCAGCGCGCCATGATTGCGCAGGATCAGCGCCTCGCCGGTGCCCAGGTCTTCGATCAGCGAGGCCTGTTCGGCGGTATCGAGCACCACGCCCTGGTAGTCGTGGTAGCCGATCTTCAGGAAGCGCATCGCGGTCTGCGTGATGGGCAGCAGGCCGCATTCGAGCGACGACACCGCCATCGAGGCCCAGCTATGGGTGTGGATCACGCAGGCGACTTCGGGACGCGCCTCGTGCACGGCGCTGTGAATCACGTAGCCGGCCTTGTTGATGCCGTAGTTCAGGTCGCCGAAGTCGGGCTTGGCGAGGATATTGCCGGCCACGTCGACCTTGATCAGGCTGGAGGCCGTGATCTCCTCGTACATCATGCCGTAGGCATTGATCAGGAAGGCGCCTTCTTCGCCGGGCACGCGGACCGAGATATGGTTGGCCATCATGTCGGCCATGCCGTACAGCTCGACCAGGCGGTAGCATGCGGCCAGGTCCACGCGGGCCTGCCATTCCTCGGGAGTGCACTGGTCCCGCATCGAGGCGATGCGCAGCGGCGAAGGTTGGGACATGTCTCTCTCCATGCAATCGTGGGGCATTGCCGTCGCAAGACGGCGCGGGCGCCCGGCAGGTGCCTCGCTTTTATCAGCTCACACTCTAGTCCAGGGGGTCGCCACGGAGCCAGCCCGGTTCGGACAAGAGGTGTTCAGCATTTGTAAACGGCGCCGGCCGGCGCGCCCCCGCGGGCGGTGGCGGCGACTGCCGCAGGGCACGCCCGCGACGATCGCGGCGCTGCTAGACTTCGCGAATGCCCGCCGCCACCCGCCACGACCCCGGCCCTTGCCCCGTTTCCGCCGCGCCCTCGTTCTGGCGCGACGACGCGCTGCCCTTTCTCGAAGGGCGCTCCATCCGGGACGGCGAGCACGTCTGCTACGACAGGCATGCCCACGAGACCTTCTCCATCGGCGTGGTCACCGGCGGCCAGAGTACCTATCTGAACGGAAGGGCCAGGCATCGGGTCGGCACGGGATGGGTCGTGGTGATGAATCCCAACGAGGTGCACGCGTGCAACCCGCTCGACGAGCGGCCGTGGTCCTACCGGATGGTCTATGCGGACGCCGGCTGGCTGGCCCGCCTCCAGCACGGGCTGGGTTTCAGCGCGAACCAGGACTTCCGGCCGTTCTCCACGCTGCTGAGCGCCGATCCGGCCCTGTTCGCCGAACTGAACGGCATGTATGGGACGCTGATCGATCCGAACGCGGAGCGGCTTGAGAAAGAAAGCGCGGCGGTGTCGTTCTTTACCGCCATGCAGCAGCGGCTGGACCCGGCGCCGTCGCCGGCGCGCGAGGCGGAACACCGGCTGGCCAGGGCTGCCGAATATATCGACGACAACTACACGCGGTCGCTGAAGCTGGCCGATATCTGCGCGGCCGCGGCATTGTCGGAGTCCTATCTGATCCGCGCTTTCAAGTCCCGCTACGGCATGACGCCGCACGCCTACGTGGTCAACCGCAGGGTGCAGTACAGCCGCGCGCAGCTGCGGCGGGGCAGGCCGATCGCGGCGATCGCGCTGGAGGCGGGGTTTTCAGACCAGGCGCACCTGCAGCGCGTCTTCAAGCGCATGGTGGCCGCGACGCCGGCGCAGTACCAGGCAACCGCGGTCAGGCCAGCAGCAGATACAGGGCGCTGGCGCCCAGCATCAGCGCCATCGCGCGGTTGAACAGGCGCACCCGCGCCGCATCGCTCAGGTAGTGGCGCAGGAAGGTGCCGGCATACGCCCAGCCGGCGATCGACGCGTAGCAGATCACGAAGTAGATGGCCGTGAACCGCCAGACCTGGGCGCCATCGCCATCGGCCGCATAGATCCCCATGCCGGCGACCGCCGCCAGCCACGCCTTCGGATTCAGCCACTGCATCGCCGCGCCATAGACGAACGACGGCCCCTTGTCGTCGTCCGCGTTGCGCACGTTGCCATCGTCCATCGCCAGCCGGTACGCCATGAACAGCAGGAAGGCGACACCGGCCCACTGGATGAAGCGCGCGAGGCCCGGCCAGTGGCGCAGCACCTCGTGCAGCCCCAGACCCGTCAACAGCAGCAGCACGCAGAAGCCCACCGTCGCCCCTGTGACATGCCGCAGGCTCGCCTTGAAGCCGTGCTGCGCGCCCGCGCTCAGCGCGACGAGGTTGACCGGCCCGGGCGAGATGGAAGCGGCCAGTGCAAAGGCCGCCATGGACAGCAATACGCTCAACGACACCATCGGTTCGCTCATTCAGGAAGAACACCGAGCGCCATGGTAGGAAGCGTCGGCCCCGCCGTATTGAACAAAACTGCCCTGCGCCACACCCCCTGTTAGCGGGGTGGCCGCCGCGCATTGCCGCGCGACATGGGGCAACCGGGCGGCCTCCGCGTTTACCCGCAGGCCCCTAAAGTCCCCTCGCGTAGTACCGTTAGACGCCCGAAGCGCCCAAAAAAGAGCCGCGGGCGGGAGCCTTTGCCAACGAAGCAGCATCGGCCGCCAGCGCCGGTGGTCCCTAGGGGAGCGGGAGAGAAATCATGAACTTCGGAAACTGGACGATCCGTGCCAAGCTCGGCGCGGGCTTCTGCGCGGTATGGCTGATCATGGCCATCGCCATCTATGTTGGCCTGAGCCATCTGCACGGCGCCGATGCCGCGGACGCGCGCAACCTGATGGTGGGCCTCGGCATCGGCGGCCTGGCGCTGGCCGTCGCGTTCGCGTATGGCCTCTCGCGCGGCATCCAGGGGCCGCTGGCCGAGGCGGTCTATATCGCCGAGACGGTCGCCGCCGGCGACCTGAGCCAGGAGTTCAAGACCGAGCACGGCGGCGAGTTCGGCCGCCTGCTGGGCGGACTGGGCGAGATGGAGGACATGCTGACCGACCTGGTCACCCGCATCAAGGCCTCGACCGACTCCATCACCACCGCGTCGCACCAGATCGCCGCGGGCAACAGCGACCTGTCGCAGCGCACGGAACAGCAGGCGGCGGCGTTGCAGGAAACGGCGTCCAGCATGGCGCAGCTCACCGCGATGGTGCAGCAGAACACCGAACGCGCGCGCGCCGCCAACGGCCTCGCGGCCAATGCCTCGGGCATCGCCGAGCGCGGCGGCGCGGTGGTCGGCAACGTGGTCAAGACCATGGACGCCATCAACGCCAGCTCGAAGAAGGTCACCGACATCATCGGCGTGATCGAAGGCATCGCCTTCCAGACCAATATCCTGGCGCTGAATGCGGCGGTGGAAGCCGCCCGCGCCGGCGAGCAGGGACGCGGCTTCGCCGTGGTGGCGGGCGAGGTGCGCACGCTGGCCCAGCGCAGCGCCGCGGCCGCCAAGGAAATCAAGGTGCTGATCGACGATTCGGCGCAGCAGGTCGAGAGCGGCTCGGCGCTGGTCGGCCAGGCGGGCCAGACCATGCACGACATCGTGGACGCGGTCCGCCGCGTCACTACGCTGCTGGCCGAGATCGCCGCCGCATCCGAGCAGCAGAGCAGCGGCATCGAGCAGGTCAACCACGCGGTGGGGCAGATGGATGGCGTCACGCAGCAGAATGCGGCGCTGGTTGAAGAAGCCGCGGCCGCGTCCAATGCGCTCGCGGATCAGGCGCGCCGCTTGCAGCGCGTGGTGGGGGAATTCAAGCTCGAGGCATCGGACGAACGCGCCGCGCCGGCTCGCGCGGTGGCGCATGGCGCCGGATCGTTTGCGAGGCTGAGCGCGCGTTGAAGCGACTAGCGGGCTGGCGCCCGCGCGGGGCCACCCATCGCATTGGTGAGGCGCTCATCCTCACCCCCGGCCCCTCTCCCGCTGGCGGGAGAGGGGAGAAAACAAATGGGGTTGGCAACGCTGCGGGTCCGCCCCATCTCCCGCGCGCGGGAGAGGGCCGGGCGTGAGGGGTGACCGCCCGCCATCCCACCACGGCCCGCGCGCCACCGCGCCAAATCAATCCACCGAAATATTGGCCGTGCGCGCCACCTTGCCGAAGCGCTCGTACTCCGACAACGTCAGCGACTGCAGTTCGGCCGCGCTGGAGCCCTTGGGATTGAAGCCCGCCTTGGCGAGCTTGTCCCGCACCTCCGGATTGGCGAGCGCCTCGACGAACGCCGCGTTCAGCGCCTGCAGCACGGGCGCGGGCAAGCCGGCGGGGCCATAGACGCCGAACCACGGTTCTACCGCATAGCCCTCCAGACCCGCCTCGGCCAGCGTCGGCACATCGGGCAGCGACGGCCAGCGCGTCTTGCCGGCCACCGCCAGCGCGCGCAGCTTGCCCGCCTGGATGTGGGGCAGCGACGCCGGCAGGTTGTCGAACATCACGTTGATATGGCCGCCCAGCAGGTCGTTGATCGCCGGGCTGCTGCCCTTGTAGGGCGCGTGCGTCAGATTGGTACCCGTGGCCTGCGCGAACATGACGCCGGCCAGATGCATCGACGTGCCGGCACCCGCGGTTGCGTACGTGAGGCCGGGATGCGTCTTCGCATAGCTGACCAGCTCCCGGACCGTCTTCACCGGAAAGCCCGCGCCCACTTCCAGCACGATGGTCGACGTCCCCAGCAGGCTCACCGCCGTGAAGTCCTTGCGCGGATCGAAGGGCACCGACCTGTAGATATGCGGGTTCAGCGCATTGGTGGAGATCGCTCCGAAGCCGATGGTGTAGCCGTCGGGCGCGGCCTTCGCCACCACATCCATGCCGATATTGCCGCCGGCACCGGGCCGGTTCTCGATCACCACCGGCTGGCCGAGCTTCTCGCCGACGCGCTGGCCGACGGTACGGGCGACCAGATCGGTGGTGCCGCCCGCCGCATAGGGAACGACGAAGCGGATCGGCTTGGCGGGGTAATCGGCGCCGATGGCGGGAGCAATCGCCGTGGCCGACAGGGCGGCAACGGCGATGCGCAACAGCGTGCGGCGGTGGGGGGATGGCGTCATGGATGTCTCCTGGTTTGGTTTGGTCTTGTCGTGGCTCTGCTGCGGATACGGTCCACCCGCAACGCCCGCCATCTTAGTCAAAGTGCGACCGGTGGTCACGGCAGAGCACTCGCCCACGATGCCTTGGGAGGCTATCCCGGCAACGACAACCGCGCCTCGAGCCCCCCACCCTCCCGGTTGGACAACGCCAGCGTCCCGCCCAGCGCATTGGCCAGCTGTTGCGCGATGGACAACCCCAGCCCCGTACCTCCCGTGCTGCGGTTCCGCGAATTCTCCACGCGATAGAACGGCTCCATCACGCGGGCCAGTTCCGCTTCGGGAATGCCGGGGCCGCGGTCGCGCACGGCAATGGTGATGCGGTTGTCCGGCTCGCGTGCCACCGCCACGGTCACCTCGTGGCCGAACTTCACGCCGTTGTCGATGAGGTTGGTGAGGATGCGGCGCAGCGCCTGGGGCCGCGTCATGATGGGGCCGCCGATCCGGCCTTCGAGCGACACGTTCTGGCCGGCATCCTGGTAGTCGCCCATCAGGCTGTCGAGCAGGGCGTCGGCGTCGACGCGCAGCGGCGTTTCGGCGCTGCCGTGCAGCGTGCGGGCGTAGGCCACGCCTTCGCGCACCAGGTGCTCCATCGCGACCAGGTCGCTGCGCAGCTTCTCCCGCGTGTCGCTGTCGTCCATCAGGTCCAGCCGCAGCCGCATGCGCGTGATGGGGGTCTGCAGATCGTGCGAAATGGCGGCGAGGATCTGCACGCGCTCGGTCAGGTAGCCGGCGATGCGCTGCTGCATGGCGTTGAAGGCCGCGGCCGCGCGGGCGACTTCCGTGGGGCCCGCCTCGGGCAGGCGCTCGGCCTTCAGATCCGGGCCCAGCGTTTCCGCGGCCTGGGCGAGACGCTTCAGCGGACGCGTGACGAGCCGCACGGCGAGCCAGCCGAACGCGGTGAGCAATACCAGCTGGATGACGAGCAGCACGGGCAGCCAGTCAGACAGGGCCATGGCGCGCGGCAGCACGTCGATGGTCAGCGGCATGCCGTCGTGCAGGCGCAGATGCACCTGCACATGCTCGCGCGGGCCGGGCACGGCGCTGACCGTGACGGGATAGCGGCCTTGCAGCGCATCGGTAATGGTGGCGGCCGCGCGCTGCGACCGCGCGCTGTCCGGCGGCGCGCCGGGCGTACCGGCATCGAGCAGGTAGCGATAGTTGCGGCGGGCGAGCAGGTCCAGCCAGCCGGCGCGCTCTTCCGCCGGCAGGCGGTCCAGGATGGCGACCGAGCTGGCGACGTCGCGCTCCAGGTTCCCCAGCATCACGGTGTTCTCGGCCTGCCGGCGCTCCATCACCACCAGGCTGAACGAGAGGCCCTGGGCTGCGGCGAGGCCGATCAGCAGGATCACCATCAGTCGCGCGAACAGGGTGCGCGGCCAGGCGCTCCATGCCGGCGCGGGCGCCGCGGCCACGGACATCGGCGCGTTCATGCGCGCTCCTCGCGGATCTCCACCGCCTGCGAGAAGACGTAGCCCTCGTTGCGCACGGTCTTGATGTAGCGCGGCTCACGCGCGTCGTCGCGCAGGCGCTGGCGCAGGCGGCTGACCATCAGGTCGATGGAGCGCTCGAACAGCTCGGCGTCGCGCCCCTGCGTCAGGTTCAGCAGCTGGTCGCGGTTCAGCACCCGCTGCGGATGGTCCAGAAACACGCGGAGCAGGCGGTATTCGGCGCCGCTCAGGGGCACGGCCACGTCGGTGTCGTCGATCAGGTGGCGCGCGGTGGTATCGAGCCGCCAAGGCCCGAAGGCGAGCACGGTCGCCGCCTCGGTCACGCGCAGGTTGGGCGGCAGCATGCGCGTGCGCCGCAGCACGGAGCGGATGCGCGCCAGCAGCTCGCGCGCGGCGAAAGGCTTGATCAGATAGTCGTCCGCGCCCATTTCCAGGCCGAGGATGCGGTCCGCCTCCTCGTTGCGGGCCGTGAGCATCAGCACCGGGATGGCCTTGCGGTCGGCCGCCCCCGCGCGCAGGTCGCGGCACAGGGCCAGGCCGTCTTCGCCCGGCAGCATCAGGTCCAGCACGATCAGGTCCACCGAGCCCTTGTCGAGCGCGGCACGCATCTCGCGGCCGTTGGCGGCGGTGGTCACGCGCATCTCGTTGCGCGTCAGATAGGCGGCCACCAGTTCGCGGATTTCGCGATCGTCGTCGACGATCAGGATGTGGTCGGGCTGTGTCATGCGGGCTCGGCAAGGAGTTGGAGGTTTCGGGACGGGCGGCAGGTCGGCAGGAGCCGCGTCACGGCACCGCGTTGACCGCATTGTGCGGGCGTTTCGGGGCCGCTTTGTATCGCAATGTATCGCCCGGCCGGGCGGACAAGAAACATTGCACATCGCCCGCCGGCCGAAATAAGCAGGATACGCGGCGGGACTGAAATGCGGCCATTGCCACTACGCCGGAGTCAGCCATGTCCCCTATCGCGCCCTTTCCCCATCCGCCGCTGCGCCAGCCGGGGAGCCCGTCATGACCGAACTGGTGCTCGCCGTGGTCGCCGGCATGCTGACCGTCGCCTCGCCCTGTGTGCTGCCCATCCTGCCCATGGTGCTGGGCTCGTCCATCGGGCAGGCGCATCCGTTGCGGCCGCTGTCCATCGTGCTGGGCTTCGTGGTCACTTTCGCGGCGCTGGGAATCGCCCTGGGCGCCTGGTCCAGCTCGCTGGGCGCGGCGCACGGGACCATCCGCAACGTAGCCATCCTGACCCTGCTGCTGACGGGGCTCATGCGGATCTGGCCGCAGCCCTATGACCGGCTGATGGCCCGCTTCGGCGGCGTCTGGAACCGGTTCGCCGACATCGGCAACCGCACCGGCGGCGGCCTGGCCGGTGGCGTGGTGCTCGGCATGACGCTCGGCGTCGTGTGGACGCCCTGCGCCGGTCCGGTGCTCGCCTCGATTCTGGCGCTGGTTGCCAAGGCCCAGGACCTGGACCGCGCGGCCGCGCTGCTCGCCGCCTTTGCCGTCGGCGCCGGCGTGCCGATGCTGCTGATCGCCCACGGCGGCCGCTTCATGTCCAACCGCGTGCGGCAGCTGTCCCGGCACACCCATCGCCTGCAACGGGGCTTTGGCGTGGCGGTGATCCTGATCGCCATCGCGATGTATTACCAGTACGACGCGCTCGCCGTCGCCTGGCTCACCGACTTCTTCCCCACCCTCAACACCGTTAGCACTGGAGCCTGACATCATGCCGAACTGGATTCGTAACTGTATCGCCGCCACCTGCCTCGCCGCCGCCGGTGCGGCCGGCGCCGCCAATGCCGCCACGGCCCCTGCGACCGGCAACTACGGCCCCGCCGCAGAATTCACCGGCATCGACCGCTGGCTGAACTCGCCGCCGCTGACGGTGGCCGGCCAGAAAGGCAAGGTCGTGCTGGTGGACTTCTGGACCTATACCTGCATCAACTGCATCCGCACGCTGCCGTACGTCAAGCAGTGGCACGAGCGCTACAAGGACAAGGGCCTGGTGGTGGTGGGCGTACACACGCCAGAATTTCCCTTCGAAAAGTCGACGGCGAACGTGGAGGCCGCGATCAAGCGCTTCGGCATCCGCTACCCGGTGGCGCAGGACAACGGCTACAAGACCTGGGACGCGTACCGCAACCAGTACTGGCCGGCGTTCTATCTGATCGACAAGAGCGGCAAGGTGGTCTACAAGCATTTCGGCGAGGGCCGGTATGCGGAAACCGAGGCCGTGATCCAGAAGCTGCTGGCCGAAGGTCAGTGACAACCCGCGGCGGCACCGAAGGCCCGTCCCGCTACATGTGGAGCGGGCCTTCGGTCCGGATACCGCTCAGATTTCGTCGCCGAACTCGGCGAGAAAGCGCTGCAGCCGCTCGTGCCGGACCTGCGCCATGCGCGCACCCGTCGCAGTTTGAAACCCCGACGTCAGCCCGAGCAGCTTGGTATGGAAGTGATCCACCGCGAAGCGCCTGTCGTCGTAGGGCCGCGCGGCGGCGTGGGGATCGGCCGGGTCGTACAGCGCGCTGCCCATGCGGCCCGCGACATAGAAGCAGCGAGCGATGCCGAGCGCGCCCACCGCGTCGAGCCGGTCGGCGTCCTGCAGCGTCTTCGCTTCGATGGTCAGCGGCGCGACACCGGCCGAGAAGCTGTGCGCCTCCACGGCATGGGCCACGGCGTCGATCTTCGCGCGTGGCCAGTTCAGGCCGGCCAGCACCTCGGCGGCCTTCTCGGCCGAGAGCCGCGACGCCTGGGCGCGCAGCGGGGAATCCTTCTCTACCTGCACGCAGTCGTGCAGGATGGTGGCGGCCAGCAGCACCTCGGCATCGCCGCCCTCTTCCGCCTGGATCGCGGCGGCGTTCTTCCACACGCGTTGCAGGTGCGCGAGGTCATGCGAGCCATCGGTGCCGGGGGCGATGGCCTCAGTGATCAAGGATTCGGCAAGTCGAGGATAGGGTGCAAAGGCGGGTGAGAGCATCAGGGCGGCCAGACAGGGACGAAAACATGGGGCTGTCAGCGATTATCCGTCACCGTGCCGTTGCCCGAACCCGGCCGTCATTCGGCATCGGTTCAGCGGCGGCAGCCGCTTCCAGTATCCATTCCCGAAACGATGCGATCCGCGGATGGGCATGGCTTGCCTCGGGATACACGAGGTAGTAGGCAAAGTCATCCAGCAGGGCGCGATCCGCGAGCCTGACCAGCGTGCCTGCCACCAGTTCGCGCTCCACCATCGCGGCAGGGAGCAACCCGGCCCCCTGGCCCGCCAATACCGCTTTCCACAGCAAGGCAGAGTCGTCGAAGGATGGTCCTCGCGGACGCCCGGCCCCCTCGAGTCCCTGGGCCTCGAACCACAGATGCCAGCCCTTGCGTTCGTGGTCGTGAACGTGCGGCCAGTCCAGCAATGCCGCGGCCGAGGCCGGCATGCCCAACCTGGCGACCAATGCCGGGGCGGCCACCGGCACGATCTCCACGGCCACGATGCGCTCGCTGCGCAAGCCGGGATAGCGACCGAGCCCGTGCCGAATGGCGACATGCACGCCGTCGCGCGAAAAATCGGCGAGCGCCGTGGAGGTAGCGACATGAAGGTCAATGCCGGGATGGGTGTCGTGAAAGGACTGCAGGCGCGGCACCAACCATGCCGCCGCGAAGAATGGCGTGGCGCTCACGGTCAGCATGCCAGTGTCGGAAGGCACTGCCAGCCTGCCGGTCGCTTCGGTGATCAGCCGGAAGGCATTGCGCACGGGAGGCAGGTAGGACTGTCCCGCTTCGGTCAGGTATATGCCGCGATTCGCGCGCTCGAACAGCTTGACCCCGAGGTGCGACTCCAGCGCCTTGAGCATCTGGCTGACGGCACCTGCCGTGACGCACAACTCATCGGCTGCGCGTTTGACCGAGAGGTGCCGTGCCGCGGCCTCGAAGGCCCGCAGCGCATTGAGTGGAGGCATGGCGCGGGGTGCCATTAGTTTTTCTAAATTAAACCGCTTAGAACGTTTCGTTTGCCTGACTGCGTCTTGAAGCATATTTTGCTGTTGTGCGGCGACGCCGGATCGGCGGGATAGCTCCGCGCACAGTTCAATTCTACTTAACGTTCCAATCACGCGAGAGTATGGCCGAAGCGGACTTGCATTACCTCACCATCACCGAACTGGCCGCGCGCATCGAGCGGCGCGAACTGTCACCGGTCACGCTTGCGCAAGCACAGTTCGACCGCATCGCGGCGCTGGACAGCGCGCTGCACAGCTATGCCTGCCTCATGGCCGACGACGCCATGGCGCAGGCACGCACGGCCGAGGCCGAGATCGCCGCCGGGCACTACCGCGGCCCCCTGCACGGCGTGCCGATCGGCATCAAGGACCTCTGCTGGACGAAAGGCGTTCCGACGAGCGCCGGCATGGCCGTTCATCGGGATTTCCGGCCGGGTGAGGATGCAACGGTGGTGCGGCGCCTGAAGCAAGCCGGCGCGGTACTGCTGGGCAAGCTGCAACTCACCGAAGGCGCGTACTCCGACCATCACCCGACGGTGATCCCGCCCGTCAACCCGTGGAACGCCGACTATTGGCCCGGCATCTCGTCCAGCGGCGCGGGTGTGGCCACGGCTGCGGGGCTTTGCCATGGCGCCATTGCGTCGGACACGGGCGGTTCGATCCGGTGGCCATCGGCGGCCAACGGTGTGACGGGGCTCAAGCCCACCTGGGGTCGTGTGAGCCGACATGGCGTGTTCCCGCTGGCGCCGTCGCTGGATCATGTCGGCACCATGGCGCGCAGTGCCGCGGATGCCGGCGTGCTTCTGGCCGCCGTCGGCGGCGCGGACGACAACGACATGACTGCGCTGCGTGATCCGATGCCGGATCTGCTTGCTCCGGTGACGGACCATCTTGACGGCATACGCATCGGCATCGATGGGGACTGGAATGGCGGCGGCCATGGCGATGGCAATACGGATGCCGGGGCGCTCGCTGTCATCCAGCATGTCACCGACGTGTTGATCGCCCTGGGCGCCACCATCGTCCCGGTGCGCTTTCCGGACGTGGCTCGGACCAGCGAGGACTGGGCGGCGAACTGCGCGGTCGAGGCAGCGGTCGCCCATGCGGGAACGTACCCCTTGCACAAGGATCGATACGGCCCGGTGCTGTCGTCAGTGATCGAATCCGGACGCGCGCTGTCCGGCACGGACTATCAACGGGTCCTGCTTCGCCGCCTGGAGTTGCGCGGCCAGGTAGTGGCGCTGTTCGACACCATCGATCTGCTCCTTACCCCGGTGCACCCCTTCGCACCCCTGTCGCTGGAGACAGTCCGCTCCCTTGGCGCGCAACCGGGGCTGGTAGCTGGCTTGCAGCGGTACACTTGCCCGTTCAACATGACGGGCCATCCCACCATCACGCTGCCGGGCGGGCTGAGCCCGCAGGGATTGCCGATCGGCTTCCAACTCGTGGCCGCGCATCTGTGCGAATCCCTGTTGGTCCGCGCGGGCGCGGCGTTCCAGGGTGCGACCTCGTGGCATCGCCATCATCCGGTGCACTGACATGACGACACTGGCGGTAAGGCACAGACTGTTCTACGGCTGGCTCGTGGTGGCGGCCGCGTTCGCGGTCACCTTCGTCGGCTTCGGCAGCGCCTATACCTTTAGCGCCTTCATCGAGCCGCTTCAGGAAGCGTTCGGCGCCTCGCGCGGCGCTGTGTCGTTAGTGTTCTCGCTAGCCGGTTTCCTGTACTTCGCGCTCGGCATCGTGAGCGGACCGCTCGCAGATCGCTGGGGCGCTCGCCGGCTCGCGATGGCCGGTATGCTGCTAGTTGGCGCGGGGCTCGCGACGGCGGGCGTTGCAAGGACGATCACCGAGGTCTACCTGGCCTATGGGCTGGGCGTGGGGCTTGGCGTGGGCTGCGCCTATGTACCCGCAGTCGGAGCGGTGCAGCGTTGGTTCATCAAGCGACGCGGACTGGCTTCCGGTCTGGCCGTAAGCGGCATCGGCGTCGGCACGCTTGCCATGCCGCCGCTGGCCGCAATGCTGATCGACATGCTCGGATGGCGCGGCGCCTATCTGACGCTCGGCGCGATGGCCGCCATGCTGGGCGCCGCCGCGTCGCTGCTGCTGGAGAACGATCCACGGCGCCTGGGCTTGGCACCGGAAGGCCAGCCCTTGCAGGGCCATGCGGAAATGTCGTCGCAAGGCGGCGATGTATCGGTGCGCGACGCGGTGCGTTCCCGGCAGTTCGTCAGTCTGTACGCCGCCTGCCTGATTTCGTCGTTCGGCGTCTTCGTGCCCTTCGTGCATCTGGTGCCGCATGCGCGCGATTTGGGCGTCCCGCCCGGAGCGGCCGTCATGCTGCTGGGCGTGATAGGCGTTGGCAGCACCGCCGGGCGCTTTGTACTGGGCGGTCTGGCCGACCGCATGGGACGTCAGCGCTTTCTGATGGCCATGTTCATCGCCATGGCGATGGCGCTGATGATCTGGGCGTTGGCAACGGGCTGGTGGATGCTCGCCGCATTCGCCTTCGTGTTCGGCACATGCTACGGCGGTTGGGTGGCCGTGCTGCCCGCGGTCGTCATGGATCGGTTCGGCGGGCGCAATGTCAGCGGCATCATTGGTGCGCTCTACACCAGTGTGGCATTCGGCACGCTGGTCGGCCCGAGCGCGGCGGGCTACGCATTCGATGCCAGCGGCAGCTATGCCTGGCCGATACTGGCCGCGGTCTGCGCGAACCTGGTCGCGGCCGGCATTCTGGCGCTGGCATCGCGGCAGGCAAAGCCAACCGGAGGCAAGCCCGCCTGAATGCCAGTTTGCCGCGCTAGCGCCGACGTACCGTCAAAGGGAAATACGGTGCCAGTGCGCATGCGCACACTGGGCCGTCAACGCCGCGGGCATCGTCAAGCCGCCCGCAGCACCCCGCGAATCGTCTCCGCCAGATCCTTGGCGAGGAACTTCGACACATAGGCGTCCGCGCCGACCTTGCGCACGTGGTCCTCGCTGGCGGTGCCGGACAGCGACGAATGGATGACCACCGGGATGCCGCGGAAGCGGGCGTCGGCCTTGATCTTGCGCGTCAGCGTAAAGCCGTCCATCTCGGGCATTTCGAGATCGGTCAGCACCACGGCGATCTCGTCCTGCACGGTGCGGCCGTTCTTGAGCGCGGTGTCGGCGATTTCATTGAGCTGGTCCCACGCTTCCTGGCCGGTCTTGGTCATCATGACCTGTACGCCCATCGCGTGCAGGCCCTGCTCGATCAGGCCGCGGGCCAGCGCCGAGTCGTCCGCGGCCAGCACCTTGCTGCCGGGGCGCAGGGCCAGTTGCGGGCCGACCGTGGCCGGGTCCACGTCCGGCTGGCTGGTGGGCATCACGTCGCGCAGGATCTGTTCGACGTCGAGCACCTGCACCAGGCGGGCTTCCGGGGTATCGGGATCGAGCTTGGCGATGCTGGTGACCAGCCCGCCCTTGACGTTCGCTTCCGCCGACACCACGCGGTTCCACTCCAGCCGCACGATCTCTTCCACGCTCTCGACGGCGAAGCCCTGCGTCGAACGGGCGTATTCCGTGACCAGCAGAATGCCGGGCCCGCCGTTCTGCGAGCTGCAGCCCACCACCTTGCCCAGGTCGATGACCGGAATCACCTGGCCGCGGATATCGGCCATGCCCAGCATCTCCGGCGCCGAGCCGAACACCGTGGTGATCTTGGGCATCACCAGGATCTCGCGCACCTTGAATACATTGATGCCGAAGATCTCGTTCTGCCCGGACCGATCGGCACTGCCCAGACGGAACAGCAACAACTCGAACTGGTTGTTGTTGGTCAGGTTGGTCCGCTCGTCAATTTCCTTCATCAAGCCGCTCATGGCTGTCCTCTCGCTCCGCGCAACGATTGCTCTACTGGTATCGGGGCCTGCCACCGATAGCGAGGACCCTATGGGCCAGACGCCACCGCCGACATTCTGCCGCCGTGCGAATAGATAACGGCTGCCCGGGGCGGAAGTTGAGCGCAATCCCGCAGATCGCCGCCCCAGGCGGGCTGGCGCCCTTTCGGCCGTCTTCCGGCCGGCTCCATGGCCACCGCAGTGGCCGAAATGGCTGCTTGAACCACGGCATTCCAGCAAATAACCTTAGTCGGACAGGAACCGGCACCGTCGCACGCAGCGGCACGGCCATACCGGCGCGCCACCGCGCCACCAGCCAGGAGAGCGCAATGTTAGCGATGGATTACCGAGGTCCCTACCGGATACGAGCGCAGCAGAAACCCGACCCCGAGATCGAGCATCCCAACGATGCCATCGTGCGCGTGTCGCGCGCGTGCATCTGCGGCTCGGACCTGCATCTCTACCATGGCCTGGTCCCCGACACGCGCGTGGGCACCACCTTCGGCCACGAGTTCACCGGCGTCGTCGAGGAGGTGGGGCCGTCGGTGCGCAACCTGAAGGTGGGCGACCACGTGCTCGTGCCCTTCAACATCTTCTGCGGCTCCTGCTACTTCTGCCAGCGCGAGCTGTATGGCAACTGCCACAACACCAACCCCGAGGCAACCGCGGTGGGCGGCATCTACGGCTATTCGCACACCGCGGGCGGCTACGACGGCGGCCAGGCGGAATATGTGCGCGTGCCGCTGGCCGACATCGGCCCCACCGTGATCCCGGCCGACCTGGACGTGGACGACGCCGTGCTGCTGACCGACGCCGTGCCCACGGGATACCAGGCGGCCGAGATGGGCGACATCGAGGAAGGCGACACGGTGGTGATCTTCGGCGCCGGCCCGGTGGGCATCTTCGCCGCCAAGTCGGCGTGGCTGCTGGGCGCGGGCCGCGTGATCGTGGTGGACTACGTGGATTACCGGCTCGAGTTCGTCCGGCGGTACGCGCAGTGCGAGACCGTCAATTTCCTCGAGGTCGGCGATATGGCCATCCATATCAAGAAGATGACCGACTGGCTGGGCGCCGACGTCTGCATCGACTGCGTGGGCTGCGAGGCGGCCGGCAGCGCCATGCAGCTGCTGACCGGCAGGTACCTGAAGCTGCAGTCGGGCTCGGCCACGGTGCTGCACTGGGCCATCAACTCTGTGCGCAAGGGCGGCACCGTTTCCATCGTCGGCGTCTATGGCCCCACGTTCAACGCGGTGCCCATCGGCAATGCCATCAACAAGGGGCTGACCCTGAGGATGAACCAGGCCAGCGTCAAGCGGCACCTGCCGCGCCTGATCGAACATATCCAGGCGGGACGGCTGGACCCCAAGCAGATCATCACCCACCGGGTGCCGCTGGAGGAGGTGGCCGACGCGTACCACATCTTCTCGAGCAAGCTCGACAACTGCATCAAGACCGTGCTGATCCCGCCCCGGGCCCGCAGCGCCCAGCTCGCGCAGTAATGCGCATTTGCCGTATGCCAAGGAGCGCCCGCCATGGACGACCAGGACAAGACCTCATCCCCACCCGACGGCGGCAAGCCGCCGGTTCCCACGCGCAACGAGGCCAGGCCTCAGCGCGACTACTCCCATATCGTTGGCTGGGGCGCAGACCTGGACCACAAGCACCGGCCGGCCTACCCCAAGGAACGGACGCCACCGCGCCTGGAGGGGCTGCACTGGGACCAGCCGGAGGACCAGCCCGTCAACATGAAGGTCTACCACTCGACCGAGCGGCCCGGCATCACGCCGGTGTTCGGCACCAGCGCCCCGCCGTCGGGGCTGAGCGGCAAGATTCGGGATGTCGCCTACCGGCTCAGCGAGAACGATATCCGGCACTGGCTGCTGCTGCTGTTCGCCGACCGGGTCAATGTGGTGGAGGGCATCGGCTGCGACCTGATGCGCGGGCATGTGCCGAACGTGTTCGCGGAGATGGGCGGCAAGGCGGAGCTGCAGCACAACCGCAAGGGCTTCATCACCAAGGTGGCCGTGGCCTCGCTGGTGGTGGCCGCGGGGTATGTGCTGCTCAAACGCAACGGTCGCCGCAACCGGCGCGACGACCGGCGCAAAGGCAGGCACGCGCTGCCGGACTGAGCGCGCATCCGCGGGACGGGACTACGCGCTCGTGGCCGCCTGCCGCCTGACCCATTCGACGGCCCGGGCAAGAAAGGGCGAGGCATCGCCCGCCCGGTAGCTCATGATCACCGGCGAGACGAAGCCCGGTGCCTCGATCGGCAGATAGCGGACATCGTCGCGGTGCAGCCGCTGCACCGAGGCGGGTACCAGCGTGATGCCGATGCCGGCGGCAACCAGTCCCAGGGCGGTCTGCAACTCGTTCGCCTCATGGGCGACGTGCGGCTGCAGACCCTGCGCGCGGAACAGCGACAGCACGTGGTCGGCGTAGCTGGGGCGCGGCCGGGCCGGATAGAGGATCAACGGGCGCCGCGAGAGCTGCTCCGGCGTCAGCGCGGTGCCTCCATCCTCCGCCGCGGCGCCCGGCACCGCGACCACCAGCGGCTCGGCCATCACGATGTGCTGGACCACCGCCGGATCGTTCAGCGCCAGGCGGCCAAAGCCCAGGTCGATGCGGCCCGACTTGAGCGCCTCCAGTTGCTGCACGGTAATCATCTCCGTCAATCCCACCTCCACCTCGCGCTCGTCGGCGCGCAGCTCGCGGATCAGGTCCGGCAGCACGCCATACAGCACCGACGGCACGAAGCCGATACCGAACCAGCGCTTTTCGTTGCGGCCGATGCGCCGTGTGCCCTCCAGCGTTTCCTCCAGCCGCTGCGTCAGCAGCAGCGACTGCTCCAGCAGAAAGCGGCCCGCCTCGGTCAGGCGCAGCCCCCGCCCGGCGCGGTCGAACAGCGCCACGCCCACCTCGTCCTCGAATTGCCGGATCTGCCGCGACAGCGGCGGCTGGGCCATATGCAGCCGCGCCGCCGCGCGGGTGACGTTCAGTTCCTGGGCCACGGCCTGGAAGTAGCGAAGGTGGCGAAGTTCCATGATGATGCCCGCTGTCATACCTACAGGGTATGGAGACAGACATCATCGGTCTTGGACACGTCACTGGTCAAGCTCCATACTCAGGCTCAACCCGCTCCTGGATCGCAAACGATCGAAAAGGTATGACGCACGGCACGACCCCCACCATTGTTTCCGTCGAGGCCATCCTCGTCGACCTGCCCACCATCCGGGCCCACCAGCTCGCCATGGCCACCATGCAGCGCCAGACGCTGGTCATCGTGCGGCTGCGCTGCAGCGACGGCATCGAAGGGCTGGGCGAGGCCACGACCATCGGCGGCCTGTCGTACGGCGATGAAAGCCCGGAAGGCATCAAGCTGACCATCGACACCTACCTCGCCCCGGCGCTGGCCAACGAGGACGCCACCAACGTGCATGCCGCGATGGCGCGCCTGGGCAAGGTGGCCCGCGGCAATCGCTTCGCCAAGTCAGCGCTGGAGACCGCGCTGCTCGATGCGCAGGCCAAGCGGCTGGGCGTGCCGCTGTCCACGCTGCTCGGCGGCGCCGTGCGCCCGGCGCTGCCGGCGCTGTGGACGCTGGCCAGCGGCGACACCACGCGCGATATCGAGGAAGCGGAACGGCTGCTCGGCGAACGCCGCCACGACACCTTCAAGCTCAAGATCGGCCGCCGCGCGCTGCGCGAGGACGTGGCCCATGTCGCGGCGATCAAGCGTGCGCTGGGCGACCGCGCGCGCGTGACCGTGGACGTCAACCAGGCCTGGAACGAGGCCGAGGCTGCCACCGGCATCGCCATGCTGGAGGCCGCGGGCGTGGACCTGATCGAGCAGCCCACGCCGCGCGAGCAGCGCACGGCGCTGGCCCGGCTGGCCGCGCGCTTCGTGGTGCCCATCATGGCCGACGAAGCGGTGTGCGGTCCGGAAGACGCGATGGAGCTGGCCCGCCTGGGCGCCGCGGACGTATTCGCGCTGAAGATCGCCAAGGCCGGCGGCATCTTCGGCATGCTGCGCACCGCCGCGGTGGGCGACGCCGCCGGTATCGCGCTGTACGGCGGCACCATGCTCGAAGGCAGCATCGGCACCATCGCCGCGGCGCACGGCTTCTGCACGCTGCCGCAGCTGGCATGGGGTACCGAACTGTTCGGACCGCTGCTGCTCAAGGACGATATCGTGGTGGAGCGCCCGACCTACCGCGACTTCATGCTGCATCTGCCCCGGGGACCGGGGCTCGGGCTGGCGCTGGACGAAGACAAGCTGGCGCACTATCGCCGCGACCGCTCGTAAGGCGGCGGCAACGGCATCGACTCGAAGCAAGCAGTTCATACCAGGAGACACACCCATGCTCTACCTCGTCAGGATGGACGTCCATATCCCCCACGACATGCCGGCCGCGCAGGCCGACGATATCAAGGCGCGCGAGAAGGCCTACGCGCAGGAACTGCAGCGTAGCGGCAAATGGCAGCAGCTGTATCGCGTGGTGGGCGAGTACGCCAACTACAGCGTCTTCGACGTGGAGTCGAACGAAGAGCTGCACACCCTGCTGTCCGGCCTGCCGCTGTTCCCCTATATGAGGCTGCAGGTCACGCCGCTCGCCAAACACCCGTCGTCCATCCGCTGAACGCACACCACAGAACATCCCATAACGAAGGAACGGAGACCATGAAGTCGCTTGCCTTTACCGCGCTTGCCACGTTGGCATTGGGCGTTGCCATCGCCGCGCCCGCGGCCCACGCCGCCTATCCCGAGCGCGCCATCCGCTGGATCGTGCCCTTCCCCGCGGGCGGCGCGATGGACAATATCGCCCGCACGCTGGGCGAGGACATGTCCCGCACGCTGGGCCAGCCCATCGTGGTGGAGAACCGTCCGGGCGCGGGCGGCAACATCGGCACGGAACTGGTGGCGCGCGCGCCAGCCGACGGCTACACGATGGTGATCGTGGCCAACGGCATGGCGGTCAATCCGGCGCTGTACGGCAAGCTGAACTACGACCCGGTCAAGGACTTCGCGCCGGTGTCGCTGCTGGCCGTGGTCCCGAACGTGCTGGTGGCCAACAAGAGCAAGTCCACGGCGAAGACCGTTGCCGAGGTGGTGGCGGGCGCGAAGGCCAAGCCCGGCAAGTACACCTATGCGTCCGCGGGCAACGGCACGTCGATCCACCTGGCCGGCGAGCTGTTCACCTCCATGGCGCATGTGGAACTGCTGCACATTCCGTACAAGGGCAGCGGCCCGGCCATCACCGACCTGCTCGGCGGGCAGGTCGACTACATGTTCGACAGCATCACCTCCGCCAAGCCCCACATCCAGTCCGGCAAGCTGACCGCCATCGCGGTCACCACGACGCAGCGTTCGGCGGCGCTCCCCGACGTGCCGACCGTCGCCGAAGCGGGCCTGCCTGGCTACGAGCTGTCGCCATGGTTCGCCGCCTTCGTTCCGGCCGGCACGCCGCCCGCCGTGGTCACCACGCTCAACCGCGCAATGGTCGACGCGCTGCGCAAGCCTGAGGTACAAAAGCGGCTGGCGGGCATCGGCGCCGAGGCCATCGGCAGCACGCCGGCCGCGCTGAAGGAGCATCTGGCGCGCGAGACCGCCAAATGGGGAGAACTGATCCGCGCCCGCGGCATTCGCGCGGACTGAACCCACCACCGACCGAACCTGCACGAGACCTCGCCATGCCGATTGCCACCCGCGACGAGCTGAAGCTGCACTACACCCTGGAAGGCGCGCCGGAGGCGCCCGCGCTGGTCATGTCCAACTCGCTGGGCACCACGCTCGAGATGTGGGAGCCGCAGATGCCCGCGCTGCTGCGCCGGTTCCGGGTGCTGCGCTACGACACGCGCGGACACGGCCGCTCCGAGGTGCCCTCGCGGCCGTTCGGCATGGCCGAACTCGGCCGCGACGTGCTGGCCGTGATGGACCATGCGGGCATCGCGCGCGCCCACTTCTGTGGGCTGTCGATGGGCGGCATGACCGGCATGTGGCTGGCGCGGCATCACGCCGACCGCTTCGACCGCTTCGTGCTCGCCAACACCGCGGCACTGATTGGCCCCGCCCAGGTATGGAACACGCGCATCGACACGGTACGCCGCGACGGCATGGCCGCCATCGTGCCCGGTGTGCTCGACCGCTGGTTCACCGCGGCCTATCGGGCCGCCTCGCCGCAGGCCATCGAGCCGGTCACGCGGATGCTTGCCTCCACGGACCCGAACGGCTATATCGGCAATTGCGCGGCCGTGCGCGACGCCGACCTGCGCGACGTACGGCCGGAAATCCGCGCCCGCGTGCTGGTCATCGCCGGCGAGCACGACGCGGCCACCACGCCGGCGCAGGGCCGCGCGGTGGCCGATGCCATCGCGGGCGCGCGCTACGTGGCACTGCCGGCGGCCCACCTGTCCAACTGGGAACTGCCCGAGGTCTTTACCGGCGCGGTGCTCGACTTCCTGTCCGAGACCGAGCCGCCGGCACGCTAGCGCCCGCGCCGGCGCCGGCACAGGCATCGGGCGCGGCAAAGGAGATGCGCGATGCAACTTGCCCAATGCACGCTCTGGCAGCGGCTCGACGCGCCGGGACACGACGCCTGCCGGCTCGAACGCCACGACGCCGGCTTCCGGCTGCGCGGCACGGCGGTCTGCCTGGAAGCGGGCGCGCCGGCTTCCCTGACCTACACCGTCGAGTGCGATGACGGCTGGCGCACGCGCCGCGGCCTGATCCACGGCTGGATCGGCGCGGTTGCGCTGGACTTCCATATCGTTCGCGATCCGCATGATGGCTGGCGCTGCAACGGCGAGCCGGTCGACGGACTGGCCCACTGCGTCGATCTGGATCTGGGCTTCACGCCCGCCACCAACCTGTTCCATTTGCGCCGCCTCTCACTCGGCGAGGGGCAGGGCGCAGCCAATCCCGTCGCCTGGTTCGATGTGGCCGCCGGCCAGCTTGAACTGGTGGAACAGCGCTATGAACGGCGCACGGCGCAGGCCTATTGGTACGAATCGCCGCGCTTCGACTACCGCGCAATGCTGCAAGTCGATGCGCATGGCTTTGTGTCGGAATATCCGGGACTGTGGCAACGCGCCGGCGGTGACCCGGCATAAGCGCCATACGGGCGTCAACCCTCCTTTTGAAGCGGTTCATAAAGCACTTTTCTTGCTATGATCGCGCGCGCCGGTCAATAACGGCGCAAAGAACAGACAGGGAAAACAAATGACGACATTCAGGAGAATCGCCCTCGCGGTAGCGATGGCAACGGGTCTGGCCGCATGTGGCGGCGGTGGCGATGACGACGACAGCTTCCGGCTGAGCGGCTCGGCAAACGGTGCCGCCGTCAAGACCCTGACCGACGGTCAGTCCACGACGCTCGATATCGTGTCCGGTCAGGAGCTGCGCTTTACCTCCACCAGCCCGGTGACATGGACGGCGACAGCCGAGAAAACCACGGTCACCCAGCGGGACCAGTCCTCCTCGGTCTGGAGCGCCGCGCTCAAGAGCCCCGAAGGCGGCAAGGTAACGCTGGTGGCGCGCTCGACCGCCAACGCCAGCAAGACCGCGACCATCGTCATCAACGTGCCGGCGCATCGCTATACCGCGAAGGCGATCAAGACCGGCGAAGCCATCACGTTCCGCGAGGTCGGTACGCTGCTGGATGGCAGCGCGCTCGATAGCACCTACACGCAGACGACCACGGCCGTGGACACCACGACGGGGATCGCGACGCTACGCTCGGTCGATTCGGTGCTGGGCCTGACGGATATCTACACTCAGGACGCCGACCGCAACCGCCTGACGCGGACCGTGGCCAGCAATGGCAACCTGTGCAACTTCACGCCGAAGCGCGACTACCAGAACTTCCCCCTCTACGTGGGCAAGACGTGGCAGTCGTCGTGGCAATACAGCTGTGCGGCAGGCTACCGCGAAAACGCCGCCGTGACGGCCGAAGTCCAAGCCTTTGAACCGGTGATGGTCGGGGCCACCTCGCACGACGCCTTGCGTATCGGCTACAAGGTGTCCTACACCAAGTCGAACGATTTCTTCCTCACGGGCGGTCCGGTGGGCAATGCCTCCTACCAACTGGACAACACGTGCTGGTGGGCCACCGACCTCGGCCGCGTGATCAAATGCACGTTCAGCTATACGTACGACGGCGCGCAACCGGCCAACTATCGCAAGCAGTTCACGCAGATGGCGCTCGACATCAAGACGGTCGACTGACCGCATGGCCGGGCGCTGATTCATCGCCCGGCAGGGATTCGCGTCGGTCTTCGACGCGAATCCATTTCCCTCTCCCGCTGACAGGCATCGGCCGCTGTTAGACTGCCCCCGAGAAAAAACCTTACAGATGCCATGACGCCGCCGCCCTCCTCGCAAACCACCCCCTCGCCCGGTACCGCCCCCGATCAAGCGCAACGTCCCACCATCGAAGGCGGTGGCCTGCGCCATGTCCGCCAATGGGCCGCGCTGCGGGCCGCCCTGTGGCCCGACGCATCGGCCGAGGACCACGAACGCGAACTGACGGGCATCCTCGCGGGCGATCACCGCTTCGCCGCCTTCGTCGCACTGGATGCCACGCAGCGGATGATGGGCTTCGTGGAGATCGCGCTGCGCTATGACTATGTGAACGGATGCGAGACCTCTCCGGTGGCTTTCCTGGAGGGGCTCTACGTGGTGCCGGAGCAACGGCGCCAGGGCATCGCGCGGATGCTGTGCGACGCGGCGATGAACTGGGCGAGAGCGGCCGGCTGCACGGAGATGGCGTCCGACGCCGATCTGAACAACACCCGCAGCCATGACTTCCACGCGAGCGTGGGCTTCGAGGAACGCGAGCGGGTGGTGTTCTTCCGCAAGCTGCTGTAAGGGCGTTGGGAACGGCGTCCCTCTTTCGAACGAAAACCCTTCGCACTTATCCGGCCGCCACCCTCACCCTCTCCCCCTGGCGGGGGAGCGAGGGTGAACGGTGGCGACGCTGTGGCCGTTTCAAGCGACCGCCTTCTGCCAGTCACGCCGCCACATCCGCGTGATCGGTCGACACCGCGATGGCGCGCCAGCCCTCCAGCTCGCCCAGCACGAAACGGTTCTTCTCCTCGATGCGGGCCACCGCATCGGACCCCAGCGGCAAACGCAGCGGCGGCGTGTCGCTGTCCACCAGCGCCAGCATCGCGGTAACGAGCTTGCGCGGGTCGCCCGGCTGCTTGTGGTTGGCGCCGGCCGAGAATTCGCGCATGGCGCCCACCGTCGCGGCGTAGTCGTCGATCTGCGCTGCCGTCGATACGAGCGAGTTGTCGTTGAGGAAATCCGTGCGGAAGAAGCCGGGCTCCACGACCGTGGCATGGATGCCCAGCGGCCCCACCTCCTGCGCCAATGCCTCGGTGATGCCTTCCACCGCGAACTTGGTGGCCCCGTACACGCCCCAGCCGGCGTACGCCGCATAGCCGCCCAGCGACGAGATGTTGATCACATGGCCGCTGCCCTGCCGGCGCATCCGCGGCAGTACCGCCCGCGTTACCGCCAGCAGTCCGAACACGTTGGTATCGAACACCGCCTTGGCTTCTTCGATGGAGGTTTCCTCGACGGCACCGAGCACGCCATAGCCGGCGTTGTTGACCAGAACGTCGATACGGGAGAAGCGCACGATCGCCTGCTCCACCGCCTGCCATGCATCGGCCTCGCGCGTGACGTCGAGCTTGAGCGCCAGGAGGTTGGGCTGCTCGCCGTGCACATCCAGTACCGCCTGCGGGTTGCGCGCGGTGGCGACGACGCGATCGCCGCGCCGCAGTGCTTCGCGCACGATCAGGGCGCCGAAGCCGCGCGACGCGCCGGTGACGAACCATACCTTCGAGTTGTTCGAGTCAGACATGATCTAGCTCCATGGATTGTGAGATTGCCGGGTAGTTGGTTGGCGGTGCACCGCGCCGGCTGGCTTGCCGTGCGTCGAACCGTTAGGACCCATGCTAGGTGCCCCGGCGTCATCAAACAATGGCGATGGAGGTCGCCTCAATAGCAACTGAGGGTTGCTAATTACCCCAGAAGACGCTGCCCGTCTCGCTTCACGTTGAACGCGCTGACCGCTCCCACCAGGTTGCGGGACTGCTGCTGCATCGAAGCGGCCGCGGCCGTTGCCTCCTCGACCAGCGCGGCGTTCTGCTGCGTGGCCTGGTCCATCTGCGTGATGGCCTGGTTGATCTGCTCGATGCCGAACGTCTGCTCGTGGCTGGCGGTGGAGATCTGGCTGACGATGTCGGTCACTGACCTGACGCTGCCCACGATCTGTTCCATGGTCTGGCCGGCCTGGCCGACCAGTTCGCTGCCCGCATCCACCTTCTGCACCGAATCGTCGATCAGGTCCTTGATCTCGCGTGCGGCGGCCGCGGAGCGCTGCGCCAGTTCCCGCACTTCCGACGCCACCACGGCAAAGCCACGGCCCTGTTCGCCCGCCCGCGCCGCTTCCACAGAGGCGTTCAGCGCGAGGATATTGGTCTGGAACGCGATGCCGTCGATCACGCCGGTGATCTCCATGATCTTCCTGGATGACGTGCTGATCGATGCCATCGTGTCGACCACGGCGTTGACCACTTCCCCGCCCTTGACCGCGACTTCCGATGCGGACAGCGCCAGCTGGTTGGCCTGGCGTGCGTTGTCGGCGTTCTGCTTGACGGTGGCGGTGAGCTCCTCCATCGACGCCGCGGTCTGCTCCAGCGCGCTGGCCTGCGCCTCCGTGCGCTGCGACAGATCCTGGTTGCCCGCCGCGATCTGGCCGGATGCCGTGGCGATGGTGTCGGTCGCGTGGCGGATTTCCGTGACGGTGCCGGTCAGGCTGCGCTGCATGACGCGCATGGCCGCGAGCAGGCTGTGCTCGTCGCCCTCGCGCACCCGCACCTCGACGGCGAGGTCGCCGGCGCCGATGCGGCGCACGATGTCCGAGGCGTAGCCGGGCTCGCCGCCCAGTTGACGATAGATGCCGCGTACCAGGGTCCAGCCCATCGCACCCACGACGACCATCAGCACACCGCCGATCGACAGCAGGATGATGGTGCTGCGCCAGAAGGCGCGGTCGATGTCGTCGATGTAGTCCCCAAAGCCCACGATCCAGTCCCACGGCTCGAAGCGGATGACGGCGTAGAGCTTTTCCACTTCGTGCTTGGTGCCCGGGCGCGTGCCCGGGGCGATCACGGTGCCCACCGTACGGCCTTCCAGCGCGGCACGGTAGCGCACGCCGGCTTCCTTGCCGCCCTTGGCGTCCACGATGCCGATGCGCTTGGGATTCGGATGCACGTAGTTGATGTCGTTGGCATAGCCGCGCACGAAGAAGTACATCTCGTCCTTGCGCAGGCTGCCGATGAGCTTTGCCGCCTCGCGCTGGGCATCCTCGCGCGACAGCTCGCCCGCCTTTTCGCGGGCATGGATGCGTTCGAGCGACGCGTGCGCCAGTGTGACCAGCGTGGACAGCTGCGCGGTGCGCTCCTTCATCATCGACTGTCGCAGCGTGGACAGCGAAATGGCGGCGAGCAACACCATGCCGACCAGCGCCGCGACGCAAAGCAGCAGGATACGGGTTCGGAGCTTCATATAAGGCAGGAAATGGAGAGAGGAAGAAAGGCGGTTGGAACTCAGTCGGCGGTCTCGGCCGTGCGCATCGGGTGCCGCGCCGCCTGCGCCGCGAACTCGTCGGCAGGCACGGGGCGGCCGAGCAGATAACCCTGTAGCCCGTCACAGCCCAGGTTGGTCAGGAACGCCTGCTGCGCCGGCGTTTCCACGCCTTCGGCCACGATCTGCAGATTGAGGGTATGGCCGAGCGCGACGATGGCCGACACAATGGCCGCGTCGTCGGTGTTCTGCGCCAGATGGCGCACGAAGGCGCGGTCGATCTTCAGTTCGCTGGCGGGAATGCGCTTCAGGTGCAGCAGGCTCGAATAGCCGGTGCCGAAATCGTCGATGGAGATGCGCACGCCCATGATGTCGAGCTGCTGCAGGATCGCCATGCTGACTTCCACGTCATGCATGGCGGTGGACTCGGTGATCTCCAGCGTCAGCACCTGCGGCTCCAGGCCATGGCGCCACAGCGTGTCGCGCACGGTCTCGATCAGCGCCGGGTCGCAGAACTGCACGGCCGAGAGGTTGACCGCCATGGTCCAGGCGCGATGGCCCTGGCCATGCCACTGCGCGAGCTGGCGGCACGCCTCGTCGAGCACCCATTTGCCGATCGGCACGATCATGCCGGTCTTCTCGGCCAGCGGAATGAAGTGGTCGGGCGGAATCAGCCCGCGCGCCGGATGGTTCCAGCGCAGCAGCGCCTCGGCGCCGACCACCGTGCCCTGCGGCGCGGTGACCTTGGGCTGGTAGTGCAGCACGAACTGGCGGTGCTGCAGCGCGCCGCGCAACTCGTGCACCAGCGACTGCTGGGCCTGCGCATTGCGCTGCATCGACTGCGCGAAGAAGCTGTACATGTCGCGGCCGGATGCCTTGGCGTGGTACATCGCCGCATCGGCGTGGCGCAGCAGCGTGCGCTGGTCGGTGCCATTGTCGGGCGACACGGCGATGCCGATGCTGGCCGACACATGCACGACCTGGCCGCCGATGACGATGGGCGCGCGCAGCGCCGTCAGCACGCGCTCGGCGATGGCGCCGGCGTCCTCGGGCTCGTCCACCTCGGACAGCAGCACGAATTCGTCGCCTCCTACCCGCGATGCGGTCGCTTGCGGGTCCAGCCCCGCCCGCAGGCGCTGGGCCACCTCGGCCAACAGCACGTCGCCGGCCTGGTGGCCCAGCGAATCATTGACCGCCTTGAAGCCGTCCAGATCCACGAACAGCACCGCGATGTGCGTGCCTTCCCCCGCCGCCTGCAGCATGCGCTCGAAGCGGTCCTCGAGCAGCGCGCGGTTGGGCAGCTTGGTGAGCTTGTCGTGCAGCGCGAGATAGGTGAGTTCCTCGTTGGCCGCGGCCAGCGATTCGGCCAGCATCGCGGTCTGCATGGCCAGCCGCAGGTCCAGCACGGAGGTGATCAGCGCCACCGCGAGCACGCTGATGGTGATCACCATGATCGGCACGGCGAGCGACGCGCCGCTCAGGCCGCTGGCCGCCGCGCCGCACACGCTGCTGTTGGGAAAACCCGCCGCGGCCATGCCGATGTAGTGCATGGCCACGATGGCCAGGCCCATGACGGTGGCGGCGCCCACGCGCAGCCGGCGGTAGCGCCCCACCCGATGGCGCAGGCGGAACGCGATCCACAGGGCGGCGCCGCAGGCGCCGATGGCGATCGCCACCGACAGCGCGAACAGCAGCGGGTCGTAGTCGATGCCCGGGCGCATGCGCATCGCGGCCATGCCGGTGTAGTGCATGCCGGCCACGGCGCAGCCCATCAGCACCGCGCCCAGCACCAGGCGGGACCATGGCAGCGTCTGCTGGCAGACCAGCCAAAGCGCGAACGCCGACGCGACGATGGCGATAACCAGTGAGCCGACGGTTATGCCGACGTCGTAGCCGAGCGGGATCGGCAACTGGAAGGCCAGCATGCCAACGAAGTGCATCGACCAGATGCCCAGCCCCATCGCCACCGCGCCGGCCCCCAGCCACACATGCGCGACCCGCCCCTGCGCGGCCGTGATGCGGCCGGCGAGATCCAGCGCCGTGTACGACGCCAGGATGGCGATCAGCACGGAGAAGATGACGAGCAGTGTGTCGTGACTGGATTCGAGCATGGCAGCCCTGCCGGGCGGGAGTTGTCCAATGGCCGCGCCGGATATACCGGCATGCGCCTACCGGCAACACGGTCCATGCCATGCCGCGAGAGAGCGGTACGCCTGCGGTTTGGGCGTACCTCGATATCGGCCTTGCAGGCGGGTTCTTGAATTCCCGTGGACCAAGTTGTGACGCCGAGAGACGGCCACACCACTTTCAATGTGAAAACGGGCCAGCGTAGCGGCAAAACGGACGGGACGGCGTATTCGCGTTGCCGCCTGCACTCAGCAGCGGCCTGGCAGTTCGGGCGCCTCGGCCGGGCCGAGGACGGCCGCCACATCGCTGTCGTCCTTGAGCCGCACCCCGCTGGCGCCGAGCGCCGCGGCGCCGCGCAGCAGGAAAGCCAGCTTGCCGGCGGCCCGGTCGTAAGGCAGCCCTTCCGGCCGCACGTTGGAGATGCAGTTGCGCTCGGCATCGGTGCGCCCCGGGCGGGGCGCGTGGGTCAGGTACAGGCCGAGGCTGTCGGGTGAGCTCAGGCCCGGGCGTTCGCCGATCAGCATCACCACCTGGCGCGCGCGCAGCCGCTCGCCGATCTCGTCGCCCAGCGCGACGCGCGCCTGCTCGGCCACCACCACGGGCCCGATGCGCCAGTCGGCCAGCTGCTCGCGCACGGCCTGCAGCACCGGCACCGCATGGCGTTGCGCGGCCAATGACGACAGGCCGTCGGCGATCACGAAGACCACGTCGACCTCGTCCGCGCCGCGCGCCGCGTCCAGGCGGGCGCGGCTTTCGTCGTCGAGCCGCCGCCCGAGATCCGGGCGCCGCAGATAGTGGACGCGATCGGCCGCCGCGCTGTGCACATGCAGGGAATCGAAGCCGGCAGCGGCCAGCGCCTGCTGCACGGCCTCGCGCTCGAGCGGCTGGTGCACCGCGTCGCGGGCCTGGGCATGGGCGAGCCCGAAGGCGAGCAGGGTATCGGTCGTCTGGCTGTGTCCCGCACGGCCGAGCGCGATGCGGGCGCGCGTGAACTGACGCAGGGCTTGCCACGGATTCTGATGGACGAGCGGGCGGGTCATGATTGGCCTTCCGTGGTGGCGCCTACAGGCCCTGCGCCAGCTGCAGCAGCGGCTGGCGCTCGGCCAGATCCGCCAGCCTGCCGCTGGCGTCGGTAATGCCCATCGCCTGCAACCAGCGCGCGAATTCCGGCGCGGGCTGCAGGCCGAGCGACTCGCGCAGATAGAGCGCATCGTGGAACGACGTGCTCTGGTAGTTCAGCATGATGTCGTCCGCGCCGGGCACGCCCATGATGTAGTTCACGCCCGCCACGCCGAACAGCGTCAGCAGCGTGTCCATATCGTCCTGGTCGGCCTCGGCGTGGTTGGTGTAGCAGATGTCGCAGCCCATCGGCAGGCCCAGCAGCTTGCCGCAGAAATGGTCTTCGAGGCCGGCGCGCACGATCTGCTTGCCATCGTAGAGATACTCCGGCCCGATGAAGCCCACTACCGTGTTGACCAGCAGCGGGGAGAACGCGCGCGCCACGGCATAGGCCCGCGCCTCCATGGTCTGCTGGTCCACGCCGTGGTGCGCGTTGGCCGACAGGGCGCTGCCCTGCCCCGTCTCGAAATACATCAGGTTCTCTCCCACGGTGCCGCGCCCCAGCGCCAGGGCCGCGGCCTGCGCCTCCTCCAGCAGCGCGAGGTCGATGCCGAAGCTGGCGTTGGCCTGTTCGCTGCCGGCCACCGACTGGAACACGAGGTCGACGGGCGCGCCCTGTTCGATGGCGCGCAGCGTGTTGGTGACGTGGGTGAGCACGCAGGATTGCGTCGGCACGTCGTAGCGGCAGCGCAGCTCGTCCACCAGCCGCAGCAGCGCAACGATGGCGCCCAGGTTGTCGCTGGCCGGGTTGATGCCGATGGTGGCATCGCCGCAGCCATAGAGCAGGCCGTCGATGATGGCGGCGGCGATGCCCTTGGGATCGTCGGTCGGATGATTGGGTTGCAGCCGCACCGCGAGGCGGCCCGGCAGGCCGAGGGTGTTGCGAAAGCGGGTGACCACGCGGCACTTGCGGGACACCGCGATCAGGTCCTGGTTGCGCATCAGCTTGCTGACGGCGGCGGCCATCTCCGGCGTGATGCCGGGCGCGACCCGCGCCAGCATCTCGGTATCGGTCTCGTGCAGCAGCAGCCAGTTGCGCAAGTCGCCTACCGTCGCGGCAGGGATGGCATGGAAGGCGCTGCCATCGTGGCGATCGACGATCAGCCGGGTGACCTCGTCGCTTTCATACGGCACCAGCGCCTCGTTGAGAAACTGGGCGAGCGGTACGTCGGCCAGTGCCATGCGCGCGGCCATCCGCTCCTCCTCGCTGCCGGCGGCCACGCCGGCCAGATAGTCGCCCGAGCGGGCGGGACTGGCCTTGGCCAGCAGCGTCTTCAGATCCGCGAACACGTAGCGCCGCGAGGCGACGGTGTGGGTGAAGGCCATGGGGACTCCGGCGGTGACGGTGGCATGCCGCGCGGGGCGGCATGGCTGCAATATAACCCGCTCGGGCCCCGGCGATACCGTTCGTCTCCCGCGCGTTCCCCTCACTCGTGCTTCGACCGCTTCGGCGCGCGCTCCCCTTGGGCGTCGAACCACGCGGGCCAGTCGGCTTCCGGCGTGCGGACCAGCTCGGCCGCGATCTGGGCCTGGGCGTCGCGTTGGGCGGTGCGGGGCAGCAACGCCACCAGCGCGGGCATTTCCAGCAGGGGCCGGGCGCGATACGTGCGTGGCAGGGCGGCGATGGCCGGCCACAGCAGGTCCCATAGCGCCTGCACCGCCATGCGCGCGAGCCCCAGGCGCGCGGCTGCGCTCGCCAGCCGCGACAGCAGCAGCGACTGCAACACGGGCGGCAGGGTCAGCGCGCGGTCCAGGCACCAGCGCCACGTACGGACGTCGGTGATGGAAAGCGCGCGGGTGCCCAGGAGCCGCGCCGCATCGCTGGCTGGCAGCGCGGCGATTGCCGCGGCCAGCAGCGCGGCCGGCGCCCTGGCCGCGGCCTGCGGCAGCCGTTCGAGCGCCAGCGTCAGGGCCAGCAGCGGTTCGAACCGTTGTCCGGCATCGAGCTGCCGTGTCTGGCGGAACAAGGCCAGCCAACGATGGCCGGGCGTGGGCGCGCGCCGCACCAGTTCGCCGGATGAAGCGAGCGCGGCGAGCAGCGCAGGCCGCAGCGGCGCGGGCGCCTGGCAAGCCTGCGCGAAGATGCCGTCCCACACGCCGGGGGGCAGCGTGTCCGCGCGTGCGCATTCGGCCAGCAGCGGGGCGCGCTCGGACGGACCGAGGCGCGACAGCTGCGCCTGCAGCGCCGGCCACAGGGTCGCACCCACGCCGCCGGGCAGCCATGCCATGGTGGTGGCCGCGGCACGCAGCGGCGCCAGCCGGCATGCCGGCGGCAGACTGGCGATGCGCGCCAGCAGCGCCGCCCAGCGCGCCGGCAGTCCGGCATCCGCGCCCTGCTCCATCAGCAGGCGTGCCAGCTGGGACAGCACCATGCCCGCCAGCGCGTCCGGCAACTGCATCGGGATCGCCATCAGCGCGTCCCATATCTGCGCCGCCGAGGCATCGGCCGTCAGGCACTGCGTCAGCACGGCCAGCAGCGCGATGCGATCCTGGGTGGAGAAGCGGCCGGCGCAATGCCGAAGCCGTTGCCAGGCCCGATCCACGAACGGCGCGCTCGCGCCCTCCAGGCAGCGCGCGAGCGCGCCGAATACCGGTATCGCGTCCGGTGCCGGCAGTGCGGCTGCGGCATCGAACAGGCCAGTCCAGACCCGCTCGACGGCGGATGGCCCGGCCCCCGGGGCGGAGGCATCGCCCTCGTTCTCGTCCTCCAGATGGCATTCCAGTTCTTCCGCCAGCGCCCGCAAGACCTCGGCACGGTGCCGCGGTGCCATCCCGGAGCCCTGCGGCGGGCGCAACACGGCGTCGAGCAATCGGTCGCGTGCCGCGTCCCACTGCCCCATCGACTTGCCGAAGCCCGTCACATGGGCCAGCTGGGCCAGCACCGCGGCGCGGTCCGCCTCGCACAGAGGCTCCGCCAACCGCAGCCAGCGCCCCAGCGAGCGTCCGCGCAATGTCGCGATCCCGAGATGGCGCAGGCATTTCGCCAGCAGCGGCCCGCGCTGCAGCGGCGCGGCATCCAGCGCGAGTTCGATGGCGCGCGCCTCCAGCCAGGGTTGCCGCGCGCTCTGCGGGACGTCGCCCAGGCTGCGGATCAGGCCGGTGAGCGGCAGCCGCCGCCGCTCCGGCGGCAGGGCCGCGACCGCATCGAGCAGGGCCTGGATGGCGCGCGCCGCCATCGACTCGTGCAGGCGATGCAGCCCCTGCGCGAGCCCGCACAGCGCGGCTTCGTGCCGGCGGCGCGGCAGGGCGGCAATCTCGGCGAGCGCGCGGGCGAGCGTGGAAAGCGTGGTGACGCGCGCGGCGCGAAGAACGATGCGCTCGGCTTGCAGGTCTGCAAGCAGGACGCGATGCAGGCCGGCGCTCGCCTGGCTGAACCGGTGCCTGTCTTCGAAAGGCAGGTAGGCGGCGATGCCGGCGATCAGCTCGTTAGGCAGCCACTCGAGAACGACGCGCACCGGCTTGTCGCCAGTGGCCAGATCGACCAGCGCCTGTGCGCCGGAGATCTCGTCGGGCATTGCCGGCGGCGTGCCGCCGTGGGCCATGGTGGCGAGCTGGACTGGCAGGTCTGCGTCGAGGGGCATGGCGGACTCCGTGCGGCGACGGCCGGTGGCGCGGGGTGGCGAGTCTCGCCAGTCGGTATCGCGCTGTCTTCCGAAAAGCCGCCTGGCTTTTCTTCCGCGCGGAATCCGCCCGCCGCGGCGCACCGAAGGCCGGGGGCGCTGGGCAGCTTGACGCTGCCCGAAGGTGCCACGTACACTAAATTGAACGCCTAGTTCATTTTTGAACGATCACGACGACATCGGCTCTCCGCCGCACCCCGAGGAACGACACATGACAAGCAAACGCATCGCCATCAACGGTGCCGGCATCGGCGGCCTTGCCGCCGCCATCGCCCTGCGCAAGCTCGGCCAGCAGGTGGTGGTCTACGAGCAGGCGCCGCGCTTTGCGCGCGTGGGCGCCGATATCAACCTGACACCGAACGCGGTGCGTGCGCTCGACGGTCTCGGCGTGGGCGCGGCCCTGCGCGAAACGGCGGCGCGCCCCACCGACCGCATCAGCCGCGTGTGGGATACGGGCGAGGAGACGTCGCGGCTCGCGATGTCCGACGAAGCGGAGCGCCGCTACGGCGCGCCGCAGCTGACCATGCATCGCGCCGACCTGATGACGGCGCTGGAGGGGGCCGTGCCGGCCGACTGCGTCAAGCTCGGCCGCAAGGCCGTCGCGGTCGAACGCGACGCGGGCGGCGCCACGCTGCGCTTCGCCGATGGCGGCAGTGAGCGGGTGGATGTGCTGATCGGCGCGGACGGCATCCATTCGACCGTGCGCACGGCGCTGTTCGGGCAGGAGCAGCCGGTCTTCACCGGCGTGGTGGCCTATCGCGCGGTGGTCCCGGCCGAGCGGCTGGCAGGCGTGCCCAACCTGAACGCCTTCACCAAATGGTGGGGACCGGACGAGTTCACGCAGATCGTCACGTTTCCGCTCAACCGCGGGCGGGACATCTTTATCTTCGCCACCGAGGCGCGCGAAACGTGGAGCCTGGAATCGTGGACCACTCCCGGGCGCGTCGAAGACCTGCGCGCCGCCTATGCAGGCTTTCATCCGGAGGCGCGCGCGCTGCTGGATGCCTGCGACGACGTGCTGATCTCCGCGCTCTATGTCCGCGACCCGCTGCCCGCCTGGTCCGCCGGACCCGTCACGCTGATGGGCGATGCCTGCCATCCGATGATGCCGTTCATGGCGCAGGGCGCGGGCATGGCGATCGAGGACGGCGTGGTGCTGGCCCGCTGCCTGGCCGAGGCCGGCGACGCCGGCGGCGCCATCGAGGCCGCGCTCGCGCGTTATCAGCGCGCCCGCCAGGACCGTACCGCCCGCATCCAGATCGGCTCGCGCGGCAATGCCTGGCTCAAGAGCGGCGGCAATGCCGACTGGGTGTACGAGTACGACGCCTGGCAGGTGCCGCTGCAGTGAACCAGCGGTTATCCTCGCGGTCTGCGCAACGCGCCGGCAGCGCAAGACCATCGCCACACGACTCCAGGACCGCATGCCCAAGACCGCCCCGACCCGACTCACCCGCGCCACACCGGACGCCGCCACATCGGACGTCGAGGACGACAGCGATGCCAGAGGCCAGGCGCTGGTCTCGCCGGTGATCCGGGCGCTGCGCCTGCTGCGCTATATCGCCGAGGGCGGCTCGACGGCCAATCTGAGCGAGGTGGGCCGGCGCATCGATGTGAACCGCGTGACCGTGATGCGCCTGCTGGCAACGCTGGAGCACGAGGGCATGCTGGAGCGGCTGCCGCACGGCGGCCACGCGCTGGGCGGGGAGTTCCTCAAGCTGTCGTCGCTGGTGCTGGCCAGCGACGACCTGACCGGTTTCGCGCGCCGCATCCTGGCGCGGCTGAGCGCCTCGCTCGGGCTGTCGGCCTATCTCGGCGTGCCCGACGGCGGCCATGTCGTCTATCTGCTGCGCGAGATGCCCAACACCCCGCTGGTCAGCCATATCCAGATCGGCAGCCGCGTGCCGGCGCACCTGACCACGCCGGGGCGGATGCTGATCGCGCATCTGGACCCCAGGACGCTGCGCGAGCGGCTGGGCGACGATCCGCTGCCCACGGTCACCGGGCAGAGCGCCGCCACGCATGCCCGGCTGGCGGAGATCCTCGCCGCGGACCGCGAGCGCGGCTGCGCCTGGAGTTTTTCGGCCTTCGAACCGGGTATCGATTCCTGCGCGGCAGCGGTGCGCGACGCCAGCGGCGACGTGATCGCCGCCATCAGCGTTGCCGGGCCGCAGCAGTGCTTCGAGCGGGACGGTGCGCTGCGCGAGCGCACCGAGTTGGAAGTGAAGCAGGCCGCGGCCGAGCTGTCGATGCTGCTGGGCTACCGGGAGGCGGTGGCGCAGGCCGCGCCCAGAACCGCGCGGCGCCAGCGCTGAGCCGCGCTACTCCGCGGTGATGCCGTTGGCGCGGATCAGCTTCGCCCAGTCCGCCGTTTCGTCGCGAATGCGCGATGCGAGCGCATCGGGCGTGCTGGCGATCGGCTCCATGCCCTGCCGTTGCAAGTCCGCGCGCACCGCAGGCGTATTGAAAACCTCGCGCACCTGCGCGTAGAGCGCATCGACGGCGGCGGGCGGCGTGGCGCGCGGCGCCAGCAGCGCGTACCACGAGCTCACCTCGATACCGGCAAACCCCTGTTCGGCCAGCGACGGCACGTTGGGCGCCGCGGGCGAGCGCTTGCCCTGCGTCACCGCCAGCGCGCGCAACGCGCCGGACTGGATAAACGGCGCCAGCGTCGGCAGCGTGCCGAACAGCACCGGCACCTGACCGCCCACCACATCGTTCAGCGCCTGCGTCGTGCCCTTGTACGGCACGTGCAGCATCGCGATGCCCGCCTGTTGCGCGAACAGCTCCCCGGCCAGATGCAGGCCGCTGCCGACGCCCGGGCTGGCATACCCGAGCGGCGCCTTGCGGGCAGCGGCCTCCTTGCCCAGGCGCACGAGCTCCTGCACCGAGCGCGCCTGCACCGAGGGATTGACGGCCAGCACGTTGGGCGAGCCGGCCAGCAGCGATACCGGACGGAAATCGCGCTCGACGTTGTACGACAGCGCGGGGAACAGCGTGGGGTTGATGGTGAGGTTGCCCGCGGGCGCGACCAGCAGCGTGCAGCCGTCGCCCGCGGCACGCCGGACCGTATCGATGCCGATATTGCCGTTGGCGCCCGGCTTGTTGTCGACGATGACCGTGGTGGCCTGGCGCTGCTGCAAGCCGTGGCCCAGCGTGCGGGCAAGCAGGTCGGCGGGGCCGCCGGCCGGGAACGGCACGACGATGCGCAGCGTGCCGCAGGCGGGGGCGGCCTGTGCCGCGGTACTGGCGGCGGCGGTGACGCAGGCGGCGAGCGTCAGGGCGGCGAAGGCGGGGCGGGAAGACATCGGGCTAAGTCCGTTCGTTGCGTTCTGAAATGCGGGCGCCGGCCCAATTCGCGCCCCCTCAGCCGAGCCGCGCGGCCCGTTCGGGCAGTGGCGGGCGGTAGTCGAGCAGGCGCGACAGTTCGGCGGCGGCCTCGCGCACGCGCTCGACCATCACGTCCAGCTTGTCGGGGTCGATGCGCGATGCCGGAATGGTGGCGCCCATGGCCGCCACCACCTTGCCGCTGCGGTCGCGCACCGGCGCGGCGATGCTGGAGATGCTCGCTTCGAAGAAGCCCTCCTGCAGCACGAAGCCGCGCTCGCGGTCGCGCTGCACCATCTCGTGGAGTTCCTCCACGGTGCGCGGCGTGCTGTCGGAAAACACTTCGAGCTGCGGCTCCGGATACAGGTGGCGCAGCTCGTCCAGCGTCAGGTCCTCCAGCAGCACGCGGCCGAGCACGGTGGCGTGCGCGGGCAGCCGGGTGCCGACATTGACGTTGCTGGCGAACGGCGTCGGGGCGACCGACTTGGCGACATAGACGATGGAGCGCCCGTCGCGCACCACCAGGTTGCAGGGGAACTGGATCTCGTCGCGCAGCCGGTCCAGCAGCGGGCGGCCCAGCTCGGTCAGCTCCAGCGAGGCGAGGAATTCGAAGCCCAGCCGCAGCACGGCCATGCCCAGGCGAAACTCGCGGCCGCCCTCGGTGCGCTCCACGAACCCCATCATTTCCAGCGTGGCCAGCAGGCGGAACACGGTCGAGCGCGGCACCTTGAGCCGGCGCGCCAGTTCCGCCGCGGACAGCTGGCGCTCCTGGCGGCTGAACTCGCCCAGCAGGCGCAGCCCGCGCTCCAGGCCCGGCACGATATAGCGTTCCTGCAGGTCTTCCGGCGATGAAGGCGTGGTCATGTTGCGAACTTGAGATGGCAGGGGATCAAACTGTTCCATATACCATGCCCGGCCGGCGTGCGGAACCCGGGCAGCGGATGGCAAGCGTACCCCCAACACCCCGCTATGGCTTCAGGTAGTCCCGCAGCCACGCGGAACACGCCTGCGCATGCTGCACGGGCCAGCGCACGGTGATGGTCTCGCCGGGGCGGCGCACCTCGATGCAGATATCGCTCAGCGGCCCGCGCGCCGTCGCGACGGCGGGGCGGCCCAGCAGACGCGACAGCCAGCCGCCGCCATGGGCGGCGGGCTGCGCGGCCGGCGCCTGCGGCGCCATCGTGGCGTCATCCGCCGCGGGCATCGGCGCGGGAGCCGGTTGCGCGGGCGACGGGGCGATGGCGGGGCCGCGGGCGGTGGCGGCATCGAAGGCGGTATCGGCGACCGCTTCGGCCACGCGCTTCGGCCCGGAGGCGACAGCCGCCCCGCTCGCCGCGCGGGGCGCGGCCGACGCGGTCGGCTCGGTGGCGGCCGCTGAGCGCGCGGGCGCGGCCGCCGGGGCCGGGGGCGCGCTGGCGCACTGCCGGGCCCCGTCCGGATTCTCCAGCCGTGCCACCAGGTTCTGGCAGAACTCGTCCCACATGCGGTCGGCCTTCGTCTTCATGATGCTCAGCCCGAACGTGCCGAGCCGGCCCAGCACCTCGACCTGGACCTTGGCGCGCAGCTCGGTGCGGCCGTCGGGCAGCTCGGTCAGGAAGATCTCGCTTTCCTGCTTCAGCGAACTGGCGACCGAGGCGTCCTCGCCGGTGCCTTCGCTGCGCAGGTAGTGCGGCGCGCGCATCTCGACGATATGCGTCTTGATGCGGAAACGCGCGCTGATGAAGGCGATCTTCACCTGGATATGCGAGACGTATTCGACGTCGCTGATCACCTCGATCGATTGCATGCCGGGCACGCAGGCGCCCATCACGTTGGGGTCGAGCAGCAGTTGCCAGATGCCGGCCGCCGGGGCCGCCACGGTCAGGGTCTTTTCAATTTCCACGCAGTTTCTCCGCGGCGCACAAGACCGATTCGACGATGCCCATATAGCCGGTGCAGCGGCACAGGTTGCCGTTGAGGCCGGCCCGGACTTCCTCTTCGGTGGGATTGGGGTTGTGCGCCAGCAGCGCGCACGAGGTCATCAGAAAGCCGGGGGTGCAATAGCCGCACTGGAGCCCGCCGTGTTCCATGAAGCATTGCTGCAGCGGATGCAGCTCGCCGTCCCTGGCCAGACCTTCGACCGTGGTGACCGACTTGCCGTCCACCTGCACCGCCAGCATCAGGCAGGACTTGACGACCTCGCCGTCCACCAGCACCGAGCAGGCACCGCAGATGCCGGTCTCGCAGCCGCGCTTGGTGCCGGTCAGATGCAGATCGTCGCGCAGCAGGTCCGACAGCATGCGGCGCGCCGGCACCTCCACCTGCTGCGGCTCGCCGTTGACCGTGACCTCGATTGTGAGTTTGTTCGTGCCCATAGGGGTTTCCTTGTTCCGCTTGCCTTATTCCGATAGCTGGCCGAAGAGCCCCGCGATGGTCCGGCACGCCACCACGCGCACCATCTCGCGGCGATAGGCGGCGTCGCCGCGCTGGTCCGAGACCGGCTCGATGTCGGCGGCGACGATCTCGGCCGCCTGCGCGGCCACGTCGGCGGTCACGGTCCTGCCCTCGAGGAACGCTTCCGCGCGCGGCAGCCGCGTCGGAATCGGGGTCGAGGCGCCGACCGCGATCCGGGCCTGCCGGCAGACGCCGCCGGCCCGGCGCACGACCAGCGCCACGCTGGCCAGCGGACGATGCTCGGCCGCCGTGCGCAAGAAGCGCGAGTACTGGCCGTCCATGTCCGGCGTTGGCGCGGGCACGCGGATCTCGGTGACGATCTCGTCCGGCTGCAGCGCGGTGGTGTAGTAGTCGACCAGGAAGTCCTCGATGCGCAGCACGCGCTCGCCGTGCAGGCCGCTGAGGACGACCTTGGCCTGCAGCGCCATCAGGCACCCGGGCGGATCGGTGGAGGGGTCGGCGTAGCAGAGGTTGCCGCCGAGGGTGCCCTGGTTGCGGACCTGCGGATTGGCCACGCGCGCCGCCATGCTGGCCAGCATGGGGTAGTGAGCCTGCACCACCGGCGAGCGCGCCACGTCGGCGTGGCGCGCCAGCGCGCCGATGCGCAGGCCAACGTCCGCGTCGAAGCGGATGGCGCGCAGCGCTTCGAGGCGGCCCAGCGAGACGAGATGCGAGGGCGTGAGCATGCGCTGGCGCATGCCCAGCATCAGGGCCGTGCCCCCCGCGAAGACGCGGCAGTCGTCGCCGAGGTCGGCCAGCATGCGGCTTGCCTCCGCGACGGAGGCGGGCTGAAGGAACTCAAAGTCACGCATGCTGGGACACCTCGTGCTGCGGCGCTTGCCGCTGTTGCCGTCCATCGCGCTCGGCCAGCGCGGCCAGCACCTTCTCGGGGGTGATGGGCAGCGAGTTGATCCGCACGCCGATGGCGTCGTACACCGCGTTCGCGATGGCCGCCGCACCGGGCAGGATGGCCGTCTCGCTGGCGCCCTTGGCGCCGTAGGGCCCGTTGGGATCGTTGGACTCGATCAGGCCGGTGCGCAGCGCGGGCACCGCGTCGGCCGTGGGCATGGTGTAGTCCGCGAAATTGCCGTTGAGAATGCGGCCGTCCTCGACCTGCACATGCTCGTAGAGGGCCCAGCCGATCGCCTGTACCGCCGCGCCATGCGTCTGCCCGTGGATGGCGAGCGGATTGATGGCCTTGCCGCAGTCGTCCGAGATAAAGGTATCCACCACGGTTACCTGGCCCGTCCTGGTGTCGACCTCGACCTCCACCGTCTGCGCCGCGAAGGAATAGGCCGGCGCGATATTGCCGTAGTAGTCGTTGTCGTGGTTGACGGTGGGCGCGTCGTAGCTGGCACGCACGTACAGCCCTTCGCCGCCCTGGCGCCAGATCAGGGCCCGCGCGATATCGCCGATGGGCATGCGCTGGCTGTCGTCGCCGCGCCGGACGATGACGCCGTCGACGATGTCCAGCTCGGCCGGCGTGGCCGCCCATTTGTCGGCCGCGGCCGCCAGCAGCGTCTCGCGCGCCTCGCGCGCGGCGCGCAGCACCGCGTTGCCGGCGATGATGGTGACGCGCGAGGCCAGCGTGCCGATGCAGAAGGGCGACGTATCGGTATCCGGCACCGTGACCATGACATGCGACAGCGGCACGCCCAGTTCCTGCGCGCAGATCTGGCTGAGCATTGTGTTGGCGCCCTGCCCCATGTCGCATTCGCCCGTGACCAGCATCACCCGGCCGTCCTCGTTCACCTTGAGCAGGATGGTCGAGCCGTCCCAGTTGCCCATGGTGCGGTTGCCGCTCACGTGCATGGCGGCCGCGAGGCCCACACCGCGGCGCTTGCTGCCGGGCCGGTCGCGGCCGGCCGCGGCGGCGCCTTCGGCCTGCCTCCCGGCGCGCCGCGCCTGCCAGCCGATGGCCTCGCACGCCTGCTCCAGGCACTCGACCAGCCCGGCGCTGCCGAAGCGCCAGCCATGCACGCTGGTATCCCCCGCGCGCACCGCGTTGATCCGGTGCAGCTCCAGCGGATCCATGCCGATCATCCCCGCAAGCATGGTCAGGTGGCTGTTCAGCGGAAACAGCATCTGCTGTCCGCCGAAGCCGCGAAACGCACCGCGCGGCGGATTGTTCGTATAGACCAGCACGGCATCGGAGCGCACGTTCTCGATGCGGTGCATGTTGTCGCTGCGCATCGCGCTGACATGCATGACGTCGCCGGCCAGTCCCTGGTACGCGCCGCACTCGGCGGTGATGCGCACGTCCTTGGCCACGATGCGGCCATCGGCCGCCACGCCCATGCGCAGCCACACGCGCGCGGGCACGCTGGAGCGTGCCCCGAGGAAATCCTCCAGGCGGTTGTTGACCAGCCGCACCGGGCGCGTGAGCCGCGTGGCGAGGAAGGCGGCGATCAGGCTGTTGCTCTCCTCGACAATCTTGCCGCCGAAGCCGCCGCCAGTGGTGGCCTGGATCACGCGGATGGTCGAGGCCGGACGGTCCAGCGCCTCGGCCAGCCGCGCCCGCGCAAGGAACACCGACTGCGTGGAGGTCCATACCGTGAGCCGGTCGTTGCCATCGGTCGCGGCCACGGTCGCCATCGGTTCCAGGTAGCCCGGGTATTGCGACTGCACCTCGTAGGTGGCCTCGTACACCGCGGCCGCCTGCGCGAAGCCCGCTTCGACGTCGCCGCGCGCGATCTGGATGCGGTGGGCAACATTGCCGGTGTCCGGCTGCACCTGCACCGCGCCGGGCGCGAGCGCTTCGTCGGTGCTCAGCACGGCGGGCAGCACCTCGTACTCGACGTGGATCAGGTCGAGCGCATCGCGCGCCGTCTCCTCGTCCACCGCCACCACCGCAGCGACCTCCTCGCCGGTGAAGCGAACCACATCGGTGGCGAGGATGCGTTGCTCCTTGCGGTGGATGCCCCACCGGCGCGCCGGCGTGTCGGCACCGGTCACCACCAGCCGGACGCCGGGCAGCGCCGCGGCGGCGGCCGTGTCGATACGTACGATGCGGGCGTGCGGATAAGGGCTGCGCAATACCTTGGCATGCAGCATGCCGGGCAGCTTGATATCGCCGGCGTACTGCGCGCGGCCCAGCACCTTCTCTCGTGCTGTTACTTGCGGGGTGGAAACCCCCACGGTCGACTGGCTCAAGCCGATCTCCTGCTGATGGGATGCAATGCCGGCGGCCGTGCCCCCCGGGCGGGCCGCCGGCGCACGGGGCCGCGCCGCGGCCTATTCGGCGGTGATGCCGAATTCCTTGATGACCTTGCCCAGGCGTTCGTAGTCCGACGCGTTGACCCGATCGAGCACCGCGGGCGCGCCGCCCACCGGCGCCGCGCCGAAGGTCGCCATCTTCTCGGCGATCTCCGGCATCTTCACGATGTCGTTGAGCTGGTCGTTGAGCACCTTGACGATGTCCGCGGGCGTGCCCTTGGGCGCCATCACGCCATGCCAGGCGCCGACCACCACGTCCTTGTAGCCAAGCTCGGCCAGCGTCGGCACGTTGGGCAGCAGGGGCGTGCGGCGGGCGTCGGTGACGGCGAGCGCAATCAGCTTGCCGGTATTGATGTACTGCGCGACGGGACCGAGCGTGACGTAGGCAAAGTTCACGTGACCGGCCACCACATCGTTGACCGCCGGCGCCACGCCGCGGTACGGCACGTGCTGGATCTGCACGCCCGCCGCGCGGTTGAGCCATTCGCCGGCGATATGCATCGGCGATCCGGCGCCCGGGCTGCCGTAGGTGAAGGACTTGCCGGCCTTCGCGGCGGCGATCATCTCCTTCGCGGTCTTGACGCCCGCGGACGGATGCGCGACCAGGATCACCGCCTGCGTGCCGGTCTGGGCCACCGGCGTAAAGCCATTGAGGGGATCGTAGCTATTGGCGGGCGCCAGCCGCAGCACCATCGGCGCCACCGTGAACGGGTTCGGCGTGAACAGCAGCGTGTAGCCGTCGGGCGCGGCACGGCCGACATAGGTGTTGCCGACCACCCCACCGGCACCGGGCCGGTTCTCCACGATCACCGGCTGCTTCAGGCGGGCGGACAGCTTGTCCGCATACATGCGCGCCATCGCATCGGTATCGCCGCCGGGCGGATAGGCGACGACCATGGTGATCGGCTTGCTCGGATAAGGGGCGGCTACCGCGGCGCTGGCCGCTCCCAGGCCGAGCAGCAATAGGGTGGCGCCGACAAAGTGTCTGCGGGCGTGTCTCATCAACGGCTCCTGTGAGGGCGCTCCACCGCTCAGGGCATCGGTGGAGACAAGGGGTGGGCTCGTGCACGCGCTCTCTGTCGCGTTTTATATATGGAACTGTGGTTTGTATTGGGAACGCACCAACCCATCGTAGGCGCTGCTTATTGATCGCTCAACTTGCGCAAAACCCTAATTGACCCGCTTGCTTTTCTATTAGCGTTTTTTGGAAAAGCGGGGCGACTGGCTGCACCATGACCTGCCACGCCACGTCGCTCGCGGACGGGAATGGCGCGCTCCGGCGCCTGTCCGGCACCGCGTGCGGGCGCGCCGCACCAGCGTGGCCCGGCGCCCGCACGATGGCCCGGCACGGTGCGCTATGGGACAATCCCCGGCTTTGGCTTTTGCGCCACATCTCCCGCCCGGGATCCAACCGATGACACAAGACCGCAAGCCGGCAACGACGCGGCCCGACTCCCCGGGCACGCCCTGGACGGACCTGGACGAGGCGGGCAGCGGCCTCACCGTCGACAACTTTCTGACGACGATGCTGAGCCAGCTCGTCACGGCGCTACGGCACAGCGTGACGCTGCCCTACGCCGAACAGTTTTCGCTGACGGTGCCCGAATGGCGGCTGCTGGCCCTGCTGGCCCACACCGGGCCGATCTCGTTCAGCGAGCTGGTACGGCTGTCGACGTCGGACAAGGCGCTGGTCAGCCGCGCGCTGCGGATGCTGGAGGGCCGGGAACTGGTGACGCTGGAAGCGGAAGGCAATACGCCCCGCAAGAAGCTGAACTGCACGATCACCCAGCAGGGGTTGGACCTGCATGCGCGGATCATGCCGATCGCGCGGCGCGAACAGGCGGCGGTGCTGCGGCTACTGGAGCCGGCGGAGCGCGAGGCGCTGTACCTGGCGCTCAGGAAGCTGCATTCGCGTTGTGTGGTCGGCGAGGACGAGGGCGCCGGGAAGGCGCTGCTGCCGGGGGAACAGTAAGGCGGGAAACGCACCATCGTCGCCCCCGCTTTCGCGGGAGCGACGTGATGGGCGCGGGAACGACGGGATGGCCCGGCCAGCCTTCAGCCGTTCAGGCGTTCAGGCCTCCAGTTCCTCCAGCACCTTGCCCTTGGTCTCGATCGAGAAGAACTGGATCGTCAGCGCAGCGAGCAGCGGCACCAGCGCGAGCACCAGGAATGCCACCGCCAGGTTGCCGCTGCCGATGGTGCTGGCGATCAGCGAGGGCGCGAAGATGGCCGCGATCTTCAGCCACGCGCCGCCCAGCCCGCATCCCATCGCCCGCACGCTGGTCGGATACAGCTCGGGCGTGTAGACATAGGCGGTGATGAAGCCGCTGGCGAGAAAGCCCAGCGCGAAGGCGCACAGCGTGGCCACGACATAGACCGACGAGGCGTGGAACACGCCCGCGGCCGCCAGCGACAGCGCGCACAGCACGAAGGACACGCAGATCACCGGCTTGCGCCCCACCCTGTCCACCACCATCGCGCACACCAGCGAGCCGACCACGCCGAGCACCGAAGCGCCCGCGGCCAGGTTCAGCGCGACCTGCAGCGGCGCGTGATAGACGGTCTTGTAGATGGTCGGCAGCCACGTGGACAGCCCGTACTGGATAAAGCCGCAGGTGGCCCACAGCATCCAGACGGACACCGTGCGGCCCAGATACGCGCGGCTGACCAGGTCGCGCACGCGGCGGCGCGGATGCGTGCCGCTCATGGCCTCGAAGCGGCCGACATCGCCCACCGGCGGCAGCGGCTGGCGCGAGGCGCGCTCGAAACCCTGCATGGCGGCATCGGCCTCGGCCATGCGGCCCTTTTCGGCGAGCCAGCGCGGCGATTCGGGAATGACCTTGCGCAGCAGGAACACCAGCACGATGGGCACGCCGCCGATGAAGTACATCACCTCCCAGCCGTGGCGGGGCACCAGCCACGCGCCCACCGCGTTGGAGATCAGCAGGCCGATGGGGAACACCACCTCGTACAGGATCACGAAGCGGCCGCGGCCATGGGCACGCGTGACCTCGTTGATATAGGTCGCGGCCACCGGCAGCTCGCCGCCCAGGCCCAGCCCTTGCACGATGCGCAGCAGCGCGAACACCTCGAACGACGGCGCGAAGCCGCAGGCGATGCTCATCAGGCCGATGATGCCCGCGCTCCAGGCGATGGAATGCAGGCGGCCATAGCGCTCCGCCAGCCAGGGAAACAGCAGCGCGCCGATCAGCTGCCCGACCGCCGGCGCGGCAATCAGAAAGCCGATCTGGCCCGGCGTGAGCGACCACTGCGTGATCAGCAGCGGCAGCGTGGCGGCGATCGCGATGACGTCGAACCCGTCGAAGAAGGTGGCCAGCCCGATCAGCAGCCGCGCCTTGACGTGCATGCCGTTGCTGGGCAGGCGCTCGATGCGGGCGACGATCTCGCCGCGGGTGGCATTGGCGGCGCCGCTCGCCGCCTCGCTGGCGGCATGGGGATGCGCGCCGGCGTCGGCGACGCCGGAAGGCGCCGTCGCGGGCGCGCTGGCAGCAGCCAGTTGTTGTCGTTCGGAAAACACGTGATGACTTCCAGTGAGGCCGGGGGCGCGGCGGGCGCATCGGCGCATGGAGGGCCGCGCCGCCGCGCGGGCGGGAACGGCAAGACAGGCCGGCGCACAGGCGCGGCGGCGAAGTGCGCCGGGTGGACCCGGCGCGGTCGGGCGGTACTGCGGGAGTGCTACAGCTCCAGCACCAGGCGCTTGCCCTTGCAGCCGGAGACGCAGACCATCATGGTGCGGTTGGACTCGCGCTCGCTCTTGCTCAGGACGCTGTCGCGATGGTCCGGCTCGCCCTCGAGCACCCGCGTCTCGCACGAGCCGCACACGCCTTCGCGGCAGCTGTATTCGACGCTGACGCCGGCCTCCAGCAGCGCATCGAGCAGCGACTTGCCGGCAGGCACGCGCACGTCGGTACCGGTGTTCGACAGCGCGACCGTGTACTCGCCCTCCTGCACCGCCTCGACGGACGGATCCGCGGCGAAGCGCTCGATATGCACGTTGGGATAGCCGTGGGCCGCGCAGGCGGCCTCGAAGGCATTGAGCATCGGGCCGGGGCCGCAGCAGTAGAAATGCGTGCCGGCATCCTGGCCCGCCAGCAGCGCCGCCAGGTCCGGCGGGCTGCCTGCCTCGTCGTCGAAGTGCAAGCGCACCGCATCGCCATAACCCTCCAACTGCCCGACGAACGCCGCCTCGGCGCGCGAGCGCGCGCAGTACAGCAGCGTAAAGGAGCGGCCCAGCTCCGACAGCCGGCGTGCCATGCAGGCGATCGGCGTCACGCCGATGCCGCCGGCCACCAGCACCGTATGCGCGGCGCTCTCGTCGAGCTCGAAGTGGTTGCGCGGCGCGGCCACCGGCAACGTGGCGCCGACGCGCAGTTGTTCGTGCACGTAGCGCGAGCCGCCGCGGCTGCCGCGGTCGAGCAGCACGCCCACCGTATAGCGGTCGCGCACTTCCGGCGCGCCGCACAGGGAATAGCTGCGCACCAGGCCGTTGCCGAGGTGCAGGTCGATATGCGCGCCGGGCGCGTAGGCGGGCAGTTCGCCGCCGGCCGGGTCCTGCAGTTCGACGCTGACGACGCCGCGCGCCTCGAAGCGCATGGCCTGTACGCGCAGCGTCAGGGTGGGGCTGGAACTCATCACTCGTCCTTCACTGTCGATTCGCCGCGGTCAGCGCTTTTCCGTCAGGAACTTGCCGGCGGGGCCGCCTGCGTTCTTCTGGCGCCGCGTGTTGCCGTCGATGCCGCCCTCGATCGCCCACTCGGCGAACATGGTCGGCCCCGGCTCGAAGGAGCGCGGCTCCCAGTGCTCGTCGAGCTGGTCCTCGTCGGCGTAGTACTCGATCAGGCCGCCGGCCGGATTCCTGAAGTACCAGAAGTAGGCCGACGAGATCGGATGCCGGCCCGGACCCAATTGGGTATCCCAGCCGGTACGGGACATATGCATGCCGCCGCCGAACACCTCGTGGATATCGCGCACCGTGAAGGCCACGTGGTTCAGCCCGCTCTTGGGCTCGGGCAACTGCAGCAGGAACAGATCGTGGTGGCCGCCCTCGGGCGCGCAGCGCAGGAAGGCGCCGCGCTCCGGATAGCGGTCCGACGCCACGAAGCCGAACTTCTCCACATAGAAGCGCTCGGTGGCCTTCACGTCCTTGACGAAGAACACCACGTGGCCGACCTCGATCGGCGTGGCGCGCTCGTAGATGGGGCTGCGCTGGTTCCTGCGCGGCTTGGACGCCCACGTATTCATCAGCGCGCACTCCACCTGGACCTCATGCTTGCGCGTGAGCTGAAAGCGCACGGCGAGCCCGTTCGGATCGGTGCAGCCCACGCGCAGGCGCTCGCCTTCGCCCTCGCGGACAAAGGTCGGCTCGGCGGCGATTCCCTCGGCGATGCGATCCAGCGCCGCCTGCGTGTCCACGCCCCACACCACCTCGCGCAGCGTCGGCCCGGCTTCCATCGCGGGCGGCAGCGACGGGTCGTCGATGCGGCGCACCAGCACGCGGCAGCCGTTCAGCGTTTCGAAGTCCAGGCCCTGCGCGTCGTCGCGCTTGACGGTGAGGCCCCAGTCGGAAAAGAAGCCCCGGCAGGCGTCGAAGTCATCGGCGCCATAGACGATCTCGTCGATGCCAAGTACATGGTTCATAGCGTTCTCCTGCAGCGCCGCCGGGCTCAGTTGGCCCACGGCAGCGGTTGTTCATTCATGCCCCAGTACACGCTCTTCTGTTCCATGTACTGGAGGATGCCCAGACGCCCCTTCTCGCGGCCCAGGCCGCTGTCGCGCCAGCCGCCGAACGGCGTCGAAATAGAGAATTGCTTGTAGGTATTGATCCACACATTGCCCGCCTGCACGGCGCGGGCAATGCGCCAGGCGCGCTTGTAGTCGCGCGTCCACACCCCGGCGGCCAGCGCGTAGACGCTGTCGTTGGCCTGGGCGATCAGGTCTTCCTCGTTGTCGAACGGCATGGCCACCAGCACCGGTCCGAAGATTTCCTCCTGGCAGATGCGGGCCTGGTTATCCAGCCCCTCGATGATGGTCGGCGTATAGAAGTAGCCGTTCTCGCAGCCGGCCACGTTCGGACGCAGGCCGCCCGTGCGCAGCTGGCCGCCTTCCTGCACGCCCAGCGCGACGAACGACTCGATGCTGTCGCGATGGCGGTCGGTGATGAGGGGGCCCATCTGCGTGCGCTCGTCGGCCGGATCGCCCACCCGCAGGTGCGCGGCGCCGGCGGCGAGGCGGTCCATGAACGGCTCGTACAGCGCGCGCGCGACGAACAGCCGCGAGCCGGCGATGCACGATTCGCCGGACGAACTGAAGATGCCGTACAGGACGCCGTTGACCGCGTGGTCCAGATCGGCATCCTCCAGCACCATCGTGGGCGACTTGCCGCCCAGCTCCAGCGACACCGGCATCATCTTGTCGGCGGCGATATGCGCGATATGGCGGCCGGTGGTGGTGCCGCCGGTAAACGACACGCGCTTGACCAGCGGGTGCTTGGTGATCGCGTCGCCGATCACCGAGCCCTTGCCCGGCAGCACGCTGATCAGCCCCTTGGGCACGCCGGCCTCCTCGCAGATGGCCGCCAGCTCCAGCGCCATCAGCGGCGTGATCTCGGCCGGCTTGACCACCACGGCATTGCCGGCGGCCAGCGCCGGCGCCATCTTCTGCGCTTCGCTGGCGATGGGCGAGTTCCACGGCGTGATGGCCGCGACCACGCCCATCGGCTCGTACACGCTCATCGTCAGGCAGTCGCCACGGGCGGGCGTCAGCGTTTCCTCCAGCGTCTCGCAGGCGGCGGCGAAGAACTGGAACGTGCCGGCGGCGCTGGCGACCAGCGCGCGGGTCTCGCTGATGGGCTTGCCGTTGTCCAGCCGCTGGCGCTGCGCCAGCGGCTCGGCGCGGGCGCGGATCAGCTCGGCGATGCGGTACAGCACCGCGGCCCGCTCGTGCGGCTTGCGCTGGGCCCAGCCGCTGGTCACGAAAGCGCGCTGCGCGCCCTGCACCGCCTCTTCGACGTCGGCGAGGCTCGCGGCGTTGAGCTCGGCCACCACTTCGCCCGTGGCGGGATAGCGGGTGGCATAGCGGTCGCCCGTGCCCAGGCGCCATTGGCCGGCGATGCAGATGGGGAGAAGTTCTTGCTGGTTCATCGTTTGCTCGGTGACGCCTGGCTGGCGCCGTCCGCCGCGGTGGCGGGCCGGCGCTGGCTGGTGATGGCTGTTGCTCGTCGATACTCGGTAATGCTGGTGATGCTCGTTCCTTGCTGCCCGTCAGATCGATACCGCATGGGCCCGGTTGCCCAGCGCGCGGACCACGCTGAACACCGTCAGCGCCGACGTCTTCGGGTTGGCCGCCAGCGGCTTGCCGCGCATCGTCAGCTCGAAGCCGCCGAAGGCGCCGCGCGCCTCGACGTGGTGGACGTTCTCCTGCACGCCGGGATCGGCCAGCAGCCTGACCGCGGTGCGGTCCAGCCCCAGGCCGGCCAGCGACAGCGTGGCCGCGACGTTGGCGTTCTTCGGATACAGACGCGCCGCATCGCGCGCGGTGCCCTCGAAGATCACCGTCGGCGTGGTGAGCGCATCCAGGTCGAACATGGCCTCCGCCGGCGTGTCCTTCCAGGCCCGCGGCGGCTTGCGGCCGGTGTAGACCACCTCGTCCAGGCCGCCGACGCGGGCCGCGGCCAGCGCGTCGATGGCGCCGATCGCCCCGGACAGCAGCTGCACCTGCGTGCCGCCCCGGCGGGCCGCCGCTTCCAGCCGATCGGCCAGGCCCGGCTCGGACAGCGCGCCCACCGACACGACCATGCAGGCGATGCCGCGCTCCAGCGCCGGCACGATGTGCTGCTCCAGCGCATGGTGACCCGCGCACTCGACCAGCAGGTCGGGGCGCGCGTCGCTGTCGCTCAGCCGCGTGGCCACCCGCGCGCGCGGCGCGAGCTCGGACAGCGCGCTGCGCGCCTCGTCCATGCCGTTCTCCGGCACGATCACCACGTCGAACACCACATCGGGATCGCTCTTGAGCAGCTCCAGGACGCCGCGCCCGATCGCGCCGCAACCCACCATCGACACATGCAGCATCTCGCTCTCCCTCAGGCCGCGACGGGGGCGGTGGCCGGGGCCGCGTCGGCGGCCTTGTCCTGCACGGGCTCGTCCTTGTTCACCGGCGGGCCGGCGAACGCGGTCTTGAACGTGCCGATCGACAGCATGTCGATCTCCAGCAGGAACGGTCCGCGCTGCGACGTGGCTTCCTTCAGCGCCGCGCCGATCTCGTCCAGGCTGCTCACGCGCCGGTGGCGCAACGACAGCGACTGCGACAGCACCGCGTAGTCCGGCGTGTGCAGGTCGACATAGTGGCGGCGGCCGCCGTACTGCACGTCCTGGATGTTCTTGATGACGCCGTAGCCCTTGTCGTTCATCAGCACGATGACCAGGTCGGCCTGCTCCTGCACCGCGGTGGCGAGCTCGCCCAGGTTCAGGATGAAGCCGCCGTCGCCTGCCAGCGCGAAGGTGGTCTTGCCCGAGCCGGTGGCGGCGGCGCCGACGGCCGCGCCAATGCCCATCGCCAGCCCCTGGCCGATGCCGCCGCCCAGCGCATGCACGCCGGCGCGCGAATCGAACAGGCGCAGCTCGCGGTTGCCCCAGGTGCTGTTGGACACGGTCACGTCGCGCACCCAGTTGAACTGCTTGCCGACCGCGCCCTGCAGCGCCTTGACCAGCGCCGTGTACGGGCCGAGGCCGTCGTGCAGGCTGGCCACCGCCTGCTCGTGCGTGCGGCGCAGGTCATCGGCGAAGGCCGGATCGATCTGCATGCGGCCGGCCAGGCGGTCGGCCAGGCCCTCGAGCACCAGCGCGGCGTCGCCGCTGACGAAATAGTCGCTCTGGTAGCAGCGGCCTTCGGAGGCCGGGTCGGCGTCGACGCGGAACAGCGGACGCGGCAGCTTCAGTTCGTACTTCAGCGTTTCGTTGCCGCGCAGCCGCGAGCCCACCACCACCATTGCATCGCAGCGCTGGTAGAACTGTTCTACCGGCTTGTGCAGGTTGTAGGCGCCCAGCGAGCGGGGATCGTCCTCCGGCACGATGCCGCGGCCCTGCGTGCTGGTCACCACGCCAAAGCCCATGTCGAGCAGGCGCTTGACCTGCGCGCTGGCGTGGCGCGCACCGCCGCCCAGCCACAGCATCGGGCGCTTGGCCTTGGCCAGGCGCTCGGCCAGCGCGTCCAGCGCATGGTCCGACGGCTCGTGCACGGGCACAGGCAGCGGGCTCAGGTCCGAGGGCATCGGGATCAGCGCCGCCTGGATATCGATGGGGATCTCGACGCTGACGGGGCCGCTCGGCGCCGTCAGCGCGGTCTGCACCGCCAGCTTGATCGTGCTGATCGCGGTATCGGCGCTGCGCACGCGGAAGGCTGCCTTCGAGATGGCCTTGAGCATCGTCAGCTGGTCCGGCGCCTCGTGGATGTACGCCAGGCTCTGGTCCAGGTACGGCGTCTCGATCTGGCCGGTGATGTGCAGGAGCGGCGTGCCTGCGGTCAGCGCCTCGACCATCGCGCCGGCGGCATTGCCGGCGGCGGTGCCGGTGCTGGTCAGGCACACGCCCAGGCCGCCCGTGGTGCGGGCGCAGGCGTCCGCCATGTTGGTGCCGCCCGCCTCGCCGCGCGCCGGCACGAAGCGGATATTGCCGCGCTCGCCCATCGCATCGAGGATGGGCATGTTGTGGATCGAAATCACGCCGAATGCTGCCTTGACGCCGCACCGCTCCAGGAAGGCGGCGATCGCAAAGCCGACGGTGACTTGTTGTTGTTCGTTACGCATGACGGGAGTGTCCTCCGGAAACATCGATGTGGCTGCCCGTGGTGTACGAAGACAACGGCGAGGCAAGGAAAAGAATGGCTTGGGCGGCTTCGCGCGGCAGGCCGAGGCGCCCCAGCTGGATATGTTTCTGCTGGGCCAGGCGCGCGGTCCATGCGGCCCAGTCCAGATGGCGGTCCGCCTCGGGCCGCGCCTCGAAGCGGCGGCGCCACTGGCCGGACTCGATCAGCCCGACCAGGATGCCGTTCACCCGCACGCGGCGCGGGGCGAACTCGGTGGCCAGCGAGCGCACCAGGTTCAGGATGCCGGCCCGCGCCGCGGAAGTCGCCACCATGTGCGGCTCCGGCTGGCGCGCGAGCAGCGAGTTGACGCAGACCACCGCGCCCGTGCCCGAGCGTTCGAGCTGCGGCAGGAAGGCGCGCGTGGGGTAGATCACGGAGAAGAACTTGAGCTGCAGCTCTTCCATCCAGGCCGCGTCCTCGGTATCGGCGAACGTCGATACGCGGCCCTGGCCGGCGTTGTTGACCAGCATGTCGGCCGGGCCGAGCCGGGCCTCGACGTCCGCGGCAAAGGCGGCGACCTGGTCTGCCTTGAGCACGTCGCACACCGCGGCGAGCAGGCGGGCATCCGGATACGCGTCGCGCAGCTTCGCCTCGGCCTCGCGCAGGCGTTCCTCGTTGCGCCCGCACAGCGCCACGGCGGCGCCGGCCTGCAGCAGCAGCTCCACGGTGGCCAGGCCGATGCCCGAGGAACCGCCGGTGACGACGGCGACCTTGCCGTCGAGTTCAATCATGGGCATCTCCTCACTCCCGATGCAAAGTGGCTGCCGCGGCGGCTGGCTTCGGCATGGCCGCCAGCGCGCGCAGCGCCGCCAGGCCGTCCCGCTGCGGCGGCCTGTAATCGAGCAGGCGCGACAGCTCGCCCGCGGTGGTTCGTACTTTTTCGACCATGCCCTCCAGCTGCACGGCGCCGATGTGCGAGGCCGGAATCGTGGCGCCCATCGCGGCCACCACGCGGCCGGTGCGGTCGCGCACCGGCGCGGCGATGGTCGAGATGCTGGCTTCGAAGAAGCCTTCCTGCAGCACGTAGCCGCGCTCGCGGTCGCGCTGCACCATCTCGTGCAGTGCCTCTACGCTCTGCGGGGTGCTGGGCGAGAACACTTCCAGGCACGGCTCCGGATACAGCGCACGCAGTTCGGCCAGCGTCAGGTCCTCCAGCAGCACGCGGCCGAGCACGGTGGCGTGCGCGGGCAGCCGCGTGCCGACGTTGACGGTGCTGGCGAACGGGCTGGCGGCCACCGACTTGGCGACATAGACGATCGAGCGCCCGTCGCGCACGACGAGGTTGCACGGGTACTGGATGTCGTCGCGCAGCCGGTCCAGCAACGGGCGGCCGAGTTCGGTCAGCTCCAGCGAGGCCAGATACTCGAAACCCAGCCGCAGCACCGCCATGCCCAGCCGGTACTCGCGGCCCTCGGTGCGTTCGATGAAGCCCATGGACTCCAGCGTGGCCAGCAGCCGGAACACCGTCGAGCGCGGCGCCTTGAGGCGGCGCGCCAGCTCGGCCGCGGACAGCGTGCGCTGGCGGCCGCTGAACTCGCCCAGCAGGCGCAGTCCGCGTTCCAGTCCCGGCACGATGTATTTGTCCTGCGGGTCTTCCGGCAAGAGAGCATTGGTCATGTGTGACAGCATTGGCTGCCGGCGCGAGGAAAGCGCGCCGGCATCTGCATCGTGGTTCAGCGCTTGACCTTGGTCAGCGGGTGATCGGGCGGATAGGTCGGGGTGATCGGCTTCTTGGCGCCGAGCATCACGCACATCAGCGCGTCCTCCTCGCCGATATTGATTTCCTCGCGGTACACGCCCGGCGGCACCGACACCAGGTCCCGTTCGGTCAGGATGGTCTCGTAGCGCTCGCCGTCCTTCTCCAGCACCAGCTTGAGCTTGCCGCGCAGCACGAAGAACACTTCCTCGACGTCGGTGTGCAGGTGCGACGGGCCTTCGTGGCCGGCCGGGATGATCATGGTCGAGAACGTGAAGTGTTCCGACGGCACGGTGTTGGTATCGGTGGCCACGCCGGTGCCGCCCGTGCCCAGGTAGCGCATCTGCGCACGGCGGTATTTCGGGTCGTAGTCGGCCTGGAACTTCAGCGCGTCCCAGTCGTAGCGGCGGGTGGAAAAGCGGGCGACCCGGCTCTCCATCCACTGGTCGAACGAGGCGCCTTCGGGTTGCTCCCAGGTCCGCTTCATGTCTTGTTGTTGGGAAAGATCGCTCATGTGGATTCCTTCTGTCCTCAGTGCATGACAAAGCCGCCGTTGACGGCCAGGGTCTGGCCGGTCACGAAGCGGGAAAGATCGGAAAGGGCGAACAACACGGCGCCGCAGACGTCTGCCGGCAGTTGTTCGCGCGAAATCGCGCGTTGCTCGCGATAGAGCTCATGCCTCTTCTGGGGCACGTACTCGGTCGCCTCGACCAGCGTCAGGCCGGGCGCTACTGCATTGACGGTGATGTTGCCGGTGCCCAGTTCGCGCGACAGCGAACGGGTCATGCCGATGATGGCGCTCTTGCTCGCCACGTAGGCCAGCAGGTTGGGCGCGCCCCACAGCGGCGTGTCGGAGGCCAGGTTGACGATGGCGCCGCGGCCGCTGGCGCGCAGCGCCGGCTCGCAGGCGGCCGTCATCAGCCAGGTGCCGCGCACGTTCACGTTCATCACGCGGTCCCAGGTGGCGATGTCGATGTCGCCCGCGGCGCGGCCGCCCGAATCGGTGACCGCCGCGTTGTTGACGAGGCCATCGAGCCCACCCAGCGCCTGGACCGCCTGCGCCGCGCAGGCGCGCACCGATTCCGGGTCGCCCAGGTCCAGCGTCAGCGGCACGGCGGTGAAACCGCGCTCGCGCAGCGCCGCGGCCTCCTGCTCCAGGCGCTCGGTGAGGATGTCGGCCATCGCCACGGCCGCGCCGGCTTCGGCGATGGCGGTGGCGAACGCGAGGCCCAGGCCGCGCGCTGCGCCCGTCACCAGTACCCTGCGCCCGGCCAGCAGCTTGCCGCCTTGAATGTCATCGGCACGGCGCTCAGACATGGTTCGCTACCCCGGCCGCCGGCTTGACCATGGCGATCGGCTCGTCGGCGACCTCGGCCTCGGCGCGCCGGCGCAGCAGGCGGCGCACGCGGGTGATGCCGACGTCGTGCTGGTACAGCATCTCGTGGTCGCGCGCATTGGGCGCCATCGATTCGAGCACCACGCGGTCCTGCTCGAGCACGTCCCAGTGCAGTCCTTCCAGCCGGTTGCGATACAGGAAGCGCCAGACGTCGCGCTCCCAGCCGCTGACGTTGCGGGTACGCCAGAAGAACACCATGCAATGCTCCTCGTCCACCGGCGTGGCCATGCCGACGATGCCGAACGGACCGCCCGGGCCCACCTTGGCGCGGTACGGAATGGCAAGGCGCAGCCACAGGGTGCCGGTTTCGCCGAACTCGACCCAGTCGAAGTTGACGCCGCGCTGGCCGGTCTTCTCGAACATCAGGCCGTGCTCGGTCTCGCGCACCGCCATCACCGCCTGCTTCTCGCCGCTGGCCATCGAATGCGACACCGCGTGCAGGTAGGCGCCGTGCATCGGGTCCATGACGTTGTCGATGGCGTAGCGGTAGTTGCAGTCCCAATGCGCGACGCAAAGGAAGTTGCTGTGCTCGTCGCTAACCAGTTCCTCCGGCAGGCGCAGTTCGTCGGCGCTGCCTTCGCCTTGCGGCGCGCGGTCGCCGAACCACAGGAAGATCGCACCGGCGCGTTCCTGCACCGGGTAACTGCGCACGCAGGTCTTGCCCTCGAGCGGACAGCTGTCGACGGCCGGCACGCTCTTGACCTGGCCATCGCCGCCGACCTCGACGCCGTGGTACCAGCAGGCGACGCGGTCGCCCAGGTTCCAGCCCATCGACAGGCGGGCGCCGCGGTGCGGGCAGCGGTCTTCCAGCGCGTGGACCTGGCCGGCGTTGTCGCGCCACAGCACGATGTTCTGGCCCAGGCGCGTGATGCCGATCGGGGCGTGGGTCACCGACCACGAGGCGGTGACGGGATACCAGTAGTTGCGCAGGCCGGTGTTGAGGCGGGCTTCGGCGCGGGCTTGCTTGTTCGATTCCATGTTCTTTCTCTTGCGGGGTGCGGGCCTGATGAGCGTGCGGTGCGGGACCGGTCGGTCGGGGCCCGGTCAGGCGCCGAGCCGGCGGATTTCGGCGAGGAAGCGCTCTTCGGTCCAGCCCTGGCCGTCGCTGGTCATGAAGCCGGCGCGGTTGAAGCTGCGCACGATGTCCTCCGGCGTTTTCGCGCCGCCCTCGAAGGCGGCCTCGAGCGCGTCGCCCAGCGCGTTCTCGTAGGCGGTCGGCACGGCGGCGCGGGTCTGCCACACGATGTTGGGCACCTTGCCGGGACGCTCGATATAGCCCTTGCCGGCGACGTTGTTGGGGGCGGGCCGCTCCCAGGGCGCCAGGTTGGGGTTGTAGGCGAGGTCATCCATTGCGCTTCTCCTTGCTCGTTGCCGGCTACCGAATCGCGTCTCGTTTTATGTATGAAACGCTGATCCAGATATTGAACACAGTTGAGACTATAGACAACCGTCTCTCGGAATTTGATTAGGGTTTACCCCTCGGACTGGCCGTTTGTCAGTTTCGGTCGCCGCCCCGGCGGCACAAGAGGTCGTCAGGCCACTGCCGCGGCGGCGCTTGGACGCCGGCGTTCCGCTGTCAGCGGAAAGCAAGCGCCATGCGCCCTCCCGGGGGCGTTCAGGCGGCGCGGATCCACCGCGCGACCGCGGCGCCCTGTTCGACGTAGCAGGCGTGGCCCGCGTCGGGAATCAGCGTGAAAGGCAGGCCGAAGCGCTCGGCGAGCGCCGCGCAGGCGTCGGGTGGCGTGACCACGTCCTGCGCGCCGCAGGCGACGCGGACGTCCAGCCCGGCGGGCCGGGCCTGCAGATACCGGTCGATGGCGTCGCCGCACAGCATGGCTACGGCCTGGCGGTAGCCGGCGGGGTCCAGGCGCTCCATGTTCCGGCGCACCCAGGCCCGCGCGCCTTCGTCGGCGTCGGGACCCAGCAGGCGCTCCGGCCCCCGCGCGGCGAGGCCGGGCACGCCGAGCCGCTCGAGCGCCTCCAGCCGCTGCACGGCGACTTGCCGCGACTTCTCTTCCTGGCCCGGGCCGCCATAGCCCTGCGCGGGACTGACCAGCAGCAGCCGGGAGGGCAGCCATTGCGGATCGGCTTGCGCGACATAGGCCGCCGCCATCGGCGCGCCAAGCGAATGGCCGACGATCACGTCCGGGCGCAGGTCCAGCACGCGCAGCATCGCCTGCAGCGAACGCGCATAGTCGGCGGCCATGGGCGCCTCCGCCGGCAGGGGCGTCGAATTGCCATAGCCGGGCGCGTCCCAGGCGAGCACCCGCGCGTGGCCGGCCAGCAGGCTCGCGCATGGCAGCCAGGACGGCGCGCCGGAACTGATGCCATGCAGCAGCACGATTACCGGCCCCTGGCCCCCACCGCGACGGCAGCCGATCTGCGCCACGTCGCCGGTGCTTTCGCCCGCCGCGCTGGGCAGCCGCACGATTTCCTCGGCGAACGTGCTTTCCAGGCGCGCCAACTCGACGCTGTCCAGCCCTTCGGTAAGCGCCGTCTTATGTTCCATATATGAAACCTATGTTTGGTAATAAAACCTTGGGACTATAGTCGGCTCTTTTCGCGGTGGCAGCCTAGGGTAAATCCCTAGTAAAAATCCCGCGGCGCGCCGGTGTGGCTGCGTATGCGCACCACATTGAAGCGCTTGTGCGCGCGACCGGCAGCGGCCCCGCCGGCAAAAGCCCCGTAGCGCCAAGGGTTTCCGTCCGCTGCCCCGAGAGCGGGCCCCGATCCATCCCCGCGCATCGCTGCACCGCCTCAGGGAAACCCCTCGGACCACGGGTGCCGCAGGCGTCGCGCCCGGGCGGCACTAGGGAATTCCCGCCCCTTACGGTTTCGAAAACTCCCGCTATATTCGCTCCAACGTTTTCTATGTGATTCGTGGTTTTATATATGAAACGCAAAGAAAGCGATACAGAGGGTCGCCGTCACCCGTACCCGGCCCACCGGGACACCACGGCGTCCCGCCGGCCATCCCCGGCGGGAACCACACCAAGACCACGGATTTGGAGAAGGAATCGAGATGAACTTTGGACGGATCGCATCAACGGCCATCGCGGCCTCGGCCGCGGCACTGCCCATGCTGGCTTCGGCGCAATCCTCGGTGACGCTGTACGGCGTGATCGACACCGGCGTCGAGTACGTGAACAACGTGGGTGCGAACAAGGACGGCCTGTTCCGCGTGCCCAACCTGACCGCGACGGTGCCCTCGCGCTGGGGCCTGCGCGGCAGCGAAGACCTGGGCGGTGGCCTGAAGGCGAATTTCGCCCTCGAATCCGGCTTCTCCCCCGATAGCGGCACGGCCAACCAGGGCGGCCGGCTGTTCGGGCGCCAGGCTTGGGTGGGGCTGTCCGGTCCGTGGGGTCAGGTGTCCGTGGGCCGCCAGTACACCATGCTGTTCTGGGCCATTCTCGATTCCGACACGCTGGGCCCGAACATCTACGGCTCCGGCTCGCTGGACAACTATCTGCCCAACACCCGCGCCGACAACACCGTCGCGTACAAAGGCAAGTTCGGCGGCTTCACCGTTGGCGCCACCTACAGCTTCGGCCGCGATGCGGTGAACGCGGGCCCCAGCCCCGCCGGCACCAACTGCGCCGGCGAAAATCCGGCCGACAGCCGTGCCTGCCGCGAATGGTCCGCGCTGCTCGCCTACGACACCAAGCAGTGGGGCGTGCATGCCGCCTACGATTCGCTGCGCGGCGGCCCGGGCGCGTTCGGCGGCCTGACCAGCAGCAGCCTCTCGGACGACCGCCTGTCGGTGGGCGGCTACGTGTTGCTGGACCGCACCAAGCTGGGCATCGGCGTGATCCGCCGCGACAACGAAGGCAGCCCCACGCCGCGCAGCGAGCTGTACTACCTCGGCGCCGCCTACGACATCACGCCGCGCTTCAACCTGGCCGGCCAGGCGTACTTCCTGAACTATCACAACAGCGACAACCAATCGATGCTGTTCACGGTGCGCGGCACCTACGCGTTCTCCAAGCGCACCTCGATCTACGCCACCGCCGGCTATATCAATAACGACGGCAACCTGACCACGTCGGTCAGCGGCGGCTCGGTGGGCTCGAACACCACGCCCGGCGGCAACCAGCTGGGCACGATGATCGGCATCAAGCACGTCTTCTGAGCACGGGCGGTACGGCCCGGCATGGCGCGCATCTTGCGCCCGGGCCGTACCGCCAGCGCCCTGCCCGTTTCCATTGCGCACGGTGCCCCGCGCCGGCACGCACGTCATCCACCGAGGTACCAGAACATGAAGTCAGCAAGTCGCCCCCGCTCCCCGGTCCGCCGCATGGCGCTGGCCGCGTTCACCGCCTTCGCCGCCGCCGCCACCGTGGGCGGCATCGGCGCCGCGCATGCGCAGGCGTATCCGACCAAGCCCATCACCATCGTCGTCGCGTACCCCGCGGGCGGCGACACCGACGTGCTCGCGCGCATGATCGCCGAGAAGCTGTCGATCCGCCTGAAGCAGTCGGTGGTGGTGGAAAACCGCACCGGCGCCGCCGGCACCATCGGCAGCGCCTACGTGGCCAAGGCCGCGCCGGACGGCTACACGCTGCTCGCCGCGCCCAATACCGTGGCGTTGGCACCGCTGGTGCTCAAGTCCGGCTCGGGCGCCGTCTACGACGTGCAGCGCGACTTCACCCCGATCGTCCAGACCGGCTTCCAGTCGCTGTTCGTGGTGGTCAGCAAGAACACCGGCATCGCCAAGGTCGGCGACCTGGTCACGCGCGCCAAGGCCGGCACGGTCTCGACCTACGCGACCCCGGGCAACGGCTCGCCCATGCACGTGCTCGGCGAGCTGTTCAACAAGGCCGCGGGCGTCAGCATCGCGCAGGTACCGTACCGCGGCACGGCGCCGGCGGTGGTCGACGTGCTAGGCGGCCAGGTGCCGATGACCTACTCCACCTACGGCGCGGTCTACCAGCATGTGAACACGGGCCAGCTCGTGCCCATCGCCGTGGCCGACCAGAAGCGCTCGCCGTTCGCGCCGAATGTGCCCACGCTGGTGGAGCTGGGCTACAAGGACGTCGAGGTCAGCGCGTGGCAGGGCCTGCTCGGGCCCAAGGGCATGTCGCCGGAGCTGGTGCGCACGCTCAACACCCACGTCAACGAGATCCTGAAGATGCCGGACATCGTGCAGAAGATGGCCACGTTCGGCATCAGCCCGGTCGGCGGCGAACCCGGCGTGCTCGCCAAGGTGATCGCGGGCGATGCCACGCGCTACGCGAAGATCGTCAAGGAGTTCGGCATCCAGGCCGACTGAAGACGCAGACACGGCGCCTTCCATGCACGATGGCTCGAGCGGTGCGAACCGCTCGGGCCATCGTCGTCTTGCGGGTACGAGGCACGCAAAGCGTACCCGTTTCTGCGCGGGCCGCGCCTTACCGCCCGCCCCCGCCGCCGCCATCTTCGCCGGCCTGCCGCGGCAGGAATGCATCGCCCTCGGCGAGCGGCGCATGCCGGTACGTGGCCGGCGTGCGGCTCAGTTTCACGGGGGCGCCCAGCCCCCGGTACCCCCCTTCCATCTCCACCACCATCTCGCGATGCGCCGTATGCGGGTGCTGCAGCGCGTCCGCCACCGACAGCACCGGCGCGCACGGCACGCCCGCCTGCACGAGTTCGTCGGCAAGCGCCTTGCCGTCCAGGCCCGCCATGCGCGCCTCCAGCTCCGCCTTCAGCGCGGCGCGGTTGACCGAGCGCGCGCCGGCCGTGGCGTAGCGCTCGTCGTCCGCCAGCGCGGGCACATCCAGATGGCCGCACAGGATGCGGAACTGCCGGTCGTTGCCGACCGCCAGGAAGATCGGATCGGTGGCGGTGGCCACCGTATCGTACGGATAGATATTGGGATGGGCGTTGCCGGTGCGCGTGGGCGTCTTGCCGCTCATGAACCAGTTGGCCGCATGCGGATGCAGCAGCGACAGGCCCGAGTCGTACAGCGCCGCCTCGACGAACTGGCCGCGGCCGCTGCGCGCGCGCTCCTGCAGCGCGAGCAGCACGCCGAGCGCGGCGTTCAGGCCCGTCACCATGTCCACCACCGGCAAACCCACGCGCAGCGGATCGCCGTCGGCCTCGCCATTGATGCTCATGATGCCGGCCATCGCCTGGATGGCGGCGTCGTAGCCCGGCAGTCCCCCGAGCGGGCCGTCGGCGCCAAACCCCGACACGCGGCAATGGATCAGCCGCGGGAAGCGTTCCGACAGCGTCTCGTAGCCCAGGCCCCATTTCTCCAGCGTGCCGGTCTTGAAGTTCTCCACCAGCACGTCGGCCTCGGCCAGCAGCGCCAGCAGGACTTCGCGATCGGATTCCGCCGCCAGGTCCAGCCGCATCACCCGCTTGTTGCGGTTCAGCCCGAAATAGTAGGACGCCACGCCGTCCTTGAACGGCGGCCCCCAGGTCCGCGTGTCGTCCCCCTGCGGCGGCTCGATCTTCAGCACGTCGGCGCCATGGTCGCCCAGGATCTGGCCGCAGTACGGCCCGCCGAGAATGCGCGACAGGTCGACCACGCGGATGCCGGCGAGCGCGCCGGCGTTCGGTTGGGTCATGACAGGCTCCTGGAGGTGTCGGATGGGTCGATGGTAACGAATCGCCGGCGCGCGCCGGAGCCGCAAGCGCTCAGTCCAGCTGCGCGCCGCTCTTCTGCACCACGCTGCGCCACTTGCCGACCTCGGCCTTGACGAAGTTGCCCAGTTGCTCGGGCGTGGTGGACGACGGCAGCTCGAGCCCCTGCGCCACCAGCGTCTTGCGCACCTCCGGCTGCGACAGCGCATCGGCGAAGGCGGCGTTCAGCCGTGCGATGACCGGCTTGGGCGTGCCCGCCGGCGCCACCACCCCGAAGAACACCGACACATCGAACCCGGCCACGCCCTGCTCGGCCACGGTCGGCACGTCCGGCAGCGCCTGCGAGCGCTCCTTGGTGGTCACACCCAGCGCGCGTACCTTGCCGCTCTTGATGAACGGCAGCGCGGTCAGCACATCGGTAAACGTCATGCTGACCTGACCGCCCAGCAGATCGTTCAGCGCGGGACCGGTGCCCTTGTACGGGATGTGCTGGAAGTCCGTGCCGGCCAGGTTGTTGAACAGCACGCCGGCCAGGTGCGACGAGGCGCCGTTGCCCGACGAGGCATAGGTGAGCTTGCCGGGATGCGCCTTGCCGTAGGCGATCAGTTCGGCGATGTTCTTCGCCGGCACGGAAGGATTGACCACCAGTACGTTCGGCAGATGCCCCACCTGGATCACCGGCGCGAAGCTCTTGACCGGGTCGTAGTTGATCTTGCGGTACAGGCTCACGTTGATGGCCAGCGGCGCCGAGGTGCCGAACATCAGCGTGTGGCCATCTGGCTCGGCGCGCGCCACCACCTCCGCGCCGATATTGCCGCCGGCGCCGGCGCGGTTCTCCACGATCACCGGCTGGCCCAGGCTGCTCTTGAGCGCGGCGGCCAGCGTGCGCGCCATCGCGTCGGTCGGGCCGCCCGGCGGGTAGGTCACCACCAGCATGATGGGCTTGCTTGGAAAGTCCTTCTGCGCGACGGCGGGCGCGATGCCCACGCACAGGGTACAGGCGGCGATTGCCGCGATGCGATGCCAGATTGCCATGATTGTCTCCACCCGGAATGTTTTAAAAATGGGGTACTGCTCGGTACGGTGCCGTTCGCGTCCGCTCAGAACACGGTGACGGTCTTCAGCGCGGCCGCGGTGCAGCCGGTGTCGCCAGCGCGCGGGTACACCGCTTCGGCAAGCCATGCCGGCTCACTCTCGCCCGCCAGCGGATCGCGCGGCAGCACGCGATGGGCCAGCACCAGTTGCGCCAGCCGCATGCGGCGCCGCGAGCCGATGCGCCCGGCTTCCCACGCCATCGCGGCGGCGCTGGTGACGTGATACAGCGCGGAGGCGGCCTGGCGTGCCAGCACGTCGCCATCGGCGCCGGCATCGGCGGCATGCTGGGCGAGGGCCTGGGCGCGCGTGATCGCCGTCGCGAAGGCGGCGCGCGCGTCGGCGTGCAGAGGGGCTTGCGCGAGCAGCGCATCCAGATGGGCGCGCAGCACGGGCAGCGCGCCTTCGCGGCGGATTGCCCGCAGCACGTCCAGCGCGACGATATTGCTGGTGCCTTCCCAGATCGAACCCAGATGCGCGTCGCGCACCAGCCGCGGATCGCTCCACTCCTCGATATAGCCGCAGCCGCCGCGCATCTCCATGGCGTCGCCGGTCACCTTGCGCGCATCGCGGCAGGCGCGGAACTTGATCAGCGGCGTCAGGATGCGCATCAGCGGATAGGCGTCGGCCTCGCCCAGGTCGGCGCGGCGCAGCGCCTCGGCGGTCTGGAACACCATCGTGCGGGCCTGCTCGGTGGGCAGGGTCAGCTTGAGCAGCTGGCGGCGCATCAGCGGCATGTCGGCCAGCCGCTTGCCGAAAGCACGGCGCTCGCGCGCGATGAACAGCCCTTCGGAGAGTGCGCGCCGCATCAGGCCCGCCGCGCGCACGCCGTTGGACAGGCGCGAATTGTTGATCATGTCCGCCATCTGTACGAAGCCGCGGCCCGGCTCGCCCACCAGCCAGGCATGCGCGCCTTCGAGGCGGATCTCGCCGCTGGCCATCGAGCGCGTGCCCAGCTTGTCCTTCAGGCGGATGATGCGATAGTGATTGGCGCTGCCATCGGCCAGCGTGCGCGGCAGCAGGAACAGCGACACGCCCTTGATGCCTTCGGGCGCGCCCGCGGGACGGGCCAGCACCATCGCCAGCGCGGCGTCCGGGTTGGAGCAGAACCACTTGTCGCCCCACAGCCGCCAGGCGCCGTCGGCCGACTCGGCCGCCTCCGCGCGCACCGCCTGCGTCGCGGTAGCCGCCACGTCGGAGCCCGCGCCCTGTTCGGTCATGAACATCGCGCCCTGGTACAGGTCTTCGAACACCTGGGTAGTCAGCGCGGGCAGGAAGCGCTCGACCAGCGCCGGGTCGCCGAACTTGCGCAGCGTGCGCGTCAGCGAATCGGTCATCGACAGCGGGCAGCACAGGCCAAACTCCGCCTGCACGAACAGATAGGTCAGCGCGTACTTGGCCGCGGGCGGCATCGGCGCCGGCCAGCCCAGCACGCCACCGCGATGGGAGGCGGCGGCCAGCCCGAACTCGGAGAACGCCACGCGCTCCAGTTCCACATAGGCAGGATGCTTGTCGATGCGCTGCGCATCGATGCCGGTACGGGTGCGGTACGACAGCTCCGGCGGGTGGTGGTCGGCGACATTGGCCAGCGTATCGAGCACGCCTCCGGCCAGCTCGCCCATGCGGTCCAGGTGCGGCAGCAGGTGGCGGTACAGATCGTCGGGCAGATAGAGCGGCAGCAAGGCGCCCAGGTCCGGATCGGTGGCGAACAGGTTGGCACCGTGCTGGTCGGGCACCGGGTGAGCCGCCTCGATGTCGTCTTGGGAAGGCAGGGGTTGGACGCTGGCAAGCATGGTGTCTCCTTCTCGTATGGACCTCGCCGCCATGAAAGGGGCCGGTCTCTCGTCGCTGCTGTGCCTGCATTATTCAAAGCGGGGCGATTCGTGTCTAATTCAATAATTGGCTTGGTCCATATATTTTTTGTATCGATAGGGAACGCCCATGGAATTCCGTCACCTCCGCTATTTCCTGGTCCTGGCCGAGGAATTGCACTTCGGCCGCGCGGCGCGGCGGCTCTCCATTTCCCAGCCGCCGCTGTCGCTCAATATCCAGCAGCTCGAGGCCTCGGTCGGCGCCCGCCTGTTCGAGCGCGACAGCAAGGGCGTGCGGCTGACCGCCGCAGGCCGCGCCTTCCGCGAGTCCGCCACCGCGCTGCTCGCGCAGGCGGAGGAGGCGCGACTGCTCGCGCGCGAGATCGAGGCCGGCGCGGTGGGCCGGCTGCGGGTCGGCTTCGTGGGCTCCATGCTCTACCGCGGCCTGCCGCAGCGGCTGCGCGAATTCCAGGCGCGCTACCCGGGCATCCAGGTCGCGCTGACCGAGCTGAACTCCCAGGAGCAGATCGACGGCCTGCTGCATGGCCGCCTGGACGCCGCCTTCATCCACACCGGCCGCGTGCCCGACGAACTGGCGACCCGGCTGATCCATAGCGAGCCCTTCGTCTGCTGCATGCCGGAGGACCATCCGCTGGCCGGCCGGCGCACGATCAGGCTCACCGAGCTGCGCGGCGATCCCTTCGTGCTGTTCTCCCGCAAGGCGTCGCCCGATTACTACACCCGCATCGTCGACATGTGCGCGGCCGAGGGCTTCTACCCGCAGGTGCGGCACGAGGTGCGGCACTGGCTGTCCGTGGTGTCGCTGGTATCGCAGGGAATGGGCGTGGCGGTGGTGCCGGCGGCGCTGCAGCGCTCGGCCATGGCGGGCGCGGCGTTCCGTCCGCTGGCCGGCTCGACCGTGCCATCGGAGGTGTATTGCGCGTGGAAGGCACTGCCGGACCATCCGGCGCGCGACCATTTCATCGCCATCTTCGCGGCCGCGGCAAGAAAAAAGCCATCCGCCGGGGCGACGGATGGCTCTTGAGGACGCATTGGAACGGGGTGTTCAGCGTGTGCTTAGCTTAACGGCAGCATTGGCCCGATCCAATAACGCAAATACGGTAATTAGAGCCAACCCTCGATTTTTGCCGGCCGTTTCCGGCACTTGGGCACCGGGCCTTCCCGCCAGCACGCCGCACTTGGACTGCCCCGGAATGCCCCGCAACCGCGCCAGGATGCCGCCCTCCCGCCTTCGGCAAGGCCTGTTGCGCTACAATGCAAACGATTCTCATCTGCGTACCTGTTGCGCTCCGCCGGCGCAAGCCGGACGCCACCTCCACTGACCGGAAACCTCATGCGGTTGTCTGAACTGCCGCGGCGCACCGCCGCTGTCGTGCTGTCGGTCGACGACACCACGCCCAACGACCCAGTCGCCCGCCGACTGCGCGAACTCGGCTTCGTGCCCGGCGAAGCCGTGCAGATCATCGCCGTCGGCCCGTTCGGGGCCGACCCGCTGGTCGCCCAGGTCGGCTTTACCCGCTTTGCGCTGCGCCGCGCCGAGGCAGCCCGCGTCGCGGTGGAGCCCGTTGCGGCCACCGTCGCCAGCCTCGCGCCCGCCGCCGACCCACGGGTCTCCGACGTTCCCCCGGCCAGGCGCACCGCCTGAACGCCGCTCACGAGTCTTACGCCGAACATGTCCGTCGCCTCATCCCCGCCCGCCCTGCGCATCGCACTGGTCGGCAATCCTAATTGCGGCAAGACCGCGCTGTTCAACCGCCTGACCGGCAGCCGCCAGAAGGTGGCCAACTACGCCGGCGTCACGGTCGAGCGCAAGGAAGGCCATTTCGTCTCGCCGGGCGGCCGGCGCGTGCGCATCCTCGATCTGCCGGGCGCCTATAGCCTGCACGCGGCCAGCCTGGACGAGGCCATCACGCGCGACGTCTGCACGGGGCAGCGCCAGGACGAGCCGCCGCCCGACCTGCTGGTCTCCGTGGTGGACGCGACCAACCTGCGCCTGCACTTGCGCTTCGTGCTGGAGCTGCGCCGCCTCGGCCTGCCGATGGTGGTGGTGCTCAATATGAGCGACGCGGCGCAGCGGCGCGGCATCCGCATCGACCGCGACAAACTCTCGGCGGCGCTCGGCGTGCCCGTGGTCCAGACCGTGGCGGTCAAGCGCGGCGGCGCGGCCGCGCTGCTCGAGGTCCTCGACGGCACCCTGCCCGCCACCTCGCCCATCCTGGCCGGCGACGCCGGCCAGACCACCGACCTGCACCAGCAGGTCAACCAGCTGCTCGCCGCGGCCGTGGAGATGCCCGCGCGCACGGCCGAACTCGATGACCGCATCGACCGCGTGGTGCTGCATCCGGTGTTCGGCCTGGCGCTGCTCGCCGTGCTGATGTTCCTGATGTTCCAGGCGGTGTTCGCCTGGGCCGAGCCGCTGATGGGCGGCATCGAGGCCGGTGTGGCCTTCGCGGGCGAGTGGATCGGCAACTTCCTGCCCGACGGCATGCTCAAGAGCCTGCTGGTGGACGGCGTGATCGCCGGTCTGGGCAGCGTGGTGGTGTTCCTGCCGCAGATCCTGATCCTGTTTCTGTTCATCCTGACGCTCGAGGAATCCGGCTACCTGCCGCGCGCGGCCTTCCTGCTGGACCGCCTGATGATGGGCGCCGGCCTCTCCGGCCGCTCCTTCATTCCGCTGCTGTCGAGCTTCGCCTGCGCGATTCCCGGCATCATGGCCACGCGCACGATCCAGGACCCGCGCGACCGCCTCGCCACCATCCTGGTCGCACCGCTGATGACCTGCTCGGCCCGGCTTCCCGTGTACACGCTGCTGATCGGCGCGTTCATCCCCGAGCGCGCCGTGATGGGCCTGTTCAACCTGCAGGGGCTGGTGCTGTTCGCGCTCTACGTCGCGGGCATCGTCAGCGCGCTGATCGTCGCCTACGTGCTCAAGTGGTTCCGGCGCGGCGGCACCGACCACCCGCTGCTGATGGAGCTGCCCTCGTACCGCATTCCCAATCCGCGCGACATCGCGATCGGGCTGTGGGAGCGCGCGCGCATCTTCCTGTCCCGCGTGGGCAAGATCATCCTCGCGCTGACCGTGCTGCTGTGGTTCCTCGCCACGTTCCCGGCGCCCCCGGAAGGCGCCACCCAACCGGCCATCGACTACAGCTTCGCCGGCATGATCGGCCGCGGCCTCGAAACGATCTTTGCCCCGGTGGGCTTCAACTGGCAGATCTGCATCGCCCTGGTGCCCGGCCTGGCCGCGCGCGAAGTCGCGGTCGGCGCGCTGGCCACCGTCTATGCGCTGTCCGGCAGCGAGGACGCCGTCGCGGCCCAGCTGGCCCCGATGATCGCCGCGCAATGGTCGCTGGCCACCGCGCTCGCGCTGCTGGCGTGGTTCGTCTTCGCCCCGCAGTGCATTTCCACGCTCGCCGTGATCCGTCGCGAAACCAACTCGTGGAAGGTCATGGCGCTGTCGACGCTGTATCTCACCGGCCTCGGCTACCTGGCCGCCTTCGTCACCTATCGCGTCGCGCTGCTGTTCACCTGAAGCGGCCACCGCGCATTCACCATGAGCCTGTACCAACTCGCCGAAACGCTGCTCGTCCCACTGATCGTGATCGCCTGCGCGATCTCGGTCGCGGCGCGCTACATGCCGCGCACGCGCGAGCGCATCAAGGCGTCGCTGGCGGGCGCGCTCGGCGGCGGCACCGCCACCGGCTGGAAGGGCCGCATGGTCGCGTGGCTCGCACCGAAGGGCGCGGCCGGCTGCGCGAGCGGGTGCGACAGCGGAGGCTGCAACACCTGCGGCTCCAACGAAACCGCCGGCGGGCAGCCCACGGAACAGACGGTGAAGTGGGTGCGCAAGCGCTGAATCGGCGGTGCGAGCGCTCCGCAGAAACGGGTACGCTCCGGCCCATCTCCCTCGATGACCAAAGCCCTCGACCATGCGTCGAGGGCTTTTTTTTGCAGGTGCAGCACGACAGGCCGACGCTTTCCGGTTAACGGTTATAAACAATCGAAAGCTTGCGATTGCTAAAGTGCGCAGTCCCTCCCGGTGTCACCTTAGGCGCTCTTTCTGACGCTCAAGGAGAGCACCATGCCGCAAGACTGCATCGCAGGCATTGAACTTACGGTTTTCAGGACCGAAGGGACGAACAGAGCGGAACAAGATGACGGGAACAACGGACGCCTCACTACCAGTGGCTCCTCTGCTGTAGTTCAGAAACGTACCGCCGGGCCAATGCTCGCAGCGATCCGATCGCTGGTGTCCACGAACTCGGATCCCCAGAAACATCCACTCACCAACCAGGACTGGGCCCGCCTGCCGGTAAGCGTCACCAGCAAGATATTCACCTATCTTGCCGACCCATTCGACCGCGCCACCCTTGCCATGACTTGCCGCGTTCTGGATCAGCGGCTGAAACCGTACCGGAAGGAATTTGCGCTGTTTCGGCATGTGATAGCGGCGAAGAGACGTCTGGACACGCGGACGCAATCGTCGTGTATCCGTGAGCTTTCAGTGTGGCTTGACATATTCAGCAGTAACGGTTGGAGCCAATGGCGGACATGCTCTGCCCTGCGAACCATCTTTGCGAGACTCGGTGCGCTCTACCCGCATGTGCCCGAGCGCGTCTTTCACGAAATCTGGCCACTCTTCCTGGGGCTGGATTCAAAACCGGCGACGCAGTTATTGCAGCAGATCGCAGACGCAGCCCTCAAGCAATCGCCCAAGTTCGCCATCGTCGTGCTAACAGAAATCGCCAGGCGCACCGTTCATAGCCCGAGTATGAAACCGGATTTTCACGACAAGCTCCTTGATCTCGCTATTCCGCTATGGCAACACCCGAACACCGAAGAGGCGGAACACCTCATTGGGGCAATCGCCCAACGCATGGAAATCCGCAAGGACAACGAGACTAACAAGCGTCGGGACGAAGCAAGATGGAAAAGGATGGTGGCGCTGTTGCCATCGACCACAAATGTCAATTCCCCCGCCGTGCTTGGTTTGGCGCTTTCCGCCCTAGAAATCCAGTTCCACTGGGAGAGGCATGGCAAGCAGCAAGGCATCGGATTTCCCGCAGTGGCGATATTGCGAGAACGCATTGGCGCATTTCCGAGCCATGCGGACATCGGCTCAAATGCTATCCGCTACCGTACGCGCAAGGAGGAGGAAATAGACAACCGACGAGCGAGGCGATACATCGCCAGTGGCCGCTTCGCTCGTGACTGTGCGGAAGACGAAGCAGCGCGACGGCAGTTCGCGGGGCATTTTTCGAGCAGCATGCCACGCATTCAAACCGCCGGCGGGGGCTGCGGCTAATTTAGGACAGCACGACAGTGGCCAGGCTCTTGTGTCCTGCGCCACCGAGGTAGCGTAGGAGACAAGAATGAGCAAGGTGTACTGCAACTACCCAGGCTGGATTGCCTCGCGGAATCAAGCGCGGGCGGATAGCCGAAGCGTGGCCATCGCCAGCACTGGCCTGTACTCGAGTTGGGGGGCAGTTGCGCTCTGCCGCGCCGGAGTCTTTGCTGAGGCCATCACGGCTTTCTTCCGTGCCGGCGCGGCAATTTCACTACCGGCACCTGTTGCACTAACTGGAATCCGGCATGCGCTTTCGCAAGTTGGCCTGGGCCTTGGCACTGTAATGTCAATGGCGGAGATGACCGCGGCTAGCTATGTATTTGGTAAGGATGCACATGAATTCCGTTGTCTTCGCAATCACCTCCGGAAGCACAAGAGAAACAGCGAAGACTTTGCGGCCGATATACAGAACGCAAAGATGGCCGCACACCACGCCAAGCGTGGATTACCGGCCAGCGTGGTAGCACCGACCTACCCACAGGCGGACAACAGTACCGTCCGCGCAAAAAGCTATTTCGAATACGAGACCGGTCAAGTCGAAATACGGCAGGCAACCAACACCTTCAAACGCTCCCTATGGATGTTCCTGCGCGACGGCCCCCTTCAAGGCGGTGCGGTAAGCTGCAACCTTGCGACCCTGTGGCAAGCCGCCAAGGTCAGCGATCTGCTGCATATCGCCACCGTGCCGGCCAATGCGATCGGGACAGCCATCGGCGGCGCAGCGTTTAGTGTCGCCTGTGGCGTTCTCCATATCGTGGCCGGTGTGCTCGCTCGCAGCGAGGGTCTGCAGAAGTTGGCGGCGGCAACGAACGCAAAGGCGAAAATCGACGGCGTCATCCAGAGAATCGATACCGCCAAGAGGCAGCGAGAAGCCGCGGTAGACGATGCCGCCGAAGTCGGCGCAGCGCTGCTGCGGCACGCCGCAAAGAACGAGGACCGCGCGCAGGACGATGCGCGCAAGCAGATCCGGGTCGGCAAATGGCGCATCGGCTACGGCACGATGGCCATCGCGATCGCGGCACTGTCGCTGACATGCTTCGTGATCGCCGGCGGCCTTTCGATGGGCGGTATTGTCATTGCCTTCGTCGGCGGTCTGGTCGTGGCGGGCTGGGTCGGCTATGCCGCCTATCGCAACCGGCAGGACGCGCGCAGGTTGCAGGCGGCAGTCGCGGAGGGCAAGGGCGCCGGGCCCGCGATGCCGCTCGAGGAAGCCATCGCGCGCGCCGTTGTTTATCTCGACCGGAATACCGGCATCGGCAAGGAGGACCGGGCAGGAAGGCGGATGATCAAGCATGCCCTGATGGATATCGGCATGAAGCGCGAGGATTTCTGGGCGTTGCGGTTCTGCGCCGACGACCCCGAAGTCAAGGATTCGGTGGTGGACACCTTGAAAGTCTTGATCCACAACCTTGTCGACGGCGATGGCGCACGCACGGCGCTGGCGGCCAGGGTGAACAGCAAACGTCCGGCCTCGCAATAGCGGCTACCGTTTGCAGCTCTCGGCCGGCGGTTGCGCACCGCCGGCCCTGTCCCCTCCATGGGACAGGGAGTACAGCGTGGTCGGCGCATCCGCGCCTTGATGCCACGGCTTGCTTACTCCGGCTGAATCCCCGCATCCTTCACCACTTTTGCCCAGCGCGCCACCTCGCTACGCAGGAACGCGCCGAGTTGCTCGCGGCTGGAGCCTTTCAGCTCGATGCCTTGCGTGCTGAGCCGATCGCGCGTCGCACCATGCTGCAGGGCCTGATTCACTTCCTTTTCGAGGCGCGCGACGATCTCGGGCGGGGTTTTCGCTGGCACCACCATCGCCCACCACTGGTTCAGTTGCATGCCTGGAAGCCTGGCTTCGGCAGCGGTCGGCACCGTGGGCAGCGCGGGCAGCCGCGTCGCGCCGGTCACCATCAGCGCGGATAGCTTGCCCGTGCCGAGCAGGCTGCTGCCACTTGCCAGCGTGGCAAAGTGTCCGGCCACAAGCTGAGCGGCCACGTCGGTGAGGGCGGGAGCCGACCCCCGGTACGGGACCACATCGACCTTGACGTCGGCCTGGGCTTCCAGCAGTTTCGCGGACAGATGGCTGATCGATCCATTGCCGCTGGTGGCCATCTGCAACGGCCCCGCCTTGCGTGCGTCGGCCAGGAAGCGCTGGATATCGCCCGCCTTGTAGCGGCCGCTGTCGGCAAACAGAATCAGTGGCGATTCCCCCATGAGCGAGACGGGCGCGAAATCGCGCAACAGGTCGTAGGGCATCTGCGTGAAGACGGCCGGTGCGATCGCATGCGGCAGCTCGACCACCGCCAGCGTATAGCCATCCGGCGCCGCCTTCGCGGCGGTCTCCAGACCGATACGCCCGGAGGCGCCGGAGCGGTTCTCGACCACCACGCTCTGTCCCATGGTTTCGCTCATGCGCTTGGCCAGCGCGCGGGCGAAGGCATCGGTACTGCCGCCGGCCGCCCATGGCACGATCAGGCGCAGGGGCTTGTCCGGATATGCCGCGTGGGCGGTGGGGCTCAAGGTTGCCGCCAGCAGCAGCAGCGAGGGGACCAGGCCCCGGATGGTCTTGCGTAGCGTCATGCGAGCGCTCCCTTGTATCAGCGTGAAAAGGCAAACGGCGGGGGGAATCAGACGGATTCGACCTGGAACGGATCGCGCTCGCCCTTGGCGGTCAATAGCAGCAGAACCTGCTCGGACGATGCGATGCGACCGTCGGCGCGTAGCTGCCGGGCGGCGCTCAACCCTGCACCGGCGCACAGCTCCACCCAGAAACCGGCGCGGGCCAGTCGCGACACGCCATCGACCGCCGCGTCGTCCCCTACGACCAGAGCACCGCCGCCCGAGCGGCGCACGGCGATTTCCTGCTGGGCGGTCACCGTTGAGCCGGCGGTGGAGAACTGCGCCGTCTGCCCCGGAAATTCGGCTTGCAGCGAGGCGCCGTCCAGCACGCGAGACAGCCTGGCAAAGGGCTCCACCGCCCATAGCCGAGGCAAGCGCGGCAGCACGCCGGCTTGCACGAGGTCGCGCAGGGCGCTGTAGATGCCCCACAGCAGGTCGCCCCGCGCGGTTGGCACCATGATGTGATCGGGCCGGCAGCCCTGGGCTACCCACTCGAGCGCCACCGCGCGATAGCCTTCCACGCCGAACACCGGGCTGCCGACCGGCGGCACGGTGTAGTTGGTCAGCGCGAAGGCGCGGTCGCGCTCCACCCGCAGCCGCACGTGGTCCCAGCGCGCGTGGCCGGTATCGAAGGCGACGCGCTTTGCCCCGTAGTAGTGAAGGGCGCGCGCGAACGGCGTGGGCAGGTCGCGATACGTTGCGACCTCGCAGCGCAAGCCGGCCGCGGCGCAATAGGCCGCGGCGGAGATCGCCGCATTGCCGCTGGACGCAAGCACCACGGTGTCCGCGCCGATGTCCAGCGCGCGGCTCACGCCCTGCGCGGCCATCCGGTCCTTGTGCGATCCAGTCGGGTTCATGCCCTCGTGCTTGACCCACAGGGCCGCCACATCGAGATCGCGCGCGAGACCACGCACATCCAGGCAAGGCGTGTCGCCCTCCCCCAGCGAGACACCATGCGAATACGGCAGCCAGTGGCCCCACCTATAACCTGAGCTTTGTGCCACCGGCGCGGCCGGCAGGCTGTCGTACACCGCCTCGACGCTGCTGGGCCGCCCTGCCTGCGCGCAGCGCGGGCAGCCGGCGGGCATATCGGCTATGGGATACTCCGCCTGGCACGTGATGCAGCGGAGCTTCGCCAGCCGCGCATTGCGGCGAATCGGGGACACCGGCGACACGGCCGATGATTTCGGAAGAGGTGTTTGCATGCGGCGTATGGTAGAGGCCGGCGGCCGCCCCGGGCACCATGCGTCATGCATATCGAATAAGCAAAACTAATATGTCGACGACCACACCGAGCGCTCGTCAGATCGAGATATTCCGCATGGTGATGCGCCTGGGCTCGGCCAAGCGGGCCGCCGCGGCGCTGCATATCAGCCAGCCCGCGGTGACACAGTTGCTGGTCCAGTTCGAGACGCGCTCCGGGCTGAAGCTGTTCGACCGGCTCAAGGGCAGGCTGGTGCCGACGCCGGAAGCGCGCGCGCTGATGGCGGAAGTCGAGCGCGTCTACGTGGGGCTGGACATGGTCCAGCGCAAGATCGACATGCTGCGGTCGCATGAGGACGCGGTCCTGCGCGTCGGCGCCCTCCATGCAATGTCCGCCAGCGTGATGCCCGCGGTGGTATCCGAGTTCCTGCAGCTCTATCCGCGCATGCGTTGCCAGTTGCTGGTCGACAGCTCGCTGGTACTGCGCGACAGCGTGCTGCAAGGCGGGCTCGATCTGGCGTTCATGGGCAACGAAGCGGACACGAGCGGCCTGGTGGCCTCGCCGTTCTACGAGGCGACGGCCGTCTGCGTCATGCCAGCGACGCACCCGCTGGCCCATCGGCAGCGCATCGGACCCGAGGATCTGCGCAATGTGCCACTGGTGGGACTGTCCGAGTCCGATCCGGCGCAGCGCAGCCTCCAGGCGCTGTTCGCGCAAAGCAGCACCGTCCCCCGCTTTGTCGCGGAAACGCCGTACAGCGCCACGCAATGCGCGCTGGTCCTGGCGGGCACGGGGCTGGCGATCACCAATCCGCTGGTGGCGCGCGAATATGCGGCACTGGGCCTGCGCGCCGTGCCTTTCGCGCCCGCCGTGGTGTTTCGCGCGGTGCTCGCCTTTCATCCCGGGCAGGGTCAATCGCGCGCGGTCCAGGCGTTCGTCGGCCTGTGCCGGCGGCGCGTCGATCAGACGCTGGCGACATAGTCGCGCGATGCGAAGCGCCCGCGCCGGTCTTGACGCCCGCGTGGCGCCTCGCATACTCTGTCGCCCAGGCTGCGTGAATCGATGCCTGTATCGATCCCGCCGTTCCGCCGGCGCAGCCCGCCTCCTTACCAGACGATGACCCGTTCGCGCCCTTCCCGCCGTCATGCCGCCGATGCCCTGTGCATCGCCGCGCCGGCCTGCGCGCGTTCGCCGCTCGCTCTGCGTTCGTCCTCTGGTGCCGTGTCTGCCGTGGCTATCGCCGCGAACACGCGCGCCCTCTCCTCGCTAGCGCTAGACCTACCGATCGGTTGCCGGGCCTAGGGCCCCCGTGGCAGTTCGGCAGCCTCGCGCCACCCGTTTTCCGGATCCGTCCGGTCTCATTTCATCTTCCCGCGAGGAGGAATTCCCATGCTCCGCAACCCCGCCGCCAAATACCGTCCCGCCGCCACCGTGGACCTCACGGATCGCACCTGGCCAAATCGCCGCATCGAACGCGCTCCGCTCTGGATGAGCACCGATCTGCGCGATGGCAACCAGGCACTGATCGAGCCGATGAGCGTCGCGCGCAAGCTGCGCTTTTTCGAACAGTTGGTGAAGATTGGCCTGAAGCAGATCGAAGTGGCTTTTCCCTCGGCATCGCAAACCGACTTCGACTTCGTGCGCATGCTGATCGAGCAGTCGCGCATTCCCGACGACGTCACCATCGTCGTGCTGACGCAGTCGCGCGAAGATCTGATCCGCCGCACCATCGACGCCGTGCGCGGCGCGCCCCGTGCCGTGGTGCATCTCTACAATCCCATCGCGCCGGCCTTTCGCCGCATCGTCTTCGGTGCGAGCCGCGACGAGGTGAAGGAGATCGCGCTGTCCGGCACGCGCCTGATCCGCGCGCTGACCGATTCGCTGCCCGAGACGGCATGGTCCTACGAGTATTCTCCCGAGACCTTCAGCATGACCGAGCTCGATTTCTCGCTCGAGGTCTGCAACGCCGTTGCCGATATCTGGCAGCCCGATGCCAGCCGCCCCCTGATCCTGAACCTGCCGACAACGGTGGAATGCAGCACGCCCAACGTGTTCGCCGATCAGGTCGAATGGATGCACCGGCATCTGGCGCGCCGGGCGGATATCGTGCTCTCCGTCCACCCGCACAACGATCGCGGCACTGCGGTGGCCGCCGCCGAACTGGCCGTGATGGCCGGGGCCGACCGCGTGGAAGGCTGCCTGTTCGGCAATGGCGAGCGCACCGGCAACGTCGATCTGGTGACACTGGCACTGAACCTCTACACGCAGGGCGTCGATCCCGGACTGGACTTCTCGGATATCGATGCCGTGCGGCAATGCGTCGAGCATTGCAACCAGCTTCCCGTGCATCCGCGCCATCCCTATGCCGGCGACCTCGTCTTCACCGCGTTCTCCGGCTCGCACCAGGACGCGATACGCAAGGGCTTCGCCCAGCAGCGGCCCGACACGGTATGGGAAGTGCCCTACCTGCCGATCGATCCCGCCGACCTGGGCCGCAGCTATGACGCCGTGATCCGCGTCAACAGCCAGTCCGGCAAGGGTGGCATGGCGTATCTGCTCGAACAGGGCTACGGGCTGTACCTGCCGCGTCGATTGCAGATCGAGTTCAGCCGGGCCGTGCAGCGCATGACCGACGAGAGCGGCGCGGAGGCCAGTGCGAGCGAGCTGTACGCGCTGTTCCGGCGCGAATACCTCGATGCCGATGGACCGATCCGCTATGTGGGCCACCGGCTGCTGACATCCGCAGGGCGAGACGGCGACGTGGAGGTCGAAGCGGTCCTGATGCGCGATGGCAGGGAAGCGACGGTACGCGGCAAGGGCAATGGTCCGATCGATGCGTTCGTGCGCGCGCTCGGGCTGCCGGTGCGGGTGATGGACTATCACGAGCACGCACTGTCCGCGGGCGCGGACGCACAGGCCGCCTGCTATGTGGAAGTGCGTCTCGGCGATTCGCCGACCGGCTTCGGTGCCGCGGTCGACGGCAACCTCGTCAGCGCTTCGCTCAAGGCGGTGGTGTGCGGCGTGAACCGGCATCTGCGCGCGATGAAAACCGCCGACGGCAACAAGGCAGCGCAGGCGGCGTGATGGCGCGGCGCGCGCGGGGCTGCCATGTCCCCGCGCGCTGCGCGTCGCGCCGCCGCCACGGCAATCATGGCCAAAGCGAGCAACGCCCCGCTTCTTGCGTTGGGTCAAAATGCGCAAGCATCACATGGGACACACTCGGCGTCAGATTCCATGACCTGAACGCAGAGCACCATGACTTGCCATAACCGTCTTCACGCCGATCTCAACGTCGATTCCTACGTCGATTCCAGCGCTGTCTCGCGCGCCTTCCGTTTCCCTTCGCGCCATCGCGTTGCCGCCGCCGTGCTGGCCGCCTGCGCGGGCCTTTCGCTGTCGCTGCCCGCGATGGCGGCCGACGCGGATGGCCAGGGCAACTGGATGGTGCGCATGCGCGTCACCTATCTGGACATGGCGAATAAATCCGACCCCGTCGGCGGCATCGGTGCGTCGGACCGCGTCACCGTCAACAACAAATGGATTCCCGAGCTCGACGTCACGTACTTCTTCACGCCGCATATCGCCGCGGAACTGGTGCTGACCGTGCCGCAGAAGCAGGACGTCTATCTCGATGGCAACCGCATCGGCAGCTTCAAGCATCTGCCGCCGACGCTGCTGTTGCAGTACCACTTCCGCCCGGAGGCGACGTGGCGACCCTACGTTGGCGCGGGCCTGAACTTCACGCGCATCTGGGGCGCGGACATCGCCGGTGGCGCCATGTCGCTGGACCGCTGGAGCGTCGCGCCCGCGCTGCAGATCGGCATGGACTACCGGCTCACGCGCAACTGGTTCCTCAATGCCGATGTGAAGAAGGTCTGGCTGTCCAGCGACGTCACGGCCGGCGGCGTCAAGGTGTCCGAAGCGAAGCTGGACCCGTGGCTGTTCAGCGTCGGGGTCGGCTATCGCTTCTGAGACTTGCGCCAGGGATGCCGCAAAGGCGTCCCTAGCGGAACGCCGGCTCGTCGAAGCTGCGCAGCTTGCGCGAATGCAGCGCCTCGACGCCGTTCTCACGCAGGATGCGGATGGCTTCGAGGCCGATGCTCATGTGCTGGCTCACGCGCTGGCGATAGAAGGCGTTCGCCATGCCGCGCAGTTTCAGCTCGCCGTGCAGCGGCTTGTCCGAGACGCATAGCAGCGTGCCGTAGGGCACGCGCAGCCGGAAGCCGTTGGCCGCCACGGTGGCGCTCTCCATGTCGATGGCGATGGCGCGCGACTGGTTGAAGCGCGCATACAGCGCCTTGGACTTCAGTTCCCAGTTGCGGTCGTCGGTCGACACCACCGTGCCCGTGCGCATCCGGATCTTCATCTCGTTGCCCGACAGGCCCGTCACGCGCGCCACCGCTTCCTGCAGCGCCACCTGAATTTCGGCGATGGGCGGCACCGGCACCCACGGCGGCAGGTCCTGGTCCAGCACGTGATCATCGCGCACATAGGCGTGCGCCAGTACATAGTCGCCCAACTGCTGCGAGCGCCGCAGGCCGCCGCAATGGCCCACCATCAGCCAGCAATGCGGACGCAGTACGGCGAGATGGTCGGTCATGGTCTTGGCATTGGACGGGCCCACGCCGATATTGACCAGCGTCACGCCCAGCTTGTCCTCGCGCACCAGGTGATATGCCGGCATCTGCGGCAGGGCACGCGGATACAGGCCCTCGGTGGGCTGCGCCTGCCCCAGCTCCTGCACCACATCGCCCGGCTCCACGAAGCGCACATAGCCTTCGCCGTCGCCGCTGCCCATCAGCGAGCGGCCAAGCGCGACGAACTCGTCGACATAGCGCTGATAGTTGGTGAACAGCACGAAGCGCTGGAAATGCTGCGGGGCGGTGCCGGTGTAGTGGTACAGCCGCTGCAGCGCCAGGTCGACGCGCTCCGCAGGAAACAGCGACAGGGGCCAGGCCTCGCCCGGAATGGGCTCGTAGGTGCCGTTGGCGATGGCATCGTCGATGCGGCTCAGCTCGGGCAGCACGAACGAGGCTTCGAGTTCGCGCGCCTGCGTGTAGCTGATGTCGGTGGTCGATGCCTCGATGACGAAGGGCAGCGGAATCGGTCGCCGGCTGGTTCCCACCACCACCGGCACGCGGTGATAGCGCATCAACCGCTCGATCTGGTCGCGATAGTAATCCGCGAGCAGGTCGGGCCTTGTCACGGTGGTGCCATAGACGCCGGGGTACGCCACCGTGCCCCAGGAGGGCCGGCTGTCGGTCACCAGCGTTTCGAGATTGACGGAGATGCCCAGGTACGGGTAGCAGGCCTGCGCCGCAGAGGGAAGGGGCGCGCCCTGCACGAAGGCGTCGAAGCGCGCGCGGATCGCGGCGACCGACGCCTCGTAGATATCGTTGATACGAACCAGCGCCGCGTCGGCGTCGGTGAACTCGGCCAACTGATCGGCCGGGTGGGCGGAAGAGAAGATCGAGGCGTTCATGGCAGCCATCATACTCCCGCCGGCCTCGGCCGCGGCGGCGAAGCAAGCCCAGGGCCCCGCGGCTCCGCCCCGGGCGCCCGCCAAATTGACGCGCCCGCGCACCGTCGCTACACTGCGCGCTCATGCGGCCGGCGGCATCGCCGGCGCGCGGATGGCGCACGGCAACGCCCTTCCACGGGTTCCTACCTCGCCGTCGTCCCACCACCCGACCATCTCAAAACCTCGCCCGCTCCCCACGGCCGGGAGCGCCGACGAGGCGCTGCACGTTTCGCAAGGAGAGCCGCCGATGCAGATCCGCAACCTGATGCCCGAGGATATCGAGGCAGCCAGACAGCTACTTGCGGAGAACGGCTGGTCTCACCGGGTGGCCAATCCCGAACGGTTCGCGCGTCTGGTCGCCAACTCGCAACGCGTCGCGGTGGCGGTGGACCAGGGCGATATCGTCGGCTTCGCCCGCGCGCTGTGCGACGACGTCTCCAACGGCTATATCTCGATGGTGGCCGTGGCGCAGAGCCATCGGCGGCGCGGCATCGGGCGCGCGCTCGTCAGGCATATCATGGGCGACGATCCGGACATTACCTGGGTACTGCGCGCCGCGCGCTCTTCCGAGGCGGCATTCTTCGGCCAGCTCGGCTTCACGCCGTCGATGGTGACGATGGAAAGGCGCCGCGCTTGAGCCGGGTGGCGCGCGCCCTGCCACCAGCCTTTCAGCGGTCGGTACGGATGGGCCCGAATTCCACCGGCACCCACGCATAGCCCTTCGCTTCGGCCCTTACATGGCCAATGCCCGGGAACGGCAGATGCGCGCCGGCCACCCACAAGCGGTTGCGCGCGGCATCGGCGAACAGGCGCTTGCGCGTGCGTACCGCCTGGCGCGTATCCGTATCGAACTCCAGCGCGACATCCGGGCGGCGGAACTGCACCGCATGGCTGTGCACGATATCGCCCCACACCAGCAGGCTGTCCTTGCCCGACGTGAACAGATAACCGGTATGCCCCGGCGTATGGCCGGCGGCATCCACCGCGGCCACGCCGGGCACCAGTTCGTCGCCGGCGCGGTAGGCGCGGAGCCGGTTGGCCTCCCGGTACGGCGCCACGGCGTTGCGCGCCATCTCGAAGAAGGGCCGCGCGGCCTCCGGCGCCTGCTGTGCCTGCGCTTCGCTGAGCCAGAAGTCGGCGTCGGCCTGGTTCACGTGGAGGGTGGCATTGGGAAACAGCGCCTTGCCGTCGGCCACGAGGCCACACGTGTGGTCGGGATGCAGATGCGTCAGCAGCACGGTGTCGACCTGGCCCGGCTCATAGCCGGCCGCGCGCAGGTTCTCGGCGATGCGGCCCAGCGCCGGCCCGAAGCAAGACGGGCCAGCGCCCGCGTCGACCAGGATCAGGTTGGTACCCGTGTGGATCAGATAGGCATTGACCGCTGTCTGCACGCCCGGCGTGGCGGCCACGAACATGCGCGCCAGCAGGGTCTGCACTTCTCTCGCGCTGGTATTGCGCAGCAGCTTCGGGTCCAGGTCGATATAGCCGTCATAGAGCGCGGTGACCTCGAACTGCCCGACCATCATCCGGTAGAAGCCCGGCGCCTGCGCCTTGACCTGGGCCGGCGGGGCCGCCGCGGACTGTGCGCCGGCGGGCGCCACAAACGAAACGGCGCCCGCCAGGGCCAGCGCCGTGAAGACATGGAATGCGGATCGGCCCGCGGTGTTCGGTTGGCGACCAGCGGTCAGGTGCCGTGCTGACATGCGATGCTCCCTTCTTGGTGGAGAGGATTCGGAGGTTGAAGCCGCCGCCACTGTAGCACCGCATCGTCCGCCCGCGGGCGTTGCCGCGCCCGCGGGCGCCTGTCCCGGGGCTTATTCCGGCTGAATGTTGGCCGCCTTGATGATGCGGCCCCATTTCGTGGATTCGGCCTGCTGGAACTTGGCCAGCTCGGGCGGCGTGGTGGTGAAGACTTCTGTGCCGGTGCTCTGGTAGAAGTTGGACGCGGTCTCGCTCTTGGCCGCCTTCACCAGCATGGCGTTGAGCTTGGCGATCACCGGCTGCGGCGTGCCGGCCGGGGCGTAGGCCGCGAACCAGTAGCTCATCTCGTAGCCCTTGACGCCGGCTTCATCGATGGTCGGCACGTTGGGCGCAAGCGGCGAGCGGGTCTTGCTCGATACGCCCAGCGCCTTGAGCTTGCCGCTCTTGACCTGCGGCAACCCGGTGGCGTTGTCGGTGATCATCATCTGGATCTGGTTGCCCAGCAGATCGGTGACCGCCAGCGGATTGCTCTTGTACGGCACGTGCAGCAGCTGCACCTGCGCCATCTGCTGGAACAGCTCGCCGGCGATGCGCGACGACGAGCTGCCGCTGCCGAAGCTGAGCTTGCCCGGTTCCTTCTTGGCCAGCGCGATGAATTCCGCCACCGTGTTCACCGGCAACTGGGGGTTGACCACCATGATCTGGCCGCCCTTGCCCAGCGCCGTAATCGGTGCAAAGTCCTTGACCGGATCGTAGGGCAGCTTCTTGTACAGATGCTCGTTCGCGGCGTGTGTGGTGTTGGTGGTGATCAGCACCGTATAGCCGTCGGGCGAGGCCTTGGCGACGTCGCTGGCCGCGATGAACCCGCTGCCGCCGGGCTTGTTGTCGACCACCACGGTCACCTTGGCGTCGGTGGTGATCGCCTGTCCCAGCGCACGCGCGAGCTGATCGGTGGCGCTGCCGGCCGCGAACGGCACGACGAAGCGGACGGGCTTGTCCGGGAATTCGGCGCGGGCCGCGCCAGCCAGCATCAGCAGCGCGGTGGCGGCGATCGAAACCTTGAGGAATCCGGGCATGGTGAAGTCTCCTGTCTGAACTTTTCTAGTGAGTCAAAACGCATTGCATTGCGGTGGTGCTTGCGTGGGCGCGGCGCCAAGCCGGCGCAGGCCATCGCGGCGGAAGCGTGCCTCGCGGCGGACTAGTCCGATTCCATCATGCGAGGCGGAGCGGGAATGTCGAGCTGCAGCAGCAGGAAGGCGAGCGCCTTGCCGTGCGTGTCCAGATTCAGCGCGTCGTTGACGCCGCCATCGAGCACGCCGTCCAGCACGAAGTTCATCGCCTGTATCGAGGGCACGACGTAGCGACGCACGCTGGTGGGGCGGCGGTGGGCGAACAGCGCGCGTACGGCGTCCTCGGTGACATGCGCCAGCAGATGATCGAAGTCGCGCGCATCGTAGGCGATGACGCTGATGTTGGAGCGGTCGCCCTTGTCGCCGGTGCGGCCGTGGGCAAGGCGGTATAGCGCAACGGTGCGGCTCATGGCTCGATCCAGGTATGCGAGGGGGACACGGCGGCGCGCGGCACCAGGCACGACATGGCGTTCAGGCGCCGGCGCAGCGCGGTGCGCACGCCGCCGCCGCCCGCCGGACCGCAGGTGTAGAGCGCGTTCACCTCGCGCAGCAGGGTATCGGCCACGGCCTTGTCGTCGTGCGCGAGCGCGGCGCGCAACCGGACGTCCTGCGCCTGCGCCTCATGGGGCTGTGGCTGTGCGAGCCGCGTGCCGGCATCGTCGGCCAGCACGCTGATCACGCCGATGAGGTCGAAGCGGATATTGCCATCGTGGCCGAGCATGGCCATGCGCTTGCGCACGATATCGGCGGCCAGGCGGGCCCGCGCGGCCGCGTTCGGGCCCGCGTACGAGATCTCACCCTCCGCGATCCAGCCGCCTTCGTAGAACAGGTTGGCCTTCAGGCTGTCCGGCCGGGCGCGGCCGGCGATATTGCGCACCGCCACGCGGTCCGGGCCGAGCTGCTCGACCGTGACCGCGCTGATATCCGCGACCACGTCCGGCGTCAGGTACGCCGCCGGGTCGTGGACTTCGTACAGCAGCTGTTCCTTGACCGTGCGCAAGTCGACGCAACCGCCTGTATTGGCGGCCTTGGTGATCTCGATGTCGCCGTCGGCATCCAGGCGAACAATGGGATAGCCGACCGCATGCACGTCCGGGACGTCCTTCATGCCCGGGTCGGCGAAGTAGCCGCCGCTCGCCTGGGCGCCGCACTCGAGCAGATGGCCGGCCATGGTGGCGCGGGCGAGGCGGTCCCAGTCCTGCCACGACCAGCCGAAATGCGCCATCGCGGGCCCGACGGCGAGCGCGGGGTCCGCGACGCGCCCGCACACCACCACCTGCGCGCCGGCGGACAGGGCCTGCGCGATGGCCTGGGCGCCGATATAGGCGTTGGCACAGACGAAGCGCGCCTCGGGAAACGACTCGCCGACGATGCCGCGCAGCAGCGCGCGGCCATCGGCATGCGAGAGATCGTCGCCCTCGACCACCGCCACCCGCGGCGCGGGCAGGCCCAGCTCGGCAGCCAGCGCCTGTACGCGCCGGGCGGCGGCGCGCGGATTGGCCGCGCCGAAGTTGCCGACGATAGGAATGCCGTTGGCCAGGCACAGGCCCAGCACCGGCGTGAGCAGCGCATCGAGCAGCGGCTCGTAGCCATGCGCGGGATCGTTGCGCCGCGCCAGTTGGGCCAGCGCCAGCGTGCGTTCGGCCAGCGTCTCGAAGATCAGCGCGGCGGGGCCGCCCGCAGCGATCAGCGTGCGCACGACTGGCAGGGCGGCGTCGATACGGTCGCCCGAGAAACCGGCGCCCGAACCGATCAGCAGGGGAACGGTCATGGTGGCGATGCCAGAAGGCAGCGAGACAGCATAGTGGAAACCACCGGGGGCGCGCGGGTTGGGCGGGCACAGCGGCTGGTGATGGCATTCTAGGCCCGCGCCCCATTCCCGAAAAACGGATTATTTGGATTAATCTATCGATCCGTCAAATGAATTCCGCCGTCCATGAACCTCTCGGTCAAGCATCTGCGCGCCTTTGTCGCGCTCGCCGCGCACCGCAACTTCACGCGCGCGGCGCAGGCCTGCCATCTGTCGCAGTCCGCGTTCAGCGCGTTGATCCAGACGCTGGAGGAGCAGGCCGGCGCGCGGCTGTTCGAACGGACCACGCGTTCGGTGGAGCTCAGCGTCGAGGGCAAGCGCTTCGAGGACGTGGCGGCGCGCCTGCTCAGCGATTTCGAGACGGCGTTCGCCGAGCTGCGCGACCATGCCGAGCGCCGCAAGGGCCGGGTCGCGATCGCGGCGCTGCCTTCCATCGCCGCCGGCGACCTGCCGCCGATCCTGGCCGCTTTCCGCCAGCGCTATCCCGGCATCGCGATGGAGCTGTTCGACCTGCTGGCCGATGGCTGCATCGACCTCGTGCGGCGCGGCCGCGTCGACCTGGCGCTGGCACCCGCACCGGCGCAGGACCGTGACCTGCGCATCGAGCCGCTGATCGCCGATACGTTTCACCTCGTGTGTCCGGCGGACCATCCGCTGGCCAGCCGCAAGCGCATTCCGCCGCAGGCGCTGGCCGGCCTGCCGTTCATCCAGCTCTCGCGCACCAGCAGCGTGCGCCAGCACCTGGATGCCGCGCTGCATCCGCTCAAGCTCAACGGCGTGATGGAGGTGGAGCACCTGGCCACCGTGGCGGGATTGGTGGCGGCGGGGCTGGGCGTGACCGCGGTGCCCGCGCTCGCGCTGTTCCAGTTTCGCCTGGAGGGCCTGGCGGTCAGGCCGCTGCAGATGCCTTCGCTGGTGCGCGACATCTGCCTGATACGGCTGAAGGACCGGGGCGATTCCGCCGCGGCGGCGGCGATGGTGGAGTGCCTGCACGCCCATTTCGGCAAGCGGCGGGCTTCGTGATGGCGCCGTGCCGAAATGCGGCTCAGAAGTGTGCCAGGTAGCCGCCGTCGACCGCCAGCACATGGCCGGTGATGTACGAGGCCGCGGGCGAGGCGAGGAACACCGCCGCGCCGGCGACCTCGTCCGGCTGGCCCCAGCGGCCAAGCGCGGTGCGCTGCCTGAGCCAGTCCGCCACGCTTTCGTCGGCCACCATCGGCTGGTTCGGCTCGGTGGCGAAGTAGCCGGGGGCGATGGCGTTGACGGTGACGCCGTCGCGGCCCAGGTCCGCGGCCATCGCGCGCGTCAGCGCATCGAGGCCGCCTTTCGTTGCGGGGTACAGCACGTCGCCCGCGCGGGCCACCTGCCCCGCGATGGAGCTGACGTTGACGATGCGGCCGTAGCCGCCGCGCCCCATCCGCGCCGCCGCCTGCCGGCACAGCGCATAGGGCGCGACGAGGTTGGTTTCCAGCATCTCGCGCAGGTCTGCCGCGCCCAGATGCGCCATGGTCTGGCGGTTACGGGCGCCGGCATTGTTGACGAGGATGTCCAGTCGCGCGTGCGCTGCGTCGATGCGTTCGAAGGCGCGCGCGCCGGCCGCCTCGTCGGTGATGTCCAGCACCAGTGCCTCGGCGCTGCCGCCGCGATCGCGCAGCATCGCCACGGCGGCATCGACACGCTGCGCACTGCGCGCGGCGACGATGACATGGGCGCCGGCATCGGCCATCCCCGCCGCGATCGCCAGACCCAGGCCTTGGGCGCCGCCGGTCACCAGCGCGACACGGCCTTGCAGGGAAAAGAGTGAGGTCGTCATCCGCGGAAATATACCGCAGGCCCGGATGCGACAAGGGCGCCGCACGCGCGTGCGGCGCCCTCGTGGGTCAGCCTGTGGGCCGGGCGCGTCCGGCCCAGTCGCAGCGGCTCAGGGGAACGCAGGCACCGCGGGGTCCATGCCCGCGAAACGCGCCTCCGGATGCTTGCTGCGCAGCAGCGTTTCGATTTCCTCGCAGCGGCCGCGCGGCACGTCCACCATCAGCAGGATGCGTCCGTCCTCGATATCACCCTGGAAGGACTTCAGCCGGCTGTTGGGTGCGGAACTGCCGATCATGCTGGAGGCCCACGCGCCGAACACCGCGCCCAGCACGGCGAGCACGCCGACCAGTCCCCACTGCGGCGTGTCGCTTACGATCGGGAACATCGCCACCACGACACCGGCCGCCACGCCCACCGCACCGCCGACCATCAGGCCCATCTCGGCGGCATGCACGATATCCGAGGTCTGGAACAGATTGGCTTCGTGCAGCCCGGTCATGTCCTCGCCATCGCGCGCGACGAAATGGATGTGCCTGTTCTCGATTCGCGCCAGCAGCAGGTCGTCCATGGTGCGACGCGCGCTGGTCGTGTCGGGTAGCAGCCAGAATATCCGTTTGCGCATGGCTCTCTCCTTAACTCATGCTCTCGCCGACCGTCCCGAATCTTGCCCGGCGGCGCGCCTGACATCGGGCCGGAGTTATCTCGTTGTACGCCACGAGACCCGCAAGCGCAAGCAGACACGGCGCCCCGCCGGGCACCGTGCCTGCCTCGCGTCACGTCCTCGAATGGACAAGCGCCGCGGGGCCGTCACGACGGTGACGGACGCGGCGCTGCGAACTTGCGCTGTGGGTAAGGCGCGGCTCAGAAAGTGATAGGCAGCCGCACGTTGACCTGCAGGTCCGGCGTATCTCGGGTGAGGCCCGCGCCCACCGACAGGTTCAGCGTATAGCGGTCGTTGAAGCGGTACGAATAGCCGACCAGCAACGTGCCCTGCGTGATGCGCACCGAGCCGGGGACGCGTTGGCCGTTCTGCTTGGTCGGCCAGATGATGGCCTGGTCGTAGCCGATGCTGAAGGAGGCCCGCTCGTTCAGCGACAGGCCCATGCCGAAGTTGAAGCCGAAGATATCGCCCGGCGCGATCTTGCCCAGCGACTCGGTCTCGCCGTTGAGCACCGTGCGGCTGACGTTGTCGCGCGAGAAGTTGTGCAGATAGCTGAAGCTGCCGAAGAACACCGCCGGATCGCTCGGCAGCAGCCACGTGATGCCGGGCTGGATCGCGTGAAAGCCCGTACCGGTCGGCAGGCCCAGCGGCAGGCCCGTGCCCGTGGTGTTGCCCACGCAGCGCTGCACGCAGTCGGTCACCACCTCGAACGGGCTCTTGCCGGTATTGGACTTGTAGCGCAGCCAGCCGACGAAGTACGGCATGCGCTCGTTGCCGTAGTTGAGCTGGTAGCGCAGCGTGGCCTCGACATCGCCCAGGCCGCTGCCGCTCGCGTCGAATACGTTGTCCACGGCGGTGCCGGTAAAGACCTCGCGGCTGATGGTCGAGCCCGAACTGCGCACGTACGGCACCTTGGCCTCGATCTCCAGGCGCTTGGTGATGCCGTAGCGCAGCGCAACGGAGGCGACATACGTCGACGTCTTGACCTCGCGCACGTCGATCAGGCCGATCAGGATGGCCGGAATGACCGAATAGCCGACCAGCGCCACGCGGTTGTTCGACGAATAGCCGTACTGGAACGCCGGCTCCACCACCAGCTTGCCCACCGGCGTCAGCACGCCAGGCTGGTCGAAGATCGGGGCGATTTCCGGTGGCCGCGTATCGGACTCGGGTGGCTTGCCCACCGGCTGCTGGGCATCGGCCTGCGCCACGGTCACGTCGCCCTGCCTTGGCGGGGGAGCGGCCTGCGCGTTCGTGGGCACGCCCGTGGTGTTTGGAATGCCCGTCATGCCGCTGGCGGCGGCAGGCGCCGTGGCCGCGCCCGTGGCGATATCGCCGCCCGTCACGCCGGTACCGGGGCCGCGCTGGCCGCCCCGCTTGTTCGACAGCACATCGACGCCCAGCACGCTGCGCAGTTCGCGGATGGTGGCCTCCTGCTCGGCCATCGAGCGCTTCATGGCCTCCAGCGCCGCGGCCTGCTGCGCGACCTCCTTCTTCAGCGCATCGAGCCGCGCCGCGGTGGGCCCGTCGTCGGGCGCTGTCTGGGCCTGCGCCAGACCCCCGAGCAATAGCAACGTCGAGCACCCCGCTTGCCGGATGCCCCGCAGTGACTTGTTCTTCATGGCGTCTTCCTCCCGGGACGGCGGACTGTTGTGCAGGAGTCCGCGACCTGCCTGCATGGCATTCGCTCCTTGCCTACCTCATCGCGTTTCCTCTCGTTTTCGGGCCGGTCTCCGCGCCGGCCTCATGCTTGCCGCATGGCTTGGTACCGCGGGCCCGCCTTCCCCCTCACCTCGCGCTCGCCGCCCGCAGCAGCGCGTTCTGCAGTGCCGATCCCGCGACCTGCGCGCGGAACGCCTGCAACGTGTTCACGCCCGCGTCGATGGTCAGCAGGCTCTGGATTTGCTGGTTGCTCAGCGTGTTCTGGATGACGGTGGCCGGCGAACTGGCCAGGGCGGCGGGATTGAAGCTGTTGCCCGGCCCGTTCTGGATGAGGTTCAGCAGACCGTTGGTGGCGACCGTGCCGGTGGCGGTGGCGATCACCGATGGCGGCGGCACGGCGGCGGCCGCGGCAGTGCCGGGGCTCGGCGCGGCGGTGCTGGCGGTGCCCGGCGTGGCGGAGCCCGTGCCCGGCTGTCCGGCGCTGGCGGTCGCGCTGCCGGTGCCCGGTGTACTGCTGCCGGTGCCCGGGCTGCCGGGGTTCGACGTGGTGGTGCCGTTGCCGCCGAGCGCGGCGTTGACGGCCGCCGTGGCCGTGGCCCCGGCGTTCGCCGCGCCCTGCAGCGCCGCCGCCAGGCGGCCCGCCTGTTCGGCCGTGATGCGGCTCACATCCGGAATCGTCAGGCTGGTCGAAACCACCAGGTTGCCGTTGACATAGACGGCGCGCTCGATGCCGAAGGACACCTGCAGGCCGGCCGCCTCGAAACCGCCGCGCAACTGCTCCAGGCGCTCCTGCGCGACCGGCGTCCAGCCCGCCATCAGCGTTCGCGATGCGCCGACTGCGATCGGCGAGGGTTGCCACGCAGCGCTCGGCGCGGGCGCATCCGCGACATCCGCGTCCAACGCGTTGGCCGCTGGCGCGGCGCTGGCCCAGGCACTGCCGCAGCAGGCCAGCCCCACGCCGAGCAGCATGGCTGCCGCCGGCGAGGCCGCGCCGCCGCGGCGCGCGCGCGGGGTCATGGATAAACGGTGGTGGTCCATGATGCGGTATTCCTAGAAATCTCCCACGCCGTGCTTGGGCATGACGGTGAAGAACAGACTGTCCCGGTTCACGCCCATCCAGTAGGGCCCGCTGGGCGCCACGCGCCAGTCGGCATACTGGTTGAAGCGCGCGCGGTCGGTCCGGTTGTGGATCACGAACAGCAGGTTGCTGTCCCAGATGCGCTCGAAGTGTTCGCGCGACAGTGCGCGCGTGCCCATGGCCGGGTCTCCCACCAGAACCCGGTTGCCGCGCACCCCCTTGACCACGACGAAGTGGTGATAGCCGTTCTCGACGATCAGCACGATCGCCGGCACCTGCGTTTCCTCGAGCTTGGACAGGGGCAGCTCGTAGCCATCGGCCAGAAAGCCACGCGCTTCCAGAAAGCGCTTCATGTCCAGCAGCGAGAACCCTTCCTGCCGGATCTTGGCCTGGTTGCCCCGCAGGTACATCTCCTGGAACACTTCCTGTTCCGTGACGGGATAGCCGTACTGGTAGGTCAGCAGCGTAGCGATCGCCGCCGAGCCGCAACTGAAGTCGTACTGCTGGCGCACCGTGGTGCGAAAGCGCGCTTCCTTCAGGCTGACCGTGCGCACGCGGTATTCGCCGCCGACGCCCGGCACGACGGCCTCGCCGGCATGTCCGGCAGGCGCGCCCAGCGACGCGCCCAGCAGCACCGCCAGCAACATCGAACCACGCACGATCATGGCCGGAACTGCACGTTGAGGATGGTCGCGTTCTGGATCAGCACGTTGGCCCCGCTGTTCTGGATCACGGTGGGCAAACCCGCGGAATTGGAGAAGGCGCCGTCGCTGATGGCGTTGGTGCCGGTGACGATGCGGTTCGCGTAGTTGTCCGCCACGGTGCCGGACAGCCGCATGTCGTTGACCACGACCTCGGCGCCGCCGCGGATATCGTCGAGACGATTGCCGTCGACGGGCTTGCCGAAAGCGGACAGCGCCGGCGCGGGCTCGTCCTGCGGCGTGGTGGAAGCCGGTACCGCCACGCCCGTGAGGGAGGGAATGCCGGTGTAGTGCGCGATCGCCGCGATCGCGGGGGTTGGCCCGTCGGGCTGCGGCTCGGCCAGGACCGACAGCCCGGGCCAAAGCAGAAATGCCATCGACAGCGTGCCGACGGCGGTACGGACCGGTCGCATGGTGCGCCTCCTACGAACCCTGGCGGGCGATTCCGACGGTACGCCTTGCCAGGTACGACTGGACGTCTGGGTGAACGGACGCCCATCCGCGCTAGCGCGAACGGGCATCCCGTCGTGTCAGCCCGACACGTGCATGGTGCGGCGGCGGCGGACGCCGGGTCCGTTCGCCACCGCGCATACACGCATCGCGCTTCCCGCGCGGTTTCGCCCTACCTGCCGACCGCCAGGTTGGCCTGCACCGTGACCGCCTGCTGCACCAGCGCGCCAAGCCCGCTGTTCTGGTTGGCGATCATGATGCCGGCTGCCGACTGGCCCACGCTGGTCATGGCGTTGGACATGTTGAAGGTGCCCGCGTCGGCCACTGCCATGCCGCCCGCGCCACCCACGCCGCCCGTCGCGCCATTGCCCACGCCACCGGTGCCGCCCGCGCCGGCGCCGCCGGCTCCGCCCGCACCGCTGGATGCGCCCACGGCGCCAGCCGCGCCATTGCCGGCGGTCGAGCTGCCGTTGGTCGCCTGGGTCGACGCATCACCATTGGTTGCCGCGCCGCCCGCGCCGCCGTTGCCCGCCACGCTGTTCTGCGTGCCGCCCGCGCCGCCGGTTCCGGTGCCGGTGCCAGCCGTCGCCGTTGCAGCGCCGCCGGTGCCCGCGCCGCCAGCGCCGCCGGTGCCGGTGCCGGTGCCAGCCGTCGCGGTGGTCGCGCCGGTGGTGCCCGTACCGCCTGCGCCGCCAGATGCCGCGGAGGTGCCGCCGGTCGGCGACGCCGCGCCGGCGGTGCCCGAGCCCGCGGCGCCATCGCCCACGCCGACGCCCACGCTCGCGCCCAGCGCGCCGCCCGAGCCCGCGGCCGCATAGCCGCCGCGGCCGCCCGTGGCCGAGCTGCCCGAGCCGCTGTCGCCACCCGTGCCGCTACCCGCCGCGCCACGCGAGCCGACGCCCAGGCTCGCACTGAGCGCATAGCCGCCATTGCCGCGGCCATTGCCACCGTAGCCGCCCGTGCCGGAGGCCTCGCCACCATTGCCGCCGCGGCCTGCCGTGGCGCTGCCATTGGTGGCGGTACCCGCCGTTGCGCTGCCGTTGGTGGCATTGCCGCCCGCGCCGCCGTTGCCGCCCGCGCCGCCATTGCCGCTGTTGCCGCCATTGCCGCCGGTGCCGCCGGCCGCCATGCCGCCCGTGCCATTGCCGCCATTACCACCGGTGCCGCCCGCGGCGTTGCCGGTCTGCACGGCGATATTGCCCAGGTGCGCGATCGACATGCCGCTCACCGTGCCCGACAGGCGCGTGGTCGCGACCGCCCGGCTGGTGTTGAAGGCATTGCTGAAGTTGGCGGTGGCCGAGCCGCCGTTGGCGGCGGCGTTGCCATAGCCGCTATCCATCCGCACGCGGTTGGTGTTGTCCGCGTTGGTCTTGGTGCGCGTGCTGGTGGTGGTGCTGGAGTCGGTGTAGCTGCTGCTGTCCTGGTAAGCGCTGGAATATTCGCTGGCTTGCGGCCCGTCTCCCGTCTGCGTCGATACTGCGGTTGCGGTTTGCGTGTTGTTGCCGTCGATGCGGCGAACGTCACTGTTGGTGGTCGGATCGGCGGCCATGGCCTGGCCGCCGATGGCGCCAAGCGCCATGGCGATAGCCGACGCTAGTAAGGTCTTATTCATACGAAGCTCCCAGGAGAATGTCACAGCGGCTCAGCCCGGCGCCGGCGTCTGATTGGGTATCCGCCGGCAGCAGGTAGCGGTCTGGCACGCGGCCAAACCGGCATCGCCTGCGCATAATCAGTGCCAGCGGATTTGCGCAAAGCCGCAAGTCCTTTAAATACAACGCCCGGCAAACGCGGCTGGTCCCTGGAAACGGCCAACGCAATGCCCTCAGGCGGCCCGCTGGCTGTGAACCGCATCACACATGTCACAACTCTGAGACAGCGACCGCAGTGCAACAAGGTTTGCTGCGACGCAACGCGCACGCGTCGATCCACGGCGGTGCACAGGCTGGCCGCGGACCTTGCGGTATCCGCACGCGAGTATCGGATTTGAAACAACATCGCCTCGGTGTCCCCGCCGCCGCTCGGCCCGGCGCGCCTTGTGGGGATGTCTGTCTCCCGTCGCACATACCGCTTTGCGCTGTGTGCGCCGCAGCGTTGTGGCGCATACCAGATCCACGGTGGCGTTCGCGCGTCACACCCCGGAGGTCTCGCAAACCGGCGCCCCGCAAGGGATTCCGGCGTGTGGCCATGGCGCGACGCAACTAGGTTCTATGTCTGATTTAAAGTACATTAAGGTATTTCGGACGTGTCATCTCTCCCCAAGGGAAGCCATGAGTGAAGCCGTCGTTCCCCTGTATCACCAGATTTACGTGGTGCTGCGTCAACAGATCGTGGAGGGCCGCTTCGGCCAGGGCCCCCTGCCCGGTGAAATCGATCTGGCCAAGCAGTTCCACGCGTCGCGCGTGACGATGCGGCGCGTGTTCGACCGCCTGGTTCAGGAGGGACTGGTGCGCAGGCACCGCGGCCTGGGCACGTTCGTCAATCCGCATCCGGTCAAGCCCGCCCAGGTGGAGGATCGCCCCTCGAGCCTGCTCGACAACCTGATCGACATGGGCGAGAAGACCGCCGCCAAGCTGATCGCGATGGACGAGGTGCAGGCCACCCCGGAGGTCGCGCAGGCGCTCGCGCTGCAACCCGGCGACCCGGTGGTCAAGGTCGTGCGCGTGCGGCACTACCAGGGCCGCCCGCTCTCCCATATCACCGTCTACCTGCCCGCCGACGTGGGCCGCCTGCTGACCAGCGAGCGCCTGGAGACGGCGCCCATGCTGCGGTTGCTCGAAGCCGGGGGGGTCCAGCTGGGGCGCGCCACGCAGGTGGTGTCCGCGCGCCTGGCCGACGTGGTGGTGGCCCCGCTGCTGGAGGTGCCGGTCGGCGCGGCGCTGCTGGCGGTGCGCCGGGTCGTGAAGGACAAGTCGGGGCGGCCGGTCCAGTTTCTTCTGGGCCAATACCGTCCCGACCGCTATGAATACCGTATGGAACTGTCGCCCGCGGGCGGCGACAGCGCCAACGTATGGGTGGAAAACGGCGTCCGCTCGGGACTGCGCGATTGAGCGATCGCGCGAATCCGCAGCCGAGGGCGAACCCGATAACGATTCGATGGAGACCATGCCCATGTCGCTTGACACAGTTGCCAAGACCCGCCTGTCCGGCCGCCAGCGTCGGCGCGCCACCGCCACGCTGACCATTCCGCTGCTCGCCGCGCTGCTCGCCCTGCCGGGCATGGTCCGCGCCGAGATAGCCGGCGGCAAACCGATCCGCCTGCTGGTGGGCGCCCCGCCGGGGGGCACCACCGATACGCTGGCGCGCGCGCTCGGGCAGGAAATGGCCAAGGTGCTGAACCAGACCGTGGTGGTGGAGAACCGCCCCGGCGCGGGCGGCAATATCGCCGCCGACATGGTGGCCAAGGCCGCCCCGGACGGCAGCACGCTGCTGATGAGTTTCACCAGCCACACCATCAACGCCTCGCTGTACAAGAAGCTGCCGTTCGACCCGGTGGCCGACTTCACGCCCATTACGCTGGTGGCGACGGTGCCCAGCGTGCTGGTGGCCGCGCCGAGCCTGCCCGCCTCCGATATCCCGCAGCTGATCAAGCTGGCCAAGGCCCAGCCCGGCAAGCTGAACTTCGGCATCGGTTCGGTGGGCTCGTCGCTGCATATGGCCGGCGACATGTTCAAGATGATGACGGGCACCTATATCGTCAACATTCCCTACAAGGGCACAAACCCCGCGCTGACGGACCTGCTGGCCGGCCAGGTCGACCTGATGTTCGCCAGCACGATCAACGTGCTGCCGCACGTGAAGGCCGGCAAGCTGAAGGTGCTCGGCGTGACCAGCCCCGCGCCGCTGCCGCAGTTTCCGGGCGCGGCGCCGATCGGCGCGACGGTCAAGGGCTTCGAGTCCAATGCATGGTTCGGCCTCTTCGGCCCGGCCGGCATGCCGGCCGAGGTCACGCAGGCGCTGTACCAGGCCGCGCGCAAGAGCCTGGACAACCCGAACGTGACCAAGCGGCTGGAGGCGGACGGCGCCCAGCCGGTCGGCAATTCGCCCGAGACCTTCGGCGCGTTCGTGCGCCAGGACATCAAGCGCTGGGCCACCGTAGTCAAGTACTCGGGAGCCACCGTCGAATGACGTCCCCCGGCCACCCCGCCCCCGCCACGCTCGCGCAGAAGCTGGTGGCCCGCGCGGCCGGCATGGAGGCGGTCGTGCCGGGCACCGTGGTGACCTGCCGCGTAGACCTTGCCATGTCGCACGATTCCAGCGGGCCGCGCCGCGTGGCGCCCCTGCTGCGCGAACTCGGCGCCAAGGTGTGGGATCCCGAGCGCTACGTCATCGTGACCGATCACTTCGTGCCGGCCGCCGATCCGGAAGCCGAAACCATCGTGCGCTTTGCCCGCGACTGGGCGCGCGATGCCGGCCTGCGCCATGTCATCGACGGCGAGGGCATCTGCCACGTGGTGCTGCCCGAACGCGGCCACGTGCTGCCGGGCCGCTTCATCGTCGGCGGCGACAGCCACAGCCCCACCGGCGGCGCCTTCGGCGCCTACATGTTCGGCATCGGCGCCACCGAGATGGCGGGCGTGCTGGCCACCGGCGAAATCTGGCTGCGCGTGCCCCACACCATCCGGCTGCACTGGAACGGGCGCCTGGCCGACGGCGTGTGCGCCAAGGACATGATGCTGTTCCTGTGCGCGCGCCTGGGCATGGGCGGCGGCCGCTACGAGGCCGTCGAGTTCAGCGGCGACGCGGTGACCGCGCTGCCGATGCAGGAGCGCATGACGCTGACCAACATGACGGCGGAACTGGGGGCGCAGACCGGCCTGATTGCTCCCGACGACACCACGCTGCGGTGGCTGGCCGACACCGGCGTCGCTCCGCAAACGCTCGCGGCCATCGACGTGGCGCACTGGCGCACCGATGCCGGGGCGGCGGTGCTGGAGGACCATCGCTTCGACGCCGCGACGCTGCCGCCGCAGGTGGCCGCGCCGCACTCTCCGGCCAACAGCGCGCCGGTGGAGCAGGCGGCCGGCGAAGTCATCGACATCGCCTATCTTGGCGCCTGCACTGGCGCCAAGCTCGAGGACATGCGCATGGCCGCGCGCGTGCTGCGCGGGCGGCGCATCGCGTCGGGCGTCACGCTGCAGGTCGCCCCCGCTTCCTTGCGCGACCAGCAGCAGGCCGAACGCGAAGGCACGCTGGCGGCGCTGCGGGATGCCGGGGCCCAGTTGCTGCCCAATGCCTGCAACGCCTGCGCGGGCTACGGCCCCACCCGCTTTGGCGCCAGCGCGCGGGCCATTGCCTCCACCGCCCGCAACTTCCCGGGGCGCATGGGCGATGCCGGCAGCGCGGTCTGGCTGGGCTCGCCGCTGACGGTGGCGGCCTCCGCGGTGGCCGGCCGCATCACCGATCCGCGCACCATGCTGTCATGAGCCAGATGTCCCCTCTCCGCGCCGTTACCGCCTCCGCCACCGGACGCATCTGGCGCTTCGGCGACAACGTCGACACCGACGCCATGGCGCCCGGCACCTACATGAAGCTGGGGATCGAAGAGATTGCGCGCCACTGCCTCGAAAACCTGCGGCCGGAATTCCCGGCGCAGGTGCGCGCGGGCGACCTGCTGGTAGCCGGCGAGAACTTCGGCGTGGGCTCGTCCCGCGAGCAGGCGCCGCAGGCACTGCGGCAACTGGGCATCGCCGCGATCGTCGCGCCCTCGTTCGCCGGACTGTTCTACCGCAATGCGCTGAACCTGGGGCTGCCGGCGCTGGTTTGCCGGGACACCGCCGCGCTCGCGGACGGCGCCGAGGCCACCCTGGACCTGAACGCCGCCACGGTGGTGCTGGGCGATGGCCGCCGCATTGCGTGCGAACCGATTCCCGGCTTCCTGCTGGCGATGCTGCGCGCGGGCGGATTGATTCCGCATCTGAAGGCGCGGCTGGGCGCGGGCGTCTAGCAGGCGCGCGCCGCCGCGGCGCGCACTACGACGGACCGACCTCGTCCGATGGCGCCTGCATCGCCCGCGCCTCGGCCAGCAGCGCGATCACCTCCGCGTCCTCGGTCTGGTTGAAGTCGACATAGAACGCGCCGACCGCCCCGAAGCTTGGCGGCACATCGAGGCAGACGACCTCGTCGGCTGCAGCGCGCAGGGTGTTCAGTCCCTCCTCCGAGCCGACCGGCACGGCCGCCACGACATGGCTCGCGCCGGCCATGCGGGCCGCTTCGAGCGCGGCGCGCAGCGTGGCGCCGGTTGCGACCCCATCGTCCACCACGATGACCGCGCGGCCAGTCATGGCCGTGACCGGTGCTCCGCCGCGGTAGCGCTGCCGGCGCCGCGCGATCTCGTCCAGTTGACGGCCGCGCTCGGCGTCGAAGGTCCCGCTGTCCAGCAGCCGCCGGGTCCAGGCATCGTCGTTCGCCACCGTATGGGGCGCACTGCCCGCGGCATCGCCTTCCACCACCGCGCCCAATGCCAGTTCCGGATATCCCGGCGCGCCGATCTTGCGCACGATCAGGATGTCCAGCACTGCGCCGATGGCCCGGGCGACCTCGAACGCCACCGGCACCCCGCCGCGGGGCAGCGCCAGCACCAGCGGCGGCGCACGGTCCGGCGCGGCGCCGTATCCCAGTTCGCGCAGACGGCGACCCAGGTATTGGCCGGCCTCGCGCCGGTCCGCAAAGCGGGATGGCAGTTGCATCACGGTCTCCTGTGGCGCGGTGTACCGCGAAAGGCCCCTTCTCCGAGCCAATATGTTGCTTCCGCCATAAAACATTCCGTTACAATGCGGATGCAATTAAGAACGATTCGTATTTCTCAACACATCGTTCTGTCGGCGCCCGGCCTTTTCGGCGTCCCGGAACGAGGCTCTTCCAAAATATAGACAGATTCACCATGACCAAGCGCGCTCCTGCCTGCCGCCGCCACCACGCCTTTCGTCTGACCACGCTTGCCCTCGCCCTGCAGGCCGCCGGAACCGCCCTCGCCCAGGAACAGGCGAACCCCGAGGCCGCGACGCAGCTGCCCTCGGTGACCGTACGGGCGGACGCCGGCAACGAAAGCCCGACGGGTCCCGTATTCGGCTTCGTGGCCAAGCGTGCCACCACCGCCACCAAGACCGACACGCCGGTCATGGAGACGCCGCAGTCCATCTCCGTGATCACCCGCGACCGCATCGAGGCCCAGGGCGCGCAGACCATCCAGCAGGCCATCGGCTATACCGCCGGCGTCACGGCCGGCGTCTATGGCAACGACAACCGCGGCGACTGGGGCAAGTTCCGCGGCACCGACTTCACGCAGTACCAGGACGGCCTGCTCAATCAGGTGGGCTTCTACAACAACGTGCGCACCGACGTGTACGCGCTGGAGCGCATCGACGTGCTGCGCGGTCCGTCGTCGATGCTGTTCGGCCAGGGCGCCGTGGGCGGCATCCTGAATCTGGTCAGCAAGCGGCCGCAGGCCGAGGCCGCGCGCGAGATCGGCGTGCAGTTCGGCAACAACAACCGCAAGCAGGTGCAGGCGGATCTGACCGGCCCGCTCGATGCCGAAGGCAAATGGCTGTACCGCCTGGTGGCGCTGGCGCGCGACAGCGATACGCATATCGACTATGCCCAGGACAACCGCTACCTGATCGCGCCGTCCCTGACGTGGCGCCCGAACGCGGACACCTCGCTGACGCTGCTGGCCAACTTCCAGCGCGACGACAGCAACACCACGGCGGGCTTCCTGCCCTGGCGCGGCACGCAGATCGCCAATCCGGCCGGCCAGATTCCGGACAGCTTCTTCGTCAGCGAACCGGGATACGACCGCTTCCGGGCGGAGCAGGCCGCCATCGGCTACCAGTTCGAGCACAAGGCCAACAGCGTGTGGACGCTGCGGCAGAACCTGCGCTACTCGCACAGCAAGGTGGACTACCGCAGCATCTATGCGGCGGGCTTTACCGGCGCCACGCACGGTTGGGTGCCCGGCAGCGACACCATGCTGCGCCGCACGGTCTATATGAACCAGCCCACGCTGGACAACTTTGCGGTGGACACGCAGGCCCAGGCCAATTTCGCCACCGGCCCGATCGGCCACACGCTGCTGACCGGCATCGACTACCAGCACTCGGAAATCACGGGCCGCACCGGCTCCGGCGGCACCGCCGCGCCCATCAACGTGTTCAATCCCGTGTACGGCAACTTCACGCCGCCGACCACGATCCGCGACCTGAACCCGAGCACGCAGGCGCAGACCGGCCTGTACATGCAGGACCAGATCTCGTGGAACAAATGGCTGCTGATGCTGGGCCTGCGCTACGACATGTCGCGCGCCTCGCAGGACAACACGCCGTCGGCCTCGCGCGACGACAATGAACTGACCAAGCGTGCCGGTCTGATGTACCGCTCGGACCTGGGCATCAATCCGTATGTCAGCTACTCCGAGTCGTTCCAGGGCCAGGCCGGCTTCAGCCAGTCCGGCCGCCCGTTCGATCCGCTGCGCGGCAAGCAGTGGGAAGCCGGTATCAAGTACCAGCCGCCGGGCAAGAACGCGATGCTGACGGTGGCCGTGTTCGACATGCGCGATCGCTGAACAACCAGTGGGATTCTGCTGGCCAATTACACCTACCTGGGCCACCGCTTCGACTTCCAAAGAACCGCAAGGTGGCCGGCGTGGTGAACGGCGTGCCGGAGACCACGCAGGTGGGCGAGGCCCGCACGCGCGGCGTGGATGCGCGCGTGATCGCCGGCACCGCGGCCGAACTGGACAAGCGCCTGGCCAGCGTGCCGTCCAACATGGCGTCGCTTGAACTTGTACGTGGCCCAGAAACGACGTGCCGGGCTTCTCGACGGGCGCGGGCGTGCGCTATATCGGGCCGAGCTATGACGGCGCGGACAACAACAAGGTCGGCGGCGTGACGCTGTTCGACGCCATGGTCGCCTACGACCGCGGCCCGCTGCGCCTCGCGCTGAACCTGACCAACCTCGCGGACAAGGAGTACGTGAGCACCTGCCTGACCCGCGGCGACTGCTACTACGGCGCGCGCCGCACCATCGTCGGCAGCGCCACGTATCGCTTCTGATCCGCTTGCCAGCTCTCTCGGGATCCCATGGACGGATTCTGTTGCGCTCCCCCTCGGGGGAGCTTTTTTTTGCTTGTTCGCCGCAGGGCGCGATATCCGGTGCCTGTCGCGCTTAGTGGTGCTGCGGTCCTGCCCGGCCGCGGCAGCGCGGACCGTTACCCTTGCTCTCCGCCCCCGCCTCTGCCGCGCAGCCGCGAAAGCGGAGAAGACGCGCCATGCGTATGGAACGCGTCCGGACCGCCTTCGTCCGATGGCCCGGCGACGCCGCGCTCGAACTCGGCGATGACCTGCGCGCCGAGCAGCAGCAGCGTGGCGGCGATCTCCAGGCTCAGCAGCACGATGATGGCGGTGGTGAGCGAGCCATACACGCGGCCGACCTGCGACAGCGTCGCGAAATACCACACCAGCACGTGCCGGGAGATTTCCCACAGCACCGCCGCGGTCATCGCGCCAATGAGCGCGTAGCGCACCGACAGGCGCCCCACCGGCATCACCAGATAGATGGACGTGAGCAACAGCACTTCCCCGCCGAGCCCGAGCAGGTAGAGCAGCGTCCCCGAGAGCCGGTCCAGCGACCAGTCGCGGCCGAGCACTTCCACATGGCGCTCTCCAATGGTCTGCAGGGCGCCCGCGACCAGCGTCACCATCAGCAGGCCCACGCTGAGCACGAGGATGTAGCAGTACGGGAGGATCGCCGACACGAGGAAATGCCGGCGGCGGATAGCGACCCGGTGCACGAAGATCACCGACATCGCGTTCTCCAGCACCGTGAAGGCCAGCGAGCTGAAGAAGATCATGGTCGCGAGCAGCACCCATCCGATCACGCCGCGGTTGGCCATGAAGCTGGCCAGTTCTCCGGTGAGCGCGCGCGACTGCCCAGGGATCAGCCATTCCAGATAGCGCGACAGCGTTGCCAGCAGCGCCTCCGGCGCGACGATATGCGACAGCCCGATCAGCATCAGGATCAGCAGCGGCACGATCGACAGCAGGGCGTAGTAGGCGACCGCGCCCGCCAGCAGCAACCCCTGGTTGGCGCGGAAATTACTGAGCGTCAGCAGCACGAAGCGGCCGGGGTGCTTGAGAACCGCGCGGGTACGCGCATCGATGATCGGCATGGCTGCGGCGCTGGGAATCGGTGGCCTGGAAGTCGGTGGCGGCGGCGGTCCAACCCTGTCCGGCGCGGCCCGCCGCTTCGCGCCCAGTGGGCAATGTGTGCCATCGCGCGGCGCATGGCAAGAGGAGCTTGTCCTACGGCGCGCGGCAGTTTTCGTGCGATGACCGCACCGTTGGCGGCGCGGCCACCACAGGGCGCGGACATTTCGCTATTGTTGTCTGGCCCCGCGGTGGGCATTCCATAACAAGCCGTCCAACGGAGACATACCATGCAACTCGCAACCGCTCCTCGCGCCCTGGCGCTGGCCATTGCCATCGGCATCGCCCCGGGTTTCTCATGGGCCGACAGCCGGCCCGCCGGCGAGCGCTTCGACGCGCCCGGGCTCGAGAAGCCCGCCACCATCCTGGTGGACCGCTGGGGCGTGCCGCATATCTATGCGAATACGCTGTACGACGCCTTCTATGCGCAGGGCTTCGTCGCCGCGCGCGATCGCCTGTGGCAGATCGACCTGTGGCGCAAGCGGGGACTGGGCGAGATGGCGCGCGACTTCGGTCCGGCCTACGTGGAGGGCGATCGCATGGCGCGCGCCGTACTGTACCGGGGCGACATGTACCGCGAATGGCTGGCCTACGGCTCGGACGCCAAGCGCGTCGCCGAGGCCTTCGTCGCCGGCGTCAATGCCTATGTCGCGCTGACCGAGAGCCGGCCCGAGCTACTGCCGGCGGAATTCCGCCAGCTGCGCTACAAACCCGCGCGCTGGCGCGCCGAGGACATCGTGCGCATTCGCCACCACGGGCTGACGCTGAACTTCACCGGCGAAACGGACCGCGCCCAGCTCTACTGCCAGGCCAAGGGCGAGGCGCCGCGCGCCGACTGGCTGCGGCGGGAACTGGACCCGCCGATCGAGCCGCGCCTGCCCGAAGGGCTGGACCCCTGCGCCATTCCGGCGGCAGAACTGAAGAAGGCCTATGGCCTTGCCACCGCGCCGGCCCGCTTCCCCAAGGAGGCGTGGACCACTGCCGATGCCGCCACCAGCGCCCACGAGCTGTATGCGATGGCGGAGGCGGACAGCGACACCGCGCGCAGCCTGGGTTCGAACAACTGGGTGATCGCCGGCAAGCGCACGCAAAGCGGCCGGCCCATCCTCGCCAACGACCCGCACCGCTCGCACGGCGCACCGAGCCTGCGCTACATCAGTCATCTGAACGCCCCGGGCCTGTCCGCCATCGGGGCCGGCGAGCCCTTCCTGCCGGGCATCTCGATCGGCCACAACGGCACCATCGCCTTTGGCCTGACGCGCTTCTACATGGACCAGGAAGACCTTTACGTCTACGAGACCAATCCGGCCGCGCGCAACGAGTACAAGTACAAGGGCCGCTGGGAACCGATGGAAACCGTCACCGAGGAGATCGCCGTGCGCGGCGAGGCCGCGCCGCGCAAGGTGACCATCGACTTCACCCGCCATGGCCCGGTGCTGCATGCGGACGCGGCCACCGGCCGGGCATGGGCGCTGCGCGCGGCATGGCTGGACCAGGGCATGGCGCCTTACTTCGGCTCGATGGACTATATGCGCGCGCAAAACTGGGACCAGTTCCGCGCGGCGATGAACCGTTGGGGCGCGCCGGGCGAAAACCAGGTCTACGCCGATCGCGGCGGCAATATCGGCTGGCTGCCGGGCGGGCTGACGGTGGTGCGCCCGAACTGGGACGGCCTGTTTCCGGTGCCGGGCGATGGCCGCTACGAATGGGCGGGCTATCGCAACATGGACGAACTGCCTTTCGCCTATAACCCGGCCGCAGGCTATGTGGTCACGGCCAACGAGAACAATATTCCGCCTGACCACCCCGCCGCCCGCGCGGGCATCGGCTACGAATGGAGCGATACCTCGCGCGCGCGCCGCCTGAAGGCGCTGGTGGGGGCGGCGCCCATCTCGTCGCTGGCCGACTCGATGGCGTGGCAGAACGACACCGTCTCGCTGCCCGCGCAGCGCGTCGTGGCGCTGCTGCCCGGGCTGGAAAGCGCCGATCCGCAGGTGGCCCGCGCGCTCGGCCTGCTGCGCGGGTGGGACGGCAACCTGCGCGCCGACAGCGTGCCGGCCGCGCTGTTCGAGATCTGGTTCAGCAACCATCTGCGGGCGGCCGTGGTGCGGGCCGCGCTGTCCCCCGAGGCGGCCAAGCTGGTCGGCGCAGGCGATGCCGCCCGCGTGCTCGCGGCGCTGGAGCAGCCGCAGCCGTGGATGCCCATGGCGCGCCGTAACGAGATCATGCTGGCCTCGCTCAAGAGCGCCATGGCCGAACACGAGCGCCGCTCGGGCGGCGAGAAGCTGGTCGCCTGGGGACAGCTGCACCGCGCCATCTTCGAGCATCCGTTGTCCGCCATCTCCGACGAGGCCACGCGCCAGCGCTACAACGTCGACGCGGGCGGCATCGGCGGCTCGGCCTTCACGCCGATGAACACGAGCTACCGCAACAGCGACTACCGGCTCACCGCCGGAGCGTCGTTCCGCATGGTGCTGGACGTGGGCAACTGGGACGCGGGACGGGTGATCAATACTCCAGGGCAGTCGGGTGACGCGGCCAACCCGCACTATCGCGACCTCGCACCGGTGTGGGCGAGGAGCGAGTACTTCCCCCTGCTTTACACGCGCAAGGCCGTGGAGAAGGAAAGCCGCCAGCGGCTGGAGCTGGTGCCGCGCTGAAGCGGGCGCCGCCCCGCGGTTTTCCCCGGGGCGGCGCGGCAAGCGGCAAATATCGATTGACTCCGCCCCTATACCATCCTATAACCATCCCAGTGGATGTTAATTGGATGGATATGTCAAAAGAAGCGGATCAAAGCTCACTTCCCCTCGCGCCGCGCCCCAAGGGGGGCGATACCGAGAAAATCACCATCAATCTCGGACCGGTCGATCTTGGCCAGATCGATCTGCTGGTCGAGGAGGGGTTTTATTCCAACCGGACCGACCTGATTCGCACGGCCATTCGCAATCAGCTCGCCCTTCACGCGCAGGCGGTCAGCGAAACGGTGACCCGACGGGCCCTCGTGCTCGGCCTGCAGCACTTCTCGCGTCAGGACCTCGAGGCCGCCCAGGCGGCGCACCAGCGTCTGGACATTCACGTGCTGGGGCTTGCCAGCATCGCCACCGACGTCACTCCCGAACTTGCCCTCGCCACCATCAACTCGATCGTGGTGCTGGGTGCCTTCCATGCGCCTGCCGCCGTCAAGACGGCGCTGGCCGGGCGCATCCGCTGACCGCGGATCGCCAAACCGGAAAACCCGATGAAAATGAACGAAGACTTCCTCGCGTCGATGCAGGAAGCCATGCAGATCCTGCGGACCAGCGGTCCGCTCGAAGCGACAGAAGCGATCCAGCGCGCGCTGCGCGGCGGGGATGCGGGCGTGTCCGCCCCTGCGCCGGCCGGTCATGCGGCCATCGCAGAGCCGGCGCGGCGCGACGCCGCCGCCCGGGATCACGACGCACCGCGCGCCCGTGCAACCGCGCGCACGCAGGCACATCCCCAGCGCCACACGGACGCGCAGGCCAGTGGCCACTTCAGCAGCCGCACCTACGCCGGCGCCACCGGCAAGCGCGACTACAAGCTCTATGTGCCCGGGGGCTACGGGAACGAGCCCGTGCCCCTGATCGTCATGCTCCACGGCTGCACGCAAGATGCCGACGATTTCGCCGCGGGCACGCGCATGAATCTGCTTGCCGAACAGCACAACTTTCTGGTGGCATACCCGATCCAGCCGGCCAGCGCCAACCCTTCCAAGTGCTGGAGCTGGTTCAAACCCGGCGACCAGCAGCGCGATCGCGGGGAGCCGGCGCTGATCGCGGGCATTACGCGCGAAGTCATGTCCAGCTACCGGGTGGATTCGCAGCGCGTGTATGTGGCGGGCCTGTCCGCCGGCGGGGCCATGGCCGCCGTGATGATCCAGACCTATCCGGAACTGTACGCGGCCGCGGGGGTGCATTCGGGCCTGCCCTATGGCAGCGCGCAAGACCTGCCCTCGGCGCTGGCCGCGATGAAGGGTGGCAAGGGCGGCGCGGGCCGGCGCAGGCCGGCCGCCAGCAGCGCGGCGCCGCGCCGGCCCGTGATCGTGTTCCACGGCGATGCCGATACCACGGTCCATCCCGCCAACGGCGGACGTGTCCTGCAAGGCTTCGACCACGCCGCGGCGGGCGCGCGGCATGCCCAACCAGGCGGGCGTCCTTACACGCGGCACGAACTGCGCTCCGCGGATGGCATCGAGGCGGAACAGTGGATCGTCCATGGCGCGCCGCACGCATGGGCGGGCGGCAGCAGCCGGGGGTCGTACACCGATGTCGATGGACCGGACGCCAGCGCGGAAATGGTCCGGTTTTTCCTGGCCCATCCGGCCCGCCCGTAGCCGGCGAGCGTCGTCCTGTTCCTACAGGGCTTTCAGCGCCGGGCCTAACCAGCCGACCGGGCATGCGGGCTATCGTAGAGCCATATCGGCGGCCGTCGCCGCCGCGGAGGGCATGACATGATCAGAACCGCGATAGTGATAATGACCAGTGCCTTTGCGATTGCGCTGACCGGCTGCACGGCCGCCGGCGCGGTGGCAGGTGGCGTCGCCGGCCACGAACTGAGCGACGGCAGCCCTTGGGGCACGATCGGTGGCGCCGCCGTGGGTGGCGTGATCGGCCACGAACTGGGCAAGGACTGACCGGCCGCGCACTTCGCTGTCGGTCTCCGGGCCGCCGCACCAGCGCGGGTCTCGTACCCGCGCTTTGTTTTTGGCGCGGCAGCCCGCTAATACATCGGGCGGTCCGATGCGCGCGTGACGATGGACGCGCCGGCGATCAGCTCGCCCAGCAACGCCAGCGAGGCGCGTCCGCTGCTTTCATAGGGATCGAAGTGCGCCTGGGGCGAATACTTGAGCATGGTTGCCACGTTGACCTTGCTGGTATTGACATGCCCCATCGCCCACCCGGCGAACTCGCGCTCCAGGATTTCCTCGTAGTGCAGCAGCACCAGGTCGTGGTGGCGGGGATCGCGCGCGATCGCCTGGTACAGGTGCGATACCGCCATGCGCCCGCCCTCCAACGCTTGCAGGAACATGCCGTTGCCATGGCAAAGCACGCCCGTGATGCCGTTGCGGGCATTGTTTTCCAGGCTGGTGGCCAGGATGTCCTCCATCAGCGTGGCGGGCGCGGGCTCGCTGGCGCGGCTCGCGTAAAGCAGACGTACGAGCATGGCGGCGCCTCCTTAGCGTCGGTTGAGATTGAGCAGCGTCAGGAATTCGCGCCGCAGGCTGTCATCCTTCAGGAAAGACCCGCGCATGACGCTGTTGGTCATCTTGGCATCGGTGTCGCGCACGCCGCGCCAGTGCATGCAGAAGTGCTCGGCTTCCATCACGATGGCCAGCCCGTCCGGCTTCATCTTCTCCTGCAGCAGGTCGGCCAGCTGGCTCACCGCTTCCTCCTGGATCTGCGGCCGGCACATGATCCATTCGGCCAGCCGCGCATACTTGGACAGCCCGATCAGGTTGGAATGCTGGTTGGGCATCACGCCCACCCACAGCTTGCCCAGGATCGGGCACAGGTGGTGCGAGCAGGCGCTGCGCACCCGCATCGGCCCGACGATCATCAGCTCGTTGAGCTGCTCGACGTTGGGAAACTCCGTCACGTCCGGCGCATGGACATAGCGGCCGGCGAAGATTTCCTTCAGGTACATCTTGGCGACGCGGCGCGCCGTCTCCTGCGTATTGTGGTCGTTGTCGACGTCGATCACCAGGCTGCGCAGCACCTCGGTCATCCGCTCTTCCACCTCGTCCTGCAGCGCCTGCAGTTCGCCCGGCTCGATATAGCGCGAGATATTGTCGTTGGCGTGGAAGCGTTGGCGCGCCGCCTCGAGCCGGGCGCGAATGCGCGCCGAAACGAGGGGCCCGCCGGCCGGGGCGTGAGCGCCATCGGCGTCGTCGGGCTTTGCCGCGCGCGCGCCGCGCGCGTTCAGCGTGGGATCCATGTCGGTCATCCGAAGTTGTCCAGCGAAATGCTAACTGGCAAGGCGGCCCATGCCGCGTCGCCGGCCGCCGCCCGCGTGCAACGGCCCGGCGCAACGGCAGGATCGATGCAAAATCGCAGCGGCGATCACATTGGACTATATGGGTCCCGTCGCAGTGCCGCAACCACCGTACGGCGGAGCGCCCGATTTGGCGGCCGGGGGCCGGAATTGACGACAAAAGCGGAACAGTGTGTTCTTCGCCGCCCGGATTTTCTTTGGGACGGGGTTGGCTACCATGCTTGGCATGCGACGGCAATGCCGTCATACCCTTTCATCAGCACGCAAACCAGCAGGCATACCATGTCCCAGCAGAACAACCAGCACGACACCGAGGCGCAACAGGCCGACTTCGACCTCGACATCCCGCAAGGCTCGCTCGAAGCGGCCGCGTTCGCCGAATTGCCCTATACGTTCGCGCGCGGCGGCACCTGCGCCCGCTACTACAACGAGTTCTTCGGCTGAACGCGGCGACGAGGCGGCGCCGGGCCGCCGCCTCCCCGCAAGGAGCCCTCGCTCGATCCGTCTCTCAATACGTCTTGTAGGGCAGGAACTTGCCCGACATCTCGATGCGCACCCGGTCCCCATTGGGATCGGCCTCGCGCTGCAGGTCCATGCGGAAATCGATGGCGCTCATGATGCCGTCGCCGAATTCCTCGTGGATCAGCGCCTTGAACGTCGTGCCATAGACGCTGACCAGTTCGTAGAAGCGGTAGATCAGCGGGTCGGTCGGCACCGTGGTCGGCAGCGAACCCTTGTACGGTACGGTCTTGAGCCAGGGCTCGGCTTCCGGCGGCAGGCCGAAGATCTCCATCACGGCCCGGGCGCCGGCGTCGTCGAAGACCATCTGGCCCAGGCACGCGGCCGTCGTCCATTCCTTGCTCTTGCCGACCTTGTCGGCGACCTGGGCCCAACTGATGCCCTTGCTGACCTTGGCTTCGATGATCAGGTCGGTAACGTCGCTGCGGTTCATGGTTTGTCCTCTCGGTGTCGTAGGCGGAATCGGAAATCAGGCGATGCGGGCCAGCGGCGGGCCGGACGCCGCCGGCGCGGGCTGCGGCTCGCTGCCGGGAGACACCACCGGGGGTTCCGCGGGCGCGCGCCCGCCGGCGTAGCCGTTCGCGCGCGTGACCAGGAAGTCCACCAGGTGGTTGCGGATCGCGTAATAGCGGGGGTCGTGGTGCAGCGTGGCGCGCTGCCGGCTGCGGGGCAGGACGTTGCGCACCACCTCGGCGATGCCGGCGCGGGGTCCGTTGCCCATCAGCAGGATGGTGTCCGCAAGCAGGATCGCCTCGTCCACGTCGTGCGTGATCATGAAGACCGTCTGTCGCGTGGCCGCGCAGATGCGCAGCAGCTCGTCCTGGATGGTGCCCCGCGTGAGCGCGTCGAGCGCGCCGAACGGCTCGTCCAGCAGCAGCATCTTCGGTTCGATGGCGAAGGCCCGCGCGATGCCCACCCGCTGCTTCATGCCGCCCGACAGCGCGGACGGCTTCTTGTCGATGGCATGCGCGAGGCCGACCATCTCCACGTAGCGCTCGACATGCGCGTCGACCTGCGCCGCATGCCACTGGGGCCAGCGCGACCGCACGGCGAAGGCGATATTGCGGCGAACGGTGAGCCACGGCATCAGCGCGTGTCCCTGGAACACCACGCCGCGCTCCAGGCTCGGCCCGGCGATCTCGCGCCCGCCCATGATCACGTGGCCCTCGCTGGCCGCTTCCAGCCCGGCCAGCACGTTGAGGATGGTGGTCTTGCCGCAACCGGAATGGCCGACGATGCAGACGAACTCGCCTTGCGCGATGCCGAAATTGACGCGCTCGAAGACCGTCGTGTCGGCACCGGGATAGCGCTTGGCCAGCGCCTCGACCTTCAGGAAAGGTTGTTCCATGCGCCCTACTCCACGTAGCTGACCAGCTTCTGCAGGCGCGCGAACATCATGTCCAGCGCCATGCCGACCACCCCGATCATCAGGATGGCGAAGATCACGTTGGCGAGCGACAGGTTGTTCCACTCGTTCCACACGAAATAGCCGATGCCGGTGCCGCCCACCAGCATCTCGGCGGCCACGATCACCAGCCACGCGATGCCCATCGAGATGCGCATGCCGGTCAGGATGGTGGGGGCCGCGGCCGGCAGGATGACCTCGCGCGCGCGGCGCCAGGCGGACACCTCCAGCGTGCGCGCCACCGCCAGCCATTCGCGCCGCACCGTCGCCACGCCGAACGCCGTATTGGTCAGCATGGGCCAGACGGAGCAGATAAAGATCACGAAGATGCCGCTGATCGACGAGTCCTTGATCGTGTAGAGCGCGATCGGCATCCAGGCCAGCGGCGAGATGGGCTTGAGCACCTGGATGAAGGGGTTCAGCGCGCGGAAGGCGAGCGGCGACATGCCCACCAGAAAGCCCAGCGGCACCGCCACCAGCGCGGCCAGCGCAAAACCGAGGCCAACGCGCGCGAGCGACCAGCCGAGCTGGATGCCGATGCCCTTGTCATTGGGGCCGTTGTCATAGAACGGCTGCGACAGGTTGGCGGCGATGGTGCGCCCCAGCGCTGCCGGCGTGGGAAAGCCGCTGGACGGCTGCTCGGCACCGGCCGCCGCCCCGGGGTCCTTGCCGAGCAGCTTCATGTACTCGATCTGCTCCGCCGTGTACTGCTGGGCGACCGTGGCGGCCGGCATGGTGGCGACGTGCCACACGCCGAGCACGGACAGCAGGATCAGCAGCGACAGCAGCGCGCCCTGGATGGCAAGCCGCGACGAAGCGGACAGGCGGCTGGCGCGCGCCTGGGCAGGCGGGCGGCGGACGGATTCGGGCAGGGACATCGCGGGCTCCGGGACGGCTTTCACGTGCGGCGGATCGGAAAGCTGGCCAGATACGCGTCGGGGCGCGCCGGGTCGAACTCCTTGCCCATGATCCGGAAGCGCGGATACGCGCCATCCGGCACGGTCTGTCCCAGCGACTTCATGGCCTGCCGGGCGTCGGTGAGCAGGAACACCTTCTCGGCGATCTGGCGGTAGTCGACCTCGCCCTTCACATAGCCCCAGCGCTTCATCTGCGTGAGCATCCACACCGCCATCGACTGCCAGGGAATCGGATCGAAGTCCGCGCGGTCCGGCACCTCGCGCACATTGCCCAGGCCGTCGGCGAAGCGCCCGGTGAGTACCTGCGCGACCACGGTCTCCGGCTGGTTCAGATAGGCCTGCGGCGAGATCACCTTGGCGATCAGCGGGCGGTTCTTCGGGTCGCACGCCATCGCGGAGGCGGTCAGCACCGAGCGGTACAGCGCCGCGAAGGTGTTGGGATGGGCGCGGATGAAGTCGGCGGACGTGCCAAAGGCGCAGCAGGGATGGCCGTTCCACAGATCGCGCGTGAGCACGTGCAGGAAGCCCACCTCGTCATACACGGCACGCTGGTTGAACGGGTCCGGACCGAGGAAGCCGTCGATATTGCCGGCACGCAGGTTCGCCACCATCTCCGGCGGCGGCACCACGCGGATCTGGATGTCCCGGTCCGGGTCCAGCCCCGCTTCTGCCACGTAGTAGCGCAGCAGAAAGTTGTGCATCGAGTAGTCGAACGGCACCGCGAAGCGAAAACCCTTCCACTGCTTCGGATCGCGCTTGTCCTTGTGCCGCACCGACAGCGTGATGGCCTGCCCATTGGTGTTCTGGATGGTGGCCACGTTCATCGGCACCGGGTTGGATCCCGCGCCCAGCGTCATCGCCAGCGGCATCGGCGACAGGAAGTGCGTGGCGTCGTATTCGCGGTTGAGCATCTTGTCGCGGATCAGCGCCCAGCCCGCGGTCTTGACGACCTCCACGTTCAGGCCCTGCTCGCGATAGAAGCCCAGCGGATGCGCCATGATCAGCGGCGTCGCGCAGGTGATGGGAATGAAGCCGATCTTCAGGTCGCGCTTTTCCGGCGCGCGCTTTTCCTGGGCCATTGCCTGCAGCGCATGCAGCGGCAGCACGCTGGAGATGGCCGCCATGGCCGTGCCCCGGCCCACGGCGCGCAGGAACCGCCGGCGCACGGCCTCCTGCGGGAAGATGGCCTTGACCAGCGCAGCCTCGAGAAGGCGGTTGGAGAGCGCTTCCGCGTTCGTGGCCTCCGTGCCCGGCCGTACCGCGCGCGCCATCGCGGCATCGTGATCGGCCGTGCTGGCATGCTGCCCGCAGGCGCAGCCGGCCAGCAGCGGCCGCTCGGCGTCGTAGGGGTCAGGCAGGTCGTGCGCGGACGCGGCGGCGCGTCCCTCTGGCTTGACAGCGGTCATGGCAGCTCCCCGGCTGGTTGGTCAATGTGTTGCGCCTTTGCGCAGGCGAATCTCTTGTGGCTCCCATGCTAGGGACGATGGCCTCGGCCCGGTATCGCGCCAGCAGGGAAAGCGCTGTCGTGGCGCACGTGATGCCCTGTAGTGCCAGCACTACAGGGCGGCCACCACGGGCCTATGCCTCGAGCAGGTTCTGGCGTACCGCGTACAGCGCGAGTTCGACGTCGTTGCGCACGCCGGTCTTCTCGAGGATCCGCGCGCGGTAGGTGCTGACGGTATTGGGGCTGAGCGCCAGCGCCTGCGCGATCTGCCCCACGGTATTGCCGGCCGCGATCAGGCGGAACACCTGGTATTCGCGGTTGGACAGCGTCTCGTGGGCCTGCCGCCCCGCCATCTCGCTGATGGCGGCGGCCAGCGCCTCCGCGATGGCGGGCGTCACATAGACCTTGCCGGCCGCCGCCTTGCGGATGGCGGCCACCAGTTCCTCCGTATCCGCACTCTTGTTCAGATAGCCGGCGGCGCCCAGACGGATCGAGCGCACCGCGTACTGCTTGTCCGGATAGGTGGACAGCATCAGCACCGGCAGCCGGGGCATCTCGCTCTTGAGCTGGCGCAGCACGTCCAGCCCGTCGCGGCCGGGCATGGCGATATCGAGCAGCAGCACGTCGGCCGGGCACGGATTCGCCTCGCGCAGCAGGCGCACCGCCTCCGGGCCATCGGCCGCTTCCGCCACCACGCCGATATCGTCCGCATCGGCCAGGATCTGGCGCAGGCCCTCGCGCACGATACGGTGGTCGTCGCAGATCAGTACCCGGATCATGCTGCGTTCTCCTCGCGGCAATGCGGCTCGTGACCGGATGCGGGCGCCCGCGTGTCCGCGGGCATCGTCAGCCGCACCGTGGTGCCCGCGCCGGGGCGGCTGTCGATCTGCACCGTGCCGCCGAAGTGCGACGCGCGCTCGCGCATGCCCAGCACGCCGTAGGCGGCGGCGCGCTCGAAGGCGGCGGCGGGCGCCCCGCGGCCGTCGTCCCGCACCTCGATGCGCAGGCCGTCGGCGCCGGCGCGCACGCCGATGCGCACGCTGCGGGCCTGCGCGTGCCGCGCCACGTTGGACAGCATTTCCTGGAAGATGCGGAACACCGCGATGGCACGGGCGCCTTCAGGCGCGGCGGTGCCCTCGTCGATATCGAAACGCCGCACGCAGCGCAGCTCCGCGCTGTCGGCGAACTCCTGCGCCTGCCACTCCAGCGCGGCCCACAAGCCCTGGTGGTCGAGGATCGACGGGCGCAGGTCGGTCATGATGCGGCCGACGTTGTCGACCGCGTTGTCGATCAGCGTTCCCATGCGCCGGCATTTCGCCAGCCATTCCGGGTGGGGCGCCAGCCGGTGCGCGAGCCAGTTCACATCCATCTTCAGCGCCACCAGCAGGCTGCCGAGTTCATCGTGGATCTCGCGCGCGATGCGCGTGCGTTCGTCCTCGCGCACGCTGTCCAGGTAGGCCGACAGCTCGCGCAGCTGCGCCAGCGCGTCCGACAGCGCGCGCGTGCGCTGCTCCACGCGCCGCTCCAGCAGATCGTTGGCCTGGCGCAGCAGTTCCTGCGCCCGCTGCCGTTCGGAGATGTCGACGAAGGTCACCACCGCGCCCAGCACCGTGCCTTCGTCGATCACGGGGTGCGAGGAATATTCCGCATGGAAGCTGCTGCCGTCGGCGCGCCACATCACCTCGCTGTCGATGCGGCAACCGTGGCCGGCGCGAAAAGCGTTGAAGATATGGCAATCGCATTCGGCATAGCGGCTGCCGTCGGCGCGGGTATGGTGGACCAGCGCATGCATGTTGCGGCCGGCCATCTGCGCCGGCGTGTAGCCCAGCATGGCGGCGGCGGCGCGGTTCGCGTACATGCAGCGGCCCGCCGTGTCGACGCAGTAGATCCCTTCCCCGGTCGATTCCAGCAGCAGGCTCAGCCGCTCGTGCCATGGCGCGCCGTCCACGGCGCTGGCGGGCACGGCGCTGGCGGGCACGGCGTGGGCGGGCGAATGCGGCACGGCAAGCAGGGACGGGGGCGACATGGGCGGGCTCCGCGAGAGGGGCCTGCGCATCGCGCAAGCACCATGCCATCCGCGCATGCCGCCAAGGCCGCCCTGACGGCCGGCCGGTGCACCGTCGGGGACCGGCATGCGCACCGCGCCAGGGCATGGCACCCGGCGCAGGAGACCCCGCTGCACCACCGTGCGTACCCGTTTCTGCGGGGAGGCCCGGGCCGACGCGTCGACCGTACCCGTTTCTGCGGGGCGCCGAGGCGCGTTCTCGCCGTCATCGGCGTCGGCGCCGGTCTCCGATCCGTGCGGCTCGTATTACGGCTGTAACGCCACATTACGCCGTGCCCGCATGCCACGGTGCCGCCACCCTGTCCCCTGGCGCCGCCAAAAGCCGCGCAACCCCGCACCGGCAAGGATCGGGCGCATTCCACGCGGCATTCGCGGCGGCACGGCTCGCGGCCGCGGCTTGTGAAACAGCCTTACAAGTGCAACCGCCCGCACCCGATACGTGCCACTACATTCGAGCCATGTTCAACGCGCCCTTCTCAGGAGCACACCCATGAAACGCACCCTGTCCCTTGCCGTAGTCCTGTCCACCGCGGCGGTGCTGCTCTCGGCCTGCATCGTGGTGCCGCACCACGGCGGAGGCCATCGCCACCACCATCACCACCGCTATTGAGCGGCCCTCGCCGGCCACCGCAACCGCGCCCGAACAAACCCATCCTTGCAGGAGCACACCATGACCCGCCAACTGCTGATCGCACTCGGAACCCTTGCCGCCGGCGCCATGTTCGGCATCGTCACGCCCGCCCAGGCGCATTCTGACCATGACCACCGGGATCGCTACCAACGCCACGAGCGTCACCATCCGGTACCGCCCCATGCGCGTCCCTACGTGCGCCCGGTCCACGGCCACGCCCATGACCATCGCATGTCGCGCCCGGGACATCGCTGGGTGCCCGAGCGCTGGGTACGCGACCGGCACGGTCACCTGGTGAAGCGGCCGGGGTACTGGGTACGCTGAATACGGCGCACCGACGACGCCTGATCGTCGCGACGTGATGGAAGGGAATGCCGGCCGGTGGGCCGGCATTTTTTTTCCATGACGCGCCGCGCGCCTTGCTGTGGCGCCGGCACAACCGCCCCTTGCCCGGCGTGCACGCCTGTGTGCCCTATCCAACAGTGACCCGCTGACAGCGCCAGTACATTGACCCTCGACAACCGCCGGAGCGGAACAGACCGCATCCGCCGCGGCATATGGAGAGCGTCATGGCTAAGGACAATGAGATCGTACCGGTCGTGCTATGCGGCGGCACAGGTTCGCGCCTGTGGCCGCTGTCGCGCGACGGGCATCCCAAGCAGTTCCTGCGGTTGCTCGGCGAGCGTTCGCTGCTGCAGGATACGTTGCTGCGCGTGCGGGAGGTTCCCCACATCGCCGCGCCGATTCTGGTCAGCAACGAAGCGCACCGCTTCGTGGTGGCCGAACAGGCGCGCGAAATCGGCTGCGAGCCCGCGGCCATCATGCTCGAGCCGCATGCGCGCAATACCGCGCCGGCGGCCGCGGTGGCCGCGCTGCGCGCCCGGGCGAACGGCGCCGATCCGATTCTGCTGGTGCTGCCGTCCGATCACCTGATCCGCGACCACGAGGGCTTTGCCCGCGCGGTGACCGCAGCCAGCGCCGCGGCCGCGGCGGGCGCCATCGTCACGCTCGGCGTGGTGCCCACCTTCCCGGCGACCGGCTACGGCTATATCAAGGCGGTGCCCACCAATGTCACCGAGCTGCTGTCGGTGTCGCGCTTCGTCGAGAAGCCGTCGCTGGAGCAGGCCACCGACTATCTGGGCGAAGGCAACTGCTTCTGGAACAGCGGGATGTTCCTGTTCCGCGCCTCGGCCTACCTGGCGGCGCTGCAGGAGTTCGCGCCCGCGATCCTCGATGCCTGCAAGCAGGCGGTGGAGCGCGGCCAGATGGACCTGGACTTCTGCCGGCTCGACGGCGCAGCCTTCGAGGCGTGCCCGTCGGATTCGATCGACTACGCGGTGATGGAGCACGTGCGCGGCGCGCAGATGGCCCCGCTCGCCTCCGACTGGAGCGACGTCGGCTCGTGGGACGCCGTCTGGAAAGCGGCCGACAAGAACGCCGACAACAACGTCGCGATCGGCAACGTGGTCACCCACGGCGCGAAGGACTGCATGGTTCACGCGTCGCACCGGCTCGTGGCCATCGCGGGGCTGGACAACGTGATCGTGGTCGAGACCCCCGACGTCGTGATGGTGGTCCACAAGGACCACGCCCAGGACGTGAAGCATCTGGTGGAAGGACTGCGCGCCCAGGGACGCTCCGAGGCCACCCAGCACCGTCAGGTGTACCGCCCCTGGGGCTCGTACGACTCGGTGGACAACGGCCAGCGCTACCAGGTCAAGCGCATCAGCGTCAAACCCGGCGCCAAGCTGTCGCTGCAGATGCACCACCACCGCGCCGAACACTGGGTCGTGGTCTCCGGCACCGCGCGCGTGCGGCGGGGCGAGGTCGAGTACCTGCTGACCGAGGACCAGTCCACCTATATCCCAATCGGCGAGACACACAGTCTCGAAAACCCCGGCCGGATCCCGCTCGAACTGATCGAGATCCAGTCCGGTTCCTATCTTGGCGAAGACGACATCATAAGGATGGCAGATATCTATGGGCGCACATGATCTTGAGCCACTGGGCCAGCTTCCGGCCGTGGACCTTCAACTCGACACCGGCACCGGCGACAGCCAGCAGGGACGCGGCGGCCAGCGCACCAAGCGCGCGCTGATCACCGGCATCACCGGTCAGGACGGCGCCTATCTTTGCGAGCTGCTGCTGGGCAAGGGCTATGAGGTGCATGGCATCAAGCGCCGCAGCTCGCTGTTCAACACGGACCGCATCGACCACCTGTACGAGGATCCGCAGCGCCAGGACCGCCGCCTGTTCCTGCACCACGGCGACATGACGGACACGTCCAGCCTGGTGCGCGTGGTACAGCAGTCGCAGCCCGACGAGATCTACAACCTCGCGGCGCAGAGCCACGTGGCGGTCTCGTTCGAGGAGCCGGAGTACACCGCGAACACCGACGCGCTCGGTACGCTGCGCCTGCTCGAGGCCGTGCGCATCCTGGGCCTGGAGAAGACCACGCGCTTCTACCAGGCATCCACCTCGGAGCTGTACGGCCTGGTGCAGGAGATTCCGCAGAAGGAAACGACGCCCTTCTACCCGCGCAGCCCGTACGCGGCGGCCAAGCTCTACGCGTACTGGATCACGGTGAACTACCGCGAGGCCTACGGCATGTATGCCTGCAACGGCATCCTGTTCAACCACGAAAGCCCGATCCGCGGCGAGACGTTCGTGACCCGCAAGATTACGCGGGCCATTGCCCGTATCGCGCTGGGCCTGCAGGACACGCTGCATCTGGGCAACCTGTCGTCGCTGCGCGACTGGGGACATGCGCGCGACTACGTGGAAATGCAGTGGCTGATGCTGCAGCAGAACGCGGCCGAGGACTTCGTGATCGCCACCGGCGAGCAGCACAGCGTGCGCGAGTTCGTGCAGCGCGCGGCGGCCGAACTGGGCATCACGGTGCGCTTCGAGGGCAGCGGGGTCGACGAGGTGGGCGTGATCGACAGCATCGACAACAGCCGCCAGACCGTCGCCCCGGGGCGCAAGGTCGGCGACGTGATCGTGCGGGTGGACCCGCGCTACTTCCGTCCCACCGAGGTCGACACGCTGCTGGGCGATGCCACCCGCGCGCGCGACCGCCTGGGCTGGACGCCGCGCATCTCGTTCGGCGAGCTGGTGAGCGAGATGATCAGCGCCGACTATTCCGCCGCACGCCGCGACGCCCTGTGCAAGCTGGCCGGATTCCGCGCCTACGACCATCATGAGTGAGACCGCGCGGCGCCCCGTGCGCCGCGCGCATGATCTTCCAACAACAAACCGGACCGCGCGCCGCCTGGCCGGCGCCGGCAACGGAGCAAGGCCGTGAATCGAATCCTGCGCGGCATCGGCGCCAACGCCTTCGGGCAGGCCGTCACGGTCGTGACCCAGCTTCTGAACGTGCCGCTGTTCCTGGCCACGTGGGGAGCGGACCGCTATGGCATCTGGTTGATGCTGATCGCCGTGCCGGTCTATCTGGGCCTGGCGGACTTCGGCTTTACCGGCGTCGCGGTCAACCGCGTGGTGATGAACGTGGCCGCGGGCAAGCAGCGCGCCGCGCTGACCGCCTACCAGTCGGCCCTTGGCCTGCTGCTGGCGATCGGCGTGGCGCTGCTGTGCCTGTCCGGCGGCGTCGGCGCGGCCCTGGGCGCCCAGATCCAGCAATGGACCGGGCTTGGCCGCATGGAGGCCGTGCTGGCGATGCTGATGATCGCCGTGCAGGTCTTCGGCTACATGCTGGTGCTGCTCGTGCACGGCGTCTTCTACAGCAGCGGGCGCTATGCCGAGGCGATGCTGTGGCTCAACGTCTTCCGCCTGCTGGAGTTTGGCGCACTGGCCGCCGCCGTGCTGGTGTTCAAGGGCGGCTTCCTGATGCTGCTGGCCTTGCAGGCCGCCGGCCGCGTGATCCTGCTGGCGGTGCTGTACGCGCGCATGCTGCGCTTCGCCCCGTGGGGCCGCTTCGGCCTGTCCCACTTCTCGCGCGACGAAATCAAGGACATGTTCCTGCCCGCGCTCGCCTTCAACGCGTTTCCGATCGGCAACGCCCTCAATATGCAGGGGCTGGTGCTGTGCGCCGGCTTCCTCTTCGGTCCCGCGGTGGTTGCCTATTTCAGCGCGATCCGCACGCTCTCGCGCATCCCTTACCAGCTCGGCCAGCTGATCAGCCAGGCGCTGTCGCCCGAGATCGGGCGGCTCTACGGCCAGCGCAACGCCACGGCGCTGCGCGCGCTGTACCGCCATGCCCTGGCCGCATCCGTGGGCCTGGCCACGGCCTGCGCCATCGTGCTGTACGTGGCCGGCGACTGGATCTGCAACTACTGGACGCACGGCAAGCTGGTGCCGCAGCACCCCGACTACAGCTGGCTGCTGCTGGCGGCGGTGGTCAATTCGCTGTGGACCACGGCGTCCGTCATGGTCACCTCGACCAACAACCACGCGCGGCTGTCGCTGGTGTTCCTGGGCGCCAATGGCGGCGGCCTGCTGGTCGCGCTCGCCGCCGGGCCATGGCTCGGCCCCTCGGCGGTGTCGCTGGGCGTGCTGGTGACCGAAGCCATCGTGCTGATGGTGCTGCTGCCGCAGATCCAGGCGTTCGCCAAGCACGGGATATCGGGCGCATTGGCGCGCCCTTGAGGCGCGGCGCGCCGCGCATTCCAAGGGTTCATCGCGCCCGAAAACGATAGAGCGGCAACCTTGATGGAATGCAGCAGGAAGAGCCGCGAGCAAGCTTGCGGCTCTTCCTCCTCTTCTATCCCGCTCATGACGAACGAAAGCGACGCTTCATACAAGCTGCTCTTCTCCACGCCCGAATTTGTACGCGAACTGATACGGGGATTCTCTATACCGGACAGCGGACATGGACGGCAGCCACCGACATCGCCGCGCTGATTGCGCAGATGCCGGATACGGTTTCAAAATACCAGCCCAGGCTGTCCTATCTGCTGATCGATCGCAACCAATACCGGCAAGCCGATCTGGTCAAGATGAACAACCTCGTGGCCTGCGCCATTGGGCTGGAACAACCTGCCAGCAAGGAGACGTGTTCGGCGCTGATCGCTCAACTGCGGCTGATGGTCGGGACCAATGTCCCACTCACGCAAGTTGTTGTGCGATGGATGCGCGGGCTGGCTTTGCGCCACAGCAAGAGTTCATCGGTACCGCCCGTTTTGGCGGAAGCGGCTTTCAACAATCTGAAGGAATTCGAAATGACATGGGGACACCTTTTTGAACAGGAGCGGCAAGAAGGTCGGCAAGAGGGCCGAAAGGAGGGGCTACAGCAAGGCCAAGCTTTGGCGCTGCGCAAGCTATTGGTTCGGCGCTTCGGCAGCGTTCCACCGGAAATCGCTGGCCGTATCGACGTGGCTGCGCCGGAGCAGCTCGATGTGTGGTTGGATCGGGTTTTCTACGTGGACAGCCTGGCCGAAGTCTTCCGCGAATAGCGCAACACCCCCCTACGACCGGACCGGCGGTGGGCAGCATGTGACTGCCTGCCGCCTCGCATCCCGCTCAATTGATATACCCGGCCTCGCGCTGGAAGTACGCCAGATCTTCCGGCAACTCCTGCACGGCCTTGGCCGGGCAGCCGCCATACAGCATATGCGGCGCCTCCATGCTGCGGTTCAGCACCGCGCCGGCGGCGAGCACGGAGTAGTCCGGCAGCGACGAGCCGGGCAGCAGTACCGACCTGGTCCCGACGAAGCAATAGGCACCGATGGTCACCGGCGCGCAACGCTGCTTCGATTCGCGGATCGATACGCTGTGCGTCAGGATCTGGCTGCGGTAGCCGGCGAAGGTGGTGTAGGGGCCGAGCGTGACGGTATCGGTGCAGTCGATCAGATGCCGCGACGTCACCGCGGCGTGCCGGCCGATGATCAGCGCCGGATCACGCCCCACGGCATCGCGGAAATGCGGCGAGTCGGTCAGGCCGACGGGAAAACCCGAGACCCAGTTCAAGCTTCCAAGAATGGCATGCTCGCCGAGCGCCACGCGCCGCAGGCCCTTGATCACCGTGAGGTGCGAGATCACCGCATGCGGGCCCATCTCCAGTTCGTCGCACAGCACCACCGACATGCCGATGCGCGCGGTGGGATGGATGCGGTAGCCGCATACCGCGCCGAGCACGCGGCGGCGCAGCGGCCAGGGCATGGCCAGTGAAAGCACGGACACTAGCTGCTTGATCATTGCGATCTCCCGAACACCGGGCCCTTGAAGACCCGTTCCAGCGTGGCGCGCGGATTGGCCAGGTGCTTCGCCACGCGATAACAGGCCAGCGGCACGACATCGAGCCGATGCCAGTCGCGACCGACGATCTTGCGGAACATCCGGCGCTCGAACTGCTCGTGCGCGTCGGCCAGCCGCGCCGACCCGGTAATGGATTCCGCGTAGACGCGGTAGCAGCTCATGAAGTCGGGCACGTTGCGGAACACCGCGCCGGCCAGCGCCATGTCGATGGCCAGCTCGCCGTCCCAGTTCGAGCGGTTCTCCACGTTGAACCCGCCCGCCGCATGAAAGGCGCGTGCGCGGAAAAACGTCGAAGGCTGGATGGCGATGGCCGAGCCATAGGCGGCCGGGCGCAGGCCGAAGCGGTCCGAATAGACGCGCCGCAACCGCTTGCCGGCGCCGTCGATCACATAGCCGTTGCCGCAGATCACGTCCCAGTCGCGGTGCCGCTCAAAGTACTCGACCGCCTTTGCGAATGCGCCAGGCAGGAACACGTCGTCCGAGTTCAGGTAGCAGTAGATATCGCCGGTCGCATGCGCGAAGCCCTTGTTCAGTCCATCGCCCGGCCCGCGGTCCGGCTCGAGCAGCTGCACGGCGATATGGGGCGCGTAGCGCGCGATGATGTCGCGGCTGCCGTCCTTGGAGCCCGGGTCGACCACGATGTACTCGATCTCGCAGCCCTGCTGCTCGATCACCGAGCGGATGGCCGCCTCCAGATACGGCGCCTGATTGAACGACACCGTGACCACGCTGATTTTCATCGCTGTTTTCCTTCGCGCAGGGCGATTCCGTGGTGCCAGGCAAACAACAGGCCGACGAAGACGGCCGATCCCCAGCGATGCTCCGCCGAGAACGGCGAGAAGAAGATGTCCCACACGAGCTGAGCCATCATCACGAAGAAGTAGATGGGCAGCACGCGCATGTTGCGCACGAACACGGCCAGCGCCCGTCCCATCAGGCAGATCCAGAACACACCGCCCAGGATGCCGCTCCACACCAGGCCCCCCATCAGGAAGGAGTGGGCCGGGATCAGGTCGTTGTCGAACACCTCGAGCTTGTCGTTCAGCGAGGCGCCCATCTGGTAGACGAGCACACTGTAGGCATCCTGGTAGCCGTTGCGGTCCACCGCCCACGATCCATGGCCGAGCCACGGCGAATCGAGGAACGCGCGCACCGATACCAGGATCTCGGAGCGCCCGCCCAGCAGGATGCCCAACTCGCTGGTGGCCTGCACCGTGTACTTGTGCACGGCTTCCGGCGTGAGGAAACCGAAATCGCCGGCATGCGCGAAGATCACCGACAGCACGGAATTGAGCGCCGCCATGGCCACGGCCAGCGCGACGAAGATCGCGGCGATGCCGCCGGGCGTCTTCACCACGCCGGTTACGTAGCGGGCCAGCGCGGAGCGGCGGCCGAAGTACACCAGCAGCGCGATCAGCGGCAGCCCGGCGGCACTGCGGAAGTCGAAGATGGCCGAGACCACGGCATAGGCGCCCAGGCACACCATGATCCGCAACATGCCGGCGCGCGCCATCGACAGATAGGCCAGCAGCAGGATCAGCACGGGGCTGGCATAGCCCCATTTCCAGGGATTGAACAGCATGTCCTCGGTGGGCGCCCGCGCCATGCTGACCATCTCGCTCAGCGCCAGGCCAATCAGGAAGAACCAGATCCGCCGTGACGAGCCCTCCCCGAAGTGGTTGCCGATCGCATAGATCGTCAGGAAGAAGACGCCCGGCGCCAGCACGCCCTTGAGCGATGTCATCAGCGGCGTGCCGTTCACCACGTCCGACATGGCCTGGGCCGCGGCCCACATCAGCGTCAGGGCAAGCAACGTGACATAGGCGCGCGGAATCCGCAGCGTCGAGAGCAGCGCCAGCGCGTAGCAGGCGGCGATGAACTCGCCGACGAACACGTCGCCGATCACATTGAGCTTGATCGCCGCGACCGCGCCCAGCGCGAGATACAGCACCGGCCGGGTCGACTGCGTCGCGACAGGGGGGGAATAGGTGGATTGCAGCATGTGACCGCCCGGAGTGAAATAGGGCGCGGCGGCGCGTTTGGCATGCATCGCGCACGTCCGCGGAACAGGAACCGACGCATGGGCGGTTCCCGGCCTGGATTGCATGACGGCAAGATGAACCCGAGCCCGGGCCGCATCTGTACGTTGCCCCACACCGCCTCGTGCGCGGCGGGCCGCGGTGCCCTTCCCCGGTCCGCTCTGCCGCCGATTGTGCGGCAACCCACAGTCCCCCGCGACATGGCGCGCTAGATTGCCGTACACGTCCTGCGGCCGGCGGCATCGCCATGCCGCCGTGCGTGCATGCGGGAGCGGTCGTCCGTCTCCCGCAGCTCTGTCCAGACACGGCCAACAGCACTGACAAGAGAAGCCATGAATCGATCCTCCTCCCGCATTTTCGTTGCCGGCCATCGCGGCATGGTCGGCGGCGCCATCGTGCGAGCCCTGCAGGCAAACCCGGACGCGCAGGTCGTCACGCGCAGCCACGCCGAGCTCGACCTGTGCGACCAGGCGCAGGTCCAGGCCTTCTTCGAGCGCGAGGGGATCGACCAGGTCTACCTGGCCGCGGCCAAGGTGGGCGGCATCCACGCGAACAACACCTATCCCGCCGAGTTCATCCACCAGAACCTGATGATCGCGGCCAACGTGGTGCATGCGTCCTGGCGCAGCGGCGTCCAGCGGCTGCTGTTCCTGGGCTCCAGCTGCATCTATCCGGCCCTTGCCGCGCAGCCCATCCGGGAAGACGCGCTGCTGACCGGCCCGCTGGAGCCCACCAATGCGCCCTATGCGATCGCCAAGATCGCCGGCATCAAGCTGTGCGAGAGCTACAACCGGCAATACGGCACGGACTACCGCTGCCTGATGCCGACCAACCTCTACGGCCCGGGCGATAACTACCACCCCGACAACAGCCACGTGATTCCCGGCCTGATCCGGCGCTTTCACGCGGCCCGTCTCGATGGTGCCGAGGAAGTGATGGTGTGGGGCACGGGCACGCCGCTGCGCGAATTCCTTTACGCCGACGATCTGGGCCAGGCCTGCGTCCACGTCATGGACCTGGACCGGGACACCTACCTGCACCATGCCGGCGCGGCCGGCTTCTTCAACGTGGGCAGCGAAGACGAGGTCAGCATCCGCACGCTGGCCGAGCTGGTCGCGGAAACGGTCGGTTATCGCGGCAGGATCGCATTCGACAGCAGCAAGCCCGACGGCACGCCACGCAAGCGCCTGGACAGCGGGGCGATCGCGGCCACCGGCTGGCGTCCGACCGTGGCGCTCGCCGCGGGCCTGCGCCTCGCCTACGAGGACGCGCTGCGCAGCCGCCGCCTGCCGGTCGCCCCGGCGGAACCGGCGCTGCTGGCGACCGGCACCTGATCCGCCCCTCCCGGCGCCGCCTGGCGCGCCGCCCACGTAGCCCAAGGAGTCGTTCCGGCGCCATGAAGATTCTTCTGTACTGCCTCAACTATTCCCCCGAGCTGACCGGCATCGGCAAGTACACCGGCGAGCAGGCCGAATGGCTGGCGGCCCGCGGCCACGATGTGCGCGTCATCACCGCGCCGCCCTACTACCCGGCCTGGCGGATCGGCGCGGGCTTTCGCGCGTGGCAGTACCGCCGCGAAAGCCGCGGCGGCGTGCATGTCGCGCGCGCCCCGCTGTGGGTGCCGCGGCGGCCGTCCGGCCTGAAGCGGCTGGTGCATCTGGCCAGTTTCGCGGCGAGCAGCCTGCCGCTGTTGTTTGCCCAGTGGCGCTGGCGCCCCGACGTGCTGTTCGTGGTGGAACCCCCGCTGTTCTGCAGTCCGGCCGCGCTGCTGTTCGGCCGCCTGAGCGGCTGCAAGACGTGGCTGCACGTGCAGGACTACGAGGTGGACGCCGCCTTCGCGCTCGGCCTGCTCAGGCAGCCGCTGCTGCGCCGGCTGGCCACGGCCCTGGAGCGCGCGGCGATGACGCGCTTCGACTGCGTCTCGACGATCTCCGAGGCGATGCTGCGGCTGGCGCGGGAGAAGGGCGCCGATGCCGCCCGCACGCTGCTGCTGCCCAACTGGGTCGATGTCCAGGGCCTGCGCCCGAGCCGCGGCAGCCTGCACCGGCGCCGGCTCGGCATTCCGGCCGACGCCGTGCTGGCGCTGTACTCGGGCAACATGGGCAACAAGCAGGGACTGGACGTGCTGGCCGACGCGGCGCGCCGGCTCGCGCATCGCCCGGACATCCACTTCGTGTTCTGCGGCGACGGCGCCGGCCGCGCGGAACTGGAGGCCGCTTGCGCCGGACTGGCACAGGTCCACTTCCTGCCCCTGCAGTCGGCCCAGCGCTTCCCGGCGCTGCTGTGCGCCGCGGACATTCACCTGCTGCCGCAGCGCGCCGACGCGGCGGACCTGGTGCTGCCATCGAAGCTGACCGGGATGCTGGCCAGCGGCCGCGCGGTGGTGGCCACCGCGCATGCCGCCACGGAACTCGGCCGCCTGCTGGCCTCGTGCGGCGTGATCGTGCCGCCCGGCGACGGCGGCGCACTCGCGGACGCCATCGGCGCGCTGGCGCGCGACCCCGACCGGCGTGCCGAACTCGGCGCGGCCGGGCGTGCGTGGGCCGAGCGCCATCTGGATCGGGAGGCGGTGCTCGCCCGCCTGGAGCAGCAACTGCTTGCCCTGTGCGGCACGCCCGCGCCGCGGCCCGTGCCGGCGATCGGCGTGCCCGGGGAGTGAACCCGCGCGGCCCCGGTATCTGTGAGTTTGCGCACCGAACACCATGCCGGAGGCCGCGCATGCTTCGCGACAATGGCGCGCGTTTCGCGCGTCCGGCGCGCCGCATCGGCCGTTGGGCGGCAATGATCCACCTACTGACTCCGACACTTCCATGCTAATCGCACAAGACGACCCTTCCATGGGCCCTTCCTTCTCGCTCGGCAATCGGGTGCAGCGGCAGTTGTGGAACTGGGTCTGGCTGTTCCTGTTCCGCCCCAGCCCGCGCTTCGCGCACGCGTGGCGCTCCGCGCTGCTGCGCCTGTTCGGCGCCAGGCTCGGCCGCCATGTCCATGTGTATCCGAGCGTGAAGATCTGGGCGCCGTGGAACCTGCACATCGACAACAACGTTGGCGTGGCCGACGGCGTGACGCTGTACAACATCGAGCGGATCGAGATCGGCGAGTACGCGGTGATCTCCCAGGGTTCGCACCTGTGCACGGGCTCGCACGACTACAACAGCTACAACTTCCAGCTGGTGGCATCGCCGATCGTGGTCCAGGCGCGGGCATGGGTCTGCGCGGAGGTCTTTGTGGCGCCGGGCGTGACGATTGCCGAAGGCGCCGTCGTGGCGCCGCGCTCGGTCGTGACCCGCTCGCTGCCCACGTCGTGGACGGTCTATGCGGGAACGCCCGCCAAGCCCATCAACCGGCGCAAGCATCCCGCGGCACAACGCTGAGCGGCACCACGCCGGGCGACATGGGCCAGTGACGACCAACCACGGGTAACGAGGGCTGCGGGGCCGTCTTTCCGACACGCGTGTCCCGGCTCCACGCTGGCGCGCGCGTCAGCCGGCCAGTTCCAGCACGATGTCCTGATACGTCGTGGCAAAGCGGCGGCGGCGTTCGTCCAGGTCCGCGCGGCCGTGTTCCGCGTTTGCGCCCGGCACGTCCTCTGCGTGCCTTTCCGCCAGCACCGCCGCGATCCCGTCGGCCAGGGCTTCGGCATCGTCCGGCGCGAAGTAGCTGCCGCGGGCCGGAGCCTGTTCGCGATGCACGGGAATGTCGGACAGCAGGATGCGCTTGTCCAGCGACTTCGCTTCCTCCACCGTCGTGCTCCAGCCCTCGAAGCGCGAGGGGTTGATCAGCGCCACCGCGCCGCGCATCAGGCCCAGCAGGTCGGCGTAGGGAACCACGCCGAGGATGCGGAAGCTGTCCTCGAGGCCGGCCTGCGCGATGCTGTGCTGGAGCTGGCGGCAGTATTCGGGATTGCGCGGGTCCAGCGTATTGCCGGTGGCCAGGACGGTGGCCCGCTGCCCGCGTTCCTTCAGCACCCTCAGGGCTTCGATGGCGACGCGGTGGTTCTTGTGCACCCACAGCTGGTTGGGCAGGTGGAAGTACGGCCCCGAGAAGCCGTACCGCCGTTCCAGTTCGGGCACCGCCGTCGCCTGCGCGCCCGCATCGGTGTCCAGGCTGGCGACGAACTGCAGCACGCGCGCCCGCGCCGCATCGGCCGGATGCCGGCGTTGCAGGTCGCCACGCGCATGGTGGCTGCTGACGAGGATGCGCGCCGAGCCGCGGCAAATACCTTCGAACAGCCGCTCGCGCTGCGCGATGTCGTCGGCGGTGAACAGCTCGGGCAGGTGCAGATGCTGGAAGTCCGGGATCCAGCCCAGCGTGGGCACGCGAGAACGCCTGCCCAGCGGCCGGTGGTGCGACAGCACCGCGACGCCCTCGCGCGCCAGGCGCCACTCGAACCAGGCGTCGCGGCCGGTGGCGCGGAACCAGGCCTGCCGCGCCAGGCGCGACGGATGGCGGTCATCGAGCAGCGCGGTGCGTACCACGCGAAAGGGCGGCAGACCCTCCAGCAGGTCCGCCGGCGTACGCTCTCCGGTAAAGATGATGGGCTCGATCCTGCGCGCTTCCAGAAGCGCGATGGCCCACAGCAGATTGCGGTAGTAGCTGATGCCGCCGAGCCAGCCCCGGTCCTGGAACGCGAACACAAAGCCGACGCGGATCATGCGGCAAGCTCCCGGGACTGCGCGAACCAACGGGCATAGCGCCCGATGCCCAGCTCCATGTCGACCGCCGGCGCCCAGCCCAGCGCGTACGTGCGGCCCATATGGGCCTGCAGGCACGGCGGATCGCCGACCCGGGCCTGGTGCGAAAAGGAAGGCGTGGCCTGCACGCCAAGCGCGCCGTACAGCAGCAGCAGCGCCTGCCTGACGGTCGTCGGCCTGCCGCTGGCGCCGTTGAAGATCGGGCACGCGGGCGTGGCGTGCGCCGCCACGGTGGCCAGCAAGCGCGCCGCGTCCTCGGCATGCATCCAGTCCCGGCGTTCGTTGCCGGTCCCGGCATAGACGTGATCGCCGCGCTCGATCTTGCAGCAAGCGTCCCATAGCAGCTGCTTGCGCAGCCCCTCGCCGTAGAGCGAGAAGAGCCGCACGATGGCCACCTTCAGCCTGAAATGCCGCGCATAGGAGATGCACAGCTGCTCGGCCATCAGCTTGTGCGTGCCATAGGGCGAAGCCGGTGCGCTCGCCAGGTACGGCATGCTCTCGTCGACGGGATCGCAGGTGCTGTCGCCGTACACCGCCGCGCTCGAGGGATAGACCACCACGCAGGACGGGCAATGCTGGCGCGCGAATTCCAGCACGGCCGCGGTCGAACATACCGTGCTGCCGTAGTCGCGCAGCGGATCGCCCAGCGAGTTCGCCACCGAGCCGCTGCCGGCGCAGTGCACGATCAGGTCGGGCCGCACATCCAGCGCCACCAGCGTCTGCAGATTGACTTCGCCGCTGTGCCATTGCATGCCCGCGGGCAGCGGTTCGCCGCTGCCGCAGCTGCCGCGGCCGATACCGGTCACGCGCCACCCTTGCTGCAGGTAATGTTGCGCTACGAAGCGGCCGAGGAAACCTCGCGCGCCCGTCACGAGCACCGTGTTGTTTGCCATTGTTATCGGTCGGATCGAAGGGTTTCCCGGCGTGCCCCGGCCAGCTGGCGATGAGGGGCACGAGTGCGGCGCACCGTCGTGCGCTCCGCTGTCACTTTACGCACTGCCGCACCGCTGCACTGTGGGATAGCCCTCATAGTCGCGCCGGCCACCGATCCGCCATGGCGCCGTGGCTCGATGCCGCCGCCGCTTCAATGGCAGGAGGCCTGCAGCAACGCGCGTACGCGGCGCCCTGCCGCGCCCCAGTTCAGACGCTGCGCATACTCGCCATAGGAGGTCTGGCACAGTCGCATATAGGCCGCGGGCTCGGACATCAGCGCCCCGATGTAGTCGCAGTACGCCTGCGGATCGGCGTCGAGATCGAAGGTCATGCCGTTGCGGCCGTCCCGTACCACGGTGCACACGCCGCCGGTGCGCGTGGCGAGCGAGGGCAGGCCAAACGAGCTCGCCTCGGCGAACACCACGCCGAAGCACTCCGCCCGCGACGGCACGATCAGGAAATGCGCGCCGCTCATCAGCGCGTCGAACTGGTGGCGCCCCGCCTCGCTGGCCTTGGAGATGAAGCCATGCAGCTTGACGAAGGGCGGCGGCTCGAAGGGCGGCTGGCAGCCGACCACATGCAGCTCGGTCGCAATGCCCTGCCGGTTCAGCAGCGACGCCACGGCCAGCGCCGTGTCGCCACCCTTGCGCTCCCAGTCCACGCCGACCAGCAGCAGCCGGCAGACATCGCCGCGGCGGGCCCGCGCGATATGCTCGATGTCGGCGCTGCCGCGCGCACAGTCGACATTGGCGCCGAACGGCACGACCTTGACCTTGGCAGGGTCCACATCGTAGTGCCGCAGTGCCGTGGCGGCGGCCCATTCCGAGCTGTAGATCGCGACGCTGGCGCGCGTGAGCGCCTGCTGCTCCAGCCGGTTGCCGGTGCGTACCGTCTCGGCGCAGAAGTTGCTGAAGTTGGGATAGAAGCCGAGCATGCCGGCGAAGCAGGCGTCGGTCCAGAAGGCGATGGGCTTGTCCGACTCCAGGCACGCGATCGGCAGCGTGCCGGGACTGAACACCACGTCGCAGTCGGCGCAGCGCAGGCAGCGCTCGGCGTGATGGGCATAGCGCCGCGCCACCGAGGGCGCGCGCTCGCGCTGGTAAGTGCGCGCGAGCAGCCGCCGGTAGGCGACCGTCTTCACGCGCTGGTAAAAAGTGAGCGCGCGTCCCGCGCTCAGCTTGTCGATCACCTCGGTCTCGAGGTTGCTGGCGCGCAGCGCGCGCAGTATGTAACGGGCGGAACCGGACCAGGCATGCGGATCCGATGTGTCATAGGTGGTGAGAAAAGCGACTTTCATCGGATCCGCCTCCTGGCTGGCCGTCATAACGGCAATTGCATGGCCCTGCGCTGCTGTTCCTCGACCTTGAGCACGACCATGTACTCGTAGATCGCGATCAGCACGCAGTAGTGGAATCCGGCCTTGCCGTCGATAAAGCCGAGCCGGAGCAGGTACAGGTGAATGAAGCGGGCCACGGGCCGCAGCGGCAGCCGGAACGACAGCTCCTTGAGCGCACGCCGGCGCGCGGGTGGATCGCGCACCAGCAGCGAGGAGAAGCGGAAGTCGTCTTCCTTCAGGCTGCGGATCGTCTCCATGGCTTCGCCCATCGAGTATTTGTTGTGCTTGTCGAACCAGGCATCGAAGCCCTTGTTGAAGCTGAAGTGCAGAAAGTGGTTGTCCAGGAAGCCGACGGTGCCGTCCACCACTGGCGCGGGATTGACGAGCCGCTCCCAGCGCACGCGGTCCGGCTGGAAGAAGCGCAGCACCCAGATCGGATAGCCGCCAGCGAAGCGGATCCACTTGCCGAGGAAGAAGTTCTTGTAGCGGACGCGATAGGCCACGTGGCCGCCCTCGGGTCGGCCTGCGATCGCCCGCAGCTCGCCCGCCAGTTCCGGGCTCACCACTTCGTCGGCGTCGGAGTAGTAGACCCACTTGTGCTTGAACTCGATGTTCTCGTTGGCCCAGTTCTGATGGGCCGACCAGTTGTCGAACTTGCGATAGAACACGCGCGCGCCGTATTGCTTGGCGATCTCGACGGTACGGTCGGTGCTGTGCGAATCCAGCACCACGATATCGTCGGCCCAGGACACGGATTCCAGGCAGCGGGCGATGTTCTTCTCTTCGTTGAGGGTAAGAATCAGGATCGAGACCATGGCGTCGTCTCTGCGGTTAGCGATGGGGACATCGGTACGGGCCCATGGCTGGGCTACGACTGGCCATAGCGCGTGAGCTGCACGCCGTTGCGCGCCAGCGCGGCGCGCAGATCGCCGGCATCGATCAGCGGCTCGGCCTCGCACTTGCGCCAGGACTCGGCATACCCCGGGTGCACCGAGATCTCGGTGACCCCATCGCGCAGCAGGTCGGGCAGGCGGGCGGCCCAGCCGTCATCGTCATGGTTGATGGCGCCGTAGTAGTGCGTATGCCGCAGGCCCGCGAAGTACAGATGGCAGTAGTTGTTCATCACCGCCTGGCGCGGATTGGCCGCGAAGTAGAAATTCTGCGGACGCCGTACCCAGTCCAGCCCCGCGCGCGCCATCTCCCGCCGCAGCGCGCTGATCACCACCGGGAACTTGTGCAGGTGGCCGTGGCTGTCCACATGGGTCACGTGCACGCCGTTGTCGCGCAGCTCCTCCAGTTGATGGCGGAACTCGCGCGCGATGTCTTCTTCCGACAGCATCCACGCGAGCGCACGCACCCGTTGGCGATTGCTCTCCCGAAATACCCGGCCGCGCGTGCACAGCGACGGCGCCGACCCCGCCAGTGGCGGATGGCCGTCGACCATGTTGAAGTGCAGGCCGAACGAGCAGCGCTTGCGATTACGGCGGGCATACTCGAAGGCCTGCGCCGATGCCGGGCGCCCGGTCATGATGGTGGCGCTGGTCAGCAGCCCCGCTTCGAAGCACGCCACTGTGGCGTGATAGGTATCGTCGTCCCAGCCGAAATCGTCGGCGTTGATGATGAGCTTGCGCATTGCTTCCTCCCCGTTAGCAAGCCTGGGGCACGCCGTCGGCGTGGCCCTGGATGATGTTCAGCAACCGTTCTCCGACCTGGTTGCTTTGGAACCGCCTTGAGAAGCTGGCCCGCGCCGCCGCACGCATGCGATCGCGCGCCGGTTCGTCCATGGCCAGCCAGCGGCGCAGTGCGGCCTGCGCGCCTTCGACGGTGTCGTCGCTGACGATGCCGGCGCCGTCGCTCTGGATCTCGCGCCAGATATTGACCTTGTCCGAAATGAGCACCGGCACGCCGCAACCCATCGCCTCGGCCACCGCCACGCCGAAGTTCTCCTGGTGCGAGGGCAGGCTGAACACCTCGGCGGCGTGGAAGGCGCCCCACTTCAGTTCGCCCGACAGCATGCCGGTCCACAGCACCCGGTCCGCGACCCCGGCGCGCACCGCCAGCGCCTCCAGCGACTCGCGCAGCGGCTGCGCGCCGGGCCCCACCATGACCAGATGCAGCGACGGGTCTTCCCCGGCGATGCGCGCAAAGGCCTGGATCAGCAGGTCGCACCCCTTCTTTTCGTGGATGCGGCCGAAGAACAGCACGATGCGCTTGCCTTCCAGTTGCGGATAGGCGGCGAGGAAGCGCGCACGCAGCTGGGCCTTGTCCTGCGGCGGCAGCGCCGTGCCATACGAGGCGATGCGTTCGGTGCAGCGGTAGAGCGGAAACGAGCCGCGGGCCCGCAGGCGCTCCTCGTCGCAGGTAAACAGCACGGCGCGCGCGCGGCGCAGCACCCAGCATTCGCCGAGCAGCCAGTACAGCGACTTCTTCAGGTGCTTGAGCGGGTAGCGCTGCTTGAACCAGGGATCGAGCATGCCGTGGGTGAAGACAAAGTAGGGCACGCGCTTGCCGCGCAGCGTCAGCCATGCGGCAATGCTGTGGAACTGCCACAGCCCCTCGATGATGATGGCGTCGTACTCCTCGCAATGCGCCTTGAGCCAGCCGAGCAGCCGCGTATTGAAGGTGTATGTCAGCACCGAAGGGCCCAGCGCGATGACATTGAGTTCGCTCTCGCGCACGTAAGGGGCATCGGGGGCGTCGCCGCAGCAGACATCCACCCGCACGCCGCGCTGGGTCAGCGGAATGCTCAACTGGCGCAGCCCCTCGATCGGCCCGCCGCCCGCGGGATTGATGGTGGCGATGAGATGAAGCAGCTTCATGGCTCTGACCTTCTCGTCTGGCGCAGCAACGGCCGGCATGCCGTGCCGGCGGGGCTCGCTGTGTCGTTATGGTTTCCACGCGGCGCCAATGCGGGGGCGCCGGTTCGGGAATGGTCGAAGCTTAGGAGCGCGCCCGGACCCGTCTCTGTTCGTTGGCGCACCGTTGGTGCACCGGGTCGGCCAGGGTGGAAGCGACCCCTCGCGCAGCGGGGATTCTCCGCCTTTGCCCCTCTCATCCTGATGACGGAGGGCGCCTCATCCTTTTGGCGCGATCGGAACCGGCGAACTCATCCGCCGTTGGGGAAAGCGCACCGCGGCGGCGCACGTGGCGCTGTTACAGCGTTGAACCCGGGGCCGGGTCGTTACGTGCGGTGGCACACCATACGACGGGTCTTTAGCCTGCTGTCAGTTTCAACGCTGAAACATTAAGGCCGGAGCGCTGTTTCAATGTTGAAACTCGGGGGTGTGGATTAATTTTCACCCTTTTGGTTAGGCTGCTATCGGTTACCGGCGCTTCATTTCCGGATTATGAAAAGCGGTATCTAGTCCTTTTTGCAAGCGCAGCAAAGCTGACTTGATTTCAAAAGATTCAGCCCATAAGATGGCCTAAACGCATTAAAGATAAATCGTTTTGGGGTGGGGAATCAGGGTCGGCTCCTGGCATGCAGCGCGTCTTTGGGAGCGAAGGACGCGCTAGATTTGCGGGATCCAGGACTTGCCTGAACGGCTCGGTCGGTACGCCATTCGTACCGGTGGCATCAGGCGTCCTTAGTGTGTTCAACCTGTTCTCCGCTGCGAACATACGGGGGGAACAACAACATGAACGCACTGCTGATCGAGAGCCATCCTTTGCTAAGGCTTGGCTTGTATCGGATGCTGGAACGCATCGAGGGCATCGACCAGGTCATCACGGTCGACCCGGCCGACATCTCGCTGCTGGACGGCGCCTACGGAGATACCGACCTCATGATCTTCGGCATGCCGCCGGACGTCGAAGCGGGTTGGCAGCTGCTTGGCGACGTACGGCGGGTCCTGAGCGCCCAACGGGTGCTGCTGCTGTCGGACACCATCCCGCTGCAGGTACCCACCACCGTCATGACGCAGGGCGTGTGCGGCTGTCTGCCAAAGACCGCCTCGCTCGCCGTGCTCGAGGCGGCCATCCGGCTCGCCATGGTCGGCGGCTATTTTGTCCGCGGCCACGGCGCCCAGGCGCTGTCGCCGGCGCCATCGCTGGGCATCCCGCTGCCAGCCGGCGGCCATGGGGGTCCGGTCGGCGCGGGCGCGCCGCCCAGCTCGCGCGCCTCGGCGCCCGCACTCCCCACGCCGGCGATCCACGCGGCCAATCATCCCGCCACGCTGGCCACCGCGCGCGGCCCGACCGGACAGGCGCGCGCGGTGCCGTCCGTGGCGATGCGCGCGGCCGCCGCCGCGCCGGAGCCGGCCGCCGAGACCACTCACTACGACGAGGCCGAGATGCTGCAGATCACGCCGCGCCAGTACGAGGTGCTGGTGCTGCTCGCACGCGGTCATCCGATCAAGACGGTCAGCCGCATGCTCAATATCTCGGTGGCCACGGTCAAGAGCCATGCCTGCACGCTGTACCAGCGGCTGAAGGTGCGTAACAAGGGCGAGGCCGTGTACACCGCGCTGCAGCGCGGCGCCAAGCTCGAATGGGTCAGCGGCGACGGCACGGCCACGCGCGCCACGGTGACGCGCATGCCGCGACCCGCAGCCGTGGCGGAGCGCACCAACGCCACGCCGATCCAGGCGGCGGTGGCCATGCGCTGACGCCGCAGCGCAAGCTCCGACGACTGGCACGGCGGGCCGGGACCAATGTCCCGGCCCGCTTTGCTTTTGCGCGCCGCCTTGCCCCGCCTTGTGCCGCGCTTCGCGCCGCCAGCTCACCCTTCTCTGCCCGCCGCGTGGCGCGTTTCGGCCGCGGGCGACCGTGCTGTGTCAACGCGCAACATCACCGCGTGATCAATGTGGGACAGCGCACCGATACCCCGCCCCCGCGCGCTCAGCATTCGAGCATCGGGGGACATGGCCTGTCGCTGTGTCTATTTGCAATAAGCAGGGGGAGCTTGTCGTGAACACAACCAACGAAGGTCAACAATCCATCGCCACCAGCAAGCGCGGCAGCCGCTGGCTGCTGGCCATCGCCGCACTGGGTGCCACCGTCATGCTGGGCGCATGCTCGAGCTCGCCGGGCATGTACTTCGACGCCAAGGCACCGGTCAGCGCTATCGGCCCGGACGCGGTGCCCAAGATCACTCCGATCACGATGGACCTGGTCAAGGAACTGCGCGCGAGTGTCAAGCGTGGCAACGAGAACATCGACGAACTGTTCGCCACGCCGGAGCCGTATCGCATCGGCCCCGGCGACATCATCTCGGTGGTGGTGTGGGACCACCCCGAACTGGTGTTTCCCACGCAGACCTACAGCATCGGCCAGGGCTACGAACTGCCCGCCGTCGGCGGCAGCGCCAACGTGCCGGGCTACGTGGTCAGCGCGCAGGGCGACATCCAGTTTCCCTACGCCGGCGTGATGAAGGTCTCGGGCCGCACCGCCAACGAGGTGCGCGAACAGATGGCCAAGGCCCTGTCGCGCGTGGTGCGCGATCCGCAGATGACCGTCCGCGTGCTGGCCTTCCGCAGCCAGCGCGTCTATGTCGACGGCGAGGTCAAGACCCCCGGCATGCTGCCGATCGACGATGCCCCGATGACGCTGGTCGAGGCGCTGAACCGCGCCGGCGGCGTGCTCACGCAGACCGGCGATGCCAGCCGGGTGCGCATCACGCGCGGCAAGCAGAGCTGGTACGTCAACATGCCCGCGCTGCTGTCCAAGGGCATCGACCCGTCGCGCATCCTGCTGCGCAACGGCGACATCGTGCGCGTGGAGCAGCGCGAGGACAGCAAGGTCTTCGTCACCGGCGAAGTGCTGCGTCCCAGCGCGCTGCTGATGCGCAATGGCCGCATGACGCTGAACGAGGCGCTGGGCGACGCGGGCGGCGTCAATCCGAACTCGGCGAGCGCCGAGCAGATCTTCGTGATCCGCAAGTCCGAGACCGGTGGCGAGCCGCACGTGTTCCACCTGGATGGCACCTCGCCGGTGGCGCTCGCGATCGCAGAAGGCTTCGAGCTCGAACCGAAGGACGTCGTCTATGTCGACGCGCGCGAACTGGTGCGCTGGAGCCGCGTCATCAACCTGCTGATTCCGGCCACGCAGCCGGTCATCGGCACCGCGGGTGTGGTTCGCTGAAGCGGAGCTCGCCATGATCCAGTCGATTCTCGTGGTCTGTCTGGGCAATATCTGCCGCAGTCCGATGGCGGAGACGCTGCTGCGCGAGGCGCTGCCGAACTGCCAGATCGCGTCCGCGGGGCTGGCGCCGCTGGAGGGCGCCGCCGCGGACCCGCGTGCGGTATCGCTGCTGGGTGCGGAAGGCAGCGCCATTCGCGCCCATCGGGCCCGCACCGTCAACGCCGCGCTCATCGACTGGGCCGATCTGGTGCTGGTGATGGACGGCGAGCAGCGCGATGAACTCGAGGAGCGCTTTCCGCAGGCGCGCGGCAAGGTCTACCGGCTGTGCGAGTTCGTGCACGCCGATGTGCCGGACCCCTTCGGATGCTCGCAGAACATGTTCAGCATCGTGCTGGGTCTCATCAAACAAGGTATCGAATCATGGTCGGTGCGGATACAGGCTACACGAGCCAACGTACCGGCCAACTGTCACGGGGAGGCATCATGAATATCAACCAGGCCCGGCATCGCCATGCCGACAACACGGACGATCGCGAAGGCGTCGTCGACCTGACATCGTGGATCGATGTCCTTGCCAAGTATCGCTGGACGTTCGTCCTCGTGGCGGGACTGATCACGCTGCTGGGCATCGTCTACGCGTTCATGGCGCGACCGGTGTACCGCGCCGACATCGTCGTTCAGGTGGAGGAAAGCGCCACCTCGCCCGCCAGCAAGCTCGCGGCATCGGTTTCGCCGGTGTTCGACGTCAAGCCGGCAGCATCGGCGGAAATCGAGCTGCTGCAGTCGCGCATGGTGGTGGGCAAGGCGGTCGATACGCTGAACCTGGATATCGAGGCGGCGCCGCGCTACTTTCCGCTGATCGGCCGCGCGATCGCCGGCCTCAATCCCGAGCTGTCGCGTCCGGGCCTGCTGGGCTGGGGCGGCTTTGCCTGGGGCGGGGAATCGATCTCCGTCTCTGAGCTGACCGTGCCCGAGGCCATGGAAGAGCGCAAGATCATGCTGACGGCGCTGGGCGGCAATGCGTTCCGCGTGGAGTTCCCGAGCGACCGCGCCCAGGCCACCGGCAAGGTCGGCGCGCCGATGACGGTGCAGACGGCGCAGGGTCCGGTGACCATGCTCGTGGACAAGCTCGATGCTCGCCCAGGCGCGCAGTTCGTCGTGCGGCATCTGCCACGCGCCACGGCCATCGCGGCGCTCCAGCAGCAGCTGCACATCATGGAGCGCGGCAAGCAGAGCGGGGTCATTGGCGTCACGCTGGAAGGCGAGTCGCCCACGCGCACCGCGGCCATCCTCAACGAGATCGGCTTCGAGTACGTGGACCAGAACGTGCGCCGCAAGGCCGCCGAGGCCGAGAAGTCGCTGGCCTTCCTCAACAGCCAGCTCCCGCAGCTCAAGCAGCAGGTCGAAACCGCCGAGCAGCGCTATAACGCGATGCGCAACCAGCGCGGCACCGTCGACCTGAGCGAGGAGTCGAAGCTGATCCTCACGCAATCGGTCGGCATCCAGACGCGCCTGCAGGAACTGCGGCAAAAGCGCGAGGAACTGGCCACCCGCTTCGCCGGCGACCACCCGAGCATCACCGCGATCGATGGCCAGATCGCCAGCCTGACGTCGCAGCTCAATGGCGTCACGGGCCGGATCCAGCGCCTGCCGGACGTGGAGCAGAACGTGCTGCGCCTGATGCGCGACGTGAAGGTCAGCACCGAGCTGTACCAGACTCTGCTCAACGACGTGCAGCAGCTGCGCCTGATGAAGGCGAGCAAGGTCGGCACGGCGCGCCTGGTCGATCCGGCCGACGTGCCGCTCAAGCCGGTGCGTCCGAACCGCGCGCTGATCGCCGCCGTGGCGCTCGCGCTGGGCATCGTCGCGGCGCTGATGGTGGTGGTGCTGCGCCGCTCGCTCGACGGTGGCGTGGCCGACGCGGACGAGATCGAACGTCAGACCGGGCTGACCGTCTACTCGACCATTCCGTTCAGCAATATCCAGGCGCGCCAGGTGGGGGCGACCAAGGACAAGGCCGGCCTGCTGGCGCTGCATCAGCCGGAGGATCCGGCAATGGAGAGCCTGCGCAGCTTCCGCACCGCGCTGCAGTTCGCCCTGCTCAGCAGCCGCAACCGCATCGTGGTGATCACAGGCGCCGCGCCGGGCGTGGGCAAGTCCTTCATCTGCGCGAACTTTGCCGCGGTGCTCGCCGCCGGCGGCAAGCGCGTGGTGCTGGTGGATGCGGACATGCGCCGCGGCGGGCTGAACCACCGCTTCGGCGTGGCACGCTCGCCGGGCCTGACCGAGCTGCTGCTGGGCGCGCCGCTGGAGAAGGTGCTGCAGCGCCAGGTCGCGCCCGGACTGGACTTCATCGCCACCGGCTCGCAGCCCCCGCATCCGTCGGACATGCTGCAAAGCGCCGGCATGGAAGCCCTGCTCGATACGCTGAAGACGCGCTACGACATCGTGCTGGTCGATTCGCCGCCGGTGCTGTCCGCCTCGGACGCGGGCATCCTCGCCAGCAAGGCCGGCGCGGTGTTCCTGGTGGCGCGCGCGGAAATGACCACCGCAAGCGAACTGGTGGCCACCGACAAGGCCATTCGTCATGCGGGCGGCGAGGTCAAGGGCGTGCTGTTCAACGGCTTGCGCGTCGAGGGCCGCTGGTACCGCTCGCACGTTCACTTCGGCAAGTATCGCTACCTGAACCAGTACGGCGGCGCGCTGGCCAAGGAAAAGCAGGCCTGACGGGCACGGCCGCGAGGCCAAACGCGGGCAAAGGGGCACTTCGGTGCCCTTTTTTCATTGGCGTCGCGGGATGTGTTGCGTCCACGCGACCGCGGGTGTCGGTGTCTGTCCGACGAGGGGCCGAGACACGTAGGAACGGGCCTGTCGGAATGCGCGCCAGTTGTAAGGAGTTGTTCGAACACGGGCACGAGGCAGCGGTCGGCACGTCAGAATGACAGTGCGCGGTGCATCGTCGCCGCCTCCGTCAGTGGCACCGGCGCCCAGGCGCGCGTGCCGTTCGATAACGCGATAGAGAGGTCCTACATGTCCAAGAAATTGCCCGTTGATCAGCCGCTGAAGCAAATCAAGCAACCCGCCCGTGTGGCCGCGATGGCCGGCACGATCGCCGGTGTGTTGGCCGCCGGCATGTTCTCGCTGAGCGCCCAGGCGCAAACCCCCGCCGGGGCGAACACCGCGACCGCGCCGGGCACCACCACGATGCCGGCCACCGGCGCGCAGTCCACCGCCCCTGGCGTGCCGCCGGGCATGGTGCAGATCCAGCCGCCCAAGGATCCGCTGGTCGAGCGCCGCGAGGCCCGCCGCGAGGCAAGGGCGGAGTACAAGGCCACGAAGAAGGAAGCCAAGCAGGAGTACAAGCAGGAAGTGCGCGGCGCGAAGCAGGAACGCAAGGCCGAGAACCGCGCCGCCGATGCGGCCGCGCGCGAGGAACTGTCGGCGCCCAAGCAGTAAGCCGAGGCCCGGCAGCCGGGCGATGCCGCAGGACGGCAGGCCGTGCCGGCGCGCCCGATTGTCTCGGGCGCGCCGGCACGGCCGCTTGCATCAGGGGTCGCTCAGTGCGATGTTGGCCGGCAGGGCCGCCGCGGCCGGGTCGTCGCGCGCCAGGTCGCGTACATGGAGCACCAGTTGCGCCGCAAAGGCATCGCGGCTTTCCGGCAGCCACAGCTTGTGATCGTGCCACGGCAGCACACGCACATGGACGCGATGCAGCGGCGCGAGGGCGTCGAGCCCGCCGCCCAGTTGCGCGCGTGCCCTGGCCAGGCCGATGTCCCCCTTTCCATAGAGCAGATCGACCCGCACACCGCGCGCGTGCAGCGCGTGCATGGCCGTGCGCGGATCGCGCGCGGCATTGGCGCCAGGCGCGGCGGCATCGGCATACGCGGCATCGCCCCGGGCATCGGCATACCCCTCGGCATTCGCCGCGCGCAGCATGCGCCCGATCCGTCGACCCAGGCCTGCCACCCGGCTCCACGCATACCATCCCGGCCATCGGTGCGAGCGCGCGCCGCGGTCCGCCCGCAGCCCGCACAGTGAGCGCAGGGCCGCGCCCGCGCCGGGAAACGCTGGGAGGTTGGCCAGCACCAGCCCATCGACGCCCGGATGGCGCAGCGCGGCTTGCAGTCCCAGCCAGCCGCCCGTGCCGATGCCGGCCACCACCACCTTGTCGTAGCCACGCGCGCGTACCCAGTCGACGGCCGCGGCGACATCGCGGCAGGACCGCTCCCCCATCAGCGCGCTCGCGCTGACTTCGCGCGCGGCGGATGGCGTATCGCCGAGCATCGAGACGTCCAGGCGCAGCGACGCAGCGCCCATGCGCGCGAGCTGGCGCGAGAGGGTCACGAAGATCCTGCAGTCCCCGACATGATGGCTCCCGCCGCTGTTCGGAAAGATCACCACCGTGCCGCCTTTGGGCTGCCTGCCGGCGACGCTGCCGCTCGGGGCCGCGTGCGTCGTGCAAAGGATGCCGAACTGCCGGCCTCCATCCAGCCACAGCGGCCACTCGCAAGCGCCGTCGGCGAGCAGAGGCGGCGCCGCGCCGGCACGAGCGCCGGGCGGGCATGGCGGCCTCACCGTGGTGACGGGACCGAGCCAGTGCAGGATGTCGCGCCACGCACGCTCCGGCACGGCGGCCAGATCGGCGCATTGCATCATCCGCGGATATTCGGGGAAGTCGGCCAGCGTTACGCAGGCGCCGCCGCGCTGATAGTGCGCGGCGAGCGCCGCCACCGGCGAGCCGCTGCCAGGCCACGCATCGAGCAGCAGCACGCGCCGCCCCGGCACCCGGGGCCGCTCGTCCAGGCGCAGTGCGTCGATGCGCGCCACCGTGTCCGCGCTCAGGCGATAGCCCAGCAGCGGGAGCGCGCCGTCGGCGCACGGGGCCTCGCCCGGCGCCAGCAGGCTGTCGCGCCAGTTCGCGTGGAGCATGCGCATGTCGCCAAGATAGTCCTGTCCCGCCAGCGGCGGCGCGATCAGCACGAGCCCGTCCGCGCCGGCGCCGGCGTGCGCGGCCATTGTCTCGGCCGCGAGCACGGCGAGCATTGCGCCCAGCCGCAGCCCGCACAGCACCACGCGGCGCGTACCCGTACGCGCGCGCATCCACGCCGCGGCATCGACGATGGCGCGCTCCCACTGCGCCATGCTGCCCGGCGCAGCCTCGGCCCCGGCGGCGTCGCCGGTACCCGGGTAGTCGAAGCGCAGTGCCGGCACGCCGGCCGCGGCGAGGTCGTCGGCGAGATGGCGCAATGCGCGGTGCGACCACATGGCCTCGTGACCGATGGTCGCGCACAGCACGACGGCGGTATCGCCCGGTGCATCATGCAGCCAGCCCACGCATTCGCCGAATGCCACGCGTTTCATGCTCCGCCCTCCCCCGCTGCGTTGATGCCGTGCCGTGGTGCCGTGCCGTAGTAGTGCCGTGATGCGGTGATGCGGTGATGCGGTGATGCGGTGGTGCGGTGGTGCTGGACGGATGTCCGCAAGCGCGGCCGCGCGCGCCCTGCGTCGTACGCAGAATTGGGTACGCTTGCCCATTGCGGGCGAGGAAACGGCACGGCGAACGAGGCGGTGCGATGCGCCGGACCTGCCGGCACATTGCACCGCTGTCGTTCGCCGCTTACGACGAGAGCTTGCTGTGCGCCGCGCCGATCGGGCGCTCCAGCGCGCGTACCGCGGGCGAGGCCGCCGGCAGCGGCATGCCCAGGTACGGGTTGATGGTGCGGAAGTCCGCGCGGTTGCTGCGCCGCTGCGCCACGCCGTTGATGATGCCGCCCGCCAGGCGCGCGTTGGCCCGCGTCAGGCGCTTGAGCGTCTCGTCCACCTGCCCGGGCACGGTCACGTCGGCGCGCATCACCAGCAGCGTGGAGCCGGCCTGGCTCGCGACCAGCATGGCGTCGGCCACGGACAGCACCGGCGGCGTATCGACGATCACCAGGTCGAAGCGCTGCTTGCAGGCGCGCAGCGTATCGCCCAGCGTCGGCAGCATCAGCAGCTCGGACGGATTGGCCGGCGTGCGGCCGGCGGTCAGGATCGAGAGTCCGGCGACCACCGTGTGCTGGACCGCCGCGGGCAACGGCACGCGGCCGGACAGCACGTCGGCCAGGCCCGGCTCGGCCGGCTGGTCGAAGCAGCCGGCCACGCGGCCGCGCCGCATGTCCGCATCGATCAGCAGCACGCGCTGGCCCGCTTCGGCGAACAGCACGGCAAGGTTGACCGCGGTAAACGTCTTGCCGGAGTCCGGCGCCGGGCTCGTGATGGCCACCACGCCATCCGGCGCGGCGCGCAGGTCGAAGTGCAGCGCGGCGCGAACGCTGCGCAGGCCCTCCACCGCCAGCGCATGCGGCGAGCGCCGGGCCAGCAGATAGCGATCGTGCAGACCCGCGGTAACGCGCGCATCGCCCTGCGCCAGCTCGCTCTCGTTGGCCTCGGCCAGCGCGGTGCCCGGCTGCGGCGCGGCAAGGCGCCGGCCCTGCTGCGGCACGAACGCGCTCATTGCACCGAAGCGCCGGTTCAGTTCGGCTTCGCGCTCCAGTTCGGCCTGTTCGTCGCTGTGCGCGATATCGCCGAGAATGGACAGCCCCAACCGCGCTTCGGCATCGCTCGCATCGGCCACCGACGGCTTGAGCCGGCGCCGCAGCATCACACAGCCGATCGCCAGCGCCAGTCCCACGAGTCCACCACCGACCGTGGCGGGCCACGGGCCGACGCCGACCGGCTTGGCAAACGCCGCGGCCGCATCGACCACTCGCGTCTGCGTGGAGCGGTCCGAATGCACCAGCGACAGCTGTTCGATGCGGTTGCGCAGCGACATGTACATGTCTTCGGCCACCTTGACATCGCGCGTGATCGCCACCGACTCGCGCTCGGACAGCGACAGGTTGTGCATGCGCGCGTCCAGGTCCTGCCGCTCGCGCGTGAGCTGCTGAATCTGGCTGTCCACCGTCTTGACCTCGTTGGCGTCGGTGGTGAAGCGCTGCAGCAGCTTGGTACGCTCCAGCCGCAGGGCGGCGATCTGGCGCTGGTAGTCCATGCTGCCCTGCAGATACGATTGCGCGTCCTGCGTCGGATGCATCGAGCCGGAGCGCGAGCGGTAGCGGGTCAGCGCCGCCTCCGCGCGTTCCAGTTCGGCTTTGACGCGCGGCAGCTCCGCGGTCAGGAACGCCAGCGAGCCGGCCGCATCGTCGCGGCGCTGCGAAGTCTGCCCGCGGATATAGGCATCCGCGATGCCGTTGACCAGATCCGCCGCGACCTTGCGGTCGCCGTTGCGCCACGCCAGCCGCACCGTGCCGGCGCCGCCCGCGACGGCATCCACCTTCAGCTCGCCGGTGATGGTGTCGATGGTGGCCACCGGATCGTGGCGCGTGACGACAAAGTGCGTGCCCGGCAAGGCATCGATGCGCGACACCAGCATCTCCACGCCGGCGCCCGCCGCGGGCTCGCCGACCTGGCCGTCGAGCAGCGTCTCGCTGCCCGCCACCAGCCGATACGCGCCGCCGCGCATGACCTGCAGCGTCATCGGTACCTCGAGCAGCCGCTCCGGTACGGCCAGCCGGTCCACGGCGATGCGCTCGCCGCCCCACGCATAGCCCAGGTCGTGGGGCCACGCCCCGCGCGCCTGTCCCGGTTCCGCGAGGCGCGCGGCCAGCGTGCCGACCAGCGGCGCGCGCAGCGGCTCGGCGCTGATGCCCAGGCGCAGGCGCTCGATGACGGGACCGGCCACCGCACGGCTGCGCAGGATGCCGGCATCGAACGGGACGGACTGCCCCGTGGTGGCGACGTCGCGCAGCGCGCCGTCATTGCCGGCGACCTGGATCAGCGCCGCCGCCTCGTACTGTGGCGCGCGCGAGAGCGCGAGTACGCCGCCGATCGCCGCCCCCGCGGCGGTCGCGACCATCAGCCAGCCCACACGGTCGAGCAGCGCGCGGCCGTAACCGGCCCGCCGCTCGGACACCGCCCCCGGAACCGGCATCGCGCCGGCAAAAGACATCCTGTCCACGGCAATCTCCTGCTACACATCGGCGCGCGGCGCGCGCCGGCAAAACGGCTGACTGAAGGCTTCGATTGTGGGTACGCGCGCCAGTGGCGTCGGTTCGCACCCGCACCTATCCTTTCGCACCCTCCCTGTCGACGCAGGGCTCTCGCTCAGGCCTCGGCCAGCGCCGGCAGCAAACGGTCGAACTCGCGCTTGACCAGCTTGTAGCACTCGCACGAATGCGCTTCGAGGCCGTGGCGGTCCAGCACCGTGATATGTCCCCGGCTATGGTGGATCAGGCCCAGGTCCTCGAGCTTGCCGGCCGCCTCGGTCACGCCTTCGCGCCGCACGCCCAGCATGTTGGCGATCACCTGTTGCGTGATGACCAGTTCATTGGACGCCATGCGGTCCAGCGCCAGCAGCAGCCAGCGGCACAACTGCTTGTTCAGCGAGTGGTGGCGGTTGCAGACCGCCGTCTGCGCGATCTGCGTCAGCACGGCCTGCACGTACAGCAGCGTCGCGCGCTGGATCGGCGGCGAACGCATGAACTCCTGCTTCAGCGTATTGGCCGAGAGCCGGTAGGCGAAGCCGGGCGTGCGCACTTCGACGCGGCACGGCATGGTGTCGCCGCCGGTCAGCACCGGGATGCCCACGAGCCCTTCGTTGCCGATGGCCGCGATCTCGGCGGTGGCGCCGTTCTCCAGCAGCGACAGCATCGAGACGATGGCCGTGGTGGGGAAATACACATGGTGGATGCGCTGGCCCGAATCGGTCAGCAGTTGCCCGGCACGCATGCGCACCAGTTCCAGATGGCCCGACAGAGCCTCCCATTCCTTGCGCGGCAAACCGCCGAGCAGATGATTGACGTGCAAGTCCGAACGTTGGCCGATCATTTTCTTCTCCCTCTTCCCCGTGATACCGCTGGTGCTGCTACCCGTTTGCCGTCTGTGCCCGCCTGCCGCTGCTGTGTTGCCACGACCGCCGTGCATCGCTTGCGGACCACCGCCGGTCCCGTGTTCCCGCATGTCGTTGCAGGCCGTGGGCGGCGCGTCTTCCGTGTCGTTATTAAGTTCCATATGTGGTGCGTCCAACAGTAGCCGCACGGCTGAAACCTGTTCATCCTTCGGTAGGTGGTAGAAGACGTACGCCTGTTTCAGCGCTGTAACCGCCACGGCGCGACGCCGCTTGCGCGTGTCGCTGCACGCCGAACGCCCCCCTCGCCACGGCCTTTTTTCCTGTGAGGCTCGGCCATCGGGATGGGCCGCGAAGCCATCTGCACTAGTGCGTTTTTTGCGCTCTCATCCCTGCGGCGAAGCCGCGAACGGGCACCGCGCATATGCGCTCGCGCAAAGGTGTAGACCGTGCGGAGAGCGACGGTCAGCGATGGCTGCCATTGCCTCTCATCCTTGGCACGAGCACGTCATCCGTTGGAGTGAGGATTCATGCGCGCACGTCGATGCGAACGGGTGCGCGCCATGCGCGCACGCCCGGCCGCACAGCGACATCGGGACAACGACGCGACGCAAAGCACGGACGGGCCGCGAAGGGGCACGGCCGGCGGGACAGCGATGACGTCGAAGGGCGGCGCGCGTGCGCCGTATCAGGAATCGCCTTCGCCCAGATAGGCGCACAGCGCGGGCACCACGGCCTCGTAGCTCGCTTCCATCTGGTCGAAGCAGTCCTGGCAGGCATCGGGGCGCCGGCTCAGGATGGCCCGTACCAGGCGGAACTGCATCACCATCGCCTCCGAGGCGAGGCGCTGGCAGGCGGCGGCGATGGAGGCCGGCACCGGCTGCCCATGCTGGGCCAGCCATCGCAGGTACCGGCCCAGCATCTCGAAATTCGCGCCGAGCTGACGCAGCATGTGGAAGGCGTAGGGATGAAAGGCAACCTCCCCGCCGGCCAGCAGCGCATCGAGATGCTCCGGGAATACCGTGCGATACGCGGACAGCGGGTTGTTGCGCGGGCGCCGTGCCAGATGCCTGCGCAGCAGCGCGAGCGACGCGCGCAGCTGCATCGTGCCGCTCAGCGCGGGGAAGCGCCGCCGCACCACTTCCGCATAAGGAGCGAGCATGTCGGGCAACGCCGCCAGTTCGGGCAGCAGCCGGAACAGCCCCGCATAGTCGTCGCCGCGCGCGACATGGTAGCCGTCGTTGTGGTAGTAGCCCACGCCACGCGCCTCCGGCATCAGCACATCGATGCCGATCGTGGTCTTGGCGTGCTCGCGGCGATACCAGGTGGCATAGGTGTCCGGCAGATAGAAGCCGTCGACCTCGAGCAGCACCACGTTGCCGCGCGCGGTCTGCGTGGCGACGTGGCGCTCCAGGCCGTCGTACAGCGCAAGCTCCTGGACCACCACGCCATAGACACGCTCCAGGTCCTCCGCGGGATATTTGGACAAGGTGAACTGGTCGCCCTCGAAGTCCTGCGCCACGGTAAACGGCAGCGCGGCCACGGGGTCCAGCTCCCAGCCGTGCAGCAGCTCGATCCACACATCGACGTACGCGTTGGCCTGGGGCCAGACGGCGTTGTCGGTATGCAGCGCATGCGCGGAATGGATGGCCTGCGTCAGCGCGCGCATATCATCGAACATGATCCGGTCCCACGGCCAACCGTGCCCGCTCGGACCGGCGTGCCCTATCTGAGCAGGAGCGGCGCGGAGGCGCTCCTACGCGGACCAGCTCCAGCGCGGCGCGGCGGGCATGCGCGCGCAGCGCGCGTACCGTGCATGCCCGCGGGCTGCGGTCGGCCTTCATGCGGATCTCCTCAAATCGATCGTTCGGCCAGCAGCAGGCTGGCGGTGTTGCCCAGGATGCGGTCGTTGTTGATCATCAGCGGCCCGGACCACAGGTCGCGCAGATGGCGCCCCAGGCTGAAGGGGGTATCGCACTTGTAGCCGGCCATGCCGCAGATCAGCAACGCGGCGCGCACGGCCTCCAGCGCCAGCGTGGACACGCTCGTCTTCAGGCCGTTCATCTCGGCGGCGAGCGCGAACAACGCCGCCACCGACTGCGCGCCCGCGCGGCGGCGCCGGTGCGTGAGCGCCATGTCCAGCCTTGCCTCCATCATCTGCACGGTCGCGACCGCCTCGGCAAGGCGCGCGGCGGAGACCGGCATGATGTCGGGCCGTGCGCGCACCTGGCCCTGGAAATAGGCCTTGGCGCGCTGCACCGCATCGCCGGCGATGCCGATCCACAGCGCTGCCCACAGGATGTGCGAGACCGGCGTCATGGTGGCGTCGGCGATCTCGCCGAAGGGCACCGGCAGGATCTGCTCCTGGTCGCCGCGGGCCTCGATCCGGAAGCCATTGCTGCAGGTGCCGCGCATGCCCAGCGGGTTCCACTGGTCCAGCGCCTGCAGCAGCCGGTCCTGCCGCAGCACACAGATCAGCACCTGGTCCGACTGCGGGGCATCGGCATGGCGCCGCGCGGTGGCCAGGATGACGTCGGCCTGCTCGCCGTAGGAAATGGTGGGCGCGACCTTGCTCAGCTGGTAGTGGTCCCCCTGCAGCCGCACGGCGCAGCTGCTGCTGCGCAGCGCGCCGCCCAAGGCGTCTTCCGACGTGGCCGAGGCAAGCAGCAACTGCTCGGCCGCCACGCGCTCGAGCAGGCCCTCGTGCCAGGGGCTGCCCACGCCGTGCTCGATCAGGCAGGCCACCTGGATCTGGTGCATGGCGAACACCATGCCGGTCGAGGCGCACGCCGCGCCCAGCAGCCGCGAGATGGCCGCCACGATATCGAGCGAGGCACCGTCGCCGCCGAACTCGACCGGCACCATGGCCCCAAGCAGCCGGTGCTCGCGCAGGGCGGCGAGCGCGGCCTGCGGAAACGCCGCGTCGCGGTCGACTTGCTCGGCGTGCTCCGCCGCGATGGCGGCGACCTCGCGCGCCAGGTCGAGCAGGTGCCGGCCCGGTTCGGTCGACGCATGCGGCGGGATCAACTGGGACAGAAAGGTGGGGGCATTCATGCTGCCTCCTGTTGTCGGCGCAGCCGGCCCAGCGCGAACGCCAGCGAATCGATGCTGCAGAACAGGCGGCGCGAGAGCAGCCGGTCGGGTATTTCGATGTCCAGCGCGGTCTCGATGGCCAGCAGCACATGGACCGAGGTCAACGGGGAAAGCCCGGCTTCGTACAGATCGGCCTGGTCGTCCAGCGAGGCCACAGGGACGTCAAGCTTGCCGACGTCGGCCAGAATCCGGCGGATGATGTCTTTCATCTTGGCTTTCCTCCCCTTCGGGCGTGCGTTGCGCCCGGTGAGCCGGCATGGGCCGGCGGTCGTGGTGCGATGGCCGGCGATGCGCAACGTCGTCCGGTCCCGCCCTGGTGTCATTGCCCTTGTTGCGGTGCGGCCCTCGCTCAGAATGCCGCCTTTCCGGTCCAGCCTCGCAGCGCGGTGCTGGCGATGATGCGCAGGTCCAGTTCGAACGACCAGTTGCGGATGTAGTAGATGTCGTACTCGATGCGCGCGCGCATCTTCTCCACGGTATCGGTCTGGCCGCGCAGGCCGTTGATCTGGGCCCATCCCGTGATGCCCGGCTTGACCCGATGACGCAACATGTAGCGGTCGATCAGCTCCTTGTACATCTCGTTGTGTTCGAGCGCATGGGGGCGCGGGCCCACCACCGACATCTCGCCGCGCAGCACGTTGAGGAACTGCGGCAGCTCGTCCAGGCTCGTGCGCCGCAGGAAGGCGCCGATACGGGTCACGCGCGGATCGTTGCGCTTGGCCTGCGTCACCCCGTGGTCCTGGTGAACGACCATGGTGCGGAACTTGAACACGTCGAACGGCTTGCCGTCCATGCCGAGCCGGGCCTGGCGAAACAGCACCGGCCCGCGCGAGGAGAGCTTGACCAGCACCGCGATGACCAGCAGCAGCGGCGACATGCCCAGCAGCGCCGCGGCGGCGAAGGCCCGGTCGAAGCTCGCCTTGAGCATGCCGGTGATGCGCGAGTCCGGCGGACTGTTCAGGTCGATGACCGGAAGGCCCAGGAATTCGCTGAAGCGGTGGCCCAGCAGTTCGACCGACATCACGTCGGGCACCCAGCGGATATCCACCAACTCGTTGCGGAACTGGAACACGACGTCGGACAGATCGCGGCAGGCCGCCATCGGCAGCGTCAGCCAGATCTCGCTCACGCCGCGGCTGCGCACGAACGGCGAGATCTCGTCCATGCTGCGCAATACCGAGACGCCGGCCGGCAGCATCTCGTCGTCGCGCTCGCTGTAGATGCCGACCACGTGATAGCCGGCATCGCGCATCTGCTTCACGCGCTGGAACATCTCATGACCAAGCGGCCCGTAGCCAAGAATCAGCACGCGCTTGGCATTGATGCCCTGCTGCCGCACGTTGCCAAGCAGGCGGTACAGCAGCAGGCGCGTGCCGACCAGCGCGACGGCGACCGTGGCGAACCAGCTCATCGACCACAGCCGCGAGATGGCGCCCGACTGATGCATCAGGAAGGCGACCACGAGGCCCGCGACGCTGACCAGGCTCCATGCCGCGAACGTGCGCAGCGCGAGCGCGGCGCGGCTGCGTCCCCGCCAGGAACCGTACAGCCCGCACGCGGGGAAGACGAACAGCGCCGCGATGGTGGCGAAGGCCGTCAGGAAGGCATTGACGGGCGCCGCCTGCGCCAGCCCCTGCGGGAACCAGTATTCCCCCAGCAGAATGCCGCAGATGCCCACGATCGCACCGTCGATAAAGCGGTACATGTACTGCAGCGCGGCCTGCCGCTCGACCGCCATCGTGCTCATCGTTGCCATGGCCCTTCCCTCGTCCGGTCAACATCCTTGGTAGGAAAGGATCATTGCGCCCGGCAGGCGGAGGGTCTGTTGGTTGGGCCACACTGGCCCGCTGGCTTCGGCGTTCGCGCGCGGCGCCAGCCGCGCCGTGCGCGGGGAACGCAGGGAGACGGCGTCATGGCAGGCGCGCATGCGCGGCCGTGGCACGCTTGCCGCCGCCATCACCGACCATGACGCGCGCGGACAGCGCCGCCGCGTGCGCGCCGTCGCGGTACACGCGGCCGAAGGGCTTGTCCCTGGCCGAGAGGTAGACCGCAATCTGCTCGAGCCAGCGATGCGTGGGTGCGCTCGCGCCGCTGGCCGGCAGTCCCACCACGAAGGCAAGCACGAGCGCGACGGCGACAGGCGGCGTAGCGCGCCGCGCCCGTGCGTGGCTCAGCGCGATGCACCACACGCTGGCGCCCAGGCCCAGCGCGAGACCGCCTGCCACCTCGCTCGGCGAATGCACGCCCAGCACCAGGCGCGAGACGCTCACCGCCACGGCCAGCACCACGCCCGCGGCCGCCGCGGCAAGCGCGGTCCATGCGGGACGCTTCGGCGCGAGGCGATGCAGCACGACGGGAAGCACCGCCGCCGCCATCACGCTGTGCCCCGAAAACCCGGTGAAATCGACCGCGGGCAGGCCCACACCCCAGCCCATGTAGGCCAGCTTGGACAGCACGGTAAGTCCGGCGACGAGCCCGAACGCACACAGCCACTGGCGGGCGGCAGCCGTCTCGCGGCTGTGGCGCAGCCACGCGTACAGCATCACCGCGCAGGGCAGCAGCAGCGTGGTTTCTCCGAAGCGGCTCAGGAATTGCCAGTGCGACATAGAAGGATCGGCAAGGGTTGGTCTGGACTTACAGGAAGGGATATCGAAGGGATGCGGCCAGCGCGCTCGTTCACGGCGCGGGCACGTCGCGGTGCGCCGCCCGCGACGCTGCATTGGTCTTTTGGTTGATAGAAGCACCGGGGGCGTTTCGATATTGTCTGGCTGTGGCGCGCCTGGCGGAATCGGCGCGCCACTTTCGAAGCCCGCATGGTCCCCCGGTCGGCGGGCTTCCTTTTTCCACAACGCAAGCACCGGCATCGCGCGGAAGGCGGGCGGCCGTTCGCGGCGTGGAGCGCGACGTCGTTAAGTCGTCGCCGGCATTGTCGTTCGGCGGCACGCGCCCCGATGCACGCCTTCAGTCGCCGACCTTGCCGGCCAGCGGGACCGCCACGCCGCGTTGGACCGGATCGGCCGGATCAACCGGATCGACGACCACGCAGCATTCGCGGTGAATGCCCATCTGCGCCCGCACCGACTCCACCCGCCGGCGTGCCTCCGACTGACCCGCATCGCGCGCCGCCATGACCGCCGCCGCCTCCGAGGCGTGGCAGCACCCGTGGATCTCGCCGCGGAACAACAGCGGTTCACTGCGGGCCGTCGCCAGGCGGATTTCGAAACAGCATGTCCATTTTCCTTTCCCCTCGGGCACGGCGAAGCCGCGCACGACCAGGACATCGAAGCCGCCATCCATAGGACCCCCTGCACCACGCCCGTCGGCGGAACCTTCTCAGGCGGGATCCGCAACGCATAGGACGTACCCGGAGGATAGATGGCGCGCCCCGGGGCGCCCATCATCCGCTTGTCTTAGTTCGACAGGCTGCTGGAGGACGAGAGGGCCGGCGTGCGCAGACGCAGCGAGCGCAGCCGCGGGAAACACTGCCCGCCCGCGCTGACCAGCGCGATCGCCGCCGAGACGACATCGGGCGAGGCGGGAACGGGCAGGCAGCCGCTGGCGCCGAGCCGGGCCGCCTGGCCCGTCAGCTCCGCATCGCAGGACTCATCCATCAGCAGGCAGCGGCGCGGTGCAAGGCGCGCGTACAGCGTCTCGAGCAGCAGGCGCCTGTTAGCCTGGGCGCCGCTGCAATCGAGCAGCGCGAAAGACACGGGCTGTTTGGGCAGTTGGTCCGGCGCCGCGGTCAGCAGCCAGTCCGGGGTCTGCAGTACGACGGGACGAGTGCGAAGCCTGTTCAGCTGGCGCGAGAGGCGGCCTAGCAGCAGGGTGTTGTTGGCGAGCAGGAGGGTCGTCATCGACTCTGTTGGCGGCAGATAGGGGAGGACAGCGTCAAGGCGTCAAGCGGCCGAGGCTAGCAACAGGGTAGCAATCCGCGGCCCGGGCGCGCCTCGACCATTCGGATGAGGCGGGACGGCAGAAAGGATGAGAACGGCGGCCGGCACCTACGGGCGGTCCAGGCCAGCAAGGGCCGTCCGCAACATTGCGCGACTGCGACTGCGAATGCGGACCCCGGCGGGTCCGCATTCGCGCTCATGCCGCGCAGAACGCCAGCGAGGGCTCGAGCCGGATCGGCGTCGCGGCGGCAGGCGACGCCGGCACGGGCATCGTCGGGCCCGGCCAGTTCAGCTTGGCGCCGCGCCGCAGCGCTTCATAGACGGCCTCGCCCTTGTTGCGTACCTGCAGCCGCTGGTACAGCGTGCAGGCATGCGTCTTGGCGGTCGCCGCGGAGATATTGAGCGCGCGGCTGATGGTCTTGATCGGATAGCCGCGCGCGAGCAGGACCAGGACCTCGTATTGGCGCTCGGTGATATTGAGCATGTGCGCGCCGATCGAAGGCGTTTCGATTTCCGCGAGGTGCGGCTCGGCTTCCGGCAACTGCGCCGTGTGGGAAACAGGCGGCATGGCTTGCTGCGCCGCGGTGCCCTCATTGGCCACCGCGCAGGTCGCGGCCTCGATGGCCGCTACGGCGGCCGTGCCATGAGTCCAGGCAGGGAAGCATTCGCCGCCGGCGAGCACAAGCCGGATGGCGGCATCGAGAATGTCGGCGCTGCAAGCTTTGGACAGCAGGCCGCAGACAATGTCGGGCACCACGGCGTCGGCCATCGCCGGGTGCATGCCGTCGGCCAGGACCAGTACGCGCTGCGGCCGGAACCATTGGCACAACTGCTCCAGCGGTTGCCAACTGGTGTCGCCGTTCGTCGACAGACCGTAGATCAGCAGGTCCGCATTGGGCAGCCACGCGTCTTCGGCGCGGGCAATGGTGGTGGGGTCGATATCGATGATGTCCTCCGGCATCACCGAGTGCGCCAACAGATGGCGCAATCCCAGGCGCAGCAAGGGATGAGGCTCGATCAACAGGATGGTGGCCATGATGCTTCGTCTTCTTCTTGTTGCATCCGCGGGCCCTGCGACAACCCGCTCGTGCGAACGGACGGGCAACGCTATCCTGCGCTTACCTGTCCATACGATCCAGCCTTCCCCCGTCGCCGCGCCACCCTTCTGCCGTCTGTTGCGGCGTATGACCTGCTCGTGAAGTCCGCCCGAATCGCCCCGTTAGCGTGTACCACGCTTTAGATACATCTAAAGTCAGATATAAAACACATTCACTGGGGACCAGCATATGCACTGCACGTGCGGAAAGCAAGGCGCAGCATCAAAGCAATGGCGCGGTACGGAAATTTGACGTAGCCCCAGGCGCGGCGCGGCCTGGCGGCGCACCAAGGCGTTTTGCTGCGGCGCGGCATTTCGCCCCCCGCACTCCCCTCTCACGTGGGGTAGCGACGTACGGACGCCGGAACGCCCCGCCCGCCATTGTTAAGCCCGACTGAACAGTCCTGGCAGGCAGGGAGGCTTTATCCATCGCCCGGCGGCTTCCAGAATGGCTGGGAGGGGCACGCATTCCCGCGTTACGCCCCCGTCTTTCACGCTTTCCCTGGAGTCCTTCATGCAACGTCAAATCCAACGCCAGGTCGCCATCGTGACGGGCGCCTCCCGCGGCATCGGCGCCGGCATCGCACAACGCCTGGCCCGTGACGGCTACGCCGTCGTCGTCAACTATGCGGGCAACGCCGCCGAAGCGGGCAAGGTCGTGCAGGCCATCGAGGCCGCCGGCGGCGCCGCGATCGCGGTGCGCGGCGACGTGGCCAGCCCGGCGGATGTCAGCGCGCTGTTCGAGCGGGCCATCTCGACGTTCGGCCGCGTCGACGTGCTGGTCAACAATGCCGGCATCATGCCGCCGTCGCTGCCGATGCTGGCCGATACCGACGACGAGACGTTCGATCGCCTCTTCGCCGTGAACGTGAAAGGCACTTTCAATACGTTGCGCGAGGCAGCGCGCCGGATGGAATCGGGCGGCCGCATTGTGAACTTCTCGACCAGCGTGATCGGACTCGCCCTGCCCGGTTACGCGGTGTACGGCGCCACCAAGGGTGCCGTCGAGGTGCTCACCAACATCATGGCCAAGGAACTGCGCGGCCGGAACATCACCGTCAATGCCGTCGCGCCGGGACCGACCGCGACGGCGCTGTTCCTCGATGGCAAGACGCCGGAGACCGTGGAGCGCCTGGCCAAGGCCGCGCCGCTTGAGCGGCTGGGCGTGCCGGAAGACATCGCCGGGACGGTCGCTTTCCTCGTATCGCCCGATGCCGGGTGGATCAACGGGCAGACGTTGCGGGCCAATGGCGGCATCGTCTGAAGGATTCCGTGCGCCAGCAATCCCGTCCCGGCGTTCGGGATTGCGCCCCACTGGACACAAAAATAATTTACATTACACTTCGATGTGCAATTTGTGCCGGATGAGTTTTCACTTACGGGATTTTCGTTGCCAATCAATCACTTAGCATATGGCTGCCTCCTTCGAGCGCGATGACGCCGTCGCGGCCGGCAAGCTGACGCGGACCGAGTTCGCCGTCGTGCGGGCCTATGCGCAGGGCATGCGCGCGGTGGACATCGCCAACCGCTATCTGCTCGATCCCGACGAGGAAGACGACCTCACGGAGCATCAGGCGGTGCAGCGCATCCTGAAGCTTCGCGACCGCCTGGTGCAGTTCGCGCTGCAGAACGATCGCCCGGATATCGCGGCGATGTTCGACTCGCTGAAGGGGCGCTCCAACGTCGCGATGGATCGCCGGGTCGACGCCCTGTCGTCGCTGGAACGACTGGAGCCGGGCAAGCCGCTGCTGTCCCATGCCGTCTCGCTGTGGTTCGGCCCCAGCTTGTCACGCCGCCTCACGGGGGGCGGCATCGCGACCCTGGGCGATCTCGTGACGCTGGTCAACCGGCGCGGCGCGGCGTGGTGGCGGCGGATACCGCGGCTCGGGGCCAAGTCTGCGGGCGTGATCGTGCAGTGGCTGGTTGGGCATCGCCACGCACTCCGCGGTCCCGGAGGCGCAGAGGCGCTGGAGCCACACATCGTGATGGCCGTCTCACCTGTCGGGGCCTCCGCCCCGGGCCGAACAGCGCTCGCTGCCGGCTTGCGTGCGCCGGTGCCGCTGGAGCGCATGATCGCGGGTCCCGCCGGCACGGACGGCTTGGGCCTAGGACGGGATCTGGAACTGGTGCGAGCGTGGCTCGCCAGAAAGCCGGCCGGCAGCAACACCTGGATAAGCTACCGTCGCGAATGCGAGCGCTTGCTGCTTTGGGCCGCACAGCGCGGACGATCGCTGCGGACGCTGGGACGCGACGATGTGCGCGACTACGTCGCCTTTCTGGCGGACCCGCAGCCCGCGGCATTCTGGTGCGGACCGGCCAGCCCGCGCGACCGGGCGCATTGGCGCCCCTTCGAAGGGGGCCTTGGTGCCGCTTCGCGGGCGGCCGCGCTGCGGGTGGTCCGGGCGTTGTGCAAGAGTCTGGTCAAGGACGGCATCCTCGCCGCGGACCCGTGTGCGGACATCACCGTGGACGTTCGCCCGGCAGAGACCGGATCCGAGGTGGTTGCCAGCGGGGCCGGAAGCATCGCGCATTTCCGCCGGTGGCTTGCCCGCGTCGATCACGGCCCGCGCTGGCGCGCCGCGAATGCCGTGGTTCATCTGCTTGCCGACTGCGGCATGCGGCTGGGCGAGGTCGCCCACGCTCGCCATGAGGATCTGGCGCGGCACGGTGACCGATGGACGCTGTCGGTTCGCGCGAAGTCGGCGGCACGGATGTCGTTGACCGTCGGCGAGCCGGTCCTGGCTGCCCTGCGTGCCCACTGGGCGGACCGGGCGTTGCCGGCCGATCCGGCCACGGGCCCGTTGGTCGGCCCGGTCGATATGCCCCCGACCCGGCGCGCTCAGGCCAAGATGGCCTTGTGCGCCAATTCCGGCTATTCCCTGAGCGGGCTGGACCAATTGGTCCGGGCAGCCTGGCGGGAATTCGTCGAAGATCCTGAACACAGTGGATTCAAAGATTTCCGCTTCACCCCGGGCACGCTTGCGCGCGCCTGATCTGCCCTCGCGGTCCCGCCACGTGCGCTCTGCCTGACTCCCTGCGGGCCCGCCGAGGCTCAGTCGGGTACGTCAGATCAGCGTCTTGTCCAGTCCAAAGCGCGCCTTCAGCGCCTCGACCAGCGCCTCGCGTGCGTCGCGCTCGCCAAGCTGCACGTCCAGCACCACCCGTCCGGAATCCCATTCCTTGATGGTGCCAAGCAGCTCGCCGTCGCTTGTCCGGATCTTGTACTGCCGGCTGATCTCCTTGACCTTGCGCGACTTGCCTTCCTGCGCCTGCTTGCGGATCGCCTCGACCTCGCGGCTGGACAGACCATCGTTCATGACACGTAGCGCGAGCTCCCGCGTACGATCTTCGCCGGCCAGCTTGTAGTACAGCGTCAACTCGTAGCCCGTCGCGATGCCGATGGCGCTCGGGCGCTCGCGCATGGCGTTGAGCACCGACTCCGGCAGCTTGAGCAGGGCCAGCGTCTTGTTGACCGTGCCGGCCGACATTCCGGTCAGCTCGCAGATTTCCTCTTCCTTCTGTACCTTGCCCTCATCCAGCAGCTGACGCCAGGCGATGGCATTGTCCAACGCCGACTGGTCGGAGCGCTGCTCGTTCAGCAGGAAGGACAGCCGGTAAAAATCGAGATCGCTCAGGTCGCTCTCGATAAAGCATTCCATCTCGGTCTTGCCGGCGGACGCCAGCGCCCGCTTTCGGTAGTGACCGTCGATGAGAATGTAGTGCCCCGGACGCGAGGGATCTGGCGCCGCCAGACCTGGCGTTTTCTGGCCGTGCGTGGCGATGGAGGCGGCGCGCTCCTGCACCGTAGCCGGGTCATAGATCCGCCGCGCATTGAGCGGATTGTCGTGCAGTTGGGCCAGCGGGATCTTCTTCAGGACCCGGCCCTCTGCGGCCGCCTCGCCGCTTTCAGCGCTGAAAGACTCCGGTGCCTCTGCGCCCTTGGCCTTCAACAGGCCGTTCGGATGCTGGGCGATCGCCGCCTCGGCGCGGGCAAAGCGGTCCAGGGTCGCGTTCCGGGTCTTTTCGGCGGCCATGCCGGCAAGCATGCCAGCCCGGAGGTTATTTAGCTTCGTGGCCATAAAAATTACTCGATTAGAGACAGGACTTCATCGACCATGATGTCGACTTCCTGCACGGCCTCGCGCGCGCCAGGCACCCCGTGCACGGTGCACCCGATGGCCTGGCACTCTCGAAAGGCCGACCGGGAGCCGACCATCGAAGACATCAACGGGAAGTCGCCATCGTCGCCCAGGATCTCGATCGCCTGTCGAGCGATGGAGACACGGCGCTGGACCATATTGGCCATCACGCGAACTTTCAGCGTTTCGTTCTGCACCTGGGCATGGTGGGCCAGCGTCTTGGCGGCGACAGCCGCCCATAGATCGGGAGGCGACGGGACCACCGGAATGATGGCCAGATCGGAAATGAGCAGGGCGCTGGAGGGCGCAGCCGAGTGGACCGCTGGAGGGCAATCCACCACGATGTAATCGTAGTCCTGGACGAATTTACGGACTTCGCGGTGCATCGCCCCGCCAGAGGGCGCGAGACCGATGACCGACGCCGGGAAGGGCCGCTCGTCGCTCGCCTGGGCCGCCCATCTCGTGGCCGTTCCCTGTTCGTCCATGTCGACGAGCATGGCGCGCGCCCCACGCAGCCCCAACGTGCCGGCCAAGTGCATGCTGACCGTGGTCTTGCCACAGCCACCCTTTTGGTTGAAGACCGTAATGATTCGTGCAGGCACGTGACGTCTCTCTTTCAGCGCTGAAAGCGCGGGTTCGTTTCAGGGGAGACTTTAGACAATCCCCACCCCGGCATCAACCGTTTTCTAGAATTCAAGAAATATGTTGCTATGCGTCTTGCCACACAAAGCCGCTGGAAAGCCGCCTTGAAATGCGCCTGCAAAACGTCCTAAAGTTATGAAGTGCGATGTACGCCGCACATGACACGAATGAGCAAACTGGATATGATGCCCACTACAGTCGAGTCAAGTCGTGTCAACCTCGTCGGCTTCCGTTCGGTATCTACGAGAACTCAACGTGCTTGAACGGTTGTTTGCGTCGTGTACAAAGAACTTGCTTCGAAAGGAAACTCACATGGCAACCGGTACGGTCAAATGGTTCAACGAGACCAAGGGATTTGGCTTCATCACCCCGGACGATGGAGGCGCGGATCTGTTCGCCCACTTCTCCGAAATCCAGGGTTCGGGTTTTAAGACACTGAAGGACGGTCAGCGCGTGACGTTCGAAGTCAAGCAAGGTCCGAAGGGTCTGCAGGCCTCGGCGATCAAGCCTGCCTAACCCAATGCGTCATCCGTGCTGAGAACCACCATCGGTGGTTCTCGGCCAAAGAAAAAGGCAAGCCGTCACTGGCTTGCCTTTTTCTTTGGGAGTCGCCGGCAAACGCCTCCTGTACCCCAGCCGCGTATCAGGCTAGCTTGCGCACGCTGGTACGCGAAGGCTGCAGGATCAGGGCCTTAGACGAATCCGCATCGACCTTGGCATCCGGATACACGACCAGCACATCTTTCAGGGCCTTTCGGAACAACGCGCGGAACTTGCGCTCGCTTTCCGTTTCCGTACCGAACTGCATCTGCAAGGCCTCCCAGGGGATCTCCGTGCGCCGCTGGATGGTGAAGAACCGGTAGGTCAGCCAGGAATAGACGTCCAGCGCGAACGGCGACTGCTTGAGCGCCTTCAACGCCCGCATATCCACGGGCACGGGCCGGTTCACCAGCTCGTTGAAGAACGGCTCGGACAGCACCACGAAGCTCTCGAACATCGAGCCCTGGCCGGGTTGCATTGGGTCCCACCACGTAGACAGCTGATCGGCGAGCAGGTAACCCACGCGGTCGATCGACAGCGGCTCGTTATGGTTTGGATTCGGATTCTGGCTTGGCGTGGACTTGTTCTGCACGATGGCAATCGTCGCCGAAAACAGGCGGATCATCTGCTGGCGCACCAGCGTCATGGTCCCGCGCTTGCCTCCGGTCGCCATCGGAATGCCGAGGTTGTACATGAACTCGGACAGCGAGTTGCCCAGCGAGATGCGCCGGTCCTCCACCGTTCCGGTGAACTCGCCCCGCTTTTTCTTCGCCATGATCTCCTTGCCGATCCAGGCGAGCATCAGCCGCGGATAGGAACCGTACGGATACCCCAGCGAGACTGTCTCGGACACCAGTTTCTGGCGCCCATTGCTGGCACGCTCCGAGCGTTGCTGCGTGAAGTAGCCTGGCTGGATCATCAGCGAAATATTGCCGCTGGTGCGTGTCCACACCGGCGGCGCGCCCTTCGGAGCGCGATACGGCAGCGTTACCTGGACGCTGGCACGGCTCAGGAAGCCGACTTCGCCACTTTGCCACGCGTCCTCGCGCTCCATGGCCTGGGCTTCGTCGAACAGACGCTGGAATTTCTCGGACGGTACCAGCGGCACGTCGTTGCCAGGAACGATGATGCGCGAGGGCTCGCTGTCGATGCTGATGACATTGCGGCTTCCCTGCGTGGCCGGGGTGCGTTTGATAGGCATATGGGCTAGCTTCGAATTACCCGACTTTGTACTTGATGCCACCAGCCTTGTCACGCAGAAACAGGTACGTTCGCTTTTTCCGCCCTGGGTTGGTCGTGGTCTGTCTCTCGATTGCTGGTCGCATGCAGGGCGAGGGTGGGCAACCCGTTCAGGGTTGTCCACGTTCGCGCTGTCATCAGCTACAAGTAATACGTACCTTTACGGTTAACTACTTGTAAACCGTATACGGCGCCGCCAAGCCCTTGAACCGAAAGGGTAAACAGCGCCTTCGCGAACCCGAATCTGCGGCGGACCGTACTCGATTCTGCGCGACGCTGAACCCAATTCTGCGCAACCTCGAACCCGTTTCAGCGCGGGGGGCGAACCGGATTCTGCGGGGACAACTCTGCCCTTCCACAGCCTTATCCACAGTGCCGGGCAATGAAGCCGTACCCGTTTCTGCGCGCACGCTCGGCTAATTCTCCGAAAGCGGATCCGGCGCCATCCTTCTGGACGCCCATCACGCGCAGATTTGGGTACGGACGCCATAGGGGAGCGAAGCACCCGGGCATTGCGTACCCGTTTCTGCGCCGATTCCGCGTCGCTAGCGTACCCGATTCTGCGATGGCGTCGGTGCCCCGTGCGGACGCGGCGTGACCGTACCCATTTCTGCGCGTACCCGATTCTGCGAGTCGGCTACCACCCCTCCGGGGAACAGGGGTGCGTACCCGATTCTGCGTGCGGGCTCGATGCCCGCGCCGAGCGAAGCGTACCTACTTCTGCGGGCTGCAGTGCGAAGGTGATGCCCGCTCGTGCAACACTGAACAGCGTTTACAAACACTGCAGCGATGGCGAGCGCTCGCATACCTGGTTCCAGCTGCATCCTGCTGCGCCACACTCCGTACCCGTTTCTGCGCCAGCGAGAGAGCGGGTGGAAAGTCGGAATCGGAGCCCAAGGAAGGCGGGCGCCCCTACCCGTACCCAATTCTGCGTCGCTGCGAAAGGCGGCGACGCGGGACAAGCCGTACCCATTTCTGCGCAGGCGGGTCGCATATCGCCGCAGCGACGGGCTACGGAAATCAGCGTCGAGGGCACCCCTTTCCGTACCCGTTTCTGCGCCTGGTGAGATCCTTCCGGGCAGCGCCGCGGGCGTACCCGTTTCTGCGCTCAGGCGCATCGGACATGGAAAAGTTGTGAAATCGACGGTCGGATCAGGAAGCGAACCCGCTCTGGACGAGGAAGGCAGGGTGGCGAGGGCGTGATGCGTACCCGATTCTGCGGGCATGCCAACGGGGCTGAAGCCGGTCAAAGGAGGGAAAGCGTACCCGTTTCTGCGGAGATGATTTGCCGTCGGGCCGCGCCTTCAGCGCGACCGTACCCGTTTCTGCGCGCGCTGCGAAACGCGGATATCGCAGCCGGCAGCGCGTACCCGTTTCTGCGCATACGAGCGAGCCGTATCGGAAAGGTGCACGGGGCGTTGCATGGGGTCACGTTGGGCAACCGTGGAATTTGCCGCCCAAAAAGCAAAACCCCGCCGAAGGGCGGGGCTTTTACCGAGCCCGACACGAGGTCGGGAGGCCGGGAAGCTTACAGCGGGGTGATGTTCGCTGCTTGCAGACCCTTCGGGCCGTTCTTCACTTCGAACGACACGCGCTGGTTTTCTTGCAGCGACTTGAAGCCATCCGAGCGGATTTCCGAGAAGTGAGCGAACAGATCGTCACCACCTGCGTCCGGCTTGATGAAGCCAAAACCCTTTGCGTCATTGAACCACTTAACGATACCGGTTTGCATAGTATTGCATTTCCTAAAAAAATATAAAGAAACGGAAAGCGCACGCGCCCCCGAACAAAGCAACTCAAGGAAAGGACACCATGGACAACCGAAGTACCATGACGGTGGCTAACGAATGTGCTGTTGCCTCGTCGCTTGAATCTAGCGGGCTTTATACGGGTATTCGGAGCCAACGTCAAGTGAGCGCGGTCCGGTCGAGTGCTGGGGCCCGTTCGGTGCCAAGGGGATCATCATTGCTTTTGCATGAAGTGTATTTGCCCGTATCGCCGCAGGCGTTAACAAATCTGTAAGACATTACGCTTGCCCGCCTCGACCTGCGAGCCTGAGGCACGACGACGCCATGCGCGTTCGCGATAAAAGACGATACAGGAGACAACGATGTCGGTACCGGACCCCACTTCCGAATACGATGCCCGTGTTGACGTGAACACGGCCGCGACCATGCCGGCCAGGCAAACCATGCTCGAGCGAATATTCAAACTGAAGGAGCATCGGACCGACGTTCGCACCGAACTGCTCGCTGGCGTGACGACGTTCCTGACGATGGCCTACATCATCTTCGTCAATCCGACGATCCTTGGCGATGCCGGCATGCCGAAGGACGCGGTCTTCGTCGCCACCTGCGTGGCCGCGGCGCTTGGCACGCTCGTGATGGGCCTGTACGCGAACTATCCGATCGCGATGGCGCCGGGCATGGGCCTCAATGCGTATTTCGCCTACACCGTGGTCAAGGGAATGGGCTTGCCGTGGGAGGCCGCGCTTGGCGCGGTCTTTATTTCCGGCTGCCTGTTTCTGCTGGTAACGCTGTTTCGCGTGCGCGAGATGATCGTCAACGGCATCCCGCATTCGATTCGCGTGGCCATTACCGCCGGCATCGGCCTGTTCCTGGCCATCGTGGCGTTGAAGAACGCCGGCATCGTGGTGGCCAGCCCCGCGACGCTCGTGACGCTCGGCGACCTGCACCAGACCCCTGCCGTACTGGCCATCATCGGCTTCCTCGCCACGGTCGCGCTGGACCGGCTGAAGGTGAAGGGCGCGATCCTGATCGGCATCTTGCTCACGACCATCCTGAGCTTCGCGGTGGGCGGCAATACGTTCCACGGCATCGTCTCGGCGCCGCCCTCGATCGATCCCACGTTGTTCAAGCTGGACATCTCCGCGGCGCTGTCCGTGGGCATTCTCAACGTCGTACTGGTGTTCTTCCTGGTCGAGCTGTTCGATGCGACCGGTACGCTGATGGGCGTCGCCAACCGGGCGGGCCTGCTCAAGGCCGGCAAGATGGATCGCCTGAACAAGGCGCTGATGGCGGACAGCACCGCGATCATGGCGGGCTCCTTCCTCGGTACGTCTTCCACCACGGCATATATCGAAAGCGCATCCGGCGTGCAGGCAGGCGGCCGCACGGGCCTGACCGCCGTGACGGTCGCCGTGCTGTTCCTCGCCTGCCTCTTCATCGCACCGCTGGCCGGCACGGTGCCCGCCTATGCCACCGCCCCCGCGCTGCTCTACGTCTCCTGCCTGATGCTGCGGGAACTGGTCGAGATCGACTGGAACGACGTGACCGAGGTGGTCCCGGCCGTGATGACCGCGCTCGGCATGCCCTTCACCTATTCGGTCGCCAACGGCGTCGCCTTTGGCTTCATCACCTATGCGGGACTGAAGCTGCTGACCGGCCGCGCCAAGGATGTGCCCATCATGGTCTGGATCATCGCGGCGGTCTTTATCTTCAAGTTCTACTATCTGCCCGGGCATTGACCAGGCTCTGGCAAGCGACCACGTGAAAAGGGGCGGCTACGGCCGCCCTTTTTCGTTGCGTCCGGTCCCCCCGCGGGCGTACCCGTTTCTGCGTCGGGCGGGACTGCGAAAGCCGGACCTGCGTACCCGTTTCTGCGCGCCCGCCGACGGGGCGCCGAGGCGGAAGCGAGGTAAGCGTTTATTTACCAAGGGCGGCGTAGTGCCTGGCTTTGCGGGTTCCTACATAAGGATGAGATTGGTTGCAATCCTCGCATCGGGGGCTGGACAAAAGTGTCCAAATGCACTGAACTAGAGGCGTGGCATCTGAGGGGCGCTTCGAAGCGCCCCTTCTTGACTCCGGCGTTTCCGGAGCTGCGCCAATGGCGCCACATCACTAGATCGAAGCCGTCCGCGAAACGGGGCGCAATCGACCAGACCGTTAGACAGACGGCTTTCGCCACCACGAATAGAGCGTGCGAACCCACGTGCGCCATAAAAAAACTGAACGACGAGTGGTAGTAGCGAACAGTAGTGCCGGGGATGTTGTGCAACGGGGATGACTCATGTCTGTGGAAGAAATCCGCCGGCCCGCCATCGGGCCGATCAGCGAATCCGCCAACCTTTCCATCCATCGTGCGTGGCCGGCTCTGGGAGAAGCCGCGAGCGACACGTCCAGCCCGCAGGGCCGCAATGACACCATCGCAACCGCCGCGGCAGCCTTGCTGGAGCACGAAGCCGCCCTGCCGCCCGATGCGCACCGCGTGCTGGCGCGCCTGCTGCACAGCCACCACTGCCTGGAAGGAGAAGTGGCCAGGCTGCGCACGCTGCTGCAGGAATGGATTCTGAGTCAGCTCACGTACAAGGCGCTCTACTACCAGTACTCCGGCCAGTCCGTCGATGCACCGAGCGAGGACCGCATGCGCGAGAAGGAGCGCATGCGCCGGACCATCCGGGAGCAACTGCATTCAGGCGGCGACCGCTGCGCGGTGCTCGGTCGCCCATCGCGTTCCTCCAATCGACCGTAATGCCGGCGCCGCGCACGGGTCTTGACCCGCGGCCCGTCACGCCGCCGCGCAGTCAGCCGCCGACCCCTGGTACGGCAGCGCCTGCGCAACGGCACGTCGAGATGCCCAACGTTGGGGAGAACGTTATGGATCGCCTGTGCAAAGCGGCGCCACGAGCCGCGCAGGTCGTCGTGGTGTCGCGCCAGCCAAACTACGGCATCGATGCCGCCCGGATCGGTGGCGGATGGGATGTACGTCACGTCCAGCAGGTGCGCGAGCTCGCGCGCGTGCTGCGCAACAGCCCGCCGATGGCCGGTGTGATCGATCTGGAGTCCGACTACACGGACGCCGATCTGGCGCACCTGGAACAGAGCCTGCAATACCTGCACGTCATGTGGGTCGCCATCACGACCGCCGAGAAGCTCGAGGACGAGCGAATCCGCCGGCTGATCCGCGACTACTGCGTCGATTACGTGCGCACGCCCTACACCGACAGCGAACTGCTCTACACGCTCAAGCACGCGCATGGCATGGCAAGCCTGCATAGCGCGCGTGCCCACGAGATGGCGAACCACGGCCCCATGATCGGCGAATGCGCCGCGATGCGCGCCATGTTCCGCTCGCTGACCAAGGTGGCGCACAACGATGCGCCGGTGTTTATCTCGGGGGAATCGGGCACCGGCAAGGAGCTGGCCGCGCAGGCCATCCACGAGGCATCGAACCGGCGCAAGGGGCCGTTCGTCGCCATCAATTGCGGCGCCATTCCCTCGCACCTGGTGCAGTCCGAGCTGTTCGGCTACGAGAAGGGTGCCTTCACCGGCGCCAACCAGCGCAAGATCGGCTGGATCGAGCAGGCCCAGGGCGGCACGCTGTTCCTGGACGAGATCGGCGACCTGCCGCTCGAGAGCCAGGTGGCCCTGCTGCGTTTCCTGCAACAGGGCATGATCACGCGGCTGGGCGGCCACCAGTCGATACCGCTGGACCTGCGCATCATCTCCGCGACGCACGTCGACCTGATCGCGGCGCAGGCGGAAGGGCGCTTCCGCGCGGACCTGTTCCACCGCCTGTGCGTGCTCACGCTCACCATCCCGCCACTGCGCGAGCGTGGCGAGGACATCCTGCTGCTGGCCAATGCCGTGCTCGCCAACCACGGGCACGAGGCGCACCGGCGCATCCGTGGCTTCTCGCCCTGCGCCACGCAGGCGATGATGCAATACGGTTGGCCGGGCAACGTGCGCGAGCTGATCAACCGGGTCCGGCGCGCCATCGTGATGACCGACAACCGCAAGCTCACCGCAGAGGATCTGCAGTTGGCCGGCGGCAGCGATACCCCGCGCAAGACGCTCGACGCGATTCGCGAGGAGGCGGAGCGCGAGGCGATCCGCACGGTCATGGCCAGCCATGGCTTCCATGTCGTGCCCGCCGCGCGCGAGCTGAACGTGTCCCGCGTGACGCTCTACCGGCTGATGCACAAGCACAATATTCGCGTGGAGAGCCACTCCAGCCAGATCGAATAGGTGGGGGGGCCGGCGCGCCACGTGCGTCAGAACGTATAGGGAAAACGCAGCGCCACGGTGTAGTTCGGCGCGTCCGGGGTGAGGCCGATGCCGACCGACGTGCTGATCGACAGGCCCTTGCCCAACACGTGGTTGAAGCCGAAGGTCATGGTGGCGACATTGGTACGGCTGCCCACCACGGTCTGCGTGGCCCCGCCCGAGGTGACCTCGGTGCTGCCGGAGAACGCGGCGTTGAAAGCGAGGGACATCGAGGTGCGGTCATTCAGCGCGAGCGCCAGTCCGCCCCCTACGCCGATGGTGTCGCCCAGCTTCACGTCCGCGGGCGTGACCTGTCCCTGCACCGAGGAAATATCGTCCACCGAGCGCTTGATGTTGTAGGTGTAGCTCGCGTTGGCGAACAGCACGACCGGGTCGTAGGTCTTGAGCACCGACAGCCCCGCCGTGACGGCCCACACGCCGTTGCCGGTGGGCAACTGCTCGGCGATATTCAGGTTGTCGTTGTGCGGGTCGGCGGCGATCAGTTTGATGCCGAACGGCTTGCGTCCCGTGGGCGCGCGCACGCGCACGCTGCCAACCACGTCCGGGGTGGAAGCGGACTCGCGCACCAGCTGGTAGTAGAGCCCCATGCTGATGTCTCCCAGCGCCGTGGTGCGCAGGCTGGCGTCCGACAGCGCCGATGCGGAGCCACCCGCCCCGCCGGAGATGAAATTGGTATTGCGGTAGATGAGCGGCAGGTCCACATCCATCGAAAGCCGGTCGGTCAGACCATAGCGTCCGATCACGTCGTATGTGAGGGTGTGGGACTTGGTCTGGTCCAGATTGATGGTGCCCAGGAAGATGGCATCGAGCGCCAGAAACCCCGACAGCGACAACGCGCGCCGATCGTAGTAGCTGTAGATCAGCCCCATATCCAGCGTGAAGCGGCGCTCGAACAGCGGCGCGTGCTCGGCCTGGTACACCAGATCGGTGCTCTGCACGCGCGCCTGCCGCTGGGTATCGCGCGCGTCGGTGCCGACCGCCGGCGGCGGACGGCTCGCCGCATTGTCTCCGGTCCGGTCCTGCGGCTGGACCTGTGCCATCCGATCCGGCTGCGCTATTGCCGGCAGGCCGGCGGCGCCCTTGTCCGCGCCGCCGGCTCCGACACCGCTCCCCGTTCCCACGACGACCCCGCGACCGCGCGCGCCGAGGCTTTCCAGCTCGGTCACGCGCTTCTCGAGTGCCTTGATGGTGCGGTCCTGCCGTTCGACCAGCTCGATCAGTTGCTCGACCCTCGCGTCCTGTGGCGGTACCTGGGCGTGCGCCCCGGTCCCGGCCAGGGCGCCCGCGAGGGCACCGGCCAGCGCTAACTCGGTCTTCATCGTCCCCCCCGGGATTCGAATGGCGCGAGCGGGCACGCCGCCCTGGCGATGCGCGACGGGCGCCGCGGCGGCGCCTTTTCCTTGTCTCTCCTCTCAGCGCCGCATGCTGGCGATTGCGCTCAGGGCGTCGCGCATGCCGCCCTGACTCAGTTGCCGGATGCTCAACTGCTGAACGTGCAACGTGATACTGGTCTGGTTCAATACGTGCTGCGCATCGCCGGTGATGCGCGCGACCTGTATCAGTCCGCCGGCCTGCGCGCGCTGGATGGCCTGGCCGGCCGGCGATTCGATCGCCAGCTCGACCCCGCCGGCGGGCCCGATGCCGGCGCTGGCGGTCATGCCATTGCCTTGCGCGACCTGCGGCGCGGGACTGTGTGCAACGACGGCGGGTGGTGGCGCCGTGGTCGCCGCGATCGTGCCGGCATTGCCGGCGGTATTGCCATCGCCCGCGATCTGCGCGACCTGGCCCACGCCGTCGACACGCATCTGCGAGCTCGCAGCGCCGCCGTTGCCGGTCACCGGCGCATTTCCCAGCGCCTCCACGCGAGCGGAAAGATTCGCGGAGACCTGCGCCATCGCGCGGTCCACCGCGAGCCCCGCGGCGCTCACGCTGGCCGCCGCCGTGGCAATGGCCCTGTCGTTCTGCCAGCGCGACATCATTTCCACCATGAAGCCGCTGACGAGGCTGGCGCCGAGAAACTTCCCGCGGGCAAGCGCCAGTTCCTCGTCGGGCACCAGTTCGGCATGCACCGGGAGCACATCGTCATCGACCCGCGTGTCGGCGCGGGCCCAGCCCAACGTCCAGGCCTGGGCGATGGCAAGACAGGCCACGCATGCCATGCGGATCCGGAGGTCCATGTCAGAACAAGTCCATTCGCTGGAGGCCGAAGTCCAGCGCGGCGGGCACCATGCCGGCCGCGACCGCGGCGTTCGAGCGATCGCGCAGCGCCGGGGTGGCGATGTCGAGCAGGGGCGAGGCCGGATCGAAGGGACGCCCGACGATGGCGAATACCAGGCCGTTCCAGTTGGCCGCGAATTCCTCCTCGGGAACGATGCGGTTGCCCAGCGCCGGATCGGCGACGAATACGCGGCCGGCGATGGCCTTGCGTACCACCACGAAATGCAGATAGCCGTTGACATCGAGCAGCGCGATCACCGGGATCCGCAGTTGCCGCAGCGCGGTGTAGTCGACGCGAAAGCCCCTGCCGCGCAGGCCCAGTGTCTCGACGTAGTTGCGCATGTCGAGCATCGAGAAGCCATGGCGGGCCACGATGTCCGGGTCCGCCACGCGTAGCATGTCTTCCACGATGCGCGGTTCGCTCAGCGCGATGCCGTAGCCATAGCGCAGCAGCGTGCCGACGGCCGCGGCGCCGCAGCTGAAATCGAGTTGCTGGCGCATGACGTTCTGGTAGCGCATCTCCAGCATGCTGCGCACCGGCTTTCTGAGCATGGCCTGGCCGTCCAGGTTCAACGTCATGCCCGTCTGCGCATGGCCGGCCGTGGCGGCGCAAAGCGCGGCCGCGAGGCACGCCGCCACGGCATGCACGTTCGCGCTCATGCGGGCACCCCCGAGCGGGCCCATGCCGCGCCGCGGCGCGGGCGATGGCGCCAGCGTCCGCACTGGGCGCGGCGCTCAGCGTGCCGAGTTGGAGATGGCCAGGCCATTGCTCTGCGCATTGCCTACCCCCGCGCCGATATTGATGCCGATATTGCCGCGCGCGCCGGCCAGCGAGAAGCCGTTCATCACGGCGTTGTTGACCGGCACGCAGCCGCAATCGGGCAGGCCATTGCCCGAGGTGGACTGTTCGCTGATGGCGGCGGCCCTGGCCGCGACGCCGACCGGACCGCGGCCCGTGCCACCGGTGTTGACCGACGCCGCCAGCCCGTTGCCCTGCAGATTGCCGGCGCCGGCCGCGATATTGACGCCGACGTTGCCCGTGGCGCCCTGCAGCATCGCGTCGCCCATCGCCGCATGGTTGCCGGTGAAGATGCCGGCCAGGGTGGTGGTGTTGCCGGTGGTGTCCTGTCGCGACAGCACCTGTGCGGAGGCGAACACCGCGTGCGCGTCGATGGTGGCCAACGCAGCCTGGTTGGTCTGCCCATTGCCCGCGCCGGCCGCGAGGTTGACGCCGATATTGCCCTGCGCGCCGAACAGCGCCGCGTTGCCGCCGATCGCGCTGTTCAGGCCGGCGCCGATGGCGTTGTCCTGCGCCTGCTGGTCGCTCTCGACCGTGGCGCCTGACTGCGACTGGAACTCGATCCACCCCGCGGCAAGCCCGAAGCCCTTGACGTAGATATCGTTGCTGATCGCGCCCGGCTGCGAGATCTCGGCATCGTCCATGCGGCTGAGGTGACCGAAGCTGGTTGCCAGCGTGCCGGTGGAGAAGGTGGCGATGGCCGCCAGGGCCAGTATTTTCGCTTTCATGGAGGTCTCCTTCCTTCTCAGAACGCCGTGCCGGCGGGGGGACGCAGCACGAATACGTTGAACGACGCGTTGCCCGAGCCGGCCGCCTGATTGAGCTGGACCACGCCTGACACATCGCGATAGGCGCGCGGGTCGACCGTGGCCTCGCGCCGGCCGGGCCGCGAGGCCGGCAACTGGCTGGCGCCGCCGTGTGCCGCCGCGGTGGCCAGCAGGCCGTCGGACGCCAGTTCCACCGTGGCCACGGCCCCGGGCGCGATCGCCACCGCATTGGCTTGCAGGTTGCCGTTGCCGCTGGCGAGGTTGGCGCCCAGCAGGCCGCTGGCGCCGGTGAAGACGCCCTGGCCGATATGGCTGGCCGCGTCGTGCGCGGGCGCGACCGCACCGGCGTGCTGCGAGACCCGGGCAGCCGCCGTGCCCGATGGCGCCAGCGCGGCCTGGTTGCTCTGGGCGTTGCCGCTGCCCGCGGCCGCGTTGACGGCGGCGCGGCCGGCGACACCCTGCAGCGCGAAGTCGCCGATGCCGCTCGCCATCTCGCCGTATTGGCCGAGACATGGCGAGCACGCCATGGCCAGGCCGAGGGACAGCGCGGCGGCCGGGCCGTCGCGACGGGCGCTCACGGCGTTGCTCCCGCACCGGCCGCCAGTGGGGCCAGCGAACGCATCAGCGCACCGGTCATCGCGCCCGTCGCCTGGGTGACATGCGACGCCACGCCGGTGGTCACCGCGCCGGCACTGGCGGGGCTCGCGGGCAGTGCTTCGTGCCGCGCCGGCGCGGCCGGCGGTGCGGCGCCGGCGGTCAGGGCGGGATGCGATTGGAGTGGGGCGGGGCGCGGGCGGCTGACGGCACCGGCCAGATCGCCATCCGTCACGCTGTTCACCACCGCATCGACGTTGTGTCCGAACCGTTCGGCGGGGAACGGCTGCACGGCCACGCTTACCGGCATGTCCTCCGGCGGAACGCCACGATAGGCGACGCGCGGCTCGACGCTTCGCAGAATGACGATATCGCTGGATTGCGCGAATGCGGGAAGGGCAGCAAGGGTGGCGACAACAGCTGCGAAACCGATGGCGCCGGACCTGCCAGCCGATGCAGGCGCCGTCGTGCCGTCATTCGCGCAGGCGGACGACGCATGGCTCACCTCACTCGCGCGTTGTGCAATTCGTCGCGTCATTTTTATGGTCTCCCTGCGCCCGGTGCAGCGTAAAGCGTGCCAGTCGCCGCCAGCCCTTATCCCATGCGGCTTTCGCGAAAAGAGAGGAACTTTAGGAATGCGTCAGATACGGTTGCGCGACCATTCTGTTGCGGTGCTGAAACCTCTGTCGTGTTGTACCGGCTTCGCGTGGGGAGCGTGCCCGGACGGGCGGGCCATGCAAGCCAATAGCGGAAGGCGGGAATGGGCCGAGGGCCCGCGCCGCCCGCAACGTTGCAGGCATGTTACCGGCGCGATGCAACCGTCGCCCGGTGTCGCGCAAACGACGGTGCGTGGCGCGGCCGGACGGTACAGCAGGGTGGTAGAGCGAAGCGGCAGGGACGGAGGAGCGAAGCCGGGAGCGGTCAACGGTCGTCGAGCCGCACGCAGAATCGGGTACGCTCCGGTGCACTCTCGCTGCGCTGGACGCTGTGCCGCGCGGCCTATTTGCTCTTGTCGCCCGGGACGGTGGCCTGCGGCGCTTCCTTGCCGGTGCCGCTCATCGGCACGCTGTCGCCGGAGATGGGCTTGGGTCCGGGCTGGCTGCGCTCGCAGCCGGCGCTTGCCAGTAACAGGGCGGTGGCCAGCGCGGCCACCGGCAGGCGTCCAATCGATGTCATGGTCACGTTGCCTCCGACAGAAAACGTTGACGATCTCGCCGCGAACGCGTGGCGTGCCTCCAGGTACTGTAGCAGTTAGCCGCGCCGGGATGGACTGGCCTTCACTCGCCTTATGGGCGACCGCGCGGTATCCTGACCACGGAACCCACGCCTGCGAGGCCATATTGACTATCCACCTGCCAGCCGCCCACGGCGTGCGGATGGGCCGGCACCACAGCCGTCGCAACCGCCGCCCCCGTCTCGATTCCACGCGCGCCGCGCCACCCGCACGGAGCGTCCCATGAGGCCCGAACATTCCACCCCGGGAGACACCGGCGCCCGCAGCCGTCTCGGGCGCCTGTTCCCGGACCGCCACACCCTGAGCCGTACCGTGCGCGTGGTGGGCGCCGCCTTCAAGTCCTGGTCCGCGCATCGTGCCGCCAGCAAGGGCGCGGCCCTGTCCTTCTACATGCTGTTTTCGCTGGCGCCGATCCTGGTGCTGGTCATCTCCATCGCGGGGCTGTTCTTCGGCGCCGACGCCGCGCGAGGCGAGATCTTCTCCCAGCTCGACGGCCTGGTTGGCTCCCAAGGTGCCGCAGCCATCGAGCAGATTCTCGCGGCCACCTACCGCGCCGGCGGCAGCGGTTTCGCCGCCATCGTGGCCACCGGCATCCTGGTGGTCGGCGCCACCACCGCGTTCGCGGAACTCAAGGCGAGCCTGGACGAGATCTGGGGCATGCCGCAGGAGCAGGCCAGCGGCTGGGCCTCGCTGCTGCGCACCCGCCTGCTGTCCTTCAGCCTGGTGCTGGTGCTGGCCCTGATGCTGCTGGTGTCGCTGGTCGTCAATGCGGCGCTGGCGGTGATCACCCGCTTCTGGGGCTCGCTATGGACCTCGTACGAGTGGCTTGCCCCCGTTGCCGATGCGGTATCGAGCGCCTTTTCGCTGGCGGTGGTGACGCTGTTGTTCGCGGTGGTCTTCAAGATGCTGCCCAATGCGCGGGTGGCGTGGCGCGACGTGGCGATGGGCGCGGTCATCACCGCGGTGCTCTTTTCTGTCGGCAAGCGGCTGATCGGCATCTACCTGGGTAACAGCGCGGTGGCATCGTCCTATGGCGCCGCGGGCTCCGTGGTGGCGCTGATGCTGTGGGTGTACTACTCGGCGCAGATCTTCTTCTTCGGGGCGGAGCTGACGCACCAGTACGCCGTGCAGTTCGGCAGCCTGCGCAATCGCCAGGCGACGGTGGCGGGCGCCGCGCGCGCCGCCGATGCCGTGAACCGGTAGAATAGCCGCCCATTCCCCCGTGGCGTCCGTCCGCGAGGCGCGCCACCGTCACGGCCGCCCGCAGCCCGGCGCTGGCTCCCGCCAGCGCGTGCGCCCGGGTTCGATCCATCCGCTGTCTGCCGAATTCCACCGCCGTGAGCCCGCTCGTTTCCGAAATTGCGCGTCGTCGCACCTTTGCCATCATTTCCCACCCCGATGCGGGCAAGACGACGCTCACCGAGAAGCTGCTGTGGTTCGGCGGCGCGATCCAGGTAGCGGGCGAAGTGCGGGCACGCAAGGCCGACCGCCACGCCACCTCAGACTGGATGGAGCTGGAAAAGCAGCGCGGCATCTCGGTCACCTCGTCGGTGATGCAGTTCCCGTACCGCGAGAACATCGTGAACCTGCTCGATACGCCGGGCCACGAGGACTTCTCCGAAGACACCTACCGCACGCTGACCGCGGTCGACTCGGCCGTCATGGTGATCGACTCGGTCAACGGCGTGGAGGCGCAGACCATCAAGCTGCTGAACGTCTGCCGGCTGCGCGATACGCCCATCCTGACCTTCATCAACAAGCTGGACCGCGAAGGGCGCTCGCCGATCGAGCTGCTCGACGAAATCGAGGACGTGCTCAAGATCCAGTGCGCGCCGATGACGTGGCCCATCGGCATGGGCAAGTCGTTCCGCGGCGTGTACCACCTGATCGACGACCGGGTGCAGCTGTTCGACCCGCGCGGCGAGAAGGGCACCTCGGCGATGGTCGACGGACTGGACAACCCGGAACTGGACCGCCTGCTGGGCAGCCAGGCCGAGGAACTGCGCATCGAGATCGAACTGGTGCGCGGCGCCTCGCATGCGTTCGACAAGGAAGCGTTCCTTGCCGGCAAGCAGACGCCGGTGTATTTCGGCTCGGCCATCAACAACTTCGGCGTGCAGTCGCTGCTCGACGCGCTGTGCGACCTGTCGCCGCCGCCGCAGCCGCGCAATACCGAAAGCCGGCCGGTGCAGCCGGAGGAAGCCAAGCTGACCGGCTTCGTGTTCAAGATCCAGGCCAACATGGACCCCCGCCATCGCGACCGCATCGCCTTCGTGCGGCTGTGCTCGGGCCGCTTCGAACGGGGCATGAAGCTGCTGCACGTGTCGGCGGGAAAGACGGTGGCCATCAACAACGCCATTACCTTCATGGCGCAGGATCGCAACACCGCCGAGGAGGCTTACGCCGGGGACATCATCGGCGTGCCCAACCACGGCACCATCCGCCTGGGCGACGTCTTTACCGAGGGTGAGGCCCTCAAGTTCACCGGCATCCCGTCATTCGCGCCGGAATTCTTCCGCCGCGCGCGGCTGAACAACCCGCTGAAGGTCAAGCAATTGCAGAAGGGCCTGCAGCAACTGGCCGAAGAGGGGGCGACGCAGATGTTCCGCCCGATCGCGTCCAACGACCTCGTGCTTGGCGCGGTCGGGATCCTGCAGTTCGACGTGGTGGCGCACCGGCTGGAGCACGAGTACGGCGTCGATGCCATCTTCGAGTCGCACGAGTGCGCCACCGCCCGCTGGCTCAAGGGCGATCCTGCCGAGATCGAGAAGTTGATCGAGAAGGCCGGCCACAACGTCGCGCTCGACGGCGCGGGCGACCACGTCTATCTGGCGCCGAGCATGGTCAATCTGCGGCTTACGCAGGAGCGCTTCCCCAATCTCCAGTTCATGGAGACGCGCGAGATCGTCTGACGGGGCGGCCGCGAGGCGCCGGCAACGGCGCCCGCCGGCGCGTGCGCTAGAATCGCCACTTCCGCGCGCCGCCAGCCGGCCTTCGCCCCCGTGGCGATCCAAGAGCCGACGGCCGGGCCCGGCCCCAGCCGTCACCGCGCGGCGCACCTCCTCCCGAACGCCCATGTCCTCCCCTGCCACCGTGCCGGCGCCCGAGTCCGACGCCGTCTTCCGCGATCCCGCCTTTCGCCTGTTCTGGTGCGCCCGCCTGTGCACCACCATCGGTTACCAGATCTTCACGGTGGCGGTCGGCTGGCAGATGTATGACCTGACCCGCGACCCGCTGATGCTGGGCATGGTCGGGCTGGTGCAGTTCCTGCCGTCGGTCGCGCTGCTGCTGCTGTCGGGCCATGTGGCCGACCGCTTCGATCGCCGCCGCATCGTGCGGGTTTGCCAGATCGGCGAGGGCATCATCGCCGCCTCGATGGCGGTGGCGAGCCTCACAGGCTGGATCACGCCGGAGCACCTGTTCCTCTTCGTCGCGCTGATCGGCGCCACCCGCGCCTTCGAGACCCCGACGCTGCAGGCGCTATTGCCCAGCGTGGTGACGCCGCGCCAGCTGGCCGGGGCGGTGGCGCTGTCCAGTTCCGCGACGCAGGCGGCCATCATCATCGGCCCGGCGCTGGGCGGCTTCGCCTACGTGGCCGGCGCCGGGGTGGTCTACGCGATCAGCGCCACGCTGTTCCTGACCGCCGCCGTGCTGATCACGCTGCTCAAGCTGCGCCAGGCGCCGCAGCGGCTCACCGCGCCGGTCAGCGTCTCGACGCTGTTCGCCGGCTTCTCGTATATCCGCGGGCGGCCGGTGCTGCTGGGCGCGATCTCGCTGGACCTGTTCGCGGTCCTGCTCGGCGGCGCGACCGCGCTGCTGCCGCTGTATGCGCGCGACATCCTGCATACCGGTCCGTGGGGCCTGGGCCTGCTGCGCTCGTCGCCGGCCATCGGCGCGCTGGCCACGGCGCTGTGGATCGCGCGCCATCCGCTGCGGCAGCGGGTCGGGCGCACCATGTTCGGCGCGGTCGCGCTGTTCGGCCTGGCGACCATGGTGTTCGGCGTGTCCAGCTCGCTGCCGCTGTCGATGGCGGCCCTGGTGGTATTGGGCGCCTCGGACATGATCAGCGTGGTGGTGCGCTCGACGCTGGTCCAGCTCGATACGCCCGACGACATGCGTGGGCGCGTGGGCGCCGTCAATTCCGTCTTTATCGGCGCCTCGAACCAGCTTGGCGAATTCGAATCCGGCGTGACCGCGGCGCTGTTCGGCCCGGTCGGCGCGGTATTGCTGGGCGGCATCGGCACCCTGGTGATCGTCGGAGTGTGGATTCGTCTCTTTCCGAGCCTCTATGCGCGGGACAGGCTCCATGAGCCGCCTGTGACGGTGTAAGCGCCGGGCTGGCCGGGCGCGTCGCGCGGCCAGCGAGACCGGAGCGTACCCAATTCTGCGTGGCCCCGAGGCCCCCCGCGCCAGACCCGCCCGGGCGCGGCGGCCCCCGTTACCGGAATAAATTGCCCGCCCGCGGGCCCTTGCCCCGCAACGGCTGGCGCCGATGGCGCACGGCTGCGTGCCGTCCGGCGCGGAACCCATCCCGTTGCCCCGTGGTCCTGAAGGTATCCCCATTTCAAAGCCAATGTAGGCGTCGTCCGACAAGCCGTCGGCGCCGCGCGGGCAGACGCGCGCCGGTTGTCATGCGATAACGGAAAGCCGCCAAGCCTGCCCCTGCAGGCAAAGGAGCAACTTTTCGATGTGTGGTATCGCAGGAGAATTACGGTTTGACCGGACCATGGCCGATGTGCGGGCCGTGGCCGACATGACGCGCACGCAATCCGCGCGCGGCCCCGACGGCGAAGGCATCTTCGGCTTGGGCGCGCGCGTGTTCGGCCACCGCCGGCTGCGCATCATGGATCTGACCGACCGCGCCCACCAGCCCTTCGTCGACAATGCGCTGGGCCTGGGCATCGTCTTCAACGGCGCCATCTACAACCACCACGCGCTGCGCGAGGAACTGAGCGCGCGCGGCTACGTCTTCGCCTCCACCGGCGACACGGAAGTCATCATCAAGGCCTGGCACGCCTGGGGCCCGGCCGCGCTGGATCGGCTCACGGGCATGTTCGCGTTCGCGCTGTGGGAGCGCGACACCGGCGTAACGCACCTGGTACGCGACCGCCTCGGCATCAAGCCGCTGTACTACACCCAGGATGCGCGGCGGCTGCGCTTTGCCTCGACGCTGCCCGCCCTGCTGGCCGGCGGCGAGGTCGACACCGCGCTCGACCCGGTGGCTCTGCATCACTACATGAGCCTGCACGCGGTCGTGCCGGCCCCGCGCACGATCATCAAGGGCGTGCGCAAGCTGCCGCCCGCCACGCACATGACCGTGCACCCGGACGGCCGCACGGAGATGAACACCTGGTGGCGCCTGGACTTCACCCCCGACGCCAACGATGTGGCGCGCTCGTTCGAGGACTGGCGCGATCTGACCCTCGATACGCTGCGCGAAGCGGTGCGCCGCCGCACGGTGGCCGATGTGCCCGTGGGCGTGCTGCTTTCCGGCGGCGTGGACTCGAGCCTGATCACCGGGCTGCTCGCAGAATTGGGTACGCGCGACTTGCGCACCTACGCCATCGGCTTCGAGGCCGCGGGCGGCGAAGCCGGCGACGAATTCCACTATTCGGATCTGGTGGCGAACCATTTCGGCACGCAGCACGAGAAGATGATGATCCCGTCGGCGGACCTGCTGACGGCGCTGCCCGATGCCATCGACGCGATGAGCGAGCCGATGGTGAGCCACGACTGCGTGGCGTTCTACCTGCTGTCCGCCGCGGTGGCGCGCCATAGCCGCGTGGTGCAGAGCGGGCAGGGCGCGGACGAGGTATTCGGGGGCTATCACTGGTATCCGCCGCTGGCCGAGAACCGCGACGCGGACGGCGGCGTGCAGGCCTACCGCAAGGTCTTCTTCGACCGCACCCATGCCGAAATGGCCGAGCTGCTGTCGCCGGAATGGCTCGCGGACGATCCGACCACGCGCTTTCTGGCCGACCATTTCGCCATGCCCGGCGCGGATACCGCGATCGACCGCGCGCTGCGGCTCGATACGACCGTGATGCTGGTCGAGGACCCGGTCAAGCGCGTCGACAACATGACCATGGCCCATGCGCTGGAGGCGCGCGTGCCGTTCCTGGACCACAACCTGGTCGAGCTGGCCGCGCGCATGCCGGCGCACCACAAGATCGCCGCGGGCGGCAAGCATGTCCTGAAGGAAGCCGCGCGCAAGGTCATCCCCGCCGCCGTGATCGACCGGCCCAAGGGCTATTTTCCCGTGCCGGCCCTGAAGTATCTGCGCGGACCGTTTCTCGAGTACGTGCGCGACATCGTCGGCAGCGACGCAGCCCGCCAGCGCGGCCTGTACCGGGCCGACGTGGTGCAGCGCATGCTGGACGCGCCGGACACGCATATCACCCCGCTCAACGGTTCCAAGGTCTGGCAGATCGCGCTGCTCGAAGCGTGGCTGCAGACCCGCGGGCTGTAAGCGCGGCGTATTGAACGGGCGCATCGATCCGGACCCATCGGACCGCGCCGGCCAGGGCCAGCGCAGCCAACGCATACCAGCATCAGAACAGGAGGAATCCCGATGCCAACCAGTCAATCCGAGGCCACCGTGGTGGAGCTCTCCGGCACCGAAGCCAAGGTCGCCGAGCTGGCCGCCATGCAGGGCGGCGGCCCCGCCGGCCGCACGGCCGCGCCCGCGCCGGCGCCCGCCTCCACGCGGCCCAATGCCGTGCTCGACTGCGGCTGGGGACGGCTGATGTTCGCGCCGTCCTTTCATTCGCCGGCCGACCTCGCGGCCGAGTTGCAGCAGGAGGCCACCGGCCGGCGCGATATCGCGCTGTATGTCGAGGCGCCGCAACTGGTGCTGGCCGAGGCGCCGCAGACGCTGTTTCTCGATCCGTCGCTGCTGTTCCGGCGCCATCTGAACCCCGCCGATGCGGTGGCCGATGCCGTGCCGGGCGTGATCGTGCGCCGGCTCACCACGCGCGCGGACATCGCGGCGATCAACCGGCTCTACGCTATGCGGCACATGGTGCCACTGGACCCGGCCACCGTCTGGCAACAGCGCCACCATGACGCGGTGGTGTATCTGGTGGCCGAGGACGAGCACAGCGGCGAGATCATCGGCTCGGCCATGGGCGTGGATCACGTACTGGCCTTCGGCGACGAGCGCGGCGGCAGCAGCCTGTGGTGCCTGGTGGTGGACCCGCAGACGCACCTGGCCGGCGTCGGGCAGTCGCTGGTGCGCCAGCTGATCGCGATGTTCGCCGAGCGCGGCCGCAAGCAACTGGACCTGTCGGTGTTGCACGACAACCAGCACGCCATCGGCCTTTACCACAAGCTCGGCTTCGAGCAGGTGGACGGCTTCGTCATCAAGCACAAGAACGCCATCAACGAGCCGCTGTTCACGGGCGCCAGCGAATGCGACGGGCTCAACCCGTACGCGGCGCTGATCGTCAAGGAGGCGCGCCGGCGCGGCATCGGCGTGGAGATCGTGGACGCAGCCAGCGGCATCTTCAGCCTGCGTTATGGCGGGCGCGAGGTGCTGTGCCGCGAATCGCTGTCCGAGCTGACCGGCGCGGTGGCGATGACGTGGTGCCAGGACAAGACGCTCACGCGCATGCGGCTCGCCCAGGTGGGCCTGGCGGTGCCGGCCCAGCAGCTCGCTGCCGGCGATGCGGAGAACGCGGCCTTCCTGGAGGAGCACGGCTCGGTCGTCGTCAAGCCTGCGTGCGGCGAGCAGGGGCGCGGCATCAGCGTCGACGTACGCACCGAGGAGCATCTGAAGAGCGCGATCGCCGCGGCACACCAGGAGGGCGGCTCGGTGCTGCTCGAAGCGTTCTGCCCGGGACAGGACCTGCGCGTGGTGGTGATCGGCTACGAGGTCGTGGCCGCCGCCATCCGCAAGCCGGCCGAAGTGGTGGGCGACGGCCAGTCGGACCTGAAGACGCTGATCGAGCGCCACAGCGCGCGCCGCAGCGCCGCCACGGGGGGCGAGAGCCGGATTCCGCTCGATGCCGAGACCGAGCGGTGCCTCGCCGCGCAGGGCTTCACGCTCGAGTCGGTGCCGGAGAACGGCCAGCGCGTGCCGGTGCGCAAGACCGCCAACCTGCATACCGGCGGCACGCTGCACGACGTCACCGCACAACTGCACCCGGTGCTGCGCGAGGCCGCGATCAATGCGGCGCGCGCGCTGCGCATTCCCGTGGTGGGGCTGGACTTCCTCGTGCCGGCCGCGGACGGGCCCGAATACGTGATCATCGAGGCCAACGAGCGCCCGGGCCTGGCCAATCACGAACCGCAACCGACGGCGGAGCGCTTCGTCGACCTGCTGTTTCCCTTCACCGCATGATGCCGCCGCCGGCGGACCCGTTTCTCGCGGGTCCGCCGGCGCGTCGCGCGTCGGCACATTGACGAGAGGATATCCCGCATGCAAAAGCTGACGATCGACCCTCTCTACCTGAAGACCGTGCTGCTGGAGCTGCTGGCCATTCCCAGCCCGGCCGGCCTGACGGACGAGATCGTGCACTACACCGCCCACGTGCTCGACAGCCTGGACATTCCCTATCAACTGACCCGGCGCGGCACCATCCGCGCGACGCTGCGCGGCAACCGCGCCAACAGCGGCATGGGGCCGGACTGCGCGGTCGTGGCGCATCTGGACACGCTCGGCGCCATGGTGCGCGAGGTCAAGCCCAACGGCCGTCTGTCGCTGCAACCGATCGGCACCTGGTCCAGCCGCTGGGCCGAAGGCGGACGCGTGACAATCTTTACGGAGCAGGGGCGGCATCGCGGCTCGGTGCTGCCGCTGCTCGCCTCCGGCCACGTCTACAACGAAGCGGTGGACACCCAGCCCATCAGTTGGGACCAGCTGGAACTGCGCATCGACGAACCCCTCGCCTCGGCCGACGACGTGCGCGCGCTCGGCATCCAGGTGGGCGACTTCGTCGCGTTCGACGCCCATCCGGAAATCCTGGACAACGGCTATATCGTCTCCCGCCATCTGGACAACAAGGCCGGCGTGGCCGCGCTGCTCGCCGCGCTCAAGGCCGTGCGGGAAAGCGGCGCGACGGTGCCGATGGACTGCCACGCCGTGTTCACGCTGACCGAGGAGGTCGGCTCCGGCGCCACCGCCGTGATCGAGGACGATGTGAGCGAGGTGATCGGCATCGATATCGGTCCGGTCGCGCCGGGCCAGGGCGCGCGCGAGCAGGGCGTGACGATTCCGCTGATGGATTCGGCCGGGCCGCACGACTACCACCTGACGCGGCGGCTGCTGCGGCTGTGCGAGGAGCACGGCATTCCCAGCCACCGCGACGTGTTCCGCTACTACCATTCCGACGCGGGCGCCGCGGTCAGCGCCGGGCATGACGTGCGTACGGCGCTGCTGTGCTTTGGCGCCGACGCCTCGCATGGCTACGAGCGCACCCATTTATCGGTGCTGGTGCATCTCGCCGAGCTGCTGACCGTCTATATTCAGAGCGGCCCGACGCTGCCGGAGGACCGCCAGCGGCGCCTGGGCTCGGTCGCCGGCTTCTCGCATCAGCTCGATCCACGCCAGCTTTCGCGCAGCGAAACGCCGCTGCCCGATGCCGGCGAGCTGGTGCATCGCCGCGACGACGAGGCCCCCTGATACCCGCACCGGAGACCCCAAGACATGGACCTGACTTTCATCGACGCCGACAAGCTGGAGGCGACCTGGGCCTACCTGATGCAGGTGGCCATCCACCAGGGCATGAACCTGATCGCCGCCATTGCCATCCTGGTCGTGGGCTGGTGGCTGTCGGCGCGGGCGCGGCTCGCGGTGGTGCGCGCCTTCGACCGTCCCCGCGTCGACGCCACGCTGCGACCGATGCTGGGCAGCGTCGTGCAATGGGTCGTGCGGGTGCTGACCATCGTGCTGGTGCTGTCGCAATTCGGTGTGCAGACCGCGACGATCATCGCGATGCTCGGCGCGGCGGGCCTGGCCATCGGCCTGGCGCTGCAGGGCACGCTGCAGAATATCGCCGCCGGCATCATGCTGGTGCTGCTGCGCCCGTTCCGCGTCGGGCAATACATCGATGCGCAGGGCGTGGCCGGCACGGTGCGCGAGACGGGCCTGTTCATGACGGAGCTGACCACCTTCGACGGGGTTTGCCTGCGCGTGCCCAACGGCAAGATCTGGGGCAGCGCGATCACCAACTACAGCGAGAACCCCACGCGCCGGATGGACATCGAGGTGACCGTGCCGTTCGGCACCGACATCCAGGCGGCGCTGAACGCGCTGCGCCGCGTGCTGGCGGAGGAGCCGCGCGTGCTGCAGACCCCGGCTTCCGAAGTGATGGTGGTCAAGTACGCGGCACAGGGCGTCACGCTGAACCTGCGCTGCTGGACCAGCAACGAGGACTACTGGAGCGTGCAGTACGCCTTCTACGAACGCATCAAGACGGCACTGGAGTCGGCGGGCAGCGAGATTGCGGTGCCGGTGCAGGAGCTGCGGGTGCCCCACGATGCCGGCGCGGTTCCGGGTGTGAGGGAGTTGCAGCACAGCGGGAGCTGATCCTCTCTCTGCTCTCCCGCGAGCGGGAGAGCAGAGCCGCTTCGTCGATCGTCCGCTGGCCGGAATGGAGAGGAAAGACTCAGTCTTCCTCGACGAAAAGCGTACAAGCTCCGCTTTCCGCCGTGCTCACATGCCGGCGGAAGTTGCCGAACAGGTCGCGCCCGATGCCATGCCGGTTGCCCGACAGGTCCGGCCGCACGATCTCGCGGGCGTTCCATTCGGCTTCCGCTACCAGCACCGTCAATTCCCCGTTGGGCGCATCGACCCGCACCATGTCCCCGGTGCGCACGCGCGCGATGCCGCCGCCGTTGAGCGCTTCGGGACAGACGTGGATGGCCGCCGGCACCTTGCCCGAGGCCCCGGACATGCGGCCATCGGTCACCAGCGCGACATGAAAGCCCCGGTCCTGCAACACGGTCAGCGCGGGCGTGAGCTTGTGCAGTTCCGGCATGCCGCACGCGGCCGGTCCCTGCCAGGGCAGCACGGCGACGAAATCGCGCTCCAGCTCGCCGCGCTTGAACGCCGCGAGCAATTCCTCCTGTCGGTGGAACACGATGGCGGGCGCCTGCACCCGCTGGTGCTCGGGCTTGACCGCCGAGACCTTGAGCACCGCCCGACCGATATTGCCGTCCAGTACCCGCAAGCCCCCCTCGGGCGAGAACGGCGCGTCGGCGGTGCGCACGATGGTGTCGTCCAGCGACGCCTCGGCGCCGTCGATCCAGGTCAGCTCGCCATCGCGCAGCACGGGTTCGCGGGTGTAGTCGGCCAGGGTGTTGCCGACGACCGTGGTGACGTCCTCGTGCACGAGCCCCAGCGACAGCAGCGAGCGGATCACCAGCTGCAACCCGCCCGCCGCCTGGAACTGGTTCACGTCCGCCTTGCCGTTGGGATAGACGCGGGCGAGCAGCGGCACCACCGAGGACAACTCGTCGAAGTCGTCCCACGTCAGCACGATGCCGGCCGCGCGCGCCATCGCCACCAGGTGCAGCGTGTGGTTGGTGGAGCCGCCCGTGGCCAGCAGCCCGACGATGCCGTTGGCGAAGGCGCGCTCGTCCAGCACGTGGGCGATCGGGGTATAGCGGTCCGTCCCGTGGGCGATGCGCAGCGCCTGGCGCGCGGCCTCCCGCGTGAGCGCCTCGCGAAGCGGAGTATTGGGATTGACGAAGGCGGTACCGGGCAGATGCAGCCCCATGATCTCCATCAGCATCTGGTTGGAGTTGGCGGTGCCGTAGAAGGTGCAGGTGCCGGGTCCGTGGTACGAGCGGGTCTCCGCTTCGAGCAGCGCATCGCGCCCGACCTTGCCTTGGGCGTAGAGCTGGCGCACATGGGCCTTTTCCTCGTTGCCCATGCCGGTGGTCATCGGTCCGGCGGGAACGAACACCGCCGGCAGATGACCAAACGAGAGCGCGCCGAGCACCAGGCCCGGCACGATCTTGTCGCACACGCCCAGGTAAAGGGCGCCGTCGAACATCTGGTGGGACAGCGCCACCGCGGTGGCCAGCGCGATCACGTCGCGCGAAAAGAGGGACAGGTCCATGCCCTCCATCCCCTGCGTAACGCCGTCGCACATCGCGGGCACGCCGCCCGCGTACTGCGCGGTGCCGCCGGCTTCGAGCGCGGCCTCCTTGAGCCAGCGCGGAAACGCCTCCAGAGGCTGGTGCGCCGACAGCATGTCGTTGTAGGCCGAGACGATGGCGAGATTGGGCGCCTGCTCTGTCGTCAGGCGCACTTTGGCCAGCTGGGGCATGGCGGCCACGCCGTGCGCCAGGTTGGTACATGACAGCTGCGAGCGCTCGAGCTTGCGGCCCGCCATGGCTTCGGTGCGTTCGAGATAGGCAGAGCGGGTAGGGGCGCTACGCGCGGCGATACGGGCGCTGACCTGGGCGAGAACGGAATGTGGGGGCATGGCGGATCTCCTGCGGGTGTGCGATCAGCCTAGCGCAGATTGCCGGCCGTCGCATCCCTTGGCACCGGCGCACGGCGGTGCGACCCGCGCCGGCCGTCCTCGCCAAGCGGCGGCGACTCACGTAAACTGCCCGCATCGGTCCGGCATCCGGCCGGGACGGAACCGAACCCTAGCAAGGAGTCCAGGGTGAGCATGCCCGATTTCGATATGGTGCTGTTTGGCGGCACCGGTGACTTGGCCCGGCGCAAGCTGCTGCCGGCCCTGTTCGACGCCCACCGCGCGGGCCTGCTGCATCCGGGCGCGCGAATTCTCGCCACCGGCAGCCATGCGCTGACGACTGAGGACTACCTGGCTTCCCTGCAAGACAGCATGAGCTGGTGCATCGAGAAGGGGACGCCCGAAGCATGGTCGTCGTTCCTCGCCCGCATCCTCTACGTGCAGGCCGACGCGCGCGAGCCGGCCCACTTCGACGCCCTGGCGCAGCAGGTCCTGTCGCGTGCGCCCGAGGTGGTGGTGTGCTATCTGGCCACTGCACCGCATCTGTTCGTTCCCATCTGCGAGCAGCTCGCCCGCACCGGGTTGAACCACCCCAATGTGCGCATTGTCCTGGAAAAGCCGCTCGGGCATGACCTGGAATCGTCCGAAGCGATCAACGCGTCGGTGGCGCGCTTCTTCGCCGAGGACCAGATCTACCGGATCGACCACTACCTGGGCAAGGAGTCGGTGCAGAACCTGATGGCGATCCGTTTCGGCAACGCGCTGTTCGAGCCGCTGTGGCGCCGCGAATGGGTGCAGGACGTGCAGATCACCATCTCCGAGGAGCTCGGCGTGGAAAAGCGCGGGGACTTCTACGACCGCACCGGCGCGCTGCGCGACATGGTGCAGAACCACCTGCTGCAGCTGCTATGCATGGTCGCGATGGAGCCGCCATCCAGCCTGTCCGAGGACGCCATCCGCGACGAGAAGATCAAGATCCTGAAGGCGCTCAAGCCGATCACGCCGCAGGACGTGGCCGACAAGACGGTGCGCGGCCAGTATCGCGCTGGCGCGGTCGGCGGCAAGGCGGTGCCTGGCTACCTGGAGGAGGAAGGCATCGCGCCGGACAGCCGCACCGAGACCTTTGTCGCCATCAAGGCCGAGATCGCCAACTGGCGCTGGGCCGGCGTGCCGTTCTACCTGCGCACCGGCAAGCGCATGCAGTCGCGGGTGGCCGAGATCGTCATCCACTTCCGCGACGTGCCGCACGCCATCTTTCCGCGGCCGCTGGCGCAGTCGCCGCAGAACCGGCTGGTGATCCGGCTGCAGCCCGAGGAAAGCATCCGGCTGCATTTTCTGGTCAAACAGCCCGGCGACACGGTGGCGCTCACCACCACCTCGCTGGATCTGGACTTCGCCAACTCGTTCAAGGTGCGGCGCGCCGGCGCCTACGAGCGCCTGCTGCTCGATGTCATCCGCGGGCGCCTCGGCCTGTTCGTGCGCCGCGACGAGCAGGCGCAGGCGTGGCGATGGGTGGAGCCGATCCTCGATACCTGGGCCGAGAGCGCGGCGCCGCCCAAGGCCTACACCGCCGGCACCTGGGGCCCGGCCGCGTCTACCGCGCTGCTCTCGCGCGACGATGCGCTGTGGCACGAAGAAGTCTGATACGCCTTTCCTTTCCTCCACTCGAATACGGACAAGCCATGCGACGCTTCGAACATCCCTCCGCAATGGACCACGCCGAAGCCCTGTCCATGTCCATCGGCCATGCGCTCGAACTGGCGATCCAGGTCAACGGCTGGGCCGTGCTGGCGGTCTCCGGCGGCCGCTCGCCGGTGCAGATGTTCGAGCGGCTGCGCTATCGCCCGGTGCGCTGGGACCGCGTCACCATCACGCTGGTCGACGAGCGTGCGGTGCCGCCGGAGCACGAGGACAGCAACGGCGGGCTGGTGCGCCGCCATCTGCTGCGCGAAGCCGCGGCGGCGGCCCAGTTCGTGCCGCTGATCGCCGATGCCGGCGAAGCGGCCGATCCCCAGCGGGCGGTGGAGCGCCTGAACGCGGCCTATCGCCAGCCCGATGTGGTGGTGCTGGGCATGGGCGAGGACGGCCATACGGCGTCGCTGTTTCCCGAGGCGCCGGAGCTCGCGGCGGCGCTGTCGGCCGAGCAGCCCGCCTATCTCGTGACGCATCCTTCCAGCGCGCCGCACGCCCGCGTCACGCTGAACCTCGCGGCGCTGCTGGCGGCCGAGCGCGCCTTTCTCGCGATCGACGGGCCGAAGAAGACCGCCGTGTTCGAGCGCGCCTTGCAGGAGGCATCCCCGGCGCTGCCGGTGGGCGTCGTGACCACGCGCCACCGGCATGGCTTCGACGTCTACTCGCATTGATCCACACCGACCCGCGCGTTATGGCTTCGTATCCCCGCTTGCTCGCCGATGTCGGCGGTACCAACGTTCGCTTCGCCGTGCAGACCGGCGCCCACGACATCGGCGAGGTCACCGCGCTGAAGGTCGCGGATTTCCCGTCCCTCGAAGCCGCCACGCGGCACTACTTCACGCTCGCCCCGGGCGCGAGGCCTCGCCATGCCGCAATCGGTCTGGCAAATCCGGTCACCGGCGACTTCGTCAAGCTGACCAATCACGCGTGGGCCTTCTCCGTCGAGCAGATGCGCGGCGCGCTGGCGCTCGACACGCTGATCGCGATCAACGACTTCACCGCGCTGGCGCTCGCCCTGCCTTACCTTGACGCGGCCGGCCTGGCGCCGCTGCGGCCCGGCAAGGCGGCGGCCGGCGCGCCGCTCGCCCTGATCGGCCCCGGCACGGGGCTCGGCGTGTCGGGGCTGATTCCCGGCCGGGGCGGCTGCGGCGCGGTGGCGCTGGCCGGCGAGGGTGGCCACGTCGAGTTGATGCCGAAGACGGACGACGAGTGGATCGCCTGGCGCGCGGCGCAGCGCGACCATGGGCGCGTCTCCGCCGAGCGCCTGCTCTCGGGCAGCGGGCTGTCGCTGATCCATGCGGCGCTGCGCGCAGAAACGGGTACGGTCTCGGCCCCGCCGCTCAAGCCGCACGAGGTCACCGAAGGCGCGCTGCAACGTCACGATCCGCTGTGCATGCGCGCGTTCGAGGCCTTCTGCGGGCTGCTCGGCTCCGCGGCGGCGGACCTGGCGCTGGTGCTCGGCGCGCGCGGCGGGGTCTATATCGGGGGCGGCATCGTGCCGCGCTTCGTCGACGCGTTGGCGGCATCGTCCTTCGGCGCACGCTTTATCGACAAGGGCCGCATGGGCGCCTATCTCGCCGATATTCCGGTTCACGTCATCACGGCCCAGTATCCGGCGCTGGCCGGCCTCGCGCACGCGCTGGCCGAGGCCATCGGCGAGGACTGAGCGGCCGCGCGCCGAAGGGGTAGCGGATGCGTGTACTGCTCGTCGAGGACGATGCCATGATCGGCGAGAGCGTGCGGCTGGCCCTGCGCCAGGAAGGCCTCGCCGTGGACTGGGTGCGCGATGGCGAGGCGGGGCTTGCCGCCGCCACGGGGCAGGGGGACGCTGCCTGCTACGACCTCGTGCTGCTCGACCTGGGTTTGCCGCGCCGCTCCGGGCTGGACGTGCTGGCGGGCATGCGGGGACGAGGCGTGCGCACGCCGGTGCTGATCCTGACCGCGCGCGATGCCGTGGCGGACCGCGTAGCGGGTCTGAACGCGGGCGCCGACGACTATCTGGTCAAGCCGTTCGACCTGCAGGAACTGGTTGCCCGCATGCATGCGCTGGCGCGCCGCGCCGAAGGCCGGGCGGAGCCGATGCTGCATCATGGTCCCATTGCCCTGAACCCGACCAGCCGCGAAGTCACGCTGCACGGCCAGCCGGTGCGCCTGTCGGCCCGGGAGTTCGCCTTGCTCTCCGCGCTGATGGGCCGGCCCGGCAAGGTATGGTCGGTGCCGCAGCTGCAGGAAAAGCTCTATGGCTGGGACGACGATGTGGGCAGCAATACCGTCGAGGTCTATATCCATGCGCTGCGCAAGAAATTCGGCGCGGCGCTGATCCGCAATATCCGCGGCGTTGGCTATGTCATTCCGAAGGCGGACGGCGGCGCGCCGGAGGGAGGGGCGTGATGCGCTCGATCCAGCGGACGCTGCTGTGGTGGCTGGCGCTCGGTCTGGTGGCCGGCATCGCCATCGCCACCGCGCTGATCTACGCGCAGGCGCGCCAGGAAGCCAACGCGCTGTTCGACTACCAGATGAAGCAGGTGGCCTCCGCCTTGCCGCGGCAGTTCGCCGGGCCGGCGCTGCCGCCGTTCGAGCCGCCGATGTCGGCCCCGGGCGAGGGCCTGTTCCGGGCCGACGAGGATGTGGTCATCCACATCTGGGACGGCAACGGGCGCAGCCTGTACCTGTCGCACTCGCGGCCGGTGCTGCCGCCGCGCGCGGAACTGGGCTTTTCCAACGTGACGACGGGGCAGGGCGAGTGGCGCATCTACAGCGTGCAGCTGGGCCGCGCCGTGGTCCAGATCGCGCAGCCGATGAGCGCGCGCCGGCAGGTGGCCGCCCGCATGGCGTTGCGGACCGTGGCGCCCTTGTTGCTGCTGCTGCCGCTGATCGGCTGGGTGGTATGGATGGCGGTGGGCCGGGGCCTGCGGCCGGTGCACGAGATCGCGCGCCAGGTGCGCACGCGCGATGCGCATGCGCTGTCGCCGTTGGCGGTCACGGCGATGCCCAGCGAGATCGCGCCGTTGACCGAGGCACTCAACCAGCTGCTGGCGCGGCTCTCGCATGCCATCGACACGCAGCGGGCCTTCGTTGCCGACGCCGCGCACGCGCTGCGCACGCCGTTGGCCGCGCTGCAGCTGCAGGCCCAGCTGGTGGAACGCGCCGACAGCGCCGAGGCGCGCGGCGAGGCCATCGCGAGGCTGCGCGAGGGGCTGGAGCGGCTGACCCATCTGGTGACGCAGCTGCTGACGCTGGCCCGCCAGGAGCCCGGCGCCGTCGGTGCGCGCGAGCACGCGCCGGTCGATCTGCATGGGCTGGCCGCCGCGCTGGTGGCCGAGATGACGCAGGCCGCCCTCGATCGCGGCATCGACCTCGGGCTGGAGACCGACGGCGCGCGGGAGCAGGGGTTCACCGTCATGGGGGAAGCGGAGGCGCTGCGCATCCTGCTGACCAATCTGATCGACAACGCGCTGCGCTACGTGCCGCGCGGCGGCAAGGTGGATGTGCGGCTCGCGCGCCGGGAAGGAGGGCGCGCCGTCGAACTGGCGGTGGCCGACAACGGCCCGGGCATCGCGCTCGAGCAGCGCGAGCGCGTGTTCGACCGCTTCTATCGGGCGCCCGATGCGCCCACTGGCGGCAGCGGCCTGGGCCTTGCCATCGTGGCCGAGATCGCCGAGTCCCATCACGCGCGCGTGGCGCTGGAGGACGCGGCGCCGGGCCTGCGGGTCAGGGTCACGTTTCCCGCCGCGCCGGTCGCCGCGGACGAGACCCGCTGACGCCGGCCTCGGGTGCCGGAGATGCCGGCGGCGCGCAAAGCGTACCCAATTCTGCGTGTCGCTCGGCGTGCCCGAATTGCCTGAACCCGTGCCTCAGCCGATCGGCGTGAGCACCGCCTCGCCGGCGAAATGGCGCCGCGAATTCTCCAGGAACAGGCGCACCGTCGCCTCGATCGCTTCGGGGGACCAGCCGCCGATGTGCGGGCTCAGCACGACATTGGGGCAGTCGAGCAGCTCGGCGGGCGGCGCCGGCTCGCTCTCGTAGACATCCAGCCCCGCGCCTCCGACCTCGCCAGCGCGCAGCGCCTGCGCCAGCGCGGCGGTATCGACCACGCTGCCGCGCGCGATATTGACGACAAAGCCCTGCGGGCCCAGCGCGCGCAGCACCTCGGCATTGACCAGGTGGCGCGTGGCCGCGCCGCCTGGCGTGGCCACGATCAGGAAATCGCACCAGTCGGCCAGCGCGCCGACGCTGTCGAAATAGCGATAGGGCAGATCGGCTTTGGGACTGCGGTTGTGATAACCCACCTCCAGCTCGAAGCCCAGCGCGCGCGTGGCGATGCGCTTGCCGATGGTGCCCATGCCCAGCACGCCCAGGCGCTTGCCGGTGATGCCGGGGCGCAGCGGCAGCTCGGTGCGCCATTTGCCCTCGCGCGTGGCGCGGTCCATCTGCGGCACCGCGCGCACCGCGGCCAGCAGCAGCGCCATGGCATGGTCGGCGACGCTGCCGTCATTGGTGCCGGCGCCGTTGGCCACCACGATGCCGCGGGCGCGGGCATGGGCCACGTCGACCGTCTCGTAGCCCACGCCCAGCGTGCACAACAGTTCCAGCTTCGGCATGGCGTCGATCTCGGCCGCCGTCAGACCGATGGTGCCGATGGTCAGCACCGCGCGGATCTGCGCGCCGTGCCGCGCGATGCTGTCGGCGCGCGCCGCGGCGTCGGGTGCGTACAGCACCTCGTAGAGTTCGCCAAAACGCGCGAGGTGTTCGTCGGTATTGGGATTGAGGACTAGCAGCAGGGGCTTCATGGAGCGGCGTGGGATGACGGGCAGAAAGGACGAAGGAAAGCGAAGGCATGGCCGGGACACTGCGCGGTAAGCGCGAGGTTATGGACGGCCCCGTGGCCGCAGGCATTGTAGCGCCGCCGAGCGGCCAGCGTGGCCGCTCGCAGCCGCCCGCAGAAACGGGTACGCCCCGGCGGCCAGTCGGGAACGGGACCACGCAGAAACGGGTACGCAAGGCCCGCGGCGCCCGCTTCGGGAGCGTGCCGGCGGCAATGCCATGCACGCAGAAACAGGTACGCTTTGGCGGATATGCGCGTGCTGCGGGCACGCGCCCGCACGCTCGTGCCGCTTCCGATGGGGGTGTCCCGGTCCCGCCGCGACCATTGGATGGGCGTGCACGTCGCGCGCAGAAACGGGTACGCCCCGGGGTGGCGTGCGTGCGTTCGGGTCGCGCGCCGCGTACTGGCTCAGTCGTTCCGGGCGGGCTCGCTCGCCTGCTTGCCGGCGGACTTGTTGGCCGCCTTGTTGGCGTACATCGCCGCATCGGCCTGCGCCAGCATGGCGCCGATATCGTCGTGCACGTGCGGGTCGAACTCGATAGAACCGACGCTGTAGTCGATGGTGTAGCCACGCGGGGCCGCCGCCTGCCGCGCGGTGAGCCGCTCGCGCAGCGCGGTCATGACTTCCGGACACGCGCCGCAGTCGACGTCGCTCAACAGGGCCACGAACTCGTCGCCGCCCAGCCGGCCGATCACGGCGAAGTCGCCCAGCGACTCGCGCAGCTCGGTGGCGAAGTCGCGCAGCGCGCGGTCGCCTTCGGCATGGCCGAAGCGGTCGTTGATGGTCTTGAAGCCATCCATGTCGAAGAACAGCAGCGTCGCGGGGCGCTCCAGCCGATCGCACACCGTCAGCGCATGCTGGGCCAGCGCGACGAAGCCGCGCCGGTTCGACAGTTGGGTCAGCTCGTCCATGTTGGCCAGCTCCACCGCGGCGAGCTCCTCTTCCACCATGCGGGCCAGATCGCGCAGCAGCGACTGGTCCTCCTCGCTCATGGTGCGCGGCTTGACGTCGAACACGCACAGCGTGCCGAGCCTGGAGCCGTTGGGCACGGTCAGCGGGCAGCCCGCGTAGAAGCGGATGCCCGGCGCGCCGGTGACCAGGGGATTGTCGCGGAAGCGCTCGTCCTGCAAGGCGTCCGGGATCAGGAAGATGTCGTGGCTCAGGATGGCGTGGCCGCAGAACGACGTCTGGCGCGCCCCTTCGGTCTCGGCGAAGCCGGCCCTGGACTTGAACCACTGCCGGTTCTCGTCGACCAGGCTCACCAGCGCCACCGGCGCGTCGAACAGCCGCCGCGCCAGGCGCGTGACGCGGTCGAAGCGTTCCTCGGCAGCGGTGTCCAGAATGTTCAGGCGGCGCAGCGTGTCGAGGCGGCGTGCCTCGTCGGCGGGGAGCGGCGGTGGGAGCATGGCAGAGAAGAGGACCGGCGGCGATGCCGCATGATAGCGTGAAGCGCCAGGAGTCCCGCCCGCTGGCGGCACCCCTGGCAGGGCCCGCGCGGCCTAGATTTCGCGCGTCATGCCCTTCAGGTCGATCCACTGTCCGAACTGCTCGGGCGTGACGTGGCCCGACTCGATCGCGGCCTCGCGCAGCGACAGGTTGCGCTTGACCGCGAGCTTGGCGATCTCGGCGGCCTTGTCGTAGCCGATATGCGGATTGAGGGCCGTCACCGGCATCAGCGAGCGCTCCAGCAGCTCGCCGATGCGCTGGCGGTCGGCTTCCACGCCCTCGACCATGTGCTCGGCGAAGCTGGCCGCGGCGTCCGCCAGCAGCGTCACGGACTGCAGCAGGCTGTAGATGATCACCGGCTTGTAGGCGTTCAGCTCCAGCGTGCCGAGGCCATTGGCCAGCGTCACCGTGGTGTGGTTGCCGATCACGCGGCAACAGACCATGGCCAGCGCCTCGGCCTGCGTGGGATTGACCTTGCCGGGCATGATCGAGGAACCGGGTTCGTTCGCCGGCAGCAGCAGCTCCGCGAAGCCGGCGCGGGGACCGGAGCCAAGCAGCATGAAGTCGCGTGCGATCTTCAGGAACGACGATGCCGTGGTGTTGAGCGCGCCGGACAGGTCGGCCAGCGCATCGTGGGCGGCCTGCAGCGCGTAGCGGTTGGGCGCGGGCTCGAACGGCAGGCCCGTGTAGTCGGCCAGCGCGCGCGCGAACGCCGCGGCAAAGCCGTGCGGCGCATTCAGGCCCGTGCCGACCGCGGTGCCGCCCTGGGGCACCGGCATCGCGCGCAGCATCGCCTGCTGCAGGCGCGAGTGGGCATCGGCAACCTGCGCCTGATAGCCGGAGAACTCCTGCCCCAGCGTCAGCGGCACCGCATCCTGCAGGTGCGTGCGTCCGACCTTGACGATATCGGCGAAGGCGTCGACCTTGCGGCCCAGTGCCTGTTGCAGCGTCTCGAGCGCCGGCAGCAGCTCGCGCTGGACCGCCCGCGTGGCGGCGATATGCATCGCGGTGGGGAAGCTGTCGTTGGACGACTGGCTCGCGTTGACGTGGTCGTTGGGATGGATGGGCCGCTTGGAGCCGATCTCGCCGCCGAGCAACTGGATCGCACGGTTGGAGATCACCTCGTTCAGGTTCATGTTGGTCTGCGTGCCCGAACCCGTCTGCCAGACCGACAGCGGGAATTCGCCGGGCCAGCGGCCCTCGATCACTTCCCCGGCGGCCTGTTCGATGGCCTGGGCCAGCCCGGGCTCCAGCACGTTCAGCTCGCGATTGGCCCGGGCCGCGCACAGCTTCAGGATGGCGAAGGCCTCGATCAGCGACGGCGGCATCTTCTCGATGCCGATGCGGAAGTTCTGGCGCGAGCGCTCGGTCTGGGCGCCCCACAGGTGCTCCGCGGGCACGGCCACGTCGCCCAGGCTGTCCTTTTCTATCCGGGTGGCCGCGGCGGCGGCCGGCTGCTTGGCTTGTTGGGAGGCGGGCTGGTTCTCGGGCATCGCTCTTTCTCCTGCGCGGTTCGGGTTGGCAAGTCCCTTAGAATACGCCCGCAAGCGGTCCGCAGGCATGGTCGGCGCCGCATGTCCCTGCTCCCAGCGTGTTCATTCGGCCCGCTGCTTCGCATGTTCGGACCGGGGTTCGCGCGAAAGATGCGCCGCGGTGGGCGTATGCTAGACGCAGGCGGACATGGCATCGACTCGCCATGGAGCCGGGCGTCTCATGCCGTTCGCCGCGTCGTCATCAGGTAAGGAGGCCCCATGGGCGAAGCAAAAAGAAGGGGCACGCCGCAGCAGCGTGCCGAACAGGCGCACCAGCAGGAGCGCGAGCGCGCGGTGCAGCAGGACAGCCTGCGTCCGGGGCAACTCGTGTGCGGCTCGTGCCGGACTTCGTTCAGCGACTTCGACGAGATCGACGCGCCCGGCCTGCGCGGTATCGAGGCCGTGTTCGGCGGCCAGTGCCCCAACTGCGGCAACGATGTGCTGGTGTTCAAGGGCGAGCCGGAGGCCGTCGCGCAGGCCATGCTGGCCTGGGAAAAGATGATGGGCGCCGATACCACGCTGGGCTACCAGTCGCGCGACGGCAAGCACGTGCCGTTCGAACCGGAGCACTGAGGCAACCCGGGCGCGGCGGCCGGCGTTATGGCCGCCGCGTCTTCATCCGCGCTGGTCGGCCGCGGCATCGCCCGCGGCATCGCTCGCGGTATCGAGCAACTCCATTTCGAAGCGCCCCCGTCCGGCCGACTTGGCGCGGTACAGCAGCGCATCGGCGCGCCGCATCAGCGCATGGTCCGGAATCGGCGCGCCGCGATAGAGCGCGATGCCGATGCTGACGTCGACGTCCAGGAACACGCCATCGACGAAGAAGCGCCGGCCCACGGCATGCAGGATGGCGCCGGCCACGCGGCGCGCCACTTCCTCGCGCCCGATATCCTCCATGATCACCGCGAATTCGTCGCCGCCCAGCCGCGCCACCGTGTCGCGCTCGCGCACGCAGCGCTGCAGCCGACGCGCGAACTCCTTGAGCAGCAGGTCGCCGGTGACATGGCCGTGGAAATCGTTGACCGCCTTGAAGCGGTCCATGTCCAGATAGAGCAGCGCCATCAGCCCGCCGTCGTTGCGCGAGCGTGCCATGGCGTCCTGCAACTGCGCCTCGAAGGCATTGCGGTTGAGCAGTTGCGTCAGATGGTCGAGCCGCGAGATGCGCGACAGCCGCAGCGTCTCCAGCTTGCGCTCGGTGACATCGTGCACATGGATATGGACGCCTACCACGGTGGTGCCGTCGGCGCTCCATTCGGGCCGCAGGTTGGTCTCGACGCAGTGGTACTCGGGATCGTTGTCCTCGCTCTCGAAGGTAACCACGTCGCCCGCCAGCGCGCGACGCAGGTGGGGCTGCGCGATGGCGTAGCGGTGCTCGCCGACGACCTCGCGCACGGTCTTGCCGCGCAGCTCGGCCACGGGCACGCCGAAGGCCCGCTCGTAGGCGGCGTTGTTGAATACGTAGCGCTCCTCGGTGTCGATGAACGCCAGCAGCGCGGGCAGGGTATCGGTCACCGCCCGCAGGCGCCGCTCGCTGCGGTCCAGCAGTTCGCGCCGCTCGCCGAGGTCGCGCATCAGCTGCACGAAGGAGCGCGAGAGCTCGCCGATCTCGTCGGCGCGGCCCGTGGGCAGCTGCTCGTAGGCGTCCTCGTCCTCGGCGCTGGCGCGCACGACGTCCCGCAGCCTGGTCAACGGCGCCAGCAGGCTGCGCACGGCCAGCCAGATCAGCAGGCCGACCACGATCAGCGCGACCGCCGAGAGGGTGACGAAGCGCTGCTGCATCGCGCGCAACGGCGAGAAGGCCTCGCGGGCGGGCAGCACGGCGACCAGTTCCCAACCCGTGGTCGACATCAGGTAGCGCGAGATCACCGGGCGGCGCGGCAGCAGGAATTCGAGGGGGCCCGCGGTATCGTCCGCGCCGCAGGTATCGCCGACGGCGCGGGCCGCGCCATGCGTGCTGGCCGCATCGGCGTGCTGCACATAGACGGGGTTCCTGCCGGCCGACACCAGGCAGTAGAAGCCCGTCGTGCCCGGGCGGTTATGGACGATCTCGACCAGCACATTGGCGCGCGCCAGGTCGAGCCAGCCGCCGACCATGCCAAGCATTTGTGCCTTGTCGTCGAGGATGGGCGCGATCACGAGCACGCCGGTGGCGCCATCGGTGCGCGAGCGGAACGGCGAGGTCACCATCGGCGTGAGCGTGCGGGCAACCTCGCGGAAATAGTCGCGGTCGCCGATCGACACCATCGAGCCCTGGGTGGTGAGCATGTTGCCGCGGGCGTCGGCCAGCATGGCGGCGTCGAACATGCCAGGGATCGGGATGGCCTGCTGCACGAAGCGGATCAGCTCGGGCTTCGGCCCCTCCATGCGCGAGCGCAGCTCGGGCGCCAGATGCGCCAGCAGCGTGATGCGGTCTTCCATGGCGGTATCGAGCTGGTCGGCGGTCAGCTTGACGATGGAGTCCTGCTGGTTCTGCACCGTGGCCCGCAGATCGTCGTGCGCGTAGTACAGCGAGGCCAGCACGATGCCCGTGCCCAGCAGCCCGGCCAGCACCGTAGTGATCAGCGCGATGCGGGATTTCAGGGACAGCGAAAGCCGTGCGCCGGGGCGTCGTGGATGACGGGGGCTGCTTGTCGAGTGCGGCGTCGTGGACGAGGATCGAAGCATGCGGGGCGACGCCCGCGGATTGCGGCGCGTCGTCGGAAGCGTGGAGCCGGACCGGTGCGGCGGCTTGGGGGCCGGGGGCACCGGAGTGGACAAACCCTACCACAACGCCGTCGCCTGCGCGATACGTGGCGCAGGACGGGAACGGCCTGCCACAGGCGGCCGCGCGCCCGCCCCAAGGGCCCGACGTCACGGTATAGTGCGGCGATGCCGGCGACGCGCCAGCACCGGTGCGGTTGCGTCGGCCGGCGATTTTTTCTTCGATGACATGCGATCGCCTTCTCCGCTGGTACTGGCCCTAACGATAGCCGTCACCGGCGCCTGTGCCAACGCCGCGGCGACGCTGCAGATGGCCGCCCTGGAGCGCCGGGCCGCGCTGCGCGAGCTCGATGCCCTGGTGGTCCCGGCCGTGGTGGCGCTACGCAACCGGCTGGAGCACGGCGAAGGCCTGCTGCGCGGCGCGGCCGGCCTGATGGCGGCCAACCCCCAGACCGACCGGAGCCAGTGGGCCCACTATGTGCGCGCCGCCCAGCTGGATGACCTGCCCCGCGGCATGCACTCCATCGGCCACGCCCGCGTGGTCGCCGCGCCGGAGCTTGCGACGCTCATCGAGACGGTACGTGCCGACGGCATGCCGAACTTCGACATCTTCCCCGCCGGCGAACGCGCGCGCTACGCCCCGGTCATCTACGTGGAGCCTTTCGCCGGCCGCAACATGCGCGCGCTGGGCTTCGACGTGCTGTCCGACCCCGCGCGCCGCGCGGCCGCCGAGGCCGCCCGCGACAGCGGCATGCCGCGCCTGACCGCACGGCTGCAACTGGTGCGCGAATCCGAGGCGGAGGTGCGCCAGCACGGCGCGGTGTTGTACCTGCCGGTGTATCGCAACGGCATGCCGCTCAATACCGTGGAGGAGCGGCGCGACGCGCTGGCCGGCTACGTGTACTGCTCGTTCCGGCTTGGCGACCTGCTGGCCAGCGTCGCCGCCACGCAGGCCTCCGGCATCGCGCTGTCCCTGTACGACGGCGGCATCGACGGCGGCACGCCGATGGCCACGACGGGCGAGCCGACCGGCGGCGGGATGCGCGGTGCCCAGGCCGGATTGCTGGCCGCGCGGACGCTGGAGTTCGGCGGCCACAGCTGGACGCTGCAGGCGCAGGCCCTGCCGGCGTTCGCTGCGGCGCACCGGCCTTACCGCAGCGTGGCCGTGGCCGTCGGGGGCACGGCGCTGACGTTGCTCCTTGCCTGGCTCGCGTGGCGGCAGCGCCGTCAGCGCGACAGGTCGGCGCGCGACACCGCGGCGCGCGCGGCCGACGTAACGCTGCTGCGTGCCTGTTTCGAGCATGCCGGCGAAGGGTTTCTGGTGTCCGATGCCAACGGCCGGGTCGAGGTCGCCAACGCGGGCGCCGAGCAGCTGTTCGGCGCCGCGGCCGGGGCGTTGCACGGGCTGGAGATCGCGGCCCTGCTGCCCGCGGCGGACACGCTGGCCGCGCGCGAGCGCTCCACGCATGCCGCCTGCGAAGCGCGCCGGCCCGACGGCGGCGCGTTGCCGGTGACAGTGGGCACCGTGGCGCTACCGGCCGCCGGCGCGGGACGCGGCACGCCGCGGCGGCTATGGATCGTGGGCGAGGCAGCCCGGCTGCGCCAGGCCGAGCGCAGCGCGGCCGATATTGCCCAGCGCTATGTCACGGTGGTGGACCACGCCGCCTTCGCGGTGATCACCTTCGACCGCCACGGCATGGTCACCGGCATCAATCGCGCCGGGCAACGCATGCTGTGGTTCCAGCCCGGCGAACTGGTCGGCCGCGTGCCCTATGCGGGCCTGCACGATGCCGAGGAACTGTTCGCGCGCGCGCAGGAGCTGAGCGCCGAACTGGGCGTGCCGGTCGAGCCGGGACTGCCGGCGCTGGTGGCCAAGGCGCGCCTGGGACTGGTCGACGAACACGAATGGCACTACGTGCGCAAGGGCGGATCGCCGCTGCCGGTGCACGTCGCGCTGCTGGCCGTTCCGGCGACGTCCGCCGCGGCCCGCGCCGAGGGGAGCGGGAGCGGCGATGGTGGCGAGAACGGCCGGCATGGCGAGCACGGCGAGGATGACGATGGCGGCTATATCGCGATCGCCCACGACCTGACCGAGCGCAAGCGGGCCGACGCCTATATCCGTCACCTGGCCCACCACGACACGCTGACCGGCCTGCCCAACCGCGAGCAGCTCAACGGCCGCACGGAATCGCTGCTGCAGGCCGCGCAGGCACGCGGCGGGCGGGTGGCGCTGCTGCTGATCGACCTGGACCAGTTCAAGCACATCAACGAATCGCTGGGCCACCATGTCGGCGACGACATCTTGCGCACGATGGGCGATCGCCTGAAGGCCGCCGTGCGCCAGGGCGACCTGGTGGCGCGCATGGGTGGCGACGAATTCGCGGTCGTGCTCGACGCGGTGCGCGACGACGGCGAGGCGGAACTGCTGACCGCGCGGATCGCGGCGCGCCTGTCGGAGGATGTACGCGTGGGCGGACAGCGCATGCATGTCACGCCCTCGATCGGCATGGCGCTGTATCCCGACGATGGCCAGTCGCTGACCGATCTGCTCAAGAACGCCGATGCGGCGCTGTACGCAGCCAAGCAGGGTGGGCGGGCGCAGGTGCGGCGGTTCTTCAGCGAGATGGCCGAAGCCGCGGTGGCGCGCTTTACCATCGAGACGCTGTTGCGGCGGGCGTTGGCCAATGATGAATTCAAGCTGCGCTACCAGCCGGTGATCGACGTGGCGAGCCTGCGCATCGTCGGCGTGGAGGCGTTGATGAGCTGGGAGACGCCGGAGCGCGGGCCGATGCGGCCGGACCAGTTCATTCCCATCGCCGAGCAGTGCGGGCTGATCGGGCAACTCGGGGCGTGGGCGCTGGCGACCGCCTGCCGGGACATCCAGTCGCTGCGCGAACGGCTCGGCGTCGAACTGGAAGTGGCCGTCAACATCTCGCCGCTGCAGCTGCGCCAGCCGGATTTTCCGACGCTGGTCTCGCAGTGCCTGCGCGATTCCGGGCTGCCCGCCGGCAATCTGGCGATCGAGGTGACCGAGGGGGTGCTGATGGAAGGCACCGGCCACACCATCGAGATCTTCCAGCGCCTGCGCGGCCTGGGAGTGGCGCTGTCCATCGACGACTTCGGCACCGGCTATTCGGGGCTGAGCTACCTCACGCGATTGCCGATCGACAAGCTCAAGATCGACAAGTCGTTCGTCAACAACCTGGCCCGCCTCGAACCGGAGCACGAACACGAACGGACGGTGGCCGCGGCGATCATCGCGCTCGGTCATCAGCTCAATCTGCAGGTGGTCGCCGAGGGCGTGGAAACGGCCCCCCAATTCCACTTCCTGCGAGAGCAGGGCTGCGACGCGGTGCAGGGCTTCCTGTTCGGACGCGGCATGCCGCTGGCGGAACTGGCCGAGCGCTGCGGGACGGGCGTCTGCGTGGCGGGGCTGCTGGAGTCCGCCACCGGCGCGCCCCTGCAAGAATCGCCCTGATCACCTCGCAGAAACGGGTACGGCGGCTTGCCGATACCCGGCCATCCCCGAACGGCAAAAAAAAAGAGCCGCCACTTTCGTGGCGGCTGTCGGGAATGCGTCGGAGGGGTCAATTAACTCTGGCGCAGGACAGAGTTTAATTTAATCGAAGACGATTTGTCACCGTCCGTGGGGGTTTACCCCTCCATTGGGTGGGGTCATGCCCCGCAGGGACCGTTGGGAGCACACTACGGCCTTCGCGAGCCGGCCCCAGCGCCGGTGCCGATGTCCGAAAACGGCTTGCGCGGTGCACGTCGCGCGCGTTTAATCGCGCCACCCGGCGACCGCCGCGGCGCCGTCCGTGGCCCGCCCAATCCTACTGATCGCCACCGATCCCGCACCGATGAAACCCTCCGATCTGGTCCGCCTGCTGACTCTCGCCGCCATCTGGGGCGCCAGCTTCCTGTTTATCCGCATCGGTGCACCGGTGCTCGGGCCGCTGACCGCCGCCTTCGTGCGCGTGATCCTCGCCGCCGCAACGCTGATCGTCTGCCTGGCCGTGATGCGGGTGGGCTGGCAGATGCGCGGGAAATGGCGCGCCTTGCTGCTGCTCGGCGTGATCGCCTCGGGCATTCCCTTCGTGATGTACTCGGTTGCGGCCCTGTGGCTGCCGGCGGGCTACTCGGCCGTCTTCAACGCGATGACGCCGCTGATGGGCGTGCTGATCGGGGGACTGTTCTTCGGCGAGAAGCTGACCAAAGGCAAGGCCGCGGGCGTGGTGCTCGGGGTGGCCGGGGTGGCGGTGCTCACCCGCACGGGCCCGGTCGCCTTCTCTCCCCAGGTCCTGCTCGGCGCGCTGGCATGCCTGACCGCCACGGCCTGCTACGGCTTCGCCAGCTTCCTGACGCGGCGCTGGATCACGGAGCGGGGCGGGCTGGACAGCCGGCTGGTGGCTGCCGGCAGCATGCTGGGGGCGAGCCTGTTCCTGCTGCCGTTCTGCGTGGGCGCGCTGGTGCGCGAGAACACCCTGCCCGCGGCCGGCGTGGGCGTGTGGCTGGCGATGGTGGCGCTGGCGGTGGTCTGCACCGCGCTGGCGTACATCCTCTACTACCGGCTGATCGCCGATATCGGACCGGTGCGAACCTTGACGGTCACGTTCCTGATCCCGCCGTTCGGCATTGTCTGGGGGGCGATCTTCCTGGGCGAGCAGCTGTCGTGGGCGCACCTTGCCGGCGGCGCGCTGATCGGGGTGGCGGTGTGGCTGGTGCTGCGGCCCGCGACGGCCGCCCCGGTGGCGGCCCCGAGCCGTCCGTGATCAGGCGGCGGCCGTCCTGACGGCCGCGTCGACGTTGTAGCGGGCCCGCACCAGCGTGATCACCTGCCGCGCCTGGCGCAGATGACACGCGGCCTCGTCCTCGCTGCGGTCGGGAAAGTCCACTTCCGCGCTCCAGTTGCAGCCCGTGTGGTCGGGCCGATGGACGCACACCGTGCGCAGGTGGCAGTCCTGGCAGCCGGGCTGCTGGCGCAGCTGGTGCGCCAGGATATGTTTCAGTTCGGGTAATGGCTTGGTCGTGCGCTGCATGGCTGGCTCCATTCGGGGCGGCCGGGGCGTGCGCGTCGTGTGCGCAGCGCCCGGGCGACGCCTGCTCTGGCGCGCGTCGAGAATTGGCTCACGGTGATGCCGGCGCCGTGGCACCGGCGGGTGCCGGCGCGGCGCGGGGGATGCGTCCATGGCGGACGCTCCGGACAGGGACGGCGTGCGGTGCACGACGTCGGGAATAAAAAGGTGGCCTTGCTGGTCGCCGCAGGACGCGATCGGGAAAGCGGGGTCTGGTTGCTTTCCCGATCCTCCGGTGACTGGCTACTGCCAAACGCTCCGCGGTACGGAGCGGTCCCCACAAAAGACGGTACTGGACGTCGCCGTGGCGGCGTCGACAAAACTTGGCGGCCGGGTCGGGACCCTTGCCTCTGTGCTGTGCCGGCTCTGCTTTGCCGGGCCTTGCGACCCTTGCCTTGCGTGCCGTGCGTCAGTCAGTGATGCGATAGTAAATGCGAATCGCTCTCATTACAAGAAAAAATTCGGGCGGTTACAAAAAAGCCGCGCGCGCCGGTCCGGCGCGCGCGGCTCACGGGTTCGTGCCCCGCTTGCGCGTCACGGGTGCCAGGTCGAAGGCCTGGCCAGCCGGGCCGCGGGCCACTGGCTGCCGGCCATCGCGTAGGACAGGCGGTTCGCCGCCTCGACCACGGTCTGCGCCATCTCGAGCAGCCGCGCCTCGTCCAGGCGCGACGTCGGCCCCGATATGCACATCGAGCCGAGCAGGCGCCAGTGCAGCCCGAACACGGGCGCGGCCACGCTGGAGACTTCCGGCTCCCGCTCTCCCATGGACAGGTGAAAGCCGCGCTGGCGGATCAGCTCGTACGGTTCGCCCGAAGCACCAGAGAAGGCGAGGATGACCCGGCCCGGCGCGCCGCTGTCCAGCGGCAGCGTGGCGCCGATGCGCACATGGTGGCGGATCGCCTGCGGGCCTTCCACGCGGAGCAGGCAGGTTCGCTCGTGGCCTTCGCGGACATAGAAGGACGCGCTTTCCCCCGTCTTGATGGAGAGCTCCCGCAGCGTGGGCTCGACGATTTCCTGCACGTTGAAGGTCGCCTGGTAGCAGGCGCCCAGCCAGCCTGCCGCGCGTCCCAGGCGCCAGTTCCCATCGTCTTTCTGCACCAGATAGTTGTGTGCGGCGAGCGTCCTCGCCAGGCGCAGCACGGTCGTCTTGTGGATGCCGGTGCGCCGGCTGATATCGGCAAGCGACAGCTCGGGCGAGTCGACATCGAAGGCGCCAAGCACCTGCAACGCGCGTTTGACGGCGGTGACGCCTCCTGCACTGTCTTCGGCACCCTGCTCCGGCGAATGTAAAGGTCCCTTGGGGTTCATGGCTTGCAACGCGTTTCGTTGTATGCAACGGCATTGTATGCCGTGAAACGTTGGCCAACAATGAGTTCACAGACCAACAAGGAGACAAGCATGAACCCGCTTTGCCGCGGCCTCGTCATGGCCGCCTGTCTGACGTCCGCATCCCTGGCCAACGCCGCCTCCCCGTTTCCCGGCAAGCCGATCCGCGTGCTGGTCCCGTTCCCGGCAGGGGGTGGCACCGACATCATCGCGCGCGAGGTGACCAACCGCGTCGCCCTTTCCACGGGATGGACCTTCGTCATCGAGAACAAGCCGGGCTCGGGCGGCAACCTGGGCATCGACGCGGTCGCGAAGGCGCCCGCGGACGGCTACACGATCGGCATGGGCCAGACCAGCAACCTGGCGATCAACCCGACGCTGTACCCGCGCCTGCCCTATGACCCGCTGAAAGACCTGGTGCCCATCGGCATGGTGGCCAGCGCCCCGCTGGTACTGGCAACGTCGGTCGCATCGCCGCACAAGACGCTGGCGGACGTCATGTCGGCGAGCCGCGCCAAGCCCGGCACCATCAACTTCGCCTCGCCGGGGAACGGCACGGTGGCCCATCTTGCCGGCGAGCAGTTCCAGCGGGCCGCCGGCATCCAGCTGACCCACATTCCCTACAAGGGCGCGGCCCAGGCGGTCAACGATCTCATCGGCGGACAGGTGGATCTGTACATGGCCTCGGTGCCCAGCCTGCTCGGCCATATCCGCAACGGAAAACTGCGTCCGCTGGCCGTGACCTCCGCTGCGCGCGTGGCCGACTTGCCGCAGGTGCCGACTTTCGCGGAGTCCGGTGTCAAGGGTTTCGACGCGGCGACATGGTTCGGCTTCGTCGCACCGGCCGCCACCCCGAAAGACATCGTCGTGCGGCTCAACGCCGAGCTCAACAAGGCGCTGCAGGTGCCGGACCTCGCCAAGAAGCTCAACGACCAGGGCGCCACGGTACTGCGCGGCACGCCGGAGCAGTTCGGTGCGCTGATCAGGCAGGACATCGCGCGCTGGTCCACGGTCATCCAGGCGTCCGGCACGAAGCTGGATTAAGCCGGCCCCTCCCATTCCTTCCCCATTCCCGATTCCCGATTCCCGGAGTTGCACCATGAGCTTGCCCAACATCGTCAAATCCTTCGAGCGCGTCCCCGCCGATGTCGTCGCGCGCGCGGCGAAATTCCAACCGGCAGTGCTGGCCGACGTGGCGGGCCGCCGCGGCGCCCTGCACGGCCGCATCCGGGCCTTGCGGCCCGATATGAAACTCGCCGGTCCCGCGTTTACCGTGGAAGTCCGCCCCGGCGACAACCTGATGATCCATGCGGCATTGGCGCTGGCGCAGCCGGGCGATGTGCTGGTCATCGACGGCAAGGGCGACCAGACCTCGGCGCTGATGGGCGCGATCATGATGAACGCGGCGCGCCAGCGCGGGCTGGCCGGCGTGGTCATGGACGGCGCGGTGCGCGACAGCCTGGAGCTGGAGGCCCTCGGATTTCCGGTGTTCTCGGTCGGCACCAATCCGAACGGTCCCACCAAGGAGGTGGGCGGCCGGCTGGGCCATCCCGTCTCGGTGGGCGGCGTGACGATCCGGGCCGGCGACTATATCTGCGGCGATGCGGACGGGCTGGTTGCCGTGGAGCGCGAGAAGATCGAGTCGCTGCTGGCGCTGGCCGCACACAAGGCAGAGGCCGAAGCGCGCCGCATCGCCCAGATCCGCGAGGGCAACACCAATGCGCCGTGGCTGCTCGCGTCGCTCGTCACTGCCGGCGTGCTCAAAGACGGCGAGGTGCTGTGATGGCGCGCCAGAGCATACTCGTGACGGGCGCCGACCTTGCGCCCCAGGCGCTGGCCCTGTTGCACGACTACGACGTGGTCTTCGCGGGCAAGGCGCCGCAGCCGGAGGATCTGGTGGCGGTGGCCCAGCAGCACAACCCCGTTGGCATCATCGTCCGCTACGGCAAGATCGGTGCGCCGGTCATGGACGCCGCGCCGGCGCTGAAGGTCATCTCCAAGCACGGCAGCGGCATCGACGTGATCGACCAGAAGGCGGCGGCCGCGCGAGGGATCGCGGTCAAGGCCGCGGTCGGCGCCAATGCGGCCGCCGTGGCCGAGCACGCCTGGGCCCTGATCCTTGCCTGTGCGAAGTCGGTTCCGCAGCTGGATGGCCGCATGCGCGCCGGCCACTGGGACAAGCCCACGCACAAATCGATCGAGCTGTCCGGCCGCACGCTCGGTGTCGTCGGCCTTGGGGAAATCGGCCGCCGCGTGGCCGCCATCGGCCGCGCGATGGGAATGCGCGTGCTGGGATTCGACCCGTTCGTGAGCACAGCGCCGGAGGGCGTCGAACTCGCGCAGCTTGGCGCATTGTTCCGCGACGCCGATGTGGTGTCCCTGCATTGTCCACTGACGGAAGAGAACCGGCGCCTGCTCGATCGCGAGACGCTCGCGACGTTCAAGGACGGCGCGATCCTCGTCAACACCGCGCGCGGCGGCCTGATCGACGAGAGCGCGCTGGTCGAGTCGCTGCGCGCGGGCAAGCTGCATGCGGCGGGGCTGGACAGCTTCGAGTCCGAGCCGCTGCCCTCGCCGCACCCGTTCCGCGACGTGCCGAACCTGATCCTGTCGCCGCATATCGGCGGCGTCAGCGATGCCGCCTACGTGAACATGGGTGTCGGTGCGGCCCGCAACGTGCTCGCGGTGCTGGAAAGCGCCGCCGTCGCGCCATAGGCCATAGCGCCCGCGTCGGCCAAGGCTTTGGTTGTCGCGCGACACCCGAACCCACCTAGACCATATCGCCCGCGGCGAGCGCCTGCCATCGGCATGACCGGGCAGTGCGCCGACCGCCGGCACAGGAGACCGCAGTGAAGACCTTCCGCATTCTGACCGCCGCTATCGCGCTGGCCATGGCCAGCAGCGCCGCTGTTGCCGCCTATCCCGACAAGCCCGTGCGCATCGTGGTGCCCAATCCGCCGGGCGGCGCGGTCGATGTCGTGACTCGCAAGCTCGCGCAGCAGCTGTCCGTCCAGCTGGGCCAGAGCTTCGTGGTGGAGAACAAGCCCGGCGCGTCCGGCACCATCGGCACGAGCGCGGTGCTCAATGCGCCGGCCGACGGCTACACTTTGCTGGCCAACGACAATTCCTACACCACACTGCCCTACGTGTTCCGGAAGTTGAACTGGGACCATGCCACGGCGCTGGTGCCGATCGCACCCTTCGCGTTCTCGCCCGTCGTGCTGGGCGTCAAGGCCGATTCCCGCTTTCAGGACCTGGCCTCGCTGGTGGCCTATGCCAAGGCCAATCCGGACAAGGTCACCTTCGGCACCGGGGGACCGGGCAGTGCGCCGCACTTTGCCGCCGAAGCCTTCCAGCAGGCGGCCGGCATCAAGCTGATGCAGGTGCCGTACAAGGGCGCGGGCGATGCCATCGTGGGTTTGCTCTCCGGCAGCGTCGATCTGCTGGTGCTGTCCACGCCCAGCGTGCTGTCCCAGGTGAAAGGCAAGCAGATGCGCCTGCTGGGCATCAGCGGCAAGGAACGCGTGTCGGTGCTGCCGGATGTTCCGACGTTCGCCGAGGCGGGCCAGCCGGCGTTCAGCCTGTTCAACTGGTCGGGCCTGGCGGCTCCGAAGGGCACGCCGCCGGAGGTCGTGCTGACATTGCAGAAGGCCGTGCACAAGGCGCTGGAAACGCCGGACATCCAGGCTTTCCTCGCCAATATGGGATCGCAGCCGGGGAAGCTGGACAGCCGGGGCTTCGCGCAGCTGATCCAGCGCGAGACGGCCCAATGGGGGCCGGTGGCGCAGAAGGCCGGCATCGAGAAGCAGTAGCCACCGCCGGACGCATCCGGCGCTCAGGGAGGCATCCTCATGTTTTTGTTGCAAGCACCCGCCGTACGGGAAGCCGAAGTCTTTACGCCGTTGCCGGATGGCCTGCGCCGCCGCGACGTGGACACCGACTGGGCGCGCGCCAACCGCGGCGGCGCGCGTCTCGACGCGGTCCTCGAAGGCCCCGTCTGGGCCGACGGCTATCTGTGGGTCACCGATATCCCGTTCGGCCGCATCTTCCGCATCTCGGCGCAAGGAGAGTGGGAGGTGGTCGCCGAGTACGACGGCGAGCCCAATGGCATGAAGCGGTTGGCAGGCGACCAATTCCTGATCGCCGACTACCGCAACGGCCTGATGCTGCTGGACGCGCGGGCCGGCACGGTGCGGCCATGGCTGGAGCGGCGAAACAGCGAGCGCTTCCGGGGAATCAACGACCTGACGTTCGACTCCCGCGGCAATCTGTACTTCACCGATCAGGGGCAGACTGGCATGCACGATCCGACCGGCCGGGTCTACCGGCTTTCCCCGAACGGGCGGCTGGACGTGCTGATCGCCAATGCACCGAGCCCGAACGGCCTGGTGCTGTCGGTCGACGAGACGGTGCTGTACGTCGCCATGACCCGCGGCAACTGCGTCTGGCGCGTGCCGTTGCAGGACGATGGCTCGGTCACCAAGGTGAGCCAGTTCTTTACCAGCTACGGGCCGAGCGGGCCGGACGGGCTGGCGATGCGCGCGGACGGGCATCTGCTCGTGGCCAATCCGGGATTGGGCTATGTGTGGGTGCTCAACGCCCGCGGGGAACCGGTCGAGGTGATCCGCAGTCCGGCGGGCACCTCGCTGACCAACCTGTGCTTTGGCGGCCGGGACGGCAAGACACTGTTCATGACCGAGTCCACGACCAGCGCCATCCTGCGCATGGACATGCCGCAGGGAGGCGTCGCCGTGCATGGCGGCGGGGCGGGGCCTTACCGGACCTGACTCGGCGGTCCGCAGCGCGCGAGCGTTCAGTCCGGCCATTCCCGCGAAAGCGGGAACCCAGCGCCTTTCGGTGCCACCGGGTTCCCGCCTGCGCGGGACGACACAGGAGGGAGCCGCGAGAACGCGCCGCGCGGCCGTCGCCGTCAGCCGGCCAGCCTGAACTGCCCCACCGTGCGATGCAGCGCCTCGGCCTGGTCTTCGAGCGAGGCGGCCGCGGCGGCGGCCTGCTCCACCAGCGCGGCGTTCTGCTGCGCCATCTGGTCCATCTGCGTCACGGCCTGGTTGACCTGCTCGATGCCGCCCGTCTGCTCCTCGGTGGCCGCCCGCATCTCGCCCATCAGGTCGGTGACGCGCTTGACCGCTTCCACGATCTCGCCCATCGCGCGCCCGGCATTCTCGACCAGCGCGGCGCCGTCCTCCACACGCTGCGCCGAATTGCCGATCAGGGCCTTGATTTCCTTGGCCGCGGTGGCGCTGCGCTGCGCGAGGCTGCGTACCTCGCCGGCCACCACGGCGAAGCCGCGGCCCTGGTCTCCCGCCCGGGCGGCTTCCACCGCCGCGTTCAGCGCGAGGATGTTGGTCTGGAAGGCGATGCCTTCGATCACGCCGATGATGTCGACCACCTTGCCCGATGCGTCCTTGATATCGCCCATGGTGCCGACCACCTGGCTGACGATCTCGCCGCCGCGCACCGCGATCTCCGAAGCGCCCTCGGCCAGCCGGCTGGCCTGGCGGGCGTTGTCCGCGGTCTGGCGCACGGTGCTGGTCAGCTGCTCCATGCTGGCGGCGGTCTGCTCCAGGGAAGCCGCCTGTTCCTCGCTGCGGCGCGAGAGGTCGGCGTTGCCGGCGGCGATTTCCTTGGCGGCGCCGGAGATCGAATCGGCCGAACCGCGGATGGTGCCGATGGCGCCGGTCAGCCGGGCCTGCATCTGTTGCATGGCGAACAGCACGCTGTCGCGGTCGTCGGGCGCGACTTCGACATAGCTGGCGAGATCGCCCTGGGCGATGCGCGACGCGATCTGCGATGTAAGCGCCGGCTCACCGCCGAGCTGTTTGTGCAGGCCGGACGCGATGCGCACCACTACCACGCTCATCAGCGAGCCGATAACGAGCAGCAGCGCCAGCGACTGCATCAGGGCCTTGCGGAACGCCGCCTCGATATCGTCCAGGTACACCCCGGCGATGAAGTTCCAGTCCCACGGCTTGAAGTTGGCCACATAGCTGAGCTTGGGCTGCGGCGCCTCGTGGCCCGGCTTGGCCCACAGGTAATGGACGAAGCCGGTGCCCGGGCCCTTGCCGATGGCGGCGATGTCGCGGAACAGGTAGGTGCCGTTGGGATCCTTCATGTCGGCCATGGCCTTGCCGTTCATTTCCGGCTTGTACGGATGCATCAGCACCACGGTGTCCGAACGCATCAGCGTGAAGTAGCCGTCGGTGCCGAAGCGCATCGCGCGCACGCGCTCCAATGCCTGCTGCTTCGCTTCCTCCATCGGCAGCTTGCCGGCGCGGGCCAGCGCCTCGTAGTCCTTGACCACCGACAGCGCGGTGTCGGTGACGTGGACGAGGTCGGTGCGGCGCTCGTCCAGCCGCAGCGTGCGCATCTGCCAGGCGTCCCACAGCGTGATCGCGAGCAGGCAAATCCAGCTCAGTGCCAGCGGCACCAGCAATTTCTGTTTCAGGCTAAGGCGTTGCAGCATGGTCGTCCCCGTTATCCCCATTCATGGTGTCTGTCTGGCCCGATAACGACGCCGCAATGCGTTTACTTGATGACACGGCGGCTAGGATTTTCCTGGGGTGCCGCGGCTGGCACAAACGTGCTATTCGGAGGGGATTTCGCTGCACTTCGCAGGTACTTGCAAGACGTTAGGGTCAACCCGCGCCCGGGCAAACCCCAATGCCGGAGAGGGTCGTCATTGCGGTTTCAAATGCGAACGATTACTCTTTCGGGCTATTTCACGAATCGATCCTCCGGCGCACCGCGACGGCCTGGCCGCGGCATGTTGCGCGCGGCCCGCCTGGCTCGCCGCGACCGCGTGCCGGATCACAGCAATGACGGAAACACGGTTGGGCGCCGGCCAGCAGCGCCGCGCCTTCTGGCTCAAGCATCTTCACCAGTGGCACTGGATCAGTTCGGCGCTCTGCCTGATCGGCATGCTGCTGTTCGCGGTCACCGGCATCACGCTGAACCACGCCGCCCAGATCGAGGCAAAGCCCACCGTGGTCACCCGCACGGCAACCGCGCCCGCCGAGGTCCTGGCCGCGCTCGCGGGGGCCAGGCACGACGACAAGGGGCCCGTTCCACCCGCGCTCGCCGACTGGCTGGCGCGCGAATTCGCCATCGACGCGGCCGGACGCGAGGCCGAGTGGCAGCCGGACGAGATCTACGTCGCGCTGCCGCGCCCCGGCGGGGACGCCTGGGTCAGCGTGGCGCTGGACGACGGCGAGGCGCAGTACGAGCGCACCACGCGCGGCTGGGTGTCCTATCTGAACGACCTGCACAAGGGCCGCAATACGGGCGCCGCCTGGAGCCTGTTCCTGGACGCGTTTGCCGTCGCGTGCCTGGTGTTCTGCGTGACCGGACTGTTCCTGCTCAAGCTGCACGCCGGCGGGCGCGCCGCCACCTGGCCGCTGGTCGGCCTTGGCCTGGTGCTGCCGCTGGTGCTGGCCGTGCTGTTCATCCATTGATTCCGCACGGACCACTGGCCGTAGCGAACCCATTTCACTTTGTCTGACGAGGTCTATTTCATGCGCCGTATGCTCACCGTCACCCTCAGCGGCATGGCCGCGTTTCCGCTGGCCGGCGCCGCGGTCGCGGCGGAAATGAACGTGAAGGTCGAGATTCCGCGACTGAACGTGGCCGAATATCACAAGCCCTATGTGGCCATGTGGATCGAGCGTGCCGACCAGTCGGCCGTATCCACGCTGGCGGTCTGGTACGACGTCAAGCTCAAGGACGCCGAAGGCACCAAGTGGCTCAAGGACATGCGCCAGTGGTGGCGCAAGGCCGGCCGCGACATGCAGATGCCGGCCGACGGCATTTCGGGCGCGACGCGCGCGCCGGGCCAGCACGCCGTGACGTTCACGGACGGCAAGGCGCCGCTGGGCAAGCTGCCCGCCGGCGACTACCAGCTCGTCGTCGAGGCCGCCCGCGAAGTCGGTGGCCGCGAACTGCTGCGCGTGCCGTTCTCCTGGCCGCCGGCCTCCGCGCAGACCGCGCAGGCCAAGGGCGAGCACGAGCTCGGTGCCGTCTCGGTCAGCGTCAAGCCCTGAGCGCGTGCGCGCTGCCATTTCGCATTCCCAACCGCATTGCCTTTCCCGCATTCCACGATTCCGGAGCCGTCGATGAAGCCGTCCGCCAAGACCCTGTCCGCCAAACTCACCGTGCTCGCCATGGCCGCGCTGATGCCGCTGGCCGCGCACGCCCACCGCCAGTGGCTGCTGCCCTCGGCCACCATCGTCTCGGGCAACGACGCGTGGGTGACCGTGGATGCCGCGGTCTCCAACGACCTGTTCTTCTTCGAGCATGTGCCGCTGCGCCTGGACAACCTTGCCGTGACGGCGCCGGACGGCAGCATGGCCAAGGGCGAGAACCAGAGCATGGGCCGCTACCGCAGCACCTTCGACGTGCATCTGACCCAGCCCGGCACGTATCGCCTGGCGGTGGTCAACCAGGGCGTGTTCGCCAGCTACAAGGAAAACGGCCAGACCAAGCGCTGGCGCGGCTCGGCGCAGGCCTTCGCCAGGGAGGTGCCGGCCAACGCGCAGGACCTGCAGGTAACGCAGACGGCGAGCCGCGTCGAAGCGTTCGTGACCGCCGGCAAGCCGACCGACAAGGTGCTGCAGACGACCGGCCGCGGCCTGGAGCTGGCGCCCGTGACGCATCCGAACGATCTGTTCGCCGGCGAGACCGCCACCTTCCGCCTGCTGCTCGATGGCAAGCCGGCCGCCAACGTGGACGTGTCCGTCGTGCCCGGCGGCATCCGCTATCGCGACAAGCTGGGCGACGTGACGGTCAAGACCGACGGCGAGGGCAAGTTCGCCGTCAAGTGGCCGACGCCGGGCATGTACTGGATGGAGGCCGAGGTGCGCGACGACAAGACCGACATCAAGCAGGCCAAGGCGCGCCGCGCCGTCTACGCCGCCACGGTCGAGGTGCTGCCGCAGTAAAGGCCGCATCCCACCGCCCATTCCCACCCTTTCCGACGAACCAGCGGCCTTCTCCGATGCGGCGCGTGCTCGTACCCCTTACCCCGCAGGCCGGCCGGCCCGGCGTCCCGCCCACGCCGGCCGCCGCGATGGCCGGCGCCGGCCTGTTGCCCGACCCGGCGGCGCGGCTGCTGCGCCTGGGCGGCGAGACCATGGGCACCACCTGGTCGGTGATCTGCGCCGTGCCGACCACCATCGACGTGCGCGGCGTGAATCACGGCATCCGCGCGGCGCTGGACGACATCGTCGCGCAGATGAGCAACTGGATCGCCGATTCGGACATCAGCCGCTACAACGCCGCGCCCGCTGGCAGCTGGCACGTCTTGCCGGAGGCCTGCTTCACGGTGTTGCACGAGGCGCTGGACGTCGCGCGCGACAGCGGCGGCGCCTACGATCCGAGCGCCGGTCCGCTGGTGGACCTGTGGGGCTTCGGCCCGCGCGGCCGCCCCGCCGAGCTGCCGGAGACGCGCGATGTCGAGTGGGCGCGCGGGCTTTGCGGCTGGGCCCGGATCGAACTCGATGTGGCGCGCCGGCGCGTGCTGCAGCCGGGCGGTGTGTCGCTGGACCTGTGCGCGATCGCCAAGGGCTATGCGGTCGATGCCGTGTCGCGCTACCTGGAGGAGCAGGACATCCACCACCATCTGGTCGAGATCGGCGGCGAGCTGCGCGGCCGCGGCGTCAAGCCCGACGGCCTGCCGTGGTGGGTGGAGCTGGAAACGCCGCCGCCCGCGCCCGGCGACGGGCCCGGCGCCACGGCGATCGAGCCCATCGTGGTCGCGCTGCACGGCCTGTCGGTGGCGACGTCCGGCGACTATCGGCGCTACTTCGACGACGACGGCCGCCGCTACGCCCATACGCTGGACCCGCGCACGGGCTATCCCGCCAGCCATGCGCTGGCCTCCGTCACCGTGGTACATCCGGACTGCATGATGGCCGACGCGTTGTCCACCGCGCTGACCGTGCTGGGACCGCAGGCGGGCATGCACTACGCCGGCCAGCGCCAGATCGCCGCGCGCTTCCTGGTGCGCACGCCCGAGGGCTTCGAGGAAACGCTGACGCCGGCCTTCGCCGCGATGCTTGCATGAGCGAACGCGGATCGGCCTCCATGTCGACGGGCTTCATGGCCGGCATGGCCGGCGCCGGCGCGCTCGGCATCGCGGGCGCGGCGATCGCGCTCTCCAGTGCCGACCGGCTGGCGGTCGCCGGCGGCGTGCTGCTCGCCTACGCCGGCTTCTGCGCGGCCACGCTGCTGCCGCACTGGCGCCGCCGCGCGCGTGCCGCGGCGCTGGCGCGCCACCAGGCCGGCGCGACGCTCGTCGCCTATGCCAGCCAGAGCGGGTTTGGCGAGCAGCTGGCCATGCAGACCGCGCAGGCACTCCAGGGCGCCGGCGTGCCGGTGCAGGTGCTGTCCTTCGCCGAACTCGACGGCGCCCGTCTGGCCGCGTGCCGCCAGGCGCTGTTCGTGGTCAGCACCACGGGCGAGGGCGATGCGCCCGACGCGGCGGCCGGTTTCACCCGCAAGCTGATGCGCGGCGCCGGCGGCGATGGCCTTGCCGACCTGCGCTACGGCATCCTGGCGCTGGGCGACAGCAGCTACGCGCACTTCTGCGCCTTCGGTCGCGCGCTGGCCGCCTGGCTTGCGCGCCAGCAGGCGAGCGCGCTGTTCGACATGGTGGAAGTCGACAACGGCGACACCGGGGCGCTGCGCCACTGGCAGAACCACCTGTCCACGCTGGCGGGGGGCGCGCAGATCGCCGACTGGGAAGCCCCGCGCTATGCGCGCTGGCGGCTGCGGCAGCGGCGCCTGCTCAATCCCGGCAGCGCGGGGGCCCCTGCCTTTCATCTGTCGCTGGAGCCGGAGGACGGCGCCATGCCCGCGTGGCAGGCCGGCGATATCGCGGAGATCGGCCCGCGCCATGCCCCCGCGCAGGTGCGCCAATGGCTGGACCGGCTCGGCCTGGACGGCACGGTGGCGGTCCGCTGCGATGGCGAGCCCATGGCGCTCGCCGCCGCGCTGGCCACGCGCATGCCGTTGCCGGAGCCGCATGCCGAGGCCATGCGCGGTGTCGCGCCGCAGGCGCTGATCGACGCGCTGCCCGCCCTGCCGCACCGCGAATATTCCATCGCGTCTCTGCCCGCCGACGGGACACTGGACCTGCTGGTGCGACAGGCGCGCCACGAAGACGGGCGCCTGGGGCTGGCCTCGGGCTGGCTGACCGAACACGCGCCGCTGGACGGCGCCATCGCGCTGCGCGTGCGCAGCAATCGCGCGTTCCACCCGCCCGCGGATGACCGTCCGCTGATCCTGATCGGCAACGGCACCGGCATGGCCGGCCTGCGCGCGCATCTGAAGGCCCGTGCGGCAGCCGGGCGCGGACGCGGCTGGCTGCTGTTCGGCGAACGCAGCGCGGCGCACGACGCCTTCCATCGCGACGAGCTGCAGGCGTGGCTCGCGCAAGGCGTGCTGGAACGCGTGGACCACGCCTGGTCGCGCGATCCGGGCGCGCACCGCTATGTGCAGGACGCGGTGCGTGCCGCAGCGACGCGGTTGCGCGAGTGGGTCGACGCGGGCGCGGCGATCTACGTGTGTGGGAGCCTGGCGGGCATGGCGGGCGGCGTGGACGCGGCGCTTGCCGACATCCTCGGCCGCGAGCGCCTCGCCGAACTGGTCGAGGACGGCCGCTATCGCCGCGACGTGTACTGACGCGCGATCCCCCGCCGTGCGGCGGCCACTGTCGTTAGAATCTCCCTTTCCTGATTGCCAGGGCACAGGCCCCGCCGCCGCGCCCCGGCCAGGCCCTGCCGCAACGCCGCGCGCCCCATGAAACTGAATTTCAATCTCAACGACAGTATTTTTCTGCACATCGCGCTGAGCGTGGCCATCGTCATGCTGGGCGCGCTGGCGGTAAAGCTCTCCAACCGCTTCTTCGTGAAGCGGCAGCTCGCCGACAAGGACAACCGCAACAGCTATCGCGCATGGACGGTCGCCTCGCGCAATCTGATCGGTGCGGTGGTGTTCATGCTGCTGCTGGGCATGTGGGTGTCCGAACTCAAGAGCGTGGCCATCTCGCTGGCGGCCTTCGCCGCGGCGCTGATGATCTCGGGCAAGGAACTGGTGATGTGTTTCCTCGGGGCCTTCATGCGCATGCTGGCGCGGCCCTTCCAGCTCGGCGACCTGGTCGAGATCGGGCCGTACGCGGGCGAGGTCATCGACATGGACGTGCTGACCACCACGCTGGTGGAGGTCGCGCCCACCCGCCAGTTCACCGGCTTCACGGTGCAGGTGCCCAACAGCCTGCTGCTGACCGTGGCCGTGCGCAACCACTCGCAGTCGGGCAAATACACGCTGGACTCCGTGCGCATTCCGCTGCCGGAGAAGGCCGATCCCGACGAGGTCGAGGCCAGGCTGCTCGCCATCGCGCAGCATGCGTGCGCGCCGTTTCTGGAGGCCGCCGGCAAGAGCCTGCGCCGCTATGGCGACACGCGCTTCCTGGACCTGTCGCAGTTCGAGCCGCGCGTGATGTTCGAGCCCGCGGAGGCGAACCGGCTCGACGTGATCGTGCGCTACCCCGCGCCGGTCGGCGCGCGGCTGCCGGTGGCGCAGCAGATCATTCGCCGCTTCCATGCGGCGCAAGCCCCGGCGGACCGTACGCCGGATGCCGGCAAGGACCGCCCCGCCTGAACCTGGGCCGGCGCACCGCACCATGTGGCGGTTCCGGGTCCGCGCCTGTCTTCCGGCCCGGCGGTGTAGGCCCGCATGCCGCGCCGCCGCATGCCCGCGTGGCGGGCGGCCCCGATCCGAACGCCGGGTTGCCCTTACACTAGCGGCGTCCAGCGGGGCCGGCCGCGCTCCGCCACGCCCGCCGCGCAGCAATCCATTCCCGTTGCCATGACCGAACCGCATTCCGGCGCCCTCAGTGGCGCCCCCACCGGCGCCACCTCCGGCGCAGACACCGCGCCCACCTCCGCATTCCGCACGGACGCCGCCGCCGCGCCCGTGCGCCGGCCCCTGCTGCGCTTCGCCGCCAGCGTGCTGGTCGTGCGCGACGGCGCCGAGGGGATGGAGGTGCTGCTGATGCGCCGGCCCGAACGCGCCGACGATCGCAGCAGCGGCGCCTACGTGTTTCCCGGCGGCACGCTGGATGCGCAGGACGCCGCGCTGCATGGGTTGTGCGCGGGACTGGACGACCGGGCGGCCAGCGAGCGGCTGCGGGTGCCGCAAGGCGGGCTGGACTTCTATCTGTGCGCGGTGCGCGAGTGCTGCGAGGAGGCGGGACTGCTGTTCGCCTACGAAAGCGATGGCTCGCCCGTCGCGCTCGATGCCTACGACGCCGGGCGCCGCGCGTGGCTGCGCGAGGCGGTGCGCTATGGCGGGCCGGGCCTCGCACAGGTCTGCGAGCAGTGGGGGGTGCGGCTCGCCGTGGACCGGCTGGCCTATTGCAGCCACTGGCTGACCCCGCCGGGGCTGCCCAAGCGGTTCGACACGCGCTTCTTCGTCGCGGTGCTGCCCCCGGGGCAGACCGCGATGCACGACGGCACCGAGGCCGTCGATCACCGCTGGCTGCGCCCGGCCGACGCGCTGCATCCCGAGCGCGGCGTCAAGCTCGTGCCCGTGACGCGCCGCATGCTGGCCTCGGTCGCGCATTTCCCGAACGCGCAGGCGTGCTTTGACCATGCGATGCGCCTGCGCGATATCGCGCAGATCATGCCGCGCGTGGCGCGCGGCCCGCGCGGCCAGCAGTCGATCATGCCGGACGACCCGCCGTACGCCGAGATCGCGCGCATCGACCCGGACGGCAAGGGGCATGCGAGCTATACGCTGGAGCCCGGCGCGGCGGTTCGACTTTCCGAGCGGATCTGGCGCGTCACCGCCGACAACGGCAACGTGATGACGGGGCCGGGCACCAACACCTATCTGGTCGGCGGCGGCGAGCGCAACGAATGGGCGGTGATCGACCCCGGTCCCGACGACGAGGCCCACATCCAGGCCGTGCTCGCCGCCGCGCCCGGACCCATCCGCTGGATCCTGGCCACCCATACGCACATGGACCATTCGCCGGGCGCGATCCGGCTGCGCGCGGCCACGGGCGCGCCGGTCTTCGGACGCGTCGCCAGCGAGCCCTACCGGCAGGACGCGACCTTCGCGCCCGACCGCATCCTCGAACACGGCGAGCGGCTGACGCTCACCGCCGACGCCACGCTGCGCGTGCTGCATACCCCGGGGCATGCGTCCAACCACCTGTGCTTCCTGCTCGAGCAGGAGAAGCTGCTGTTTACCGGCGACCACGTCATGCAGGGATCGTCCGTGGTCATCAATCCGCCCGACGGCGACATGCGCGCCTATCTCGCGTCGCTGTCCGCGCTGCTGGACGAGGACCTCGAATGGCTGGCGCCCGGCCACGGTTTCCTGATGCCGCGTCCGCGCGACGCCATTCGGTTGCTGGTGCGGCATCGCCAGCACCGCGAGGCCAAGGTCCTCAATGCGCTGCGCGAACTGGGGCCGGTGCAGATCGAGGCGATGCTGCCGCGCGTCTACGACGACGTGCAGCCGCGCATGCATCCGGTGGCGCAGCGCTCGCTGCTGGCGCATCTGCTCAAGCTGCAGGCGGACGGCGTGGCGCAGGAGGCCGAGGGCGTCTGGCGCACCGTGTAGCGCGGGCGCGGCGCCAGGATTGCAGTGAGCAGCGGCCCGACCCGCCGATACGGTCGGGCCCGTCGACAACCGAGACCGAGGAGCCAGATGAAAGCCGCCGTCCTGCATCAGCCCAAGACCCCGCTCGTGATCGAAGACGTTGCCATCGACAAGCCAGGCCCGCGCGAAGTGCTGGTGCGCACGGCCGCGGTGGGGGTGTGTCATTCCGATCTGCATTTCGTCGACGGCGCCTATCCCTATCCGATGCCCGCCGTGCTCGGCCACGAGGCGGCCGGCGTGGTGGAGCAGGTCGGCGCCGAGGTGCGCACCGTCAAGCCTGGCGACCACGTCATCACGTGCCTGTCCGCGTACTGCGGCCATTGCGAGCACTGCCTCACCGGCCATCTGTCGCTGTGCATCACCCCCGATACGCGGCGCCGCGAGGACGATCCCCCGCGGCTGGGCGCGCGCGGCGCGCCGATGAACCAGTTCCTGAACCTGTCGGCCTTCGCCGAGCAGATGCTGATCCACGAGCACGCGCTGGTGGCGATCCGGCCCGACATGCCGCTGGACCGCGCCGCGCTGATCGGCTGCGCGGTCACCACGGGCGTGGGCGCCGTGATCCATACCGCCAACGTGCGCCCGGGCGAGACCGTGGCGGTGATCGGCTGCGGCGGCATCGGCCTCGCGGCGATCAATGGCGCGGCGATCGCGGGCGCGGGCCGCATCATCGCCATCGACCGCGTGCCGGGGAAACTCGAACTGGCGCGCCGCTTCGGCGCCACCGACGTGATCGACGCGAGCGGTACCGATGTGGTGGACGCGGTGCGCACGCTCACGCGCGGCGGCGTGCACCATGCGTTCGAGGCCATCGGCCTGAAGCAGACCGCGGAGCAGGCGTTCGCCATGCTGGGCCGCGGCGGCACCGCCACCGTCATCGGCATGATTCCGCCAGGGGTGAAGATCGAACTGAAGGGCACCGATTTCCTGGCCGAGAAGCGCATCCAGGGCTCGATGATGGGCTCGAACCGCTTCCCGGTGGACATGCCACGCTTCGTCGATTTCTACCTTGCCGGCAAGCTGGATCTCGACGCGCTGATCTCGCGCCGCATGCCGCTGGAGAACATCAACGAGGCCTTCGACGAATTGCGGCGCGGCGAGCTGGCGCGCTCGGTCATTCTGTTCGACTGAACGTTCCCGTCGTCCTTGCCGCGCGCGCGGCGCCGGTGGCGGCACCGTGGGACAATCGCGTCTTTCGTGGCGGCGCGCCGCAAGACGGACAAGCATGAAGACGATGGAATGGAAGGACTGGGAGATCTTCTGCCGGGTGGCCGAGGCCGGTAGTTTCACCCGGGGCGCGGAACTGGCCGAAGTGCCCAAGTCCTCCGCCAGCGCCGCGGTGTCGCGGCTGGAAACCCAGCTCGGCATGCGGCTGTTCGAGCGGACCACGCGCCGCGTGCGCGTGACGCAGCAGGGCCAGCGCCTCTACGACAGCGTCGCGCCGCATTTCGCCGCCCTGCGCGAGATCGGCGCGGAGGCCGCCTCGGCCAGCGCGCAGGTCAGCGGCACGCTGCGCATCGCCACGCCCTACGAGGTCGGCTCGCAGCACCTGTCGCCCAGCCTGTCGCGGCTGCTGCGCCTGCATCCCGACCTGCGCGTGGAAATCGATGTCACCTGGGATCAGCCCGATCTGCTGGCGCACGGCTATGACCTCGCCTTCGTGATGACCAACACCACGCTGCACGACAGCTCGTTCGCCAGCAAGCGCGTGGTGCTCGTCGAGCGCGCGTTCTATGCCGCGCCGGCGCTGATCGCCGCGCGCGGCCTGCCGCGCAACCCGCAGGACCTGGCCGGCTGGCCAACGCTGGGCAACGTCGGCGATCGCCACTGGGAATTCCTGCGCGCCAACGCCGAGATCGCGCGCCTGCCGGTCGCGCCGCGCGTGCGCACCCACAATGCGGAGATCCGCCTCAAGGCGGCCATCGACGGCCTGGGCGTGGCGCGGCTCTCGCCGCTGTTCGTCGAGGAGCATGTCGCGCAGGGCCGGCTGGTGCGCGTGCTGCCCGCGCTGGTGTCCTCGCCGCTGAAGGTCTACGTGCTGATGCCCGCGCGCAAGCTGATGCCGGCCAGCGTGCGCGCGCTGCTCGACGTCATGGAGGAAACGCTGGGGCCGCCCGAGGCCCGGCGGCCGGCGCGGCGCACCGCCCGCGCGTGAGCCGGCGGCGACCGCTGCCCTCGTCCGCGGCGCTCAGTAGGGCTGGTCGCCGGGGCGGATATCCACGCCGAGCGTTTCCGCGATCGCCATGACTTCCTCGTCGTCCTCCGCGCGCGCCAGCCAGCCGGCATAGGCATCGGCCTCGGTATTCCAGTTCCACAGCGTGATGCCCGCCGCGCGCAGTTGCTCGTGCGCATGTTCCATCAGCTCCGGCACGCTGGTGCTGTCCAGGAAATCGTCGTCGTCGGGGTCTTCCACGCCCCAGTCGAGTTCGATATCGAGGCGCTGGCACAACTGGTCCAGGCAGTCGATGAACGCGCGGGTGTCCTTCCAGTCGACATGGAAACCCGCTTCCCAGTCGATGACTTCCTGCAGCAGGCCCAGCACCGCCTGGCCCTGGAAGTCGTCGTCGGCCTCGTCCAGCGCCTCGTCGAACAGCGCGAGATGCTTTTCCACGGCCAGCGGGTCGTCGAAGTCGATCAGGCCGATCAGCCGCTCGACCGCCTGCCGGGTATCGTCGCTCAGGGGAGTGCTCATGCGGGTTCCTCCAATGCCATGGGTGGGATGGCGCCCGGGGGCGATGTGCGGATGGCCGCCTAGGCCGCGACCTGGGCCAGTTCGCGCAGCCCGCGCGGCGTCACGCGCAGCGCGCGGGAAGTCGATGTGGGTTCGACCCAGCGCCGCGCCAGCAGGTTCTCGAGCAGCGCCGCGCCGAGCGCGCCGCCCAGATGGGGCTTGCGCTCGCTCCAGTCGGGGCAGGTGCAGGCGAACTGCCTGCGCTTGCGCCGTGCCGATTCGAGATCCAGGCCCAACGCGCCGAGCTGCGTGGCGCCACGCTCGGTCAACTCGACCTCGTTGCCGCGCACGCGCAGCCAGCCCGAGCCGGACATGCGCGCGAACAGCTCGACCGCGAGTTCGCCGGCCAGATGGTCATAGCAGGTGCGGGCCTGGCGCAGCGCGGAGGGTGCCGTGCGCGAGGCGGGCACGCTGCGCAGGCGCGGCGGCTGGCTGGCGAGCGACGCCGCGGCCAGCGCCTCGATGGCCACGCCGATCTCGGGCGCCGCGAGGCGGTAGTAGCGGTTGCGGCCGCGCGTCTCGACCGCGAGCAGGCCGCCGTCGGCAAGCCGCGCCAGATGGCCGCTGGTGGACGAGGCGGACAGCCCGGCAATCAGGCCCAATTCCCCCGCGGGGCGGGCGCTGCCGTCCATCAGCGCCCATATCATCGCCGCCCGGCCGGGATCGGCCAGCAGGCCGGCGAGCTGGCTGATGCTCGGTGCGTATTCCATAGTTCATCCCGCCGTGAAACAACGAACGCAGTATAGCCACATACTCGCGGATATCAATGTCGCCACCGGCGCCGCGCCTCCCGGCGCGGCGCAACCGGACTTATCCGCCATCGCCATGACAACCGACGCATCGATCGCGCCCCGCGCATGCACCGCCCAGCCGTCGCGGCTTCCTCCGGCGGACCCCATCGCCGCCGTGGTCCACGCCGATCCCTATCCGTACTACCGCGAACTCGCCGCGCGCCGGCCTTTCCATCGCGACGACGCGCTCGGCGTGTGGGTGGCGGCGGGCGCGGCCGAGGTCGCGGCAGTGCTCGCCCATCCCGACTGCGCGGTGCGGCCCGCGTCGCAGCCCGTGCCTGCGGCGCTGGATGGCAGCGCGGCGGGCGACCTGTTCGCGCGCCTCATCCGCATGAACGACGGCGCGCGCCATGCGCCGATGAAAGCCGTGGTGCGCGGCCAGATGGCGCGCATCGACCTGGCGGTGGCGCGTCGCCGTGCGCAGGATATCGCCGCGACGCTGGTTTTTGACGCGTCCGACGTGCCCGGCACGGTCAATCGCTGGATGTTCGCGCTGCCGGTGCTGACCGTCGCGGAATTGACGGGTTTGCCGCTGGCCGGGCACGCCGAGCTCGCGCCGCGCGTGGCGGCGTTCGCGGCGGCCATGTCGCCGCTTGCCACGCCGGCGGACATCGGGGCCGGGATCGCCGCCGCCCGCTGGCTGATGCAATGGACCCCCGTGCCGGCCGCCGGCGCGGGGCGTACGGCCGGCATGCTGTCGGCACTGGCGGCCGCGGCGCGGGAGGTGGGGGTCGATACGCAGACCATCGCCGCCAATGCGATCGGGCTGCTGGTGCAGGCGTGCGAGGCGACGGCCGGACTGGTGGGCAATACCCTGCTGCGGCTGGCACGCGAGCCGGGCGCGGGAGCCGGCGAAACCGGGCTGGCGGCGCTGGTCGGCCGCGTGCTGCGCGACGACCCTCCGATCCAGAACACGCGCCGCTTCGTCGCCGCCGATGCGGTAGTCTGCGGCGTGCCGCTCGCGCGCGGCGATACGGTGCTGGTGCTGCTGGCCGCGGCGTCGCATGACGACGCGCGGCGCGAGCGCGCATGGACCTTCGGCGATGGCGGGCATGCCTGTCCCGGCGATGCGCTCGCCGCGGTCCTGGCCGAGGCGACGGTCGCGGCGCTGCTTGCCCGCGGCGTCGCGGCCGGCACGCTGGCGCGCGGATTCCGCTATCGGCCATCGGTCAACGCGCGCATTCCGCATTTCCTTTGACGCAAGGCAGTCTTCCACGAAAGGGGTCGTTCATGATCGCCGTCATCTTCGAAGTCGAACCGGCGCCGGGCCGGCAGGACGCGTACCTGGATATCGCCGCCCAGTTGCGGCCGACGCTGGAGGCCATCGATGGCTTTATCTCGGTCGAGCGCTTCCAGAGCCTGACGACGCCGGGCAAGCTGCTGTCGCTGTCCTTCTTCCGCGACGAGGCCGCGGTGCTGGCGTGGCGCAACACGCTCGATCATCGGCGTGCGCAGGCGGCCGGCCGCGGCGGCGTGTTCGCGGGCTACCGGCTGCGCGTCGCCCAGGTGCTGCGCGACTACGGCATGCACGAACGCGACGAGGCGCCGGCCGACAGCCGCGCCGTGCACGACGCGGGCGCGGCCCCGCGCGCCGGCTGAAGGAGCTGTGGCATGGATGCATCCGCGCTGCTGACGCACGCCGTCTTTATCGGCCTGACCTTCGTATTGGCCGGCTTCGTCAAGGGTGTGGTGGGCCTGGGCCTGCCCACGGTGGCCGTGGGTCTGCTCGGCCTGGTGATGCCGCCCGTGCAGGCGGCGGCCCTGCTGGTCGCGCCCTCGATGGTGACCAACGTCGTGCAACTGATGTCCGGCCCGCGCTTCGGCGCGCTGGTGCGGCGCCTGTGGCCGATGCTGGCCGGCATCGTCGTGGGCACGCTTGCCGTGGCCGCGATCGTCCCGGCCGGCGCTGTGGTGCACGCCACCACGGCGCTGGGCGTGGCGCTGATCCTGTATGCGCTGGTTGGCCTGTTCTCCGTGAAGCTGGAGGTGGCGCGAGGCACGGAGCGCTGGCTGTCGCCATGGGTCGGGCTGGTGACCGGCGGTATCACGGCCGTGACCGGCGTGTTCGTGATTCCGGCGGTGCCGTTCCTGCAAGGCATCGGCCTGGAAAAGGAAGAACTGGTGCAGGCGCTCGGCCTGTCCTTCACCATCTCCACCGTCGCGCTGGCGATCAGCCTCGCCTTCGGCGGCGCGCTGCTGCACGGTCCCGTGGTCAGCGCGTCCCTGCTCGCGCTGCCGCCGGCGCTGGCCGGCATGTGGCTGGGCCAGAAGCTGCGCCACCGGATCGCGGCGCAGACGTTCCGGCGCTGCTTCTTCGTGGGGCTGCTCGTGCTGGGTGGGGAGCTGGCGTTGCGGGGCTTGCGGTAAGCATGGCGCCAGCAAGTCATACGAATTACATCGGGCGCCAAGGAACGCGATAGACGGACCGTCTTCGCCGGTCGCGCCCATTGCAACATTGGTGCGCGGCGCGGGATGCACGTCAGTCCGAAGGGATTGCGCGGTCAGGCACGCATCGTGCCTCCGGAGAGGGCGAGCGGAGCGATCGCAACAGCGGTGCGCTTCATCGTCCTCATATACCGGGAGCATCATGGCAAGACGATCACGCCGCACGAAGAATCCCTGGGCCGCACTGGGTAAAAGCGCGGCACGCAGCGCCGGGCGCGTGCAACGCGCGGTGGTGAGGGCCGTCACCAAGTCCGTGGTAGGTACCGCGGCGGGCCAGACCGCTGCCGTCCGTCGCGCCACCAAGCGGGCGCTGTCCGGCATCGCGTCGCCGGCGCCGGTGCCGGTCAGCCGGGGCACCGGCCGCTGGGAAGAGGGCGTGTCCGGGCTTGGCGTGCTGGCGCAGCGCCGCTACCGTCTATTCATGCCGGCCGGCGTGTCGGCCGCGCGGCCGGCGCCCCTGCTCGTGCTGCTGCATGGCTGCGGACAGGATGCGGCCAGCTTTGCCGCCTGCACGCGCGTGGCCGCCGTGGCGCGCGCGCAGCGCTGCGTGGTGCTGATGCCCGAGCAGTCGCAGCGGGCCAATGCCCATCGCTGCTGGAACTGGTTCCACAGCGCGCCGCAGGTGGCGGCCGAGGCCGGCACGCTGATGGCAATCGTCGATCATGTCTGCCGCAGCGGAGCCATCCGCATGGACCAGATCTACGTGTTCGGCCTGTCCGCCGGCGGCGCCATGGCACAGACGCTGGCCCTGCAGTATCCCGACCGCTTCGCCGCCGCCGGCTCGCATTCGGGCGCCGCACCTCACCTGGCGCGCAATGCCTCGCAGGCGGCGCGGGTGATGCGCGGCCATGGCGGCGCGCATTCCGCCGCCGAGATCCAGGCGCTCAGCCTTTACCTTGCCGGCCGGCGGCCGCCGCCGCTGTTGCTGCTGCACGGCGATGCCGACCGCGTCGTCGCATTCGACAATGCCATCGCGTCGGCGTCGTTGTGGCAGGCGCTGGCGGCGCCGGATGCGCCGTCGGCGGCCGCGCCGCGCGGCATCCAGCGCGGCGCGCGGCGTGCTTGTACGGTGCTCGACTGGTGCCTGGACGGCAAGCCTTACGTGCGGCTCGTGCGCGTGCAGGGGCTCTCGCATGCGTGGAGCGGCGGCGCGAGCGGCCAGGCCTATGCGGACGCGGTAGGGCCGGATGCGCTGCGGATCGCCTTCGCGTTCTTTGCGCAGGCCACGGGCATCTCGGGCGCGGCGGCGCCGGTGCGGCGCCTGCGCGCGGCCTGACGCTGCCCGTAAGGCCGGCGCCGGCTCAGATCGCCGGCATGTCGACCACGAGGTCGGAGTCTGGATACGCCACGCACGGCAGGATATAGCCGTCTTCCTTTTCGTCGATGCTCAGGCCCGGCCAGGCAATGCGGTAGTGCACGTGGCCGGAGGCGAGCCGGCACATGCAGGTGCGGCACGTGCCGTTGCGGCACGAGCTGTCCATCGGCACGCCGGCGCGCAACGCGGCCTGCAGGATGGTGGTGTCCGCCGCTGCGGCGAACTCGCGGCCGTCCGGCTCCAGCCGCACCCGATAGCCGGACTTGTCACCGTCCACGGGCGTTGCTTCGGACTCGCCGTCCGGCCTCACGCCGCATCCTCCTCGTCCAGCGGGAAACGTGCGCGGCCGTGGGTGGCGTCGCGCAAGGCGATGCGGGCCTGCTCCGCGCCCGCTGCCGGCAGCCGGATCACCATGCGCACCGTGCCGCCATGCGCGCAGTCGGCCAGCGCATGGCCGGCGCTTTCGATCCAGCGCCGCACGCGCGCCTCGTCGGCGTAGTCGGCCTCGACCACCACGTTGGCATAGGCGATGCGCTCGATGCGCCGGGCGTCCTTCAACGCGGCGGCGATGGCATCGGTGTAGGCCCGTACCAGCCCGCCCGCGCCCAGCTTCACGCCGCCGTAGTAACGCACCACGGCGGCCAGCACACCGTCGAGCTCATGGTGGCGCAGCACTTCGAGAATCGGGCGGCCGGCGGTGCCCGAGGGTTCGCCGTCGTCGGACATGCCGGACTGGCCGCCGGCCAGCAGCGCCCAGCAGACATGGGTGGCGGTGGGATGTTCGGCGCGCAGGCGCTGCAGTTCGGCCATGGCGGCGTCCCGGTCGGGCACGGGAATGGCCAGGGCGATGAAGCGGCTCTTGCGGATGTCGATATCCGCCTGGACCACGGAAGCTAGCGTATAGGTGGGCACGGCAAGGGGGGGATAATGCGCCGGCGCTGAGGCACGGCGCGACGGGGCGAGTGTAGCGCAGCCCCGCCCGCTGCCGGCTCGGCCAGCAATCCCGACCAATGCCGATCGGCAAGGAGACCACCATGAGCGATGCCACCCCACCGGTAGCGCGACCCGCGCGCCGCCAGGCGCCGGCGACCGAGCGCAACCGCGATGCCATTCTCGACGTGCTGCGGCGCGTGCTCCCGCCCACCGGACTGGTGCTCGAGATCGCCAGCGGCACCGGCCAGCACGCGGTGCATTTCGCCGCCGCGCTGCCAGGGCTCACGTGGCAGCCTAGCGACCCGGACGCGGACTCGCGCGATTCCATCGCGGCATGGACCGCGCACGCGGGACTGGGCAATGTGAAGGCGCCGCTGGCGCTCGACGTCACGCAGACGCCATGGCCGGTGCAGCAGGCCGACGCCGTGGTCTGCATCAACATGATCCATATCGCGCCGTGGGCCGCTGCGCAGGCGCTGATCGCTGGCGCCGGCCGCGTGCTGGGCGATGGCGGCGTCCTCTATCTCTACGGGCCGTACCGGCGCCACGGCGCGCACACCGCGCCGAGCAACGCGGCCTTCGACGCGCAGCTGCGCGCGAGCAATGCGGATTGGGGTGTGCGCGACATGGAGGCGGTGATCGCGCTGGGTGAGGCGGCAGGCTTTCGTTGCGACGAGCCGGTGCCGATGCCGGCCAACAACTTCAGCCTGATCCTGCGCAAATAGCCGGGCGGCCGCGGCCGGCGGTTCAGCCGCGCACCAGCATGATCGCCGCCGTGGCGATCAGGCACAGCGAGAACGCGGCGCGCAGGCGCCGCTCGGGCATGCGGTGCGCGAGCGCCACGCCCCACGAGATCGTCAGCATGCCGCCGATCGACAGCGGGATGCCGGCCACCCAGTCGACATGGCCGGCGTGCGCATAGGTGGCCAGCGCCACCACCGCGCCCGGGGTCACCAGCGCCAGCGCGAGCCCCTGTGCCGCTGCCTGCCGGAAGCCGAACAGCCCCACCAGCGCCGGCGCGGCGATCACGCCGCCGCCCACGCTGAAGAAGCCCGAGAACGCGCCGCCGATCACGCCTACCGCCGGAATCCAGCGCGGCGACAAGCGGGCCTGCTGCGCCGTGCTTTCGCGGCCTGGCAAGAGGCGCCACAGGAAGTACAGCGCCAGCCCGATCATGAAGCAGGCGAAGACCCTGCGCAGCACCACCGGATCCATCGCCGTGGCCAAGCGCGCGCTCGCATAGGTGGCCACGACCGCCGACAAGCCCAGTACTACCGCAGTGCGCAGCGCGATATCGGCGCGGCGCCGGTATTGCCAGAAGCCGATCAGGACATTGGGCGCGATCATCACCAGCGCGGTGCCCTGCGCGAGCTGCTGGTCCATGCCGTACAGCAGGCCCAGCGCCGGAATGGCGATCAGGCCGCCGCCGATGCCGAAGAGTCCGCCTACCCCGCCCAGTACACCGCCGAGCACGAAGATCATCAGGGCGGACAGCAATTCTTGATAGGGCATCGGTAGTCGTCGGCTGAGCGGGGCACCGGGAACGGGCCGCCGGAAAAAGTCTGAATCATAAGACATGGATCGCCAACCCAGCCAAGCGCGTGCGGCAAGACGCGTTTACCCGGGGCTCGGCCCGTCGTTGTTTTTGCGCGCTGCAAGCCTTCTGTTAACTCCCTGAAAGCCGTTTGAAAATCCGCTCCGCTGGAATGCACCGGCGCTTCGCATGGCGATGGCGCGACCAGCCGCGTGCGCGCGAACCGACCGACGTTCCCGAGAAAGCTTCGAGACACCACTGTGCCTGTCCCCGTCCAACGCATTGCCATGGCGTGTGCGTCCGCCATGGTGCTCGCGCTGCTGGCCTGTCCGCCAGCCAGCGGCGCGCCCGGTGTCCCCGACACCCAACGCGCCGGGGCCGCCGGCTCTGGCGCGTCGTGCGCGGCGCCACCGCCCGGCGCCGCGCTGACCCTGGCCTGGGCCCGCGATCTCGCGCTCGCCTGCAATGCCGCGATCCAGGCCGCCCGCCGCGGCGGCGAGGCCGGTGCCGCCGATATCGAGGTGGCGGCACAGCGGCCCAATCCCGTACTCAGCCTGGGCGTGCAGAACATCAATCCGCAGGCGGGCGTGGGCTCGGGCAGCCTGCGCAACAAGACCGTGGACTCCATCGTGCGCGTCGATCAGTTGATCGAGACGGCCAACAAGGGCGGCCTGCGCGTCGATGCGGCGCGGGCCAACGCGGCGGCCGCCGACGAGCAGATCGAAGCGGTGGCCGCCGTCCAGACGGCGGCGCTGGAGCAGGCGTTCCACGATGCGGCGGTCGCCCAGGAACGCGTCTCGGTGCTGACCGAAGTGGTCGACCTGTTCCAGCGCACCGCACAGGCAAACCAGGCGCGGCTCAAGGCCGGCGACATGGCGCGCGCCGACGTGACGCGCCTCGACCTCGAGGGCCTGCGCGCGCAGGCCGACCTGCGCGAGGCCCGGGCCGCCAGCGTGCGGGGCCGGGCCGAACTGGCCGAGGCCATGGGCATCGCCGGCACGCTCGCGGACAACCCGCTGGTGCCGGCCTGGCCCGCGCTGGATGCCGGCCTGCCTTCCTTCGATGCCGCGCGGTTGCAGCGGCGCCCCGATATCGCCGCCGCCGAGGCACGCCTTAGGGCCGCGACGTTTGCGCGCGAACTGGCGCGCGCCGGCCGCGTGCCCGATGTCACGGTGGGCGCGCAGGCGGAGCACTACCCGGTGTCGGCCACGAACCAGCAGGGCAGCGGCAACAGCTTCGGCGTGTTCGTCACCATTCCGCTGTTCGTGCGCCATAGCAATGGCGGCGAGGCCCGCCGCGCCGAGGTCGACTACTACGCGGCGCTGGACGAGCGCAACCGCGTGCTGCTGGCCGCCCGCAACGAGCTGGCGCGCACGGACAGCCGGCTCGCCGCCGCGCGCGACGCGCTGCGGCAGATGCGCGAGTCGGTATTGCCGGGCGCCGAGCGCGTGGCGGCCGATGCCGAGTTCGCCTATGGCAAGGGCGCCACCGGTGTGCTCGAACTGCTGGACGCGCGTCGCGCGCTGCGCCAGACGCGCCTCGACGCCGCGGCGGCGCAGGGCGAATACGCCAACGCCATGTCTGCCTGGCTGGCCGCGCGCCGGCTTTCGACCCTTGCTCCGGCCACCGCCACGCCGGTGCAGCTCAACGACAACCCCGAAGAGAGTCCCGCAGATGCTCCGCGCCGCTGATATCCCGTTGACCGCCGCTGCTTCGCTGCCCGTCACGCCGGGCCGGCCCCCGTCCCTGCGGCTGATGGCCGTGGCCGTCATCACGCTGGCGCTCGCCGCCTGCGGACCGAAGGAGGCGCCGCCCCGCGCCGACGAGCCCGTGGTCAACGGGCAGACCATCGCCTTTCCCGCCAGCATGCGCGCCGCCAGCGGTATCGCGAGCGAGCGTGTCGCCAGTGGCGGCGAACGCGTGCTGACCCTGCCCGGACGCCTGGCCTGGAACGAGGACCGCACCGTGCGGGTCGCCAGCCCCTTCGCCGGCCGCGTCACCGCGATGCTGGTGGAGCCCGGGGCCACGGTCAGGGCGGGCCAGCCGCTGGCGACGCTCGCCTCGGCCGACTTCGGCGCGGCACAGGCGGACGTGCGCAAGGCCGCCGCGGAAGCGGCCGTCGCGTCCAAGGCCCTGGCGCGCCAGCGCGAGCTCTATGACGCTGGCATCGTCGCGCAGAAGGAACTGGAACAGGTGCAGGCCGAGGCGGCCCGCGCGAGCGCCGAACTGCAGCGCAGCCAGGGCGCGCTGCGCCAGTACGACGCTGGCGCAGCGGCGCCCGGGGACCGCGCGGGCACCGGCTTCGCGTTGCGCTCGCCGATCGCCGGCGTGGTGGTGGAGCGCAATCTCAATCCGGGCATGGAGGTGCGGCCCGACCAGCAGGGCGCACCGCTCTTCCTGGTCACCGATCCCACTACCCTGTGGGCGCAGCTCGATGCCGCCGAATCGGACCTCAAGCTGTTCCGCCCTGGCGTGACGGTGTCGCTGACCACCGCCGCGTACCCCGACGAGCGCTTTCCCGCCACGGTGGTAAAGGTGGCCGACTATGTCGATCCGGCCGCGCGCAGCATCAAGGTGCGCCTGTCGGTGCCCAACGCGGACCGCCGCCTGAAGGCCGAGATGTTCGTCACGGCGAAGCTCCAGGCCGCCGCCTTCGCCGGCATCGCGGTGCCCGAGAAAGCCGTGTTCCTGGCCGACAACCGCAACTATGTCTTCGTGCGCACCGCCGCCGCCACGTTCGAGCGGCGGCAAGTGAAGCTCGGCGCCAGTCTGCCCGGCACCACCGAGGTCACCGACGGCCTGCACGACGGCGACGCGGTGGTGACCGACGGCAACCTGTACCTGCAGGACATCCTGCGCGATGCGACCGCGGTCGCCGATGCCCGCGCCGCGCAGGCGGGACTGGCCGCGCGCGGCGGCAACGACGGCGGCAAAGAGGGCGGCGCGCGATGATCTCCCGTATCGTCTATTTCGCCCTGCACCAGAAGCTGTTCGTCTGGCTGGGCCTGGGCATTTTCGTCGCGGCAGGGCTGGCTGCGTTCAAGAACCTGCCGATCGAGGCCTTCCCCGATGTCTCGGACATCCAGGTCAACGTCATCACGCTCTATCCCGGCCGCGCCGCCGAGGAGGTGGAGCGGCAGGTCACCATTCCCATCGAGACCGCGCTGGCCGGCACGCCCAACTCGGTGCGGGTGTTCTCGCATACGCAGTTCGGCCTGTCGTTCATGATGGTGACCTTCAACGACAAGGCGACCGATGTCACCGCGCGCCAGCAGGTGATCGAGCGGCTGCGCGCGGTGGACCTGCCGGCGGGCGTGCAGCCTGATCTCGCACCGCTGTCGACGGCCATCGGCGAGATCTATCGCTTCCGTCTGGCCGGCAAGGGCTACACACCGCAGGAGCTGCGCACGCTGCAGGACTGGGTGGTGGAGAAAAACCTGCGCCAGGTGCCGGGCGTGGCCGACCTGGTGACCATCGGCGGCAGCATCAAGCAGTACGAGGTCAATCCCAACCTGGCCCGCATGCGAGACGCCGGCGTCTCGCTGTCGCAGCTGTTCACCGCGCTGGAGCGGGGCAACGCCAATGCGGGCGGGGGCGCCGTCGCGCATGGCCGCCAGCAGTATCTGCTGCGCTCGCTGGGCAGCTTCCGCAGTTCGTCCGATATCGCGAACGTGGTGGTGGCCGAGGTCCACGGCACGCCGATCCTCGTCAAGGACGTGGCCGATGTGCGCGTCGGCGCCGCGCCCCGCCAGGGCCTGATGGCGCAGGACGACGAGGAAGACATCATCTCGGGCATCGTGGTGATGCGCAAGGGCGAGAATCCGTCCCAGGTGCTGGAGGCGCTGAAGGAAAAGATCGCGCTGCTGAACGCCCAGGTGCTGCCGCGCGGCGTGCAGATCGTGCCGTACTACGACCGGTCCACGCTGATCGACAAGACGCTGCGCACGGTGTTCGGCAATCTGGTGGAAGGCGCGCTGCTCGTGATGGCCGTGCTGTACCTGTTCCTGGCCAACGTGCGCGCGGCGGCCATCGTGGCCCTGATCATTCCGCTGGCGCTGTTGTCCACGTTCCTCGGCCTGACCTTCGTCGGCATTCCCGCCAACCTGCTGTCGCTCGGGGCCATGGACTTCGGCATCATCGTGGACGGCGCCGTCATCGTGGTGGAGAACATCTTCCGCCGGCTGGGCGAACTGAAGGAGCAGCAGATCCGCGACACCCGTGCCCGGGCGCACGCGATCTGGCGCGCCACCACCGAAGTGGGCCGGCCCACGGTCTTCTCGATGGTGATCATCATCGCCGCCCACGTACCGATCTTCACGTTGCAGCGCCATGAGGGGCGCATCTTCGCGCCGATGGCGTTTACCGTGACGGGCGCGCTGATCGGCTCGCTGATCCTGTCGCTGACGCTGGTGCCGCTGCTGTGCCACCTGCTGCTCAAGAAGAACATCGCGCACCACGACAACGCCGTGGTGCGCTGGTGCAAGCGGCTCTATGCGCCGATGCTGGCGTGGGCGCTGGACCACAAGCGCGCCGTGGTGGCCGGCGCGCTGGCGCTGCTGGTGGCGACCGCGGGCGTGGGCAAGCTGCTCGGCAGCGAGTTCCTGCCCGAGCTGGACGAGGGCGCGATGTGGGTCAGCTTCGACCTGCCGGCGTCCGTCTCGATCGACGAGGCGCGTGCGCAGGCCGCGCGCCTGCGCACGGTGATCCGCCAGACGCCCGAGGTGCGCTCGACCATCTCCAAGGTCGGCCGCCCGGACGACGGCACCGATCCGAAGCTGATCAACACGGTGGAAATCCTGGTGGACCTCAAGCCAGAGGCGCAATGGCGCGCCGGGTTCGACAAGCGCCGCATCATCGGCGAGATCAACGCCAACTTGCGCAAGCTGCCCGGCATCGAGCCCAATTTCTCGCAGCCGGTGCGCGACAACATCCTGGAGAGCATCTCGCAGATCAAGGGCCAGATCGTCATCAAGGTGCAGGGCGACAGCCTGGAGCAGAACAAGCGCGTGGCCGACCGCATCCTGGCCAACGTGCAGTCGGTGCCCGGCGTGATGCGCGCCTTTATCGACCGCGACGGCGAGCTGCCGCAGTACGTGCTCGACTTCGACCGTGCCCAGGCCGCGCGCTACGGCATCAACGTGGCCGATGTGCAGGACCTGATGGAAACGGCGCTGGCCGGCAAGGCGGCAACCGAGTTGTGGGAGGGCGAGAAGCACTTCAGCGTGGTGGTGCGGCTGCGGCCCGGCGAGCGCCAGCTGCCCAACCTGCCCAATATCCTGATGCAAACCGTCGATGGCGCGCAGGTGCCGCTGTCGCAGCTGGTGCAGTTCCACGCGGCCACGGGCGCGATGAACATCAGCCGCGAGAACGGGCAGCGCACCACCTCCATCGGCATCTTCATCCACGACCGCGACATGGGCAGCGTGGTCAAGGACATGCAGGCCGTGGTGGCCAAGCATGTCGATACCGAGGACGTGAAGGTGGGCTGGTCGGGCGAATTCGAGAACCAGGAGCGCGCCATGGCGCGGCTGGCGATCGTGGTACCGCTGTCGGTGCTGGTGATCTTCCTGCTGCTGTTCAATGCCTTCCAGTCGTTCCGCAGCGCGGCGCTGATCCTGTCGAACATTCCGTTTGCGCTGATCGGCGGCGTGTTCGCACTGTTCGTGACGGGCATTCCGCTGTCGGTGTCGGCGGCGATCGGCTTTATCGCGCTGTTCGGCCAGGCGGTGCTCAACGGCGTGGTGATGGTGACGTACTTCAACCAGCTGCGCGAGCAGGGCATGTCGGTGCGGGATGCCGTGCTCAACGGCTCGATGGACCGGCTGCGCACCGTGCTGATGACGGCCCTGCTGGCGATGCTGGGCCTGTTCCCGATGGCCGTCTCGCGCGCCATCGGCGCGGAGACGCAGCGGCCGCTGGCCATCGTCATCATCGGCGGGCTGATCACCGCCACGCTGCTGACGCTGATCGTGCTGCCCACGCTGTACGAGTGGGTGGCGGGGCGGGAGGGGGATGAGGCGGAGGAGGCCGGTGCCGCCGTCGCGCCGGACGGTGCCGACGGGGCAGAAGGGGTGGTGGTGCGTGGGTGAGCGTGTGGTCAGCGGAGGGCAGTCGTTTCGACGCTTGCGGTGCTGCGACCGGTCACCCTCATCCCCGCCCTTCTCCCGCTGGCGGGAGAAGGGAGAAAACCATCGGTTGGATTTTGCCCCTGTCCGGCGAGCGGGCGAGGGGCCGGGGGTGGGGTGACGGCCCGATCGGAGCGATGGGTCCTGAATGGCCCACACAATTCCCTTCCGTATTGCAATCGAGTTGCGTTAGTATTGTGCCGGACTCGGCCCATGGTGGGCCATTCCTCCGTCCCGCAAATCGCAACGCATGTCATTGGCCGCGAGCAAGGCTCGCCTCGTCTGGGTACTGCTGGTCCTCACGCTGCTGCAGGCGTGGGGATCGGTGCTGCACGTCCACGAGGGCGGCCCCGGCCCTGCGCCGCTGGCCGCGGTGGCGCAGGTGCCGGGCATCGAGGCCACCAGCGAGCCGGCGCCCGACGATCCCGGCGCCGACACCGAATGCCACTGCCTGTGGTGCGCGCCACGCCTGCATGCGCTGCTGGCCTTTGCGGTGCTGCTGGTGCTGCCGCTCGTCGCGCGCCAGTACCGCCATCCCTTCACCGAAGGCACGGGCTTTCACCCCAAGCCTCGCCCCCGCGGCGCCGTGCCGCCGCCGCGCGGCCCTCCCGCCTGATCGCGCCGTCGTGCGGCGCGCTTCGCGCCCCGCACTGCGTTCTCCCGTTCGCCGCAACACATTGACCGTCCGCGCCGCCGTCTGAGCGGTGGCGCGCGGCGCCTGCACGTTTTCGCCCGGCCGTCGCCCGACGCCGGGCCGCATCCATTCGCTTATGAAAGCCTCCCATGCCGTCGCGCGTCGCCGCACGCGCGCACTCGGTCTCGGCGCCTGCGCGCTGCTGGCCGCGCCTGTCGCCGCCCAAACCACCCCGGCCGACGCGGCTCCCACGCTGCAGGCGGTGACGGTCACCGCCGGTGCCGACCATGTCGATCTGCAAGGCCGGCGCAACGAGGTGACGGTGGACGGCACCGGCCTGCCGTCCGCGGTCACCGTCATCACGCCGCACGAACTGGGCACCCTCAATATCGGCCGGGATATCTCCAATATCTTCCGGCGCGTGCCCGGCGTCGTGGCCAACAACATCGACCAGGGCGACACCGGCAATGGTTTCCGCATGCGCGGCTTCGCCACGCAGGGCACGCACGGCGCGGACACCGCCGTCTATGTCGACGGCATGCCGCAGAACATGCCGTCCAGCCAGGCCGGCGCGGGGCACGGGCCCGCCTTCCTGGAATGGCTGACGCCTGACATGATCGGGCGCGTGGAGGTCATCAAGGGGCCCGTCTCGGCGCTGTTCGGCGACCAGAACCGCGCCGGCGCGGTGGACATCCGCACGGCCAATGGCGGGGACGTGCCGTCCAGCGTCGGCGTCGCGCTGGAGCGCTACGGCGGCAAGCGTACGTCTCTGGTGCTGTCCAACAGCTTCTCCCTGACGCCGGAGGCGCCGGCGATCCAGTCGCTGCTGATCGCCGATATCTACCGCACGCACAGCTACCGGCGCGATGGCCGCACCGACCGCGACAACGTCTTCTGGAAGCTGTCCACGCAGGTGGGCGATGGCGTCTACAGCGTGCGGGTCAATCACTACCGGTCCGACTCCGTGGCGGCGGGCTACCTGCTGCTGAGCGACCTGGAGTCCGGCAAGGTCAGCCCGCGCTCGACGCAGTATGGCCTGCCTGGCTTCGGCAGCGGCGAGCGCACCGCGCTCGTGTTTCACCGCGCGCCGGCGCAAGGCGAGGCGGGCTGGTACGCCAGCCTGTACGGCGAGACGTTCCGGCGCGAGCGCGGCATCGCCAACAGCAATGTGCAGCACACCGTGGGATCGGACGACCGCAACTACTACGGCGGCCGCTTTGCCCACAACACGGTGTTCGGCGATTCCGCCGCGCTGATGTTCGGCGCGGAAGTGCGCCGCGACCGGGGCGACGCGATGCGGCAGATCTGGCGCAACTACGTGCCCACCGGCAACTTCGTCAACAACCAGGGACTGGACCTGCTGACCTACGGCGTGTTCGCGCAGGCCCAGTACAAGCCCGTCGACAGCCTGAAGCTGCTGGGCGGCGTGCGCCGCGACTGGTTCGACTACGACATCGACAACCGCAAGCTGCCGGCGGCCAGCACCGATTACCACGCCGGGGTGACCACGCCCAAGGTGGGCGCGGTGTGGACGGTGATGCCGCGGCTGGACCTGTTCGCCAACGTGGCGCAAGGCTTCCGCTCGCCGGCGGCCGAGCAGATCAGCAGCAGCGGCGCGATCGGACCGCTGGGCGCGCCGGGCGGCATGGTCTACGGGGTGGCGCCGTCGAAGGTGAAGTCCTACGACGTGGGCTTCACCGCGACGCCGCTCGATGGCTGGTCGCTGTCGGGCGCCGCCTATCAGACCTACAACGAGGACGAGATCGTGGCGCAGCCGGACGGCTCCTTCAAGTCGGTGGGCGACACCACGCGCAAGGGCTACGAGATCGAGACGCGCTGGGATCCGGTGCGCGCGGTCTCGCTGTACGCCAGCTACGGCCGCATCATCGAGGCCCGCATCAACAACCCGCTGCCCAATACCGGCGCGCGGCTCTCGGTGCCGCGCCATCAGCTCAAGGCGGGTGTCGAATACCGGCGGCGGCTCGCGGACGCGCGGCTCACGCTGAACGCCGACGCCTACCTGACCGCCGGCAATCCGTACTACATGGGCACGCCGCAGACGCAGCTGCGCACCATGCCCACGTACACGCGCTACGACCTGAAGGCGACCATGGACTGGAAGCAGTACCAGCTGTCGCTGTTCGCGGTGTTCCAGCCGCGCGAGTTCGCCAGCGATATCGCCTACGGCTCGTCGGCGGGGCTGCTTGTTTCGCCGCAGCCGAAGATCCAGTTCGGTGTCGCCGGCCGCTACTTCTTCTGAGGCAAACACGATGGACGAGGTGCTTCGCATCGAGGCCCTGGTGGTGCTGCGCGACGGCCGCCGCACCATCGACGGCCTGAACCTGCGGGTGGGGCGCGGATGCGTCTACGCGCTGCTGGGCGGCAATGGCGCCGGCAAGACCACCACCATCGACGCGCTGCTGGGGTTTGTCCGGCCGCACGCCGGCACGGTGACGGTGGACGGCTGGGCGCCCGCGCTGCACGCGCGCGAGGCGCGACAGCGCCTGGCCTATCTGCCCGAGAACGTCGCGCTGTATCCGTACCTGAGCGGCGTGGAGAACCTGCGGTATTTCTGCGCCCTGGCCGGCATCCGGCTGGACCGGCGGCAGGCCCGCGCGCTGCTGGACGACGCCGGCCTGCAGGCCGACGCGCACGGCCGCCGCGTCCAGGCCTATTCCAAGGGCATGCGGCAGAAGGTGGGTCTCGCCATCGCGCATGCCAAGGGCGCCAGCGCGATGCTGCTGGACGAGCCCACCTCGGGGCTGGACCCGGCCGCCGCCAACGACTTCGCCCGCCGTGTGCGCGCCGCGGCCGACGGCGGCATGTCGGTGCTGATGGCGACCCACGATCTGTTCAATGCGCGGCAGGTCGCGGACCGCATCGGCATCCTGCGGCAGGGACGGCTGGTGGCCGAGTTCGATGCGCACAGCGTGGGGCACGACGAGCTGGAGCAGACCTATCTGCGCCATGCCCGCGCGGGGGAGGCGGCGCCATGATGGCCACCGTCATGCGCAACGAACTGCGCGCCATGGCAAGGGAAGGGCGCTTCGCGGTGCTGATGCTGTGCGTCGCCGCCTTGCTGGCCGCGGTGCTGGCCGCCGCGGTGCAGCGGCACGAGCAAGAGCGCCGCGAGCGCGAGGCGGTCGCCGCGGCCACGCACCAGCAGTGGGATGCCCAGGGCGACAAGCACCCGCATCGCGGCGCGCATTTCGGGCTGTACGCGTTTCGTCCGGACACCGTGCTGGCGACGCTGGAGCCGGGGCTGACGCCCTATCTGGGCCGCGCGCTATGGCTGGAGCCGCACCGGCGCAACATGGCGCGCTACCAGCCTGCGGCCGACGAACTGCCGTCGGCCCGGCTCGGCCGCTTCGACGCGTCGTTCGTGCTGACCGCGCTGCTGCCGCTGCTGATCGTCGCGTTGTGCTTCGACGGCATCAGCCGCGAGCGCGAAAGCGGCGCGCTGCGGATGTTGCATGGCATCGGCCTCGCCCCCGTGTCCTGGGCTGGCGGCAAGTTCGCCGCGCGCCTGCTCGTGTTCGGCCTGCTCGCCGCAACCCCGCTCGCCGCCGCGCTGCTCGCTCGCATCCGGGATCCGGGAGCGGATGCCGACGTGCTGTGGCGGGCCGCTCTGTCGGGCGCGGGCTACCTGGTCTACTACGCGGTCTTCGTCGCGCTGGCACTGGCCGTGTCGGCGCGCTGCCGGAGCAGCCGCGGCGCGCTGTACGTGCTGGTGGGCCTGTGGCTCGCGTTCGTGCTCGCCATGCCGCCGCTGGGGGCGGCCGTGGCGGATCGCCGCGTGCCGCTGCCCGACGCCGGCGCGTTCTGGGCCGGCATCCAGCACGACTACACCCACGGGCTGCCGGGCGACGGCAGCCTCGCCGAACGTGGCCGGCGGCTGGACGCCGAACTGCTGCGCACCCACGGCGTGGCGCGGGTGGAGGACCTGCCAGTGGGCGTGGCCGCGGTGCGGCGGCTTGCCCGCGATGCCTATGCCGACCGCGTCCACGCGCTGCATTTCGATGCCCTGTGGGAACGGTACGCGAGGCAGGAACAGATCATGCGGATGGCTTCCGCGTTGAGCCCCGCCATCGCCATGCGGGGACTGGCGATGAAGTTGGCGGGAACCGACCTGGCGCACCAGCGGCATTTCGAGGAGAGCGCCGAGCGCTACCGCCGCACGGTCAACACCGCGATCGACCAGTGGGACGCCACGCATACCAGGGGCCTGACGTCCTTCGACGACAGGTACGCCGGCGACGCGCTGTGGCGCTCCATCGCGCCGTTCTCGTATCGCGCGCCGGCGGTGGGCTTCGCGCTGCGCGCGGCCGCGCCGGAAATCGCGGTGCTGTGCGCATGGGCGGCGTTCGCCCTGTTGACGATGGCCGCGTCCGTGCGGCGCCTCGCGCCATGAGGGCGATCCTCGGCGCCGAATGGCGCAGGCTGATCGCGGAGCGCGCGAACCGCTGGGTGCTGGGGCTGCTGGCGGTGATGCTGTTCGCCAGCGCCCTGTGGTCCGGATACGAGGCGCGCGCCTGGCACCAGCGCGGCGCGCGCATGGAAGCCGCGTGGAGCGGGCGCATCGCTGCGGCGGCCGCGCGGGACATGGGGCAGCCCGGCAGCGCGCAGGCCGCCATGGCGGCGTTCCAGATTGCGCGCAACGATGCGCCGGTGGCGATGCTGGCGCCGCTCGGCGGACTGGCGCTGGGCAGCGGCGCGTTCGAGCTGCTCGCGCCCGGGGTGCGCGTCACGGTGGAGAGCCGGCACAGCGACGGACGCAAGGAGGAGCGCCTGTCCAATCCGCTGCTGCAGGGGTTTGGCGTGCCGGATTTCTCCATTACGGTGGCGCTGCTGGTGCCGCTGGCCCTCATCTGCCTGTGCGCCGGCATGATCCAGCATGGCAGGGAGCTGGGCGTATGGCGTGTGACCGTGGTCCAGTGCCCCACGCCGGGCAGGGTCTTCGCGACAGCGCTGGCGTTGCGCGCGCTGGCCGTGGCGAGCATCGCCACGCTCGCCTCCGCGCTCGCGTTCAGCCTCGATCCGGGGGCGACGGCGGTTGCGCTGGCGCTCTGGGCGCTTGGGTTGGCGGGCCTGATCGCGGCATGGACGGTGACGTGCGGGCTCGCCAGTCTGCTGCCGGTATCCTCGTCGTCGGCCGTGCTCGCCACGGTCGGGCTGTGGCTGCTGACCACCTTCGCCGCGCCGGTGGCGCTGGCATGGTGGGCCGACCGCGAGGCCCCCATGCCTTCGCGGCTGGCGGCGGTGGTGCAATTGCGCGGCGCGCAGCAGCGGGCCGAGGTGGAGATGGATCGCCTGCTCGCGCAGTGGTACGAGGCGCATCCCGCCGCGCGGCCCGCGGACCGCACCGCGCATACCTGGCCGGTGAGCTTCCTGCCGCGCTACCTTGCGCAGGAGGCGGAGGTGGGTCCGCTGATGCGCGGGTTCGATCGCACGCGCGCGCATCGCTACGCGCTGGTGGCGCCACTGGCGTGGGTCTCGCCGAGCCTGTCGATGACCATGCTGGCGGACGAACTGGCGGGCATCGACGCGCCGCGCTACGCCCGGCATATGGACGCGGTGGCCGACTACGAGGCCCAGTGGCGCGACTTCTTCCTGCCGCGCATCATGAGCTATCGCGGCCTGCGCGGCGACGAATGGCAGGGCCTGCCGCGCTTCCACGGCATGGCGGCGCCGGCGGACAACGTCCGCGAGATGAGCCGCCCATGGCGCCATGGCGCCTCGCTGCTGCTGTGGTCGGTGGCCTGCGCGGCGCTGCTGGTGGCGCTGCGCGGGCGCCTGCGCCGGGGATGACGCGGACCGCGCCGCACAGCGCAGGACTGCCCGCCAAAAGCAAAGCCCCCGCCAGAGGGCGGGGGCTTTGGATGCCGTGCGCCGGCAGGAACCGGCGCGCGGCGACGGCAACCGGCGTATTACAGCGCGGCGTCCTTCAGCTTCTTCAGCGCGCGGACCTTCACCTTGACGGAGGCCGGCTTGGCGGCGAACCACTGGTCCTGACCCGTGAACGGGTTCTTGCCAAAACGCTTCTTGGTGGCGGGCACCTGCACGGCCGTGACCTTCAGCAGGCCCGGGAACGTGAATTCGCCTGCGCCCTTCTTGTGGATCGCGCTGACGATGGTGTTTTCCAGATGGGCCAGCACGGTCTTGACCGTCTTGGCATCCAGTTCGGTCTGGGCGACCAGGTGGGCCAGCAGGCTCGACTTGTTGAACTTGTCCTTCAGCGGCTTTGCGACCGGAGCGGCCGGCGCTGCCTTCTTGGCGGCAGCCTTCACGGGCGTGGCAGCCTTCTTGGCGGGCGCCTTGGCGGCGGTCTTCGTTGCAGTCTTCGCAGTCGGTTTAGCTTTAGTGGCCATATCGGTGAGATGAGGTCAGTTCAGTATTTTGCGGATGATGCGGTTGTTGGCGCCGTGCCTTGGCGTGTAGCCCCGGCGGCGCGCGCTCAGGATAGCAAAATGCATCGCTCGCGCCTATTTTCAAGGGGTTTTTGGCCATCTTTCGCTGCCAACGACGCCAATGTGTCGCAGGAATGCAGCATTCCGGCGCGGTTCCGGCCTTGCCGGGGCCTTCGGCGCGGGCCTAGGGGCGGACTTCGGCGCGGACTTCAGCGCCGCTGCGCGATCCAGATGCCGACCAAAATCGCGGCCAGCCCGACCCCGTGATACCAGTGCGGAAGTTCGCCGAGCAGCAGCGTGGAGAGCATCGCCGCGAATGCCGGAGTGAGCGTGACGAAGAACACCGGCAGCTGCGCCCCCGCGCTCGCGATGGCGCGGTCCCAGGCGAAATACGCCAGCAGCGACGGCACCGTGGCCACATACATCAGGATGCCCAGGGTCTTCCAGCCCCAGGCGATCTGCTCGCCCGCGACGCCCAGTTCCCAGCTCACGAACGGAATGCTGACCACCACGCCGGCCACGATCTGCGCGTAGAGGAACACCGTCAGCGGCAGCGTCGGCCGGTTCTTGCGCAGCATCCACGTGTAGCCGCTCCAGGCCACCGTGGCCGCGAGCATATAGAGGTCGCCCGGCACGAAGTCCAGTTGCGCCAGCCGCGCCAGTTCGCCGCGCACCAGCACGAAAGACACCCCGACCAGGCACAGCAGCGCGCCCGCGACATGGTGGCGCCTGACCGGCTCGCGGAAGAAGGTCACGCCGACCAGCAGCAGGAACAGCGGCATGGACGCGCCGATCAGCGTGACGTTGATCGGCGTGGAGCTGGTCAGCGCCAGGTACTGGAGCGCGTTATAGCTCGCGATGGACAGCATGCCCAGCACGGTGATCAGCACGGCGTGCCGGCGCAGCGCGGCGCGATGTTCGCGCACGCCGCGCCAGGCGAACGGCGTCAGCAGCACGGCGGCGATCAACCAGCGCAGGAAGTTCAGCGTGATCGGCGGCACGGCGCCGGCGGCGATATGGCCGACGATCGCATTGCCGGCCCAGCTCAGCGGGGGGAAGGTCAGCAGCAACAGCGTCTGCCAGCCTGGCATGCGGCTGGCAACGGGAGAGGAGGGCATCAGGAGTTGGCGTTGTCGTTATGTTTGCAGGCGATTATGCAACGAAGGTCCCTTCCCGGCCGGCGCGGCCTTGCTGCGGGCGCGGGCATTGCGGGAGGGGGGCCTGCCGGCGGGTCCGACATGCAGCATGTGTTTGGCGCTGCCTTCCTGCGTCACCACATCGAACAGTGGCGACGGGCGATATGTCCCGGCCGGCTGTTTTCGCAGAAAGAGAAATCCCGTCCTTACGGAGGTTTACCCGAGTAGTCTACCCACCTATACCTTATTAAAGTGGCTCACTTCGCCGCGCCCCGCCGCGCGGGTTGCGCCATGACCGTCCACAGTCCTTCCCCCGATCTCCTCACCCGCAGCCGCGAGCCGGTGTATCTGCAGCTCGCGACCATCTTCCGCCGCCGCATCGAAAGCGGGGAATGGCGGCAGGGCGAGCGCATTCCGTCGCTGGACGCGCTGTGCCGCCGCTTCGGCGTGGCCCGCATGACGATGCACAACGCGCTGTCGGTGCTCGACGGCGAGGGCCTGGTGGAGCGCTCCCGCGGCCGCGGCACCTTCGTGAAGGCAGCCTGCCGCGCGCGGCGGCCGCTGACCCTGCCGGTGACATGGGGCCAGGCGGTGGCGGTGGGCGAGCAGCTGGGGACCGAGGCGCTGCTGGAGTCGACCGGCAGCGTGCGGCTGCCCGACGAGCTGGGCATGCCCTGCGATGCGGCCCGTGCCGATGCCTACCATTTCCTGCGGCGCCTGCACCGCGTCGAGCAACGCCCGTTTGCCATCGGCGAGGTCTATGTCGAAGCGCAGGTGTTCGCGCGCGAGCCCGAGGCCTTTCGCCACGGCGCGTCTGTGCCCGTGCTGGACCGCTTTCCGGACATGCGCGTGTCCGCGGCGCGCCAGCGCCTGTCGATCGTCGCCGCCGGCGCGGAATCGGCGGCGGCGCTTGCCCTGCCGGTGGGCGCGCCGGTGGCCGAGCTGCGCCGCTATGCCTGCGCGGACGGCGTGATCGTGTACTACGCCCGCATCGAATTTCCCACCGAATACGTCTGCCTGGATTTCGACCTGCTCGATCCGGGCGCCCAGGCCGGCCCGGCCTCCTGAATTTCACGCACCACCACACTGCCCAAGGAACCCGACGATGATGGAACCCACCGATTCGATGAATGGCGCCGAAAGCCTGGTCAAGACGCTGCTGGCTTGCGGCGTCGACACGTGCTTCGCCAATCCCGGCACCAGCGAGATGCACTTCGTGGCCGCGCTGGACCGCATCCCCGGCATGCGCTGCGTGCTGGGACTGTTCGAAGGGGTGGTGACCGGCGCGGCCGACGGCTACGCGCGCATGGCCGACAAGCCGGCGGCCACGCTGTTGCATTGCGGCCCGGGGCTGGCCAATGGCCTGGCCAACCTGCACAACGCCAAGCGCGCGCAGACGCCGGTGGTCAACATCATCGGCGATCAGGCCACCTATCACCGCCCGCTCGATGCGCCGTTGACCGCCGACACCGAAGGCTGGGCCCGTCCCGTCTCCGTGTGGACGCGTACCGCCACCAGCGCCGCCTCGGTGGGCGCCGACGCCGCGGTGGCGGTGCAGGCGTCGATGGCCGCGCCCGGCGGCGTGGCCAGCCTGATCCTGCCATCCGATGTGTGCTGGGATGCCGGCGGCCAGGTCGCCGCGCCGCTGGCGCCGCTGCCGGTGCCCAAGGTCGCGCCCGATGCGATCGCGCAGGCCGCGCGCGTGCTGCGCTCGGGCCAGCCCACGCTGATCGTGCTCGCCGGCAGCGCGCTGCGGGAAGCCGCGCTGGGCGATGCCCACCGCATCGCCGCCGCGACCGACGCGCGCCTGATCACGCCCATGTCCAATGCGCGCGTCTCGCGCGGGCGGGGGCGCTTCGCGGTGGAGCGCGTGCCGTACTCGGGCGATGCGGCGCGCGCCAAGCTGGCCGGCATCCGCAACGTGATCCTGGTCGGCGCGCCGCCCCCCGTGACGTTCTTCGCCTATCCGGGCAAGTCGGCGCGCCCCTACCCCGAGGACGCCGCCGTCCATGTACTGGCCCGCCCCGAGGAAGACCTGGGCGACGCGCTGGCCCGGCTCGCCGAGGCGCTGAACGCGCCGCGCGTGGACCTGCCCGCCTCCGCCGGCCCGGTCGAAGCCGCCAAGGGTGCGATCACCTCCGAGGCCGTGGCGCGGACGCTGTCGGCGCTGCTGCCCGAACAGGCCATCGTGGTCGAGGAAAGCGTCAGCTTCGGCCGCGCCTTCTATCCCGGCACCGTGCACGCGGCGCCGCACGACTGGCTGCAGCTGACCGGCGGCGCCATCGGCGAGGGCCTGCCGCTGGCGACCGGAGCCGCCGTGGCGTGTCCGGACCGGCGCGTGGTGGCGCTGCAGGCCGACGGCTCCGGCATGTACACGCTGCAGTCGCTGTGGACCATGGCGCGCGAACAGCTGGACGTCACCGTGGTGGTGCTGGCCAACCGCAAGTACGCCATCCTGCTGGGCGAACTGGCGGGCGTGGGCGCCAACCCCGGCAAGACGGCGCTGGACATGCTCGATATCGGCAACCCCGACCTGGACTGGGTGAAGCTGGCCAACGGCATGGGCGTCGAAGGCTCGCGCGCGCACGACATGGAAAGCTTCGCCGACCAGTTCCGCGCGGCCAACCAGCGCAAGGGTCCGTTCCTGATCGAGCTGGTGATCTGAACGCGGTTCGGCGATTCGGCGATTCGGCGCCCAGCCGGCGCCGGTTTTTCGCCCGGCGTTTTCCGCGGGCGGAATCCTGACTTCGGCAGAGCCGAATTGCTGCACCGCGCCGATTGCGGCAAGCTGATTGCCGAGCCCCACCATGACGCCGCCGCGCGCGGTGCAAGGATGCGCGGCATCCCGATACCGAAGTCCACGGAGGAGACATCCATGCCTGAACAAGACACGGCCCGCGACACGGCCGGTCCGGACAAGGTCTACGCGAGCCAGCTCGCGTCCGGCCAGTTCCGCATCCAGCATTGCGACGACTGCGGCCGCCATGTGTTCTATCCGCGCAATATCTGCCCGCACTGCGGCGGCGATGCGCTGACATGGACCGATCCGAAGGGCACCGGCACCGTCTATTCGACCAGCGTCGTGCGCCGCAAGGCGGAGGCGGGCGGCGACTACAACGTCGCGCTGATCGACCTGGACGAAGGCGTGCGCATGATGAGCCGGGTCGAGGGTCTGGCCCCCACGGCGGTGCGCATCGGCATGCGGGTCAAGGCCCGCGTGGCGCGCGATGGCGACACCGCGCTGGTCGTGTTCGACGCGGCGGAGGGCTGAAGCCATGAGCACCTCTTCCCTGCGCGGCGGCGTCGCCATCGTCGGAGTCGGCCAGGCCGGCCTTGGCGAGGCCCACGGCAAGACCGAAATGGAAATCCTCGTGGAAGCGGCCAAGGCCGCGGTGAAGGACGCCGGCATGTCGATGCGCGAGATCGACGGCATCGCCACCGCCAGCGTCGGCGCCACCATGTGGGTGATGCCGGTGGCCGAGTACCTGGGTATCCAGCCCAAGTTCGTCGACAGCACCATGATCGGCGGCTCCAGCTTCGTCGCGCACATGCTGCCCGCGATGATGGCGCTGGAGGCGGGCGTGTGCGACGCGGTGCTGGTCTGCTACGGCAGCAACCAGCGCACCTCCACCGTGGGGCGCGCCGGCATTGCCAAGGTGCGCAGCGTGCTGGACCCGCAGCCCTACGAGAATCCCTACAGCCCGCTGCAGCCCATTACCTCGTATGCGCTGGCCGCGGCGCGCCATATGCACCAGTACGGCACCACGCGCGAGCATCTGGCCGAGGTCGCCGTGGCCGCACGCAAGTGGGCGCAGTTGAATCCGGAAGCGATGATGCGCGATCCGCTCAGCATCGAGGACGTGCTGGGCGCGCGCATGGTCTCCGATCCGCTGTCGGTGCGCGACTGCTGCCTCGTGACCGACGGCGCCGGCGCCTATGTGATGGTGCGCGCGGACCGGGCCAGGACGCTGGCCAAGCCGCCGGTCTATGTGCTCGGCAACGCCACCGCGACTTGGCACCGGCAGATCTCCAGCATGCCCGACCTCACGGTCAGCGCGGCCAGGGAATCCGGCGAGCGCGCCTTCGCCATGGCCGGGGTCAAGCCAGCCGACGTCGACGTGCTGGAGCTGTACGACGCCTTCACGATCAACACGCTGCTGTTCCTCGAAGACCTGGGCTTCTGCGCCAAGGGCGAGGGCGGGCCGTTCGTCAGCGGCGGGGCGATCGCGCCCGGCGGCCGCCTGCCGGTCAACACCAACGGCGGCGGGCTGTCCTGCGTGCATCCGGGCATGTACGGCATGTTCATCACCATCGAGGCCGTGCGCCAGCTGCGCGGCGAATGCGGCGAGCGGCAGGTGAAGAACGCCGAGATCGCGCTCGTCCACGGCAATGGCGGCACGCTGTCGAGCCAGTCGACGGCGATCCTGGGCACGGCCGCCACGGTCTAGCGCCGGCGCCGCCATCGTTTTGCCCCGAGGGCGCCCGCATGCGGGCGCCCTTTCTCATATGGGCCCCCGTCCCGGGAGCGTGCGGGCGACCGGTGATGTTGCAATGCATGCACAGTCCGTCAAGCGCCTGGCCGGAATCGAAAGCCGCCGCCACCGCCTTCCCCTAGGGTTTGCATTTCCATCACAGTGCCGGCCCGAGGCCCTCCGGCCGCCGGTGGATCCCGCTTGCCGCCCGCCACTCCGTGCTCCGCGCCCCGCAAGTGCGCCCGCGGCACGCGTCCTGTCAACGACGCCAGTCCTGGATATACGCGATGCCCTTTCCCTCCTACCTGTCCCCACTCGGACCTCCGCCGATCCACGCCAATGCCTACCGGCGCGCATTGCGGGAACGGGTCGACTTCTCGCAGCGCCTGGGCGCCGACGAGATCGCCGAGCAAGCCGCGAGGATGTTCCTGCCATCCGCATGCCTCGCTCGCCGGCGGCCGTCGGGCGATGGCTGCGGCACGCAGGCGCCGCCCGGCATGGCGCCGGTCAAGCTGCAGTTCGTCACGGACAAGACGAGCGCCGAGGTATCGACGCTGGTGGCGCGCTTCGATGCCATCGCCAGCGACCAGGCGCTTGCGAGCGATGCGGCAAGGGGGCGCGCCGTGCTGCGGGCCATCGCCGAAAAGATCCGACCTGCGCTGGAAACCGGCGCCGTCGGCAGGACCCGGATGGCGCATGCCGCGGCGCTGGAGATCGCGGCGGCCATCGCCAATCCGAAAACCATGACCATCGGCTGGCGCGCGGCCGTCGACGCCGCCGATGGCCTGAATCCGATGGCCTGCAAGCTGGGCTCGCCGGCGCAATGGGGCGTGAGCATCGTGGCGCAAAAGGGGGAGGGCCGCGTCACGCTGTGCGAATCGGCGGCATGGGACCGCTACCACTGGCACGGCGAGAGTCCCGCCGACGCGAAGGCGCGCGGCGGCGACGCGGACGGCGAGGGGAACGTGCGGGCGATTTCCCCTCATAACGTGATATGCCAGGCGGGCCTCGCCCTGGTGGCCGACGTGCAGACGACCTTCGCGGTGAAGACGCAGGAATGGTGGCTGACCCGCGTGCTGCTGCGGCGCAAGGACCAGCGCGCGACGGTGGGAGCCAAGATCCGGATGGTGGCGTTCGAATCGTCGGAGGTGGCAGTGCATGAAGCCCTTGCCTACGAAGACGCGACCTGGCGCCATGCCGCATGCAACTGGCTGGCATGGCTGTGCCGGCTGCTGAGCGGCATCGGCAGCGGCCGGGTGGGCAAGCGGGAGTACGCGCACCTGAACAAGTTCCGGCCGCTGCGGGATGTATTGCCGCCACCGCCGCCGGAGGTCCAGCGGGACGAGGGCAACTGGGACGCCATGATCGCGCAGTGCGAGCGGACTCGGGCGAAGAAGGCGGAATTGCTTGGCAAGGACGCGCGCCGGGCCGCCGCGCGCACCGGCACATGGTCCGGCGACAGCGGCTACGCCGGCAAGGTCGATCTGAAACTGCGCTTCGTGAGTCCGACGGGCCGGGGAAGCCGTGTGGAAACGCTCGACTACGAGCGTGCGCAAGATGAAACGACGCGACGCCCGCTATACGAGGCCTTCCCGATGGCCGCGCTCACGGAGCGGCTTCTGGACGGCGGCGGGCAAGCGCGGGCGTCCGGCGGAGAACGGGCCGATGACGCCATCGGGCTCCGTTGAGATGCGGCATGAGCACGGTCTCGCGGCATGGCCAGCGCAGACAGACGTTAAGGAGCGCCGAGAAACTAAAGCGCGGCGTATCGCGTGTCCCTAGTCTCGGCAAACCGATCGCGACGCGGTCGGGATGCCGGACATCACCGGCCAGCTCCACGCCCGCCATCGCGCCCCGCCATCCATGGCATTGGGACATGCGCGCGGGCGGCGTGGCTCATCAACGCCTGCCCCTGGGTGACACCATGCCGTTTCCATCCTACCTCTGCAACTTTTTCACTCCCAACCACCACAATGCGTATCGGCGTGTCCTCGCCGACGAGCATGTCGATTTCCAGACGGACAAACCGGATCACCAGGTCGCCATCATCGCGGCAGACCTCTTTCTGCCGAGGCGCAACGCCTCCGGCATCCGGGCCGATGTGGACCTTGCCCCACGCGTGGTCCTGCATTTTCCGGACGACGCGGCCGCGGAGGCGAAGCTCGAATCCGCTCTATCGAGCATCGCACGGCGTTCCCCATCCAGCAGTTACGGTCTCGAGCAAGGTCGCGCGGTCATGACGGCCATCGCCGACGCCATCTTTCCGGCGCTGCGGACCGGCAATGTCGGCCGGACCCAGATGGCGCGGGCGGCGGCGATGGAGATCGCGACCGCGATCGCCAGCCCGCGCAATCTCACCATCGGCATGCGCGCCGTCTGCAAGGCGGTGAACGACGACGCCAACACAGTGGGATGCCGGCTGGGCGGGCCGTCCAGCAGGGGCATCGATATCCGCGCCGGCAAGGGCAGGGTCACCCTGTGCGAGTCCAATGACTGGAGCAAGTACCATCTGCTCGGCATCGAGGCGGACGGGAAGCAAGCGGTCAAGAAGGCCGGCAAGGCCGCTGGCAAGGATGGCGCCGACCCCGACTCACTCGATACGGCCCCGCGCAACGTGCGATGGCAGGATGGAAAAATCCTGATCGCCGACGTATGCACGACCTTTACGGTAAAGACGGGGGAATGGTGGCTGACGCGCAAGCTGCTGCCGCGCAGAACGCAGCGCGCCACCGTGGGTGCGCGGATCGAGATGCTGCACGTGCAATCGCCCGACAAGAGGCTGCACAAGGCGCTCGCGTTCGAGGACGGCAACGCCCGTCATTGGCTGGCCAACTGTCTGGCGCGCGTGTGCCGCTTCCTGCGTGGCGTCGGCATCGCCAATGCAAGCAAGGAGCAGTTCGCGGAAGACCTGTTGCGCAAGCGCGCCGGGCGCAGCCAGCCCACTCTCACGTTCGCCGATGCAGATCTGGATGAGCATGCGATGGACGTCCATGCGCGCAAGGTGCACGAATGCGATGTCACCGAATCGCTCAGACATGCCGAACTGATCGATGACGACGCCCGTCGCGTGGGACGCAGGACCGGGACATGGGGCAGTCGGGCGCGGTATCACGGCAAGGTGGATCTCGAGCTGACCTTTGCCGGGGACAAGCCGGCTGCGCCGGAATACCAGGCCGTCAGCCTGGTGCAGGAGAAGGGGAAGGAGAACGGGAAGGAGAACGGGAAGGAACAGGCGAAGCCGGCGAGAGCAGCCGCCTATGAGGCATTCGACACCAACAGGCCGCGTGCGCCGCTCGATGCGCCTAGCGGATCCAAGGGCGCGTCCCAGCCTTCGAAGGACTCGGTTCCGGCGACATGAGCGAGCGGCAGGCCCGGTATGCGCCCCGGCCGCCGGCGTGCACGTCCCGGGCCGCGGCGCGGCGGCGCCGGGCGACCGCGCCGCTCGCCGCGACCCTGGCATGTGCGCCTGGCTGAAACACGGCCTTAGCGAAATCCAAATGGTGGCACTCCTTGCCTGACGGCACACTGGCGCCGTTCCATCGCGCATTTCAAAAATACCAGGCAACCAGGAGACAGGCATGCCAGCGTGGTTCAGGAAAGCGGCGGCCGGCGCGCTGCTGTGGATGGCCGCCGCCGCCGCGCTCGGGGCTTACCCGGACAAGCCGGTGCGGCTGGTGGTGCCATTCCCGCCGGGCGGGGCCACCGATCTCCTCGCCCGGGAGATCGGCAACGCCCTGCAGGCGCGACTGCAGCAGACCGTGGTGATCGAGAACCGGCCCGGCGCCGGAGGCAATATCGCCGCCGCCGCGGTCGCGCGCGCGCCTGCCGACGGCTACACGCTGCTGTTCGGCACCTTCGGCTCGCTGGCCGTCAACAAGAGCCTCTACGACAAGCCCGGCTACGATCCGCTGAAGGATCTGGCCGCCGTCGCGTCGGTGGCCTACCTGCCCAACGTGCTGGTGGTGCATCCCGACGTGCCGGCCCGCAATGTGGCCGAACTGCTGGCGCTGGCAAAGCGGGAGCCGGGCAAGCTGACCTACGGCTCCTTCGGCGCGGGTTCCTCGTCCCATCTGGCCGGGGAACTGTTCACCCACCTGGCGGGGGTCCGGATCGAACACGTGCCGTACAAGGGCAGCGCGCCGGCAATGACAGACCTGATCGGCGGGCGCCTGACCATGATGTTCGACAGCATCTCCACCGCCTTACCGTATGTGCGCGACGGCCGCGTGCGGCCGCTTGCCGTGACCACGCAGAAGCCGGCCGAGCAGTTGCCCGGCGTGCCGACGCTGGCCGACGCCGGTGTGCCGGGCTACGAGCTGACGGCCTGGTTCGGCGTGGCCGCGCCGACGGGCACGCCGAGGCCGGTGATCGAGCGGCTGAACGCCGAGATCAACGCCTCGCTCAGACAGCCCGAGCTCGTTGGCAAGCTGGCGCGCCAGGGTACCGTGCCCTTCGTCTCGACGCCCGACCAGTTCGGCGGCTATATCCGCACGCAATACCAGAAGTGGGATGCGCTGATCAAGTCGGCCGGCATCCGGCTCGACCAGTAGCGGTCCGGGCGCCGTTCGGGGACGCCAATCCCGGAACGGCACCATTCCTGTCCTTTCCATCCCGTCCAGAAGTCCGCCATGTCCTCGTTCCGTCCGACCTTGATCCACCAGATTCCCGAGTACTGGGCCGGGCGCACGCCCGATGCGCCCTGCCTGCATGAAGACGGCGCCATCGTCAGCTATGGCGCGCTGTGGCAGCGCATCGAAGGCGCGCGCGACTGGCTGCGGGCGCAGGGCGTCGCGCACGGTGACCGCGTGATGGTGGTGGGTGAGAACTGCGCCGACATGCTGGTGACAATGTTCGCCTGCAGTACGCTGCACGCCTGGCCCATCCAGGTCAACGCGCGCCTGTCGCCGCGCGAGATCGACACCATCCGTGCGCATGCCGATCCGCTGCTGACGCTGTTCACCTGCCAGGTGTCTCCCGTTGCCGCCCAGCATGCGGCACGGCTCGGCGCGGCGCGGAACGATTGCACGGTGCTGGACGCGCGGTTCGAGGTGGTGCGCGCGGACCATCGTCCCGAGCGCGTCGAGGAGGCCCTCGCCCGCGAGGTGGCGACGCTGATCTATACCTCGGGCACCACCGGTGCGCCCAAGGGCGTGATGGTGCCGCACGCGGGCCTGACCATCTTCGCGCGCATCTCGGCGACTTCGCGGCACCTCGGGCCGGACGACATCGCCTATGGCGCGCTGCCGCTGTCGCACATCTTCGGCATCGCCACGGTCACGATGGCGACGCTGTACGCCGGGGCCAGCCTGTACCTGCGGCCGCGCTTCGACGCCAAGGAAGTCTTCGCCGCGCTTCGGGCGCCCGGCATCACGATCCTGCAGGGCGTGCCGACCATGTTCACCCGCATCATGGCGCTGGCGCGCGAGAGCGGGCGGACCGCGGACTTTCCGGCGCTGCGCTATCTCTATACCGGCGGCGCGCCGCTCGATCCCACGCTCAAGCGCGATGTCGAGGCATGGTTCGGCCTGCCGCTGCATCACGGCTACGGCATCACCGAATACGCCGGCTCGCTGTTCATCACGCGGATGGACGCGCCGCGCGCCGACTGCTCGGCCGGCTACATCGTCGAAGGCGTGGAAATCGCCATCACCGATGCCGACGGCAACGCCATGCCTCCCGGCGAGCGCGGCCAGATCCGCGTGCGCGGGCCGGGCGTCATGCGTGGCTACTACCGCAATCCGGCACAGACGGCCGAGGCTTTGCTGCCCGGCGGCTGGCTCAATACGGGCGACCTGGGCTATCTCGACGCCGACGGCGCGCTCTTTATCGTGGGCCGCTCCAAGGACCTGATCATCCGCTCCGGCTTCAACGTCTATCCGATCGAGGTCGAGTCCGTGATCAATGCCTTTCCCGGCGTGCGCCAGTCCGCGGTGGTGGGCCGCACCGTCGCCGACGGCAACGAAGAAGTGGTGGCCTTCATCGAGGTGCTGCCGGGCGACGCGCCCGACAGCGCGGCGCTGGATGCCTACCTGCGCGACAGCCTCGCGCCGTACAAGCGGCCGGCCGAGATCCGCGTGATCGACACCATTCCGACCACGGCCAGCGGCAAGCTGCTCAAGCAGCCGCTGCGGGCCATGCTGGAGTAGGCGGCGGCGCGAATGCGTCCCGGCAGCCAATAACAACAGGAGGAGACAGATGCATACCAACAGGATGACCCGCACGATGGTCCGCATGGTGGCGAGCGCGCTCGGCGCGGCCTGCATGGCGGTTGCCGCGGGCGCGGCGGCCGAGACCTATCCCGCGCGGCCGATCAAGCTGATCGTCGGCTATACGCCGGGCGGTCCGGTCGACACCGCGGCGCGCATCTATGCCGACTACCTGGGCAAGGTGCTGAAGCAGCCCGTGGTGGTGGACAACCGCGCCGGCGCGAGCGGCGCCATCGCGGCCGACCTCACGGCCAAGGCGGCGCCGGACGGCTACACGCTTTACTTCGTCGCCAGTCCCACCATGACCATGACCCCGCTGATCCAGAAGTCGGTCAACTTCAATCCGACGAAGGACTTCAGCTATGTCGGCCTGATCACGGACTACACCAACGTGCTGCTGATCAACAAGGACTTCCCGGCCAAGGACGTGGGCGAACTGGTGGAGTACGCCCGCAAGCATCCCGAGCGGGTGGCCTTCGGTTCGGCCGGGATCGGCGCGTCGAACCACCTGTCCGCCGAGCTGCTGGCGCAGATGAGCGGCGTCAAGATGCTGCACGTTCCGTACAAGGGCAATGCGCCGGCGATGGCCGACGTGATGAGCGGCAAGATCACCTTCATGTTCGATATCACCGGCACCGCCATCGGCCATATCCAGGGCGGCAAGGTGCGCGCGCTGGCGGTGACGTCGAAGGGCCGCAATGCCGCGCTGCCCGCGGTGCCGACCATGGTGGAATCCGGCCTGAAGGACTACGCGGTCACGGGCTGGTACGCGCTGGTGGGGCCGCTGAAGCTGCCGGCCGACGTCACCGACACGCTGGTCAAGGCGCAGAAGGCCGTGGGCGACGATCCGGCATTCCAGCAGCGCATGACGCAGGGTGGCTACGACCTCAATATCACTGGGCCCAAGCCACTGCAGGACCGGATCAAGCGGGAGCTGGAGCTGTGGGGCGGGGTGGTGAAGACGGCGAAGATACAGGTGGAGTGAGGGAGCGCGACGCCTTGACAGGCTGCCGAGACAAAACCGTCGGCCCCCTCAAGCGGTCTCCCTCGGCCCGGCCCTCCCCCGCCCGCGGATGGGGCCGGGGGTGAGGGCGAAGGCCCCCCAGGGCCCAGAGCGCCAACCCGCTACTCCTCCACCTCCGCCCATCCCTCCATCGCATGCCCGCCGGCATCGTCGCCGGTCCACAGGATGACGCGGCCGGGCTGCTGCGCATCGCGGGTGCCGCCCACGATCACCGCGTCGTGGTCGAACAGCGGTGCGAGGCCGCGGAAGCCGAAGCGGCGGACCTTGGCCGCGGGCAGCTCCCGTGCCAGCAGGTCCATCATCAGCACGGCCTGCAGCGGGCCGTGCACCACCAGTCCCGGATAGCCCTCGACATCGCGCACATAGTCGCGGTCGTAGTGGATGCGATGGCCGTTGAAGGTCAACGCGGAAAAACGGAACAGCATCACGGAGTCGGCATCGACCCCGCGCTGCCATTGCGGCTGGTTCGGCTGGCGCGGGCGCGGCGGCAGCGGCTGGGCGGGCTCGGGCATGGCGCGATAGACGACGTCGTGCCGCTCGCTGAGCGCGGTGCGGCCGGCCAGCGTCAGCTCGTGGCGCACCGATACGAAGTACAGCTCGCCGGTGCGGCCGGTCTTGTGCTTGACGTCCTCGATCGTCGAGGTGCGCGTGACGGTGTCGCCCACGCGCAGCGGCTCGAAGAACTGCAGTTCGCTGCCGGCCCACATGCGCCGCGGCAGCGGCACAGGCGGCATGAAGCCGCCCAGGTGCGGATGGCCATCGCGTCCGAGTTCCCGCTGCGGGGCGCGCGGCAGGAAATAGAGCCAGTGCCACAGCGGCGGCAGCGGGCCGCGCGAGAGCGCCTCGCCATCGAGGTCCAGCGTGGCCGCCAGGCCGATGACGGGTTCGGGTGCGAGGGTTTCGGTGCGGCTTTCGCTGCGGCCGATCCATTGGCGCAGGGTGTCTAGCTGGGTCATGGTCGTGTCGAAGGTGGAATCAGGAGCAGCAGGGAACCGGAGCGTTCGCGCGGGCGGTGCGTCAGCGTGCCGGGGGCAGCCAGTCCTTCACGTCTGGCGCCTGCTCCAGCGCCCACACGCGGCGGATGATCTCGCGGATTTCCGCCTCGCTGGCGCCGTGGCGGAACGCGCCGAGCTGGATGGCCTTGGCTTCGAGCTCGGGGCGCGACAGCGTGTTGTCCGGGTCGCCCTTGGGCACGTCGACACGCGCCTCCAGCGTGCGCCCATCCGTGGTGCGCACCGTGACGCGGCCGATCCACTGACGAGGGTAGGCGCGATTGATCTCGTCGTCGAGCGCCATTTCCACCTTGTCGCGGAATGCGGCCACGCGCGCATCCTGCAGCGCCTGCTCTTCGAACTCGCCCAGGCCGGCGTGGCCGTGGATGGCCACCAGGCCCAGCACGGTGCCCATGGAGAACTTGGCCTGGTGGATGGTCGCGGGATTGGTGACGGGGCCAAGCACGTCGATGGCGCCCTGGTGCACGTGGGTCGTGACGCGCTCGATCTGCGCCGCCGCGATCCCTTCGCGCTGCATCAGCGCCTTGAGCGCATCGGCGGCGGGATGGGTGTGCCGGCAGGACGCGAAGAACTTGAACGAGGTCTCGGCCGTCGCCCAGCGGGTGCCCAGACCGTCGGTCAGGCAGAAGGGATCGGCGTCGGTGGACATGCCCGCGGCCATGCCCTGCGCGCCTTCGAGGATACGTCGGGCGCCGGTAAAGCCCGCCCGCGCGATCCACGCCGACATCAACCCGTCGGCCGCCGCCTTGGCCGTGTGCAGCTGCTTGGAGTCGGCCGCATCGCGCAGGAATTCCCACAGTCCGGCGGCCTGCGTACCGGCCGAGCCCAATGCCTGGTTGATGCCCTCGGCGTCCAGGCCGTACAGCTTCGCGACCGCGGCGGCGGCGGCCAGCGTGCCCACCGTACCGGTGGTATGGAACACCGTGTAGTGGGAGCGGCCCATGAATTCACCGATGCGGATGCCCGCTTCGTAGCCGGCGATCGAGGCCAGCAGGATGTCGGCGCCGCTCTTGCCTTCGGCCTGCGCGGCGGCCAGCACCGCCGGAAAGACCACGGCGGCCGGGTGCAGCACAGAGCCGTTGTGCACGTCGTCCTGTTCCACCACATGCGAAGACGCGCCATTGATCAGCGCGGCGAAGTAGGGCGAGGTGCGGCGCCGGTCGACCAGCACCTCGGCGGGACCGTCCTGCGGACCCATGGCGGCGGCGAATTCCTGCAGGCGGCGGATGGCCGGCGCGTCCTTGCCGGCAATGGCCGAGGCGATCCAGTCCAGGTACAGGTCCTTGGCGCGCTCGATCACCGGAGCGGGAACGTCGGCCAGCGTGAAACGCGCGAGGAATTCGCAGAGCTGGCGGGTGGGGTAGGTGTGGTCGGGGGAGGAGGGCATGCTGGCGATGGTTGGGTATTCGAGAGTGGTGTGCGGGCAATGGCGGTGCTGCGGGCGGTCACCCTCACCCCCGCCCCTCTCTCGCGGGCGGCAGAGGGGTAGAACACCGTCGGTATATCAAACACTGGTGGTTTGCTCCCCTCTCCCGCGAGCGGGAGAGGGGCCGGGGGTGAGGGTGAACGCATCCCCGGAGTGCACCGGTCATTCATCAAAACGACCGCGGCAACTCCAGCACATGCTCGGCCACATAGGAAAGGATCAGATTGGTCGAGATCGGCGCCACCTGGTAGAGCCGCGTCTCGCGGAACTTGCGCTCGATGTCGTATTCCGCGGCGAAGCCGAAGCCGCCGTGGGTCTGCAGGCAGACGTTGGCCGCCTCCCACGAGGCATCGGCGGCGAGCAGCTTGGCCATGTTGGCCTCCTTGCCGCATGGCTGGCCCGCGTCGAACAGTTGCGCCGCCTTGTAGCGCATCAGGCTGGCCGCCTCCACGTTGACGTAGGAGCGCGCGATCGGAAACTGGATGCCCTGGTTCTGCCCGATGGGCCGGTCGAACACCACGCGTTCGCGTGCGTAGGCGCTGGCGCGTTCGACGAACCAGTGGCCATCGCCGATGCACTCGGCGGCGATCAGGATGCGCTCGGCGTTCAGGCCGTCCAGGATGTACTTCAGGCCCCGGCCTTCCTCGCCGATCAGGTTCTCCGCGGGAACTTCGAGATTGTCGAAGAACAGTTCATTGGTCTCGTGGTTGACCATATTGCGGATGGGCCGCACGGTCAGGCCCTTGCCGATCGCTTCGCGCAGGTCCACCACGAAGGCCGACAGGCCCTCGGACTTGCGCTTGACCTGGTCCAGCGGCGTGGTGCGCGCCAGCAGCAGCATCAGGTCCGAGTGCTGCACGCGCGAAATCCATACCTTCTGGCCGTTGACGATATAGCGGTCGCCCTGGCGAACGGCGGTGGTCTTGAGCTTGGTGGTATCGGTGCCGGTGGTGGGCTCGGTCACGGCCATCGACTGCATGCGCAGTTCGCCCGAGGCGATGCCCGGCAGCCAGCGCCGCTTCTGTTCCTCCGAGCCGTGCCGCAGCAGGCAGCCCATCACATACATCTGGCCGTGGCAGGCGCCCGAGTTGCCGCCGCTGCGGTTGATCTCCTCCATGATCACCGAGGCGGCCGTGAGCGGCAGGCCGGAGCCGCCGTAGGCCTCCGGAATCAGCGCCGACAGCCAGCCGGCCTGCGTCAGCGCCTGAACGAATTCCTCCGGGAAGGCGTTCTGCTCTTCCACGCGCTGCCAGTACGCCGAATCGTAGCTGGCGCAAAGGTCGCGCACGGCCTCGCGGATCTCGGGGTAGTGCGCGTCCTGCTGGTGTTCTGCAATCATCGGTTGGGCCCGGTAGCGTGCGGTCGCACGGATCGAGTGGATCAAGTGGACCCATTATTGCCGAGCACCCCCGGCGCCGAAATTCGGATTTGCCAAAGAGCGGCTTAGCGTCCCCGGAAGCGCTTTGTGCGTGGCGCCGGGCGCGCCTGCGTCGTGCCTCGGGCGCTGTCAGACAGGCTCGCGCGCCGCCTCGGTCAGGTACTGCACCAGCGTCTCGGCGAACTGGGGCAGCTCGCGTCCCGGCCGCCGCACCAGCCGCAGCTCCCGCTTGGCCCATTCGTCCTCGAGCTGGATAAAGCGCAGGACCTTGCGGCTGGCATAACGCCGGGCGCAGCTGTTGGGCACGATGGCGATGCCGGCGCCGGCCTCGACCATGCGGCAGACCGCATCGAAGCTGCCGACCTGGATGCGCAGGCTGATGCGCTTTCCCATGCCGCTGGCAATGCGGTCCAGAAACGACTGGATGGCGCTGAACTGGTTCAGGCCCACGAAGCGGCAGGTATCGAGCAGGTCGGCGAAATGCAGCCGCTTGAATTGCGGCAGCGGGTGGTTGACCGGCGCGATCACGATCAGCTCGTCGCTGCACAGCTGCATCACATCGAGATCCGCGGTGGCGACCTCGCCCGCCACGATGCCCAGGTCGGCGGCGCCGGCGCCGATGGCCGAGACGATCTCCTGCGACAGATGCTCCTCGAGCTCGACGTCGACATCCGGGTTCTCGGACAGGAAGCGCGACAGCGCGGTGGCGAGAAAGGAATTGGTGGCCGTGGTATTCGCCAGCAGCCGCACCCGGCCCTTGACGCCCTTGGCGTAGGGGCGCAGGTCCGAATGCATGCATTCGAGCTCGCGAAAGACCTCGCGGGCATGCCGCAGCAGCGCATCGCCCGCGGGCGTGAGCCGCACGCCCTTGACCTGGCGGATCAGCAACTGGGTCTGGAAAGCCTCCTCGAGCTGCTTGATGCGTGTGCTCGCGGCGGGCAGCGAAAGAAAGCTGCGCTCGGCGGCGCGGGTCAGGTTCTCGGTCTCGCCGACGTTGAGGAACAGCCGCAAGTCCGTCAAATCGTAATGCATGGGTTCCGTGGGGCCGAAGCCCTCTTTTGTGAATCGTGAATTCCAATGTCTCCGGCGCCAATTTATCGTATCCGGCGGTGCAATAGAACACGAAGCGTGGGCGCGGCCTCCAAACGAGGCTCCGCGCCCGGGCATGGCCGCGCACGGCGGCGGCACAGACCAGGAGCGAGACGATGAGCGGTGTGATGGCAGGCAAGGTGGCGCTGGTGACCGGCGCGGGCGGCGGAATCGGGCGCGGCGTGGCGCTCGCGCTGGCGGCGGCCGGGGCCCGGGTGGTGGTCAACGACATCGGCGTGTCCCTGACCGGCGAAGGCGGCGATGCCGGCCCGGCGCAGCGCGTGGTCGACGAGATCCGCGCGGCCGGCGGCGAGGCGGTGGCGAACACCGACAGCGTCTCCAGCTGGCAGGGCGCCAACGCCATCGTCCAGAGCGCGATCGACAACTTCGGCCGCATCGACGCGGTGGTCAACAACGCCGGCAACCTGCGCGACCGCATGTTCTTCAAGATGAACGAGGAGGAATGGCGCTCGGTGATCGACGTGCACCTGCACGGCACCTTCTTCGTCAGCCGCGCGGCCGCCAACTATTTCAAGGACCAGGAAAGCGGGGCCTATGTCCACATGACCTCGACCTCGGGACTGATCGGCAATCTGGGCCAGGCCAACTATTCCGCGGCCAAGCTCGGCATCGCGGCACTGTCCAAGTCCATCGCGCTCGATATGGCGCGCTTCAACGTGCGCTCCAACTGCATCGCGCCGTTCGCCTGGAGCCGCATGACCAGTTCGATTCCGTCCGAGACGCCGGAGGAAAAGGCGCGCGTGGCCAAGCTGCAGAAGATGGAGGCCGGCAAGGTCGCGCCGATGGCGGTATTCCTGGCGAGCGACGCCGCCAGCGAGGTCAATGCGCAGATCTTCGCCGTGCGCGCCAACGAGATCATGCTGATGAGCCAGCCGCGCCCGGTTCGCTCGGTGCACCTGAGCGAGGGATGGACGCCAGAGTCGATCGCCGAGATCGCGCTGCCCGCCATGCGCAACAGTTTCCACAAGCTCGAGCGCTCGCCCGACGTGATCAACTGGGACCCGATCTGAACATGCAAGCCAACGCCCGCCCGCAGTTCCCCACCGGACCATGCCGATGAAGTCATCCCTCGATGGCGTGCGCGTGCTGGACCTGTCGCGCATCCTGGCCGGCCCCTGGTGCGCGCAGAACCTGGCCGACCTCGGGGCCGAGGTGATCAAGGTCGAGCGCCCGGGCGTGGGCGACGATACCCGCTCGTGGGGCCCGCCCTGGCTGCCCGACGGCGAGGGCGAGCCGACGCGCGACGCGACCTATTACGCCAGCGCCAACCGCGGCAAGCGCTCGGTCACGCTGGATATCGCCAGCGAAGAGGGCCAGCGCATCGTGCGCGAGCTGGCCGCGCGCTCGCAGATCCTGATCGAGAACTACAAGGTCGGCGACCTCAAGCGCTATGGGCTGGACTACGAGAGCCTGAAGGCCCTCAATCCCGCCCTGGTCTACTGCTCGATCACCGGCTACGGCCAGGACGGACCGAGCGCGCACAAGCCCGGCTACGATTTCATCTTCCAGGGCATCGGCGGCCTGATGAGCATCACCGGCGAGCGTGACGAGATGCCCGGCGGCGGGCCGCAGAAGGTGGGCGTCGCCGTGATCGACATGCTCACCGGCATGTATGCCACCGTGGCGGTACTGGCCGCGCTGCGTCACGCCGAGCGCACCGGCGAGGGCCAGCATATCGACATGGCGCTGCTCGACGCGGTGGTGGCCATCGGCGCCACGCCCATCATCTCGCACAAGGTCACCGGCAACGTGCCGCGCCGCTTCGGCAACGCGCACGCGAACATGGTGCCCTACCACGTGTTCGCCACGGCCGATGGCCACATGATCGTCGCGGCCGGCAACGACGGGCAGTGGCAGGCGTATTGCCGTGCCATCGAACGTCCCGACCTGGCGGCCGACGAGCGTTTTGCCACCGGCACGGGGCGCATCGTGCATCGCGACGTGCTGGTGCCGCTGCTCGAAGACCATATGCGGACCCGCGAGACGGCGCATTGGGTGGGGGCGCTGGAACGCGAAGGCATTCCGTGCGGGCCCATCAACGACTACGCGCAGGTGCTGGCGGACCCGCAGGTGCGGCACCGGGGACTCCAGGTGGATCTGCGGCGCGGCGATGGCGGGGTCTGCCCCACCGTGCGCAGCCCGCTGCGCCTGTCGGCAACGCCGGTGCAATACGATGCCGCGCCGCCGCGGCTGGGCGAGCATACCGAGTCCGTACTGGCCCAGGTCCTGGGTATGTCCGCCGAGCGCATCGCGGCGCTGCGGGGGCAGGGCGTGGTGTGAGGCGGCGCGCCGCCGCGCGCCCCCGCGGCGGTCAGCCGAACCGTTCCTGCTCCGGCGCCAGCATTGGCGCCTTGCATTGCGCCTGCACCTGCATCAGTCCCTGCATCTGCCGCTGGCGGTATTCGCCCGGCGCGACCCCGGTCCACTTCTTGAACGCGCGATGGAACGTGCTGGGCTCGGAGAACCCGAGCCGCAGCGCCACCTCCTGCAGCGGCAGGCCGGAGTGTTCGAGCAGCCCGATGGCGGCGTCGCGCCGCAGGTTGTCCTTGATGCGCTGGTAGCCCCCGCCTTCCTCGCGTAGCCGGCGCCGCAGCGTCTGGGGCGTGAGCCGCAACGTCTCGGCCATCTGTTCCAGCGACGGCAGTTCGCCGTGCAGATGGCCGCGCAGATGCCGGCGGATGCGTTCGGCAAGGCAGCTGTCGTCGCGGTAGCGCACCAGCAGGTTGTGCGGCGCCTCGCGCAGGAAGCCCGCGAGGCTGCCCGCGTCCTGCGCCACCGGCAGGCGCAGCCAGGCCGCATCGAAGTGCAGCGCGGTGTGTGGCTGGCCGTAGCGGACCTCGGCGCCGAACACGCGCGCGGTGTCGGTCTGCCCCTGCGGTGGCGGCGAGGCGAGATCCACCCGTGCGAGCGGCAGGCTGCGCGCCAGCAGCCAGCTCGCGAGCCCATAGCCCTGGAAGGCGAAGCACGACTGCCCGAACAGGCGGCACGAGGTCGGTGCGGTGCGGCGCACCAGCATCAGGCTGGCCATGCCGCCGCGCACCTGCAGGCGCGGTGCGAAGTCTTCGATATGCAGTCGGTACTGGCGCAGGGCCGTGTCGATTGCCTCGTGCAGCGTGCCGCAGTGCACGATGCTTTCGCACACCTGGCGGAATACCCCGGGCAGCACTGGCCGCGACAGCAGGCCCCAGAACTCGTCGCGCAGCACCCGGCGCAGGCAGCGCATCAGCGCGGCGTACTGGCCCTGGGTCACGCGGGCCGACGGCGAATGCAGCAGCGCTTCGGAGATGCCGGCGCGCGCCAGCAGCGCCGCGATGTCGCATCCCTTGCGGCGGGCGCCGAGCAGGATATGGTGGACGTGGACCATGGCGATGGTGTGGCCCGTGCCCGGCATCGCGCAGGAGCTTAGCGCTTCGCCGGCGGCGGTGACGGGCGCTGGCGGGGCGGTGCCCACCTGGACAGCCGTGCCGCTGGCCGTGGCGAACCCCGCGCGGGCGCCGCTATCGGCGGCCGCCGGCCCGCGGGACGACATGGGCCTGCGCTGGGCATTGGCGACGATGTGCATGGGTCTCCTCGCTGTCTTGTCCGCCGGTACCGGCCCGGCCGGATGCGCTGCCGCGGGCGCGGGGGCCCGCTTTCGGGCAGTAGGCCAGAGCGGGGCGCCACGGACAATCCGGATTTGCCTAAGGCTGGCTTCGGCCTGATCGATTCGGCCAACGAAATTGGCACGAATGGTCATTGTGGACGCAGCGCAGCATCGCGCAATCTCGGTCAGCAGCAGCATCGCGTTCGCCACCGGCCGTGGCCGCCCACCGACCGACCCCATTCCGGACCTGCCATGCGCCCCGCCTCGCCGCCCTACCGCTCGCCGCACTGGCCTCCCGGCCTGCCGCCCACCCTGCACTGTCCCGCCACGAGCCTTTGCTACAACGTCGAGGTCGCCGCGCGCCGCTACCCCGGCAAGGTCGCGCTGCAGACGTTCGGCAATGCGCTGCGCTACGGCGAGCTGCACGCCGCCATCGAGACGCTGGCCGGATACCTGCAGGAGGCTTGCGGCGTGGCGCCGGGGGACCGCGTGCTGCTGTTCAGCCAGAACTGCCCGCAATTCATCGTCGCGTACTACGCCATCCTGCGCGCCGAGGCGGTGGTGGTGCCGGCCAATCCGATGTGGCTCACCGGCGAGCTGGCGCATGTCGTTGCCGACGCCGCGCCGACCGTGGCGTTCGCGGCGAGCGAACTCTACGAGCAGCTGCGGCCGCTGCATGCCGGACCGCTGCGGCACGTGATCGTCCACGACTACGCCGGCATGGTGGGCGAGTCGCGGGAGCGCGGCCCCGATGCCGCGCCGCCGGTGCCGGACTGGCTGCTGGAGCGGCGCCCGCTGCCGGCGGCCCCCGCCGGCGCCGTGCTGAGCGCCTGGGACGACGCGATGGCCGCCGGCCTGCGCCCGCGTCCGCATGAGGCCAACGCCGACACGCTTTGCATGCTGGCCTATACCTCGGGCACCACCGGCAAGCCCAAGGGCTGCATGCACACCCATGGCACGCTGATGAGCGCTGCCGTCGGCTCGCAGGTATGGCGCGGCAGCACGGCCGAAACCGTGAGTTTCTCCGTCGCACCGATGTTCCATCTGCTCGGCATGCAGAACGGCATCCACGCCCCGCTGTACCTGGGTGCCACCATCGTCCTGCTGCCGCGCTGGGATCGCGCGCTGGCAGCAGACCTGATCGAGCGCTACCGGGTCGCGAGCTGGGGCGCGGCGCCCGCCATGCTGGTGGACTTCTTCTCGCAGCCCGGCATCGAGCAGCGCGACCTCTCCAGCTTGGCGTACCTCGGCGGCGGCGGCGCGGCCATGCCGGAGGCGGTAGCCTCGATGCTGCTCGCACGCTTCGGCCTGCCCTACGTCGAGGCCTACGGCCTGACGGAAACCGCGGCCTTCCTGCTCTCCAATCCGCGCCACCGCGCCAAGCGCGAATGCCTGGGCATCGCGACCTTCGGCGTGGACGCCCGCGTCATCGACCCGCATACGCTGGAAGAACTGCCGCAGGGGGAGCTGGGAGAGATCGTCACGCACGGGGCGCAGGTCATGCTCGGCTACTGGAACGATCCGGCCGCGGATGCCGAGGCGTTCGTGACCCTGGACGGCAAGCGCTTCCTGCGCACGGGCGACCTCGGCTACATGGACGAGGAGGGCTACTTCTATATGCGGGACCGGCTCAAGCGGATGATCAACGCCTCCGGCTTCAAGGTATGGCCAGCGGAGGTGGAGAACCTGCTCTATGGGCATCCCGCCATTCACGAGGCCTGCGTCATCGCCGCGCGCGACCCGAAGCGGGGCGAGACGGTCAAGGCGGTGGTGGCGCTCAAGCCCGCCGCACGGGGTACGCCAGAGGCGGAGCCGGAACGGATCATGGCCTGGTGCCGCGAGCGCATGGCGGCCTACAAGGTGCCGCGCATCGTCACGCTGGTCGACGCGCTGCCCAAGTCGGCCACCGGCAAGATCCAGTGGCGGCTGCTGCAGGAGCGCGAAAACGAAGCCGGGCACGGCGCGCCGACCGACGGTGGGACGCAGGGCGCGCAGCGCGCGGCCTGACGGGGCGCCGGCAGCGGCCGGCATGGCATCCGACGACGGGAGAGAACATGACGACTGACAGGGAAGCGCTGGGTGACAGCGGCGGCGACACGGACGCCGGCCGCCGCACGTGGCTGTGCCGGATGGCGGTGCTGGGCGGCGGCGCGCTGGTGGGCGTGCGGCCTCCCGCCGTGCTGGCGCAGGCGAAGGCGGATGGCCGCGGCTATCCGGACCGTCCCATCCGCATGGTGGTGCCGTACCCGGCCGGCGGCGGCACCGATACGCTGGGCCGGCTGGTCGGCCAGCGCCTGTCCGAGGCGTGGGGGCAGCCCGTGGTGGTCGAGAACAAGCCCGGCGCGAGCGGGATGCTTGGCAACGACCTGGTCGCCAAGGCGCCGCCGGACGGCTACACGCTGCTGCTCGGCATCACGGCGATGATCCAGTCGCCGAGCCTGTACAAGCGGATCCCCTACGACGTTGGCCGCGACTTCGCGCCGGTCTCCATCCTGGCCAAGTCGTCGGACCTGTTCTGCGTGCCCAACCGGGTGCCGGCCGCCACGCTGGCCGAGTTCGTGGCGCTGGCCAAGGCCAGCCCCGGCAAGTTCAGCTACGGCTCGTATGGCAACGGCACGTCGTCGCACCTGCACGGCGAACTGCTCAAGATGCAGGCGGGCGTCGAAATGACCCATATCCCGTACAAGGGCGCGGCCCCGCTGGCGGCCGACCTGCTCGGCGGCCAGGTCGACTCGGCCTTTATCGACGTGACCTCCGCCAACAGCCATCTGGCCTCGGGAAAGTTCAAGGTGCTGGCCATCACCGGCAGCCAGCGCCACAAGGCGCTGCCAGAGGTGCCCACCTTCGCGCAGGCGGGCTTCACCGGCTTCGAGGCCAACGGCTGGTTCGCCTTCTTCGCGCCGGCCGGTACGCTGCCCGAGGTGGTGGCGAAGCTGGCCGGCGAAATCGGCCGCATCGTCAAGCACCCCGAGGTCAACCAGCGGCTGGCCGCGATGGGCCTGCAACCGGTGGGCTCCACGCCGGCGGAGCTGGCGGCGGTCATCGCCACCGACACACCGAGATGGGCGCGCATCGTGCGGGACGCGGGCATCAAGCTGGACTGATGCTGCCTCAGTGAACGAACGACAAGGACCACCCATGGAAAGCCCGATGGAAACGATCCGCTATGCCGTGGAAGACGGCATCGCGACCCTGACGCTGGACTATCCCCGGCGCAAGAACGCGCTGAACGCCACCATGCGCCGCGAGATCGGCGAGGTCGTGCACCGCCTGCGGCAGGACGCCTCCGTGCGGGTGCTGATCCTGACCGGCGCCGGCAACGACTTCTGCTCGGGCGGCGATATCAGTGCCATGCAGGGCGAGATCACGGCCGAGCAGGGCCGGCAGCGTCTGGCCGCTGTCCACGGCTGGCTGGAAGACCTGATCCAGCTGGACCGGCCGGTCATCGCCGCCGTGGACGGCGCCGCGTATGGCGCCGGCTTCAGCCTGGCGCTGACCGCCGACATCGTGCTGGCCACACCCCGTGCCCGCTTTGCGCTGCCGTTCCTGCGCCTGGGCCTCATCCCGGACTGCGGGGTCTTCTATACGCTGCCGCGGATGATCGGCCTGCAGCGCGCCAAGGCGCTGATGTTCTCGATGCGCGAACTCGACGCCGAGGCCGCGCGAGAGCACGGCATCGTGATGGAAATCGTTCCGCCGGACGCGCTCGCCGCGCGCGCCCGGGCACTGGCCGAGACCTTCGTGCAGGGCTCGCCGGTGGCGCTGGCGCTGACCAAGCAGGCACTGAACGCCTCGCTGAACCGCGACCTGCACGCCATGCTCGCGATGGAGGCCGACGGCCAAGGCATCGCCTTCGCGACCGAATACCGCAAGGAAGCCGCCACGCGCTTCCTGGAAAAGCAGCCGCCGCGCTACCGCTGGCCGGACTGAGCGCCGCGCGGGCGGCGCTCTCGTCATTTGTCACAGCCCCGGCGCCGCCGGGGCGTCAGGCAGGAGATCCCCATGGAAACGCCAAAGGGCGCCACGCGCCCGGATACCGCCATTGCGCCGCGCCGCACGCCGTGGATGACCGACGAGCTCGCGATGTTCCAGGACACCGTGCGCCGTTTCGTCGAGCGCGAACTGGCGCCCAACGAAGCACGCTGGGCGGACCAGGGTCATATCGACCGCGAGGTCTGGCGCCGGGCCGGCGAGGTCGGCCTGCTGTGCGCCAGCATTCCCGAAGCCTACGGCGGCGGCGGTGGAAATTTTGCGCACGAGGCCGTGATCTGCATGGAAATGTCGCGCGCCGTGGTGGCCAGTCTGGGCAACAACGTGCATAGCGGCATCGTGGCCCATTACTTGCTCAGCTACGGGACACAGGCGCAGAAGCGTGCGTGGTTGCCGCGGATGGCGAGCGGCGACATGGTAGGGGCGATCGCCATGTCGGAACCCGGCGCGGGGTCCGATCTCAAAGCGATACGCACCCGCGCGGTGCGCGAAAAGACGGCTGACGGAGACTTCTATCGCATCAACGGTGCAAAGACCTTCATCACGAACGGACACCATGCCGACCTGATCTGCGTGGTGGCGAAGACCGACCCGGAGGCAGGCACGCGCGGCGTGTCGCTGATCGTCGTCGAGACGCGCGACCTGCCCGGCTTCCGGCGCGGCCGCATCCTCGAGAAGATCGGACAGAAAAGCCTGGATACGGCGGAGTTGTTCTTCGACGACGTTCGGGTACCGGCCGCCAATCTGCTCGGCGAACGGGAAGGTCAGGGTTTCTACCAGCTGATGCAGCAGTTGCCGCAGGAGCGGATGATCATCGCGCTCGGCGCGGTGGCGACGATGCAGCGGGCCATCGAGCTGACCACCGACTATGTGTGCGAGCGCAAGGTGTTCGGACAGCCGCTGCTGGAATTGCAGAACACGCGCTTCAAGCTCGCCGAGTGCAAGACCGCGGCCACCATCGCCGCGACCTTCGTCGACGATTGCATGGTGCGCCTGCTGGCGGGCGAGCTCGACGCGGCGACCGCGGCGATGGCCAAGTGGTGGTGCTCGCAGAAGAACTGCGAGGTCATCGATGAATGCCTGCAGCTGCATGGCGGCTACGGCTACATGCTCGAATATCCGATTGCGCGCATGTATGCCAATGCGCGGGTGAGCAAGATCTATGGGGGCTCCAACGAGATCATGAAGGAGCTGGTGGCGAGGACGCTGTGAACGGCGCGGCGGATGCCCGTCGCGCGCGCTGCGCGGGGCGGTGCGTCCGCGTCCGCGAGCTGCGCGCGGCGATGCGTGGCATCGTGCGCAACGGCGATCGAAAGTGTTCCTTCCTCGTTACAAACCCTCTATGCATGGACGCGCCGAAAGGTGTAAGGTGTTTGCCAAGACATAGTCGAACAGCCCGACGCGAGCATGGTGGAGCGGGACACGACAGGGCACGAAGCGCGAGTCATCGCTGTCTTTGCGCCAGTGCAATGCGCGTCAACTGCCGCTTCCCCATCGCCGTTATTTGACTATGATGAAGTAGAGACTTCGCAACATGACAGCTTCCGTCAAGCCGGGGTGGCGGATCGCAACGTGAGGGTGGTTGCATAGTTGCCGCGTGGTCTGTGGGAGGCGAAGGAGTACGACAGCTTCGCCTCCGACGTACTACCTTCGCCTCGGACGAGACTCTGACGGGAGTGAGGTATGGACATTTTCGGCCACTACGCCACGCGCTTCGAAGCTCGCAAGGAAGAGGAATACTCCATTCAGGAGTACCTGGAGATCTGCAAGAAGGATCCCACTGCCTATGCGACCGCGGCCGAGCGCATGCTCGCCGCAATCGGGCAACCGGAACTGGTGGACACGCACCACGATCCGCGACTGTCGCGACTGTTCTTCAACAAGGTCATCCGCATCTACCCGGCCTTCCGCGAGTTCTACGGCATGGAGGACACGATCGAGCAGATCGTCTCGTTCTTCAAGCACGCCGCGCAGGGACTGGAGGAGCGCAAGCAGATCCTCTACCTGCTCGGGCCTCCCGGCGGCGGCAAGTCCTCGCTCGCGGAAAAGCTCAAGGCGCTGATGGAGGAAATCCCCATCTACGCGCTGAAGGGTTCGCCCATCCATGAATCGCCGCTCGGGCTGTTCTCGCCCGAGGAGGACGGCAAGATCCTGGAAGAGGACTACGGCATCCCCACCCGCTACCTGAACACCATCGCCTCGCCATGGGCGGTCAAGCGGCTGCACGAATTCAATGGCGACATCACGCGCTTCCGCGTGGTCAAGCTGCGCCCCTCGGTGCTGTCGCAGATCGCGATCGCCAAGACCGAGCCGGGCGACGAGAACAACCAGGATATTTCCTCGCTGGTCGGCAAGGTCGATATCCGCAAGCTCGAGGACTATCCCCAGGACGACCCGGACGCGTACTCGTATTCCGGCGGCCTGTGCCTGGCCAACCGGGGCCTGCTCGAGTTCGTCGAAATGTTCAAGGCGCCGATCAAGGTCCTGCACCCGCTGCTGACCGCGACGCAGGAAGGCAACTACAAGGGCACCGAGGGCTTTGGCGCGATCCCGTTCGACGGCGTGATCCTCGCCCACTCGAACGAGGCCGAATGGCAGTCGTTCAAGGCCGACAAGAACAACGAGGCATTCCTGGACCGGATCTACATCGTCAAGGTGCCGTACTGCCTGCGCGTGTCGGACGAGGTGAAGATCTACGACAAGCTGCTGCGCAGCAGTTCGCTGTCGGCCGCGCCGTGCGCACCGAACACGCTGAAGATGATGGCGCAGTTCGCGGTGCTCACGCGGATCAAGGAGCCGGAGAACTCGAACATCTTCTCGAAGATGCGCGTGTACGACGGCGAGAGCCTGAAGGATGTCGATCCCAAGGCCAAGTCGTACCAGGAGTACCGCGACTATGCCGGCATCGACGAAGGCATGAACGGCCTGTCGACGCGCTTCGCGTTCAAGGTGCTGTCCAAGGTCTTCAACTTCGACAATACCGAGGTCGCGGCCAATCCGGTGCATCTGCTGTACGTGCTGGAGCAGCAGATCGAGCGCGAGCAGTTTCCGCCGGAACAGGAGGCGAAGCTGCTGTCCTATATCAAGGAGTACCTGACCACGCCGTTCGTCGAGTTCATCGGCAAGGAAATCCAGACGGCTTATCTGGAGTCGTATTCCGAGTACGGGCAGAACATCTTCGACCGCTACGTGGTGTTCGCCGACCTGTGGATCCAGGACCAGGAGTACCGCGATCCCAATACCGGCGAGATCCTGGACCGCAACGCCCTGAACGACGAACTGGAGAAAGTGGAAAAGCCCGCGGGCATTTCGAATCCCAAGGACTTCCGCAACGAGATCGTCAACTTCGTGCTGCGCGCCCGGGCCAACAACGGCGGCAAGAATCCGGTCTGGACCAGCTACGAAAAGTTGCGGATGGTGATCGAGAAGCGCATGTTCTCCACGACCGAGGACCTGTTGCCGGTGATCTCGTTCAACGCCAAGTCCTCGCGCGAGGACCAGGACAAGCACGAGAACTTCGTCAACCGGATGGTCGAGAAGGGCTATACGCCAAAGCAGGTGCGTCTACTGGTGGAGTGGTATCTGCGCGTCAGAAAATCATCGTAACGGCGCCAGGACGAGGCCTCTTCCGCGAGGGCATGCATCGATGTCTACGGTCATAGATCGGCGCGAGAACGGCGGCAACAAGAGCGCCGTCAACAAGCAACGCTTCATCAAGCGCTACCGCGAGCAGATACGGCAAGCGGTAGCGAAGGCGGTGTCCGGCCGCAAGATCATGGACATCGAACAGAGCGGGCAGGTCTCGATTCCGGTCAAGGACATCTCCGAGCCGATCTTCCATCATGGACAGGGCGGCAAGCGGGAATGGATCCATCCGGGCAACAAGAAGTTCGTCAAGGGCGACAGCTTCGACCGCCAGCAGCAGGGCGGCGGGGGCACGGGCTCGAAGGCGAGCGATTCGGGCGAGGGCGAGGACGATTTCGTCTTCACCCTGTCGCGCGAGGACTTCCTCAATTTCTTTTTCGAGGACATGGCGCTGCCCGACATGGCCAAGCGCCACCTCGCGAAGATCGCCGAGGTGCGCAAGGTCCGCGCCGGCTATTCGATCGACGGCACGCCGTCGAACCTGTCGGTGCTGCGCACCATGCGCAGCTCGCTGGGCCGCCGCATCGCGCTGTCCAGTCCGTACCAGAAGCGTCTGCATGCGCTGGAGCTGGAGTACAACGAGCTGCTCGAGCGCGATGGTCCCTACGGGGCCCGCGCGCAGGAGCTGATGAAGGAGATGCGGCATCTGCGCGCCTGCATCGACCGCGTGCCCTTCATCGAGAAGCTGGACCTGCGCTACAACAACCGCATTTTGAAGAAGCGTCCCCAGGCCCAGGCCGTGATGTTCTGCCTGATGGACGTGTCGGGCTCGATGGACGAGAGCCGCAAGGACCTGGCCAAGCGTTTCTTCATGCTGCTCTACCTGTTCCTGAAGCGGAACTACGAGCGGATCGACGTCGTTTTCATCCGCCACCACACGGTTGCCAAGGAAGTCGAGGAGGAAGACTTCTTCCACTCGCGCGAGTCCGGCGGCACCGTGGTGTCCAGCGCGCTGAAGCTGATGGTCGACGTGATTCACAACCGCTACCCGGCCAGCCAGTGGAATATCTACTGCGCGCAGGCGTCGGACGGCGACAATTGGGCGGGCGACTCGGAACTGTGCGGCCGCCTGCTGCGCGAGGCCATCCTGCCGCTGGTGCAGTACTACGCCTATGTGGAAGTCGCGTCGGAGGAGCCGCAGAACCTCTGGGAGGAATATCTGACGGTGAAGAACAGCTTCGAGAATTTCGCGATGCAGCGGATCATCGGCGCGGACGAGATCTATCCGGTGCTGCACGACCTGTTCCAGAAGAAGGCCGCCTGACGCGCACACGATCCCGCATCGGTGCCGCGCAAGGGCAGCAACGCCGCAGTAAGGCTATGGGGGCTGTAAATGGCATACCTCTCCACCGGCTCGGAATGGACCTTCGAGCTGATCCAGCGATATGACCGCGAAATCGCCCGCATCGCGGCCGAATTCGGCCTGGACACGTATCCCAACCAGGTCGAGATCATCACCGCCGAGCAGATGCTCGATGCGTATGCTTCGGCGGGACTGCCGGTGGGCTACAGCCACTGGTCGTACGGCAAGCACTTCCTCGCGTCCGAGCGCAGCTATCAGCGCGGGCACATGGGGCTGGCGTACGAGATCGTGATCAACTCCAATCCGTGCATCGCGTACCTGATGGAGGAGAACACGATGCCGATGCAGGCGCTGACGATCGCGCATGCGTGCTACGGCCACAATTCCTTCTTCAAGGGCAACTACCTGTTCCGCACGTGGACCAACGCGGACGCGATCGTCGACTATTTGCTGTTCGCCAAGAACTACGTCGCCGAATGCGAGCAGCGCTACGGCGAGCAGGAGGTGGAACTGCTGCTCGACTCGTGCCATGCGCTGCAGAACTATGGCGTGGACCGCTACAAGCGTCCGAAGAAGCTGTCGATCACCGAGGAGCAGGCGCGCCAGGCCGAGCGCGAGAACTATCTGCAGATGCAGGTCAACGACCTGTGGCGCACGTTGCCCAAGCACCATGCGCACGCGCTGGTGGAAGACGAGCCGCCCGAGATGGAAACCGCATTCCCGCCCGAGCCGCAGGAGAACCTGCTGTACTTCATCGAGAAGAACGCACCGAAGCTGGCGCCTTGGCAGCGCGAGATCGTGCGCATCGTGCGCAAGGTCGCGCAGTATTTCTATCCGCAGCGGCAGACCAAGGTCATGAACGAGGGCTGGGCCACGTTCTGGCACTACACCATCCTGCACGAGCTCTACGAGCAGGGCCTGGTCAACGATGCCTTCATGATGGAACTGCTGCAGGCGCATACCAACGTCATCTACCAGCCGCCGTATCACAGCCCGTACTACAGCGGGCTGAATCCCTACACGCTGGGCTTCCTGATGTTCCGCGATATCCGCCGCATGTGCGAGAACCCGGACGAGGAAGACTACCGGTGGGCGCCGGAGATCGCCGGTAGCGACTGGCGCACCACGCTCGACTTCGCGATGCGCAATTTCAAGGACGAAAGCTTCCTGCTGCAGTTTCTGTCGCCGCGCGTGATCCGCGAGCTCAAGCTGTTCTCGGTGCTGGACGACGACCGCGAGAACAAGCTGCGCGTGACGGCGATCCACAACGACGAGGGCTATCGCCGCATCCGCCAGCTATTGGCCAGCCAGTACGACCTGTCCAATATCGAGCCGAATATCCAGATCACCAATGTCGATGTCGGTGGCGACCGCTCGCTGACGCTGCGCCATCTGCAAAGCGACCGCAGGCCGCTGTCGCAGAACTTCGACGAGGTGGTGCGGCATGTCACGCGCCTGTGGGGCTTCAACGTCCGGCTGGAGGTCGTGTACGAGGACGGCCGGCGCGAGACCAAATACGAGTGCAAGCCGGAGCGCAAGCACCGCAAGGCGGCATAGCGTTCGCCGGACGCGCGTTCAGCGGTCCCGCGCGATGCCTGCGCGGTCCAGGTCCACGCCGGGGAGCAGATGCAGCAGCCTGACCAGTTCCGCTTGCCGGTGGGTGCCGGTCTTGCGCAGGATGTCGCGCAGCTGCACGCGTACCGTATGCGGCGACAGGCATTCGCGGGCGGCAATTTCCGCCACGGTCTCTCCCGCGGCCAGCCGCGCCGCGATGATGCCTTCCTTGCGGGACAGGCCGAACAGCGTGGCGAGCACCGCGGCGTCCAGTACCGAGCGCGATGCGGAATTGCCCATCAGCAGCATCGCGTAAGGCAGCGGCCATGAGCCCTCGACGGGCTGCCGCGACGTGAGCGGCATCACGATGAGCGGCACCGCTTGCCCCCCCGAGGTGACATGCATCCAGGAGCCGGCGGCATGGCCGGACGCCTCGTGGCCCTGCGGGCGCAGCGCGCGTTCGAGCAACCGTTCCAGCGCCGCGTTCAGCGGCGCGTCCTGGGCGGTCAGCATGCCGTCGTCCATGGACAGGCGCGCATCCGATTGCAGCAGCGATTCGGCCCAACGGTTGGTATAGCGCACGCGCCTGTCAGCCTGCAGCACCATGACGCCGAAATCGAGGGCGTCCAGGCTCGCCAGCCCCAGGGAGGCGAGGCAGCTCAGCTCGAAATGGCGATGCTGCAAACGCGCGGCGCGCGCCCAGTGCGGCAGCACGCGCGAGAGCCGACCGTCGCGGCGCCGGTCCTGCAACTCGCCGCCATGGCGATGCGTCGCGCTCATCAGCACGCAGACCTCGGGCGTGTCGAGCAGCCGGATGCCGCGCTCCAGGTCCGGCCGATCCTGGCCGGTCTGGCCGGACATGCCGCCCTGGCACTGGGGCACCAGCCGGGCATCGAGCATGGCGGCCATCGCATGGGCGTCGTCGGGCACGGTGGTATCCGCCGGGCACGTCGCCGCCGGGTGAGGCAGGCGCATGCCGTCGTGGAAGCAGCCGTGCGCGGTGACGCCGAACCGGGCGTGCCCGGCGAGCTTGTCCCAGATCAGGTAGCGCGGGCTGTCGGTGAGGGTGTAGCGGGAGAACAGGTCCAGGGCGGCCGGCATGGCCGAGACGTCGAGCGCGGATTCGTAGATGGACGCGACAAGACGTTGAAAATCCTGGTCGGCTGACCGATTTTCCCGCATGGTGATTCCCCCGGTGGCGATTGCCTTGATGTGTTGGCCGGCGCGTCGAGGCGGCGGTCCTGTCCTGCTCTGGTCCTTCCCGGCTCTGGACATTCCGTCCAGCCCGCGGCCTCGCCTTCCCCGGTGGCGCGATACGCGGACGGGCCATGATGCCGAAAAACCTGCCACTTCCATATGCCGCGTTCGGGGGGAGCTGCGAACGCCCCGGCGCGCCGGCGGCCGACCGACGAGGGCCAATGCTACCGGCCGGCTACGAAAAATTCATATATTTCAGCGCTGAAATATGCCCTCTATTCGGGCGAATGGCGCCCCGGGTTGGGTACGAAAAGCGGGGTCAGCGCGCGCCCGCTCACCCGTTCACCGCGGCCGCCGTCACGCAGTCTGCGTGCCGGGCTCGGTCACGATGGTCGTACCTGCGTGCGGCTGGCCCAGCCCGGCCGCGGGCAGGTCCGCCCGCTCCATCTGCAGCTTCATCACCGGGGAGGCCATGTGCACGCCCGCGGCGTCGAACTTCTGCTTGAGCAGGGCGTTGAAGGCGCGCGCGATCTCGAACTGCGCCAGCGGACGGGTCTTGAACTGCGCCAGGATCACGGGGCCGCTCGGATCGAAGCGGTCCAGGCCCAGAATGTCCAGGCCGGTGAGCAGGTTGTGGGCATAGCGCACGTCCGCAGCGATCTCGGTGCCGGTCTCGCGGATCAGCGCCAGCGCGCGGTCCAGGTCGCTGTCGTGGCTGACATTGATGGACAGCAGCGCGACGCCGTAGCCGCGCGACAGGTTCTTGACCGCCTTGATCTGGCTGTACGGCAGGATATGCAGCGCGCCCTTGCCGTCGCGCAGCTTGACCGTGCGGATGGTCAGGCTTTCCACGGTGCCGGAGTGATCCGGCAGCTCGATCACGTCGCCGATCGCCATCGAATCCTCCACCACGATAAACAGGCCGGTGATCAGATCCTGCACCAGGGTTTGCGCGCCGAAGCCGATGGCAAGGCCGACCACGCCGGCGCCGGCCAGCAGCGGCGTCACGTTGACCCCCAGGTTCGCCAGCACCGCGATCAGCGCAATCACCAGCAGCCCGACGAACAGCGCGTTGCGCACCAGCGGCAGGATGGTCTTGGCGCGCAGGCTCGGCTGCTGCCCGCGCCCGTGGCCCGGCGAGAGGCCCTGCATGATGGCGGTGTCGGCCACCAGCCAGACCAGCCAGGTCAGCAGCACCGTGCCGATCACGCTGAAGACGGCATCGCCGATGCGCTGCCCGAGCGTGGTGGACTGCATCAGCTGCATCAGCGAGCTGTCCCAGACGCGGCTGACGAATTCGAGAAACGATACCCAGATCACGATGCGCACCAGGGCCATCGCGAACCGGCCAAAACGGGCCACGAACGCCGAGCGCTGGCGGTCGCGCAGACGGAGCGCGCGCTGGGTGCCCTTGGGCGAGCGGCCGGTCATGGCAGTCAGCGCCACCGCCGCCACGAACAGCGCCACGGAGATGATGGTCTGGCGCAGCAGGGCATCGGCCTGGCCCGCGGCGTAGACCGTACCCGCGACGGAGGCGATCACGATGGCCAGCACCGGCAGATGCCACGCCTGCCCCACGAGCCGCATCAGGTCGGTGATATTGGGATGGGCTTCGCGAAACGGGTGTGGCCGGTTGGCGATCAGGTGCCCCACCGGACGGCGGAAGCGCAGCGCGAACCATCCCATCAGCAGAGCCGCCAGGATGTTGGACGCGGTGGCCACCAGTGCGGACAGGTTGATGCCCAGCGCCGCCGCGACGCGCTGGTCGGAGGTGGCGTCCCCCAGCGCGGCGAGCGCGCCGATCAGGAACAGCAGGCCGCGCGAATGGCGATGCAGGTCCCGTACCGCGCAGCGCCGGTGGGCGCCGCTGAACAGCGCGAACAAGGTCTGGCACACCGCCGACAGCACGGCGCCGACGACGATGGCGTACACCACCACCATGCCGGCGATGCCGGCCGGCGAGTGCAGCCGGATCTCGCGGGTGATCAGGACCGCCACGCCGAAGGCGATCGCCCACGGCCCAACCTTGCGCAGCATGTAGATGCCGACATCCACCCACGACGGCACCGAGGGCAGGTGGTGGCGGTCGGGCTCGGCCGCGGGCCGCGGGTCCGCCGTGCCCTGGAGGCGCCGGGCGCGCAGCCGCAGGAAGCGGCGCACCATCTCGTGCAGCGCCAGTCCCGCCAGCGCCCACGCGCCGAAGATCATGCCGAAGTCGCTCAGCGAGGTCAGGACCGGCCGCTCGCCCTGGCGCGCGAAGGCGGCCAGCGCCTCGTCCACCGCGAAGTCGAAGCGCCAGCTCCAGTACTGCCATGGGCCGCGGTCGTCGCGCAGCTTGTCGTCTACCTGCTCGACGGCTTCCGCCAGCGCGCTGACCAGCCCGGCGTTCGCCGCCGACGCCGCGGCGGCGTCCGACGCAGCCTGCACCCCCGAGGCGGCGATGCCGCTGCGTATGGCCTCGAGCTGGGCCACCAGCGCCTTGCGCTGGTCGTCGTTCTGCAGTGTTTGGATGACTTCGTCCAGCGCCCCGGCCAACGGCGCGCTGGCCGCCGGTGCCAAGGCGGGCGCGGCCGCGGCGGGCTTGGGTGCCGGCAAACCCGGCAAGCCCAGCGGCGCCGCGCGCACGCCCCCGCCCAAGGCCAACACGCCCAGCAGAATCGAAAGCCCGAGCAGCGCGGCGGCGCGGCCCGGGCGGGGGGCGCCGGCAAGGGCAGCGGCAAAGCGGGACAGAAGCACAACCAGATTCATGTTCGCTCGCATTCTTCTTGTCTGTGGCCCGGGCGCATGGCGGCCGCCCGTCATGCCCGCCACTGTAACGCAGCGCCGCTGCGGCTCAGGCATGCACGATGGCGGTGCCAATGTCCCCTGCCACCAGAGGTCTTGCGAAAGTGCTACTCTAGCTTCCCACTTTCCAGGAGAGTGCCGTGAGCCGCAAAACCCCGATCGAGCGCTACCGAAACATCGGCATCAGCGCCCACATTGACGCAGGCAAGACCACCACCACCGAACGCATCCTGTTCTACACAGGGGTCAATCACAAGATCGGCGAAGTCCATGACGGCGCGGCGACGATGGACTGGATGGAGCAGGAGCAGGAGCGCGGCATCACCATCACGTCGGCGGCCACCACCGCCTTCTGGAAGGGCATGGCAGGCAACTATCCCGAGCATCGCATCAACATCATCGATACCCCGGGCCACGTCGATTTCACGATCGAGGTGGAGCGCTCGATGCGCGTGCTGGACGGCGCCTGCATGGTCTACGACGCGGTCGGCGGCGTGCAGCCGCAGTCGGAGACCGTCTGGCGCCAGGCCAACAAGTACAAGGTGCCGCGCATCGCCTTCGTCAACAAGATGGACCGCATCGGCGCGGACTTCTTCCGCGTGCGGGACCAGATCGCCGAGCGCCTGAAGGGCAATGCGGTGCCGATCCAGGTGCCGATCGGCGCCGAGGACCACTTCCAGGGCGTCGTGGACCTCGTCAAGATGAAGGCCATCGTCTGGGACGACGCCAGCCAGGGCGTGCGCTTCGAATACCGCGACATCCCCGGGGATTTGGTCGAGGTCGCCAACACCTGGCGCGAGCGCATGATCGAGGCCGCCGCCGAGGCGGACGAGGCGCTGCTGGACAAGTATCTGGGCGGCGAGCCCCTCACGGAGGACGAGATCAAGCAGGGCCTGCGCAAGCGCACGGTGGCCAACGAGATCGTGCCGATGCTGTGCGGCAGTGCGTTCAAGAACAAGGGCGTGCAGGCCATGCTCGACGCCGTCATCGACTACCTGCCGTCGCCGGTCGACGTGCCCGCCATCCTCGGCCACACCGAGGACGACAAGGAGGCCGAGCGCCATCCGAGCGATGACGAGCCGTTCTCCGCGCTGGCCTTCAAGATCATGACGGACCCCTTCGTCGGACAACTGATCTTCTTCCGGGTGTACTCGGGCGTGGTCAATTCCGGCGACACGGTCTACAACCCGGTCAAGGCCAAGCGCGAGCGGCTGGGGCGCATCCTGCAGATGCACGCCAATGTGCGCAACGAGATCAAGGAAGTGCGCGCCGGCGACATCGCCGCTGCGGTCGGCCTGAAGGAGGCCACTACCGGCGACACGTTGTGCGACCCCAACCACATCATCGTGCTGGAGCGCATGGTGTTCCCCGAGCCGGTGATCTCCCAGGCGGTGGAGCCCAAGACCAAGGCCGACCAGGAGAAGATGGGCATCGCCCTGAACCGGCTGGCGCAGGAAGATCCGTCGTTCCGGGTCAAGACCGACGAGGAATCGGGCCAGACGATCATCTCGGGCATGGGCGAGCTGCACCTGGAAATCCTGGTCGACCGCATGAAGCGCGAGTTCGGCGTCGAGGCGACGGTCGGCAAGCCGCAGGTCGCGTACCGGGAAACCATCCGGCAAGGTGCCAAGGACGTCGAGGGCAAGTTCGTCAAGCAGTCGGGCGGCCGCGGGCAGTACGGCCACGTGGTGATCGACATGGAACCGCAGCCCCAGGGCAAGGGCTACGAGTTCGTCGACGCCATCAAGGGCGGCGTGGTGCCGCGCGAGTACATCCCCGCGGTGGACAAGGGCATCCGCGACACGCTCAACGCGGGCGTGCTGGCGGGCTTCCCCGTGGTCGACGTCAAGGTGACGCTGGTGTTCGGCTCATACCACGACGTGGATTCGAACGAAAACGCATTCCGCATGGCCGGCTCGATGGCCTTCAAGGAAGGCATGCGCCGCGCCAAGCCGGCGCTGCTCGAGCCGATGATGGCCGTGGAGGTGGAAACGCCGGAGGACTTCACCGGCAACGTGATGGGCGACCTGTCCTCGCGGCGCGGCATCGTGCATGGGATGGAAGACATCGCCGGGGGTGGCGGCAAGCTGGTGCGCGCCGAGGTGCCGCTGGCCGAGATGTTCGGCTACTCGACCTCGCTGCGCTCGCTGACGCAGGGCCGCGCGACCTACACCATGGAGTTCAAGCACTACGCCGAGGCACCGGCGAACGTGCGCGAGGCCGTGGTCAACGCGAGGAAGTAAGGCCGCCGGGGCCGGCCGCGCCGGCCCCGGGCAACACCGCGGCCTGGCACGGCGCCGGCCGGCTCAGATGCCGATGAATTGCGCGAACTCGGACAGCGGGGCGCGCGCCGCGCGCAGCCGGTTGGCCGGCGCGGTCTCGTCCTCGTAGCCGATCGCCATGCCGGTAAACAGCATCCGCTCCTCCGGAAAGGCCAGGAAGTCGCGAATCGTCAGCGGATATTTGGCCCAGCACTCCTGCGCGCAGCTATGCACGCCGGCTTCGCGCAGCAGCAGCATCACCGTCTGCAGATACATGCCCAGGTCCGACCATTGCGGCGGACCCATGCGGCGGTCCACCGTGCAGAACAGCGCCAGCGGCGCGCCGAAGAACTGGTAGTTGCGCGCGAACTGCGCGCGGCGGCCTGCCTTGTCCTCGCGCGCGATGCCGAGGCACGCGTAGAGATCCTCGCCCACCTGGAAACGCCGTTCGCGATAGGGCGACACCAGCGCGGGCGGATATACGTTGTACTCGGCGGGCTCGCCGTCCGGGGCGTCCTCCACCCGCCGGCGCATGATCGCCTTCAGGCGCTCCATCGCCTCGCCGCCCACCACGTGGATATGCCAGGGCTGCAGATTGCCGCCGGAAGGCGCGCGCGCCGCGGTCTCGAGCACCCGCCGGATCAGTTCGGGGTCCACCGGGTCCGGGAGAAAGCCTCGCACCGACTTGCGGCTTTGCACTGCCGTGGTCACATTCACATTGGGCTCCTGATTGATTCTGTCTTGTGAGGCGCTCAGACAAAAGGCGGCTCGCTGGTCCAGTCGAAGAAGTCCGGCATGTCCCGCGAGACGCGTTCGGGAAAGGCGGCGGGGCGCTTCTCGAGGAACGCGCTCACCCCTTCCCTGGCATCGGCCGAGCGCCCGCGCGACTGGATCGCGCGGCTGTCCAGGCGGTGCGCCTCCATCGGATGGCTGGCTCCGGCCATGCGCCAGATCATCTGCCGCGCGATGGCGACGGACACCGGTGCAGCATTGTCGGCGATCTCGCGCGCCAGCGCTTGCGCCGCCGGTAACAGCTCGTCCGGCGCGTGCAGCGAGCGCACCAGGCCGCGGTCGTGCGCCTCCTGCGCGGAAAACAGCCGGCCGGTATAGCACCACTCCAGCGCGGTCGAGATGCCGACAACGCGCGACAGGAACCATGACGAGGCGGCCTCTGGCGTGATGCCCCGGCGCGAGAACACGAAGCCGAACCGCGCGTCGGTCGAGGCGAGCCGGAAGTCCATCGGCAGCTGCATGGTGACGCCGATGCCGACCGCCGGCCCGTTGACTGCGGCGATCACCGGCTTGAGGCTGCGAAAGATGCGCAGCGCCACCTGTCCGCCGCCGTCCCGATGGGGCGCATCCGGCGGCGCGCCATAGCGCTTCTCATAGTCGAAGGTCGCGCCGCCGGACGACAGGTCCGCACCCGCGCAGAAGGCCCGCCCCGAGCCGGTGACGATCACGGCCCGCACCGCATCGTCCGCGTCGGTGGCGTCGAAGGCCGCGATCAGCTCCCGCATCATTTGCGCGGTGAACGCGTTCAGCTTGTCCGGCCGGTGCAGCGTGATGGTCGCGACGCCGTGCTCGACCGCATAGCGCAGCGTCTCGAACGCTGCGGGGTCAATGACGGAAGGGGAGGGCGAGGCTGTGGTCATGGTGGCTCCGGGGAACGGGGTCGTGCAGGAAATCGGCGAGCAGGACGTGTACCGCGAACGGCGGCGCTTCCGTGCGCGAAGCCGCGTGCGGCGTCCGCGCGCCCTAGGCGAAGGTGATCGCGCTGCGCCGTTCGGCGCGATCCAGATGCGGCACGTTGTTGAAGCTGAGCAGGCGCTGGGTATTGCGGCCGCAGATGATCTCGCAGAAGGCGGTATTGCGGAATTGCAGATTCAGCTCGATGGCGGTCTGCGCGGGGGCGCCGAGCAGGTCCGCGACCGCGCGGCCGATGGCGCCGCCCGAACTGACCAGCAGGATGGCGTCCTCGCGCGTGGCGCCTTCCGCCGCGTGCGCCAGGCCGGCGTTGATCCGCGTGCCGAACTCGGTCCAGGTCTCGGGCATGCCGGCCAGTTCGCCGCTGGTCCAGGCCTGGAAGGCCGCCCGGAATGTGCGCCAGTAATCGTTGTAGTCGCCGTTCTGATGGGCGCGATGATCGCCACCGCCCGTGTGGCAGCGATAGAGCGCTTCGCCGTCGTACTCGTTGAAGCCGGCGTGCGTCTCCAGCGCCGTCTGGGCGGCGGGGTCTCCCATGCCGGCGAGGATTTCCAGCGCGGTGTCCTGCTGGCGCACCAGCGAGCCGGCCAGCACGCGCCGAAAGGTCAGACCGCGCTCGCGGAAATACTCGCCGAGCCAGCGGGACTGCTGCCGCCCGGTGGCGGAGAGGCAGTCGTAGTTGGCCGCGCCGAAGGACGCCTGACCGTGCCGCACGAGGAATAGCGTTGCCATGGCAATGACCGGAGGAAAGTAAGTGAGGGGAGCGTGAGCCGGGCATCGACGCGGCGGCGGCGGGCCGCCCACTGGTCGTGCGCGTCGATTGTAGAGGGGGTGCCGCGCGGAACAAAGCAAGCCGCCGCACGATGCATAGCGGTCATTTGACCGCTGCATGAGCGGGGCGGCGCGGGTGGCCAGGCCGGCGACGGCCGGCGCGTGAGGCGCCCGGCCGTTGCGGTCGGGCCGTGCGGCGTCAGTCCTGCAGTTCGAGGTAGCGCGCCACCAGCCGGGCCATCTCGACGGGCAGCCGCTCATCGTCCAGTTGCAGCGGGGCCGGGTCGTTCAGGACCGCGTTGACCAGCATGCCGAGGACCGTCTGCATGGCAAAGCGCACGCGCAGCTCGGCGGTGGCCGCCGGCTCTGCCATGCGCGGCAGCAGCAGCGCGAGCATATGGCGCACGAACGCCTCGCCGCTCTCGCGATGCGGCTGCCATTCCTCGGGCCGGTCGGCAGCGTGGCGCAACGACGCCCGGATCACGCCGCGGTTGGCCCGGCAACCGTTGACCAGGAAGCGCATGGTGCGCTCGAGCATCTGCGCGGTCGGCACCTGCGACCAGCGCTCCAGCGCGAGGTACTGGTCGATGGACTCCTCCGTCTCGCGCATGACCAGCGCGCGCAGCGATTCGAAGAAGGCTTTCTTGTCGCGGAAACGGCCATAGAACGCACCCACGGACAGCTTGCATGCCGACGCGATCTGGGCGACCGGGATCGCCGCGAAATCGCGCGAGGCCAGCAATTCGCGGCCGGCCGTCAGCAAGGCCTGTTCGGTATCGCGGGCGCGCTGCTGGCGTGGTGGCTGGAGAATCGACGGCGTGTCGACGGTGGGAAACGCGGGTCGGGCGCCACTCTTCGGCGGCGCGTCCATCAGGCGGGTGCTGGCGTGCATGTCTCCTCCGGATTCGAATCCTGAATTCTCGAACTGGAATTCGCTTTTTCGAAACCATAGGGCGGCGCTGCGCCCCCGTCAAGCAGCGCGGCTCTATTTTCGACTTTCCGGTATGGGACGATCCGGTCCGGATCACCTGGAGGAAATCTGCTAATTCCTCCGTTTCCTAGGGGCTTCCCTTATGGACAGAAGGCGCGCGAGGCGTCCCGCAGATGCGTCTTCATCCAATCGATAAAGGCTCGGGTACGGGCCGGCAGCAGGCCCGCGTGCGGGTAGACCAGCGACAGCGGCCATGCTGGCAGTTCGAACGATGCCAGCACGATGCGCAACTCCCCGCTGGCGACCAGTGGCGCCACCTGATACGACAGGAAATGGCCGAAGCCCGCCCCGGCGGCGCAGGCGGCCACGGCAGGCGCGGTCTGGTTGAAGGCGAGGTTGCCGTCGACCGCCACGTGGAACGGTCTGCCATTTTCCTGGAAGGCCCACCAGGGCGCGGCACTCTGGCCCGGCAGGAAGCGCACACAGCGGCTGCGCGCCAGTTCGTCGGGATGGGCCGGCTCGCCGTGCCGCCGCAGAAAGGCCGGGGCGGCCACCACGACCCGCCGGATCTCGCCCACGCTCTGTGCCACCAGCGTCGAATCGGCCAGTGGGCCGATGCGCACCGCCACGTCGATTTCCTCCTCGACCATGTCGACGACGCGGTCGGTAAACATCATCGCGCAGTGCACGGCCGGGTAGCGCTCGACGAAGGCAGTGACGGCCGGGGCGACGTACATCTGGCCGAACAGCACCGGGGCCGTCATCGCGAGACGGCCACTTGGCTCCACGTGGCGCGCGGACAGCCGTGCCTCGGCCTCGTCGACGGTGGCGAGAATCTGGCGGCAGCTGTCCAGATACCCGCGGCCTTCATCGGTCAGCGACAGTCGCCGGGTGGTGCGGTTCAGCAGCCGCACCTGGAGATGTGCCTCCAGCGCAGCCAGCGTACGGACCACGGCCGGGAGCGAGGTGCCCAGCGCCTGCGCAGCGGCGGTCAGGCTGCCCTGGTCGACGATTCGCACGAAGGTCTGCATGGCCCGGAGTTTGTCCATGGCGGCACATTACTCCAAAACGTGGAGTAGTCAAATACGGATGCCCCCATTTCTTGCCGATGGATGCAATCGCACAATGTGGACTCGCGGTCGAAAGGACGCGATGGGGAAACGAACCACGGGAGACGGAGATGGATCTGCCAGGATGGCCGCATCGAAGCTCGCCCTTTCATGCGGGCGAGCGCCTCGCGCAGGAACGGGCGGGCAAGCGTGAGCTCATGGAGAGCGCCGGGCGACGGGTGGTGCGCGCCGAGATGCCCGAGCAGCACCGCACCTTCTTTGCCCAGTTGCCATTCATGGTGATGGGTGCGCTGGACCGCCAGGGAACGCCATGGGCGACCGTATTGAGCGGCGCCCCCAGGTTTGCGCATGCACCGGACCCCAGGCGCTTGCGCATCGACGCGCATCTGCGCGCGGACGATCCTCTTGCCGGCGCCATGGCTGCCGGCGCCGATATCGGGCTGCTGGGAATCGAACTGCATACGCGGCGGCGCAACCGGCTCAATGGCACGATCGCGGCGCTCGACGCAAGCGGCATGACCGTCGAGGTGCGCCAGAGCTTTGGCAATTGTCCGCGCTACATCCAGTTGCGCGATCTTGAGCCGGTAGCGTCCGGTACCGGCACGCGAGCGTCCGTGTGGCAGTCGGACCAACTCGACGATGCCGGCGCGGCAATGATTGGCGAGGCGGACACCCTCTTTATCGCGACCCACTATCAGGATGCCTCGGAGCCGGACGCCGCCGGCGCCGATGTGTCGCATCGCGGCGGCAAGCCGGGCTTTGTCCGGGTGGACGACAGCCGCACGCTGACGTTCCCGGATTTCAATGGCAACGCCTACTTCAATACCATCGGCAATCTGGTGGTGAATCCCCGCGCCGGCCTGCTGGCGATCGATTTTCGCAGCGGCACGCTGCTGCATGTGGCCGCGCGCGCGGAAGTGATCTGGGAGGGTCCGGAGGTGGCGCTGTACCGAGGTGCGGAGCGCCTGGTCCGGCTGCATATCGAACGGGTGATACGCCGGCCTGGCGCCATGCCACTGCGTGCCACGTTCGTCGGCATGTCTCCGGTGCTGGAGCGCACCGGTGACTGGTCCGGCGTCACGGCGCCGAACCGGGTTTGACGGCAACGCGCGGGGCGGGCAAGGCCTCGGGCAGGCGCTGGTTCAGGAAGAGGGCGTGGACCGTCGGGCCAGGCTCGCCGTCCGCACCGGGAACGGCGTCGAACGCGGCCTGCCGCTCCTCCGCGGTCAGCGTGTCGATATTGTCGCGGACCACGCGGGCAATGCCGGAGACATGCGCCATGGTGTCCGGGTCCCGCTCCGCGCCCAGTTCCTGCCCGCGCAGGCGCTCCTTCGCGGACCGCACCATTTCCTGAAGGTGTTGGCGATGTCCGTCGTAGCCGGCATAAGGCTCATGGTCCGGGCCCTCGCCTTCGCACAACATGCCCGCCACACCCAACCCGGCCATGCCGACGCGCAGGGCGACCGCGGCCATGGCGATCGTCGGCAGGCTGCGCTCGTCGCCCGATGCGGTTCGCAGCGCCAGCATCAATGACGCCATCATGGCCGCGGCGGTCGAGCAGGCGGCGAGCGCCTGGCTGTCGCGCTCGGCGGATGTGGCGTTCGACTCGGCGTGGCGGCACAACTGCGCGATCTGGTCGAACGCCAGGTCGCAAGCCTCGCTCAGCGCCCGCTGGTCCTTCGGTGCGATGGACTGGGAGGTTTCGGCCGGATCGGCCTGGACGCCGTCGGCGGGCGCCATGCCTGCCAGCGTGCGCTGGATATCCGCGAGTGTGTGGCGGCAACGCTGAAGGAGGACCGTCGGATTTGCGCAGGGGGCGGCGCGGGCCGTGGTGGTCGCGCCCACCGTGCCGGTCAGGGCGCCGATGTCGGCGGCAAAGCGGTCGGACAGCGTGGGAATCAGGGATTGGATGGATTGCAGCAGCGACAGCCGCGTGGACGCACCTTTTGCGAGGCCCGCCCTTGGATCCGCATCGATGCGGATCGCGGCCGCCACTGCGTGGGTGCCGACGGTTGGGGCATGTTTTCCCGATGTGCCAGATGAGCGATAGGGCATGGCGGCATCCTCTCGATAGGTCGGTGGGTGGAAAGTCGCGCCAACATAACGGCTGCCCCTCGCCGCGATTTTCAGTTTCGGAAGATTGGTTGAGATTTGACACGCGACGGCGCGCGCCCGCGCCGCGCACCCTTATGCCAGCAGCGCCAGCGGGAGGGCACCGCATCCCGAGACGCACGGCAGCACCCAGCGCTCGCGTTCGGACTCGGACAAATAGCTGTCGCGATGCTCCGGCACGCCTTCGGCCACCTCGGTCATGCAGGCGCCGCACAAGCCCTGCTCGCAACCCGTGCCGATGTCGATGCCATGCCGGCGCGCCAGCGCGAGCAGGGACTCGCCGGGGCGCGCCTGGACGGTGATGCCGCTGCGGGCAAAGCGGACCGGTACCTGGGACGGGCCGGCGGCTGCCGCCCGGTCGCCGCCGGGCGCGGGCGCGATCGGCGCGAAGCGCTCCATCCGCAGCGCGTGATCGGGCCAGCCGCGTTGCCCCGCACAGCGCAGGACGTGCTCCATGAACCCGGCCGGGCCGCAGGTATAAAGCAGCGCGCCGGCCGCCCATGCGGGCATGGCCTGCGCAAGCGCCTGCGCGATGGCGGCGGGCGCCCGATCCAGATACAGGCGCACATCGTCGGCATCTTCCAGGGCCTCGCGGAACGGCACCTCGTCGCGCGCGCCGGCCGCGAGGTGCAGGGCCACCGGAATGCCCGCGCGCCGGGCGGCGCGCCACATCGGCAGCAATGGCGTGATGCCGATGCCGGCCCCCATCAGCACCAGCTGCGTGGCCTGCGGATCGAAGCCGAACGCATTGCGCGGCGTTCCCACGCGCAGCACCATGCCCGGCGTGACCGCGTCGTGCAGCCAGGCCGAGCCGCCGCGCGATGCCGGCTCGCGCTTGACGGCGATGCGATAGGCGGCTTCGGCGGGATCGCCGCACAGCGAATACTGGCGCATGCCGCCGTCCGGCAACGCAATGTCCAGATGCGCGCCCGGCGTCCACGGCGCCAGTGGTTCCGGCGCGATGGGTGTCAGCTCGAAGCTGCGGATGGCGTCGGTCTCCAGGCGGATGCCGCGCACACGCATCTCGCGCCAGCCCGCCGGCATCGGCGCCCTCATGCCGCCGCTCCTTGCGCATGGTCGCGCAGGCGGCGCACCGCGTCGCGCGCCGCGCGGCCCAGTGCTTCCAGATCAATCCCGGGGATCGTGTCGTGCTCGGCCACCACGCGCCCGCCCACCAGCAGCGCGCGCAACGCCGGACGGCCGCCGCTGGCCACCGGCGCGATGCCGGGATCGTGCAGCCCGAAGCAGCGCGGATCGTCCAGGCGATAGATGGCCAGATCGGCGGCCATGCCGGGGCGCAGCGTGCCGATGGCCCCGAGCCCCAGCACCGCCGCGCCGCCGGCGGTGCCCCAGCGGACCACGTCCTCGACGCGCGCCGCATCGGCCCCGCCTTCGAAGGTGCCACCCTGCGCCGCCGGGTGCGCCTGCTCGCCGCGACGCGCGCGCTGCAGCAGCCAGCACGCATGGGCCTCGGAAATCATGTCGGCCGCCTCGTTCGAGGCGGCGCCATCCACGCCCAGCGACACGGGCACGCCCGCCGCTTCCAGCGCCGGGATGTCAGCGATACCGCTGCCAAGCCGGCCATTGCTTTGCGGGCAATGCGCGATGCCCGTGCCGGTGGCGCCAAGCTCGCGGATCTCCCCGGCGGACAACTTAACGAGATGGGCGAACCAGACGTCCGGCCCCAGCCATTCATGCTCGCCGCAGAACGCCACCGGGCTCATGCCATGCATCGCGCGCGCGGCGTTGTCGTACTCGACCGTCTCGGACAGATGGCTGTGCAGCCGGATGCCGAGCCGGCGGGCGGTGCGGGCGACCGTGCGCAGTTCCTGCGGCGCCAGCGAATAGAGCGGTGTCGTGGGCGCCATCGCGACGCGGCGCATTGCATCGGCCTCGGGCTGGTGGTAACGCGCCACCAGGCGCTCGCAATCGGCGAGAAACTGGTCGAGCGTTTCGGGGCGCAGCGCCTGCGGCAAATCGCTTTCGAGCTGGCGCGTGCGCGTGGCGCCGCCGCGGCACAGTACGAAGCGCATCCCCAGCCGATCGGCTTCCTCGAACAGGATGGCCGACGTATCGAAAGGCATGCCGGGGTAGTACAGATAGTTGTGGTCCGCCACGGTGCCGCAGCCGCTGCGCAGCAGCTCGACCAGCCCGATGCGCGCCGCCAGGCGAAACGTCGGTTCGTCGAAGGCGGCGCGGAAGCGGTACGGCGTGGCGGCCAGCCACGGCGTCAGGGACAGGTCGATGCCCGCGGGGTCGCCCTTGAGGAGCGACTGGAACAGATGGTGGTGCGTGTTGACCCAGGCCGGATAGACCGCGCAGTCGGTGGCGTCGATCACGCGTTCGCCAGGCTCGGGCGCCAGCGCGCCGATCGCGTCGATCCGCCCGCCGCGTACGCGGATGTCGGGGCCCGCGTGGCGGGCATCGGCGCCGGCCATGCCGGTCAGGATCGCGCTCGCATGGCGGATCAGCAGCGAGGTGGTGTCATGCGTCATGGCGCTCATGTCAGCTCGCTGTCATGCCAGTGGGAGAGCGCCAGCCGCGACAGCATCACCATGGCGCCGAACAGCAGCACGCCGGTGGCCGTGATCAGCACCAGCGCGGCGAACAGCCGCGGGATATTGAGCGCGAAGCCGGCCTGCAGGATCTGATAGGCGAGTCCCGCACCGGTGCCGCCGGTGCCGGCGACGAACTCGGCCACCACCGCGCCGATCAATGCCAGCCCGCACGAGATGCGCAGGCCGCCGAAGAAGTAGGGCAGCGCGCTGGGGATCCGCAGGCGCCGCAGCGTGTCCCAGCGGCTTGCCCGGTTGATGCGGAACAGATTCAGCAGGCCCGGATTGACGCTGCGCAGGCCCAGCACGGTGTTGGACAGGATCGGGAAGATGGCCACCATGGTGGCGCAGATCACCAGCGCCAGCGTCGGCTCCTTGACCCAGATGATGATCAGCGGTGCGATGGCCACGACTGGCGTCACCTGCAGCAGGATCGCGTAGGGAAAGAGGCTGGCCTCTATCACGCGGCTCTGCACGAACAGGAACGCCGCGGCCGTTCCCAGTACGACGGCGGTGGCGAAGGCCAGCAGCGTGATCCGCAGCGTCACCAGCAGCGAACCGGACAGCAGGCTCCAGTCCTGCACCAGCGTGCGGGCGATTGCGCTCGGCGCAGGCACCAGATAGGCCGGTACGTCCAGCGAGACGCACAGGGCCTGCCACGCAAGCAGCAGCACCAGGCCAACCGCGAGCGGCGCGGCCACGCGCTGCGCGGCGGGCCGTGAAAGCAGGGGCGAAGTCATGATCGGTGTCTCCGGGGGCAAGGGATCGACGCGGCCGTCAGGCCAAATGGGTATCGGCGCCGGTGTTGGCCTGCGTCAGCAGTGCGGACAGCTGCGCGCAGTACTGCATGAAGACGGGCGACACGCGAAATGCCTCGTCCCGCTCGGGCGGGCCGTCGATGGCGATGTCGGCGATCACCCGGCCCGGCCGGGCTGCCATCACCACCACGCGGCTCGACAGGTAGACCGCCTCGTAGATGCTGTGGGTGACGAACACCACGGTCAGGCCGCGTTCCGCCCACAGCGCGCGCAGGTCGGCATCGAGCCGGTTGCGGGTGAATTCGTCCAGCGCGCCGAATGGCTCGTCCATCAGCAGCAGGTCCGGCTCGGTCGCCAGCGCCCGGGCGATCGACACGCGCATCTGCATGCCGCCCGAGAGCTCGCGCGGATAGACCTTGCCGAACTGCGACAGCCCCACCAGCGCCAGTGCGCGCCGCACCCGCTCGTCGGCCACGTCCCGCGGCAGGCGCGCCAGATCCAGCGGCAGCCGGACGTTGTCGTGCACCTTGGCCCAGGGCATCAGCGTGGCCTCCTGGAACACCATCGCCAGCGTGCGGCCGCTGGCCGGCGCCGTCGCCGGCAAGGCCGATTGGCCCCACCAGCGCACATGGCCGGCAGTGGGCGTCTCCAGCCCCGCGAACAGCTTCAGCAGCGTGCTCTTGCCGCAGCCCGACGGCCCGAGCAGGGAGACGAACTCGCCGGGGCGGATCGACAGCCTTACCCGCTCCAGCGCGGTGGTGCCGTTCGGATAGGTCTTCTGGACCTGGTTGGCGAACAGGATGGGCTCGTCGGACCCACGTACCGCTTCGGCGGCGGCGGGCGCGCCGGCCGGATGGATGGGGCCGGTCGTGGAGGCGACGGGCGCAGCGCTGCGGAAGATGGCTGACATGGTGGGCTCCGTCGCGTTCAGGCGCTAACTACGGGGATGCGGAACACTTCCTTCTCGCCGTGCGCGGTCAGCAGTTCCAGCAGCATCTTGCGCATCAGCAGGCCCGGCTTGTCGGACTCCATATGGAATTCCACGCGGCGCCGCGTATCGATGCAGGCGTCATAGTCGGTGGCCTCGAGAATCTCGCGGTCCTCCGCCACGATCGGCGCATCCCAGGCGATCAGCTCTTCGGTGGAGCAATCCTCCTCGCGGTCGTTGCGATACAGCCATTGCGACAGCATCACCGTCTTGTCGTCGATCGGCGTGGCGCAGTTGTAGATGATGTGATGCTTGCCGCTGGTGGGATAGATGCAGCCGAAGCGGCGCGTAAACGGCAGGTCCCAGCGGTTGAACATATGCCGGTACGTAATGGGTTCCTCCGTGCCGGTCACGCGGAAGCCGGCGGGGATATTGCGGATCGGCACCAGTGTCTCGGCCTCGAAGCCCCATTCCCGCTGCTCCAGCACGTACTTTTCCGGCTTGGGCTGGTCGGCGATGCCGAAATTGGCCCGGTGCACGAAGCTGAAATGCGAATTGTCGAACGAGTTCTCCATCACGCGCAGCGGGCTGGTGTTCCAGCGCTCGTAGTACTGATGGATGCGGCGGTAGGCCGGATCGCCGTCCTCGGGAAAATCCGGAATGGGTTGCAGCGGATCGTCCAGCGCGACCCACACGTAGCCGTACTTCTCTTCCGCGCGATAGGCGGGCACGCGGGCACCGGATGGCACCGGGCTGTCGGGCTGCTGCGGGATCTTCACGCAGGCGCCCGAGCAGTCGTACTCCCAGCCGTGATAGCCACAGACGATGTCGCCGCGCTCGTTGACCCAGCCCTTGGACAGCTTCGCGGTACGGTGGCAGCAACGATCCTGCAGGGCGGCGACGCGGCCATCGGCGCCGCGCCAGAGCACCAGGTTCTCGCCGAGCAGGGTGAAGGGTTTGGGGCCATCGTCGAGCATCGACGTCGGCATCAGGGCGTACCAGAAGCGGCGCAGCACGCGTTGTTGGGTGACCAGCATGGGGAATTCCTCGTAGTGATGGGGGACGCAGGGATCGCGATGGGCGACGGCGCTCAGGGCATGACCTTCAGGTCCTTGACGAACTGGGTCGTGTACGCCTTCTTCCAGTCGGTTTCGGCCTTGAGCAGGCCCGCACCGACCATGAAGTCGCGCGTCTTCTGCCAGCGCGCATCGGTCATCACGCCGATGCCCTGCGTCGCCGCGTCGCCGCCGTCGACCATGCGGTACTCCTTGAGCTTGGCCAGTCCCCACGCGAGCTGGTCGTCCTTCATGTTCGGGTTGTCCTGCTTGATCAGCGCGTTGGCCGGCGCCGGATTGGCGAGGTAGCTCTTCCAGCCCTCCATCGTTGCCCTGACGAAGCGGGCCACCAGCTCGGGCTTTTCCTTTGCCGTCTTCTGCATCGTCACGATGGTCGTGCCGTAGGGCGGGTAGCCGTCGTTCGCGAACAGGAAGAATTTGGTCTTCACGCCGGCCTTGTCCGCGGCGAATACCTCCGACGAGGCGTAGGCCTGCTGCGCGGCCTTCGGGTCGGCGAAGAACGGTTGCAGGTTGAAGGTGTAGACGCGCGAGTTCGCGTCGTCGAGCTGGTAGCGGGCCTTGAGCCACGGCCACCACGTCGTGCGGCCCGACGTCGATACCAGCACGGTGCGGCTCTTCAGGTCGGCCAGGCTGTTGACGTCGGCATGGGTCATCACGCCCTGCAGGTCCGTCTGGAACGACGTGCCCACGGTGGTGACCGGAACGCCCTGCTCGATGCTCTTGAGCACCTGCAGGTCGTAGCCCATCATGAAGTCGGCCTGACCGCTGGTCAGGATCTGCATGCCGTTGACCTGAGGTCCGCCCATGCGGATGGTCACATCGAGCCCGTGCTTCTTGTAGATGCCCTCGGCCACGGCCTGATAGAAGCCGCCATGCTCGGCCTGGGCATACCAGGAAGTCAGGAAGGTCACCTTGTCGGCGGCGCGCGCGGCCAGCGGCAACGCCGCGAGCGACAGCGCAGCGCAGAGGGCGGCGTGGAACAGACGACGGCGTGGGGGAGTGGTTTTCATGGGGACTCTCTGGTTCGTCGGGATGGAAGGGGGCGGGACGACGAGCGGCGCCGCGCGCGGCGTGTCGCGACGCGCGGACGAGGCTGGCGATGCCATGGCATCGCGCGTGGGATGTGTGGGGAAGATCCGGGACATCTCTGCGCTCTTGTGCTCGGCGTTTGCCGGGTTCAAACACCGACGCGGCGTGCGTCGTCGGTGTGCGACCGGAGGGTCGCGAGAGCAATGTCCCGCGCCGAAGCGCATCTGGCCCATGAGGGAAATGCGCTGGCGCTAACCGCTTCTACTCGGTCGAAAGTTCAGCAAGAGCTGTGCCACGGAATGACGTGACTGGGCGACGGTGCGCTGCACTGACACTGTGCCGGAAGCGGGCACGCAACCGCGCGGCGCTGTCCGTTTTGGTGCCGCAGTCGCACGGCCCGCACCAGCACCGGTCACGGCTTGCGTTCAGCGCGTGGCTCCCGGGTAGCGCAGGCGCGCGCAACTGCCAAACGATGCGCTCAGGCAGCAGCCAGTCCCGCGCCAGTCGCCGCCGACGATCGTGCCGTCCGGGCCGGCGATCAGCCGGCGTTCGCACTGCGATGTGGTCGGCGGTGCGGGATCGGTCGGCGCCCGGGCTTCGCGCGGGCCGCTGCCCGGCGCCTTTGCCAGCAGCCCTTCATGCGTCCAGACATAGGCGGTACCGTTCGGCACCGCCTCGGTGGTGGCCGGCGGGCCCCATTGCGCCCTGGCCTCTTCGATCGGTGCCGAGCGCCATGAATCGAGGACCGTCTGCATGCCGGCCGATTGCGCGCATCCCGCCGCCGCCAGGGCAAGCAGGACGGCAACGGCGCGGGTTGCGGTGGACGGGAAGATGGGCGATGGCGGCATGCGCGCTCCACGAGATGGTGTCGTGGATCAGCGTAGGCGACCGCCGCAATGGCGGGCAAGCCGGCTAGAACGCCAGCAGGTCCGGCTGCAGCGGCGAACTCACGCGGGCGCGCCTGGGCTTTGCGGCCGGCGCAGTCTCCGCCTGGCGTGGAATGGGCGGCGGCACGGGGGCCTCCAGCTGGAATTGGCGCTGCACGTCGAGCGGCACCGCGGTCGCCAGCATCTGCGCCAGATGCGGCGCCAGGATCTGATAGGTGTCCGGATCGAAGCGCGCGGGTTCGGTGACAAGGGCCGCGGCATCGCGCACGTCCTGCACCGAGCCGAGATAGCACCAGTTCTCGATGACGTGCCACCAGCCGGCCCCTTCGGCGCGCTCCTGCCACGCCACCGCGCCGTCGAACGGCCACGGCGCGACCGCCAAGGCGTCGAGCGCGCCCTGCAGTCGGGCACGATGGACGGCTTGCGATTCCTCCCCCACGCAGGCGCCGGCGCAGCGATGCAACTGCCGCGCGAAGCAGGGCAGCCCGCGGCGGGCGGCTTTCTCCAGCGCCAGCGTTGCCTGGCACAGTCCCGCGCTCTCGGCCAGTTCGCGCAGCGCGGCATGCGCGGCCCCGCGGCTGTTGAAGGGACCATACAGATGGCGCTGGCGGGCGAAGTCCGTATCGCTGTCGCAGCGCAGGCGCGGCGCCGGCAGCCCGGGCGGCAATTCCCACGCGTACAGCCTGGACTTGCGGCGCAGCAAGGCGTTATGCACGGGCTCCAGGCGCTTGACCAGTTGCGCCTCCAGCAGGCGGGCGCCCAACTCGCCTCCAGTCTCGCGCCACTCGACGCGCCGCACCGCGCGGGACAGTCGCAGGTCCTTGGCGACGCGGTGGTCCCCCGAAAAATGCGCGCCGATGCGCTGGCGCAGATGCACGCTCTTGCCGATATAGAGCGGCACGTCGTGATCGCCGTAGAACAGGTACACGCCCGGTGTGGCCGGAACGTCGTCCAGCGCCGTCTCCTCCAGTCCTGCGGGGAGGCTGGCACGCTTGATCAGCGCCTGGACCGCCGACTCCACCAGCTCCACGGAATACAGCGAGTGGATGCGCTGCCAGAACTGCCACAGCAGTTCCGCGTCGGCCAGCGCGCGGTGCCGGCCCTTGGGCTGGAGCTCGAAGCGGGCGATCAGCGCGTCCAGGCCGTGCCGCTCCACCGACGGGAACAGCGCCCGCGACAGCCGCACCGTGCACAGCACGTCGGCCCGGAAGGTGACGCCGGCCCGGCGGAACTCGTTCTTGAGGAAGCCGTAGTCGAAGCGCGCGTTGTGGGCGATGAACAGCTTGCCATGCAGCCGCTCCGCCAGCGCCTCGGCCAGCGTGGCGAACGTGGGGCGGCCGCGCACCATCTCGTCGGTGATGCCGGTCAGGCGCTGGATAAAGGGCGGAATGCCGATGCCGGGGTCCAGCAACGTGTCCCATTCCACCACGCCGTCAGGCCCGACTTCCACCACGCCGATTTCCGTGATGCGGTCGCGCTGTGCGTCCGCGCCGGTGGTCTCCAGATCCACAAAGACGATAGGGCGGGACAGCGCGGCGGCAAGCGCCTGCGCGTCCAGGCGGCGTGCGTCGGAATCGAAACGGGAAGGCAGATAGATGGGATGGTCGTGCATGGGTGGATTCTAATGGAGCGTGCACGCCGCCTTCCCGGACCTCCGCCGGAGGCCGGCGGAGAAGTTTTGAACCGCGGCCATATTTCTGTGACAAAGGTATTGCCAAGGCCGCCAAAGTCCCCTAATATTCGCCCCCTCGCAACACGACAGCGAGCCTGCAAGGCAGGCGGGGCGCGGGTTGCGGGGTTGGCAGGGGGTAGTGGCGGGGCAGGATGACCGGCACTGCGGCGACGAAAAAAAGTGCGCTGCCCTGTTGACGGGAAACGAAAAGATCTACATAATCTCGTTTCTCTGCTGCTGACGAAGCAGCGCCTGGCGAAGCAAAGCGAGCCGGGGCAGACGGATCTTTAACAATCAAACAACCGATAAGTGTGGGCGCTCGATAACGGGACGCACAGGCGGCGCAAGTTGCCTGGAGCTTACAAGTTATAAAGTGCTCGCACAGTAAAACATGTTGGTCAGGTTTTCGGACTTGGCCAGTCAGTTTTCTGAGAGTGAGCGACCGCTCGAAAGAGCGAGCTGTCGGGGAGACCCGAT
>NZ_CAJZAH010000002.1 GCF_914271545.1 Cupriavidus respiraculi
AAGTGATCGAAAGATGACTTGGAATACGGCACAAATGCGAGAACTCACCTGTAGCGGGTGTCTCCGAGAGGAGACGCACTCGTTATAGGGTCAAGCGAACAAGTGCATGTGGTGGATGCCTTGGCGATCACAGGCGATGAAGGACGCGGTAGCCTGCGAAAAGCTTCGGGGAGCTGGCAAACAAGCTTTGATCCGAAGATGTCCGAATGGGGAAACCCGGCCCGTATGGGTCATCCCTGACTGAATACATAGGTCAGGGAAGCGAACGCGGCGAACTGAAACATCTAAGTAGCTGCAGGAACAGAAATCAACCGAGATTCCCAAAGTAGTGGCGAACGAAATGGGAAGAGCCTTGTACTTTTTAGCAGTGTGGTTAGCAGAACGGGATGGAAAGCCCGGCCGTAGCAGGTGATAGCCCTGTATGCGAAAACCGCGTTGTGGAACTAGGGGTACGACAAGTAGGGCGGGACACGTGAAATCCTGTCTGAAGATGGGGGGACCATCCTCCAAGGCTAAATACTCGTGATCGACCGATAGTGAACCAGTACCGTGAGGGAAAGGCGAAAAGAACCCCGGGAGGGGAGTGAAATAGATCCTGAAACCGCATGCATACAAACAGTCGGAGCCTGGAAACGGGTGACGGCGTACCTTTTGTATAATGGGTCAGCGACTTACATTCAGTGGCAAGCTTAACCGGTTAGGGAAGGCGTAGCGAAAGCGAGTCCGAATAGGGCGATTGAGTCGCTGGGTGTAGACCCGAAACCAGACGATCTATCCATGGCCAGGTTGAAGGTGCGGTAACACGTACTGGAGGACCGAACCCACTAACGTTGAAAAGTTAGGGGATGAGCTGTGGATAGGGGTGAAAGGCTAAACAAGTCTGGAAATAGCTGGTTCTCTCCGAAAACTATTTAGGTAGTGCCTCGTGTCTCACCTTCGGGGGTAGAGCACTGTCATGGTTGGGGGGTCTATTGCTGATTACCCCGCCATAGCAAACTCCGAATACCGAAGAGTGCAATCACGGGAGACAGACATCGGGTGCTAACGTCCGGTGTCAAGAGGGAAACAACCCAGACCGCCAGCTAAGGTCCCCAAGATTGGCTAAGTGGGAAACGAAGTGGGAAGGCTAAAACAGTCAGGAGGTTGGCTTAGAAGCAGCCACCCTTTAAAGAAAGCGTAATAGCTCACTGATCGAGTCGTCCTGCGCGGAAGATGTAACGGGGCTAAGCCAGTCACCGAAGCTGCGGACGCAAGTAATTGCGTGGTAGGAGAGCGTTCTGTAAGCCTGTGAAGGTGTCTTGTAAAGGATGCTGGAGGTATCAGAAGTGCGAATGCTGACATGAGTAGCGATAAAGGGGGTGAAAGGCCCCCTCGCCGTAAGCCCAAGGTTTCCTACGCAACGTTCATCGGCGTAGGGTGAGTCGGCCCCTAAGGCGAGGCAGAGATGCGTAGCTGATGGGAAGCAGGTTAATATTCCTGCACCGTCGTATGATGCGATGGGGGGACGGATCGCGGAAGGTTGTCCGGGTGTTGGAAGTCCCGGTCCCTGCATTGGAGAAGGCGCTTAGGCAAATCCGGGCGCGTAATTCAAGGATGTGGGGCGAGCGGCCTAGTGCTGCGAAGCAATTGGAAGTGGTTCCAAGAAAAGCCTCTAAGCTTCAGTCATACGAGACCGTACCGCAAACCGACACAGGTGGGCGAGATGAGTATTCTAAGGCGCTTGAGAGAACTCGGGAGAAGGAACTCGGCAAATTGGTACCGTAACTTCGGGATAAGGTACGCCCTGGTAGCTTGACTGGCCTGCGCCAGAAGGGTGAAGGGGTTGCAATAAAATGGTGGCTGCGACTGTTTAATAAAAACACAGCACTCTGCAAACACGAAAGTGGACGTATAGGGTGTGACGCCTGCCCGGTGCCGGAAGATTAAATGATGGGGTGCAAGCTCTTGATTGAAGTCCCGGTAAACGGCGGCCGTAACTATAACGGTCCTAAGGTAGCGAAATTCCTTGTCGGGTAAGTTCCGACCTGCACGAATGGCGTAACGATGGCCACACTGTCTCCTCCCGAGACTCAGCGAAGTTGAAGTGTTTGTGATGATGCAATCTCCCCGCGGCTAGACGGAAAGACCCCATGAACCTTTACTGCAGCTTTGCATTGGACTTTGAACCGATCTGTGTAGGATAGGTGGGAGGCTTTGAAGCGAGGACGCTAGTTCTCGTGGAGCCGTCCTTGAAATACCACCCTGGTTTGTTTGAGGTTCTAACCTTGGCCCGTGAATCCGGGTCGGGGACAGTGCATGGTAGGCAGTTTGACTGGGGCGGTCTCCTCCCAAAGTGTAACGGAGGAGTTCGAAGGTACGCTTGGTACGGTCGGACATCGTACCTAAAGTGCAATGGCAAAAGCGTGCTTAACTGCGAGACCGACAAGTCGAGCAGGTGCGAAAGCAGGACATAGTGATCCGGTGGTTCTGAATGGAAGGGCCATCGCTCAACGGATAAAAGGTACTCTGGGGATAACAGGCTGATACCGCCCAAGAGTTCATATCGACGGCGGTGTTTGGCACCTCGATGTCGGCTCATCTCATCCTGGGGCTGTAGCCGGTCCCAAGGGTATGGCTGTTCGCCATTTAAAGAGGTACGTGAGCTGGGTTTAAAACGTCGTGAGACAGTTTGGTCCCTATCTGCCGTGGGCGTTGGAATCTTGACGGGGGCTGCTCCTAGTACGAGAGGACCGGAGTGGACGTACCGCTGGTGTACCTGTTGTCTCGCCAGAGGCATCGCAGGGTAGCTATGTACGGAAGAGATAACCGCTGAAAGCATCTAAGCGGGAAACTCGCCTGAAGATGAGGATTCCCTGGAGGCTTGACCTCCTTGAAGGGTCGTTCGAGACCAGGACGTTGATAGGCTGGGTGTGGAAGCGCAGTAATGCGTTAAGCTAACCAGTACTAATTGCCCGTAAGGCTTGATCCTATAACCGGTGCGTCTTCACGCACGGTGTGAGAGCCCAGTTGTGCCACCGGCCAACACAATCACCCCCACACACTACATCCCTATCTGCCGCGACGGCTTAAACCCCGGCGCAGCAACCCCTCAATGCCTGGTGACCATAGCAAGTTGGAACCACCCCTTCCCATCCCGAACAGGACCGTGAAACGACTTCGCGCCGATGATAGTGCGGACTACCCGTGTGAAAGTAGGTCATCGCCAGGCTCTTATTCCCAGAACACCCCAGCTCCCAAAGCTGGGGTGTTTTGCTTTGGGCGGTCGGAATACCATGCCTTCCGACCGCTCTTCCCATCAGGCCTTCGATTCGCCGCAGCCGCCAGTAGCGCTTGCGGCCACCTTTTCCATTTCCTCCGGCGGTACATCGCGGATATGGGTGGCCAGCGACCACTGGTGGCCGAACGGATCCTCGACCTTGCCGTAGCGATCGCCCCAGAACATGTCGTCGACCGGCATCGTGATCCTGGCGCCGGCATCCACGGCGCGTTTGACCGCGGCGTCGACATCCTCGACGTACAGGTGCAGGGTCACTGGCGAGCCCTTCAGCGATTTGGGCCCGACAGCGCCCCAATCCGGAAATTCATCGACCAGCATCAGGTGCGAGTCGCCGATCTGCAGCATCGCGTGCAGCAGGGCGCCTTGCGGCGTGGTGAGCCGCCCGTGTTCCTGGGCGCCGAAGGCGGCCTTGTAGAACTCGATGGCTTCGGCGGCCTTGGCGCAGACCAGGTGCGGCGTCAGCGTGTGCATCCCTTCCGGAATCGGCTTGACTTGCGAATTGCTCATGGTTTTTCCTCCAGGCGTATTGAGTCGGTCGGACGCGCGATCACGGCTTGAGATCGAACAGCGCCTTGCCGCTTTCCATATCGAATGGCGCGGAAAAATGCTCGTGGGCGATGGCCCACTGCCCCCCGGTCCTGCGGAAGCCGACGCTGCACCGCATCCACGAGCTTTTCTCGGTGCCGTCGGCATCCTTGGCGCCGCAGCGCATCAGGTAGTGGCCGTAGCCGACGTCGCCGCTGGCGGCGATCGTCAGGTCGCGCGGTTCGAAGATCATTTCGCCACCGCACATTTCCATGCACATGGCCCAGTGCTTGCCGTAGGCGTCGGCGCCCTTGAACTGGAGCTGGATGATGGCGTCGAACGCGACGACGTCGTCCGTGTAGCACGACATGATGGCTTTCAGGTCGCGCGAGCGTGCGGCGACCATCCATTTCTCCATCAGGGCCTGTAGTTGCTGGGTGGTGGTATCTCCGACTTCTGCATTCATGGTGAGTCTCCTCGGGAGCAGGATGGCTTCAGGGATCGCCGCAAGAGCCGCCATCCGGGCCCTGTACGGCGTCGTTCGGCGTGCGCCTGGCTGGCGCCGCGCAGGCTTTCGTTCTAAGACGTGGCCCAGCGATGTTCCAGATCATCGCTACGGACGGTAGGGGAATGGGCGGCAAGATCGCACACGGGCCTGACCTCGATGCTGCCGACGCGGGCGGCCGGGATATTGGCCGCCAGATGCAGTGCTTCGTGCAGGCCATCGGCCTCGAGCAGTAAGAAGCCGATCAGTTGTTCGGCGGTTTCGGCGAACGGGCCGTCGCTGATTTCCAGCTTGCCGGCGCGCATCCGCAGGGTCGTCGCGGTCGCGGTGCATTGCAGGGCCTCGCTGGCCACGCAGAGGCCGCGCCTCGCCAGCACCTCGCCATACAGCCGGCTCTCGCTGGCAAGCCGCTGGCACGCCTTCTCGGGCAGCGATTCCAGTGTCTTCGGGTCGGCATACATCAGGCACACGAACTTCATGGCTAACGCTCCTCGTCCTGGGGCCGGTTTTTCGTCCCTCTGACCCTTGTCGATCGGCGACGCCGGGAATCGACATCGCCGTCGCCGCGATTCCAAAAAATCTCAGGAGGCGCCGGGACCGGTCAATTCGCGGATGGGGCGGACTTCGATGCTGCCGTGGCGCGCCGGCGGGATCTTGGCGGCGACCTGGATGGCCTCGTTCAGATCGGTGGCGTCGATCAGGTAGAAGCCCGCCAGCTGTTCCTTGGTTTCGGCGAACGGCCCGTCGGTCACCGAGACCTTGCCGTCGCGGACCCGGACCGTGGTCGCGGTGTCCACGGGCTGCAGTGCTTCGCCGGCGATGTGGCGGCCGCTGGCCTTGACCTTGTCGCCATAGGCGAGGCATTCACCGACGAGGGAATCCCATTCGTCGCGCGGCATGCTGTAGACCTGCTTTTCTTCGTAATAGACCAGGCAGAGGTATTTCATGATCGCCTCAAAGGTTGGGTGGAGCAGGGAAACGGGCGGCGCGGGAAGCCGCCTTCACTAGCTGGTCGTTCGGCCGCGGCCGGATTCGACATCGGCGGGCCATTCGATCGGAAAAATATTGCGGGACGCGCCCGTCACGCGGGCAGGCCGGCGAGCCGCTTCTCGATAAAGCGCCGTTCGGGTTCCTGCCGCGCCAGGCCGAGGACGGTGCGGTAGGCGGCGCGGGCTTCGTCGTGACGGCCAAGGCGCCGCAGCATGTCGGCGCGCGCGGCGTGGGCAAGGTGATAGTCGGCGAGCTGGCCGGCGTTCAGGATGCCATCGATCAGGGCCAGTCCGGCGGCCGGGCCGTCACGCATGGCGACGGCCACGGCGCGGTTCAGCGCAACCACGGGCGACGAGCCGAAACCCATCAGCACGTCGTACAGCGCCACGATCTGGGGCCAGTCCGTGGCTTCGGCGCTCGGCGCCTCGGCATGGACGGCGGAGATTGCCGCCTGCAGCGAGTAGGCGCCGAACCGCCGCGATCCAAGCGCGCGCTCGACCAGCGAGATGCCCTCGGCGATCAGCTCGCGGTTCCACAGCGAGCGGTCCTGCTCGTCGAGGACGATCAGGTCGCCCTCGGGCGTGGCGCGGGCCGCGCGGCGCGATTCGTGCAGCAGCATCAGGGCCAGCAGGCCCATGACTTCCGGCTCGGGCAGGAGTTCGAGCAGCAGCCGGGCCAGCCGGATGGCTTCCGCCGACAGGTCGTGCCGCGTGAGCTGGTCGCCGGAGCTGGCGGAATAGCCCTCGTTGAAGACGAGATACATCACGCGCAGCACGCTTTCCAGCCGCTGCGGCAGCTCGGCGTGGTCGGGCACCTGGTAGGGAATGCGGGCGTCGCGGATTTTCCCCTTGGCGCGGACGATGCGCTGCGCGAGCGTCGGCGCGCCGGTCAGGAAGGCGCGGGCGATGTCCTCGGTGGTCAGGCCGCATACCTCGCGCAGCGTCAGCGCGACCTGCGCGTCCGGCGCGAGGGCGGGGTGGCAGCACGTGAAGATCAGCCGGAGCCGGTCGTCCTCCAGGGTCTCGTCGTCCATGCCGAGCGCCGCGCTTTCGTCTTCGATGGCTTCGACCTGTTCGGCGACCTCGTCGAGCGCGCGGAAGCGCGCATGCCGGCGGATGCCGTCGATGGCCTTGAAACGCCCGGCCGAGACCAGCCACGCGCGCGGGTTCGCCGGAATGCCATCGCGCGGCCATTGCTCCAGCGCGGCCTTGAAAGCGTCGTGCAGCGCTTCCTCGGCGATATCGAAGTCGCCCAGCAGGCGGATCAGCGTGGCGAGCACGCGGCGAGACTCGGCCCGATAGACGGCCTCGACGGCCTGCCGCGCCTGCGCGGGCGAGGCCCCGGCGAGCGCTGCGCCGGGGGCGACCTGCAATGGCGACGACTCGGATTGCGGCTCTGGCATCGGCATTCCTTTCCATCAAAAGGCGCCGGCCAGGATCGCGCGAAACAGGGCGAGGCCGGCCGGGCTACAGATTCTGAGCGCGGATGCCGATGCATGCAAGACGGACGCGAGCGAAACGCGCCCGCTATAATTCGCGCAGGCCTTTCGGGGTTCTTCAACGCGCGCGATTCCCGCGCGATATCAAGCAACGCCTCGCCCCATATCTTCATCCATGCTCAAGGACCCGGCCGAAGCCCGCCTGACCCGTCGCTACGTCGAAAAGCGCGAGGCCATCCTGGACGCCGCGGCACGGCGCTTCAACCACAAGGGCGTGCGCGGCACCACGCTGTCCGACGTCGCGCAGGACGTGGGCCTGAGCACGAACAGCATCACCTACTACTACCGCAAGAAGGAAGACCTGGTCGTGGCGTGCCTGATGCGCACGATCGGGGAGATGGTGGATATCGCCAGCGCGGCATTGCAGCGCGAGACGCCGCAGGCGCGCGTCGAGGCCTTTATCACGCTGTTCTTCGAGCGGCTGGCGCGCACGGGCACCGGCGAGCGGGCCGAGCTGATGAGTTTTCGCGAGATCCGCGCGCTGCCGGACAGCCATGCCGACATCGCCTTCGATGCCTACACCGACATGTTCCGCCGCATCCGCCAGCTGCTGCGCGACGGCGTGCCCACCGATGCGGCGCAGCGCAACGCGCTGAGCGCGCGGGCGCATCTGCTGCTGTCGCTGGCGACCGGTGCGATGTCGTGGGTGGAGCGCTATGAGCCCGAGGATTATCCGAAGGTGGCGCAGACCGTGGTGGACGTGCTGCTGCACGGCATCGCCGCGCCGTCGTCGCGCTGGGCCGGGCAGTTGGACGTGGCCGCGCTGCTGCCGGCGCCCGACAAGCCCGAGACCACGCAGGACGCCTTCCTGCGCGCGGCCACCGAACTGCTCAACGAGCAGGGCTATCGCGGCGCCTCGGCGGACCGCATCTCGGCACGGCTGAACCTGACCAAGGGTTCGTTCTATCACCACAACGAGAACAAGGACGACCTGATCTCGGCCTGCATCGACCGCATGTTCACGGTGATCCGCGACACGCAGACGCGCGTGGAGAACGGTCCCGGCAGCGGCTGGGACAAGCTGTGCGCCGTCTCCCGCGCGCTGGTGCACTACCAGTTCTCGAGCCAGGGGCCGTTGCTGCGGCTGACCATCTACGGCGCGCTGCCCGAGGAGATGCGCAAGGAGAAGATGCTGACGATGAGCCGGCTGTCGGCCCGCATCGTGCGCTTCCTGGTGCAGGGCATGCAGGACGGCTCGATCCGCCCGCTGGATCAGGGCATCGCGGCGCTGCAGGTCAACAGCATGATCAATGCCGCGGTGGAACTGCACCGCTGGGTGCGCGATGCGCGCGCGGACAACGCCTCCGAACTGTTCGTCCGGCCGCTGCTGATGGGCATCCTGTCGCCGGCCTGAGCCGGCGGGCCGAGGCAGTCAGGGATACAGGTGGCAGGCCACCATCTGGCCATCCGGCTGCGCGCGCAGCGCGGGATCGTCGGTGCGGCAGCGGGCCATCGCCACCGGACAGCGGGTATGGAAGCGGCAGCCCGAAGGCGGGTTCATCGGGCTGGGCACTTCGCCCTTGAGCACGATGCGCTTGCGCGTGCGTTCCGCCTCGACGCTGGCAACGGGCACCGCCGACAGCAGCGCCTGGGTGTACGGGTGGCGCGGATTGGCATAGAGCGCGTCGCGGTCCGCGATCTCCACGATCCTGCCCAGATACATCACCGCGATGCGGTCGCTGATATGGCGCACCACGGCGAGGTCGTGCGCGATGAACAGATACGTCAGCCCGAGCCTGCGCTGCAGGTCCATGAAGACATTGACCACCTGCGCCTGGATCGAGACGTCCAGCGCCGACACCGGTTCGTCGCAGACGATCACGCTGGGTCCGAGGGCCAGCGCGCGCGCGATGCCGATGCGCTGGCGCTGGCCGCCGGAGAACTCGTGCGGGTAACGGTCCGCCATATAGGGCAGCAGGCCCACCATCTCCAGCAGCTCCGCCGCGCGCGCGCGCCGCGCGGCACGGCCGCCGGGGAAATCGTGGATCTCCAGCGGTTCGCCGACGATGTCGCTGACTTTCATGCGCGGATTCAGCGAGCCGAACGGGTCCTGGTAGACCATCTGCACGCTGCGGCGGAATTGGCGCTCCTGCGCGCGCGTGAAGCTGGCGAGGTCGTCGCCGCGAAAGGCGATGCGTCCGGCGGTGGCCGGCTGCATCTTCATCAGCGCCAGGCCCGTGGTGGACTTGCCGCATCCGCTTTCGCCGACCAGTCCCAGCGTTTCCCCGCGCCTCAGGGCGAACGAGACGCCATCGACGGCCTTGACCGAGCCGATCTGGTGCTTCAGCAGCACGCCCCTGGTCACAGGGAAATGCACCTTGAGGTCGTCCACGCGCAGGACCTCTTCGCCGGCCGGCGTCGTGGCCGGCGTCGTGGCCGGCGTAGTGGCCGGTGTAGTGGCCGGTCGCCGCGTGGGCGCGTCGATGGTGTCAGTGGAGTTCATGGAGGAAGCACGCCTTGAGATGGGGGTCGGGGACGGGAGCGGCGCCGGGCGCCATCACGTCGCGCAGCGCCGGGCGCGTGGCGCGGCACTGGTCCATGGCCTGTTTGCAGCGCGGCAGGAAGGCGCAGCCGGGACCGAGCGAGCTCAGGTCGGGCGGCTGGCCTTCGATGGGCACCAGCGGCTGGCGCGTGTCGCCGTCGAGACGCGGCACCGAGGCCATCAGGCCGCGCGTATAGGGATGGGCGGGGTGGCGGTACAGCGCCTCGGCGGTGGCGGTTTCCACCAGGCGGCCGCCATACATCACCGCGACGCGGTCGGCATAGCGCGCCACCACGCCGAGATCGTGCGTGATCAGGATCAGCGCGGTGCCCGTGCGCTGCGCCAGGTCCTTGAGCAAATCGAGGATCTGGGCCTGCACCGTGACGTCGAGCGCGGTGGTGGGCTCGTCGGCGATGATCAGCCGCGGCTCGCAGGCCAGCGCCATGGCGATCATCGCGCGCTGGCGCATGCCGCCGGAGAACTGGTGCGGATACGCGGACAGCCGGCTCTGGGGCTCGGGGATCTGCACCTTGCCGAGCAGTTCGCCGGCGATGCCGAGCGCGGTTTTCCACGGCAGCCCGCGATGCAGGCGGATGGGCTCGGCGATCTGCTTGCCCACCGTCAGCGCGGGATTCATCGACGACATCGGCTCCTGGAAGATCATCGCGATCCGGTTGCCGCGGATCGCGTGCATCCCCTTGGGCCCGAGCTTGAGCAGGTCCTGCCCCTCGAAGACGATCTCGCCGCCGTCGATGGAGCCGGGCGGCGACGGAATCAGTCCGAGGACGGACAGCGCCGTGACGCTCTTGCCCGAGCCGGATTCGCCGACGATGGCCAGCGTCTCGCCGGGCGCCACGTCGAACGACACCTGGTCCACCGCGGTGACGATGCCGCGGTCGGTGCGAAAGCGCGTGGTCAGGTTGCTGACCCGCAGGATGGGCTGCTTCATGCATGCCTCCATGTGCGATGGGGAGCGGGCGGTCAGAAGCCCATCTTCTTCTTCATCTCCTGGTCGATCCACATGCGCGCGTAGATGGGCCCCGGCCGCACCGCGCCGGCGCGCAGCTCGCCGCCGTAGTTCTTCACCCACGGCCACCATGCGGTGTAGACGTACTGCGTGGGCAGCCAGATATAGGGCGCCTCGGCCAGGATCTCGCGCGTGAGCGCGCGCAGCGCTTCCTGGCGCTTGCCGGTGTCGCGCAGCTCGAACGCGGCCTCGACACGCTTGGTGTATGCCTCGTTGCCCCATTGCGCGGCGTTCCACACCTGGCCCGGCACGAAGCTCTTGCGGATGGTGGTGGTCGGGTTGGTATGGCCGTTGCTCATCAGGTAGCCGGGCGCATTGGTCTTCGTGGTCATGGCCGACAGGAAGGCGCCGTACTCCATCGGCTGGATCTCGATGCGCACGTTGACCTGCTCGAGATAGGCGGCGATCAGCGGCAGCATCTCCATATGGTCCGGGCTGCAGGCGCATACCTGCACCTTGAACTTGAAGCCCTTGGGATAGCCGGCTTCCGCCAGCAGCTTCTTCGCCTTTTCGGGGTTGTACGTGAAGAGCTCCTTCACGTTGTCCGGCATCGCGCTGAGCGGCTCGTAGTAGCCCACGTAGTCGGGGTGCTGCGGATAGGCGAACAGCTCGGCGTTGCCGCCGTAGTACTGCTTGACGATCTCCTGCTTGTTGACCGCCATATTGAGCGCGCGCCGCACGCGGATATCGTTGAAGGGCTTGGTATCGACGCGCATCGCCAGATACTGGCCGTTGAACGAGAGCCAGCGCGACCACTGCAGCTGCGGCGCGCTCTTCTTCAGCTCCTCCACCGCGGTCCAGCGGATGCCCTCCATCACGTCGAGCTTGCCGGTGCGCAGCATGGTGTTGCGGGTGGCTTCGTCCTTGATCGTGCGCAGCACGACCTTGTCGACGAACGGCAGCTTGTAGTCCTTGCCGCCGAGCGTTTCGCTGTCCCAGTACAGCGGGTTCTTCGTGTACGTGGTGGCGTTGCCCTGCACGAAGTTCGTCAGCTGGAACGGGCCGCTGCCGTTGATGTTCTTCCAGTTGCCCGCGCCGGCGGTGGCGACCTCCTTCGGCATGATGCCGGAGTAGTAGCCCCAGCCGAAGCGGTAGTCCCATTCCGCGTTGAACTCCTTGAAGCGGAACATCACCGTGTGCTTGTCCTTGGCTTCGACCTTGGCGAGGTGGTCGAAGTACGTGGGAATCTTCTTGGGGCTCTCCGCCTGGCGCGTGTAGCTGAAGACCACGTCGTCGGCGACGAGCTCGCGCTCCTCCATCACTCCGGGCTTGGCGGGAAACTTCACGTTCTTGCGCAGCTTCACTTCGAGCGTCAGCGGGTCCAGCCATTTCCAGCTCTCGGCGAGCTCGCCGCGGATCGCGTCCTCGGGCAGCCAGGCATCGGCCTGGAAGCCGTACTTGCCGCCGTTGCGCTTCGCCTTCGACAGATCGGCGGCGAACAGATGCTCGTAGACCTGGCCCGTGTCGTAATTCTGCTTCCAGTTCCAGTCGGCCAGATCCCACGACAGGGCCGAGATGGTCGCGTAGACCGAGCCGACCTCCAGCGTGCCGCCGTACTTCGGCGCGGTATCCGGGCCGTTTGGCTGGGCGCCGCCTTGCGCGCCTGCCGTTGCCGCGCCCAGCGCGAGCGCCACGCCCACCAATATCGAGGATGCCTGTGTCGTCAAACCGCTGCCCTCCGTCGTCGACTACCGTTGGCCCGGATGCGTGCTCGCCGGGAAATTCGCGCGGCGCGCATCTCGCGCCGCCGTATGCAGGAACCTTGCGCTAGCGCGTGCCGCGCATGCGCGGGTCGAGCAGGTCGCGCAGCGCATCGCCATAGACATTGATTGCGTAGACCACGATGGTCAGGCAGATGCCGGGGGCGAGCGCGAGCCACGGTCCCTGGAACATGAAGGTGCGGCCGTCTCCGGACAGCATGCCGCCCCAGGTCGGCGCGGGAGGCGGCACGCCCAGCCCCAGAAACGACAGGCCGGATTCGGCGAGGATGGCGGTGCCGACGCGCGTGGTGAACAGCACGATCACCGGCGGCAGCACGTTGGGCAGGATATGGCGCCACAGGATGCGGCCGGTGGACGCCCCCATCGACTGAGCGGCGTGCACGTACATGTTCTCGCGCACCGAGACCACGGCGCTGCGCACGATGCGCGAGCCGCCAATGCCCAGCAGCAGCCCCAACGTGCCGACGATCTGCCAGCTGCCTGGGCCGAGCACCGATACCACCACGATCAGGATCACCAGATCGGGGAAGCTCATCCACGCATCGACCATGCGCTGCACGATCAGGTCGAACTTGCCGCCGAGATAGCCGGTCAGGATGCCGAGCACCACGGACACCACCGTTGCCAGCGTGGCCGCGCTCAGGCCGATCACGACCGACAGCTGCGCGCCGTACAGGCAGCGTGAGAGCATGTCCCGGCCGAGGTTGTCGGTACCGAACGGATGCGCCCACGAGGGCGGCTGCAGGCGGTGCAGCATGTTGATCTCGTTCATGCCGTACGGCGCCAGCACGTCGGCAAAGATGCCGCAGAACAGGAACAGCGCGCAGATGACCGCGCCGGCCGCGCCCAGCGGCTTGTCGCGGAACAGGCGCTTGAGAAAGCCGAAGCCCGGCAGGGGACGGCGGACCGGCTTGGCGCCCGCGCTGCGCGGCGCCGCGATGGTGGAGGGATGGACGACGGGATTGGCCATCAGCGGTGCCTCACTTTGGGATCGAACAGCCCGTAGCTCAGGTCGACGAGCAGGTTGATCAGCATCACCGCCACGCCGACCACCAGGAACACGCCGGTAACGACTGGATAGTCGCGCTGGTGCACGGCGTCGAGCAGCAGCAGCCCCATGCCCGGCAGCGCGAAGATCTGCTCGATGATGACCGCGCCGCCGATCAGCAGCGGCGCCTGCAGGCCGATCAGCGTTACCACCGGGATCAGCGCGTTGCGCAGCGCGTGGCGCATCACCACCAGCGGTTCGTTCAGGCCCTTGGCCCACGCCGTGCGGATGTAGTCCTGCCGCAGCACCTCCAGCATCATCGTGCGCGTCATGCGCATCGTGATGGCCGACAGGGCCATGCCGAGCACGATGGCGGGAATGAGCATGTTGCGCACGTGCTGGACCGGGTCTTCGAGGAACGGCACGTAGCGCGCTTCGGGCGACCAGCCCCACCACACGGAGGGAAACACCATCACCATGGTGCCGAGCCAGAAGCTGGGCACGGCCAGCATCAGGATGGAGAAGGAGCGCGCGACATAGTCGGCGGCGCTGTCCTGGCGGATGGCCGACAGCACGCCGATGGGAAGCGCGACCGTCAGCGCCACGATCAGCGCGAGCACGCCCAGCGAGACGGTGGCGGGAATGCGCGAGGCCACCATCGACAGCACCGGTTCGTTCTGCCACAGCGACTGGCCGAGGTCGCCCCGCAGCACGATGTCACCGACCCAGTGCAGGTACTGCTGCCACATCGGACGGTCCAGGCCGAGGGCGCGCACGAGGTCTTCGCGCGTCTTGGTGTCGGCGCTGATGTCGTTCTGGCTGAGCATCAGGTCGATCACGTCGCCGGGCACCATGCGCACGATGGTGAAGACGATCAGGCTGGCGAACAGCAGGGTGGGCACGAGCGCCAGCAGGCGGCGCAGGACGTAGGCGCTCATCGCGAGCCCGCCGTCAGCAAGGATACCGTCAACACGATTCTGCATGACCCGTGATACATGCTGTCTCCTGTCTCCGGCCCGTTGTGCGCCGCGATATTGGTCTTTTTATGCGGGGCGGGCCTGTCTTTTAACGCCTGCGGCTAACTGCGCCGCTTGTTGACGGCTGCCGCGCTCGGTGTCGATTCAGCATACTGGCGCTTCGAATCGATGACAACCCGATTGGCCCGCCATGGTCTAGTGGTTTTCCCATGGCCGGCGGCGAACGCCGCGCGCGAGTCGCCACGCGCATGCCGCGGACGGCTGCGCGTGCCGGCGGGCGCGGCGCCGCGGGCTAGTACCCGCCCAGCGTGGCCCAGCGGTGGGCGTGGGCGTTGGCGTCGCCGAGCAGTTCCTGCGCGGTGCGGGCGCGCTTCATGAAGAAGCCGATTTCGTACTCGTCGGTCATGCCGATGCCGCCGTGCATCTGCACGCCTTCCTGCACGGCAAGCGTCGCGGTGGTGCCGGCGCGGGCCTTGGCCACGCTCACCAGTCCCGCGCGCTCCGCATCGGCCTTCGCATCGGCCGGGGCGTCTGCCAACGGCTGGTCCAGCCGCTGCTGGCACAGCAGCACGGCGGCGCGCGTGATCTCGATCTCGGTGAACAGATGCGCGGCGCGATGCTGCAGCGCCTGGTACTCGCCGATGATGCGGCCGAACTGGCGCCGCTCCTTCAGATAAGCGAGCGTGCGGGCAAAGGCCTCGTCCGCGATGCCGAGCAACTCGGACGACAGCGCCGCGCGTCCGATGTCGAGCGCGCGCTCCAGCATGGCGGCGCCATCGCCGGGTGCGCCAAGCACCGCGTTCGCCGGCGCGTGGACGCCATCGAACGCGATGCGCGCGGCGTTGCTGGCATCGGCGAGCACCGTGCGCTCGATGCGGATGCCGGCGCTGTCGCGCGGCACCAGCAACAGCGTGACGCCGTCGCGGTCGTCCGGGCCGCCGCCAGTGCGTGCCGCGACGATCAGCGTATCGGCGACGTGGCCGTCGACCACGAAGACCTTGGCGCCATCGAGCCGGAAGCCGTCGCCCTGGGGCTCCGCCCGCAGCGTCTGGCGCTGCGGGCGGTGCTTGGCGACTTCGTCGACGGCCAGCGCGAGCAGATGCTCGCCCGCCGCCAGCGCGGGCAGCAGTGCCTGGCGCTGCGCCTCGCTGCCGTTGCGGGCGACGAGCGTCGCCCCCAGGACCGCGCTGGAAAGGAAGGGGGATGGCGCGAGCGTGCGGCCGATGGCTTCCATGATGACGCCGGCTTCCACCGCGCCCAGGCCGCTGCCGCCGTACTGCTCGGGCACCAGCACCCCGGCGAAGCCCAGCGCGGCGAACTCGCGCCACAGCGCACGCGAGAAGCCGGTTTCGTCATGGGTGTCGCGCAGCTTGCGCAGCGCGGCGATGGGCGCGCTCTCGCGCAGGAAGGACAGGGCGCTGTCGCGCAGCATGTCCTGCGTCTCGTTCAGTACGATGGGCATGGCGGCCTCGTGTCGGAGGGAAGTGGCCGGGACGCGGGCGCCCCGGACGGTGGGCGGCTCAGGCGCCGGGCAGGCCGAGCAGGCGCTTGGCGACGATATTGAGCTGGACCTCGCTGGTGCCGCCCTCGATCGAATTGGCCTTGCTGCGCAGCCATGCGCGGGCGATGGCGCCATCCTGGCTGCGCTCGCTTTCCCATTCGAGCGCGTCGCTGCCGCCGATGGCCATCAGCAGTTCGTAGCGGCGCTTGTTCAGTTCGGCGCCGTAGTACTTGAGCACCGACGAGAACGCGGCGATGCCTTCGCCCTGGCGCGCGAGGTCGCGCACGCGTTCGCCGGCGGCCGCGAAGGCCGCCTCGTCGATCTCGAACTGCGCGATCTGCGCGCGCAGCATGGGCTCGTCGAGCCGGCCCGCCGCATCCAGGCCGATGGCACGGGCGGCGTGCCTGCCCAGCGGCTGGCGAAAGCCGCGGCTGCCGATGGCGCTGATCATCTCGCGCTCATGCGTCAGCAGGTACTTGGCGATCTCCCAGCCGCCGTTGAGCTCGCCGACCAGCTGGTCGCGCGGCACGACGACGTCGTCGAAGAACGTCTCGCAGAATGGCGACTTGCCGGAGATCAGCAGGATGGGCCGCGTGGAGACGCCGGGCGTCTCCATGTCGAACAGCAGGAAGCTGATGCCCGTGTGCTTCTGCGCGGCGGTGTCGGTGCGCACCAGGCAGAAGATCCAGTCGGCCTTGTCGGCGTACGACGTCCATACCTTCTGGCCGTTGACGACGAAATGATCGCCGCGGTCCTCGGCGCGCGTCTGCAGCGCGGCGAGGTCGGAGCCGGCGTTCGGCTCCGAATAGCCCTGGCACCAGCGGATCTCGCCGCGCGCGATCCTGGGCAGGTGTTCGCGCTTCTGCGCCTCGGTGCCGTACTTGAGCAGGGCGGGGCCGAGCATGGAGATGCCGAAGCTTTGCAGCGGCACGCGGCAGCCGAGCCGCGTCATCTCCTCGCGCAGCACCTTGGCCTGCGCCCGCGTCAGGCCGCCGCCGCCGTATTCGGCGGGCCATTCGGGCACGGTCCAGCCCTTGTCGGCCATGCGCGGAAGCCATTGGCGCTGCGCCTCCGACTGGAAGCGGAACTTGCGGCCGCCCCAGCAGATATCGTCATCGCCGCGCACCGGCTCGCGCATCTCGGCGGGGCAGTTCTGTTCCAGCCAGGCACGGGTCTGCCGCCGGAACGATTCCAACTCGGTGTCCAACACGTCCACGCTTGTCTCCTATGTCGTGCCACGCCTTGCGCACGGTGCCTCCTTGTGTGGCGCAGGGCCCGGAGGTCGCCGGCACTTCGTCGCTGGTGCCCGAGGCAGGGCGCTGGCGGTCGAAGCGGCGTATCCCGTTATACAAGCGGCACCGGGCACCGTCAATACTCGATTACCTAAAACGGGTCCGAAGAGATGCGGGAGGAGGATCGTGAGCAGCGTGGTGCGAAGCCCGCCGGCCTCGGCCGGCCAGTCCGATTCCAAATGCCGCGGTGCGGAAAGGCGCACGGAATGCCGCCAATAGCCGGCGTCGCACGCATCCGTGAAACGGTACCCGCAATCAGGGCTGGTAGAAGCCCAAGCCTGTGGTAGCATCGCGCTGAAAACATACCGTACTTACTAAAACGCCAATTCGTCGCACCCGGCCGCGTGGCCCGCGCCGGATGCCGCGGCGGACAAGGTACGGAAACGCTCAGGGAGACACTGCCGTGCCCGTCGCCATGCCCGTTGCCGACGACCTGCCCGTTGCCTATCCCGGCGCCCGCGCGCCGGACCGGCAGCGGTGGGTCGAGTCGAGCGGAGTCCGGCTCGCCGTCCACGAATGGGGCGACGAGGACGCGCGCCCCGTGCTGCTGGTGCACGGCGCGCTGGACTTCGCCCGTACGTTCGACGTGTTCGCGCCGCTGATCGCCGATGCCGGCTTCCGCGTGGTCTCCTACGATCACCGTGGCCATGGCGACTCCGAGCACAGCGATCTCTACAGCTGGCTGGCGGACGCGCGCGACATGCTGGCGGTGGCGGACTCGGTCACGCGGCAGCCGTGCATCGCCATCGGCCACAGCAAGGGCGGTTCGCTGCTGGTGCATGCCATCCAGGCGCTGCCGCATCGCTTTACGCACTTCGTGGCCATCGACGGCCTGCCGTTCCGCAGCCCCCACGCCGACAGCGCCGTGCGCGAGCGCAAGTCGATGACCGCGCCGATCATCACGCAATGGCTGGACACGCGCCGGGAAGGGGCGCAGCGCGAGCGGCGACCCGGCACGCTCGACGAGATTGCGCAGCGCCGCGCCCGGATGAATCCCCGCTTGAGCCACGAATGGCTGCGCTACATCGCCAGCCACGGCGCGCGCCGCGATGCCGACGGCTGGCGCTGGAAGCTGGACCCGGTGATCGGCGTGTTCGGCTTCGGCCCCATGCGGGCCCGCGCGATGACGGACCGGCTGCCGGGCTTCCCGATCCCGATGCTCGCGCTGTTCGGCTCGGAGAAGGAACCGATGGGCTGGGACGCCACCGCCGAGGACCTGATGCCGTACTTCGCCGCCAGTACCGAGGTAACCGTGATGCAAGACGTCGGCCATTTCGTCCATATCGAGCGGCCGCACGACACCGCCGACCGCATCCTTCGCTTTCTGTGCCGATGACCGTCTATCTGCGCCACCACCGGCTGCGGCTCGCGCTGCATGCCCTGAGGACCGCCCCGGGCCCGACGTTGCTGTTGCTGCATGGCCTGGGCGAGCGGTCGCCGGCGACCCTGCCGCGCGAGTACGCGGCATGGCCGGGGTCCGTGCACGCGCTGGATTTCACCGGCCATGGCGGCTCGGACATTCCGCGCGGGGGCGGCTACAGCTGCGAGTTCCTGATGGCGGACGCCGATATCGCGCTGGCCCACCTCGGCCCCTGCACGGTGGCCGGCAGAGGGCTGGGCGGCTATGTCGCGCTGATGCTGGCCGGTGCCCGGCCCGCCGACGTGCGGGGCGCCATCGTCTGCGACGGTCCCGGGCTTGCCGGAGGCGGCACGGCCGTGCGCAGTCCCTACATTCCTTGCGTGGACACCACGCAGCCGGCGCCCCCCGATCCCTTCGCGATCGCCGAACTGGCCAACGACGTGCGGCCACCCAGCTACGCGGCAAACTTCGCCATGCTGGCGTCGCAGCATTCCGAGCTTGCCGCGCCGCTGTCGATCTGCGCGCGCGAGCGGCCGGAATGGCTGGCCGCCGTCATGGAGCTGCTGTCGCTGGCGCCGGTGGAACTGGGCCACGCATTGCGCGAGTACGCCGCGCCGGGCGCCGCGGCCGATCCGGCCGATGGCGACGCCGCAAGCGGACGGGCGGCATGACGACCGCCGAGCTGCCGGCCGACGAACAGGCGGAGCGGTGCTATCGCCGCCATGTCGACCTGCACCTGGCGCGGAATGCGAAGGCTTACCTGGTGCACGGCATGCTGGGCATGACGGGCTTCCGGCTGGTTACCGCGCCGACGTTCGTGCCGGCCTATCTGTACCTGCTGTCCGGCTCCAAGCTGATGGTGGGGCTGGTGCTCTCGGCACAGTACGCCGGCATGGCGGCGTCGTCGATCTGGGGCGCCACGCTGATCGAGCATCGTCCGCGCGTGATGCCGCTGATCTATGTGGTCGGCTGGCTGGTGCGCGCGCAGATCCTCGGGCTCGCGCTGTCGGCGCTGTGGCTCACCGGGCAGTCCGCGCTCGCCGCGGCGGCCGCCTTCCTGCTGCTGTTCGGCCTGCTCAACGGCGTGCAGAACGTCAGCTTCAACTACCTGACCTCCAAGATCATCCCGCTGTCGCGGCGCGGCCGGCTGGTGGCGCTGCGCAATTTCTGCGGCGGGCTGACCGCCGCGGGCGTGGCGTGGCTGGGCGGCCGCTACCTCGTCGGCCACGACGTGTTCGGCAACGGCTATGCCGCGACGTTCTTCGCGGCGTTCGTGCTGACCAGCATTGGCATCTCCGCGCTGAGCGCGATGCGCGAGCCGACGCTGCACGACGTGCGCACGCCCAGCGGCTTTCTGCGCCGGCTGTGCGAGGTGCCCGGGCTGCTGCGCGCCGATGCCGACTTCGTCCGCTTCTTCATCGCCCGCGCGCTGGTGGCGTTCGGCATGATGGCCATGCCCTTCTATGCCATCTACGCGGGCACGCATGTGCGCCTGTCCGGCGCGACGCTGGGCTACCTGAGCCTGGCCTATCTGCTGGCGCAGACCTCCAGCAGCCTCGCGTGGGGCCGCATCGCCGACCGCCACGGCTATCGGCGGGTGTTTCTCGCCAGCATCGCGCTGTGGATCGCGGCCACCGTGCTGCTGCTGGCGGGGACCGCGCTGCCGGGCTTCGTGCTGGCCTTCTGCGGGCTAGGCGCGGCCTTCGGCGGCTTCTTCGTGTCCGCGGACAACCTGGTGATGGAGTTCGGCACGCGCAGGGACAGGCCCATGCTGCTTGCTGTGTCCGACACCGCGACCTACACCATGATGGCCATCGGCCCCATCTGCGGCGGGCTGCTGGCGCAGGGCGTGCGCTTCTGGCTGGTGTTCGCGATCGCCATCGCGGTCAAGTGCGCGGCCTTCGCGCTGGCGCTGCGCATCGTCGATCCGCGCCAGCGCCGCGCGCAGCAGGAGCCTGTATTGCCTGCAATGCCGGGGGCGCCGGGCGACTGAAGCGCGGCGCCGCCAACGACAAGGATCACGCCGGAATCCACCGGCGGACCAGCATCAGGAGACAAGATGGAAGCGAGGACATACCCCGAGTTCAGCACCCACTATCCGCTGTTGCTGACCTCGATCATGAAGCGGCCCGTGCGGATGTATCCGGACCAGATCGGCGTGGTGTACCGCAACCACGTCAGCGGCGACTATTTCCGCTTCACCTGGATGCAGTGGTACCGGCGCGTATGCCAGCTCGCCGGCGCGCTGACCGGCAAGCTGGGCGTGGCGCCGGGCGCGCCGGGCGAGCCGGGCGACCGCATCGCCACGATGGCGCTGAACACGCACCGCCACCTGGAGCTGTATTACGGCGTGCCGGGCATCGGCGCGACGCTGCATCCGGTCAACGTGCGGCTCTCGCCCGAGCACATCGTCTACACGATCCGGCATGCCCGCGACCGCGTCCTGTTCTTCGACGACACGCTGCTGCCGCTGGTGGAAGGCATCTACGACCATATCAAGGACGTGGTCGAGGTCTTCGTTCATATGTCGGACAAGCCGGGTCTGCCTCACACCAAGATCGCCAACCTGGTCGACTACGAGAGCCTGATCGCGGGCCAGCCCGATCACTACGACTGGCCCGCGCTGCACGAGGACGTCAATGCGACCCTGTGCTACACCACCGGCACCACCGGGCAGCCCAAGGGCGCGACCTTCACGCATCGCCAGCTCTATCTGATGACCGTGCACATGATGGCCCAGCTGGCGATCGCCAATACGCCGACGGTGGACATTGCCGACGGCCTGGGCACGCGGCTGGGCGAAAACGCGGTGCCGCTGCTGAACACGCCGATGTTCCATATCCACGCCTGGGGCGCGCCCTTCGTCGCGGTGTACAGCGCGAACAAGATCGTGCTGCATGGCACGTTCACCGTGCAGGGCTTCTGCGAGCTGGTGGAGCGCGAGCGCGTGACGTCGGTGGGCATCGTCGCGACCATCGCGGCGATGCTGCTCGATTACCCCGACCTGTCGAAATACGACCTGAGCAGCCTGGTGCGCGTCAATGTGGGCGGCGGCGCGCTGCCGCTTGGGTTGAAGAAGAAGCTCGAGGCGCTGATTCCGTCGTTCCGCATGAGCTCGGGCTACGGCATGACCGAGACCGCGCCGACCATCGTCAGCTCGTTCATCAAGAAGGATCTGGTCGACCTGGACCGCGAGCAGACCGATGCCATCCTGGTGAAGTCGGGGCTGCCCATTCTCGGCGTGGAGGTCGAGGTGGTGGACGAGAGCGGCAAGCCCGTGCCGCACGACGACCACAGCGTTGGCGAGATCGTGGTGCGCGCGCCATGGACCACCGAGCGGTATTTCCGCGACCCGGACAAGAGCGCCGAATTGTGGCGCGACGGCTGGCTGCATACCGGCGATATCGCCAAGGTCGATGCGCACGGCTATATCACCATCGCCGACCGCATCAAGGACGTGATCCGCAGCGGCGCGGAGATGGTGCCGACGGTGCTGCTGGAGAACCTGATCGCGCTGGCCGACTTCGTCCACGAAGCCGTGGTGGTGGGCGTGCCCGACCCGGTATGGGGCGAGAAGCCCATGGCGCTGGTGACGATGCGGCCCGGCGCCGATGCCGACGAGCGGGCGGTGATCGAGTTCCTCAAGGCCAACGGCGTCGACAAGGGCCGCATCACGCGCTGGATGCTGCCCAAGCTGGTGGCGATCACCAGCGAGATTCCCAAGACCAGCGTCGGCAAGTACAACAAGAAGCAGATCCGGGACAACCTCGACCGCTTCCTCGCCATCGCCCGCGACGTCTCGCAGTGGCACGGCAACGCCTGATTTCCCCATCTTTCCATTTGATCGCCCGAACGAGGAGATACCCAGAATGACCACCATCAACGCCGTCACCGACCTCGCGGTCGATGCCGAGATCGCCGTCGTCACCATCGATTCGCCGCCGGTCAATGCGCTGTCCGCCGCCGTGCGCACGGGCATTCGCGATGGCGCGCAGCGCGCGCTGGACGATGACGCAGTCAAGGCCATCGTCCTGATCTGCGCCGGCAAGACGTTTGTCGCGGGCGCCGATATCACCGAGTTCGGCAAGCCGCCGAGCGGGCCGTCGCTGGCCGAGGTGCAGGCGCTGATCGAAAACGCCCCGAAGCCGGTGGTGGCGGCCATCCATGGCACGGCGCTCGGCGGCGGGCTGGAGCTGGCGCTGGTGTGCCATTACCGCGTAGCGTCGCGCTCGGCGAAGTGCGGCCTGCCGGAAGTCAATCTTGGCCTGCTGCCGGGCGCCGGCGGCACCCAGCGCCTGCCGCGCATCGTCGGGCCGCAGAAGGCGCTCGAGATGGTGACCTCGGGTGCGCATGTCCCCGCGCCCGAAGCGGCGGAGATGGGGCTCGTCGACCTGCTGACGGACGATGCCTCGCTGCGCGCCGATGCGGTGGCTTTCGCGCGCCAGGTGGTGGCGCAGAAGCGTCCGCTGCGCAAGGTGCGCGACCTGGACGACAAAGTCGCGGCGGCGCGCGGCAAGCCGGAACTGTTCGCCGACTTCCGCAAGGCCAACGCGCGCCGCTTCCGCGGCTTCGATGCGCCGGAGTACAACATCCGCTGCATCGAGGCGGCGGTGGAACTGCCGTTCGACGAAGGGCTCAAGCGCGAGCGCGAACTGTTCGTCGAACTGCTGGGCGGCACGCAGTCGGCGGCGCAGCGCCATTACTTCTTTGCCTCGCGGCAGGTGTGGAACGTGCCCGATGTTGGCGCCGATACGCCGACGATTCCGGTGCGGCGCGTGGGCATCGTCGGCGCGGGCACCATGGGCGGCGGCATCGCCATGAATTTCCTGAACGCCGGCTATCCGGTGACCATCGTGGAGACGACCCAGCAGGCGCTGGACCGCGGGCTGAAGACGATCCGCGCCAACTACGACAACACGGCGAAGAAGGGCCGCATCAGCGCCGCGGACGTCGAGGCGCGCATGGCGCTGCTGACGCCGACGCTGGAACTGGAGGCGCTGGCCGACGCGGACCTGATCATCGAGGCGGTGTTCGAGAACATGGAGGTCAAGCAGGAACTGTTCGGCCGGCTGGACCGGATCGCGAAGCCCGATGCCATCCTCGCCACCAATACCTCGGCGCTGGACGTCAACGCGATCGCCGCGTCCACCGCGCGGCCGGAATCGGTCATCGGCCTGCATTTCTTCTCGCCGGCCAACGTGATGAAGCTGCTCGAGGTCGTGCGCGGCGACAAGACCGCCAAACCCGTGATCCGCACGTCGATGGAACTGGCGCGCAGGATCGGCAAGATCGCGGCGCTGGTGGGCGTGTGCCCCGGCTTCGTCGGCAACCGCATGCTGGCGCAGCGGCAGCGCGAGGCGCAGAAGCTCGTGCTGGAAGGCGCCTTGCCGTGGGACGTGGACCGCGTGCTGTACGACTTCGGCTTTCCGATGGGGCCGTTCGCGATGAGCGACCTTGCCGGGCTGGACCTGGGCTGGAGCCGCGACAGGTCCAGCGGCTCGACGCTGCGCGAGATCCTGTGCGAAATGGACCGGCGCGGGCAGAAGACCGGCGCGGGTTACTACGACTACGACGAGCGGCGCAACGCGCGGCCGTCGCCCGTGGTGGAGCAGATCATCCGCGACTTTGCGGCGAAGCAGGGCCGGACCAGCCGCGTAGTCTCGGAGCAGGAAATCCTCGAGCGCTGCATCTATCCGATGATCAACGAGGGCGCGAAGATCCTGGAGGAGGGCAAGGCCATCCGCCCGTCCGATATCGACGTGATCTGGGTCAACGGCTACGGCTGGCCGGTGTACCGCGGCGGTCCGATGTTCCATGCCGATACCATCGGGCTCGACAAGGTGCTGGAGACGATGCGGCGCTACGAGCAGACCCACGGCGCCGACTTCAGGCCCGCCAGGCTGCTCGAGACGCTGGTGGCCGAAGGGCGCAAGTTCGCCGATCTCAAGTAGCGCGCCGTGCGCGGGGCCGCCTCAGCGGATGCTGGGCGGCGTCTCGAAGGTGTGGAACGGCGCCGGCGACGGCACCGTCCATTCCAGGCCCTGCGCCCCCTCCCACGGCGAGTTGGTGGCCGGCTCGCCGGTGCGGATGCACTTGATCACGACATACAGGAACAGCAGCTGGGCGATGCCGAACACGAAGGCGCCCACCGTCGACAGCGCGTGGAAGTCGGTGAACTGCGGCGCGTAGTCTGCGTAGCGCCGCGGCATGCCGGCCAGGCCCAGGAAGTGCATCGGGAAGAAGGCCACGTTGAAGGAGATCATCGAGAGCCAGAAGTGCCACTGGCCCAGCCGCTCGTCGTAGCGGTGGCCGGTCCACTTGGGCAGCCAGAAATACACCGCGGCGAACAGCGCGAACAGCGAGCCCGCCACCAGCACGTAATGGAAATGCGCCACCACATAGTAGGTGTCGTGGACCTGGATATCGATCGGCGTGACCGAGAGGATCAGGCCGGTGAAGCCGCCGATGGTGAAGACGAAGATGAAGCCGATGGCGAACAGCATCGGCGTCTCGAAGGTCAGCATGCCGCGCCACATGGTGGCGATCCAGTTGAAAATCTTCACCGCGGTGGGTACCGAGATGAGCATCGTCGCGTACATGAAAAACAGCTGGCCGACCACCGGCATGCCCGTGGTGAACATATGGTGGGCCCACACGATCGAGGACAGCGCCGCGATCGCCCCGGTGGCATAGACCATGGACGAGTAGCCGAACAGCGGCTTGCGCGAAAACGCCGGCACCACGTGCGAGATGATGCCGAACGCGGGCAGGATCATGATGTAGACCTCCGGGTGGCCGAAGAACCAGAAGATGTGCTGGAACATCACGGGGTCGCCGCCGCCGGCCGCGTTGAAGAACGTCGTGCCGAAATGCCGGTCGGTGAGCACCATGGTGACCGCGCCGGCGAGCACCGGCATCACCTCGATCAGCAGGAAGGCCGTGATCAGCCACGTCCAGCAGAACATCGGCATCTTCATGATGGTCATGCCGGGCGCGCGCATGTTGAGGATGGTCACGATGATGTTGATCGCACCCATGATCGACGAGGCGCCCATCAGGTGCAGCGCGAAGATGGCCATGTCCATCCCCGGCCCCATCTGCACCGACAGCGGCGCGTACAGCGTCCAGCCCGCCGCGGTGGCGCCGCCGCCGACGAAGAACGAACCCATCAGCAGCAGGCCGGCCGGCGGCAGCAGCCAGAAGCTGAAGTTGTTCATGCGGGCGAAGGCCATGTCCGAGGCGCCGATCATCATCGGGATCTGCCAGTTCGCCAGGCCGACGAAGGCCGGCATGATGGCGCCGAACACCATGATCAGGCCGTGCATGGTGACGAGCTGGTTGTACAGCTCGGGCCGCATGAACTGCAGGCCCGGCTCGAAGAGCTCCAGCCGCAGCAGCAGGGCGAGGATGCCGCCGGCGATCAGCATCGTGAAACTGAACCAGAGGTACAGCGTGCCGATGTCCTTGTGGTTCGTCGCGAGCAGCCAGCGGCGCCATCCGACCGGAACGTGATGGTCGTCATGTCGGTGATCCGCGACGTGCCCGTGCGGCGTTGGAACGGCATGGACGGGATGGGCGATGGCGTGGGGTTGGTCCATGGTGCGCTCCTTGGCGACGCAAACGGCGGGGGCGGGCCGGAAGGGCCGGCAGGCGGCACGCCGTTGGGAGGCTCAGGAAGCAAGCGATATGCCGGACCCCGCCACACCGTGCGCGTTCGCATGGCATGAGGCTTGCGCCGGCACGTCCGACCTTGTGCCGCGCATCGGGAGGCCGCCATGTCGGAGTGGATGATGAGGAAGAACTGTTCGCTCACGCCAATGCAGACGGTGCATGCCTATCTCGGCGCGTGTGTGCTGGTGCTGTCGATCGGCATTGCGTTCACGGTGATCGGCCACTGGCTGGTGCTGGCGTTCTCGCTGGCCGAACTGCTGGTGCTGGGCGCGCTGGTCCTGGCGTATTGCCGGCATGCGCGCGACTTCGAGCGCATCACGGTGGCCCACGACGTGCTGCATGTCGAGGTGCGCTGCGGCACGGATACGTGGGAGCGCGATCTGATGGCCTCGGTGGTCCGCTTCGAACCGCACGTTCCCTCCAGGCTGGTGGTGATCCGCTACGGCAACGAGAGGCTGATGCTGGGGCGGCATTTGCCATGGCCCGCGCGCCGCGCGTTCTCCGACCAGTTGCGCCGCTCGTGCGGTGGTGGCGAGGTCGGCGCGGGGCTCGCCGACCGTGTCGCTTTTGCACCGGAGTAGCGGTAAAGATTGCGCGGCGGCGGCGCGAACGTCCGGCGGCACGGCGATCCTCCACCCCGCCGCCCGGCTCCTCTCCCGCTGGCGGGAGAGGAGAGAGGGACGGTCATACGAGGCGTGCGAAGACCTTTCTGCGCCAGACGAACTGGTAGTACGCGGACTGCAGCGCGAGCATGGCGACGAAGGTGACGGGATAGGCAATCCAGATGCCGTTGATGCCGATGCGCTGGCTCAGGAACCACGCCACCGGCACTTCGACGAAGGCGATGCAGGCGATCGAGATGGCGGTGGGCACGAGCACCGAGCCGCTGGAGCGCATGATGCCGGACAGCACCGAGGCCATGCCGAACACCACGATGCCGCCCAGCACGATGTGCAGCAGCGTCAGCGCCAGTTCGATGACCGGTTCGCTCGTGATGAAGAAACCCGCGAGGTTGCGCGCGAACAGGAAGCCCAGCAGCACGAGCGCGCCGGTCAGCGCGAGGTTCATCAGCAGGCCGGTGCGGGCGATGCCGGCCAGCTTGTCGCTGCGGCCCGCGCCAATGGCCTGCGCGCCGAGCACCGAGGCGGTGATCGCGATCGAGATGGCGGGGAACTGCACATACGACACCACCTGGTTGACCGCGCCGTAGGCGGCGGTGGCGTCCGAGCCGTAGCTGTTGACCATCGCCAGCAGGGCCACCTCGGCGACCGAGATCACGATCATCTGGATGCCGGTGGGCACGCCGATCCGGAGCACCACCTTCAGGATCTTCGGGTCGATGCGCATGGCGCGCCCGAACGCGGCGTCCGGCGCCAGCGGGCTGCGGCGTACGTTCAGGCGCCAGCCTAGCCAGAGGGTTGCGATCACCAGCGAGACGACGGAGGCGATGGCGCCGCTGGCCACGCCCATCGCGGGCAGGCCGCCCCAGCCCAGGATCAGCGCGGGCGTGAGCAGCAGGCCGATCACCGTGGAGATCGCCAGCGTGTACAGCGGGGTCACCGTGTCGCTCACGCCGCGCAGCATGGCGGTGGACAGCAGGAACACGAACAGACCCGGCATCGCGATCAGCATGATGCGCGCATAGGTGATGGCGTCGTCGAGGATATCGGGCGGCGTGCCGAGCGCGCGCAGCAGCGGCGCGGTGAAGGTGCCGCCCAGCACGGCGACCACCAGGCCCAGCGCCAGGCCGACGCTCAGCGTGGTGCCCGCCACGGCCTTGACCTTGGCGGTATCGCGCGCGCCCCAGGCCTGGCCGATCAGCACCGATGCGCCGGCGCCCAGGCCGATGGTGAAGGCGATGAAGAAGAACATCACCGGGAAGAAGCTGGAGACAGCGGCGAGAGCGCCCACGCCGATCATCTGGCCGACGTAGACGTTGTTCAGCGTGCCGGACAGCGACTGCATGATGTTGCCCAGCAGCATGGGGCCGAGGAACAGCAGGAACGTTCTCCACAGCGCCGCCTCGCCGGTATCGGTACGGGCGGCCGCGGCACTGGCGGCCGCATGGGCCGGGAGCGGTGCCACCGCGGGTGGCGTGGGGTCTGCCGTAGCCACCGGTGGCGCCAGCAGTTCGGCCGGCAACTGCGGATCGGCTGGATCGAGCACGTCGGCTCGCAGGTCGATTTCCTTCCGGGTTTTCATGCGGTATTCCATGCAGAGGCCGCAAGCCGTGCCAGATAGCTGCGCACGTCTTGCGGCCAGGGTTCGGTGAGCGTGGCAAAGCGCTCGCGGTCGTCGGCGAACAGCGCGCGGCTCGCCTCCTCGAAGCCCGGCAGGTCCCCGGCCATCTCGCTCATGACGCGGTACGCGGCCTCGCGGGCGTGACGGCGGGCCTCGACGGCCTCGGTCGCGTGGCGCGCCTCGTCGACGAGACGGCGCAGCGCCACGGACGCGCCGCCGCGCTGCTGCGCCAGCCATTCCCAGTGGCGCGGCAGCAGGGTGACCTCGCGGGCCACCACGCCGAGCTTCGGGCGCCCGACGCCGCGGGGCGGGCAGGCTGGAGGCGGTTCGTCTGCGATGTCGGGGCCGGCGGCGGCAGCGTCGGGGGCTTCCGGGCGCAGGTCCAGGTCCACGCGTTGGCCGGTAGCGTCGTCGAAGACGCGCACGAGGACGTCGTCGGGCGGCGGGGTGCGACGCAGTTCGGCGATGACGTGGGCGCGGGGGCCGTGGGCGATGCGGTGGAAGTCCGCGAAGGCGGTGAGGGTGAGCGAAGGCATGGGCGGTATATTACCCGGGTAATATTGGTGGTGGCAAGCGTTGCGCACCGGCGCTTCGTTTTGGCCGTAAGGGCGTCCCCGACACCGTCCAAACCGCCACCAACCCCGTCCAACGCGCCTCACTAGGCTAAGATGGCGCCCGCAGCCCAAAAAAAGGAGAACCCGCAGTGCAAGCAGTACCCGCAATCAAGAAGGTCTTGCTGGCGGGGGCCGCGCTGGCGTTTGCCACGCTGACCGCCCCAGTTCACGCCGAGACGGCGAATGCCTGGCCCACGAAGCCGATCCGGCTGGTGGTGCCATTCCCGCCGGGCGGCGGCACCGACATCCTGTCGCGGCTGGTCGCGAACCAGCTGTCGCAGACGACCAAATGGACCCTGGTCCCGGACAACCGCCCCGGCGCCGGCGGCACCATCGGGATTGCGGAGATCGTCCGGGCCGCGCCCACCGGCTACGACCTGGTGATGGGGCAGAAGGACAACCTCGTGGTGGCCCCGTGGCTGTACAAGTCGGTCAGCTACGAGCCCTCGCGGGACCTCGTCGCCGTGGCCCACGTCGCCTTCACGCCCGTGGTGATCGTCACCCCGACGAATTCGCGCTTCCGCAATCTCGCCGACCTGATCGCCGCCGCGCGCAAGGCGCCCGACACGATCACCTACGGCTCGCCGGGCAACGGCACCACCATCCATCTCGCGGCGGAAATCCTGAGCAAGGCGGCCAATATCAAGCTGCGCCACGTGCCCTACAAGGGCTCGAACGCCGCGATGATGGATGCGCTTGCCGGCAACGTCGACCTGATGGTGGCGTCGGTGCCTTCGGCGCTGGCCCAGATCAAGGCCGGCAAGCTGCGCGCGCTGGCGGTGACCTCCGCCGCGCGCAGCAGCTCGCTGCCGGACGTGCCCACGGCCGCGGAGTCGGGCTACAAGGAAGTGGACGTGAGCACGTGGTATGGCCTGTTCGCGCCGGCGAAGACGCCCAAGGAGGTCGTCACGCGCGTTAACACGGAGGTCAACAAGCTGTTGGCGACCCCCAGCGTGGTGAGCGCCATCCACGAGCAGGGCGCCGAACCCAAGGCCATGTCGCCGGAGCAGTTCGGCGCGCAGGTGCAGGCCGAATACCGCAAGTGGAAGGACATCGTCCACCAGTCGGGCGCCAGCGTCGAATAAGCGAAGCGACCCGTGCGCGCCACGGCGCGTACAAAAGAATCGGGGGCCGTTCAGGCCCCCGATGTCGTTTACGCCGGCTCCGCCTCGCGTACCGCGGGCTGGACCGCTGGCACCGGCTCCGGCTCGCCGGGCGTGCCGGACAGCGCGCGCTTCAGCTGCGCCTTGTCCAGCTCGCCTTCCCAGCGCGCCACCACGATGGCGGCCGTGGCATTGCCGACCAGATTGGTCAGCGCGCGGCATTCGGACATGAAGCGGTCCACGCCGAGGATCAGCGCCATGCCGGCCACCGGCACCGACGGCACCACCGCCAGCGTGGCGGCCAGCGTGATGAAGCCCGCGCCGGTCACGCCGGCTGCGCCCTTGGAACTGAGCATCGCCACCAGCAGCAGCAGGATCTGGTCGCCGAAGGACAGCGGGATGTCGCACGCCTGCGCGATGAACAGCGCCGCCATCGTCATGTAGATATTGGTGCCGTCCAGGTTGAACGAATAGCCGGTGGGCACCACCAGCCCGACCACGGACTTGGCGCAGCCGGCGCGCTCCATCTTCTGCATCAGCGTCGGCAGCGCCGCCTCCGAGGAGCTGGTGCCGAGCACCAGCAGCAACTCTTCCTTGATGTAGCGGATCAGCCGGACGATGGAGAAGCCGTTGTAGCGGGCCACCGCGCCGAGCACGATCAGCACGAACAGCAGCGAGGTCAGGTAGAACGTGCCGACCAGCATGGCGAGGTTGGCCACCGACTGGATGCCGTACTTGCCGATGGTAAAGGCCATCGCGCCGAACGCGCCGACCGGCGCCGCCTTCATCAGGATCGACACCAGCTTGAACACCGGCACGGTCACCGATTGCAGGAACTCCGTCACCGGCCGGCCGCGTTCGCCGACCAGCGCCAGCGCGATGCCGAACAGCACCGCGACGAACAGCACCTGCAGGATGTCGCCGTTGACGAAGGGGCTGAAGATGGTCGTCGGGATGACGTTCATCAGGAAGCCCGTGATGGTCGAATCGTGCGCCTTGCTCACGTAGCCGGAGACGGACTTGGAGTCCAGCGTGGCGGGATCGATATGCAGGCCGTGGCCCGGCTGCACCACGTTGCCCACCACCATGCCGACGGCCAGGGCGAGCGTCGAGAACGTCAGGAAATAGATCATGGCCTTGCCGGCGACGCGGCCGACCTTCTTCAGGTCGGTCATGCCCGCGATGCCGGTGGCGACGGTCAGGAAGATCACCGGGGCGATGATCATCTTGACCAGCTTGATGAAACCGTCGCCCAGGGGCTTCATGCTGGCGCCGATGTCGGGCCAGTAGTGGCCCAGCGCGATGCCCACCACGATGGCGAACAGCACCTGCACATAGAGAACGCGATAGAACGGAAGGCGCGCGACGGACGGCGCCGCCACGTGAGTGGTGTCGAGCATGTGGGTGTCCCCTGCCGTGGCCCGGCAAGCTCCGGTGAAGCTTGCGGTGCCGGTTATATGAAAAGGCAGGCCATATGGGATGGCCGGTGGCGCGATATCGCAATGGCTGTGCCAGAGCCACAGAACGCCGTAACCCGTTGATTCCAAAGGGACATCGTTGCGCCCGCCCGGCTGGTTCCCTGGTGGGTGGGCGGAAAATCGCCTATCATTCCGGCCTCTGTGTGGATTTCCGCACAACCGATGCGGCACACCGGCTCGCCCGGCCACGCCTTCTCCATGGATTCCGACTCCCGCTCCGACCCGCGTTCCGACTTCGCCGTCCCGGCGGTCCCCCCGTTGCCCACCGGGCGGCGCCTGCTCGCCGTGCTCGTCGCGGCGGGCCTGCTGCTGGCCCTCACGCTGGCGATCCTGTCCGGCGTCGGCCATCTGGCGGCCCGGCAGGCGTTCGACGAGGTGGCCGAACGGGCGCGGGTCGCCGCACAGTTCAACGTGGCCATGCTGCGCCGCGACCTCGACAAGCACCGCGCGCTGCCTTTCGTGCTGTCCCGCGATCCGGACCTCGCACGGGCGCTGGACGGCCCGGGGACGGTAGCCGCCGCGGCGCTGGGCCCCAAGCTGGAGGCGCTGGCCAGCGGCACGGGCGCCTCCGTGCTGTACGTGCTCGACGCCCAGGGCAGAGCCGTTGCGTCAAGCAACTGGCGCGCCCCGGACAGCTTCGTCGGTCAGGACTACCGCTTCCGGCCCTATTACCGCCTTGCCATGGAGGGCGGCACGGCCGAGCACTTCGCGCTCGGCACCATGAGCCGCCGGCCGGGCCTGTACCTGTCGCACCGCATCGACGATGCGGGCGGCCGGGCGCTCGGGGTGGTGGTGGTCAAGGTCGAATTCGACGGACTGGAGCGCGACTGGTCGGGACTGCCCGACGCCGTCTTCGTCGCCGACCGGGACGGCGTGGTGCTGCTGACCAGCGTGCCGGCGTGGCGCTTCTCCGCCATCGCCCCGGTCGACGAACCGACCGCGAGGCGCCTGCGCGACGGCTTGCAGTTCGGCGAGGCGGCCTTCGCACCGCTGCCGGTGCGGCCGGCGCTGGCGGCCGCACCGGACCCGGCGGGCCCGGTCAGCGCCGACACGCGCGTGCATCCGCGCAGCGAGCGCTTCGTGCCGGTGGCGCTCGCGGTGCCATCGACCACGTGGACCTTCCACCTGCTGGCGCCGCTCGCGCAGCAGGCGCGCGATACCGCCACGCGCATGCAGTCGCAGGCGCTGGTCGCGCTGCTGCTGGCCTACGGCGCGCTGGCGCTGACGTGGTACCGCTGGCGCCGGCGGCGCCGGCAGCAGGCCGGGCAGGCCGCCATCCGCGCGGAACTGGAGGCGCGCGTGCGCACGCGTACCGCGCAATTGCAGCGCACCAACGACCAGTTGCGGGCCGAGATGGCGGAGCGCCAGCAGGCGGAGGCGCGGCTGCACGCGGCGCAGGAGGAACTGCTGCAGGCGAGCCGGCTCAGTTTTCTCGGTCAGATCTCGGCCGGTGTGGCGCACGAGATCAACCAGCCGGTGGCCGCCATCCGGGGCTACGCCGACAATGCCGGTACCTGGCTCGAACGGGGCGGGGCGGAGGGCGTGCGCGCCAACCTGTCGCGCATCTGCGCGCTGACCGAGCGCATCGGCGCGATCACCGCCGAGCTGCGCGCCTTTGCGCGCAAGGGCTCGGGCGCCGTACTGCCGACCGCGGTGGACGAGGCCATCGACGGTGCCTTGCTGCTGCTCGGGCCGCGGCTGCGCAAGCAGGCGGTCGAGCTGTCCCGCAACGGCCCCGCCGGCGTGCGTGCCATGGCGGACCGCCTGCGGCTGGAGCAGGTGCTGATCAATCTGCTGCAGAACGCGCTGGACGCCATCGAGACGCAGGCGGCGCAGCGCATCGCAATCGACGTGCGGGCCGAAGCGGACCAGGTGCACATCGACATTGCCGACAACGGCCCGGGCATCGCGCCGGCCGTGGCGCAGCGCCTGTTTACGCCGTTCATCACCTCCAAGCCGGAAGGACTGGGCCTGGGGCTGGTGATCTCGCGCGATATCGTCGCCGACTTCGGCGGCGCCCTCGATACCCGACCGGGCCCCGATGGCGGCACGGTCTTCACCATCACCCTGCAGCCCGCCCCATGAACTCCGCAACCGACGCCCGGCCGCGCCGCGTGGCCCTGGTCGACGACGACGACGATGTCCGCGCCGCCGCGACCGAAAGCCTGGTGCTCGCCGGCTATCTGGTCGACGCGTATCCGAACGCGCAAGCCTTTCTGCAGGGCCTGCCCGATGGCTATCCCGATGTGCTGGTGACCGACATGCGCATGCCCGGGCTGGACGGCATGCAGTTGTTCGACCGCGTCCGCGAGCGCGATGCCGGCCTGCCGGTGATCTTCATCACCGGGCACGGCGAGATCGCGCAGGCGGTCGAAGCGATGCGCCGCGGCGCGTACGACTTCCTGGAAAAGCCGTATGCCGCCCACCGCCTGCTGACGGCGGTCGGGCATGCGTGGGAGAAGCGCCAGCTGGTGATGGAGAACCGGCGCCTGCAACAGGCGGCGAACCAGGCCGGCAGCATGGCGCCGCTGATCGGCATGACGCCGGCGATGGAGCAGCTGCGCCAGACCATCCGCCATATCGCCGACGCCGATGTCGATGTGCTGCTGATCGGCGAGACCGGCAGCGGCAAGGAGATGGCGGCCACGGCGCTGCACCAGTGGAGCCGCCGCGCGGCGGGGCCGATGGTCGCGCTCAATTGCGCCGCCTTGCCCGAGAGCGTGATCGACAGCGAGCTGTTCGGCCACGAGGCGGGGGCTTTTACGGGAGCGCAGCGCCGGCGCGTCGGCCGTATCGAGCATGCCAGCGGCGGCACGCTGTTCCTGGACGAGATCGAAGGCATGCCGCCGGCGGTGCAGCTCAAGCTGCTGCGCGTGCTGGAGACGCGCTCGGTGGATCCGCTGGGCACCAACGACATGCGGCCGGTGGACCTGCGCGTGGTCGCGGCCAGCAAGGTCGATCTGGGCGATCCCGCGCAACGCGGCGCCTTCCGCGAGGACCTGTACTACCGCCTGAACGTGGTGACCCTGCATCTGCCGCCCCTGCGCGAGCGCCGCGACGATATCCCGCTGCTGTTCGAGGTATTCACCGCGCGCGCCGCAGAGCGGTTCCGGCGCGAGGTGCCGCCGGTGAGCGCGGACGTGCGCCGCCACCTGATGGGGCACGCCTGGCCCGGCAATGTCCGCGAGCTGCTGCATTTCGCGGAGCGCTTCGTGCTCGGCGTGCATGCGCTGCCGGCCGCTCAGGCGGTGGCGGCGCCGGAGCCGGCGCCGTCCGGCACGCTGGCCGAGCGCATGGACCGCTACGAGGAGAGCGTATTGCGCAAGACGCTGGCCGAGCATGGCGGCAGCGTGCGCGACACGCTGCAGGCGCTGGGGCTCGCGCGCAAGACGTTCTACGACAAGCTGCATCGCCACGGCATCGACCGGCGCGCCTATGTGCGCGACAACGGCGGGCAGGCCGGCGTCGATGGGCACGCGGCCAACGGCGAAGGGTAAGACGGCTGCGGCGCGAACGCGCCGACGCCCCGGTCCGATCGCAAGGTCCGCGGCACGGGATTTTTGCCGGGCGGCTCTGGTGTCCTATCGTAGAGGATGGTGCAAAGGGCCCGGCGCGCGGATGCCGGCGATGCGGCGGATCGAGTCAGAGGAGGGCGGCGCCATGCCCACCATTTCCCGTCTGGACAACCCGGACAGAAGCGAGCTGGCGGACGACGACGGCCACTGGCTCGCGACCTTCACCGACGGCGCCTACACGGTCACGCTGGCCGGCGCCGAACGGACCTTCGCCGACGCGGGCGACGACACGCTGTTTGCCTCCGTGACGCACGGCGTCTGGGTGAGAACGCTGCCGCAGCCGTTCGACGGCAACGTGGACGAAGCCTGGCTCACCGACGCGCTGGCGGCCAACCAGACCGGCACGCCGGACGTGCTGGCCATCGCCATGCAGTACGTCCGGCACGCGCCCCTGCTCGCGCAGGAGTCGCTGGTGATCGCCGGGGCCGCGCGCTACGGCCCGCCCGGGCGCGACGACGACGACCATGTCCGCCCGCAGGAGGGCGCGGATTTCAACGACTACCTGGGCATTCCGTGGACCTATCCGGACGAGGTCGACAAGCCGGAGGCGGCCCAATTCCGCTGCCTCGACTGCTCGGGCTATATGCGGATGGTATGGGGCTACCGGCAGGGGCTGCCGCTGTGCCTCGCGCCGTTGCCGGATGGCAGCGCCATCCCTCGCCGCGCCACGCAGATGTGCGCGTCGGCCCCCGGCGTGATGGTCATCGCGAACGAGGGCGCCCAGGCGACCGAACTCGCGGCGTTGCGCGTGGGCGATCTGGTGTTCTTCGACGGCGACCAGCGCGACGGTCCGGCCATCGACCATGTCGGCATGTACCTTGGCCTGGACGATGCGGGCCACCATCGCTTTATTTCGAGCCGCAAGACGGCCGACGGCCCGACACAGGGCGACCTGGGCGGCAAGTCGATTCTCGACGGCACGACGGCGCACTACGCGAAGCGGTTCCGCGCGGCGCGCCGGCTCTGACGCCCGGCCGCGCCGCTAGCGGCTGACCAGCGTGGCGCTCCAGCGCTTGCCGCCCTCGGTGGTGCCCTCCATGGCCTTGCCGTTGACCTCGCCGGTGTAGTTCTCGTTGCCGGCGCTCAGCACGATCCGGGTGCCGTCCAGGCGTCCCGTCACCGGCACGGTCCTGCCTTCCTCACGCATCGTGCCCTGCACCTTCTGGTAGGTCTGCGTCAGCGCGAATTCCCTGTCGGCCAGCTTCCAGGTGCCGGCGACCTTGGCCGGCACGATCCACTTGTAGGCGGTGCAGTGGCCCGCGCAGTTGTCCGCGCCCTGCAGCGATTCGTCGGGCTCCCAGTCGCCCATGTCGAAGGTGTTGGACACCACGCGCGTGCCGGGCTTCATGTCGAGCAGCTTGGGGCGCAGGCGCAGGTTCAGGTCGGGCAGCAGGAACAGCGTTACCACGGTGGCGTTGGAAAAGTCGGACTGGAAGATGTCGGCCTTCTCGAAGGTGGCGCGGTTGGCCACGCCCTCCGCCTGCGCGAAGCGCTTGGACAGCGCCACCATGTCGGGATTGAACTCGATGCCGCGCGCCGTGGCGCCGCGCTTGGCCGCGGTGATCACCAGCCGGCCGTCGCCCGAACCCAGGTCGACGAGGCGGTCCTGCGGCGTGAGCTTGACCATGTCCAGCATGCGGTCGACCAGCGACTGCGACGTCGGCACCCACACCACGTCCTTGCCGGACTGGCCGACCGACGGGGTGTAGGTCGAGGTGGCCGTCGCCCCGGGCTGCGCCCACGCGCCGGTGCTCAGGGCAGCGGCCGCGATCGCCGCGCCGAGAAAGGTTCTACGCATGATCGTCATCGAACTTCTCCTGTATGGGTAGCAGGGTTCCCGGCAGGGCATCCTGGAGCGGCGCGTCGTCGCTCCTGCGCTGAAACAGCAGCACCGGCGCGCCGGCCGCCAGCACCGCCACGCCGATCCATGCCGCCGAGCCGGTGTACATCAGGCTGGCGTACAGCATGTAGAGGCAGGTCAGGCAGAAGATGATCGGCGTCACCGGGTACAGCGGCACGCGGAAGGGAAGCTGGCGGTGCGGATGGCGCCGGCGCAGCACGAACACGGAGAGGCCGACCAGCAGCAGGAAGCCCCAGAACACCGGGGCCGTGTAGTCGACCATTGCCTTGAAGCCATCGCGCGTGACCGCGCCCAGCCCGATCAGCGCGAGCGCGACCAGGCCCTGCGCGATCTGGCCGTTGGCGGGCGCCTTGCCGCGTCCGTCCCATACGCCGATCCATTGCATCACGGTCATGTCGCGCGCCATGGCGTAGAAGCCGCGCGCGCCGGTAAACATGGTGGCATTGAGTGTCGAGACCGCGGCGACCACGATGGCCACCGTGACCACGATCTCGCCCGTGGGCCCGGCCACCACGCGCATCATGTCCGCCGCCACCGCGCTGGACTGGCGCAGGCCGTCCAGCCCCAGCACCGACAGCAGCGCGACATTGGCCAGCGTGTACAGCACGACGAGGATGGCGGTGCCGATGGCCAGCACCTTCGCGATATTGCGCGGCGCATCGCGCAGCTCGCCGGTCAGGTACGCGGCCTCGTTCCAGCCGCCATAGGTCAGCAGCACGAAGATCATCGCCATGCCGAGCGCGGCGGATTCGGGTGGCGGCGCCACGGCGGCGCGTTCGCCGGTGCCGCCCGCGTCGCCCGCGCCGAACAGGCCGAACAGGCCGAACAGGATGATGGCCACCACCGCGGCCACCTCGATGAAGGTCACCAGCAATTGCAGGTTCTTGCCCGCGATGGTCCCGGCGACATTGACCGCCGTGAGCACGATGACGGAGAGCGCGGCGTAGATCGCCGGACCGTACGGCCCGATGGGCGCGAGCTGCGCCACGTAGTCGCCCAGCATGAACGCCACCCCGGCGATGGCACCGGTCTGGATCACCGTGCATCTGGCCCAGCCGAACATCATCGCGGCCGGCTTGCCATAGGCGCGCGAAAGAAAGTGATATTCGCCGCCCGCGTTGGGGTGGGCCGCCGACAGCTCCGCGTAGCACAGCGCGCCGATCAGCGTGACCACGCCGCCGAGCACCCACACGAGAACGAACATCGTCTCGGACCCCACGTTCGCCGCGACGATGGACGGCGTGCGGAAGATGCCGACGCCGAGCACCAGCCCGACCATGATCGTGATGGCATCGAACACCGACAGGATGCCTTGCGGTTCCGGTTGCTTGCGATCGGTCATCCGTATCCCTCGGGTTGGGGCGCGCCGCCGTGGCGCCGGCAAAGGCGCTGGGGCGGAACGGCGATGCGGGCGCTTGCCGCGGGCAGCAGATGGATGGCCCCCATGAACCGCCGGAGTGAAGCGACTGGCAGCGCCGGAAGAGGGCGCCGGAAGTGCCGCCATGCAAGCTTCATTCCGGAGCGGGCAAATATGAAGCCGGCGTCATAGGCACCACGAAAGCGACGCTTTCTACAATAGGAAAGAGAAGCGCACGAGGCTAGAACGTAATGCGGCGGACCGGGCCGGCTGCCGCCGCGGCGTGCAATTCCAACACGCTCAGGACAAAGTGGCGCGCGCCCATTGCCGCAGGCGCGCGATGCCGATGACGATACCGGTCCCCGACAGCGCGAAGCCGCCGAGGCTCAGCAGGATCAGCACGATGTCGCGCCACGTGCCGCCGGCCAGCAGCCAGGGCGTATCCCAGCTGTGCAGGAAGGAAAAGAGCCAGCGCCCGGTGCGCTGCGCGCGGTCCATGGAGAGCACGACGTCGCCGGTGCGCAGGTCGATATAGACGCGGGTGCGCCCGGGATCGCCGAAGTCCACCCGCAGCGCGGGCAGGCCGCGCACGGCGGCGCCGTTCATCGCCTCGGGATGGCGGCCGTAGTAGTAGGCGTCATAGTGCGCAATGCGCTGGTGCTCCGCCACGCGCGCCGGCAACAGGCGCGCCGCCGCGGCCAGTGCGTCGGCCTCGCCCCAGTCCGTGCCGACGTGCGGCGTGCCGCCCGCGCCGGTGAGCAGCCGCGTGCGGCCGGCGCCGTCGTAGGCCAGCAGATAGCCCTGTCCGTTCAGCCGCTTCCAGCCGATTTCCACGGGCCGGAAGCCCGCCGCGTGCAAGGTCCGCAGCGCGGCCGACACATCGGGCGCCGCGGCGGACACCGTTCCGTCGCCGCCCCGATAGGCGGCCAGGTCCGGCTTCGCCCCGCGCGCGTCGAAGATGCCCAGCGGATTCATCGACATCAGGCCGCTGAAGATCCACGTGCACACGATGCCGGCGAACAGCAGGCCGACGATGTGGTGCCAGCGCATCCAGGGCTTGCGATAGGGCGAGCGCGAGCCCGACTTGTAGCCGCGGCCGAAACGCCAGCGCCAGACGCCCACCAGCGCGCCGGTCAGCGCGGTGACGGTGCAGGCGGCGGACAGCACGATGACGGTCCAGCTCCAGACCGGGTCCGCCGAGCGGTCGCGGAATACGTAGAGCCAGTGCAGCCAGGCGCCGACGTAGTTCCAGCGCTGCTGGGCCAGCGGCGCATCGAGCACGACCTGGCCGGTGGCCGAGGAAACGTACAGCGTGGCGGGGCGCTCGCCGAGCATCCTGACGGCATGCAGCGGACGGTGCGCGTCCAGCCCGCGCGAGTGGGTCCAGCGGTCTTCCACGATCTGGCCCGCGTAGCGCGCCGTGGCGCCGGGCAGGAAGGCGCGCGCGCTGGCGAGGGCGGCGTTGGCATCGACCGGGGGCGCGGGCTGTCCGGTCACGGCGTCGACCACGCGCAACCGATGGTCCGCGCCGTGCAGCACGTAGTGCGGGCGCGCGGCGATGGAGGTCAGCGTCGCCGCGGCGGCGTTGGCATCGGGCGGCACGCAGCACCCGGAGGCCGGCAGCGGCGGCAGGGCCGCCAGCCGCTCCGCCGGCGTCAGCTTGGGATAGCCGACGAACAGCATCACCACGCCGCTGAAGAACCACAGCGCCATCAGCGCGCAGCCGGCCACGCCGGTCCAGCGGTGGACCAGGTAGGTCAGGCGTTTGGCGGCGGATCGCAAGGGCATGGCCGACTCCCGCTCAGAACCGGTGGTTCAGCGTCAGCTCGAAGCGCCGCCCCGGCCCATAGAACCATTGCGTGGCGGTGTAGTACGCCGTCGTGAAATACGCCTTGTCGAACACGTTGAAGCAGCGCGCGGTCAGCGTGGTGGCCTTGTCGACCTGCCAGCGCAGCGCCACGTCGGTGGTGGTGTACGAGGGCAGCACCAGCGTGTTGGCATTGTCGGCATAGCGCTTGCCGACATAGCGCACGCCGCCCATGGCCGTCCAGCCGGGCGTGAAACTCCAGCTCAGCCAGGCGTTGGCGAGCCGCTGCGCGACATTGGGCGGCACGTTGCCGTTGCGGGAGACCGGCACCGCCGGCGTGCCGCTGCTCTCGGTGAAGTCGTCGAAGCGCGCGCGCAGCACCGTGGCATTGGCCTCGATGCGCCAGTCGCGGGCGAAGTCCATCGCCAGCGAGCCTTCGATGCCGCGCGAGGACTGCTCGCCCACCTGCACGCGCAGGGCGGGGTTGGCCGCGTCGCGCGTAAGCAGGTCGCTCTTGCGGATCTGGTAGGCGGCCAGCGTCCATTCGCCCTTGCCCTCCCAGAACGCCTGCTTCACGCCGAGTTCGATCTGCTTGCCGCGCGCCATGCCGAACGCGCTGTTGGCGGGGCTGAGCATCAGCAGCCCGCTGACGGGATCGGCCGCCTCGGCATACTGCCCGTAGAAGGCCAGGCCGGGATGCCACTGGTACACCGTGCCCAGGCGCCAGCCCACGTCGGAGAACGTCTTGTCGAACGCCGGCGTGCCGTTGACCAGGTCCTGGCGCTGCACGCGCGCGTGGTCGTAGCGCAGGCCGGCGATCACCGACCAGGCGGGCGTCAGTTCCAGCCGGTCCTCGACGAAGACGGCGTACTGGTCGGCCTCGTTGCGGTAGCGCGGAATGGTGGGAATCTCGCTCTGGAAGAGCCCCGGCACGGGGTCGAACGGATCGACCGGTCCCGACGAACCGGTATAGGTGTTGTTGCTGTGCCGGAACGAACTGGTGTTGACGTCGAAGCCAACCGAGACGCGGTTCTTCATGCCGAACAGGGTGCCGCCGAACGCCGCATCGCCCGTAAAGCCGGTCTGTTTCTGGTCGTGGTGGATCTCGGTGTTGTCGGCGCGGTCGATCAGGCCGCTGGCGCCGTTGTACTGGTAGCGCTCGGCGTTCTTCCAGTCCCGCTTGCTGCCGATGTGATAGAGCCGGCCGCGCACCGTGGTGTCGGCGTTGGGCGTCCACACGGCGTTCAGTTCGGTCCATTGGTCGCGATAGCGGATCACGCTGTCGGCCACGTTGTAGTTCTTCTCGCGCAGGGCCTCGAGCTGTTCGCCGTTGACGAGCGGCGTGCCGAAATAGCGCATGGGCTTCTGGTGGCCGTAGGCATGGGAGAGGCGAATGCTCAGGTCGGACGTCGCTTCCCACTGCAGCGCGCCGGAGAAGGTCCCGTCGCGGAACTCTCCCCGGTCCACCCAGCCGTCCGAGCGGTTGCCGCTCACGTCGAGCCGGTACGAGAGTCGCTCGCCGATGGCGCCGCCGCTGCCCAGGCCCAGCCGATAGGTGTCGTCCGTGCCGATGGTGGCCTGCACCTCGTTCTGGATCGGGCCGCGCGTGGGCTTTTTCGGGATGACGTTGACCACGCCGCCGATGGCGCCGTCGCCATGGATCACCGAGGCCGGGCCGCGCAGCACCTCGATGCGGTCCACCGACCAGGTATCGAACGGAAAGGTCACCCCCACGCCGCCGTACTGGCGCATGCCGTCGTAGAGCCGCATGACGGAGGTGCTGTCGGTAAAGCCGCGCGCGGAGAGCGAACTGCCCCCATTGCCGGGATGGCCCATGGCGCTGATGCCGCCGGCGCGCGTGATGGCGTCGATCACGCTGCTGTCGCCGCGCTCGTCCAGTTGCTCGCGGGTGATGACGTCGATGCTGGCGGGGGTCTCCAGCGGCGTGAGGCCGAGGTTGGAACCGGTGGCAGCCGGCGACTCCAGCGGCGAGGCGGCTTCGGCCTTGACCACCACCGTGGGCAGCGCGGTGGCTTCGGACTGCGCATGGGCGGGCACGGCCGGCAGGATCGAAAGGAGCAGGCTCAGCGAGCCGGTGGCGGTGCGTACGCCCGCAAGCGGGCGCACGGCGGAATCTGGGATATGGGCAGGCATGGCACGTTGTTCTTCTTCGTTGCCGGCGCGGCGTCGCGCGATGCCGGCGCACCGCCTCGAACAAGGCGGTGCGCGCTGGCACCGAACGACGGCATGGCCGCGGAGCACGCGCGCGGGCGCGGCGCTCGATGGCGGCGTTCTGCTACCGGTTGGAAATGCCGCGATCCGCCGGAACGGCCCCGGGGGCACGGTCGCGGCTGGCGGGCTCGAAGGCGACTCAGGCCGCCTGCGGAGGGGCGCGCGGCTGCGACGTGGCCCAGGTGAACAGGGTCCGCGGCGCGCGCAGGAAGAGGTAGGGAAGAGTGGTGGCCGTGGCCGGCGCGAGGCCGGCTTCGGTGGAGACGTCGCGCGGGGGCGCGCCGGTGAGGAAACACAGCAGGCAATGGCCGCCGTTGGCCTCGTGGCCTTCGTGGGCATCGCCGCCGGCCTGGCCGTCGTCACCGGCATGAGCTGCATGGTCGGCATGCTCGCCGTGCATCGCGTGGTCCGCGCCCGTCAGCTCGATCATGCGGGGACCGTCGGCGCTGCACAGATGCACCCAGATCGCGGGCAGGCGCCTGGCCTCGAACGCATGGGCGACCGACGGCGCGAGCGTCGCGAAGACGAACGCGGCCAGTGCGATCCAGGCTGTGAAACAGCGCGCTATGCGGTTCATGTCGACGGGGCTCGTCGCGGCTTCCGATTTTAGGTTTCTGTCCGATTCTATCATCGGCGAACGCAAGCGATGCCTGATCGAGGGCGGATTCAGGGTTGCGCATTGATTGGGCGTTCACCCTCACCCCCGGCCCCTCTCCCGCTGGCGGGAGAGGGGAGCAAACCGCGGGCCATTTGAAGTACCGCCGGTGTTCTCCCTCTCCCGCTCGCGGAAGAGGGCCGCGGTGAGGGTGACCGCCTGCAACAGCGCCGGCGTCGCAAGCCCAAGAAAGCCAACCCAACCTTCCACATGCCCCAGCGCCAAGCCGGGCGCTACCGCCGTTCCCCGCGCCGCTCGCGCACGATCAGCGCCGCATGGACGAGGCCCGCGGCGACGCTGGTCTGGCCGCTGTAGTGCACCAGCCCCAGCGCCCAGCCCTGGTGCGCGACGGCGATCCACAGGGCCAGCAGCAGGCCGGCCCAGCCTGCCGCGCGCAGCGCGCGGATCAGCGCCGGGGACACCGGGCCGGCGAAGAAGACCGTCCGGTGGCGCTCGGTGGCGGCGGCCAGCGCGCCGAAGGCGAAGACGCAGACCAGCAAAGCCGTAACGTTGTTCATGCCCGGTCCCCCCCAAGCCCGGGCGCCGTGGCCGTGCGCGCAGCCGGTGCCCTGCGTGCGGGCGCGACCTGCGGCCGGTGGCGCGCCACCCGTATCGCCAGCACGGCGTGCAGGGCGGCGAAGGCCCACATCATCAGGTCGAAGCCGACATAGACCCAGTCGCCTTCCGACAGGCTGCGCCACAGCGGGCGCTGCGTCGTGAAGGCGTTGAGCACCGGCAGCAGGGCCAGCAGGCCGGCGCCCAGCCACAGCAGCTCCATCCACGCCCGCTTCGCCGGCCGGGAAAGCGCGTACAGCAGGGTGGCGGCCCACACGATGAAGAAGAGGTGGATCTCCCAGTTGCCGCGCCCGGCGAGGCCCGCGGGCAGCAGCCGGTTGGCCCACAGCATCGCGGCCATGGCGACCGACAGGCCGGCGATGCTGGCGATGTTCAGCCGCTCGACGATACGAAAGCCCACGTGCGGCCGCTGCGGGTCCGGCAGCTTCGTGCGCCGCTTGACGGTCCACATCACCAGCCCGGTGCCGACCATCGCGGTGCCGGCAAGGCTGACGATGAAGTAGAGCCAGCGCAGTTGCAGATCGCTGAAGCGGCCCAGGTGCAGGGCATACATGACGCCGCGCACCTCGGCGGCGGCGCCGACCGAATCGCGCACCTCGAGCAGTTCGCCGGTGGTGCCGCTGAACAGCAGGTATTGCGGGCTCATCGACACGCGCGCCAGCTCGCCACGCAGCACCACCACGCGGGCCGCGGCGTCGCCCGGCTGGGTGATGGTCACGCGGGCGATATTGTCCTGGCCCCAGCGCGCCTGCGCCTGGCGCACCATCGCGTCGACCGGGGCCAGCGCCACCTTGTCGCCGGTGGGCTTGCCCGGCGGCAGGAAGGCATTGAGCTGCGCCGTCATCTGCTGGCGCTCGGCCGGCGTGCGGAAGGCCGCCTGTTCGCCCCAGGGCATGTACATGGCCATCAGCGTGACCAGCCCGGTGTAGGTGATCATCAGGTGAAAGGGCAGCCCGAACACGGAGAGCGCGTTATGCGCGTCGAGCCATGAGCGCTGCCCCTTGCCCCAGCGGAAGGTAAAGAAGTCCGTGAAGATCTTCTTGTGCGTGATGACGCCGCTGACGATGGCCACGAGCATGAACATGGCGCACAGGCCGGCCAGCCAGCGTCCCCACAGCGCGGGCAGGTAGTGGAACTGGAAATGGAAGCGGTAGAAGAAGTCGCCGCCCTGCGTCTCGCGCGCGGTGACCTCGCGGCCGGTGGCCGGATCGAAGGTGCCTTCCCTGAACGCGCGCGCGCCGGGCTTGGGCCCCGGGACGCGCCAGAAGGCGCTGACCACGTTGCTGCGCTCGGTGGGCAGCTGCATGCTCCACTGCGGGCTGCCGGCGGCCAGCGTGCCCAGCGTGGCGGTGACGCGCTGCGCCACCGCGGCGGGATCGGGCACCGCCTTCTGATGCGCCAGCTCCGGGCGCATCCACTGCGACATCTCGTCCTTGAAGTAGCTGACCGTGCCGGTCAGGAACATCGCATACAGCAGCCAGCCTGTCAGCAGGCCGGCCCACGTGTGCAGGTCCGACATGGTCTGGCGGATGCCGCGCGCCTTGTCGACGGTATCGGCGGCGGCCTTCATGCGGCCCTCCCGAGCGCCCCGGCGTACCACGCGGCCAGCACCAGCGGGGCGGCCGCGATCGCGAGACCCGCCCACGCACGCCGCGCACTGCGCACCGCAAAGACCCACACCACCGCGCCGGCATAGACCGCAAAGCTGGCCAGCATGCCGGTCAGCACGGCCTGCGGCCGGCTGATCGGCAGCGCGAGCGCCGCCAGGCTTGCCAGCGCGGCCAGCGCATAGCCGCCTAGGACGGCGGCCACGATGCGCGAGAGCAGGGCGCCGACCTTCGCGATCGGCGCCAGGGCCAGCGCCATTTACTTCTTCGCCATGTCGCCCGACTCGGGCGCCGCCGCCGGGATCGGCTCGACGCCGTCCGCCTTGACGTACGACAGCGTGGTCACGTAGGCCACGGCCTGGTAGCGTTCGGCGCCGTTGGCGCCCCGGCGCTCGCCCGGGGTGCTGTCGTTGTGGCTGGCTTCCGCCACGTAGGGGCCTTTCCACGGCATGTCGAACGACACCTTGCCTTCGGCGTCGGTCTGCTTTTCCTTGGCCCAGCCCGACTGCGTGACCAGCGCGACCTTGGTCTTGGGCAGCGGCTTGCCGCGGAAGAACAGCTGGAACTCGCCGGGCTTGCCGGCCGGCACCAGGTCCAGCGCGAGCTTGGGGGCCTGCGGCGCGAAGTCCGTGACCATGCGGGCGGTCGGGTAGTACCAGTGCATCTGCTCCTCGCCGGCCTTCTTGACCTTGTAGAGGGGGTACTTGCCGGCCTCGGCCACCACGGCCTCGCCCTGCGCGGGCTTGAACGGCAGCGTGAAACCGTTGGCGGTCTTGACACCGTCGGCCGCCTTCTCGCCCTTGGCCGAGATCAGCGTGGCGGTGGTCGCGCCGAGCTTGTCCAGCGTGCCGGGCGACGCCTCGCGCAGGTTCTCGCCGAACTCGCCGAAGCGGATCGTGGCGTTCTGGCCGGCCGGCTGTTCCAGCCAGATCTGATGCGCCTGCGCGGCGGACGCGAAGGCGAGCAGGGCGAAGGCGATGGGGGTGGACTTGGTCATGTTCTTCATGTTCTTCATGTTGTTCATTGGTTCGGGCCTCAGAAGTCGATTTGCGCCGACAGCAGCAGCGTGCGGGGGGCCGCGACGGTGACATAGGTTCCGCTGACCAGCCAGTAGTCCTTGTTGAACAGGTTCAGGACATTCGCTCGGAACACCACCGACTTGCCGCCGATCTCGGTGCGGTAACGGGCGCCGACATCATAGCGGGTGTAGCTCGGCACGCTCAGCGTGTTGGCGGCGTTGAAGGGCATCGACGATGTGTTCAGCACACGGCCGGACAGGCTCAGGCCGGGCACCCACGGCATGTCCCAGTCCACGCCGAGGTTGAAGGCGTGCCTTGGCACCCCGTTCGCGTCCTTGCCGTTGTTGACGCCGCCGGCGGTATTGGTGAGCGTGGCGTCGTAGAACGTCGCGCTGGCCATCAGGCGCAGGCCGCGCATGACTTCGCCATAGGCCGACAGTTCCAGCCCGCGGTTGCGCTGCTCGCCGTCGAAGCTGTAGATGTTGGAGATGGGGTCCGTCACCGCGCTCGGGCGCTCGATCTGGAACACCGAGATGCCGGTGGTGATGCGGCTCCAGTCCACCTTGACGCCTGCCTCGTACTGCTTGGACTTGTACGGCGCGAACACCGTGCCTGCGTTGGCGGTGCCGACCGGCGCGACGCCACCGCGGGTCAGGCCCGAGGTGAAATTGCCGTACACCGACACATTGGACACCGGCTTGATCACGATGCCAGCCAGCGGCGAGACCGCGCTCTCGTCATAGCTGTCCAGGCGCGCGCCCGTGGTGGTCGAGAAGTTCTCCAGCGCCACGCGCTGATGGCGCAGGCCGCCTGTGAGCAGGATGCGATCGTCGAGGAACGACAGCGTATCGGTGACCGCGAAGCTGGTCAGTTCCGTGTCGGACGCCTTCTTCGCGTCGGTGCGCGGCGCGGTGATCGGCGGCAGCGGCGCGGGGTTGTAGATGCTGGAGGGCACCGATCCGGCCCCCGGGATATAGGCGTTGCCCGCCTCCTGTTCCAGCCGGGTGGCGGTCATGGTCAGCGTGTGGCCGACCGGGCCGGTGGAGAAGCGCGCGCGTGCGCCGACTTCGGCGGTCTTGGTCTCGCTGTACGAGTCGTACCACGAGTTGGTCAGCGTGAAGTTGCCCAGTGCGTCCGCGCGGCCGCCGGGGAAGGTCTGGTAGGCCGAGCCGTCGCGATAGCCGGCGGCGCCCCAGACCGTCAGGTTGGGCGTGAAGTCGTACTCCAGTCGCGACATCACGGCCGTGTCGTGCAGGTTCAGCTCGGTGCCGGGGAAGAAATTGCGATGGCCGGACGGCGGCTCGGGCAGCGAGCGCACGTTGGCCAGGAAGCCGATCTGCGGGCGGAAGTTGTCGATATCCTCGTGCTGCGTATACGCATCGAGCGACCAGCGCAGCTTGCTGCCGCGATAGTCCAGGCCGAGGGCGCCCACGCCCTGCTGCACCTTGCCGTCGTCGATGGTGGTGTCGCCGCTCTTGTACGCGCCGTTGACGCGCACGCCCCATTCCTTGTTCTCGCCGAAGCGGCGGCCGACGTCGGCCTGCATGCCGAGGACCGACTTGCTCTCGTAGGTGCCGGTCAGGCGAGTCAGCGGCTCGTCGCCCGCGCGCTTGGTCACGACGTTGATGGCGCCGCCGATGCTGCCGTTGGGGCCGATGCCGTACATCAGCGTGCCCGGACCCTTCAGAACTTCGACGCGCTCCATCATGATCGCGGGCATCCGGCTGGACGAAGCCATGCCGTACAGGCCGTTCAGGCCGACGTCCCCGCTCGCCACGGTAAAGCCGCGAATCTGGAAGTCCTCGCCGAAGCCCCCGGTCGACGTCAGCGTGCGCACCGACGCTTCGTTGATCACCACGTCGGCCAGCGTGCGGGCCTGGGTGTCCTCCAGCATGGCCGCGGTGTAGTTGGTGGTGCTGAACGGCACGTCCATCACGTTCGCCGAACCCAGGATGCCCAGGCCGCCGCCGCGGGCCACCTGGCCGCCGGCGTAAGGCGCGGGCAGGCCGTCGCTGGCCGAGGCGGTGACCGTGGCGACGGGCAGCGTCGTCACGTCGCCGGCCACCGGCACCGGCGCGGCGTTGACCAGATAGGTACCGTTGGACTGCTGGACGGCCACCAGGCCGCTGTTGCCCAGCAGCGCATCGAGTCCGCCGCGGGGCGTGTAGTTGCCCTTCAGGCCGGCGCTGCTGCGGCCGGCGGTCACTTCCGGCTTGAACGACAGCATGATGCCGGCCTCGCGGCCGAACCGGCTCAGCGCGTCTTCGAGCGTGCCGGCGGGAATGTCGTAGGCGCGCACGGTCTGGGCCTGCGCATGCGCCGCGGCCGGCACGAGCACCGGGGCGAGGGCCACGGCCCCCATGGCGATATGCCGCGCCGCGCTGGCAAGCAGTTTCCGTCGAAAAATGGTGTTTGGCTGGCGCTGGCGCGCCGGGACGTGACCCATGATCTGCCTTTGATTGGAAATGAAATAGGAACGCTCACACTCCATGACCCGCGAGAATCGAAAACGGATCAGCGTTCGGCAGATTTTTTTGAAGGGGAAGTCATGCGGGGGCTCAGCGCGCGGCAGTGATGCGGATTTCCCGGGCTCCCCACAGCCGCGTCACCGTTTCGGTGCGCACGTCCAGCGTGGTGGAGAGCGCGTCCAGCACCTTGCCGATGTCGTCCAGCGGGAAGGAGCCCGACACGCGCAGGCCGGCCAGCGCCGGATCGCAGGACAGGGTGTCCCGGCTGTAGCGGCTCAGCTCGGCGATGAAGTCGTCCAGGCGCATGCTGCGTGCGACGATAAAGCCTTCGGCCCAACTGATGCCCGACGCGTGAGCCTCGGCGCGGTCGGTGATGGTCTCCGACGTATAGCTGGCGCGATGGCCGGCCGGCAGCACGAGCGGCGGGCCATCGCGGCCGCCGGGGCGGATTTCGACGGCGCCCTCGAACACGCTGACCTCGGTATCGCCGCCGCGCTGGCGCACCGCATAGCGGGTGCCCAGCGCCTGCACGGTGCCGTGCGCGGTCTCCACCAGGAACGGCCGGGCGGGCTCGCGTTCGTCGTGCCCGGTGGTGACCAGGATTTCCCCGGCCACCAGCACGAGCCGCCGTTCGCGCGCGCCGAAGCGGTCGTCGACCGCGGTGGCGGTGTTGAGCCAGAGGTGCGTGCCGTCTGCCAGCACCAGCGAGCGACGCTCACCCACCGCGGTGCGATAGTCGGCCGACAGCTCGCGCCACGGCGAGTAGTCCCGCGCGGACCAGGCCGCGCCCAGCGCGACGGCAGACACGGCCAGCGTCTTGATGACCCGGCGCCGGTACGGCGAGCCGGATGGCGCGAGGGCAGCGCGAGCGATGTCGGAGGTTAGCGGCGACGACAGCGGTTCGAGCCGGCCCTTGACCGACTCGATGCGCTGCCATGCCCGTTCGTGGTCCGGATGCTCGGCGCGCCAGCGCCGCCACGCCTCCAGGGTTTCGGGCGACACGGCGGCGTCCTGCAGCGCCATCAGCCATTCCACGGCGCGCTCGGCGACGTGGCCCGGAATGGTGGCCGCCTCGGCGGTGGATTGGTACCAGCTGGACGCCATGGCGCGGCTACCCCACGAAGGACAGGTCAGCGAAAAAGCACTGCTGCAGCGCCTTGGCGATATAGCGCTTGACGGTGGGGATGGAAATGCCCAGCGCGTCTGCCACCTGGGCATGGGTTCGCCCGTCGAGCTGCGACAGCAGGAAGGCCTGCCTGACCACGCCGGGCAGCCCGTCGAGCAGGCTGTCCAGTTCGATCAGCGTTTCGAGCACGATGGCGCGGTGCTCGGGCGACCATTCGACCTCGAAGGGCACCTGGGCGAGGGCGTCCAGATAGGCGCGCTCGAGCTTTTCGCGGCGCCAGTGGTTGGACACCAGCCGCTGCGCCACGGTGGTCAGGAAGGCCCGCGGCTCGTCGAGCACGATGGGCACGCGATCGCTGTTGAGCAGGCGGACGAAGGTGTCGTGGGCGAGGTCCCCCGCCTGGTCGGCGCTGCCGAGCCGCCGGTGGAGCCAGCCCTTGAGCCATGAATGATGGTCGCAGTAGAGCGACTCGATGGTCGAGGGGAGAAGACAACCCTGCGTACTCATGATCTACCTGTGGTTCCGTCCATGACCTGCGCCTAAGCGGGCTGCAAGCCCTCCCCGAGACGTGACAAATGATAATTATTATCGTTTATTAATATCAGTTGTCGAAGCAGACTGTCAAGCACACGGCGGGGTGGACTGTTGCATTTCAGGGCCTCGCCGGATGGACTTGCGGTGCCGAACACCGTAAAGGCGTGCCTGTCGTCAATTGGCATGGCCGCGACGATCGCCCACACTGCGGTGGTGAACCGGGAGGGGAGTCGGACATGGTCAAAACGCCTGCCATCGCTTCATTGCACCGCCGCCTGAGCCTGTCGTTGGGCGGCCTGGCGCTGCTCGTGGGATTTCTCGGCGCGCTCGGTGCCTGGATGGTGGTGCACCAGCTCGCCAGCGAATTCAACGAGGACTTGCGGCAGGCGGCAGCCGCCATCCGCACCGCGCCGCCCCTCATGCCGGTCCAGCCCGCGGGCCGGGCGCCGCCGCCGCCGCCGGTGCTGGTGCAGACCTGGGGACCGGAGGACGGCGTGCTGCCCGGCCATACCAGCGCGCCATGGGTATTGCTTCCCCGGGCGGAACCTGGGTTCTCCGACGTGGTGGTGGACGGCGAAGTCTGGGACGTGTTTGCGCTGCGGGCCGGCGACGCCTATATGCAGATCGCCCAGCAGAAGTCGGTGCGGCGGGACAACGCCTGGCGGGTCGCGACCTGGGCGGCGATTCCGGTGATCGTGCTGCTGCCGGTGCTGGTGTGGGCGATCCGCGCCAGCGTCCGGGTGTCGCTGCGGCCCCTGAACGAGATCGGCGAGCGCGTGGCGCAGGCCGACCTCAATCATCTGGAACCGGTGGACACCAGCACCGCGCCGGAGGAACTGCGCCCGTTCCTGGCGTCGGTCAACCGCATGATGGTCAGGCTGTCGGGGCTGATCGATGCCGAGCGCACCTTTATCGCCAATGCCGCGCACGAACTGCGCTCGCCCATCACCGCGCTGCAATTGCAGGTGGAGAACCTGGTTCACGCGCCCCGGGACAATCTGGAGGAACAGCTGGAGGAACTGCGGCGCGGCATCCGCCGCACCGGCACGCTGCTGACCCAGCTGCTGGGCCTGGCCCGCGCGGAAATCGGCGCCCCCGCCGGCGCGGTGCACGACGTGTCGGTGCCCGACGTGGTGGCCGACGTGGTCGCCGACCTGCTCCCCCTCGCGGTGGACCGGGGCGTGGACCTGGGCGTGGAGCGGCTCGACGACGTGCGCATCGCCGCGACCGAGACCGACCTGCGCATGCTGATCAAGAACCTCGCGGACAACGCCATCCGCTACGGGGGAGCGGGCGGGTGCGTGGACCTGAGCGCGCGGCGCGAAGGCGCCGACGTCGTGATCGAGGTGGCCGACACCGGCCCGGGCATTCCCGAGGCGGCCCGCAGGCGCGTGTTCGAGCGCTTCTACCGCGGCGCGGCCACGGACGAGGAGGGCAGCGGCCTGGGCCTGGCCATCGTGCAGACGATCGCCGCGAACCTGGGCGGCCGCGTGGTGCTGGCGGATCGCCCCGATGGACGCAGCGGGCTGGTGGCCAGCGTGATACTGCCCGCGCGGAACGTCGGCACGGCGGCGGACGAGGCGGCCGCGGCGCCGGCCTGACCCTGACGGGTCCACGGCGGGAGGGTTGGCTGCAGGCCGTTGCCTTCGGCACAATGCCAGCCTCGCGGCGCCGGCTTGAGCGCGCGAGTCAACGGAGACTGCGCGATGGACGAGAACGAAAGCGACGCGGGCAAGGCCGCATCCCAACGGATCGACGCCAGAATCGCCGAGCTGGGCGACTGGCGCGGCGAGATGCTGGCCCGGCTCCGTGCCCTGGTCAGGGAAGCGGAGCCGGAGATCGTGGAGGAATGGAAATGGAGGGGCGTCCCCGTCTGGTCGCACGGCGGCATCGTGTGCACGGGTGAGACCTACAGGCACGCGGTCAAGATGACCTTTGCCAAGGGCGCCATGCTGGAGGACCCGGCGCATCTGTTCAACGCCAGCCTGGATGGCAACACCAGGCGCGCCATCGACTTCCATCAGGGCGACGACATCGACGCGCCGGCGCTCAAGGCGCTGATTCGCGCCGCCGTGTCGCTCAACTTGTCGGCGAAGCCCCGCAGGAAGGCGAGTTAGGCCCCGCGCGTCGTGCGCCCGCTCATGACGCGCAGCCGGCCCGCGCGAGCACGAAGTCGGCAACGTCCTGGCTGACCGTCGACAGCCAGCGCAGCGGCGAGGCGAAGGCGCCGATCAGCAGGGTGTGGGACAGATTGCCGTATTCCCGGTACTGCACCGCTACCCCGGCGGTGCGCAAGCGGTTTCCCAGGCGGGCGGAGTTGCGCTGCGGGTCGACCAGCCGGTCGTCGCTGTCGACGCCCAGGAAGACCGGCGGCGCACCCGCGGAGACGTGGTCGATGGGCAGCGAGCCGGGCGGGTAGTGCGGATGGTGGAACACCGGCCGGGCCGCGGGATTCTCGATGGGAAAGAAGTCGTAGGGGCCGGCCAGGCCGATCCAGCCGCGCAATTGGGCGCGGCTTGCGCCCGCCTCGTCGAGCCAGCGCGGGTCCAGCGCGAGCATCGCGGCGTTGTAGCCGCCGGCGCTGTGGCCCATCACGAAGACCCGCGACGGGTCGCCCTGGTAGCCGGCGATATCGCGCAGCGTCCACGCCACGGCCAGCGCGCTGTCCCGCAGGAAAGCCGGGTAGGTGACCTCGGGATACAAGCGGTAGTCCGGAATGACTGTGAGGATGCCGCGGCGCGCCAGTGCGGCCGCCACGAAGGCATAGTCCGCCCGTTCGCCGCTGTGCCAGGTGCCGCCGTAGAAGAACACCACCACGGGCGCCTTGCCAGCGCAGGCCGGCTCGCGCGGCGCGTAGATGTCCAGCCGGGCGCGATGGCCCTGGCCATAGGGAACGTCCGCATGCCGCGTGTAGGCCGCGTCGGGCGTGAGCGCGTTCAGCATGTCGGTTGTGGAACAGGCGCCCACCGCAAGCAGCGGCAACAGCGCGAGCGCCCGCCCCAGCCGCGCCGCCATCATCGCGGCGCCGGCGCGGCGAAGCGCCGTTGCAGCCAGCCCACCGGGCCGCCGATCAGCGGCAGCTTTCGCCACAGCGCGGCCGCGTCCCAGAAATCCTGGTGATGGGTCACGCGGCCGTCGTCGCCGAAGCGCAGATGCGAGCTGCCTGGAACGGAGAAGGTGCGGCCGCGCACCGCGCCCATGAAGACCCAGGTGGCGAATCCCTCGTTGCCGCCCTGGACCTGCGAGCCGAAGATGAAGCCCGGCTGCTTGACCGTCTCGAACATGTGCTCGAAGACCGCGCGGATGCAAGCGTGGCCCCGCACATCGTTGAAGGGATCGCAGAAGCGGGCGTCGGGCGCGTAGTAGCGATGCAGGTCGGCCAGCGATTCGGGCGTCAGCGTGGCGTACCACAGCAGCAGGGACGGCAGCGCGTCGGAATCTTGGTGCATCTGGGTCATGGCGGTCAGCCCGGTTTCATCAGACGCTGCAGCAGGGCGAGCCGCAGCCGGTAGGGGAGCATGCTGGCCAGGCCGACCAGCCTCGTGAAGCGAGAGGGGAAGGCGATCTCGAACCGGCCCCGCGCCAGGCCGGTCAGGATGGATTCGGCGGCGGCCTCGGTGCTGAGCAGGCCCGGCATGAAGAAGTCGTTGCGGGCCGTCAGGCGCGTGCGGACGAAGCCGGGGTTGACCAGGTAGACGCCCAGCCCGCGGCCGTGAAGCTCGGCGTAGAGCAGTTCCGCGAGGTTGATCAGCGCGGCCTTCGTCGGTCCGTACACCGTCGCGTTTGGCAGCCCCATGTAGCCGGCCACGCTGGCCAGCAGGACCAGGCTGCCGGCCTTGCGGTCGAGCATCGCGGGCAGGGCCGCGGCGAGACCATAGTAGACGCTGCCCAGGTTCGTCTCGATGGTGCGGCGCGCCTCTTGCGCGCTGACTTCCCAGGGGCGCAGCGGCCGGTATTCGGCCGCGCAGAAGATCACCATGTCCACGCCTTGCCACGTATCGGTCAGCGTCCGGTGGGCATCGACCCACTCGTGCGGGCAGGTGGCGTCCATGGGCAGCGGCAGGCCCTGCGGATGGCCGGCCACCACCGATGCCAGCGCGGCGACACGCCTGCCCGATACCGCCACGCGAGCGCCGCGCGCCAGCAGCGCGCGGGCCAGCGCGGCCCCGATGCCGCTGGAGGCGCCGACGACCCAGACGCGCTTTCCGTGCCAGTCGGTCCAGCGGGGGTTAAGGGCCAGGCCCCGCGTGGCGGATTCCCGGCGGGTCATGGCGCGGGCCGGCGGAAGAACAGCGTCACCTGGCCCACCTCGACGCCGAACTTGGTGACGCTGGCGCGATTGATCATGGTGCGCTCGTCGATCAGCACCATCCAGTCGTCGAAGCGCACATCGTAGGTCCTGCCGTCCACCGGCAGCTGCAGCGTATAGCGCCAGCGCAGCACGTTGCCCGCTGTCTCGCCGGTGGCCTCGCCGACCACGTCGGGCGCCGTACCCCGCCAGCCGCCACCGGGCGCGCGCGTCAGCGTCCACGTGCGCCGCTGCGTGGTGCCGTCGCTGAAGCGGAAATCCTCCTCCAGCACGAAGGCGCCATCCTGTTCGCGTCCCAGCAGGTCCACGTGAAAGCGCTTGACGATCTCGCCGCCGCGCTTCTGGAACATGCCCCACGCTTCGGTCTTGCCACGGAAGAACGCGGGCACGTCCAGCGGCGGCTGCTGGTCCGCGTAGTGCGCCACGTCCGGCGCCGTGCAGGCGGTGCACAGTACGACCGCGCAGGCGGCGCTCCATCTGGCCAACGGGTTCATCGCAGTGGCTCCGGTGAGAGGTAGGGGTGGCTCCGCAGGGTCAGCATGGCCGCGAGTTTCAGGCCGCAGGGAACGCCGGCATACAGCCACGCGAGCGCCTGGGCCGGCATGCCGGTCGCCAGCGTTCCCGGCTGGTAGCCGAGCGCGGCCAGCAGTGGCAGCGCCAGGCCGGAAAGCGCGAGGCACAGCTTGCCGAGCAGCGTCCATACGCCGAAATACGCGGCCGGCCCGTCCGCTGCGGGAATGCGCGCGGCGAGCAGCACCGGCGGCAGCGCCAGGTCGGCGCCCAGCGCGAGGCCCGACAGCCCGCACACGACCAGGAAGGGCACGATGTCGCCAGGGCCGAGCGCGATGGTCCAGACGAACGCCAGCACCGCGACGCCCATCGCCACCCGCCAGGCCGGCACCGGACCGATGCGCGAGGACAGGCGAACCCACAGCGCAAGCCCGGCGGCGCCGGCGAGGAAGTACAGCGTCAGGCACGGCGCCACCCATTGCGGCGCGCCGAGCCGGTCCTCGATGAAGAAGATCGCCAGCGTGGCGGGGATGGCCACGGCGAGCCCGTTCAGGAAATAGGGCAGCAGCAGGGCGCGGAAGGCGTGGTTGCCCCGCAGCGTCCGCCATGGCGGCATGGCAACGGGGCGCGCAGCCGCCGCGGGCGGCGGCCCCATCGCGGGCCAGCGCGGGCCGCGGCGCAGCAGCAGCCACAGCGCGCCAAGCAGCAGCGGCGCGAAGAGGCCGGCGAAGATGCCCATCGCCGCGCGCGGCGGCAGCTCGGGCAACGACAGCAGCCAGGCCGGCAGCGCGCTCGCCAGCAGCACGCCCACCAGCCCCGCGCCCTCGCGCCACGCCGCCGCGCGGGTACGGATGGCCTCATCGTCGGACAGGCGCGCGCCCCAGGCCAGATACGCCACGTTGAGCAGGCTGTGGGCCGTGTAGACGGCGATCAGCATGACCGCCAGCCACGCCGCGAGCCATGGGCCGCCCGATACCGGCGGCAGCCACAGCCCGGCGAACGCGGCCGCCAGCAGCGCGGCGCCGGACCACAGCAGCCGATGCAGGCGCCGGCACGACGACAGCCGGTCGACCCACCAGCCCAGCAACGGGTCCTGCAGGGTATCCACCAGCCTCGCCGCGAACATGACGATGCCCGCGACCGACAGCGCCATGCCCAGCCGCGTCGTGTAGTACGCGGGCGCCTGTACGTAGACCGGCAGCGCGGCCATCGCCAGCGGCATGCCGAGCAAGCCGTAGGCAGCCAGGCGGGACGCGCGGATGGCGGTCATCGCGCCTGCCCCAGCAAACGTGCCCGCAGCCCCGGTGCGCGGGTGCCCGGGTCCAGCCAGATGGCGAAGAACGCGCGCGCCAGGATGGGGTCCGCGATCTGGCCGGTCGGCCTGTCGTTGGCGTAGAAGCGGGCGCCCTGCCCGGGGAGATACACGCCGCTGAGGCGGTCTCCCGCCCGCACGTCCACCAGCACCCGTTGCAGCTCGGCGCGCCAGGCCTCCAGCGTCGCGTCCGAGGACGCGGCGCCCATGCGGCGCATCTCGTCCACGCTGGTGTCCGCCAGTTGCCGCGCGCTGATCTCGCGGGCATAGGTCAGTTGCAGCGCGAACGGCGAGTCCATCGTCACCGGCTGCCGCTCCGACCACAACGACGCGTCGTAGATGCGCACCCCGAACAGACGGTATTCGCCGGCACCCGTCATCGTCGCCTGCGGCAGGTCGGCGCGCCATGGCTGCGCGGCGGCGCAGGCCAGCGAGGCGAAGGCGAGCGCGCACGCGGCCGATAGCTGAAGGGTGCGGTGTGGCATGTCACGGCTCGCGCGAAAGAAGGAACTGCATCACGTCGGTACGGCCCTCGTCGAAGCCGGCCTCGCAGTAGCACAGGTACAGGTGCCACAGGCGCACGAACGCCTCGTCGAATCCCAGCGCCAGCACGGCGTCGCGTTGTGCGGTGAAGGCGCTGCGCCACCGGCGCAGCGTCTCCGCGTAGTCGCGGCCGAAGGCCAGCACCGGCCGGGCATCGAAGCCGCCTTCGCGCGCCGCGCGCACGAAGCGATCGGGGCTGGGCAGCATGCCGCCCGGAAAAATGAACTCGCGGATAAAGTCGCTGCCGGCGCGGTAGGCGGCGAAGCGATCGTCGGCGATGGTGATCGTCTGCACCAACGCGCGGCCACCGGGGCGCAGCCGCTGGCGCAGCGTCTCGAAATACTTGTTCCAGTACGCCTGCCCGACGGCCTCGAACATCTCGATGGAAACGATCGCGTCGTAGCTGCCCTCCAGATGGCGGTAGTCGCGCAATTCGAGCGTGACCCGCCGCTGCATGCCGGCTTCGGCGACCAGTTCGCGGGCGCGCGCGAGCTGCGCCTCCGAGATCGTGACGCCACGCACCTCGATGCCGCGCCGGGCGGCGTGCAGCGCGAAGCCGCCCCAGCCGCAGCCGATTTCGAGCACCTTCATGCCGGGGCGCAGCTGCAGCGTGTCGACGATGCGGGCGTACTTGGCCTCCTGCGCCGCCTCTAGCGACCCTCCGGCCTCGCCGTCGAACAGCGCGGCGGAATAGCTCCACGTGGCGTCCAGCCACAGCCCGTAGAACGCGTTGCCCAGATCGTAGTGCGCGTGGATATTGCGGCGGCTGCCGGCGGGCGTGTTCTTGCGCAGCAGATGCCGCAGCCCGTACCAGCGCTGGGCGATCCACGTACCGGTGACCATGCGCGGAAAGGCGTGCTCGTTGCGCACGGCCAGCCGCAGCAGTGCCGTCATGTCGGGGCTGTCGATCCAGTGGTCCCGCCATGCTTCCGCCAGCCCGATATCGCCGGCGCGCAGGATGCGCGTGCAGGCCCGCCAGTCCCGCAGCGCGAGCCTGGCGCCGGGCGTCGCGTGAGGATCGCCGAAAATTGCCTCGGTGCCGTCGGGTAGCGTCAGCACCAGATGGCCGACGCAGATGCGCGCCAGCGCGGCGAGGAAGATCCGCCCCGCCAGCGGCATTTCGGCGGAGGCGGCACGGGACAGGGCGCGGGGGACCAGGGGCGATGGGATCATGAGCGAAGGTCGTCCAGGGGCGAGACAGCGGTAGGGGCGTGGGTGGATGCGGCAGGCATGCCCGACGGAGGGCGCCTGCCGTGGAACGGCAGGCCCTGCAGCCACAGCCGCAGGGCCTGCCAGTGGATGCGCAGCGTGACGGACAGCGTTACCCAGGGCTGGCGCAACAGCGCAGCCGCCGCCGCGGTCCCGCTGAGTGGCGCCTTGCGGCCGCCGATCGCCGTGTGCAGCAGCACACCGCTGTCGTCGAAATAGTCGATACCGACGAAGGCCGTCTCCGCGCTCTCGCGCACGCGGAATGCGTAATGTCCCTGCACGTCGTTGAACGGCGAGACATGCAGGCGCTTGCGCGTGGCCAGCACCGTGTCCGCATCGATGGCGCCGCGGTCCGGCGCCGACAGCAGATAGGCATGGCGGCCGCCGAAGGTATTGGTGACCTCGGCCAGCAACGCGCGCAGCCGTCCATCGCGATCGTGGCAGTACCAGAAGCTGACGGGATTGAACGCGTAGCCGAACACCCGCGGAAAAGTCTGGAGCCAGATCGGGCCATCGTCGGGGAGCCCGGCCGCGCGCAGCTCGGCGCGCATCCACGCGGCCAGGTCGCCGCCGTCGCGCGGGCCGTAGTCTCGCCGCCGCAGGCTCAGCACGCCGGCGCGGTCGATGCCGAACCACCAGCGGTCCAGCCGCGCCAGGTTGTCCAGGTCCACCCGCACGCAGAACACCGGATAGACGAAGCGGTTGCGCGTGGGGCGCACCCGTTCGTGCATCACCCGGCATCGCAGCAGCCAGGCGTCGGGGATCACAGCGCGGCCCATGCTGGCAGGTCTCCGAAATCGTTCGCCACGCGCAGCGCGGACTTCAGGCCGTCCTCGTGGAAGCCATAACCGGTCCACGCGCCCGCGTACCAGGTGCGGCGCTGGCCCTGCAGCCGGGGCAGCGCCTCCTGCGCGGCGAGGGCGCGCAGGTCGAACAGCGGATGGTCGTAGGTGAAGCGGCGCAGTTCGGTGCCGGGCGCGGGCGGCCGGAAGGCGTTCAGCGTGACCACGACCGGGGTGTGGAACGGCAGCGGCTGGAGCTGGTTGACCAGGTAGCTGACGCACACCGCGCGCGACGTGTCCGCACGCTCGCCGCCCAGGTAGTTCCACGCGGACCAGACGCGAGAGCGGCGGGGCAGCAGCGTGCGGTCGGTATGCAGGATTGCCACGTTGGGCCCATAGCGCACGGCGCCAAGGACATCGCGTTCCGCGTCGCTGGCGTCCGCGAGCATGCGCAGGGTGTCGGGCGCATGGGTGGCGAGCACGATGGCGTCGTAGCGGGACTGGCCCTCGTCCGTCGTCACCGTGACGCCCTGCGCATCCCGCCGCACGGCGCGCACCGGCGTGCGGGTGCGCACGTCGTCCAGCCGGGCCGCGATACGGCGCACGTATTCGCGCCCGCCGCCCGCCACGGTGCGCCACTGCGGGCGGTTGCGGATCTGCAGCAGGGCGTGGTTCAGGCAGAAGCGCAGGAAGGTGGCGGCGGGAAAGCGCAGCACGTCGCTGGTCGCGCAAGACCAGATCGCCGCCGCCATCGGCAGCAGATAGTGCTGGCGAAACGGCTGACCGTAGTTGCCGGCTGTCAGCAACTCGCCCAGCGAACAGCGGGACGCCTCCGCCCGCGCAAGGTTGTGGCGGGCTGCGCCGTTGAAACGCACGATGTCGCGCAGCATGCCGAGGAAGCTGGGCGAGAACGCATTGCGCCGCTGCGCGAATACCGTGTTCAGGCTGGTGCCCGCCCACTCCATGCGGCCCTGGTCCATCGAGACCGAGAACGACATGTCTGTCGGATGCGAAACCACGCCGAGCTCGCGGAACATGGCGACGAGGTTGGGGTAGGTGCGATCGTTGAAGACCAGGAAGCCGGTGTCCACCGGCGCCGTATGGCCGTCCAGCGTCACGTCCACGGTGTTGGTGTGGCCACCGAGGTAGTCGCCGGCCTCGAAGAGCGTGACGCGATGCCGTCGGCAAAGCAGCCATGCGCTGGCCAGGCCCGAGATGCCGGCGCCGACGACGGCGATCCGCAAGCCTGCGTTTGTGACTGACAATGCTCCCACGACGCGCTTCCTCTGTTGTTTTACCGGTGGTCAGGTTCGTTGTCCGGTGTCGGTGCTAAGATGAAGATACCGATTCGAAAAGAATCCTACTACATAGTAGCGAGATTTACTAATGAGTATTTTCGGCAGGCTGAGCTTCAAGGACCAGGCCTTCCAGCTCCGCGAGGACGCGATCCTCGACGCCGCCACGCGTACGCTGGCGACCAAGGGCTTCGACCTGATGACGATGGACGACGTGGCCGGCGAGGTGGGCATTTCCAAGCCCAGCCTGTACAAGCACTTCAAGTCCAAGGACGACCTGGTGGGTGCCGCGATGATCCGGCTGATCGACGGGGCGCTGTCCTATGTGGAGGCGCTGCCGGAGGGCATGGGCGCGCTGGAGCGGCTGCGCTCCTTGCTGGAATGGGCGCTGCGGGTACGGCTCGGCGGCGGGCTGCCGTTCCTGCCCTCGACCAGCGCGCACGTGCGAGACATGCTGATGCGCAACCTGCGCTATGTCACGCGCGTGCTCAAGCTGAACCGCATCCTGGAGGGGCTGGTGGCGCAGGCGAAGAAGGCCGGCGAGCTCGACGCGAGCCTTCCCGACGAAGTGATTCTCTTCAGCTACTACTCGCGTACGTGCGATCCGGCGGTCGAGTACCTGCGCATCTACGCCAAGCTCGACGACGACGCGATCGTCGAACACATGCTGGCGGTCTGCTTCCGCGGCATCGGCGGGAAATAGAAAGGCCGCCAGACACACGGAACGCCACCGGAGACGCCACGGCGAAGAACGCGATGGACCAATCCAGCCTGTTCGGCGACGGCCCGGTCGAAGCCTCGATCGCGGGCCTGATCTATCAGCCGGAATTCCTCTCGCCCGACGAGGAAGCGGCTCTGATCGACATCGTTCGCTCGCTGCCGCTGCAGGCCGCGCGGTACAAGGGCTATCTCGCGCTGCGCCGCGTGGTGAGCTTCGGCGGCAGCTACGACTTCGACACCAACGAACTGCTGCCTGCGCAGCCGCTGGATGCGCGGCTGTTTCCGCTACGCGAGCGCGTGGCGCAATGGGCCGGTATCGAGGCGGGGCGGCTGGTCCACGCGCTGGTGGCCGAGTACGCGCCCGGCACGCCGCTGGGCTGGCACCGCGACGTGCCGGACTTCGAGCGCATCGTCGGCGTTTCGCTGGGCGGGGCCGCGCGGCTGCGCTTCCGGCCCTATCCCTACAGCCCGTCGATGCGGCGCCAGGTCGTGGCGCTCGACGCGCAACCCAGATCGATCTACCGGATGGAAGGCGACGCGCGCTGGCAGTGGCAGCACAGCGTCGAGCCGACCCGCGAACTGCGCTGGTCCATCACGTTCCGCGAACGGCGGGAGCCGGGACGCGGACGCTGAACGGCTCACTCCCAGCCCTCCCCGTGTCGTAGTCACCGCCACGCAGGCCGGCCGCCGACGCCCATGCCTCGCGATCGTGCAAGGCGCGCGGCGCGGTGTCCCACATTCGCGCATTCGCGCACCAAAAGGCTCCCGCCACGCCGTTGCCCGCTTCGTTACGAGGGCAAACCCCAATGTTTCTGCTGGCACAGTGTGTGCAAGATGATTGCTAACCAATACGGGATGATTGCATTGCAATACCTCGATCACGGAACGGCAGCACCTCAACCACTGGGCACGCATGAACCTCGACGACTACTCCGGCCTCGACGGCCTCGCCATGGCCGCGTTGCTGGCGCACGGCGAAACCACCTCCAGCGAGCTGATGACCTGCGCGATTGCGCAGGCCGAAGCGTGGAATCCGCCGCTGAACGCGATCACCTATCCGCGCCACGAGGAATCGCTGGCCCTGGCCGCCGACTGGCAGCCGCGCGGCTCCTTCCGGGGTATTCCGTTCCTGCTGAAGGACTCGGGATTCGCCCACCGGCGCTTCCCGTCGAGCATCGGCTCGCGGCTGTTCGATGACACGACGTACCCTTTCGACGCCACGGTGGCCGGCCGCTTCGAAGGCGCGGGGCTGATCCCGTTCGCCCGCTCGACCGTTTCCGAGCTCTGCATGGGCCCGTCGACGGAGGCGCTGCGCAACGGCGGCCCGACGCGCAATCCCTGGGATCTCGGCCGCTCTGTCGGCGGCTCCAGCGGCGGGGCGGCGGCAGCCGTGGCCGCGCGCATCGTCCCCGTGGCGCACGGCAGCGACGGCGGCGGCTCCATCCGCATTCCGGCCGCCTGCTGCGGCATCTATGGCCTGAAGCCGTCGCGCGGCCGCGTGCCGATGGGGCCGGCGCGCGGGGAAGGGTGGGGCGGCATGGCATCCGACGGCGTGCTCAGCGTGACCGTGCGCGATACCGCCGCGGCAATGGACGCCATCAGCGGCTACGAGGCCGGCGCGCCCTACGCCGCGCCGCCGCAGTCGGCGCCCTATCTGGACGTGGTGAATCGCGCCGGCGACCTCGGGCCGCTGCGCATCGGCATCCTGCGCGAGGGCTGGAACGGCATCGGCATCGCGCCCGAGTGCGATGCCGCGGTAACGCACGCCGCCGAACTGCTGGCATCGCTGGGCCACGTGCTATCCGACGCGCGCCTGCCGGAGCTGGACTATGCCGGTTTCGTCGTCGCGCACGGGAACATACTTGCGACCAACGTCGCGCTGGCCGTCGACACGCGCCTGCGCGCCGAGAACCGCCTGCTGCGCGACGACGACATCGAACCGGTGCTGGCCGACGCGTATACGGTCGGCAAGAGCCTGGACGCCGCCAGCTATGTCGATTCGATCCAGCGCCTGCACGCGATCGGCCGCGCGTTCGCCGCCGCGATGCGCGACTACGACATCCTGCTCACTCCCACGCTGACGCAGTTGCCCGCCGAGCTCGGCTATCTCGCGCTGGACGTGGGCCTGCCGTTCCGCCAGTTCCGCGAGCGCGTGTCGCGCTACGCGACCTTTCTGGCCGTGATCAACGCGGCCGGGCTGCCCGCCGCCAGCCTGCCCCTCGCGTGGACCGACGCCGGCCTGCCGGTGGCCACGCAGCTGATCGGCCATTTCGGCCGCGAGGACACGGTGCTGGCGCTCTCGGCCCAGCTCGAGTCGCTGGCGCCGTGGGCGCACCGCAAGCCGGCGCTGCCGGCGCTGCCGGCGCGCGAGGCGCGGCCCTTGCTTTGATGTCGTCATCGCTTTCCCCGATTGCCCTCAACGCTGTCTCAAGGAATTCCGGCATGAACACGACCATCCCCGCCCTCCAGAGCCTCGCGTCCTTCGCCGCCGTTCGCGCGCTCGCGCGCACCGCCGCGGCCGCATGCGTCGCCGCCTCGGCCATCGTCACGGCGCCGGCCGCCCACGCGCAGCAGCCGAACACGGCCCGCATCGTTCTGCATGCGCCGCTGCGCGTGCTGGACCCGGTGCTGACCAACGCCTATATCACGCGCAACCACGGCTATCTCGTCTACGACACGCTGTTCGCGATGGACGCGGGGGGCAAGCCCCAGCCGCAGATGGTGGAAAGCTGGAAGGTGTCGCCGGACCAGCTGGCCTATACGCTGACGCTGCGCAGCGGCCTGCGTTTCCATGACGGCACGCCGGTCACGGCCGACGACGTCATCGCCTCGCTCAGGCGCTGGGGCGAGCGCGATCCGATGGGGCAGCGGCTGATGGCCTCCCTCGACAAGATGAGCGCACCCGACGCCGCCACCGTGCAGATCCAGCTGAAGCGGCCGTTTGGGCTGATGCTCGAGGCGCTGGCCAAGCCGGGCTCGCCGGTGCCGTTCATCATGCCGAAACGGATCGCGGCCACGCCGGCTTCGCAGGCGATCACCGAGGTGGTGGGCTCGGGGCCGTACAAGTTCGTCGCCGCGGACTTCAGGCCCGGGGTCAAGGCCACCTACGTGAAATACGCGGAATACGCGCCGCGCAAGGAGCCGGCGTCGGGATTCGCCGGCGGCAAGGTCGCGCTGGTGGACCGCATCGAGCTGGTCAACATCTCCGACGCGCAGACGGCCGTCAACGCGCTGCGCAGTGGCGAAGTCGACTTCGTCGAGGACGTGCCGCCGGACCTGATGCCGCAGCTCGACGGCGTGAAAACCGTGGCGCTGAAGCCCTACGGCAAGAACAGCAATGCCTTCACGCTGCGGATGAACTGGCACCAGCCGCCGTTCAACAACGTCAAGGTGCGCCGCGCCGCGCTGGCCGCGCTGTACGAGACCGACTACCTCGACGCCCAGATCGGCGACCCCAAGGTCTACCAGATCTGCGGCGCGGTGCTGACCTGTGTCTCGCCCTATGCCTCCGAAGAGGGCGCCACGCAGACGAAGAAGCCCGACCTCGCGCGCGCCAAGGCGCTGCTCAAGGAAAGCGGCTACGACGGCAGCAAGGTGGTGGTGCTGCATCCGACCGACCTGCCGATCCTGTCGAGCTTCGCCTCGGTCACGGCGCAGGCGCTCAAGGAGATCGGCATGAACGTGGAGATCCAGTCGATGGACTGGGCCACGCTGCTGGCACGCCGTACCAAGAAGGAGCCGGCGGCGCAGGGCGGCTGGGGCATCTTCCACTCCAGCTTCAGCAGCCTGGACCTGATGAGCCCGGTCATCAATCCCAACCTGGACGGGCGCGGCGAGGCCGGCTACGTGGGCTGGTCGCGCAACGACGACATGGAGAAGCTGCGCGACGAGTTCGCGCAGGAGAGCGATGCCGGCAAGCGCAAGCAGCTCGCCACGTCGATCCAGAAGCTGAGCTACGACCAGGTCTTCTTCGTGCCGCTGGGCGGCTATTCCAAGTACAAGGGCTACAGCAAGCGGATGGCCGGCATGGTGGACGCGCCGCTGCCGCTGTTCTGGTCCGCGAAGTAACGGCGGGAGACGGCCATGCTGGAAATCGTCATCAAGCGGCTGGTGGCCGCGATCCCGGTCATGCTGATCGTGGCCACCGTGGTGTTCCTGCTGCTGCGGCTCGCGCCAGGCGACCCCGCGCAGGTGATCGCCGGCGACATGGCGAGCGAGGAGGCCATCGCGGCAATCCGCACCGAGATGGGACTGGACCAGTCGGTCGCCACGCAGTACGTGCGCTGGATATTCGCGCTGGCGCAGGGCGACCTCGGGCATTCGGTGCTGTCCGGGCAGCCCGTCACGACGCTGATCGCCGCGCGGCTCGGTCCCACGTTCTCGCTGGCCGGCGGCGCCATCCTGCTGACCGTGGGACTGGCGATTCCGCTGGGCGTGCTCGCGGCCTGGCGCCACCGCCGCGCGGTGGACCGGGGGATCATGGCCGGCGCCGTGCTGGCCTTCTCGGTGCCGGCCTTCGTGGTGGGCTACCTGCTGATCCTCGTGTTCTCGGTCGAGCTGAACTGGCTGCCGGTGCAGGGCTACGTGCCGCCCGACGAGGGCGTGGGCGACTGGATCGCGCATCTCGTGCTGCCCACCGTCACGTTGGCCACCATCTTCGTGGCGCTGATCACGCGCATCACGCGCGCCAGCCTGCTCGATGTGCTGGGCGAGGATTTCGTGCGCACCGCGCGTGCCAAGGGCGCCACCGAGCGCGTGGTGCTGTTCCGGCATGCGTTGCGCAACGCCGCCATCCCGATCGTCACGGTAGTGGGCGTGGCGCTGACCACGCTGATCAGCGGCGTGGTGGTCACCGAGACCATCTTCAACATCTCGGGGGTGGGCCGGCTCATCGTCGACTCGGTGCTCGCGCGCGACTACCCGGTGGTGCAGGGAACGATCCTGTTCTTCTCGTTCCTCTACGTGTTCATCAACCTGCTGATCGACATGGCCTACGTCGTGCTCGATCCGCGCATCCGCTACTGATGCCGATGCCTGGCTACGGAGTCGCACCATGAATCTCACCGCAACCTTCGGCACCGCGCGCGGCGCCACGCGCACCGTGTTCAGGGACCGCGCGATGCTGCTGGCGCTGGCACTGCTGCTATTGCTCGTGCTGGCTTCGGTTTGCGCGCCGTACCTCGTGCAGCACGATCCCGCCGCGCTGTCGCCGCGCGCCCGCCTCAAGCCCGCGTCGGAGCTGTACTGGCTCGGCACCGACTCGCTCGGCCGCGACCTGCTGGCGCGCGTGCTCTACGGCGGGCGCCTGTCCATCACGCTGGCCGCGCTGGTCAGCGCGCTGTCGGTCGCCGCGGGCCTGGTGATCGGGCTGGCGGCCGGCTTCGTGCGCAGGCTCGACGCGCCCGTCATGCGGCTGATGGACGGGATCATGGCGATTCCCGGCCTGCTGCTGGCCGTGGCGATGGTCGCGCTCGGCGGCGCCAACCTCGTCACGATGGTGCTGGCGATCTCGATCCCGGAGATCCCGCGCATCGCGCGGCTGGTGCGAAGCGTGGTGCTGTCCGTGCGCGAGGAGCCTTACGTCGAGGCGTCGGTCGGCGCGGGCACGCCGCCATTGACGGTGCTGTGGCGCCACATCATGCCGAGCACGATCAATCCGCTGGTGGTGCAGGCCACCTTCGTCTGCGCGGCGGCGATCCTGACCGAGGCCGTGCTCGGCTTCCTGGGCCTTGGCTTTCCGCCCGAGATTCCCAGCCTGGGCACCATCATCGCCGAGGGCCGCCCGTACTTCCAGCGCGCGCCGTGGATCGTGCTCTATCCGGGCATCTTTCTCGCGCTGCTGATCCTGTCCGTGAACATGTTTGGCGACGCGCTGCGCGATCGCCTCGATGTGCGCCTGTCGCGCACCAGGAAGGGCTGACCATGGAACGCCTCGTGCCACATCCCGCCGCCGTCCAGGCCCCCGTGCTGGAAATCCGCAACCTCACCGTGAAACTGCCCGACGGCGGCGACCGCCGCCACGCGGTGGAGGACGTCTCGCTGGCCGTGCGTCCGCGCGAAACGGTCTGCATCGTCGGCGAATCGGGCTCCGGCAAGTCCGTCACGTCCAGCGCCGTGATGGGACTGCTGCCGCCGCGCGTGCTCACCGTCGAATGCGGTCAGATCCTGCTGGGCGGGCGCGACATCACCCGGGCCAGCCTGGCCGAGCTGCAGGCCCTGCGCGGCAACCGCATGGCGATGATCTTCCAGGAGCCGATGACGGCGCTGAACCCGCTGATGCGCATCGGCGACCAGATCGCCGAGGTCTTCGCCTTTCACGCGGCCGGCATCGACCGCGCCGAGACGCAGCGGCGCGTGCTCGCGCTGCTGACGGACGTGCGCCTGCCGCACCCGGAGACGATCCGCCACGCCTATCCGCACCAGCTCTCCGGTGGTCAGCGCCAGCGCGTGATGATCGCCATGGCGCTGGCGATGGAGCCAGCGCTGATCATTGCCGACGAGCCGACCACCGCGCTCGACGTCACCTCGCAGGCGCAGGTGCTGCGGCTGCTCAAGGAGCTCTCCGGCCGCCATGACAACGGCGTGCTGTTCATCTCGCACGATTTCGACGTGGTCGCCGAGATCGCCGACCGCGTCGTGGTGATGCAGGCCGGCCGCATCGTGGAGCAGGGCAGCGCCGCCGCCGTGCTGGAGGACCCGCAGCATCCGTACACGCGCAAGCTGCTGGCCGCGCGCCCGCGCGGGGACTTCCGCGCGCCGCCGCTGCCGCCCGCACCGGCGCCCGCGCTGGCGGTGCGCGACCTCACGATGCGCTTCGAGACCGGTTCGATGTTCCGCTCCCGCCGGCGCTGCGTGGTGGCGCTCGACAACGTGTCGCTGTCCGTGGCGCGCGGGGAGACGCTGGGCATCGTGGGCGAATCCGGCTCCGGCAAGACCACGCTGGGCCGTTGCCTCGCGCGCTTTGCCACGCCCACCTCGGGCGAAATCGAACTCGCGGGCCAATCGCTGTCGTCGATGGACCGTGCGGCGTCGCGTGCCTGGCGCAAGCGGGTGCAGATGGTGTTCCAGGACCCGTTCCGCTCGTTCAACCCGCGCCTGACCATCGGCCGCACGCTGGCCGAAGGCCCGATGAACTTCGGCGCCAGCCTGCCGCAGGTCCAGGCGCGCATGCGCGAGATGATGGCGCTGGTCAGCATGGACCCCGCCGCGCTGGAGCGCTATCCGCACGAGTTCTCGGGCGGGCAGCGCCAGCGACTGTCGATCGCCCGCGCGCTGATGATGGACCCCGAGATCCTGATCGCCGACGAGGCCGTGTCGGCGCTCGACGTCTCGGTGCAGGCGCAGATCCTGGACCTGCTCGAGTCGATCCGCGAGCGGCTGGGCTTGTCCATCGTCTTCATCACGCACGACCTGCGCGTGGCGGCGCGGCTGTGCCACCGCATCGTCGTGATGCAGCGCGGCCGGATCGTCGAGACCAACAGCGCGCGCGAGGTGTTTCTGCGCCCGGCGAGCGACTACACGCGCGAGCTGATCGCGGCCATCCCGGGGCAGGCGGTGGGCGAGGGCGCCGGTGCCGGCGATGCCGGCCACACTGCCACGCCGGCGGGCGCGATCGCGGAGGCCCGTTTCGCATGAGCCGCCAATCCCCAGGTGCACCGCATATCGCCTTCCTGAGCCGCAGCGCATCGCTCGCGTACTTCCGGCCGCTGATGGCCGAGGCGATGCCGCACGCCGAGATATCGGTCTGGCCAGAGCCCCGCTGCCTGGAAGCCGAAATCGCCGTCTGCTGGAACCCGCCGCCCGACGTCTATGCGCGCATGCCGCGGCTGCGCCTGATCCACAGCATCGCGGCCGGCGTGGACAATCTGCTGGAGGGCCGGCGCGATCCCGGCGTGCCGGTCTGCCGCGTCGTCGATCCCGGCCTGGCGCGGGGCATGATCGAGTACGTGCGCTGGTCGGTGCTGTATTTCCACCGGCATTTCGACCGCATGGCCGCGCAGCAGCGCGAACGCGCGTGGCAGCGGCTGCCGCTCGCCGCCGCTTCCGCCTGCCGTGTCGGCGTGATGGGGCTGGGCGAACTCGGCGGCGTCGTCGCGCGCGCGCTGCGCGACGACGGCTACGACGTGGGCGGCTGGTCGCGCTCGGCGCGGCAGATCGACGGCATCCGGACGTGGCACGGGGAGGGCGGACTCGCGCCGTTTCTCGCCCGCACCGACGTGCTGGTCTGCCTGCTGCCGCTGACCGACGCCACGCGCGGCATTCTCGGCGCCCGCACGCTGGCCGGGCTGCCGGAGGGCGCGGCGCTGGTGCACTGCGGCCGGGGCGAACATCTCGTTTCCGCGGACCTGATCGCCGCGCTCTCGGGCGGGCGCCTGCGCGGCGCCGTGCTCGACGTGTTCCCGACCGAGCCGCTGCCGGCGGACGATCCGCTGTGGACCTGCCCGGGCGTGGTCGTCACCCCCCACATGGCCTCGATGGCCGCCTCGGCGGAAGTCGTGCGCCAGGTGGCCGGCAACATCCAACGCCTGCGCGATGGCCTGCCACTGCGCAACACCGTCGATCTCGCGCGCGGCTATTGAGCCGGCGCCAAATCTCCCTGGAGCCTGCATGCATCCCGAAGATCCGGCCTTCACCTTGCCCACCGGCGCCCCGGCCCCGGTGGATCCCCAGATCCGCGAATTCCTCAGCCGCATGGCGGCGGACGCCGCCAAATATCCCCGCCGCGACACCGTGTCGATCGCCGAGGGCCGGCGCATCGCCGAAGCGGTGCGCGCCCCGTGGGCGCAGGGCGGTCCCGCGATGGCAAGCACAGACGAACGCTACGTGCCCACGCGCCACGGCCCGGTGCGCGTGCGCATCCATACGCCAGCAAAGCGCGTGATGCCGGGCGCCTTCGTCTACATCCACGGTGGCGGCTTCGTGCTGTTCAGCATCGACACGCATGACCGCGTGATGCGCGAATACGCCGAACGCGCCGGCATCGTCGTGATCGGTATCGACTACACGCGTGCCCCGGAGGCCAAGTTTCCGCAGCCGCTGCAGGAGTGCGTCGACGTGGTGCGCTGGGTGCATGCGCAGGCCGCGGAGCTCGGCATCGACCCGCGGCAACTGTTCGTCGGCGGCGACTCCGCCGGCGGCAATCTGTCGATCGGCACCTGCATGACGCTGCGAGACGAAGGCGAGCCGGACCTGCTGCGCGGCGCCGTGCTCAACTACGGCGCGTACAGCAACAACCTGTTCCGCAACTCGGTGGTGCGCTATGGCGCCGGCGACTACGGCCTGTCGCTGCACATGATGATCTGGTTCCGCGGCCTGCATATCGGGCGCGGGCAGGACTTCTACGACAGGCGCTACAACATCCTGGGCGACACGCTGGAAGGGCTGCCCCCCATGTTCCTGGTGATCACCGAGTGCGATCCGCTGTACGACGACAACCTCGAGCTGGAACGCCGGCTGCGCGCGGTCGGCGCCGACGTCGAGGCCAAGGTCTATCCGGGCACCGTGCACAGCTTTCTGGAGGCGGTGTCCATCGCCGACGTGGCCGGCGAGGCGTTCGACGACACCGCGCGCTGGCTCCAGCGCAAGGCCGGGTAAGGGGCAGGCCATGTACACGCCGCCCGCCTACGCGGAAACCGATCCCGCCGCGCTGCACGCCTTCATGCGCGCGCACAGCTTCGCCTCGCTGGTGACGTGCCGCGGCGCACGCTGCAACGTCACCCATCTGCCGTTCCTGCTCGATACGTCGGGCGAGCCAACGCTCTGCACCCATCTCGCGCGCGCCAATCCGCAGCTCGAAGACCTGCGCGCGGGGAGCGAGGCGCTCGTCGTGTTCCAGGGTCCGCATGCCTTCATCTCGCCGAGCTGGTACGAGAACCAGCGTACATTTCCGACGTGGAACTACACGGCCGTCCACGCGCGCGGCATGCCGTCGGTCTTCGACGATGCCGGCGAGGTGCTGGCGCTGCTGGAACGCACGGTCGGGCAGTTCGATACGCCGCTGGGCGGGGCCTGGACGCTGCCCGGCATGCCGGCGGACATCACGCGCGCCCGCATGGGCGCCATTGCCGGCGTGCGCATTCCCATCGCCTCGCTCGAAGGGAAGATGAAGCTGAACCAGGACAAGTCGGTGGCCGACCGCGTGGGCGTGATCGCCGCGCTGGAGCGGGGCGGCGATCCGCAAGGGCTTGCCGTGGCCGCGCTGATCCGCGCGCAGGCCGACGTGCGGGCCGCCGCCCAGGAAGCCGAACACGAACCGGATAGGAGCACGACATGAATCCCGATACGCTGCTGGCGGCCGCCACGCAGGCCCCGGCCACCGCCGATCCCAACCCGGAGCCGCAGACGGAGGCGACGGTGCGCCGCGATCTCGCGCTGCTGTACCGGCTGATCGCGCATTTCCGCATGACGGACATAATCGACACGCATATCAGCGCGCGCGTGCCGGGGCGCGACGATCATTTCCTGATCAACCGCTATGGGGTGCTGTTCCATGAGATGCGGCCGGACACGCTCGTGAAGATCGACACCGACGGCCGGCCGGTCGACGAGGGCGACGAGGACGCGCTGCGCGTCAACGCGGCGGGCTTCACGATCCATTCGGCCGTGCACATGGCCCGCCACGATCTGGCCTGCGTCATTCACACCCATACGGCGGACGGCATCGCGGTATCGGCGCAGCGCCAGGGCCTGCTGCCGATCTCGCAGCACGCGCTGCGCTTCCACGACCGGCTCGGATACCACGACTATGAAGGCATCGCGCTCGAACTGGCCGAACGGGAAAGGCTCGTGGCGGACCTGGGCCCGCACAAGGCGATGATCCTGCGCAACCACGGCCTGCTGGCGGCGGGCACCACCATCCAGGAGGCGTTCGTCAACATCTACTATCTCGAGCGCGCGTGCCAGGCGCAGACGCGCGCCATGTCGGGCGGCGCGGAGCTGGTGTTTCCGTCGCCGGAAGTGCGCGAGCGCACCGCGCGCCAGTACGAGCGGCCCACGGCCGCCGCGTACTGCCAGCGCGTGTGGAACGCGGCGATACGGCTGCTGTAGCGCTGCGCGGCGGGCGACGAGTCAGGACAGGCCGGGCTTGCCGCTGAGCGCCTTGGTGCCGCTCATCAGCAGCGGGGCGAAGCGCCGGGCGAATTCGTCGATGGTCCAGTCGGCCAGCGATCCCGAGATGTCGATCGCCGCGATGGGGCGGTTCTCGTGGTCGACGATCGCGGCCGCGAGATTGATCTCGCCCAGCATGCTTTCCTCGGCCGCCACCGCATAGCCGTCCTCGCGGCACTGCCGCACCAGCGCGCGGATGCGGTCCGGGTCGGTAACGGTCTTCTGGGTCAGCGGCTTCGAGTGCGAGCGGGCGATGATGTCGTCCACCTGCTCGTCGGTCATCTGCGCCATCACCGCGCGTCCGCTGGCGGTATGGATCGTCGCCAGCCGCCGGCCGATCAGCGTCGTGGTGTAGGTCTGGCGCTTGGTCTGGCGGCGCAGCGCGAAGATGATCGTCAGGTCGTCGAACAGGCTCAACTCCACGCGCTCGCCGGATTCCTGCTGCAGGTCCACGATCAGCGGGGTGGCGCGCTCCAGCAGCGGCACGCTGCGCATATAGTCGAAGGTGCGCTCCAGGATCTTCTTGCCGGGCAGGTATGCCTTGCCGTTGGCACCGCGTTCCAGGTAGCCCAGCGACACCAGGGTATGGGCCATCCGCTGGACCGCGCTGCGATCCATCTCGCAGATGGCGGCCAGCTCGTTCAGCGTCAGCGGCCCGGGGCGGTCCGCGAACGCCTCCATCAGGCTCAGGCCCTTGGCCAGCGACTGGACAAAGAGGGTGTTGGTCCGCTCGGTCATGCGTGGGTACCGACAGCGTCGGTATTGGATATCGAAGGTTCGGTATCTTATATCAATACCCGAAGACGTTACCGAGGCGGACGCTTCCGCGATGGCAAGTCGCGCCGACCGATTCGGCGCTTTCACTTTTCAATAGGGCTCCAGCTCAGTCCGGCCGCCAGCGCCAGTGCCGCGCCGATAGCCGATGAGGCCACGGCGAATGCCAGCCACACATCCCGCGCGGCTGCGCCGTCGGGCGCGATGGCGATGAATAGCCCGCCTATCAAGGCGACGGATACCGCGGCGCTGATCTGCAACGTGGCGTTGACCAGCCCGGAGGCCAGCCCCGCCCAGCGCGCGTCGACCTGGTCCACGTTCAATCGCACCAGCGCGGGCAGCGCGATGCCTTGTCCCAACCCAATCAGGAACAGCGGCGGCGGCAGCCACGCGGAAGCGCCCGACACGGCCAGCACCGCTGCGGCGGCCAGACCGGACGCTTCCAGGATCATGCCGAACGCGGCGGTTCGTGTGCCCAGATACCGCGCGACAGGCGGCCCGCATAGCGGCCCCAGGAAGAAGCCGATGCCTAGCGGCAGGACCGCCAGGCCAGCGCTCAGGGCGTCGTGCCCCAGGCCCGCCTGTTCGTACACCGCGAACACAAGGAAGAACGCCGCCAGTGCATAGAACAGGAATGTCGCCGCCAGGCTGCGCCGCAGTCCGGGGCTGCGCAGCAGCGAGGGCAGGACCAAGGGCGTCTGGCCGGCAAGCTCCCGTCTTGTTTCATAGCGCCAGAAGGCATACAGCAGCGGCAAACTCAGGGCAAGCAAGGCGATGCACCACCACGGCCAGTGGTGCTCCCGTCCTTCGATCAGCGGTACCACCAGGGCAAGCAAGCCTGACGCCAGCAGCAGCGCCCCGGGGACGTCCAGGCGAGCCGCACGTTCGGTGGCGTTTTCACGAAGCAGGGCCAATGCGGCCGGGACGGCGGCCATGATGACGGGAAGGTTGATCAGGAACACGGCGCGCCAGCCAAGTCCCCAAGGATTGGCCGATATCAGCAGACCCCCAAGCAATTGGCCGCCCACGGAGGCCAGGCCGATGGCCGCGCCATAGAGGCTGAGCGCGCGACCCTTCTCGCTGGGCGGGAAGAGGGCGTGTATGGACGCCAGGGTCTGTGGTGCCATGATGGCCGCCGATATGCCTTGCAGCAGCCGCCCCACGACAAGCACGCCGGGTGACGGCGCCAGGCCGCAGAGCGCGGAGGCGAGGCCAAAGCCCAGCATGCCGCCCACGAACACCCGCTTGCGTCCATAGAGATCGCCAAGGCGGCCGCCCAGGATCAGAGTCACGGCATAGGCCGCGGCATAGACCGAGATCACCAGTTGCGAGACGTCCGACGAGGCTTGCAGGTCGGCGCGGATGGAGGGCAGCGCCACGTTGACGATGAAGAAGTCCAGGGGCGGCAGAAAGGTGCCCGTCAACAGGACAGCCAGGGCCAGCCAGCGGCGCGGATCAGGAACCGCGGGCTCCAGTGGTTGTATCAGCATGGCCGGCATGTCAGCGCATGCCGCCCGACGCCAGGACGATTTCGCCCGTTACCCACGCCGCGTCATCGGACGCCAGGAACGCGACGATGGGCGCGATGTCCTGCACCTGCCCGATGCGGCCCAGCGGTGTCTGGCTCTCGTTCCAGGCCTGGAAGTCCGAGCCGATGGCGCCGGTGGCATGGGTGCCTTCGGTCTCGATCAGGCCGGGGTTGACAGCGTTGACGCGGATGCCGCGCGTCCCGAGTTCGCGCGACAGTACGCCGGTGATGGTGTCGATTGCACCTTTCGAGCCGCTGTAGATGGCGCTTTCGGCCGGCGGCACGCGGGTGACGACCGAACCGATGTTGATGATGCTGGCGCCGTTGCCCAGATGCGGTGCGGCGGCGCCGCTGACCAGCAAGGGGCCCAGCACATTCAGATCGAACTGCTTGCGGTAGAGCTCTTCGGTCGTATCTTCGATCTTGGCGAACTGGTAGACGCCAGCGTTGTTCACCACGATATCCAGGCGGCCGAAGGTGCCGATGGCCGCCTTGATCAGCGCGTCGACCTCCGCCTTCCTGGTAACGTCCGCGCCCACTGCCACGGCGCTTCCGCCGGCGGCTTCGATGTCGGCGACCACCTGGTCCGCGCCGCTCCTGCTCGAGGCGTAATTGACGACGACTTTGGCGCCGTCGGCCGCGAGTCGGCGAGCGATGCCCGCGCCGATGCCTTTCGAGGCGCCGGTAACGAGGGCGACCTTGTTCTGCAACTTGCTCATGTCGTGAAACTCCGGATCCCGCCGGCCCCGAATGGGCCGGTTCAGTGGTAGGCGCCATGGTGCTGCGTACACGATTGTTTGCGAACTGCCGTTCATGTACATTTGCCGTGCATTTTTGAAAGGGCATCCACGACATGGAATGGAGCGACGTCCGTATCTTTCTGGCGGTAGTGCGGGGCGGGTCTTTCGGCGCGGCAGCCCGCACGCTGGGGGTCAGCCATCCCACGGTCGGGCGCCGGGTGAAGGCGCTGGAAGACGAAGCAGGGCAGCCGCTATTCCGCAGGACCAGCGATGGGCTGGTGCTGACGGATGTCGGCGACACCGTGCTGGCGCTGGCGGAGTCCATGGAGAACTCCGCGCTCGCCATGGAAAGGCGCCTGGCCGGCAATCACGAACGGCTCGAGGGCATCTTGCGGATATCCGCGGCGGAATGGTTTGCAGGCTATGTCCTGGCGCCTGTACTGGCCGAATTGACGCGCCGCCATCCGGCCGTGGTGCCAGAGATAATCGCGAGCTATCGCCTGCTGAATCTCTCGCGCCGCGATGCCGACGTAGCGTTTCGCATCGTGCCTTTCACCGAACCGGATATCGTTCAACGGCGCCTGATGACGATGCCATATGGTCTCTATGGCTCGGCCGACACCGCGCGCGCCATGCGCAACGATGCGGGGTCGGTGGGCCTGATCCTGATGAATACGGCGCAATCCCATTTTCCCGACGTTGCGTGGCTGCTCGACAAGTTTCCCCTGTCACGTCGCGTCTTCACCAGCACGAGCCGCACCGTTCAGGCGCAGATGTGCCTGCGCGGCCTGGGCATTGCCGTGCTGCCTCGGCCCCTGGGCGATGCCGTGCCTGGATTGCAGCGCATCGAAACGCCCGACCAGCCTCCCACGAGGGATATATGGGTGGGCTACCACCACGACCTGCGGCATATGGATCGCTTGCGGGCGATGCTGGATATCGCGGATACGATGCTGACGGGTTCCGCGTCCTAGTCCGCCTGTTACTGCGAGGGCGCCAACCCTCGTCGGCCAGATCGATACCCTGCGCGATGTTCTCGGCTTGGTCGCCATCGGATATGTGCAGCTGCAGCGGGGCATGGCCGATCAAAGATATTGCAGGCGTGGCCGACTTCGGCCGATGTATCGTTCTCGCGACGATTCGAAACGTCGCATATCGCTCCGCCGGGCAATTGCTTGGTGCGAATGCCACGGCTGCGGTCTTGGCAGCGCAGAATGAGGCCCTGAACAACTCGATCTCCGACAAGGTTACAAAGTGGGTTAAGGAGACCTATCAGGATCCTCTCGGCGATTTGGCCCGTTGGGGAAAACAGTTCCTCGGCATGCTACCGGGGCAGACGCCGCTGGCTGAAGCGTATCCTCTGGTTGAGGCAACGAAAGGTGGCAATCCGCCTGCTACGGGCGGGGCGGTCGTAACGCCTCCGACAATGTCCTGTAGTCCGAATGGGCAGTGTGTGGTGGCGCCTCCGATTGCTTCACCGGGAACGCCTGGCAATGCGATCCTATCAAGTGACAACAGCAACAATGAATCGAACAGTGGTTCGATGGGATCTAGTGGGGACGCTGGAAACAAGATCGGTATCGACGAGTCTCGGGCACAGCATATCTTTCGCAATTCGGAGGGGCACATTAGGGATACGCCGGCGAATCGAAAAATTCTTGAAACTGTTGCAAATGATCCGTCGGCTATATTGGGCACTGATGAATATGGAACTACTTGGGCGGCAAGGTTGAACCCAGATGGAACGCAGACATGGGTGGCTCCGAGATGGCAAAGTGAGTTATGGGGGAATCAACGAGACGCCAAAGCCTTTCAATCCACAAACCGGGTTAGCTTCCTACAAGGCCAGGTAAATGAAATGAATGAGACGTTGACAGTAAATGAAGCCTATCGGGCGATGTTTATCTTCTTGGAGCAGTATTACGAGAGGGACGGTGGCCGAAGTGACGACATCGCAGCAATGTTGAGCGGGATGGCGCCAACGATTTGGGCTGACTGCAGTACAAACGATCCCGCTCAATTGGGGGATTGGCTAAAGGCTGTCCACGCGGCCAAAAATGAAGCCTCGACATAGATTTGCAGAACGCGGCTTTGGCCGGTTCGTTCGATGGTTTGACAAAGCAGCAGTTCGTAATAGTGGTCTGTCCTTACCGAGTCGGACAGATATTCCGACTGGAAGGAAGTAATGAAATCAGGTCGTTGGAGCGAAGTGCTGTGCCCATATGATTGGTTGCCACGTTACGGCGAAAACGCTGTATCGCTTTTCAATTGGGCGGCTCGATCTGGTCGATCGGCATCTCGCCGAATGATGCCGGATGTTGAGGGGCTTTTGCGGCAGATGAATGCTCGCGGGAAACGAATCGACCGTGCGACACTCGAGCGCATCGTAGCGACGTGCGAGAAAAGACGGTTCATACTCAGCGACGACGGGATATTGATCCGTGCAAACCAAGGACATTCAGTGCAGGTGAATCTTGGTCTCTAAGCCCTAAGGCCGCCTGCCCGTCTTTTTCACGGCACGACAGTCAGGTTCTCACAATTTATTTGGGCCCAAGGCTTGACGCCACAAAGCAGACAGGCAATACGTTCACCTATCTTCGGACATAGGTACAGCACTCGCTGTCGGGCACCGGCATGGCGCCCCTACTGTGTTGAAAGTCGACTCCGGGAAGATGTATGAGGCAGGTTGTGAATTCTCCAAGCACAAAACGGCGCTTGGCATACCACAACTGTACCGACTCGGTTCATTCAGCCGATGAAATTGGCCACTTGACGTTTCCGTGCTGCCGCTTTGGCGTGGCAATTAATGGTGGGCAGCAGGCGGACGGCGCTGAGGGCTCGATTCATTTCGAATAGCTTAAGTGGTAAAACACCATAGCAGCACGACTCCCGTACGCGTGCTCCGCCCCAATCCCGTCTATGGCCCGCCCGAGCTATGGTTCGCGCAGATGCCAATCGATTCGCGCTTGCCACTCCTTCGGAATGCGACGCACGCCGCGAGCGGCCACGCTGCCGCGACCTCGGCTCCGCGCGCTGCATGGCTTCACCTCGGGACTGACGAACGCGTTGACGACGTGGCATGGAACAGGAAATCCGAATTTCTCCACTGGTTTCGGTACTGCCGCTGACGCTGACCGACTTGGGACGACTTGGGTGGGAGACGGCTCAACTAGTACCAGCGATGGACTCGGTTGGATCAGTGCTGACGGCACAGGCCTCCAACGGCGAAGTCTTCGCCGTTCGCCTCCACGGGAGTTCAGGCGAATTTTGAAGCGTATAACGCTAATCCTATAACAGGCCAACGCACTAAAATAAGCAATGGCATTTGAACGTAACGAAATAGGAGCCCCCGTGTTTGCCGTTGTGAAGGGAATAACCTGCGATCAGTCTGATTTGGCGTCCTATTCTCCGCCTGATCCGACGTGCTTTACGTTGACACTACGGGTCCACATCGGGCTCGCCGACACCGCTGGTGCAGACGATTTCGAATGTCACGTTTGCACCCCAACGTGGCTGATACAGACCGTATCGGGGCCGACGTGGGTGCGTCACCTCATGATTGTTCCCGAGTACGACTTAGGGAAGATTGAGGGCGCCATACATGGTTATGTTGCATCGTGCGCGGGCGAAAACTGGCCGAACATTGCGTCGAAGCTGGCCAGGGTTTTTGCTTGGGAGTTTGAGGATTATGCCCCTTAAGCCACCTCGAAGCGCTAGTCTGAGCGCGTAGGGCGCTTCCGCACACACGCGACGGCATGCCTCGCTCGTCAACGTCGCCACATCGTTGTTCTGGCCAATTTCAAATGTCCGCCTGCTGGCTAGTTCAGAATGTCCGCTTCAGTGCAGCGTTGGTGTTCTGGTTTTTCGTCTTTTCCCGGGCTTCCGTGGGACAGTCGTGCTGGCCGTAGGCGATGCGGCATCAACGGGGTGGGGTGGTGGGGCCAACTCCTTGATCACGCGCCGCAGATCCTCTTCGTTGAGTTGGCGCTGTGATTTGGTGCCCGGTAAGGGTCTCCCCGGCCTATGCTTCGGCGGTTGGCCAAGCAGCGTGCGCGACGGTGTCGTTTCGATGCGGCGGTTGTCGCGCATCTCCTGCACGCGCTGCGCGATGCGAAGCGCATGACCGAGGCGTTTGTTTTCCACGATCGCGCCCTGATCGACGTCGGATAGCCGGCCGTAGAGGACGTAGGGCAGGGAAGCGCCATCAGCCCACAGCTGGATCCGGCCGTCCGGATATTCGGCGACCTCGATGTACTTGTCGATCAGCATGCGCCGGTCTCGATCGTCCGCAATGAGATAGAGCAGGCGGTCGTACTGCAGCGTTAGGTTCTGCGACACCTTGCGCCATTCGCGCCAGGTAAAGATCCGCGTCAGATCCTCATCGCCACGCACCGGCCGGTGCGCATCAAAGTCGCTGCGCGGCACCTTGGCAAAGCGCGCGTTAAAGTCGGCGATGAAGGCCGGCGCATAGGCATTGGCGGCCGCCGGCGAGTCGATCCCGCGCAGCCGCAGTTCCTTGACCAGCCGGTCCTGCAGCGTGCCATTCATTCGCTCCACGCGCCCCTTGGCCTGACTCGAATTGGCGCACAGGATGTCGATGTTCAACTCGAACAGCGCCCGCCCAAACTGCGTGTAACCGCGTCCATCCGGCCCATCCTTGGCATTGACCCGGAACACGCTCGCCTTGTCGCTGTAGAAGGCCACCGGCTTGCCGTGCCGCTCCAGATAGGCCCGCGTGGCCGCAAAGTACGAGAACGTCGATTCGGTCGGCACAAACAGCAGTTGCATCAGCTGCCCGGTCGCATCGTCGACGTAGACCAGCAGCGTGCAGGCCGGCCCCGGTCCTCGAACCAGCGGTGGTCGCTGCCATCGATCTGGATCAGCTCGCCCAGGCAGGCGCGCCGGTGCCGCGGCTGGTGGACCTTGGCCGGGCGCAGCTTCCTCGGGACCCAAAAGCCGGCGTCGATCATGATCCGGCGCACGCAGGCCTTGGATAGCTCGACGCCATGGCGCTCCCGTAGCTTCTCGCAAGCGAGCGTGGGACCAAAGTCGGCATAGGCGTCCCGAATCAGCCCGCGGACGCGGGCTTCCAGGCCTGGAGGCAACTGTCGGTTCCCGGCGCGCCCGCGCTTGCGCGAGATCAGCCCGCTAGCGCCGTGCTCCTGCCAACGCAACACCAGCCGTCGTATCTGTCGAGCCGTGATGCCCAGCCGCTCAGCAGCTCGCCATTGAGCCAAGTGACCATCTGCGACAGCCTGAATGACCTTCATCCGATCGAGTTCGCGCATGCTCATCGTCACCATCTGAGGCTCGTCCACGGCTGGCTCCCGGGCGGCCGGGCGAGAAGTTGAACGTGAGCGTCATTGGGCTACGACAGGACATTTCTAATCATCCAGAAGAGGACATTTCTATTAGTCCTCAACAAACTTTGTCTAGGCGGTTTTCAAAGGTCTGCGCCCTGGCTACATTCAAATGTCAGTCCGATCGTGCTTTTTTTGTCGTTGGGCGTGATACGTAAGGCAGTCCAACTGGCCGGTCTCGGTGCCGTCTCAACAGGGTGGGGCGGTTGAGTTCGCGATGGCTCTTTCCAGGTCCAGCCGATTGATCTGCCGCTTGCGCTTGGCGCCCGGGGTTGGCTTCATGGCCATCGCCGCGCCACCGCTGAGCGTGCGTGCCGGGCCCGCCGTTTGTCGGTCCTCGCGCAACGCCTGCACCCGCGCCGCGATCTCCAGCACGTGCCCCAGCCGCTTGTGCTCCACGATGTCCGCCTGCCGGATCGTCTCGCGCGGATCGAACACGCTGTAGGGCAGGGCAGCGCCATCGGCCCATAACTCGATCCGCCCATCCGGGTATTCGGCCACCTCGATGGTCCGGCGGATCAGCTTGCGGTGTGCCACGCAGTCCTGCAGCAGGTACACGACCTTGTCGTACTGCAAGGTCAGGTTCTGCGACACCTTGCGCCATTCGCGCCAGGTAAAAATCCGGCGCAGATCCTCGTCCGCACGCACCGGCCGGTGCGCATCGAAGTCGCTGCGCGGCACCTTGGCAAAGCGGGCGTTAAAGTCGGCGATAAAGGCCGGCGCATAGGCATTGGCGGCCGCCGGCGAGTCGATCCCGCGCAGCCGCAGTTCCTTGACCAGCCGGTCCTGCAGCGTGCCATTCATTCGCTCCACGCGCCCCTTGGCCTGACTCGAATTGGCGCACAGGATGTCGATGTTCAACTCGAACAGCGCCCGCCCAAACTGCGTGTAACCGCGCCCATCCGGCCCATCCTTGGCATTGACCCGGAACACGCCCGCCTTGTCGCTGTAGAAGGCCACCGGCTTGCCGTGCCGCTCCAGATAGGCCCGCGTGGCCGCAAAGTACGAGAACGTCGATTCGGTCGGCACAAACAGCAGTTGCATCAGCTGCCCGGTCGCATCGTCGACGTACACCAGCAGCGTGCTGGCCGGCCCTCGGTCCTCGAACCAGCGGTGGTCGCTGCCATCGATCTGGATCAGCTCGCCCAGGCAGGCGCGCCGGTGCCGCGGCTGGTGGACTTTGGGTGGGCGCAGCTTGCGTGGCACCCAGAAGCCGGCGTCGATCATGATCCGGCGGACACAGGCAGGCGAAATCTCGACACCATGACGCTCGCGCAGCTTCTCGCAAGCCAGCGTCGGGCCGAAGTCCGCATAGCTGTCGCGTATCAGCCCACGCACGCGCGACTCCAGACCCGGCGGCAACTGCCGATGGCCAGGCTGACCCCATTTGCGGGAGACCAGGCCTTGCGGGCCGTCCCGTCGATATCGCAGCACCAGTCGCTCGACGTGGCGCCTGGAGACGCCAAGCTTCTCCGCGGCACGCCAGACCATCAAGCCGTCGTCTACAACGGCCTGAATGACCTTGCACCGGTCCAGCTCACGCATGCTCATGGTGATGGTGTCGGCTCGTCCCATGATCGCGCTCCTGGCTTGGCGGCAAGGCGGCCAGCTTGGCATCATTCGGGTAGAGCACTACGACATTTGAATTGATCTCAAGTACGACATTAGAAAAAACGGCCGACATCGCTGCTGCCGATAATGGTTGTTATGTTAAATGGTAAACAACATAGCAACACGCCTCCCATAACGCAGTGCTCCGCCCCAATCCCATCTATGCCCGCCCGAACCATGGCTCCGAATGAATGCATTCGGCGCCATGGCTAACGAACTCCGGCATGATCCGGCTCGCGCAGAGGCCAATCGCTTCGCGCTTGCCACTCCTTCGGAATGCGACGCATGCCGAGAGCGGCCACGCTACCACGGCTTCGGCTCCGCGCTGCATGCCTTCCCCTCGGGGCCGACGAACGCGTTGACGATGCGGCAACCACCCGGCAGGGACATCACCCCATGGCCCGTGAGGCGCGACGCCTTCCGCGCTTGTAAAGCGCATCTTCCGATATAACATGCGGCGTGGCGCTGAGGCGCGATGCAGCGACGGGCGCCATGCATGGCGCTGCCGGGCAACGGGCATGCGTGTCCCGGCGGCCTGGCGTCGCACGATCGGTATGCCGCCGAATGCTGGATCGATGATTGGATCGATTGCCCGGGAGATATACCCATGCAATGCTCGGTCGGGATTTTCGATGACGTGCCCATCACGGTATTGTTCCTGACCGCCGGGCTTGGCTACGCGATTGGAAAGCTCAAGGCTGGCCCGATTGCGCTCGGCGGGGTATGCGGGACACTGATCGTCGCATTGCTGGTGGGTCAGACGGGCTGCCAGCTCCATGGCGATCTCAAGGAAGTCGCCTTCGCCCTCTTCATCTTCGCCATGGGCTATTCGGGCGGGCCTCAATTCTTCGCGAACCTGAACCGCTCCAGCCTCCGCTTTCTCGTTCTGCCTTTGATCGAAGCGGTGACGGTCACGTCAATCGTGCTGGTGGCGACCCGCTTGCTGGCGCTGGACGCTGGCACGGCGGCTGGACTTGCCGCCGGCGCCGCGACGGAGTCGGCCGTGGTGGGCACCGCGGCGGAAGCGCTTCATCGCCTTGGAGCCGATGCCGGCGAGGTGGCGCGGATGGAGTCGAATATCGCCACGGCCTATACGCTGACCTATCTCGTCGGTCTGGTCAGCATCGTGTTTTTTACCAGCCAGGTGGCACCTGCCCTCCTCCGCATCAACCTGCAAGCGTCGTCGCAGGAGCTGGCGAGGCGGCTGCAGGCGGCATCGGAGAGCGATGTCGCCACGCAGCCTGCGCTGCCTCGCGTCGTGGGGCGCTGCTATCGCGCCGAAGCCGCTGCCGGCATGACCGTCCACGCGCTGGAACGCGCGCTTGGCGGCCGCACGCTGGTCTTCAGTCTCGTTCGTGGCGACCTGTCGATCGAACCGGTGCCGGACCTTGTCATCGAGGCTGGCGACCGGCTCGCCCTGCTCGGCGTGCGCGAACGGCTCGTCGCGGCGAGCCGGCTGGTGGGTATCGAGGTGCCGCCCCCACCGGCGCAGCTCGACGTGCTGGACCTGGACCACCGCGAAGTCGTCCTCAGCAAGCGGCAGCTGAACGGCCGGACGCTGAAGGAGCTCGGCGGAACCGCAAGGCGGCGGCAACTGCGTTTCGTCTGGATACAGCGGATTTCGCGAGCGGGATTGAGCCTGCCCATCACGCCGGCCACGCGCCTGCAGCACGGCGACAGGCTGATGCTCGTAGGCACCGACGTCGCGTTGAACGCAGCGGCGCGGGAAATCGGGACCGTCGTCCGGCAGACCGAGGCCACCGATCTCGTCTTTCTGTGCGTGGGCATACTGCTGGGGCTGCTGATCGGCATGCTGTCCGTTACCGTCGCCGGCATTCCGATATCGCTCGGGAGCGGCGGCGGCGCGCTGCTGAGCGGGCTGATCTTCGGCTGGATCGCGATGAAACGCCCCGGCCTGGCCGACATGCCGCCGGCGGCTGTCCAACTGCTCAAGGATCTGGGCCTTGCTGTCTTCGTTGCCTGTGTGGGGCTGTCGGCCGGCCCCGATGCCATCGCACTGGTGCGCGAGCACGGCGCGGTGCTGCCCCTGGTCGGCCTGGCCGTGTCGCTGGTGCCCGCCTGCCTGTCGCTGTGGATCGGCCACGCGGTGCTCAGGATCGAAGGGCCCCTGCTCGTGGGCGCCATCGCGGGGCAGCACGTCAGTACGCCCGCCATCAGCGCCATCGTTGCGGCGAGCCGCAGTTCGGTGCCCCTCCTGGGCTATACGGTGACGTATGCCATCGCCAACGTCATGCTGCCGGTGCTCGGGCCGATCATCGTGGTGCTGGCGCACCGGATAGGCCAAGGCTGACGCGCCCTTCCGCCAAAGCGCGCGACTCGCCATCCGGGGTCTCGATCGGAATCATGCAGATCACCTCAAAAAAATCTAACTTGCTCTGCTGCCGGCTCATGTCTTGAATCTCCGGTACGGCACATCGTTCGGCCGGAAAGTGCCGACTTGCCTGCCCCGCGCCACGGGGCCAGTGGCGATTGACTCGCGGCATCGGGCAAGGACCCACGTCCTGCATCGACATCCGTGCCCTGTGCGCACCGTTGGAGATCCGGCATGAGCGGCATCGACTTCCACAACTACGAAGCACTGAGCCCCTTCGAAATCAAGGACGAACTGATCCGGCTCGCAAGGGCCAGCTCCGAGAAGACGGCCGCGGCCTTTCTCAACGCCGGTCGCGGCAATCCGAACTGGATCGCCACCACGCCACGCGAGGCGTTCTTCCTGCTGGGCCAGTTCGCGCTGACCGAATCCACGCGGGTGATGTCCGAACCCGGCCTGGGCGGCATGCCGGAGAAGCACGGCATCGCGGACCGATATCGCACGTGGATGACCGCACACGCCGCGATGCCTGGCGCGGCAACGCTGCAGCGCATCCTCGCATATGCCGTCGACACCCTGGAGTTCGATGCCGACGCCTTCGTCCACGAACTGGTGGACTCGATCATCGGCGACAACTACCCGGTGCCCGACCGGATGCTGCCCCATGCGGAGGTGGTCGTGCGCCGCTACCTCGACTGGGCGATGTGTTCGGACCAGCCGCCTGCCGGCAAATTCGAGCTCTATGCCGTCGAGGGCGGCACCGCGGCAATGTGCTACATCTTCAAGTCCCTTCAGGCGAACCGCCTGCTGAGCAAGGGCGACACCATCGCCATCGCCACGCCGATCTTCACGCCCTATATCGAGATCGCGCAGCTGGAGGACTACCAGCTCGACGCCGTCTACATCAATACCGAGCAGGAGGACCAGTACCAGTTCACCGACGCCGACATCGCCCAGCTCGAGGACCCCAAAATCAAGGCATTCTTCCTCGTCAATCCTGGCAATCCGACATCGATGGCGCTGTCCCCGGAGTCCAATGCCAAGCTGGTGCAGCTGGTCAAGACCAAGCGCCCGGACCTGATCGTCCTGACCGACGACGTCTACGGCACGTTCGTGAAGGGCTTCCGCTCCCTGATGGCGGACCTGCCGCAGAACACCATCGGCGTGTATTCCTTCTCCAAGTACTTTGGCTGCACTGGCTGGCGCCTTGGCGTCATCGCCATCCACGAGAACAACATTCTCGACGACATGCTGGCCAGGCTGCCGGCGGACAAGCTGGCCGCGCTGGATCGGCGCTACGGCACATTGACGCTGGAGCCGCGCAAGCTGCGGATGATCGACCGCATCGTGGCTGACAGCCGGGACGTGGCGTTGAACCACACCGCCGGCTTGTCGCTGCCGCAGCAGGTCATGATGACGCTGTTCTCGCTGGTGGAGCTGCTGGACACGGCCAAGGATTACCAGGCCCGCTGCATGAACATCGTGATGCGGCGCGCCCGGGCGTGCCGGGAAGGGCTCGGCATCGAGGTCCAAAGCACCCCGCTGTTCGCCCGCTACTACGGCGAGATCGACTTCGAATTCTGGCTGCGCAAATACATCGGCGAGGATGTGGTCACCTGGATGAAGGCAAATATCCACCCGCTGGACATCGTATTCCGGCTGGCCGAGGACCACGGAATCGTGCTGCTCAATGGCAGCGGCTTCAAGGGACCGGACTGGAGTTGCCGCGTGTCCTTCGCCAACCTGAACGACGACGCGTACGAGAACATCGGCCGCGCGGTCCGGTCGGTCGCACGCAGCTATGTGCAGACGTTCCGTGCCAGCCAGGGCCTTTCGCCGCAGCCAAAGCCGGACTGAGCCGGAATCCGGCGGCATGTCCGCCAGCGGCCGATGAGCAAAAAGGGCCGCGCCCGCGGCTGAACAGCAGCGGCCGGGACACCGGCGACGCGAGGTCGACGCAGCGAGAAAAACACGGAGAACGCCATGTGGGGCTGGTTCGAATCGACCTTGCGCACATATCCCGAGATCGCGATCTTTCTTTCCCTGGCGGTGGGCTATTACGTCGGCGGCAAGAGCTTCAAGGGGTTCAGCCTGGGCGCGGTCACCGCCACGCTGCTTACCGCGGTACTGATCGGCCAGCTCGGCATCACGGTCTCGGCCAACGTGAAGTCGGTCTTCTTCCTGATGTTCCTGTTTGCCGTCGGCTATGGTGTGGGACCGCAATTCGTGCGGGGCATCGCCAAGGACGGGATTCCCCAGGCGATCTTTGCCCTGATCGTCAGCGCGCTGTGTATCGTGGTGCCGGTGGTGTGCGCCAGGATCGCTGGCTACGACCTCGGCTATGCGGCGGGCCTGTATGCGGGCTCGCAGACGATCTCGGCTTCCATGGGGCTGGCTACGGATGCGATCAACCGGCTGGGGCTGCCGCCGGAGCAAGCCAAGGCGATGCTCGACGCCATGCCGGTCGCCTATGCCGTCACCTATATCTACGGCACCATCGGCTCGGCCATCGTACTCGCCACGATCGGACCGAAGCTGATGGGCATCGACCTGGCCGCGGCCTGCAAGGAGTACGAGGCAACCATGGGCGCGCACACGTCGCTGGGCGGGCCCGACAGCGCGTGGCATGGATTCGAACTGCGCGCCTACCGGATCCGGGAAGGTGCCAAGGTCAGCGGGATGACGGCGGCGCAGGCGGAGGCGCTGGTGTCCGATGCGCGCCTGTTCATCGAAAGGCTGCGGCGCGGCAGCGAGATCATGGATGTGACCGGCGACGCCGTGCTTCAGGCGGGCGACGTGGTGGCGATCGCGGGCCGGCGCGAGGTACTGGTGGACCTGCTCGGCCACCGCTCCGAGGAAGTCGACGATCCCGAACTGCTCAGCGTGAAGGCTGAAGGCGTCGACGTCTACGTGACAAACAAGGAAGCGAGCGGCAAGACCCTCGCAGAGCTGGCAAAACTGCCCGCCGCGCGCGGCGTGTTCGTGCGCAGGATCAAGCGGGGCGCAACCGGCACCGAGATTCCGGTGCTGGCGCAGACCACCCTTCATCGTGGAGACATCCTGACGCTGGTGGGGCGCGTGTCGGATACCACGGCGGCCGCCAAGGCGCTGGGCTACATCGACCGTCCCAGCAATGTCGCGGATGTCGCATTCATCGGCGGCGCGATCGCGCTGGGCGCGCTGGTCGGTGCGCTGGTCATCCAGGTCGGCGGCGCGCCCATCACCCTGTCCACCGCCGGGGGCACCTTGATTGCCGGCTTGCTGTTCGGCTGGCTGCGCTCGATCCATCCCACCTTCGGGCGCATCCCGGATTCGACCGTGTGGTTCATGAATTCGGTCGGGCTGAATGTCTTTATCGCGGTGGTCGGCATCAGCGCTGGCCCCGGCTTCGTCGCCGGCCTGCAGCAGCTCGGCCTGAGCCTGTTCCTGTGGGGCGTCGCGTCGACCACCATTCCGCTGTTCCTGGCCATGTACCTGGGCAAGTACGTCTTCAAGTTCCACCCCGCGCTGCTGTTCGGCTGTGTCGCGGGAGCGCGCACGACCACCGCCGCGCTGGGCATGATCTGCGATGCGGCCAAAAGCCAGACGCCGGGGCTGGGCTATACGGTGACCTATGCGGTCGGCAATACCGTGCTGACCATCGGCGGCATGATCGTCATCATGCTGCTGTCGTAGCCGCCCGGGCTGCTGGCGTCGATTCCGCCCTTGGGCTAAACCTCCATCGGCGCAGCCGCCTTGTCTCGCAGGAACGCAATCAATGTCGTGACGGCGCGGGTCTGATAGCGGGCCGGCATGTACAGCAGGTACATGGTGGTCCGCAGAAACGCCAGGTCGCGCGGCGGCAACGGCAGGCGGATCAACGTTCCGGCCGCGAGGTCCTCCGCAACCATGTATTGCGGCACCAGACCCACACCGAGCCCTTGCAGGATGGCGTCGCGCAGGAAGAAGAAATTGGCGGACATCAGCCGCGGACGGATCTGCCGCTGCCCGCTCGCGCCCCCTGCCCGGCCTGCCGATTTGAGCTTCTGACCGGTGAGGTCCGACGTGATCAGGGGCAGGTCCATCAAGTCTTCGAGCGTTTGCGGCCTGTCATGGTCCCGCATCAACTGTGGCGTGGCGCACGCGACGTACTCGACGTCTCCCAGGCTGCAGGCGACCGCATTGGCGGGGGTGTCGCCCATGACGCGGACCGAGAAGTCCACGGCGCCCTTGATCAGGTCCTCGATGTCGTTATCGAAGATGACATTGAGGGTAATGGCCGGATACAGGGTCATGAACTCGATGAACCAGGCCGACATGGTGTGCTGCCCGAACCCGCTCGGCACGCTCAGCCGCACCGTGCCGCTGAGCCGCTTGCCGAGGCTTTGCACCGATTCGTTTGCGGCCATCAGCTCCTGGCGGATCGCGCGCCCGTGCGCATAGAGCTGGCGTCCAAGCTCGGTCGGCTCGATCTGGCGCGTGCTGCGCTTCAGCAGCTCGGAGCCCAGCTGCCGCTCGAAATGGTTGAGCCGTTTGCTGACGTTGGCGCGGCTCATGCCCAGTTGCCGCGCCGCCCGGCTCAGGTTGCCAGCCTCGATGATATCTACCAGCAGGCCCAATGCATTGAGGTCCAATGTCAACTCCGAGTTGTCATATCTGTCGATTAAAGGTTGTAATTGTCAAACATTGGGAACATATAGACAATCTGCGCTGATCCAATTCACGCCGTCTGCCCGCCTGTTGGCCCGGGCCATGGCGCTTCAACATGCATCAGCAACAGACTGCCCTGCCGCCGCCATTGCCGCTGACCGGCGTACGGGTGCTCGATCTCTCCCGTGTGCTCGCCGGCCCCATGTGCGCCATGGCGCTGGCGGACCTGGGCGCCGACGTCATCAAGGTCGAGCATCCCGCCCGGGGCGACGACACGCGCGACTGGGGCGTGCGCATCGGCACGCGCAACACGTCCTACTTCAACAGCGCCAACCGCAACAAGCGCTCGATCTCGCTGGATCTGCAAAGCGAGGACGGCGCGAAGCTGGCCCGGGCGCTCGCGGCGCAGTCGGACGTGGTGATCCAGAACTTCAAGGTAGGTGGCGCGGAAAAGCTTGGCCTTGGCTACGAGCAGCTGCGCGCGGACAACCCGCGCCTGGTGTACTGCTCGATCTCGGGATACGCGCGGTTTTCGCCGGAAGCGGAACGCCCCGGCTATGACCTGGTCGTGCAGGGCGAATCCGGCGTGATGGCGACCAATGGGGAAGCCGGCCAGGGGCCGCTGAAATTCGGCGTGGCCGCGGTGGACATGTTCACCGGCATGTATTCCGCCCAGGCCATCCTCGCCGCGCTGTTCGCGCGCCAGTCCACGGGACAAGGGCGCCACGTGCAAATGGCGCTCTACGATTGCGGGCTGATGATTGCCTCGTACTACGGCATGGAAGCGCTGCTCAAGGGCGAGGATCCGCCGAAGTTCGGCAACGCGCATCCGTCCATCGTGCCCTATGGCGTGTTCGACGCCGCCGATGGCCCGCTGGTCATCACCGTGGGCAACAACGGACAGTTCCAGCGATTCTGTCGCGACGTGATCGACCGGCCCGAGTGGCCGGAAGATGAGCGGTTCGCCACCAACACGGCACGCTCGGCCAACCGCGACATCCTGCTGCCGGCGCTGCGCGAGGTGCTGCGCGGCTTCTCCCGCGCGGACCTGCTGCGGCGCCTGACCGCGGCGCAGATTCCCTGCGGCGAAGTGCTGGGCATGTTCGACGCCCTGCAATCCACGCGCACCGCGCAGGCGGGCCTGCTCCATCGCTACGAAGACAGCGAGGCGGGCGCGCAATCGGTGCTCGCGCCGCCCTACGCCATGGACGGACAGCGCATGCCGGTGCGCAGGCCGCCGCCCCATATGGGCGAGCACACGCGGGAAGTGCTGACGGAACTGCTTGCGCTGGATGACGGCCAGATCGCGGCGCTGCAATCGAGAGGCGTCATCTGACGAGCGATCGAAGAGATCGACGAGATCGGATATTGAGAAACTTTTTCCAGAGGGGAGACATGCAATGAGCGACATCAAATTCACGCGGCGCCAGGTTCTGAAGGCGGGTGCCGCCGCGTCTTTCGCGGCCATGATGCCGGCCGCGCTGGCCAGGAATGGATGGCCGGACAAGTACATCAAGATGGTGGTGGCGTTTCCCGCGGGCGGCCCGACCGACACCGCGGCTCGCATCGTGGCGCAGAAGCTGGCGGAGCGCCTGGGGCAGCAGGTGGTGATCGAGAACAAGCCCGGCGCGTCGGGTTCGATCGGCACCGCCGCCTTCATCAAGAGCGCGCCGGATGGCTACAACCTGTCGATGTTCGGCATGCCTGCACTGCTGGCGCCACTGATGTACAACAACAGTGCGTATGACGTGAAGAAGGACTTCGCGTCCGTCGCCACCGTCTACGTGCTGCCGATGGCCATCGTCGTCAACCCCACTGTGGTGCCGGGCGTCGAGACGCTGCCGGACCTGATCCGCTTTGCCAAGGCCAGCAAGACGCCGCTGAACTACACCAGTTCGGGCACCGGCAGCTTCGGCCATCTGGCGATGGAGCAGCTCAAGGACCTGGGCGGCTTCGACATGATGCATGTGCCTTACCGCGGCAGCGCGCCGGCCGTGGCAGATCTGCTGGGCGGACAGGTGGGCATCATGTTCGCCGATGTGGTGGCCGCGTTGCCGCATATCCGCGCCGGCAAGCTCAAGGCCATCGCGCTGAGCTCGCCCAATGCCAAGGTGCTGCTCCCCGGCGTGAAGACGGTCTCCGAACAGGGCTTCAAAGGCTTCGATTTCGACTCGTGGGGCGGCCTGATCGCGCCGCTGAACACGCCGCAATCGATCCTGGACCGGATCGCCACAGAAACCCGCGACATCGTCGGCAACGACAAGGATCTGCAGCAGAAGCTCGTCGCCGCCGGCGCCATCGCCTCGTTCCAGGATGGCAAGCAGATGCAGGCGCGCCTGAACAAGGACTACGACCGCTGGAGCGCCATCGTCAAGGCGAAGGGCATCAGCGCGACGTAAGGAGAGCGGCAAGGCGGATGCGCCATGCGCGGCCGCCTGCGACGCTCAGGCACTTAGTCGCGGCGACCGCTCCTGACGATTGCCTCCGCGCCTTTTTCCGCGATCATGAACGTCGGCGCATTGGTATTGCCCGCCACCAGCGTGGGCATCACCGAGGCGTCGATCACACGCAGTCCCTCAATGCCGCGCACGCGCAGTTGCGGATCGACGACCGCCAGCTCGTCCGTGCCCATGCGGCAGGTGCCCACCGGGTGGTAGATGCTGTCCGCGTTGGCGCGGATGAAGTCGCGGATGGCGGCCTCGTTGCCGTCGCCGGGTCCGAACAGCGCGGTGAGGCCGTCATCGCCGCCGGCGCTGGCCAGCGCGGGTTGCGCGAAGATCCGGCGCATCAGCCGCACGCCGGCGACCATGCCTTCCATATCGGATTCTTCGGACAAGAAGCGCGGGTCGATGGACGGCGCCTCCCGCGTATCGGCCGAGCGCAGCCGCACATGGCCGCGGCTGCGCGGGCGCAGCACGCAGGCGTGACAGGAATAGCCATGCCCCGGCCGGCCGCTCGCGCTGTGCTGGCTGCCGAGCAGCGCCGGCGCGAAATGCAGTTGCAGGTCCGGCGCGTCGAGCCCCGGGCTTGACCGGACGAAGGCGCCGGCCTCGGCCACGTTGGACGACAGCATGCCCAGGCGCGAGCGGCGATAGCGCACCACTTCCCCCGCCATGCGCAGCACGCCCGTCATCGAATAGCCGAACAGCTGGGTCGAGCGCACCGGCTTGCCGATGATGATGTCCAGATGGTCCTGCAGGTTTTCGCCGACGCCGGGCAGGTCGTGGACGACCGGGATGCCAAGCGCGCGCAGCTGCTGCGCCGGGCCGACGCCCGAGGCGAGCAGCAGTTGCGGGGAGTTGAAGGCCCCGCCGCTGACGATGATCTCGCGGCGCGCGCGCAGCGTCTGCTCGATGCCGTCGCGAACGATGCGCACGCCGGTGGCGCGCCGGCCGTCGAACAGCAGCCGCAGGACCTGCGTGTCGGTCATCACCGCCAGGCACGCCCGCCCGCCGCGGTGGGTGCTGTCGCGCCGGTCGCCGCCGTGCAGGTAGGCGCGCGCGGCGTTCCAGCGCTCGCCGTTGTGCTGGGTGACCTGGAACATGCCGACGCCCTCCTGCTCGGCGCCGTTGAAGTCGTCGTTGGCCGGAATGCCGGCCTGTTGCGCGGCCTCGATGAAGCGGCGCGAGAACGGATTGGGCGAGCGCAGGTCGCAGACGTGCACGGGCCCTTCCCCGCCATGCAGCGGATCCGCGCCCAGCCGCGCGTTGCGCTCGCTGCGGCGGAAGTACGGCAGCACGTCGTCGAACCCCCAACCGTCGCATCCGGCCCTTGCCCAGTCGTCGTAGTCGCGCCGGTGCCCGCGGATATAGATCATCGCGTTGATCGACGAGCTGCCGCCAAGGCCCCGGCCGCGCGGCTGGTACGAGGGGCGCCCACCCAGTCCTTCCTGCGGCTCCGAGAAGTAGCCGTAGTTGCGCGGGCCTGGCCGGCGCACCGTGCGCGCCAGGCCCAGCGGCGTGGATACCGTGCCGTGGTGGTCGTGCGGGCCGGCCTCAAGCAGCGCGACGGTGGCATCGCCCGCCTCGGCCAGCCGCGCGGCCACGGTGCAGCCGGCCGTGCCGGCGCCGATCACGATGTAGTCGAACTCCTGCGCGGGCGGCGTCGAGCGCGCCGCTTTGGCATGGGTTGTCATGGTCTCTCTCCTTTGCGCGTCAGCGGGCCGCGGCCGTCGCGCTCCTGTCCGTCGCCGGCGTCACGATGTCGAAGGCCGGGTCGAACGTATCCATCATCCGGAACAGCCCGGCTACCGCCTGCCGGTCGCCCTCGATGCGCATGCGGCCGTCTCGCTGGGCGTCGGGAATCGTCAGCTTGCGCAGGTTGATGGCGTCCAGCGTGGCCTTGTCGACGGTGATGGTCGCGGTGGGCTGGGGGAACGCGCTGTCAGCCAGATAGGTCAGCGCGCCATTGCGCAGCGTCATGGCGTAGCGCCCCTTCTGGTCGGGGATCGACCAGTTCAGGGTCATGGTCTGCCCCGCCGCCTTGTCCGCGTTCAGGCGCACGGCCAGCAGGTCGAAATAGTTCTGCACGCTGAGCGCCGACACCATGTCAGCCGAGCCCAGCCCGCCGGCGTTGCGGCGGTCCACACCGTTGCGCAGCTCCTGCGCGCCGGACAGATAGACGTTGCGCCATGTCGCGTTCTCGCTCTGGTAGCCCAGCTGCTCCAGCGCATCGGCCTGCAATGCGCGCGCGGCGGCGTTCCGCGGGTCGGCGAACACCAGCTGGTTGCCGATCTGGGCGACCCAGCGGTACTCGCCCCTGGCATAGGCATCGCGCAACCGCGCGAGCACGGCATCGGCGCCGCCCATCCATTCGATCGTCCTGCGCGCCGACTCCACCGGCGGCAGGGGGTTCAGGTTGGCCGGGTTGCCATCGTAGAAGCCCATGAACCGCTGGTAGATCGCCCTGACGTTATGGCTGACCGAGCCGTAGTAGTCGCGCGCATACCACCTCGACGCCAGCGGCTGCGGCAGCGTCTTGAGCTTGTCGGCGATGTCCAGCGGCGTCATGCCCTGGTTGATCAGCCGCAGCGTTTGGTCGTTGAGGTACGCGTACATGTCGCGCTGGTCGGACAGGAACTCGACGATGCGCGCCTTGCCCCAGGTGGGCCAGTGGTGCTGGGCGATCAGGACATCGCTGCGCTCGCCGTAGCGCTGCAACGACTGCCCGAGGTAGTAGGCCCACGCCTTGGGGTCGCGCACGTGAGCCCCGCGCAGCGTCAGGATGTTGTGCTGCGTGCGGACCGCGTTCTCGGCGATGCACAGCACGCGCGACGCCGGGAAGTACAGGTTCATCTCCGCGGGCGCCTCGGTGCCCGGCGTGAGTTGGAATTCGATCTCGACGCCCGCAATGCGCCGCGTCTCGATCTCGCGCGAGATCAGGTCCGTGGGCGGCAGCAGCGAGACCGTGCCGCGCGCGGTGGCCTTGCCCAGGCCGGTGTCGACCTGGCCGCTGGCATTGCGCGGCAGACGCGCGCCGTACATGTAGGCGGCGCGCCGGCTCATGGCGTTGCCGGCCAGCACGTTCTCGCTGACGGCCTCCTCCATGAAGCCCGCCGGCGCGAGGATCGCGACCTTGCCCGCGCGCACGTCGGCCTCGTCGATCACGCCCTTGACGCCGCCGAAATGGTCCACGTGGCTGTGGGTATAGACCACGGCGGCCACCGGCTTGCGCGGGCGGTTGGCGTAGTACAGCGCCATCGAGGCACGCGCGGTTTCCACGGTCATCAGCGGATCGATGACGATCAGGCCCTGCTCGCCTTCGACGATGGTCATGTTGGCCAGGTCGGCGCCGCGGATCTGGTAGATGCCGTCCTTCACCTGGAACAGGCCGGCCTCGTTGTTCAGTTGCGCGAGGCGCCACAGGCTGGGATTGACCGTGGCGGGCGCCGCCTGCTCGCGCTCGAAGGCATAGGCCTCGAAGCTCCATGCCACGCGGCCGTCGGCCGCGCGGATCGCCGGCTCGGAAAAGCGCGCGACGAGGCCCCGGCGTGCGTCCTCGAAGTCCTGCCGGTCGGCGAACGGCAGCTTGTCCAGCCACGCCGCGTTGGCACGGCTGGTGATCTCGGTGGCCGGCCTGGGCGCCGTGTTCGCAGCGGTATCGTCGGCAATCGCGGCGTGGAGCGGCACGCACAGGAGCGCGCAGGCAAGAACGGGACGCAGGGGCATGGCGGAGCTGCCTCGAAACGAAAGCGTCCATTGAACGCCATGCCCACCTATAATTCAATTGCAAGTACCTGATCCATTCGATGCAATTCACGCATACCCGTTTCCGCGCCCCATGAACCTGAGACGTCTCGCGCATTTCCTCGCCGTGGTGGAAGACGGCTCGCTGGCTGCCGCCGCGCGGCGCGTCCATCTGAGCCAGCCCGCTCTGACCCGCAGCATCCATGCGCTGGAGGCGGACGCCGGCATGCCGCTGCTGGACCGCGGCGCGCGCGGGGTCACGCTGACCACCGCGGGCCACATGGTGGCCGAGCGGGCGCGCCGCATCCTGTTCGAGACACGCTGCCTGGAGCGCGACCTCACGCTGTTCCGCCAGAACGAGATCGGCAGCGTCAGGATCGGCCTCGGGCCCTTCCCCGCCGCGATCCTGCTGCCGCAGCTGCTGTGCGCGCTGCAGACCGAGGCGCCGGGCGTGCAGGTCGCCGCCGACGTCAATCACGGCGCGGCGCTGCTGCAGGCCCTGCATGCGGAAACGCTGGATCTGCTGGTGGCGGACCACCGCCATATCCCCGAATCGACCGAGCTGGAGACGCTGCGGCTGCCGCCCGAGGCGGTGGGCTTCTTCGCGCGGGCCGGTCACCCGCTGCACGGCGGGCCGCTGACGCTTGCCTCGCTGCGCCAGCAGCGGCTGATCTCGGTGCAGTTTCCCGCGGACGCGGTGGCGCAGCTGCGCAAGGTATTCCGCTGCCGGCCGGGCGAGGACGTGCCCATCCAGGTGCAGAGCAACGATTTCCGTGCGCTGTGCGCGGTGGCGGCCGGCTCGGACGCGATCCTGCTCGCGCCCGTGCGCGCGCTGGCGCAGGAAGTGGCCGGGGGTCTGCTGAAACAACTCGAATTGCCGCAGGCGCCGCCGATGACGGTGCGCTTCATGCTGGTCTACCTGGCGCGGCGCAGCCTGTCGCCCGCCGCCGGCAGGGTCGTCAGCATCGTACGGATGCTGTCCGAGGCGGACGCGCTATAGCGCGGGCGGCGACGCGCACGATTCGCGCAAGACCACCTGGGTCGACAGCCGGATTGCCCCGGCGCCCGCTTCGGCATCGGGCTGGGCCGAGGTGCCGCCGATGGCCTGCAGCAGCATTTCCGCCGTGGCGGTGCCGACCGCCTCCAGGTCCCAGCTCAGCGCCGTGATCGCCGGCGAATACAGTTGCGGCAGGTCGCCATCGCCCACGCAGATCAGGCTGACGTCGCGCGGCACGCGGTAGTCGGTCTGCTTCATGGCTTGCAGGACGCCGGACAGGATGCGCGTGCCCAGGCAGATGAACGCGGTGGGACGGTCCTTCGCGGACAGCATCGCCAGGGCGTCGCTGAAGGACAGGTCCATCGCGGAACGGCTCGCGCGGATCAGGCCGGTGTCCACGGCGAGGCCGCGCTCCTCGAGCGCGGCGCGATAGCCGCCGATACGCTCGCGGCCCGGCCGCAGCGCGCTGTCGGAGGTCATCAGCGCGATGCGCGTGTGGCCGAGGTCGAGCAGATACCGTGTCGCGTCGTAGGAGCCGTGGAAGTGGTCGACATGCACGCCCGCGCCGCCGGCGCCCACATCGCGATCCATCGCCACCACCGGAACCTCGCGGGCAATCTGCGCCAGATAGTCCGGGCGTTCCGCCTCGCACGGCCCCAGGATCAGTCCATCCACGCGCCGGCGGCGGAACAGGTCCACCATCAGCTCTTCCTGCGCCTTGCTGTTGTGCGTGTTGCCGACCACCATCGCATAGCCCTCGCGCTGCAGGCGCTTCTCGATGGCGGTGATGATGCGTGCGTAGAGCGGGTTGGACAGCTCGGAGACCAGCACGCCCACCACACCCGAGGTGCCGGTGCGCATGCTCTGCGCGATGGGGTCCGGCGCATAGGCCAGCGTTTTGGCGGCGCGTTCCACCGCCTGCAGCGCGGCCTCGCTGACCGGCCCGCTGCGGTTCAGCGCGCGCGAGGCCGTGCCCAGCGACACGCCGGCGGCGCGCGCCACATCGCGGATCGTGACGCGTGGCGGCGTCTCGGTGGAAGGAGGGCGCGTTCGGCTCATGGAAGATAGTGGATGATATGTCGAGGCGCGCGCCGGGAAAGGCGGGTCGCTCGCGGGCAATTATCGCCCAAACCCGCTTTCGCCCTCCCCGCCACGCTGGTGGATGCCGCGCTAGTACACGGCGCGTCCGCCGCTGATGTCGAAGACCGCGCCGGTGCTGAAGCTGCAGCGTGCGGAGCACAGCCATGCGGCCATCTCGGCCACCTCCTCCACCTCCACGAAGCGCTTCATCGGCACCCGTTCGAGCAGCCGGGCGCGCAGCGCCGCGCGCTCGCTGTCGTCGTGCACGCCGAAGATATCGGTGTCCGCCGCGCTCGGCGTGATGCAGTTGACCAGTACGCCCGTGGCGGCCAACTCCTTGCCCAGGCTCTTGGTCATCGATATCAAGGCGGCCTTGGACGCGGCATAGGCACCCGCGAACGGATTGCCTTCCTTGCCGGCGATCGACGCCACGTTGACCACGCGTCCCCATCCGGCCTCCACCATCGCCGGCACGACCACCTGCGCACAGTGGAGCGCGCCGAACACGTTGACGTCGAACAGCCGCTTCCACTCGTCGACCGGCGCCTCCAGGGTCGGGCCCTTGCGGCCTAGGATGGCGGCGTTGTTGACCAGCGCCGTCGGCGCGCCGAGCGCCTGCACTGCCTGCGCAAGCGCCCTTTCCACCTGCGCGCGGTCGGTAACGTCCACGGCGGTCGCATGGACCGTTGCGCCCTTTTCGCGCAACGCCATTGCAGCGGGCTCCAGCAGCGCCGCGTCGCGGTCCCACAGCGCGACCGCATGGCCGTCGGCCGCGAGCCGCCCGGCAATGGCCAGTCCGATGCCGCGCGCCCCGCCCGTCACGACGGCAACGCGCGCCTGGGGCTGCGATGGCGCGGCCGTCATCGGGGCACCCCGATGCGCCGGATCGGATCGCGGCCGTCCCACGCCTTCGCGGCCTCGGCAATGCTGGCGAAGTATTCGCCCTTGCCGCCCGCCATCTCGGAGATCTCGACGATATTGCCGGGCAGGTCGGAATGCACGTAGTAGGCGAAGCGCCCGCGCGCGCCCATGCGCCCGCCGTGCCCCTCGACATAGCCGCGCTCGCGCAGCTGGGCGCCGATGCTGTCGAACTGGTCGTCGGTCCAGTAGGCGATGTGCTGCATGCCCTCGCCGGAGCGCCGCAGCGAATCCAGGTAGAGCGACGGCGCATCGTTGCGCTGCTGGATCAGCTCGATCTGCACGCCGCCCGAATTGGCCAGGGCGATGGACAGGTCGGGCAGCGCCGACGGCTTCCCGTAGTAACGGAATTCCGTGGTGCCGACCGCCTCCTTGTAGAACCAGGGGCCCACGCCGAGCACCTCGCTCCAGTGCCGCATCGCCTGCTCGATGTCGCGCACGACATAGCCCACCTGCCGCACGCCGCCAAACAGCACACTCATCCTGCCTCCTCGTCGTGATGTGGAAACGTTTCCACCACGCGAGTGTACTCGTCGTAATGGCCGGGTTCGGCATAGCGTTAACCATGATTGCCGGTGCAGGCACGCGTGACGACACTTCTGTGGAAACGTTTCCACACAAGACGGAAATTACGTAACAGCCAGACGCCCGCGCCCCAGAACGGGCGGCCAACCCCAAGGAGACCACCATGAAGACGATTCTCGCCGCGACGCTGCTCGCCGTGGCCGCCAGCGCCGCCGGCGCGGCCGATGCCGGGGGCTATCCCGACCGCCCCATCCGCATGCTGCTGCCCTTCTCGGCCGGCGGCGGCGGCGACATCCTCGGCCGCTTCCTGGCCGAACGGTTCGCCGCGCACCTGAAGCAGCCCGTGGTGGTCGAGAACAAGCCGGGCGCGGCCGGCACCATTGGCACGCAGGCCGGCGCGGCCGCGCCGCCCGACGGGTACACGATCATGATCGGCGGCATGTCCACCCACCAGCTGGCTCCCGCGACCTACGCGCGGCTGCCCTACGACCCCGTGCGCGACTTCCAGAGCCTGGGCGCGATCGGCAGTTCGTCCATCGTGATGGTGGCATCCAGTCAGTATGCGGCGAACAACCTGAAGGACCTGATCGCGATGGCGGGCAAGCAGTCGGCGCCGATCCAGTACGCCAGCTGGGGCGCGGGCTCGACCGGCCATTTCTGCGGCGAGGTGCTGAGCCAGAAGACCGGCATCCCGCTGCAGCACGTGCCGTACAAGGGCACCTCGCAGATCATCACCGACCTGCTGGGCAACCACATCTCCGTGGGCTTCGTCGACATGGTCACCGCCACGCCGTTCGTCAAGGACGGCAAGGTCAAGGCGCTGGCCGTCTGCACGCGGCGCTCGCCGAGCCTGCCGCAGGTGCCCAGCTACAAGGAGCAAGGCGTGGACTTCGACCGCGAGCTGAACTGGGCGATGTACGTCCCGGCCAGGACGCCCAAGCCCATCGTCGACAAGCTCTCCGCCGTGCTGGAGACCACGCTGAAGGAGCCCGAGGTCGTCAGCAAGCTGCTGTCCCTGGGCATCACCGCCAAGTACATCCCCGGCGCCGAGCAGCAGGCCACGACCGCGCGCGACATCCCGATGTGGAAGGAGATCGCGCGGCAGGCCAACATGAAGCTGGACTGACGCGCCGTCTCTCCCGGTCCCCGCCAACCCATACCGACAACCCACCACAGGAGCCCTCCCCTCATGCCCACACCGCTCGACGAAGCCCGCATCCGCACCGTGCGCGACCACATGGCGCTCGAATGCGTTCACGACTGGGACGCCGTCATCGCCACGTTTGCCCATCCGCGCTACGAGATGCATGGCAGCGGCGCCGTGTTCGACGGCGAAGCCGAAGTGCGCGGGTATTTCGATTCCTCGCGCAAACCGTTTCCCGACCTGAAGAACGACATCATCGCCATCGCGGCCGCCGACGACACGGTGCTGGTCGAGTTCTGGCTCCAGGGCACCCACCTCGGACCGCTCAAGGCGAACGGCCTCGTCTACGAGCCGACGGGCCGCACCTTCCGCGTGCGCATGGCCGCCACGTTCGAGTTCGCGCCAGGCTCCGACAAGATCATCTGCGAGCGCCCCTATTCCGCGCCCGACGCCAAGCTGCGCGCCCTCGGTCTGCTGTAAGGCGCGCCCCCGTCCGTTCACATCCAACCGGCAACACACGACATGGCACTGCCCAAGGCAATCACGCATCAGGACCGGCTGCTGTCGGTCAATATCCACGACGCCGCGGCGTTTCCCGGCTCGGAAGCGGGCTCCACCATCATCCCGCTGTTTCTCGACCGCGAGAACGGCGTGTGGGTGCTGTACGGCCGGTTCGAGCCCGGCACCCGGCTGCCGCCGCATTTCCATACCGGCACGGTCCACTTCTTCACGACCAGGGGAGAATGGAACTACGTCGAGTATCCCGAGGACCGGCAGAGCGCCGGCAGCTATCTGTACGAGCCCGGCGGATCGATCCACACGTTCTCCGTTCCCGCGGATGCGAAGGAAGCGGCCGAGGGCTTCATGGTGGTGCACGGCGCCAACGTGATCTTCGAGGACGGGCAATACCGCGGCGTGCGCGACGCGGGCGCGATCGAGGACGGCATCCTGGCGGCCGCGCGCGCAATGGGGCTGCCGGCGCCGCGCTATATCCGCCCGCAGGGCGGGGCCGGGTTTTCCACCGAGGGGGCCGACCGGCCAGCCGCCGGGTAAGCGCGACGCTGCCGCGCCTGCGCGGCGCCCCGTTGCTTCCGCCGCGGCGGGCCGGGGCGCTTCCCGGCCCGCTTGCCCACGCCCTTCTCTCCGCCCCTCGCTCCGTCCCTCTCTCCCCTTCCCGCCCCTCCCCACGCTGACGCCATGACGCGATCCCGGGTTTGCCCACCCGGAGCGATGGCCGTCCCGCGCCTCCCGCCCGCGGCCGCCGCCGTTCCCGTTTCCCTCTCGCTTGAGTAAATCTCAATCGAACCGGCACGAAATCTCGTTTGTCGCCGGCCGATTCGCGCACCACTATCCAGTCACCGATTCGACCGCATCCATCGACAAGGAGACGACCATGCCCCCCGACCGCACCGAAGCCCCCGAGGCGATCCGCCTGTGGAATGCCGACGGCCCAACTACCCTGCTCGCCTCGCGCGACCGGGACACCGGCGAATGGGTGTTCCCGCCCGTGCCTGCGCATTCGCCGCTGTCGCCGCGCCATGCCACGGTGCCGGTGGCCGGGGACGGCACCGTGTACAGCTTTACCGTGATCCACCCGGCGCCGAAGACCGGCCAGCCCCCCTATGCGCTGGGCTACGTCGACTTTGCCGGCCCCGTCCGCATCTTCGGCCGCCTGCTCGGGCGGGAGCGCCCCGCCATCGGCGACCGCTATGCGGCCGAGCCCGACCCGACATACGGCTACGTGTTTCGTGCCGTCGACCGCTAACCGAGGGAACACCATGTCAGAGATCTACATCCACGGCGGCGCGATGACCGCCTTCGGCCGCCATCCCGGCGTGCTCGCGCCCGAGCTGGCGCAACAGGCCATCCTGAAGGCGGTCGAGGACGCCGGCGTGACGCTGGCGGACATCCAGGCCGTCTACTGCGCCAACGTGCTGGGCGGCATGATCCTGGGCCAGCTGATCGTGCGCGACCTGGGGCTGCGCGGCATCCCCGTCTACAACGTGGAGAACGCCTGCGCCAGCGGCGCCACCGGCGTGCATCTCGCCCGGCATGCGCTGCTGGCGCAGCAGTACGACACGGTGCTGGTGTTCGGCATCGAGCAACTGACCGCACTGGGCGGCGGCACCATTGCGCTGCAGCGCAACGACCACAAGACGGATCTCTACGCCACGACCGGCATGGTGCTGCCCGCGGTCTATGCCATGCGCGGCACGCGCTTTCTGCACGAGCGCGACGCGACCCCGCGCGACCTGGCCGCCGTCGCGGTGAAGAACCGCTACCACGGCACCCTGAACGAGTTCGCCCAGCAGCGCAGCGAGGTCGGCATCGACGAGGTGCTGGGGTCGCGCATGATCGCCGATCCGCTGACGCTGCTGCAATGCTGCCCGTCGCAGGTGGACGGCGCGGCCGCGGTGGTGCTGGGCACGCGGCGGCCGGCGGCGGCGCGGCCCGTCAAGGTGCTGTCCTCGGTAGTCGTCTCGGGGCTGCGCGAGGCGGCAGACGACGACATCCTCGACGCGGAGATCACGGCGCGCGCCGCGCGGCAAGCCTACGAACAGGCCGGTCTTGGTCCCGGCGACGTCGACGTGGTGGAGCTGCACGATGCCTTCACGATCGCCGAGCTGCTCTATTACGAAGCGCTCGGCCTCGCGGCGCCCGGAGAAGCGGTGCCGCTGCTGCGCTCCGGCGCGACGCAGTTGGGCGGCCGCGTGCCGGTGAATCCCTCCGGCGGCCTGCTCGCCAAGGGCCACCCGCTCGGCGCCACGGGCATCGCACAGATGGTCGAGGTCATGTGGCACCTGCAGGACCGCGCGGGCCGCCGCCAGGTGGCCGGCGCGCGCATCGGCCTGACGCAATGCACGGGCGGCGGCATTGCGGGCGTGGATCACGCCGCCTCCTCCGTTCATCTGCTGGGAGTCTGACATGGCCACCCCATACACCAACGCTGACGACGCGCCCGGCCGCGCGCCGGAAGACGCACCGGAGCTCACCAGCGACGGACAGCGGCGGCAAGTCGCCGTGATCACCGGGGCCGCGCGCGGCATCGGCCTCGGCATTGCCGGGCGCCTGGCCGCACAGGGCATGACCGTAGCGCTGCTGGACCGCGATGCCGGCGCGCTGACCGATGCCGTCGGCGGTCTCGTACACGCCGGGCACCGCGCCATGGGCGTCACCGTGGACCTGACCGATTCGGCCGCGGTCAACGGCGCCTTCGAGCACCTGCACCGGAAGCTCGGCCGCATCGACTGCCTTGTCAACAACGCCGGCGCCGTGCGCGACATGCGCTTCCTGAACATGACCGACGACGACTGGGACATCGTGGTCAACACCAACCTGCGCTCGCAGTTCCTGTGCTGCCGCGCCGTGTTGCCTGGCATGGTCGAGCGCCGCTACGGGCGCATCGTCAATATCTCGTCGCGCGCCTGGCTGGGCGGCTTCGGCCAGGCGAACTACTCGGCGGCCAAGGGCGGCGTGGTCAGCCTGACCCGTTCGCTGGCGATCGAGTTCGCGGCCAAGGGCATTACCGTCAATGCGGTGGCGCCGGGCATCGTCGATACGCCGCTGTTCCGCAATTTCGCGCCCGAGGTGCGCGAGCGGCTGCAGAAATCGGTGCCGGCCCAGCGCATCGGCACGGCCGCGGACATCGCCAATGCGGTGGCCTTCTTCCTTGCCCCCGAGGCGTCCTATGTCACCGGCCAGACGCTCTATGTCTGCGGCGGCCGCAGCCTGTCGTCGCCCAGCGTGTAGGAGGCCGCCATGACCGTGCACTTTGAAACCGACGGACCGGTGGCGGTGCTGACCATCGACCGGCCCGACGCGCTGAACGCGCTGGATGTGGCGACCCTGCGCGAACTGCGCGAGCACCTGGTGGCGATCCGCGACCGCGACGACCTGCGCGCGGCCGTACTGACTGGCGCCGGCACGCGGGCGTTCTGCGCCGGCGCGGACCTGAAGGGTACGCGAACGTCGGCGGCCAGCTATCCGCAGGCGCTGTTCCGCGCGGACGAGCCCGCGGCGGACCTGGGCCTCTATATCCGGCTGATGGATCTGTCCGGCCTGTCGCTGTGGAAGCCGCTGATCGCAGCCATCAACGGCCACTGCCTCGGCGCGGGGCTGGAGCTGGCGCTGCAGTGCGATGTGCGGGTGGCGGCGGACAACGCCACCTTCGGGCTGCCCGAGGCCGCGGTGGGGTCGATTCCGGCCGTCTCCGGCCTGCACCGGCTGCTCAGGGCCGTGCCCTCTGCCCACGCGATGCAGATGGTGCTGACGGCCGAGCGCATCGACGCGGCGCGGGCCGAGCGCATCGGCCTGATTACCGCGGCCGTCGCGCAGCCCGACCTGCTGGATCACGCCCGCGCCCTCGCCCACCGGATCGCGCGCAACGCGCCCCTCGCCGTGCAGGCCACCAAGAAGCTCGCGCGGCAGACGGCGCATTTGAGCGACGCCGACGCGCAGGACCTCACCGAGCTCTACTGGGGGGTGCTGCGGGACACGGAGGACCGTGTCGAAGGGCGGCAGGCGTTCGCGGAGAAACGGCCGCCCCGCTTCGCCGGGCGCTGACCGCGCGGCCTCGCTATGCCAACAACTATCCAAAGGAGACCAACATGACCCGACCACTCGACCCCGCGCGTTCCCTGCTCGGCTGCGCCTTCGCGGCAATGGCGTTCGCCACGGCCCCCGCTCCCGCCACCGCCCAGGCGGCCTATCCGAACAAGCCCATCACCCTGGTCGTGCCGTTCGCGCCGGGCGGCGGCAACGATATCCTGGCGCGCCTGATCGCCCCGAGGATGAGCCAGCAGCTCGGGCAGTCCGTCGTGATCGAGAACAAGCCCGGCGCGGGAGGCAACCTGGGCACGGAATTCGTGGCCCGCGCCGCGCCGGATGGCTACACGCTGGTGATCGCCTCCAGCCAGGTCACCATGAACCCGCACCTCGGCATGAAGGTGCCGTTCCGTATCGACAAGGACTTCGAGCCGGTGGGACTGATGGGATCCGTGCCGCTGATGCTGGTGGCCAACATGGACCAGCCGTACCGGAATCTCAAGGAGTTCATGGACTACGCGCGCGCGAACCCGGGCAAGATCAGCTACAGCAGCCCGGGCCCCGGCACCCCGCAGCACCTCGCGGGCGAGGTCTTCGCCAAGCTCAGCCGCACCGAACTGCTGCACGTTCCCTATCGCGGCACCGGCCCGTCCATCACCGACCTGATGGGTGGACAGGTACAGGTGTCGTTCGCCACGTTCGCCTCGGCGATCCAGTACGTGCGCGCCGGCAAGCTGCGCGCGATCGGCATCGCCGGACAGCGCCGCACGCCGCTGATGCCCGACCTGCCTACGTTCGGGGACGCGGGCCTGAAGGGCTACGACGCGGAGCTCTGGTACAGCCTGCTGGCGCCAGCCAGGACGCCGCGCCCCGTGATCGACAAGCTGAACGCCGCGCTGCTGGCGGCGCTCAGGGCTCCGGACGTGGTCGATCAGCTGGCCAAGCAGGGCTTCGAAGCCAAGACCTCGACCCCGGACGAACTGCGCGCCTATATCGGCCGCGAGCTGGCGCGCTGGCAGCGCGTCATCGCCGACAACGACATCAGGGTGGGACTGTGAACACCGCCGCCGACCACGCCTGCGCCGACAATCCGCTGCTCGACGCGCTGGGCATCCGGCTTGCCCGCGTCGGCCCGGGCCACAGCACTTTCGAGCTGGACATCGAGCCGCGGCACCTGAACCGCCAGGGCACGCTGCAGGGCGGCGTCAGCGCGACGCTGCTCGACGCCGCGTGCGGCTATGCCGGCCTGCAGACCGAGGAAGGCGGCGCGCTCGGCAACGCTGTCACGCTGATGCTGGCGATCAGCTACCTGGGCCGGGTCAGCACGGGCACCGTGCGGGCCGTGGCAACCGTTACGCGCGCCGGCCGCAGCATCTACTTCTCCAGCGCCGAACTGGTTTCGGCCGATGGCGAGCGGATCGCGACGGCGCAAGGCACCTTCAAACGCTCCCCCGCCGCTCCGGCAACGCGCGCGGCCGCCGACACCAGCGAGGCATGACCATGTTGCGCAATGCACTGGAAGGATTGACCGTCATCGACTTCACGCAGATCGGGGCGGGACCGACCGCCACCATGCTGCTCGCCGACATGGGCGCGCGCGTCATCAAGGTGGAGCCGCCCGGCGGCGAACTCGGGCGCGGCCTCGGCCCGGGCTGGCTCGGCGACGACAGTGCGTTGTTCCACGCCTTCAACCGCAACAAGCTCGGCGTCTGCCTCGACCTGAAGTCGGCGCGGGGCGTCGCGGTGGCGCGCCGGCTCGTCGCCGAAGCCGACATCGTGGTCGAAAGCATGCGTCCCGGCGTGATGGCACGGCTGGGGCTGGGCCATGCCGAATTGTTGCAGGCGCACCCCGCGCTGATCTATTGCTCGATCTCCGCCTACGGCCAGAGCGGGCCCTACGCGCAGCGCGCGGGCGTCGACGGCATCATGCAGGCGGACGCCGGACTGATGAGCCTGATCGGCGTGGAAGGCAGCGAGCCGTGCAAGGTGCAGGCCCCGGTGGTCGATGTGATGACCGGCTATGTCGCGGTGGTCGGCATCCTGGCCAGGCTCGCAGCGCGCGGACGCGACGGCCGCGGCGGCCATCTGGACGCGAGCCTGTTCAACGCGGCGCTGGCACTGCAGCAGTCGTCGCTCGCCAGCTATCTGGCCGATGGCCAGATGCCCGTGCGCGTGGGCAGCGCCGCGCCCTACGCGGCGCCGAACCAGGCGTTCGAGACCGCCGACGGCTGGATCATGGTGGCGGCCTACATGCCCGACCGCTGGCAGCGCCTGTGCGACACGCTCGGCGTGCCGCAACTGATCGACGATCCGCGCTTTGCCACCTCGCCGCTGCGCGTTGCCAACCGTGCGCAGATGGTGCAGGCACTGACGGCGGTCTTTGTCACGCGCACCACGGACGCGTGGCTGGCGGCGCTGACCGCGGCCGACATCCTGTGTGCCCGGGTGGCGACCTATGCCGACGTGGCCGCGCATCCGCAGGTGGCGGCGAACCGCATGCTGGCCGAGGTCGCGCATCCGACGCTGGGCACGATCCGAATGCCGGGGTTTCCGCTGGACAGCGCGGCGACCAACGCCGCGCCCATGCGCCCCGCGCCGGCCTGCGGGCAGGATACCGAGGCGGTGCTGCGCGGGCTCGGCTATGCCGCCGAGGAGATCGACTCGCTGCGCGAATGCGGGGCCGTTCGTTGCGCGCAGCCTGCGGCATGACACGCTAGCGCCCCGCGCCGTTCTCGAACTGCGCGAGCAGCCACTTGCGGAACGTCGCCATGCTCGGGCTTTCCTTGCGCATCGATGGCGTCAGCAGGTAGTAGGTGTAGTCGCCCATGTCCAGCGCCTGGCGAAATGGCGCGACCAGTTTGCCGCCGGCCAGATCGTCATCGACCAGGAAGCGCTGCGCGATGGCGAACCCCTGGCCTTCCAGCGCCGCCGCATAGGCCATCGCCGAGCTCTGGTAAGTCATGCCGCTGTGCGCGTCGACCTGCTTGTCGGCCCTGGCGTAGGCAAGCCAGGCGGCCCAGTCGTCGGGCCGCGCGATGGAATGCAGCAGCACGTGGCGGTTCAGGTCGGCGGGCTTGCGGACTTTCCTTGCCAGCGCCGGGCTGCACACCGGTACCAGGATGTTGGAGACGAGCCGGTAGGTGTTGGCGCCGTTCCACTTGCCGTCGCCGAGCCGGATCGCGCCGTCGATGTCCTCGCGGCGAAAATCGACCGGATCGAGCGACGCCGTGAGCAGTACCTCGATCCCCGCATTGGCCGCGTGAAAGCTGGACAGCCGGGGAATCAGCCAGCGCATCGCGAAGGTGGTGTACGCGCGCACTTTGAGCTGGGTGCGGCGCGTGCGCCGGGTCAGGCGGCTGGTCGCCTCGCGCAGTCCATCCATCGACTTCGATACCGCGCGGTAGTAGTCCTCCCCCGCGCGGGTGAGCGAGACCTCGCGATGCCCGCGTACCAGCAACGGTACGCCCAGCGCTTCCTCCAGCGTGCGTACCTGCCGGCTCACCGCGCCGGGCGTAACGTGCAGGTCGGCCGCGGCAACGGTGATGCTGAGACGGCGCGCGACCGCTTCGAAAGCCCGTAGCGCATTCAGTGGTGGCAGGCGGTCCATGGCGGCGTGTTTGTCGATTGAGAATTTCTCAATCTTACGACGGGACGCGGTTCGCACCAAAAGGCGGCATGCGTCCGTGCGTGGCGCAGGCCCGCAAATTCGTCCTTGAAAAACGCGTTGCCTCGCTAATACTGTGATGGTCCAGGCGCGGGGCGCGGCGATACGGCGAGTGGGGCAACCCACCGGCCCGGGCGGCGCTCAACCATGCCCCTCTCGCATTCCCCACCGCTCCCGCTAAGGAGAAGACATTCATGCAACATTCCGCGAAGCACGCGAAGCACGAACACGTCCATGCGGACGGCCACGAGTGTCCCGGATCCTGCGGCAGGATCTCGCGCCGGCGTTTCCTGCAGTCCGTCGGTGTCGGCGTGTCCGGCCTGGGCGTGGTGGCCAACGATGCGTCGGCCGCGGCGGCGTCCGCGGCGGAGTCAGTCACTGCGCGCGGCGGCACCGGCCACGCGATCACCCTCAAGGTCAACGGCACCGCGCACAAGGTCACGGTTCCCGCCAACGCCATCCTGCTCGATACGCTGCGCGAGCAACTGCATCTGACTGGAACCAAGAAGGGTTGCGATCACGGTCAGTGCGGCGCCTGCACGCTGCTGGTGAACGGCGTGTCGGTCAACGCGTGCCTGTCGCTGGCGGTGATGCACGACGGCGACGAGATCACGACGATCGAGGGCCTGGCGCGCGACGGCGCGCTGCATCCGGTGCAGGAAGCCTTCTGGTCCCACGATGCCTACCAGTGCGGCTACTGCACGGCGGGCCAGATGATGACCGCGGTCGGCATCCTCCAGGACCGCCGCATCCCGGCCGACGACGCCGCGGTGCGCGAAGCCATGAGCGGCAATATCTGCCGCTGCGGCGCCTACAAGAACATCGTGGCGGCGATCCAGGACGCCCGCGGCAAGATGAAAGGAGCGGCGTGATGCGTACCTTCGACTACCAGCGCGCGACGAGCGTGGACGAGGCCATCGCGCTGCATGGCCGCACCGCCGGCAGCGTCTTTCTCGCCGGCGGCACCACGCTGCTGGACCTGATGAAGCTGGACATCGAGCGGCCGGCGCACGTAGTGGACATCCACAGGCTTGGCCTTGACCGGATCGAGACGGTGGAAGGCGGCCGCGTGCGCATCGGCGCCATGGTCAGCAACACCGACCTGGCGCGGCATCCGCACATCGTGGAGCAGTATCCCGCGCTGTCGCAGGCCCTGCTCTCCGGCGCCAGCACCCAGCTGCGCAACAAGGCCACCACCGCCGGCAATGTCATGCAGCGGGTGCGCTGCGGCTACTTCCGCGACGGCGTCTCCCCGTGCAACAAGCGCGCGCCGGGCTCGGGCTGCCCGGCCGTCGATGGCCTGAACCGCAACGTCCACGCGGTGCTGGGCGGTACCACGCATTGCATCGCGGCCCATCCCTCCGACATGTGCGTGGCGATGGTCGCCATCGGCGCCACCATCCATGTACAAGGGCCGCGGGGCAGGCGCGACATCCCCTTCGCCGACTTCCATCTGCTGCCCGGCGACACGCCGTGGAAGGAACATGCGCTCGAAGCGGGAGAAATGATCACGCATATCACGCTGGAGCCGCCGATGCCCGGCAGCCGCGCCGCCTACCTGAAACTGCGCGACCGCGGCTCGTACCAGTTCGCGCTCGCCTCGAGCGCCGTGATCGTCGCCATGGACGGCGGCACCATCCGCGATATCCGCATCGCGCTCGGGGGCGTCACCACCAAGCCCTGGCGCGCGGCGAACGCCGAGGCGGTGCTGCGCGGCAAGCCTGCGTCGGAGGCGCTGATCCGCGAGGCGGCGGCCGTCGCGATGACCGGCGCGCAGTCGTATGGGCAGAACGGTTTCAAGATCCTGCTGGGACAGCAGGCGGTCGCGCGCAATCTGTCGCGCCTGGTGGCCTGACCCGCGACTGCCTTCGCCGTCTCACCCCTTCCTTTTCCTATTGGCCGTTTCCTCCGATTCGGGAGTCCAGCGTGAACAACCAAGCCATCGGCGCGTCCGCGCGCCGCATCGACGGTCGACTGAAGGTCACCGGCGCCGCGCCCTATACCGCGGATCGCCACCTCTCCGGCATGCTGCACGCGTATGGGGTGTTCAGCACCGTAGCCAGCGGCCGCATCACGGCGATCGACACCGACGAGGCGCGGCGCGTGCCCGGCGTGGTCGACGTCTTCCACCATGAGCGCTTCCTGCCGCTGTACCGCGCGCAGAAGAGCCCGATCTCGGCCACCACCATCCTGACCGCCGCCATCACCGACGAACACCGCCTGCCGTTCGAGGACGCGAACGTGTACTACTTCGGCCAGTTCGTCGCGCTGGTCGTGGCCGACACGTTCGAGCATGCGCGCGAGGCGGCCTATCGCGTCAAGGTCTCGTATGCGCCTGGCAAGGTGGTGGCCAACCTCGAGCAGGGACTGGCGGCCGGCAAGCTGCGCGACGGCGGCCGCGGCCATTCGCGCGGTGCACCCGCCCCGGCCTTCGACGCCGCGCCGGTCAAGGTCGATGCCGTGTACCACACGCCCGTGGAAACCCATACTCCCATGGAAATGCATGCCTCCGTCGCATGGTGGAGCGGCGGCGACCTGCATCTGTTCGAGGCGTCCCAGGGCGTGGTCGTGCATCGCAATACGCTGGCGCAGATCTTCGGCCTCACGCCGGAGCGCGTCACCGTCGAAGCGCCCTATATCGGCTCGGGCTTTGGCAGCAAGCTCTTCCTGTGGCCGCACTCGGTCGCCGCCTGCGCCGCGGCCCGGCTCTCCGGCCGGCCGGTCAAGCTGGTCGTGCCGCGCGCGCAGATGTTCACCACCACCGGACAGCGCCCGGAAACGAAGCAGCGCCTGCGGGTGTCCGCGAACGCCGACGGCCGCATCACGTCGATCCGCCATGAGTCCGTCAACACGACCTCGTTCATCGAACAGTACGTGGAGAACTGCGGCGGCATGACGTCCAGCGTCTACGCGTGCCCCAACGTGCTGGTGAGCCACCACACCATCGAGGTCCATCGCGGCGCGCCCACGTCGATGCGCGCGCCCGGCGCGGCGCCCGGCCTGTTCGCGCTGGAATCGGCCATCGACGAAGTGGCGCTGGCCTGCCGCATGGACCCGGTGCAGTTTCGTCTGGCCAATATCTCGACGCGGGACGAAAGCACCAACCTGCCCTGGTCCAGCAACCACATGCGCGAGGCCATCGAGCAAGGCGCGCAGCGCTTCGGATGGCACAAGCGCGACCCGCGCATCGGTTCGATGGTGGTCGGCAGCGAGATCGCCGGCTACGGCGTGGCGGTGTGCAACTGGGATGCCTGGAAGACGCCGGCGGAGGCGCGGGTCCAGCTCAGGAGCGACGGAACGGCGACGGTGGTCTGCGCCATCCAGGACATCGGCACCGGCACCTACACCATCGCGGCGCAGACCGTCAGCGAACTGACGGGCCTGCCGCTGGACCGCATCGACGTGCGCCTCGGCGATTCGTCCTTCCCCGCCGCGCCGGTATCCGGCGGCTCGTGGGCAACGGCGAGCGTGCTGCCGGCGATTGCCCAGGCCACGCGCAACGCCATCGACCAGTTGCGCACGCTGGCCACGCAGGAAGGCGGCGCCTTCGCGGGCGCGAAGCCGGACGACCTGCGCCTGCAGCAGGGGCGGCTGACCGACGGCAAGCGCACGGTGGACTACCAGTCCGTCCTCTCGGCGCAGCGCCTGGCCAGCGCGGACGGCCATGCGCGCACCGATGGCGCCGCCTCCGACAAGGTGTCGTTCATGTCGTTTGGCGCCCATTTCGTCGAAGTGCGCTGGGACCCCGGCATCTCGCGGCTGCGCGTCGCGCGGGTGGTCAGCGCCATCGACGTGGGACGCGTGATCAATCCATTGACGGCACGCAACCAGGTGGAAGGCGCCATCGTGATGGGCGTCGGCATGGCGCTGTTCGAGGCCACCGAGTACGACCCGCGCAACGGCATTCCTGGCAACAACAACTGCGCGGAATACGTGATGCCGGTGCATGCGGATCAGCCGGATATCGACGTGATCCTGCTGGACTACCCCGACCTGCAGTTCAACGAGTTCGGCGCGCGGGGCATCGGCGAGATCGGCATCACCGGGCTGGCGGCCGCGGTGGCCAATGGCGTGTATCACGCCACGGGCAGGCGCATCCGCGACCTGCCCATCACCATGGAAAAGCTGATGGAGCAGCCGGGCCGCGTCGCGGCCTAGCCGGGCCCGGCTGCGATGTGGTCGGGGAGATCGGATCATGGAGAGCGGTTCGATGGCAGGCGGCGACGGAGACGACGACGAGGCGGTCCGCTCGCACCCGCGCCACGCGCAGATGTTTCCGGTGCTCGGCGAGGCGGAAGTGGCCCGCGTCCGCCGCTTCGGCAAGCTGTCGCACTATGCGCGGGGCGACTTCCTCTACCGCGCGGGGAGCCTGTGCCCGGGCGTGTTCGTGCTGCTCAAGGGCAAGGTGCGCATCGTCGGGCGCGACGGGCTGGGCCATGAGCGCACCATCCATACCTACAGCCAGCGCGGCGAATTCACGTCCGACGTGACCCAGCTCTCGAACAAGCCCGCGGTGGTGGATGCCCATGTCGTCGAGGACGTCGAGGCGGTGCTGCTGCGGCCGGACGAGCTCAGCGCCCTGATGGTCACCGAGGCGGATCTGGGCGAAACCATCATGCGCGCACTGATCCTGCGGCGCGTGCTGGTGATCGAGCGCGGACACGGGGTCGTGCTCGTGGGCCCGCCGGGCAACGGCAGGCTGCTTGCGCTGCAGAACTTCCTGCGCCGCAATGCCTTTCCCAACATCACGCTGGACGCCGAGCAGGACGCCGACGCCGTCGCGCTGCTCGAGCGGCTCACGCCGCAGCCCGACGACTTTCCGCTGGTGGTATGTCCGGACGGCACGGTGCTGCGCAACCCCGACGAAGGACAACTGGCCACCTGCCTGGGCCTGATTCCCGAGTTCGATCCGGCTTTTGTCTACGACGTGGCCGTGGTGGGCGCGGGCCCCGCGGGACTGGCCACCGCGGTCTATGCCGCATCCGAGGGCCTGTCCGTCGCGGTGCTGGATTGCCGCGCGCCCGGCGGCCAGGCCGGCACCAGCGCCCGCATCGAGAACTATCTCGGCTTTCCCACCGGCATCACGGGGCAGGCGCTGGCCGGGCGCGCGTTCGCGCAGGCGCAGAAGTTCGGCGCGCACATCGGCATTCCGTGCGAAGTCACGGCCTTGCATTGCGGGCGCTTTCCGCTTTTCGTGCAGCTCGCCGACGGCCGGCGCATCGCCGCGCGGACCGTGGTGATCGCCAGCGGCGCCGAATACCGGCGGCCGGCGGTCGATGACCTGGCCCGCTTCGAAGGCAGCGGCGTCTATTTCTGGGCGACCCCGCTCGAAGGCCGGCTATGCCGCAAGGAACCGGTGGTGCTGGTCGGCGGCGGCAATTCCGCGGGGCAGGCGGTGGTGTTCCTCGCCTCCCAGGCCGAGCACGTGCACCTGTTCATTCGCGGCGCAAGCCTGGAGCACAGCATGTCGCGCTATCTCGTGGACCGCATCGGCGCGCTGCCCAACGTCACGGTGCATACGCGGGTCGAGCTGCGCGCGCTGGAGGGCGGCGCGCGGCTCGAACGCATCCACTATCGCGGCGCGGGCGGCATCGAGGGCTCCATGACCGCCCACCACCTGTTCGTCTTCATTGGCGCGCAGCCCAATACCGGCTGGCTGCGTGCCTGCGGCGTCGCCCTCGACGACAAGGGTTTCGTGCTGACGGGCCCGGATCTGGCCGAAGGCTCGCTGCAGGCGGTGCCCTTGCAGACCAGCGTGGGCGGCGTGTTCGCGATCGGCGATGTCCGCTCCGGCTCCACCAAGCGCGTGGCGTCGGCGGTCGGCGAAGGGGCGGCGGTGGTCGCCCAGATCCATCGGTATCTGGCGGCCACGAGGCAGGTCCCGTCGCTCGCGGGCGCATGAGCCGCGCGCACCGTCTTTCGAGGTGGAACGGCTTGTCGTTCCACGCGCTGTTGCGCCAGTTCGCTGGCGCCCAACCTGTGAGGTAGATGATGCTGAGACGAAACCGGATTGTCCTGACCCTCGCCGCGCTCGGCGCCCTGAGCATGGTGCAGATGTCCCACGCACAGAGCGGCGCACAGACCGGCTCCCAGGGCGGCGCGCGCGCCGCGGGCAAGGCCGACCCCTACACCGATGGCGCCCGGGGCGGCAAGTTCGACCCCTATACCCAGGGCGCGAATGCCAGCACGCGCTCCGACCTCGCCCCCGCGGGCAAGTCCCGTGACCCCTACACGGACGGGGCGAGGACCGGGGCACGCGACGCCTATACCGACGGCGCCAGGACAGGAGAGCGCAACCCATACACCGACGGCGCCAGAAGCGGCGACACCAGTCCGTACTCGCACGGCGGCAAATCGAAGTAGGCGCGCCGCGGGCGCCCGCGTGGGCACGGTCGGAGGCACCGCCGCGCGCCTCCGCGCCGTCCTGCGCGCCTCCCATTGATCCCGCCTGCCTCGTCATTGCGGTGCATGGGATCCGCACGAGCACCAGCCCTGGGGCGCGCGGGTGCCGGCAGGTCGCAGGCCCTCGCGAAAAGCGAAGCGGCGACGCCGCGCGCCGCGTGCAAACCGCGCTCGACAGGCAACTGGGCGCCGGCGCCACGCGCCAGCCGCCGTTGCAGCGAAAACATTCACAACGCGCACCACGAGATTTCCTTCACATCGGCGGCCGGCCCACACATGATGGCGTTAGCCCGTTCCAACGATGGGAGTACGCCATGCCTACCATGCAAGCCGCGGTCTTTCTCGGCCCTGGCCAGATCGCCCTGCGCGAGAAGCCGATTCCCGATATCGGCGACACCGATGCGCTGATCCGCATCACCACCACGACCATCTGCGGCACCGATGTCCATATCCTCAAGGGCGAGTATCCGGTCGCCACGGGCCTGACCATCGGCCACGAGCCCGTGGGCGTGATCGAGAAGCTGGGCCGCAGCGTGACGGGCTACCGCGAGGGCCAGCGCGTGGTGGCCGGAGCGATCTGCCCGAGCTTTCATTCCTACGCCTGCCAGGACGGCTGCGCCTCGCAGGATGGTCCCGGCCATGCGCACGGCTACAAGCCGATGGGCGGTTGGCGCTTCGGCAATACCATCGACGGCACGCAGGCGGAGTTCGTGCTGGTGCCCGATGCGCAGGCCAATCTCGCGCCGATACCGGACGGGCTCACCGACGAGCAGGTGCTGATGTGTCCCGACATCATGTCCACCGGCTTTGCCGGCGCGGAACACGCGAACATCAAGATCGGCGACATGGTGGCCGTATTCGCGCAAGGACCGATCGGACTGTGCGCGACCGCCGGCGCGCGCATGCGCGGCGCGGGCCTGATCATCGTGGTCGATGGCATCGAGGAGCGGCTGGAGATCGCGCGGCGCATGGGCGCCGACGCGACGGTCAATTTCCGTGAGGTCGACGTGGTGGACGAGATCCTGCGCCTCACCGGCGGTCGCGGCGTGGACGCGGCCATCGAGGCGCTGGGCACGCAGGCCACGTTCGAGGCCGCGCTGCGGGTGCTCAAACCCGGCGGAACGCTGTCGAGCCTCGGCGTCTATTCGAGCGACCTGCGGATTCCGCTGGACGCCTTCCACGCGGGCCTGGGCGACCACCGCATCGTCTCCTCGCTGTGCCCGGGCGGCAAGGAGCGCATGCGGCGGTTGATGCAGGTGATCGAAACCGACCGGCTGGACCTCGGGCCGCTGGTGACCCACCGGTTCGACCTCGCGCGCATCGAAGAGGCCTACGATCTGTTCGCCAACCAGCGCGACGGCGTGCTCAAGGTCGCCATCAAGCCATGAGCCCACGCCGCACGAAATGGGTGGCCCGGCAGACGCCCATCATCAGCGCCATGCACTTTCCGCCGGGATATCGGCGGCGCCCTGCCCGCGGCTGTGTGCGGCGCCTGCACCGGTGGACATCACCGGCCTGCGCGCGGCCATTCCGCGCGCGGCGCCGCCGCCCCTGACCCTCAGGCCCACGGCCTACGGCGCATCGACACGCCGCCATTGTTCCCCGGGCCTGAAGTGCTTCATCGCCTTGGCGTGCGATGCCGTGCCGGGTCCGAGGTCGGCTTCGAGCAGCACGCGATCGCTGCTCATCAGGAAGCTGTGCACGCCGCTGCGTCCGTATTGCGCCGGCCAGGCGATGAAGGCATAGCGGGCCCCGCTGTCGCCGGGCGGAATCACGCGGAAATGGTAGCCATAGAAGGCGTCGGCGGCTGGCGTATCGGGCCCCATGACCAGCGCGTCGGGCCCGAGCGGGCTGGGTTCGTCGCCGGCTACCGTGGGCCAGTAGAGGCCATCGGTGCTGCCGGCCGCGCTGACCAGCCGCGTCGCATAACGTCCGTCTCCCATCTCTTCGGCATAGCGCTCCTGCGCGAACGTCAGCCGCCGCAGGATTTCCATCGCGGCGAGTTCGTTGCGGCCAAGCCGCCGCGTCTGCATTTCGGCGCGGCCCTCGCGCAGGTCGAACTGCCAGCCGCCGCCGCTCCTGACGATGGGAACCGGAAACGTCCAGCGGCTTTCGCCCACGGCCAGCAGTGCACGGTTCTCGCCGTCCGGCAGGATCCGGTGTTCCCTGGCCCAGGCACCGAGGAAGTCGTAGACATCGTCGCGGGTGACCGAGCCCTCGGGGATCAGCGTGCGGAACTGCCGTCCGAGCACGCGGCCCAGGCCGTCTTCGTCGTTGGTGGCCACCGCGGTGACCAGCGCCTGCGCCGCGGCCTCTGGACTTGGGAAACGCTGCTGCGCCAGCGCCGGGAAGCCCGACAGGACCGCCACCGCGACGATGCATGCGCGCCATGCACGCACGCCTTTGCCATCAAGCACCCCGGCTTCCATCGTCACCTCCTCCCATGGCCGAAGTGTCCGCCGCCCGCGCCGCCGCGGAAGCCACCCGCCGGCCGCTCGAACGAACGCGCCGGCGTGTTCAGGCGCTGCGCGGCCAGGCTGCCGCGTTCGCGCTGCTGGCTGGCGCTGAAGCCGCTGCCGGCATGGCTCAGTGCACTGCCGCGGTTGATCTCGCGCGAGCGGTTCAGGGCATCGGCATGATCGGCGCGCTGTTGCTGATGCATGGCATTGCGCTGCGCCGGTCCGGCGTTGCCATCCCGCGCAGGGCGCTGCCCTGCTCCGGCGGCCCCCGCCGCCCTGTCGGCGCGCGACGCATGGCCGGGAATCGCCTGGCCGGTGCGGCCCTCGAACGACTGCGCGGCGCGCTCGCGCGCGGCGTCGCGCGACGAGCCGGGGCCGGCGGCGAGCCGGTTGGCGGCGGCGGGAGCAGTGCGCACCTGTGCGCGGTTCGAAAGCCCCGCCTGCCTCTGCGCGTCGAAGCGGCTGCGCACGGCGGCATTGTTGTACGGCACATTGCCCCGGTTGGCCGGGTTGTGCTGCCAGTCCACGCGCGTGCGGTTCGCGTCGATGCGGTTGTTGACGTTGATATTGTTGAACCGGTTCACGTTGATATCGACGTCGTGGGTATGCCAGTTGCAGTCGCCCCATAGCGCATCGATGGCGGCCACGCCGATGCCGAAGCCGATGCCCGCGACCACCGCGGAGGCGAACACCGATCCCGGCGGCGGCGGGTAGTAGGCCGGCGGATAGGCCGGATAGGGCCACACGCCGTAGACGACGGCGGGGTTGTACGTCGGCACGTAGACCACTTGCGGATTGGCGGGCTGGATCTGCACGATGGTCGTGGGACCGGAGCCCTCCGTGGTCACCTTCTGCTGCTCGGTCGTCTTCAGCGAGCCGGCTGCCTGTGCCTGCCGCCGCAGCCGCTGCACGGCATCCATGACCTCGTCGGGCTGGGCCAGGAAGGCATCGCCCACCGATTGGACCCATTGCGGCTGCCGTCCCATCATGTCGAGCACGGACGGGAATGCCGCCAGCGACTTGACACTCGGGTCCCACGCCTCGCTGTCGACCGCCCGGGCCCCGGCGTCGCCGGACAGCTCCGGATGGCTTTTCGACCATTGCGCGGCCGCCGCGACATCGGCGGGATAGGTCGCGGCCATCAGCACCTGCGACAGCAACGCATCGGGGTAAAGGGCAATCGGCGCCATGATCTGGTCCAGTTGCGCCTTGTCGAGATGCGCCTGGGCCCGTGCATGCGGCGCCAGCACGGCCGACAACGCCAGCAGGCAGTACAGCAATAGTCGATGGATGTTCGCCACAGTTCCCCCGATCCCGTTCGCCACGGCCTTTTCGCCCGGCGGCGCTTCCGTCCCCGCAGGGCGACTGTTGGCGCGGACGACATGCTGGGCCCGCTCTCACGTTAGGACACGCCGGCGTGCGCCGGAAGTCAAAAAAATGCGGATCGGGCCGCGGTGCTGGATGTCGGCCGCGGAAATCGGGACGAATGCGGCCGGCGATCCGGATGCCGGCCGGATCGCGGCAGCGAGAACGTGTGGGGCCGCGGGACTATGGTTTGGCCGGTTGCGGGCCCGTCGCTGGCGTGACGGCGATCGCCACGGCTTCGGTCATCACCGCCACCACCTGGTCGCCCTTGTTCACGTCCTTGAGCAGTTCGGGATCGCGCACGCGTACCTGTACCGAATTGCCCTCGGGACCGGTGAGCGTGACCGTCCGGTTCTTGCGGTCGACGGCATCGACGTTGGACACGATGGTCGTGCGCCGCAGGTCCGAGATGCCGGGGCGCTGGTCGCCCGGGATCTGCGCCGCCGAGGCTTCCTTCTCGACGCGCTCGCGGATGCCGGTGCCGCCCTTGCGCAGCGCGAGGGCGAAGGAGGTCCTGAACTCGAGATTGACGCGGTCGCCAACCTTCATGTTCTCGAAGTTGGCCACCGACGGATCGACGTAGTAGGTGTTCTCGCCGGTGCGCGGGCCCTTCACGGTGACCCTGCGCTTTTCCTTGTCGATTCCGGTGATCTCGCCGACCAGGCGGATCGTCTCGCCCACGGCGGCGGCATCGGGCACGGAGCGCGATGGCGGCGAGCGGTCCTGGGCTTGGCCGGCCAGCGGCGAGAGTGCAAGGAAAACGGCTGCGAAACAGGCGACACGTTTCATGTTGGTATCTCCGATAGGTACGAGTGCGGATCCACTGACGTCGGGCAAGCCCGGCACTCACGGACTGCCCGTGCAACGCTGATGAACGCGCCGCCAGGATCGCGGACCCGTGCCGCGGTATCGGAGACCGCCGGCGACCAGGCGCCGGCTTAGCGCAGGTCGGCCATTTCGCCGGCTGCCAACACTCCGCCGGCGCTGAGCTGGCCGCTACCGGCCAGGCTGTCGGCGAGGGCGAGGGTCACGCTGATACCCGAGAACACGAGCGCGCTGGCGAGCGCAAAAAGGGTGGCGACTTCCATGACAGACTCCAAAGCTACGGTTAGGAGTTGCCATTATATGATGCGCCGCACCATAAGTAAATATTTTGTATGTGATATATCAGAAGAACGTTGCTCCTATTAATGTGCTTTAAATGGCGCTTTTGGTCCTACCGCACGGCCCCGCCTTCCTTCCCACCGTCTTCCATTCCCGCCGCGCCCTGCGCCCGGACCGTACTCCTGTCCGCCACGTCGACCCAGCCGCCGCCCATGGCCCGATACACGTTGACGATCTGCGTGTAGCGGTTTGCCTGCAGATTGACCAGTGCCAGCCGCGCGGCGAACAGTTCGTTGTCGGCGATCAGCACCTCGACATAGCCCACGAGGCCGCCTTCGAACTTGAGCCGCGACAGCCGCGCGAACTCGCGCAGCGCGTCGACCCGCGCCCGCTGCAGCTCGACGCCCTCGCGCGTCTTCTGCGTGCCGATCAACGCGTCGTTGGTATCGCGCAGCGCGTTGAGGATGGTCTGACGGTAGGCGAGTTCGGCCTGCTCGCGCAGCGCCTCGGCCGACCGGACCTGTCCACCGATGGCGCCGAAGGTGAAGATCGGTCCGGACACGGCGGCGGCCAGCGACCATGCCGTGGCGGGACCGCTGAGGAAATTGCCGAAGGCGGTGCTGACCGACCCCAGCGCGCCGGTCAGCGACAGGCTCGGGTAGTACAGCGCGCGCACCGCGCCGACATTGGCGTTGGCGGCCACGAGGTTCTGCTCGGCCTGCATGATGTCGGGCCGGCGTGCGAGCAGTTCGGCAGGCAGTCCCGCGGGAATGGCCGGCGCCACCAGTTCGTCGATGGTCCTGCCGCGCGGGATGGGCGCGCTCGCCTGCCCCAGCAGGATGGAAATCAGGTTCTCCAGCGTGGCGATCTGCTGCTCGAACGCCGGGATCGCGGCGAGCGCCTGCTGGTATTGCGAGCGCACCTGTTCGACCTCGGTCTGCGACACCACGCCCGAGCGAAAGCGCAGGTCGAAGATGCGCGCCGTCTCGCCGAAGTTCGCCGCGGTCATCGCCGCGATCTCGCGCTGCTGGTCCAGTGCGCGCAGCGCGATATAGCTGTTGGCCACGCTGGTCACCAGCGTCAGCACCACGCCGCGCCGGCCCTGCTCGCTGGCGTAGACCTGGGCCTGCGCCGCCTCGCTCTGCCGGCGCACGCGGCCGAACAGGTCGATCTGCCACGTGGCCGCGAGATTGGCCTGGTACAGCGTGACGTACGGATTGGCCCCCGGCGGCAGCGGCGGCGCCCCTTCCCGGCTCGCCCGGTTGCGGCTCACGTCCGCCCCGTAGCCCGCCTGCGGAAAGGCCTGCGCACTGACCGCCTGCAGCGTGCCGAGAAACTGGTCGACGCGGGCCGCGGCGATGCGCACGTCCAGGTTCTCGCGCAGGGCGATGTCGATCAGCCCGTTCAGCGCGGGATCGTCGAATTGCTCCCACCACCGGGTATCGGCGACATCGGCCGCGCGCTCGTAGCCGATGCGCCAGTCGGCGGGAATCTGCACGGCGGGCCTGGCATAGTCCGGCCCGACCGTGCAGGCGCCCAGGCCCAGCATGGCGGTCAGCGCGAGCAGCGCTGCGGCTGGCGAAGTGGTCACGACAGGCTCCTTGTGCGTGAACGCCGGCCGAGGCGAGCCGCGCCGGCGGCGACGTGGGTTCGCGCGGCGCTCATCCGCTCGGCACCAGGGCGGCCGCGAGGACCAGCGTGACCAGCACGAAGGCGAGCGCCGCCACCGTCCAGCGCCGCGCGAACAGATCGACGCCGCCACAGCCCGCGCCCAGCGCATCGACCAGCGCCCTTCCCTTCGCGCCCGCCAGCGCGATGGCGATATCGCCGGGCGGAATGCGCGGGAGCCGGCGCGCGAACAGATACAACGCCGCGGCGACCACGACGCCCAGCAGCACGGGCCACAACGCCCCGGCCAGCGCCGCGGCCGTCAGCGCAGACGGCATCGCGCCGCGGGGAATCGCCAGGTACAGCGCCCACGGCGCGGCCAGCGATGCCGCCGCCATCGCCAGCCATGCGGCCGTGAGCACCAGCGGCGCGCGCGCATCCGGATCCGCCGCGGTCTCGCCGCGCAGCCGCCACAGGAAATGCACCATCAGCACGGTGCTGGCCACCGAAGACAGCGTTGCCATCGTGCCCACCAGGCCACCGCCGAGCAGGTCCTTCGCCGCGTGCTTGGCGAGCGCGCCCCCGGTCAGCGGCAGCCCGCCCAGCCCGAGCGCGACGATGGCCACGGGCAGCAGGGTCCAGCGCAGATGGCGCGCACCGGTGTGCGCGACCACGCCGACCGCCAGGAACAGGGCGCCCTTCACCAGCAGATGGTGGGTGGCATAGAAAGCCGCTGCGAGTCCCGTCGCGCCATCGCCGCTGGCGAGCCCCATGCCGAGGATGGCGGCGAGCAAGCCCATCTGGCTGACGCTGGAGTACGCGAGGATATGGCCGCAGCGCGTCTGCGCGATGCCCACCGCCACGCCATAGAACGCCCCGGCAAGGCCGAGCGCCGCCAGCGGCATGCCGATCTGCGGCAGCGGCGTGCCCAGCGGCAGGAAGCGGATCAGCGCCAGCACCGCCGCCTTGACGATCGCACCGCTCATCACGGCGGCGGCGGCGAAAGGGGCTGCGCCATACGCCAGCGGCATCCAGAAGTGCGAGGGCACGACGCCGGCCTTCATGGCCAGACCCGCCGCCAGCAGCACGACGATGGCATCGCGCAAAGGATGGGCGTCCCGTGCCCCCAATGCTTTCAGTGCGGCCATGCCATCGGTTATCCGCAGACTGTCCGGCGCGAGCAGCGCAAGCAGGATCAGGCCGGGCAGCAGCACCGCTTCGGCCACCAGCGCCACGCCCAGATAGGTGGCGGCGGCCCGGGCCGCCTCCCTGCCCTCGCCCTGCAGCACCAGCCCGGTGCCGCCGACGCTCGAGACCGCGAGCAGGAAATAGAAGCCCACCACGTCCGCGGCGAGGAACACGCCGACGCAGCCCGTCAGCGCCATCAGCCAGCAGACCACGAAAGCGCCGCCACGGCGCCCGGTCCTTGCCTGCCAGGCAGCCACCGCACCCGACCCGATCCACAGCAACGCGGCCGCGCCGAGTAGCATGGCCCCGGGCGCATCGAGTCCGAAGCGCAGCGCGAAGCGGGCATTGCCAACCGCCAGCACGGCGCCGTCCCCACCGGCCATCGCCGCGAACAGCGCCGGCAGCGGTGCGATGGGCAACCATGGCGGCATCCGTGCGCGCAGCCGCGGCGAGACCGCGGCGGCCAGCAGCAGGGCCAGCGGCACGCCGATGGCCAGCGCGATCAGCAGCGCCGGCGTGCTCATGGCGCGGCCACCGGTGCGGACACAGCGGCGGACACCGGCGGGGACACGCCGCGGCCGATCCGCAGCCACTCCGCCGGCAGCAGCGCGGCCGCGCCCAGCAGGAACGAACACAGGGCGAGCGCCATCACCGCGCCCTCCTGCAGGCGCGGCACCGGGCGCGCGGCGACGAAGGCCGGCGCGGCCGGAGCCAGCGCCCGCAGCAGCACCATCGCCACGTAGACGCTGGTGAGCGCGCCGCCCGCCAGCATCGCCAGCGCCCACCACCACTGCGCGCTCGCCAGCGCCGCCGTCAGCAGCAGCCACTTGGCCAGGAAGCCGCCGCTCGGCGGCAGGCCGATCAGCGACGCGCCGGCCAGCGCGAACGCCGTCATGGTCATGGGCAACAGCGCCGCGCAGCCGCGCAGGTCCGCGACGCGGTCATGGCCGAGCACGGTGTAGACGAGTCCCGCGGCGAGGAACATCGCGGCCTTGGCGGTGGCATGCGAAATGGCCTGCAGCATGCCGCCGGCCACCGCCGCGGCGCTGCCGGCCGGATCGTCCTGCAGCGCCGCCGCCAGCGGAAATACCAGGAACAGGTAGCCGATCTGCGCGACGGTCGAATAGGCGATCAGCAGCTTGAGCCGCGCCTGCCGGATGGCGACGACATTGCCTACCACGATGGCCAGCACGCCGAGCGCGGCAAGGCACTGCGCGGCGCCGATGGTCACGACCGTGGCGAACACGTCCAGCCATAGCCTGATCGCAAGGAACCACGAGCCCTTGACCACCAGCGCGGACAGCACCGCGCTTGCCGCCGCGGGCGCGCCCGCGTGCGCGGGCGGCAGCCACAGATGGAGCGGGAACAGCGCGGTCTTGGCCAGCAGCCCCGCGGTCATCAGCGCGGCGGCCAGCCACGTCGCCGGCCCGGCTCGCACCGCGGCGCCGAGCTGCCCGATGTCCAGCGTGCCGTAGACCCCGTACAGCAGGAAGGTGCCCAGCAGATAGAACATCGAGCCCAGCAAGGCGAACAGCAGGTAGCGCAGCGCCGCCTTGAGCGTTGCCGCGCTGCCGTCGAGGCTGACCAGCGGCACGCCCGCGAAGGTCAGCAGTTCGAGGCCGACATAGAGCGTGAACACGTCCTGCGCGAGAAAGATCAGGTTCAGCGCGCCCCAGACCGACAGCAGCAACAGCCAGAACGACAGCGGGCCGCGCGACTCGGCCGCGCCCCTTGCGGTGCCGAAGTTGCCGCCGGCATAGACGCCCACCATGCCGACCACCACCGCGACCGCCACCATCATCGACACCGCCAGCCCATCGGCGCGCAGCGCGATGCCGAGCGGCGGCGCCCAGCCCGCGAGCGTGTAGACCAGCGCGCCGCCGGCGCGCAGCAGCGTCGCGGCGATGGCGAAGGCGATGCCGATGCCGAGCACGATGGCCGCCTGCGCCACGCGCCACGCGCCGCGTCCGCCCACGACCAGCGCGAGGAGCACGCCGGCGAATGGCACCATGATGGCCGACACCAGCCACAGGCCGCCCGGCGAGACCATCGGCATGGCGCCCGTCATGCTGGCTCCCGCGCCCCGCCGCCACCCTCGTCGGACAGCGACGCCGCGCCGCCTTCCTCGTGCAGCCCCAGCGTCAGCGCAATGCCGAGCGCGGTGGCGGCGAAGGCCACCACGATCGCAGTGATCAGCAGCGCCTGCGGCACGGGATCGCCGCCCATGCCCGCCGCCGCGCCGCGGCGGGCGATGATCGCGCAGGCAAGGAAGATCCCGTTGCCCAGCACGTTCAGCGCGACGATCTTGCGCAGCGGATGCGGGCTCGCGATCAGGCCATAGACGCCGATGCCCGCCAGCACGGCCGCGCACAGGCCGAACAGCGCGGTCGCGTTCATGGCCGGCCCTGCCGTTGCGCGGGGCCGGCGAACACCAGCGCCAGCGTGATGGCCAGCGAGGGCAGCAGCGCGAACTCGATTGCCACGATCCACACCTTGGCCCATCCCGGCGGATAGTCCAGGAACGCACCCGCCAGCGCCGCGCCGGCCGCCCCGAGCAGCAGGAAGACCGCGGGGCCGACGACCACGCCGATGCGCAGCCACCTGCCGCCGATGGCCGGGGCGTCCGCCAGCCCCGACATCATCACCAGCAGCCACATCGCCGCCAGCACCGTCGCCGCCTGGAACTTGCCGCCCGGATGATCGGCGCCGGCCCACAGCAGGTACAGCGCCACCAGCACGCCGACCGGCACCAGCACGCGCGCGAGCCACGCCAGCATGCCCTCCGGGTCGGGCGCCGCGGCGAGGCCCGGCCTGCCGCCCCAGAACCGGTCGGGACCCAGCGACCAGACCCCGATCAGCGCAATCAGCAGCACGATCGCCTCGAGCAGGGTATCGGCCGAGCGAAAGCCGAGCAGCACGGCGGTGATGGGGTTGCCCACCTCCAGTGCTGGCATCGCTTGCGCAACCTGCGGTGCCAGCGTGGGGGCCGGCTCGGGCAGCAGCAGGAGGCACGCGGCGAGCGGCAGCGCGATCGCGGCCGCCGCGAGCGCCGCCAGTGCGCGTCTCGTGCGTGCGGTACGCGTCGTTCCGGCCGGTTCCGCGCCGCCACCGAGCCGTGCCGCGGCGCCGATCAGCAGCGCGCCGGTCAGACCCGCGCCGATGGCTGCCTCGGTCATCGCCACGTCCACCGCCTGCACGCGCAGCCATACGAAGGCCAGCAGCAGGCCATACGACACGAAGCACGCCACGGCGGTGGACAGGCCGCCCGTCACGACGCTGCCCAGCGCGAGGGCCAGCACGATCAGCACCAGCAGGCCGTCCAGCAGCTCATGCATCGGCGGCTCCCCGCGCGTGAATGGCGCGCGCCAGCAATTGCGACACCACCGCCGAGGCCAGCAGCACCAGCAGCCAGACCAGCACCAGCTTGAGGCCATCGACCGGCCGGTCCATCTGCGGCAGCACGCCGAGCGCCACCAGCCCGACCCCTAGATTGTCGGCCTTGGTCAGCGCATGCAGGCGCGTCAGCGTGTCGGGAAAACGCAGCAGGCCGACCGTGCCGGCGAGGAAGAAGAAGGCGCCCGCGATCACGCAGGCCACGGTGAAGGCATGGGCAAGTACCGTCATGGTCGGCCTCCGGACCCCGGCGCCGCGCCGGCCTCGTGCGCGCGCTTCATGGCCGCCCTGACGAAGGCGATCGCCATGAAGGCCGCCAGCACCGCGAGAATCAGCGCCACGTCGAGCACCGCGGGCATGCGCGTGGCGGCTCCGAGCAGCAGCATCGCGCCGATGCCACCGGTACCCAGCAGCTGCACCGCCATCATCAGGTCGAACACCTCGCGCCGGCGCAGGATCGCCACCAGCCCGAAGCCGACCACGACCAGCACGGCGATGGTGGCGCCCAGCAGGAAGTCAGTCATGGCGCGCTCCGGGCAGCAGCACGCCGGCGAGGCGCGCCTCCTCCGCCGCCATCTGCCGGGCGATCGGCCGCGTGGTGTCCAGGCAGTGGAACGCGATGGAGCCGCGCCCCTCGTCCACCGGCACCGAGCCCGGCATCAGGCTGACGATGCAGCGGAACTCGTTGCGCGAGGTTCTTCGCGATCATGCCGATCAGCGCAAGAATGCCGAGGATGGCGACGAAGCCGAGCGGCCGGTTGAAGACCAGCAGCGTCAGCACCACGCCGATCATGCCCAGCGGCATCACGCAGACCACCATCGCCAGCCGCCGGAAGCTCACCAGCAGCACCATCATGCTCAGCAGCATCAGCACGATCATCAGGGGCACCACGGCGAATACCGAGGCGCTGGAGGTGGCGCTTTCCTCCGACATGCCGCCCGTCTCGATGCGGTAGCCGCGCGGCAGCTTCGCGGCGTACTCGTCGATCTTCGGGGCCAGGGCCTCCACCACGGTATCGGGCAGCACGCCGTGAGCCACGTCGGCCCGCACGGTGAGCGTCGGCACGCGGTCGCGCCGCCAGACCAGCGGCGACTCCTGTTCCTCGGCGAAAGAGGCGAACTGGCTCAGCGGGACCATGCGGCCGCTGGCCGTGGGCACCTGCAGCGTGCTCAGCGTCTGGATGGACAGGCGGTCGCGCGCGCCGGCGCGGGCCACGACGTTGACCAGGTAGATGTCGTCGCGCACCTGGGTCACGGTGGTGCCCGTCACGGTGGCGTTCATGATGGCGGCGAGCGCCGCGCTGCTGATGCCGAGGTTGCGCGCCTCCTGCTGGTTCACGCGGATCTGGATCTGGCGGGCGGGCTCCATCCAGTCGAAATTGACATGCCTGGCGCGGGCGTCGCCGCCGATCACGCCGGCCAGTTCCAGCGCGATGGCGCGCACCTGGGCCGGGTCCGCGCCGGAGACGCGGTATTGCAGCGGCCAGCCTACCGGCGGTCCGAGCTCCAGCGGCGACACGCGCGCCACCACATCGGGAAAGTCCTCCGCCAGCGCCTTCTCCAGCTTGCGCTGCAGCCGGTCGCGCGCGTCCAGGTCCCTGGCCACCACCACGAGCTGCGAATAGAACGGGTTCGCGAGCTGCGCATTGAGCGTCAGGATGAAGCGGATGGCGCCACGGCCGACGTAGGTGCTGTAGTGGGCCACGTCGGGGTCGCCGTGGAGCAGCTGCTCGACCCGCCTCGCCTCGGCCTCCGTCGCGTAGATCGAGGCGTTCTGCCGCAGCGTCAGGTCAACGGTCAGCTCGACCCGGTCGGACGGCGGAAAGAACTGCTGCGGCACGAAGCGGATCAGGAACATCGAGACGACGAAGGCCGCCAGCGTGAGCCCGATGGTCAGCCATTTCGCGCGAATGGCGCCGTTGAGGAAGCGGCCATAGGCCGCGAGCAGCCGCCCGGGCTTGCCCGACGCGCCGGCCTTGGGCGCCTTGAGCAATGCCTTGCCGATCAGTGGCGCGAAGATGACCGCGCCCAGCCAGGAAACGATCAGCGCAATCGCCACCACCGCGAAGATGGAGAACGTGTATTCCCCCGCGGAACTGCGGGCAAAGCCGATCGGCACGAAGCTGGAGATCGACACCAGCGTGCCGATCAGCATCGGCGCGGCCAGCGTGCGGTAGGCATAGGTGGCGGCCTGGTCCTTGGTATCGCCGGCGGCGAGCCGGTTGATCATGGCGTCGACGGTCGTCATCGCATCGTCGACCAGCAGGGTCAGCGCGATGATCAGCGCACCGAGCGAGACGCGATGCAGATCGATGTCGGCGAAGTCCATGATCGCGAAGACGATCGCCAGCGTCAGCGGAATCGACAGCGCGACGACCGCCCCGGGACGCACGCCGAGGCTGACGAAGCTGCAGACCAGGATGATGATGATGGCCTGCCACAGCGAGGCGAGGAAATCGTTGATGGCCACGTCGACGGTCACCGCCTGGTCTGCAACCAGCGTGGGCTCGATGCCATGCGGCAGCCCACGCCGGATGTCGTCCATCTCGTCGCGGACGTTGCGGCCCAGCGCCAGAATGTCGCCGGCGTCGCGCATCGCGATGGCCAGCCCGATGGCGGGCTGGCCGTTGACCCGGAACATCGGCTGCGGCGGGTCGGCGAAGCCGCGCCGCACTGTGGCGAAGTCGCCCAGCCGCAGGTTGCGGCCTGCGATGACAAGATTCAGTTCCTCGATATCGCGCTCGGAATCGAAGGCGCCGCTCACGCGCAGGAACACGCGCTCGCGCTCCGTGTGCAGCGTCCCGGCCGGCCTGACGACGTTCTGCGCCTGCAACGCGCCCAAAATGGCAGGAAAGTCCAGGCGCAGGCCGGCGAGCTCGCGCGCCGAGAACTCGATGAAGATCTGCTCGTCCTGCGCGCCGAGCACCTCGATCTCGGCGACGTCGGGCACCCGCAGCAACCGCGAGCGCGCGGCCTCGACATGGTCGCGCAGTTCGCGGAAGGTGTAGCCGTCCGCGGTGAAGGCATAGATGATGCCGAAGGTGCTGCCGAAGTCGTCGTTGAAGACCGGCCCCACCACGCCCTGCGGCAGCGTGTGGCGGATGTCGCCGATATTGCGCCTGACTTCGTACCAGACGTTGGGCACGTCCTCGGGGCGCGTCGATTGCTTCAGATCGACGAAGATCGTCGTCTGCCCGGCCGTGGTGTAGCTGCGCACGCGGTCCAGGTGGTTGGTCTCCTGCAGCGCGCGCTCCAGGCGCTCGGTGACCTGCGACAGCGTCTCGTCCACGGTGGCGCCGGGCCAGGCCGCGCCGACCACCATCGAGCGGAAGGTGAACACCGGGTCCTCGCCGCGGCCCAGGCGCGTGAACGACAGCGTTCCCGCCGCAATCGCGATCAGCATCACGAAGACCACCAGCGAGCGTTTGGACAGCGCCCACTCCGACAGATTCGGGCCGATCACTTGCCGACCTCGCCCCAGCGCACCTTCTGCCCGGGCCGCAGCGCCTGCGCGCCCGCGACCACGATCACATCGCCGGCGGCCAGGCCCTGCGAGATCAGCACGCGGTCGGCGGTATAGGCGGTCACGGCCACCTCTCGCGCCGCCACGGTCCCGGCGTTGCGGTCGATGACCCAGACCGCGGGCTGCTGCGCCGAGCGGATCAGCGCCGTGGCCGGAATATCGATGGCGGCGGTGCCCTCCAGCGTCATGCGCCCCGTCACGATGCTGCCCAGCCGCATCGCCGGTGGCGGGTCGATGAGCCGCACCCGGACCTGGAAGGTGCCGGTCACCGGATCGGCGCGCGGCGACACCTCGCGCACCGTGCCGCTTGCCTTGACGGCCGGGTCGCTGGTCAGCGCGACCTCGATGCGGGGCTGGCGCGGCGCGCTGTCCTTGACCTGGGCGGGTACGTCGAACACCGCGTCGACGGCGCCGTCGCGCGCGATCTGCACGATCATCCGGCCCGCGCCCACGATTTCGCCCGGCTCCGGACCGCGCGCGGTCACCACGCCGGCCACGTCTGACAGCAGGCGCGTATAGCCCACGCGGTTCTGCGCGATGCTGACCATGGCCTGCGACGACTCGATCTGGGACTGGGTGATCTTGAGCAGCGCCTCCGACTGCTCGAAGGAGGCGCGCGAGATGGCGTTCTCCTTGAGCAGGTCGCGCATGCGGATGTAGTTGCTGCGCGCCTCGACACCCTGTGCCTGGGCCGCGGCGAGCTGCGCCCGCGCCGATTGCAGGCTGCTCTCCTCGTTCATCGCATCCAGCCGCGCCAGCAGCTGCCCGGGCTTGACGCGGTCCCCCACTTCCACGTTGCGCGCGATCAGCCTGCCGTCGATGCGGAAGGCGGCGTTGATCTCCGCCTCGGCCTGCACGCGTCCGGTCAGCGTCATGGTGTCGCCGCTGGTGCGCGCGGTGATCTCGATCGCGCGCACGGGGCGCACCTCGGGCGCGGGCGGCTCCTCGGCGCGGCGGCAGGCGCAGAGCGCCAGCAACGGCACCAGCACGTACAACAGCGACTGCCGCATCCCCGCCATGGCCGTATGGGAGCGAAGGCCGGCGACACGGCGCAAACGATGGCTGGCGGGTAGCGCCGTCACGACTGTCCTCACCTGTCGATGTTGCGTTCGGTCCGGTGCGGCGGGGCCGCCCGTCGGCTTTCGCTATCTGTCGCAGTCGAGCTTATGGTTGGGGATGTCGCCAGGCAAGAAAATTTCTTCTTCGGCGATATTAAGTTTCTTCGATAAATCGGGGCCGGAGGCACTTGCCCGCGCGCGCGGGCGACCAAGGCGCGGTCGCACGAAAGATTTCATATCCCGTGTAAAGAAATGGCGATGCCGCGCGGCGCCCGGGGCGTTGCGCGGCCTACCTGGCGTACAGCGCGGACACGACCAGGCACGCGCCGATGCCGCCCAGCACCACGCCGATGCCTCTTGCGCAAGCTTCCGCTGCGCAAGACAGGCGCTCCACGGCGACGGCCACGGTGACGGCCGCCATCGCGCCCGCATCCATCACGCCGAGCGCCAGCAGGCTCGCGGTCAGGCCCGCGCACGACAGCGTGCAATGGGCGCCGAGGCGCACGCCGTATCGCCACGCACCGGCGCCGTGGGATGACGGCACGCCGGCCGGCGCCGCCGCGCGGCAGTGGCGCAGATGGCGCGCCTTCCATCCCGTGCACTGCAGCGCGCCCGCGGCGAGCACCATCGCACCGGCAAGCAGCGGGACCGCGCGGGCCATCGCGGGCCAGTGCAGCAGCAGCGCGGCCGTGGACGCGCCAAGCGGAAACACCAGCAGTCCCAGGGCCGACCAGACCGCGACATAGCCCGTGCCGGCAAGCGCCGTCAGCGCTGCACGCCGCGGCGCGTCGGCGGCCACGGTCGCGTGGTACCGCCACAGCGCCGGCAACGCCGCGGGCAGCATCATCGCGGTCATCATGGCCGTCCACATGCCGAAGAACGATGCCGCCGCCCGGGGCCACGTTCCGCCGCACATCGGGGTCCACAGCGGCGACAGCAGCCAGCCGCCCGGCATCGGCACCCCGCCCATCGCGGACATCGCCGCCACATGCGAGACCATCGCCGTCGCCGCCATGGCCAGCGCCAGCGCCGACACGCCGGCGAAGGCCGACAGCGACGGGCGCTTGTCATCGCATGCGCCTGTCGCGCGGGCGTCCACGGCTGTCGTCACGATGGTCTTTCTCCCTGGATTCCTCGCTGCCGGTGCGGCGGCGCGCGGGCCGCGGCATGCGGGGCCTGCGTGATAGATTAGCCAGCGGCTGTCCAACGAAGGGAGTGACATGTGTGGCGCGATACCGGCGGCAGTGCGGGGCCCGTGCATCCGGACCGACCGGCGATCGGAGCATCAGGCGATGAGGCAAAAGCGAAGCGATGACGCGATCCACTGAGACGCCCGGCATGGACGCCGCCATTTCGCACGCCGCGCGCGCGCTCTCCGCCGGCGATGCGCTGGCAGCGCTCAACTTCGTGGCCCTGCGCGACGACGCGCCAGCGCTGGCCCTGCGCGGCATCGCCATGGCGCAACTCGGGGATCTGCCGCGCGCCAGCGCGCTGCTCGATGGTGCGGTGCGCGCTTTCGACCCCACGGCGGCCGTCCCCCGCGCGCGCTGTGTCGTCGCCCAGGCCGAGATCGCCCTGGCCCTGCGCGACCTGCGCTGGCCCACCCGTGCGCTGGAGGCCGCGCGGGCCGTGCTGGAAGCCCACGGCGACCGCGTCAATGCCGCCCACGCGCGCTATCTCGACATCCGCCGGCTGCTGCTGCTCGGCCAGCTGGACGAGGCCGAACACCGCCTGCTCCAGCTCGATCCCCGCTCCCTGCCCCCCGCCTACCAGGCCGCCCACGAACTGGCCATCGCCGGCATCGCCATGCGCCGCGTGCGGGCGCGGCAGGCGCGCGAGGCGCTCGCGCGCGCCGCGGCGGCCTCGCGGCGCGCGGGCATTCCGGGGCTGCTTGCGGAAGTGGAAAGCGCGGGCCGCATGCTGGCCGTGCCAGCCGCTCGCCTCGTCGCGGGGGAACAGGAGCGACCGTTGCTGCTGGACGACGTCGAGGCGCTGCTCGCCTCGCGCGCCGTGGTGATCGACGGCTGCCGCCATGCGGTGCGCCACGTGCGCGTGGTGGTGCCTCTGGCCCGGCGGCCGGTGCTGTTCGCGCTGGCGCGCGCCCTGGGGCAGGCTTGGCCGGGCGATGTGCCGCGCGACGCGCTGATCGCGCAGGCCTTTCGCACCAGGCATCGCGATGCCTCGCTGCGCGCGCGCCTGCGCGTGGAAATCGGCCGGCTGCGCGCCCTGCTCGCGCCGCTGGCGGACGTGCGCGCCACCCCGCATGGCTACGCGCTTTCGCCGCGCGACGGACGCGACGTCGTGGTGATCGCGCGTCCCATCGACGAGCCGCATGCGGCGGTGCTGGCGCTGCTCGCCGACGGGCAGTCGTGGGCCAGCTCGGCGCTGGCACTGGCGCTGGGCGCCAGCCAGCGCACCGTGCAGCGCGCGCTCGACGCCCTGGCCCGCGCGGGCAAGGTCGAATCGATCGGCAGCGGCCGCGCGCGGCTGTGGACGATGCCCGCGCTGCCCGGCTTCGCGACGTCGTTGTTACTCCCCGCACCGCTCACGCTGGACTAGCATGCAGGCATGAAAACATCCAAAGCACAGATCGTCCGCGAATACGGCCCCTTCCCGGACGTCAAGGCAGTACACGGGCTCACCTATGACGGCCAGTACGTGTGGTTCGGCACCGGCGACAAGCTCAGGGCCGTGGACCCGGCGACCGGTGGCACGCCGCGCACGCTCGATGTGCCGGCCGATGCGGGCACGGCGTTCGACGGCCGGCACCTGTACCAGATGTCGGACGGTGTGATCCGCAAGATCGATCCCGCCACCGGCGCGGTGGTGGCCACCATTCCCGCGCCCGGCGCGGGCGAGGACTCCGGGCTCGCATGGGCCGAAGGCTCGCTGTGGGTCGGGCAGTACAAGCATTGCAAGATCCACCAGATCGATCCGGACAGCGGCGAGATCCTGCGCACCATCGAGACCAACCGCTTCGTCACCGGCGTCGCCTGGGCCGACGGCCAGCTCTGGCATGGCACATGGGAAGGCGAGAGCAGCGCGCTGCAGCGCATCGATCCTGCCACCGGCGACGTGCTGGAAACCCTTGAGATGCCAGCCGGCATGCCGGTGTCGGGCATCGAGTCCGACGGCGGCGGCCAGTTTTTCTGCGGCGGCGGTCCCGGCGGCACCATCCGGCTCGTGCGCAGGCCCAAGCCCGAGCGCGCGGCATAGCACTTCGCGGCAGATTGCTCCGGGAGCGGGCCCCGCACTGCACTGCCCGCCCGTCATCGTTCTGTCATGGCGTCCCCCCAGAATGCGCAGGTCATTCAAGCAAGGGAGTCGACATGACCCATGCAATCGAGGTACGGGGCCTGAGCAAGTCGTTTCGCGCGGACCGCAAGGCGCTCGACAATGTCACGTTGCAGGTAGCACCGGGAGAGATGGTGGCCTTGCTTGGCGCCTCCGGCTCCGGCAAGTCCACGCTGCTGCGCCATATCGCCGGCTTCGTCACCGGTGACGCCGGCGCGGGCGAGATTCTCGTCAACGGCAAGACCGTGCAGCGCAACGGCCGGCTGGCACGCGACGTGCGCCGCGTGCGCACCGAAATCGGCTTCGTGTTCCAGCAGTTCAATCTCGTGGGCCGCCTGCCCGTCATCACCAACGTGATGGTCGGCATGCTGAGCCGCATCCCGAAATGGCGCGGCCTGCTGCGCTTGTTCAAGTCCGCCGAACTGCGCGCCGGGCTCGATGCGCTTTCCCAGGTTGGTATAGACGACTATGCCTTTCAGCGGGCCTCGACCCTCTCCGGCGGACAGCAGCAGCGCGCCGCCATCGCCCGCACGCTGGTGCAGAACGCCCGCGTGATCCTGGCCGACGAACCCATCGCCTCGCTGGACCCGGAGTCGTGCCGCCGGGTGATGTCCCTGCTTACGCAGATCAATCGCACGCACAAGGTCGCCGTGGTGGTCTCGCTGCACCAGGTCGATGTCGCCATGCGCTATTGCCCGCGCGTGGTGGCGCTGCGCCACGGCAAGGTCGTCTACGACGGCCCCTCGCGCGCGCTGACGCAGACCATGCTGCGCGACCTGTATGGCACCGAGGCCGACGAGCTGCTGCACGACCTGGTGCCCGACCGGGTCGCCGGCCCGGCCGACGGCACGCTGGCGCCGGCCACCGTCACGATGGACCTGGCGGCCGCCTGAGCGGGCCCCGCCGGCATTCCCGCATTCCCGCATTCCCGCATTCCCGCATTTCCCTGCCGCTTTCGCCCAACCCCGCTATCGAACCGGAGTTTTCCATGCTGCGCAGAACCTTTCTTGCCCTGATCGCCTCGGGGATCGTCGCCACGCCCGCCTTCGCGCAGGACGCCAAGGCCCTGAGCATCGGCTTCATCTCCACCGAATCGTCGTCCAACCTGAAGTCCGCCTGGCAGCCGCTGATCGACGACCTGAGCAAGACGCTCGGCGTACCCATCAAGCCGTTCTTCGCCTCCGACTACGCCGGCATCATCGAAGGCATGCGCTTCAACAAGGTGCAGATCGCCTGGTTCGGCAACAAGTCGGCGATGGAAGCGGTCGACCGCGCCAACGGCGAAGTGTTCGCCTCGGTGATCGACAAAGACGGCAATCCCGGCTACTGGTCGCTGCTGATCGTGGCCAAGGACAGCGAGCTGAAATCCGTCGAGGACGTGATCAAGCGCGGCAAGGAACTCAGCTACGGCGCCGGCGATCCCAATTCGACCTCGGGCACCTCGGTCCCGGGCTACTACCTGTGGGCCGCCAACAAGGTCGAGCCGAAGACGCTGTTCAAGGCCGTGCGCATCGGCAACCACGAAGCCAACCTGCTGTCGGTGCTGAACAAGCAGGTGGACGTCGCCGTGAACAACACGGAGAACCTGGAGCGCTATCGCATCAACACGGGCAAGAATCCCTATGACCAGGTGCGCGTGCTGTGGAAGTCCCCGCTGATCCCGGCGGACCCCATGGTCTACCGCAAGGACCTGTCGCCCGAGCTGAAGACGAAGATCCAGACGTTCTTCGTCAACTACGGCAAGGGCGCGGACGCCGCGCGCGAGAAGCAGATCCTGGCCACGTTGACCTACCAGGGCTTCCGCGCGTCCAGCGATGCGCAGCTGGTGCCCATCCGCCAGATCGAGCTGGCCAAGGAAAAGGCCCGCATCGAATCGGACGGCACGCTGGCCGCCGCGGACAAGGACAAGCGTCTGGCCGACGTGAGCCGCCGCCTGGCCGAGCTCGACAAGGCCGTCAGCACGCAGTAAGCCGCATTCGCGGCCGGCGTGCTCCGTGCCGCCGGCCCGCGCCCCGCGCATTCTCTTCGCGCCCGTTCGCCTCTTACCGGATTGCCCCCATGACCGCCACCGCCAAGCCCGGCCTGCCCGCGCCGCAAGCCCCCGTTCGGCCGCCGCGCGCCTCCCTTTCCGTCATGCTCGTGTGGGCTGTCGTGCTCGCCCTGCTCGCCATGTCGTGGCAGGGCGCCGACATGCGCCCGATGGACCTGCTGCGCGACTCGGGCAACATGGCGCAGTTCGCCGCCGATTTTTTCCCGCCCGACTTCCGCGACTGGCGCCATTACCTCGAGGAGATGTTCGTCACGGTGCAGATCGCCGTGTGGGGCACGGCGCTGGCCGTGGCCATGGCGGTGCCGCTCGGCCTGCTGTGCTCCGCCAATATCGTGCCGGCGTGGGTCTACCAGCCCGCGCGCCGCCTGATGGATGCCAGCCGCGCCATCAACGAAATGGTGTTCGCGATGCTGTTCATCGTGGCCGTGGGTCTCGGACCGTTCGCCGGCGTGCTGGCGATCTGGATCCATACTACCGGCGTGCTGGCCAAGCTGTTCGCCGAAGCGGTCGAAGCCATCGATCCTCGCCCGGTCGAGGGCGTGCGTGCCACCGGCGCGGGGCGGCTGGAGGAGATCGTCTACGGCGTGATTCCCCAGGTGCTGCCGCTGTGGCTGTCGTTCGCGCTGTACCGCTTCGAATCGAACGTGCGCTCGGCCTCGGTGGTCGGCATCGTCGGCGCGGGCGGCATCGGCACCGTGCTGTGGGAAATCATCCGCAGCTTCCAGTATGCGCAGACGTGTGCGGTCATGATCCTGATCATCGTCTTCGTCACCGTCATCGATATCGTCTCCGCGCAGATCCGCAAGGTGCTGGTCTGAGCCCCTCACACGGAAGGCTTCCAACATGCTGACGCTGTCCCGCATCGAAGACCTGTTCGCCGGCCACGGCACCGCGCTGTATGGCGGCGAGGCCGTCAGCCAGACCGCGCACGCGCTGCAATGCGCGCAACTCGCCGAGCAGGCCGGCGAACCGGATGCGCTGGTGGTGGCCGCGCTACTGCACGATCTCGGCCATCTGATGCTGGCCGAGGACCAGACGACCGACATGCGCCACCAGGACGCCGCTGCCGCCGCGCTGGCCCCGCTGTTCGGCGAGGCGGTCACCGAGCCGGTGCGGCTGCACGTGGCCGCCAAGCGCTATCTGTGCGCGGTCGATCCGGCATACTTCGCTACGCTGTCGCCGGCTTCGGTGCACAGCCTGTCGCTGCAGGGCGGCCCGTTCGACGCGGCGCGGGCCGCGGCCTTCGGCAACGGCCCGCACGCCGACGCGGCCGTGCGGCTGCGTCGCTATGACGACCTGGCCAAGGTCGTGGGCCTGCCCACGCCGCCGCTGTCCCACTATCTCGATATCGCCGCGCGCTGCGCGCGGCCCCAGCCATGAAAGAACGACAACTGCACCTGCGCGAAGTACGGGACTGCGACGCGGACCTGCTGCGGCTTGCCGCCCTGCTCGCCACGATGGACGACGAAGCGCCGCTGCCGCTGGCTACCATGCGCGAGCGCTATGCGCAGATGCGGCGTTATCCGGACTATCGCTGCTGGTTCATGGTGGACGAGCACGACGTGCCGTTGGGCACGTTCTGCCTGCTGGTGTTTCCGGTGATGGTCCACGACGGCCGGCCCGAGGCCATCGTCGAGTCGGTGGTGGTGTCGCCCGACGCGCGGGGCACGGGCATCGGCAAGGCGATGATGATGGAGGCGATGCGGCTAGCGCGCGAAGCCGGGGCGGCAAAGCTGGCGCTGTCTTCCAATGCGCGCCGCCTGCGGGCGCATGACTTTTATCGGGGGTTGGGGTTTACCGAGCACGGGCTGAGCTTTAGTACCAGCGTCTGAGGGATGGCGGGCGGTCACCCTCACCCCGGCCCTCTCCCGCTAGCGGGAGAGGGAACACACCTCGACCGGTAGCGCGCCCTTCTCCCCTCTCCCGCCAGCGGGAGAGGGGCCGGGGGCGAGGGTGACCGCATCCAAGAGCCAAGCCCCAGCCAACCTCTCAGACCTTCGCCCCAACCACCTCCACAAACGCCTCCACGGAGTCCTCCAGCGCCCCACTATTGTCGATCTCCACCAGACGGCACCCCGCGGGCACTTCAAAAGCCCGCGCCGCGCGCTCCAGCCGCCGGGCGATCGCGTCCTCTTCCTCGCGCCCACGCCGACGCAGCCGCTCGCCCAGGATCTGCGGCGACACCCGCACGTGCACCGCGCATAGCCTCGGATAGCGCGCCAGCGCCTCGGGCAGGTATTCGCGCGAGCCGTTGACGATCACCTTCAGTCCCCGGGCCAGCCATTGCTCGATTTCCACGCCGATGCCGTAGTGCAGCCCGTGGCTGTGCCAATGCAGCGCCAGGCAGCCCAGCGCGACACGGCGCCGGAATTCCTCCACCGACAGCGCCACCGACGCCTCGTTCGCATCCGCGGCACGCGTGATATAGCGGTGCGCCACCACGATGCGGTGGTCCGTGCCCAGCCGCTGGCGCAACGCCTGCAGCAGCGAATCCTTGCCGCTGCCGGACGGCCCCATCAGGTAGAACAGGCCGCTGCCATCGATCGGGACGGCGCTCATGGCAGGAACGCCGCGCCCGCGCCGTCGCGCGTGCGGCCATCGAAGCCATAGTGCCGGGCCGCGACAAAGCCGGCGCCCGGTTCGGGCTGGACGAATACGCTGATTGCGTCCACCGCGAGCGGCGTGGCGAGCAACGCGCCCGTGTCGGCACGCAGGCTGGCGACCGCCGCCTCCTGTTCCGCGGGCGCCAGCATGCCGGTCAGCGTGATGTGAAAGGTGAAGGTGTCGAACACGTACGGATACCCCCATTCGCGCAGCATGTGCTGCTGGCGCGGGGACAGGCGCCCGGGGTCCCGCCTTGCCACTTCCGCCGCCGTGGCCGGCGCGCGAAAGCGCTCGAAATCGCGTACGCAGGCATCCGCCAGCGCGTGCATGGCGCGTGCACCGCCGCTGTCCTCGTCCGCGAGGCACCACGCCACGAAGCCGCGCAGCGCGCGCAGGTCCAGCGTTGCGTCGAAGGGCTGGCGGCCCGCCGCGAAGGCGCGCGCGGCGGCGTCCAGCATGGCCGCATCGGTCCCTTCGGCCAGGCGGAAAGGCGGTTTCAACGTTGCGTGCAATCCGTAGCGGGCGGGCGCCTCGACCCAGTGCGACGGCCGCGCCTCCACCGTGGCGGGCGGCGCCAGCGGCCGGCCGCTGTCCGCATCGCGGCCGAGCCATTGGCTGCCGAACGTGTGGAAAGGCCCGGCGGGCGCCAGGTAAATGGCGTAGCGGTGCGCCTGCATGGTCATGCCGCCATGGGCGGCATGCCGCTGCCGCCGTCCAGCGCCATGTCGACGGTGTGCAGCGCCATCGTGGCGTAGCGCAGATGGCCGCCGACAATCACGCCGACCACGCGCGGCAGCGAGGGCACGCGGTCGTCGACGAGAATGGCATCGGCGCGCAGGCCCGGCGCCAGCGCGCCGCGGTCGGACAGTCCCGCCGCGCGCGCGGGATTGCGCGACACCAATTGCCAGGCACCCGCGAGATCGGTCACGCCGAGCAACGCCAGCCGGAAGGCCGCCTGCAACGGCGCGGGATAGTAGTAGTCGGAGGCGAGCACCGTGCACAGGCCGGCGGCCACCATTTCGGTGGCGCTGGGCGCGCCGGTATGGCTGGAGCCGCGCACCACGTTGGGCGCGCCGAACACGATCTCGTTGCCGAGCTGGCGGGCGGTGCGCGCGGCATCCACCGTCAGCGGAAATTCGGCGATGGCGCTGCCCTGGCGGTGGTAGCGCTGCCGCGTGGCGGTATCGGGATCGTCATGCGAAGCAACCGGCAGGCCCGCGGCGCGGGCGGCGGCGGTGAGCCGCGCCATCGCTTCGGGCACCCTGGGCGTGTTGCCCTGCGCCGCGCGCAGCCGCTCGCGGAAGGTCTCCAGATGGCACTCCGCGCGGGAGGCGTACTCCATCATCTTGCGCTCGTCGGCCATGCGGCGGGCCATCGTCGGCAGATGATCGTTGATCGCCAGCAGGCTCACGCGTCCGTCCGCGATCCACGACAGCGCGCTTTCCACGCCTTCGACGTGGTGCGCCTCGAACCGCAGGTGTACGCGGTGGCAGGCGCCGAGCAGCGGCTTGAGCTGCGCGAGCGCGTCGAACATGCGCACCGCATAGGGCTCGCCGCGCAGCCCGCCTTCCCAGGACAGGGTCAGGCCGTGGAACTCGGTGGTGATGCCGTGCGCCAGCAGCTGCCGGTCGACGTCGGCAAGCGCCGCGCCGTAGGGAAAGGACACGCCCGGCCGCGGCATGACCGCGCGTTCGAAGGCGTCGCCGTGCAGGTCGACGATGCCGGGCAGCACCAGGAGCTCGCCAGCATCGATGCAGCGGCCGAAGCCCCTGGGGTTGGCCGCGATGCGCCCATCGCGGAATGCCAGCGTGGCGGGGACGAGGCCGGCGGGACCAAGCACGCGCTTGCCCGTGATGCCGGCGAGCGGCGTGGTATTGGGATGGTCGTTCGAGAGCATGGTCGCAGAGTAGTGCCGGTACATGACAGACAGATGTCTAGACCATTCGCCGGACAAAGTCGACTCAATCCGCGTCCGACACCGTCAGTTGCACCCAGTCCCCCGCGAAGCGCGTGATGCTGTACTGCACGGGCGCGCCATCGATATCCACGTTCAGCGCCTCGACCTGCAGCACCGGCCGCGTCTTGGGCTGGTTCAGCAGGCGCGCCACGGGCGCCGTGGGCAGTGCCGCCGTGATGCGCGACCATTTGCGCGTGTAGTCCACCACGCCGCAGCTGGACAGCGCGCGCGAGATCGAGCGCTCCTCGCGCAGCAGCCGTTCCATGTCGGGAAAGCGCCTGGCCTCGAAGTAATGCTCCGCGACGTCGATGGGCCGGTTGTCGGCCTTGCCGACCATCTGCACATGGACGATCTCGGCGGTGCGCGCCAGGCCCAGATGGCGGGCCACCTCCGGCAGCCGCCCCACCTGGCTGCCGACGACTTCCGTATGGCCGCGCATGCCCTGCGCGGCCAGGTTCTCCGAGAAGCGCGTGCGGCGCGCGATCGCATAGTCGATCGCATGCTCCTGCACGAAGGTGCCGCGGCCCTGTTCGATCCGCACGAGGCCGCTCTGCTCCAGCTCGCTCATCGCCCGCCGCACGGTATGGCGGTTCACCGCGAAGCGCGTCGCCAGCTCCGGTTCGGGGGGCAGCTGCTCGCCCGGCGCGTACAGCTTCTTGCGGATGTCCTCGGCCAGCGCCTCGCCGATCTGGCGCCACACGGCCACCCCGGACCCCCGTTCCAATTCTCGTTCCGACATCTCGCCTTTCCTCTTGTCATCGGGCTTTCATCAGCAACGTGCGATTGTGCCCCAGTGCCGCGCCTCGCAGGCGGTAGCCGATCAGCGCGCGGGTCCGTCATCAAAGGGTCATGCGGGCGTGGTCTAGTAGCGCCGTGCTGCTGCACTCTACATCTAAACGTATAGACGTATAGGGGTGACGATGACAGGCGAAACCGCCAACCCGGGCTCCACCGCCCACCCGAACGATCCGGCCCACGCCACCCGTGCCGCGTGGCTGCGGCTGCTGGCGCTGGCTGAGCCGGACGCGCTCGCCGGCGCCTATGCCCGCCTCGCGGGGCTAGCTCCCCTGCCCGCCTACCGCCTGCTGCGCAAGCCGGAGTCCGGCATGGCGATGGTGCGCGGCCGCGCCGGCGGCACCGGCGCGCGCTTCAATCTCGGCGAGATCACCGTCTCGCGCTGCGCGGTGGTGCTCGAGGCCGCGCCGGGCACGCAGGACGGCGCCACGGCCGGCGTCGCCTACGTGCAAGGTCGCGACTGCCGCCATGTCGAGCACGCGGCCGTGCTGGATGCGCTGCTGCAGCGCCCGGAATGGCACCAGCGCGTGCAGGAGATCGTGCTGGCCCCGATCGCCCGCCGGCTGGCCGACCGTGCCGCGCAGGAGGCGGCAATCGCCGCGCAGACGCGCGTCGAGTTTTTCACGATGGCGCGCGGAGACGACTGAGATGACGCCGACCCAAACCATGACCGCAGCGCTGGCCACCCGCTCCGCCACCTCGCTGCTGCCGGGCTTCGGCGATCCCGTCGATGACGCGCAGCAGGTGTTCGCCGCCGCCCTGCAGGCGTTCGCCAACCCGGGCCGAACTGCCACGCTCGCCATCGGCTGCGGCTGTCCCGCCGGCCTGTCGCCCGCGATGGCGGCGCTGCTGCTGACGCTGGCCGATCCCGACACGCCCGTCTGGCTGCCCGCGGACATCGGCGACGCGGCGCGGGCCTTCCTGCGCTTCCACTGCGGCTGCCCGCTGGTGGACGACCTCGCGGCCGCCACCTTCGTGTGCGTGCCGGCCGGACACGCGATGCCGGCGCTGTCCCGATGCGCCCAGGGCGACCCCGCCTACCCCGACCGCTCCGCCACGCTCATCGCCGAAATGGCATCGCTGGACGAGGGCGAGGCGCTGACGCTGCGCGGCCCCGGCATCGAGACGACGCGGACGCTGCACGCGGACGGCCTGCCGCCGGGCTTCCGCGCGCAATGGCGCGCCAACAATGCCGGCTTTCCGCTCGGCGTGGACCTGCTGCTGACCGCGGGGAACCGCATTTGTGCGCTCGCGCGCACCACCATCGTGGAGGACTGACATGTACGTAGCAGTCAAAGGCGGCGAACGCGCCATCCTGAACTCCTACCGGCTGGTCGACGCCTATCGCCGCGGCGACCCTTCGGTGCCCGAGCTGACGCTGGCGCAGATCCGCGAGCAGATGCCGCTGGCCGTCTCGCGCGTGATGGCCGAGGGCTCGCTGTACGACCCGCACCTGGCCGCGCTCGTCCTCAAGCAGGCGGCCGGCGACCAGATCGAGGCCATCTTCCTGCTGCGCGCCTACCGCACCACGCTGTCGCGCTTTGGCTACACGGAACCGGTGGACACCGGCGACATGCGCCTGCGCCGCCGTATCTCGTCGACCTTCAAGGACGTGCCGGGCGGGCAGGTGCTCGGCCCCACCTGGGACTACACACAGCGCCTGCTCGACTTCTCCCTCGAGGCCGAACGCGCGCACGAGCCCATGCCCGTCGGCCGCCCCGCCGACGACGCCGGCATGGCGCGCGTCACCGACCTGCTGGAGAGGGAAGAGCTGGTGGAAGCGGACGCCATCCCGCCCGGCGACCCCGTGCCGCCCGACCTGACGCGAGAACCGCTGACCCTGCCCGCCGGCCGCGCCGCGCGGCTGCAGAACCTGGCCCGCGCCGACGAGGGCTTCCTGCTGGCCATGGGCTATTCCACGCAGCGCGGCTATGGCAACACCCATCCGTTCGCGGCCGAGATCCGCTACGGCACCGCCGAGGTGGAGTTGTTCGTCGAGGAGCTGGGCTTTGCCGTGACCATCGGCGAGATCGAACTGACCGAGTGCCAGATGATCAGCCAGTTCGCCGGCAGCGCCGAGGAAGCGCCCCGCTTCACGCGGGGCTATGGGCTGGTGTTCGGCTACAACGAGCGCAAGGCGATGTCCATGGCGCTCGTCGACCGCTCGATGCGCGCGGCGGAATTGGGCGAAGCCGCCGACGCCCCTGCCAACGATATCGAGTTCATGCTGTACCACAGCGATAACGTCGAGGCCTCGGGCTTCGTGCAGCACTTGAAGCTGCCGCACTACGTCGACTTCCAGACCAATCTCGAACTGCTGCGCCGCCTGCGCGCGCAGTCCGGCGCGGGCGCCGGCGGCAACGAGGCCGCCAACGACGCGGCCGCCGTCGGCATCGACACCGACGCCGCCCATCCCGACCTGCAGCAGCCCGTGGAGGAGACCCTCGCATGACCGCCGCCAACGCCACGGTGCGCGACGACAGCGTCGCGCGCGACCCGCACTACAACTTCGGCTACCTCGACGAATCGACCAAGCGCATGCTGCGCCGGGCCCTGCTCAAGGCCGTCGCCATCCCCGGCTACCAGGTGCCGTTCGGCAGCCGCGAAATGCCGCTCCCCTATGGCTGGGGCACGGGCGGCATCCAGGTGACCGCGGCCATCATCGGCCGCCAGGACGTGCTCAAGGTCATCGACCAGGGCTCGGACGACACCACCAACGCCATCAATATCCGCCGCTTCTTCGGCCGCGTCACCGGCGTCAAGACCACCGAGCGCACGCCGGAGGCGACCATCGTCCAGACCCGCCACCGCATCCCCGAAACGCCGCTGCGCGAAGGCCAGACCCTGGTCTTCCAGGTGCCGATTCCCGAGCCGCTGCGGTGGCTCGAACCCAGCGAGACCGAGACCCGCACCATGCATGCGCTGGCCGAATACGGCGCCATGCACGTCAAGCTCTACGAGGACATCGCGCGCCACGGCCATATCGCCACCACCTACGACTATCCGGTGATCGTCAACGAGCGCTACATGATGCGTCCCTCGCCCATTCCCAAGTTCGACAACCCCAAGCTGGACCGCAGCCCCGCGCTGATGCTGTTCGGCGCGGGCCGCGAAAAGCGCGTCTACGCGGTGCCGCCCTACACCCGCGTCAAGAGCCTGGACTTCGTCGATCATCCGTTCTCCGTCGAGACGTGGTCCACCTGCTGCGCGCAGTGCGGCGCCACCGACAGCTACCTGGACGAGATCATCACCGACGATGCCGGCACGCGCATGTTCGTGTGCTCGGACACCGAATACTGCGCGGACCGCCAAGCCGCGCAAACCATGCAGGCCGCGGGGAACGCACGATGAGCGCGACACCCCTGCTGTCGGTGCGCCAGCTCACGCGCACCTGGGACGGTGTGCACGGCTGCCACGATGTCAGCTTCGATCTCTATCCCGGCGAGGTGCTGTGCGTGGTCGGCGAGTCCGGCTCCGGCAAGAGCACCCTGCTGCAGGCGCTCTCGATGCAGGCGCCGGCGCAGCGCGGCTCGGTCAGCTACGACATGCGCGAAAACGGCCTGACCGATCTGGCCACCCTGTCCAGCGCGCGCATGCGGCTGCTGGCGCGCACCGACTGGGGCTTCGTCCACCAGCACGCGCGCGACGGCCTGCGCATGCAGGTCAGCGCCGGCGCCAATATCGCCGAGCGACTGATGGCCGTGGGCCAGCGCCACTACGGCGAGCTGCGCGACGTGGCCGGGGCATGGCTGGAAAAGATGGAGATCGACCTGGCGCGGCTGGACGACACCCCGCGCGCCTTCTCCGGCGGCATGCAGCAGCGGCTGCAGATCGCCCGCAACCTGGTGACGCACCCGCGCCTGGTGTTCATGGACGAGCCGACCGCCTCGCTCGACGTGTCGGTGCAAGCGCGGCTGCTGGACCTGCTGCGCCGGCTGGTGACCGATCTGGGCCTTGCCGCCATCCTCGTCACTCACGATCTCGCCGTGGCGCGCCTGCTCGCCCATCGCACGCTGGTGATGCAGGGCGGCCGCGTGGTGGAACAGGGCCTGACCGACCAGATCCTGGACGATCCGCAGCATCCCTACACCCAGTTGCTCGTCTCTTCCATCCTGCAGGGCTGACCATGACGCAAGCCAACCCCAACAATGCGCTGATCGCCGTGCGCGGCCTCGGCAAGATGTTCACGTTGCACAACCAGGGCGGGATTCGTTTGCCGGTGCTTCAGGCCGTCGATTTCGAGGCGGGCGCTGGCGAATGCCTAGTGCTGTCCGGGCGCTCCGGCACTGGCAAGAGCACCCTGTTGCGCTGCCTGTACGGCAACTACCTCGCCACCGAGGGCACGATCCAGCTGCGCGATACCAGCGCCGAAGGCGCGCCGTGGGTGGAGCTGACCAACGCCCCGGAGCAGCGCGTGCTCGCGCTGCGGCGGCATGTGATCGGCTATGTCAGCCAGTTCCTGCGCGCCATTCCGCGCGTCGGCACGCTGGACGTGGTGGCCGATCCCCTGCAGCAGCGCGGCGCGGACCGCGACGAGGCGCGGGAGCGCGCGGCCATCCTGCTCGAACGCCTGAACCTGCCGCGCCGGCTGTGGGATCTGCCGCCGGCCACCTTCTCGGGCGGCGAGCAGCAGCGCGTCAATATCGCGCGCGGCCTGATCGGCGGCCATCCGATCCTGCTGCTGGACGAGCCCACCGCCTCGCTCGACGCCGACAACCGCGCGGTGGTGATCGAACTGATCCGCGAGGCGCTGGCCGACGGCCGCTGCCTGATCGGCATCTTCCACGACGAAGCGGTGCGCGATGCCGTGGCCACGCGGCTGCTGCCGCTGCAACCGGCCGCGGCCCTCGCCTGAACCCGCGGCAAGCCTTCCACGAACCCGACACGGAACCGGACATGTCCGCCACCTACCTGACCCATATCACCCTCGTCCTGCCCGACCGCGTGCTGCCCGACAGCGCGCTGCTGATCGAGGACGGACGCATCGCCGCGATCGAACCGGAACCGGCCGCGGTGCCGCCCCATGCCAACGTGCTCGCGCTGCCGGGCCACACCGTCATGCCCGGCCTGATCGACGTGCACTGCGACGCCATCGAGAAGGAGGCCGAGCCGCGCGCCAGCGTGCTGTTTCCGCTGGACTTCGCGGTCGCGCAGGTCGACCGCCGCAACGCGGCCGCCGGCATCACCACCCCTTACCATGCGCTGTCGTTCGCCAGCCGCGAATGGGGCGTGCGCAACAACGAGACCGCCGCCACGCTGGTGCGCACCGTCGCCGCCTGGCGCGCCCACGGCCTCGTCGACAACCGCATCCACTGCCGCTACGAGGTGACCGACGCCGCGGCGGTGCCGGTACTGGAAGCGCTGATGGATGACGGCGTGGTCGATCTGCTGTCGGTGATGGACCATTCGCCCGGCCAGGGCCAGTTCAAGACGCTGGACGCCTATCTGGCCTACATGATGGGCAACCACGGCATGACGCGCGAAGAGGCGGCCGCAGCCGCGGCAAAAAAGAGCGCCGACCTCGATGGCGCCCACGAGCGCGTCGAACGGCTGCTGTCGCGGGCGCAGCGGGCCGGCATTCCTACCGCCAGCCACGACGACGATTCGGCGCAGCGCATTGCCACGATGCATGGCCTGGGCGTGCGCATGAGCGAATTCCCCATCAACCTCGAGACCGCGCAAGCCGCTGCCAGCCACGCGCTGCCCACCATCCTGGGCGCGCCCAACGTGCTGCGCGGCCGCAGCCAGAGCGGTTCGATGCGCGCCATCGACGCCATCCGCGCCGGCGTGGGCAATATCCTGTGCTCCGACTACCAGCCCTCGACGCTGATCGCGGCCGCGTTCGCGGCGGCGCGGCTCTCGGAACTGCCGCTGAACGAGGCGCTCGCGCTGGTCACGGCGAATCCGGCCGACGCGTGCCTGCTGCACGACCGCGGACGGCTCGCGCCGGGCGCGCGCGCCGACGTGATCGCGGTCGCCCACGTCGCCGGCCAGCCGATGGTCACGCATACGTGGTCCGCGGGCAGGCTCGTTTTCGCGGCCGGCTATCCCGCGCTGGCGGCGGGCGCCGCCCATCGCCCCTCGCCGGAAACGGTGCGCGAGGCGGCCTGAGCCGCCGCGGCAGCGGCTCAGCCGCTGCCCTCCTTCCTTGCGCCCGCCGGCAACGCCTGCTGCAGCAGCCCCCGCACGTTAGCCGCCACCTGGTGCGGATTGCCCCGCCGCCAGACCAGGTGCAGTTCGACGTCAAGTCCCACCGGTTCGTCCAGCGGGCGAAAGCCCACGCCGGCGTAGCCGAGCCGCCAGGCCGACTGCGGCACCAGCGCGACGCCCATGCCGGCATCCACCAGCGACAGGATCGAATGGGTGTGGCTGAGCGTCTGCACGGTGTCGGGCGCCACGCCCTCGGCGCGCAGGCGTCCGGCGACGATCTCGTACAGATAGCGCGATTCGGACGGGCAGAACTCGATGAAAGGCTGCGCCTCGAGCGAGGCGAGCGTCAGGCGTTCGGCCTGCAGCAGCGGATGGCCGACCGGCGCGGCCAGCACGAACGGCTCGCGCAGCAGCGGCGCTGACTCCGCGAAGCTGCGCGGCGAGAACGGCCGGACCACGCCCAGCTCGATGCGGTCCGCGCCGATGGCTTCGAGCTGCGCGTCGGTCTGCATTTCCCGCAGCGCGATATGGACCTCGGGCAGGCTGGCCCGGATCGTGGACAGCAGTTGGGGCAGCAGCGTGAAGCTGGCCGCCGGAATGAATCCCATCGTGACGCAACCGGCATCAGCCCGCATGGCGCGGCGCGCCGCCAGCTTCGCGGCCTGGCTGCGGCGCAGGATGTCCTCGGCTTCGCGCAGGAAGGTTGCGCCCGCGGGCGTGAGCCGCACCGCGCCGCCCGAGCGCTCCAGCAGCTGCACCCCCACCTCATGTTCGAGCAGCTGGATATGCCGCGTCAGCGGCGGCTGGGTCATGTTCAGCAGCGCCGCGGCGCGGCCGAAATGCAGCTCGGTCGCGACCGCCACGAAGCTGCGGAGATGGGATAGCTGAAGCACGATTCAAAAATTGAATTGGCGGATCGCCAGTTTGAATTGGACGGCGGAACCGGGGCCTTCTTAAAGTAGCGCCTCCAATGTCCTACCCGTTCAGGAGATCAAGTGGCGACTTTCCAAGGTTCCGCGCTGCGCGAGGCGCTCAATGGCATTTCCGGCATCCTGGTCACGCCATTCGACGCGAATGATACCGTCTCGCCGGGCCCGCTCGCGGCCGTGGTGGACCGCGCCGTCGGCGCCGGCGTGCATGTGCTGGTCGCCAACGGCAATACCAGCGAGTTCTATGGCCTGCGCGAGCAGGAAGCCGCGCGCATGGTCCATGTGGCCGCCGAGTACGTGGCCGGCCGCGTACCGCTGCTGGCCGGCGTCGGCCGCAGCGTCCACGAGGCTTGCGCGCTGGCCGCCACCTCCCGCGAGGCCGGCGCCGACGCGCTGATGGTGCACCAGCCGCCCGATCCCTTCGTGTCGCCGCGCGGCGTGGTCTCCTACGTGCGCAGCATCGCCGAGGCGGGCCAGGGCCTGCCGCTGGTGCTCTACCTGCGCAACGAGAATATCGGCCTGGCCGCCATCGAGGCGCTGTGCCGCATCCCCGAGGTGGTCGGCGTCAAGTGGGCCTCCCCCACGCCGCTGGTGCTGGCCGAGGCCATCCGCCGCACCGCCGACCGCGGGCTGGCCTGGGTCGGCGGCCTCGCCGAGGTGTGGGCGCCCTCCTTCTATGCGGTCGGCGCGCGCGGCTTTACCTCCGGCCTGATCAACGTGATGCCCGAGCGCTCGGTGGCGATCCATCGCGCGCTGGAAGCCGGCGACTACGCGCTGTCCATGCGCCTGATCGGCGAAATGCTGCCCTTCGAGGAACTGCGGGCCCAGGAGAACAACGGCACCAATGTCACCGTGGTCAAGTCGGCGCTCGCGCTGATGGGAAACGACTGCGGTGCGACCCGGGCGCCCTCGGCGTGGCCGCTGACAGACGCGCAGCAGCAGCGCCTGCGCGAGCTGATGAGCGGCTGGGGCCTGGCGCGCTGATCCCCGCGGCGCATGGCGCACGCCATGCGCCCCCACACAACAACAAATCGTCACTGGAGACCATCGATGCAATTCCGTCGTACCCTGCTCGCGCTTTGCGCCTTCGCCTCGCTGACCGGCACCGCCGCGGCGCAGAACTATCCCTCGCGTCCCATCACCGTCGTGGTCGGCTCCAGCGCCGGCAGCGCGACCGATGGGCTGGCCCGCGCGGTCGGCAATGAAATCACCCGGCTCACCGGCCAGGCGGTGGTGGTGGAAAACCGCGCCGGCGCCATGGGCGGCATCGCGGCCCAGACCGTGGCGCGCGCCAAGCCGGACGGCTACACGCTGTTCATCACCACCAACACCACGCAGGCCGCCAACCCGCACCTGCTCAAGACGCTGCCCTACGATCCGATCAAGGACTTCACGCCCGTCACGCTGATGACCAAGGGCTACCAGCTGCTGGTGGTCAATCCCAACGTGAAGGCCAACAACATCCCCGAGATGATCGCGCTGGCCAAGAAGGACCCTGGCAAGCTCGCCTACGGGTCGGGCAGCTCGTCGGCGCGCGTCGCTGCCGAACTCTTCCAGCAGATGACCGGCACGGAGATGAACTACGTCCCGTACAAGGCCAACCCGCCGGCGGTGATCGATCTGGTCGCCGGCCAGACCGACCTGATGATCGTCGACCTGCCAGCCAGCCTGCCGCACGTGCGTTCGGGCAAGCTGCGCGCGCTGGGCATCAGCGGCCCGAAGCGCTCGCCGCTGGTGCCGAACGTGCCCCCGATCGCCGAGACGCTGCCGGGCTATGAGGCCGGGTACTGGAACGCGCTCTATGCGCCCGCCAACACGCCGCAACCGGTGGTGCAGCGCGTGACCGAGCTGTTCCACCGCGCGCTGGCCGCGCCGAGCGTGCGCCAGGTGGTGGAGCAGTCCGGCCAGGAGATCGCGACCTCCAGCCCCGACGAACTGGGCCGCTTCCAGCTCGCCGAGCTGGATCGCTGGGGCCGCATCATCCGCACGGCGGGGATCGAGAAGGAATAACGGCGTATCACCGCTACTGTCTGTCTCCCCTCTCCCGCCAGCGGGAGAGGGGAGCAAACAAAAGGAATCCGACCATGAAATCCCACTACATCGCCGGCGAATGGACGGCCGGCACGGCCAGCAGCGCCAACGTCAATCCGTCCGACCTGTCCGACATCATCGACCATTACGCGCAGGGCGATGCCGCCGTCGTGGACCACGCGGTGCAGGCGGCGCGGCAGGCGTTCGGCAAGTGGTCGCTGTCCACGCCGCAGCAGCGCTTCGACGTGCTGGACTTCGTCGGCAACGAGCTGTTGCAGCGGCGCGCCGAACTCGGCGACCTGCTGGCCCGCGAGGAAGGCAAGACGCTGCCCGAGGCCACCGGCGAAGTCATGCGCGCCGCGCAGATCTTCAAGTTCTTCGCCGGCGAGGCCCTGCGCACCGCGGGCGAACTGCTGCCGTCGGTGCGCCCGGGCATCGGTGTGGAGGTCACGCGCGAGGCCGTTGGCGTGGTGGCCATGATCGCGCCGTGGAATTTCCCCATCGCGATTCCGGCGTGGAAGATCGCGCCCGCGTTGGCGTATGGCAATTGCGTGGTGTTCAAGCCGGCCGAACTCGTTCCCGGCTCGAGCTGGGCGCTGGCGGAAATCCTCAGCCGCTCCGGCCTGCCGGCCGGCGTGTTCAACCTCGTGCTGGGCCGCGGCCGCGATGTCGGCCAGCGCATGGTCGAGCATCCCCAGGTCGATGCCATCAGCTTCACCGGTTCGGTGGCCACGGGCCGCAGCATCGCCACCCAGGCGGTGCAGCGCCTGGCGAAGTTCCAGCTCGAGATGGGCGGCAAGAACCCGCTGGTGGTGACCGACGACGCCGACCTCGAACAGGCGGTGGAAGTCGCGCTGCAAGGATCGTTCTACTCGACGGGGCAACGCTGCACCGCGTCGAGCCGCATCATCGTCACGCAGGGCATCCACGACCGCTTCGTCGCACGCCTGGCCGAACGGACGGCCGCGCTGGTGGTGGGCGACGCGCGCGACGCCGCCACGCAGATCGGCCCAGTGGTGGACGCCCGCCAGCTGGAGCAGGACGAGCGCTATATCGCCATCGGCAAGGAGGACGGCGCGCGGCTGCTGTGCGGCGGCGAACGGCTGGCGCGGGACAAGGACGGCTTCTACTTCTCCCCTGCCCTGTTCGTGGACTGCAGCAACGACATGCGCATCGCGCGCGAGGAAGTGTTCGGGCCGGTGGCGGCGGTGATCGCGGCGCGCGACTACGACGAAGCGCTGGCGCTGGCCAACGACACCGAGTTCGGCCTGTCCGCGGGCATCTGCACCACGTCGCTCAAGCTCGCCACCCATTTCAAGCGGCACGCGCAGGCCGGCATGGTGATGGTCAACGCGCCGACCGCGGGCGTGGACTTCCACGTGCCGTTCGGGGGCCGCAAGGGGTCGAGCTACGGCCCGCGGGAACAGGGCCGCTACGCGCAGGAGTTCTACACGACGGTGAAGACCGCCTACACGGCGGCGTAGCGGGCGGACGGGCGCCGGGCTCAGTCCGGGCCCGCCGGCAGCGAAAGCAGGTTCTCGCGCAGCGCGGTGTACTCGCCGAGACAGGCCGGATTGGCCAGCAGGCGCTGGCGCAGGCGCCTATCGATGGTCAGGTTCAGCGCCACGCCGGGCGTCCAGCTGCGCGGCTCCTTGTCGATCGGGATCGGCACCTTGCGGGTGAACTCCTCATACGAAGGGTGCGGTTCGCAGGCGTCGTAGTCCTCGCCGATGGCCAGCTGCGGATCGAACAGCATGCCCGCGTCCTGCGCGCGCTGCTGCAGCCACCGCGCGGGCAGCGTGTGCAGGCAGCCGTCCGCGTAGCCGCCGCCAATGTCGGCGTGGGCGCCGATGAACCAGCGCTGCTCCACCGGCCGGTCGGCCGGGCGCTGGACCGAGGCATCGGCGCGCGTCCACAGGGTCGGCGCGTAGGGCGCGCGATACTCGTTGGCGGCAATCGCGTGGTAGGCGCGCAGCACGTGATTGCTCAGCTCGGTATCGTGGAACTGGTAGAAGCCGGAGAAGCCCGGAAAACGGATGCCGCCGACCGGAACGCCAAGGCGGCCCACCGTGTCCCACACCCCCACGAAATCGATGTCCACGGCATGCGAGAAACGGTCCCGGAACGCGCTGGCCTCCGGCGACTTCGGCGCGCACTCGTCGCGGTACAGCGCATAGGCCTCGCCCACGCCGTCGTCCGTCGGCTCCCGCAGCAGCCCGCATTTGCGGATCATGCCGGCGAGGCTGCGCGCCGAATAGGCGCCCCGGCTGAAGCCGAACAGGAACAGCCTGTCGCCGGCGGCGTAGCGCTGCGACAGCCAGCGGTAGCCGTCCCGGATATTGGCCGACAGCCCGGCGCCGAAGGCCCCGCCCGCGAACTTGTCGATGGCGGCCCACAAGCCCCGGCCCTTGGTGCCCACCCCTTCGACGTAGAACGTCTCCTGCCCATCCGTCTCCAGCGCGCTGCGGTACAGCGTGTAGGCGTTGGTGCGATCGTTCGGCTCGTTCCAGGTGCCGTCGAAGAAAACCGCCAGATTCCTGCCCATGCCTGCCTCCCTGCCCCGCGCGCTCCCTTTGGCATCATAGGCGGCGATCTGCGGCCTCACCAGCACGGTGCCGCGCCCGCGCGGCCATGGCTTTCCTTTCCGCACGGCGTTTTCTATGCTGGCCGAAGAAGGACGCCGCGCGCGTGCGCGAGGCGGCCGGCGCGTGCCTCCTCCGCGCGGCGGAGGCGCGGTGTAGCGCCGTGTCCGGCGCGAGGGGGGCGTATGAAACTCTGGACGTGGCTGAAAGACCCGGCGAACAGAGCGGTGCTCGGCTTCCTCGGTGCGGGCGTGGCCGCAGCGGCCGCCTTGCTGGTCCAGGCGGGATTCGGCCCCCGCACCGACTCCGCGCCGCCGCTGCCGAAGCCCGAGATCCGCGCGCAGCCGGGCCAGCCGGGCCAGCAGGCGCAGGCCGATGCGCAGGGCGTCGCCACCAACATCCGCGGGGACGGCAACCAGGTCCATATCCAGACGAGCGACTGATGTCCGCCGGGGCACAACGGGCCGTGGCCGTCGGCGCCTGCCTGGCGGCCCTGCAGGCACTCGCCGCCGAGCGTCCGGCCCCGCCATCGGACCAGGTAGAGCGGCAGTCCGCCTATGCCGCCGCGGGCGGCGTCGCGATCAATATCGACGGGGACTGGAATTCGGTCACGGTCACCACCGTGGACCGCGAGACGCGCGGCATCATCAATACGCTGCTGGCGGACACGCGCCGGTTGAGGCGCGCCCAGCAGCGCCAGGCCGCGGCGACCAGCGCGCAACGCCGTGAGCTGTCGAACATGGCGCAGATGGCGCTGCGGGTCGCGGACCTGGAAAGCGCGGTCAGCCGCCTGCTCGCCGCGGCCCGCGCGCCCGCGGCGGACGACGGCACCCGGCAGGCCGTGGTGGCGCTGAAGGCCGGCGACACCGAACCACTGGCCGTGCTGCTCGGCCGGCAGGAACAGCAAGCGGCACAGCGACTGCGCCAGCTGGCGGTGGGGAATGGTGCGGGCACCGGCAATGCCGGCACCGATTCGACCACCATTATCGCCGCCGCGTCGCGGCGCGCCACCGACGCCGATCTCCGCACGCCGAGCACCGCCGGCACCACGGGTCCCCCAAGCACCTCCGGCACCACCGGCAGCGACACCAGCGCCACCGACACTGCCAGCACTGCCAGCACTGCCAGCACTGCCAGCACCAGCGGCGCCGCCAGCGGACCGACCGCATACTTGCACCTGGTGGCGGAACTGGCGCGCGAGCAAGGCGCTGTCGCCTCCCTGACCGACAGCGCCGCCGCGCTGCAAGCGTACCAGCGTGCGGTGGACTACACGCCGCGCGATCCGCTGGCGCTGATCAACCTGGGCGCCGCACAGCTCGACGCGGGCAGCCTCGACGCCGCCAGCGAGAAGTTCACGCAAGCCCGGACGCTGGCGCAGGACCGTCTCGCCGCGAATCCCGCCGACGCGGACGCCGCGCACATCATGGTGATGCTCGCCATCCGCCGCGGCGGCGTGTTCGCCGCCCGGGGGAACCGCACAGCAGCGTTGGCGGCATACGAGGAAGGGCTCGCGTCCGCCGCCGCGCAGGGGCAGCCGCCCGCGGGAAGAAACACGCGGCGTGCCAGTGACATTGCCACCCTGCACTACCGGATCGGCGACGTGCGCCTCGAGCGCGGCCAGTTCGACCAGGCGCTCGCCAGCTATACGGAGGCCCTGCGCATCAATGAACCGCTCGCCGACCAGACCCGCAATACGGCCTGGATCCTGCAAAAGATCGGCTATGTCCGCAGCCTCCAGGGCCATCACCGGGAAGCGCAGGACATGCTTGGCCGCGCGCAGCGGATACGGACCGCGCTGGCCGGCGCGGATCCGGGCAACGCCGAACTGCAACGCGAGCTGTCGATCAGCCACCAGATGACGGGCGATGGCCTCGCCGCGCTGGGCGATCGGAACGGCGCGCTAAAGGCGTACGAGGAAGCCGGGCGCATCACGCAGCGCCTAATCGACCGCGGCGACCCGCCCTCCCGGTGGCGCCGCGACATGGCGCGGATCCATTCCAGCATCGGCGATCTGCTCGTGAGCGAGCGCGCGCACGTTCGTGAAGCCACGGGACACTACCGCAGGGCGCTGCAGATACGCGGCGATCTGGTCCGGCTGGACCGCGGCAATGCCGACTGGCAGCGCGACCTTGGCATTTCGCACCGCAAGCTGGGCAACGCGCTGCTTGCCTCCGCCGACGCCGCCGGCGCGCTGCGCGAATTCCGCCAGGCCATCGTCGTGCAGGAGTCGCTCGTGCGCCTGGACCCGGAGAATACGCGGTGGAAGGCCGACCTGGGTTTCACCTGCTGGCGCATGTCGCGGGTGCGCCATCTCCAATCGCGGAACGAACGCCGGGCCCTGCTGGACCGAAGCATCGCGATGCTCGCGCCGTTGTCCGCGGACGGCATGCTGTCGGACTACCAGAACAGTCTGCTGCGCGCGGTGCAGAACGAGCGCCAGCAACTGAACTAACGCAGCGCGCCCCGCGTCTGCCTACTCCCGCCTCATCCGCCGTGCCGCCGCGTCCATGGACGTGCCGCCCGGGCGCATCGATATCAGCGCGATGCCTCCCAGCACGACGAGGCCCGTCACCAGCAGGGTGGCAGTCAGCCGCTCGCCCAGCATGACCGCGCCGCCAGCGGCCGCAATGACCGGCACGCTCAGCTGGGCCGCCGCCGCCGTGGCCGGACGCAGCTGCCGTACCGCGGCGTACCACACGACGTAGCCGGCACCAGAGGTCACCGCGCCCGACAGGATGGCGTACACCATGCCGGCGCGGGACGCGCCACCATCCACCCCCAGGATCAGCGCCGCGGTCACGGCCAGCGGCAAGGCAAGCACGAAATTCCCCGCGGTGGCGGCCACCGGGTCCGCCGCGCGCTTGCCGCGCAGCGAGTACGCGCCCCAGGCCACGCCGGCGAGCACCATCAGCACGGCCGAGTGTGGCGCCGGCGCGCCGATGCCCGGCAGCAGCAGCACGAGCAGCCCGGCCAGCGCGATCGCGAGGCCTGCCCACTGGCGCGCCAAAAGCGCATCGCCGCGCCACAGGCCCCACCCGATCATGGTCACCTGCACCGCGCCGAACAGCAGCAGCGCGCCGGTGCCAGCCGGCAGCCGCACATAGGCCAGCGAGAAGGCGAGCGCGTAGGCGAACAGCGCGATGGCCGAGCGCAGGTCGGCGCGCACGGGCCACAGCCTGCCCCGGGCGCCCTGCCACAGCGCCAGCACCGCCGCCGCGGCGCCGATGCGCACCAGCGTGAACAGGACCGGGTCCATGGCGGCGTCGCGCATGGCGAGCCGGCACAGCAGAGAATTGCCGGCGAAGGCGAGCATCGCGACGGCGGTCAGCGCGGCGACGCGGGGAGCGGTCATGGCGGCGGTCGGCATGGCATGGTGCGGCGCCGGTGCTCCCGGATTTCAGCGCCGGTCCGGCGATGGCATCGATGCATCCAGTCTAGGCCATGGCCGGCCGCGCCCGCCCCCAAAGCAACTGTCGCCGGTGCTGCAGCGGGGCGGCCTGCACGATGGGGATGAGGTCCGGCATCGGCGTGCGTGCAGGCGCTGCCCGGCCAAGACCCGTGGTTGACCGGCACCTTGCTGGAACTGGGCAAGGCGTTCCCCGCGTATCCGCACGCGGGTCCGGCCCGCGACATACCGCGACCGTAGGGTTCTGCGTCCGACGCTGGCGTGACACCATGTCGGGACATCGCGATGACATGGGCCAGACTTCGGGAGACAGCAGCCATGCGAACACGGATCGGCGCGGGCGCATTGGCCCTATTGATGGTGAGCCCCGCATTCGGCCACGGTGGAGGACTGAACGCCGAGGGCTGCCACACCAACCGAAAGACCGGGGACTATCACTGTCATCGCGGCGGCGGCGGCGGCGGCGGATCTCCGGCGCGCGCGGCGAATCTCGTAGGGACGACGCTCGAACCCAAAGCAACGACACGGCAGGCGGCAAGACCCGCGGCCGGTGGTCCGACCTGCTACACGGGGCCGCGGGGCGGGACTTATACCATCACGGCCAGTGGGCGCAAGAACTACGGGGGTTGTTGACCCGCGCGCCACCGACGAATGGAAACGCCCGGAGTGCCTGCCGGCGGCAGCCCAGCCCTAAAACTATCGCCCGCAATGCCGATAACAAGACCGGCGCAATGCGCCCGCTCGCGATGCGGACGCCGCCGACAGACCAATTCGACGGGAAACGGGCAATGAAACAACGATGGATAGCGCTGGCCGCGGCCGGCTTGGTGGCGGCGTGCGGAGGGGATGGCGACCGGGCGGAGACGCCGGCCGCGCCGCCGGCGCAGGCGGAGGAATACAGCCTGGCTGTGCGGCCTCACCTTGGCACCGTGCGTGCTGGCGCAACGCTGGCCATGCAGCCGCTGCTGGACGATGCGCCGCCGCTGATGGCGACGATGCCCGCGAGCGGCGATCCGGTCTTCAAGGTGCCTCGCGATCGTTGCGGCCCCGGGCTGGTGGCGCTGGTGGGTTCGGATTCGACGGTGTACTTCGACGAGGGGACGAACCAGGACGAGGTGCTGGGCAAGGGCCAGAACCTTCGCGTGCTGGTGCCGGACATCTGCGGCGCCGACGCGACCCGGCCCGTGTCGCTGAGCCTGCTCGACGAGATCGGCCTGCATATCGGCAGCGACCACGCGGCAGATCTGGAGACGAAGATCCAGCAGGTCCGCGATGCCCGCAACGGTGACATCGCCAGCCTGGCGAGCGCCCGTCAGGCCGCCATCGAAGCCGCGCAGCGGATGATCGATGACGTCTATCGCATGATCCGCGATCTGCTTGGCCTGCCGGAGGGCTATCCCGGCGTGCTGCCGACGCCGATCGACAACCCGTACTCCGTGATCCCGCCCACCGACGCCGGGCATGTCGCCGCGACGCTGCGCGCGCTGCAAGTGGCCGCTGCCACCATCCGCGCCACGTCCATGAGCACGCAGTTGTCGCATGTCGAGGCGCAGGCCGCCCTGGTTGCCCAACAGGCCGAACTGTTGCGCGCGCAGAATGCCGCCCAGAAAAAACCGGTCGCGGTGATCGACAACACGCTCGGAGCCAGTACCGATCTGTCCATGCGCTTCGGCCTGCTGACCAACGGGCAAGCCGACAATGCCGCCAAGTTGCTCGGGGCGTCGGCCACCAACACGGCGAGGGACGTGCCAAGCCTCATCGACCGCATCATCGCGGCGATGCCGAATTCCCCCACCGCGTCCACGTCGCTGGAAAAGGCCCGCACGAAGGCCAAGGCGCAGGCCCCGGTCGCGAACGCCGACATGACGCTGGCCCTGCGCACCGCGCTGGCCCCCACGCTGCTGCGGGTCGAGCCGCTGGAGCGGCTGCAGAAGGCAGCAACGAGCGGCCCCGGCAAGTTCGCCTGCACGGTGGGCACCGCCTCCCGCGGCTCGGTGACGGTGACGTTCGTCGATCTGGACACCAGCGGTGGCCTGAGCGATGGCGATCGTTTCGACATGGTCTACCAGAACTGCCTCGTCGCGGAGCCCATCTCGGGCGTGACCATGGCCAAGTCCGGCACGATGAGCGTGAAGTACGACGCGCGCGATCCCGTTGCGCCGAAGCCGGATATCGCCGGGCACGTGACCTTCGACATGCGCCTGCATGCGGACTCGGGCGCGCCCTCCACCAAGCCCGCGACGTTGTTCAGGGTGACGGGCCAATGGATGGACCGCGCGGCCTTCGGCGCTCCCGGCAACGTGGCGGCGTCGATGTACGTCGGCGCGCGTCCTGCCGTGCTGCTGGACGACGCCACCCTCACCATCCATCAGGACGGTGCCGCGTACACGACGCAGATCGACGAGGCGCGTTTCGACATGGAGCCGAAGCTGGAAGACCCGCAGTACCAGGGGCTGACTGCCGGTGTGCTGCGGATGGACGGCACGGTCGGCGGACTGCGCTACAGCACTGGGCACGGGATGCTGTTTGCCCGCAACGGCGAGGCCCTCACGCTATGGCAGGGCGAGTTCAGCTATCAGCGGGAGACCGGAGGAACGGGTAGCGGCCGCATCGATGCTTCCGCCAACAGCCTCTTCACCACCCGGCTGACCGATGACGCCGGCAAGACGGCCGAGCGCGCCCTGCGCTGGGACACGCTGGTGGCCGCCTACCTGGCCAAGTAGGCGCGCCAGCGGCCGGGCCGGCCCGCATTCCTGGGGCGGCCCGCGTCCTTGTAGTTTTGCGTCCGGCGCCGCAGACCGGCGCGAAAAAACTACAACACGGGCATTGCCGCCACGGCCCGCGGCCCATTGCCTGCGCGACCTCGTCGCTCGCCCGCGGTAGGCACGCTGCATGCTCCACTGCTCAGTCGGCGCGAATTCCTCGCGCCTAGCAGAGCCGCCCGGAGCATCCAGCAACATGTCATCGCACAAAATCAGTGAAGGACTCCCCTTTCCGCTCGGCGCCACCTGGGATGGCAATGGCGTCAACTTCGCCATCTTTTCGGCGAACGCCACCAAGGTGGAGCTGTGCCTGTTCGACGATAACGGCACGCGTGAAGTCGAGCGCATTACGTTGCCCGAATACACCGACGAGGTATGGCACGTGCGCGTCGACGGCCTTCAGCCCGGCGCCGTGTACGGCTATCGCGTGCATGGGCCGTACGAGCCCGAAGCGGGGCATCGCTTCAATCCGAACAAGCTATTGCTTGATCCCTACGCCAAGGCCTACGTCGGCGAGCTGAAGTGGGACCCGGCGGTCTTCGGCTACACCATCGGCGCCGACGACGGCGACCTGAGCTTCGACGAGCGCGACAGCGCGCCCTTCATGCCCAAGTGCCAGGTCGTGGACCAGACCTTCACCTGGGAGCACCCTACCCGCCTGCTGGTGCCGTGGCAGCAGACTATCTTCTACGAGACCCATGTGCGCGGCTACACCAAACGCCATCCCGCCGTGCCCGAGCATCTGCGCGGCACGTTTGAGGGGCTCGGGCAGAAGGCGGTGATCGACCATATCAAGAGCCTGGGCGTGACGTCGGTCGAACTTCTGCCCATCCACGCCTTCCTGAATGACAGCCATCTGCTGGACAAGGGCCTGACCAACTTCTGGGGCTACAACACCATCGGCTTTTTCGCGCCCGATCCGCGCTATTTCGCGCGGGGGCCGGGCGCGGTCAGCGAGCTCAAGCAGATGATCGACCGCTTCCACGACGCGGGGCTGGAGATCATTCTGGACGTGGTCTACAACCACACGGCCGAGGGCAGCGAGCTGGGCGCGACCCTGTCGTTCCGCGGCATCGACAATCTTTCCTACTACCGGCTGCTGCCCGACCAGAAGCGCTACTACATCAACGACACCGGCACCGGCAATACGCTGAACCTGTCGCATCCGCGCGTGCTGCAGATGGTCACCGACAGCCTGCGCTACTGGGTGACCGAGATGAACGTGGACGGCTTCCGCTTCGACCTGGCCACCATCCTCGCGCGCGAGCCGGGCGGCTACGACTACGAAAGCGGCTTCCTGAAGGCCTGCCGGCAGGACCCCATCCTGTCCGGCGTCAAGCTGATCGCCGAACCGTGGGACTGCGGCCCCGGCGGCTACCAGGTGGGCAACTTCCCGCCGGGCTGGGCCGAGTGGAACGACAAGTACCGCGACACCGTGCGGGACTTCTGGCGCGGCGAGGAAGGACTCGCGCCCGACCTCGCGGCGCGCATCACGGCATCGGGCGACATGTTCAATCACCGCGGCCGCCGGCCGTGGGCCAGCGTCAATTTCATCGCGGCGCACGATGGCTTCACGCTGCACGACCTGGTGTCGTACAACGAGAAGCACAACGAGGCCAACGGCGAGGACAACCAGGACGGCAGCTCGGACAACCGCTCGTGGAATTGCGGCGCGGAAGGACCGACCGACGACGAGGAGGTGTGCGCGCTGCGAGAGCGCCAGAAGCGCAATATGCTGGCCACGCTGCTGCTGTCGCAAGGCACGCCGATGCTGCTCGCGGGCGACGAGTTCGGTCGCACGCAGAACGGCAACAACAATGCCTATTGCCAGGACACCGATATCAGTTGGGTCAACTGGGACATCGGCGAAAGCGGCACCGCGCTGATCGAGTTCGTGCGCAAGCTGACGACCCTGCGACGCACGCTGCCGGTACTGCGGCGCGGCCGCTTCCTGACCGGCGAGCGCGATCCCGAACTCGATGTGGCCGATGTCAAATGGATCAGCGCGGCGGGCGACGAGCTGACGCCCGAGCACTGGGGCGACGCCTCGATGCGCTGCTTCGGGCTGGTGATCGATGGCCGTGCGCGCGTCAGCGGCATCCGGCGCCTCGGCTCCGACGCCACCCTGCTGCTGGTGTTCAACGCCTACCACGACGTGGTGGAGTTCACTCTGCCGGACGTTGCGGGCAGCGATCAATGGACCTGCCTGATCGACACCAACGCGCCCGTACGGGAGGAGCTGGCGAGCTTCGTGACTGGGGACACCTACCAGGTCACGGGCCGCTCGCTGCTGCTGTTCGCGCTGGAGGCGCGCGGCGCAACACGGAGAGTGTTCCAGCGGCTCGAAAACCTCCTGACCGAAGAGGTGCCGGAGAATCCTGGCCCGCAGCTCGCCTGAGGCGGGCATTCCGGGGGCCGGTGAGAGCGCAGACGGCGCCCCTGCCCGCTCTGCAGCTCTCTCAGGCACGCCCCATGCTTTGGCATTGACGAATCGTGAGCCCCGCATCCATCATGGGGCCGCACCGTCGGAGAGGCATCATGAAGCATTGGCGACAAGACTGGCGTGCCCATCCGTTACGCATGGCGCTGGGCTTGACTATCAACGGCGTTGGCGGCTTTATTCTGGTAGCCAAGGCCTTTGGCCTCGGCATCTGAGCCGCCCGCCGCGATCCGGGCGGCGATCCGAACGCCCGCCCCCTTCCGTAAGCCGGCCGCCCGCACGGGCCGGCCGCCGGCGCAACGCGCCCAACCCCTAATCCTTCAGCGCGCCCCTGACCGCAGGGGTGCGTAGATTTTTCATGCCACCTCCGGACATCGCGTCTTCCGCTGCAGCCGGTACCGCCGGCGATACCGCGCCCGAGGCGACCGGCTTCGGTCCGCCGCGCCGGCCGCGTCGCGGCCCGCTGCACTGGCGGCGGCTGCTCGCCTTCCTCGGTCCCGGCTATCTGGTGGCGGTGGGCTACATGGACCCGGGCAACTGGGCCACCGATCTTGCCGCCGGCTCCGGCTACGGCTATTCGCTGCTGTGGATCGTGCTGATGTCCAGCCTGATCGCGATGCTGCTGCAGACGCTGGCGGCGCGGCTGGGGGTGGTGTCCGGCATGGATCTCGCGCAGGCCTGCCGCCGCCATTCGGGCCGCAAGTCGGCGCTGGCGCAATGGCTGCTGTGCGAGATCGCGATCTGCGCGACGGACCTGGCCGAGGTAATCGGCACCGCCATCGCGCTGAACCTGCTGTTCGGCATTCCGCTGACCTGGGGCGTCGCGGCCACCGTGCTCGACGTGCTGCTCATTCTCGCGTTGCAGCAGCGTGGATACCGCCAGCTGGAGGCAGTGGTGATCTCGCTGTTCGCCGTGGTGTTCATCTGCTTCGCGATCAACCTCGTGCTGGTGCAGCCGCACTGGCCGTCGGTGATGCAGGGCTTCGTGCCGGGGCCGCGCATCATGACCGACGTCAACATGCTCTATATCGCGATCGGCATCATCGGGGCCACCGTGATGCCGCACAACCTGTATCTGCATTCGTCGATGGTCGGGCCGCAGCGCATCTCCAGCGGCAACGAGTCCAAGGCCACGACGATGGCGTACTACACCATCGACATCATGGTGGCGCTGGTGATCGCCTTCTTCATCAACGCGGCAATTCTCGTCACCGCGGGCGCGGTGTTCCATACGGGCGGCATGCACGAGGTCAACGACTTGCGCGCCGCCTATCACCTGCTCGGGCCGCTGACTGGCACCACCGTCGCCAGCGTGCTGTTCGGCGTGGCGCTGCTGGCCTCGGGGCAAAGCTCGGCGGTCACGGCGACGCTGGCCGGGCAGATCGTGATGGAAGGCTTCGTGCAACTGCGGCTGCCGCCGTGGGCGCGGCGCCTGGTCACGCGCGGCATCGCCATCATTCCAGCGATGTTCGTGGCGGTGGCCTACGGGGATTCCGGCATCGGCAGCCTTCTCGTGCTGAGCCAGGTCATTCTCAGCCTGCAATTGCCGTTCGCCGTGGTGCCGCTGATCTGGCTTACCAGCCGGCGCTCGGTGATGGGCGAATATGCGAACCGCCCGCTGGTGATCGTGCTCGCGAGCATCGCTGTGACGCTGATCATTGCGATGAATGTCGCGATGATCGGAATGGCGATTCGGGAGTGGGGTTGAGAGTTGCGGGTCTGGTGAGCGGCTGACGGCCGGCAGGCATACCGCTGCGTGCGCTTCTGGCTCCTGCTAGCCCTCACCCTCACCCCCGCCCTCTTCCGCCCGCGGGAGAGGGAGCACACCAGCGGCATCGATATGTCGGCGGTTTGCTCCCCTCTCCCGCGCGCGGGAGAGGGGCCGGCGGTGAGGGTGAGCGCTAAATCGTAGCGACAATCCTTACTTCGCCTTCTCCGGCAGATCGGTGTCGTCACCCCGTCCCAGATCCGCGCCGGTCACCGGGTCGCTGTTCACGTCCGACTCCGTGCGCATGGCAGCCGCTTCCAGCGTGCTGGCCTGATCCGGGTCCAGTTGCACCTGGGCCAGACCGTCGCCGCCATCCACCGCGGGTTCGGGACGTTCGACGAACTCGAAGTTGCTGTCGGCGTTCCACGGTCCGCGCAGCGCTTCGCCCTGCGACATCTTGTAGTAGACGCTGGCGAATTCCGGCATCGGCGGGGCCTTGCCCGGAGGGAAGCTGGGCTGCATCGAATACAGCGCCTTCTCGAACGACTTCTGGTGCGACACCTCGCGCGTCATCAGGAAGCCCAGCGCCTCCTTGATGCCCGGATCGTCGGTGACATTGATCAGCCGCTCGTAGATGATCTTGGCGCGCGCCTCGGCCGCGATATTGGAGCGCAGGTCGGCGGTAGGCTCGCCGATGGTATCGATATACGCCGCGGTCCACGGCACGCCGGCCGAGTTCACCAGCGGGGGGCCGCCGCCGTACAGCAGCTGCGTGACGTGGCTGTCGTTGCCGGGGCCGGACAGCGAGCGATACAGCTCGGCCTCCTGTTCGATACCTTCCGCAAGTTCGCCCTTGGCGCCCTTGTTCAGCATCGCCACGATCGAGCCGATCACTTCCAGGTGGCTCAGCTCCTCGGTGGCGATATCCAGCAGCATGTCCTTGCGGCCCGGATCATCCTCGCCCAGCGCCTGCGTGAAATAGCGGCACGCGGCGGCGAGTTCGCCCTGCGGACCACCGAATTGCTCCAGCAGCAGATTGGCGAGGCCCGGATCGGGGCGTGCTACACGAACGGTGTACTGCAATCGCTTGTTGTGAATGAACATGGTGATCCTCCGTGGGGTCGGTGTGGACATGGCGCCTCAGTGGCCCAACACGAGTTGCAATGGCCGTGCCCGCACGCCGATGTGCGATGGCTCGTGTGCGTCCCGGTGCGCCGCGGTCGCCGCTACGCAACCCCGCACGGGCGCGGGAAGACTTCGAGGGCGGGCGTTCCAGTTTGGATGGCGTTCCTCCTGCAACCGCGATGCGACATGTAAATCTTTCGCGATGGTGTCAATCCGTTACCGCACGGCGGAATGGCCAGCGGACGACGCCAGCGCTCCCGCGGGCAGGCCCGCATGCCGTCCCGCCAATGCCTCGAACTCGACGATATCGTGCCCGCAGCACACGGTGACGTGGCCGCCGTGCTCCGCATGCAGCTGGCGCAGCCGCCGCTGCGCGAGCAACCGCGCCGCGCGGTCCTTCTCCATCATCCACTGGTAGAAGCGCAGTCCCGGCGTGCAGTACGGCGACACGGGGTCCATTTCGTCGCGGAAGAAGTAGGCGTCGCCGGCCTGCAGCAGCCAGCCCTCCCCGCGCCGCACCGCAATGCCGGCATGGCCATGCGTATGGCCCGGCAAGGGCACCATCACGATCTCGGGCGGCAGGCCGTCGAGCACGCGCACGCGCTGGAAGCCGTACCAGTCTTCCCCGGCGTCGGGCGCGTAGCTGCGCCATGCGCCCTGCGTGGACCACTGCTGCGGCCGGAAGCGCTGCCGGTCCAGCCACGTGAGCTGGCGCAGCGCATAGTCCTTCTCCACACCCATCAGGTGCACCGTCGCCCACGGAAAATCGTCGAGACCGCCCGCATGGTCGAAGTCCAGATGCGTCAGCACGATATGGCGTACGTCGCGCGGATCGAAGCCCAGCGCCTGCACCTGCCGGTAGGCAGTCATCTCGTCGCGGAACTCGGGCTTTACCAGCCCGAGAAAAAACGCGCTCAGGCGCGAGCGCGGGTCCGCCACGTCGCGGCGCCCGAGGCCCGTGTCGACCAGCACGAGCGTGTCGGCCAGTTCCACGAGAAGGCAATGGCAGGCGAGCTCGCCGCGTTCGAACATGCTGCGGCTGCGGCCGTCCATCAGCCTGCCGCCAAGCGGACAAGTGGAGATGCAGTTCAGGTGATGGATCTTCATGGGGCCTCGCATCCGTCCCGCTCGCGCGGCCGGGGAACATCGTTCAAGGCTTCAACACCACCTTGATGCAGCCATCGTGCTTCTGCCGGAAGGTCTCATACAGCCCGGGGCCGTCCTCCAGCGTGGCCTGGTGCGTGATCACGAACGTTGGGTCGATCTGCCCTTCCTGGATGCGCCGCAGCAGATCGTCGGTCCAGCGGTTTACGTGCGTCTGTCCGGCGCGCAAAGTCAGGCCCTTGTTCATCAGGGGCCCCATGGGGATCTTGTCCACCAGTCCGCCATACACGCCCGGCACCGACAGGATGCCGGCCGGGCGGCACACATAGATCATTTCGCGCAGCACGTGCGGGCGATCGGACTCGAGCATCACGGCCTGCTTGACGCGGTCGTACATCGAATCCAGGGAGCCGGCTGCATGCGCCTCCAGTCCCACCGCGTCGATGCACTTGTCAGGCCCCTTGCCCAAGGTCAGCTCGTTGAGCATCTCCACCACGCTGTGGTGTTCGAAGTCGATCGTGGTCGCGCCCAGTCGCTGCGCCATGATCAGTCGCTCGGGCACGCGGTCGATTACGATCACCTGGCGCGCGCCCATCAGCAGCGCGCTGAGCGCGCAGAACTGGCCGACCGGTCCCGCGCCCCAGATCGCGACGACGTCCTCGGGCTGGATCTCGCACTGGGCGGCGGCCTGCCAGCCGGTTGGCAGGATGTCGCCCAGAAACAGCACCTGCTCGTCGGTCAGTCCGTCCGGGATCTTGACCGGAGCGACGTCCGCATAGGGCACGCGCACATACTCGGCCTGGCCGCCCGCGTAACCGCCGGTCAGATGGCTGTAGCCGAACAGGCCGGCGCCCGTATGCCCGAACGCCTTGTCCGCCGTTGCCTTGTTGCGGTTGGTCCGCTCGCACACCGAGAAATTGCCGCGCCGGCACTGGTCGCATTCGCCGCAGATGATCGTGAACGGCACCACCACGCGGTCGCCCACCTTCAGCCGGCGGTTCTCCGGTCCGACCTCGACCACCTCGCCCATGAATTCGTGGCCGAGCACGTCGCCGCTTTCCATGCCGGGAATGAAGTGGTTGTACAGGTGCAGATCCGAGCCGCAGATCGCGCAGCTGCTGACCCTGATGATGGCGTCGCGCGGATGCTCGATCACCGGATCGGGCACCGTGTCGCAACGTACATCGTGCTTGCCGTGCCAACAAAGTGCTTTCATGCGGGCCTCCTCGCTGCCGGCGGCACACCGGCGGCGCCGCGCCCCACAGTGGGACGCAAGCATCGTTCCAACGCGCTCGCTTCGGCACGGCTGTTGCAACCGCAACCGGAAATGGCGCGCAAAGCGCAGGCGCGCGGGTCTGCCGGGGCCACGTACCGCCTCGCTTTGTCGCTTTGTAGATACTCCGGGAAGTTTTTACCGGACCGTCCGACTGGAACGAACGCTATGGATTGGATCGACGTACTGCAATGGCCGGCGATGGCCGTGACGGTGGCCGCCACCTGGCTGGTGGGCTCGCGCCACGCGGGCCGGCGCAAGGCCGGCTTCTGGGTCTTCCTGCTCAGCAACGCCCTGTGGATCGTCTGGGGGCTGTACAGCAGCGCCTACGCGCTCGTGGTATTGCAGTTCGCGCTAGTGGCGCTGAACTATCGCGGCATGGAAAAGGCGCGGCGCGCGGATGCGGCGAACGAGAGCCGTGCGGCCGGCACAGGACGCAGTGGAGAGGCGGCATAAGGCTCTGCTTTTTCCCCTCTCCCGCGAACAGGAGAGGGAAGCAGACCGCCGCAATTCGAGAGTCTAAGCCCGCAATTCCTCGATCGCTCGCCACGCCTGGCTCACCGCCGCCGTGACCGACGGGCTGCCCGCGCTGTCCGCGCCGGCGATGGTGACCAGGCCATAGGGCGCGCGCGAACGCGCCAGGGCTGCCTGGGCGGCCGCCGGGTCGTCGAACAGCGTGTTGGGCCGGTAGCTGTAGCCGTGCGCCCAGCGGTTGACCGTGATGCCGCGCACCACGTCGCCGGACGCAAACCCGCCCTGCCCCAGCATGCGGTCGAGCTGAGCGCGGATGCCCCGCTCGAGCTGCTCGAACGGTGTGCCCAGCAGCAGCGCCCGCCCCGCGCGAAAGCGGTCGCGCGCCTTCATGCCGCTGTCCGGCACGGTGGGCACGTACAGCATGTGCAGCACCACGGGGGCGTCGGGACCGGCGGCCGCGGGCGTTTCCAGCCACAGGTCCGAGTACGCCATGGTGGGCGCGTGGATGCGGCGGGCCTTGAGCGCGTCGAAAGCGCGCCAGTTGTCCAGCGCGACCTTGGCATAGACCAGCGGCGCCTTGACCTCGTCGCGCAGCGCCCGCTTCTGCGCGTCGGGCAGCGCCGGCGCCATGTACGGCACCATCATGTTGTAGCCGGCGAGGACCACGTGCGCCGCTTCCACGCGGTGCAGGTTGCCCTGCCAGCCGTAGGTCACGCGCACCAGCCGCGTATCCGGCTCGATGGCGATGGCGGTGCTGTTCAGCCGGACCCTTACCGTCGATGCGTCCGTATCGAGCTTGCCGTAGTCGAAGCGCGCGGCGGCGATACGCTCGGCCGTGGCCCCGGGCGCCACCCCCGGAATCATCCGCTGCACCAGCAGGCGTGCGAGCGACGCATGGCCATCGGGAAACCACAGGCGCGAGGCGGGCGACTTGCCGAGTTCGCGCGCCTGCTCGCCCGGCTGCGGCATATTGGCGCCGGCCGGCAGGCCGATTGCGCAGGCATCGAAGACCGACACGCCTTCCGCGTCGAGCGCGAAGGCATCGTGGGTGCGGCCACGCAGGAAGCGCTGGCCCGCGAGGCCGAGACCTGCCCGTTCGCGCAGGAACGCCGTATAGCTGGTGCGCTGGAGGTGGGCCATGCGCTCGGCCTGCGGCATGCCGGCCAGGTAGTCGATACCGCCTTCCATCAGCCGCGCCAGCGCTTCGCGGTCGGCCGCGGGCAGCGGTGCCGCGTCGAGGAATCGGCGGACGGCGTCGGCCTTGGCGGTCACGCCGTCCATCCGCTCGCCAAACGGATCGCCTGGCACCAACTGGTCCCGCCCGAAATGCTCGCGGTCGAAGAACACCGCGCGGCCCATACCGCGGCCGGCGTAGGGGTCGAGCGGGGCGGCGGCGCCAAGGCGGCGCGCATCGACGCCAAGCCCGTCCAGCAGCGTGGCCATGGCGCTGTCGTCCAGCGCGGACGGCGGCATCTCGGCACTGCCGCCGTAGGTCACCAGCCGTTGCCCCCTGACGGTGAATTCGTTGCGCTTGGCATGGCCGCCGAAGTCGTCGTGGTTGTCCAGGATCAGGATGCGCTTGTTGCCGCCGTGCCGGCGCTGGTAGAACCACGCCGCGGCCAGGCCGCTGATGCCGGCCCCGACCACGACGAGGTCGTACGCCTCGCGCGCCAGCACGCCCGGATAGCGCGCGCCCTCGCGCGCCAGGCTGTGGGCCAGCGTGAAGGTACCGGGGTGGTTGCCCCGCATGCCGGTCAGCGCCGGCGGGTAGTAGGCGCCCGAGGGCGCGGCACCGCCGCCGCCCTGCGCATGCAGCCATTGCACCGGCGCCATGCCACCGGCGATGGCCAGCGCGGCGCCGTTCAGGAAATCTCTGCGCGTAATCGTCATGGTGGTCTCGTCAGCGCTCGGCCGGCGCCGTCAGCGCGCTGCCCAGTTCGGCGCGGCGGCGTGCCACCGCGGCGGCATCGACCGGCGTCGCGCCATTGCCCCAGCTGGTGCGGATAAACGTCAGCACGTTGGCCAGTTCCTGGTCGTCCAGGGTCCAGCCGTAGCCGGGCATGTGGTAGTCGGTGGGCGCCGTCTCCACGCGTGCGGTCACCGCGCCGTCGAGCAGCAGATTGATCAGCGACGCGGGGCTGGGGTCCAGCACGGTGGCATTGCCGGCCAGCGGCGGGAACACGCGGGCGAAGCCCTTGCCGTTGGCGCCGTGGCAGGGCATGCAGTACTGCGCGTACTGGCGCGCGCCCGCGGCGTCGAAGCGGCCCTCGGCGAGCTGCGCGGCGGTGGAGGCGTCGTAGCGGAAGGGCTGCGTCTCGCCGCGCCGGCCCGGCAGCGACTTCAGGTAGACCGCGATGGCCTGCAGGTCGGGATCGCTCAGGTACTGCGTCGACGACGAGATGACCTCGGACATCGGCCCGAACGAGGTCGCATGGACGTTGCGACCGGTGCGCAGGTATTCGGCGATCTCCGGGGCGGACCAGCTGCCGAGTCCGGTGAGCTGGTCTCCGGTCAGGTTGCTGGCCGACCAGCCGGACACCTGCGCGCCGGAGAGGAAATCGCGGCTGCGCTCGTCCAGCGCCTTCTCGGCGAACAGCACCCCGCGCGGCGTGTGGCAGGCCCCGCAGTGGCCGACCGCCTGTACCAGATAGGCCCCGCGATTCCACGCCTCTCCTTTGGCGGCATCCGCCTGGATCGGCGCGCTGTCCAGGAACAGCCAGTTCCACACCCGCAGCAGCCAGCGCATGCTGAACGGCCAGCGCATGTCCGCATCGGGATTGTCCTGGCGCACCGGCTTGACCTCGGCCTGCAGAAAGGCGAACAGCGCCTCCACGTCGCGGTCGTCCATCCGCGCATAGGAGGGGTACGGCATGGCCGGATAGAGCCGCTCGCCATGGCGCGCGATGCCGCGCCGCACCGCGCGGTCGAAGTCGGCGAACGTATAGGCGCCGATGCCGGTCTCGGGGTCGGGCGTGATATTGGTCGAGTAGACGCGGCCCACGGGCGTGTCCAGCGGCAGGCCGCCGGCGAACGGTGCGCCGTTGGCGCTGGTATGGCAGGCCATGCAGTTGGCGGCGCGGGCCAGGTAGCGGCCGCGTTCGATTTGCGCGCTGGCATGGGCCGCCGGCGTGGCGGCCGTGGCGATGGCGGGGGCAGCGGTGCTGGCCTGCGCGAACACCGCCGGACTCGCGGCCAGCGCAGGCAGCATGGCCAGCAACGCGCGCGCCCGGCGCAAGCGGGCCGCGATGGCGCGCGCCATGCGCGGGCGCCGTAGGAAAGTAAGAGTCATGACGAAATGGCGGCGGCCGCATCGGCCGCCCGTGGCGGAACAGGCATGCCCGGCGGTCAGGCGTGGGACACGGCCCAGTTTGCCAGCATGACGAGGCCGCCGACCAGCGCGGCGGTCAGCATCACGCCGGTGACGATCAGCGGAATGGGCCGCACGTTCTGCAGGTCGCGCCGGTGCTGTTCTCCGCCGCGCAAGCCCAGAAAGCCCCACAGCACGGTCACAATCAGTCGAATCGGATTCATGATGGTTTTCCTGGCCGGCGGGCGCGAACGAGCGCCTGCCCAATATCACAGACCGCATTATCGGGCGCTTCTCGCCACCGTAACAGCATCAGTTCTGTGATAGTTTTCCGTATCAGTTCGGATTCCGGCCGCCCTCGCACGCCGGCAACGCTGCATCGCCCCGCCCATGAAACGCTACGAAGAACTCGCCGAGACGCTGGCGCGCGACATCCGCAACGGCAGCCTGCCGCCCGGGGCTCGCATGCCGTCGATCCGCAAGACCGTGGCGCACTACGGCGTGAGCCCGGCCACGGCCTTCCAGGCCTACTACCGGCTGGAGGAACGCGGCCTGGTGCGCGCGCGCGAGCGCTCCGGCTACTACGTCGCCGGCCTTCCGGCGCGCCAGCTGCCGCAGCCGGCGGTGCGGCCCTCGCCCGAGGTATCCACGGACGTCGATATCTCGCGCCTGGTGTTCTCCGTGCTCGACGCCGCGCGCGACCGCGAACTGGTGCAGCTGGGCTCGGCCTTTCCGTCGCCGGAGCTGTTTCCCTGGGAACGCCTGGGCAAGTCGTTGTCCCGCGCCGGCAGGACGCTGGACCCGTGGTACTCCGTCAACGACCTGCCGCCGGGCAACCAGACGCTGCGCCAGCAGATCGGGCTGCGCTACCTGGGCGCGGGGGTGCCGCAGCCGGCCGACGACATCATCGTCACCAACGGCGCGCTGGAAGCGCTGAACCTGTGTCTGATGGCGGTGGCCCAGCCCGGCGACGTGGTCGCCATCGAATCGCCCGGCTTCTATGGCGCGCTCCAGGCGCTGGAGCGGCTGCGCATGAAAGCCGTCGAGATCCCCGTGCATCCGCGCGGCGGCATCGATCTGGATGCGCTGGCCCATGCGCTGAAGCGGCACCCGGTCAAGGCCTGCTGGTTCATGACGCAGTTCCAGAACCCCATGGGCGCCAGCATGGCCGAGACCGCCAAGGCCGACCTCGTGGCGCTGCTGGCGCGCCATCAGGTGCCGCTGATCGAGGACGACGTCTATGGGGAGCTGTATTTCGGCAACCGCTGCCCGCTGCCGGCCAAGGCCTTCGACACCGAAGGGCTGGTGATGCATTGCGGCTCGTTCTCCAAGTCGCTCGCGCCGGGCTTTCGCATCGGCTGGGTCGCGCCGGGCCGCTATGGCGGGACGATCCAGCGGCTCAAGCTGATGACCACGCTGTCGGCCGGCGTGCCCACTCAGCTCGCACTGGCGGAATATCTTCAGCACGGCGGCTACGACAAGCACCTGCGCCGGCTGCGCCATGCGCTGGAGACGCAGCAAGGCAAGCTGATCGAGGCCATCGGCCAGCATTTTCCCGACAACGTGCGCGTGACCCATCCCGATGGCGGGTATTTCCTGTGGGTCGAATTCGCGCCGGGCTTCGATGCCCTCGCGCTGCACCGCGTGGCGCTGGAGCACGGCATCGGCATCGCGCCGGGGCCGCTGTTCTCCGCGCGGCGGGGCTTTCGCAACTGCATCCGGCTCAACTATGGGCATCCCTGGAATGCGGCGATGGAGGCGGCGGTGGCGAAGCTCGGGCAACTGGCGCGCAAGCTCGCGTGAAGCACCGCTTTGCTCCCCTCTCCCGCCAGCGGGAGAGGCCCGGGGGTGAGGGTGACGGCCGGATAGATGCGATGGGTGTCTTTCACGTATCCGTCATGCCCGGCCGCATGAGCGCGAATCGCCCAAGCCCTTCGCTCACCCCCGCCCCGCTCCCGCTGGCGGAAGAGGGGAGAAAATCCCGCCTTTGGCCAACGCCAGCCGTTCCCGCCGCGCCAGGCGCCATTCCATCGCCTCGAACACGCCCTGCACCACCAGCGCCAGCAGCGCCGACGGAATTGCGCCCGCCAGCAGCAACGTGTGGTCGTTCAGCGCCAGCCCCGTGGCGATGCGCTCGCCATAGCCGCCCGCCCCGACGAACGCCGCGATGGTCGCGGTGCCCACGCTGATGATCGCGGCGGTCTTGATGCCGGCGAGCATGACGGGCATGGCCAGTGGCAGCGCCACATGCCGCAGGTTCTGCGCACCGGAGAACCCCAGCGCCCGTCCCGCGTCCAGCAGGCCCACGGGCACCTGCTGCAGTCCCGTGCAGGTATTGCGGACAATGGGCAGCAGCGCATACAGGAACAGCGCCGCCAGCGCGGGCCACAAACCGATCTGGCCCAGCACCGGAATCAGGATGGCCAGCATGGCGAGCGACGGCACGGTCTGCAGCACGCCAGCCACGGCCAGCACCAGCTGCCCCAGGCGCCGCCGGCGCGCGGCGACGATGCCAAGCGGTACGCCCACCAACGTCGCGGCGCCGACCGCGCCCGCCACCAGTCCCACGTGCTGCCGCGTCAGCCGCCACGTATCCGGTCCCAGCACGGTGGCCCACAGGCCGCCGCGGCGGTCCGCGGCACCGTTCCCGCCCGCGCTGCCCGAACCAGCCAGAAAACCGCGCGCGATGGCGGGAAACGACTCGCCGTCCAGTTCCGCGCGGGCGTTCATGGCGATCATCGCGTCGGCATCGATGCGCCCTTGCAGAGCCGAGATGGCCTGCCACGCCTGCGGGAAGCGGGCCGGCACATCGCGCCGGTACAGCACGATGGCGTCGTAGCGCGGAAAGACATGGCGGTCGTCGCGCAGCACGCGCAGCCGGTATTTGCGGATCTTGGCGTCCGTCGAATAGATGTCGATGGCATCGACCTGCCGGTTCGCCAGCGCCTCGTAGGCGATGCCATGGTCAAGGCCGCGCGGCTGCTGCGGCAGGCCATAACGCCGCGCCAGCATGGGCCAGCCGTCGGCGCGGCCGAGGAATTCGTGGGACAGGCCCAGGCGCAGTCGCGGTTGTCCCGCCAGGTCGGACAGCGTGGCGAGCGCGCCGGCATCGTCGCGCACGGCCAGCGCATAGGTGTTCTCGAACCCCAGCGGCACGCCCGCGGCCAGGCCCAGCGGGGCCAGCGCCTCGTTCATGCGCTCCAGCGTGGCGTCGGGCGGCAGCTTCAGGATCTCGGCGGCCACCGTGCCGGTGTAGTCCGGATAGAGATCGATGCTGCCGGCCTTGAGCGCCTCGAACACGATGGCGGTATTGCCGAGCCCCGCCCGATGCTGCGCGGCGCCGGACGCGGCGACGGTCTGGGTCAGGATCTCCGCGAGGATGTAGGACTCGGTAAAGCGCTTGGAGCCCACGCGCAGCGCGTCGCCCTCGCCCGCCGCGGCCCGTGCAGTCTCGAATGGCGACAGCAGCCCCGCGATCATGGCGAGCAGCGCAAGCGCGCGCAGCAGTCCGAACGGGCGTCCTAGGCAAGACAGCAAGCGGTTCTCCGGGAGGTGGGGACTGGGCGAGGCTGGCCCATCAAGTGGCTCATGATAGCCCGCGAGCGGCGCGCGACTGCGCGGACAGGGCAGATGCTTAAGCCAATAAAGTATTTGCCATGCGCATGGTCAATGGATAAGAATCCGGATATCGAATACTCGCCGCGCGACACCGCCAGCCTGCAAGCCATGGAAATCCGCCAGCTCGAAGCCTTCGCGGCGGTCATGTCCACCGGCAGCGTGACCGCCGCCGGCCGGCTGCTGGGCCGCTCGCAGCCGGCCATCACGCGCCTGATCCAGGAACTGGAGACCGAGCTGGGCTTCGACCTGTTCGCCCGCAGCGGTCCGCGCGTGAGCCCCACCGAGCGCGGTTTCCTGCTGTACGAGGAAGTCGAGCCCGTGCTGCTGGGCATGCAGCAGATCCGCGCCAGCGCCGACGTGATCGCCCGCGAAGGCAGCCGCTCGCTGAACGTGGTGGCCACGCCCTCGCTCGCGGCGGGCCTCGTGCCCTCGGCGCTGGCCGCGCTGCCCGCCACGCCCGCGCAGATCCATCTGCACAGCGCCGCCCCGGAAAAGGTCGTGCATGCCGTGCTGACCGGTGCCGCGGAAGTCGGCGTGACCAGCCTGCCGCTGGAGCATCGCGGCGTCGCGCTGCACTGGATCGGCGAAGCGGCGTGCGTGGGCGCGCTGCGCGTCGACGACCCGCTGGCCAATGCGCGCACGCTGGCGCTGGCCGCCTGCCGCGAACGCGCGCTGGTGACCATGCAGAACCCCTATCGCCTGCGGCACCGCATCGACCGCGCGCTGGACGAAGCCGGCGTGGTGCCGCGCACCCGCGTCGATACCAATACCTCGCTGAACGCGCTGGCGCTGGTGCGCGCGGGACTGGGCATGGCGGTGCTGGAGCCGGTGACCGCCTACGGCATGCCGATCGAGGGCATCGCCGTGCGTCCGCTGGACGTGGCGATTCCCTTCTACTTCTGCGTGATCACGCCGCAGGGCAAGCCCGCCACGCCGGCGGTGCAGGCGCTCACCGAGGCGCTGGCCACGGCGGCGAGCGCGCTGCTGCCCGGCTTTATCCGGCACGATGCCCAGCATCACGGCCGCATCGTGCAAACCGCGTGGGGCGACGCCGAGCCGGCCCCGGCCCTGCGCGAAAACGGCCATCCGCACGGACTGCGCGAACCGAAACAGAGCGATTGATGACACACCCCTCCTCTTCTTCCGCCACCTTGCCTGCCGTCGACGGTCTTGCCGCGCTGGAAGCGCGCCTGCGCCAGGACCTCGCCTGGCTGGACCTGCCCGCCAAGCCCTGGGTGCCGCAGCGTCTGCACGAGGGCGAGCCCGTTCTCGACGTGGCCGTGATCGGCGGCGGCATGGCGGGCCTGGCCGCGTGCGCCATGCTGACGCAGCTGGGCATCGCCGCCCGCATCTACGACCGCGCGCCGGCCGGCTACGAAGGCCCGTGGGCCACCACCGCACGCATGGAGACGCTGCGCTCGCCCAAGCAGCTGACCGGCCCGGCGCTGGGCCTGCCCGCGCTGACCTTCCGCGCGTGGTTCGAGGCCCAGTTCGGGCGCGACGCCTGGGACGCGCTGGACAAGATCCCGCGCCTGCAATGGATGGACTATCTGCGCTGGTATCGCCGCGTGCTGGCGCTGGACGTGCGCAACGACCACCGCGTCGATCTGGTGCTGCCGCGCGCCGACGGACTGGTGGAACTGCGCATGACCGCGCCGCAGGGGCCCCTTCGCGTGCTGGCGCGCCGCGTGGTGCTCGCCACCGGCCGCGACGGCCTGGGCGGCGCCTACCTGCCGCCGTTCGCGCAGACGCTCACGCGTTGCGTGCGCGCGCATTCGTCGGACGAGCTCGACTACGGCACGCTGCGCGGCAAGCGCGTCGGCGTGGTGGGCGCGGGGGCGTCGGCGATGGACAGCGCGGCCACCGCGCTCGAGGCGGGCGCCGCCAGCGTGGACCTGCTGATCCGCCGCGCCGAGATGCCGCGCATCAACAAGAGCAAGGGCTCGAACAATCCCGGACTGACGCACGGCCACTACGACCTGCCCGACGAGTGGAAATGGCGGCTGCGCCATTACATCAACGCCCAGCAGGTGCCGCCCCCGCGCGGCAGCACGCTGCGCGTGTCGCGCCATCCGAATGCGCGCTTCCATCTGGGCTGCCCCATCGAGTCGGTGGAGCAGCGCGGCAAGACGCTGCACGTGGCCACCCCCAGGGGCGTGTTCGAACTGGACTTCCTGCTGCTGTCCACCGGCTTTCGCGTGGACTTCGCCGCGCGGCCCGAATTCGCCGCCATCGCGCCGCACATCCGGCTATGGAGCCAGCGCTTGCGCCCGCAGCCGGGACAGGAAGACCAGGAACTGTCGGACTCGCCCGACCTCGGTCCCGTGTTCGAATTCCAGGAGAAGACGCCGGGAGACTGCCCCGGCCTGTCGCGCGTGCATTGCTTCTGCTATCCGGCGGCGCTCAGCCACGGCACCATCTCGGGCGATATCCCGGCCATCAGCGACGGCGCGCGCCGGCTCGCGCAGGGCATCGCCAGCCTGCTGTACCGCGAGGACGTGGCGTCGCATTTCGCCGCGCTGGAGCGCTACGCGGAGCCCGAGCTGTTCGGCGACGAATGGACGCCCGCGCCGCCGCTCCCGGGCGGACCCGCGTAGCCACGGCGCGCGGGAGCGCGCAAGCGCCTGCCATCCGGATTCGCCGTCCACCACCGATTTCGTTATTCGCCTCGATACCATGACCCAGTCGACCACCACCGCATCCGCCGCCACGCCGCCCCTGGACCTGACCGACCGCCTCGCCGGCCTCGCGGCGGGCAGCGCGACGCATGCCCTGCGCCACCAGCGCGAGAAGGTCGCCACGGCGACCGAGGGAAGCTACCGGGCGCTCTTCGACCCCGCGCTGCCCGGGCTGTCGCTGGCCGAGCGTTTCGCCGTCGCCTTGCATGCGGCGCGGCGGACGCCCTCGGCCGCGCTGGCGGCCCACTACCTGGCGCGCCTGCGCGAGACCGGCCTCGATCACGCCGCGATCGCGGCCATCGAAGCCGGCAACGTCGAAACCGTGGCCGATGCGCGTCTGCGCGCGATGCTGGTCTTCACGCGCAAGCTGATCGAGAAGCCCGTGGAGGGCGACCGCGATGCGCTGCACGCGCTGCCGGCCGCGGGACTATCCACGCCGGAGGTCGTCACGCTCGCCCAACTGATCGCGTTTCTTTCGTATCAGGTGCGTCTGGTGGCGGGGCTGCGAGCCCTGGACGGTGCCGTCGAAGGCGATGCGCTCGAACCCGGCGCGCCGCAGGCCGGCATCGACCGCGCGGGCGAGACGCTGCGCATCAACGGCTTTACCAGCGAGGTGCTGGACTGGAAGGCGTGGCTGGACGTCGTGCCGGTGGAGCGCGCCACGCCGGAACAGATCGCGGTGCTGGAGGAAAGCCATCCCAAGGCCAAGGTCTCGGACTACTACCTGTTCCTCGTGCACCAGCCGGAAATCCTGCGCCAGCGCTCGGCCGCGTTCAACGCCATCATGTACGCGCCCGGCGGCATGGCGCGCGCCGAGCGCGAACTGGCCAGTACGGTCGTGTCGTGCATCAACGGCTGCGTGTATTGCGCGTCGGTCCACGCGCAGCGCTTCGAGCAGCTGGCCAAGCGCAACGACGTGATTGCCCAGGTGTTCGGCAACCCGCGCGAGGCCGGCACCACCGCACGCGAAGTCGCCATCGCGCGCTTCTCGGTGGCGCTGACCGAGCATCCGGACCGCATCGGCGCGGCGTCGCTGGCCGCCCTGCGGCAGGCCGGGCTGAGCGACGCGGAGATTCTCGATGGCATCCATGCGATCGCGATCTTCGCGTGGGCCAACCGGTTGATGCTGAATCTGGGGGAGCCGGTGTTTGGGGCTGGGGCCTGAGTTGATTGCGGAAGCATCGCTTCGTGGATGCGGTCACCCTCACCCCCGGCCCCTCTCCCGCGCGCGGGAGAGGGAGCAAACCGCGGGTGTTCAAACGCTGATTGTTTTCTCCCCTCTCCCGCCAGCGGGAGAGGGACGGGGTGAGGGTGACCGCCCGCAAAAGCGCCGCCGCTCGCCGTCCCGCCGCTTACCCGCCCTCACCCATGCACAGCCAGCCAGACCGTAGGCTGCGCCGCATCCGTCCACTCCACCCGATGCCGGCATCGCGCCGGCAGGTGTATCCAGTCTCCGGGCCGCAGCACCCGCTGTTCCGTCTCCGCCTCCAGCCGCAAACCCGCGCTACCTGACAGCAGCACCACCCACTCGTCGCGCTCGCTGTCGTACCAGAAGCCCGGCGGGCTCGCCTGCCCGTTGGAGACGATGCGCTCGATGGTCAGGCCCGCGCGTTCCAGCAGCGGGGTGAAGACTTCCGCCGGCGCGCCCACGGGTACGTCGGCGAACAGATTGCCGGCATTCACGCGGCTGCCCTCCATGGACATCGCCTCAGTCTGCGCCGCCGGGCGCGATCACGTCGCGCGCCCCGTTGCGGCCCATCGGCGAGACCAGTCCCGCCACCTCCATCTGCTCGATCAGGCGGGCCGCGCGGTTATAGCCGATGCGCAGGTGGCGCTGCACCGCCGAGATCGATGCACGGCGCGAGGTCAGCACGAAGGACGCCGCCTCGTCGTAGAGCGGATCGGCCTCGGCATCGGCCTGCCCCTCGCCGAACAGATCGCCGGTGCCGGCCTCGGCCGGGTCGCCGGCCAGGATGGCTTCTTCATAGTCCGGTTCGCCGAACTGCTTCCAGTGCTCGACCACGCGGTGCACTTCCTCGTCGGCGACGAAGGCCCCGTGCACCCGCTGCGGATAGCCGGTGCCCGGCGGCAGGAACAGCATGTCGCCCTGGCCCAGCAGGCTTTCTGCGCCCATCTGGTCGAGGATGGTGCGCGAATCGATCTTGGACGAGACCTGGAACGCCACGCGCGTGGGGATGTTGGCCTTGATCAGGCCGGTGATCACATCGACCGAGGGCCGCTGCGTGGCCAGGATCAGGTGGATGCCAGCGGCGCGCGCCTTCTGCGCGAGCCGCGCGATCAGTTCCTCGATCTTCTTGCCGGCCACCATCATCAGGTCGGCCAGCTCGTCGATCACCACCACGATCAGCGGCAGCGTGCCCAGCGGCTCCGGCGCGTCGGGCGTCAGCGAGAACGGGTTGGGCACCTTGTGGCCCGCGGCCTGCGCCGCGCGGATCTTCTGGTTGTAGCCGGCCAGGTTGCGCACGCCCAGCGCCGACATCAGCCGGTAGCGCTTCTCCATTTCGCCGACGCACCAGTTCAGCGAGTGCGCGGCCTGCTTCATGTCCGTCACCACCGGCGCGAGCAGGTGCGGAATGCCCTCGTAGACCGACAGCTCCAGCATCTTGGGGTCGATCATGATGAGCCGCACGTCCTCCGGCGTCGCCTTGTACAGCAGCGAGAGGATCATGGCGTTGATCGCGACCGACTTGCCGGAACCCGTCGTGCCGGCCACCAGCAGGTGAGGCGCGCGCGCCAGATCGGTCACCACCGGATTGCCGGTGATGTCCTTGCCCATCGCCAGCACCAGGTGCGACGCGTGGCCCTGGAACGGCGCGGCCTCGACGATCTCGGACAGCCGGATCATCTGCCGCTTTGCGTTGGGCAGCTCCAGACCCATGCACGTCTTGCCGGGAATGGTCTCGACCACGCGGATCGAGGTCACGCCCAGCGCGCGCGCCAGATCCTTCATCAGGCCCACCACCTGGGCGCCGCGCACGCCCATCGCCGGGTCCACCTCGAAACGGGTGATGACGGGGCCGGCCGAGGCGCCCACCACCGACACCGGCACCTTGAATTCGGCCAGGCGCTGCGCGATCAGGTTGCCGGTTTCCTCCAGCCGCTCCTCGGGAACGTGCTCCATGTCGGCGGCGGCCGCTTCCAGCAGGTCCACGCCAGGCAGGCGGTAGTCCACCACGCGCGGCGGCGGCGGTGGCGATGCGGGCGGCGCGGCGGCGGCCGGCTGCGATGCCAGCGGCACGGCCTTGCCGACCACGGCGGGCAGCACGATGCGGGGCTTGGGTGTCGGTGCGGTCGGCGCGACCGGGGCTTCGATTTGCGGCGCCGCCTCGGGATCGCCGTCCACGGAAGCGGTGGCCGTGCCGGACGGTTCCTCCTGCCCGGGATGCCCAATGGCCTCAGTAGCCGGCTCTGTATCTGCAACCGGCTCCCGAAGCGGCGGCTCGATCGGCTCCCGAACCTGTTCGCTCGTCTGCGCGGGGAGTTCCGCGGGAAGCTGCTCGGCGATCGGCTCGGCGATCAATTCCGGAATCTGCTCGTGAAGCGGGTCGGGAACGTGCTGCCCTGCCGGCGCCTGCACGGGCTCGGCCACGAACGCGGCCCCGGCAGGTTCGGCCTGCGCGCCGGCTGGCGCTTCCCTGCCGGCCTCACCTTCCCAACGGCCTGCCATTGCAGGCTCGCCGTGCCCTTCGATGACAGTCGCCATGGCGCCGCCCGACGAAACGGCGGCCAGCGCGCGCAGTTCCGCCAACAGTGCCTCGGCTTCCGCGCGCAGGCTGGCCAGCGTCACCACGCCGGCATCCGCCGCCGCCTGCCCAGTGGGCGCACCGCCTGCGACAGGCTCGACGGCGTCGATCACGTGAATGGGCGTCTCGCCGGCTTCGGGGGCCAGTGCGCCTGGCGCCGGTACGCTCGTCGGCACGGCGGCCGAGTCAGTCGCGGGAGCCTGCGCCGCGATGGCCGGCGCCTGCGCTCGCTGGGTCGTCGATTCGCTTCCTGCGGCGCTGGCAGGCTCGGGGGCTGCATCCCTCGCCGGTTCTCCCGAGGCTGCCGCAGCCGCTGCGACGGGCTCCCGTTGCGGCACCGTGGCCGGGGTCGCGGCCGAAGTCGTGGCCGCGCGCGCCGCAGGCGCGTTGGCCTCCGGCAGGGTCGTGATGGCCGAGCGCAAACCCAGTTGCGGCTGACGGAAGGGACTGCTGACGATGGTTGCCTGAAGCGGCCTCGTCCCCGTCGCCGGCGCGGTGCCGGCGGGCGTGGCGGGCGGGCGCGCGGGCGAAGGCCGGGCGGCGGCGCCGGTGGCGCTGGTAGCCTGCCGCGCGTGCGGCGCCGCCGCGGCGGGCGGTACGGCTTGCGGGGAAGCTTGCGGTTGCGACCAGATCTCGCCGGGCTGTGGCGGCGAATTGCGTGTGCGCGGCGGCGGCTGCCAGGCCGGCTGGCGGCGCGCCGACACGGGTTCGATCCCCTTCCTCCGCGCCGTCGGCTCCGTCAGTCCCGGCGTCCAGGCCGTCGCGACGGATTCCCATGACTGGGGCTCGCGGCCGCCGCGCGCAGCCCGCGCGCCGCTATCCGGCGCGCTGCCACGCACATCGCCATGCTCGGCGGCGGCCTGCGCGGGCTTGCGGAGGAACAGCGAGCGCCAGGTCTCGCCGAATACCATCGGGGCCGCCAGCGCGAGCGCGCCGAGCATGACCAGCAGCGCGCCGCTCCAGCCGAACAGGTTCGCGGCAAGATGCGCGAACGCGCGGCCGCCCGAGCCACCGGCAATGCCATTGGCGTCCGCCGCGGCGGTCAGCGCCTCCAGCGAGGCACTGGCCAGCAGCACCACGGCGCTGCCCAGCCAGACGCGCAGCGTGCCGGGACCGAACACGCGCTGCCCGGCCAGCGGGCGCAGCGCGAGCCGCCACGCGAGCGGCAGCAGCCAGAAGGTCGAATATCCGAACCAGCCTAAACCCATTATCGAATGCCATCATCTGAAACCACGGGCAGCGATTGTAGCGGGTCAGGCTGTCGCGCCGTTCCGGCACGGCGCAAAAAGCGGCGAAAGACGGGGAACCGTTGGGCAGCGGTAACGCCGCCCGCCCCGCTGCGCTAGTTCAGCTTGCCATTGATGCCGCCGACGCTGAAGCGGCCGGCGCCCAGGAACATCACCGCGACGGCCGCGCCGATGAACATGCCTTGCAATTCCAGCTCCCAGCCGCCCATCTTGTTGAGCATGCCGATCTGGTGCATGTGAACCAGGCCCACGGCCACCAGCATGTTGCCGAGTACGATCAGCGCGGCAAGCCGCGTCCACAGCCCGACGATCAGCAGGATGGGTGCCAGCACCTCCCCGACATAGACGAGGTAGCCCAGCGCGCCAGGCAGGCCCGCGCCCTCGACCATGCCCACGATATGGCCCGGCCCGCTGATGATCTTGGCGATGCCGTGCAGCAGGATCAGCACGCCGAGCACGATACGAAGCACTGCCTTGCCCAGATCCTGGGAACCATGGGTTGCACTCATTGCTATCACTCCTTCTACGGGTCGGGATGGTGTCGGACGGGTGCGTGGATCGTCCCTGCAGGCACGGGCAGACCGGTACGTCATGGGACGTCAACCGCACGCGGACGCCACTGTACCTTAGTGCCACCCGGCGTGTAGGTAAAGCCGCAAATGCCGCGCGGGCTTGTCGGCGCGTGCGCTAGCGCGGCGGCTGGTGCATGCCGGGACGGCTGATCGCCTGCATGCCGACCTTGGACGCGGTCTCGGGCAGGATCTCGGCGAGGAAATCCAGGAACCGCCGCAATGCCGGCGGCATGCCCTTGCGCGAAGGAAACACGGCGTGCAGCGTGCCGACCGGCATGCGCCACTGCGGCAGCAGCAGCTCCAGTTCGCCACGCTCCAGCGCCTCCCGCGTATACATGCGCGGCAGCATCGCCACGCCCACGCCATCGATGGCCGCCTCCACCAGCAAGGCGAATTCGTCGCTGATCAGGCGCGGGTCGTAGGGAATCTGGATCGCCGGCTCGTCGTTCAGGCACAGCTGCCAGACGTGCTTGCCGTCGTGAGGCTTCTGCGCCAACCCCGGCGCGCCGGACAGCGCCTCGGGCGTGCGGGGCCTGCCGATGCTGTCCAGCAGCCGGGGGCTCGCGACCATCATCAGCGGGCTTTCGCCGAAGGTGCGCACCGCCAGCGAGGAATCGTCGATCACGTCGCGCACCCGCAGCGCCAGGTCATAGCCTTCGCCGATGACATCGACCCGGCGGTTGGTGGCATCGATCTCCAGGCGGATGCCGGGGTTGGCCTGCATGAAGCGCCCGATATACGGCGCCAGCATCCGCTGCGCCACGGCCACCGGGCAGCTGATGCGCAGCGAGCCGCCCGGCACGGCGCGCGACTGCTCGATGATCTCCCGCGCCGCCTGGGCCTCGGCGAGCATGGCGCGGCACCGTTCGTAGAACGCCTCGCCCAGCGGCGTGACGCGTACCTGGCGCGTGGTACGGCGCAGCAACTGCACGCCCAGATCCTTCTCCAGCTGGGCGATGCGCCGGCTCAGGCGCGACTTGGGCACGCCGGTGGCGCGGCTGGCGGCGGAAAAGCTGCCGTGCTGCACCACCTGGGCGAAGAGAAACAGATCGTTGAGGTCCTGCATGCGGGCGCTCTCGGTAGTGGAAATGGCGGCCAGTACACGCGGCGCCGTTCGTCGTTCCATGGACAGAACAATAATTTCCATTCTGCCTCACTACCGGCATCAATGGCCAGACTCTATCTTTGCCACATCGACACTTACTTTGATGTGGAGCCCAACATGAACATCCTGCAGATCGATTCCAGCGTCCTCGGCGACCATTCCGTTTCCCGCACCCTGACCGCCAAGGTCGTGGCGGACCTGGTGGCGCAGCATCCCGATGCCACCGTGACGGTGCGCGACCTGGACCAGGACAGCCCCGCCCACCTGTCCGGTGCGCTGCTGCCGGTGCTGGGCGGCCCGAAGGACGGCCTGAACGACGTCCAGCAGGCCGAGCTCGAGCGCACCGAAACGTGGCTGAAGGAGTTCCTGGACGCGGATGTGCTGGTGGTGGGCGTGCCGCAGTACAACTTCAGCATCCCGAGCCAGCTCAAGGCGTGGATCGACCGTATCGCCCAGGCCGGCCGCACCTTCCGCTATACCGAGTCCGGTCCCGTAGGCCTGGCCGGCGGCAAGCGCGTGATCGTGGTGTCTTCCCGCGGCGGCCTGCGCCAGGACGCCAGCGCGCTGGACCTGCATGAAGTGACGGTGGACACGGTGTTCCGCTTCCTGGGCATCACCGATATCACTTATGTGCGGGCGCACGGCCTGGCCATGGGTCCCGAGAGCCGCGAAGCCGGCCTGACCGCCGCCAACCGTGCCGTGGCCGCGCTCAACGACGGCGCCGCGCTGGCCGCCTGAGCGCAAGAGAGAAGCGGGTCGCGCAGGCCGATCCGGGCCGGTGGCACGGGTTCACGTGCCCCGGCCCCGCCGCCGCCCGCGCTCGCCCCGGGCAGCGAAGGGGTCTATCATGAAGCGGATCGCAACCCGGGAGCCCGCATGCCCTCTGCCCTGTTACCCGCCAGCGCTGTCCATCCGCCCCACGAACCCACGCTGCTGACGCAGTATCGCCACGTCCGCGCCGCCACCGAATCGCTGGTGGCCGACCTGAGCGATGCCGACGCCACCGTGCAGTCGATGGACGATGCCAGCCCGGCCAAATGGCACCTGGCGCATACCACCTGGTTCTTCGAGGAATTCGTCCTCGGCCCCCGCGTGCCGGACTACGAGCCGGTCGACCCCCGCTACCGCTACCTGTTCAACTCCTACTACGAGGCCATCGGCCCGCGCCATCCTCGCCCGCGCCGTGGCCTGCTCACCCGCCCCTCGCTGGACGAGATCCTGGCCTACCGCGAAAGCGTGGACGAGGCCATGATCGCGCTGCTGCAGACCGCGCAGACCGATGCCGAAGCCGCGCTGATCGAGCTGGGACTGAACCACGAGCAGCAGCACCAGGAACTGCTGCTCACCGACATCCTCCACCTGTTCGCGCAGAACCCGCTCAAGCCGGCCTATGCGCCGGAGCTGCTGGCGCCGGTGATCGCCGATCCGCGCCCCGCGCCGGAGTGGCTGCGCTTTGCCGGCGGCACCGTGGCGATCGGCCACGACGGCGAGGACTTCGCCTTCGACTGCGAACGGCCGCGCCACCATGTCCTGCTGCAACCGTACCTGCTGTGTTCGCACCCGGTGACCAACCACCAGTGGTTCGAATTCATCGAGGACGGGGGCTATCGCACCGCGGGCCTGTGGCTCTCGGACGGCTGGCGCTGGGTGTCCGAGCAGGGCATCGAGGCTCCGCTGTACTGGGAAGAGCGCGACGGCACGTGGTGGCAGATGAGCCTGCGCGGCATGCATCCGGTGGATCCCGATAGCCCCGTGACCCATGTGAGCTTTTTCGAGGCCGACGCGTTCGCGCGCTGGGCCGAGCGGCGCCTGCCGACCGAAGCGGAATGGGAGCACGCTGCCCGCAACCTGCCGGCCACGGGCAATTTCGCCGAGGGCCAGGCGCTGCGGCCGCTGCCGGACCGGCAGAACACCTCCGGCGTGCTGCGCCAGATGTATGGCGATGTGTGGGAATGGACTGCCAGCGCCTTCCTGCCCTACCCGGGCTTCCGGCCCAGCGCCGGCGCGGTGGGCGAGTACAACGGCAAGTTCATGAGCAGCCAGATGGTGCTGCGCGGCGGGTCGTGCGTCACGCCCGAATCCCATATCCGCGCCACCTACCGCAACTTCTTCTACCCGCACCAGCGCTGGCAGTTCACCGGCGTCAGGCTCGCGGACGACGTCTGAGCGCCCCCGGGCCGCTCACCCCTTGCCCGGCGTCACGGGCCGGGGCGTGCGCGGCTCGGGCGGCTGCTGCCCATACACCTTCTGCCAGCGCGACTTCAGGCCCGCGGCGATCTCGGGCTGGTTGTACTGCTCGGCGAAATCGATCGCGGTCATGCCCTGCTGGTTGCGCATGCGCAGGTCCGCGCCCCCTTCCTCCAGCAACACCTTGACGATCTCCGCATAGCCGCCGCGCGCGGCCATCATCAGCGGCGTGGTGCCGTTGGGGCTTTCGGGATCGACATAGGCCGAACGCTCCAGCAGGAACTGGACGATTTCCAGGTGCCCGTTGGTGGCCGCGTAGTGCAGCGGCGTCCAGCCGGTCTTGTTGATCTCCACTTCCTTGTCGTCGACCATCAGCTTGACCATCTCCAGCTCGCCCTGGAGGCTGGCCATCATCAGCGCGGTCTCGCCGGCGGCATTGGGCTGGTCGAAATCGATGTCCTTCGCGTTGATCAGCGCGCGCGCCGCCTTCAGCGACTTCTCGCGCAGCGCCTGCACCAGCAGCGGATCGCCCTTGCGGTCCTTCAGGTTCGGATTCACGCCGCGCGCCACCAGCTTCTGCACGGTATTGCCGTCGTCGAACTCCACCGCCTTGCGCAGATCGTCCGCCGGGGCGGCAACGGCATGGCCCGCCGCCAGCGCGGCGGCGAGCGCCAGGGCCCGCAACATCTTGACATCAAACATGAGCGGTCCTCTGTATGTGGCTGAAAAGATTGAAGAAGTTTTCCGTCGTCTGCTCGGCCAGCCGCTCCACCGGAATGCCGCGAAGCTCGGCGATGAACTCCCCGACATGCCGCACCCAGGCGGGCTGGTTGGTCTTGCCGCGATACGGCACGGGAGCCAGGTAGGGCGAATCGGTCTCGATCAGCATCCGCTCCAGCGGCACCTTGCGCGCGGTCTCCTGCAGTTCCGCCGCGTTCTTGAAGGTGACGATGCCGGAGAACGAGATGTGGAAATTCTCGTCCAGCGCCTGCCGGGCCACGTCCCACGTCTCCGTGAAGCAGTGCATGACGCCGCCGACCGAGCGCGCCTCTTCCTCGCGCATCAGGCGGAGCGTGTCGTCCGCCGACGAGCGGGTATGGATGATCAGCGGCTTGCCGGTCTGCTTCGCGGCGCGGATATGGGTGCGAAAGCGCTCCCGCTGCCATTCCATGTCGGCGACGTCGCGGCCGTTGAGCCGGTAGTAGTCGAGCCCGGTCTCGCCGGTGCCCACCACGCGGGGATGGTCGGACAGGGCCAGCAGGCGCTCCAGCGTCGGCTCTTCGCCCTCCTCGTGGTCGGGATGCACGCCGACCGACGCGTACAAGTGGGGATGCTGCTCGGCGAGAGCCAGCACGCGCGGGAAGTCCTCCAGCGTGACGGAGATGCACAGCGCATGCGTGACCTGGTTGGCGCGCATATTGTCCAGCAGCTCGGGCAGCCGAGCGGCGAGGTCCGGGAAATCGAGATGGCAGTGGGAATCGACGAACATGGTGGCGGGAAGGAAGCGGTTCGGCCGGTGGCGCTGGATGCAGGTGCGGGTCAGTCGACGCGACGACCGACGATGATCAGGTCGCGCTCGACGCCGTCGAGCACGGCCACCCGGGGCAGCTCGCCCCAGCGGGCGAAGCCCAGCGAGGCGAACAGGCGCAGGCTGGGGTCGTTGTGGCCGAAGATGAAGCCGAGCAGCGTGTCGATGCCCAGCTGCGGCGCATGGGCGATGGCCCGCTCCAGCAGGAAGCGCCCAAGCCCCCGGCCGCGCTGCGCGGCGTCCAGGTAGATCGAAACCTCCACCGTGCGGCCATATGCCGGCCGGCCGTAGAAGTCCGAATAGCTGAGCCAGCCGGCCATGCGGCCCTCGGCGTCCTCGGCCACCCACAGCGGCCGCCGCTCGGGGCCGTGGGCGTCGAACCATGCCTGGCGCGAGCCTACGTCCACCGGCTCGGTATCCGCGGTGACCATGCGCGAGGGCACGGTGCTGTTATAGATGGCGACGATGCCGGCCAGGTCTTCCTGGCGGGCGTCGCGCAGCGTCAGGCCCGATGCTTCCATACTCGAAAATCCAATCCGATCAATGGCTTGCGCCATCAAGTTAAGGTATTACATCGTCTGTGTCGGGCGGCCCGACTCCAGCGCCTTGCCCAGAATCTCCTCGACGGCGCGCTTCAGGTTGCGCCCGTTGTCGTCGTCGGGGAAATGCACGCCGACACCCGGCGTCTTGTTTGGCGTGCCCACCGGCGTGATCCACGCCACCTGCCCCGCGATCTGGTACTTCTGCGGCCGGTCCAGCAACGACAGCACCAGGAACACCTGCTCCCCAAGCCGGAACGGCCGGTTGCTCGGGACGAAGATGCCGCCGCGCTCGAGGAAGGGCATATAGGCCGCGTAGACGCCGGCCTGGTCCTTGAGCGAGAGCGACAACACATTGGGACGTGAAGGCGCGCCCGGCGCGCCGGGACCGGCAACCGCTGTGTTCATGACTGACCCTTGTTGTTTCTGTTCTATTGGAAAAGCTGGCGGTATTCGAGGAACACCGCTTCCATCACCAGCCGCGGCGCCAGCGGATGCGCCTCGCTGCGGCGGTGCTGCACCAGCCGCTGCGCGAAGCCCTGCACCCGATGGACGTCGGTGGCACCCGCGCAGCGCGCCAGCGCGGCGGCCTCGCGGGGGAAATACCGTGGCGGCCGGCCCGCGTCGGCGCTCGCCTGCGACGCCAGCAGATCGTAAGTCCAGCGCTGCACGATGCCAAGCACGGACGGCACCGGCAGCTTCTGCAACTGCTCGGCCGCGGCCAGCGCGTCGAACGCGGGGCCGCTGCCCAGTTGCGACACGAGCCAGCGCTGCATCGGCTGCTCCTCGGCCTCGGCCGCGACCAGGGCCGTCAGCGGCGAGCCGCCCGCCTGCGCGAGCTGGCCCTCGGCATCGGCCACGCCCTGGCCGCGCAGCCAGTCCAGCGCCTCGGCCGGGCCCGGCCGCTGCACCGAGAACTGGCGGCAGCGCGACAGGATCGTCGGCAGCACGCGGTCCAGCCGGTCGGTGACCAGCAGGAAGACCGTGGCGGGCGGCGGTTCCTCCAGCGTCTTGAGCAGCGCGTTGGCGCCTTCGGTCTGCAATGCGTCGAGCGGGTAGACCACCACCACCCGGTGGCCGGCGCGATGCGTGCCGACGCCCACGGCGTCGATCAGCCCGCGCACCTGCTCCATGCGGATGACCTTGCTGGGCGCCTTCTTCTTGCCGCCCTCGTCGGCCTCGCCGTCGGCGGCGCCCTCCATGGCCTCGGGCCGCACCACATTGAAGTCGGGATGGTTGCCCTGGCCGAACCAGTGGCAGGCCGAACAGGTGCCGCACGGCTGCCCGTCCGGCAGTGGCGTATCGCACAGCAGACCCTGGGCGAAATGCATCGCCAGGTCGCGCTTGCCGATGCCCTGCTGGCCATGGATCAGCAGGGCATGGGGCAGCCGCTCGCGCAGCGTCTGCAGTCTCTGCCAGTCATGGGTTTGCCAGGGATATAGCATGAAAGATCAATGAGTTAGCGGGCAGTGTTGAAGCGGATTATCCGCTTTGGCCATCTTTTCGTTTCGCGCAATTCACATCGACCGCCCATCATCACGAAGTCGATATAGTCCTTGTTCTTCAAAGGCTTGCGATTATCTCTTGCAGTTCCACCTGAATATCCGCGATCGGCCGCGTCGAGTCCAGGATGCGGAAGCGCCCGGGCGCCTCGGCGGCCCGCCGCAGGTATTCCTGACGGGTCCGGGCGAAGAAGGCCGACGATTCGGACTCGAACTTGTCCGGCGCCCGGGCCCCGGCCAGCCGCTCGGCCGCGACCTCCAGCGGCACGTCGAACAGCAGGGTCAAGTCCGGTTGCAGGTCGCCCTGCACCCACTGCTCCAGCGCTTCGAGGCGCTCGCGGGCCAGTCCCCTGCCCCCGCCCTGGTAGGCGAAGCTCGCATCGGTGAAGCGGTCCGAGATGACCCAGTCGCCGCGCGCCAGCGCCGGTTCGATGACCTCGGCCAGATGCTCGCGCCGGGCGGCGAACATCAGCAGCGCTTCGGTTTCCAGATGCATCTTGCGGTGCAGTAGGATCTGCCGCAGGTCTTCCCCGAGCGTCGTGCCGCCCGGCTCGCGGGTCGTGACCACGCGCCGCGCGTCGCCAAGCCGGGTTTGCAGCTGCTCGGCGACCCAGGCGATATGGGTGCTCTTGCCGGCGCCGTCGATACCTTCGAAGGTGATGAATTTTCCGCGCATGTCGTTATTTGCGGCGCTGGTACTGGTCGACCGCGCGATTATGTTCGGGAAGCGAATTGGAGAAATGGCTGCTGCCATCGCCACGCGCGACGAAATATAGCGCGTCGGAGGCCGCCGGCAGCGTCGCGGCCGACAGCGAGGCCAGGCCCGGCAGCGAAATTGGTGTCGGTGGCAGGCCCGCGCGGGTATAGGTGTTGTAGGGCGTGTCGGCCAGCAGGTCGCGCTTGCGCAGGTCGCCGTCGAAAGTCTTGCCCAGGCCGTAGATCACCGTCGGGTCGGTCTGCAGCATCATGTTCTTGCGCAGCCGGTTGACGAACACCGACGCGATCATGGGCCGCTCGGCCGCCTGGCCCGTCTCCTTCTCGATGATCGAGGCCATGATCAGCGCCTCGTAGGGCGTCTTGTACGGCAGGTCGGGGCCGCGCGCGTTCCACGCCTCGGTCAGACGGCGCTGCATGCGCCGGTACGCGTGCTTGTACAGGTCGATATCGCTGCTGCCGCGCGCGAACAGATAGGTGTCGGGGAAGAACAGGCCTTCGGGCGCGCTCTCGGCCGCGCCGATGGCCTTCATCAGCTCGGCCTCGGACATGTCCTTGGTGTCGTGGCGCAGCGCCGCATGGGCGTCGATGGCCTCGCGCATGCGCTTGAATTCCCAGCCCTCGATGATGGTCAGCACGTGGTGGTTGACCTCGCCGCGCGCGATCTTGCCGACCACGGTCATGGGCGTGGCACCCGTCTCGAACTGATAGCCGCCTGCCTTCAGGTCGCCGCCGTGGCCGGTCAGTCGGACCAGCAGCACGAACAGCCGGGGATCGATCGCGATGCCGCCGCGCTGGAGCTGGCGGCCGACGCTGGCCACGCCGGAATTAGGCTTGATGATGACTTCGATGGGCGATGCGGGCAGCGTCAGCGGGCGCTGGGCCCACCAGGCCAGGGCGCCCGCCGCGGCGACCGTAAAGATCACGGCGGCCAGCACCAGGCGGTAAAAAAGACGTTTCATGGATGACGTTCGTGGGACGCCCCGGCTCGCGGCCGCCCGAACGAGGCGCCGGCCGAATTGGCGACAGCCCCATATAATACCGGCAGCCTTGCGCGGCACGGCCCGCGCGCGATGCGAGCGGCGCCGCACATCATGGCGGCGCCTTGTTTTTGCCGGGTCTGGCGCGCCCTTGCCGGACCACCGGCATGCCCGCCGGTATCCGGTCCGCACGGCGCACGACCACGCAGCCGCCCCTATTGTTCGCCTCAGTTCCTTCACGACCGCCCATGCACGCCCCCAATCCCGCCCTAGCCTCCCAGTTCGCCGCCGCCCGCCAGGACGGCATCGTCTGCTGGCCGGCCGAACTCGGCCTGATCCGGGTGAGCGGCGACGATGCCGCCAGCTTCCTGCACACCCAACTGACCAACGCGGTGGACGACCTGTCCGCCGGCACCGCGCGCCTCGCGGGATACTGCTCGCCCAAGGGCCGCCTGCTCGCCAGCTTCGTGATGTGGCGCGACGCGCAGGGCATCGTGCTGCAACTGTCGGCCGACCTGCAGCCCGCCATCCAGAAGCGGCTGTCGATGTTCGTGCTGCGCGCCAAGGCGAAGCTCTCCGACATGTCTGCGGATCACGCCGTGGTCGGCGTCGCCGGCGAGAAGGCCGCGACCGCCCTGTCCGCCGCCGGGCTGCCGGTGCCGGTGGCGCCATGGGCCGTGGAAAGCGCGGACGGCACCACCGTGATCCGCCTGCCGGACAGCGCCGGCGTGCCGCGCTGGCAGATCGTGGCCCCGGCCGCGCGCGCCGACGAACTGCGCGGCACGCTGGGCACCGCGCTGCTGGCCGCGAGCCCAGAGGTGTGGGACTGGCTGGAGATCCAGGCCGGCCTGCCGCGCATCACCGTGCCGACGCAGGAACAGTTCGTGCCGCAGATGATCAACCTGGAGCTGATCGGCGGCGTGAGCTTCCGCAAGGGCTGCTACCCCGGGCAGGAGATCGTCGCCCGCAGCCAGTACCGCGGCACGCTCAAGCGCCGCATGTGGATGGTCAGCGGCGAAGGCGAGGTGCCCGCCGCGGGCACCGAGGTCTTCCGCACCGACGACCCCGGCCAGCCCTGTGGCATGGTGGTCAACGCGGCCCCGGCCCCGGACGGCTGGATCGCGCTGGCCGAACTGAAGATCGATGCCGCCGATGCCGCGCTGCACCTGGGCCACGCCGAAGGGCCGGCCATCGCGCGCGGCGACCTGCCCTATGCCGTGCCGTTGACGGCGGCGGACTGACCGAACCGGACGACAAGGCCAGCATGAGCGACCATCTCTTCGTGTACTTCCGCATCCCCGACGAGCGGGCCGTCGAGGCCCTGCCGCACTGGCACCGCTGGATGGAGACGGTCGCCGAGGCGACCGGGATTGGTGGTACGCTGATGCGCAGGCCCGAGACCCGCGCCGGCATGCAGACCTGGATGGAAAGCTATGCCGACGTGCCGCCGGCCTTCGATGCCACCCTCGAAGGACTGTGGCGCCAGAGCGGTCTGGCCCCATGGATCGAGGGCGGACGCATGGTCGAGCGGTTCGTCGACCTGGACGTGCTCTAGCCCGGGGAGCTGGAGCGAGTAGCAGAATCAATGCAGCAACGAGGCAGCAACAAGGAAGCGCTATGTGTTTGATCCTGGTCGCCTGGCAAGCCCATCCGGACTATGCGCTGGTAGTGGCGGCCAATCGCGATGAGTTCTACGCCAGGCCCGCCCAGGCGGTGCACTGGTGGACCGACGCCCCGCAGGTGCTGGCGGGCCGCGACATGGCGGAGGTCATCGGCGAGCCCGGCACGTGGATGGGCGTCACGGCCGATGGCCGCTTCGCCGGCCTGACGAACTACCGCGCGCCCTCGGAAAAGCGCACCGACGCGCGTTCGCGCGGCGAGCTGGTCGACCGCTACCTGCGCGGCGACATCGATCCCGAAACCTATCTGCGCGGCCTGGCCCGCAACTGCGGCGCCTATAACGGCTTCAACCTGCTGGCGAGCGATTTGCGCGAGTTGTGGTGGTTCAGCAATCGCGCGCCCTCGGGCCAGCCCGAGCGGCTCAGCCCCGGACTCTACGGGCTGTCCAACGCCCTGCTGGACACGCCGTGGCCCAAGGTGCGCAGCCGCGTGGGGGCGCTCGCGGAGACGCTGGCGGCCGACACGGGCGCGCCGGGCGCGAGCGCCGAACCCTATCTGGACCTGCTCGCCGACGAACGCCAGGCGGCCGGCTTCGAGCTGCCGCAGACCGGCGTCAGCCCCGAGTGGGAGAGGCTGTTGTCGTCGGCCTTTATCCGTTCGCCGAGCTATGGCACGCGCGCCAGCACGCTGCTGCGCGTGCGCCACGACGGGCGCTTCGATCTGAGCGAGCGCAGCTTCGATGCCGACGGGCGCATCGGCGAGGTGTCGTACCAGGGCCAGTTCGATGTCGCGCGCCATCCCGGCACGGTGCCGGCGCCGCGCTGAGGCGGCGCCCCATCCGCCCGCCTCAGGGCCGCAGGCGCTTGCGCATTTCCACGTGGGGGATCCCCGCTTCCTCGAACGGTTCGCCGCTGACGGCAAAGCCGGCTCGCTCGTAGAACGGTGCGGCATGCGTCTGCGCGTTGAGCACCAGTTCGGCATAGCCCAGTTCCACTGCCTTGCCCATCAGCGCCTGCAGCACCGTGGCGCCCACGCCCGTGCCCCGGGCGCTCGCCAGCACCGCCATGCGGCCGATATGGCCGTCCGGCAGCAGGCGTCCCGTGGCGACCGGCGTGCCGTCGTCGGCGAGCGCCACGGCGTGCCAGCTCGGCTCGTCCTGGTCGTCCCACTCCAGCTCGACGGGCACGCCCTGCTCTTCGACGAACACGGCATAGCGGATGGCGCGGGCGGTGTCGCGGGCTTCGGACCAAGGGAGGATCTGTACGGTAACGGGCATGGTGATGCGCAAAGGCAGGACAACATCGAAGGAAAGAAACGGAACGCCGCGGCGCGTGCGCCCCGCACGTATCGCGGGATGATACTGTGCCCGGCCGCCGGCCGTCTCGTCCGCCACCCCAACCGCAAGGAGACCGCATGCCCCGCTTTGCCGCCAATCTCTCGCTGATGTACGGCGAGCACCCGTTTCTGGACCGATTCGCCGCCGCGGCCGCGGATGGCTTTGGCGCGGTCGAATTCCTGTTTCCCTACGAGCATCCGGCCACGGAGATCCGCGCGCGGCTCGACGAGCATGGCCTCGCGCTGGCGCTCTTCAACGCGCCGCCGGGCGACTGGGGCGCCGGCGAGCGCGGCATGGCGGGCATACCGGGGCGCGAGGCGGAATTCCGCGACAGCATCGCGCGCGCGCTCGGCTATGCGGGCGCGCTGGGCAACGACAAGCTGCATGTGATGGCCGGTATGGTGCCGGCCGGCGCGGACCCGGCCCGCCATCGTGCCGTCTACCTGGAAAACCTGGCCTATGCCGCGCGTGCCGCCGCGGCGCAGGGGGTGACGATATTGATCGAACCGCTGAACCCGCGCGACATGCCCGGCTATCTGCTGCGGCGGCAGGACGAGGCGCAGGCAATCCGGAACGAAGTCGGCGCCGCCAACCTGAAAGTGCAGTTCGACTGCTACCACTGCCAGATCGTGGAAGGCGATGTCGCGACCAAGCTGCGCCGCGATATCGACGGCATCGGCCATATCCAGATCGCGGGCGTGCCGGGGCGCCATGAGCCTGACGTGGGCGAGCTGCACTATCCGTATCTGTTCGACCTGATGGACGAACTGGGCTACGGCGGCTGGGTGGGTTGCGAGTACCGCCCGCGCGCCGGCACGTCGGCCGGGCTCGGCTGGCTCAAGGCGTACGCGTCGCGCGCCTAGCCGCCGTCATGCCGCGGGCTTGACCGTCTCGTACTGCTCGATGGTTTCGCGCACCGGCCCCGGGATGGGCGCGGACTTTTGCGTGGCCGGGTCCGCGCACACGTAGACGATCTCGCCCGTGATCAGGTGCTCGTCGCCGCGGTACATCTCGACGCGGAACAGCATGCTGGATCGCCCCATGCGGGCGATGCGGCCGCGGATGTCGAGCATGTCGTCGAAGCGTGCCGACGCGTGGTACTCCAGCGTGGATTTGACGACGTAGATATCCACGCCGTGCGCGTGCAGCACGTCGTCGGGATAGCGGATGCCCACCGCGCGCCAATACTCGGTGACGCAGATATCGCAGTAGGTCAGGTAATGCGCGTTGAAGACGATCGACTGCGGATCGACCTCTGCCCAGCGCACGCGCAGCGGCATGCTGTGGCGAAATTCTTCCTTGGCCATTGGAACGCTCCCTCGGCAGGCTGGAAAGGAAAACGGCGTCGCGCCGGCGGGCGACCCTCTCGGGATATCGCACGCCGGCGCAACGCCGCGCGGCACAGCGCTTACTGCGGCTTGGCCAGGCCCAGCTTCTCGATGATGGCCTTTTCCTTCTTGACCGTCTCGGCCGCGAACTGAGCGTACTGCTCGGTGCCCATGTAGAACGGCTCCATGTCGAACTTGGCCAGCGACTCGCGGTAATTCGGCATCTCCATGGCCTTCTTGAAGGCGTCATGCAGCTTCTTGACGATGCGCGGGTCGGTGCCCTTGGGCGCGACCAGGCCGAACGGCGAGGTCTGCACGATGCCCATGCCCAGTTCCTTCAGCGTGGGCGTGTTGGGGAAGCGCGCCGAACGCTTGTCGCCCCAGGTGGACAGCAGGCGCAGCTTGCCCTGCTCCACATACGGCGCCCATGCCGGCGTATCGGCCACCGACATCACGTGGCCGCCGAGCAGCGCCTGCATCGACTCCGAATTGCCCTTGAACGGGATGTGCGAGAACTGGACGTTCTGCTTCATCGCCAGCTCTTCCATGGTCAGGTGCAGCGTGGTCATGGGGCCGGGCGTGCCGTAGGTCAGCTTGCCGGGATTGGCCTTGGCGTAGGCGATGTACTCCTGCATCGTCTTGATCGGCGAATCGGCGGGCACCACCAGGCCGAACGAGTAGCCGGCGAGGTTGATCACGTACGACAAATCCTTGACCGGGTCCCAGTTGATCTTGGTGGTGTACGGCAGGCGGTAGACCGGCATCGCGACCTGCGCGAGCGTATAGCCGTCCGGCTGCGTGGCCTGCATCATCTGCGCGGGCAGCACGCCGCCCGCGCCGGGCTTGTTCTCCACGATGACCGGCTGCCCGAGGATCTTCGAGGCGTTATCGGCCAGCACGCGGAACGGAATGTCGGTGGAGCCGCCCGCGGTGTAGCCGATCACCAGACGGATCGGGCGCTCCGGAAACTTGTCGGCCTGCGCTTGCGCCGGCGCTGCGACGAAAACCGTCGCGGTGGCAGCAGCGGCGAGCATGCCCGCGCGGGCGAGGAAATGGCGGCGTTGCATAAGTCTAGGTCTCCTGTTTGCAGCAAATCACTACTTGTGAAAATCCGGGGTTCTGTGACCGCCTTGGCTTTCGGTGCGCTGCCGGCCGGTCAACCGGCTGGCAGGGTGCCGAACGCCTGGCACAAGGCGCCGATCGCATCGTCGTGCGCTTTGGCCACGGCGGGAACAAACCGTCCCAGCTTGAAAAAATCGTGAATCATGCCCGGGTAGGACGCGAGCGCGGCGGCCACGCCCGCGCGCTGCAGCTTCCCGGCATAGGCCACGCCCTCGTCGTGCAGCGGGTCGTAGCCCGCCACCGCGATCCAGGCGGGGCAGCAGCCTTGTACATCGGCGCCGACGCCCGCGCCGTCCAGCGGCGCGAAGCGCCAGTCGTCGCGGTCGGCGTCACCGCGCAGGTATTGCGCGAAGAACCACTGGATCATCTGCGCGGTCAGCAGATAGCCGTCGGCCAGCGCGCGGTGCGACGGCGTGTCCTGGCGCGCGCAGGTGCCGGGATAGATCAGCATCTGCAGCACCGGAGACAGCCCCGTGTCGCGCGCCTCGATGGCACAGGCCGCGGCCAGCGTACCGCCCGCGCTGTCGCCGCCGATCGCGATGCGGGCCGGATCGGCCCCCAGGCCCGCCGCTTCGGCGAACAGCCAGTGCAGCACGTCGAACGCGTCGTTGACCGCCGTCGGAAATTTCCACTCGGGCCCCAGCCGGTAGTCCACCGACAGCACCATGGCCTGCGCGCGGTCGCACAGCAGGCGGCACAGCGCATCGTGCGAATCCACGCTGCCCACCGTAAAGCCGCCGCCGTGGAAATACAGCAGCGCCGGCAGCGGCTCGGCCCAGCTCGCGGCGCGCGGCGCGTACTGGCGCACCCGGATGGCGTGGCCATCGCGCGCGGTCACGCGCAGGTCCTCGACATGGTGCACCGGGCGCGGCGCGATATCGAGAATGGGTGCGCTCTTCTCGTAGGCGATCTTGGCGTCGGCCGGGTCCAGTTGATGAATCGACGGCCGCTTGGCGCGCGCGATCATGTCCAGCAGCTGCGCGATCTGCGGATCGAGCGGCGCGGACGCGGCGACGGGCGGCGTGGGCAACGTGGACGAGGACGGCACAGCGGACATGGACGGCGACGGGAATTTCGGCAGGCGCAGGGATACGGGTTCTGTCCTGTTCGATCAGCAACAGTTCGAATTGTGAACGAGCGTTCGATTTTAGTATGATGCCAGTGGTTTGTGGGCGTCCACCCCACGAAAATATGGCGGCGTATCCCGCTGTTCCGCGTTTTGCGCCATCATCGACCAGCGCGCGGCGCGGCGCATGCGCCGGTCCTCGCCACGCGCCATACCAAAAGCCGCAGAGAATCAGCAGGTTCCAGCCCGGAGACAAGCCATCATGGCCTTTATCTATTACCTGACCCATATTCATATGGATTTCGGCGCCGTGCGCCTGCTCAAGTCGGAATGCGAGCGCATCGGCATCCGCCGCCCGCTGCTGGTGACCGACAAGGGCGTGGTGGCGGCCGGCGTGGCGCAGCACGCGCTCGATGCGCTGGCCGGCCTGCCGGTGGCGGTGTTCGACGAGACGCCCTCCAACCCCACCGAGGCCATGGTCAAGAAGGCCTCAGACCTGTACCGGTCGCAGAGCTGCGACGGACTGATCGCCGTAGGCGGCGGCTCCTCCATCGACCTGGCCAAGGGCATCGCCATCCTGGCCACCCACCCGGGCGAGCTGCCGACCTACGCAACCATCGAGGGCGGCAGCGGCAGGATCACCGACCAGGCCGCGCCGCTGATCGCGGTGCCCACCACGTCGGGCACCGGCAGCGAAGTCGCGCGCGGCGCCATCATCATCCTCGAAGACGGCCGCAAGCTTGGTTTCCACTCGTGGCACCTGCTGCCCAAGTCCGCCATCTGCGATCCGGAACTCACACTCGGCCTGCCCCCGGGACTGACGGCCGCCACCGGCATGGACGCCGTGGCCCATTGCATCGAAACCTTTCTGGCGCCCGCCTTCAACCCGCCCGCCGACGGCATTGCGCTGGACGGCCTGGAACGCGCATGGACCCATATCGAGCGCGCCACCCGCGACGGCCAGGACCGCGACGCGCGCCTGAACATGATGAGCGCGTCGATGCAGGGCGCAATGGCGTTCCAGAAGGGCCTGGGCTGCGTGCATTCGCTGTCGCACCCGCTCGGGGGCCTCAAGGTGGAAGGCAAGACCGGGCTGCACCACGGCACGCTGAACGCCGTCGTGCTGCCCGCGGTGCTGCGCTTCAACGCGGACGCGCCCACGGTGGTGCGCGACCAGCGCTATGCGCGCATGCGCCGCGCCATGCATCTGCCGGACGATGCCGATCTGGCGCAGGCGCTGCACGACATGACGGCACGGCTGGGCCTGCCCACGCGGCTGGGCAGCATGGGCGTGACCGAGGACATGTTCGACAAGGTGATCGCCGGCGCGATGGTGGACCACTGCCACAAGACCAACCCGAAGGAGGCCAGCGCCGAGGACTACCGGCGTATGCTGATGGAATCGATGTAGCAGCGGCACCGTCGCCCGCGGGCTGCGCGGCTCGTTCCGGGTCCGTGCCCCCGGGCTTCACCATGGCAATTCCCACCGCAAGGAGGCAGTTCATGGCTGGCGAACACCTGCAGGTCGTCCACGGAGACATTACCCGGATGGAAGTCGACGCCATCGTCAATGCCGCCAACAGCGGCCTGATGGGCGGCGGCGGCGTCGATGGCGCCATTCATGGCGCGGGAGGGCCGGCCATCATGGAGGCGTGCCGCGAGATCCGCGAGTCGCAGGGCGGCTGCCCGACCGGCCAGGCGGTGATCACCACGGGCGGCCGGCTGCCAGCGCCGTATGTGATCCATGCCGTTGGCCCGGTATGGCATGGCGGCGGCCAGGACGAGGACGCGCTGCTCGCCAGCGCCTACCGCAACAGCGTCGCGCTCGCCGCCAGCAAGGGCCTGCGCACGCTGGCCTTTCCCAATATCAGCACCGGCATCTACGGCTTTCCGCGCGAGCGCGCCGCCGACATCGCCATCGCCGCGGTGCGCGAGGCGCTGGCCGCCGCGCCCGGCATCGAGCAGGTGACCTTCGTCTGCTTCGACGAGGAAAACTACCGCCTGTATCGCGAGCGGCTCGCCGGCACCTGAACCGGCACCCGAGCCGGCGATCTGTCGCGCCTATCGCACCGCGCTGCGGATCAGCAGGTTGATCCGCTCCGGCTGCTCATGCACGACCCAGTGCGTCGCGCCGGGGATGCGCTCCAGGCGCAGGTCCGGCACGAAGCGGTCCAGTCCATCGACCAGCGAGGCCGGCAGCGCCTTGTCGTTCTCCGCCCAGATCACCAGCATGGGCACGCGCACCACGAACTGCGCGGGGTCCAGCCGCGAGATGTCCGGCGGCGGCTCGCCCGGCCCCGGCGGATGCATCGGCGAGGCGCGGTAGTAGTTCACCCCGCCGGTCAGGGAATGGCTGCCCTCCTCCCCCGGCTGGGACCATGCCGCCCGGTATTTGTCGCGTGTCTCGCCGCTGAACCAGGGCGCGGGCTGCTCGCCGGAGGCCGTCAGCAGGGCCTCCAGCCGCGCGAAGTTGTCCGCCGCCAGCACCTGCTCGGAGCCGGGCTTGCGCAGCCAGTTCATATAGGCGGAGGCGGCCTGCTGCTTCGGATCCGTCGCCAGCGCCTGCGCGAACAGATAGGGATGCGGCGCGTTGATGATGATCAGCCGCTCCAGCAGCTGCGGATGCTGGATCGCCAGGTTCCAGCAGATTGCCCCGCCCCAGTCGTGCGCCACCACCACGCAACGGTCATAGCCCAGCGCACCGATGAGCTGCACCAGGTCTTCGACGATATGTTTGGGCCGGTAGGCGTCCACGGCGGCGGGCTTGCTGGACAGGTTGAAGCCGCGCAGATCGGGCGCCACCGCGAAATGGGTCTTGCCGAACTCGGCAAGCTGCGCCTCCCACTCGTACCAGAACTCCGGGAAGCCATGCACGAACAGCATCAGCGGCTTGCCGCGCTCGCCGGCGCTGGCGTAATGCAGCCGCGTGCCGTTGGGCAGCGTGGCGAACTGCAGATGCTGAATCACCGCCGGTGCGCCCATGGTCGTCTCCGTCGCGCTGCCTGTCATGTCTGCCTCCGATGCATGGTTCGTGCCTGAGATTTCTTTGCTCCCGCCAAGGGCGAAGACGCATCAAGCCCTGCCGGTATGCTTCCCTCTCCCGCCAGCGGGAGAGGGGAGAAAAATCGGTGGTCACCCCCGCAATGCCGCCACCAGCCCCGCCCTCACGTCCGGCTTGCCGGTGAACGGATCGCCCGGATTGCGCTGCCCCACCACATCCTCGAAGCGCTGCTGCACGGGCCCCAGCGCATGCGGATGCGAGTAGATGTAGAACTGCTCCTCGCGGATCGCCTCGAACGTGAGCCGCGCCACGTCGGCGGCGCTGACCTTCCCCGATGTCACCGCCTTGTCCGACATCGCCTGCGAGACGAGCTGCGAGCGCGTCGGCGGCGCCTCGTTGGCGAGGTCGGCGGGCCGGTTGCGGTGCGACTGGTGAATGCCCGTAGGCACGAAATAAGGGCATAGCACCGAGCAGCGAATCTGCTCGCTCACCAGGCTCAGGTCCTGGTAGAGCGATTCGGACAACGCCACCACGCCGTGCTTGGACACGTTGTACACGCCCATGGCCGGCGCATTGAGCAGCCCCGCCATCGACGCCGTGTTGACGATATGGCCCTCGTAGCCGGGATCCCTGGCGGCGGCCTCCAGCATCAGCGGCGTGAAGATGCGCACACCGTGGATCACGCCGTACAGATTGACGCCGAGCACCCAGTCCCAGTCCTTCAGCGAGTTTTCCCATACGAGGCCGCCCGCGCCGACCCCCGCATTGTTGAACAGCAGGTTCACCGTGCCGAACTCCGCCATCGCGGCATCGGCCAGCGCCTGTACCTGCTCCGCGCGCGACACATCGGTCCGCACGCCGATGGCCGGCGTGCCCTGCGCCCTGAACTCCGCGACGGTGGCATCCAGCGCGTCCTGCTGTACGTCGGCCAGCACCAGTTTCATGCCCAGGCCCGCGCCCAGCTTCGCGAACTCCTTGCCGAACCCCGATGCGCCGCCGGTAATGACGGCCACCCTGCCCTCGAACTGTTTCATGCGTCTTGTCTCCTCCGGAATCGTTTGCCGCAACGCCGCTCAGTCGAGCAGGTCCGGCTGTTCCTTGACGATGCGCGCATACAGCGGCTGGAACTGGAACCAGCCGGCCTGCGCGGTCCCCACGATGGAATAGGATTGGCGCGCCGCGGCATCCGAGATGGTGCGGGGCGCGGTGCCGGTGCGCGCGGCGGCCGCCTCGGCAAGCAACTGCACCTGGCACGAACGCTCCATCGTGATGAACCACCACGCGGCCTCGTCGACGGTGCGACCCACGGTCAGCAGGCCATGGTTGAGCAGGATCGCGGCCTTGTGCGGCCCCAACGCATTGGCAATGCGCTGGCCCTCGTCCAGCTCCACCACCACGCCGCCGAATTCGTCGTACAGCGCGTGGTCGTTGTAGAACGCGCACACGTCCTGCGTCAGCGGATCGAGCTTGCGCCCGAGCGTGGACCACGCGCGCCCGTACGTGCTGTGCGAGTGCGCGGCGGCCACCGCATCCGGGCGCGTCTGGTGCACGCGCGAGTGGATCGCGAAGGCGGCGGCATTGACCGGGTAGTCGCCCTCGACCACATTGCCGTGGTGGTCGCAGCGGATCAGGTTCGAGACGTTGACCTGGCTGAAATGCACGCCGAACGGATTGACCCAGAACGTATCGGTGTGCTCGGGGTCGCGCGCAGTGATATGGCCCGCCACCCCTTCGTCGAAACCAAACTTCGAGAACAGGCGGAAGGCCGCCGCAAGCCGCTGCTTGCGGTGCAGGCGTTCCTCCGCCACGGTGGCGAACTGCGGCGGGCGCGGCAGCACCCGGTATTTGGCCTTGACCTCTTCGGGCAGGCCGGCGGCCATGTCGTCCGGAGCGTTCATGATGGTCTCCTCCTGTACCTGGGTCAGACCAGCTTGACCAACTGCTTGCCGAAGTTCTTGCCCTTGAGCAGGCCCATGAACGCTTCGGGCGCGCTCGCCAGCCCCTGGGCCACCGACTCGCGGAACTTGATCTTGCCCTGCGCCACGCCGTTGCCCAGTTCAGACAGCGCCTGCGGCCACACGTCCATATGCTCGGAGACGATGAAGCCCTCGATCTTCAGGCGCGACACCAGGATCATGCGCGGGTTCTTCATCGGCAGCGGCTGCCCGTCATAGCCGGCGATCATGCCGCACACGGCGATGCGCCCGAAGGCGTTCATGCGCGAGAGCACCACGTCCAGGATCTCGCCGCCCACGTTCTCGAAATAGCCGTCCACGCCGTCGGGCGTGGCTTCCTTCAGCATCATGTACAGCGCCTTGGAATCGGCGGCGGCCTTGTAGTCGATGCAGGCGTCGAAGCCCAGCTCGTTGACCACGTAGTCGCACTTCTCCTTGCCGCCCGCGATGCCCACCGCGCGGCAGCCCTTGAGCTTGGCGAGCTGGCCCACGACGCTTCCCACCGCGCCCGAGGCGGCGCTGACCACTACGGTCTCGCCGGACTTCGGCTCGATGATCTTGTTCAGCCCGTACCACGCGGTCACGCCAGGCATGCCGACCGAGCCGAGATAGGCCGACAGCGGAATGTGCGTGGTGTCGACCTTTTGCAGGCCGCTGCCGTCCGACACGCCGATCTCCTGCCAGCCGAACATGCCGACGACCTTGTCGCCGACCTGGAACTTCGGATTCTTCGAGGCTTCCACCTCGCCCACGGTGCCGCCGATCATCACCTCGCCCAGCGGCTGCGGCGAGGCATACGACTTGCCCTCGTCCATGCGGCCGCGCATATAGGGATCGAGCGACAGGTAGTGGTTGCGCACCAGCACCTGGCCGTCCGCAAGCTCCGGCACGGGCGCCTCTTCCAGGCGGAAATTGTCCGGCGACACGGCGCCGCTGGGACGGGAGGCGAGAACGATGCGCTGATAGGTGTTGGGCATGGCGAAATCCTTGTAGTGGGTCAGGCGTGGGTCGTCGTGTCTGGATGGTGCTGCGTCGTTGCGTCTTCGTTGCCGGCGTGCTCAGCCGTCGGCGCCGGTATCCGGCTCGCGCTGCGGCGGCGCGCGCTTGATGTACTTGAAGGTGCCGGAGGCGCGGGCCACCAGCTTGCCGTCGTCGTCCACCACCTCGGCCTCGCAGAAGGCCATGGTGGTGGTGCGATGCACGCAGTCGCCGCGCGCGGTCAGCGTGCCGCGGCCCGGGGCCATGAAGGTGGTCTTCATCTCGATGGTGACCACGCCGCGGCCGTCGCCCTCGGCGTCGGCCGAGCGGCTGGCCATGGCCATCGCCACGTCGAGCAGCGTCATCAGCACGCCGCCGTGCGCCATCGACCAGCCGTTCTGGTGGCGTGGCTCGATGGGCAGCACGATCTCGCTGAGGCCGCCGCCGAAATGGCGGCAATGCACGCCCATGTCGGCGAGGAAGGGAATGGGAATGGGAAAGCCATTGTCTTGCGTCATGATTCCACGTCCTGCGGCGCAATGAAGTCGGGAGATGCGCGGCACGACCCTGCGGTCGCGCCGCGCCGCCTGCGGAGGATCAGACGGCGCTGACGCCGCCGTCCACCGCGAGAATCTGGCCGGTGATGTGCTTGCCGGCCTCGCTGGCGAACAGCAGGGCCGCGCCCTTGAGGTCCTCGTCGTCGCCCAGCCGGCGCAGCGGCACGCCCTCGCACATGCGGTCCACGCCAAGGCGGTCCAGCGAGCCCTGCGTCATCTTCGACGGAAAGAAGCCCGGTGCCAGCGCATTGACGGTGATATTGTGCTCGCCCCATTCGCCCGCCAGCGTGCGCGTGAAGTTGACCACGGCGCCCTTCGAGGTGTTGTAGGCGATGGTCTCCATGGTGCCCGGCGGGTTGCCCGCGAGGCCGGCGATGGAGGCGACGTTGATGATGCGGCCGTAGCGGCGCGGAATCATCGAACGCGCGCCGATGCGCTGGGTCAGCAGGAACAGGCCGCGGATATTCAGGTTCATCACCTTGTCCCACGCCTGCACCGGATGCTCCTCGGCGGGCGCGCCCCAGGTTGCGCCGGCATTGTTGACGAGGATATCGACGTGGCCGAGCTGGGCCAGCGTTTCGTCCGCGAGCCGCGCGATATCGTCATCGCGGGCGCCATCCGCGGCGATCCAGTCGGCCTCGATGCCGCGCGATTTCAGGTGCGCCTGGGCGGCCTGCAGTTCGTCGGCCTTGCGCGCGGACAGCACCAGGCGCGCGCCCTGCTCGCCCAGTGCCTCGGCAATCTGCAGCCCCAGCCCGCGCGAGCCGCCGGTGATCAGCGCCGTGCGGCCCTTGAGGTCGAACAGTTGCTGGATGGTCTTCATGTTGTCGTCTCCTGTGTCTTGTCGTTGTTGTCGTTGTTGTTGTCGTCGTCGTTTTCGTTGCCGCCGTCAGAACCACGCGTCCTGCATGTCCAGCGTGGTGCGGTCCAGCGACGCCAGCAGGTCCAGTTGCGGCTCGACCTTGGGCAGCTCCCAGCGGAAGAAGTACGCCGCCGCGGCCAGCTTGCCGCGATAGAAGTCCGCCGTCGCGGCGTCGGCCCCGGCCAGCGCGGCGTGCGCGACGAGCGCCTGCTCCAGCCACATCCAGGCGACGACCACGTGGCCGAACGCCTCAAGATAGACCGATGCGTTGGCCAGCGTCACCGCGGGATCGCCCGCCGCCCACAGCGTGGCCGTCACCTCGCCCAGCCGCTTGACCGCGGCGGCCAGCTCGCGCGCATGCGCGCCCAGCGCCGCGTCGCCGCTGCCAGTCGCGCGCCCGATAGTTGCCTGCACCCGCTCGCCGAGCAGGCGGAAGGCGGCGCCATCCTTCATCACCACCTTGCGGCCCAGCAGGTCCAGGCCCTGGATGCCGTGCGTGCCTTCGTGGATGGGATTGAGCCGGTTGTCGCGATAGAACTGCTCGACGTTGTACTCGCGCGTATAACCGTAGCCGCCATGCACCTGGATCGCCAGGTTGTTGGCCTCCAGGCACCACTGCGACGGCCAGCTCTTGGCGATCGGCGTCAGGATATCGAGCAGCAGCGCGAGCCGTTCGCGCGCCTCGCCCTGCGCCGCATGCTCCTCGTCGACCAGCCGCGCGCAATACAGGTTCAGCGCCAGCCCGCCCTCGACATAGCTCTTCTGCGCGAGCAGCATGCGGCGGATATCCGCATGCTCGACGAGCCTGACCTGCGGGCTCGACGGGTCCTTGCCGCCCGGGCCAACGGGCCGGCCCTGCGGCCGGTTGCGCGCATAGTCCAGCGCGTGCAGATAGCCGGTGTAGCCCAGCATCACCGCGCCGAGGCCTACGCCGATGCGGGCCTCGTTCATCATGTGGAACATGCAGGCCAGGCCCTTGTGCGGCTCGCCCACCAGGTAGCCGATGGCGCCCGCCTTGCCGCCGGGGCGGTACTTCGTGCCCTCGCCAAAGTTCAGCAGGCAGTTGGTGGTGCCGCGATAGCCCATCTTGTGATTGAGCCCGGCCAGCACCACGTCGTTGCGCTCGCCGAGCGAGCCGTCCTCGTTGACGAGGAACTTGGGCACGATGAAGAGAGAAATGCCCTTGACCCCCGGAATGGTCTTGCCATCGGGACCGGGAATCTTGGCCAGCACCAGATGCACGATGTTGTCGGACAGCTCGTGCTCGCCGGCCGAGATCCACATCTTGTTGCCGCGCAGGCGGTACTGTGCGCCCAGTGGCGATTCGCCCTCGTAGTCCGCTCGCGTGGTGATGTCCGACAGCGACGAGCCGGCCTGCGGCTCGGACAGGCACATGGTGCCGAAGAACCGCCCCTCCAGCTCGGGCTTCACGAACGTCTCGATCTGTGCCGGCGTACCGTGCGCGAGCAGCAGGTTGGCGTTGCCGATGGTGAGGAACGGATAGGAGCTGGTGCCGACGTTGGCACCCTTGAAATACGCGAGTCCCGCCTTCTCGACCACCACGGGCAGCTGCATGCCGCCCAGCTCGTAGTCCTGGCCGGCCGCCATCAGGCCCGATGCGCAGAAGGCATCGAGCGCGGTCTTGACCTCGGGAATGATGGTGACGGTCTCGCCGTCGAAGTGCGGCTCCTGCTGGTCGCTCTTCTTGTTGTGCGGGGCGAACAGATCGGTGGCGATCTTCTCGCAGGTATCGAGCGCGGCGTCGAAGGTCTCGCGCGAATGGTCCGCGTAGCGCGGGATTTCCGTCAGCTGCTGGACATGCAGCCATTCGTACAGCAGGAATTCGAGGTCCCGGCGGGACATGATCATCGACATGGCGGCAGAGGCTCCGGGAACGGTATCAACGGGAACGTTGCATCGACAGGCGGGCAAAAAAAAGCGCCGGCGTTCGCACGCGGCGCTTGACTGGTTCAGCCGGCATCGCCGAGGTCGCTGCCATGCGCGATCAGGTCCATCCACATGGCGGCGCCCCGGCGACGCGGCTTACAGCACTTCGAACAGGCCGGCCGCGCCCTGGCCGCCGCCGATGCACATGGTTACCACCACGTACTTGACGCCGCGGCGCTTGCCCTCGATCAGCGCATGGCCGACCAGGCGCGCGCCCGACACGCCGTAGGGGTGGCCCACCGCGATCGCGCCGCCGTTGACGTTCAGGCGGTCCATCGGAATGCCCAGCTTGTCGGCGCAGTACAGCACCTGCACCGCAAACGCCTCGTTCAGCTCCCACAGGCCGATGTCCTCGACCTTCATGCCGGTCTTCTTCAGCAGCTTTGGCACGGCGAACACCGGACCGATGCCCATTTCATCGGGCTCGCAGCCGGCCACCGCGAAGCCGCGGAACGCGCCCAGCGGCTGCAGGCCACGGGCTTCCGCCACCTTGGCGTTCATCACCACGGCGGCCGAGGCGCCATCGGAGAACTGCGACGCATTGCCCGCCGAAATCACGCCGCCCGGCATGGCGGTACGGATCTTCGACACGCCTTCCAGCGTAGTATCGGCGCGGATGCCTTCGTCGGCGGAGACCGTCACTTCCTTGGTCATCAGCTGGCCGGTCGCCTTGTCGGCCACGCCGGCGAGCACCGTCAGCGGCACGATCTCGTCCTTGAACTTGCCGGCTTCCTGCGCCGCGGCGGCCAGTTGCTGGCTGCGCACGCCGTACTCGTCCTGGCGCTCGCGCGAGATGTTGTAGCGCTTTGCCACGTTCTCGGCGGTCTGCAGCATGCTCCAGTAGATCTCGGGCTTGTTCTTGGTCAGCCAGCCTTCGTTGATCATGTGGCGGTTCATTTCCTGCTGCACGCAGGAGATGCTCTCCACGCCGCCGGCCACGAAGATGTCGCCCTCGTCGGCGATCACCCGCTGCGCGGCCATGGCGATGGTCTGCAGACCGGACGAGCAGAAGCGGTTGACGGTGGCGCCCGGCACGGTCACGGGGCAACCGGCGCGCAGGGCGATCTGGCGGGCGATATTGGCGCCGGTGGCGCCTTCGGGATTCGCGCAGCCCATCAGCACGTCCTCGACTTCGCCGGCCTCGATCTTCGCGCGCTCGATGGCGTGCTGGACCACATGGCCGCCCAGGGTCGCGCCGTGGGTCATGTTGAAGCCGCCCTTCCAGCTCTTGGCCAGACCGGTGCGTGCGGTGGATACGATGACTGCCTCGTTCATGTCTTGCTCCTCGGAATCTCGGTTGTCTTGCGACTGTGTTCGTTCGGTATGTTCGGCTTGGCGTTGCTTCGGCTCAGGCAGCGGCGGTTGCAGGGTTCAGCAGGTCGGCGGCGCGCAGGCGCTGCACGCCCGCCGCCTCCAGGCTGCGCCACGCGGCGGCGAGCGATCCGTCCAGGTCGATCGCGCGGCAGGCATCCTCGACCACCGCGGCCTCGAAACCGGCCGCGCGTGCATCGAGCGCGCTCCAGGCGACGCAATAGTCCGTCGCCAGGCCCACGCAGAAGACCCGCCGCACGCCGTGCTCGCGCAGATAGCCTGCGAGCCCGGTGCGTGTGGTGCGGTCCGCCTCCATGAAGGCGGAATAGCTGTCCACCTCGCGGTGATGGCCCTTGCGGATCAGCAGCGTGGCGTGCGGCACATCCAGCGCCGCATGCAGCGCGGCGCCCTCGGTGTCCTGCACGCAGTGGCTGGGCCACAGCACCTGCTCGCCATACGGCAATGCCCGGGTCTGGAACGGCTCGGCGCCCGCGTGATTCGCGGCGAAGGAAACGTGGTCGGCGGGATGCCAGTCCTGCGTCAGCACGACGCGGTCAAAGGCCCGGGCGAGCCGGTTGATGACGGGCACGACCTCGTCGCCGCGCGGCACGGCAAGCGCCCCGCCCGGCATGAAGTCGTTCTGCACGTCGATCACCAGCAGGCAGTCTTCCTGCCCGTAACGCCGGTCCTCCAGCTCCCGCGCCATCGCGCCTCCCTCGCTTCGCCCTGTGCCGTGCCTTCAGCCAATCAATCAGCCGTTGAAGCCCTTGCCTTCGGCCGCCAGCTTGGTCAGCAGCGGTGCCGGCTGCCAGGCTTCGCCGTGATAGCCCTTGGCGTAGCGCGACATCGCCAGCGCCACGTTGTACAGGCCGACCTGGTCGGCGTAGAGCATCGGGCCGCCGCGGAAGATCGGGAAGCCGTAGCCGGTCAGGTACACCATGTCGATGTCCGACGCCTTGGAGGCGATGCCTTCTTCCAGGATCTTGGCACCCTCGTTGACCAGCGCGTACACCAGCCGTTCGACGATCTCCTCGTCCGAGATCTTGCGGCGCGTGATGCCCAGGTCCTTGGAGTGCTGCACGATCATGTCGTTGACCTGCTGGTTCGGGTACGGCTTGCGGTCGCCCGGCTTGTAGTCGTACCAGCCGGCGCCCGTCTTCTGGCCGAAGCGGCCCAGCTCGCACAGCAGATCGGCGGTCTTCGAATACTGGATGTCCGGCTTGTCCACGGCGCGGCGCTTGCGGATGGCCCAGCCGATATCGTTGCCGGCCAGGTCGCCCATGCGGAACGGACCCATGGCGAAGCCGAACTTCTCGATGGCCTTGTCGACCTGCTCGGGCAGCGCGCCTTCGTCCAGCAGATAGCCCGCCTGGCGGCTGTACTGCTCGATCATGCGGTTGCCGATGAAGCCGTCGCACACGCCGGAGACCACGGCCGTCTTCTTGATCTTCTTGGCCACCTGCATGACCGTGGCCAGCACGTCCTTGCCGGTCTTCTCGCCGCGCACCACTTCCAGCAGCTTCATCACGTTGGCCGGGCTGAAGAAGTGCATGCCCACCACGTCCTGAGGACGCTTGGTGAACGAGGCGATCTTGTTGACGTCCAGCGTGGAGGTGTTCGAGGCCAGGATGGCACCAGGCTTCATCACCTCGTCCAGCTTCTTGAACACCGTTTCCTTGACGCCCATCTCCTCGAACACGGCCTCGATCACCAGGTCCGCGTCCTTGATCTCGTCATAGGACAGCGTGGTGGAAAGCAGGCCCATGCGCTGCTCGACCTTCTCCGCCGTCAGCTTGCCCTTCTTGGCGCTGTTCTCGTAGTTGCGGCGGATGGTGGCCACGCCGCGGTCCAGCGCTTCCTGCTTGGTTTCCAGCACGATCACCGGAATGCCGGCGTTCAGGAAGTTCATCGAGATGCCGCCGCCCATGGTGCCGGCGCCGATCACGGCCACCTTTTCGATCTTGCGCACCGGGGTGTCCGACGGCACGTCGGGAATCTTGCTGGCGGCGCGCTCGCCGAAGAAGGCATGGCGCAGCGCGCGCGATTCCGGCGTGGTCACCAGCTCCATGAAGCCGGCGCGCTCGATCTTCAGGCCCTCGTCGAAGGACTTGAGCGACGCGGCGACCGCCTCCACGCACTTGAGCGGCGCGGGGAAGTTCTTGGCCACGGCCGAGACGGTATTGCGGGCGAAGGCCAGGAAACCGTCGGCATTCTCGTGGCGCACCTTCAGGTCGCGCACCTTCGGATGCGGGCCGGCGGCATTGCCGGCGTTCTTCGCGAACTGGATCGCGGCGGGCAGCACGTCGCCTTCCACGACCTCGTCGAACAGCTTGGTGCCGGCAAGCTTCTCCGACGGCACGGCCGTGCCCGAGACGATCATGTTGAGCGCCGCCTCCAGGCCGATCACGCGCGGCAGGCGCTGCGTGCCGCCGGCGCCCGGCAGGATGCCCAGCTTCACTTCGGGCAGCGCGATCTGCGCGCCCTTGGCCGCCACGCGGTAGTTGCAGCCCAGCGCCAGTTCGAGGCCACCGCCCATCGCGACGGTATGGATCGCCGCCACCACGGGCTTGGTCGAGCCTTCCACCACCTTGATCACCGAATGCAGCGTGGGCTCCTGCGTCGCCTTCGGCGTATTGAATTCGCGGATGTCAGCGCCGCCCGAGAACGCCTTGCCGGCACCGGTGATGACGATGGCCTTGACGGCCTCGTCATCCAGCGCACGGGTCATGCCTTCGACGATGCCCAGCCGGGTGCTGTGGCCTAGACCGTTGACCGGGGGATTGTCGAGCGTGATGACGGCCACGCCGTCCTGAACCTGATACTGCGCTGTCATGCTGGTTCCTTTGGTGTCTTGAAGTTGTCTCGGGATTCGAATTCTCGAATAGTTATGTTGGCGTCGGCGTACCGCGAGGTCCGCTCTGCCGGGCGCGCGTCCCGTCGGGAAAACCCTTGTGTCGGGCGGCATGCCGGTGCGCGAGCCAAACAAGCATACACAAAATAGAACGGTCGTTCAATTTGGATTTTCGAAGGACTGCGATGCAACCGGCAGGACCTATAAGGGCCGTGCATGGGAGCATTCAGCCTAGTGCATTCCGACCCGGAAAACCGCATGCGGGCGGCAAGGCCGCGCGTAAAAAAGTCCTGCCGGGGCAGGACCGAGGATCGCCTCTAGAGCGGGCTTGCCCTACACCTCCAGCCACTCCTTGCGCACCTTCGGATCGGCCTTCAATGCCTGCGGCGTCCCCTCGAAGACGATATGCCCGTGCCCCATCACATAGACCCGCTGGGAGATGTCGAGCGCGATGGCAAGCTTCTGCTCGATCAGCAGCACGGACACGCCGCGCTCCTTCAACGTCTTCAGATAGTCGCCCACCAGCGCGACGATCATCGGCGCCAGCCCTTCGGTGGGCTCGTCGATCAGGATCAGGTCGGGGTCGCCCATCAGCGTGCGGCACAGGGTCAGCATCTGCTGCTCGCCGCCCGACAGCACGCCGGCCACGGTGTTCTCGCGGTCCTTCAGCCGCGGGAACATGCGGAACATGTCGTCGACCGACCAGCGCGGCTTGCTCTGCCGTGGATTGGGCTTTTCGCCCAGCAGCAGGTTCTGCCGCACGGTCAGCGTGGGGAAGATGTCGCGGTTCTCCGGCACGTAGCCCACGCCCAGGTGCGCGATCTCGAACGTGCGGCGCCCCAGGATCTCCTCGTCGCGAAAGCGCACGGAGCCCTCGGCCTTGACCATGCCGAGGATGGCCTTGGCCATGGTGGAGCGCCCCACGCCGTTGCGGCCCAGCAGCGCGACGATTTCGCCCTCGTCGATATGCAGGTCGACGCCGTGCAGGATATGGCTCTTGCCGTAGTAGGCGTGCAGGCCCTGCACGTCCAGCATGCGCTTGCCCATCAGTGCCCTCCTTCCATCGCGCCGGCGGCCGCGGGCTCGTCCAGCGTGGTACCGAGATAGGCTTCCTTGACCTTGCGGTTGGCGCGGATCGCCTCCGGGGTATCGGTGGCGATCACCTCGCCATAGACCAGCACCGAGATGCGGTCCGCGAGCCCGAACACCACGCTCATGTCGTGCTCCACCATGATCAGCGTCTTGCCCACCGTGACGCGGCGGATCAGCTCCACCGCATGGTCCGACTCCGAGCGGCTCATGCCCGCGGTGGGCTCGTCCAGCAGGATCACGTCGGCGCCGCCCGCGATGGTGATGCCGATTTCCAGCGCCCGCTGTTCGGCATAGGTCAGCAGGCCGGACTGCGTTTCGCGGCGATGCTGCAGGCCGATCAGCTCCAGCACCTCGTCGGCCCGCTCGCGCGCATCGCGCAGCTCCGACAGCCGGTGCCAGAACGAATACTTGTAGCCCAGCGACCAGAGCACCGCGCAGCGCAGGTTCTCGAACACCGACAGCCGGTGAAAGATGTTGGTGATCTGGAAGCTTCGCGACAGCCCCTTGCGGTTGATCACGAACGGCTGCAATCCGCCGATCTCCTCGCCGTTGAGCCGCACCGAACCCGACGTCGGCGCAAAGCGGCCGGAGATCAGGTTGAAGGTGGTCGACTTGCCGGCCCCATTGGGCCCGATCAGCGCGTGCCGCTCGCCGCGGCCGATGCTCAGGTTCACGCCGCGGATGATTTCGGTCTGGCCGAACTTCTTGCGCACATCGATCAGTTCCACCGCCGCCGTCATGCCGCGCCTCCGTTCATTTCCGCCTGCACCCTGTCCCAGACCACGCGCGCCTGCCGCGTGGTGATGCGCCACGCGAACAGCCCCACGGCCCACAGCGCAGCCGCGACGAGCCACGGCGTCAGCGTCGCCGCGTCGAAGGCGATGCCGAACATGGTCATCGCCGTGCCGTTGGCGGCATCGACCTGCACCTTGTAGACCAGTTCCACCGTCAGAATCACGGCCGCCAGCAGCACGATCCCGGCCGCGCCGGACTTGAGGTAGGCGGGCACCATGGCGCCGAATTTGCGGCGGGCGATCAGCGGCAGCTGCATCATCAGCAGGCTTGCCAGGCCGCCCGGCACGAACATCACCGTGGCGACGAAGAACAGGCCCAGGTACAGCAGCCACGCCTTGGTCAGGTCGGACAGCGCTACGGCGAAGAGGATAAAGACGATCGCGCCGATGATGGGCCCGAAGAAGAAGCCAGCGCCGCCGATGAAGGCCGCCAGCAGCACGCCGCCCGAGCGCACGGCGCTGACGTTCTCGGCCGAGACGATCTCGAAGTTGATGCAGGCCAGCGCTCCGGAAATGCCTGCGAAGAACGCCGACAGGATCAGCACGAGGAAGCGCACCCGCTGCGTGTTGTAGCCGATGAACTCGACGCGCTCCGGGTTGTCCCGCACGGCGTTCGCGATGCGGCCCAGCGGCGTCTGCGTCCAGGCGAACATTGCCGCCATCGACAGCAGGCACCAGACCGCGATCAGGTAGTACACCTGCCGGCCCGGGCCGAAGGTGATGCCCAGGAAGGGCTCGCCGACCACGCGATTGGTCGAGATGCCGCCCTCGCCGCCGAAGAACTCCGGGAACATCAGCGAGCTGGCGAACACCATCTCCCCGATGCCCAGCGTGATCATCGCGAACGTGGTGCCGGACTTCTTGGTGGTCACGTAGCCGAAGATGATGCCGAAGAAGGCGCCGGCGATGCCGCCCACCAGCGGCAGCAGGGATACCGGCAGCCACGCGGAGCCCGCGCCCACCATATTGAGCACGTGCACCGAGATGAACGCGCCCATGCCCGAATAGACCGCATGCCCGAAGGACAGCATGCCGGTCTGGCCCAGCAGCATGTTGTACGACAGCGCGAATATGATCATGATGCCCATCTGCGACATCAGCGTGATGGCAAACCCGCCGGAGAAGATCAGCGGCGCCACCAGCATCGCCAGCGCGGTCAGGCCCCAGATCAGCCAGCGCCCCAGGTTCAGTGGCCGGTAGCGCATGGTCCGGCCGCTATGCACGGCATCGCGCCGCTGTTGCATCGTCGTTTCCATGGTCATCAGCTCTCCCGGGTGCCCATCAGGCCGCGCGGCCGGAATATCAGCATCACCACCAGCAGCAGATAGGGCAGCACCGGCGCCACCTGGGCCACCGTCAGCTTCCACAGCGAGTAGAACGGCGTCTCCGCGGTCACGGTCAGGCCGATCGAAGTGAACAGGCCCGCCAGCGAGGCGTCGATGGTCACCGCGAAGGTCTGCAGCAGCCCGATCAGGATGGACGCGATAAACGCCCCCACCAACGAGCCCATGCCGCCGACCACCGCGACCACGAACACGATGGAACCCACCGCGGCCGCCATCGACGGCTCGGTGATGAAGGCGTTGCCGCCAATCACGCCCGCCAGCCCCGCCAGCGCCGCGCCGCCGCCGAACACCAGCATGAACACGCGCGGCACGTTATGGCCGAGCGCCTCCACCATTTCCGGATGGGTCAGCGCGGCCTGGATCACCAGGCCGATGCGCGTGCGCGTGAGCACCAGGTAGATGGCCACCAGCATCGCCAGCGACACCAGCATCATGAACGCGCGGTACTTGGGGAACGACGAGGTGAACACCGAGAACAGCGGCCCGTCCAGCTCGGCGGGGATGCGGTACGGCACCGCGGCCAGGCCCCAGACCAGCTTCACGCCCTCTTCGATCAGATAGGCCAGCCCGAAGGTGAACAGCAGCTCGGCGACATGGCCGTACTTGTGCACCGTGCGCAGGCCGAAGCGCTCGACCAGCGCACCCGCCACGGCCACCAGCAGCGGCGCGAGGATCAGGGCCGGCCAGAAGCCGATCTTGGTGGCAATGGAGTAGGCGAAATACGCGCCCAGCATGTAGAAGCTGGCGTGCGCGAAATTGAGCACGCCCATCATGCTGAAAATCAGCGTAAGCCCGGAGGACAGCATGAACAGCAGCAGCCCGTAGCTGACGCCGTTCAGCAGGGAGATGATGAAGAATTCCAAGGCAAGTCCTTCATTCTGACGCCGGCGCGCATCGCCATGCGCCGGCCCGACGGAGAAGGTGAGCGACACCCACCGGGGCGGTGAGAATACCACCGGCCCCTGCCCCGCGGCCTCATGGCAAGGCCGGGTCTATGGGGATCGCAGCGCTCGCAGGCGGATGGCCGCGGACGGCGGCCGATCCAGCGGGCGCGGCGACGTGCCCAAGGGCCGGCCCGCCGCGCCCGCGGCCCGCGTTCAGGACGGCCGCTTCATCTGGCAGGACGTGGGCTGCGCGCCGACCGAGGCATCCATGACCGCCTCCGTCTTCCAGCCGTAGCCAGTGTTTTCCTGGTCGTACTTCACTTCCTTGCCATCGACCTTGGTCCACGTGGCGATATTGAGCGGCTGCTGCGCCTGGTGGTCGCTCGCGCGCATCTCCACGGTGCCGTTCAGGCTTTCGACCTTGATGCCCTCGAGCGCCTTGGCCACCTTGACCGGATCGGTCGACTTGGTGTCCTTCATCGCCTTGCCCAGCATGGCCACGCCCGTGTAGGCGGCCATCACGTAGAAGTCGTCGTTGTACTTCTTCTTGTAGCCTTCGATGATCTCGGAGCCGCGGAAGCCCTTGTTGTTCGGGTTGTAGTAGCCCACGTACTTGACGTGGTCCGCACCCGCCGCGCCCATCGCGGTCGGCACGCCGGTGGTCGCCCCGTAGTAGGTGTAGTAGTTGGCGTTCAGCCCGCCATCCTTGCCCGCCTTGATCAGCAGCGCCAGATCGCTGCCCCAGTTGCCGGTGATCACCGTATCGGCCCCGGCCGCCTTGATCTTGGCGATATACGGCGCGAAGTCCTTGACCTGCGCCAGCGGGTGCAGGTCCTCGCCCACGATCTGCACGTCCGGGCGCTTGCGCTTGAGGTAGTCCTTGGCCGCGCGCGCCACCTGATGGCCGAACGAGTAGTTCTGGTTGATCAGGTAGACCTTCTTGACGTTCGGATCCTTGGCCAGGAAGGAGGTCAGCGCCTCCATCTTCATGTCCGAATTGGCATCGAGCCGGAAATGCCAGTAGTTGCACTTGCTGTTGGTCATGTCCGGATCGACCGCGGCATAGTTCAGGTACACGATTTCCTTGCCGGGATTGCGCTCGTTGTGCTTGGCCACCGCGTCCTGCAGCGCCAGTCCGACCGACGAGCCATTGCCCTGCACCACGTAGCGGATGCCCTGGTCCACCGCCTGCTTCAGGATGGTCAGGCTTTCCTGCGGCGAGAGCTTGTTGTCGAAGCCCACGATCTCGAACTTGTGTCCGCCGGCCCAGTCCTTCTGGTTGGCGATCTCCGCGACGTACTGCCAGCTCTTGAGCTGGTTCTGCCCCACGGGCGCCATCAGGCCGGAAAGCGGGTCGATAAAGGCAATCTTTACCGTCTCCGCCGCGGCGGCGCCCGAGCCGAGCGCGGCAACGAGGGCCACGCCGGCGACGAGCGGACGCAATGTGATCATGGTTGTCTCCTTCACTCTCTTGATCGTTGGCTTTCGCTTCGATTGGCGGGAGACGCCTGTGCCGGCCCCTTTCCCGTCCGGTCCCGGCGCCGCGCGCCCCGCCTGTGCGGGGGCGCGCCGCGCCGTGGATGCCGCTCGCGCCGCCGGGGTCAGGCCCCGGGCAGCCGATAGTCCTTGAACTGCTCGCGCAGCTTGAGCTTCTGCATCTTGCCCGTGGCCGTCAGCGGAATCTCGGTGACGAAGGCCACGTCGTCCGGAATCCACCACTTGGCGACCTTGCCCTCGAAGAACTTGAGCAGTTCCTCGCGGCTGACCTCGGCGCCGGCCTTCTTCATTACCACCAGCAGCGGGCGCTCGTCCCATTTCGGGTGATGCACGGAGATGCAGGCCGCCATATGCACCGCCGGATGGGCGGCGGCCACGTTCTCGATATCGATGGAGGAAATCCACTCGCCGCCGGACTTGATCACGTCCTTGCTGCGGTCGGTGATCTGCATGTAGCCATCGGGGTCGATGGTGGCCACGTCGCCTGTCGGGAACCAGCCGTCGACCAGCGGCGACGCATCGTTGCGGTAGTACTGCGTGATGACCCACGGCCCGCGCACCATCAGGTCGCCGAAGGCCTTGCCGTCCCACGGCAGTTCCTTGCCTTCGCCGTCGACGATCTTCATGTCCACGCCGTAGATCACGCGGCCCTGCTTCTCCAGGATCTTCTGCTGCTCGTCCTCGGGCAGCACCAGATGCTTGGCCAGCAGCTTGCACGAGGTGCCCAGCGGCGACATCTCGGTCATGCCCCAGGCGTGGATCACTTCCACGCCGAGCGCGTTGAGCGTACGGATCATCGCGGGCGGCGCGGCCGAGCCGCCGATCACCGTCCGCTTGAACGAGGAGAACTTCAGGTCGTTGGCCTGCACATGCTGCAGCAGCCCGAGCCACACCGTCGGCACGCCGGCGGAGAAGCTGACCTTCTCCTGCTCGAACAGCTCGTACAGCGAGGCCCCGTCGAGCTTGGCGCCCGGAAAGACCAGCTTGGCGCCGACCAGCGGCACCGCATACGGCAGGCCCCAGGCGTTGACGTGGAACATCGGCACCACGGGCAGGATCACGTCCTTGGCCGAGCAGCCGAGCGCATCGGGCAGCGCCGCGGCATACGAATGCAGCACGGTCGAGCGATGCGAATACAGCGCGCCCTTCGGGTTGCCGGTGGTGCCGGACGTGTAGCACAGGCTCGAGGCGCTGTTCTCGTCCAGTTGCGGCCATTCGTAGTTGCCGTCCTGCGCCTCGACCAGTTCCTCGTAGCACAGCAGCGGCACCTTCGGCTCCGCGGGCATATGGGCGCGGTCGGTCATCGCCACCCAGCCCTTGACCTGCGGGCAGTGCGGGGCCAGGCCCTCGACCAGCGGCAGGAAGGTCAGGTCGAAAAAGACGTAGCGATCGTCGGCGTGATTGACGATATAGGCGATCTGCTCGGGGAACAGCCGGGGATTGATGGTGTGGCACACGGCGCCGCTGCCCGAGACCGCGTAGTAGATCTCCAGATGGCGATAGCCGTTCCAGGCCAGCGTGCCGATGCGCTCGCCGGGCTGCACGCCCAGGGTCTGCAGGGCCTGCGCCAGCTTGCGGGCGCGCAGCTCGCAGTCGCGGTAGGTATAGCGGTGCAGGTCGCCTTCGGTGCGGCGGGACACGATCTCCGTGGTCCCATAGTGGCGCGCGGCGTGCTTGATGATGGAGGAAATGAGCAAGGGCTCGCCCATCATTTGTCCCATCAATGCCATGGACTGGTCTCCTGTACTTTGCTGTACTTTTGTCAGCGCCGGCTCCGAAAGCGAACAGGCGTTCTATTTTTGGTCCCGTCGACGCATGGAACGCCGCGGCCAGCGCAGCGGTCAGACCAGGTGAAGCGCGGCGTGCAAGTACAATACTGCCAGCCATGTTGCGCCTCAACATGTCGTTTTCCCTAGCCTGCAAGCGCACTTACAGGCGACCGGACCATCCCGCCCTGCTGCACCGCCGCCCCGCTCCGGCCCCTACCGTCTACCGCGATGCCCACTGAACCCACCCCAGCTTCCAGCCTGACGCCCCCGGCGGCTAACACCAAGCCGGCCAGCGAGCCGCAAATTCCATTCGAGGTGGCGGCGGGCTTCGGCGATCTGGGCGAGCGGTTCTTTACCCGCCTGCGCCCCACGCCGCTGCCCTCGCCCTATCTGGTCGGGGTCGCGCCGGCCGCGGCGCAGCTGCTGGGCCTGCGGCCCGAACAACTGGGCGAGCGGGCCTTTGTCGAGACATTGGCCGGCAGCCACGTGCCCGACTGGGCCGACCCGCTCGCCACCGTCTATTCCGGCCACCAGTTCGGCGTATGGGCCGGCCAGCTCGGCGATGGCCGCGCCATCCGGCTCGCGGAAGCGAAGACCGCGTCCGGGCCCATCGAGATCCAGCTCAAGGGCGCCGGCATGACGCCCTACTCGCGCATGGCCGACGGCCGCGCCGTGCTGCGCTCCTCGATCCGCGAATTCCTGTGCTCGGAGGCCATGGCGGCCCTGGGCATCCCCACCACGCGGGCGCTGGCCATCATGGGCTCGGATGCCCCGGTACGGCGCGAAACCATCGAGACCGCCGCCGTGGTGACGCGGCTTTCGCCCACCTTCATCCGCTTCGGCCATTTCGAGCATTTCGCCGCCCGCGACCAGGTGGACGAACTGCGCCAGCTCGCCGATTTCGTGATCGACCGCTTCCTGCCCCAGTGCCGCGAGTCGGGCCAGCCCTACCTCGCCCTGCTGCGCGAAGCCTCGGTGCGCACCGCCGACCTGATGGCGCAGTGGCAGGCGGTAGGCTTCTGCCACGGCGTGATGAACACCGACAACATGTCGATCCTCGGGCTGACCATCGACTACGGCCCCTTCGGCTTCCTCGACGCCTTCGACGCCAACCACATCTGCAACCACTCCGATACGCAGGGGCGCTACGCCTACAGCCAACAGCCGCAGGTCGCCTTCTGGAACCTGCACTGCCTGGCCCAGGCGCTGCTGCCGCTGTGGCTGGAGCGCGGGGACGACGGGAGCGCGACCGAAGCCGCGAAGGAAGCCGCCGTCGATGCCGCGCACGAAGCGTTGGAGCCCTTCCGCACCCGCTATGCCGAGGCCTTTTTCGCCCAGTACCGCAACAAGCTCGGGCTGCGCAAGCTGGGCGCCGACGACAAGGACGACGAGCCGCTGCTGACGGACCTGTTCAAGCTGCTGCATACCCAGCGCGCGGACTACACCTTGTTCTGGCGCAACCTCGCCCGCATATCCAGTGCGGACGGATCGCGCGACGCGCCGGTGCGCGACCTGTTCATGGACCGCGCCGCCTGGGACGCCTGGGCCGACCAGTACCGCGCCCGGCTGCGCGCCGAGCAGTCGGACGACGCCGCCCGCGCCACCGCCATGCTGGCCGTCAATCCGAAATACGTGCTGCGCAACCACCTCGCCGAAACCGCCATCCGCCAGGCGCGGGACAAGGACTTCAGCGAGGTCGAGCGCCTGCTGGCCGTGCTGTCCCGCCCGTTCGACGAGCAGCCCGACGCCGAGCACTACGCCGCGTTGCCGCCGGACTGGGCATCGGGGCTGGAAGTCAGCTGCTCGTCCTGACGGCGCCATCGTCCGGCATCAACGACCGAAAAAGGGAACCCGCATCATGACCGTCAAGAAGACCGAAGCCGAGTGGCGCGAGCAACTCTCCGACATGGAATACCGCGTGGCCCGCGAGGCCGCCACCGAGCGCGCCTTCACCGGCCGCTACTGGGACCACTGGGACGCCGGCATCTACCGCTGCGTCGGCTGCGGCACGCCGCTGTTCGAATCGCTGACCAAGTTCGACGCCGGCTGCGGCTGGCCCAGCTACTACCGGCCCATCAACGGCGAGGTGATCGAGGAAGTCACCGACCGCAGCCACGGCATGATCCGCGTGGAAGTCCGCTGCAAGGAATGCGGCAGCCACCTGGGCCACGTGTTCGAGGACGGCCCCGCCCCCACCGGCCTGCGCTATTGCATCAACTCGGCTGCGCTAAAATTCGACGATCGCGAGCCGGAGGCTGGCGAGAACAGTTGAAAGAGCGGAACGCCCCGCCTTTGGCCGTGCGTTCCCACAAACCTGTCCGCCCCGCCCGCGCGGGGACGGATGCCCGATCCACGGAACGGCACACCGCCCCCCACGCATGAAATTCCTGTTCGACCTCTTCCCGGTCATCCTCTTTTTCGTCGCCTTCAAGCTGTTCGGCATCTTTACCGCCACCGCGGTCGCCATCGTCGCCACCATTCTCCAGATCAGCTGGGTGTGGTTCCGCCACCGCAAGGTCGAACCCATGCAGTGGATCAGCCTCGTCATCATCGTGGTATTCGGCGGCGCCACCCTGCTGCTGCACAACGAAACGTTCATCAAGTGGAAGCCGACGGTGCTGTACTGGCTGTTCTCGGGCGCCCTGCTGGTTTCCGTCGCCGTCTGGCGCAAGAACCTCATTCGCGCCATGATGGAAAAGAGCGTCAAGCTGCCGGACCCGGTCTGGGGCAAGCTCAATCTCGCCTGGGCCGCATTTTTCGGCGTAATGGGCGTACTTAACCTGTGGGTGGCCTATACCTTCAGTACCGACGCCTGGGTCAATTTCAAGCTGTTCGGCAGCATGGGCGCAATGCTCGTCTTTATCCTGGCGCAAAGCCTCTGGCTGTCGCGCCACATGCAGGAATCGTCGCAGGATTGACCGCGCGGCATTATCCGAGCCGTATTCATCGCTTTATCAGGACACGACGTACATTCCATGGCAGCCGAACCCGCCACCATTGAAGCGCTGCTGCGCAGCGCCCTTTCCCCGTCCCATATTGCCGTTCGCGACGACAGCGCCTTGCACGCCGGCCACGCCGGCGCGGCCTCCGGCGGCGGGCATTATCACGTCACCATCGTCAGCGAACGCTTCGCCGGCGCGGCCCGGGTTGCCCGACATCGCATGGTGTATGATGCGCTGCGCACGCTGTTCCCCACGCAGATCCATGCGCTGGCAGTGTCGGCATTCACCGCCCAAGAATTTCAATCAAGCAATTCTCCGACTTCTCAGAACTGATTCCATGAAGACCACCGTCCTCTCGTTCAGCCTGGCGGCTGTGCTTGCCGCTGGCAGCTTGCCCGCATTTGCCCAGAATGCCGCCGTCGTCAACGGCAAGGGCATCCCCTCGGCCAAGCTCGACAAGCTGATCGCCGGCACGGGACAGCCCGACACCCCCGAACTGCGCAACCGCGGCCGCGACATGCTGATCGACCGCGAACTGCTGATCCAGGAAGCCAACAAGCGCGGCGTCACCCAGCGCGACGACGTCCAGGAACAACTCGAACAAGCCCGCCTGAACGTACTGGCCGGCGCCGTGTTCGAAGACTACGTCCGCACCAACGGCGCCAACGACGACGAACTGCGCAAGCAATACGAGAAGATCAAGTCCCAGTTCGGCAACGGCAAGGAATACCGCGTCAGCCACATCCTGGTCGAGAAGGAAGACGAAGCCAAGGCCATCATCGCCAAGATCAAGGGCGGCGCCAAGTTCGAAGACATGGCCAAGGCCTCGTCCAAGGACCCCGGCTCGGCGGCCAATGGCGGCGATCTGGACTGGGCCAACAGCGGCAGCTATGTGCCCGAGTTCTCGGCGGCCATGACATCGCTGAAGAAGGGCCAGATGACCGAGACCCCGGTCAAGTCGCAATTCGGCTGGCACATCATCAAGCTGGTGGACGAGCGCGAGACCAAGATTCCTTCGTTCGAAGAGGTCAAGCCGCAGCTGCAGCAGATGCTGATGGGCGATCAGAATTGGCAGCGGGAGCAGTTCCAGGCGATGATGAAGTCGCTTAGGGATAAGGCGAAGATTAAGTAAGCCTTGGCTGCTTGCTCTTGCGGGAGAATGGAAAATCGGCGCTTTGGCGCCGGTTTTTTTATGGGCTTCCCATGTTCGTGCGCGTATGCCGCGGACGCGCCCTATTGGCTGATGGCAAGCACCTCGATCCGGGTCAGCAAGCGGACATGCCTGGGCCCGGGCCGCGTATCGGAAAGCGCTCGCAAGGCAAACTGTCCTTCCGTTGGCGGAAGCGGCTGTCCATTCATGGATGTCACCACCAGCACGCTATCGCCCACCTTGGAATTGAACAGCTCTCCCCAGCTGAATACCGCAAGGTAGCCGTCCGAGGCGCGCGCAACGACGACGGTGCGCACTGCATCGCGCCGCCCTTGGTCCGGGAATCGAGCGGAGAGCAGAATGTCCCGCAACAACACCCGGCCCCACTTCACTTGCGTGGTTTCCGGCTGCGGTCCGGCTCCGATCGAGCGGGTTTCGACGATTTCCGTTTGTGGCAACTGGCCGAGGTCATCCAGCGTCAGGGACCGCGCCATCAGCAGCGCCCCCTTCACCTCGAGCGTATCGGCGCCTTGCGCCATCACGGGCATACCGGCCAGACAAGCCGCCGACAGCAATGCGTCCCCGACAAGACGCCGGACGGGACGAGTATTAGCCAGGCCGACTCTCGTGATCAGGTTATTCAGTCGCATCGTGTCCCCGTATTGTCGTGAGGCGCAGGCCCTATGCCTTCCGCACCGACCTGACGTAAAGTAAATACCCAAATCGAGCCAACTCCGGAGGGCATGCACCATGAACGAAGAGACTTTCAATCTCAGCTTGCGCAAGTTCCTGAAGATGGTCGGCGTCAGCTCCCAAGGCGAAATCGAAAAGGCAGTGGCACGAGCGCTGGCCGAGAAAACCATCCAGGGAAATGAAACATTCCCTGCCACCATGACGCTCAATATCGCGGACATACAACTGGACGTCAAATTCGAGGGAACGATCAAGCTCGAATGATCGCGATGGCCGCCCGCACACCGCATCAAGCGATGAGGCAAAAAGCCTCGACCGCCGCGATCGCATATGGACGCATCCCACGTCGTCTCCTCCGTACCGTCGCCATCCTCGCCACGGTACTGGCGGCGGCCATTTCCCCACGTGTTCAAGCGCAACCCGCCATGGGCGAAAAACTCACCGTATTGGCCGCCGGCAGCTTGCGCGATGTCATGAACGAGTTAGGCGCCTCGTTCCACCGTCAGACGGGCACAGAAATCTCCCCATCTTTCGGCCTATCGGGAAAGCTTCGCGCCGAGATCGAGGCCGGCAGACCGATCGACGTCTTTGCGTCGGCATCGGTCGAACACACCAGTGTACTGGCCGGCAAACAGCTGCTTGCCCGCTCGATCGTCTTTGCTTACAACGACCTGTGCGTCGTGACGTGCCCCAAGCTTGGCGTGACAGAAGCGAACATGCTTGAGGTACTGTCGAAACCGGAAGTCAGAGTCGCGACCTCCACGCCCGTCTCAGACCCGGTGGGCGATTACACATGGCAGTTCTTCCGCAACGCGGATAAGCAGCGGCCCGGCTTCTATGAGGCGATGAACACCAAGGCCCTCAAACTATCGGGCGCTACCGTCCCTTCGCCATCCGAAAGATCACCCTATATCGCTGCGTTCCAAGACGACCGGGCCGACGTCTATCTCATGTACTGCACGAATGCGGCTACCGCCAAGGCGGCTTTGCCACCGCTGGCGGTCCTCCGGATTCCGGAGGCGCTCAATGTGCGGAGCGCTTATGGCATTGGAGAGCAGGCTACGTCTGCCTCAGGAAGCAAGTTCGTGGAGTTCGTGTTAAGCCCTGCTGGGATGGAAATACCGCGGCGGCATGGGTTTAATCCGGCGAAGTAGGCCAATATTGTCAATGGGCAGCTCCTGAACGTACTGGCCGGCATCGGGTTTCGACAAGTACGGCCACACCAAGGGCGCCAGCGACGACGAACTGCGCAAGCAATACGAGGAAATCAAGTCCCAGTTCAGCAACGGCAAGGAATACCGCGTCAGCCACATCCTGTCGAGAAGGAGGACGAAGCCAAGGCCATCATCGCCAAGATCAAGGGCGGCGCGAAGTTCGAAGACATGGCGAAAGCCTCGTCCAAGGACTCGGGCTCGGCAGCCAATGGCGGCGATCAGGATTGGGCCAATAGCGGCAGCTATGTGCCGGAATTCTCGGCTGCCATGACTGGGAAGTCGCTGCGGGATAAGCTAGGCCTCATCAGGCTGCCACATGACCGCGCGAAATGCAGGCGTTGAAAGGCCGTCCTGGCGGAAAGTCGCGTTGATGGCGGGCAGAATAAATGACCGCCCCCGGCCACACACAGTCACCCATTTGTCGAGCCAGGGACGACCTGATTGGCAATGGACGGACCGTGGTTTGAACAGCTGCCAGGTGCTCTGGCGACTATGTGGTTCGAGACCTCCTCCCATGAGAAAGCATCTGGTAAAGTGCCGCATCAGACTCATCGCAAGCAACTTCCCGAAAAGCAAGGTTCAGCCACACGGGCTCGAAAGGTATTTGGCATAGATTTCCGCACGAGAGAGGGCAAATGCCTGCATTGGAAGAGAAGGTCATCAAGGACATTGAGCAGCGCCTGATAAGGCATCTGGCGCATCTCACCGGATACGGGCAGCCGGAGTACATAACCTCTGGAGGGTCTGCGGCCATCTTCAAGGTGGAAAGCAAAGACGGCCCGCGCGCGTTCAAGGCGTTCAATCCCGCCTTCTTCGAAGGGGAGAGTGCGGCAGCCGACAGAAAGCGCCTCGACGTTCAGCGCTCCACGATGGGTCATCTGTGCCCTTCGTTGGTACAAACGTACCGGGTCGAAGAAGCTGAAGGTACGGCAATCATGGAAATGGAGTACCTAGCGTGGCCACCACTGGACAAGTGTCTAGCTGATGTACCGGACGACAAGGTAATCCCATTAATTACTCAGCTCGTCGACGCGGTCCGGTTTCTGGAGGCACAGAATATCGTACACCGCGACATCAAACCTGAGAACATTCATGTCTCTCCAGATTTCGCGCAACTCAAGCTTCTCGATTTGGGCGTGGCGCGCCTTATGGAAACTGACGAAGCGCCGGATGCTGCCGGGACTGACCATGGTAAGGCGCGACCTTTCCTAGCAACAGCTCAATACAGTTCGCCCGAATACCTTTTCCGCCTGGATGAGCCCTCCCCAAGACTCTGGCGAGGCCTCAACTTCTATCAGGTAGGGGCAGTGCTTCATGACTTGATCATGAAGAAACCCATCTTCCATCATGAGATGCAACTCAAGAATCGATGGTTGGTTGCCAAGGCGGTTCTGACGAAGCGGCCGTCTTTCGCCGATGACAGGCCGAATCGTCTGCTTCCTTTGAAAGCTCTTGCTGGCCGATGCTTGGTGAAAGACTTGGACAGCCGATTGAATTTGGTCGGCTGGGACGACTTCCGCCTGGAGGGGGCGTCTGACCCGCTAACGGCGCTCGCCGGCCGCATTGCAAAGCGCACCCCAACGGCTGGCGACAATGCGCGTCAGGCGGCCGCAACCCGCCTCGACTTCGATAGAAGCGAATACGTAAAGCGCCTGTCTGCAGCGATACGCAACGAGCTCATTCCTATCTGTCGGACGGACCTCCCGATCACTCTTCATCAGTCCGAGCCAGGACAACCGCCGAGCGTCGTCTTCAACTTCGCGGCACAGGGGAACTACCAAATCGAGTGCCTACTCGAGATTCATTGGCTGGAAGAACTTCACGAGCGATCAGCCAACATCTCTCTTCAGGGGCGTCTGGTCTATGGCGATCAAGCACCGGATTTCCGTAACGATGCGCGCAAGCTGGTGCAGCAGGTCTCCATTAATGAAGGGGAGCCAGAAATGGCTGTCGCGTTGTCTGAAGACATTGCAAAGATAATAGGCTCAGCTCTAGACCTCATTGATGTACAGGATGGGGCGCCGCTCGTCGGCGGCAAAACTGTTCAGATCTAGTCATAACGGGAAATGCTTATGCAAGGCAGTTGGTTTCGCTCTTTCAAACAAATGGATGAAGATCAAAAGAGCTTCATCAGATTGCCTGCCAAAGGTCGGTACTCGTTGGTCGGCCCGCCGGGGTCGGGCAAGACCAATTTGCTCCTCGTAAGGGCAGAAGTCTTTGCTGGCTCAGGGGAAAAGAATGTCTTGATTATCACGTACACCCGAACTCTCGCAGAATTTATACGAAGTGGCATCAAGATGCCGGAGCACTTTCAGCAGTCTCAGATAAAGACTTTTCATTCCTGGGCCTTGGCGCACATTCGGGACACCCTCGGCTACTCCCCAATCGACAAGGAGGATGATTTTGATGAGAATAATCGCCTGAAGATTTTGGAGGCCCTTGTCGAGGCCAATGAGCGGCTCGGAACAAAGAAGATTTACAGTGGCATATTCGTCGACGAAGCACAGGACTTAACTGCGGGGGAACTTGAGGCGCTGCTATCCCTGAGTGATAACGTGTGCATTTGCGGTGACGAAAGGCAGGGAATTTATCAGCGCGACGGCCTTTCGGTGGCCGACAAGCTGGGCTTGAATCAGCATCGGCTTGACAGACATTTCCGCATAGGCCATAAGATCGCGCGCGTCGCTGACCGGCTGCAGCCTCCGGACGACGGAACGAAGTCGCTCGAAAATTCCTCTAACTATGACATGAAGCTGTATGGCGAGTCGAGCGCGAAATTGCATCCAAAAGAGAGTCGGGACGCTCAATTCACGCGTATGGTGGAATTGCTGCGAATACAATTGGACGCTTATACAGGGGACAGCATTGGCATCTTTTGCGGCAGGACCGAAACGCTTCATGAGCTTCGCGCTCGATTTAACGAAACAGACCTGTCCGATACAGTGAGCGTGTACGGCGTCGACTCGGATGCACGGTTCACAAACGGAAAGCGTATTCACGTGATGACTCTCCATTCGTCAAAGGGAACAGAATTCCGCGCTGTTCATATGTTCGGGATTGAAGAGTTGGCTACGCCCGGCCTGCAGCGAACTCGTCTCAGCTATACAGGCGTGACGCGCGCCAAGACGTCCCTTAACGCGTACAGGTCCGCTGACACGACAGTGAAGTTGGAGCATGCGTTTGCAGAACCCGCAGCGTTCACCCTAGAAGATCTTCTCCCGGACACGGACTAATTCATGAGTATCAAAAATCTCACGTGGCGTCTGTTTGCCCGAGAAGAATTGTCGGACGCTTTGTTCGCGAATCGACCTCAATACGGGCTTTCTTTGGAACCCCCCAATCAGTTCCGCCTGGGATTGGACGCCATCGGCGTTGGATATGCAGAAGATAGATGGAATCGCAGCTACACACCGCCGGGCATGGTGTTGCTCGACGACGATTCTCAATCTGAAATTCTTTCTTGGCTGAGAGTTAATTCTCCTGAGATTTTCCCCCTAAGCCAGTTTGCACGTGTTTTGACATGGGCGGATTGGTCTGCGTTCGGTGAAAGCGCGTTTTACAAAGGCGATCCCAAAGAATTCGGTAGAGAGGACCGATGGGCGTCGCTCATCACTGGAGAAATTATCGCGCAGGGCGACACCGACATTGATCTGAGCAAATTACCGCTTTCGCGAGCTGCCGGCTGCTTCTCGACTGCGGTGGCTCGTACGCATCTCACGTACGGTTCAAAGGAGGCATTGGCCGTATGTATCCAACGTCTGAAGGCGTTGGAGTTGGACCAGCGGTTTGTGCGCCGGCATGTTTCGGTGAAAGACCTGGAGCCCGTTTGGACAGTCGCAAAACGGGCAGGACATCAGGTCTTTAGTCACGAGGAAGCAATCGACTTGGTCTTCCATGCGCTTCTTCGAGATGCCGGTTCTAGTTCACAACTCAACTACTTCTCACGTGCGCACAACCTGAATAGCGATTCCATCGAGGAGCGAGTTGTCGCGTTTAACGCGTTGATAGAAGAGTTGAAGAAGCAGCCGGCCGAAATACGATGCAGCTCGGCCTGCTCTTCGGTTCTTGCCGTGGCAGCATTCCTCGTGGGAAGAAGCACTTCGCACGAGTTCCTGGTCAGAAGGAACCTTGAAGCGTTCCCGTATGGTCCAATTTGGTTTGGACTTCTTGCCGGCCTCGTTGGCTCAGCCCACTGGGATGCGACGTGGGCACGCGCAGCAAAAGGCGTCGAAAGACAACTACGTAGCAAGTTTCGATGGGACGAGTCTGCCGGCTTTGACCTGTGCTGGACTGAGTATGCGTGGTACGCCTCTACGTTCGAAGATAGCTATTTTTCGGCCATTCCGAAGCTGGCGCAACGTGTTCTCTCAGTAGAGGTGGTACCCGGTGCGAGTTGCCAACTGCGCATGGCAGCTGGGCATAGCCCCACCGCGACAGAGTCCAGGGAAATGCCGGTGCCTGCCGAGCTCGCCGGGATCACCTCTCAGCAGACGCTAGACATCTTCGCTCAACTAATCAAGTTGGCGGCCAAGGCTGAGGCGCTCACCCGTGACGAACACCGCCAGGCTAAATTGTTCGAGACGGTTCCCGCTTCCCCACGGAGTCGCTCAAAGCGGACCAAAGGAAATATCTAGTTTTGGGTGCGCTCGAACTCCGCCAAGGCGCCGACATGGGTGTCGAAACGCCGCGAGCGGCGACTGGGGGGCCGAGGCACCGATTCGCCTTCAACGGGCACCAGACAGTCCGCAGCGGCCCATGCCCGTGTCGGCTGTACCTTTAAAGCCGGCCGTCGAATCCGCGACAGCCATGCTTTCGGATGACGGCTAAGAGCAGCGACATGGGGTCGCTGCACCGCAACGGCCGGCAGGAAACGCAATCAGGCAGACAGCTACGGTGGTGATGCGAAGGCGGCTTCGGGTGAGAAGTAGACGATCGAGGCGGTCTTTGAACGGTGTCCCCTCCCCGCTTTGCCATCCGAAAATACTGCTCACGATCAGATATCCTCTGCCGTCATTGCCAGCAAGTCAGCCCGCCCCACCGTATCGGCAATGGCTCCAGCCACGTCCTTCCGCCCAATCGCATCCCCCACCCTCAGCGCATACGAAGGATGCCAGGTAACAAGCACCCAAACGTTCCCAAGCCGAATCGGCGCGCCTATCGCCTTCCCCATATCAACCTTGCGCCCAACAATGGCCCGTAGCGCCGTGGCGCCCAACGCAACGATCACGGCCGGACGAACCTGCTTCATCTCCTCTTACAGCCAATGCGCACAAACCTCGACCTCAAGCTGCCCCCGGCGTCTTAAGCAATCGCCGCTTTCCGAGCCACCCAGTTAAAATGCTTAACCGCATTTGTGATAAAAACGACGCTGTCCCGCTGTACATCGGCCCGCCGAAACGCTTCGTCAAGAACCTGTCCAGCCGGACTAACGAAAACGTCCCCGGGCCCAATCCTCCTGATCACCAGGCTGTTCGCCCACCATCAAGATCCGCGCGCTTTCCGGGCCGCTGCCTGGAACGGGACGCGTAGCGTGGCGCCATAGCTCGCAGCGGCGGCACTGGTCCAGTGAGGAAGGCGGCGCCCGTTGCGGCAGTGCGCGTTCGGCGGGCACTGGCACCTGCCGGCCCGGCATGTCGCCGATCGCGCCGGCTTGTGTTGCCCGGCGGGCGCCGTGTCTTGCGTTGGCGATCATGCCGGGTATCAACGTCCCTTCGGGCAGTCCTTTCCAGAAGCGCCCTGGCATATGCTGCCGAAGCGCTGATTCGTTCAGCCGTGCGGGGTTGAAGATGTTCCGGTCGTACGCGAGCCATAGCGGCTCCACGCCGTCAGTGGCGTCGTTCGCTCTCAGCACCGCGGCGTCCTCGGGGGCGTTCGAGAAGCGCAGCGTTTGACCGTCCCACAGGGCCGCGCCATTGGGGGTTCCGATGGACCACGTCGATGTCCCCATGCGTCGCGCGAAATGTTCGGCCGCATAGAGCAGCACGTCGCGATCGGGCTCGTACTAGGCGATGTACTCGAGCAGGCCGGGCGGGCTTCGCCGTTGAAACCGCGCGTAGGATCATGTCGTGCCTGGCGCGCCGCACGGATTTCGCCATGGCGTGGAGCCGTGCGCCGTCTTCATCGGCGGCGGAAGCCACGGCACGATCGTCGTGGGCCCAGCGCCAGAGGACGCGGTACAACGAGGCCCAGCGTTGCGGCGAGCGGTATTGCGCGGCGTCCTGCAGAAGTGTGGCGAGATCTTTGGAGATGCGAATCTGGGGGCCATCTTCCGCTCCATTCGAGCGGGAAGCAGGCACCGGTCCATCCGATGAATCGGGCGCAGCGATGGAACAGTCCAGCGCCAATGGCGCCGTGGTGGGGTCGGCCATCCCATCGGCATCCACCCACGCCAAGGCTTTAACCGGAGATTCGATCGCCCTTGTTACACTACCAGTTATGGACTCGACAGTGCTGAGCAGCGTTTCGCCAAGGCTCTTCTGGCATTGCGTTATGCATATGTGTCGAGTTTATTGACACATATGCAACCTATACTTATTCTTCCCATGCAACTGCACTATGGAGTTCTGCCGTTTGGTAGCGAGCCGGATACGCTCCTGCTCGTCAGTATAGATCAAGACAGGGACAAAAAATGGCATGCCATTGGGAGCGCCTTCCCGCTATATCACAATGGGAAGGTCTATTTAATCACCGCGGGGCATGTAGTCGCGAAATTGTCCGGCTTTCCGATCTATGTTCTAAATAGCAAAGAAAAGAGCCTGATTTCCTTAAGAGACGCACAGGTCAGTGTCGTTCGCGAGCTTGATCTTGCCGTAGTTGAGTGTTCCCTGAACGATTTAGCTTCGTTATTCGGACGTTGCAACTGTGTCAAGGCAGACTACCGTGTTCCCCGCACTGGTGTTGGGAACAATGGGGATATCTACCAAGTCTATGGCTTCCCAAAATCCAAAAACAAAATTAGTCGCTCAAAAGGCTTTGGGCCGAATCTCTTCCGCGTTTCGCTAGGCGCCCCACGGCAATTACCCAAAAGATCCAAATTGGCGGGCTTACCAATTCCGATGATGTGTTTCGAAATCGATCCCGATCGCCTTTTTGATGATGAATTTAAACCGACGTTTCAACTTGGCAAATTTGAGGGACTTAGCGGCGGCCCGGTAATCAGACATGCCGCCGAAATCGATTCCGGAGCCGGTAGCTTGGTCGGTATGTTTGTTGAATGGCATTCAACTGAAAAAGTAGCCGTGGTAGTCCCGATTGCGCTCATTACCTCATGGATTGAGGCTTGGTGTCAGTAGCGCATGCCTCGATCTCCTTGCCTCAAGATAGAGAGCATCTGCGCAGTCTGACATGCAACAATAGTGAGATAACGGTCTCCGACGGGCGCGCCCCTCCCCTGAGCGATAAGTCACCTCACCAGTGTCTCGACCTCACTTCGTATCCACCTTCACCTTGATTCCGTCCGCCACAACGGTAATCTGCCCCGGCACCATTTCCTTCCCACCCACGCGCAGCTCTTCCGGCTTGAAGGTATGCAGCGGGTAATCTTTCAACACCTGCTGTGCCACTAACGTCCCAATCGCACTCATCTGCTGCCCATATTGCGAAGGCACGCCGCTGACATCCATCCGCTCAACGCTTGGGTTGTCCAGCAACACAGCACGCTTGACAGGGTCATACCGAATCCCACTATTGACCGCCAACGTCCCGCTGATCGGCGGCGCCGGCAGCAGCGTGTTGGTGACCACCGCATCCACCTGCGTAGTAATCCGATTGTTCGCCTCGTCCATCACCAGATGCGGATTCGATAGCTGGACGTCGAGCACTTGCGCATAACGCAGCTTGGTCGGAAACCGCTGCTCGACAACCGTCTGCAGTTCCTTGGTGGTGAAGGTGTATTCGCCGGTCCAGATGTTGTAGCCGGCAATGGCGCTGGCGGCGGTGACCGCCAGCGCAGTGGCGGCGACGATTTGGCGGGGTGTGTGCCAGCTAATGGGCATGCTTGTCCTTTCCCTGGTTCTCGCGGCCAATGGCGCCGCGTTGCTCCTGATGGGACCGGTGGCGACGGAGGGGCGTTCCCTCGGGGTCCGCGCGCGCGGCTCAGTAATGCGGTGGCAGCTCCTGCAGCGGATCGCCCTCCGCCCCACCCGCGCTGCCGGCACGCATCTGCTGATACAGCACCTGCATTTGCTCCTGCAGCAAATCAATCTGTTGCTGCTGCCGCGCGACCGTGGTGTTGAGTGTTTCGAGCAGGTCTTCCTGGAACGCTAGCTTGATTTCCAGTTCGGTCAGGCGGGATTCCATCGGGTTCTCCGGGTGCATCTGCGTAGTCATCTGTGTTGGCCGGGCATTGTACGGGACGCGGCACAGCGGTTCGCCGCTCTTGCGGTGTCTGAAATCTCGGTGTAGCCTGCGAACTCGTCCGCTGCCTCGCAGCCGACTCAACCGCCATCGATCATGACCCATTCCGCGCGCGCCGCCAGTTCGTTCCGTCCGACCTCCCGGGTCGGCACGGTGCCGCGCGTGCCGGTCTCTCTGCTTAGCCCACCTGTCTCTCCCCCGGCTGCTCCGCCGACCGTCGTGGTCGCTGCTGTAGCCCCGCCGCCGGCCGTCTTCGGCTGACGGTCCGCTTCCTTCGCGTCTCCAGCTAGTCCGGCGATCTTCGATCGCAGCTTTCGGCCGCCCGTGCCCTGTGCCGGCGTGCCTGCTGGAGCCCGTTTCTCCTTGACAGGTGCTTCTCATGCTATTCAACCGTTCCGTGTGGATCGCGCACGGCTCGACCTCGCTCTTCGTGCTGCTGTGGAGCAGTGGCGCGATCTTCGCCAAATGGGGGCTGGAATATGCCTCTGCCTTTGCCTTTCTGACCTTGCGTTTTGCGCTCGCCATGGCGGTGCTGCTGCTCATTGCCCGCTATCGGCGGCGTTGGCTGCCGGCGCCGGGCACGCGCTGGCGCGTCGCGGCCGTGGGTGTGCTGCTTAGCGGCGTCTATGCGATTACCTATCTGCTGGCGCTGGACCATGGGGTGACGCCCGGGGTGCTGGCCACGGTGCTGGGCGCCCAGCCCATCCTGACGCTGCTGCTGGTGGAGCGGCGGTTTTCGCTGGCCCGGCTCGGCGGCCTGGCGCTGGCGATGACGGGGCTGGTGCTGGTGGTCTACCACGGCATCGGGCTGGCGGGCATGCCGGTGTTGGGCATGCTGTTCGCGTTCGCGGCGCTGGCCAGCGTGACCGTCGGCGCCATCCTGCAAAAGGGCCTGCAACAGGCGCCGATGGATCTGCTGCCGCTGCAATACGGCATCGCGCTGGCGATGTGCCTGCTGCTGCTGCCCTTCCAGCCCGTGCATGTGGAATGGACCGGCGGTCTGCTCGTGCCGCTGGTCTGGATGGCGCTGGTGATCTCGGTCGGCGCGACGCTGCTGCTGTACCGGATGCTGCAAACCGGCAATCTGGTCAATGTCACGAGCCTGTTCTACCTGGTGCCCGCGGGCACGGCGGTGCTGGACTATCTGGTGCTGGACAATCGCCTGGGTGAGCTGACGCTGGCGGGCATGGCGGCGATCCTGGCCGGCGTGGCGCTGGTGTTTCGCACCGGCACGGCGCCCGCCGGGCAGGCCGGACAGGCCGCCGAACGCGCCGCTGAATAATCCGCCGAACAGGCGTAGCGGCCTTGACCGAACCCACCGGGACGGGCCGGCACGCGGTGTTGCGCGCCGGCCCTGCCCCACGCCCGGGCGGGTTGTCGCGCGCGGTGCTGCCATGGAACAATGCCCGCGGGTCGGTCAACCCGGCAGCACCGTACAACAGCGAAATACAACAGCGAAAAAACACGGGATGCGCCCCGCGCGGGCGCTCCTCGCCTTTCCACTTCTTGCACGGGGATGGTCCATGTTCGATTCGGGTTCGCGCCGCCGCCTGCCGGCTGGCCTGCATGCTGTCGTCGCTCTCCTCGCCTGCATCGGCCTTATCGCGGCCGCGCCAGCGCCGGCGCACGCCGCGTCGCCGGTGCTGCAACGGATCAAGGAAGCCGGTGCCATCCGCATTGCCCATCGCGAGAGTTCGGTGCCCTTCTCCTTCGTGGCCGACGGCAAGCCGGTCGGCTATGCCGTGGATCTCTGCCTGCGCGTTGCCGATGCGGTGCGGGCCGCGCTGAAGCAGCCCAACCTGAAAGTCGAATGGGTGCCGGTGACCCCGGCGAACCGGATTCCGGCCATCGTCGATGGCAAGGCCGACCTCGAATGCGGTTCGACCACCAACAACCGCGAGCGGCGCGAACAGGTGGCCTTCACCATTCCGCACTACATCGCGGGCAGCCGCATGCTGGTGAAGACCGCGTCGAACATCCACAAATGGTCGGACCTGAAGGGCAAGACGGCGGTCTCGACCACCGGCACCACCCCGCTGACAGTGTTGCGCACGCTGAACGAGGGCAACGCCATGCAGCTGAAGATCGTCGAGGCGAAGGACCATGCCGAGGCCTTCCGCATGGTCGAGCAAGGCAAGGCCGATGCCTTCGTGATGGACGACGTGCTGCTCTACGGCCTGCGCGCCAACGCCGGCAAGCCGGCTGACTATGCGATCACCGGCGACCTGCTGACGATCGAGCCGTACGCGATCATGCTGCCTAAGCACGATGCCGAGTTCAAGAAGCTGGTGGACCAGACGCTGATCAATGCGATCTACGACCAGGACACGCAGAAGCTGTACCGCAAGTGGTTCCAGTCGCCGATCCCGCCGCGCGGTGTCAATCTCGATATCCCGATGAGCTATCTGCTGCGGGATTCGTTCAAGTTCCCGAGCGACAAGGTCGCGGACTGACCATCAGTCCGCAGCCCCGTCGCTGTCCTGCAGAAACGCCAGCAGCGCCTGGACCCGCGGACTCCGGCCCTTTCTGGTCGGCACCAGCACGCTGACGGGCGCGCTGTCGAACTGCCAGCCGGGCAGCACGCGCACCAGCGCGCCGGCGCGGACCGCTTCCTTGACGTCCCACTCGGATCGCAGCACGAGGCCGAGCCCCTGCTCGGCCCACATCCTCGCCACGCTGCCGTCGTTGGTGGTGAAGGCCGGCGCCACGCGCACCGCATCGCGCGCGGCGGCGCGCTGGTCGCCTTCCACCGGCGCACGTCGGAAGTGCCAGAGCGTGGCGTCGTCATCGTTCTCGCGGATGCAGATGCAGGCGTGATCGAGCAGGTCGCGCGGCTCGCGGGGCGTGCCGCGCGCCTTCAGATATGCCTTGCTCGCGCATAGCCAGCGCTCGTTGGGCGCGAGCGTATGGGCGACCCAGGATGAATCGCGCACCTTGCCCACGTGCACCACCAGGTCGGAATCGTGGCGGTCTGGCCACGGGGTCTCGAGCAAGTTCAATTCGATCTGCAAACCCGGATGGCGCTTGGCGAAGCGCGCGAGCCGCGGCGCGATATGGCGGCGCCCGTAGCCGAACGGCGCAGCCACGCGGACCACGCCGGTCAGTCCGGCCTCGCCCGGCTGGAATGCTTCGGGCAGCGCCTCGATGCGCGCCAGGATGGCGGCGGCCTCCTGCGCGAAGCGCTCGCCCTCGGCGGTCAGGCTCAGCCTGCGCGCACTGCGCGTGGCCAGCGCCACGCCGAGCGCCGCCTCCAGCTTTTGCAGGCGCGCGGACAGGGCCGGCGGCGTGACGTTGAGCGAGCGCGCGGCCGCGCTGAGCGACGGCGCCTGGGCGAGCCGGTCGAGCAGGCGGAGGTCGTCGATCTGGATGCGCATCGTTAACCAAAACTTAATGATTTATACGGCCGCATTTAACCATGGATGTGGCTGGCTTCCCTATACTTCGGCCATCGCCATTCGTTCCCACAGTTTCCCCACCATGCCCGACCCTGCCACCACCGCCGATACGCTGGACACCCTGGACACCCCCGCCGCCATCGTCGATACCGCGCGCATGCAGCGCAATATCGACCGCATGCAGGCGCGCATGAACGCGCTCGGCGTCGCCTTCCGCCCGCACGCCAAGACCAGCAAGTCGCCCGCCGTGGTCCGCGCGCAGATCGCGGCCGGGGCGCGGGGCGTGACGGTGTCCACGCTGAAGGAGGCGGCCCGCTTCCATGCGGAAGGCATCGACGACATCCTGTACGCGGTGGGCATGGTGCCCGGCAAGCTGCCGCAGGCGCTGGCGCTGCGGCGCCAGGGCTGCGACCTGAAGATCATTACCGACAGCGTCGCGTCCGCCCAAGCCATCGTCGCCTTCGGCGCGGAGCATGGCGAACGATTCGAAGTGTGGATCGAGATCGATTCGGACGGACACCGTTCCGGCATCCGCCCGGACGAGCCCGCGCTGATCGAGGTCGGGCGCGTGCTGCACGACGGCGGCGCCCGGCTGGGCGGCGTGATGACGCACGCGGGGTCCAGCTACGACCTCGATACGCCCGAGGCCCTTGCCGCCATGGCCGAGCAGGAGCGCGCGGCCTGCGTCGAGGCGGCCGAGGCATTGCGCGCGGCGGGACTGCCCTGCCCCGTGGTCAGCGTGGGCTCGACGCCCACGGCGCTTTCCGCGGCGCGGCTCGATGGCGTGACCGAGGTGCGGGCCGGCGTCTATGTGTTCTTCGACCTGGTGATGCGCAATGTCGGCGTCTGCACCGAGGACGAACTGGCGCTCAGCGTGCTGACCACCGTGATCGGCCACCAGGCCGAGAAAGGCTGGGCCATCGTCGATGCGGGCTGGATGGCGATGAGCCGCGACCGCGGCACGCAGAAGCAGAAACAGGACTTCGGCTATGGCCAGGTTTGCGACCTCGACGGCCGCGTGCTGCCGGGCTATGTGCTCAGCGGCGCCAACCAGGAACATGGCATCCTGTCGCGCGAGGGCAGTCACGACGAAGCCATCGCCGAACGTTTCCCCGTGGGCACGCGCCTGCGGATCCTTCCCAACCACGCCTGTGCCACCGGCGCGCAGTTTCCCGAATATCACGCGCTGAATGCGGACGGCACGCTGGCAACCTGGAGCCGCTTCCATGGCTGGTGACACGACCCAAGGCGCGCCGCGCGCCGTCTCTCCCGACACCCTCGCCACGCCGGGCGGACACTACAGCCACGCGGTGGTGGCCAATGGCTTCGTCTACGTGTCCGGCCAGCTGCCGATCACGCACGAAGGCGCCAAGATGATCGACGCTACCTTCGAGCAGCAGACCGAACAGGTGCTCGCCAATGTGCGGCACGCGCTGGTCGCGGCGGGCAGCGATGTCGACAGGCTGGTGCAGGTGCGCGTGTATCTGGACGACATCGCCAACTGGCCGTCCTTCAACGGCATCTATGCCGCCTGGGCGGGCGATGCGCGCCCTGCGCGGGCCATCGTGCCGACTGGGCCACTGCATTTCGGGTTCAAGGTGGAGGTGGAAGCGGTGGCGGTGCTGTAGCTGGCGCGCCGGCCGCATGGCGGACAATTTTTCCTTTGGTTGGTAGGACTTACGGACGGACGCGTCTGGCAGGCGCCGTCCCGCCAGCCACCGGCAGGGGAAAAATGGGGCCGCCGCGAGGCGAATCGCGCTCCAAGGGCCGCCGTGCAGCGGACCTCGCGCATGGCAAGGATCTTGCAGAATTGGCTCAAACCATGGCCGCCGGCATCTTCTACGCCGCGCGACCATCGGGCAACAAGGAGCACGCCATGACGCAACCGAACCAGAACCAGCAAGACCCGGTGCAGGCCGCCGCAGAACGCGAGCAGGATCCCAAGGCCGCGCCGCAGGACACCGTCAAGGTGGAGAAGAAGGAAAGCACGAACGAGCAGCAGGAGGGCAAGCTGTCCGGGCCCGTCGTGCTGGCCAACGAGAAGAACGGCGGCGAAGGCGACGAGGACTCCGCCAGCGCTTAGCGCCACCCGCGCGCTCATTAGGCAAGGCTCCCCCAAGCCTTGCCAAACTTCCACGGAGCCGGCGAACCTTTGACGCTACCTAACGCCATCACGAAAACGCTCCGCGAGCGCTTCGATATCGCCGAACTGCGGCCGGGACAGGCGGACGTGATCGAAAGCGTCCTGCGCGGCCACGACACGCTGGCCGTGATGCCGACCGGCAGCGGCAAATCCCTGTGCTACCAGGTGCCATCCCTGTTTCTGGAGGGACTGACCGTGGTCATCTCTCCGCTGATCGCGCTGATGCAGGATCAGGCGGAGAAGCTGGACGAACTGGACATGGAGGCCGCGGTGGTCAACAGCGCGGTGGGCGACGCCGCGGCCGACGAGGCGCTGGACAGCCTCGCGCGCCGCGACGAGCGCATCATGCTGACGACGCCGGAGCAGTTGCAGGATCCGGAAGTGCTCGCCTCGATCCAGCGCAACCGCGTCGCGCTGCTGGTCGTGGACGAGGCGCACTGCATCTCGCAATGGGGCCATGACTTCCGGCCGGCCTATCTCGGCATTCCCGAGGTCATCCGCGCGCTGGGCCGCCCTCCCGTGCTGGCGCTGACCGCCACGGCCACCGACACGCTGATCCACGATATCGCCGCGCAGCTCCAGCTCGAATCGCTCTGCGTGATCAAGGCCGCGCTGTACCGGCCGAACCTGATCTACGCCGTCAGGCATGTGTCCGGGGACGCCGAACGGCTCGACAACGTGCGCACGCTGGTGGCGGCCGAGAGCGGTCCCGGCATCGTCTACACCGCCACGGTGCGCGAGGCCGAGCGCCTGCACGCGGCGCTGCGCGAGGCCGGCGAGAACGTGGCGCTCTATCACGGCAAGCGCACCGCGGCGCAGCGGCGCGAGAGCCAGTCGGCGTTCATGTCGGGTGAGTGCCGCGTGATGGTGGCCACCAATGCGTTCGGCATGGGCATCGACAAGGGCGATGTCCGCTTTATCGTCCATGCCCAGCTTCCCGGCAGCCTGGACGCCTACTACCAGGAAACGGGCCGCGCGGGACGCGACGGAGAGCCGGCGCATTGCACGCTGCTGCACGACGAGAAGGACAAGAACGTCCAGCAGTTCTTCCTGGCGAACCGCTATCCGTCGGCGGCCACGCTGGAGCAGATCGTCGGCGCCTTGCGCAAGTCGAGGACGGGCGAGACCCTGTCGATGGACGCCTTGCGGGAACACCTGCCAAGGGTGGGCGCGCGCAAGCTGCAGGTCGCCCTCAAGATGCTGTGCGACGCCGGGATTGCGGAGCGCGCCAAGACCGGCCACTACGCCCTGCGCGACGGCCATAGCCCTTCCGAGGCGGTCGCCACGATTGCCGGCCAGTACGAGGAGCGCGGCCAGAAGGACCGCGCCACGCTGGAGGCGATGCTGCGCTACGCGCGCAGCGGGCGCTGCCGCTGGTCGATGCTGCTGGAGTACTACGGCGAACCCGGCGGCCCGGAACGCTGTGGCACCTGCGACAGCTGCGTGCGCGCCGCCGAGGCGGCGGCGATGCCGGCACCGCCGCCGGAGCCCGACACCACTGGCCAAAGCCAGCGGCAGGCGCCCGCCTTTACCGAGGGCGACACGGTGCGCGCTCGCCGCCATGGCGTGGGCACCGTGGTGGCGGTGACGCGCGAGCGGGTGGACGTGCGCTTTCCCGATGGCGGCGTGCGGCGCTTCCTGCCCCGCTATCTGCGCCGGGAAGCGCCGGTCACGGACACGGCGGCGGCGGCCTGAAGACCGGCCGCCGGCACCGCCGGCGGCCTTACGACTGCCGCGTCAGCAGCCGCGAACGGATCAGGCCGGGTTCGCTTGCCAGCTGGCGCATGATGTCGTCCGACGGCACCTTGTCCACATCGGTCACCACATAGCCGGTCTCGCCGTGCGTCTGCAGATGCTGGCCGGCGATATTGACGCCGCCCTTGGCGAGAATCGTGTTCAGCGTCGCCAGCACGCCCGGCGTGTTGTTGTGCACGTTCAGCAGGCGCGCCGGGCAATGCAGCGGACCGGGATCGACCTCGGGAAAGTTGACCGCGCCCAGCGTATTGCCGGTGGTCAGGAAGCTGATCAGCTTGGCCGCCACCTCCGCGCCGATGCTTTCCTGCGCCTCCTCGGTGCTGCCGCCAACATGCGGCGTGAGCAGGACGTTGGGCAGGTTCTGCAGCTCGCTGACGAAGGGATCGGTATTGCGCTTGGGCTCCTCGGGGAACACGTCGATGGCCGCGCCGCCGAGCCGCCCCTCGCGCAGCGCCGCCGCCAGCGCGGCGATATCGACCACCGTGCCGCGCGAGGCATTGATCAGCATCGCGCCGCGCTTGAAGGCGGCCAGCGCCTTGGCGTCGATCATGTTGCGCGTGCGGGGCGTGGCGGGAACGTGCAGCGTCACCACATCGGCATCCGCCACGGCCTCGACCAGCGACCCGGCCACCTGGGCCGTGCCCAGCGACAACTTGGCCTGCACGTCGTAATACACCACACGCATGCCCATGGCTTCCGCCAGCACGCCCACCTGCTTGCCGATATTGCCGTAGCCAATGATCGCGATGGTCTTGCCGCGCGCCTCGAACGAGCCCGCCGCGCCCTTGGCCCACTGGCCGGCGTGCGCCAGCGCGTTCTTCTCGGGAATCCGGCGCATCAGCAGCACCGCCTCGCTGACCACCAGTTCGGCCACCGAGCGGGTATTGGAGAACGGCGCGTTGAATACCGGAATGCCGGCGGCGGTGGCCGCGGGCAGGTCGACCTGCGAGGTACCGATGCAGAAGCAGCCGATGCCGAGCACCTTGGCCGCCTGAATGTCCTCGGCGTGCAGGTGCGTGGCCGAGCGAATGCCGATCAGATCGTGGCTGGCCAGCGCCTCGCGCAGGGCGTCGCCGGTCAGCGCCCCGCTGCGGCGCTCCACGGCCACGCCCGCCTCGTCCAGGCGGCTGACCGCCGTGTTGCTGATGTTTTCGAGAAGAATTGCCCTGTTCATACGACTACCCCAATGTGATGCATGCGTGCCGAGCCCTACACTTTGGCACCTTCCGGCCGCCGGCGCACCAGCAACCTTGCTGGCGAAGTGGGTGTCGGCCCCGCCTCCGGGTCGGGAGCCGTGGGCCGTGTCAGACGACGCCCGATGGTGAGCCAAGTCTGCGCTTGCAATACTGCGCCCATAACAGGGAGGGCGCGCGATGATCGCCAACGATGGTTTTGTGAATGCAGGCCGGTCCGCCACGCGCGCGGACGCGGAATCCGCCGTACCGGGCCAAGCCCCCAAGGAGCGGCACCGCTGGGCCGCGAGCCACTGGTGGCAGGCTGGCGTCTATTGCAGCGGCCCGGCCATCTTCCTGTGGATCGCCGCGCGCCTGCCCGAAGACATGCTGGTCCATCTCTTCCGCGGCGGCCCGAACATGCCGGCGGTGCTGAACAACCTGGGCGATGCGCTGTTCTTCTGCGGCTGGGCCATCAGCGGCATCCTGCTGTGGGCCAGTTGCCGGTCCGCCGCTGCCAGGGGCAACACCGCTTCCTGATCCTGCCGCCGAGACCGCCGCGCTCGATCCGCGCGGTTCAGAGCGGCAGCACCGCGGTCGCCTCGATCTCGAACAGCATGCCGTCGAGCGCCAGCCGCGGCACCGGGATCAGCGTGCAGGCGGGCGGCTCCCAGTCGCCCCACATCTCGCGCAGCGCCGCGCCGAATATCTCCAGCTTCTCCATCGAATGGTCGACGACCAGCACGGTCAGCTTGGCCACGTCCGGCACGTCGGCGCCCCCGGCGCGCAGGGCGATCCGCATGTTCCACATGGCCTGCCGGACCTGCTCCGCGAAATCGGCGGGCAGATAGCCGTGCATGTTCTCTCCGCCCTGCCCCGCCGCGTACACGATACGGCCCGGCGTGGTGACTACGGCCACGTGCGAATAGCCGTTCGGCACCGGGTCATAGAGCGCAGGCGGATTGATGAAGCGCAGGACGTTGGCACTGGCGGACGCATGATGCGATCGAGTTGGCTGCGAGGGAAGGGATTGCTGCGATGGCTGCATTGGCACTCTCCGCGATAAGGGAGCCGCAGTATCAAACCTCAAGCGTGGTTAAGGTCAAGCATCACCCTGCCGCCGACGCTGGTACGATGGCGGCCAGCCACCCCGCCCCTGTCGACCCATGCCCTCCGCCAAGCCCACCGCATCCAAACCCTCCACCGCTCGCGCCCAACCGATGCTGACGGTCGGCGAAGTCGCGCAGCGCAGCGGCCTCGCCGTGTCCGCCCTGCATTTCTACGAAACCAAGGGTCTGATCCACAGCGCGCGCAGCGAGGGCAACCAGCGGCGCTATCCGCGCGCGGTGCTGCGCCGGCTCGCGGTCATCCGCGTCGCACAGCGCATGGGACTGCCGCTGGCCTTGATTGCCGACGCCCTGTCGCAGTTGCCCGAGGGCCGCGCGCCCACGGTCGCCGACTGGCGCCGATTGTCGGCGGCATGGAGAGCCGACCTGGACGAGCGTATCGAGACGCTGACACGGCTGCGCGACCAGCTCGATGGCTGCATCGGGTGCGGATGCCTGTCGTTGAAGGCCTGTCCGCTGCGCAATCCGCAGGATGCGCTCGCGGGCGATGGGCCGGGGCCGCATTTCAGCGCGGCCGCAGAGCCCCGGCGGCCGCGAGCCGCACGCCGCCCGACCGCAGGATGACCAGACCCGGGCTTACCGCATCGTCCGCTGGTACAGGCTGACCCCGATCGCCACCACGGCGACCGCGGCCAGCGCCCGGAAGTGCTCCAGGTTCGCCAGCAACGCCGCCTGCTGCGCCAGCACCTGCGCGATCTGCGCGGTGGCCAGTTCCGCGGCGCGGGCCGGATCGACCGACGCGGAGAACACGGCGGTGTAGCGCGCGTGAGCCTCCTGGAAGTTCGGGCTGCCGGCGCGCACCGCGCCGTGCAACAGCCCGTAGTGCGCGGTGGTCAGCCACTGCTGCCCGACCGTGGCGATGGTCACGCCGAGCGCCATGCCCAGTTGGCCCAGCATGTTCTTGGTCTGCTGCGCGTTCGAGAACACCGATTCGTCGTGCGCCATGCCTTGGAAGGTCTGCATCGCCGTGACGGGAATCAGCGTCATGATGAAGACGCCGTATAGCGCCAGCGGCGGCAGCACATGAAACCACGGGTCGGGCGCGGGCGGCAGCCGGCTGATCAGCCAGGCGGACGCCGCCAGCGCGAGGAAGCCGCCGACGAAGTATTTGCGCGGGCTGGGCCAGCGCGGCAGCAGCCGCGACATCGTCAGCCACGTGACCACGCCGGCCGCAAGCCCGAGCGCATAGAGATGGCCGGTGGCGGCCCACGAATGGCCAAGCGAGCGTTGCAGCATGACGGGGAGCAGGTAGCCGTTGGCGCCCAGCGTGATATAGCAGAAGGTGAACAGCGCCAGCCCGCTCAGATAGCGCCGCTCGACCATGCTGCGCAGCCGCAGCAGCGGCCGCGCGCTTCCCGCCTCCAGCCAGACGAATGCCAGGAGGCCCGCCGCGCCGACCACGGCACCCGCCACGAGCCACAGCCGGTTCGAGTAGAAGTCGTAGCACGAGCGCTGCAGCACGTACAGCAGCAGGAAGCTGCCCGTCGCCAGTGCGGCAAGCCGCAGTGGATGGGCCGCGGAGCGCCGGGCAGGCTCGACCCGGACGGCGGGCAACGCCTCGCAGGCCGGCAGCATCGCCAGCGCGAGCGCGGCCACTACCCAGAAGATCAGCGGCCAGCGGTCGGCCGTGACGATGATCGAGGCGAGCCATGGCGCGAGCGCCATGCCGCCGCACACGCCGGTGGCGAGCGCGACGATGCCGCGAAAGCGCGCGGGGCCGGGCGGAATCAGGTTCACCGCCAGACGCGACGAGGTCACCATCCCCGCGCAGCCCAGCGCCATGACCATGCGGCCGACGAGAAACGCCGCATGGTTCTCGGCATGCGCGCACACGACCGCGCCGCCCGCGGCCGCGGTCAGTGCGAGGCGGACATAGTTGCGCCAGCCGATGCGCTCGACCATCCAGCGTTGCAGCGCGATCATCACGACCGCCACGCTGGCGTAGGCCGCCGCCACGGTGCTGTATTCCTCGGGGCTGGCGCCGATCTCGCCCATGATCGGCAACGCGGCGAAGGCGACCATGCCGTTCTGCAGGAAGTCGAGCGTCGTCAGCGCGCCGATGGCCAGCAGCAGCACGCGCGGCGATGCGGAGGCGCTGGTTCTTGCGTCCATGGCCCCGGCGCTCACAGGTTGGCTTCGACGATGCGACGAACCATGTCGTCGACGCGCGCAAGCTCGTCGGCGAATACCGTGGTGCGGTAGTGCTGGCCAGCGGCATCCACCGCCACCAGCCGCTTGCCGTTGCGCTCGCGCGTGTCGACGGTGACCTTCATCGACAGTCCGATCTGCAGCGGATGGGCGGCGACCTGCGCCGGATCCAGGGCGATGCGCACCGGCACGCGCTGCACCACCTTGATCCAGTTCCCAGTGGCGTTCTGCGCCGGCAGCAGCGCGAAGGCGCTGCCCGTGCCGGCGTCCTGTCCGATGACGCGGCCGTGGTACAGCACGCGGCTGCCGTACAGGTCGCTGGTGAGCGTCACCGGCTGCCCCAGGCGGATATCGCGCAGCTGCGATTCCTTCAGGTTGGCCGTGACCCACAGGTGGTGCAGCGGCACCACCGACATCATGGGCACGCCGGCATTGACGCGCTGGCCGACCTGGACCGAACGCTTGGTGACCACGCCGCCCACCGGCGCGGGGATGCGCGTGCGCGACAACGCGACGCTGGCGTTGCGCACCGCCGCCGCGGCCGCCTGCACATCGGGATGCGATTCCACCGAGGTGCGCTCGACCATCGCCTGGTTGCGCCTGAGCTGTTCATTGGCCATGGCCAGCGCCGCCTTCGCGCTGCGCACCGCGTGCGTGGCGTGCACCATCTCCTCGCCGGAAATCGCACCGCTGGCCGCCAGCGCCGAGCGGCGGGCCATGTCCTGCTGGACCTTGGCCAGTTCCGCCGCGCGCAGCTCCACGTTGGCGCGGTCCTGTCCCGCGACGGCGAACTGGCCGCGCACCTGCCGCACCGTGCGCGCCAGCTGCGCCTGCGCGGCAACCAGGGCCAGCCTGGCATCGACGCCGTTCAGCTCGACCAGCAACTCGCCGGTTTCGACGAGGTCGGTGTTGTCGGCGAGGATGGCGGTGACGACGCCACCGACCTGGGGCGTCACCTGCACCACGTTGCCCTCCACGTAGGCGTCTTCGGTGGACACCCAGTGGCGCGCGTGGTGCAGCCAGTAGCCCGCGGCCGTGGCAAAGGCGACTGCGGCCGCGCTCGCCCCCAGCACGCGCCAGCGCCATGCGCGGCGCACGGCCTGCTCCATCGATGCATCGTCCGGCGATTCCGGTTGGCTGGTGGGGGTCATGACGGTCTCCTTATCGGCGCGCTGGCGCCGTGTCCGGCGTGGCGCTGGTGACGGTGGTGGCGTTGGCAGCGGTAGTGGCGTTGGCAGCGGTAGTGCCGGCTTCCCCGAAGCCGCCACCCAGGGCACGCACGAGTTCGAGATGCAACACACGCTCCTGGGTTTCGATCTCGATCAGCAGCTGCCTCTGCTGCAGCACCTGCCCTTCCGCGGACAGCACGCGCAGATAGTTGCCGATGCCTTCGCGATAGCGCGCCACGGCCATGTCGTAGGCCTGCTGCGTCAGTTGCAGCGCCTGGCGCTGTTCGCCGGCGCGCTCGCCGAGCCAGTGCAGCGACACGAGCTGGTTGACCACGTCGTGCAGCGCGGTGACCAGCGTGGCGTTGTACTGCTCCACCGCACCGTCGTATTCGGCCTGCCGGGCGCCGAGGTTGGCGCGCAGGCGCCCGCCGTCGAAGATCGGCAGCGTGATCGCCGGGCCGATGCCCAACGTGCGGCTGCCCGCGCCGAGCAGGTCGGACAGGCTCAGGCTTTGCAGGCCGGCGAAGGCCGTGATGCTGATGTTCGGATAGAACTGGGCCTTGGCCGCCTTGATGTCATGGCGGCTCGCCTCCACGCGCCAGCGCTGCGCGACCACATCGGGTCGGCGGCCGATCAGTTCGGCGGGCAGCGCAGCGGGCACCGCGACCGCATAGCCGCTGCGCAGGCGCGGACGCCCGATCCCGACGCCGGCATCCGGCCCCTTGCCGGCGAGCGCGGCGAGCTGGTTCCGCGTCAGCGCGATCAGTTCGCGGATGGCGCCGATGCGCTCGCGCGTGGCCGGCAAGGCCGCCTCGGCCTGCTTCATGTCGAGCCGCGAATCGAGCTGCGCCTCCACGCGGCGGCGCGTGAGATCCAGCGTGTTCTGGCGCTGGCGGTAGGTCTGCTCTGCCAGTTCGAGCTGCGCGTGCGCGGCGTCCAGTTTCAGGTAGGTGCGCACCACGGAGGTCGTCAGCATGAGTTCCGCGGCGTGGTAGTCCACCTCGACGGCGCGCGCGCGGTCCAGCGCGGCGTCGAACGTCGCCTGGTTTCTGCCCCAGAAGTCCAGCTCGTAGCCCAGGCCGAGCATCACGTCGCTGGACCATTTCCAGCTGCCCGCCAGCGGCCGCGATACGGGGCCGTTCTCGCTGTAGCGCTGGCGCGTGGTGCGCGCCAGCAGGTTGGCCTGCGGGTACAGCGACGCTTCCGCGCCGCCCGCCAGCGCGTCCGCCTGGCGCACCCGCGCCGCGGCAGCGCGCAGCGTGGGCTGCCCGGCCAGAGCGGTGCGCACCAGCCCGCTCAGTTGCGGGTCGCCGAAATCCTCCCACCATGCCTGCCGGGGCCAGGCCGCGGGCGATACCGGCGTGGCTGCGAGCGAGGCGCTGGCGCCGAGCTGGTTGGCATCGTCCATGACCGCCTGCGTCTCGAGTCCCTTCATGCTGGCGCAGCCGGCCAGCATGCAGGTGACGGCGAGAATGCCCGCGCGGCACGCCGGCATCCACTGTGCGCCATGGCCGAGCAGCGCGGAAACACCAAGGTGGCAGAGAGCGACGAGACAGGCGAGCATGCCATTCACCGGGGCGACTGACCGTTGCCCGTTGCGCGCGGCGCACGCGCCTTGATGATGTGGGGGTTCCACGCGGGCGCGCTCCCGCATCGCGCCCCCCTGCGCCCGCGCCAGCGCATACAGCGTCCGGATGCCCTCCCACGGATTGCGCAGGCACCGGCAAACCTGCTCGCTGCGCGCCACGCCGCGGACGCACCAGGTACAGAAGTGCTCGCAGTTGTTGGTCAGCAACTGGTACCGGTCCTCGCCCAGCCGCGATTTCGCCCGTTCCACCACTTGCGCGCCCGCATACCGCGCATCGGGCTCGTTCCGCACGCTGACGCCCCTGCCGGCCGCGAAACGGCGCAATGGCACGACTTCGACGGGGCGCCGCCGGGCCGAAGCGTCGAAGCCGCCGTAGTGGATGACCTGGCCGTGACCGGCATAGATGCCGTGATGCATATAGCCGTCCCGGCCGGTGACGATGTGGGCGCCGATCTGGATCATGCGTTCCAGGCGCGCCCACTGTGGCGAGTCCGCGAGGCTATCGAGAGTCAGGGTTTCCATGGCGTGCCACCGAGCTTGAATGTCATGTACGAATCCATGGACGCAGGAACGCCGTGCGCCGGACGGCGGCAAGACGGGCCCCTCCGGGGAGGCATTTCCCCCGGAACGGCGTTCACTGCTTGGCGATGGATTTACTGCGAGACCGAAGCGGCCATGACTGAAGGGTAGGTACGCGGGCGCCGCGAGACCATGCTACGGACGGTTCGCGCCGCCCCTACATAGAGTTCGCCGGGTCATACCCGCGTATAGGCGCACCCCTGCCGACTTTGCTTACGAACACCGCGCGGGATGAGCAGGCACGGTGAACTGCACGATCGCGCCGCACGGCTCGGCGGCGCTGGCCCACAGCCGCCCGCCATGGGCGTCGATGATCGACTGGCAGATCGACAGCCCCATGCCCAGGCCCGTCGACTTGGTGGTGCAGAACGGCGCGAAGGCGCGCGCCGATATCTCGGGCGCGAAGCCCGGCCCCGTGTCGCGCACGGCGACCAGCACGCAATCGCCCTCTTCCCGCGCGGTGCTGATGCACACCTCGCGCGGACCTCCATCGAGACCGCCCATGGCCTCCAGCGCATTGACGATGAGGTTCAGCAGCACCTGCTGCAGTTCGACCCGGTCGCCCTCGATGCAAGGCAGGCCGGGTGTCAGCCTCGTCTGCACGGCGGCGCCGCACCTGGCGGCCTCGCCACGGGTCAGTTCCACCACGTCCCGGATCGCCTCATTCAGGTCCACCGCCGCCTTCTGCGGTGGTTCCTTGCGGATGAGGCCGCGAATCCGGCCCAGCACGTCGCCCGCGCGATTGGCGTCCTTGACGATGCGCGCAAGGATCTCGCTGACCTCCTCCAGCTCGGGCGGCTGCGCCCGGAGCCAGCGCAGCGCCGCCTGCGCGTTGGTCACCGTCGCGGCGATGGGCTGGTTCACCTCGTGGGCAATGGAGGCGGTCAGCTGGCCCATGGTGGCGACGCGGTTGGCATGCGCGAGTTCCGCATGGACCTGCCGATAGCGCTGCTCGCCCTCGCGTACCTTCTGCTCCGCCTGCTTGCGCTCGGTCAGATCGAGCACGAACGCCACGCCCTCCATTCCGCTGCCCTCGAACGTGGCCAGGCCCACGATGACGGGCACCCGGCTGCCGTCCTTCCTGATGTACTCCTTCTCGAAGGGCCGGGCGTGGCCCGTGCGCACGGCCTCGAGCAGGGCCTGCTCGCTTTCCTGCAGCAGCTGCGGCGGCGTCAGGTCGGTCCAGCGCACGCGCCCCGAGACGAGATCCTCCCGCTCGTACCCGACCATGCGCAGGAACGCGTCGTTGGCCTCGACGATATCGCCGCCGGCGTTCCAGACGATGATGCCGATGATGTTGGCATCCACCAGGCGCCGGATCTTGCCCTCGCGTTCCGCCAGATCGCGGTACAGGCGCGCGTTTTCCAGCGAGCCGGCGGCCTGCGCCGCGACCAGCTTGAGCACGGCGATGCGGTTGGGGCTGAAGACGCGCGGGGCCAGGTTGTTCTCGAGATAGAGCGCGCCCGTGAGCTTGGCCTGGTGCAGCAGCGGCAGGCACAGCACCGAGCGCGCGCGGTGCTCGACCACATAGGGATCGGTGGCCGACGCGGGCTCGGCTGCGGCGTCGTCCAGGAACACCGTGTCGCGGGTGCGCAGCACGTGGTAGAGCACGCTCTCCGGCAGCATGGCGCCGGAGACGGGATCGTCGCGCAACCGCAGCTGCGCCGGCTCCGCCCCCGTTGTCGCCTCGGCGGCGATGCGCGGCTCGCCGCCGTCGGACAGGATCAGCAGGCCGCGTTCGGCCCCGGCCTGCTCCAGCGCGGTACGCATCACCATCTCGATCAGCTTGTCGAGCACCAGTTCGCCGGACGCGGCCTGCGAGACCTTCAGCACGGTGCCCAGGTCCAGTTGCTCGACCGGCGTCGCGATCGTGCTGGTCGGGCCGGGCATGGGGTCCACCGTGCGCAGATGCGGGTAGCGCTCCTCCAGCTGCCGCGCCTTGCCGTTGGCGCCCCAGCGCAGATAGCCGTAGCGCGCATCCTGCAGATAGACGCGCGCGATCTTGCGCATGCCGCGCCCCGCGTAGAAGAGCGACGCAAGCTCGTTGGCCAGCGCCTCCGTGTGGACGAAGGCGCTGTCCTGCGCCAGTTCGATGGCCTGCTCGTACAGTTCCCCGGCATCGAGCAGGCGGCCTTCGAGCCGTGCGATCTCGGCCCCCACCAGCGCGGCGCGGTCGCCGAAGTTGGCGGAGCAGTTGTCCGCCCAGACGCGCAGCTGCCGGTGATGTTCCGCCATGGCGGCGAGGTGCGGCGGCCACTGGCCCGCGTCGGCCGCATCGCAGCACGCCGCATGCGAGAGCGCCGCGTAGAAGTGATATTCGGCTTCCTCGAAGAAGGACGCCGAGGTCCACAGATAGGTCTGCGCCCTCGCCGCCGCGCGGATCGCAGACACGTGATCGCCGGCGAGATAGCAGGACTGCAGCTTCCTGGTCCAGTACCAGCACGCGGCCAGCGCGAGGTCGGGATTGGCGGCCAGATGCGCCTCGGTGCGCTGTTCGTCGAAGTGCCGGTCGTCCAGGCAGCCGAACCGGGGCGACAGGCCGCGCAGCATGCGCACCAGCGCCAGCTGTGTCGTCATGAACGTGATGACCAGGCCGAAGCGCATTTTCTCGGCATAGGCCAGGCCGCGCTCGGCCTCCACCTGCACGTCGGCCAGCGGCTCGCCGGCGAACAGCTGGTCCGAGACGAGGCTGTTCCCGGCGTAGGCCGCATACGGCAGGTCGCCGACACGGTCGGCCGCCGCGAAGGCGCGGCGCAGCAGTTCGCGGCAGGTGCGCACGGGCCGCATCCAGCGCACGACAAAGATCGAGAAGCACAGATAGGTCTTGGCCTCGAAGCGCTTGAGCCCGTGCCGGTCGACCAGTTCGCAGCCGACCTTGCCGAAGCGGTAGCCCGCCTGATAGTCGCCGAAGCGGCGTCCGGCCACCCGGCCGACATTGGCATACAGCACGCACGAGGCATCGCAGTTGCCCCGCTCCAGGCTCAGGCTCACTGCCTTGCAGACGGCCAGGCAGCCCAGGTTGGCGTCGGTCTGCAGCGCGGGCGCGAAGAACTTGCTCAGCGCCTCCACCGTCCACAGCGCCTCGGCATCCTCCATCATCGGCATATCGACCAGCGCTTCGATCTTGCGGTCGCCGAGCCTCGTCCAGATCAGGTCGTACTCGCGCCGCACCTCGTCGTCGCCCGGATGCGGCGACCAGTCGATGCCGACATGCCGCAGAAACGCCAGGCACACCGCCACCGCCCGATCGCTGCGGTCCTGCACCAGGAAGACGTCCAGGTGCAGGCACATGACCGTGGCCTTCTCGACCGTCGTGCGGGCGCGCGCCGACAGCGCGGCCAGCCGCTCGTCCGCGGCCGAAAGCTGCCCTGTCAGGAACTCGCATTCGGCCCGGTTCAACTCCAGCGCGAAGCGCAGGTCATGCCGGCGCTGCCAGCCGTCGTCCTCGAGCAGCGCCGTGCCCGCGACCAGATAGGTCAGCGCGGACGCATAGGCGCTCGACGCCTTGGCGCGCTGGCCGGCCAGCAGGTTGAATTCGGCCAGCTGATCGCGCTCGTCGCGGTCGGCAATCAGCGCCGAGCCGCGGTTGAGCTGGCCCGCGATCTCGAAGATCGCTTCCGTGCGTTGCTCCGGCAGCGTCCGCGCCGCCAGCAGGCGCCCGATGCGCAGGTGCGCCTGGGCGCGCGAGCCGTCCGGGATCAGCGAATAGGCGCCCTCGTGGACCCGGTCGTGCACGAAGGCATAGGCGCCCTCGCGGCGCGCGACCAGTTCCTGGCGGATGGCCTCCCACAAGGCGGCATGGACCTGCGCCTGCGGCATGTCCAGCACGGTCGCCAGATCGCCGATGCCGGCGACGTTGCCCAGGCACGCGAGCTGCTGCAACGCCTGCTGGGTCTCGGCCGGCAGGCGCGTCAGCTTGCCGGCCATCAGGTCCACCACGTTGTCCGTATAGCCCTTGGCCTCGATGCGCTCGCGCTCCCAGCACCACTGCCCCCGATCATGATCGAAGACGAGCAGGTTCTCGTCGACCAGCGCGTGCAGGAACTGGATCACGAAGAATGGATTGCCCGCGGTCTTGTCGTGCACCAGCTGCGCAAGCGGCGCGATGCGTTCCGGCGGGCAGTGCAGCGCTTCGGCCACTAGTTGCAGGATGTGCCCGCCCGCCAGCGGCGCAAGCGCGATGTCGTGGACCCTGACCCCGGCCTTGCGGATGGACCGCAGCTTGATGGTCAGCGGATGCGTAGCGTCGATCTCGTTGTCGCGGTAGGCGCCGATCAGCAACAGGTGCCGCAGGTCCGGGCCGGTGAGCAGGTCCTCCAGCAGGTCCAGCGTCGCGGCGTCCAGCCACTGCAGATCGTCGAGCAGCAGCGCCAGCGGGTGCTCGGGACGGGCGAACACCCCGATAAAGCGGCGGAATACCAGGAGGAAACGGCTCTGCGCCTGCTGGGGCTCCAGCACCGGCACCGGCGGCGGCTCGCCGATGATCAGCCGCAGTTCGGGAATCAGGTCGGTCATCAGCCGCGCATTGGGACCCAGCGCCTCGCGCAGTGCCTCGCGCCAGCGCGCCAGTTCGGTATCGCGCTTGCCCAGCAGCGGCCGCACCAGGCTCTGGAACGCCTGCACCAGCGTCGAATACGGAATGTCGCGCTTGTACTGGTCGAACTTGCCGGCGGCGAACAGCGCCCTCGGCGGCACCAGCACCTTGTGCAGTTCGTTGACCACCGACGACTTGCCCATGCCGGAATAGCCGGAGACCAGCACCAGCTCGGGCACGCCGCTGTCGACCACACGTTCGAACGCGGCCACCAGCGTGCCTACCTCGTCCTCGCGGCCGTAGAGCTTCTCGGGAATCAGCAGGCGGTCGCGCGTGCCGTGCTCGTCCAGCGCAAAACCCGCGATATGGCCGTCGCGCTGCCACTCGGCGAGGCAGCGCCGCAGGTCATGCTCGACGCCCCCGGCGGTCTGGTAGCGCTCCTCCGCCGTCTTGGCGAGCAGCTTCATGACGATGTGCGACAGGACGGGCGGCACGCTTGCCATCCGCACGGCCGGGGCCACCGGCATTCTCGCGATATGGCAGTGCACCCATTCCATCGGCTCGGTCGCGGCGAACGGCAGCGTGCCCGTCAGCATCTGGTACAGGGTGACACCGAAAGCGTAGAGATCGCTGCGCGAATCGATGGAGCGATTCATCCGGCCGGTCTGCTCGGGCGCCATATAGGCCAGCGTGCCGGCGATGGTCTCCGGCGCCTCCGGCGCCTGGCGCTCCCGCGGCAGCCGCGAGGCGAGGCCAAAGCCGGTGAGGCGCACCCGTCCGTCGGTGCAGTTGACGACGATATGGGAGGGCTTGAGATCCTTGTGGACCAGCCCTTGCTGATGCAGCTTGCCCAGCGCCGCGGCGATGCCGACGGCGAGGCGCAGCGCGTGGCCGGTTTCCATCGGCGTGCCGAGCAGCGCCGCGAGGGGCTCGCCGCCCACGTCCTCCAGCACCAGCAGCGTCCGGCCGCCTTCGCGCACCAGCGCCAGCGGCCGCACGGCCCATCCGCCATCGAGTTGGTCCTTCAGGCCGTACTCGTGGGCGAGGCGGTCCAGGCTCGCCGGCGGCGGTTGTTCGGCGGCAGTGTCCGCCAACAGTACGGGCTGGCCGCCGCCGTGGCCGGGATGGTGTCCGCGACTGAAGACGCGTTCGCCGTCGTCCCACAATATCTGCCGTGTCTGTCCCATGGGCGCCGCAACCCTATGCAGGTGGTCATCTGCCGCACGCTGCCATCGGATTGCCGCGCCGCTCCGGTGCCGGACCATCGAAATGTCCATACAAAGCGGGCGGGGAGAACTCCGAAAGCGATCGACAACACGGCATCTCCGCGATCACTGACGCTGCCGAAGCAGCAATCGGAGCATACACCCCGCGCGTGACGACGGCGCGGCGAAGCGACGCGGACGCGGCCCGATGCGGATAGCGATGCGGATAGCGATGCCGGCGCAAGCGGCGTGGGCGGTACACCCGGGAACAGATTCAGGCGGCCATCCTTTGCGCCGGAGCCTGCGGATCGTCCGGCTGGAACGCGCGCAGATCGCCGGGATCGCGCGCGCGGATCTGCTCGGTGACGAAGTCGATCAGGACGCGGATGCGCGCGGGCAGGTGCTGGCGGCACAGGTAGCAGATGTAGTGGGCCTGACCCTGCGGCGCGTATTGCGGCAGCGCCATGACCAGCTCGCCGCGCTCGATATGCTCGCGGATCTGGTACCCCGCCATCTGCGCGATGCCCCGCCCCTCCAGCACGGCGCGCAGGACGAGGTCGGCATCGTTGAAGCTGAGCCGCGCGGCGGGCAGGTACTTGCGCGGCTGCCCCTCGGCCTCGAACTCCCATTCCGCCACGCGGCCGCTGGCACCGCGCAGATTGATGCAGTCATGCTCGCTCAACGCGTCCAGCGTGGCCGGCAGCCCGTGCCTTTCCACGTAGGCGGGAGACGCGCAAAGCGCGACCGGCATCGGGACCAGGCGTTTGGCCACGATGCTCGAATCGGCGATGCTGCCGTTGCGGAAGGCGACATCGATCTGGTCGGCGGCGAAGTCCGCCGGGCGATCGTCCAGCACCAGATCGACCGCGATATCGGGATAAGCGTCGTGGAATCGGGACAGCAGCGGCGCTACCACCTTGCGGCCGAAATCGACAGTCGAGCCGATGCGCAGCTGGCCGCGCGGCGGGCCCTGGCGCAGGTCGCGCAGGTCGTTCATCGCGTCGACGATATGGGTCACGCCGCGATTGCAGTTCTCGAAGAAGCGCTCGCCCTCGCGCGTCAGCCGCGTTGCCCGCGTCGTGCGGAAGAACAGGCGCGTGCTCAGTTGCGCCTCCAGCTTCTGCACGTTGCGGCAGACTGCCGAACGGCCGATGCCCAGCCGCTCGGCCGCGCGCGAGAAGCTGCCCTCGGTGGCCACCGCCATGAATGCGACGATGCCCGTATAGCTTGCCGCGAAGCAGGACGACAGCGCGTCGGTCGGATACGGCAGGCCGACATGAAATCCGCGCGGCGATACAGGCGACTGGTGCATGGCTGGCTCCCACCTCGATAGGCCCATCCCGGCGACGCGAATGCGATCGCCCCGGACATGAGACAAGGGTAGGCCGACGTGCGCCACAAGACCATTCTACGAACCGATGGCGCCGCCCCTACCAACGCGTCGCGCGCCTATACGCAGGTATGACACGGAGCCCGCGGCGCGCCGCACGCGCGCAGGGAACCCCGGCGCGGCAAGCGCCGCCCGGACTATACGTTCGTATGATTCTCGGCCGCGGGTGCGAGGATTACGCTTGGTTCGTAGGCGCGGGCCGACGGACGCGAAGGCGTTCCAGGAGCCCGCCCGCATCCTTTGAAGCCGAGGCCCGTCTCTTGTGCTCCGCCGAAGTAGTCTCGATTGTCGATGACGACGAATCCATCCGCCTGGCGACGGGAAGCCTCGTGCGCTCGTGCGGCTGGCCGACCCGGCTGTTCGCGTCCGCGGACGAGTTCCTGGCCTCCGGCCTGGTCGGCCGGACTTCGTGCCTGATCTCCGACGTCATGATGCCCGGCATGTCGGGCGTCGCGATGCACGACCGCGTGCGCGCAATGGGCTACGCGCCGCCGACCATTTTCATCACCGCGTTTCCCGCGGCCGAGCTGAAGGCCAGGGCATTGGCCAATGGCGCGCTGGCCGTGCTGGACAAGCCGGTGGATCCCGACGCCATTGCCTACTGGCTGGCCATCGCGCTGAAGACGCCTTAGGCCGCCCCCGGCCCCGGCCCCGGCCCCGGTCCCGGCTCAGGACGATTTGCGCTGCTGCGGGACGATCCCCAGCGATTCCGATTTCCTGACAAGGTCCGCGACCGAGCGCGCGCCCATCTTCTTCATGACCTGGCCGCGGTGGATCTTGACCGTGATTTCGCTCAGATTCAGTTCCGAGGCGATTTGCTTGTTCATCAACCCCGCCACCACGTACCCCAGCACTTCGCGCTCGCGGCCGGTCAGCTGGTCGTACGCCGCGCGGACCTCCGCCAGCGACTGCTCCGCCGCAAGACGTTCGCCGTCACGCGCGAGCGCATTGGCCACCGCGTCGAGCATGTCCTGGTCGCGGAAGGGCTTGGCAAAGAAATCGACCGCACCGGCCTTCATCGCCTTGACGGTCATCGCGATGTCGCCATGCCCGGTCACGAACACGATCGGCATGCGCACGCCGCTTCTCGCGACCTGCTCCTGGAAGGCCAGCCCGCTCTCGCCGCGCAGCCGCACGTCGAGGATGAGGCAGCTCGGACCGTCGTGCCTGGGCAGGGCAAGGAATTCCTGCGACGACTCGAACGTCTCCACGCGCAGGCCCACCGAGCGCAGCAGCCCGCGCAGCGCCAGCCGCATCGACTCGTCGTCGTCGATCACATAGACCACGGGCTCCTTGCGCTCGCGTGCACTGCTGGCCGGCGTCGGATGCGTTTCGCGAAACATATGGGCTCCTTCCCGCGCGGTGGCGGTGTAGCCATTCTAGGCAAGATTTCGCCGGCGGCACATCGGCTTCTTCCTGAACGGGGCCCCGGCGCAAAGCCGACGGCTGCCTGCGGGATCGCCATGTGGGCAGTCTGTCGATCACGCCGAGGGCCAAGGAGGCGGCCGGGCGTTCCGCACGTGGCGCCCGGCGTCCCGTACCACTGCCTGCGGCAGGTCAGCAAGGCGGAGTTCGACAAGCATTGTTGCCCGGCGGGAAACGGTGAGTGAGCCGCCGCGCCACTACTCCGGCGTCCATGCAATACCTACCATGCCGACATGGCGATGCGTCGGGCGTGATGGACGACAACAGCGCAGTGCCCGCCGAAGGAGAGCAAACATGCCTCGTCTGGAACCGCTGTTCGTGTTGGCCGCCTGGCTGCTGCTGACGGTGGCCAACGCCGGTCTGGCCGTTGCCGTGGCGTTCAGCGGCGCCGTGTGAAGCGGACCATCGGCCAACGCCCGCCGCGCAGCGCAATTCGCTGCGTCTCATTCGCTGCCGCACGTTGGGGGCGGCGATTTTCCCCCTAGGTAGTCGTAAGGAAACCACCATGAAACGAAGGATCCTGATTGTCGGCGGCGGCTTCGCCGGCCTGTGGACGGCGCTCGGTGCGGCGCGCGTTCTGGATATGGAGCGCGCCAGCTCGCTGGTCGAGATCACCCTGGTGTCGCCACGGCCCGACCTTCACATTCGGCCGCGCCTGCATGAGCCGCGTCCCGAGCAGATGGCGGTGCCCCTGCGGCCCGTGCTCGACGCGGTCGGCGTGAAGTTCGTCGAAGGCACGGTCGACCGCATCCATCCCGGCGACCATTGCGTGGAGATCACCACGGCGGCCGGCGAGACGACTACGCTGGCCTACGACCGACTGGTGCTGACCAGCGGCAGCCAGCTCTTCCGCCCGCCGCTGCCGGGGCTCGCGCAGCACGCCTTCGCCGTGGACCAGCTCGACGATGCCGTGGCGCTGCGCGAGCATCTGGAGGGACTGGCGTCCCGGCCGGACACCGCCGCGCGCAATACCTTCGTCGTCGTGGGCGGCGGCTTCACCGGCCTGGAGGTCGCGACCGAGCTGCCCGGACGGCTGCGTGCCATCCTGGGCGACGACGTGCGCCCGCGCATCGTCGTCGTCGAACGCTCCGAGGCCATCGGTCCGGACCTCGGTCCCGGCCCGCGCCCGCAGATCCTGGAGGCGCTGGCCCACCTGGGCATCGAGACGCGCGTCGGCGCGGGCGTGGTGTCGGTCGATGCCGGCGGCGTGGTGACCGCGACCGGCGAACGTATCGACGCCGGCACGGTGATCTGGACGGGCGGCATGGTGGCCAGCCCGCTGACCGTGCAGGTCTCGCCGAACGTGGACCGCCAGGGCCGCCTGGAGGTGTCCGGCGACCTGCGCGTGGTGGGCGTCAAGGACGTGTTCGGCGCCGGCGACGTGGTGCGCGCGCTGACGGACGACGAAGGCCACTACTCGCTGATGTCGTGCCAGCACGCCCTCTTCATGGGCCGCTTCTCGGGCCATAACGTCGCCGCCGATCTGCTCGGCCTGCCCACGATGGAGTACCGCCAGCCGTTCTATGCCACGTGCCTGGACCTGGGCGAGTGGGGAGCCGTTTATACGGAAGGCTGGGATCGCCAGGTGCAACTGACGCACGCCGAGGGCAAGGCGCGCAAGATCCTGATCAACACGCAGTGGATCTACCCGCCCGCGCCGGAGCGCGCGCAGGCCCTCGAAGCGGGCAATCCGCAGCTGAGCTACACGTAAGGCGCGGGACGCCGCGGGCCATGGGCCGGCGGCGTCCCCATTGATTCACGCCGTGACATAATCGGGCGGCACTCAGTGCCGCCGCGCATGGCGGCCCGCACTGTCTTCCTCCTGCCATTGCCGGCACGCGCGAACCGCGCTACCGTGGTTGCCTGACCGGGCGCCGGCGAAAGCGCCGGCGCTATCCCATGGACAGGAGACCCCACATGCCAGCCCCCATCGACCATGCGCAACTGGTGGCCGCCATCGGCGACGCCATCGTGATCGCCGACCCGCAGGGCGCCATCACGCTATGGAACCCTGCCGCGGAACGGCTGTTCGGCTACACGCAGGAAGAAGCCCTCGGGCAATCGCTGGACCTGATCGTTCCGGAACGCCTGCGCGGGCGGCATTGGCAGGGCTACGACAAGACCATGGCAACCGGCAGCACACGCTACGGCAGCGAACTGCTGAAGGTGCCGGCCGTGGGCAAGGATGGCAAGGCGATGTCGATTGCGTTCACCGTGGCGCTGCTCAAGGATGGCAGCGGCGCGGTGACGGGGATCGTTGCGGTCATTCGCGACGAGACGGCGCGCTTTCAGGAGGAGCGGGCGTTGAAGAAACGGCTGGCGGAGTTGGAGGGGGTGGTGAACGCTGGCGGGGGTTAGGTGGTCGGTTTGCGGCGGCTGCGTCTGCTGCGGGCGGTCACCCTCACCCCCGCCCCTCTCCCGCTGGCGGGAGAGGGGAGAAGACCGTCGGCCCGTGCAAGTGCTGTCGGTCTGCTCCCCCTCCCCTCCCCCACCGGCGGGAGACGGGAGAAGACCGTCGGCATATCGAACACCCGCGGTTCGCTCCCCTCTCCCGCCAGCGGGAGAGGGGCCGGGGGTGAGGGGGACCGCCAGCCGAAGCCCCCGACTCATCCCAAGCCAGTACAAAAAAAAAAGCCCGCGCCAAAGCGCGGGCTTTCTCACGGGCCACCAAAGTGGCCCGCTGCGACACCATCACCCCACCCACTTCCGCGCATTCCTGAACATGCGCATCCACGGGCTGCCGCCATCGGGCAGCTGCTTCCAGCCGTCCGGCGCCCAGCTCATGGTCGCGGTGCGGAACACGCGCTCGGCGTGCGGCATCAGCACGGTGAAGCGGCCGTCGACGGTGGTCACCGAAGTGATGCCGTCCGGCGAGCCGTTCGGGTTCAGCGGGTATGTCTGCGTGACCGCGCCGTAGTTGTCGACGAAGCGCAGCGCCACGTCGACCTTCGACTTGTCGCCCTGCTGCGAGAAGTCCGCGAAGCCCTCGCCGTGGGCCACGGCGACCGGGATGCGGCTGCCTTCCATGCCCTGGAAGAAGATCGACGGGGACTGCTGCACTTCCACGGTGACGAAGCGGCCTTCGTACTGCTCCGACTGGTTGCGGGTGAACTTCGGCCATGCGCCCGCGCCCGGGATGATCGGGGCGAGGTTGCTCATCATCTGGCAGCCGTTGCACACGCCCAGCGCGAAGGTATCGGTGCGGTTGAAGAACGCGGCGAACTGCTCGGCCATCGCGGCATTGAACAGCACCGTCTTGGCCCAGCCCTCGCCGGCGCCCAGCACGTCGCCGTAGCTGAAGCCGCCGCATGCGACGAAGCCGGTGAAGTCGGCCAGGTTGGCGCGGCCGGCGATCAGGTCGCTCATATGCACGTCGTGCGTAGCGAAGCCGGCCAGGTCCATGCTGTACGCCATTTCGATCTGCGAGTTGACGCCCTGCTCGCGCAGGATGGCAACGCGCGGCCGTGCGCCCGTGGCGATATACGGCGCGGCGACGTTCTCGGCCGGATCGAAGGTCAGCACCGGCGAGATGCCGGGGTCGGCCGCGTCCAGCAGGCGGTCGTACTCGCTGTCGGCGCAGGCCGGGTTGTCGCGCAGGCGCGCGATGCGCCAGCTCACCTCGCTCCAGATGCGCTGCAGTTCGCCGCGCGGCGCGCCGAAGACCTTCTTCGCGTCGCGGTAGATCTCGATCTGGTCGGTCGTGTTGGGCTTGCCGATCACGTGGCTGCACGACGACAGGCCGGCCTCGCGCAGCGCGCCGAAGACGGCGTCGCGCTCGTCCAGGCGCACCTGGATCACCGCGCCCAGTTCCTCCGAGAACAGCGCGCGCAGCGTCTGGTCGTTGCGGCGTTCCGCGATCTGCTGGGCCCAATTCTTGGCGTCGCCGTAGTCCTGCTCGCCGGTCGGGTCCAGCGTCAGCATGTCGACGTTGAGGGATACGCCGCAATGGCCGGCGAAGGCCATTTCGGCCACGGTTGCCATCAGGCCGCCGTCGGAGCGGTCGTGATAGGCGAGCAGCTTGCCTTCGCGGTTCAGGCGCTGGATCGCGTTGAAGAAGTTGCGCAGCTCCACGGCGTTGTCGACGTCGGGCGCGCTGTCGCCCACCTGCTGCGTGACCTGAGCCAGGATGCTGCCGCCCATGCGGTTCTTGCCGCGGCCAAGATCGACTGCGATCAGCACGGTATCGCCGCGGTCCGTGCGCAACTGCGGCGTGAGGGTCTGGTTGACGTCATCGACAGCCGCGAACGCCGAGATGATCAGCGACACCGGCGCCACCACTTCCTTGGCCTCGGCGCCGTCCTGCCACTTGGTGCGCATCGACAGCGAATCCTTGCCCACCGGAATGCTGATGCCCAGCGCCGGGCACAGGTCCATGCCCACCGCGCGCACAGTGTCGTACAGCTTCGCGTCCTCGCCCTCGACGCCGCACGCGGCCATCCAGTTGGCCGACAGCTTGACCTTGCCCAGGTCCTTGACCGGGGCGGCCGCCAGGTTGGTCAGCGCCTCGCCGATGGCCATGCGGCCCGACGCGGGCGCGTCGATCACCGCCAGCGGCGTGCGCTCGCCCATCGTCATCGCCTCGCCCGCCGTGCCCTTGTAGTCGAGCGTGGTCACCGCCACGTCGGCCACCGGCACCTGCCACGGGCCGACGAACTGATCGCGGGCATTCATGCCGCCCACGGTACGGTCGCCGATGGTGATCAGGAACGACTTGCTGGCCACCGTAGGGTGGCGCAGCACGTTGCGCACGGCCTCGTCCAGCGAGACGCCGGTCACGTCGACGGCCGGCAGCGCCTGCGCGACGCGCTTGACGTCGCGATGCATGCGCGGCGGCTTGCCGAGCAGCACGTCCATCGGCATGTCGACGGCATAGTGCTCCTTCAGCGAGGCATCGACGCTGGCGTCGACCAGTTGCAGCTGCTTTTCCTCGGTGGCGATGCCCACCACGGCGAACGGCGCGCGCTCGCGCTCGCACATCGCCTGGAAGCGCGGGAAGCTGTCCGGCGCGATGGCCATGACATAGCGCTCCTGCGACTCGTTGCACCAGATTTCCGCCGGCGACAGGCCGGATTCTTCGAGGTGCACCTGGCGCAGGTCGAAGCGCGCGCCACGGCCCGCGCCGTCCACCAGCTCGGGGAAGGCATTGGAGATGCCGCCCGCGCCCACGTCGTGGATCGACAGGATGGGGTTCTCGTCGCCAAGCTGCCAGCACGCGTTGATGACTTCCTGAGCGCGGCGCTCCATTTCCGGGTTGCCGCGCTGGACGGAATCGAAGTCCAGGTCGGCGGTGTTGGTGCCGGTCGCCATCGAGCTCGCGGCGCCACCGCCCATGCCGATGCGCATGCCCGGGCCGCCCAGCTGGATCAGCAGCGCGCCGGCCGGCAGCGGGTCCTTGTGCGTGTGCTTGGCGTCGATATTGCCGATGCCGCCGGCGATCATGATGGGCTTGTGGTAGCCGCGCACCGTGCCGCCCACGTTCTGCTCGTAGACGCGGAAGTAGCCGCCCAGGTTGGCACGGCCGAATTCATTGTTGAAGGCCGCGCCACCGAGCGGGCCCTCGATCATGATCTGCAGCGGCGAGGCGATGCGGTCCGGCTTGCCGGTCACGCCCGGCTGTTCGGCCGCATTGCGATGGGCCATCGGCTGGGCCGCGTCGCGCGCGTTTTCCCACGGCTCGACGGCGTCGGGCAGCATCAGGTTCGACACGGTGAAGCCGGTCAGGCCCGCCTTGGGCTTGGCGCCACGGCCCGTCGCGCCCTCGTCGCGGATTTCGCCGCCGGCGCCGGTGGACGCGCCGGGGAACGGCGAGATCGCGGTCGGGTGGTTGTGCGTCTCCACCTTCATCAGCGTGTGGGTCAGCGCCTCGTGGCGGTCGTACTTCTGGTCGTCGCCGCGCGGGAACCAGCGCTCGGCCACATCGCCCTCCATCACGGCCGAGTTGTCCGAATAGGCGACGATGGAGCCCTGCGGATTGAGCTGGTGCGTGTTGCGGATCATCGCGAAGAGGGACTTGTCCTGCTCCTCGCCGTCGATGGTCCACGTGGCATTGAAGATCTTGTGGCGGCAGTGCTCGCTGTTGGCCTGCGCGAACATCATCAGTTCCACGTCGGTCGGATTGCGCTCCAGCTTCGCGTAGGCATCGACCAGATAGTCGATCTCGTCCTCCGACAGCGCCAGGCCCATGGCCACGTTGGCTTCGGCCAGCGCGGCGCGGCCACCCGTCAGGTCGATGAAGCGCAGCGGCTTGGCCGGCAGTTCCTCGAACAGGCCCGCGGCGGCGTCGCGGCTCGCGACCACCGTTTCGGTCATGCGGTCGAACAGGTGAGCGGCGACGGCCTCGCGCGTGGCGGCATCCAGCGTCTTGCGCCCGCGCAGCAGGCCCTTCTTGCAGACCACGGTGATCTCGACGCCCCGCTCGATCCGGTGCACGTGCGACAGGCCGCAGTTATGGGCGATGTCGGTGGCCTTGCTGGCCCACGGCGAAATCGTGCCGAAGCGCGGAATGACCACGAAGCGGTCGCCCTCGGGCTGCTCGGCGAACGGCGCGCCGTAGGTCAGCAGCGCGGCGATGCGGTCTTGGTCGGCCTTGTCCAGCGGCGTATCGGTATCGACGAAGTGCAGGAACTGGCCGTGCACGGACTCGATATCGGCGTCGATCTGTTTGAGGGCGGTGAGCAGGCGTTGCTGGCGGAAGGCGGAAAGCGCCAATGCGCCGGGGAAGCACGAGAAATGCGCCATGATCTGAGCGGTCGGGAGGCGAAGGAGGTGGGGCTGCAGCCGGCGGCCCCGCTTTTGGCGGGCCGCGCGGCGGAAAACCGCTATTGTACCTTGCCGGGGGCGGGGTTTTGCGGTGCCGCAATGGGGGTGGTTTGGCGGCTGGAGGATGGCGGGCGGTCACCCTCACCCCCGGCCCCTCTGCCGCTGGCGGGATAGGGGGAGCAAACCCTCAGCGCTTGGAGTCCCGACGGTGTTCTCCCCTCTCCCGCGCGCGGGAGAGGGGCGGGGGTGAGGGTGACCGCCCCCAAGGGCCGACCCCCTCAACCCACCAAGACATCACCCTTCCCCATACCCGCCGCCGCCGGGCGTCTCGATGACGAACACGTCATCCACCGCCATCTCCGTGCGGGCCACATGGTCCAGGGCCTCGACCCGCCCATCCGCCCGCACCACCAGATTGCGTCCCCGCTCGCCCGGCTCGCCGCCGGCCATGCCGAACGGCGCATGTACCCGGTTGTTCGACAGGATCGACGCCGTCATCGGCTCCAGGAAGCGCACCTTGCGAATGCCTCCGTTGCCGCCGCGCCAGCGCCCCGCCCCGCCCGAGCCCGGCCGGATCTCGTAGCTGTCCAGCCGTACCGGAAAGCGCCATTCCAGCACTTCGGGATCGGTGAGCCGGGAATTGGTCATATTGGTCTGCACCACATCGCAGCCATCGAAGCCATTGCCCGCCCCGCTGCCGCCCGAGATGGTCTCGTAGTACTGGTAGCGCTCGTTGCCGAACGTGAAGTTGTTCATCGTGCCCTGGCTGGCCGCGACCACGCCCAGCGCGCCGTACAGCGCGTTCGTGATGCAGCTCGACGTTTCCACGTTGCCCGACACCACCGAGGCCGGATAGCGCGGATTGAGCATCGACCCTTCGGGAATGATGACCTTCAGCGGCTTCAGGCAGCCCGCGTTCAGCGGAATGTCCTCGTTGACCAGCGTGCGGAAGACGTACAGCACCGCCGCCATGCACACCGCGCGCGGCGCGTTGAAGTTGTTGGGCAGCTGCGCCGAGGTGCCGGTGAAGTCGACCACCGCTTCGCGGCGCTCGCGGTCCACCGTGACGCGCACCACGATGTGCGCGCCGTTATCCAGCGGATAGCGGTATTCGCCGTCCTTCAGCGCGGTGATCACCCGCCGCACGGCTTCCTCGGCGTTGTCCTGCACATGGCCCATATAGGCGCGCACGACGTCCAGCCCGAACTGCGCCACCATCTTGCGCAGCTCCTCCACGCCCTTGGCGTTCGCCGCCACCTGCGCGCGCAGGTCGGCCATGTTCTGGTCGGCGTTGCGGGCGGGATAGCGCGCGCCCGCCAGTAGCGCCCGCATGCCGGCGTCGTCCAGCACGCCGCCGTCGACGAGGCGGAAGTTGTCGATCAGCACGCCCTCCTCCTCGACCACCGTCGAGTCCGGTGGCATCGAGCCCGGCGTGATGCCGCCGATATCCGCATGGTGGCCGCGCGAGCCGACATAGAACAGCACCTCGCGCCCGGCCTCGTCGAACACCGGCGTGATCACCGTCACATCGGGAAGGTGCGTGCCGCCGTTGTAAGGGTCGTTCAGCACGAACACGTCCCCGTCCTTCATCCGGCCGGCATTGCGCGCGATCACGGTCTTGATGCTCTCGCCCATCGAACCGAGGTGCACCGGCATGTGGGGCGCGTTGGCGATCAGGTTGCCGTCGGCATCGAAGATGGCGCAGGAGAAGTCCAGCCGCTCCTTGATATTGACCGAGTACGCGGTGTTCTGCAGCCGCAGGCCCATCTGCTCGGCGATGGACATGAACAGGTTGTTGAAGACTTCGAGCATCACCGGATCGGCCTGCGTGCCCAGCGCGCGGCGCTGCGGACGCGGCACCGCGCGCGTGAGCAGCAGATGGTCGCGCTCGGTCAGTTCGGCCTGCCAGCCGGGCTCGACCACGGTGGTGGCGTTCTGCTCGGCGATGATCGCCGGCCCCATCAGCCGGTCGCCCGGGCGCAGCGCGTCGCGGCGATAGAGCCCGGTATCGTGCCACTGGCCGCCGCTGAACATGCGGACCTGCTCGGTCGCGATCGGCCCGCCCACGCGTGGGGGCAGCGCTTCCGGCTTTTCCTCGGGCGCCTGCGCCACGCCCACCGCCTCCACCGAGACGGCCTCGGCCACCAGCGGCTTGCCGGGCATCAGGAAGGCATAGCGCTGGCGATAGGCCGCCTCGAATGCGCCGCGCATCGCATCCAGCGTGCCGAACGGCACGATCAGCGCCGAATCGGTGCCCTCGTAGCGCAGGTGCACGCGGCGGATCAGTTCGATGCGGCGCTCGTCCTCGCCCTGCTCCAGCAGCTCGTTGCGGGCCTCGGCGCACAGTTCGTCCAGGTGGCCGGCGAGCGCCGCCACTGCCGCGTCGTCCAGCCGCGCCTCGATGGCGCGCTCGCGCATCGCGGTGCGGTCGGCCAGCCCCATGCCGTAGGCCGACAGCACGCCGGCGAGCGGATGCACGAACACGGTCTGCATGCCCAGTGCATCGGCCACCAGGCAGGCGTGCTGGCCGCCCGCGCCGCCGAACGTGGTAAGCGTGTAGCCCGTCACGTCGTGGCCGCGCTGCACCGAGATCTGCTTGATGGCATTGGCCATGTTGCCGACCGCGATCTCGATGAAGCCCTCGGCCACCTGCTCCGGGCTGCGCCGGTCGCCCGTGGCCGCCGCGATATCGTCGGCCAGCGCGGCGAAGCGCTGCGCCACCGCGTCGTAGTCCAGCGTCGCATCCGCGCGCGGGCCGAACACCGCGGGGAAATGGCGCGGCTGGATCTTGCCCAGCATCACGTTGCAGTCGGTCACCGCCAGCGGGCCGCCGCGCCGATAGCTGGCAGGCCCGGGGTTCGCGCCGGCCGAGTCCGGCCCCACGCGATAGCGGCTGCCGTCGAAATGGAGGATGGAGCCGCCGCCCGCGGCCACCGTATGGATGCTCATCATCGGCGCGCGCATGCGCACGCCGGCCACGCTGGTTTCGAACACGCGCTCGAAGTCGTTCGGATGGCTGCCGTTGAAGTGAGACACATCGGTCGACGTGCCCCCCATGTCGAAGCCGATGATGCGGCCGAAGCCGGCGCGCTGCGACGAGCGCACCATGCCGACGATGCCGCCGGCCGGGCCGGACAGGATCGCGTCCTTGCCCTGGAAGCGGTGGGCGTCCGTGAGGCCCCCGCTGCTTTGCATGAACTGGAGGTTGACGCCGGGCATCTCGCGCGCCACCTGCTCGACATAGCGCCGCAGGATGGGCGAGAGGTAGGCATCGACCACCGTGGTATCGCCGCGCGAAACCAGCTTCATCAGCGGCGAGACCTCGTGCGACACCGATACCTGGGCGAAGCCCGTCTCGCGGGCGATGCGCGCCGCGGCGGCCTCGTGCGCGGTGTAGCGGTAGCCGTGCAGGAACACGATGGCCACCGCGCGGATGCCGCTGTCGAACACCTGCCGCATCTGCGCGCGCAGGGCCGCTTCGTCCAGCGGCTGCACGACATCGCCGTGCGCGCCGACGCGCTCGTCGACCTCCACCACCTCGCGGTACAACAGTTCGGGCAGCACGATATTCAGGTCGAACAGCCGCGGGCGGTTCTGGTAGGCGATGCGCAGCGCATCGCGAAAGCCCCGCGTGGTGAACAGCGCGGTGGGCTCGCCCTTGCGTTCGAGCAGCGCATTGGTGGCGACGGTGGTTCCCATCTTCACCACCTCGACCTGCGCCGGCGTCACCGGTTCGCCCGCCGCGAGGCCCAGCAGATGGCGGATGCCCGCCACCGCCGCGTCCGCGTATTGCTCGGGATTCTCCGACAGCAGCTTGTGCGTCGCGACCGTGCCGTCCGGCCGCAGCCCGACGATATCGGTGAAGGTGCCGCCCCGGTCGATCCAGAACTGCCAGCGGCGGGAATCGAAGGGAACGGCGGTGCGGGATGACGGCGACGACGACACTGGCACTCCTTGCGGGGAAATTGCGGTTTGGGGCGGTCGGGGGCGGTTGGGGCGGTTCGGGTGTTGCTGCGCGGGCGCTACAGCGACGTGGCCGAGCGCGCGGCCTGCTCGTAGAGACCGGTCAGCACGCGCAACAGCCGTGCCAGCTCGCCGATCTCCAGGTTCTCCGCGCTGCCCGCGGTGAAATTGTTGGTCAGGCACTGCTCGCGGATCTCGCGATAGCGCGCGCAGGCATCGGTACCTGCCGGCGTGGTCGCGTAGGTGGCTTCCTTGCCGACCCGCTCGCCTTCCACCAGCCCGAGGCCCTGCAGCTTCTTCAGCGAGTAGGTGACCAGGTGGGTGTCCTCGACATTGAGTACGAAGCAGATGTCCGCGAGCCGCTTGGCGCGGCCACGGTGGTTGACGTGGTGCAGCACCAGCACGTCGAGGAAGGTCAGGTCGCGCACGCCGGCCGCGCCCATGCAACGCACCACCCAGCGGCTGTAGGCGTTGTAGGCCGTGTTCAGGCCGAACTCGAACTCCGACAGTTCCGGGCTACGCTCGGACACCAGGTGCGCCGACGAGACGATGCTGGGACCCGTGCCGCGGGACGGGCCACCGCCCGCCCTGCCCGCACCGCCGGCATCGGCGGCGTTGGCCGCGCCGTGCTCGTCGACGGCGCTACCGGCCGTGCGCTCGGGCCGCGCCGCGGTACGGGCGCCGGGCGCGCGGGCGGCGAGGGAAGACGCGACGTCCGTCGCGGGCTTGCGGGCCATGGCAACACTCCTGGTTGGTCATCCGGTGGGCATCGCGACAGGCAACTAGGTAGTTCCCCGTATCCGCCGGCGATAGATTTAGCTTGACAGTTTATAAACAAATTATGAGCATGAACACCCAATAATTACACCTATTAACCGGGGGAGCTTTCGGTGAAATCTGCACGAATTACGCGCATGAAGCGCCGTGGCCGCACTGCGGCGGGGCATGCCCCCTTGCCAGGATGCAGGGCTTTCACCGTTGCGACCGCGGCATCGGCTGGCTAGACTCGATCCGGCCACCGCCGCGCCCATGCGTATGCCTTCCAACGCGTTCGCCCCGAAACCACTGGCGGTCCCGCATTCCTCGCCCTGAACGACGCCCATGTCCATGCTGCCCGATATCGAATCCCTGAACGAGACGCTGCGCCCCGGTTCGTCGCCCGCCGGCGCGACACGCGTCGCCGCGTCCCGCGCCGAGCTGATCGCGCGCATCGCGGACGCGGCGGCGCAGGGCAGCGCGGCATCGGTCTTTCTCGGGACGAGCTTCGACACGGCCGGCGCCACCGCCCGCGCGGCGGATGCGGCGGCAAGCGCCGGCAAGCCGCTGCATCCGCTTGCCGGGCTGCCGGTGTCGATCAAGGACCTGTACGACGTCGCCGGCGAAACCACGCGCGCGGCCTCGCCGGTGCGTGACGACGCGGCGCCCGCCGCCGCCGACGCTCCCGTCGTGGCGCGGCTGCGCGCGAGCGGCGCCGCGCTGGTGGGCCGCACCAACATGACCGAATTCGCGTTCTCCGGCGTCGGCATCAACCCGCATTTCGGCACGCCGGTCAATCCGGCCGATACGCAGGTGCAGCGCATCTGCGGCGGCTCGTCGTCCGGCGCCGCGGCCTCCGTCGCGCTGGGGCTGTCGGTGGCCGCGCTGGGCAGCGACACCGGCGGCTCGATCCGCATTCCGGCGGCGCTGTGCGGGCTGACCGGCTTCAAGCCGACCGCGCGGCGCGTGCCGCTGGCCGGCGCCTTTCCGCTGTCCTACTCGCTCGACACCGCCTGCGCGATGGCGCGTTCGGTGGCCGACTGCGTGCTGGTCGACGCCGTGATCGCCGATGCGCCGGTGGTGCCGGTGGTCAAGCCGGCCGGCGCGCTGCGCCTCGCGGTGCCGCGCCAGGCCGTGCTGGACGAGGTGGACGACAACGTGGCGCGTGCGTTCGATCTCGCGCTCGGCCGCCTGTCGGCCGCCGGCGTTCGCATCGAGCAGATCGATGTGCCGGAGCTGGACGAACTGCCCGCGATCAATGCCGCCGGCGGCCTCACCGCCTCCGAGGCCTACGCCATCCACCGCCACACGCTGCCCGCGCGCCGCGATCTGTACGATCCGCGCGTGGCCCGCCGCATCGAGCGCGGCGCGGCGATGAGCGCGGCCGACTATATCGACCTGGTGCGGGCGCGCGCCGCGTGGATCGCCCGCGTGGAGGCCCGCATCGCCGGCTTCGACGCCGTGGCCTGCCCCACCGTGCCGATGGTGGCCCCGGCCATCGCCCCGCTGCTGGCGGACGACGACCTGTTCCTGCGCACCAACACGCTGCTGCTGCGCAATACCTCGATCTTCAATTTCCTCGATGGCTGCTCGATTTCGCTGCCGTGCCACCAGCCCGGTGAGCTGCCGGTCGGCCTGATGCTCTCGCACGGCGCCATGCGCGACGCGCAGGTGCTGGGCACGGCAATTGCATTGGAAGCCATCGTGAAGCGTTGACGGGCGAACCCGCCCATCGGCGCGATCCGCAGACGAAGCACCAGGTCCGCACGGGCCAAAGACAGTAACGACGACGGGAGAATGAGATGCAACGGAAGGGAATGCTGAAATCGGCTTTGCTCGGCGGCCTGATGGCCTCGGCCTTCGCGCTGGCGCCACTGGCGCACGCACAGGTCAAGTGGGATCTGCCCACCGGATATCCGTCCAACAACCCCCACACGATCAACCTGGACCAGTTCGCCAAGGACGTCGGCACGGCCACGCAGGGCAAGCTGGTCATCACGCTGCATCCGAACGGCTCGCTGTTCAAGGCCAACGAGATCAAGCGCGCCGTGCAGAGCGACCAGGCCCAGATGGGCGAGGTGCTGATGTCGCTGCTGGAAAACGAGAACGCGCTGTTCGGCGTGGATGCCGTGCCGTTCCTCGCGACCGGGTTCGATGCCTCGCAGAAGCTGTGGCAAGCGCAGCGCCCGGTGCTGGAGCGCCTGCTCGACCGCCAGGGCATCAAGCTGCTGTACGCGGTGGCATGGCCGCCGCAGGGCATCTACGCCAAGAAGGAGCTCAAGTCGGGCGCCGACATGAAGGGCCTGAAATGGCGCGCCTATAACCCGGCCACCACGAAGATCGCCCAGGCCGTCGGCGCGCAGCCGATGACCATCCAGGCCGCCGAGCTGTCGCAGGCCCTGTCGACCGGCGTGGTGGACAGCTTCATGTCCTCGGGCGCGACCGGCGTCGACAGCAAGGTGTGGGAAAGCCTGACGCACTTCCACACCGTGGACGCGTGGCTGCCCAAGAACATGCTGATCGTCAACAAGCGCGAGTTCGAGAAGCTGGACAAGGCGACGCAGGACGCCGTGGTCAAGGCGGCCAAGGACGCCGAGACGCGCGGCTGGCAGCGCATGCGCGAATACACGCAGCAGTCGCTCGATACGCTGGCCAAGAACAAGATGACGGTGGTCAAGCCCAGCGCGCAGCTGCAGGCCGACATGAAGAAGGTTGGCGACGAGCTGCTGGCCGAATGGGAAAAGAAGGCCGGCGCCGACGGCAAGGAAATCATCGCCGCCTACCGCAAGTAAGCGACCGACCAGCGGCCCGCGAGGCGCCGCGCTTCCGGCACGGTGGCCGCGCGCCGCCGTGCCCCCGGGCCCGCCCGCGGGCCCGCTCCTATTCCTAGCACCATGATTTCACGCTTCCAGTGGTTGTATCAGGGGCTTGCCGTGCTGGCCGCCGTGTTCATCTGCCTGACGCTGGCGATCGAGATCGCCATCATCGTCGGGCGCTTCGCCAACTTCCAGATCGACGGCGCGGACGCGTACGCAGGTTATTTCATGGCCGCGGGGTCGTTCCTCGCACTGGCCGCCACCCTGCGCCAGGGGGACCATATCCGCGTGACGCTGTTCCTGCAGCGCCTGACCGGCAAGAGCCGCGTCTACGTGGAGATCTTCTGCCTGGCGGTGGCGACCTTCCTGACCGGGTACTTCGCGTACTACTCCGCCAAGCTGGTCTACGGCTCCTACACCTTCCACGATATTTCGCAGAACACCGACGCCACGCCATTGTGGATTCCGCAGCTGTCGATGGCGATCGGGCTGTTCGGCCTGTTCGTCGCGTTTGCCGAGGAATTCGTCTACGTCGTCCGCACCCGCCGCCTGGCGCGCGAGGAGACCGACGAGATGGCCCGTACCGAATAGCGCCTGGAGCCAGCACATGGACTTGTGGATTACGTTGTTCCTGATCGTCGCCATCTTCGCCATCCTCGGCGCGGGCGTATGGATCGGGATCGCCATCCTGGGCGTGGCCCTGGTGGCAATGGAGCTGTTCACCAACAAGGTGGGCGGCGATTCGCTGGCGCTGACTGTCTGGGGCTCGCTGTCGAGCTGGACGCTGACAGCCCTGCCGCTGTTTATCTGGATGGGAGAGATCCTGCTCAAATCCAGGCTGTCCGAAGGCATGTTCCGGGGCCTGGCGCCGTGGCTCCAGGGCCTGCCCGGCCGGCTGGTGCATGTGAACGTGATCGGCTGCACCATCTTCGCCGCGGTGTCGGGCTCCAGCGCCGCGACCTGCGCGACGATCGGCAAGATCTCGCTGCCCGAGCTGCGCAAGCGCGGCTATCCCGACGAAATGGCGATCGGCTCGCTGGCCGGCGCCGGCACGCTGGGACTGCTGATCCCGCCGTCCATCATCATGATTGTCTACGGCGTGACCGCCGACGTCTCCATCGGCAAGCTGTTCATCGGCGGCGTGCTGCCGGGCATCCTGCTCGCCGGCCTCTTCATGGGCTACGTGGTGTTCTGGGGCATGCGGAACCGCGATGCGATCCCGGTGCCCGAGGGCCGCCTGACGCTGCGCGAAAAGCTGAGCGAATCGCGCCATCTGATCCCGGTGATGCTGCTGATCGGCGCCGTGCTGGGCTCCATCTACGCCGGCATCGCCACTGCCACCGAGGCCGCCGCGCTCGGCGTGGTCGGCGCGCTGATCCTGGCGGCCTGCCAGCGCACGCTGTCGTGGGCGGCGTTCCGCGATTCGCTGATGTCGGCGACGCGCCTGTACTGCATGATCGCGCTGATCCTGGCCGGCTCGGCGTTCCTGACGCTGGCGATGGGCTTTATCGGCCTGCCGCGCCATCTGGCCGAATGGATCATCAGCCTGCAGCTCTCGCCGTTCATGCTGATCATCGCGCTGATGATCTTCTTCATCATCCTCGGCTGCTTCCTCGACGGCATCTCGATGGTGGTGCTGACCATGTCGGTGCTGCTGCCGACCATCCAGGCCGTCGGCATCGACCTGCTGTGGTTCGGCATCTTCGTCGTGCTGGTGGTGGAGATGGCGCAGATCACGCCGCCGGTGGGCTTCAACCTGTTCGTGCTGCAGGGCATGACCAAGTACAACATCAGCTATATCGCGAAGGCGGCCTTTCCGTTCTTCGTGCTGATGGTGGTGGCGGTCATGCTCATCTGGGCGTTCCCGGGCCTGGTCACCTATCTGCCCGCGCAGATGAAGATGTGAGGCGGCACATGGCGAGAATGCGATGCACGTGATCGTCATCGGCGCCGGCGTGATCGGCGTCTGCTCGGCCTGGTATCTGCGCGAGGCCGGCTTCGAGGTCACGGTCGTCGACCGGCGCAGCACGCCCGCGCAGGAATCGAGCTTCGGCAACGCGGGCGTGATCGCGCCCGGCTATGTCACGCCCTGGGCCGCCCCCGGCATGCCGGGCAAGGTGCTGCGCAACCTGTTCGCCGCGGAATCTCCGGTGCTGTTCCGGCCCAGCGCCGATCCGGCCATGTGGCGCTGGATCGCGCGCTGGCTCGGCGAGTGCCGGCTCGACCGGTATCGCGTCAACAAGCTGCGCATGCAGCGGGTGGCCTTCTACAGCCGCGCCTGCCTGCACGAACTGCGCGACCGGCTCGGCATCGAGTACGAGCAATCGCAGGGCTATCTGCAGCTGTTCCGCACCCAGCGCGACCTCGACATGGCGCAGCCCGCGCTGGCGCTGCTCAAGGAAAACAACGTGCCGCACCGGCTGGTCGATGCGGACGTGTGCCGCCGCATCGAACCGGGCCTGGCCACGGATACTCCGCTGGCCGGCGGCCTGCACCTGCCCGAGGACGAGTCGGGCAACTGCCCCACCTTCACGCGCAAGCTGCGGCAGCTGGCGGAAGCCGCGGGCGTGCGCTTCGTGATGGACGCGACCGTCACGCGCATCGCACCGGCGGCGGCAGGACTGACGGTCGAACTCGACCGCAACGGCACGCGCAGCAAGCTCGACGCCGAACGGGTCGTGGTGGCCGCCGGCGTGGCCAGCGCCGCGCTGCTGCGGCCGCTGGGCCTGCGCATTCCGCTCTACCCCGTCAAGGGCTATTCCGCGACGGTGCAGGTCCGCGACGAACTGCAGGCGCCGCTGGCGGCGTTGATGGACGAGAGCTACAAGGTGGCCATCACCCGCATGGGCAACCGGATGCGCATCGCCGGCACCGCCGAGTTGGGCTCGCGCAAGCTCGACCTGCGCCGCGCCGCCGTCAACACCTTGCTCAAGGTCGGACGCGACTGGTTTCCGGCGGCCGGCAACTACAATGAGGCGTCGCTGTGGGCCGGCGCGCGCCCGATGCTGCCCGACGGTCCGCCTCTGATCGGACCCACCGCGATCTCCGGTCTCTATCTGAACCTTGGACACGGGTCCACCGGCTGGGCCATGTCGTGCGGATCGGGCCGGATCTGTGCCGCGCAGATCGCGGCTGGCATCGGGTCCGGCAGCGGGCCCGAGATCGACATGGAAGGACTGACGCCGGCCCGCTATGGGCTCGGCCCTCGTCTATGACCAGTTCCCCGGGGCAAACGCCCCATGCCGCGGACACCGCCACCGCCTTCCCGACCATCCCCCCGACCGGCTGGCTGCCGCTCGACGCGGCAAGCCGCGCCGCCATCCCACTGTATGACGTCGCCACGATCCGGCGCATCGAAGCCGCCGCGCTCGCCAGCCTGCCCGCCTTCACGCTGATGTCGCGCGCGGGCGCCGCGGCGGCCGACTGGCTGGCGCGCCATGCCCCCGCCGGCCCGCTGCTGTTCGTGGCCGGTCCCGGCAACAACGGCGGCGACGCGGTCGTGGCAGCCACGCTGATGCATCGTGCCGGACGCACGGTACAGGTGTGGCTGGTTGGCGGACAGCCCGACCGCCTGCCCGCGGACGCGGCGCGCGCCTGGCGCGATGCCGTCGCGGCCGGCGTGCCGCTGCGCGTGGTGGCCGACAGCGAGCCGCCAGCGAGCCTTGCCTGGGAATACGCGGCCGTGGTGGATGGCCTGCTGGGCATTGGCCTGAATCGCCCCGCCAGCGGCATCCTCGGGGACTGGATCGGCCATCTCGCCGGGCTGGCGGCGAAAGGGCTGCCGGTCTTTGCGCTCGACATTCCAAGCGGACTGTTCGCGGACACCGGGGCCGGCGCGCCCGCGGTCCGCGCGGTGCGCACGCTGACATTCCTCGCCGCCAAGCCGGGCCTGCTCACGCGGGACGGCCGTGATTGCGCGGGCACCGTCGATATCGCCCCGCTCGGGCTCGACTATCCGCCGCGCGAGCCCGCCCCGGCGCGGGTCAGCGGGGCCGGCGACTTTATCGCGGACCTGCCCTACCGGCACCACGCCGCGCACAAGGGCACCCACGGCTCGCTGGCCGTGGTCGGCGGCAGCGCCGGCATGGCCGGGGCACCGCTGCTCGGCGCGCGGGCCGCCCTCCATCTCGGCGCGGGCCGCGTCCATGTCGCCTTCCTCGCGCAGCCGGCGCCGCTGCTCGACGCCGTGCATCCCGAACTGATGCTGCGCCCGCTGGACGACCTCGATGTCGGCGCCATGTCGGCGCTGGTGGCCGGGCCCGGCATGGGCACCGGGCCGGACAGCGCGGCCCGGCTGGCCGCCCTGCTTCGCACCATTGCCGGGCTGACCGCGCAGGGCAACAGCGCGCCCGCGCTGGTGTTCGATGCCGACGCGCTGAACCTGCTTGCCGCCGACGCCGTGCTCGCGCAGGCCGCCCGCGATGCCGGCGTGCCGATCGTGCTGACGCCGCATCCGCTCGAAGCGGCGCGCCTTGCGGGCTGCGGCGTGGGCGAGATCCAGCGCGACCGGCTGGCGGCCGCGCGTGCGCTCGCGGCCAGATGGCGGGCCGTGGTCGTGCTGAAAGGATCGGGCACCGTCATTGCGGAGCCCCCGGCATCGGGTCCGGCATCGGGCCATGCCGAGCCCCCGCCCGGCCTCTGGATCAATCCCACCGGCAACGCCGGCCTCGCCACGGCGGGCACCGGGGATGTGCTCGCCGGCATGATCGGCGCCCTGCTGGCTCAGGGCATGCCGCCATCGGCCGCGGCACGCGCGGCGGTATGGATCCATGGCCGCGCCGCCGAGCACCTGGTGCAGGCGGGCACCGGCCCGGCGGGACTGACGGCCAGCGAACTCTATCTGCCGGCGCGGGCCATCCTCAACGCGCTGATGCGAGGCGACTTGCAGACATGAAGCCGCCGGCCACTCCTGTTCCGACCGCACTGGCCGCCGGGCCGACGCGCCGCGACCTGCTCACCGGCATCGGCCTGCTGGTGCTGGGCCAGTGGATCCTGACCCTGCTCGACGCCACCGGCAAGACGCTGACCCAGCAGGGCCTGCCCGTGGTGGCGGTGGCCTGGATCCGCTATCTCGGCCACGTGGTGGCGATCTTCCTGCTGCTCGGACCGACCCGCTTCAAGGCGCAGAGCCGCCCCGCCCTCCCCGGCCTGCAATGGCTGCGCGGCGGCCTGATGCTGCTGTCCACGCTGGTGTTCTTCTCGGTGCTCAAGCTGATGCCGCTGGCGCAGGCCACCGCGCTGAACTTCTGCGCCCCGCTGTTCGTCGTGGCGCTGTCGCCCTGGCTGCTCGGCGAGCGGCCCAACGCCCACGCGCGGCTGAGCCGCTGGGGCGGCGTGCTGATCGGCTTCGCCGGCATGCTGGTGGTGGTGCGCCCGGGCGGGCAGCTCACGCCGCTGGGCGTGGGGCTTGGCCTGACATCGGCGCTGCTGTTCGCGCTGCTGCAGATGCTGACGCGGCGCGTGGCGGCCCACGATGCGCCGATGACCACGCTGATCCAGAGCGGCATCACCGGCGCGTGCCTGACCACGCTGCTGGTGCCGTTCTTCTGGTTCGAGGCAATGCCCACTGCCCTGCAATGCGCGCTGCTGCTGTCGGCGGGCATCACCGGCTCCGTGGGCCACTACTTCGTGATCCGCGCCTTCCAGTACGCGGATGCCTCGTTCCTCAGTCCATTCCTGTACCTGCAGATCATCTCGGCCACCACCGTCGGCTATCTGGCCTTCGGGCAGCTGCCCGACTGGACCACCGCGCTCGGCATTGCCGTGATCTGCGTGGGCGGGGTCTGCGTGGCGGGCGGCGAGTCGGTGATGCGTGCGGTAGCGCGCGCATTCCGGCGCGCTCCGTAGGCGCGGCCGCAAAGCAACCCAATGTCGGCGTCCATCCGATAGAGACAGCCTAAAGTGCCGGGCTATACTAGCGCGACGATGGTTAGCCAACGCGGCGCAAGGCCGCGGCACGACTGAGACCTACCCGACAGCGCATGCCCACTGATCTCCACGCCTGGCACACCCTGCAGCAACACCACAGCGCGATCCGCGATCAGCATCTGCGCGACTGGTTCGCCCAGGAGGGCGGCCCCGATACCGGCAGCGCCCGCGCGGCCCGCTTTACCCTCGAGGCCGCGGGCCTCGTACTCGATTACTCCAAGAACCGCATTACGGCGCAGACCATGGACCTGCTGGTGCGCCTCGCCGAGGAAGCCGGCCTGCAGCGACGCCGCGAGGCCATGTTCGCCGGCGAGCATATCAACGCCACGGAAGACCGCGCCGTACTCCACGTGGCGCTGCGCGCGGCGCCGGATGCCGGCTTCCAGGTCGACGGCAAGCCCGTCATGCCCGGCGTGCACGATGTGCTGGCGCGCATGCGCGAGTTCTCGCAGCGCGTGCGCGGGGGCGAATGGACAGGCCATAGCGGCAAGACCATCACCGATGTGGTCAACCTGGGCATCGGCGGCTCCGACCTGGGTCCGCGCATGGTGTGCCGCGCGCTGGCCCACCTGCCCACGGCCGCCACCGCCGGGGGCACGGCGCCCCGCGTGCATTTCGTGTCGAACGTGGACGGCACCGAGCTGGCGGAAACGCTGGCCGGGCTCGATCCCGACCGCACCCTCGTCATCGTCTGCTCCAAGACCTTCACCACGCTGGAAACCATGGCCAACGCGCACAGCACGCGGCAGTGGTTTCTCGACCGTGGCGTGCCGGAGTCCGAACTGGCCCGGCATTTCGTCGCGGTCTCGACCAACCTCGACGCCGTGCGCGCCTTCGGCATCGATCCGGCCAACATGTTCGAGTTCTGGGACTGGATCGGCGGGCGCTTCTCGTTGTGGTCCTCGGTCGGACTGTCGATCACGCTGGCGCTGGGCTTCGAGGCCTTCGCCGAGCTGCTGGCCGGCGGCCGGGACATGGACGAGCATTTCCGCACCGCCCCGCTGGACCGCAACATGCCCGTGGTGCTCGGCATGCTCGGCGTCTGGTATCGCAACTTCTTCGGCCTGCCGACCAGTTGCATGGCGCCTTACGCGACCTCACTCGAACTGTTCCCTGCCTTCCTGCAGCAGCTGGAAATGGAGAGCAACGGCAAGTCGGTGCGGCGTGACGGCTCGCCCGTGCGCACGCATACGTCGCCGGTGGTATGGGGCACGGCAGGCACCAACGGGCAACACGCGTACTTCCAGATGATCCACCAGGGCTCGCAGATCGTGCCGGTGGACTTCGTCGCGCCGCTGACGCCGCCGCGGGGCCTGCCCGGCCATCACGCCAAGCTGCTGGCCAACTGCTTCGCCCAGGCCGAGGCCCTGATGCGCGGGCGCACGGACGAGGAAGTGCGCGCGGCCGGCATCACCGACGAGGCCCGCATCCCGCATCTGCGCTTCGAGGGCAATCGACCCAGCAATACGATCCTGATGGAAGGCGTGACCGCCCGCGCGCTGGGGGCGCTGATCGCCCTGTACGAGCACCGCACGTTCGTGCAGGGCGTGGTGTGGGATATCAATTCGTTCGACCAGTGGGGTGTCGAACTCGGCAAGCTGCTGGCCAAGCCGATCGAGCAGGAACTGCGCGGCGGCGGTGGCGCCGCGCACGACGCCTCGACCAGCACGCTGATCGCCCGTGCGCGCGCCGCGCTGGGCGGCGGACAAGGCTGAAGCGACCGCCCGTACTACACCTCGGCGCCCATCCACTCGTCGCTGGCCACCTTGCCCGCGTCGATGGTCAGGATGCGGCCGCAGCGGGCCGCCACCGAGCGGTCATGCGTGACCAGCACCAGCGTCGAGCCGGCATCGCGGTTCAGTTCGAACATCAGCTCGATCACCGCCTCGCCGGTGGCCGTATCGAGGCTGCCGGTGGGCTCGTCCGCGAACAGCAGGTCGGGCCGGGCCACGAAGGCGCGCGCCAGCGCCACGCGCTGCTGCTCGCCGCCCGACAGCGTGCGGGGATAGTGCGACAGGCGCGCACCCAGCCCCACCCGCTCGAGCATGGCCTTGGCGCGCTCGCGCACCCCGTCGGTCTCGCCGCGCAGCTCCAGCGGCAGCATCACGTTCTCGATGGCGGTCAGGTGCCCCACCAGCTGGAACGACTGGAAGACGAAGCCCACGTGCCTGCCGCGCAGCGCGGCGCGCTGGTCCTCGGTCAGCTTGAAGATGTCGTGCCCGTGCAGCGATACGGTGCCCGTGGAGGGCAGGTCCAGGCCCGCGAGCAGGCCCAGCAGCGTCGATTTGCCCGAGCCGGATGCGCCGACGATGGCCAGGGTCTCGCCCGGCGTGACGGAAAAGCTGACGTCATGCAGAATCGTCAGCGAACCCGTCGCGTCGGCCACGGTCTTTCCCAAGGAGTCGACAGCAAGAATGGATGAAGACATGAGCAAACGTATCCGGTGCGGAATCTGGAAGAAAATGGCGAACGCCTGGCGCGGTCTGGTATTGACCGCGATTGTCGGCATGGCGTTCCCCGCGGCGGCCCAGGCGGCGCAGACCATCCTGGTGCTGGGCGACAGCCTGTCGGCGGAATACGGCATCGCGCGCGACGCGGGGTGGGTCAAGCTGCTGGAAAAGCGCCTGCGTGAAGAGCGGCTCGATTATAACGTCGTCAATGCGAGCATCAGCGGCGAAACCACGGTGGGCGGCAAGACACGCCTGCCCGACCTGCTCAAGCGCCACCGTCCCGCCATCGTGGTGGTCGAGCTGGGCGCCAACGACGCGCTGCGCGGACTGCCGCTGAAGACCACCGAAACCAATCTGCGCGGCATCGTCACCAGCGCCACCGACGCCAGGGCGCGCGTGCTGCTGGTGGGCATGCGCATCCCCCCCAACTACGGCCAGGACTACGCCGAGCGCTTCCACGGCCTGTACGGCAAGCTGGCCGAAGAATACCGGCTGCGGCTGGTGCCCTTCTTCCTCGACAAGGTCATCGAGAAGCCCGAGTGGTTCCAGCAGGACCGCATCCACCCGACGGCAGAGGCGCAGCGCACGCTGCTGGACAATGTGTGGCCGCAGCTGAAGCCGCTGCTGACGCCGGCGGCCAAGCGCGGCTGACGCAGCTGCCGCGTTGCGCGCAGGCGCAGGCGTCCGTAGGGACGACCAAGCGCCCCTACTGCACCAGGCAGCTTTCCCGCGACAGCCGGCGCGCCCCAGGATAGTGGGTGCGCCTCGTCGCGGCTCCCTGCGCGGCCAGCAGCATGGCCATCTGCTCGTCGCCGCGCTCCACCGCGATATCGAGCACGGTGCCGCCATTGGCATCGGCAGCGCACGCATCGGCGCCCAGCGCGAGCAGCAGGTGAACCAGCTCGCGGCTGCCGGCGGCCACCGCCAGCGGCATCGCCTCGCGCATCGTGCGCGCATCCAGCCTGCCGCTGTACTCCAGGACCGCAAAGGCGAGTTGCGGCGCGCCGTTTCGCAGCGCCGCCAGCAACGCCGCGCCAAGATCGGCGTCATGCCAGGCCGGACGACGGCGCGCCGCGAGAACCACCGCCATCGCCTCCGGCACCGCGCCCATCGCCGCCACGTGCAGCACGGTCTGCGGCCGCTCGAACCAGCGCGCGGGCGGACGGTGCGGCTGCGCGGGTTCGGCACCCCAGGCGATCAGCAGCCGTGTCACCGCGGCGCTGGTAAGCCCGCACATCAGCGCGGAGACCTTGATGCCGGTGCGCCGGCAGTGGCAGATCGCGTTGACCTCGGCGCCCCGCTCCAGCAGCCACGCCACCAGGTCGGCGCGGCCGGCCTCCGCCGCACGCATCAGCACCGTCATGCCGCGCCCGTCCGCCGCGTTGACCCCGCCCAGTTCCATCACGTGATGCGTCAGGGTGCGCAGGGCGCCGCCATCCAGCGCCTCCGCGTAACCCACCCAGCGCAGACCGCTGGGGCCCTGCCCCCAATCCTCGCAACGTTCGAGCAGGTGGATGTCGGCGATCAATCCGTCCACCACCGCGGCCGATCCGTAGCGGCGCGCGCATTCCAGCGCGCCGCGGCCCTGGCGGTCGGCGCGGTCCGCGAGCGCGAGGCCGCCGGCGGACAATAGCGCGCTGACCGTGTCCGGCTGACCGGGGGCCCGCGCGACCGCGAGATGCAGGGCGGTATTGCCATCGCCATTGGCGCGCAGCGGATCGGCTCCGGCTTGCAGCAGCGCGCGCACGAAGGCGGCGCTGGCGCCGGCATGCACGGCAAGATGCAACGCGCCATTGCCCTTTCCATCGACCGCGTGGGCCAGGCTTGGCACACGCGCAAGCAGCGTGCGCGCGCCGTCCTCGTCGCGGTCGGTCAGCGCCCTGGACAACGCCGGCAGCGGGTTGGTCGGCATGCCCTGACCGGCAGAGGGCGTTGGCGGATGTCCACTGATTCGCATGCGATCGGTTCCGTTTATTGCCGCGCCAGCGGCGGGAGCAGGCGGCCAGCCTAGCGAGCCGATCGTTCAGTGTCTGTTACGCGGATGGCACCAATGTAGGAAATGGGAGCGCGGGAGAAACCGGGCGGCCATGGAAAAACACCCCAGGGCGGGACCGAAGTCCCGCGCCTGGGGTGCCACGGGACGGCGCGTACCGCTTGCGCCGTCATGGTGCCGCGGCGGTTCAGCCCGCCGGCGCCTGCTCCGGCGTGGCGGCAGGCTTCAGGACCTCGACCTTCGACCGGTCCTTCAGGCTTTCGTAGTAGGCCTCCAGTTCGCTCTGACCGGCAAGCTGCGACAGTTGCTGCTGCTCCGCCTGGCGCTGCGCGGCATCGGTGGCGGCGGCAGGCTGGCTCACCTTGGCGATGCGGTAGATGGCATAGCCGTCGGCGCCGAGGTCCACGCCAACCATCGCCGGCAGCTTGGTCGCGTCGGCACGCATGATGGCCTCCACGGCCTTCGGCGCGACGCCATCGGCCTTGCTGCGCGACACGGTGGTCGACGCGCCGAACCGCTCGGCGTTCGCGTTCTGCTTCAGCGCGGCCAGGCGCGCCTCGCCATCCTTCCTGGCAAGCTCCGCGGCCTGCTGGGCGATATACGCAGTGCGCACCTTGTCCTTCACCTCGTCGAACTTGCGCACCGTGGCCGGACGATGTTCGACGATGCGCGCCGCCACCAGCGTGTTCGGGCCCACCTGCACCGCCTCGGTGTTGCGCTTGTTCTTGAGCGAGTCGTCGCTGAACAGCGCCGCCAGCACCTTCTCGTTGTTCAGCGGATTGCCGGCGCCCAGCGCGGGGTTGGGCTGGCGGGTCACGTTGTCGGCGGTCTGGATCACCAGCTTGAAGCGATCGGCGGCCGGCTTGAGGCTGTCGGGCTGCTCGTAGACGACGTTGCCGAACGCGTCCGCCGTTTCCGCGTACTTCTTGGCCGCCAGCTGTTTGCGCAGTTCGGCTTCCAGTTCCGTCTTCACGGCCTCGAGCGGCTGCGTTTCGGCGGCCTTGATGCCGGTCAGCTTGATGATGTGATAGCCGTAGTCGGTTTCGACCACATTGCTGATCTCGCCATCCTGGAGCGCGTACATCGCGTCCTCGAACGGCTTGACCAGCGCGCCGCGGCCCATGAAGCCCAGGTCGCCGCCCTTCTCCGCCGAGCCCGGATCCTGCGACTGCTTGCCCGCCACGTCGGCGAAGGTGTTGGGCTGCTTGCGCAGTTCCTCCAGCAGCTTCGTCGCCTTGTCCTTGGCTGCCTGGCGTTCCGCGGCCGGACCGTCCTTGGGCGCGGCGATCAGGATATGGCTGGCACGGCGCTGCTCCTCGGTGCGGAAGCGCGCGATATTGCTTTCGTAGTAGGACTTGAGTTCTTCCGGCGTGACGGAGGTGGTCGCGGCAAGGGCGTCGCCCGACAGCACCAGGTATTCGACCTTGGCCTGCTCGGGCACGGCGAAGTCGCGCTGATGGCTTTCGTAGTACGCCTTCAGCGCGGCCTCGTCGGCGTTGACCTTGCCGGCGAAGTCCGCCGGCTTGATGACCAGGCCCTGCACTTCACGCTGCTGGTCGCGCACGGCGATCAGGCGATCGAGCAGCGACTTCGGCATGAATGCCGTGGCGCCGACCGCCTGGCCCAGTTGCTGGGTAGCGAGGTCGAAGCGCATGCGCGCATCGAACTGCTCGGGCGTCATGCCCTGCGCGGCCAGCAGTTCCAGATAGGCCTTGTCGTCGATGCCGCCGTCCGCCTTGCGCGGCAGCTGCGCGATTGCCGGAATGCTGCTGATGGCCTCGTACAGCCGTTCGTTGGACACCGTCAGATGCTCGCGCTCGACTTCGGCGGCGACCACGCGTTGCAGGATCAGCTGGTCCAGCACGGCCTGGCGCGCCTGCGGACCCTCGAACTGGCGCGGATCGTAGCTCGCCCCCAGTACCTGCCGCATGCGCTCGGACTGGTCGCGCAGCACGTTGTCCACTTCGGTCACGGTGATGGTGCGGCCGTCGACCTTGGCGGCGTCGAGCGAGCTGTCCATGAAGCGCGAATAGCTTTCCACGCCGAAGAATACAAACGACGGGAAAACGAGCACCAGCAGGATCAGAAGCATCAGGCGCCGGTTATTGCGAACGAAATCAAGCATGCTGGGTGGGGAGAAGAATTGGTCCGGAGACAAACCACGGATTCTATCAGGCACGGCCAGTCCGGCACGAAATTCGGGGTCGTGAGGATGAGGGGGGAAGCGCAAACAAAAACGCCTGCTTGCGCAGGCGATTTTATTTGGCGGAGTGGACGGGACTCGAACCCGCGACCCCCGGCGTGACAGGCCGGTATTCTAACCGACTGAACTACCACTCCGATGTCGGCACGCTTCGGCCGGAATACGGCCATTCGACGATGCGGCGCCCGGGTGTTCGTTGCGATGGGGAGTGGTGGGTGCTGAGGGGTTCGAACCCCCGACCTACGCCTTGTAAGGGCGCCGCTCTACCAACTGAGCTAAGCACCCGCTCGACATCGCAGCACCTTGCAGGCTGCATCGCCGCGCACGTATCAGAGAAATTACTGCCGTTTGCGTTGCGAGGCCGCGATTGTAATACGGGCTTTGTCGGTTTGCCAAGGCACGAATTCGCGACCCGCAAAAAAAAAACCGCAGGGTGCGACCCCTGCGGTTTTGTGCGACCGGCCTGCGGACGCAGCGACCTCAATGATGAATCATCTCGGGTTGCGCAGCCTTGCCCTTGTCCGCCACTTCGGCGGGGCTGGCCACCTCTTCCGGCAGCGGCTCCGGCTTGCGCTCGAGCGCCAGTTCCAGCACCTTGTCGATCCAGCGGACCGGCACGATCTCGATGCTGTTCTTGACGTTGTCCGGGATCTCCGCGAGATCCTTGACGTTCTCTTCCGGGATCAGCACCAGCTTGATGCCACCACGGTGCGCCGCCAGCAGCTTTTCCTTCAGGCCGCCAATCGGAAGCACCTCGCCGCGCAGCGTGATCTCGCCGGTCATGGCCACATCGGCACGCACCGGAATGCCCGTCAGCACCGACACCAGCGCCGTGGTCATCGCGCCACCCGCGGACGGACCGTCCTTGGGCGTCGCGCCTTCCGGCACGTGGATGTGAATGTCGCGCTTCTCGAACATCTCGTCCGTGATCCCCAGCCGGCGAGCCCGCGAGCGGACCACCGAACGGGCGGCTTCGACCGACTCCTTCATCACGTCGCCCAGGGAACCGGTGCGGGTGATGTTGCCCTTGCCCGGCATGATCGCGGCTTCGATGGTCAGCAGATCGCCGCCCACCTCGGTCCAGGCCAGACCGGTCACCTGGCCCACCTGGTTTTCCTTGCCGGCCAGGCCGAAGTCGTACTTGCGCACGCCCAGGAATTTGTCCAGGTTTTCCGAGTCGACCGTGATGGTGCCGGTTTCCTTCTTCAGCAGCAGCAGCTTCACGACCTTGCGGGCGATCTTCGACACTTCCCGCTCCAGCGAGCGCACACCGGCCTCGCGGGTGTAGTAGCGGATGATGTCGCGGATCGCGGCTTCCGTCACCTCGATCTCCCCTGCCTTCAGACCGTTGTTGCGGATCTGCTTGGGCAGCAGGTAGCGCTGGGTGATGTTGACCTTCTCTTCTTCCGTGTAGCCGGACAGCCGGATGACTTCCATCCGGTCGAGCAGCGGCGGCGGAATGTTCAGCGAGTTCGACGTCGCCACGAACATCACGTCGGACAGATCGAAGTCCACCTCGATGTAGTGGTCCTGGAACGTGTGGTTCTGTTCCGGGTCCAGCACCTCGAGCAGCGCCGACGACGGATCGCCGCGGAAATCCATGCCCATCTTGTCGATTTCGTCGAGCAGGAAGAGCGGATTGCGCACGCCGACCTTGGCCAGGCTCTGCAGGATCTTGCCGGGCATCGAACCGATATAGGTCCGGCGGTGGCCGCGGATCTCGGCCTCGTCCCGCACGCCACCCAGTGCCATGCGCACGAACTTGCGGTTCGTCGCGCGCGCCACCGACTGGCCGAGCGAGGTCTTGCCGACCCCGGGAGGTCCGACCAGGCACAGGATCGGCGCCTTCACCTTGTCCACGCGCTGTTGCACCGCGAGGTACTCGAGAATGCGTTCCTTGACCTTCTCCAGACCATAGTGGTCTTCGTCCAGCACGCGCTCGGCGTTCGCCAGGTCATTGTTGACCTTGCTCTTCTTGCGCCACGGCAGGCCGACCAGCGTGTCGATGTAGTTCCGCACGACGGTGGCTTCAGCCGACATCGGCGACATCAGCTTGAGCTTCTTGAACTCGGCCTCGGCCTTCTTCTTGGCTTCCTTCGGCATGCGCGCAGCCTTGATGCGCTTGTCGAGCTCTTCCAGGTCCGCGCCTTCCTCGCCCTCGCCCAGTTCCTTCTGGATCGCCTTGACCTGCTCGTTCAGGTAGTACTCGCGCTGGCTCTTCTCCATCTGGCGCTTGACGCGGCCACGGATGCGCTTTTCCACCTGCAGGATGTCGATCTCGCCTTCCAGCTGCGACAGCAGGCTTTCCAGGCGCTCGGTCACGTTGACCATCTCCAGGATCTTCTGCTTCTGCTCGAGCTTGATCGGCAGATGCGCGGCGATGGTGTCCGCCAGGCGCCCAGGCTCGTCGATGCCCGACAGCGAGGTCAGGATCTCCGGCGGGATCTTCTTGTTCAGCTTTACGTATTGGTCGAACTGCGACACGATCGCGCGGCGCAGGGCCTCGGTCTCGGCGCTTTCGACAGGACCCGGAGGCACCGGCACGGCTTCGCACATGAAGTGCGAATCGTCCTCGGTGACCTCGCGAATGTTCGCGCGCTGCGTGCCTTCGACGAGAACCTTCACGGTGCCGTCGGGCAGCTTCAGCATTTGCAGGATATTGGCGATGCAGCCTACCTCGTAGAGGTCGTCGGCGGTGGGCTCGTCCTTAGCCGCCGTCTTTTGGGCCACAAGCATGATGCTTTTGCCCGACTCCATCGCAGTTTCAAGCGCCTTGATGGACTTCGGACGTCCCACGAACAGTGGGATCACCATGTGCGGAAACACCACCACGTCGCGCAAGGGCAACAGCGGGAGGCGAATCGGCTCAGCCGGGAGGAGTTGCGTTCCAGACATCAGTTTCCCCAGTCAGTCATTTAAGGCGTAAATTGGGCCGCGGGAACCGATTACAAGATACCTATGACCTCGGTTCCTGCGCCGGCCAGTGCTTCGGCCGACACTTGCAAACCCTGCGCAAACAGCATACCCGCGTTTCCTCCCCGTCGTCGGCCGAAATGAAGAAAAAAAGCCGCTCGCTTCTCGCGAACGGCCTCGGGACTTGGCTGCCGGCAGGCAATCGCCAACTACGCCGGCGTTCGCATCAGTTGGAGCCAGCCACTTTGGGCTGGTCCTCGTACATCAGCAAGGGCGGCGCGTCACCGGTGATGGTGCTCTCGTCGATGACGACTTTTTGCACGCCCTTGTAGTTTGGCAGTTCGTACATCACGTCCATCAGCGATTGCTCGAGGATGGACCGCAGGCCACGGGCGCCGGTCTTGCGCTTGATGGCCTTGCGCGCGATGGCCGACAGCGCGGCGGGACGGATTTCCAGCTCCACCCCTTCCATCGCCAGCAGCTTCTGGTATTGCTTGACCAGCGCGTTCTTGGGCTCGACCAGAATCTGCATCAGCGCGGCCTCGTCCAGCTTGGCGAGCGTGGCAACGACGGGCAGCCGGCCGATCAATTCCGGGATCAGACCGAACTTGATCAGGTCCTCGGGCTCGGTCTGCGGCAGCACCTCGCTGACATCGCGCTCTTCCTTGCTTTGCACCTGGGCTGCAAAACCAATGCCAGTCTTGTCGGAGCGCTGCATGATGACCTTCTCGAGACCATCGAACGCGCCACCGCAGATAAACAGGATGTTCGTCGTATCGACCTGCAGGAAGTCCTGGTTCGGATGCTTGCGTCCGCCCTGCGGCGGCACCGAGGCCATGGTGCCTTCCACCAGCTTCAGCAGCGCCTGCTGCACGCCCTCGCCCGATACGTCCCTCGTGATCGAAGGGTTATCCGACTTGCGGGAGATCTTGTCGATCTCATCGATATAGACGATGCCGCGCTGCGCCTTCTCGACTTCGTAGTTGCAGTTCTGCAGCAGCTTCTGGATGATGTTCTCGACGTCCTCGCCGACATAGCCGGCTTCGGTCAGCGTGGTCGCGTCCGCAATGACGAACGGCACGTTGAGCAGCCTGGCCAGCGTCTGCGCGAGCAGCGTCTTGCCCGAGCCGGTCGGGCCGATCAGCAGGATATTGCTCTTGGCGAGTTCGACATCGTCCTTCTTGCCCAGATGCTTCAGGCGCTTGTAGTGGTTGTACACCGCCACCGCCAGAATCTTCTTGGCCTGCTCCTGGCCGATCACGTACTGATCCAGGCTTTCCCGGATCTCCTGGGGTGTCGGCAGGTCGGATTTGGTGGCCGCCGGCGCGTCCTTGTCGGATGCCGCAGCCTCGTCGCGGATGATCTCGTTGCAGAGATCGATACACTCGTCGCAGATAAACACCGACGGGCCCGCGATAAGCTTCTTCACCTCGTGCTGGCTTTTGCCGCAGAACGAGCAATACAGAAGCTTCTCGCTGGATGAACCTTTTTTATCCGCCATAAGAATCAGTCACATTAAGCAGGGTGCGTGCCGCGACACAGAAAGGGCCACGGCGATACGCTTGAAACGCATCATACGCCAAAACCATTGGCGCGTCGGGCGGATACCCCGCCTGTGGGGCAAACGCAAAAACGAGGCGCGAGGCCTCGTTCGGGTGTAGGCTCGGTCGTTTGAGGCCGAATCGTTACCTGCGCGGGCAGCGCCCCCAGGGTGCAGGCACCTCGGAAGCGGCCCGTGCCATCAGCCGCGCTTGGCAATGACCTTGTCGATCAGGCCATAGTCGGCGGCCTGTTCGCCGCTCATGAAGTTGTCGCGATCGGTATCGCGGGCAATCTTCTCGACCGGCTGGCCGGTGACTTCCGACAGGATGCTGTTCAGGCGCTCGCGCAGGTACAGGATCTCGCGGGCCTGGATCTCGATATCGGAAGCCTGGCCACGGGCACCGCCCAGCGGCTGGTGAATCATGATGCGGGAGTTCGGCAGCGCGAAACGCTTGCCCTTGGACCCGGCGGCCAGCAGGAACGCGCCCATGCTGGCGGCCATGCCCATGCACAGCGTCGACACATCCGGCTTGATGAACTGCATGGTGTCGTAGACCGCGAGGCCGGCCGACACCGAACCACCCGGCGAATTGATATAGAGCGACACGTCCTTGTCGGGATTCTCGCTCTCCAGGAACAGCAACTGCGCCACGATCAGGTTGGCGGTCTGGTCGTTCACTTCGCCGACCATGAAGATCACTCGTTCCTTCAGCAGGCGCGAGTAGATGTCATAGGCGCGCTCGCCCCGACCGGACTGCTCGACCACCATCGGCACCAGCCCGAGCCCCTGGGTTTCCAGGGCCGAGGCCTGCGTGGTGGCGAGACGGTCAAGCAAATCATTGCGGGTCATGCAGGTTCTCCAGGGATTCGATGAGAGGCAGGCGGGCCGGGTGAGCGGTCCGGCCGGCGTTTGGATCGCCGGCCGTGGCTACATTCAGCCTTGCTGCTGGTTGTTGCCTTCCGCAGTCAGCTCCTCGAAGGACACGGACTTGTCCGTGACCTTGGCCTTGCCGCACACGAAATTTACCACGTTGTTTTCGAGCACGTAGGCCTCCATCTCGGCCAGGCGCTGCTGGTCGCCGTAGTACCAGCGCATGACTTCCTTCGGGTCCTCGTAGCTCTTGGCGAAGTCCTCGATTTCAGCCTTGATCTGCTCGGGCTTGGCTTCCAGGCCGTTCGCCTTGACGATCTCCGCCAGGATCAGGCCCAGCTTCACGCGGCGCTCCGCCTGCTGCGCGAACATCTCGGCCGGAATCGGCATGTCCTTCGCGTTCGGCATGCCACGCTGCTCGAGGTCGCGGCGAGCCATTTCCACCAGGCGTTCCTGGTCCTGCTCGATCAGCGACTTGGGCACGTCCAGCTCGCTAGCCTTGATCAGCGCTTCCATGACTTCGTCCTTCAGCATGGAATGCGTGCGGCGCTTGACCTCGCGCTCGAGGTTCTCGCGGATGTCGGCGCGCATCTTCTCGACGCTGCCGTCGGTGATGCCCAGCGACTTGGCGAACTCGTCGTTGACTTCAGGCAGGTGGGCCCACTCGACCTTCTTCAGCGTGATGGTGAACTCGGCGGTCTTGCCGGCCACTTCCTTGCCGTGATAGTCCTCGGGGAAAGCCAGCGGGAAGGTCTTGCTCTCGCCGACCTTCAGGCCCAGCGCGGCCTGCTCGAACTCGGGCAGCATGCGGCCTTCGCCCAGCACGAACGCGAAGTCCTCCGCCTTGCCGCCGGCGAATTCGACGCCGTCGATGCGGCCGACGAAGTCCAGCGTCACGCGGTCGCCGTTCTGCGCGGCGGCTTCGGCGCCGCCATCACCATGCTCGCCGGCTTCGCCGCGGGCGTGGTAGTGGACGCGTTGCTTGCGCAGGATGTCGATCGTCTTGTCGATCTCGGCGTCGCTGATCTCGGTCTTGGTGCGGGTCACTTCGGCCGCGGCCAGATCGCCGATCTTGACTTCCGGGTAGACCTCGAAGGTCGCGTCGAACGCGACTTCGTCGTCGGCCACGCCTTCGGTCTTCACTTCGAACTTCGGCTGGCCGGCAACCTTGACGTCCTGTTCCTTCGTGATGTCGAAGAACTTGCGGGCGGCCTTGTCGAAGCGCACTTCGAATTCCACCTGCTGGCCGTACTGCTTCTCGACCATCTTCATCGGCACCTTGCCGGGACGGAAGCCCGACATCTTCACCGTCTTCGACAGGCGAACCAGGCGCTCCTGCTTTTCTTTCTCGACCTCGGCCCGGGGAATGGCCAGGGTCACTTTGCGGTCCAGTTTGCCGAGGTTTTCGATCACATTCGACATGGTCGTCTATCCAATCCAGAAATGTTGTTGTGTTCGCCAGCGCGCTCCGCTTGCATGCACGGCTACCGGCACGCCGAGGCGCGAACGAACAGCTCCGCGCAAACGGAAAACGCGGATTATCGCACGATTTCTATTCCGTTCCGGCAGTTTTTGCCCCATCCGGCGGCGAGGCATCGCTGGCAGGCTCGTCCGCCCGGGCGGTGTCGCCATGCCGCAGTGCCCGCACCAGCAGGCGCGCGGGGTCGAGGGCATCGACCAGATCGCCTTCCAGCGGCAGCGGCTCCCCTTCGATGTGGCTCGCGACGAGCTCGGCGGCGATGGCTGCCCACGTCAGTCCGCGCGAGCCGAAAGCCAGCGCGGCATAGAGCCCCGGCTGGCGTGGCACGTCGCGAAAGCGCGCGCCGCGCAGCGCGACGGCATGGCGCAGCGCCTCGTCCTCGTCGGCCAGCGGCCCGACCCAGGGCAGGCGGTGATGCGATACGGTGCGCTCGCCGACATAGCCGTCGAGGGAGGCGGGATCGATGCGGTCCAGCGCCGGCGCAGTGTCCGGCAGCATGGCGGCGAGGCGCTCCAGGTTGGCCGCATGCACTTCCGCCCGCGCCTCCAGCGGTCCGTCCGGCTCTTCGTAGCTCGATCCGATGCGTGCGATGCCCTGCGCATCGGTGGGCAGCAGATAGCCGGCGCCAGTGACCACGCAGTCGGGCCACCGGCCGAGCGCATCGACGTGGGCCGGCAGCAAGGTGGTCAGCTGACCGCGCACGCGGCGCATCGTCAGGAAGCGTTGCGGCATCAGCCGTGCGGCTTCGTGCGCGTTGGCCAGCACGAGGACCGGCGCGCGGGCCAGCAAGGCCCCCGCCTCGTCCCGCGCGATCCACCCGTCGCCGTCGCGCTCGATGGCGTCGATGCGGCATCCGAAGCGAGCCCGGACTCGGTCGCCGGCCATTGCCAGTTGGGCGCCGCAGATATCGGGCGGCGCGACCCAGCCGCCTTGCCCGAACCACAGGCCGCCACGCGGTACGCCGGCGCCATGGATCGCCGCGGCCTCTTCCGCGTCCATCCAGCGCACGAATGGCGCGGGGAAACCGAGCGCGGTCAGCGCCACGCGCTGCAGTTCGCTCTCCGCGTCGTCGGCGCCGAGCTGCAGCACGCCGCATTCATTCCAGCCGACGGCATGGCCGGCCTCGGACAGTGCCTGCCAGACGCGGCGCGAATAGAGGTTGCCTGCCCGGGACAGGCGCGAGAGCAGGCTGTCGTCCGCCGAGACATGCGGATGCATGGCCGCGGCGCGGTGCGCGCTGGTGACACGGGCGGGACCGTCCTGCGCCTCGAACAGCGATACGGTCCACCCGCGCGCGGCCAGCCGCTCCGTGACGGCGCAGCCGGCGAGCCCCGCGCCCACCACGATGGCGTGCCGCTCGGGCCAGTTCGCCGCGGCCGGGGGCGGATGCCGCCGGCGCGCCCAGTCGGACGGAAAGCGCGCCACCGTCATGTCGCGCTTGCCGCCGAAACCGGGGGCCTTGGCGACCTCGAAGCCCGCCGACGCGAGGCCCCGGCGCACGAAGCCGGCCGCGGTATAGGTCGCCAGCGTCGCCCCGGGGCGCGCCAGCCGCGCCAGCCGCTTCATCACGGATGGCGCCCACATCTCGGCATTGCGCGCGGGCGAGAAGCCATCGAGATAGAACGCGTCGGCGCCCACCGCCAGCTTGGGAAGCAGCGTGTCGATATCGCCCAATGCCAGCGTGAGCACCACGGCGCCCTCTTCGAACGCCATCCGGTGCAGGCCGGGCAGCGGCAACGGCCACGCGGCCCGCAGCTGGGCAGCCATCGGGCCGAGTTCCGGCAGCGCGGCATGGATCGTGGCGAGGCCGTCGCGGGTAAAGGGATGCTTCTCGATGGAGACGAAGTGCAGGCGGCCGCAGCGCCGCGGATCGTCGCGCCATGCCTGCCAGGTCGCAAGAAAATTCAGGCCCTGTCCGAAGCCGGTCTCGACGATGACGAACTGCTCGCGCCCCTGCCATCGCCCCGGCAGGCCATTGCCGCCGAGAAAGACATGCCGTGCCTGCGCCAGCCCGCCTTCGACGCTGTGATAGACATCGTCGTAGCGCGGCGAATAGGGCGTGCCGTCGGGCGACAGCACCGGCTCGGCGGGTTCCAGGGCGCGGGACATGGGACTGCGTAGGGAGTGGATGCGCGACGGCGCCGCGGGCGTCACGGCGCTTCGAAAACAAGGGGAAAGCCGCGGCGGCCGGATGGTAGCATGGCGCCCTGCGCGCGCCAGCGGGCCGGATTACGGGCCGCTGCAAGCACGGTCCCCCGACGCCTTTCGATGGCCCCGGACCGCTGCGCCGCCCCATACCCACCCCGCCATGCTCAGCTACCGTCACGCCTTCCACGCCGGCAACCACGCCGATGTCCTCAAGCACGCCATTGTCGTCGACCTGCTCGACTACCTGACCCGCAAGGACAAGCCCTTCTGGTATATCGACACCCACGCCGGCGCGGGCCTCTACGCCCTGGACCACGCCTACGCCCGCAAGAAGTCGGAGTTCGAGACCGGCATCGCGCCGCTGTGGCAGGCCGCGGCACAGAAGCAGCCGCTGCCAGACCTGCTGACGGCTTACCTCGACCAGGTCCGTGAACTGAATCCGGACGGCAACCTGAAGCACTATCCCGGATCGCCCTGGCTGGCCTGGCAGATGCTGCGCGATGCGGACAGGCTGCGCCTGTTCGAGCTGCACAGCACCGAGATCCAGGTCCTGCGGGACAACTTCCGCGGCGCTGGTCGCAAGGTCATGCTGTACGACGGCGACGGCTTCACCGGCATCAAGGCCATCCTGCCGCCGCCCCCGCGCCGCGCGCTGGTGCTCATCGACCCGTCGTACGAGGACAAGGACGACTATGCCCGCGTGGTCCAGTGCGTGCAGGACGGGCTGCAGCGCTTCGCCACCGGCACCTACGCCGTCTGGTATCCCGAGGTGCAGCGGCGCGAGTCCGTGCAGCTGCCGGTGCAGCTCAAGAAGCTGCCGCTCAAGAGCTGGCTGCATGTGAGCCTGACCGTCAAGCACCCGGTGGCCGGTGGCCTGGGCCTGCACGGCAGCGGGATGTTCATCGTCAATCCCCACTGGACACTGCGCGCCTCCCTGGAGGCAGCGATGCCGAAACTGGTCGAACTGCTCGGCCAGGATGGCGGCGCGCGCTTCACGCTGGAATCGGTGGAGACCTGACAGCCGACAGCCCCGCTTCCCGCGCCGCAGTGCGGCTCCGGGCACACAGTGGGGCTGGATTTCCTGCGCCGGCTTGCGCTACAATCCGCAGCCTCGTTGCGCGGCATGGCACGACAGATCAAGGCGGGCAATCCAGCCGCCTTTTTTGTTTGCGCCATCGTCCACGGCGCGACGGGCACAGCGGCGTCCCGACCGGGACCGCCCGCAAGGACCGCGAGGGTGGCGAAATTGGTAGACGCACCAGGTTTAGGTCCTGACGCCAGCAATGGTGTAGGGGTTCGAGTCCCCTCCCTCGCACCAATCGACTTCCCGATTTCGACAGTATTCCGCGACCCGGCAGGGACCGCGCGGCCATCCTACGGCCGGATGACGATCTGCGGGCTCACCACGATGGCCGGTTCCGCTTCGTAGTACACGGCGCCCGGCGCATGGTGGTAGACCGGCGGACGCCCCTTGCACTTGCGCTCCTCCTTGTACTCCCCGTTGCCCTTCCACTTGCGCTCCACCTTGCAGGGGCCGTCCCAGTACTTTTCCTTGTAGTCGCCGCCCTTCTGCTTGTGGCCATAGCCGTGGCCCGACTCGTCCTTCCATGGGTCGGCATGGGCGGACAGCGCAAAGGCGCCCAGCAGGCAGGACAAGAGCACGGGGACTAGCTTGCGGGTCATGGAGATCTCCTTTGGCGGAAAGGTACCGCCCCCCGCCCGCGAGGCCTGTATCCGAGAAGTTACATGGGTAACACGCCGGTGCCGCCCGCTTCCCTACGTCGAGCGCATCGAAGCATGCCCCGTCGCCCATTCGCGCAGGGCGCCGTGCAACCGGGACGGCCAACCAGGGCCCGTTCCCGAATGATTGAAAGCGGGCGCTGCCGGGATCAGGCAGCGCAGCCGATGCGCCGATGCACCGCTCCCGCGACATCCGACGCGTCTTGGTGCGATGCCGGAGAGGGATTTCTCATCCTGGTGCAGCCCTCCCGCGGATGGTGCCGCGGTGGTCCTGGACACCGCTTGGTAGTGCTTCGTGGGCTTCCCGCAGTGACGTTTGATGCAAGGCCGTGTGGCACATCGCTTGCTTTAGTGTCTCCGACGTCCCTTCCCCACTCAGGAGCCATGCCAGTGAACCGCTTCGCCTCCGCTTTCGCCGCCGTTTCCGACCCGGTTACGACCGCCGCACCACACGCTGCAACCCCCTCCGCCGCGGCGCGTACGCGTGGCGCCCTTCAACGGCGCACGGCAGTGGGCGCGGCCGTTGCGCTCTCGCTGCTTGCGCTGCCCGGTGCCGCGATGGCGGAGAAGGTGCTGCGCATCGGCATGACCGCGGCGGACATCCCGCGCACGCTGGGCCAGCCCGATCAGGGCTTCGAGGGCAACCGCTTCTCGGGCATTCCGATGTACGACGGCCTGACGCAATGGGATCTGTCCAAGAGCAACGGTCCCAGCCTGCTGATTCCGGGCTTGGCTACCGAATGGAAGGTGGACGCCAGCGACAAGACGAAGTGGGTGTTCAAGCTGCGTCCCAACGTGAAGTTCCACGACGGCTCGCCGTTCAACGCCGACGCGGTGGTATGGAACGTGGGCAAGGTGCTGGACAAGACGGCCAAGCAGTTCGATCCCAGCCAGGTCGGCGTGACGGCCTCGCGCATGCCGACGCTGCGTTCCGCGAAGAAGATCGACGACCTGACCGTCGAGCTGGTCACCTCCGAGCCGGATTCCTTTCTGCCGTACAACCTGACCAACCTGTTCATGGCCTCGCCCACGCAGTGGGAGAAGAAGTTCGCCGCGGTGCCGGCTTCGGTCACCGATCCGGTCGAGCGCTCCAAGCAGGCGTGGGTGGCCTTCGCCGCCGATGCCGCCGGTACCGGTCCGTTCAAGATGAGCCGCTTCGTGGCGCGCGAGCGCCTGGAGGTGGTGAAGAACGCGCAGTACTGGGACAGCAAGCGGGTGCCGAAGATCGACAAGGTGGTGATGCAGCCGATGCCGGAAGCGAACGCGCGCACCGCCGCGCTGCTGTCGGGCCAGGTGGACTGGATCGAGGCGCCCGCGCCGGATGCGATCGCGCAGATCAAGAGCCGCGGCTTCGAGGTGTACTCGAACGCGCAGCCGCACATGTGGCCGTGGCAGCTGTCGTTCGCCCCGGGATCGCCGTGGCTGGACAAGCGCGTGCGCCAGGCCGCGAACCTCTGCGTGAACCGCTCCGGCCTGAAGACGCTGCTGGGCGGCTACATGGCCGAGGCGAAGGGCATCGTCGAAGCCGGCAATCCGTGGTGGGGCAATCCGAAGTTCGACATCAAGTACGACCCGGCCGGCGCGCGCAAGCTGATGCAGGAAGCGGGCTTCTCGGCGGCCAAGCCGGTCAAGGTCAAGGTGCAGGTGTCGGCGTCGGGCTCGGGCCAGATGCAACCGCTGCCGATGAACGAGTACGTGCAGCAGAACCTGAAGGAGTGCTTCATCGACGTCGACTTCGACGTGGTGGAGTGGAACACGCTGTTCACCAACTGGCGCATCGGGGCGAAGGATCCCAGCGCGCACGGCGCCAACGCCATCAATGTCAGCTTCGCGGCGATGGACCCGTTCTTCGCGATGGTGCGCTTCGTGAGCAGCAAGACGCAGCCGCCGGTGTCGAACAACTGGGGCTACTTCAGCAACCCCGAGTTCGACAAGCTGATCGAGACCGCGCGCACCTCCTTCGACGAAAAGGGCCGCGACGCCGCGCTGGCACGCCTGCACGCCCGCATCGTCGAGGAAGCGCCCTTCGTGCTGATCGCGCATGACGTGGGCCCGCGCGCGATCTCGAAGAAAGTCAAGGGCGTGGTGCAGCCGCAGAGCTGGTTCATCGACATCGCGACCATGTCGATGGACTGAGCGACGCGCTCGCGCCGCTCCCCGAGCCGCCGCACCGCGGAGCCGGGGGCGGGAGCCCCATCCGCTCCCGTCCCCGTCGACGCCCTCACAACGAGACGGGCCACCCACCATGTCCTACCTGCTTCGCCGCGCGCTCTACGCGCTGCCCATCCTGCTCGGGGTCGCGCTGCTGTGCTTCTCCCTCGTGCATATCGCCCCGGGCGATCCGCTGGTCTCGGTGTTGCCGCCCGATGCCTCCGAGGAATTGCGCCAGCAGCTCGCCGCGCTGTACGGCTTCGACAAACCCTTCGTCGAGCAATTCGTGCACTGGCTGACGCGTGCGCTGCACGGCGACCTGGGCACCTCGATCGCCACCAGCCGTCCCGTGATGCAGGAGGTCGGCACCGCGGTGATCAACTCGGTGCGGCTGGCCGCGGTGGCCACCGTGATCGGCTTCACCTTCGGCTGCCTGTTCGGCTTCGTCGCCGGTTATCTGCGCGATTCGGCCATCGACCGCGCCGCCTCCTTCCTGTCGGTGTTCGGCGTCAGCGTGCCGCACTACTGGCTGGGCATGGTGCTGGCCATCGTGTTCTCCGTGTTTCTCGGCTGGCTGCCGGCCACCGGCGCGGGTCCCGGCGGCTCCGGCGACTGGAGCTGGAACTGGGAACACATCCAGTACATGCTGCTGCCGGCCATCACCATGTCGGTGATTCCGATGGGCATCGTGGCGCGCACCATCCGCGCGCTGGTGGCCGAGATCCTGTCGAACGAATTCATCGTCGGCCTGAAGGCACGCGGGCTGTCCGACCTGGCGGTGTTCCGCCACGTGGTCAAGAACGTGGCGCCCACCGCGCTGTCGGTGATGGGCCTGCAACTGGGCTATCTGCTTGGCGGCTCCATCCTGATCGAGACCGTGTTCGCCTGGCCCGGCACCGGCTTCCTGCTGAACTCGGCGATTTTCCAGCGGGATTTCCCGCTGCTCCAGGGCACGATCCTGATCCTGGCGGTGTTCTTCGTGCTGCTCAACCTGACGGTCGATGCGTTGCAGACGCTGTTCGATCCCCGCATCCAGCGCAACTAGGAGCCCCCCATGGAAATGACGCTCGACAAGTCCGCCGCGCCCGTCGCGGTGGAGCGCTCGCCCGGCTACTGGTCCACCGTTGGCCGCCGGCTGCTGCGCAACAAGCTGGCGATGGCGGCCGCGCTGATTCTGCTGGCGCTGATCCTGCTCGCGATCTTCGCGCCGCTGCTGATGCCGGCCGATCCCTACGCCTCGTCGATCCTGAAGCGGCTCAAGCCCATCGGCACCGAGGGTTATCCGCTGGGCACCGACGAACTGGGGCGGGACATGCTGTCGCGGCTGATCCTCGGGGGACGGCTGTCGCTGTTCATGGGCATCACCCCGGTGCTGATCGCCTTCGTGCTGGGCAGCGCGCTGGGCATCGTGGCCGGCTACGCGGGCGGCTGGACCAACACGGTGATCATGCGCGTGGTCGACATCTTCTACGCCTTTCCGTCGGTGCTGCTGGCCATCGCGCTGTCCGGCACGCTGGGCGCCGGCGTGGGCAACGCGCTGCTGTCGCTGACCATCGTGTTCGTGCCGCAGATCGCGCGCGTGGCGGAAAGCGTGACCACGCAGGTGCGCAACCGTGAGTTCGTCGATGCGGCGCGCGCCTCGGGGGCCTCGTCGCTGACCATCGTGCGCGCCCATGTGCTGAACAATGTGCTGGGCCCCATCTTTGTGTATGCCACCGGGCTGATCTCGGTGTCGATGATCCTGGCCTCCGGCCTGTCCTTCCTCGGCCTCGGCGTCAAACCGCCCGAGCCGGAGTGGGGGCTGATGCTGAACACGCTGCGCACGGCGATCTACACGCAGCCGTGGGTGGCCGCGCTGCCCGGCGCGATGATCTTTCTCACGTCGATCTCCTTCAACCTGCTCGCCGACGGCATCCGCTCGGCGATGGAAATCAAGGACTGACGACCATGCCGCTTTCCATTCCGAATGCCGACCTGGGCGGGCCCGCGCAACCGCTGGTCATCGCGCGCAACCTGGTCAAGCACTTTCCCCTCAAGGGCAAGATCCCCGGCCGCCGCGCCGGCGCGGTGCGCGCGGTCGACGGCGTCAGCTTCGACGTGCTCAAAGGCGAGACCCTTGGCGTGGTGGGCGAGTCCGGCTGCGGCAAGTCGACTACAGCGCGGCTGCTGATGCAGCTGACCGCCCAGGACAGCGGCGAGCTGATCTTCGATGCGCAGGGCGTGGGCTCGGCGCAGTTGCCGCTCAAGCGCTTCCGCAGCCAGGTGCAGATGGTGTTCCAGGACAGCTATTCGTCGCTGAACCCGCGCCTGACCATCGAGGAGTCGATCGCGTTCACCGCCCGCGTGCACGGCATTTCCGCGCGCGAGGCCAGCGAACGTGCGCGCTACCTGCTGGCGCGGGTGGGGCTGGAGCCCGCGCGCTTCGCGGGCCGCTATCCGCACGAGCTCTCCGGCGGCCAGCGCCAGCGCGTCAACATCGCCCGCGCGCTGGTGCTGCGCCCGCGGCTGGTGATCCTGGACGAAGCGGTATCGGCGCTGGACAAGTCGGTGGAAGCGCAGGTGCTGAACCTGCTGCTGGACCTGAAGGCCGAGTTCGACCTGACCTATGTCTTCATCAGCCACGACCTGAACGTGATCCGCTACCTGTGCGACCGCGTGATGGTGATGTACCTCGGCAAGGTCGCGGAAATCGGCGATACCGAGTCGATCTACGCGGACCCGGCCCATCCCTACACCCGCGCGCTGCTCGCCTCGATGCCGTCGATGGACCCGGACCACCGCACCGCCGCGCCGCCGCTGGCGGGCGATCCGCCCAACCCCATCGATCCGCCCTCCGGTTGCAGCTTTCATCCCCGCTGCAGCCTGGCAGAGGCGGTGTGCGGCCGGCGCACGCCCACGCTGTCGGACGCGATGGCGGGACACCCCGTGGCCTGCCTGATGGCCGAGCCCGCCAGCGGCCATTCGCGGCCGCTGGTGCGACAGCCGGCCGCGGCCTTCGCCCACGCCAGCTGAGGAGCGCAACGTGACCGCATCCCCCAACCCCAACGCGATGGTCGCCGTGCGCGACCTGCATGTCGCATTCCAGGCCGGCGGCCGCACCATCCGCGCCGTCAACGGCGTGTCGCTCGAGGTCGCGCCCGGCGAAGCGCTGGCGCTGATCGGCGAGTCCGGCTCGGGCAAAAGCGTGACGCTGCGCGCGCTGATGCGACTGCATCCGCCCCGGCGCACCGCGATGACCGGCGAGATCCGCGTCGAAGGCGCGGACGTGATGCAGCTGGACCCGCGTGGACTGGCGAAACTGCGTGGCGGCACCATGGCCATGGTGTTCCAGGAGCCGCTGCTGGCGCTCGATCCCGTCTACACCATCGGGCAGCAGATCGTCGAGTGCATCCGCACCCATGCCCGCGTGTCCGCGGCCGAGGCGCGCAAGCGGGCCTTGCAGGCGCTGGAGGCCGTGCGCATTCCGAGCCCGGAGCGGCGGCTGGCCGCCTACCCGCACGAGTTGTCCGGCGGCATGCGCCAGCGCGCGATGATTGCCCTGGCGCTCAGCGCGCAGCCGAAGATCCTGCTGGCCGACGAGCCCACCACCGCGCTGGACGCCACCGTGCAGATCCAGGTGCTGATCCTGCTGCGCGAGCTGCAGCGCGCGCTCGGCCTGTCCATCGTGTTCGTCACGCACGATATCGGCGCGGCCGTCGAGATCGCGGACCGCGTGGCGGTCATGTACGGCGGCCGCATCGTCGAGGAAGGCCCGATCCGCACGATCCTGCGCGACGCGCGCCACCCGTACACCATCGCGCTGCTGCAAAGCCGTCAGCACGGCATGGACCGCGGACAGCGGCTGGTCGCCATTCCCGGATCGCCGCCCGACCTCGCCGCCCTGCCGCCGGGCTGCAGCTTCGCGCCGCGCTGCGCGCACGCGCGGGCGGAATGCCTGCAGGGCGTGCCGCCCGCCGTATCGGTCGGCGACGGGCATCGCGTCAGCTGCGTGCTGGCCACCGCGCCGGAAGCGGCGCGGGCGGTAGCCTGAGCACCGTGCGGGCGGCCCGCTCCCTCACGTAGACATGCCACCCTCCGGCCCCACGGGCCGGACCGCAAACCCCATAGGACTTCCATGCGCTTCGCCTCCCACCCTTCCCGCTCCTTCATGCCCTTCCCCGAGGCCGAGGTGGCACACGCCGCCACGGGCCCGCTGCAAGGGCTGAGCTTCGCCGTCAAGGATCTGTTCGACGTGGCGGGCTACCCCACCGGCGGCGGCAATCCGCATGTGCTGGCGATGTCGGGCATCAAGACATCGACCGCGCCGGCGGTGCAATGCCTGCTCGATGCCGGTGCCGCCTTCGTGGGCAAGACCCAGACCGACGAGCTGGCCTTCTCGATGAACGGCAAGAACGCGCATTACGGCTCGCCGGTCAACGGGGCCGCGCCGGAACGCATCTCCGGCGGCTCCTCGTCCGGCTCCGCCTCGGCAGTGTCGCACGGACTGTGCGACTTCGCGCTGGGCACCGACACCGGGGGCTCGGTGCGCGCGCCGGCCAGCCATTGCGGCCTGTTCGGCATCCGCCCCACGCATGCGCGCGTGTCGCTGGCGCAATGCATGGCGCTGTCCGACAGCCTGGATACCTGCGGCTACTTCGCGCGGGATATCGGCACCTTCGCCCGCGTTGCGGACGTGCTGCTCGGCGCGGACCCGCGCGCCCTGCCGGCCGCGCCGCGCCTGCTGCTGGCCGAGGACCTGTTCCGCCTGCCGACCGAGGGCGCGCGCGAGGCGCTGATGCCGGTGGTGGCAAGCATCGAGTCCGCGCTCGGCAAGGGCACCGTGGTGACCGCGGCGGATCGCCCGATGGACGATCTCTACTGGGCCTTCCGCTATGTGCAGGGCTGGGAGGCGTGGGTCAGCGACGGCGAGAAGATCGAGCAATACGGCTTGCAGCTCGGGCCGGATGTCGCCGCGCGCTTCGCCTTCTCCAAGGCGGTGACGGCCGGCCAGTATGCGGAGGCGACCGAGGTGCGGCGCGCCTTTACCGCGCACCTCGCCGCGCTGCTCGGCCACGACGGCGTGCTGCTGATGCCGACGATGCCCGATATCGCGCCGCGCTCGGACGCCGCGGGGCAGACGCTGGAGGACTATCGCAACCTGTCGGTGCAGATGCTGTGCCTGGCCGGCCTGTCCGGCTTTCCGCAGGTCAGCCTGCCGCTGGCCCGCCGCGACGGCGCGCCGCTCGGCGTGTCCCTGCTCGGTCCGGCCGGCAGCGACCGCAGCCTGATCGCGTTCGCCGAACGCGTGGTCGCCGCGGTATGCTGATCGTGCGCCCGCAGGGCCCGACGCGCCAATAGACGACAGACGACAAACAACAGACGACAGGACCTCCATGACCCGCATCCGTATCCAGGCCGGTGGCTACCAGTTCATCGCCGAAACCAACCCCGACGCGCCGAAAACCGTCGAGGCGTTCATGAAGCTGCTGCCCTACCGGGAAAAGCTGATCCACGTGCGCTGGAGCGGCGAGGGCTGCTGGATTCCGCTCGGCGAATTCCAGCTCGGCGTCGACTTCGAGAATCACACCAGCCATCCGTCGGTGGGCGACATCCTGTTCTATCCCGGCGGCTACAGCGAGACCGAGATCATCCTGGCCTATGGCAGCTGCTGCTTCGCCAGCAAGATGGGACAGCTGGCGGGGAACCACTTCCTGACCATCGTCGAAGGCAAGGAGAACCTGCGCGCGCTGGGCACCAAGGTGCTGTGGGAAGGCGCGCAGGAGGTCGAGTTTTCGTTGCTGTGAGGACTTGACGCGCCTGTTTGCTCCCTCTCCCGCCGGCGGCAGAGGGAGCAAACCTTACCGTGCCAACACGCCTTCGCCGCCTTCCGGCTTCTTCACGCGGAACCACGCCGCGTACAGCGCGGGCAGGAACAGCAGCGTCAGCACGGTGGCGATGATCAGGCCGCCCATGATGGCGACCGCCATCGGCCCCCAGAACACCGAACGCGATAGCGGGATCATGGCCAGCACCGCCGCGGCCGCCGTCAGGATGATCGGGCGGAAGCGCCGCACCGCGGCCTCGACGATGGCGTTCCAGGCCGGCACGCCATCGCGGATGTCCTGCTCGATCTGGTCCACCAGAATCACCGAATTGCGGATGATCATGCCGACCAGCGCCGTGATGCCAAGCTGCGCGACGAAGCCCATCGGCGCGTTGAGCAGCAGCAGCGTCGCGGCGGCGCCGATCAGGCCCAGCGGACCGGTCAGGAACACCATCACCGAGCGCGAGAAGCTGTGCAACTGCAGCATCAACAGCGTGAAGATGATGAACACGCACAGCGGCAACTGCGCCGCGATGGACGCCCCCGCCTTGCCGCTTTCCTCCTCGGCACCGGCCACCGTGATGCGGTAGCCGGGCGGCAACTGCGCGCGCAGCTTGTCGAGCTGCGGATTGATCTGCGCGGTCACGGTGGGCCCCTGGATGCCGTCCACCACGTCCGACTGCACGGTCACGCCGAAATCGCGGTTCTCGCGCCATACCATGCCGGGCTCCGAACGGATGCCGATGCGCGCGACCTGGGTGAGAGGCACAGTCCGCCCGCTGGCGGTCGGCACCTGCGCGTTGTTCAGGTCGGTCAGCGCATCGCGCTCTTCCTTCGGCGCACGCATCACGATATCGATCAGCTTGTCGCCGTCGCGGTACTGCGCCACGGGCGCGCCGGTCAATACGGTCTGCGTGACGCGGGCGATGGAGTTGGTGGTCACGCCCAGCGCGCGCGCCTTTTCCTGGTCGATGTCCAGCCGCAGTACCTTGACGTTCTCGTTCCAGTTGTCGTTGACGCCGACCGTATTGGGATTCGCGCTCATCACCGCCTTGACCTCGTCGGCGAGCTTGCGCACCGTCGCGGCGTCCGGGCCGATCACGCGGAACTGCACCGGATAGGGCACGGGCGGCCCGTTGGGCAACAGCTTGACGCGGCCGCGCAGATGCGGGAACTCGCTGGCGAGCAGCGCGATGATGCGCTGGCGCACCGGCTCGCGCAGTTCCACGTCGTTCGGCAACACGATGAATTGCGCGACGTTGCTCTGGGGGAAGATCTGGTCCAGCGGCAGATAGAAGCGCGGCGCGCCGGTACCGATAAAGGCGGTGACGCTGCCCACGTCGGCATCGCGGCGCAGCGCGGCCTCGAAGCGCTTTGCCTCCGCTTCCGTCTGCGCGAAGCTGGCGCCCTCCGGCAGCCACATTTCCACCATCAGCTCGGGGCGGCTCGAATCCGGGAAGAACTGCTTCTCCACGAAGCGGAAGGCGAAGATGCCGAGCGCGAAGGCGACCAGCGTGATGGCGATCACCGTCTTGCGCCAGGTCACGCACCAGTCCACCGCGCGGCGGAAGCGCGCGTAGAACGGCGTGTCGAACACCTCATGATGTCCCGCGTCGCCGGCCGGGCGTGTCTTGAGCAGCAGATAACCCAGGTAAGGCGTGAAATACACCGCCGCCAGCCACGACAGCACCAGCGCCAGCGCGGTTACCGCGAAGATGGCGAAGGTGTATTCGCCCACCGTGGACCGCGCCAGGCCCACCGGCAGGAAACCCGCCGCCGTGATCAGCGTGCCGGTCAGCATCGGCATCGCGGTGGACGTGTAGGCGAAGGTCGCCGCCTCCATCTTGGAGAAGCCCTCCTCCAGCTTGCGCACCATCATCTCGACCGCGATGATCGCGTCGTCCACCAGCAGCCCGAGCGCCACGATCAGCGCGCCCAGCGAAATCTTGTGCAGGCCGATGCCAAAGATGTTCATGAACAGGAACGTCACCGCGAGCACCAGCGGGATGGTCAGCGCCACCACCAGGCCGGGCCGGATATCGAGCCGCAGCGGTTTGGTGTGCAGGCCCAGCGAGACGAAGCTCACGCCCAGCACGATCACCACGGCCTCGATCAGCACGCGCACGAACTCGCCCACCGAGCGCTGCACCGCCTGCGGCTGGTCCTGGACCTGCTCCATCTCGATGCCGACGGGCAGCTGGTTGCGCAATACATTGACCCGCGCGCGCAGGTTCTCGCCCAGTTCGATGATGTCGCCGCCCTTGGCCATCGAGATACCGAGGCCGATCACGTCCTTGCCGTTGAAGCGCATGCGCGTCTGCGGCGGGTCGATATAGGCGCGGTAGACGTGAGCGATGTCACCCAGGCGGATATTGGCCGCTCCGTTGGGGCCGCGCAGCACCAGATGCTTCAGGTCGTCGACATTGGCGAACTGGCCGGAGACGCGCACCTGCACGTTGTCGGTCGGGGTCACCAGCACGCCGCTGCCCGTCAGGTTGTTCTGCTGGGCGATCTGGTCGGCGATGCCGTTGATGTCCAGACCCAGCTGCGCAAAGCGCGTCTGGTTGAACTCGATGTAGATCTTCTCGTCCTGCAGGCCCAGCATCGCCACCTTGGCGACCGAAGGCACGCGCAGCAGCTCCTGGCGCACCAGGTCGGCGTACTCGCGCAGTTCCTTGTAGGTGAAGCCGTCCGCCGACAGCGCGTAGATCGAGCCGTAGACATCGCCGAACTCGTCGTTGAAGAACGGGCCGCGGACACCGGCAGGCAACGTCGAGGCGATATCCCCCACCTTCTTGCGCACCGTGTACCAGATCTGCGCCGTGTCCTTGGCGGGCGACGAATCCGCCAGCTGGAAGATCACCGTGCTCTCGCCGGGCTTGGAGAAGCTGCGGATCTTGTCGGCATAGGGCACTTCCTGCAGCTGCCGCTCGATCTTGTCGGTGACCTGCACAGCGATCTGCTCGGCGGTGGCGCCGGGCCAGTACGCCTGCACGACCATCGCGCGGAAGGTAAACGGCGGGTCCTCGTCCTGGCCCAGCTGGAAGAAGGCCAGCAGGCCGGCGAGCAGCAGCACCACCAGCAGATAGCGCGTGAGCGCCTGGTGCTCCAGCGCCCAGCGCGACAGGTTGAATCGGGAATGCTCCATCGCCGGTGCCCCTTCAACCGCCCGGGGCGGAGGCCGCCACGGCTTGCATCGGCCGGACCTTCTGGCCGGGCTTGAGCAGATGCACGCCGGCGGTGACGATGGTCTGGCCGGGGGCCAGGCCCTGCGTCACCACGATGTCGTTGCCCTGCGGCTCGCCCAGGGTGACGGGCACGGGGCGCACACTGCCGGACTGCGCGTCGTAGACCCACACCTGGTTGCGCCCCTGCTCCTGCAGCAGCGCGGTCAGCGGCACGCGGATCGCCGGCGTGGCGCCGTTGCGCACGAAGGTCACCACGGCGGTCATGCCGATCTTCAGGTCGGCGGGCGGGTTCGGCACGGTGATGCGGGCGGCGTAGGTGCGCGTGACCGGATCGGCCGCGGGAGAGATTTCCCGCACGCGTCCCGGCATGACGCGGTCGGGCGCGGCCCAGGTGCGCACGGTCACGTCCGCAATGCCCCGCAGCTGGTCGACCTGGTCCTCGGGCACGCCGATCGCAACTTCCTTTTCGGCGGTCTGCGCGACGCGGATCACCGACTGGCCGGGCGAGACCACCTGCCCGACTTCTGCATCGACGGCGGTCACCACCCCGTCCGCATCCGCAAGCAGCACGCCGTAGCCGGTCTGGTTGGCCTGGGTGCGCAATGCGGCCTCGGCCTGCTTCACGCGCGCCTCGGCCGCCTCGTAGGTCGCGCGGCGGCGATGCTGCTCGGCGGCGCTGATGAAGCCCTTGGCGAACAGATCGTTGTAGCGCTTCAGGTCGGCTGCGGCGAGGTCGCGATCGGTGCGCGCCGATTCGAACTGGGCGCGCGAGCCGGCCTCGGCCAGGGTCAGGTCGGTGGGATCCAGCCGTGCCAGCGGCTGTCCCCGGCGCACGGTGGCGCCGACATCGACCAGGCGCGCCGCGATCTTGCCGCTGACGCGGAAGCCCAGCCGCGATTCGATGCGGGGCCGCACCTCGCCGGAATATTCCCAGGCGGTCTGGCCGCGGGCCGGTTCCAGCTGCATCAAGCGCACCGGCCGGATCACGGGCTCGGGCTCGGATGTCTTGCCGCACGCGGCGAGCAGACCGGCAAGCCCCGCGAAAGCGAGCGCGGCGACGGCGGCGGCGCCGGGCTGGCGGCGATACGGTACGGAATGGGCAATGGCGGCCGCGACTTCCGGCCCTGGGCGAGGCACTGGCATGGGTTGCATCTGTTCCGGTGAAACGGCATGGCGGGGCGCGGCCAAACAGCAGGACGGCAATAAATAACCGGCCGGTCAGCAATATATCGAGCCGCTCCGTGTGCGTCAAACGCGGCGCGACAAACGGCGGGCGTAACGGCATGGGCGGCGCTCCGAGAGCGCGGATCGACCCGTGGGCGGGCATGGCAGCCGGCGCCCAGGCGCCCCGGGACACGTTCGTCGTGTGGTTAAATGCTCGCCCATATTGCCCGCCCCTGCAGCCCCGATGCCCCAGCCCCAAGCGCCCGCCAGTGCGGCGACGCCGGAATTCAACGTCGACCACTACGAGAACTTCCCGGTGGCCAGCATCCTGCTGCCCCGCCGCTTGCGGCGATCGGTCGCGGTGATCTATCACTTCGCCCGCACCGCGGACGATCTGGCGGACGAAGGCGACGCCGCCCCCGCCGAACGCCTGGCCGCGCTGGCCGACATGGCGGCCGCGCTGGACCGCATCGGCGCCGGCGAGGATCCCGGCACACCGGCGATGCGCGCGCTGGCCGGCGTCATCGCCGAACACGCGCTGCCGCTGCCGCTGTTCCACGATCTGCTGGACGCCTTCCGGCAGGATGTGACCGTACACCGCCACCCCGACTGGGACAGCCTGCTGGACTACTCGCGCCGCTCGGCCAATCCGGTGGGCCGGCTGATGCTCCATCTGTACGGCGCGGTCAGCGCCCAGCGGCTGGCCCAGGCCGATGCGATCTGCACGGGCCTGCAACTGGCCAACTTCTGGCAGGACGTGGCGATCGACCACGCGCGGGGCCGCATCTACCTGCCTGCGGACGCGATGGCGCGCCACGGCGTGGACGAGGCCGCGCTGGCCGCGCTGGCCGCGCAGCGCTGCGACGCGCGCTGGATCGCGCTGATGCGGGAGCTGCAGATGCGCACGAGGGCGATGCTACAATCCGGCGCTTCGCTCGCGCTGACGCTGCCGCCCACGCTGGAGAAGCGCATCGGCTGGGAGCTGCGGCTGGTCGTCCAGGGCGGCCTGCGCATCCTCGAACGGATCGAGATGGCCGGCTTCGACGTCTTTCGCCACCGGCCCAAGCTCGGTCCCGCGGACTGGATCGTGATGCTGTGGCGCGCGGCGCGGATGCGGCGGCCCTGACGGCGGCGCCGCCACCGGTTTCCCAGCGCGAACGACCGCCCCCACCTACCGAGCCAGAGACCGGCGTGACGCCCGATCAGTACTGCCAAGACAAAGCGGCCCAGAGCGGCTCCAGTTTCTACTACAGCTTCCTGTTCCTGCCGCAGGAGCGGCGGCGCGCGATCACCGCGCTGTATGCCTGGTGCCGCGAGGTCGACGACGTCGTCGACGATAACCACGACACCGGCGTCGCGCAGCAGCAGCTGGCCTGGTGGCGCGCGGAACTGGCCAGGCTGTTCTCCGGCGCACCCACCCATCCCGTCACCCAGGCCCTGCAACCGCATCTGGCTCCGTGCGGCCTGACCCAGCCGATGATGGCCGAGGTCATCGACGGCATGGAAATGGACCTGACGCAGACGCGCTATCTGGACGAAATCGCGCTGGACCGCTACTGCCACTGCGTGGCCGGCGTGGTCGGCACCATGAGCGCGCGCATCTTCGGCTATACCGATCCGCGCACGCTCGAGTTCGCCGAGAAACTTGGGCTGTCCCTGCAGCGCGTCAATATCATCCGCGACGTTGGCGAGGATGCGCGCCGCGGGCGCATCTACCTGCCGGTCAATACGCTGCAGCGCTTCCAGGTTCCGGCGTCCGAGATCCTCAACGGCAAGCATTCGGAGCGCTTTGTCGCGCTGATGCGCTATCACGCGGACAAGGCGCGCGAACTGTATCGCGAGGCCCTGGCGCTGCTGCCGCGCGAAGACCGCCGGGCCCAGCGCGCGGGGCTGCTGATGGGGGCGATCTACCAGACGCTGCTCGACGAGATCGAAGCCAGCAACTTCGAAGTCCTGCACCAGCGCATCTCGCTCACACCGATGCGCAAGTTGTGGATCGCATGGAAGACGTGGATCCGCAACCGCTGATCCCCGGCACCGGCGGCAGCATCGGCATCGTCGGCGGCGGCTGGGCCGGCATGGCCGCCGCGCTGGAACTGGCGCAGGCGGGGCGGCACGTGCATGTGTTCGAGGCCGCGCCGGTGCTCGGCGGGCGCGCACGCCGCGTCGCGCGCGCGCATCCGCAGGTGGCGGGCGAGCTGGACAACGGCCAGCATCTGCTGCTCGGCGCCTACCGCCACACGCTGGCGCTGATGCGCCGCGCCGGCGTCGATCCCGACGTCGCCTTCCTGCGCCTGCCGCTGCAGATGGCCTATCCCGACGGCTGGACCCTCGAAGCCCCGCGCTGGCCGGCGCCGCTGCATCTGCTCGGCATGGGCCTGCGGGCGCGGGGCATCTCGTGGTCCGAGCGCGCCGCGCTGGCGCGCGTGCTGAGCGAAGTGCGCGCCGGCGAACGGGGTGCACGGCCGCAAACGGTGGCTGCCTGGCTATCGACCACGCCCTGCGCGCTGCGCGATCGCCTGTGGTATCCGCTGTGCGTCGCCGCGCTCAATACGCCGCCGGAACAGGCCGACGCCGCCGTGTTTCGCCGCGTGCTGCGCGACAGCGTGTTCGCAGCGCGCAGCGACAGCGATATGCTGGTGCCTCGCCTGGACCTGAGCCGCGTCTTTCCGGAGGCCGCCGCCAACGTCGTGCGGCAGGCCGGCGGCACGGTGGCGACCGGCGCCACGGTACGGGCCCTGTCGCGCGATGGCGCCCGTGGCCACGGCTGGGTCGTGCATACGGCGAGCGGCGCCACGCACGTCGACAGCGTCGTGATCGCCACTGCGCCGCGCCCCGCCGCGCGCCTGCTGGCGCCGCTGCGGGAACAGGCGAGCGCGCTCGCGCCGACGCTGGCCATGCTCGACGGCTTTGCCTACGCGCCCATCGTCACGCTGCACCTGAACGTCGGCGCGCTGCGGCTGCCCCGCCCTTTCCTCGCGCTGGACGCCGGCGCCCAGGCCCCCGCCCAGTTCGTGTTCGACCGCGCGGCGCTGGGCAACGGCGGCGCAGCGCACGACAATGTCTGGTCGGTGGTGATCAGCGCCGCCGATGCCGAGGGCGATCTCGAACAGCCCGAACTCGCGCGGCGGGTGCGCGCGCAACTGGCACGGCAGCTCGCGCCCTGCCTGCCGCAAGCCAATCGCCTCGCGCAGCCGCGCGGCGACTTCGTCATCGCGGAGCGCCACGCCACCTTCCGCTGCGTGCCGGGGCTGGCGCGCCCGCACAACCGCACCGGCGTTGCCGGCCTGCTGCTGGCCGGTGACTACACCGACGGTCCCTATCCGGCCACGCTGGAGGCGGCCATGCTGAGCGGCTCCGCCGCGGCCGCGCTGTGCATGCAAGCCGAGCCCTGATCCCGCCGCTCATCCCGCCAACCTTCACGGAAACACATTGCCATGACCGCCTCCGCCACCCTGGGCCAGCTCATTCTTGACCGGGCCGACGAACTCGCCCGCTTCTCCGACATGGAGAACGGGCTGACGTGCGCCTTCCTGACGCCGGCGCATCGCGCGGCCGCCGCGCAGCTGGCGCAATGGATGGAAGCGGCCGGCATGACCGTGCGCGTGGATGCCATCGGCAATGTCATCGGCCGCTATGCCGCGGACCCGGCCGCCGGCGACGATGCCCGCGTGCTGATGACCGGCTCGCATTTCGATACCGTGCGCAACGGCGGGCGCTATGACGGACGGCTCGGCATCCTGCTGCCCATCGCGGTAATCGGGGCGCTGAACGCGCAGGGCATTCGCCTGCCCTATCACTTCGAGGTGGTGGCGTTCGCCGAGGAGGAAGGGCTGCGCTTCAAGACCAGCTTCCTGGCCAGCAGCGTGCTGGCCGGCCGCTTCGATCCGGCGCTGCTGGAGCGCACCGATACGGAGGGCATCACCCTGCGCGAGGCATTGCACGCCTCCGGGCTGCCCGGCGCCGGCGGCCTCGACGCGCTGCGCGCGGGCGCCGTGGACCCGTCGCGCCTGCTGGGCTTCGTGGAGGTCCATATCGAACAGGGACCGGTGCTGCTGCATCATGGCCTGCCGCTGGGCGTGGTCACGCAGATCGCCGGCAGCAGCCGCTTCCAGGTGCGCGTGCAGGGGCTGGCCAGCCATGCCGGCACGACGCCGATGACGATGCGCAAGGACGCGGCGGCCGGCGCGGCGGAAATGGTGCTGCTGGTCGAGCGCCGCTGCGGCGCGGTGCCGACGCTGGTCGGGACCGTAGGGCAGCTGCAGGTGCCGGACGGATCGAGCAACGTCATTCCGGCCGCCTGCCAGTTCTCGATGGATATCCGCGCGGGAGAGGACGGCATCCGCGAAGCGGCGATCGCCGATATCGTCGCGGGCATCCACGAGATCGCCGCCAGGCGGGGCCTGACGGCCGAGGTGGAACGGGTGCCGCCGGTGAACAACGCGCCATGCGCACCCTGGCTGATGCAGCAGTTCGCGGCCGTGCTGACCAAGCGCGGACTGCCGGCTTTCGAACTGCCCTCGGGCGCCGGGCACGACGCGATGATGATGCATCGCATCACGGACGTGGCGATGCTCTTCGTGCGCTGCGGCAACGGCGGCATCAGCCACAACCCGCTCGAGACGATCACGGCGGAGGACGCGCAGCTGGCGGCGGAAGTGTTCGTGGATTTCCTGCGGCATTTCAGGCCAAAGGCCTGATAGCGGGGAGGCGCCGGCGCCCCGGACCCGCAAGGCAAGGGCCGGCTCAGCCGCCCTTGTACATTTCGCGGCCCAGATCCTGCAGGCTTTGCCGCAGCTTGCGGCGTTCGTCGGGCGACAGCTTGGAGCCATTCGCGGGACGCAGCGCGCGTTCGTTCGCTTCGCGCTGCTCGGCCCGGTGCCTGAGCGCGCGGGCACGCGCTTCACGGTGGGCCTGGCGATCGCGCTCGGCGCGCGACGGCGCGTCGGCCTTGCGGCCGGCATGGGCGCTCGGCCGGCCGTTGCCCTGCCGCAGGAATTCGATGCCAGGAGATTGCGCGGCCGCCGGGGTGGCGGCCAGGAGCAGCGCGATCGCGCTGCCGATGGTGGCGCCGACCGCGGCGGCGACCGCACCGCGCCGGATGCGCGAACGATGCTGCGAAAATGTCCCCGGGCGGTCGCTTTTGACTTTCATTGATAATGGCGTACTTGGGATGGCGTACCCTGCTTGAATATCCGCGCGCTTAATACCCGCGTCTGCCGGCTGGCCGGGGCGCGGATCCTGGCGGTCCGCCTGCGGCGACGTGGCGAAACCATCGTGCGCCCCCCAACATAACAGCATCGCCGCACTGCCCGAAAGGCCCTGTTTCGTGGCAAAAATCAGCGAGCCCGCAGTGTAAGCGGAGCCTTGCCGTACGCCGCCGCGCGACCAAGGTAAAGTGTGTAATTTTTTGTTAAGCCATTTTGAGCGAAAGCGTTAATCGCTAAGATACCGCCATGGAAAATACCAGCCACAAGATCCTCGTCGTAGACGACGATCCCCGTCTGCGCGACCTGCTGCGCCGCTATCTTGGCGAGCAGGGCTTTACGGTGCTGGTGGCGGAAAACGCCACCGCGATGAACAAGCTCTGGCTGCGCGAGCGCTTCGACCTGCTGGTGCTCGACCTGATGATGCCGGGCGAGGATGGACTGTCGATCTGCCGCCGGCTGCGCGGCGCCAACGACCAGACGCCCATCATCATGCTGACCGCCAAGGGCGAGGACGTCGACCGCATCGTCGGCCTGGAAATGGGCGCCGACGATTACCTGCCCAAACCCTTCAATCCGCGCGAACTGATCGCGCGCATCCATGCGGTGCTGCGCCGCAAGGGACCGGCCGAAGTGCCGGGCGCCCCGTCCGAAACGCCCGAGACCTTCGCCTTCGGCGACTTCGTGCTGAATCTGGCCACCCGCACGCTGACCAAGAACGACGAGGAAATCACGCTGACCACCGGCGAGTTCTCGGTGCTCAAGGTCTTCGCCCGCCACCCCCGCCAGCCGCTGTCGCGGGAGAAGCTGATGGAAATGGCCCGCGGCCGCGAATACGAGGTGTTCGACCGCAGCCTGGACGTACAGATTTCCCGTCTGCGCAAGCTGATCGAGCCGGACCCGGGCAACCCCCGCTTCATCCAGACCGTCTGGGGCCTGGGCTACGTCTTCATTCCCGACGGCGTGAAATAAGGCACGGCCGGCATCTTGGCGACCGTCATCCGCCGTACGGCGACGCGCTTTTTTGGTTCGCTGTTCTGGCGAACCTTCATGCTGATCGCCCTGCTGCTGGCGATCTCGCTCGGTATCTGGTTCCAGAGCTACCGTCTGTTCGAGCGCGCGCCGCGCGCGCAGCAGATCGCCATGCAGGTGGTGAGCGTGGTCAAGCTCACGCGCGCCGCCCTGCTCTATTCCGACCCCGCGCGCCGGCGCTTCCTGCTGCTGGACCTCGTGCAGAACGAAGGCATCAAGGTCTATCCGCGCGAGGAGGACGACGAGTTCACCGTGCCCGGTGCCAATCCGTTCCTGACGCCGCTCGTGCAGCAGGAGATCCGCGGCCGGCTGGGCGACGACACCGTTCTCGCCACCACGGTCAACGATATTCCCGGCGTGTGGGTCAGCTTCGAGATCGAGGGCGACGACTACTGGGTCGCCATCAGCCCCGAGCGCTTCGAGCGGGTCACCGGCGTGCAATGGCTGTGGTGGACGATCGCCGCACTGCTGCTGTCCATCATCGGCGCGGCCTTCATCACCTCGCGCGTCAACCGGCCGCTCAAGCGGCTCGCCGACGCAGCGCGCGCCATCGGCTCGGGCGGCGCCCCGCCACCGCTGCCGGAACACGGCGCCAGCGAAGTCGCGCAGGCCAACCACAGCTTCAATCAGATGGTGCGCGACCTGCGCCAGCTCGACGATGACCGGGCCGTGATGCTGGCCGGCATCTCGCACGACCTGCGCACCCCCCTGACGCGGCTGCGCCTGGAGACCGAGATGTCGCCGGCCGACGAGACGACGCGCGACGCGATGATCACCGACATCGAGCAGATGGACGCCATCATCGGCCAGTTCCTGAACTACGCCCGTCCCGCGCAGGAAAGCTTCGAGCCGGTCGACCTCTCCGCGCTGGTCAAGGACGCGGTGAGCGTCTATGCCGCGCACGACGACGTGCGCGTCAACGTACGCGCGGACGAACCGGTGATGGCGGTGGCCAACCGCATGGAGGTGCAGCGCATCCTGGACAACCTGGTGGAGAACGCGCGGCGCTATGCCAAGGGCGCCGAGTCCGGCATCGCCGAAGTCGAGATCACCACGCACAACGCCGACAAGGAAGCCGTGCTGTGCGTGGCCGACCACGGCGAGGGCGTCCCGGAGGCGCAATTGCCGCTGCTCACGCGTCCCTTCTATCGGCTGGACGATGCGCGCAGCGAGGCCAAGGGCGCCGGCCTCGGCATGTCGATCGTCAACCGGATCATGCAGCGCAACGGCGGGCGCCTGCTGCTGGCCAACCGCACGCCGCCGGACAGGGGCCTGGTGGTGAAAGCCTTCTTCCGCGCGCCCAAGAAGGCTTGAAAACGACGCGGTGCGCCGCACCATCATCACAGCGTCATCGGCCCGCTCTATATTGCCGCTGCGCTCGCGCGGCCGGCGCGCCTATCGGCCTCTTTGAGATTATCAATTAGCCCCGGGCGGCGGCTTGCTGCATACTTCCCCTTCGTTGCGCTGCCGCCTTTGGCGCCGCCATTGGCGCACCGCTTGCGTCTCTGTTCAACCGTATCAGGAGAAGTCTATGAAGACCGTTGGTGACAAGATCGAAGCCTTCCACGTCGTCGGTGTCAAGCCGGGTTTCAACAACCACGAAGAGAACGGCCAGTCGGCCTTCGAGGACATCACCGAAAAGTCGTTCGAAGGCAAGTGGAAGGTCATCTACTTCTACCCGAAGGACTTCACCTTCGTGTGCCCGACCGAAATCGTGGCCTTCGCCAAGCTGAACAACGACTTCGCCGACCGCGACGCGATCGTGCTGGGCGGCTCGTCGGACAACGAGTTCGTGAAGCTGGCATGGCGCCGTGAGCACAAGGACCTGGACAAGCTGAACCAGTGGCAATTCGCCGACACGACCGGTTCGCTGATCGACCAGCTCGGCGTGCGCGAAAAGGCTGCGGGCGTTGCACTGCGCGCCACCTTCATCGTCGATCCGGACAACGTGATCCAGCACGTGTCGGTGAACAACCTGAACGTCGGCCGCAACCCGGACGAAATCCTGCGCCTGCTGGACGGCCTGCAAACCGACGAGCTGTGCCCGTGCAACCGCGCTGTCGGCGGCGCCACGCTGTAAGGACTGCATGTCGATGCGCTGTGAGCGACTCCGTCGCGACACCAGCGCCGCGAAATGCGCGGAGGGCCCTGCCCTCCGCATCCAACCCGCGAACGCGGGTTTTTTGAGCCCAACGCGATAGGAGTTTTCGATGGAATTCATCAGCACGATCAAAAATCTTGTTCCCGACTACGCCAAGGACATCCGCCTGAACCTGGACGGCACCATCGCCCGCTCCTCGCTCGAAGGCAACGATGCGGTGGGCGTGGCCCTGGCCGCCGCCTTCGCCGCCAAGAGCAAGGTCATCGTCGATGCCATCCGCAACGCCGGCGTGCTGACCCCCGAGGAAGTGACCGCCGTGCAGACCGCCGCGGCGCTGATGGGCATGAACAACCTCTGGTACCCGTACGTGGAGATGGCCGGCGATCCGGATCTCGCGAGCCAGCCGGCCGGGCTGCGCATGAACGCCTACGCCACGCACGGCGGCGTCGACAAGCGCCGTTTCGAGATGTACGCGCTGGCCGCGTCCATCGTGGGCAAGTGCCACTTCTGCGTGAAGTCGCACTACCAGCTGCTGAAGAACGAGCAAGGCATGACCGCGCAGCAACTGCGCGACGTGGGCCGTATCGCCGCCGTGATCGGCGCGGCGGCCAATGTGATCGCGGCGGAGTAATGGCCGCCGGGTGACGGCCTGACCGTGGTCTGCTCCTTCTCCCGCCCGCGGGAGGGGGAGCAGCATGCCCCTGTTGTTATTTTTACCCGCCCACCGCTTCGTCGGCGTTTCACCGACTGTCTTTGTGCACCGTCCGGCCTACAATCGACTCAGGCCATTGCAAATCGGACGATCATGAGCACGCTGCCCTCGCCGACCTCCCCCCGCTTCCACTACCGTCTCGCGACGGCGTCCGACTGGGGCGACATCGCGACCGTCACACAGGAAGCCTACGGGCAATACGAGCTGGAAATCGTCGAGGACTGCCGCGCGTCGTTCCAGCGCGGCATGCAGTCCGTGCTGGCGACCAGCAACGTCAATATGGAATGGTGGGTCGCAGAGACCGGCCACGGCATCAGCGGCGCGGTGCTGTTCTGCCATCCCGGCGCGACGCTGCAGGCGCTGGACGGCAGCACCGTCACGCTGACGCAGCCGGAAGCGCGGCTGCTGTCGGTCAGCCCGCAGGCCCGCGGTCTGGGCCTGGGGCATACGCTGATGCAGATCTGCATCCAGCGCGCCCGCGATATCGGCGCCGAAGCGCTGGTCGTGCGGACCATGCCGGAGATGGCGGCGGCGAACCGGCTGTGCGAGCAGATGGGCTTCACCAAGCGCACCGTCGCCGGGGCGCGCTCGGGTCCGATGGAGCGCCTGAACGACTACGTCTACGTGATCACGCCCGAGCCCCGCACGGAGAACCCCACGCTGTCGTCCGTCGTCTAGCCGCTCGGGCGTGCGGCAGCCCCCGCCGGCCCGCCGCTTCAGTCCTGCGGCGCCACGATCGAGCCGCGCCACAGCAGCACCACGGCCTGCGCGACGATTCCTTCCTGTCGCCCCTCGAAGCCCAGCTTCTCGTTGGTCTTCGCCTTCACGTTGCAGCGCCTGGCGGGCATGCCCAAGTCCTCGGCCAGGTTGGCCACCATGGCCGGAATGTGAGGCGCCAGCTTCGGCGCCTGCGCGATCACGGTGGCATCGACATTCGCGACCTCGAAGCCCGCCTCCCGCACGCGCTTGACCGCCTCGCGCAGCAGCACCCGGCTGTCCGCGCCCGCGAACTGCGGATCGGTATCCGGGAAATGCCGGCCGATGTCGCCCAGCGCCGCGGCGCCGAACAGCGCGTCGGTCACCGCGTGCAAGAGCGCATCGGCATCCGAATGGCCGAGCAGTCCCCGGTCATGCGGTATCTCGACGCCGCCCAGCACCAGCTTGCGGCCCGGAACCAGCGCATGGACATCGTAGCCCTGGCCAACGCGAATATCGAAAGGGGTCATGGTGCGGTCTCTCCTGAGCGGCCCCGGCCCGCCCCGAGCAGCACTTCGGCCAGGGCAAAGTCTTCGGGGTAGGTTACCTTGAAGTTGCGCAGCGACCCGTTGACGAGCCGCGGCCGCAGGCCAAGCCGCTCGATCGCGCTGGCCTCGTCCGTGACGACGGCGCCGCTGGCGAGCGCGTCTTCCAGCGCCTGGCGCAGGACGCCAAGGCGGAACATCTGCGGCGTCTGGGCCTGCCACAGCCCTTCGCGCGGCACGGTGGCGCCGATGCGGGCCAGCACCGTGTCGCCGGTGCCATCGGCGCGCTTGAGGGTGTCGGGCACCGGCACGGCGAGAATGCCGCCGATGGCCGCTTCGTCGCCATCGCCTTCGACCGCGCGCACCAGCGTGTCGATCATCGATGGGGTCACGCCGGGCCTGGCGGCGTCATGCACCAGCACCCAGTCCCGGTCCGTCGCGCCGAGCTGCGCCAGGTGATGCAGGCCGTTGAGCACCGAGACATGGCGCGAGTCGCCGCCGACGAAGGCCGTGTCGAAACGCAGGCCGGCGAAGGACGCGGCGCCGAAGCGCGCTTCCAGCGGCATGTCGTCCGGCGCCAGCACCAGCGCGGTGGCGCTGATGGCCTCGCTCGCGGCGAAGGCGGCCAGCGCGTACCAGATCATCGGCCGGCCGGCCACGGTCTGGTACTGCTTGGGCAGGGGTCCGCCGGCGCGGCTGCCGGTGCCGGCACAGGGAATCAGGGCAAAGCGTCGATCGGACACGGGCGTGGGGGGGAAGGAAAAAATATCAGGCCGTGAGGCAACGGCGGCGCCGGCGCGCCAGAAGACGGCGGCCGGCCGCAAACTGGAGCGCATTCTATAATACGGCCCTTGCCCGCCGACAGGGCTTCCCGCGGGAAGCCCGCCCGGGCCAGCCGGAAGCCACGCAACCGCAGTGCAAGAACAACACGGGGAACCACGCAAGCCGGCATGCCGTCTTCCCGCCGTTCCTCCCAACGATACCCCGCCCGCGCCGCCGGCGGGGCGTCGTCGTTTTACAGACCGCCCTCTCATGCCCCAAGCACGCAACGACTCGCCGACCGCACCGCTGTCCTCGCTGTCCATCTCCCTGCCGCTGGTCAAGCCGGGCCAGCGCCATCTCGTCACCGGCCTGCATGGCTCGGCCGATGCGCTGGCGCTCGCGGCCTATGCCCGCGAGCACCGTGCGCGCGTGCCGATGCTGGCGGTGATGTGCGCCAACGCGATGGACGCGCAGCGGCTGGCCGAGGAAATTCCGTGGTTCGCGCCCGAACTGCGCGTGCGCGTGCTGCCCGACTGGGAAACGCTGCCCTACGACAGCTTCTCGCCGCACCAGGACCTGGTGTCGGAACGGCTGGCGACCCTGCACGATATCCACACGGGCCAATGCGACGTGATGCTGGTGCCGGCGCAGACCGCGCTGTACCGGCTGGCCCCACCGGCGTTCCTGGCGGCCTACACCTTCTTCTTCAAGCAGGGCGAGCGGCTGGACGAGGCCGCGCTGAAGGCGCAGTTCACGCTGGCCGGCTACGAGCACGTCAGCGCCGTGATGCGGCCCGGCGAGTACAGCGTGCGCGGCGGCCTGATCGACCTGTATCCGATGGGCTCGGCGCTGCCGTACCGCATCGACCTGTTCGGCGACGAGATCGAGACGATCCGCGCCTTCGATCCGGACACGCAGCGCAGCCTCTATCCGGTCAAGGAAGTGCGGCTGCTGCCCGGCCGCGAGTTTCCGCTGGACGACCCGGCGCGCACCGCCTTCCGCGGCCGCTGGCGCGAGGTCTTCGAGGGCGATCCGACCAAGTCGCCAATCTACAAGGACATCGGCAACGGCGTGCCGTCGGCCGGCATCGAGTACTACCTGCCGCTGTTCTTCGAGGCCGCCGCCACGCTGTTCGACTATCTGCCCGCGGACACGCAGCTCGCATACGTCGGCGCCGTGGACGAAGCCATCCGCCGCTTCTGGACCGATACGCAGCAGCGCTACAACTTCATGCGCCATGACCGCGAGCGGCCGCTGCTGCCGCCCGCGGACCTGTTCCTGTCGGAGGAACAGTTCTTCGCCGCCGCCAAGCCGATGGCGCGGCTGGTGCTGCAGCAGGGCCCGGCCAAGGCCGACGATGCGCAGGCCGCGCCCTTCTCCGCCACCCTGCCCGATGTCTCGGTCAACCGGCGCGCGGAAGATCCGCTGGTCAATCTGGAAGCGCTGCTGCTGCGCAAGGAGCTGCGCGTGCTGATGTGCGCCGACTCCGCCGGTCGCCGCGAGACTCTGCTGCAGCTGTTCAACGAGAGCGGACTGCGGCCCCATCCGGCCGACAACTTCGCCGCCTTCGTCGCCGGCGAAGCGCATTTCTCGATCTCGGTGGCGCCGCTGCAGAGCGGCTTCGTGCTGCCCGAGGCGGGCGTCGCCTTCGTGACCGAGGCCGAGCTGTACGCCGGTACCGCGCGCCGTTCGGGACGCCGCAAGCAGGAGCAGGCAAGCACCGTCGACGCCATGGTGCGCGACCTGGCCGAGCTGAAGATCGGCGATCCGGTGGTGCACAGCGAGCACGGCATCGGCCGCTACCAGGGACTGGTGACGCTGGACATGGGCCAGGGCGAGGAAGAATTCCTGCATCTGGACTATGACAAGGGCAGCAAGCTGTACGTGCCGGTGCACCAGCTGCACGTGATCTCACGCTACTCGGGCGCCGATCCCGAGACCGCGCCGCTGCACCACCTGGGCTCGGGCCAGTGGGACCGTGCCAAGCGGCGGGCCGCGCAGCAGATCCGCGATACCGCGGCGGAACTGCTGAACCTGTACGCGCGCCGCGCGCTGCGCCAGGGCCATGCGTTCGACCTGTCGCCGAAGGACTACGAGACCTTCGCCGAGAGCTTCGGCTTCGACGAAACGCCCGACCAGGCCGCCGCCATCGCCGCGGTGATCGCCGACATGACCTCCGGCAAGCCGATGGACCGGCTGGTCTGCGGCGACGTGGGTTTCGGCAAGACCGAGGTGGCGCTGCGCGCGGCCTTCGTCGCGGTGATGGGCGGCAAGCAGGTCGCCATGCTGGCCCCGACCACCCTGCTGGCCGAACAGCATTTCCAGACCCTGTCCGACCGCTTCGCGGAATGGCCGGTGCGCATCGTGGAGCTGTCGCGCTTCAAGACGAAGAAGGAAATCGAGGCGGCCATCAAGCAGATCAACGATGGCACGGTCGATATCGTGATCGGCACGCACAAGCTGCTGTCGGACGACGTCAAGTTCCAGCGCCTGGGGCTGGTCATCATCGACGAGGAGCACCGCTTCGGCGTGCGCCAGAAGGAGGCGCTGAAGACCCTGCGCGCCGAGGTGGACGTGCTCACGCTGACCGCCACGCCGATTCCCCGCACGCTGGGCATGGCGCTCGAAGGGCTGCGCGACTTCTCGGTGATCGCCACCGCGCCGCAGAAGCGCCTGGCCATCAAGACCTTCGTGCGGCGCGAGGAAGACGGCGTGCTGCGCGAGGCCATCCTGCGCGAGCTCAAGCGCGGCGGCCAGGTCTACTTCCTGCACAACGAGGTGGAGACCATCGAGAACAAGCGCGCGCGGCTGGCCGAGCTGGTACCGGAGGCGCGCATCGCGGTTGCCCATGGGCAGATGCACGAGCGCGAGCTGGAGCGCGTGATGCGCGACTTCGTGGCGCGGCGCGACAATATCCTGCTGTGCACCACGATCATCGAGACCGGCATCGACGTGCCAACCGCCAACACCATCCTGATCCACCGCGCCGACAAGTTCGGCCTCGCGCAGCTGCACCAGCTGCGCGGCCGGGTCGGCCGCTCGCATCACCAGGCCTATGCCTACATGCTGGTGAACGATGTCGATGGCCTGAGCAAGCAGGCGCAGCGCCGGCTCGAGGCGATCCAGCAGATGGAGGAACTGGGCTCGGGCTTCTACCTGGCCATGCACGACCTGGAGATCCGCGGCGCCGGCGAGGTGCTGGGCGACAAGCAGTCCGGCGAGATCCACGAGATCGGCTTCCAGCTCTATACCGACATGCTCAACGCCGCCGTCAAGTCGCTGAAGGCGGGCAAGGAGCCCGACCTGATGGCGCCGCTGTCGGTCACCACCGAAATCAACCTCGGCACCCCGGCGCTGCTGCCCAACGACTATTGCACCGACGTGCACGAGCGGCTGTCGCTGTACAAGCGGCTCGCGAACTGCGAATCCGCCGAGCGCGTGGACGATATCCAGGAAGAGCTGGTGGACCGCTTCGGCCGCCTGCCGGTGCAGGCGCAGGCGCTGATCGAGACGCACCGCCTGCGCATCGCCGCACTGCCGCTGGGCGTGCGCAAGATCGACGCGGGCGAGGCCACGATCAGCATGCAGTTCGTGCCCAACCCGCCCATCGACGCGATCAAGATCATCGACCTGGTGCAGAAGAACCGGCACATCAAGCTGGCCGGGCAGGACAAGCTGCGCATCGAGGCCAAGATGCCCGACGTGGCCGTGCGCGCGCAGACCATCAAGCATGCGCTGCGCCAGTTGGCTTGAAACTTGCCTCCCGGGACCGCGATGTCCCGTCCGCCCGCATGCCGCGCCCGCATGGACCGAACCTGCACCGCGGTGTAGCATCGGGCGATCCCGACGCCGGCCTTCGCCGGCTCTTGCACCCAACGCGGCCCCCTAGATGCAAGCCCAATCCCTGACCCCACCTCTCGTCAACGATACCGATGGCACCGCCTACGACAAGGGCAGCGCCGTCGACTGGACCCGCCGGCTCGTGGAGTACGACACCACCAGCCGCCATTCCAATCTCGGCCTGATCGAGACCGTGCGGGACCATTTCCTCGCCAAGGGTCTGCGTCCCCACCTGAGCTACAACCCCCAGGGCGACAAGGCCAATCTCTATGTCACCGTGCCGGCCGCCGATGGCGGCACGCAAGGCGGCATCGTGCTGTCCGGCCACACCGACGTGGTGCCGGTGGATGGCCAGAACTGGAGCACCGATCCGTTCAAGCCGGTAATCCGCGACGGCCGGCTGTACGGGCGCGGCACCTGCGACATGAAGGGCTTCATCGGCACCAGCCTCGCGCTGCTGCCCACGCTGCTGCAGGCGAAGCTGCGCGAGCCGGTGCACTACGCGCTGTCGTTCGACGAGGAGATCGGCTGCATGGGCGCGCCGTACATGCTGGCCGAGCTGCGCGAGCGCGGCGTGCGCCCGTCGGGCTGCATCGTGGGCGAGCCCACCAGCATGCGCGTGATCGTGGCCCACAAGGGCATCAATGCGTACCGCTGCTGCGTGCAGGGGCATGCCGCGCATTCCTCGCTGACCCCGCATGGCGTCAATGCCATCGAGTATGCGGCGCGGCTGATCTGCTTCATCCGCGACGTCGCCGACGAGTTCAAGGCCAACGGCCCCTACGACCAGGCCTTCGACGTACCCTTCACCACCGCCTCCACCGGCACGATCCAGGGCGGCATCGCGCTGAACACCATCCCGGCGCTGTGCGAGTTCGTCTTCGAATTCCGCAATCTGCCCGGCGTCGATCCCGAGGCCATCTTTTCCCGCATCCAGGCCTACGCCAACGATGTGCTGCTCCCCCGGATGCGGGCCGAGCACGCCGATGCCTCGCTGAGCCTGAGCAAGATCGCCGCCGCCCCGTCGCTGGACGCCGCCGAGCAGGATGCCATCACGCAACTGGTGCGAGCGCTGACCGGCGACAGCGCGATCAGCAAGGTGGCCTACGGCACCGAGGCGGGCCTGTTCCAGCGGGCCGGCATCCCGGCCGTCGTCTGCGGCCCCGGCGATATCCAGAACGCGCACAAGCCGGACGAGTTCGTCGCGCTCGATCAGCTGGCCGCCTGCGAGGCGTTCCTGCACAAGGTCGTGGACAGCCTGCGCGTCGACGCCTGATCCCTACAATCGAAATGGCCTGACGGCCGGTCCCGCACGGGGCCGGCCGGCATCACAAGGGGCACGCAGAGGCCCCCTGCGGCTTGCCGGCGACCACGGCAACGCCATTCCAAACCACATCCGAAGGAGGAGTCTTCATGGCTGTCAGCCATCGCCACATCCGTGCGCGCATCGCACCGTTGCCCGCCGCCATTTCCACGCTCGCGCTTGCCGCGGGCCTGCTGTGCGCGCCCACGCCCTGGTCGCCGGCTCACGCCCAGGCCCAGCCGCCGCTGCAGACCGGCGATGCCGCGCTGCAGGCGCAGATCGAGACCCGCGCCAAGGCCGCCGAAGCGCGGCTGATCGCCTGGCGGCGCGATATCCACCAGCATCCCGAGCTGGGCAACTACGAAACGCGCACCGCGAAACTGGTGGCCGACCATCTGAAAAAGCTCGGCATGGAGGTGAAGACCGGCGTCGCCAAGACCGGCGTGGTCGGCCTGCTCAAGGGCGGCAAGCCGGGTCCCGTGGTGGCGCTGCGCGCCGACATGGACGCGCTGCCGGTCAAGGAGCGTGTCGACGTGCCCTTCGCCTCGAAGGCCAAGGGCAAGTACCTGGGCAAGGAAGTCGACGTGATGCACGCCTGCGGGCACGACACCCACGTCGCGATCCTGATGGCGACCGCCGAGGTGCTGGCCGGCATGAAGGACCAGCTGCCGGGCAGCGTGAAGTTCATCTTCCAGCCGGCCGAGGAAAGCCCGGCCGACTTCGAGCCGGACGGCACGAACATCTGGGGCGCCAAGCAGATGGTCGCCGAGGGCGTGCTGGACAACCCCAAGGTCGACGCCATCTTCGGCCTGCATGTGAGCAGCGGCATCGAATCGGGCAAGCTGGCCTGGCGCAGCGGCCCGGCCATGGCGGCGGCGGACCAGTTCTGGATCGACGTCAAGGGCAGGCAAACGCATGGCGCCCGCCCGTGGGGCGGCATCGATCCCATCGTCGTCTCCTCGCAGATCGTGCTGGGCCTGCAGACCATCCAGAGCCGGCAGGTCAATGCGATGCTGGAGCCCTCCGTCATCACGGTAGGCACCATCCACGGTGGCAACCGCATGAACATCGTCCCGGAAAAGGTCGAGATGATGGGCACGGTGCGCACCTATGACGAGGGCATGAAGAAGGACATCCATGCGCGCATGAAGCGCACCACGGAGTCCATCGCCGCCAGCTCGGGGGCCGAGGCGACCTTCCGCGTGGTGGAGCTGTACAACGCCACCATCAACCAGCCGGCGCTGACCGAGAAGATGGCACCCACGCTCAAGCGCGTGGCGGGCGACGGCAATTGGATGCTGGCGCCCAAGGCCACCGCCTCGGAGGACTTCTCGTTCTACCAGGAGAAGGTGCCCGGCCTGTTCTTCAATCTGGGCGTCACCCCCAAGGGCACCGATGTCACCAAGGCCGCCTCGAACCACTCGCCGGAGTTCTACGTCGACGAGCCGGCGCTGATCAACGGCGTGCGGGCGCTGTCCAACCTGACCGTGGACTACATGACGATGGCGCAGCGCTGACGCGCCTGCCGCCGCCGGCGTGGCCCGCGGGGCCGCGGGCGTTTACAATACGGGGCTTTCCGCCCAGCGCGGCTCGTATTGCAGACGTCCGCGCCCCGCCTTCCTGCCACCACGCCATGCCCCTGATTCTCCAGAGCCCCGACCCGCTTTCCGCCGACGATCTCGCCGCCATCGGCACGCTTGCCCAGGCGGCGGAATTTTCCCGGCGTGGCGACACGGTCGCCGTTGCCGCGCGCTGCGCTCCGCTCGATGCGGCACTGCGCGAGACGCTGGACGGCTATTGCGGCCCGCGCCGTATCGACTGGGCCGTCGTGCCGGACGGCTGCAACCTGTCCGATTTCCGGCTGGTGGCGATGGATATGGATTCGACGCTGATCACGATCGAATGCATCGACGAGATCGCCGACTTCTGCGGCCTGAAGGCCGAGGTGTCCGCGATCACCGAGGCCGCGATGCGCGGCGAGATCACCGACTTCAACGAAAGCCTGCGCCGCCGCGTGGCCCTGCTCAAGGGGCTGGACGCCAGCGTGCTGGACCGCGTGTACGAGGAGCGCCTGCGGCTGTCGCCGGGCGCCGAGCGCATGCTGGCGGGCGCGCGCGAACTGGGCATGAAGACGCTGCTGGTATCCGGTGGCTTCGTGCATTTCACGGAGAAGCTCAAGGCCCGGCTGCAGTTGGACTTTACCCGGGCCAATACACTCGAGATCGTCGACGGCAAGCTGACCGGCCAGGTGGTCGGCGAGATCGTCAACGCCGACGTGAAGGCGCGCATGGTGCGGGAGACCTGCGAGGCCATCGGTGCCCGGCCCGACCAGGCCATCGTGATGGGCGACGGCTCCAACGACCTGAAGATGATGGCCATCGCCGGCCTGTCCGTCGCCTTCCGGGCCAAGCCGGTGGTGCGGGCCCAGGCGAGCGTCGCGTTCAACTTCGTCGGCCTGGACGGGCTGTTCGAACTGTTTCCGCGGTAAGTCGGGCCGATTGCGGAGCGATGTGCCGCCTACGGCACTGAATGCCTTGCGGGATAAAATGCGAATCATTATTATTATGGCCTTTGCAACCAACCGAAAGCCGCCATGCAAGGATTCGCCGTCGTTCTGGGGCTCGCGGCAGCCGCCTGCCTCTATCTAGCGGCGCCCAACCAGGTATGGGTGGCGCCCGGCACGGCCGCCCACGCGCGCCTGCAGGCGCTGGGCACCCGCGTGCTGTGCTGGCTCGCGCTGGGCCTGACCGTCGCCAGCTTCCTGCTGTGGAGCGGGGTCTTCGGCTGGGGTGTCGCCGTCGTCGCGACCCTGATCACTGTCACCACGGGCACCAGCCTGTGGCCCTTCGTCGGCACCTACGCCGATGTGCGGCGCCGCCGTGCCGGGCGCAACAAGCGCCACGATGGCGCCGATCGCGCTTCGGGAGCCCAGGCATGACCGGCATGGGCACCAAATGGCTCGCCGGCGCCCTGCTCGGCCTTCCGCTCGCGATGGCGGTATGCGCGCTGTCGATCCTGTGGCTGCCCGGCGGCTGGCAGACCGGCGCCGTGCTCGCGATCGCCGCGTCCCTGCCGCTGTGGGTCGCCATCATCAGCGCCAGCCTGCTGTTCCGCTCCAGCAGCGCCGCCTGGCTGTGGCTCGCCGCCGCCAACGTGGTCTGCTACCTGGCCCTGTGGGCACTGCGCCTGACCGGCGTGCCCGCCGCCGTGCCGGGCCTGTAAGGAGAACGACATGAAACCCGCAACGTTGCGCCTGTATCAGACCCTGCATACCTGGGTGGGCCTGATGGCCGGCTGGGCCCTGTTCATCGCGTTCTTCGCCGGCGCGATCACCGTGTTTCACGGCGAACTGCATGCCTGGCAGTCGCACGCACGGATCGAAGGCACCGCGCACGGCGCGCTCGACACGGATCCCGCCGCCATCGATCGCTTCGTCAGCAAGCTGGTCGCGACGCATCCCACCGCCGCCAACAGTGTCTACGTCGTGCTGCCGACCGAGGGCGAGCCCGACATGTCCGCCTACTGGCAGGACGCCACCTTCGAATGGCAGGCCATTACCGCGGACAAGCTCGCCGCGGGCGGCCAGCAGGACACGTCGTTCGACCACATCAAGGGCGAACTGGCCAACTTCATGAACACGCTGCACTACACGCTGGGCATTCCCGGCATGGGCGGCATGTACTTCATGGGGGCGATCTCGATCCTGTACGGGCTTGCGCTGGTATCCGGCGTGCTGCTGCACCTGCCGCGCCTGAAGAAGGACCTGTTCGCGGTCCGGCCCGGGCGCAACCTCAAGCGCTTCTGGATGGACGCGCACAACGTCATCGGCCTGTTCAGCCTCCCCTTCCACCTGGTCTTCGCGATCACCGGTGCCCTGTTCAGCGTGGCGCTCATCCTCGCCATGGCGTTCAACGTGATGGTGTTCGACGGCAAGCTCATGGACGCGATGCCGCAGATGACCAGCGCGGTGCCGGAAGTGAAGGCGGCCGGACGCCCGGCCGAGATGCTGCCCGCCGAGAAGCTGCTGGCCATCGCCCGCCAGGAAACGGACGAGCGCTTCAAGCCCCATTCGATCCGCTATCAGCGCATCGGCGACGCCAACGCCATGGCCGAGGTGCGCGGCAACAGCGAGCAGTCGCTGGGCGGCTTCGGCTCGATCGGCATCCATGCCGCGGCGGGCGAGCCCAATGCCGGCAAGGTCGTGGCCGACCAGACGGCGGGCGCGCGCGATATCAACCACGCGGTGAACTCGGCGCTGTACTCGCTGCACTTCGGCAATTTCGGCGAACTCGGCGTGAAGTTCGTCTACCTGCTGGCGGGCCTCGCCGGTGCGTTCCTGTTCTACTCGGGCAATCTGCTGTGGATCGAATCGCGCCGCCGCATTCGGCAGACCGAACAGCCGCGCGTGCACCGTCTGCTCGCCCAGGCCACCGTCGGGGTCTGCATCGGTTGCTGCATCGGCGTGTCGGCGGCCTTTATCGGCGCGCTGCTGTGGCCGGAGCGCTCGTCCGCCTACACGTACTTCCCGGTGTTCTTCGCGGCGCTCGCCTGGGCGCTGGTGCGCCCGCCGGTGCGCGCTGCCGTCGAGCTGCTGTACACGGCGGCCGTCGTGTCGGTGCTGGTGCCGGTGATGAATGCCATCGTCACGGGCGATCACCTGTGGCAGACCGTGTCGCAGGGCGAATGGGCGGTGGCGGGCTTCGACATCGGCGCCCTTGCCTTCGCGGCCGGCTATGTCGCGCTGGCGCGCGCCACGCTGCGCCGCGCGGCCAATGGGCCGGCGGAATCGGTCTGGGCCACGCCCGCCGCCCAGCGCCGTGCCGCCACGCGGCCGGTGACGGTGGCGGACCCGTCGTGATGGCGCGGGGCTGAGGCCCCGCTCTTTCCCGCTTCCCCCGACCGCGCGCCTCGCCTAACCAGCGAGGCGCGTTTCCATTGCGGCGCGCAGATCGGCGATCAGGTCGCGCGTATCCTCCAGGCCGATATAGAGCCGCACCAGCTCGCCGGCGTGCTGCCAGCCCGCGGGCGGCCACGTGCCCTGCGGACGCATCGTCTGCACGTGGTACGGCACCGCCAGGCTGCGCGCGCCGCCCCAGGACCAGCCAATGGCGAACAGCCGCAGCGCCTCGACGAAGGCGTCGACCTGCGCGCGGCTGTAGCGCTCGTGCAGGATGATGGCGAACAGGCCGCTGGCGCCGCTGAAGTCGCGGCGCCAGAACGCATGGCCCGGGCAGTCGGGCAGCGCGGGGTGCAGCACCCTCGCCACTTCGGGCCGCTGCGCCAGCCATTCGGCGACCTCGCGGGCGGCGCGGTCATGGGCGGCCAGCCGCACCGGCAGGCTCGGCAGCGAGCGCAGCACCAGGTAGCAGTCGTCGGCGGACACGCCCCAGCCCATCAGCATGCGGGCGCGCTTCAGGCGCGCATCGAGCGCGCTGTCGGCGGTCAGCACCGCGCCCATCAGCACGTCGCTGCCGCCGGACTGGTACTTGGTCAGCGCCTGCACCGAGATGTCGATGCCCTTGTCGAACGGGCGGAAATAGACGCCGGCCGACCAGGTGTTGTCGATGGCGGTCAGCACCCCGCGCGCCTTGGCCGCGGCCACGATGGCCTCGGTGTCGGCCACTTCCATCGTCACCGAACCGGGCGACTCCATCCAGATCAGCTTCGTGTTCGGATGGATCAGGGCGGCGATGCCGGCGCCGATCATCGGATCGTAGTAGCGCACCGTGATGCCGAAATCGCGCGCCAGCCACTCGGCATGGTCGCGGTTGGGACCGTACACGTTGTCGGGCACCAGCACGTCGTCGCCCGCCTTGACCGTGCCGAAGTACACCAGCGAGATCGCGGCGAGGCCCGAGGGCAGCAGAAGGGTATGGCGGGCGCCTTCGATCTGCGCCAGATGCTGGCACAGCGCCTCGCTGGTCGGCGTGGCGTGCAGGCCGTAGCGCCAGTAGGTGGTGCTCTTGTCGCCGTGGGCGCGCAGCTCGGCGAGGTTGCGGAACACCACGGTGGAGCCGCGGTGCGTGGGCGGGGAGAACGATGCGAAGCCGGGCGCGATGTCCAGCGGCGGCTGGACGGCCAGCGTCTGCAGGAAAGCGGGCTGGGCGGTATCGGGCGTGGCGGTATCGTCCTGCGCGGACCCGTTATCGCGAGTGGAGTCAGAGTGAGGGTGATCGGACACGGCGGATTCCTTGTCTGGCGTCTACGGTGGAATCGTCCGAGCTTACCAGCAAAGGTGCGCCTCCCGCCATGCCGCGCACGGCGGATGAAGGGGTCAGGCGTGAGCGGCCCTGGCGCGCCCTAGCGGCCGATGGAGATCGAGGAACGGGGCGCCGGCGGGGCGTAGGTGATGCCGCTGTTGGGCGTCATGTCGAAGGGCGGGATCACCAGCACGCCCAGCGGCCGGATCATGAACGGCAGCACGATGGCGGGATTGTACGGATCGGTCCATTGCCCGCGCACGATGCCGGCCGGATCGATATTGCCCTCCCAGTTGCCCGTGACGCGCGTGCCGTCGGCGGACTCCTCCATCAGGAACGCGCCGTTCTCGTACTCGCCCGCCAGCAGGCGCACGCCGGAGGACGTGCCCAGGCTGTATTCGCCATGCACGCTGTCGCGCTCGTTGGGCTTCGGGCCGATGCGCAGACGCACCGGCTGGTCGCCCAGCGTGCCCACGTAGACCGGCAGGTTGGCGTATTCCGGATGGGGAGACAGCAGCCGGGCACCGGCGGGACCGGTGGACAGCTGCGTGCCGGCGCGTCGCGCCTCGCCCTCGCGGATGGCGCCGTTGATGCCGAACCCTTCGCGCGGCTGCGCTGCCGCCCCGGCCGCGCCACCGGCGCCCGGCGCGGTCGACAGCACGTTGCCGGACTGCGCGGCGGCTGGCGTTGGCGCCAGCCCCGCCGCGGCCAGCACGGCGACGGCAGACACGGCGGCAAGCTGGCGAAGGGACGGCGCGGCCATGGTCAGATCCGCTCGAAGATGGCGGCGATGCCCTGCCCGCCACCGATGCACATCGTCACCAGGGCATAGCGGCCCTGCACGCGCTGCAGTTCGTGCAGCGCCTTGACCGTGATCAGCGCCCCGGTGGCGCCGATCGGGTGGCCGAGCGAAATGCCGGAGCCGTTGGGATTCACCTTGGCCGGGTCCAGCCCGAGCGACTTGGTGACGGCGCAGGCCTGCGCGGCGAAGGCCTCGTTGGCTTCGATCACGTCCAGGTCCGACACCGACAGCCCGGCACGCTCCAGGGCCTTGCGGGTGGCTGGCACGGGGCCGATGCCCATGGTCTTGGGGTCGACGCCGGCGTGCCCGTAGGACACCAGGCGCGCCAGCGGCTTCAGGCCGCGCTGCTCGGCCACGCCCTTTTCCATCAGCACCACGGCGGCAGCGGCGTCGTTCAGGCCCGAGGCATTGCCCGCGGTCACGGTGCCGTTCTCCTTGACGAAGACCGGCTTGAGCTTGGCCATGTCTTCGAGCGTGGCTTCGTGGCGCACGTGCTCGTCCGTGTCGAACACCACCTCGCCCTTGCGCGTCTTGAGGGTGACGGGAACGATCTGGTCCTTGAAGTAGCCGGCGCGGATGGCGGCCGACGCGCGGCGATGCGACTCCAGCGCGGTGGCGTCCTGCTGGGCGCGCGTGATGTCGTATTCGCGGGCCACGTTCTCGGCCGTCACGCCCATATGGATCGCGTGGAAGGGGTCGTGCAGCGCGCCGAGCATCATGTCGAGCAGCTTGGCGTCGCCCATGCGCGCGCCCCAGCGGGCCGCGGGCGCCAGATACGGCGCGCGGCTCATGCTTTCCGCGCCGCCGCCGATGGCCGCATCGGCATCGCCCAGCATCACCGTCTGTGCGGCGCTGATGATGGCCTGCAGGCCGGACCCGCACAGGCGGTTGACTGTCATCGCCGGCGCGTCGATGGACACGCCGCCTTCGATCGCGGCAACACGCGCCAGGTACATGTCGCGCGGCTCGGTCTGGATCACGTTGCCGAAAGCCACGTGGCCGACTTCATCGCCCTTCACCTGGGCCCGGGCCAGCGCCTCGCGCACGACCAGCGCGCCCATTTCCGTGGGCGACAAATCCTTCAGGCTGCCGCCAAAGGTCCCGATCGCGGTACGAACGCCGCTCACCACCACCACTTCGCGCGTCATGTCTGCCTCCATGAATTTGTGTTGCGGCGCACAGTATAGCGTCGCATCCGGCGCGTCGAACGGTCGTACTTTTACCTAATCCGGCGCGCCCGGCACCGCTCTCAGACCTCGCCCCACAGGTCGTGGCCGTCCGCGCCGGTGATCCGCACGGAGACGAAGTCGCCGGTGCGATAGCGCTGCGACGGCTTGGCGGGCGGGGCGATATAGACGAGGCCGTCGATTTCCGGCGCATCGGCGGCCGAGCGTCCGATGCCGCCGTCCTGGTTCACCTCGTCCACCAGCACCCGCAGGGTCTGGCCGACCTTGCGCTGCAGGCGGCGCGCGGAGACCGCCTCGGCCACCTCCATGAAGCGCGCGCGGCGCTCCTCGCGCACCTCGTCCGGCAAGGCGCCCGGCAGGTCGTTGGCGGTCGCGCCGTCCACCGGCGAATAGGCGAAGCAGCCCACGCGGTCGAGCTCGGCCTCGGCGATGAAGTCCAGCAGCGTCTGGAATTCGGCCTCGGTTTCGCCGGGGAAGCCGGCGATGAAGGTGCTGCGGATGGTCAGGTCCGGGCAGATGGCGCGCCAGGCGCGGATCCGCTCCATCGTCTTCTCCGCGTTCGCCGGGCGCTTCATGCGCTTGAGCACGTCCGGATGCGCGTGCTGCAGCGGCACGTCGAGGTACGGCAACACATGGCCCTGGTTCATCAGCGGGATGATCTCGTCCACGTGCGGATACGGGTAGACGTAGTGCAGGCGGACCCACGCGCCGTACTGGCTGGCCAGTTCGCCCAGCGCCGCAACCAGCTCGGTCATGCGCGTCTTCAGCGGTCGGCCGTTCCAGAAGCCGGTGCGGTACTTGACGTCCACGCCATAGGCGCTGGTGTCCTGGGAGATCACCAGCAGCTCCTTGACGCCGGACTTGAACAGGTTCTCCGCCTCCAGCATGACCTCCGCCACCGGGCGCGACACCAGATCGCCGCGCATCGACGGGATGATGCAGAACGAGCAGCGGTGGTTGCAGCCCTCGGAGATCTTCAGGTAGGCGTAGTGCTTGGGCGTGAGCTTGATGCCGGCGGCCGGCACCAGGTCGATGAAGGGATCGTGCGGCTTGGGCAGATGCGTATGCACGGCCTGCATCACTTCGCCCAGCGCGTGCGGACCGGTTACGGCCAGCACCTTGGGGTGGACCGAAGTCACGATATCGTTGCCCCCGGCGTCCTTCTTGGCGCCGAGGCAGCCGGTCACGATGACCTTGCCGTTCTCGTTCAGCGCCTCGCCGATGGCATCCAGGCTTTCCTGCACGGCCTCGTCGATAAAGCCGCAGGTATTGACCACCACGAGGTCCGCGCCGTCATAGGTGCCGCTGATGGCATACCCTTCGGCGCGCAACTGCGTGATGATCTGCTCCGAATCGACCAGGGCCTTGGGACAGCCCAGCGATACGAAGCCCACGCGCGGGCTTTGGTCTTTTTGAGTGGTGGATTCTGCAGGGTTTTTCACTGTGCTACCTGAATGTGGGGCGAGCGGGCGGGACATGGCCGCCCGTCGAAAGGCGAATCGCGTATTTTACCTGTCCGGGGCCGTTTGACGCTCGGGGTGTCTCATTTTGGGCGGAGTGGCTGCCGGGGCCGGTGAATCGCCTGCCGAAACCCTCGGCCGGCGAGGCACCGTGGACCAACGCCCTACCCGGCCGCCGCGCGTCCGCCCGGCAGTCCTTCCAGCACCCGCTCGATCTCCACGGAATCCTGCATCCGCCGGATCGCCGCATGCAGCTCGCCCGCCTGCGGCCACGTCCGCTTCAGGTAGCTCAGCCACAGCTTGACGCGCCCATGCTCATGGCAGGACGAGATGCGCGCGTGCAGCTTGGCAAGGTAGTCGGAGATCTGGCGCACCACCAGCGGCCATTCCCCGGCCGATGGCGTGGCGTCCATCGTGCCCCGGATACGCTGCGCGAGGAAAGGGTCCGAGACCGCGCCACGGCCGATCATCACATCCGCGCAGCCGCTGACCGAGCGGCAGCGCTCCCAGTCCGCGACTGTCCATACCTCGCCGTTGGCGATGACCGGCACATCGACCTCGGCGGCAATGCGCGCGATCCATTCCCAGTGCGCCGGCGGCCGATAGCCATGGTCGCGGGTGCGCGCATGCACCACCAGCGAGGCGGCGCCGCCCTCGGCCAGCGCGGTCGCGCAGTCGATGGCCAGCGACGTGTCCGAGACGCCCAGCCGCATCTTGGCGGTCACCGGGATGGGCGCGGGCACGGCCGCGCGCACGGCGGCGACGATGCGGTTCAGCAGTTCGGGATCGGTCAGCAGCATGGCCCCGCCGCCGTGGCGATTCACCACCTTGGCGGGACAGCCGAAGTTCAGGTCGATACCGTGCGGCGACAGGGCCGCGGCAAAGGCGGCATTGCGCGCCAGCCATTGCGGATCGCTGCCCAGCAGCTGGATGACCATCGGCGTGCCGCTGCGGGTAAAGCCGCCGTCGAGAACTTCCGGGGTATCGCGCTCGTAGACCCGCGCCGGCAACAGCGATCCGGTGATGCGGACGAACTCGGACACGCAGCCGTCATAGCCCCCCGTGCTGGTCAGCACGTCGCGCAGCACATAGTCCGCCAACCCTTCCATGGGGGCGAGAAACAGGCGGCTCATGGCCGACCCGCGCACGGCGGCGGAAAAACCAACGGCATAGGGGATGGACGCGGTGAAGGGCGAACGCGAAGCACGCCGGGCCGGCCGGCCCCGACCGGAAACGGCCGGGATCGCCGGAACGACCGCGATTCTACTCTGAAGGCCCGTGGGGGGCGGACCGATGATACCGGGCCACGGCGGGTGACCCGGCTGGCGCTACGCGTTACTTCTTCGTATTGTCCGGATTGAACGGAAACGTCCCGAACATATTCTTCGCCTGGCTCTGCATCTGTTCCTGCATCTGCACGAACAGGTTCTTGCTCTGCTCGATGTAGTTGCTCATCATGCCCTGCATCATCGGGGCCTGCATGTTCATGAACTGGGACCACATGTCAGGGCTGAACGCCTCGCCCGAATACAGGCCCTTGGAGTTCTCGGCGAGCTTGTTCTGGATATCGATGAAGGCCTGGATATTCTTTTCCAGGTAGGTACCCATCATGCCTTGCATGGCATGGCCGTAGAAGCGGATGATCTGCGACAGCATGGCGCTGGAGAACATCGGCACGCCGCCGGTTTCTTCTTCCAGAATGATCTGCAACAGGATGCTGCGGGTAAGCTCGTCGCCCGACTTGGCATCGATGACCTTGAATTCCTCCGAATCCATCACGAGCTGCTTGACGTCCGCCAGGGTGATATAGGTACTGGTCTGGGTGTCGTAGAGCCGGCGATTCGGATATTTCTTGATCAGTCGCTCAGCGCCTTTCTTGGTGGTGGCCATCGGTGCTCTGTCCTTATGTGGTGCGGTGACGCACGCTATTGCACTCTGCTGCATCGCACGCTGTGCGGTGCGCAAACCCCCAACGGCTCGCGTGGAAAGAGCCCCGCCGGCGTGGCAAGGCGGGGTTTCGTCGCGAGGCGTTGTTTCACGATGCGCTGCGATGCAGGCGGCCGTGGATTGACCGCCGTGGCAGGCTGGTTCGCGTATGCCCGATATTGGTGCCGCTCGGGCCGCTATCCTGATTCTATGCTCAACAAAGCACTGTGAAAAGCCGCGGGCCGCTAAGGAAAACCCGCAGCAATTTCGCTTCGCGCGGGCATGCCGGCAAAAGATTGGCGGGCCCGCAGGCCCGCCAGTCAGGGTCATGGCTCGCTTGTGCGACGCGCCGAACGCGCCGCAGCAAGCGCGGCATGCGCGCCCCGCGTCAGCCCATATGCAGGCCGCCGTTGAGCGAGAAGTCCGCGCCGGTCGCGAAGCCCGATTCCTCCGACGCCAGCCATGCGCAGATCGACGCAATCTCCTCGGGCTGCCCCAGGCGCTTGACCGGAATGGTCCCCACGATCTTGTCCAGCACGTCCTGGCGAATCGACTTGACCATGTCCGTGGCGATATAGCCCGGGGACACGGTATTGACCGTGACGTTCTTGGTGGCGACTTCCTGCGCCAGCGCCATGGTGAAGCCGTGCAGGCCCGCCTTGGCGGTCGAGTAGTTGGTCTGCCCGAACTGGCCCTTCTGGCCGTTGACCGACGAAATATTGACGATGCGGCCGAAGCCACGGTCGACCATGCCGTCGATGACCTGCTTGGTGACGTTGAACAGCGACGTCAGGTTGGTGTCGATCACCGCGTCCCAGTCCGCGCGCGTCATCTTGCGGAACACCACGTCGCGCGTGATGCCGGCATTGTTGATCAGCACGTCGATCTCGCCGACCTCGCTCTTGACCTTGTCGAAGGCCGCCTTGGTCGAATCCCAGTCGGCCACATTGCCCTCGGAGGCGATGAAGTCGAAGCCCAGGGCCTTCTGCTGCTCCAGCCACTTCTCGCGGCGCGGCGAATTGGGGCCGCAGCCCGCGATCACCGTGTAGCCTTCCTTGGCCAGGCGCTGGCAGATGGCGGTACCGATGCCGCCCATGCCGCCGGTCACGTATGCAATGCGCTGAGTCTTGGTCATATCCACTCCTTTGAGTCTTTGTTATAGACGCCGGCGCGGAGCCCCTCCAACGGCCGGCACACCCCTCATTGACGCTCGACCGCCAGCGCAACGCCCATGCCGCCGCCGATGCACAGCGACGCCAGGCCCTTCTTCGCCTCCCGGCGCTTCATTTCGTGCAGCAGGGTCACCAGAATGCGGCAGCCCGACGCGCCGATCGGGTGGCCAATGGCGATGGCCCCGCCGTTGACGTTCACCTTGGAGGTGTCCCAGCCCATCTGCTGGTGCACGGCCAGGGCCTGCGCGGCGAAGGCCTCGTTGATCTCCATCAGGTCCAGGTCGTCCACGCTCCAGCCCGCGCGCGACAGGCAGCGCTGGGACGCCGGCACGGGTCCCATGCCCATCACCTTCGGGTCCACGCCGGCATTGGCGTAGGCGCGGATCGTGGCGAGCGGCGTCAGCCCCAGTTCCTTCGCCTTGGCAGCGGACATCACGACCACCGCGGCGGCACCGTCGTTCAGGCCGGACGCGTTGGCCGCCGTGACGGTGCCCGCCTTGTCGAAGGCGGGCTTCAGGCCGGACATGCTGTCCAGCTTGGCGCCATGGCGCACGAACTCGTCCGTCGCGAATGCCACCGGGTCGCCCTTGCGCTGGGGAATCATCACCGGAACGATTTCCTCGTCGAAGCGCCCCGCCTTCTGCGCGGCTTCGGCCTTGTTTTGCGAGCCCACCGCGAATTCGTCCTGCGCCTCGCGCGTGATGCCGTACTCCTTGGCCACGTTTTCGGCAGTGATGCCCATGTGGTACTGGTTGTAGACGTCCCACAGGCCGTCGACGATCATCGTGTCGATCAGCTTGGCGTCCCCCATGCGGAAGCCGTCGCGCGAGCCCGGCAGCACGTGCGGCGCCGCGCTCATGTTCTCCTGGCCGCCGGCCACCACGATCTCGGCGTCGCCTGCCATGATGGCGTTGGCGGCCAGCATCACGGCCTTCAGGCCCGAGCCGCATACCTTGTTGATGGTCATGGCGGGCACCATGTGCGGCAGCCCTGCCTTGATCGAAGCCTGGCGGGCGGGGTTCTGCCCGGAGCCGGCGGTCAGTACCTGGCCCATCAGCACTTCGCTGACCTGTTCCGGCTTGACCCCGGCGCGCTCCAGCGCGGCCTTGATCACGATGGCGCCCAGCTCGGGCGCGGGAATCTTGGCCAGCGAGCCGCCGAACTTGCCGACCCCGGTGCGGGCGGCGGAAACGATGACGACGTCAGTCATTGCAATGTCCTTTCGAAAGAGTCTGGATGTTCGCTGAAGGTATCGATGCTTGGATCGTTATTCGGACGCGTGCCTGGATCAATTGCCCGCGCACCGTGTTTGGTACTGCGTTGCCCCGGTGTCGGCGCGAACGAGGCGGCCCGGAGTGGACAGCGATACGGAGGGCCGGGTTCCATCCGTCCAGCTCTGTGTGGGCCTGGCCGGAGGCGCGCCGCTCCCCGGCCGCGCCCTATGCCTTGGCCTTGACGTACCGTCCCGGCGCCGGCTCGATGACCGGGTAGCGCTTGCTGCCATATCCGGTCGGCGCGGCCTTCCTTGCACCGCCCTGCTTGCCCAGCCATGCCAGCCAGTCCGGCCACCAGCTGCCGGGCTGCTCCTGCGCCCCGCCGAACCACTCGTCCGCGGTGGGGGCGATGTCCTCGTTGATCCAGTGCGAGCGCTTGTTCTTTTTCGGGTGGTTGATGACGCCGGCGATATGGCCCGACGCGCCCAGCACGAAGCGCAGCTTGTTGTTCAACAGCGCGGTGGACGCATAGGCGGCCGTCCACGGCACGATATGGTCCTCGCGCGAGCCGTACACATAGGTCGGCACGTCGATGGCGCCCAGGTCCACCGGCGCGTCGCACACGGTCAGCTTGCCCGGCACCTTCAGTTCGTCCTGCAGGTAGGTGTGGCGCAGGTACCAGCAGTACCACGGCCCCGGCAGGTTGGTCGCGTCGCCGTTCCAGAACAGCAGGTCGAACGGCACCGGCGCCTTGCCCTTCAGATAGCTGTCGACCACGTAGTTCCACACGAGGTCGTTGGGGCGCAGCGACGAGAAGGTGTTGGCCAGCTCCAGACCGCGCAGCAGGGCCGGCGGAGCACCGGCGCCGCCGCCGATGGTGGCCTCGCGCAAGGCCACGTGCGCCTCGTCGACGAAGACATCCAGCACGCCGGTGTCCGAATAATCCAGCAGCGTGGTGAGCAGCGTCAGGCTGGCCACCGGGCGCTCGCCCCGCGCCGCGAGCACGGCGAGCGCCGTGGCCAGGATGGTGCCGCCGACGCAGAAGCCCAGCGCGTTGATCTGGTCCTGCCCGCTGATCTCGCGCGTGACCTCGATGGCGCGGATGGCGCCCTCGCCCACGTAGTCGTCCCAGGTACGCGCGGCCATCGACATATCCGGATTGCGCCACGAGATCATGAACACCGTGTGGCCCTGCTCGACGACGTACCGCACCAGCGAGCTCTCGGGCTGCAGGTCGAGGATGTAGTACTTGTTGATGCAGGGCGGCACCATCAACAGCGGACGGGCATGCACCTTGTCGGTCAGCGGCTTGTACTGTAGCAGTTGGAAGTACTCGTTCTCGTAGACCACCGCACCTTCGGTCACCGCCACGTTGCGGCCCACCTCGAAGGCGGACTCGTCGGTCTGCGAGATCTTGCCGCGCCCCATGTCCTCGAGCATATGCATCATGCCCGTGCGCAGCGATTCGCCGCCGGACTCGATCAGGCGCTTCTGCGCCTCGGGGTTGGTGGCGAGGAAGTTCGCCGGCGACATGGCCTCGACCCACTGGCTCACCGCGAAGCGGATGCGCTGGCGCGTCTTGGCATCGGCCTCCACCGCGTTGGCCATATCGTTCATGGCCCGGGCGTTGAGCAGGTAGAAAGCCGCGGCGAAGCGGTACGGCGCGTTGCTGCGCCAGGCCTCGCCGGCGAAGCGGCGGTCGGCGAGCGGCACGCCCTCGCCATTGCCGCCCTCGGCCATGCTGCGCCACAACTGCGTGAAGTCGTTCAGATAGCGCTGCTGGATTTCCGCCAGCTGCGCGGGCGCGATCTTGAGCCCTGCCAGCGGCGCGCCGCCAATCCCGTCGAATCCGGGAACGTTCGGTATGCCGGGGAAATTTGCCATGCTGCCGGGCATCGGCGCGATTGGCGGCATGGGCGGCATGCCGCCTTGCGCGGACGCACCGAAGGCCTGCGCGGCCGCCTGGGCCTGACGGGTCCATTCCAGCCATGTGGCTGGATCAAGTGGCCCCGGCGGAGTTGAAAACGGTTTGGACTTGTCTTCCCGAGCGGAAGCTGCCGCGCCTTTGCCGGTCGCCATGATGTTCGTCTCTCTGCCGTGTGTATATGCGGGCTGCCCATGGACACATTGCGTCGTGACCACGCAACCGTCTCGCCAAGGACAACCGGAAAACCCGCCGCGCTGACTCCCTCGGCTGGTGAGGTCATGCGGTATGCTTGCCCAACGCTATCGAATGGCGCCAGACAACGCAGGATTTACAACGTTCGAGACCATTGTTGCCTCGCTATGTCTGGCCTGTCAATGCGGAATCGCGCGCGAGGGGAAATCTGCCGCGAACGCCGCCCGGCGCGGCCCGCGCGCCGGCGGGCAGCATGCACGACAAGGATGAAACGAAGATGTATATCGTGGCGATCGGCTGGATCTACGTCGCGCTGATGATGGCCATTACCGAGCATACGGTGGTCGCCGGCGTGGCGACCTTCCTGTTCTACGGCGTGGCGCCCGTCGCCCTGCTGCTCTACATCATGGGCACCCGCGGCCGGCGCCGCCGCCGCGCGCAGCGCGAACGCGAGGCGGAGCAGGCGCGGGCCGCGGAGGAGGCGCTCGGCCCCGGGCCCGACCCGCGCTAAGGCCCTACGGCTGCAGCCAGATCAGGCTGGCCATGCGCCCCGTGGTGCCATCGCGCCGGTACGAATAGAACGATTCGGCCTCGGCCACGGTGCAGCGGTCGCCGCCGAAGACCTGCGTGCAGCCCGCACGGGCAAGGCGCGTGATGGCCAGCCGATAGATATCGGCGAGGTACTTACCTTTCGCGCCCGCGCGGAAGGCGAGCTCCACGGCCTCGCGTTCGCCTGGCAACGCCGCTTCGAGAAATGCCGCCCTTACTTCGGCGCCGACTTCGAAGGCGTCGGGACCGATGGCCGGTCCCAGCCAGGCCAGCCACTCACTGCCATTCCCGCCCGCGGCATGGACGGGCTGGCTCATGCGGTCCAGGGTGGCTTCGATCACGCCGGCGCACAGGCCGCGCCAGCCGGCATGCGCGACGCCGACCACGGTGCCGGCCCGGTCGCACAGCAAGACAGGCAGGCAGTCGGCCGTCATGACCGCGCAGACCTGCCCCGCCGCGCAGGCGATGCTGGCGTCCGCGCGCGGCGCGTCCCCAGCGGGAGCCGCACCGCCCGTATCCGCGGTGACCACCGCGCAGCCATGCACCTGCTCCAGCCACCGCGGCGACGATGGCAGCGCCTCGGCAAGCCGTGCACGATTGCTCGCCACCGCTTGCGCGTCGTCGCCCACATGCGTGCCGAGATTCAGGCCGCCGGGCCGTCCACCGGCGAGTCCATAGGGGCCGCCGCTGACGCCGCCCTGCCGCGTGGTCGACAACGCCCGCACCCGTGCGGGCGCCGGCCACGAAGGAACGATCCAGGCCGGATCAGCGTGCATCGGCGTCCTCCCCGTCGTCCCATTCCTCGTCGTCCCAGTCGTCTTCGTCGTCCGGCTCGGGCTCGCGATCGAAGTCGAGCGCGTCGATGAGCGCTTGCAGATCGGCCGGCGGCGGCGCCTCCCACGACAGGCTCTTGCCGCTGACCGGATGCACCAGGCCCAGCCGATAGGCATGCAGCGCCTGGCGCTCGAACGGCACCGGCAGCGGCGCCTTGATCGCAGGGCGCTGGCCGCGCCGGGTAGCGCGGTGGTAGACCGGGTCGCCCAGCAGCGGATGGCCGATGGACTCGAAGTGCACGCGGATCTGGTGAGTGCGCCCGGTCTCGAGCTGGCACATCACCATCGACACGCTGCCGCGCCCGAGCGGCACCACGCCCAGCGTGCGGAAATGCGTGCGCGAGGGCTTGCCGCTGGACGTATTGACGATGGCCATGCGCGTGCGCTCGCGCGGGTCGCGGCCGATCGGGGCATCGATGGTGCCTTCGTCCGGCGTCTCGCCCCAGACCAGCGCCAGATAGGTGCGCTTGACCGTGCGGGCCTGCAGCTGGCGAACCAGGTCGGTCTGCGCGGTCAGCGTGCGGGCCACGACCATCAGCCCCGAGGTCTCCTTGTCCAGCCGATGGACGATGCCGGCACGCGGCAGCGCGGCCGCCGCGGGATAGCGGTGCAGCAGCCCGTTGAGCACGGTGCCGCCCCAGTTGCCGGCCGCGGGATGGACGACCAGCCCGGCCGGCTTGTCGATCACCAGCAGCGCCGCGTCCTCGTGGATGACTTCCAGCGGCACGGGCTCCGGCGCGAACGCCAGCGATTCGGGCTCGGCCTGCGGCTGCACCTCGATCCGCTCGCCCATCTGCACCGCATCGCGGGCGCGGCGGACCTCGCCGTCCACGCGTACCGCGCCGCTCTCGATCCACTGCTGCAGGCGGCTTCGGGAGAATTCGCTCAGGACCCGCGCGAGCAGCTTGTCCAGGCGCTCTCCGTGGGAGGCGCTGTCGACTTCCAGCACCACGGGAACCATGTCATGGGGAACGGCTGGCGTGGCGACCTCGTCCACGAGCTCGTCGAATTCGTCGATATCCGCCTGAACGGGCGCCTGGCGCGCGGCCTCGCGTGCGATGCCCCGGGTAGAGGGGTCGGCCGCGGGATTTGGTGGGCTATAATGCTTGACGCTATTTTTCATCCGGATTACGTTGCCCATGCAATCGATGAGCATGAAGCGCGCTGATTGGCGCGCAAGAGTTGGAGCGATTCTGCTCGCGGGCGGCTGCCTCATGCTGTCGGCATGCGGCCTGCTGTCAGAACAACCCGACGAGACCGCGGGCTGGTCGGCGAACAAATTATATTCGGAAGCCAAGGATGCCCTGGACGGGGGCGACTATACCCGGGCCGTGAAGCTGTACGAAAAGCTCGAGGGCCGCTACCCCTTCGGCCGCTTCGCCCAGCAGGCGCAGATCGACAGCGCCTACGCCAGCTACAAGGACGGCGAGACCGCCGCGGCGCTTGCCTCGGTCGACCGCTTCATCCAGTTGCACCCGAATCACCCCAATGTCGATTACGCCTACTACCTGAAGGGGCTGATCAACTTCAACGACAACCTGGGCTGGCTCGGCCGCTTTTCCGGCCAGGATCTGAGCGAGCGCGACCCGAAGGCAGCCCGCGCCGCCTACGACGCGTTCAACACGCTGGTGACCCGCTACCCGGACAGCAAGTACACCCCGGACGCCACCGCCCGCATGCAGTACATCGTCAACTCGCTGGCCCTGCACGAGGTCCACGCGGCGCGCTACTACTACCGCCGCGGTGCCTACCTGGCCGCGGTGAACCGCGCACAGCAGGCGCTGAAGGACTATGACGGCGCGCCGGCCAACGAGGAAGCGCTGTACATCATGATCCGCTCGTACGACGCGCTCGGCATGAAGGACCTGCGCGACGATACCGCCCGCGTGATGGAGAAGAACTTCCCGGACAGCGACTTCGTCAAGTACGGCGCCCGCCGGAAGGAAAAGGCGTGGTGGAACGTATTCTGATGTGCGCCGGCTGCCGGATTCTCCCCGGCGCCTGACAAGCAAAAAGCCCGACTTCGGTCGGGCTTTTTGCTTCTCGCCTGCGGCCGCATGGCCTGCGGCGCTTATTCCGCCTCGGGCTCCCCTGCGGACGCTGGCGCCGGAGTGGCGCCGCCATTCAACTCCCGCAGGAACGACACCACCGTTTCGGCCTCGCGCGTCCGCTTGAACGGCGGCAGGCTCTGCCAGATCTGGCGGCCATAAGGCTTTTCCACCAGCCGCGTATCGCAAATCACCAGCACGCCACGGTCCGTCTCGGAGCGGATCAGGCGCCCCGCGCCCTGCTTCAGCGTGATCACGGCGTGCGGCAGCTGGTGCACGGCGAACGGGCTCAGGCCCTTTTTCTGCAGCACCTCCATGCGCGCGGCCAGCACGGGGTCGTCGGGCGGGGCGAACGGCAGTTTGTCGATGATGACCAGGGACAGCGCCTCCCCGCGCACGTCCACCCCCTCCCAGAAGCTCTGGCTGCCCACCAGCACCGCGTTGCCCAACTGGCGGAAGCGGTCCAGCAGCTCGGTGCGGCTGGCCTGCCCCTGCACCAGCAGGGGCAGCTCCAGAGCCCGCTCGGCGAAGGCGTCATAGAGCATATCCGCCGCGCGCTGCACCGCGCGCAGCGTGGTGCAAAGCACGAACGCGCGGCCGCCCGCCGCCTCGATCAGCGGCAGCGCGGTCTCGACCACGGCCTCGGTGAACTGCGGCGACTGCGGGGCCGGCAGATCGCGCGGCACATAGAGCAGGCCTTGGTTCGCATAGTCGAACGGGCTGGGCAGCGACAGCGAACGGTCCTTGTCCAGCCCGAGCTGCGCGGCGTAGTGCGCGAAATTGCCCTTGACCGACAAGGTGGCCGAGGTGAATACCCAGGCGCGCGGGTGGCCGGCGCGCTGGCGCGAGAAGATGGGGGCGATGGAAAGCGGCGTCCTGTGCAGCTGCACGGTATGCGAGAACACCTCGACCCAGCGCACGGTCTCGGCCACCGCGGGTGCGGCGGCGGCGGCCGTGGCGCTCTGCCCGGCGTCATCGCCGGCCCCGCCATCGGCGCCCACCAGGTCGTCGGGCACGGGTTCGGGCGCCGCCGTATCGGTGCGCCAGGCGGCAAGGCGCTGCTCGATCTCGACGGCGCGGCGATGGCACTGCTCCAGCGATTCCGCGCGTTCGGCCTGCGTTTCGAGCAACGCCACGAAGTCGCCCAGCGCCTTGTCCACGGCTTCGAGCGTCTCGAAGAACGGCTCGCGGATGCGCTTGTCGGCCTCGATCTGGCTGACGGCGAGCCGCACGTTTTCCTTGCCGAAGGCCAGGCGCAGATCGCGCGCGGCGCGCTCCAGCGGCGCCGCGATGCCGACCCAGTCGGCGGCATCGCGCGCATGCGACAGGCCTTCGGCGACGGTATCGCGCGCCAGTTCGAGCAACTGGCTGGTGGAGAGGCTGTCGCCGAAGAACAGCGTCGCGGTATCGGGAAGCTGGTGGGCCTCGTCGAAGATCACGGTGTTGGCGGCCGGCAGCAGTTCCGCCATGCCGGTATCGCGCAGCACCACGTCGGCGAAGAACAGGTGATGGTTGACCACCACCAGGTCGGCCTGCTGCGCTTCCTTGCGCGCGCGCATCACGAAGCAGTCCTTGTAGTGCGGGCATTCCGCGCCGAGGCAGTTGTCCCGCGTCGAGGTCACCAGTTGCCAGACCGGCGCGTTTTCCGGCACGGCCGACAGCTCGGCCTTGTCGCCCGACGTGGTGACCTTGGCGAAGCGCTGGATATCGCGCAGCCACGCCGCGTCCTGGCGCGACGCCAGGCGGGCGTTCACCTGCGCGCGTTCGAGGTGGTAGTGGCAGACGTAGTTGGCGCGGCCCTTGAGCAGCGCCACCGAGACCGGCACGTTGAGCGCCTTGCGCACGGTCGGGATGTCGCGCAGATAGAGCTGGTCCTGCAGGTTCTTGGTGCCGGTGGACAGGATCACCTTGCCGCCCCACAGCATCGCCGGTACCAGGTACGCGAAGGTCTTGCCGGTGCCGGTGCCCGCCTCGACGATCACCGTGTCGTTGTGCTCGATCGCACCGGACACCGCCTCGGCCATGCGCGCCTGCGCGTCGCGCGGGCGGTAGCCGGGAATGCCCTGCGCCAGCGTGCCGCTCGGGGCGAAGATCTTCGCGAGCTCGGCGGCATGGGCCGCCACGGTCGCCGCCGCGTCGGCGGATACGGGCGGCCGCACGGGCCCGGCCGCGCCGGCCGTCGGAGCCGCCGGGGCCGGCGCACTGGCGGGTGGCGCCGCGTCGGCGTCATGGGTGGCGCCGGTCGCGGCGGAAGTGAGTTCGGAGTCGGACAAGGGGGACTTTGTTGCGGACCGCATCGGGGCGGCCCGGGCGCTTGCGCGCTAAGGTGTAACGAACGAAGTGGGCGGTCCCGGGGCGGCGGGACGCGCGGCTCAGGCCGGCACGTCGGGCTCGACCTGCAGTTGCAGCAGCGTGATGGCGTCCTTGAGCTTGAGCCGGCGCTTCTTCAGCCGACGCAATTGCAGCTCGTCATGGGTGGGATCGGCCGACATGCGGTCGATCAGATAGTCCATGTCGCGGTGCTCGATCTGCAGTTCGATGATCTGCCGCTCCAGCGTATTCAAATTGTCATCCATAGGCCTTCCTCCATGGCCGTGCGCCCGGCGTTGCGGCGCTCAGAAGCCAAAGGGACGCGGCGACGAAGCCGAACCCTGGTTCTTCTCCTGCGCCTTGGCCTTGCGCTCCTCGACCGCCTTGCGGCGCTCCTCGGCTTCGCGTTGCTTGGCCTCGAATGCCCTGGCGTTCTCTTCGCGCTGCCGGGCCTGCTGCGCGCCCTGCTCCTGGGCCTGCCGCTTGCGCGCCTCGAACTCCGCCTGCTTCTGGTCGTATGCCGCCGCGTTCGCGGCGCGCTGCGGGGCGTCTGCCTGGCGCTGCGCATCGCGCAGCTGCTGCTCCTGCTGCTTGCGCTCGAACGCCTCGCGATTGGCCTGCTCCTCGGCCGCGCGCGTGGGCTGGCTGGCCTCGTACTCAGCGCGGCGGATGGCCTGCTCGCGGTCGCGGGTCTCGGCGCGGAACGCCCGTTCGGCATCGCCGACCTCGAGCTCGCGCTTGCGCAGCGTCGCCAGTTCGGCGCGCTGGATTTCCTTGGCGTCGTCGATGCAGCTGGTGACGAAGAACTTGCTGTAGCACGCGCGCTCGGCCACCGCGAAGCGGTAGTTGGTCCACGCGCGCGAATCCCGGATGGCCTTGCGCTCGGCCTCGAAGTCGCGCCCTTCGCCGGCGGCAGCGGCCAGGGGCGCGGCGGGCGCATCGCCCGGGGGCGCGGAGGCCTGGGCATGGGCCGGTGGAAGCGCGAGCAGCGCCAGCGCCATGGCGGCCGCCATCGCTACCACGCCCGCCAGGGCGCGCCGCGGGCGCTGGCCGGAGACCGGCGAAACCACGCCGGACACGGCGCGCGGGGGCGAAAAAGTGGCCGCGGCGGCGGCCTGGTGGGGCTGGGCGATCATGGCGCGATTCTAGCACTCGGGCATGGGCGCCGCCCCGCATGGCCGGCGGATCGTTGCCGATTTGGCGGGGCTGGCGCTTGTGGCAAAATGCCCCGCTTTCGACCGACCGTTTCCCCGATGTCCAACCTGCCTGCTTCCGTCACGCAAAAGATCGTTTCGCTCATCGCGGCCGAGCTGTCCGTCCAACCCCGCCAGGTAGCGGCGGCCATCGAGCTGCTCGACGAAGGCGCGACCGTGCCCTTCATCGCCCGCTACCGCAAGGAAGTGACCGGCAACCTCGACGATACGCACCTGCGCACGCTGGAAGAGCGGCTGCTGTATCTGCGCGACATGGAAGAGCGCCGCGCCGCGATCCTGGCCTCGATCGAGGAACAGGGCAAGCTGACGCCGGAGCTGCGCGCCGCGATCGAAGGCGCGGAAACCAAGCAGACGTTGGAAGACCTCTACCTGCCGTACAAGCCCAAGCGCCGCACGCGGGCGCAGATCGCGCGCGAATGCGGGCTGGAGCCGCTGGCCCAGGCGCTGCTGGCCGACCCCACGCTGGACCCGCAGGCCGAGGCGGCGAAGTTCGTCAACGGCAAGCCCACCGCGGACGGCGGCGTGCCCGACGTCAAGGCCGCGCTCGACGGCGCACGCGACATCCTCTCCGAGCAGTTCGGCGAGACCGCCGAGCTGCTGGGCAAGCTGCGCGAGCACCTGTGGTCCAACGGCGTCGTGACCTCGACCGTGATGGACGGCAAGGAAACCGCCGAGGAAGAGAAGTTCCGCGACTACTACGGCTACAGCGAAACCATCCGCACGATTCCGTCGCACCGCGCGCTCGCCCTGTTCCGCGGCCGCAATGCCGGCGTGCTGATGGTCAAGCTGGGCCTGGGCGAGGAGCAGGACGCGCTGGTGCCGCATCCGTGCGAGGCCATGATCGCCCGCCATGTCGGCATCCAGAACCTGAACCGCCCCGCCGACAAATGGCTCGGCGATGTGTGCCGCTGGTGCTGGCGCGTCAAGGTGCAACCGCACCTGGAGACGGAACTGCTGACCCAGCTGCGCGAGACGGCCGAGAGCGAGGCCATCAAGGTCTTCGGCCGCAATCTGCACGAACTGCTGCTCGCCGCGCCGGCCGGCCCCAAGTCGGTGATGGGCATCGACCCGGGCATCCGCACCGGCTGCAAGATCGCCGTGGTCGATGCCACCGGCAAGCTGCTCGATACCGCCACCATCTATCCGCACGAGCCGCGCCGCGACTGGAACGGCTCGCTCGCGACGCTGGCCCGGCTGGCGAAACAGCACAATGTGGCGCTGGTCTCGATCGGCAACGGCACCGCGAGCCGCGAGACCGACAAGCTGGTGCAGGACCTGATGCGCCAGGCGCCCGAGCTGAAGCTGACCAAGATCGTCGTCAGCGAAGCGGGCGCATCGGTCTACTCCGCGTCCGAGCTGGCGGCCAAGGAATTCCCGGAACTGGACGTGTCGCTGCGCGGCGCGGTGTCGATCGCGCGCCGGCTGCAGGACCCGCTGGCGGAACTGGTCAAGATCGATCCGAAGTCCATCGGCGTGGGCCAGTACCAGCACGACGTGAACCAGCGCGAGCTGGCGCGGGCGCTGGACGCGGTGGTGGAGGACTGCGTGAACGCGGTCGGCGTGGATGTGAACACCGCATCGGCGCCGCTGCTGGCGCGTGTCTCCGGCCTGAACAGCGTGCTGGCGCGCAATATCGTCGACTTCCGCGACGCCAACGGCGCCTTCCCCAACCGCGAGGCTCTGAAGAAGGTGCCGCGGCTCGGCGACAAGACCTTCGAGCAGGCGGCGGGCTTCCTGCGCATCAACACCGGCGACAATCCGCTCGACCGCTCGTCGGTCCACCCCGAGGCGTATCCGGTGGTCAAGCGCATCCTCGACCATATCAAGAAGGGCCTGACCGAGGTGATGGGCAACCGCGAGGCGCTGCGCGGCCTCTCGCCCGCGCAGTTCACCGACGAGGCCTTCGGCCTGCCCACGGTGCGCGACATCCTGTCCGAGCTCGAAAAGCCGGGCCGCGACCCGCGCCCCGAGTTCAAGACCGCGACGTTCCAGGAAGGCGTGGAGGACGTCAAGGACCTGCAACCCGGCATGGTGCTGGAGGGCGTGGTGACCAACGTGGCCGCCTTCGGCGCGTTCGTCGATATCGGCGTGCACCAGGACGGCCTCGTGCATATCTCCGCGCTGTCGAACAAGTTCGTCAAGGACGCGCACGAAGTGGTCAAGGCCGGCCAGATCGTCAAGGTCAAGGTGATGGAGGTGGACGTCAAGCGCAACCGCATCGGCCTGACCATGCGGCTCGACGACGAACCGGGACAGTCGCCGGCGCGCGCGCCCGGCGGCGACCGCGGGGCCAATGGCGGCGCGCGCGCCGGCAAGGGCTTCCAGGGTGGCGGCCGCCGCGAGCCGGAACCGGCCGGCGCGATGGCCGCGGCATTCGCCAAGCTCAAGCGCTGACGCGTCGGCGCCCAATGGCCGAAGGGCTGAGTCCTGCTCTCGCAGGCTCAGCCCTTCTTGCTTTCGGAACGGCGCGCTCAGGCCGCCATCGCGCGCCGCTCGTCGTCGGTCAGTTCCGGGCCATCGAGCGTGACGCGCGAATGGTCGTGGCGGAACTTGTTGATGATGGGCTTGAGCTCGTCCTTGACATGAGCCTCGCTATAGCCGTTGAACAGATGTCCCAGCAGGCCGCGGCGCAGGTCGCTGGTGCCCATGAACCAGTCCGCGATCGGGAACGTCAGGTTCATGTTGTACTTCATCATGATGCCCATGTTGTGGTGCGCGGTGTGATGGCGGCGGATGGTGTTGATGAAGGGCACGTTGCGCACGAACCAGTTGTCGTGCACGTGGCAGCAGTAGTGGAAGGTCTCGTAGACCAGGTACTGCGCCACCATGGTCATGAATACGATATAGCCGGCATTGGCATTGAAGATCACCGAAGCCAGGTAGCCGAGCGCCCCGCCCCCCACGCCGAGCGTGGCCAGCACGCGCCACGGAAAGAACACGATGCGGAATTCGCGCGTGGTGTCGATGGTCGGTTCCTCGTCGGTGAAGTACTGGTGATGCTGGCGCGTATGGCGCTCGTAGATGGCGCGCAGCGCGAACACGTCGACCTTGCGGTGCATCACATACCGGTGCATGAACCACTCGACGAAATTGCCGGCGAGGAACACCGGCAGCACCAGCGCCCACTCCCACGTCGGCGCCTGCAGACGGGTAATGGCGTAGTACAGCGCCGCGGCACCGACGCCGTAGATCACGACGATATGCAGCAGGCCGTTGTAGAGCGGGCTGATGTCGGCCTTGTACTGTTCCCGGAATTTGCGCTGGCGTTCGGTCATCATGGCGGTCTCCTGATTCTTGGTGATACGTAACTAATATATTAGTGGGATACAGCATGATGTCAAGGCACGATTTTGCCTTGGCGCGCCGCGCGCGCACCGCACGAAAGAGAAAGGCCCCTGGCAAGCCAGGGGCCTTTCATCGTTGGCGGGGAGCCATGCGGGCTAGTGCGAGACCTCTTCCAGCGACTTGCCCTTGGTCTCTACGCCGAGTACCAGCACCGCCACCGCCGCCACGCCGAACGACAGCGCGCCGAGCGTGAACACCCCGCCCTGCCCGGTGACCGGCAGCAGCACGCCGACCAGGAACGGCCCCGCGAGCGACCCGATGCGGCCGATCGACGACGCGAAGCCGGAGCCCGTGGCCCGGGAACGCGTCGGATACAGCTCGGGGGTGTAGGCATACAGCACGGACCACATGCCGAACATGAAGAACTGCATGCAGAGCCCCGCCGCGATCAGCTGCTCCACGGGCAGGCGCAGCGCCGCGGCCTGTCCGTAGGCGTAAGCGGCGACGGCGCTGCCGATCAGCATCAGCGCGCAGGTCGGCTTGCGCCCCCATTTCTCCAGCAGCCAGGCCGAGAACAGGAAGCCCGGGATGCCGGCCAGCGAGATGTAGATGGTGTACAGCACCGACTTGGTGACCTCGTAACCGGCCTGCTGCAGCAGCGCGCCCAGCCATGAGGTCAGGCCGTAGTAGCCCAGCAGCGCGAAGAACCACACGGCCCACAGCATCACGGTGCGCTTGGCGTACGGCCCGTGCCACAGCTCGGAGAACAGCGCCTTGCGCGGGCGGCGCGCCGACACGGGGAAGTCGTCGGCCACCGGAGGCAGCGGGCGTCCGCTGGCGCGCTGCACCCGCTTCTCGATGTCCGCCATGATGGCGTCGGCCTCGTTGCGGCGACCCACCTCCTCGAGCCAGCGCGGGCTTTCGGGAACGCGCTGCCGCACCACGAACACGAAGACCGCGGGCACGGCCAGCGCGATGAACATGCCGCGCCAGCCGATATGCGGCAACAGCACGTAGGTCAGCGCGCCGGCGGCGATAAAGCCGATGGGCCAGAACCCTTCGAGGATCGCCACATACTTGCCCCGGCTCTTCGCCGGCACGATCTCGGAAACCATCGACAGGCCGATGGGAAACTCCATGCCCATGCCGAAGCCGAGCAGCACGCGATAGAGCATCAGCGCGGTCACGCTGTCCGCCAGCCCGCACATGAGACTGCCCACGCCCCAGAAGATCATGCTGACCTGGAATACCGGCTTGCGTCCGAAGCGGTCGGCCAGCATGCCGGCGGAGGCGGCGCCCAGGAACATGCCGAGAAAGCTGGAACTGGCCAGCAGCCCCGCCTGCGCCGCCGTCAATCCGAACTCCGCCTTGATCGAGCCGAGCACGAACGTCATCAGGCCGAGATCCATCGAATCGAAGAACCATGCGGTGGCGATGATGCCGAACAACGTGCGCTGATAGCCCGTCATGGGCAATCGTTCCAGCCGGGCTGCGATCCCGGCGTCCAGCCTGAGGCTGCCTGCCGACATATCCATGCTTGTCTCCTGTAAGGGTATGACGGCTTCCCTGTCGGCCGCTTGCTAATATGTTAGTTGCATCGCAGAAGCATTCAAGTGATAAACATTACTCCCCGGGAAAACCCCGAAGATGCGATGCAGGGCCGAAGGCCCTGCCCCCTGCATCGCCTCCGGCTCATGCCGCGCGCCGGCCTTCCCCGCCGGCCCCGGCCAGCGTGCCGCCCCAGGCGTTGCGGATGATGGCGGCGTAGCGCGACGGAACGTCGGCCACAGGAAACGCCTTGGCCAGCCTCGCCACGCCCAGCGCGTCGGAGGTCAGGCGCGGCAGTTGCGCCTCGCCGATGCCGAATGCGGCCAGATCGCCGGGAATGCCGAGCTCCTCCACCAGCTCGCGGATCACGACCGGCAGCCGGCGCACGGCCAGCGCCTCGTCGGCGTCCGCGATGCCGAACAGCCGCGCGACGTCGAGCAGTTCGCCGTGGCGCTCATGGCGCAGCGCGTCCAGCACATACGGCAGCACCACCGCATTGGTACTGCCGTGGGACTGGTGCGTGATGCCGGCCACGCCGTAGGCGATGCCGTGCACCGCGTTCAGGCCCGCGCTTCCGTACGACAGGGCCGCATAGAGGCTGGCGTAGGCCATGCCGATGCGGGCCTCGGTATCGGCGCCGTCGCGGTAGACCCGCCGCAGAAAGGTCGCGCACAGCCGGATCGACTCGCGGGCGAACAGCATGGTCAGGCCATTGCGGCCGCTGTAGCCCGGGTCCGGGTTGCCGGCCCGGTCGCAGGCCGCTGAATCCTGCGTCAGGTACGACTCGACCGCATGCGTCAGAGCATCGATGCCCGCGTCCGCGGTGACGCGCGGCGGGCAGGTGTAGGTGAATTCCGGATCGATCACGGCGATCGCCGGGCGCAGCCGGTTGTCCATCACGGCGATCTTGGTGGCATTGGCCGGATCGACCAGAATCGCGCCCGGCGTGGCTTCCGATCCCGTGCCCGCCGTGGTGGGCAGCGCGACCAGGGGAAGGACCGGCGTGTCCCGGCCGATGCCCGCCGCGAAATCGCCGATCGGCCTGCCCGCGGGCAAGGTCAGGCACAGCGCCTTGGCCAGGTCGATATTGCTGCCGCCGCCGAGCGCGATGACATGGTCCGGTGTGCGGCCGCCGAGTTGCGCGCGCACCGCCGCGGTCGCCGCGTCGCACAGCGTGGTGGTCGGATCGGCCATGCCGCCGTCATGGACCAGCGTATCGATGTCCAGCGCGCGCGCCGCCGCCAGGTACTCGTCCACCCAAGGCGTCCGTCCGGTGAAGAAGGTATCGGTCACCAGCACACCCGTGCGGTATCCCAGCCGATGCAGCAGGGCGGGCAGCCCACCCCGCGTACCGGGACCGACGACGAGGCGCCCGGGGGCGCAGAAAAAGACCTGATCTTCGATTCTCATTGGGACTCCTGGTGGGCAATGGATCCGGCGCGAGCGACGGGGCACAGATGGGGAAGACGCGCGGCGAACGCCTCGGCGACCTGCCGGGTGTGGGTCGAAAGAATGCCGTGGCCCGCATCGGGCAGCATCGCCAGCGTCGCGTTGGGCAGGCCCGCCGCCAGCGTTCGCGCATGCGCGGCCGGGCAATCCTCGTCGCGCTCGCCATGCAGCACGAGCGCCGGCAAGGCAATGCGGGGCAGCAGTCCGCGCTGGTCGGTGCCGCGCAATGCCTGCCACGTCCATGCCACGGTGGTGTGGTCCGCGGCTTCCGCCAGTCCGAGCCTGCGCTCGCGCTCGGCGATCTCCCGCAACAGCACGGTCTCGTCGGTGGCACGGAACCACGCCACCGCATCCAGCCGGGGGGTGCCGGACAGCAGCGCAAGACCGCAGGGCGCGTGCAGTCGCGGCTCGCTCATGCAACGCGCGGCATAGGCGAGCGCGACGGATACGCCCATGCTCCATCCCGCCAGCACGAAGGGACGCCCGCCGGTCTCGGCATCGATCACGTCGCGGAGCATCCGGGCATAGCTGTCCAGCGTGCAGGCGTCACGCGCCGGCGGCGGCGGCGCGTTGCCCCGCCCCCACAGATTCGGCAGCACGAAGGTGCATTGGCTGCCCAAGGCCTGCGCCACCGGCATCCATGACGCGCGCGTGCCCTGGATCCCATGCAGCGCCACCACCATCACGGGCCCCTGCCCGGCACGTACGACGTCCATCATTGTCTCCTTGTCGCGCGCCCGCCGGGCGTGAGACGTTGCTGTCGCCTTCTGATATATTAGTTGAATAATAGCAGCAGGCGGCACGATGGCAATCAAGGAATCGGCGATGGTGGATGGGAGGCCGGATGGGCGGCCGGAGGCGGTGATGGCGTCATATACAATCGGTATTCCGCGCACTTCACCGAACGCAATGACTGGCAAGACGGCAATCCGCAGCAAGGCAGCCCGCGACGACACGGCCGACGAGACGCCCGGCCAGCGCGGACGATTGACCGACCTCGCGTACGAGCAGATCGAGGAAGCCATCATTACGCTGCGGCTGGCTCCGGGCTCGTCGCTCTCCGAATTGCAGCTGAGCGAGATGACCGGCATCGGCCGCACGCCGATCCGCGAAGCCATCCAGCGACTCGCCCGCGAACACCTGGTGGTCGTGCTGCCGCAACGCGGCCTGCTGGTGCCGCCGATCGACGTGGCGAAGCAACTGCGCCTGCTGGAGACGCGGCGTGAAGTCGAACGGCTGATCTGCCGCAGCGCGGCGCGCCGGGCCAATGCGGAGGAACGCGCCCACTTCAAGCGGCTGGCAACGGAATTCGCGCAGGCGGGCAAGAGCGGCGACGACGTGTCCTTCGTGCGCGCCGACCGCGAGTTCAACGAGCTATGCCTCGCGACGTGCCGCAACGAATTCGCCGAGGGCGCGATGCGGCTGATGCACGGGCTGTCGCGGCGCTTCTGGTACCTGCACTACAAGGAGGCGGCGGACCTGCCGCAGATGGCCAAGCTCCACGCCAATGTGGCCGCCGCCATCGCCAAAGGCGATATCGACGGTGCCGGCAAGGCGCTGGATGCCCTCCTCGACAATATCGAGGACTTCACCCGCGCCACGGTACTGGGCGACCGGCGCTGACCCGAGTGCGGGTGGGCGGCGCGACCCTGCGCGCCGCCAGGGAACTCAGATCTCGACCTTGGTGCCCAGCTCGACGACGCGGTTGGCCGGAATGCGGAAGAAGTCGGACGGCTTGGCGCCGTTCTGATGCATCCACGCGAACAGCGTCTCGCGCCACATCGACATCCCCGGCAGCTTGGACGGAATCACCGACTCACGGGCGATGAAGAACGACGTGTCCATCAACTCGAATTCCATGTCGAGCATGCGCTTGGACAACTCCAGCACGCGATGCACGTCCGGCGTTTCCTTGAAACCGTATTCGGACTTGAGGATAAAGGCCCCGCCGCCGAGATCCTGGCAGCTCAGGCGGTGTTCGTCGTCGACGTAGGGAACGTCGCGCGTGACGAAGTTGAGAAAGACCACCCGCTCGTGCAGCACGCGGTTGTGCTTCAGGTTGTGCAGCAGCGACACCGGCACGAACTCGGTGTTGCCCGTCAGGAACACCGCGGTGCCCTCCACGCGGTGCGGGGGATGCGACAGCAGGCCCGCCATGAACGGCTCCAGCGGAATGCCCTCCTCCAGGCTGCGCGCGCGCAGCAGCTTGCGCCCGCCGTGCCACGTCATCAGCAGGAAGAACGCGAAGCTGCCGAGCAGCAGCGGGAACCAGCCGCCCTCGGCGATCTTGAGCAGATTGGCCGAGAAGAACGCGAAGTCGATCAGCAGGAAGGCGCAGCCGGCGGACACGAAGGCGACCGGATGCCATTTCCAGACATTGCGCATCACCACGATGGCGAGGATGGTCGTGATGATCATCGTCGTGGTCACCGCGATGCCGTACGCCGCCGCCAGGTTCTCCGACTTGCGGAAGGCCAGCACCACGGCGACCACCATGGCCAGCAGCGCCCAGTTGATGACCGGCAGGTAGATCTGGCCCATCTCCGCCTCGGACGTGTAGCGGATGCGCATGCGCGGGATGAAGCCGAGCTGGATGGCCTGGCTGGTCAGCGAGAACGCGCCCGAGATCACCGCCTGGGAGGCGATCACCGCGGCGCAGGTCGCCAGCACCACCATCGGGATCAGCAGCGGCTCGGGCACCATCATGTAGAAGGGGTTGCGGGTCGCGTCCGGGTTGCCCAGCAGCATCGCGCCCTGGCCGAAGTAGTTCAGCATCAGGCACGGCATCACGATAAAGAACCAGGACAGGCGGATCGGCTTGGCGCCGAAGTGTCCCATGTCGATATAGAGCGCCTCGGCGCCCGTCAGGACGAGGAAGACCGCGCCCAGCACGATGAAGGCCTGCAGCGAATGTTCGTACAGGAACAGGATGCCGTAGTGCGGGCTGATCGCGCGCAGTATCTCCGGCGACAGCAGCAGATGGTAGATGCCCAGGCCGCCCAGCGAGATGAACCACATCAGCATGATGGGGCCGAACAGCTTGCCGACCGAGGAGGTGCCCCGGCGCTGCAGCAGGAACATCACCAGCAGGATGGTGAGCGTGATCGGGATCACGAAATGCGACAGCGCGGGCGTGGCGATCTCGATGCCTTCCACCGCCGAGAGTACCGAGATGGCGGGCGTGATCACCGCGTCGCCGTAGAACATGCACGCGCCGAAGATGCCCAGCATCATCAGCAGCTTGGCCCGGCGCGAGCGGGCCGCGGCGGTGCGCAGGGCCAGGGCCATCAGCGCCAGCACCCCGCCCTCGCCATCGTTGTCGGCCCGCATCACGAACACCACGTACTTGATGGAGACCACCACGATCATGGCCCAGAACAGCAGCGAGATGATCCCGTAGACCGCGTCGCTGCTGAACGGAATGCCGTGCTCGGCGCTGAAGCACTCCTTGAGCGCGTAGAGCGGGCTGGTGCCGATGTCGCCGAACACGACCCCGATCGCGCTGAGCATCAGCGTGCGCATGGTCGGGCTTTCGACGAAGTAGTGGCTGGTGGTGGGTTGTGTCATGGATAGCGCTGAGGGGATGCGGCGGGTTGCCGCATGCATGGCTTATTGCGATGCACAAACGGCCGCCATTCTAGTGGAAGTTCCGGCACCCAGTCACTCGGAAAGTCCGACACAGGAGGATTTTTGCGCCGTGGCAGCGTCGGGAAACGCAAAGGATGCGAGCGAAGGCGGCCGCGGTCAAGCCTGCCGTATGGTGTAGCCGGCGGCGCGCAGAGGCCGGACCCGGGGGTGTCGCCGCGCTGGATGAGTTTTTTGGATCACTTTTTCAGAGACCGAGATAGCGATCCAGCGCCGCCGGGCTCTCCCTCAGTTCGGCCGCGGCGCCGGTCATGACCACCAGCCCCTTTTCCAGCACCACCACGCGGTCCGCGTGCGCCAGCACGGCGCGGGCATTGCGGTCCACCACCACCGAAGCGATGCCGGTATCGCGCACCGCCGCGATCACGGCCCAGATCTCCCGCACGATGCGCGGGGCGAGCCCTTCGGTCGCCTCGTCCAGGATCAGGCAGTCCGGGTTCGTCATCAGCGCGCGGCCGATGGACAGCATCTGCTGTTCGCCGCCCGACAACTGCTGGCCGCCGTGGGACAACCGCTCCTTCAGGCGCGGAAAGAGATCGAGCACACGCGCCTCGTCCCAGTCGCGCCGGCCATTGCAGCCCTTGCGCGCCGCCATCAGCAGATTTTCCCGCACCGACAGGCTGGGAAAGATGCCGCGACCCTCCGGCACGTAGGCCACGCCCATGCGGGCGACCTCGTGCGGGCGCGCTTTGGACGCGTCGCGGCCGGCGACCGCGATGCGCCCCTCGCGCTGCGTGATATGGCCGAGCAGCGTGCGCAGCAGCGTGCTCTTGCCCATGCCGTTGCGTCCCAGCAGGCCCACCGTTTCGCCAGTGCCAACGCGGAAATCGACGCCGCGCAGCACATGGCTGGTGCCATACCAGGCATGGATGCCGGTCGCCTCGATCATGGCCGTCATGCCGCCCTCTCCTTGCAGGCGCGCGGGCGGGCCTCGCCCGCGCCGCCGGTATTGCCGCCGGTAGTACCGCCGGTATTGGCCCCGATGTCGCCCTCGGCCGTGCCGTCGTCCTCCCCCAGATAGGCCTGCTGGACCTCGCTGTTGGTGCGGATCGCGGCGGGATCGCCGGAGGCGATCACATTGCCGTTGACCATGACCGTGATGCGGTCCGCCACCGCGAAGACCGCCTCCATGTCGTGTTCGACCAGCAGGATGGCGTGCCCGTCCCGCAACGATTGCAGCAGGGCCAGCATGCGCGCCGATTCCTCGGCGCCCATGCCCGCCAGCGGCTCGTCCAGCAGCAGGGCCACCGGCTGCGTGGCCAGGCACATGGCGACCTCCAGCTGGCGCTTCTGCCCGTGGGACAGGGCCATGGCGGGCAGCGCCGCGCAGGCGGACAGGCCGGCCCGCTCCAGCGCCTCGTCGCCCAGCGCGCGGCTGGTGCGGCAGGCCTGGGCGCTCTCCCACAGGCGCCACGCGCGCTGCGCGCGCGATTGCGCGGCGAGGCGGCAGTTCTCGCGCACCGTCAGCGGCAGGAAGATGTTGTTGCGCTGGTAGCTGCGCCCCACCCCGGCTCGCGCCAGGCGCGGCTGCGACCAGCCGGTGACCTCGTCGCCGTGCAGGAACAGCTGGCCCTCGCTCGGTGGCAGTTCGCCGGACAGCATGTTGATCAGGGTGGACTTGCCCGCGCCGTTGGTGCCGATCACGGCGTGGATCTCATGCAGATGCAGCGCCAGGTCAACGTCGCCGACCGCCGTCAGTCCGCCGAAGCGGCGCGTGAGCCGGCGCGCGGCCAGTACGGGTTCGCTCATCGCAGCTCTCCCCCGGCATCTCGCGACGGTGCGCCACGATGGCGGCCCGGCGCGCGCATGCCGGCCGTCATGCCCCACAGGCCGACCAGTCCGCGCGGCAGCAGCGCCACCGCGACGATGATGAAGCCGCCCATCAGCAGTTGCCAGTGCTTGGTCATGGTGCTGAACCACTCCGCCAGCAGCACGAAGGAAAAGGCGCCGATCACCGCGCCGGCCAGGCTGCCAACGCCGCCCAGGATGACCATCAGCATCGCGTTGCCCGACTGGTGCCACGACGCGATCTCCGGATTGACGAAGCCGAACTGGATCGCATAGAAGAAGCCCGCCAGGCCGGCGAATCCGCCGCCAACCACGAACGCGCCGAGCTGGTAGCGGTAGGTGGCATAGCCGGCCGCGCGCATGCGCTGCTCGTTATGCTTGATGCCGACCAGCGCATGGCCGAAGCGCGAGCGCAGCACCATCGCGAGCCCGGCCACCGTGAGCGCCAGCGCGCAGAGCACCACCCAGTAGAAGTGCGTGGGATCGTTGATATCGAGCGGGCGGCCGTCGAAGAAGCCGAACTCGGGCCGGAAATAGATATAGGTGCCGTCGCTGCCGCCCGCGATATCGGTGTCATGGAAGATGAAGTACACCATCTGCGCGAACGCCAGCGTGACCATGATGAAGTAGATGCCGCGGGTGCGCAGCACCAGCATGCCCACCAGCAACGCCAGCAGCGCGGCCGCGCCCACCGCCGCGAGCAGCAGCAGCCAGCCGTTGCCCGGCCCCGCCTCGGGGGCCAGCATCGCGGTGACGTAGGCCGCCATCGCGAAATACGCGGCGTGGCCCAGGCTCACCAGTCCGCTGTAGCCGATCAGCAATTGCAGCGACAGCGCGAAGATCGCCATGATCATCACCTTGCTGAGCAGCTCGACATAGAACTTGTCGCTCTCCCCCGTCAGCAGCAACGGCACCCCGGCCAGCACCGCGAACGCCACCAGCCAGCCGATGGTGACGCCCCAGGCGCGGGTAAAGCCCGCCACCTCGCCAGTCCCCGCGCCGGCCGCGCGCATGCTCGTTTCCATAAGCCTCAACCCGCCTTGAACAGACCCTGCGGCTTCCACAGCAGGATCACCGCCATCAACAGATAGATCAGCACGCCCGCCGCCTCCTGCCAGAACACCTTGCCGAAGGTATCGACGAAGCCAAGCAGCAGCGCCGCCACCATCGCGCCCTTGACCGAACCGATGCCGCCGATCACCACCACCACGAAGCAGACGATCAGCACCTGGTTGCCCATGCCCGGATAGACGGAGGACACCGGCGCCGCGATCATGCCGGCCAGCACCGCCAGCGCCACGCCGAGCGCGAACACCAGCCGGTACAAGCCAGTGATATTGATGCCAAGCGACTGCACCATCTCGCGATTGGTCGCGCCCGCGCGGATCATCATGCCAAGCCGCGTGCGGCGGATCACCCAGTACATCGCCGCGGCCACCACCAGGCACACCGCCGAGATGAACAGGCGATAGACCGGATAGGTCATGTCGTTGCCGATCGGCAGCGCGCCGGCCAGCAGCGCGGGCACCGTCACACCGTGCACGTCGTCGCCCACCAGCAGGCTGCGTGTCTCCTCGAACACCAGGATCAGCCCATAGGTCATCAGCACCTGCTGCAGGTGGTCGCGCTCGTACAGGTAGCTGAAGAACAGCCACTCCAGCACATAGCCGAACGCGACCGCCAGCACGATGCCCAGCGGCAGCGCGATCAGCAGATTGCCGGTCATGCCGGCCAGCGTGAAGGCGAGGTAGGCGCCCAGCATGTAGAAGCTGCCATGGGCGAGATTGATCACGCCCATGATGCCGAAGATCAGCGTCAGGCCGCTGGCCACGAGAAACAGCAGCAGGCCGTACTGCACGCTGTTCAGGCACTGGATCAGGAAGGAAACGATATCCATGCGAAGCGAGGGAAACGGATCGTCGAAGCGCGAATCATCGCGGCGCGGGCACGCCGGCCGGAATGCCGGACCGGCGCGCCGGCATCACAGCCGGCAGCCGCGCGCCGGGTCGGCCAGCGCCTTCACGGCCACCGAGCTGACCTTGTTCTCGCGGCCCTCCACCTTGCGCAGGTAGAAGTCCTGCACCGGGTTATGCGCGCGCGACAGGGTGAACACGCCGCGCGGGCTGTCCACGCGGGTCGCCTCGATGGCCTTGATCACCTCGGTCTTCTTGCTCATGTCGCCCTTGACCGCGCTGGCGCCGGCCGCCAGCATCTGCGCGGCGTCGTAGCCCTGCACCGCGTACACGTCGGGCTGCAGCTTGAATGCCTTGGCGTAGGCCGCGCGGAAGTTCCTGTCGCGCGGGGTTTCCAGTCCGTCGGCGTAGTGCAGCGTGGTCTCGAGGCCCTGCGCGGCCGCCCCCTGCGCCTCCAGCGTGCCGTCGGTCAGGAAGCCCGACGCATAGAGCGGAATCTTGTCCTTCAGGCCGGCGGCGGCCCAGTCCTTGACGAACTTGACCGCCCCGCCGCCCGCGAAGAACACGAACACGGCGTCGGGCTTGAGCGATGCCACCTCGGTGATCAGCGCCTGGAATTCGACATTGGGGAACGGCAGCGTCAGTTCCTTCACCACCTTGCCGCCCTTGGCCTCGAAGGCCTCCTTGAAGCCCTTGACCGACTGCTCGCCGGCGGCGTACTTCCAGGTCAGCGTGACCACCTTCTTCATGCCCCGCCCCGCCACCACCTGGCCCATCGCGTAGCCGGGCTGCCAGTTCGAGAACGACGAGCGGAAGATGTTCGGCCCGCACAGCGGCCCGGTCGCCTCGTCGGCGCCCGCATTGGGAATGATCACCAGCGTGTTGTTTTCCTTGGCGACCTTGACGATGCCCATCTGCACGCCCGAATGCACCGTGCCGATCACCACGTCGACCTGGTCGCGCTTGATCAGCTTGGTCGCGTTCTCCGGCGCCTTGGCCGGATCGGACTCGTCGTCTACCTTGAAGAACTCGACCTCGCGCCCGCCCAGCTTGCCGCCCTGCTCCTGCACGTACATCCGGAAGCCGTTCTCGATGGCATTGCCCAGCGCCGCGTAGGTGCCGGTGTAGGGCAGCATGAAGCCGACCTTGATCTTCTGGGCCGCGGCGGTCTGGGCGCTGGCGGCGCCGGCCATGGCAAGCGAGGCGGCGGCGGCCAGGCAAACCGGCGCGAGGCTGCGCGGAATGAAGCGGTGCATGAGTGTCTCCTCTGGTGGTCAAGCGTTCTGCATCGTCCCGGCCCCCGCGCGTGGGGCCTGCGTGCGAGGCCGGACGGCGCTTGTTTATTGTGTGGCGCCAGTGTGGGCGGATACAAAGCGCACCACGGCGTCCGTCAACGGCCCGGGCTGGTCGCGATGCGGCGAATGCCCGCATCGCGCGAGTTTAAGCAAGGCCGTTTGGGGCGCATATCGCTGGATACCCTCGATCTGGGCCATGGTCCCGTACTCGTCGTCCTCGCCCTGCACGGCCAGCACGGGGCATTGCAGGCGCGGCAGCAGCGGCCGCAGGTCCCACTGCCGGAAGGCGGGATCGAGCCAGATGTCGTTCCAGCCCCAGAAGGCGGAATCGACATCGGCGTGGTAACGCGCCAGCCGGGTGCGCAGGTCGGTGTCGAGATAGGCGGCGCGGGTGGCTTCGATGCTGCGCACCGACACGTCCTCGACCACGATATGGGGCGCCAGCACCACGATGCCGGCCACCGCTTCGGGAAATTCGGCCGCATGGATCAGCGCGATGGAGCCGCCGTCGCTATGGCCCAGCAGCCAGGGCGCGCCGTGGCGGCGGCCCGGCCCGATCTCCAGCGCGTCGAACAGCGCCGGCAGCGCCTCGCCGGCCTGCCGGTGCATGAAATCGACGCCCCACTTTTCCTCGGGCGGCCGGGGCGTGGAGCGGCCATAGCCATAGCGTGACACCACCAGCCCGCGGAAGTCGCCGGCCTCGCACAGCGCCCGGGGGAAATCCCGCCACATGGCGACCGATCCGAGGCCCTCGTGCAGGAACACGAGCAGCGGGCGTCCGTCGCGCCGCGGGCGCAACCACTGGATTTCGTTGACGATGCGCCGGCCGTCGAAGGCGATTTCGACGAGCTCGATGGGTTCGGCCGGATGCGGCGGCATGGCGGCGGCCGCGCTCACATGGCCGCCGGTGCGGCCGAGGCGTCGGCCGGCGCTGCCGCGCCAGCCGTGCGCGCCTCCGAGCGGCCCGCTTCGCGCTGGCGCAGGCGGAACCGCTGGATCTTGCCGGTGGCGGTCTTGGGCAGTTCTGGCACGCATTCGATCTGTCGGGGATATTTATAGGGAGCAAGACGCGATTTGACGAAGGCCTGCAGTTCGGCGGCCATGCCCTCGTGCCACCGATGGTCCGGGCGCAGCACCACGAACGCCTTGGGCTTGACCAGTTCGTCGCCATCCGTCACGCCGATCACCGCGGCCTCCAGCACCGCGGGGTGCTGCGCCAGCGCGGCCTCGACCTCGAACGGCGAGACATAGATGCCGCCCACCTTCAGCATGTCGTCGCTGCGGCCGGCATAGACGTAGTAGCCGTCGGCGTCCCGCAGGTACTTGTCGCCGCTGCGCGTCCACTCGCCGACGAAGGTGTCGCGGGTCTTGTCGCGATTGCCCCAGTACATCAGCGCGGCGGACGGCCCCTTGATATAGAGATCGCCGATCTGCCCCGGCGCGCACGGCTGGCCGGTTTCGTCGAGCAGCTTGACCTCGTAGCCCGGCACCGGCTTGCCCGTGGTGCCGTAGCGCACGTCGCCCGGCCGGTTCGACAGGAAGATATGCAGCATTTCGGTGGAGCCGATGCCGTCGAGGATGTCGCAGCCGAAGCGCGCCTGGAAGCGCTCGCCAATATCGCGCGGCAGCGCCTCGCCGGCCGACGTGCAGACGCGCAGCGCCACGGCGTCCCGCTCGGGCAGATCGGGCGCGGCCAGCATGCCGGCGAACAGCGTCGGCACGCCGCAGAAAACCGTGGGCCGCCGGCCGGTCAGCCGCTGGAACACCGCCTGCGGCGTGGGACGCTCGGCCATCAGCACCGTGGTGGCGCCGACCGACAGCGGGAAGGTGAGCGCGTTGCCCAGCCCATAGGCGAAGAAGAGCTTGGCCGCGGAGAACACCACGTCGTCCTCGCGCAGGCCGAGCACCTGGCGGGCGTACAGGTCCGCGGTATGGAAGAGATTGCCGTGGGTGTGGACCGTGCCCTTGGGCCGGCCGGTGGAACCGGAGGAATAGAGCCAGAACGCCATGTCGTCGGGCCCGGTCGGCGCCACGCGCGCCAGCCTGCCGTCGCCGGCCGCCATCGCGGCCACGGTGTCGGCCTGTGCCGGCGGCTCGCCCGGCGCGGCCACGATCCAGAGCGGGGAGGCGGCCGCCTTGTCCGCGGCCTCGCGCAGCATCGGCAGCAGCGGGGCGGATACCACGACGGCCCGCGCGCCGCTGTGGGACAGCATATAGGCGTAGTCGTCGACGGTGAGCAGCGTATTGACGGCCACCGGTACCACGCCGGCCAGCAGGCAGCCGAGGAAGGCCACGGGGAAATCGACGGTATCGAGCGCGCACAGCAGCAGGCGTTCCTCGGCCCGCAATCCGCGCGCGTGAAGCGCGGCGGCGAAGCCGCGGCTGCGGGCGTCGAGCTCGGCGTAGCTGAGGCTGCCGGTGTCGTCCAGATAGGCGGGCTTGGCGCCGCGCCCGGCGTGCAGGTTGCGCGACAGCAGGTCGTCCGCCGCGTTGTAGCGAGCCGGCAGCACGGTAATCGCGCCGGCATCATTGGGGGCCGTCATGTCTCCACTCCTCGTCGCCGGTCGGGGCCGCGCGTGGCGCGCTGCGAGCCGGCTGTTATGCGGATGGCGTGTATCTCTTGTTTTGTCGATGCATTTTATTTCATATGACCTAATATGCAAGCACCGGAATGCACTATATGACACCACCACGTGGCGACCGTATAATGCCGCCTTCCTCGCCGCGGCTTGCCGCCTCGCCGCCCTGAAGCCCCACCATCCCCATGCGCCGCACCCCAGACACGCAGACCGTTCCGCCGACCCATGCCGACGATCCTTCCGCGCAGAGCGGCCCCGGCGCGCGCGCGCCGGCCGAGCGCGAGCCGCGCGACCCCTATCTGACCCAGCTCGGCGAGCGCATCCGCTCGCTGCGCGCGGCGCGCGGCATGTCGCGCAAGGATCTGGCGCGCGGCGCCGACGTCTCCGAGCGCTATCTCGCCAATCTGGAAACCGGCACCGGCAACGCCTCGGTGCTTCTGCTGCGGCACGTGGCGACGGCGCTGGACGTGCCGCTGCCCGTGGTGCTGGCCGAGGTGGACGGGCACAACGGCGCGCGCGCCTCGGAATTCGGCCAGCTCGTGCAGTGGCTCGCCCAGCTGCCACCCGCGGATCTGGCAAAGGTGCGCGACGCCTGCCGGCTCGCGCTGGCGCCGGCCGAGCCGCAAGTTGCCCGCCACCAGCGGCTCGCGCTGATCGGACTGCGCGGCGCCGGCAAGTCCACCCTGGGCCGCGCCTATGCGCAGGCGCACGGCCTGCCCTTCGTCGAACTGAACAGCGCCATCGAGCAGGAAGCCGGCGCCACGCTGTCGGAAATCCATTCGCTGTACGGACAGGCCGCTTACCGGCGCTACGAAATGCGCGCGCTCGAGCGCGTGCTGCGCGAGCACGACCGCCTGGTGCTGGCCACGCCGGGCAGCCTGGTGTCCGAACCGGGCACCTTCAACCTGCTGCTGGCCCATTGCTATACGGTCTGGGTGCGCACATCGCCCGAGGAGCACATGGCGCGCGTGGTGGCCCAGGGCGATATGCGGCCAATGCAGGGCAACCGCGAGGCCATGGACGACCTGCGCCGCATCCTGACCGCGCGCACGCCGCTGTATTCGCGCGCGGACGCCACCATCGACACCAGCGGCCAGGACGAGGCGGCCTCGCTGCAGACGCTGGAATCGCTGCTGGCCCAGCGAACGGCCTGATCCGCCCCGCGCGTTCCGGACACGCCGAACATCGGCATTGCACCAGCCGCCTCGCTGCACTATAGTTCATGTCAAACACCAAGACACACTATAGTGCAGCCAGGAGACCGCGATGCCCCCCACGGCCCAGACCGATCCGATCGCTCAACCCGCAGCGACCGCCCAGACCGGCGGCAACCACCCCGCCACCCCCGTCAGCCCTGTCACCCCGCGGCAACCCGCCGCCGCCACGCCGTCCGCGCGCGTCACGTTCGAGCGCCATCCGGACCAGTACCGTCACTGGCGCCTGAGCTTCGATGGCCCCGTCGCCACGCTGACCATGGACGTCGACGAAGACGGCGGACTGCGCGAGGGCTATGCGCTCAAGCTCAATTCCTACGACCTCGGCGTCGACATCGAACTGCACGACGCGATCCAGCGCATCCGCTTCGAGCATCCCGAAGTGCGCACGGTGGTACTGACCAGCGCCAAGGAGCGCATCTTCTGCTCCGGCGCCAACATCTTCATGCTCGGCAAGTCGTCGCACGCCTGGAAGGTCAACTTCTGCAAGTTCACCAACGAGACCCGCAACGGCATGGAGGACGCCAGCCGCCATTCGGGCCTGAAGTTCCTGGCCGCCTGCAACGGCACCACGGCCGGCGGCGGCTATGAGCTGGCGCTCGCCTGCGACGAGATCGTGCTGGTGGACGACCGCTCGTCCGCGGTCAGCCTGCCGGAGGTGCCGCTGCTGGGCGTGCTGCCCGGCACCGGCGGCCTGACCCGCCTGACCGACAAGCGCCGCGTGCGGCGCGACCATGCCGACATGTTCTGCACTACCACCGAAGGCGTGCGCGGCACCCGCGCAAAGGACTGGAGGCTGGTGGACGAGGTCGTCAAACCCGCGCGCTTCGCCGACCACGTGCGCGAGCGCGCCGCGGCGCTGGCGGCCGGCAGCGACCGGCCGGCGAACGAAGCCGGCGTGGCGCTGACGCCGCTGTCGCGCCGCGAAGAAAGCGGCGGCTGGCGCTACGACACGGTGCGCGTCCATCTGGACGCGGCGGCGCGCAAGGCCACCATCACGGTGTTCGGCCCCGGCAAGCACGAGCCCGGGGATCTGCAGGGCATCGTCGCGGCCGGCGCGCAGTGGTGGCCGCTGAAGATGGCGCGCGAGCTCGATGACGCCATCCTCGACCTGCGCACGAACCACCTCGACATCGGCATGTGGGTGCTCAAGACCGATGGCGTGCCGGCCCAGGTGCTCGCTTGCGACGCGGCGCTGCAGCAGCACGCCGACCACTGGTTCGTGCGCGAGACCATCGGCATGCTGCGGCGCACGCTGGCACGGCTGGACGTGTCCTCCCGCAGCCTGTTCGCGCTGATCGAGCCGGACTCGTGCTTCGCCGGCACGCTGCTGGAACTGGCGCTGGCCGCGGACCGCAGCTACATGCTGCATCTGCCCGACGCCCCGGACGACGCGCCGCGCGTGTTTGCCTCCGCCGCCAACTTCGGCTGGTATCCGATGCCCAGTGGCCAGACCAGGCTGCAGGCGCGTTTCTACGGCGAGTCCGCGCCCATCGAGGCCGTGCACGACCATATCGGCGCGCCGCTCGATGCGCTCACCGCCGACTCGCTCGGCCTGATCACCGCCGCGCCCGACGACATCGACTGGGAAGACGAGATCCGTCTCGCGCTGGAGGAGCGCGCCAGCCTGTCGCCCGACGCCCTCACCGGCATGGAGGCCAACTTGCGCTTCGGTCCCGGCGAAAGCATGGAGACCCGCATCTTCGGCCGCCTGTCGGCGTGGCAGAACTGGATTTTCTACCGGCCCAACGCGACCGGCGAGCACGGCGCGCTGAAGGTGTTCGGCACCGGCAACAAGGCGCGCTTCGACTGGGACCGCGTCTGAGCGCCCGGCACGGACAGCGCAGCACAGAACAGCACAGGAGACCAACGTGAGCATCGACTACAGCCAGAAGATTCCCAACAACGTCAATCTCTCGGACGACCGCGCGCTGCAGCGCGCCCTCGAACACTGGCAGCCCGCCTTCCTGGACTGGTGGCGCGAGATGGGACCCGAAGGCTCGAACGACTACGAGGTCTACCTGCGCACCGCCGTGTCGGTCGACCCGTCCGGCTGGGCTCATTTCGATCATGTGAAGATGCCCGACTACCGCTGGGGCATCTTCCTGCAGCCGGCCGACCCGGCGCGCCGCATCCATTTCGGCGAGCACCTGGGCGAACCGGCGTGGCAGGAAGTGCCCGGCGAGCACCGCGCCAATCTGCGCCGCATCATCGTGACGCAGGGCGATACGGAGCCCGCGTCGGTCGAGCAGCAGCGGCACCTGGGCATGACGTGCCCGTCGCTGTACGACCTGCGCAACCTGTTCCAGGTCAATGTCGAGGAAGGCCGCCACCTGTGGGCGATGGTGTACCTGCTGCACCGCTATTTCGGCCGCGATGGCCGCGAAGAGGCCGAGGCGCTGCTGGACCGCCGCTCGGGCGACGACGACAACCCGCGCATCCTCGGCGCGTTCAACGAACGCACGCCGGACTGGCTGTCGTTCTTCATGTTCACCTACTTCACCGACCGCGACGGCAAGTTCCAGCTCTCGGCGCTGGCCGAATCCGGCTTCGATCCGCTCGCCCGCACCACGCGCTTCATGCTGACCGAGGAAGCCCACCACATGTTCGTCGGCGAATCGGGCGTCTCGCGCGTGATCCAGCGCACGTGCCAGGTCATGCGCGAGCGCGACATCCAGGACCCGGCCGACGTGCGCGCGGCCGGCGCGATCGACCTGGAGACGATCCAGCGCTACCTGAACTTCCACTACAGCGTGACCATCGACCTGTTTGGCGCCGACCAGTCGTCGAACGCCGCGACCTTCTACAGCGCGGGCCTCAAGGGCCGCTTCGACGAGGGCAAGCGCGACGACGACCATGTGCTCAAGGGCCAGGTCTACCGCATCCTCGACGTCAAGGACGGCCGCCTCACCGAGCGCGAGGTGCCGATGCTCAACGCGCTGAACGAAGTGCTGCGCGACGACTACATCAAAGATTCGGTGGGCGGCATCGCGCGCTGGAACAAGGTCATCGAAAAGCACGGCATTCCGTTCCGGCTGACCGTGCCGCACAAGGCCTTCAACCGCAAGATCGGCTCGTTCGCGAACCTGCATGTGTCGCCCGAGGGCGAGCTGATCTCCGAAGCGGCGTGGAAGGAAAACGAGCGCCGCTGGCTGGCCACCGACGAGGACCGCGCCTTCGTCGCGTCGCTGATGGGCCGCGTGGTCGAGCCCGGCGCCTATGCGGGCTGGATCGCGCCGCCCGCGGTCGGTGTCAATCGCCAGCCGATGGACTTCCGCTACGTGCGCTTCAACTAGCATCGACGCATCACGAGACCGGCCGGCACAGAACGGCCATGCCCGCGCCAACGGCACGAACACAGGAGACCGCGAGATGGGCGCCCCCGACATCATCAAGCAGCATCTGATCGACCCGGAAATCTGCATCCGCTGCAACACGTGCGAGGACACGTGCCCGATCGATGCGATCACGCACGACGATCGCAACTACGTCGTCAAGGCAGACGTCTGCAATGCCTGCGGCGCCTGCCTGTCGCCCTGCCCCACCGGGGCCATCGACAACTGGCGCACCGTGCTGCGCGGCCAGGCCTATCCCATCGACGAGCAGCTGCTGTGGGACGAGCTGCCCGGCGAACTGCCGCTGCCCGACGCGGGCGCGCTGGCGGCCGACGCCGAGGCTGCGGACGGCGCTGCTGGCGCCAACGACACCGCGGCGCCGATCCAGCAGGTGCAGACCAGCACCCATACCTCTGCCAGGGCCCCGTGGTCCGCCGCCCATCCCTACCTGAACCTGCACACGGTGCGCGAGCCGCTGAGCGCCACCGTGGCCGGCAACTACCGGCTGACGGCGGAGGATGCGTCGAGCGACGTCCATCACATCGTGCTGGATTTCGGCAACCACTTCTTTCCGGTGCTGGAGGGCCAGTCCATCGGCATCCTGCCTCCGGGCACCGACGCCGCCGGCAAGCCGCACTACGTGCGCCTGTACTCGATCGCCAGCCCGCGCGACGGCGAGCGCCCCGGCTACAACAATCTCGCGCTGACGGTAAAGCGCGTCACCGCCGATCACGACGGCAAGCCGGTGCGCGGCGTCGCGTCCAATTTCCTGTGCGACCTGGCCAAGGGCGACACCGTGCAGGTGGTGGGCCCCTTCGGCAGCACGTTCCTGATGCCCAACCACGCGGCAGCCAGCGTGATGATGGTCTGCACCGGCACGGGGTCCGCACCCATGCGCGCCATGACGGAGCGCATGCGCCGCAACCTCGACCACTTTACGGGCCGCCGCCTGCTGTTCTTCGGCGCCCGCAACGCGCGCGAGTTGCCCTACTTCGGCCCGCTGATGAAGCTGCCCAAGTCGTTCCTCGACATCCACTTCGCCTTCTCGCGCGACCCCGGACAGCCACGGCGCTACGTGCAGGACGCCATTCGCGAGGCCGGTCCCGCGGTGCTCGCCTTGCTCGACGATCCCGACGCGCACATCTATGTCTGCGGCCTGAAGGGAATGGAAGACGGCGTGCTGGCCGCCTTCGCGGCCCTGTGCGAGGGCAGCGCCCGGCCATGGGCGGAGCGCGAGGCCGCGTTGAAGGCGGAAGGCCGCCTGCATATCGAAACTTATTAGCGGCGCCGCTGCCCCACTGGGCAGGTAAGCATCGTTTATTTCCCCTTGCGAAACGTGCGGCCTATAATGTTTCCCGAGAAACCGGAGTATGACGATGCAGATGAGTCAGGTTCCCGAACAGATCCCGGCCGGCAGCCCGGATCCTGGCGTCACGCTGACCAAGGCGGTCATGCGCGCCGCGGGGTTTCTGGGCATCAGCCAGGCGGCCGTCGCCAGCGTGCTGGGCATCAGCACGGCGTCCGTCTCGCGCATGGCCTCGGGGCACTATGTACTCGACGCCCACCGCAAGGAATGGGAGTTCGGCGTGCTGTTCGTGCGCCTGTTCCGCTCGCTGGATGCGATTCTTGGCCACGGCGAGCAGGCGCGCCTGTGGCTCTCCAATGACAATCTCGCGCTGGGCGGCAAGCCGCTCGAACTGATCCGCAGCACGGAAGGCTTGGTACGTGTCGTTCACTACCTGGACGCCACCCGCGGTCGCGTCTGAGCGCAGGCACTTCGCGCAAACGCTGTGGCGGGCCATCGAGGCCCAGCACGTCGTATCGACCATGCCCCTGGTCGATGGCCTGGAGGAACAGGCCGTGCTGGAAGCCGTGCTCGATGCCGGCAAGCCCGCGGTGCCTCCCGAAGCGCGCCACCTGCACTATCTGCTGTTCACCCCTTTTCGCTATCCGCCCTCGCCTTGGGGGTCGCGCTTCCGCGGCCCGCAGGACCCCGGCGTGTTCTATGGCGCCGACGAGATCCGCACGGCGTGCGCCGAACTGGGCTACTGGCGCTGGCGCTTTCTCGCCGACAGCCCTGCGCTGCCGCGCATCGACGCGCGTCCGCAGACGTTGTTCCAGGTAGATATCCGCACGGAGGGCGTAGCCCTCGACGCCGCGCCCTTCGCCGACGACGCGGCACACTGGACCCACCCGCACGACTACGAGGCTTGCCAGGCCTTCGCCCGGGTGGCGCGCGCCGCCGGCCTGGGCATGATCCGCTACCAGTCGGTGCGCGACCCGCTGCATGGGCCGTGTGCCGCCATCCTGTCGCCGCGTGCCTTCGTCCATCCGCGGCCGCTGGTCACCACGACCTGGATGCTGACGGTGCGTCCCGACCGCGTCATCTGGCAGCGCGACGATCTGCTGCAACGCGACAGCTTCGAATTCGACGCCGCGCCCTGGCGCGCCATGTCGTCCGCGCCAGGCGGCTCGTGAGGCAGTTGCCATCTTCCGCAGATAAGTGTTGCATTGCGAAAACACCTGCCCTATAATCACCTCTTCGACGGACGCGGGGTGGAGCAGTCTGGCAGCTCGTCGGGCTCATAACCCGAAGGTCGCAGGTTCAAATCCTGCCCCCGCAACCAACCGATCGATCGAAACACAAGCCCGCACTCGCGGGCTTTGTTTTTTTTGGCGCGGCCGTTCCCGCCCCGCCGACCTCCTCCTTCCGTAGCATCCCTTCCGCGCCCATCCACGCCGGTATCCCGCAAGCGCGGTGATAAACTCGCGCTATTCTCCCCGGACGGCCTCCATGAAATTCTGCTCGAACTGCGGCCAAGCGGTCGTGCTGCGCGTACCCGCCGGCGACAACCGCCCGCGTCATATGTGCGATCACTGCGGCACCATCCATTACGTCAATCCGCGCAACGTGGTCGGCACCATCCCGGTCTGGGAAGACAAGATCCTGCTGTGCAAGCGTGCCATCGAACCGCGCTACGGTTTCTGGACGCTGCCGGCCGGCTTCATGGAGATCGGCGAGACGACGGCGCAGGGCGCGGCGCGCGAGACGCTGGAGGAAGCCGGTGCCCGGGTCCGGATGGGCGAGCTGTACTCGATCCTCAACGTCCCGCACGTGCATCAGGTCCACCTGTTCTATCTCGCCACGCTGGAGGACATCGATTTCGCTCCCGGCGAGGAAAGCCTCGAAGTCAGGCTGGTGGAAGAAGCCGACGTGCCGTGGGACGAACTGGCCTTCCCCACCGTCATCCACACGCTGCGCTGCTTCTTCGCCGATCGTGCCGCTGGCCGGATCGCGGCGGGAGACTTCCGGCTGCATACGCTGGATATCGACAGGCCGATGCGGCCGCTGGAAGCCCGGGCCACCGTGGCCCCCTGACGCACTGACGCCGGACATGTCCCAGGCGCCGCGCGCATGATCACCTGGCTGGATCCGCACGATCCGTTTCCGCCCGTGGACCAGGCGCTCGGCAGCGACTCCGATGCGCCCGGCCTGCTGGCGGCAAGCCGCGAGCTGTCGCCCCAACGCCTGCTGCTGGCCTACCGCCAGGGCATCTTCCCCTGGTACGCCGAGGGCCAGCCCGTGCTGTGGTGGAGCACCGATCCCCGCATGGTGCTGGTGCCGGACGCACTGAAGGTCTCCACCACCTTCCGCAAGACCCTGAAGCGCGTGCTGCGCGACGACGACTGGGAAATCCGCGTGGACGACGATTTCGTCGAAGTGATGGAGACCTGCGCGGCGGCGCCGCGCGAGGGACAGCACGGCACCTGGATCACCGCCGACATCGTCGACGCCTATGCGGCCCTGCACCGCGGCGGCATGGCCCACTCCGTCGAGAGCTGGTATCGCGGCGAACGCGTGGGCGGCCTGTACGGGGTCGCGCTGGGCACGATGTTCTACGGCGAGTCGATGTTTGCCCAGCGCACCGACGCCTCCAAGATCGCGCTCGCGGCGCTCTGTGCATTCCTCGCCGGCCACGGCGTCGCGATGATAGACTGCCAGCAAGAAACCGATCACCTGGCTTCCCTGGGCGCGTCCCCCATCCCGCGCGCAGAGTTCGTCGGCCACGTGCGGGTCGCCGCGGCGCAGCCAGCCATCGTGCCGTGGCGGTTCGACAAATCGGTGCTGGAATGGTGGACGCGACCCCCCGCAACCTGAGCGCCGGTCGTGGCCCGCCCGGGCGCGGCGCAGCGCTGGCGCCCCCCGGGCCGGTGCGCGGCGCTTGCTTGACCTGGCAGCAGCAAACCCATGAGCAAGCTCAAGGAATTGCCCCTCTCAGCGCTGCAGTTCTATGCTACGGCGCCCTACGCTTGCAGCTATCTGGAAGGCCGCATGGCCCGCTCCCAGGTAGCCACTCCCGCTCACCTGATCAACGCCGACGTCTATTCGCGGCTGGTGCGCGCCGGCTTCCGGCGCAGCGGCATCTTCACCTACCGACCCTATTGCGACGAGTGCCACGCCTGCACGCCGTGCCGGCTGGCGGTCGACCTGTTCGAGCCGGACCGCAGCCAGCGCCGCGCCTGGAACAGGCACAGCCGGCTCCAGGCGCTGGTGGCGCCGCTGACGTACGTGGAGGAGCACTACGCGCTGTACCTGCGCTACCAGTCGATGCGACATGCCGGCGGCGGCATGGATCAGGACAGCCGCGATCAGTACGAGCAGTTCCTGCTGCAGAGCCGGGTCAATTCGCGGCTGGTGGAATTCCGCGAACCGCCGGGCTCGCCCGAGGCCGGACGGCTGCGCATGGTCAGCATGATCGACGTGCTCGATGACGGGCTGTCATCGGTCTACACGTTCTACGATCCCGAGGATCAGAAAGCCAGCTACGGCACCTACAACATCCTCTGGCAGATCGCCCAGACCCGGGAACTCGGGCTGCCCCATCTCTATCTCGGCTACTGGATCGCCCAGAGCCGCAAGATGGCCTACAAGGCGCGCTTCCAGCCGCTGCAGGTGCTCGTCGGCAATCAGTGGCGCCCCTTCAGCGCCGCGCTCGACGATGCCGCGCAGGCGCAGCCGTGCGGCAGCCGCCCCGAGTCAGCCACTGCCGTGCCGGTCGCGCCGGCCATGCCCGCCATCCCGCCCGCCGGCAAGCTCGAGACCTAGCCGCTTCGCGGCGCGTGCTCAGGCGTTCTGCGCCGGCTTGTCGTCGATCGGGTCGGGGTGGATCTGCAGCACCGTATCGCGCTTCTCCAGCAGGTGGCGCCGCAGGATGGCGCCCAGCGCCTTGCCGTCGCGGGCTTCCAGCGCACGGACCATTTCCTCGTGATCGTGCACCGCGCGATCCCACTTCTCCGTCTGGTGGTTGGAGCGAAAGCGCAGCGCCTTCAGGCGCCGGTTGATCGCCTGGTAAGTCTGGCGCAGCACCGTGTTGCGCGCGGCCGCGTTGATGCGGTCGTGGATCTCCTGGTTGCGGCTGTAGTAGCCCGGCAGATCGTTCTGCACGCGGCAGGCCAGCATCGCGTAATGCAGCGCCTTGATCTCGGCCAGCTCGGCCGGGGTGATGCGCTCGCAGGCCAGCTCCCCTGAGAAGGCTTCCAGGCCGCTCATCAGCTCGAAGGTTTCCCAGATCTCGGCCTCCGTCATGCGCGAGACGCTGGCGCCCCGGTTCGGGGAGATCTCGATCAGCCCCTCCGCGGCCAGCACCTTGAACGCCTCGCGCAGCGGGGTGCGCGAGATGCCCAGCTTTTCGCACAGCTCGCGCTCGTTGAGCTTGACGCCCTGCGCCAGCACGCCCTCCACGATGAACTTGCGCAGGTGCTCGACCACGGTGTCGTGCAGTCGCTGGCGCTCGACGCGCGGCAGCACCGCCGCCCCGGCGGCGACGGGCGGAACCACGCCGCCATCGAATGAATTTTGCATGCAAACGTCCTCAACCCTGGGATTGACCTTATTCTACTTCACGCCCGCGAGCTCGCGTGTGGCCGCTCGCTGCCCGGGTAAACACTGGCGTCCGCGGTGCAATTTCGCCTTTTTCGCATGCTCTCCCTCTGCTACAGTATTTTGCATTCAATATCCAAACGACCAAACGAGCGTCGTTTGCCGACCACAACGAGAGGGGACACTGCATGCTCACTTTGGACTTCCACCCTGCCGGCCGCCACTTCCTCCAGATTCCGGGGCCGAGCCCGGTGCCCGACCGCATCCTGCGCGCGATGAGCTATCCGACCATCGACCACCGCGGCCGCGAGTTCGGCGCGCTGGGCCGCAAGGTGCTGGCCGATATCAAGAAGATCTTCAAGACCGAGCATCCCGTCATCATCTATCCGGCCTCGGGCACCGGCGCCTGGGAAGCGGCGCTGAGCAACACGCTGAGCCCCGGCGACGCCGTGCTGATGTTCGAGACCGGCCACTTCGCCACGCTGTGGAAGAAGATGGCGGAATCGCTGGGCCTGAAGCCCGAGTTCCTCGGCCTGCCCGGCATCGAAGGCTGGCGCCGCGGCGTGCAGCCCGACATGATCGAAGCACGGCTGCGCGAAGACACCGGCCATGCGATCAAGGCCGTGTGCGTGGTCCATAACGAAACGTCGACCGGCGTCACCTCCAATATCGCGGCCGTGCGCCGCGCCATCGATGCCGCCGGCCATCCGGCGCTGCTGCTGGTCGACAGCATCTCCGGGCTGGGTTCGGCCGACTACCGCCACGATGAGTGGGGCGTGGACGTGACGGTCTCTGGCTCGCAGAAGGGCCTGATGCTGCCGCCGGGCATCAGCTTCAACGCGATCTCGCCCAAGGCCATCGCCGCCAGCAAGCAGGCGAAGCTGCCGCGCGCCTTCTGGGGCTGGGACGAGATCATCGAATCGAACAAGAACGGCTACTGGCCCTATACGCCCAGCACCAACCTGCTCTACGGCCTGTCCGAGGCGCTCGACATGATCCTCGGGGAAGGGCTCGACAACGTGTTCGCGCGGCACCAGCGCCTGGCCGAAGCCACCCGCCGCGCGGTCCGCGCCTGGGGCCTGGAGATCCAGTGCGCCGATCCCGCGGTGTACAGCCCGGTGCTGACGGGCGTGATGATGCCGGAGGGCGTCGACGCCGACGCGGTGCGCCAGCGCATCTACGAGCGCTTCGACATGTCGCTGGGCCAGGCGCTGGGCAAGATGCGCGGCAAGATGTTCCGCATCGGCCATCTCGGCGACTGCAACGACCTGACGCTGATGGCGACGCTCGCCGGCTGCGAGATGGGGCTGAAGATCTCCGGCGTGGCGCTGGCCGGCAGCGGCGTGACCGCCGCGATGGACTATCTGGCCTCGCACACCGATACGCCGGTGCTCAAGGCGGCTGCCTGACGCGCCATCCATCCGGCGCTCGGGCGTACGGGCAAGCGCCCGCCTCCGCCCCCAACGGCGCCCGTCCTTCTCGGGACAAGGGCGGCACCGTGCGGTTGTCCGCGGCGAATCCGCCGCGGCGATCTTCCCAGCTTCAGTAGAACACCATGACGAACTCATCCCCGAGCTTGCTGGTCAAGCCCATTCATCTGGTGCCCTCGCAAAGCGGGGCGTCGACGCCGCTGGCCACGCGGCTGCGCAAGGAACTGCGCGGCGATGTGTTCTTCGACCGTGCCGCGCGGGGCCGCTATGCCACCGACGCTTCGATCTACCAGATCATGCCCATCGGCGTGGCCGTGCCGCGCGACCAGGACGACCTGTTGCTGGCCCTGGAGATCGCCCGCGACCTCGGCGCGCCGGTGCTGGCGCGCGGTGCCGGCACCAGCCAGTGCGGCCAGACCGTGGGCGAGGCGCTGGTGATCGACAACAGCAAGTGGCTCAACAACGTGATCGCGTTCGATGCCCAGGCCCGCACGGTCACCGTCGAGCCCGGCATCGTGCTGGACCACCTGAACGCCTGGCTCAAGCCGCACGGCCTGTGGTTCCCGGTCGACGTCTCGACCAGCGCGCAATGCACGATCGGCGGCATGGCGGGCAACAACTCCTGCGGCTCCCGCTCGATCGAGTACGGCAACATGGTCCACAACGTGCTCGCCATCGACGCGGTGCTCGCCGACGGCACGCGCTGCCATTTCGGCTCGCTGAAGGCGCCGCCGAAGGACACCCGCGTGGAGGGCCTGCTGCACGGCCTGCGGCGCATCGCCACGCGCGAGAGCGACGAGATCCAGCGCAACGTGCCGAAGGTGCTGCGCCGGGTCGCCGGCTACAACATCGATCTGTTCGACTGCCAGAATCCGCGCGCCTATACCGACGACGGCTACGCCAACCTGTCGCACATCCTGGTCGGCTCCGAAGGCACGCTGGCCTACAGCCGGCAGATCACGCTCAAGCTCGCGCCCCTGCCCGAGCACAAGGTGCTGGGCGTGGTGAATTTCCCCACCTTCTACCAGGCGATGGCGATGACCCAGCACATCGTCAAGCTGCAGCCGGTGGCGGTGGAGCTGGTCGATCGCACCATGATCGACCTGTCGATGGAGAACCCGTCGTTCCGCCCCGTGATCGAGCGGGCGCTGACCGGCGAGCCGCAGGCCATCCTGCTGGTCGAGTTCGCGGGCGAAGACCATGCCGCGCTGCTGCGCCGCCTCGACGAGCTGGCCGAACTGATGGGCGACCTCGGCCTGCCGGGCTCGGTGGTCAAGATGGCCGACGCCAAGGCGCAGAAGGCGCTGTGGGATGTGCGCAAGGCCGGCCTGAACATCATGATGAGCATGAAGGGCGACGGCAAGCCGGTGTCCTTCATCGAGGACTGCGCGGTGCCGCTGGAGCATCTGGCCGAGTACACCCGCCGCCTCACCGAGGTCTTCCACAAGCACGAGACCGAGGGCACCTGGTATGCGCACGCGAGCGTCGGCACGCTGCACGTGCGTCCCATCCTCGACATGCGCCGCGACGGCGCGGTGCGCATGCGCGAGATCGCCGAGGAAGCCTCGGCGCTGGTGCGCGAGTACAAGGGCGCCTACTCCGGCGAGCATGGCGACGGCCTGTGCCGGGGCGAATGGGTGGCCTGGCAGTACGGTCCGCGCATCAATGCCGCCTTCGCGGAAATCAAGGCGCTGTTCGATCCCGACAACCGCTTCAACCCCGACAAGATCGTGCGCCCCCCGAAAATGGACGCGCGCGAGAACTTCCGCTTCGCTCCCGGCTACGAGGCCCTGCCCATCCGCCCCGCGCTGGACTGGTCCGCGTGGAACGTCAGGCGCGACCCGCTGACCGGCGAGGAGACCCCGCCCGGCACCGGCACGGACAGGACAGGCGGCCTCGCCGCCGCCGTCGAGATGTGCAACAACAACGGCCACTGCCGCAAGTTCGATGCGGGCACCATGTGCCCGAGCTATCGCGTGACCAAGGACGAGCAGCACCTGACGCGGGGGCGCGCCAACACGCTGCGGCTGGCGGTGTCGGGCCAGCTCGGCGAGGAGGGGCTGGCGAGCGAGGACGTCAAGGCGGTGCTGGACCTGTGCGTCTCCTGCAAGGGCTGCAAGCGCGACTGCCCCACCGGCGTCGACATGGCGAAGATGAAGATCGAGGCGCGCCACGCGTGGGCACAGCGGCACGGCACCACGCTGCGCGAGCGCATGGTGGCCTTCATGCCGCGCTACGCGCCCTTCGCCAGCCGCATGCCGGCGCTGTTCGCCCTGGCCGACAACATCCCGGGCGTCTCGGCGCTGGTCAAGCGCGCGCTGGGCTTCGCGCCGCAGCGGCCCCTGCCGCGCTTCCGCTCCGCGTTCCTGTCCAGCGTGAAGGCTCCGGCCACCACGGCGACGGCACAAGGCAAGGAAGTGCTGCTGTTCGTCGACACCTTCAGCAACTACATGGAACCCGAAAACGCCCAGGCCGCGCAGCAGGTGCTCGAGGCGGCGGGCTACACGGTGCACTTCAACACCCGCGCCGGCGAACGTCCGCTGTGCTGCGGCCGCACGCTGCTGGCCGCCGGGCTGGTCGACGAGGCGAAGCAGGAAGCCCGGCGGATGCTCGACGCCTTCCGGCCATATGTCGAGCGCGGCGTGCCGGTGGTCGGGCTGGAGCCCTCGTGCCTGCTGTCGCTGCGGGACGAGTTCCTCAACTACGGTTATGGCGACGAAGCGGCGCGGCTGTCGGCGAACGCCTTCCTGTTCGAGGAATTCCTGGTGCGCGAACACAAGGCCGGACGCCTCGCGCTGGACCTGAAGCCGCTCGCCACGGGCGAAGCGCTGGTGCACGGCCATTGCCACCAGAAAGCCTTCGATGCCTTTACCCCGGTGCAGACGGTGCTGGGCTGGATCCCCGGCCTGAAGGTCTCGCCGATCGAATCGTCGTGCTGCGGCATGGCGGGCAGCTTCGGCTACGAGGCCGAGCACTACGAGGCCTCGCGCGCGATGGCGGAGCTGTCGCTGCTGCCCGCGGTGCGCAAGCGCGCCGCCGGTGCGCTGGTGGTCGCGGATGGCACCAGCTGCCGCCACCAGATCCGCGACGGCGCCGATGCCGAACCGGTGCATGTCGCCCGCGTGCTGGCGACCTCGCTCTCGGGCGTCGGGCAGGCGGCCGGCGTCGATCCGTAGCGGCGGCGGCCCGAGCGGTTCAACGGTTTCTGCAGTTCGTGTTCACAAGGCGCCGGCGGGGCATCGCCCCCGGACAGAGCGCCAGAAACGCCCCTTCGCCTCGGCCGATGCGCCGCCCGAAGGGGAATATTCGGCCACGTGCCCCAAGGCATGGGCTTGGTGAGTATCCAAAGGAGACAGGCAATGCAACAGCAACACAAGACGTGGAAGACGCTGGCCATCGCGGTGGGCGCCAATGCCCTGATGAGCGCGGGTGCGCTGGCATGGGAGCCCACCAAGCCGGTGGAGCTGGTGGTGCCGTTCAGCGCGGGCGGCGCCTCCGACCAGATGGCGCGCTCGATCCAGGGCATCATCGCCAAGCACAAGCTGATGAGCCAGCCCATCATCGTCGTCAACAAGGCCGGCGCCAGCGGCGCCGAGGGGCTGATGGACACCAAGGCCTCGCAGGGCAATCCGCACAAGCTGCTGGTCACGTCCTCGGCCCTCTACACGGTGCCCATGGTCAGCCAGCTGCCCTTCAGCTGGCGCGACCTGACGCCGGTGGCGCTGGTGGCGCAGGACGAATTCGTGCTGTGGACCAACGCGGCATCGCCGTCCAAGACCGTCACCGAGTTCATCAACGCGGCTAAGGCCAACGCGGGCAAGGTCAAGATGGGTGGCACCAGCTCCAAGCGCGAGGACCAGATCATCACCACGCTGGTCCAGAAGAAGACCGGCACCAAGTTCATCTACGTGCCGTACAAGGGCGGCGGCGAGGCGGCCACCCAGCTCTCCGGCCAGCATATCGACGCCAACGTCAACAACCCCAGCGAATCGGTCAGCCAGTGGCGCGCGGGCGAACACCGCGCGCTGTGCGTGTTCGCGCCCGAACGCATGAGCTACACGGTCAAGGTCACGCAGCAGCAGAGCTGGCATGACGTGCCGACCTGCAAGGAACAGGGGCTGGACGTGCAATACCAGATGCTGCGCGTGTTCATGATGCCGGGCGGCGTGACGCCGGACCAGCAGAAGTACTACGTGGACCTGATGCAGAAGGTCGTGGCCACGCCCGAGTGGAAGGAATACCTCGAGAAGAACGCGCTGAAGAACGACTTCCTGGTCGGCAAGCCGCTCACCGACTTCCTGACCAAGGACGAGAACTCGCATCGCGACATCGTGCGGGAAGCCGGCTTCTCGGCCGCGCGCTGAACCGCTCGTCCCGCCGCGCCCGCATGACGGGCCGGCGGGCTTCCAAGGAACCTGCGCAGGAGACGTCTTCATGGACGCGAAGCATGACGAGGTATCCACCACCGGCGGCGTCTCCGTACGGACGGTGGAGATTGTGGTGGCCATCTGCCTGCTCTCGCTGGCGATGGTGGTGATCTGGAGCAACTACCGCATCGGCGCCGGCTGGGCGCCGGACGGCCCCGAGGCCGGCTATTTCCCGCTGCGCATCGGCGTGATCATCCTGGTCTGCAGCCTGGCGGTCGCATGGCAGGCATGGCGCACCAGCGAGCACGAGACGTTCGTCTCGTGGCAGCAGTTCAAGCAGGTGTGCGTCATCTTGCTGCCGCTGTCGGTCTATGTGGCACTGATCGGCTTCCTGGGCATCTACGTGGCCTCGGCCATCTTCATGACCGGCTTCATGATCGCCGTCGGCAAGGCCGCCTGGTGGCGCGCCGTGCTGATCGGGGTCGGTGTCAACGCGGTGCTGTTCTGGATCTTCGAGATCCAGTTCCGCGTGCCGCTGCCCAAGGGTCCGCTCGAAGCGGCCTTCGGCTACTAGGAGACACGCGATGGAAGAAATGAATGCCCTGATGGGCGGCTTCGCGGTGGCCATGTCCTGGCACAACGTCGGGCTGATGTTCGTCGGCATCCTGCTGGGCATCGTGGTCGGCGTGCTGCCCGGCCTGGGCGGACCGAACGGCGTGGCGATCCTGCTGCCGCTGACGTTCTCGATGGAGCCGACCTCGGCCATCATCATGCTGTCCTGCATCTACTGGGGCGCACTGTTCGGCGGGGCCATCACCTCGATCCTGTTCAATATCCCGGGCGAGGCGTGGTCGGTGGCCACCACGTTCGACGGCTATCCAATGGCCCAGCGCGGCGAGGCCGGCCGGGCGCTGACCTCGGCCTTCACCGGCTCGTGCCTGGGTGCGATGGCCGGCGTGCTGCTGATCACCTTCCTGGCGCCGCTGGTCGCCAAGTTCGCGCTGCGCTTCGGCCCGCCGGAGTTCTTCGCGGTCTACCTGCTCACCTTCTGCAGCTTCATCGGCATGGGCAAGGAATCCAAGCCCAAGATCCTGATCGCGATGTGCATCGGCTTCGCGCTGGCGGCCGTCGGCATGGACACCGTGTCCGGCACGCTGCGGATGACCTTCGGCTCGCACGAACTGCTGCGCGGCATCGACTTCCTGGTGGCGGTGATCGGCCTGTTCGGCATCAGCGAGATCCTGATGACGATGGAGGAAGGCGTGGCCTTCCGCGGCAAGCAGGCACGCATCGACCTGAAGGTGGTGATGAAGACCTGGGCCGAAATGCCCCGCTACTGGCTCACCGTGCTGCGCTCGTCGGTCATCGGCTGCTGGCTCGGCATCACGCCGGGCGGCGCGACCGCGGCTTCGTTCATGGGCTACGGCGTGGCCAAGCGCATGGGGCGCGACCCGGAGTCGTTCGGCAAGGGCAATGTGGAAGGGGTGATCGCGCCGGAAACGGCCGCGCACGCCGCCGGCACCAGCGCGCTGCTGCCGATGCTGGCGCTGGGCATTCCCGGCTCGGCCACCGCCGCGGTGCTGCTCGGCGGCCTGATGATCTGGGGCCTGCAGCCCGGCCCGCTGCTGTTCGCCGAACAGGGCCCGTTCGTGTGGGGCCTGATCGCCAGCATGTACCTGGGCAATATCGTCGGCCTGATCGTGGTGCTGTCGACGGTGCCGCTGTTCGCCGCGATCCTGCGCATTCCGTTCTCGATCATCGCCCCGCTGATCCTGGTGATCTGCGCCATCGGCGCGTACACCGTGCACGGCGCGCTGTTCGATGTGTGGCTGATGCTGGGCTTCGGCGTGATCGGCTACGTGCTCAAGAAGCTGGGCTATCCGCTGGCGCCGCTGGTGCTGGCGCTGGTGCTCGGCGACCGGGCCGAGGACGCCTTCCGGCAGACCATGCTGGTGTCCTCCGGCGCGCTCGACGTGTTCTGGTCCAACGGACTGGTCGGCACCATCATGGGCCTGGCGATCTTCGTGCTGGTGTGGCCGCTGCTGAGCGACCTGCGCACCCGCATGCGGGCACGGACCGAGCGGCGCGCGGCCTGAAGCCCGGCGCCTGACGGGCACGGGGAGAAGAACCCAGGGGAGCGGGAAGCAAGCCGCGGGACAACAGCGACGGCAGTGAGGACAGAGGCGCGGATTCCAGCGCCCGCGACTCGAAAGGGCACCAGCCGCTACAATGCCGGCTTGGCTGCGATGCCCTTTCGAGTCTTTTTTTGCCCTGCACGCGGATGCCGCGCGGTCCGTACCGCGCCTTCCCCGGGCCTGCCTTCCCCCGATCCCACTCCACGCCAACGTGTTCAACGCGCTCTATCCCCTGTTTCGCCCCGCCCTGTTCTCCATGGACGCGGAGGATGCCCACCATTTCACGCTGAACAACCTGCGCCGCGCACAGCGCCTGGGACTGGCGGGCTGCCTCGGCAACCGGATCGCCGAGGATCCCCGCACCGTGATGGGAATCCGCTTTCCCAACCCGGTGGGGCTCGCGGCGGGGCTGGACAAGGATGGCGCCTATATCGACGCGCTGGCCGCCTTCGGCTTCGGCTTTATCGAAGTGGGCACGGTCACCCCGCGCGCCCAGCCCGGCAACCCGCGTCCGCGCATGTTCCGGCTGCCCGAGGCCGATGCGCTGATCAACCGCATGGGCTTCAACAACGGCGGCGTGGATGCCTTCGTCGCCAACGTCACCGCTTCGCGCTGGAAAGCCGAGGGCGGCGTGCTGGGGCTGAATATCGGCAAGAACGCCGATACGCCGATCGAGCGCGCGGTGGACGACTACCTGTATTGCCTCGAACGCGTCTATCCCCACGCGAGCTATGTCACGGTCAATATTTCCTCGCCCAACACCAAGAACCTGCGGCAGCTGCAGGGCGCCAGCGAGCTGGACCATCTGCTGTCGACGCTGAAGACCGCCCAGCAGCGGCTGGCGGACCAGCACCGGCGCTACGTGCCGCTGGCGCTGAAGATCGCCCCGGACCTGGACGCCGACCAGATCGGCAATATCGGCGACGCGCTGGTGCGGCACGGCATCGACGGGGTGATCGCGACCAACACCACGATCTCGCGCGACGCGGTCAAGGGCCTGCGCCATGCCGAGGAAGCCGGCGGGCTGTCGGGTCGGCCGGTGTTCGAGGCGTCGACCCGCGTCGTCGAGGGCCTGCGCGCGGTGATCGGCGAGGCGCTGCCGATCATCGGCGTGGGCGGCATCTTCGGCGGTGCCGACGCCCGCGCCAAGATCGACGCCGGCGCGCAGCTGGTGCAGGTCTACAGCGGGCTGATCTACCGCGGCCCGGCGCTGGTCGCCGAATGCGCGGCCGCGCTGCGCCGCTGACCCACCGCCCCGTCGATCCGCACTTCCCTTCCACCACTCCTGGACGACAACCACACCATGGAAACCATCCGTCTCGGCCAAAGCGACCTGCAGGTCTCGCGCATCTGCCTCGGCACCATGACGTTCGGCGAACAGAACACCGAAGCCGAAGGCCACCAGCAGCTGGACTACGCCTTCTCGCGCGGCATCAATTTCATCGACACGGCCGAGATGTATCCGGTCAAGCCGCGCGCCGAGACGTATGGCCAGACCGAGCGCATCGTCGGCACCTGGCTCAAGCGGCAGCAGCGCGACCGCGTGGTGCTGGCCACCAAGGTCGCCGGCCCGGCCCGCATGCCGTGGATCCGCGACGGCGGCGACCTCACGCCGGCCAGCATCCGCGCCGCGGTGGACGATTCGCTGGCGCGCCTGCAGACGGACTATATCGACCTGTACCAGATCCACTGGCCCGCCCGCAACGCGCCGATCTTCGGCCAGAAGAGCTTCGATCCCGCCCGCGAGCGCGAATGCACCAGCATCCAGGCGCAGCTCGAAGCGATGGGCGAGCTGGTTCGCGCCGGCAAGATCCGCTACGTCGGCGTCTCGAACGAAACGCCCTGGGGCATCGCCGAGTTCGTCAAGCAGGCCGAACTGCACGGCCTGCCGCGCATCGCCACCGTGCAGAACCCGTACAACCTGGTGAACCGCAGCTTCGAGCAGGGGCTGGACGAGGCGTGCTTCCGCACCGACGTGAGCCTGCTCGTCTACAGCCCGCTCGCCTTCGGCCAGCTCACCGGCAAGTACCTCAAGGGCGACGCCGCCGAGCCGACCTTCGATACCGCCGCGACCGGGCGCCTGAACCGCTTCTCGCCCGACTGGAGCCCGCGCTACATGCGCGCGGACACGCTGCGCGCCTCGGCACAGTACGTCGCGCTGGCGCGCGAGGCCGGCATGTCGCCCGCCACGCTGGCCCTGGCGTGGTGCTATTCGCGCTGGTTCGCAGCCAGCACCATCGTTGGCGCGACCAGCGTCGAACAGCTGCGCGAGGACATCGACGCGTGGCAGGTGCGACTGCCGCAGGACGTGATCGACGGCATCGAACGCATTCACACCCGCATCAACAACCCCGCGCAGTAAGCCCCTCGGCGCGGCCGTTCGCCGCACGCCGGTCCGCACCGCAACAGTGCGGACCGGCGCCGGACAGTGGTATCCTCGCGGCCTTGCCGCCGCCCGCGATCACACCGGCCGGGGCACCGAGACCAACAAGTTGGGGGACATCCGACAATGAAATCGCTGAAGCCAACCACCAGGACCCTGCTGGCCGCCGCCGTCGCGCTGGCCACCACCTACGGCGCCGCCGTGCAGGCGCAGACCGTGAAGGTGCTGTCCATCGTCGACCACCCGGCGCTCGACGCCATCCGCGACGGCGTGCGCGCCGAACTGAAGTCGGCGGGCTACGACGCCGACAAGAACCTGAAGTGGGAGTACCAGAGCGCGCAGGGCAACACCGGCACCGCGGCGCAGATCGCCCGCAAGTTCGTCGGCGACCAGCCCAACGCCATCGTCGCCATCGCCACGCCCGCCGCGCAGGCCGTGGTGGCCGCCACCAAGAGCGTGCCGGTGGTCTACTCCGGCGTGACCGACCCGGTTGCGGCGCAACTGGTCAAGGGCTGGACGCCCAGCGGCACCAACGTGACCGGCGTCTCCGACAAGCTGCCGCTGGACAAGCAGATCGCCCTGATCAAGCGCGTCGTGCCCAAGGCCAAGACGGTCGGCATGGTCTACAACCCCGGCGAGGCCAACTCGGTCGTCGTGGTCAAGGAACTGAAGACGCTGCTGGCCAAGGAAGGCATGACGCTGAAGGAAGCCGCCGCGCCGCGCACGGTCGACATCGGACCGGCCGCCCGCAGCCTCGCCGGCAAGGTGGACGTGATCTACACCAATACCGACAACAACGTCGTGTCGGCCTACGAGGCGCTGGTCAAGGTGGCCAACGAATCGAAGCTGCCGCTGGTGGCGGCCGATACCGACAGCGTCAAGCGCGGCGCGATCGCGGCGCTGGGCATCAACTACGGCGATCTCGGCCATCAGACCGGCAAGCTCGTGGTGCGCATCCTGAAGGGCGAAAAGCCCGGTGCCATTGCTTCGGAAACCAGCGACAAGCTCGAGCTGTTCGTCAATCCGGGCGCCGCCGAGAAGCAGGGCGTGACCCTGTCGCAGGACCTGCTCAAGGACGCCAAGCAGGTCATCAAGTAAGTTGAACGGACGGGCTGCCGCGCGGCGGCCCGCCGCCGTCCGGCCGGCTCCGATCGCTCGCTGCGCGCGCCACCGGTCCGCCATGCCCCGGCGGCAGGACCGAACGCCGCCCCGCCCCAGCCACAGGATTTCCCCATGTCCCTCTTCTCCCTGATGGGCGCGCTAGAGATCGGGCTGATCTTCAGCCTCGTCGCGCTCGGGGTGCTGATTTCCTTCCGCATCCTCAACTTCCCCGACCTGACCGTCGATGGCAGCTTCCCGCTGGGCGGCGCCGTCGCCGCCACGCTGATCGCCGCGGGACAGGACCCGTTCCTGGCCACCGCCGTGGCCATCGTCGCGGGCTGCATCGCGGGCCTGATCACCGGCTGGCTCAATGTCCGGCTCAAGATCATGGATCTGCTGGCCAGCATCCTGATGATGATCGCGCTGTATTCGATCAACCTGCGCGTGATGGGCCGGCCCAATGTGCCGCTGATCACCGAGCCCACCATCTTCACCATCCTGCAGCCCGAATGGCTGCCCGACTATCTGCTGCGCCCCGCGCTGCTGCTCGTGGTGGTGATCGCCGCCAAGCTGGGGCTGGACTGGTTCTTCGCCTCGCAGCGCGGCCTCGCGATGCGCGCCACGGGCGCCAACCCGCGCATGGCCCGCTCGCAGGGCATCGCCACCGGCCGCGCCACGCTCGCCGGCATGGCGCTGTCGAACGGGCTGGTCGCGCTGGCCGGCGCGCTGTTCGCGCAGACCCAGGGCGGCGCGGATATCTCGATGGGCATCGGCACCATCGTGATCGGCCTGGCGGCCGTGATCATCGGCGAAACCATCCTGCCCGCGCGACGGCTGGTGCTGACCACGCTGGCCGTGGTGCTCGGCGCCATCCTCTACCGCTTCTTTATCGCGCTCGCGCTCAACAGCGACTTCATCGGGCTCAAGGCCCAGGACCTGAACCTGGTCACCGCCCTGCTGGTGACCGTGGCGCTGGTGCTGCCCGCCACGCGCAAGAAGCTGTTCGGCCGCAAGGGAGGTGCCTGACATGCTGCGCGCACAAGACCTGAAACTGACGTTCAATCCCGGCACGCCGATCGAGACGCGCGCGCTGCGCGGCCTGAGCCTGGAGATTCCCACGGGCCAGTTCGTCGCCGTGATCGGCTCCAACGGGGCCGGCAAATCGACGTTCCTGAACGCCGTCAGCGGCGACCAGATGGTGGACGCGGGCAGCATCACCATCGACGACACCGACGTAACGCGCCAGCCCGCATGGGATCGCGCCCACCTGGTGGCCCGCGTGTTCCAGGACCCAATGGCCGGCACCTGCGAGGCGCTGACCATCGAGGAGAACATGGCGCTGGCGATGGCGCGCGGCACCCGCCGCGGCTTCCGTCCGGCACTGAACCGGGCCTCGCGCGAGCTCTTCCGCGACAAGCTGCGCCTGCTGAACCTCGGCCTCGAAAACCGCCTCACCGACCGTATCGGACTGCTGTCGGGTGGCCAGCGCCAGGCCGTCAGCCTGCTGATGGCATCGCTGCAACCGTCGCGTATCCTGCTGCTGGACGAACACACCGCCGCGCTCGACCCCAAGACGGCGGCGTTCGTGCTGGAACTGACGGCCCGCATCGTCGAGGAAAGCCAGCTCACGACGATGATGGTCACCCACAGCATGCGGCAGGCGCTGGACTACGGCACCCGCACGGTGATGCTGCATCAGGGCCAGGTGGTGCTGGATGTATCGGGCGAGCAGCGCAAGGGGCTCGATGTGCCCGACCTGCTGCGCATGTTCGAGCAGACGCGGCACGAACAGCTGGATGACGATGCGCTGTTGCTGAGCTGATCTGAGCTGCCTCAGGCGTCGGCGCCTGGCGCCCGAAGGCCGAGTCCCCTCGCAGGGGCTCGGCCTTTTTCTTTGGCGGCCGGTCTCCGGTATCGGAGGCGCTGAAGTGCGTTCCAGATCCCGAATTCGATAGTGCGGCAACTTTGACGGAATACCGCGTGCGGAACCGCAGGCAACCTTGCGGCTTCGGTGCCTTACGCACCGCTCTCCCCACCCTTCTATCGCCAGCTCATGACCAACGAATGCGATGCCTCATACAAGCTGCTCTTCTCCACGCCCGAATTTGTCCGGGCACTGATACGAGGCTTTGTTCCTCACCCATGGGTGCAAAGTCTGAACTACGGGACGCTGGAAAAAGTGGCCTGCCACTACGTCACCGACGACCTGCGCCAGCGTGCCAGCGATGTGGTGTGGCGTGCGAAGGTGGGTGAAGAATGGATCTATCTGTACCTGCTGATCGAGTTCCAGAGCACCGTGGACCAACATATGGCGCTAAGGATGAACGGCTATCTCACCCTGCTTTACCAGGACCTGCTGCGCGCCTGCGAGGCGCCGCGCGACCGCCTGTTGCCACCGGTGCTGCCTATCGTCTTCTACACCGGAAACCGGAAATGGACGGCGGCCACCGATACCGCCGCGCTGATTGCGCAGATGCCCGACGTGGTCGCAAAATATCAGCCGCGGCTGTCGTATCTCCTGATCGACTGCAGCCAGTATCGGAAAGCCGATCTGCTGGAGATGAACAACCTCGTGGCTTGCGTCATCGGGCTCGAACATCCCGCCAGCGAGAAGATGTTCTCCCGGCTGATCTCTCAGCTGAGGCGGATGATCGGCAGCAACGTTCCGCTCAAGGAGATTGCAGTCCGCTGGCTTCGCGGCCTCGCTACACGGCAAAGCAGGGTTGCATCGGTACCACGTGTGTTGACGGATAAAGCGCTAACTGAACTGGGAGATTTCAAGATGACTTGGGCAGAATGCTTTGACGAGGCAAGACGGAAGTCCAGGCAGGCCGGCCTGCGCGAAGGCATCCGCGAAGGCATGCGCAAGGGTGAAGCCATGGCGTTGCGCAAGCTGCTGGTTCGCCGCTTCGGGGACTTGCCCCCGGAAATCGCGGGCCGGATCGATGCGGCCGCGCAAGAGCAGATCGACCGGTGGATGGACCGCGTGTTCTACTCGGACAGTCTGGCGGAGATCTTCCGCGACTGATGCGTCGCGGGGCTGGCTATGGCGGGCAATCGGTGTCCGCCTATTTCGCCTGCCCCGCCTTTCTTAGCCAGACGATCATCTGGTCGGTGATCGCGCTGGCGGAGAAGGAACAGCTGTCCTGAGCGAACACCGCGGACATCTGCAGACGACGCAGCAGGTCGTCCAGCGCCGCCCCGTAGGGAGGCGGCAGTACCAGCGACTCGGCGGCCTGGCGCCACGACTGGACGAAGCCGTTGGTGTCGACTCCGCCCGCGACATAGGCGTCCAGGCTCTCTTGCATGCGCGCAAGGATCGCGCCGTTGGATTGGGTATCGCTCATGGGCGGGCCCGCCTTTCCTTGTAGAGATCGCGGAAGGTCCGCCCGGCCGGCGCCGGCATGTCGCGCGTATCGGTCCACCCCTTGCCGGCCATCGGCAGCTTCGCAATCAGATTGTCGCCGCCCCCCATCCGCGCGAGCAGGCGGGCGCCGATCCGCGTCGCAAACGCGTACAGGCCCGGCCGCCTGGCGGCATAGGCCCATACGCTCAGGCCGAAGCGCTCGCCCCAGGGCCGCAGGCCCCGCTCCATCTGCTTCTCGCGCAGCTTGCGCAGCAGGTCGGACAGGGGAATGGACGCGGGGCAGACGCGATTGCACTCGCCGCACATCGTCGCCGCCTGCGGCAGGTCGATCGCATTGGACAGGCCCACATAGCTCGGCGTCAGCACGCTGCCCATCGGGCCGGGATAGACCCACCCATAGGCGTGGCCGCCAATCTTCTGGTACACCGGGCAGTGGTTCATGCACGCGCCGCAGCGGATGCAGCGCAGCATCTCCTGGAAGTCGCCGCCAATCAGTCCCGTGCGGCCGCCATCGACCAGCACGAAGTACATATGCTCGGGTCCATCGCGCTCGCCCTCGGCGCGCGGCCCCGTCAGCAGCGAGAAATAGTTCGAGATGGCCTGGCCCGTGGCCGAGCGCGGCAGCAGCCGCATCACGGTGGCGAGGTCCTCCAGCGTCGGCAGCACTTTCTCGATACCGGTCACGGCCACATGCACGCGCGGCATCACGGTGCACATGCCCTCGTTGCCCTCGTTGGTGACGACCGCCACCGAGCCTGTCTCGGCGATGATGAAGTTGCCGCCCGTCACCCCCATGTCCGCGGACAGGAACTCGGGCCGCAGCACCTCCCGCGCTTCGCGGGTCATGTCCGGGATTTCGGTAAGCCTGGGCTTGTGGTGGACCTTGGCGAACAGGTCGGCGATCTCTTCCTTGTCCTTGTGCACCACCGGGGCAATGATGTGCGAGGGGGGCTCGGCATCGTTGATCTGCAGGATGTACTCGCCCAGATCCGTTTCGACGCTCTGCACACCCATTTCGCCGAGCACCTGGTTCAGGCGCATTTCCTCGGTGACCATGGACTTGCTCTTGATCACCTTCTTCACGCCGTGCTTCTGCGCGATCTCGGCCACCAGCCGGGCGGCGTCGGCGGTGGTCTCCGCGAACAGCACCGTGGCGCCGCGCCGCGTGGCGTTCTCCTCGAAGGTGGCGAGCCACACGTCGAGGTTCTCCAGCGCGCGGTTGCGGCGCTCCTTCAGCGCTTCCCGCGTGGCGTCGAAATCGATGTCGCGAATCGCCTCGGCCCTGGCCGTGACGAATTTGGTGGACAGCTTCTTCAGGTTCTGCTGGAGGCGCTGGTCTGCCAGTTTCTGGCCGGCACGCGCCTTGAATTCCATGCTGTGTACTTGCATGTGGTTCCCTTCGGCGTTCAGGCGTCGCCCGCCAGCACCTGCGCGATATGCAGCACGCGCGTCTGCGTATCGCCGGTACGGCGCAGGCGGCCTTCGATATTGAGGATGCAGCCCAGATCGCCCAGCACGACGGCGTCCGCCCCGCTGGCCTTGATGTTGGCGCACTTCTCGTCGACGATCGCCGTCGAGATATTGCCGTACTTGACCGAGAACGTGCCGCCGAACCCGCAGCAGGCCTCGCAGTCCTTCATCTCCGTCAATTGCACGCCGGGCAAGCGCGACAGCAGCGCGCGGGGCTGCTGCTTGACGCCCAGTTCGCGCAGCCCCGAGCAGGAGTCGTGATAGGTCACATGACCGCTGAAGGCGGAGTCGACGGCCTCGATCTTCGCGACGTTGGCCAGGAAGTCGGTCAGCTCGAACACCCGCGCGCGCAGGCGCTCGAAACGGCCGTTGAGCTCCGGATCGTCGCGCAGCAGGTCGCCGTAGTGTCCGACGATCATGCCGCCGCAGGAGCCGGACGGCACCACGACGTAGTCGAACATCTCGAATTCGCGCAGGAATTTCTCCGCCAGATCGCGGGCCGCGGCGCGTTCGCCGGAGTTGTAGGCGGGCTGGCCGCAGCACGTCTGCGCCTCGGGGACCATCACCTCATAGCCGGCGTTCTCGAGCAGCTTCAGCACCGAGAAGCCAATCTCCGGACGCATGATGTCCACCAGGCATGTGACAAACAGACCAACTCGCATCGCTAACCTTTCCAGACCCAAACCCCGAGATTATGCGCCCGCCGCAACGCGTTCGCGGAATAAACGGCTCAGCCTGCGCATGAAATCGGCTAATGACCTGCGGGGCGCCCCGCAGGCTGGCTGTGTTCCAGCGCACGCAGCAAACGCGCTCGCCTGCCCCATCATGGCGTTTCAGCTATTGAAATTTTCACAATGCGAGATAGAATCAGGCAATCGCTTAATTTGCCGCACGGCAACATTTCCCATGGCAGAGGTAGAGAAGGAACCTGGCAAGACGTCGATCCAGGTCATCGAGCGCATGATGACGCTGCTCGATGCGCTGGCCGAACACGCCGATCCCGTCAGCCTGAAAGAGTTGTCGCAGTCCACCGGGCTGCATCCCTCCACGGCGCACCGCATCCTCAACGATATGGTGGCGTGCCGTTTCGTGGATCGCTCGGACCCCGGCAGCTACCGGCTCGGCATGCGGCTGCTGGAACTGGGCAACCTGGTCAAGGCGCGGCTGTCGGTGCGCGACGCGGCGCTGGCGCCGATGCGGGCCCTGCACCGCGTGACCGGCCAGACCGTAAACCTGTCGGTGCGCCAGGGCGACGAGATCGTCTATATCGAACGCGCCTACAGCGAGCGCTCGGGCATGCAGGTCGTGCGCGCCATCGGCGGCCGCGCGCCGCTGCATCTGACGTCGGTGGGCAAGCTGTTCCTCGCCGCCGATGAAGTGGCGCGGGTGCGCAACTACGCGACCCGCACGGGCCTCGCCGGCCATACCCGCACGTCGATCACCGAACTGACCAAGCTCGAACGCGAACTGAACTGGGTCCGCACCAACGGCTATGCGCGGGACAACGAAGAGCTGGAGCTGGGCGTGCGCTGCATCGCCGCCGGCATTTACGACGACTCGCGCCGGCTGGTGGCCGGCCTGTCGCTGTCCGCGCCGGCCGACCGGCTGCAGGACAGCTGGCTGCAGAACCTGAAGGACACCGCGCTGCAGATTTCGCGCGGCATGGGCTACAGCGCCGAACCCGGCGCCTGAGCGATCCGGCGCGCCCGCGTTGCGGGCGTCCCCTTCCCCGCTGGTGCGGGAATCCGCATTCTTTCCCTCACGGGCGCCGCTATGCGCGCCGCCAGCCCGGCCGGCCCGTGATCCGACAATCCCTGCCCGCGGCAGGTCTGCCACTCGATACATCATGCAAGCTTCCAATTTCCTCCCCCGCCTGGTCGAAGCCCTCGGACCCGACGTGGTCGCCACCGGCGCGGACGAAGTCGCTCCCTGGCTGTCCGACTGGCGGGGACTGTATCGCGGCAACGCCCAGGCGGTGGTGCGTCCGCGCACCACGGAAGAGGTGTCGCGCTGCCTGGCGCTGTGCCAGGAGGCCGCCGTGCCGGTGGTACCCCGCGGCGGCAACACCGGCCTGTGCGGCGGGGCCGCGCCGGACAGCAATACGGCCAACGTGGTGCTGAGCCTGGATCGCATGAACGCGATCCGCTCGATCGACACGATCGCCAACACCATGGTCGCCGAGGCGGGCTGCATTCTGGGCAATCTCCGGCGCGCGGCAGAGGACGCGGCGCGCCTGTTGCCGTTGAGCCTGGCGGCCGAGGACTCCTGCCAGATCGGCGGCAATCTGGCGACCAACGCCGGCGGCGTCAACGTCGTGCGCTACGGCATGACGCGCGAACTGGTGCTCGGCATCGAAGCCGTGCTGCCGAGCGGCGAGGTGTTCCATGGCCTGCGCACGCTGCGCAAGGACAATACCGGCTACGACCTGAAGCAGTTGCTGATCGGCTCCGAGGGCACGCTGGGCGTGATTACCGCCGCCGCGCTGCGGCTGTTCCCGCGCACCGACAAGCGCTGCGTGGTGCTGGCCGCGGTGGAGTCGCCCCGCCAGGCGCTGGAACTGTTCGAGCTGCTGTTTGCGCAGTGCGGCGCCCGCCTGCAGGCGTTCGAGTTCTTCACCGGCGATTGCCTGGACCTGGTCCTCGCCCACGCCGAGGGCGTGCAGGAACCCTTCGCGCAGCGCTATCCCGCCTACGTGCTGATGGAACTGGCCGACACGGCCGACGAGGCGGCGCTCAACGCGCTGCTGGAAGACGCCATGGGCCAGGCGCTGGAGCGCGAACTGTGCCTGGACGCAGCGGTGTCCGCGTCGATGGCGCAACTGCAGGGCATGTGGAAGCTGCGCGAGGAAATCTCCGAGGCGCAGCGCGCCGACGGTCCGCACCTGAAACACGATATTTCGCTGCCCATCGAGCAGATCCCGGCGTTCATGGCCTCCATGCAGACCCGACTGGAGCGTCTGGACCCGTCGATCCGGCCCTTCATCTTCGGCCACTTCGGTGACGGCAATCTGCACTACAACCTCTCGCGCCCGGCCAATGCCGAACGCGACTGGGCACAGGCGCACGGCGAGGCCGTCACGGCCGAGGTGCTCGACGAGGTCATGCGCTACGGCGGCAGCATCAGCGCGGAGCACGGCATCGGTCAGCTCAAGCGCGAGTACTTCCAGCGCTACAAGGACCCGCTGGAGCTGCGCATGATGGCCGGCATCAAACAGTTGCTGGACCCGGCCGGCATCATGAATCCGGGCAAGCTGCTGTAAGGGGCGGCGCGGAAAAGAAAAAAGCCCGGCAGTCCAGACTGCCGGGCTTTGTTGTCCCAGGTCGTTCCGCGCTTGCGCGCGTGGCGATCAGATGCCGCGCGCCTGCTGCGAAGTGAGCACGTAGTGCGGCGAGGCGGGACCTTGCGTCAGGTTGGGCGACGACGGAAACGGACGCGAGTCGTGCGACGGCGAATGTTCCAGCCAGTCCTTGACGCGGTTCGCATCGGCGAAGCGCGAGAGCTTGCCGGCCGAGTCCAGGAACACCATCACCACATTGCGGCCGTGCACCTTGGCCTGCATCACCAGGCACTGTCCCGCCTCGGAGATGAAGCCGGTCTTCTGCAGGCCGATTTCCCAGTTGCCGCCGCGCACCAGGCGATTGGTGCTGACGTAATGCTGGGTGCGGCCCAGCACGTTGACCTCATGCTCGGTCTGCGTCGAGAACGCCCGGATGATCGGGTTGCGGTAGGCGGCATTGACCATGCGCACCAGGTCCACCGCGCTCGACACGTTGCTGCTCGACAGGCCACTCGAATCGACGAAGTGGCTGTCGTTCATGCCGAGTTCGCGCGCCTTGCGGTTCATCGCCTGCACGAACGCCGGCAGACCGCCCGGATAGTGGCGGCCCAGCGCCGAGGCGGCGCGGTTCTCCGACGACATCAGCGCCAGCAGCAGCATCTCCTCGCGTGTCAGCTGGGTGCCGAAGCGCAGCCGCGAACCGCTGTGCTTCTCGGTGTCGCGATCTTCCTCGGTAATGGTCAACACCTCGTCCAGCGGCAGGCGCGCGTCCATCACCACCAGCGCCGTCATCAACTTGGTGATCGAGGCGATCGGCAGGACCGCGGCGGAATTCTTCTGGAACAGCACTTCGTTCGTGTTCTGGTCCATCACCAGGGCCACGCTGGAGCGCAGCGCCAGCGCGTCGGCGGTGTCGCGCAGCCCGAGGGCTTCACCCAGAGACGGCTTCGACGGCGCGAACGACGCGCGCACAGGCGCCGCGTGGCGGCTGGCCACCGCCTGGCGCTTGCCACCCTTCAACACGACGACCTTGCGGGACGACTTGGAGGAGGCCTTGGCCTCCTTCACGGATTTCTTTTGGACCTTTACGACCTTTTCGGTCTTTTTGCCGGCTTTTGCCGACGATTTCTTGGCTGCTTCAGCAGCCGGCGATGCCATCAGCGACACGGAGACCAGCATGGTCACCGCCATCGAGCGAAAGGGCATCGAGCCGAAGAATCTTGAGAATGGGGAATCAGACCGGGACATGATTCATTCAGCGCGCATCTGGAATGGCGCCAGTGTAGGAAAAAAAGAAATTGTTAGCAAGATTAATGACTTACGAAGCCTTATTAAAGTTCGCCTGTCAGTGCATTTCGTCATGCAAAAAATAAAGCGGCTAAATCACATTCCGATCTTGCGTCCCCTGAACGAGTCCGCGCCACCGAGGCGCTACCCGCTCCTTCGCCAGCTAACGGCGCAGCGGGGCAAAGCTGAAGTCGGGATTAGCCCTAACCCCTTGCTTCCGCGGGCCTCCAGGGTCAACGCGCGACCCCGCGGTTTGGTTCACCTGAGCGGCGCAGTTCATTCCGCCGCCTGCGCCTCTGCCACCAGAGGCATCAGCGCGCGCCGCAATGGCGCCGGCAACGGCACAGGGCGGCGCGAGTGCCGGTCCACATACACGTGGACGAAGTGCCCCTGCGCCGCGGCGGTCTGCTCGTCGTTGCGGAACAGCCCGACCTCATAGCGCACGCTCGTATTGCCGACGCGGGCGACGCGCAGACCGGCCACCACCGTATCGGGAAAGCTAAGCGAGCCAAAGTAGTTGCACTGCGTCTCGATCACCAGCCCGATGGTCTCGCCCGCCTCCGGGTCAAGCACGCCCTGCTCGATCAGATATCGATTCACCACCGTGTCGAAATAACTGTAGTAGACAACGTTGTTGACATGGCCATAGACGTCGTTGTCGGCCCAGCGTGTGGTGATTTTGTCGAAGTGTCGATAGGACGAGCGCGTGTCCGGTTGCTGTTTCATGGCGTCGGGTTTTCAAGAAAATGGGAACGAGGCGCCGGTCCGATTTACCGGCGCATTACGAGAGCCACACCGGCGACGGCAACCACCATGCCGAGCGCGGCCAACGGCGGAAACCGTTCGCCGAACAGCGCCCATGCCATCACGGCCGTCGTCGGCGGCGTCAGGTACATCAGGCTGGACACCTTGGTGGCCGCGCCCTTGCGGATCAGCAGGAACAGCAGGGAAATGGCGCCGATGGACAGCGCCAGGACGGACCACAGCAAAGCGCCGATCATCTCCGCGTTCCACTCGACCTGCCGCGTCTCGTACAGATACATGAAGGGCAGACAGGCCAGCGCCGCGGCTGCGAACTGAATCAGCGAGCCCATGCGCAGATCGAACATCGGGCAATACCGCTTCTGGTACAGGGTGCCGACGGTGATCGACAGGAGCGCGCCCAGCGTCAGCGCAAGGCCGATTGGGGAGGCGGCACCACCGGACATCTTGTTGGCGACCACCAGCGCAACGCCCGCGACGCCCAGCAGCAGGCCGGCCCACTGGGAGGCCACCAGCCGCTCGCCCATGCGGGCGGAAGCAAGCGCGGTCAGTACGGGCTGCATGCCGACGATCAGCGCGGTCATGCCGGCCGGCATCCCCAGCTTGATGGCTGCCCACACGCCGCCCAGATATCCGGCCTGGAGGAACAACCCCGCGATGGCGATGTGGCCGACTTGGCGCCAGTCCGTGCGGCCGGCGCGCCGCGGCAACGGCACGCGCGCCAGCGCGACGAAAGGCGCCATGACCACCAGCACGCCGGCGAAGCGCAGAAACAGAAAAGTCATCGGCTCGGCGTGGGGCATGCCGTACTTGGCCACGATAAAGCCGGTGCTCCATATCAGCACGAACAGCCAGGGCATCGACGCCAGCCAGAGCGCGCGGGCGCCAGTGGCGCGGACGGTGTGGCCGGGGGCCGTCATGCCGGGGCCCATGTGCCGGTGACGGCCGCGGCGACGTGTTCGCTAGTGGCGGGAAGGGGCATCATCTGGGATGGAGGAAAAGGACGGAAAGGACGGCCGCCGCGCCTTCGGGAGCGACCCGCGATACTAGCACTGGCGCACGATTCGCTTTGGCCGCCGCCCGGGAGTGCGCGCCAGATAACAGTTTGCGGTTTCTTGATGGGTGTTTACCCTGCTTTGTTTGTGCGATGCACAAAACCCCTTGACAGGCAAACTCAGGCCCCTAGAATAGGCCTTGTTGCGACGCACCATTCACCGTTTCGGTGACGCCGCAGACACCAATCACGCCTGGGCTTGGCTGACGCAACGATGGGAGACCACCGTCACGGCTTCGACATCTAGGCGGCTTAATTTGCTCGAACTCGACGTCATTCAATGGAGACTCGCATGTCCTTTACCCCGGAACAAGTTGCAGCGGCTCAAAAGGCCAACCTCGAAACCCTGTTCGGCCTGACCACCAAGGCGTTCGAAGGCGTCGAAAAGCTGGTCGAACTGAACCTGCAAGTCGTCAAGACCACCCTGGCGGAGAACGTTGATCACGCCAAGCGCGTGCTGTCCGCCAAGGACGCGCAGGAAGTCATGGCCCTGCAGGTTTCGCTGATCCAGCCGGCCGCCGAAAAGGCCGTGGCCTATAGCCGCCACATCTACGAAATCGCCGCCGACACGCAGTCGGAATTCACCCGCGTCGCCGAAGCTCAACTGTCGGAAAGCACGAAGAACGTGCAGTCGATGGTCGAGAACATGGCCAAGAACGCCCCCGCCGGTTCGGAATCGACCGTAGCGATCGTCAAGTCGGCCATCACCGCCGCCAACAACGCCTACGAATCGGTCCAGAAGGCGACCAAGCAAGCCGTGGAAATCGCCGAAACGAACTTCCAGGCTGCTGCCACCGCCGCCACCAGCGCCGCGCAACAAGCCAGCGCCCAGGCATCCCGCTCGACCCGCAAGGCCGCTCCCGCGGTCTGAAGGAAAGCGCGGTAAGGACGTCCCAAGGACGTCCTGCAATACCCGAAAGCCCGGCTCTGCCGGGCTTTTTCGTTTCCGCCGCGCCCTACCTGCAAGCGCGATTTCGTGCGCGCGGGTGGATCCTGGCGATTAATTGCATCCCTCTCCGCCCATGAACGGCAGCCAACAATGAGAAAGGCCCGCCGGACAGGCGGGCCTTCTCGTGGCGTTCCGGCTTGCCTCTCGGCAACCGCTCCGGTCAGCGCTTGCGCGGCGGCGGCACGTCCGTGCAGACGCCCTCGTAGATCTCCGCAGCCATGCCGATCGACTCGCCCAGCGTGGGATGCGGGTGGATGGTCTTGCCGATATCCACCGCGTCCGCGCCCATCTCGATCGCCAGGCATACCTCGCCGATCAGGTCGCCGGCATGCGTGCCGACGATGCCGCCCCCGATGATGCGGTGCGTCTCTTCGTCGAAGAGCAGCTTGGTGAAGCCCTCGTCGCGGCCGTTGGCGATGGCGCGGCCCGAGGCGGCCCACGGGAACACGCCCTTGCCGTACTTGATGCCCTCGGCCTTGCATTGCTCCTCGGTCAGGCCCGCCCAGGCCACTTCCGGATCGGTGTAGGCCACCGACGGAATCTGCTTCGCGTCGAAGTACGCCTTCTCGCCGTGCGCGGCTTCGGCCGCCACATGGCCCTCGTGCACGGCCTTGTGGGCGAGCATCGGCTGGCCGACGATATCGCCGATCGCAAAGATGTGCGGCACATTGGTGCGCATCTGCTTGTCGACCTCGATAAAGCCGCGGTCGGTCACCGCCACGCCTGCCTTCTCCGCGCCGATGCGCTTGCCGTTGGGCGCGCGGCCGACGGACACCAGCACCATGTCGTAGCGCTCCGCCTCGGCGGGCGCCTGCTCGCCTTCGAACCTGACATAGATGCCATCGGGCTTGGCTTCCACGCCCACGGTGCGGGTTTTCAGCATCACTTTGTTGAAGCGATGCTTGTTCATCTTCTCCCACACCTTGACGAGGTCGCGGTCCGCGCCCTGCATCAGGCCATCGAGCATTTCCACCACGTCGATGCTCGCGCCCAGCGTGCTGTACACCGTGGCCATTTCCAGGCCGATGATGCCGCCGCCGATGACCAGCAGTTTCTTGGGCACCTCGGGCAGTTCCAGCGCGCCGGTCGAATCGACGATGCGCGGGTCCTCCGGGATGAACGGCAGCTTCACCGCCTGGCTGCCGGCCGCGATGATCGCCTTCTCGAAGCGGATCACCGTCTTCTTGCCATTGGTGCCCTTGCCGTCGCCCTCGGTTTCCTGCACTTCCATGTGGTGCGGATCGAGGAAGGTGCCGATGCCGCGCACGACCTGCACCTTGCGGGCGCGGGCCATGCCGCCCAGGCCGCCGGTCAGCTTGCCGACCACCGATTCCTTGTACTTGCGCAGGCCGTCCAGATCGATCTTCGCTTCGCCGAAGACGATGCCGTGCGCGGCCAGCGCGCGGGCCTCGTCGATGACGGCGGCGTTGTGCAGCAGCGCCTTCGACGGAATGCAGCCCACGTTCAGGCAAACCCCGCCGAGCGACGCATAGCGCTCGACCAGCACGGTCTGCATGCCCAGGTCGGCGCTGCGGAAGGCGGCGGAGTAGCCGCCGGGGCCGGCGCCCAGCACGAGCATCTCGCACTGGATATCGGCGGCGCCGGCGTGCGTGGCCGCGGCCGGCGCGGCGGCCGGCGCGGGAGCCGGTGCGGGAGCCGGGGCAGCCGCGGCCGGAGCCGGAGCCGGCGCGGCGGCCGGAGCGGCAGCGGGGGCCGGCGCAGGGGCCGCGCTGGCGCCCTGCTGCGATTCCACGGTGCAGATCAGAGCGCCCTTGGCGACCTTGTCGCCGACCTTGACCGCCACCGCAACCACCTTGCCGGCGGCGCTCGACGGCACGTCCATGCTGGCCTTGTCGGATTCCAGCACGATCAGCGACTGTTCCTCCTCGACCGTATCGCCCGGCTTGACCAGTACCTCGATCACTTCCACCGCGTCGAAATCGCCGATATCCGGCACCTTGACTTCGATCACACTCATGCTTTGCTCCTCTGCCCGCGGCCGCCATCACTGGCCGCGGTGTCGTTGTTCGGGGGCCCGGCGCTTACAGCAGGATGCGGCGGAAGTCCGCCAGCAACTGCGCGAAGTAGGTGTTGAAGCGAGCCGCCTCGGCTCCGTCGAGCACGCGGTGATCCCACGACAGCGACAGCGGCAGCGTCAGGCGCGGCACGAACTGCTTGCCGTCCCACACGGGCTTCTGATACGACTTGCAGACGCCCATGATGGCCACTTCCGGCGCATTGATGATGGGCGTGAAGTACGTCCCGCCCAGGCCGCCCAGCGACGAGATCGAGAAGCAGCCGCCCTGCATCTGGTCGGGCTTGAGCTTGCCGTCGCGCGCCAGCTTGGCCAGTTCGCTCATTTCCTGCGCGATCTCGATCACGCCCTTCTTGTCGGCGTCCTTGATCACGGGCACGACCAGGCCATTCGGCGTGTCGGCGGCGAAGCCGATGTTGAAATACTTCTTCAGCACCAGATTGTCGCCGTCGAGCGAGGCGTTGAAGTTGGGGAATTTCTTCAGCGCGGCGACGGTGGCCTTGATCATGAAGGCCAGCATCGTGACCTTGACGCCCTGCTTCTCGTATTCCTTGTTCAGCTGCACACGGAAGGCTTCCAGCTCGGTGATGTCGGCCTCGTCGTGGTTCGTGACGTGGGGAATCATCACCCAGTTGCGGTGCAGGTTGGCGCCCGAGATCTTCTTGATGCGCGACAGGGGCTTGCTTTCCACCTCGCCGTAGCGGGTGAAATCCACCTTCGGCCAGGGCAGCAGATTCAGCTCGCCACCGCCCGCGGGTGTGCCGGCGGCCTGCGAGGGCGCGGCGGCCTGGCCGCTCATCACGCTCTTCACATAGCGCTGCACGTCGTCCTGCAGGATGCGGCCCTTGGGACCGGTGCCGGGCACGCGCGAGACATCCACGCCGAGATCGCGGGCGAACTTGCGGACCGAGGGGCTGGCATGCGCGGCCTTGCCCGTCACGCCGGCGGGCGCAGCGGCGGGCGCGGGTGCGGCCGTCGGAGCCGGAGCCGGCGCGGGTGCCTGGGCGGCGGCCGGCGCAGGCGCAGCAGCGGGCGCGGGTGCCGGTGCGGGTGCCGAAGCCGCCGGCGCGGCGCCGGCGCCTTCGAGCAGCAGGATCAGCGTGCCTTCGGCGACGTTGTCACCGACCTTGACCTTGATTTCCTTGACCACGCCCGCGGCGGGGGACGGCACGTCCATCGTGGCCTTGTCGGATTCCAGCGTGATCAGCGCATCCTCGGCGTTGACCGTATCGCCCGGCTTCACATGGATCTCGATCACCGGCACCCCGTCGTAGTCCCCGATATCGGGCACCTTGACCTCGACCGTGCCACCGCCGCCGGCGGCCGGCGCGCTGGCCGGCGCGGGTGCCGGTGCCGGGGCCGCAGCGGCGGGAGCCGGCGCGGGCGAAGGCGAAGGCGCCGGAGCGGCGGCCGGTGCGGGAGCGGGAGCGGCGGCGCCCGCCGGCTCCAGCATGACCAGCACCGAGCCCTCGGACACGTTGTCGCCCACCTTGATGCGGACTTCCTTGACGGTGCCGGCCTGCGGCGACGGCACGTCCATGGTCGCCTTGTCCGACTCCAGGGTCACCAGCGCGTCCTCCGCGTCGATGGTGTCGCCGGGCTTCACATGGACTTCGATGACCGGTACGGCGTCGTAGTCGCCGATATCCGGCACCTTGATTTCAATCGCTTGACTCATTCAGTGTCTCCTGGTCAGGCCGGCACGCGCACAAGAACGCCAGCGCCGAGAGTAACCTCGGCGCCCGCTTCTGTCACGCCGCCGCGCCGCGGACGCGCCGGGCAAGCCCGGGGCGCCCGGGCGCGGCATCGCCGCGCCTGGGGGTTCGCGCAGTGCAGCCGGATCAGACCGACATCGGGTTCGGCTTGTTGGGATCGAGGTTGTACTTCTTGATCGCCTCGGCGACCTTGTCGCGGCCGATCGCGCCCTCGTCGGCCAGCGCCTTCAGCGCGGCCAGCGTGACCCAATGGCGGTCCACCTCGAAGAAGTGACGCAGCTTCTCGCGGGTATCCGAGCGGCCGAAGCCGTCGGTGCCGAGCACCACGTAGCGGCGCGGCACGAAGGGACGGATCTGCTCGGCGAAGGCGCGCACGTAGTCGGTCGAGGCGATCACTGGACCGCGCACCGACTTCAGGCTCTTCGTCACGTGCGATTCGCGCGGCGTCTCGGTCGGGTGCAGCAGGTTCCAGCGCTCGGCGTCCTGGCCTTCGCGGGCCAGTTCCGTGAAGCTCGGGCAGCTCCACAGGTCCGATTCCACGCCCCAGTCCTTCTTCAGCAGCTCGGCCGCGGCGATCACCTCGCGGAAGATCGTGCCCGAGCCCAGCAGCTGCACGCGCGGCGCATTGCTGTTCTCCACGCCCTTGCGGAACGCGTACATGCCCTTGACGATGTCCTGCTCCACGCCAGCCGGCATGACCGGATGCTCGTAGTTCTCGTTCATCACGGTCAGGTAGTAGTAGACGTCCTGCTGCTCCGCGTACATGCGGCGCAGGCCGTCCTGCACGATCACCGCCAGCTCGTACTGGAAGGTCGGGTCGTACGAGATGCAGTTCGGGATCGCGGCATGGAACACGTGCGAATGGCCGTCCTCGTGCTGCAGGCCCTCGCCGTTCAGCGTCGTGCGGCCCGACGTGCCGCCCAGCAGGAAGCCGCGCGAGCGCATGTCGGCGGCGGCCCAGCACAGGTCGCCGATACGCTGGATGCCGAACATCGAGTAATAGATGTAGAACGGGATCATCTGCACGCCGTGCGTCGAATACGACGTGGCGGCCGCGATCCAGTCGCACATGGCGCCGGCTTCGTTGATGCCTTCCTGCAGGACCTGGCCCGTCTCCGACTCCTTGTAGAACATGAGCTGGTCATGGTCTTCGGGAACGTACTTCTGGCCTTGCTGGTTCCAGATGCCGATCTGGCGGAACAGGCCTTCCATGCCGAACGTGCGCGACTCGTCCGGCACGATGGGCACCACGTGCTTGCCGATCTGCTTGTCCTTGAGCAGCGTGTTCAGGATCCGCACGAACGCCATCGTGGTGGACACCTCGCGGCCCTCGCCGGTACCCTTGAGCAGCGCATCGAACGCGGACAGTTCGGGCACCTTCAGCGGCTCGGCCTTCTGGCGGCGGGTCGGCAGGTAGCCGCCCAGCTCCATGCGGCGGGCGCGCATGTATTCCAGTTCCTTCGAGCCTTCGGGGAAGGTGATGTACGGCACTTCCTCCAGCTTGTCGTCCGGCACCGGAATGTTGAACTGATCGCGGAAGCGGCGGATCGCCTCCACCGGCATCTTCTTCTGCTGGTGGCTGATGTTCATGGCCTGGCCGGCATCGCCCATGCCATAGCCCTTGATGGTCTTGGCCAGGATCAGCGTCGGCTGGCCCTTGTGCTCGCTGGCGGCCTTGTAGGCGGCGTAGATCTTGTGCGGATCGTGGCCGCCGCGGTTCAGGCGCCAGATGTCGTCGTCGGACCAGTCGGCGACCATGGCCTTCAGTTCCGGCGTATTGAAGAAGTGCTCGCGCACGTAGGCGCCGTCCTTGGCCTTGAAGGTCTGATATTCGCCGTCGACGGCTTCCATCATCCGCTTCATCAGCAGGCCCTTGGTGTCGCGCGCCAGCAGCTGGTCCCAGCGGCTGCCCCATACCACCTTGATGACGTTCCAGCCCGAGCCGCGGAATTCCGACTCCAGTTCCTGGATGATCTTGCCGTTGCCGCGCACCGGACCGTCCAGGCGCTGCAGGTTGCAGTTGATGACGAAGACCAGGTTGTCCAGCCGCTCGCGGCCGGCCATGCCGATCGCGCCCAGCGATTCCGGCTCGTCGGTCTCGCCGTCGCCGAGGAAGGCCCAGACCTTGCGCTCGCCGAGCTTGGCGATCAGGCCGCGGCTTTCCAGGTATTTCATGAAGCGGGCCTGATAGATCGCCATGATCGGGCCCAGGCCCATCGACACCGTCGGGAACTGCCAGAAGTCCGGCATCAGCCACGGGTGCGGATACGACGAGATGCCCTGGCCGTCCACTTCCTGGCGGAAATTGTCCAGCTGGTTCTCCGTCAGGCGGCCCAGCAGGAAGGCGCGCGAATACACGCCGGGGGCCGAGTGGCCCTGCACGAAGACCAGGTCGCCGCCGTGCTTGTCGGACGGGGCATGCCAGAAGTGGTTGTAGCCGACGTCGTAGAGGGTCGCGGCCGAGGCGTAGGACGAGATATGGCCGCCCACGTTGGTGTGCTTGTTGGCACGCAGCACCATCGCCATCGCGTTCCAGCGCGAATACGAGCGGATGCGGTGCTCGATGTCCTGGTCGCCGGGAATGCGCGCCTGCTGCTCCACCGGGATCGTATTGATATACGGCGTCTCGGCGTGGAAGGGTTGCGTCACGCCATTCACGCGCGCGTACTCGATCTGCTTGTCGATCAGGAAGGCGGCGCGTTCGCTGCCTTCGGCGCCAAGCACGCCCTGCAGGGCTTCAAGCCATTCCTGGGTTTCCTGGGGATCGGCATCGTTGGCGCCGGCTGCGCCGAGGATCTGCTCTGGTACGGCTGACATGACTGTCTCCTGTGAATTCCTGCACCGCAGCCACGCTCTGGCGTCGGGACGGGTGTGACGGTATGACTGGCGACGCGGCGCGGGGTGCCGGACATTTGGAGTCGGCCAGGGAAGGCCATCCCGGTCCGGGCCTGCGCTGCCGGCACCGTCCTGCTGGCGCAGGGATCGGCGGGCGCGGCTGTGCCGTCCGCGTTGTTGGGTCGCACCGATTCTATGGAAGCACATTGAGCGGCACAAGCGAAATTTTCAAATTGCGATATGGTTTGTCACCATATGAAATAATGCGGCGACGCACCAAAGCCGCCCCCGCCGCCGCCGATAACGCCCCGGGGACGGCACCGCGCCGGACGATCCACATTGGCGCTTACCCGGAGCGACGCGGTGCAGCAATCCCGCTACACTGTTCGGTCAGTCGTCAATACCCATCCATGCCGTTCCTTCAACGCCTTCTCAAGCGCCTGCCCGGGCTGCGCTCCGCGATTCTTCCCGCCACCGTTGCGGAGACATCCCGGTCCGCGAACGCCACGCATCCGACCCAGGGCGGCTCCGCGGCCATGGACGGCATCACGCCGCTGGACTCGCTCGACGGGCTGGGCGCCGGCGACGACGGCACCGGGGAGGAGGCGGCGGCCTTCAACGGCCCGCCGCGCGGCCTGTGGTGGCTGCGCTGGCGCAACCTGGTCGCGACCAGCTGGTTCATGTTCATCCCCCTGGTCGCGATCGTGCTGTTTACCGCGGCCATGGGCGTCATCCTGTGGTCGCTGCACGAGACGGAGCGCCAGCAGCAGCATGACGCGCTGTACCGCGACGCGGCATGGGCGCAGCAGCGCGTGCGGCTGTCCCTGCTGAGCAACCAGGATCAGCTTGCCTCGCTGGCGCGCGACATCGCCGCCGCGCAGCTGGACCAGAACGCCTACCGCACGGCCGCGCAGGAAATCCTGCGCGAGAACCCCGAGATCGTCTTCGTCAACTGGCTCGACGCCACGCGCCGCGCGCGCTGGTCGCTGCCCTCCACCTCCGAATTCGCCAGCCGGCTGCGCGAGACACAGGACCAGCCCCTCGAGCCCGAAGTGCTCGACACGTTCGATACCGCCCGCGAAACGCAGCGCGTGGTGTATTCCCGCCCCATCGTCAACGAGCGCGGCGACAGCTTCATGCTGCTGCAGGTGCCGATCGTGCGGGACAACGAATTTCTCGGCACGCTCGGCGCGCTCTACTCGATCAACGGCATCCTGACCCACCTGCTGCCGCCCGAGCTCACCGAGCGCTACCGCTTCTCGCTGATCGACAAGAACAACCAGCTGCGCGCCAGCACCTCGCTGCGCCCGGTGCCGGCCACCGCGCTGTCGTACGAAGTCCTGCTCGATCCGCCGGGGCACTCGCTGTCGCTGCGCGCCGATGCCTATCCGCCCGCGTCCAACCTGCCGAACAACATGCTGCTGTGGCTGGTGGTGGGGCTGTCGTGCTTCCTGCTGTGGAGCCTGTGGAGCATGTGGCGCCATACCAGCCGGCGCTCCGAGGCGCAGCGCGCGCTGCTGGCCGAGACCTCGTTCCGGCGCGCGATGGAAAACTCGATGCTGATCGGCCTGCGCGCGCTGAACCTGAATGGCCGCATCACCTATGTGAACCCCGCCTTCTGCCGCATGACCGGCTGGCAGGAGCACGAACTGGTGGGCCGCGTGCCGCCCTTCCCCTACTGGCCGCCCAACGACCAGCGCGAGATGCAGCGCCAGATCGACCTGACCCTGCAGGGCAAGTCGCCGGCCAGCGGCTACGAGATGCGCGTGATGCGCCGCGACGGCACCAGCTTCTTCGCCCGCATGTACGTCTCGCCGCTGATCGACAGCCGCGGCCGCCATACCGGCTGGATGAGCTCGATGACGGACATCACCGAGCCCAAGCGCGCCCGCGAGGAACTGGCCGCGGCGCACGACCGCTTCACCACCGTGCTGGAGAGCCTGGACGCCGCGGTGTCGGTGCTGGCCACCGACAAGCCCGAGCTGTTGTTCGCCAACCGCTACTACCGCCAACTGTTCGGCTGGGAGGCCGAGGGTCACCTGAAGCTGGCCGGCGGCGACGTCGACCAGGAACAGGTCACCAGCGACCACACCGACTTCGTCGACGCCTATGCCGGCCTGCCGGCCTCCGAGCTGATGCCCTATGCGTCGGACGCACGGGAGATCTTCGTGCCCGACATGCAGAAGTGGTTCGAAGTCCGGCGCCGCTATATCCAGTGGGTCGACGGCCACCTCGCGCAGATGCAGATCGCCACCGACATCACCGTGCGCAAGGCCGCCGAGGAAATGGCGCGCCAGCACGAGGAACGCCTGCAGTTCACCAGCCGCCTGACCACCATGGGCGAGATGGCCTCGTCGCTGGCGCACGAGCTGAACCAGCCGCTGGCCGCCATCAACAACTACTGCATGGGCGCGGTGGCACGGCTGCGCTCCGGCCGCAGCACGCCCGAGGACCTGGTTCCGATCCTGGAGAAGACTTCGGCGCAGGCGGTGCGGGCCGGCACCATCATCAGCCGCATCCGGGGTTTCGTGAAACGCAGCCAGCCGCAGCGGCGCGAGGCCTCGCTGCACGAGATCGTGGCCGACGCGGTGGGCCTGGCCGACCTGGAAGCGGCACGCCGCCGGGTGACCATCCTGACCCGGCTGCCCGCGCCCCCGCTGTCGCTTTACGTCGACCCCGTGCTGATCGAGCAGGTGCTGGTCAACCTGCTGAAGAACGCGGTGGAAGCCATGGCCGGGCTGCCGGCCATGCGCGCCACGGGCGTCGTCAGGCTGCACGCGCGCATCGAGCCCGGCGAACTCGGGCAGACCATCCGCATCGATGTGATCGACCAGGGCCCGGGCGTGGACGAGGACACCAAGGAGCGGCTGTTCGAGCCGTTCTTCAGCACCAAGTCCGACGGCATGGGCATGGGGCTGAATATCTGCCGCTCGATCATCGAATCGCACCAGGGCCGCCTGTGGGTCGAAAACAATGCCGACGGCATCGGCTGTACGTTTAAAATCCTGCTGCCGTTGCAGCCGGAGACGGCGGAACAGTAGGCCGCGCCCGGTTCGCCGGGCGGCCCCGATCACGATAGCCGCCACCGAGCGGCACCCGACCTTGGTGGCGTGCCCGCGGCGCGCGGACGCGGTTACACTAGCCGGGATTGCAGACGATGCAGCATCAGGAGACTTCATGACCGTAGCGCCGAACCCCACACCCAATCGCGGCGAAACCGTGTTCATCGTCGACGACGATGAAGCCATGCGCGACTCGCTGACCTGGCTGCTGGAGGGCAATGGCTACCAGGTGCGCAGTTTCGCCAGCGCAGAGCAGTTCCTGTCGGCCTACGACGCCAGCCAGGTGGCCTGCGTGATCCTCGACGTCCGGATGCCCGGCATGAGCGGCCCGGAACTGCAGGAACGGATGATCGCCGAGAACATCAACATCCCCATCGTCTTCATCACCGGCCACGGCGACGTGCCGATGGCGGTCTCCACGATGAAGAAGGGCGCGATCGACTTCATCGAGAAGCCGTTCGACGAGTCCGAACTGCGCGCACTGGTCGAGCGCATGCTGCAGAAAGCCCGGGTGGACCACTCCGCCGCCCGCGAGCAGCGCGCCGCCAAGGACCTGCTGGGCAAGCTGACCACGCGCGAGCAGCAGGTGCTGGAGCGTATCGTGGCCGGACGGCTGAACAAGCAGATCGCCGACGACCTCGGCATCTCGATCAAGACGGTGGAGGCGCACCGCGCCAACATCATGGAAAAGCTCAACGTCAACACCGTGGCGGACCTGCTGCGCCTCGCGCTGTCGCGCAACAGCTGACCGCAACGACCGCGGCGCCGCCCGGCGCCGCGGTGTGGGGCCGGCGCCCCGCGCCCCTTCCCGCGCCCCTTCCCGCGCCCCTTCCCGTTCCCTCGCCGCTCCCCGGCGGCGCCGTCACCTCCGGCGTACCCCGCCATCCATCGGGCGCCCTCCCCTTATAATCTGACCTTTCCGGGTAACGCCCCCGCCCCGCACCCCGCGCGACGGCGCCCGCCCGTGTCCATTCATTCGCCGCTTCCTTTCGCCTCGCTCATGTCCGCCCAACTCATCGACGGCAACGCCCTTGCCACCCAACTCCGCACCGAAGCCGCCCAGCGCGCCGCCCGCCTGACCGAGCGCGGCCACCAGCCCGGACTCGCCGTCGTCCTGGTCGGCGAAGACCCGGCCAGCCAGGTCTATGTGCGCAACAAGGTCAAGGCGTGCGAGGACAACGGCTTCCATTCGTCGCTGGACCGCTATCCGGCCGACCTGTCCGAAGCCGATCTGCTGGCGCGCATCGACGCGCTGAACCGCGACCCGAAGATCCACGGCATCCTGGTGCAGCTGCCGCTGCCCAAGCACATCGACAGCCACAAGGTGCTGGAAGCCATCGCGCCCGAGAAGGACGTGGACGGCTTCCACGTCGCCAACGCCGGCGCGCTGATGACCGGCGCCCCGCTGTTCCGCCCCTGCACGCCCTATGGCTGCATGAAGATGCTCGAATCGATCGACTATCCGCTGCGCGGCGCCCGCGCGGTCGTCGTCGGCGCCTCGAACATCGTGGGCAAGCCGATGGCCATGCTGCTGCTGCAGGCCGGCGCCACGGTGACCATCTGCAACAGCAAGACCCGCGACCTGGCCGCGCACACGCGCGAGGCCGACGTGATCGTGGCCGCCGTGGGCCGCCGCAACATCATCACCGCCGACATGGTCAAACCCGGCGCGGTGGTGATCGACGTCGGCATGAACCGCGACGACAACGGCAAGCTCTGCGGCGACGTCGATTTCCAGGGCGTGAAGGAAGTCGCCGGCTATATCACGCCGGTACCCGGCGGCGTGGGGCCGATGACCATCACCATGCTGCTGGTCAACACGCTGGAAGCCGCCGAACGCGCCGCGGGCTGAGCCGTTTTCCGGCACGCTCGCCGGAAAAGGACGCCAGCCACTGGAAAACCCGCCGGCCGCCCCGATGTGAACACCATTGGGCCTTTGTTTTGCGCCAGACAACCGAGATCGCCATGAACCAACCAGTCAACGCCGCCGCCGACGCCACCACCGCCACCGGTGCCAATCCGCTGCTGGACTTCACCGACCTGCCGCGCTTTGCCGACATCCGGCCCGAACATATCGGCCCGGCGCTCGATACGCTGCTGGCCGACGCCCAGCGCGCGGTCGCGCAGGTCGCCGACCCGGCCACGCCGATCTCCTGGGCCACCGTGGTCGACGTGCTCGAGGCCGGCACCGAGCGGCTGGGCCGCGCCTGGGGCGTGGTTGGCCATCTGAGCTCGGTCGCCGATACGCCGGCGCTGCGCCAGGCGCATGCGGACAACCTGCCGCGCATGACCGAGTTCTGGTCCTCGCTCGGCCAGAACCTGGCCCTCTACGAAAAGTACAAGGCCCTGGCCGACAGCCCTGAATACCAGACCCTGAGCGCGGCCCGCAAGCAATTGCTCGACAACGAGTTGCGCGGCTTCCGCCTCGGCGGCGCGGAGCTGCCCGAGGACAGCAAGCCGCGCTTCGCGGCGATCCAGGACGAACAGGCCCAGCTGTCCAAGGCCTTCTCCGACCACGTGCTGGACGCGACCAACGGCTACGCGCTCTATATCGAGGACGGCGCCCGTCTGGCGGGCCTGCCGCAGGACGCCATCGACGCCGCCCGCGAAGCCGCGCAGAAGGACGAGCGCGCCGGCTGGAAATTCACACTGCATTTTCCGTCGTACTTCCCGGTGGTGCAGTACGCCGACGACCGCGCGCTGCGCCAGACCCTTTACGAAGCGAACGTGACACGCGCGTCCGAGCTCGGTCCGCAACACAGTCAGGGCAAGCCGGAGTGGGACAACACCGCCAATATGCGCGAGCAACTGGCGCTGCGCCAGGAAGAAGCGCGGATGCTCGGCTACGCCACGTTCGGCGAAGTCTCGCTGGTGCCCAAGATGGCCGAATCGCCGGCCGAGGTGCTGCGCTTTCTGGACGAACTCGCCGCCAAGGCGCGCCCGTACGCGGAACGCGACTGGACCGAACTGCAGCGGTTCGCGGCCGAGGAGCTGGGCATCGCGGCGCTCGCGCCGTGGGACATTGCCTATGCCTCCGAGAAGCTGCGCGAGAAGCGCTATGCGTTCTCGGAAAACGAGGTCAAGCAATACTTCCCCGAGCCGCAGGTGCTCAAGGGCCTGTTCGGCGTGGTCGAGAAGCTGTTCTCGGTGCGCATCGAACCGGACCAGGCCCAGACGTGGCACAAGGACGTGCGCTTCTTCCGCGTGGTGTCCGCCGACGGCGAACTCAAGGCGCAGTTCTATATCGACCTGTATGCGCGCGAAGGCAAGCGCGGCGGCGCATGGATGGACGACGCGCGGGGCCGCAAGGAGCGTAGCGATGGCGCGGTGCAGACGCCGGTCGCCTACCTGACCTGCAACTTCTCGGCGCCGGTGGGCGACAAGCCGGCGCTGTTCACGCACGACGAGGTGATCACGCTGTTCCACGAGTTCGGCCATGGCCTGCACCATATGCTGACCCACGTGGGCGACCTGGGCGTGTCCGGCATCAACGGCGTCGAATGGGATGCGGTGGAGCTGCCGTCGCAGTTCATGGAGAACTTCTGCTGGGAATACGAGGTGCTGACGGGCATGACGGCCCATGTCGACTCCGGCGCGCCGCTGCCCCGGGCGCTGTTCGACAAGATGCTGGCCGCCAAGAATTTCCAGAACGGACTGATGACGCTGCGCCAGATCGTCTACTCCGCGTTCGACATGCACCTGCACACCGACTTCGACCCGCAGGGCGGAAAGTCGGTGCTCGACGTGTCCCGCGAGATCAACGACCGCGTCCACGTGATTCCGCAGCACCCGCTGTCGCGCTGGCCCAACACGTTCAGCCATATCTTCGCCGGCGGCTATGCGGCGGGCTACTACAGCTACAAGTGGGCCGAAGTACTGTCCGCCGACGTCTATGCCGCCTTCGAGGAAGCGGCGCAGCTCAGTGGCAGCGTGCTGGACAGCGAGACCGGGGCGCGCTTCCACCGCGAGATCCTGTCCGTCGGCGGCAGCCGCCCGGCCATGGAATCGTTCACCGCCTTCCGCGGCCGTCCGCCGCAGATCGACGCGCTGCTGCGGCATGGCGGCATGGCGGGCGGCGCGGCCGACGGGATGGCGGCATGACGGATCTGCTGAGCGGGCTGCCGCCCGCGCTGCCCGCGCTGGCGCCTGCGACGCTGCGCATCGCCACCTGGAACGTCAATTCGCTGAAGGTGCGGCTGGCCCATGTGCTGGACTGGCTGATCGCGCAGGAAAAGGCCGACACGCCGATCGACGCGCTGTGCCTGCAGGAGCTGAAGCTGCCGGAGGACAAGTATCCGCTGGCCGAGCTGGAGAGCGCGGGCTTTCACAGCGTCTATATCGGCCAGAAGACCTACAACGGCGTGGCCATCCTCGCGCGCAACACCACGATGCCGCCGGCGGCCGACGTGGTGCGCAACATCCCCGGCTTCGAGGACGAGCAGCAGCGCGTGGTGGCCGCCACCTACGGCGATGTGCGGCTGGTATGCGCATACTTCCCCAATGGGCAGGCGCTGGATTCGGACAAGTTCGCCTACAAGCTCAGGTGGCTCGAAGCGATGACTTCGTGGCTGCGCGAGGAACTGGCGCGCTACCCCAAGCTGGCCCTGCTGGGCGACTTCAATATCGCGCCCGACGATCGCGACGTGCACGACCCCGCGAAGTGGGAAGGCCAGAACCTGGTCTCGCCGGCCGAGCGGGCGGCGTTCCAGGGGCTGCTGGAGCTTGGTCTCGCCGATGGATTCCGGCTGTTCGAGCAGCCCGAGAAGGCGTTCTCGTGGTGGGACTACCGGATGCTCGCGTTTCGCCGCAACGCGGGCCTGCGCATCGACCATATCCTCTTGTCGGAGGCGCTGCGCCAGCGCTGCACCGGCTGCGTGATCGACCGCGAACCGCGCAAGTGGGAGCAGCCGTCGGACCATACGCCGGTGGTCGCGACCCTGCAGCTCGGCTGACATCCGCCCGGCCGCCGCGCGGCCGGGATCCGGCCGCAAGCGGGTGACGCATCGCGCGCCTGTCCTGCCCCACGGCGGCCGCATCGCTTATCATGCCGGTCAGAGCTTCTTACCGACGCCGGCGCCACGTAGTGCCGGCGCATCCATGCACGCTCCCGCCATGCACATCGTCTCGCCTTTCGCCCAGCGCCACCGCGCGCCGGCTCCCGCACGACCCTCTCCCGAAACGGCACCCGCCCGCGGCGCGGTAAGCGCGTGGTGACCCCGCCCGCAACCGCCGGCCGCTGGTCGCGCCTGCTGCCCGCCTGGCGCGATCGCGTCAATGCCGCGACGCTGCGCGCCGACCTGCTGGCCGGCCTGCTGGGCGCGGTGCTGGTGCTGCCGCAGGGCGTAGCGTTCGCGACGCTGGCCGGGCTGCCGCCGCAGTACGGCATCTATACCGCCGTGGTGCCTTGCATCGTGGCCGCGCTGTTCGGCTCCAGCTGGCATGTCATGTCCGGCCCGACCAACGCCAATTCGCTCGCGCTGTTCGCCATGCTGAGCCCCATCGCGCTGGCCGGCAGCCCCGAATACATCAACCTTGCGCTGGCGGTCACCGTGCTGGTCGGGCTGTTCCAGCTCGCGGTCGGCACGCTGCGGCTGGGCTCGCTCGCCAACTTCATTTCGCCGTCTGTGCTGCTCGGCTTTACCTGCGGCGCGGCCGCGCTGATCGCGCTGTACGCCCTCAAGGACCTGTTCGGCCTTGACGTGCCATCGGGCACTAGCGCCTTCGGCGTGCTGCTGCATCTGGCGCGCCACGTGGACACCATCCACTGGGGCGCGGTGGCGGTGGGCGCGGTGACGTTGATCGTTACCCTCGCCGTCAAGCGCATGTCCCGGCGGCTTCCCTTCATGCTGCTGGGGCTGCTTGCCGGTTATGCGGTCGCCCTGGCGCTCAATCACCTGGCCGGCGGGGGCGCGCACGTCGAGGTGATCGGCGCCATTCCGGCCGCCATTCCGCCGTTCCATGTGCCCGACATCGCGTGGCGCACCGTGCCGGACCTGCTGGGCATCGCTTCGGCCTTGACCATCGTCGCGCTGGGGCAATCGATCTCGATCGCCAAGGCCGTGGCGCTGCGCTCGGGGCAGCATATCGACGCCAACCGGGAATTCGTCGGCCAGGGCCTGAGCAATATCGCGGGCGGCTTCTTCTCGGCCTACGTCTCCTGCGGCTCGCTGAACCGTTCGATGCCGAACTTCGAGGCCGGGGCGCGCACGCCGCTGGCCAGCGTCTTCTCGGCGCTGCTGCTGGTTGCGCTGGTCGCGGTCAGCGCCCCGCTGCTGGCGCAGATCCCGCTGGCCGCGATCGCGGCCATGCTGCTGCTGGTGGCCTGGGGGCTGTTCGACTTCGCGCGGCTGCGCCGCATCGCAACGATCTCCCGCACCGAATTCGCCATCGCGCTGGGGACCTTCGTGGCCACGCTGGTGATCCGGCTCGAAATGGCCGTGCTGCTCGGAACCATCCTGTCGCTCGTGGCCTACCTGTACCGCACCGCGCGGCCTGCCGTGCGCAGCCTGGTGCCGGACGCGGACGATCCCGGCCGGCGCTTCACACCGCTGGACGAGCTGCGGCGCCCGCAGCCCGAATGCCCGCAACTGAAGCTGCTGCGCATGGAAGGCGCGATCTTCTTCGGCGCCGTGCAGCATGTCAGCGACCGCTTGCACGACGCACGCCGCGACCATCCCGGCCAGCTGCATCTGCTGGCGATGACCAAGAGCATGAACTTCATCGATCTGGCCGGCGCCGAGATGTGGGAGGCCGAACTGGCCGAGCGCCGCGCCGCGGGCGGCGACCTGTATTTCCACCGGCCGCGCACGCAGGTGCTGCAGACCTGGGACCAGACCGGCTTTGCCGACAAGCTCGGCCAGGACCATATCTTCTCCACCAAGCGGCAGGCGCTACACACCATCGTGCGCCGGCTCGATCCCGACATCTGCGCGCGCTGCAACGTGCGCATCTTCGAGGAATGCGCGACCCAGCCGGGCGGCGTGCTCGCGCCCGCCGGCACGGCCGAGGCGGGCACGGCGGACACGGGCGAGCGCGCGCCGGGCACGGCAACGGCAGTCGCGGCAAGGCGCGAGACGCAGACGGAGAATCAGGGTGGGAACTGAGGGTGGAGAAAAGCGGGTATCGAGGAGTGAGACGGAAGACGACGGACGGTGTAGCAAAAACGCCGGCATGAAACCGGCGCCAGATGCAGGCGATGCCTTGCCTTATACAGGCGCCACGTGGGCGCGTTTGACGACGACTGGTTGCTGCACGCCTTGTTCGATCAGGACCACCGCGGCGCGTTCGATCGTATCGCGGCCCGCGCGGAATGCTTCTTCGAGCGACAGCACCTGGTCGGCACTGAAACCTTCCCACAACGCCTCGCGTGTCACCACGCAGGTCACCGGCTGACCATCGACGATCGCGTGGAACAGCAGGCCTTCGTTGTTGATGTCGTAGCGCTCTTGCTCTTGGAATTTGATATCCATCGGTAAAGCCCTCCATTGCAAGTGATGGGGCATCCTAACATGGGTCGACCAAGTCGCGGCAATGCCCCGCACGCGGACCCGTCATCACCCTGACACTCCGGCGGTTCGCGAGTTCCCACGGCGCCCGTGGCCGGCGTAGCGCTCGCCACGGCATCGCGCCGGCAGCACCCGCGGACGGCTGGCGGTCTCTCTGCAGAAACGCGACCCGGCAACATTTGACAAAAAGAAAAACGATGCTAGAATCTCGGACTTCGTTGGGGCGTTAGCTCAGTTGGTAGAGCAGCGGACTCTTAATCCGTAGGTCGAGTGTTCGAGTCACTCACGCCCCACCAGCGAATTCGAAAGGCCGGAAGCAGAGATGCTTCCGGCCTTTTTCATTGCCATCTCGCCGCGCGGCTTCAGCGCGCCGCCTCGAACAACTCCCGCGCCAATTCCCGGTGCCGCACCAGCACCTGCGGCAGAGAGGCCGTCAGCAGTTCGCCAGCCCGCACTACCACCCGGCCGTTGATCACGCTGGTCGCGACCTTGCCGGGCGTGCAGAAGACCAGCGCCGCGACCGGGTCGTGGCCGGCGCCGGCATAGCCCACCGCGGACATGTCGAAGGCAACGAAGTCCGCCGACATGCCGGGGGCGAGGGCCCCGATATCGTCGCGGTTCAGCACCCGCGCCCCGCCCAGCGTGGCGATCTCCAGCGCCTCGCGCGCGCTCATCGCCGCCGGGCCGTAGCCGACCCGCTGCAGCAGCATGGCCTGGCGTACCTCCCCCAGCATGTGCGCGCCGTCGTTGGACGCGCTGCCGTCCACGCCCAGGCCGACCGGCACGCCGGCGTCGCGCATCGCGCGCACCGGCGCGATGCCGGACGCCAGCCGCATGTTCGAGCATGGGCAGTGGGCGACGCCGGTGCCGGTGCGCGCGAACAGCGCGATGCCCTCCTCGTCCAGCTTGACGCAGTGCGCGTGCCAGACGTCGTGCCCGACCCAGCCCAGGTCTTCGGCGTACTGCGCGGGCGTGAGGCCGAACGCCTCGCGCGAGTAAGCGACATCGTTGTCGTTCTCGGCCAGGTGTGTGTGCAGGGAGACGCCGTAGTGCCGCGCCAGCACGGCGGACTCCCGCATGAGGTCGCGCGAGACCGAGAACGGCGAGCAAGGCGCCAGCACGATGCGCAGCATCGCGTGGCGGGAATCGTCGTGGTACTGCTCGATCAGCCGCTGGCTGTCCGCCAGGATCGCGGCCTCGTCCTCCACCACGGAGTCGGGAGGCAGGCCGCCCTTGGCGCGACCCACGCTCATCGAGCCGCGCGCGGCATGGAAGCGCATGCCCATCCGGGCCGCGGCCTCGATCGAGTCGTCCAGGCGCGCGCCGTTGGGGTACAGGTACAGGTGATCGCTGGTGGTGGTGCAGCCGGACAGCATCAGCTCGGCCATCGCCGTGCTCGTCGACACGCGGATCATCTCCGGCGTCAGGTGCGACCACAGCAGATAGAGCCCATTGAGCCACGCGAACAGCTCCGCATCCTGGGCCGCGGGCACCGCGCGGGTCAGGCTCTGGTACATATGGTGGTGGGTATTGACCAGGCCGGGGATCACCACATGGCCGCGCATGTCCAGCACCTGCGCACTGCCGTCGTCCATCCTGCGCCGATATGCCTCGGGCAACTCGGCGGTCGGCCCCACCCAGGCGATCGCCGGTCCCTCCGCCACCAGCGCGCCGCCGGGTATCTCGCGGCGGGCCGCATCCATGGTCACGAGTACGTCGGCGTTGGTCACGATCAGCATCACGGTGCGGGTCTCCTGCGCGGTTGGGATGGAGGACATGGCGGACACGGCCGCCGGCATTGTAGGGCGCCGCCGCGCGCCGCGGTCCGTCCGCGGCGGCATACCGCCTATTGTGGCGGGGGGCTTGCATTCATACTGCGGGCTGGGTAGAATCGCGGTCTTCGTTGGGGCGTTAGCTCAGTTGGTAGAGCAGCGGACTCTTAATCCGTAGGTCGAGTGTTCGAGTCACTCACGCCCCACCAGCGAATTCGAAAAGCCGGAAGCAGAGATGCTTCCGGCTTTTTTTATTGGTGCTTCCGGTCCGGCGCGCAGCAACGTGCGGCGGCGCGCGCGGCGCGCCGCTTCCCGGGGAAGATACCGATAGCCCGCGCGCCGCTTTCCGGGTTGAATGCCATCCAGGCTTATCGCGAAACATAGTTCCGCATTCCGGAACGCGGTCGCCGGTCAAAGGCAGTCCGACCGTGTGCGATAACGCCCTATCAAAACAGCAGAAGATGGAGGCACCCTTGAAAGCAGTATTGAACGCGAGCGCAATGGCCGTGATGGCCCTGGCCGGTCTGACCCATGCCACGCTGTCGCATGCCCAGGCCTATCCCACCAAGCCGATCCGCCTGATCGTACCGTTCGCCGCGGGCGGCACCACGGACATCGTCGCGCGCGCCGTGTCGGACGCGCTGGGCCGCGAACTCGGACAGCCGGTGGTGGTGGAAAACCGCGGCGGTGGCGGCGGCGCGATCGGCGCCGACGCGCTGGCCAAGTCGGCCCCGGACGGCTACGCGCTGGGCATCGCGACCGTGAGCACGATGGCCACCAATCCGGCCACCAACCCGAAGAATCCCTACGACCCGCTCAAGGACTTCGCGCCGATCACCAACCTGGTCAACGTGCCTAACGTGCTGACCATCAATCCGCAGGTGCCGGCCAAGAACCTGAAGGAGTTCATCGCGCTGGTGAAGGCAACGCCGGGCAAGTACAGCTACGCGTCCGCCGGCAAGGGCAGCATCTCGCATCTGGACGGCGAGCTGTTCAAGCTCGTGACCAAGACCGACATGGTGCACGTGCCCTACCGCGGATCGGGTCCGGCACTGAACGACACGCTGGCCGGCCAGGTCAGCGGCCAGTTCGACAACCTGCCCTCGTCGATGCCGCATATCCAGGCGGGCAAGCTGCGCGCGCTGGCGGTGGCCGCGCCCAAGCGCGTCGAGGGCCTGCCCGATGTGCCGACCTTCGCCGAGGAAGGCCTGAAGGACGTCAACAACATGGCCTGGTACGGCCTGGTCGCGCCGGCCAACACCCCGCCGGCGATCGTCGCGAAGGTGCATGACGCCGCCGTGAAGGCGCTGAAGGATCCGAACGTGCAGCGCCGCCTGAAGGACAGCGGCAGCTATACCGACGGCAACACGCCGCAGCAGTTCGCCGCGCAGATCAAGCGCGAGCTGGAATTGCGCAAGAAGATCGCGGTCGAGCAGAACATCACGCTGGAATAAGCCTCCGGCGAGTCCAGTGGAAGGGCAGGCTGCGCGCCTGCCCTTTTTCTTTCCAGGTTGCCACCCGGCGGCTTTGCCCCCCACAAGCCCGCCAAGCAAGCCCGCCATACTGACCGCAGCGCGCGCGCATCGTCCCCGCAGCACGGCTTCTTGATCTGACGCAAGGCAGCATGGCGCCCGGACGGTTTGAATTCTGGAATGGAAAACTTTCACTACGGCGGGCGCGGCCACGGCGCTACAGTCGTAGCTTGTGCCATCCACCCAAGGACCGCGCGGCCATCGCGTGGTCTGCCAACCTGCGAGGACGACCATGCTCAAGACCACCCTGACCGCCGTGACCGCCGCCCTGGCCTTCGCCGCCGCCACCGGGGCGCATGCGCAGCGAAACCTGACCGACGGCGGCGACATTCACAGCGGCGCCCATAGCGGCAAGCCGGCGGACCCACACACCGATGGCGCGCGGGCCGGCAGGTTCGACCCGTACACGCAGGGAGCAAACCAGTCCACCCGCTCCGATCTGGCACCGGCGGGCAAGGCGCGCGACCCGTACACCGAGGGCGCCAGGGCCGGCAAACCCGATCCCTATACCGACGGGGCGAAGGCGGGCAAGGCCGACCCCTATACGGACGGCGCCAAGAAGTAAGACCGGCTCGTCCTTCCGTCCTTCCGCCCCTGCGGATTTGGCCTAAAGTAAGAGCGCGCACCGGCACCCCGGGCCGCGCGCCGGGCCTTCGCCGGACGCCGCGGGGCCGCTCGCCCCTCCCCCGCCCTTGCTCCATGGCCCGGGGGCAGCGGGGCGAGACAACGCCCACGCGGCAAGCAACTCGCGCCAGGCCCGCAAGCCGCCGGGCGCCACACCCGCCGGCCCGCCCAGGAAGGAGACATCATGGAAGCGGAGACGGTCGACAGAATGACGCGGCTGCTGGCCGAGCTGGTCGAGTACGCACGCGGGCGCCTGCCCTCCACCACCTTTGCCCTGGTCGAGCCCTTTCTGCGGCACTACTACGACCTGACCGATATCGAGGAACTGCAGCGCCGCGAGATCGCGGACCTGTATGGCGCGGTCATGGCGCACTGGCAGACGGCGCAGCGCTTCGTGTCCGGCACCGCCCGCGTGCGGGTCTACAACCCCGACCTGGAACAACACGGCTGGCATTCGGACCATACGGTGGTCGAGATCGCCAACGACGACATGCCCTTCCTGGTCGACTCCGTCACCATGGAGATCAACCGGCACGGGCTGTCGCTGCATTCCGCCATCCATCCGGTGTTCCGGGTCTGGCGCGGCGCCGACGGCGCCATTGCCAAGGTCGCCCTCGGCGATCTGGGCGCGCAGCAGGATGGCGCGTCGCGGCTCGAATCCTTTATCCACTTCGAGGTGGACCGCTGCGGCGATCCGGCCCTGCTGGAAGCCCTGCGCAACGACATCGCCCGGGTGCTGGGCGACGTCCGCGCCGCGGTGGAAGACTGGCCGACGATGCTGGACATCGCGCGGGAGAGCATCGCGGACATGCGGCGGGGCCCCGCCGCCGCCGATCCGGAGACGGCAGAAGCGTGCGCCTTCCTGCAATGGCTGGTCGATGACCACTTCTGTTTCCTGGGACACCGCGACTACGAACTGGTGCAGCAGGACGACCGCTTCCTGCTGCGCGGCGTCGAAGGCTCCGGCGCGGGGCTGCTGCGCGAGGCGCGCCGCCCGCCCGATGCCGAAGCGCTGACGCCGCTGCCCGCGGCCGCGACCGCCATCATCGAAGGGGCATCGCCCATCTTCCTGACCAAGGCCAATTCGCGCGCCACCGTGCACCGGCCAGGCTATCTGGACTACATCGGCATCAAGCTGACCGACGCCAACGGCAAGCTGTTCGGCGAGCGCCGCTTCGTGGGGCTCTACACCTCCACCGCCTACACGGTCTCCACGGCCGAGATTCCGCTGGTGCGGCGCAAATGCGCCAACATCCTCGCGCGCGCGGGCTTCCTGACCAAGGGGCATCTGTACAAGTCGCTGGTCACGATCCTGGAGCAATATCCGCGCGACGAGCTGTTCCAGGCCGACGAGGACCAGCTCTACGACATCGCCTTCGGCATCCTGCGCCTGCAGGAACACCAGCGCATCCGGCTGTTCGTGCGGCGCGACCGCTTCGACCGCTTCATCTCCTGCCTGGTGTTCGTGCCGCGCGACAAGTACAACACCGATCTGCGCCAGCGCATCCAGAAACTGCTGATGCAGGCGTTCCGCGGCACCAGCTGCGAATTCACGCCGCAGCTGTCCGAGTCGCCGCTGGCGCGCATCCAGCTCACCGTGCGCGGCGAGCCGGGCACCATGCCCGACGTCGACACGCGCGAACTGGAGGAGCGCATCGTCGCGGCCACGCGGCGCTGGCAGGACGATCTGGCCGAGGCGCTGCTCGACCAGTCCGGCGAGGAGGACGGCAACCGCCTGCTGCGCCGCTACAGCGAGTCCTTCCCTGCCGGGTATCGCGAAGACTATCCCGCGCGCACCGCGGTGCGGGACATTGCGCTGATGGAGCAGGCGCGGCAAGACCCGGGCGGTCTCGCGATGAACCTGTACCGGCCGATCGAGGCGCCGCCCGGGGCATTCCGCTTCAAGGTCTATCGCGCCGGAGAACCCATCGCACTGTCGTCCAGCCTGCCGATGCTCGAGCATCTGGGCGTGCGCGTGGACGAGGAGCGGCCCTATCGCATCGAGCCCGGCGGCGCCGGGCCGGTGTGGATCCACGACTTCGGGCTGGAGATGGCCGATGCCGTCCCGGGCCAGCACCATGCCGCGGAGACGGTGCCGGACATCGAGCGCGCCAAGGTCCTGTTCGAAAACGCCTTCGCGCTCGCCTGGAACGGCGAGATCGAAAACGACGGCCTGAACCGGCTCGTGCTCGGCGCCGGCATCGCCGCGCGCGATGTCACCATCCTGCGCGCCTATGCGAAGTATCTGCGCCAGGTCGGCTCGACCTTCAGCGATGCCTATATCGAGCGCGCGCTGACCGGCAACCCGGCCATCGCCGCCCAACTGGTGGCGTTGTTCGCCGCGCGTTTCGATCCCGCCGCCGATGCCGGCCGCGACGGTCGCTGCCAGCAGCTGCGCGAGGCCATCGCGGCCGCGCTCGAGCGCGTGCCCAACCTCGACGAGGATCGCATCCTGCGCCTGTTCCTCGGCGTTATCGACGCGACCACCCGCACCAACTATTTCCGCCGGGACGCCGGGCAGCCACGGCCCTGCCTGTCGTTCAAGCTGGACCCGTCGAAGGTGGCGGGCCTGCCCGAGCCGCGGCCGATGTTCGAGATCTGGGTCTATTCCCCGCGCGTCGAAGGCGTGCATCTGCGCGGCGGCCGCGTGGCGCGCGGCGGGCTGCGCTGGTCCGACCGGCGCGAGGACTTCCGCACCGAGGTGCTGGGGCTGATGAAGGCCCAGATGGTCAAGAACACCGTGATCGTGCCGGTGGGCTCCAAGGGCGGCTTCGTGGTCAAGCGTCCGCCACCGGCAAGCGAGCGCGACGCCTGGCTGGAGGAAGGCGTGGCTTGCTACCAGACCTTCCTGCGCGGCCTGCTCGACGTTACGGACAACCGCTCCCCGTCCGGCATCGTGCCGCCGCCGGACGTGGTGCGCCACGATGACGACGACCCCTATCTGGTGGTAGCGGCCGACAAGGGCACGGCGAGCTTCTCCGACTACGCCAACGCCATCTCGGCCGAGTACGGCTTCTGGCTGGAAGACGCCTTCGCCTCGGGCGGCTCGGTCGGCTACGACCACAAGAAGATGGCCATCACGGCGCGCGGCGCGTGGGAATCGGTCAAGCGCCATTTCCGCGAGATGGGCGTCGATATCCAGCGCACCGACTTCACCGTGGTGGGCATTGGCGACATGTCCGGCGACGTGTTCGGCAACGGCATGCTGCTGTCGCCCCATATCCGGCTGGTGGCGGCCTTCGACCACCGCCATGTCTTTCTCGATCCCTCGCCCGATCCCGCCGCGAGCCTGGCCGAGCGCCGGCGCCTGTTCGATCTTCCGCGCTCCAGCTGGGCCGACTACGACAGCGCGCTGATCTCGCCCGGCGGCGGCGTCTTTCCCCGCACCGCCAAGGTCATCGCGCTGACGCCGCAGGTGCAGGCGGCGCTGGGCACCGACGCCGCCGCGCTGTCCCCGGCCGAGCTGATCCACGCGATCCTGATGGCCCCGGTGGATCTGCTCTACAACGGCGGCATCGGCACGTACGTCAAGGCCAGCCACGAGACGCACCAGCAGGTCGGCGACCGTACCAACGACGCGGTGCGGGTCGATGGCGCGCAACTGCGGTGCAAGGTGGTCGGCGAAGGGGGGAACCTGGGCTTCACGCAACTGGGCCGCATCGAATACGCGCGCCAGGGCGGGCGCATCTATACCGATGCGATCGACAACTCGGCCGGCGTCGATTGCTCCGATCACGAGGTCAATATCAAGATCCTCCTGGGCCTGGTGGTGGCCGAAGGCGAGATGACCGGCAAGCAGCGCAACAAGCAGTTGGCCGAGATGACGGACGAGGTCGGCGAACTGGTGCTGCGCGACAACTACTACCAGACGCAGGCGCTGTCCACCGCCCGCCGGCTGGCTCCCGAGCTGCTCGATGCCGAGGGGCGCCTGATCCGCTGGCTCGAACGCGCGGGCCGGCTCAAGCGCGCCATCGAGTTCTTGCCCGCCGACGAGGACATCGCGCTGCGCAAGGCCGCCGGCGAAGGCCTCACCTCGCCCGAGCGCGCCGTGCTGCTGGCGTACAGCAAGATGTGGTTGTACGACGCGGTGCTCGATTCGGACCTGCCGGACGACCCGCTGGCGGCGCGGCTGCTGGCGGATTACTTTCCGCAGCCGCTGCGGGAGCGCCACGCCGGCGCCATGCAGCGCCATCCGCTGCGCCGCGAAATCGTCTCGACCCACCTGACCAATACGCTGGTCAACCGGATCGGGGCGACCTTCGTGCACCGGATGATGGAGGAAACCGACGCGCGGCCGGCGGACATCGTGCGCGCCTGCCTGGTGGCGCGCGACGTGTTCGGGCTGTCCGACCTGTGGGGCAGCATCGACCGGCTGGACAACCGCGTGCCGGACGAGGTGCAGGCGCGCATGTTCGGGGCGCTGGCGCGGCTGCTCGAAGGCGCCTGCCTGTGGCTGCTGCGCGAAGCCGCCAACGGCGGCGGCGCCGGCCCCTCCGCGGAGGACCGCGCGCGCTACACCGAGGCGGTACGGTGGCTGATGCCCGAGCTGCCCACCGTGCTCGGACCGGCGGAGGCGGCGGCGCTGGCCGAGCGCCGCCAGGCGCTGACCGGCGCCGGTGTGGACGATGCCCTGGCGCAGGCAGTGGCCGCCGGCGATCTGGCGGCGGCGGCGTTGGACATCGCCCAGGTGGCCGCCGGGTGCGGGCACGATCTGCCGGCGGTGGCGGGTGTGTATTTCGCGCTGGACACGCACCTGAGCCTGGGCTGGCTGCGCGAGCGGGCCATGGCGCTGCCCGCGGATACGCACTGGGACATGCTGGCGCGCACCACCGCACTGGACGACCTTGCCAGGCTCAAGCGCGCGCTGACCGTCAGCGTGCTGGCGCAGGCCGCCGACGCCGGTTCGCCGCCCCGCATGCTCGAGGCATGGTGCCGGCAACGCCAGGCATCGCTCGAGCGCTTCTCGCAACTGCTGGCCGAACTGCGGGCGGCGGGGGCGACCGGGCTGTCGATGCTGTCGGTGGCGATCCGCGACATCGGCTTGCTGGAACGGGCGGGCTGACCCCTCGTTGGGAGGGGGCGGTCCGTTTCGCGCGCCCCTCCCTGCCTGCGGGGCCACCCGCCATATTGCGCCCCGGGCCCCGATTTCCCGCACGGCTTCGTTCCACGGTGGCATCCGCGCGTATGCGGTCCTGCCCGCATACGTCAATTTTTCCGACAGCGGCGTCCCCGCGGCCGAACGTGCGTGCGCGACCGCACGGAATGCCGGGGGCCGCCCCCTTAGATTCGTGCGTGCCGGGGCAAGCGAGTCCACGCCCCAATGTCCAGCGACGTTGTGTGGGCCCTGCTCCCCCGGGGATGCCGCGCATCGTCCGCGTCTGTGGCGCCGCGCGGGGCAGGCGGCGGTCAGGCTTTGCACGATACCGGAGAGTTACCCATGGTCATGTGTTCCCCGTCGCGCGAGGCGACCCTGAGTGCGAGCGTCTGCATCGTCGGCTCGGGTCCGGCGGGCATTACCTGCGCCATGGAGCTGGCCAAGCGCGGCATCTCGGTGATCCTGGTGGAAAGCGGCGGCGACGGCTTCGAGAGCCAGGCACAGGAAATGTGCGATGCCGAGATCGTCGATCAACGCCGCCATGCTCCCATGCAGGACGCCGTGCGGCGCGCGTTCGGCGGCACCTCGTGGCTGTGGGGCGGACGCTGCCTGCCCTTCGATCCGATCGACTTCGAGCCGCGCGACTACGCCCCCGGCACCGCCTGGCCGATTTCCTACGACGACCTGCTGCCGTACTACGAGATTGCCTGCGACTACGCCAACTGCGGCCGCCCCGCGTTCTCGCTGGAACGGCTGGAGGCCGCAACCGCCCGGCGCGCCATTACCGGCAACTTCCAGGCAGGCGAGGTGATCGCCTCGGACCTCGAACGCTGGAGCGGCGAGCCCAACTTCGCGCGGCGCTACCGCAAGTGGTTCCAGACCAATCCGAACGCGCGGCTGCTGCTGGAGTCCACGTGCGTGGCCATCGACCCCATACCCGGCACCGATCGCATCGGCAGCATCGTGGTGGCGCGCGGAGACGCCCGCACGCGCATCCATGCCGACCGCTTCGTGCTCGCGTGCGGCGGGCTCGAAGTCACCCGGCTGCTGCTGAACGTCAACGAGCGCCACGCCAACCGGCTCGGCAACCGGGGCGGCCACCTCGGGCGCTACTACATGGGCCATATCTCCGGCAAGATCGCCAGCGTGCGCTTCCGGGCCGAGGCCAGGAAGACCGTCTACCACTTCGAGCGCGATCGCCAGGGCTTCTACGCACGGCGGCGCTTCACCGTGCCCGCGCAGGCGCAGCGCCAGCACCAGCTGCTGAACACCGCGATGTGGCTGGACAACCATCCGCCGGCGGACCCCGCGCACGGCAATGGCATCCTGTCTTTCGCCTACCTGGCGCTGTGCACACCCGGCATCAGCCGGCTGCTGACGGCGCCGGCCATCGCCAAGGCCGTGGCCAGCGCGCACGCCCGCAACGACCGCGGCGCGCATCTGCGCAACGTCGGCAAGGACCTGGCCAAGATCGCCACGTTCGTGCCACCCTTCGTCTATCGCCGCTATCTGGCGCGGCCGCGGCTGCCGGGATTCTTCCTGCCGAGCCCGAAGAACGTCTATGCGCTGCACTATCACGCCGAGCAGTTGCCGTCGGCGAACAGCCGCGTGACGCTCGCCGACGCCCGCGACCGCTACGGCATGCGGCGCCTGAAGGTGGATCTGCAATACCAGCGCGCCGACGCCGAGTCGGTGGTGCGCTGCCACGAGCTGCTGGACAAGCACCTGCGCACCATTGGCGCCGGGCAGCTCGACTACTGGTTTCCGGAGGACCAACGCATCGATGCCGCCATGGCGCAGGCCGCCGATGGCTTTCATCAGATCGGGACCGCCCGCATGGCGGAGGACTGGCGTGGTGGCGTGGTGGACAGGCAGTGCCGGGTGTTCGGCACCGACAATCTGTTCGTCGCCAGCAGCGCCGTCTTCCCCTCTTCGGGACAGGCAAACCCGACTCTCACCATCCTGGCCTTGTCTGTGCGCATCGCAGACCATATCGCGGAATCGCTGGCGTGATCCGCACCGAAAATGGAGTGTTGAATGTCATCCCGATTGGGCTTCGGCTGCGCCCCCATCCTGGGCAGGGTGGGCAAGAAGGAATCGTTGCGCGCGTTGAGCGCCGCATACGCACACGGCATCACGCATTTCGATGTGGCCCGCTCCTATGGCTTCGGAGAGGCCGAAGCCTTGTTGGGCGAGTTTCTGGCGGACAAGCGTGGCAACGTCACCATCACGACCAAGTTCGGCATCGTGCCGCCGCGCAACAGCACCGCATTGAGCCTGGCCAAGGGCTTTGCGCGCCGCTGCATCAAGCGCATGCCTGGCGGCAGAGCCATGGTGCATGCCGTCTCCAAGGCGGCGCTGTCGCAGCGCAACTACGACGTCGCCTACGCGCGCACCTGTCTGGAGGCGTCGCTCAGGCACCTGCGCGTGGAGCAGGTCGACTACTACCTGATCCACGAACCCCCCAAGCCGGATGAGCTGACCGAAGAACTGCAGCGTTTTCTCGAAGACATGCAGGCCGCCGGCAAGATCCGCAAGTGGGGGCTGACCGCGGACACGCGCGAGATGCTGGAAACGCCGGTGGCGCGCGACGCGCAGGTCGTGCTGCAGGAGGCCAACCTGAACGTGCTGGACAACCTCACGCTGGACACGCCCGGCGACAAGGTGCGCTTCCTGTCGCGGCCCTACGGCGGCGGACCGGAAAGCCTCGTGGCGAGCGCCGAGCAGCAGGCGGTCCGGCAGGCCGTGCAGATGCTGGGCCTGGACGACCTGAATCACCACGAGATCTCGATGTTCTTCGCGTTGAGCCTGGCGGGCGATTCGGGCAAGGTCATCGCCTCGATGTTCTCGGAGAACCATATCCGCGAGAATGTCGCGCTGGCCGAGCGCTATGTGAGCGCGGCGGACCAGGCGCGCCAGCTTGCTCCGGCTATTCTTCGCAACGCGCACAGCGGCCAGCGCCAGCTCGCCTGAGCGCGCCACGGCGGGCCGCGGCGGCCCACCGGCGCACCTGGCCGGCCTGGCCGGCATGTCGACTCGCGCGGCCGGCGCGAGGGCCGTTGCGCCGCGCATCGCGCGGAAACGCACGCCCATCGCCTCTGCTTTCAGGTAGCGGGCGCCACGCCGCATCGGCGGCCGACCCACATGGCGGTTCGCTACGGGCGCTTTCGGCGACCCCACCTTTCCTCCCTTCGGTTTTATCCCGCAAAACTTTGATGCGACGCAGAATGACGCGTCACGGTGTGCCGTCTATAACGGCATCTGCGGTTTTATCGCGCAAAACATCAAAGACGGAGACGGCACGGATGGCAGCCCCCGGTTCTTCCCTGCGCAAGGCCTGCCAATTGCTGCGGGCCTTGTCCGACCCGCGCAATACACGGCTCACCGATCTCGCGCTGGCGGCGGGCGTCGACAAGGCCTCCGCGCTGCGGCTGCTCGACACGCTGGCGAGCGAGGGGCTGGTCGAGCGCGACCCCGGCACCAAGGCGTACGCGCCGGGCCCCGAATGGCTGGTCTTGCGCGCCGCGACCGTGCGCCGCGTAGACCCGCGCCCGCTGGTGAGGCCCGCGCTGATCCGGCTGGCTCACGCGTTCGAGGACACCGCGATCCTCTCGGTGCCAAGCGGCTGGGAGTCCATCTGTCTCGAACTGCGGCTGGGCAGCTTCCCCATCCGCGCCAATTACCTGGATATCGGCAGCCGCCGCCCGCTGGGCGTGGGCGCGGGCAGCCTCGCGCTGCTGGCCGCGCTGCCCGACGCCGAAGTCGAGGCGGTGCTGGACTGCGTGGCGCCCGCGCTCAAGCGCTATCCGCGGCTGTCGCGCGCCGCCCTGCTGCGCCATGTCCAGGCCACGCGCGAGCGCGGCTACGCGGTGCTGCTCGACGTCGTGGTGGAGCGCATGGGCGGCATCGCGATCGCGCTGCCCGGCCCCGACGGGCGCGCGCTGGGTGCCATCAGCATCGCGGCGCTGAACGAACGCATCACCGAACGCGAGTCCGCCATGGCGCGCGCGCTGCGGCGCGAGGCCGACGGCGTGGCCGCCGCGCTCGCGGCGCTGTCCTGCGGGGAGCCGGCCGCCCCCGCGCGCGGCGCGCGCCGCTCCGCCATGGCCGCCGCCGCTACCGGGTCCGCAACCGCATCGATCCCGACCACAACGACACCCAAGGAGGCATGACGCATGCGCTGGCAACAACGTCCGGAAGGTTCCACCTGGGGCGACTTCGGCCCCGACGACCAACTCGGCCGGGTCAACCTGATCGGCCCCGAGCAGGTACTGAAGGGCGCCCGCGAGGTGCAGGCCGGGCTGAGCTTCTGCCTGTCGCTGCCGCTGGACTATCCGGGCGGCAACAAGCTCAATCCGCGCCGCCATCCGCCGGTGCTGCGCCCGACCTTCCGCGACGACCTGCCCTACGTCAACTTCCCGCTGGCCAAGGTCGATGCCGCGGCCACCGATGTCATCAGCGACGACCAGGTACTGCTCTCGCTGCAGTACTCGACGCAATGGGATTCGCTGGCCCACGTGGGCGCGCTGTTCGATGCCGATGGCGACGGCCGCGCCGAACGCGTCTACTACAACGGCTATCGCGCCAACGAGCATATCGTCGGCCCTGTGGACTACGCCGAGGACGATCACTTCGCCGCGCACGGCTGCGGCCACGAGCACAGCGAGGCGCGGGCGCTGGGCATCGAGAACTTCGCGGTCAAGGGCATGCAGGGGCGCGGCGTGCTGGTCGACCTGGCCCACGCGTTCGGCACCGACTTCCGCAATATCGGCTACGACGACCTGATGCGCGCGATGGAAGAACAACGCGTGGAGGTGGAACCCGGCGACATGCTGCTGCTGCGGACCGGCTTCGCCGAGGTGGTGCTGTCGATGCACCGCGAGCCGGACGAGGCCGTGCTGCACCACAGCTGCAGCGCGCTGGACGGGCGCGACGACAGGCTGCTGCAATGGATCACCGACGCCGGCATCGCCGCGCTGATCGCCGACAACTATGCGGTGGAGCGCTATCCGGCGCGGCCGGCGCCCGCGGGCACACAGGGCCACCCGCTGCTGCCGCTGCACCACCATTGCCTGTTCAAGCTGGGCCTGCCGCTGGGGGAGCTGTGGTATCTGCACGACCTCGCGCAATGGCTGCGCGAGCATGGCCGCACGCGTTTCATGCTCACCGCGCCCCCGCTGCGCCTGCCCGGCGCGGTAGGCTCGCCCGCCACCCCGATCGCCACCGTCTGAGCGGCGACGAACCACCGGAAGGAGACACCATGACTTCGAGCCCTACCCTGCAACGACCCGCTCTGCGCCACCGCCTCGCCCGCGGCCTGTGCCTCGGCGCCGCGCTGCTGTGCGCCACCGCGGCCGGCGCGCAGCCGAAGGCCGCCGCGGTATCCGACGACGTGGTCAAGTTCGGCCTGATCCTGGACATGAGCGGGCTGTACGCCGACGTGACCGGACGCGGCAGCGCCACCGCCGCGCAGATGGCGGTCGACGACTTCGGCGGCAAGGTACTGGGCAAGAAGATCGAGGTCGTGGTCGCCGATCACCAGAACAAGGCGGATATCGCGGCCAACAAGGCGCGCGAGTGGTTCGACACCGACCGTGTCGACGCCATTCTCGACGTGGCCGCGTCGGCCCCCGCGCTGGCGGTGCTGGAGGTGGCCAAGCAGAAGAACCGCATCGTGGTGTTCTCCGGCCCCGGCACCGAGCGGCTGACCAACGACCTGTGCACGCCCCTCTCGGTACACTACGCCTACGACACCTACGCGCTGGCCAATACCACGGCGCGCGCGATGGTGCAGCGTGGCGGCAAGACGTGGTACTTCCTGACCGCCGACTACGCATTCGGCCATACGCTGCAGGAGTCGGCCACCACGGTGGTCAACGAGACCGGCGGCAAGGTCCTCGGCGCCGCGCGCCATCCGATCAACGCCAGCGACTTCGCCTCCTACCTGCTGCAGGCCCAGGCCAGCAAGGCGCAGGTGGTGGGCCTGGCCAACGCGGGCGGCGACGCGGTGAACGCCATCAAGGCAGCGCACGAGTTCGGCCTGACGCGCAACAACACGCAGAAGCTCGCCGGCCTGCTGCTTTACATCAACGACATCCACGCGATCGGACTGAAGACCGCGGCAGGGCTGGTGCTGACCGAGGCGTTCTACTGGGACATGAACGACCAGACGCGCGCCTGGTCGCGCCGCTACTTCGAGAAGATCAAGAAGATGCCGAACATGAGCCAGGCCGGGGTGTATTCGTCGGTGATGCACTACCTGAAGGCGGTGCAGGCGGCGGGCACCGACGAGACCGCCGCGGTGATGAAGCAGATGAAGGCCATGCCGATCAACGACTTCTTCGCGCGCAACGGCCGCATCCGTGAAGATGGACGAATGATCCACGACATGTACCTGTTCGAGGTGAAGTCCCCGGCGGAGTCCAAGCAACCATGGGACTACTACAAGCTGCTGGCCACGGTACCCGGGGACCAGGCGTTCACCCCCGTGGCGAAATCCAAGTGCCCGCTGCTCAAGCGCTGACCGCCGGAACCCGCGCATGGCATCCATCGCTTATCTCCGCGGCACCGGCAATACGCGTTTCGGCCGCCTTCCGGGCAGCGCGCCGCTGCCGCTGATGGCCGAGGCCGCGGACGCCGCGCTGGCCGAAGCAGGCCTGGCGCGCGGCGACGTCGACGGCGTGCTGTGCGGGTACGCGACCACGCTGCCGCACCTGATGCTGGCAGACCTGTTCTGCGAGTACGCGTCCCTGTCGCCCGCCTATGCGCACGGCATGGCCGCGGGCGGCGCCACCGGCGGCGCGATGGCGATGCTCGCGCGCGAACTGGTGCGCGGCGGACGCTGCGCCAACGTGCTGGTGGTAGCGGGCGAGAACCGCCTGTCGGGCCAGAGCCGCGACCAGTCGATCCAGACGCTGGCGCAGGTCGGCGAGCCGCATGTGGAGGTGCCCAACGGCGCGTCGGTGCCCGCCTACTACGCGCTGCTCGCGTCGCGTTATCTGATGGAGGCCGGCATCGCGCGCGATGCGCTGGCCGACTTCGCCGTGCTGATGCGCGAGCATGCGCGCGGCCATCCCGACGCGCATCTGCGCGAGCCGCTCAACGCGCAGGACGCCCGCGCCGCCAAGCCGGTGGCCTCGCCGCTGCTGCTGTCGGACTGCTGCCCGATCTCGGACGGCGCGGTGGCGGTCGTCGTCTCGGCGCAGCCGGGGCCGGGCCGGCCCGTGCGCCTGGCGGGGGCCGGGCAGGCGCACCGTCACCAGCACCTGTGCGCGATGGACAGCGTGATGGTCACCGGTGCCGGCGAGGCCGCCGCGCGGGCGCTCGGCGAGGCCGGCCGCACGGTGGATCAGATGGACTACCTGGCGATCTACGACTCCTTCACCATCACGCTGGTGATGCTGCTCGAGGAGCTCGGCGTCGCGCCGCGCGGCCGTGCGCATGCGCGCCTGCTCGCCGGGGACTTCGCGCGCGATGGCGCGATGCCGCTGAACACGCACGGCGGCCTGCTCGCCTTCGGCCACTCGGGCGTGGCCGGCGGGCTGATGCATCTGGCCGAAGCCGCGCGCCAGCTCGCCGGACTCGCCGGCCCCCGCCAGGTGGCACCGCGCCGGCGCGCCCTCTTCCACGCGGACGGCGGCGTGCTGTCGTCCCATGTCAGCCTGGTACTGGAGGCCGAATGACGAGCACAGCAACGCATGGCACAGGCGCTACAGCGCCAGGTCCGGCGACCGATGCCGCGACCGGTACGCATCCCTACACCGCCGGCCTTGCCGCGGGGCGCGTGCGCTACCAGCACTGCGAGGCTTGTGGCGCATGGCAACCGCTCGAGCGTCACGCTTGCCGCGCGTGCGGCGCCACCCGGCTGGCGTGGCGCGATGCCGGCGGACTGGCCACGGTCTATGCCGTCACGGAAGTGGCGCGCGCGCCGACCGACGCCTTTCGCGCCCTGGCGCCGTACACGCTGGTGCTCGCCACGCTGGACGAAGGACCGCGCGTGATGGGCCACGGCGAGCCGGGCCTGGCCATCGGCGATCGCGTGCGCGCCGGCTTCATGCGGCATGGCGAAGACACCCTGCTGCGCTTCCTGCGCGAGTAGCCCGTCGCGACGCTTCCCCGGCCACGACGCGACGATGCGGCTGGCCGTCGCGCACGACCACAACAACGGAGACCCATCATGCAACCGAACTTTCCGCGTCGGCGGGCGGCGCTCGCCCTGACGATTCCCTGCCTCTGGCTTGCCGGCGCGGCTGCCGTGCTCAGTCCCGCGCCCGCACTCGGCCAGACATGGCCGGACAAGCCGATCAAGCTGGTGGTGCCCTACCCGCCGGGTGGCCCCACCGACATCGTGGCGCGCGTGGTCGGGCAGAAGCTGGGCGACCGGCTGGGCCAGCCCGTGGTGGTGGAGAACCGGCCCGGCGCCGGCGGCAATATCGGCGCCGAGGCGGTAGCCAAGGCCGCGCCGGACGGCTACACCCTGCTGGTGGCCACCACCGCGCACGCGATCAACATGACCCTGTTCCGCAAGCCCGGCTACGACACCCGCAAGGACTTCGCGCCGGTCAGCCTGCTGACCCGGGGGCCACTGGTGCTGGTGACGGCCCCGTCGACGCCCGCCTCGACGGTGGCGGAGCTGATCGCGCTGGCCAAGGCCAAACCCGGCGCCGTCACGTTCGCCAGCTCGGGCAACGGCCAGTCCACCCACCTTGCCGCCGAGCTGTTCAACACGATGGCCGGCATCCGCATGACGCACGTGCCGTACAAGGGCAGCGCTCCCGCGCTGACCGACGTGATGGGCGGCCAGGCCACCGTGATGTTCGACACCATGCTGTCGGCCATGCCGTTCGTGCGCGACGGCAAGCTCAAGGCCCTGGCGGTCACCGGCGCGAGCCGCTCGCCCGCCGCCCCCGACGTGCCCACCGTCGCGCAGTCGGGACTGGCGGGCTACGAGGCCACGGCATGGAACGCGCTGCTGGCGCCGGCCGGCACGCCGCCCGCGGTGCTCGATGCCGTCGGCCAGGCGCTCAAGACCGTGCTGGACGACGGCGACGTGCGCGCCAGGTTCGCCACGCAAGGCTTCGCCGCCGAATGGACTGCCCCGCCGGCCACCGCCCGCTTCCTTGGCGACGAGATCGACAAATGGGCCAGGGTCGTCAAGGCGTCCGGCGCTACCATCGACTGACCCGCCCGTTTCGCACCACAAGGATCTTCACCATGGAACCCACCCTGCAGGCGCTGCTCGCCCCGCGCTCCATCGCCGTGATCGGCGCGTCCGACCACATCCACAAGATCGGCGGCCGGCCCATCCACTACATGCTGAACCACGGCTACGCCGGCACCCTGTTCCCGGTCAATCCGCAACGCGACAGCATCCAGGGCCTGCCCGCCTATCCGTCGCTCGACGCGCTGCCGGCCGTGCCGGAACTGGCGATCATCGTCGTCGCGGGAGACGCCGCGGTGCAGGCCGTGCGCGATTGCGCGCGGCTCGGTGTGGCGGCCGCCATCGTGATCGCCTCCGGGTTCGGCGAAGCCGGCCCCGAGGGCAAGCGCCAACAGGACGAGATGGTGCGCGTGGCGGCCGCCGCGGGACTGCGGCTGGTCGGCCCGAACAGCCAGGGTCTGGCCAACTTCGGCAGCGGCACCATTGCCAGCTTCTCGACCATGTTCATCGAGGTGCCGCCGCGCGACGGCCCGGTGGCGGTGGTCAGCCAGAGCGGCGGGGTCAGCGCCATGGTCTATGGGCTGCTGCGCGGGCAAGGCATCGGCGTGCGGCACATGCATGCCACCGGCAACGAGGCCGACATCACCGTCAGCGAGCTCGCGCTCGCGGTCGCGCACGACGAGGACGTGCGGCTCATCCTGCTGTACCTGGAAAGCCTGACCGATCCCGCCGTGCTGGCCCTCGCCGCCGCCACCGCCCGCGCGCGCGGCGTCCCCATGGTCGCCGTCAAGGCCGGACGCACCGGCGCGGGACAGCGCGCCGCCGCCTCGCACACCGGCGCCATCGCCAACGAGGACCGCGCCGTGGACGCCTTCCTGCGGCACCACGGCATCTGGCGCGTGGATGACGCCCATGCGCTGGCACGCTGCGCCCCGCTGTACCTGCGCGGGTGGCGCGCGGGCGGCCGGCGCCTCGTGGTGGTCAGCAATTCGGGCGCGAGCTGCGTGATGGCGGCGGACGCGGCCGATGCGCGTGGCCTCTCGATGGCCGCGCTGTCGGACGCCACGCAGGCCGCGCTGGCCGAGCGCCTGCCCGGCTTCGCCGCCACGGCCAATCCGGTCGACGTGACGGCCGCCCTGCTGACCAACAGCGCGCTGTTCGGCGACGTGCTGCCCGTGGTGGCGCAGGACCCGTCCACCGACATGGTGCTGCTCGATATTCCGGTGGCGGGCATGGGTTACGACGTCGAGCGCTTCGCCCGCGATGCGGCATCGTTCGCCGATACCGCCGGCAAGCCCATCGCGGTGGCCGCCTGGCAGGACCTTGTCGCCGCGCCGTTCCGCGCGGCGGACGTGCCGACCTACGACAGCGCGGCCGATGCGCTGTCCGCCTTCAGCCAGCTCGTATCGCACCAGGCGCTGCTGGATCGGATACGGACGGAGCCGCCCGCGATGGCTTCGGCGGCGCCGTCGTCTTCAGAGTCCGCGCCGCGAAAGGCGCTCCGCGAGGAACTGGCCACGGCCACGCTGAGCGAGGCCGCCAGCCTCGCGCGGCTGGCGGAAGCCGGCGTGCCCGTGGTTGCGCACCGCCTCTGCCAGACGGCGGACGAAGCCGTGGCGGCGTGGCGCGAGCTCGGTGGCCCGGTGGCCGTCAAGGCCAGTTCCCCGCAGGTGCCGCACAAGAGCGAGCACGGGCTCGTGGCACTGCACTGCGACGATGCCGACACGGTGGCGCAGGCCTTCGACCGCCAGACCGCCATCCTGGCGGCGATGGGCGCCGACTGCGAAGGCGTGGTGGTCGCGCGCATGACGCGCGGGCAGCGCGAATGCATGGTCGGCGCGCATTGGGACCCCGTGTTCGGCCCCGTGGTGGTGGTCGGCGATGGCGGCAAGTACGTCGAGGTGTTGAACGACTCGGCGGTGCTGCTCGCGCCTTGCAGCGAGGACGCCGTCGTGCGCGAGCTTGCGGGCCTGCGCATCGCCCCGCTGCTGCGCGGCGTGCGGGGCGAGCCCGCCGTGGACATGGCCGCGCTGGCCCGCATCGCGGTACTCGTGGGGCGGCTGATGCACGACGCCGGCGGCGCCATCCGGGCAATCGACCTGAACCCGGTAATGCTGAGCGCCGATGGCGCTGTGGTGGTGGACGGTCTGATGGAAGTGTCCGCCGAGCTTGCGCTGGAGCACGGGGCGCGCGTCTGAGGGCGGACTCTACGTCCGGACGCGGCCGGCATCCCGGCGGTTACCCCGATCACTGCGCATCGGCGGTAGTTCTTTCCGGGGGTTGAAGAAATGGGAATCGCGATCCGGCGGGCGCGTGGCCGGTGAGCCGCGCCGGGTGGCCCCGGACCGTCCCACGGGCAGGGCAGGCCCCATGCCGGCGCCGTCGTCCGCGCTGGTATGGCGCTTGCCTTGTCCCGATGAGGTTCACCACCGGACACCACCATGAAAATCCTGAAATTCACCTTGCTTACCGCACTGGCAGCCGCCACCGCACTGACCACCATGGCCAAGGTCAGGCGACAGGCAGCCGCCGAAGGCACCGGTTCCGTGTCGGGCTATGACGACGGCATGGAGGACAGCATGGCGTCGGGCACCGGCTCGTCGGGCTCGTCCTCCCGCATGGCGGGCGGTACCTCCGGCGGCAGCTCGTCCAACATGTCCCCCGGCATGGCCTCGACGCCGGGTGGGGGCGCCTCGTCGCCCTCGAGCGTCACGGTCACCAATGCCGGCATGCCGCCGGGCGGCGCCAGCTCTCCCGTCGTCGCGGGAATCGGGGGCGAAGACGGCGAACCGGCCACCGCGGATGTCACCGAAACCAGCAGCGTCGACGAGCCGCGGCCCAATCTGCGCTCGGTAGGCACCTCGGGCAACTCGGGCGATACGGGCTCCCGCCAGTCGTGACGCGAGCGCACGGACGCCGGCAGCGCCCCGGGACGACCGATCGTTCCTAGCCGTCCGAAAACGGATCGATCGGCGTCCCGGCCGCGCTGGGCGCCTCGGTCAGGTCGAACTCGTCGCGCACCTTGTCCACCACCGCGCGGATGGCCCGCTCGTAGCCCGCGGCGTTGCCGAACGCCTTCATGTCCCAGTTACGGCCGCGCGCATCGCGGGGATGCGGCTCGGGCTCGGGCACGCGGATCCGCGCGCCATCCTCGGCAATGTCTTCGATCTTGTGAATGCGCCGGCTCACTTCGTCCTGCAAGGCGCGGCGATTGCGTTCGCGCTTGGCCATCGGGCGGTCCTATGGAGGGAAACGTGGCCGATGCTAGCATCGCGAGCCGCAGCGGTCGACGACCGCGAAGGGATCTTTACCCCACCCTCAGGTGGGTTACAAGCGCCGCCGAATATTGAATACTTCGACTCAGAGAGATTGACCCCTCTCTGACATTTCCCGACGGCGGCCTGCGTGGCCGCCATTTTTTTTGTGGGCTCTATTTCGGCTCACAGCCGTCGGCCAGAAATGATCAGCAGCGACCCTTCTTCGCCTGGCCCGGCGGGCAGAACGATTCATTGCCGTATTGATCGACCCGGCAATTTCCTTTCTTCGCCTGTCCCGGCGGACAGCCGGGACCGTCGCCGCGATAGCCGTCGTCATATGGGGCGACGACACAGCCGGTAAGCAGCACGCCGCAGGTCATGCAAAGGGCAATCAAGGTTTTCATCTTTCTGGAAGTGTGGGTTGCAATTCCGCGAGGGTATCCCGCCTTATTCATCCGTCCTGTAAGAAGTTGTGACGTCGCCATGCAAGCGATTAATCCTGTCAGACGCAGCCGGATAGCGGACGCAGTCCGTAAAGACCGAAAGTAGCAGTACCCAGCGTCATACGCGAAAGTCATAGCCAGGTAAATCACAGGAGGCGATATGTCACTACCCAATATCCACGTCGTTCCAACGGACAAGAATGGCTGGGCTGTCGAAGTCGAAGGAACGGATGGCGCCACCTCGCACTACCCTTCGCAGGAGGAAGCGATTGCCGCCGGCACCGAGAAGGCCAAGCAGGACCGCGTGGAGCTCTTTATCCACGGTCGCGACGGGCAGATCCGCGAGCGCAACAGCTTCGGCAACGATCCCGCGCGAAGCAAGGGATAGGATCGCGACGGGATACCGGTCCTCTCCGCGATGGCCGGCACGACGCCGTAGATGTCGCGACAACTTCCGCACGGAACGCCCGATAACGGGTTGTCGGGATGCTTCCGCAATGCGAGCAAATGGCGCACGGTGGTCCCATCGCGCCGTCGATGAACCCTATGTGTGACGGTTTTGGGTTCGGACTTGTGTTATCCGCGCCGCCGCACTTTCCCATCGCACCAGACCGTCCGAACATTGCGGGGCCTTGCGCATGCAGGGTGGGAGCGGTCGCCCGACCCTCCCCATTCCCACAGGAGGATGGATGAAACGCGATGCCGATCTCGAATATCAGATCCTTGTGACTCTCGAACGAGCCGGCGGTTACCACCTGTACTGCCCTCACCTGATGCTGCACGCACTCGACGGCACCCTGGTGTCGTACGAAGCGAAGCGCGGCCATCTCTACTTGCTCGCCGATCGTGGACTGGTTTCGGAAACCAAATCCAACCATTGGCGACTGACGGCCGCCGGGCATGAAGAACTGGCGCGGCTCAGAGGGTTCCTCGACACAAAATCTCCGGCGGACTGCACCGAACTGTAGTCGCGCTTTCACCCCGCCGCGTCGACGGCGGACCTGAGAACGCCCGCCCAGCCAAGGACTGCGCGGGCGTATTTTGTTTTGTACGCCCGACTGAAGGCACGGCGCACCGACGCCGTTATACTGTACATCCATACAGTATATAGCCCGTCACATGCATTCCCGCGGCAACGAACATCTCTGGGCAAAAGCGATCGCCGCCGGCGAAGTCGACGTCCCGCCGCCGGGACAGCGCTTCCGGGTGCCGCTGACATCCGTGGAAATGCGCGCGATGTATCAACGCAACCGAACGCCGGAAGTGCGTGCCCTGCTATGGGAAGTGGCACGGCTTCAAGCCATCGTTCGCCGCGCCAATCAGCTTGCCGCATGTTTTCCGCTCTACGACAACCACGCCACTGCTTCCTCGTTCCATATCATCCTGGAAGCGCTGCGGCGCGAATTGGCGGTGGAGCCCTGCGTTCACATTGAGGCCCCGGCCATTCCCGGCGCGTGGCCCGAGGAAATGGTCGACGCCATCGGGCCGGGCAGGCAGAACAAGCGCCGACGATGACAGATGAAGGACAATGGCCGCTCAGACCACGCCTTCCAAATAATGCCGCTGCTGGAACGAATCAAAGCCTGGGCGCGACGGCTCAAGCGCGAGATCATCACCCTCTATTTCGTCTGCCGGCATCCCGGTACGCCGTGGCCGGTGAAAGCGCTCGGGCTGATCGTCGTCGCCTATGCGCTCAGCCCTATCGACCTGATACCGGACTTCATTCCGGTCCTGGGATTTCTCGACGAAGCGATTTTGCTGCCGGGGCTGCTCTGGATCGGTGTCAGAGCGACACCGGGTGAGATACTGGCCGAGTGCCGGGCAAAAGCGCTGGAGCGCGATGCTGCACGCGCGCGCTTGCCGAAAAGCTATTTGGGGGCGGCCACTGTCCTTGTTGTCTGGACAGCCTCCGCGTATGCCCTGTGGTGGTGGTTACAGCAGTAAGTGCGGAAACGCGTCACTGCACCGGGCCATGGCCAGTCCACCTCAATGCCGAGCCCTCCGCATTCAAGGCATCGTATGCTCTTTCGCACGCCTGTCCGGCAATGCGGGCGGAATCGGCGTACTCAGCCAGGATTCCCGCTCGACGGTCAGCGCGGCCGAGCACGTCGGCAAGCATGCCGACGGGATCGGCGGTTGACGCGCCAGCTGTGGCAGGGGAGGAATGGCCGGCGCTGTGACCGGCGGCGACCAGCTGGGCAACTCGCTGGCGCAGCCGGTCAGCAGCAGCATGAGCGTCGCGAGCAGCCGTTCTGGCCGACTCGGCATCCTTTGTGGCCGCATGGGCAATCTCCGTCTGAGCCGCGAAGCGGCGTTGTTCTTCCAGGCGGACCTTGTCGATCGCGAGTGCCATCGCATAGGCCTGCTCGCCGCGCTCGGCCGCTTGCTGGGCCTCAAGCCGTTTGATCTCACTGTTTGCGCGCCAGCCGTTAGTAACCCACCCCGCGGCGAAACAGCCCACTGCGATGGCCAGTGCTGCAGCGGCCCGCCAGGGTATTTCACCCGCTCCGCGGGATAGGGCGGTTCTGATCATCTGTGCTCCCCACTGACGAGGCGCAGTCGCGGACCGGGCCGCCGGAAGGCGCCGTCACGGAACAGGTCCATCCAGCCGCTCCTTGAGATACCGCACTTCGGCGGTAAGCTCGGCGATCGTGCGCTTCAGGTCACCGATTTCACGAAGCAGATCGTTCCGCTCCTTGTAAGCGACATCCGCGCGCTGCTCGGCCGAGTCGGCCCGTGCCGAAGCCTTGTCCAATTGCTCGGACAGACGTTGGATGATGTCGATCTCCGCCTTGCTTTGCGCGACTTCGACCCTGTCGTTGCGCCACACCTGCCGGATCAACCAGGCAGCGCCGCCGACCGCGGCCATGATGGCTCCGATGGCACCGCTCGCTCCTCCTGGCATCCCCCAATCGTTCATATCGCCTCCGCGTGCCGATCCGCGCTACGGCCCGATGTCGGTACCGCCGAACGCAACGTACTTCTCAAGAAGGACCTCGAGCGTGTGTTCGCGCTGACCGTAGCCCGCGCCTGGAAGGCTGGCCCATTCGTGCCGGCACTTCGCCACGGCAATTCGGAATCGTCCCTGAACGAGATCGGGCAAGGCCCCACGGCGGACCACAAGATACGCCGCCACCTTGTCCTGGGACAGTGGCGAAAAATCTGTCACACCGCATGCGCGGCTCGCCCAATCCCAGGTGTCGGTGAGAATCTTTCCGGGAATCGCGGCCATGATCTGGTATCGGCCGGCAGCGTTGCTAAGGCCCCATTTCGTCACAACCGCACGACCTGGATGTTGCGTGTAGCCATGGAACAGCGCCCCCCCAACATTTACGTTGTATCCGTCATCGCTGCCACGTACAGTAGACGTGCCTTCACTGAAAGCTATTGTGTCTAAAAATGCCGCCATGCTTTTGCCGCCCGGAAGGCTTTCTGGTTTGGTAAAGGGCATTGGAAATCCTGCGGTTCAAATCTCATGGAAACGCAATAAGGCTTCCAACCTAAAAAAGGGAGGACCGCGATTGGAGCCCTGAATAGCCTTCGCCATCCGTCCTCCGTAGCTCCACCCGCCCCGCAACGGCGCACGGCAGATCGCGGCTCTCTCTTCCTACGCGAAAACAGTCGGAAAAGTCGATTGATCCGGAAACCCCGGTTGCAACGGCAAATCGCGAAGCGCCTGTCGATACGAAAGCAGTGCGGCAAACGATTCAGGCGTAAGAGTCGTCGTGCCACTATTGGCGAGTTGATCGCGGTGTCGCAACACGAGCCAGTCCGTCCGACTCAAAAGACGATTCCTACGCTCTCTGACTTCGTTGCTCAGTTCCGCAGTGACTGCCTCACTCGTCGGAGGTGCCGGCGGAACCAGCCTTAGATCTGCGACGCGATACTGTTGAGAGGCGATGCAGGTAAGCCATTCGTCATAAGTAATAGCGATGACGTTAGCACCTGCCGGTGGAGGACTGTCCTCGGAATCATAAAAGGCAGTGATTGAGCCAGTCTCGTCATATCCCGCAAATTTCATCCCCATATCAATGCCCCAATGCCCATACATTGATCTGGGCTGCAATGCGCGCGCCATTGCCAGGGGCGTATGCCGCCACGCCAATAGCAGACGGACCGAACGCACCGAGCGACGCTATCGCCGCGTTGCTGCCGTTGAAATTGTGATACGTCGCCACTGCATTGCGCATTGCGTTGGGGAATCGCACCGGAAACGTGAAGCTAACATCCGCCACTGCCGACGTGGTGATGCTTCCCCACTGCACGATCCACCCACCTGGGAGCTTCTGGTAGCCGTTGTTTCCGAGCACGGCATCGAACTGACCAAGAGATACCGCCTGATGGGTGCGCGTGGCCGGTGGCACCTGGGCCGCGCCACCCGTGGAAACAGTAAGCACCCAGGCCTCCTGATCGGCGCGCCAGACTGCCTGACAGCGGCCGCCAGCCACAATCTCGCCGCCTTGCAGCGCAGCGTGGGGACCCACGAGCGGCTTCGGCCCCAAACCGTTTACATTAAGAGTCGAGACCCCCGTGTTCCCAGTACGTGCCTTGAACCACAGGACCATCCCGTCCTTCAACAATGCGACTGCCGGACTGTAATCGACGACATATGCGTTAGCAGTGCCTGAATCGCTCGCGGCAACGGGTGCTGCAGATTGAATCATGCTGGCGATGCCACTGGTCAGGCCATCAGTCGTATCCGAAGCCAGCGCAAGATTTTCCGTTCCTGCAAGGTTGCGGATCTGCGCGAACAACCACGCCGCCTTCTGATCGTTCAACTGCTGCACGCGGTTGAACTGCTCCACCGATGGCGGCGTGGATCCGATGAAGGCCCAACCCTGCCTGTACTGGTTCTCGTCGATGGTCTCGATACCACCGTTCTGCGCCCACTGCGTCTCGAAGTTGTCGAAGAAATTCACGTCAGCCATCAAATTCCCCTTGTCATTACACCTGCACCAAATCCGTAGAATCCCTGCCCGGAAAAGCCAAAAGGCGTCTCGGACGAGCCCGTGATGATCTTCACGCCCACGCCAGCCGCCTTCGGTACCCAGCGGTACGGGTTGTTCATCAGCACGTCAGTCGGCCCCGGAATCTTGCTCACCCAAATGCGGATCCGTGCGTTGCCCGCATCCTCGACAATCACGCGGCTCACATCGAAGATCGGCTTCAGCGCCGCCGCGATCTCGGGTGCCGTGCCATGGCCGTTGTTGAGCGCGATCTTCCAGTAGAGCAACTTGCGGTATTCCGGATCCTGCAATGTCGTGGACCCCACCAGCGGCTTCTCGTATGCGCGCCGGATGCGTGCCTGCCCGAAACCGTTGATGGCGGGCTGACCGACGAAGCCAAAGAAGGCCGTGAAAATCGCCTCGTCGATGACTCGGGGGAGCCCCACGATCTCTCCGATCCCGTCCAGTTGCCGGCCCTCGGCGGCGTCGAGCCATCGCCTGTCGAAAAGGTCCCTGAGCGCTCCCTGGATGCCCTGCGCCGGCTTCAGCAGGGCGCGAACCAACGCCTCGAGTTTTGGTTTGCCTTCGAACTGGCTGAGCCAGCGACCCCATCCTGTACCCGGATGATCCTGTTCCAGATCCATCACGACACCTCGATGCGGGAGAGATCGAACTTGGCCACCTCGAAGTCCTGGATCGGGATGTTGGCCGCGGAAAAATCCGCCGGCTGCGGTTCGAACGCCGGGTCGGCGGAATGGGCGAACGTCAGATCCACATGGGCGATACCGGGCGTCGCGTAGATTGCGCTGTAGAAGCGCTGTTGCACCACGTCCTGCCCGATGCCCAGTGCCGTGCCGGCGGCTGCGATACCTTCGGCGACCTGGCGGAATCCGTCCGGCGGAAAGGGCTGCTCGCTTGCCGGCAGCAGCGTGAGGCGCGCACGCACCGATACGTACACCGGTATCGGACGGTCGAACCGCACGACGTGGCGGTCGCCGTCGTCGCTCAGCACCTCCACCGCAATGGCGCCGTGCGTGTCGATGCCTGCGGCCTTGACACGGTAGATCGCACCGCCGATTTCATCATCCAGCCCACCATCCACCACCACGTGAATGCTGTGAGGCGGTCGACCCATGGCGTCGGTCGTATCCGTGTCGTTCTGGAAATCCTTGATGGCCGAAATGCCGGCGACGCGGTCGCGCACATTCGGGCCGATGCTTGGCTTCGTCGCCGCTCCCAGGCGGAATAGTCCTGTGGGGTAACGAGCGCGCAAGGCCGCATCGTTCTCCGTGAGCCGGCCCAGCGAGGCGGCCTGCAGATTCGTCACCGACTCCCACCCCGTCACCGTCGACACGATGCCGTCGAGATCGCCGACCGCGGCTGCTTCCGCCATGGGATTCGCCGTCTGGGCGAGCACGGGAGAACCCACCCGGGACAACGATAGCGGGCCGCCGAGCCCCACCGCGAACGCCACCCTGCCGTCCGAAGTGACCCGCAGCGAGGCACCATCGCTGGCGACTTTCAAGCCCGACTGGCTGACCGCGCCCACCAGGCCCGAGAGAACTTCCGCAATGGTCGGTGCCGCGTCCGAGGCGAACGTGTAGTCGGCGCCGTCGATGGCCACGCGATAGGTCTGGTTGGCGATGACCTCCGGAACGATGACTACGTCCGCGGCTGCCGCCGGGGTGATGGTGACGTCCGCCGTCGTGATCCAGTTCGACTGCGTCGTGCGATGCCGGATCTGTGAGCCGGCCGGCACCATTGTGGAGGCCGTGCCGTAGCAGACGACATAGCAGCGCGACGGCTCGGCGGCCAGGCGAGTCACACCCGTGAACGACACCGCATTGTCGAGGGACGTACCCGAGGCGGACCCGGGATACATCGCCAGATACACGGCTTCCGCGAGCTCCCACAGGGCGGCTTCGCGCTCGGCGAACGTATCGATGAGCAAGCCGGTGATCGAGTTCGGACGGGTTTCCACCTCGCCGGCATAGCCGGCGTTGCGCAGCCGGTCGTTGAGGTCCTGCACCACTTCCTGCCGCAGTTCCGGCAGTCGAGGACGAACGAATCCCTCCGGGGTTACACCGTAGGCCATATTGCGATTCCTTTTTGTTGGCTAGAGAAGGTACCGTCGGGCTATCAGCCCCTCGTCGGTATCGGCCTCGAAAGCGAGCGCCAGCGCGCGGCCCTGGTGGTCGATCAGCAGCTCGAGCCGGCGCACGAACTTCACCCCGGCCACCGCGGTGATGCGCGCTCGAAAGATCGCTTCGATTCCGGCGCGATCCGGCGACTTGACGAGAACGCGTTCGAGGTAGGGAACGCCCACAGTGACATCGAGGAACCACTCCCCCAGAACCGTTTGCAGCGAAACCTTGATCTGTTGGGCAATGCGCTCCGCGCCTTCCAGGAGCGATGCGTCGCCAGCGCGGGAGAGATCGAGATCATGGTCCGCCGCCAGTGCGAGGTCGAATGTCATGCGTGGGGCTCCGAGGTTTGTCCGCCCATGCTGTCGGTGTGGCGATGGCCATCTTCCACCACGCTGTCCGAGCGAATGGTTCCTCCGGCGTGGTGGACGTCGCCACGGATCGTCGTGCCGGCGGCGCCTGCTTCGCCGCTCAGACCTTGCGCATAGGTGAGCAGTCCCTCCACGCGAACCGTCTGCCGGAATACCGACTTCATGTCGACCGTGAACACACCCGGGCCGGCAAGCGTGGCATCGCCCGAGGGCGACAGCTTCAGTGCGCAACTTCCGTACTCCACGCTGACATTGTCGATGTCCGCCCTTGCCGTTCCCGGGCGCAGCACGGGGGTCGCAAACGCGTCCGACAAGTCGAACTGGCGAGGGTCGTCCGGCGCGCCGTCAGACCCGGACAACCAGCTTTCCAGCGCCCTTTCCGAGAAAGACAGCTTGACGGGATCGCCCGCCTTCAGCGGCACGGTGATCAGAGCCAACGATCCCCGCACATCGCCCGCCGGCCAGCACACCGGCACCTGGACGATCTGTGGGGGCGCGAGGAACTGGCCGCTTGCCAGTTGCTTCGGCAGCGCGGGGCGCACCACCGCGCTGCTGCCGTCGTAGGAGACGATGACGCCTGGCAGCGTGGTATGGATGTCCGCCAGTTCCGTGGCGATGAGTCTGCGCAGTTCGGTGATATTCATCATCGATTGCTCCTGGGGGAGGCATTGACGTCGATCAGCTGGAGCTCGGTCTGCCACTGCCCATCTTCGGTATCGCCGGTATGGCGCAGGCTTTCGACACGGTAGAAGCCGTCTGCCAGCCGGCTGCGGAGCCTGATCAGGTCGCCCGGATTGACTTGCGGCACAAGCAGCGATTGCACACGCCAGCCATCGCGCTGCTGCCCGGCACTGGCCATCTCGCGATTGGCTTTGGCCTTCTGGTCGTTCGCCTTGTCCTTCTCGCTCGCAGCAGCGCGGCTTCGTTCGGGATATCCCACAAGACCGGACTCGGCCGCGAGCTCCACGGCTCGGCGCCGGGTCGTGCCGCGCTTCGGTACGATCTGCAGCGTCTGGTTCTGGATCGACCATTCCAGGCCAGTCCCTTGCACGACCTTGTGCAGGGCCTGGCGCGCGGGCCCGTAGAACGAAAATCCGTTCCGCCATATGCGGTCCGGTACGTCATGCGCCATGATCAGGGGCAGTCCCATCTGCTTCGCCAGATCGCGGATGATGGCGGCAGCCGAAACACCCGCCCCATAGCCGAGCGTCACCGCGGTATCGCGGATCTCGACGTAGCCATCGTGGACCTCGAGTTCCGTTACCACGTCGCTGCCTTCGAAGCGGGTGTGGGCACCGGTGATCGATCCCGCCGCCAGCAGCATGGGACCGCCTTCCTCGGCATATCCGGCATAGAGCAGGCAGCGAAGATCCGGCTGTTCGATGCGGCTGCGTGTAGCCGGGGCAAGGTTGTAGAGGCTGATCTTGTGGCCATTGGGTTGTTCCCCGGCATCCTTCGCAATCTCGAACTGGATGCGAATAGGTAGTGCGATCTCTACCCCTTGCCGGCCCGCCTGTCCGATCTGCAATCGATAGACTCTATTGAAGCGTGCCACTGGCCGACTCCTGCGCGGGGATATAGACAAGCGCCACGTCACCGGACGGGAGGTCCTCACGGCCGATGGTGTCTCGCAGATCCGGCGACACGGCCACCAAGTCACCCGCGGGCACATGAAGATGGCGGTATCGCTGCAGCAACGGCGTATCGGGTACCACGGCGATGCCATCGACGATCGCGTCGTTGTAGGCGTTTTCGATGGAGAGCGTCCACAGCTCCCCCTCGCTATTCCACGACAGGCGCAGGAAGAACGTCTCGTCGTCCAGGACGATCTCGGTCAGGCTGTCGTTGGCGTCCAGCACCGGTATTCTGAACATTACTTTCCCCTTTGCAGATATCTGGATGCCAGCGAACGCTCGGTCCCGCTGGGCTGCACGCCGTTGACCTTCCCCGCCTTGGTCTTCGTCGCTCCGGCCTTGCCTTTGGCACGTCCGGCCTGCGGCGACACCAGATCGGGTGGTATCTCGGCGGTGCGCAACGTGGCCTTGCGGATCTGGCGGAAATCGCAGGCGACCTGGTAGAAGTCGCCCTTGCCATCCCGGCTGATCTTGCAGGACTCCATCACCATGTCGGGATACGTATCGAGCCCGGTCACCACCGTGATTGCCGTGCGTTCGCGGTGCAAGGCTCGCAAGGCGTCCTTGGCGGTGATCAGCTTGCTGCGACCGCCTGCACCGAACAACGTCGTATCGGCGGCGGTGACCCAGCCGGTAATCGAGAGCCGCTCCGACTCCGATCGCACGTGGTCCGAGATCGGCGCGCCTTCCTCGACGGCATATTGGGTAGCCTGGCCGCTCAGCTCGGTGCTTTCGTCGATCAAGGCATCCAGCGTGATGGCGCCGATGCTGGTCCGCGCCACACCGGCCGCAAAGACTAGGGATACGAAGCTCATGGCATGGCCTCCACCATGGGGACGCCGATCGGTGCGGCCGGGGATCTCGTGTTCGACAACGCGCCGTCGATGCCGCGTTGCGTGGCTGCGGCCACGGCGGCCGGATTGGCGCTGGGTGCGTTCACCGTGACGCCGGCAATATTGTTCTGCACGTTCACCGTCCCTCCGGCTCCACCGGCCCGCTGCACATCGGCGGCGCCCACATTGAGCACGTTCCTTCCGATCCAGGAGGCGCCGGACTTCACCCATTCCGGCATCAGGTCCGTGAACATTGCCTTCGCCGCTTCCAGCTTCCCGGTGATCCATGTCGAGATGCTTTCGCCCACGCCCTGGATCCAGCCCACCATCGTTTTGTAGGCGGCCGCCGCGCCGGACACGATGCTCGCCCACGCTTGCTCGCCGGCCGCCTTGATGGCGTCCCAGTTCTGATAGATCGCGACACCCGCGGCCACCACCGCAGCCACCACTGCCGCGACAAGCAGCGCCGGCCAACCCACTACAGCCGCAAGGGCGGAGACGAGCATCCACCCCACCCGGAGCACCATGCCCAAGCCTCGGGCCGCAGAGAACACGCCTCGGCCCAGTGATTGCATGAAGCCCGCCACCCGCATGACAGGAGGCACCAGACCGGTGATCAACACGGCCATTGTGCCCAGCGTGCTCGCCCAGGGCGCCAGAGCCTGCGCCGAGCCGCCCAGTTGGTCCACCAGCCAGGCCATGCCGGCACGGATTGCGTCGACCGTTCCCTGCCATTCCTCGAACGGGCCGATCAGCGATCCCGTGACCGACGTCCCTCCACGCATCCAGACCAGGATGTCCTCACCGATCAGGTACACGCTTCCCAGCAGCGCCGCCATCCGGAGATAGGGCCACAGCGCACGCGCCGACGCGCCGCGAAGTGCGCCCATCGCCCGCTGCAGCAGCGTTGCGGATCCCGCCGCCCCATCGAGCGCCCTCTTGCCCTGCACCAGGCCCCATGAAGCGCCGGCAATCCCGAACGTGACCAGGACGCCGTGCAGATTGCGCGCCAGCAACTCGACTGCCCCGCCGAACAGCTCTGCCGCGCCGGTGAGCCGATTGAAGCCGTCGATCTCCTGCCCCATGGCGTTGGTCAGCACCGCCATGGCGCCGCCAAACGTCTGCGGCATCCGACCGAACTCGCCGTTGATCTGCTCCCCCTGCCGCAATAGCCCCTGGGCGAGCCGAGCGCTGGTCAGCTCGCCAGCATCCGCCAGACCACGGAGTTCCTCCACGCCGACCCCGAAGGCCTGCGCGATGGTCCGCGCAAGCCCCGGCGCCTGCTTGGCGATCGCGTCCACTCCAGCGCTGTCGAGCCGGCCGGACGCCAGCGCCTGACCCACTTGCTCTCCCGCGGCCTGACGCGCCGCGGGATCGCTGGCGCCCATTGCCGCCGCCTTGCCGATCAGCTCTGTCAGTTGCAGCGAGTCTCGCAGTTCAAGGCCCAGTCCCTTGGCTCCGCGCTGCACCAGGCCGAATACGGTCGCGGTGCCGGCGTACGCCTGCCGCGAACGCTGGGATATCTGAAAGATCTCGTCCAGCGCGGTGCGCTGTTGCTCCAGGTCGTTCGTCGCCAGGCCGACCCGCGTCCGCACCGCAGCCCATTCGTCCGCAATCTTTGCGGCGCCGATGACGGAGACGTTGGCGGCGATGCCGCGGGCAAGACCCGCCAGGACCTGATAACCCTTCGCGATCTGCCGCACCTGCCCGGCATTGCCGACGTGTTGGACGACCTGCAGTTGCAGGATCCCGATCACTTGAGAAACGTTTGTCATCTTCTTCCCGCCATGCTGTTGGCCGCCTTCTGCTGCGCGGCCTCCTGTGCATCCAACAGCGCGTTCAGTTTCAGGATGTCGACCAGGTCCACGCCGCCGGCCCTCACCTCACTCACGCTGACCAGCCCCGCCATGACGGGGCGCCAGATCACGAGTTCCGCTTCGAAGTCGCGCCGGAATCGGCCGACAGCGTCTCCGCGAGGCCTTGGACCGAGCCAAAACGGCCGGCCCAGCGCAGAAAAAAATCCGCGAAGTTCAAGCGGATGATCTGAAACATCAGCTCGAGGATGTCCCCGGCGTCGGAGAATGCGAGCGCACGCATCTCCTTGGTAAGCCTGGACTCGCGGCCATTGATCGAGACCGCGACGAACTCCGGATCCAGCAGCCGGTTCGCCCAGGCTTCCAGCGATGCGCCGTCGAGTTTGGCCGACAGTTCTCGAATCGCCTCCGCGACAGTGGCATCCTGCCCGGCATTGCCCCCGGTACCCGCGCCGCCGCCGAACGCACCCTCCAGCAGATGCCCTACCGCCGGAAGAATGTCCCGCTGCAGATCGCCAAAAATCCGCAGCGCGAGGAAGGGATCCATCTTGCGAATCATGAATTCGGCGTCGCCGATCGTGACGTTGGTCGCCCGGCTCATGCGGCATTCCCCCCGACGAAGAACGCGCTGTTGCCGGTTTCGATGGTCCACTCCCGGCTACCTACCTCGGCGCCGAACTCGGCGGTCGGATACTTCACCACCCAGGCCTCGGACGAAGTGAACACCGTGCGACCACGCAGATCCGCCACGGCGATCGGGAACAGGTTTCCGCCGCCACTGAGGCGGTCCGCTTGCAGCAGGGCCGAGAGCACATCGTTGCCGGCGCTGGTCTGCTGGAGCGTGATCTTGACGCGGCAACGGCGGTCGGACGACATGGCCCGCGCGACCTCGCCATCAGCGCCGACCACGGAGGTAACGCCGTCGCCGACCTCCTCGATACTGATAAAGGTGTCCGCGGCGAAGCCGCTCAGCGTCGCTGCACCGACGGTGACGTTGACACGCGACGGGTCATAGGTACGAGTTGTCATGGAAGCTCCTGTCAGAGGGCGTAGGTCAGATTGCCGCGGATCGTCACGGCATGGATGGCGCCAGCCAGGCGCGCGGTGAACGACACGTCGTTCAGTACGCGATTGGCCTTGTCGTTGAAAGGCACGTTGGCGGCCAGAGGGGCGCTGATGGTGTAGGAGGGAATCTTGCGTCCGTCTTCGCCCAACTCCTCCGGCGCGATGCCTCCGCGCGAAACGCCGAGGTCCAGCGCCTTGCGCATGGCCGTGGTGATGATCTGGATGCCGCCGTCCGTGTATGGCACCTTGCCGTTGGCATTGACGAGGGCGGACATGACGTTGATCTTCACCTGCTCTGCGAGCCAGTCGCGAAAACGGATCACGTCGATCCACTCGCCTGCGGCAACCTTGCCGCCTTGCGTGATCGCGAAATTCCGGAACGGCTCGAAGGTGTTGGCGTTCTTGTTGCGCGCGGCGATCGACTGCCCCTCGCCGAGGTTGTCGAACGAGATGCCGGCGAGGCGCAGATTGGCCCAGGTCTCGCCGCCGGGGTAAAAGGTAAAGCGGTTGCCGGCAACCGCTGACTCCAGCCATTCCGTGGCCGCGGCTGCGTGGTACCAGACCGCCGTACGGAAGAACTGCTTCTGCTGCAGCTTGGATGCCAGATCGGTTTCGGAGCCGCTATCGATGATTGCTGCCTGGCTCGACGACACCCCCATCAGCTTGGCATTCGACTCGACCCATTCCGCAGCCGCAAGGATGTCGGCTTCGGCCCGGCTGGCCAGAACAACCCCATACCAGTCGTCGTTCTCCGCGCGGCAGGCCGCGAGTGCCTCGACGATGGACTCGGTCGCCACCATTGGCTGCAACGCGAGGTTGCCCTTGAGGGCGACGGCGATCGCAGTACCTTGCACGTCGGCCGAGACGGTGAGGGTCGCTCCCACCGCCGTGGCGGTGGCGGGGGCGGCCGTCGCATTCAGCGCGGTTGCCAGTCCCTGCGCGATCGCGGTGACACTGTCCGCGGCCGTCGCGGCGTATGTCGCCGTGGCGCTCTGCGTCTTCCCGGCCGCGTCCTTCCACTGCAGCGTGATGTCATATGCGGATTCGGACGCCACGCTCACCGCCACATCGAAACTGTCGGCGGCTTGCCGACCGATGAAGCATCGGGAGATGGTCGGGATCTGCTTGAACACGTCGCGCACCGCCATGTACAGCGGCGATGCGCTCGACAGGCCCAGTTCGAGCAGCTCGTCGGCCGTCGTCACGGCCATTACGCGGCCCAGACCGAGCGCATGCGGGCCGACGATGAGCAAGTCGGAGAAGGACTGTTCCTTGATTGCGGTTGTGTTCAGGCTGATCTGAACGTTGACGATACGGTCGAGTGTTGCCATGCAAGGCTCCCCAAAGAAAAAAGCCGCCCGGGGGCGGCTTTGGTTTTTTCCATTCCACGATGCCGTGGACATGGTCCAGCGTCAGGGGCGTTCCCCCTCCGCTGTAGTTCCATCGGCGTTCACCGTCTCGATCAGGCCAACGTCCTCCTCGAGCATGACGGTGTAGCGAACGCCGACTTCAATCCGCGTGCGCGGTTCGAAGGTACCGTCATCGAGCAGCAGCGGTACCTGCTCCGCCTTCCCCACGGCGAAGACAGCCAGGTCCAGCGCATCGGCGCGCACCAGCGCCCTCTCCATCTGGAGGCGTTGGGTCAGCGTGTCCATGGCCTCCATGCCGTCGGCGCCCAGGTACGTCAGCTGAATCAGCGCATCGCGGTGACTGCTGGCGGCGCGCACCCCATTCGGCGCGACGGGCCCGAGATGCGGCGGTAAGCGGGTGGACTCCTGCAGCTTCAGCGCGATATAGGGCTTTGGCGGCGCTGCGTCCCGTTCGGCGAATATCACGGGCACTGCGGCCTCGTTCGCGATCAATTCGTAGATGGCCTGCTCGGGTGTCATGGTTCGGTCTTCGGTATAGCAAGGCATCGCACGGGACTGGTTCGGGCACAGTCCCCGCGTGCGTCGCAGGCGCGCCGCCACGCAGACAAGAAGCGCGGGCGCAAAAAAAGCCCGCACGACGACATCGTGCGAGCTTGTGTGAGCATCAACGGTAATGTGGGTACGTCGCGTCCAACCACCTCCCACCATTTCTTCGGGGCGCTGCGGAAGCGCACGCGGCGCAAACTGCTCGCGCCAGAAATGCAAAAGCCCCCAGCGGGCTGGGGGCTTCAGATACATTGACTGCGAGTCTGGAAGAAATATACAAGGCTTGTCGCAAAAGCGCAAGCACTTTTCGTTAGGCGTGGACCGCCTTCGGCAACTCGTAGTCCGTCGACTCCGCGACGAGGCCATGGGCGATAAACATGGGCTCCAGACGCGACAGCGCGAGATTCTCCAGCGCGCGGAAATTCGCATCCATCCATTTGGCGGCCCGGAAGATCTTGTCCTTGCTGACCTCGTACTTCTCGCCGAGGGCCCGCACCGTCAAACCCTCGCGCTGCTCCCTTGGCAGATAGTGACGAGCGGCAAGCTCCAGCAGCAGCGCACCGGACGTCAACCCCGAAGAGCGCCTGGCGTACAGCGCGAGGCGCTTGCAACCTTCCAGCTTCTCCGGACCGACGGCGAAGCGCGCCTGCACAGCCGCCATTTCCTGGCTGGGCAACCGGTCGCGCGCGGCAGCTGTCACCATGCTGCACTGGGCCCTCACCTCGTTCGGCGCAAGACCGTCGAAGTTGACGGTACCGCTGCCGCCGTTCTCGCGCAATCGCTGCAGCCACGCCAATTGCTGCCCCGTCGGCCGCTCGAGATCCTCGAGCAGGCGAACGAGCATGTTTCGGAACGGTTGTCCGTGCCGCGGGGGCATGGACAGGATCAGATAAGACACGCGTAGCGCTTGCTCGGTGCTTGTAAAGATGGCTTCAGTCATTGCTTGGTTTCCCGGTTGAGCTCTCATGGCTGTCCGTAATGTCTGCGCTTGCCGTTGGGCAGCGCCTGTCTTCTGATCGTGCGGCACGATCCTTCTCTTCGTCATTCACAGGTCGGCAACGATGTCGCGCCTGCGCGGTGCGAACCGCGCGCCGGCCTGTGGCAGCGGACCACTCCACTCTTCGAATGTCGTCACCGCGCCTCGATACCGCAGCGGCACGTCACCGAGCGCGCCGTTGCGCTGCTTGCGGATCATCACTTCTGCATAGCCCTTCAACGCCATGTCCGCGGGCTGGTACATCTCCGGGCGATGCACGAGCAGCACCACATCGGCGTCCTGCTCGATGTCGCCGGAGTCGCGCAGATCCGCCAGTTGCGGCCGTTTGTCGGGCCGTTCTTCGCTCTTGCGGCTCAACTGCGACAGCACGATGACGGCAGCGCCCAACTCCTTGGCCAACGCCTTCAGGCCCCGCGAATACGCGCCGATCTGTTGCGTGCGCTGCTTCTCCTCCCCGCCCGTCATCAGCCCGAGGTGGTCGACGATCAGCACGTCCAGGCCATGTCTGCGCTGGAAAGCCTTGGCCTTCATCCGGATATCGAGCAGCGTCAGCGACGGTGTGTCGTCCACCGCGAATCGGAGTCCCTCGATGGCGGCAAACGCGGACCGCATGCCCGTCAGCGCTTTCTCATCGTTGGCGTCCATGCGACCGAGCAAGGTGGACAGCGGCACCTCGCCGCGGCTCGCCACAGCGCGCGATACGATTTCCTGATCGGCCATTTCCATCGACAACAGCAACACGCTGTGGTCCGCAGCGAGGTTCAGGCCGATATTCGTCGTCAGTGCCGTCTTGCCCATCGACGGCCGCCCGGCAACGACGACCAGATTGCCGCGGCGCAGCCCTCCATTCAGCGCCTTGTCCAGGGGCGGCAGGCCCGTTCTCAACGGCGCTTCCCCCATGCCCGCGATACGATCGTCCACACTTCGTGCGAATGCCGGCAGCAAATCCCGCAGCATGCTGGGTTCCCTGCGTCCACCCGCCTCGGCCAGTTGAGACAACGTGGTCTGCGCATGGTCGAGCATCTCCGCACCCGTCATCGCGCTCGGCGACAGGACCGACTGTTGTAGGTTTTGCGCGGCGGCGAGTATTTCGCGCAACAGCGCGCGGTCTCGCACGGTTTGCGCATAGCGGGCAATGTTGGCGGTGCCCGGCGTGCTTTGCGCCAATTCGGTCAGGTACACGAGATCAGCGACGTCGGTCGTGCGGCCGCGTTCCCGCAGCCTCTCGAACACCGTCACGACGTCGGCGGACTTCCCCTCTGCGACGAGCCCGAGAATGCAGGCATGGATCTGCCGGTGATCCTGTCGATAGAAATGTTGCGGCTCAAGGCCAGCGGTGCGGTCGATGGCATCGTTGTCCAGCAGCAGGCCGCCCAATACAGCTTGCTCGGACTCCACGCCCCACAGAGCCCTCCCGAAGCCAGCGTGATCGATCTGCTTCATGCACTCTCCTGACCGTGGTAGCGGCCCTCCCGGATCTTCGCGAAATTCTCCGCCTTGACGATCCAGTCCAGGCTCGCAACGAAGGGCTTTCTGCCATCGGCAGCGCCGGTGCGGCCAGTCAGGAAATCCGACTCTGCGACATAACCGAACAGACGTCGCCAGTAGTCCAGATGCTGGCGCTTCGTGTCCTCGCTCCACCGGGCCCGGAGAGCCTGCGCACGCGCCGGCGTCCATTCGCGGATCCCGGGGCACATCGGCAACAGCTGGTGATACAGCGCGATGATCGCCTGATGCGGGCACGCTGGTCCGGCCTTCCGTACCGCCACACGGCAAACCATCCGGTCTCTGTCGGCGTCGCCGCCGGCGACCACCACGCCAGTGGTGGTTACGGTTTCTTCTGGATCATGGCTAGTGGCTGATGGCTGATGGCTAGGGTTTTCTTCGCTTTGCGATTCCTTACCGAAAGGAAACCCGATGGGTTCGCTTTCGCTTTCGCTTTCCCGGCGCTTGGGCCTGCCTCCCCGCTTGCCGTTGGCTCGATTCGCCTCGATTTGCGCGCTGGCCAGTTCGATTTCCCGCTCGCATCGCGCTTGTCTCCACGTTTCGCCCTCCAGCTGAAAGAACTCGGACAGAACCGCCTCCACAGCCTTGAGTTCCTCCTCCGCGCGCGCACCGATGAGGCGGGCCGCCTGACTCGCCGGTATGCCGCCTTCGCGCGTGTAGTAGACATCCATCAGCCGCGCATACACGCCGTGTTCGAGCAGCGAAAGATGGGCTGCGTCCTTGATGTAGTCGCCGATATGGCGTTTGTAAAAGTTCATGGACAGTTGCGAGCCACGGAATCCCCGTCCAGCCCGCCCTTCTTTGTTTCATCGCCCGTTGCATCTCGGCTGGCACCGGCGGCCAGCCTTGTTTGTGCCCCGTGTCGCTTCTGGTCCATCGTCTCGTTCAATCTCCACTCCGTTCTCGCGGAGCCACGGCTCCGGTCCGGCTCATTCTATTACCCACTAGGTAACATATCAACGGAAATTTGTTACCATTATGGTCTCTTTACCTTTTTGGTCCGGACAGGTCCAATGGCGCCCATGAAATCGATCAAGGAAATCCGCCGGGAGAAGCTGGCGGTCGCGATACGGGAGAAGTGCGAGGGCAACCAGTCGAGGGCCGCGGAAGCGCTGTGCTATTCCACGCCGTCCCTCGTGAATCGCTATCTCAGCGGGGCGAAGGACATCGGCGACCGAACGGCGCGGAAGATTGAAGAAACGTTTGGCTACCCAACCTACTGGATGGACTCGGGTGCCGCCCCGATGGTGGCAGACGACCAAGCGGCAGCAGTCGCCGCTCGCGTAGCGCATCTCTTCCAGACGACGGGTGCGAGTCCCGCGGCGATCGCGCAGTTGGTGCGACTACCGGTGAGCGACATCGAAGAGTGGCTACAGGGCTCCCGTAAGCCGACGCTGGACCAGGCCATCGCCATCCAGGAGCGGCACCGGATCAATGCTGTCTGGCTCGTGACAGGCAAGGGAGAGCCATCGCCCAGCATCGCGCATAACGATGACTGGAACCCCATCCGCATATCCCAGGACGCGTACAAGAAGATCGCGGTCGTCGCCATGGCACAACTCGGGGACAACGGCAATTTCTGCGACCTCGAGTATCCGGTCGGTCATGGCGACGGCTATTTGCACTTCATCAGCACCGACCCCGATGCCTACGGCCTGCGTTGCGCCGGCCAATCGATGGAGCCTCGTATCAAGGATGGCGAGTTTGTGGTCGTCGCGCCTAACCATCCCGTCACTAACGGAGACGAAGTCCTCGTGAAGGCGAAGGACGGGCGCGTCATGGTGAAGGTGCTCGGTTACGCCAGAGATGGTTATACGACCCTGCTGTCGGTGAACCAGACGCACAAGCCTATCCGGATCGTTTCCGCGGAGATCGAAAGGATGTCGTTCATCGAGGCCATCGTGAAGCCGTCCGCATGGAGACCGGACTGAATAGGCGGCGGTGGCCCGGCAACTTGATGTAAATCTCAACCCCGATCCGCGCCGGGCGCCAAGAAGCGGTTTTCTTGATGTATCCATCAAGACCACGGAACACTTCAAGACCCTTGCACCATTCGGGTGGCGCGATATACTGTACATCCATACAGTACTCGAAGCCTCTCCGATGCCCGCCACTTTTCCCACCAAGTCCGTCTCTCTCGAGATTCAGTTCTTCGGCGATCTCCGTGACGAATTCCACGTACCGTGCGACGCCGTCACCGTCCACACCAACACCATCACGGTAAAAGGCCCGCAGGCCTGGCGCCTCGCATCGGTAGGTTGGACGCCCGATTCACTGACGTTCCATTGCTATGATCAGAGACATCGTTTTCCGGTGGGACGACCGACGATCGTGGATGATCGGACTGCGCGGTTTCCGTTGTTGTGAGCAGCCATGCCGGCAACCTGCGGTGCTGATTGTCGAGTACACCAGCGTTCCGCATTGCCGCCTGCCTTGAATCGTCATGCATGTCGCTGCAGCGGACGCGGCAGAGTCGAGTCTTGAACCAATCAGGAAGGTAGTTGGCTTTGTCTGATGTTGGTTCGCGCAGTGATGCATGACGGATGGGCGTCGGCGCGACTTCGCAAACAGCGGAGCGCTTCGAATGCGGTCGTTCCGCATTCCCGGACGGCCGTAACCCATATGAGCCGGCACGGCGGCCCAGGCACAGCGGCAAAGCGGCAAAGCGGCTACAACGATCGAGAAGAAGAAGCCGCCTTGAGCCAACAGTGGTGCCTTTCCTACGGCGAGGCCGCGTTCAGGGAGTCGTAGGAGCGCTCGCAAGCTTGGCCGGCGATTCGGGCCCCGTCAGCATATTCAGCCAGGAGCCCCGCTCGACGGTCAGCGCGCTGGAGCACGTCGGCAAGCATTCCGACGGGACCGCCGGTTGCCGGGCCTGCGCCGGCAGGGCCGGAATCCTGGCCGGCTCGACTGGCGGCGACCAACTCGGCGACTCGGTTGCGCAGCCGATCAGCAGCAGCGCCAGCATCGCGGGCGTTGCGGCGCGCGCCCTCCAGTTCTTTAGCTGCAGCATTCGCTATCTCCATCTGCGCCGCGGTGCGGCGTTGCTCTTCCAGGCGCGCCGCGTCCACCGCTCTGACGTGCTCATCGGCCTGAACCCTGCGCTCTTCGGCCTGCTGAGCCACGAGCCGGTCGATCTGGCTGTCCTTGCGCCAACCGTTGACTGTCCATCCGATGCCGAACGCCAGCACCGCCACGCCGACGGCTGCGACAGCGCGCCACGGGACCGCAGCCGCGGCGGCCCGCATTGCATTGGTTGGGATCATCGTTCCCTCGTTGCGCAGTCCGCGTACATCGCGGCGGTCTTGTCGATGTGGGCCAGCATCGCCTTGCGCCCGGAGCCGCGCGGTAGCGTCGGCAGTGGCGGGCATGCGTAGCGCGCGGCCGGCGCCGCAGTAGGCTGGGTCGGTGGCGGCGGCGCCGGCGCGGCGCAGGCGGTCACCAGCACGGTCAGCATGAGCGCCCTCGTCGGCTGCCCTCCTGCAGCTTGCGTTTCGCTGCTTCGATGGCGCTGTTGGCCCGCGCCCGCTCGGCCGCCGTCAGCGGCGCCGGCGTGGTCGGCTTGCCCTGCGCCACGCGCTTGGCGGTCTGCGCGACCTCCGCGGACGAGACGGCTGCCTCTGCCGCAGCGCCGGCCGCCGCCGATGCCGTCTCGGCAATGGCGGTTATCTTCGGCGCCAGCGCCTGGAGCGTCAGGGCGTACGTGCGCTGCATGCGCTCGATCTCGGCCACGTGGTCCGCCCGCAGCTGTATCACCGCTTCCTGTGCCTGCCACTGCGCCAGCGCGTAGCCGCCCACAGCGCCGCCCATGGCCAACACCAGCACCAGAGTCAACGGTCTCCAGCATGTGGGCCACGCGGCGGAACACCGTGCGATGCCGGTCCAGCCAATCACGAAGCTTGTCCATCCAACCTCTCCTTGAGATACCGCACCTCGGCTGTCAGCTCGGCGATGGTGCGCTTCAGGTCTCCGATCTCGCGCAGCAAGTCGTTCCGCTCCTTGTAGGCGAGGTCCGCGCGCTGCTCCGCCAGGTCGGCCCTCCCGTTGGCCTTGTCAAGCAGGCCCTCCAGCCGCTGGATGATGTCGATCTCGGCCTTGCTCTGCGCGCCTTCGACCTTGTCGTTGCGCCACCCTTTGCGGATCAGCCATGCGCCCCCGCCGATGGCGGCTAGAATCGCCCCCACCGCCCCGCTCGCGCCCCCCGGCACCATCCACTCGTTCATGTCGAATCCTTCCGTTGGGCCTTACGGCTCGATGTCGGTACCGCCGAAGGCGAGGTACTTCTCGCGCAGCAGCTCGAGCCGGTGCTCGCGCTGTCCGCCGGCGTGAAGTCGAACACTTGGCATGCCCGGCTGGCCCAGTCCCACGTGTCGGTCCGGATCTTCCCGGGAATGGCGGCCATGATCTGGTACCGGCCGGCTGCGTCGCTCAGCCCCCAACGAGTGAGCACCGCGCGCCGGGTGGTGCTGGCCATAGCCGGCGAACAGCTCGCCCACGGTGACGTTGTAGCCATCGTCGCTGCCGGCAACCGTGGTTGTTCCTTCGCTGAAGCCAAGCATGTCAAGGAAGGCCGCCATGTTCTGGCCGCCGGGCAGTTGGTCGGAAGGTGTGCGTGGCATGGTGCTCTCCAGAAAGGAGAAAGCCCGCTCGCGGCGGGCTACGGACATAACAAGAAAGGGACGGTCTACTGGTGTGGCATCATGCCGCCGGACGTCCGGCGGACGACAGCGGCGCAATTACCTAGAAAATGGAAAATCATTCGTATCGGGGCCCCGCCACAGAGCCGAGGCAGGCGAAGCTGGCATTCATACTGATGCTCGTGACCGTGCCGATCATCTACGCGGCCAACTCGACGCTGATATTCGACGACCCGGGCCTGTATGAGCATTTCGGGAAACTGCTCGGTCAGGACGGGCCCACGCGAACGCTCATCACGCTGCTCTTCAACCGGGACCTGCATGAGGGCTACTCGGAATACCGCACGTATGGCCTCTCGAAGGTGTTCCATTTCCTGATCTGGACCATCATCGGCCCGACGACCTGGGTCTACAGTGCGCTCATCGGCCTCACACAGGCCGTCAGCGGCGCGTTCCTCTATCTGACGGCGCGGCGCCTGGGCTGCGACGCGGTACAGGCATTGCTTGTCGCGATCGTGTGGATCGCCTGCCCGTTCGCGGTCACCACGTGCTTCCACCACTATTCCTACCTGATCCTGCCTGTGCAGGCGACCATCGTCGCGGCGTTCTTGCTGCAGTGGTGGCTGTCCGCAAAGGTCCGTGGCCGTCTTCTCGGGTACATCGCTATCGCTGTCGTCTCCGCATCGATCAGCCTGATGGGCGAGGCACACATACCTCTGACGGCGGTAGTGGTGCTGGGGATAGCGGCAGCGTCGGGGGCTGGCCTTCGTCGGAAGGCGGCCGTCGCCGCCACGTTCCTAGTCTCGACGCTCGCCGCGCTCGCGCTCCACCATCGCGGCTGGCGCGGACCACATGCGCTCGAAGGCGCGAATCGCTTCAACGTGGCCAGCTTGGGCCCGGAAGCGCTTATCTATCGATCCCGTGAGTTCTGGTCTTCGGTGCTTCCGGGGGCGGGCGACCAGATCGGGCAGATACTCAGCTTCAGCGGCGCCTCAGCAATGGGCGCGGCGGTGTTCTTTGCGGTCTCGGTGTTGGCCATTGGAAGGCTCTCCCTCGCGTTACAGGCATCTGGCCCCACCAGCGGCGACGCGGGTAACGCGACGCCGCGTTGCAAAGCGCGCTTCGCATGGCTGGTGGCCGCCTGCGCGGTCGTGGCGGCATCGACCTTCGTCGTTCCATGGGCGCTCGCCCTCGTGGTCGGTCCATACGGTAGTTCGCTGCCAAGACGCTATGGCTATGTCCCGTACACCATCCTGACCATGGCGGCAGTGGCCATACTGAGCGCCCCGTATCTCCGAGCCCGCATGTCTTTGGCCCCTGCGCTCACCGCGGTCAGCTCTGCAGTGGCGCTCTACGCAACCCTCGTCCTCGTGTGCCTTCCTACCGTGCGGGCTCAGGATGGTAAGGTGTGGGCGCAACTGGATGATCGGGTCCGGGCGGACAAGGCCAGCTCCATCCTATTCGCGAACGCATGGCTTCCAAGTTCCGCCCCCGACTACGTGAGCGGCCATGACACTCCGGGACTGCGGGGCCCCAACTTTCCAATCGTCTTCGAGTCCCCTCTGATGAGCCTGTGGTGGCAGTCGCTCTATGCCAAGGCTCGATATGGCCTGACCGCGACCGGCGACGGCTACGGGCGAACAACGCCCCAGAATGTCAGCCTCACGGGAATGGTCCGGGGCGTCCATTTCCTCAATGCCGGAGCGATCGAGACGCCGAAGTCATCGTTGCTTGTGGCATTTGACCCGCGCCTCGTGCCGCCACATTGGCGCGATGGGCCAGCGCCACTGAAGCTACTGGGATTCGATGAGTTCCCGGGCGCCCACGGCACGTATGCCCGCACGGACACCGGATGGGCTGCTCGGAGGTTCGGTTCGAGCCTCGGTACCGTGACTATCGACGTGGGCGGCGTTGTGAACGACGTCGCTACCGCGGGCACCCTGCCCGATAAGCGTTGGGCCAATCCGGCGACTTTGCACGGGCCGGTTTCGAACTACGGCCTGGAGTCCGGAGAGGACCGTGTGTATCGCCCCAACCCCATGCCGCGAAGCTATCGCGACTACTACGAAACGAACCGGCACGGCGACTTCACCTATCGGCTGGATTTCTCCGACGCTAGTCCCAAGCTGGTGGCCATCGACTTCCTGGACTTCTGGTCCAGACGCAGCAACACCCGCGTCATTTCGGTCGATGTCATGCTCGACGAACAACTGGTCGTTCTCGGCCAGATCGACACGTCAACTCCGTCAGGAAATCAGCCGGTCACTGTGCAGTTTCTGACCCGCGACGCGAAGTCACTTCGCATCCATCTTCGCAAGGCCTTTCCGGAAAGCGACATCCCCTTGATCAGCGGAATTCGCGTCACCGCTTCTTCCGGCGAACCCGTCACCGCTATCGAGCCGGTGGAATCGGCCAAGATAGGTTTCCAGCAGTGATCTCCATCCGGTTAAGTGCGATCCTGCACTGCTTCCACGCCGTGAGCCTTGCCACCTCTTCTGCCGTTGCCTCGTCAAGATCCACTGCGTCCTGAAGCGGGGCAATGGCCAACGTCGCGGCGGCCATAAAAGGCCGCGCGCGTTGACTCGTTCTCGAGCAGGGTCGGAGCGATAATCGGAGGCGGCGAAAACTGTCCGTCCTCATAGCGCCACCATCCGGCCGGCATGGTTTCATGTCTGTCACGTCGATCCAGACAAGATCGGGATGAAACATCTCCGCGATGTTGCCTTCGGTGTGGAGCAATTCCACGACGATCCCTTGATCGATGCGTGCATAGGTCTTCATTTACGCATACTCCCAGACAACCACGATTACCGGTGCGCCAACGCCTCCAGGCGTACCGGTATCCGCTTGGGGCGCCGCCCCTAGTTAGAAATCTTCTAACTAACTGGCATAACCGCGCTGCCTGCGCAAAAGACAAAGCCCGCATAACCTTCCGATTATGCGGGCTTCAATTTGGTCGGGGCGAGAGGATTTGAACCTCCGACCACCTGCACCCCATGTACCTACGCATGTGCGGCAAAACAAGCACTTACGCCCTTTTGTCTAACTTGGCGCTTAATTTTTAAGCACGGTAGCACGCGGCTTTCCGGGCGATTTTGACATCAAGTTAGACACCTTCTTGACCACTCCGGTGTACCGAGGTACTGTATATTCATACAGTACTTACAAAGTTCCATGCCCGCCACCTTTCCTGCCCAGTCCGTCTTCCTCGAAGTCCAATATTTCGGTGACCTGCGCGACGAGTTCCGCGTCCCCTGCGAGGCCGTCACGATCGGCAACAGCACGATCACGGTCAAAGGGCCCCACGCCTGGAAGCTCGGTTCGGTGGGTTGGACGCCGGACTCATTGACGTTCCAATGCTATGACCAGAGCCACCGGTTTCCGGTTGGCCGGCCAGCGATCCTCGATGACAGGACCGCGCGTTTTCCCCTGCTTTGAGCCATGGGCAACAGCAAACTAGCCAATGGCTGCCAAGTGCCGACCGGGCCGGCACCTGACGCGGACGGACTTCTATCCCGGGTTCCGGGCCAGCACGTCGCGGAGGCCAGCCTGACCCTACCGGACCCAGCGCCAGGCCAGCACGCGGAAGCGGAGATAGACGCCGGCCATGTGGGACGGGTTCGGATCTTCTTCGAGGTCAAGACAGCCCGCCGCGGCAAGCACTCCCACCAGTTCTGGGCTGCGTACCGGGCCGAGCCGATACACGGCGGGTGGGATTCCGACGTGTCGTAGACTGGCAGCACCAAGGAGACAGGCCATGTGCGTGAACTACGTCCCGCTTCAGCGGAAGATCCTGCGCGACATCTTCGGTGTCGAACCGCCAGAATTCGACTGGAAGCCGGAGACCTGGCCGGACTACGCCGCTCCAATAGTCAGAGCAACGGAGTCGGGCCGGGAATGCGTGCTTGGGTCATTCAGCATGGTTCCGAAAGCGCGTATTGGCCCGGGCGTGAGGTACTACCCGACGGCTAACGCGCGGGCGGAGACCATGGGTAAACTCAGTTCATTCGCGAAATACTGGAAGGCCGGGCAACTATGCCTCATCCCCGCTACAGCGTTCTATGAACCGAACTATGAGAGCGGCAAAGCAGTTCGATGGAAGATCGGCTTGGCCGGATGGGAGCCATTCGCAATCGCTGGCCTATGGCGCTCATGGCCGGACGGCGCCGTGTCTTTCACAATGCCGACGCTCAACGCCGATAGCCATCCGCTGATGCGTCGGTTTCACAAGCCGGGCGACGAAAAGCGCGGCATCGTGGTACTGCCGCGGGAAAGCTGGGACGACTGGCTCACGTGCCGCGACTCTGAGGTCGCCCGCACGTTCCTCCGGCTGCTGCCACCCGAGCAATTGGTTGCTGAGCCGGCGCCGATACCGCCGCGCGTCAAGGCCGCGCCCTAGCAGGCCAGCGGGTTCCGGCTGCTGTCGGACGTGTCCCTATACCGCTCGAGCCGTCGTCACTCTACAAAGAATGAAACGACAAGGAGAGAACCATGGCTGGAAATGTCCACGTAGTACCGAAGGACAATGGTTGGGCAGTCGAGATCGAAGGCGGCGGAGGCCCCCTCGCACACTTTGAGAAGCAGGAAGACGCGATCGCCGAAGGAACGGAGCGCGCTCAGATGTACAAGGTCGAACTGCTCATCCACGGCCGGGACGGCAAGATCCGCGAGCGCAACAGCTTCGGGAACGACCCGCGCAACATCAAGGGGTAGCTGTGGCCGCCCCTACCCTGGCCGATCTGTCCCCCATGCTGCTTACGGAGCGCAAGACCATCCCGACCACCGGGGACTGGCTGTACGAAATCAAGTACGACGGCTACCGGCTACTCGCCGCCACCGGTGACCCGCAATTGCGATCGCGCAACGGCCACGTCGCAACCAAATGGTTTCCCGAGATCGCAGAAGCGATGGCGACTTTGGCGCCGGGCTGCATTCTGGATGGGGAGATCTGCGTGCTGGACGACATGGGCCGCCCCGACTTTGACCGGCTCCACAAGCGGGCTGCGCGCCGGGGCCGACCTGGCGGCTCGGATCCAGTGGTCTATTCCGTCTTCGACCTACTGGTATTGCACGGTGAAGACATCCGCGACCAGCCAGTTGAGGACCGGAAGGCCGCCTTGCAGGATGTTCTGGACTGTTGCACGTCGGTGCTGCTCTACGTGCAGGATGTGGACGACGGCCAGGGGCTGTACCAGCATGCCTTGGCCCTCGGGCTGGAAGGGATCGTGGGGAAGCGGCTGGGGAGCGTCTACAACTGCGGCAAGAGGTCGCCGGACTGGGTGAAGGTGAAGCGGCCGGGGGCTGTGCCGCCGGAGAGGTTTAAGCGCGCCTAGAACGTAGAGGTTCGTCGAGTTAGTATCGAGGTGAGCCCACAACAACCCGACAGAAATGGCACAAAAACTGAGGCGCGGCGCTAACGCAGACGCAAGCGGATCATACCAACCCATCATCCTTATAAAGAACGCAAAAGTCAATCCGGGAGCAAGAATCGACGGCGAGATATTTATTACCGGCTATGGCGCAATAAGCAGTGCGAAGTTAGCCGTGTATTCATCGCTGGGACTGTTCGTGGATGAGGCGTCCACATATAAATCCGGATTCGGTGAACGGCGGGATGGGGACCGCCTGCACATATTGCAGGGCCATCAAGAGACCCAAGGAGGTGGCAACGTTCTTATTCTTTTCGAGGCTGCGGTAGTGAGGGAGGACAGTATCATTGCGGACCCGTTTTCCGATTCCACTAGGGACCTAGTGATTTTTTCAGAGACGCGCGCGCCGCAGGCTCCGCTCTCATTCTCTTTAAAACTGCATGAGCGGTGCTCACCGGGTACGTATCAACTCGCGTTCGGTTTCACGTATTTTAACGGAACCGAGTGGTGTTCCGAACGAGAAGAAAAGCAATTCGTAGTGCGCAGTTTGATAGATCGTATCGATTGGCGTGCGGCGGCGTTATTCCTTACTGCGGCCGCAGTATCGATGGTTGCGGATTTGCCGGGCGCTATTATCAGCGTTTCAAGATTACTTCATCTCATTTTTCCTTTATAGGCTAGGAGCGAGAATCGCGTATATCGCCCGCGGACCATCGAATCGTGGCACCCGGACGTAGCCCGCCCCTATTGCAAGCTTGCGTTCAGGGAGTCGTAGGAACGCTCACAGGCCTGGCCGGCGATACGGGCTGCGTCAGCATATTGAGCCAATAGCCCCGCTCGACGGTCAGCGCGCTCGAGCACGTCGGCAAGCATTCCGATGGGATCGTCGGTTGTCGGGCCTGCGCCGGCAGAGCCGGAATCCTGGCCGGCTCGGCTGGCGGCGACCAGCTCGGCGACTCGGCTGCGCAGCCGCTCAGCAGCAGCGCCAGCATCGCTGGCGTCGCGGCGCGCGCCCTCCAGTTCTTCCGTTGCAGCATTCGCTATCTCCATCTGCGCCGCGGTACGGCGCTGTTCTTCCAGGCGCGCCGCGTCCACGGCTTTCAGCTGCGCATCGGCCTGTGCCCGGCGCTCCTCTGCCTGCTGAGCCACGAGCCGGTCGATCTGGCTCTCTTTGCGCCAACCGTTAACCGTCCATCCGATACCGAACGACAGCACCGCCAGGCCGACGGCGGCGACAGCGCGCCAAGGGACTGCAGCAGCAGCAGCTCGGATTGCAGTGGTCTGGATCATCGTTCCCTCGTTGCGCAGTCCGCGTACATCGTGGCGGTCTTGTCGATGTGAGCCAGCATCGCCTTCCGGCCGGCTCCCCGCTCGAGGATCGGCAGTGGCGGGCACGGCGCCGCCTGTGCGGCCGGCACGGCCATATGCTGGATAGTTGGGCTGGGAGGGGCGGCGCATCCGGCCAGAAGCATTGCCAGCATTATCATCTTCACCGCACGCCCTCCCTCAGCTTCCGATTCGCAGCCTCGATGGCACTGTTTGCCTTGGCCCGCTCCGCCTCCGTCAATGGGGTCGGTCCGCTCGCCTTACCCTGAGCGACGCGCTTGGCAGTCTGGGCCACTTCCGCCGAAGTCACGGCGGCCTCGGCGGCAGCGCCCGCCGCCTCCGATGCGGTCTGCGCAATGTCATTGATCTTCGGCACGAGGGCGCGCAGCGTGATGCCGTAGGTTTCCTGCATGCGCTCTATCTCCGCCAGGTGGTCGGCGCGCTGCTCAATCATGGCTTCACGAGCCTGCCACAGTGCAATGCTGTAACCGGCCACGCCACCGCCCACCGCAATCAGCAGCACAAGGGACACCGCCTCACAGAGATGAGCGGCGCGGAGGAATGCCGCCCGATTCCGCTCCACCCATTCACGAACCTTTGACATCAAGCCTCTCCTTCAAGAATCGGATCTCGGTCGTCAGTTCGGCCACCGTCCGCTTGAGGTCGCCGATCTCGCGCAGCAGGTCGTTGCGCTCCTTGTATGCCATGTCGGCGCGCTGCTCAGCGAGATCTGCGCGCGCATTGGCCTTGTCTAGCTGACCCTCGAGCCTCGCGATGATGTCGATTTCAGCCTGGCTTTGTGCGCCTTCGACACGATCGTTGCGCCATACCTTCCGGACGAACCAAATTGCCCCTCCGATCGCCGACACGATCAGGCCAATGGCGCCGCCAGTGCCCCCCGGCACACTGCTCCCGAGCTCGTCCAAAACAACCCCCTTTCCCATGTGGCCTTACGTCTCGACGCTCTCGCCGCCTTTAGCCAGATACACGGCCAGCAGCAGGTCTAGCGCTTGTTCATGTTGGCCGTATCCGGCGCCAGGTAGGCTGGCCCAGATGTTCTTGCACTTCCTGACCGCCTCACTGATGCGACCCGCCTCGATGTCTGGGATTGCGCGCCGCTCTTTGATCTGCTGTACCGCGATCGCGTCCTGACTTGCCGGCGAGAAATCCGGCAGGCGGAGCTGCTTCTTATAGGCGTCGTAGTAGCGCGACAGCAGTTGATAGCGGCCCGCCGCCGTCGAGCTGATTCCAAGGCGAGGCAGGCGCACCAGCTTGCGGGGATGGTCTGCATAGCCATCAAAGAGGCCGCCGCCTACCAACACGTCATAGCCTTGATCTTTGGTCCGTTGCAGACCGTTGTCCGTCCCTTCGCTGAACGCCAACATGTCGAGAAACGCCGCCATGTTTTTGCCGCCGGGCAGTAGATCGGGATGCGTGATTGGCATGGGCCTCCAGAAACAGAAGCCCGCACGAGGCGGGCATACGATCGGCCACTGCAAAAAAAAAGTGGCCTAGGGATTGCAAAGTAGAATGGTGCCTCGGAGCGCGATAGCCCAAAGGTCAAGAATGAATAAGAAGATCGAAGCAGCTTTGCCCATCCTGCGTTGTCCCAGAACCGGCACTCGGCTTTTCCACGAGGGCGCAGAACTCGTATCCGAAGCCGGGGAGCGCTACCCCATCGTGAACGGGAAGCCCATCCTGGTGCGGAACATTCAGGCGTTGCACACCACTCCCCCGCCGGTCGACATCGTGTCGCAGAACTTCACGCAGTTTCTACCGCACATGGAGTCACGCCGCATCGACGGGTTCAAGCTGCACCTCGGCTCGGGCAACGTTCCTTGCCGCGACGCTCATGTACTGTCCGTAGACATCCTTCCGACGCCGAACGCTGACCTCGTTGCAGAGGCTGAAGCTCTCCCGTTCGCGGACAACTCTCTGGCATGGGTTGAATCCGATGCGGTGTTCGAGCACCTCTACGACCCGATGGCGGCGATAGCGGAGGTCCGCCGCATACTGAAGCCTGGCGGCGCAATGCTCATCGACACGGCGTTCATGCAGAGCTATCACGGCTTCCCTGGCCACTACCTGAACATGACGCCACAGGCGGTGGAAACGCTTCTCGTCGATGACTTCGAATTGCTCGAATCACGAGTACCCTTCAAAGACCGCCCCTCATTGAACATCGAGGTCAGCATCCAACGGCTGATTGATGGGCTTCCGCTGGCCCACCGCCATGAGCTTCTTGGCATGCCGGTATCTCGCTTGCTAGCCGCGTTGCGCGACCTCAACACGGCCCGCACATGGTTCGATGCATCATCCGAGTACACGAATCGCTCGCTTGGTGCCGGCACCATGGTTATCGCTGCAAAGCCGAACGATTACGAGGCCCGACGAGCAGCAATCATAGAGAAAGTGGGCGCTGACCAGTTCGCAAGGATGAAGCGCCACTACTACGCCAGCCGTGTTGCCGTACAGCAGCGTCACCATGAAGCCGAGTTCTACCGACGCCGGAGCTTTGAAGTGGAGCCGAGCCGGTCCGACGATCACCCGCTACCCGATCTGTCGCAATGCCTCTATGCCGCAGCTGTCCGAGACTCGCTGGACCCTAGGGAATGGCAGTCGGCGATTGACCGGCTCTCCGCCCTTGATGCGCAACTCACAGAAATCCGCGACTTCTGGATCCGCAGCTATCTGCCTCTTGCGGAGGCTTCTGCGCGGATCGACGCAGCGTTCACTGATCCGATCGACACCATCCATAAGCTCAATGCCGACTTAGATGCTATGCGCGAATTGGTACAAAGACTAGAGTCCGGAAACGCTAAGCTGCGCCGCGAAAACCAAGATGCGCACCGCGCGCTCGAAGCCATGCGAACAAGCACGTCATGGCGTATCACGAAGCCACTGCGGGGAATCGTCACTCGCCTGAGGATACGATAGAGACTACCACCTGTCCCACGGCCACACGACGAGATGAGGCCCCGCGCGCTCGCAGGGCTCCCACTCCGCTCCGGTCCACTGCCATGCCCCCGGCTGAAGGGAAAAGTCTTCGTTCTCTTCTTGGCTGATATCACCAGGATCGTTTGCTTCCATATAGCCAAACGCCTTCAGTACGTTGGTTTCAGGGTTTCGGAATGAGCGCATTTAGCACCCTCCATTTGGAACGGTGTAGCCAAAGACGCCGATACTCGCGGCCCGAAGTGAAATGTTTGCGGAATTGGTCTCAGAGAACCACAAATAGAAGAGGTTCTGGCCGACGTTGGGAACTTCCCATGTGCCGCCACTAAGGCCGGTGGCGTTTGCCAGAGGAGTGGAGATCGGAATCGTCCACGAGTCCAACCCCGAGTCAACCCGCACGGCGAGGAAGGTCTGCGCACTACCGCTTCCGTTCGTATTCATTTGCCCCCCCGCACCAACTAACACAGTAAGCGCATTCGGCGGTACGCTCGTAGCAAGTGATACGGGCGTCTCGGTCGTAGCGGATCCGCTCGAAACAATGCCCGTGCTTACGTAGTAATGTGCGCATGCGCCACGATAACGCGTTTTCACCAGCTGCGAACCGGCGTTGAAGTACAGCGCGCCGATGTATGCCCAGTGGGTGTATCCGCTCGGCAACGTCGGACCGGTCGGTGGTGCGACGGTGCTTGCGATGGTCGCCAGTGCAGTACCGTTCCAGATGTAGTACAGGTGTAGCCACGTCGAGGGTGGAAATACTCCCACTTGGTCACGGCCGTTCGCTGCGGGCCCCGCGACCGCAACGTCGCAGGTCAACGTCGCTGCCGAATAAACGCTCGCCAAGTTGCCGCTTGCCGGAGCCCGCAGCACCACCCCCTGTGCCGAAATGTCGTACTTGGAATTCGGCGTCGCGGTGTTGTTGCTTCCAAGCAGGCCACGAACGCTTGGCAAAGCGACGGCTCCCCGGACGAGCTTCTGGATGGCCTGCAGTACCTGATCGCGCGAAGAACCATTGACGACGCCTCCAGTGGCCTCCACGACGTTTGCCAGTTCCTCCTGGACGTGGTCGAACCAGACATCCTCCAGATCCGTCGCCGGAATGCCAGAGACGGCATCCCCATTGGTAAAGCCGTCCTTGCCTGCCCCGAACTTGTCGATTACTCGGGTTGCAGTTGAAATGCGTCGCATCAGGTATCTCCGTATCCAATGAATAGAATCGTGTGAGCCGGCTTGTATTGCGCCAGCAGGCAGTAGAGGCCCGGGTCGCCCCATGAGGCGAGTGGTTCGTTACAGCGGCTGTTCGCCTTCATCCGGCGGACGTCCGCCTCGGCCGGAACATTGACGCGCCAGGCGTTCCGCCAGCCGCCTTGGTTTAGCGCTGAATTGCACTTGCTGTTGGCGCGGAAAGGTCGGAACTCCGTCACTGTCACGCCGGCATAGCCCATGGCATTCAGCAGCCCAGTGAAGAACGCCATCGACTGTCCGCCCTGGAACACAATGCGCTGCAGCAGCCGGCCTCGACGGTCCGCAATGGATGTAGCCGGCGTCAGGCACGGATCCGGCAAGCCAAACAGCGCCTCCCACTGCCCCAGCAGCTGCGTGGTCGTGCGCGGGTCCGCCTCATCCAGCAGGTCGTCTACCCTTGCATCGATGCGCGCCAGTTCCGTACCGACCGCGTCCATCTGCTTGACCGTGATCGCGTCCCTCCCGCGCGGCCAAGCCGGGCCACGAGGCAGGAGCCCGAGCAGGTGATCGAGATAATCGGCCTCCGTCAGAGCCATGTGATGCTCCCGAAGGTCGACATCTGGCCTGTCGAATTCGTGACGTTGGCTGCGGGAGATACCAACACGTGGTCATCCTCGCCGGCCGCGATACTGATCGCCTCACGGATATGGCTGATGAGAATCGTCTTGCCGGGGGCCGCTTCCCTGAGAAGGAGGTCTCGCAGTTCCGCTTCTACCGAAGCCTTTACTGCCAACGTGGGCGGCGTGAGCTGAATCTGGAAGTTGATGGGCGCCGCTATCGGGGCCACGACGTACAGCTCTGCCGTGACGGGCCGCACCGTGTCGATGTGGGCTTGGACTGCCGCCACCTCGGCAGCGTCCGGGATCATCGACGCATCGTTGTCGCGCACGAACCGGACGGTCACGGTTCCTGCCCCCATTTCCAACGGATAGACCCACGCACGCGTGACGCCCGGGACCTCCAGCGCCCACGCGATGTAATCGGATGCCGCGCCGCCGCTGGCAGGCTTGCGGATGCGCTCCAAGAACCGGGCGCGAAGTTCGTCGACTTGCTCGACGTCGGAGCCATTCGTCATCCCAGCAACGTCAACGACACCGACAGACTGGGCGCCGGCTATTGGGGACAGAAGCGACAGCGGCGTTCCGGGCAGTGCGTTGCCCGCAGCGCCAGCCTCGACGGCTTGCACCGGGATAACAGTCACACCGCCACCGATTGCGGTGTCCGCAACCACCCGGTACTCGACACCGTCCGCTCTGCGGAGCACGGCCTCAGCCGGGACAATGGTGCCCGCAATGCCGCTCGTCGACCAGGCACCCGCAGCGAACTCTGCGGGCTTCGGCTCGATACCCCAGATGGACGCCCACCGGACAAGGATCTCGTCATCCGCGGTGTCGTAGATGATCTGGTTGGCAATCCAATCCAGGTATCCATGCAATTCGTGCGAGGTGCCGGCCAGAACCCGCGCGATCACCTCGGAATCGGACCGGCGCAGTAGTTCGTCAGGCGTGAGCCGGGCCAGCATGTCAGCGCGAGTGCGCGATACCAGCTCCGTCAGCGTCGGTCGGCTAAACATTCAATTGGCTCCAGACATTTGCGAAACGCAGATCAAGCTGCGGCCCGTCTTGGCGATCAATCACGACGCGCATCGCGAGCACGTCGAGCCCTTGGCGCTCCGCCTCAACTGTGACGCGAGTCGCTACGCCGTCCTCAACCAGGTGCGCCAGGGCCTCACGGCCGTACTCGATGGCGCGCTGCACTGTGGCGTTCGTCAGCTTCTCGCGGGACAACAGCCACAGGCGGGAACCAATGCGATCGCCTTCCTGCTCGGCAACGTTGTCGCCCCACCAGCCCCATCGCTCACCCTCTATCGGGTCATCCGCCTCTGCACGGCGCCAGGTGAAAAGCGCCATGATCACGGCGCGCACCAGCGGGTTGGTGACCGCCAGCAAAGAAGATTCGACACCGTCGATCGTGATCGACATGTCGTCGGCGTAGCCCGGCATTCGTGCTCCTGTTAATCGGGTATGGGCCCACCACCGTGGCGGTGGCCGAGGAAGGACTTGCCGCCGATGTTGGCGTCGCCGGTGACGGTGATGTCGCCGTCTACCGTTAGCCCGCCCGCTGGTGTCGAGATGCCGTCCATCGCGGTGAGCCGGCCCTCCACGGTCATATCGCCATGGAGTCGCGTGTGTTCCGAATAGACGTGAATGCCGTCCGCCTTCAGAACCACCGCTTGCGACTTGTCGTCGTGAATGGCGACCTCACCCTCCTCGAGCCCGGTCATCCGGTAGCGCCGGTCTGCGCACACGATCACGATGCCGTGAGAGCGGTCACCGTCGAGGAACAGGGTCACGACCTCAGCGCCCTTCTTCGGGCAACTGGTAAATCCGTAGGGCTCGAAGTGTTCAAGCGTGCCTGGAACGTCGTCCGCCAGAAGCTGGACCTGAAGCCCTTGCATCTTTGCCGCGGCGTTGGCGAGAACGACCGTGCCGCGCACGACCATGTTCTGCAGGCGCTGCATCAGCGGCCTGGCCAGACGCGAGAACGTCCTGTCGTCCATCAGCGAGCCCCCTTCACTTCACTCCAGCCGCCGCCCTTTGTCTTCGGCGCGCTGTTGTTGACCTTGGGTGCTCGGCTGTCGGCCGGTCGCACGTCGCCCCACTCTGCAACCTTCTTGTCCTTGGCATCCTTTTTTGCGGCACCCTTGGCCGGGTTGTTGACGTACCCGTCGGGCGGCCCAACCTGGAGCAGGGAAACCATGCCCTGATCGCTCAGGCGGTAAGTGATCTGGGCGATCACGAACTGATCATCGAAGCCGATTACCGGGTCGGTCACCCGTACCAGTTGGTTGTGCCGCCAAAGCGAGCCGTCAGCCTGCCGCCACCCTTGGACGGTGTAGGTCGTGGCGATTGCCTTGGCACGGCGGTTTGCGCGCTCGTACTTCACCCGATCGGCCGCAGTCCCGCCATCGGCCTGTCCGCTGGCCTTGATCAGCATTACCCTGCGTCGGCGCACTGTCGCGTCCGTGATTACCGCGCTTTCTTCGGCTACCGCGGCGCCAAAGTCTTCATCATTGCCCGCGCGCTGGCCCTTGCAGATGTATTCACTGAATACCTCCTTGTAGTCCAGAGACGCATCGGCACCCAAAATGTTCTCGCCGTGGCGCAACGCCGTCGCGGCCGAGCCAGCCGAGCCCACATGGATAAAGACTAGCCGCCCTTCCGCGTCGTCGGTCGCGAGCAGCTGGCGCAGGCGCAGCAGGCGGTCAATGGATTCGAATACCGTCTCGCCCTGCTCAATGACGTGGGACAGCGGCTTTCCGGGCTCGACTTCGCTCGTTACCTTGATGCCGTAGGTCGACGCCAGATCCCGAGCGATTCGCTCGACCGTCGCGCCGCTCCAGCTTCCTGGCTTGTGCATAGCCGCGCAGTCGACGAGATCCTGCGTCTTGCTGCGGCCCTTCACGCCCACGGACACCTGCCGACCGTCGTAGCGGATCGGGGTCGCGTCCACGTAGCCGGTAAGAACCCGGTCTGATCCGATGAAGACCTCGCACACATCCCCGGGCCGGATGCGCCGTGGAACGTCCGTCTGCCCCGGCCAACGGTCGGTCACCGCTAGGGTGAAGTCTCGGACCTGCCGCTCGATGCCAGCCGTGATCTCGACCTCTTTCCACCCGCCGTAGTCCGTGCCGTTGACCCGCAGCTTGACCGCGTTGATGTTCTCCGTCATGCCGACAGCACCTTCAGAGGACGGGGGGCGAGGAAGCCCGGCCGGCGAACTCTGTTCAGCTCCACGATTTCCGCCTCGCGCGACACGTCTTCGAACCGGTCGTAGGCAAGCGCCAACGCTGGTGTCACGGCCACCGGCGTTACAGTGGTCAGCCTGGCGCTTCCGGCAACGCGCATCGTGACGTCGCGATGCACGTTGCCGCGCAGCACCTGCATTTCGCGATAGACGGGATCCGACGCGGTCAGGCTGGCCTCATCGAGCGTCGCGACAAGATCGTCTCGCACCTGGACAGCGTCGTCGTAGACCGGAAGCGGCATAGCCGCCGTCATCCCGGCAGCCTGTACGAGGGTCGCCCGCGCAAACAATTCGTTCAGCGCCGCGGCGTTGGCGTTGATACGCTGGCGACTGGGGCTGGTGCTTGCTGTCGGATTCTCGACCGTCCCGCCAGCGGCGGCCGTGTTGGCACGCTGCTGGAAAGTGCGGGCAAGGGCCGTCAACGCCTGAACCGACACCCTATTTCGCGCAGCGGCGCCGCCACCGCCGATCACCCCGGCGATGCTCTCGAAGATCGATTCACCGCGGGCGAACATCCCAAAGACGGCGGAGGCCAAGCCCGCGGTATCGGGCAGGAGCGATAGTGCTTGCGCCTTCAGGAAACCAAGGGGGTTCGCCAGCAGATTCGTCAGGTTGCCCGCGCCGTTCTCGACCAGGTCAAAACCCTCGTTCAGCATGGAGAGCGCGTCCAGAGACACGAATGACGCCACGCCATCGAGACTAAATTTGCTCATGAAGTCAGTCGTCGCAACCTCCTGCAGCGTGTCCGCCGACAGAAGCGTCTTAGCCCCCAGCGACTCCATCGCGGAGGGGAAAGCCAGTTCTCCGGACTCGACGAAGGACATCTGCACGGTGCACATCCCGCCGTGCGACATGCTGTGCGTTACGCGGGCAGGTTCCTTCAGCGAGACGGTCATCTCGCCATACCAGGGATGCACCAGAGTCCCCGGGCCGGCCTTCTCGAGGGCCTCTAGCAGCCGGTCGCGCTGCTCGATGTAGTCGTCACCTAGCAGAAAGCCGGTGATAGAGAACTCCCTGGCTGCCCGGCCAAGGTCCTCCGCATACGGCTTGTCACGCTGGGGGTACTCATGCACCTGAACACGACGACCAAACGCGCCGTCGTCGGCCTCGACCTCAAAGGCGACCCCGCGGAACGAGGCCGCCTGCATCTTCTCTTTCCAGGCCATGTTAGAAGCTCAGTGCGCTGCGATAGCCGACATCGGGATTCACGGCGAGGCCCGGTTGGTTCGTCCGGCCCGGATCCACGCGCATGCCTTCAGGCGCGCCCTCGAACCGCACGCGCAGTTCGCCATTCAAGCGCGCCGGCTGCTGAGGCCCCGTCAAGGCTCCCCGGTTAGCCAGCGGGCTACCCATAGACGCCGCTGCAGGATTTGGTGACGCGGGCTGGCGCGCCAACGCGCTAGCCCCCTGCGCCACAGGCGTCGAGTCGCCGGAGCCGAATACCTTGCCAACGAAGCCGCCGACAGCCCGGGCACCGTTCATGATCGGCTCGATGAACCCCTTGACGCGATCCCACAGCGACGAGAACCATGTAACGATCGGTTCCCAGTTCCGCACGATGATGCCCAGCGGGTGGAAGCTCATAAGCGCATCAGCCACGAAGCCTAGGAATCCAGTGAGGGTAGCGGACACCGAATTCCACAGCTCTGCGAGCCACGCGCTGATTGCGGACCAAGCCGCGACAAGGTTCGACCTCACGGATGCCCATAGCGCGGAGAACCAGGTGCTGATGCCACCCCAGTTGTCATAGATCAGGTATGCAGCCGTAGCGATGGCCGCCACGATCGCAAGGATCGGATTAGCCAGCATCGCCCGGCCCACCGCGATGATTGCCGTCCCGACCATCGACAGCGCTCCAATGAGCAGCGGCGCTACGTAGGTCGCCATGCGCGCGAAGACCATCACGAGCTGCACCGCGGAGGAAAGCGGCCCGGCAAGGATCAAAGCCCCGATGCCGATGAGGACGTTGCGCATGCCGCCCATGGCATCGACGAAGTCGGAGATCCCATCTACGACGCGCACAATCCCATTCCCGAGCCGCTCGAACCCACCCGAATCCACCCAGCCTTGAAACGCAGTAGCGAGGCGGGTGATGTACCCGCCGACCTTCTGCTGCAGCAGCACCTGATTCGCTGCGATCCAACTTTCCAACGCCTTCAGCGCAGGCATGATGGCGGGCGCAGCGAAGGCGAACATCTCGGCCGTCTGTGTCCGGTACTGGGCGCCGATCTCGCCCAAGGTCTCGTCCAGCTTGTCCAGCCGTTCGACGGAATCCGCGGAGAGCACCTTGCCCATCGTCTGCTGGGCGCTCAGCATCTCGATCAGCGCGTCCTTGCCGCCGGTGAGCGTGGGGAGTAGCTTGGCGCCTGTCTTCCCGAACGCTTCCATCGCCATCCGGGTGCGTAGGGCGTGGTTCTCGTTCGCTTCAAGCCCTGCCGCGAACTCCGGCAGAATCTCGGTGATGGAACGGATCTCGCCCTTGGCGTTGCGCAACGGGATGCGCAAGCGGGTCATGAGTTCGGCGAATCCCTTGTCCTTCCCTGCCGCGGCGTCAGCGATGCCCTTGTTGAACTTCACGATGGCGTCGTTCGCTGCCTCCGCCTCCAGACCACCGAGGCGGAATGCGCCCTGCAGCCGCTGCAGTTGCTCGGCCTGGACGCCGGTCACGTCGACCGCGTCCTGTACCGATGCGGAATACTGCATCGCCGAGCGGGCGGCATTCAGCGCGCCCCACCCTATGGCACCGAAGCTGATAGCGGTGGGGAGGCCGAAGCTGCCAACCAGTCCTCGGCTTGCGCTGCCCAAGTCCCGAAAGCTCTTGTGCGTGGCGTTGATGCCGCCCCGGACCGTCTTCAGCGTCGGAGAGATCTTGTCCACCGCGCTGAGAATGGCCTTGAGCATGAAGCTATCCGCCATCTTCGTTCCTCATGTTCTCTGCGATTCGCAGCGCTTGGGATTCATACAAATCCAGCCGCGACATGGGCAAGGCCAGTGCCGCGGCGGGGTCCAACTTCCAGAAGTAGGCAACGTCGAATACGCGCTCTACGAATCGCTCTCGGTCGAGATCGTCGTCGCCGCTTCCTCCTGACCGAAAAAACCCATGACGATTCCCTGCAGCTTCTGCAGGTCGGCCAGGCCAATCTGCTTGACGGACGACATGGGGATCTGGGCCAGCTTGGAAACGTAGCGGGCGACCACCTTGGGGCGAAGTTCGACGCCCTGGCCGCCGGTGTCACTCTGGACCACGATGTACGGATAGCCGATCTCCATCAGATCCTCGCCGCTCGGCTCGCGCAGTTCGATCTCGCGACGTTCTTCGCCGTGCGCGGTGATGGCCTTGCTCAGGGTGACAGTCACGCTCATTGCCAGATCCCCTTGGAGCCCTCGAATTCGAGGTCGATTTCGCCTTCCTCGCCCTTGATAGTCGGTTCACCGATCAAGTAGGCGCCGGACAGCGTGAATACCTTGCCGTTGGCAAGCTCGGCGGTGATGGTCATGTCCGAGCCTTCGCGCAGGGTCTCCAGCGGGAAGTCATTGGTAAAGAGTGCCGTGACCTTCAGCGACGGGGCGCGAGGCATCTCCTTGAAGCCCGCGACACCCTTCGTGCTCATCACGGTTTCCCGCGTGACATCGGCGGCGGAGATTTCCACGCCGCCCTTGATTTCGAGCTGGTCGCCGTCCGTCTTGACGAAGCAGGCGCCGGCAATGCGTTTTGCCATGTTGGACTCCTTAGTATTGCAGACGGAATTGCGCCAGGACTGCGAAGACGCGAAGCTGATTCACCAGATCGGGCGGCAGCAGGACGTTGAGGCGGTTCGGGTCGTTGGCATCACGCTCGACGATCAGGTTGGCGGCGAATGCCCGGGAGTTCTCGACCAGACCCTCGTCCTCCATGGCCGCGTACTGGGCCAGGAGCTCGCCGCGGATCACGCTCGGCGTCACGATGGCGGCCCCGGCGCCGAACTGGGTGCCGTCGTCGGCCAGCTTGTGACGCGGGTACTTGGTCGTGATCGCGTTGCGCAGCCGGCGCAGGATCGCGGCCAGTTGGTGCATCGTCTCGCTGTCCAGGTAGGACGGGTCAGGCTGGCCCCACAGATTCTTCTGGTAGGTCGTGATCGCCCGCTCGATGCGCACCACGCCGCCGGAGACGAAACTGGTCGCAATCCCGGACGACAGCAGGGTCTGTCGCTCGGCCTGGACGAAGCGGTTGCCTGCCGGCGCCGGCAGAATGCCAACCAGTTCTCCGGTCTGCGTCGGCCGGGCCGGATCGGCGTTGATGAACACCGCATTCCGGGCGCCATAGGCTGCCGCGTACTCCCAGACCGGGTTGGGCACCAGCGTTTCAAAGCCGGCCAGGGTGACGTGCTGATCGTTGCGCAGGACGCCAGCCGCCTGGAGGCCCGAGAACGTACCACGCTGGGCGCTGTAGACGTGGCCGTAGATCTGGCGGTTCCATGCCCACCGACCGCTCACATCGTTCATCGTGGTGCGCCACAGGTCCAGCGTGGTGGTGTCGCTGTACGGGTTCACGATGAAGTCGAACTCTTCGTCGCCCATCGCTGGGACGGCGGCCGTCAGGCTGGGCGCCGCCGTGCCACCCGACATGGCGGTCACGGCTACGGTCAGGCCGGCCGGCGTGCTCTCGCCACCGGCGGCACCGTAGTAGTTCATCTGCAGCAGCAGGTCATTGCCCAGCGCGCCCTTGTGGCGGGCGCTCAGCGTGACCGTACCGGTAGCCGCGGCCGCGGTCACGGGCAGTTCGACGTTGGCATTGACTGCAGCAGCGAGCGCAGTCGCCAGGGTGGCTGCGGTGTCGCCCGCGGCGACGCCGATCTGTACGCGCTGAGCGCCGATGTACGCATTCAGGGTGCCGGCCTTGGTGGCCGTGCCGGAGATGGCGAACGAGCCAGTCGCGGCGGCGCCTGCGCCGGGGTCGTCCATGGCGATGCACCACACCTCGCCGAAGGGATCGCCGAGCCGGTAGAGCTCGTGCATGCGGGCCAGCATCGAGCCGACGCCGAACAGCTCTTTCGCTTGGTCAGTCCGGGCCACCAGCTGCAGCGTGTCGGCCGGCGACGTGCCCGCAGCCAGCTTCTGGCCGACCAGCAAGGTCCGGTTCTGTTGCGAGAAGTAGCCAGCCTGGGAGTTGTCGACCTCCGCGTAGAACAGAGGCACCCGGACGTTCTGCGGGATGTTCGAGAATGGTACGGTCATTGTTTCGCTCCCTTCTTGGCGGGCGCAGGTTCGTCGAGATCGGCGATGCCGGGCTGCACTTCGACCACGTCGCCATCACGAAGGCGGCGCAGCCAGTATTGGGACGGTTCCACCGCGCGGCCTTCCGCGGGCAAATAGCCGCCCTTCTCCGGATCCGGGACTTCCCGGCCGGAGGCTGGTTTCACATGCATGGGTAACTCCTTAGGGTTGCGGCAGGTCGATCGTCAGGCCGGACTCAGCGCGCCCGTCCGGGCCCGGCGATCCGCCCGGGTAGGCGCTGGGATCGTCGGGATGATCTTGTTTCGGATGGTTGGGGTCCGCTGGGTCGATGGCGTCAACGGTTACGTCCAGTCCTTCCAGATAGGGCAACTCATCGTCGCGGACAGACTTAAACGTGTCTTCGTAGCCGATGTCGTACACCGCCTTGAACTCAAACTGGTAATAGAGCCGCGCCCGGTCCAAGTGGAGCAGTGAGCCGCCGTCGTACTCGATCTGGTCGTAGTCATCGCCCGGCTGCCAGCCCACCAGTGCTCGTACCAGAATCTTCCGCATGTCATGCACGGTCGTAACCGCCGCCTGGCCCCGTTCGTCAACCGCGTTGCTCAGGACCACCACCACAGCGAATGAGTCTTCCACCGTCTGCCGATGGCCGTTCGTGCTTTTGTTCGGATCAGGGTTCTCGTCCAGCGGAATCACGTACGCGGCGGGGACGAGCAGGTTTGCACCTTCTGGCAGCACCTGGAACTTGGCGGCGCCTGCTACCCGGTTCTGGAAGATTCCCGCGCGTTGGCGCAACTGCGTAATGACGGCGTTCAGGTTCATCGCGGAATCAGCGCGTTTTGCAGCGCCGCCCTCAACGCCACCTCTGCCACAGGCCGGCGACGGTTCAGTGCCTCGACCATATAATTCGCTCGCGGCTCAATCCGCCACCCGCTCGGGCCACCCCCCTTTCCGTTCGGATTCGGGCGGACACCGTACTGGAGGAAGGCGGGATAGAAGTCTTGTCCCATCTCGGGGGTCTTTTGCGGTGCAATACGCACCAGGAACCCGGGCCGACTCAGCTTGGATTTGATGCTTCGAGAGAGCGCGCCCGTATCTCGGCCGGGAAATTCGCCTGGTGCCGAAATGGCACGGCGAGCCACCAGCCGGCGGGCCTCCTTCTGGACGCCGCGGCCCTCGACACGCAGGGCCTTCCGGATCTGCTTGCGGTCAAAGTCGATGCGGGTGTGCCCGGACAGCCGGACGCTTAGGTCGTTGCTCATGCGATCTTCGCGAGCAGTTCGACGTCGAGAAGGACTGCTTCGCGCTCGCCCTGCCAGGCACTCGCACGGCGAACGCGGTAGCGCAAGCCTTCCGCATCGACGACATGCTCACCGGTGATTTCCGTCTCTGTCAGGCCCGGCCGCCGACGAATCGTCACACGGTGCGTCACGCCTTCGCCGGTCTGCTTGGCACCGTAGAAGATCGCCGCGCCGACCGGGACGATGCTTGCCCAAGCTGGAATACCCGGGCCAAACTCCTGTTCGATGGCGAACCCCGTGTCAGGTTGATCTTGCCAACGTCGGATGAGAACTCGACGGTTCAACTTCCCCGCTTGCAACATGGTCAGAACTTTTTCCGATACCACAGCAGCCGCTCGACGCCTTGGTCAACCTGCGCTGACGTGGCGCCGATAACTACAGATTCGCGGTTGGTGTACCAATGGCCCACCAGGAGCAGAATGGCCTGCTGCACATCCTTGGTCAGAAGCATCTCGTCCGGTGTCACAGGATCCGCATCGACAATCACCCGATCGCAATGCTGCTCAACATGAGCAATCGCCGCATCGACGTACCCTTGGATGAGGTCGTCATCGTCCGTGAAGTCAGGGTCCAGACGCAGTTGCTTCTTGACCAGTGCAAGGTCCATTACTTCGTCTCTTTTGCCGCAGCCGGCTTCGTGGCCTTGGGCTCGGCCTTTTCGGCTTCCGGCTGACGGCCTTTGAGCTCTTCGGCCAGGCCCTTTCCGATCAGCGCATGCGCATACTCAGGGTCAACGTCCTTGAATACCTGACCCGCCTTGACTTGCACGTTGCCAGACTTGAGTAAATCCGCGTCATCGCGGAACCCCCACACAATTCTGATGTTCATGTCAGTCTCCTCAGCGGGAGGGGTTGCCCCCTCCCCACCGGTTACACGGCGAAGGTGCCCTTGACGAAGGCGTAGGGCCGGCGCACTGCCAGGCCAAGGCGCTCTTCCACCAGGATGACGCGCTGGTTCTTCACGAAGTCGTCATTGATCATGCCGACCTTGACCGTAAAGGCCATGCGGTCATAGATCCGGGCGCCCTGCGCGAACGAGCCGACGACGAACTCACCGCCGGTGCTCGTGCCGTCGCCTTCGTCCATGCTGTCGGACGCGACAACCGGACGACCCCACAGTACCGGGGTAACCAGGCCCTGCAGGTTCGCGAACAAGTAGCGGTTCTCGCCGTCCTTCTGGAGCTCAATGTTCATCCAATCCAGTTCGGACATGACGACCGCATCGGCCGCCCGCTTCGACTGCTTGCGGACCTGGTAGATCGCCCGGCGAATCGTGTCGATCGCCGTGTCACCGGCTTTTGCCAGCGCAGCGTCGAAGGTCGTCGCTTGGGTCATGATGCCGTTCAGGTTGTTGCCGGTGCCCGATCCCTTCAGGATCTGGCCTTCCTCGGCCAGCTTGAGGTCGTAGCGCAGCAGTTCCTGGATGTAGCTGTAGAGCTGCGGCACGTCGTCCAGCGCTTCGTCCGTGACGGGCATCCATACGGCGATCTTCTTGATCGTGTCGGTCTTTGCCTCGAACGTGACGTTGCTTTGCGGCTTGGCGGCACCTTCCGCTACCATGCCAGCGCCCATGGTATGCAGAAGCTCGACGAAATAGCTGAAGCTGTTGCCGGCCGTCACGGGCGTGGTCGGGATCAGGTCGCGGATCAGCAGCTCTTGGCGCGGCTTGTCCTGGATGATCGGGTCATAGACCGGGGGTACGATGCCGGCGCTTGTCACCTTGGTTTCGGACATGGCCGCCATGTCGCCCTTTGTGATCTCGATCTCCGCTGCGATCTGCTTCTTTTCGATCAGAGCCTTGTAGTTGTCGTCGCTCTTGACGAAGTCGACGAAGCCCTTCTTCTCGCCGCCGGGGGTGCGCAGACGGACGCCCTTCTCCTCGAGCTTCTGGACTTGGTCGATGACCTTTTGCAGCTCGCCCTGTTGGTTTGCGATCTGGCTCTTGATCTCGCCAGTCACGCCCTCGCCCTTTTCCAGCTTTTCGACGACTGCGTCGTATTTTTGCTGCAGGCCGGCAAAGCCGTCTTTCAGTTGACGCTCCAGACCTTCGCGCATTTCTTTCACATCGGTGGTCATAGTGATGCTCCAAATTTCGTGGTGAACAGTTGAGAGATTTGTTTCAGCTCCTCCACGATCTCCGTGGCCTCACTACCACCGTCTCGGTGGAGTGCGGGATAGCCGAGCGAAGCGACTGCCGCCGCTTCCTTCTGCGAGAGTCCCATGCGATCTCGCAGGGCGCCCTCGAAAAGACGAATGTCCGATTTGACGCTCGTGACTTGCGCATCCGGGTTCATGCCAAAGGGGACGACAGACGCCTCCCAAAGCTCAGCCTCTTTGATGACCCGAACAGTCCGGCCGCCGCGCTCTTCATACGCCGCGGTGATGGTGTTAAATCCGATGGACATGCTGTCCAGCGTGCCGTCCTTCATCAGCTCGTATGCGTCGACCGCGTAGGACACCTTCAGATTGACGCGGCCCTTTACGAACAAGCCGTGGTCGTCTTGACGAAAATCAGCCGCACCGATCAAACGGGTCAGATCATGAAAAAGGGCCAGCTTGAGCTGGCCCTTTCGGGTGGTCTTAACCTTGGTAAAGGCGCCTGGAAGGATGATGTCGTCACCAAGGTCCACGTTGTTGAATGCCGAGGCGTAGCCCTCGAAATTGCCCGCATCGTCGACAGCCTTGATGTCGAACGGGACTTCAAGCTTGCTGAGCATTGGTCTGCATCTCCCATCGTGTCACCCGGTCGTACTCGTCGCCGTCAAGAAGCTCCAAGTTTTCCTTTGCCCTTACTTCATTGATCGCCATCCAGCCCGAGCCATTTGAGCCACCTAGAGCGGCCTGGTAATAGGCGGCGCGGCCCGCACTGTCCGCGCGCAGCAGCCCCTCCACGATGAACTCGACGTACATCGGTCCATCACCGAAAAGCTTGTCGTTGAGCTCGTCTTCGATTGCGTCGATGTACGGCTTGAGGCCGAATGTCACGAATCCGCTCTTCTGCTGCTCCAGGTTCGATCCCATGATGGAGGTCTTCCCCGCCCGATTCGCCAGCCAAAGGGGGACCCCCCAGATGCCGGCAAGGGCCTCTTCCTGGAACTGCTGCGACTCAATGAATTGACTGTCTTTCTGGCTCAGCCCGGCGGGGATGATGCTCGGCCCACCTTGGAGGACTGCCATCTTGCCAATGTCCTCGACGTCGCCCTGCCGGATGTCGGGAAACTTCGCCATGATCTGCTCTTGCTGCGCGGCGGTCAGGAACTCCTTGTAGACCACGTAGCCGCCAGTGAAGCCACCCTTGCGCATGAAGCGCGCCGACCAGTCCTGGCCGGCCTTTGCCAGTCCCATCGACTCGGCTTGGTATTCAACGGGCGACATGCCGATGATCCCGTCGCAACTAAACAGCTTGAAGTGCAGCATGTTCTCGGGCGAGACCGGAAAGCGATCGTTTCCGAGCGTGACCCAGTAGAGCAGATCCTCTTCCGTCTCGACATCCACGCAATCCGTCGCGACGGGTACAAGGCCAATAGGGTCGCCGCTTCCGTTGCGCTCGATCAGCGCGTAGCCGTTGCCACGCAACGCCATGTTCATCACTGCGGCCTTCAAAAAGTTCAGGCGCGTCATGAAGGGATTCGGCTTGCGCAGCAGGCGCGTGAATCTTGCGTTCTTGGACGGCGCTTTGTCTCGGCCGGTGCCCTCGTAGAGCTTCAACGGCAGACCAGCAACGGACTCGCTGAGAATCTTCAGGCAAGCCCAGACGATAGGGATCGTCGGTGCGTTCTCAGCCGTGATCCTTACCCCGGCTTGCGTGCGTTTCCCGCCGATAGCCATGTCGACTTCGACATAGTTCCCCGTGGCGGGATCGGTGTACCCGAACATGCGCCAGGTCAGGGGGTTGTACCAGCGAAACGCCATTTTTAGCCTATGAGTCCAAAGAATCCGCCAGTGAGGTACTGATCGATACTGCCTTGTGCAGCCGGGTTCAGTGCCATCAGCGAGACGGCACACAGAGCCGCCATAAGCGGGTCGATCTTTGCTTTGCCTGACGCTGCCTTGGTGATCAGGATCGCGTTGCCTTTGTCCTCAACGCGGGCATTACTGATGCACCACGCCATCAGGGGGCGACCGCCGTGCAACAGATCGCGGCCTGCAACCTTCCGTTCCGTGGTCTTAATCGCGCCGTTCAGTCGGTAGCCCTGCGAGATCGCGATGATCTGTTCCATGGTGATACCGCGCTCTTCGGTGATCAGTTCGTCGACGATGTCTCCGATACCAGCCGCATCGACCCCGATTCCCTTTTCCTTGGGGAGGAGGCCCGAATCCCGTACCCTGCAGATGACGTCGGCCACCGCGGTGACGTCTTCCCCAGGCTGCTCCATGATGGTCAGATCGCCTTCCTTCTCGAAGTCCAGTAGGCGGGGTGCGATCTCCTTGCGCCTATCGAAGACGATCTTGTGAGCCCAGGCATGGCACCAAAGCAGCCATTTGCCGGTTCCCCGCTCGCGGCCCAACACGGCCAAGCCCAGCAAGTCGTCCAGTCCACCGCCGTCGATACCGACGACCGCGACCTCTGACCGTGCAAGTAGGGAGTCCAGCGTGATGGAGGTATCCGCCGCGGCTTCCCAGAAGTCCGCACCGGCCCACCGGTCCGACCGAAGGTTCAGACCGATCTCGACATTCAGATGTTTGGCAAGGAACTGCTGCAGCGTTCCGTCCGTCTTGGACTGGTTCTTCCGCAGTTGGTCCTCGAGCCATTCCGCGCTCACTGAACGTCCGATGTTCGGGTTCGTGACGTAGAAGTTGGCGGGGTCCGTGTACGCCTTGCTCTTGAGCATGGCTTCCGGGAACTCGTAGAGAATCCCCAGCGTCTTGCAGTCATCTATCCGACCGTCTCGGACGGCGCGCCAGTAGTCCAGGCGCTCCTTGAACACCCCGGCAGGCGGGTCATCGCTCTGCGTGGTCAGGTAAATCACCCAGCCCTCATCACGAGACACCTGGCCGCCCAGCGCTTCCATAAACATGGATTCGGCATTGGATCGCTTGCCAAACAGCCAAAGTTCGTCGACAAGGACCTTCCCAGACTTCTTGCCAGACACCGTGTCAGTGTCTGCCGCGACAACCTTGAGGCTGTTCCGATTCAGCCGGTGCGTGATGGTGCGGACGTGGTCCTGGATGTGGAACAGGGCCTTTAGCTCGTCGTCCTCCCGGACCATTGCTGCGGCAGGCTTGAAGCTGTTATCCGCTACCTCCTTGGTCGGCGCTAGGATCAGGTGTTCCTCTTCCTCTCGCCAGCACAGGATCAGAGCGGTCAGCATGATTCCGGCCGCGATCGTGGATTTCGTGTTCTTCTTGCTGATGAGCAGACCGTATTCGCGGATCAGTTGCTTGCCGCTCTCGGCGTCGTAGCCACCGAATATGGCGGACACGAAGTCGAATACCCATTGTTCGCTGCATTCCCCGAAGGTCGGCTTGCCAGGCAAGTCGACCACGCGGAGCTGCTTGAAGATGGCAAGCGCCTGTTCGGCCTGTTCCCGGTAGATCGGCGCGGGGATGATGGACTCCCGCGCCACCAACCTGCGCTCCCAATCCGCGCAGGCGGTCGACCATTCCATGGCTAAACCTTCTTCCCGCCTGCGGCCACCAGCTTAGGAGGCGCCGCCGCGGCGAACCGGCTGGCAACTTGTTTGGCCGCCTCCTGCCGCTGATCCTTCTTGCCGCCCTCGCCAAGCTTCTGATGGGTGTACGGCAACATTGCCTTCGCCGCATCGACACGCATCTTGGCGTCGGTCGACACGTCGTTCATGACTGCCTTGAGAAACTTCAGCGGGTCGTCATAGGTTGCCGCGATAGCCAGGATGTCCGGCTCCTTCGGCGGACGGCCGGCTCCCGGACGGGCACCGCCGCTTCGTCCGGGCTTGCCTGCCATTTGAATTCCTTTTGAATGAGGGAAATTTTCCGCGCGTGGGAGGGCGAGTGGTCTAGAGCCTATGGTGGCCCTATGTTTTCACCCCCCCCGCCACAAAAAACGGCCCGTCTATGGGCCATTTTCGATCTAGTACACGCCGAGCTTGATGTCGGACTGCGCCGTACTTACAAGCGCATCTACCGCCGAACTGCCGAGGACGGTCTCAAAGTCCGTAGCGTTCTCATGGGTCACAGTGTAAGTAACCCCGTTTGCTCGTTGATTTGTTCCACGCAGAAATACGGCGACATCTGCGCCGTGCGACTGGTTTGGTACGACTACGACATCGTAATCCTTACCGTTGTGGGAGAACTGGCTGGCGACTCTACGCATCTCTTAGACCCCAAAAAGCTAGAAGGATGCCATATGTCGGAGGCAACATCGAATACAGCGGCCGGCTTCAACGCTGTTCCTCCCGCTGTTTGGCACCGCTGTGGTGCGATGCGCACAGGGACTGCCAATTGGCCCTGTCCCAGAACACATCTCTGTCCCCACGGTGCGGCACGATGTGGTCAACCACAGTAGCCACCGTCACGTACCCTTCCCGCTCGCAATAGACACACACGGGGTTGTCCCGTAGGAATGCCTCTCGTGCCTTCTGCCACCGGTAGTCATACCCCCGCTGCGAGGACGTCTGCCCACTGGCGCGCCACGATCCTGCCTCCATGGTCTGGACGCGGCTTGCTGATAACAGGGCAATGGGCCGCTTCAGGGTTGCGAGCTTCTGCCTCGCCATGGTCAGCGTAGAAAGAACGAAGCCCCGTCGAGCGTTAGCAGGACAGGGCTTCTAATAGCGGTGGTGAGCCGCCAGGTGGAGACGGTTGAGGGAGCCTTCCTTCCGCCCCGTGCTCAGGCCACCCGCGGTCAATGGCACGAATGCCTCCGCTGCCGGCTCCTGCGGTCCATGGCCTCCAAGGCGTTGCCATGCCACAGCGCATCTCTGCGCATTTCCCTCACGACTGCCGACTGGATTTGAACCAGTTCCCTCTTAGGGCTTGGGCTTTTGACCCGTGTCCGGGCTTTTGACCCGGCGAAACCCCAAGCGCTCTATCCGATGAGCTACGGCATACGTGAAGGAAAGCAAAAAGCCGGTGGATTTCTCCGACCGGCTTTCTTTGGGCGCACTGTCCCGGCACCTATTAAAGCAGCTTTCTTTTCGGTTTACAACTCTTGTCACGCGGCTTCTGTCATTCGTACAACACCAAGCAGCCGAAGGGGCGGGAGCATCGTTTCCTTGGCCGCCTGGTAGACCGCGTGTACCTCGGCTACCCGGGCGCTGCGCCATACCGCATGGTCCCGGTTCATCAGATGCAGATTCACCGCGACCCTATGCTCCTGGCTCATCCCGGTGAGAAGGCGATCGACGATCTCCCCGATCGAGGCATCCAGGCGCCGGTCTGCCTCTTCTCCCATATCGGCAGTTTCCTCCCACAGGTCTGTGGATCGAAACTCCCGGCATGACGAATCGGCGGACGGATACCACATGCCGCGCATCTCGGCGAAGGACTGGCGCTGCTGCCAGCGGTGCCAGGCTTGCAGCGCTTCCTCTACCTGCTGGCTCTCGTCTTGTGTCATGGTCCTTCCCTCCCTCGTTCCCCGTACATCAAATCAGCCCCTCTCGCGCTAGGATCCGGATTGACCGGATATGTCCGACCAGCCAGTCCAGATCGACCTCTTCCTTCGTCATGCCTGCCGGCCTCGGCCGCTGGCCGTCATAGACCGCGTCGCACGCAGTGCAGGCATACGCCCCGCAGATGTCGTCCGACTTGATGGCGCCGCCCTTCCCGCCTGCCTCGCCACGGTAGTGGCTCCAGATGGTCGTAGCTGGGTCGAAGGTGCAGACGCCCGGCAATCTCACTTGGCAGTCCTTACCGTTGGCGGACTTGCGGATCTTGCTCATAGCGTTTTGGCCTCCGCTCGCCGATTGGCCTCGATAGTCCGCCAAACTTCGATCTTTGCTTGGGCCGCAACCATCTGCCACCTCAGCACTTCCTCTGCCTCTACGGCTTCACGCAGGCCGCTCAGCAGCTCCGCGTACTCAGGATGCCGATAAGCCTCACGCTCCTGGGCCACAGACGAGGGGTAATCTGGCTCGGCCGCCTTCATCAGCATGGCCTTCTTAGTCTTCCGAAACTCCTCCAGATAGACGCGATCGGCCTTCGCCTTGGCGTAGTGCTTGGCGTTGTCCCGGATGAAGTCCAACGCCCTGAAGATGTTGATTTCGCTCGGGTCGCTCATGGCCGACCCGTTACAGCAAACGCCATGACGGCGAACGGCAGCATGACTACGAACGCCGCCGACCAGAACAGCAAGCGACCGCCGGCACAGGCCCATCCGAGAACGCGATCGGCGACTTGACGTATTTCGCAAGCCTTGCCGCATTCTTTGCGCTCAGCAGCCGAATTCTTGATATCTGCGTCAACTGGTTTCATGCCGCTTCCTCCAGGCTGTCGTCCATGTTCATGCTGTGGCGCTGGTACGGGAGATAGATGTCCACTACCCGCATTCCCCATACCTGCATCAGGTGGTGGGACTCCGGCTCTGCCTTACGCTCACGCCGCGGCACGAATCGCGGCTTCGGAACCCACTTCTCCATAGCCTCGCGGTCCACGCACTCCCACAGCACCGCGTTTGCCATACCGGCGACCCGCCGCGCTTTCACGATCTCACCGAACTGCTTCATGGCGGAGCTGATACCCGCGCGCGTCCCGCCAATCCGTTCAGCGAACTCCGGCGCGCATATCCTTTCCCCGCGAAGGAACGCTTCTCTGAGCAGTTCCCCTACGCTCTTGTCTCTGCTATCCATCTGTCCCCCTATGCCCTTTCCAGTGCCAGCTCTTCGGCCACCACCGACACGCCCGGAACTGCCGCGTATCGCTTCACCAGCCTGATTTCCACCGCCTGGGCGTCGTCCAGATAGACCACGCCGTTCATTCCGTCCTTGACCGCCTTGAGCACGTTGTCGGCGTCCGGCTTCTTCGTCGCCGCCACCAGACCGTCGATTGCCTGCGCCTGCTTGCGCTTCGACCAGCTCGCCGGAATCTGAAGCAAGATCGACACGCCAAGCCGGATGGGCCCTTGCATCGGGCCAGCGCCTTGCATCGCTTCCATGGCGGCCAGCTTCACGAGGTTTTCGTACTTGGCCGTCTTCTCCGGGGTGTACGTGCTAACGAATGCGCCGCGGCGAGCGAATCGCGCCCTGCCCTTTGCTACCGGCTGGCCGGGAACGGTGAAGGCGCAGTACCGAGCCGTATTGCCCTCCGGTACCGGGTCGCAGCAGGTGGCAATTTCGATGACTTCCTCAGCGGTCATGCAAGCCCCCCAACGAAAGCCTCCGTGTAGCGCGCAAGCGCTTGGCTTGGATGCCCAATCAAGGCGTGGACGTGGTTCTGCAGGATCACCCTTGTGATCCACACGCCGTCCTCCTTAATTTCCAGATCGAGAACGTCGATATTCCTGAATTCACGCCCTAGCGTGCATTCACGGTCATACGCCGAGACGCCGGCAAAGGAGAACTTGCTCATGCATGCCTCCGGTAGCTGGGCCAATCGAAGGCGATAAGCTTCCCGCCGCCTTCGCGGAGCCGGTCAAATGCCCGCTCCCCGATGAACGACGCCAGGGCATCCTTCGCCAAATTGCTGATCACGATGGTGGGCTTGAGGCGCTCATAGCGACCGTTGATGATTTCGAAGAGGTACATCTTCTCGGTGTCGCTACCGAACTGGACCCCCACCTCATCGAGGATCAGAAGGTCTGGCTGGATGAATCCTTTGATGACGTCGGATTCGGTGTCCACGGAGTCTTTCCGGTAGGTCTCTTTGATCGCCCGGACAGCGCCCATGACAGAGGTGAAAACAGGCGCCATGTCGCGCGCCATGATTGCGTGGGCTATGCCGATGGCAAGGTGTGTCTTGCCAGTTCCGACGCCACCGCAAAGGATCAGGCTGGCCCCCGTCTCGCACGCAAGTTCGAAGTTGTCTGCGTAGGCTGTGGCGACTTCCAGAGCTCGGCGCGCGCCTTCGCACTGGGGGACGAAGTTGGACAGCCGGCGCTCAGAGAAGCGCGGCGGGATAGCAGCTCGTCCAAGCAGTTGTTGGAACCGGCGATCCCGGAATTCCTGCGCCTGCTTCGCTTGGCGCTCTTCATCCTCACGCTTGATCTTTTCCGACTCGCAGAGTGGGCATGTCGAAGCCCCGAACGGATACAGCGTGCATTGGTATTCGCCGTGCTCGTCGCACACGCGAGGCTCACGCTTAATCTCTCCGGCACGGCCGGCAAGAAAAGATTTCACCGCAGCAAATCGTTCAGAAGGAGCCATCTGCGGCAACGCCTGCTCGGTAGTCTTGCTGTGCGAAGTTTCCATGACGGTCGATCCCATTTTTTGCACTCCGTGCCTTCACCTCAAACAACCCTTGCCAACTGTTCATCGTGCTTTGGTTCAACACCGCTTCAGGGTCCTGCCCACAACTTCGAAACTTCTCCAGCTCGCCTACCGCCAACCGCTTTGCGTACTCGGTCATCGGCTTCTTGATCCGCTTCCGCATGTCGAGGTACGCGGACCATGCCTCTTCAGGAACCCAATCCGGGGGCTGGTAGGCACAGTGTTTTTCTGTCTTTTGGTTGTCTTTTGGATGGTTGTCTTTTGTGGTTACTGATTCGGTAACCGGAGGGGTTACTGGTTCGGTAACCCTTTCGCTACCGATTCGGTAACTACTTACCGATTCAGTAACCGTTACTGAATCAGTAACCCCGGTTACTGATTCGGTAACCGGCACCCGCGCTTTCTGTGACGTCTGCGGGGTTACTGATTTGGTAACCCCGGACCACTCTTGATGGCACTTGTTGATGCCTAAAACGTGACCAAACCGACCGACCGAACGCGTCAGAATCCCCCGCCCTTCAAGCTCGCGAATAGCGACGCTCACGTGCGACTTTGCTATTCCGGTCATCGAGGCGATCTGGCTGAGACCAATGTCGTCGGACTTCTTGTTGAAGCCATAGGTCTTCCGAATGACGGCCATCGCGACAGCCCACTGACGAGACGTCATCCCGGCGCCCAACAGAGCGTCCATAAGCTCGTTGGCGATCCTGGTGAAGCCGTCTTCAAGCTGCGGTGTGGATTGCTCGCTCATCGCCTTGTCTTCGAAGCGCCTAGGCTTGCCCTTCAGTAGCGGCGCTGTGAATGGCCTTGATGCGGGCCTTCCATTCCATGACGCACTGGATGATCTTGTCGGACGCGGCATCGAGAACGGCGTAGTCGCCGCTGTCGATCATTCCGTCCGCATAGCGAGTGGTGAACTCGCTGAACATTTGCCCTTGATTGGTCAGCAGGTTTCCGGCGAGCTCAACCAACGCACCGTCGGACAGGTCGCCGAGCTGAGGCACCGGCACTGTGATGCGGCCACACGAAGCCGCCAGGGCGTCCGCAATGCGGTGGTCGCCCGTCAGAGCCGTGATGGCCGCGGCTTCCTTCAGCGTCAGCTTGTGGTGTTCTTGTGAAGGGTTTAGCTTGTTCTGCAGCACGTTCGCGCTCTTTATCCCCATACGTGCGCCCAGTGCAGGCACGCCGCCCGGGTAGTCGTGGGCCACGTGATAGGCGGCGTCTTCAACCTGCATCAGCGCGGTCAAGTCGATTTCGTGTGAACTGTGAGTCATTCTGTTTCTCCACCGTTTTTTCTAAGGCGCCGTTGGCTGATACTTCGCTCACACCAAAAACAACGCCGGGTCGCAACATGAAAACCGCTACTGCTCGTCCTTCTCTTCGCTGCCTGCGCTCTCTTGCACTTCCCGCCGGACGCTCCTGCCGTCCCCAACCTAGCGCCTTCCGGCATCAACGCTGCCGCTGCTAGGCGGATACGGCGGTACGCATCTCTGTCTGCGGCTGAGGAAAGAGGTCGGGACGTAACAACTTGATCGCGGACGGAATGCCGCGCTTCTTCCAGTTGCTCACCCGCTGAACACCACCGCGCGCCTTGTCGAAGCCGAGCAATTCGGCAACCTTCGACGACCCGCCGAGGCGGTCGATCGCAACTCGGTCTTCCATAACGTCCCCGCTTCGGATATCCATGCCTCAATTACACACCACGTTTAAGCAAAAGGCAAACGCCATGTTTATCAACAACGCGTTTACGTGTGAGACCATCGCGCGCATGCATGAAACGATGGTTCGCCTCTACGAGGCCGCACGGAAGCTGAAAGACCTGGAGACGCCTACCGACGTCGCGCGGGCGCTTAACCAATCCCAGCAGACGATCAACAATTGGGAGCGGCGTGGCATGTCTCGGGCCGGGATGATCGAGGCTCAGAAGCTCATCGGATGCAGCGCCACTTGGCTGCAGACGGGGCAGCCTCCTATGACAACCGATGTAGGTTCGGCAGCTGAAGCGGCCCCCTCGGGAGGCCCGGGGCTAAGTGAGCGGATTGAACTGATACTTGACGAAACGAAGGCTGAACAGGCGGCGCTTGCTAAGGCGGCCGGTGTGACGAAGACCACGGTCAGCCAATGGCTCAGCGGACAGATCAAGTCCATGAAGCTTGAGTACGCCGCCGGCATCCAAGACGCGTTCGGCTATAACGCTGTGTGGCTTGTCATGGGCAAGGGGCAGAAGCGTGTAGCCGTACAGAAAGACGATTTCCAACCAGAGCCAATCCAGGCAAGCAGGTACAGGAAGATTCCTGTAGTAGCCATGGCGCAGCTCGGCGACAACGGCCACTTCTGCGACCTTGAGTACCCCGTGGGGCACGGCGACGGCTATCTGCACTTCATCAGCAACGACCCCGACGCCTATGGGTTGCGCTGTGCCGGTGATTCCATGGAGCCGAGGATCAAGGAAGGCGAGTTTGTGGTCATTGCTCCAAACCACCCTGTGCAGAACGGCGACGAGGTACTGGTGAAATCCAAGGACGGGCGAGTCATGGTGAAAATACTGGGCTTCACCCGCGACGGCTACACGACCTTGCTGTCCGTCAATCAGACTCACAAGCCGATAAAGATCCCAGCCGGCGACATCGAAAAGGTCTCGTTTGTTGAGGCGATTGTGAAACCCTCTGCCTGGCGACCCGAGTAGATCCGCAACCAAACACCAAGGTGCAAACAGATGAACAATGAAGATGGCACTAACAATGCCAACTCACAGGACGACCCCGCGCAAGGGATTCTGGGGCTCACCAACGAGCAGATCCTTAGCTTTCTGGAAAGTGTAGGGAAAAATCACGTCTGCCCCTACTGTACGTCGGAAAAATGGACCCTCATCCGGGACGAAGACTTGGTCCTTGCCGTATTGGGACTAAAAAAGGACGGCACCTTCCCGGCCCCGCCTACCAACGTCCCTGTTGCTTTGGTAGGATGTGACGTTTGCGGTTACCTACGCCACCACGCTCTCGGAGTGATCAAACGATGGATCGACAAGAATCCAGGATAACTGAAGGTGGGATGGCTTACCTCGACCAGATACTGGGCAGAAGGCAGCAGCCCCGCCGGCAGCATGTGACCTATGGAAAGGAAGATCTCCTGACTTTCCACATTGACAGACCCTCTGTCCGCCCCCACCATTCCTCCATGGACCCCGTTAGCCGCCCAGAACTTGAAGCGAAACTCGAGGCCATCGAAGCCAGGATGGATGCCAGAGCTGCACGCATCGAAGGAAAAATCGATGCGTTTCTAGCTCAGATTGCGGAACGCGATAAACGCTTCGAAACATCATTGGCTGATCGGGATGCTCGTATTGCGCTGATCGCGCAGCAAGCGGCAGACTCTGCTTCGCGCGCGGATGATGCTGCGCAAAAGGCCACCGGGATAAAGCTCCATTTTTGGGCCTCCGTCGGTGCGCAGGTTGCCGCGGTCATCGCCATTTGCGTCGGAGCGTATTACGCCAACCAGCAAAGCGTGATCGGCATAGGTCAGTTGCTCCAAGGACAGCAGGCGGGCGCCACATCGCCGCCGACGTCCAAGTAGGCGTTCAACCAAACAACCCAGCCCGCCACACCGGCGGGCTTTTTTTCGCCCAAAATTAAACATTTTGTTTGACACGAATCTAAACGTGTTGTTTAATGAATCCATCGAGGCAGCAAACCGACGGAGCAAGCGATGGCCCACTACCTGGCACAGAACAGCACCCTTCGAGCGAACGGATTTCTGTACTGCTCGAACCCGGAGCGGACGGTGTTCCGCTGGATCGCTCCGGGTCTGCGCCGGTTCTTCTACCGCGACTGGATCGACACGACCCACATGAGCGACGCCGAGTTCTACGCGTTCGCCACCGCGGAGTAAGCCATGGGCAGCGCAATCAAGACCATCAGCCAAGAAGTCCGCGAGTTGATCGACGGACTGACCCCGGCTCAGCAGGAATCCCTGCTGGCCGAAATGCTGGAAGTGCTGGCGACCGACCCGAAGGAATACGCGAACGTCAACGACTACCGCGTGGACACGGTGGAAATGCTGGTCGATCTGCGGGACTCGTACGAGCGCCTTGCCGGCGATCAGATGGCGCAGTGGGACCGCGCACCCAAGCCCGTGACGCGCTTCACGCCGATTGCAGATCTGGCCGAGCGCCGGTTTGCCTGACCAACGCACAAGGGGAAGCAAGATGAAGAAATTCGCCGGCAACAAGCCGCTCATCGAAATCAAGCGCCAATGCGAAGCGGCGGGCATCGACTACAACGACACGCTGTACCGGCGGGGTGGGGACTACGTGGTCATCACCACGGTCAATGGCGATAACGACTCGGGCCAGGTCCTCTACAACACCGTCAACGGCAAGTTCTTCGGCACCACGCCGGACGGCATCCAGTTCGACAGCAGCAGCACCAAGCACGAGAACGAGCCGTGGTTTCAGGCGCTGCTGTCGTTCTTCTACGTCGTAAAGGCAGCCGCCTAACGCAACCCGCCCGCTACGGAGAAAACGATGAACACGACATTTAGCGAAGCCGGGCTGGCTCGCGTGCTGGAGGCGGTGAAGAAGGAGCCGGGGCATACGCCGGGGCCGTGGACCGCTCGCTACCACCGCAGGTACAGGCAATGGAACCTGTTCGACAGCACCGGCTGCGGTGAGGCGATCGCCATCGTTGAAAACGTCGCCTGTACGCGCAGCGATGAAGAAGTCGCGGCCAACGCCCGCCTGATCGCCGCCGCGCCTTGCGTAACCGATCAGTTGGCGAAGCAGATTGAACTCCACTGTTGCGCGTTGCGGCTTCTGAAGTGCGACGAAGAATTTATCGAAAGGCAGGTGGCAGACGCACGCGCCGCCATCGCCAAGGCAACGGGAGAGCAATCGTGACCAATGAACAAGCGGCAGCGCGCCAAGCCGCGCACATTGCCACCGCTGCCGAGGTCTTCCACGCGCTGGATGAACTGGTGCTGGCACTGGATAACACGAACTGGTCCTCGTGGCAGACGACAGCCGGCTTCAGCGCTCAGCTTGAGGTTGCTCGGCATGTAGTGGCCCGCGCCAAGGAGCAACAGCAATGACCTACACGATTGAGTGCGTACGCGGCGTTTGGGACGCCACATGGCGGTACCGCGTGAAGTTGTGGTCGAAGCGAATGACCTACACCGGGACCACCACGTACAAAAACCACCGCGATGCAGAGCGCGCGGCAAAGGCAGCCGGCGCCGTACCGAAGGAGCAACAGCAATGAGCCGCCGCGAGTTTTACCTAGCCCTCGCCTACCCGCTTACCGTCCTTGCAGCCATTGCCATCGTGGGCATCGCTGTGTGGGCCACCAAATAAGGAGAGACACATGGCACAGACCATTGAAATCAAAGGGCATGTGTATGCCCGCAAGGATTGGGACAACAAGCTGCAGTACGCGTTCTTTGACTTCAACCCGGAGAGCGATTGGTTCCCCGTATGCGAGCACACGATCAACGCGACGCAGGCCGACGACTTTGACCCACTCCTCGCGCAAATTCGGTCGCTGGAGCAACAGCGCGAGAGGCTCCGCGCCGAACTCGGCAAGCGCATCACCGAGATCAACGAACAGATCCAGTCGTTGCAGGCACTGCCGTTTGAGCAGCCCATCAGCGACGTGGACGGACTACCGGGTCACATCCCGTTTTGATCATGCTGCATCCCGACGATCCGATCTATATGCGCGTTCGACAAGAGCGCAACTGCCTGTGGCTGCGTCGCGTGACGTGGGCATGCATCGGCGTGCTGTTGGCTGTGGGCGTGAACCAGGCGATGGGAGGGTGAGGTGAAAGTTTGGATAACGAAATACGCGCTCTCTGTTGGGCTCTATCAGGCAGAGGCTGAGCGGTGCAGCAGCCGGATGATCGAGGTGAGGGACAGTTCTGTCGGGCTGCCCCAGTACTTCCATGGCGCCGAATGGCACGAAGACCGCGATGTGGCCGTGGCGCAGTGTGAAGCGATGCGGAACAAGAAGCTGGAATCGCTGCGCAAGCAAATCGCGAAGTTGGAGAAACTGACCTTCGGGGAACAAGCATGAACCTGTTCGAACGATTCGACGCAGCACACCCCCGGGCAGCCGAGGCGCTGGTGACGGTATTCCTGTTCGCTGTCGTGTGCCTGGGCAACTGGCTCGACGGGCCGATGGTGGCGTGACATGGACCCGGCTTACTGGCAACAAGTCGGCCAGTGGGAACAGGCCGAAATCATCGAACTGATGGAGTGGTACGAAGCACGCCGCGATCAGTTCAGCCAATCAGACGAGGAATCAGAAAATGAGCATCGCAACCATGATTATCGGAGAGAGCGGGACTGGCAAGAGCACCAGCCTGCGCAACCTTGACCCGGACGAAACGCTGCTGATCCAGGCAGTAAAGAAGCCCCTTCCCTTCCGATCTGCTGGCTGGAAGCCGGTAGTAAAGGGGCAAGGCGGGTCGGTCTACGTAACCGACAACAGCGCCAACATCGTCACGGCCATGCAGAAGACGAGCAAGGAGATCATCGTGATCGATGACTTCCAATACGTCCTCGCTAACGAGTTCATGCGCCGCGTCACGGACGTGGAGACGGGCAACGCGGCCTTCGCCAAGTACAACGAGATCGCACGCCATGCGTGGGATGTGCTGATGGCGGCTAGCTCCCTGCCCGACTACAAGCGGGTCTACATCCTGAGCCACACCAGCACCGACGACTTCGGCAAGACCAAGATCAAAACCATTGGGAAGCTGCTGGACGAAAAGATCGTCATGGAGGGGCTCGTAACCATCGTTCTGCGCACCGCGGTCCAGAACGGCGAATACACCGTCAGCACCAAGAACAACGGCCAAGACACCGTAAAGGCACCGCTTGGCCTCTTCGAATCCGACCACATCGAGAACGACCTCGCCATGGTGGATGCGGCAATTGCCGACTACTACGACCTCAAGCAAGTAGCGTAAGGAAATCAGACATGTATCAACTCGACAAGCAAGCCGCGATGAATGCCGATTCCACCGGAAAGTGGCTGACGGAAACTGGCAAGTACATCGGCAAGATCCTCTGCGCGGAGGATATCAAGGCGTCGTCCGGCACGCGCGGTATCGCCCTGACTCTGCAAGCTCAGGATGGCCGCGAGACTCGCCAGTTCATCTACACGGTGAAGACTGATGGAACGCAACTGTCCGGCTATGACCTCGTGATGGCCCTGATGACTTGCCTGAAGCTGCGCGATATCAAGCCGGTGACCGGCACGGTAAAGCGCTGGAACAAGGACACCCGCCAGGAATACCAAGAGCAGGCCACCGTCTTCCAGGAACTCGCGGGCAAGCCTATCGGCTTCCTGCTCCAGAAGACCGAGGAAGAGAGCCGCAAGAACCCGGGCGAAACCGCATGGACCGCAAAGCTGGTCGGCGTGTTCGAGGCTGGCACCGAACTGATGGCGTCCGAGATTCTGACCGGCAAGAAGCAACCGGAGGCACTGGCCCTGCGCGTCGCTCAGTTGGCGGACCGCCCGCTGAAGAAGCGCACGGGCACTACATCGGCACACGACTACGCGCCTGCCGGGGGCGACAGCTTCCAAGACGCGGATATCCCGTTCTGATAGGAGACGACCATGAGCGCCCTCACCCTCTACCAGATCAGCCAAGAGCATCGCGCGCTGGCCGAGAAGCTCCAAGACATGGACTTGGACGAGCAGACGATTGTCGACACGCTGGAAGCCGAATCCGGCCTCGTGGAGAAGTCGCAATCGGTGGCGTTCGTGGTCCGCAACCTCGAAGCCTTTGCCGATGCGATCAAGGCCGAAGCTGACGCGATGGCGGACCGTGCCAAGCGCGTGCGCAACCGGGCCGATGCCGTCCGCAAGTATCTGCACACCTGCATGAACCTCGCGGGCGTCCAGAAGATCGAGCACCCGCAATTCACGATCAGCGTGCGGAAGAACCCTGTCAGCGTCCAGATTGACGGCGTGGACCTGATCCCGAAGGACTACATGCGCGAGATCCCGGCCAAGTACGAACCGGACAAGAAGCTCATCAAGCAGGCCATCGAAGAAGGCTTTGCGGTGCCAGGCGCGAGCCTCACGCGCACCGAATCGCTCCAGATTAAGTGACTGCGACTTGCGGCTGCATCAATCCACCCCGGCAGGTGCGGCCGCCTTTTTACACGAGTGAGAAGTGGCGGCCTACTACAACGAGATTGAGCCATACGCAGCTCAGTGGCTGCGAAACCTGATAGCCGCCGGCCACATCGCGCCAGGCGACGTAGACACGAGGGATATTCGACCTATGCGAGTCCAAGGTCCGACGGAGGGTAGTTCATTCGGTCTAGCAGTCGATGGCACGTTGGACAAAGGACCCAAACCATTGTCGGCCACACCATATTTGCCGCAGACCTACGTTGCCCGAGCCTCTCATGGCCAGGCTTATGCGCAATCTCAGTCACGCGCGCCTCTCCGCATGCCTCGCAAGCGCGCGGCGCGTCCGGATTCAGGAAGTAGAAGCGGCGATTTTGGGTATCAGGCGGCAGCTTTTCTTTCGTGCGAGCGCGGTAGATCGCCTCCATTTTTGGCCGTCGCTCATGGAAGTTTCGTGCCGCCGCTGCGTTGCTTGCGCGCCGGCAATCATCCGAGCATAGCCACTTGTTGTGCTGGCCAGGACCGATCGGAAACAAAGCTCCGCAGACCCGGCAATTGTGCCCAGCCTCCCGTGGGAGTCCAGGATTCTTCTTGCGCCATCGGGCTTTGCATCGAGTTGAACAGTACTTCCTATGAGAGTGGGACCCTGGCAATTCGATTCCGCACTCGACGCAATGAGGCTGCAATTCGCTCATCCGCTCTCCACTTTTTTGCCACGGAACTCTAATGCAAAAGTGGGCTTACTACAACGAGATTGACCCGTTCGCAGCGCAGTGGATTCGGAACCTGATTGCTAAAGGCCATGTTGCCCCAGGCGTCGTTGATGAGAGGGATATAAGAGATGTTCGACCTGATGACGTCAGAGAGTTCGCTCAATGTCATTGGTTTGCGGGAGTTGCAGTCTGGTCCCATTCGCTCCGGCGTGCCGGTTGGAGCGACGATCGACCTGTTTGGACTGGTTCCTGTCCGTGCCAACCTTTCTCCGCGGCAGGCGCAGGACTTGGCTTTGCTGACGAGCGGCACCTTTGGCCGCACTGGCACCACCTCATCCGCGAGTGCCGCCCTGCAGTCGTCCTTGGAGAGCAGGTTGCGAGCAAGGACGCAGACCCTTGGATCGACCTTGTACACGATGACCTGGAAGCCTTGGGTTACGCCTTCGGGGCGGTCCCGTTCCCGTCTGCGAGCATCGGTGCGCCGCACATCCGAGACAGGCTCTACTGGGTGGCCCACGCCAACGACGCGCGACTGGAAGGACGGGGCGAGTGCCGGGGCCAACGTACCGTTGAACGGTCTCCTTGGTCGCGTGGCGTGGCTGTACGGGGACGGGACGGCCGCGAGCGGTTCATTGAACCCGGCATTCAGCCGCTGGCTCATGGGGCTCCCTCCCGAGTGGGACGACTGCGCGCCTATGGCAACGCGATCAACGCCGAAGCGGCGCGCGTCTGGATCGAATGCGTGATGGACTCGCTGGAACAACAACAAGGACAAACGACATGACCGAACAGGACAAGCAGGGAGCGGAGCCGGACCTGCGCAACGCCCCGCCCGCTGGACTCACGCCCCGCCAGAAGGAAATTCAGCGCCGTCAGTTTGCATCTGAGCAGCAGGGAGCGGAGCGCGAGGCGTTCAAGACGTGGTGGTGCGCCTCCGACGAGTACAACTACGCCCACACCGGCTCGGCCGCCTCAGCATGGGAAGCCGGACGCGCCGCCCTGCGCGCCGAGCAGCAGGGGCAGGAGCCGGAGGGGTACTTCGTTACCACGGATGACGGGCGCTGGATCGAAGCGGATAAGGGCGTGAACCGAGCACATACCACGCCGCTCTACACCCGCCCCGCCCCCGCATCGCAGCCGGTGGGCGAGGTGGCGCAGGCGGGGCTGTCGGACGTGGACAAGAAGCGCATCGCGCATAACGTGCACGTGCAATGCAGCCTCATCCCTGGCGCCACCTTTTACAACGCGGCCGACATAGCAATCGACGCCATCCTCGCCCGCTCCGGCCAACCCGCGCAGGAGGGGTAATGGAAGCCGCACGCCTTTCAGCCAAGCAAGTCGAGGACTGCCTCGCGCTAAATCCGTTCGATGGCGACTTCGGCTCGCCCGGCGACATGGTCTTTGCGGATCGCGTCTGCCTCGCGCGGAAGCCGGGCACGTGCAACGACTGTTTAGGCGCAATCAACGCAGGGGAACAGCAGCGCCGTCTCGACGCAAAGTTTGACGACACCATGCGGTCCTACCGCTGGTGCGCCCTCTGCTGCCACGCGATGGCGCTGAGCTGGCATGACAATGGTGCCGCCCTACAGGCGCGATGGATATTGCGCGCCCGCGCCAACCAACAGGAGGGCCGCGACAATGGCTGAGTTGAAATCCTGCCCGGAGTGCCGGGAGCCGACCCGCATCATCATGAACGGCACGGTCGAGATGTGCTCGCGCTGTGCGTGGGCGGCCGAAGTCCCGAACCGCGCCGCGCCGGCTGACAAGCAAGGCGGCGGGCTGACAGATGCGGAAGCCGGCACGCTGTTCCGCTCCACCGCTGCCAAACTCGGTGCAGATACCATGTGCAGCGACAAAACCGCAGGCGCCTTCGCCCGCGCCGTTCTCGCCCGCGTTGCGCCGAGCGACCAAATCGTAACGGCTTTGCAAGACATCAAAGAGAACGCTAGCAAATGGCATCCGTTGCACACCCCGCAGTCTAGCGAACAGCAGGCCGAGCGAGTTACTGACTGCTCCACCGCCGACTGCCAGTGCGATGAATGTTCTATCGGGCGCGGAGATTGGGCGCCAGTGAGCGAGCAGCCCGCCGAGGAAGCGCGCGGGGTGGTTCTTACGGCAGAGCAAGCAGCAGAGATTCACGACATCATGCGCGCGTGCCATCGGTGGCATGGGGGAGACAGCCATTCAAAGGAACGACGCGAGCGTGCTATGGCCCTACTCGCCGCGCCCGCCGCTGCGACGGCGCAGGACTATGAGGCAGTTCTGGCAGACCATCGCCGCCTTGTGCGCGAACTGGACGTGCTGTTGAACGGCGACGCGGCGGCGAAGCAAGCCAGCCTTTGCGACATCGTTGCTCAGGTGCGCCGGGGTGGGATCAAAGCCGCTACCGGGGCGCAGGGGCTGACGCCAGAACAGATTGCCATGGTCGCCGCGCCCTATATCCGTCCGGTGCAGCGCGGCATGTTTGCCCAAGACCTTGCGGCCGCCCTCGCCGCCTCGCAACCGCATGGAGGGAAGGAACGTGGGTGAGTTCGACCTGGAGGTATCCGAGCGCATTGCCGAACGCACGCGCGATCCGATCCTGCGCGCTGCAAATGCCCACATCCGCGACCTAGAAGCCGACCGCGACTCCTGGCGCGATCAAGCATCCGAGCGGCTGAAGGACTGGGTCGACATGCGCGTGCGGGCAGAGACGGCAGAACAACGCATCCGCGAGCTGGAGCAGGACGCGGCGCTGTTGGATTGGCTGGCCGCCCGATGTGCCCCGGGTCCAGGCGCGAAGGACTTGTTGGGGCGGCACGTCTACGTTCATTTCATGCGTTTCCCTGTCATCGAGTGTGAGGAAGGGGCGCCGCTGCGCGAAGCGATCACCGCCGCCATGGCCGCCAGCGCGAAGGGAGGGAAGGATGCAGGCTGACCAGATGCAAGCCGCCTTCGACGCGATCATGGGCGACCGGTCGATGCCGGACCAGAACGACCCGGGATACGACCGCTGGCTGTTCGACCGCGCCTACGCCGCTGGCATGGAGCGGGCAGCGGTGATCGCAATGGAGCAGGCGAAGCGCCAAGGAACGCTAGGCAGGATCTTGGCAGCCGAATCATGCGCCGCCGCTATCCGCGCCGAGATCAAGGAGACGACATGGACCAAGTAACCCGCAAGCGCATGCACAAGGGGCTGTGCAAGGCGTTCGATGACCTCACGGCCAATCTCGAGGGCACCACCCTAATGCCGGCCATGGCAATGCGCGCCCGATAGACGTGATCCACATCAACGGCGAGCCCTACGAGGTTCGCATGGTGCTGGCAACGCCGGATGACGAAGAGGATGAGGAAACGTAGTGGAGCAAGCAGCAAAACGCATCATCGAGACAACGCGCAAGCTATGGGGGTTGGGAGGATAGGATGGAATCGCTTACCTTGAGTCAGGAAGAGATCATCGAGGCGACCGGATACAGGCGTGCCGCGGAGCAGCTTCTGGCTTTGCAGAAGGCCGGCATTCCGGCTGATCGCCGGCCGGATGGCAGTGTTCGGGTCTGGCGGCATCACATCGCCGGCGTCGGCGCGCCAAAGCAGCAGAAGGCGCCACGTCGGCGTCCAGAGCTCGCATCAGATAGGAAGGCCGCATGATCGGTAGGAGAAAGAAGGCGTCTCCCCTGCCCGCCCGGGTCTATGAGAAGAACGGAGCGTGGTTCTTCGTGGACATTCGGCGGAAGTGGCACAAGCTGTGCCGGGTGAGCGAGGGGCTGACCGAACTGTACGCCCGCCTGGCAGCCTTCAGCCGGGATGCTGACGAGCGGCCGAAGGACACGATGCCGGACCTGGTGGACGCTTGGCTGCTAGCCAAGCTGCCCTCCTATGCCCCAAAGACGCAGGAGGAATACCGCCGCATGGCGACGTTCATCCGGTCGGAATTCGACCATCAGTGGCGGGTGGAGGACGTGGAGCCGAAGGACATCGCCCGGTTCTTGGACAAGCATTTTGACGGCAAGCCTAACGCCAGCAACAAGTACCGCGCCCTGCTGTCAGTCATGTTCACGTATGGGGTTCGAAAGGGCCTGCGCAATACGAACCCCGTCAGCGAGGTAGCCGGCGCGGCCGAGGGTAAGCGCGATCGCTACATCACGGATGCCGAGCTGGCCGCTGTCCGCGCTGCAGCCTTGGTCGGCAACGACGGCCGGCCTACCCCTTCAGGCGCGGCAATCGTCGCCTTGATCGACCTGGCGTATCAGACGGCACAGCGGATCGGGGATCTGCTGGCTCTGAACTGGTCGGATGTCAGCAACGAAGGGATCATGTTTCACCCCGCCAAGACGGTGAACAGCTCAGGGGTGCGGATGCTGGTGGAAACGACGCCCGACCTGCAGGCAACCTTGGACGGCGCAAAGGCCGGTAAGGTCAAGGCCATCGGGCCGGTCATTTGCACGCAGACCGGAGGACGCTTCACTTACAGCGGAGCGCAAACGGCATGGAAGCGTGCGTGCCTGCGAGCGCGGCAACAGTATGAGAAGGACTGCAAGAAGGAAGGGAAGGAGCCTAGCGACCGGCACCTAGTCGGAATGCACTTCCACGACTTGCGGGCGAAAGCTCTCACGGATAAACGGAGGCAGGAAGGCGCCGCGGCGGCCCAAGCTCTCGCCGGGCACACCACTGCGGAAATGACGGCGCACTATACAAAGGCACGGGAGATTGAGCGAGTGCGCCCTGTATCAAAGCTCCGTTGAAGTGGCTCGCCTCGCGGCGTCTGCTTCTTCCCTGTCAATGATCTCGACAACCTCGTGCAGAGACACAAGCGGCGACCAATTCCCTTGATTGACCGATTCAATAGGAAGACCGGCGTGCTTCCTCAAACGTGAGGCGGTATCGTAAACACGGAGTCCTAGTTCAGCGTATTTCCGGCGCCGTGGTCGAAAGTACTCAACGTAGTTTGGAGGAAACGCTACAAAGTCGGCAAGCACCCGCAGCTCCGCCTGTATTCCATCAATCTCATCGGGGAATCTCAGGATTTTATACAGCAGTTCCGTAGGCAACGCCTTCCACTCAACGTCAATATCCAGCGGTCTAAACACGGGTGCCGCCACAGTGGGCACGTGCTCGCCCGCATCTCTCCCTGCTGGCTGACCTTCCGCGGTCCCATCGTCGTGCGCAAGGTCGACGCAGGCGTTGAAAAGGCGGTCAAGATGAGATCCAACAATGATGCCCAGATACGTCAGATCCTGCTTCCTCTTCGACCTGCCTACAGCCCATTCCTTTACCGCTGTAAGGGACGTCCCTAACAGCACGCCGACGATGCCCGAAGTGGCAGAGATGACGGCTGATGTGGTTGCAGCTTCCATGCACGACAGTAACCAAAGGCGCGCAAGTTAGACAAACGCACTCAAGTTAGACAAAAGGCCTAGCGAGTAAAACCCGCTAGGCCTTCTATTTACTGGTCGGGGCGAGAGGATTTGAACCTCCGACCACCTGCACCCCATGCAGGTACGCTACCAGGCTGCGCTACGCCCCGAAGCAAAAGATTATATCAGAGAGATTTCCCAGATGACTAGTCGGTCGCGCGAATTTTAGTTCTCTCGCGCGATCTCCTTGAGTTGACTGAGGACGTGTTGGACCTCGACGAGTTCGTTGCGTAGCGAGGCCAGGTCGATGGACATGACGGGCGCTTCCGTCGCGGCCTCGGCAATGGGCTGTGCCTGTTCTATCTCGGCGGCGTGGGTGTGGCTGTGGTGGCGGCCTTCGTCGAGCCGGTTGCGTGCGCCGTTGATGGTGAAGCCCTGCTCGTACAGCAGGTCGCGGATGCGGCGGATCAGCAGGACTTCGTGATGCTGGTAGTACCGCCGGTTGCCGCGGCGCTTGACCGGTTTGAGCTGCGTGAATTCCTGCTCCCAGTACCGCAGCACATGTGGCTTGACGGCGCAAAGCTCGCTGACTTCACCGATGGTGAAGTAGCGCTTGGCGGGGATGGGCGGCAACGTAATGCGCTCGCTGGATTTTTCCGACATTCGGTGAACGGGCGGGCTTCAGGCCGTGCCGGCGGTTGGGTTGCCGCGCGCCGATGCGCGCGGGAACAGCAGGATACAGACAGGGAATTCCGGACGCAATCCAAAGCGCGTGGACTGCTGGCGATACCGCTGGCCGGACAGATATTAGCCGGCTAACGCGACACCGGGCATGACACTGCGGGCGTCCGCGACCGCGTCGCCGGCGAGGCCGGCACGTTCTTCAACCAGGCTCTTGAGCTTCTGGCTGGCGTGGAAAGTCACCACGCGGCGTGCGGTGATGGGGATGATCTCGCCGGTCTTGGGATTGCGGCCGGGACGCTGCGGTTTGTCGCGCAGTTGGAAATTGCCGAAGCCGGAGAGCTTGACGCTGTCGCCCTGCTCCAACGCTTCGCGGATCACGTCGAAGAAAGCTTCGACCATATCCTTGGATTCGCGCTTGTTGAGACCGACCTGGTCGAACAGCATTTCGGCGAGTTCGGCCTTGGTCAGCGTCGGGACCTCGTTGGCGCGCGGGTCGGGCGACTCGTCTACCGGAGAGGCCGCCCGCCGGTCGCCCGGTTCGTCCGAGGCTGCTGCGGTCATGAGAGTCGCGTGTCGATCGTTCATGTCTTCAGTCCGTCGATGCACCCGGATGCGATCCGGGTGTGCCGATGTCGTGTCGTGGCCGTATGGTGGTCTGTGGTGGTTTGCCGTCGCCGTGCCGCGGTCCCGTGTGCCGGACCGCTGGCTCACCCGCGCAGCCGGGCATCGAATGCCGCGGCCAGGGAATCGACCATGCAACGCACCGCGCTATCGACGGTTTCGTCCTGGAGGGTCGCCCCAGTATCTTGCAAGGTCAGGCGGAACGCAAGGCTTTTCTCGTCCGCGCCAATGGCCGTGGAAGCGGCCTTCGGACGGAATTCGTCGAACAGCACGAGGCTCTGTACGTAGCGTCCGGCGCCCTGTTTGTCGAGGGCCTGGCGCATCGTGTCGAGCATGTCCTGCACGCGTATCGATTGCTTCACCACTACCGCGAGATCGCGTACCGCGGCCGGGAATTTCGAGATCTCGGCATAGGAAGGCAAGCCCGTTTCGCGCAACGCCTGCAGGTCCAGTTCGAACACGACCGGCGCCTGCGGCAGCTCGTACGCCTGCAGCCAGCGAGGATGCAGTTCACCGATCACGCCGGCTTCCTTGCCGTCGATCAGCACCCTGGCGGCGCGTCCGGGGTGCAGCGCGGGATGCGCGACCGGCTCGAAGCGCGCGCTGCGCGGATGCAGCAGCGATTCCACATCGCCCTTGACGTCGAAGAAGTCGACAGCGCGGGTCGGGACGCCCCACTGCTCTTCGAGTGCGGGTCCGCAGGCAATGCCGGCCAGGCGCAGTGGCTGCTGATAGCCGGCGACGGTCAGGCCGCCGTCCGCTACGTTCGCGTCGCGCAGGAACACGCGGCCCGTTTCGAACAGGCGCACGCGCGCAGCCTTGCGGTTCAGGTTGTAGCGCACCTTGTCGACCAGTCCGCCGATCAGCGAGGATCGCATCACGGCCAACTGGCTGGCGATCGGGTTGAGCAGCCGGATCGGATTGTCGTTGCCGGCGAAGTCGCGCTCCCACTTCTCTTCGACGAAAGCGAAGTTGATGACTTCCTGGTAGTCGCGCGCGGCGGTGGCGTGCCGCAGCGCGTGCGCCGAGCGGCGTGCCTCGTCGGTCGGGCGCATCTCGCTTTGCGCGACCGGCGGGCGGGCCGGAATGCGTTCGAAGCCGTAGATGCGCGCGACTTCCTCGATCAGGTCTTCCTCGATCTCGATGTCGAAGCGATAGCTTGGCGGCGTGACCACGAACACCTCGCCGTCGGCGCCCTGCTCGCGGGTGAACGACAGGCCGAGCCGCTGGAACACGTCGGCGATCTCCGCGGGCGCCAGTTCGATGCCGAGCACGCGCTCGGCGCGCGCCACGCGCATGGACACCGGCTTGCGCTCGGGCAGGTTGACGATGTGATCGTCCACCGGACCGGCCTTGCCGCCGCAGATGTCGAGGATCAGGGCGGTGATGCGCTCGATATGCTCGACCGTGGTGGCGTAGTCCACGCCGCGCTCGAAGCGATGCGCAGCGTCGGTCGAGAAGTTGTAGCGGCGCGCGCGGCCCTGGATCGCCTCGGGCCACCAGAACGCGGCTTCGAGGTAGATGTCCGTGGTGTCGAGCGTGACGGCCGTGCTGTCGCCGCCCATGATGCCGGCAAGGCTTTCGATTTCCTTGTCGTCGGCGATCACGCCGACGGTCTCGTCGATCTCGATGGTATTGCCGTTCAGCAGCTTGAGCTGTTCGCCCTTGCGGCCCCAGCGCACATCGAGCCCGCCGTGGATCTTGTGCAGGTCGAACACGTGCGAGGGCCGGCCCAGTTCGAGCATCACGTAGTTCGAGATATCGACCAGCGCGGAGATGCTGCGCTGCCCGGAACGCTCGAGCCGCTGCACCATCCAGGCCGGCGTAGCCGCGCGCGCATTGACGCCGCGGATGATGCGGCCCGAGAACCGGCCGCACAGGTCGGGCGCCGACACCCTGACCGGCAGCTTGTCGTCCAGCAGCACCGGCACCGGCGGCATGGCCGGCACGTTCAGCGGCGCGCCGGTGAGTGCGGCCACTTCGCGGGCGACGCCATGGATCGACAGGCAGTCGGCCTTGTTGGGGGTCAGCTTGATCACGAAGACCTGGTCGTCGAGATCGAGATACTTGCGGATGTTTTCGCCTACCGGGGCATCCTCGGGCAGGATCAGCAGCCCGCCATGGTCCTCCGACAGCTTGAGCTCGCGCGCCGAGCACAGCATGCCGTGGCTTTCCACGCCGCGCAGCTTGCCGACCTTGATGCGGAAGGGCTCGCCGCCGGCCTCTGCGGGCGGCAGCTCGGCGCCGACCAGCGCGCAGGGCACCAGGATGCCGGCCTTGACGTTGGGCGCGCCGCAGACGATCTGCAGGGTCTCACCGGTGCCTGCGTCCACCGTGCAGACGTTGAGCCGGTCGGCATCCGGATGGCGCTCGGTGGACAGCACCCGCGCCACCACGATCTTGTCGAACGGCGGCGCCACCGGACCGACCTCTTCCACCTCCAGCCCAGCCATGGTGAGCCGGTGCGAAAGCGCGTCCGTGGAGATCTTGTCGGGATTGACGAAACTGCGAAGCCAGGATTCCGAGAATTGCATGACGCTTCTGATCCGGTAAGTATGCTGTGGGTCTGTAACGATGGCCGCGGCGCATGCCGCACGGCGGGTTCAGGCGAATGGGCGCGACAACGCGTGCGGCTTCAGGCGAACTGGCGCAGGAAGCGCACGTCGCCTTCGAAGAACAGGCGCAGGTCGTTGATGCCATAGCGCAGCATGGTCAGCCGCTCGAGGCCAGAGCCGAAGGCAAAGCCGATATAGCGCTCCGGATCCAGACCCATGTTGCGCAGCACGTTCGGGTGCACCTGCCCCGAGCCCGAGATCTCCAGCCAGCGGCCGCTGCCGAACGCCATGTCGATCTCGGCCGACGGTTCCGTGAACGGGAAGTACGACGGACGGAAGCGCACCTGGATATCGTCGCGCTCGAAGAACTTGCGCAGGAAATCCGTATAGACGCCCTTCAGGTCCGCGAAGCTTACGTTGTCGCCGATCCACAGGCCCTCGACCTGGTTGAACATCGGCGAATGCGTGGCATCGCTGTCCACGCGGTAGGTGCGGCCCGGGCAGATCACCTTGATCGGCGGCATCTCCCGGCCCTTGTACTTCTCCACATGCATGCGCGCATAGCGGACCTGCATCGGGCTGGTGTGGGTGCGCAACAGCAGCAGCTTGTCGTCGGCATCGCGGCCGTCGACGTAGAAGGTGTCCTGCATCGAGCGCGCCGGATGATTGTCCGGGTTGTTCAACGCGGTGAAGTTCATCCAGTCCGTCTCGATCTCGGGACCGTCGGCCACATCGAAGCCGATCGAGCCGAAGATCTGCTCGACGCGCTCCCACGTGCGCATCACCGGATGCAGGCTGCCTTTGGTCACGGCGCGGCCGGGCAACGTCACGTCGATGGCCTCGGCGGCCAGTCGCGCGTTCATCAGCGCATCGGCCAGCGCCTGGCGGCGCGCGTTCAGCGCGGCCTCGACCTGCTGCTTGGCCTGGTTGATGCGCGCGCCTTCGCTCTTGCGCGTCTCGGGATCGAGCTTGCCGAGGCTTTTCAGCAGTTCGGTGAGGGCGCCGGTCTTGCCCAGGAAGCGCGCCTTCTCGTTTTCGAGCGAGGCGTTGTCGTTGGCTGCGGCGAAGGCAGCCTGGGCGTCGGCGACGATTTGATCCAGATCCAGAGACATGGCGGCGGCGGGTGGAAGATTCTTGGCATCAGGGTCGTGCGCTGGGCAGGACCCGCAAATAAAAACGGGGCTCGGTGAGGAGCCCCGTTTCAACAGCCCCCGGAGGGGCCGCGGTCGACCTTGCGGTCGGTGCATGCGCCCAGCCGCGCTTCTCGCGCGGCCGGAGCCGGCATCAGGCAACGGTGGCTTTCACCTGGTTGACGATGGCGGCAAAGGCAGGCTTGTCGTGAATAGCCATGTCCGACAGCACCTTGCGGTCCAGCTCAATCGAAGCCTTCTTCAGGCCGTTCATGAACACGCTGTAGGTCATGCCATGCTCACGCGTTGCAGCGTTGATACGCGCAATCCAGAGCGCGCGGAACACGCGCTTCTTGTTGCGGCGATCGCGGTATGCGTACTGGCCAGCACGCATGACCGCCTGCTTGGCGATGCGGTAGACATTATTGCGACGGCCGCGGTAACCCTTGGCAGCGTCGATGACTTTCTTGTGGCGGGCCCGTGCAGTGACCCCACGTTTTACTCGAGGCATGTAATTCTCCTTTCGTTTTCGTCAGGGGTTATGCGTAGGGCATCATTGCGCGAACGGACTTCAGGTTCGTCTCATGGACGTCCTGAGTGCCACGCAGTTGACGCTTGTTCTTGGTGGTCTTCTTGGTCAGGATGTGACGCTTGAAGGCCTGGCCACGCTTGAACGAACCATTCGGACGCGCAGTAAAGCGCTTGGAAGCGCTTTTCTTGGTCTTCATCTTCGGCATGAAAAACTCCAGCTCTATGACATGCATGCAGGTGGACGGCTGTTCGCCGACGCTTGCAAGACCCGCATCCACTTGTTGTTGCGCGTAGCCGCGAGCGGCCCGCGCTGCTTTGCGTTCCGCACGCCCCGGTGGTCGCCACCGGGCCGCGCGTCGCGCAAAATTACTTCTTCTTCTTGGGTGCCAGCACCATCACCATCTGGCGGCCTTCCATCTTCGGCATCTGCTCGACCTGCGCGTATTCCTCGAGATCCGCCTTCAGGCGTTCGAGCACGCGCGCGCCGATTTCCTGGTGCGCCATTTCGCGGCCGCGGAAACGCAGCGTGATCTTGGTCTTGTCGCCGTCGTCGAGGAAGCGCTTCAGATTGCGCAGCTTGACGTTGTAGTCGCCGTCATCCGTACCCGGCCGGAATTTGACTTCCTTGACCTGGATGATCTTCTGCTTCAGCTTGGCGTCATGTGCCCGCTTGGCTTCCTCGTACTTGAACTTGCCGTAGTCCATGATGCGAACGACGGGCGGAGCCGCATTGGGTGCGATCTCCACGAGATCCAAGTCCTTGTCCTCAGCCATGCGCAAGGCGTCCATGAACTTGACGATGCCGAGCGGCTCATTGTCAACCCCGACCAGACGCACTTCGACGGCGCTGATCTCGCGGTTGATGCGGTGACCTTTGTCTGTAGCGATGTTTCGTACCTCAAGAAGACAAAAAAACAAGCCGTGCTTGACCCATCAGGCTTTGCTGGCAACGTCGTTCTGCAGACGTTCCACAAACGCGGAAACCGGCATCACGCCAAGATCCACGTTGCCACGGGCACGCACGGCCACTTGATTGGCATCCCGCTCCTTGTCCCCGACCACCAACAGGTAGGGAACCTTCTGGAGCGAATGCTCGCGGATTTTATACGTAATTTTCTCGTTACGCAAATCAGCTTTTGCTCTAAACCCTTGTTTTTGCAGCAGTTGCACGACGCCTTCGGCATATTCCGCCTGGGAGTCGGCGATGTTGAGCACGACGACCTGATCCGGCGCCAGCCAGGCGGGCAGCGCGCCGGCATGGTTCTCCAGCAGGATGCCGAGGAAGCGCTCGAAAGAGCCCAGAATGGCTCGGTGGAGCATGACCGGACGCTTGCGGGAGTTGTCCTCGGCGACGTAGTCGGCACCCAGGCGCTCCGGCAGCACCATGTCGAGCTGCAGCGTGCCGCATTGCCAGGAGCGGCCGATCGCGTCCTTGATGTGGTACTCGACCTTGGGACCGTAGAAGGCGCCCTCACCCGGCAGCTCTTCCCACTCCACGCCGCAGGCGCGCAGCGCCAGGCGCAGCCCCTCCTCGGCGTGGTCCCAGACCTCGTCCGAGCCGGCGCGCTGGGCCGGACGCAGGGACAGCTTGACCGACACGTCCTTGAAGCCGAAGTCGTCATAGACCGCGAACGCCAGTTCGTTGAACGCCTTGGCCTCGGCCATGATCTGCTCTTCCGTGCAGAAGATGTGCGCATCGTCCTGGACGAAGCCGCGCACGCGCATCAGGCCATGCAGCGCGCCCGACGGCTCGTTGCGGTGGCAGGAACCGAACTCGGCGAGACGCAGCGGCAGATCGCGGTACGAACGCAGCCCGTGGTTGAAGATCTGCACGTGGCCCGGGCAGTTCATCGGCTTGATCGCGTAGTCCCGCTTCTCGGACTCCGTGACGAACATGTTTTCCTTGTAGTTCTGCCAGTGGCCCGACTTTTCCCACAGCGAACGGTCCATGACCTGCGGCGTGCGCACTTCGCTGTAGCCGGCGTCCTTCAGCCGGACGCGCAGATACTGCTCGACGGCCTGCCAGATCTCCCAGCCCTTGGGATGCCAGAACACCATGCCCGGCGCCTCTTCCTGCAGATGGAACAGGTCCAGCAGCTTGCCGAGCTTGCGGTGATCGCGCTTTTCCGCTTCCTCCAGCATATGCAGGTAGGCGTCTTGGTCTTCCTTCTTCGCCCAGGCCGTGCCGTAGATGCGCTGGAGCATCTCGTTGTTCGCGTCGCCGCGCCAGTAGGCGCCGGCCACCTTCATCAGCTTGAAGACTTTAAGCTTGCCCGTGGACGGCACGTGCGGGCCGCGGCACAGGTCGACGAAGTTGCCTTCGCGATAGAGGCCGATTTCCTGGTCGGCCGGGATCGAGCCGATGATCTCGGCCTTGTACTTCTCGCCCATCGACTCGAACAGCTTCACCGCTTCGTCGCGGCTCCAGACCTCTCGCGTCACCTTCTCGTCCTTCTTGGCGAGCTCGGCCATCTTCTTCTCGATGGCGGCCAGATCCTCGGGCGTGAAGGGGCGCTTGTAGGCGAAGTCGTAGTAGAAGCCGTTGTCGATCACCGGCCCGATCGTCACCTGGGCTTCGGGATAGAGCTCCTTGACCGCATAGGCCAGCAAGTGCGCCGTGGAGTGGCGGATCACGTCGACGCCGTCGGCATCCTTGTCCGTCACGATGGCGAGCTGCGCATCGCGCTCGATCGTGTAGCTCGTGTCCACCAGCTTGCCATCGACCTTGCCGGCCAGCGCGGCCTTGGCCAGGCCCGAGCCGATGCTCTGCGCCACTTCGGCAACCGTCACCGGGCCGGGAAACTCGCGGCGGGAACCATCCGGCAGCGTGATTGCGATCATCTTGCACCTCATCAGGGTTCCGCCCCGCCGCCGAAGAGTCGGCCGGGCACGGGCGGATCAAACAGCATCTTGTGGCGCCGGCCGTCGCGTGCAGCGCGACAACCGGCAGCGGAAACATCACGGACGCCCACTTCGCGCGGGAGGCGAGGCGTGGGCGCACGGCAGCATAACAAGCGGCTGACAATCGACAGACGAAAAAAAACGCGGCCAAGGCCGCGTTTTTCCGAATTCAACCCGGGACATCCGGGACCGAAGGGCGCACCTCGACTACTGTCGCTTGTCAGCGGTAGTAGTTCGCGGTGTCATAACCATGGCGCCTTTCCGTTCCTTGCTGTGGGCTGAACTGAAACCGACAGCCCGGGTTGAACGTTACTGCTCTGATACGTCTTTACTGCAATTCGTTGGTAGGCTCGATTGGACTCGAACCAACGACCCCCACCATGTCAAGGTGGTGCTCTAACCAGCTGAGCTACGAGCCTAGCGAAGACGCGAGTATAGCATCACCTTCTTTTTGCCTGCAACACCCCCGACACATCTTTTATCAAACCGAGGGCGCGTTGCAGTTGCGTGGCCTCGCCCACCTCGGCGGTGAACTGCATGCGGGCCACGCCCTTGCTCGACAGCGTCTTGACTCCGGTCACATTGATCTTCTCGCGCGACAGCACTTCGGAGATGTCGCGCAGCAGGCCCTGGCGATCGACCGCCTCGACCTGGATGTCGACCGGATACACGGCGTCGCTCTTCTTGCCCCACTCGGTGTGGATGACTCGTTCCGGCGCGCGCGCGGACAGCTGCTGGAAGGTGTGGCACTGCCGGCGGTGGATCGATACGCCGCGCCCGCGCGTGACGAAGCCCACGATCTCGTCCGGCGGCGCGGGCTTGCAGCAGCGGGACATCTGCGTCATCAGCGAATCCACGCCCACCACCAGGACGCCGCTCTTGGCGCCGCGCGCCACGCTGGTCGCGCGGCTCTTCTTGGTGAACGCCTCTTCCTCGCTGACCTGCGGCGTGGCCTCGCCCTCGGGATGGCGCAGCGCATGCTCGACATGGCGCAGGCTGAACTCGTCCTTGGCCACCGCGGCGAACAGGTCGTCCGGGGTCTTGAAGCCCAGCCGCGCGGCAAGCGCGTCCAGGTTGACGGCCGTCTTGCCTTCGCGCTGCAGCGTCTTGTCGATCAGCGACCGGCCCTGCGCGATGGTTTCCGCGGAATCCATCGCGTTGAACCAGGCGCGCACCTTGGCCCGCGCCCGCGTGCTGGCCAGGTAGCTCAGTTCCGCGTTGAGCCAGTCCCGCGACGGCCCGCCCTGCTTGACCGCGACGATCTCGACGGTCTGTCCATTCTTGAGCGGGGTGTTCAGCGGCACCATGGCGCCGTCGACGCGGGCGCCGCGGCAGCGATGCCCCAGGTCGGTGTGCAGGTAGTACGCAAAGTCCAGCGGCGTCGCGCCCTGAGGCAGCGCCACCACGCGTGCCTGCGGCGTCAGCACATAGATGTGGTCGTCGATGGCCGCGTGCTTGAGCTGCTCCCACGGCGATTCGTCGTGCGCGACGGTGTGGTCGGCCTCGTCCTTCCACGCCAGCAGCTGGCGCAGCCAGGCGATCTTCTCGTCGTAGCTCTCGCTGGCCGCGAACTGGCCACTGTAGCCCTTGCTGCCCGCCTCCTTGTAGCGCCAGTGCGCGGCGATGCCGTACTCCGCGAAGTGGTGCATTTCCTGCGTGCGGATCTGGACTTCGAAGGCGCGGCCATCGTCCCCGATCACCACCGTGTGCAGCGACTTGTAGCCGTTGGCCTTGGGCCGCGAGATGTAGTCGTCGAACTCGCGCGGAATCGGCTGCCACACGTGGTGGACGATGCCGAGCACCGTATAGCAGTCCTTGATGTCGTCGACGATCACGCGAAACGCGCGCACGTCGTACAGGTCGGCGAAGTCCAGGTTCTTGCCGCGCATCTTTTTCCAGATGCTGTAGATATGCTTGGGGCGCCCGGTGACCTCGGCGCGGATGCCGGCGGCGGCAAGCTCGGACTGCAGCCGGGCGATGGCCTGCGCGATATAGCCCTCGCGCTCGATGCGCTTTTCGTCGAGCAGGCGCGCGATGCGCTTGTAGGTATCGGGCTCCTCGAAGCGGAACGCAAGGTCCTCGAGCTCCCACTTCATCTGCCAGATGCCCAGCCGGTTGGCCAGCGGCGCATAAATGTCCAGCGTCTCGCGCGCCACGCCGGGCAGCGGCGCGGTCTTGGTCTGCGCCATCCAGCGCAGCGTCTGCAGCCGCGACGCCAGCCTCACCAGCACCACGCGGATGTCCTGCGCAAACGCCAGCAGCATCTTGCGCAGCGCCTCGACCTGTTCGTGCCGGGCCTCGATCTGGCTTTTCGACGGTGCGGCAGGCTCGTCGCGATTGACCGCCATGGCGCCGATGCGCAGCAGCTGGCGCACCCCGCCCACGAGCCGCGTCACCTCCTCGCCGAAGCGGGGTTCGATTTCGGGCTCGGTGTCCGGCACGAAGGCGGCCAATGCGAACAGGGCCGCGGCGGCGCGCGCCGCGTCGTCGACGCGCAGCCCGTCGAGGATGCGCAGCATGCCCTCCGCATGCGAGAGCACCGTCTCCCCGGTGGGCAGGGTCGCGTCCTGTCCGCGCTCGCGCACGAAAGCCAGCGCCCGCTCGACCAGATCGGCGTCGGGCGTACCCGCCATCTGCCCCGTTACGTCCGTCGACGTCACCATGTCCAGGAACGCCTTACTTCTGCGCGGCGGTCACCACCACTTCGATCAGGTACTTGGGATTGGCCAGGCGCGCCTCGACCGTGGCGCGCGGCGGCGTGTTGCCCTGCGCCACCCACTCGTCCCACACCTCGTTCATGGCGCCGATCAGGTCGACGTCCTTGAGGAAGATCTGGCACGACAGGATGCGCGTCTTGTCGCTGCCGGCCTCGGCCAGGAGCCGATCGATGTGGCCCAGCACCTCGCGCGTCTGGCCGCGGATATCCGCTTCCGGATCGAGCTCGGGTACCTGGCCCGCCAGGTACACCACGCCGTTGTAGACGGCGTATTCGGACAGGCGCTTGCCCACGTGGGCGCGTTGGAGTTCTGCGTTGCTCATGCTGCCTTGTTCAGGTTGATACGGTAAGAAAGCTGCCGCGCGGTGCGGCCTCATGCGTGCCTCAGGCGCCGGTCCCCACGAAGAACTCGCGGGCAATGGCGACCTGCGACGGGTCGACGAAGGTGGGCGCGTGCCCCACGTCCGGAACCTCCACGGAGCGCACCTGCTTGCCGCGCGCGACCATTTCCGCCGTCGTTTCGCGCGTCAGCAGATCCGAATGCGCGCCGCGCACGACCAGCGTCGGCCCCGGAATGGCCTGGAACAGGTTCCACATCGCCGCCTCGCCGGCCGCCACCATGTCCGCCGTGGTTTCCCGAAACGGCACCGCCATGGCGGGATCGTAGTGCAGGCCCCACTCCAGCCCTTCGGCGCCCTGCACCGGCTTGAGGATGGCGCTGTTCAGCTCGCGCCATTGCTCCGGGGTATGGCGGCCGAACGAGGCGCCGATGGTCTGCAGGTAGGCGAGCCCTTCCTCGAAGGTCTTGAAGCGGACCGGCAGCCCCAGATAGGCACCGATGCGCTCGACCGCCGATGGCGCGATGCGCGGGCCCACGTCGTTGAGCAAAAGCTTGCGCACGGGGCTCTTGGGCAGGCCCGCGAGGCTCATGCCGATCAGGCCGCCCATCGAGGTGCCGAACCAGTCCACCTGCTCCACGCCCAGCCGCGCGATCAGCGTCACCATGTCCGCGACGTACTGGGGCACGACATAGCCGCGCGGATTGAGCAGCCAGTCGGAGCGCCCGCGCCCCACCACATCGGGACACACCACCCGGTATTCGCCGGACAGCGCGCGCGCCACCGTATCGAAATCGCGGCCCGTGCGGGTCAGGCCATGCACGCACATCAGCACGCGCGGATTGGCGGGGTCTCCCCACTCGTGGTACGCCATGCGGTGCAGACCCGCGGGGCTGATGCACTGGACGAAGCCGAGGCGCGGACTGGCGGACATCTTGAGGACTCCTGCGAAGCGGTGGGACGGGGTCGGAAGCGGTCCCCAGCGATGGCGGCCGGGGTTGGACAAGCCTCGATTGTACGCCGCGAAGGTTACAATGCCACTGCTCCCCAGGGTGCCCCACGGCACCGCATCCAGGCAATCCCACCGGGCACGCCGAACGCGCGGCCCACCCTTTCCGACGGAGGCATCCATGCTTAAAGGCAAGACGGCGCTGGTAACGGGCTCGACGAGCGGTATCGGTCTCGGCATCGCGCAGGCGCTGGCGGCGCAGGGCGCGAATATCATCGCCAACGGCTTCGGCGACGCCGAGGGCGCACAGCGCCAGATCGAGAGCGCCGGCACGGGCATCCGCGTGGGCTATCACGGCGCCGACATGAGCAAGGCCGCCGAGATCGAGGACATGATGCGCTATGCGGACAGCGAGTTCGGCGGCGCCGACATCCTGGTCAACAATGCCGGCATCCAGCATGTCGCCAACATCGAGGACTTTCCGGTCGAGCGCTGGGACGCGATCATCGCCATCAACCTGACCTCCGCCTTCCACACCACGCGCCTGGCCCTGCCCGGCATGCGCAGCAAGGACTGGGGCCGCATCATCAATATCGCGTCCGCGCACGGGCTGGTCGGCTCGGCGCAGAAATCCGCCTATGTCGCCGCCAAGCACGGCATCGTCGGCCTGACCAAGGTCACCGCGCTGGAGACCGCGCAGACCGGCATCACCGCCAATGCGATCTGCCCGGGATGGGTGCTGACACCGCTGGTGCAGAAGCAGGTCGAGGCGCGCGCCGCGCGCGAAGGCATCGCCGTGGAACAGGCCAAGCGGGAACTGGTGCTGGAAAAGCAGCCGTCGGGACAGTTCGTCACGCCCGAAGAGCTTGGCGCGCTGGCGGTGTTCCTGTCGGGCGAAGCCGCGCGGCAGGTGCGCGGCGCGATCTGGAACATGGACGGAGGATGGGTCGCGCAGTAATCCTGCCACCCCGCGGATCAATTCATCATGAAACGACGTAATTTCCTGGCGGCCGCCGGCGCGGCCCTGTTCGCCGGCCTCGGCACTGCCGCCCTTGCGCAGGCCGAGGCCGCCATCGTGGTCTACAAGAGCCCGACGTGCGGCTGCTGCGAGGCGTGGGTCAAGCATCTGCGCGACAACGGCTTCGCCGTCACCGTGCACGATGTCGAGGACACCGGCGTGCATCGCGCGCGGCTGGGCATGCCCGACCGCTTCGGCTCCTGCCATACCGGCCGCATCGCCGGCTATGCCATCGAGGGCCACGTGCCGGCGGCGGATATCCGCAAGCTGCTGGCCCAGCGGCCCAAGGCCGTGGGCCTCGCGGTGCCGGGCATGCCGGTCGGCTCGCCCGGCATGGAACAGGGTCCGCGCGCCGATCCGTTCGATGTACTGCTGGTGCGCGCTGATGGCGGAGCGCGGGTGTTTTCGAGCTACAACAAGCCGCGCGGCTGAAGAGCCGTTCTCAACCGCCCGACCTCGCGGCCGGATCGACGGCCACGAACACGGCCTGCAGGTACGCGCGGCGCTGGGCATGGAACGCCTGGAAAACCGCCTGCTCCTCGAGCTCGCAGGAACGCCACGCGGCGGTGGCAGCCTCCCGCCCCGCCGGGGCCACGGAAAACCGCTGCCGGTCCAGGCGGCGAAGCGGCAGCGTGCGCGTTCCCGCCTCGAGATCGGTGACCGCGGACATCAGCTCCCACCATGCCGTGTCCTCCTCGCCCGCGCTGCGCGCCGCGTCGAAGTGCGTGGCGTCTGCCAGGGCAAACAGGATCATGGGGGTAAACGGGACCATCGGAAGGTCGTCCATCCGATGGCGATGCCGTGCCGCATCGAGTTGTCGCGACATCCTCAGCACCCAGGCCCGCTCTTCGGAGGCTCTTGCTTTCTCTCCCAGCCCCACGAGCACATGCGCCCTGCGGACCAACGGCAGGTCTGCGAGGCACGCCTCCAGCTCACGCCGGCAGGCCGCCCTCTCCTGCTGCGGCAACCGCGCGATGGCGCCGCCCAGTTCCTTCAGCATTGCCGTTCTCTGCGCGGCGGGAAGCTCCTTGGCGGCCTGCACCAGCGTCCACCACTGATCCGCGGGACGTGCCCACGCAGGCAATGCGCAAAATTCCTCGGCAAGGGCCAGCAGCGGTTCTCCGCGCACGTGGGCCGGCAATTGCACGATCGCCAGCAACAAGGTCGCCCAGTGCGTGCAGGAAGCCGCGAGCCACTCTGCGCAGGCCGTCAGCAGCGCCGCGCGGATCGCGTCCGGGAATGGCGCCACCAGGCGCAATGCCTCGCGCAGGCTGGCCGCGTCGAGACTGCCCTCTTTCCCCCCCACTACGCTCAACCCCTCCAGCCACCGCTGCAGCGGTGCCAGCTGCGCCTGCGGCGGCGAGATCTCGCGAATCAGCGCCAGCGCCGATTTGCGCAACGCCTCCCAGGCCGGCCGGTCCGCATCCTCGTGCCTGTCCGGATTGAAGAACTCGTCCTCGAAGGCGTTCAGCAGCCGGGCGCGGGCGGCATCGTCCAGCTCGCGTATGTCCTCCAGGAACGACGACCACTCCGGCGCCTGCAACTCGAACCGGCGCAAGCTGATTGCCGATGCGCGAACAAAGATCGCGAGTTCCCGGCATGGCGTCACCACCTCGTTCAGGCGCGCCCGGATCCGGCCCGCGGCGGCGGGCGGCAAATCGTGCCTGACCAGGGCCGGCAGCAGCCGGGCCAGCAGACGGCCGGCTTCGTGGCCAGGGAAGCCGCGCGCGGCCTCGATCAGTGCATGCCAGATGTCCCACGCCGGGTCCTGGGGGTGCAGATGCTCCCAGTCGATCACCGCCGCCAGCCGCTCCAGCACGCGCAGCTGGCAGGGCAGCGGACTTCCGTCGGCACCGGTCAGGGTCTGCGCGCCGCGCAGCACGGCGCCGACCTGTTCCATGCGGGCGCCGGTATCGAACGCGAAGGCAACCTCCTCGAGCATTCGCGCCCTGGGCTTGGGCGCAAAGCGCGTTGCATAGCCGACCCAGAACTGCACTCTCGCATCGGTCAACGGCGCCTCCAGATGCCGACCCAGTTCCACGTGCCACTGCACCGCGTCCGGATGACTCGTTTCGAACATCGCGCCGACCAGCGCGTTCGCCCATTGGCGTATGGCGTCTTCGCACGGTCCCGTGGCGGTCCGGATGCCACGCACCGCCGCGAGCAGCGGCGTTGGCCGCAGATCCGGCGGCAGGCCGCCGATGCCCTGTAGCACCCACAGCAGGCATTCGCGGCGCAGTCCATTGTCGAATCCGTCGAGGCGCTTCGCCAGGGCATGCAGCACCACGGCTCGCGTGGACGGCGGCTCGAAGGCGATCGTGTCGAGCAACTGGCACACCTGCGTCTCCGATGCCGCCCACGCCGCCCATGCGATCAGCCGGTGCCGCCGGCAGTCCGGCGCCAGCAGGTTGCGCACGTTGCGATTCACCCGGGCGAACCGATGCCTGTCGTCGAAGCCGAGATGGCGGGCCACCTCGAGCTGCAACTCGTTCGGTAACCGCGCCATGTGGCTGGGCGGCCGGGCGTGCTGGTCAGCGCCCGGCGGCAACGGTGCACTGGCGGCGGACGGACCAGCCCCATGAATGAATCGCGGCATTCCCGATCTCCTGGTCGGCATGGCGGGTGGGCGCCGAAGCGCGGCTTTCCGCGCCTGAAGGACGCTTCCGGCCTCGGCGCCTCGTATGCGAGGACAAGCCTATTCGTGGGGATGCGGCAGTGCGATCCGGAAGACGCCGCGGCTTGAGAATCTGCGCAGGGTCGCGGAAAGCCGACCGGCCCCGGATCGCCAAACGAAAAAAGCCCCGCCGGCAATGGCGGGGCTTTCCCTGCGGCGCGAGGCCGCCAACGGGGCCGGTGCGCTCAGCGCAGCGGCACGCCGGTCTTGCTCTCGATTTCCTCGCGGCTCACGCCGGGCGCGGTCTCGACCAGCTTCAGACCCTCGGCCGTCACGTCCAGCACCCCCAGATCCGTGATGATGCGATCGACCACGCCCACGCCCGTCAGCGGCAGAGAGCACGACGGCAGGATCTTGATGTCCTCGCCGCCATCCTTGCGCTTGGCGGTATGTTCCATCAGCACGATCACGCGGCCCACGCCGGCGACCAGGTCCATCGCGCCACCCATGCCCTTGACCATCTTGCCCGGAATCATCCAGTTGGCCAGGTCGCCCTTCTCGCTGACTTGCATCGCGCCGAGGATGGCGAGGTTGATATGGCCGCCGCGGATCATCGCGAAGGAATCGGCCGAGGAAAAGATCGACGAGCCCGGCAGCGTCGTCACGGTCTGCTTGCCGGCATTGATCATGTCGGCATCCACCTCGTCTTCGGTCGGGAACGGGCCGATGCCCAGCAGGCCATTCTCGGACTGGAGCCAGACCTCCATGCCCTCGGGCACATGGTTGGCGACCAGGGTCGGCAGGCCGATGCCCAGGTTCACGTAGAAGCCGTCTTCCAGTTCGCTGGCGGCGCGCGCCGCCATCTCGTCACGTGTCCATGCCATGATCTGTCTCCTTAGCGGGCTGCCGCGGCACGCACGGTGCGCTGCTCGATGCGTTTTTCGGGGCTGGCGTTCAGCACGATACGCTGCACGAAGATGCCTGGCGTATGCACGTCGTCCGGATCGATCTCACCCGTTTCGACGATCTGCTCGACCTCGGCGATGGTGACCTTGCCGGCCATCGCACACATCGGGTTGAAGTTGCGCGCGGTGCGGCGGAACACCAGGTTGCCGGCCTTGTCGGCCTTGTAGGCCTTGACCAGCGCCACGTCGGCCGTCAGGGAGCGTTCCATCACGTACTGCTCGCCGTCGAAGTCGCGGATTTCCTTGCCCTCGGCCACGATGGTGCCGACGCCGGTCTTCGTGAAGAAGGCGGGGATGCCGGCGCCGCCGGCGCGCAGCTTCTCGGCCAGCGTGCCTTGCGGCGTGAATTCCAGCTCCAGCTCGCCGGCCAGGTACTGGCGTTCGAACTCCTTGTTCTCGCCCACGTAGGACGCGATCATCTTGCGGATCTGGCGGGTGGCCAGCAGCTGGCCCAGCCCGAAGCCGTCCACGCCGGCGTTGTTGGAAATGCAGGTGAGTCCCTTGACGCCGCTGTCGCGCAGGGCCGCGATCAGCGCTTCCGGAATGCCGCACAAGCCGAAGCCGCCGACGGCAAGCGTCTGCCCGTCGCGCACCACGCCCGCGAGCGCCTCCGCGGCACTGGCGTAGACCTTGTTCATGCTTATCTCCTTCCTCGATGGGTTCCCGATCCGGACGCCGCCGAAAGCGGCAGGCGATGCCGGGAAGCATTATGACGGCTCGGCGGGGAAGCCGATATCGCGCCAGCCGGCGCAACCGCCGACGGTACAATCGGCAGGACCGGGCACGATCAGGCACGTTCGCCGTCCGCCGGCCGCGCACGACAGCATACGCAAGCGCCGCGTAATGCGCCAATACGTAGAAATACATAAGGACTCATGCCAGCCATCGACTACCAGACCGCCTTCCAGATGGCGCCCGTCGGCCTTGTGCTGTCGCGCGAGCGGATCATCGAGGACTGCAATGAAGAGGTGTGCCGGATCTTCGGTGCCACGCGCGAGGCGCTGCTCGGGCAATCCTTCCAGGTCCTTTACCCCACCCCGGACGAGTTCGAGCGCACCGGGGCGCGCATCGTGCCCATCATGAACGCCAAGGGGCTGTACTCGGACGAACGCATCATGAAGCGGGCCGGCGGAGAACTGTTCTGGTGCCACGTCACGGGGCGGGCGCTGGACCGCAAGCGTCCGCTGGGCGCCGGCATCTGGACCTTCGAGGACCTGTCGCAGAAGCGCGCCGTCACGGCCGAGCTGACCGCGCGCGAACGGGACATCGCGGCGCAGCTGGTGGAGGGCAAGACCAGCAAGCAGATCGGCAAGCTGCTGGCGATCAGCCCGCGCACGGTGGATATCTATCGCGCGCGGCTGATGAAGAAATACGGGGCCAGTACCTCGGTGGACCTGGTGCAGCGGCTGATCCACCAGTAGGCCAGCGCGGCCGCGCTCAGCCGGCCATCAGCTGGCGCAGCGCATCGGGCAGCGGCACCGATTTCTCGGCCGCGAAGTCCGACCATACGACCTTGGCGCCGCCCCTGGCATAGAGCACGTCGGGCTGATCGACGCGGCGGATTTCCGCTTCGGTCTCGAAACTGCTGCGCCCGGGCTGGCCGGCATACAGCCGGATCTCGATATCGCCGGGATAGCGGAGCTGGCGCAGGAAGTCCATCCGCGCATTGATGATCACCGGTCCCTGCCCGTTCGCGTCTCGGCCGCTGCGGCCGACGGACTCGAACCACGAGATGCGCGCCTGCTCCAGATAGCGGAAATAGACGGTGTTGTTGACATGGCCCATGGCGTCCATGTCGCCCCAGCGGATGGGCATGCGCAGCGTGAAGACGTGTTGCATGGCGGCTCGCTCCGGAAATTCGGGACAAAAAAAGTGGCGCGTCGCGCCACCCTGACTGCGGCCAAGGCGCGGCCGAGCGGCCGCGCCCCGCACCCTTCGCTCAGCGCTTGGCGATGGCCGCCTCGGCCTTGCCGACCAGGTCGGCGCCGATCTGCTTCTTCCACTTGTCGTAGACCTTGACGGTCGCCTTGCGGAAGGCATCGTGTTCGGCCGGCGTGAGCTGGGTCACCTTGACGCCATGCGCCTCCATGTCCTTCCATGCCGGCGCGCCCGGCTCGACCAGTCCCTTGCGGGCCAGTGCGATCTCCTGCTTGCCGGCGTCGATGGCGGCCTGCTTGACGATCTCGCGGTCGGCCGGCGTCCAGCTCTCCCAGATCTGCTTGTTGACCACGAAGATCAGCGGGTCGGCGACATAGCCCCAGGTCGTCACGAACTTCTGGCCCACGGTGTAGAGCTTGGCGGCGGCGAACACCGACTGCGGGTTCTCCTGGCCATCGACCGCGCCGGAGGCCATCGCCGGCTGCGCATCGGCCCAGCTCATCTGCGTCGGGTTGGCACCCAGCGCGTTGAAGGTCTCGATATACAGCGGGGAGCCCACCACCCGCAGCTTCAGGCCCTTGAGGTCTTCCGGCTTGCGGATCTCGCGCTTGGAGTTCGACACCTCGCGGAAGCCGTTCTCGCCCCAGGCGAGCGGCACCACGCCGGCCTTCTCCAGCGTCGTGAACAGCGACTTGCCGACTTCGCCCTGCGTCAGCGCGTCCAGCGCCTTGTAGTCGGGCATCAGGAACGGCAGCGAGAACAGGTTCAGTTCCTTGACCTGCGGCGACCAGTTGATGGTCGAGCCGATCGCCATGTCGATCACGCCCTGGCGGATCGCGGAAAACTCGCGGGTCTGGTCGCCGGCCACCAGCGAGGTGCCCGGGTACAGCTTGATATTGATGCGGCCGTTGGTGCGCTGGCGCACCAGGTCGGCCCAGATCTCGCCGCCCTTGCCCCACGGGAAGGCGGGGCCCAGCACCAGCGACATCTTGTATTCGGCCTTGTAGGTCTGCGCCATCGCGCCGGCGGGCGCCAGGGCGGCGGCGGCCAGCGTGGCGGCCAGGGAAAGCATCAGGGCACGGCGTTTCATTGTCTTCGTTCTCCTCTTGCGGATCGTCGTTGTCGGACTTGTTGGTTTGGGTTCGTTTGGTGCTGGTGCAGGCCCTTGCGGGCCGGTCAGTAACCGAGCTTCTCGGGCAGCCACAACGCCAGCGGCGGATAGGCGAGCACCATCAGCATCGCGATGAACATGGCGAGCAGCATCCAGATTACCCACGGCACGGTCTGCTCCATGCGCACCCGGGCGATCCGGCACGACACCATCAGGTTGACCGCCAGCGGCGGCGTGAACTGGCCAAGTGCCACCTTCAGCGTCAGCACCACGCCGAACCAGACCGGATTCCACTGGAAGGCATTGGCGATGGGCAGCAGCAGCGGCACGAAGATCAGGAAGATGGAGATGCCGTCGAGGAACATGCCGACGGTCATCAGCAGCAGCACGATCAGCGCGAGCACGCCGTATTCGCCCAGCCCCGACGTGGCGATGGCCTGGGCCAGCGGATCGATCACGCCGAGCGTGGACAGCGCGTAAGCGAAGATGCCGGCCAGCGCGACCACCAGCAGGATCACCGCCGAGGTCTCGGCGGCTTCCTGGAAGATCACGAACAGGTCGCGCATGCCGATCGAGCGATAGACGACCATGCCGACGAACAGGCCATAGACCACCGCCACCACCGCGGCTTCGGTCGGCGTGAACCAGCCGGCACGCATGCCGCCGAGGATCAGGAACGGCGCGAACAGGCCCCAGGCCGCCTCGCGCAGGCTGCGCCAGAACGGCGGGCGCGGCAGGTCGGCCTCGATGGCGCCCATCCGGTGCCTGCGCGCGAGCCAGACGGCCGGCACGATCAGCGCCACGCCAGCGAGGATGCCGGGGATCATGCCGGCAGCGAACAGCGCCGGCACCGACGCGCCCGGCACCAGCACACTGTAGATGATGAAGGCAACCGAAGGGGGAATCAGGATATCGGTGGCGGCCGCGGCGCCGACCACGGCCGCGCTGTAGGCGCCCGGATAGCCGGCGCGCGACATCGCCGCGATCATCACGCCGCCCACGGCCGCCGCATTGGCCGGGCCCGAACCGGAGATGCCGCCGAGGAACATGGCGACCAGGATGGCCACCAGCGGCAGCATGCCCGGGCCGCGTCCGACCACGGCGATGGCGAACGTGACCAGCCGCTGCGCCACGCCGGAGCGATCGAAGATCGACCCCACCAGCACGAACATCGGGATGGCCAGCAGCGGATACTTGGCCAGGCCCGCGTAGAAATTCTGCGGCACGGCCAGCAGGCCGAACATCTGCGTATCGAGATTGGACAGGCCGATGGCGATCAGCCCGCCCAGGCCCAGCGCAACGCCGATCGGCACGCCGAGCAGCATCAGGCCAATGAAGACGACGAAGAGGACGATGGCGACCAGCGTCATGGCCGGCCTCCCGTGGTGGTGTCGCCGGCCACGCGCGCGGCATGCAGCGCCTTGAGCGCCCGCACGTTGCGCAGCGCCAGCGCCAGCGCCCGCAGCGAGATGCCCGCCGAGAGCACCGGCAGCCAGACCGAATACCACCAGCTTGGCACGCCGATGCCGGGAGTGGTCTCGCCGAAGGTGTATTCGTCCCACGTCACGCGCGCGCCGAGCACCGCCAGCGCGATGAACATCACCGCCACGGCCAGCGCCGACACGATGGCCAGGCGCTTCTGGCGCGCGGCGCTGCCACGTTCGAAGAAGTACTCGATACGGATATTGCGATCGCGCGCCACGGCGGCGCTGCCGGCGACCAGGGCCAGCACGATCATCAGGAAGACCGAGAACTCCTCGGTCCAGGCGAAGGACTCGTCGGTCAGGTAGCGCACCACCACGTTGGCGAACGTGATGGCCACCAGCAGCGCCATCACGATGACGCCGATCCAGTCCTCGATGCGCGGGCTGATCCTGAACTCGGCGTCCCGCGCCTCATCGGCGGCTTCGGGGATGACGGCCGAGTCGACCAGGTGTTGCGGCACGGCTTCGCGCCGTGGCTCCCGTTGTTGCTCCATTTGCCCGGCCTCCGGTCCGGTTCGCGCGTGCCGGCGTGCGGCCGCGTCGATTGTCGTTCTGTGCCACGCGCGAGGCGTGAAAATGCCAGTGAATTATGCCCAAGCTGGATGGGCGCGCACACCTCCATAACCCTGACGGGATGGCAGGCAAGGGAGATGGCGTAGCGCAATGGCCGGAAAGCCCGAGGGGACCGGATAAGCCCCGGGCCGAGACCCTGCCCCGCTTCTGACGGGGCAATGGCGGGCCAATTCGCGCGATTGGCGCGCTGCGGCGCCCTGTGGCGGACAGCGCGGCCCGCTTTATACCATACCGTCGTCGGCAGTGATCACGGCGCCGTTGATGAACTGCGACTGGTCGGAGGCGAGCAGCAGCAACAGGCCGTCGAGGTCTTCGGGCTTGCCCAGGCGCTTGCGCGGCAGCATCTGGATCAGCTTCTGGCCGGCGTCGCTTTCCCAGTGGTGATGGTTGATATCGGTGTCGATATAGCCGGGGCAGATCGCGTTGGTATTGATGCCGTGGCGGGCCCACTCCAGCGCCATCGCCTTGGTCATATGGACCACCGACGCCTTGCTCATGCAATAGACGCCGATCTGCGACAGCACCTTCAGGCCCGCCACCGAAGCGATATTGACGATGCGCGACTGCGGCAGCGGATTGCCGTTCTTCTCCGCGCCCTTGGCGCGGGCGATCATGCGCTTGGCCACTTCCTGCGCGACGAAGAAGGCGCCGCGCGTATTGGTGTCGAAGACGAAATCGAAGTCGTCGGGCGTCACCTCGGTGAGCCGCTGCGTGGTGGAGACGCCGGAGTTGTTGACCAGGATATCGATCGCGCCGGCCTCGGTCTCCGCATGGGCGACCGCGGAGCGGATGCTGTCGAAGTCGGTGACATCGAGCCGCACCACATGGGCGCTGCCGCCGTCGGCCTCGATTTCGGCGCGCAGCTCCTTGAGCCGCTCGGTACGGCGCGAGGCCAGCACCACCTTGGCGCCGGCCGCGGCCAGCACATGGGCGAAGCGCGTGCCCAGCCCGCTCGACGCGCCGGTGACCAGCGCGACCTTGCCTTCGAGATTGATCGACAAACCCATATTGACCTCTGCTTTGGAGAGGCGCGCCGCCCGGCTTCGGACCGCCCGCGCGCATGGCTCTCCGGGGAAAAACCGGCTACGAAAATCCGAAGCCAGCATATCAAAAAAAAGAACGAGCGTTCCAAAAAATGTCTTGCCTGAGGGTGTCGACTCCCGGACAATGCCGGAGATTCTAAGAACTCGGGCCACAAAGGGGAAGCACAAATTGCTTCGAACCCGCCCGGTTCGGCGGCAAAGAACACCGCATCTCCCACAATCGCTACCAAGCCAGAATACATAGAAGGGTTTAGAGACAATGGATCAGCAACAGCTCGTCGAGCAGTTCGGCCCCCGCGAATCCATGGAATACGATGTCGTCATCGTCGGCGGTGGTCCCGCCGGCCTGTCGACCGCCATCCGCCTGAAGCAGCTTGCCCAGGAAAAGGGCACCGAGGTCAATGTCTGCGTGCTGGAAAAAGGCTCGGAGCCGGGCGCGCACATTCTCTCGGGCGCGATCATGGACCCGCGCGCGCTGACCGAACTGCTGCCGAACTGGAAGGAACTGGGCGCGCCGCTGAACCAGCCCGTCACGGAAGACAAGTTCCTGTTCCTCGACGAGACGAAGTCCAAGAGCACCCCCAACGCCCTGCTGCCGGAGTGCTTCCATAACGAGGGCAACTACATCGTCAGCCTCTCGAACTTCGTGCGCTGGCTGGGCCAGCAGGCCGAGGCGCTGGGCGTCGAGATCTTCCCCGGCTTCCCGGCCGCCGAGGTGCTGTACAACGAGGACGGCTCGGTCAAGGGCGTGGCCACGGGCAATCTCGGCATCTCCAAGGAAGGGGAGCCCACCGACAACTTCCAGCTCGGCATGGAGCTGCACGCCAAGTACACGATCTTCGCCGAAGGCTCGCGCGGCCATCTGGGCCGCCAGCTGCTGGCCAAGTTCCAGTTGGAGGCCGGCAAGGACCCGCAGAGCTACGGCATCGGCCTGAAGGAGCTGTGGGAGATCGATCCGGCCAAGCATCAGCCCGGCCTGGTGGTGCACACCGCCGGCTGGCCGCTCGATCCGGCCACCTACGGCGGCTCGTTCCTCTATCACATGGAGGACAACAAGGTCGCGGTGGGCTTTGTGGTGGGCCTGGACTACACCAATCCGTGGCTGTCGCCGTTCGAGGAATTCCAGCGCTTCAAGACCCACCCCGAGATCCGCACGTACTTCGAGGGCGGCAAGCGCATTGGCTACGGCGCGCGCGCCATCACCGCGGGCGGCCTGCTGTCGCTGCCCAAGACCGTCTTCCCGGGCGGCGCGCTGGTCGGCTGCGACGCGGGCTACCTGAACGCCTCGCGCATCAAGGGCAGCCACGCCGCGATCAAGACCGGCATGCTGGCAGCCGAGGCCGCGTTCGACGCGCTGCAGGCGGGCCGCCAGCACGACGAACTGACCGCCTACCCGGCGGCCTTCGAGAACAGCTGGCTGTACAAGGAACTGCTGCAGGCAAAGAACTTCAAGCAGTGGTTCAAGAAGGGCCGCACCACCGCCACGCTGATGACCGGCATCGAGCAATGGCTGCTGCCCAAGCTCGGCATCCGCAATCCGCCGTGGACCCTGCATCGGGAAAAGGCCGACCACCTGTACTTGAAGCCGGCGGCGGAGTGCGAGCGCATCGCCTACCCGAAGCCCGATGGGAAGTTGACGTTCGACCGCCTGAGCTCGGTCTTCATCAGCAACACCAATCACGAGGAAAACCAGCCGGCCCACCTGACGCTGAAGGACCCGAGCGTGCCGGTGGAGATCAACTGGGACAAGTTCGCCGGCCCCGAGAGCCGTTACTGCCCGGCGGGCGTGTACGAGTTCGTGCAGAACGAGGAAGGCAAGGAGCGGCTGCAGATCAATGCCCAGAACTGCGTCCACTGCAAGACGTGCGATATCAAGGACCCGACGCAGAACATCGTGTGGGTGACGCCGGAAGGCGGCGGCGGGCCGAACTACGTCGGCATGTAAGCGCCACCGTCCCGCTCCCAAGGCACCGCTCGCGGTGCCTTTTTTATTGCACGGACCGGCCGTTGGCGCGCACGCAACAGTGTCCGCCTTTCCCCTCTTTTCTCCGTATTTGCCCGCGCGGGTGCCGTGCTACGCTTCGCGCCGACCCTGGTCAACGGGTGATCCCGGGTCGGTACTGCACGACGACGAGCGTCCGCGAAAAGGACGCCGCGCAACATCGAAGCGCTTCAGACGGGAGTGAGGGATGAGAACGATCCAGCAATGGTCGCTGGCCATGGCGATGGCCGGCGCAGTGGCGGGCTGCGGCGGCGACCGCGACAGGAATGAGCCGGCACCGGTGCCGCCGGAAACCGCGCCGGCGCAGCGCACCGTCGCGGTGCAGCCCCATCTGGGCTCGGTCGCGAACGCCCCTGTGTGGGTGACCAACCTCTCGGGCGTCCTGCTGGGACAGGGCACGGTCGGCAGCGATGGCCTGGCCGCGATCGTGCTCACGCCCCCCGCCAACACCGACCCTTGCGGCCCGGCCTTCATTACCGTGGGCGGCGCCGACTCGGCGACCTACTTCAACGAGGCCACCGGGCTGCGCGAGGCCCTGCCGTCGAGCTTCCGCATGCAGACGGTGGCGCCGGACGTATGCGGCATCCAGGCCCCGGTGTCGGTGTCGCCGCTGGACGAGATCGCGCTGGGACTGGCCAACGAGAAGGCCGTGCGCCTGCAGGAACTGCGCGCGCGGCAAGAGGAGGCGATGGCCGCGCACCGGGAGGAAGCCGCCGCGCTGCGCCAGCAGATCTCCGACCTGATCGCCCAGGTCATGGGCGAAAACCGTCTCGTGATCGCTGGCGTGCTCGGCCTGACGGGCGGCGCCGGCATGCTGGCGCCCACGCCGATCGGCGCGCCGGTGACCCACCTGCCCAGCACCGCCGCGGGCGAAGCCGCCGCGGTACTGCACGCCATGGCGCAGGCGCGCCAGAAGATGGCCAGGCTGTCGGCACCCCTGTCGAATTCCCCGATGGTACCCACGTCCATTTCCGAGTGGACCCCCAAACTGGTGGAAATGCAGGTCGCGCTGCTGATCCAGGCGATGCAGAGCCAGAACACGGGCACGGCGGACCGGCAGTCGCTGCTCGCCCTCGCCGGCCGTCTCGAGGCAGGGCAGTATCTGGCCAAGGCGGGGCCGAGCCTGGCCGCGGCGAATATCGGTTCCAGCATCAAGGGCATCGTGGACGATTCCAATGCGCTGATGCTGGCCACCATGGACAACCCGCCCGACCTCGCGGCCCGCGCCGCCGGCGCCGCGGCGCTGGAGCCGGTCGCCAGCATGGACCTGGGCGCGGTGATGCGGGGCGCGATGGCGCCGCTGCTGCTGCGCACGGAGCCGGCATCGCGGTGGGAGGCGGCGCTGGCACAGGGCCACGTCGAGTACACATGCGCCGTCGGCGCGCTGTCCCAAGGCAAGGTGGCCATCGACTATCTGGACATGGACAACAGCGGCACGCTGAACAACGGCGACCGCTTCGACATCGCCTATGACAACTGCCTGACGGCGGATCCGCTGGCGGGCCTGACGGTGGCCAGGCAGGGCACCATGCAGGTCGTCTACCACGCCGCCGACCCGGGCGCGCCGGTGCCTGACGTGCGCGGCCATGTCACGTTCGACGTGGTCTTCAACGCGCCGCATGCGGAAGGCACGATGCCGTCGATGCTGTTCGCCGCGCGCGGTTCGTGGATCGACCGGCTGGCCTTCGCCAATCCGGGCGACACGGGCACGCCGCTGACGCCGGGCGCTGCGCCGGCGGTCATGGTGCAGAGCTCGTACTTCGAGATCATGCAGGCCGGCAACTACATCATGACCCAGGGCATCTCGGCGCGGCTCGACACGACGCCGGGCTTCGGCGACGGCACGGGCGCGGCGGCGCTGGACGTGCGCGGCATGAGCGGCGGCGTGGTGTTCGACACGGCCACGCCGATGGTCTTCACCGCCACGCCGACGAGCGGCGCCACGCTGACCAGCGGCGGGCTCGAATACCATCGCGAGTTCGGCGTGCCGGGCAGCGGCACGCTCGGGATCGGCACGGCGGGCACGATTCGCACCGCTCTGACCGACAGCGCCGGCACGACGACCGTGCGGGCGCTGCCGTTGACGACGTTGTTGACGGCGTATCTGACGCGGTAAGCGCAGGTTGGTGGGATTGGGGGCGGTCACCCTCACCCCCGGCCCCTCTCCCGCATGCGGGAGAGGGGAGAACACCGAGAGCATTGGCAGCGCTGGTGGTTTGCTCCCGTCTCCCGCCAGCGGGAGAGGGGTCGGGGGTGAGGGTGACCGCCACCACGACGCAGGTCCTTCCCCCAACCAACACCGTCTGGAAAACCCGGGGTTAAATCGAACGGACACCCGCCGTACCATAGCCTCCACTAAAAAAACCACGCGCCCGGCGCGCACAGGAGGCAACATGGACCGTCGACAGTTTCTCGTCGCCGCGGGGGCCTCGGCCACCGCGGCCATTGCACCGCAGGCCTGGGCGCAGGCACCCGAATGGCCCGGCCGGGCGATCCGGATGGTGGTGGCCTATCCGCCCGGCGGCGGCACCGACGTGGTGGCGCGGCTGTTCGCCGACTACCTGGGCAAGGCCATCGGCCAGTCCGTGGTGGTGGAAAACAAGCCCGGCGGCGCCACCATTCCCGCGACGCAGGACGTGATCCGCGCGAAGCCGGACGGCCATACCCTGCTGGTCACGCTCGGTTCCTCCGCCACCTCGGGCGCCCATATCAACCGCGTTCCCTACGATCCGCTGACCGACCTGACGGCCCTGGCGGAGATCGGACGCGCGCCTGTCGTGTTCGTCGCCAACAAGGACGCGCCCTATTCCTCGCTGAAGGAACTGATCGCTTACTCGAAGGCCAATCCCACCAAGCCGATCCATTCGGCGTCCTACGGCCCCGGCACCTCGTCGCACTTCGGCCCGCTGCTGTTCAACCGCCTCGCCGGCACGCATCTGGAGCCGGTGCTGTACAAGGGCTCGGCGCCCGCCACCCAGGATCTGGTCGGCGGCGTGGTGCCGCTGATGATCGACGGGCTGACCACCGGCGTGCCGCTGTACCAGGCGGGCAAGACCAAGGTGCTGGCGACCACCATACCGGAGCGCTCGGACCTGGCGCCCGGCGCACCGACCTTCCGCGAACTGGGCTTTCCCGAGATGGAACGGCTGAGCGGCTACTTTGCGCTGTTCGGTCCCAAGGACATGCCCAAGGCAACCACCGATGCGGTGTCCGTCGCCGCGCGCAAGGTGCTGGCCGATCCCACCTATCACCAGCGCCTGGCCGGCATCGGCGTGCTGCCGCCCAAGGCCATCACGCCCGAGGCGTTCGCCGCGCAGATCAAGACCGACCATGCGCGCTGGGGCCAGTTCATCAAGGACATCGGCTTCAAGATCGAAGGCCAGTAGGACGCTGGCCTCAGGGGCGCGCCGTTTTGCGCGCCGGCGTCTTGCGCGGCGCCTTGCGCGCCGCCAACCGGGGCCGCCCCGCCACCACCTCCGCGGACGCGGCGCGAAGGCATTCGATCAGCTGCTCCGCGCTCGCGGTCAGGTGCCGCCCGCGCAGCGTGATGATGCCCAGCGGCGGCAGGCTGAGCGGCACGTCCAGGGCCAGCACCTCGAACATGCCCTCGCGCGCGAAATGCCGCCCCACCGATTCGGCGAGAAACCCCGCCGCACCGCGCTGCGTGACATAGCTGGACAGCGCCAGATACGACGAAGACTCCATCAGGTCGGCCGGGGGATGCACGCCGTGGCGGTAGAACTCCTGCTCGATCTTGACCCGCAGCGAGGCCCACGGCGGCGGCAGCACGCACGGCATCGCCGCGAGGTCGGCCCAGCCGGGCCGGGCCTTGCGCGCCAGCGGATGGCCGCGCCGGACCACCGCCACCATCGCCTCCTCGTAGAGCGGCTCGGTCAGCAGGTCCGGCGCCGCATAGCCCGGCTCCAGCCGCGCCACGATCACGTCCAGTTCGGCCAGCCGCAGCTTGGGCAGCAGATGGGTCAGGTCGCCCTCCTCCACCAGCACCGTGGCCTGCGCGGCGCGTTCCTTCAGCAGTCCGATCGCTCGCATCAGCAGCACCGGCAGCGCGGCCCCCATCGAGCCGATGCGCGTGCGCCCGGTGGCGCCGCTGGCCACCGCCTCGATCTCGTCGCGCGTGGTCTCGTACTGCGCCAGCACCGTGCGCGCGAAGCGCACCAGCGAATCGCCGGCCGGCGTGGGCTCGGTGCCGCGCGTCGAGCGCGTAAACAGCGTGAGCCCCAGCATCTTCTCCACTTCGGTCAGCACCTTGGAGACCGCGGGCTGGCTCACCGACAGAAATTCCGCGGTGCGCCCGAGGTGGCGGAATTCGTCCAGCGCCACCAGCAGCTGCAGATGGCGTAGCTTGATGTTGGAGCGCAGCGCGCGGTCGATATGGGCCATGCGGCAGTCTACCTAACCGAAAGGTTATGAAGCAATTCCCATCTTTGATTGGATTGTTATGTGGGCGCTGGCGACAATCCGGGCACGGCGGGCGACCCACGGCAACTCGCGTGCATCGCAGTACGTCCGCCCCACGATATCTATAACGATGCGAGGAAGACACATGACGCAACGATTCCCCACCGATGCGGGACGCCGCCGCTTTCTGATCGGCAGCGCGGCCACCGCCGCCGCGGCCGCCACCGGCACCGCTGGCCTGATGCTCCCGTTCTCCAGCCGCGCCGGCCAGTATCCCGAACGCCCCATCACGTTTATCTGCCCGTGGGCCGTCGGCGGCACCGCCGACCAGTCGATGCGCGCGCTGTGCCAGGTCGCCAGCGGCATCCTGAAGCAGTCCATCGTGGTGGAGAACCGCGCCGGCGCGTCGGGCATGATCGGCACCAAGGCGTTGGCGCGCGCCACGCCCGACGGCTACACCATCGGCCAGATCCCGATCTCGGTGACCCGCTTCTCGCAATTGGGCATGCTGCAACTGGACCCGCGCACCGAGCTGACCTATCTGGCACGCACCTCGGGCCAGACCTTCGGCATCGCGGTGCCCGCCGCGTCGCCCTACAAGACGCTGCGCGACGTGGTGGCCGCGGCCAAGGCCGACCCCGGCAAGCTGACCTATGGCCACGCGGGCATCGGTGGCGCCACGCATGTCGGCATGGAGGAATTCGCGCTGGCCGCCGGCATCAAGTTCAATGGCGTGGCCTACAAGGGCGGCGCCGCCGCGCTGCAGGACGTGCTGGCCGGACAGGTCGACATGCTGGCCGACTCCAGCTCGTGGGCCCCGCATGTGGAGGCCGGCAAGATGCGCCTGCTCGCGACCTGGGGCGAGCAGCGCACGCCGCGCTTCAAGGACACGCCGACGCTGAAGGAGCTGGGCTTCAACGTGGTGGTCGAAGCGCCCAACGGCATCGGCGCGCCCAAGGGGCTCGACCCCGCCGTGGAAAAGACGCTGCGCGACGCGTTCCGCGCCGCCGTGGCGAGCAACGAGTTCAGGCAGGTGGCGGCCCGCATCGACGCGCCGATCATGTACCTGGACGGTCCCGACTACAAGAAGTACGTCAGCACGGTCTACGACCAGGAAACTCAGCTGATCCAGCGCCTCAAGCTCAAAGAGATGCTGCAACAAGGTTGATGGCAACGTGAATCCGACTCCCGCGAACTCCGCGAATGCCGTAGTCCGGCTGCACCCCAACGACAACGTGGTGATCGCCAAGGGCGATCTGTCGCTTGGGCAGACCCTTCCCGAGCTGGCGCTGCGCGTGCGCGCGCAGGTGCCCGCCGGCCACAAGATCGCCGCCTGCGCCATCGCGGCCGGCACGCCGGTGCGCAAGTACGACACCGTGATCGGCGTCGCGGACCGCGATATCGCGCCGGGCGACCATGTGCACTCCCACAACCTGAAGCTGGTCGATTTCTATCGCGATCCGGCGTTCTGCCAGGACGTGCGCCCGGTCGACTACGTGCCCGAGGCCGAACGCGCGCGTTTCATGGGCTTCGTGCGCGAGGACGGGCGCGTGGGCACGCGCAACTTCATCGGCATCCTGTCGTCGGTGAACTGCTCGGCCACGGTCATCAAGCATATCGCCGCCCACTTCACGCCGGAGCGGCTGGCGGCCTATCCCAACGTCGACGGCGTGGTCGCGTTCGCGCAGACCAGCGGCTGCGGCATGTCCTCGCCCAGCGAGCACTTCGACGTGCTGCGCCGCACGCTGGCCGGCTATGCGCGCCATCCGAACCTCGCCGGCGCGCTGATCGTGGGGCTGGGCTGCGAGCGCAACCAGGTTGCCTCGCTGGTCGAATCGCAGGGCATGGTGCCGGGCGAGCGGCTGCGCACGCTGGTGATGCAGGATTCCGGCGGCACGCGCGAGACCATCGCCGCGGGCATCCGCGCGGTCGAGGCCATGCTGCCGGCGGCCAACGCGGCGGTGCGCCAGTCGGTGTCCGCCAGCCACCTGAAGATCGGCCTCGAATGCGGCGGCTCGGACGGCTTTTCCGCGATCACGGCCAACCCCGCGCTGGGCGCCGCGATGGACCTGCTGGTGCGCCACGGCGGCACCGCCATCCTGTCGGAAACCCCGGAGATCCACGGCGTGGAATTCATGCTCACGCGGCGTGCGGTAAGCCCCGAGGTGGGCCAGAAGCTGCTCGACCGGCTCGCCTGGTGGGAGCGCTACACCGCCGGCCAGAACGCGCAGTTCAACGGCGTGGTCGGCCACGGCAACCAGCAGGGCGGCCTGGCGAACATCTTCGAGAAGTCGCTGGGCTCCGCGATGAAGGGCGGCACCACGCCGCTGCAGGCCGTCTACGAATACGCCGAGCCGATCGACAAGCCGGGCTTCGTCTTCATGGATTCGCCGGGCTACGACCCGGTGGCCGCAACCGGGCAGATCGCCAGCGGCGCCAACCTGATCTGCTTCACGACGGGCCGCGGCTCGATGTTCGGCTCCAAGCCCGCGCCAACCATCAAGCTCGCGTCCAACACGCGCATGTACGAGAAGCTGCGCGACGACATGGACATCAACTGCGGCCTGGTGCTCGACGGCGCGCTGTCGATGGAGCAGATGGGGCAGCATATCTTCGACCATATCCTGCGCGCGGCCTCGGGCGAGCCGACCAGGAGCGAACTGCTCGGCCTGGGCGACCACGAGTTCGTGCCCTGGCATCTGGGCATCGTCAGCTGAGCGCGCCGTTCCACCTCGAGACCGGGCCATCGATGGCCCGGCCGGCATCCCTGCACGCTTTCATGCACGCCCCCATGTCCGCTTTCCAGTCCGCTTTCCAGTCCGCCTCCATGTCAGCCTCCATGTCCGCATCCCCGTCCGCTTCGACGCCCGCTCCCCCGGCCCTCACCCTCGCCAACCCCGCGCTGCTGCGCGCGCGGAACTTCATCGGCGCGCAATGGCGCGATGCCGGCCGGGGCGCTCGCATCGATGTCCTCGATCCCGCCACCGACACCGTGTTCGCCAGCGTGGCGGACAGCGATGCCGACGACGCCCGCGCCGCGGCGGACGCGGCCCACGCCGCGTTTCCCGGCTGGAGCGCGCGCCCGGCGCGCGAACGGGCGCAGGCGCTCAAGCGCTGGCATGCGCTGATGCTCGAGCATCGCGACGACCTCGCGCGCCTGATCTCCACCGAGCAGGGCAAGCCGCTGCACGAGGCCCGCGGCGAGGTGCTCTACGGCGCTTCCTACGTGGAATGGTTCGCCGAGGAAGCCACGCGCATCTGCGGCGATATCGTCGAGCCGGCCGTCACCGGCCGCAGCATGCTGGTGCTCAGGGAGCCGGTAGGGGTGGTGGCGGCGATCACGCCGTGGAATTTCCCGCTGGCGATGATCGCGCGCAAGATCGCGCCGGCGCTGGCCGCGGGCTGCACCGTGGTGGCCAAGCCGGCCGAGGACACGCCGCTGACCGCGCTCGCGCTCGTGTACCTGGCCGAGCTCGCCGGCATGCCGGCCGGCGTGCTCAATATCGTCACCGCCTCGCGCGCCAACACGCCCGCGGTCGTCGACGCGTGGCTTGCCGACAGCCGCGTGCGCAAGATCACCTTCACCGGTTCCACGCCGGTCGGCAAGCATCTGGCGCGCGAATCGGCAGGCACGCTCAAGAAGCTGTCGCTGGAACTGGGCGGCAACGCCCCCTTCATCGTGTTCGAGGACGCGGACCTGGATGCGGCCGTCGACGGCCTGATGGCGTCCAAGTTCCGCAATGGCGGCCAGACCTGCGTCTGCCCCAACCGCGTCTACGTGCACGAGGCCGTGCACGACGATTTCGTCGAACGGCTGGCGCGCCGCGTCGGCGCGCTGCGCGTGGGCCCCGCCACCGAGGAGAACGCGCAGATCGGCCCCATGATCAATGCGCGCGCGGTGGACAAGATCGCCCGCCATGTCGAGGATGCCGTCGCCCTCGGCGCGCGCATCGTGACCGGTGGCGAGCGGGTGCGCCGCGACGATGGGCCCAACTACTACGCGCCGACCGTGCTGATCGACGCGACGCCGGCCATGGCGCTGTCGTGCGAGGAAACCTTCGGCCCCGTCGCGCCGATCTTCCGCTTCCGGCACGAGGACGAGGTCGTCCGCGACGCCAACGACACGCCCTTCGGCCTGGCGGCCTACTTCTACTCCAACGACGTGCGCCGCATCTGGCGCGTCGCGCGGGCGCTGGAGACCGGCATCGTGGGCATCAACGAGGGCGCCATCGCGTCCGAGGCCGCGCCCTTCGGCGGCGTCAAGGAATCGGGCTATGGCCGCGAGGGCTCGCGCCACGGCCTCGACGATTACATGCACACCAAGTATCTTTGCCAGGGGCTGCTGGCGTGATGCCCGCCTGACCCCCATCGCCCTTCCCCTCCGACACCGAACACGATGCCCGCACAGAACCCTTTCAAGGCCGCGCTGGCCGCCCGCCAGGCGCAGATCGGCCTGTGGATGTCCATGGCCACGCCCTACCTTGCCGAGGTCTCGGCCACCGCCGGCTTCGACTGGCTGCTGATCGACGGCGAGCACGCGCCCAACGATCTGCGCGTCACGTTGCAGACCCTGCAGGCGGTGGCGCCCTACCGCTCCCATCCCGTCGTGCGCGCCGTGGCCGGCGACGTGCCGCTGATCAAGCAGCTGCTGGACATCGGCGCCACCACGCTGCTGGTGCCGATGGTCGATACCGCCGAGCAGGCCGCGACGCTGGTCAGTGCCATGCGCTATCCCCCGCGCGGCATCCGCGGCGTGGGCAGCGCGGTGGGCCGCGCCTCGCGCTGGAGCCAGCGCACCGACTATCTCGACGTGGCCGACGACGAAGTCTGCCTGCTGGTGCAGGCGGAGACGGTCACGGCGATGGACAACCTGGAGGCCATCTGCGCGGTCGACGGCGTCGATGGTGTCTTTATCGGCCCGGCGGATCTCGCCGCGTCGATGGGCCATCGCGGCCGGCCGGCCCATCCCGACGTGCAGGCCATGATCGAGCGCGCGATGGCGACCATCATCGCCAGCGGCAAGGCGGCCGGCACGCTGACGTCCGACCCCGCGCTGGCGCGACGCTACCTGGAGCTGGGCTGCACCTTCGTCGCCACCGGCGTGGACGTGCTGCTCTATGCGGGCGCCGCGCGCAAGCTGGCCGCCGACTTCCTCGGGGGCGAGCGGCCCGCCGCCACGCCGCCCTCCGCCGCGTACTGATGATCTCCAGCGACGATTCCCTCCAGCGACAAGCCATGCCTCGACCCCTTCCCGACGCCGACACCACCCTGAAGGCCATGCAGGCCATCGTCGGCGACAACGCCTGCCTCAGCGGCGAAGCGGATACCGCCGCCTTCGTCACCGACTACCGCCGCATCTACCGCGGCAAGGCCCGCACCGTGGTGCTGCCCTCCACCACCGAACAGGTCAGCCAGGTGCTGGCGTGGTGCCATGCGCACGATGTGCCCGTGGTGCCCCAGGGCGGCAATACCTCGCTGATGGGCGGCGCGGTGCCCGACGACAGCGGCGCCGCGGTGGTGATCAATCTGCGCCGCATGAACAAGGTGGTGGCCATCGACACCATCAACGACACCATGACGGTGGAGGCCGGGGTCACGCTGAACGCCGCGCGCACCGCCGCCGAGGCGGAGAACCGGCTGTTCCCGCTGCGCATCGGCTCGGAGGGCTCGTGCCAGATCGGCGGCAACCTGTCGACGAACGCGGGCGGCACCGCCGTGCTGCGCTACGGCAATATGCGCGACCTGGTGCTCGGCATCGAGGCCGTGCTGCCGGACGGTCGCGTCTATTCCTCGCTGCGCGGCCTGCGCAAGGACAATACCGGCTACGACCTCAAGCACCTGTTCGTCGGCGCCGAAGGCACGCTGGGCATCATCACCGGCGCGGTGCTCAAGCTGATGCCGCAGCCGCGCTCCAGCGCCGTCGCCTTTATCGCGGTGCACAGCCCGCAGGCGGCGGTGAAGCTGCTGAGCGAGGCCAAGCGCATGGCCGGCCCGGCGGTGACGGCGTTCGAGCTGATCTCCGCCCCGGCGCTGACGCTGGTGCTGGACTACCTGGGCAATGTCGCCTCACCGCTGCCCGACAGGCACGACTGGATGGTGCTGATCGAGCTGAGCTCGGGTTCGGACGCCGACACGCTGAATGCCAGCCTGATGGAGATCCTCGAAGCCGGCCTCGAAAGGGGCCTGGTGGTGGACGCGGCCGTGGCGTCGAGCCTGTCCGACGCCCAGACCTTCTGGCGCATCCGCGAGGAAATCTCGGACGCACAGACGCGCGAGGGCGGCAGCATCAAGTGCGATGTGTCGGTGCCGCTATCGCGCATCGCGGACTTCATCGAGAACGCCTCGGCGCGCGTGCTGGAGCGCGAGCCCGCCGCGCGCATGGTCATCTACGGCCATATGGGCGACGGCAATGTCCACTTCAATCCGCTGCGGCCGAAGGACCGCGCCGCCGCCGACTTCCTCGCGCAGTGGTACACGCCGATCTCGGAACTGGTGGACTCCATGGCCCATGCCGAGCATGGCTCCATCTCCGCCGAGCATGGCATCGGCGTGGCCAAGCGCGACGACCTGAAGCAATACAAGTCGCCGGTCGAGCTCGAAGTGATGTGGCAGATCAAGCGGGCGCTCGATCCGAAGAACCTGATGAATCCGGGACGGGTGCTGCCCCGGATCGACTGAGCGGCAGGGGGCCGGGCCGCGCGGCCTGCCCCTGCCCGTCCCGCGCCGCGCCGCTAGACGCGCATGCTGGCGCTCGCCAGCATCTGTTCGTAGATGAAGCACTGCAGCAGCGCGGCTTCCCTCTCCTCCAGCACATCGAAGGCCACGCCGAAAGCCGGAAACTCGGCATCGCCCTGGTCGGCGACCGCGCCGCGGGCCCACGCGTCCACCGTCAGCTCGCTGTCGCCGGCGGCGGTACGCAGGGAAAAACGCAGGCGCAGCGCCGCGCCGACCGGCGGCGCCGGAAAGGATGTATGGACCTGCGCCCCGCCCGCGCTCAGGTCGGACAACACCGCGAGCCGGCCCTTGCCTTCGGCGTCGTTCGGCTCCGCGGCCGGGTCGATGATGTAGGCGGCCAGGCGCGTCGGCACGCGGGCGCTGCGGCGCACCGGCAGTTGCTGCACCTGTTCCGGGGCCGACAGCACCAGGTAGCGGAACGGCGTGCGGCACACGGCGGTGACCGTGCAGCTGAAGCTCTGGATCGCCTGGCCGGAGAAGCCGCGCAGCAGCACCGTCTCCCCCGCCTGGAACTGGATCTCGCGTCCGCCCAGCTGCGGCCAGCTGACGAACAGGCCCTGGTCGATGAAGCCGATCAGCCGGCTGGCCGCGGCGCGGCCGACATCGTCGGGAGACTTGATCTGCAGGAGCGTGCCGACCTGCAGCCCGAGCGGCCCGGCCTTCGTGCGGCCGGACGCCTCCTCGCCCTCGGGTTCCGCGTCGGGCCGGCATACCGAGCCATGGCGGAACACCAGCGCCACGTCGCGTCCGTCGGGAATCACGCTGCCGCTGCCCAGCAGCAGGTTGCCCTCTCCATCGAGCAGGGACCAGGGCAGCGGCTGGCCCACGGGCAGGTCGTTTGGTGTCAGGGTAATCATGGCCTTCCGAATTGAAACGCCTTGGGGGCAAGGCGCGACGTTGGCTCCCCGGGGTTGTGTCGAACGTTGCGACGCAGTGGAAATCCATTTCTCTGCTCCCTGCTATCGGCGCGAAACGGCGAAGGTTTAACGCGAAGGTGGGGACACCCCACTTGACGGGGGCATGGGGCGGTCGGCACAATGCCGAAGCTGTCAGACAGCCTGACATATCCCCTGATTCCCTTTTACGTTGGAAACCCTCAGCCGCCCCTCCTCCCTGGCAAGCCGCATCGCGGACGCGCTGCGCGCCGATATCGCCGCGGGCCGCTTCACCGCGGGCGCCCGGCTGCCTGCCGAAACCGGACTGGCCACCGCCTTCGGCGTCAGCCGGCCGATCGTGCGCGAGGCCATCGCGCAGTTGAAGGCCGATGGCGTGCTGGTCACGCGCAAGGGATCGGGCGCGTACGTCTCGGAGACCCCCGGCGGCATGGTGTGGCGCCTGCCGGGCGGCCCCACGCTGGCGCAACTGTTCGAGCTGCGGATGACGGTGGAGACGGCCTGTGCCGGCATGGCCGCGCGGCGCCGCACGGCGGCCGACCTGCGGGAGATCGAGGCGGCACTGCATGCGATGCACGACCATGCCGGCGACTTCGCCGGCGCGGCCGCGGCCGATGTGGCCTTCCACCATGCCATCGCCCAGGCCGCCCACAATCCCTGCTTCACCGGCCTGACCGATTTCGTCGGCCAGCACCTGCTGGCCGCGCGCCAAGCCGCCTGGGAAAACGCGGCGCGCTTTCGCGGCGGTTCGCACGAGGCCGATGCCGAGCACGCGGCGGTGGTGGCCGCCATCGCGAAGGGCGACGCCGAGGGCGCGCGGCAGGCCGCCTGCCGGCATCTGGAGGGCGCGGCACGCCGCATGGGCCTGACGCTGGACTGACACTGAATGACACCGACTGACACTGGACGAACGCTAGCCAAAGACATGACAACAGCCATGGAACAAGTCGACTGCGTCGTGATCGGCGCCGGAGTGGTAGGACTGGCGGTGGCCCGGGCGCTGGCCCTGCGCGGTCGCGAGGTGGTAATCCTCGAGGCGGAGAACGCCTTCGGCACCATCACCAGCGCGCGCAACAGCGAGGTCATCCATGCCGGGATCTACTACCCCACCGGCTCGCTGAAGGCGCGGCTGTGCGTGGCCGGCAAGGCCATGCTGTACGACTACTGCGCCTCGCACCACATCGCGCACCAGCGCTGCGGCAAGCTGATCGTGGCCACCAGCGAGGCGCAGGTCGCCACGCTGGAGGGCATCCGTGCCAAGGCCGCCGCCAATGGCGTGGACGATCTGCGGCTGCTGACCCGGGACGAGGCGCAGGCGATGGAGCCGAACCTGCAGTGCCATGCGGCGCTGCTGTCGCCGTCCACCGGCATCGTCGACAGCCATGGGCTGATGCTGGCGCTGCTGGGCGACGCCGAAAACGCCGGCGCGATGCTGGCGGTACAGTCGCCGGTGCTGTCGGGCGCGGTCACAGCCGAAGGCATCCAGCTGGAAGTCGGTGGAGACACGGCCACCACGCTGCTCGCGAACACGGTCGTCAACTGCGCGGGCCTGACCGCACCGGACATGGCGCGGCGCATCGCCGGCATGCCGGCTGACCGCATTCCGCCGCAGTACTACGCCAAGGGCTGCTATTTCACGCTGGCGGGCCGGGCGCCGTTTTCCCGGCTGATCTACCCCGTGCCGGAAGCCGCGGGCCTGGGCGTACACCTGACCATCGACCTGGGCGGACAGGCGCGCTTCGGCCCCAACGTGCGCTGGATCGACGACATCGAATACCACGTGGACCCGGCCGACGCCGACAGCTTCTACGGCGAAGTGCGCCGCTACTGGCCGGGACTGGCCGACGGCGCGCTGCAGCCGGGCTACGCCGGCATCCGGCCGAAGATCAGCGGACCGGACGAGATCGCGGCGGACTTCCGGATCGATGGCCCCGCGGCGCACGGCGTGCCGGGGCTGGTGCATCTGTTCGGCATCGAATCGCCGGGGCTGACGTCGTCGCTGGCGATCGGCGAGATGGTCGCGGGCATGGTATAGAGGCCCCGACGCGACCAGTCGAAGTACCGCCCACTGATTGGCGAACAGGCACGTCGATGCGATGCATGTCCCTCCATAGCACTTCAAGCAACGGAGAACCTACATGTCTGAACTGAACAAGTCTGTTCTACGCAAGGCCAATGCAGCGGTCACCGCCGGCGATATCGAAGGCTTCCTGTCGTATTGCGCGGAGGACATCGTGTGGACTACGGTGGGCGCGGAGACCCTGTCCGGAAAAGAGGCCGTCCGGAAATGGATGGTGGAGGCGTATGTGCAACCTCCCAAGTTCACGGTGGACCGCCTGATTGCGGAGGAGGAATTCGTCGCGGCTCTCGGCCACATCATGTCGAAGGACGAGACGGGCAAACCCGTTACCTATTCCTATTGTGACGTCTGGCGCTTCAAGGACGGCAGGATGGTGGAGCTGAAGGCCTATGTCATCCCGGTAGGCGAATGAGACTTGAGGCGGCGATGTCGCCATGCCGGGCCGGGACGCCCGTACCGGCGCCACGCCTACGAAGGGCGTGTATGCCCTGACGGCTCGGCCCGGAAGCTCATCCACGCGCAGGCGGCGCCGGCCAGCGCGGCGAGCGCGGCCAGGCCGAACGTATGCGCGGGCGCCAGCGCCTTCCAGGTCCAGCCCATCGCCAGACCGCCCAACGTCCCGCCGACGCCGTAGGAAATGCCGGTATAAAGCGCCTGCCCCCGACCCTGCAAAGGTCCGGCAAACCAGTGCTGCAGCCGCTTCAGGCTGGCGCTGTGGTGCGCGGCGAAAGTCGCCGCGTGCAGCACCTGCACCGGGGCCATCAGCCACAGCAGTTCGGCGAGGTAGCCGGTCAGGCCGAAGCGGATCGCGGCCAGCACGAAGGTGCCGGCCAGGATCCAGCGCAGCGGCCAGCGCGCGAACATCTGGCCCTGATAGAAGAAGAACACGATCTCGGCCACCACGCCGATGGTCCACATCGCGCCGATCGCCACCTTGCTGTAGCCCAGCGTCTCCAGATAGAGCGAATAGAAAACGTAGAGCGCGGCGTGCGCGAACATCATCAGGAAGGCCGATGCCAGGAACCACGCCACGTCCGGGCGGCGCAGCAGCGGCAGCGCGGGCGGCGGCTTCACCCGGGGCCCCTCGGGCTCGGCGTCGCGCATGCCGAACACCACCACGGCGAACAGGCCCAGCATGGCGCTGGCGAACCACGGGAACGCCGCCATGCCCGCATGCTCGAACAGCACCCCGCCCAGCAGCACCGCGGCGACGAAGCCCACCGAGCCGAACATGCGGATGCGCCCGTAGCGATGGTCGAACGCCGCGTGGCGGCGCAGCGTGGAGATGGTCAGCGCATCGCCCAGCGGCGACATCGCGCTGGTGATCAGGTTCAGGCCCACCATCAGCGCCATCATGCCGCCGTAGCTGGTCACGCCCGGCACGGTGAGGAACACCAGCACCGAGGCGACGGCCGTGAAACGCAGGATGCGCACCCGTGTGTGCATCACGTCGGACAGCCAGCCCCACAGGTAGGGACCGACGATGCGGCTGACCTGGAAACAGCCCATCAGCACGCCGATCTGGACCGGCGTAAAGCCGCGATGGGCGAAGAACAGGCTCAGGTAGGGAGAAATGACGCCGACGTAGCCGTAGTACCCGAGATAGAACAGGCCGAAGCGCGTGATGGGCACGGCGTGCGCCGGCGCCGCGGGCGCCACGGTCTGGCCGCCCAACTCAGCGCGGCTGCTCGGGGGACTGCGCCGGAATCTTCGGGGTATCGACCTTCACGTCGCCGCATTGCGCGCGATGGCGCAGGGCGTGGTCGATCAGCACCAGCGCCAGCATGGCCTCGGCGATGGGCGTCGCGCGGATGCCCACGCAGGGATCGTGGCGGCCGAAGGTCTCCACCGTGGCCGGTGCCCCCGCCTTGTCGATCGACTCGCGCGGCGTGCGGATGCTGGAGGTCGGCTTGATCGCGAGCGACACGGTCACGTCCTGCCCGGTCGAGATGCCGCCCAGCACGCCGCCCGCGTTGTTGCTGCGGAAGCCCTGCGCGGTCAGCTCGTCGCCATGCTGGCTGCCGCGCTGCGCGACGCTGTCGAAACCGGCGCCGATCTCGACGCCCTTGACCGCGTTGATGCCCATCATCGCATGCGCGATATCGGCGTCCAGGCGGTCGAACAGCGGCTCGCCCAGGCCCACCGGCACCTTGCTGGCCACCACCTCGATGCGCGCGCCGACCGAATCGCCGTCATGGCGCAGCGCGTCCATATAGGTCTCGAGCTGGGGCACGATATCGGCATTGGGCGCGAAGAACGGATTCTCCGGCACGTGCGACCAGTCGACGAAGGGCACCTGGATCTCGCCCAGCTGCGACATATAACCGTGGATCTCGGTGCCGTACTGCTCGCGCAGCCACTTCTTGGCGATCGCGCCGGCCGCAACCACCGGCGCCGTCAGCCGCGCCGACGAGCGGCCGCCACCGCGCGGGTCGCGGATGCCGTACTTCTGCCAATAGGTGTAGTCGGCATGGCCGGGGCGGAAGGTCTCGACGATATTGCCGTAGTCCTTGCTGCGCTGGTCGGTGTTGCGGATCAGCAGGCAGATCGGCGTGCCGGTGGTCCGGCCTTCGAAGACGCCGGACAGGATCTCGACCTGGTCCGGTTCCTTGCGCTGGGTCACGTGGCGGGACGTGCCGGGCTTGCGGCGGTCCAGGTCGATCTGGATGTGGGCCTCGGTCAGCGCCATGCCCGGCGGGCATCCGTCCACCACCGCGCCGATGGCCGGGCCGTGCGATTCCCCGAAGGTGGTGACAGTGAAGAGCAAGCCGAGGGTATTGCCGGACATGATGGGACCGCACAGGAATTGGAAACGGCCTCCATTGTAAGGCCATTGCCGCGCGCGTCCGGCCGGCGCGTTCGCCGGCCCCGCCCTAGCGCCACTCGCCGCGCAGGCTCTGCACCACCTGCCGCAGGCCCTCGGGCGTGGCCAGTTCCGGTGCGATGGGCTCGCCGACCACCAGTTCCAGCCGGCTGAGCACGCCACGCCGGAAGGGCCTTGTCATCGCCGCCCCGCCCTTGCGCGAGAAGAAGCTGCCCCACAGCCCGCGCAGCGCCATCGGCACCACGGGCACCGGGGTGCGGCGGATGATCTGCTGCACGCCCTGGCGGAAGGGATTCAGATCGCCGTTCGCGGTGATCTTGCCCTCCGGGAAGATGCAGACCAGCTCGCCTTCGCGCAGGGCCTCGGCGATGCGGTCATAGGCCCGCGCCAGCATCTGCGGGTCTTCGTGCGCGGGGGCGATGGGGATGGCCTTGGCCTGGCGGAAGAACCACGACAGCAGCGGCACGCCGAAGATGCGGTAGTCCATCACGAAGCGCACGGGACGCGGGCTCGCCGCCATCAGCACCACCGCGTCGGCAAAGCTCACATGGTTGCAGACCAGCACCGCGGCGCCCTGCGCCGGAATCCGCTCCGCATTGACGCGCTTGAGGCGGTACACGGTATGCACCAGGATCCAGGCGACGAAGCGCAGCAGGAATTCGGGCACCAGCGAGTAGATGTAGACCGCCACCAGCGCATTGAGCAGGCCCACAGTCAGGAACAGCTCGGGAATGGTGAAGCCGAACTGGAACAGCACCATCGCCATCACCGCCGAGGCGATCATGAACAGGCTGTTCAGGATATTGTTGGCGGCGATGATGCGGGCCCGGTGCGTGGGCATGCTGCGGCTCTGGATCAGCGCGTACAGCGGCACGCTGTAGAAGCCGCCGAACATCGCCAGCAGGAACAGATCCGCCAGCACGCGCCAGTGGCCGGGCTGGGCCAGGAAACCGGCCACGCCGCTGAGCGCCGCATGGCTTTCCCCGCGGCTGGCGAAATACAGGTCCACCGCGAACACCGTCATGCCGATGGAGCCGAACGGCACCAGCCCGATCTCCACATGGCGGCCGGAGAGCCGCTCGCACAGCAGCGAGCCCACGCCGATGCCGATGGAAAACACCGCGAGCAGCAGCGTCACGACGTTCTGGTCGCCGCCGAGGATGGTCTTGGCAAAACTGAAGAACGACGTGAGAAACGTCGCGCCCAGGAACCACAGCCACGAAATGCCGAGCAGGCTCAGGAACACGGTGCGCTCCGTGCGCGCCAGCTTCAGGTTGCGCCAGGTCTCGGTGAACGGATTCCAGTTGATGCGCAGCGCCGGCTGCGGCGCCGGCGACAGCGGCACGCGGGCGCAGACCAGGCGGCCCGCCACGGCCAGTGCAAGGCAGGCCGCGCCCACATAGGCCGGGCCGACCAGCGCGCCATCGCGCTCCCACCCGGCCAGTTCGCCGCCCACCAGCGTGCCCAGCAGGATGGCGACGAAAGTGCCCATTTCGACGAGGCCGTTGCCGCCCACCAGCTCCGTGCGGTCCAGGTGCTGCGGCAGGTAGGCGAACTTGACCGGCCCAAACAGGGTCGAGTGCAGGCCCATCAGGAAGGTGCCCAGGTACAGCAGCGGCGCGCTGTGCCAGACGAAGCCCGCCATGCCGAGCACCATGATCGCGATCTCCAGCGACTTGACCAGCCGGATCAGCCGCGACTTCTCGATCTTGTCGGCGATCTGCCCGCTGGTGGCGGAGAAGAGCACGAACGGCGCGATAAAGATGGCCGAGATGAGGAACGCCGCGCTCTGCGCCTGCACGCCCTCGAACAGCGCCGTGTGGTACGTCACCAGCGAGGTGAAGGCCACCTTGAACACGTTGTCGTTCATCGCGCCGAGGAACTGGGTCCAGAAGAACGGCCCGAATCGGCGCTCGCCCAACAGGCGGAACTGGCTATGTTGGCTCATGGGGGGATGACAGGGAAGATGCGGGAGCGGGATGGTTTGCTTCCCGCTCCCGCCCGCGGGAGAGGGGCGCAGGGGTGAGGGTGAATGGTCGCAAGGATGCGGGCTTTCGATCCGTCGCGGACACGAACGCATTTTCAGCCGTGGGCGAAACCGATCGCACCGGTCATGCGTTGACCCCCACCCCCCGCCCCTCTCCCGCGGGCGGGAGAGGGGAGTACTCAGTGGCAATGCTGACGCCGGATCCTATTCGGCCTTCTCCTCCGGCCAGTCGCGGATATACGCCTTGAGCATGCGGTTCTCGAAGCTCTGCTCCTCCACCACCGCCTTGGCGACGTCGTAGAACGAGATCACCCCCATCAGCGTGCGGTTGTCCAGCACCGGCAGATAACGGGTGTGTCGCTCCAGCATCATCCGGCGCACCTCGTTGACGTCGGTCTCCATCGTGCAGGTGAGCGGCGCGTCGTCCATCACCTTGCGGATGCTGGTATTGCCGACCGAGCCGCCATTGGCCGCCAGCACCCCGATGATCTCGCGGAACGTCAGCATGCCGACCAGTTCGCCGTACTCCATCACCACCAGCGAGCCGATGTCGTGCTCCGCCATCGTGCTGATCGCGAGCAGCAGGGACGAATCCGGCTTGACGGTATAGAGCGTATTGCCCTTGATCTGCAGGATGTCGCTGACTTTCATGGTGGTCTCCCCTCGCTGGCGCGGCGGCGTGGCCGCGCCCTGCTGCTTGCTGTCCGGTGGTGAAGGCGGGGCAACCGGCAAACCGCCAGGCCGCCCCGCTGGGCCGATGCTAGCCGAAAGCGCCCATTCTAGTAAAGCAAGCGCCACGGGTCCGCCCCGATGCCCCGAATGCCGCGCCGGTGCTAGCATGCCGACGAACGCCCCGCTGCACGGCGCCGCCCCCAACCACGGAACAGACGGCCATGTCAGATACCCGCTTCGATACCCTCGCGCTGCACGCCGGCGCCGCGCCCGACCCGACCACGGGAGCACGCGCCACCCCCATCCATCTCACCACGTCCTTCGTCTTCCGCGACAGCGAGCACGCCGCGTCGCTGTTCAACATGGAGCGCGCGGGCCATGTGTATTCGCGCATCTCCAACCCCACCGTCGCGGTGCTGGAGGAGCGCGTGGCCGCGCTGGAGAATGGCGTGGGGGCTATCGCCACCGCCTCCGGACAGGCCGCGCTGCATCTGGCCGTGGCCACGCTGCTGGGCGCGGGCTCGCACATGGTCGCCTCCACCGCGCTGTATGGCGGCTCGCACAACCTGCTGCACTACACGCTGCGCCGCTTCGGCATCGAGACGACCTTCGTCGATCCGCGCGATATCGACGCCTGGCGCGCGGCCATCCGGCCCGAGACGCGGCTGCTGTTCGGCGAGACGCTGGGCAATCCGGGCCTGGACGTGCTGGACATTCCCACGCTCGCGGCCTTGGGCCACGAGCATCGCATTCCGCTGCTGGTCGATTCCACCTTCACCACGCCCTACCTGATGCGCCCGTTCGAACTGGGGGCCGGCCTGCTATACCACTCGGCCACCAAGTTCCTCGGCGGCCATGGCACCACCATCGGCGGCGTGCTGGCCGAGGGCGGCACCTTCGACTTCCAGGCGTCCGGCCGCTTCCCCGAGCTGTCGGAGCCCTATGCCGGCTTTCACGACATGGTCTTCACCGAGGAAAGCACCGTGGCGCCCTTCCTGCTGCGCGCGCGGCGCGAGGGCCTGCGCGATTTCGGCGCGTGCATGAATCCGATGGCCGCGTGGCAGCTGCTCCAGGGCATCGAGACGCTGCCGCTGCGCATGGCGCGCCATGTCGAGAACGCGCGCCGCGTGGTGCAGTTTCTGGTCTCGCATCCGATGGTCGCCTCGGTGGCCTACCCCGAGCTGGAGTCGCATCCGGACTACGCCCTCGCCAAGCGGCTGCTGCCGCGCGGATGCGGCGCGGTGTTCAGCTTCGACCTCAAGGGCGACCGCGTCGCGGGCCAGCGCTTCATCGAAAGCCTCGCGCTGTTCTCCCATCTGGCCAACGTGGGCGACGCGCGCTCGCTGGTGATCCATCCCGCCTCGACCACGCATTTCCGCATGGACGCCGCTGCGCTCAAATCCGCCGGCATCGGCGAAGGCACCATCCGGCTGTCGGTCGGACTCGAGGATCCGGACGACCTGATCGAAGACCTGAAGCGCGGCCTGAAGGCCGCGGAACGCCAGATGAGCGGACAAGCGAAAGGCAAGGGAGGGCAAGCCTGATGGAACTCGTGATCCGCGCCCACGGCGGCGCCAAGGCGTATGCCTATACCGGCGGCAAGCCCTTCAACCCCGCCCTGCCCTGCGTGGTTTTCGTGCACGGCGCGCAAAACGACCACAGCGTCTGGGGGCTGCAAAGCCGCTGGTTCGCCAACCACGGCTACGCGGTGCTGGCGGTGGACCTGCCCGGGCACCAGCGCAGCGAGGGCCCCGCCCTGCAGACCGTGGAAGACATGGCCGACTGGGTCATGGCGCTGGTGAAGGCCGCCGGCGTGCAGGCCCCCGCGCTGGTCGTCGGCCACAGCATGGGCTCGCTGATCGCGCTGGAATGCGCGGCGCGGCATCCCGACGCGGTGCGGGCGATCGCCCTGCTCGCCACCGCCTATCCCATGAAGGTCTCCGATGCGCTGCTCGATGCGTCGCTCAACGACGAGCGCCGCGCCATCGGCATGGTCAACGCCTGGTCGCACTCCAGCCTCGCCAACAAGCCCTCGGCGCCGGGGCCGGGCTCGTGGCTGCACGGCATCAACCAGCGGCTGATGGAGCGAATCGCGCAGCGCGACCCCGACGCGCACGTGTTCCACAACGACTTCCAGGCGTGCAACCGCTATGCCCATGGCGACGAGGCCGCCGCCGCGGTGCGCTGCCCCGCGCTGTTCGTCAACGGCAGCAAGGACCTGATGACCTCGCCCAAGCTCGCCGCCGCCCTCGCCGCGAAGATTCCCACCGCAAGCACGGTCAACGTGCCGTGCGGCCACAACCTGATGGGGGAAAAGCCGGACGAAGTGCTGGACGCGCTGGCGTCCTTTGCCGCCAAGGTGGTGGCCGCGCGCTGATCCGGGCGGGGACAGTCTCGGCGGCCGGGCCGCCTCAGACCTGCCCGTGCCAGCCCGGCGGGACCACTTCCAGCGGGCGCCGCGGCACGTCCGGCGTCGGCGGTGCCGGCTGCGCGGCGGATGCCGCGGCCTGCCGCTCGGCGGCCTGCGCCGGACCGAAGACCGAATCGAGCGATTCGTCCAGGCGCGGGTTGTCCAGCACGCCACGCAGCGCATCGGCGCCGTTGAGCTGGTGCGCGAGCGCCGTGCGCGGCAGCCGCGGCAGGTTCAGCACCAGCCGGTCGTACAGCAGGCGCAGCGGTACCTGCGCCGGATCGCACAGCAGCGCCCAGTGCGCCTGCCCGCGCTCCTGCTGCAGCCGGCCCACCAGATGCATGGCCTTGAGCTTGCCGAGCAGCGCGGCCAGGTAGTCCGCCTCCATCCGCAGCTTGCGCCCCAGGTCCAGCTCCCCCACGCTGCGCGGCGTCTGCTCGCGCGCCTTGTACAGCAGGAACAACACCCCCAGCGCATCGTAGAACTCGCTGCCGGCGAACGTGCGCCGCCGCCAGTAGCCCTGCCGGATCACCGGCAGGTTGGCCGCCACCGTCGCGCCCAGCAGCGTCACCAGCCAGCTCAGGTAGATCCACAGCAGGAAAATGGGCAGCGCCGCGAAGGTGCCGTAGACCGCCGTGTACGAGGGGAAATTGGTGATGAAGGCACCGAAGCCGCGCTTGGACAGCTCGAACGCGAGCGCGGCGATCAGGCCCGCCGCGATGGCGTCGCGCCATTCGACATAGGCGTTGGGCACGGCGGTATAGAGAAAGGCGAAAGCCACCGCGGACAGCAGCACGGGCGTGACATTGATCAGCAGGCTCAGGCCCATCGGCATGTTGCCCACATAGCCGGCGCCCACCGAGATCAGATAGGAACTGATCGACAGGCTCGCGCCGATCATTACCGGGCCGCAGGTCAGCACCGCCCAGAACACCAGCACCCGCTGCGCCATGCGGCGCTTCGTCTTGACCCGCCAGATCGCGTTGAGCGCGTCCTCCACCGTCAGCATGGTCAGCACCGAGGTCACCATCAGGCCGACCAGACCGATCGCCGTCAGTCCCCGGGCATTGCGCGCGAACTGGCCGACGTACCCGGTAATCGATTCGCTCAGGTTGCCAGGGATCAGGTTCTGGAACAGGAAGGCCTCGATCGCGCTGCGAAAGGTCTGGAACATCGGAAACGCGGCCAGCAACGCGAAGGCCACAGTCAGCACGGGCACGACCGCCAGCACGGTGGTGAACGTCAGGCTCGCCGCGACCTGCGGCAGGCGATCCTCGCCGGCGCGGCGGGTCACATAGCGCGCGAGCGCGCGCAGCTTCTGCAGATTCCATTCCCTGCGCAGGCGCGCGATGCGGTCGAGGCGGGCGTTCAGCATGCGGGTTCGAACTCCTGGACAAAACAAGGCCCGTGGCCGGAAGAGGCCGCAACTATAATACGCGCATTGATTTTTGCCCCGTCGGCTCAGTCAAGGCGCGCCGTCCCCAAGCGGCGTTGCCCGAGCCCGGCCCCTCCCGCCCCCGATGACCGATATCCTCGTCCTGTACTACAGCCGCCATGGCAGCACCCGCAAGCTGGCCGAACTGATCGCCACCGGCATCGACAGCGTGCCTGGCGCGCAGGCCCGGCTGCGCACGGTGCCCCCGGTATCCACCGTCAGCGAAGCCACCGCGGCCGACATTCCGGCCGAAGGCCCGCCCTATGCCGAGCTGCGCGACCTGCAGGAATGCGCCGGCCTCGCGCTGGGCAGCCCCACCCGCTTCGGCAACATGGCCGCGCCGATGAAGTACTTTCTCGACGGCACCATCGCCGAGTGGCTGGCCGGCACGCTGACCGGCAAGCCCGCCTGCGTCTTCACGTCGACGGGCAGTCTGCACGGCGGGCAGGAAACCACCCTGATCTCGATGATGCTGCCGCTGCTCCATCACGGCATGCTGCTGATGGGCCTGCCCTATGCCCTGCCCGGGCTGATGACCACCACCGGCGGCGGCACGCCCTACGGCCCCAGCCACCATGCGCGCGTGGACAACAGCCGCCCGGTCAGCGAGGACGAGGCCGTGCTCGCCGTCGCCATGGGCAAGCGCCTGGCCGAGACCGCGCTGCGCCTGGCGGCACCTGGGGAGGGCCGCGCATGAGCGCCGCCGATCTTCGCGACGTTGCCACGGCGACCGACGGCGCCCTGCACAACGCCACGCTGCACCGGCTGGCGGTCGCCAGCCTGATCGGCCTGATCGTGCTGAGCATCGCATGGGAGTGGTTTCTCGCGCCGCTGCGGCCGGGCGGCTCGTGGCTCATCATCAAGTTCGTGCCGCTGCTGCTGCCGCTGCCGGGCGTGCTCCGGCGCGACCGCTACACCCTGCAATGGTCCTCGATGCTGATCCTGCTGTTCTTCACCGAAGGCGTCGTGCGCGCCACCAGCGACCGCGCGCCCTCGTCGTGGCTCGCCTGGGGCGAGGTCGCGCTGAGCCTGCTGTTCTTCTTCAGCGTCATCTTCTATTTGCGCCCCTTCAAGCGGCGCGCCAGGGCCGCCGCCAGCGCCGGCAAGTAAGCCTCCCAACGAGACCGCCATGACCACCGCCACTTCCACTCCCTCCGCCCTCTCGCCCACGCGCCTGCATTCCTTCATCGAGCTGTGCCGCGCCGCGCTCGGCGACAGCCATGTGCTGGTCGACGGCGCCGACAAGGCGCCCTACCTCACCGACTGGCGCCGGCGCTATCGCGGCGAGGCGGTGGCCGTGCTGCTGCCGGGCACCACCGAGGAAGTGGCCGCGGTGGTGCACGCCTGCCACGCGCATCACGTGAGCATCGTTCCGCAGGGCGGCAATACGGGCCTGTGCGGCGGTGCCACGCCGCTGGAGGCCGGCACCTCGGTCGTGATCTCGCTCAAGCGCCTGAACCGCGTGCGCCAGATCGACCCGCTGAACAACACCGTCACCGTCGAGGCCGGCGTCATCCTGCAGCAGCTGCAGGAACTGGCGCGCGAGCATGGCCGGCTGTTCCCGCTGAGCCTGGCGGCGGAAGGCAGCTGCACCATCGGCGGCAACCTCTCCACCAACGCGGGCGGCACCGCGGTGCTGCGCTATGGCAATACGCGCGAGTTGTGCCTGGGCCTCGAAGTCGTGACGCCCCAGGGCGAGATCTGGAACGGCCTGCGCGGCCTGCGCAAGGACAACACCGGCTACGACCTGCGCGACCTCTTCATCGGCGCGGAAGGCTCGCTGGGCATCATCACCGCCGCCGTGATGAAGCTGTTCCCGGCCCCGCGCGCCCGCGTCACGGCGCTGGCCGCCGTCGCCAACCCGCGCGCCGCGCTGGCCCTGCTGGCGATCGCGCAGTCGCACGCCGGCGCCATGCTGACCGGCTTCGAGCTGATGTCCGCCACGTGCCTGTCGCTGGTCACCAAGCACTTCCCGCAGCTGCGCTATCCGTTCTCGCAAAGCCATCCGCAAGTCGTGCTGCTCGAGCTGTCGGACAGCGAGAGCGAAGACCACGCGCGCGGCATCTTCGAGAAGCTGATGGAGGTGGCGTTCGACAACGGCGTCGTGCTCGACGCGGTCGTCGCGGAATCGGTGCAGCAGTCGCGCGACTTCTGGAACCTGCGCGAGCATATTCCGCTGGCCCAGGTCGAGGAAGGCAAGAACATCAAGCACGATATCGCCGTGCCGGTGTCGCGCGTGGCCGACTTCATCGAGGCCACCGATGCGAAACTGCTGTCCGAATTCCCCGGCGCATGCATGGTCACCTTCGGCCATCTGGGGGACGGCAACCTGCACTACAACGTCTCGCCGCCACCGGGCGTGGACCATGACCAGTTCCTGGCCAACCAGGACGCCGTCAACCGCATCGTCCATGACAGCGTCCACGCGCACAGCGGATCGATCTCCGCCGAGCATGGGCTGGGACAACTGAAGGTGGAAGACAACCGCCGCTACAAGAGCGAGGTCGAGATCGGCATGATGCGCGCCATCAAGCTGGCGCTGGATCCGGCGGGACTGATGAATCCGGGGAAGGTGGTGTAGTGGCGCCCCGGGGGCGCCACCGGGCCGTGCAGGTCAGGCGAACTGGCCGCCGTAGTGCGCCAGCACTTCCATCGGCTCGGACGCCCTGACCCTCTCCAGCAGGTCGACGCGGAAGTCCATTTCGGCCGGCTCCGGCTCGACCGGCGACGTGGCGGCGGCCTCGGTCTGCGCGGCCCGCTGCTGCGCCGCCATCTGCGCGGCCATCTGCGCGGCGTAGGCGATCAGCGTCGAATTGACAGTCGATGCGAGATTCATGATGTCCTCCGGTGGTTTGCTACGACAGTGCGGCAACGCAAGCCCGCGAGGACATCGTAAGGGCATGAAGCAGTGCAATGCTGTTTCGAAAATGCGCTGAAGCTTAGGAATCCTGCAATTGGTTGGGCGAAACGCGGTCCCTGATCGACGGCCTCGGGCGTTGCACTCCGAACACGCGGTCAGCTTTCCGCAAGGTATGACCCGCGCTGCAAAACCATCGCATTTCGACGAGCCTAAAACCGGCAAACGATTATCCCGAACCGGAGTCTCGTCATGCCGATTCCACATCCCTTCGCCCGTCCTCATGCAAGACTCGCCCTCCGCGCGGTGTTGCGGCGAATGTACCGGCGAATCACTCATGCATTCGTTCTCGCCGCCGAACGGCTGTGCGCCTCGTGGGTTCATCAGCGCCGGCAGGAGGCGGAAGAATATCTGGCGGCCGCGACGGATCTCGCCGATCTGGAACGGCGGCTGAAGGAAGTGGAGCGGCGGGGATAAGCGAAGCGGCGGACAGCCATTGGTGAAGCCGAAATCGGGCTCACTGGCGCGGCCCAATACGGAAGTGCGGAAAATCCGAAGCACAAAAAACAAAACCCCGGAAGACCGCAATCTTCCGGGGTTCCGCCGCCAATACGATTTGTAGTGGCGGAGACGGAGGGATTCGAACCCTCGATCCAGGTTTTGGCCCGGATGCTCCCTTAGCAGGGGAGTGCCTTCGACCTCTCGGCCACGTCTCCCAAACTTGACGTTGTGCGAGGGAGGCCGCACAACGAAGCGCGTATTCTAGCGGGGGCGAATCGATTGGTCAACGACGAAACGGTGACAAATCGAAGGTACCGCCGGACTCCCGCCAGATGGATTTACCGCTGGATTACGCCTGTTCCAGCTCGAACACCTTATGCAGCGCGCGCACGGCGAGCTCCATGTACTTCTCGTCGATCAGCACCGAGATCTTGATTTCCGACGTGGAGATCATCTGGATGTTGATGCCCTCTTCCGACAGCGTGCGGAACATCTGGCTGGCGATGCCGACGTGCGAACGCATGCCGACGCCGACCACGGAGACCTTCGATACCTTGGGGTCGCCCGTGACACTCTGCGCGTTGATATGGTCCTTCACGGTGTCGTTCAGGATCGCGAGGGAGCGCTGATAATCGGCGCGCGGCACGGTGAAGGTGAAATCGGTCTTGCCGTCGACGGACTGGTTCTGGATGATCATGTCGACGTCGATATTGGCGTCGGCGATCGGGCCCAGGATCTGGTAGGCGATACCGGGCTTGTCGGGCACGCCCAGAACGGTGATCTTGGCTTCGTCACGGGCAAAGGCGATGCCCGAGATGACGGCTGCTTCCATGGTGGAGTCTTCCTCAAAAGTAATCAGCGTGCCCGAGTGCATTTCGTCTTCGAGCGGCATCATGGGGTCGGTCAGCGACGACAGCACGCGGGTCTTCACGCGATATTTGCCGGCGAATTCGACCGAGCGGATCTGCAGCACCTTGGACCCGAGGCTGGCCATTTCCAGCATTTCCTCGAAGGTAATGCGGTCCAGCCGGCGGGCGTCCTCGACCACGCGCGGATCGGTCGTGTACACGCCGTCCACGTCGGTATAGATCAGGCACTCGTCCGCCTCGATGGCGGCAGCGATGGCGACGGCGGAGGTGTCCGAACCGCCCCGGCCCAGCGTGGTGATATTGCCCTTGCTGTCGATGCCCTGGAAACCGGTGATGACGACCACGCGCCCGGCGTCGAGATCGGACAGGATGCGTTCGTCGTCGATCGATTCGATGCGGGCCTTGGTATAGGCCGAGTCCGTCTTCACGGGAACCTGCCAGCCGGTGTAGCTGACGGCGTCGATGTCTTCGGCCTGCAGCGCGATGGCCAGCAGTGCCACGCTGGCCTGCTCGCCGGTCGAGGCCAGCATGTCCAGCTCGCGCGGCGACGGCTGCGCCGAAATGTCCTTCGCGAGTCCGAGCAGGCGATTGGTCTCGCCCGACATGGCCGAAGGCACCACGACTACGCGGTGGCCGGCGCGGTGCCATTTCGCAACGCGCTTGGCGACATTCTTGATGCGTTCCGTGGAACCCATCGAAGTGCCGCCGTATTTGTGAACGATGAGAGCCATCTTATTGTCGACGCCAGGGATTGTGCAAAACCCCTGAAAATACACGAAGGCATGGCCACAGGCAAGGCGCGGCGGCCAATGCGGGGCCGCGCGCAACGCTGTCAGCGGCCTTCGCCGCCGTGTTCGGGCGGCGTGCAGGCACGCCGTTCGTCGCACCATTCGACGCGCCAGCGTGGCGCGTCCGGCGCCTGCGGCCAGCGTCGGTGCATGCCCAGTCCGGCGGCCATCACCAGCTGCCCGCCCGCCCACAGCAACGGCAGCGCGGCGCGGCGCCAGGCGGGAACGCCGGCCTCCTGGTAGGCCTGCTTCAGCGCGCGAGCCGGACCGCCGGGCCGCAGCACGATGCGCTCGCCGCCGCGGCGCGGCGCCAGTTGCAAGGGCTGGCGCAGCACGGACTCCGGCACGCCGGACGCGTCATCGCGGAAAAACCGCAGTTCGCCGTGCCAGGCCGGGACCGCGATACGCGCCTGTCCCTGCCAGTCCAGCGCGACCGTCACCGGCTCCCCGTTCACCGGCGGCCGGCAGGCCAGGATATGGCCGCGGAAGCGCCGCAGCACCAGTTCGCCGTGGCGGATGGCCGGCTCGCCGCCGTCCCCTTCTATCAACTGGCCACGCATCGCCGCAAGCCGTGCGGTGGACGGTGGCTGCGCGCCCAGGTCGCGCAGCCACAGGCGCAGCACCGCGTCGGCCTCGGCCGGCGCCAGCGCGCGCAGGCCGGCCACGTCGAGCTCGGCATGGGTATCGGCGTCGCGCCCGGGGCGCACGAGCGTCGCCAGCCGGCTGCCGGCCTGCGCGTCGAGCAGACGGGCCGCCTCGGACAGGTGCGCGGCGGCCTGCGCCACATTGGCCCGCAGCGCGGGAAAGGCGTCGTCCAGCGCGGGCAACTGCCTGCGCAGCGCATTGCGGGCGAAGCGGGTGTCGTCGTTCGAGGGGTCGTCGATCCAGCGCAGGCCGTGGGCTTCGCAGTAGGCGTCGATCTCCGCGCGACCGATCTCCAGCCATGGCCGCAGCAGCAAGGTGGGGCCGTCCGGCCCCAGCCGGCGCATCGGCGGCATGCCGGCCAAGCCGTGGACGCCGCTGCCGCGGAACAGCCGCAGCAGCACGGTCTCGACCTGGTCGTCCAGGTGGTGCGCGAACAGCAGCAGTTCGGCCGCGGTGTCGCGGCACAGCGAGGCCAACGCGGCATAGCGGGCGCGGCGGGCTGCGGCCTCCACGCCCTCGCCCGGGCGCGGCGCCACGGTGGCGCGCGTGCAGTGGTAGTCGACGCCCCACTCGCGGCACAGGCCGGCGCAGAAGTCGTCCCACGCGTCGGCCTCCGGTTGCAGGCCGTGATGGACATGCAGCGCCACCACGGGCACCGGCATGGCGGAGGCCGCCACCGCGGCGCGCGTGGCGTGCAGCAGCGCGACCGAATCCCGCCCGCCCGACAGCGCCACCGCGATGGCGCCCGGCTTCGGCATGCCGTCCGCCAAAACAACAAAGGCCGCACCGGCCTGCAATGCCTGTGCGACCTTGTCGGTCAAGCGTGCGGTGGAATCAGGGCTGGACGCCGGTTTCCTTGAACTTGCCATAGGCCAGCAGCCGTTCCAGCCGGCGTGCCTGCAGTTCCTTCACATTCATGCCCTGGAACTGGCGCAGCGACTCGGCCAGCGAGCGCTTGAGCATGGCTGCCATCCCCTTGGGATCGCGGTGCGCGCCGCCCAGCGGCTCGTTGACGATCTTGTCGATCAGGCCCAGCGCCTTGAGACGGTGCGCGGTCAGGCCCAGGGCCTCGGCGGCCTCGGGCGCCTTCTCGGCGGTCTTCCACAGGATGGAAGCGCAACCCTCGGGCGAGATCACCGCGTAGGTGGCGAACTGCAGCATCTGCACCACGTCGCCGACCGCGATGGCCAGCGCGCCGCCGGAACCGCCTTCGCCGATGATCGTGGCGATCAGCGGCACCTTCAGGCCCGACATCACGTACAGGTTGTGCCCGATGGCTTCCGACTGGCCGCGCTCCTCGGCGTCGATGCCCGGGAACGCGCCCGGCGTGTCGACGAAGGTGAAGATGGGCAGACCGAACTTGTCGGCCAGTTCCATCAGGCGCTTGGCCTTGCGGTAGCCCTCGGGCTTGGACATGCCGAAGTTGCGCAGCGCGCGCTCCTTGGTGTCCCGGCCCTTCTGATGGCCGATGACCATGCACGCCTGGCCGTTGAAACGGGCCATGCCGCCCACGATCGACAGATCGTCGGCGAAGGCGCGGTCGCCATGCAGTTCGTGGAAATCGGTGAAGATTTCCCGCACATAGTCCAGCGTATAGGGACGCTGCGGATGGCGGGCAATCTGCGCCACCTGCCAGGGGGTCAGGTTGGCGTAAATGTCTTTGGTCAGCTGCTGGCTCTTGCCGGCCAGCCGCGAAATCTCTTCGGAAATATCGACCGCCGAATCATCCTGCACGAAACGCAGTTCTTCGATCTTTGCCTCAAGTTCGGCAATCGGCTGCTCGAAATCCAGGAAGGTGGTTTTCATAAATCACACGTACCTGTCTGTGAAGGGGCGCATTCTACCGGAATTCGGTACGCGGCCGACAAACCGGCGCGCGCCCGCCTGATTCGCTTGTTTTTCGCTGATTCGCTTCACGCTGCCTGCCGATGCGCCGGGCCGGTCCGCACATCCGTTCCCGCATCCGTTCGCGGGTCCGATCCCGCTTCGGCCCCCGAGGCATCTGCGGCGATTCTAACGCCGCCGCCCTCAATAAGTCACTGGCAGCGGATCGAGGCTACGCCACATGTACCAGGTGGCCACGGTGCGCCACGGCTCCCAGTTGGCCGCGACCTCGCGGGCCTCGCTGCGGGTCACCGGCTCGCCGCTGAAATAGTTGGCGGAGATGGCGTTGATCAGGCCGATATCGTCCAGCGGCAGCACGTTCGGGCGCATCAGGTTGAACATCAGGAACATCTCGGCGGTCCAGCGGCCGATGCCGCGGATCTGCGTGAGCTCGGCGATGACCGCCTCGTCGTCCATCTCGGTCCAGCTGTTCACATGCACGCGCCCGGCCTTGAAATGCTCCGCCAGGTCGATGATGTACTCTGCCTTGCGGCGCGACAGGCCGCAGGCGGCCAGTTTCTCGGTACCCGCCTTGAGCAGTTGTGCCGGCGTCAGCCTGGGGCAGGCGGCGGCCAGCCGGTCCCACACCGCCTGGGCGGCCTTGACGGAGATCTGCTGGCCGACGATGGAGCGCGCCAGCGTGATGAAGGGATCGCCGCGCGAAACCAGATGCGCCGGCCCATAGGTCGGGATCATCTTGCGCAGGATGCGGTCGCGCTTCATCAGGTCGGCGCAGGCCTCGTCCCAGTAGGCCGGACGCACGGCGTCCACCACGGTCTCGACCGGCAGCGGCAGCGATTCGGCTTCCGGCAGCGCGGGCTTGGCCGCACGCGTCGCTTTCGCCTTCGCCGCCGGCTTGTCGCTAGGGCCCTTGGCCGTGGGGGCCGACTTCGCCGCCGGCTTGCCGGCTGCCTTGCCGGCAGGAGCCTTCGCCGCGACCTTTACCGCGGCCTTCACCGCGGCCTTTTCCGCAGCCTTCTCCACGGTCTTGTCCGCGGCCTTGGTCGCGACCTTGGCCGCTGCCCTGGTGCCCGTCCTGGTGGCGGCTACCTTGGCGGTGGACTGGCTGGCGACCTTGGCGGCGGGCTTGCGCACGGCAGCGTTCAAGCACGCCTCCATTCGGTCACGCCACCCGGCTTGTCCTCCAGCACGATGCCCGCTTCCAGCAGCTCGGCGCGAATGCGGTCGGCCTCGGCGAAATTGCGGTCAGCCTTCGCTTGCTTGCGCGCGGCGATGCTGGCCTCGATCTGCGCCGGGTCGATGCCATCGGCGCCGCCCGTGGCGGCCTGCAGGAATGCGTGCGGATCACGGCCCAGCAGCCCGAGCGTGCCGGCCAGTCCGTGCAGCTGGCGCGCGGCCTCGGGCGAGCCGCTGCGGTTCACCTCGCCGGCGAGGTCGAACAGCACCGACATCGCGATCGGCGTATTGAAGTCGTCGCTCATCGCCTCCGCGAAGCGGCGCGCATGCGCCTCTTCCCAGTCCAGCGCCGCGCCATCGGGCCGCACGTCCTTGAGCGCCGTGTACAGGCGCGTGAGGGCGTGGCGCGCGTCGTCCAGGTGCGCGTCGCTGTAGTTCAGCGGGCTGCGGTAGTGGGCGCGCAGGATGAAGAAGCGCACCACTTCCGCGTCGTACTCCTTGAGCACCTCGCGGATGGTGAAGAAGTTGTTCAGCGACTTGGACATCTTCTCGTCGTTGATGCGCACGAAGCCGTTGTGCATCCACATATTGACGAAGGGCTTGCCGCTGGCGCCTTCCGACTGCGCGATCTCGTTCTCGTGGTGCGGGAACTGCAGGTCGGCGCCGCCGCCGTGGATGTCGAAGTGCTCGCCCAGGAGCGCGCAGCTCATGGCCGAGCATTCGATATGCCAGCCGGGCCGGCCCTTGCCCCACTTCGATGGCCACTTGCTTTCCTCGGGCTCGCTGTCCTTGGCGGACTTCCACAGCACGAAGTCGAGCGGGTCCTGCTTGGCGTCGTTGGCGGCCACCCGCTCGCCGGCCCGCAGGTCTTCCAGCGACTTGCCGGACAGCTTGCCGTAGCCGTCGAACTTGCGCACCGAATAATTCACGTCGCCATCGCTCGCGTGGTACGCCAGGCCCTTGGCCTCGAGCTTGCCGATGATGTCGAGCATCTGCGGCACGTACTCGGTGGCGCGCGGTTCGTGGTCCGGACGCTGGATGCCGAGCGCGTCGGCGTCCTCGTGCATGTAGCGGATGAAGCGATCGGTCAGCGCGCCGATGGTCTCGCCATTCTCGGCCGCGCGGCGGATGATCTTGTCGTCGATGTCCGTGATGTTCTGCACGTACGTCACGTCATAGCCGGTGGCGCGCAGCCAGCGCTGCACCATGTCGAACACCACCATCACGCGCGCATGGCCGACGTGGCAGTAGTCGTACACCGTCATGCCGCAGACATACATGCGGACCTTGCCGGGTTCGATTGGCACGAAAGGCTGTTTCTCACGCGCGAGCGTGTTGTAGATATTCAGAGGGTGCATGAAACGAGGTGAACGGAAGGAAGACCAGCCGGTGCGCCGCGAGCCGGCACCCCGGGAAGGCGTGGGATGCCATATTGTCGCGTCATCCGCGAGACCGACGACTTGCGCCCGCTCAAAGCGCGGGCGCGGCCCATATCTTACCGGAAGCGCATGCGCGGGTCCGGCCCCTGCGTGCTTTGCTAGAATGCCGCCGAGTATAAAGGACCACACCTACATGAGCCTGCTCCAGTCCAACGCCACGACCCTTGCGGCGTGCGCCGCCAAGCCGTCCGCCACCCCGGGACGGGCCCGGCGCGCCACCGTCGCCGCGACCCTGGCCGCAAGCGTCGCCGCCATGCTGGCGCTGCTGCCCGCAGGCCCCGCCCACGCCCAGACCGGCGCGACGGCTCCGGCCGGCGGCCCGAAGCCGCTCAGCAGGACGGGCTCCGCCGACCCGGGCATGGTGGAGGCGGAAAACGCCGCGGCGCAGAAGCGCTACCAGGAAGCCATCGAGCGCTTCGACCGCGTGATCGCCGCCAACCCGCGCAATGCGCAGGCACGCTTCGAACGCGCGTGGGCCATCGCCCAGTCCGGCCGCGACGACGAAGCCATCCAGGCCTTCCACGAAATTGCGCAGGATTTCCCCGAACTGCCCGAGCCGCACAACAATCTCGCGCTGCTGTACGCGCGCCGCGGCGACCTGAAGCGCGCCGAGGCCGAACTGCTGCTGGCGCTCGACGCGCGGCCGGGCTACGCCATCGCGTACACCAATCTGGGGGATGTCTACCGCGCGCTGTCCGAACAGGCCTACGCCGCCGCGCTCAAGCGCAATCCGGGCGATGCCCGCGCCAAGGCCGGCCTGGCGCAGGTGCGCACGAGTTCGTCCAAACCCGCCGTGAAGCCTGCCGGCAAGGGCGGCCAGAGCGCCGATCCGTCGCAGCAGGAGCGGCGCGAGGGCGACAACGCCTCGTCGGCGTCCGGCACCGAGGGTTCCGGCACCGCCGACGTGCCGCCGCCCCGATCGCTCGAGCCGGTGCGCGGCATGCCCAGCCTCGACTGACGCGGCCCCCGGCGAGCGCGGCCACGGCCGCCGCGGTCAGCACGCGCTTGCCTTCCCCGCCGCCAACCGCTTTCCATTGCAGGAGTCCGACCATGTCCCTGATGTCCCCTACCCGCCGCGTGCTGCTCGCCAGCCTGGCCGCCGGCGCCCTCGCCTTCGGCGCGCTCGGCTCGTTCGCCGCGCATGCGCAGCAGAAGACCGAGCGCGTGCAGTTCGCCACCAGCGCCGGCAAGTTCACCATCGAGCTCTATCCGGACGCCGCGCCCAAGACCGTCGCCAACTTCATGGAATACGTGCGCAGTGGCTTCTACAGCGGCACGATCTTCCATCGCGTCATCAACGGCTTCATGGTGCAGGGCGGTGGCTTCGACCGCGACATGAAGCAGAAGCCCACGCGCGCGCCGATCGGGCTGGAGTCGCAGAATGGCCTGAAGAACAAGGCCGGCACCGTGGCCATGGCCCGCACCAGCGATCCGAATTCGGCTACGGCGCAGTTCTTCGTCAATGTGGTGGATAATCCTAGCCTCGACTATCCGCAGCCGGACGGACACGGCTACACCGTGTTCGGCAAGGTGGTGGAAGGCATGGACACGATCGAGCGCATCAAGCGCGCCCCCACTACCGCCTATGGCCCGATGCGCAACGTGCCGGCCAGCCCGATCCTGATCGAGTCGGCCACCATCGTTCAATAAACAGAGGAATTCCCATGTCCAAGGTTCAGCTCCAGACCAACCACGGCAACATCGTCATCGAGCTCGACGCGGAAAAGGCTCCGGCCACCGTCGAGAACTTCCTGGCGTACGTTCGCAAGGGTCACTACGACAACACCATCTTCCATCGCGTCATCAAGAACTTCATGATCCAGGGCGGCGGTTTCGAGCCGGGCATGAAGCAGAAGCCGACCGACGCCCCGATCGACAACGAGGCCGGCAACGGCCTGAAGAACGACCGCTACACGGTGGCGATGGCGCGCACCAACGCGCCGCACTCGGCCACGGCGCAGTTCTTCATCAACGTGACCGACAACGACTTCCTGAATTTCAGCTCGCCGACGCCCCAGGGCTTCGGCTACGCGGTGTTCGGCAAGGTCGTCGAGGGCACCGAGGTGGTCGACGCCATCAAGGCCGTGCGCACCGGCAGCTCGGGCTTCCACCAGGATGTGCCGCTGGAAGACGTGGTGATCCAGAAAGCCGTCGTGCTGGAATAAGGCGCCCCGTTTGCCCTTGATGCATTTGCAAGCCAAGCCGGCGGCCTACGCCGGCTTTTTCATGGCGGCACGCAACGCAAGCCTTCGCCCATGAGCGCAGGCGGAAACCCCTTGCCGGCCGACGTACCGGCCGTCCATGAGGTCCAGGTCCCCGCGCCGGCATGGTTCGTCTCGGACCTGCACCTGACGCCGGGCATGCCGCGTACGCTGGCGGCGTTCGAGCAGCTGCTCGAACGCGCCGCGCGCGAAGCGCGGACGCTCTTCATCCTCGGCGACTTCTTCGAATTCTGGGTGGGCGACGAGGAGACCGCCGCGCCCTTTCCGGCGCGCGTGGCCGCCACGCTGGCGCGGCTGTCGGCCGCCGGCGTGCACATATACCTGATGCACGGTAATCGCGATTTCCTGCTCGGCGAGCGCTTCGCGCGCGCGGCGGGCGCGACCCTGTTGCCCGATCCCACGGTAATCCGCTGCGCAGGCGAACGCGTCGTTCTGACGCATGGCGACATGCTGTGCACCGACGACGTCGGCTACATGCGTTTTCGCAACTGGACGCGCAAGCGCTGGGTGCAGCGGCTGTTCCTGGCGCTCCCGATGCCGGTGCGACTGGCGGTCGCGCGCAAGCTGCGCGGCGACAGCGAGGCCGGGCGCGCGCGCCCCGTGCCGGCGGACTATGGCGACGTCTCGCCCACCGCCGTTCGCGCCCTGCTGCGCGACACCGGCACCACCGTCATGATCCACGGCCATACGCATCGACCCGCGCGCCACGAGACCGAAACCGGGGTGCGCTGGGTGCTGACCGACTGGGACCTCGATGGTCGCAAGCCCCGAGCGGCCGCACTGCGCCTGGACGCACATGGCCTGAGCACCATCGACGCCGCCGTGCCCGACTGAAGCCAGGCTCCGCACAGTCCGGAGCGAAGCAAAAGCCGCAGCCGGATATCTCAAGCCCGGGCGGCAACCGAAAACTAGCATCGGCCGTTTTCCACGCCGGCGTTCGCCGGCTCCCGCTCCCGGAGGACGCCATGCTTCACGCCATCCATATCCACCGCCGCCCGGACATATCGCCGCTGGCACCTTTCGCTGGCCCGCCCCGCCTTGCCACGTCGCAAGTCCAGGCGCAGACCGTCATCCGGCACAGCGGTGACATCTGCGAGCGCTACCTCGGCGCATTGTCCTGGATCGAGCACGCGGAACTGGCGTCGCTGGAAGCCCGGGTCGAGTTCATCAACCGGCTGTGCGACCGCGTCGAAGAGGTGGTCATCGAGCGCGGCCGGCCGCTGACGCTGGTGTCCCTGGGCCCGGGCGGCCTGCTGACCGAAGCGCTGATACACGACCAGTTGCAGCAGGCGGGCTACACCGATATCCGCTGGCGCATCATCGACCTGAACTATATGGACGGCGGCTTCCGCGCCCCCCGCCTGGCCTTTGCACAGCGGGTCGGCGAGAAGGTGGCCGCCTTCACCACCGAACAGGCGTACCTCAACAAGGAGGTGGGAGGGGACAGGCTGGCGATGAGGGATCGGGCCGCCGGCACATCCATCATCCTCTGCATCGATCCCCCATCCTCGCCCGGCATGCTCGCGAGAATCGCGCCCGACGCCAGCGGCGGCACCGTGATCGGCGTGCGGGGCCGGGTCATGCAGGATGTCACCAAGGCCAACGCCGTGGCGCTGTACATTGGCCTGACACCGCAACAAACACAGGAAGCGTTGAGCGGGATGTACCGGCAGATCTGCTGGACGAACGGTCTGCTGCGCCTGTATATCGAGGGCGGCAACATTGCCGTGGATGCGGCCGACGGCGAGATGGGCAACGAACTGCAGCGGATGATCCGGCCGCACATCGCGCAGGTGGTCGCCAGCGTCCCGGCCGGGCAAGCCGTCGGCCTCTCGCATGCCCATCGCGCGGCCGCCTCGCTAGCCCAGGCGTTAGAATCGATCGGGGAGCCGGCAGTGCACACGTATGTGTCGGACTACGACGTCGCCTGCACCCATCTGCGCGCCCATTTCGCCGACAGTCCACGCACGGTCTTCGCCTGTCTGTCGTACAACCGCAGCTGGATCCTGGACCGCTAGGCGCGCCGGCCCTGCGGCGAGGGCTATTTCATCAGCTTGCGCAGCTCGCTCGCGTCGAAGCGGTCGTTCGGCGTGTTCTCGAGATGCTCGCCCAGCCGGTCCAGCGCCGCGAGCACGGCCTCGAGCCGTTCGTGCTGCTGGGCCGCGTTGTCGATCAGGCTTTTGAGCGCCAGCGACACCGGGTCGTCGGCATTGGGCGTGATGCCGTAGGCCGAGAATTCCTGCTTCGCGCCCTGCTGCGCCACCGGCGCGTCCGGCAGGATGATGCGGGCCGGAATGCCGACCGCCGTCGCGCCCGGCGGCACGGGCTTGAGCACCACCGCGTTGGAGCCGATGCGCGCGCCGTCGCCGATCGTGTAGCCGCCCAGCACCTTGGCCCCGGCGCTGACCACCACGCCGGCGCCCAGCGTCGGATGCCGCTTTTCCCCCTTGTAAAGCGAGGTGCCGCCCAGCGTCACGCCCTGGTAGATGGTGCAGTCGTCGCCGATCTCGGCGGTCTCGCCGATCACGACGCCCATGCCGTGGTCGATGAACACCCGGCGGCCGAGCTTGACCGCCGGATGGATCTCGATGCCGGTGAAGAAGCGCGACCAGTGCGATATCCAGCGGCCCAGCCAATGCAGGCCGCCGTTCCAGCATGCGTGGGCGATCCGGTGCAGGACGACCGCGTGCAGACCCGGATAACAGGTCAGGACCTCGATCCGGCTGCGCGCGGCGGGATCGCGGCGCATGATGGTGTCGATATCTTCCTTCAGGCGAGTGAACATCTTGGTCGTGTGATGGTGCCGGGCCGTGCGCCGCGCCGCCGTATCGACGGAATGCACGGTCGCCGGCGCGGTCGTTTGCCGGTGAAACGGATCAGGGAGTGTAAGAGATTTGCCGCCCTGCTGCTGTCAGGGCCATCGGCCGCCGCGTGCGGTGCCTCAGCGCCACGGGCGGCGGGCCGACGCGCTCAACATCGCTCGGGCACGTGCACCAGGCCGGTCATCAGCCGGCGCGCGCTGCGGCTCATCACGGCCCGCTCCATCACCCACACGCCATCGCGCTGGACGGTGACGGCGCCGACGGCGAGCGTCCCGGAGACATGGCCGATGCGCGTCTGCACGCCCTGCGCGACGGGCCCTGGCCGCAGCGCTTCGCGCACCACCGACCCTGGCAGCGTGGCGGCCACCGCGAGCGCGATCGCCCCGGTGCCGGTGAAGGCATGATGGGCCCGGCCCATCGACACGATGCGGGCCAGCACGTCGATGTCCGCGGCACGGATCTCGACGCCCGCGCTGGTGCGATACGACGCCGGCGCGGCAACCCACGCGATCTTGGGCGTGCCGGGCCGCTCCCGCGTCGCGGTGGCGGCATCGGGGGCGAGCCCCATCGCCACGGCGCCATGCGCGCGGATCGCTTCGAGCCGCACCAGCAGCGCGGCGTCACCGTTGATGCGCTCGGGCAGCTCCGTGCCATTGAGGCCGAGGTCAGCCGCGTGCACGAAGACGGTCGGGTTGCCGGCGGTCACCAGCGTCACGCGCAGCGTGCCCACGCCGGGCACGTCCAGCGTGTCGATGCAGCCGCCGGTCGGGCACAGCCGCATCGGCGAGTCGCCCGGTTCGAGGTAGTCGAGCACGATCTCGGCGCCGCCAAAGGGCACGCCATCCTCGCGGAAGTCGCCATCCTCGAGCGGATGGCCGTTGCGGCAAGGCACGTGGGCGACGATGCGCTGGCCGATGTTCTGCTGCCAGATTCGCACCGTGGTGGTCCCCTCGCGCGCCGGCACGAAGCCGCGCCAGATCGCGAACGGTCCCACCGCGGCCGACAGGTTGCCGCAGTTGCCGGACCAGTCGATCAGCGGCTCGCCGATGGCGACCGCGCCGAACAGGTAGTCCACATCGCAGTCCGGCCGCTTCGAGGCACGGATCAGCACCACCTTGCTGGTGCTCGACGTGGCCCCGCCCATGCCGTCGGTGTGCCGCGCATACGGGTCGGGCGACCCGATCACGCGCAGCAGCAGCGCGTCGCGCTCGGCGGCATCGGCTGGCAGGTCGTCGGCCAGCAGGAACACGCCCTTGCTGGTGCCGCCGCGCATGTAGTACGCCGGGATCTCCGCCATCGCCTCAGTCCTCCGCCTGCCGCGGCCGCGCGGGATCGCGCCGTCCGCCCTGCCCTGCCTGCCCCGCTTCCGCGGCCAGCGTCATGTGCTTGGCGATGCCGCGCAGGATATTGACTTCCTCGCGCTCCAGGCCGCTGCGCGCCAGCAGCCGGCGCAGGCGCGGCATCAGCTTCTTGGGATTGGCGGGATCGAGAAAGCCGATGGCTTCCAGGCCGGCCTGCAGATGGCCGAACATCGCCTCGATCTGTTCCGCCGTCGCGCTTTCCCCGGCGTAGCCGATATCGCTGGGCGCCGCCGCCCGGTCCTCCAGCAGCGCCAGCCGCAGTTCGTAGGCCACCAGCTGCACCGCCTGCGCCAGGTTCAGGGAGGCATAGGCCGGGTTGGCGGGAATATGGGTCACCACCGAGCAGCGATCGACGACGTCGTTGGGCAGACCATAGCGCTCGTTGCCGAACACGAAGGCGATGCGAGCCTCGGGCGCGGCCGCCAGGCGCGACAAGCTCTGGGCGGCGGCCTCGCGCGGCAGCATCCGCGGCGGGCCGAACTCGCGCTGGCGCGCGGTCATCGCGACCACGAAGGAGGCGCCGGTCAGCGCCGCCTCGATATCGTCCACCACCACGGCGCCGCGCAGCACATCGTCCGCACCGCTGGCCATGGCGACCGCCTCGGGGTGCTCGCGCACGGCCGGCTCGCGCGGGTCGACCAGCACCAGCGAGCCCGCCTCGGCGCCGAAGCCCATGGTCTTGATGGCGCGCGCCACGGCGCCCACGTTGCCCGGGTGGCTGGTCTGGACGAGCACGAAGCGCACACGGTCGAACAGCGGTGGCGGGCTGGGGGAGGCGGGGGTCTGGCTCGTGTCCATTGCCGGGTTCATATACAATTCAGGCTTCATTTTGTCGTGCCGGTCGCCGCGGATATGCCGCGGCCGCATGCAGCGCCGCTGTCCCAGCCGCCCCGCATGCCCTTCCGGGGCCGATCGCCGGCACGCCCGTTCTTCTACAATCCGTTGTGTTGTTCGCCGCCAGCGCGCGCATATTGCATGCCGCATGAGTCTGGCCGGCGTGGAGAGATTCATGCATCCGATGCTCAATATCGCCATCAAGGCCGCCCGCAAGGCTGGCTCCGTCATCAATCGCGCCTCGATGGACGTCGAGCTCCTGCGCGTCACCCGCAAGCAACACAACGATTTCGTCACCGAAGTGGATCGCGCCGCCGAGGCCGCGGTCATCGAGATCATCCGCACGGCCTACCCCGAGCACGGCATTCTAGCGGAAGAGTCCGGCCAGTCCTGGCCCGAGGGCGAGGAAAGTCCCGAATTCGTCTGGGTCATCGACCCGCTGGACGGCACCACCAACTTCATCCACGGCTTTCCGCAATACTGCGTCTCCATCGCCCAGATGCACAAGGGCACGCCGGTGCAGGCCGTGGTCTACGATCCGACGCGCGACGAGCTGTTCACCGCCAGCAAGGGCGCGGGCGCGTTCCTGAACAACCGCCGCATCCGCGTGAGCCGCCGCGACCGGCTGGCCGACTGCCTGATCGGCACCGGCTTCCCTTACCGCGACCTCGAGGGCCTGGCCGAATACACCGAACTGTTCACCACGATCACCCAGAACTGCGCCGGCCTGCGCCGTCCGGGCGCCGCCGCGCTGGATCTGGCCTATGTGGCCTGCGGCCGCTTCGACGCCTTCTTCGAGCAGGGCCTGAAGCCGTGGGACATGGCCGCCGGCATGCTGCTGATCACCGAAGCGGGCGGCCTCGTGGGCAACTACTGCGGCGAAGCCCGCCAACTGGAACAGGGCGAGGTGCTGGCCGGCAATCCGAAGGCCTTCGCGCAGATGGTGCGGCTGCTGACGCCGTTCTCGAAGGACAGCCGCCAGGACGCGAGCTGAGCGTCGGGACTGCGGACGCCGCCCGGCGCCCGCAGTAGAATGCCGGTTTGCCCGCGCCGCAAGGTGCCGGCCTGGCCTCGCATCTTGACGGCCGGGACCACCGGCAGCCCGCCGCTTGCGCCCCAGGCAGCTTGAGAGGATTGCATGTCCGCAGAACTCCCACAGACCGTACTTGCCGGCGCCCCGCCGGAGAAGCACACGCCGATGATGCAGCAGTACCTGCGCATCAAGGCGGACCACCCCGACACCCTGCTGTTCTATCGCATGGGAGACTTCTACGAGCTCTTCCATGACGACGCCGAGAAGGCCGCGCGCCTGCTCGACATCACGCTGACCGCGCGCGGCGCGTCCAATGGCGTGCCGATCCGCATGGCCGGCATTCCCTTCCATTCGGTCGACCAGTACCTGGCCCGCCTCGTCAAGCTGGGCGAATCCGTGGCGATCTGCGAGCAGATCGGCGATCCGGCTGCCAGCAAGGGCCCGGTCGAGCGCAAGGTCGTGCGCATCGTCACGCCGGGCACGCTGACCGATTCCGCGCTGCTGCCGGACAAGGCCGATACCTACCTGATGGCCGTGCACCGGCAGACCACGCGGCGCGGCGTCGGCAAGACCGGCCTTGCGTGGCTGAACCTGGCCAGCGGCGAACTGCGGCTGATGGAGTGCGAGGGCGCGCAACTGGCGCGCGAGCTCGAACGCATCCGCCCGGCCGAGCTGCTGCACGCGGACGGCATGGACCTGCCCGCGGCAGCGTGCGCGCGCACCCGCCTGCCGGAATGGCACTTCGACCAGGATGCCGGCGCGCGCCGCCTGCGCGAGCAGCTCGGCGTGGCGAGCCTCGATCCGTTCGGCTGCCGCCCGCTGGGCGCGGCGCTTGGCGCCGCAGGGGCGCTGCTGAACTACGCGGCCACCACGCAGGGCCAGTCGCTGCGGCACGTGCAGGGCCTGACGGTCGAACACGAGTCCGAGTTCGTCGGCCTGGACATGGCCACGCGCCGCAACCTGGAACTGACCGAGACGCTGCGCGGCGGGGAATCTCCCACGCTGTTCTCGCTGCTCGATACCTGCGCCACCGCGATGGGCAGCCGGCTGCTGCGCCACTGGCTGCACCATCCGCTGCGCGACCGCGCGATTCCGCAGGCGCGCCAGCAGGCCATCGGCGCGCTGATCGCGCAGGGCACCAGCGAACTGCGCACGAAGCTCCGCCGGCTGGCCGATGTCGAGCGCATCACCGCGCGCCTGGCGCTGCTCAGCGCCCGTCCGCGCGACCTGTCCTCGCTGCGCGATACGCTGCAGGCCCTGCCCGACGTGCAGGGCTGCCTGCGGCCGGACGATGCCGCGCCGCTGCTAGCGCAGACCCTGGGCGAACTGGCCATTCCGGCGGAATGCGCAGCGCTGCTGGCGCGCGCGGTGATGGCCGAGCCCGCCGCGGCGCTGCGCGATGGCGGCGTCATCGCCCGCGGCTTCGATGCCGCGCTGGATGAACTGCGCGATATCTCGGAAAACTGCGGCCAGTTCCTGATCGATCTGGAAACGCGCGAGCGCGGCCGCACCGGCATCGCCAACCTGCGCGTCGAATACAACCGAGTGCACGGCTTCTATATCGAGGTGACTAACGGCCAGGCCGACAAGGTCCCCGAGGACTATCGGCGCCGCCAGACGCTGAAGAACGCCGAGCGCTATATCACGCCGGAGCTGAAGGCGTTCGAGGACAAGGCGCTGTCCGCGCAGGACCGGGCGCTGGCGCGCGAGAAGCAACTCTACGAGGAACTGCTGCAGCAGCTGCTGCCGCATATCGGCGAGCTGCGGCGCGTGGCCGGCGCGCTGGCGCGGCTGGACGTGCTGGCCGCGCTCGCCGAACGCGCGCAGACGCTGGACTGGACCCAGCCCGAGCGCGTGGACGAGAACGTCGTCGACATCGTGCAGGGGCGCCATCCCGTGGTCGAAGGCCAGCTGGCCGCCGATTCAACGCCGTTCATCGCGAACGACTGCCTGCTGAACGAAGCGCGCAAGCTGCTGCTGATCACCGGCCCCAACATGGGCGGTAAATCGACGTTCATGCGCCAGACCGCGCTGATCGTGCTGCTAGCCTGCGTCGGCGCCTATGTGCCGGCACGGCGGGCCGTGATCGGCCCCATCGATCGCATCTTCACGCGTATCGGCGCGGCGGACGACCTGGCCGGCGGCCGCTCCACCTTCATGGTGGAAATGACGGAGGCAGCCGGCATCCTGCACAACGCCACGCCGTCCAGCCTGGTGCTGATGGACGAGATCGGCCGCGGCACCTCGACCTTCGACGGCCTCGCGCTGGCGTGGGCCATCGCGCGCCATCTGCTCGCGCACAACCGCAGCCACACGCTGTTCGCCACGCACTACTTCGAACTGACGCAGTTGCCGCAGGAGTTCACGCAGGCGGCCAACGTGCATCTGTCCGCGGTCGAGCACGGGGACGGCATCGTCTTCCTGCACGCCGTCCAGGATGGCCCGGCGAGCCAGAGCTACGGCCTGCAGGTGGCGCAACTGGCGGGGGTGCCGCAGCCGGTGATCCGCGCCGCGCGCAAGCATCTGGCGTGGCTGGAACAGCAATCGGCCGAGGCGACCCCGACGCCGCAGCTGGACCTGTTCGCTGCACCATCCGTGCCCTGCGACGACGAAGACACGCCCGCGGCCGACGGAGCGAGCCGGGAACACGCCGCGCTGCTCGAGGCCATGGGTGAGCTGGATCCGGACAGCCTGACGCCGCGCGAGGCGCTGGATGCCCTCTATCGGCTGAAGGCCCTGGCCGGGGACGCCAGTCGCACGGCATGAGCCCCACGCGCCGCACCCGCCTGTCGCGCCTCGCGGGCCTGCTATGCGCGGTCGCGTTCGCGGTCGGCGCGGCGCGGCCGGACGAGGCGCAGGCGACCGCCCGCGACAAGGCGCGCCCGGGACCGCGGCCGGTGCGCATCGCACTGATTGCCGACATCCCCCAATGGCCGGATGCGGAAGCCCGCACCACCCGCCTGCTGGAACTCTTCGCGGAACGCAAGCTGTCGTTCGTGATCCATGCCGGCGGCATCAAGGGCGATACGGAGTCTTGCGCCGACGCCGTGCTGAGCGCGCGCTTCCGCCTGCTGGACCAGTCGCCGCTGGCGCTGGTCTACGTGCCGGGCGAGCCGGACTGGGCGGAATGCCAGCACCCCGTCAACGGCAGCTTCGACGATGTCGAAAGGCTCAACAGGCTGCGCGAACTGTTCTACGCGGACGACGACGCGCTGGGCCAGCGGCAACTGGCGCTGACGCGGCAGTCGGACCAGGCCACCTTTCGCGCCTATCGCGAACACGCGCGCTGGGTCGCGGCCGACGCGCTGCTGGTGACCATCAATCTGCCGGGCAACAACAACAACTACCGCAAGGAGGGCGGCCGCAACGGCGAGTTCGAGGACCGGCGCGAGGCGATCCGCCAATGGCTCTCGCGCGCCTTCTCGCTGGCCAGGCAACAGGGCCTGTCGGCCATCGTGCTGATCGCGCACGGCGACCCGCAATTCGGCAACGGCTGGGAGCAGCGCGGCAAACCGACGTTGCTGGACGGCTTCATGCGGCGGGGCACGCGGGACGGCTACCTGGAATTCAAGCGCCAGCTGCGCGAGCTGGCCAGCCGCTATCGCGGCCAGGTGCTGGTGGTCCACACCAGCCTGGGCGGCTTCGGCATCGACACGCCGCTGCGCGATGCCAACGGCAAGGTGCTGCGCAACGTGACGCGCGTGGCCCTGCCCGTCGGCTCGGCGAGCCAGTGGACCGAGCTGGTGATCACGCCCGACGCGTCGTCCCCGTTCACCGTCACGCTCAAGGACGGACCCCCACCCGATTGACGGCGCCGCGAGCCATGAAAAAAGCCGGCATGTTTCGATGCCGGCTTTTTGTCTTTCATGATGCGAGAAACGATCAGTGCAGCGTGTGCTTGCCGTCGTCCTCGTCCTCGTCGACCACCTCGATGCCCGAGGCGCCGTGCGCGTGGCCGTGTTCGACCTCGTCGGCCGTGGCCTCGCGCACTTCCGAGACCTTCAGCCAGAACCGCAGCGCCATGCCGGCGAGCGGGTGGTTGCCGTCCAGCACCACCTTGTCCTCGGCCACATCGGTCACGGTATAGACGATGGAGTCTTCCTCGTCGCCGTCCTCCGGCACGCCTTCGAACTGCATGCCGACTTCGAGCGGCTCGGGAAAGCGGTTGCGCGGCTCGACCTTGACCAGCTCCGCATCGTAGTCGCCAAAGGCATCGTCCGGTTCGAGCTGCAACTGCGTTTCGAACCCTGCGGCATGCCCGTCGAGCGCTTCCTCGATTTTGGGGAACGTGCCATCATAGCCGCCGTGCAAATAGACCATCGGCTGATCCGATTCCTCGAGCAGATTGCCTTGCGCATCCGAGAGCTTGTACACCACGGACACGACCGTGTTCTTAGCGATTTTCAATTCTTCACTCCATGAACGATTCCGCATTATACGCGCAGGCATTACCTCCTGGCCCCGTCGACCCCGACACGCCACTGCAACTGCTGGGAGGCATGACGCCGGCCGAGTTCATGCGGGACATCTGGCATCAGAAGCCCCTGCTGATTCGACAGGCGATTCCGGGAATTGTGCCCCCAGTAACCCGCGAAGCGCTTTTCGAGCTGGCCGACCGCGACGAAGTGGAATCCCGCCTGATCACCTACTTCCGCAACCGCTGGAAGCTGGAGCAAGGCCCGTTCGCACCGGACAACCTGCCGACACGCAAAACCCGTCAGTGGACCCTCCTTGTCCAGGGTGTGAATCTGCACAATAGCGCAGCGGCCGAGCTGATGGGACAGTTTCGCTTCGTGCCGGATGCCCGGCTCGACGATGTCATGATCAGCTATGCCACCGATGGCGGCGGTGTGGGACCGCACTTCGATTCCTACGATGTGTTCCTGCTGCAAGTGTCCGGCAGGCGCCGCTGGCGGATTTCCGCGCAGGCCGATCTGGAAATTTTGCCAAACCTCCCTTTGAAAATACTCGCCGATTTCAAAGCCGAGGACGAATGGGTCCTCGAACCAGGCGACATGCTGTACCTGCCACCCCAGTACGCCCACGACGGCGTGGCCGACGGCGAGTGCATGACCTGCTCGATCGGCTTCCGCGCCCCCGCCTACCGCGAGCTGGCCGGCCATTTCCTCGCCTGGCTGTCCGAAACGGTGGAGGACAACGAAGCGCTCTCCGGCCGCTACGCCGACCCGGGCGAGCCCGCCACGGCACGTCCCGCGCAGCTTCCGGCCGGCATGGCGCGCGCCGTCTCGGAACGGTTGCAGGCGCTGCGCTGGTCCAACGCCATGGTTTCCGAGTTTATCGGCACGCATCTGTCCGAACCTAAGCCCGGCGTCGAGTTTGCGACCCCCGCGGAAATCCCGTTGCGCAAATATGGCAGCCTCGCCCGCTCGCTTGGCATTGTGCTTGCTCCGGGTTCGATTGCGCTCTATGACCGCACGCATTTCTTCATCAACGGCGAAGCTTATGAACCACCGCCGGAACTGGCCCGCTGGCTACGCCGCCTGGCGGACCGGCGCCAGCTGACGGCCGCCGAAGTGGGGGAATGCGCCGACCTGCCGGACATGATGGAGACCTTGCATCATTGGACGCTGGAAGGGTGGTTGCAGCTCGCTCCGCAGTCGCACTGTAATAATGCGTAACAGTGGCATCTACATTTCTTCGTGCTACACAAGCCGGGGAAACGCGGATATAATCGCTGGCTGGCTAGTACTGTGTACCGTCGCATTATGGGAACCGGGAGAGCCATTATTGAGCAGTACACGAGCGATAATTACCGGTAATTATTTCATCGCCTGTTTTCTCGTTTATTACAAGTTAAAGGACGAACAATGAAGAAATCTCTCCTGATCGCATCCCTGCTGGCTGCCGTTGCTGTCGCTGCTTGCGGCAAGAAAGAAGAAGCTGCCACCCCGGCAGCCGACTCGGCAGCTCCCGCTGCTGTGGCGCCGACGACCCCGTCGACCGACGCTTCGGCTCCCGCAGCTGGCTCGATCGCTCCGTCGACCGACGCAGCTTCGGCTCCCGCAGCTGACACGACCGCTCCCGCTGCCGACGCTTCGGCACCCGGCGCAAAGCAGTAATCGGTTCACTCCGATAAAAAAGCCGACCTTCGGGTCGGCTTTTTTGTTTTCTCCATTCGCCTTACCGCGGCGGGCGCGTGCGGTCAGCCCTTGACCGCCTGCCAGTCGAGACCTTCGTGCTGGTCCGCCACCAGGATATGGTCCGGCGTGGTGGCCAGCACGGCCGCCAGCGCGCCCGTGGCCAACGCGCGCGTATTGTTCTGCTGGCTCAGATGCGCGGCCACTACCCGGCCCAGCTTCGGATGGGCGAGTTGCGACAGGATCGAGGCCGCGATTTCGTTGGCGAGGTGGCCGAAGTCGCCGCCGATGCGCCGTTTCAGCGACGGCGGATAGATGGAGTTGCGCAGCATTTCCCGGTCGTGGTTGCACTCCAGGACCAGCGCGTCGACGCCTGCGAGGCGGTTCACCAGATACGGGGTTTCCATGCCGGCGTCGGTCAGCACGCCCAGCCGCGCATCGCCATCCGACAGCACGAACTGCAGCGGCTCGCGGGCGTCGTGGGGAACGGTATAGGGAAGGATGTCGAGGTTGCCGATGGCGAAGGCATAGTCCGCGCCGATCACCCGGATATCCGCCTTGTCCGACCCGCGCAGATGGGACGTCGCGAGCCAGGTCCCATGGCTGGTATAGACCGGGAGCCCATGCCGGGCGGCAAAGGCGTAGGCCGAGCCGACGTGGTCGCTGTGCTCGTGCGTGACGAGCAGGCCGTCCAGTTGCTCCGGCGTGACACCGAGGCGCTCCAGCCGGCGCGCGGTCTCCCGGATGCCGAAGCCACAATCGAGCAGCACGCGCGTGGTACTCGTGCCGTCGTGCGCCTCGATCAGCAGCGAGTTGCCCTCGCTGCCGCTGCCGAGAAAGGCGAAACGCATCATGCGCGCCGCCCTTCCCTTGCGGTCCGACCAGGCGGCGCGGTCCGCGCCGCCTGCGACACCGCTGTCACCGCGCCGTTCAATGCAGTTGCTCGTCGAGCAGCGACAGGATGCGCTTGCCGACTTCGGTGCTTTCCGGCTGGCCGGCGTCGTTCAGCACCGTCACGGTGGTGCCCGAGCCGTCGCCCTTCAGCGAGACGCGGTACTTCTTGGCGCGCTTGGCATCGTCGCCGCCGGTCTTGGTGAACAGCTTGGAGAAGAAGCCGCGGTCGTCCACGGTATCGCGCGTGTCGACATAGCGGACGTAGTACAGGCCCTGGGCGCGGTCGCGGTCTTCCACCGTGAAGTTAACCCGGTCCAGCGCCAGACCGACCGTGCGCCACGCGCGGTCGAACGGCTCGGGGAGCTGCAGGGCCTGGGTACCGTTGACCTGCGTCAGGTAGCTGGCGTTCGCAGCGGCGCCCCCAGCCGCGGGGGCGGCCGCAGCGGCGGCGGCAGGCGCGGCGGCCGGGCTCTTGGCCATGCGGTCAGCCTGCTCCTTCTGCACGCCCATGCGCTGCGCCAGGCGCGAGAGGAATTCCGCCTCGAGCTCAGGGTCCGCCGGGCGGGGCGTCCATACGGTGCTGGACTTGTCCAGCCCGGTCAGCTGTTCCTGCGCGCCGCGGTGGCTGATGAAGACTTCCAGCGTGCCGTTCTGGCCGCGCTCCACGCGCGTGCGGAACTTGTCGCGCTCGGACGTGGAATACAGGCTGTCGAACACCTTGCCGATGGTATTGCGGATGAAGTCCTGCGGAATCTTCGCGCGGTTCTCGGCCCAGTCGGTTTCCATGATGCCGGTCTCGGGCGAATCCTGCGTCAGCAGGAAGCCGTTCTCCTGCCAGAACTCGCGCAGCGTTTGCCACAGTTGTTCCGGGCTGGTGCCGTTGGTGATGACCAGCCAGCGCTGGTTGCCGTCGCGCGCCATGCGCACGCCTTCGGCGGAAGGCAGCACGTTGGTGCCCGTGCCGGCCTGCGGGTTCGCGGCCTTGGTGGCCTGCGTGTAGCCCGACAGCGTCGACGTGCCGTTCTGGTCGGGCACGGAATAGCGGCGATCGCCTTCGAGCTTGGTGAGGTCCGGCGGTACTTCCAGCGTCGAGGTCCGCTTGGCGGCGGACTTGTAGTCGATCTTGTCGGCCTGCATCATGTCGCTGACGCTGCTGCAGCCGGAGATCAGAGCCGCGGCCACGATGGGCAAGGCCAGGGCAGCACGGCGCAGTTGCGTCGCGCCGTGACGGTTAAGCTTGAGTTTCATTGACACGCAATCCTAGTTGATGGGATGACGGCAAACAGCGGCGAGGGTCAGGCGAGCAGACCCGCGCCGGAGAGCGCCTTGCGAACGACCTCGTGGTAGTCCGTCGACAGCGGGGTCAGCGGCAGGCGGATACCGCCCTGCATCCGGCCCATCTGCTGCAACGCCCACTTGACGGGAATCGGGTTCGCCTCGACAAACATGGCCTTGTTCAGCGACACCAGTTCCATATGAATGCGCCGCGCGGTGATGGCGTCGCCCTTGAGCGCGGCCACGCACAGCTCGTGCATCTTGCGCGGCGCCACGTTGGCGGTCACCGAGATATTGCCGTGGCCGCCCAGCAGCATCAGCGCGATCGCCGTGGGGTCGTCGCCGCTGTAGATCGCGAAGCCTTCGGGCGCATCCTTGATCAGCTGGGCCGCGCGATCGATATTGCCGGTGGCTTCCTTGACGCCCACGATGCCCGGCACCTGCGCCAGGCGCAGGATCGTCTCGTTGCTCATGTCGGCCACCGTGCGGCCCGGCACGTTGTACAGCAGCACCGGCAGGTCCACCGCTTCCGCGATGGTGCGGAAATGCTGGTACATCCCTTCCTGCGTCGGCTTGTTGTAGTACGGCACGACCTGCAGCGAGGCATCCGCGCCGACTTCCTTGGCGAAGGCGGTCAGCTCGATCGCCTCCCTGGTGGAGTTGCCCCCGGTACCGGCGATGATGGGGATGCGCTTGCCGGACTGTTCGACGGCGACGCGGATCAGCTCGCAGTGCTCGTCGACCGAAACCGTCGGCGATTCGCCGGTGGTGCCGACGATCACGATGCCGTCGGTCCCCTCGGCCGCGTGCCAGTCGATCAGGGCACGCAGCGCCGGGTAGTCCAGGCTGCCATCCTCGAGCATCGGGGTGACGATAGCCACGATGCTGCCGGTAATCTGTGTCATAGCGTTAGGATTTTTCGGGATGCGAATCCCGGGATTGTACCGGATACGCAAGGGCATTCGGCCGCTTGCGGGACCCCACGCAGGGATAGCACCAACAACGCGCGAGCCGGCTTTCCGGCTGACGTGGCGCCCGGGTCTCAGCCCCTGGCGGCGCCGTCCAGCGGATACCGGGGCGGCAGGCCGGCGCCGGCCCCTTCGGTCACCTCGCGCACCGCACAAAGGCGCTGCACAAAGGCGGTTTTGGGCACTTCGACGACCCCGTCCTCATAGGCCACCACGCGCAGCCGGCCGTGGACCGCCTCGAGCAGCTCGCCCGGACGCAGCAGGAAGGCGGGGTTGGACGGCTTGCCCACCGTCTCGTTGCCGGCGGCAAAGGTTTCGTACAGCAGCACGCCCTGCGGCGCGAGCGCGTCCAGCAGATGCGGCCACAGCGGGCGATGCAGGTAGTTGGTGACCACCACGGCGTCGAACGGCGCAAACCCGGACAGCGGCCAGTCGCCCTGCTCCAGATCGGCGGCGAGGCGACTGACTTCGTCCGGCAGCCCCGCCAGGGCCTGGGCGTCACGGTCCACGCCCAGCACGGCGTAGCCGCGCGCGGCCAGCCAGCGGGCATGCCGGCCGCCCCCGCACGCGAGGTCCAGCACCCGGCCGCCCGGCCGGATCAGGTGCGCCCAGCGCGCGATCCACGGCGAGGGCTGGCTCAGGGCCGCGTGCGTGGGAGCGTTCGTCTGCATGACCGGCAACGTCCGCTCAACGATAGCCGAGGCCCATGGCGTCGCGCACTTCGGCCATCGTCTCGCGCGCGGCCTGGCGCGCCTTGTCGCAGCCGTCGTCGACGATCGCGCGCAGCAGCGCCGGGTCGTCCATGTATTTCTGCGCGCGCTCCAGCATGGGCTGCTGCTCGCGCAGGATGCCGTCGATCACCGGCTGCTTGCATTCGATGCAGCCGATGCCGGCGCTACGGCATCCCTGCTGCACCCACTCGCGTGTCGGTTCATCCGAATACACCTGGTGCAGTTGCCACACCGGGCAGCGCGTGGGCTCGCCGGGATCGGTGCGGCGCACGCGGGCCGGGTCCGTCGGCATGGTGCGCACCTTCTTTTCCACCGAGGCCTTGTCCTCCCGCATGCGGATGGTGTTGCCGTACGACTTGGACATCTTCTGGCCGTCCAGGCCTGGCATCCGCGACGCGGCGGTCAGCAGTGCCTGCGGCTCGACGAGAATGGTCTTGCGCGAGCCGGTCAGGTAGCCCAGCAGCAGTTCGCGGTCGGCGCCCGAGAGGCTCTGCGACTGCTCCAGCAGCGCGCGGCCCTCGTCCAGCGATTCGGGTGCGCCCTGCTCCTGGTAGGCGCGGCGCAGGTCCAGGAACGCCTTGGTGCGCTTGCCGCCAAGCTTCTTGGCCGCTTCCTGCGCCTTTTCCTCGAAGCCCGGCTGCCGGCCGTACAGATAGTTGAAGCGGCGGGCGATCTCGCGCGTGATTTCCACGTGCGGCACCTGGTCTTCGCCCACGGGCACGCGGCCGGCGCGATAGATCAGGATATCGGCCGCCTGCAGCAGCGGGTAGCCGAGGAAGCCGTAGGTGGCCAGATCCTTGTCCTTGAGCTTCTCGATCTGGTCCTTGTAGGTCGGCACGCGCTCGAGCCAGCCCAGCGGCGTGCCCATGGCCAGCAGCGTGAACAGTTCCGCGTGCTCGGGCACCCGGCTCTGGATGAACAGCGTGGCCTGCTGCGGATCGACGCCGGCCGCCAGCCAGTCCGTCAGCATCTCCCACACCGACTCGCCGATGACCTCGGTCGATTCGTAGTGCGTGGTCAGCGCGTGCCAGTCGGCGACGAAGAAAAAGCAGGGAAACTCGCCTTGCAGCTGGACCCAGTTTTTCAGCACGCCGTGATAGTGGCCGAGATGCAGTGCGCCGGTGGGGCGCATGCCGGAGAGAACGCGGTCGGGAAACATATTGTTGGAATCAGTGTTTCGGGGGGAGAGGTTGCGGCGGCAGCGCCGGCGCGGCGCGCCGCGATGCCAGGGTCCGGATCATTGCACCAGCGCGAGGATCGGTTGCAGCATGAACTGCACCACGGAGCCGAGCAGGCCCATCACCGGCTGCATCCACACGCGCGTGATCACGCCGGCTGCCAGCAGCGCCAGCACCACGAAGATGCCGTACGGCTCGATGCGGGACACGGCATAGGCGATACGCTGCGGCAGCAGCGCGGTCAGTACGCGGCCGCCGTCCAGCGGCGGCAGCGGGAACAGGTTGAAGGCGGCCACGACCAGATTGACGAGCACGCCGGCGCGCGCCATCTGGCTGAAGAACGGTTCCTGCACCTGCGCCAGCACCAGGCCCAGCGCCACCAGCGCCCAGGCGAATGCCTGCGCCAGATTGCTGCCCGGGCCGGCCAGAGCCACCCACATGCCGTGCCAGCGCGGATTGCGCAGCCGGCCGAAGGCCACCGGCACCGGCTTGGCATAGCCGAACACGAACGCGCCGTTGGTCAGGAAATACAGCAGCAGGGGCACGGCGATGGTGCCGATGGGGTCGACGTGCCGGACGGGATTCAGGCTGACGCGGCCCAGCATATAGGCCGTGTTGTCGCCGAAATGCTTGGCCACGTAGCCATGCGCGGCCTCGTGCAGCGTGATGGCGAACAGCACGGGCAAGGCGTAGACCGCGAAGGTCTGAATCAGAGAGGAATCCATGGGGGGCTATTGTAACGGGCTGGCCGCCCGGAAAGCCGCATGGCGTCGCCGGCGCGGCAAAAAGGCTGGCGCCGCGCTCAGGCGCGCCTCACAGTCCGAAGCGTTTCATGTCGCCGCAGCCTTCGCGCACCAGCACCGGCTCGCCGCTGGTCAGATCGACCACGGTGCTGGGCCGTCCCGGCGCCGGCCCGCCGTCGATCACCAGGTCCAGCTGCTTCTCCAGCCTGGCGCGGATCTCGGCGGGGTCGTTCAGCGGTGCCTCGTCGTCCGGCAGCTGCAGCGTGGCGCTGATCAGCGGCTCGCCGGTCTCGTGCAGCAGGGCCAGCGGAATGGCGTGGTCGGGCACCCGCACGCCGATGGTCTTGCGCGCCGGATGCGACAGGCGGCGCGGCACTTCCTTGGTCGCCTCGAGGATGAACACGAAGGGGCCGGGCGTCGCGCCCTTGATCCAGCGGTACTGCCGGTTGTCGACGCGCGCGAAATTGCCCAGCTCCGACAGGTCGCGGCACATCAGCGTCAGATGGTGCTTGTCGTCGATGCCGCGCAGCCGGCGCAGCCGCTCCACCGCGGCCTTGTCGTCGAGCCGGCAGGCGAGCGCATAGCTGGAGTCGGTGGGCAGGGCCAGCAGCCCGCCCTTGGCGATGATCTGCGCGGCCTGCTTGATCAGCCGCGTCTGTGGATTCTCGGGATGGAGCTCGAAGTACTGGGACATGGACGGTCGGGATCGGTCTGGAGACTGGCGGTGCGTGCCTTACCAGTCGTGCCAGACCGGCGTGACGGAGGGCGGCAGCGGCGGCAGCGTGCCGATCTCCACCCGGCCTTCGCCCGGCCCGTGGAAATCCGAGCCGCGCGAGGCCAGCAGGCCATAGTGGCGCGCGACCACGGCGTAGCGCTGGTACTGGTCGGGCGTATGGCTGCCGGTGACCACTTCCACGCCGGCGCCGCCGAGCTGCTTGAACTCGTCGAACAGCGCATCGTGCTGCAGCGGCGAATAGTTGTAGCGCCCCGGATGCGCCATCACGGCGATGCCGCCGGCGGCGCGTATCCAGGTGATGGCCTCGGACAACGTGGCCCAGCGGTGGCCCACGTAGCCCGGCCGCCCTTCCGACAGGTATTCGCCGAACACCTCGCCCACGCTGGCGCAGATGCCGCGGTCCACCATCCAGCGCGCGAAGTGCGTCCGGGAGATCAGGTCCGGATTGCCGACGTACTGCAGCGCGCCCTCGTAGGCGCCCTCGATGCCGACGGCCTGCAGGGCCTCGCCGATATCCTGCGCCCGGCGCGCGCGGCCCGAGCGGGTGGCCGCCAGTCCCTCGACCAGGGTCGGGCAGAACGGGTCGATCTGCAGGCCGACGATATGGACGGTCTGGCCGGCCCAGGTCACCGAGATCTCGACGCCAGGCACATAGCGCATGCCCAGCGCCTCGGCGGCGGCGCGGGCGGCCGCCTGGCCGCCGACTTCGTCGTGGTCCGTCAGCGCCCAGTACGCGACGCCCGCGGCATGGGCGCGGGCGGCCACGTCCTCGGGGGCCATGGTGCCGTCGGAAACGACGGAATGACAGTGCAGGTCGGCGTTGATGGCGTGTGGATCTCGCATGCCGCCATTCTACTCCCGGAGTTTCGTGCGTTCCCGCGCGATGCGCGCCACCGGGCGCGCCGCTATGTGCGCCAGCGCGCAGGCGGGCCCGCCCGGCATGCGGCGCGATAGCCCTTTCGCCAACGCTGGCGTGGGGCGCCGGCGCGCCATCGCGCGGTATAGTGGGCGCCTCGAATCCCCCGTCGGCGGCGCCGCGCGCCGCCTGCCAAGTCATGCAAGCCTCTGCCCCGCCCTCCCGCCCCGCCGATTCCGCCTCCCCGCACCACAGCGATGCCAGCACGATCCGCACCGACGTGCTGATCGTCGGCGCCGGCCCTGTCGGCCTGTTCGCCGCATTCCAGGCTGGGGTGCTGGGTCTGCAATGCCAGATCATCGACGTGCTGGACCGCGCTGGCGGCCAGTGCACCGAGCTCTATCCCGAAAAGCCGATCTACGATATTCCCGCCGTGCCGGGCTGCCTCGCGCAGGAACTGGTGGACCGGCTGCTGGAGCAGTGCGCGCCGTTCGCCGTGCCCATGCATTTCGGCGAGCGCGCCAACAGCGTGCAGGAACTGCCCGACGCCGCGCCGGAACAGGGCGAGCACAAGCCCCTGCACCGGCTGCTGGTGACCACCGACGCGGGCAAGCGCTTCGACGTGGCGGCGGTGCTGATCTGCGCCGGCGCGGGCGCGTTCGCGCCCCAGCGCGTGTCGCTGCCCGAGGCCGCCGCGCTGGAAGACCGTCATCTGCACTACGCGGTGCGCGACGTGTCGCGCTTCGCCGGCAAGCGGGTGATCGTGGCCGGCGGCGGCGATTCCGCGCTCGACTGGGCGCTGGCGCTGCGCAAGGTGGCGGCGCGCGTCACGCTACTGCACCGGCGCGAGGGCTTCCGCGCCGCGGACGGCACCGTGGCCGAGATGCGCGCCGCCGTGGCCGCCGGCGAGATGGACTTCGTGGTGGGCATGCTGGGCGCGCTGGACACCGACGGCGGCAAGCTGACCGCCGCGCGGATCCGCACCCGCGACGACACGCTGACCGTGCCGGCCGACGAGCTGGTGGCGCTCTATGGGCTGGTGTCAGAGCCAGGCCCGATCGCCCACTGGGACCTGGACATGCGCGCCGGCCGCATCATGGTGGACACCACCACCTACGAAAGCTCGCGGCGCGGCATCTTCGCCGCGGGCGACATCGCCTTCTACAGCAACAAGCAGAAGCTGATCCTGTCGGGCTTCCACGAGGCCGCGCTGGCGCTGCGTCGGGCCTATCACTATGCCTTCCCCGAGAAGGCGCTGGTGCACGTGCACACCAGCAACAACGCGGCGCTGAAGGAAAAGCTGACCCACGCCTGACCCGGTCCGGCCCGGCACCCCGGGGCCTCAGGCGCAGAACGACTCGATCATCTCCGCGACGATTTCGGGCTGGTCGTGGTGCAGCATATGGCCGGCGTCGTCGATCACGGCCTCGCGAAAGTCCCGGAAGGCCGAGAAGCGCTGCCGGAATTCATCCAGCGGTTGCTTGTGGGCGATATGGCGCAGGGTTTCGGAATCGCGCGCCTCCACATGGAGCACGGGCGCGGTGACCGCGGCCCAGATCGCCATCACCTCGTCCAGGCGGTACAGCATGGGGTTGACCAGCTTGTGCGCCGGGTCGCCGAGAATCTCCCAGCGGCCCGCCTCGTTGCGGCGCGACCAGTGCGCCGCCAGAAACGCCGCGCGGTCGTCGCGCAGGCGCGGATTGGTCTTCTTGAGCCGCGCCGCGACCGCCTCCACGCTGTCGTAGGTCTTCAGCGGCGGCGGCTCGCGCAGTTCGTCGAGCCAGCGCGCGTAACGGCCCGGGGCCTGGGCCGCGCGCGTCGCCGTCATGCCGAATCCTTCGAGGTCCACCACGCGCCGCACCCGCTCCGGGCGGATGCCGGCGTACAGGCATACCGCGTTGGCGCCCATGCTGTGACCGACGAGGTTGACCGCGCCGCGCGGTGCGTAGTGGTCCAGCAGCCCTTCGAGATCGGCAAGGTAGTCGGGGAACCAGTACGAACTCGTGCCGGGATAGCGGGTGGGCCGGTCGGTTTCGCCGAAGCCGCGCCAGTCGGGCGCGATCACGTGCCAGTCGCCGCGCAGCGCGTCGGCCAGGAACTGGAACGAGGCTGCCACATCCATCCAGCCGTGCAGCAGGAACAGCTGCGGGGCGCCGGGCTTTCCCCAATGCCGCACGTGGTAGTTCAGCCCGCGCAGCGTGATAAATTCCGAGCGCGAGGTCTCTTTGATCGTCATGGTCTCCCCCGATTTTCGACCACTTGTTGGCCGTTGGTGTCGGGGTCTGCCGCCCACGACGACGGACGCCCCGATATTGTTTCGAACATCCTAAAAGAACGATCGTTCGGTTGCGGCGATTATAGCGAGTCGGGCCACAGCAGGCCGCCCGGCGCTGATCCCGCCTGCCGCCGCCGCGCGACAAAGGGAGACAAGCATGGCCGTATCCGCGTTGCCGGCGAGCCGGCGCGACGACTATTCCGCGCTGTACCAGGACTTCCGCTGGCATGTGCCCGAGTATTTCAACCTCGCCGAGGTGTGCTGCGGACGGTGGGCGCGCGACCCCGCCACGGCGACCCGCGTGGCGGTCCATACCGAGCACGAGGACGGCCGGCGCGCGAGCTACCACTACGGATTCCTGCAGGCGGAGGCGAATCGCCTGTCGCGGGCGCTGCAAGAGCTGGGCGTGCAACGCGGCGACCGGGTCGCCATCGTGATGCCGCAGCGCATCGAGACCGTAATCGCGCATCTGGCGATCTACCAGCTCGGCGCCATTGCCATGCCGCTGTCAATGCTGTTCGGCCCCGAGGCGCTGGCCTATCGCCTGGAGCACAGCGATGCGCGCGTCGCCATCGCCGACGAGACCTCGCTGGACAACGTGCTCGCCGCCCGCCCGGAATGCCCGGCGCTGGCCACGGTGATCGGCGCCGGCGGCGCCGCGCACCGGGCCGACCATGACTGGAGCGCCCTGCTGGCGGCGCAGTTGCCCGAGTTCACCGCGGTACGGACCAAGGCCGACGAGGCCGCGGTGCTGATCTACACGAGCGGCACCACCGGGCCGCCCAAGGGGGCCGTGATTCCGCACCGGGCACTGATCGGCAACCTGACCGGTTTCGTCTGCTCGCAGAACTGGTATCCGCAGGACGACGACGTGTTCTGGAGCCCCGCGGACTGGGCCTGGACCGGCGGCCTGTGGGACGCGCTGATGCCGGCGCTCTATTTCGGCAGGCCCATCGTCGGCTACCAGGGCCGCTTCTCGGCCGAGCTCGCCTTCGAGATCCTGGAGCGCTACCGCGTCACCAATACCTTCCTGTTCCCCACCGCGCTCAAGCAGATGATGAAGACCTGCCCCGAGCCGGCGGGGCGCTACGACCTGCGGCTGCGTGCGCTGATGAGCGCCGGGGAGGCGGTCGGCGAGACGGTGTTCGACTGGTGCCGCGACGCGCTGGGCGTGGTGGTCAACGAGATGTTCGGGCAGACGGAGATCAACTACATCGTCGGCAACTGCACCGCGCAGAACGACGATGGTCAGCCCGGCTGGCCGGCCCGCCCCGGCTCGATGGGGCGCCCCTACCCGGGCCACCGCGTCGCCGTGATCGACGACGACGGACGGCCGTGCGCGCCTGGCGAAGACGGCGAGGTGGCCGTCTGCACCACGGACATCCACGGCCATCCGGACCCGGTCTTCTTTCTCGGCTACTGGAAGAACGAGGCGGCCACCGCGGGCAAGTTTCTCGAAGCCGACGGCCTGCGCTGGTGCCGCACCGGCGACCTGGCGCGCGTCGACGAGGACGGCTACCTGTGGTACCAGGGCCGGGCCGACGATGTGTTCAAGTCCTCCGGCTACCGCATCGGCCCGAGCGAGATCGAGAACTGCCTGCTCAAGCATCCGGCGGTGTCGAACTGCGCCGTGGTGCCCTCGCCGGACGCCGAGCGGGGCGCCATCGTCAAGGCCTTTATCGTGCTGACGCCCAGCGTCGTGCGCTCGTCCGAGGCCGACGCGGCGCTGACCGCCGAGCTGCAGCGCCATGTGCGAGGCCAGCTTGCCCCCTACGAATACCCGAAGGCAATCGAGTTCATCGACCAGTTGCCGATGACCACCACCGGCAAGATCCAGCGGCGGGTGCTGCGCGTGCAGGAGGAAGAGCGCGCCCGCGCGCGGCAGGCCGGTTGAGCGCCGCCGGCGGCGCGGGCCCGGCTAGCCCGCGCTGGCCTCCAGCCACGCGAGTTCGTCGTCGTCGAACCCCGCCGCGCGCCGCGCGCTCAGATTGAACGGCGGCCGCAGCCGCGGCGCGCCGTAGCGCGAGGCCAGCTCGGGATAGGTCGCGAGCGGATCCAGGCCCTGCCCCGCGCAGAGCCAGCGGTACCAGCGGTTGCCGATCGCGACATGGCCGACCTCGTCGCGCAGGATGATGTCGAGGATGGCGGCCGCGGCATGGTCGCCGGCGTCCGCCAGCTTGCCGCGCACGGCCGGCGACGCATCCAGCCCCCGCGCCTCCAGCGTGCGCGGCACCAGCGCCATGCGCGCGAGCACATCGGCCGAGGTCTTCTCGGCCATCTCCCACAGGCTGTTGTGCGCCGGAAAGTCGCCGTAGGCGGCCCCCAGCCCGGCCAGATGCTCGGCCAGCAGGCTGAAATGCAGCGCCTCCTCGTCCGCCACGCGCAGCCAGTCGCGGTAGTAGTCGGCCGGCATGCCGGGGAAGCGCCAGGCCGCGTCGAGCGCGAGGTTGATGGCGTTGAACTCGATATGCGCCAGCGCGTGGATCATCACGGCGCGGCCTGCGGGGGTATGAAGCGCGCGCCGGCGGGCGGCCCGCTGGGGCGGCACCAGCTCGGGCCGCGCCGGGCGGCCCGGCACGGGCGAAGCGGCCACGATGGCGTCGCCGATGCCGAAGGCATCGTCCGCCGCCTCCCGGCTCAGCCGGCCCAGGGCACGTGCGGCGCCCGCCTTGGCGGCAGGATCCGTCATGGTCAGCACATCCAGCGCCTGGCGGCGCAGCGACGGGAACGGGAAAGCGGGGTTGGGGTCGGCGGGAGGGCTGGCGGGCATGGGCGTAAAATCCGGGATGCCGCCATTGTAGAGCCGGGCAGCGGCCCTGCCCGTCCTCTGCCCTTTAACGGGCGGCGGCCATCCCCATATTCCAAAGATTCTTGTGCAGGAGACCTCATGGCGCTTTACCAGCTCGGCGATATCGCCCCGACCATCGATGCCGAGGCCTATGTGGCGCCGGAAGCCACCATCATCGGCAACGTGACCCTGAAGGCCCGGGCCAGCGCCTGGCCCGGCGTGGTGATCCGGGGAGACAACGAGCCCATCGTGGTCGGCGAGTCGAGCAATATCCAGGAAGGGTCGGTGCTGCATACCGACCCGGGCTGCCCGCTGACCATCGGCGACAAGGTCTCCATCGGCCACCAGGCCATGCTGCATGGCTGCACGGTGGGCGAGGGATCGCTGATCGGCATCCAGGCGGTGGTACTGAACCGCGCGGTCATCGGCAAGGAATGCCTGGTGGGCGCCGGCGCCGTGGTGACGGAGGGCAAGGTCTTCCCGGACCGCTCGCTGATCCTGGGCGCGCCCGCCAAGGTGGTGCGCGAGCTGACCGACCAGGACGTGGCCAACCTGTACCGCAATGCCGAGACCTACGCCACGCGCCAGGCCATGTACAAGACCGAACTCAAACGTATCGACTGAAGCCTCGGCTGGGGCGCCCGCGGGCGCCTGCCGGCCTCACTGATGGACTATCGTGACTGACACCCCCACCCTTACCCCGACCCCCGCCTCCGACATCCTGCAGAAGTTCGTCTTCGACGCCGCGCCCGTGCGCGGCGAGCTGGTGCGGCTGGACGCCACGTGGCGCGAGGCGCTGAACCGCCAGGCCTACCCGACGCCGGTGCGGCGCCTGCTGGGCGAAATGATGGCGGCCGCGGCGCTGCTGTCGGCCAACCTGAAGTTCAACGGCGCGCTGGTGATGCAGGTGCACGGCGACGGACCCGTGCGGATGCTGGTGGTGGAGTGCCTGTCCGACCTGTCGATGCGCGCTACCGCCAAGCTGGCCGAGAACGCCGAGATCCCCGACGACGCAACGCTGCGGCAGATGGTCAACGTGCACGGCAAGGGCCGCTTCGCGATTACGCTGGACCCGCAGGACAAGCTGCCGGGCCAGCAGCCCTACCAGGGCATCGTCCCGCTGTCGGACCGCGACGGCCCGCTGTCGTCGATGAGCGCGGTGCTGGAGCACTACATGCACGCCTCCGAGCAGCTCGACACGCGCCTGTGGCTGGCGGCCGACGACCATATCGCCGCCGGCATGCTGCTGCAAAAGCTGCCGTCGTATGGCGGCACGCTGGAAGGCCAGCCGGGCCGCCCGCCGGCCGAGGTCGGCGAGACCGGCGCCCCGCTGTCCGAACACGGCCGCGCGCAGGACCTGGACACCTGGGACCGCGCCTGCCAGCTCGGCGCCACGCTGGGCGACGAGGAACTGCTGGCCGAGCTGCCGGAAACGCTGCTGCACCGGCTCTTCTGGGAAGAGGTCGAGACCACCGGCCTGCGCGTGTTCGAACCGATGACGCCGCACTTCCACTGCTCGTGCTCGCGCGAGAAGGTGGCGGGCATGCTGCAGTCGCTGGGCCAGCCCGAGATCGAGAGCATCCTCGAGGAACGCGGCGCCGTGGACATCCAGTGCGACTTCTGCGGCCAGGACTACCACTTCGACCCGGTCGACTGCGCCCAGTTGTTCATGCCGGCGCACGCGGTCTCCGGCGCGGGCGGCACCGGGCACCAGCACTGAGCACGCCGGCCGCATCGCGGCCCGGCGCACCCGCGGAGCCGGAACTTTTCGGCTACATCTTGGCGTCCAATGCAAAGACCGGAATAACTCGCAGAAGGTGACGATCATGTCCGCCAGCCTCAGCCGCCTCGACTCATTTCGCCGGGCCCTGCCCTCCGCCCTGGCCCGCCGCGGGCTGGCTGCAACGCTGGCACTGGCCGGCGCCGCGCCGCTCGGCGGCTGCGCCACCGAACTGCCGCGCGACATCAACGGCTCGCCGCCCACGGCGCGGCTGGTTCCGAACGCTGTGCCGCCGGCGCCGCTGTCTGCCCAGGAACGCGAGCGGCTGGCGGCGCTGAACGAACAGGTGCTGCGCGACCAGGAGGCTGCCATCGCGCGCGACCAGCAGGCGGCGGCGTGGGCGCGCGCCTACTCCTATCCGCGCACGAGCTACAGCCTGTATTACGGCGGCTGGGGCGGCGGTGGATGGGGCGGAGGGGTCAGCGTGGGATCCCCGGGATACTGGGGCTGGGGTGGCTATCCGTACTGGTGGTGACCGGGCGGAAAGCGGCGGATCGGCCGTGCCGGTCGGGCCTGGGGGAACAGGCCGGCGATGTGAACTGCCGCCCTACGGCTTCCTGGCCGGTGCCGGCGCGGGCGGCGGCAGGGGCGGCGTGGCGCTGACCTTGGGCGCCGGGGCGACGAACTGCACGAACACCTCGCCGTCCTTGACCATGCCCAGCTCGTAGCGGGCCCGCTCCTCGACGGCGCCGGTGCCGTCCTGCAGATCCTGCACTTCCCCTTCCAGCTTGGCGTTGCGCAGCTTGAGCGACTGGTTCTTTGCAGCCTGCTCGTTCACCTGCTTGTTCAGGTCCCACACGCGCAGCCAGCCGCCCTTGCCAAGCCAAAGCGGATACTGGATAGCGAGCAGCACCACGAACAACAACAGCGAAATCAGGCGCATGGCAACGGTCTTGCGAAAAACGGGGAAGGCGGTCGCAGCAACACTGCGAAAGCGGCAAGCGCCGGCCGGCGGTCAGGCCAGCCAGCGCCGGACATAGCTTAACGCAGGTTGTAGAACGCGCTCTTGCCGGGGTAGCTGGCGATATCGCCGAGATCTTCCTCGATGCGCAGCAGCTGGTTGTACTTGGCGATGCGATCCGAGCGCGACAGCGAGCCGGTCTTGATCTGGCCGGCGTTGGTGCCCACCGCGATATCGGCGATGGTGCTGTCCTCGGTTTCGCCCGAGCGGTGCGAGATCACGGCCGTATAGCCGGCGCGCTTGGCCATCTCGATGGCGGCGAAGGTCTCGGTCAGCGTGCCGATCTGGTTGATCTTGATCAGGATCGAGTTGCCGATGCCCTTCTCGATGCCTTCCTTCAGGATCTTGGTGTTGGTGACGAACAGGTCGTCGCCCACCAGCTGCACGCGCTGGCCCAGCTTGTCGGTCAGCACCTTCCAGCCGTCCCAGTCGCCTTCGGCCATGCCGTCCTCGATCGACACGATCGGGAACTTGTCGCACAGATTGGCCAGGTAGTCCGCCCACTGGGTCGAGTTCAGCGTCAGGCCCTCGCCTTCCAGGTGGTACAGGTCCTCGCCCTCGCGGAAGAACTCGCTGGAGGCGCAGTCCAGCGCCAGCAGCACGTCTTCGCCGGCGCGGTAGCCGGCCTTCTCGATGGCCTGCAGGATGGTGTTCAGGCATTCCTCGTTGGAGGCGAAGTTCGGCGCGAAGCCGCCTTCGTCGCCCACCGCGGTGGACATGCCCTTGTCGGCCAGGATCTTCTTCAGTGCGTGGAAGATTTCCGCGCCGCAACGCAGCGCTTCGCGGAAGCTGCCCTGCGACACCGGCATGATCATGAATTCCTGGATGTCCAGGCTGTTGTTGGCATGCGCGCCGCCGTTGACGATATTCATCATCGGCACGGGCATCTGCATGGCGCCCGAACCGCCGAAGTAGCGGTACAGCGGCAGGCCGGCTTCCTCGGCGGCGGCCTTGGCCACGGCCATCGACACCGCCAGCATGGCGTTGGCGCCCAGGCGGCTCTTGTTCTCGGTGCCGTCCAGGTCGATCAGCGTGCGGTCCAGGAACGCCTGCTCGGACGCGTCCAGGCCCATGATGGCCTCGGAGATCTCGGTATTGATGTGCTCGACGGCCTTCAGCACGCCCTTGCCCAGGTAGCGCGACTTGTCGCCGTCACGCAGTTCGATGGCTTCGCGCGATCCGGTGGAAGCGCCCGACGGCACCGCGGCCCGGCCCATCACGCCAGACTCGAGCAGAACGTCGCATTCGACCGTGGGATTGCCGCGCGAGTCGAGAACCTCCCGACCGATGATATCTACGATTGCACTCATGGATTCCTCTTGGACTGTTGATGCTGGATTAACCTTGGGACGCGGGCCGATCCGCGGTGCCTGCCAGACCTGCGCGGCGGCCGGGCTCTACCTTGCCTCGCGACCGTGACAGGCGCCCGTACGGTGGCGCACCGAGGCGGGCCCGGGAAGCGCTCAGACGCCCTCGACCACGATCATGTTCATGCGCGCGGCATTCTCGCGCGCCTTGCGGGCGGCGCGGTACGTCTCGCCCTCGTAGAAGCCCCTGGCGGCCTCGACGCTGGGAAACTTCAGCAGCACGACGCGCGTCGGGTTCCATTCGCCCTCGAGCTGCTGGACCTGGCCGCCGCGCACCAGCACCTCGGCGCCATGCTCCTGCATGGCCTTGCTGGACAGGACCTTGTACTGCTCGTATTGCTGGGGATCGGTGACGTCGATGTGGGCGATGATGTAGCCGGCGGGCATGCTTCTATCTCCGGAGTTGTCTCGGTTTGGATCGGATCCGCTTGTCGTTGTCGTCGGTCCCGCGGGACCATCGCCACCGCCGTCGCGGCGGTGGCGGGGCCGGGCTCAGGCGCAGGCCGGCCAGGCGAAATTGTCTTCCAGGAAGCCGGCGCGCTTGACCAGGGAGTCCAGGTCCTTGAGCACCGACAGCAGTTCCTTCATGCGCGACAGCGGCACCGCGTTGGGGCCGTCCGACATGGCCTTGCTCGGGTCCGGATGCGTCTCCATGAACAGCCCCGCCACGCCGACCGCCACGGCCGCGCGCGACAGCACCGGCACGAATTCGCGCTGGCCGCCGGAGCTGGTGCCCTGCCCGCCCGGCAGTTGCACCGAGTGGGTGGCGTCGAACACCACCGGCGCGTTGGTCTCGCGCATGATGGCGAGCGAACGCATGTCCGAGACGAGGTTGTTGTAGCCGAAGGACACGCCACGCTCGCAGGCCATGAAGCTGTCTTCCGGCAGACCGGCTTCGCGGGCCGCGTCGCGCGCCTTGTCGATGACGTTCTTCATGTCATGCGGCGCGAGGAACTGGCCCTTCTTTATATTGACCGGCTTGCCGCTCTGCGCGCAGGCGCGGATGAAGTCCGTCTGCCGGCACAGGAAGGCGGGGGTCTGCAGCACGTCCACCACGGCCGCCACCGGCTTGATCTCGTCCACCTCGTGGATGTCGGTCAGCACCGGCACGCCGATCTCGCGCTTGACGGTGGACAGGATCTCCAGACCCTTCTCCATGCCCAGCCCGCGGAACGACTTGCCCGACGAGCGATTGGCCTTGTCGAACGACGACTTGTAGATGAAGGGAATGCCGAGCGCAGACGTGATCGCCTTCAGCTCGCCGGCCGTATCGAGCGCCATCTGCTCGGACTCGATCACGCAGGGACCGGCGATCAGGAAAAACGGCTTGTCGAGACCGACGTCGAATCCACATAGTTTCATGGCGAACTCCTCTGTTCCTTCTGTTCCTCGTTGCCGCGCAATGGCTCAGGCGCCCTTGCGCCGCTGCTGGGCGGCCAGCGCCGCTTCCACATAAGCCTTGAACAGCGGATGGCCGTCGCGGGGCGTCGAGGTGAATTCGGGGTGGAACTGCACGCCGACGAACCACGGGTGCATGGATGCCGGCAGTTCCATCATTTCCGGCAGGTTTTCGGTCGGCGTACGGGCCGAGATCACCATGCCAGCCTGTTCGAGCTGCGGCACGTAATGGTTGTTCACCTCGTAGCGGTGGCGGTGGCGCTCGTTGACCTCGGGGCCGTAGATTTCCGCCGCCTTGGTGTCCGCCTTGACCGGCACGCGCTGGGCGCCCAGGCGCATCGTGCCGCCCAGGTCGGAGTCGGCGGAGCGCTGCTCCACCTTGCCCTCGCGGTCGACCCACTCGGTGATCAGCGCGACCACCGGATGCTCGGTGTCGAGATTGAATTCGGTCGAGTTGGCGTCGTTCATGCCGGCAAGGTGGCGGGCAATCTCGATCACGGCCAGCTGCATGCCCAGGCAGATGCCCAGGTACGGCACCTTGTTCTCGCGGGCGTACTGGATCGCCCGGATCTTGCCCTCGGTGCCGCGCTTGCCGAAGCCGCCGGGCACCAGGATGGCGTCGAGCGGCTTGAGCACTTCGAGGTGGCCCGATTCGAGTTCTTCCGAATCGATGTACTCGATGTTGACGCGGGTCGCGGTGTGCATGCCCGCGTGGCGCAGCGCCTCGATCAGCGACTTGTACGACTCGGTCAGGTCGACATACTTGCCGACCATGCCGATGGTGACTTCGTGCTGCGGATTTTCCTGGGCGTTGACCAGCTTCTGCCACATCGACAGGTCGGCCGGCCTCGGGTCCAGGCGCAGTTCCTCGCAGATCAGGCGGTCCAGCCCCTGCTCGTTGAGCATCTGCGGGATCTTGTAGATGCTGTCGACGTCCCACACCGAGATCACGGCGTCCTGCGGGATATTGGCGAACAGCGAGATCTTGGCGCGCTCGTCGTCCGGAATCGGCCGGTCGGCGCGGCACAGCAGCGCCGTCGGCGAGATACCGATCTCGCGCAGCTTCTGCACCGAATGCTGGGTGGGCTTGGTCTTCAGTTCCCCGGCGCTGGCGATGAAGGGCACCAGCGTCAGATGCACGAAGGCCGCGTGGTTGCGGCCCATGCGCAGGCTCATCTGGCGGGCGGCCTCCAGGAACGGCAGCGACTCGATGTCGCCGACGGTGCCGCCGATCTCGACCAGCGCCACATCGGCCTTGCCGCCGTGCGAGGCGGCCGCGCCCTTCTCGATAAAGGCCTGGATCTCGTTGGTGATATGCGGAATCACCTGCACGGTCTTGCCCAGGTATTCGCCCCGACGCTCCTTGCGGATCACAGATTCGTAGATCTGGCCGGTCGTGAAGTTGTTCGACTTGCGCATCTTGGCCGATACGAAACGTTCGTAGTGGCCGAGATCCAGGTCGGTTTCCGCGCCGTCTTCCGTGACGAACACCTCGCCATGCTGGAAGGGGCTCATCGTGCCGGGATCGACGTTGATGTAGGGATCGAGCTTGAGGAGGGTGACTTTGAGGCCGCGCGACTCGAGAATTGCCGCGAGCGAAGCGGCGGCGATGCCCTTGCCTAGCGAAGAGACGACGCCACCGGTGACGAAGACGAATTTGGTCATAAACCGAGCTTGCCGGGGAAATCGGGATTATACACATGCCCGGTGTCGGCCGGCCTCTGAAAATGTCGGCGCAGGCTTCGTCGATGGCGTCATGAGCGGCCCGTTCGATGGTCGCGGCGGCGCTTCCCGCACATGGCGTCCGGCGCCCCTGCCACCGCTGGCCCTCACCCCGGGCTTCTCCCGGTGGCGGGAGAGGGAGCGAACCTCAGATCTGGCGATTTGCACGCATGTCGTCGATCAGGCGGGCCACCACCTGCGCCGTCTCCAGCGGCCGCTCCATCGGATAGAGATGCCCGCCCTCGATGAACCGCAGCCGCTCGCCCACCAGCTTGCGCGTGGCGCCAAGCCCGCACTGCCGGATCTCGCGCGACTGGGTCCCCGCCACGAAGCCCACGGGCACCGGCGCGCCATTGGCCACACCGTTGCCGAGCGTGGTGGGCAGCGTGCGATAGATCCAGTATTCGACCTCGCGGTCGAAGCGCAGCCGCCGCTCCGCGTCCTTGCCGGTGGGTTCGGTGCCATGCAGCGCATAGTCGCGCAGCACGTCCTCGTCCCAGACCGAAAAGCCCGGCTTGCTCTTGAAGTGGGCCCAGACCGCCTCGGCGTCGGGCCAATGGGTGCGCCGGCGCCTGGTCACCGCGGCCGGGCTGTGGCGTTCGTCCATGCCCAGGCGCTGCGCGACCTTGAGCAGCGAGGCGCGCCAGCCGCCGATGATCGGTGCATCCAGCATGACCACGCCGCGCACGCGCTGCGGCTGGCGCAGCGCCGCCATCAGCGACAGGAAGCCGCCCAGCGAATGGCCCACGAGCCAGACGGGCTCTCGGTAGCCGCGCTCCACCGAGGCCAGCAGCTGGTCCACCAGATGCGGCCATTCGCGCGTCACCGGATAGTCCGGATCGTGCCCGTAGCGGTCGACCGCGCGGATCTCGAATTGCTGCTCGAGCGCGCCGAACAGCTTGCGGTAGGTGGTGACCGGAAAACCGTTGGCATGCGAAAAATGCAGGACGTCCCGCATGGCGTCGCCCCGTCCCGCCCTACTGCGAACGCGGGCGCTCGCGGCGCGCGCGCACCGGCTGGCCCCAGCGGTCGGCCTCGCCCTGGCGCGCAAGCGGGAATTCCGCCGGCACAGTCGCATCCCATTCGGGATCGCCGATTTCGCCGAACACCTGGCGCAGGCGCTGGCCCCAGGTGTCGCGGATCATGCGGAAGTAGGCGTTCTTCTCGTCGATATTGACGAAGCGCGTCACGCGCAGCGTATCGGCCTCGTAGACCAGCAGGTCGAGCGGCAGACCCACCGAGATATTCGACTTCAGCGTGGAATCCATCGAGATCAGCGCGCACTTGGCGGCCTTGTCCAGCGGCATGCCGGGATGGATCACGCGGTCGATGATGGGCTTGCCGTACTTGGCCTCGCCGATCTGGAAGTAGCAGTTCTCGGGCGTGGCCTCGACGAAGTTGCCGGCCGCGTAGATATTGAACAGGCGCACCCGCTCGCCGCGCACCTGGCCGCCGAAGATCAGGCTGACATTGAAGTCGATGCCGGCATCGCGCAGCGCCGCCGCGTCGCGCCGGTGCACCTGCCGCACCGCCTCGCCGACGATGGCCGCGGCCTCGAACATATCGCGGGCGGTCCACAGCGAGCGCTTCTCGTCGCGGCCCTCGCACAGGATCTGGCGCACCGACTGGCTGATCGCGAGATTGCCCGCGGTCAGCAGCACCATCACGCGATCGCCCGGCTCCTCGAACACCGTCAGCTTGCGGGCGGTGGAAATGGCGTCCACGCCGGCATTGGTGCGCGAATCGGAGAGGAATACCAGGCCGGCGTCGAGCCGCATGGCTACACAGTACGTCATGATCGTGTCTTGTTCTTGGGGCGTGGGCGTGGCGCCGCGGGACGGCGCGCGGATCCGGCATTCTAGCGCCATGGGCGCCGGCATGGTCCACGCTGGTGCCATCCCTCTAATGGTGCGCCGCGCACCGCGGCAAGACATCTCAGTCCAGCGGGACGATGGAGATGCTCACTTCGAGGGTTTCGGCGCCCCCGCCCTCGCGGATGCCACGGATGGGCGCGGCCGAGCGGTAGTCCCGGCCCACCGCCAGGCGGATATGGCGGCCGTCGGTGAAGCAGCGATGGGTCACGTCGATGCTGCACCAGCGTTCGCGGGCCACATCGAGGCACACATCGGCCCACGCATGGCTGGCCATTTCGGTGGCCGCGGGGTCGTAGAAGTAGCCGCTGACGTAGCGCGCGGGAATGCCGAAGGCGCGGCAGCAGGCCACCATCACCTGGGCCTGGTCCTGGCACACGCCGCTGCCCAGCGCGAACGCTTGGGCGGCGCTGGTGCCCACATCGGTGGTGTTGGGCTGGTAGCGCACGCGCTCGGCGATGGCGTCGGCCAGCGCCAGCAGCGCCGGCGCCTCGTAGCCCGCCGCCAGGTAGGGCGCGGCGAAGGCGGCCAGCTCCGGCGGCGCGGTGGTCAGCGGCGTGCCGCTGCGAAAGTACAGCGGCGAGACGCGGATCTCGCCGTCGAGCGGTGCATCGCAGAAACTCATTTCGCCATTTGCCGTCAGCGGCCGGCATTCGACCTCGCCGCTGGCGGTGATGGCGATGCTGTCGGAGGGCGCCGCCAGCGTGAAGTGGTGGACGATGTTGCCGAAGCCGTCGCGCGCCTCCGACAGGTTGCCCGGCACGGCGAGATGCCAGCCGCCGACGGTCTGCAGAGGCCCCGAGCGCGGCGCCAGCCGCAGCTCGTGCACGCTATGCCTGACGCGGTCCGCGTAGCGGTAGATGGTGCGGTGGTGTATCTGGTATTTCACAATCGTGGGGGCGTCGCGCGGCCCGTCTCGCCGGCACCGCCGCCCGCGGGCGGACTGCCGGCCGGTGGACGCCGGTGCCAACGCTCAGGCGGCAAGGGGCGGCACCAGGAAGTCCCTGCTGATGCCGCTGCCCAGGTCGCCGATGCGCTCCAGGAAGCTGGTCAGGAAGGCGTGCAGGCCGACGGCGAAGATATCGTCGATGCGCGCGTATTTCAGGTCGGCGTGCAGTTTACCAGCCTGCCGCTCGGTCTCCGCCGATTGCTGGTTGCTGACCAGCGCGAGGATGCACATGACCTCGTCCATGCTGGAGACCAGCGAACGCGGCATGTCGGTGCGCAGGATCAGCAGTTCGGCCACGCGCTCGGGCGTGATCACCGCGCGGTAGATCTTGCGGTAGACCTCGAAACCCGACACCGACCGCAATACCGCCGCCCAGTGATAGAAGTCCTTCTCCGCGCGCGCCGGGTCGCTGTCGTCCGAGCCGGTCGACTGGAACTTCACGTCCAGGATGCGCGCGGTGTTGTCGGCCCGCTCCAGGAAGGTGCCCAGCCGCATGAAGTGGAAGGCGTCGTCCTTGAGCATGGTGCCGAACTGCACGCCGCGCGCCAGGTGCGAACGGAACTTGACCCACTCGAAGAACTGAGAGGGATCCTCCCGCAGCATGCCGTCGGCGATCAGGCGCTGCACGTCGAGCCAGGTGGTGTTGATGGTCTCCCAGACCTCGGTCGTCAGCGAGCCGCGCACCGCGCGCGCGTTCTCGCGCGCCGCGCGCAGGCAGCTCATGATCGACGACGCATTGGTCATGTCGCGCACCATGAAGTCGATCACGTCGTCGCGCGACAGCAGGCCGTACTTGTGGTCGAACACATGGGTCAGCTCGGAGATATCCAGCATGGCCCACCAGCCCTGCTCGGCCACCTCCACCGACTGCGGCAGCAGCGAGGTCTGGTAGTTCACGTCGAGCATGCGCGCGGTGTTCTCGGCGCGCTCGGTATAGCGGGCCATCCAGAACAGATGGTCGGCGGTGCGGCTGAGCATGGTGGCTCCTTGTGTTCGGGTCGATCTGCCTGCGGTGCGCTCAGCGCTCCAGCACCCACGTGTCCTTGGTTCCGCCGCCCTGCGAGGAATTGACGACGAGCGAGCCCTCGCGCAGGGCCACGCGCGTCAGGCCGCCCGGCACCATGCGCACCTCCTTGCCCGACAGCACGAAGGGGCGCAGGTCGATATGGCGCGGCGCGATGCCGGCTTCCACGTAGGTCGGGCAGGTCGACAGCGCGAGCGTCGGCTGGGCGATGTACTGCCCCGGGCGCGCCTTGACGACTTCGCGGAACGCGTCGATCTCCGCGCGCGTCGCCGCCGGGCCCACCAGCATGCCGTAGCCGCCGGCGCCGTGGGTTTCCTTGACCACCAGCTCGTGCATATGGTCCAGCACGTACTGCAGGTCCTCGGGGCGCCGGCACATGTAGGTCGGCACATTCGAGAGGATCGGTTCCTCGCCCAGGTAGAAGCGGATCATGTCCGGCACATACGGATAGATCGACTTGTCGTCGGCCACGCCGGTGCCGATCGCGTTGCAGATGGTCACGTTGCCGGCGCGATAGACGGACAGCAGACCGGCCGCGCCCAGCGTCGAATCCGGGCGGAACACGAGCGGATCGAGAAAATCGTCGTCCACGCGGCGGTAGATCACGTCGACCCGCTGCGGACCCTGCGTGGTACGCATGTACAGGTGCTCGTCCTGCACGAACAGGTCGCTGCCCTCCACCAGCTCCACCCCCATCTGCTGCGCGAGGAAGGCGTGCTCGAAATAGGCGGAGTTGTACATGCCGGGCGTGAGCACCACCACCGCCGGATCGGCGATCGACTGCGGCGCGACGCTGCGCAGCATGTCGAGCAGCAGGTCGGGGTAGTGAGCCACCGGCGCGACCCGGTTGCGCGCGAACAGGTCCGGGAACAACCGCATCATCATCTTGCGGTTCTCGAGCATGTACGACACGCCGGAGGGCACCCGGAGGTTGTCCTCGAGCACGTAGAACTCACCCTCTCCGGCGCGCACCACGTCGATGCCGGCGACGTGCGCGTAGATGTCGCGCGGCACGTCGATGCCCAGCATTTCCGGCCGGTATTGCGCGTTGTCGTAGATTTGCTCCGGCGGAATCACGCCGGCGCGGATGATGTCCTGGCCATGGTAGATGTCATGGACGAAGCGGTTCAGCGCCGCCACGCGCTGGCGCAGCCCGCGCTCCAGCGTCTCCCACTCGCTGGCGGGGAAGATGCGGGGAATCACGTCGAAGGGGATGGTGCGCTCGGTGCCGCTGTTGGCCTCGTCCTTGTCGCCGTAGACGGCGAAGGTGATGCCCACGCGCCGGAAGATCAGCTCCGCCTCGGCGCGCTTGTTGCCCATCGTCGCCTCTGACTGGCGGGACAGCCATTCCGCGAAATGGCGGTAGTGCGGCCTTACCCCGCTGGCCGGCAAGACCTTGCCCGCCTCGACCGCCATGTCCGCCGGTCCGCCCTGCCAGTCCAGCATCTCGTCAAAAAACCGCGCCGCCATGATGGCCGCTCCTCCGTTGTGGGCGCCGCGCTGGCCGCCTCGCCGATCTTGTTGTCCCTTCAAGGATAGGCCGCCCGCGCGCCGCGTCACGGGACAGGCACCGAGCCTTGGTACCGACAAAGCAAGATGCCTGCCAGGCATTGGCGGCCGGCTGCGCCCCGCTCAAGGCGTGCGGGCCCGCGACGCCGGTACAGGCGGGACGCCGGCCTTGCGCGTCAGCGCCCCGGCGCGCCGGTCTCCGGCGGAGCCTCGGCCAGGATCTGGTCGACCAGCCGCTCCGGCGGCTGGCGGATGTCCAGCACCACCGCGTCGCGGGGCTCTTCCAGCGTATCGAACTGGCTTTGCAGCAGGGCCGGGTTGAAGAAGTGTTCGCTGCGCTCGGACAGGCGTGCGGCGATGGTTTTCGCGTCGCCCTTCATGTAGACGAAGGTCACGCCGCCGTCGGGCGGGGTCAGGCGATCGCGGTAGACCTGCCGCAGGGCGGAGCAGGTGAAGACGTGCGGGCGCCCCTGGGCGCGCGCGTCGTCGATCGCCTCCCGCATGGCATCCAGCCATGGCCAGCGATCCTCGTCGGTCAGCGCGATGCCGGCGTGCATCTTGGCCTTGTTGGCGTCGCTGTGGAATTCGTCGGCGTCACGAAAGCCGCAGTGCAGCCGTTGCGCAAGCAGGCCGCCGACCGTGGTCTTGCCACTGCCGGACACGCCCATCACGATGTAGATCATGTCTGCTCCATGTTCATGGTCGGGTGGTGTCGCCACCCTTGTCGGTAGGCCGCGCCGATGTCGCGGCGCGGCAAGCCCGGGCGCGGCCCGGCGGCCGTCCCCGGTCGGAATGCGTGGATCCGGCTCGAGCGGGATTTATTTTGCGACGGCCGGCGCCGTTTGGACAGCGGCATCGGCTTCGGACAGGTCCAGCGCGCTGCCGCCCTGCTCCGCGCCGCGGGCGTGGCGGCGGAACAGGCCGAACAGGCCGCGTCCCACGCTGAAGCGATCGAACAGGTCGTCCGGGGCCGGCGCGGCGGCACGCGCGGCGAACTCGGCCTCGTCGCCCAGCCACGTGAGCGTGCCGGCCACGGCGTCGACACGCAACCGGTCGCCGTCGCGCACGCGGGCAAGCGGCCCGCCGGCCAACGCCTCGGGACCGACGTGGATCACCGCCGGCACCTTGCCCGAGGCTCCGGACATGCGGCCATCGGTCACCAGCGCGACCCGGTGGCCGGCGTCCTGCAGCGCGCCCAGCGCGGGGGTCAGCCGATGCAGTTCGGGCATGCCGTTGGCGTTCGGCCCCTGGAACCGCACCACGGCGACCACGTCGCGATCCAGTTCGCCGGCCTCGAACGCGGCCTGCAGCCCTTCCTGCGTATCGAACACGCGCGCCGGCGCTTCCACCACGCGATGCTCGGGCGCGACCGCCGACACCTTGATCACGCCGCGGCCCAGGTTGCCGTCCATCAGCCGCAACCCGCCCTCCGGCGAGAACGGCGCCGGGGCGGTGGCCAGCACCTCGGGGTCGCCGCTGACCAGCGGGCCGTCGCGCCAGCGCAGCGCGCCGTCGGTCATCACCGGCTCCTGCGTGTAGCGGGCCAGGCCGCGCCCTGCCACCGTCTCGACGTCCTCATGCAGCAGCCCGGCCTCGAGCAGTTCGCGAATCACGAAGGCGACGCCGCCAGCGGCATGGAAGTGATTCACGTCGGCCGCCCCGTTGGGATAGACGCGGGCCAGCAGCGGCGTGACGCGGGACAGTTCGTCGAAGTCGTTCCAGTCGATCAGCACGCCGGCCGCGCGCGCCATCGCCACCAGATGGATGGTGTGGTTGGTGGAGCCACCGGTCGCCAGCAGCCCGACGATGGCGTTGACCACGGCGCGCTCGTCGACGATGCGCGCCAGCGGCAGATAGCCGTCGCCGCGGGCCGCCAGCGCGATCGCGCGCTGCGCGGCCGCCGCGGTCAGCGCGTCGCGCAGTCCGCTGTCCGGATGCACGAAGGCCGCGCCCGGCAGATGCAGGCCCATGATCTCCATCAGCATCTGGTTGCTGTTCGCCGTGCCGTAGAACGTACAGGTGCCCGCGCCGTGATAAGCCTGCGATTCGGCTTCCAGCAGCGCGTCGCGCCCCACCTGCCCGGTCGCGTAGAGCTGGCGCACGCGCGCCTTCTCCTTGTTGGACAGGCCGGTCGCCATCGGTCCGGCCGGCACGAAGATCACTGGCAGGTGGCCGAACTGCAGCGCGCCCATCAGCAGGCCCGGCACGATCTTGTCGCACACGCCCAGCATCAACGCCGCATCGAAGGTGTTGTGCGACAGCGCCACCGCCGTGCTCATCGCGATGGCGTCGCGCGAGAACAGCGACAGTTCCATGCCGGGGTTGCCCTGCGTGATGCCGTCGCACATGGCGGGCACCCCGCCGGCGACCTGCGCCACCGCACCCACCGCGCGGGCGGCCTCGCGGATCACGCCGGGGAAGCGCTCGTAGGGCTGGTGCGCCGACAGCATGTCGTTGTACGCGGTGACGATGCCGAGGTTGGGCGCCTGTTCGACCCGCAGTTTCAGCTTGTCGTTGGCCGGCAGCGCGGCGAAGCCGTGCGCGAGATTGGCGCACGAGAGGCCGCGCATCGGGCCGAGCTCGCGCTGGGCGCGCTCGCAGCGGTCCAGATAGGCGGCGCGGCTGTTGCGGCTGCGGGCCTGGATCCGTTCCGTGACGGCGCGGACGGTGGCATGGAGGGATGGCGGCATGCGGGGACCTTTCCTTGCTGGCGTCGGAGCCCCCGGCGCTGCATGGCGCAATGCCGGCGGGTCGCGATTGTAGAATTTCTACATTATAGCCACGTCCGCTGTTGGCCTCCCTTAGGGTCTACCCGTCGGCACGGCCGGAGCGGGCCGATTCGCGGAGAAAAATGGGGCACATGGCGAGCCCTCCGTACAAGCCCTGACTGATCCCAGGTCGATTCGGGGGCATGATGCCGCCTCCATTTATGTAGAATCTCTACATACCGCCTCTTTATCCTTGCCATGCGCGACCGAATCCTCGCCGTCTACGACACCCTGCGCCCCTCCGAGCGCCGCCTCGCCGACTATGTGACCCGCCACGGCGCCAGCGTGATCCGTCTGTCCATGCCCGAGTTGGCCGAGCGCGCCGGGGTGTCGCAACCCACCATCGCGCGCTTCTGCGCGGCGCTCGGCTACGACGGCTTCCGCGAGTTCAAGCTGCAGTTCGCGCAGAACGTGGGCGGCGGCATGCCGTTCGTGCATCAGGACGTGGATCCGGGCGACCGGCCGGCCGATATCGCGGGCAAGGTCTTCGACCGGACCATCGCGACGCTGATGAGCGTGCGCAACGCGCTGTCGTCCGACCAGCTCGAGCACGGCATCCGGCTGCTTTCCAACGCGCGCCGCATCGAGTTCTACGGCTGCGGCAATTCGGGCATCGTGGCGCTCGATATCCAGCACAAGTTCTTCCGGCTCGGCATACCGACCACCGCCTACTCCGACTCTCATGTGTTCAGCATGTCCGCGGCCTTGCTGGGGCCAGGCGACGTGGCGGTGCTGGTATCGAACACCGGGCGCACCTGGGACATGCTCGCCGCCGCCACGCTCGCGCGCTCCGGCGGCGCCAGCGTGCTGGCCCTGACGCACAGCGGCTCGCCGCTGGCCGCGCTGGCGGATGTCTGCGTGTTCTCCGACGTCGAGGAAGACAGCGAGGTCTATACGCCGATGACCTCGCGCATCAGCCATCTGGTGCTCGGCGACGTGCTCGCCGCCGGCGTGGCGCTGGCGCGCGCGGACCGCGTCGCGCCGGGCATGCAGCGCGCCAAGGCCCATCTGCGCGAACGCCGCATCGCTTCGGCCGCCGAGGCACCGGCGCCCGCCCGCAAGGCCGCCAAAACCGGGCCCGCCCGCAAGGCAACCACCGGCGGCAATGCCACCGGCACGGGCACGGCGCGCCCGCGCCCCCGCCGCAAGACCTGAGCCGGGCTGTTCCGTTCCTGCTCCTCCCCTGCCCTTCCCCGGCCGCTCCCTATTCCGGCGCGGCCGGCGCCTCGCGCCAGTAGCGCCGCTGCGTCTGGCGGAAGGGCGCCAGCCGGTAGCCGCCCGACGCCGTGATCATCTCGACCGCGCCCGTGGCATCGGCACGGTACCGGGCGACCCCGTGCCGGGCATACCGGCGCCACACGTCGGGATGCGGATGGTGGTAGCGATTGCGGTAGCCGAGCTGGAACAGCGCCGCCTCGGGCGCCACCGCGGCGAGAAAGGCGTCGGTGGACGACGTCGCGCTGCCGTGATGCGGTGCCAGCAGGACCGTCGCGCGCGATTCGGGCCCTTCCCCGCGCTCGCCCCGGCCGATGATGGCCAGCTCGCTGGCGCGGTCGATATCGCCGGTCAGCAGCAGGCTGGAGGCGCCCGTGGCGATGCGCAGCACGCAGCTGCGCGCGTTGCTGCCGATGGCGGCATTGCCCGCGTCGCCCGGGGCGGGATGCAACACGTCGAAGCGCACGCCATCCCATTCCCAGCCCATGCCGGCCTCGCACGGCGCCGGCATGGGCGCGGCCGTCCCGGCCGGCGGCAACAGCAGCGGATGGCGGGCCGGCGCACCCGTCAGCAGCCGACCCACCGGCACGGCCGCCATCACGTCGCGGACTCCGCCGGCATGGTCGGCGTCTTCGTGGCTGACCATCAGCACGTCGAGCGAGCGCACGCCGGTCGCGCGCAGATAGGGCACGATCACCCGCTCCCCCGCGCTCGATGGCGGCGCGGACGCGACGCCTTCGCGCTTGCGATCAGGCGCCGGTTCCGCCGGCGGCCCGTGGATGGGCCCGGCATCGTAGAGCAGCGCATGTGCGCGGGTCAGGACCAGCACGGCGGTGCCCTGCCCCACGTCGAACGCGATCGCGCGGAACTCGCCGGCGGCCACCGGTTCGCGGCCCGCGCACAGCATCGGCAGCAGCAACAGCAGGCCATGCAGCCGCGCGCGCAGGCCGAAGGCTGCCGGTGCGAGCATCAGCAGCGTGCCGACCGCGGCCAGCAGCAGTTCCGACAGGCGCGGCGCGCGCGCCTCCCACACGGCCCAGGCCGGCTGCGACAGCCAATGCAGCAGCCACGCCAGCCATTCGAGCAAGGCATGCGCGGCGCCCAGGAGCAGCCCCGCGAGCGGCGACGGCGACAAGGCGCCCACCAGCGCGGCCGGCGTCACCGCAAGGCTGACCACCGGGATCGCCACGGCGTTGGCCAGCGGCGATACCACCGAGATCTGCTGGAACAGCGCCAGTGTCAGCGGCACCAGTCCGATGGTCACCGCCCACTGCGTGCGCCCCGCCGCCGCCAGCGTGGCACGCAGACGCGCCCACGCGCCCTGCCCGGCAACACCGCGCTCTTCGGACGCCGCCAGGAAGATCACGGCGACCGCGCCGAACGACAGCCAGAACCCGGCGGACAGCACCGCCCACGGATCGAGCGCGACCGCCGCGAACGCGGCCCACGCCAGCACCAGCGACGCCGGCGGCGCGCGATCGCGCCACAGCGCGATGGCGCCCGCCGCCACCATCGCCACGGTGCGCTGCGCCGGCACCTCCATGCCCGCCATCAGCCCGTAGCCGAAGGCGCCGCCGACGGCGGCGAGCAGTGCCACGCGGCGCGCCGGACAGCGCAGCGGCAGCGGCCGGCGCAGCCGGTGCGCCAGCCCGAACGAACGGCGCCACAGCGCCTGCGCCAGTGCCGCGACCAGCCCGGAGATCATCGTGATATGCAGGCCGGAGATGCTGATCAGGTGACCGATGCCGGTGCGCGTGAACAGCCGCCAGTCGTCGGGCCCGATGCCGCGCTGGTCGCCGACCACGAGCGCCACCAGCACGGGGGCGAAGCGGGCATCGGCCGGCAGCGCCGCGCGGATACGCTGGCGCAGCCGCGCACGCCAGCGCGCGATGCGCCAGGCGAAGGAGCCGGCGACCGCTTCGCGCGCCGGGCCGTGCACCGCGCGCACGTGGCCGGTGGCACCGATGCCCCGCTGCAGCAGCCACACTTCGTAGTCGAAGCCGTGCGGATTCGCCAGCCCATGAGGACGCCGCAGGCGCACGGTGAAGTCGTAGCGCTGGCCCGGCAGCAGGTCGGGAGGCGCGTCATACCAGGCCAGCGACAGCTGCGCCGGCACCGGCGTTGCCGACCGCTCCACGGCAAAGAGAAAGCGCACGCCTTGCGCGGCCGCCGCGGGCAGGCCCGACACCACGCCGGTCACCTCGATGTCGAGCCCTTCCGCCGCCGGGTCGAGCCGCCCCGCCAGACCGTGCTCGGCGCGCCAGGCCGCCCAGCCGAAGCCGCACAGCGCGGCAAGCATCCACTGGCAGGCAAGGCGCGGCCAGGGCGACCCCCGATACCAGCGGCCTGCCACCAGCATCAGGCATAGCGGCAGCAACGCCGCCGCGAGCAAAGCCACCGTGCCGGGCAGCGCCGCTTGCCCTTGCAGCCACCAGCACCCCGCGACAAACGCAAGCAGCGTCAGCCGCATGGGCGCGCGAGCTCCGGCGGGAATATCGAAGGCAACCCGATGGCACACGAGACGGACAAACCCATGGCGGCGAACGCGGCGGCCCACGCCGCGATGGAGTCAAGACGGCTCGTTTATACGGCGGGACGAAGCGGAAATACTTGTCAGGCTGTGACGATGGCGGGCGCCATCGTGGCCGCGAAGGCGGCGAGCCGCGGCAGCGCCGCGACCGAGTTGCGCCACATCGCCGCGGCCAGCGCGTCGGGGGCGATGCCACGCAGCGCGCCCAGCTCGCGGGCGACACCGGCGACTTCGGCCGGCGTATTGCGGACCTTGCGCTGCTCGCCGAACTGGCCGTCGGTCAGCCAGGCGGGCGCGATATCGGGCGCGTCGGTCTCCAGCACGATGGCTTCCAGCGGCAGCTCCAGAGCCAGCCGCCGGATCTGCCGCGCGCGCTCGAACGTCATGTTGCCGCCGAAGCCCAGCTTCAGGCCATGGTCGATGAAGCCCTGCGCCTGCTGCAGGCTGCCGTTGAAGGCATGGGCGATGCCCTGCCGCACGCCCGCGCGGCGCAACTGCGCCAGCACCTGGTCCTGCGACTTGCGCACGTGCAGCAGCACCGGCAGGTCGAACTCGCGCGCGATCTTCAGTTGCTGCGCGCAAACCCAGGTCTGGTGCGCCGGGTCGAGGTCGCGCACGAAGAAATCGAGGCCGATCTCGCCGATGCCGACAAAGCGCGGATCGCCCAGCGATGCCTCCACCTCGCGCGCCAGCGTATCGATGTCCGCCTGCGTCGCGCTGCCGCTGCACAGCGGATGGATGCCCAGCGCATAGACGCAGCCCGCATGGCGCCTGGAGAGCGCGCGCACGGCGCCGAAGTTGCTGACCGCGACCGCCGGCAGCACGATGCCGCGCACGCCGGCCGCTTCCGCCGCCGCGACCACGGCATCGCGGTCGGCGTCGAACTCGCCGGCGTCCAGATGGCAATGGGTGTCGATCCACATGGCGGCGGCTGTCGCTGGCGCGCGCTCAGCGCTCTTGGTGCAGATGGCCGTCGCGCAGGCGCAGCACGCGGTCGCAGCGGGCGGCCAGGTCGACGTCGTGCGTCACGATCACGAAGCTGGTGCCGAGCGTGCGCGACAGCTCCAGCATCAGGTCGTAGACGCCGCCCGCGGTATGGTCGTCCAGGTTGCCGGTCGGCTCGTCGGCCAGCACGCAGGCCGGCTGCCCCACCAGCGCGCGCGCGATGGCCACGCGCTGCCGCTCGCCGCCCGACAGCTCGCCGGGCCGGTGCTGCGCCCGCCCGCCGAGGCCCACGCGCTCCAGCATGGCCTGCGCGGCATCGCGCGCCGGGCCCTGCTTCAGGCCGCGGATGCGCATCGGCATGGCCACGTTGTCGAGCGCGGTGAATTCCGGCAGCAGATGGTGGAACTGGTAGACGAAGCCGAGCGCCCGGTTGCGCACGATATTGCGCTCGCTCTCGCGCAGCGCGGTGAAGGGCTTGCCCTGCAGCGCGACGCGGCCGCTGTCGGGATTGTCCAGGCCGCCCAGCACATGCAGCAGCGTGCTTTTGCCGGAGCCTGAGGCGCCCACGATGGCGACCTTCTCGCCGGCATCGACGCGCACATCCACGCCCTTGAGCACCTCGACATCGAGCCCGCCCTGGCGGAAGCGCTTGCACAGCGCTTCGCCGGACAGTACGGGCACGGCATCGGCGTTCGCGACGCGCGGCATCGAGGCCGACGTCTCGGGAAAGTTCACGAGGGTCTCACTCATAGCGCAGCGCCTCCGCGGGGTTGACGCGGGCGGCGCGCCAGCTCGGGTACAGCGTGGCCAGCGTGGCCAGCACGAAAGAGATGATGCCGATGGTGGCGATGTCGTTCACGCGCGGGTCCGAAGGTAGTTCGCTGATGAAGTAGATGTCGCGGGGCAGAAACTGCACGTTCAGCATCCGCTCGATGAAAGGCACGATCACGTCGATGTTGTGCGCGATCAGCGCGCCGCCGGCCACGCCCAGCAGCGTGCCGATAAAGCCGATGGCGATGCCCTGCACGATGAAGATCTTCATGATCGAGCCGGGCTGCGCGCCCATGGTGCGCAGGATGGCGATATCCGCCTGCTTGTCGGTGACCGTCATCACCAGCGTGGAGACGAGATTGAACGCGGCCACCGCGATGATCAGCGTCAGGATGATGAACATCATGCGCTTCTCGGTCTGCACCGCGGCGAACCAGTTGCGGTTCTGCTTGGACCAGTCGCGCAGGTACAGCTCGCCGGACATGGTGCGCGCCAGTGCGTCCGCCACCTGCGGGGCGCGCTGCATGTCGCTCAGCTTCAGGCGCACGCCGTTGGGGCCGTCCAGGCGGAACAGCACCTCGGCGTCCTCGATGTTGATCAGCGCCAGCGCGCTGTCGAACTCGTAATGACCGGACGAAAAGATGCCGACCACGGTGAACTGCTTGAGGCGGGGCAGCACGCCGGCCGGCGTGATCGTGCCCTGCGGCGCGACCAGCGTGACTTTGTCGCCGAGCCGCACGCCCATCGCGTTCGCCAGCTCGCCGCCCAGCGCGATGCCGAATTCGCCCGGGATCAGGCTCTTCATCGTGCCGGCCCGGAACTGGCCGCCGACATCGGAGACCTTGGGTTCCTCGGCCGGATCCACGCCGCGCAGCAGCACGCCGCGCACCGCCTCGTCGCGCGTCAGCATGGCCTGCGCGGCCACGTACGGCGCGGCGCCGACCACTTCCTTGTTGCGCAGCGCCTCCTCGGCGGTGCGGCGCCAGTCGGGCAGGGTCGTCGGGCCGATCACCTCGATATGCGCCAGCACCGACAGCATGCGGTCCCGCACCTCCTTCTGGAAGCCGTTCATCACCGACAGCACCACGATCAGCGCGGCCACGCCGAGCGCGATGCCGAGCATGGAGATCATCGAGATGAACGAGATAAAGGTATTGCGGCTGGCGCGCTTGCTGGCGCGCGTGTAGCGCCAGCCGATTTGCCACTCGTAGGGAAAGTTCAAGAGGGTTCCTGTTGTTTCGGTTCACGGCGCGCCCGGGGCGGGACCGCGCGTCCCCGGGCGTTGCCTGCGGCCTGGCGGCCGGCGGGCGACCACATGTTACGCATTGCCGGGCAGCGATTTCCGCCGGCGGCCAGCCGCGAGTTTACAATCTCGCCAACCATGATGACGCACCTGACCCTGATTGTGCCCTTTTCCGTGCCGCCGGGCGCCGGCGACGACGCCGACGACGTCGTGCCGGCCGCGCTGCTGCGCCAGTTGGAGTTGCCGGCCCTCGGAAAGTTGCTGACCCGCGCCACGCCCGGCGCGCGCGAGCGCCACGGCGCGGGCTTCGACCCCACCGCGCTGCGCTCCCTGGCGCACGAGCGCTGGCTGGCCGCCCGTGCCGGACTCTCGACGGCCAGCGTGCCGAGCGCCCCGTACATGCGCCTGGCGGACGGCGGCGCCCCCGACGAGCGGGCATGGGTCTGCCTGCAGCCGGTGCATATCCATGCCGCGCGCGACCACCTGGTGCTGATGGACCCGGCGCGGCTCGCCATCCGTGCCGAGGAGGCGGCGGCCCTGCGCGCCGCGATCGAGCCCCTGCTGGCGGAGTCCGGCATCGCGCTCGAGGCGCCCCACCCCGCCCGCTGGTATCTGCCCGAGGCCGTGTTCGGCCCGCTGGAGGCCACCGCGCCGCTGCGCGCCACCGGTCGCAACATCGACGTGTGGATGCAGGCCGGCGCGCGGGCGCGCGACTGGCGCCGCTTCCAGAACGAGATCCAGATGACCTGGCACGACCATCCGGTCAACCAGGCGCGCGAGGGCGCGGGCGAGCTGACCATCAATTCGGTCTGGCTGCACGGCGGCGGCACGCTGGCCAAGGTGCCGCGGCTCGCCGACACGGTGCTCTCGGACGACGCCTTTCTCCGTGGCCTTGCCACCGCTGGCGGCGCCGCCTGCCTGCCGGTGCCGCCGCGCTTCGAGACGCATGCCGGCAGCGCGCTGGCTTTGCTCGACCACGCCGCCGAGGCCCATATCGGGCAGGACTGGGGCCTGTGGATCGAGCGCATGCACGCGCTCGAGGCCGAGTGGTTCGCCCCCGCTTTGTCGGCGCTCGAATCCGGTGCCCTGCAAACCCTGACGCTGGTGCTGGGCGGCGACCACCACTACGCCGAATTCACGGTCGGCCGCGGCGACCTGCGCAAGTTCTGGCGCGGCTTCGGCGGCCGCGGCGACTGGCGCGCGGTGCTCTCCGACCTTGCACTGGCCGCCTGAGCGCCCCCATCGAGGCTTTCCACACGACCCCATGACACCCGCCCGCTCCGCATGACCCGTATCGCGATCCGCCCCCATCTGCCCGAATGCGCCAGCGCGCTCGCCGCGCACGGCCTGCACCCCACGCTGGCCCGCATCCTGTCCGCGCGCGGCGTTACCCACGCGGGCGAACTGGCGACGGACCTGCCGGGGCTGGCGCCGCCCGCCGCGATGAAGGGCATCGACCATGCGGCGCGCTACCTGGCCGACGCCATCGCCGCCGGCCGCCGGCTGCTGATCGTGGCGGACTACGACTGCGACGGCGCCACCGCCTGCGCGGTCGGCGTGCGCGGCCTGCGCATGCTCGGCGCAAAGGTGGACTACATCGTGCCGAACCGCTTCGAGTACGGCTACGGGCTGACGCCGGAGATCGTTGCACTCGCGGCGCGGCACGAGCCGGACGTGATCGTCACCGTGGACAACGGCATCGCCAGCGTCGACGGCGTGGCCGCGGCCAATGCGCGCGGCATCGACGTCGTGGTAACCGACCACCATCTGCCGGGCGACCGCCTGCCGGACGCCGCGGTGATCGTGAACCCCAACCAGCCCGGCTGCGGATTCCCCAGCAAGAACCTGGCGGGCGTGGGCGTGATGTTCTACACGCTGCTGGCGCTGCGCGCCGAGATGCGCGGACGCGGGGTGTTCAGCGCCGAGACGCAACCGCGGCTGGATGCGCTGCTGGACCTGGTGGCGCTGGGCACGGTCGCCGACGTGGTCAAGCTCGACAGCAACAACCGCATCCTGGTCGCGCAGGGCCTGCGCCGGATGCGCGCGGGACGCATGCATCCGGGCGTTGCCGCGCTGTTCCGCGCCGCCGGCCGCGAAGCCTCGCGCGCCACCACGTTCGACCTCGGCTTCGGCCTGGGGCCGCGCCTGAACGCGGCGGGCCGGCTGGCCGACATGTCGCTGGGCATCGAATGCCTGCTGACCGACGACGCCAACCGCGCCTGGGAAATCGCGCAGGAACTGGACGGCATGAACCGGGAGCGGCGCGATATCGAAGCCGGCATGCAGCAGGAAGCGCTGCGCCTGCTGGAGCAGCCGCTGGACGGCATGGACGCCGCCTCGCGCTTCACCGTCAGCGTGTTCAACGACACCTGGCACCAGGGCGTGATCGGCATCGTGGCCTCGCGACTCAAGGAGAAATTCCACCGCCCGACGATCACGTTCGCGCCGGGCGACGAGCAGACCATCAAGGGCTCGGGCCGCTCGATCCCGGGCTTTCACCTGCGCGACGCGCTGGATCTGGTGTCCAAGCGCCACCCCGGCCTGCTGGTCAAGTTCGGCGGCCATGCGATGGCCGCCGGCCTGACGCTGCGCGCCGGCGACTTCGAGCGTTTCATGGACGCGTTCGAGACGGTCGGCCGCGAATGGCTGACCGACGAGCAGCTTGCGCGCGTGATCGAGACGGACGGCGATATCGAGGACCACTGCTTCGACCCGGCCTTCGTCACGATGCTCGAAGGCCATGTGTGGGGCCAGGGCTTTCCGCCCCCCACCTTCTGCGGCGAGTTCAACGTGCTGCGCCAGAGCGTGCTCAAGGGCAAGCACCTGAAGCTGCAGCTGGGCCGCGGCAACCGTCAGTTCGACGCGATCTGGTTCAACCACGCCGATACGCTGGGCGCCAGCGCGATGGTGGCCTACCGGCTGGACAACAACACCTTCAACGGCGTCACGCGCGTGCAGATGGTGATCGAGCACGCGCAGTAGCGCGCGCCCCCTCTCCCGTTCAGCCCCGCGCCGGCAGCAGCCCGGTCGGGTCCACCGGCTTGCCGTTGCCGCGCACCTCGAAATGCAGCTCGCTGGCCGCGGCGCCCATGCGACCGACCTCCTGGCCCGCGGCGATCTGCGCGCCTTCCTTGACGGTGGGCTTGTCCAGGTTGCCGTAGACCGTCAGCCAGTCGTCGTTGTGCTTGACGATGACGAGCATGCCGTAGCCGCGCAGTGTGCCGACATGGATGGCCCATCCCGCCGCCGCGGCGCGCACGCTGGCGTTGGCCGGCGTGGCGATGGTCAGCCCCTTGCTGCCCGGCGGCGCATACCCCTTGGTGACGGCCCCCTCCACGGGCCATTGCAGCCGGATGCTGCTCGCCGGCGGGCGCGACGCCGTGCGCGGCTCGCTGCGCGGGGTCTCGGCGACCGCCGCCGGCTGACCGGTGGACGCCGTCGACGACGCGGCCGCGCCATTTGGCTGGATCCGGATCAGCTGGCCCACCTCGATGCGATCGGCGCTGGGCAGATCGTTCCAGCGCGTCAAGTCCCGCACGGAGCGCTTGTGGCGGCGTGCGATCGAGTAAAGCGTGTCGCCCGACTGCACGCGATAGAAACCGGGCGGGGCCGGCTCGCTTGCCAGCGTGCCGCAGCCCGCCGCCACCGCGGCGGCGGCGGCGGCCAGAAGGACGAGCGCGCGACGGCGGCCCGGCGCCCCGTCCCACGGCATGGGGCTCTGTGTCATTGCCTTGTTCATTGCTGTTGTCTGCCGCTCCCGATATCTGCTTGAGGTTCCTGCCTGCGGTGGCCCTGCGCGGCGCCATCGAGGGGCCGCCTGGCGACGCATGATGCCGCATCCTGCCAATGTAACGGCCGCCGCACCCGCAACTGTAGACTGCGGCAAGGCCGCCGGGTTCGGGTTTACCGCGACGGGCGCGGCGAAATCAAGCCTCGATCCGCTATAATTCACGGTTTTCAAAGCGCAGGGACACCATGGAAGCAGAACGCCTCAACGCCATCTCCGGCGCCATCTCCGATCTCCGTTCGCGAACGGAAGATCTACGGGGGTATCTTTGACTACGATGTCAAAGTAGGACGCCTGGACGAAGTCAACGGCGAGCTGGAAGACCCCGAGGTCTGGAACAACCCCAAGCGGGCCCAGGATCTCGGCAAGGAAAAGAAGATGCTCGAGGGCGTGGTCGGCGTCCTGGGCAAGCTGACGGAAGACCTCGATAGCGCGCAGGAGCTGTACGACCTCGCGCGCGAGGAAGGCGACGACGACACGCTGGCCTCGATCGAGAGCGATGTCGCGGGCTTCGAGGCCATCGTGGCCGACATGGAATTTCGCCGCATGTTCGCCGGCGAGATGGACCAGGCCAACGCCTTCATCGATATCCAGGCCGGCGCCGGCGGCACCGAAGCGTGCGACTGGGCCTCGATGCTGCTGCGCCAGTACCTGAAGTACTGCGAGCGCAAGGGCTTCAAGGCCGAGGTGCTGGAAGAATCCGAAGGCGACGTGGCGGGTATCAAGAGCGCGACGATCAAGGTCGAGGGCGAATACGCCTTCGGCTACCTGCGGACCGAGACGGGCGTGCACCGGCTGGTGCGCAAGTCGCCGTTCGACTCGTCGGGCGGCCGCCATACGTCGTTCTCGTCGGTGTTCGTGTACCCCGAGGTCGACGAATCGTTCGAGGTCGAGGTCAATCCCGCCGATCTGCGCGTCGATACCTACCGTGCCTCGGGCGCGGGCGGCCAGCACATCAACAAGACCGATTCCGCCGTGCGTATCACCCATATCCCGACCGGCATCGTGGTCCAGTGCCAGAACGACCGCTCGCAGCACCGCAACCGCGCCGAAGCGATGTCGATGCTCAAGTCGCGCCTGTACGAGCACGAGATGCGCAAGCGCCAGGCCGAGGCGGACAAGCTGGAATCGTCCAAGACCGATGTGGGCTGGGGCCACCAGATCCGTTCCTATGTGCTGGACCAGAGCCGCATCAAGGATCTGCGCACCAACGTGGAAATGTCCAACACGCAAAAGGTGCTGGACGGCGACCTGGACCCGTTCATCGTAGCCAGCCTGAAGCAGGGGCTGTAAGCAGTGCAGCGCCCGCGGCACCCGTGCCGCGGGCTTTCATGTTTCCACCTCTGTGCCCATCCGCACCGGCGAACTTCCATGACCGCAGCCCCGATGTCCGCAACCTCGTCCGCAAACCCGTCTGCAACCCACCTGATCGTCGTGACCGGCGCCTCTCGCGGCCTGGGCGCCGCGCTCGTGCGCGCCCTGCTCGTGCCGGGCAATCATCTGGTCTGCGTCTCGCGCAGCCGCAATCCGGAACTGGAACAGGAGGCCGCGGCCAGCGGCGTGCCGGTGGCCTGGCACCTGCAGGACCTGTCGCAGCCGATGCAGGCCGCGACGTGGCTGGCCAGCGTGCTGGATGCCGTCGACGAACCCCATGCCAGCGCCACGCTGATCCTGAACGCGGGCGTGATCGAGCCGATCGGTCCGATCACGCAGCTGCATGAATCGACGCTGGTGCCGCATCTGCTGACCAACCTGGCCGCGCCGATGACCATGACCGGCGCCTTCCTGGAGCGCAGCGAGCGCTATGGCTGCCCGCGCAAGGTGCTGGCCATCTCGTCGGGCGCGGCGCGCCGGCCGGTCGAGGGCTGGAGCGCGTACTGCGCCGGCAAGGCCGGACTGGACATGTTCATGCGCTCGGTCAACGCCGAGTACGCCGGCGCCGACGCCGCGCGTGCGGTGCGCGCCGTGGCGCTCGCCCCTGGCGTGGTGGACACCGGCATGCAGGCCACGATCCGCGACGCGGACTTCGCCCAGGTGCAGCGCTTCCGCGACCTGAAGGAGAACGATCAGCTCGCCAGCCCCGACGACACCGCCAAACGGATTGCCGCCTACCTGAACCGCCCCGACTTCGGCGCGACCGAGATCGACGACATCCGGAACGCGTAAGCAGCGCGCGCGGGACCGCCTCCCGTCCCGCCGCCGACACGCAGTACCAGACCTTCGCGGCCCACGCGCCGCCAGCATCATCAAGACATCATGACCGAACCGACCCGCGCGCCCGCTGCGCCAGAATCCGCCAACGGCGCCGCCGACGAGAACAAGATCATGGCCGAGCGCCGCGAGAAGCTGCAGGCGCTGCGCCAGCAGGGCGTGGCCTTCCCCAACGATTTCCGCCCGACCCACCAGGCCGCGGCGCTGCACGCCGCCCATGGCGAGTCCGACCAGGCCGCGCTGGAAGCGCAGCCGGTCGAGGTTGCCATTGCCGGCCGCATGATGCTCAAGCGCGTGATGGGCAAGGCCAGCTTCGCCACCGTGCAGGACGGCAGCGGCCAGATTCAGTTCTACATCACCCGCGACAAGGTCGGCGAGGACGTCTATGCCGCCTTCAAGCACTGGGACCTGGGCGACATCATCAGCGCGCGCGGCCTGCTGTTCCGCACCAACAAGGGCGAGCTGTCGGTGCAGGTGCAGGAGCTGCGCCTGCTGTCCAAGTCGCTGCGCCCGCTGCCGGACAAGTTCCACGGCCTGGCCGACCAGGAGACGAAATACCGCCAGCGCTATGTGGACCTGATCGTATCGCCGGAGACGCGCGCCACCTTCCGCGCCCGCACCGCCGCGATCTCGTCGCTGCGCCGGCATATGGCAGAGGCGGGCTTCATGGAAGTCGAAACGCCGATGCTGCATCCGATCCCGGGCGGCGCGACGGCCAAGCCCTTCATCACGCACCACAACGCGCTGGACATGCAGATGTTCCTGCGCATCGCGCCCGAGCTGTACCTGAAGCGCCTGATCGTCGGCGGCTTCGAGCGCGTGTTCGAGATCAACCGCAATTTCCGCAACGAGGGGGTCAGCCCGCGCCACAACCCCGAGTTCACGATGATGGAGTTCTACGCGGCCTACACGGACTACCGCTGGCTGATGGACTTCACCGAAGACCTGATCCGCCGTGCCGCCATCGATGCGCGCGGCAGCGCCACCGTGACCTACCAGGGCCGCGAGCTCGACCTGGCCAAGCCGTTCCACCGCCTGACGATCTGCCAGGCCATCCAGAAGTTCGCGCCGCAATACACCGACGCGCAACTGGCCGATGCCGACTTCCTGCGCACCGAGCTGAAGAGGTTCGGCGTCAACACCAGCGCGCCGCAGTTCCTCAACGCGGGCCTGGGCACGCTGCAACTGGTGCTGTTCGAGGAAACCGCGGAAAGCCAGCTGTGGGAGCCGACCTTCATCGTCGACTACCCGGTGGAAGTGTCGCCGCTGGCGCGCGCCTCGGACACGACGCCCGGCATCACGGAGCGCTTCGAGCTGTTCATTACCGGCCGCGAGATCGCCAATGGCTTCTCGGAGCTGAACGACGCAGAGGACCAGGCCGACCGCTTCCGCCGCCAGGTGGAGCAGAAGGACGCGGGCGACGAGGAGGCGATGTACTTCGACGCCGACTATATCCGCGCGCTCGAATACGGCATGCCCCCGACGGGCGGCTGCGGTATCGGCATCGACCGCCTGGTCATGCTGCTGACCGACAGCCCCAATATCCGCGACGTCATCCTGTTCCCGCACCTGCGGCGCGAGGACTGAGCGTTCACCCCTGCCGCCGCGTGGCCCTGCGCCGCGCGGCCGGCGCCGGCCTCGCCGGGGCGAGGTCGAGCACCCTGCCCCGCTGCGCCTCGAAGCGGGCGCCCTCCGCCACCAGCCATTCCTCCACGGTCGCCACCTGCGGCGACTGCCCGTGCGCCGAGACGAAGTAGTACGACGCCTCGCTGCGCACATGGACGCCGAACAGGTCCACCAGCCGTCCCGTCTCGATATCCTCCAGCACCAGCGCGGTGCGGCCCATCGCGATGCCCTGCCCCGTCAGCGCGGCGCTGATCGCCAACTGCGAGAGATTGAAGCGATGGCCCTGCTCGAAGTCCGGCACCTCGACGCCGGCATGCGCCAGCCACCGCCGCCATTCCGCGAATTCCCCCGCGCCGTCCCACGGGCTGACGTCGTGCAGCAGCATCGCCCCGCGCAGGTCGCGCGGCGTGCGCAGCTCCGGATGCGCGGCCACGAACGCCGGGCTTGCCACCGGCAATAGCCATTCGTCGAGAAACTGCCGCGCCTTCAGGTCGGCATAGCCGCCCGGATCGAAGCGCACGGCGGCCTCGATGCCGTCGCGCACCATCCGGGTGCGATCGAGCGCATGGAATTCCCCGTACACCCGCAGCCCGATGTCCGCATGGTCGCGGAAGAACTCGCTCAGGCGCGGCGTGAGCCAGCGCATCGCGAACGACGGCGAACACGACAGCGCAATGGGGCCCGCGTGGTCCTGCCGGCGCAGCTGCGTCAGCGTGCCTTCGATCGCCTGGAACGACTCGCGCAGCACGAAGCGCAGCCGCTCGCCGTCCGGGGTCACCACCAGCGCGCGCGGCGTGCGCAGGAACAGCGGGCGTTGCAGCCACTGTTCCAGTTGCTTCACCTGCTGACTGACAGCGCCCTGCGTGATGCACAACTCGCGGGCGGCGAGCGTGAAGTTGCTGTGGCGGGCCGCTGCCTCGAAACAGCGCAGCCATCCCAATAATGAGGAAGAGAGCACGGTAGCCATTAGTAGCGCTAATGCATGGATCAGTACAAATGGTTTGTCACATTGGCACGCGGCGCCAACAATGTGTCCACGATGTCCGACGAAAAGGCTTCGTCGACCGACTGCTGACCACGAGGACCCTACCGGCATGACCGCCCACTCCGCCCCGTTTCCGCACGACACCGAGGCGCATCTGGCCGCGCTTCGCGGCGCCCGGCCCACGCTGTGGCTCAATCCCGACCTTTCCCGCGAACGTCCGGATGCGCTCGCGGCGGGCGGCAAGAGCATTAGTCTAGCTGATGTGCAGCAGGCCCGGGCGCGCTTCCGGCGCTTCGCACCGCTGCTCGCGAGGCTGTTTCCCGAACTGGGCGCCACCGGGGGCGTCATCGAATCCGATCTGGTCGCCGCGCCGGCGCTGCAGCGGGCGCTGGACCTGCCTTCCGCACACGGCGTGCTGTGGCTCAAGCAGGATCATCTGCTGCCGGTGGCCGGCTCCATCAAGGCCCGCGGCGGCATCCACGAGGTGCTCGAGTTCGCCGAGACGCTGGCGCTGGAGCATGGCCTGATCACGCTCGAATCCGACTACACCGCGCTGGCCGGCGACGCCGCGCGCGCGCTGTTCTCGCGCTACGAGGTGGCGGTGGGCTCCACCGGCAATCTCGGACTGAGCATCGGCGTGATGGCGTCGGCGCTGGGTTTTCGCGCCGCCGTCCATATGTCGTCCGACGCCAAGGCATGGAAGAAGGACCGCCTGCGCGCCCGCGGCGTGGAGGTGGTCGAGCATGCCGGCGACTACGAGGAGGCCGTGGCGGCCGGACGCCGCCAGGCCGAACAGGATCCCTTCTGCTATTTCGTCGATGACGAGCGCTCGCTGTCGCTGCTGCTTGGCTACAGCGCCGCGGCGCTGCACCTGGGCGAGCAGCTGCGCGAGCGCGGCCTCGCGCCCGATGCCGCGCATCCGCTCTTCGTCTACCTGCCGTGCGGGGTCGGCGGGGCACCGGCCGGCATCGCGTTCGGCCTGAGGCAGCTCTACGGCCCGTATGTGCACTGCTTCTTCGTGGAGCCCACGCAATCGCCCTGCTTCGTCGTGCAGATGATGGCCGCCGGCGAAGGCAATCCGTCAGTCTACGACTACGGCCTGACCAATCGCACCGAGGCGGACGGGCTTGCCGTGCCGCGCGCCTCCGAACTGGCCGCGCAGGTCATGCGCCAGCAACTGGCCGGCGTGCTGACCGTCGAGGACGACACGCTGTTCCGCCTGCTGCATCTGGCCGCGACCACCGAAAACGTGCGCGTCGAGCCGTCCGCGGCGGCCGGCATCGCCGGCCCCGCGATGCTGACCGGCACCGCGGCCGGACGCGCCTACCTGGCGCGCCACGGCCTCGATGCGGTCATGCATCAGGCCGTGCACCTGGCCTGGACCACCGGTGGACTGTTCGTTCCCGAAGACGAATACCAGCGCTTTTTCGCCCGCGGCGCGGCACTCGCCGCCGCCTGAACCGTATCCCCTCTTCAGCAGGAGAATCATCATGATGTCGACCGTTTCCAAGTTCACATACCTGGCCGCCGCCTGCTGCATCGCGGTGCTGGGCAGCACCGGCGCCATGGCGCAGGCGTATCCCGCCAAGCCGATCCAGCTGGTGATCCCTTTCCCGCCGGGCGGCGCCACCGACGTGATCGGCCGGCTGCTGGGCAAGCAGCTGAGCGACCGCCTGGGCCAGAGCGTGGTGATCGACAACCGGCCCGGCGCGGGCACCATCGTCGGCGCCAGCTACGTCGCCAAGGCGGCACCGGACGGCTATACGCTGTTCATCAGTTCCGGCACCACCTTCACGGTCAACCCCGCCATCCATGCCAAGCTGCCCTACGATCCGGTCAAGAGCTTCGAGCCGATCGGCCTGACCGGGCGCACCGGCCTGATCCTGCTGGCCAACCGCGACGTGCCGGTCAACAACATGAAGGAACTGGTGGCCGCGGCCAGGGCCACGCCAGGCAAGTACTCCTATGGTTCGTTCGGCACCGGCACCACCGCCCACTTCGCCGGCGAGATGCTGTTCCACACGACCGGCATCCAGATGCTGCACGTGCCGTACAAGGGGAGCTCGCCGGCCATGACGGATCTGATCGGCGGGCAGATTCCGTTCACCGTGGATACCGTCGCCGCCGCCGTGCCGCAGGTCAAGGCAGGCAAGGTCAAGGCCATCGCCGTGACCACGGCCAAGCGCTCGACCCTGCTGCCCGACGTGCCGACCGTCGCCGAGAGCGGCTACCCCGGCATGGACGCCGACACCTGGCTCGCCGTGGTCGCGCCGCGCGGGCTGCCGCCGGAGGTGAAGGCGAAGCTGGAGAAGGCCCTGGAGCAGACCATGGCCGACCCGGACACGCGCAGCAAGCTGCTGGCCAATGGCTTCGAACCCAGCTTCGGCACCAGCGCCGAGCTGGCAAGCCTGATCACGCGGGAATTGCCGAAGATGCGCGCAGTCGCGCAACGTGCCAACATCACGGCCGACTGAGGCGGCCCATCACTGACCGAGCCCCCGGGGCCCGCGGCGCGAATGCCGGCGGGCCCTTCGGCGTATGAGGAGAACGACAATGACGACATCGGACGATCTGGTAAGCCGCTCGGCGGTGGAATTGCGGCGGCTGATCGGTGGCAAGGAGATCTCGCCGGTGGAATTGCTGGAGGCTTGCATCGCGCGCATCGAGGCGGTGAACCCGTTCATCAACGCGGTGACCGCCACCTGCTACGAACGCGCCCGCGCCGAGGCGCGCGCGGCCGAACGCGACGTGATGGCGGGCGGCGCGCTCGGCCTGCTCCACGGGCTGCCGCTGGGCGTCAAGGACCTGGAGGCCACGGCCGGCCTGCTGACGACCTATGGCTCCCCGCTGTATCGCGCCAATGTGCCGGCCGAGGACAACGTGCTGGTGGCGCGCCTGCGCGCGGCTGGCGCGGTGGTGGTGGGCAAGACCAATATCCCGGAAATGGGCGCCGGCGCCAATTCGCGCAACGTGGTGTGGGGCGCCACCGGCAATCCCTTCAACCCCAACCTGAACGCGGGCGGCTCCTCGGGCGGCTCGGCGGCGGCGCTGGCCACCGATATGCTGCCGGTGTGCACAGGCTCGGACACCGGCGGCTCGCTGCGCATCCCGGCATCCAAGTGCGGCGTGGTCGGGTTCCGGCCGTCGCCGGGCGTCGTGCCGAGTTCGCGCAAGCTGCTGGGCTGGACGCCGATCTCGGTGGTCGGCCCGATGGGCCGCACGGTGGCCGATGCCTGCCTGCAGCTGGCCGCGTCGGCGGGGCTGTCGGCGGGCGATCCGCTGACCTACGAACTGGACCCCGCGTCCTTCCTGGTGCCGCCGCAGGTCGATCTCGGCTCGCTGCGCGTCGCCTGGACCGAGGACTTCGGCGCCTGCGCCGTCGATGACGGGATCCGCCGCGTCTTCCGCGGCAAGATCGACGCGATGAAGCATCTGTTCCGCAGCTGCGACGAGGTGAAGTTCGAACTCGGCGACGTGCACCGCTGCTTCGACGTGCTGCGCGCCGAGAGCTTCGTCGCGGGCATGAACGAGGCCTACCAGCGCGATCCGGCCAGCCTCGGGCCCAACACCCGCGCCAACTACGAAATGGGCGCGAAGATGTCGCTGGTGGACAGCGCCTGGGCGCAGGCCGAGCAGACGCGTATCCTGGCGCGCTTCCAGCAGGTCTATCGCGACTACGACGTGGTGCTGTCGCCGACCACGCCGGTCTCGCCTTTCCCCTGGACCGAGCTGTACGCCGACACCATCAACGGCGAGAAGCAGGAGAACTACTATCGCTGGCTGGCGCTGACCTACGTGGTCACGCTCGCCACGCACCCGGCCATCACGCTGCCCTGCGGGCTCGACCACGCCGGCATGCCGTTCGGGCTGCAGGTGGTCGGCGGCTTCCGGCGCGACCGGCATACGCTAGGCGTGGCGCAGGCGATGGAGCAGGCGTTCGCCGCGTCGCCGGCGCTGCGCCGCCCGCTGCCGGACGTGCGCAACCTGCGCGCGCCGGAGCCCGCGCTGACATCGATCGTCACGTCGCCGCCGGTGCTCGACGGCACGGGCGCCACTGCCGGCGGCAACGCCTCCGCAGTCTGACAGGAGTCATGGCATGACCGCATCGCACGCATCGACCGATACCGTCTTCGACTTCGCCGTCATCGGCGCCGGCATCGCCGGTGCCTCGGTGGCGTACCGCCTGGCCGCCGAGGCCGGCACCGTGCTGCTCGAGCGCGAATCGCAGCCGGGGTATCACACCACCGGCCGCTCGGCGGCGATGTTCATGGAGACCTATGGCACACCGGCGATTCAGGCGCTCACGCGCGCCAGCCGCGCGTTCTACGAGCACCCGCCGGCCGTATTCGGCGACGCGCCGATCCTGACCCCGCGCGGCGTGCTGTACGTCGCCGCGCCCGGCCAGGAAGCGATGCTCGACGCCGCTTACGCCGAGGCGCGCAGCCGCTCGCCGAATGTCGAGCGCATCGGCCGCGACGCCATGCTCGCCGCGGTGCCCTGCCTGCGTCCCGAGGCGACGGCGGCCGGCATGAGCGAGCCGGACGCCTGCGACGTCGACGTCCACCACCTGCACCAGGGCTTTCTGCGCGGCTTCCGCCAGCAGGGCGGCGCGCTGCGCGCGCAGGCCGAGGTAGCGGCGCTGAACCGGCGCGATGGCGTGTGGGAGATTGCGCTGGCGGACGGGGACATCGTGCGCGCCCGGCGCGTGGTCAACGCGGCCGGCGCATGGGCCGATATCGTGGCCGCGCAGGCGGGAGTCGCGCCGATCGGCCTGCAACCGTGCCGGCGCACCGCCTTCACCTTCGCCGCGCCCGCGGGCATGGACATCTCGCGCTGGCCCGCCGTGGTCGGCATCGACGAGAGCTACTACTTCAAGCCGGACGCCGGCCAGCTGCTGGGCTCGCCCGCCAATACCGACCCGATGCCGCCGCACGACGTGGTGCCGGAGGAGATCGATGTGGCCACCGGCATCTGGCATATCGAGCAGGCCACCACGATGACCATCGTGCGGCCCAGCCACACGTGGGCCGGGCTACGGTCGTTCGTGCCGGACGGCGATCTGGTGATCGGCTGGGACAACCGCGTGGAGGGATTCTTCTGGCTGGCCGCGCAGGGCGGCTACGGCATCCAGTCCGCGGCGGGGGCGTCGTCGCTGGCGGCGAGCCTGCTGCTGGGCAGGCCGCTGGAGGAGGCGCTGGTGCGTGAGGGGATTGAGGCCCTGACGCTGGGGGTCGGGCGGATCAGGTAGTGGCGATGCGGGCCGCGTCGGGATGGCCGGCGGTCACCCTCATCCCCGGCCCTTCTCCCGCGTGGGGGAGAAGGGAGCAGACCAGCAGGGCTTCAAACGGCGGCGGTGTGCTCCCCTCTCCCGCGCGCGGGAGAGGGGCGGGGGTGAGGGTGAGCGCCCGCCATCCTGCCAGCGCTGGACCGACCTACTCCGCTTCCTCGATCCACGCCGCCTGGATCGCCTCCAGAATCTTCTCCCCCGAGCGCTCGGGCGCGTCGGCGAAGCCTTCCAGCTCCATGACCCAGCGATGCAGGTCGGTGAAGCGCACCGTCAGCGGGTCGACGTCGGGATACTTGTCGTACAGGGCCGCGGCAATGGCGTAGGTGTCGGTCCACTTCATCAGCGTTCTCCGGTCCTTGGCGAGGCCTCAGTGGCCTTCCTTCGCATGGTTGATGGTGTACTTGGGGATCTGCACGGTCAGGTCCTCATCGGCGACGATGGCCTGGCACGACAGGCGGGAGTTCGGCTCCAGCCCCCAGGCCTTGTCGAGCAGGTCCTCTTCCTTTTCCTCGGCCTCGTTCAGCGAGTCGAAGCCTTCGCGCACCACCACGTGGCAGGTCGTGCAGGCGCACGACTTCTCGCACGCGTGCTCGATCTCGATACCGTGCGACAGCAGTGCGTCGCAGATGCTGATGCCGGGCTCGGCTTCGATGACGGTGCCCTCGGGGCAATACTCGACGTGGGGCAATACGACGATCTGTGGCATGGGTTGTCCTGAATGATCCGATTCCTGCCTCGGCCTCAGCCGAGTTCCTGCACCTTGCGGCCGGCCAGCGCCTGCTTGACCGAGCGGTCCATGCGGCGGGCGGCGAAGTCGTCGGTGCCGCGCGAGAGCGCGTCCACCGCCGCCTTGATGGCCACGTGGTCGTCGCCCGCGGCGATCTCGCGCACCTCGGTGCGCAGCGCTTCGATGGCCGCGCGTTCGTCGTCGCTCAGCAGGTCGCCGTCGGCCTGCAGCGCGCTGCCGGTCGCCTCGAGCAGACGCTGCGCTTCGACGCGTTCCTCGGCCAGCGCGCGGCTCTTCATGTCGTGTTCGGCCTCGCGGAAGCTGTCCTGCAGCATGCGCGCGATATCGTCATCGGCCAGGCCGTACGACGGCTTGACGGAGATCGATGCCTCCACGCCCGAATGCGTCTCGCGCGCCGACACGGCCAGCAGGCCATCGGCATCGACCTGGTAGGTCACGCGGATGCGCGCGGCGCCCGCCACCATCGGCGGAATGCCGCGCAGCTCGAAGCGCGCCAGCGAGCGGCAGTCGCTCGCCAGCTCGCGCTCGCCTTGCAGCACATGAATGGCCATCGCGGTCTGGCCGTCCTTGAACGTGGTGAACTCCTGCGCGCGCGCCACCGGAATCGTGCTGTTGCGCGGGATGATCTTCTCGACCAGGCCGCCCATGGTCTCGACGCCCAGCGACAGCGGGATCACGTCGAGCAGCAGCCAGTCGTCGCCCGGCGCATGGTTGCCGGCCAGCAGGTTGGCCTGCATGGCGGCGCCCAGCGCCACCACCTTGTCCGGATCGAGATTGGTGAGCGGCGTCTGGCCAAAGAACTCGCCAACCGCCTTGCGGATCGACGGCATGCGCGTGGCCCCGCCCACGAGCACCACGCCCTGCACCTCGCTCGCCTCGACGCCCGCGTCGCGCAGCGCCTTGCGCACCGGCGACAGCGTCTTCTGCACCAGATGCGCGGTCATCTCGCGGAACTGCGCGACGGTCAGCTGCAGGTGCACGATCTCGCCGCTGGCCAGCACCGCGTCGATCACCGTGCTGTCCGAGTCCGACAGGGCCTCCTTGGCGGCGCGCGCGCGCACCATCAGCAGGCGCATGTCCTCGGCGGACAGCGGCTGCAGGCCGGCCTGCTCGACGATCCAGCACATCAGGCGCTGGTCGAAGTCGTCGCCGCCGAGCGCGGAATCGCCGCCGGTCGCCATCACCTCGAACACGCCCTTGGTGAGCTTGAGGATGGAGATATCGAACGTGCCGCCGCCCAGGTCATAGACGGCGTAGATGCCTTCCGACGCGTTGTCGAGCCCGTAGGCGATGGCCGCCGCGGTCGGCTCGTTCAGCAGGCGCAGCACTTCGACGCCGGCCAGGCGGGCGGCGTCCTTGGTGGCCTGCCGCTGCGCGTCGTCGAAATAGGCGGGCACGGTGATGACCGCGCCGACAAGGTCGTCGCCCAGCGCATCCTCGGCGCGTTGGCGCAGCGTGGCCAGGATCTCGGCCGATACCTCGACGGGGCTCTTGATGCCGGCCACGGTCTTGATCTGCACCATGCCGGGCGCCTCGACGAAGTCGTAGGGGCTGTGCTCGACATGCGCGACATCGCGCAGGCCACGCCCCATGAAACGCTTGACCGAGACGATGGTGTTCTTGGGATCGCGCACCGCCTCTTCCTGCGCGCGATAGCCGATCTGCGCGGTCTTGTTCGGCAGGTAGCGCACCACGGACGGCAGCAGCGTGCGGCCGCTCTCGTCGGCCAGCACCTCGGGAATGCTGTGGCGCACGGCGGCCACCAGCGAATTGGTGGTGCCGAGGTCGATGCCGACCGCGAGGCGTCTCTGGTGGGGCGCCGGCGACATGCCGGGCTCGGAAATCTGGAGCAGTGCCATGATGAATCTTGGTTATTCGGCCGGTATTTGTGGGGTCGCGGCGGATGTCGGGGGCGGACGCGACGGGGATACGACAATGCAGGCCAACCGGCGCCGGGGCGACATTGTGTCACGTCGCCGGCCTGCGCGCCGGGCGCCTACCCTTCCAGCCGGTCGATGGCCTCGCTGGTGTCCCGCTCGATCTTCTCGATGAACATCAGCTGCCGCGCGGCCGCGCCGGCGGCCTCGTTGTCGCCGGCGTCGAGCAGCGCGCCGATCTCGGCGTGGCGCGCCTGCTTCTCGGCGCGCAGCTCGCGCAGGAAGGCGTCCAGGCGGGCCACGTCGCGCGCCGCGGTGGCGTCTTCCAGCGTCTCGCGCCATTCCATCTGCTGCATCAGGAAGGCAGGCGCCATCGCGGTATTGCTCTCGGCCTGGATATCCACGCCACGCAGCGACAGCAGATAGATCGCGCGCTTGAGCGGCTGGCGCAGCGTGCGATAGGCCTCGTTCGCGTGCGCGGCCCACTGCATGGCCACGCGCCGCTCGGCATCGCCTGCATTGGCGAAGCGATCGGGGTGCGCCTGCGACTGCACCGTGCGGTAAGCGGAATCGAGCGCGGCCTCGTCCACCGCGAACTGCGCGGGCAGGCCAAACAGCGCGAAATAGTCGTCTTTCAACACCACGTCCTTCAACAACACACCATCCAACAAAAAGAGCGGCCATGCCGCCCCTTTGTCATGCTTCCGGCGCCGCATCCGGTGCCGGCCCTGGTTCCGCGGCGCCGCCGCGGTCCTTGCCGCCCTCGTGGCTCCAGGGGGCGCGGGGCTCGCCCCGCTCGCACTTGCGGCAATACAGCGCGGTGCCCAGCTTCGACGCCCTGCCCTGCGCTGTCGTGGTCCACGGCCGCGACTGCCACGGCGGATCGTGCCGCATATGCTGGCCGTGGCCGCAGGCCAGTTCCGCCACCCAGTCGCCGTGCTCGTCGCGGTGAAAACCCACGATGACGCTTTCCACCGCAGGTTCTCCGCGCTGCCGGCCGCTCAGACCCGGAACGACTCTCCGCAGCCGCACTCGTCCTTCACGTTCGGGTTGTTGAAGCGGAAACCCTCGTTCAACCCTTCGCGCGCGAAGTCCAGCTCGGTGCCGTCGATATAGGCCAGGCTCTTAGGGTCGACGATCACCTTGACGCCATGCGATTCGAACACTTCGTCCTCGGGCATCAACTCGTCGACGTACTCGAGCTTGTAGGCCAGGCCCGAGCAGCCGGTGGTCTTCACGCCCAGGCGCAGGCCGATGCCCTTGCCCCGGCGATCCAGATAGCGTGCCACGTGCTTGGCGGCTTTTTCGGTGAGTGTGATCATCGCTGCAACGTCCTTCGATCGTTCAGGCGGCCTTCTGCTCGGCGGCGCCCGGGTGCTTCTTCTTGTAGTCCTCGACGGCCGCCTTGATGGCGTCCTCGGCGAGGATCGAGCAGTGGATCTTGACCGGCGGCAGCGCCAGTTCCTCGGCGATCTGCGTGTTCTTGATCTCCAGCGCCTGGTCCACGGTCTTGCCCTTGACCCACTCGGTCACGAGCGACGACGAGGCGATGGCCGAGCCGCAGCCATAGGTCTTGAACTTCGCGTCCTCGATGACGCCGGCCTCGTTGACCTTGATCTGCAGCTTCATCACGTCGCCGCAAGCCGGCGCGCCGACCATGCCGGTGCCGACATCGCCGTCGTTCTTGTCGAACGAGCCGACGTTGCGGGGGTTTTCGTAGTGGTCGAGTACCTTGTTGCTGTATGACATTTGGCTACCTCTGTACGTATCTTTTGTGGAGTGAGCGGGTCGGCGCGGCTTAGTGCGCGGCCCACTGGATGGAATTGAGGTCCACGCCGTCCTTGAACATTTCCCACAGCGGCGACAGGTCGCGCAGCTTGTCGATCTTGCTCTTGAGCAGCTCGACCGTGTAGTCGATCTCCTGCTCCGTGGTGAAGCGGCCCACGGTGAAGCGGATCGAGCTGTGCGCCAGTTCGTCGTTGCGGCCCAGCGCGCGCAGCACGTACGACGGCTCCAGGGACGCGGAGGTGCAGGCCGAGCCCGACGACACCGCCACGTCCTTGATCGCCATGATCAGCGACTCGCCTTCGACGAAGTTGAAACTCACGTTCAGGTTGTGCGGCACGCGGCGTTCCAGGTCCCCGTTCAGGTACACCTCTTCCATGCTCGACAGGCCGCGCCACAGGCGGTCGCGCAGCATGCGCACGCGCTCGTTCTCGGTGGCCATTTCCTCGCGGGCGATGCGGAAGGCTTCGCCCATGCCGACGATCTGGTGCGTGGCCAGCGTGCCCGAGCGCATGCCGCGCTCATGGCCGCCACCGTGCATCTGGGCCTCGATCCGCACCCGCGGCTTGCGCCGCACGTACAGCGCGCCCACGCCCTTCGGGCCATAGGTCTTGTGGGCCGAGAACGACATCAGGTCCACCTTCAGCTTCGACAGGTCGATCTCGACCTTGCCCGTGGCCTGCGCGGCGTCGCAATGGAAGATGATGCCCTTGGCGCGGCAGATCTCGCCGATCTGCTCGATGTCCTGGATCACGCCGATCTCGTTGTTCACGAACATCACCGAGACGAGGATGGTGTCCGGGCGCAGCGCCTGCTGGAACACCTCCATGTCGATCAGGCCGTTGTCCTGCACGTCGAGATAGGTGACCTCGAAGCCCTGGCGCTCCAGCTCGCGCGTGGTGTCCAGCACGGCCTTGTGCTCGGTCTTCACCGTGATGATGTGCTTGCCCTTGCCCGAGTAGAAGTTGGCCGCGCCCTTGATGGCGAGGTTGTTCGACTCGGTCGCCCCCGACGTCCACACGATCTCGCGCGGGTCCGCCCCGACGAGCGCCGCCACCTGCTCGCGCGCCTCTTCCACGGCGCGCTCGGCGGCCCAGCCATAGGCGTGGCTGCGCGAGGCCGGATTGCCGAACTGCTCGCGCAGGTACGGAATCATCTTGTCGGCCACGCGCGGGTCCACCGGGGTGGTGGCCGAATAATCCATGTAGATCGGGAAGTGAGGGGTGCTCATCGTTATGACTGCCTTGTTTGGGACCGCTATCTTTTGGTTCGCTTGCTACCTTGGTGTCCGCCGCCCGCTCAGGACTGGGCCAGACTGAAAACCGAATTCACCACGCGCGGCCGCGGCGCTTTTTCCTTCTCGGCCTTGGACCGCGCCACCGCGGGGGCCTGCGTCACCGGTTCCTCGCGCATGTCGTGCAATACCGCCGGCTGACGGGCGCGCTGCTGGTCGACCAGATGCTTGAGCGAAACGGAGTCGAGATACTCCACCATCTTCTGGTTCAGCGTCGCCCACAGCTCGTGCGTCATGCAGCGGCCGACATTCTCGTCGCCGTGGCAGTTGCCCTTGCCGCCGCACTGGGTCGCGTCGAGCGGCTCGTCCACCGCGATGATGATGTCCGCCACCGTCACGTCCTCGGCCTTGCGGGCCAGGCTGTAGCCGCCGCCGGGGCCGCGCACGCTTTCCACGATTTCGTGGCGGCGCAGCTTGCCGAACAACTGCTCGAGATAGGACAGCGAGATTTTCTGGCGCTGGCTGATGCCGGCCAACGTGACGGGCCCCTGGTCCTGGCGCATGGCCAGATCGATCATGGCGGTTACCGCGAAGCGGCCTTTCGTCGTCAGTCTCATGATTCGGGGGCTTTGTGATAGCTTTTTTGAAAAGCTAATACCTGATGAATTTCGTCAAGTATAAATATCCCGACTAAATCAGTCAACTACCCTGCCGACTGTGGGGCCGAGGCGCTCTCTGCGCTTTTGGTGTATGGAAGTGGCGGCGGAGGCTGAAACTCAAGCCCCGGAGCGTGCCGGACGCCGTGCGCCTGTGGCGGCAAGGCCGCATGGAGGAAGGGCGTGGACGGGCTCGCCGCCCCCTACCGCCCCGCCTCGTCCGCCACCAGCCCGCGCTGCCGCAGGTCCGCCACCAGTCCGTCGCAGGCGTCCTCGATGTAGTCGAGCACGCGTTCGAAGCCGTCGCCCTCGCCGTAGTAGGGGTCGGGGACTTCCTCGGCGTCGTGCCGGGTGGCGAACTCCATCAGCAGCCGCACCTTGTGTCGGCTCTCCGGAGGGCACAGGGCGCGCAGCCGTTCCAGATTGTCGCGGTCCATCGCCAGCACGAGATCGAACTGAGCGAAGTCCTCCCGCAGCGCCAGCCGCGCACGCAGGCTCGACAGATCGTAGCCCCGGCTCAGCGCGCAACGTTGCGAGCGCGCGTCCGGGGCGTGGCCCAGATGATAGGCGTGGGTGCCGGCGGAATCGACATGCACATGGTCCGCGAGGCCCGCGTCCATCAGCCTGGCGCGCAGCACGCCTTCGGCGGTGGGGGAACGGCAGATATTCCCCATGCAGCACATCAAAACCGAAAATTTCTTCATTTAAATCAAAGTGTTATGACGCTTCCGAGCACCGCAAAATGCGGCAAAAAGCGTCGGACACGTCCTAATAAAATCAGTCACTTACGGTTGGTTTTGAACAGCCGCAGCGGCGCACCTGCCATTTTACCCGGCAGCAGTCGGCGCCGCAGGGGCTCGGCGGCCAGTCGTTTACTCATCGCGCGGCACGTCGATATACTGTACATCCATACAGTATTCCCGGAGCCCGCCATGCCTGCCACCTACCCCGCCAAGTCCGTCTTCCTCGAAGTGCAATATTTCGGCGACCTCCGCGACGAGTTCCGAGTCTCCTGCGACGCGGTCACCGTCCGGTCCGGGTCGATCACGGTATCCGGAGGCGAAGCGCGGCGCCTGGGCGCCATCGGCTGGACGCCCGACTCCCTGTCCTTCAGCTGCTACGAGCAGAGCCACCGCTTCCCCGTCGGCCGCCCTACCGTCCTCGACGACGGTTCCGCCCGCTTCCCGCTCCTCTGAGCCTGCCATGGGCAACAGCAAACTCGCCAACGGCTGCCAGGCCGCGTCGGGCACCGACGCCCCTGCCGCCCCTTCCCTGAACGGCATCCTCGCGCAAGTGCCCGGCGACTACGTCGCTGCGGCCAGCCTCACGCTCGCGCCGCCGACGGCCGCCGGGCCGCTCCACCAGGAGGTCGAGGTCGACGCTGGCCATGTCGGCCGGGTGCGCCTGTTCTTCGAGCAGAAGGTCGCGCGCCGCGGCCGGCATTCCCACCGGTTCTGGGCGGCGTATCGCGCCGAGCCCGTCCACGGCGCCTGGGATTCGGATACCCGTCAGACGTAGACCTATACCGCCCCGTAGGTGGCCCGCGTACAACGGAAGGGCAACCCATAGGAGAAAACCATGGCTGGGAACGTGCATGTGGTGCCGGCAGACGGCGACGGCTGGGCGGTAGAGATCGAGGGCGGCGACGGCCCACTCGCGCGCTTCGACACGCAGGAAGAAGCAATCGCTGAGGGCACCGAGCGCGCCCAGCAGTACAGGGTCGAGCTGCTGATCCATGGCCGCGATGGGAAGATCCGCGCGCGCAACAGCTTCGGCCACGATCCGCGCAACATCAAAGGGTAGCCGTGCCGGCCCCTGCCTTGGCCGACCTCTCGCCCATGCTCCTCACGGAGCGAAAGACCATCCCCACCACAGGCGACTGGCTCTACGAGATCAAGTACGACGGCTATCGCCTGCTGGCCGCCACGGGCGACCCGCAGCTGCGATCCCGCAACGGCCACGTGGCGACGCGCTGGTTTCCTGAGATCGCGGAGGCGATGGCGACGCTGGCGCCCGGCTGCGTCCTGGACGGCGAGGTGTGCGTGCTCGACGAGCTCGGCCGGCCGGACTTCGATCGGCTGCACCGGCGCGCGGCGCGGCGCGGCCGGCCCGCCGGTTCCGATCCCGTTGCCTATTCCGTGTTCGACGTGTTGGTGCTGGACGGCCAAGACATCCGCGACCAGCAAGTAGAGGACAGGAAAGCGGCGCTGCGCGAGGTGTTGGACTGCTGCGCGTCGGTGCTGCTCTACGTGCAGGATGTGGACGACGGCCACGGGCTGTATCAGCATGCCTTGGCCCTTGGGCTGGAAGGGATCGTGGGGAAGCGGCTGGGGAGCGCCTACCAGTGCGGCAAGAGGTCGCCGGACTGGGTAAAGGTTAAACGGCCCGGAGCGGTGCCGGCGGAGCGGTTCAAGCGCTAGCTCCGACAGGATATTCACGTAGAGTGCAAAGGCGCCCGCTCTCTTAAGGAAAGCGGCCCATGGCAATATATGTCGCCCCACCCATCAACGTCCGCTCTCCTTATAGGGCAAAAATGACCGAAGCCAGTATTGAGATCTACCTTTCCGAACTGCGCGCTCAGTGTCTAATGACATACGTTGGCACTCAACAACTGGAATTGGCTTTGCAAAACGGGCTGCAGAATATGCAGGCAGGGTTCGGGACGGCGCCGGTTTTTGCCAACTGCCACAGCATACTGACCCATGCAAGCAACATTTCCAGACTGCTTTGGCCGATCCCCGGCAAGCGAAACGATCCACATAGGGAGTCCAGAGCTGAAAGGGGAGCAAAGTTGCGAGAATTGCTAGGGGTCGGCGATGATCACCCGCTCCGCAATCGCGCGCTGAGGGACCATCTCGAACACTTTGACGAGAGGTTGGATGACTGGGATCGCACAAGCGAACACGGAAATTACTTGCAAGACAACGTGGCCCGATGGGGTGCTATCCCCGGACTCGCTGAGGGCGACTATATGCGCTGGTATGATCCCACGACCCATGAGGTTCGCTTCCGCGGCGAAGCGTGGAGCATCGTCGACCTAGTTGAATCGGTGCGCCGTTTGCTGGCCACCATCGAACGTGTCAGCGAGGAACGCCAACAGCCACGGACGGCTCGCTAAATCTCGAAACGGCGGTACCCTTAGACGGCGGTCCCCGTAGCACAATTGCCACATGAAGAGCCTCATTTCCCATCTCGCAATGCTCCTAGGCATTTCTCGCCGACCGCAGACCGCGTATGAGCGCGGCCGTTCCGCATTCCCCCATGGCCACAATCCATATGAGCCCGGCACGGTGGCCCAGGCCCAGTGGCAGCGCGGCTACAACGAGCGAGAAGAAGAAGCTGCCCTGAGCCAGCAGTGGTGATCCGTCCCTACGGCGAACCCGCGCTCAGGGAGTCGTAGGAGCGCTCGCAGGCCTGTCCGGCAACTCGGGCCGCGTCAGCATATTGAGCCAAGAGCCCCGCTCGACGGTCAGCGCGCTCGAGCACGTCGGCAAGCATTCCGGCGGGATCGCCGGCTGCCGCGCCTGCGCCGGCAGGGCCGGAATCCTTGCCGGCTCGACTGGCGGCGACCAGCTCGGCGACTCGGTTGCGCAGCCGATCAGCAGCAGCGCCAGCATCGCGGGCGTCGCGGCGCGCGCCCTCCAGTTCTTCCGTTGCAGCATTCGCTATCTCCATCTGCGCCGCAGTGCGGCGCTGTTCTTCCAGGCGCGCCGCGTCCACGGCTTTGAGCTGCGCATCGGCCTGTACCCGGCGCTCCTCGGCCTGCTGAGCCACGAGCCGGTCGATCTGGCTGGCCTTGCGCCAACCGTTGACTGTCCAGCCGATGCCGAACGACAGCACCGCCAGGCCGACGGCGGCGACAGCGCGCCAAGGGATCGCAGCCGCGGCGGCCCGGATTGCAGTGGTCTGGATCATCGTTCCCTCGTTGCGCAGTCCGCGTACATCGCGGCGGTCTTGTCGATGTGGGCCAGCATCGCCTTGCGGCCGGAGCCGCGGGGTAGCGTCGGCAGTGGCGGGCATGCGTAGCGCGCGGCCGGCGCCGCGGTTGGCTGGGCCGGTGGCGGCGGCGCGGGCGCGGCGCAGGCGGTCAGCAGCACGGTCAGCATGAGCGCCCTCATCGGCCGCCCTCCTGCAGCTTGCGGTTCGCTGCTTCGATGGCGCTGTTGGCCCGCGCCCGCTCGACCTCCGTCAGCGGCGCCGGCGTGGTCGGCTTGCCCTGCGCCGCGCGCTTGGCGGTCTGCGCCACCTCCGCGGACGAGACGGCCGCCTCTGCCGCAGCGCCGGCCGCCGCCGAGGCCGTCTCGGCAATGGCGGTGATCTTCGGCGCCAGCGCCTGGAGCGTCAGGGCGTACGTGCGCTGCATGCGCTCGATCTCGGCCACGTGGTCAGCCCGCAGCTGGATCACCGCTTCCTGCGCCTGCCACTGCGCCAGCGCATAGCCGCCCACGGCGCCGCCCATGGCCACCACCAGCACCAGGGTCACGGTCTCCAGCATGTGGGCCACGCGGCGAAACACCGTGCGATGCCGTTCCAGCCATTCACGAAGCGTGTCCATCCAACCTCTCCTTGAGATACCGCACCTCAGCCGTCAGCTCGGCGATCGTGCGCTTCAGGTCCCCAATCTCGCGCAGCAGGTCGTTGCGCTCCTTGTAGGCGACGTCCGCGCGCTGCTCGGCGAGGTCGGCCCTCGCGTTGGCCTTGTCGAGCAGCCCCTCCAGCCGCTGGATGATGTCGATCTCGGCTTTGCTCTGCGCCCCTTCGACCTTGTCGTTGCGCCATCCCTTGCGAATCAGCCACGCTCCGCCACCAATGGCCGCGAGGATCGCCCCCACCGCCCCGCTCACGCCCCCCGGCACCATCCACTCATTCATGTCCAATCCCTTCCGGTGGGCTTTACGCCTCGATGTCGGTGCCGCCGAAGGCGAGGTACTTCTCGCGCAGCAGCTCGAGCCGATGCTCTCGCTGGCCATACCCGGCGCCGGGCAGGCTGGCCCACTCCTTCCGGCATTTCTCCACCGCGGCGGCGAACCGGCCTTCGAGCAGATCGGGCAGCGCGCCGCGCCGGGTCACCAGGTAGGCGGCCACCTTGTCCTGCGACGCGGGCGAGAAATCGAACACCTTGCACGCCCGGCTTGCCCAGTCCCATGTGTCCGTCCGGATCTTCCCCGGGATGGCGGCCATGATCTGGTACCGGCCGGCCGCGTCGCTCAGCCCCCAGCGCGTGAGCACCGCGCGGCGCGGGTGCCTGTCGTAGCCCGCGAACAGCTCGCCGCCGACGTTCACGTTGTAGCCATCGTCGCTGCCGGCAACCGTGGTGGTGCCTTCGCTGAAGCCAAGCATGTCGAGGAAAGCCGCCATGTTCTGGCCGCCGGGCAGTTGATCGGAGTGTGTGTATGGCATAGGCGCCTCCAGAAACGAAAATGCCCGCTCGGGGCGGGCTACACAGCGGCCATCCAGTCGGCCGGGAATTGCAAAGTAGAATGCGGGCTCAGCGCGTCGTTTGGCGAAAAGACCACCAATGAACAAGAAAATCGAAGCAGCTCTGAATATCCTCCGTTGTCCCCGCACCGGCACCCGTCTCCACATCGAAGTCGACGAACTTGTGTCAGAGGCCGGAGAGCGTTATCCGATCGTAGATGGCAAGCCGATTCTCGTGCGGCGCATTCAGCCACTGCACATCACGCCGCCGGACGCCGCGGTGGTATCGCAGAACATCGCCACCTATTCACTGCCGCCGGAGATGGCCACGCGCCCGGGTTTCAAAATCCACATCGGTTCGGGCAACGTGCCCTGCGATGACCCGAGCGTGATCTCGATCGACATCCTGCCGAACACCAACGTCGATATGGTGGCGGAGGCAGAGGCGCTGCCCTTTGCTTCAGACGCCATCACCTATGCCGAGTCGGGCGCTGTTTTCGAGCACCTTTACGACCCTCTGGCTGCGGTCAGGGAAGTGCGCCGCGTGCTGAGGCCGGGCGGCCGGTTCTACATCGACACGGCTTTCCTGCAGGGCTACCACGGCTTCCCGTGCCACTACTTCAATATGACTCCGCAGGCTGTGGAGACATTTCTTGTCGATGACTTCAAGCTGGTGAAGTCCGTAGTCCCTGCGAGCGGCAGCCCTGCTATTGCCGTCGAGAACCTGCTGCGCAAGTTCATCGAAGCGCTGCCCCGGACGGACCGCGAGCGATTGCTGACCATGCAGACAGCAGACCTGCTTGGCGAGCTTTCGGACGAATCAAGGCGGGCTCCACTGGTGGCTGCCATGTCGGAGCATATGCGCCGCTCGATGGCCGCCAGCGCGTACGTGGTCGCGGAAAAGCCCAGCCACTACGCCAGCAGACCGGCCGAATCCGAGGCGTTCGCTGAACTGAAGCGCAACTACTACGCCGCCCGGGTCGGACTGATGCAGCGGTTCTACGAATTGGAGCACTACCGCGGCCGTGTCTTGGAGATGGATGCCACGATCACTGGCGTGGCCCCCTCGCAATCCCTCGATACCCTTCTTCAGGAATCGCTCGTCGACGACACGCTCAGTCCCCTAGCATGGGAGAAGGCCACGCAATCACTGGCCCGAGCCACAGCGGAGGTCTCTATCGTCCGGGATGACTGGATCAGGAAGTTTCTGACCATGGAAATTCAGCCGGACAAGGTGACGGTCCTAACCTATGTTGATCCTGAGCAGGAGGCCGCCAGGGAGGCAGAGGTGCTCCGACTGAAAGATGAAAAGCGAGCGGCGTGGGCCCGCGCGCATCAACTCGAGGTGGCGCTGCAAGCGACGTACGCAAGCAGTTCGTGGCGCATCACGGCGCCGCTACGAAAACTGATGAGCTTGCTACGCGGACGATCGGCTGCCGAAGCCAACGTGCAGCGATGATGCTCTTAGCATATGCCGCCTCCGCCAACATTAAGCCGGGGGTGTCGGCCAGACTACGTCGCCACCGGATATGTTCATGCGGTTGAGTGCAATCCGGTACTGCTTCCATGCCAAAAGGCTTTCCACCTCATCAGTGGTAGCCATATCCAGATCGACAGCATCCTGAAGGGGCGCGATCCGCGTTGCCGCTTCGCGCAAGAGCATGTCGCGCTTCTGACTCGCAAGAGCCAGCATTGCCTCGTCTGATGGCGCTGGCGGCGGCACTGCCACAGGAAACCCATCCTCACCGGGATGAATCTCGAATCCGGAGGCAGAAGCAGAGATGAGCGCCTCATACTGGTCCATTGGCACCTCGATCGCGTCTTCGGGGATATTGGAACCATTAACTTCCCGGCAGTAGAAGCCGAGCTTGCTAGGCGAATAGAGCATTTGGTTTTCCATTTCAATTCCCGAGTTCGATCCAGTGGATGACGGATGTCTGTGAAAAATTGTGCCGCAGCGAGAGTTGCGAGTTACTGATCGGACTTGCCACCGCATTGACCGTCGCGTCGGTGCCAGCATGGCTGCACACGGCTACCATCCAAGTATTCGGAAACGTAATGGGAAGGGTGATTGTCTGCGTCACACCCGCAGGGACGGCCGTGCCACCCCATTGCACGATGAGACCTGGGTTGCCGGGAAATTTCTGGTAGCTGATCGACTGATTTGCACCAGTGAATTGTCCCAACTGGACCGGGTGGCCACTCTTCGTTGCAGCAACCACCTGGGGGGCGCCTCCAGAACAGCTGACCAGCACCCACGAATTGGCATCGGCCTTCCACACCACCAATGCCTTACCATTCGCCGCCATTTCCCCACCCTGGAGGGGCGCGTGTCCCATGCCAATCACCGGACGCGCGCCGATGCCGTTGACGTTCAGTGTCGAGGCACCCGTGTTTGCCGTGCCGACCCTAAACCATAGCGCCATTCCGTCAATCAGCGTGGCAACCGGGGGCGCATAGTCAACGACATATGAGTTTGCGGCGCCGGTGTCTACGCCGGTGATCGCGTCGCCTCGCTGAATGCTGTACCCGATACCAAGCGCCAGCGCATCATCAGCGGCGCTCGACAACTCGTAGCCACCCTGCTGGGCCAGCGTCTTCATTTGTGCGAATAGCCAGGCCGCCTTCTGGTCGCTGACCTGTTGCACCTTGTTGAACTGCTCGACCGAGGGCGGCGTCGCACCGATGAAGGCCCACCCCTGGTCGTACTGGTTCTGGTCGATCGCCTCGACGTCCCCGTTCGTGCCCCAGACCCGCTCAAAGTCGTCGAAGAAATTCACGTCTGCCATTTCAGATACCCCTTGCCATAACACCCACGCCAAAGCCGAAAAAGCCTTGATTGCGGAAACCGAACGGCCGGTCGTTGGACGCGGTGATGATGCGCACGCCAACGCCGGCCGCCTTCGGCACCCACCGATACGGATTGCTGAGCAGCACGTCTGCCGGGCCCGGAATCCGGTTGATCCAGACCCGAATGGAGGCGGTGCCAGCGTCCTCGACGATGACCTGATCCACGCCGAAAATGGGCTTCAGCGAAGCAACGATCTCAGGCGCCGTGCCGTGGCCGTTGTTCAGGGCAATCTTCCAGTACAGCAGCTTCCGGTACTCCGGATCCTGCAAGGTCGTCGGCGCGGCCAGCGCGTTCTCGTGCGCGCGCCGGATGCGCGCCTGCCCGAACCCGGCCACGTTCGTCTGCCCGACGAAGCCGAAGAACTTCACATAGACAGCTTCGTCGATGACCCGCGACAGCCCGACGATTTCGCCGATGCCATCGAGCTGGCGCCCCTCCGCCGCGTCCAGCCAGCGCTTCTCGTACAGGTCCTTCAGCGCGCCCTGCAGGCCCTGCGCCGGCTTGAGCAGCGCGCGCACCAGCGCCTCCAGTTCCGTCTTGCCAACGAACTGGCCCAGCCAATTTCCCCAGGCGATGCCGGGATGGTCCTGTTCCAGATCCATCAGGTCACCTCGATGCGGGACAGGTCAAACTTCGCCACCTCGAATTCCTGGATGGTGATGTTGCCGTCGCTGTAGTCACCGGGCCCCGGTACGAATGAGGGGTCGTCGGAATGGGCAAACGACAGTTCCACGTGAGCGATCCCGGGGGTGGCATAGATGCCACCGAAGAACCTCTGTTGCACCACGTCTTGCCCGATGTCGAGCGTCGCGCCAGTCGCTGCGATCGCCGCCGCTACCTTCTCGAAGCCGTCCGCCGGAAAGGCTTGCTCGATCGGCGGCAGCAGCGTGAGCACCACCCGCACCCAGACATAGACGCGCTCCGGCCGATCAAACCGCACCAGGTGCGTCTTCCCGTCGTCCCCGACGACTGCCACCTCGACGGACCCATGCGACGCAATCCCGGCCGCCTTGACGCGGTAGATGGCGTCCGCGATCTCGTCGTCCAGGCCGCCATCTACCACCACATGAATGCTGTGCGGCGGGCGGCCGACCGCGTCAGTGACGTCGGTGTCGTTTTCGAAGTCTCGGATGGCCGTGATGCCGGCCACGCGATCTCGGATGTTTGGCGCGATGCTGGGCTTCGTGGCAGCGCCCAGCCGGAACAGGCCGGTCGGATACCGGGCCCGCAGTTGCGCGTCGTTCTCGGCGAGCCGCCCAGGAGAGCCCTGCTGCAGGTTGTTCACCGCATCCCAGCCCGCCACCGTGGTGACGATGCCATTGAGGTCGCCCACGGCGGCCTCCTCGCTGCCGGGCTCTACCGTCTGCGCCAGCACCGGCGAGCCGATGCGGGAGAACGTGAGCGGGCCGTCGAGCACCACGGCGAACGCCACACGCCCATCCGACACCAGGCGCACCGCCGCGCCGTCGCTCGACACCCCCAGGCCGGTCGCGCTCAGGGCGGCCACGAGGCCAGCCAATACCTCCGCGATGGTGGCCGTGCCGTCCGACGTGTAGCTGTGGTCGGTGCCGTTGACCCGAACCGTGTAGACCGTACTGGCCATGACCGTCGGCACAATGGTCACGTCCGCTGCTGCGCCGGCCTGGATGGTCACGTCGGCCGCCGTCGCCCAGATGGTCTGCGTGATGCGGTGGCGAATCTGCGAGCCGGCCGGCACGGTAACGCCCGCACCGCCGTAGGCGACCACATAGGCGCGGGAGCGCTCTGCCGCCAGCCGCGTCACGCCCGTGAAGGAGACGGAATTGTCCAGCGATGTGCCCGAGGCCGATCCGGGGTACATGGCGAAGTAGATGCCCTCGGCCTGTTCCCACAGCGCCGCCTCACGCTCGGCGAACGTGTCGATCAGCAGGCCGAAGATGGAATCCGGCCGCGTCTCGATGTCGCCGGCGAATCCGGCGTTGCGCATGCCGGCCACGAGGTCTTCGACGATCTCCTGCCGGATCTCCGGCAAGCGCGGCCGCACGAAGCCGTCTGGGGTTACGCCGTATGCCATATCAGGCTACCTTTCCAGAAAGGGTGTAGCGGCGGGCCACCAGTCCTTCGGTGGTGTCCGCCTCGAATTCGACCTCGAGCGTGCGGCCCGCGCGGTCGACCAGCAGGTCGATCCGGCGCACCAGCGTCACGCCCGGCACCGCGGCGATGCGCGCGCGAAAGATGGCTTCCAGCTGGGCCCGGTCCGGGCTCTTCACGAGGACGGCGTCCAGATACGGCACGCCGAACGTCTCGTCGAGGAACCACTCGCCAAGGAAGGCCAGCAGCGTCACCTTGATCTGCTGCGCAATGCGCTCCGCCCCGTCCACCAGCACCAGGTCGCCAAGCGGCGATATCTCCAGCGTGTGGCCGGGTGTCAATGCGATGTCGATGGTCATGAGTGCGGGAGCGACGTATTGCCGCCCATGCTGTCGGTGTGTCGGTGGCCATCCTCGATCGGAGCGGTCGATGTGATCACGCCGCCGGTGTGGGCAACATCGCCCACCAGCTGCATGGCCGGCCCGCCGCTGACACCACGGCCCGCCATGCCCTGTTCGTAGGTGAGCAGCTTCTTGAAGAGGGCCGGCATGTCCACGATGAAGGTGCCCGGGCCGAGGAGGATGGCATCGCCCCCGGGGGTCAGCTTCAGCGACAGAGCGCCGTACTGCACGCTGACGTTGTCCGTGTCAGCCGCGGCGGTGCCCGGCCGCAGCATCGGCGTGGCGAAAGCGTCCGACAGATCGAACTGGCGGGGATCGTCCGGCGCCGTGTCGTTGCCCGCCAGCCAGCCCTCCAGCGCGCGCTCGGAAAAGGACAGCATGACGGCGTCGCCCGGCTTCAGCGGCACGGTGACCAGCGCCTGCTGGCCGTTCATGTCGCCGCACGGCCAGCACACCGGCACCTGCACGATCTGGGGCGCGGCGAGGATCTGGCCGTTGGCCAGCTGCTTGGGCAGCGCGGGGCGCACCACCGCCGCCGTGCCGTCGTAGGAGACGATCACGCCGGGCAGCGAGGTGTGGACCTCCGCCAGCTCGGCGGCGATGAGTTGCCTCAGTTCGGTGACGTCCATCATTTCTTCGCCTTGGGAGGTGCGTACCGGTCAACCAGCTCGAGCTCGGTCTGCCAGTCCCCGCCCTCCGAGTCACCGACATGCTTGACCGACTCGGCCCGGTAGAAGCCTTCCGTGGTGCGGCTCTCCAGCTTGACTAGGTCTCCGGGGTTGATCTGCGGCAGCAGCAGCGACCGCACGCGCCAGCCGTTGCGCTGTTGCGCCGCGCTGACCAGGTTCGCCCGGTCGCCGGTGCGCTCGTCCCTGACCCGCGCTTTCTCGCGGGCGCCCTCCCGGGTGCGCTCGGGGTATCCGATCAACCCGCTGTCGGCAGCCAGCGCTACGGTGGTGCGCATCGTGGTGCCGCGCTTGGCAACCACCTGCAGCGTCTGGTTCTGGGTCGACCATTCCAGCCCGGTGCCCTGCACCACCTTGTGCAGCGCCTGGCGCGCGGCGCCGTAGAACGAAAAGCCGTTCTGCCAGACCCGGTCCGGTGCGTTGTCCGGCATCACCAGCGGCAGGCCCATCTGCTTGGCGATGTCGCGGATGATCATGCTGGCGCGCGCGCCAGGCCCGTAGCCGAGGGACACAGCCGTGTCGCGGATCTCCACGTAGCCGTCGCGCACGTCCAGCTCGGTAACCACGTCCGGGCCGTCGTAGAAGGTGTGGCCGAACGTCACGGCGCCGGCGGCCAGCAGCACCGGCCCGTCTTCCTCGGCGTAGCCGGCATACAGCAGGCAACGGACGTCCGGCTCCTCCAGCGCGCGCCGCGTGTCCGGCTTGAGGTTGTAAATCCGGATCTTGTACGGGTTCGGCTGCTCGCTTGCGTCCTTGGTGATGTCGAAGGTGATGCGGATGGGGGGGCGAATCTCGACGCCCTGCTGGCCTGCCTTGCCGAGTTGCAGCCGGTAATCCCTATTGAAGCGTGCCATCGACCAGGTCCTGTTCATCGAGATACACCAGCGCCACCTCACCCGCCGGCAGCGCTTCCCTGCTGATGTGGTCCCGGCCATCCGGCGTCAGCGCAACGAGCTCGCCGGCCGGGACATCCAGATGGCGGAACCGGTTCAACAGCCGGGTGTCCGGCACCACGGCCACGCCGGCGATCACGACCTCGTTGTTCGCGTTTTCGATGGTCAGCGCCCACAGCTCAGCTTCGCTGTTCCAGGACAGCCGCAGGAAGAACGTGCGGTCATCCAGCACGACCTCGGCCAAGCTGTCGTTCGCGTCCAATACGGGAATGGTGAACATCTGGGATCAGCCGAAAATGCGTTTAAGGTCGGACCGCTGGCGCGGCGTGGCGTCCTTGGGCGTCACCTTGCCGGCGTTCGTCTTGGTGGCGCCGGCCTTCTGCTTGGCTTTGCCGGCGCGCACCTTGTCGGGCGGTATGGCCACCGTGCGCAGCGTGGCCTTGCGGATCTTCCGGAAGCCAGCCGCGATGTGGAAGAACTCGCCCTTGCCGTCGCGGCTGATCTTGCAGGTCTCCATCACCATGTCGACATACATGTCGATGCCCGTCATCACGGTGAGGGTCGAACGCGCGGCATGGATGGCGCGCAGCGCGTCCTTGGCGCTGATCAGCTTGCTCCGCCCGCCGGCGCCAAAGAGCAGCGTTCCGGCACCCGTGATCCAGCCGGACAGGTCCAGCCTCTCCGATTCCAGGACAACGTGATCGGTAATCGGTGAACCCTCCTCGACCGCATACTCGGTCGCCCGGCTGGCCAGCTCGGTGTTCTCGTCGAGCAGCGCGTCGAGCATGATGGCGCCGACGCTGGTCTGGGCCACCCCATCCTCGAAAACCAGCGATACCGTGCTCATGCCCCTGCCTCCACCATTGGCAACGCGGCCGCTGCCCGAGGCGCGCGGGTGCTGGCCATAGCGCTGTTGATGCCGCGCTCGGTGGCTGCCGCTACCGACGCCGGATTGGCGTTGGGCGCGTTCACGGTCACGCCGGCGATGTTGTTCTGGACCGTCACCGGCGCCGACGACGGCGGCACGCGCTGTACGTCCGCCGCGCTTGCACCGCCGCCGAGCTTGTTGCCCACCCAAGATGCGGCATTGCGAAGCCAGTCAGGCGCCAGGCCGGCCAGCATGCTCTTCGCCTGCTCAACCTTTGCCAGCACCCATGTGGAAATGGCCTCGCCGATCGAAGCGAAGATCTGCCGCCCCACCTCGCCGATGCTCAGCAGCCATTCCTTCCATTTTCGGAAGCCTTCCTGCAGGTGGAACCACGCCGCATCCCAGTCGCCGCGGAACGCCGCCGCGACGGCGCTGATGAGCGACGACAGCGTCGACAGCGCCGCGCCGACGTAGGCCAGGATGCCGGCGAACACGGCACGCGCCACGTCGCCCCAGCTGCCAAACACGGTACCGAGGCCTGCGGCCTCCGCGATCCAGTTGCCGAGCGCGGTGATGCCATCGCCAATAGATCCGGCGATGGACTGCATGCCCTCCCAGATGAGGCGCAGCGGTGTCGTGATGCCGTTGAGCGCGCCGCCCCACTCCTCGACGCCGCCCACCAGGTCGCCAAGCAGCGAGTCACCACCGCTCAGCCACGTGTAGATGTCTTGACCGATCAGGTAGATGACGCCAAGAGCGGCCGCAATCGCGACATACGGGCCCAGAGACGCCCACGAGGCGACCGCCAGCCGCCGGAACATCGCCAGCAGCCCGCCCGCGGCGCTCGTGGCCGAGCTCAGCGCAGCGTTCAGCCGCACGATGGCCACGCTCGCGCCGATCAACGCCAGCACCTTCAGCACGTCCGTCAGGTTTCCCGCAAGGAATTCCACACCCTTGGCAAACCGGGCGGCCGCGCCCGTGGCGCTGTTCAGGCGGCTGATCTCTCGGCCGACGGCGTTGCGCAGCACCACCATCGCCCCGCCGAACGTGCGCGGCATGCGCTCGAACTCGGCGTTGATCTTGTCCGCCTGCTTCAGCAGTCCCTGCGCCAGCCCCTTGCTGGTGAGCTTGCCTTCCTTGCCGAGGTCCTTCAGCTGGCCGACCGTCACGCCGAAGGAGTCGGCGATCGCCTGTGCGAGCCGCGGCGCCTGCTCAATGATCGAGTTCAGCTCATCGCCGCGCAGCCCGCCGGCGCCGAGCGCCTGGCCGAGTTGCATCAGCGCCGCCTGCTGGGCGCCGGTGTCGCCGCCGCCGATGGTCATCGTCTTGCCGATGATCTCGGTCAGGTTCAGCGAGTCGGCCATGGCAAGGCCGAGGTCGCCGGCGTTGCGCTGCACCTTCTGGAACAGGTCGCCGGTGGCCGTGTATTCCTGCCGGGTGCGCTGGGCGATCGCGTAGATCTCGGCCAGCGCCGTCCGCTGCTCCTCCACGCTCTTGGTGGCCAGGCCGACGCGCCCTTCGACGCTCGACCACTCGTCCGCGATCCGGGCGGCCGAGATGATCGAATAACCGGCCACCAGCTGGCGCACAACGCTCGCGATGCCGGTATAGCTCTGGCCCATCTGCGCCGCGCTCTGCACGCCGCGCGCCTGCGCTGTGTTCAGCGAGCGCTGCGCCGTCAGCACGTCCTGCAGCCCCTGCCGCGCGCCGTCGAAGAAGCCAGCCGTGAACTCCCGCACGTTCGTGGCGCCGGTCCGTAGGCGGCCCATCGCCGTCTTGTAGATGCTCTGGTACCGCCGCAGACCGGAGTTGTCCACCTGGTACCGCAGGACGGTGACCAGTTCTCGAATGGCGTTCATGTCTTTCCCCGGGCGGCCTGCGCGGCCTTCTCTTCAGCCGCCGCAACCGCGTCCAGCAGTGCGTTGGCCTTGAGCACGTCGACCAAGTCGATATGCCCCTGTCTGGCAGCCTCAAGGCTGTACATCCCCGCCTTGATGGGCCGCCAGATGATCAGCTCAGATTCGAAGTCGGCGCGGAACCGTCCGACAGCTTGCCCAGCAGCTTTTGGGCCGACCCAGAAAGGCCGACCCACCGCGCCAAAAAATCGGCGAAATTGTGGTGGATGACGTGTGCCATCAGTTCCAGAATCTCGCCGGCGTCGCGGAACACCAGGGCACGCGTGTCCTTGGTCAGCTTCGTGTCACGGCCGTTGAGGGAAACGGCGATGCACTCGGGATCGAGAAGCCGGCCGGCCCACATCTCCAGCGAGGCGCCATCCAGCCGCGCGGACAGCGCCGTGATGGCCTCGGCGATCGAGGCATCGGACAGGTCCGCCGACGCGGGCCCCGGCTTGCCCTCGTCGCCCACGGCGGCCTGCAGCAGGCGGCCCACCGCGGGCAGGATGTCGCGCTGCAGATCCCCGAACACGCGCAGTGCCGTGAACGGGTCCATCCGCTGGATGAAGTACTCGGTCTCGCCGATGGTGACTTGCTTGCGCATCAGGCGTTACCCCCGACGAAGTAGTTGCTCTTGCCCGTCTCGATCACCCATTCACGGTTGCCGACGGTGATGCCAAACTCGGCGTTCGGAAGCTTCGTCACCCAGGCCTCCGAGGCGTTGAAGACCGTCCGACCGCGCAGGTCCGCCACCGTGATCGGGAAGATCCCGTCGCCGCCGCTGATCCGGTCCACTTGGAGCAGCGCGGACAGGATGTCGTTGCCTGTGCTGGTCTGCTGCAGCGTGATGGTGACGCGGCACCGGCGGTCCGAGGACATCGCCCGGGCCACTTCTCCGTCCGCGCCGGACACCGAGGTCACCCCGTCGCCGACCTCCTCGATGCTGATGAAGGTGTCCTCGGCGAAGCCGGACAGCACCGCCGCGCCGACGGTCACGGTCACCCGCGACGGGTCATAAGTTCCAGTCATGTTCGTCTGCTCCGATTAGAGGGCGTAGGTCAGCGTGCCCTTGATGTTGACGGCGTGGATGGCGCCGGCCAGGCGCGCGGTGAAGCTGACGTCGTTGAGCACCCGGTTCGCCTTGTCGTTGAACGGGACGTTGGCCGCACGCGGCGCGCTGATCGTGTACGACGGGATCTTCCGGCCGGTGTCGTCCAGTTCCTCCGGAGCGATGCCCCCGCGCGTCACGCCAAGGTCCAGCGTCTGGCGCATGGCGGTGGTCACCACCTGGATACCGCCGTCGGTGTACGGCACCTTGCCGTTCGCATTGATCAGCGCCGACACGACGCTGATCTTCATCTGCTCGGCGAGCCAGTCGCGGAAGCGGATCACGTCGATCCACTCGCCCGCGGCAACCCGCCCGTTCTGCGTGATCGCGAAGTTGCGGAACGGCTCGAACGTGTTGGCGTTCTTGTTGTGCGCAGTGATCGCCTCGCCCTCGGCCAGGTTGTCCGCCGTGATGCCGGTGAGCCGGACGTTCGCCCAGGTCTCGCCGCCGGGGTAGAAGGTGAACCGGTTCGCGGCTACGGCCGCTTCCAACCACTCCAGCGCCGCGCGCTCGTGATACCAGACGGCCGTGCGGAAGAACTGGCGCTCCTGCAGCTTCGATGCGATGTCGGTGTCCACGCCGGCGTCGAGGATGCCTGCCTGCGCCGAGCCGACGCCCATCAGCTTGGCGTTGGACTCGACCCACTCGGCAGCGCTCAGGACGTCCGCCTCGACCCGGCTGGTCAGCACCACGCCATACCAGTCGTCGTTCTCGCGGCGGCACGCGGCCAGGGCGTCGGTCATCGACTCCGTGCTGGTCGGCACCTGCAGCGCCAGGTTGCCCGCGACGTCCACCGAGAACGCCGCACCGTCGACATCGGCCGTCAGGGTGATGACCGCGCCGGCCGCCACGGCTTCGACCGGCGCCGCGGTGGCGGCGATGGCGCCCGCCAGCCCGGTTGCGATCAGCGCCGGGGTATCCGCCGGCAGCCCGGTATAGGTGGCGGTGGCCGACTGCGCGGCGCCGGTCTCGTCACGCCACTGCAACGTCGCGCGATAGACGCTCTCCGACGCGCGCGTGACGTCAATATCGACGGTGTCGACGTGGCGCCGGCCCACGAAGCAGCGGTTCAGCGTCGGGATCTGCGCGAACACGTCGCGCACCGCCATATAGAGCGGGTCCGTGCTGGAGATGCCCAGCTCCAGCAGCTGGTCGGCGCCGGTGACGGCCATCACGCGCGGCAGCGCCACCGCGTGTGGCCCGATCACCAGCAGGTCGGAGAAGGACTGCTCCTTGATCGCCGTGGTGTTCAGGCTGATCTGAACGTTGACGATACGGTCGAGTGTTGCCATGCGTGGCTCCAATGAAAAATGCCGCCCTCAGGCGGCTGGTGTCTGTTCCACGCTGGCGTGGATCGTGATGGTTGGGCCGGGCAGTGCCGCGCCTTCGGTTGTTCCTTCCGCGTTGACGGTCTCGATCAGCCCCACGTCGTCGGCCAGCGTCAGGGTGTAGCGGATGCCCAGCTCGAGCACCGCGCGCGGCTCATATGTCGTCGCGTCGCGCAGTACCGGCGCGTGCCGCACCTCTCCGACCTGGAATACGGCGAGGTCCAGCACCTCCGCCCGCTGCGCCGCGTCATTCATGTGCAGCCGCTGCCCTAGGGAGTCCAGCACGTCGAAGCTGCCCGCTCCGAAGCACTGCAGTTCCACTTGCGCATCCCGGTGGCTGGACACCGCCTGCATGCCATCCGTATCGACGGGGCCACGATGCACGGGCAGGCGTGGCGCGGCAGCGACGCGCAGCGCGATGTAGGGCTTCTCGGGCCGGCGGCCGTTCTCGTTCGCGAAGATGACGGGCACGGTCGCCGTCAGGCTTACCAGCTCGTAGATGGCCTGCTCGGGGGTCACGGTTCCACCTCCAGCACCGCCAGGTAGCGGTAGTGCGGGATCACGCCGGACTGCCACGGGCTCACCGCGCGCACCAGGTAGTCGCCCGGCCGGGGACCGTGCGGCCAGACGATGCGATCGCCGTTGCCGTCGTCGGCGCCGGCGACGTCGAGCACCGCGTCCGTGTAGACGCGCACCATCGCCTCGATGCGCCGGCCCTCCGGGAACGCCTGCAAGGTGTTGTAGTCGGACAGCGTTGCCGGCTGGACGGACGCCATGATCGTCTGCGCCGGCACGTCGCCGCCGTCCACCCACCGGCCGGCCAGCCATTGCCCTGCCGCGCGCCGCTTCACGGTGACGGGTCTGCGAAAGCTGCTCATAGCTTCTGGTACCGGATGGCGTTGACAAGGGTGCCGTGGTCGATGAGCGGCGTGCTGCTGCCCTTCTGCTGGACCGTGGCGGGTGCGTTGGGCACTGCCCACGATCGGGACTGCTGGACATGGCGCCGCTGGTGCTTCTCGACCCACAGGCCGAGCGAGTCCATGGCCTGGCCCGCACTGGCGCCGCCGGCGACGGCATCAGCCTGCCGGTCCATGGCCGTCGCCAGCACGGTGCGGTTGCGCTCGAAGAAGTCGCGAACGAACGGGCGGGCCGGGATGGTCTCGGTGCCGTATTCGTTGAAGATGGCGATGTCGAGCAGGTCCACGCCACTGGCGGCATCCTTCCCGGCATCGGCCTGAACCCCGACCTTTACGCCGCGGCCGGCCAGCTTCGACATGCCGCGCACGTACTTGGCCAGCCCTCGATCAATAACCTTCACATCCGCAGCCATAGGCGTGCCTCCCGACGGTGATCGCGCCGGCGCCGCAGAGGTCGGCCAGGCGCTTGTACTGGCCGTAGAAGCCGAGCGGGTCGACGACGCCGCTGCCGCCGGTGGTGTCGCCGAAGGTCCGGGACAGGTCCCCTTCCTTCTCGCTCACCACGCCCGCGACAATGACGCCGCCGCCGCCGGCCGTCTGCTGCTTGCGCCCGTACAGCAGCCAGGCCGCATACCATGCCTGCGCCTCGTCCTGCTTTGGCGCGGACAGGCAGGAAGGTCGATAGGCGGCCGCCATCTCCAGCGCTCGGGCCTTGTCTGCCTCCGGCACGTCAGCGACCGCCGGCGCGAGAAAGTCGAGCAGTTCGATGGTGGCCGCCATGCTCACTTCCCGGCGTCGTACAGCGCCTGCAGGTCAGGCTTCTTCGCGTCGTCGGGGTACTCAACGCCCATGGCGGCCAGCGCCTCCTTCAGCTCCGCCACCGTGCGCGGCTCGTCGCCTGCCGCCTCGCCGTCGCCCACCTGCTCGAGCACGCCGCGCTTGATCAGCACGTCGACGCCCTTGGACTTCTCGGGCACCTCGCGCACCGCCAGCGGCGGGATGACGATCTTGCCGGCGATGGTGACGACGAACGCCTCCTTGTTTCGGACTTTCATCACAGGCCCTCCGCCTTGGTGAGCGCCAGCGGGTAGTACACGGTCACGCCCGCGGTGCGGGCGAGGCACGGCACGACCAGTTCCAGGTTGCGCGCCTGGGCCGGCAGCTGGTTGAACGGCATGGGGTTCTCCATGCTCAGGTTCTCCTCGCCGAACTCGTACATCACGGCCAGGCTGGTGCCGCCGGTGCCGGCAGTGGCCAGCTCGGGCGCTTCCTCGTACTGCATCTGCGGGTACTTCCGCTTGAAGAACTCGGCCACCGTCAGGCCGTTCGAGTCCGGCAGCCGCTTCGACGTCATGGCTGCGTACTGCTCGTTGGGCAACGCGAAGCGGTTCGGCGTGTGGATTCCGCTCGACTGCACGCGGACGGCGCCGTAGAGCGCGTCCAGATCCGCCAGCATCTGGTCAGCGGTGGTGGCCGGATTCGCCCAGTCGCCGTTCAGACCGACCGTCAGCCCGATGTTCGGGTGGTTGGTCAGGCCGAACAGGCCGTACTGCACGTCGCCCACCATCGCGATCTGGTTCAGCTTCACCTCGATGGCGCGGCGCGCGGCGCTGGCCTTGCGGGTCGGCAGATTGGCGCCCAGCGCAGTGCTGGCGCGCAGCTCGGCGATGTTGTAGCCGTAGCTGTCGCCGATGTCCTTGATGCGGACCGTCTTCTCGGCGCCCTTCACGTCCGCGCGCGGCAGGTCATCCGCGTAGTTCGCCACCACCTTGGCCATGCCGACCTGGTCGTAGTAGCGGTAGGTGAAGGTCTCGGCCCATTCGGGGACCTCGGAGGTCTGCGGAACCAGCGTCAGGCCCTTCATCGGGGGCAGCTTGCGGTCGTAGGTGCGCGCCTTGACATAGTCCAGCTGGCGCGCGGCGAAGACCGACTCGTCCTCGCGCAGGCCGCCCATCTGGGGCGAGAACGCCTGAACGGCCGCCAGATCGGCTTCGTCGTAGTGCTCGTGTTGATCCATGATTTCCTCGTGGAAATGAAGAAGGCCCGCGCTATGGCGGGCCTTTCTTGCTCGATTGCGTGAAGGTGGTGGGCTGTCAGGCGGCCGGCGGCACCGCGAACGGGTTGTGCAGCTCCACCGCGGCGATGGCCGTGCCGTCGAGGAGCGTCACCTTGGCGCTGCGGAACACCGCATTCGCCAGCGTGTTGGCGCCCGCGTCCGCGACGGTGCCGTCGGCGGCGTACTTCACCGGCCCGTCCTTCGTCACCGCGCCGGCGGCCGTGACCTTCCCCCACACCAGGCCGCGCGTCATGACAGACGCGCAGTCGGTCGCGATGTACTTGTTGACGTCGAACGGGATGGTGTGGGTCTGCAGCGAGATGCCGCGGACCTTGGTGCCCGGGCCGGGGACGACGAGTCCCTGCGCGTTCGTGCCGCAGACCAGGCCAAAGCCCAGATCGGCGCCCACGGGGAACGACTCGACGCGGTCATCGCCCGAATCGACCTTCATGCCCGCGAAGGCGGGTTCCATTTGCTCTTCGTACATGCTCAGCCTCCGCGTTGTTGCTTGATCATCGCGGCGCGGGCTGCGGAAGCCGACTGGCTGCCACCACCGTTACCGTCCTTGCCGTCCTGGCGCGCGCCCGGCGGCGTCATTTCCTTGCGCTGGCGGCCCAGCGCATCCGCGCGCGCGCCTTTCTCGGCCACGGCCATGTCGTAGGCCACCTCGAGATAGGCGTCGGACTTGCCCGCCACGTGGAAGCCGTCGCCGCGCACCGCCTTGATCACGGCCACGCGGATGTCCTTGTCCGCCATGTCCTGCTTGACCTCGACGCCGAGCGCCTTGGCCTGGCCCTCCAGCGCCGTGCGCGCCAGCGCAGCAGCCCGGGCCTCGGCCTTCGCCTTCTCGATATCGGCGGTCGCTTGGTCGGCGCGCGCCTTCTCGGTGTCGGCACGGGCGTCGGCGGCGTCGGCGCGGGCCGTCTCCGTCTTCAGCTTGCCGCGCAAGGCCTCCAGTTCCTGGGCTACCTCGGGCGCGGCGTCGTACGACAGTCCCGAGTCCAGCCGCACTTTGACAGTCGTCATGTCGCTTTCCTCATCGTTGGTCAAATCGGCATCCGCCGCGTCCAAATTCAAGCGGGCATTGCCTGCCCGCCCTGCTCGCACCAGGGCTTGGTGGTTGTACCTGATGTTCCGTTGCACAGCGTGGTAGCGCTGGCCATTCCACTCACCGGGCGTCTCGTCCAGCGTCAGGGTGTAGCCGGACGACAGCTCTTTCTTGCCAGCTGCAATCGGGCCCGTGTCGTAGATCACCACGTCACCGACCACGTTGTCGCCGTCTTGGCGCCCTTCCGACAACACGGAGCCGACGGTGTGCTGCTTGGCGTTCTTCGCGTTGACCAGTCCCGGGTGGCCGTCCGTGATGGGGATGCCCTTCAGACTCGCGAGGGTGTCGGGGTGAAACACTTCCTCGGGCGGCCGCAGCTCATACCGCGTGCTGCCGTCCGCGCGCTTGTAGGGGAAGACGCCAACCCGCGTCAGCACCGGCGTGTCGCGCAAGAACCCCTCCGGCGTGCTCGTCGCCTTGAGCGGCACGGTGTCGAATCGCATTTCCATCGGTGTTTCCTCAGTGGACGATCAGGGCGTCCAGGTCGTCGAGATCCGGAAGCACCGGCTCTGCCCAGCAGCGGCACCGGATCGGCTCGCCGGGGTGGCCGTCGTCGGGCGGCGCATCCCAGGCGATCACCTTGCCCTCGCGCGCCACGTGCGCATCGCGCTCCCGGGCATCGAGCGTGCCGCGCCACCGGTATTCGGTGACGCCGACATTGGCCTGGCGGTAGCCGGTCAGCCGGCCGTTCAGCTTGCCGACCTGGTCGCGTGCGATCAGCTCCGCGCGCTCGGTCGGCAGCCGGTAGGTGTCCCGCACGAAAGCGGTCAGGCTGCGCAGCGACTCGCCGCGCGCGACGGCAGCGACAATCCGCCCCTGCAGCGTGTCCAGATACTGGACCGGGATGGACTTGATCAGCCGCAGGTTCTCCGCCTCCCAGACTCGCAGCAGCGCCGCAATGCGCGGCTCAGCCGTCACGATGTCGACGCCGTAGGCGCCGCGCAGAAGCGCGTGAAACTGCGCACTGTTGAAGGCGTCCACGCGGCCGGCGAACAGCGCGATCACGTTGCGCACGGCCTCGTCCGACACTGCGGCGGCGGCAAGCGCCTCGGTGAAGGCCAGTTCCAGCGCGTTGTACCAGCGGTCATCCTCCGGCGGGCGGTTCAGATCGTCGCCTCGCACGGCCGACAGCGCCGGGATGACGAAGCGCTCGACCGCCTGGACGGTCTGGTCCGCCACGCCGCGCACCGCGCGCACATATTCGCGCTCGATGGCGGCCGGATGCAGCCACTTCTTCGGCTTTCGCGGCCGGCTACGTCTGCGAGGCATAGCTCGTTGCCGCTGCGCGCGTGCCAGTAGTGCGTTCCAGTCCATACCTGCCCTTCTCGGCCAGATAGTCCTTGGCCTCTTCCTCGCTGACCACGCTGCGATCAACCAGTGCGCCGAGCGCGTCAGCCTCGGCCTTCGCTGCGTCGGCCCTCGTCTTGTCGACGTCGGCCTCTTCCTTCGCCGTCGGGCTATGCAGGGGCGGCCACGTGACCGACCACTGCTTCGGCGGCGCCGTGAACTGCTTCTGCGCGACGATCAGCGATACCAGCCGCTCCATCGCCGGCGTAGCGCGGTTGCGCTGGATGTTCTCGACCAGGTCGTAGTAGCCCTCGAAGTCGGACTCGCCGGTGGCGTTCTGCCCGGCCGGCGAGCGGCCGAACAGCAGGGTCACCGGAATGCCGGTCTCGACCGACAGCGCGATCTGGAACTCGGCGATGATGTCCTTGACGCCGCTGACGTTGGTGTCCTCTATGCGGTAGGTGTCCTCGCTGTCCACCGCCACGGTGTTTAGGATGTTCCGAGCAGCGTCGACCAGGCCGATGCGCTTCTGCACCACCGGTTCCATCTCGGCCACGATCAGGTCGGCGAGCCCTTTCATGCCGTAGATGGCCTGCTGCTTGCGCTCGAGGATGCTCAGCGCCCACCTCAGCGACTGGCGGTACTGGCTGACCACGCCGAATGCGCGGCTTACCGCACTGCGGCCGGCCCACGGCACGCCCTTGATCGCGGCAATGCGCCGCGGCACAGGGTCGCCCGGGATGGGGATGAGGCGGGTCTCGTGCACGATGAATTCGGCATCGGTCCCGGCTGTCGCGCCAGTGCGCACGCGGTAGCGCTCCGGCCGGCCGAAGTTCGCTTTCGTCGCGTCGCGGTACCGGTCATCCGTGGCGCTGATGTCGTCCAGGTCGAAGACCTTCAGCTCCTCGATACGCTGCAGGCGGTCGGTGCTGAGCGGGTCACGCAGCAGGCCGCCGTCGTCCGCCACCAGCAGGATGGCCGCGCCGCCGGTCAGCCGGGCCCAGCGGATGCCATCGGCCAGGGCCGGCAGCACCTTCAGGCGGTCCAGTTCGTTGGCAATGCCCTTGTCCGCATCGCCCTCGATCACCACACCGCGCGCGACAGCACTGTCGGCCGGCATGTCGACGATTCGGCCATAGATGCCGCCGGTCGCGTACAGCTGCACATCGGTCTGCGCCGGGACCGCCTGCGCCGCCAGGGCGCGGTGCCCGAGCAGCGCTGATTCGTATCCGTCGTGTCTCATGTGTGTCAGCTTGCGAGTGCCAGATGGCGGGCCAGCAACGCCGTGGCGCCGCCCTCGGCCAGCGCGTAGACAGCGCTGTCGCCCTTGTCGGGGCTGCGGCCGATCCGCTTCTTGATTTCGTCCTTCGATTCGACCTGAATGCCGCGCGCGGTCATCTTCCACCGCGGCGCGCACAGGTCGGCCGTAAGCTGCGGGTCGGGCGGTAGGGCCAAGTCGTCGCCGTGCACCGGGTCCAGCGCTTCACGCATGTGCCACCACCATTCCGCGCGCCTGTTCACGAAGCCCAGATGCCCGGTGCGGTCGGTGGCGTCGCTGCCCTCGGAGCCGTTCAGCGCGACCGCATACACCTTGATCTTCCCCTTCAGGATGTCGTACGGGCTGCTGCCAACGCCGATCACGTCGATGTTGACCGCCGTGCGCGCCTGGCGCAGCAGCAGGACCTGCGCAGCGACCGCCTCGCCGTCGGGCGTTTCCGTGCCAGGCATCGAGACCTGCGGGGCGAACCAGTTGCCGTGCCGGGGCGAAAGGATCGTCTTGTCCTGTCCGCCGCGCGCCACGTCGACGCCGAGCGCCGTCATCGGCGCCGCGCACTCCGGCCGCTCCACCCAGCGCTTTTGCGCCAGCCGAACCCATTCGCTGGGGATGATCTGCCAACGATCGTCCTGCCGGCCGGCGCCAAAGTCGCCGTACAGCATCTTGCTGCGCAGCGGCTCAGGTAGCGCCTGAAGCTTGGCCACGTAGCCGGAGTCCGCGTAGAACGGGTTGTCCGTCACGCGCGCCGGGATGAACGTTCGGGTCAGCGGCCGGATGATGTCGACCTTCTTAACCTGGCTGGCGTCGAAGTCGTAGACGCGCCGGCCATCCACGAGGATGAACGGGTCGCCCGTCTCGCACTCGTGCTGCTCGCCCTCGATAGAGGCGAACCACCGCAGCTCGCCGGGCGCCGCGGGCCGGGGGTGCGCCGGGTCGAGCCAAGGCGCGAACCACTTGATCAGCCAGTCGCCGGTGGCGTCCGTGGGCGGATTCGAGCAGAGCAGCACCTGGCAGTGCTGGTCCGGATCCTCGCTCCGGTTCCAGCCGGCGATGAACTCGACTTGCGACTCCAGGAAGTTGGCCGCCTCGTCGAATACCTTCAGATCGTGCGGCCGTCCCTGGAACTTGTTCTTGTCAGCCTCGTGCTGGACAGAGCCAAACTCGACGATACGGCGCTTGCCGGCGAACTCGCAGCGCCAGACCTTGTCGCCGTAGCTGCCGTATTCCCCATAGAGGTCTTCCGCCCGCTGCAGGATGCCCTTCAACTGCGGGAACTCGCGGCGCAGGATCAGCGATCGCTGGTGCTGCGTGAGCGCCTTGCCCAGCGCGAGGTCAGTCTTGCCACCGCCCGCGGCGCCGCCGTACAGCAGCACGTCCGCTCGGCAGGCGTAGGCCATGGACTGCGGCCCGGGCAGCGGCTTCCAGTTCAGCCGGTTGCGCGCTTTAAGAGTCTGGAGCAGCGCCAGTTTGTCGGCCGCGCCCCAGTTGCGCCAGTTCTGCCTCGATTGCTGCATCGATGTCTTTCATGTCCGCAGGCGTAGCCGCGTCGAGGCCTCGAATCTTTCGGATCGCTGCCACGGCTGCCGATGCCGCTTCCACGATGGTCCTGATCTCTTTCGGGTCTGCCGCCTTCGTGGCGACCGTCTCAAGGTTCCGCAGGCAGGACCGATGGATGCGCAGGCCGCGCTCCATGTCGTCGATGTCCTGGCGGGCGGCATCGGCAATAGTTTCACGGGTTAAACCTGAAACCTCGGCTGAAACTCCAGGCGCCGGCTCGCCGCCCGCCCCGCTGAAATGCGCCTCCACCAAGGCCCGCTTGGCGGTGCCCGGGTTGCGAATCCAGCCTTGCGTCTTCGCCCGCTTGTTCACTGCGGTATGGCTGATGCCGTGCTTCGCGGCAATGGCGGTCACTGGCTCAGTGCCGGCGCGATACGCCGCCTCGACTGCGACCCAGTCGATGTCCTTTGCCTTTGCCATGGTGTGAATGAGGTGAGATGCCGTCGCCCGTCGCCGAAAATGCCCGCACGGGGCGGGAGGAGACCGGCTTACGCTACGTCGGCTGCTGCGGGAGTTTTGCCCCACCGCCGGCCGGGGCTGGGCATTACGAAGAATATTCTGGTGCTAGGGCGAAACTCATCCCGCCCCGCCCTACGCAGCCGCAGGTGCCCTCACGTCGTCTGGCGTCTGCGCAAAGCCGCCCTCGCCATTGACTTGGCCGTTCTGATGGCCGTCTGTCGCCAACGAGCAAGCAAAGGCGTGGATGGGAGGTGCGGGCGCCAAAAAGCTTCCGCGCTACCCACGATCGAGTCCATTCGTGGCGTCACCTTATCCTTGGCGCCGTGCCACCAAAAAAGCTCCTCGCGTTCGCGCTGCCCGTCCCGATGGACCTTGAGTTGTTCCGCTTCGGCGGATTGAAAGCCATAGTCTTGAGCCGCCATGACATAGCTTTGGGCCGCCACCAGTATCTCGTTCACGAGGGACACCAGGTCTTTGAAAGGCTTCTCCGACGCAGGTCCGAGGAGAGCCATGGCCTTATACCGCGTCGTCCTCAGTGCAGCGAACAGTTCGCTATGCTCGTTGTAGCGTTTGAAGAGAGGCGCCACAGCTTGACGTGCCCGAAACCTTGTCTCGGACTCCTGATCGCCGCGGACAACATGGTTAGACTCACCATCGAAAGCCACGGGGCTTCGCATGTGTGCGACGGCGTCCGCGGCCTGATAGAACAAGCGCAAAGACTCCTCCGCTAATTCGATCTTGCGCTTTCCGGTGAAATCCCGCCGCCATGCGTTAATGCCATATACAGCAAGGGCCGCTGCTACCAGCGTAGCCCCCTTGCTGAGCATTTCTATCCAATCCTTTGCGGTAGTCAGATCCATTCCGCCTCTCCCATAAAAAGCACGCCGAGTATGGTAGCGAAATGGGGAGACGCAAGGTACGCGGATGAGCAAAAAGCCCGCGCGGCGGAAACCGTGCGGGCTTTGGTGGCATTTCTGGAATTTGGGAAAATTCTAGGGCCGCTGTAACACGGTGTCAAGCGACACTTTCCTCCGCCTCGATCAGCCCCGTCCTCTCGAAGTATGGCGTCAGCCGGCCGACCGCAACCTTCTCCAGTTCGATCAGCCGCGCGCGCAGCTTCGGGTATGCCCGGGCGTAGGTCATGTGGTTGCCGCCGAACGCGGTGGCCATGTCCCGGAAGCTGATGGCCAGCTTCTCGCCGTCGGCGAACACCCGCGCGGTCAGCATGTCCAGCGCCAGGCCGGTAACCGGGCACAGCCCTTCAGGGAGCCAGCGGGCGAGCTGGCGGATCGCCTCGAGCCGGTCCCGGCTGTAGAAATAGCGCTTCGTCCGAGACCCGTGCGCCCCGACGTCCTCGTGCTCGGTCGGGATGAACCGGGCCCGCACTACCCACTGCTCCGGCGCCGGCAGCTTCGAATTGACCGCCGAGATGACCGCCGAGCATTGCGCGCGCACCTCGTCGCTGGTCAGCCCGCCGAAGTTCACCGTGCTCTCCGCCGGCGTGCCGCGGAGCTGGGCGAGCCAGGCCTCCTGCTGGCCTGTCAGATGTTCCTGGGCCTCCATGGCCCGGATCAGCGCCTTGCGGAACGGCGCCGGCTGGCGCGGCTCCAGTGCGCTCACCATGTAGGCAATCAGCAGCGCCTGCCTCGTGTCTGCGAAAACCGCGTCGCTCATAACTTCTCCCCGAAAAACTGGCATCGTTTGCCGTGATTCCGCCGCTTGCCGTTGGGCAGCAGCTTGGTGCAGACCCTAAGCGTGGTGCCGAACAGCCGGGCGGTCTTCTCCCAGCAGCATCCTTTGCAGCTGCGCGCCTCCGCGCGCTCGTAGACCTCGGCGGGGTCACGGTAACAGTGGCTCGGCAGCGCCATCTATCGCCCCCTGCTGATGCGCGTCATCTCGCCGCAGTGCTCGCACTTCGTTCGGCTGCGCTCCGCCAGGCGCTTCATCTCGTCCTGATACTGCGCCGCGTGGTTGTGCCAGCGCGTCTCCATGCGCGAGAGCTGCTGCAGCACCCACATCGGATTCAGGCGCTCCCCGCACGCCGTGCACTCGACCGTGTCCAGCTTCTCGTCGATGGTGAAGCCCGCGCGGTGCTGGCAACCCGGCTGGTAGTGGACCTGGCGCAGGTACGGCCCCTCGTCGGCCGGCGCCTTCTTCTTGCCCGGGAAGGAGAGCACCGCGGCCTTGTCGTCCTCGTTCAGGTCCACGATCACGCATGCACCCCGTCGAAGCTGACGCCGAACTCGTTGGCCGCGTGCGCCTGCACCTTGGCCACGTACTCGCTGAACTCGCCGACGGTGAATTCCGACGTCGACTTGCGCCGCGTGCAGAGCCGGCCGTCGGGCAGCCGGAATTCCGCCTTGGGCGCGAACAGGTCCGCGTAGTACTCGTGCCACGTCGCGCGCTTGAACTGCTGGCCGTCGACCCATGCCTGCTCCTCGATGTCACGCAGCACCGGGCCAAAGTAGAAGGCGTTCTGCTCGGCAGTGCGCCGGCGCTCCTCCGCGGTGACGATGATCCGTAGCGGTCGACCCTTCTCGATGCACGCAGCGGCGTTGGCCTTGACGAATGCAACGACGGTCGGCCACACGCGCGGGCCTGTGAGTGGGAATTCGCGATAGAGAGCCATCACCGCCCTCCCCGCGCCAGGGCCTTGTCGACCGCGGCAAACGGCAGCAGCACCACCGCAGCGGACAGCCACAGGGCGGTCATCAGCGCTCGGGCCCCAAGTTCCAGGAACGTTGTCATGCGACCTCCAGTTCGTCTTCTTGCGTCGCCATGCGGTGATGGCGGGCGGGCAGCGCGATGTTGACCACGCGCATGCCCCAGGCTTCCAGCAGCGCAGATGCCGCGTGCGCTTTGCTCGGGCGGGTGCGGATCGGGATGAATCGGCGCTTGGGCTTCCACAGCCGCATCGCGTCGGTGTCGACGCAGGCCCATTCGGTGCCCTTTGCCGTGCCCGCCACCGCGCTTGCGCGCACCATGGGGCCAAACTGCTTCAGCGCCAGCGACACGGCCGTGCGCGAAACGCCGATGCGTGCGCCGAACTCCGGCGGCCGGACGGTCTCGCCGCGCAGGAACGCCGCCCGGAGGTGCTGACCCACGCTGATCTCGGTGGCGGACATCACGCGGCCTCCTGCTGCCGGGCATACTCGAGCAGCGCCAGCGCGTCGGCGTGGTTATCGTCGTCCACGCGGTAGCCGCGCGCCTTCATCTCGCCGATCATTGCGAACTTGTCGGCGTTGCCCTTGCCGGTGGCCGACTTCTTGATGACCGGCACCGGCACGCCGACCAGACGGATGCGGTTGCGGTCCGCCCAGGCTTGCAGGTGCGCTTCGAAGCCTCCGTAGACGTGGGCAGCCTGGACGGCGGTATGGCGGAGCACGCGCTCGTAGTAGACGACCTGAATCTCGCCCGCCTGCCGCGCGCGCTCGCCGAGCCAGGCCCCGAACTTCAGCCAGCGCTGGCCGGGGCCGTCGTCGCGCCGCGGAGCGAAAGATTGGCTGCCGCCGTGCACCGCACCGTCGCGCATGCCGAGCGCCCAGCCGGTGGTGGTGCCGATATCGATGGCCAGGATGGTCATGTTGCAGGCCGGCGTACCCAACGCTGCGAGGCCATTGCCTTTGCAATCAACAGCTTCGACTGCGGCGTCGCGCGCGGTCACGGTGTCGAAAAAGTCAGTCATGGAGTGCTCTCATTCAAAGCCGCGCGTCGTGGTGGCAGCGCGCCGTGGAGGGGCCGGGTGCCAAGTGCTCGCCAGCGTTTCGAACCGGGTCTGTGCGCCGATGTAAGCCAGCGCAACACGACCCGGCTGTCCCTGACGGTTCAGCGCCACGTCGACCTCACAGATGCCCTTGTCATCGGTGTCGGGGTGGTAGACCTCGTCGCGGTACAGGAACATCACGACGTCGGCGTCCTGTTCGATCGCACCGGAGTCACGCAGATCGGACGGCTGCGGCCGTTTGTTCGGGCGGCGCTCCAGCTCGCGGTTGAGCTGTGACAGCAGCACGATGGCGATGTCCAGCTCTTTGGCCAGCGCCTTAAGGCCGCGCGTGATGCCTTCGATCTGGGCGTTTCGGTTGTCGCCCTCTCCTTCCATGAGCTGGAGATAGTCGACCACCAGCACGTCGAGACCCGCCCGGCGCTTGACCTGCTTAGCCTTCATGCGCACGTCGAGCAAACGCAGCCCACCCTGGTCGTCGAGCCACAGTCCCATGCCCTCAAGCACGCTCATCGCCTGGGAAAGTCGGCTCCACTCGGCATCGGCCATGCTGCTCGGGGTAAGCAGGTGGGATAGCGGGATCTGCCCTATCGCGGCGAGGTTGCGGTCGTCCAGCTGCGCGCGGGGCATCTCCATGGAGAGCACCAGCACCTGATGCCCACGAGCGGCGTGGCGAGCGACACCGAGTGCGAAGGCGGTCTTGCCCATCTTCGGGCGCGCGGCGACAACAACCAGCTCGCCGGGGCGGATGCCGCCATTGAGCAGCGCGTCGATATCGCGGAATCCTGTGGAGATCGCACGCGCGCCTTCGGTCTCTCGCAGTTGCAGCTGCTTGGCGTACTCGATCAAGCTCTGCGACACATGTGTCGGCTCCTTGCGAACGCGTGCCTGCGCCAACGCCTCCAGGCGGCTGGTAGCTCGGTCGATGAGAGCGGCCGATTCGTCGGCAGATGACTTCGCTTCCTGGGCGAGCTCGCTGCCAAGCGCCAGCAGCGCGCGGCGCACTGCCCTCTCGCGCACGATGGCGGCGTGCCGCGAGACGCTGGCGGTGCCCGGTGTGTTCTGTGCGAGCGCCGTCAGGTATGCCAAGTCCGCCGCGCCCTGGCCGGCCGCCTTGAGGCGCTCGAAGACCGTGACGCAGTCGGTGGCCTTCCCCGCTTGGATCTGGCGCGACAGCTCGGCGAAGACCGCGCGGTGGTCCCCGACGGTGAAGTGCTCAGCCTGAAGGTCACCTACGCGATCGAAGCACTCGCTGTCGATCAGCAACGCGCCCAGCACGGCCTGCTCGGACGCAACCGCCGTCATGCGGTCGTCGTGGGCGGCGGGGGAGACGGGCGCGTTCATGCCGCGTCTCCGTGCAGGCGGCGGGCCTGCTCGCCGACTGTCGTGAGGCTCACAGTGCCGTCACCGGCGATGTACCAGATCCGGAACCAGTTGCCACGCACCGACTTGCGATGCACCGCGGCCCAGTCCTTGTACCGCTTGGCGTCCGGTTGGCCGTAGCGTGCCTTGAACTCGAGCCAGTGCAACCGCAGGAATTCCAGCGGGATCCCGACCTGGTCGGCGTAGGCGAACACGGCATCGCCCTCGGCGATGGGCTTCACGCCGGACTGCCTGCAGGACTGCAGGTAGGACAGCAGACCGACCGCAGATCGCTTGGGCTTGCCCGGTTTCTCGATCGCCGTGGGTTGGCCCCCTTGGGGGGTATGGGGGGTTCTGTTACTCCCTTCTTTATCCTCTCCCTTCCTCTCCGTAGGCGAGTCACCATCGAGACACCTTGCGTCACCTTGCGTCACCTGCGCGTCACCAGATTGAGTTTTGCGCTTGCACGATGCGCACACCAACCGGAACCCTTTGAATTCATTGGCTTCGTCGGGTGACACGTCGGTGACGCGAGCCAGCGTGACACCTTGCGCGTCACCACACAGGTGACACACGTCACCCTTTGCCTCGCGCAATTTCTTCAGGAGCAATTGACGCTGCTTGCCACCCAGCCTTTTATGGTGACGCGTGTCACCTGCGTCACCATGCGCGTCACCCGTGTCACCGATTGGGTGCCGCAACGTTGGTTGGTCGATGCGTTGGTGGTGCCAGCCGGTGACGTGCCAGAACTCCTTGCCGTCCGCCTCATACTCGACGACGAGTTGCTGTTCGATCAGTTCGTCGATCCACTGCATGACAGTGGAAGCGGTGACATCGTCGTCGCCGGGAAATACCTCGGCCTTGAGCGTCTTGGGGCTGGCGGGATGATTGCCGCCGTCGTCGGAGAAGGTCCAGAGACCGATGAAGAGAAGCCGCGCGTCGCGCGACACTTCCATGACCTGCTCGGAGGTCCAGTACTCGGGCTTGATGGAGCGGATGCGGGCCATGTCAGACCCCCACCCACAGTGTCGCCGGCGCGAACGGCCGGCAGTGGCTTAGAGCCCGGTGAACTTCTTCGCGATGTTGATCAGTGCCGTACCGACCTGCTCGGCACAGTCCAGCGGTATCTGAACCACGTCCGAGTCCACTGAATCCCGCTCGTCGCGCATCTGGGTTACCACGATCGAAATTTTCTCGTTCTTGGCGATGAACACCTGGATTTCCGGCCGCGCCTCCAGAATGAACGTGTGGTGACCCTGATCCGGCATATCGTCGTGCGCTTCCTTCTCTGCCATTGCTTGCCTCGCATCCTGCCTGGTTGATGGGTCGGGCGAGCGCGACATGGCAGGCGTCTGCCGCGCGCTGGTGGCCACCAGCTGCCCGAAAGCGAAAAGTGTAGTCCATTACTGCTTGCTCCCCGCCCGGCTGTCCAGCAGCTCGGCGATCGCCTGTTTCGTCTCGGTGCACAGCTGCACGCGCACGGCCTTGGTGTCGGCCACGGTCATGTGGTGCAGCAGCTCGTTCACCCAGGCGGCCTGCGCCGCTTCCTGTTGCTGTGCGTCCATGGTGTTCATCCGGGCCGGGCCGTCAGGCCACTGCCTTGAGACCAGTGGCGCGCGCGGCGGCTGCAGCCACGTCAGCGCGCGCACGCCGGATCGTCTCCTCTGCCTCGGCCAATTCGCGGTCCGCGGTGTGGAGCTCGGAAGCCGTGGCGCCGTCGATCAGGTTCGCAACCGCGGTCTGCGCTTCGGCCGTTTCCTTGGCGATGGCAATCAGGTGCTGCGTCGCGTTCAGACCGCTGCCATCCGACCCGTCCACGCCGCGCACGCACAGACCGAACTTCGCCAAGCGCTCGTTCTCGTAGGCGATCAGCAGATCCCGCGGCATGGCGGCCAGGATCGAGTCCTCGAAGTTGGCCGGCATGAAGTTCGTGTCCTTGGACTTGTCGTCCAGCCAGCGGAAGATGCGGTCCGCGGCGTTCTTGGCCAGCGTGAAGTGGTCGCCGGCTGTCTCGAAGGCCAGCTTCGGCAGCCGGTCCAGACCCAGCTTCCGATGCGCGGCCACGATCTCGATCGCTACCGTCTCCCGGCTCCCTGCCCTGTCCCGCCAAGCGCAAACCGCGTCCATGAGGCGCGCAAGTCTCGTTTTCTGCGATTCGCTTCGCATGCTTTTCTCTCCACCTTCGCCAATACTGGCTTCACATCAAAAACAACACCGGGTCACACATGAAAACCGCTTCTCACCCGCCTCACGGTTACCCGCAATGGCCATCTTTTAGGGCTTGGCTTTCGTGGCCGAGCCGGTACATGCCGCGCGGAAACCTTGCAGCGACACGCCGCTTGGAAAGCCGAGGCCATAGCGCAGATCTCGGACCTAAGCGGGCTCGCGTTCGCGCGAGCTGCGGATAAACGCCCAATCCACCTTCGAGTTCAGCTCTTCGCAGGTCACTGCTCCATCCGTGAGCCGCTCGATGGACGGGCATTGCTCCGCCGACACGGGCCGTTTGCCAGTGATCCACTGATGCACGAGTCCCTGTGTGACGCCCAACCGCTTGGCAAAGGCCGCTTGACTGGTCTTGGTCGAGTCGAGGTATTCAGCGAGTTTCATACCGCAAATACTAGCATTGCTTATGGATAAGTCAACAGCTTTGCTTGTTGCTGAAATTAATAGCATTGCTACACTCGCGCGCATGATCCGGCCCTCCTACACACTCGAGCCATGGCAAGTCGAAGACGCTCAGCGTCTGAAAGGTCTTTTCGCCGCCCGAAAAGGCAAGATGAGCCAGGAGGAGTTCGGTAACCGCTACTCGCTCGGCAGCCAGTCGATGGTGTGGCAGTACCTCAACGCTAAGCGCCCCCTAAACATCCGAGCGGCGACCGCCTTCGCGCGCGGGCTGGGCGTCGATGTGGACGACTTCAGTCCCCGGCTAGCCGCAGAGATTCGGCGCGCTTCCGCCGAGGTCGTCGATACCGTGCCCACCGCAAAAACAGCCGAAGGAACCACTCCCGCGGGCCGGCTCGCACAGGTCATGGCCGAGCAGAATCTTGACGTGGAAAGAATGGCAGAGGTGCTGAAGGTGGAACCCGCTGTCGTCCGGGGATGGCTCGAGGGAGAAGGAACGAAGCTGCCCGTACACCACGCGATTAAGCTCCATGAGATCTACGGTTACAGCCCTCCGTGGCTTGTGAACGGAAAAGGCGATCGCCTGGCAAAGGGCGTGGAAGCGGATCTGGATGAGCCAAGCCTGTCGCTCGACACAATCCGCATCCCGGCAGAGGCCTTCAAACGAATACCGGTAAGAGGAATGGCGCAACTCGGGGACAACGGGCATTTCTGCGAGATCGAATATCCGGTCGGTGATGGCGATGGCTTCTTGTACTTCCCTACCCGGGACCCCGACGCCTATGGCTTGCGCTGCAATGGCGACTCCATGCGCCCTCGCGTAAAGCATGGCGAATTCGTTGTCGTAGAACCGAACACCCCCGTAACCAACGGCGATGAGGTCCTTGTTAAATCCCAGGACGGGCGCGTCATGGTGAAAGAACTCGCCTACATACGCGACGGCAGTCTGCACCTCGCGTCTGTCAACGAAAAGCACGGCATGCTCAGGATCCCGCAGGCGGAGGTGGAACGCCTCCACTTCGTGGCTGGAATTGTGAAGCGGTCGGCCTGGCGGCCGGATTGAAGGGCTCCATGGGCAGCTTGCCTGTGGCCGCCTCACCGGCCTAAGAGGGCTCGGGGAGTCGGACGATTTTTTGGATGGAGCTAAGCTGTGACAAAGACTGAATTGGAACTGCTACGCGTGTGCATCTACCAGAACTCGATGCTGGTCGGGCTGCGGGCAATGGCAGTGCAACTCTATGAGCACGCCATAAGCGGGAAGACTATAGACCTCGAAGAATTTAAGGAGCTCGGTCAGGAGTTCACCGAGGATCGCCGCATCGTATCTGAATCGATCGACAACCTCATTAAGCAAGCCGAAAAAGGGGTAGGCGAATGATTCATGATCGGTTTGTCGAGCGGATAGAGCAGTTGCGCGCCCAGAGAGGCAACGTTGACAACGGCGGCGAGCCGCCCGATGATGGTGCCATGGAAAAGCGTGTGAAGGCTCTCGAGGACTCAATCGCGGCGGTCAAGACAGACCTTGCCGTGATCAAGGCTACCCACGCTACCAAGGCTGACATCGAGGGCACGAAAGCCAGCATCGCCGATGCAAAAGCCACCATCATTCTGTGGGTCGTGACAGCGATCTTCCTCGCACAGCTGCTGCCTGGGGTGCTGAAAAAGTTCGGCCTCTGATCTCCCCTGCCTCACAAAGAGCCCGCCCATGGCGGGTTTTTTTTCGCCTAGCTACTATTAGAAAAAGCAACGCTATTAATACAATCAATCGCAAATAACAGCATTGCTGTTGAATCCATCCAAAAGCATTGCTAGTATTCCTCCATCGACACACCGATGGAGCGAGCGATGGATCACCACCAAGCAGTTGACGCGATCGAGCAAGACCTCCGCGCTGGCGCGGTGGACGCCTATCTCTCTGGCGACGACGCCCTCGAGATCCTGGGCGACCTCTTCCTCCTGCACTTGCAGCGCGCCGAGCCTGGCGAAGGGCTGGTCGAGCACCTGCGTCGCAACGCGGCCGCCGTCGGCAACTACCTCGACACCAAGTTCGGGAAGATCGTGGCCGACAACGTCGCCTTCGTGATGGAGGAAGCCGCGAAGGCCAAGCAGCACGCCCGCAGCGACTACCGCGAGCTCACCACCGAACGGGTGGCGGCATGAGCGCGCCCGCAAACCAGTGGAGCGACGCCGGGCTGGCGCGCCTGGCAAAGGCGGTGAAGAGCAAGGCCCCGACCGCCGACCAGTGCGCGTGCCGGCAAGCGGAGCGCGACAACCTCGTTTCGGAGCTGGCGACTTCTTTGAAGTGGGCCGCCGGCGCCCTGCAGACGGTCTCCAACGAGTTGCCAGCGGCCCACGAGTTCGACCGCATCACCAGGCACGACATCGGCCAGACCATGACCATCGGGCAGATCCTCGACAAGGCGGATTCGCTGCTGGCCCGCGTCAAGGAGCAACAGCGATGAGCCGTGACGCGATTTTCCTCGCCGTGCTGGCGTACTTGGCCGGACCGTTCCTCGCGCTTCTATTCGTCGCGCTCAGCGCATGGTGGCCGCTATGAGCCGGCGCACCCTCGTCCGCGAATGCAGCGACGGCCCGGCGATCTGCCCTGACTACGAACTGGTCGTCGACTTCGAGGACGAGGGCGGCCACATCGACATTCTGTCCGTGGCCGTGGTCTTCCCCGGCAGCAATACCGAAGCGCGGCTCGGCCCGCGCAACTACGACCGCGCGGCTGTGCTCGCGCTGTGCCTCGATCAACTGGAGCGCCAATCGTGAAGATCCTTTCCGCCCTCGCCTTCTGGTTCGCTGTCGCCGCCGGCGCCATTGCTCTGTCGGGCCTGTACGCGTGGATGAACGAAGACGCATCGGCCACGGCTGTCTGGAGGTCGGCATGACCTACGACCCGGCATCCAACACCCTGCTGGCCGTGGCGAAGTGCTCGCGCGGCCGGCAGTGGGCCGCCATGGCCGCCACCGGCATCGCCGTGGGCGTCTTCTGGTATCTCGCCGTCGCGCTGCGCGTCGGCACCTGACCTGTCCTACCAACTGGAGAACAACATGGACATCGAAATCAAGCCGCGCACGATCAACCTCGACGCCGTCGAGTCGTCGCAGATCCACAGCATCGGCCACGACGCCGGGAGCAACACGCTGGCGATCCGCTTCAAGAACAAGGCCGGCCAGCCCACGTCGCTCTACCACTACAGCCACGTCAGCGCGGAAGACTTCGCGGCGTTCCGCGGCGCCGAGTCCATCGGCTCGCACTTCTACGCGCATATCAAGCCGCACGCCGAGAAGTACCCGTACGTGAAGGTCGAGTCGTCGCCGGCCGCCTGATCACCCACACCCACCGGAGAACCCGTAATGTCCAATGCCCTCGCTGTGCGCAACGAGTTTGGAGCGCAGCAGACCACCACCGCCCTTGTCGAGACCGCCTCGACGGCCGTCGCCGCGCAGGCGAAGGCAATGGTCGAAGCCCGATACATCATGGCGATGCAGCGCCCGCGCAACTGGGACCAGGTGCGGCAGACCCTGCTCCGCGAGTGCCGCCGGCCGTCGTTCGCGCACAACAAGAGCGCCTACTACCGCAAACCGATCGGTCAGGGCGTCGAGGGCCTGGGTATCCGCTTCGTCGAGGTGGCACTCCGCTGCATGACCAACGTCTTGGTCGAGACGACCATGATCTTCGAGGACGACAGCAAGGAAGTCCACCGCGTTTCGGTCACCGATCTGGAATCGAATTTGACCTACCCGCTGGACGTGCGCGTCTCGAAGACCGTCGAGCGCTCCAAGCCGGCCGACGACGGCAGCTATATCTCGGTGCGCAAGAACAGCTATGGCAAGGACGTCTACACCGTCCCGGCGAACGACGATGACCTGCTGAACAAGCGCGCCGCACAGATCTCGAAGGCGATCCGCACGCTTGGCCTGCGGATCATCCCGGGCGACATGCAGGACGAGGCCGAGGACATCATCAAGAGTGTCCGCATGGACGAGGCAGCGCGCGACCCCGACGCCGAGCGTAAAAAGGTGGCCGACGCGTTCGCTGGTATCGGCGTGAAGGTCTCCGACCTGGTCGCATACCTGGGCCATCCGCTGGACAGCTGCTCTCCGGCCGAGCTTGTCGATCTGCGAGGCATCTACGGCGCGATCAAGGATGGCGAGGCCACGTGGAAGTCCGTCATGGACAACAAGGCCGAGCAGTCTGGAGGAACGCCCGCTGACGCGCCGGCCGCCCGCGGCGATGGCAAGAAGCCCGCCTGCAGCCCCGATTCCTTTGCAAAGAAGGCACCCGGCTGGAAGAAGGCGATCGAGGCCGGCAAGCCGGTCAACGACCTCATCGCCATGATCGAAACCAAGGAAACCCTGACCGCGGACCAGAAGATCGAGATCGCGTCGTGGGCGCCTGCCGCCTCGGAGGGCCAGTAAGTGCAGATCCACAACCTCACGCAAGGCAGCCCGGACTGGCAGCACTTCCGCCTCTCGTATCACGGCGCCAGCGAGGCCGCGGCCATGTTGGGCCTGTCGCCGTACATGAAGCGCACCGAGCTGCTGCACATCAAGCACACCGGCACGCCGAAGGAATTCAGCGACTTCGTGCAGGAGCGCATTCTCGACCGTGGCCACGAGGTGGAGGCACTGGCCCGCCCGCTGGTCGAGGAAGACCTGTGCGAAGACCTGTATCCCGTCACCTGCTCGGACGGCGACCTGTCAGCGTCCTGCGACGGCCTGACGATGGCCGGCGACATCGCCTTCGAGCACAAGCAGTGGAACGAGGAACTGGCGGCCAGCGTGCGCGCCGGCCTCGTTCCGGACAGCCACATGCCGCAGTGCCAGCAGATCATGCTGGTGACCGGCGCCGAGCGCGTGCGGTTCGTGGTGTCGGATGGCACCCGCGATCGCTTCGTCTGGACCGACGTCACGCCCGACCCGGGATGGTTCGATCGCATCCGCGCCGGCTGGGACCAGTTCCGCAAAGACCTGGCCGAGTACGTGCCACAGCCGGCGGAGGTGAAGCCCGTCGGCCGCACGCCCGAGACCCTGCCGGCACTGCTGGTGGAAGTCACCGGCCATGTGACGGCCAGCAACCTGACGGAATTCCGCGACCATGCGGTCGCCGTGTTCCGCGGGATCAATCGCGACCTGTCGACCGATCAGGACTTCGCTGATGCCGAGAAGACGGTGAAGTGGTGCGGCGAGGTGGAAAACCGGTTGGCAGCCGCCAAGCAGCACGCCCTGTCGCAAACCGCGAGCATTGACGCGCTGTTCCGCACCATCGACGACATCAGCGCCGAAGCACGGCGCGTGCGGCTCGACCTGGACAAGCTGGTAACCCAGCGGAAAACGGAGATCAAGGAATCGATCATCCGCGGCGGCCGTCAGGCGTACGACAAGCACGTCGAGGCGCTGAAGACCGAGACCGGTGGCGCATGGCTGCCGCTGGGCATGCCGGACTTTGCCGGCGCGGCGAAGGGCAAGCGGTCGGTGGCAAGCATTCAGGACGCCATCGACACTGTCCTGGCGAACGCGAAGATTGAAGCCGACGCGGCGGCGAAGCGCATTCGCGCCAACATGGTCTTCCTGGACGGCGCGACCGCCGGGCACGAGTTCCTCTTCGCGGACCGCATCTCGCTGGTCACGAAGCAGCTGGACGACCTGCGCCTGGTGGTATCGAGCCGCATCGACAAGCACAGGGCAGACGAACAGCGCAAGAAAGAAGCTCAGCGCGAGCGCATCCGGGCCGAGGAACAAGCAAAGCTGCAGCAGGAGGCCGCTGCCGCCCGAGCGGCGCCCCCTGCAGCCGCGGCGCCTGACCGAGCACCGAGCCTTGGCGGAACGCCTGCACCGGTTCGCCGGCAAGCCGCAGCTGTCATGCCGATCGCCAGCCGGCCGCGCCCGCCGGCTCGCCCCACCGACGCAGAGATCGTAGACGCGCTGGTCAGCCACTTCGAGTCCACCGAGGCCGAAGTCATCGGCTGGCTTTGCGAACTGGACCTGTCGGCGCTCGATCACGCCGCCTGATCACCTAACTACCGGAGCCACCGAATGCTGGAACTCGATACCGAACTGGTCAAGATCAACCACATCAACACCCGCAACGAGAAGCACGGCGACGACAACGTGCTGGGCGTCGACCTGAAGCTGCAGGCGCGGCTGTCGAACGACGTCCTGTCGTTGTTCGCCCCCTCGCTGAAATTCAGCCTTTACCACAAGGACGAGTCCGTGCAGGGCGACCTGGTGACCGATGCCGGCTATGTGCCCAACCTGAAGTTCCCGAGCCTGGGCGTCCTGAAGTGGGATGGCGACTGGGAGCACCAGCGCTTGGCCATCCACAACGGCGTGCGCGCGGCCGACGACATCGTGCTGAGCGACGCGCGCATCAACAAGCTCCAGTTCGACCTGCAGGAAGGCGGCACGGTGTTCGTCAACTTCCGCGTGCAGGCGCACCCCGACGAGAAGACTACGGCGCGGCTGCTCTCCCTGCTCGGCCAGGAAGTGCATATGAGCCTGACCGCCGAAGAGCCGGCGCAGCAGGAAGCGGCGTAGCGCCATGCCGAAGGAGAAGCTCTGCCGCTACTGCAAGCAGCCCGCACGCCTCACTGCAGCTGGCGACCAGGGCTATCCCTATCAACGCAACTACGGGCCTGTGTGGAGCTGCTCTCCATGCGCGGCATGGGTCGGTTGTCACCCGGGCACCACGAAGCCCCTCGGCGGCCTAGCAAATGCAGAGCTGCGTGAATGGAAGGTCAAGGCACATGCAGCCTTCGATCCTCTCTGGAAGCGAAAGATCGCCAAGGAGGGATGTTCGAAAGGGTATGCGCGGCGCGCCGGATATCGATGGCTCTCTGAGCAGCTCGGACTGCCGATCGAGAAGACCCACATCGGCTACATGAGCGTCGACGAATGCCGCCGCGTGGTCGAGGTTTGCGCAGCAGTCCAAGGAGTAACGAAACCATGAGCTGGCCCATCGGAACCCCCGTCCGCGCCGCGCAGCACGTCGATGCAGACATCGTCGACCTGGCGCGCGAGTCCACCGAGCTGAAGCGTCAGAACGCGGAACTGCGCCGGCAGCTGCTGGCCGCCGAGCGCGCGGCCGCCACCGCGGACGAAGCGCGACAGATCGCGCACCAGGCGCACGCCGTCATGTCGCTGCAGATCGCGCAGCTCGAAAAGCTGGCCATCGAGGTAAAGCGCGCAGCGGTGAAGAACCCGCACTGGCCAATCTCGCGCTGGGTGAAGTTTGGGCCGATGGCCGGCCTGCTGGCAACGATCAAAGAGGAAAGCTGAGATGCACGACGACAACCGAGCCGCGCACATTGCCGCAGTGGCGTGGGTTCACGAGGATGACCCGGCCCGCGTCATTTCTGCCGCACAGAAGGCCCAGGCGTTGAAGGACGGAGGCGCCAGCGCGTCGTCCGTCCGCCCCTACTCGCTCGCGGCCGTGCTGGCTGGCGCCGAGCAGCAGGGGCGGGAGCGGGTGGCGTGGAAAGGGCTGAGCCAGGAAGAGCAGTTGCGGTTCGTTAACGAGATTCTGGATTACGGCATGGGCTTCGTCGCGCCGCTCCATGGCGTGGTGGTCTCCATCGAAAACACGCTGCGCGAACGGAATGGCACCCCCGCCCCCGCATCGCAGCCGGTGGGCGAGGCTGTGGCTGAACTGTTCCGAGAAGCCATCGCGTGGGGCAGGGCCTACGGTGCCGTTCTGGCGGACCCTTTGTGGTCGGAAATGCGGGACAAGGTGGCCGGCGATTTTGCCGACAGGCTCGCACAAGCCGCCCCATCGGTGGCGCAGGCGGGGCTGTCGGACGCCGAGATCATGGACATTGCGCGCCAGCACTTCCGTGAAGGGCATAAACCGGAGGCAGAGGCTGCGTTCCTCGCGTGCGTTCGCGCCATCCTCGCCCGCTCCGGACAACCCGCGCAGGAGGGGAAGTGATGGCACGCCTGAGCAAAGCCGAACGTGAGCAGGTGCGCCGCATGTTCGACGGCCGGTGCGCCTACTGCGGCGAGCCGCTGCCCGCACGGTGGCACGTCGACCATATCGAGCCCGTCATGCGCGCTGCCGTATCCGTGAAGACGCCGGCCGGCTGGCGGCTGCGCGCCGGGCCGATGCTGAACCCCGAGCGCGACACGGCGGACAACTACATGCCGGCCTGCCCGCCGTGCAACATCAGCAAGAGCACCTTTTCCGTCGAGCAATGGCGCCAATCGCTTCAGCGGCATCTGGACTCGCTGAGCAGCTACACGCCCATCTATCGCATGGTGAAGCGGTTCGGTCTGATCGCCGAAACAGGCGCCGCTGTGATCTTCTACTTCGAGCGCGCCCGCGCCAACCAACAGGAGGGCCGCGACAATGGCAACTGACCTGAAACCGTGCCCGTTCTGCGGGTCTGATGAAATCACCGTAGGCAGCTTCGCATCGGCGGAATTCGAGCGGCACTACGTGAAGTGCGAGGAATGCGACTGCGCGGCCCAGGGACACGACTGCGAGGCCGACGCCATTGCCGCCTGGAACCGCCGCGCCGCGCCGGCTGACAAGCAAGGCGGCGGGCTGATGCTGCACGCCAGCGATGTGGATTTCCTCGCGGAACGGTTTCGTCGGCTGTTCGACGCCTGCGGATACCCGTTGCCGAAGTTTGCGGACAATGGCGTCGCGCTGATCGAAATCGCCGGCTCCTGCATCGGCGGCGTCCTCGCCAATGCCGAAATGCTCGCCCGCGTTGCGCCGAGCGTGCCGGAGGCGACGGTATATGCAGAGTGCCGCGAATGCAGCAACTGCTTGCATATCGGGATCAACGACGCGCACAACGAGGATGCATCCTGCTCGAACTGTGACTGGACTGGTCCGTCACCGAAAGAGGATGTCTGTCCCGGCTGCGCTCAAACCGGAACAATGGGCGCAGCCTGCCCGAAGTGCAGCAGCGCATATCGTCTTCTTTGCGACACGAACATCGCCGCCCCGCAGCCGAGCGAGCAGCAGGCCGACTGCAAGTGCCGTCGTCTTGGCGGATGGACTGGCACGCATCACCCGTTGTGCGACTCGGCCGAGCAGCCAGCCGAGGAAGCGCGCGGCTACGAGTTCAAGCCGAGCCGGCACGACAAGGGCGCCGTGATATGGGCCGTCGCAACGATGCTGCGCAAATGGAGCGCATTGGGCGATAACCTCGCCGCGCACGACGATTTCACTACGGCCATGGCGCAAACGATGATCGAATACGATTCCGTTGCGAAGACCGCCGAGGAAGCGCGCGGGGTGGATGCGGTGAAGGCGCTGACGCGCCTGATCGACGCCGTCGAGAACGCGCATAGCGACCTGTTCGCGCAGTGCGCGTCCAACCCGATCCGCAACGCATGGGGCAAGGAAGTCAGCGTTGCGAAGCTGAACGAGGCGGCAGAGCTTGCGCTTTCCCTGCGCGCCGCCCTCGCCGCCTCGCGGAAGGGAGCCAGCGTATGATCCGCGACCAATTCCTCCTCGACATCAGCCACGAACTGATCGTCGACAACTTCGCCGGCGGCGGCGGTGCGAGTTGCGGCATCGAGCTGGCGCTCGGCCGCCACGTCGACATCGCCATCAACCACGACCCCGAGGCCGTGGCCATGCACGCGATCAACCATCCGCAGACGGAGCACCACTGCGAATCCGTATGGGACGTGGACCCGTTGGCGCTGACGCGCGGCCGCCCCGTCGGCCTGGCGTGGTTCTCGCCCGACTGCAAACACTTCAGCAAGGCGAAGGGCGGCAAGCCGCGCGACAAGAACATCCGCGGCCTCGCTTGGGTAGCCATGCGCTGGGCGGCGCTGGTGCGCCCGCGCGTGATCATGCTGGAGAACGTCGAGGAATTCAAAACGTGGGGCCCGGTGCTCGCCGACGGCAACCCGTGCCCGAAGCGCAAGGGCGACACCTTCCGCTCGTTCGTGCGGCAGCTGCAGGAGAAGGGCTACGCCGTCGAATGGCGCGAGCTACGCGCCTGCGACTATGGCGCGCCCACCATCCGCAAACGCCTCTTCCTGGTCGCCCGCTGCGATGGCCAGCCCATCGTCTGGCCGGAGCCGACCCACGGCGCGCCGGACAGCGCCGCGGTGGTGGCCAAACAGCGCAAGCCGTGGCGCACCGCCGCTGAGTGCATCGACTGGTCCATCCCGTGCCCGTCCATCTTCGAGCGCGCGAAGCCGCTGGCCGAGGCCACGCAGCGGCGCATTGCGCGCGGCCTGCAACGGTATGTCATGGACGCAGCGGACCCGTTCATCGTAGGCATCGATCACCGCGGCTCAGGCACGGCCCCGGTGTGGCCCGGCCGGCAGCTGATAACCACGATCACCGCCGAGGCGCGGCACGCCGTCGTGGCGCCGCACCTCACGAAATTCCGCACGGGCAGCACCGGAGCGGACCTGCGCACGCCGATGCCGACGATCACGGCGGGGCCGAAGGAGAACCCCGCTGGCGCGCCGCACGCGCTCGGCATCGTGGCACCCACGCTGGTGCAGACCGGATACGGCGAGCGCCCGGGCCAGGCGCCGCGCGCGCCGGGACTCGACAAGCCGCTCGGCACGGTAGTGGCCGGCGGCGCCAAGCATGCGCTGGTGTCCGCCTTCATGGCGAAGCACTTCACAGGCGTGGTCGGCCACGAGCTGCGGGACCCCCTGCACACCGTGACGGCGACCGACCACCACGCGCTGGTGTCGGCGCAGCTGGTCGGCTGCGGCGGCCGCGCGGGCCAGAGCCGGCCCCGCGACGCTGGCGAGTCAATGCAGACCATCACGGCCAAGGGCGACACGGCCATCGCGACGTCGCACCTGGTGAAGCTGCGCGGCGAATGCACCGGCAGCGCGACGGCCGAGCCTGTGCCGACCGTCACCGCCAGCGGCACGCATATCGGCGAGGTCCGTGCTTTCCTCGTGAAGTACTACAGCGAGGGAGGACAGGATCAGGACTGCCGCGACCCGATGCACACCATCCCGACCAAGGACCGGCTGGGCCTGGTCACTGTGGCGGGCGAGCAGTACCAGATCGCCGACATCGGTATGCGCATGCTTGAGCCGCACGAGCTGTACGCCGCGCAAGGGTTTCCCAGCAGCTACGTGATCGCGCCAGTCATCAACGGCCGCCGGCTGCCGAAGCACGCGCAGGTCCGCATGTGCGGCAACAGCGTGAGTCCGCCGATGGCCGCGGCACTGGCGCGCGCAAATGTGCCGGAGTTGGCGAGCTGGTCGGCGCGAGAAGCGAAGCGGATTAAGGAAGCTGCGTAAATGCTACCTGCGCAAATCGTCAACGAAGCGACGACCTTGGTCGATCCCAACCTTGGCCGCTTCTTCAAAGGTCGGCTTTCCGCCATCGTGCGAGCGGACTGGAGGAAGCACCTGACGCCCGTCAGGGTCGCGCACAGTAACTTCGTACTCCCAGGGCCCGGACTGCCGATGCTGAATGCACTCGACGGCGATTTCGAACCCGTGGAAGTCGTCAATTTTGGTCTTGCTGTCGTATGGCATAGCTATCGCTCCAAAGTGAGGCAATCGTAACATGACGAACTACCCCCTCTCCTGGCCCTCTGGCTGGCCGCGCAAGACCGACGCCCAGCGCGCGGACGCACGCTTTGGCCGCAAGGACCGCCGGACGGTGCAGTACACCAACGGCGCCAGCTCGTCGTGGACCACCACCAAGGCCCTGACCGTCGCCGACGGCGTGAAGCGCGTGCAGGACGAGCTCAGCCGTCTCGGCGCGCGGCCCGGCTCGGCCATCATCAGCACCAACGTCGTGGTCCGGCTGGACGGCCTGCCACGCTCGGGCCAGCGCGAGCCCGCCGACCCGGGTGCCGCGGTCTACTGGACGGACCGCGCCGGCGCGCCGCGCGTCATGGCGATCGACCGGTACCGCGCTGTGGCGGACAACCTGGCCGCCATTGCGGCTACGCTGGAAGCGCTGCGCGCGATCGAGCGGCACGGCGGCGCGCAGATCCTCGACCGGGCCTTCACCGGCTTCACCGCCCTGCCCTCGCCCGCTGCCGGGATCTCGTGGCGCGAGGCCATCGGCGTCGGCCCGGGCGAGCGGGATATTGCCGCGGTTCGGGCGGCTTACCGCCGCCACGCGCAGGCCGCTCACCCGGATCGCCCGGGCGGCTCGCACGACGAAATGGCGCGGCTCACCGCAGCGATGCGGCAGGCGGAGCGGGAACTCAGCGCAGCACCATGACCATGCAGACGGAGACGCATATGGACCAGGTAACACGCAAGCGCATGCACAACGGCCTGATCACCCAGTTCGATCGGGCCGTCTCGAACATCGAAGCAACGACGCTGATGCCGGCGCGCGCCATGCACCCGGTGGGCATGGTGCGCATCAATGGCGAGGTCTACCGGGTGCAGGTCGTTCTGGAGATGCCGCGCGCGGATGGCAACTATGAGCCCGACACCGCCGCTTGACGCATACATCAAGAGGGACGCCCCCGAGCGCCGGCGATGCGCCGGGACTTGACGCAAATATCAAAATCGAATGGAAGCAGCAGCAAAACGCATTATCGAATTGACCCGTCTGGCATGGCGGATCGGAGCAAAGGAATGAAGAAGCGCCTCGATGAATGGCTGAAGACCCAGTTTGACCCGCCGCCGGCCGTGCGCACCGCGCGCCTGTGGATCAAGGACGGCAAGATCTACCCGCCACCGGTGAAGGTTGGCAGGGCCTACTACGTCGAAGAGACTGCCGTATTCCAGGACGGCGCGAAGCCGCGCCTTGCACAACGGGTGTTCGGATAGCAATGGCCGCCAGACCGAGAATCAGGAAGCGGGCCCATTTCCCGCCGCACCTCCACGAGCCCCGCACCGGGTATTACACCTGGCGCAATCCCTTGGACGGAAAGACGCACGTGATCGGCCGCGTGCCGCTCGCGCAGGCCATTCAGGAAGCGAACGAGGCGAATGCGCACGCGGACCGCGTCGCGCCGCGGCGATCGCTGGTCGAGCGGATGGACATGTCAGCGGAGACGGTGGCCGATCTGCTGGGCCGGATGCCAAAAGGCGATCTCGCTGCGAACACCCTGCGCGCTCACAAGGCGCAGGACAAGGCGATCGCCGCCGCGCTCGGCGAGAAGCGCTGTGCAGAGCTGACGACCAAGGATATCGCCGATTTTCTGGAGACCGTAAAGGCTGAGGGAAAACTACGGTGGGCGCAATCCCTGCGGAGCAGGCTCATTTCGGCGTGCACGAAGGGGGTCGCCCTCGGATGGATGCAGACGAACCCCGCTCAGGTGACGGAAGCCCCGCGGGTCAAGGTCAAGCGCGGCCGGCTGACCATGGAGGCGTTTCAGGCGATCTACGCGCGCGCGCCGGAGGTGGCGGAGTGGCTGCAGAACGCGATGATGCTGGCGCTCATCAGCGGCCAGGATCGCGTCACGATAGCGACGCTGGAACGGACCGCGGCGCGCGACGGCGTGCTGAATGTCGTGCGCCCGAAAACCGGAGTAGCGATCGCTATCCCGCTCGAACTGCGGATGGATGCCGTCGGCGTCAGCTTGGCGGAGGTGGTGGCGAACTGCCGCACGTCAGTGGTGAGTAAGTACCTCGTCCACCATGTGCGCGTGTGGGGCAATGCGCCGCGCGGGTCGAAGGTTCATCCGGACCGCATCACGCACGCCTTCAGCGAAGCGCGAGCCCTCGCCGGCATCACCGGCGAAGACGCCCCGACCTTCCACGAGATCCGGAGCCTGTGCAAGCGCACGTATCTGGAGCAGGGCAACGTCGACACCAAGGCGCTGCTGGGGCACAGCACCGAACGTATGGCAGCGCTCTACGAGAATCCGCGGGGCATCGCGCCCATCAAGGTCCGCATTTCGGCCGCCTGAGTTTCGAACGAATTTTGAACAAGTATTGAACACCCCCCGGTGCCATGCGGGTTTCCGGGAGGTGTCAGATGTTCCCCATGCAGCACATCAAGATGGAAAAGCGCTTCATGGCAACGGCTCCGCGGCTCAGTCGGGCAGCAGCCCGGTATCCCCACCTGTGCCGAACACCTGCGCCTTGAGCTTGGCCAGCTGGTCGCGCACCTGCGCAGCTTTCTCGAATTCGAGGTTGCGGGCATGGTCGAGCATCTGCTTTTCCAGCTTCTTGATTTCCTTGGCGACCTGCTTCTCGCTCATGTCCTCGTACTTCGCGCGCTCCTCGGCGGCGAGCAGCGTGGCCTTGACCTCGTTGGGATCGTAGACGCCGTCGATGATGTCCTTGATCCGCTTGATCACGCCCCGCGGCGTGATGCCGTTGGCTTCGTTGAAGGCGATCTGCTTGGCACGGCGCCGCTCGGTCTCGTCGATGGCCTTGCGCATGGAGTCGGTGATGCGGTCGCCGTAGAGGATGGCGGTGCCGTTGACGTTACGCGCCGCGCGGCCGATGGTCTGGATCAGCGACCGCTCGGCGCGCAGGAAGCCTTCCTTGTCGGCATCGAGGATCGCGACCAGCGAAACCTCGGGAATATCGAGGCCCTCGCGCAGCAGGTTGATGCCCACCAGCACGTCGAAGGTGCCCAGGCGCAGGTCGCGGATGATCTCGACCCGTTCGACGGTGTCGATGTCCGAATGCAGGTAGCGGACCTTGATGCCGTTTTCGGACAGGAATTCCGTCAACTGCTCGGCCATGCGCTTGGTCAGCGTGGTCACCAGCACCCGCTCGCCCACCTTGAGCCGCAGATGGATCTCGGACAGCAGGTCGTCGACCTGCGTTGCCGCGGGGCGGACATGGATGATCGGGTCGACCAGCCCGGTCGGGCGCACCACCTGCTCGACCACCTGGCCGGCGTTGGCCTGCTCGTAGTTGGCCGGCGTCGCGGAGACGAACACCACCTGCCGCATCTTGCGCTCGAATTCCTCGAACTTCAGCGGGCGATTGTCCATCGCCGACGGCAGCCGGAAACCATATTCGACGAGCGTCGTCTTGCGCGCGCGGTCGCCGTTGTACATCGCGTTCAGCTGGCCGATCAGCACGTGGGATTCGTCCAGGAACATCAGAGAATCGGACGGCAGGTAATCGACCAGCGTCGGCGGCGGGTCGCCCGGCCGCGCGCCGGACAGATGCCGCGAATAATTCTCGATGCCCTTGCAGAAACCCAGTTCGGAAAGCATTTCGAGGTCGAACCGGGTGCGCTGCTCCAGCCGCTGTGCCTCGACCAGCTTGTTGTCCTTGTAGAACGTCTCCAGCCGCTCTCGCAGTTCCGCCTTGATATTCTCGATGGCGCGCAGCACCGTTTCGCGCGGCGTGACGTAATGGCTGGACGGATAGACGGTAAAGCGCGGGATTTTCTGCTTGACGCGGCCGGTGAGCGGATCGAAGAACTGCAGCGAATCGACCTCGTCGTCGAACATGTCGACGCGCACGGCCACTTCGGCGTGCTCCGCCGGAAAGATATCGAGCGTGTCGCCGCGCACGCGGAACGTGCCGCGCTGGAAATCCGTTTCGTTGCGCGTGTACTGCATGGCGATCAGCCGCGCGATGACGTCGCGCTGGCTGATCTTGTCGCCCGCGCGCAGCGTCAGGATCATCTGGTGGTATTCGCTCGGATTACCGATACCGTAGATCGCCGACACCGTCGCCACGATGATGGTGTCGCGCCGCTCCAGCAGGCTCTTGGTCGCCGACAGCCGCATCTGCTCGATATGCTCGTTGATCGACGAATCCTTCTCGATGAACAGGTCGCGCTGCGGGACGTAGGCCTCTGGCTGGTAATAGTCGTAATAGCTGACGAAATACTCGACCGCATTGCGCGGAAAGAACTCCCGGAACTCCGAATAGAGCTGCGCCGCCAGCGTCTTGTTGGGCGCGAATACGATGGCCGGCCGGCCCATGCGGGCGATCACATTGGCCATCGTGTACGTCTTGCCGGACCCGGTCACACCGAGCAGCGTCTGGAACGACAGCCCGTCCTCGATCCCTTCGATCAGCTGGCGAATCGCCTCGGGCTGGTCGCCGGCCGGCGGATAGGGCTGATAGAGCTGGAACGGCGAATCGGGAAAGCTGACGAACCTTTCTTCGTCCAGGGCGGGCGCGACTTCGGCAAGATTCGACATAAGGACTAGGGGAAAACCTCAGGAAAACGGGCGGATACGCTAGAATCTCGGGGCTGACGCGGCCAAATTCAAGCCAATTTCGCCCGAGCCAGCGCAGTGCGAAGCATTCTACGCCTACCGATTTCTTTCATAGCCGACCACGAGATCCCAAATGAGTTTGTTTTCTGCCGTCGAGATGGCCCCGCGCGACCCGATTCTGGGCCTGAATGAAGCTTTCAATGCCGATACCCGCGCCAACAAGGTCAATCTGGGCGTTGGCGTGTACTTCACCGACGAAGGAAAAATCCCCCTGCTGCGCGCCGTGCAGGAAGCGGAGAAAGCGCGCCTGGCCTCGGCCACGCCGCGCGGCTATCTGCCCATCGAAGGGATCGCCGCCTATGACCAGGCCGTGCAGACCCTGCTGTTCGGCAAGGAGTCGCCGCTGATCACCGAAGGTCGCGTGGTGACGGCTCAGGCACTCGGCGGTACCGGCGCGCTGAAGATCGGCGCCGACTTCCTCAAGCGCCTCTACCCGGACGCGAAGGTCGCCATCAGCGACCCGAGCTGGGAAAACCACCGCGCCCTGTTCGAATCGGCCGGTTTCCCCGTGGTCAACTACGCCTACTACGACGCCGCCAGCCACGGCCTGAATTTCGCCGGCATGGTGGAGTCGCTCAAGTCCTACCCGGCCAATACCATCGTGGTGCTGCACGCCTGCTGCCACAACCCGACCGGCGTGGATCTGTCGACCGAGCAGTGGAAGCAGGTCGTGCAACTGATCAAGGAACGCAACCTGATCCCGTTCCTGGACATGGCCTACCAGGGCTTTGCCGACGGCATCGCCGAAGACGGCGCCGCGGTGCGCCTGTTCGCGGAATCGGGCCTGCCCTTCTTCGTGTCGAGCTCGTTCTCGAAGAGCTTCTCGCTGTACGGCGAGCGCGTCGGCGCGCTGTCCATCGTCACGACCGGCAAGGAAGAATCGCAACGCGTGCTGTCGCAGGTCAAGCGCGTGATCCGCACCAACTACTCGAACCCGCCGACGCACGGCGGCACCGTGGTTGCGGCCGTGCTGAACAGCCCCGAGCTGCGCGCGATGTGGGAACAGGAACTGGCCGAGATGCGCGACCGCATCAAGCAGATGCGCCATGCGCTGGTCGACAAGCTGGCCGCCAAGGGTGTGTCGCGCGACTTCTCCTTCGTGAAGGCGCAGCGCGGCATGTTCTCCTATTCAGGCCTGAACGCCGAACAGGTCGATCGCCTGCGCAACGAGCACGGCATCTATGCAGTGGGGACGGGCCGCATCTGCGTGGCGGCGCTCAATACCCGCAACATCGATGCAGTCGTGGACGCCATTGCTGCGGTGCTGTAACCCCGCGCTGCACGATATACCAACAAAAAAGCGGCCTCCGGGCCGCTTTTTTGTTGTACTGCGGAAATACAGCCATTGTCCTACTGTTTTTTTGCCGTTTGATTAGTAACGTAGGTCTATATGCTGCAAGCGCACGACCGTTCGATTGCGCGCATAATCCGTAACATCCTCGAATTGCAAGGCAGGTTTAGCGATGCTCTATCAACTCCACGAATTTCAGCGCACGATTCTCAATCCGCTGACGGCATGGGCCCAGGCGACCGCCAAGACCTTCGCAAACCCGCTGAGTCCGCTCTCTTTGGTGCCCGGCGCCACGCGTCTGGCCGCGGGCTACGAACTGCTGTACCGGCTCGGCAAGGAATATGAAAAGCCGGCCTTCGACATCAAGTCGGTGCGCTCCAACGGACGCGATATCCCGATCGTCGAACAGACCGTGGTCGAGAAGCCGTTCTGCAAGCTGGTGCGCTTCAAGCGCTATGCCGACGACTCCGAAACCATCAAGCTGCTCAAGGACGAACCGGTGGTGCTGGTCTGCGCGCCGCTGTCGGGCCACCATGCCACGCTGCTGCGCGACACCGTACGCACGCTGCTGCAGGACCACAAGGTCTATGTGACGGACTGGGTCGATGCCCGCATGGTGCCGGTCGAGGCCGGGCCCTTCCACCTGTCCGACTACATCCATTACATCCAGGAATTCATCCGCCATATCGGCGCGGACGAACTGCACGTGATCTCGGTCTGCCAGCCGACCGTGCCGGTTCTCGCGGCGATTTCGCTGATGGCGTCGGCTGGCGAGAAGACGCCCAAGACGATGATCATGATGGGCGGCCCGATCGACGCCCGCAAGAGCCCGACCGCGGTCAACTCGCTGGCGACCAACAAGTCGTACGAGTGGTTCGAGAACAATGTCATCTACACGGTGCCGGCCAACTATCCCGGCCATGGTCGCCGCGTCTATCCGGGCTTCCTGCAGCACGCCGGCTTCGTCGCGATGAATCCGGACCGCCATCTGACCTCGCACTACGACTACTACCTGAGTCTCGTGCAGGGCGATGCCGACGACGCCGAAGCCCACGTGCGCTTCTACGACGAATACAACGCGGTGCTCGACATGGCGGCCGAGTATTACCTCGACACGATCCGCGAAGTGTTCCAGGAATTCCGCCTCGCCAACGGCAACTGGACGGTGGACGGCGAACTGGTGCGACCGCAGGACATCGCCCGCACGGCGCTGCTGACCATCGAAGGCGAACTGGACGATATCTCGGGCGCCGGCCAGACCGCCGCGGCGCACGACCTGTGCAGCGGCATCGCCAAGACGCGCAAGCACCATATCACCGCGGCCCGCTGCGGCCACTACGGCATCTTCTCGGGACGCCGCTGGCGCGAGGACATTTACCCGCAGCTGCGCGACTTCATCCGCAAGTATCACTGAGCCCGCGGGCCCGCCGCCGCGCGACGCGGCGGTCCTGCCAGCGTGGCTCAGCGCCGGGTGAGATAGGACAACAGCATGTCCGAATGCAGGCTGGCAAAGCGCGCGTGCTCGTCCTGCGAGGCCACGTCGCGGCCGATCACCGCGCTGATGGTGTAGCGGTTCGAGAGCACGTAGTACCCCAGCGCGGAAATGGTCAGGTAGAGCTGCGAGACATCGACGTCGTCGCGAAACACGCCCTGCCGCTGCCCCCGCCGCACGATATCCTCCAGCACCTTCACCACCGGATTGATCAGCTGGTGCAACTGCGTGGATTTCTTCAGGTGGCGCGCCTCGTGCAGATTCTCGCTGTTGACGAGGCGAATGAAGTCGGGATGCTCGTAGTACCAGTCCCACACGAAGCGGGCCAGCGTACGTACCGCGTCCTCGGGGTTCTCGTCGACGATATGCAGTTGCTCCTCGGCGGCGCGAAAATCGGCGTACTGCCGCTCGAGCACCGCGAGAAACAGACCTTCCTTGCTGCCGTAGTAGTAATACAGCATCCGCTCGTTGGTCTCGGCGCGGCGAGCAATCTGATCGACGCGCGCGCCCGCGAGACCGCCGCGGGCGAATTCCTCGGTGGCGGCGGCGAGGATACGCCGGCGCGTGCCCTCCGGGTCGCGCCGTGCGCGCGGCTCCCTGGCGTCCCTGACCGCGTTGACCTCTTGGCTTTCTTTGGCGTCTTGGCTGTCGTTTGGCATGCGATACCGGCTCGAAGGTTGGCGGATTATGGCACAGGCGGTCGCGGGCCCCGCCGGTGCGCTGACCATTGGACAGGCGGTGCGCTGCCGGGCAAAGCGGGCATCATCGCCGTTACTGCCTGCCGTTGAAAATCGGGGATAATCCCTGCCGCGCGCCGCGTCGCCGCCCAGTCTGTCCAGGCCCGGCGCGCCTGATTGTCGCCATTCAAAACAAGTTGTCGTGATCCCCATCCCGCCGCCCACCGCCGGCCACACCGAACCGGCCCCGCTCGCCGATCGCCTCGAAGACCTGCTGCCGCAGACCCAATGCACCAAGTGCGGGTTCCAGGGCTGCCGGCCGTATGCCGAGGCCATGGCGCGCGGCGAGGCGGCCTGCAACCGTTGCCCGCCCGGGGGCGCCGCGGGGATCGAGCGCCTCGCACGCGTGCTGGGCGTCGCGCCGCTGCCGCTCGACACCAGCCACGGCACCGAGCAGCCGCGCGCGGTGGCGGTGATCGACGAGACGCTGTGCATCGGCTGCACGCTGTGCATCCAGGCCTGCCCGGTCGACGCCATCGTTGGGGCCCCCAAGCAGATGCACACGGTGCTGCCGGACTGGTGCACCGGCTGCGACCTGTGTGTGGCGCCCTGCCCGGTCGATTGCATCTCGATGGTCAACGTGACGGGCGCGCGCACGGGCTGGGATGCCTGGTCGCAGGTGCAGGCCGATGCCGCCCGCGCGCGCCACGAGTCCCGCACCGCCCGACTGCGGCGCGAACAGGCCGAGAACGAGGCGCGCCTTGCCGCCAAGGCGGCGGCCAAGCTCGAGGCGCTGCAGCAGGAGCCGGTGCTGTCGGACGCGGAGCGCGAGGCGCAGGCCCGCAAGAAGGCCATCATCCAGGCCGCCATCGAACGCGCCCGCCAGAAGCAGCAGTCCGTGCAGCCGCGCAACGTGGACAACGTCTCGCCAGCGGTGCAAGCCCAGATCGACGCGGCCGAGGCCCGGCGCGCCCGCATGCGGGCAGACCGCCAGGCCGATACGCAGGACGGCGCCCTCCCCGACTCCAAGCCCAAGCCATGAACGCCGCCAAGAGACGCGCCCTGTTCGAAACGCTGCGAGAGAACAATCCCACGCCCACCAGCGATCTGGAATACAGCTCGCCTTTCGAGCTGCTGATCGCGGTCCTGCTGTCAGCGCAGGCCACCGATGCCGGCGTCAACAAGGCGACGCGCAGGCTCTTCCCGGTGGCCAACACGCCCGCCGCGATGCTGGCACTGGGCGAGGACGGGCTGATCGAGTACATCAAGACCATCGGGCTCTATAAAACCAAGGCCAAGCATGTGCTGCAGACCTGCCGCATCCTGGTCGAGCAGCACGGCGGCAAGGTGCCGGCCGACCGACAAGCTCTGGAGGCGCTGCCCGGCGTTGGGCGCAAGACCGCCAACGTGGTGCTGAACATCGCGTTCGGCCACCCCACCATCGCGGTCGACACGCACATCTTCCGCGTTGGCAACCGTACCGGCCTCGCGCCCGGCAAGACGGTGCAGGCTGTCGAGATGAAGCTGCTGAAGGTGGTGCCGGAGGAGTTCCTGCAGGATGCGCACCACTGGCTGATCCTGCACGGCCGCTACGTCTGCAAGGCGCGCCGCCCGGAGTGCTGGCATTGCGTGATCGAGCCACTGTGCGAGTACCGCGACAAGGTGCTGACGCCGCCGGACGCATAGGTCCGGCGGCGGAGCCGGGACGGGCGTCCCGCGTCAGACGATGCGGCAGGCCTCGTCGAACGACAGGCGCGGCCCCCGCGGATGGAGCTTGTCCGCTTCGCCATACCCCAGGTTGCACAGGAAGTTGACCGACCACTTGCCGTCGGGGAAAAACGCGGCGTTGACCTTGGCCGCGTCGAAGCCGCCCATCGGACCGCAGTCCAGCCCCAGCGCGCGCGCCGCCAGGATGAAATAGCCGCCCTGCAGCGAGCTGTTGACCAGCGCATCGCGGGCGATCTTCTCGGCATTGCCGGCGTACCAGGAGCGCGCGTCGGCGTGCGGGAACAGCTTGGGCAGCTGCTCGTGGAAGGCGTTGTCGAAGGCGATGATCGCGGTGATCGGCGCCGAACGGGTCTTGTCGACATTGCCGGGCGCCACGCACTCGACCAGCCGCGCCTTCTCGGCGGCGCTCTTGACGAAGACGATGCGGGCCGGCGAGCTGTTGGCGGCGGTCGGACCGAACTTCATGGCCTCGTAGAGCTGGTGCAGCAGGGCGTCGTCCACCTTGCGGTCCTGCCAGACGCTGTGCGTGCGGGCTTCGGTAAAGAGCTGGGCCAGCGCGGCCGGGGCGATCTGCGTCATGCGCTCGTTCCTGAATGGGAAAAGGAAAGCGCGAATTCTACCGATGCCGCAACGTCGTCCCCACAGCGCTTTTGACGGAGCCGTTCAATTCCATTGATCGTCTTCGGGTGCCGTGCCGCGCCGGGTCAGCCACAGCACGCCGGCCAGGATGAGCACCCCGCCGAGGGTCTGCGTCGGCCCGATGTGTTCCCCCAGCAGCAACGCCGCCAGCACCACCGTCACCACCGGCTCCAGCGTCGAGAGCATGGAAGCCCGTGCGGCCCCCAGCCGCTGCAGTCCGGCGAAGAACGTCAGGATGGCCAGCACGGTCGAAAGCAGCGCGATCGCGACCAGCGCCAGCCAGCCCGGCGCGGTACCGGGAAACGACGGCGGCACGCCCGCGGCGGTGCGCAGCACCCCCACCGCCGCGTAGACCAGCGCCGCCGCGCCACAGACGATGGCGGTCGTCGCCACCGGATGCACGCCCGGGGTGAGCCGGGCGCCGACGATGATGTAGACCGAATAGATCAGCGCCGACGCCAGGCCAAGCGCGATGCCGAGGGCGCTGCCCTCGCCGCCGCCCACCGTCAGCCCGGCGCCCAGCGAGCACAGCACCAGCGCCGTGATGGCGGCGCCGGTCAGCCGCTCCTTCAGGAAGATCGCCGCCAGCACGGTGACGAACAGCGGATACAGATACAGCAGCAAGGCCACGAGGCTCGCCTGCGCATGGTTCAACGCCGAAAAGAAGCAGAACGACTGCCCCACGTAGCCGATGCCGCCCATCGCCGCCAGCGCCAGCACGCGCCGCCAGGGCGGCAGCCGTATGCCGCGTACCCGCATCACCGCCGCCAGCGCGGCGGTGGCCAGCACGAAGCGCACCGCCAGCAGCCCGTAGACATCGGCCCCGGCCTCGTAGGTGAAGCGCGCGAAGATCGCCATCGCGCCGAAGGCGCTGGCCGAAATCGCGATCAGCAGCACGCCGAGCAGCTTGTCGCGGGCGTAGGCCTGTCGGGCGGTCGTGGCTTCGGGGACGGTCATCGTGATGGCGGCGCGGCGCGCATTGGAACGGAATCCGGCATTCTAGTGCGGGATGTGGTGCCGAAGGCGGGAGCGCCAGGGCTCGGCCGACCGACCGGCGCCGCGCCGGTCCCTGGCTTACAATACCGCCACCATGATGTTCAATCCCTCCCGAGAAGAAGTCCGCCGGTTTTTCTGCGATGCCTGGCAGAAGCAACTGGCCGGCGGCGTGCTCACCCCGCTCGAAATCATCGCCACCGACTGGATCCGCGAGCATCCCGAGTACCACGAGCAGCTCACCGATACGGACTCGTCGCTGCAACAGGACTACACCCCGGAACGCGGCCAGACCAACCCCTTCCTGCATTTGTCGATGCACCTGTCCATTGCCGAACAGGTGTCGATCGACCAGCCGCCCGGAATTCGCGCGGCGTACGAAACGCTGGCCCGCAAGCTGGATTCCCCGCACGAGGCCCACCATCACATGATGGAATGCCTCGGCGAGATGCTGTGGCAGGCGCAGCGGACCGGCCAGCCGCCGGACGGCGAGCACTACATCGCCTGCGTCCAGCGCCGCGCACGCGGCTGAAAGCGGGCGCTTCAGGCGCCCAGGCCGTCACAATGCCGGCGTACAAATCGTCACAGTCCCCGTCCGAGCGGGCATGGTAGCCTTGCCCGCATCGCCAAATCCGGCCCCGCCTTTCCCTCATGACCGATCCCAAGCCGTTTCCCGCCGGCGCGCCGAGCGCCCCTTTCCGTGCGCGCCACCTGGGCAGCCTCGTGCTCCTCGCCGGCGCCTGTGCGGCCACGATGCCCAATGCCGCCAACGCCGCCATCGCGCTGCTGCAGCCCGCACGCGTGGTGGACGGCACCAAACCCCTCGTGCTGAAGCTGCTGGTCAGCGCCGACACGGCGAACCGCAACTATCTGGTACCGGACGACATTACCGTGACGGCGTCGGCCGGCATGCAGCCGCCGGTGCGTATCGTCATGCGACGAGTCGGCCCCGGCCCGGACACCATCCGGCTGCGGCAGGGACAGCATCGCACCATCGAGTACAGCGGCGAGATCCCGGCCACGCTGCGCGGCGAGGTCCGGCTCGATCCGGTGGATATCGACGCGGCTCCCGTGCTCGTCACGCTCAATCGCGCTCCGGAGGCACAGCCGGCCGACCGCGCCGTTGCACAGACGCGGGCCGCTGACAAGGCGGCCGAGGTCGCTGCGGCCACGGGCGAGGAAGCGGTGATTCCCGTGGTGCCCCCAAGCGCTGCGACGGCGCCGACGGTGGCCGAAACCGACCTGCGCGACCGCGACCGCCTGTCGTTCAACGAGCCGATGTACTTCCTCGTGGGCGCGCACGGCGGCGCCAATGCCAAGTTCCAGCTCAGTTTCAAGTACCGGGTCTTCCAGGGCGAAAACCCGGCATCGAAGGGCCTGCTGGACAACCTGTACCTGGGCTACACCCAGTTCTCGCTGTGGGATCTGTCCAGCGAGTCCAAGCCCTTCCGCGACACCAATCTGCGGCCCAGCGTCTTCTATTACCTGTCGGACGTCGGCGTGCGCAACAGCGCCATCAGCCGGCTGTCGGTGGCGACCGGCCTGGAGCACGAATCGAACGGCCGCGACGGCGAAGATTCGCGCAGCGTCAATACCGTCTTCGTCAAGCCGACCTTCTACCTGGGCGACCAGACCGACTGGCACTGGACGGTCACGCCGAAGGCCTACTACTACCTGTCGAAGAACAATAACGCGGATATCGCCCACTATCGGGGCTACATGGACCTGAAGCTCGCCTACGGCAAGCCGGACTCCTGGGAGTTCGCGGCCACGCTGCGCAAGGGCACGCGCAAGTCCTACGGCAGCGTGGATGCCCAGGTCACCTACCCGCTCGCGCGGCTGTTGCCCGGCACGGCGGGCTACCTGATGGCCGGCTATTTCGTCGGCTATGGCGAGAGCCTGCTGGACTACAACCGCAAGCTGCCGTGGCAATTCCGTCTCGGCTACGCCTTGAACCGCTGACGAATCGGGCCCCGGCGCCCTCCGGGGGGTTCGCAACTCATCCGGCCAGCGGCTTGCCCTCGGCCTTCAGACGTGCGTTGGCGACCGCGGCGGCGAACTGGCCATGGCCGTGCCAGCCCGTGGCCCGGCCAAGCTTCTTGCCCTTGTGGAAGAACATGAACACGGGGATGCCGTAGAGCCCATAGCGGCGACCCAGCGCGGGATACGCGTAGACGTTGCCGTGCAGCCAGTGCAGATCCAGTTCGCGCAGCGGATCCGGGTTGAGCAACATGGCCTTCTTGGCCATCTCGCAGTTGTAGCAATCCTCGCCCCAGAAGAACACGCAGACCAGCTTGTCGCCCGCTTCGGCCAGGGCCTGCTCGATGCTCTCGTGCGTGACCTCCCGCATGTGGAAGGCCTCGAAAGCGCGGTAGTCCGTATGTGGCGCCGGGGCGGCGCCGAACGGGTAAGGCATGGCATCCCTCCAAAAATGAAGACGCCCGGTCCTTGGGGAACCGGGCGTGGTTGCACTTGGCTACACCGCGATTGCGCCGTGCTTACTTCGGTGCCGCCACCGTCACCAGCGCCGGCCGCAACACGCGGTCCGCGATCAGATAGCCGCGCTGCAGCACGGTGACCACCGTATTGGCATCCTGGTCTGAAGGCACCATCGAAATGGCCTGGTGCCGGTGCGGGTCGAACTTCTCGCCGACAGGGTTCAGCTCGACGATGCGTCCCTTGTCGAAGGCACTGGACAGTTGCCGGGCGGTCAGTTCCACCCCTTCGCGCAGCTTGTTGATGTCGCCCGAGCTGTCGGCCAGCGCGGCCTGCAGGCTGTCCATCACCGGCAGCAGGTATTCGGCAAAGCTCTCGATGGCGAACTTGTGGGCCTTGGCCACGTCTTCCTGGGCGCGGCGGCGGATGTTCTCGCCTTCGGCGGTGGCACGCAGGAACAGATCGTAGTTTTCGCGCGCCTTGGCTTCCAGGGCGGCAAGCTGGGCAGCGGCATCGTCCCGCGGGGCATTGCCGGCTTGCTCGACCGGCGCATTGGCGACCTCATCGACGACGGTATCCACCGGCGGCGTGTTGGATGGCTTCTGATTCTGTTCTTCCATGTCGATCCGTATCAGTACAAAATCGCGGCCCGCAAAGGGTCACGGTTGGTAAATCGGCAAAGCTAGCCCTGAATTGGGACCCGCGCTGCAGATTTTCAAGAGTCTCTCTTCGTTCTCGTGACACACATGGTTACAAAGATCCCATGCGGGTTCCGGGAACCTGCATTGCTCTGCTGCAGTGCAGCTTCTAAGATGAAACCTAAAACTTCCACAATAACAACAACGTAGCGCTGTCCGGTGCCCTAGGCGACCGTGCGCCGCGCTTCGCTCTTTCCGCCGGGGCTCGCCATGCCAAAGCTGCCTGTTTTGACGTTCCTGACGTTCGTCCTGCTGGCCGCGCTGGCCATGATGACCGTCTTCATCTGCCTGTCCGGGGTGCTCACCCCGCGCGACACCGAGTATGGCAGCGGCAAGGCGGTCTTCAAACACTATCTCGTCCAGTACGTGCGCTGAGCCGGGGCCCCTCGGGCGCCGCTACTCCTTCACGCCGTCGATGCGGCGCCGGTCCCGCTTGGTCGGACGCCCCTGCAGCTGGGCTGTCGGCTCCACATGCAGACGCCGGCGCTCAGCCTCCGCGCGGCGCCCCTGCTGGCTGGCCTCGGTTTCCTCATAGAGCGTCTGAGCGACCGACGCCGGGCCGCGGGCCTGCGCGATCCCCTTGACCACCACTTCCCAACGCTGCTGGTGCGCCTCGAGCACGACCGTGTCTCCGGGCTTCACTTCGCGCGAATTCTTGCATGGTTGCCCGTTGATCTCCACCCGTCCGCGATCGACCGCTTCGGCGGCCAGCGAACGGGTCTTGAAGAAGCGCGCGCACCACAGCCATTTGTCGATCCGCAGCCGGGCATCGGGCTCGAACGATACGTTCATCTGTTCTCCTGCTTGCCGCTCAGGCGGCGGCGCCCCGGGTTTGCGCCAGCGTGCGCCGCGCCTCCAGCTCGTGCGGATGGGGCAGCCGCAGCGGCCAGCCCTGCAGATGCTGCAGGCAGATCTCGGAAAGCGCCGTAATCCAGAACGGCTTGTCGTTCAGGCACGGGATGTAGTGGAACTCCTTGCCGCCCGCCATCTTGAATTCGGCCTGCCCTTCCATCGCGATTTCCTCCAGCGTCTCCAGGCAATCGGCCGGAAAGCCGGGGCAGAACACATCGACCCGGCCCGTGCCGACCTTGCCCAGTTCCTGCAACGTCGGGGCCGTGTAGGGCTGCAGCCATTCGGCCTTGCCGAAGCGCGACTGGAACGTGACCTGGTACTGCCCCGGTTGCAGGCCGAGCGCCTCGCCCAGCAGCCTGCCGGTCTTGACGCACTCGCAGTGGTAGGGATCGCCCAGCTCCAGCGTGCGCCGGGGCACGCCGTGGAACGACAGGATCAGCTTGTCGCCGCGCGCGAAGTCCGGGGCGCCATGCTGCGCCCAGTACGCGCCGACCTGCTGGTGCAGCGCGCCGAGATACGCCGGATGGTCGTGGAAATGCTTGACCAGCCGGAACTCCGGCTGGTTGCGCCATTGGCCGAGCACCCGGAACACCTCGTCCGACGCGGTCGCCGTCGTGGTGCCGGAGTACTGCGGATACAGCGGAACCATCAGCAGGCGCTCGGTGCCCTGGCGCCGCAGCGCCTCCAGCACCGACCCGATCGACGGGTTGCCGTAGCGCATCGCGCAGGCGACCGTGACCTCGTGGCCCTCCTGGTTCAGCAATTGCTGCAGCGCATGGGCCTGGCGCTCGGTATAGACGAGCAGCGGCGAGCCCGTCATGTGCGCCTCGCGCAGCCAGATCGACTCGTACTTGACTGCCGACGCCCGCGAGCGCAACGGCAGGATGACGCCATGCAGCAGTGGCAGCCAGGCGGCACGGGGAATCTCGACCACGCGCGGATCGGAAAGGAATTGCTTCAGGTACTGCCCCACCGCCTTGGGCGTCGGGGCGTCGGGCGTGCCGAGGTTGACCAGCAGGATCGCGGTCCGCGGCGCCTGGCCGTGGTGGTAAGCCGGTTCTTGGCTGAACGTCATGTAGTTTCCGGTAAGGCGATGCGGCGGGCGGCGCGCGGGGGGACGGCGCATGTGCCGGCCTTGCGGGCCCGCGCCGTGCCAGTGGGACGATCCCCGGGCGAGCGTGCCGTCGTTGTGACCCTGGCCACCGCCGCCTAGTTCTGGCTCAGCGCGCTGGACAGCAGCCGCGCGGTGATGTCCACGATGGGAATGACGCGATCGTAAGCCATCCGCGTGGGCCCGATCACGCCGAGCGTGCCGACGATCTTGCCGTCGACCTCGTAGGGCGCCGTGATGACGGCCATGTCCTCCAGCGGCACCAGCTGGCTCTCGCCGCCGATGAAGATCTGCACGCCCTCGGCATGGCTGGACACGTCCAGCAGCTGCAGCAGGCTGGTCTTCTGTTCGAATACGTCGAACAGGCGCCGCAGCTTGTCCATGCTCGACGCCAGGTCCTCGACCTCCAGCAGCTTGCGCTCGCCCGAGATCAGCACATGGTCGTCGTCCTCGTCCATCACCGTGCTGCCCGCCTCCACGGCCGCCTGCATCAGCTGCGACATGTCGATGCGCAGCGCCTGCAGTTCGCCGCGCAGATGCTCGCGCACCTTGTCGAAGCGCATGCCGGCATAGTGGGTGTTGATGAAATTGGCGGCCTCGACCAGCTGCGAGGGCGTATAGGGCAGTTCGGTCTGGATGATGCGATTCTGCACATCGCCCTCGGGGGTGACGATGATCAGCAGGATGCGCTTCTCGGACAGCCGCATGAATTCGATCTGCCGGAACGACTGCGCGCGGCGCGGGGTCATCACCACGCCGGCGAACTGCGACATGTTGGACAGCGTTCGCGCGGCGGCCGAGATCATGCGCTGGGGCCCCTGCTGCTGGCCGCCCAGTTCGCCCTGGATGCGGCCGGCCAGCGCCGTGCGGTCGCCATCCAGCGGCTGCGCCGTCAGCATGCTGTCGACGAACAGCCGATAGCCGCGGGGCGTGGGAATGCGGCCCGCCGACGTATGCGGACTGGCGATAAAGCCCATTTCCTCGAGGTCGGACATGACGTTGCGGATCGTCGCCGGCGACAGGTCCAGGCCGGAATACTTCGACAGGGTCCGCGACCCGACGGGCTGCCCTTCGGCGATGTAGCGCTCGATGAGGGTCTTCAGAAGGGTTTTCGCGCGTTCGTCCATGGTGCCCCGATTTTACGCAAGTTTTGCGCCCTCCGGCTGTCGGTGCGCCGCTGGCAAGGGCCGCCGCCCGGCTTGCTGACAATGGTCATGGCGGTATGGTCTAATCCCGGCATGTCCGCCCCTCCCAAGTCCAGCGCCCCGGGCGCGCCCTTTCGCACGGTCGCCCTGATCGGCAGGTACTCGACCGCCGGTATCGAAGGACCGCTGGAAAACCTTGCCTCGTGCATTCTGAAGAACGGGCAGGACGTGGTCTTCGAGCGCGAGACGGCGCTGGCCACCGGGCTGACCGACTACCCGGCGCTGTCCGCCGAGGAAATCGGCCGGCAGGCCGACGTGGCCGTGGTGCTCGGCGGCGACGGCACGCTGCTCGGGCTGGCGCGCCAACTGGCGGGCTTCGACGTGCCGCTGATCGGCGTCAATCACGGCAGGCTCGGCTTCATGACGGACATCCCGCTGGAAGACGTCCACAACGTGTTGCCCGAAATGCTGCAGGGCCGCTACGAGTGCGAGACGCGCATGCTGCTGGAGTCCCGCGTGGTGCGCGACGGCGCCGACATCTTCTCGGCGCTGGCCTTCAACGACGTGGTGGTCAACCGCTCGGGCATTTCCGGGATGGTCGAACTGGCCGTGTCGGTCGATGGCTACTTCATGTACAACCAGCGCTCGGACGGTCTGATCGTGTCGACGCCGACCGGTTCGACGGCCTACGCGCTGTCCGCCGGCGGTCCGATCCTGCATCCCACGCTGTCGGGCCTGGTGCTGGTGCCCATCGCCCCGCACGCGCTGTCCAACCGGCCCATCGTGCTGCCGCACGACGCCGAGGTATCGATCGAGGTTGCCACAGCGCGCGACGCCAGCGTGAACTTCGACATGCAGTCGCTGACCTCGCTGCTGCCCGGCGACCGCATCGTGGTACGCCGCGCCGCCAAGACCATCAACCTGCTTCACCCGGTCGGGTACAACTACTACGCCACGCTGCGCAAGAAACTGCACTGGCACGAGTATCCGACCGAGGACAACCGTCTCTAGGTACGCCCCGCCGGCGATGCGTCAGCTTCCACGCCGCACGCCAGGCGCCGCCTCGCCACCGCCCGAAACCGCTTACCGCCAATCCGTCGCCCAAGATGCTGCGCAGTCTGTCCATCCGCGATTTCGTCATCGTCGATAGCCTCGACCTGGATTTCTCGTCCGGCTTCACCGTGTTCACCGGCGAGACCGGCGCGGGCAAGTCGATCCTGATCGACGCTCTGGCCCTGGTCCTCGGCGAGCGGGCCGACGCCGGCGTGGTGCGCGAAGGCGCGGCGCGGGCAAGCGTCAGCGCCACCTTCTCCACCCACCCGGCGCTGGACGCCTGGCTCACCGAGCATGCACTGAACGGCGACGACGACACGGTGCTGCTGCGCCGCGCGGTCGACGCCAACGGCCGCAGCAAGGCCTTCATCAACGGCACCGCCGCCACGCTCACGCAGCTGCGCGAGGTCGGCGACCAGCTCGTCGACATCCACGGCCAGCACGCGCACCAGCTGCTGCTGCGCCCGGACGCGCAGCGCCTGCTGCTCGATGCGCATGCCGGCCTGACGGCGCAGGCCGCCGCGGTGGCGGAGGCCTGGCGCTCGTGGCGCGAGTGCGTGCGCCAGCGGGAGATGGTCGAGCGCCAGTCGCGCGAGATGCAGCTAGAGCGCGAACGGCTGGAATGGCAGGTGGGCGAGCTGGACAAGCTCGCGCCCCAGCCGGGCGAATGGGAAGAGATCCAGGCCGAGTACAACCGCCTGTCGCATGCCGCCGGCCTGATCGACGGCAGCCGCGCCGCGCTGGACGCGCTGTCCGAGGCCGACGGCTCGCTGCTGTCCGCCCTTGGCGGCATCATCCACAAGGTCCGCCAGCTGGCCGAAGTCGATCCCGCGCTGCAGGACGTGCTGGCCGCGCTCGAGCCCGCCCAGGTGCAGGCCGAGGAAGCGGCGCACAGCCTGAGCCGCTACGTGGACCGGCTCGAGCTCGATCCGGAGCGCCTGCAGGAGGTCGAGGCTCGCATGCAGGCGCTGCACACCGCGGCGCGCAAGTACCGGCTGCCGCCCGAGCAGCTGCCCGATGAACTGCTGGACCGGCGCCGCCAACTCGACGAACTGCAGTCGGCGCAGGACATCAACAAGATCGCCGCGCGCGAAGCGGCGGCCCGCGCCGCCTACCTGACACTGGCGCAGCATCTGAGCGGGGCCCGCAAGGAAGCGGCCGACGCGCTGGGCGTGGCGGTGACCGAGGCGATGCAGGGCCTGTCCATGGCCGGCGGCAGCTTCTCGGTGGCGCTGCATCCGCTGGAGGAAGGCCAGAGCCACGGGCTGGAACAGGTCGAATTCCTGGTCGCCGGCCATGCCGGCGTCAGCGCGCGACCGCTGGCCAAGGTCGCCTCCGGCGGCGAATTGGCGCGTATCAGCCTGGCCATCTCGGTCATCACTAGCGAAGCCGCGCCCACGCCGACGCTGATCTTCGACGAGGTCGATACCGGCATTGGCGGGGCGGTGGCCGAAGTGGTGGGGCGCCGCCTGCAGGAACTGGGCAATGCGCGCCAGGTCCTGTGCGTGACGCACCTGCCGCAGGTCGCGGCGCAGGCCGGCAGCCATCTGCTGGTCAGCAAGGAGACCACCGGCGACGGCAAGGACTCCGTCACCCGGTCGCGCATCAAGCTGCTCGACGCCGCTGGCCGCGTGGTCGAAACCGCGCGCATGCTCGGCGGCGCCACGGTCACCGCGACGACGCTGCAACACGCCGAGGAAATGCTGGCGCAGGGCCTGGCCCAGGGGGCACGCCGCAGCGGCGCCGCCAAGGAGCCGCGCCGCTCGCGCCGCGCGGCCAGCTAGCCGGCGCGCCGCCCGCCTCACCGATACCCAAGCGGCCGCCGCCGGCCGTCACTGACACGGAGCCTTTCATGTTTACCGCCAACCCTTCGCCGGACATGCCGCGCGCCGTTCGCCGCGCCGCGCGGCATGGCAACAGGAACGCGGCGCGGCTGCTGCTGGCCGGCGCCGTCCTCGGCGCCCTCGCCCTCGCCGGCTGCCAGTCGCAACGCAAGCCGCTGGCGCCGCCGGCGGGCAGCATCACGGACGACCGTTCCATTGGCGACATCATGGTGCGCTTCGAACCGCCCGAGGTGACCACGTCGCTGGAGGCGGGGCGCCTGCTGGAGGCGGCCACCGGGCCGATCCGCTACGTGGTCAAGCGCCCGCTGTCCGGCGGCGTGTGGCTGGTCACCGCGATCTCGCCGGCGCCGGACGCCGACATGGCGCAGGCGGTGGCCACGCTGCGCACCGTGCCGCGCGTGGCAATGGCCGAGCCGGACGACCTGCGGGCGCCGAGCCGGCAGTTTCCCATCGGCCGCGACATGCCAGCCAAGTGATCGCGGGCCTTCGGCCGGTCAGCGGATGAGTCCCGGCGGCACGCACGAATGCAATGGCGCGTGCCCGCCAATAGGTCCGGCGAGGTATCGGGCAAGCAATATTCCGGTGTATCGTGAGCGCTCCGAACGATGATCGCGCCGGGCGCCGCCCCGGCACGCCAGAGGAAGCCCGCCCATGCCACGCCCGATCTTGCCGGCCGCATCGTCCCGCCTTTCCCGCACCACCCCCGCCCCGCTGATCTGCACATTGATGGCCGCGCTGGCCGCCACCGCCTGTCTGGCGGTGGCGCCGGTGGCCCTGGCCGCGCCCGCACCGGACGCGCGTCCGGCGCCGGTCTACACCGGCAACTTCATCGTGCGGTGGCGCGAGCCGGGCTCGACCACGGCGGCTACCACGGGCCCGATCACGGCCGAGGCCGAGCGCATGCGGCAGGTGCGCGACACCACCGGCGTGGACCTGGCCGTCAGGCGGCGGATGGGCGGCGACTTCCAGTTGCTGGGTTTGGCCAAGGGCGTGGGCACGGCTGGCCGCGCCGAGATCGAAGCGACCGCGGCACGCCTGCGCCAGGATCCGCGCGTGGCGGACGTGGTGCCGGACCGCTGGCTGCGCCTGCACGATACCGTGCCCAACGATCCCGAGTTCGCGAAGGCGCAGCCCTACCTGGGCTCGCCGGGCCAGCTGCGCGGCGCGGCCAATCTGCCGCCCGCCTGGGACCGCACGCAAGGCAGCGGCGGCGTGGTGGTGGCGGTGGTCGATACCGGCTACCTGCCCCATCCCGATCTCGCCCCACGGTTCGTGCCGGGCTACGACTTCATCGCCGACGTGAACATTTCGCTCGACGGCGACGGACGCGACGCGGACCCGACGGATGCCGGCGACTTTGCGCCGGCGGGCCACGTCTGCCCGGGATCCAGCACGCCGATCGCCCAGGCCACCGTCAACAGCTGGCACGGCACACGCGTGGCCAGCGTGCTGGGCGCACTGACCAATAACGGCCAGGGCATCGCCGGCGTGGACTGGAACGCGCGCATCCAGCCGGTACGCGTCTCGGGCCGTTGCGGCGCGCTGCTGTCGGACACCGTCGACGGCATGCGCTGGGCCGCGGGCCTGCCGGTGCCGGACGTGCCGGCGAACGCCACGCCCGCCCGCGTCGTCAATGTCAGCCTCGGCGGCGGTACTTGCACGTCGGTGGAACAGCAGGCCGTCAACGACCTGGCGGCGCGCGGCGTGGTGGTGGTGGCCGCGGCGGGCAACAATGCCGGCGCGCCCGAGGCACCGGCTGACTGCAGCGGCGTGGTGGCCGTCACGGCCCATGCCAACGATGGCGACAACGCCAGCTATGCCAGCGTCGGGCGGCAGATCACGCTCAGTGCTCCCGGTGGCGGCTGCGGCAACAGCAGCGTCCAGCCCGACGGCACCTGCCGCGGACCGGTGTCCCTGATTCGCACGCTGTCCAACACCGGCACCACGAGCCTCGGCGACTACACCATCACCAACTCGGCGGGAACCAGCTTCGCCGCGCCGATGGTCTCCGGCGTGGTGTCGCTGATGCTGGCCGCCCGCAGCGAGCTGACCACGCCGCAGGTCATCAACGCGCTCGCATCGACGGCCCGGCCGCATCCGTCGGGCACGTATTGCACGCAGGCTAGCAACCCCGGCGTTTGCGGCACGGGCATGCTCGACGCCAACGGCGCGGTAACCCTCGCGGCTACCGGCAGTCCACCGGCCGGCGGCAGTAACGGTGGTAGTGGTGGTAGCGGCGGCGCACCGGTGGTGGACGACGGCGGCGGCGGCGGCGCGGCGGCGCCATGGCTCGCGGCGCTGCTGGCGCTGGCCGGCTTGCTGGCCGGGCTCCCCGGGCTGGCCTACCGGCGCTCGCGCGCGAACTGACGCGTCCCCCGGCTCAGGCGGCCGGGGCGGGCCGGCGCCGGGCCCACCATTGCTGCAGCAGCCACAGTGCAAAGCCGGCGATCGCGCCGGCGGCATGGGCGCCGCGCACCACGCCGAATCCCCAGTCCGGATCGAACACCACCGGCGCAAGCCAGGACTGTTCCAGCCACACCTTGACCAGTCCGCCAATGGTCAGCACCACGCCGATCGGGCGCGAACCGGCATCGCCATGCATCAGGCGCAAGCCGCCCCATAGCGCCAGGCCGTGCAGCGCGCCCGACAGTCCGCCATACCAGTGCACCGAGGGAACGAACAGCAGGCAAACCTGTACCGCGACGCCCAGCACCACCATCGCCGCGACCATGGCGGCCGGCCGTGTCTCGCGACCGACCAGCAGCAGCAGGCCCGCGGCGGCCAGCACATCGGCCAGCCAGTGGGCGGCATTGACGTGCACCCACATGGCCGTCAGCAAGCGCCACCATTGGCCGCTGCCGCCGTGGCCCGTGACCGCATCGCGCAGGTACAGGCCGTGGGCGTGCAGCCACGGCACGAAGGTAAAGAGCGACGACAGCAGGACGACGGCGCCGATCGCGGCGAACGTGCCGACCACCCGCCGACGGTAAGCCCCGGGCGCCGGCGTCGCGTCAGGCGTCACCGAAGACCGCGCGCCACAGGGCGCGCACCTGTTCCGCCTGTACGGCCACGGTATCCACCGGCACCCGCGCCTGCGCCTGCCCGTCAAGGCGCAGCTGGTGCTGGCGGGCGCGGAAGGTGCGATAGGCGTCGCCCACCGCGGCCGCCAGCCCCGCATCGATCAGATCCAGCGTCGCGGCCATGCGCAAGAGCGCGATATTGCCCGCGTTGCGGGTCAACTCCGGATGGGCGCGGCTGTGCAGCAGCACGAGGTATTGCACGGTGAACTCGATGTCCACCATGCCCCCGCGGTCGTGCTTCAGGTCGAACAGCGTGCCGTGGTTCGGATGCCCCTCGGCCACCTTGCGCCGCATGGCGACGATCTCGTCGCGCAGGGCCGCGGCATCGCGCTCCTGGCACAAGACCTCGTTGCGCAGTGCCTCGAAGCGCGCGCCCAGTTCCGTGTCGCCGGCGCCGAACCGCGCGCGCGTCAGCGCCTGGTGCTCCCAGACCCAGGCCGTGTTGTCGCCCTGCCGCCGCTGGTAGCGCTGGAACGAAGCGAAGCTGGTGACCATCATGCCCGCCGCGCCGTTGGGCCGCAGCCGCGTGTCCACGTCGAACAGCATGCCCGCCGCCGTATGCGTGGTCAGCCAGGTGATCAGCCTGCGCGCGAAGGCGGCGTAGATCTCCGGCGCGCCGTCGTGGTCGTCGTCGTACAGGAAGATGATGTCCAGGTCGGAGGCGTAGCCGAGCTCCTTGCCGCCCAGCCGACCGTACGCGATGACGGCAAAGCGCGGCACCTCGCGGTGCCGGTTCGGCAGCTGCTGCCAGACGGCGGCCAGCGTGATGTCCAGCACGGCGTCGGCGAGGTCCGACAGGCGGTCGGCGATCTGTTCGACGGTCAGCATGCCTTGCAGGTCCTGCAGCAGGATGCGGAAGGTCTCGGCATGGTGCTCGCGGCGCAGGATATCCATCTGCGTCTCGACCTGGCCGTGGGCGGCGGCCATGCGTTCGGACAGGCGCTGGCGGAACGCCGGCCAGTCCGGCGCGCCGGCCAGTGCCTCGCTGTCGAGCAGCTCGTCGAGCAGCTGCGGATGGCGCGTCAGGTAGGCGGCCGCCCAGCGCGACGCATGCAGCGTGTGGGCGACGCGCTCCATCGCCTGCGGGTATTCGGAGAGCAGCGACAGATAGGAGGCCCGCCGGCTGATCGCGTCGAAGAAATCGAGAAAGCGCGTGATCGTGCGGTCGGCGTCGCCCTGCCGCGCCGCCAGCTCCAGCGCGCGATTGACCAGCAGATCGAAGCGCGCGCGGTTCTGCTCGGTCAGGGCCCGGTAGCGGACCGAGCCGGCGGTGGCGCGCAGGCGATCGAGCAGGCCGGCGCAGTCGTGGTAGCCGGCGTTCTCCAGCCGCTCGCAGGCGGGCTCGTCCTCGTCCTCCTCGACCAGCGAGGGCCACAGCGCCTCGGCCGGCGCGTGGCCCTCCTCCGGATCGGAGAAGGTGGCCTCGAACTGCTGCGCGACGGGGTCCTGCAACGCGGCCAGCCGCGCGAGCAACGCGTCCCAGTCGGGACAGCCCATCAGCAGCGCCACGGCCTGCTGCTCCTCCGGCGTGGTCGGCAGGTGATGGGTCTGGGCATCGTCGCGATATTGCAGGCGGTGCTCCAGCTGGCGCAGGAAGCGGTAAGCGTCGGCCAGCTGCTCGGCCTGCCCCGCCGGCAGCAGCCCGCGTTCGACGGCGACCGACAGCACCTCCAGCGTGGGGCGCACCCGCAGCGCGGGGTCCTGGCCGCCGCGGATCAGCTGGAATACCTGCGCCATGAACTCGATTTCGCGGATGCCGCCACGGCCCAGCTTGATGTTGAAGGAGCGCTGGTTGACGCCGTGCGCGGCCAGCCCGCCGCTGCGCTTGGCCGCCTCGGCGCGGATCTGCGCATGCAGCGAGCGGATCGCCGCGATCACGCCGTAGTCCAGATAGCGGCGGAACACGAAAGGGGTGGTCAGGCGCTCCAGCATCTTCGCGGTGCGCTGCGCATGGGGTGTGTCCAGCGCCGACACCACGCGGCCCTTGATCCAGGCATAGCGCTCCCACTCGCGCCCCTGCACCACCAGATATTCCTCCAGCATGCCGAAGCTGCATGCGAGCGGCCCGGCATCGCCATTGGGACGCAGGCGCATGTCGACGCGGAACACGTAGCCGTCCGCGGTCACGTCGGCCAGCACGTTGTTCAGGCGCCGGCCCAGGCGGATGAAGTACTCGTGGTTCGACAGGCTGCGCCGTCCGCCGGCGGTCTCGCCGTCCTCGTCGTAGAGGAAGATCAGGTCGATGTCGGACGACACATTCAGTTCGCGGCCACCGAGCTTGCCCATGCCCACCACCACCAGCTCCTGCGTCTCGCCGCTGTGCTCGCCGACCGGACGGCCATAGCCGGGCGCCATGTCCTCCGTCAGCACGGCGATGGCGTGCTGGATGGCGAGCTCCGCAAGATCGGTCATGGCGCCCGTGACCTCGGCCAGCGTCGCATCGCCGCGCAGGTCGCGCTCGATCACCACGCACAGGACCTCGGCGCGCAGCCGGCGCAGCGCCTGCTTGAGCGCGTCTTCCACATCGGCCGACGGCGCGCGCAGCGCAGCCAGCCGTTCGTCCATCCACGCGCGCGTCAGCGGCTGGCCGCTGGCCGCCGCCACCACGGCGGCCATTTCTGGCCTGGCCTGGAGCATGCGCCTGACGTAGTTGGAGCCGGCGGGCGAGTACAATGCCCCGCTTTCGCCCGCCACCGGGACGAGCCCCATAGCCGCCGTCGTGGCATGGGGGCCGCTGCGCATATCGAAGACCGTCGGCGCGACGTCTTCACGGTCCGACATATTGCTTGCGGGGGCGGGGGAACTCGCCGAATCTGAAGAAGTCATTCCTGTCACTTGAAGCGCGGATCGCCGGCTCTGCCCGCACCGCTTGATAGCCGTGGCGCCGGCCGCGCACGGCCCACGCACCAAATTGGAGAGCGGCTAGTATTGTCGGATAATCTGCGCATGTCCAGCCGCGCCCTCCCGCCCTCCGACGGCCCCGTCGACGCGCCCGCCGCGTCCACTCCGGGCACCGGCCGGAAGGAGGCGAACGACGGCTCCCCCCAGGCTGCTTCCGCTGCCGACGGCACGGGCACGTCCGCGCGCCATGGCGGCATGGCCGCGGCGCGGGGCATCTACCACCGACTGATCCGCAAGACCGTTTCCTGCGCCCGCCATCCCGGGTGGCGTGCGTTCGCCCGCGCGCTCGTGCGCGTGGCGCTCGCGCTGCTCGGCCTGATCGTCGTCGCGCTGCTGCTCGTGCGCTTCGTCTTCTGGCCGCAGGCATCCACCGCGAAGGCATGGCTGGAAGAGCGCGGCTCCGCGGCGCTGTCGGCCAGCTTCACCATCGGCACGCTCGCGACCTCGTGGGACGGCTGGCATCCCGCCTTCCGTGCCGGCGATGTCAAGGTGGTGGACGCAGACCGGCGCGTGCTGCTCGCGGCCGACCACATCGAGGGGCAGCTGTCCTGGCGCTCCCTGCTGACGCTGGACCTGCAGTTCGCCGCGCTGTCGGCCGACCGGGCCGACCTGCTGATCCGCCGTACCGCGCAAGGCAGGATGCTGGTGGCCGGGATGCCGCTCGATCCGGTCGGCGCGGCGCCGCGCGACAATCGCTTTCTGGACTGGCTGCTCGCGCAGGGCAAGGTCGACCTCGTCAACGGCAAGGTACGCTGGCTCGACGAAAAGCACAGCCTGCCGCTGCTCGAAGTCGGCGACATCCATCTCCTCTCCCGCCGCGAAGGCGCGCGCCACACGGTCAAGCTCGAGGCGCGCTCGCCGACCCTGTCCCCGCAGCCGCTCGTCATGCAGGCCGATTTCCGCAATGCCTACCTGACCAGCGCCGGCAACTGGCGCAACTGGAACGGCATGGCAAGCTGGAACTTCGGGCAGCTCCGGCTTGCCGCCGCGCAGCGCTATCTGGCCATCTTCGACAAGGTGGATAGCGGCGTCCTGAGCACGGACGGCACCATCGCCTTCAGCGATGGCAACGTGGCGCGCAGCCAGCTGCGCCTGCGCGGCAGCGGCATCGACCTGCGGCTCGACGGCGCCAGCGAGGCGCTGCAGCTCGCCAACGTGCAGGCGCTGCTGCTGCACAACGCCAACAGCGCGGGCGACAACGTGCTGACCATCGACACGCTGCTATGGGAGCCGGGCACGCGCGACGGTGCGGCCGGCAACGCGCCTGCCAGCGAGGCGGCCTGGCGCGAGGGCATGCGCAAGGTCACGATCGGTTGGGCCCTGGACGGGCGCGGCGAGCTGCGCAAGTTCTCCCTGAAGGCGCCGTCGTTCGACCTGAACACCGCGCGGGCGGTCGCCGCGACCCTGCCCGTCGAGATGTCCATCGCCCGGCAGCTACGCGCGCTGCAGCCGTCCGGCCATATCGACAATCTCGACATGCGCTGGGCCCGCGCCCGCGGCGGGCTGCTGAACCGGCAGGACGGCAGGCAGGACTACAGCGTGCAGGGGACGCTGCGCAACGTCTCCGTGCGCGAACAGCCGGCCGAGGCGCGCAACGATGGCCGCCCGCACGCCGGCGTGCCCGGCTTCAGCGGGCTGTCGGGGAGCTTTCGCTTCGACGACCGCCAGGGCACGGCGCGCTTCGAGGGCAACGGCGCCACGCTGGTGTTCCCGGGCGTATTCGAGGAGCCGCGGCTGTCGTTCGACGAACTGGGCGGCGAGCTGACATGGCGCCATGACAAGGACCAGTGGATCGTGTCCACCGACGGCGTGCGCTTTGCCAATGCCGACACCGCCGGCACGTTCCGCGGCACCTGGCGCAGCGGCGGCGACGGCGCCGCCGGGCTGGCCGACCTCAAGGGCGAACTGTCCCGCGCGCAGGCCAGCCGCGTGCCGCGCTACCTGCCGCTGCACATTCCGGGCGGCACCCGGCGCTACCTGCACGGCGCGCTGGTCGGCGGCGAAGCACGCGACGTGACTTTCCTGGTCAAGGGCGACCTCCAGCATTTCCCCTTTCACGGCGACTACGCCAAGGCGGGAGACTTCCGCGTCGACGTACCGGTGCACCAGGTCAGCTACCAGATCGCGCCCCATGAAACCACGTCGGCCGGCCAGCCCGCGTGGCCGGTGTTCGAAGGCATCGACGGCAAGCTGCTGTTCGAGCGCTCCGCCATGTCGTTCGTCGCGAACCGCGCCACGGTGCGAGGCATTGCCGGCGTGACGCTGCATGAGGTCAACGGCCGCATCTCGGAACTCGACAGCCACGGCCGCCTGCTGCTCGACGGCATGGCCGAAGGCGCGATGCATGGCTTCCTGCGCTATGCCGCCACCAGCCCGGTGCGGGAATGGGTCGGCCACCCCAGCCCCGACGCGCGCGCCCAAGGCAATGCCGAACTGAAGCTGAAGCTGGACATGCCGATCTCGGACGCGCACGCGACCCGGGTCAGCGGGCAGTTCCGGCTGGCCGGCGCAGACCTGATGCTGGCGCCCGGCGCGCCCGCCATCGGCGGTGCGAGCGGCACCATCGCCTTCGACGAACGCACCTTCCGCCTGGAGAACGTGCGGGCGCGCTTCCTCGGCGGGGACGTGCGCCTGAGCGGCGGCACCCAGCCGGACGGCACGGTGCGCGTCACCGCCGGCGGCACGGTCACGGGCCAGGGCATCGGCGAGGCGCTGGCCGCCTCCCCCCTCGGCCAGATCGGCAAGCAGTTCGAGGGCGGCACCGCCTACAGCGCGGTGGTGACCGTGCACGACCGCCAGCCGCAGATCTCGATCAGCTCCGAACTGAACGGCATGGCTATCCATCTGCCGCAGCCGCTCGCCAAGCCGGCGGCGCAGGCCGTGCCGCTGCGGCTGGACCTGCGCCCGGTGCCGGGCCGCGCCGGCAACAGCGAACTGGCGATGCAATATGGCGGCCTGCTCAACGCGCGCTATCTGCTCAGGCGCGGCGCCGACGGGGTCGAAGTCCTGTCCGGCGCCATCGGCATGCAGCAGACCGCCTCGATGCCGGCCAGCGGCGTGAGCGCCGCGCTGACGATGGACCGCTTCGACCTGGACGCGTGGCGCGCCGTGGTGGCCGGCATCGGCACACCGGGCGCCGGCAGCGCCAGCGCGGCCCGCGGCGGCAGCACGGGCAACGACCATGGCCGCGGAGACAACCCGGCGATGGCGTTCGTGCCGGACCGCATCACCGCCCGCTCGCGCACCCTGCGCGCCTTCGGCCGCGATCTGGACGAGGTCACGCTGGAGGCCAACCGCGGCTCGTCGCCAGAGAGCGGCAGCTGGCAGTTCCGCCTCGATTCGCGTCAGATCGCCGGCGCGATGCAGTGGCGCGAGGACGCGGCCAACCCGGCCGGCGCGATGACGATGCGCCTGTCGCGGCTGAATATTCCGGACAGCCAGGACGAAAGCAATGTCGTGGACGCGCTCGCGCAGAACATCGACCAGTTGCCGACCATGGATCTCGTCGCCGACCACTTCCAGCTGCGCGGCCACGATCTGGGCCGGCTGGAGGTCAAGGCCCGCAGCGCCCAGGACGGCGGCGAGCCGGTATGGACGCTGGAAAAGCTGGTCATCGACCAGCCCGGCGCCACCCTGACGGGCTCCGGCAGCTGGCGCGTGCCGCGCCGCGTGCGCGAAGGGGCGGTGGCGCAGCGGCGCACGCTGCTCAGCTTCCAGCTCGCCATCCGCAACGCCGGGGACGTGCTCGACCGCATGGGCATGACCCATACGCTGCGCGACGGCAAGGGCAAGCTCGAAGGACGCGTGGCGTGGATCGGCTCGCCGCTGTCCATCGACTACGCCACGCTGAACGGCAGGCTGGTGATGAACCTGGAAAACGGCCAGATCCTGACCGTGGAGCCGGGCGCCGCCAAGCTGCTGGGCGTGCTCAGCCTGCAGGGCCTGATGCGCATCGCCACGCTGGACTTCCGCGGCATCGCGGGCGAAGGGCTGGTGTTCGACGAGGTCAGCGCCACCAGCACGATCGAGAACGGCATCGCCAGCACGCAGGATTTCCGGCTCAAGAGCCCGCAGGTGAGCGCCACCATGACCGGCTCGGCCAATATTCCGCGCGAGACGCAGGACCTCGAGGTGGCGCTGGTGCCACGCATCAATGCCACCTCGGCGTCGGTGGCGGCGGCCTTCGTCAATCCGGTGCTGGGCATCGGCACGCTGGCCGCGCAGCTGCTGTTCGCCGACGAATTCTCCAAGGCCTTCACCCAGCACTATCGCGTGAGCGGCGGCTGGGCGAATCCGCGCGTCACCAAAGTGGGCGACAATAAGCCCAGGATCCGCGAACCGGGCGAGCGATCGCTGGTGCAGTAGGGATAGCACCCCGACCGCCGGCCCGACCGCTGCCCCCTTCGCCCCTTTCCGCCCCGTTCCGCCCCTTTCCGCCACCGAGGAATGCCATGACCGCTCCCTCTCCTTCCGGCCCCGCCCCGGGACAGTTCCGCGTCGCCGCCATCCAGACCGTGACCGGGGTCTCCCTGGACGCCAACCTGGAGCGCGCCGGGGCGCTGATCGACGAAGCCGCGCGCGATGGTGCCGAACTGGTGCTGCTGCCCGAGTACTTCTGCATGATGGGCATGAAGGAGTCAGACAAGGTCGCCATCCGCGAGCGCGACGGCGACGGGCCGATCCAGCGCTTCCTCGCCGACACGGCCCGGCGGCACCGGATATGGCTGGTGGGCGGCACGCTGCCGATGTGGTGCGACGACGACGCCCGGGTCTACAACACCTCGCTTGCCTTCGACCCGCGCGGCGAACGGGTGGCGCGCTATGACAAGATCCATCTGTTCGGCTTCACCCGCGGCACCGAGCAATACGACGAATCGCGCACCATCCTGGCCGGCCGCACGCCGGTCACCTTCGAGGCGCCGTGCGGCAAGGTGGCCATGTCGGTCTGCTACGACCTGCGCTTCCCCGAGCTGTACCGCAACCTGGGCGGCCCCGAGGGCGCGAGCTTGATTCTGATGCCCGCCGCCTTCACCTACACCACGGGACAGGCGCATTGGGAAATCCTGCTGCGCGCCCGCGCCATCGAGAACCAGTGCTATGTGCTGGCCGCGGCCCAGGGTGGCAAGCACGAAAACGGCCGCCGCACCTGGGGACATTCCATGCTGGTCGATCCCTGGGGCGAGGTGCTGGCCGTGCTGCCCGAGGGCGAAGGCGTGGTGGCGGGCGTGCTCGACACCGCCCGGCTCGCCGATGTCAGGCAGAACCTTCCGGCACTGCGCCATCGTGTGTTGTAGCATGTGCCCTCAATACCCCAGGCGTCGCCGCACCGGTCGCTGACCCGCGACGGCGCCGCCGATTCGATACAAAGGACCTCCATGAACGCCGGCGAACTCGGAATTCGCAATCTCGCCACCGCACAGCAGCTGCTGCTCACGCCCTATGGGCTCGATGAAGCGAAGCTGCAGCACGTGCTGGCGGACATCTTCACGCATCGGGTCGACTACGCCGACCTGTACTTCCAGTACACCCGCAGCGAGGCCTGGAGCCTCGAGGAAGGCATCGTCAAGTCGGGCAGCTTCAATATCGACCAGGGCGTCGGCGTGCGCGCCGTCTCCGGCGACAAGACCGCCTTCGCCTATTCCGACGACATCAGCCTCGAGGCCCTGCTCGAAGCCGGCGCCGCCACCCGCACCATCGGCCGCATCGGCAGCGGCCGCACCAAGGTGGCCGGGGCGATGGCCTCGCAGACCGGGCGCAACCTGTACACGCCCAACGACCCGCTCGAATCGATGCCTGCGGCGGAAAAGGTGGCCCTGCTCGAGCGCGTGGAAAAGATGGCGCGCGCCAAGGACCCCCGCATCGTGCAGGTGATGGCGGGACTGGCTGGCGAATACGACGTAGTGCTCGTCGCGCGCAGCGACGGCGTGATGGCCGCCGACGTGCGCCCGCTGGTGCGCGTCTCCGTCACCGTGATCGCCGAGCAGAACGGCCGCCGGGAGATCGGCACCTCGGGCGGCGGCGGACGCTACGCCTACGGCTACTTCAGCGACGAACTGCTGCGCCAGTATGTGGACGAGGCCGTCGCCTCCGCGCTGGTCAACCTCGAGGCGCGCCCCGCCCCGGCCGGCGCGATGACCGTGGTGCTCGGCCCGGGCTGGCCCGGCGTGCTGCTGCACGAGGCGATCGGCCACGGCCTGGAAGGCGACTTCAACCGCAAGGGCTCGTCGGCCTTCGCCGGCCGGCTGGGCGAGCGCGTGGCGGCCAAGGGCGTCACCGTGGTCGACGACGGCACGCTGGCCGACCGCCGGGGCTCGCTGAACCTGGACGACGAGGGCAATCCCACCCAGTGCACCACGCTGATCGAGGACGGCATCCTGCGCGGCTATATGCAGGACACGCTCAATGCCCGCCTGATGAAGATGCCGGTCACGGGCAATGCGCGCCGCGAGAGCTACGCCGCGCTGCCGATGCCCCGCATGACCAACACTTACATGCTCAACGGCGACCGCGATCCGCAGGAGATCATTGCCAGCGTCAAGCGCGGCCTCTATGCGGTCAATTTCGGCGGCGGCCAGGTCGATATCACCAACGGCAAGTTCGTGTTCTCGGCCAGCGAGGCGTATCTGATCGAAGACGGCAAGATCACCGCGCCGGTCAAGGGCGCGACGCTGGTCGGCAACGGGCCCGAATCGCTGAAGGACGTCACCATGATCGGCAACGACATGCGCCTGGATTCCGGCGTGGGCGTGTGCGGCAAGGAAGGCCAGAGCGTGCCGGTGGGCGTCGGCCAGCCGACGCTGCGGATCGAGAACATGACGGTCGGCGGCACCGCCTGATGTCGCAAATGCGGGAAGCCGGCGCTTGCCAAGGCCGGCAAAACCCGCTATAAAGTGGCTTCGCCAGGCGCCACCGCGTCGGCGAAGCCGGTTTTCTCCCGGTTCGGCGGCAGATTCCACTGCTGCTGTCCATGGAACACCTAGCGCAACAACGAACTTCGTACCCGCCTCGATTCATGTCCGCCAAGTTTTACTTTTACTTTTTTAGCGATCTCACACCGCTGGCGGATGGAGAGGGGCGATCGTAAGCGCCCCCAAGATTGCAAAAAAGCCGCCAGCGACCCTGGCGGCTTTTTTTATCGCCGTGCCCTGAATACCCGAACACCCGAATACCCGAATACCCGAACCGAACAACTCAAGACCTCACAAGACCCTGGAGCCATCATGCTGAAGAACACCGACGACCTGCGCATTCGCGAACTGAAGGAATTGTTGCCGCCGGCGCACCTGATTCGCGAATTCTCCTGCTCGGAGAAAGCGTCCGACGTGATCTACGGCGCGCGCCAGGCGATGCACCGGATCCTGCACGGCATGGACGACAGGCTGATCGTCATCATCGGCCCCTGCTCCATCCACGACACCCGCGCCGCGCTCGAGTACGCCAAGCTGCTCAAGGTGCAGCGCGACCGCTTCGCCAATGAACTGGAAGTCGTGATGCGCGTGTACTTCGAAAAGCCGCGCACCACCGTGGGCTGGAAGGGGCTGATCAACGATCCCCATATGGACGGCAGCTTCAAGATCAACGACGGCCTGCGCACCGCCCGCGAACTGCTGCTCAACATCAGCGAAATGGGACTGCCGGCCGGCACCGAATACCTCGACATGATCAGCCCGCAGTACATCGCCGACCTGGTGAGCTGGGGCGCGATCGGCGCCCGCACGACGGAATCGCAGGTGCACCGCGAACTGGCCTCGGGTCTGTCGTGTCCGGTGGGATTCAAGAACGGCACCGACGGGAACGTCAAGATCGCGGTGGACGCCATCAAGGCCGCCTCGCAGCCCCACCACTTCCTGTCGGTGACAAAGGGCGGCCATTCGGCCATCGTCTCGACCTCCGGCAATGAAGACTGCCACCTGATCCTGCGCGGCGGCAAGGCGCCCAACTACGACGCGGCCAGCGTGCAGGAAGCCTGCGACGCGATCGCCAAGGCCGGCCTGGCCGCGAAACTGATGATCGACGCCTCGCACGCCAACAGCAGCAAGAAACACGAGAACCAGATCGGCGTCTGCGAGGACATCGGCCGGCAGCTGGCCGCAGGCGACGACCGCATCATCGGCGTGATGGTCGAATCCCACCTCGTCGCGGGCCGCCAGGACCACGTGCAGGGCATGCCCGTGGAAGACCTGACCTACGGGCAATCGGTGACGGACGCCTGCATCGGCTGGGACGACTCCGCCAAGGTGCTGGAGACGCTGGCCAACGCGGTGAAGGCTCGCCGGATTGCCAAGGGCAGCGGGAACTGATCGGGCTTAGCGCCACATTGCGGTCGATGGACCGCTGTCTTGGCGCCGCGCCGCCCCGTTCGCCTGTCCGGCCGCGACCTCCTGGTAGATGGCGTCAGACGCAATGTCGGCGCCGTTCGGCCACACGACAACGCCATCACGAAGCGTAGCCAGCGCGAAGTAGGCTTCATCCGCCAGCGGCGCAAATACGCCGCTGAAGTCATCGTGGGACATATCGACCGTCCCATGCAGACCATCGGCAAAGGTCACTTGCAGGCGGTGCCCCGGCAAGACTTTCAGTTTGGCTACGTGCCACGGGATCATGTCTCACTCCAGCGGAGGAATCGGTTCAGGGTGGGCATGCTGCAGGCAAAGCCGCCAGTTTTCCTTGAGCTTCGCCCGGTGAATGGATGCCCATTCCACTACCAGGGCGAGCGCATGCGGTGGCAGGGAGCCGGCCAGGACCTTCAGCGTATCGATTCGGATGATCGCTTCGCGATCGCCATAGCGCGCATGGAAATGGGCCGGATCATGGTCGCGCCAGTACATGCTCACGAAGATACCAAAGAACACGCTAATAGTTGGCACAACCGCCTCCGAATCTGCCTGAAGACGGCATCGTATTCGCGCACGCCCAGCACGTCGAAGCAGCGCGGTACGTTCGCGACAAGGCGGCGACGATATCGAAAGGGCTACGAGCGCCCCGCTTCCGGTCAAACAAAAAAGCCGCTTCTCACGAAGCGGCTTTCTCGTTTTCGACGGACTGCAGCCAGCTTACTTCTTGATCACCAGATCGCCAGGCAGCGAATGGATGTAGGCGGCCATGTCCTTCAGTTCCTGACGGGTGAAAGGACGGGGCTTGCCGTTCTTGTCCGTCACGCCCGGGTTGGCGTTGACCTGCCCCTGCATGATCGCGTTGGCGCGGCCGACCTGGGGGTTGCCCGAGATCTGGTACGCGACCAGCGCGTGGTACAGGTAGTCCGCGTGCTGGCCGGCCAGCTTCGGGTAGTCCGGCGTGATCGGCGTGTTCATGTTGGCGCCGTGGCAGGCCACACAGTTGCCCTTCTCGACCAGTGCCTTGCCGGCGGCGATGTCGGCGGCGAAGGCCGGCATCGCGGAGGCACCCAGCACGAGTGCGCCGAGCGCGGACGAAAGCGTCTTGAGCGTCTTCATGTCAGGGAATCCTCTTACTTCTGCTTATTGTCGGGGGTGCCGGACTTCTGCTGCGCGTAGTAGGCGGCCACGTCGGCGATGTCCTGATCGTTCAGGGTCGCGGCGATGCTGCGCATGGTCGGGTGCTTGCGGTTGCCCTTCTGGTAGTCCTTCAGCGCGTTTTCGATGTACTTCGCGGATTGGCCACCCAGCATCGGGACTTCGTACACTTCCGGGAACGACGCACGGTAGCCGGGGATGCCGTGACAACCGATACACATGGCGACCTTACCCTTGGCGGCGTCTACATTGCCCTTGACTTCCTGGCCCTGGGCGGCCATCGCGGTCGCGCCCAGCACCACCATCGTGAGGAGCTTTTTCATTTTCGTAGCTGATTGGAAGTATTAAACGCTGCGTGACCTGCCCATCCAACCAGACATGGATCTCACGGCGAGACACCGCGTCTCCGGGCGGAGCCTTCGGCCTCTGCAGGAAGCATCTCTCGTGATCGCCGGCCTCCGGAACGGCGCCGAGTGGGAACCGGGCGGCCGGGAGGAAGGCTAGACGTGGGGGCGCGTCAAACCGCCGCATTGTACAGCAGCCGGCACGTGGCAGTCCAGCGGACCGCCTCCCGCGCCCGCGAACGGAAAAGCTCTTTTATACTGGCCCATTCCCGACTCGCAAACCTCCAGGCTGCCCATGTCCAATCAAGCCAACGCCACAGCGCCCGCCGCACGTTTCGAGGGCACCGACCAGTATGTCGCCACCGACGACCTGAAGCTGGCCGTCAACGCCGCACGCACGCTGCAGCGCCCGCTGCTGATCAAGGGCGAGCCGGGCACCGGCAAGACCATGCTGGCCGAGGAAGTGGCGGCCGCCCTGGGCATGCCGCTTCTGCAGTGGCACATCAAGTCCACCACCAAGGCGCAGCAGGGCCTGTACGAGTACGACGCGGTCTCCCGGCTGCGCGATTCGCAACTGGGCGACGACCGCGTCCACGATATCGCCAACTACATCGTCAAGGGCGTGCTGTGGCAGGCGTTCGAGGCCGATCAGCCGGTGGTGCTGCTGATCGACGAGATCGACAAGGCCGACATTGAATTCCCGAACGATCTGCTGCGCGAGATCGACCGCATGGAGTTCTACGTGTACGAGACCCGGGAGCTGATCCGCGCGAAGCACCGTCCGCTGGTCATCATCACGTCGAACAACGAGAAGGAGCTGCCCGACGCCTTCCTGCGCCGCTGCTTCTTCCACTACATCAAGTTCCCCGACGCCGAGACGATGCAGCGCATCGTCGACGTGCACTACCCGGGCATCAAGCGCGAACTGGTGTCCGCGGCGCTGGAGTCGTTCTACGAGATGCGCAACCTGCCCGGCCTGAAGAAGAAGCCCTCGACGTCGGAGCTGATCGACTGGCTCAAGCTGCTGATGGCCGAGGACATTCCCGCCGAGGCGCTGCGCAGCCCGGACAAGAAGGCCGCCATTCCGCCGCTGCACGGGGCGCTGCTGAAGAACGAGCAGGACGTGCATCTGTTCGAGCGCCTGGTCTTCATGAACCGCGCCAACCGCTGATCGGACCCCGACCCGGAGCCATTGCATGACCCGCCTGATCGAACCCGTCGTGCTGGAAGGCCGGCACGCGATGCTGGAGCCGCTGACCGCCGCGCATGAAGACGAGTTGCGCGCCGCGGCGGCCGACGGCGAGCTGTGGAAGCTGTGGTACACGTCCGTCCCGTCCCCCGACCAGACCCGAGCCTGGATCGAGACGGCCCTGGACCAGCGCGACCGCCTGGGTGCCATGCCGTTCGTGGTGCGGCGCGTGCGCGATGGCGTGGCCGGCCCGGTGGTGGGCGCCACGCGCATGTTCAATGTCGACGAGACCCATCGCCGGCTGGAGATCGGGCATACGTGGTATGCGGCCAGCGCGCAGCGCTCGGCCGTGAACACCGAGTGCAAGCTGCTGCTGCTCGCCCACGCCTTCGAGCAGCTGCGGTGCATCGCGGTGGAATTCCGCACGCACTGGATGAACCACCAGAGCCGCGCCGCCATCGCCCGCCTGGGCGCCAAGCAGGATGGCGTGCTGCGCAGCCATCAGGTGATGCCGGACGGCACGCTGCGCGACACCGTGGTGTTCTCCATCATCGCGTGCGAGTGGCTGGCCGTGAAGCGTCACCTGCACCACCGGCTGGAAACGCCGCGCTAGGGTCGGCCCGCCGCGCCCTCTCCCAGCTTCCCTGAGAACGGACCATGCTGATCGATTTCTTTTTCTCGCTGCGCCACGCCAAGCTGCCGGTCTCGGTCAAGGAATACCTGACCATGCTGGAAGCGCTGAAGGCACAGGTCATCTCGCCGTCGATCGACGAGTTCTACTACCTGTCGCGCATGACGCTGGTCAAGGACGAGAAGCACTTCGACAAGTTCGACCAGACCTTCGCCGCGTATTTCAAGGGCGTGGAAAACCTGGTCGACTGGAAGTCCGATATCCCGCTGGACTGGCTGCAGAAGACGCTCGAGCGCGAGCTGTCCGCCGAGGAAAAGGCCAAGATCGAGGCCATGGGCGGGCTCGACAAGCTGATGGAGCGACTCAAGCAGCTGCTGGAGGAGCAGAAGGAAAAGCACGAGGGAGGCAACAAGTGGATCGGCACGGGCGGCACCTCGCCCTTCGGCCATGGCGGCTACAACCCCGAGGGCATCCGCATCGGCGGCCCGTCCAAGGGCAACCGCACCGCGATCAAGGTGTGGGAGACGCGGGCCTACAAGGACTACGACGACCAGGTCGAACTGGGCACGCGCAATATCAAGGTGGCGCTGCGCCGGCTGCGCCGTTTCGCGCGGGAGGGTGCGGACACCGAACTGGACCTGGACGACACCATTCACTCCACCGCGGCCAATGCCGGTCTGCTCGACATCAAGCTGCGGCCCGAGCGCCATAACAAGGTCAAGGTGCTGATGCTGATGGATGTGGGCGGCTCGATGGACGACCACATCAAGCGCGTGGAGGAACTGTTCTCGGCGACCAAGACCGAGTTCAAGCACCTGGAGTACTACTACTTCCACAACTGCGTCTACGACTACGTGTGGAAAAACAACCGCCGCCGCCACGCCGAGAAGATTGCCACCTGGGACCTGATCCACAAGTACACGCCCGACTACAAGGTGATCTTCGTCGGCGATGCCACGATGAGTCCCTACGAAATCCTGCAGCCGGGCGGCTCGGTTGAATACAACAATCCGGAAGCCGGCGCGGTCTGGCTGAACCGGCTGATCGAGCAGTTTCCGAAGTTCGTCTGGCTGAACCCCGAGCCGGAGGGCCTGTGGCAGTACCGGCAATCGATCACCGTGATCAACCAGATCATGAAGTCGCGGATGTATCCGGTGACCATCGCGGGGCTGGAGCAGACGATGAAGGTGCTGTCGAAATAGGTGTGCCGCGTCTTTCGACGTTGCGAATCGGGATAGCGGGCGGGCCGATGCGGAGTCGGGTGGGATAATGCCGCTTCGTATTGCCGCGGTCGGCGCCATTGCGCGCCGGCGCGGCAATGTCGCTCGGCCTGGCCGGGCTGGCCAACATGAGGATTCCGATCATGCCAGACCACCCACGCAACACCGCCAATCCCGCGCGTACTGATTCCCGCGCCGCAGACTCCGCTGCCGCCGCGCCCCCGCCTCCCGATTCCCCCGCCACCCCGCCTTCCGCCCCGTCCCGCACGACCTTCGACATGCAGGTCGTCGTGCCCGCCCTGCTCCTGGTGGGCGCGCTGCTGGCGCTGTGCACATTCCTGCCGCAACGCGCCGATGCCTTCTTCTCCGGCGCGCAGGCCTGGGTCACCAGCCACTTCGACTGGTTCTACACCCTGGCGGTCACTCTGTTCCTCGTTTTCCTGGTGCTGATCGCATCGAGCCGCTACGGCGACATCAAGCTCGGGCCCGACGACGCGAAACCGGAATTCAGCTTTCTGTCGTGGACCGCCATGCTGTTCGCCGCCGGCATGGGTATCGGGCTGATGTACTTCGGCGTGGGCGAGCCGATGCAACACTTCCTGAACCCGCCGCTGGCCGACCCGGGCACGCCCGCCGCCGCGCGGGAGGCCATGCAGATGACCTTCTTCCATTGGGGCTTCCATGCCTGGGCCGTCTACGGCGTGATGGGGCTGGTGCTGGCCTACTTCGGCTTCCGCTACAACCTGCCGCTGACGTTGCGCTCCGGGCTCTATCCGATCCTGCGCGGGCGGATCGACGGCGTGCTGGGCCATGCGGTCGATACGTTCGCCGTGGTCGGCACCATCGCCGGCATTGCGACCACGCTGGGCTACGGAGTGCTGCAACTGAGCGCCGGCTTGGGCGACGTGGCGGGCTGGGACACGTCCTCCTCGGTGTTCCGCGTCGGCCTGATCGCCGTGGTGATCTCGCTGGCCGGCATCTCGGCGGCCACGGGCCTGGACAAAGGCGTGCGCCGGCTCAGCGAGACCAATCTGGTGCTGGCGTTCGTGCTGCTCGCGTTCGTCGTTGCCAGCGGTCCGACGTTGTTCCTGTTCGAAGCACTCAGCAACAATATCGGCAACTATCTGTCGGGCCTGATCGATCTCTCGTTCCGCACCTACGCCTACGAACCTACCCGCGAGCCAGGCTGGTTCGGCGGCTGGACCATCCTGTACTGGGCATGGTGGATTTCCTGGTCGCCCTTTGTCGGCATGTTCATCGCGCGGATCTCGCGCGGGCGCACGATCCGCCAGTTCGTCGTCGGCGTGCTGCTCGTGCCGACCGCCTTCAATCTGCTGTGGATGACGGTGTTCGGCAACAGTGCGATCTGGCTCGACACCCATGTCGCGGCCGGCGCGCTGGCGCAGTCGGCCACCAACGTCGATGCGCTGCTGTTCCGCTTCTTCGACTACCTGCCGCTGACTGGCGCCCTGTCGTGGCTGACCATCGCCCTGATATCGATCTTCTTCGTGACCTCGGCGGATTCGGGCGCCTTCGTGATCGACACCATCGCCTCGCGCGGGGCCACGCAGTCCCCGGCATGGCAGCGGCTGTTCTGGGCGGCGGTGCTGGGCGTGACCGCGGCCGTGCTGATGGTGGCCGGCGGCCTCAAGGCCCTGCAGGCCATGACGCTAGTTGCAGCGCTGCCGGTCGCGCTGATCATGCTGGCGCTGTGCTACGGCCTGTGGCGCGGCCTGCTGGCGGACCGGGCGCACTACTCGCAGGAACTGGCCCCGGCCACCAGTTTCTGGAGCGGCCAGCACTGGCGGAAGCGGCTCGCGCAGATCGTGCATGAACCGGACGAGCGCGACGTGCGTCGGTTCCTGCGCGAAACGGTCCTCCCCGCCCTGCGCGATGTCAGCGAAGAACTGCGCCACCGCGGCGTGACGTCAGCCGTGCACCACGACGAAGACGGCGATGGCGGCGTGCGCCTGACCATTCCGGTCGAGGGTCTGCGCGATTTTGTCTATGGCGCCAAGCCGGTACGGCGGACCCTGCCGGCCTTCCTCGTGCGCGAGGCCGCTGAACCGAGCGAGCGCCGCTCCCACGTGTACGAGCCCATCACGTTCTTCGAGGACGGGCGCGAGGGCTACGACATCCAGTACCTGCGCAGCGAGGAGATCATCGCGGACATCCTGCGCCACTACGAGCGCTACCTGTCGTTGAGCGCCGATCGGCGGACGCTGCTGCTGAACCGCGCCCCGGGCCATGTCGATCCGGTCGATGGGACCACCGGCTGAGCCGAACCTGCCGCGGGCCTCACACCACTACGTCCACACCCTCCATGACCCAGGCCCGGAATGTCTGCAGCGCTGGCAGGTGCTGCTTTTGCTCCGGGTAGCACAGGTAGTAGCCCTTGCGGCTGAGCACACGGGCGGGGTGGGCGACGACCAGCGCGCCAGTGGTCAACTCCTCCTCGATCAGGCAGCGCGGAATCAGGGCGATGCCCAGGCCCGAGACCGCCGCCTGCGTCAGCAGCGAGAACTGGTCGAAGCGGGCGCCGCTCCACGCCTCGCGCGTGGACACGCCGAGCTGGCCGAGCCAGTCGGACCAGGCCTCGGGCACGGTGGTGTGATGCAGCAGCGGATAGCGCAGCAGGTCGGCGGGGTCCTTCGCCATGCCGCCCGGTTCCGCGCCCAGCAGCCCGGGCCGGCACACCGGCAGCACTTCGCGGCCCGTCATGTAGTCCGCGAGACTGCCGGGCCAGACGCCGTCGCCGAAGCGGATGGCGGCATCGAGGTCCGGTTCCGAGAAGTCGTAGCTCTGCGCGTGGGGCACGAATTCCAGCGTGACTTCCGGATGCCGCTGGAAGAACTGGGGCAGCCGCGGAATCAGCCATTTGGCCCCGAGCGTGGGCAGGCTGGCGATATGCAAGGTGCCGCCCCGGCCCTGGGTGGAGATCAGCTCGACCGTCGCGGCCTCGATCTCGTTCAGGCTGGGACGGATGCGCTCCAGGTAGCGCAGGCCCGCGTCGGTCAGCATCAGGCGCTGGCGCACGCGTTCGAACAGGTCCACGCCAAGGAATGCCTCCAGGCTGCGCACCTGTTTGCTGACGGCGCCCTGGGTCACGTGAAGCTCGCGGGCGGCCAGCGTAAAACTGTTATGACGGGCGGCGGCCTCGAAGGCCTGCAGTTCCGTCAGCGACGGACATAGGCGTCGCATAGATGACTCCGGGTTCACGACCAATTGGAATGACCCCGGGATTTTATTTCGTTTGCTATCCGGCTGCACGATTGAGCAGAATCGCGGAAGCGCTGTTATTTCTCCGTTGCCGCTCTTTCCCCCTTTTTGCCGGTCCTTTTTCCGGCCCTGGCCGCCAGGCCAGTTCCATTGTCCCCAGCCGTATCCAATACTCAGGAACCACCATGCAACGCCGCAACATGCTTCGCCTAATCGCCGCCGGTACCGCCACCCTGGCCGCGGGCCTGTCGTTCCAGGCCGCCGCGCAAGGCGCGTACCCGACCAAGCCGATCACGCTCGTCGTGCCCTTCCCCGCCGGCGGCACCACCGACATCGTGGCGCGCATCGTGGCGGACAAGCTCGGCCAGCAGCTGGGCCAGGCCGTGGTGGTGGATAACCGTGGCGGCGCCGGCGGCAGCATCGGCACCGGCTTCCTGGCCAAGGCCGCCCCGGACGGCTACACCATCGGCGTGGCCACCGCCTCGACGCACGGCATCAACCCGGCCGTGTATCCGCGCCTGCAGTACGACGCCACCAAGGACTTCACCACCATCACGAACCTGGCTTCGGTGCCCAACGTGATGAGCGTCAATCCGTCGGTCAAGGCCAACGACATGAAGGCCTTCATCGCACTGGCGCAATCGCAGCCGAACAAGCTGGCCTATGGCTCGGCGGGCAACGGCAGCGTGTCGCACATGATGGGCGAGCTGTTCAAGATGAGCAGCAAGACCGAACTGCTGCACGTCCCGTACAAGGGCGTGGGCCCGGCGCTGAACGACACGCTCGCCAACCAGGTCCAGATCCTGTTCGACAACCTGCCGTCGTCGCTGCCGTTCATCGAAGGCGGCAAGCTGCGGGCGCTGGCCGTTGCGGCGCCCAAGCGCGTGGCCGCGCTGCCGAACGTGCCGACCTTCGCCGAGCTGGGCCTGGGCGAAGTCAACGATGCCTCGTGGTTCGGCCTGATCGCGCCGGCCAACCTGCCCGCCGACATCCAGACCAAGCTGCACGACGCCACCGTCAAGGTGCTTGCGCAGCCGGACGTCAAGGCGCGTTTCGAAAAGCTGGGCGCCACGCCGGTCGGCAATACGCCGGCGCAGTTCGCCAACCAGATCAAGGCCGAAGTGGCGAAGAACAAGCGCATCGCCGCCGCCGCCAAGATCTCCCTGGACTAACCAACGCCGTACCATGACCGAAGCAGACCGAAAGACCGCGGAAAGCCCCTACTTCCTGCACCTGCCGGAAGGGGCGGGCAGCCCGCTCTTTCTCGACTCTCCCCATAGCGCCACCCGCTACCCGGCCGACTTCCGGCCGGCCGCGGGGCTGCCGCTGAACCTGCTGCGGCAGGCCGAAGACACCTTCGTCGACGAGCTGTATGCCGACGCGCCTGCAAAGGGCATCGCGCTGTTGTGCGCGAATTTCCCGCGCAGCTATCTCGATGCCAACCGCGGCATCGAGGAGATCGACCAGGCGTTGCTCGACGCGCCGTGGCCGGGTCCGCAGCAGGAAACGTCCAAGACGCGCCTGGGCAAGGGGTTGGTCTGGCGCGTGCTCGATACCGGCGAGCCGATCTACGACCGCAAGCTGAGCGTGGCCGAAGTGCAGGCCCGCATCGAGCGCTGCTACCTGCCCTACTACGCCCAGCTGCAGAAGCTGGCCGAGCGCGCCCAGGCGGCGCATGGCAGCGCATGGCACATCAACTGCCATTCGATGCCGAGCGAGGCCGCGCAGTACGCGACCGAGCATCCCGGCCTGCAGCATCCCGACTTCGTGGTCGGCGACCGCGACGGCACGACCTGCGACACGCGCTTCACCGACCGGGTCGAAGGCGTGCTCAAGGAGATGGGCTACGACGTGTGGCGCAATCATCCGTACAAGGGCGTGGAGATCGTGCGCGTGGTCGGCCAGCCGCAGGCCGGCCGCCACAGCCTGCAGCTGGAGATCAACCGCAAGCTGTACATGGACGAGGCAGGCCTGGCCCACAACGCCGGCTTCTCTCGCCTGAAGGCGAACCTGAACGCCCTGCTGGACGATCTCGATCGCTTCGTGCGGTCGGTGCGCTAGGTCGCGCGCGCCCGCGCGCGTCGTCTGCTCGACCGCGGCGTGGTGGCCCCGCCCACCGCGCCGCGTGCCACGGGCCGGACCTTTCCGGACCGGGCCCCGTATCCCTCACACCGCGTCGATTCATCGCCGCGCGACATCCGTGCAGACCCTGAGGCGCCCGCCTCCAGGAACTTTGCGCGCCGGCTTTCCTCTATCATGGCAATCTTTTGCCACCCATCCTGCCCTCGAGGCACGACGATCCCGTGATCCGACGAATTTCAGACCTGATCGGCAGCCGGTTCTGCGCACTGGCCTCCGCCGTCGCAGGAGCGATCGCCCTGTCGGCCTGCGCGAATCTTCCGGCCGACGACAGCGGCGCCGCCGCACCGTCCGCCACGCCCGCCGCGGTCCCGACACCGACTCCCGCGCAGCCCGCCACCACCACGCCGGCTCCCGCCCTTCCCGCGGTTTCCCAAACCCCGCCCACCAATACCGTCACCCTGCCTCCGCGCGGCAAGGTGAGCCTGTCCGAATATCGCGCCCGCATGCGCGAGCAGCTGATGCGCAGCGAGAACACGACCGCCGACATCGCCGACTGCGCCGCGCATGCGAGCTGGGTGGTGCCGCGCTCGGCCACCTACGACGCGCTGCGCATTCCCACCGGCGCGCTTGGCGCCGGCCAGGCCACGGTCGAGCGTTGGGATGGCCGCTTCTCGCAGGTCAAGCAGGCCGTGCCGGTCAATTCGGTGGTGACGTTCCCCGCCGCCGCGCACAAGCGCAAGGGCGAGGGCAACTGGGAAGCGGTGAAGGTGCGCTGCGGCTATGACGACGGCATGATGCTCGCCTACGAGCTGCTGGACGCCAGCGGCGCGGTGATCGCCGAACCCGCCGCCGCGCCGGCCGTGCCGCTGCCCCAGCAGCGTGCCACCGGCAAGAGCCGCAAGGGCGCGAAGGCGACGAGCAAGTCGTCGGCCAAGAGCACGAAGTCGACGGCATCGAAATCGGGCGCCAAGTCGACCAAGTCCGGCAGCGGCAAGGCCAGCACCTCCACCAAGAAGAAGACCCGCTAGGCCGGCCGCGCCGCGACCGGCGTGCCCGCGCCCGCCTCAGTCGAGCTGGGCGAGGATGGCTTGCAGCATGGCCGCGCCCAGCAGCGCGCTGCGCTGGCCGTTCCAGCCGACCGCGGGCTGCGGCAGGTCGGCATTGTCCTTGAACGGCATCTCCAGCGTCAGCGACAGGCAGCCAAAGGCGTTACCGATGTACTTGGAGGCGAGCTTGAGCGCATCCGCGTTGTACTTGCTCGCGGCATAGCCATGCACGTCCTGGAAGTCCGGCGTGGCGCGCTTGAACGCTTCGACGAAGCGCTGCTGCGCCACGCGCTGCGCTTCGGTGAAGCCGGGCAGCATCTCGCTGCCGGCGACGAAGTTGTAGGGCAGCCCTTCGTCGCCATGGATATCGAAGAACATGTCGCAGCCCGTCGCTTCGATGGCCCGCCGGACGTGAAAGACCTCGGGGCTGGTCCGCTCGCTGGGCTCCATCCATTCCCGGTTCAGGTTGGCGCCGGCCGCGTTGGTGCGCAGATTGCCGCGCGCCGAGCCGTCCGGGTTCATGTTCGGCACGATATGGAACACCGCGCGCTCCAGCAGGCGGTGCGCGACCGGATCGCCGGCCCACATCCCCGTGCCCGTCAGCCGCTGCAGCACGCCCTCGCAGAACCACTCGGCCATGGTCTCGCCCGGATGCTGGCGCGCGATCATCCAGATCGTCTTCTTGCCAGCACCGCCCTCGCCCACCGTCACGAGGGTCATGTCCCGGCCCTCGACCGTGCTGCCCAGATGCGACAGCCGCGCCAGCGGCGAGCGCTGGCACGTGGCCAGCAGCGACAGGTGGCGCTCGTCCGGATAGGGCTCGAAGTAGGCGAACCAGACGCTGTCGTGCTCCGGCGTGAAATCGACCGTCATCACGCGGCCATCGAAGGTCGTCGACACGCGGAACCAATGCGCGCGGTCGTAGGACGCCACGGCCTGGTAGTCCCGCCAGCCGTCGGGATAGGTGCAGTCGCCGGCGTTGAGGAATTGCAGGCGGCACGCCAGGCCCGCCGCGCCCTGCAGGCGGAAGTGGAACCACTGCCGGAAGTCGGCGTGGGAATCGGCGCGGATGCGCAGGCGGATATCGTCGGCGCGGTCCAGCGCCTCGACTTCGATGGCGCCGGAATCGAACTGGCTGGAGATATGAAGGGCGGAGGCGGTCATCGGCGTGCTTGGGTAGGGGGCCGCGCGGCGGCCAGTGGCATCAGTCTTCCAGGCGGCGGCGGAAGACCCAGCGGGTCGGGTCCGAGGCGGCCGCGTCGTAGGCATAACCGTCTTCCCGGAAGCGCTTGAGCTTGCCGGCGTCGGTGATGCGGTGGGTCACGGCGTAGCGCGCCATCGTGCCGCGGGCGCGCTTGGCGTGGAACGAAATGATCTTGTAGCGGCCGCCCTTCCAGTCCTCGAACACCGGCGTGATCACGCGCGCGGCCAGGATTTTCGGGCGCACCACCTTGAAGTACTCCTCCGAGGCAAGGTTGACCAGTGTCGCCGGCCCCTCGGCCTTCAGCGCGGCCATGTCCTCGTTGAGCAGGCGCGTCACGTCGTCGCCCCAGAACGCGTACAGGTCGCGGCCATGCTCGGTATCGAGCCGGGTGCCCATCTCCAACCGGTAGGGTTGCATCCAGTCCAGCGGGCGCAGCACGCCATAGAGTCCCGACAGGATGCGCACGTGCTTTTGGGCGAAGGTCAGGTCGGCGGCGGGCAGGCTGGGCGCGTCGAAGCCGTCGTAGACGTCGCCGTTGAAAGCGAGCGCCGCCTGCTTGCTGTTGGCCGCCGTGAACTCCGGCGACCAGTCCGCGTAGCGGGTGGCGTTGAGCACCGCGAGCTTGTCCGAGATGTCCATCAGCGCGCCGATATCCTGCGGCGCCAGCTTGCGCAGCCGCTCGATCAGCACCGCCGAGCGGTCGATGAAACGCGGCAGCGTATGGGTCTTTACACGCGCCGGAGTCTCGTAGTCGAGCGACTTGGCGGGGGACAAAACGATGAGCATGGCAGAATTGCGCGAAACCAAAGCCACGATTGTAGCGAATGCCAACTGGAATGCCCCTCGATCCCGCCGCGCCACCGGCCCTCTTTCCGCCCGCATCCAGGGGGGCCGCGCGCGCGCCGTTGCTCCGCATCGGTACGGCGAGAGGCGATGCGCCGCGCGTGGTGCTGGACTCCAATATCTGGATCGACCTGCTGGTGTTCCAGGATCCGCACGTGCAGCCGATCCGCGCCGCGCTGGAGTCGGGCGCCATCGCCGCGCTGATCCGCGCGGACTGCCGGGAGGAGTTGCGCCGCGTGCTGGCCTATCCGCAGTTCGCCCGCTTCGCCGTGGATATCGACACCGCGCTCGACACCGTCGACGGCCTGACCGCGCGCATCGAGCCGCCTTCCCCGGCCGAGTTCGACGCCATCCGCCTGCCCCGCTGCCGGGACACGGACGACCAGAAGTTCATCGAGCTGGCCCATTTCGCGCAGGCCGCCTGCCTGGTCTCCAAGGACCGGGCGGTGCTCAAGCTGCGCGGCCGCCTGCGCCGCTCCAGCGGCGTGGAAGTGCTGGCGCCGCCGGCCTTCGCGCCCTGGCTCGCCGCCTACGAGGCGCAGTCCGCGGCGCGTTAGAATCGCCCTGCCGCGGACAGCCCGCGGCTTCCGAATCCCGTCAATCCCAACCGTCCGACATGTCCGCCGACTCCACCCTGCCCCCGCTGACGCCCCCGCTGTCCCGCCTGCCCAAGGTCGGCACCACCATCTTCACCGTGATGTCGGCGCTGGCCGCCGAGAAGAACGCGGTGAACCTGGGCCAGGGCTTTCCGGATTTCGACTGCGATCCGCGCATCGTCGATGCCGTGACCGAAGCCATGCGGGCAGGCCTGAACCAGTATCCGCCGATGGCCGGCGTGCCGCGCCTGCGCCAGGCCATCGCCGGCAAGATCGCCGCGCTGTACGGGCACGACTACGACTGGGACAGCGAGATCACCGTGACCGCGGGCGCCACCCAGGGCATTCTCACGGCCATTCTGTGCGCGGTGCATCCCGGCGACGAGGTCATCGTGCTGGAGCCCTGCTACGACAGCTACCTGCCCGCGATCGAGCTGGCCGGCGGCAAGGCCGTGCCGGTCACGCTGGAGGCGCCGGACTTCCGCATTCCGTTCGACCGGCTCGCCGCCGCGGTCACGCCCCGTACGCGCATGATCCTGATCAACACGCCGCACAACCCCACCGGCACGATCTGGCGCGCCGACGACATGCAGCAGCTGGCCGCGCTGGTGACGGGCACCGACATCCTGCTGCTGTCGGACGAGGTCTACGAACACATGGTCTACGATGGCCAGCAGCACCAGTCGGTGTCGCGCCATCCCGAGCTCGCGCGCCGCAGTTTCGTGGTGTCCAGCTTCGGCAAGACCTATCACGTGACGGGGTGGAAGGTGGGTTACGTGGCCGCACCCGCGGCGCTGACCGCGGAATTCCGCAAGGTCCACCAGTTCAATGTGTTCACGGTCAATACGCCGGTGCAGCACGGGCTCGCCACCTACATGGCCGACCCCGCTCCCTATCTCGAGCTGCCGGCCTATTACCAGGCCAAGCGGGATTTCTTCCGCACCGGGCTGGCCACCACGCGCTTCAAGCTGCTGCCCTCGGACGGCACCTATTTCCAGTGCGTCGACTATTCGGCCATCTCGGACATGAGCGAGGCGGACTTCTCGATGTGGCTCACGCGGGAAATTGGCGTGGCGGCGATTCCGGTATCGGCCTTCTACTCGCAGCCGAAGGAATCGGGGGTGGTGCGGTTCTGCTTCGCGAAGAAGGAGGACACGCTGGCGCTCGCGCTGGAGCGCCTGAAGCGCATCTGAAGCGCGCGGCGGGCCAGCCCGCCGCGGGCCGGCTTACTTGCGCCGGCTCAGCATCACTTCGGTATTGGCCTTGCGGTCGGCGTTGACCTTCTGCACCGTCGGGCGCTCGGCCATCCGCTTCAGATAGTCCTTGACCGGCAGGTCCGCCAGCATGTCCGCGCCGTAGATGATCTTGGTGCACGAGGACACCAGCGGCAGGTGGACCACCGCCGAGCAGTCCGCCAGCGTGAAGCTGTCCCCGCCGATATACGGCGAGAACTTCGCCAGCTTCGCGAACGCCGGGATATAGCGCGTCAGCAGCTTGTGCTGCCGCTCCTTGACGCCATCGCTCACCTTGCCGCCGAAAAACGCTTCCGCATACAGCTCGCGCGCGGTCAGCTCCAGGTACAGTTCGAGAAAGGTCACGAGTTCGCGCACCTTGCCGGCGGCGAGCGGATCGGCCGGGATCAGCGGATTCTGCGGGTATTTGGACTCGATGTACTCGGCGATCACCTGCGACTCGCACAGCGCGCCCTCATCGGTCAACAGATACGGCACCTTGCCGAGCGGCGAGGCCTCCAGGTCGGTCTCGCCGATCCAGGCCAGCACTTCCTCGAACGGTACATTCTTTTCCAGCAGGGCCAGCTTGGCCTTGTTGTAGTAGTTGCTGGCGGCAAAGCCGCAGAGTTTCAGCATATTGTCTCGCTCCGTTGTGTAGTTTGATGAGGCAGTCGATTGTGCGCCTTCCCGGTGTCCCGGGACACCTCTCCCGGCACCTGCTGGCCGATCAGCGCACGCAGCTTGCACGGCGCCGGTCACGCAGTTGATGCAAGAAGCGTACGAGCGTGCTAATTTAACCACAACTTTTTGGAAGCACTATGAGCACATCGACCTCCCCGTCCTCCCCGGTTCAGACCATCAACACCCTGGGCATCGTCGGCACCGGCGCCATGGGCCGCGGCATCGCGCAGATCGCCGCGCAGGCCGGTCTGACCGTCAGCCTCTACGATGCCAATCCGCAGGCCGTCGACGCCGCGCGCCAGTACCTGCAGGACACTTTCGCCAAGCTCGCCGACAAGGGCAAGATGAGCCAGGACGACGCCAAGGCGGCGCTCGCCCGCGTGGTGCCGTGCAGTGCGCTGGAAGACCTGAAGGCGGCCGACATGGTGCTCGAAGCCATCGTCGAGCGGCTGGACGTCAAGCGCGAACTGATCGCCAAGCTCGAGGCCATCGTGCGGCCGGAGGCGATCATCGCGTCGAACACGTCTTCGCTGTCCATCACGGCCATCGCCGTGGGATCGAAGCATCCGGGCCGCATCGCCGGCTACCATTTCTTCAACCCGGTGCCGCTGATGAAGGTGGTCGAGGTCATCGACGGCCTGTCGGGCGACCCGGCGGTGGGCGATGCGCTGATGGCGCTGTCGCGCCGCATGGGCCATACGCCGGTGCGCTGCAAGGACATGCCGGGCTTTATCGTCAACCACGCCGGCCGCGGCATGAACATCGAGGGCCTGAAGGTCGCCCAGGAAGGCGTGGCCGAGTTCGCCGACATCGACGCCATCATGCGCGAACAGGCGGGCTTCCGCATGGGTCCGTTCGAGCTGATGGACCTGACCGGCCTGGATGTGTCGCACCCGGTGATGGAGTCCATCTACAACCAGTTCTACCAGGAACCGCGCTACCGTCCGTCGCCGATCACGGCGATCCGCTCGGTGGGCGGCCTGATCGGGCGCAAGGCCGGCGCCGGCTTCTACCGCTACGCCGATGGCCAGAAGCAGTTGCCCGCCGCGGCCACCGTGCCGGCGGCGCGCCCGGCAAGCGTCTGGGTCAGCCCCGCCCACGAGCGAGGCCACGCCATGGTGCTCAAGCTGCTGGCCGCGCTGGGTGTCACGCCCGAAGGCGGCAATACCCCTTCGGCCCAGGCGCTGATCGTGGTGACGCCGCTGGGGCTGGATGCCACCACCTGCGCCGTGCAGCAGGGGCTGGACGCGAGCCGCGTGGTCGCCATCGATACGCTGCTGCCGTTCGAAGCCACCAAGCGCCGCACGCTGATGACCACCCCCGCCACCACCCCGGAAATGCGCGACGCCGCGCACGGCCTGTTCGCCGGCGACGGCGTGCCTGTCACCGTGATCCGCGATTCCGCCGGCTTTGTCGCGCAACGGATCGTGTCCTGCATCGTCAATATCGCCAGCGATATCGCGCAGCAGCGCATCGCCACGCCGTCGGACATCGACCTTGCCGTCAATCTGGGCCTGGGCTATCCCAAGGGACCGCTGGCGCTGGGCGATGCCATCGGCCCGCAACTGGTCCTCGAGGTACTGCGCAACCTGGAACGCCTGTCCGGCGACATGCGCTACCGCCCGAGCCCGTGGCTGTGGCGCCGCGCCAGCCTCGGCATGTCGCTGCTGGCCGAAGAAAGCTGAAGCTTCCCTCCTCCTTTCACGTTCCACCGCGCTCCAACGAGGCCGCCATGACCGCACAGCTGTTGTCCGAACGCGTCGATGCGACGCTGGTACTGACCATCTCGAATCCGGAGGCGCGCAACGCGCTGCACCCGGACATCTACGCGGCCTCGCTGGAAGCGCTGAACAACGCGGCCACCGATGACGGCATCCGCTCCGTCATCATCACCGGCGCGGACCGCGTGTTCTGCGCCGGCGGCAACCTGAACCGGCTGCTGGGCAACCGCGCCAAACCCGCCGAGGTGCAGGCGCAGAGCATCGAGACGCTGAACCACTGGATCGAGACGCTGCACGCCTTTCCCAAGCCGATCATCGCGGCGGTGGAGGGACCGGCGGCGGGCGCGGGGTTCTCGCTGGTGCTCGCCTGCGACTTCGTGGTGGCCGCGGCCGACGCCAAGTTCGTGATGGCCTATGTGAAGGTGGGGCTGACGCCGGACGGCGGCGGCTCCTACGAACTGGCACGCGCCCTGCCCCGGGCCCTCGCTTCCGAACTGATGATCGAGGGCAAGGCCGTGGACCCGGCGCGCCTCGCGCAGTTCGGCCTGGTCAACCGCGTGGTGCCGCCGGGACAGGCGCTGGACGAAGCGCTGCGCCTGGCCGAATCGTTGGCAGCACAGTCCTCCCATGCGATGGGCCGCATCAAGGGCCTGATCAACCATGCCGCCACGGCGTCGCTGACCGAGCATCTCGCCCGCGAGCGCGACAACTTCGTGGCCGCCCTGCACCACCGCGATGGCGGCGAAGGCATCAGCGCCTTCCTGGAGAAGCGCAAGCCCAGCTATCGCTAGCGCGGCGCCGCGGCACCGCGCGACCAATAGACAGACAACGAAAAAACAGACGGAGACAGCATGAGCAACGTTTCACATTTCGAGGGCACGCGCCCGGTGGCGGAGCAGCAGCGCTTCGACACCGCCGCGCTCGAAGCCTGGATGCGCGAGCATGTCGAAGGCTTCGCCGGCCCGCTGACCATCGAGCAGTTCAAGGGCGGCCAGTCCAATCCCACCTTCAAGCTGATCACGCCGGGCCAGACCTACGTGATGCGCGCCAAGCCGGGACCGAAAGCGAAACTGCTGCCGTCTGCCCATGCCATCGAACGGGAGTACCGGGTGATGGCCGCCCTGGCGAAGACCGACGTTCCCGTGGCGCGCATGTACGCGCTGTGCGAGGACGAGAGCGTGATCGGCCGCGCCTTCTACATCATGGAGTTCGTCAGCGGCCGCGTGCTGTGGGACCAGTCGCTGCCCGGCATGACGCCGGCCGAGCGCGGCGCCATCTACGACGAGATGAACCGCGTGATCGCGGCCCTGCACAGCGTCGACTACCAGGCCATCGGCCTGGGCGATTACGGCAAGCCGGGCAACTACTTCGCCCGCCAGATCGAGCGCTGGACCAAGCAGTACAAGTTGTCGGAGACGGAAACGATCGAGGCGATGGACTCGCTGATCGAATGGCTGCCCCGGCATATCCCGGAGGAAGCGGCGGACCTCACGTCGATCGTCCACGGCGACTACCGGCTGGACAACCTGATGTTCCACCCCACCGAGCCGCGCGTGCTGGCCGTCCTGGACTGGGAGCTGTCCACGCTGGGCCACCCGATGGCCGACTTCGGCTACCACTGCATGAGCTGGCACATCGCTCCCGGCCAGTTCCGCGGCATCGCCGGGCTCGACTATGCGCAGTTGGGCATTCCCGACGAGGCCAGCTACCGGCGCCTGTACGAACAGCGCACCGGCCGCCCGATCACGGGCGACTGGAATTTCTATCTGGCCTTCAGCATGTTCCGGATCGCCGGCATCCTGCAGGGCATCATGAAGCGCGCCGTGGATGGCACCGCCTCGTCGGCACAGGCCATCGACGCCGGCAAGCGTGCGCGTCCCATGGCGGAGATGGGCTGGCAGTACGCGCAGAAGGCCCGCCAGCGCTGATCTGGCGCGCCCGCGACAGCCGTCCGGAAAAGCCAAGGGCAAACCCCTCGGCTTTTTTTGTGCGGCGAATCATCGTATGACAGGATGACCGGCGTGTCCCGAGAAACCCGCCGACCTAGGTTATTCCCTTATTTCCGCGCGGTTTTCCTCTGTGGCTCTGGACCACCGCGCGACAGTCGATCTATCATCCGGCATCGTTGTATGACGACTGACAAATAAGACCCTTCTCGGAGACTTGCATGACTGCACGCCGCGACTTCCTCAAGCTGGCTTCCTCCATGGCCGTGACCGCCGCCGCGGGCACCGTGGCTGGACGCGCCTTCGCCGCCGCCGAAAAATGGCCGACTCGCCCGATCCGGCTGGTGGTGCCCTACCCCGCCGGCGGCTCGTCCGACATCATCGCGCGCCTGATCAGCAAGCAGCTGGGCGAGGCGCTGGGGCAGCCGGTCGTCGTGGACAACAAGCCGGGCGCCAATGGCAACGTGGGCGCCGCACTGGTGGCGCAGGCCAACGACAACCACACCGTGCTGCTGTGCGACGTGGGCGCGCTGGCGATCAGCCCGTCGGTCTATACCAAGCTGACGTTCGATCCCGCCAAGGACCTGAAGGGCGTCTCGATGCTGGCCTACTCGCCGCACATGCTGGTGGTCCACCCGTCGGTGCAGGCCAACACGCTGAAGGAACTGGTCGAGATGTCCAAGCGCGGCCAGATGAACTTCGCCGTGACGGCCATCGGCAGCGCGCCGCACCTGGCTGGCGTGGCCGTCGAGCAAGCCACCGGCGCGAAATGGCAGTACGTGCCCTACAAGGGCGGCGCCCAAGCCATCGCCGACACCGTGGGCGGCACCGCGCAGATCCTGATGAACGGCATGCTGGCCACGCTGCCGCACGTGCAGTCGGGCAAGCTCAAGGCCATCGCGATTTCCAAGCGCACGCGCATGCCGCTGGTCGGCCAGCTTCCCACCATCGCCGAACAGGGCGTGGCGAACTTCGAATCGGGCACGTGGCAGGGCGTGATGGCCCCGGCCAGCATGCCCGACGCCATGGTCACCCGCCTGAACGCGGAACTGATCCGCGTCATCCGCTCGCCGGAAGTGCGCTCGCAGCTCATCGGCCAGGGCGCCGAGGTGGCGACGATGACGCCGGCCGAGACCGCGCGCTTCTTCAACACCGAGAAAACGCGCTGGGCCGGCGTGGTCAAGCAGGCCGGCATCAAGCTGGAATAAGCGGCACGGCAAGCGTTGCGCGGCCGGCTTCCCGCCGGCCTGCGGTCTTCGAGGCGCGGACAACGCCCCCGCGCCCCGGGCGTATACTGGCTGCCTCAGCGTTACGAGCCACACCCGCCGTGCCCCCAGCTTCCCCCGACGACCCGCGCCCCCTGCCGCCCAACCGCCCCGACGACGAGGATTGCTGCGGGGGCGGCTGCAATCCCTGCATCTTCGACTACTACTACGAAGAGATGGAGCGCTACCGGGACGAACTGCGGGCGTGGCAGGCCCGGCATCCCGAACAGGCCGCATCGGCCTGAAGGCGGCGGCATCCACCATGGTCCTGTCCACCCCGCCTGACACCCTCCGCCTCGATGCCTCGCTGGAGCACCTGCAAGCGCTGGTGCGCCAGCACCCCCGCCTCCTCGTGCTGACCGGCGCCGGCATCAGCACCGACTCCGGCATACCCGGCTATCGCGACGCCGATGGCCAATGGCGCGGCAACAAGCCGATCCAGTACAAGGACTTCGTGTCATCGCATGCCACGCGCCAGCGTTATTGGGCGCGCAGCATGGCCGGCTGGCCGCTGATGTCGCGGGCCCAGCCCAATGCCGCGCATCTGGCGGTGGCGGGGCTGCAGCGCGCAGGCCAGGTCGAGGGCCTGGTCACGCAGAACGTCGACGGGCTGCACCAGCGCGCCGGCAGTACCGACGTGATCGAACTGCACGGCAGCATCGGTTCGGTGGTATGCCTGGAATGCAGACGACGGTATCCGCGTGCCGACATCCAGGCTCGGCTCGAGCGCGACAACCCCGGTTTCATCGGGGGCACGGCAGCACCGGCCGCCGATGGCGACGCGCATGTCGAACGCGAAGACTTCCATACGCTTCGCGTACCCCTCTGCACGGACTGCGCCGGAATGCTGAAGCCGGACGTGGTCTTCTTCGGCGAGTCGGTCCCAAGGGAACGGGTCGATGCCGTACGCCAGGCGCTGGATCACGCCGATATGCTGCTCGTGGTCGGCTCATCGCTGATGGTGTATTCCGGCTACCGCTTCTGTCTCCATGCCGCGCAGCTTGGCAAGCCTGTCGTCGCCATCAACCTCGGCCGCACGCGCGCGGACGACCTGCTGACGTTGAAGGTGGCCGCGCCTTGCGCGTCGGTCCTCGCCGCGCTGTAAAGACCGGCAGGTGCCCGCGGCACGCGGGCACAGACCGACCACGTCTCGGGATTGCCGCGCCGGCCGGCAACCCGCACCCATCCCACTTTCACGACGCAGGTCACCACACAATCGCGCCGCCAAGGTCGCGGCAAATTCGATACGAATAAGTCGCAAATCGGAAACGAATGTATGGCGCCGACAATTGCGGCACCGGTTCAGTAGCAGCATGCGACCCGTCGTCGGTTGTGCCGCCAGCGTCGCCAATAGTCGCTGACCACGGGCGCTGACTCCAGTTGCTTGTCGCGTCAGTGCGAGCCGACCGCGACGTACGAATCGTCCATTGCGCCTCTGGATGCCATGCCGGCCATGGACGTCGGATCCATCCCCCTGAGAGAAACACCATGCCAGTCTCTTACCTGAGTTCAATCGCGACCAGTCAGAGCTATGCCGCCAAGGCCCTGTTCGACTCGGAGTTGCATTTCCCCGAACTGACCGCCGAGCAGCTGCCCGTCTTTCTCGACAATGCCGAAAGGCTGCTTCTGCTCGATCAGAAGATCAAACTCTCGGTCGATGGCTCGCGGCTTGACCTGTTGGAGATGGCGCGCCATGGCATTGACCGGGAGGGCGCGGTCATCCTGACAGGCATCGCCGACGCCCTGCCTCGCGCATTCCAGGACCGGCCCGATGTGGAAGTGCGCGATATGGCGTTCTACGAAGTCGCGGGGTTGATCTGCAGTCCAGACTTCTGGCAGGCGGCGGAACAGGCGTTGAAGGAGACGGTGAACCGCGGTACCACCGGGGGCGACAGACGGCTCTCGGACGCGTCCCAGCTGGGCATGAATGTCACGCTCGCCAAGGACGGAAACAGCCTGGAGTGCCATCTGAGCGCCACGTGGAAGGAATTCACCGCCGGCGGAAAATGGCACGCCATGACCGATCTGGCCCCGGTCGTGAAAGCCAACGTCAGAATGCAGATCCCGTTGAAGCGCAAGGGAGACAGCGAAGAACTGCAGCCTCGCTTCGTGTCTCTGCATACCACCAGTCCCGTACCGGAAATCGCGGCCAAGCTCAGGGAACAGAAGGCCACGCTTGGCCAGAGCCTTCTCAATGCCTTGGCCCGGATTCCGCTGCTTGGCCGCCTGTTCCGCGGCGTGCAGATCAAGGTGCGTGTCGGCGCGGACTTCCGCGGCCATGGGATTGCCTGCATGCCGGCCGATCTGAGCGACATGGCATGGCTCGGCGCAGCACATGAACGAAAAAAGGAAGATTGTCTGGCGGCGTGCACGCACATCACGATGAAGCGGCTGACGCGCCAGCCAAACGGCATCCGACAGCTGACCGGCGCGATGGCCGTGCAGCAGGCGGCCGACGCGGGACCGCTGCCGCTGAAAGTGTTGTTGAACAACCGGCCGGCCGAAGCCAGAGTCAAGGCGCACCTGCTCGGTGCCGCGTACCAGGGCGGCTTGAATCCCCCCGCCGGGAACCCGGACCGCTTGCGGCCGCAGCAGGACGCACCATTCCCCCCGGACGACATTCCCCCGCCGCCGATCGAGATTCCTCCGCCGATCGATGCCGTACCCAATGCACTCGAGTCCCAGTTGCAGGCATTGCAGCGATCGTTGGAGATGGAACAACAAGCGCGGCAGCAGGCCGATACCGACCGCGAGGCGCTCCGTACGACGGCGGAGGAACTGCGGCAGCAACTTAGCGCTCTGCAGCAGGAACGACTGAAGCTGCAACAGGACTTCGAGGCGGAGCAGTCGAAATTTACGAAGGCGCATACCGCGCTGATCGCGTCGCAAACTTCGCTGGTCGACATGCCCCCGGGTACCCTCGGCAAGATCTCCGGGACCGGTGTCAGGGAGCGCGCACAATCTTTCTCCGCTTCCCGTCATACCAAAACCATCCCGCCGGCGTCGAATACGACCACCACGACAACGTCCACTGCCGACGCTACGCCGAACACCTAGACGGTTCCCATCGCGCCCTGAACAAGGCCGCGGCTGCCGCAACGGCCGCCGCCTTGTCAGGCAGTAGTCTCGGCCGCGCCGCGACCCAGTCCCCCGATCACCTCCCCCAACTGCTCCCGCAACCACCGGTTCGCCCCGTCGTTCTCCCCGCCCGCATGCCAGTACAGATGCAATTCGAGCGTCGGGACCTTGAACGGCAGTGACAGCAGGCGATTCCCATAGGCCTCGTTGGCGATGCGCGCATAGCGCAGCGGCAGTGTGGCCAGCAGATCCGTACAGCTGACGACGCGACAGGCCGCCGCATAATGCTGGCAGCGCAGCCGCACCCGGCGCGTCAGGCCCATGCGGTGCAGGGCCTGGTCTTCCAGCCCCGCGCCGCGCCGGCGCGACGACACATGCACATGCTCGGCCGCCAGATAGCGGTCCAGCGTCAGTTCCTTTCTGATCAGCGGATGATCCTTGCGCGCCAGCACGACCATGGGATCGGCCATGAACGGCGCGTGGTGGATGGCCGGCGATACCGGCAGCAGGATGTCGATGGCGGTATCGAGCGTGCCGGCCAGCAACTCGGACTCCATCTCGCGCCGGTCGAAGCGCACCGCTGCGATATCGACCTGCGGCGCGACCGCCGCGACGCGGGACATCAAGGGCGGCAACAGCGTCGATTCGAGCGCGTCGCGCATGCCGATGGTGAAGCGTCGCACCGTGGCCCCGGGCTCGAAGTGCGGCGTATCCTGCAAGGTGCGCGCGAACGACTGCAGCGCGGTGCGCACTTCGCCGGCCAGCGAGCGGGCCAGCGGCGTCGGGGCCATGCCCTGCCCCCGCCGCTCGAACAGCGGATCGTCGAACAGCGTGCGCAGCCGGCCCAGCGCGTGGCTGACCGCGGGCTGCGTCAGGTTGAGCTGGCGGGCGGCCGCGGTGATGCTGCCTTCGGTATAGATGGCGTCGAAGACGACGAAGAGATTGAGGTCGATGCGGGCGAGCTGCATGGCGGCATTCTGGCATGAAAATGCAGGACATTGATACCAGCCAATCCAGAGAATTCATTTTTCTTATTACCTGAGTTCGGCTACAGTGCTTGCAGTCGGCGCGTCCCGCGCCAGCCGAACCGCGTCCCGAAGTTCCGCCGCGGCCAGGCATCGAAGCCAATCCACGGGGTTGTGAGGAGACACCATGCAATTCGAATACTCGCCCAAGGTCAAGGACATGCAAGCCAGGCTGCTGGCCTTCTTTGACGAACACATCTATCCGAACGAGAAGCGCTTCTACGAAGAGATCCAGGCCAACCGGCAGGCCGGCAACGCCTGGGTGCCGAGCCACCTGATCGAGGAACTGAAGCCCAAGGCGCGCGAAGCTGGCCTGTGGAACCTCTTCCTGCCCCGCTCCAAGCGGGCGCCCGAAGGGCTGTCCAATCTGGAATACGCCCCGCTGTGCGAGATCATGGGCCGGGTGCCCTGGTCGCCGGAAGTCTTCAACTGCGCCGCGCCCGACACCGGCAACATGGAGACGCTGGAGCGCTACGCCTCCGAAGAGCTGAAGGACAAGTGGCTGGAGCCCCTGCTGCGCGGCGAGATCCGTTCGGCCTTCCTGATGACGGAGCCGGCCGTGGCCTCGTCGGACGCCACCAATATCTCGTGCAGCATCGTGCGCGAGGGCGACGAGTACGTGATCAACGGCACCAAGTGGTGGTCCTCCGGCGCCGGCGATCCGCGCTGCAAGATCTATATCGTGATGGGCAAGACCAATCCCGATGCGGGCCGCCACGAACAGCAATCGATGATCCTGGTGCCGGCCGAGACGCCGGGCATCACCATCAAGCGCTTCCTGCCGGTGTTCGGCTACGACGACGCGCCGCACGGCCACATGGAGATCGAACTGAAGAACGTGCGCGTGCCGGCGGCCAACATGCTGCTGGGCGAAGGGCGCGGCTTCGAGATCGCGCAGGGCCGCCTCGGCCCGGGCCGCATCCACCACTGCATGCGCAGCATCGGTGTGGCCGAGCGCGCGCTGGAGCTGATGTGCAAGCGCAGCCTGGAACGCGTCGCCTTCGGCAAGCAGATCGCCCGCCAGGGCGTGACGCAGGAGCGCATCGCCGAGGCACGCTGCGAGATCGAGATGGCGCGCCTGCTGACGCTGAAGGCGGCGTACATGATGGACACCGTGGGCAACAAGGTGGCCAAGGCCGAGATCGCGATGATCAAGGTGGTGGCGCCGAACGTGGCGCTGAAGGTCATCGACTGGGCGATCCAGATCCATGGCGCCGCCGGTGTGTCGAACGACTTCCCGCTCGCCAACTGGTGGGCGCACCAGCGCACGCTGCGTCTGGCCGACGGTCCGGACGAGGTGCACCGCAACGCCATCGCCAAGCTGGAACTGGCCAAGCACATGAGCCTGAATCCGGACGACGTCCGCATGCCGGTGACCCGCGGCTCCTGAGCCGTGGCTCGACGCGGGGCCCCCGCCGGGTGGCCTTGCCGCCGAGAGGGAAAACGCGCAGCCCGTCTGCGCGTTTTTTTCTTCTGTGCTTAAATTCGCCGGTCCTTATCAGTCCGGTTCGTTACGCAAATCGCAGGAGCCCTACCCCGATGATCGACGTCTATAGCTGGGCCACGCCCAATGGCCACAAGGTCCACATCATGCTCGAGGAGTGCGGCCTGGAGTACAGGGTCCACCCCATCAATATCGGCGCCGGCGACCAGTTCGGCGACGACTTCCTGAAGATCAGCCCCAACAACAAGATTCCCGCCATCGTCGACAGCGACGGCCCCGATGGCGAGCCGATCTCGCTGTTCGAGTCCGGCGCCATCCTGCTGTACCTGGCCGGCAAGACCGGCCGGTTCCTGCCCGACGATGTGCGCGGCAAGTACGAAGCGCTGCAATGGCTGATGTTCCAGATGGGCGGCGTCGGGCCCATGCTCGGGCAGGCCCATCATTTCCGCATCTACGCGCCGGAGAAGATCGAGTACGCGGTAAATCGCTACACCAACGAGGCGAAGCGGCTGTACGGCGTCATCGACAAGCGGCTCGGCGAAACGCCGTGGCTTGCCGGCGATCAATACACCATCGCCGACATCGCTACCTTCCCGTGGCTGCGCAGCTGGCAGAACCAGGGCGTCGATCTGGACGACTACCCGAACTTGAAGCGCTGGTTCGACACGATCGCCGAACGGCCCGCGGTGAAACGTGGGGTCGAGGTGCTGGCCAAGGAACGCAAGCCGATACACGACGACAAGGCGCGGGAGATGCTGTTCGGCGCCTCGCAATACATGCGCCGCTGAGCCGCGCTGCGCGGCTGCATGAAGCAGAGCATGCCGGTGGTGGGATCGAGCGGCTCGATCGTGTAGGCCTGCCGCGCCCCTGGCGCGAAAGCCATGCCGGGCTGCAGGCACGCCACGCGCCTGCGGCCCTTCGCCCGGCCGCCCCACTGCAGCCGCGCGGCGCCCGTGCAGCAGACCGCCCAGCGCATGCCGTGCGCGCGTAGCCGCGCCGGCCAGGCATCGTCGCCGGGGGCCAGCTTCGCAAACGCCGCCCCTGCCGGCGCACCGCGTTCGATACCCTCCTTCTGCGCCGGCCCTTGCCGCGCACCGGCCGCCGCGTTCGGCGCGCCCTCGACCAGCGTCATCCTCACCAGCACCGTCTCCTCGACGGCCGTCACCCCGAAACGCTCGCCGCGGCGGGCGGCAAACGTATAGCCCTGTCCGATGCGGCTCGGCGGCTCTCCTTCCTGGACGATCTCGAGCAGTCCCCGCAGGCATGTCCACCATTGCGCGTGGCCTGCGACTATCAAAGGCTGTGTCTCGCCCGCCTTCAGATGGATATAGTCCCCGGTGCTGCCGAGTCCCGCCGAAGCCGGCACCAGCCGATGCCGGATGCCGATATCGAGTTGTTCCTCCGGGGGCTCGCCGCTGTCCTGGGTGAAACGCGCACCGATGCGCGCGACGTTGGGTTCGATCCGAGCGAGAGTCTCGCCCGAGCTGCCGGAGGGGTGAACCGGCACCTCGATCCGCGTGAAAATCTGCATGACGTCGTGTGTCTCCATGTTGGAAAAATAGAAGCAAATTTCCCGTTTGTCGGAGCGCCCCTGCGGTTTCAACGCTATGGTTCCTACCTTCGTTTCATCTGGACTGGCACCGATGGTGCGACGGACTATAGGTTGTCGTTCGGGTGCAGGTCAATCACTTAACTTCCGTCGAACTCTCACTCCACCCCCTCTCCCATGGACGGCGACCCACTCAAGCAATTCGGACAGCGACTTACCTCACTGCGCAAACAGCGCGGCTGGTCCCAGGAAAAACTGGCCCTGGAGAGCGGTATGGCGCGTTCCTACCTAAGCGGCATCGAGCGTGGCCTGCGCAATGTCGCGTTGATCAACATCTGCACGCTGGCCGATACACTCGGGCTTCCTCCGTGCGAAATGCTGAAGTTTGAAGACGAAAACGGTGTATTGATGGTCGAGGACGGACGTGCGCCGTTCAATGTGCAGGAGAGCGTTGCCCTGCGCAGCGCACGCCGATACATGTCCCGGCTGGACGATGACGATCAGAACGTCGTCGCGTCCGTGGCGCGTGCCCTGGCCAGGAAGCGCACACAGGGCAACGGCAAGGACGACAAGGATGGGAAGGAACTGAGGCAGCGGAGCGCCAGCGCCGCGGCTTCGTAGGCGACCCAGTTGGTCGTCGCCTGGCGCGGTCGCCCGGACCTGCCGTCGCGACCGCGCCGAACATCTGCATGACGTCCGCCAGACGTCCGCACGATGCCTAAAGGGCCAGCATGCCCTGCTTCTCGATGAAGCGAATGACTTCCTCCAGGCCCTTGCCGGATTTCACGCTGCCCATCACGAATGGGCGCGCGCCGCGCATCTTGCGGGCATCGCTTTCCATCACGTCCAGGTTCGCACCCACATACGGCGCAAGGTCGGTCTTGTTGACGACCAGCAGGTCCGACTTGGTGATGCCCGGCCCGCCCTTGCGGGGGATCTTCTCCCCGCCGGCGACATCGATCACGTAGATCGTCAGGTCCGACAGTTCGGGGCTGAAGGTGGCCGCCAGATTGTCGCCGCCGGATTCGATGAAGACCACGTCGGCATCCGGAAACTTCGCCAGCATGCGGTCGACCGCCTCCAGGTTGATCGAGGCGTCTTCCCGGATCGCCGTATGCGGGCACCCCCCCGTCTCCACGCCCATGATGCGCTCCGCGGGCAATGCACCCGACACCGTCAACAGGCGCTGGTCCTCCTTGGTGTAGATGTCGTTGGTGATCGCCACCAGGTCGTAGCGATCGCGCATCGCCTTGCACAGCATTTCGAGCAGGGTCGTCTTGCCGGAGCCGACGGGGCCGCCAACGCCAACGCGCAGCGGAGGGTTCTTTTTGGTACGGGTCATCATCGATACTCGCTCAGGATCGGAACAGGCGGGAATACTGGGTTTCGTGCCGGGCCGACAGCAGGCCCAGCATCGGTGAAAAGGTGGACAGCTCGGGCGGCTGCGCCTGCGCGCGCCGCACGGCTTCCTCGACGGTGGCCAGCACCGGCTCGTGCATGGCGCGCAGGATATGCTGGCCGGCCACCTGCCCCAGCGGCACCGCCTTCAGCGCGGCCGCGACCTGGTTCTCCACCCAGTTGAAACAGTAGGCGGCCAAGCCGTCGCGCTCGTCGATGCCGAGCGCCACGCAGGCCGCCGCGAACGCCGTTGGCAGGCATGCCGGCGACAGGCCTTCGAGCTGCGCGCGCAGCGCCACATCGCCCCATGACATCTGGCCGATCAGCCTGGCCAGCGACCATCCCATCTGCTCCGTCTCCAGCCGCAGCTCGGCCGTTTCGCGCGTGGCGTGGAACCACCCGTTCCAGTGCTGCACGCCCTGCCAGTCCTGCGCGCTCCAGCAGCGATGCAACAGCAGCCACAGCGGCGCTTCGGCGTGCGCCTGGACGTGGCTCAGGTTGTCCCCGATCCAGCGTTGCGCATCGTCCGCGTTGCGAACGAGCCCGTTGTCGATGGCGGCCTCGAGTCCCTGCGAGTAGCTGAAGCCGCCGATCGGCAGGGCCGGCGATGCGAGATGGAGCAGCGAGATCAGTTGACGGAGCTGGCTCATGGAAGCGTTGAATGTCGCATTGCGGTGACCGGGGCCGGTCTGAACGTTAGCATTTCGGTAAAGGCTTGTGTTCTTGGTCCGGCCTGAGCGCTGGAGAGCGTGGGCAACGGGCGAGAAATCAGGATTTTTTCGGCGGAAATTTTTTGATTGTCTGCCGGGGCGTTAGGTTTGTTGGTGGCGTGCGAGGCACGAATACGGGTCTCGCGTTGGGATCGTGAGTTCAGGATTTTTGCCGCGGTTTTTGGATTCGCAGTTTCGGTTGGTTGGGGGTATGCGGGGATTCGGGTGACGGGTGTTTTGATGGTTTGGGCTCCTGGATGCGGTCACCCTCACCCCCGCCCCTCTCGCCACCCCCGTTCAATGCTCGTGATCGCACCCCGGCCCATGATGATGGTGGTGGGAATGCCCATGCCCATGGTCATGCCCATGATGCTCCCGGAACACCGTCTGGGCCGCCGCATAGTCCTCCGCGAAGGTGGCGTCGTGTCCGTGCTTGTGGCCGCCGCCATAGGCGCCCGCTTCGGGCTCGAACGGCAGCTGCGCACGTTCGGCGCGCACGCCCAGCCGGCCCAGCATATCGGCCAGCACCGGATCGTATTCCAGCCGCAGATAGTCCCGCCCCACCTCCACCGGCGTATGCCGGTTGCCGAGGTGATACGCGGCCCGCATCAACGCATGCGCATCGTCGGCGCGCACTTCCAGCACCGACTCGGGTGCCGCTACCACTTCAACGAAGATGCCGCCGTCGGTGACCAGCAGGTCGCCGCCGCGCAGCACCGTGCCGCGCGGCAGGAACAGCGCCATTTCCTCGCCGGTATCGAGCACCGCGCGCAGGCGGCTCTTGCTGCGGTCGGTGAAAGGCAGCACCAGCTTGGGCGCCCGCCGCACCAGCACCGGCGCGATGCCGTGCGGGGCGGGCAAATGCTTGTCGATCTTCTGCATGCAGGTATTGATTTGGAGGCGCGGGCGGCGCGCCTCAGAACAGGAAGTAGCGCTGCGCCATCGGGAGCGATGTGGCAGGCGCGCACGTGAGCAGTTGCCCGTCGGCCACGACCTGATAGGTCTCCGGGTCCACCGTCACGGTCGGCTGCCAGTCATTGTGGACCATGTCGCGCTTGCTGACCGTGCGCGTACCCTGCACCGCGGCCAAGGTCTTGTGCAAGCCATAGCGCTCGCCCACGCCGGCGGCAAGCGCGGCCTGCGAGACGAAGCTGAGCGAGCTCCTGTGCAGCGCGCCGCCGGCCGAGGCGAACATGGGGCGGTAATGCACTGGCTGCGGGGTGGGAATGGAGGCGTTGGGGTCGCCCATCGCCGCCGCGGCGATCATGCCGCCCTTCAGGATGAGGCTGGGCTTGACGCCGAAGAACGCCGGCTTCCACAGCACCAGGTCCGCCCACTTGCCCACTTCGACCGACCCCACCTCGTGTGCGATGCCGTGCGTCAGCGCCGGGTTGATGGTGTACTTGGCGACATAGCGCCGGACGCGGAAGTTGTCGTGCCCGCCGCGCGCGTCGTGCGGATCGCCGGGCAGCTTGCCGCGCTGCGCGGCCATCTTGTGCGCCGTCTGCCAGGTGCGGATGATGACCTCGCCCACGCGCCCCATGGCCTGCGAATCGCTGGAGATCATCGAGAACGCGCCCAGGTCGTGCAGGATGTCCTCGGCGGCAATGGTCTCGCGCCGGATGCGGCTCTCGGCGAAGGCGATGTCCTCGGCGATCGACGGGTCCAGGTGGTGGCACACCATCAGCATGTCCAGATGCTCGTCGATGGTGTTGACGGTGTAGGGCCGCGTGGGATTGGTGGACGAAGGCAGCACGTTGGACTCGCCGCACACCTTGATGATGTCCGGCGCATGTCCGCCGCCGGCGCCCTCGGTATGGTACGTATGGATCGTGCGGCCCTTGAAGGCGGCGATGGTGGTCTCGACGAAGCCTGCCTCGTTCAGCGTATCGGTATGGATCGCGACCTGGGTATCGGTGGCGTCCGCCACCGACAGGCATGCGTCGATCGCCGCCGGCGTGGTGCCCCAGTCCTCGTGCAGCTTCAGCCCGATGGCGCCGGCCTCGACCTGTTCCAGCAGCGGCGCCTGCTGGCTGGCGTTGCCCTTGCCGAGAAAGCCGATATTCATGGGATAGGCATCGGCCGCCTGCAGCATCCTCTCCATGAACCAGGGCCCCGGCGTGACCGTGGTCGCATAGGTGCCGGTGGCCGGACCGGTGCCGCCGCCGATCATCGTGGTGACGCCGCTCATCAGCGCCTCTTCGATCTGCTGCGGGCAGATGAAGTGGATATGGCTGTCGATGCCGCCGGCGGTGACGATCATGCCCTCGCCCGCGATGACCTCCGTACCGGGTCCGACCACGATGGTCACGCCCGGCTGGATATCCGGATTGCCGGCCTTGCCGATGCCCGCGATGCGCCCGTCCTTCAGTCCGATGTCGGCCTTCACGATGCCCCAGTGGTCGACGATCAGCGCATTGGTGATCACGGTGTCCACGCAATCGCGCGCCATCCGCTGGCTCTGGCCCATGCCGTCGCGGATGACCTTGCCGCCGCCGAACTTGACCTCCTCGCCGTAGATGGTGAAGTCCTTCTCGACTTCGATGACGAGTCCGGTATCGGCCAGCCGCAGGCGGTCGCCCGTGGTGGGGCCGAACATCTCGGCATACGCCTGCCGCGAGATTCGCAATGTCATCACAGCGCTCCCATGATCTTGCCGTTGAAGCCGTAGACGATGCGGTCCCCGGCCAGCGCCACCAGCTCGACGGTGCGCGATTGCCCGGGCTCGAAGCGCACCGCGGTGCCCGCGGCGATGTTCAGGCGGAAGCCGCGCGCCGCCTCGCGGTCGAACGACAGCGCGGCATTGGTCTCGTGGAAGTGGAAATGCGAGCCCACCTGGATGGGCCGGTCGCCGGTATTGGCCACCGTCACCGAGACGGTGGCGCGTCCCACGTTCAGTTCGATCTCGCCGTCGGCGGGCATCAGTTCACCGGGAATCATCTGGCCTCCTTGCCGCGCGCGCGGGCGCGGTCGAGCGTTTCAACAGTGCAGGCATCGTCTGGTGGCAGCCGCACGGCAGGTCAACCGATCAGCAGCGCGGCGCCGTACAGGGCCACGCCCGCGCCGGCGCCACGCGCCAGCCAGCCCTCGCGCTCGCGCAGCGCGGCGCCGATGCCGATGCCCGCCAGGTGCAGCGCGAACGTCGCCAGCACGAAGCCGCCGGCATACGCGAGCACGCCGGGCAGCGCGTCGGCGCTGGCGGGCAGCTCGGCGCCATGCGCGAAGCCGTGGAAGATGGCGAACGCGCCGACCAGCGCCATGCCCGCGCCGGCGGGCAGGCGCGCCCGTACCGCGAGCAGCAGGCCGACCACCAGCAGCGAAGCCGCGATCATCGGCTCGACCGCCGGCATCGCGACGCCGCCGAAGCCCAGCGCCGCGCCGACCAGCATCAGCGCCACGAAGGCGAGCGGCGGGCGCAGGGCGTCGGCCACGCTGCGCGCGCCCAGCGCGCTCCACACGCCCACGCCCAGCATCGCCAGCAGGTGGTCCATGCCGGCGACCGGATGCGTCAGCCCCGACCACAGGCTGGCGCTGACCGAGGCGATATCGTGCCCGGGGTGCGCGAGCACCGGACCCGATGCGGCGATGGCCAGGGGAAGCGCCGCGCGGCGCAGCGTGCGTGACAGGACAGTGCGATTCATCTTGGATCTCTCTTTGTCGTTCTCGGATGCGGAAAAGCGGTGGGATGCGGTATTGGCCAACGCGCTCAAGGCTCAGACGATGGGATGATGGACGGTCACCAGCTTGGTGCCGTCGGGAAAGGTGGCCTCGACCTGGATCTCGGGGATCATCTCCGCGACGCCGTCCATCACGTCGTCGCGGCCCAGGACCGTGGTGCCCTCGTGCATCAGCTCGGCCACGGTACGGCCATCGCGCGCGCCCTCCATGATCGCGGCGGTGATCAGCGCGACCGCCTCCGGATAGTTCAGCTTCAGCCCGCGCGCGCGCCGCCTCTCGGCCAGCAGCGCGGCGGTAAAGATCAGCAGCTTCTCCTTCTCGCGCGGCGTCAGTTCCATTTCGCTTTCCTCATTGTCCTTTCCGGTGCTCCGGTGATCGTTCGTCTCACGTCGCCCACAGCCGCAGCGGCCGCGCCGGCACACCGTGGATCGGCTCGCGCAGCGCCGTCCATGCCGCCACCATCAGCGCGCGCACCGGCTCGATGCCATCGCCCAGCACCCGCAGCAGCAGCATCGGGGTGCCGCCGTGCTGACCGCCGTGGGCCAGGCAGGTCACGCCTGCACGCAGCTTTGCCTCATACGGCAGCTGCGCCGCCAGTTGTTCGGCCAGTTCCTGCGTGGCGCCCGCGCCGACGGCCCACAGCGTCGCCATCACCGGCAAGCCGTCGAGTCCCGCGCGCGCGTGGCGCAGCGGCGAGTCGGCCTCCAGCAGGGACTGTTCGACCCACAGCGGCCGCCCTGCCGCGAGCACGCGCGTATCGAGGCGCACCGCCCCGCGCGACCATTGCTCGCCGGACGCCTGCCGGCCCAGCACCACCGCATCCCAGCCAATGGCGCTGCCGCCCGGCATGACGGCGACCGTGGTGTCGAGATGCGCGCGCGCATCGTCGAAGACGATATTCTCCTGCGGCAGCCAGTCCAGCTTCGCGCCCTCGGCCACGGTGATGCGAACGGTCTGCGCCGCGTCGCGGCCCAGCGACTTGTACCACTTGGTAGCGCCCGGCGTGGCCAGCACCGCGTGCGCGCCTTCCTCGACGGCCACGTCGATGTCGAGCGTATCGCCACCGGCGATGCCCGCGGGCGGATGCAGCATCACGGCATGACAGATGCCGCCCTCGGGATACAGCGCCTTCTGCACCGACAGCGGCCCGCAGTGGCGGCGCTCGACCAGCGTGCTGCGCGCTGCGCGCTGCGCAAAGCGCAGGCGCAGGCTGGCCGGCCACGGCGGCGGCGCGACGGGTGGCACTGCGGATGGCGCGACGGCGCCCGCCGGAAACTCGGGATGACGCATGGATTCCGCAGCGCTCACACAGCGATCAGCTCGCGCACGCCATCGTCCTCCATCCGCGCGCCCTCGCCCCGCGCCACCACCTCGCCGCGGCTCATCACGACATAGTGGTCCGACAGATGGCGGGCAAACTCGTAGTACTGCTCCACCAGCAGCACGGTCATGCCGAACTCGTCGACCAGCAGGCGCAGCGCGCGGCCGATGTCCTGGATGATCGACGGCTGGATGCCTTCGGTGGGCTCGTCCAGGATCAGCAGCCGGGGATCGCTCATCAGCGCGCGGCCGATCGCCAGTTGCTGCTGCTGTCCGCCGGAGAGATCGCCCCCGCGGCGCTGGCGCATGGTGCGCAACACCGGGAAGAGCTGGTAGATGCGGTCGGGCACGCCATCGGGCTTCTTGCGGCTGGCTGCACCGATCAGCAGGTTTTCCTCGACCGTCAGGCGCGGAAAGATCTCGCGGCCTTGCGGCACATAGGCCAGGCCCGCGGCTACCCGCTCGTAAGGCGGGCGCTTCTCCAGCGCCTGTCCCGCCCAGCTGATGCTGCCCGTGCGCGTCGGCACCACGCCCATCAGGCATTTGAGCAGGGTGCTCTTGCCCACGCCGTTGCGGCCCAGCAGCGTGGTCAGCTTGCCTTCGGGCACCTCGAAGCTGACGTTGCGCAGGATGTGGCTGCCGCCGTAGAACTGGTTCAGTGCATTGACTCGAAGCATGGTGGTTCCGGTTACCTCAGCGTCCCGTTCAGCGTCCCAGATAGGACTCGATCACGCGCTCGTCGCGCTTCACCGCGTCCAGCGTACCCTCGGCCAGCACGCTGCCCTCGGCCAGCACGGTGACGGTACCCTCGTCGCCGGCCAGTGCCGCGACGAACTCCATGTCGTGCTCCACCACCATCATCGAGCAGGTGCCGCGAAGACTGTTGAGCAAGCGCGCCAGTTGCATGGTTTCTTCGTCCGTCATGCCGGCCACCGGCTCATCGAGCAGCAGCAGCTGCGGCTGCTGCATCAGCAGCATGCCGATCTCCAGCCGCTGCTTCTGGCCGTGCGACAGCAGCCCGGCGGGCCGATAGGCCTCGGCTTCGAGGCCCGTCACCGCGAGCGTTTCCTCGATGCGGCGCCGGCCTTCGGCGTCCAGCACCGCGCGCAGCGACGACCACCAGCGCTTGTCGGCCTTCATCGCCAGCTCCAGGTTCTCCCACACGGCGTGCTGCTCGAACACCGTGGGCTTCTGGAACTTGCGGCCGATGCCGGTCTGGGCGATCTTCGGCTCAGTCATGCGCAACAGGTCGATGGTCTGGCCGAGGAACACCTGGCCGGTCACGTTGGCGTTGCGCGGCCCCGTCTTGCCGGTGATTACATCCATCATGGTGGTCTTGCCCGCACCGTTGGGCCCGATCACGCAGCGCAGCTCGCCATGCTCGATGGCCAGCGTCAGCTTGTTCAGCGCGCGGAAGCCGTCGAACTGCACCGTCACGTCTTCCAGATACAGGATGGGGCCGTGCGAGACATCGATCTCGCCGCGCTCGACGAGTCGGCCCAGTCCGGTGGCGTCTCCGCTTTCGGCTTGCTGGCGGTCGTGGGCGGCGTTCATGCTTCGGCTCCGGTGCGGGTGGCCGCCTGCGCGGCGGCGGTTGGCGCCGCTTGCTCGGCTACGCGGCGGGCGGCGGCACGGTTCTCGCGCGCCTGCTTCAGGTTGGCGAGGAGCCCGACCACGCCGTTGGGCAGGTACAAGGTCACCAGCACGAACATCGCGCCCAGCAGGAACAGCCAGTATTCGGCGAAATACGCCGTGAACATGGTCTTGGCACCGTTGACGAGGAAGGCGCCGATGACCGGGCCGATCAGCGTGCCGCGACCGCCCACCGCCACCCATACCGCCATCTCGATCGAGTTGGCGGGCGACATCTCGCCCGGGTTGATGATGCCCACCTGCGGCACGTACAGCGCCCCGGCAATGCCGCACAGCACCGCCGAGAACGTCCAGACGAACAGCTTGTAGCCGAGCGGGCTGTAGCCGGAGAACATCACCCGCATCTCGGCGTCGCGCACGGCGGTAACCACGCGGCCAAGCTTGGACGTGACGATATAGCGGCAGGCGACCAGCCCCGCGAGCAGCGCAAAGCCGGTCAGCACGAACAGCGCGGTGCGCGTCTCTGGGGCGGCCACCGCGAAGCCGGCGATGCGCTTGAAGTCGGTGAAGCCGTTGTTGCCACCGAAGCCCGTCTCGTTGCGGAAGAACAGCAGCATCGCCGCATAGGTCATGGCCTGCGTGATGATGGACAGGTAGACGCCCTTGATGCGCGAGCGGAAGGCGAAGTAGCCGAACAGCCAGGCCAGCACGCCGGGCACGAGGATCACCAGCAGCAGCGCATAGCCCAGATGATCGGTGCCCTGCCAGAACCACGGCAGCTCCTTCCAGTCCAGGAACACCATGAAGTCCGGCAGATCGCTCTTGTACACGCCCTCGCGGCCGATCGAGCGCATCAGGTACATGCCCATCGCATAGCCGCCGAGCGCGAAGAACAGGCCGTGGCCCAGGCTCAGGATGCCGCAGTAGCCCCACACCAGGTCCAGCGCGATGGCGGCGAGCGCGAAGCACATGATCTTGCCGATCAGCGTCAGTGCGTAGGCCGACAGGTGCAAGGGATGGCCCTCGGGCAGCAGCAGCGCGCAGACGGGGGCCGCGATGCCGAGCACAACGGCGGCGATGGCCAGCGCGAGCCATCCGCGGCGGGTGAACAGCGGCTGGCGCGCGGGCACCGCCAGCGCGAACGGCTTCGAGCCGGGGGCGCCGGTGCGCGACGCGGCCAGGGTATGGATGGGATCCTGCATCATGCCTCCGCGCTGCGCCCCTTGAGCGCGAACAGTCCCTGCGGCCGCTTCTGGATGAACAGAACGATCAGCACCAGGACGAAGATCTTGGCGAGCACCGCGCCGTAGAACGGCTCGATGAACTTGTTGATGATGCCCAGGCCGAAGGCGCCGACGATAGTGCCGGCCAGCTGCCCCACCCCGCCCAGCACCACGACCATGAACGAGTCGATGATGTAGGCCTGGCCCAGGTCGGGTCCGACATTGCCGATCTGCGACAGCGCGCAGCCGCCCAGTCCCGCGATGCCGGCGCCGAAGGCAAAGGCATAGCTGTCGACCTTCCAGGTGCGCACGCCGACGCAGGCCGCCATCGTGCGGTTCTGCGTGGTGGCGCGCACGAACAGGCCCAGCCGCGTGCGGTTCAGCACGGCCCAGGCCACGGCCACCACCGCCAGCGCGAACAGGATGATCACCACCCGGTTGTAGGGAATGACCAGCCCGGGCATCCAGGCGATGCCGCCGCTCATCCAGCTCGGATTGGCAACTTCGACGTTCTGCGCGCCGAACAGCATGCGCACCGCCTGCATCAGCAGCAGGCTCACGCCGAACGTGGCCAGCAGCGTCTCCAGCGGCCGGCCGTACAGATGGCGCAGCACCAGGCGCTCCAGCACGAAGCCGACCACCGCCGAGGCAAGGAAGGCGGCGGGCAGCGCGGCCAGCAGATACCAGTCGAAGGCATCGGGCAGCCAGGCGCGGAACAGCGTCTGCACCAGATAGGTGGCGTAGGCGCCGATCATCAGGAACTCGCCGTGCGCCATGTTGATGACGCCGATCAGGCCATACGTGATGGCCAGGCCGAGCGCCGCCAGCAGCAGCACGCTGCCCAGGCTCAGGCCGGCGAACAGATTGCCGACGACCTCGGCCTTGCGCTGGTTGCCATGCAGCGCGTCCAGCGCCTGGCTCGCGGCGGCGCGCACCTGCGCGTCGGGCTCCCGGTATTTGCCCGCTTCGTCGCGCTCGACGAACGGCTGCAGCTTCAGGCGCGTCGAAGGGTTGCTGTCGCGGCCGAGGATGGCGATGGCTTCGAGGCGTTCGTCTCGGCTGCCCTCCGCGAGCACGGTGTTGGCCCAGATCACGTCGAGCTTGGCGCGCAGCGCGGCGTCGGCCTCGGACTTGCGCGCCGCCTCCACGGCTTCGCGCGGCGCGGCGTCGGGCTGGTCCAGCAAGGTATCGATGGCTTGTGCGCGCACCGCGATATCGGGCGACATCAGCAGCAGGCTGCTGGCCGCGCTGTCTACCTGTGCGCGCAGGCTGTTGTTCAGGGTGAGGGATTCGAGCGTGTCACTGGCCGCGGCGACCGGCTTGCCGCTGACGGCATCGGTCAGCTTGTCGCCGTCCTGCAGCACCATGCCGATGCCCGGTGCGTATTGCAGCGTGTCGTCCTGCAGCGCCTTCAGAATGGGACCGGCCTGCGCGGGCGGCGCCTTGGCGAGCGCCGCGATGGCGGCGGTCTTCGCATCGAAGTCGTCTTCCGCGAGCGGCTTCAGGTCGGCCTGGGTCAGCGCGGTTGCGGCCCAGAGCGCGGGCGCGACGGCCAGCAGCAGCGCGGCGAGCAGTGCGCGCAGCCACGGGGCGCAGGCGAACGATGGTCGGGGCATGGAGGTCTTGGTCAGGGGTGGTGGATGCGGTAGCGGTACGGATGGACGGCTGGGGCGGTGGGGATTCGGACCGCGTTGGTTTCTGCGGGGGGTCACCCTCACCCCCGCCTCTCTCCCGCGGGCGGGAGAGCGGAGAAGACCATCGGAATGCGAATGGCTGCCGGTTTGCTCCCCTCTCCCGCGAGCGGGAGAGGGGCCGGGGGTGAGGGTGAGCGCCCGTCATCCTGCAAGCGCCCGCACTCACCCACCCATCACATCGCCTTGTCCGGCTTCCCTTCGTTACCCGCGATGAACGGGCTCCACGGCTGCGCGCGCACCGGCTTCGGCGTTTTCCACACCACGGAGAACTGGCCGTCGCCCTTGACCTCGCCGATCATCACCGGCTTGTACAGGTGGTGGTTCTCGCCCATGGTCAGCGTGAAGCCGCTCGGCGCCTTGAACGTCTGGCCGTACATCGCGGCGCGAACCTTGGCCGGGTCGGTGGTGCCGGCCTTCTTCACGGCCTGCGCCCACATATGGATGCCCACATAGGTCGCCTCCATCGGGTCGTTGGTCACGCGCTTGGCGCCGCCCGGCAGGTTGTTGGCCTTGACCCAGGCCGCCCATTGCTTGCGGAACGCCTCGTTCTCCGGGTTCTTGACCGACATGAAGTAGTTCCAGGCGGCCAGATGGCCGACCAGCGGCTTGGTGTCGATGCCGCGCAGCTCTTCCTCGCCCACGGAGAACGCCACCACTGGCACGTCCTTGGCCTTCAGGCCCGCGTTGCCCAGTTCCTTGTAGAAGGGCACGTTGGAGTCGCCGTTGATCGTCGAGATCACCGCGGTCTTGCCGCCCTGCGAGAACTTCTTGATGTTGGCGACGATGGTCTGGTAGTCGCTGTGGCCGAACGGCGTGTAGACCTCTTCGATGTCCTTGTCCGCCACGCCCTTGCTCTTGAGGAAGGCGCGCAGGATCTTGTTGGTGGTGCGCGGATAGACGTAGTCGGTGCCCAGCAGGAAGTAGCGCTTGGCGCCGCCGCCTTCCTTGCTCATCAGGTATTCCACGGCGGGAATGGCCTGCTGGTTGGGCGCCGCGCCGGTGTAGAAGACGTTCTTGGACATCTCCTCGCCTTCGTACTGCACCGGATAGAACAGCAGCGCGTTCAGCTCCTCGTAGACCGGCAGCACCGACTTGCGGGACACGGAGGTCCAGCAGCCGAAGGTCACCGCGACCTTGTCGTTGGTCACGAGCTGGCGCGCCTTCTCGGCGAACAGCGGCCAGTTGGAAGCCGGGTCCACCACCACGGGCTCGAGCTTGCGGCCCAGGACGCCGCCGCTCTTGTTGATCTCGTCGATGGTCATCAGCGCGACGTCCTTCAGGGACGTCTCGGAGATTGCCATCGTGCCGGAGAGCGAATGCAGGATGCCGATCTTGATCGGTTCCTTCGATTGCGCCATGGCCAGCGGGCTGGCACCGATCATCGCCGCGGCGGCGACAGCCGTCAGCTTCAAGACATCACGTCGTTTCATTGCAGCTCCCAGATTTGTCGTGTGATAAGGAACAACGCACCCCGGGTGATGCTTCTGCAACTAGTGTGCCACCGCCATTGGCGCGTCAGCGTGGCGCACGGAAGACCATCGCGCCGCGCGCGCACCACGACGGTGCCCATGCCCCGCGCACCAGCGGGGTGCCGCGACGCAAAGCTGTGCATGGCGCCGCGTCGTGCGCCGAGTCGGTGCCTGCGCCGGCCGCCATCACCGCACGCCCAATGAAAAACGCCGCCGGCCCGAAGGCGCGGCGGCGTTCTGCGCGCGAAGCGCTCGCGCGGTCAGGAATAGCGGCGGCTGATCGATTCGGCCACGCACACCGGGCGGTCGCTGCCTTCGCGTTCGATGGTGACCTCCCACGTCGATTGCGCGCCGACCAGCTCCGGCGCGTTCGGCAGCGGATCGAGACGCTCGACCTTCAGCAGCTTGATGCGTCCGCGCACGCGGCTGCCCACGGGCACCGGCGCGGGGAATCGCACCTTGTTCAGGCCGTAGTTGACGCCCATCTTGACGCCCGGCATATGCAGCGCGCTCTGCATCAGCGCAGGCAGCAGCGACAGCGTCAGAAACCCGTGCGCGATCGGCGCGCCATACGGGGATTCGCGCCTGGCGCGTTCCACGTCGATATGGATCCACTGGTGGTCGCCGGTGGCTTCGGCGAACAGGTTCACCTGCTGCTGCGTGATCTCGCGCCAGTCGCTGACAGCGACCTCCTGTCCCTGCAGGCTTTCCAGTTCTTCGAGCGAAGCGATGGTGCGCATCTTGTCTCCTCGTTGGTTGTCCGCGACGCCGTATTCTATGCCGGTCGGCGGCCGTACATGCCCATGCCCTTGACCGTGCAGACCAGCTCGCCGCGCTGGTTGACGGCCTCCCACTGCGTCATCACCACGCCGCGGTCCGGCTTGGAGGCCGAAGGGCGGGCATCCAGCACCGACAGCGATACGGTCAGCGTGTCGCCCGCATAGACCGGCTTGAGCCAACGGATCTCGTCGACGCCGGGCGAGCCCATGCTGGCCGCCTTCGAGGTCATGTTGTCCACCAGCATCCGCATCATGATGGAACAGGTCATCCAGCCGCTGGAGATCAGGCCGCCATAGATGCTCTTGCTGGCGGCTTCCTTGTCGACGTGGAACGGTTGCGGGTCGTACTGCTTCGCAAAGCCCACGATCTCTTCCTCGGTCACCGTGCGCGAGCCCAGCTCGCGCTTGCTGCCCACGACGAAATCTTCGAAATACAGGGTGGCGGACATCATCGCTCCGTCAGGAAAAAGTTTGGTCCCGGTACCGGGCAAAAAAAACCGCGCCGGACATCGGGCGCGGTTTTCGCGGGGCGCTCAGGCAGCCTGCTGGAAGGCTGGCTGCGCGGCGAAGCGGCCAAGGTGGTGGTCGACGTCGCCGAAGGTGGTGTTGATCAGCGTCAGCCGCTTGAACATGTGCGCGGCCGGCAGCTCGTCGGTCACGCCCATGCCGCCATGGATCTGCACCGCCTCCTGTCCCACCGAGCGGGCAGCCTGCCCCACCCTCGCCTTCGCCGCGGACACGTAGCGGCGGCGCTCCTCGGGGCTGGCGTCGTCGAAGCGCGCCGCGGCCAGCAGCGTGATCGAGCGCGACTGCTCGGCGTGGATGAACATCTCCACCATGCGGTGCTGCAGCGCCTGGAAGCGCGCGATGGGCACGCCGAACTGCTGGCGTGTCTTCGCGTACTCGACGGTCGCGGCCGACAGCGTGTCGATCACGCCCACGGCTTCCGCGCACAGCAGCACGGCGGCGTAGTCGGCGACCTGCTCCAGCAGCGGCCAGCCCTGCCCCTCGGCGCCGAGCAGCTCGCCCTGCGCGTCCTGGAACGTGATATCCGCCGCGCGCAGATTGTCGATCGTGCGGTAGTCCTGGATCGAGACACCGCTGGCGCCGGCATCGACCAGGTACAGCGAGATGCCGTCCGTGTCCGCATCGGCGCCGCTGGTGCGGGCCGAGACGATCAGCTTGCCGGCCTGCGCGCCGTGGATCGCCACCACCTTGCGGCCGTTGAGCTTGCCGCCCTTGGCCGTCACGCGCACGTCGTTCAGCGCGTAGCGGGCATGGGGCTCGTTGAAGGCCGTGGCGAGCTTGAGTTCGCCGCCGGCCACCTGTTCCAGCACGGCATCCTGGCCGCCGGCGAGGCGCAGCGCATAGGCGCCGGTGACGGTCGCCAGGTACGGCTCGACCACGAGGCCGCGGCCCAACTCCTGCATCACCACCATCATGTCCACGGCGGTGCCGGAGAAACCGCCCTGCGCTTCGGGCACGGGCAGGGCCGTCAGGCCGATCTCGGCCAGCGCGCCCCAGGCGCTGTCGCTGTAGCCGGCCGCGCTCTTGATGCCGGTCTTGCGGGTTTCGAAGTCGTAGCTCTTCTCGACGAAGCGGCGCACCGCGTCGGCCAGCTGCTTCTGTTCGTCGCTCAGATTGAAGTCCATGTTCCTTATCTCCTCCCGCCCTTTACAGACCCAGAATCATCTGGCTGATGATGTTCTTCTGGATTTCGTTGGACCCGCCATAGATCGAGGTCTTGCGATAGTTGAAGTAGTACGCGGCCAGCGGCGCGGCGTCGTCGTAGCCGGTCACCGCATGCTCGGTCTCGCATTCGAGATAGGGCTTGTCGAACGGCTGGGCGTAGGGGCCGACGGCTTCGACCATCAGCTCGGTCAGCATCTGCTGGATCTCGGTGCCCTTGATCTTGAGCAGCGATGCCTCGGGGCCGGGGCCCTTGCCGGCGCTCTCGCTCGACACCACGCGCAGCACCGTGATCTCCAGCGCCATCAGCTCGATCTCGAGCGCGGCGACCTTGGCGCCGAATACCGGATCCTCCAGCAGCGGCTTGCCGTTCTTCTGCTGCTGGCGCGCCACGCGCTTGAGGAAGCCCAGTTCGCGCTTGGAGGCGCCCACGCGGGCGATGCCGGTGCGCTCGTGGCCGAGCAGGTATTTGGCATAGGTCCAGCCGCGGTTCTCGTCGCCCACGCGGTTTTCCACCGGCACCTGGACGTTGTCGAAGAACACCTCGTTCACCTCGTGCTCTTCGTCGAGCATGATGATCGGACGCACCGTGATGCCGGGCGACTTCATGTCGATCAGCAGGAACGAGATGCCTTCCTGCTTCTTGGCCTGCGGGTCGGTGCGGACCAGGCAGAAGATCATGTCGGCGTGCTGGCCGAGCGTGGTCCAGGTCTTCTGGCCGTTGACGATGTAGTGCTTGCCGTCGGCAGTCAGCTCGGCGCGCGTCTTGACCGAGGCCAGGTCGGAACCCGAGCCCGGCTCGGAATAACCCTGGCACCACCAGTCGGTGCAGTCGAGGATGCGGGGCAGGTAGTAGCGCTTCTGCTCTTCGCTGCCGTATTTCATGATCACGGGCGCGACCATCGCGACGCCGAACGGCAGCACGCCGGGCGCGCCGACGCGGGCATTTTCCTCGTCCCAGATATGGCGCTGCGTGGCGTTCCAGCCGGTGCCGCCAAACTCGACCGGCCAGTGCGGCACGGACCAGCCCTTGGCGGCGAGGATCTTGTGCCAGCGCACCAGATCGTCGCGGTTCGGCCGGCGGTGATTCAGAATCTTGTCGCGGATGTCCGCCGGCAGGTTGGCCTCCAGCCAGCTACGCACTTCCTCGCGGAACGCGTTGTCGGACGCCGAGTAGTTGAGATCCATGCCCGTCTCCAGTGATGCCGGCGTGGACCGGCAATTGTTCTCTCTTGCGCGCCTTGCGCACCAGAGAGGCGGGCACAGGGCGCTGTTCAGTGAGCCGTCTGCTTCAACGCAGCCGGCACCACGAGCGGAAACGTATCGATGCCCTCGTCGGCCAGCGCCCTCACCTCTTCGGGGGACGCCGTGCCGCGGATGCCGCGCTCGGGCGCTTCCTCGTAGTGGATGCGCCGCGCCTCTTCGGCGAAACGCTCCCCAACGTCCTCGGTCCTGGCCAGCACCGGCCCCCCCCCCTGCAGATCCCGCGAGGGCCGCGCCGCGGGGCCCGCGCGGGCCGCGCGGCGGGGGGCGGCCGGCGCGGCGCTGGCCTTCGGTTCCGTGGCGGCGCCCCGCAGGTTCAGCCGCGGTGCGCTCGGCAAGCGGGACACCGACTGGTCGCCGCAGACCGGACATTGGACGAGTTCACGCGAAATCTGCGATTGCGCATCGTCTTCCGAAGCAAACCAGCCCTCGAAACGATGGTCATGCGCGCAGCGCAGGTTGAGCACCTTCATGATGTTTCCAGCCCGTCGAAAGCAATATTAGCCGTGATTGCAAGTTTTGTGAACGGTCGTTCTAATTTTTGTTCGACCCGAGTCATGGCCATCCCGCGCGCCGCCCCGCGGGCCCGCGGGACCGAGGGTTTCCCCTAGGCCGGGACCGGCTGCTCGCCCGGCTGCCATTGCCCGGAGAGTACCTTTTCCAGCCAGAAGGCGCCGATGATGGTCTTCACGTCGGAAATGCGGCCGGAACGGACCCAATCAAGGACCTGGCCGGCCGGCACGAGAAACGTCTCGATGAATTCGCCGTCGTCGAGCGCCGCGGCGCCGGCGGTCAGCTCGCGCGCCAGGAAGATATCGATGAATTCGGTGGAGTAGGAGATGACCGGATGAATGCGCGTCAGATAGTCCCAGCGCGCCGCGACGTAGCCGGTCTCCTCGCGCAGCTCGCGCTCGCCGCAGCGCTGGGCGCCCTCGGCGGGATCCAGCTTGCCGGCGGGAAACTCGAGCATGACCTGCCCCATCGGATAGCGGAATTGGCGCTCCATCAGCACCGTGCCGTCGTCGAACAGCGGGATCATCATCACCGCACCGGGATGCAGCACGTACTCTCGTCCCGTGTGCTTGCCGTCCGGCAGCTTGACGATGTCCTGCTTCAGTGTGAGGAATTTGCCCTGGTGAACGGTGGCCGAGGCGACGCAGACTTCCTTCAGCGCGTCGTCGTTGGCGGCGTCGGCCGCATCGGCGGCGTGGCTCTGTTGTGTCGTCTTGTCGACCATGGAAGCTCCGGGTGGGCGTGGCCGCGGAATGCTGTCCCGGTTCCGGCTTCAGGCCGCGCGATGTTTGACGAGGTATTGCCAGGTGTAGCCGGGGAAGGCGAACACCAGCATCATGCAGGCGGTAATGGCATAGAACTGCCAGCCCTGCGGAAAGACCGTGCCCAGCCCCGCTTCGACCGCGAAGCCTGCCACACCGACCACGGCGTAGCACACCAGCAGTTCGGCGGCGCGGATCCAGATCGACTTCCTGGCGCCGCGCAGCGGAATGATGCCGAACAGGCGCTGGTTGACGAACGGCAGGTTGGCACAGGCCAATGCCAGCAAGATGACAAACCAGCCGCCCGTCGATGCGTTCATGGTGCTGCGGTGCCGGCTCAGGAGCCCAGCGACGCGCGAATCGCCTGGTAGCACAGGTTCATCAAGGCGGCCGGGAAGATGCCCAGCGCGATGATGACCAGGCCGTTCAGGCTCAGCAGCGATTGCAGGCCGCCCGAAGCCTCGAGCTTTTCCTCGCCGGCCGGCACATCGAAGTACATCAGCTTGATGATGCGCAGGTAGTAGAACGCGCCGATCAGCGAGAACAGCACGGCCACCACGGCCAGCCAGCTCATGCCGGCCTGCACTACCGCCTGCAGCACCGCCAGCTTGGCGTAGAAGCCCATCGTCGGCGGCAGGCCGGCCAGCGAGAACATCATCACCAGCATCAGCAGGGCGAACCACGGGTTCTTGCGCGACATGCCCTTCATGTCTTCCAGCGTCTCGGCCTCGAAACCCTTGCTGGTGCGCAGGAGGATGATGCCGAAGGTGCCGAGCGTGGTCAGCACGTAGGTAACCGCGTAGAACATCGAGGAGCCGTAGGCGCTGGCGGCACCGTCGACCTTGCCGCCGGCCACGCCGGACAGCATGCCCAGCAGCATGAAGCCCATGTGCGAGATGGTCGAATAGGCGAGCATCCGCTTCAGGTTGCTCTGCATGATGGCGGTCAGGTTGCCGATCGCCAGCGAGATCACGGCCAGCACGGTCAGCATCACCTGCCAGTCCACCGCCAGCGGCAGCAGGCCTTCGACCAGGATGCGCAGCATCATCGCGAACGCGGCCAGCTTCGGCGCGCCGGCGATCAGCAGCGTCACCGCGGTCGGCGAACCCTGGTACACGTCGGGAATCCACATGTGGAACGGTGCCGCGCCCAGCTTGAAGGCGATGCCGGCGACCAGGAACACCACGCCGAAGGCCAGCATGCTGGCGTTGACGCGACCCGACTCCACCACCTGGAAGACCGTGTTCAGGTCCAGCGAGCCGGTGGCGCCATACAGCATCGACATGCCATAGAGCAGGAAGCCCGACGACAGCGCGCCCAGCACGAAGTACTTCATCGCGGACTCGGAGGTCACGCGGGAATCGCGGCGCAGCGCGACCAGCGCGTAGGACGACAGCGACAGCAGTTCCAGGCCCAGATACAGCGTCAGGAAGTTGTTGCCGCTGATCATCACGAACTGGCCCAGCATCGTGAACAGCGCCAGCATGTAGAACTCGCCGGCGAACATGTCACGGTCGGACAGGTAGCGGCGGGTATAGACCAGCGTGACGAACATGGCGGCCGCCGAGAACGACGACAGCACATTGGCCATCGGGTCCACCACGACCAGCCGGGCGAAGCTGTAGTGCGTTTCACCGCCTGCCGCGTTGATGCCGAACCAGACGGTCAGCACCAGCGTGATCAGCAGCGACAGCGGATAGGCGACGCTGGAGCGGTTCTTGCCGCGCGCCAGGTCGATCCAGTTGACCGCCGCGATGGCCAGCGCCGTGAAAATGATCGGGGCGACGGATGCCCAATTCGTGGACGATTGCATGTTTCGTTCTCTCCCTGCTTACAGCTTGGACTGCGCCACGTGCGACAGCAGGTTGACGACCGACGCGTGCATCACGTCGGTAAAGGGTTTCGGATACAGGCCCATGTACAAGGTCATGGCGGCGAGCAGGCCGAGCATGAAGAACTCGCGCTTGTTCAGGTCGATCAGGTCGGCCACGTGCTGGTGGCGCACCTCGCCGAAGATCACGCGCTTGACCATCCACAGCGAGTACGCTGCGCCCAGGATCAGCGCGGTGGCGGCCAGCAGGCCGATCCAGAAGTTGAACTTGACCGCGGCCAGGATCACCATGAACTCGCCGACAAAGCCCGAGGTCGCCGGCAGGCCGCAGTTGGCCATCGCGAAGAACACCGACAGCGCGGCGAACTTCGGCATGGTGTTGACCACGCCGCCGTAGTCGGCGATCTGGCGCGAATGCACGCGGTCATACAGCACGCCGATGCAAAGGAACATGGCGCCCGAGATGAAGCCGTGCGAGATCATCTGCACGATGCCGCCCTCGATGCCCAGGTCGCTGAAGATGAAGAAGCCCAGCGTCACGAAGCCCATGTGCGCGATCGACGAGTACGCGACCAGCTTCTTCATGTCCGCCTGCACCATGGCGACCAGGCCGATATAGATCACGGCGATCAGCGAGATGGCGATGATGAAGGCGGCCAGCGAGTGGCTCGCATCCGGCGCGATCGGCAGCGAGAAGCGCAGGAAACCGTAGGCGCCCAGCTTCAGCATGATCGCGGCCAGCACCACCGAGCCGCCGGTCGGCGCCTCGACGTGGGCGTCGGGCAGCCAGGTGTGCACCGGCCACATCGGCACCTTGACCGCGAAGGCCATGAAGAAGGCCAGGAACAGCGCGATCTGCTCGTTCATGGTCAGGCGGACCTGATGCCATTCGAGGATCTCGAAGGTGCCGGTCTTGCTGTACAGGTACAGCAGCGCGACCAGCGTCAGCAGCGAGCCCAGCAGCGTGTACAGGAAGAACTTGAAGGCCGCGTAGACGCGGTTCGGGCCGCCCCAGACACCGATGATGATGTACATCGGGATCAGCGTGGCCTCGAAGAACACGTAGAACAGCATGCCGTCGAGCGCGGCGAACACGCCGATCATGATGCCCGACAGGATCATGAACGAGGCCATGTACGAGGCCACGCGGTCGGTGATCACTTCCCACGCGGCGATCACCACGATCACCGTGATGAAGGCGGTCAGCACCACGAACCACATCGAGATGCCGTCGACACCGAGGTGGTAATTGATGTTGAAGCGCTCGATCCAGCTCCACTTCTCGACGAACTGCATGTTGGCGGTCGATCGGTCGAAGCCGAACACCAGCGGCAGCGTGACGAGGAAGCTGACCACCGAGCCGAACAGCGACATCCAGCGGACGAAGCCGGGGCTGCGATCGGAGCCGAAGGCCAGCACCAGCAGGCCGAAGAAGATTGGCAGCCAGACAGCGAATGAGAGAACCATTTCTTGTTTTCCTTACTTGGTGCCCACAGCGCTAAACGAGCCAAACACCGTCATCGAGAGCAGGATCAGCATGCCCAGGATCATCGCAAATGCGTAGTGATAGATATAACCGGACTGCAGGTGGCGGCTCGCCGCGGCGAACCAGCCGACCACACGGGCCGAGCCGTTGACGAACAGACCGTCGATCAGGCTCTGGTCGCCGCCCTTCCACAGGCCCGTGCCGAGCGCGCGGGCACCGCGGGCGAACACGGCCTGATTGAAGGCGTCCATGTAGTACTTGTTGTCGAGCAGGCGATACAGGCCCGAGAAGCGCTGCTGGATCGCGGCCGGAATATCGGGGCGCTTCATGTAGAAGAACCACGACAGCACCACCCCGGCGATCGCCAGCCACAGCACCGGCGTCTGCAGCGAATGGATGCCCATCGCTACCCAGCCGTGGAAGGCTTCGCCCAGCTCCTTCATGGCGTGATGGTTCTCGCCGACGTAGATCACATCCTGGAACGCCACGCCGTTCTTGAAGAAGTCGCCGAACAGCATCGGGTCGATGGCGATGGCGCCGATGATCACCGACGGGATCGCCAGCAGCACCAGCGGCAGCGTCACCACCCACGGCGACTCGTGCGGCTTCTGGCCCGGGGCCAGGCCGTGGTGATGGTCGTCGCCGTGCGCTTCTTCCTCTTCCTCGTGGTGCGTCTCATGGCCATGGTGCGCATGGGCCTTGCCGAAACGCTCCTCGCCATGGAACACCAGGAAGTACATCCGGAACGAGTAGAACGCGGTCACGAAGACGCCGGCCAGCACGGCGAAGTAGGCGAAGCCCGAGCCGGCGATATGCGATTCGGCCACCGCCTCGATGATCGAGTCCTTCGAGTAGAAGCCCGAGAAGAACGGGGTGCCGATCAGCGCGAGCGAACCGACCAGCGACGTCAGCCAGGTGATCGGCATGTACTTGCGCAGACCGCCCATGTTGCGGATGTCCTGGTCGTGGTGCATGCCGATGATCACCGAGCCGGCTGCCAGGAACAGCAGCGCCTTGAAGAACGCATGCGTCATCAGGTGGAACACGGCGACCTGGTAGGCCGAGGCGCCCAGCGCGACGGTCATGTAGCCCAGCTGCGACAGCGTCGAGTACGCGACCACGCGCTTGATGTCGTTCTGGATGATGCCCAGGAAGCCCATGAACAGCGCGGTGATGGCGCCGATCACCAGCACGAACGACAGTGCGGCGTCCGACAGCTCGAACAGCGGCGACATGCGCGCCACCATGAAGATGCCTGCCGTCACCATGGTCGCCGCGTGGATCAGCGCCGAGATCGGCGTCGGGCCTTCCATCGAGTCCGGCAACCACACGTGCAGCGGGAACTGCGCCGACTTGCCCATCGCGCCGATGAACAGGCAGATGCAGGCCACCGTCAGCATCATCCAGTCCGTGCCCGGAAAGGTGATCGTCGCCAGGTTGTCGCGCGCGGCGAACACCTCGGTGTAGTTCAGGCTGCCGGCGTAGGCCAGCAGCAGGCCGATGCCCAGGATGAAGCCGAAATCGCCCACCCGGTTGACCAGGAACGCCTTCATGTTGGCGAAGATGGCGGTCGGACGGGTGTACCAGAAGCCGATCAGCAGATACGAGACGAGACCCACCGCTTCCCAGCCGAAGAACAGCTGCAGGAAGTTGTTGCTCATCACCAGCATCAGCATCGAGAAGGTGAACAGAGAGATATAGGCGAAGAAGCGGTTATAGCCGGGATCGTCCTGCATGTAGCCGACGGTGTAGATATGCACCATCAGCGACACGAACGTCACCACCACCATCATCATCGCGGTCAGCGAATCGACCAGGAAGCCGACCTCCATCTTCAGGTCGCCGACCACCATCCACTCGTACACCGTGCCGTTGAAGCTGGCGCCGTTGATCACGCCGTCCAGCACCATCAGCGACAGCAGGCACGAGATGGCCACGCCGAGGATGGTGACGGTGTGCGCGACCGCCCTGCCTCCACGGGACTCGGAGGAGATCAGGCCGAAAAACTTGGTGCCGAACAGCCCCGCGATGGCGGCGCCGACGAGCGGCGCCAGCGGAATCGCGAGCAGCAGGTTGGGGTTGAGCGTGGTTGCCATAGGACGCTTATTGGTGTGCGGTCGGTGAGCGGTCGGTGTGCATTGCTGGATTTGACATGGACGTCGGGCGTCAGCCCTTGAGCGCGTCCAGGTCGTCGACGTTGATCGTGTCCAGGTTGCGGAACAGCACGACCAGAATCGCCAGACCGATTGCCGACTCCGCGGCGGCCACCGTCAGGATGAAGAAAACGAAGATCTGTCCGGCCAGGTCGCCCAGGTAATGCGAGAAGGCGACGAAATTCATGTTGACCGCAAGCAGCATCAGTTCGAGCGCCATCAGCAGCACGATCACGTTCTTGCGGTTCAGGAAGATGCCCACGATGCTGATGGCGAACAGGATGGCGCCGAGCACGAGGAAATGAGCGAGAGAAAGCACGTCGGTCTCCGTTCTTCAGTTCTTGGTGGCCGCGCCGGCGGACGCGTCGGCGCCCGCATCGGTGGCGGCCGGATTGGCGACGGACGGCATGGAGACCAGGCGCACGCGGTCCTCGCGGCGGGTGCGCAGCTGCTCGGAGATGTCCTGTGCGCGGGTGTCCTTGCGGCGACGCAGGGTCAGCGCCACGGCGGCGATGATGGCGACCAGCAGGATGATGCCGGCCACTTCGAACGCGTAGATGTAGTCGCTGTAGATCACCTTGCCCAGCTCGGCGGTGTTCGACACGTCCGGGCCCATGGCACCGTTCATCAGCGGCTGCGTGGTGCCCATGAAGTTGCGCACCAGCACGATGGCCATTTCGGCGATGATCAGCGCACCGACCACCGAAGCGAGCGGCACGTAAGTCCAGAAGTCCCGGCGCAGGTTGTCGATGTCGATATCGATCATCATCACCACGAACAGGAACAGCACCATCACGGCGCCGACGTACACCAGCACCAGCAGGATGGCGAGGAATTCAGCCTGCAGCAGCATCCACAGCGCGGCGGCCGTGAAGAACGACAGCACGAGGTACAGCGCGGAGTGCACCGGGTTCCTCGCGGTGATGACTTTCAGTGCGGAGAGCACCAGCACCAGCGCAAAGACGTAGAAGATGGTGGTCGTGAGTTCCATGGTCCTCGTCGGGCCTTCCGGCACAAGCCGCCCCTGGCGGCCTGCCCTTGCGGCATCCTTCTATTGGCCCCTCGCGGAGCCCGATTCAAATTCGTCGAAGCGAAGGCGGGCAGTCAAGCCTGCGCCCGCCACCGCGGGTGGATCAGCGGTACTTGGCGTCCGCGGCCTTGGCAGCCGCGATCTCGGGTTCGTAGCGGTCGCCCACCGCCAGCAGCATGTCCTTGGTGAAGTACAGGTCGCCGCGCTTTTCGCCGTGGTACTCGAGCATGCTGGTCTCCACCACCGCGTCGACCGGGCACGCCTCTTCGCAGAAGCCGCAGAAGATGCACTTGGTCAGGTCGATGTCATAGCGCGTGGTACGGCGCGTGCCGTCGGCGCGCACATCGGACTCGATCGTGATGGCCAGCGCCGGGCAGACCGCCTCGCACAGCTTGCAGGCGATGCAGCGCTCCTCGCCGTTCGGGTAGCGGCGCAGCGCGTGCAGGCCGCGGAAACGCGGCGACAGCGGGGTCTTCTCTTCCGGGAACTGCACCGTGATCTTGCGTGCGAAGAGATAACGCCCGGTCAGCGCCATGCCCTTGAAGAGTTCCCTCAGGAGCAGGCTGTTAAAGAATTCCTTGATGGCGAGCAGCATGACGATTGCTTCCTAGTAAATCCACCGGACGCATCCCGCGGGATGCGTCCCGGCTCGGCCCTCGCGGGCCATTTTCAGTGCCAGATATTCCACGGCGACTTGATCCAGATCGCCACGATGATCAGCCAGCCCACCGTCAGCGGAATGAAGACCTTCCAGCCCAGACGCATGATCTGGTCATAGCGGTAGCGCGGGAACGAGGCGCGGATCCAGATGAATACGGACAGCAGCAGGAAAACCTTGATCACCAGCCAGAAGAAACCCGGAATGGCGTTGGTGAGGAAGCTTTCGAACGGGGGCGCCCAGCCGCCCAGGAACATCAGCGCGGTCATCGTAGAGATGACGATCATGTTGATGTACTCGGCCAGGAAGAACAGCGCGAAGCCCATGCCCGAGTACTCGATCATGTGGCCGGCCACGATTTCCGATTCGCCTTCCACCACGTCGAACGGGTGACGGTTGGTTTCGGCCACGCCCGAGATGAAGTACACGCCGAACATCGGCAGCAGCGGCAGCCAGTTCCACGACAGGATGTTGATGCCCATGTCGGCGAAGTAGCCGGTGTTCTGGCTGTTCACGATGGCCGACAGGTTCAGGCTGCCCGCCACCATCAGCACCGTGACCAGGGCGAAGCCCATGGCGATTTCGTACGACACCATCTGCGCGGCGGCGCGCATCGCGCCGATGAAGGCGTACTTCGAGTTCGAGGCCCAGCCGGCCAGGATCACGCCGTACACGCCCACCGAGCTGATCGCCATCACGTACAGCAGGCCGGCGTTGACGTCGGCCATCACGACCTCGGCCTGGAACGGAATCACCGCCCAGATCGCCACGGCGGGCATCAGCACCATCAGCGGGGCGATCAGATACATGCCCCGGCTGACCTGCGTGGGCATCATCACTTCCTTGAGCAGCAGCTTCAGCACGTCGGCGATCGGCTGCAGCAGGCCGAGCGGACCCACGCGGTTCGGACCCACGCGCACGTGCATCCAGCCGATCAGCTTGCGCTCCCACAGGATCAGGTAGGCCACGCACAGCAGCAGCGGCACCACGATGACCACGGCGCGAATCAGGATCCACAGCGGCGTCCATGCGCCGCCGAATACGGCCTGGCCTTGCGAGGTAATCCAATCGATCATGTTCTCTTCTCGCTCTACTTATGCCACGGCCACCGGGGCCAGATCGACCGCCTTCTCGACGGTGACGGCACCGAACAGGCCGCCCAGCGCGAGCGCGGCCTCGGTCGCAGCCGAGACGCGCACCGTTCCCGGCGGCAGCGCTGCTTCCAGCACGGCCGGCAGCACCACGCTGCCCTGCCCCTGCGTGACGCGAACCGGGTCGCCCGCCTGCACGCCCAGCGAGGCGAACAGGTCGGCCGACAGGCCGGCCTGCATCGCGCGGCGCGCGGCGGCGGTCAGCTGCAGCGACTCGGCGCGGCGCACGATCGGGTCGGCGTGATAGATCGGCACGTCGGCGATGCGCTCGATGCCACGCGCGGTCGGCTCGTTCACGCGAATGGACGCGTCGGTCGCGTTGTTCAGCTGCGGCGCCACCGGCTGGGCCAGCACGGCGTCGCGCACGGACTCGGCGGTATCGAAGTCGAAGCCCGGCACGTCCAGCAGGTTGCCCAGCACGCGCAGCACCTTCCAGGCCGGACGGGTCTCGCCCAGCGGACGCACCACGCCGTTGAAGCTCTGCGGCACGCCTTCGCAGTTGACGAAGGTGCCGGCCGTTTCCGAGAACGGCGCGACGGGCAGGATCACGTCGGCGTACTGCATGGCCGCTTCCGAACGGAACGGCGACAGCACCACCACGGTGCTGGCCTGGCCCAGCGCGGCCAGGGCCTTGCGCGGGTCGGCCGTGTCGAATTCCGGCTCGGTGTTGAGCAGCACGTAGGCCTTGCGCGGCGTGTCCAGCATCGCCTGCGCGTCGGCGCCGGCGTTCTGCGGCAGCGCACCGGCGATATGGCCGCCGACGGTATTGGCAGCTTCCGTCAGGAAGCCCAGCGTGGCGCCCGTTTCCGTGGCGATCCACTGCGCCAGTGCGTGCAGCACGGCGAACTGCGGATGGCGCACGGCCTCGTTGCCGAGGAACACGGCGCGGCGCTCGCCACCGATCAGCGCATCGGCGACTGCCTTGGCGGCGTCACCGCCGTCGAAGCCGTCGGTGCCGGCCGGGGCGGCCACGCCCTTGGCGGCGGCCACGGCACGGGCCACGCCGGCCAGTGCCACGGTCCACGACGACGGCGCGGCGTCGATACGCGCGGCCAGCGGCATCAGCAGGTCCTCGGCGCTGGCGCCGACCAGGGCGACACGCGCGCCCTTCTTGGTGGCGTGGCGCAGGCGCGCCGCCAGCAGCGGATGGTCCTTGCGCAGCGACGAACCGATGACCAGCACGCGTTGCAGCGTGGAGACGTCGGCGATCGGCATGCCCAGCCACGGCGCGCCCTTCGGCGTTGCCGAGAAATCGGACTGGCGCAGGCGGAAGTCGACATTGTCGCTACCCAGGCCGCGCACCAGCTTGCCCAGCAGATGGAGTTCCTCCAGCGTGCTGTGCGGGCTCGCCAGCGCGGCGATCTGGTCCGCGCCATGCTCGCGCTTGATGCTGGCCAGACCGTTGGCAACGTACTCCAGCGCGGTCTGCCAGTCGGTTTCCATCCACTGGTTGTCCTGCTTCAGCATCGGGCGCGTCAGGCGCTCGGCGCTGTTCAGGCCTTCGTACGAGAAGCGGTCGCGGTCCGACAGCCAGCATTCGTTGATGGCTTCGTTGTCGAGCGGCAGCACGCGCATCACGCGGTGATTCTTGGTCTGCACCACCAGGTTGGCGCCCAGGCCATCGTGCGGCGACACCGACTTGCGGCGCGTCAGCTCCCACGTCCGCGCGGAATAGCGGAACGGCTTGCTGGTCAGCGCGCCCACCGGGCACAGGTCGATCATGTTGCCGGACAGTTCCGAATCGACGGTGTGGCCGACGAAGGTCGTGATTTCCGACTGCTCGCCGCGGCCCAGCATGCCCAGCTCCATCACGCCGGCCACTTCCTGGCCGAAGCGCACGCAGCGGGTGCAGTGGATGCAGCGGGTCATCTCTTCCATCGAGATCAGCGGGCCCACGTTCTTGTGGAACACCACGCGCTTCTCTTCCTTGTAGCGCGACTCCGATGCGCCGTAGCCCACGGCCAGATCCTGCAGCTGGCATTCGCCGCCCTGATCGCAGATCGGGCAGTCCAGCGGGTGATTGATCAGCAGAAATTCCATCACCGACTTCTGGGCCTTGACCGCCTTCTCCGAGTTGGTGAAGACCTTCATGCCCGCGGTGACGGGGGTCGCGCAGGCCGGCAGCGCCTTGGGCGCCTTTTCGACCTCGACCAGACACATGCGGCAGTTCGCCGCGATGGACAACTTGCGGTGGTAGCAGAAGTGCGGGATGTACGTGCCCAGCTTGCGGGCGGCCTCCATCACCAGGCTGCCTTCCGCAACCTCCACCTTCTTGCCGTCGATCTCGAGTTCAACCATGTTCTGCCACGCTTAGGAGTACGCCGGAACCATGCACTGCTTGTGTTCGACGTGATACTCGAACTCTTTCCAGTAGTGCTTGAGCATGCCGCGGACCGGCATCGCCGCCGCATCGCCGAGCGCGCAGATGGTGCGGCCCATGATGTTTTCGGCAACGTTGTTCAGAAGGTCCAGGTCTTCCTGGCGCCCTTCCCCATGCTCGATGCGGTTCACCATGCGGTAGAGCCAGCCCGTGCCTTCGCGGCACGGCGTGCACTGGCCGCACGATTCTTCAAAGTAGAAATACGACAGGCGCAGCAGCGAGCGAACCATGCAGCGCGTCTCGTCCATCACGATCACCGCGCCCGAGCCCAGCATCGAGCCGGCCTTGGCGATCGAGTCGTAGTCCATGTCGGACGCCATCATCAGGTCGCCCGGCACCACCGGCGCGGACGAGCCGCCCGGGATCACCGCCTTGATGCGCTTGCCGCCGCGCATGCCACCGGCCAATTCCAGCAGCGTGGCGAACGGCGTGCCCAGCGGAATCTCGTAGTTGCCGGGCCGCTCGACATCGCCCGAGACCGAGAAGATCTTGGTGCCGCCGTTGTTCGGCTTGCCCATCTTCGCGTAGTTCTCCGGGCCGACCGCCAGCAGGAACGGCACCGCGGCGAACGTCTCGGTGTTGTTGATCGTGGTCGGCTTGCCATACAGGCCGAAGCTGGCCGGGAAAGGCGGCTTGAACCGCGGCTGGCCCTTCTTGCCTTCCAGCGATTCGAGCAGCGCGGTTTCCTCGCCGCAGATGTACGCGCCGTAGCCATGGTGGGCATGCAGCTGGAAGCTGAAGCCGGAGCCCAGGATGTCGTCACCGAGGAAACCGGCGGCGCGCGCTTCCTCGAGCGCCTGCTCGAAGATCTTGTATTCGTTCCAGATCTCGCCGTGGATGTAGTTGTAGCCCACGGTGATGCCCATCGCGTACGCACCGATGGCCATGCCTTCGATGAGCGCGTGCGGGTTGTAGCGGATGATGTCGCGATCCTTGAACGTGCCGGGCTCGCCCTCGTCGGTATTGCAGACGAGGTACTTCTGGCCGGGGAACTGACGCGGCATGAAGCTCCACTTCAGCCCCGTCGGGAAGCCCGCGCCGCCGCGCCCGCGCAGGCCCGACGCCTTGACGTCCGCGATCACCTGCTCGGGGGCGATCTTCTCGGTCAGGATGCGCTTCAGTTGCTGGTAGCCGCCACGCTTGACGTAGTCTTCGAGGTGCCAGTTCTGGCCATCCAGGCCCGCCAGGATCAGCGGCTTGATATGGCGATCGTGCAGAGAGGTCATTGCTTGTCCCCCTTGGCCGCTTCCAGCTTCAGTTCGTCCACCAGCGCATCCAGCTTCTCGTCGCTCATGAAGCTGCACATGCGGGTGTTGTTGACTATCATCACCGGCGCGTCGCCGCAGGCGCCCATGCATTCGCCTTCCTTCAGCGTGAAGGTGCCGCACGGGGTGGTTTCGTTGTAGTCGATGCCGAGCTTGCGCTTCAGGTACTCGCCGGCGCGTTCGCCGCCCGACAGGGCGCAAGGCAGGTTGGTGCAGACGCTCAGCTTGAATTTGCCGACCGGCCTGGTGTCGTACATGTTGTAGAACGTGGCGACTTCCTCCACCCACACCGGGGGCATCTGGAGGTAGCTGGCCACGAACTGCATGACCTCCGGGGAAACCCAGCCCACTTCGCCCTGCGCGACGGCCAGTGCCGCCATCACGGCCGACTGCTTCTGGTCGGCCGGATACTTGGCGATCGCGCGATCGATTTCCTTGAGAGCTTCTGCTGATAGCATGGTCGTTGCCGTAATACGCCGAATCACGAGCGGGGCACGTCGCTGATGGCGCGCCTCGCAGAGTTGCAGCCGTCGCTGCGTTGTCCTTGCCCGCATGCTGCGCGCATGCCGGTGTGCCGCATCTGCGCGCCGCGGCCCGATGGCGGGCTGCGGGCGCCGGCGTCCGGATCGTCGTCCGGGGCCGGCGGCCTGTGTCCTTAGCGGTCGATCTCGCCGAAGACGATGTCCTGCGTGCCGATGATCGTGACCGCATCCGCGATCATGTGGCCCTTGGCCATTTCATCGAGCGCCGACAGATGCGAGAAACCCGGGGCGCGAATCTTGAGCCGGTACGGCTTGTTCGCGCCGTCCGAAATCGCATAGATGCCGAACTCACCCTTCGGGTGCTCGACCGCCGCGTAGGTCTCGCCTTCCGGCACGTGCGCGCCTTCGGTAAAGAGCTTGAAATGGTGGATCAGCTCTTCCATGTTCGACTTCATCTCGACCCGCGACGGCGGCGTAACCTTGTGGTTGTCGCTCATCACCGGGCCGGGATTGCGCCGCAGCCATTCCACGCATTGCTTGATGATGCGGTTGGACTGGCGCATTTCTTCCACGCGCACCAGATAGCGCGCATAGCAGTCGCCGCCCACGCCGACCGGCACATCGAAATCCATGCGGTCGTACACCTCGTAGGGCTGCGTCTTGCGCAGGTCCCACGCGATGCCCGAGCCGCGCAGCATCGGGCCGGTAAAGCCCAGCTGCAGCGCGCGTTCGGGACTGACCACGCCGATGTCCACCAGACGTTGCTTCCAGATACGGTTATCGGTCAGCAGCGTCTCATATTCATCGACGTACTTCGGAAAACGGTTCGTGAAGTCCTCGATGAAGTCCAGCAGCGAGCCGGAGCGCGCCTCGTTCATCGCCTTGATCGCGCGCTCGTTATGGACTTTCGACGCCTTGTATTGCGGCATCGTGTCGGGCAGGTCGCGATAGACGCCGCCCGGGCGGTAGTAGGCCGCGTGCATGCGCGCGCCGGACACCGCCTCGTACATGTCGAACATGTCCTCGCGTTCGCGGAAGGCGTAGAGGAAGACCGCCATCGCGCCCACGTCGAGGGCGTGCGAGCCGATCCACATCAGGTGGTTCAGCAGGCGCGTGATCTCGTCGAACATCACGCGGATGTACTGCGCGCGGATCGGCACGTCCAGGCCGATCAGCTTCTCGATCGCCATCACGTAGGCGTGCTCGTTGGCCATCATCGACACATAGTCGAGACGGTCCATGTAGGGCACGCTCTGGATCCAGGTCTTCTGCTCGGCCAGCTTCTCGGTGGCACGGTGCAGCAGGCCGATGTGCGGGTCCGCGCGCTGGATCACCTCGCCGTCCAGCTCCAGCACGAGCCGCAGCACGCCGTGCGCCGCCGGGTGCTGCGGACCGAAATTCAGGGTGTAATTCTTGATATCTGCCATCGCGGGTTCTCAGTGCGGGTCAGTGCTTCAGGCCGCCGTAGTTTTCCTCGCGGATCACGCGCGGCGTGAGCTCGCGCGGCTCGATGGTGACCGGCTGGTAAATGACCCGCTTCTGCTCGGGGTCGTAGCGCATCTCGACATAGCCCGACGTCGGGAAATCCTTGCGGAACGGGTGTCCGACGAAGCCATAGTCGGTCAGGATGCGGCGCAGGTCCGGGTGGCCTTCGAAGATGATGCCGAAGAAGTCGAACGCCTCGCGCTCGAACCAGTTCACCGAATTCCAGACGTCGATCAGCGACGGCACCACCGGCACGTCGTCATCCGGCGCGAACACGCGCACGCGCAGGCGCCAGTTGTGCGTGATCGACAGCAGATGCGTGACCGCGGCGAAACGGGGACCGTCCCAGGCACCGTCGCCGTAGGCGGAATAGTCCACGCCGCACAGGTCCAGCAGCAGTTCGAAACGCAGCGAAGGTTCGTCACGCAGGATGCGGGCTGCATCGAGATAGTCCTCGGCCTTGACGATCAACGTCAGTTCGCCAAGGTTCTCGACCAGCGTCTGCACACGGTTGCCGAGGGCTTTTTCCAGCGCGGCCTTGAGGGTATCGAGCTTTGCCATGTCAACCCTTGCGCGCGATGGTGTTGGTGCGGCGGATCTTGTTCTGCAGCTGGATGATGCCGTAGATCAGCGCTTCGGCCGTCGGCGGGCAGCCCGGCACATAGATGTCGACGGGCACGATGCGGTCGCAGCCGCGCACCACCGAATACGAATAGTGATAGTAGCCGCCGCCGTTGGCGCACGAGCCCATCGAGATGACCCAGCGCGGCTCGGCCATCTGGTCGTACACCTTGCGCAGCGCCGGCGCCATCTTGTTGCACAGCGTGCCGGCAACGATCATCACGTCGGACTGGCGCGGCGACGGACGGAAGATCACGCCGAAGCGGTCCATGTCGTAGCGCGACGCGCCCGCGTGCATCATTTCCACGGCGCAGCAGGCAAGGCCGAACGTCATCGGCCACAGCGACCCGGTGCGGGTCCAGTTGATCAGCTTGTCAGCGGTAGTCGTGACGAAGCCTTCATTGAGAACGCCTTCGATTGCCATATCACATCACTCCCAATCGAGCGCGCCCTTTTTCCAGATGTAGACGAAGCCCACGATGAATTCCAGCAGAAACACGCCCATGGCGATGAAACCAGGCCAACCGATATCCTGGAGCGCGACGCCCCACGGAAACAGGAAAGCGGTTTCGAGATCGAACAGAATGAACAGGATAGCGATGAGGTAGTAGCGCACGTCGAACTTCATGCGCGCGTCCTCGAACGCTTCAAAGCCGCACTCGTATGGCGACAGCTTCGCCGAGTCGGGCTTGTTCGGGCCGAGAATACGGCCGATCGACATCAGTGCAACGCCGAGCACGACGCCGAACACGATGAAAATAAGGACGGGGAAATAGGCTTCGAGATTCAAGGTACGGCCAGCCTTATCTGGAATGTTGTCAACAGCACCAGCTCAAGCGGCGTCCTGTTGCCCACCCCAAGCGCCCAGCGCCATTGCGCAGAACCACGGCGCCGCCTTGCGGACTGCCGGAACCCCTCGTCGGGGCATTGCCCGGGAGCGGATTCCGATCAAGTTGTTTGGTGCCGACGGCGAGACTCGAACTCGCACAGCTTTCGCCACTACCCCCTCAAGATAGCGTGTCTACCAATTTCACCACGTCGGCTGGGGGAGAAACAATATTGCCTGGCGCCGGGTTTCAAGCCCTTCGGAACTCTGACTTGCGGCGCATTTTAGCGCAACCGCATGGCCGGGGAACCGTCGCTGGGGAATCGTTTCAAGCCTCGCATTCTAACCCATGAAACCCGTTTTGTTCAACGCACAATCGCAAAAATCTTCGGGAATGCAGGGCCGCGAAGCCGGATTATTTCGGTACTGCGGGAGCGCCCGGAGCCGATGCCGCAACGCCCGAAGCCGCCGGCGCCGAAGCAGCCTGCGGGGCCGGCGCGACCTGCGGCGCGGCGCCCATCACACCCAGCGAAGCGGCCGGCTTGTAGTTGCCCAGCAGCGTCAGCGCCAGCGTGCAGATGAAGAACAGCGTGGCCAGCACCGCCGTGGTACGCGACAGGAAGTTGGCCGAGCCGGTGGCGCCGAACAGGCTGCCGGAAGCGCCGGAGCCGAACGCCGCGCCGACGTCGGCGCCCTTGCCGTGCTGGAGCAGCACCAGGCCGATCACGCCCAGTGCGGAGAGCACCTGCGCGACCATCAACAGAGTCTTGAAAATTGCCATTTGATTCGATTCACTTGCCTGATCAGACGATCGGTACGGCCGGCATCAGGCGTTGCCGATCGCGAGAAAATCTTCCGACTTCAGCGAGGCGCCCCCGATGAGGCCCCCGTCGATGTCGGGCATGGAAAACAGTTCGGCGGCATTGTCGGGCTTGACGCTGCCGCCATACAACATGGCCATTCGCTCGGCCACGCCGGCATCGCGGGCGGCCACGCGGGAACGCAGGAAGGCGTGGACGGCCTGGGCCTGCGCGCTGCTGGCGGTCTTGCCGGTGCCAATGGCCCACACCGGCTCGTAGGCCAGCACGATGCGGCCAAGCTGCTCGACCGACAGCGCATCGAGCACGGCCTGCAACTGGCGGCCCACCACGGCCTCGGTCTGGCCAGCCTCGCGCTCGGCCAGCGTCTCGCCGACGCAGACCACCGGAACGATGCCGAATTCCAGCGCCCGCAGGGCCTTGGCGGCAACGGTGGCATCGGACTCGCCATGATAGGACCGGCGCTCGGAGTGCCCGACCAGCGCATAGCTTGCGCCAAATTCGGCCAACATGGAGGCGGCCACCTCGCCGGTAAATGCGCCACGCGCCTCGGCGGACACGTCCTGCGCACCCCAGGCCACCTGAGTGCCCGTCAGCAACGCCTGGCATTGGCCCAGATACGGGAACGGGGCGCACACCGCAAGGCGGGCGCTGGCGGAGGCCGCCTTGATGCCGTTCAGCAGGGCTTCGTTGGTGGCCAGGCTGCCATGCATCTTCCAATTGCCGATGACGAGCTTTTGTCTCACGGGAGCGCCTCTCAGGATCAAACCCGCTATTGTAGCGCGGCGAATACTGGGGCGCTACGGCGGCGGGTCGAAAGACCCGCGCCAAGGCAGTTGCCACTTACCAGGTCAGCACGATCTTGCCGATATGCTCGCTCGACTCCATCAGCCGATGCGCGTCGGCCGCCTGCGCGGCCGGGAAGACCTGGTGGATCACGGGCTTGATCTCGCCCGCCGCGAGCAGCGGCCACACCTGCTCATGCAGGGCCTTGGCGATCGCGCCCTTGAACGACGCCGGACGCGGACGCAGCGTGGAGCCGGTGATCGTGATGCGGCGGCGCAGGATGTCGCCAAGCGGAATCTCCGCCTTGGCGCCGCCCAGCAACGCGATGACGACGATGCGGCCGTCGTCCGCAATGCACGACAGTTCGCGCGCGAGGTACGAGCCGGCCACCATGTCGAGAATCACGTCGACACCCTTGCCGCCCGTCAGTGCCTTGACCTCGGCGGCGAAATCCTGGGTCTTGTAGTTGATGGCATGATCGGCGCCCAGGTCCAGGCACGCCTGGCACTTTTCCGCGCTGCCGGCCGTCACGAAAACCTTGAAGCCCAAGGCCTTGGCGATCTGGATCGCGGTCGTGCCGATTCCGCTCGAGCCGCCCTGGATCAGCAGCGTCTCCTCCTTGCCGCGCGGACCGCGACCCAGATAGCCGCGGTCGAACACATTGCTCCACACCGTGAAGAACGTCTCGGGCAGCGCCGCCGCCTCGATATCGCCAAGCCCTTCCGGCACCGGGAGGCACTGGGCCGCCGGCGCGACGCACAACTGCGCATAGCCGCCGCCCTGAACCAGCGCGCAGACGCGGTCGCCGACCTTCAGGCCGAAGCGGTTGTCGGCGTGCGAGAGATCGCCGCCAACCACCTCGCCGGCCACTTCGAGGCCGGGCAGGTCGGAGGCGCCCGGCGGCACGGGATAGTTGCCGGTGCGCTGGAACACATCGGGACGATTGATGCCCGCGGCGGTCACGCGAATCAGGATCTCGCCCGGGCCCGCGACCGGGTCGGGACGCTCGGTAAGTTGCAGGACTTCGGGGGCGCCGTATTCTCGGATCTCGATGGCTTGCATTGCTGCTCCTGGCTGATGCGGCGCGGCGCGGCGCGGCCGCATGATGATGTGTCTGGAATCGTGGACAGTGGGGCCCCTGAGGGACTCGCGGCAGTGTAAACAAAAAAACGGCTGGACATCGCCAGCCGTTTTTCCCGCAGCAACCGCGTACTTACTGTTGCTGGTCCTGCTCGGATTGTTGCTGCTGTTGCTGCTCGCCCGGCGCGGCGGCCGGTGCGTCGCCGCCGGCGATCGGGGCGATGGTGCCGCCCTCGTCCGCCATCGCGGCCTTCAGCGACAGGCGCAGACGGCCCTTCTCATCGGCCTGGATCAGCTTGACGCGCACCTGCTGGCCTTCCTTCAGCCAGTCCTTGATGTCCTTGACGCGCTCGTTGACGATCTCGGAGATATGCAGCAGGCCGTCCTTGCCCGGCAGGATGTTCACGATGGCGCCGAAGTCCAGCAGCTTGAGCACGGTGCCGCTGTAGATCTTGCCCACCTCGGCTTCCGCCGTGATGCCCTCGATGCGGCGCTTGGCCTCGGCCATGCCTTCGGTCGAGGTCGAGGCGATCGTGATCGTGCCGTCTTCCTGGATGTCGATGGTCGTGCCGGTTTCCTTGGTCAGCGCCTGGATGGTCGAGCCGCCCTTGCCGATCACCTCGCGGATCTTGTCCGGATGGATCTTCATGGTGATCATGCGCGGCGCGTGCTCCGACAGCTCGGTGCGCGCGTGGCCCATCGCTTCCTGCATCTTCGACAGGATATGCAGGCGCCCTTCCTTGGCCTGCGCCAGCGCGACCTGCATGATTTCCTTGGTGATGCCCTGGACCTTGATGTCCATCTGCAGCGCCGTGATGCCGCTGTCCGTGCCGGCCACCTTGAAGTCCATGTCGCCGAGGTGATCCTCGTCGCCCAGGATATCGGTCAGCACCGCGAACTTGTTGCCTTCCAGGATCAGGCCCATCGCCACGCCGGCCACATGGGCCTTGATGGGAACGCCCGCATCCATCAGCGCCAGCGAACCGCCGCAGACGGACGCCATCGACGAGGAACCGTTGGACTCGGTGATTTCCGAGACCAGGCGGATCGTGTAGGCGAACTCGTCGTCCTTCGGCAGCACCGGGATCAGCGCGCGCTTGGCCAGGCGGCCGTGACCGATTTCACGGCGCTTGGGCGAGCCCACGCGGCCCGTTTCGCCGGTGGCGAACGGAGGCATGTTGTAGTGGAGCATGAAGCGGTCGCGGTATTCGCCGGACAGCGCGTCGATGATCTGCTCGTCGCCCTTGGTGCCGAGCGTGGCCACGACCAGCGCCTGCGTCTCGCCACGGGTGAACAGCGACGAACCGTGGGCGCGCGGCAGCACCGAGGAGCGGATCTCGATCGGGCGCACCGTGCGGGTGTCGCGGCCGTCGATACGCGGCTCGCCGGCCAGCACCTGGCCACGGACGATCTTCGCCTCGATGTCGAACAGGATATTGCCCACCTCGACCTTGTCGGCTTCCACGCCGGCTTCGGCCAGGCGCGTCTGCACGGTCGCGTAGACTTCCTTCAGCTTCTGCGAACGCGCGGCCTTCTGGCGCAGCTGATAGGCTTCCTGCAGCAGCGGCAGCGCAACCTCGCCGACCTTGGCGATCAGCGGTTCGTTCTTGGCCGCGGCTTCCCACACCCACTCCGGCTTGCCGCCTTCGCGCACCAGATCATGGATGGCGTTGATTGCGACCTGCATCTGCTCGTGGCCGTAGACCACGGCGCCCAGCATCACTTCCTCGGACAGCTGGTTGGCTTCCGATTCCACCATCAGCACGGCGCGCTCGGTACCGGCGACCACCAGGTCCAGTTCGGAGCTGGCCAGTTGCGAGCGGGTCGGGTTCAGCAGGTACTGGCCGTCCTGGAAGCCGATGCGGGCGGCGCCCACCGGGCCATTGAACGGAATGCCCGACACGGCCAGCGCGGCCGAGGCGCCGATCAGCGCGGGGATGTCGGCGGGCACTTCCGGGTTCAGCGACACCACGTGGATCACCACCTGGACGTCGTTGTAGAAGCCTTCCGGGAACAGCGGACGCAGGGGCCGGTCGATCAGGCGCGAGGTCAGCGTTTCGTTTTCCGACGGGCGGCCTTCACGCTTGAAGAAACCACCGGGAATCTTGCCGGCGGCATAGGTCTTCTCGATGTAGTCGACGGTCAGCGGGAAGAAGTCCTGGCCCGGCTTGGGCTGCTTGGCGGCCACGACGGTCGCGAGCACCACGGTATCTTCCACATCGACCAGCACAGCGCCGCCTGCCTGGCGGGCGATTTCGCCGGTTTCCATGCGGACCGTATGCTGGCCCCACTGGAATTCCTTGACGACCTTATTGAACATGGTCATGAGCGTTCCTTTGATCTGCTTGCACTAGCGTGCGTAGCCCGCGTTTTCAGCCGCGGGCAAACTGCCGGATCGCTGTCGGACGCAGTCACAGGGAAGTGCTATGCCATTCCAGCGCGCCACCGAGGGTGCCGATAACGCGTTGGAATGACACAAAGCCCCGATTCCTTGGCCGACTCCGGTGTCAAAAAACGAAAAGAACGAAATAAATTACTCCGTCGCACACCCTGGCGCAACGGGCGACGGACCGTGCGGTCCATTGCCTAAAGTGAAACGACCATCACAGCAGGAAGGCGGCGCCGGGGCGATGCGGGCGCCAGAAAAGCAAAATGCCTGCATCAGCAAGCTGACGCAGGCATCGTGGCTTCACGCGAAGGCGTGCGGTGCTTCGACTCGTGCCGCCATCCGACTGGTCCTTACTTACGCAGGCCCAGTGCTTCGATCAGAGCGCGGTAGCGGTCCGCATCGTTGGACTTCAGGTAATCCAGCAGGCGACGACGACGGCTCACCATGCGCAGCAGACCGCGGCGGCTGTGGTGATCCTTCATGTTGGCCTTGAAGTGGGGGGTCAGTTCGTTGATGCGCGTGGTCAGCAGGGCCACTTGCACTTCCGGGCTGCCGGTATCGTTGGCTGCGCGGGCGAACTTCTTGATGACGTCCGACTTTTTGGTATCTGCAATCGACATGATGTTTCCTTTCACTTGCGAACGCTGCAGCGCGGGATGCGCCGCATGCGTCGTGCTCTGTGCCGCCGGAGCCACTGCCCGAAAATCGGGCGGCGCTGTCTGACGACAAGCCGCGGATTATAGCCCAACTCTTTCCCGCAGGGAAAGCCGGGCGTCCGGCCGGCTAGAAGCGCTCCATCTTGCAGGTCGTCGGCAAGGTGGTCTGCGCCGCCTTGAGCCGCTTCACGGTACGGAAGCCGTAGCCCGAGCCCTCGTTGTCGAAGCGAACTTCCCCGCCCTGCCGCCCCATCACCGATACGTAGAGCGGCTGGATGACCTGATGGTCGGACGCGCGCACGGTGGCTTCATGGAATTCATTGACGAAGCGCATATCCTCCAGCGCCCGCGCGACCTTGACGGCATCGGTGGAGCCGGCGCTCTCGATCGCCCGCGCCAGCATCTCGACCATCATCTGCATGCGCAGGTGGACATAGTCGTCCTTCGGGTCGGGATAGCGCGTACGGAAGGCCTGGTAGAAGGCATCCGAGGCCGCCCCGCCGACATTGGGATGCCACTCGGCGACCGCCAGCACCTTGTCGACGCCCGCGTCCCCCATCGCCGCCGGCGCGCCAAGGCCGTTGCCGTAGAAGGTATAGAACTTCGCGCCCAGCCCGCCCTCGCGGGCCGCCTTGACCATCAGCGTCAGGTCGTTGCCCCAGTTGCCGGTGATCACGGCGTCCGCGCCGCTGGCCTTGATCTTCGCGATGTAGGGAGCGAAGTCCTTGATCTTGCCGATCGGGTGGAATTCGTCGCCGACGATGCGGATGTCGGGCCGCTTGGCGGCCAGCATGTCCCGCGCGAAGCGCGAAACCTGATGGCCGAAGCTGTAGTCCTGCGCGATCAGGTAGACGCGGCGAACGCTGGTGTCCGCGCGGATCACCTCGGCCAGCGCCTGCATGCGCATGTCGGCGCTCGCGTCGAAGCGGAAATGCCAGAAGCTGCAGTTCTCGTTGGTCAGACTCGGATCCACGGCCGAGTAGTTGAGGTACAGCACCCGGGCGTCGGGCTGGCGGGCATTGTGGCGATTGACCGCGCCGACGAGCGCGCCGGCGACCGCAGAGCTGTTGCCCTGGAGCACGAAAGGGATGCGCCGGTCGACCAGGCCGCGAAACTGGATCAGGCTCTCGTCGACATTGCCCTTGCTGTCGAACAGCACCAGTTCCATGGGCCGCTGGCCCTCGGCGGTCTTCACGCCACCGCGTGCGTTGACCCGGTCCACCGCAAGCCGAAGATTGCGCACCACCGCCTCGCCCGCGTTCGCGAACGCGCCCGACATGCCTTCCACCACGCCAAGCCGGATCGGCTCCTGCGCCGAGGCGCTGGCCGCAAGAGCCAACAGGCATGCGCCCAGCCATCCCTTCCAATACATCGATCGACCTCCGCCAAAGCGCTGCATGGTAAGGCAGCGGCCAGGGCGTGGCAATGGATGCGGCCATGGCCAGGGTCAAAGCAATTCCGTCGACAGTTTCATATAGAGGTCCGCCTTGATCTGTTGCTCGCGGGCGTTGATGGCATCCAACACGTCGGCGTACTCGGCCTCCGACAGCCGGGTCGGATCCGGATGGTGCGGCGGGAAGGCCCGCCCACTCCCCCCGTTCGCCGCCGCTGCGCCTTGCAGGTAGGTGCGCCGGAAATACGCGGCGTCCTTGCCCGGGCGCGCGTCGGCGGGAGCGGTGTCGCTGCCTTCGCCATCCGCGCCCAGCGCGGCCAGGGCGGCCATTTCCTCCTTGACGGTCACGGTCGCGGCGGCGAATTGCCCGGCGTACGCGCTTTCCAGGTGCCGACGCCAGAACGGCAACTCCATGGCGAAGAAGCGGGCGAGCTGGCGCTTGTCGTTCTCTCCTTCGCGGATGTGGCGCATGGCCGCGTCGACCTGCTGTTCGGTCACATCGGCACGGTAGAGCATTCTTGCGATCGGGACCGGAAAATCGACGCCGCGCCCTGCGCACTCCAACTGGTATTTCAGCCGAACCTCGATTTCATCGACGTAGCCGCGCCGTTCGGCGAGATCCGCGGCCACCGACTCCTCCAGACGGCGCGCCCGAAAGTACTTCTTTCCGATCTCGATCCTCGCGCGCTCGAGGCTTTGCGCGCCGCGGTCGGCGTACTCCTTGTCCAGCGCGTGGACCAGACACTGGCTCTCGATCTCGTTGAATGCGAGCGCAACGCGATCGCCACACGATCCCAGGCCGTCCGCCGCCAGCTGGAAACACTCGGCCCGCAGCGCCGCGTCCTGCCGAACGGCCTCCAGCACGCGTTGCACCCGCGATACGTAGTGGTTCCACTGGGCGCAGTCGACGCCCGGCGGCGTGCGGTCTCTCGCCTTGGCGGCATCCTCGTATTCCGCCGTCATTGGCAGCCGCTCCAGCAAGGCCGCGAAGGAGTCCGCCGTCCTTGTCTGCACCATCTCGTTCGCGCTCCCTACCCGTTGTTGGTAGGCCGAGTTCCAGATCCGGTGCCTGGTTTCCTCCGTCGTGGCAGCCGGCAGCCACCTGACGCGGCGGTCGGCCTCCGCCTTTGCTTCCGCGAGCATCTGGGCCTTGACCGGCGCCGCATCGGCCATCAGGGCGGCATCCCAGGAGCCGCACAGCGTCTCGAGGTCCACGTCGCTCATGTCGGGATACCAGGCGGCCAGCGCGCCGCTCAGCCCGCATTTCGGCGTAAACCGCAGCTGTCGTGCCGGAGGCGGCGGGGCTAGATCGGTCTCCCATGGGGCCCGCATGGCGCCGCGGACCGGCCGGTTGGCCTGTGGAGCCCGATCATAGTGAACCCGTGCGCGCGTGGCAGGCATGGCCGGTACGCCGTTCGGTCCCGCGAACGAAATGGGATTGGCCGTCAAATCCACTTGGCACAATTCGTTCAGGCCGGACAGTGCTTCGGGAAACGCGGTGAAGCTGTTCCCGCGCAAGCCGAGGGAGACCAGGCGCGACAGGCGTCCGATGGACGCCGGCAGCGTAGCGAGCCGCTGCATCGCCAGGTCGAGTTCGCGCAGCGACGGCAAGTCGCCTATCGTGTCCGGCAATTGTGTGATCCGGGGGTGATCGTCCAACGCAACCGCTCGCATATGGATGACCAGGAGCCCTTGCGCGAGCGAAATGGAAGCCGGCAACGACGAGAATCGGTTGTAGTCGAGTTTCAGCACGGTGAGATGCGGAAGATGCCGGAAGACACTGTCGGGCAACGACGTCAACTGGAAGTAAGCCAGGTCCAGAACCTTCGACCCGCCCGAGCATGCCCATATTCTCGATACACCAAGAAGCCGTTTGCCTCGCTGCTCCGGCGATTCGGCCCCCTCGACCCATGGAACCAGATCGTTGAGCAGGGATAGCGACGAGCACAGGTCTTCGAACTGCGGTCCGGTGTCGATCGCCGAAATTCCGTCGACCATTCGCAGCGCCCATGCGGCAAAGGAACGCGCTACGGCGGCCGCTTCCGGCTCGGCCGGCTCCGTGGCAGCGGCCTGGAAGAACGCATGGAGTCGCGACAATTGTTCGGCGAGCAACGGCATTCGTGCGCGCTGCTCTGCGGTGGGCGGCAACGGTGCGCCGGTATCGCGCGTGCCCTCGGGCTCGCCCAGCCGGTAGTCGCGGGCAAGCGCCGGGATGTCGAACATGGCCTTCACGCCGTTGAAGCAGGCGAAATCACGATTTGCCGTGGTTCCCGAGACGCCATGACAGAGGAAACGCAGGAACCGCCTCCACGAGGGCAGCCTCGCCTCCGTGACGTCGACCCACTTTCCGTTCGAGCCGTCCTTTGCCCAGTCGATCCGGAGCAGGCGTTCCGCCCCGTCCGCGCCCAGGACCTTCAGCAGTCCTCCGCTCGCGAGGTGGCGGCCGACGGTGGCGCGGTCAATATGGTCGCCATTGACCGACAACGTTGCCGCGCTCAGCAATGCCCCGAACCGGAGCGCGGACGCAATGCTCCTTTCGACAGCGCGGACGCCGGCTTCCCGGCGGCCTTCCGTCAAGGGCTTGACGTAGGCGGCGGTATAGTCGCGCGCCCATTTGATCTTGAACGTCAGATCTCCCACCCTGAACGGCACGCCCTTTGCCATTGCCGCGATATGGCAGCGTAGGGCCAAGCCGGTGCTCAGCGCGGCGACATCTTGGAAAACTGGAATGTCCGGCATCGGGTTTTTTGTCTGTTCGGTCACGTTAGGGGGGCGGGACAGAGCCGCGATGCGCTGACCGGCCGGTCGCGGCATCGCACGCCGCAAGGGCACGAGTGTGTGCCGCGATTCCATCCGGGTCTTACGGAAACTGCCGTGGTCTTTGCGGGCCCGACATGGGCACGGAAAATCTTCGGCGCTACACTGTCGGAAATCGGACAAAGCAACCGTTTGAGGAATCGCCATGAACGGATTCGAACGCGCTCGCCGCTGGCTGGCGCTCGCCGTGGCAGGCACGGCCCTGTCGGCCTGCGTATATTTGCAACCGGTGCAGGAAGCGCAAAGGCTGGTCGGCGCCCCAGAGAGCGCCGTGCGCGCAAGGTTCGGGGAGCCCACCGACATCTTCAAGCTGTCGGACGGCCGGGTCCGCTGGATCTATTCCAAGCAGCCGCTGGGCCGCCAGGCCTATGCCGCGGACTTCGATACCGCAGGCAATCTCGTCAGCTTCCGCCAGATGCTGACCACGCCGGAACTGTACAAGGCGCAGATCGGCACCTGGACCAAGCGCGACGTGGCGGAGCATTTCGGCCTGCCGCGCGAGCCGACGTCGTACTTCCCCCTGATGCGCCGAGAGGTCTGGTCCTACCGCTTCCTGCACGAGGACAACTGGCCCTCGATGTTCAACTTCTACTTCGACGACGGCGGCGTGCTGCGGCAGACCCAGATCACGCCGGATCCGCTGGCGGACCCGCGCGAAAGCCGGCGCTGACAGCGCTTTGCCCGCGTAGCGGACGCCCCAATGAAAAAGGCCGGGCAATCGCCCGGCCTTTTTCGTGCCCTTCCCCGCTACCCGCGCATCAGATCTGCGGGTTGATCTTCTGCACCGCCTTGTCGTGCAGCTTGTTCAGGGCGGCCAGGTACGCCTTCGCCGTGGCGGCGACGATGTCCAGGTCGGTGCCCACGCCGTTGACGATACGGCCCGCCTTCGACAGCCGCACCGTGACCTCGCCCTGCGCCTGCGTGCCGGTGGTGATGGCGTTCACCGAGAACAGCACCAGTTCCGCGCCGCTGTTGACCTTGCCTTCGATCGCATGCAGGGTCGCGTCGACCGGACCGTTGCCCTCGCCTTCGCCGCTGTACTCCTGGCCGTCCATATTGAACACGACGCGCGCCTTGGGCCGCTCGCCGGTCTCCGAGTGCTGCGACAGCGAGACGAAGCGGTAGTGCTCGTTGGCATCGTGGGCCTCGTCCGAGACGATGGCCATGATGTCCTCGTCGAAGATCTCGGCCTTTTGGTCCGCCAGTTCCTTGAAGCGGGTGAAGGCGGCATTGACCTCGGTCTCGCTCTCCAGCGCGATGCCGAGTTCCTGCAGGCGCTGCTTGAACGCGTTGCGGCCGGAGAGTTTGCCGAGCACGATCTTGTTCGCGGTCCAGCCCACATCTTCCGCCCGCATGATCTCGTAGGTATCGCGCGCCTTGAGCACGCCGTCCTGGTGGATGCCCGAAGCATGCGCGAAGGCGTTGGCGCCCACCACGGCCTTGTTCGGCTGCACCACGAAACCGGTGATCTGCGATACCAGCTTGGAGGCCGGCACGATCTGCGTGGTGTCGATGCCCACATCGAGGTCGAAATAATCGCGGCGGGTCTTGACCGCCATCACCACCTCTTCGAGGCTGGTGTTGCCGGCACGCTCGCCCAGGCCATTGATCGTGCATTCGATCTGGCGCGCGCCGCCCAGCTTGACTGCGGCCAGCGAGTTGGCGACGGCCATGCCCAAGTCGTTATGGCAGTGCACGGACCAGACCGCCTTGTCCGAATTCGGAATGCGCTCGCGCACCGAGCGGATCAACGCGGCGTAGCCCTCCGGCACCGCGTAGCCCACCGTGTCGGGCAGGTTGATGGTGGTGGCGCCTTCGTCGATCACCGCCTCGAGCACGCGGCACAGGAAATCCATGTCCGAGCGGCTGCCGTCTTCCGGCGAGAACTCGATATCGTCGGTGAACTGGCGCGCGAAGCGGACGGCGAGGCGGGCCTGTTCATAGACCTGGTCCGGCGTCATGCGCAGCTTCTTCTCCATATGGAGCGCCGAGGTTGCGATAAACGTGTGAATGCGGAACGAGTTCGCCGGCTTCAGCGCCTCGGCGGCCCGCGCGATGTCCTTGTCGTTGGCGCGAGCCAGCGAGCAAATGGTCGAGTCCTTGACGGCCTGGGCGATCGCCCGGATCGCCTCGAAGTCACCGTTCGAGCTGGCGGCGAAGCCGGCCTCGATCACGTCCACCTTCAGGCGCTCCAGCTGACGCGCGATGCGGATCTTTTCCTCGCGGGTCATGGACGCACCGGGCGACTGCTCGCCGTCGCGCAACGTGGTATCGAAAATAATGAGTTTGTCGGACATGGTGGGGCTCCTGGCTAGTCTTTGTGTCTTGGCCTGTCTCTCGCATGCCGCCAACACTCGGTGGCAAAAATCGCGGGCGAAAAACAAAACGCCCCGGCGTGCGAGATGCAGGCCGGGGCGTGAATGAATCCTGTGTGACTTTACGCGAGGTCTGTGAATTCCCTCAGCGCGCACGCGTCCCGACCTGATGGCTTAGTAGGCCACCTAGGAGGATGCTGGCGAATAGGGATTGCATGGACTGGCGCGAAATCATGCCAGCGAATATAGCCGAGATGCCAGCGGCACGCAACACGGGTTTTCGATCGGACCGATAGGCCCGGCCGGCGTCATGGCTGCGCCGGAATGCGCAGCTTCTGCCCCGGGTAGATCTTGTCCGGGTGCGACAGCATCGGCTTGTTGGCCTCGAAGATCGCGTTGTAGGCGTTGGCATTGCCATAGAACTTCTTGGCGATCGCGGACAGGGTGTCGCCCTTGGCCACGGTATGCCACTGCGACGCCGTCGATTCGATATTGACCGACATCTTGTCCTCGACCCGCTCCACGCCCTGCACATTGCCGGCGCACAGGACGATCTTCTCCCGCGTAGCCTGGTCCGGGGCCACGCCGAATACCGTGGCCAAGCCCTGGCCGCCGTCCACCTGCACCATCAGGCCCGTCGCATCCAGTCCCATCTTCCGGATATAGGCTTCGATGGCGTCGCCGGCCGCGCGGTTGGCGGCATCGGCAGTGGCCGCCGCATCGTTGGCCGGCGCGGGTGCGGCCGGGGTCGACGGCTGCGCCGCCTTGGCGTGACCGCCAAACAGCTTTTCGCCTGCGTCCTTGATGAAATCGAGCATGCCCATGATCGTCTCCTGTCAGTGAATGCACCAAAAAGCAAAAAGGCGCCGAAGCGCCTCTTCCCTTACCACGTCGTCACGACACCTTGCCGGTGTCGCGCGCCTTCGACACCCCGGCCGGGTCGCCATGCATGGCGCGCCAGCCCCACAGCACGTAGCCAGAGATCGCATAGCCGACGAACAGGCCGAACAGCGCCACCGGCGGATCGCTGGACACCACGACGAACAGCACCAGGACCAGCACCATCACGCCGAAGGACACGCGGTGCCGCACATCCAGCGCCTTGCCGCTGTAGAACGGCGCGTTGGTCACCATCGACAGCCCGGCGTACAGGGTGATGGTGAACGCCACCCACGGCATCCACAGCTCCCGCACCGGCAGCTTGTTGTCGATGGCCAGCCAGACGAAGCCCGCGACCAGCGCGGCCGCGGCCGGGCTCGGCAAACCCTGGAAGAAGCGCTTGTCGACCACCCCGATATTGGCGTTGAAGCGGGCGAGCCGCAGCGCGGCGCAGGTGCAATAGACGAAGGCGGCAATCCAGCCCCACTTGCCCAGGTCCTTCAGGATCCATTCGTACATCACCAGCGCGGGCGCGACGCCGAACGAGGTCATGTCCGACAGCGAGTCGTACTGCTCGCCGAAGGCGCTCTGGGTGTTGGTGATGCGGGCCACGCGACCGTCCATGCCGTCGAGCACCATCGCGGCGAAGATGGCGATGGCAGCCGCGTCGAAGCGCATGTTCATCGCCTGCACGATGGCGAAGAACCCGGCGAACAGCGCCGCGGTGGTGAATGCGTTCGGCAGCAGATAGATGCCGCGCCGGCGGGGACGCACATATTCGATGTCCGGATCGTCGACGTCGTCGAGATCGTCATCGTCGGCGCGCAGCTGGTTGTGGCGAAACGGACGCAGATGCGTCACGTTGCCGGCTCCGCGCTTGTTGCGGCGATTGAAAGCACCCATGCCGAGTCTCCCGTGAATCGCGCTTAGTCGAGTTCGGCCAGGATGGTCGACGACGCCGACACCTTTTCACCGATGGTGACGCGCGGGCGGGCCTCCAGCGGCAGATACACATCCACGCGCGAACCGAAGCGAATAAAGCCGTAGCGTTGGCCGCGCGATACCATCTCGCCCGGCCGGGTGTAGCAGAGAATGCGGCGGGCGATCAGGCCGGCCACCTGCACCAGCGTCACGACCTTGCCGTCGGCCGTGCGGCGGATCACCACGGCATTGCGCTCGTTCTCGGTGGAGGCCTTGTCCAGGTCGGCGTTGACGAACTGGCCCGGAAAGTAGTCGATCTTCTCGACGGTGCCATCGACCGAGACGCGGTTCGAGTGGACGTTGAACACGTTCATGAAGACGCTGATCTTCAGCGCCTCGCGGCCGGCATAGGGATCCTGCGTTTTCTCGACCGACACGATGCGACCGTCGGCGGGCGCCAGGATGGCGTTGGGCTGGGTCGGGATCGGGCGCGGCGGATCGCGGAAGAACTGAAGGATGAACACCGTGATGATCCACAGCGGCAGCGCCCACCAGAATCCCGCGCTGGCGTGCACCAGCAGGGTAATGACAAAGGCGCCGCCAAGAAACGGCCAGCCTTCACGGGCAATCAACGGATGAGGGTAGTTCATGCAGTGGAGGTGATTCGGTGATCAAAGTCTGACAAGGATAACAAAAAGCCGTCCAGCCTCCCCCCGGAAGCGATCCCGTTCGCCGGAATCGCGGGAAAACGCTGAACGGCTCGGGCTGGCCCGGTGTTCCGGGCCAGCCGTGCGCGCGGCGGGCGCCGCGTGCCAACGCTGCAGGGCGGCCGTTGCGCACGGCCGCCGGACCATCAGTTCTTCGACTGGTCGACCAGCTTATTCTTGGCGATCCACGGCATCATCGCGCGCAGCTTCGCACCCACTTCCTCGATCTGGTGCTCGGCCGTCAGGCGGCGGCGCGAGATCAGGGTCGGCGCGCCGGCCTTGTTCTCGAGCAGGAAGCTCTTGGCGTACTCGCCGGTCTGGATGTCGGTCAGGCACTGCTTCATGGCCTTCTTGGTCTCCTCCGTCACCACACGCGGGCCAGTGACGTACTCGCCGTATTCGGCGTTGTTGGAGATCGAGTAGTTCATGTTGGCGATGCCGCCTTCATAGATCAGGTCGACGATCAGCTTCAGTTCGTGCAGGCACTCGAAGTAAGCCATTTCCGGCGCGTAGCCGGCTTCCACCAGCGTCTCGAAGCCGGCCTTGATCAGCTCGACGGTACCGCCGCACAGCACGGCCTGCTCGCCGAACAGGTCGGTTTCGGTCTCTTCGCGGAAGTTCGTCTCGATGATGCCGGCACGGCCGCCGCCGTTGGCGGTGGCGTACGACAGCGCGATGTCGCGTGCGGCGCCCGACTTGTTCTGGTGCACGGCGATCAGGTGCGGCACGCCGCCACCCTGGCTGTACGTCGAACGCACGGTGTGGCCCGGGGCCTTCGGCGCGATCATGATCACGTCGAGGTCGGCGCGCGGGATCACGGCGCCATAGTGCACGTTGAAGCCGTGGGCGAAGGCCAGCGCGGCGCCTTCCTTGATGTTGTCGTGCACTTCGTTCTTGTACACGTCGGCGATCTGCTCGTCCGGCAGCAGGATCATGACCACGTCGGCGTTCTTGACGGCCTCGGCCACTTCCTTGACTTGCAGGCCGGCGTTGACGGCCTTGTTCCACGACGCGCCGTTCTTGCGCAGGCCGACGGTCACCTTCACGCCAGAATCGTTCAGGTTCTGCGCATGGGCGTGGCCCTGCGAACCGTAGCCGATGATGGTGACGTTCTTGCCCTTGATCAGGGACAGGTCGGCGTCCTTGTCGTAAAACACTTTCATGATGATTCCTTCGCTCTATTTGTATATGTGGAGGGCGGCGTCGCCGCGTGCTCGTGGCACCGCGGCGTCGCCACTGGATACTGCAATGATGGGTATCGGTGCTTCGACTTCGGACTCAGACCTTCAGGATGCGCTCGCCGCGGCCGATGCCCGAGCCGCCGGTACGGACGGTCTCCAGGATGGCGGTGCGGTCGATGGCGTCCAGGAACGCATCCAGCTTGCTGCCGTTGCCGGTCAGCTCGATGGTGTACGTCTTCTCCGTCACGTCGATGACGCGGCCACGGAAGATATCGGCGGTGCGCTTCATCTCCTCGCGTTCCTTGCCGACGGCGCGCACCTTGACGAGCATCAGCTCGCGCTCGATATGCGCGCCTTCGGTCAGGTCCACGACCTTGACCACTTCGACCAGCCGGTTCAGATGCTTGGTGATCTGCTCGATCACGTCGTCGGAACCGGAGGTGACGATGGTCATGCGGGACAGCGAGGCGTCCTCGGTGGGCGCCACGGTCAGCGTCTCGATGTTGTAGCCGCGCGCGGAAAACAGGCCCACCACGCGCGACAGGGCGCCTGGCTCGTTTTCCAGCAGGACCGAAATGATGTGTCGCATCACAGGTCCTCCGCGCCGAGCAGCATTTCGGAAATGCCCTTGCCGGCCTGCACCATCGGCCACACGTTTTCGGTGGGGTCGGTCTGGAAGTCGAGGAACACCGTGCGGTCCTTCAGGCGGAAGGCCTCGCGCAGCGCCGGCTCGACGTCGGCCGTGCGTTCGACGCGCATGCCGATATGCCCGTAGGCCTCGGCCAGCTTGACGAAGTCGGGCAGCGCGTCCATGTAGGAGTGCGAGTAGCGGTTGTCGTACTCGATCTCCTGCCACTGCCGCACCATGCCGAGATAGCGGTTATTGAGCGCGCAGATCTTGACCGGGGTGTCGTACTGCAGGCAGGTCGACAGTTCCTGGATGCACATCTGGATCGAGCCTTCGCCGGTGATGGTGACGACTTCCTTGTCCGGAAACGCCTTCTTGATGCCCATCGCGTAAGGCAGGCCCACGCCCATCGTGCCCAGGCCGCCGGAATTGATCCAGCGGCGCGGCTCGTCGAACTTGTAGAACTGCGCGGCCCACATCTGGTGCTGGCCCACGTCGGAGCAGACGAAGGCGTCGCCCTTGGTCAGTTCCCAGATTTTCTCGACCACATACTGCGGCTTGATGATCTCGGACTTGCGGTCGTACTTGAGGCAGTCCACCGAACGCCATTGCTCGACCTGGTCCCACCACTTGGCGAGCGGCTCGCGCTTCGGCTTGGTCTCGCTGGCCTGCAGCTGGCTGATCATTTCCTGCAGCACGTCCTTGACGTTGCCGACGATTGGAATATCGACCTTGACCCGCTTCGAGATGGACGACGGATCGATATCGATATGGATGATCTTGCGCGGCTGCGAGGTGAAATGCGCCGGATTGCCGATCACGCGATCGTCGAAGCGCGCGCCGATGGCGATCAGCACGTCGCAGTTCTGCATCGCCATATTGGCTTCGTACGTGCCGTGCATGCCCAGCATGCCGACGAACTGGCGGCTGGTGCCGGGGAACGCGCCCAGGCCCATCAACGTGTTGGTCACGGGATGGCCGGTCAGCGCGGCGAACTGGCGCAGTTCCTCGCTGGCATTCGCCAGGATGACGCCGCCGCCCGCGTAGATCAGCGGGCGCTCGGCGGACTGCACCAGCGCCAGCGCCTTGCGGATCTGGCCGGAATGGCCCTTGTTCACCGGGTTGTACGAGCGCATGTCGACCGCCTTGGGGTACTCGTACTTGCAGGCGTTGCGCGATACGTCCTTCGGGATGTCGACGACCACGGGGCCGGGACGGCCGGTGGCGGCGATGAAGAAGGCTTTCTTGATGGTGGCGGCAAGATCCCGCACGTCCTTGACCAGGAAGTTGTGCTTGACGATCGGGCGGGTGATGCCGACCGTGTCGCATTCCTGGAAGGCGTCCTGGCCGATCGCGTGCGTGGGCACGTTGCCGGTAATGACGACCATCGGAATCGAGTCGAGGTAGGCGGTGGCAATGCCGGTGACGGCATTGGTCACGCCCGGGCCGGAAGTCACCAGGGCGACGCCGACCTTGCCCGTGGCGCGCGCATAGCCATCCGCCGCATGGACGGCAGCCTGCTCGTGGCGCACCAGGATGTGCTCGATTTTCTTTTGCTTGTAGAACTCGTCGTAGATATACAGCACTGCGCCGCCGGGATAACCCCAGACGTACTCGACGCCTTCTTCGGCAAGTGCGTGAACGAGAATTTCCGCCCCGATCATTTCGGGTGCGGCAGATGAATTGCTGTCTGCGTGGGAGAATTCCGCGCTGGGCATGTTCATTTCAGTCCTTTGCAATTTTCGGCAAAAAATTGTTCGGATGCTCTCTACCGGGCTTGTGGCACGGGTTCAAGCGGTGCGCGTCTGCATGAGAGACCGCCTCATAAGCGGCCAATTGAGACAACCACTGATGTCGTGAACCGCCGATGATACTTCATCGATACAGCGTGGTCTACGGTCTCGTGTCGTAATGGGGCCACCCGCCGCCGAACCGGCGTATCCGCGCATCGCGGCTGACGCGCGGACGCCACAACCGCCGAATCTTTGCTAGCATCGCCGCACTTTGTGATTCCGGGACGCCACCGAAGGCACCCGCACGCCGCGCCCTGCCCGCGTGCCGCCGGCCCCACCCAGCGCCCCCCTGCATGGCAACCGAACAGGAACTCTCCGACTTTCTCGCCGCCGTCGAACGGCGCGCCTTCAAGCAGGCCGTATTCGCGGTGCGCGACGACGAAGCCGCGCTCGATATCGTCCAGGACGCGATGATCAAGCTGGCCGAGAAATATGGCGACAAGGGCGCTGGCGAGCTGCCGCCCCTGTTCCAGCGCATTCTCCAGAACACCATCCACGACTGGTTCCGCCGCCAGAAGGTGCGCAATACCTGGGTTTCGCTGTTTTCCAGCCTGCGCGACGAGCGGGACGACGACGGCGACCTGCTGGAGACGCTCGAGGGTCAGCCGGGCTCGGCGGCCGCCGAGAGCAGCGCCGACCAGTTCGAGCGCACGCAGACCATGCAGATCATCGAGCAGGAAGTCCAGCGCCTGCCGGCGCGTCAACGGGAGGCCTTCCTGCTGCGTTACTGGGAGGATATGGACGTCGCGGAGACGGCCGCTGCCATGGGTTGCTCCGAAGGCAGCGTCAAGACGCATTGCTCCCGCGCGACGCACGCGCTTGCGCAGGCATTGCGCACGCGGGGATTCCGACTATGACCAGCAGACACCAGACCGATATCGAGCAACGCCGGCTGGCCCAGCACGTCCGCACCGCGCTGGACGCCTCCGCCGACCAGATCCGACCAGACATCGCCGAACGGCTCGCCGCCGGGCGGCGCATCGCGCTCGCGCGCCGCAAGGTGACCGCCACGGTCCGCGCGCCGCAACTCGCGGCCGCCGGTGGACGCGGCACCCTTGGCGACGAATCGTTCGGCTTGCACCGGGTGGGCGACTGGCTGCGCCGCCTTGGCCTGCTCTGGGCCGTGGCCGCCCTGGCGGCGGGCCTGGCCGGCATTTACGACTGGCAGCAGCAGCAACGCGTGGACGAACTGGTGGACCTGGATGCCGCCATGCTGCTGGACGACCTGCCGCCGTCGGCCTATGCCGACCAGGGCTTCCACATGTTCCTGAAGGACGACGAGTGAGATGAGCGCTCGCCCGACCGACGCGTCCGACGCCCCCCGGCCCGCCTCGCCGGCCGCCCGCACAGGCGGCGCGGCCCGGCTGCCGTGGTGCGCCACCCTCGCCGCCGCCGTGTGGTGCGGACTGGCGGCGCTGGCGCACGCGCAGCCGGCGGGCGGCAGCGGGACCGGCGCCGGCGCGTCCGGCAAGCCGGCGCAAGCGGTCGCGGCGCGCCCAACCTGGGCCGAACTGAGCGCCGAGCAGCGGCATATCCTCGCCCCGCTGGCCGGGCAGTGGGACAACCTGGCCGAAATCCACCGCCGCAAATGGCTGCAAATCGCGGTGCGCTACAAGCGCATGGCGCCCGCGGAACAGCAGCGCCTGCAGACCCGCATGGGCGAATGGGCGGCCATGACGCCCGAGCAGCGCCGGCTGGCGCGCGAGAACTACCAGATCACGCGGTCGCTGCCGTCCGACGTCAAGGCGCAGGCGTGGGACAAGTACCAGCAGTTGCCCGACGAGAAGAAGAAGGAACTGGCCGACGCGGCCCGCGTGCCCGCCCGCCCCGGCGCGGTCAGCGCCCTGCCGTCGGCCAAGCCGCTGTCGGCCCAGGCCAGCCGCAAACGCGCGCCCGAACCGGTGGCCGCGGCCAGCCATGCCACCCCCGCGCCCGCGTCCGATCCGGCCGCCGTGGAGACGGCCCAGACCGAAACCGCCCCGGGTACCGACGTGCCGCGCGAGGCGGTCACCGAAGGGGTAGCGGCGCCGGCGGACGCCGTACCGGTGCGGCAGTAAGGCGACTTGAGGTTATCGGCTGCTCGTCCGCTGCGCCCCGGGGACACCACGCCACCTTGGTAGTTATACTCGTCGAACTTGTGAGCGAAGAGGCGAGGTATGTCGACGGTCAATTTGCAGAAGGCGCAGTCCGAGCTGCCGTCGCTGGTCGACGCGGTTGTAAGGGGCACGGAGGCCGAAGTCATCATCGAGGGCCGTGACGGCGCCCCCGCCGCCGTGCTGTTGGCTTTCTCTCCGGCACTGAGGGCCGCGCTCCATCACCTCACCGCCGCCCCGGCACTGCGGGAACCGGCCGCGGCGCCACCGGAGGGCAAGCGCCGCCTTGGCGTAGCGGCCGGCAAGTACCGGATTCCAGCCGACATTGATCGAGCCAATGAAGATATCCGAAGGATGTTCGAAGGGGAATCGGATTGAATCTCCTGCTCGACACCCACATAGCCCTCTGGGCGCTTTATCAGCCATCGTCTCTTCCCGCGACTGCCCGTTCGTATCTGGAGGACCCCAGCAACGACCTCGCCGTCAGCGTCGCGGCGGTCTGGGAAGTCGCAATAAAGAACGCCAAGGCGCCAGACAGCATGCCGGCCCACCCCGCCGAATTCACGGCTGACATCGATGCCGCCGGCTGGAAGGTACGGTCCATCGAGGTGGGCGACGTGATCCGGTTGCATGGCTTGCCGGCCATCCACAGCGACCCGTTCGATCGGCTGATGATCGCCCAGGCCATGTCGCACGGACTGGAACTGTTGACCGCAGACACCAAGATCGCCGCATACCAGAGCCATCCGGACACACGCATCATCGCGGTTTAGCGACACCGCGCCCCATCCGGGGAGGCGCGCCGCGGTCTTCGGATTCCACGTTTGGCATAATGCCGCTGCCCCGATGGCGCAGCCTCGTCGCGCCCTGCGTTGGCGGCAGGTTCGCCGCTGCGCTGCCTAGCTCCTCTGCCTTGTCCCGATGCCTGCCAATTTGCCCGCTGACTCGACTACCACTACCACCGCCGCCTCGCCCGCTGGCGACAAGGCCGTCTCGTCCGGGGCCCCGACCATCCGCCGCCGTATCGCCTGCATGCTGTACGAGGGCGTGCTGCTGTTCGGCGTGCTGGCCGCCTCGACGGCCCTCTACCTGCTGGCGCGTCCGCTGCTGCAGGCGCTGCGGCTGGACAACACCTACACGATGCAGATCTGGACCTTCCTGGTGATGGGCTGCTATTTCACCTGGTTCTGGCAGCGCAGCGGCCAGACGCTGCCGATGCAGACCTGGCGCATCCGGGTGGAGACCGCGCGGGGCGTGCCGCCGCGCTGGCCGCAGGCCGCGCTGCGCTTCGTGCTGGCCTGGCTGTGGCTGCCCCCTTCGGCCGCCGTGGGCCATGCGCTGGGGCTGGTCAAGGGCCCCTTCGTCGGCGTGCTCGCGGCAGGTCTGGCGCTCTGGCTGCTGCTTGCCTTCGCCGATCCTCGCCGGCAATTCGTGCATGACCGCCTGGCGCGTACCAGGCTGGTGGATCTGCGTTCGCGCCAGCCATGATTCCGTCGGCCGCCGGGCTGCGCCAGACCGCCGTGGCGGTCCAGGTCGCGGGCGCGCTCGGTTGCGCCGGCCTGCTGATCAACCTGGCCGACTGGCCGTGGTATGCGGCGTTCGCCGGTGGGGTCCTGATCGTGCTGGCGCTGTTCGCGGTGACCGTGGCGCTCGCCTTTGCGGTCACGCTCAGCGGCCTCGGTACGGGCGGCGCACTGGCGCTGCCTCCGGCAGCGGTGGCGCTGCGCCGGGAGACCGCGCCGCTCGGGCCGAGGCGCGCCCTTTCCTGCTACGCGCACGAATGCGTGGCCGTGTTCCGCATGTTCAACTGGCTGCAACCGTTCCGCTCCCGCGTGCCCGTCGCCGCGGAGCCCACCAATGCTCCGGGCGTACAGCGCCCGCCGCTGCTGCTGGTGCACGGCTACGGCTGCAACCACGCGATCTGGCTGGACATGCTGCCGGCGCTCGCCGCGGCGGGGTACCGCTGCGAAGCCATCGACCTCGAACCGGTGCTGGGCGATATCGATGACTACGGGCGCGCGTTGCTCGCGCGCATCGATACCATCCACCAGCGCGAAGGGCGCGCCCCGCTGCTGCTGTGCCACAGCATGGGAGGCCTGGCGGCGCGCGCCGCGCTGGCCCGCGCCCGCGAGCGCGGCGTGCCGGCTCCCTGCGCCGGCATCGTGACGCTGGGCACGCCGCACCGCGGCTGCGCGCTGGCGCGCTATGGCAGCGGGATCAATGCCACGCAGATGCGCTGCGGCAGCGGCTGGCTGAGCGCGCTGGCCACGGCGGAGACAGCGCCGGAGCGGGCCCGCATGGTCTCGGTGTTCAGCTGGCACGATTCGATCGCGGGCCCGCCGGGCACGGCATGGCTCGAAGGCGCGCGGCATGTTGCGCTCTCCGGCGTCGGGCACGTGTCGCTGCTGCGCGATGCGGGGGCGACACGCGCGGCGCTGGAGGCGTTGGCGGGCTTGGAGGTCTCCGGTCCGGGGTGAGTGCACGGCGGTGGCGTGGTGGACGTTCACCCTCCCTCGCCCTCTACCGCTGGTGGGAGAGGGGAGAACACCTCCGCTGTTCCAGACATCGCAACGTTATTTGCTCCCTCTCCGGCGGGAGAGCGGCCCGGGGGGAAGGTCACCGCCACCATGACGCGGACATCAGGCAGCCCCCCGCATTCACATGTCAGTCATGTTTCGGTCATCGCCCCGTCACGCGATGCAGGCTCAATGAGCCATCGTCGTCAACGGGGCCGCCATGGTTCAAGCACTTCGTACCGCCAGGGGACTGGCATGGGTTGCGCAACGCTTGCGCGGCGGTCCGCTCGGCGCGGCGCCGGGCGTATCGGGGGCATCGCCCGGATGCGCCGCCTCGGCGGCCTCGATGTCCGTGCTGCTGTCGGCCCTGCCGGCGGGCTTCATGCCTCCCTCCGAAGTCCGCACGCCGCCACGCAGCAGCCCGCCTTCGACACCGGCAAACCCGCCCGCCCTGACCTGCCCGCCCGACCCCACCCCCGAACCGCATCCCCTGCATACCTATCGCGCCATCTGGCTGTCCGACGTCCATCTCGGCACGCCAGGCTGCCAGGCGGACTACCTGCTCGATTTCCTCAAGCACAACGATTCCGAGAAGCTCTACCTGGTCGGCGACATCATCGACGGCTGGCAGCTGCGGCGCGGCTGGTACTGGCCGCAAAGCCACAACGACGTGGTGCAGAAGCTGCTGCGCAAGGCGCGCAAGGGCACCGAGGTCATCTACGTGCCGGGCAACCACGACGAAGTGGCGCGCCAGTTCGACGGCCTGGCGTTCGGCGACATCGCGGTGCGCGAGGAAGCCATCCACGTGACCGCCACCGGCCGCCGCATGTGGGTCGTCCATGGCGACCTGTTCGACGGCGTGGTGCAGCACGCGCGCTGGCTGGCCTACCTGGGAGACTCGCTGTACACGCTGATCCTCGCGCTGAACCGGCATTTCAACAGCATCCGGGCGCGGCTTGGCTTCCCCTACTGGTCGCTGTCGCAGTACCTGAAGCACCAGGTCAAGAACGCGGTCAACTACATCAGTTCCTTCGAGCACGCGATGGTCGAGGAAGCGCGCCGGCGCGGCTGCGACGGCGTGATCTGCGGCCATATCCACAAGGCCGAGATCCGCGAAGTGGACGGGCAGCTCTACTGCAACGATGGCGACTGGGTAGAAAGCCTGTCCGCGCTGGTGGAGACCATGGAAGGCGAACTGAAGATCGTCTACTGGACGCAGGTGCTCGACCGCTCGTCCCTGACCACGCGCAAGACCCGCAGGACCGCCGCCACCGTTTGACGCCAATCCGCGGACCGGGCGCCGTCCCGGTCCGCGCGCCAACATCCACGCGGCCATGCCGCAAGGGGGACAAGCATGAGAATCCTGATCGTGACCGATGCCTGGGAGCCGCAGGTCAATGGCGTGGTGCGCACGCTCAAATCCACGCGCCGAGAACTGCAGGCCATGGGCCATACCGTGGACCTGATCACCCCGCTCGAATTCCGCACCGTCCCCTGCCCCACCTATCCGGAGATCCGGCTGTCGCTGATGCCGGGCCCGCGCGTGCGGGCCCGCATCCGCGAGTTCCGTCCCGACGCGCTGCACATCGCCACCGAGGGCCCGCTGGGCCTGGCGGCACGACGCTACGCGGTGCGGCACAAGCTGCCGTTCACCACCGCCTACCACACGCGCTTTCCCGAGTACGTGCAGGCGCGCTTCGGCATTCCGCTGGCCTGGACCTATCGCTTCCTGCGCTGGTTCCATGGCCCGGCGCGCGCCGTGATGGCGCCCACGCCCGTGGTGCTGCGCGACCTGCACCAGTACGGCATCTCGCACGGCGTGCTGTGGACGCGGGGCGTGGACCTGGACGTGTTCGTGCCGCAGCAGGCCAACGTCCTGAACACGGCGCATCCGATCTTCCTGTACGTCGGACGCGTCGCCGTGGAGAAGAACGTGGAGGCGTTCCTGGCGCTGGACCTGCCCGGCTCGAAGTGGGTGGTGGGGGACGGTCCCGCACTGGCGTCGTTGCGTGCGCGCTATACCAACGCCAACTATCTGGGCGTGCTTAGCCAGCCGGAGCTTGCCAAGGTGTATGCTTCCGCCGACGTTTTCGTGTTCCCGAGCAAGACCGATACCTTCGGCCTGGTTCTGCTGGAAGCGCTGGCGAGCGGGCTGCCCGTCGCCGCGTATCCCGTCACCGGCCCCATCGACGTGCTCGGCGACGGCCCGGCCGGCGTGATGCACGAAGACCTGCGCGAGGCCTGCCTGGAAGCGCTGCGCATCGACCGCGCCACGGCGCGGGCCCATGCGGAGCGGTTCTCGTGGCGCGCGGCCTCGGAGCAATTCCTGAATCATCTGCGGCCGCTGGCCGGCAGCCAGCCCGGGGGCCAATCCGGCGCCCCGGCCGCCAGCGGATCGTCAGCACGCTCACAACAACATGCCGAAAGCCCCTCCTCGCTCCGAAGTGCCCATGCCGACCCCGCCGTCCGACCCGGCGAACGCTGACTACACGGTCGAGCAGAACCCGCACAAGGGCAACCGGGGCCTGGTCCGCGCCTGGCGGGCCGCGATCAACTCGATGTCGGGCCTGCGCTTCGCGGTGCTGGAGGAAAGCGCGTTCCGCCAGGAACTGACGCTGGTGGTGCTGCTGACCCCGCTGGCGTTCGTGCTGCCGGCCACCGTGGTCGAGCGCATCCTGCTGCTCGGCACGCTGCTGCTGGTCTTGATCGTCGAGCTGCTGAACTCCAGCGTGGAGGCGGCCATCGATCGCATCTCGCTGGAGCGCCACAGCCTCTCCAAGCGCGCCAAGGATTTCGGCAGCGCGGCCGTGATGCTGGCGCTGATCCTTTGCGGCGGCACCTGGATCGCCATCGCCGCGCCCTACGTCCTGGCCTGGATACGCCAGTGAGCCGCGCCGCGGCGCGCTGACGCGGCGCGCGGCCCGGGCCGGGTCCCGGGGCACGATTGCTTATAATCGCAATCCGCTGCCCCGAATCACCGCCTTGCCCGGTCGCTCATGGAATCCAAACCGCAAACCGGTCCCCGCCGTACCCGGGATCGCATCCTCGACGTATCGCTGCGCCTCTTCAACGAGGTAGGCGAGCCCAACGTCACCACCACGACCATCGCGGAGGCCATGGAGATCAGCCCCGGCAATCTCTACTACCACTACCGCAACAAGGACGACATCATCACGTCCATCTTCGTGCGCTTCGAGCAGGAGATGGAACGCCGGCTGAAACTGCCGGACGACCACAAGGCAACGCTGGGCGAGAGCTGGGGCTATCTGCAGTACATGTCGGAGTTCCTGTGGAACTACCGCTTCCTCTATCGCGACATCAACGACCTGCTGGCCCGCAACCGCATGCTGGAGACCAACTTCAAGCGCATCGTGGGCCAGAAGAAGCGCTTCGCGATGGAGATCTGCCGCCAGTTCCTCGACGACGGCGAGATGGAGGCGACGCCGGAGCAGGTCGACGCCATCTGCACCAATATCGTGGTGATCGCCACTTACTGGCTGTCCTTCCAGTTCGTGCAGCACCCGCGCCAGTACAACGATCCCGAGCTGATCCGCGGCTACCTGCACAGCGCCAGCTACCATATCTTTTCGATACTCGCGCCGTATCTGCGCGGCAACGCGCGCGTGGCCTTCGACGAGCTGGCGCGCGACTTCGCCGCCGAACGCGCAGCGTCCCAGATCCAGACCGAACAAGGCAAGCCGTGAAATCCGTTTGCATCTACTGCGGTTCCAGTACCGGCAACCGTCCCGAATACGCCGAAGCGGCCCGCGCGATGGGCCGCGCGCTCGCGGACAGCGGGCTCGCACTGGTCTATGGCGGCGGCAAGGTGGGCCTGATGGGCATGGTCGCGGACGCGGTGCTCGCGCATGGCGGCACGGCCATCGGCGTGATCCCGGACGCGCTGATGCAAAAGGAAGTGGGCCACATGGGCCTGACCGAGCTGCACGTGGTGCGCAACATGCACGAGCGCAAGCAGATGATGGCCGATCGCTCGGACGCGTTCATCGCCATGCCGGGCGGCGTGGGCACCTACGAGGAACTGTTCGAGACGTTCACCTGGCTGCAGCTGGGCTACCACGCCAAGCCCGTGGGTCTGCTCAATGTGGCAGGGTTCTACGACGGGATGCTGGGATTCCTGAACCACGCGGTCGGCGAGGGCTTCCTGAAGACGGAGCACGCCGACCTGCTGCATGTGGCCGACACGCCCGCGGGCATCCTCGCGAAGCTGGCCAGCGCGCCGCGCGTGCGCGTGGACAAGTGGGAGCAGGCCCGCGACAAGACCTGAGCCGCCGGCGCCCCCGGCGCCGGACGGCCACCCCGCTCAGAACGACGAGCCGGGTTCGCGCAGGAAGACTTCCTCTTCGGGCGTGCTGACGCGGCCCAGCACCCGGTTGCGGTGCGGAAAGCGTCCGAAGCGGTCGATCACGACTTGATGCTTCACGGCCCATTCCACCACGTCGACACGGCCAGCCGTGTCGTCCCGCAGGGCCGTCATCAGCCTGACCGCGCTGCGCTGCGCCTCGGCCGATTCCGCATGCTCGAACGGCATGTAGCAGAACATGCGGTGCCATGGCGTGGGCTGGCGCAGATCGTCGCCCGACTCCACCATCCGCGTCGCCAGCGCCAGCGCCTGCGCGTCGGTGGCGAAGCTGCGCGGATCGCCGCGGAACATGTTGCGGGGAAACTGGTCGAGCAGCACGATGCGCGCGCACCGGGCTTGCGGCGATGCGGCCGTCTCGTCCCAGCCGTCGGTGCCCGCGTGCGCCGCTTCCCACGCCCCGAGAAAGCGTTCGCGCACGACCGCATCGAACGCCTCGGACTTGGTGAACCACACGGACCGCACCGCGTCCCATTCCGCCGAGCCCGGTTCGCCGAACCAGAAGCCCAGCACCTGCGCGGCCGTCCCGGCGAAGTCGTCAGCGCGCGACATTGCGCATCCAGTCCGCGGTTTCGAACAGCGCCTTCATCAGCCGCATCTGCAGATCCTCGGACAGGCCGACATCCTGCATCGCCAGCGCCATGCAGCGCATCCACTGGTCGCGCTCGCTGATGCCGATCTCGAACGGCAGGTGCCGCGCGCGCAGCCGGGGGTGGCCAAAGCGCTCGATGAAGTGGTTGGGGCCGCCCAGCCAGCCGCACAGGAACCAGAACAGCTTGTCGCGCGAGCCATCGAGCGAGGCCGGATGCAGCGCGCGCAGCCCGGCGAATTCGGCTTCCAGGTCCATCAGGTCGTAGAAGCGGTCGACCAGCTCGCGCACGCGCGCCTCGCCGCCGATCAGATCGAAGGCGGTGACGGCCGGGGCATCCTGCTGTTGGGGTTGTTGTTGCGCTTGCTGTTGCGCTTGTTGTTGCGATTCGTTGGACATGCAGATTCAGTCAGATTGGCGCGCGGCGGCGGGGCCGGATGCCGTCAGGCTTCGCGCAGGGTCGCCAGCGCGGGCTGGCGCAGCACCTCGCGCAGGCCCAGCCAGCCGCCCGCGAAAGCGCAAAGCATGCCAGAAACCACGCCCACCGGCAGGATCCACGGGTTGAACACGTAGGGAAAATCGAAGGCAAATTCCGCCAGACCCCAGCCAACCGCCAGCGCGCCGATGCTGGCCAGCAGTCCGGCCAGGCCGCCCACCACCAGGAATTCCGCGTACTGCGTCTGCCTGACCATCGCGGCCGACGCCCCCAGCGCCTTGAGCAGGCCCGCGTCGCGCTTGCGCTCGTCGCGCGCGCCGGACAGCGCCGCGTACAGCACGGTCACGCCGGCCGCCAGCGTGAAGACGAACAGGAACTGCACCGCGGCGATGACCTGGTCCAGCACGCCCTGCACCTGGCGCAGGATCAGATCGGTATTGACCACCGTGATATTGGGAAAGCGCGCGATCAACTCGTTGCCCAGCGCCGCGCGCTCCGGCGGCAGGTGGAACGCGGTGATATAGGTCTCGGGCATGCCCTGCATCGACGCCGGCGGCAGGATCACGAAGAAGTTGACCCGCATCGAACTCCAGTCGAGCTTGCGCAGCGAGGTGACCGGCGCCTCGACCGACTGCCCCGCCACATCGAAGCGCAGCGTGTCGCCCAGCTTCACGCCCAGCGTCTTGGCGATGCCCTCCTCCATCGACGCCTCGGGCCGGGTACCGTCCAGCCATTGGCCGGCCACCACGCGGTTGCCCTCCGGCAGCACGTCCGTATAGGACAGATTGAATTCGCGCTCGACCAGCCTGCGCGCGCGGTCGTCCTCGTAGCGATCGCCGGCCACCGGCTGGCCGTCGATATGCGTCAGGCGTCCGCGCACCATCGGGTAGAGCAGACCCTGGATGCCGGCCCCCTTCAGCATCTCCTGCAGCGGCGCGCGCTGGTCCGGCTGGATATTGATGATGAAGCGGTTTGGCGCGTCGGCCGGGGTGGCGTTGCGCCAGGAATCGATCAGGTCGTTGCGCGTCATGCCCAGCAGCAGCAGCGCCATCAGGCCCACGGCCAGCGCCACGGTCTGCAGCACGGTGATGCCGCGCCGGCGCTCCAGCACCGCCAGCGCGAAGCGCCAGCCCACCGCGCTGCCGCCGGCGGCACGCCCGCGCATCGCGCGCGAGAGCAGCGTCAGCAGGCCCAGCGCCAGCAGCGCGAACACGACGCCCGCGCCGGCGAAACCGCCGGCGGTCAGCAGGCCGAGCTTGAGGTCGCGGGCCGCCACCAGCAGCAGCGCGACGAAGGCGCCCAGCCCGAGCGCGTAGGCGATCCACACGGATACCGGCGGCATGCCCACGTCGCGGCGCAGCACCCGCAACGGCGCCACGCGTGTCAGGGCCAGCAGTGGCGGCAGCGCGAACCCGACCAGCAGCACCAGCCCGGCCAGCAGGCCCACCACCAGCGGCAGCGGCGAGGGCTGCGGCAGCGACACCTTGAGCAGATCGCCGAGCGACGCCAGCAGTCCATAGTGGCCGAGATAGCCGATCAGCACGCCCAGCGCGGCACCCAGCGCGCCGACCAGCAGGAATTCCAGCCCGAAGGCGAGCAGGATGTCGCGCCGGGACAGTCCCATGCACTTGTAGACGGCGCACGCGTCGGTATGGCGCTGCATATAGCGGCGCGCCGACATGGCGATGGCCACGGCGGCGATCATCGACGACAGCACCGCCACCAGCGACAGGAAGCGCTCGGCGCGGTCCAGCGTGGCGCGCATCTGCGGCTGGCCGGAGTCCAGCGACTCGATGCGCGTGTTGCGCAGCTTGCGCGCGTCGATCTCTTCCTTCGCCCACTTCTGGAAGGCCGCCGCGCTGGCATCCGGCCCCGCCACGAGCAGGCGGTAGGTGACCCGGCTGCCCCAGCCGATCAGTCCCGTGGCCTCCAGGTCCGACAGCGGCATCATCACGCGCGGGGCGAAGTTCATGAAGCCGGTGCCGCGGTCGAGCTCCTGCGTGATCACGCGATCGATGCGGAACGTGCGGCTGCCCAGTTGCACGCTGTCGCCGACCGCGACGCCCAGCGCGCCGAGCAGGGCCTCGTCGACCCACACCGTGCCGGCGGCCGGGATGCCCTTGGCCGGCTCGCCCGCGGCCCCGGGCGCCGCGGCCGTCCTGAGCTCGCCCCGCAGCGGATACCCCTGCCCCACCGCCTTGAGCGCCGCAAGCTGCGACGGCGCCTCGTCGGCGGACGCCCCGGGCTTGCGGGCGGTCGCCATGCTGGGAAAGGCCACGGTCTGCGTGGTGACAAGACCCATCTGCGCGGCGCGGGCGGCGAAGGCAGCGTCGAACGGCTGGTCGGCGACCAGCAGCACGTCCGAGGCGATCATCTGGCGCGCGTCGCGCTCCAGGCCCAGGCGCATGCGGTCGGCGAGAAAGCCCACGCTGGTCAGCGCCGCCACCGCCAGCACCAGCGCGAACAGCAGCAGGGTCAGCTCGCCCGCGCGCCAGTCCCGCTGCGCCATCCGCCATGCCTGGCGCCACGCGGAGAAGCCGGCGTGCCGCGCAGGCGGCGCGAGCGTGGGCGCAAGGGTCGGCACAGCGGATTCGGTCGGCATCGGTTCGATTCTGGAAAGGATTGGATTGACGTTGTCAGTACTGGCGAGGCGGTCTGCCACGCCGGCCCGGCGGCTCCGTCACCACCGCGCCGCTCGGCCGCCCGGTCAATGCCCCGTGCAGCCGGCGCACCGCGCGCCACAGCTTGGGCAGCAGCCAGACGGCCAGCAGCAGGCAGATCGCCAGCACGACGAGGAACAGCACCGGCAGGAAGAAGGCCAGCAGCAGGCTGCCGGTGGCCGTCACGTCCTCGGTGAATGAGGCCGCCCAGTTCGAAAAGGGTTCCGGCGACACGTTGATCAGCGCGCGGGCTCCGGACTTGGCGGCGTGGGCGGTGCCGGCCAGCGTGCCGCCGACCAGGCCCGCGGCGACCATCCACTGCGGGTCCAGTTCGCCGAAGGCGGCGGCCGCCAGGATGGCCCCGGCCGGGATGCGCACGAAGGTATGGATGCCGTCCCAGACCGAATCGAAGCCCGGCACCTTGTCCGCGACGAATTCCGCCACGGCCATCGCCGCCGCGATGCCGATGACCCACACCGATTGCAGCGGCTCCAGCCCCGCGGGCAGATCCAGCCAGCCCGCGCGGGCGAGCACGCCGGCGGCGAACACGGCCAGGTAAAGACGGAAGCCGCTGGCCCAGGACATGCCTGCGGCCAGCGCGGCGGTTTCCAGCATTGCGGTGTCGGCGGATGCCGTCGGGAGTCGGGGCCGGGCCGCGGACGCGGCGGCCTATGGGCGCAGTGTAATACGGAGCGCAATGGGCGACCGCCCCTCACGGTTTCCCACCTCCTCCGCCTGCGGTGGAAAGGAGCGAAGCGTCAGGCGCCTTCCTTGCCGTCCGCCCCATACCAGGGCAGCGCCTCCTCCGGCGCCATCAGGCCGCGGGCCTCCACCATCGCGTAGCCGGGCAAGGCATGGATGCGTGCGGCGAAGGCCGGGTCGGCCAGCAGCGCCAGCATGGCATGGACCCATGGCGCCAGCTGATCGGTCTTGCGCAGCGCCAGGTAATAGATCTCGCGCGTGAGCGGCACGAAGCCCAGGCCGTGCGCCTCGGCGTTCATCCGCAGGCCGAAGCCGACCTGCGCACGCCCGGCATGCACGGCTTCGGCGACCTTCTCGTTGCTGAACTCGGGATCCTCGTAACCGACGATCTGGTCCGGATACAGGCCCTGCGTGGCCAGCAGCTGGTCGAACAGCAGGCGCGTGCCCGAACTGCGCTGGCGGTTGACGAAGCGGGCACGGGTGCGCGCCACGTCCCGCAGCTCGCGGATCTCGCGCGCCATGTCGGGCGCGACCAGCAGTCCCTGCTCGCGCGAGGCAACCCGGATCAGGCGCACGCCGGCCGGGCGCAGCCATTTGCGCAGCGTCAGGTGGGCGACCGAACCGGCCGTCTGGATCGGCGACAGGTAGAAGCCGGCGAGCTCCGACTGGCGCTCATGCAGGCAGATCAGCCCTTCGACGCTGCCGCAGAACACCGTATCCAGGTGCAGACCGGACGGGCTTTGACGCAGAGCCTCGGCCAGCACCTCCATGGCGGGATCGTGGCTGCCCGAGAAATGCAGCCGGGTTTGCGGCCGCGCGGCATCGTCCAGCTCCGCCATGAATTCGGCCATGGCCTTCTGCATGGTCGGCGCGACCGCCTCGCGCAACCGCGCCTCGGCGCGCAGCAGGCGCTCGCCATAGCGCGTCAGCGAAGCGCCCCGCCCGCGCTCCATTTCCAGCACCGGCCGGCCGAGCATGGCTTCCCAGGCCCGCATGACGCCCCACGCATGGCGGTACGACAGGCCGATATCGGCCGCGGCCCGGTGCAGCGAGCCGCATTCCCGCACGGCCTTGAGCAGCTGGAACACCTTGCCGTTGGCGCGCGGATTGTCCTCCGCGGAGATCACCGGAAACAGGTCAAAGCCGAACGACATATGTTCTTCCCTTCTTATTTACTTCGCGCGGGTGGCTCACCGACAATGCCTCCCGGTTCACCATCAGTTACGGCCAGCCGCATTCTCCACGACACGGGCACGCGATGGCAATTATGTTTCCGAGAACATAACTTCAAGAGGAAAGTCCATGCTCCCATCCATCCCCATGCGCCGCCTCGCCGGCGTCCTGCGCGCCGCGGGCCTTGCCTGCCTGCTGGCGGTATCCGCAGCCCATGCCGGCGAGCTGAAGCTGGCCACCACCACGAGCACCGAGAATTCGGGACTGCTCAAGGTCCTGCTGCCCCAGTTCGAGCGCAAGACCGGCGTCACGGTCAAGGTGATCGCGGTCGGCTCCGGCAAGGCGATGAAGATGGGCGAGATGGGCGACGTGGACGTGCTGCTCGTGCATGCCCGCAAGATGGAGGACGTCTTCGTGGCCGCCGGCTACGGCATCGACCGGCGCGACGTCATGTACAACGATTTCGTGGTGGTCGGCCCGGCCAACGATCCGGCGGGCCTCAAGGGCGGCAAGGACGTGATCGCCGGTTTCAGGAAGATCGCGGGCAGCGGCGCCAAGTTCATCTCGCGCGGCGACAACTCCGGCACCGACGTGATGGAAAAGGACTACTGGAAACAGGCGGGCATCGAACCCAAGGGCCAGCCGTGGTACGTCAATGCCGGCCTGGGCATGGGCGAAGTGCTGACCATGGCGGCGCAGATGCCGGGCTACACCTTGTCCGACCGCGCCACCTACGGCGCCTACCGGGCCAAGACGGGCCTGGCCATCGCGCTGCAGGGCGACCCGAAGATGTTCAACCCGTATGGCGTGATCGCGGTGAACCCGGCCAGGCACCAGGGCATCAACTACACCGACGCCAGGAAGCTGATCCAATGGCTGACCTCCGCCGAGGGCCAGGCCGCGATCAGCGCCTTCAAGGTCGACGGCGAACAGTTGTTCTTCCCCAACTACAAGACCGGCTCCTGATGCGGTCGCGCCGCGTCGGCCCGGGGTTCAGGCCGACGGCTGCGGCTCGGCCAGCATGTCGAGCCGCGGCAGCACCGGCAGGTCGGCCGCCACCTCGGCGATCATCCGCCGCAGCCACATGACATCGGGCGCCGCATGGCAGCGCTCGTGCCATAGCTGGTAGAAGCGCATGCGTGGAAACTCCACCGGCGCGGGCACCATCCGGATCGGCAGGTACTGCGCATAGTGCGCGGCGAACTGCCGGCCCGTGGTGAAGACCATATCGGTCTTCATCAGCACATACGGCACCAGTCCGAAGTACGGCAGCGTGACCTGGATATTGCGCTTGTAACCCTGCTCGGCCAGCGCCTGGTCGATCATGCTGCGCTGCATGGAGGCATACGGCGCGGGCGCCAGATGCGGCATCTCCAGATAGTGCTTCAGCGTCAGCCCGTTGCGCGCCAGCGGGTGCTGCGCGCCCAGCATGCACACCACCTCGTCTTCGAACAGCGGGGAGATATGCAGGTGCTCCGGCGGCGACAGCCAGTTGCCGACGACGATATCGAGCTTGCCCTGCTCCAGCGACTCCAGGAAGTCGTTGCCGCTGGTCATCGGGTGCACGAACAGCTTGGCCCCGGGGGCCAACCGCCGCACGCGCTCGACGATATTGGGCAGGAAGAACGCATCCAGATAATCCGGCGCGCCCAGATGGAAGACCCGCGTGGTGGTGGCCGGCTCGAAATGCTGCGGCGGGCGCGCGATGCGGTCCATCGCGTCGAGGCTCTGCTCGGCCAGCGCCAGCAGCTCGCGCCCGCGCTCGGTCGGCACCATGCCGTTCTTGCCGCGCACCAGAATGGCGTCGCCCGTGATCTCGCGCAGGCGCTTGAGCGTATTGCTGATCGCGGGCTGCGACTGCCCCAGCCGAACGGCGGTGCGGGTGACGCTCTGCTCGGTCAGCAGGGTATGCAGTACCCGCAGCAGATAGGTATCGAGATGGTCGCGTCCATGCATGGGGAAATACGCGCGGCTTGATATGGGCAAGACCGCATGACGTGAAGGCCGGGAACGGCGCATAGTGTATGCCAGCGCATCGGGCGCCGGCCATATGGGAATTTCCCCGTTGGCCGCCGCCGCGGCCCGGCCGCCGGACCACGCCGCGGCTTGATGGGGCATATCACCTGGGCCGAATATTGCTTCCTCGGCGGCGGTGCTATGTTTGTCCCCATCACCCAAAAGAGAGAGACCATGGAGACGCAACCCATCCGCTTTTTCCATCGCGGCCAGGTCCGCGAAGTATCCGGCGCCCCCATCACGCGCACCGTCCTGCAGTACCTGCGCGAGGACGCGCGCTGCACCGGCACCAAGGAAGGCTGCGCCGAGGGCGACTGCGGCGCCTGCACCGTGGTCCTCGGCGAACTGGGCGACGATGGCGAGGTTGCGTTCAAGGCGGTCAACGCCTGCATCCAGTTTCTTCCCACGCTCGACGGCAAGGCGCTGATCACCGTGGAGGACCTGCGGCAGGCCGATGGCGCGCTGCACCCGGTGCAGGAAGCCATGGTCGAATGCCACGGCTCGCAATGCGGCTTCTGCACCCCCGGCTTCGTGATGTCGCTCTGGGCCCTGTACCAGCGCCACGTGCCAGCGGGCGACAAGCCCTCGCGCCAGACCATCTGCGATGCGCTGACCGGCAACCTGTGCCGCTGCACCGGCTATCGGCCGATCATCGAAGCCGGCCAGCGCATGATGAGCCTGCCGGCGCCCAAGACCGACCGGCTCGATCCGCGCGCCATCGCCGATACGCTGCGCGCGCTGCGCCGCGACGAAACCTTCCACTACAGCGCGGACGGCCAGCACTTTCACGCGCCCCGGACGGCGACCGACTTCGCCGCCATCAAGGCCGCCGAGCCCGGCATCCGCATCCTGGCGGGCAGCACCGACGTTGGCCTGTGGGTCACCAAGCAGTTCCGCGAGCTCGGCAACCTGCTCTATGTGGGCCAGGTGGACGAGTTGCGCGGCATCGCGCAGCGGGACGGCGCGATCGAGATCGGCGCCGCGGTATCGCTCGAGCGCGCCTACGCGGCGCTCAACGAGGCGCATCCCGAGCTCGAGGAAATGTGGAAGCGCTTCGCCTCGCTGCCGATCCGCAATGCCGGCACCCTCGGCGGCAACATCGCCAATGGCTCGCCGATCGGCGACTCGATGCCGGCACTGATCGCGCTCGGCGCCGAAGTGGTGCTGCGCCACGGCGACAACAAACGCACGCTGCCGCTCGAAGACCTGTATCTGGCCTACCAGAAGACCGCGATGGCGCCGGGCGAATTCGTCGCCGCGCTGCGCGTGCCGCTGAAGGCCGCGCAGGGCGGGCGCCAGCACTTCCGTACCTACAAGCTGTCCAAACGTTTCGACGAGGACATCTCGGCGGTCTGCGCCGCGTTCTCCGTCGGGGTCGAGGACGGCACGGTGCGCGAGGCGCGCATCGCCTTCGGCGGCATGGCCGCCACCCCCAAGCGGGCGTCCCACGCGGAAGCGGCGCTGCTTGGCAAGCCGTGGGACGAAACGACGGCCACGGCCGCGATGCGCGCGCTCGCCGACGACTACCAGCCCCTGACCGATATGCGGGCCACCGCGGCCTACCGCATGCGCGGCGCGGCCAACCTGCTGTACCGCTTCTGGCTGGAGACCCGCGACGGCGCGCTGCCCGCCGCCGCGGTCAATGTGCGCGCCGCGGGCGCCGGCGAGCCGGCCGCCACGGCCGCCACCGCCACCGTGGCCTAACGAGGAGCGCCCGGCATGAACAAGCAAACCGACACCTTCCTGCTCGACAGCGGCGCCGCCGCGCGCATCGTGGCCGATATCGGCGCCGATATCGCCACCGATACCCCGCCGCAGGTCGGCATCTCGCGCCCGCACGAATCGGCGCATCTGCACGTGGCCGGCACCGCCACCTACACCGACGACATTCCGGAGCTCGCCGGCACGCTGCACGCGGCGCTCGGCACCAGCGCGCGGCCGCACGCCCGCATCCGCGCCATCGGCCTGGACAAGGTCCGCGCCGCGCCCGGCGTGGTGGCGGTACTGACGGCGGACGACATCCCGGCCGTCAACGACTGCGGCCCCATCCTGCACGACGATCCCATCCTGGCGCGCGAGACCGTGCAGTTCGTCGGCCAGCCGCTGTTCCTGGTGGTGGCCAGCTCGCACGATGCCGCCCGCCGCGCCGCGCGCCTGGCCGAGGTCGACTACGAGGACCTGCCGCCGGTGCTGACGCCCGAAGCGGCGCACGCCGCCGGCAGCTATGTCCTGCCGCCGATGCACCTGTCGCGCGGCGAGCCGCACCGGCATCTGGAGACGGCCGCGCATCGCGACAGCGGCCAGATCCGCCTGGGCGGGCAGGAGCAGTTCTATCTGGAAGGCCAGATCGCCTATGCCGCGCCGAAAGAAAACGACGGCATGCACGTCTGGTGCTCGACCCAGCATCCGTCCGAGATGCAGCACGTGGTGTCGCACATGCTGGGCTGGCAGGCGCACCAGGTGGTGGTGGAATGCCGCCGCATGGGCGGCGGCTTCGGCGGCAAGGAATCGCAGTCCGCGCTGTTCGCCTGCTGCGCGGCGCTGGCCGCGTGGAAGCTGATGTGCCCTGTCAAGCTGCGCCCGGACCGCGACGACGACATGATGATCACCGGCAAGCGCCATGACTTCGTGTTCGGCTACGACGTCGGCCACGACGACGAGGGCCGCGTGGAAGCGGTGGCGGTGGAGATGGTGTCCCGCGCCGGCTTCTCGGCCGACCTGTCCGGCCCCGTGATGACCCGCGCCATCTGCCATTTCGACAATGCCTACTGGCTGCCGAACGTGCAGATCGACGGCTATTGCGGCAAGACCAACACGCAGAGCAATACCGCGTTCCGCGGCTTCGGCGGCCCGCAGGGCGCCTTCGCGATGGAGTACATCCTGGACAACATCGCCCGCACGGTAGGCCGCGACGCGCTCGACGTGCGCCGTGCCAACCTGTACGGCAAGGGCGAGCGCAACGTCACGCCCTACGGCCAGACCGTCGAGGACAATGTCATCCACGAGCTGCTGGACGAACTCGAGGCGAGCAGTGCCTACCGCGCCCGCCGCGCCGCGACACGCGCGTTCAACGCGGCGAGCCCGGTGCTCAAGAAGGGCATCGCCATCACGCCGGTCAAGTTCGGCATCTCGTTCAATGTGGCGCACTTCAACCAGGCCGGCGCGCTGGTGCATGTGTACAACGACGGCTCGGTGCTCGTGAACCACGGCGGCACCGAAATGGGCCAGGGGCTGAACACAAAGGTAGCGATGGTGGTGGCGCACGAACTGGGCATCCGGCTCGAGCGGATCCGGGTGACGGCCACCGACACCAGCAAGGTGGCCAACACTTCGGCCACCGCCGCATCGACCGGCACCGACCTGAACGGCAAGGCGGCGCAGGACGCCGCGCGCCAGATCCGCGAACGGCTCGCGCAGTTCGCCGCGCGGCAGGCCGGCGTCGATGCCGCCACGGTGCGCTTCGGCGACGACCTCGTGGTGGCCGGCGAGCTGCGGCTGTCGTTCGCCGACCTCGCGCGCCAGGCATACATGGCGCGCGTGCAGCTGTGGTCCGACGGCTTCTACACCACGCCCAAGCTGTACTGGGACCAGAGCAAGCTGCAGGGCCGGCCGTTCTACTACTTCGCCTATGGCGCCGCGTGCTCCGAGGTGCTGGTCGACACGCTGACCGGCGAATGGCGCCTGCTGCAGGCCGACGTGCTGCACGATGCCGGCCGCTCGCTGAACCCCGCCATCGATATCGGGCAGGTGGAAGGCGCGTTCATCCAGGGCATGGGCTGGCTGACCACCGAGGAACTGTGGTGGAACGACAAGGGCCGGCTGATGACGCATGCGCCGTCGACGTACAAGATCCCGACGATCAACGACTGCCCGGAGGCGTTCCACGTGCGGCTGTTCGACAACCCCAACGTGGAGGACAGCATCCACCGCTCGAAGGCGGTGGGCGAGCCGCCGCTGCTGCTGCCGTTCTCGGTGTTCTTCGCGATCCGCGATGCGGTGGCGAGCCTCGGCGACTATCGCACCAACCCGCCGCTGCGGGCGCCGGCCACGTCGGAAGCGATTCTCGATGCGGTCGATGCGGTCCGCGCGGCGGTGGCCGCGGGGGCGACGGCGGTGCCGGCGGCCTGAAGGCGGGGCGGGTGGCGGACTGTCGCATTTGCGAGCCGCCCGCCATCCTGAAGACCCAAACTCTGCCCGACAAAGAAAACCCCATGCAAGACGCCCCGCTCCAACCCTTCCACTTCCGCGACGCCGCCCGCCTGGTGCGCGCCGGAGTGCCCGTCGTCATGGTCACCATCGTGGAGGTCGAGGGTTCCGCGCCACGCGAGCCGGGAGTGCGCATGCTGGTCACCGCCGACGCCTTGACCGGCACCATCGGCGGCGGCCACCTGGAGTGGCGCGGCATGGCGATCGCGCGCGAGATGCTGGCGGCCGGCACCGATGCGCGCGCGATCGTGCGCATCCCGCTCGGCCCCGCGCTGGGGCAATGCTGCGGCGGCGTGGTGCAGCTCGGCTTCGAACGGCTGGGCGGAAACGATCTGGGCTGGCTCGATGCCATCGAGGACGCCTTCGCCGCGCGCGAGGCGCTCACCCGTACCGTGCCGGCCAGCGGCCCCGTCCGCCATGCCCGGGCCTGCGCCGCGGTCGCCAGCGTCGCGCTCGGCGCCAACGGCGAATGGCAGGACACCGTCGTGCCCGACGCGATGCACGTGGTGCTGTTCGGCGCGGGCCATGTCGGCCACGCGCTGGTGCGGGTGCTTGGCACCCTGCCCTGCACCGTGCATTGGGTGGATGAACGCGACACGCTGTTTCCGCCGGGTCTGCCGGCCAATGTGACCGCCGAAGCCACCGACACGGCCGAGGCCGTGGTCGATGCCGCGCCGCCTGGCAGCTATTTCCTCGTCATGACGCACAGCCATGCGCTGGACCAGGCCCTGTGCGAGCGGATTTTCAGGCGGACGGACTTCGCCTACTTCGGACTGATCGGCTCGAAGACCAAGCGCGCGCGCTTCGAGCACCGGATGGCCGAGCACGGCATCGACCCCGCGCGCTTCCCCGAAATGGTCTGCCCGATGGGCGTCGCCGGCATCACCGACAAGGCTCCGGCTATGATTGCGGTAGCCATCGTCGCCCAGCTGCTGCAGGTCCGCGATCAGCGCCTTGCCGCGCTGACCGCCGCCCAGGACCCGCACGGCGCGGCGGCGCACCCCGCAATCCGGTGAACCGCCACCGGCAGACCAAGACGAGGATTCCCCATGACGCTCGACGCCGCGCTGGCTGAACGCATCCGCCGCTCCCCCAAGGCCGAACTGCACGTCCATATCGAAGGCACGCTCGAGCCCGAGCTGATCTTCCGGCTTGCGCAGCGCAACCAGGTCAAGCTGCCCTACGCCAGCGTCGACGCGCTGCGGCAGGCCTATGCGTTCACCGACCTGCAGTCCTTCCTCGATATCTACTATGCCGGCGCAAGCGTGCTGCAGACCGAGGAAGACTTCTTCGACATGACGATGGCCTACGTGCAGCGCGCGGTGGCCGACAACGTGCGCCACGCCGAGATCTTCTTCGACCCGCAGACGCATACCGCGCGCGGCGTCGATATCGAGATCGTCATCGACGGCATCGCCGATGCGCTGGCGCAGGCCCGCACCCAGTACGACTTTTCCAGCCGCATGATCCTCTGCTTCCTGCGCCACCTGTCGGAGGAAGATGCGTTCGCCACGCTGGAGGCCGCGCTGCCCTACCGCGACCGCTTCGTCGGCGTGGGACTGGATTCGTCCGAACGCGGCAATCCCCCCGAGAAATTCGCGCGCGTGTTCGCCCGCGCCCGCGAACTGGGCCTGCATCTGGTGGCGCACGCCGGCGAGGAAGGCCCCGCCCAGTACGTGGCCGACGCGCTGGACATCCTGCACGTCGAGCGCATCGACCACGGCGTGCGCGCCATCGATGACGAGGCGCTGGTCCAGCGCCTCGCACGCGAACGGATCGCGCTGACCGTATGCCCGCTGTCGAACCAGAAGCTCAAGGTCTATCCGGACCTGCGCGACCATTCCCTCAAGCGCCTGCTGGACGCCGGGGTTGCGGTCACGCTGCACTCGGACGATCCGGCCTATTTCGGCGGCTATATGAACGCCAACTGGGAGGCCGTGTTCGAAGCCCTGCCGCTCGATGCCGCCGATGCGCACCAGCTCGCCCGCAACAGCTTCGAGGCGTCCTTCCTTTCGCCGATGCACAAGGCCGAGTACCTGGCCGAAGTGGACCACTTCTGGCAAAGCGCCTTGCCAACCCAACCGGCCGCCGCCTGAGCGGCGCCCGCCTCCCGATCCATGCCCATGACGACCTCGCCTGCCACCCAGAACCTGACCCGCGCCATTCGCGGCCGCGTGCTGCATTTCCTGCGCGATCCGCAATTCCATGACGACGCGTACCAGTATTGGGAGGACGGCGTGCTGATCGTCACGGCCGGCCGCATCACCGCGGCCGGCGACTACGCGCAGCTTGCCGACCGCATTCCGGCGGGCGCGCAGGTGATCGACCATCGCGGCAAGCTGATCGTGCCCGGCTTTATCGATACGCACGTCCACTATCCGCAGACGGACATCATCGCTTCGCCTTCGCCGGGCCTGCTGCACTGGCTGGACACCTACACCTTTCCCGAGGAGCGGCGCTTCAGCGAACCGGCCTACGCCGCGGGCGTGGCGGGCTTCTTCGCCGACGAGCTGCTGCGCAACGGCACCACCAGCGCCATGGTCTGGAGCACCGTGCACGCGGCCTCCGCCGAGGCGCTGTTCGCCGAGAGCGAACGCCGCAATATGCGGATGATCACCGGCAAGGTGCTGATGGACCGCAACTGCCCCGAGTTCCTGCGCGACACCGCGGAAACCGGCGTGCAGGAGTCGGCGGACCTGCTCTCGCGCTGGCACGGGCGCGGACGGCTGGCCTACGCCATCACGCCGCGCTTCGCGCCTACCTCGACCGATGCGCAACTGGCCGCCTGCGGCGAACTCGCCAGCGCGCATCCCGACGCCTACATCCAGACGCACGTCGCCGAGAACCGCGACGAGGTCAAATGGGCGGCCGAGCTGTTTCCGACCGCGCGCAGCTACCTGGACGTGTACGATCGCCACGGCCTGCTGCGCCCCGGCGCGTTCTACGGCCATGCCATCTATCTGGACCAGGACGACCGCAAGCGGCTGGCAGACAGCGGCGCGGCCGTCGCGCACTGTCCCACGTCCAACCTGTTCCTGGGCAGCGGCTTCTACGACTTCCACGAGTCGGACGCCAACCGGCTGCACCTGACGCTGGCAACCGACGTGGGCGGCGGCACGTCCTTCTCGATGCTGCGGACCATGAACGCCGCGCACAAGGTGGCGCGCATGGGCGGCTACCACCTCAGCGCGCTGCGCATGTTCTTCCTCGCCACGCGGGGCGCCGCCGAGGCGCTGGGCTGGGCCGACCGCATCGGCAGCTTCGCCATCGGCAACGAGGCCGACTTCATCGTGCTGGACCCCGCGGCCACGCCGCTGCTGGCGCGCCGCAGCGAACGCGCGGCGACGCTGGAGGAGCAGCTGTTCGCCTTCGCCATGCTGGGCGACGACCGCGTGATCGACACCGTCTACGTGATGGGCGAAACGGCCGGCGCCGGCGCGGCGACGGCTGCCAAGATCGCCGTCCACTGAGCTGGCTCCCGGGGTTCCGCGCCCTTGGGGCGGGACCGCGCCCAAAGGCATCCCGCGCCTTCCGCTCGCCTCTTGACCGGCGTCAACACGCCTGTCGCAAAAGCCGCCTACTCTGTCGTGCCCGGCCCGCCCGCGCTTGCAGCGCGCGGCCGGACCTTGTTCGCCTGTTCTCCCTGTCCGACTACAGCAGGATCACGCATGACCGCTTCCCTGAAGGCCGACGGAGCCTTGCTTCCCGACCCCGTACCCGCCGACGAACCGCTGCCGCCGCGCAAGATCATCCGCGGCTGGCTGATTCCGCTCGGCAAGCGCAGCACGCCCCGCGCGCTGGCGCTGTTCGCGCTCGATACCGCGCTGTTCGCGGCCGCCCTGGCGGGCGTGGCCATGGCCGGGCACTGGCTCGCCAAGCTCGCGATCGGCGTGCTGGTCGGCCTGATCATCGCCCGGCTCTTCATCATCGGCCACGACGCCTGCCACCAGAGCCTCACGCCGAACCGCCGGCTCAACAAGCTGCTGGGCCGGCTGGCCTTCCTGCCGTCGCTGACGCCCTACAGCCTGTGGGAAGTCGGCCATAACGTGGTCCATCACGGCTATACCAACCTGAAGGGCTTCGACTTCGTGTGGGCCCCGTACTCGCTCGAGGAATTCCAGGCCCTGCCCCGCTGGCGCCGCGCGCTCGAGCGCGTCTATCGCAACGGACTCGGCGCGGGCCTGTACTACCTGATCGAGATCTGGTGGCTGAAGCTGTTCTTCCCCGGCCGCCGCCAGATGGCGACGCGGCGCCCGATCTTCCTGTGGGACTGTCTGCTGAACGCGGCCTTCGGCGCGGCGTGGATCGGCGCGCTGGCCTGGATCGCCGTCGCCAGCGGGCAATCGGCCGCGCTGCTGATCGTGGCCGGCTTCGTGGTGCCCTTCCTGGTATGGAACGCTACGGTCGGCTTCGTGCTCTACGTGCACCACACCCACGCCAGCGTCGCGTGGTACGACACCAAGGCCATGTGGGCACGTGCCCAGCCGTTCGTCTCGACCACCGTGCACCTGCGCTTCCGCTACGGGGTGGGCGCGATGCTCCATCACATCATGGAACACACCGCCCACCACGTCGACATGAGCGTGCCGCTGTATCGCCTCAAGCGCGCGCAGGCCATGCTGGAGCACGCGCTGCCGGGCCGCATCATCATCGAGAACTTCACGTGGCGCTGGTACTTCGACACCGCCCGCCGCTGCAAGCTGTACGACTTCAAGGCCCTGTGCTGGACCGATTTCCGCGGCCGCCAGACCACCGAGGCTTCGCCCGTGCCGGCCTGATGCGCGGCGCGCGGGCACGTCCGCGACTGGACGGCCCCGCGCGGCGCCGGTTATACTGCGCGCTTCCATTGGGGAGTAGCCGCCCCGTTCGCATCGGAATACGAACGAACGGGGGCGTACGTCAACAGACTTGACCGCTTGCGGTTATGGCGTGCGCAGCTTCGGGATCGGGTGCAATGCCCGTTTCAGGCCTGGCGAGACCGATGACGTCGCCTTTCCGGCTGGGCCGGGGAAAGGCGCGCGTCATTGGCATCTCGCGATGCGCCGGCCCGTACACCAATAACAATGGATTCGTTCCTCATCTCCACAGGTATCGTCGCCCTTGCCGAAATGGGCGACAAGACGCAACTGCTCTCCCTGGTGCTCGCCGCGCGCTACCGCAAGCCACTGCCCATCATTGCCGGCATCCTGATCGCCACCCTCGTCAATCACGGCCTCGCCGGCGCCCTCGGCGGCTGGATCACGCAGGTGCTTGGCCCCGACGTGCTGCGCTGGATCCTCGGTGTCGGCTTTATCGCCATGGCCGGCTGGATGCTGATCCCCGACAAGCTCGACGACGCCGAGCAGCCCAAGCCGGCCAAGGGCGCCATCGGCGTGCTGGCCACCACCACGGTCGTGTTCTTCTTCGCCGAGATGGGCGACAAGACGCAGATTGCCACCGTGGCGCTGGCCGCGCGCTACTCCACCGAGGTGCTGGCCGTCGTCGCCGGCACGACCTTCGGCATGATGCTGGCCAATGCGCCCGCCGTGATGCTCGGCGAACGTTTCGCCAAGCGCATGCCGATCGCGCTGGTGCACAAGATCGCCGCGGGGATCTTCCTGGTGTTGGGGGTGCTGGCGCTGTTGGGCGTGGGCGGCTGACGCGAAGTCCGACGCCCCTGTTCAGCGCTCGACGGGCGTCAGCGTCTCCACGCGAATGGCGCGCAGCTGCGGTCCCGTGGTAGCGGCACGTTCGATCGTGCCGCTGGCCTCCACCATCGTGCCCTGCAGGCCCGACGCGCGCTCCAGCGGCACGCCAAGCAGTTCCCACCGCTGTTCGCCTGGGGTGTGCAGCACCACCGCCGGGCGCGGCATATTGCCGGACAGGCGCAGCTCGCCGCGTGCGGTGATGCGCTCGCCGGCTTGCCGTGCCGGTGCTGCACAGGCCGCGCACGCCATGGCGCCGGCCACCATCATGGCCATGGCGGCCATCGTCGATCCAAACCGCATGCTGTTCTCCTGAATCCCAATGGAAAATGGCGCGGCCGTGTCACCGGCCGCGCCATCGTTCTCGCGCGCTGACGCTACCTTGTCAGCGCCACGATATCAGCGAATCACCACCGACAGCGTGGTGTTGGCGGGTACCGTCACGGTTTCGGAGAACGTCCCCGATACCGCGGGGCGCAGCACCGGGAAGCTGGCCATCGCCTTCAGGAACGGCGGCACCGAGGCCGGCAGCGTGCGCGCGGCGCTGTACATCGACCCCTCGATCGGAATGATCGTGAAGTCGGTCTCGACGCGGCCGGGATACCCGAAGCCCGCCGGGGACGTGCCGGCCGGCAGCAGCGCTGCCGTCGTGCTCCAGCGGCTCAGCGCCTCTCCGAGGCCCGGACCGCCCGCTGCCTTGATCGACGCATCCAGCACTGTCTGCGAATCGTCGGAGGACTTGTTGGCCAGCAGGTGCTTGTAGAAAGCCAGACCGTACTGGCGCAGCAGGTAGCCGCCGAAGCTGCCCGAGACGCTATAGCCGTCGCACACCAGGCCCGCAACAAACGACGTCAACGTGCAGTTGTAGTTGCCGGCGCTCAGATAGGTAGCAAGCCGCACGTCGCGGATCTTGTTGTAGGTCGCATCGATGCGCGTGCTCAGCAGGTCTTCCATCACCATGGCCGTCATTTCCTCAAGCCACGTATCGTTCAGATAGTCCTTGCCATCGGTCGGCACCACGCCTCGCTGGTAGAAGTTCGCCATATGCGTCGCCTCGTGCGCCATGGTGGACTTCATCAGCTTACGTCCCGTCGTGCCGGCGAGGTACAGCGTTTCCGCGTCCAGGAACAGCGCCACCGCTTCGTTGCTGTCCGGCTCCGCCGTGCGCTTGAAGTTGTTCAGGCCCCAGAAGTAGCCGAGCGTGCCGTAGGCCTGCCCGTCATTGTTGAAGTTCAGCACCACGATGTCGATGGTCTGATTGTCCGCAATCAGATTGGTATAGGCATGCGGACCCCACGCCTTGCCCGCGACCTGCTCGACCATGCTGTGGATCGCGTTCGGGGCGGACGTGTAGGCGGCCACCAGCCCGCTCAGGATCGTCGGCGAGACCTTGGCCAGATCGAATTCGCCGTCCTCCACCCAGAAATTGATCACCGTGCCATCGCCCATGTTGACGTACTGACGCAGCGTGGTGTTGCGCACCTCGACGACGTTGCTGTCGTTGAGGTGATTCCAGGGACGGGGATCGCCGACTGCGTAGCCGGCAGCCCGCAGCGGTTGCGGCGTCACGGCCAGCACGTCGCGACGCTGGCGGCTCTGGCGCAGCAGTTCGGCGGCGCCCTTGCTGTTGAACTCGGCGATGCGCACCTTGGCGGCGGACTCTACCGTCTTGCCGTCGAGCACGCTCTTGAGCAGCGCGTTGCTTGGCTGGCGCTGCACGTCGGCCAGGGCAATGGCTGGCATCGGCTGAGGCGTGGCGCCCGTGTTGGTCAGCACCAGCATCACGTCCTGACCGGACAGGCCGCCGATATTGACCGGCACCTGCATCGGGGCGCCGGACGTGTTGGCCAGCTTCCACGTGCCCACGCCGGAGCCGGCGTACGTGTTGGCGGTCGTTGCCGAACAGTTGGCGCCATTGCAATCGGTGACCAGGCCCGTCGTGACGACCGGGGTCTCCGGAGTTTCCGGCACCGAGGGGGTCTCCGGGACCGCGGGGGCCGCCGGCGTCGTGACCGGCGGGTTTGCGGCAGCTGCCGGCGCGGCGTCGTCGCCGCCACCACCGCACGCGGCCATCAGACCGCTCATCAACATTGCCGCCGCGGCCGCAACGATACGCTTTTGTTCTGGATACGCCATGAATTGACTCACTTGCTTGGACTAAGAGGGGTGTCGCAGCAGGAGATAACGGCAGTACCGTTCGCATATGTAGTCGCCCCCTACCGAAGCAGGGCATGAAAAAACGGGGCTTTCGCCCCGTTTCGGTCAACCGGCCTGATGCCCCACGAAGATCAATTCGCCGTCCGCGCCCCACCCTCGAACCACTGCCCCAGCAAGGCCCGCTCGTCATCGGTGATCTGCGTCACGTTGCCCAGCGGCATGGCCTTCTGCTGCACGGCCTGCTGGTAGATCAGCTGCGCATGCGCCTTGATCTCTTCGGGCGTCTCCAGCTTGATGCCCTTGGCGGCGGTCGGCATCATCTTCGGCGCCTCGGCGTGGCACTGCACGCAGCGCGCGTTCATGATCTCCTGCACCTTGGTGAAGCTGACCTGCGTCGGCGCGGCGCCGCCGGGCTGCGCCGCCACCGGCGGGCGCGGCTGGGGCGCGACCATGAAGGCCACCAGGCCCAGCGCCGCGACGCCGGCCGCGGGCCACGCGATGTTGATGCGGCCCTTGTGCTTGAGGATGAAGAACTGGCGGATGAGCACACCGGCCAGCATGATCAGCACCAGCACCACCCAGTTGTGCTTGTGCGCGTAGGTCATGCTGTAGTGGTTCGACAGCATCGCGAACAGCACGGGCAGCGTGAAATAGGTGTTGTGCACACTGCGCTGCTTGGCGTTCTTGCCGTGCACCGGGTCCACCGGCTTGCCCTCGCGCAGCGCCGCCACGGTCTTGCGCTGGCCCGGAATGATCCACACCAGCACGTTCGCGCTCATGATGGTGGCGATCATCGCGCCGGTCAGCAGGAATGCCGCGCGGCCGGAGAACAGGTGGCACGCCACGTAGGCCGCCACCACCACGTAGAGCGCGACCAGGATGCCTACCACGCGGTCGTTCTTGAACATCCGGCAGATGCAGTCGTACACCACCCAGCCGGCGCCGAGATAGGCAAGCGCGAGTCCGACCGCCGCGCCGGGCGACATGTCGTAGACGTTCTTGTCGATCAGGAACGTGCTGGCGTTGAACAGGTACAGCACCACCAGCAGGCCGAAGCCGGTCATCCACGTCGAGTACGACTCCCAGTAGAACCAGTGCAGGTTCTGCGGCAGCGTCCTGGGCGCCGTGAGGTATTTCTGCGGGTTGTAGAAGCCGCCGCCGTGCACGGCCCACAGCTCGCCGCCCACGCCCTTGTCCTGCAGCTCCGGGTCGACCGGCTTCTGCAGGCTGTTGTCCAGCCAGACGAAATAGAACGAGGAACCGATCCACGCGATCGCTGTGATCACGTGCGCCCAGCGCAGCAGCAGATTGGCCCAGTCGAGGATATAGCCTTCCATCGTTGTCTCCTTGTGTCTCCGGGTCCGGTATCAGCTACCGCGGTAGGTCGAGTACGACCAGGGGGAAACGAGAAGGGGCACGTGGTAGTGCGCCGCGGTATCGGCGATGCCGAAGCGCAGGGTCACCACATCGAGGAAGGCCGGTTCGGGCAGCGAGACGCCGCGGGCGCGGAAATAGTCGCCGGCGCCGAACTCCAGTTCGTAGACGCCGGGCTGGAAGCTGTCGCCCTCCAGCAGGGGACGGTCGCAGCGGCCGTCGTCGTTGGTGCGGACGGTGGCGAGCGTTTCTCGCTGATTGTCGACAATTTTATGCAGGGCAATCGACATGCCCTTGCCGGGAATGCCGGCAGCGGTGTCGAGCACGTGGGTGGTCAAGCGTCCCATGGTTGTGTTCCTTCGCACTGTGGGTGGTGAAAGGCGCCGCTGCCTTCACTAGCACCATTTTCGGGATGGTGCCCGCTCGGTACGTCGTCTCGACGCATCCCGGCGCTGCCGTGGTGCATGGGACGATGCCTTGCACCAGGCTGGATATCAACTGCGGGATTACCCGCGGTTGTCAAAAACCTGCTCAGGTTTTGTTGACAATATTGAATCGCCATCCAAATAATTGTCAACAATTTTCGGAAAGGCCTCACCCGATCCGAACTCCCGCTTCGCATCTCCTTTCGCCGGGGTGTCCCGATGTCAAAGAATCTCAAGCTGATCGCCGCCGCGGATGACAACGCCGCCACCGGTGCCCTCGCCGCCGACGGCAAGCCGCTGCGCAAGGGCTCCACCGAGGAGCGCATGTACCACGAGATCTACGACGCGATCATGGAGCACCGGCTGCCCCCGCGCACCAAGCTGACCGAGCACTCGCTGTGCGAGATCTATGCCACCGCGCGCCACACCGTGCGCAAGGTACTGGCGCGCCTGGCGGCCGACGGCATGGTGGACCTGGAACCGAACCGCGGCGCGTTTATCGCCAGCCCCTCCACCGACGAAGCGCACGACATGTTCGAGCTGCGCCAGATGCTGGAGCGCGCGGTGCTCGACAAGCTGGCCGCGATGCGCGACGTCAAGGCCGTGATCGCCCCGGTGCGCAAGATGGTCGCCGCCGAGCGGCAGGCGTTCCTGAACCATGAGCGGCCCAAATGGATCCGCCTGTCGGCCGAGTTCCATACGGCCCTGGCCGAGTTGTCGGGCAATGCGCTGCTGGTGACGATGATGCGCCGGCTGGTATCGCGCACCACGCTGATGATTGCCAGCGTGGAAGCGCCCGGCAACAACGCGTGCTCCTTCGACGAGCACGAGGAAATCCTCGATGCGCTCGAGCGGGGCGACGCCGCGCTGGCGCAGGCGCGCATGGCGCACCACCTCGGCGCATGCGCCGACCGCGTGCAGCCCGACGAACCGGGCAACTTCGATCTTCGCAGCGTGCTGGGACGCTCCACCTAGCGCAATGTTTCAAGCCGCGGCATGCGGCAGAAAGGCTCACCCCCGCTCGGGCAAGGTCACGTCGTTCCCGAAGCGGACCCGCTGCAAGCGATTGCCGCCACCACCATAAAGGGCCCCCGTCATGCCGCGTTCCCATCCAACCAAAGGAGAGGAGACAACCCCAATGACAAGCGCAAGCACAACGGTCCCCGCGGACCTGACCAATGAGCGGCTTCCCTCCGGGCGGCTGCTGGCGCTCGGATTGCAGCATGTCCTGGTGATGTATGCCGGCACGGTGGCGGTGCCGCTGATCGTCGGCGGCGCGCTGAAGCTGCCCAAGGACCAGCTCGCGTTCCTGATCAACGCCGACCTGTTCGCCGCGGGCATCGCCACGCTGATCCAGGCCATCGGCTTCTGGAAATTCGGCATCCGGCTGCCGGTGATGATGGGCGTGACGTTCGCTTCGGTCGCGCCGATGATCGCCATCGGCTCCGACCCGAATATCGGCCTGCTTGGCATCTATGGCGCGGTGATCGCGTCGGGCATTTTCGGCATCGTGATCGCGCCGATGATGGGCCGCATGCTTGGGCTGTTTCCGCCGGTCGTCACCGGCACCGTCATCACGCTGATCGGCGTATCGCTGATGCGGGTGGGCATCAACTGGGCCGCCGGCGGACAGCCGACCACGCGCGCGGTGATCGACGGCGTGGTCAAGGACGTGCCCAACCTCGCCTATGGCGACCTGGGTTCGCTGGGCATCGCGGGGCTGACCCTGGTGACCATCCTGCTGCTGACCAAGTACGGCCGCGGACTGGTATCGAACTGCGCCGTGCTGCTGGGCATCATCGTCGGCACGCTCGTGGCCATGGCGCTGGGCAAGGTGTCGTTCGAAGGGCTGAACGAGGCGAGCTTCGTGGCGGTCATCACGCCGCTGCATTTCGGCATGCCGACCTTCCACCTGTCCGCCATCCTGTCGATGTGCATCGTGATGGTGATCACGCTGGTGGAATCGACAGGCATGTTCCTCGCGCTGGCCGACATCACGGGCAAGCGGCTGTCCAACGCCGACCTGACGCGCGGCCTGCGCGCCGACGGCCTGGGCACGGTGATCGGCGGCGTGTTCAACACGTTCCCCTACACGTCGTTCTCGCAGAACGTGGGACTCGTCACGGTGACCGGCGTGCGCTCGCGCTATGTGGCGGCGGCCGGCGGCATCATCCTGATCGCCTTCGGTCTCTTTCCGAAGATGGCCCATGTGGTCGCGTCCGTGCCGCAGTTCGTGCTCGGCGGCGCCGGCATCGTGATGTTCGGCATGGTCGCGGCGACCGGCATCCGCATCCTGGGCTCGTGCGATTTCAACCGCAACCGGCACAACCTGTTCATCGTCGCCATTTCCATCGGCGCCGGCATGATTCCCACGCTGGCACCGACATTCTTCCAGTACCTGCCCGCCTGGACCACCCCGTTCACGCATAGCGGCATCGTGCTGGGCACCATCGTGGCGGTCGCGCTGAACCTGTTCTACAACGGCATGCAGTCCGCCGACCAGGCCATGCGCAACGCCGCGGCCAATACGCACGGCACCGAGTAAGGCTGGGCCGGGCAAGAGCCCGGCCATGCCAGCACGAGGCGGCCGCGAGAGGATCCGTTCCTGTCAACCCAAGTGACCCTGATGACTACCAACAACTATCCACGCGATCTCATCGGTTACGGCAAGGCGCCGCCCCATGCGGCATGGCCGGGCGGCGCCCGAGTCGCGCTGCAGTTCGTCCTGAACTACGAAGAGGGCGGCGAGAACAACGTCCTGCACGGCGACGCGGGCTCGGAGCAGTTTCTGTCCGAGATCATCGGCGCGGCGGCCTACCCGGATCGCCACATGAGCATGGAGGGCATCTACGAGTACGGCTCGCGCGTGGGCGTCTGGCGCATCCTGCGCGAGTTCGAGCAGCGTGGTCTGCCGCTGACCGTGTTCGGCGTCTCCATGGCGCTGCAGCGCCATCCGGAGCTCACGCGCGCCTTCGTCGAGCTCGGCCACGAGATCGCGTGCCATGGCTGGCGCTGGATCCACTACCAGGGCATCGACGAGGCCACCGAGCGCGAGCACATGCGCATCGGCATGCAGATCATCAAGGATCTGACCGGCGCGGCGCCGCTGGGCTGGTACACCGGGCGCGACAGTCCGAACACGCGGCGGCTGGTCGTCGAGCATGGCGGCCTGCTGTACGACTCGGACTACTACGGCGACGACCTGCCCTTCTGGACCGAGGTGCAGACGCGGGACGGGGAGGTCCGGCCGCATCTGGTGGTGCCCTACACGCTGGACACCAACGACATGCGCTTCGCCACGGCGCAGGGCTTCAACACCGGCGAGCAGTTCTACCAGTACCTGAAGGACGCGTTCGACGTGCTCTATGCCGAGGGCGATCCGGCCGGGCTGAACCAGCCGAAGATGCTGTCGGTCGGCATGCACTGCCGCCTGCTCGGCAGGCCGGGGCGGCTGCGCGCGCTGCAGCGCTTCCTCGACTACGTGCAGTCGCACGACAGGGTCTGGATCTGCCGCCGCATCGATATCGCGCGGCACTGGATCGAGACACATCCCTACCAGGGCCGCGCGGCCCGCTGAGCGAGATATCACGACGTGACACAAGCAACCACCTATACCCTGTCCCAGCTCAACGACCTGCCTGCCGCGCAATTCGTGCAGGTGCTCGGCGGCATCTACGAGCATTCGCCGTGGGTGGCCGAGCGCGCCGCGGCACTGCGTCCCTTCGACAGCCTCGCCGCGCTGGCCGCGGCGATGCGCGACGCGGTGGACGACGCCGGCGAAGCGGCCCAACTCAAGCTGGTGCGCGCCCACCCGGAGCTTGCCGGCAAGGCCGCCGTGCGCGGCGAGCTGACCGCCGAGTCCACCCGCGAGCAGGCCGGAGCGGGACTGGACCAGTGCTCCGCCGAGGAATTCGAGCGGTTGCAAGCGCTCAACGCGGGCTACAACCAGAAGTTTGGCTTTCCCTTCATCCTCGCCGTGCGCGGCTACGATCGCGCCGGCATCATCGAGCAGTTCGCCCGCCGCATCGAGAACGACCCCGCCACCGAGTTGCAAACTTGCATCAACCAGATCCATCGCATTGCGCAGTTCCGGCTCGACGACTTAGTATCCGGCTGAGCCAAAAAATGGCGCCCCGCATGCCGGGCATCGCGACCCGGCAACGGCATCGAGGCGGCGCGCCAAACGACGAGAAGCGTCCTTCAGGACCTCGCAGGCAACGACCACAACGGAACTATCACGGAGGTTTTTTCATGCAGAAGCAGTTCAAGCCGGCGCTCAAGCTGGCGGCGATGGCGGCGGCCCTGTGCAGCGGCGCGGCCATGGCACAGTCCAGCGTCACGCTCTACGGCCAGGTCGACATGTTCGTCGGCGGGATCAAGAGCCCGGGCACCGGCGAGCGCGCCTATGTCGCCAACTCGGGCGGCATGCAGACCTCGTACTGGGGCATCAAGGGCACCGAGGACCTGGGCCGCGGCCTGAAGGGCATCTTCGACCTGAACGGCTTCTATCGTACGGACAACGGCCGCTCCGGCCGCTTCGACGGCGACGCGATGTTCAGCCGCAATGCCTACGTCGGCCTGCAGAGCGAGACGCTGGGCACGATCAAGCTGGGCCGCAACACCACGCCCTACTTCCTCTCCACCATCCTGTTCAACCCGCTGGTCGACTCGTATGTGTTCGCGCCGTCGATCTTCCACACGTATTTCAGCGCCACCAGCGGCTCGGTGTTCGACCCGGGCGTCATCGGCGATTCGGGCTGGAGCAATTCGGTGCTCTACTCCACGCCGAAGTTCGGCGGCCTGACCGCCAACCTGATCTACAGCTTCGGCGAAAGCGCCGGCGAAGTGGGCCAGAACAAGTGGGGCGGCAACCTGATGTACTTCAATGGCGCCTTCGGTGCCACGGCGGCGTTCCAGCAGGTCGACTTCAACAGCGTGCCCAACGATCTGGACACGGCCGGCCTCGAACGCCAGGACGCGACGCAGATCGGCCTCTCGTACGACTTCAAGGTGGTCAAGCTGTTCGCGCAGGGCCAATACATCAAGACCAAGGCGCTGGCCGGCGCGCCGTCGGGCGATATCAAGCACACCAACGGCCAGATCGGCGCGGCGGTGCCTATCGGCGCCGGCAGCCTGCTCGCTTCGTATTCCTACGCAAAGGCCGAGAACGACCTGGGCGACTTCAAGCGCAACACCATCGGCATCGCCTACGACTACAACCTGTCCAAGCGCACCGACGTGTACGCCGCCTACTACTACGACAAGATCACCGGCCTCGAGCACGGCGATTCGTTCGGCGTAGGCGTGCGCCACAAGTTCTGACGCAGCGCTCCACAGCTTCGGTGTGCGCCCCTCTCCCGCCAACGGGAGAGGGGCGGGGGTGAGGGTGAACGCCCGCCATCCTGCACAAGCTGACACCACCTCTGCCCCCCACCCTCGCCCGTGCGGCGAAACCAAAGCACCAGCACCAGCAACTACCGTCGCCCTGCTGCGTCGCAACGCATTGAAATCAGATTTATGCGGGATTGAAAGACAAAGCCCAATAGCCCTATTCAATTGGCGACCGGTTCTGGCCGTGCATACATTAGTTTTCCATGCAACGACTCGCCAAGCGAAGGGGTGACTCATGCGGCGGAATGCGAAAACCCGGTCGGAGTTGATGGCAATCCTCAACCAGTGTCTCAACAACAACCCGGAGTGCGGGGAATGCGAGTTGCACGCCATGCGCGTGCATCAGCCGGACCATACCGGCTGCAACTGGAGCGCGGAGGTGGACTTCCCGTTCGAGCCAAGCGATAACCTGTCGACGCAGCTTGCCGCGGCGAAATCCATCATCGTGGACATACGTCTGCAGTACAACGTGCTCCAATAGGAACGCATCGGATCGTCTTCGGAACGTCCGCGACACGGCAATGCTGCCGTGCCACAAAGAAAAAAGCCGGGTTCTCACCCGGCTTTTTTCATTTGCCCGTCGACTGCAATCAGCGCACCGCACCTGCCTCGGCTACCGCCACCGCCGTCATATTGACGATGCGGCGCGTGGTGGCCTGCGGGTTCAGGATATGCACGGGCTTGGCGGCGCCGAGCAGGATCGGGCCGATCGTCACGCCTTGCCCGCCGGTGATCTTCAGCAGGTTGAAGGCGATATTGGCCGCGTCCAGCGTCGGCATCACCAGCAGGTTGGCCGAGCCGGTCAGCTTGGTGCCCGGCAGGAAATGCCGGCGCACGTCCTCGACCAGCGCCGCGTCGCCCTGCATCTCGCCCTCGACTTCGAGCTCCGGCGCGATGCGGTGCAGGATCTCCTGGGCCGCGCGCATTTTGCGCGCCGAGGCACGGTTGGACGAACCAAACATCGAATGCGAGACCAGCGCCACCTTCGGCTGCAGGCCGAAGCGCTGGATTTCCTCCGCCGCCAGCTGGGTGATCGCAGCCAGTTCCTCGGCCGTCGGATCTTCGTTGACGAAGGTGTCGGTGATGAACAGCGTGTACTTCTCCAGCATCAGCGCGTTCATCGCGGCCAGCACATTGGCGCCCGGCGCCATGCCGATCACGTCGCGCACATGCTCCAGATGGGCCTCGAAGCGGCCGACCGTGCCGCACAGCAGTGCATCGGCATCGCCCATATGCATCAGCATGGTGCCGATCAGCGTGTTCGAGCGGCGCAGCGCCACCTTGGCCATGTCGGGCGTGACGCCGTCGCGGCCGCGCAGCGCGTGGTAGGCCTCGTGGTAGGCGCGATAGCGCGGATCGTCTTCGGGATTCACCAGCTCGAAGTCCACGCCGGGTTTCAGGCGCAGGCCTGCCTTGTCGATGCGCATCTGGATGACGTGCGGACGGCCGATCAGGATCGGACGGGCCAGGCCTTCATCGACCACGCTCTGCACGGCGCGCAGCACGCGCTCTTCCTCGCCCTCCGCATAGGCCACGCGCTTGGGCGCGGCCTTCGCGGCGGTGAACACCGGCTTCATGATCAGGCCGGTGTGATAGACGTACTGCGTCAGTTGCTGGCGATACGCTTCCAGGTCCTTGATCGGACGCGTCGCCACGCCGGACTCTTCCGCGGCCTTGGCCACGGCCGGCGCGATCTTCTCGATCAGGCGCTGGTCGAACGGCGTCGGGATGATGTAGTCGGGACCGAACTTCAGCTCCTGGCCGGCGTAGGCGGCGGCCACGGCGTCGTTCATCTCGGCTTCCGCCAGATCGGCGATGGCCTTGACGCACGCGAGCTTCATTTCCTCGGTGATCTTCGTGGCGCCGCAATCCAGCGCGCCCCGGAAGATGTACGGGAAACACAGCACGTTGTTGACCTGGTTCGGATAGTCCGAGCGGCCGGTGGCGATGATGCAGTCGGGGCGCGCGGCCTTGGCGACTTCCGGGCGGATTTCCGGCTCGGGGTTGGCCAGCGCCAGGATGATCGGCTGGTCCGCCATGGTCTTGACCATGTCGCCGGTCAGCACGCCGGCGGTGGAGCAGCCCAGGAACACATCGGCGCCGTTGACGATATCGGCCAGCGTGCGGGCCGAGGTGTCCTGCGCGTAGCGCGCCTTGTTCGCTTCCATGTTGGCGTCGCGGCCCACATAGATCACGCCCTTGGAATCGACCACCGAGATGTTCTCGCGCTTCACGCCCAGGCTCACCATGGTGTCCAGGCACGCGATGGCCGCGGCGCCCGCGCCGGACACGGCGAGCTTCACCTTGGCGATATCCTTGCCCACCACCTTCAGGCCGTTGAGCAGCGCGGCCGCGGAAATGATGGCCGTGCCGTGCTGGTCGTCGTGGAAGACGGGGATATTCATCCGCTCGCGCAGCTTCTTCTCGATGTAGAAGCACTCGGGCGCCTTGATGTCTTCGAGATTGACGCCGCCCAGCGTCGGCTCGAGCGCGGCCACGATCTCGACGATCTGGTCGGGGTCGCGTGCGTCGAGCTCGATGTCGAACACGTCGATGCCGGCGAACTTCTTGAACAGGCAGCCCTTGCCTTCCATCACCGGCTTGCCGGCGAGCGGGCCGATATCGCCCAGGCCCAGCACCGCGGTGCCGTTGGTGACCACCGCCACCAGATTGCCGCGCGAAGTGTATTCGGCCGCCATGGCCGGATCCTTGGCGATCTCCTCGCAGGCGTAGGCCACGCCCGGGGAATACGCCAGCGACAGGTCGCGCTGGTTCGACAGCGCCTTGGTGGCCGTTACCTGGATCTTGCCTTTGGTGGGACTGCGGTGATATTCCAGCGCGGCGAGACGCAACTGCGCTTCGGGACTGTTGGGGGCTTGCTGCGTTGCATCACTGCTGGTCTTGCTGCTCATGTCGCTCGTCCGGAGTTGGGCCCTGGCACGCGAGGCCGTTCATCGTGCCTGCATTGCGATGGTCTCGCGATGCGTTGCGCCGCAGTGCAACATGCAGGAAGGATGCATCGATGCGAGACAGGGCCGGAAAAATTCGAGGAGCTATTCTAGCCTACGGATGCATGCAAAAGGCGCTGTGGAAGCGTGCCGCAAGGGTTATTCGGAGAGCCGCCCTGCGACCGCCATCGTCGTGGCAATGGAAAAGGCCCGCGCATGCGGGCCTTTCGTCCGGCGCGGACCGGTCATCGGATCGGCAAGAAGGCGGCCGTCACCGCGGCTTGTCCACCTCCAGCGTCACGCGCCGGGGCCTGCCGCTCTCGATCGGAAAATCGGTGAAGGCGCTGCGGATCAGATACGGCATGACCGCCGGCAGCGCACCGCCCTCGCTCATGTTCTGCGCGGTCACCTGATAGACCCGGCGATTGGTGGCGGCCTCGTGGAAGTAGACGCGCAGCGTCGACAGCGTCGCGGGCACGTCGCGCACCACCGTCTGCGGCGGCCAATAGCCCGGGCCCCAGGGACCCCACGGCCCCCAAGGGCCCCAGCCCCCCATGCCGTAGTAGCCCGGCGGCCCCCAGTAGGGTCCCCACGGACCCCACGGGTCGGCGTAGGTCTCCTGCACGCGCACCAGCCGCGGATCGGAGTCGAACTCCACGCGCACGAGATAGCGCGCCTTTGGCCGCGGAACCCGCTCGAAGCCCAGGGTGCCCAGCTTCTCGGCGACCCACCCTTCGTAGGTATCGCGATCGAGCTGCGCTTCCTCGCCCTTGGCCCGGTCGAACGCGTAGGTGCGCGGCGGGTCGTTCTGCCAGTCCGGCTGCCGGAACGCGGTCACATCCGTCGTGATGGTGCTGGCGCAGCCCGAGAGCACCACCACGCCAAGCGCCGCCAGTCCGCCCGCCAGCCTGCTCCGTGCTTCGCGTACCAGGCGCAGGCACCTGTCCAGTGCCTGCCGGCCACCCCCGTACCACTGCCTCATGATGTCGTTCCTTTCCTTCGAGAAGGCCGGCCCCCGTGCACCGCCGGCGTACTGCTGTGACCGTGGCGCGGCACCCGGAATTCCCGGCGCCAGCCGCGGCCGGTGGGCTTGGCTACAATGAATTCCTTGGCGCCATGTCCCGCTACCTCGCCGGACGCCCGGCGCTCCACGGACCTCCGAGGATAGGATTCCATGCTTCGCACCGATACGCCCGTCACCGTCTACCGCAAAGACTATACCCCGCCCGCGTTCACCATAGACCATGTCGATCTGCGTTTCGAACTGGACCCGCGGCGCACGATCGTCACCAGCACGCTGCGCTTCAAGCGCACCCAGGCGGCCGTGCCGCTGGTGCTGGCCGGACAGGAACTGGAACTGCTCGCCGTGACCCTGGAGGGCGAGCCCTTCGAAGGCTTCCAGCAGGACGACGAGACACTGACGCTGCCCGGGCTTTCGACCGAAGGCACGCTGCAAATCGTCACCGCCTGCAAGCCGGACGCCAACACCTCGCTGTCGGGTCTCTACGTCTCCAACGGCAATTTCTTTACGCAGTGCGAGGCCGAGGGATTTCGCAAGATCACCTACTTCCTGGACCGGCCCGACGTGATGACAACCTTCCGCGTCACGCTGCAGGCCGACCGCGCAGCCTATCCGGTGCTGCTGTCCAACGGCAACCTGGTCGCCGAACGCGATCTTGGCGACGGCCGCCACGAAGCCGTGTGGGAAGACCCGTTCAAGAAGCCGGCCTACCTGTTCGCGCTGGTGGCAGGCAAGCTCGAGCGCATCGAGGAGACCATCACCTCCGCCTCGGGCAAGGAAAAATTGCTGCAGGTGTGGGTGGAAGCGCAGGACCTGGGCAAGACCCGCCATGCGATGGACTCGCTGATCCATTCGATCCGCTGGGACGAGCAGCGCTTCGGCCTGGAGCTCGACCTGGACCGCTTCATGATCGTCGCGGTCGGCGACTTCAACATGGGCGCGATGGAAAACAAGGGCCTGAACATCTTCAACACCAAGTACGTGCTGGCGAATGCCGAGACGGCGACCGACGCCGACTTCGCCAATATCGAATCGGTGGTGGGCCACGAGTATTTCCACAACTGGACCGGCAATCGTGTGACCTGCCGCGACTGGTTCCAGCTCTCGCTCAAGGAAGGCCTGACCGTCTTCCGCGATCAGGAATTCTCCGCCGACATGATGGGCGACGAGTCCGGCCGCGCGGTCAAGCGCATCGAGGACGTGCGGGTGCTGCGCCAGGTCCAGTTCCCGGAGGACGCCGGCCCGATGGCGCATCCGGTGCGTCCGGACAGCTACGAGGAGATCAACAACTTCTACACCGTCACCGTCTACGAAAAAGGCGCCGAGGTGGTCCGCATGTACCAGACCCTGCTGGGCCGCGAGGGCTTCCGCAAGGGCATGGACCTGTATTTCGAGCGGCACGACGGCCAGGCCGTGACCTGCGACGACTTCCGCGCCGCGATGGCCGATGCCAACGGCCGCGACCTCGCGCAGTTCGGCCGCTGGTACAGCCAGGCCGGCACCCCGGTGGTCGATGTGCGCACCGCCTGGGACGCGCAAGCCGGCAGCCTCACGCTGACGCTGACGCAGCAGTGCCCCAAGGTCGGCATCGAGACGCGGCCCGGCACGCCCGACAAGCTGCCCTTCCACATCCCGTTCGCGCTCGGCCTGGTGGGTGCCGATGGCCACGACCTCCCGCTGCAGCTGGCCGGCGAAAGCCAGCCCGGCGGCACCACCCGCGTGCTGGACTTCACCGAGGCCGAGCAGACCTTCCTGTTCGTCAACCTGCCCAAGGGCGCGCGCGCGCCGCTTCCCTCGCTGCTGCGCAATTTCTCCGCGCCGGTCATCGTCGACGTGGAGTACACCGATGCCGAACTGACGTTCCTGCTGGCGCACGACAGCGACGCGTTCAACCGCTGGGAAGCGGGGCAGCGTCTCGCCACGCGGGCGCTGCTCAAGCTGGTGGCCGACGTGCAGGAAGAGCGCGAGCTGACGCTGGACCCCGCCCTGATCCAGGCCTTCCGCGCGGTGCTGGTGGACCGCACGCTCAGCCCGGCCTTCCGCGAGCAGGCGCTGATGCTGCCCGCCGAAGCCTATCTGGCCGAACGCATGGGCGTGGCCGATCCGGCCGCCATCCATCGCGCCCGCCAGTTCATGCGCGAGGCGCTGGCCCACGCGCTGCAGGCCGACCTGCTGGCCGAATACGAGGCCAACGCCACGCCCGGCGACTACAGCCCCGACGCGATTTCGTCGGGCAAGCGCGCGCTGCGCAACCTGGCGCTGGGCTACCTGGCTGACTCCGGTTCGGCGCAGATGCAGGCGCTGGCCGGCGAGCAATACCAGCAGGCCAACAACATGACGGACCGCTTTGCCGCGCTGGCCGCGCTGGTCAACAGCTTCGCGCCGGGCCGCGAGGCCGCGTTGGCAGACTTCTACCGGCGCTTCGAGAACGATGCGCTGGTGGTCGACAAATGGTTCGCGCTGCAGGGCATGCAACGCGGCTCGGTGGGCCCGCACGGTGGCAAGCGCACCATCGATACGGTGCGCGCGCTGATGCAGCATCCCGCGTTCAACCTGCGCAACCCCAATCGCGCCCGCTCGCTGATCTTCAGCTTCTGCTCGGGCAACCCGGCCCAGTTCCACGCCGAGGACGGCTCGGGCTACGAATTCTGGGCCGACCAGGTGCTGGCGCTCGATTCCATCAATCCGCAGGTGGCCGCACGCCTGGCGCGCGTGATGGACCGCTGGCAGAAGTACGCGCTGCCGCTGCGCGAGCGGATGCACGCGGCGCTGCAACGGGTGGCCGCCGCGCCGAGCCTGTCGCGCGACGTGCGCGAGATCGTCGGCAAGGCGCTGGCCGCCTGAGCGGGCTCGCGCCCCGGTTCATCCCTTTGGAGATGGCCGGGGCAAACCGGCCGCCTGTAGAATGGCGGCCGTCCAAGGAGAAAACATGACCCGCATCAGTCTCACGCGCTATCTGGTCGAGGAGCAGCGCCAGCACAACACGATCGAGCCCGAGCTGCGGCTGCTGATCGAAGTGGTCGCCCGCGCCTGCAAGGCCATTTCCAACGCCGTCAGCAAGGGCGCGCTCGCCGGCGTGCTCGGCTCGGCCGGCACCGGCAACGTGCAGGGCGAAACGCAGCAGAAGCTCGACGTGATCGCCAACGAAGTGCTGCTCGACGCCAACGAATGGGGCGGCCACCTCGCCGCCATGGCTTCGGAGGAAATGGACTCCTTCTACGAGATCCCCAACCGCTATCCGAAGGGCGAATACCTGCTGCTGTTCGATCCGCTGGACGGCTCGTCGAACATCGACGTCAACGTCTCGATCGGCACCATCTTCTCGGTGCTGCATATGCCCAAGCCGGGCCAGACCGTCACCGAGGCCGACTTCCTGCAGCCCGGCGCGCGCCAGGTCGCGGCCGGCTATGCGGTCTACGGCCCGCAGACCACGCTGGTGCTGACCGTCGGCAACGGCGTGCACATGTTCACGCTGGACCGCGAGGCCGGCAGCTTCGTGCTGACGCAGTCGGACGTGCAGATTCCCGCGGACACCAAGGAGTTCGCGATCAACATGTCCAATATGCGCCACTGGGCCCCGCCCGTGCGCCGCTATATCGACGAATGCCTCGCCGGCGAGGAAGGTCCGCGCGGCAAGAACTTCAATATGCGCTGGGTCGCCTCGATGGTGGCCGATGTGCATCGCATCCTCACGCGCGGCGGCATCTTCATGTATCCCTGGGACAAGCGGGAACCGGAGAAGGCCGGCAAGCTGCGCCTGATGTACGAGGCCAACCCGATGGCCATGCTGGTCGAGCAGGCCGGCGGCGCGGCCACCAACGGCGTGCAGCGCATCCTCGATATCGAGCCGGAGAAGCTGCACCAGCGTGTGGCCGTGGTGCTGGGCTCGAAGAACGAGGTCGAGCGCGTGACCCAGTATCACCGGGAAGCGCAGCAGGGCTGACGTCCTTCGGCGCACGCCCACACGACGGCCGGCGAGACATCGCCGGCCGTTCTGCTTTCAGACACGGCTGACGCCACAGGCGGCTGGCGCTCCCTAAGCTGCTGTTTCCATCGACTCCCGAGGAACAGCCATGCCTGCCATTTCCGCGGCCGCCCCGCGCCGCTCGCCTTGGATGCCCGATAGCGGCCACGACGTCCCGCTGCCCCACCGGCCCGGCTGCGGCTTCGCCCCTGCCTCCGAGAGCGTCGTCGCCGTCGTCGCCGGGCGGTTGCGCAGCGCGCTGGACACGGCCGACGCGCTCGGCCTGGGCCCGGCCGACCCGATCGACCTGCACGTCTGCGAACTGCGCCAGCTCGCCCGCTGGGGCATCGTTGCGGGGGCGCAGGATATCCGCCCGTACTTCCAGCGCTGGACCATCGACGACGCCGACCCGGTGTTTCCGGTCGCGGTGGCCGAGCTGCGCGGGATGCTGGCGCGGCTTGACGCCCTGCACCCGATGGAAGATCGATCCGGGGCGATCGCCCCGCCGCCCCTGGGCCGGACGTTCTGCTGACGCTTGCGCCGGTCCCATGGCCATGGGACCGGCGCCCCAGAAAAGTGGCAGCAGGGGCTTCCCAACCGCAAAAACCGCTGCTATTATTGCGGGCTCTATCCGGCTCCGCCCGGAAAGGTCGCCGAAGTAGCTCAGTCGGTAGAGCAGCTCATTCGTAATGAGAAGGTCGGGGGTTCGATTCCTCTCTTCGGCACCAACGGATCCAAACGCAAAGCCCAGCCCTCCGGCTGGGCTTTGTCGTTTCCGGGCGCGGCGCTTCTGACGCGGCCGCAATGCCGCCACACTTGTTACTCCCCGCGTTCGCTGCACGGTGCCAAACTGGTTCACGCCCCACCACGGGCCATGAGCAGCGAAGGGCATTGCCATCTCCCCGCGAGCCGCAGGCGCCTTCGCTCCAACCCAGGAGATCGCAGACGCCATGACTACCTCAGCACAGAACGGAAACAAGGGCGGAACGTCCGCCATGCACACGCCACCCGTGGTCTCGCCCCAGGCATGGGAGGCCGCGCGCCAGCAGTTGCTCGTCAAGGAAAAGGCCCACACGCGCGCCCGCGACGCGCTGGCGTCCGAGCGCCGCCGCATGCCATGGATGGCGGTGGAGAAGGACTACGCCTTCGAGGGTCCGGCGGGCAAGCTCAGCTTGCGCGAGATGTTCGACGGCCGGCGCCAGTTGATCGTCTACCGCGCCTTCTTCGAGCCGGGCGTGTTCGGCTGGCCCGACCATGCCTGCCGCGGCTGCTCACTGGTGGCCGACCAGGTGGCCCATGTCGCGCACCTGAACGCGCGCGACACGACGCTCGCGTTCGTCTCGCGCGCGCCGCAGTCAGACATCGCGCGGCTGAAAGCCCGCATGGGCTGGACGATGCCATGGTTCACGATCACCGACGACTTCGACACCGACTTTGGCGTCAACGAATGGCACGGCACCAACGTGTTCTTTCGCGACGGCGAACGCGTGTTCCGCACCTACTTCCTGAACAACCGCGGCGACGAGCAGATGGGCGGCACGTGGAACTACCTGGACATCACGCCGCTAGGCCGGCAGGAGGTCTGGGAGGATTCGCCGGAGGGCTACCCGCAGACACCGCCCTACAAATGGTGGAACTGGCACGACAGCTACGTGGCGGGCGCGGAGCCGGACAGGAAATGGGTGGAGATTTCCGATGCCGGGGAGAAGGCGTTCCGCAACCAGCAGGCTGGCGCCAATCCATGATGCAAGCGGGGGCGCAGCACATTCAGACTTCCCTCATGCCCGCCCCGCGGCGGGCGCCATAACCTGTCTCCTCCCACTGACTCTCTACGGAGGAAACCATGAGTCTGAACGTCATTCCCTGCATCGACATCAACAACCGCCTCGCCCCCGAGGCCGCGCCAATTCCCGCGGACTGGCGGCGGCCCATCGCGGCGGACGTGGCCTACAACACCCTGCTGCCCGCCGACAAGGACGAGGTCGGCGAGGTCGCCGCGCTGCTGGACAACTTGCTCCGCGAAGCGCGCGGCGATTTCTCGACGATGATGCATACGGTGCCGCTGGACGTACTGCGCAAGCTCGACAGCTGGGGCATCAAGATCAGCGGCGAACTGGTGGGCGACTACTTCGACCTCGGTTCGATCGACGACCGCGATCCCACCTATCCGATCACAACCGACGAACTCCGTGCGCTGCGCGGGGCGCTGGCGCGCCTCGAGCATGCGGGCGACCGACTGCTGTGTCCGCGGGGGCGAACGGCGGGGCTCAGGGTGGTGAGCGGCGGGGTCTGAGCCTGACGCCCGCGGCATCGCGGTGACGGCCGGTCGCCCCGGAATTTCCCTGGGCGACCGGCCGTCAATAGCGAATCAGCAGGGATCTCGGCAACGCCGGGCTGTGTCAACATGGGTGCGTTCTCCCTACGGAGCACCGCCATGCCCATCCGTTTCCTGCGCGACATCTCGGGTAAGGACCGATCGCAGCCATCGAACCGCCGGCTCGGTCTGTCGCTCGCCTTCGTCGCCGGCGCCACCAATGCCGGCGGCTTCCTGGCCGTGCAGCAATACACGTCGCACATGACCGGAATCGTCTCGCATATGGCCGACGAACTCGCGGTCGGCGACATCGCCACTGTCACGACCGGTCTCGGCGGGCTGCTCTGCTTTCTCGGCGGCGCCGCGACCACTGCAGCGCTGGTGAACTGGGCCCGCCGCCAGAACCTGCAGAGCGCCTATGCCGCCCCGCTGATGCTGGAGGCCGCGCTGCTGCTGCTCTTCGGCCTGCTCGGCCACGCCTTCGTCGACCGCAACTGGATGTTCGTGCCGGCCACCGTCGCGCTGCTGTGCTACATCATGGGCCTGCAGAATGCGCTGATCACGAAGGCGTCGAACTACGAGATCCGCACGACCCATGTGACCGGCATCGTTACCGACTTGGGAATCGAGCTGGGCAAGCTGTTTTACTGGAATGTCGCCACGCACGAACACAGGGTGCTGGCGAACCGGCCCAAGCTGCGCCTGCTGGGCGGATTGCTGGCCATGTTCTTTGTCGGCGGCGTGGCCGGTGCGCTGGGCTTCAAGCGTATCGGTTTCGTGACCACGGTGCCGCTCGCCCTGATCGTTTCGCTGCTGGCGGTGGTGCCCATCGTCGACGACCTGCGGGACCGGCTGCGCTGAGGGCCGGCATCACGGAGCACGGCCCCGCTCCGCCGCCCGTCCCGCACGCTACACAAACCCGATCCGGTCATCCACCAACCGCAGCTCGCCCCCGTTCATGTCCTCCATCACCCGCATCGACTTCTGGCCGATCCACAGCGTCACGCCGCCATGGATCTTCTTGCCGACGACCACCGCCGCCTCGGGATAGGGCTGCAGCTGCTCGGTCAGCTGGACCAGCCGGGCGTCGATGTCGAGCGTTTCGCGCGTGTATTTGAACAGGGTGGCGCGGGCCTTTTCGCGCAGTTCCGGCGTAGCCTTTTCGGGATGCTTGGCGAAGAAGGCGATCAGTTGCTGCACCTTGGCCTGGTCCTGCTCCATGCGTTCGCGCGTGGATTCGAGCGCGGCCTTCTCGGCGCCCATGTAAGGATTCAGGCCGACATGGATGACCGTCGCGGTGCCCGCATGCGCGCCCAGCGTGGCGGCGCGTACCGCATGCCAGGCGCGGCAGCGCCCGCCCGTGATATTGCCGGCGCCGACGGCGGGATCGCCAGCGGTGATGGTCTCTCCGGCCGCGACATCGCTCTGGCGGATGCCGCTCTCCACCGCAATGCTGGTGCCCGCTTCGACCACCGCGTTTTCGATGAAGCGCGCATGGACCGCGCCCTTGCAGTGGATGCGCGCGATCGCGCTGGCGGGATCGTGCTGGCCGGTCTCGGACTTGCCGATGATGCCGCCGCTGACCATCACGTTGCCGCCGGCCTCGACGTGGGCGGCCTCGATGGTGCCGCTGACGATGACATCGCCCGCGACCTTTACGGTCATGCCCGTCTTGATATCGCCGTTGACGCGCAGCGTGCCGTCGAAGGCGATATTGCCCGAATGCATGTCGACGGCCTCGACGTCGACGACCGGATTGACCGAGATGCCGTTGGCGATGACCGACGGCATGCCGGCCACCGCGGCCACCAGCACGTTGGGATCCTGCGGGTCGGGCGCGACGCCGCTGACCCGTTCGGAGAACGGCGGGTCGGCGACCTCGGGGGCCGGCAGCGTGCGGCCGTAGACGTCCTTGCCCGCCGTGCCCGGCACCGCGGGAACGCGGCGCATCAGCGGCGTGCCCGGCTTGACCAGCAGCAACGAGCCGAGATCGCGAAAGTCGATGCGTGCGGTCTTGCTGTCTTCCGCGGGCCGCCGGTCCTGCAGCAGGTTGACGAAGCGCGCCGGCGTGCCCGGCTTCGGCGCGATGCCGGTCACGATGGGCAGCCCGTCGCAAACGCCCGCCTCGAAGGCGCGGTTCAGCGCGTCCTCGTCCGGCTCCGCCACGATGGCGCGCGAGGCCAGCGCCGTGCGCACGTCGATCGGCGTGACCGGCTTGCCGCCCTGCGCGGCCAGCAACGTGAGCCGCACCGTCAGTTCGTCGCGTTCGATCTCCAGCTCGAAATAGCCGTCGAGCAGTTCGCCGACGACGGCCTCCACCGGCTCGCTGCCGCGCTGGCACGCCAGCAGCCATTTGCCGATGGCGCCATCGTCGAGGCTCGCCTCGTGCCAGCCCTTGGCCGCCAGCGCGTCGAGCAGCTCCGCCCGATCCGGCGGCATGCGGCCGTCGTCCGGCACGAACGTCGCGATGATTGTCTTACCCGTTCCGTCCAACCCTACCGTCAAACCCCGCGCGGTGTCGCTCCCCGGCTCCGCGCTTGTGATGCCCGCCGTGGCGGCACCGATCACCGCCATATTGTCGGTCTCGATGTTCATGGGTCCCCCTGTTGTTCTGACTTCGTGTACAGGCAGACGGCGCCAAGACATGCCGCCCTGTCGTAAACCACGGCGGATTGTCCGCAAAGTTTAGGGCTCTGGGGGGCTCACCCCCCTTCATGGGGGTCGTTGCACGCTGCTGGTGCTAGGGGATTACCCCAGGATGCCGGTCAACGTGACCGAACGCACGGACGGCATGGGCGCAGTCGGGCCGTGCGGGAATTCGGTAAACTGTCGGCCTCATCGCGCAGGCCTGGCCTTCGCGCCGGGCCCCGGCCCTCCCGCCTTCCTGCTGCTGCCCCGCCGCAAACTGCCATCATGTCCGACCACCACGAAATCCGTCCCGGCCAATCCATCGAACTGCTCAAGGCGCTGCACATCCTCACGCGCGACGGCAAGATGAACCAGGACAGCCGCCGCAAGCTCAAGCAGGTCTACCACCTGTACCAGTTCATCGAGCCGCTGCTGCAGGACGTCATGCGCGAGCGCGGCGCGGTCACATTGGTCGACCATGGCGCCGGCAAGTCTTACCTTGGCTTCATCCTGTACGACCTGTTTTTCAAGGCGCAGCAGGAACAGCAGGAACAGCAGGACCTGGCCGACGGCTCGCACATCTATGGCATCGAGACCCGCGAGGCGCTGGTCAAGTCATCGGGCGAGCTCGCACAGCGGCTCGGCTTCAAGGGCATGTCCTTCCTGAACCTGTCGGTGGCCGACTCCATCGTGTCGGACCGGTTGCCCGCGACGGTGGACATCGTCACCGCGCTGCACGCCTGCGACACCGCCACCGACGACGCCATCCGCTTCGCGCTCGAGAAGAAGGCCCGCCATATCGTCGTGGTGCCCTGCTGCCAGGCCGAGGTGGCCGGCGTGCTGCGGCGGAACAAATCGAAGGCGCTGGCGAATCCGCTGACCGAGATCTGGCGCCATCCCATCCATACCCGCGAGTTCGGCAGCCAGGTGACCAACGTGCTGCGCTGCCTGCAGCTCGAAGCGCACGGCTACCAGGTCACCGTCACCGAACTGGTGGGCTGGGAGCATTCGATGAAGAACGAGCTGATCGTGGCGCAGTACAAGGACCTGCCGCGGCGCCGGCCGGCGGAGCGGCTCGACAACGTGCTGGAGACGCTGGGCCTGGCGGAAATGCGGGAGCGCTTCTTCACCACCCCGTGAGGGCGGCCACGACCGGGCTTGGCCCGCTCATCCGCCCCCGCTCTCGTCTTCCTCGCGCATCCACCGGCGCCAGCCCTCATGGCCTAGGCGGCGCATCGTCTCCGCGTTGCGCTCGTAGATGTCCGCGGCATCCGGAAACGCCTCCACGGCCCGCGCGATGCTGTCCTCGCGCAGCAGATGCAGGATCGGATACGGCGCGCGGTTGGTGTAGTTCTCGATATCGTCGGCGTCGCTGCCGCTGAACTGGTAGTCCGGATGGAAGCTGGCGATCTGCAGTGTGCCTTCCAGCCGCAGGCTCTGCAGCAGGCGCTCGGCGAGGTACAGCACATCGTTGTATTCGGCGAAGTCGGCCAGGGCATGCGGCACGATCAGCAGCGTGGTGTCGATCTGCGCGGGGTCGGCCTCGGCCAGCGTCCGCAATTCGCTCTCGAGCTGTTCCAGCACACCCTCGGCGTCGCGCGCCTCGCACACGGCGTAACGCACCTGGTCTTTGACATGCACGCTCTTGGCGAAGGGGCACAGATTCAGCCCGATCACCGCGCGGGTCAGCCAGTGCCGTGTGGCGGCGATCACGGCGTCGTTGGAGGCTTGCGTGGAAGGGGCTGGCGACATGGAAAGGCGGCGCGGTCGAGGCGCCGGAGCGGCGTTGAAACAATGCAGCATTCTACTTCCCGCGCCGTCCCGTCTCGCAGCCCGCCCGGACCCGGGCCGCGCCCCGCCTTATAATCCGCCGCTGATCGCGCGCGCGTCGCGCGCTTCGTCACCCGACACATCCTCTTCCCATGCCGCTTTCCCCCAGCCCTGCCTCGCCCCCCACCGTCGCCGTCATCGGCGGCGGCCCGGCCGGCCTGATGGCGGCCGAGGCGTTGGCCGGCGCGGGCATCGCCGTCGATGTCTACGACGCCATGCCGTCGGTCGGCCGCAAGTTCCTGATGGCGGGCAAGGGCGGCATGAATCTCACGCACTCGGAGCCCGCCGAGCGCTTTGTCGGCCGCTATGGCAAGCGCGCCGCGCAGCTTGCGCCGCTGCTCGAACGTTTCGACGCGGCGGCGCTGCGCGCCTGGGTGCATGGCCTGGGCATCGACACCTTCGTCGGCAGCTCCGGCCGCGTCTTTCCCACCGACATGAAGGCCGCGCCGATGCTGCGCGCGTGGCTGCACCGGCTGCGCGAGTCCGGCGTGCGCCTGCATATGCGGCATCGCTGGATCGGCTGGGATGACGCCGATACCCCTGGCAGCGTGCCGGCGCTGCGCTTCGCCACGCCGGACGGCGAGCGCCGGGTCGCGGCCGACGCGATCGTGCTCGCCCTGGGCGGCGGCAGCTGGGCCCGGCTCGGATCGGACGGTGCGTGGGTGCCGCTGCTGGCAGCGCGCGGCGTGGAGGTCGCACCGCTGCGTCCGGCGAACTGCGGCTTCGATGTGGCATGGAGCGAGCATTTCCGCGCACGGTTCGCGGGGCAGCCGGTCAAGACCGTGGCCATCGGGCTGACCGATGCCGACGGCAACGCGCACTATCGCCAGGGCGAGTTCGTGGTGACGGAAAGCGGCATCGAGGGCAGCCTCGTGTATGCGCTGTCCGCGCCGATGCGCGATCTGCTCGATGCCGGGCAAGAGGGAACCATCGTGCTGGACCTGGCGCCGGACATGGACGCCGCGCGCGTGGCCGCCGACGTTACCCGCCCGCGTGGCGCGCGCTCGCTGTCGAGCCATCTGCAGAGCCGGCTGGGCATCGCGGGGGTAAAGGCGGGGTTGCTGCGCGAGTGCCTGGCCAAGGAGGCCGTGCAGGAACCGGCACGGCTTGCCGCCGCGATCAAGGCCCTGCCGCTGCGGCTGGCGCGGCCGCGGCCCATCGATGAAGTGATCAGCAGCGCGGGCGGCGTGACGTTCGACGCCATGGATTCGCGACTGATGCTGTCGGCCATGCCCGGCGTGTTCTGCGCCGGCGAGATGCTGGACTGGGAAGCGCCCACCGGCGGCTATCTGCTCACCGCCTGCTTCGCCAGCGGCCTGGCCGCGGGCCGGGGCGCGGCGCAGTGGCTGGCGCGGGGCTGAAACTCCGCCGTCCTCAGGCCGGCTTGCCGTTGACGATGCTCAGCGCGACGGCCTCGGCCACCTCGATGCCGTCGATCGCCGCCGAATAGATGCCGCCGGCATAGCCGGCGCCCTCTCCCGCCGGGTAAAGGCCCTCGACATTGATGCTCTGGTAGTCGTCCTTGCGGCGGATGCGCAGCGGCGACGAGGTGCGCGTCTCCACGCCCGTCAGCACCGCGTCGTCCATGGCAAAGCCCGGCACCTGGCGCTCCAGCTGCGGCAGCGCCTCGCGGATCGCCTCGATCACGTAGTCGGGCAGCGAGGTGCTCAGGTCGGTGGGCGTCACCCCCGGCTTGTACGAGGGCTCGACCGTACCGAGCGAGGTCGACGGCCGGCCGGCGATGAAGTCCCCCACCAGCTGGCCCGGCGCGCAGTAGTTGCGCCCGCCCAGCTCGAAGGCCCGCTCCTCCCAGTGGCGCTGGAAGGCGATGCCGGCCAGCGGTCCGCCCGGATAGTCTTCCGGCGTGATGCCCACCACGATCCCCGAGTTGGCATTGCGCTCGGCGCGCTTGTACTGGCTCATGCCGTTGGTCACCACGCGACCCGGCTCGGATGCCGCCGCGACCACGGTGCCGCCCGGGCACATGCAGAAGCTGTACACGGTACGCCCGTTGTTGCAGTGATGGACCACCTTGTAGTCCGCCGCGCCCAGCAGCTTGTTGCCGGCGAACTTGCCGAAGCGGCTGCGGTTGATCATGCCCTGCGGATGTTCGATGCGAAAGCCCAGCGAGAACGGCTTGGCCTCCATGAAGACGCCCCGCTGGTGCAGCATCTCGAAGGTATCGCGCGCGCTGTGCCCCACCGCGAGAATCACGTGCTCGCAGGGCAGGTAGTCGCCGTTGGACAGCTTCAGGCCGCGCACCTTCCCCTGGTCGATATCGATGTCGTCGACGCGCGTGCCGAAGCGCACCTCGCCGCCGAGCGCGAAGATCTCGGCGCGCATCTTCTCGACCATGCTGACCAGCCGGAAGGTGCCGATATGCGGGCGCGCCTTGTAGAGGATGTCGTCCGGCGCGCCGGCCTTGACGAACTCGTCCAGCACCTTGCGGCCGTAGTGCTTCGGGTCCTTGATCTGGCTGTAGAGCTTGCCGTCGGAGAAGGTGCCCGCGCCGCCTTCGCCGAACTGCACGTTCGACTCGGGATTGAGCACGCTCTTGCGCCACAGGCCGAACGTGTCCTTGGTGCGCTCGCGCACTTCCTTGCCGCGCTCCAGGATGATCGGGCGAAAACCCATCTGTGCGAGAAGCAGGCCGGCCAGCAGGCCGCACGGTCCCATGCCGATCACCACCGGCCGCACCGCCTGCCCCTGCGGAGCCTGCGCGACGAAGCGGTACGCCATGTCCGGCGTCGGGCCCCAGTTCGGCTTGCCCGCCATGCGCTTGCGGGCGGCGGCCTCGTCCCTGACCTCGATATCGAGGATATAGGTCAGCTTGATATCGGAACGCTTGCGGGCATCGTGCGCGCGGCGGAACACCGTATAGCGCACGAGATCCTCCGCCTTGACGCCGATTTCCGCCAGGCGCGAGCGCACGACGGCGTCGAGATCCTGTTCGGTATGGTCGAGGGGGAGTTTGACTTCACTGAGACGTAGCATGGGAACCTGGGGAATCTGGAACCGGCGCCCCCGCGGATCGGCACGGCACGATCCGGGCGGGCCGGGACCGCAATTCTATAGCGTTTCCCGTCCGCCCCGGCCCCGCGCTGCCGCCTACGCCTGCTGCTGGCCCAGCAGCGTGGCGAAGCGCGCCAGATCCACGTTGCCGCCGGAGACGATGACCCCCACGCGCTTGCCCCGCACATCGACCTTGCCCGTCATGGCGGCCGCGGCTGCCAGGCAGCCGGTCGGCTCCACCACCATCTTCATGCGCGCGGCGAAGAAGCGCATCTGCTCGATCAGTTCGGCGTCGCTGACCGTGACCACGCCGTCCACCAGCTCGCGCAGCACGGGAAACGTCAGTTCGCCCAGGTGCTGGGTCTGGGCACCGTCGGCGATGGTGCTGGGCGTGTCGATATGGACGATCCGCCCTTCGCGCAGGCTGCGCTGCGCGTCGTTGCCGGCCTCCGGCTCGACCCCGTAGACCTTGCAGTTCGGGTTCATCGCCTTGGCCGCCACCGCGCAGCCGGACAGCAGGCCGCCGCCGCCCAGCGGGGTGATCAGCACGTCCAGCGGGCCGGCCTGCTCGATCAGTTCCTTGGCCGCGGTGCCCTGCCCGGCCATCACGTGCGCGTGGTCGTAGGGCGGAATCATGGTCAGGCCCTGGTCGCGCGCCAGCGCCTGCGAGATCTCCTGGCGGTCCTCGGTATAGCGGTCGTACAGCACCACCTCGCCGCCATAGCCGCGCGTGGCCGCGACCTTGGCGGCCGGCGCGTCCTTGGGCATCACGATCACCGCGCGCACGCCGAACAGCTTGGCGGACAGCGCGATGGCCTGGGCATGGTTGCCGGACGAGAACGCCACCACGCCGGCGGCCTGCTGCTGGGGCGTGAGCTGGGCGATGGCGTTGTAGCCGCCGCGGAACTTGAACGCGCCCATGCGCTGGAAGTTCTCGCACTTGAAGTGCAGACGCGCGCCGGTCATCTCGTCCGCGGTGGCCGAGGTCAGCACCGGCGTGTGGTGCGCCACACCGCTCAGGCGCCGGTGCGCCGCCACCACATCGCTGAACGAGATTGCCAGGTTGGTCATGTGTTTGCTCCTTGGATTGCTTGGGGGGATCGTGGGGCTTGCGGGGGCGGGGCGGGCGTCGTGCCCGGGGAGGGACACACGGGCCGGCGGCGCCACGCGCGCAGCCAGGCCGAAAGTATGCCCTTGATTCGCTCCGCAGCGGAGGCCTCGGCGGGCGCGAGCCACAGAAACGTGGTCGCCCGGGCCGCCCGCAGCGCGATCCGGCCGGGGTCGCCGATCCGATGGCAGTGCCCCGCGGGCACGGTCGTTCGCAGGCAATGGACTTCGCCCGCCAGCAGGCTGGGCGCCGCCGCCAGCAGCAACTCGCCGTCCGCGACATAGAGCCGGGCGCCGCGCCGCGCATAGCATTCCAGTACCTCGCCGCGACGCAGGCGATGAACTTGCGGGCCGTGCGCCGGCGGGGCGGCGTCCGGGGTGAATGGGTCGGGCATGGCGGCCTCCGGCTGCGGAACAAAGAGGCCTCCAGCGTAGCCACGCGCCGTTTGCCGGTACAGGCACAGGCCCGGGCGCCGGCGTCGATAACAGAGATGCCGGAATCGCTCTGTTACGATACAGCGCCACCCTTTCTGTATCTGTTGCGTGCCGCCCGGGCGCGCGATCATGCCGCATGGAATCCGCCCCGCTCTACCGCAAGCTGGCCAGCCACTACCAGCGGGCCATCGAGGTCGGCACCCTGGTGCCCGGCGATCGCATGCCGTCGGTGCGCACGCTGATGGAGCTGCACAGCGTCAGCCTGTCGACCGCGCTGCAGGCATGCCGGCGCATGGAGGCCGAAGGCTGGCTGGAGGCGCGCCCGCGTGCCGGCTACTTCGTGCGGCAGCCGGCCTCGGCCCGCAGCCGTGCGGCGCTCATCGAGGAACCCCCGGCCGCGCTGCCCGATCCCGCCCAGTATGTAGGCATCCACGCCCGCATCTCCGCCATCGTCGCCACCGGCCGGCACCCCGTGGAGGTCAACCTCGCGGCGGCCTGCGGGGCGCCCGAGCTGTATCCCACCGAGCCTTTGCGCCACGCGGCGACGCGGGCCCTGCGCCAGCATCCGGCGCTGTTCGGCTGCCCGGCCGAGCCGGGCGGCCATGCGGCCTTCCGCGCCGTGCTCGCGCGGCATGCGCTGCTGTCGCGCATCGCGGTCGCGCCCGAGGAGATTCTCGTCACCCATGGCTGCACCGAGGCGCTCAACCTGGCCCTGCGCGCCGTCGCGGTGCCGGGCGACGTGATCGCCGTGGAGTCGCCCACCTACTATGGCCTGCTGCAGATCCTGGAAAGCCTGGGCATGCGGGCGCTGGAGATCCCCACCAGCCCGCATACCGGCATCTCGCTGGAGGCGCTGGAGCTGGCCGCGCAGACCTACGACAACATCCGGGCCGTGGTGGTCGTTCCCAACCTGCAGAACCCGCAGGGCAGCATCATGCCGGACGAGCACAAGGCCCGCCTGGTGCAGTGGTGCGAGGCCACCGGCGTAGCGCTGATCGAGGATGACTGCTTTTCCGCGCTGAGCGACGACGACACGCCGCTCGCCGCGGCCAAGAGCTGGGATCGCTCCGGCAACGTCATCCACTGCGCGTCCCTGCACAAGATCATGGCGCCCGGCATGCGGCTTGGCTGGATGACGGCGGGCAAGTGGCAGGCGCGGGTGGAAATGCTCAAGTTCAGCCAGTCGCGCCCCAACGAGGTGCTGACGCAGATGACGGCGGCCGAGTTCATGGCCAGCGGCGAGTTCGAGCGCCATCTGCGGCGGCTGCGCGTGCGGCTGCGCCACCAGCGCGAATGGACGGCGGAGACCATTGCCGCCGGCTTTCCGGCCGGCACGCGGCTGTCCGCACCGCGCGGCGGCGTCCACCTGTGGGTGGAATTGCCGGGAGGCATCCCCTCGGAGGCCGTATTCGACCGCGCACTGGAAGCGGGGGTCCGCGTGCTGCCCGGCGTGGTGTTCTCCAACTCCAACCGCTTCGACCACTGCCTGCGGATCAATACCGGCATTCCCCGCTCGCGCACGCTGGAACAGGGCTTCGCCCGCCTGGCCGAGGTGGTGCGCCGGCTTGCCGGCTGAACCTGCCGGGCGCACAGTCTGCCAATCTCCCAACCCGCCGCGGGCGCGCGTTTTGCGTCGGCCCTCTCCCATTTGTGGCGCCGCTGCCCTATCCTACGGCTGCGTGCGGCGCCGGCGCCGCACGGCGGCAACACAAACAGCCCGCCGGGAACTGCACAGACCGCGCAGCCTATGCCGGCGCCCCTCAACGGCGCCTTTGAAAACCGGGAGAAATCGTTTTGATGGGATCATCCGCCGCGTCGCGCATCGTCGACGACTACCAGACGTTGTTCGACCTTGCGCCAGTGTCGCTATGGCTCGAGGACTACAGCGCCGTGCGCCAGTGCCTCGAAGCGCTGCACCGCGACGGCATCCGCGACCTGCGTGCGCACCTGCGGGCGAACCCGGACGTGGTCCGGCACTGCTCTTCGCTGATCCGCGTGGTGGACGTGAACCAACGCACCCTCGAGCTGTTCGGGGCCGACGACCTGGACGACCTGATCGCCAACCTCGGTGCCGTGTTCCGCGACGACATGTTCGAGCAGCACGTGGAGGAGCTGGCCAGCCTGTGGGACGGCGAAGGCGGCTTCGGCGGGCAAACCGTCAACTACACGCTGGACGGCAACCGTCTCGACATCCTGCTGAAGGCCACCGTGATGCCGGGTCATGAACAGACCTGGGAACGGCTGCTGATTTCGATCGAGGACATCACGCAGCGGGCGCGCGCCCAGCGCGAGCTCCGGCGCAGCGAGCAGTACGCGCTCGGCCTGTTCGAGCATTCGCCGGTGTCGCTTTGGGTCGAGGACTTCAGCGCGGTCAAGCTGTTGCTGGAAGAGGTGCGCGGGGCCGGCATCACGGACTTCCGCACCTTCCTGAACGTGCATCAGGACTTCGTCTCGCGCTGCATGCAGGAAATCCGGGTGCTGGACGTCAACCAGCAAACCCTGCTGATGTTCGGCGCGCCTTCCAAGGAGGTGCTGCTGTCACGCCTGGGCGACGTGTTCCGCGACGATATGCGCATCCATTTCGCCGAGCAGCTCGTGGACCTGTGGAACGAAAAGCTGTGGCAGCAGCGCGAGGTGGTCAACTACGCGCTCGATGGCCGGGCGGTGGACGTCTTCATGCAATGGTCCGTGTTCCCGGGGCGCGAGGCCGAGTGGGACCAGGTGCTGGTTTCGCTGACCGACATCACCGCGCGCAAGAAGGCCGAGGCGTATGTCGAATTTCTCGGCAAGCACGACGTGCTGACCAAGCTGTACAACCGCGCGTATTACGAGGACGAACTGGCGCGCCTGGGCCGCAAGGGCCCGTGGCCGGTGGGCGTCATCGCGATGGACCTGAACGGGCTCAAGCAGGTCAACGATCAGCTGGGGCACGGCGACGGCGACGCGCTGCTGCGCCGCGCCGGCGAGGCGCTGAAGAAGGCCGTGGGCGACCAGGTGTGCGTGGCCCGCGTCGGCGGCGACGAATTCATGGTGCTGCTGCCCGGCAGCGACGAGCGCGGCGTCGCCACGGTGATCGAACAGATCAAGCAGGTGGTGGAGCTGAACAACCAGTTCTATCCCGGCGCGGCGCTGAACTTCGCCATCGGCGGGGCCTCGTGCAGCCAGTGCGACCGCCTGAGCGACACGGTGAAGCTGGCGGATGCGCGCATGTACGAAGCCAAGCGCGCCTATTACGAGGCCCAGCGGCTCGAACGCGACCGCCGGCGCAAGTAGCCGCGCGGGTACGCTGGAACGCAACAAACGACAAGGCCGGGAGCTCGCGCATCCCGGCCTTGTCGCGTCCATGCAGCGACCGCCGTGGCGGCGCGGCACGCCTTACAGATAGACGATCAGCCCCACGCCGGCCACGATCAGCCCGAACTTCACCACGTAGTACGCCTGCCGGTTCCAGGCCTTGAAGCGACGGCGGTACTGGCCGCCCAGCCACACGATGCGGAACAGCCGGTTGATCATGCCGGTCTGGTCCGCGTCGTCGTTCGGCGAACTGGCGGCCGTCATCACCTTGCGGCCCAGCCAGCGATTGATCTTGCCGGCCCAGCCGTAGCGCATCGGCCGCTCGATATCGCAGAACAGGATCAACCGGTTTGACTCGCTCTTGTTCTCCGCCCAGTGCAGATAGGTTTCGTCGAACACCACGCCGAGGCCGTCGCGCCAGCTATGGCGCTCGCCGTCCACGTCGATATAGCAGCGATCGTCGTTGGGCGTGGCCAGGCCGAGGTGGTAGCGCAGCGAGCCAGCGAACGGGTCGCGGTGCGGATTCAGCTTGCCGCCCGGCGGCAGCTCCGCGAACATCGCCGCCTTCACGCTGGGCAATTCGCGCAGCAGCGCCACGGTACGCGGGCACAGCTGCTCGGCCGAAGGATGGTGCGCCTCGTACCACTTCAGGTAGAAGCGCTTCCAGCCGTACTTGAAGAACGAATTGAAGCCGGCGTCATCGTTCTTTTCCGCCGCCTTGATCTTGCGCATGGCAGCCAGCGCCAGGCCCTCGTCCCGGATCACCGGCCAGGCGGCCTGCAGCTTCTGCAGATCGGGGAAGCGTTCGACCGGGATATACGGCGTGCGCGGCACACCGGAAAACGCATACATGAAGCAGTTGACCGGGGCCACGAGCGCGGAATGGTCCAGCAACTGGCGCCAGATGCGCAGCCGTACCTTGCCGCGGAAATGCACATACAGAATCGCGCCCAGATAAGCCGCGACGATAATCCACTTGATCACCCCAATACCCTCCTGGACAGCCTGGGCTGCGCTTCCGCCGCTGGACGCCGGCATGAGGCCATGCCGTGCCGCCGGGGGCGGGAAAGCCGGTAGTTTACCGAAACGGCAAACGCCGTGCATATCGCACGGCGGAATGCCGGCTGGCACGGCGCCCGGGCTCAGCCGCGGCGGGCGTCGAGACTGAAGCGGCCGGCGCCGAACACCACCACCTGCAGCAGGCCACCGGCCATGGCGATGTTCTTGAAGAAGTGGATGAACTGGTTCTGGTCGGCCAGGTTGGCATGGAAACCCAGCGCCGTCGCGACGCTGAATGCGGCCAGTACCGCGGCCACGGCGCGCGTCCGGTATCCGAGGATCAAGGCGAGGCCGCCGGCGATCTCGACCGCGATCGCGATGCCCAGCGCCAGTTGAGGGAACGGCAACCCCACCGACTGGATATAGCCCACCATCGCCGCCGGCGCGGCCAGCTTGGAGGCGCCCGAGAGCAGGAAGATGGCGCTGAGCATCACGCGGCCCAGCACGGCCGTGGCGGCCTGCGCGGTGGATCCCGCAACGTTGCGGGTGGAAGCGTCGACTTGGGTAGCTTGGGACATGGCGAAAACTCCTTTGCGGGCGGCCGCCACCATGGCAGGCCGCGTCATGAACAGGGAAATGGCTAGCGAGCGGGCCTTACGCCTGCTTGACCAGGTTGTGGACCACGAGCGCGCCGCCGAACTGCTGCAGGCGGCCGCCTTCCGCCAGCTTGCCCAGGTCGATCGCGGCAAAGCCCAGACGGCCGATCAGCGCGGCGACCTCCCGGTTGGCCTGCGCATGATTGCCGGACAGGAAGACCACGCGGGCGCCGCCGCCCTGCTCCGGATCCGCGGCCAGCACCGCGGCCGGCAGGGTGTTGAAGGCCTTGACCACCCGGGCGCCGGGCAGCAGGTCTTCGACGAGCTCGGAGGACAGCCGTCCGCCGAGGTCCGACGGCGTGAAGGCGGGAAAGTCGATGGCGTTGGTCGCGTCCACCACGATGCGGCCATCCCACCCGGCGGCCGGGCCGACTGCATCGGCAATGGCGCGATAGGGCACGGCGAGGATTACCACGTCGGCGCCGAGCGCTTCGGCCACCGGCACCGGCTTGATGGAAGGCCCGAGCGTCCGGGCCAGGTCCGCCAGCGACGCGGGGCCGCGGCTGTTGGAAACCAGTACGTCGATGCCCTTGCGGGCGAACTGCTTGGCAAGTGCTTCGCCGATGGCGCCGGAACCGATGATTGCGTAAGTCATGATGTCTTGTCCTTTTCAGAGTCCGAGGCGGCTGAACGTTGTGTTGTCCGCCATGGGCGCCGGGCTGGTAAGCCCGTCGCCACCCTTGGCAGCCCCGTTGCACCGCAGCGCGGCAGCCGATGGACGAACTGTAGACGCGACTTGGCTTTCGCAAAACTGGGATAATATCGTCCGATACATTCGAGAAAATCGATAAGATGGCCAATCCGGGCACGCCCACGCTGGACCAGTTGAAGGTATTCCTCACCGTCGTCGAAGTCGGCAGTTTTGCCGCCGCAGCCCGCAAGCTAAGCCGTGCCACGTCGGTCGTCAGCTACACCATCGCCAATCTCGAAAACCAGCTCGGCGTGGAGCTGTTCGACCGCAAGACCACCCGCAAGCCGCAATTGACCGATGCCGGGCGCACCGTGCTTGCCGAGGCCCGCACGATCTACAGCGGCATCGACGGCCTGCGCGCCAAGGTGCGGGGCCTGTTGCAGGGCTTGGAGGCGGAACTGCACGTGGTGCTGGACGTGATGCTGCCCACGGCTCGCGTGGTCGACGCGCTGAAGGCGTTCCGGGAGCAATTCCCGACCGTGCTGCTGCACCTGCATGTGGAAGCGCTGGGGGCGGTGACCCAGCTGGTGCTCAACCGGGGCGCCACGCTCGGCGTCAGCGGACCGGTAGGCGCGCCCGCAGCCGGCATCGAACGGATCGCCATCGGCAATGTCGCGTTGCGGCCCGTGGCCAGCCCGGACCATCCGCTGGCGCGCGCCGGCATCAACGCGCCGGGCGCTGGCCGCAATCATGTGCAGCTCGTCTTGTCGGACCGCTCGCCCCTGACGGCGAACGTGGATTTCGCGGTGCTGGGGACGCGCACCTGGCGGCTGGCCGACCTCGGGTCGAAACACATGCTGCTACGCGAAGGGATCGGCTGGGGAAACATGCCACTGCCGATGGTCCAGGAGGATCTGGACGCCGGGCGGCTGGTGTTGCTGGACATGCCCGATTACCAGGGCGGCATCTATTCGTTCGAGGCGATCTACCGGACGGACACCCCGCCGGGACCGGCGGCCGCGTGGCTGATCGAGCGGTTCGCCGCGCAGGCGGACAGCGCGTCGGCCGCGTAAGGGCGCCGCCGTGCCGAACGCGGCGTGGTGCCGCTGGCGGCCTAGGCGTCCGAGCCGCGCGAGCGGCGAGCGATCCGGTCGATCAACGCGCGCGCGTCCTCTGGCATGCCCTGCAGGGTCAGCAGCCGGGCGTTGAGCACCATGTTCTCGAGCAGCAGCTTGGCCGTCGATACCCACATGGTGGCGAGCACCGCGTCGGCCGACATGCCCGCGCCTTCCATCTCGCGCGAGCGCTGCGCCAGCAGGCGGCACACCAGCGCGCGCAGCGCGACATCGTCGAACGGCAGATTGGCGTAGTCGATCGGGTCTTCCTTCTCGACTTCCACCATCAGTTGCAACAGCATGTCTTCGGTCATCGGCAATCTCCCTGGCTGGATCCTGCGAGCCGGATGGCTGGATTCAAGCTAAAGGAACGCCGATGCCGTGTCAATGCGGCGGCCAACGCCCGGCGCGAGCGCTGCCGGACGCCGCCGGGCTCACGACGCGTTCAATGCGGGGGGCTGCTTGCGCAGGCCCACGCTGAGGCGGTTCCAGCCGTTGATGGTGACGATCAGCAGCGTCAGGTCGGCGATCTCCTTGTCGGAGAACACCTTGCGCACCGCCTCGTAGTCGGCGTCAGGGGCCTGCGTCTGCGCCACCAGCGTCAGCGATTCGGTCCAGGCCAGCGCCGCCCGCTCGCGCTCGTTGAACCAGGACACTTCGCGCCAGGCCGGCAGCACGTGCAGCCGGCGGGCGCTTTCGCCGTGCTTGATCGCGTCCGCCGAATGCATGTCCAGGCAGAAGGCGCAGCCGTTGATCTGCGAGGCGCGCATCTTCACCAATTCCACGATGGTGTGGTCCAGCCCGCTGCGGGCGATATAGGTCTCCAGGCCGAGCATTGCCTTGTAGCCGTCGGGCGCGGTCGCGTAGATGTCGAGTCGTTGTTCCATGAGTTGGCTCCTTGCCGGTGTGATCCAGGGTGATTGGAAGTTGCGGTCAGCGGCCGGTGCACTGAGGTGCTGAGGTGCCCGCCGCGATGTGTCTACGATATGCTTGCGCAATGGCTCCGTACACCGCCAATTTCCCGCCAAAACGGTAGACCAATCCGACGCCCCCCTTCCTTTGTCCCCCTCATGGAATTGCACCTGACCCTCGACTCGCGCCGCGACGTGACCGGCCAACTGGTCCATCAGATCCGCGCGGCCATCCAGGCCGGGCGCCTGCGCGGCGGCGACCGCATGCCACCGTCGCGTCTGCTCGCGCAGCAGGTAGGGGTGGCGCGCAAGACGGTGACGACCGTGTACGAGCGGCTGGCCGCGGACGGCTGGCTGGAGTCCCGGGTGGGAGATGGCACCTATGTCGGCACGGGCCTCGCCGACAAGCCGAAGGGACTGGCGCCCGCACCCGCGCTGCCCGCGCAGGCGCTGCGCTGGCGGGATGCCCAGACCCCGTTCCTGCAGCCTCCAGGCGAAGGCACCCCGCGCTTCGCCTTTCAACCCGGCCAGTCCGATCCGACCCGCTTTCCGCTGGCGGAATGGTCCCGCTGCGTGCGCGCGGCACTGGCCGATGCGCCCCGCCATATGACGACGCTGGCCGACCCGGCCGGCGACCCTGAGCTGCGCGCCGCCATCGCCCGGCATGTGGCATACACCCGCGGCGTGATGAGTACCCCGGATATGCTGATGGTCACCGCGGGCGCGCAGCAAGGCATCGACCTCGCCGTGCGGCTGCTGGTCGCACCAGGCAGCGTGGTGGCGATGGAGGACCCCGGCTACCCGATGGCGCGCGCGCTGTTCCAGGCGGCGGGCGCGCGCGTGGTGCCGGTGCCCGTCGACGGCGAAGGGCTCGTGGTCGACGCGCTGCCGCCCGAGGCGGCGCTGGTCTACGTCACGCCTTCGCACCAGTCGCCGTTGGGCATGTCGATGAGCCTGGCGCGCCGGCTGGCGCTGCTCGACTGGGCCGCGCGCCGCGAAACGCTGATCGTCGAGGACGACTACGACAGCGAATTCCGCTACGGCGGCCATCCCGTCGACGCGCTGCAGACCCTGGACCGGCACGAGCGCGTGATCTACCTCGGCACCTTCTCCAAGACCTTGACCGCCAACCTGCGCTGCGGCTACCTGATCGCCCCGCCCTGGCTCATGCCGGCGCTACGCAAGATCAAGCATCTGGTGGACTGGCATACCGTCACGCTGACACAGCGCGCGCTGGCGACGTTCCTGCGCGAGGGCCATCTGCTGCGCCACATCCGCCGGTCGCAGCAGCGCCATGCGCAGCGCCGCAGCCGTCTGCTGAGCCGCCTGCATGGCGACCTGCTGCCGTGGCTGGAGCCGGTGCCCTGCCATGTCGGCTTTCACCAGGCCGCCAGGCTGCGCGTGCCGATCCGCACCGAAGAACTGCTGGGCCTGGCCCGGCGGCTCGACCTTGCCCTCGCGCCCCTGGATCCGTTCTTCGCCGCGCCGCCCGCGCACTGCGCCGGCCTGCTGTTCGGCTTCGGCGCGATCGACCTGCTCGATATCGATCCCGCCCTGGACCGGCTGGCGACCGTGCTGTCCGAACTCGCGCCCGCCGCCGCGGCGCCACGATGACAACACTGTCATGCGAGTCGGCATGAGATTCGGGAAACCGATAGGAAAGTCTGCGCGAAACAGGCTGAACGCCGGGTGTAAGCTGTGGTCTGAACCGCATCTCGTTATCAATGGAGACCGGTTAGTCCATGACTAAGCTCTTGCTGTCGGCCATGCGCCAGTACGTATGGTTCCAGGGTGTGAAGCACCATATCGTCCAGGGCGTCGAAGCCCTCGCCGAACTGCTCAAATCCCCTTCCGTCGCGGCGCGTGCCGTGGCGGCGATCATCGCCGAGACCGAACACGGCGTACAGGTGTGGGTGTCGTACTTCGGCAAGCCGCTGGACCCGCATACCAACTACATCCTCTGGCCGCAGCGAGCGCTCAAGCCAGCGCGACGACGAGCCTCACCGATTCCGTTGCCGCATTCCGTTCGACGCGACCGTTAGCTGTCGCTGGCCGGTCGCGCCATTGCCCGATGGGAGATCGACATGCAAGAACCCGAACATGACGAAGCACTCGTCAACCTCCATCTCGAACGCATCTCCGCTCTCTCCATCAGCGCCTTCGATGGCGCCGATGTCGATGAGGAACTGCGGCAGGTGGTGGGCGAGGCAGTGCGGCAATGCGGAGGGGGCGGCAATCGCGAGGTTCTGATTGCACGCCTGCGCGATCGCGCCACGGCGGCGCAGCGCGAAGGGCAAGCCGAAGTCAGCGACACGTTCGACAAGGCAATCCGCCTGGCCGGCGCGGCAGGCAGTTGAAATCGTTGCTGGGGACGTGGCAGGAACTCTGCCGGCGAAGGCCGCGATGCCCGGAATCGGTGATCCGGTATCGCGACTGCCTCGATGTCGCCACGAACGTGGCGTCCATCCTGATTTGGTTGCGGGGGCAGGATTTGAACCTGCGACCTTCGGGTTATGAGCCCGACGAGCTGCCAGACTGCTCCACCCCGCGTCTGAAGGGAACGGATTATGGACGATACCCGCGTCCATTGCAAGACCTTTCGGCCGCGCGCCGCGCTTTTTCCCGCTATCGCCGGCACCGCGCCCGCTACATCACAACGTGATATGTACGGCCGCTACTACGTTTGCGGACCCTGCAATTTGTCGACCTGCATATAGGCCGCATTGAACGCGGCGACCTCGGCCGCATGCCGCGTGGTAAAGCGATATTCGCCGCTGGACAGCACTTCGGTATCGCCCGCATCGGAAGGATCCGCACCCTCCTGGGCGATCCGCACCTCGTAGCCCCACTGCTGCTCATCGCCCCGCACCGCCGACACGAGCACATAGACGTCGAGGCCGCGATAGGATTCCACGCGCCATTCGTCCTGAGGATGCGGAGTGCCCTGCGTGGTGTCCTTGCCATTCATGCCAAGCTCCTGAGCCGATTGATGCATTTCAGCCTAGGCGCAGTCGCGCCCGGCCGCAAGGCAAAGGAGATCGTAAGGAACAGCGGCCATGGTGGCGAGTCCCACAGGAGAGACCACCGGAGATTGCCCGGGGACGTCCGCGAGCCAATGACGCGGGCCCAATGAAAAAGGGCTTCCGAAATCGGAAGCCCTTTTAATAGGTGGCGCGGCTGGCAGGATTCGAACCCACGACCCCTTGGTTCGTAGCCAAGTACTCTATCCAACTGAGCTACAGCCGCACGCGAGAACGAAATTATATCGAAATTTTTCAGTATGGGAACCCCCTCGGCGCAGATTTTTGCTTTTGGCCTTGCCGATGCCCATGTTTCTATAATGTCAGCCCAACAGAAGTGATCCGCACCATGAGCAAGGCATTTGTTAAGGAATCGACCGAGGACGACGAGGACGACCTGCCCGAAGGCGCGACCGCGCTGCCAGCCGGCACCAAGAACTACATCACCGCCGAGGGCTATCAACGGCTGCGCGACGAGCTGATGCACCTGATCGACGTGGAGCGGCCGGAAATCGTGCAGATCGTGTCGTGGGCCGCCTCCAACGGCGACCGCTCGGAGAACGGCGATTACCTCTATGGCAAGAAGCGCCTGCGCGAGATCGACCGGCGCATCCGCTTCCTGACGCGGCGCCTGGACAAGGCAGAGGTCGTCGACGCCTCGCTGCAGGGAGACAACGACCAGATCTTCTTCGGTGCCACGGTGACCTACGCCAACCAGGCGGGCGAGGAGACCACCATCACCATCGTCGGCATGGACGAGGTCGACCTGGATGCGCATCGGGTCAGCTGGATCTCGCCGATCGCCAAGGCGCTGATCAAGGCGCGCGAGGGCGATACCGTGCCGCTGCGCACGCCCAATGGCGTGGAGCAGATCGATATCCTCGAAGTGAAATACCCGCGCCGCGCCTCGGCGGCCTGAGCGCAGACGGGCCGAAGCCGCGGGCTTCAGCCGTCGTTGCGGTCGCGCACGATGCGGATGACGTCCGTGTTGCGGCGCAGTGCCCGCATCACGTTGGCCAGGTGCAGACGGTCCTGGACCTGGATGACGAACTGCATGTAGGTGGCCTCGTGCGGGCCGCTGTCCTGGTGCTCCATCGCGACGTGGGCCACGTTGGCATCGGCCGCGGTCAGGTCGGCCGCGACGCGCGCCACGATGCCCTTCACGTTGCGCACCAGCACCTTGATCGACACATCGAACGCGCGCGTGGTCTTGCGCGCCCACATCACGTCGATCCAGTGCTCCGGGTCCTTGCTGTGCAGGCGCTTGGCGATCTTGCAGTCCTGCACGTGGATCTGCAGCCCTTCTCCCTTGCCGAGATAGCCGACGATGGAGTCGCCCGGGATCGGCCGGCAGCATGCCGAGAACACGATGGACATGCCCTCGTCGCCGGTGACCGGCACCGCCGGCGCGTCCTCGCCGGCGAAGGTCTGCACCGCGGCCATCAGCGCGGAATCCACGTCGCCGGAGATTTCCGCCAGCACGATTTCCATGCGGCGCGCCACCACGGCGGGCACGCGCCGGCCCAGCGCCAGGTCGGCGAAGATTTCCTCGCGCTGCTTGTTGCCGGTCCACTGGATCATGCGGTCCCACACCACCTGCGGCACCGACTTCATCTCGATGCCAAGCTGTCGCGTGGACTGCTCCAGCAGGCGCTCGCCCAGCTGGATGGCTTCGTCCAGCTTGGTGGTCTTCAGATAGTGCCGGATCGCGGCACGGGCCTTGCCGGTGCGCACGAACGAGAGCCACGCCGGGTTGGGCTTGGAGTACGGCGCCGTCACCACCTCGACGATATCGCCGCTCTTGAGCTCGGTGCGCAGCGGCAGCAGCTCGTTGTTGATCTTGACCGCGACGCACTGGTTGCCCAGATCGCTGTGCACCGCGTAGGCGAAGTCCAGCGCCGTGGCGCCGCGCGGCAGCGCGCGGATATGGCCCTTGGGCGTGAAGACGTAGACGGCGTCCGGGAACAGGTCGATCTTGACGTGCTCGAGGAACTCCTGCGAATCGCCTGTCTGGCTCTGGATGTCGAGCAGCGACTGCAGCCACTGGTGCGCCTGCTGCTGGATATCGTTGATCTGGTCGGCGTGGTGCTTGTACATCCAGTGCGCCGCGACGCCGGCCTCGGCGATCTGGTGCATCTCGCGCGTGCGGATCTGGAATTCCACCGGCGTGCCGAACGGCCCCACCAGCGTCGTATGCAGCGACTGGTAGCCGTTGATCTTCGGAATGGCGATGTAGTCCTTGAACTTGCCCGGCATCGGCTTGTAGAAGCCGTGCAGGGCGCCCAGCGCCATGTAGCAGTGCATCTGCGTGTCGACCACCACGCGGAAGCCATAGACGTCCAGCACCTGCGAAAACGACAGCTGCTTGTCGTGCATCTTGCGGTAGATGCTGTACAGCGTCTTCTCCCGGCCGGACAGCTCGGCCACGATGCCGGCATCGGCCAGCGCCTTCTGCGCCGCCTCGAGAATGCGCTTGACCACCTCGCGCCGGTTGCCGCGCGCGGCCTTGACCGCCTTCTCCAGCGTGGCGTACCGGAACGGCGAGCCAACCTTGAAGGACAGCTCCTGCAGTTCGCGATAGGTGGTGTTCAGGCCCAGGCGGTGCGCGATGGGAGCGTAGATCTCCATCGTCTCCAGTGCGATCCGCCGCCGCTTCTCCGGCGGGACGAAATCGAGCGTGCGCATGTTGTGCGTGCGGTCCGCCAGCTTGACCAGGATCACGCGCACATCGCGCGCCATCGCCAGCAGCATCTTGCGGAAGCTCTCGGCCTGCGCCTGTTCCTTGCTCTGGAATTCGAGCTTGTCCAGCTTGGTCAGCCCATCGACCAGTTCCGCCACCTTGGGGCCGAACTTCTCGGCCAGCTCGCTCTTGGTGATGCCCTGGTCTTCCATCACGTCGTGCAGCAGCGCGGCCATGATCGACTGCACATCGAGCTTCCAGTCGGCGCACAGTTCGGCCACCGAGACCGGATGCGTGATGTAGGGCTCGCCGCTCTGGCGATACTGTCCCAGATGCGCTTCGTCGGAAAACTGGAAGGCCTCGCGCACGATGGCCTGGTCGGCCGGCTTGAGGTAGCTCAGCTTCTCCATCAGCGGGGCGATGGAGATGACCTGTTGCCGCGGCGGAACGGCCGGCTGGGAGGTCGGCCCGAAGAAATGGCGGTAGGACTGGGCGAGTACCGCGTCGATGAAGAGGCCTTCGCCCGCGGGCGCCGGCGCGGCGGTGCCGCCGGCGGCGGGCGCCGACGGTGCCGGCGGATGTCCCCCGGCACGTGCCTTGGCAGGCACCACGGCACGCTCACCCACCACGTTGTCGCCGAGCGGGTCCGGCATGTTGGGCGCGCCCGTGCGGGCGGTATGGCTGGCGTGGCCGCCGTGGGCTGGCTTCGAGCGCTTGCGCGCTACGGCCACGCCGTGTTCGTGCGCATCGCCGGTCGCATCCGTGTCAGGCCGTGCGGACGCGTTGGCCGCGCCGGCTGGAGCGAGAGGCGTTTGCGACGACGAGGAAGGCATTGGAGCGGCCTGTGGTGTGCGACTGTAAAAACCGATGCTGCTGGAAAGCTGGAGCCGCTGGTGGCCTGAAGCTCAGGCCCTCAGGTCGGTACCTTCTTGAGCATCTCGATGCCGACCTGGCCCGAGGCGATCTCGCGCAGCGCCACCACGGTGGGCTTGTCCTTGGCCTCGACCTTCGGGGTATGCCCTTGCGCCAGCTGGCGAGCCCGGTACGTTGCGGCGAGCGCGAGCTCGAAGCGGTTCGGGATGTGTTTCAGACAATCTTCGACGGTAATACGCGCCATATCAAATCTACCTTGGACAGAACCTTGCGATCGCCGCATTTTACAGCACGCGGCGCCAACCCTTCCGGCAAGCCGGCCGGCTAGTGAATTCCCAGCTCGATGAACAGATCGGTGTGCCGGGCCTTCTGCGAGGAAAAGCGCAGACGGGTCGCACGCACGACGCTGCGCAACTGCTCCAGCGCTTCCTCGAACACCTCGTTGATGATGACGTAGTCGGACTCCGAAGCGTGGGCCATTTCGCTGCCGGCGGCCAGCAGCCGGCGCACGATGACATTGGGCTCGTCTTGTCCGCGCTTGCGCAGGCGCTCCTCCAGCGCCGTCAGCGACGGCGGCAGGATGAAGATCTCGACCGCGTTGGAGAAGCGCTCGTGCACCTGCTGCGCGCCCTGCCAGTCGATCTCCAGCAGCACGTCGTTGCCCTGCTCCATCTGTTTCTCGATCCACACGCGCGAGGTCGCGTAATAGTTGCCATGCACCTCGGCCCATTCGAGGAAGTCCCCGCGATCGCGCGCGATGCGGAACTCGTCGACCGTGGTGAAGTGGTATTCGCGGCCGTTCTGCTCGCCCGGGCGCGGCTGGCGCGTGGTGTGGGAGATCGACAGGCGGATGGCCGGGTCCTGCGCCAGCAGCGCATTGACCAGCGTGGATTTGCCCGCGCCGGACGGGGCCACCACCATGAACAGGTTGCCGGGGTAGGCGGTATCGATGGCGATATGGGATCCGGTGTGGGTCCCGGAGTGAGACGTGTCGCTCATGGTCGTGGGTTCGTTATTCGAGGTTCTGGATCTGTTCGCGCATCTGCTCGATCAGCAGCTTGAGCTCCATCGAGGCGTCGGCCAGTTCCTTGGCCGCGGCCTTGGAGCCCAGCGTGTTGGCCTCGCGGTTCAGCTCCTGCATCATGAAGTCCAGCCGCTTGCCCACCGGTCCGCCCTTCTTCAGGATGTGGCGCGTCTCGTTCAGATGCGCCTCCAGACGCGACAGCTCCTCGGCGATATCGATGCGGATGCCATAGACGGTCGCCTCCTGGCGGATGCGCTCGCCGATTTCGTCGCGGCTCATCGACGGCATGCCGCTCGGCGCGACCAGGTTGAACGCTTCCTGCAGGCGCTCGGTCAGCTTTTCCTGATGATGGGCGATCAGTTCGGGGATGGTCGGCACCAGGCGCTGGACGATCGCCAGCATCGCTTCGATGCGCTCAACCAGGGTGGCCTTGAGCGCCTCGCCCTCGCGGCGGCGAGCCTCGAGCAACTGGGCCAGCGCCTCCTTGGCGGCGTCCATCACCGCGTCGCGCAGCGCGTCCTGGGACAGCTCGGGCTCCACCAGCACGCCGGGCCAGCGCAGGATCTCGCCCATGCGCATGGTGCCGGCGTCCGAGAAGGTCTGCGCGACCGTAGCCTCCAGACCGCGGATCTGCGCCAGCAAGTCCAGATTCAGCGCCAGCGTGGCGGCGCCCGCCTCGGCGCGTTGCAGGTTGATGCGGCATTCGAGCTTGCCGCGCGACAGCTGGCCCATCAGCATCTCGCGCAGCGCAGGTTCGAACGCGCGGCATTCCTCGGGGGCGCGGAACAACAGGTCGAGGAAACGGGAATTGACCGTGCGGAATTCCACCGACACCGCGACCGTCCTGCCGGTTGCCTTGCCTTGCGCGTCCGTGAGCGCCGCCTGGCGCGTCGCCGCGCCATAACCTGTCATGCTGTGGGCCATTGAATGTTCTCTCGAAAATGCCGGCCGCCGTTGCCGGGCGGAGCCGGCGGCCGGTGGCGGGCGCGCGCTGGCGCCGTTGCCGTGGCTGAAGGGCGGCCGCGGAACCGGCCGCCGGTCAGGCAAAAACGGAACCGATGCCGCGTCCCGATCGAGGGGCTGTCCGGCTGGAAATTCCGCATGGGAATCGCGCCGGATCGCGCTCGAAATGGGGCCCGACATGGTCCCTATTGTGTTCTTTACAACTCACCGATTAGTCAGGACAATCCGGAGCATCCAGGCACCGAATCCTATGACAGAGTCCAAGGGCGCTTCACAACCGAAGAGTGCACCGCTGCCCGTCGGCACGCTGCTGTCCAACTATCGCATTGTAAAGAAGTTGGCCAGCGGGGGGTTCAGTTTCGTCTATCTCGCCACCGACGATGCCGGTGCTCCCGTCGCGATCAAGGAATACCTGCCGTCCGCACTCGCGCGCCGCGAGCCCGGCGCACTGATCCCGGTGGTGCCCGAGGAGAACGCTGCATCCTTCCGTCTCGGCCTGAAGTACTTCTTCGAGGAAGGACGCTCGCTCGCCCGCATCTCCCATCCCAACGTGGTTCGCGTGGTCAATTTCTTCCGCGAGAACGCCACCGTCTACATGGTGATGAACTACGAGCTGGGCAAGACGCTGCAGGAGCATATCCTGCACGCCCGCCAGCAGGGACGCGCCAAGGTCCTGCGCGAGCATTTCATCCGCCGCGTGTTCCACGCGCTGATGAGCGGCCTGCGCGAAGTCCATATCCACAAGCTGCTGCATCTGGACATCAAGCCGGGCAACATCTACCTGCGGGAGGACGAGTCGCCGATCCTGCTGGACTTCGGCGCGGCGCGGCAGACCTTGACGATGGAAGCCGCGCGCTTCCAGCCCATGTACACGCCCGGCTTCGCGGCGCCCGAGCTTTATGGCAAGCACAGCGAGCTGGGTCCGTGGACCGACATCTACAGCCTGGGCGCGACGCTCTACGCCTGCATGGCCGGCATGGCGCCGCAGGAAGCGAACCAGCGCGAAAAGGACGACCGCATGGGCCAGGCGCTCGACAAGCTGCGCGCAAGCTATACCGACGGGCTCGTCGACCTGGTGCAATGGTGCCTGCAGCTCGCGCCGTCGGCGCGGCCGCAGAGCGTCTTCCGCCTGCAGAAGGAACTGCGCGACCAGACCAATGCGCTGAGCGATTCCGCCGTGGCCGCGCCGGTGGCCGCGCCCGCGCCGGAGCGCTCGGCGGCAAGCCGGCTGATGACGCTGTTGCGGCGCCGTGAAGACCTCGCCCCGGTCGCGCCGCCACAGCCGCTGCCGCGCAGCGACTAGACAGGACCCAGCAAGATGCGATTTTCCGTCTACCAGGAAAGCAGGAAAGGAGGCCGCCGCATCAACCAGGACCGCATGGGCTATTGCTTCACGCGGGACGCGCTGTTGATGGTGCTGGCCGATGGCCTGGGCGGCCATGCGCTCGGCGAGGTCGCCGCGCAGCAGGCGCTGCAGACGCTGGCGCGGCAGTTCCAGTCGCAGGCACGGCCGGCCATCCGCCATCCCGCGGACTTCCTGCAGGACACCATCATGCTCGCGCATCGCGAAATCCATCGCTACGCCGAGCTGAACCGGCTCGACGACGTGCCGCGCACCACGATCGTCTGCTGCCTGGTGCAGCAGGGGCAGATCCACTGGGCACATGCCGGCGATTCGCGGCTGTACCTGATGCGCCAGGGACGCCTGCTCACGCGCACGCGCGACCATTCCAAGATCGAGAACCTGCTGCAACAGGATCGCGTGCTGCCCATGCACGTGGCCAACCATCCCGAGCGCAACAAGATCTACAACTGCCTGGGCTCGCCGAACCTGCCGCTGATCGATATCGGCGGGCCGCTGCGGCTCGAGCCCGGCGATGTCGCGCTGCTGTGCTCCGACGGCCTGTGGGGCAGCCTGGACGAGCCGACGATCGTCGACACCATCAGCCGGCTGTCCGTGGTGCAGGCGATCCCCGACCTGATCGAACAGGCGCTGGACAGCGCCGGCGAGGGCGCGGACAACACCACCGCGATCGGCATGATGTGGGAGCTGGACGCGGCCGCGGCGGCCGACGAAGCGGTGCTGACCGACACCCTGCCGCTGAACGCGTTCACCACCTCCATTCTCGAGCGCACGGAGGGCGAAGGCGACCTGCTGTCCGAGGAAGAGATCGAGCGATCGATCGCCGAAATCCGCGCCGCCATCGACAAGAGCAGCAACCTGATGCGCTGACGGCAGGGCCGTCCGCATTCCCGCCCGCGCCGGGCGCAGCGGGGTCGCAAGGGTTAGAATCCGGGTCTGTTCCGATTCCACAAGACAATCCCCATGCGACCTAGCGGACGCGCTGCCGATGCGCTGCGCCCTATCACCCTGACCCGCCACTACACCCGCCATGCCGAAGGCTCGGTACTGAGTGCCTTCGGCGATACCAAGGTGCTGTGCACGGCCAGCGTGCTGACCAAGGTGCCGCCGCACAAGAAAGGCAGCGGCGAGGGCTGGGTCACGGCGGAATACGGCATGCTGCCGCGCGCCACGCATACCCGCTCCGACCGCGAGGCGGCGCGCGGCAAGCAGACCGGCCGCACGCAGGAGATCCAGCGCCTGATCGGCCGCGCCATGCGCACGGTGTTCGATCTGGGCGCGCTGGGCGAGCACACCATCCATCTCGATTGCGACGTGCTCCAGGCCGACGGCGGCACCCGCACCGCCGCCATCACCGGTGCCTTCGTGGCCGCGCATGACGCGGTCGCGCGCATGCTGCGCGAGGGCATGATCGCAGCCAGCCCGATCCGCGACTTCGTCGCCGCCGTCTCGGTCGGCATGGTCGCGGGCGTGCCCGTGCTGGACCTGGACTATGCCGAGGACAGCGGCTGCTCTACCGACATGAACGTGGTCATGACCGGCAGCGGCGGTTTCGTCGAAGTCCAGGGCACCGCGGAAGGCGCGCCCTTCGATCGCGCCGAACTGGAGGCGATGACGCGCCTCGCCGAGAAGGGCATCGCCGAACTGATCGGCTACCAGCGGCAGGCGCTTGCCGCATCCTGAAGGGAGATTGCGATGCAACGCCTCGTCCTCGCTTCCAACAACGCCGGCAAGCTGCGCGAATTCGGCTCTCTGCTCGCGCCGCTCGGCCTGGAAATCGTGCCGCAGGGCGAGCTTGGCGTGAGCGAGGCGGAAGAACCGCACGCCACCTTCGTCGAGAACGCGCTGTGCAAGGCGCGCCATGCCAGCCGCCTGACCGGCCTGCCGGCGCTGGCCGACGACTCCGGCATCTGTGTTGATGCGCTTGAGGGTGCACCCGGCGTGTATTCCGCGCGCTATGCGCAGATGGCCGGACAGGCAAAGTCCGACGCCGCCAACAACGCCTACCTGATCTCGCAACTGGCGGGCAAGGTCAACCGCCATGCGCACTACTACTGCGTGCTGGTGATGGTCCGCCATGCCGACGACCCCTGTCCCATGATCGCCGAGGGCACGTGGGACGGCGAGGTGGTCGATGCCCCGCGGGGCACCAACGGCTTCGGCTACGACGCGCACTTCCTGCTGCCCGAACTCGGCAAGACCGCCGCCGAACTGTCGGCCGAGGACAAGAACCGCATCAGCCACCGCGCGCTGGCCCTGCAGACGCTGGTGGCACGGCTGCGCGCCCGCGGTCAGGCACGGCGCCCATGATTCCCATCGTCCCGGTCTCCGCCTCGCCCGCCGGCGAGGCGACCCAGCTCTGGCTCAAGCCGGGGCAGATCTCGCTGCCCGCGCTGCCGCCGCTCTCGCTGTACGTGCACATTCCGTGGTGCGTGCGCAAATGCCCGTATTGCGATTTCAATTCGCATGCGACGCCGGGCGGCAACGGCGACCAGGCCATCCCCGAAGACGCGTACCTCGACGCGCTGCGGGCCGACCTCGAGCAGTCGCTGCCGCTCGTGTGGGGGCGACCCGTGCATACCGTCTTCATCGGCGGCGGCACGCCCAGCCTGCTGTCGGCGGCCGGCATGGACCGCCTGCTTTCCGATATCCGCGCGCTGCTGCCGCTGGATGCCGACGCCGAGATCACGATGGAAGCGAACCCAGGCACCTTCGAGGCGGAGCGTTTCGCCAGCTATCGTGCGAGCGGCATCAACCGCCTGTCGATCGGCATCCAGAGCTTCAACGACCGGCACCTGCAGGCGCTCGGGCGCATCCACGGCGGCGACGAGGCTCGCGCCGCCATCGAGATCGCGCTGGCGAACTTCGACAACGTCAATCTGGACTTGATGTATGCGCTGCCGGGACAGACGCTGGACGAGTGCATGCAGGACCTGGAAACGGCGCTGTCCTACGACACGACCCATCTGTCGCTGTATCACCTGACGATGGAGCCCAATACGCTGTTCGCCAAATACCCGCCCGAACTGCTGCCCGACGAGGACCTGGCCTTCGACATGCAGGACAGCATCGAGGCACGCACGGCCGCGCACGGACTGCGCCACTACGAGACGTCGGCGTATGCCAAGCCGCGGCGCGAGGCGCAGCACAACCTGAACTACTGGCGCTTCGGCGACTATCTGGGAGTCGGCGCCGGCGCGCACGGCAAGATCTCGTTCGCGCATCGGGTGCTGCGCCAGATGCGCCACAAGCATCCCGCCACCTATATGGCGCAGGCGATGGCCGGCAACGCCGTACAGGAAGCGCACGATGTGAGCGCCGCCGACCTGCCCTTCGAGTTCATGCTCAATGCACTGCGGCTGACCGAGGGCGTGCCCGCGAGCACCTTCCACGACCACACGGGCCTGCCGCTGCATACGATCAGCCGCGATCTCGCGGCCGCGGAAAAGAAGGGACTGCTGGAGGCGGACCCGACCACGATCCGCCCGACCGAACTGGGCCGTCGTTTCCTGAACGATCTGCAGCAGATGTTCCTGAAGGGATAGCGCGTCGGGACGGCCGACGCGCTCGGCGCAGCAACGGGCCGGCCGGTGCGCGACCGGGGCTCGCGCGATAACGGCCGGCAGCGACTCCCTCAGAAACAATTCGGGCCCGGAGAACCGGGCCCGAATGCCATCAGTCGCGGGAAATCAATACGGCGTCGCCATGTCGTTTGCCACGCGGGCACGGTCGCCGACGCGCAGATTGCCCAACTGGCGCTGGGTCACCGTGGCGAGGCGTCCATCGTCCAGACGCACGTTGACGCGATAGACCGTCTCGGTGCCGCCGCTGGTGCGCTTCTCGATCTGGTTGCCGGCGACGCCGCCGGCCACCGCGCCACCGATGGTCGCGATGGTCTGGCCGGAACCGCCGCCGATCTGATGGCCCAGCAAGCCGCCGGCGACGCCACCGATCACGGTGCCCAGGATGCCGGAGCTGCCGGACTGATGGGTGATCGGTTCGATCGACTCGACGCGGCCGACGAACACCGAGCCCGCCGGTGCCTGATAGGTGCCCGACGTGTTCTGGTAGCCCGGCGCAGGCTGCTGGGCGCCATAGCCGCCCCCTTGCGCCGCACATCCGGCCAGTCCGATTGCCGCGGCCAGCGCGCCGGCGCTCAGCAGTGTCTTGCCATTCATCGATTATTCTCCTCAAGAAGTGCGAAAAAACCGGGGCGCCACGCGCTGCCGGCGGGGCCCCACCACCTCTAGGAGGCGGCGCTTGCGTCGAAGGTTCCTCCGTGTCGGACAAACGCCGACACTGCCGGCCAGCCCTCTGCATGGGATCGGCGCATGCCGGCGTGAGCGGGATGAGCCCTTGCTATAATGCGCGGCGCGGCTCGCTGGGGCCGCGGCAATGCTGGAGGTGTGGCCGAGTGGTTTAAGGCAGCAGTCTTGAAAACTGCCGATGGGGTGACCCATCCGTGAGTTCGAATCTCACCGCCTCCGCCAGCAAGCCTGTACAGGCAACACAGACAAAAAAGCCCGCGCATAGCCGATATGCGCGGGCTTTTGCTTTGCGGCCGTCGCGGCGGCCATGCGGTGGCATGCCGGTCCGGCTTTACTCCGCCGTGATGTTGCCGGTTTCGATCACCGTCTTCCAGCGTTGCAGTTCCTGGTTCTCGAACTTTGTGAACTCCTCCGGCGTATTGGCCACGACCTCGAAGCCGCTCTCGGCCAGCTTGGCGCGCATCTGCGGATCGTTCAGCGATGCCACCAGCGCGCCGTGCAACTTGCTCTTGACGTCCTTGGGCAAGCCGCGTGGGGCGGCCACGGCCTGCCACGAATACACCTCGACGTCCTTGACCCCAGCCTCGGCCAGCGTCGGCACGTTGGCAAGCAGGTCCGAGCGCTTCTCGCCCGTCACCGCCAGCGCCTTGAGCTTGCCGGCCTTCACGTGCTGCACGATCGCGTTGATGTTCTGGAACGAGACGTTGGTCTGCCCGGCCAAGAGGTCGGATACGGCGGGCGCGCCGCCCTTGTATGGCACGTGCAAGCCCTGGGTGCCGGTCTTCTGCCAGAACAGCGCCGCGGTCAGGTGGTCCGACGAGCCGGCGCCCGACGAGGCGAAGCTGACCTTGCCCGGGTTCTTCTTCAAATGAGCGATCAGCTCCGCGACGGTATTGGCCGGGAACGAGGGATGGGCCACCAGCACGTTGGGCGCGCGCACCGCGACCGTCAGCAGGTCGAAGTCCTTGGCCGGATCGTAAGGCAGGTTCTTGTGCAGGAAGGGGTTGATCGCATACACCGATATCGGCGCCACCAGCATGGTGTAGCCGTCGGCCGGCGCGCGCTTGACCATGGCCGCGCCGATGGAGCCCGTCGCGCCTGGCTTGTTTTCGATCACGAAGGGCTGGCCCAGCTTCTCGTTCAGCGGTGGCGCCAGCATGCGGGCAATGGTGTCGGACGAGCCGCCCGCCGGGAAAGGCACGATCACCGAGACCGGCTTCTGCGGCCAGCTCTGGGCGACCGCGGCGGTCGTGACCATCAGGCCGGCGGCGATGGCGAACAAGGCGTTGCGCAAGCGCCGGGCGGTGCCGTTCAGCACGGCGGGGCGCTGCCGGGTCGGCGGATATGGCTGGGTCATGTGTCGTCTCCTGTATCAATATGTGCGACCCGCTGCGGGGCCGTCCGCCAGGGGGCGACCACGCCCCCCATACGCGACGACCGTCCGACGATCCGCGCGACGTTGCCTCTGTCGCGCCGTCATATCTGTTATCAGTCGTCATATGACTTACGAGGGCAGTATAATAACGCCACCGCGAACCGGTCAAGTCTCGTTACCCCCATGAAAAACCCCTCGCTCGCCAATCCCGCCCCCCTGCGCCGCCGCGGCCGCACGCTTGCCGAAGAGGCCGTGAACAGCCTCACCGAGAGCATCCAGGAAGGCAAGCTGCAGCCCGGCGACAAGCTGCCGACCGAGTCGGAGATCATGGCCGCGCTGGGCGTAAGCCGCACGGTGGTGCGCGAGGCGCTGTCCCGCCTGCAGGCGAGCGGGCTGGTCGAGACGCGGCACGGCATCGGTACCTTCGTGCTGGCGCCACCGGCCGATTCGCAGTCCCCTTTCCGCATCGACACGGCCGCCATGGGCACGGCGATGGACGTGCTGGCCATGCTGGAATTCCGGGTCAGCCTCGAGGCGGAGGCCGCCAGCCTGGCCGCCTCGCGCCGCACCGACGAGCAACTGCGGGCCATGCGCCGGGCGCTGGACGATCTGAAGCGCACCGCCGGCGAAGGCAAGGATTCGGTGGGGTCGGACTTCGAGTTCCACCTGGCCATTGCGCGCGCCACCGGCAACCGCTATTTCACCGACTTCATGGGCCATCTGGGCACCATGGTGATCCCGCGCAGCCGGCTGCATGTCAGCGCCGTGGAGCGCGAGCAGTATCTGGAGCGGGTGAATTTCGAGCACGAGAGCATTTACGACGCCATCGAACGCCGCGACCCCGAGGGCGCGAAGGCCGCGATGCGCATGCACCTGACCAACAGCCGCGAACGGTTGCGCAAGGCATCCGCCGCGGCGGCAAGCTGAGCGCGCAGGCCGGCTATCCCATAGGCAGCCGAAAAACGCTTGCCCGTCGTATCGCCTATGTCGTATGATGTCCTATAAGAAACGACCGTAACGACACGGTCCGTGTTCCCCGGCCCGCGGCGCGCCAACACCGCAACTCCTTTCGACTCTCCGGATCCCTTCCGACCGTTCCTCAGCGACATGACGCCTCAAGACCTCAAGACCATCATCAGCTCCGGCCTGCTTTCCTTCCCGGTCACCGACTTCGACGCCCAAGGTAACTTCAACGCCGCTTCGTATGCATCGCGTCTGGAATGGCTCGCTCCCTACGGCGCCAGCGCGCTGTTCGCCGCGGGCGGCACCGGCGAGTTCTTCTCGCTCGAGCCGAAGGAATACACCGACATCGTGCGCACGGCGGTGGACACCTGCCGTGGCAAGGTGCCGATCATCGCCGGCGCTGGCGGCCCCACCCGCGTCGCCATCGCCTATGCGCAGGAAGCCGAACGCCTCGGCGCGCATGGCGTGCTGCTGCTGCCCCACTACCTGACCGAAGCGAGCCCGGAAGGCATCGCCGACCACGTCGAGGCCGTGTGCCGCTCGGTCAAGTTCGGCGTGATCGTCTATAACCGCGCCGTGTGCCGCCTGAACGCGACGCAGCTGGCTCGCCTGGCCGAGCGCTGCCCCAACCTGATCGGCTACAAGGACGGCCTGGGCGACATCGAGCTGATGGTCTCGATCCGCCGCAAGCTGGGCGACCGCTTCGCCTACCTGGGCGGCCTGCCTACCGCCGAGGTCTACGCCGCGGCCTACCGTGCCCTGGGCGTGCCCGTGTACTCGTCGGCCGTGTTCAACTTCATCCCCAAGACGGCGATGGACTTCTATCACGCCGTGGCCAACAACGACGAAGCGACGGTCGGCCGCCTGCTGGACACCTTCTTCCTGCCGTACCTGGAGATCCGCAACCGCAAGCAAGGCTACGCGGTGAGCATCGTCAAGGCCGGCGCCAAGCTGGTGGGCCACGACGCGGGTCCGGTGCGCGCGCCGTTGACCGACCTGACCGAGGAAGAATGCGGGATGCTGGCCCGGCTGATCGACCGCGCGGGCGCACAATAACGCCTGTGGCGGCGCGCACCCCGCCCGCCGCCATCCAACCGTCTAGCAGGAACGAGCTATGAATATCACCGGCGACATGCTGATCGGAGCCAGCGCGGTGCGCGGCACCGAAGCGAAGCTCCAGGCCATCGATCCCGCCACCGGCGACGTGATCGGGCCGGATTTCCACGGCGGCGGCGCGGCGGAAGTGGAGCGCGCGTGCGCGCTCGCGGAAGCCGCATTCGACGAATACCGTGCCATTTCTCCAGAGCGCCGCGCGACGTTTCTCGAAGCGATCGCCAGCGGCATCGAAGCGCTGGGCGATACGCTGATCCAGCGTGCGCAGCGCGAAAGCGGCCTGCCCGTTGCGCGCCTGCAGGGCGAGCGCGGCCGCACCGCCAATCAGCTGCGCCTGTTCGCCAGCGTGCTGCGCGATGGGCGCTGGCAATCGGCCACGCTCGACAGCGCGCTGCCCGAGCGCACGCCGCCGCGGCCCGACCTGCGCATGCAGAAGATTCCGGTGGGCCCGGTCGCCGTATTCGGCGCGAGCAATTTCCCGCTGGCGTTCTCGGTGGCGGGCGGCGATACCGCGGCCGCGCTGGCCGCGGGCTGCCCCGTCATCGTCAAGGCGCACTCCGCGCATCTGGGCACCTCGGAACTGGTCGGGCGCGTGATCCAGCGCGCCGTGGCCGATGCCGGCCTGCCCGAAGGCGTGTTTTCGCTGCTGGTGGGCGCAGGCGTCAATATCGGCACCGCGCTGGTGACGCACCCGGTCATCCAGGCCGTGGGCTTTACCGGCTCGCGCGCCGGCGGACTGGCGCTGGTCCAGGCTGCCAACAACCGTCCGCAGCCGATTCCCGTCTATGCGGAGATGAGCAGCATCAACCCGATGTTCCTGCTGCCCGATGCGATGTCGAACCGCGGCCCGCAGATCGCGCGCGATTTCGTCGAATCGCTGGTGCTGGGCGTGGGCCAGTTCTGCACGAATCCGGGCCTGGCCATCGCCATGGAAGGTCCGTCGCTGGACGCGTTCCGCGAAGCCGCCATCGCGGCGCTGACGGAAAAGGCCGCGGCCACGATGCTGACGCCCGGCATCCACGCCGCGTATGAAAAAGGCGTGGCGCAGTTGGGCGATATCGAGGGCCTGAAGCAGATCGGCGCCGGCAAGGCCCCGGCGGGACCGAACCAGGCGCGTCCGGTGCTGTTCGAGACCACGGCGCAGCGTTTCGCCGAAGACCATCGCGCCCAGGCCGAGGTGTTCGGCCCCTCGTCGGTACTGGTGGTCTGCCAGGACCAGGCCGAGATGGTGGCGCTCGCCACCAGGCTGGAGGGCCAGCTGACGGCCACCATCCAGGCCGATGCGCCGGACTACGAGTCCGCCGGCCGCCTGCTGACCGTGCTGGAGCGCAAGGCCGGACGGGTGTTGTTCAACGGCTACCCGACCGGCGTCGAGGTCTCGCACGCGATGGTGCATGGCGGACCCTTCCCCGCCACGTCGGACACGCGCGCGACGTCGGTGGGCGCCACCGCGATCGAGCGCTTCCTGCGCCCGGTGTGCTATCAGAACGTGCCGGCGGCCCTGCTGCCGGAGGCGCTCAAGGACGGCAATCCGCTGGGCCTGTGGCGCCTGCAGGACGGCAAGCTGTCGCATCGTTGACGCGGCAGGTGTGCCAACGACAAAGCGGCGACCATCCGGTCGCCGCTTTGTCGTTGCGAGGACGGGTCAGCGGTGCCGCCCCGTGCCGCCTCCTTGCCGTCAGGCTGCCGCGCGCAGCGCCTCCAGCTCCGCCACCGCGGCCGCCGGGGGCGCGATGGTGGTGGTGCCGCGCGAACGGCCCGAGCTCAGATAGCCGGCGATCGATTCCTGCGTCACCTCGCCCAGATAGGCGCCGTCGGCATCGAGCACCGGCAGCCAGCTGGTGTTGTGCTGATACATGCGGGAGAGCACGATGCGCAGATGCTCGTCGCACTGCGCCGTCGCCGGGAACGGCTTCATTACGTCGGCGCAGGTGCGCTGCTCCGGCCGCGGCGCGCGCGCGTCGCGGCGCGCGACGTAGCCGATGGCGCGCTGCTCCCGATCCACGACCGGCAGGTGGCGCACGTCGTTGTCGTCCATCAGCGCCACGGCCTGCGCCAGCGGCGTGCCCGGCAGGCAGGTCGGCGGCATGGTGGCGGCGTCGCCGGCGCTGACCAGCAGCAGGCGCTTGAGCGTGTTGTCGTGACCGACGAAGGCCTGCACGAACTCGTCTGCGGGGTGCGCGAGCAGCGCGTCCGGATGATTGAACTGCACGAGCTGTCCGCGGCGGAACACCGCGACCTTGTCGGCCAGCTTGATGGCCTCGTCGATGTCGTGCGAGACCATGATCACGGTCTTGCCGAGCTGGCGCTGCATCTGCAGGAATTCGTTCTGGATGCTCTCGCGGTTGATTGGATCCACCGCGCCGAACGGTTCGTCCATCAGGAGCACCGGCGCGTCGGCCGCCAGCGCGCGGATCACGCCGATGCGCTGCTGCTGGCCGCCCGAGAGTTCGCGCGGGTAGCGCGACAGCATCTTGCCGGGATCGAGCTGCACCATGGCCAGCAGCTCGCGGGCGCGCTCGCGGCAGCGCTTCTTGTCCCAGCCCAGCAGGCGCGGCACCACCATGATGTTTTCCTCGATCGTCATGTTGGGGAACAGGCCGATCTGCTGGATGACATAGCCGATCTTGCGCCGCAGGCTGACCTCGTCGATGCCCGCGGTGTCCTCGCCGTGGATGCGCACCGTGCCGGAGGTCGGCGCGATCAGCCGGTTGATCATCTTCAGCGTGGTGGTCTTGCCGCAGCCCGAGGGGCCGAGGAACACGCAGATCTCCCCGGCCGGCACGGCCAGCGATACCGAGTCCACCGCGCGCACCACGGTGCCGTCCTTCTGCGTGAACGTCTTTGTCAGTTGGTCCAGTTCGATCATGTCCGTAGTCCTTTAGGTGTCAGTGCCCGCTGCAACCACTGCAGGCAGGCGTCGGCGACGATGGCGAGCACGCTGACCAGCACAGCGCCCACGGCGAGCTTGCTCATATTGCTTTGGCTGATGGCCTGGAGGATCAGCACGCCCAGCCCGCCCGCGCCGATGATGGCCGCGATGGTAGCCACGCCGATATTCATCACGACCGCGGTGCGCACGCCGCCCAGGATGACCGGCACTGCCAGCGGCAGGTCCACCAGCCGCAGGCGTTGCCACGTCGTCATGCCGATGCCGCGGCCGGCTTCCTGAATGCCGGCGTCGACATTGGCCAGCGCCACATAGGTGTTGCGCATGATCGGCAGCAGCGAATACAGGAACACCGCCGTCACCGCCGGCACATATCCCAGCGAGTGGCCGAAGTTGGCGAAGATCGGGATCATCAGGCCGAACAGCGCGATCGACGGCAGCGTCAGCACGACCGTGGCCAGCGTCAGCAGTGGGGTCGCCAGCCAGCGCTGGCGCGTAATCAGGATGCCGAGCGGCACGCCGATGGCGATGGCCAGGCCGACGGCCGTGCCCACCAGCGCGAGATGCTCGGCGGTGAGCTTGAGCAGCGTGGGCCAGCTGTGTTGCAAATAGTGGATCAGGTCCATGGCGTCCTCCTCAGATCAGGCCGTGGCGCCGGAGAAAATCCCCGGCCACCTTGTCGACCGGCTGTTGCTCGATATCGACCTGATAGTTCATGTCCGTCATCGCCTCGCTGTCGAGTCTGGCGGCCAGCGCGTTCAGCAACTCGCCCAGTTGCGGATGCGCGTCCAGCACCGCGCGGCGCACCACCGGCGCCGCCTGGTAGGCGGGGAAGAAACCAAGGTCGTCTTCCAGCAGCACTAGTTCGAAGCCCTTGACGCGACCGTCGGTGGCGTAGACCAGGCCCGTCTCCACCTGGTCGTTCTTCAGCGCCGTGTAGACCAGGCCCGGATCGAGCTGGATCACGTCGCGGCGGGTGAGCGGCAGCTTGTACACGGCCTTGAGCGGCTCCAGCCCGTCGGGACGCGCGGCGAACTCCATATCCACCGCGAACGGATGCCGCGCGCCTTCCTTGCCGGCGCGCATCGCGGCCGCGAGCGCCGACAGCGTCTTCACGCCGGTGGCCTGCGCGCGCCGCTTGGGCATGGCCAGCGCATAGGTGTTGTTGATGCCCGACGCGTCCAGCCAGACCAGGCCCTTGCCGGCATCCATCGCCTTGACGCGCGCGTAGCTCGCCGCCGGGTCCAGCTTCTCGTTGACCTTGTTGAAGACGATCAGCGCCGTGCCGGTGTAGTCCCACACCACGTCCAGCTGCGCGCTTTCCATGGCTTGCCGCATCAGCGTGCTGCCAAGGCCGGACGTCAGCTCGGTCTGGAAGCCCTTGGCGCGCAGGTACTGCTCCGTCATCGACGAGAGAATCAGTTGCTCGGTGAAGTTCTTGCCGCCGATGCGCAGTTTGTCGGCAGCGTGCGCGGCCGGTGCCAGCAGCAGCATGGCCGCGGCGATGGCGGCCATCGCGCCGCCTGCGGCGGTGCGGGCCATGCGGGCCATGCGCGTCGTCAGTCCAGGTATGGAAGTCATTGCACTCTCCTTCGGTGTCGTTCCGCGGTCGGCGCTCATCGGGCGAGTCCCCGCCGGCTCAGGTAGAACCGGCCGCACGCGGCAAAGATGCCGTCCAGGGCCAGGGCCAGCAGCGCGGTGGCCGCGGCGCCAAGCAGCAGCAACGGCTGGTCGTTCAGGTAGATGCCGGGGAAGATCAGCTCCCCGAGGCTGTTCGCGCCGATCAGGAAGGACAGCGGCACGGTGCCCACGTTGATCACGAGGCTGGTGCGGACGCCGGCGAGAATTACCGGCAACGCGTTGGGCAGTTCCACCTTGAACAGCTGCTGGCGCGCCGTCATGCCCACCCCGCGTGCCGCCTCCCGCAGCGCGGGCGACAGGGTGCGCAGCCCTTCGCAGGTGTTGCGCACGATGGGCAGCAGCGAGGCCAGCCACAGCGCAAGGATCGCGGGACGCTCGCCGATGCCGAGCACGGCCAGCGACAGCGCCAGCACGGCGAGCGAAGGCACGGTGTTGCCCACGTTGAAGATCTGCATCAGCCGGTCGGCCCAGCGGCGCATGCACGGACGGCTGAGCAGGATGCCCGCGGGCAGGCCGGTGGCGAGAGCCAGCGTCATCGACCAGCCGACCAGCCGCAGGTGATCGGCCACGTCGTACAGCAGGCGTTCGCGATGGCGCTGCAGGACATCGGGGCCGACCCAGGCGATCAGGCCGGCCAGGCCGGCCAGCGACAGCGCGGTCCACGCCGCGATGCGGACGGATTGTTTTGACATGCTTCCTTCCCTCTCCAGGGCCGCCAGGGCGGCGCGCGGGCGGTTGCGCGCGGCAAGGCGCGGCCCGCACCGGCGCCGGTGGCGACGGATGGCAAACAGGACGACGGCGCGACGATGGCCGATGTGGGCAATCGGCGCCGGCCCGGACTAGATTGGCTTGCCGCCATGACCGGCGAAGGAGCCGGCGGACGGGCGAAGGTCCGTGCCGTGACGGCGGGACCCGATTGACGGAAGGTCCGCGATGCGGGCGGACGCCTCCTGAAGCGGCGCAAGCCTTGCCGGCAGGCAGGGCGATGGCCAAGGGTGACGGCGCTGTATGTGGATTGCGGCGCGCCGTCGGATTGATTCGGCCGTGCTGGGAAGACCCGACGCCGGTGACGGCGCGATAACTTTCAGCAACGGATGGCAATGCGGCCGCTATTCTAGCCAATTTCTGGCATCTTGTCACCACCTGATTGCGCCGCCGGAGTTTCGCCGGCAATTTCCTGCGAAATCCGGCGTTGCCGGCACTCCCGGTCGCGCGCCGGTGCGCGCCCCGTTCCGCCAGGCGTCGTTTCGTTTTCCGCCTCACTCATGCCACTGCCGTTCCATCAGCAGAACAATGAGTTGCCTCCCGTCCCCCTACTGTTTTCGCGCCAAACCCGTACATTGGATGCATGCCAGGCCGCCGCGCGAATGCCGCGGGGGCCGTTCCCCTTACCGGAGAAGACAACATGGAAACCACTCGCCTCGCCGACCACCCCACCGCGACCGCCGTTCCCGCCAGCGCCGAGGAAACCGTGCGCCGCTCGCGCACGGTCGATCGCGTGGTGCGCGGCATCGCGACCTCGGACGGTGCGGGCGTCAAGCTCACCCGCGTGCTGACGCAGAATCTGCAACGCCGGCTCGACCCCTTCCTGATGCTCGATGCCTTCGGCACCGACAGCAAGGACGACTACATCGGCGGCTTTCCCGACCACCCGCACCGCGGCTTCGAGACCATCACCTACATGCTGGCCGGCCGCATGCGCCATCGCGACAGCGCCGGCAACGAGGGCCTGCTCGAGAACGGCGGCGCGCAGTGGATGGTGGCGGGCTCGGGCGTGATCCACTCGGAGATGCCCGAGCAGGAAGACGGCAGCATGGAAGGCTTTCAGCTGTGGCTGAACCTGCCGGCGTCCGACAAGATGACCACGCCTTGGTACCGCGACATTCCGTCGGATGCGATCCCCGCGGTGGCCCTGCCCAATGGCGCTGTGGCCCGCGTGCTGGCCGGCCGGTCCCACGGCGTGGAGGGTGCGATGACGCGTCCGGTGACCGAGCCGCTGTACCTGGATATCGCCTTGCCCGCGGGCCAGACGTTCTCGCAGGCGTTGCCGGCCGGACATAACGCGTTCGTCTATGTCTATCGCGGCGAGGTCACTGTCGGCGAAGGCAGCGACGCCATCGTGCTGGAGCCGCAGCGCATGGGCGTGCTGGACAACGATGCGCAGGCGGACGGCGTCACGCTGACCGCCTCGGCCGACGCGCGCCTGCTGCTGATCGCCGGCAAGCCGCTGGGCGAGCCCATCGTGCAGTACGGGCCGTTCGTGATGAACACGCAGGAGCAGATCTACCAGACCCTGGCCGACTTCCGCGAAGGCAGGTTCAACGCGGCGGCCCCCGCGGCCTGAGGCCACCGCCATCGCGGCACCCCGCGGGGTGACGGCCCTCTCCTCTCCCACGCGCCCGTCCGGGCGCGTTTTTTTTTGCGCCCCATCCTCGCGTGCCTGCCCCGGCATGCGACTTGCAACCACCGTGCAGGCATTGCGGGGCCGGCATCCGCGTCGTCAACCGGTCGCCAGCCCCCCGCCCGCTTATATAATCGCGGGCGAATAACGGGCATCACATGGTCATGATGAATGGCGCAACGCCGTGCGGCAAAACAGGCCGCACGCGCATTGCGCCTCGTTCGGAAAGACCACGGGTGCCGACACCAACAATCGAGCCGCTTCAGTGACACCACAGACCCCTCCCAGGTTGGCGCTATCGCACATCGTCAAGCGCTATCCCGGCGTGACCGCGAACGACGACGTATCGCTGGCCGTCGCCCCCGGCGAAATCCATGCCGTTCTCGGCGAAAACGGCGCCGGCAAATCGACGCTGATGAAGATCATCTTCGGCGCGGTCAAGCCCGACGCGGGGCAGATGCACTTCAACGGCGCGCCCGTCATCATCGGCAGTCCGCACGATGCCCGCAACCTCGGCATCGCGATGGTGTTCCAGCATTTCTCGCTGTTCGATACGCTGACCGTCACCGAGAACATCGCACTGGGCCTTCCCGGCGGACGGCTGCCCGATGCCGAAGGCGGCAAGGGCGCGTCGATGAGGCAGCTGGCCGAGCGCATCCGCGCCACCGCGCAGCGCTATGGCCTGCCGCTGGAGCCGGACCGTCATGTCCATACCCTGTCGGTGGGCGAGCGCCAGCGCGTGGAAATCGTCCGCGCGTTGCTGGCCCGGCCTCAGCTGCTGATTCTCGACGAGCCGACTTCGGTGCTGACCCCGCAGGCGGTGCAGACGCTGTTCGTGACCCTGCGCCAGCTGGCCGCCGAAGGCACCAGCATTCTCTATATCAGCCACAAGCTCGACGAGATCCGCGAGCTGTGCCACCACGCGACCGTGATGCGCATGGGCCGGGTCACCGGCGTGTGCGACCCGCGCGAGGAAAGCGCGGCCTCGCTGTCCCGGCTGATGATCGGCGGGGAGCCGCCGCGCGAGACGCGCGTGAGCGCCGAGCCGGGCGCCGCGCGCCTGACCGTGCGCGGACTGAGCCTGCCGCGCTCGCACGCGTTCGCTACCGAGCTCGACGGCATCGCGCTGGACGTGCGTGCGGGCGAGATCGTCGGCATCGCTGGCGTATCGGGCAACGGCCAGCAGGAACTGCTGGCCGCGCTCTCCGGCGAGGACGCGCGCGGCGCGCGCGATGCGGTCGCGCTGGACGGCAAGCCCGTCGGCAAGCTCGATGCACGCGCGCGCCGCCGCGCCGGCCTCGCCTTCGTGCCGGAGGAGCGCCTGGGCCGTGGCGCGGTGCCCGGCATGAGCCTGGGCGCCAATACGCTGCTGTCGCACCAGACCGCCCCCTTCGTCCGGCGCGGACTGATTTCGCCGGCCGCCGCCGCCGGGCTGGCCGCGGCCATCATCCAGCGCTTCCGCGTCAAGGCGAGCGGCCCGGATGCGCTGGCGAAAAGCCTGTCGGGCGGCAATCTGCAGAAATTCATCGTGGGCCGCGAGATCGAGAGCGGTCCGAAGGTGCTGATCGTTGCCCAGCCCACCTGGGGCGTCGACGTCGGCGCCGCGGCGCAGATCCACAACGAGATCCTGGCGCTGAAGGCCACGGGCTGCGCGGTGCTCGTGGTCTCGGAAGAGCTCGACGAGCTGTTCGCCATCTGCGACCGCCTGCACGTGATCGCCAAGGGCCGCCTGTCGCCATCGATCCCCACGGAGGCGGCCACACGCGAACAGATCGGGCTGTGGATGAGCGGCCTGTGGACCGGCGGACCCGCCGGCCAGGGCGCGCACGCGGAGGGCCTGACCCATGGCTGACTGGATGCCCCTGTCGCTGGCGCCGCGCGGCCTGCCCTCGCGCCGCATGGCTTATGCCTCTCCGTTTATTGCGCTGGCGCTAACGCTCGCGTTTGGCGCGCTGCTGTTCCTGCTGTTGGGCAAGGACCCGGTCGCGGGCCTCAAGGTCTTCCTGGTAGACCCGCTCAAGGACAGGCGCGCCATCGGCGAGGTCCTGCTCAAGACCGTGCCGCTGGTGCTGGTCGCGCTCGGCCTGTGCGTGTGCTACCGCGCCAATGTGTGGAATATCGGCGCGGAAGGCCAGCTGGTGGTGGGCGGCATCTTCGCCGGCGCCACGGTACTGTGGTTCGATGTCCCGGACCATGGCATGAGCGGCCCGCTGGTGCTGGTGCTGGCCGCGCTCGCCGGCGTCGTCGGCGGCATGCTGTGGGCGGCCATCACCGCCTTGCTGAAGGACCGCTTCAACGCCAACGAGATCCTCGTCTCGCTGATGCTGACGTATATCGCCCAGCAACTGATCCTGTACATGGTCAACGGGCCGCTGAAGGATCCGCAGGGCATGAACTTCCCGCAGTCCAAGGTGTTCTCGTCCGAATTCCTGCTGCCCAACCTGCTGTCGGGCTCGCGGCTGCACGCCGGCTTCGCCGTGATGCTGGTGCTGGTGGCGGTGATGACGGTGTTCATCTTCCGCAGCTTCGCCGGCTACCGGCTCCAGGTGGGCGGCACCGCGCCCGCGGCGGCGCGCTATGCGGGCTTCTCGGCGCGCTCGTCGCTGTGGAGCGCGCTGCTGATCTCGGGCGGCTTCGCGGGCCTGGCGGGCGCGTTCGAGGTGACCGGCCCGATCGGGCAGCTGCTGCCCTCGATCTCGCCGGGCTACGGGTTCACCGCGATCATCGTGGCCTTCGTCGGGCGGCTGCACCCGGTCGGCGCGGTGTTCGGCGGCATCGTGATGTCGCTGTTCTATATCGGTGGCGAGATGGCGCAGTCCCGGCTGGGCCTGCCCTCCGCGCTCGGCTGGGTGTTCCAGGGCATGCTGCTGTTCTTCCTGCTCGCCTGCGACTCCCTCATTGACAACCGCCTGCGCTGGCGCGCCACCGCGGCCTGACGAGGCCGCCCACGCTATGGAACAATTCGCTCCCCTCATCGCCACGGCGATCAACGCCGGCACGCCTCTGCTGCTGGCCGCCCTGGGCCTGCTGATCAACGAGCGCGCCGGCGTGCTGAACCTGGGCGCCGAAGGCATGATGCTCGTGGCCGCGGTCTTCGGCTTCATGATCGGCTACCAGACCCAGTCGCCGCTGATCGGCTTCGCCGCGGGCGCGCTCGCCGGCATGGCGATGGCCGCGCTGTTCTCCTGGCTCGCCCTGGTGCTGGCCACCAACCAGGTCGCCACCGGCCTCGCGCTGTCGATCTTCGGCACCGGGCTGTCTGCCTTCATGGGCCAGCGCTTCGTGGGCCTGGCCATGCCGGCCCAGGCGCGCGCCATTCCAGGACTGGCGGACCTGCCCTTCTTCGGGCCGGCCTTCTTCCAGCATCACTGGATGGTCTATGTCAGCGTGCTGCTGTGCGGGGCCATCATGTGGTTCCTGTTCCGCACGCGCGCCGGCCTGACGCTGCGCGCGGTGGGCGAGTCGCCCGAATCCGCCCATGCCCTCGGCTATCCGGTGCGCCTGATCCGCTTCGGCGCGCTGCTGTTCGGCGGCGGCTGCTGCGGGCTCGCGGGCGCCTATCTGTCGCTGGTCTACACCCCGATGTGGGTCGAGAACCTGGTGGCGGGGCGCGGCTGGATCGCGCTGGCGCTGACCACCTTCGCCACCTGGCGGCCGGGACGCGTGCTCGTGGGCGCGTGGCTGTTCGGCGCCGTGACCATCCTGCAGTTCTACCTGCAAGGCATCGGCGTGTCGGTCCCCTCGCAGATCCTGTCGATGCTGCCGTATGCGGCCACCATCGTGGTGCTGGCGCTGATCTCGCGCAATCCCGCCTGGATCCGCCTGAACATGCCGGCCTCGCTCGGCAAGCCATTCCGCCCGGGCAATGCCTGACGCCCGGGCGCTACCATGCCACGGCGCGCGAGAACAACGGGCCAGCGCGCGCCGGGCGTTTTCCAGCCTTGAACACCATCATCACCCAGGAGAAATCATGATCGTCACCCGCAGGCAAACCCTGGCGGCCCTTGCCGCCACCACCCTGCTGGCCCTCGCCGGCTGCGGCAAGAAGGACGCCGACAAGCCGGCCGAAACGGCCGCGCCCGGCGCACCGGCCGCCGAGCAGAAGGCCGAGCCGCTGAAGGTTGCCTTCGTCTATATCGGACCGGTGGGCGACGCCGGCTGGACCTACGCCCACGACAACGGCCGCAAGGCCGTGGAAGAAAAGTTCGGCGACAAGGTCAAGACCACCTACGTCGAGAACGTGCCCGAGTCGGCCTCCGACGCGGAACGCGTGTTCCGCGACCTGGCCAGCCAGGGCAACAAGCTGATCTTCGGCACCACCTTCGGCTACATGGAATCGATGCTCAAGGTCGCCAAGGAATTTCCGGACGTCAAGTTCGAGCACGCGACCGGCTTCAAGACCGCCGAGAACGTCGCCCAGTACGACGTGCGCACCTACGAGGGCGCCTACCTGGCCGGCGTGGTCGCCGGCAAGATGAGCAAGACCGGCAAGATGGGCGTGGTGGCCTCGGTACCCATTCCCGAAGTGATCCGCAATATCGACTCGTTCGCGCTGGGCGCGCGCAGCGTCAATCCGAACGCCACGGTCAAGGTCGTCTGGGTCAACAAGTGGTTCGATCCGGGCAAGGAGCGCGAAGCCGCCACCACGCTGATCGGCCAGGGCGTCGACATGCTGATGCAGAACACCGATTCCGCCGCCGTGGTGCAGACCGCGCAGGAAAAGGGCGTGCATGCGTTCGGCTGGGACAGCGACATGACCCGGTTCGGCGAGAAGGCGCACCTGGCCGCCTCGGTGATCACGTGGGGCGTCTACTACAACAAGGTCGTCGAGGACGTGCTCAACAACCAGTGGAAGACGAACACCACCTGGTGGGGTCTGAAGGAGAACATGATCGACCTGAAGGCGTACAACGGCGACGTGCCCGAGGACGTCAAGGCGCTGGTCGCCGAGCGCAAGAAGGGCATCGTCGATGGCACCGCGCCGATCTGGAAGGGCCCCGTCAAGGACAACACGGGCAAGGAACAACTCGCCGCCGACCAGGTCGCCGACGACAAATTCCTGCACAACGTGAAGTTCTACGTCGAGGGCGTGGAAGGCAAGATTCCGGGCTGACCCGGGGGCCCGCTGCCATCCCGCGCTGGCGGGATGGCGGCGATTGCGCGCCGGCCGGATCGCATTGACTTGAACCGATCCGCAACGGCCCAACCTAAACTGGCATGGCTGACCATTGCAGGATCAGACCACCCGTGAAGGAGGCCTCACATGTGGAAGAAATTTTCGGCGCTATGGACGCTCGTGCGGCGCGACGGCCGCTTGCTGTGGTACGCCCTGCGGCACCCCGATGCGCCGGCATGGCTCAAGCCCGCCGCCCTGGGCCTGCTGTTCTACGCGATCTCGCCCATCGACCTGGTGCCGGATCTGGTGGCCGGCCTGGGGATCGTCGATGACGTGGTGCTGATCCCGCTGGCCGTCCACTTCATGCTCAGGCGCCTGCCACCGCATATCCTGCGGCAGGCGCAGATGCGGGCGACCGCCACCCGCGTGCGTCCGCACTGAACGCTTACCCGCAAGAAAAAGGGCCGCGACGCGGCCCTTTTTCCATGCTCCGCTGCCTTACGGCAGCAGGATCGTCGAGCCGGTGGTCTTGCGGCTCTCCAGATCGCGGTGCGCCTGCGCCGCGTCCGACAGCGCGTAGCGCTGGCGGATCTCGATCTTCACCTTTCCGCTGGTCACCACATCGAACAACTCCGCCGCCATCGGCTCCAGCAACTGGCGCTGCGTCACATAGGTCATGATCGTCGGGCGTGTGAGCCGCAGCGAACCCTTGCTGCCGAGCAGGCCCACGTCGAACGGGGGCACCGGGCCGGAGGCGTTGCCGAAGATCACCATGGTGCCGCGCGGCGACAGGCAGTCCAGCGAGTCGTTGAAGGTGTCCTTGCCGATCGAGTCGTAGACCACCGGCACGCCCTTGCCGCCGGTAATTTCCTTGACGCGCTCCAGGAACGGCTCGCGCGAATAGACGATGGTGTGGTCGCAGCCATGTGCCTTGGCCAGCGCGGCCTTGTCGTCGCTGCCGACGGTGCCGATCACGGTGGCGCCCAGCGCCTTGAGCCACTGGCAGGCGATCAGTCCCACGCCGCCCGCCGCCGCATGCAGCAGCACGGTGTCGCCCGGCTGCACGCGATAGCTGTCGCGCACGAGGTATTGCACGGTCAGGCCCTGCATCATCATCGCGGCGGCCTGCTCGAACGACACCGCGTCCGGCAGCTTCACCACGATATCGGCCGGCATCACGCGCGCCTGCGCGTAGGAGCCGGTCGGGCGCCCCGCGTAGGCGACGCGGTCGCCCGCCTTGAGATGCGTCACGCCGGGCCCCACGGCCTCGACCACGCCGGCCCCTTCCATGCCGATGCCGCCGGGCAGCGGCTGCTTGTACAGGCCCGTGCGGAAATACACGTCGATATAGTTCAGGCCCACCGCTTCGTGCCGCACGCGGATTTCGCCGGGACCGGGCTCGCCGATTTCCACGTCGACCCACTGCATGACCTCGGGTCCGCCGTTCTCGTAGATGCGAATGGCTTTGCTCATTGCGTTGCTCTCCTGACTTCGCGAATGGGGATGGTGTGTTGGTGCCGCGCGGCGTGCGGTCAGTCCGGCTCGCCGCGGGCCTCGCTGCGCCTGCGCAGTTCGGCGATCAGCAGTTCCGCGGTGGCGACATTGGTCGCGCACGGCACGTCGTGCACGTCGCAGGCACGCACCAGCGCGTTGATATCGGGCTCGTGCGGCTGCGGGGTCATGGGGTCGCGCAGGAAGACCACGGCGCCGACGCGGCCCTCGGCCAGCTGCGCGCCGATCTGCAGGTCGCCGCCCCACGGGCCGGACAGCATGCGCGTGACCGCGAGCCCCACCTCGTCGACCAGCCGGCCACCGGTGGTGCCGGTGGCCAGCAGTTCGCAGCGCGCGAGGAAATCGCGGTGCCGCGCGGCGAACGCGACGATCTCGTCCTTCTTGCGGTCATGCGCGATCAGCGCGATGCGGGGATAGGTCATGGTGCGGCTCGCCGGAACGTTGGGACGGACAGTTCTTGCCAGGAAACGCGCCGGCTCAGAACGTGCCGGGATAGGCGCCGCCATCGAGCAGCACGTTCTGGCCCGTCATGTACGCCGCCTGCTGGCTGCACAGGAAGGCGCAGGTGGCGCCGAACTCGGCGGGGTCGCCGAAGCGGCGGCTCGGATTGGCGGCGGCGCGGCGCTGGGCCACCTCGTCGATGGGCAGGCCGGCCTTCTTGGCCGCGCCTTCCATGGTCTTGAACAGGCGGTCGGTATTGAACGGTCCCGGCAGCAGGTTGTTGATGGTCACGCCATGCTGGGCGACCTCCCGCGCCACGCCGGCGACGAAGCCGGTCAGGCCCGAGCGCGCGCCATTGGACAGGCCCAGCACGTCGATCGGCGCCTTGACCGCGCCGCTGGTGATATTGATGATGCGGCCCCACTTGCGGGCGATCATGCCGTCCACGGTGGCCTTGATCAGTTCGATCGGCGTGAGCATGTTGGCATCGAGCGCGGCGATCCACGTGTCGCGGTCCCAGTCGCGGAAATTGCCCGGCGGCGGCCCGCCCGCGTTGTTGACCAGGATATCCAGGTCGCCCAGCTTCGCCGCCGCTTCGAGCGCCAGCTTGCGGCCTTCCGGCGTGGTGATGTCCGTCGCCACCGCCAGCACGCGCCGGCCGTGCCGCGCGCGCAGATCGGCCGCGGCCTTCTCCAGCGCCTCGGCGCCGCGCGCCACGATCACCACATCGACACCCTCGGCCGCCAGCGCATCGGCGCAGGCAAAACCCAGGCCCTTGCTGGCACCGCATACCAGCGCATGCTTTCCGCGCAATCCAAAGTCCATTTCCGTTTCTCCTTGCTTGTGATCGTGACGGGCGACGCGCCGTCCTTGCTTGATGACGTTATCGGGCTGGCTGCGCGGCAACCCGCGGCTTGACCGACAGCAGATAGATGCCGCCCATGACGAGCGCGCTGCCGACCAGCTGGACCCACGTCATGGGTTCGCCCAGCAGCCAGAATCCGAGGAACAGGGTCGATACCGGGCCGATCATGCCGGCCTGCGAGACCATCGGTGCGCCGATGCGCGCCACGGCCATCATGGTCATGGATACGGGCAACACGGTGCAGAACACGGCGTTGACCAGCGACAGCCACATCACCGGCGCGGGTTGCAGCAGTTCGGCCAGCGGGCGCCGCAGCACCAGGTACTGGATGATGCAGCAGGCGGTGGACACGCACATCGCATACGCCACCAGGCGCAGCGAGCCGACCCGGCTGACCAGTTCGCCGCTGGCGATCAGATAGATCGCGTAGGTCAGCGCGCTGCCCAGCACCAGCGCACCGCCCAGCCATACCTGGCTGCCGCTCACGTCGAGATCGTGCACGAATACCAGCACGATGCCGGCATAGGCCAGCAGCAGCGACAGCCACTGGCGAGCGCTGATCGGGCGTTTGAGCCAGAAGGCGGTCGCCAGCAGCACGAAGGACGGCGTCAGGAAGAGAATCAGCCGCTCCAGGCCCGCGGTGATGTACTGGAGACCAATGAAATCGAGGAAGCTCGACAGGTAGTACCCGATAAAGCCCAGCATCACGATGCGGCCCCGGTCGGCCCACGACAGCGGGGGGAGCTTGCGCGACTGCCACCAGCCGATGGCCATGAACAGCGGCACGGCGAACAGCATGCGCAGCGTCAGCACCATCACCGCATCGACGTTGTAGCGGTACATCAGCTTGGCGACGATGGCCTTGCCGGAGAACAGCACCGCGCCGATGGCGGCGACGGCCAGCCCGGCGCGCTGCCCGGACACGGACGCGGCGGGAAGGGCAAGGGATTTCTGGGAAGCGGACACGAGAGAAACGGAATGACTGCGAACGGAGTGGCGGCGCCACGCCGGGCGTGATCGGGCGGCATGGAGGTCAGCGCGCAGCGCCGAGGGGCGGCGCGCGACGCGACGATTGTATGCCAAAAGCCGCATGCGCATCGGCGGGCACCGGCGCGGGCGACGGAGCAGCGGTGCAGGCGGCGGCTTCCATTACAATCCCGCTCCATTGGAGTCGAAGGCTTCGTCGGCGGCGCGAGCCGCCTGCGCCGGTTTCGCGCACGATCGCGCTGGACGGCGCCTTCCCCTCTCTCGCCCCGTTGCCGCCCTTTCGCCGCCCTTTCGTCGCCCCTTTTGCTGCCCATTTCCCGCCGAGCCGCTACCGCCATGAAGCAAGACCCGCGCTTTCCCAACCTGTTCATCCTCGACCACCCGCTGATCCAGCACAAGCTGTCGCACATGCGGGATCGCGATACCTCGACGCGCACGTTCCGCGAGCTGCTGCGCGAGATCACGCTGCTGATGGGCTATGAAATCACGCGCAGCCTGCCGCTGACCACGCGCCGCATCGAGACGCCGCTGGTCGAGCTGGACGCGCCGGTGATCGCGGGCAAGAAGCTGACCATCGTGCCGGTGCTGCGCGCCGGGGTCGGCATGAGCGACGGCCTGGTCGAGCTGATTCCGTCGGCGCGCATCGGCCATATCGGCGTGTACCGCGACGAGCAGCATCGCCCCGTGGAATACCTGGTGCGCCTGCCGGACGTAGAGGACCGCAGCTTCATCCTGTGCGATCCGATGGTGGCCACCGGCTACTCGGCGGCCCATGCGGTCGACGTGCTCAAGCGCCGCGGCGTCAAGGACGAGGCCATCACGTTCGTGGCGCTGGTCGCCGCGCCCGAAGGCGTCGAAGTCTTCCAGAAGGCCCATCCCGGCGTGAAGCTTTATGTGGCATCGCTGGACAGCCATCTGGACAGCCATGCCTACATCATCCCGGGGCTCGGCGATGCCGGGGACCGGTTGTTCGGGACGAAGAACTGAGAAAACAGTCGCGCTTGGCGACCGGTCACCCTCACGCCCGGCCCTCTCCCGCTGGCGGGAGAGGGGAGGAACACCGTCAGCCTGTGTATTGCAATCGGTTTGCTCCCCTCTCCCGCACGCGGGAGAGGGGACGGGGGTGAGGGTGACCGCCTGCCATCCCGCAAGCCCTCACATCATCGCCGACCCTTCTTCCCCGTCCCCAGCAGACTTCCCAGCACCCCGCGTACCAGCTCGCGTCCCACCTGCGAGCCAACCGTACGCGCGGCCGTCTTGGCCATCGTCTCCAGAATCGAATCGCCCCGCCCGGTCTTGCCCGTGCCCTTGGTCAGCCCGCCGAACAGATCCCCTGCCTGATCCAGCCAGCCGCGCTCGCCCGCCTCCGCGTCCTGCGGCGCCGGTGCGGCTTCGCCCGCCGGCGCGGCCGCCCGGCCCTTGAGGCGCTCGTACGCCGACTCGCGGTCCACGGTCTTTTCGTAGGTTCCCGCCACCAGCGAGCCGGCGATCAACTGCTGCCGCTCCTGCTCGTCGATCGGGCCGATACGGCTGCCCGGGGGCAGGATCCACGCGCGCTCGGTCACCGTGGGCGTGCCCTTGGCGTCCAGCAGCGACACCAGCGCCTCGCCCACGCCGAGTTCCCCGATGGCGGTCTCCAGGTCCAGCTTCGGGTTCGCCCGCATCGTCGTCGCCGCGACCTTGACCGCCTTCTGGTCGCGCGGCGTGAAGGCCCGCAGCGCGTGCTGCACGCGGTTGCCGAGCTGCCCCAGCACGGTGTCCGGAATATCGACAGGGTTCTGCGTGACGAAGTACACGCCCACGCCCTTGGAGCGGATCAGCCGCACCACCTGCTCGATCTTGTCCAGCAGGGCCTTGGGCGCGTCGTTGAACAGCAGGTGCGCCTCGTCGAAGAAGAACACCAGCCGCGGCTTGTCCAGGTCGCCTGCCTCGGGCAGCTTCTCGAACAGCTCCGAGAGCATCCACAGCAGGAAGGTCGCGTAGAGCCGGGGCGAATGCAGCAACTGGTCGGCGGCCAGGATATTGACCACGCCCATGCCCTTCTCGGTCTGCATGAAGTCGTCCAGGTTCAGCATCGGCTCGCCGAAGAACGCGTCCGCGCCCTGCGATTCGAGCGCGATCAGCCCGCGCTGAATGGCGCCGACCGACGCGGCCGAGATATTGCCGTACTCGGTGGTGAACTGGCTGGCGTTCTCGCCCACGTGCTGCAGCATCGCGCGCAGGTCCTTGGCATCGAGCAGCAGCAGGCCGTTGGCGTCGGCGATGCGGAACACCAGGTTCAGCACGCCCTGCTGGGTATCGTTGAGCTCCAGCATCCGCGCGAGCAGCAGCGGGCCCATGTCCGACACGGTGGCGCGCACGGGGTGGCCCTTCTTGCCGAACACGTCCCACAGCGTGGTCGGACAAGCACCCCACTGCGGCTCGGGCAGGCCCAGGTCGTCGAGCCGGGCCTTGAGCTTGTCCGACAGCTTGCCGGGCTGCGAGATGCCGGTCAGGTCGCCCTTGACGTCGGCCATGAACACCGGCACGCCCAGCCGCGAGAAGCCCTGCGCCAGCGTCTGCAGCGTCACGGTCTTGCCGGTGCCGGTGGCGCCGGTGATCAGGCCGTGCCGGTTGCCCATCTGGGGCAGCAGCGCGAGTTCTTGTTCGGCATTGCGGGCAATCACGATGGGGTCGGCCATGGCGGGTCAGGTTGCTCTGTGGTGGACGGGGAACGGGCAGCGGCACGGCCGGCTGGCCGCGAGCGCCCGCGACGCGCCGGAAATCGCCGTCTCGGGCGGCCGGCGGCGCAGGGGCGCGTGATAAAATCTCCGGCCGATTATAGCCAGCGGCAAGCCGGACCAGCAGCACCATGACGGGTCCCCTTGCCGGGCGCGCGGGGCATCCGGTGCCCATGCCGCGCCAGCGCATCGTACTTTGGCAGACAGCGGCCAGGCCGCACCCGTCCCGCCCTTACGCACACATCGCAGGTATTCCGCTTCGGAGAGAATCATGGCCGGTCATTCCAAATGGGCCAATATCAAACATAAGAAAGCCGCCGCCGACGCCAAGCGCGGCAAGATCTGGACCCGCCTGATCAAGGAAATCACCGTGGCCGCCAAGCTCGGCGGCGGTGATCCCGACTCCAATCCGCGGCTGCGCCTGTCCATGGACAAGGCGATGGACGCGAACATGCCCAAGGACAATATCCAGCGCGCGATCCAGCGTGGCGTGGGCGGGCTCGAGGGCGCCAACTACGAGGAAATCCGCTACGAGGGCTACGGCCTGTCCGGCGCGGCCATCATCGTCGACTGCCTGACCGACAACCGCACGCGCACCGTCGCCGAAGTGCGCCACGCCTTCTCGAAGCACGGCGGCAACATGGGCACCGAAGGCTCGGTCGCCTTCATGTTCACGCATTGCGGCCAGTTCCTGTTCGGCCCGGGCACGCCCGAGGACAAGCTGATGGAAGCGGCGCTCGAAGCCGGCGCCGACGACGTGGTGACGAACGACGACGGCTCCATCGAGGTGCTGTGCCCGCCCAACGACTTCGGCACGGTCAAGGCCGCGCTGGAAGCCGCCGGCTTCAAGGCCGAGCTGGCCGACGTCATCATGAAGCCGCAGAACGAGGTGGTCTTCACCGGCGACGACGCGGCCAGGATGCAGAAGCTGCTCGACGCCATCGAAAACCTGGACGACGTGCAGGAAGTCTTTACCAACGCGGTGATCGAGGACTGACGGTCCCCGGCGCTTCGTTCTGCATCACCCTACCGCGGCGTGCCGCGATCCGCTTCGCCGGGTCCGGCCGCCGCTTCGCATGCGACTCTTTTCTGGCAGTGGATCATGAAAGTATTGGTTGTCGGCTCCGGCGGACGTGAACACGCGCTGGCCTGGAAACTGGCCCAGTCCCCCAAGGTGCAGGTCGTCTACGTGGCGCCCGGCAATGGCGGCACGGCGCTCGACAAGCGCCTGCAGAACATTCCGCTGACCGACCCCGAGGTGCTGGCCGCCTTCGCCGAGCGCGAAGGGGTCCACTTCACCGTGGTCGGTCCCGAGGCCCCGCTGGCCGCCGGCATCGTCGACATCTTCCGCGCCAAGGGCCTGCGCATCTTCGGGCCGACGAAGGCCGCGGCGCAGCTCGAATCGTCGAAGGACTTTGCCAAGGCGTTCATGCAGCGCCACCAGATCCCGACGGCCGCCTACCAGACCTTCACCGATGCCGCGCAGGCGCATGCCTATATCGACGCGCAGGGCGCGCCGATCGTGATCAAGGCCGACGGCCTGGCCGCCGGCAAGGGCGTGGTGGTCGCCACCACGCTGGAAGAGGCCCACGGCGCGGTCGACATGATGCTGGCCGACAACAAGCTGGGCGATGCCGGCGCGCGCGTGGTGATCGAGCAGTTCCTGGAAGGCGAGGAAGCGAGCTTCATCGTGCTGGTCGACGGCAACAACGTGCTCGCGCTGGCCACCAGCCAGGACCACAAGCGCCTGCTGGACGGCGACGCCGGCCCGAACACCGGCGGCATGGGCGCGTACTCCCCGGCCCCGGTGGTCACCCCCGCCCTGCACGCGCGGGTGCTGCGCGAGATCATCATGCCGACGGTGCGCGGCATGGAGAAGGACGGTATTCCGTACACCGGCTTCCTGTACGCCGGCCTGATGATCGACAAGGAAGGCACGCCGCGCACGCTGGAATTCAACTGCCGCATGGGCGATCCCGAAACCCAGCCCATCATGGCGCGCCTGAAGACCGACCTGTTCGACGTGATGGAGCATGCCGTGAACGGCAAGCTCGACAGCATCGAACTGGACTGGGACCGCCGCACCGCCCTGGGCGTGGTGATGGCCGCCCACGGCTATCCGGATTCCCCGCGCAAGGGCGACGCCATCACCGGCATTCCGGCCGAGACCGACGACAGCGTGACGTTCCACGCCGGCACCACGCTGGCCGACGGCACGCTGCGCACCTCGGGCGGCCGCGTGCTGTGCGTGGTGGGTCTGGCAGATACGGTCCGGGCCGCGCAGCGCGCGGCCTATGCCGCCATCGAGCAGATCCAGTTCGACGGCATGCAGTACCGCACCGATATCGGCTACCGCGCCATCAAGCGCTGATCGTGTCGTGGCGCAGGTCGGCGGATGCGGGGAAAACCCCTGCATCCGTCACCCAGTACAATGACAGCGCCGTGACGTCGCCATGACGGCGGTGCATCGGCTCGCGTGCCGGCCGTCTTCGATGGCGACCGGTCCGGCCATGCCGGCCTTTTGATCCCGATCCGCACACCATGATCGATTCCCAGGCAGTCCGTGCCTACCTGCTCGGTCTTCAGGACCGCATCACCGACGCAGTCGCCGCCATCGACGGACAGCCGTTCGCCACCGATGCCTGGGAGAAGCCCCCCACCGAACGGCTGCGCGGCAGCGGCCGCACGCGCATCCTCGAGGAAGGCGCGGTGATGGAGCGGGCGGGCGTGGGCTTCTCGCACGTGATGGGCGACACGCTGCCGCCCTCCGCCACGGCCAACCGGCCTGAACTGGCGGGCCGCAGCTTCGAAGCCATGGGCGTGTCGCTGGTGTTCCACCCCCGCAATCCGTACGTGCCCACGGTCCATATGAACGTGCGCTGCTTCCTGGCGGTCAAGCCGGACTCGGAGCCGGTCTGGTGGTTCGGCGGCGGCATGGACCTGACGCCCTACTATGGCCAGGCCGAGGACTGCGGGCATTTCCACCGCACCTGCAAGGACGCGCTCGACCCGTTCGGCACCGACCTCTATCCCCGCTTCAAGCAGTGGTGCGACGAGTACTTCTACCTGAAGCACCGCGGCGAGGCGCGCGGCATCGGCGGCGTGTTCTTCGACGACTTCCAGGCGCTCGGCTTCGAGCGCAGCTTCGCGATGATGCGCGCGGTGGGCGATGCCTTCCTGCCCGCCTACCTGCCCATCCTCGCGTCCCGCAAGGACCAGCCGTACGGCGAACGCGAGCGCGACTTCCAGGCCTACCGGCGGGGGCGCTATGTCGAATTCAACCTGGTGTTCGACCGCGGCACGCTGTTCGGCCTGCAGTCGGGCGGGCGCACCGAATCGATCCTGATGTCGATGCCGCCGCGCGCCGCGTGGCGCTACGACTGGCAGCCGCAGCCCGGCAGCGCGGAGGCGGCGTTGTACACCGACTACCTGCCCGCGCGCGACTGGGTGTGAAGCGCGCATCCATGGACCGCAATCCTTCGAGCCCCGCGCCCGCCGGCGCGCCCGAAAACCCGGCTCCCTCCCGGCCCTACCGCCTGGGCATCCTCGGCGGCACCTTCGATCCGCCCCATGTCGGCCATCTGGCGCTGGCGCGGCTCTATATCGGCCATCTCGGACTGGACGAACTGGTGTGGATCCCCACCGGCCAGTCGTGGCAGAAGGGCGCCGACGTAACCCCGGCGAGCGATCGCCTGGCCATGACGGAACTGGCGGCCGCGGCGCTGGCGGACGCGCCGGCGCGGGTCCATGTCAGCCGCATGGAAGTGGACCGCGCCGGCCCCAGCTACACCGTCGATACGGTACGGCAGTTGCGCGAGCAATACGGGCCGGCCACCTCGCTGGCCTGGCTGATGGGCGCCGACCAATTGCTGCGCCTCGATACCTGGCACGGCTGGCAAGACCTGTTCGACTACGTGCACCTGTGCGTGGCCACGCGACCCGGTTTCGACCTCGCGCAACTGGACGGTCCGGTGCGGGAAGCACTGGGCGCGCGGCAGGCGGACACCCGCCTGATACAATCCACGCCCTCCGGCAGGATGTGGATCGACCAGACGCTAGCCGTCGACCTCTCCTCCACCGCCCTGCGCCAGCGCCTCGCCGCCGGCGCGCCGGCGGATGACCAACTCCCCCCGGGCGTGGCAAACTACATTGCCGCCCACGGTCTCTATCGCCATGGCTGAACAGCGCGGGCGGCAAGGGCCAGAGCCCGCAACCGATCACAGCTGAAAGAACAACCACATGGATATTCGCAAACTGCAGCGCGCCATCGTCGACGGCCTCGAAGATGTCAAGGCGCAGGACATCAAGGTCTTCGACACCTCCCACCTGACGGAGCTGTTCGACCGTGTGGTGATCGCCAGCGGCACCTCGAACCGCCAGACCAAGGCGCTCGCCGCCTCCGTGCGCGATACGGTCAAGGACGCCGGCGGCCATATCGTGGCGGTCGAGGGCCTGGAAACCGGCGAGTGGGTGCTTGTCGATTGCGGCGACGCGGTCGTGCATATCCTGCAGCCGCAACTGCGCCTGTACTACAACCTCGAGGAAATCTGGGGCGACAAGCCGGTGCGCATCAAGCTGGCCTCTGCCCGTGGCCTGGCCAAGGCCAGCGAGCCGATGGACGGCGAAGACGATGACGCGCCGCGCCCGCGCACCCGCCGCGCCGTGGGCGAGCGCCCGTCGCTGGCGCGCCTGCCCGAAGGCATGAAGGAACCCTCCCCGCCGATGGGCCACGAGGATACCGACCCGGACGCCATCGCCACCATCCGCAAGCCGGCGCGCACGCGCACCACCAGCAGCAGCGGCGCCGCGCCTTCGCGCACGGCAGCGGCCAAGTCGGCGCCGCGCAAGACGGCCGCCACCGGCACGGCGCGCAAGACCGCCACCAAGGCCACGGCCAAGACGGCGGGCAAGACGGCCACCAAGACCGCGGCGAAAACCGCCACCAAGTCCGCCGCCAAGACCGCCGCGCCGCGCAAGCGCACCACGCGTTCGGCCTGAGGCCGGCGGCACATGCGGGAAAACGGCATCTTCGGCATCCGGCCGGCACGAGCATGACACCATGCAACTGCTGATCGTCGCGGTGGGCCACAAGATGCCAGGCTGGATCGAGGCCGGCTTCGCCGAGTATGCCAAGCGCATGCCGCCGGAGTTGCGCATCGAACTGCGCGAGATCAAGCCCGAGACCCGCTCCTCCAGCAACAACGCCGCCACCGTGATGCAACGCGAGGCGGCGCGCATCGAGGCCGCGCTGCCGCGGCAATGCCGCATCGTCGCGCTCGACGAGCGCGGCCGCGATCTCACCACCGTGCAGCTGGCCGAACAGCTCACCGGCTGGCAGCGCGAAGGCGGCGATGTCGCCTTCGTGATCGGTGGCGCGGACGGGCTCGATCCGTCCATCAAGTCGCGCGCCAACACCCTGCTGCGCCTCTCCAGCCTGACCCTGCCGCATGGCATGGTCCGCGTGCTGCTCGCCGAGCAGCTCTACCGGGCCTGGTCGGTCACGCAGAACCACCCCTACCATCGCGCCTGAATTCCCGCATGCCGGCGCCGCCCCGCGCCGGCATGCGCTCCCGCGCTTGCGGTGCACTAGGCCACGCGTACAATGCGACTCATCCGGCCAGCGCCATCGCGACGCGAGGCGCGGCATTGCGGCATCGCGATGCCGCCCGGCCATCCCGCTGACTTCCGCCATCCGCCGTGATCCATCCCTACGTCTATCTCGCCTCCCAGAGCCCGCGCCGGCGCGAACTGCTGAGCCAGCTCGGCGTCAGCTTCGAACTGCTTCTCGCCGATGACGACGAGGATGCCGAGGCGCTCGAAGCCGTGCTGCCGGGTGAAACGCCCGACGACTATGTCCAACGCGTGTGCGCGCTGAAGGCCGAGGCCGCGCTGCGGCGCCGCGAACGGCGCGCGCTGCCGGAGGCGCCGATCCTGACGTCGGACACGACGGTGTGCCTCGGCGGCGCGATCCTGGGCAAGCCCGACGATGCCGACCACGCCACGCGCATGCTGACCGCGCTTTCCGGCATGACGCACCGCGTGCTGACCGCCGTCACCGTGGTCTCGACCTTCGGCGCCCACCACGCGCTGTCCGTTTCCGAGGTCACCTTCCGCCCGATGGACGAGGACGAAATCGCGCGCTACGTGGCCAGCGGCGAGCCCGTCGGCAAGGCCGGCGCATACGGCATCCAGGGCCGCGCCGCCGAGTTCGTGCAACGGATCGCGGGTAGCTATTCGGGTATCATGGGTCTGCCCCTGTTCGAGACGGCCGCGCTGCTGCGACAGGCGCGGCTGCGGTTCTGACCGGCGGCCTCCTCCTATGACCGAAGACATCCTCGTCAATATCACTCCGCAGGAAACCCGTGTCGCCATCGTGCAGCAGGCCGCCGTCCAGGAGCTGCATGTCGAGCGCACGCTGACCCGCGGGCTGGTCGGCAATATCTATCTCGGCAAGGTGGTGCGCGTGCTGCCCGGCATGCAATCGGCCTTCATCGATATCGGCCTCGAACGCGCCGCCTTCCTGCATGTGGCCGACATCTGGCACCCGCGCGAGGCGGAGCGCAACGGCACGCCGCAACTGGCCATCGAGAAGACGCTGTTCGAAGGGCAGGCGCTGACCGTGCAGGTCATCAAGGACCCGATCGGCACCAAGGGCGCGCGCCTGTCCACCCAGATCAGCATTGCCGGCCGCACGCTCGTGTACCTGCCGCAGGACCCCCATATCGGCATCTCGCAGCGCATCGAAGGCGAGGTGGACCGCGAGGCGCTGCGCGCCCGCGTGCAGGGCCTGGTGCCGCCCGACGAACGTGGCGGCTTCATCGTGCGCACCATCGCCGAGGAAGCCAACGACGACGAACTGGGCAACGATATCGCCTACCTGCGCAAGATCTGGAGTGCGATCCGCCTGAACGCCACCACGCAGCCGGCACCGAGCCTGCTGTACCAGGACCTGAGCCTGGCGCAGCGCGTGCTGCGCGACTTCGTCAACGACGCCACCGGCGTGATCCAGGTCGATTCGCGCGAGAACTTCCAGAAGCTGCTGGAGTTCGCGCAGGAATACACGCCGGCGGTGCTGTCGCGCCTGTCGCACTACACCGGCGAGCGGCCCATCTTTGACCTGTTCAATATCGACGCCGAGATCGAGCGCGCGCTGTCGCGACGTGTCGACCTGAAGTCCGGCGGCTACCTGATGATCGACCAGACCGAGGCGATGACGACGATCGACGTCAACACCGGCGGCTATGTCGGCGCGCGCAACTTCGACGACACGATCTTCAAGACCAACCTCGAAGCGGCGCACACCATCGCGCGTCAGCTGCGGCTGCGCAATCTGGGCGGCATCATCATCATCGACTTCATCGACATGGAGAATGTCGAGCACCGCGACGCGGTGCTGTCCGAGCTCAAGCGCGCGCTGGCCCGCGATCGCACGCGCATCACGGTCAACGGGTTCTCGCAGCTGGGACTGGTCGAGATGACGCGCAAGCGCACGCGCGAGTCGCTGGCCCACGTACTGTGCGAACAATGCCCGGTCTGCACGGGCAAGGGCCAGGTCAAGACGCCGCGCACGGTCTGCTATGAAATCCTGCGCGAGATCATGCGCGAGTCGCGGCAGTTCAATCCGCGCGAATTCCGCATCCTCGCCTCGCAGGAAGTCATCGACCTGTTCCTCGAGGAGGAAAGCCAGCATATGGCGATGCTGGGCGACTTCATCGGCAAGCCGATCTCCCTGCAGGTCGAATCGACCTTCCATCAGGAGCAGTACGACATCATCCTGATGTGATGGCGCCCCCGGTCTCGGGGTAAGCCCTCCGCGCGGCCCGTGGCCGCGTCCGCTATAACGGAATCAGCAAGCCCGACGACAGGAGCGACGATGAAAGCGGACCGCCCCACCCCTCTGCTGCTCGTTCTTTCGCTGGTGCTGGGAATCGCCGCGATGGTGCCGGGCTGCGCGCCGCTGCCCGTCCCCGCGGGCCCCACCGCCGCGGCCACTCCCCCCGCCCCCGCCGGCGAAGCGCCGCGCATTGCCCCACCCACGCCCATTCCAACGCGCGTCATCGAGATCACTGGCGAATGCAGCCAGACCGAGGACGACGGCTTTCGCGAGGAAGCGCGCGTGCATGTATCGAATAACGAGGTGCGCAGCCTGACCTGGCGGCTGTGGGTGCCGAAGCAGCGGGGGCAGTGCAGCTTCGATCTGGCCGAATTCCGCCAGAGCCGCAGCGCTCCCCATATCGAACTGAAGGCGCTCGATGGCAGCAGCTGCACGCTGATGGTCTGGCAGGATCCCCGGCGCGTGACGCTGGCCCATGCGGGCTGCGAGAAGCGCTGCACGCCGGGCATCTACGAGCAGGCGTGGCCGGTCATGTTCGATCCGGCGAGCGGCCGTTGCGCGCGGCTGCGCTAGCGTGCCGTAGCCAGGCCCGGATCAGCCGCGCCTGACCCAGACCACGATGCCGCCCGCGATACCGAGCGTGCGGCGGTCGGGGTTGTAGTCCATGGTGCCGGGATACTGCTGTGCATCGCGCTGGCCGATGCGCCAGGGGCAACCCTTGAGCAGCGCGACGGCCTCCGCCTCGGGCTTTCCGACCAGCGCATCGTCGGACATCTTGTTCGCCTCGCAACCCTGCTCCGTGCCGGGAGCGCCTTGCGGCCCCGCGTTGGGCGGCGCGCCGGGGTCGATCATCGGCCGGCTGGCGCAGGCGGCCAGCGCGACGGCGCAGGAGGTGAGGCACAGCAGCCGGGCAAGCAGTCGTGAACCGAAGAACGAGGGCATGCGGAATCCTTTGTCGTTTTGGGGTCGATCTCGGGGAGCCATGTCGGGGACCATGTGCTGGGCCGATTTGGTGTCGATCCAGCGGCAGGCGCCCCGGCACCGCCCGCGAGCTTACTTCGCCTTGGGCACGCGGCCTATCAGAAAGAACTCATCGTTGGGGCGCATGCCGATGGTGTTGGCCATGCGGTTCGACAGCCCGAAGAAGGCGGTGATGGCCGCAATATCCCAGGCGTCCTCGTCGCTGAAGCCGTGTTCGCGCAGCGCCGCGAAGTCGTCCTCGTCGATCTGGTGCGAGGCCTCGCACACCTTCATCGCAAAATCCAGCATGGCGCGCTGGCGCGGGCTCAGGTCCGCCTTGCGGTAGTTGACGGCAACCTGGTCGGCCAGCAGCGGCTGCTTTTCGTAGACCCGCAGGATGGCGCCATGGGCCACCACGCAATACAGGCACTGGTTGGCGCCCGAGGTGGCCACCACGATCATCTCGCGCTCACCCTTGGTCAGGCCGCCCTCCTTGAGCATCAGCGCGTCGTGATAGGCGAAGAAGGCGCGGAATTCGTCCGGGCGGTGCGCGAGCGTGAGAAAGACGTTGGGCACGAAGCCCGCCTTCTCCTGGACTTCCAGCATGCGCTGGCGGATATCGTCCGGCAGGTCGGCCAGCGCCGGCACCGGGTAGCGGCTGATGGGGCGGGCGCCGGTCTGCGGCGCGGATGCTGCGCGAGGCTGGGCGGTCATGGCTGTCTCCTGCGGGAAGCCGTGCGTGCGGCTCCGTCTGGTTGGCATCTTCCACCCGCCGCGGGACGGCGGATGGCCCCTCAACGCGCCGCGTTCGGCCAGCCGCCCGAAGGCGCCGGCCTATTGCGTCGCGAACTGAATCCGGTGCAGGCCGGCATAGAGGCCGTTGGCCTCGATCAGCGCGGCATGCGTTCCTTGTTCGGCAACCCGGCCATGGTCGAGCACGACGATGCGGTCGGCGTTCTCGATGGTCGACAACCGGTGCGCGATCACCAGCGTGGTGCGGCCCGCCATCAGCGACTCCAGCGCCTGCTGGACCTGGCGCTCGGATTCCGAATCCAGCGCCGAGGTCGCCTCGTCCAGGATCAGAATCGGGGCGTCCTTGTAGATCGCCCGGGCGATCGCCATGCGCTGCCGCTGGCCGCCCGACAGCTTCATGCCATTGTCGCCGATATTGGTCTGCACGCCCTGGTCCAGGCGCGCCACGACGTCGGTGAGGTACGCCGCGGCCAGTGCGCGCTCGACGCGCGCCAGGTCGATCTGGTCCGCCGAATGCACGCCGTAGGCCACGTTCGCCGCCACCGTGTCGTTGAACAGCACCACGTCCTGGCTGACGAAGGCGATCTGGCGGCGCAGGTCCTTCAGCGACAGCGCGCTCAGCGGCTGGCCATCGAGCAGGATGCGGCCTTCGGTGGGGTCGAAGAAGCGCGGCACCAGATTGACCAGCGTGGTCTTGCCGCTGCCGGAGGGACCGACCAGCGCCACCACCTCGCCCGCCGCCACGCGCAGATCGACCTTCTCCAGCGCGGCGCGACCTGCGTCGCCGTAGCGGAAGCCGACCTGCTCGAACGACAGCTCGCCGTGCGCGCGCTCCAGCGGCAGGCCGCCTTCCTGCGGCTCCACCGGCTCGTCGATCAGGCGGAAGATCATCTCTGCCGCCGTCAGCCCGCGCGTGAGCGGCTGGTTCAGGTCGGTCAGGTGCTTCAGCGGCGAGATCAGCAGCAGCATGGCCATCACAAAGCCAGTGAAGGCGCCTACCGTGGTCTGGTTGGCCTGCGACTGGATCATCGCAATGGTCAGGATCACCGACAGCGCGACCGAAGCCAGGAACGCCGTCACCGGCTGGTTCAGGCCGCCGGCCACCGCCATGCGCATCGCATAGCCGCGCAGCCGCTCGGCCATCGCATGAAAGCGCGAGGTCTCGTAGGCCTCGCCGCCATGCAGCTTGACCACCTTGTAGCCGCCGGCGGCTTCCTCGACCACGTAGGCGGCGGTATTGGTCAGCGTCTGGTGCTCGCGGTTCAGGCGGCGCAGGCGCCGGTTGACCTTGGACATGATGAATCCGATCACCGGCAGGATCACGGCCACCACCAGCGTCAGCTGCCAGTTCGTGTAGAAGAGGTAGATCAGCAGGGCCACCACGGTCAGCGAGTCGCGCACCAGCGTGATCAGCACGCCGGTCAGGATCTGCATGACCTGGTTGACCTCGAAGATCACCGCGTTGATCAGCGAGGCCGCCGTATTGCGGTGAAAGAACATGGCCGGCGCATGCAGCATGCGCTCGAACATCTGCATGCGCATCTTCAGCAGCACGCGGTTGGAGATGGCCGCGAGCAGATAGCCCGAGGCGAACTGCGCGAGGCCGCGCAGCAGTGCCACGCCAATCAGCAGCGCCGGCACGTGCCACAGCTTGCCGGCATAGGAGCCGCCGAATCCCTTGTCGAGCAGGTCGTTGACCACCTTCGGGATGGCACCCTCGCAGGCGGCAACCACGGCCATGGCCAGGATGGCCAGGGCGAACACCCGCACTTCGGGACGCAGATAGGACCAGACGCGCTTGAGCGTGTCGGTCTCTGTGGGGGATTGCAGTGGCTTGTTCACAGTGATTCGTTGTTGTTCCGAGGTTTGCCCTGGTTGACGATGGCCAATCCCAGCAGCAGGCCGACGGTGCCGGCATAGAAGACGATATTGGCCTGGTGCGCCATGGTGACCTGGGTCAGGCCGCCGATCACGCTGGTCAGCACCACGGCCAGCCCCGCCGCGGCGAGGCTCAGCCCCACCGGGTGCTCGTCACTACTGCGACGCAGCAGCCGCCAGAACAGCGCCGCCGGCACCAGGAACATGCCCATCAACGCCAGCAGGCCGGGAATGCCCGTGGTCGCGAGCGCCTCCATGACGTCGTTGTGCGCATGCTCCAGGCAGAACTCGTGCCGCTTGTGGCTTGCCTGGCAGGCCGGCAGCTCGCGCGTGAGCCGGCTGAACCGGCCCAGGCCCACGCCGGTCCACGGGTGTTCCTTCACCGCCGAGGCGGCCAGCTGCCACATCAGCAGCCGCGCGCCGGTCGAGGAATCGGGATTGCCTTCCTTGAACTGCGCGATGTCCTGCCCGACCTTGTCCACGCGCTTGGCCACCGGGCTGTCGGGCAAGGCGTACAGCGCCGCCGCCGCGGCCACCAGCATGGCGACCAGCGCGACGAAGGCCACCGGCCGGATATGCCGATGGCGCACGGGCAGCATCACCACGGTGGTGACCATCAGCGCCAGCCAGGCACCGCGCGAACCGTTGACCACCAGGATCGCCACGGCCGCGATCAATACGCCCCAGCCCAGCAGGTGATCGACCGCCCGCTGCCCGGGCCGAACGAAACCGATCAGGCCGAACGCCGCCACCATGTTGCCGAAGGCGATCGGCTGCACCCATGCCGCCGGTCGCGCCTCGCCCAATGCCAGCTTCTGGTAGCTCACGATCACCAGCGTCAGCGCGATCGCGACCGGCACACCGTACCAGAGCCAGCGGCTGTCCGGCCGGTAGCGCAGTATCACCAGGCAGGCGAGCCAGGCGAGCAGGATGCGCGAGGGATTGTCCAGCGACGACCACTCGAGGTCGAAGTACACCTTCGAGGCCAGGCACACGGCGCCTACCGCTAGAATGGCAAGCCCGAGCGGCTTGAGCCACTCGCCGTGCTCCGCCAGAATGCGGCCGGCGCCGCGGAAGCTCAATATCGCACCGACCAGGATGGCGGCGAGAAACACGCCCGAGCCCCTTGGCACGCCAAGCAGCAGGACGGGAAACGCCAGCACTAGTCCATTGGCCAGCCAGCTTTGGCCGGTGGCCGCGGTCGCACGAAACACCATAAGAAACTCTATGAAGATCTCAGTCGTACTGATTACAAAAAACGAGGCGCACAATATCCGAGCGTGCCTGGAGAGCGTGTCATGGTGCGACCGCGCGATTATAGTGGATTCGGGTAGCGAGGACGGCACCGTGGAGCTGGCTCGCAGCATGGGCGCCGAGGTTTTCGAAACCACGTCCTGGCCCGGTTTCGGTCCTCAGAAAAACCTCGCGCTGGCCCACGTCGACAGCAACACCGAATGGGTGTTTTCCATCGACGCGGACGAGCGCGTCACGCCCGAGCTGCGCGACCAGATCCTGGCCGCCGCTGCCTCGGGCGCGGCCGATGCCTACGAAATGCCCCGGCTGTCCCGCTTCTGCGGCCGCTTCATCCACCACGGCGGCTGGTACCCGGACTACGTCACCCGCCTGTTCCGGCGCGGCCGTGCCCGCTTCTCCGACGATCTGGTGCACGAGCGCCTGATCGTCGACGGCGCCACCGCCCGCCTCGCCTCGCCGCTGCTGCACTACACCTACGACGACTATTCCCAGGTCCTGCGCAAGATCGACCAGTACTCGACGCTCGGTGCGCGCCAGGGCCTGGCGCGCGGCAAGACCGCCACGCCGGCGAGCGCCGTGCTGCACGGCGCCTGGGCGTTCCTGCGCACGTACCTGCTGCGGCGCGGCTTCCTCGATGGCGGCCAGGGGCTGGGCGTGGCGTTGATGAACGGTCAGGCCAGCTACTACAAATACATCAAGCTCTGGCATCTGCAGCAGCAGGCGCGGGATGGCGCGCCGCCAGCAGGTCCGCAACACAGTCGCTGAACGCGCGGGCGGTCGGGCCGAAGCCCATCTGGGCGATATGCGCGGCAGCGTAAGCCAGCAGTTGCTGGCGCAGCGCCTCGTCGCGCAGCCCGCGCGCCATCGCATCGGCCAGCGCCTCGACGTCGCCCACCGGGGTCAGCATGCCGGCGCGGCCTTCGTCCAGGATCTCGCGCGGGCCCACCGGGCAATCGGTGCTGATCACCAGCTGTCCCACCGCCATGCCTTCGAGCAGCACGTTCGGCAGCCCTTCCATCTTGGAGCTGTACGCCATCAGCCGCGCATGGCGGATCCACACATAGGGATTGGCCTGAAAGCCGACAAAGCGCACGCGCGCGGCCAGGCCGAGCTCGCGCGCCAGCCCCTCCAGCGCCTTGCGGGACGCGCCGTCGCCCACGATCACCAGCGCCTCCGGCGCACCAGTGCGCTCGACCAGCAGCGCGTAGGCCTTGAGCAGCGTGGTGAAATCCTTCTGGCTTTCCTCCAGCCGGCCCACCGACACGATGTACGGTTCGGGCGCCCCGTCGAAGGGCTGCGCCGCGAGCGCGCGGATATGCTGCAGGTCGATGGCGTTGTAGAGGCGCACGAACTTGTCCGCCGCCTCGGGGATCAGGGCGCGCGCATCGCGCAGCATGGTGTCGTTGAGCACCACGATGCGGTCGTAGTGCTCGCGGCATTGGCGCTTGAGCTTGCGCAGCTTGCGGCGATGGCCCTGCGCCAGATGGGCGACGCTGAAATGCGAATAGCCGAGCATCGGCACCGGCAGCGGACCGGTCAGGCGCGACAGCGACATGTCGTAGTCCACCACCACGTCGTAGCCGGCGGCGATACGGCGAAAGCGCTGATTGAAGATCGGCTTGCGGATCGCCGGCAGCAGCAGGTCTTCGCAGATCTTGCCAAGCGGTCCCAGCTGGCCTGCCTTTTTCAGCTGGCGCGTGCGCGACAGCCACGCTTCGGGGCCCAGCACGTGAATGCTTACCTGCGGCGCGATGCGTGCGCGGAAATGGGTCTCCAGCGCCTCGGTCGGAAAGGCCACCGTCAGTCCCACGTCGACGCCCTCGCCGGCGAGCGCGTTCATCAGCGACACCAGCGAAGTCTCGATCCCGCCGCGCAGGAACTGGGTGATGTGAAACAGCACCCGGGGCCGGGATCCCGGCGAGCGCGCAGACTGGCGAGCGGCTTGCCGTTCAGCCATAAATCACACGCACGCTGTCACCCGGCAGCGCCGCGCGGAAACTGCCCAGCGCATCGTCGGACGGCGTGACCTGCCAGTCCTTGCCAAGCATCGCATCGCACTGCGCGCCCGCGGTGACATAGCTGATGCGCACCGGCACGCCCGGCGTATTGGTCGTGCCGGCCAGATACGGCGTCAGCAGCTCGCGCAGCAGCGCGGTCGAGGCATTGCCGTTGAACGACAGCTGCACCGCCTCCGCATAGCGGGCGCGCGCGGCCACCAGGTCCATCACCGACTCCGCGGTGAAACGCACACCGCCCGTGAAGGTATCGTGGCGGGCATTGCCCTGGGCGATGAGCATCTCGTCCTCCCGGAACATGTGGCGGTTCGCGTCGAACAGTTCGTTGAACACCGTCATCTCGACCTGCCCGGTGCCGTCGTCCAGCAACACGATCAGCATCTTGCCGCGCTGCGTCATCTGGGTGCGGATGCCGGTGATCACGCCGGCGACGACCTTGTTGCGCACATCGCGGCCGAAGCCGCCACCGTTGCCCTGCACTTCCTTTTCCAGCGCCGCCAGCGTGCCCTTGACGAAGCGCCGCACCTCATCGCGGTACGCGTCGAACAGATGGCCCGAGAAGTAATAGCCAAGCGCCTGCTTTTCTTCCTGCAGCGTGCGCTTCGGCGTCCAGCGCGGTTCGTCCAGCAGTTCGGGGCGATGGGCGTCGCCCGCGTCGCCCATCAGGTCGAACAGCGACACCTGGTTGGCGGACTCGGCCTTCTGCTCGGCCGCTTCCATCGCGCGCGACACCGAGGCCAGCAACTGCGCGCGGTTGTCGTTCAGGCTGTCGAAGGCCCCGGCGCGGATCAGCGCCTCGATGGTGCGGCGGTTCACCTGGCGCCGGTCCACGCGTTCGCAGAAGTCGAACAGGTCGGTGAACGGCTGCTCCGCGCGGGCGCGCAGGATGTCCTCGATCGCACCCTGGCCGGAGCCCTTGATGCCGCCCAGGCCGTAGCGGATGGTCTTGGCATCGGTCGGCGCGAAGCGGTACTCGCTGGCGTTCACGTCGGGCGGCAGCACCTTCAGGCCGTTCAGCTTGCAGTCCTCGTAGAGGATCTTGACCTTGTCGGTGTCGTCCATGGCGAGCGACATGTTCGCCGCCATGAATTCGGCCGGATGGTGTGCCTTGAGCCAGGCGGTGTAGTACGCCAGCAGCGCGTACGCGGCCGCGTGCGACTTGTTGAAGCCGTAGCCCGCGAATTTCTCCATCAGGTCGAAGATGTCGTCGGCCTGCTGGGCGGTCAGCCCGTTCACGGCGGCGCCCTCGCGGAACAGCTCGCGGTGCTTGGCCATCTCCTCGGGCTTCTTCTTGCCCATGGCCCGGCGCAGCAGGTCAGCGCCGCCCAGCGAATAGCCGCCGATGATCTGCGCCATCTGCATCACCTGCTCCTGGTAGACCATGATGCCGTAGGTCTCCTTGAGCACGGGCTCGACGCGCGGGTCCGGATATTCCACTTTCTCGCGGCCATGCTTGCGGGCGCAGAAGCTGGGGATCAGGTCCATCGGGCCGGGACGATAGAGCGCCACCAGCGCGATGATGTCCTCGAAGCGGTCGGGCTTGGCGTCCTTGAGCATGCCCTGCATGCCGCGGCTTTCCAGCTGGAACACGGCCACCGTGTTCGCCGTCTTCAGGATGTCGAAGGCGGGCGCGTCGTTCAGCGGAATCTGGCTGCAGTTCCAGTCCGCCTTGCTCGGGTCGAGCCGGCGGATATAGCGCTCGGCCCAGTCGAGGATCGTCAGCGTGGTCAGGCCCAGAAAGTCGAACTTGACCAGGCCTGCGGCCTCCACGTCGTCCTTGTCGTACTGGCTGACCACGCCGCTCATGCCGTCGTTCTGCGCGCCTTGCGTGTAGAGCGGGCAGAAGTCGGTCAGCTTCCCGGGCGCGATCAGCACGCCGCCGGCGTGCATGCCGACGTTGCGGGTCATGCCCTCCACGCGCTGCGCGAGTTCGAGGAGCTGGCGCACCTCCTCCTCGTTGCTCTCGCGCTCGCCGAGCATCGGCTCTTCCTTCTTCGCCTCCTCGATCGTCACCAGCTTGCCCGGCTTGAACGGGATCAGCTTGGCCACGCCGTCGACGAAGTTGTACCCCAGGTCCAGCACCCGGCCCACGTCGCGCACCGCGGCCTTCGCCGCCATGGTGCCGAAGGTCGCGATCTGCGACACCGCGTCCTTGCCGTATTTCTCCTTCACGTACGTGATCACGCGATCCCGCCCGTGCTGGCAAAAGTCGATGTCGAAGTCGGGCATCGAGACCCGTTCCGGGTTCAGGAACCGCTCGAACAGCAGCGCGTACTTGAGCGGATCGAGGTCGGTGATGCCGAGCGCGTAGGCCACCAGCGAACCGGCGCCGGAACCCCGTCCGGGGCCCACCGGCACACCGTTGTTCTTGGCCCAGTTGATGAAGTCGGCCACGATCAGGAAGTAGCCGGGAAAGCCCATCTTGATGATGGTGTCGGTCTCGAACTTCAGGCGCTCGTAATATTCGGGCCGCTTGCCTTCGCGCACGGTCTCGTCGGGGAACAGCACCTCCAGCCGGCGCTCCAGCCCTTCCTTGGCCATATGGACGAGGTAGTCGTCGAGCGACATGCCGTCCGGCGTGGGAAACAGCGGCAGGCGCGGCCTGCCAAGTTCCAGCGTCAGGTTGCAGCGGCGCGCGATCTGCACCGCGTTCTCGAGCGCGGACGGGATGTCGGCGAACAGCGCGCACATCTCGTCCTGCGTCTTGAAATACTGGTCGGTGGTGAAGCGGCGCGTGCGCCGCGGGTTGGCGAGCAGCTCGCCCTCGGCGATGCACACGCGTGCCTCGTGCGCGGTGAAATCGTCCGGGGTCATGAACTGCACCGGATGCGTGGCCACCACCGGCAGCTGCAGCGAGGCGGCAAGCTGCACGGCGCGCTGCACGTAGGCCTCGGTGCCTGGCAGTTCCGCGCGTTGCAGCTCGATGTAGAAGCGCTGCGGGAACACGCTCGCCCAATGGCGGGCCGCGCGTTCGGCGCCGGCCTCGTTGCCGTTGGCAAGCGCCATGCCGATATCGCCGCCCATGGCGCCCGACAGCGCGATCAGGCCGGCCGACAACGGCAGTCCGTCCGCCCCGGCCTCCTCGAACCAGGCGGGCTCGATTTCGGCTCGCCCGCGATGCTGGTTCGCCAGCCACGCGCGCGACAGCAGCATGCAAAGGTTCAGGTAGCCCCGCTGGTCCTGCACCAGCAGCAACAGCCGCGTGGGCTTGTCGCGGTCGTCGCCATTGGTGAGCCACACGTCGGCGCCGACGATCGGCTTCACGCCGCCGGAGCGCGCCTCCTTGTAGAAGCGGATCAGGCCGAAGGCGTTGGCCAAGTCGGTCAGCGCGAGCGCGCCCATGCCATCGGCGGCGGCGGCCGAAACGGCATCGTCCAGGCGCACGATGCCGTCGACGATGGAGTATTCGGAGTGGAGGCGGAGGTGTACGAAGCGGGGCGAAGACATGGCCGCCATTGTAACGGCTCACACCGCAGCGAGCGGCCTCCTTTCCGTAACCGCATGTGTGTGGCGCCCGCGCGCGATACGCCGAAAGAGCCGCCGGCAAGGCCCGGATCGCGGCCCGAAACGGCTATAATTTCGCCTTTCCAATCAGGCAGTTACTGCGCGCTTCACCGCGCAGGCCAGGCTCGCGGCACATGCAGATCGTCAATATTTCCGCCTATCTCTTCGTCACGCTCGACGATATCGAAACCCTGCGACCCGCGATGCGCACGCGGTGCGAGGCGCTGGGTCTGAAGGGCACGATCCTGCTGGCCCCCGAAGGGATCAATCTGTTCCTCGCCGGCACGCGCGAGGCCATCGACGGCTTCGTCGCGTGGCTGCGCGACGATCCGCGTTTTGCCGCCATCGAGCCAAAGGAAAGCCTGTCGGACACGCAGCCCTTCAAGCGCATGCTGGTGCGCCAGAAGAAGGAAATCATCACGATGAAGATGCCGCTGATCCGGCCCGAGGAAGGACGCGCGCCGTCGGTGCGGCCCGTGGACCTGAAGCGGTGGCTGGACCAAGGGCACGACGACGAGGGCCGGCCGGTGGTGATGCTGGACACGCGCAATGCCTTCGAGGTCGCGGTCGGCACGTTCGAGCAGGCGGTGGACTACGACATCGCCAAGTTCAGCGATTTCCCGCCCGCGGTGGCGGCGCGCCGCGCAGAGTTCGAAGGCAAGACCGTGGTGTCGTTCTGCACTGGCGGCATCCGCTGCGAAAAGGCCGCCATCCATATGCACCAGGCCGGCATCGAGAACGTGTACCAGCTCGAGGGCGGCATCCTGAAGTACTTCGAGGAAGTGGGCGGCAGCCACTACCGCGGCGACTGCTTCGTCTTCGACTACCGTACGGCGCTGAATCCCGAACTGCTGCCGGCGGGGCCCAAGCAGTGCTTCGCCTGCCGTGCGGTGGTCACGCCGGAGGAACAGCAGCGTCCCGAATACGTGGTGGGCAAGAGCTGCCCGCACTGCCACGCGGGGCAGCAGGCCACGGCAGCCTGACTGCGCGCTGGCAGCCGGTCAGGCCGCCAGCAGGTGATACAGGTTGCGCAGCATGCCGGCGGTGGCGCCCCAGATAAAGCGATGCCCGCCGTCCTCGCGCGGGAACGGCATGGCGTAGAACAGCCGCTCGCCGTCGATCCAGCGGAACAGGCGCCGCTCGTGCCGCGACGGGTCCATCAGGAAGGCCAGTGGCACCTCGAACACATCGGCCACTTCCCGCACATCGGGCCGCAGCACGAAGCCATCGCGCACCAGCGCCACCACGGGGCTGACGTGAAAGCCCGTCCCGGTGATGTAGTCCGGCAACGCGCCCAGCACCTCGATAAAGCTGCGGTGCAGGCCGACCTCCTCCTCCGTTTCCCGCAAGGCCGTCTCGACGCGGTTCGCGTCCGTCTCCTCCCACCGCCCGCCCGGAAAGCTGATCTGGCCGGCGTGGGCCGTCAGGTTGGCGTTGCGCTGCGTGAGCAGCACAGTCAGCCCGTCCTCGCGTTCGACGAGCGGAATCAGCACCGCCGCGTCGCGCAACGCCATGCTGCGGTCGTACAGCTTCGATTCGTCCGTCAGCTCGGGCGCCCAGGCCGGGGGCGAGCGGAAGCGATGGCGGATGAAGTCCGGCTGCAGCCGCGGTTCGCCCAGTGGCGGCCGCTGCGAGTCGACGGAGAGAACGGGAAGTGATTCGGGGTCGAAGACGGGACGCATAACGGCAAAGTATGACAGAAGCCCGATAGACAAGCCGGCGCATACGGTCTGGCCGCATCAAGCAAAAAGGGCACCCGAAGGTGCCCTTTTTGCGCAGCGACGACCGGCGAACCGGTCATCCAGCCTTGGCTTACTCCGCCGCGGCGGCCTTGGCAGGCGCGGCCTTGTACGCCAGCTTTTCCTTGATCCGCGCGGACTTGCCCGAACGCTGACGCAGGTAGTACAGCTTGGCGCGGCGCACGTCGCCACGGCGCTTCACTTCGATGCCGGCGATCAGCGGCGAGTACAGCTGGAACGTACGCTCCACGCCTTCACCCGACGAGATCTTGCGCACGATGAAGGACGAGTTCAGGCCGCGATTGCGCTTGGCGATCACGACACCTTCGTACGCCTGGACGCGCTTGCGGTTACCTTCGACCACATTCACGCTGACGATCACGGTGTCGCCGGGTGCGAATGCGGGGATGGTCTTGTTCGCGGTCAGACGCGCGATCTCTTCCTTCTCGATCTGCTCGATGATGTTCATCGTTTTCTCCTTGACCATCATGCCGGCGTTGTGTGCCCAGGTCTTCCTGGCCCCGGCAGAGGATGGGGTTTCAACCGGCGGGAGCGAACTCCCGCCCTTCTTTCGCCAACCATTCCGACAAGAATTTCTCGTCGGCACGAGATAGCAAACCTTGACTGCGCGCCGCCACGATCAGATCGGGCCGCTTCTTGGCAGTGTTGACGAGCGCCTGCTGGCGCCGCCATTTTTCAATCTCGGCATGATGGCCACCGAGCAGGATGTCGGGGACCCGTACGCCTTCGTATTCTTCCGGCCGCGTGTAGTGCGGACAGTCCAGCAGGCCATTGACGAAGCTGTCCTGCACCGCGGACTGGGCATCGCCCAGCACGCCCGGCAACAGCCGCACCACGGCATCGATCACCGCCATCGCGGGCAGCTCGCCGCCCGACAGCACGAAATCGCCGAGGCTGATTTCCTCGTCGACACGGCGGTCGATCAGCCGCTGGTCGATCGCCTCATACCGGCCGCACAGCAGCACCAGACTCGGCTTGCGCGCCAGCTCCACCGCCTTGGCATGCGTGAGCGGCGCGCCCTGCGGCGACATCAACACCACGTGCGACGGCGCAGCCCCGGCTTCGGCCTGGGCCGCGCAAGCCGCGTCCAGCGCGTCTTCCAGCGGCCTCGCCAACATCACCATGCCAGGGCCGCCGCCGTAGGGGCGATCGTCGATGGTCCGGTAATTGTCGGTGGTGAAATCTCGCGGATTCCAGGTACGCAACTGATAGCGCTGCTGCTTGGCCGCCCGGCTGGTGATACCCCAGTCGGTCAGGGCGCGAAACATCTCGGGAAACAGCGTGATTACATCGAACTGCATCCGCTTCCCCTTCTCCACGGCCTCAGTAGTCCAGCCCCCAGTCCACCACGATCTTCTTGCCCGCGGTGTCCACGGTGCGCAGATACGCGTCGACGAAGGGGATCAGCCGCTCGTCGGCCTTGCCATCCGGCTGCACGTAGGCCACCTGCAATACCTGGTGCGCGCCGTTGTCGATCAGCCCGGACACTTCGCCGAGGCTCTCGCCCTGTTCGTTGAACACGGCGCAGCCGATCAGATCGACCCAGTAAAACTCGTTGTCGGCGGGCGCCGGGAAGTCCGCGCGCCGGATCCAGACGCGGCGGCCCTTCAGTGCCTCGGCCAGATTGCGGTCCGATATGCCCACCGCCTGCGCCACCACCGTGCCGCTATGCTCGCGCGACTGGGCGATCTTCACGCTCAGCGCCTCGGGCTGCCCGGATCCGGCAGCCTGCACGCCGGTGCGCGGGGGCATCAACAGCCACCAGCGGCCCGCATTCAGCAGCCCGCCCGCGTCGTCGGCATGCGGCTGGACCTTGATCCACCCGCGAATGCCATAAGCCGCGCCGACATAGCCCACCTCGACCAAATCGTCGGGCAGGCCCTCCGTGCAGACAACGGCCGCCGGAAACTTCGCGACCTGCTTCGGCGTGGCGCGCGTGGACGCGGGCGGCACATTCAATGGCCGCCTGTTCACGGCACCCGGCTTGTCGCTCGGCTTTTCGCTCACGTAGCGCTATCGCACTTCAACCGGCATCGGCCACATCGCGCCGCTGCCAGTGGGGATGCCAATCAGGCGGCGGCCTTGGCGGCGCCTTGCTTGACCAGGCGAGCCACGGTCGGCGACAGCTGCGCGCCAACGCCTTGCCAGTAGGTCAGGCGGTCTTGCGCCAGGCGCAGGCCTTCTTCGGATTCCGAAGCGAGCGGGTTGTAGAAGCCAATACGCTCGATGAAACGGCCATCGCGACGGTTACGCGAATCGGCTGCAACGATATTGAAGAACGGGCGCTTCTTGCTGCCACCACGAGCCAGACGGATTACGACCATGGGATTGATTCCTCAGAAAACTTGGTGTTCGAACACGAAACGCGAGAGTATAGCCCAATACCCGAGCCCAAACAAACACTTAGGGTGGTTGACGCGTCGTGACGCCGCGGGCATCGTGGCGAAAACCCCAATGGAGAAGAAACCGTGCGTCACCATCGCCGCTTTTCTATCGTCCAGGCCCTGCTTGCACTGAGCGTCTGGCTCGCTTTGGCCAGCCCCGCCAACGCACAGATCGCGCTCGAGCAGCTCAAGCTGCCGCCTGGATTCCGCATCGAACTGGTGACGGACAAGGTGCCGGACGCACGCGGCATGACGATCTCGCCGGGCGGCACGCTCTTCGTCGGAAGCCGCGCCGCGGGCGCGGTCTACGCCGTCACGGAACCGCTGGGGAAACAGCCTAAGGTGCACAAGGTGGCCACGGGCCTGTCCCAGCCGGTGGGTGTCGCGTTCCGCGACGGCGCATTGTATGCCTCCTCGATGTCCCGGATCGTGCGGATAGACGATGTGGAGGCCCGGCTGGAGAACCCGCCCAAGCCGGTGGTGGTAAGTGACCGCTTCCCCACGGAGACGCCTCACGGCTGGAAGTTCATCGCCTTCGGCCCCGACGGTTACCTCTATGTTCCGGTCGGCGCGCCCTGCAACATCTGCCAGCGCGACGAGAACCGCTATGCCAACCTGATGAAGATGAAGCCGGACGGCTCCGACTTGCAGGTCGTCGCCAAGGGCGTACGCAACACCGTGGGCTTCGACTGGCATCCCGCCACCCGCGAGCTCTGGTTCACCGACAACGGCCGCGACTGGATGGGCGACGACCAGCCGGATGACGAACTGAACCGCGCGCCGCGGGCCGGCCTGCATTTCGGCTACCCGTACTGCCACGCCGGCAGCGTCGTCGACCCCGAGTTCGGCAAGGGTCGGGGCTGCAACGGATTCGAGCCGCCCGTGGCCAAGCTGGGCGCGCATGTGGCCGCGCTGGGCATGCGCTTCTACACCGGCAAGCAGTTTCCGGCGGAATTCCGCAACAACGTTTTCATCGCCGAGCATGGCAGCTGGAACCGCAGCGAGCGCGTGGGCTATCGCGTCAAGCGCGTGGTGCTGGACGACGCCGGCAAGGCGGTGCGGCAGGAAGTGTTCGCGCAGGGCTGGCTTGGCAGTGGCGGACCGTGGGGCCGGCCGGCAGACGTGGAGGTCGCGCCGGACGGCTCGCTGCTGGTCAGCGACGACCTTGCCGGCGCCGTCTATCGCATCCGCTACGCCCCGTGACCGGGCCGTGCCCGAGGCCCGTTGACGGTGCGCCAGGGCCACGCCGGCGGGCGAAACAATCCGTTACACCGGTAACGGGATTGGCATAGGCTCCCCAAATAGCGGTAAGTACCATGGTCGAAATCGCCACAACGAACAACACGCGACAGGACCTGGATTCCGCATGCTTTTCCGCTCTCCCCTGCGCGACATGGTGGCTGGCGTACTGCTGGCCGCGTCGCTGCTGGTCCTGACGGCCGGCAGCCACGCACAAGTCGCCCTCTGGAAACAAGGCAACGCCGGCGGCGTCATGCCGGCCACCGAGCGCCTGTCGGAAAGCGATATCAAACCCATCGTCATGCGAACGCAGAGCGCGGACCATGTCCGCGCTCAGATAGAGCGCATGGAAGCCCGCGCCCGCGCCGACGATCGGCTCAGCGGCCGCGGCGTCCCTTCCCAGCCACTGCGCAACGATGAACGGGGCAGGCCGGCCGAACGCGACAACCAGGCCGACAATGCCCGCCCCGAGGCGCGCCAGAGCCACGCCGGCCCCGGCTGGCAGGCGCGGGAACGCGAAGGCGTACGCTGATCCGGGCGCCCGCTCGGCGGGAGACGTGCCGGAACTTGCCCAATTGGTCAGGAGTCGAAAAGTCGTGGCTCCGGTTCGCCGGACCATACTGGCTGCCGCCCGGCGCTGACCGGTGATCAGCAGCGTGCCGTCGTGCGCAGACGGCAGACGCGTACTGACATGCCTCTCCCCGGCACCTTCTGTATTGCCCCGGCGACGGGCGCGGCCTCCGTTCCCCAACCAACGAGGTCCTTATGTTCTCCCTATTTTCCGATCTGGCCCGTCACGCCGGTCAACTGACGCTGGCCGTGCTGTTCATGGCGCTGCTGTCCATGGTGCTTTACGGCGAAACCACCGCCGGCGAACACGCCAAATCCCTGTTCAGCCTGTTCTCCACCGCGCCCCGATGACGCATTCCGGACGTTGCTGCAAGACATTGCGCGTTTTGCACCAGCGCCCTGGCTGCGGGCACGGCCTGACGGTCCGATACACGAACCGCCACCGGTCCTTGCACGGGCAGCCCATGTCTCGCAAGCGGCCCGTCGCTCATGGGTGACGGCGTACAATGGCGGCGTCGCGGGCCATACGCTCGCGTGCCCGCCGCTTTCCACGGTTTCACACCCATCGCCGGCGCCTTGCCGGCGTTTTTCATTGCTACCGCACATGTCCGCTACCGCCTCCGCCCCCGCTCGCCCTGCCCGCCCAGCCGCGTCTGGCCGCAAATCGAAATTGCTGACGGTGGCCCTGGCTTTTCTGTTCGGCTCGCTGGGCGCGCATCGCTTCTATCTTGGCGGCGCGGGCGACAAGTACGCGTGGCTCCATCTGCTCGCCACGCTCGCCGGCGCGATTGGCATCGCCTCGATGGTGGTCGGCGCCGGCGCTCCGGCATTGAACTGGACGTTCGCCGTAGCAGGCGGCACCTCGCTGATCAGCGCCTTTCTTGCCGCGATCGTCTATGGCCTGCGGCCGGACGACAAATGGGATGCCCGCTTCAATCCGCAGGGCCGGCCGACGCGGTCGGGCTGGCCGGTGGTCATCCTGGTGATTCTGTCGCTGCTGATCGGCACGGGCCTGCTGATGGCGGGCCTGGCGATCAGCTTTCAGACCTTCTTCGAATCGCAGGTCGAAGCGGCGCGCGAACTGTCGCAGTGAAGGCCGCCGCACCCGGCCTGCAGTTCCGGTTCGGCAAGCCCGCGCTTATTTGACACACGTCATCCCACTGGGCCGACTGTGGACCATACTGTTGTCACTGCCCGCGCGCGGCAAGGCGGCGGCGGGCCATGCGGTCACTGCCAGGAGTGGAGATGAATACCCCAAGCTACGAGGTGGGCCGGCTCGCGGCCCTCACGGTGCGGATGGTCCTTTCGTCCGGACTGTCGCGCGACGAAGCAAGCGCCGCGCTGAGATTGGCGCGAACGATGATCGAGGACGACAACGAAGCCGGCACGGCGAAGGACGACCGGAAGATACCGCGGCCGATGTATGCAACCCCGGCGGCCGCGGATCGCGGCGCCGGCACCATGTCCACACCGCGCGGCTGAGCCGCGCCGCATCCCATACTATGCCTGCGGCTCCGTGGCGGCCATCCAGCCTCGTACGACAGGATGGACCTTGTTCCGCCACGGATCGCCGCTGAACAACCCGTAGTGATCGCACCCCGGCACCGTCACGCGCCGTCTGCGCGCCAGCGGCAGGCCGGTGCAAAGCCCGTGCGCGGCGTGGGTCTGCCCCGCCCCGGAAATATCGTCGAGTTGTCCTTCGATCGTCAGCAGCGCGGTGCGGCGCAGGCATTCCGGCCGCACGGCCTGACCGGCGACCGACCACGTGCCCCTCGCCGGCAGCATCTGCTGGAACACCACGCGGAGCGTGTCGAGAAAGAATTCGGCCGGCATGTCGAGCACCGCGCCATATTCCGCCACCGCGCGGTCGATGCCGCGCGCGGTCTCTGCATCGCATCGGGGGCGGCGATACAGGTAGTCGGCCATCAGCTTGAACTGCCGGTCCGGATGCGCGGCGACCAGTGACGGATATTGCAGGAAACCGGGATACACCCTGCGCCCCGCGCCCGCATAGCCGGCCGGCACGGTACCGATGGCGCTGGCGTCCAGCCACGGCAGCCACATGCTGACCGCCATGCGGTTCAAAGCGGTTGGCGACAGCCGTGCGTCGACGGGGCCGCCGACCAGCGTGAGGCTGCGTGCCTCCTCCTCGCCGGCGTTCGCCAATCGCGAAACCGCCGCCAGGGCCGGCACGGTGGCCTGGCAAACGGCAATGACATCGAGCCTGGCGGCGCCAAGCTCGCGCATGAAGCGCTCCAGCAGCAGCACGAAGTCGTCGAGGCCAAACCGGCCGGCCGACACCGGGACGTCCCGGGCATCCATCCAGTCGGTGAGATAGACGTCGGTGTGCTGCAGCAGAGCCAGCACGGTGTCGCGCAGCAGTACGGCGCGGTGGCCCGCCAGCGGCGCGCACAGCAGTACACGCGGGCTGTCGGCGCCGACGACGGCCGGATCGCGCCGGAAGGCGAGCAGCTTGCAGAACGGCGTGTCGATGGCGACGGTCTGTTCCACCGCGACCGACTTTCCTTCCACCGCGACGCCGTGGATATCGAAGCCCGGCACGCCCAGCGCCTCCATGCCCTTCTGAAACCACTGGTAATACTGCTCGAACTGCTGCCGTCTGCTCAGCAGCGAAAACGGATAGGGGGCGACCGCCCACGCCGCGTCGGCCGCCTGACCCCAGGCGGCAAAAGGATTGAACGTGGCGAGGTGGTTTGCGCGCGTGCCATGCCGCATAGGCTCTCCATGGGACGGCCGCGGACGCGGCTCCAATCCGCATTATGGATACCGGGGCGCGAGCGACCAAGCTTTGGGACTGGCGGAACAGGCCGTCGACACTGTACATTCATACAGTACCAGCAGCCATTCCCGGACAGGCAAAGATGTCGTCACTAATTCCCAAGTTTCACAAGGGCAGAGGCGCCCTGACCAGTTCGGAGTCCCGTTTCGAGGCCTGGTCGCGCGAAGCCGACGACGGGGCGTTGTCAGAACTCGAGGAGCTCCATGGCGCCCGCGCCGCACCGAAGACTACGCTGGTGCTGGAAGACGCGCGGACGATCATCACCCGCAATCAGTCGCCCGATGTTCCCTTCGACCAATCGATCAACGCGTACCGCGGTTGCGAACATGGCTGCTCCTACTGCTTCGCGCGGCCCACGCATGCCTATCTCGGCCTCTCTCCCGGGCTCGACTTCGAAACGAGGCTGTTCGCCAAGCCCAACGCCGCGCAGCTGCTCGCGCGGGAGCTGGGAAGAAAGTCGTATGTGCCCAGCGTCATTGCGATCGGCACCAATACCGACCCGTACCAGCCCGTCGAACGCAAGCTTTGCATCACCAGGGAGATACTGGCCACGCTGGAGCGCTTCCAGCATCCGGTGGCGATCACCACCAAGTCCGCGCTGGTGACCCGGGATATCGACATCCTCGAAAGGATGGCGGCCAAAGGGCTCGCGCGGGTGTTCATGTCGGTGACAACGCTGGATGCCGACATCGCGCGGAATATGGAACCCCGGGCCAGCACGCCCACGCGGCGGCTCGAAGCCATCCGGAAGCTGGCGGATGCGGGCATTCCCACGGGGGTGATCTTTGCCCCCGTCATCCCCGCGCTGACCGACTACGAACTCGAGAACATTCTGAAAGCGGCGTCGCAGGCCGGAGCGTCTTCGGCGGCCTACGTGCTGCTGCGGCTGCCACTGGAGGTACGCGACATTTTCGCGGAATGGCTGGAGCAACACTACCCGGGCCGCAAGAAGCACGTGTTGAGCGTGATCGAGAACATGCGTGACGGCAAACTCTACGACGCGCAATTCGGCACCCGCATGCGCGGGACCGGCATCTTCGCCGAACTGATCAGCCAGCGCTTCCGGCTCGCTTGCCAGAAATTCGGGCTCAACGCGGAACGGCCGCCGCTGCGCACGGATCTGTTCCGGCGCCCCGGGGAGGACAGTGGGCAAGGCGTGCTGTTCTAGCGACCGCCATGCCCTCCCGCAGCCATCACGTCGCCGCGCCTATCGACCACCCCGCGGTCGAGCAGCACCCGCAGGCCCATCGGTTCGCCGAACTGCGGGCGATAGGCCGTCGCACGAAAGGTCCTGGCGCGTAGCCACAGGAAAGACGCCACGGCCGCCCGCGGTGCGCCGCTAGCGCCTGGCCAGCAGGCCGATGCACAGGCTCATCAGGCCGAGGCGGCCTTTGACGCCCAGCTTGCGGTAGATGCCGGTCGCATAGGAATGCGTGGTCGAGACCGCCAGCTCCAGCCGTTGCGCAATCTGTTTCTCGCTGGCTTCCGTCAGCAGCAACTGCAATACCCGGCGCTCATACGGTGCCAGGCACCACAGCAATTCAAGCGGCGGCAGGAGTTCGCCGCCCGCAATCGGCCTGGCGTGCAGCGCGGTGGTGTTGCGCGCCACGCCGATGCGCAACCGCTGGGGCTCGAGCCATGACGCGGACCACGAAAAATGGACGTCGCTCCCGTCCTTGTGTCGATAGCGGTTCTCGAAACCCACGCGGCTCGCGCCGGCCAGCACCTTGGCTGCTTCGGCGCGCGTGCGTTGCCGGTCGGCCGGCACCACCAGATCCATGATCGCCTGGTCGACGATATCGCCGCGCGGAAATCCCAGCGTGTCGACGCATGCCCTGTTGATGTACTGGATCTTCCCAACCTCGTTCACGAGAAAGACGGCATCCGGCACGCTGTCGGCAAAGCGGACGATGGCCTCTTCGGTAGCGGACTTGGTCATTTCGTGTCCCGGCGCGAGTTTGGAAGTCTCCAAAACAGACGCCGACACATTGCCACAGCGCCGCAACGGTGGCAAACCCCGCTCGCCAACCGCAAATTGGCGCGGAATCGGCGCCACGCCGGCCGCTCCCCCTCTTGTTCCTCCCGCGTTGCGGAAGGCATGGGACAGATCCGAGCCACCATGGCGCCTCCGTTCGCGCGCACGCTCCCCTGATCGCCGGCACGCCGCGCATGCGCGCATGCATTGCCGTCTCTCACCCTGATACGGGAACAATGCTGGCGGGAGACCAGGCGTGGACATAGCCTGCTATTCAGCAGGCTATTGGGCACACCCTCGTTTTGCTAAGGTCGAGCCCGCGACCCTGCGACATGCCGGGCCCATACGGGGAACAGGCATGGGAACTGCGCAACCTGACAAGGACATCCACCCATGAAGCTCTTCGACCGCGCACTCCACACCCCGATGGGTCGGCGCCAACTCCTGCGCGCCGCCAGCGCGGCCGTCGTGGCCCCGGCCCTGGCTGCCTGCAGCGATTCATCGATGGCGCAGACCGCCCCGGTGGAGCTGCAGAACGCGATCCACGATTTCGCCCGGCTGGAACCGGACATGACCGGCGCACTGGTCCGCGCGGACGTACCGGACAGCCCGTGGGCCGCGAGCTATTTCCCGGAACGGCAGCTGTTCGTGGGGAGCGCCATCAAGACCTTCATCCTCGGGCAATTCCTGCGGGACAGCGAAGTGTCGCGCAACGGCATTACCGGGGACAGTACCGTGGAAGTGAGCGATCTGCGCCGCTCGCCCGGCGGCGGCGTATTCGAAGGACTGACCGGCACCACGCACTATCGCAATGTGCTGGAGGCGATGATCGCCCACAGCGACAACACCGCGACCGATATCGCCATCGCGCAGGCGGAACCGGCCCGGGTGCGCGCGTTGATCGCCGAGGCGGGCCTGGCGCAGACGCAGATCCCCGACTCCACCCGCATGGAGTTCTCGTATCTGGCCGGAGCGCCACTGGGAGTGGACATCGGCTGGGCCGGCACCCAGAACATCGACGGCCTGGGCTACACCGCCCGCTCGACCGTCATCAATCCGGACGTGGCCATGCTCAGTTCGCCGAACGATATGGTGAGCTGGTACCAGCAGGCGCTCAGCGGCAAGTTCTTCGCCAAGCCCGCCACACTGAAGGAATTCAAGCGGATTTCGGCCATGGCCAACGCCATGCCGGTGATCGTGCCGGACGACACGGTCGCGTACGGCAAGGGCGGGAGCATCGACTGGGCCGGCTTTCACTGCATCTGCGTGGCGGGTCAGATGCGCGTACGGGATGTGCCGGTAACCTTCTGCTTTGTGCTGAACTGGAAGAGCGAGTCCAGCAATTCGATGACGCGCTCGGGCGAATTCGTCGCGCCCATCGTCAGGGCGCTGGAAGCGGTATCGACATCGATCAAGCAGATGTATCCGCGCAAGGCCTGAGCGGGCCGCGATGGCGTTCCGTCCCGCGCGGCGCCGGCCGCGCCGGCCTCAGCCCGCCTGGCCCCGCTCGTCCACCGAGATGGCCAGCGTCTCCTTGATCTCCTCCATCACCACATAGCTCTTCGACTGGGCCGCGCCGGGCAACTGGAGCAGGATATCGCCGAGCAGCCGCCGGTACTCGCCGATCTCCCGGATGCGGGCCTTGAGCAGGTAGTCGAAGTCGCCCGACACCAGATGGCATTCGAGCACCTCGGGAATCCGCAGCACCTCCCGGCGGAACTGCTCGAACATGTTGCCGGCCTTGTTGTTCAGCGAGATCTCGACGAACACCAGCAGCCCGCTGCCCAACAGCGCCGGGTTGAGGCGGGCGTAGTAGCCCATGATGATGCCGTCGCGCTCCAGGCGCTTGACGCGCTCGATGCACGGCGTGATGGTCAGCCCGACCGCCTCGGCCAGGTCCTTCATCGACATCCTGCCGTCGCCTTGCAGCAGCGTCAGGATCCTGCGGTCCAGCCGATCCAGGCCGCGCTGCGGCAGTCGGGTCGTTCGCATGACTATTTACTGTTTCCGTGAATTATTCGTGAATTATGACTGGATGAGTTCCAATAACATAGACGGAAATCCTATACCCACCTGACATTCCGGTCGGAGTTCCGAAAGATGCGTGTTCTAGTTCTCGGTAGCGGCGTCATTGGCGTGACCAGCGCCTGGTATCTGGCCAAGGCAGGCCACGACGTCACCGTCGTGGATCGCGAAGCCGCGCCCGCGCTGGGCACCAGCTTCGCCAACGCCGGGCAGATATCGCCGGGATATGCATCGCCCTGGGCGGCGCCGGGTGTGCCGCTGAAGGCCATCAAGTGGATGTTCCAGCAGCATGCGCCGCTGTCGATCCGGCCGGACGGCAGCCTGTTCCAGTTGCAGTGGATGTGGCAGATGCTGATGAACTGCAACGCGCGCAGCTATGCCACCAACAAGGAGCGCATGGTGCGCCTGGCCGAGTACAGCCGCGACTGCATCCGCGCGCTGCGGGCCGATACCGGCATCGCCTACGAGGGCCGCCAGCGGGGCACCTTGCAGGTGTTCCGCACCGAGGCGCAGCTCGAAGACGCGGCCAAGGACATCGCCGTGCTGGAAGAGGCCGGCGTGCCGTACGAGCTGCTGTCGCGCGAGGAACTCGCCCTCAGCGAACCGGCGCTGGCCGCGGCCGGCGACAAGCTGACCGGCGGCCTGCGCCTGCCCAACGACGAGACCGGCGATTGCCAGCTGTTCACGCAGCGGCTTGCCGCGATGGCCGAGGGCCTTGGCGTGAAATTCGTCCAAGGCCGCTCCATCGACAGCCTCCTGACCCAGGGCGATGCGGTGACCGGCGCGGTGATCGCCGGCGAGCCGACCTTCGCCGATCTGGTGGTGGTGGCGCTGGGCAGCTGGTCCACGCCCTTCGTGCAGAACTTCCTGCGCATCCCGGTCTATCCGCTCAAGGGCTTCTCGATCACGGTGCCGATGACCGACGCCGCGCGCAGCCCGGTGTCGACGGTTCTTGACGAGACCTACAAGGTGGCGATTACGCGCTTCGACGACCGCATCCGCGTCGGCGGCATGGCGCAGATCGTGGGCTACGACAAGACGCTCGATCCGGCCAAGCGCAAGACGCTGGAGCACGTCGTCACCGACCTGTTCCCGGGTGCCGGCGATGTCAGCCGCGCCACGTTCTGGACCGGCCTGCGCCCGATGACACCCGACGGCACGCCCATCGTCGGCCCGACCCCGGTAAAAGGACTGTGGCTGAACACCGGACACGGCACGCTGGGGTGGACCATGGCGTGCGGGTCCGGCAAGCTGCTGTCGGACCTGGTCTCGGGCACCTCGCCCGCGATCCGCGCGGACGACCTGTCGGTGGCGCGCTACCAGCGGCAGACGCAGCGGCACCCGATGCCGCGGCCGGCCACGGCGTGATGCTGGCGGCGACTCAACGCAACGGCACTGAAACGAAAAGACGGCCCCTCGGGGCCGTCTTCTTTTTTGGTGCCCGCTCAGCCGGTCAGAACTGTGCCTCCGACAAGGCAACGGTCGCCGCGCCGCCGGCCACGATCGCGTCGCGCAGGCCGCCGGCCTGGGACAGGATGTGTTCGGCGAAGAAGTGGCCGGTCGCGATCTTGGCGGCGCAGAATGCCGGATCGTCCGCCATGCCCGCATCGGCCGCCAGCATCGCGCGGCCCATTTGCCAGCCGCTGAACACGATGCCGCACAGTTTCAGATACGGCACGCTGCCCGCGTAGGCCGCGTTCGGATCGGATTTTCCATTGGCGACGATAAAGTCGATCGCCTCCACCAGCGCTTCCCGAGCCTTGGCCAGCTGCCGGCGCATCGCGCCGAACGCGGCGCCGCCGTGGTCGCCCAGCCGCGCCTCCGTTTCCGCGATGCGGGCGCACAGCGCGCGCGCCACCGCGCCGCCGTCGCGCACGGTCTTGCGGCCGACCAGGTCGTTGGCCTGGATGGCCGTGGTGCCCTCGTAGATCGGCAGGATGCGCGCATCGCGGTAGTGCTGCGCGGCGCCCGTTTCCTCGATAAAGCCCATGCCACCGTGCACCTGCACGCCCAGGCTCGTCACGTCGATGGACAGTTCCGTGCTCCACCCCTTGACGATGGGCACCAGGAATTCGTACACCGCCTGGCTTTCCTTGCGCACCGCTTCGTCGGGATGCTGGTGCGCCGTATCGCTCTCGGCCGCGGCCACATAGGCCACCGCCCGCCCGCCTTCGGTGAGCGCACGCATCGTCATCAGCATCCGCTTCACGTCGGGATGGTGGATGATCGTTACGGCCTGGCGCGCCGAGCCGTCCACCGGCCGGCTCTGCACGCGCTCCCGGGCGAACGCCACCGCCTGCTGGTAGGCGCGCTCGGACACCGCGATCCCCTGCATGCCGACCGAGAAGCGCGCGGCGTTCATCATGATGAACATGTACTCCAGACCTCGGTTCTCCTCGCCGACCAGCGTGCCGATGGCGCCGCCGTGGTCGCCGAACTGCAGCACCGCCGTCGGGCTGGCCTTGATGCCGAGCTTGTGTTCGATCGAGACGCAATGCACGTCGTTGCGAGCGCCGAGCGAGCCGTCGTCGTTCACCAGGAACTTCGGGACAATGAACAGCGAGATGCCCTTGACGCCCTCGGGCGCATTCGGGGTGCGGGCCAGCACGAGGTGGACGATGTTGTCCGCCATGTCGTGCTCGCCATAGGTGATGAAGATCTTGGTGCCGGACAGCTTGTAGGTGCCGTCGCCCTGCGGCTCGGCGCGCGTGCGCACCGCGGCCAGATCCGAGCCGGCCTGCGGCTCGGTGAGGTTCATGGTGCCGGTCCACTCGCCCGAAATCAGTTTGGGCAGGAACGTCGCCCGCTGCGTTTCGGTGCCGGCCGTGAGCAGGGCCTCGATCGCGCCATCGGTCAGCAGCGGACACAGCGCGAACGACAGGTTGGCCGAGTTCAGCATTTCGTTGCAAGCGGTTGCGATCAGCTTGGGCAGCCCCTGCCCGCCGAACTCCTGCGGATGCAGCACGCCCTGCCAGCCGCCTTCGCCGAACTGGCGGAAGGCGTCCCGGAATCCGGCCGTCGTGCGGACCTCGCCGTCGTGCCACGCGCTCGGCTCGATGTCGCCGGCCCGGTTCAGCGGCGCCACCACCTCTTCGTTGAAGCGGGCCGCCTCTTCCAGCACGGCCTGCGCGGTGTCGGGCGTCGCATCTTCGAACCCGGGCAGGCGGCTGACGGCATCAAGACCCGCAAGCTCGTTCATCACGAACAGCATTTCCTTGAGCGGGGCACGGTAGGTCATCGAAGTCTCCGTTGTAGGTATGAAAAAGCCGTTCGCGGGCGGCGCCCGGAACGGCTTGCAATGCTGTCCGCACCGCCCCTTGCCGGGCGGTGCCCCGGGCCTGTCAGCCCAGCGCCGCGACCAGTTCCGGCACGACCGTGTTCAGGTCCCCGACCAGGCCGTAGTCGGCCACCGAGAAGATCGGCGCTTCGGCATCCTTGTTGATCGCCACGATCACCTTGGAGTCCTTCATGCCGGCCAGATGCTGGATCGCGCCGGAGATGCCGACGGCGATATAGAGCTGCGGCGCGACGATCTTGCCGGTCTGGCCGACCTGATAGTCGTTAGGCACGAAGCCCGCGTCCACCGCCGCGCGCGAGGCGCCCAGCGCGGCGCCCAGCTTGTCGGCCAGCGGCGTCAGCACCTTGGTGTAGTTGTCCCCCGAGCCCACGCCGCGGCCACCGGAGACGATGATCTTGGCGGCGGTCAGTTCGGGACGATCGCTCTTGGTGACTTCGCGCGACACAAACTGCGAAACGCCCGCGTCGGCGGCGGCCGGCACGTTGTCGACCGAGGCGGAGCCGCCTTCGCTGGCGGCCGGGTCGAACGCCGTGCCACGCACGGTGATGACCTTGACCTTGTCGGACGACTTGACGATGGCGATCGCGTTGCCGGCGTAGATCGGACGCTCGAAGGTATCGGGGCCGTCGACGCGGGTGATGTCGGACAGCTGGGCCACGTCGAGCTTGGCGGCCACGCGCGGCAGGATGTTCTTGCCGTAGGCGGTGGCGGGGGCCAGGATGTGGCTGTAGTCGCTGGCGACGGCCAGCACCTGCTCCGCCACGTTCTCGGCCAGGCCGTCGGCGAAATGCGGCGCGTCGGCCAGCAGCACCTTGGAGACGCCGGCGATCTTCGCGGCGGCGGCGGCAGCGGCAGCGGCATTGGAGCCGGCCACCAGTACGTGGACATCGCCGCCGGTCTGGGCGGCGGCCGTCACGGTATTGAGCGTGGCGGCCTTGATCGATTGATTGTCGTGTTCAGCAATGACGAGTGCAGTCATGTTCTATCTCCTGGCCGCTCAGATGACCTTGGCTTCGTTCTTCAGCTTTTGCACCAGCGTCGCGACGTCCGGCACCATCACGCCAGCGCTGCGCTTGGCGGGCTCGACCACCTTGACGGTCGACAGGCGCGGGGCCACGTCGACGCCGAGGTCTTCCGGCTTCACGGTTTCGAGCGGCTTCTTCTTGGCCTTCATGATGTTGGGCAGCGTGACGTAGCGCGGCTCGTTCAGGCGCAGGTCGGTCGTCACGACGGCCGGCAGGGTCACCGACAGGGTTTCGAGGCCGCCGTCGACTTCGCGGGTCACCGAAGCCTTGCCGTCCGCGACCACGACCTTCGAGGCGAAGGTGGCCTGGGGCAGGTTCGCCAGCGCGGCAACCATCTGACCGGTCTGGTTGGAGTCGTCATCGATGGCCTGCTTGCCGAGGATGACCAGTTGGGGCTGTTCCTTGTCGATCAGGGCCTTGAGCAGCTTGGCGACGGCCAGCGGCTGCAGGTCCTCGTTGCTCTCCACCAGAATGCCGCGGTCGGCGCCGATGGCCATGGCAGTGCGCAGCGTCTCCTGGCATTGCGTTGCGCCGCACGACACGGCGATCACTTCGGTGGCCACGCCCGCTTCCTTCAGACGCACCGCCTCTTCCACGGCGATCTCGTCGAACGGGTTCATGCTCATCTTCACGTTGGCCAGATCCACACCCGAGCCATCGGACTTCACACGGACCTTCACGTTGTAGTCCACCACGCGCTTGACTGCGACAAGTACTTTCATGCGCTACTCCACTGATAGTCAGAAATTGGTTCGCCCGCCATTATAACCACCGGGTCGATGGCCCTCTTGCTTTTCGAACGACCGTACTATTTTATCGGCAAAGAATTGCCGGGCAAAGCCCGGCAATGAAAAATCTGGCGCCTATTGTGCCGCAGGAATCGCAGCGGCACACGGATTTCGACGTTTTCTTCGGTTTGCCCGCGTCAGCCCGGGCACGCCGCTTACCAGGCGGTGATGACCGATTCCTTGTACGTCTTGGCGACGTAGTCCTTGATCTCGGCCGAGTGGTAGGCCTTGATCAGCTTGGCGACCCACGGCTTGTCCTTGTCCGCGGCGCGCACGGCGATCAGGTTGGCGTACGGACCCTTGGGGCCTTCCGACGCGATGGCGTCCTTGGTCGGCGACAGGCCGGCGGACTCGGCGTAGTTGCCGTTGATCGCGGCGGCGTCCAGGTCGTCCAGCGAGCGCGGCAGTTGCGCGGCGTCCAGCTCGACGATGCGGATCTTCTTCGGGTTCTCCACCACGTCCAGCGGCGTGGCCTTCAGGCCCGCGTCCGGACGCAGCTTGATCACGCCCTTGCTCTGCAGCAGCAGCAGGCCGCGGCCGCCGTTGGTCGGATCGTTGGGCACGCCCACGCGCGCGCCCTGCTTGAGCTGGTCGAGCGACTTGATCTTCTTCGAATACACGCCCATCGGGAACGTGACGGTGAAGCCGACATTGGCGAACTTGTAGCCACGGTCCTTCATCTGCGCCTCGAGGTACGGCAGATGCTGGTAGCTGTTGGCGTCCAGGTCTCCGGCGGCCAGCGCCGCGTTCGGCTGGATGTAGTCGCTGAACTCCACCACCTGGATGTTCAGGCCATCCTTGGCGGCGACCTTCTTGACCTGTTCCATGATCTGGGCGTGCGGGCCGCCGGTCACGCCGATCTTGATCGGCTTGTCCTGGGCGGTGGCGCCCGTCGCGAGGGTGGCGCCCACGGCGACACCGGCAATCCATTGCAGCAAGCTACGACGTTGCATGTTGTGACTTCCTTCCTTGACTCTGGAGTTGATGCTTGTGTTGATGTTGTATGCGACCGGGAAACTCTCTGCCGGGCGAACCCGGTTCAACGATGGCTGATCCGGCGCACCAGCCAGTCGCCAAAGCTCTGCACCGCCTGTACCAGCACGATGAGGATCACCACCACCGCCACCATCACCTCGGTAATGTAGCGCTGGTAGCCATAGCGGATGCCGAGGTCGCCGAGCCCGCCGCCGCCGATGGCGCCGGCCATGGCGGAGTAGCCCACCAGGCTGACGAAGGTGATCGTCAGGCCGGCCACGATGCCGGGCATCGCCTCGGGCAGCAGCACCTTCCACACGATCTGGCGCGTGGTGGCGCCCATGGCCTGCGCCGCCTCGACCAGGCCCTTGTCGACCTCCCGCAGCGCGCTCTCGACCAGCCGCGCGATAAACGGAATGGCGGCGATGGTCAGCGGCACCACGGCCGCCGCCGTGCCGATCGACGAGCCGGCGATGAAGCGCGTGAACGGAATCACCACCACCAGCAGGATGATGAACGGAATGGACCGCACCGCGTTGACCACCACGCCGATGGTGCGGTTGAACAGCGGATGCGCCAGCACCCCGCCGCGATTGGTCAGGTGCAGCACCACGCCGAGCGGCACGCCAAGCAGCGCCCCGACCACGCCGGAGATGCCCACCATCAGCATGGTTTCGCCGAACGACACCAGGAACAGATCAAGCAACTCAGACCACATGTTCGATCTCCTCCACCACCACGCCCTGCTGCTGCAGATATTCCATGGCCGCCTTCACATCGGCCGGTTCCCCGGTGGCCATGATGGCCAGCGAGCCGAACGCCTGGCCCTGGATCTCGTCGATATGGCCATGCAGGATATTGAAGTCCAGCCCATAGCGGCGGATGGCCTGGGCCAGCACGGGCTGGTCCACGCCCTCGCCGGTGAAGGCCAGCCGATATACATGGTCGCGGCCGTTGCCGAGCCGGCTTTCCACGCGCTTGAGCACGCTTTGCGGCAGCTCCTGCGCGATGACGTCGCCGATCATGGCGCGGGTGACTTCGTGCTGCGGGCGCAGGAACACGTCGATGACGCGGCCCTGCTCGACCACGCGGCCGGACTCGAGCACCGCCACGCGGTCGCAGACCTGCTTGATCACTTCCATCTGGTGCGTGATCAGCACGATGGTCAGGCCCAGCTCGCGATTGATCTTCTTGAGCAGATCCAGGATGGCCCGCGTCGTTTCCGGATCCAGCGCCGAGGTGGCTTCGTCCGACAGCAGTACCTTGGGCTTGGACGCCAGCGCGCGCGCAATGCCCACGCGCTGCTTCTGGCCGCCGCTGATCTGCGACGGGTAGCGATCCTTGAGCGCGGTCAGGCCGACCAGGTCGAGCAAAGGCAGGACGGTGGCGGCGATGGTGTCCCGACTCTGGCCGGCCAGCTCCAGCGGCAGCGCCACGTTCTCATAGACCGTGCGCGAGGACAGCAGGTTGAAGTGCTGGAAGATCATGCCGATGTCGCGGCGGGCGCGGCGCAGGGCATCGTTGTCCAGCGTGGTCAGGTCCTGGCCGTCGACCACGACGCGGCCATCGGTGGGCCGGTTGAGCAGGTTGATGGCGCGCACCAGGGTGCTCTTGCCCGCGCCGCTTCGGCCGATGATGCCGAAGACCTCGCCCGCCGCAATGGACAGGCTCACATCCCGCAGCGCATGCACATCCCCCGACCCGCCGGGAAAACGCTGCGACAGACCTTGCAGTTCGATCATGAGAAGGCGAAAAGAAAACGGCAACAGGCGAGATTTGGGGTCTCCAGCGCTGTTGCCGCATTTTTATGTTCTTGTGGAAGCGTGCATTTTAAGCGATCCGCTTCATGCCAGAAACGACTTTTTACCGATGTCCTTAGAAGTACAGGGAATATAGACGGCCTGAGAGGCCACTTTCGACGCCGGCCGGCGCCTCAGGCGCCACACCAGGCAGGCGGGCGCTTGTCCAGGAACGCCTGGACACCCTCCAGCGCGGCGTCGTCCATCATGTTGCAGGCCATGGTCTGGCCGGCGAGCTGGTAGGCCGCCTCGACGCCCATTTCCAGCTGGCGGTAGAACAGCCCCTTGCCCGCCGCGATGGCCGCGGCCGGCTTGGCCAGGATGGCCGCGGCCAGTCGCGCGACCTCGGCATCCAGTTCCGCGGCCGGCACGACCCGGTTGACCAGCCCGCGCGCCTGGGCCTGCGCCGCGTCGATCATGTCGCCGGTCAGCAGCATTTCCAGCGCCTGCTTGCGCGGCAGGTTGCGCGACAGCGCCACGCCGGGCGTCGAGCAGAACAGGCCCAGGTTCACCCCGGACACCGCGAAGCGCGCATCGTCCGCCGCCACGGCCAGATCGCACATCGCCACCAGCTGGCATCCGGCCGCGGTGGCGATGCCGTGCACGCGCGCGATGACCGGCTGCGGCATGCGCTGGATGGCCATCATCATCCGCGTGCAGCGCTCGAACAGGCCGCGGTAGTAGTCGTGCGACGGGTTGGCGCGCATCTCACGCAGATCGTGGCCGGCACAGAAGGCCTTGCCGGCACCGGCAATCACCACCACCCGCACCGTCGGGTCCTGCGCGTGCCGCGCCAGCGCCGCGGTCAGCGCGTCGAGCATGGCTTCGGACAACGCGTTGAAGGCATCGGGCCGGTTCATCGTCAGGCGGACTACGCCCGCGCCGTCCCGGCTCTCGCCGACGGTTTCGGACTGGTTCCCCGCCGCGGCACCCACCACAGCGCCAGCATCGTTCTCGGCCATCGCGCCCTCCCTAGCCTTCGAGCAGTACCTTCAGATGGGCGAGCACGCTGCGGCCCAGCGCGCTCAGGTTGTATCCGCCTTCCAGGCAACTGACGATCCGCCCCTGCGCATGGGCGCGGGCCACCGCCATCAGTTCCCCCGTGATCCAGGCGTAGTCCTGCTCCACCAGGCCCATCTGGCCCAGGTCGTCCTCGCGATGCGCGTCGAAGCCGGCCGAGATGAACAGCATCTGCGGCTTGAACTCGTTCAGGCGCGGCAGCCAGATGGTTTCGACCACCTCCCGCACCACCATGCCGTTGCTGTAGGCGGGGAGCGGAATGTTTGACATGTTCGCGGCCACGTGCTCGGTGCCGCTGTACGGGTAGAACGGATGCTGGAAGAAGCTGCACATCAGCACGCGGGAATCGCCGCGGAAGGCGGCCTCGGTGCCATTGCCGTGGTGAACGTCGAAATCGATCACGGCCACGCGTTCCAGCCCGTGGGCTTGCAGCGCATGGCGGGCCGCCACGGCCACGTTGTTGTAGAAGCAGAAGCCCATGGCGCGGTCCGGCTCGGCGTGATGGCCGGGCGGGCGGACGCAGCAGAAGGCATTTTCCAGCTCGCCCGAGATCACGGCGTCGGTGGCCGCCACGGCGGCGCCCGCCGCATGCACGGCTGCGGCGAGGGTGTGGGCGTTCATCGACGTATCGGGGTCGATCGCGTGATAACCGCTGGCCGGGCTGCATTCGGCCAGCGAGGCGACGTAGTCGGGCCGGTGAACGCGTTCGAGCTGCTCCGTGGTGGCCGCCGGCGCTTCGCGCCGGTCCAGCAGCCCGTCGATGCCATGGGAGATCAGATGGTCTTCGATCGCGGTCAGGCGTTCCGGGCATTCCGGATGGAAGTGTCCCATCTCGTGAAGCAGGAACTCGGGGTGCGTGTAGTAGCCCGTTGGCATCTTGTTTTTTCGCGATGTTGTCTCCAGTCGCTACGGTAGCACAGGAGATGGCCGCCGCCGCCCTCGTCCGGACGGCGGGAGGCATCCGCTATACTCGGTCCCGACTTGCAAAGGACACCATGACCGACATCGAGCGCTCCCTGCGCCGCCCGCTGCTGGGCGCCGCACTCTCCGCTGCCGCCCTGGGCCTGTGTGGCATCTCCCCCAACTTGCTCGCCGCCGGCAAACGCCGCGTCAGCATCCGTGAAGAAGAAATCGATCCCGGCCGCTATCGCGCCGACGGCGGCAATGCGCAAGCCCGCGCGTTTATCGACGAGATGGTCGTCAGGCACGGTTTCGAGCGCGCCGCGCTCAACGACTGGTTCAGCCAGACCGCCTACTCCGCCACCGTGGCGCGCCTGATCATGCCGCCCTCGACGCCGGGCCGGAAAAGCTGGCGCGCCTATCGCTCGCGCTTTATCGAGCCGATCCGCATCAACGCCGGCGTGCGCTTCTGGCAGGAGCATCGCGACACGCTGCGCCGCGCGGAAGCCGAGTTCGGCGTACCGGCCTCGGTCATCGTCGGCATCATCGGCGTCGAAACCATCTACGGCCGCGACATGGGCACGTTCCGCGTGATGGACTCCCTGTCGACGCTGGCATTCGACTATCCCGACACGCCCAACCGCGCCGCGCGCACCACGCTGTTCCGCAACCAGCTGCAGGACTACCTGCTGTGGTGCCGTGAAACCCGCACCGACGTCTTCTCCGTGCTGGGCTCGTATGCCGGCGCGATCGGCATCCCGCAGTTCATGCCGACGAGCCTGCGCGAGTATGCGCTGGACTACAACGGCGACGGCCGCATCGACCTGCGCAACAGCGCGGTCGACGCCATCGGCAGCGTCGCGCGCTTTCTGCAGCTGCATGGCTGGGAACCCGGCAGGCCCGTGGCCTGGCGCCTGGGGCAGGACGAGGGCAGCCGCGGCGTAGCGGCCGCCGCGGCGGATGGCGAACCGTGGCCGACGCGGACCCTGAACCAGTTGCTCAAGGCGGGACTGCGCGTGGACGAGCCCATCGACATCGCGCGCGAGGGAGAGACGGGCGTGCTGGTGGTCGACCTGCCGACGCCGGACGCGCCCACCGAGTACATGATCGGCCTGCGCAATTTCTATGTGCTGACGCGGTATAACCGCAGCTTCTTTTATGCGCTGTCGGTGTATCAGCTGGGCGAGGCGGTGAAGGCGGCGATGGTTTGAGGTTTTCTGGCGTCCTGACACCCCATACGAAAAAAGCCGCGAAATCCGCGGCTTTTTTCTTGCCCCTGGGAAGAACCCCTCACGCCGGAAACACCCCCGTCGACAGATAGCGGTCGCCGCGGTCGCAGACCACGAACACGATCGTCGCGTTCTCCACCTCTTCGGCAATCCGCAGCGCCACGCACAGCGCCCCGGCGGCCGAGATGCCGCAGAAGATGCCTTCCTCGCGCGCCATGCGGCGGGCCATATGTTCGGCGTCCGCCTGGCTGACCGGCTCGGTGCGGTCGACATGCCGGGCATCGTAGATCTTCGGCAGATAGGCCTCGGGCCACTTGCGGATGCCGGGGATCCGCGAGCCTTCCGCCGGCTGCGCGCCGACGATCTGCACCTGCGGGTTCTGCTCCTTCAGATAGCGCGACACGCCGGTAATGGTGCCGGTGGTCCCCATCGCGGATACGAAATGCGTGATGCGGCCTTCGGTGTCGCGCCAGATTTCCGGGCCCGTGGTTTCGTAATGCGCCTGCGGATTGTCCGGGTTGGCGAACTGGTCCAGGATGATGCCCTTGCCTTCGCGCTCCATCGAGTCGGCCAGGTCGCGGGCGTATTCCATGCCGCCCTTGACCGGCGTGAGCACGATCTCGGCGCCATACGCGGCCATGCTCTGGCGGCGCTCCAGGCTCAAGTCCTCGGGCATGATCAGCACCATGCGGTAGCCGCGAATGGCGGCGGCCATGGCCAGCGCGATCCCGGTATTGCCGGAGGTCGCTTCGATCAGGGTATCGCCGGGCTTGATGCGGCCACGCGCTTCGGCGCGCGCGATCATCGATACGGCGGGACGGTCCTTGACCGAGCCGGCCGGGTTGTTGCCTTCTAGCTTGCCGAGGATGACATTGCCGCGCTCGGCATTCGCCGCGCCGGGGATGCGCTGCAGTTGCACCAGCGGCGTATTGCCGATGGTGTCTTCGATCGTCTTGTAGGCCATGGTGCAGTGGGTTCCGATGTCGGCGCCCATTGTAATCCAGTCACCATGCCCTCGTTGGCGGCAGGGCGGCAGCGCGCCGCCCCCGGCCGCCGCCGGTTCACTGTTCCGATCGGCGCTTGCCCAGCAGGTGGTACAGCAGGATGCAACCAAAGGTGGCGGTCCCGATGCCGCCCAGCGTCATGCCGCCGAAGCGCAGCGTGAGGTCGCCGGCGGCCACGGTCAGCGTCGCGCCCACCGTGATGAGGTTGCGCGAATTGGAGAAATCTACCTTGTTCTCGACCCAGATCCGGCCCGCCGTGGCGGCGATCAGGCCGAAGACCACGATGGTCAGGCCGCCGATCACGGGGCCCGGGATGGTCAGGATCAGCGCACCAAACTTCGGCGAGAATCCGAGCAGGATCGCGACCAGCGCCGCCACCACGAAGATCAGCGTGGAATAGATGCGCGTCACCGCCATCACGCCCATGTTCTCGGCATAGGTGGTGACGCCCGTGCCGCCGCCGCCCGCCGACAGCATCGTGGCGATGCCGTCGCCGATAAAGGCGCGGCCGATATACGGGTCCAGGTTGCGGCCCGTCATCACGCCGATCGCCTTGATATGGCCCAGGTTCTCGGCCACCAGCACGATGGCCACGGGCGCGATCAGCAGCATCGCGCTCATCTCGAACACCGGGGTGGTAAAGGCCGGCATGCCGAACCAGCTGGCCGACGCCACGCCGGAGAAGTCGATGGCCTTGCCCATGCCCAGCGTGTTCGCGCAGACATAGTAGGCGAGATAGCCGATCAGGCCGCCGATCAGCACGGGCAGGCGCCCCGCCATGCCCGGCGCGCGCACCGCCACCAGGCCGACCGCCACCACCGTCAGCAGGCCGATCCAGGTGTCCAGCGGCGCGGCGCTGACCGCCTTGACCGCCACGGGCGCCAGGTTCAGGCCGATCGCCGCGACGATCGCGCCGGTCACCACGGGCGGCATCAGCCTTTCCACCCAGCGATAGCCGACCGCCTGCACCACCAGGCCGATGACCGTATAGAGCGCGCCGGCGGCGACGATGCCGCCCAGCGCGACCGGGATGTTCGGATTGGGACCGCTGCCGGCATAGCCGGTGGCCGCGATCACCACGGCGATGAAGGCGAAGCTCGAACCGAGATAGCTCGGGACGCGCCCGCGCACGCACAGGAAGAAGATCAGCGTGCCGATGCCCGAGAACAGGATGGCGATATTGGGATTGAAGCCCATCAGGATGGGCGCGATCGCGGTCGAGCCGAACATCGCCACCACGTGCTGGATGCCGGCGAGGATGGTCTGCCCCGGCGGCAGCATCTCGTCCGGTCCGATCACCCCTTCGGTCTTCAATCGCCATTTCGGCAGGAAGCCCGTGTCCTCGCCATTTGCCATCGTTGCACTCCCGTTGTGTCGCCGGGCTTCGGCCTGACGCCGCCCGGCATGGTTATGGTGTTGAGTTGGCGGGACCGACCCCGCGCAGCGCCCGCATCATACCGCGCGGTATGGGCGCTGCGAAGGCGCTCGGACCGCGGTCACCGCGCCGGCTTCGCGGCGTGCCGGTCTGCCCCGCCGGCCTTGCCGCCGCGCACCTCGACCGGGCCGGCGGCACTCTTGACGCCCTTGCCGTCCTTGCCATCCTTGCGGCCGGCACTGGCCGTCCCCGCCCTGCCGATGACCAGGCCCTCTTCCTGCAAATGCGCGATGGACTTGGGACCGAGTCCCTTGACGCGGTGCGCGAGGTCCTCCGCGTCCTTGAAGGCGCCCTGCTTGCCGCGCTCCTCGACGATGCGCCGCGCCATGGCCGGGCCGATGCCCTTGACGTCGTTCAGCGCCGCCTCGTCCGCGCTGTTGACGTCGACGGACGCGAACGCGGTTCCTGCCAGCGGCAGGCAGCATGCCGCGGCCAGCAATATGTGCTTGATCATGAAAGAGGGCTCCTATCCGTGAGATTGCGGTTGTGGTGACCTTGCCCGACTGTCTCGGCAAGGGAGTCCGCAGGATAAGAGCCCCGTCTGGCGCCGGCGCGCGCCGCAACAAATGTTGACGCCGATCGCACGCGATCGTGTCCGCCGGGTCCGGCGCGAGGCCGGTGTCGTGCCCCGCGTCAGCCGTTGCGGTCGCCGCCGTTGCGCTCCATCAGCCAGCGACAGTAGCGCGACACGCCTTCCTCGACCGTGTAGAACGGCGCGGTATAGCCTGCGCCGCGCAGCCGCGACACGTCGGACTGGGTGAAGCTCTGGTACTTGCCGCGCAGCGCGTCCGGAAACTTGATGTACTCCACCAGCCCTTCCTGGACCATGTCCTCGAGCGTCAGCGGCGGCCGGCCTTCGGCCGCGCGCAACGTGTTGACCACCGTCGTCGCGATATCGTTGAACGGCTGCGCCCGTCCGGTGCCCAGGTTGAAGATGCCGGACTTCTCGGGATGGTCCAGGAAGAACAGGTTGACCTTCACCACGTCCTCGACCGACACGAAGTCGCGGCTGTGGCCACCGGGACCGTAGCCGCCGTATTCGCCGAACAGCTTGACCGTCCCGTCCGCGCGGAACTGGTTGAAGTTGTGGAACGCCACGGACGCCATGCGTCCCTTGTGCGCCTCGCGGGGCCCGTACACGTTGAAGTAGCGGAAGCCGACGATCTGCGACAGCGCGTTGGGCAGCGTGCGGCGCACGACCTGGTCGAAGAGGAACTTCGAATACCCGTACACGTTGAGCGGCTGCTCGTGGGCGCGGTCTTCCTTGAAGGTCTGCGAGGCGCCGTAGGTCGCCGCCGACGACGCGTACAGGAACTGCGTGCCCTGCTCCAGGCAGGACGCCATCAGCGCCTTCGAATAGCGGTAGTTGTTCTCCATCATGTAGCGGCCGTCGGTCTCCATGGTGTCCGAGCAGGCGCCTTCATGGAAGATCGCACGCACCTTGCCGAAATCCCCGCGCGCGTAGCGCTCCAGGAATTCGGTCTTGTCCAGGTAGTCGGAGATCTCGCAGTCGACCAGATTGTGGAACTTGTCGGCGCGCGTCAGGTTGTCGACGGCGATGACGTTGTCCTCGCCGCGCTCGTTCAGCCCCTTGACGAGATTGCTGCCGATGAAGCCGGCCGCGCCGGTAACGATGATGGTCATGGTGAATCCAGCAGGACGAAAGGCGCGCTCACGCGGAGGCGCCGAACAATTCAGGATAGGTGACGACGGCGGTGCCGAGCTTGCCGACGACGATGGCGCCCGCGCGGTTGGCGTGCTGCACGGCCTCCTTCAGCGGCACGCCGGCCCCCAGCATGGTCGCCAGCGTGGCGATCACGGTATCGCCCGCGCCGGATACGTCATAGACCTCGCGCGCCTGGGCGGACACATGCAGCACCTCGGCCTCGGTGTACAGCGTCATGCCCTCCTCCGAACGCGTCAGCAGCAGCGCCTCGAGCTGCAGCTGCCGGCGCAGGTTCTGCGCGCGGATGGTCAGGTCCGCCTCGGTCTTCCAGGCCCCCACCACATGCCGCATCTCCGCCCGGTTCGGGGTGATCAGCGTGGCGCCGCGATAGCGCGAATAGTCGTCGCCCTTCGGGTCCACCAGCACGGCCTTGCCGGCGGCCCGGCCGGCCTCGATCATGCGGGCGACATGGGCCAGCCCGCCCTTGGCATAGTCGGACAGCACCACCACCTCGTAGTCCCTTACCAGCCCGTTGAAGCGGTCGAGCACAGAGGCCAGGGTCTCGTGCGCGGGCGGGTTTTCGAAGTCCACGCGCAGCAACTGCTGCTGGTGCGCGATCACGCGCAGCTTGATCGTGGTGTTGACGCTGGCATCGCGGTGCAGGTAGGGCTGCACCTTGTCGGCGGCCAGCAGCGCTTCGAGCGTGCGGCCGGGCTCGTCGTCACCGACCACGCCGAGCATGCCAACCTGAGCGCCCAGCGCGGAGGCATTGCGCGCCACGTTGGCCGCGCCGCCCAGGCGCTCGTCGCTGCGCTTGACCTGCACCACCGGGACCGGAGCCTCGGGCGAAATGCGGTCGACATCGCCGAACCAGTAGCGGTCCAGCATCATGTCGCCGACCACCAGAATGCGCGATTGCCGGATCTGTTCCAGCGGAATTGCGTTCTTGCTCATGCACGTCCTTTCGGCAGCGCCGCCGTCGAGGGCGGGCTGCGTGTCATTGGCGCATCAGGGCGTCACCTGCGGACGCCCGATCGCATGGTATTCAATGCCGACGTCGCTCATCATCGTCGGCTCGTACAGGTTGCGCCCGTCGAAGATCACGGGCGACTTCAGGCGCCGCTTGATCTGCGTGAAGTCCGGACTGCGGAAGACCTTCCACTCGGTCAGGATCACCAGCGCATCGGCGCCATCCAGCGCTTCCATCTGCGCCTCGCAGAACTTCAGGCGGCCATAGCCGCCATCGATGCCGGCGAGGTCTTCCTCCAGCACGCGGCGCGCCTCGGGCAGCGCCACGGGATCGTGCAGGCGCAGCGAAGCGCCGCGCGAGACCAGTTCGCGCGCCAGCACGCGCGACGGGGCCTCGCGCATATCGTCGGTGTTGGGCTTGAACGCCAGGCCCCAGAAGGCAAACGTATGCCCGCTCAGGTCGGCGCCGAAGCGCGCGGCCACCTTGTTGCCCAGCACGCTTTTTTGCGCCTGGTTGACCGCCTCGACCGCCTCCAGCACGCGCATGGTCTTGCCGTGGGCGGCGGCGGTGCGCATCATCGCCTGCACGTCCTTCGGAAAGCACGATCCGCCATAGCCGGCGCCGGCATAGAGGAAGCTGTAGCCGATGCGCGGGTCGGAGCCGATGCCCAGGCGCACCAGTTCGATGTCGGCGCCCACCTCGTCGGCCAGGTTGGCCAGCTCGTTCATGAACGAGATGCGCGTGGCCAGCATCGAGTTGGCGGCGTACTTGGTGAACTCGGCGGAGCGCACGTCCATGTAGAAGGTGCGCTCGTGATTGCGGTTGAAGGGCGCGTACAGCGAACGCATGATGGCCTTGGCATGGCGGCCGTTCGCATCGCCGTTGCACCCGAGCACGATGCGGTCGGGGCGCATGAAGTCTTCGACCGCGGCGCCTTCCTTCAGAAATTCCGGGTTGGAGACCACCGAGAACTGCAGGTCTTCCAAACCTCGCTGCGCGAGCTCCTCGCGAATCACCGCCGCCACACGGTCGCCGGTGCCCACCGGCACGGTGGACTTGTCCACCACGATCTTGAAGCCCGTCATGTGGCGGCCGATGGCGTGCGCGGCCGCCAGCACATAGCGCAGGTCGGCGGAGCCGTCCTCGCCGGCGGGGGTACCGACGGCGATGAACTGCACGTCGGCGTGATCGACGGCGGCGGCCACGTCGGTGGAAAAGACGAGGCGTCCCGCGTCGCGGTTGCGCTGGATCAGCTCCTTCAGGCCGGGCTCGTAGATCGGCACGGTGCCTTCGTTCAGCTGCGCGACCTTGCTTTCGTCCACATCGAGGCAGAACACGTCATTGCCGAGTTCCGCCAGGCATGCGCCGGTCACGAGGCCGACGTAGCCGCTGCCGATGATGGTGACTTTCATTGCTCGAGCTCCGTAACGGTGACAGTAACAGTGACAATGACAGTGACGAAATCAGGCGCGGACCCGCTCAGCCCAGTGCCTCGGTCCGGCGTGGGGCATAGGTTTCCCAGCGATTGCAGCCGGGGCATTGCCAATAGAACAGTCGCGCGCGGAAGCCGCATTCGCGGCACGTGTAGCGGGCCAGGTTGCGCGTGCGCAGCTGCAGCAGGTCGCGGATGGCCGCAACTTCCTGCGCCTGTTCCTGTCCGGCCGCGGTGGCGACAGGCGCGTCGGTAGCGGCGGCTTCGCCCGCGCCGGCGATGGCAACCTCGGCGCTCTGGCTGGCCTGGGCCGCCTGGGCATCGAAATAGCGCGTCAGCGCGAGCAGCGACGGCTGGCGGCGCAATTGCTCGCGCATCACCGCCACGGCCGCCTCGGCGCCATTGAGTTCGAGTTCGGCGCGGTAGGCCGTATCGAGCAGTTCGGCGGCCAGGCCGGTCTTGAGCAGGCCGCGCAGCCAATCGATGGCCTGCCCCGCTTCGCCCAGCTCGCGATAGGCCTTGACCACGCGGTCGGCCACCAGCGGCAGGAACGACGCATCCTGCGTCTCGATCGACAGCCAGTGGCGCAGCGCGCCGCGCGCGTCGCCGGCGGCCATCGCGACATCGCCGAGCAGCATGCGCGCACGCACGTTCTTCGGATTCTCGCGCAGGGCCTGCTCCAGCCATTCGACCGCCGCCTCGGGCTCCTTGCGCTGCAGCGACTCCTGGGCCAGCTCGCAGCAGAACTGGGCGATCTGCACGCTGTAGTCCTGCCGGTTCAACGCCTGGATCTCGCGGGCCGCGTCGATGGCCTTGCGCCATTCCTTCTCGACCTCGTACAGCTCCAGCAGCACGCGCTTGGCCGACGCCTCGTAGGGCCCGGACATCAGGCGGCGCAGCGATTCTTCCGCGCGGTCGAGCAGGCCGGCACGCAGGTAATCCTGCCCCAACTCGTACAGCGCATGCTCGCGCTCCGGGTCCGGCAGGTCCGGCCGCGTGGCCAGGTTCTGGTGCACGCGGATGGCGCGCTCGGTTTCGCCGCGGCGGCGGAACAGCGCGCCCAGCGCGAAATGCAGTTCAGTGGTTTCGGGATCGAGCCGCGCGACCTCGATAAAGGCGTCGATGGCCTTGTCGGGCTGCTCGTTCAGCAGGAAATTCAGGCCCTTGAAGTAGGAGCGCGGCAACGCGCCCTGCTCGCTCATCAACTGGCGCACATCGAAGCGCGCCGCCATCCAGCCTAGCCCGAATACGAGCGGAAGCGCCAACAGCCACCAGGTTTCAAAGATCATTGCTCAGACTTTCGGGCCGATTGCGTTATAGGGCACCGGCGCTTGACGGGAGGGCGGCGCCGGTTCGGTGGCCGTCGCCGCGCGAACCGCGCCCAGCGACCGGCGCAGGCGCGCAATCTCCATCCGCTGCCGCATCAGGCCCGGCGCGACCGCGGCCAGCGCGGCGACGATGCCCAGGCCGAAGGCCGCCAGCAGGATCAGGATCAGCGGCGCACGCCACACCATGTCGAAGAACAGCTGCAGCGAAGCCTCGGCCGTATTGCGCAGCGCCAGCACGAACAGCAGCGCGAACAGGACGATACGAATAATCCAGGCGACAAGTTTCATGCAGGTGACCAGATGCGGATGAATCGGACGGCAGGACACGCCGGCAGCGTGGCACCGCGGCGAATTCCCGGCATTGTAGCGGATCGATTCCGCCACACGGCGATTGGGCCGGCCACGAAATGGAAACAAAAAAAGCGCTCCCGAGGGAGCGCTTTCCGAATACAAGCTGCTGCTGACCGCAGCCGTGGAACGTCTGGCCCGTCAGGACTGGACCAGATTGAGTCCCCCGGCCTCGTGCATGGCACCGGCGGCGTTCGCCGCCTGCAAGCCATGCGCGTGCGCGGCGGCATGCGTGGCATGCCCGTTGGCGAGGGCCGCGCCGCCGTTATCCGGCGACGGCGAACCCGATGCGTCGGGAGATGCCGGCGCCTGCGCCAGCGGACTGCGGTCCACCCGCTCGCGCAACTCCTTGCCCGCCTTGAAGTGCGGCACCCGTTTTTCGGGCACCAGCACACGTTCGCCGGACTTGGGATTGCGCCCCACACGGGGCGGACGCCGGTTCAGGCCGAAGCTGCCGAATCCACGAATCTCGATGCGGTGGCCATCGGCCAACGCCTCGGACATCGCGTCGAGGATCGTTTTCACCGAGATGTCCGCATCCCGCAGCAGCAACTGCGGGAAGCGGGCAGCCAGTTTCTCGACGAGCTCGGACTTGGTCATGGGCATCCGCGCGGGCGTTCGAACAACCGATTACTGGTTGTCCTGGCCGAGCTTGGCCTTGAGCAGCGCGCCCAGGTTGGTGGTACCGGCGGCACCGGTATCGGCCTGGAACTTCTGCATGGCTTCCTGCTGCTCGGCCGAGTCCTTGGCCTTGATCGACAGGTTGATGTTGCGCGACTTGCGGTCGACGTTGACGACCACGGCCGTGACCGACTCGCCTTCCTTCAGCACGTTGCGGGCGTCTTCCACGCGGTCGGCCGAAATCTCCGAGGCGCGCAGGTAACCTTCCACATCGTCAGCCAGCTGGACCACGGCGCCCTTGGCATCCACGGTCTTGATGGTGCCGGTCACGACGGAACCCTTGTCGTTGGCCGAGATGAAGTTGTTGAACGGATCGCCCGACAGCTGCTTGATGCCCAGCGAGATGCGTTCCTTGTCGACGTCGATGCCCAGTACCACGGCTTCCACTTCGTCGCCCTTCTTGTACTTGCGCACGGCTTCTTCGCCGGTTTCCTGCCAGGACAGGTCCGACAGGTGCACAAGGCCGTCGATGCCGCCGGGCAGGCCGATGAACACGCCGAAGTCGGTGATCGACTTGATCTGGCCCGTCAGCTTGTCGCCCTTCTTGTGGTTGCGGCTGAAGTCGTCCCACGGATTGGCCTTGCACTGCTTCATGCCCAGGCTGATACGACGCTTGTCTTCGTCGATATCCAGCACCATGACTTCGACTTCGTCGCCCAGCTGGACAACCTTGGACGGGGCCACGTTCTTGTTGGTCCAGTCCATTTCCGACACGTGCACCAGACCTTCGATGCCGGCCTCGATCTCGACGAACGCGCCGTAGTCGGTCAGGTTGGTCACCTTGCCGAACAGGCGGGTGCCTTGCGGGTAACGGCGCGAGATGCCGACCCACGGATCTTCGCCCAGTTGCTTCACGCCCAGCGAGACGCGATTCTTTTCCTGGTCGAACTTGAGGATCTTGGCGGTGATTTCCTGGCCAACCGACAGCACTTCGCTCGGGTGACGCACACGACGCCATGCCAGGTCGGTGATGTGCAGCAGGCCGTCGATGCCGCCCAGGTCCACGAACGCGCCGTAGTCGGTGATGTTCTTGACGATACCGTTGACGATGGCGCCTTCCTTCAGCGTCTCCATCAGCTTCTGGCGCTCTTCGCCCAGGGTCGCTTCGACCACGGCACGACGCGACAGCACGACGTTGTTGCGCTTGCGGTCCAGCTTGATGACCTTGAATTCCAGGGTCTTGCCTTCGTACGGCGTGGTGTCCTTGATCGGACGCACGTCGACGAGCGAGCCCGGCAGGAAGGCGCGGATGCCATTGACCATCACGGTCAGGCCACCCTTCACCTTGCCGGTGACGGTACCCGAGATGATCTCGCCGTCTTCCAGCGCCTTCTCGAGGTTCAGCCACGATGCCAGGCGCTTGGCCTTGTCGCGGGAGAGGATGGTGTCGCCATAGCCGTTCTCGAGAGCGTCGATGGCCACGGAAACGTAGTCGCCGGCCTGCACTTCGAGTTCGCCCTGGTCGTTCAGGAACTCCTCCACCGGCACGAAGGCTTCAGACTTCAGGCCGGCGTTCACGACCACGAAGTTGTGGTCGATGCGCACCACTTCGGCCGAAATCACTTCACCAGCCTTCATATTGGAGCGGGCGACGGATTCCTCGAACAGTGCAGCAAAGGATTCGTTATTTTGCAGGTCGGACATAAACGTAGGTTCTCAGTCCGCAATACGCTGGCCGGCGCGACGATCGCGCTCAGTCTGCCAAGGTAGCGGGGTTAGGTTGAACAACACCGCCAGCGATGCAAAAGGCATCCGCTCGCGGCACTCACAGCGGGAAAGCCGTCGGGTCAGCGACCCAGTTCGGCATACCACCGCAGCACTTGCGCGACCGCCTGGTCCACCGTCATGTCGGAGGTATCCAGCAGGCGCGCATCCTCGGCGGGGCGAAGAGGCGCCGCGGTGCGGGAACGATCCCGTGCGTCGCGCGCTTCCAAGTCACGCAAAAGGTTTTCGATATTAGCAGAAATACCCTTATCAATCAATTGTTTATACCGCCTGCGAGCGCGGGCCTCGACACTCGCGGTGAGGAAAACCTTCAGGCAGGCGTCGGGAAAAATGACCGTGCCCATGTCCCGGCCGTCGGCGACCAGGCCCGGGAGCTTGCGAAAGCCGCGCTGAAGTGCGGTAAGCGCATCGCGGACCGGCTGATGCACCGCGAGGGCCGAGGCCCGGTTGCCGACTTCCTCGGCGCGGATCAGCAACGTCACTTCCTCTCCGTCCATCCAGACGCGGTCCGGTCCGAAGCGAACGTCCAGGCGGCGGGCGAGATCCGCGAGCGCGTCCACGTCCGCCAGATCGACGCCGGTGCGCGCGCTGGCAAGGGCCACGAGCCGATAGAGGGCGCCGCTGTCGAGCAGGTGAAAGCCGAGTCCGTCAGCCACCTTGTGCGCCACCGTTCCCTTGCCGGATGCGGTGGGCCCGTCAATGGTGACAACATCAGCAATAGTCATTTTGTATTGATGCAAAAGAAACTATCGATTTCTACAGTCGATTGAGAATCATTATTATTTGGCCATGGGATGCCGCTCGAGGCCGCACTGGCGGGCAGAGGCGGAAGGACATCCGGCAACATTGCGAGGCAATCTAACATGGCAAAGACCCTGTCGTTCGGCATCATGCACCTTGGCATCGCGTTCAGCGTGACGTATGCGCTGACCGGCAGCCTGGCCATCAGCGGTGCCATCACTTTCATCGAACCGGCGGTGAACACGGTCGCCCACTATTTCTTCGACCGCTACTGGGAACGCCGCCAGGCCAGCCGCCGGAACGGCGGCCACGATGCGCCCGCCGCCCGCGCCGAAGCCCCACAGGCGGTGCGGCCCGCCTTCGCCATCAGCCACTGAGTCAGCGCGCCACCTGGCCGAACACCTCGAAATATTCGGGAAAGGTCTTGCCTACGCAGCGCGGATCGTTGATCCGGACCGGCACGGGCCCGAAGCACGCCAGCGAGAAACACATCGCCATGCGGTGGTCGTCATAGGTGTCGATGCCCTCCGCCGGCGACGTCCATTCTGTCGGCGGCGACACGCGCAGGTAGTCGGCCCCCTCCTCCACCGTCGCGCCCAGTTTGCGCAACTCGGTCGCCATGGCCGTCAGCCGGTCGGTTTCCTTGACACGCCAGCTGCCGATATTGGTCAGCGTGGTGGCGCCTTCGGCGAACAGCGCCGCGACCGCCAGGGTCATCGCGGCATCCGGAATATGGTTGCAATCGAGTTCGATGCCATTGAGCCGGCCATCGTCGCGCTCGGTGCCGCGCACCTCGATCCAGTTGCTGCCCGCCATCACGTTGGCGCCCATGCGATTAAGCGCCTCGGCAAACTTCACGTCGCCCTGGATGCTGGACATGCCGACCCCCTCGACCCGCACGGGGCCGCCGCCGATGGCGCCCGCCGCGAGGAAATACGAGGCCGAGGACGCATCGCCCTCCACGAAGATCTCGCCCGGCGAACGGTAGCGCGAACGCGCCGGCACGATAAAACGCGACCACCCTTCGCGCTGCACGTCGATGCCGAAGCGGGCCAGCAGATTCAGCGTGATTTCGATATACGGCTTCGAGATCAGCTCGCCGACGACCTCGATCTCGATGCGCCCGCCGGGGCCGTCCGCCATCGGCAGCGTCATCAGCAATGCCGTCAGAAACTGGCTGGAGACGTCGCCGCGCACGCGGATCGGCGCATCGATGCGGATCGTGGACGGGCGCAACTGCAACGGCGGATAGCCCTCGGTGCCCTGGTATTCCACCTGCGCGCCGATCTGGCGCAGGCCATCGACCAGATCGCCGATCGGCCGCTCGTGCATGCGCGGCACGCCGGAGAGACGATAGCTGCCGCCCTGCAGCGCGAGCGCCGCCGTCAGCGGACGGATGGCCGTGCCGGCATTGCCCATGAAGAGATCGGCCGACTTGTTCGGAAACGCCCCGGCCGCGCCGGTGACGACATAGTCGTCGCCATCCTTGCGCCAGGCGACGCCCAGCGTGCGCAGCGCCTCGAGCATGACCCGGGTGTCGTCGGAATCCAGCAGGTCGCGGACCCGCGTCTCGCCCTCGCTCAGCGCCGCCAGCAGCAGCACCCGGTTCGAGATGCTCTTGGAGCCGGGCAGGCGCACCGTGCCAGTGGCGCGGGTGAAAGGTCCGAGGGTAAGGTGTTCCATGATGGGCTGATCAGTGGGTTTCGCTGCGGGATTCGGTACGAAGCTGGCCGTGCCGGACGGCCGCGGCACGATTACGGCTCGACGTCGGTCGCCGTCGCCTGCCGGGCGCCCCATTCCAGCCGCGCCTCGCTCGCACGGCGCAATACGCGCTCGAGTGCTTCTCCGTCGCCCGCCTCGATCTGCTTCTTCAGGTGCGCGAGAATGGTCTGGTAGGTGCCGAGCTCGCGCAGCATCGCGTCACGGTTCGACAGAAAGATGTCGCGCCACATTTCGGGCGACGAGGCGGCGATGCGCGTGAAGTCGCGAAAGCCCCCGCCGGCGAAGCCGAGCTTGAGCGGTCCGTCCTCGGCGTTCGCCACCTGCGCCACCAGCGCGTAGGACAGCAGATGAGGCAGATGGCTCACGGCGGCGAACACGGCATCGTGCTGCACCGCCGACATGACGTGGCATTCGGCCCCCGCCGTCTCCCACATCGCGCGCACCGCGGCGACGTCGTCGCGCAGGTTCTCCTGCAACGGACACAGGATGGTCTTCTTGCCGACATAGAGATCGGCCAGCGCGGCTTCCACGCCGTTGAGTTCGCGGCCGGCAATGGGATGCCCGGGCACGAACTGCGATACCTTGTCGCCCAGCGCCGTCTTGGCCGCCATGATCACGTCGGACTTGGTGCTGCCCGCATCGGTGACGATGGTGCCAGCCTCGAGATGCGGCTCCAGCGCGTGCAGCAGCGCAAAGGTCTGCGCCACCGGCGCGCACAGCACGATCAGGCTGGCGCCTTTGGCGGCTTGTTCCAGCGTGGCGGCCTCGTCGATCACGCCGAGCGCGATGGCCTTGTCCAGCGATGCACGCGAGCGGCCCACGCCGACGACCGTGCCGACCGCGTTGGCGCCCTTCAGCGCGCGTGCCAGGGAACCGCCGATCAGGCCGACGCCAACGATGACGACACGGGAAAAATAAAGAGCGCTCACGGCAATACGCGGTCTGGAGACGAGATTCGGGGAAGTCGGCATTGTAGCCGCTCCGACGTTGGCCAGTCCCTGGCCCCCAAATGCAAGGGGCGAAAAAAACCGCCAGCGGCGCTTTCGCACCGGTGGCGGCCTTGCAGGCGCGTCGGCCGGCTTACTGCAGCGCCGCTTCCAGCGCCTTGATGAATGCCTCGTTCTCTTCGGGCAGGCCGATCGTCACGCGAAGCCATTGCGGCAGCTTGTAGTTGCCCACCGGCCGCACGATCACGCCCTGCTTGAGCAGCGCGAGGTTGATCCGCGCGCCCGCGTCGTCGTCGTCGCCCACTCGCACCAGCACGAAATTGCCGGACGAGGGCACATATTGCAGGCCGAGCCGGTCGAACGCGGCAACCAGTTGCGCCTTGCCTTCGCGATTCAGTTCGGCGCTCTTGCGCAGGAAGGCCGCATCGCCCAGCGCCGCGACGGCCGCCGCCTGCGCCATGCTGTTGACGTTGAACGGCTGGCGGATGCGGTTCAGCAGGTCGGTCAAGGCCGGCTGTGCGACCGCATAGCCCACCCGCAGGCCAGCCAGCCCGTACGCCTTGGAGAAGGTCCGCGAGACCAGCAGGTTCGGATACTTGCGCACCCAGCTCACCGATTCGTACTGCTGTTCCGCGTCGAGATACTCGTTGTAGGCCTCGTCCAGGACCACCACCACGTCAGCCGGCACCTTGGCCAGGAAGCGTTCGATCTCGGCCGCCGGCAGGAACGTGCCGGTGGGATTGTTCGGATTGGCGATGAAGACCAGCCGGGTGTCCGGGGCGATGGCCGCCGCCATGGCATGCAGATCGTGGCCGTAGTCGCGCGCCTTGACCTCGATCGCGCGCGCGCCGACTTCCTGGGTGGCCAGCGCATACACCGCGAAGGAGTATTCGGCGTAGACGATCGATTCGCCCGGCTTGACCAGCGCATGCGCGGCGATCTCCAGGATGTCGTTGCTGCCGTTGCCCAGCGTCAGCCAGTCGGCCGGCACGTCGTACCTGGCCGAGAGCGCGGCCTTCAGCTCGAAGCCGTTGGCGTCCGGATAGCGACCGAGCTCGCCGATGGCCGCCGCCATCGCGGTCCGCGCGGATTCCGGCATGCCCAGCGGATTCTCGTTGGAGGCCAGCTTGACGATCTTCGCCTCGTCCAGCCCAAATTCCCGCGCGACTTCCGCAATCGGCTTGCCGGCCACGTACGGGGAAATCGCGCGCACATATTCCGGACCGAATTGCTTGCCCTGTTCAGCCATATCCACTCCTTGCTCAGGCTATTGCTCTGTCGCGGACGACACGCGCCCGCGAGCGTATTACGTACTGGCCGGGTACGAACCCAGCACCTTGAAATAGGCGGCGTTGCGGCGCAACTCCTCCAGCGCGCGGCCCACCGCGGCATCGCGCTGATGGCCCTCCACGTCGACGTAGAAGTAGTACTCCCACGCGCCGCTGCGGGCCGGCCGCGACTCGAAGCGGCTCATCGACACGCCGTTGTCGGCCAGCGGCGCGAGCAGCTGGTAGACCGCGCCGGCCTTGTTCGGCACCGACAGGATCAGCGAGGTCTGGTCGCTGCCCGAGGGGTCCGTCTCGTAGCGTCCGATCACGGCGAAGCGCGTGCGGTTGTGCGGATCATCCTGGATATGCGAGCGCACGATATGCAGGTGATACCGGTTCGCCGCGGATTCGCCCGCGATGGCCGCCACCGTCGGATCCTCGCTCGCCATGCGCGCGGCTTCCGCGTTGCTCGATACCGCCTGGCGCTCCAGGTGCGGATAGTTTGCCGTCAGCCAGTGCTGGCACTGCGCCAGCGCCTGCGCGTGGGCCCGCACGACCGTCACGCCCTTCATGTCCGGCGTCGACGCCATCAGGTTGTGATGCACCTTCAGCGCGATCTCCCCGCTGATCTTCAGCGAGGTCTGCAGGAACAGGTCCAGCGTGCGGGAGACCGCTCCCTCGGTCGAGTTCTCGACCGGCACCACGCCGTACTCGACCGTGCCCGCCTCGACCGCGCGGAACACCTCGTCGATGCTGGGGCAGGCGACGCCCGACACCTCGTGCCCGAAATGCGCGTATAGCGCCTGCTCGGAAAATGTGCCCGCGGGCCCGAGGAACGCCACCTCCAGCGGCTTTTCCAAGCCGCGGCAGGCCGACATCACCTCGCGCCAGATGGCGGCCACGCTGTCGTCGAGCAGGGGACCGGGATTGGCGCCCTGCACCTTGCGAATGACCTGCAGTTCGCGCTCGGGACGAAACACCGGGGCGCCGAATTTCTTCTTCACCTCGCCGACGTCCAGCGCCAGCTGTGCGCGGCGATTCAGCATGGCCAGCAGCTCGCGGTCCAGCGTATCGATCTGCTCGCGCAGCGGAGCCAGCTCAACGGAAAGCGCGCGTTCCTGCTCGTCCGGCTGCGCGGCGTGGTCCGGCTGCGCCGCGGCAGTCCTGATCTGTTTGTCTTGACTTGTCATTGTATTAATCCGGTGCGCCACTGGATTGCGAACCGGCCGCGCAAGAGGCGGCCGCACGCAATATCTGCGCAGTGTCTCCCCACATTCCGCCCATGGCGACTCCCAGCGGCAGGGTCAGGCGCTGGTGCGCTCGAACTCGCGCATGAACTCGATCAGCGCGGTCACGCCCTCGAGCGGCATGGCGTTGTAGATGCTGGCCCGCATGCCGCCGACCGACTTGTGGCCCTTCAACTGCACCAGTCCGTTGGCGCGCGCCTGCGTGAGGAACGCCTCGTTGCGCGATTCGTCGGCGAGGAAGAACGGCACATTCATGCGCGAGCGGCAGCTCGGATCGATTTCGTTGCGATAGAAATCGCTCTGATCGAGGAACGAATACAGCGCCGTCGCCTTGGCGATATTGCGCTGCTCGATGGCGGCGACGCCGCCTTGCCGCTTGAGCCACTGGAACACCAGCCCGGACACGTAAATGGCATACGTGGGCGGGGTGTTGTACATGGAGTTGTTTTCGTCGACCAGGCGCCAGTTGAACGCCGACGGGCACAGCGGATGCGCCGCGCCGAGCAGGTCCTCGCGCACGATCACGATCGTGACGCCCGCCGGCCCGATATTCTTCTGCGCACCGCCATACACCACCTGTACCCGGGACCAGTCGATGGGACGCGACAGGATATGGCTCGAGGCGTCGGCCACCACGATGCGGCCCTGGTCCTGGCCGATGTCCGGGATCTGCTGGAATTCCACGCCAACGATGGTTTCGTTGGTGCACAGGTGCACATAGGCAGCGTCATCGGACAGATTCCAGCTCGCGGCATCGGGAATGCGCGAATACTTCTGGTCCTGGCTGGTGGCCGCGACATTGACTTCGCCGTAGCGCCGCGCTTCCTTCTCCGATTTGACGGACCACGTACCGGTAATGACGAAATCGGCCTTCGGCTGCTTTGGATCGACGCGGTTGATCAGATTCAGCGGCACGATGGCGTTCTGGCCGATCGCCCCGCCCTGCATGAACAGGATGCGGAAATTCTTCGGGATCTGGAGCAGTTCGCGCAGATCCGCCAGCGCCTGCCCATGGATGCTCTCGAATTCCTTGCCGCGATGGCTCATTTCCATCACGGACATCCCGGTGCCGCGCCACGACAGCATTTCCTGCGCCGCCTGTTGCAGCACCTCGGCGGGCAGCGTCGCCGGTCCCGGCGAGAAGTTATAGACGCGTTCCGCCAAGGCATTCTGCATCATGGCGGCGAGGCCGGGATTCTGGGGATCGTTCATGAACTGAAATGGAAAATGGCTGCCGGTTAACCCAAGCAGCCATTATCTCTCAAACACACAGGCGATTGGCGCGCCGCAGTGACGCGGGCGCCAGAGGCAACATTACTTGGCCGCGGCGGCGACTTCCTTCTCTGCGGCGTCGCGCATCGACTTGCCGACCTGCGGGCCGTACTTCTGCATCATCGAGCCCCAGATCTCCTGGGTGGCCTTGCCCTGGTTGGCCATGAACTTCTGGCCCGTGGGCGACTTCAGGAACGTGGTCAGATCGCGGAGTTCCTGTGCGCTGTAGTACTTGCCGAAGGCATCGTAGTGCGCCTTCAGCGCGTCATTCTTGAAGGCGTCGGTGCTGAACTGCTGGCCCGCGCTGTCGACCATGCGTTGCACGGCGCCATTCTTCTTCAGCTTCTCGACGGCAGCCTGCTTCTGCTTGTCGTTCAGCGTCTTGTTTTCCACCAACACCTGCTCCAGCACCAGCGGCGCTTCCTGCTTGGCGCCGGCTTGCCAGTTCTCGGCCTGGCCCTTGACTGCCTGGTCGGCCTGCATGACGGTCAGCAGTTCCTTGATGGCCGCGGTCTTGTCCGCGTCCTGCGCTTGCGCCTGCTGCGCAGCCATCAGAACCGGGACAAAAGCAGCCAGAACGGCGATACGTCGGTAAGTGCTAAGCATTGTGACTCCCTGAAAAGATATCTGTTTTAGTCCCGAGGGATTCCGGCCTAGTTCCGGCCGGCCATCCACTGTTGCAACTGATTACGATTCGGCGTTCGCCTCGGCATCGCCCTGCTCGTCGCCGTTCCCGGGCTCTTCCTCGCCCTCGGGCTCGTCGCCGGCCGCATCGGTTTCCACGATGCGCTGCAGGCCCGACAGCTTGGTGCCTTCATCGACATTGATCAGCGTCACGCCTTGCGTGGCGCGGCCCATCTCGCGGATTTCGCCGACACGGGTGCGAATCAGCACACCGCCCGTCGTGATCAGCATGATCTCGTCTTCCGGCGCGACCAGGGCCGCGGCCACGACCCGGCCATTGCGCTCGCTGGTCTGGATCGCGATCATGCCCTTGGTGCCGCGTCCGTGTCGAGTGTACTCGCTGATCGGCGTGCGCTTGCCATAGCCGTTCTCGGTGGCGGTCAGCACGCTGCCCGTCGGACCGGCGTTCTCCTGCTCGGCACTTTCGGCCGGGGCGACCAGCATCGCGATCACGGTCTGGCCGTCGTCCAGGTTCATGCCCCGCACGCCGCGCGCCTGGCGGCCCATCGGCCGCACATCGTTCTCGTCGAAGCGCACCGCCTTGCCGGCATCCGAAAACAGCATCACGTCATGCTGGCCGTCGGTGATCGCGGCACCGATCAGGTAGTCGCCCTCGTCCAGGTCGACGGCGATGATGCCGGCCTTGCGCGGGTTGGAGAACTCGGTCAGCGCCGTCTTCTTGACCGTGCCGCGCGCCGTCGACATGAAGATGAAATGCTCGGCGTCGAACTGGCGCACCGGCAGGATCACCGTGATCTTCTCGCCTTCGGACAGCGGGAACATGTTGACGATCGGCCGGCCGCGCGAGCTGCGCGAGCCTTGCGGCACCTCGTAGACCTTCAGCCAGTAGAGCCGGCCGCGGTTCGAGAAGCACAGGATGTAGTCGTGCGTGTTGGCGACGAACAGGGTGTCGATCCAGTCGTCGTCCTTGGTCGCCATCGCCTGCTTCCCGCGCCCGCCGCGCTTTTGCGCCCGGTATTCGGAGATCGGCTGGCTTTTCATATAGCCGGTGTGCGACAGCGTGACCACCATGTCCTGCGGGGTGATCAGGTCTTCGGTGTCCAGTTCCGTCGCGTTCAGCTCGATTTCGGAGCGGCGGTCGTCGCCGAACTCGGCGCGGATCGCGGTCAGCTCGTCGGAGATGATCGTGGTGATGCGCTCCGGGCGCGCCAGGATATCGAGCAGGTCGCTGATCGTGTTCATCACGTCGCGGTATTCCTGCACGATCTTGTCCTGCTCCAGCCCGGTCAGGCGCTGCAGGCGCATCTGCAGGATTTCCTGGGCCTGCGCATCGGACAGGCGATACAGGCCGTCGGCCTGCATGCCGAAGATCGCCGGCAGACCGTCCGGGCGATACGCCGCTCGGCCGCCGGGCGTCTCCCCTTCGGCGCGCGACAGCATCTCGCGCACCAGCTGCGAGTCCCAGGCCTTGGCCATCAATTCCTGTTTGGCGATCGGCGGCGTCGGCGCCGCCTTGATCAGGGCGATGAACTCGTCGATATTCGCCAGGGCGACGGCCAGGCCCTCCAGCACGTGGCCGCGCTCGCGGGCCTTGCGCAGTTCGTACACCGTACGGCGGGTCACCACCTCGCGGCGATGCGACAGGAAGCAGTCCAGCATCTGGCGCAGGTTCAGCAGACGGGGCTGCCCGTCCACCAGCGCCACCATGTTCATGCCGAACGTGTCCTGCAACTGGGTGTTCTTGTACAGATTGTTCAGGACGACTTCGGGGACTTCGTTGCGCTTGAGCTCGATCACCACACGCATGCCGGACTTGTCCGACTCGTCGCGGATGTCCGAGATGCCCTCGACCTTCTTCTCGGTCACCAGCTCGGCGATACGCTCGAGCAGCGTCCGCTTGTTCACCTGGTACGGCAGTTCGTCGACGATGATGGCCTGACGCTGGCCGCGGTCGATATCCTCGAAGTGCGTCTTGGCGCGCATCACGACGCGACCGCGACCGGTGCGGTAGCCTTCGCGCACGCCCTGGATGCCGTAGATGATGCCGGCCGTCGGGAAATCGGGCGCCGGGATCAGTTCGATCAGCTCGTCCACCGTCGCCTGGGGATTGCGCAGTAAATGCAGGCAACCGTCGACGATCTCGTTCAGATTATGCGGCGGGATATTGGTGGCCATGCCGACCGCAATACCGGACGAGCCATTGACCAGCAGGTTCGGAATACGCGCCGGGAGAATCTGGGGCTCGGATTCGGAGCCGTCGTAATTCGGGCCAAAATCGACCGTTTCCTTGTCGATGTCCAGCAGCATCTCGTGGGCGATCTTGGACAGCCGGATTTCGGTGTACCGCATCGCCGCGGCGTTGTCGCCGTCGACGGAGCCGAAATTGCCCTGCCCGTCGACTAGCATGTAGCGCAGCGAGAAATCCTGCGCCATGCGCACGATCGTGTCGTACACCGCGGTGTCGCCGTGCGGATGGTACTTACCGATCACATCGCCGACAATACGGGCCGACTTCTTGTAAGGCCGGTTCCAGTCGTTGTTCAGCTCATGCATCGCAAACAGCACACGCCGATGTACGGGCTTCAGGCCGTCCCGAACGTCGGGGAGCGCCCGGCCCACAATCACGCTCATCGCGTAATCGAGATACGAGCGGCGCATTTCCTCTTCGAGGGATACCGGAAGGGTTTCTTTGGCGAATTGATCCATTGCGGCGTGGCTTATACGGTTAAAACACCCGTGAAATCGCCATTCCCCGGAGGGGGTTTGGGCGTTGGGTAACGTGGCATTCTACCATGCGCGGCCAGCCTTCCCTGCGCTGCCGGAGCCACCCGCGAACAGCCCCGAACGCACATCCGCGCGCTTTGACCAACACCCGGGAAGCCTGATCTGACAAGGGTTTCCGGGCATCGCAAGGGTCATGTTGCACAAACACCACAGGCCCCAAACCCATGGATTGAATCGAATATATTTACTTCTTAGGAAACGGGCCTTGTGGCACAATTCCCCAGCGAAGAGCCAGACATTGTTCGAAGTGGAGCATCCACCACATCGAGAATGTTATACTCCGAAGAATGTATGACTTGTTTTCGTCCATTTGCTCGCAGTAACCCTGCGGTGATCTCATCCTGAGAGGAGAAATATGAAAAAATTTGCCAAGCTCGCGCTCGTTGCAGCTACCGCAGTAATGGCCGCATCCGCTCAAGCCCAGTCCGTCCCCTATGAAAAGAAGGCAGTAAATGACAACTGGGGCAACGGTACGAGCGAGTACGTGTGGAAGAACGGCACGAACGAGCTCTGCTGGCGGAATAGCTCCTGGACGCCCGCTACTGCGAACGCGCAGTGCGACGGCGCCCTGGCTCCGGCTCCGGCTGCTCCCGTAGCACCTCCGGCCGCGGCCGTTCCGCCCGCCGTGACGAGCGAGAAGGTCACCTTCGCCGCTGACACCCTGTTCGACTTCGACAAGGCTGTCCTGAAGCCGGAAGGCCGCGCCAAGCTGGACGATCTGGTCTCGAAGCTGTCGGGCATCACCCTGGAAGTGATCATCGCCGTTGGCCACACCGACTCGTTCGGTTCGGACAAGTACAACGATCGCCTGTCGATCCGTCGTGCCGAAGCCGTGAAGGCCTATCTGGTGAGCAAGGGCGTGGAAGCCAACCGCGTCTACACCGAAGGCAAGGGCAAGCGCCAGCTGAAGGTGGATCCGAAGTCGTGCAAGGGCAACCGCACCGCTCAGATCGCCTGCCAGCAGCCGAACCGCCGCGTGGAAGTCGAAGTGGTCGGCACCCGCAGCGCCCGCTAATCGGATCTTTTCCGATGGTGAGAAGCCCAGCGCAAGCTGGGCTTTTTTTTTGGTAGAGTTCCTGCAACTCCTCCCGCCCGGGAGCCGCCTTGTCCCGGGCCACACACATCCTGATGACGCCGAATTCCACTCCACCGCTTCCCGTCTCCATGTCCCAACCAGTCCGCAATGCGGATCTGAAAGAGATCGACAAGTTCAGCGAGCTCGCTCACCGCTGGTGGGATCCGAACAGCGAATTCAAGCCGCTGCACGAGATCAATCCCCTGCGTCTTGGCTGGATCGACGGGATCGCCGCGTTGTCGGGCAAGCATGTGGTGGACGTGGGGTGCGGCGGCGGCATTCTCGCGGAAAGCATGGCGCGCGCAGGCGCGGTCGTGCGCGGCATCGATCTCTCGACCAAGGCGCTCCGCGTGGCCGATCTGCATAGCCTCGAGTCCGGCGTAGCGGTGACTTACGAGGAGATCGCGGTGGAAGCGCTCGCCGCCAGGATGCCGGGCAGCGTCGACGTCGTCACCTGCATGGAAATGCTGGAGCATGTGCCGGATCCCGCCTCCGTGGTACGGGCCTGCGCGACCCTGGTGCGGCCCGGCGGTCATGTGTTCTTCTCGACCATCAATCGCAACCTGAAGGCTTATCTGCTCGCCGTGATCGGCGCCGAGTACGTGCTGAACATGCTGCCGCGCGGCACGCACGACTACGACAAGTTCATCCCGCCCGCGGACCTTGCCCGCTACGCCCGGCAGGCGGGCCTCGAACTCATCCAGTTGCAAGGGATGACCTATCGCCCGCTGTCGCGCACCTATGAGCTCGGTACGGACACCGACGTCAACTATCTGATGGCATTTCGCCGCCCGGCCTGACCATGCATCGTTTCGACGCAGTCTTCTTTGATCTCGATGGCACGCTGGCCGACACGGCGCCTGACCTGGCCGCGGCCGCCAACCGCGTGGTGGCGGACCACGGTCGTCCGCCGGTCGACTACGCATTGCTACGGCCGGTGGCCTCCCATGGCGCGCGCGGCCTGATCGGCGCCGCCTTCGGCAAGGCGCCCACCGATCCCGACTTCCCGGCGCTGCGCGACGCGTTTCTCGACTATTACGAGGCGGACATCGCCGCCCGGACCACGCTGTTCGACGGCATGCCGGAGGTCCTGTCCGCGCTCGAGGCGGCCGGCATCCGCTGGGGCATCGTCACCAACAAGATCGCGCGCTTCACGACGCCGCTGGTGGCGGCGATCGGGCTGACGCCTCGGGCGTCGGCCGTGGTGAGCGGCGATACCACGCCGCACGCCAAGCCCCACCCTGCCCCGCTGCTGCATGCCGCCGAGGTCAGCGGCGTCGACCCGCGCCGTTGCGCGTATGTGGGCGACGATCTGCGCGATATCCAGGCGGGCAAGGCCGCCGGCATGGTGACGGTGACGGCCGCCTATGGCTATTGCGGCGAAGGGGACCCTCCGGAGCAATGGGGCGGCGACCACCTGGTCCGTCACCCGGGCGAACTGTTGGCCCTGCTGACCGCGCCGGCCCGTATCTCTTGAGCGGCAACTCGTGGGAACTCATCCACACACCTCGCGTCCAAGCGGGTACAATCCGTTTTCTTCGCACTGGGACCGACCTGGTTTCGACGTGGGTTGCAAAGCAGTGGAGGGCATACCGAGGACCCGTCACCTCGTAAATCAATGGGAATGCAATAACTGCTAACGACGAACGTTACGCACTGGCAGCCTAAGGGCCGCCGTCCTCGCACTGGCTCGCTGACGGGCTAGGGTCGCAAGACCAAGCGAGGTCATTTACGTCAGATAAGCCCTGGTGGTGTCACGACGCCGGGGACGAAAACCTAGTGACTCGCCGTCGTAGAGCGTGTTCGTCCGCGATGCGCCGGTTAAATCAAATGACAGAACTAAGTATGTAGAACTCTCTGTGGAGTGCTTGCGGACGCGGGTTCGATTCCCGCCGGTTCCACCAGTCACTCGTCGTTGGAGGATATCCAGCGACACCAAAAAGCCCGGTTTCCGCCGGGCTTTTTCTTTTGCCAAGTGGGGATTAATACCCCCCTTCCCGACGTGCCTCTCACCCAACAGTTGGATTGCCAGCGCAGAGCGGGCCGTTATGATTCCCCTATCGACACGCCATGAAGCCAGCGCGCGCATCCATGCCGACGTGGGCACCAAAATAACCGGCGGTCGAAACAGGGGTCCGACCGATGGATAAGGGAAACAAATACAGCCTGTGGCGCCGCCGCTGGCTGTGGTGGCACTCGCGCTCGCTGCTCGCCAACGCACTGGGACAAACCCCGGCCGCCCGGCATGCCTACATCCGGGAGATGCGGCTGGCATACCGCGACTACGGCGACTTTTCCGAGAGCGAGATCGAGTTCATTTTCCGGCGGGTCTCGCGCGGCATCTGCCGCCTGTCCCGCCATCCGCGCGCCAGCGAACTCGCTCGCCGGGCCCGGCGGCCCATCCGCGAGCAAGGGCACCGCCTGCACCGCGAAGTCTCCCAGTTGCTGGAACCGGGCCTCGCGGCGATCGACTGAGCGCGGCCTGCCTTACAGGAACCGGTCGAGCAGCTTGCGGCTGGCCTTGTCCAGGGCCTGGGGGTCGCGAATCAGATACTGGATGCCGTGACTGTCGGAGATGAGCAGCGTGTTCCCGGCCAGCCGGCGGATATCCTCTTCGCCGCGCAGCACCAGGCTGGTCGGGCCGCGGTCGGTTTCGACTTCCCAGGTGCTGGGCGTGGCGAAGGTAGAAACGCCGACGATGCGCCGGATCACGGGCATGAATTCGCGCGAAGCGAGTTCTGCCTCGATGATCGTGCGCAGCTCGGCGGGCACCGCGGAGAGCCGCGGAATCCACGCCAGCTCGCGGCCTTCCGCGCTGACCAGGCCGATGCCGTCGTCCGGCGCGGCGATTGGAAAGGCGCGCACCGGCACCACCCCCTCGTGCACGACGCCGTCGGCCGTGGTCATCAGCAGGCGTCCGAACGGGTTGCGGGTCAGCCTGAAGTCGATGTTCCGATTGTCGTTGTCCATGCCCGCTCCTTATTGCACGACCGCTTCGGCGATCTCGGGTACATCGTCGAGATCCGTATCGACGTTGCGCGCCTGCGCCTGGTACAGCTTGTAGTAGGCGCCCTCGCGCGCCAGCAGTTCGTCGTGGTTGCCCACCTCGACGATGCGGCCGCGGTCCATCACCACCAGCCGGTCCGCCTTGCGCAGCGTCGAGAGACGGTGCGCGATGGCGATCGTGGTGCGGCCCTGCACGAGGTTGTCGAGCGCCTTCTGGATTTCCTTCTCGGTCGCCGTGTCCACGGAAGAAGTGGCCTCGTCCATGATCAGGATGCGCGGGTTGATCAGCAGCGCGCGGGCGATCGAGATGCGCTGGCGCTCCCCGCCCGACAGGGCCTGGCCGCGCTCGCCGACCAGCGAGTCGTAGCCGTGCGGCAGCCGCAGGATGAACTCGTGGGCATGCGCGGCGCGGGCGGCCGCGATGATGTCCTCGCGGCTCGCATCCGGCTTGCCATAGGCAATGTTCTCCGCGATGGTGCCGAAAAACAGGAAGGGCTCCTGCAGTACCAGGCCGATATGGCGGCGGTATTCCGAGACCGGCAGCGAACGGATATCGACGCCGTCCACGCGGATGGCGCCTTCGGAGACGTCGTAGAAGCGGCAGATCAGATTGACGAGCGTGCTCTTGCCCGAGCCGCTGTGGCCGACCAGGCCGATCATTTCGCCCGGACGGATCTTCAGGTCCAGGCCGCGGATCACCGCGCGGTTGCCATAGCGGAAGCCCAGGTCGCGCATTTCGATGGCGCCCTCCACCCGTTCCAGATGGGCCGGCCGGGCCGGCTCGGGAACGCTGGAGACATGGTCGAGAATATCGAAGATGCGCTTGGCGCCGGCGGCGGCCTTCTGGGTCACCGAGACGATGCGGCTCATCGAATCGAGCCGCGTGTAGAAGCGGCTGATATAGGTGAGGAACGCCACCAGCACGCCCACGGTGATCGCGTCGTTCGCGACCTGCCAGACGCCGAAGATCCACACGACCAGCAGCCCGACTTCGGTCAGCAGCGTCACCGTCGGCGTGAACAGCGACCAGATCTGGTTGACGCGGTCATTGACCTGCAGGTTGTGCCGGTTGGCCTCGCGGAAGCGCTCGACCTCGCGCTTTTCCTGCGCGAAGGCCTTGACCACCCGGATGCCGGGAATGGTGTCGGCCAGCACATTGGTGATTTCCGACCAGTTGCGGTCGATCTTCTCGAAGCCGTGGCGCAGGCGGTCGCGCACCTGGTGGATCATCCAGGCGATAAAGGGCAGCGGCACCAGCGTGACCAGCGCCAGCCACGGATTGATGGAAATCAGGATGACCGCGGTCATCAGGATCATCAGCACATCGGTGGCGAAGTCCAGCAGGTGCAGCGACAGGAAGACGCAGATGCGGTCGCTCTCGTTGCCGATGCGCGCCATCAGGTCGCCGGTGCGCTTGCCGCCGAAATACTCGAGCGAGAGCTTGAGCAGATGCTCGTAGGTGGTGGTGCGCAGGTCCGAGCCGATCCGCTCGGACACGCGGGCGAGCAGATAGGTGCGCGCCCAGCCCAGGCTCCAGGCGACGAGCGCCGCGCCGAGCAGCCCGCCCAGATAGAGCCGCACCAGCCCGTAATCGATCGGCACGCCGTTCTGGAACGGGATCAGCACGTTGTCCATCAGCGGCATGGTCAGGTACGGCGGCACCAGCGTGGCACCCGTGGACAGCAGCGTCAGCACGAAGCCTGCCAGCAGCTGCAGGCGGTACGGCCGCGCGAAGCGCCACAGACGCAGCAGCGACCATGTCGAGGGCGGGGTCTCCAGCTGGCGGCTGCACTGCGGGCATTCGTCCTCGCCCGGGGGCAGCGGTGCGCGGCAGGTCGGGCACACCCCTTCGTCGTCCACGGCCGCCGTCACGGCGCCGCTGGCGATGCGGTCGCGCCGGGCGTGGAACTGGTCGATCAGGCGCAGCGCCTCGGGGTTGTGGCCGAGCGTGTAGTGCCATGCGCCCAGGCGCTGGCGCCCGTCCTGCAACTCGAGCGTGCCAACCCCGGCATGGTCGCCGTGATGCAGTTCGAGCCCGGGCGCGATGAGCCACTGCTGCCACGACGTATCCGTGCCCGAACGGGCCAGGATGCGGCGGTCGGTGACAACCAGCGCGCCTTGAGTAAAATGCAGCGTTTTGTCGAGATCGATGGCCACCCAGGCCAGGATCGCCTCGTCAGGTTCCCCGCCTTGTAGTCGTTGAAGTTCGGCGCCGACTTCCGAGCGCCAGGGCTCGGGAAGCGCGACGGCGGAGGGATGCTGCGGGGTGGGTTGCGTCATGTTTGGCACGGCATGCGTCGCCCGGTCGAGCGGGGCGGCAGGGCCGACCACGGCATGGAGAACGCTCGGAACGAAACGACAGGTCTTGAAACGGAGGCGGTTCCGGCATTTCGGCCCGCCGATCCGGCGCAAGTATACATAAGCCACCACGCGGCGCAGGCGTCTTCCGCACCGCACAAAGGCTTTTTCTTCGGGAAGTCAACCGGGATTTTGCTGTAACGTTATTGAAAGGTTAGGCTTCCGACTCCCGGGCGTTTCGCCCATGCCTTAAGTCAATTCATGAAAAAAAAGGACATTGAGATTTTCGATGTCATGTCGCTGCGCGGCCCGAGTATGTGGACATACGGGCCGGTGCTGGAGGCGTGGGTCGATATCGGCGAACTGGAGGAATATCCCTCCAACCGGATTCCGGGTTTCTACGAGCGCCTGTCGACGTGGCTGCCTTCGCTGATCGAGCACCGTTGCAGCATCGGCGAGCGCGGCGGCTTTCTGCAGCGGCTGAAGGAAGGCACCTGGCCCGGCCACATCATGGAGCACGTGACGCTGGAGCTGCAGAGCCTGGCGGGCTTGCCCGGCGGCTTCGGCAAGGCACGCGAGACGCCGGAGCGCGGCGTCTACAAGGTGGTGGTGACCGCCTGGGACGAGCGCGTGGCCCGCGCGGCGCTGTTCATGGCGCGCGACCTGGTGATGGCCGCCATCGAGGACCGCCCGTTCGACGTCGATGCCGGCGTGGCCGAACTGCGCCGGCTGATCGACCGCCACTGGCTGGGCCCGAGCACCGCTTCCATCGTCTACGCCGCCGACGATCGCCGCATCCCCGCGCTGCGGCTGTCGGACAGCAATCTGGTCCAGCTCGGCCATGGCGCGCGCCAGCGACGCATCTGGACCGCCGAGACCGACCGCACCAGCGCCATCGCCGAGAGCATCTCGCGCGACAAGGACCTGACCAAGTCGCTGCTCGAATCCTGCGGCGTGCCGGTACCCGAAGGCCGGCTGGTGGACAGCCCCGCCGACGCCTGGGATGCCGCCGAGGACATCGGCGTGCCGGTGGTGGTCAAGCCCTACGACGGCAACCACGGCCGCGGCGTGTTCACCAACCTGATGACCCGCGAGGAAGTCGAGACCGCCTACGCGGTCGCCCTCGACGAAGGCAGCGGCGTGATCGTCGAGCGCTTCGTGCCCGGCAACGAACACCGCCTGCTGGTGGTGGGCGGCCGGCTGGTGGCCGCCGCGATGGGCGAGTCGGCCAGCGTGGTGGGCGACGGCAAGTCCACCATCGACGAACTGATCGATCTGCAGATCAACTGCGACCCGCGCCGCGGCAACACCGAGGACCATCCGCTGAACAAGGTGCGGCTGGACTCGGCCGCGCGCCTGGAACTGAAGCGCCAGGGCTTTACCGCCGAATCGGTGCCGCCCGAGGGCCGCAACGTGCTGATCCAGCGCAACGGCAACGTGGCGTTCGACGTCACCGACCGCGTGCATCCGAGCGTGGCGGCGCACGCCGCGCTGGCGGCGCGCGTGGTGGGGCTGGACATCGCCGGGATCGACATGGTGGCGGAGGACATCTCGCGTCCGCTCGCCGAGCAGGGCGGCGCGATCGTCGAGGTCAATGCCGGCCCCGGCCTGCTGATGCATATCAAGCCGGCCGCCGGCAAGCCGCGCCCGGTCGGGCGCGCCATCGTCGACCATCTGTTCCCGCCCTCCCCTGACGGCGACCCGCTCGCCGAGGACGGCCGCATTCCGGTGGTCGGCATTACCGGCACCAACGGCAAGACCGTGGTGGCCAAGCTGGTGGCGCGGCTGCTGCAGCTCTCCGGCCGCCATACGGGCCTGGCCTGTAGCGACGGCCTGTACCTGGACCGCCGGCTGGTGGAAGGCGGCGACTGCGCCAACTGGGAGGCTGGCACGCGCATCCTGAAGAACCGCGCGGTCGAGGCCGCGGTGTTCGAGAACGACAGCGGCACGATGCTCTCCGAAGGGCTCGCCTACGATCGCTGCCTGGTGGGCGTGGTGACCAATATCGATACGCCGGACCACCTGGGCCAGTACTACATCGAGGACGCCGACAAGATGTACAGCGTGCTGCGGACGCAGGTCGACGTCGTCCTCAAGCATGGCGCCGCGGTGCTGAACGCGCGCGACCCGCTGGTGGTCGAGATGGCGGACCTGTGCGATGGCGACGTGATCTTCTTCGGCCTGTCCGCCGACCTGCCCGCCATCGCCGCGCATCGCGCGGCCGGCAAGCGCGCCGTGTTCGTGCGCGACGGCAAGGTAGTGCTCGCCACCGGCGCGACGGAGACCCCGCTCGCCGCGGTGGCCTCGATTCCGCTGACCTATGCGGGCCGCGTGGGCTTCCAGGTCGAGAACGTGCTGGCCGCCGTGGCCGCCGGCTGGGCGCTGGGCATCTCCAACGACCTGATCCGCGCCGGCGTGGTGACGTTCGACGTGGGCCAGGTCGACGTGCCGGGCCGCTTTACGCTGTTCGAGCGCAACGGCGCGACCGTGGTGGTGGACGACGCGCACAACGCGCCCGCGCTCGAGGCGCTGGTCAAGGCGCTGGACCGCTTCCCCGCCGAGCGCCGCATGGCCGTGTATGGCGCGGGCGTGGACCGCCGCGAGCAGGACCTGGTCGACCAGGGCAAGGTGCTGGGCGCCGCCTTCGATCGCGTGTTCCTGTGCGAGGACACCTCGGTGCGGCGCAAGCTGCCGGACAACGAGGCGCGGGCGCTGCTGAAGAAGGGTCTGTACGAAGGCCGCCGCGTCACCAAGCTGATCGACGACACCACGCGCCGCAACGCCATCGAGACGGCGCTGTCGCAACTGGTACCCGGCGACCTGCTGTTCCTGCAAAGCGACGAAGGCGCGACCGTGCAGACGGTCGACCTGGTACACCACTGGATGGGCCAGCCGGCGCGACGGGCCTGAACGGTCCCCGCCTGCGGTCGACAAGGCTCCCCGGGGGGGCCCCATGAGGAAAACTGATTGATGGAAGTCTCACGTATCCGGGCCCTGCGCGGCCCCAACCTGTGGTGCCGCCATACGGCGATCGAAGCGATCGTGGCGTGCTCGGACGAGGCCCATGCCGTGGCGGAGCTGCCCGGCTTCGAGGATCGGCTGCGCGCGCGCTTCCCCGGCATCGGCCCGCTGCATCCGGAAGACGCCCAGGGCGTGGTGTCGTGCGCCCACGTGCTCGAATGCGCGGCGCTGCGCCTGCAGGCCGCCGCCGGCTGCCCGGTCACCTTCAGCCGCACGGCGGCCACGGTCGAGCCCGGCGTCTACCAGGTGGTGGTGCAGTACAGCGAGGAGGAAGTCGGCCGGCTCGCCTTCGACCTCGCGCAGCAGCTGTGCCGCGCCGCGCGCGAGGACGCGCCGTTCGATCTGGAAGACGCGCTGCACCGGCTGCGCGAGCTCGACGAGGACGTGCGCCTGGGCCCCAGCACCGGTTCGATCGTCAATGCCGCCGTGGCCCGCGGCATTCCGTATCGGCGCCTCACGCAGGGCAGCATGGTGCAGTTCGGCTGGGGCAGCCGCCAGCGCCGCATCCAGGCGGCGGAAACCGACATGACCAGCGCGGTGGCCGAGTCCATCGCGCAGGACAAGGAACTGACCAAGAGCCTGCTGCACGCGGCCGGCGTGCCCGTGCCGCTCGGGCGCTCGGTGACCGATGCCGAGGAGGCATGGGCGGTCGCGCAGGAAATCGACGCGCCGGTGGTGGTCAAGCCGCGCGACGGCAACCAGGGCAAGGGCGTGGCCGTGCGCATCCGCACGCGCGAGGAAGTCGTCGCCGCCTTCGAAGTCGCCGCCGAGATCAGCTCGGACGTGATCGTCGAGCGCTATATCGCCGGGCACGATTTCCGCCTGCTGGTGGTGGGCAAGCAGCTGGTGGCGGCCGCGCGCCGAGATCCGCCGCAGGTCACCGGCGACGGCGTGCATACCGTGCGCCAGCTGGTTGACGAGGTCAATCGCGACCCGCGCCGCGGCGAAGGCCATGCGACCTCGCTGACCAAGATCCGTTTCGACGAGATTGCCCTCGCCACGCTCGCCAAGCAGGGCCTGACCGCCGATGCGGTGCCGGCCAACGGCGCGCGCGTGATCCTGCGCAACAACGCCAACCTGTCGACCGGCGGCTCGGCCACCGACGTCACCGACGACGTGCATCCCGAGCTGGCCGCCAGCGCGGTGGCCGCCGCGCAGATGGTCGGACTGGACATCTGCGGCGTGGACGCGGTCTGCGAGACCGTGCTCAAGCCGTTCGAGGAACAGGCGGGCGGCATCGTCGAAGTCAACGCGGCCCCGGGCCTGCGCATGCATCTGCAGCCCTCCTACGGCAAGGGCCGCGCGGTGGGCGAAGCGATTGTCTCGACCATGTTCGCCGACGGCGACGATGGCCGCATTCCCGTGGTCGCGGTGTCCGGCACCAACGGCAAGACCACCACGGTACGGCTGATCACGCATCTGCTCGCCACCAGCGGCCTGCGCATGGGCATGACGGGCACCGACGGCGTCTATATCCAGGGCCAGCGCATCGACACCGGCGACTGCAGCGGCCCGCGCAGCGCGCGCAATGTGCTGATGCATCCCGACGTCGATGCGGCGGTGTTCGAGACGGCGCGCGGCGGCCTGCTGCGCGAGGGCCTGGCGTTCGACCGCTGCGATGTCGCGGTGGTCACCAACGTCGGCGAAGGCGATCACCTGGGACTGTCCTATATCAGCACCGTGGAGGATCTGGCGGTGCTCAAGAGCGTGATCGTGCAGAACGTCTCGCCGCATGGCATGGCCGTGCTCAACGCCGCCGATCCGATGGTGGCGCGCATGGCCGACGCCTGCCCGGGCAGCATCACCTTCTTCGCCCACGATGCGGACCACCCCGTGATGGCCACGCACCGCGCGCAGGGCAAGCGCGTGGTGTTCGCCGAGGATGGCCATATCGTGGCCGCAGAGGGCGACACCGAAGTGCGCATCGCACTGGCGGAGATTCCGCTCACGCGCAATGGCGCGATCGGCTTCCAGGTCGAGAACGCGATGTCGGCCACCGCCGCGGCATGGGCGCTGGGCGTGGACTGGAGCGTGATCCGGCGCGGCCTGGCCACTTTCTCCAGCGACGCCTCGACCGCACCCGGGCGCTTCAACGTGTTCGACTACAAGGGCGCCACGCTGATCGCCGACTACGGGCACAACCCGGACGCCATCCAGGCCCTGTCGAACGCCATCGAGACCATGCCCGCCAGGCGCCGCATGGTGGTGATCAGCGGTGCCGGCGACCGGCGCGACGTGGATATCCGGCGCCAGACGCAGATCCTGGGCGGCGTGTTCGACGACGTGATCCTGTACCAGGACCAGTGCCAGCGAGGCCGTGCCGATGGCGAGGTGCTGGCGCTGCTGCGGGAAGGTCTGGAGGGCGCGAGCCGCGCCCATGCGGTGGAGGAAATCCGTGGCGAGTTCCTCGCCATCGATACCGCGCTGGCGCGGCTGCAACCTGGCGACCTGTGCCTGATCCTGGTGGATCAGGTCGAAGAAGCGCTGGACCATATCGCCAAGCGCATCGCGGAAGCGGCCTGAGGGGCCGGCCGGACGCCGCCCGGCATGCGGGGCATGCGGGCGGCGGCCGAGGCCGCTTCAGTGCCGCCCGGGCAGCGCCAGGCGCCGCTCCAGCACGCGCTGGCCCATCGACAGCACGGTGCTGAGCACCCAGTAGATGGCCGCCGCGGCCAGATACAGCGGCAAGGGCTGGTAGGTGGCGGCGATCACCTCCTGGGCGGTGCGCAGCAGTTCGGTGACGGTGATCACCGAGACCAGCGACGTGTCCTTGATCAGGCTGATCAGGCTGTTCGACAGGCTCGGCACCGCGATGCGCAGCGCCTGCGGCCCCACCACGTAGCGCAGCGTCTGCGCCGGCGTCAGTCCCAGGCTGTACGCTGCCAGCCACTGACCGCGCGCGATGCCCAGGATGGCGCCGCGCATGCTCTCCGACAGATACGCCCCCACGTTCAGGCTCAGCGTCAGCACGCCGGCCGGCGTCGGATCGAGCGCGATGCCCACGCCGGGCAGGCCGTAATACACCACGAAAATCTGCACCAGCAGCGGCGTGCCGCGCATGATGCTGACGTAGACCCGCGCGATCGCCTTCAGCAGGCGGTTGCCGCCGATGCCCATCAGCGCCACCACCAGCCCGATCACGAGGCCGAACGCCATCGACCACACGGCGAACTTGATGGTGAGCAACATGCCTTGCAGCAGCACGGGCAGCGAGTCGATAACCAGTTGGAGAGCGGGCATGGGCGATGGCGGTAAGGAAGTTCGATGCGGCCGGCGGCCAGGACGGAATCATAAGCGCCTGGCGCCGGCGTGCGGCGGGAAATGAAAACGGCAGCGGAAAAGCGCTGCCGTTTTCATTTGTGTCGTCGTCCCCGCGCAGGCGGGAACCAAGGACGTTACACGATGCTGCTGCCCTACGACTTCGCCGGCTTGGTTACGTCCGAGCCGAACCACTTGGTCGACAGCTTGGCCAGCGTGCCGTCGCGGCGCAAGTCGTCCAGCGCCTTGTCGATGGCCTGCTGGAACTTGGGATTGTTCTTGCGGAACGGGATCGCGACCTCGGCATCGCCGCCCTGCACCACCGCGCCGGGACGCAGCGGCAGGTTGGAGGTCTTGATCAGGTAGCTGATCATCAGCCGGTCGTTCAGCGCGGCGTCCACGCGCTGCGACGCGAGGTCGCGCAGATATTCCGGCGCGCCCGGATAGGTCTTCACGTCGATACCCGGCACCGACTTGGCCAGGTCGTTGTAGTTGCTGCCCAGGCTCACGCCCAGCTTCTTGCCCTTGAGGTCCTCCAGCGACTTGAACTCGCGCTTGTCGTCCTTGCGCTGGATCAGCTGCGCGGCGGAGTAGACGTACGGCGTCGAAAAGTCGAGCACCTGCTTGCGCTGCGGCGTGACCGAGACCTGGTTGACGATCACGTCGAACTTGCCGGCCTGCAGGCCGGCGATGATGCCGCTCCATTCGGTGGTGACGAACTCGGGCTTGACGCCCAGCTTGGCGGCCACGGCGCGCGCCACGTCGACGTCGAAGCCGTCGAGCTGGTTGTTGGCGCCGCGGTAGCCAAACGGGGGATAGGTGCCCTCCATGCCGATCTTGAGCACGCCCGCCTGCTTGACGGTATCGAGCAGATCGGCGGCGTGGACGGCGCCGATGCCTGCGGCGCCAGTGGCAAGGAGCGAAGCGGCAAGGACATTCCTGATCCAGCCGGCACGAAACACTCGCATAGGTTCTCCAGTCATCTTGTTCGTTGAACGGGTCCAGCGCCGGACATGGCCGCAAGCGATGCCGCGCCGCGTTGTGCGACGATCATAGCCCACGCACCGGAGCGCGGCGGACCCAACGACGCTAGCGTATCGCACTGCCTATCGGCGTCAAAAGATTGATTCAGCATGGCTATATAACGGTGCACCGCAGACCGCTTTCCGTGGCCGGTCGGGGCCGATAGTTGCTGCCCCGGCGCATTTGACAGCCTCCATGCGCGGGACCATCATCGAAGCCGCCCGCCAGTCGCCTGGCGCCCTACCTGTCCCATGTTCGCCTTCATCCTGCTTCTTCTCGTGCTGGTCAGCGCCTTTTTCTCGGTCTCCGAGATCGCCCTGACCGCAGCCCGCCGCACCAAGCTCCAGGTTCTGTCGGAGCGCGGCGACCGGCGTGCCACCAAGGTCATGCTGCTGAAGGAGGAACCGGGCAACTTCTTCACGATCGTGCAGATCGGCGTCAACAGCGTCGCCATCCTGGCCGGCATACTCGGCGAGAAGCACGTGTCGGACCTCGTCTACGCCGGCCTGCTGCCGTACCTGTCGGACACCGTCGCCCAGCGCACGGCCAATATCGGTTCCTTCCTGATCGTCACGCTGCTGTTCATCCAGTTCGCCGACCTGATTCCCAAGCGCATCGCCATGACGTTTCCCGAGGCGTGCGCGCTCGCGGTGATCGGGCCCATGCTGTTCCTGCTCAAGGCCTTCAAACCGCTCGTCTACCTGTTCAATGGCGCGGCCGACATCGTGCTGCGGCTGTTCCGGCTGCCGACCAAGCCGATGGACCAGATCACGTCCGAGGACATCGCGGCCATGGTCGATGCCGGCGCCGAAGCGGGCGTGCTGCACAAGCACGAGATCCACCTGATCGAGAACGTGTTCGAGCTCGATTCCAAGAGCGTCACGGCGATCATGACGCCGCGCGACGAGGTCGTGTTCCTGACGCTGACCGAGACGCCGGACAGCGTGCGGGCCAAGCTGGTGACCCATCCCCATGCCCAGTACCCCGTCTGCGGCCACGACCTGGACGACGTGCTCGGCTATATCGATTCGAAGGACATCCTGCAGCTGCTGCTGGCCTCCGAGTCCGCCGCGGTGCTTGCCAATATCGGCAAGCACCAGGACAAGAACGTACTGGTGATTCCGGACACGCTGACGCTGTCCGAGGCGATGACGCGCTTTCGCGAGATGCACCAGCGCTTCGCCGTGGTAATGAACGAATACGGGCTGGTGGTGGGCATCGTCACGCTGGACGACATCGTCGGCGCGCTGATGGGCAACATCCTGTATTCGGCGGCCGAAGACGAGCAGATCGTGCGGCGCGACGAGGATTCCTGGCTGGTCGACGGCGTGACGCCGCTGGTGGACCTGAAGAAGGCGCTGGAGCTCGACACCCTGCCCGCCGAGGACTATGTCGATACCGCCGGCGGACTGGTGATCTACACGCTCAAGCGCATCCCGAAGAAATCCGAGTTCATCGAGACCGCGGGCTACCGCTTCGAGGTGCTCGACATCGACCACCACAAGATCGACCAGCTGCTGGTGTCCCGCCTGCCCGCGGAGCGCGCGGCGCGCGCCGCCCCGGGCACGGCCTGACGCCCGCGCCCTGCCCCCGTGGCGGCTCAGCCGCCGTGCGCCGGCACGGGAAGGCGGGGAGACAACGCGAGGACGCGGTGCGGCGTCCCGCCAATCACGGCATTGCGGTAGCGCTCGACAATGCCGTCGAGCCGGAACGCGAACAGCCATGCCGCGACGAGCAACGCCGCGCCCGCCGCGACCGCGGCAAGCTGCCCGGCCGGGAGCCTGCGTGGCCCATGCAGGGTCAGATAGGCCGTGCCCAGCAGCACGATCCACGCCAGGGCAAGCGCATAGCCGGCCAGCACGTCCGACAGCCAGTGCATGCCCAGGTACAGGCGCGACAGTCCGATCAGGACTACCAGCACGCCCAGCACCGCCACCACCGGAACCCGCACGCGCCAGCGCTGGCCGATGCACAGCAGGAAGGCGAGAAAGCCGTAGGTGACCATGCTGCTGGTGGCGTGTCCGCTGGGGAACGAGAACGACTCGATGCCGCCGTAGATGCTCGCCGGGCGCGAGCGTTCCACCGCGTACTTCAGCACCACCACGCACACCCGCGCGCCCAGCAGCGCCCCGGCCCAGTACGCGGCCGCCGCCCACTGCCTGCGCCATGCGAGCCAGGCGAACACGGCCACGCCGACGGCCAGCGCGATGCGGAATCCGCCGAACTCGGTCAGCGCCACCATCGCGATATCGAGCCACGGGGCGCGCAGGCGCTGCAGCGCGTCGAACACGGCGTGGTCCAGGCGCACCAGCGGCGCACCGGCGGCGATCTGGTGCTCCAGCCAGATCAGCGCGCCGCCGCACGCGAACAGCGCGGCGGCGGCCGCCGCCAGCAACAGCAGCTCGGCGGCGTCGCGCTCCAGCACGCGCACCAGATAGCTGCCCTCGCCCCGGCGCCGGCCCAGTGCGTCGCGCGCGGACAGGCGCAGCCCGTCCAGCCCGCGCACCACCGGGCGCAGCACGGCCAGCACCGCGCGCATCAGCAGCAGCGCCAGCATCGACAACAGCAGCAGCAGTACCAGGGCGGCCAGCGCCACCGCGGGCGTGGGGCCGGCCCACTGCGTCAGCAACGACATGGACATGGCGTCAGCGATGCACCGCGAGGCGCGCGAGGTTGGCGCGCGCCGGCGCCTCGCAATCGGCGAACGCGGCGGTGTGGAACAGGCGCGGGCGCGCGGCCAGTTCGGCCATGAACGCCTGGCGGCGGGCGTCGAACGCGGCGCGCAGCGCCGTGCCATGCAGGCCCGTATGCGCGGCCAGCACGCCGGCGTTCTCGGCGAACACGTCGTCGCTGTAGCGCTCGAACTCCTCGGCGGGAGCTGCCAGCCGGTACAGGTCCAGATCCAGCACGGGGCCGCCGTCGGGGGCGACCGGCGCATGGGTGCCGGTATCGAGCACGATGCGGGCCGCGGCCTGGATCACGTCGGGCGCGACGCCGGCGGCCATGGTGGAAATCAGCGCGGCGGAGGCGGCCTCGTTGTGCGGGCTGCCGGGCACGTAGACAGCGTCGTGGAACAGCACGGCCAGGGCCTGCGCGGGCGTGAGCGCGAGCCCGCGGGCCTGCGCGAGCTCGAACATCTCCATGACGTGGCGGCGGTCGTGGTAGCGCCGATACGGCGCGTCGTACAGCGCCAATACCGCCAGCACCGCGGCGCGCGGCAGGAAGTCCAGGCAGCGCAGGCACTGGGGCCAGTCCGGTGCGAAGCGCGGCTGCATGCCCGACCCCGTGGCCACCGGCTCGCGGAATACCGTCAGCGGACGGACCCACAATGGGCCGGGGTCACGGTCGGCGCGATAGACCACCACCTCGGACAGGTCCGATTCGATGCGGCCGCGGCCGGCCAGCGTATAGCTGCCGCCCTTGTAATGGCGCCAGCGCATGCCAGGCAGCCAGTCGTCGCCGGCGGCGGCAGGGGAAGCGGCAGGTTGCTCGCTCTTCATGGCGTCTCCTTCGATGTCAGGCGCACATCTTAGTCCACGCGGCCCGCGGAAACGGCGGCGCGACGGCATCCCGGTTGAAATCGCCATTCAAAGAAATGCATTGGCCAGGACCGGCGCCAGCCGGTAGGCTTATGCCAGCACAGGCCGCGCGGCCCGCCGCGCATGGCGACCAGGAGACGATCGATGCCCCAGGCAACCATCAAGCAACTCCACCCGAAGCTGCGGCTGGTCAGCAACGGCAGCGAGCCCGTCAACCTGCTGCGCGCCCAGTATTCGCAATGCGTGGCCAGCCGGCTGCCGCTGCTGCCGAGGACCGCCGACCGGCGCATGGTGGTCGAGCGCGATACGCGCGACGCCTTCGCCTCGGGCCTGTCCGACTTTTCCTGCCTGGAGATCGACCGCGGCGAGGTGGCGCGGCCCAAGCAGGACGCGATGCCGCCGGCCGACGACGTCTTCGTGAACGTCATCATCGAAACCGAGCCGCGCGAGGGCGATGCCGCCATGCTGGCCGCCGCGGCGGACGCGATGATGCAGGCCATCCGCGCGGCGGTGTTGGCCTGCACCTCGCGCCGGCGCCGCCCAGGGCTCATGCTGCCGCGCGGCAACTATATCGCCGCCACCGTGCCCATCTCCGCGCTGCGCGCCATTGCGGCGCTCGAGGGCGTGCGCTATGTCCACCGCAGCGAATCGCTGGCCATGCGCTTTCCGCTGCCGTCCGAGGCGAGGGTGTCCACGCCCACCGAGCGGCGCGTCACCGTCGAAGGCGAGACGCAGCCCGGCGCCGGCGTGCTGGTCGGCATCATCGACGTCGGCGGTTTCGACTTTGCCCACGAGGACTTCCTCGACGCCAGGGGCAATACGCGCTTCGTCTCGATCTGGGACCAGGGCGGCGACTTCCGGCCGCCGCCGGCCAGCATGGGCTACGGCTCGGAGCTGACCGCGGCGCGCATGGACGCGGCGCTCGCCGCCGCGCGCAAGGGCGGGCCGCCCGCCACCGAGATCGAGACCCAGTCGCAGCAGGAGCCGGGCTCGCATGCCACCCACGTGGCCAGCATCGCCGCCGGCAACCGGGGCGTCTGCCCGGGCGCGAAGATCGCCGGCGTGCTGATCAGCATCGAGGCGCCCGAATCCGACTACGAGGCGCGGCGCTGGACCTTCAGCGATGCCTCGCGGATCATCCACGCCGTCGAATACCTGCGCGGCGTCGCCGAACGCGAGGGCCTGCCGCTGTCGATCAACGTGAGCCTGGGCACCAACGGCGGCTCGCACGACGGCGCCAACGGCACCTGCCGCTGGCTCGACGCGTTCCTGAGCACGCCCGGCCGCGCCATCTCCATCGCGGCCGGCAATGCCGGGCAGGAGCGCCCCACGCCGGAGGACCGCTTCGGCTGGATGATGGGGCGCATCCACACCAGCGGCCATATCCGCTCCAAGGGCCTGACCGTCGAGCTCGAATGGGTCGTGGTCGGCGACGGCATCGCGGACTTCTCCGAGAACGAGCTCGAGATCTGGTACGGCGCGCAGGACCGCATCACGGTGGCGGTGCAGCCGCCCAACAGTTCCGCGTGGTACGAGGTGGCGCCGCGCGAGTTCATCGAGAACCGGCGCCTGCCCGACGGCACCGTGCTGTCGGTCTACAACGAGCTCTATCACCCGGCCAACGGGGACAACTACATCGGCGTCTACCTGTCGCCGTTCCTGGACCCCGGCGCGTATGTGCCGGTGACCGCCGGCGTGTGGAAGGTGCGGCTGCACGGCGACGAGATCCGCGACGGGCGCTTTCACGCCTGGATCGAGCGCGACGATCCGATGGAGCTGCAACGCCGGCGCGAACTGGCCGCCTACCGCTTTCCGTCCTTCTTCGCCGAGGCCAGCAACGTCGATTCGCATTCGATCAACTCGCTGGCCTGCGCGCACTGGGTGATCGGCGTGGCCAACGCCGATACGCGGCTGGGGCGCGTCCATATCTCCAGCAGCCAGGGGCCGACGCGCGACGACCGCAGCAAGCCGGACCTGTGCGCGCCCGGCACCGATATCGTTGCGGCCAGCGGCTTCTCCGCCCCGGGGGAATGGGTGTCGATGACGGGCACCAGCATGGCCAGCCCCTATGTCTGCGGCGTGATCGGCCTGCTGCTGGCCAACAAGCCCACGCTGACCGCGGCGCAGTGCCAGGGCATCCTGCGGCGCACCGCGCGGCCCCTGCCCTCGCACGACTACGCGTGGCGCAACGATGCCGGCTACGGCCTGATCGACCCCGTCGGCGCGATCCTCGAGGCGCGCGCCTTCGACCAGCGCACCGAGCGGCGCGATGGCGGCGACCCGCCTGCGCGCGCGGCGGTCCGCGACACGGTGCGCCGGCCACGCCGCAAGGAGCGCGCATGAAACTGCAGATCTTCCAGTCCTACCAGGGCGACTGCCTGCTGGTGGAGGCCCGCTCCGGCCACCGCATGCTGTGCGACGGCGGCACGGCGGCGGCGATGAAGACCTTCGTCGCGCCCGCGCTGGAACGGCTGCACCGCAACGGCCATGCGCTCGATCTGGTCTACGTCTCGCATATCGACGACGACCATATCGGCGGCGTGCTGGCGCTGCTGGAGGCCGCGCTCGACTGGCGCGTCTACGACTATCACGCCGCCAACGGCGACGCCCCGCGCGAGCCCGAAGCGCCGCGGGTGCCCGAGATACGCGGCCTGTGGCACAACGCCTTCCATGACCAGATCGGCGCCAACACCGGCGCCATCCGCAATCTGCTGGCCGCGAGCGCGCGCGCGCTGCGCGCGAGCCACGTCGACATGCTGGAGCAACTGGGCTACGAGTACGCGCGCATCGCCACCTCGGTCTCGCAGGCGCTGCGCGTCTCGCGCCTGCTCAAGCCCGACCTGCTCGGCATACCGCTGAACCGGCTCGAAGCGTCGCCCGCGCACGACGGCAAGCTGCTGATGGCTCGCGCCGGCATGGCGCCCGAGGCATTGGGTTCGCTGCGCCTGCACATCCTGTCGCCCACGCAGGCCGAACTGGGCAAGCTGCGCGAGGGCTGGAACAACTGGCTGCGCGACCCCGCCAACCGCCTGAAGGCCATCGCCATCCGCGAGCGTTATCTGGCCGGCGTACAGGCGATCACCGCGGGGCAGGCGATGAACCCGTTCGACCTGCACGACTGGGAAGGCATCGCGGCCTACGAGGGGGTTACCACGCCCAATGTCGCCTCGCTGGTGTTGCTGGTCGAGGAAGACGGCAAGACGCTGCTGCTGACCGGCGACTCGCATCCCGACATGATCCTGCGCGGACTGGAGGACGGTGGCCATCTGCACGACGGTGCCATCCATGTGGACGTGCTCAAGGTCCAGCATCATGGTTCGGAAAACAATATGACCGAAGCCTTCGGGCGCGCGGTCTCGGCCGACCACTACATCTTCTGCGGCAATGGCGCGCACACCAATCCGGAGCTGTCCGTGCTCGACGCCTTTCTGGCCGCGCGCGTCGGCGCTCCGGCGCTGCGTGCCCGGGCCGCGCGCGCGAGAGACCGGCCCTTCACGTTCTGGTTCAACACCACGCCGGAAGCGCAGACCGCGCGGGCCAATATCGAACATATGACGCGCGTTCGCGCGTGGGCCGAGGCCAGGCTGGAACGCTACCAGCCGCTGCTGAAGGTGCGTTTCGTGGACAAGGCGTCCGCCTCGCTGACGGTCTGACGCGCGCTGGCAGGCGGGCTTCGGCGGCCCCGCCGCGGTATGGCTTCCGTTCGCGCCATGGCGCCCGGATGCCGGGCGAACAGTCGGATAAGCTACGGGCTTCGCCAGCCCCTCCCATGTCCGATGCTCACCACGCTTGCCGTCGGCAACTACCGCTCGATCCGCGAGCTGATCGTCCCGCTCTCGCGCCTGAACGTGATCAGCGGCGCCAACGGCGCCGGCAAGTCGAATCTGTATCGCGCGCTGCGGCTGCTCGCCGCGACGGCGCAGGGAGGCGTGATCGCGGCGCTGGCGCGCGAGGGCGGCCTGAGCTCGACGCTATGGGCCGGACCGGAGCGCTTTTCGCGGGCGATGCTGGACGGCGACGTGCCGGTCCAGGGCACGGTGCGGCGGCACGTCATCAGCCTGCGGCTGGGCTTTGCGGGTGATGAGCTGGGCTACACCATCGATCTGGGCCTGCCCACGCCCGTGGCGGGCACGATGTTCGGCGGCGACCCGGAGATCAAGCGCGAGACGATCTGGCACGGCGCATCGCCGCGCCCCGCCGCGACGCTGGTGAGCCGGCGCGGCGCGATGGTCGAGGTACGCGACGACGTTGGCAAATGGAGTGCGATGCCGAAGCCCATTCGCCCCTTCGACAGCATGCTGACGGAGTACGCCGACCGTCGCAGTGCGCCCGAGATGATCGCCGTGCGCGACACCATCCGCTCGTGGCGCTTCTACGACCATTTCCGCACCGACGCCGCCGCGCCCGCGCGGCAGCTTCATGTCGGCACGCACACGCCGGTGCTGGCCGAGGACGGGGCCGACCTCGCCGCCGCGCTGCAGACCATCCGCGAGATCGGCGATGCCGAGGCGCTCGCCGCCTGCATCGACGATGCCTTCCCCGGCTCGCGTTTCGAGATCGCCAACCGCGACGGCCGCTTCGAACTGCTGCTGCGCCAGCCCGGCATGCTGCGGCCCCTGTCCGCGGCGGAACTGTCCGACGGCACGCTGCGCTACCTGCTGCTCGCCGCCGCGCTGCTCACCCCGCGCCCGCCCGCGCTGATGGTGCTCAACGAACCGGAGACGAGCCTGCACGCCGACCTGTTGCCGGCATTGGCGCGGCTGATCGGCAGCGCCGCGCGCCAGACCCAGATCATCGTGGTCTCCCACGCGGCACGGCTGATCGCCGCTCTGGAACGGGAAGACGACTGCCACTCGATCGTGCTCGACAAGGTATTGGGGCAGACGCAGGTGGCCGGCGTGGACAAGACCGAGGCCCCGGGGTGGCACTGGCCGGCACGTTGAGGCGCTCGGCAACAACGCGATCGCGCGCGGGCGGGCAACGCGCGGCCAAAAACAAAAACCCCCGAAAGCGTGGGCTTTCGGGGGCTTCTGATACTGCTGGCGGAGAGGGTGGGATTCGAACCCACGGTACCGTCGCCGGTACGCCTGATTTCGAGTCAGGTACATTCGACCACTCTGCCACCTCTCCTGAACTGGTCGCTTCGCGGCGAAACCGAGATTATAGGGAACTCAATCAGCGCCCGCAAGAGGTTTGCCGCGCTTTTTTGCAGCGAAGACTTACGCCTCCGGCTGCAGCCGCGTGATGCCGCCCATATAGGGCTGCAGCGCGGCGGGCACGGTCACGGAGCCATCCGCGTTCTGGTAGTTCTCCAGGATCGCCACCAGCGTGCGGCCGACCGCCAGGCCCGAGCCATTGAGCGTGTGCACCAGTTCGGGCTTGCCCTGGCCGGCGCGGACGCGGGCCTGCATGCGGCGGGCCTGGAAGTCGCCCATGTTCGAGCAGGAGCTGATCTCGCGGTAGGTGTTCTGCGCGGGGATCCACACTTCGAGGTCGTAGGTCTTGGTGCTGCCGAAGCCCATGTCGCCGGTGCACAGCACGATGGTGCGGAACGGCAGGTCGAGCTTCTTCAGGATGGCCTCGGCGTGGCCGGTCATTTCTTCCAGCGCCTCGAACGAACGGTCGGCGGGCACCACCTGCACCATCTCCACCTTGTCGAACTGGTGCTGGCGGATCATGCCGCGGGTGTCCTTGCCGTACGCACCGGCTTCCGAGCGGAAGCACGGCGTATGGGCGACGAAGCGCAGCGGCAGCTTGTCGCCGGCCACGATGGCGTCGCGCACGATATTGGTCAGCGGCACCTCGGCGGTGGGGATCAGGTAGAAGTTCTCGATGCGCTCGCCTTCCTCGCTGCCCACCTTGCGCGGAACCTTGAACAGGTCTTCCTCGAACTTCGGCAGCTGGCCCGTGCCACGCATCGATGCGGCATTGACGATGTACGGCACGTACATCTCGGTGTAGCCATGCTCCAGCGTATGGGTGTCGAGCATCATCTGCACCAGCGCCCGGTGCATGCGGGCCACGCCGCCGCGCAGCATGGCGAAGCGCGCGCCAGTGACCTTGGCCGCGGTCTCGAAATCCAGGCCCACCTTCTCGCCCACATCGACGTGGTCGCGCGTCTCGAAGTCGAAGCTGCGGGGCGTGCCGACGCGGCGCACTTCCACGTTCTGCGTCTCGTCCTTGCCCACCGGCACGCTCTCGTGCGGCAGGTTGGGGATCGACAGCATCAGGTCGGACAGCTGGTTCTGGATCTCGTCCAGGCGGGCGGCGGAGGCCTTCAGCGTGTCGCCGATGCCGCCCACTTCCGCCATCACGGCCGAGGCATCCTCGCCCTTGCCCTTGAGCATGCCGATCTGCTTGGACAGGCTGTTGCGGCGGGCCTGCAGTTCCTCGGTCTGGGTCTGCAGTTGCTTGCGTTCGGCTTCAAGCGCCTGGAACGCGGCCACGTCGAGTTGGAAACCGCGCGTGGCAAGGCGTTGCGCCACGGCGTCGATGTCTTTGCGGAACAGCTGGATGTCGAGCATGTTGCGGAATCTGGGAGGTGCCGAGGCCGGCGAGATTGCCGGCGAAGCGGGCATTTTACTGTACGGCGGGGGGTGGGCTGGTGGAGAACTGAGGGGGAATAGCTGGCGTTCGGCGTTTCGGCGCTTGGCGGGGGGTACCCTCACCTCCGGCCCCTTTCCGCCGGCGGGGAAAGGGCAGAAAACCATGAGCCGTTCAGGCACCGTCGGTTTGCTGCCCCTTCTTTTGCCGCCTGCGCCACGCCTCGTCCAGCTCGCGCAGGTGCCGCATCTTCTCGCCGATCTTGCCCTCCAGCCCACGCGGGGTCGGCTGGTACCAGGCCTGCGGCTTCATGTCGTCCGGGAAATACGTCTCGCCCGCGGCATAGGCCTCCGGCTCGTCGTGCGCGTAGCGATACGCATGGCCGTAGCCGAGCTCCTTCATCAGCTTGGTCGGCGCATTGCGCAGGTGCACCGGCACGCCGCGCGACTTGTCCTTGGCGACGAAGGCGCGCGCCGCGTTGTAGGCGTTGTAGCCGGCATTGGACTTGGGAGCGACCGCCAGATAGATGAGCGCCTGCGCCAGCGCCAGTTCGCCTTCCGGCGAGCCCAGGCGCTCGTACGTTTCGGCGGCGTCCAGCGTCATGCGGGCGGCGCGCGGGTCGGCCAGGCCGATGTCCTCCCACGCCATGCGCACGATGCGGCGGGCCAGGTAGCGCGGATCGGCGCCGCCGTCGAGCATCCGGCAGAACCAGTAGAGGGTGGCGTCGGGGTCCGAGCCGCGTACCGACTTGTGCAGCGCGCTGATCTGGTCGTAGAACGCATCGCCGCCCTTGTCGAAGCGGCGCAGGTTTTCCGACAGCGCGCTGCCCAGCAAGGCCTTGTCGATGCGCTCCGCATTGGCGTTGCGCGCCGCGCGCGCGACGATCTCGATATTGTTCAGCAGCTTGCGGCCATCGCCATCGGCCGATGCGACGATCAGCTGCAGCGCCTCGTCGTCCCACCGCAGGCCGCCAAGCTCGGCGCTGGCTCGCAGCGCAAGCTGCCCCAGCTCGGCGTCGTCCAGGCTCTTGAGCACGTAGACGGCGGCGCGCGACAGCAAGGCGCCGTTGACCTCGAACGACGGGTTTTCGGTGGTGGCGCCGATAAAGGTGAAGAGCCCGCTCTCCACATGCGGCAGGAACGCGTCCTGCTGGCTCTTGTTGAAGCGGTGCACCTCGTCGACGAACACCAGCGTGCTGCGTCCGTGCGCGCGATATTGCTCGGCGCGCTCCACCGCCTCGCGGATGTCCTTGACGCCGGACAGCACCGCCGACAGCGCGATGAACTCGGCGTCGAAGGCATCGGCCATCAGCCGCGCCAGCGTGGTCTTGCCCACGCCCGGCGGGCCCCACAGGATCATCGAATGCGGCTCGCCGGATTCGAATGCCACGCGCAGCGGCTTGCCGGGGCCGAGCAGATGCTGCTGGCCGATGACCTCGTCGATATTGCGGGGGCGCAGGCGCTCGGCGAGCGGCTGGCGCGAGGAGTCGGGAGCTTCGGAGAAGAGCGTGTCCGCCACGGTGTCAGGCCTTCGAAATCTGTGCGGTCAGGCGGGATGCCGGCAAGGGCGAAGCCCCGGCCGGGCGCCGCCCTGCCAAAGCGCCAGTGTAGACGATGCCCCCGAGGCTATGCGACGGTCGCGGCGCCGTGCCCGCGGGCGAACGTCACCACGTCGTCGACTTCGATGCGGATGCCGATCCAGTCGCCAAGGCCATGGTCATGGTGGGACGGCACCAGCGACAGCACCTTGCCGCCGCTGGTCAGGCGCAGCGTGTACAGGATCTCCGCGCCGCGGAACGCCTTGTGCAGGACCTGCGCCCGGAGCGGGCTGGCGTCGTCGTGCAGGATGTCGTCCGGGCGGATCAGCACGTCGACCTCGCCGCCGCCGGCGCCATCCCCGCGCCCGTTCACCGGCACGCACAACGGCTCGCGGCTGCGCAGCGTGCCCAGTTCCAGCGTGACCTCTCCCGGCCCGGTCAGCCGGCCCGGCATCAGCACGCCCTGGCCGATGAAGTCGGCAACGAAGCGGCTCGCCGGCCGGTGATAGAGCTGATGGGCGGTGCCCCATTGCTCGATCACGCCGGCGTGCATGACGCCGATCTCGTCGGCCATGGCGAACGCCTCGTACTGGTCGTGGGTCACGAGGATGGCGGTGGTGCCCTGGGCCTTCAGGATCTCGCGCACCTCCAGGCTGAGGCGTTCGCGCAGGTCCACGTCGAGATTGGAGAACGGCTCGTCCAGCAGCAGCAGCCCCGGGCGCGGAGCCAGCGCGCGCGCCAGCGCCACGCGCTGCTGCTGGCCACCCGACAGCTCGTGCGGAAACTTGCGGCCGGCCCCGTCCAGGCCCACCAGCCGCAGCACCTCCTGCGTGCGCGCCGCGCGCTCCGCGCGCTTGTACGCGCGCAGGCCGAAGGCGACGTTGTCGGCCACATCCAGGTGCGGGAACAGGGCGTAGTCCTGGAACACCATGCCCACGCGCCGGCGCTCCGGCGCGAGCGCGAAGCCGGGCGCCGACACCACAGCCCCTTCCAGCAGGATGCGCCCGTCCTGCAGCGGCTCGAAACCGGCGATGGCCCGCAACACGGTGGTCTTGCCGCAGCCGCTGGGGCCCAGCAGGCACGCGATGGTGCCGCGCTCGAGCGCGAACGACAGCCCCCTGATGACGGACTGGCCGTCGTACCCGTGATGGATGCGGTCGATCTCGATGACCGTGTCGGCACGGTGGCGTCCGGGCGCGTGGGCGGGGATGGTGTCGGGGGCGGTGGCTCGCATGCCGAGCATTATAGAGAGCGCGTCTTCCGCGGCGGCAACGCCCGCGCGATTGGTAGAATGCGGGGCTTCTCGCGCCACGTCGGCACCGGCGCGGCAGCGGTCCGCCTCGCCCTCCCTCCGGCCTTTCGATTGCCCGCATGCCCCTTGCCCGTCTCGCGCATCTGAACCCCTTGTCCGTGATCGCGGGCGTGGTCGCCCTGCTGATCGCGGTGCCCATCGTGGTGGTCGGCGCCAGCGTGCTGACGCCCAGCACGCAGACATGGCGGCATCTGGCCGATACCGTGCTGGCCGAGTACGTCGTCAATACGCTGTGGCTGCTGGCGGGCGTGTCGGTGGGCGTGCTGCTGCTGGGCGTGACCACGGCCTGGCTGGTCGCCACGTACCGCTTTCCGGGGCGCGCGCTGATGGAATGGGCGCTGGTGCTGCCGCTGGCCATGCCCGCCTACGTGATCGCCTACGCCTATACCGACGCGCTGCAGTTCGCCGGCCCCGTGCAGACGTGGCTGCGCGAGGTGACCGGCTGGCGCGCACGCGACTACTGGTTTCCCGATATCCGCTCGCTGGGCGGCGCCATCGTGCTGTTCGCGCTGGTGCTCTATCCCTATGTCTACCTGACAGCGCGCGCGGCCTTCCTGCAGCAGACGCTCAATACGCTGGAGGCGGCGCGCCTGCTTGGGTACGGCACGGTCGGCAGCGTGCTGCGCGTGATGGTGCCGCTCGCCCGGCCCGGCATCGTGGCCGGCACGGCGCTGGCGATGATGGAAACGCTGGCCGACTTCGGCACCGTGGCCTACTTCGCCATTCCGACTTTTTCCACGGGCATCTATCGCGCATGGTTCTCTCTGGGCGACAAGAGCGCGGCGGCGCAGCTGTCCGCCTGCATGCTGGCCTTCGTGATCGGCATTCTGGTGCTGGAGCGCGTCTCGCGGGGGCGCGCGCGGGTGCATGGCGGGCTGCGCCGGGCGCCCGCCTACCAGCTGCGCGGCTGGCAGGGCTGGGCCGCGCTGGCCGCGTGCGCGCTGCCGGTGGTGCTGGGCTTCGCGGTGCCGGCCGCGATGCTGTGCCGGATGGCCTTCGTCGACGGCGACGCGCAGTTCGGCCCGCGCTTCGTCGCGCTGGTGCGCAACAGCTTCGTGCTGGCCAGCGTCACGGCGCTGGCCGCGGTGCTGATCGCACTGGCCGTCGGCTATGCCGGCCGCCTGACCGGGGGCCTGGTCATGCGGGCGCTGACGCGGCTGTGCGGCATGGGCTATGCCCTGCCCGGCTCGGTGATCGCGGTGGGCGTGCTGGTGCCGGTGGCGCGGCTGGACAACGCGCTGTCGGCCTGGCTGCAGCAGCACGCCGGCATATCCGCCGGGCTGCTGCTGACCGGCACCATTGCCGCGCTGGTCTACGCGTATCTGGTGCGCTTTCTCGGCGTGGCGCTGCAGACGGTCAACGCCGGGCTGGCCAAGATCACGCCGAGCATGGACGCGGCCTCGCGCAACCTCGGCCATGGCCCGGCGTCGACCCTGCGGCGCGTGCATTTCCCCATGCTGCGCGGCACGCTGCTGACCGCGGCGCTGATCGTCTTCGTCGACGTGATGAAGGAATTGCCGGCGACCTTCGTCATGCGGCCGTTCAACTTCGACACGCTCGCGGTGCAGGCCTACAATCTCGCGTCCGACGAGCGGCTGGCCGAGGCGGCGACCGCCTCGCTGGTGATCGTGCTGGTCGGACTGCTGCCCGTGGTGGTGCTGTCGCGCGAGATCCGCCGCAGCGGCCGCGAATAGGGCGAAGCATCGCGGGCCGGCAGGCGCGGGCTACGGGAAAACGCGGACACACGCGGCCCTCAAGCCATGCGGCGCGATGCCGTTAGTACGTCATGGGTCATTGGGCCGGCGCCTTTGCGCCGGCATCCTTGCAAGTCTTCGTGGACGGGAGCCGTATGCAGTTTCGTTATCGGATGCTGGTGTTCAAGATGTCGCGACTGGCCAACCAGGACAAGCTGACGGCCGTACAGGAGATCGGCTTCGCGACCGAATTCGCGGAGCTCGTCGCCAAGGAAGACGTGGCCGGACGGATCGTCGCCGAACTGTTCGACCACGAGCATCCGCAGGTGCGGCGGATCGCGGTCAATGCCATCCGCCGCACCGGGCGCTACGACGTGCCGGGGCTCAAGCCCGCGCTGCTGCGCCGGCTGACGGACCCGGAGCCGTGGCTGCGGCACGATGCGGTATGGGTGGTGCAGGATGCCGCCATGGATGGCGGCATGGTGCGCGCCGAGCTGCGGCGCCTGGCCGGCAAGGTGCAATTGCCGCAGGACGCGGTGCGGGCCAAGGCCAACCCGGCGGACGGATTGCTGCACGCCCAGGTGCGGGCGCGCCAGGCGCTCGATGCGCTGCTGAAGAAGGACGCGGCAGCCGCGATGGCCGCGGTGCGGGCGGCCATGGCCGCGTTCAGCGGCCTGTCGAAGGAACCCTACAACAACGGCACGGTGGGCCAGCTCAATATCGTGCGCCGCGAACTGCAGCGCCGCATCGCCTCGCGCGCGCTGTCGAGCAGCACGCGGCTGACGTTCCGCCGTGTCGAGAAGGCGGAAGACGGCAAGGGTGGCGGCGGTTTCGCCGTGACCGCGGAGACGGGCGGCGAAGCGCAATAGGCCGGATGGCGTTGCCCCGCCCCGCCGGGGAGGCAGGGCGAGGAGCGGTCTGCGAGGCCCCTGCTTCGTTGGGGCGGTCACCGTCACCCCGACCCTCTCCCGCTGGCGGGAGAGGGCGTCCTCGGCTTACTTGTACCCGGCCTTGTCGGCGAGCTTCTGCGCCACGGGCTGGTACTTGCCCAGTTCCGACACATTGATCTTGTCGGCCTTGAACGCGCCCAGCGCCTCGAGCGCGGGGTTGCCGACCTTGACCGTCGGCACCACCGGCCACTCGTTGTTCCCATCGGCGAAGTAGGCCTGCGCCTCGTCGCTCGCCAGGTACTCCAGGAACTTGACCGCCGCCTCCTTGTTCGGCGCGTGCTTGAGCATGCCGCCGCCGGAGATGTTCATGTGCACGCCCTGGCTGGACTGGTTGGGCCACACCACGCCCAGCTTGTCGGCCACCGCCTTGTCTTCCGGCTTGGTCGACTTCATCAGCCGCGCGATGTAGTACGTGTTGGCGATCGCCACATCGCACTCGCCCGCGGCCACCGCCTTGAGCTGGTCGGTGTCGCCGCCCTTGGGCGTGCGCGCGAGGTTGGCCACCATGCCCCGCGCCCACTGCTCGGTCTTGGCCTCGCCATCGTGCGCGATCAGGCTGGAGATCAGCGACAGGTTGTAGACATGGCCGCTGGAGCGCGTGCAGACCTTGCCCTTCCACTTCGGGTCGGCCAGTTCCTCGTAGGTCTTGATCTCGCCGGCCTTGACGGCGTCCTTGTTGTACGCGATGACACGGGCGCGGGCCGAGAAGCCGAACCATTCGCCGTTCGGATCGCGATAGTTGGCGGGAATGCGCGACTCCAGCACCTTGGACTTCACCGGCGCGAACACGCCCGCCTGTTGCGCCCGCCACAGACGGCCGATATCGACGGTGATGAACACATCGGCCGGGCTGTTGGCGCCCTCGCTCCTGATGCGCTCCAGCAGCGGATCCTCCTGGCCTTCGATGCGGTTGATCTTGATCCCGGTCTGGCGTGTGAAGTTGGCGTACAGCGCGTCGTCGGTCTGATAGTGGCGGGCCGTGTACAGGTTCAGCACCTTTTCCTGGGCGGAAGCGGCAAGCGGCATGGCGAGCACCGCGATGGCGGCCAGCGGGGCTGCGGCGCCGGGCAGCAGACGGCGAAATACCTTCATGAAGTCTCCTCGTGAATATCGGATTCGGCACCGGAGCGGCCGGCTGGCCGCCGCGCGCAACGCGCGGGCCGCGGCGCAAACAGTAGTCATTCTCGTTTCCGACGTCAACGTTGGCAACGTAGGGTTTCCCGCCACCGCCCGCGCAAACGAAAAGCCAGCCCGAAGGCTGGCTTTGTCGATCCGGCGCCGCTTCCTGGCGGGCGCTCAGGCGCCGGTGCGCTCGATCAGCGCCTGCACCGCATCGGCGGGCAGCGGGCCGTGGCAGCTGCGCTCGCCGCTCGCCTTGCTGGCCACCAGCCAGACCCGGGCGGGCGTCGCCGTCGGGCGCAGCAGCCACGCCTGGCCGCGCACCGTGCGGGGCAGGTCTTCGAGCGTGCCGCTGCGCTCCGACTGCAGCATGGTCGCGCATTCGTTGGCAGGCACGCGCGTGGCGGCGAGAAAGTCCGGGTTGGTCAGGACCTCCGGCAACGCGGTATCGGGCGCGCGCAGGAAGGCATCGACGTCGAACTGGCGCGAGGCGCCGGTCTGCGCGCAGGCGGCCAGGGCCAGCGCCGCCGCGGCGATGCCGGCGCCGGCTGCCCGAGCGCGCCATGGAGAGGATTGGTGGGTCATGTCGCGGCTCACTGCTTCATCACATCGGCGCCCTTGGGCGCCGTAAAGCGGAAGGCATCGGCCGCCATCGGCGGGTTCTTCTGCATGCCGGTGAACGTCAGCAGCGTGGTATTGCCGAAAGCGTCGCGCAGCTCCATCGCCTCGAGGTTGCCGCCCTTGAAGCCGATGCCGATGCGCTCGAACTGCGTGTCCTTGGCCTTGGGCGTCAGTTCCAGCCACTCCACGCCATCGCGCACCGGTCCGTTCTTGACCACGAAATTCTTCTCCAGGTCGTTGCTGCCGAACAGGATGGCCGCCGGGCTGGAGCCGAGCGCGTTGTCGAGCCTGCGTTCGGTGACCTGGTTCAGGTCCTTGTCGTAGATGAACAGCGTCTGACCGTCGGCCTGCAGCAGCTGGTCGTAGGGCTTGGTGTAGCGCCAGGTGAATTTGCCGGGACGGGAGAAGGCGAAGGTGCCGCTGGAAGTGCCGGTGACCTTCACCGCATCGCCGCTGCCCTTGACCTGCCGCTGCGTGAACTCGCCGGTGGCCGTCTTGACGGTGGTGACGAACGTCCGGAGCTGGTCCGTGGCCGCGGCGTGCGCGGCGGACGCCGCGAAGGCGGACACGGCAACGGCGCTGGCAACAGCGGCAAAAAAGCGATGTCGCATGAATGGCGTTCCTTTGCGTGTTGGATAACGACAGGTTAGAGGCCACGCCGGCGCGCGGATTCCGCGCCGGTGTGCAATCCGGGTAACGGCATGTTACCCGGCGTGCGCAATCATTCCTCGCGCGCGCTGGCCGGCACCAGGATGTCGCGGTTGCCGTTGCCGGACATGGCCGAGACCATGCCGGCCTTTTCCATGTCCTCGAGCAGCCGCGCGGCGCGGTTGTAGCCGATGCGCAGATGGCGCTGCACCAGCGAAATCGAGGCGCGCCGGTTCTTCAGCACGACTTCCACCGCCTGGTCGTACAGCGGGTCGGCCTCGCCGGCGCCCCCGATGCCGGCGCCGCCGCCAAAGCCGTCGCCACCGGTCTCGCCCTCGACCAGGCCACCTTCGAGGATGCCCTCGATATAGTTGGCCTCGCCGGCCTCCTTCAGCTTGCTGACCACGCGGTGCACCTCGTCGTCGGAGACGAAAGCGCCGTGCACCCGCACCGGGAAGCCGGTGCCCGGCGCCAGGTACAACATGTCGCCCATGCCCAGCAGCGCCTCGGCGCCCTGCTGGTCCAGGATGGTGCGCGAGTCGATCTTGCTGCTGACCTGGAACGCGATCCGCGTCGGCACATTGGCCTTGATCAGGCCGGTGATCACGTCGACCGACGGGCGCTGCGTGGCCAGCACCAGGTGGATGCCCGCCGCCCGCGCCTTCTGCGCGATACGTGCGATCAGTTCTTCCACCTTCTTGCCGACCACCATCATCAGGTCGGCCAGCTCATCGATCACGATGACGATCATCGGCAGCTTGTCCAGCGGCTCGGGCGCGTCCGGGGTCAGGCTGAACGGGTTGGGAATCTTTTCCTCGCGCGCCGCCGCCTCCTCGATCTTCTTGTTGTAGCCGGCCAGATTGCGCACGCCCAGCTTGCTCATCAGCTTGTAGCGGCGCTCCATCTCGCCCACGGCCCAGTTCAGCGCGTTGCCGGCCTGCCGCATATCGGTCACGACGGGACACAGCAGGTGCGGAATCCCCTCGTAGACGCTCATTTCCAGCATCTTCGGGTCGATCAGGATCAGCCTGACCTGCTCCGCCTTGGCCTTGTACAGCAGCGACAGGATCATCGCGTTGATGCCGACCGACTTGCCCGAGCCCGTGGTGCCGGCCACCATGCAGTGCGGCATGCGGGCCAGGTCGGCCACCACCGGCTTGCCGGCGATGTCCTTGCCCAGCGCCATCGTCAGCTGCGAGGCGCTCTCGTTGTACACCTGCGAGCCGAGGATCTCGCCCAGCCGCACCGCCTGGCGCTTCGGGTTGGGAAGCTCCAGGCCCATGTAGTTCTTGCCCGGAATGGTTTCCACCACGCGGATGGACATCAGCGACAGCGACCGCGCCAGGTCCTTGGCGAGGTTGACCACCTGGCTGCCCTTGACGCCCATGGCGGGCTCGATCTCGTAGCGGGTGATCACCGGCCCCGGATACGCGGCCACCACCTTGACCTCGACGCCGAAGTCCTTGAGCTTCTTTTCGATCAGCCGCGAGGTGAATTCCAGCGTCTCGGCGCTGACCGTTTCCTGCGTGGCGGGCACCGGGTCCAGCAGCGACAGCGGCGGCAAGTCGGCATCGTGCAGGTCGGCGAACAGCGGCTGCTGCTTCTCGCGCTCGACGCGCTCGTGCTTGGGCACGGCCTGCGGGCGCACGATCTGCACCGGCGCGGCCTCCTCGATGCGCACGCGCTGCACCTCCACCGTCTCGGTGCGCTCGACCTTGGCGGCCTCGCCGATGATGCGGTCCTGCTTGCTCTCGCGGCGCGCCTTCAGCCGCAGGAACAGCGTCTCGGCAAACCCGCCCACGTGCTCGGCGACGGACAGCCAGGAGAAATGGAAGAACAGCGACAGGCCGATCGCCAGCATCAGCAGCAGCAGCAGCGTGGCACCGGTAAAGCCGAGCGCGCCCTGCAGCCAGCCGCCCAGCGCGTCGCCCAGCACGCCGCCGGGCGCGCGCGGCAGCGAGGCACGCAGCGGATACATGCGGATGGCCTCCAGGCCCATGCTGGAGACCAGCGTCAGCACGAAGCCGATCCAGCTGACCACCACGCCCTGGCGCGCCTGCTCGATGCGCTCGGGCAGCTCGGCGGTCAGCTCGCGCCAGCCGCGCCAGCAGCGGCGCACCAGCAGCGCGCCCCACCAGTAGGCGGAAAAGCCGAAGACGAAGAACAGCACGTCGGCCACCCACGCGCCCACGCGACCGCCCAGGTTATGGATATTGGCCACCTGGTTGGCGTGGGACCAGCCGGGATCGGCCTTGCTGTAGCTGACCAGGATGCTGATGAACGCCAGCGTCACCGCCAGCAGCAGGAACCAGCGCACCTCGCCCAGCAGCTTGCCGATGCGGGATGGCAAGGCGGAAGGATCGGTGCGGGTGGTCGTCGTGGTTCGTGCCATGCGTGGGGAAGCGTGGAAAATCGGGGCGCGGGCGCGCGGTGGCGCGCCGGGCCGGGTTGCGGATGGCGGCCATTTTACCCTTGGCAGGTGCTATCGCTCCCATTGGAATTTGCAACAGTGCCCCCGCGCCGCTCCACTTATAATGCGGCTTTCGAGTTTACGCCGGTGCGCGGCCCGCCCACCGGTCACAGGAAGCATCATGGCCAAACACGCAAAAGTGCTGATTCTGGGTTCCGGTCCCGCCGGCTATACCGCCGCCGTCTACGCGGCCCGCGCCAACCTGCAACCGGTGCTGATCACCGGCCTGGCCCAGGGCGGCCAGCTGATGACCACCACCGACGTCGAGAACTGGCCCGCGGATGCCAACGGCGTGCAAGGCCCGGAGCTGATGCAGCGCTTCCTGGAACATGCCGAGCGCTTCAACACCGAAATCATCTTCGATCACATCCACACGGCCAAGCTGACCGAGCGGCCGATCCGCCTGATCGGCGACGCGGGCGAATACACCTGCGATTCGCTGATCATCGCCACCGGCGCGTCGGCCCAGTACCTGGGCCTGCCGTCCGAGGAAAACTTCATGGGCCGCGGCGTCTCCGCCTGCGCCACCTGCGACGGCTTCTTCTACAAGAACCAGGAAGTGGCCGTGGTCGGCGGCGGCAACACCGCCGTGGAAGAGGCGCTGTACCTGTCCCATATCGCCAGCAAGGTCACCGTGATCCATCGCCGCGACAAGTTCCGCGCCGAGCCGATCCTGGTTGACCGCCTGCTCCAGCGCGAGAAGGAAGGCCGCGTCGAAATCCTCTGGAACAACGTGCTGGAAGAAGTGGTCGGCGACGACTCGGGCGTGACCGGCGTCAAGCTGCGCAACGTGCAGACCGACGCCATCGAGGAGCGCAAGCTGGCCGGCGTGTTCATCGCCATCGGCCACAAGCCCAACACCGACCTGTTCACGGGCCAGCTCGAGATGCACGACGGCTATATCGTGACCAAGAGCGGCCTGCGCGGCGACGCCACCGCGACCAGCGTGCCGGGCGTGTTCGCCGCGGGCGACGTGCAGGACCACGTCTACCGCCAGGCCATCACCAGCGCCGGCACCGGCTGCATGGCCGCGCTGGATGCCCAGCGCTACGTCGAAGCGCTGAAGTAAGGCGGCGCAACGCCGGGCGGCCGGCGCGGGAATTCCGTGCCGGCCGCCGCCCTGCTCCACAGGGGTGGCGTGCGCAGTCCGATGTTCCACACCGCGCCCTGGAGACGCTCATGAAGCACGGTGCCAGCAAGCCGGGCGCCGCGCCACGCGGGGCCAAGCCCGACACCCGCCTCGGCCTGACCGACCTCGCCCGGCTGCGCGACGCCCTCAAGGCCGACGCCGAGCGCCGCGAGGCCGAACGCCTGGCAGCCGAGGCCGCCGCGCGCCGGGCCGATGAAGAAGCCAATGTCTTTCGCGCCAGCGTAGGCCAGGTCAGCGCGCTGCGCGACCGCAACCGCGTGGTGCCGCCCCCGCTCCATCCCGCCCCCATTCCCGTCCAGAGCCGCCTGAACGACGAGGCCGTGCTGCAAGCCTCGCTGTCCGACGAGTTCGACGTCGAGAGCATGCTGGAGACCGACGACACGCTGTCGTTCCGCCGGCCCGGCATCGGGCTGGACGTCGTGCGCAAGCTGCGCCGCGGCGAGTGGGTGCCGCAGGACCAGATCGACCTGCATGGCCTGCGCCGCGACGAAGCGCGCGAGGCGCTGGCCGAGTTCCTGCGGCGCGCCGTGCGCCGGGGCGTGCGCTGCGTGCGCGTGATCCACGGCAAGGGCCACGGTTCGCCGGGCAAGGAACCCGTGCTCAAGGGCAAGGTGCGCAGCTGGCTGGTGCAGAAGGAAGAGGTGCTGGCCTTCGTGCAGGCCCGTCCCACGCAGGGCGGCGCCGGCGCGGTCATGGTGCTGCTGAGGCAACCCTATGCGTGAAGCCGGCTGATGGTCGTGCCGGTCGATATTCTCGCGAGCCAGCTACCGCTGATCCTCCATGCGATGGAGGTGATCGGCATTCTCGCCTTTGCCGTGTCCGGCGTGCTGGACGCGCGCCGGCACCAGTTCGACGTGGTGGGCACCTTCGTGGTGGCGTTCGGCACCGCCTTCGGCGGCGGCACCCTGCGCGACGTGCTGCTGGACCGCCGTCCCTTCTACTGGGTCGAGCACGAAGGCTACGTGATGATGATCTTCGCGATGTCGGTCGGCGCGGCGGTGGTGTTCCGGCTGGTCAGACGCGTGGCGTCCGAGCGCACCCTGGTGGTGGCGGACGCGATCGGGCTGGGCCTGTTCTCGGTCACCGGCACGTCGCTCGCGCTGGTGGCAGGCATGACGCCGCTCGTGGCGGTGATGATGGGCATCATCTCGGCGGTGGCCGGCGGCGTGCTGCGCGACGTGCTGTGCAACGAGGTGCCGATGATCATGCGCGACCGCTCGCCCTACGCCACCTGCTCTTTCATCGGCTGCTGGATCTATATCGGCCTGACCTGGTGGCAGGCGCAGCCCGAGGTCGGCTTGCTGGTGGGCGCGCTGTCGATCATGCTGATGCGCCTGCTGTCGTACGAGTTCGGCTGGAAACTGCCGAACTGAGGCGGCGCCGGCGCGGCGCCCGCCACGACGCCATCCATCAATTACACCGCCGCTTCGTCCTGCTCGCCCGTACGGATGCGGATCACGCGTTCGATCTCGGTCACGAAGATCTTGCCGTCGCCGATCTTGCCGGTATGCGCGGCCTTGACGATGGCGTCGAGCACCGTATCCAGCTGCTGCTCGGCCACCACCACTTCGATCTTGATCTTGGGCAGGAAGTCCACCACGTATTCCGCGCCCCGGTACAGCTCGGTATGGCCCTTCTGCCGGCCAAAGCCCTTGACCTCGGTCACCGTCAGGCCGGTCACGCCCACATCCGCCAGCGCCTCGCGCACTTCGTCCAGCTTGAACGGTTTGATGATCGCGGTAATCTGCTTCATGGCTTGCCCCTTGTATATTTTGGTTGATGAGTGATTCTAGCGCCCGGCCACCGGCTGCACCCCGGAATCTTCAGCCCGGAATCCTCTCCAGGTCCTTCATCCAGACGGTTGACTCGGAGTCGCTGGGCGCGCGCCAGTCGCCGCGCGGCGACAGCGACCCGCCGGAGCCCACCTTCGGCCCGTTGGGCACGCAGGAGCGCTTGAACTGGCTCTGGCGGAAGAAGCGGTCCAGGAAAATGCCCAGGTTGTGCTTGATGTCGGCCAGCTCGTACTGGTTGCGCGCGACATGGGGCCCTTCCGGCCAGCCGCCGCGCTCGCGGTCGCCCCAGGCATGCAGCGCGAGGAAAGCGATCTTGGTCGGCGCGAAGCCGAAGCGCAGCGTGTAGAAGAGGTTGAAGTCCTGCAACTCGTAGGGCCCGATGACGCTTTCGGTCTTCTGCTCCGGACCCGCCTTGGACTTGCCCGGCACCAGTTCGGGGCTGATATCGGTACCCAGCACGTTCTCCAGCACGTCCGAGCCCGCCTCGCCGATCTGGTTCGTCTCCGCGACCCAGCGCACCAGGTGCGAGATCAGTGTCTTGGGCACGCTGCCGTTGACGTTGTAGTGCGACATGTGGTCGCCCACGCCATAGGTGCACCAGCCCAGCGCCAGCTCGCTCAGGTCGCCGGTGCCGATCACGATGGCGCGATGGTGGTTCGCCAGCCGGAACAGGTGGTTGGTGCGCTCGCCGGCCTGCACGTTCTCGAAGGTGATATCGAACACCTCCTCGCCCTCGGCGTAGGGGTGCCCCAGGTCCTTGAGCATGGCCATGCAGCTTGGCCGGATATCGATCTCGCGGGCGGTGCAGCCCACCACCTCCATCAGCTCGCGGGCCTGCTTCAGCGTCCGTTCGCTGGTGGCGAAGCCCGGCATGGTGAAGCCCAGGATGTTCGCGCGCGGCAGGCCCAGCCGGTCCATCGCCTTGGCGCAGACCAGCAGCGCATGGGTCGAATCGAGCCCGCCCGAGACGCCGATCACCACCTTGTCGATGCCGGAGGCGGACAGCCGCTGCACCAGCGCCTGCACCTGGATGTTGTAGACCTCCATGCAGCGCTCGTCGCGCCGCCGGGCGTTTGCGGGCACGTACGGGAAGCGCTCGACGGTGCGCTCCAGCGGCAGCGCACGGGTGGTCGGGGCGTCGATATCGAAGCGCACCACCCGGAACTTCGCCACTTCCTCGCTGTGCCGGCGCACCGAATGCCCGAAGGTCGTCGAGTGCATGCGCTCGCGCGAGAGCCGCTCCAGGTCCACGTCGGCGTAGATCAGGTGCGAGTCGTCGGCGAAGCGCTCCGATTCGCGCAGCAGCTCGCCGTTCTCGTAGATCAGCGCCTGGCCGTCCCACGCCATGTCCGTCGAGGACTCGCCCTTGCCCGCCGAGCTGTACAGGTAGGCGGCCAGGCAGCGCGCGGACTGCTGGCCCACCAGCTGGTGCCGGTAGCCGGATTTGCCGACCACGATATTGGAGGCGGACAGGTTGACCAGCACGGTCGCACCGCCGAGCGCCGCATAGGACGACGGGGGAATGGGTACCCAGACGTCCTCGCAGATCTCCACGTGGAAGCGGAAGAACGGAATGTTTTCGATCTCGAACAGCTGCTCGGCGCCGAAGGGCACGGTCTCCCCGCACAGACGGATGCTGTCGGTCGTGGCGCAGTCCGCCGCGTTGAATTGCCGGGCCTCGTAGAACTCCCAGTAGTTCGGCAGATAGCTCTTGGGCACCACGCCGTGGATGCGTCCGCCCGCCACCACCACGGCGCAGTTGAACAGCAGATGGTCCACGCGCAGCGGCATGCCCACGATCAGCGCCGCCGACAGCTTCCGGGACGCTTCGACGATGCTGGCCAGCGCTTCCTGGCAGGCGTCGAGCAGCGCGCGCTGGTGAAAGAGGTCGTCGCAGGTGTAGGCCGACAGCCCCAGCTCCGGAAAGGCGACCAGCACGGCGCCCTGCTCGGCCGCCTGCCTGGCCAGCGCGATGGTCTGCTGGGCGTTGTACGCCGGATCCGCCACCTTGCAGCGCGGCACGCCGACCGCCACGCGGGCGAAGCCATGGGAGTAGAGATTGAAGAATCGGTTCGTCATGTCAGGTCGTCCTTGCGTTCCGTACAGCGCCCGCGGAAGCAGGTGCAAGTAGGGTGCTGCGGTGCGTCGCAACACCGATTCCGGTAGACTCGACCGGCCGTCCCGGTCCCGCCGATGCCGCGGACACACCAGGCCAGACGCAAGGCGAAACACAGGTAGAACGGGAGTCGATCGAGCGCAATGCCATTGAAAGCATGCAAGTCGGAGGCCAGCTCCGCGGCCCCCTCCGGGGACGCCGCGAGCCATGGCGGCCAGCCGGGCCATTATCGCACGCGTATCGTGGACGACCTGGCAAGCGTCCCGGCCGCCACCTGGGACGCCCTGGTCAGGGCCCAGCCGGGCGCCACGCCCTTCCTGCGCCACGCCTTCCTGGACGCGCTGCATGCCAGCGGCAGCGCCACCGCCGAGACCGGCTGGGAACCCCGCTACCTGACCCTGTGGGCCGACGGCCCCGCCGGCGAGCGCCTCGCGGCCGCGATGCCGCTGTACGCCAAATCCCACTCCTATGGCGAGTACGTGTTCGACTGGGCCTGGGCCGATGCGTATGCCCAGCACCGCGTGCCCTACTACCCCAAATGGCTCAGCGCCGTGCCCTTCACGCCCGTGCAAGGCGCGCGGCTGCTGGCCGAGGACGGACTCGCGCGGCGGCACCTGCTGCGGATCGCGCTGGCGCTGGCCGAGGAAAGCGGCCTGTCCTCCTTGCACGTCCTGTTCCCGACCGACGACGAGGCCGCGCTGATGGACGAGGCCGGCATGCTGATGCGCCAAGGGGTGCAGTTCCACTGGACCAACCCCGGCTATGCGGATTTCGAGGCGTTTCTTGCCACGCTGTCGCAGAAGAAGCGCAAGAACATCCGCGCCGAGCGGCGGCGGGTCGAAGAGGCCGGCATCTCGTTCCGGCACGTGCTGGGGCCGCAAATCGGGGCCGACGACTGGCGCCTGTTCCACCGCTGCTATCGGCAGACCTATCGCGAGCACCATTCCACGCCGTATCTGAACCTGGACTTTTTCGAGCGCATCGGCGCGGCGATGCCCGAAAACCTGCTGATGGTCGTCGCCTTGCGGGAGGGACGGCCGATCGCGGCGTCGCTGCTGGTCTACGACGCGGACCCGGCGGTAAGCACCCTGTACGGGCGCTACTGGGGCGCGCTGGAACACCACCCGTGCCTGCATTTCGAGACCGCGTATTACCAGCCGCTGGCGTTCTGCATCGCCCACGGCATCCGCACGTTCGAGGGCGGCGCCCAGGGCGAACACAAGATGGCGCGCGGCTTTCTGCCCGTCGCCACGCGCTCCGCGCACTGGCTGGCGCATCCCGCGTTCGCCGATGCGGTGGAGCGCTTCCTGGCGCGGGAGCGGCAGGGAATCGATGCCTATCTGGATGAGTTGGGGGAACGGACGCCTTATGCGCGGTGAGGTTTTACAACTGTCGTGCTGACCGGGCGGTCACCCTCTGCCCACGTCCAAACAAAACATCCCCGCAAGGCCAAAGCCATGCGGGGATGTTTTCCACCAGAGAACGCGCCAGACCGGCGCGCCCGCTCACTTCTTGTAATTCGCCACGCCGTCCGAGATTTCCTTGTGGGCTTCCTCGATGCCGGCCCAGCCTTCGACCTTGACCCACTTGCCGGCTTCGAGCGCCTTGTAATTCTCGAAGAAGTGCTTGATCTGGTCCAGCGTGTTCTGCGGCACGTCCGACAGGCCCTTCATGAAGGCGGTGGCGGGGCACAGCTTGTCGACCGGCACGGCGACCAGCTTGGCGTCCACGCCAGCCTCGTCCGTCATCTTCAGCATGCCCAGCGCGCGGCAGCGCACGACGGCGCCGGCCAGGATCGGGAACGGCGTGAGCACCAGCACGTCCACCGGGTCGCCGTCGCCCGACAGCGTCTGCGGAATGAAGCCGTAGTTGGCGGGATAACGCATGCCGGTGCCGATGAAGCGGTCGACGAACAGCAGGCCGGTGTCCTTGTCGGCCTCGTACTTCACCGGATCGCTCTGGGCGGAAATCTCGATGATGACGTTGAAATCGTTCGGGATGTCCTTGCCCGGCGAGACGAGATTGAAGCTCATGCGATTCTCCAGAATGCTCTGTTTGCGGATGGCCGGCATTATAGCGGGTCGGCCCTGACCGCAAGCTGACGGCGACGCCCGGCCGCCGGGCTGCGCGATAATGCCGGTTCGTTGACGCCGGAGCCCCCCGATGCATGCCCAGCATTTTGTCGCCAATCGCCTGATCGCGCCGGATTCCGGCATGCGGATCAAGGTGTTCGACCCCTCCACCGGCGAGCCGTTCGCGGAGATCGCGCGCGGCAACGCCACCGATATCAACGCCGCGGTCTACGCGGCCCGGCAGGCCGCCGAGGGCGCCTGGGGCGCGATGTCCCCCGCCGAGCGCGTGCGGCTGCTCAACCGCGTGGCCATCGTGCTGATGGAGCACGAGGACGAGCTGGCCGCGCTGGAAGCGCGCGATACCGGCAAGCCGCTGCGCCAGGCCCGCGCCGACGCGCGCGCCGTGGCGCGCTATTTCGAGTTCTACGCCGGCGCCGCCGACAAGCTGCACGGCCAGACCATTCCCTACCAGACCGGCTACACGGTGCTGACCGTGCGCGAGCCGCATGGCGTGACCGGCCACATCATCCCGTGGAACTATCCGTTGCAGATCTTCGGCCGCAGCGTGGGCGCGGCGCTGGCCGCCGGCAATGCCTGCGTGGTCAAGCCCGCCGAGGATGCCTGCCTGTCGCTGCTGCGCGTGGCCGAGCTGGCCGCCGAGGCGGGCCTTCCCGACGGCGCGCTCAATATCGTGACGGGCTACGGCCACGAGGCCGGCGCGGCGCTGGCCCGCCACGCCGGCATCGACCATATCTCCTTCACCGGCTCGCCGCAGACCGGCAAGCAGGTGGCCCAGATGGCCGCCGAGAACCATGTGCCCGTGACGCTGGAACTGGGCGGCAAGTCGCCGCAGATCGTGTTCGCCGATGCCGACCTCGATGCGCTGGTGCCCGTGGTGGTCAACGGCATCGTGCAGAACGCCGGCCAGACCTGCTCGGCCGGCAGCCGCGTGCTGGTCGAGCGGCCCATCTACAATGCGCTGCTGGACCGCCTGGCCTCGGTGTTCGAGTCGCTGCGCGTGGGCCCGTCCGAGCTGGACCTCGAATGCGGCCCGCTGATCAACCGCAAGCAGCAGCAGCGCGTATGGGACTTCGTCTCCGACGCGCAGCACGCCGGCATTCCGGCCATGGCACAGGGCCAGATCGTGGCGGAGGCGCCCGAGACCGGCTACTACCAGGTGCCGATGCTGTTCCGCGACGTGCCGCCCAAGCACCGGCTCGCGCAGGAAGAGGTGTTCGGCCCGCTGCTGGCCGCCATGCCGTTCGACAGCGAGGCCGAGGCGCTGACGCTGGCCAACGGCACCGCCTACGGCCTGGTGGCGGGCGTATGGACGCGCGACGGCGGGCGCCAGCTGCGGCTGGCGCGCAAGCTGCGCGCGGGGCAGGTCTTCATCAACAACTACGGTGCCGGCGGCGGCGTGGAGCTGCCCTTCGGCGGCACCGGCCAGTCCGGCTACGGACGCGAAAAGGGCTTCGAGGCCCTGTACGGCTTCACCATTCTGAAAACCATCGCCATCAACCATGGGTAATATCAACTTCCTGTCCGTCGCCTTCGCCATCTTTTTTTTCTGGATGGGCTGGCACGTCAGAAACAAGCGCGCGACCAACCCGTCGGGCATGCCGCGCCTGCAGGTCTTCAAGCGCAAGTGGGGCGACAACGTGGGCGACCGCGTGCACTGGGCGCTCTACGTGGCCCTGCCCTTCCTGCTGGGCATCATGATGGTGGCCAATGCCGTGCGCGGCCGGGGACCGTTCTCCGGCTAGGCACGCGGCGCCGGCGCCCGCAGCGGCGCGCATCGACAACCAACAACACAACGGAGACATCGATGAGACTGGCGAACAAGGTGGCGGTGGTGACGGGCGGCGGTTCCGGCTTCGGCGAGGGCATCGCCCACGCCTTCGCCCGCGAGGGCGCGCGCGTACTGATCGCCGACCTGCGCGAGGACGCGGCGCGGCGTGTGGCCGACGCGATCCGCGGCGCGGGCGGCGAGGCGGCGGCGTGCCGCGCCGACGTCTCGCTCGGCGCGGACGTGGCCGCGATGCGCGACGAGGCGCTGCGGCGGTACGGGCATGTCGACATCGTGGTCAACAACGCCGGCACCACCCACCGCAACAAGCCCATCCTCGAGATCACCGAGGAAGAGTTCGACCTCGTCTACGCGGTCAACGTCAAGAGCATCTACTGGTCGGCGCGGCACTTCATCCCGCATTTCCGCGAGCGCGGCGGCGGCGCCTTCGTCAACATCGCCTCGACCGCCGGCATCCGCCCCCGCCCCGGCCTGGTCTGGTACAACGGCAGCAAGGGCGCGGTGATCACCGCGAGCAAGGCCATGGCCGCCGAACTCGGCCCGGACAAGATCCGCGTGAACTGCGTCAACCCGGTCATCGGCGCGACCGGCATGCTCGAGCAGTTCATGGGCGTGCCGGACACGCCGGAGAACCGCGCACGCTTTCTCGCCACCATCCCGATGGGGCGCATGTCGACCCCTGCCGACGTCGCCAACGCCTGCCTCTACCTCGCATCGGACGAGGCGTCGTTCATCACCGGCGCCTGCATCGAGGTCGATGGCGGCCGCTGCGTCTGAGCGCCGCCTTTCCGGTTTTTTCGCTTCCCCGCTTTTCCGCTTTTCCGCTTTTCCGCTTTCCCGCGTCTTTCCTCGCCGCGCGCGATGGCTTATCCCGCGGCACCCGATGGCAGCATCCACAAACAGAATTGCCAAGGAGACAGCATGACAAGCACCGTGGTGAACGCCGGCACGAACGCCGCCGGCTACGAAGACGCGCTCTACCGCAAGGTGAGCTGGCGCCTGATTCCCTTCCTGCTGCTTTGCTACGTGGTGGCCTACCTGGACCGCGTCAACGTGGGCTTCGCCAAGCTGCAAATGCTCAGCGACCTGCAGTTCAGCGAGACAGTCTACGGGCTCGGCGCCGGCATCTTCTTCATCGGCTACTTCCTGTTCGAGGTGCCGAGCAACGTGATCCTGCACAAGGTGGGCGCGCGCATCTGGATCGCCCGCATCATGATCACCTGGGGCGTGATTTCGGCGGCGATGATGTTCGTCACCACGCCGACGATGTTCTACGTGCTGCGCTTTCTGCTGGGCGTGGCCGAGGCGGGCTTCTTTCCCGGCATCATCCTGTACCTGACCTACTGGTATCCGGCGGACCGGCGCGGGCGCACCACCACGTGGTTCATGACCGCGGTGGCGCTGTCCGGCGTGATCGGCGGCCCGCTGTCGGGCTGGATCATGCAGAACTTCGACGGCCACAACGGCTGGGCCGGCTGGCAGTGGATGTTCCTGCTGGAAGGGCTGCCGTCGGTGCTGGTGGGCCTGTGGGTGCTGGGCTTCCTCGATGACCGCATCGCGCACGCGAAGTGGCTCACCGCCGAGGAAAAGGCCGTGCTCGAGCGCAATATCGCCGCGGAGGCCGTCACCAAGGAAGACCTCCCGATCCGCCGCGTGATGTCGAGCCCGCGCGTGTGGCTGATGAGCGCGATCTACTTCAGCTTCGTGATGGGGCTGTACGGCGTGAGCTTCTGGCTGCCGACCATCATCAAGCAGACCGGCGTCAAGGGCGCGCTGGACATCGGCCTGTTGACCGCCATTCCCTACGGCGCCGCCGTGATCGGCATGGTGCTGGTGGCGCGCAGCGCGGACCGCACCGGCGAGCGCCGCTGGCATATCGCCATTCCGGCGGTGCTCGGCGCGCTGGGTCTGGTGCTGTCGGTGCACTGGCACGGCAACACGGTGCTGGCGATGGTGGGACTGACGCTGGCGACCATCGGCATCATGACCACGCTGCCGCTGTTCTGGAGCCTGCCTACGGCGTTCCTCGCCGGCACCGGCGCCGCGGCCGGCATCGCCATGATCAACTCGCTGGGCAACCTCGCCGGCTTTATCAGCCCCTATGCGGTGGGCTGGCTCAAGGACCTGACGCAGAGCACCAACTCGGGCATGTACCTGCTGGCGGTATGCCTGGTGGTGGGCGGCGCGCTGACGCTGTCGGTGCCCGCCGCGAGCGTGAACCGGCGCTGAGCCTGGGCGCGGCGCGCGGCGGGCGTTGCCCGCCCGCGCCGCCGGCGCTCACTCGCGGGAGCCCTCCAGCATCTGCGCCACCGAACCGGCCGTGCCGGCGGCACGCTCGCCGATCAGCTGGTGCAGCGTCATCAGCAACTCGTCCTCGTTGTAGGGCTTGCCCAGGAACACGTTGACGCCGATCTCGCTGGCATAGCGGCGATGCTTGTCGGCCGTGCGCGAAGTGATCATCACGAGCGGCATGTGCGCGGTGCGGGCGTCGGCGCGCACGTTGCGGGTCAGGTCGAAGCCGTCCATGTGCGGCATCTCGATATCGACCAGCATGATGTCGGGCATCGTCTCCTGCAATTGCCTGAGCGCGTCCACGCCATCGCGGGCCAGCACCACCTGGTAGCCGGCGCGGGTCAGCAGCCGGTGCGCGGCCTTGCGCACGGTCAGCGAGTCGTCCACGACCATCACGGTCGGCTGGGTCTGCAAGCCGTCCACCGGCGTCGCCGCGCCGCCGCCCGTGGCGCCGCCGAACTCGGCCACCGCGCCGTTGCCCTGCAAGGCGAACGGCAACGCCAGTGGCGCGGCCTCGCCCCGCTCGCGCACATGGCGCTGCGCCAGCACCACCGGGTTGTAGATCAGCACGATCTCGCCGTCGCCCAGCGTGGTGGCGCCGGCAATGCCTTCGAGCCGGGCCAGGTGCGGGCCGATATGCTTGACCACCACTTCGCGGTTGCCCACGATCTCGTCCACGTGCACCGCCACGCGATCCGCGCCGCTGCGCACGATGACGATGGGCGAGTACTTGCGGCCGGCGGCGATGGCCGAGGCCTCCTCGATCAGCGTGCCGAAGTAATGGAACGGCACGTCGCCCGCGGCGGTGGGAAAGCGGCCGCTGTTGTAGGCGTCCAGCAGCGCCGGCGAGCGCAGCTGCTGCACCTGCTCGATCATGCCGCTGGGCACCGCGAACAGCCGGCCGCCCTGCGCCACCAGCAGCACCTGCGTGATCGCGGTCGTCAGCGGCAGATGCATGGTGAAGCGCGTTCCCCGCCCCGGCTCGCTGGCCAGCGCGATGCGCCCGCCCAGGGCCACGGTCTCGGCACGCACCACGTCCATGCCGACGCCGCGTCCGGCCAGTTCCGACACCTGCTCGGCGGTGCTGAAGCCGGGCGAGAAGATCAGCTCGGTCAGGCGCGCATCGCTGGCGTCCTCGCCGGCCGCCAGCAGGCGGCGCTGCACCGCGCGCTCGCGGATGCGCGCGAGGTCCAGTCCGCCGCCGTCATCGACGAAATGCAACACCACTTCGTTGCCTTCCTGTTGCACCTCCAGCGTCAGCGCGCCGGTGGCGGGCTTGCCTGCGTGCCGGCGCACCTCGGCCGGCTCGATGCCGTGCACGACCGCATTGCGGATCAGATGCTCGATGGGACCGGCCATGCGGTCGAGCACCGAGCGGTCGATCTCCACGGTGCCGCCCCGGATCAGCAGCCGCACTTCCTTGCCGGTTTCGTTGGCGGCCTGGCGCGCCACGCGGTACAGCCGCTCGGCCAGCGCATCGAACTGCACCATGCGTGCCTGCATCAGGCTGCGCTGCAGGCCGCGCGTCAGACGCGCCTGCGCCTCCAGGTCGCCGGCGGCGCGATCGAAGCCGCGTTGCAGGTTCTGCTCGACGGTGGCCACGTCGCCGACCGATTCCGCCATCAGGCGCGTGAGTTCCTGAAAGCGCGTGAAGCGGTCGAACTCCAGCGGATCGAAATCGCGCCGGTGCTCGACGTCGGCAATGCGCGAGGCCATCTGCGTCTCGGCCTGGATCTCGATCTCGCGCAGCTGGCCGCGCAGCCGCGCCACATTGGCGTTGAGTTCGCCCAGATAGGAGCGCAGCGCTTCCAGCTCGCTTTCCACGCGGGCGCGCGAGGCGCCCACTTCGCCGGCATCGGTGATCAGCGTATCGAGCGTGCGGGCCTGCACGCGCACGAGCGCGCGCTGGCGCTCCGCGGGTTCGGGGGCGATGGCCGTTACCGCGGCGGCTTGCGCAGGGACGGTGGCGGGAAGGCGAGTGGCCGAGGCCGGCCCCGTCTCCACGGACGCCGCGGATTCCGCCGGCTCGGCGGCGTCCACGTCGCCGCCGGACATCTCGTCGCCTTGCGGCTGCCGCAGGCCGTTGACCGCATCGGCATCGTCCACCGGCAACAGCCGGCCCGCCTGCAGCGCTTCCGCATGGGCCAGCAGCCGGTCGTACCAGGCATACAGCCGCGCGAACACGGGCTGCCCCATGCGCTGCCCGCGCACCGACGATTCCAGCAGGCTCTCCATTTCGTGCGCGGCCTGGCCCAGCGCCATCGCGCCCGCCATGCGCGCGCCGCCCTTGAGCGTATGCAGCGCCCGCAGCATCGGGCCGGCGTGCCCGGCCTGCGCGGGGTCGGCTTCCCACGCGCGCAGCAGCTTGCCCAACTCGGGCAGGCTGCCGTGCGCCTCTTCGAGGAAGATGTCGACGAGCGCCTGGTCCAGCGGCGCGGCGGCGGCCGATGAGGACGCGGCGTCCGGAACGTCCGGAGCCGCAGGACCGTCCTGCGCGGCGGACGGTTTCAGTGCGATCACGTCGGCGGACCGCGCAGCCGGCCCGACGGGTCCGAACAGCATGGCGACGGGCGCGCCCGCTTCCGCCGGTGTCGCGGCCGGCGCCGCGGGCATGGCGATGCGCGGGCGCACCAGCGCGCGCTCCCCGAAGCCCGCGAGCTCGCGGCACATCACGGCGTCGGCCTCCGGCCAGATGCCGGCCGCGAACCGATGCAGCATGCCGCGCATGCGCTCCAGCGCCTGTTCCAGCAGCCGGAAATCGGCGGGATGCAGGGCGACGGGATGGGTGCTCAACTGCACCAGCAGGCGCTCCAGCGCCTCGGCCAGTTCGCGCACCGGCTCCAGTTCCACGGTGGCGGAGCTGCCCTGCAGCGTGTGGATCACGCGCAGCGCCAGCTCGCTCGGGCAGGGACGCCCTTCGTGCCGCCACTCGGACAGATCGGTGGCGAACTGCCGCACCAGCGTGTCCGCTTCCTGCAGATAGACGTTGTAGAGCGGCAGGCCGATGCGCAGGTGCCCGATACGCTTGACGTCTTCGTCCTCGGTGCCGGGTGCCGCGGCCAGCCGGAACGGCAGGACGGTGGCGTCCTCGGCGTCGTCCTCGGCGCCTTCCTGGGCGCCGTCATTGGCCTCGGGCTGTGCGTCGGCCTTTTCGTCGGCCGGTACATCCGCCTCGGCTTCGTTCCGCCCGCGTTGCGCATCGGCGCCAACCCCCACGGCGTTGTCGGCCACCGGCGCCTCGCCCGCGCGCACGGCCTGCGCTTCGGCCAGCAGGCCGCCGATGTCGCGGACGCTGCCGGGATCGCCGCGCAGCGCGACGGCCCACGCCGACAGCTCGCGATGCGCGCGCTCGAGCAGCGCCTGCAGCGCGGTGGCCGGGCCACGCGCTTCGGCGATCCACAGGTTCAGCACCTGCTCCACCGCCCACGCCGCCTCGCCATAGCGCTGCAGGCCCACCATGCGGCTCGACCCCTTCAGCGTATGGAAGGCGCGCCGCAGGGTGTACACGGCCTCCTCCTCGCGCAGCCGGGCCGGGCCGGCGGCGAGGATGGCGCCGACGCCGGCGAGCATCGTCCCGGCCTCGCCGAGAAAGATCTCGAGCAGTTCGGCGTCGACGGCGTCCCCATCCGGGGGCATGGCCGCGGTCATGGCGGGTGCGATCGTGGCCTCGGCCGGCAGCGGCCCGCTCGGGGCGAGCGCGGCGGTCAGGCGCGCCGCGGCGCCGCTGCTGCCGGCGAGCCAGGCGTTGAGTTGCGTCACCGCTTCGTCGGCCTGGCGGCGCAGCGCGATGTCGTCGTCGATGGACGCCTGCTCGGCCAGCGCGCGCAGCGCGGCCCGCAGCGCGGCCACCCCGGCGGCGTCCGCGGCGGGGGACTGCTCCAGCGCCACGCGCGCGGCTTCGCGCGCCCGGGACAACAGGCTGTCCCCGTCCGCGGGAGCGGCCGCTGCGGCGACGGGGCTCAGCAGAGGCTCGGCGGCGGCCTCCCCCTCCACGGCCACGATGCGGCCGCGCTCCGGCGCGGTCTCGTTCGCCCCGAACTCCAGCGCATCGACGAAGGCATGCACTGCGCCCAGTTCGCCCGCGATGGCCGCCAGTTGCGGACCGCGCTCCACGGCGGATTCCCGCAGCGTGGCCAACCGCGCCGTCACGCCCTGCACCGCAGCCGCGACTGCGGCCGCCTCGGCGTGCAGCGCCGCGGGCAGCGCGCGCTGCTCGCGCAGGGTCCGCAGCGTGTCGTGCAGCGACGCGAAGGCCTGGCAGGCATCGCGCAGATGATCGGCCGCCTCGGCGCGCGGCGCCTCGCGGTCGTACGCATCCAGCCACGACTCGCCGCCATCGAGCAGGCCCCGCAGCTGCGCCACCGCGCTGGCGCGCAGCGCGTGCACCTGCGCCTGCTCCACCAGTTGCGCGAGCCATGCTGGCGCCCTGCCATGCGCACCGCCGGCCAGGCATTGCGACAGCTCGCGGCAGCGCGCGGCGAACTGCCGGGCCGCGGGATGGGCGGTGTGGCCGTGCACCCGCCACGGCAACGCGAGCGCCCGCGACAGGAACAGGGCGACGCCGGACGCGGTGACCCCGGCCGGCACAGCGGCATGGTCCCCGCCGCCATTGCGCCGCGCTTCGCCGGCGCCGGCCGGCAGCGCGGCCACGGCATACAGGCATTCGAGCAGGTCGGGTTGCGCCAGCGGCTGGGCCGCCTCGGCCAGCGCCGCCAGCGCGGTCTGCCAGCCGTGTTCGTCGCCGCTGCGGGCATTGGCGGCCTTGTCCAGCGCGGCCGCTGCCTGCTGCAGGTTGCGGGTGTCGATCGGGTCCAGCCAGCCGTGGTACCGCCGCGCCGGATCGGCGCGCACGACCGCATGGTCCGCATCGATGCGGAAAGCCTGCAGGCATTGGCGGATATCGGAGCGCAGCGCCAGCACGGCGTCGGTTTCGGGCAGCGCCGCCGGCCGCGCGAGCCCGGTGCGCACGAGCAGGAACACCGCGTCGTTGAGCAGGGCCTGCGGCACGCGCATCTGCCCCTGCAGGTAGTGCCGCAGCTGCAGGTGCGCGCGCGCGGCGAAGCGCTTGGCCAGCAGGTCGGCGGGCAGCAGGCCGTGGCCCAGCGCCGCGAACGCCAGCGCCATCACGTGCCACAGGTCGCGCTCGCCCTGCCCCTCCTCGCCGCGTTTGTCCTGCTCGCTGGCGCGAACGTCTTCCAGCGCCGATTCCAGCGGCAGGAACGCCTCGCGCAGCAACGCGGCATCGTCGCACGGCGACGGCAGCCGCAGCGCCTGCAGCAGCGCCGCCTCGAAGCGCTGTCGCGCGCGCGTGACCGAACCCTGCATGCGCGTACCCACCAGCACGCCGGGCAGCATGCGCAGTTCGTCCACCCACAGGTCGGCCGGATGCACGCGGTCTTCGCCCAGGCGCCCGAGCACGTCGGCGTAGGACTGGAACAGCCGCAGCGGCTCCTCGGCGTCGCCGGCCATCAGGTCGTCCACATACTCGGCCAGCGCCAGCACACCGCGCTGGAACACCGCGAAGGTCGCCTCGTCCGCGGGCACCGCGCCGCCATCGAGCGCCTCGAGCAGACGGCGCAATGCCTGGCAGTAGGGGTCCAGGCCGCGCAGGCCGACGATATGGACGGCGCCCGCGGCCTGGTGCAGATGCTGGCCGGCCAGCCGCAGCGACGTGGTATCGCGCGCGCCCAGCGCCTCCGGCGCCTGCCGGACTTCCTCAATGAAATGCCGCAGCTCTCCGGCCGCGTCGTCGAGCGCGGCGCGCAGGCTCGGTGCCAGCCATGCCAGCACCGACAGGTCGCGCCGCAACGCCGCCCCGTCGCCGGCCTGCGCCACAGTGCCGTGCAGCGGATGCGGGCCGGCTTGCGGCAGGACCGCAAGGTCCGGTTCGAAGGGGCTGTCCGCCGCTGGCGGGGCCGGGTGATTCAGTGGCATGACGGCTTCCAGTGCAGTCGTGGCGTTCCGGGGCAGCCGCCGCCGGCGCCCCGCGCGACGACGCTAACGCTCAGGCGATCTTGAATCGCGACACGGAATTGCGCAGTTCCTCGGTCAGCAGCGTCAGCTGCCGGACCGACAGCGCGGTCTGCCGCGTGCCGGACGACGTCTGCTCGGTGACCTGCAGGATCCGTTCGATGTTGCGCGCCAGCGCCGTGGCCAGGCCCGCCTCGTGCGAGGTGGTCTGCGAGATCTGCTCGATCAGCTCGGCCAGCTGGCGCGACACGCGGCCGATCTCGACGAGCGCCGTGCCTGCGTTGTCCGACAGCGCGGCGCCCTCCACCACGCCCTGCGTGCTGCGCTCCATCGCATGCACCGCGTCCTGCGTATCGGTCTGGATGGTGCGGATCAGCGCGCCGATCTGCTTGGTCGCCTCCGCCGAGCGCTCGGCCAGTCGCTGCACTTCCTCGGCGACCACCGAGAAGCCGCGGCCCGCCTCGCCGGCCGAGGCGGCCTGGATGGCCGCGTTAAGCGCCAGCACGTTGGTCTGCTCGGTGATGTCGGAAATCAGCTCGACGATCTCGCCGATTTCCTGCGACGACTCGCCCAGCCGCTTGATGCGCTTGGCGGTCTCCTGGATCTGGTCGCGGATATCGTTCATGCCGACGATGGCGTTCTGCACCGCGTGCTGGCCCTGCTCGGCGGCGGCCAGCGAGGCGCGCGCCACGTTGGCCGACTCGGCGGCGCCGCGCGAGACCTGCGTGATGCGGTCCGCCATCTCGACCACCGACTCGCCGGTCTGGCGGATCTGGCGCGACTGCTCCTCGGACGCGGCCACCAGCCGCGTGGAGGTCTCCTGCACCTGCCCCGATGCCTGCGACACCTCGCCGGCGGTCAGCTGCACGCGGCCCACCAGTTCGCGCAGTTCCTCCACCGTGTAGTTGACCGAGTCCGCGATCGCGCCGGTGATGTTCTCCGTCACGGTGGCCTGCCGCGTCAGGTCGCCGTCGGCGATGTCCTGCAACTCGTTCATCAGCTGCAGAATGGCCTGCTGCGTAGTCTCGTTGGTGCGGTGTTCTTCCAGCCGGCGCGCTTCGGCCTCGCGCTCGCGCGCCTCGGCTTCCAGCGCGCGCAGCCGCGAGTCGCGCAGGTACAGCGCGGCCAGGCCCGCCAGGAACAGCAGCGTGAACACCGCCGAGGCGATGGTCGCGCCCAGCGTCACCGGCCGGTAGCGCGCGGCCTGCGCATACGCGCCCTGCAACGCGGCCAGTTCGCCGCGCAGCGCCTCGTTGTCGTTGAAGATCTGCTGCTGCGCACGTTTGGCGGCGATCAGGCCGGGCAGGTTCTGCAGGATCGTCTGCGTCGTCTTCTGGACTTCGTCGAAGCGGCGGGACAGCTGCTCCAGATAGCTGCGCGTCTCCGCATCGGTGGTGGCCGACAGGCGCAGCGCCTCGCTGCCGTTGGTCAGCCCATCCAGCGTTTCGCGGAAGGTGTTGGTGTCCTTGCCCAGCAGGAATGCCGTTTCCGGATTGACGCCCTCGCCCGCCAGGAACTCGTTCAGGTTCTTGCCCAGGCGCTGCGTCAGCATCACCAGTTGCGCGGAGGCCGCCACCTCGCGCGCGTTGGCGCCGGATTGCAGCTTGATCGCGGCCACCTGCTCGGCGGACTCCAGCAGCTCGGGGTTGGAGGCGTTGAAGATCTGCAGCGTCTTGCCGATGGTGATCAGGGTGGGCTGTTGCAGCAGCACGTCGGCGGCGCTCTTCTCGGTGCGCTGCCACGAGCCCATGGCTTGGTCCAGCAGGGGCGCGGCTTCTCCGGTGGTGGCCCGCACGCGCCTGTCGCCGCTGCCGTCGCGCAGCGCCTGGAGGTCGGTGGCCAGCTGCTCCTTGGACTGGCGCAGCTGGACGAAGGCTTGCGGATTGCCCAGCAGGGCCACGGGCACCGCCTTGGCCAGTCGCTGCGAATGCATCAGCATGTCGCCCGCGATCTCGATCTGCGCGGCCGCGTTGTTGGCCTGGCGATTGTCGAAATAGACGGACGCGAGCAGCGTCAGCAGCGACAGCACCACGCCGGCGGTCAATGCGCGCTGCCGGGTGGCGAACGGCAGGCGGGACAGCATGGCACCGACGCGGTCGGCCGCCGCGCGGCGCGGCTCGCGCGGTCCGCGCTTCGGCGCGGCATCGGCGGCCGCGCCGGCGGGTGCGGCGAACGCGCCCCCCACGTCGGCGGCGACGCTGGCCGCCGGCGCGCGGCGTCCCAGGCTCAACCCTTTGAAACCCATAGCACCCTCTGTCCGTTGTCGTTGTCGTCTTGATCGTTGCGGGGCGGCCGCCGTATGGTCGCGGCGCTCGCTACGCCGCGTGCGGCGCGCCGTGCCGGCTTACCTGCAGGAACGGCGGCGCGTCGAGCAGCCTGCGCACGTCGAGCACCTGCCAGTGCCGGCCATCGCGATCCGCGAGCCGCGGGCCTTCCCATTCGAGACCGGAGCCCGCCGTATCGCGGTACTGGCCCGGCGGCCCGCCTTCACCGTCCTGCACCGGCTCGGCCAGATCGGCCGCATGGCGCAGGCCCACCACGCGGGTGGCGAGGATGCCGCAGGCGCGCTCGACCTGGCGCGAGAGCACCACGATCTTGCTGCCCGGCAGCACCGGCGTGGCGCCTTCGCCGCAGAACAGCCCGAAGTCGATCACGCCGAGCAGATTGCCGCGCGCGTTGACCAGGCCCGCGTACCACGCCTGGGTCAGCGGCACGCGGCTGGGCTGGCGCATCTCGAGCACCTCGCCGGTATCCGCCAGCGGCAGCAGCCAGTGGCGCTGGCCGATCTGCAGGCCCAGGTAGCTGTCCGCGGCCGGCAGGCTGCGCGCCTCGCGCAGCTTGCGCGCGAGCATGGCCTGGTAGTCCTGCAGCCGGGTCTGGCGGGCGCGAATGTCCTGGCGCGGCGCGGTCATGGGCGGCTCCGTGGCGGGATGAGAAGGCATCCGGTAGGCGCGTCGCTCAGTGCGACAGCGCGGCGATCTTGGTGAGCAGCTCGTCGCCGTTCACCGGCTTGACGATGTAGTCGGCGGCGCCCTGGCGCATGCCCCAGATGCGGTCGGTGTCCAGGCCCTTGCTGGTGCACATGATCACGGGGATGTCCTTGAAGCGATCGTCGCGCTTGATCGCGCGCGTGGCCTGGTAGCCGTTCTGGCCGGGCATCACCACGTCCATCAGGATCAGGTCGAAGGGCTCGCCCTCAAGCCGGGCGAAGGCCTGGTCGCTGTTGCCGGCCACCGACACCTTGAAGCCGCTCTTGCCGAGCAGGTCCGACATGAAAAGCGCCTCGGTGGGCGAATCGTCGACGATGAGAATCTTGTGGATGGTCATGATGGATCGAGGTGGCGCTGTCGAATCGTGGTCGTGAACCGGCTGGTGCGCGGCGCGCTGGCGAGCAGCACTACACCGGCATGGCAGCCTGCGCCGGCGTGCCCAGGCAGGCGTCCACCGCCCGCATCAGCGAGTCGCGGGTGAACGGTTTGGCGAGATGGTCGTGCGCGCCGACCAGGCGGCCGCGCGAGCGGTCGAACACGCCGTCGCGGGAGGACAGCATGATCACGGGGATGGCGTGAAAGCGCGGGCTCTTCTTGATCAGCGAACAGGTCTGGTAGCCGTCGAGCCGCGGCATCAGGATGTCGCAGAAGATCAGGTCCGGCCGCATGTCGCCGACCTTGGCCAGCGCCTCGAAGCCGTCCTCGGCCAGCAGCACCTGGCAGCCGGCCTGCAGCAGGAAGATCTCGGCGGTGCGGCGAATGGTGCTGGAATCGTCGATGACCAGCACCTTGCGCGGCGCCGGATCGGCGCCCCTTGCCACCGTGGACCCGGCATTGACCACCGGGGTGACCCGAAAATAGTGTTCTGTTTGAGCGACCCGCATAGTGTTCCCGCGACCGGCTGGGCCTGACGGCATGCCGGCATGCATTGGAGAACATCCGCTCGCACCCGGCGCCCGAAGGAGCCTGGGGCGCGGACCCCGACTAGCACTTCCCAGAAAACACGCCGATAACCGCCGGCGCCATATCGGACGGCGCGTATTGCCGCGCCTGTCCCGCTCCGGTCTGTCGCGAGGGCGGACCTGCCCTTGCCGGCAGGTCTTTGCCTGCCAGAACCTGAAGCGTTATCAGTTTTGTAAAAGAGTGTGACAAGTCACCGGGGGGCCGTCAATGCGGATGTTCCGTATGGGGCGCTCCATCTGTCGCATTGGCGCGACGGGCGGCCGTTTGCGGGGCGGCCGCTTCGGCCGGGCATTGCGCCCGGCCACGGGCTCAGATGGCGACCATCTCGAAATCTTCCTTGCGCGCGCCGCACTCGGGACACGTCCAGTTGATGGGCACGTCTTCCCATTTCGTGCCCGGCGCGATGCCATCTTCCGGCGCGCCCTGTGCCTCGTCATAGATCCATCCGCAGATCAGGCACATCCAGGTTTTGAATTCCGTGTTCTCGTCCATAAGGCAGGCAGTCGTCGACTCTCTATTAAAATCAGCGCAGATGGTACAGAAACGGCGCCCGGCACGCCAGCCGCACGGGTTGCGCTGGCGCAAACTTGGCGCCTGTTCGACGGCAGATGTCAGGTCGTTGCGCGCCGTTTGACGGCGTGGACCTCCATCCGCCGCACCCGGCGGCCGACCGGCCCCCTCCCACTTTTCACGACTCCGCGACCACATGTCCAAAAACCAACAGCTCTTCGACCGCGCCCAGCAAACCATTCCCGGCGGCGTCAATTCGCCCGTGCGGGCCTTTCGCTCGGTGGGCGGCACCCCGCGCTTCATCACGCGGGCCGAGGGCGCCTATATGTGGGACGCGGACGGCCAGCAATACATCGACTACATCGGCTCCTGGGGCCCGATGATCGTCGGCCACGCCCACCCCGAGGTGGTCGAGGCGGTGCGCCGCACGGCCTCGCAGAGCTTCTCCTTCGGCGCGCCGACCGAGGCCGAGATCGAGATGGCCGAGGAAATCTGCAAGCTGGTGCCGTCCATCGAACAGGTGCGGCTGGTGTCTTCCGGTACCGAAGCCACCATGAGCGCGCTGCGGCTCGCGCGCGGCTTCACCGGCCGCGACCTGATCGTCAAGTTCGAAGGCTGTTACCACGGCCACGCGGACAGCCTGCTGGTCAAGGCCGGCTCGGGCCTGCTCACCTTCGCCGACACCACGCAGAACGCGCCGTCGTCGGCCGGGGTGCCCGCGGACGTCACGCGCCACACCATGGTGCTCGAGTACAACAACGTCGCGCAGCTGGAAGAAGCCTTCGCCCGGCACGCCGGCGAAATCGCCGCGGTCATCGTCGAACCGGTGGCGGGCAACATGAACCTGGTGCGCGCTAGCCAGGCCTTCCTCGATACCATGCGCGCGCTGTGCAGCCGCGACGGCGCCGTGCTGATCTTCGACGAGGTGATGACGGGCTTCCGCGTGGCGCTCGGCGGGGCCCAGGCCCACTACGGCATCACCCCCGACCTGACGTGCCTGGGCAAGGTCATCGGCGGCGGCATGCCGGCGGCGGCCTTCGGCGGCCGGCGCGACATCATGGCCCGCCTGGCGCCGCTGGGCAGCGTGTACCAGGCGGGTACGCTGTCGGGCAATCCGCTCGCTGTGGCCGCCGGCATGACCACGCTGAAGCTGATCCAGGCGCCCGGTTTCCACGACCGCCTCGCCGCGCAGACCCGCAAGCTCGCCGATGGCCTGGCCGGCGCCGCGCGCGCCGCCGGCGTGCCGTTCGCCGCCGATGCCATCGGCGGGATGTTCGGCCTGTATTTCCGCGAGGGCGTGCCGGCGAGCTTCGCCGAGGTGACGCAATGCGATACCGCGCGGTTCAACCGCTTCTTCCACGCCATGCTGGCCGAGGGCGTGTATCTGGCGCCGTCCGCCTTCGAGGCGGGCTTCGTCTCGGCATGCCACGACGACGCGATCCTGGACGCGACCATCGAGGCGGCCCGCAAGGCGTTCGCGGCCGGCTGACGCCCCGGCGGAAACCGGTCGCGCCCGGTGCCGCCGACTCCGGAAGCCGGCGGAGCGTGCGCTACACTGGCGTTCCGATGATTTCCGGAGTCACCGATGCACGCGTCCCCTTCCCTGTCGTCGTCCGCCCGCGCCACCGCCGTACTTGACCGGGTATTCCGCGGGCTGCTGCTGGCGTGCCTCGCCAGCCTGCTGACCGCCTGCGGCTACAACGACTTCCAGGCCAAGGACGAAAACGTCAAGGCGGCATGGGGCGAGGTCATCAACCAGTACCAGCGGCGCGCCGACCTGATTCCCAATCTCGTCAACACGGTCAAGGGCTATGCCTCGCACGAGCGCGAGACCCTCGAGGCCGTGACCCGCGCCCGCGCCACCGCGACCAGCATCCAGGTCACCCCCGAGACCCTGAACGACCCCGAGGCCTTCAAGCGCTTCCAGCAGGCGCAGGGCGAGCTGAGCGGCGCGCTGTCGCGGCTGCTGGCGGTGGCCGAGAACTACCCCCAGCTCAAGGCCGATGCCGCGTTCCGCGACCTGCAGTCGCAGCTCGAAGGCACCGAGAACCGCATCACCGTGGCGCGCCAGCGCTATATCGCGGCGGTGCGCGACTACAACGTGCTGGCCCGCAGCTTCCCCACCAACCTGACCGCGATGATGTTCAACTACGACGTCAAGCCGTCGTTCACCGTCGAGAACGAGAAGGCCATCTCGACGCCGCCTGCGGTCAAGTTCTGACGACGGGCACGCCCATGCGCCACGCATTCGCACGAGCGGCCCGTCCGGCGGGCTGGACGGTGCTGGCCCTGCTGCTGTGGCTGTTCGCCCTGCTGCCGCACACGGCGCGGGCGCAGGACGGCTTCGTGCCGGTGCCGGCGCTGACGCAGCGCGTGACCGATCTGACCGGCACGCTGTCGCCCGACCAGCGCGGCGCGCTCGAGAGCGTGCTGGCCGAATACGAGCAGCGGCGCGGCAGCCAGATCTTCGTGCTGATGGTGCCCACCACCGAGCCGGAAACCATCGACGCCTACAGCATCCGCGTGGCCGACGCCTGGCGCGCCGGACGCAAGGGCATCGACGACGGCGTGATCGTGCTGATCGCCAAGGACAATCCCGCGGGGCTGCGCAAGATGCGGCTGGAGGTGGGACGCGGCGTGCAGGGCTCGCTCACGGACGCCATGTCGCGCCGCATCCTTCAGGACGTGATGGCCCCGCACTTCCGCCAGAACGATTTCTACGGCGGCCTCGCGGCCGGCATCTCGGCCATCCAGGCCACCATCGACAAGGAAGCGCTGCCGGGCCCGCAGCCACGCCGGGCGGCGCAACAGGACGACCTGTCCGACTGGGTGCCGGTGCTGTTCCCGCTCGCCATCATCCTGTTCTTCTTTGTCTCCGCCTCGCGCCGGCGCGGCCGCGGCATCGTGGTCGGGCGCGGCCGCGGGCGCGGCTGGGACGCCGCGGCCGGTGGGCTCGGCGGCCTCGGTGGGCTGGGCGGCTTGGGCGGTGGTTGGGGTGGCGGCCATCGCGGCGGTGGCGGCGGCGGATTCGGGGGATTCGGCGGCGGCGGCGGTGGCGGCTTCGACGGCGGCGGCGCCTCCGGCAACTGGTAACCCGACGGAGCACGACCATGCCCTCCATCGCCCGCGCCTGGCGCCATCTGCGCACCTCGCCCCGCACCGCCGGCAGGCATTTCCCCGAAGAGGCGCTCGCCCGGCTGCACGAGGCCATCACCGCTGGCGAAACGCGCCACCACGGCGAAGTGCGGGTGGTCATCGAGTCGAGCATGCCGGTGTCGCTCGCATGGTCCGGCACCACGCCGCGCGAACGGGCGCGCGCGCTGTTCGCGGCGCTGGAGCTGTGGGACACCGCCGACCATACCGGCGTGCTGCTCTATATCAACCTCGCCGACCACGCCGTCGAACTGCTGGCCGACCGCGGCATCGACGCGCGCGTCGACAAGGCGACCTGGCGCGCGCTGTGCGATGAACTGGCGCGCGGACTGGCCGCCGGGTTGTCCATCGAGCCGGTCCTGGCCACGGTGGGCAAGATCAACGATCTGCTCGCCCACCACTTCCCGCATGTGGACGAACACGGCCACAATCCGAACGAACTGGACGACCGCCCGATCGTGCTGTAGTGCCGCGGACGCGGCGTCCGCCTAACGGCCGGTGGCGGCGGCGCCGCGCAGCGCCTCGATGCGCTCGCGCGTCAGCGGGTGCGTGGAGAAAAAGCTGCCCTCGTCCGCTGCCTGGCTGTCCTTGGCGCCGGCCGCCGCATCGCCGCGGTGATGCCGCTCCAGTCGTTCCAGCACGTCCGCCAGCGCGGTCACCGGCAAGCGGTTGCGACGCATGACGTCGACGGCATAGGCGTCGGCGGCGCGCTCGTGGTCGCGCGAGTAGCGCAGCGTCAGCAGGGCCGCCGGCACGCCCGCGAGCAGCGTCGAGACATCGCCGAACACATAGGCGGTGAAGGCCCCGATCGCCGACGCCTGCACCGCCTGCTGCAGGCCATGGCGCCCGGCGACGTGGCCCGCCTCGTGCGCCAGCACGCCCAGCAGGCCGGCACCGCTGCCGACGAGCGCGACCAGTTCGTCGGTGATGACGATGGTGCCGCCGGGCAGCGCAATGGCATTGGCGCCGAGCCGGCCGCCCTGGCGGAACAGCAGCCGATAGTCGTGGCCCGGGTCCGCCGGCAGGCTCAGCGCGGCGAACGCCGCGCGGATCTGCTGCTGCCGGGCCGCCGGCAAGGTGCTGGCTGTCAGCAGTCCTTCATCGAGGCTTCGCAGCGTGGCCTCGCCCAGGCGCGCCTCGACTGCGGCCGGCACGCTGAGCGCCACCGCGGCGGCGGTCCACGGCAGCAGCACGTAGTAGCCGAGCAGCAGCGCGACGATCAGCCCGGCCAGCGCCATGCCGACCAGCTTCCAGCTGTTCTGCGCCCGCGCGACCCAGCCCTCGCGGTGACCGGTGGCCGCCAGCAGCGCGTCGAGCGCGGCATGGTCGTGGATCTCGCAGAATGCCCCATCGTCGAACGTCACCAGCCGCGGCGCGCGCCGCACGCGCTCGGACACGCGCAGCGCCGACAGCGGCGCGCGGCGCAGTTCGCGGCCATCGAGCGACTCCACCACCGCCGTCTTTCCGGCGACGGACACCGTGACGGCATGCGCGCGGGACGACTTGCCGTCGAAGTACGTGGCGGCGACGGGTGCGACAGGTGCGGCGGATGCCGCGGCCTGGGACGGTGGGCCTTGCATGTCTTGCGTCATGGGCGCGATCAGAGCGCGATATCGATGTCGTACCAGTCCGCGGCGGCGTCGCCCAGCGCGCCTACCTGCGCGGTTTCCTGCGCCACGAAGGCGTCGAGCGGGCCCGCGGCCATCATGGTGACGGCCTGCAGGCGGTAACGCGCGGCGCGCACCCGCGCGAACGGCAGGAACAGACCCAGCGTCAGCGCGATGCCCAACAGGTTGGTCACGTGGATCAGGAACAGGCGGCCGGCATTGACCTCGCTGCGGAACGTATGTGGCCCCAGCGTCGTGCGGTTCCACACGAGGTTCTGCAGCCGCGCGCCGAACACCGGCCCCACCGCGAAGATGGCCAGCATCAGCGCCGCCACCGCGCCGGCGGGATGCACCGCCGCACCCGTTCCCAGGGCGCCCGCGACCACGGCCTGCAGCAGCAGCAACGCGGCCGCGATGCCGATCACCACGCCGGCCACGCCGAGATACATGACATAGAACTGCCGCGCGGTGGCCGAGAACGCGAACGGCGCGGTGCCGAAGCGGGTGTGGCCGTGCTGGAATTGCTTGAAGCGCTGGTGCGCGAGCGGCGCCAACGTATAGAGCGACAACATGGTCAGCAGCGGCCACAGCAGAATGACCCGATAGCCGTCGCGGTCGCCGCCCGAGAAGGAAAAGCGCAGGCCGCGGTAGCTGGAGTTGGCCATGCGGAAGCGCAGCGAGCGCACCAGCAGCAGCGGAAAGGCCACGGCCAGAGCGAGCGCCAGCACCACCGTGAGCCACGGGGAAACCTGGCTGCTGGACTGGAACAGCACGGCCAGCACTAGCACGATGGCCCGCCCCTTCAGGATCGCGAGCGGGCGGCCGTGGTAGTCGAACGTCGCGCCGTCGAGGCGCGTGTTCCGATAGAAATACTGCAGCGTGCGCACCTTGGCCCAGGCCGAATAGATGCCCAGCGTGACGATCGTCAGCAGCGTGTTGACGATCCAGATGCGGAAATACTCCGACCCGGAGCCGGTAAAGGCCATACGCAGCGGCCGGGGAGCGGCATTTGCCGCGGTGGCGGACATCGGTTCCGCGCCGGCGGGTGAATCGCTGGCGAATGCGGTGTCGTTCATTGTTGTTTTCTCCCTGTTCGAATGGTCGGCCGACGCGCCCGCATCGGCGCTGGTCTTGGCGCTTGTATCGATGATGCAACCGGGTTCGGCCCACGCTTCTGCGAGACCGAAAGTTCCCGCCTCTCATCCAACTGGACGAGGCCGGCCTCGCGCTGTGCGCGGGGCGCCGCGCGGGCGGGCGCATTTTCCTACGCCATCTGGCGGCTTGCGCCGTGTCCATGCGGCGCGCGCTGCCCGGCGACGTCGCTGGCCGTCCCTTGGACCGCTCTTGCCACCGGAGCGGCGGACCCTCGCCCAGTATCAGACGTGCAACCTCGACGCTCTTCCACCAACGTGCCGGGCGGCAGCGGCGCGCGACTTTTGGACGCTTCGCAGCCGCCATGCGCCGAGGCCGGCCAGACGGGTTTTTACGTGACATTCCGTCCACTCCGCAAGTGCCAAAGCCGCCCCCGAATCACAAAACCGTCATGTGAACATGCCGCTACGGTCATAAAAGTGACGGCCTGTCGTAACGCCAAGGAAACATCCTGTTACATCCCATCGGCACTGTAACAAGCCGGCGAAAGAGATCGGCCAGAAATTCAAGGACTTATGGTCGATGGCACGTTCGTCGCTCTATGCATCGTTACAACCTGAAGGGGTTCCAACGAGGCCCTCCACCACCGCCGACACGGAACGGGCGCGAAAAGATGGCGACGGTGACGACGACGTGCATGGAAACCGGGGAAGTGAGGCGCCAGGCCAGGGCGACAAGACATGGCCCACACCAGCGCGACCGCAGCGGCGCGACGGCGATGACAGGGAGCACGCTGTGTTCAGGACGCGACTGGATTTCCTGGGGAGGACAAATCGAGCCGCGGCGTCCGACGCGAAAGAATAAGCCGCTCAGCGGTGAACCGTCGCGGCGCGATGGTGCCAGCCGGCAAGCCGGCGGGCGCGTCACTGAGATCGGATGGCGCCGGGAGGTGCATCCGAGCGTTCCAACCGGGGGCGGCCGACATCCAGTCGGCCGTGCCCGGGTTCGTTCTTCCCCACAGCGCCCAACGCGCCGCCGACCGGCGCGGCACAACCACAAAACGTCCTGCCACCGGGGATAGCACCCCGCGCTGCCCAGGGCAACAAACGGGGAGCTAGCATCATGACCACGAACAGACATCGCGGCGGCCAAATCGCGGCGCGCACGTCCTGCCCGCTTTCCACGGTACGGCTGGCCCGTCGCCGGGACGGCATTGCGGTCACCCTCGGCGCGCGCGCCGCCACCGGGACGCGCGCCAGCCTGCGCGCGGCGACCGCCAGCACGACAGCCTGGCATAGACGGTGCCGCCGCCCGGCCGCCGCGGCCGCCGTGCCTTGTCACCCGCCGCGGCGCGGCAGCGTGCCGCGCCCCTGCCGGCCCGCTTGACCGCGCGCCCGGCCTGCTGAACACTGCCATGCAGCCCACGCCCTGCATGGAGAGCCGATGCGGATTCGAATCCTCAGTGACCTGCACCTGGAGCACAACCGCCCCGCCGACATTCCGCACTGCCCCGCGGACCTCGTCATCCTCGCGGGAGACATCGCCAACGGCGGAGCGGGCATCGACTGGGCCGCCCTGACCTTCGACTGCCCGGTGATCTACGTACCCGGCAATCACGAGTACTACGAGACCACGTTCCACCACGCCGACGCGCTGATGGCGGCCGCCGAGCAGGCCACGCGCCGGGTACGCCTGCTCAACGGTGGGGTGGCGACCTTCACCCCGCGCGGCGGCACGCCGGTGCGCGTGATCGGCACCACCTGGTGGACGGACTACATGCTGTTCGGCGCGGACCGGCGCGAGGCCAGCATGCTCGCCTGCCGCGACGTGATGCTGGACCACCGGATGATCGGCATCGAGGACGAGGCCGGCCGCAAGCGGCGCTTCGCGCCGGCCGATGCGCTGGCGCGCCACGAGGCCGCCACGGCCTGGCTGGCCGCGCAGCTGGCCACGCCGTTCGACGGCAAGACCGTGGTGGTCACGCACCATGCGCCCGACATCGGCAGCCTGGACCCGCGCTATGCCCACGATCTGGTGTCCGCGGGCTTCGTGTCCCGCCGGCCCGACCTCGTCGCGCAGGCCGACCTCTGGGTGCATGGCCACACCCATACGAGCTTCGACTACCGGCTCGACGATGCGCGTGTGGTCTGCAACCCGCGCGGTTACATCCACCGCCAGAGCGGCGCGGCCGAGAACACGCACTTCGACTGGTGCAAGGTCGTGGAGCTCTGAGCGGCCCCGGCGTCCGGGACGCGCGCCGAACGGCAACGCCATGAAAAAACCCCCGCGGGTTCGCACCCGCGGGGGTTTCGTTACTGCCAGCTACTGGTCGCCGGAAGGCGGACCGGCAATTACATCATGCCGTCCATGCCGCCCATGCCACCCATGCCGCCCGGCATTGCCGGTGCCGACTCTTCCTTCGGCGTTTCGGCGATGGCGCAGTCGGTGGTCAGCATCAGCGCGGCCACGGAGGCAGCGTTCTGCAGCGCGGTGCGGGTCACCTTGGTCGGGTCCAGCACGCCCATTTCCACCAGGTCGCCGTACTCGCCCGAAGCGGCGTTGTAGCCGTAGTTGCCCTTGCCTTCGATGACCTTGGCCACCACGACCGAGGCTTCCTCGCCGGCGTTCAGCACGATCTGGCGCAGCGGCTCTTCCATGGCGCGCAGCACGATCTTGATGCCGGCGTTCTGGTCGGGGTTGTCGCCGGTCAGCGACGAGATCGCAGCGCGGGCACGCAGCAGGGCCACACCGCCGCCGGGGACGATACCTTCTTCCACGGCTGCGCGGGTCGCGTGCAGTGCATCTTCCACGCGGGCCTTCTTTTCCTTCATTTCGACTTCGGTGGCAGCGCCAACCTTGATCACGGCAACACCGCCGGCCAGCTTGGCCACGCGTTCTTGCAGCTTCTCACGGTCGTAGTCCGAGGTGGCTTCCTCGATCTGGGCGCGGATCTGCTTCACGCGGCCTTCGATGGCTGCTGCGTCGCCGGCACCGTCGATGATGATGGTGTTTTCCTTGCCGATCTCGATGCGCTTGGCCTGGCCCAGGTCCTGCAGCGAAGCCTTTTCCAGCGTCAGGCCGATTTCCTCGGCGATCACCGTGCCGCCCGTCAGGATGGCGATGTCTTCCAGCATGGCCTTGCGGCGGTCGCCGAAGCCCGGGGCCTTGACGGCGGCGGTCTTCAGGATGCCACGGATGTTGTTGACCACCAGGGTCGCCAGGGCTTCGCCCTCGACGTCTTCGGCGATGATCAGCAGCGGGCGGCCAGCCTTGGCGACTTGCTCCAGCACCGGCAGCAGGTCACGGATGTTCGAGATCTTCTTGTCGAACAGCAGCACGAACGGGTTGTCCAGCTGAACGACTTGCTTCTCGGGCTGGTTGATGAAGTACGGCGACAGGTAGCCGCGGTCGAACTGCATGCCTTCCACGACTTCGAGCTCGTCGGCCAGCGACTTGCCGTCTTCCACGGTGATCACGCCTTCCTTGCCGACCTTGTCCATCGCCTCGGCGATCAGCTTGCCGATCACTTCGTCGCTGTTGGCCGAGATCGAACCGACCTGGGCGATTTCCTTGCTGGTCGTGGTCGTCTTGGTCAGCTTCTTCAGCTCTTCCACGGCGGCGCCGACAGCCTTGTCGATACCGCGCTTCAGGTCCATCGGGTTCATGCCGGCGGCAACGTACTTCATGCCTTCGCGCACGATCGACTGGGCCAGCACCGTGGCGGTGGTGGTGCCGTCACCGGCGTTGTCGCTGGTCTTGGAAGCGACTTCCTTGACCATTTGCGCGCCCATGTTCTGCAGCTTGTCCTTCAGCTCGATTTCCTTGGCCACGGACACACCGTCCTTGGTCACGGTCGGGCCGCCGAAGCTGCGCTCGAGCACGACGTTGCGGCCCTTCGGGCCCAGGGTCACCTTCACTGCATTGGCGAGAATGTTCACGCCTTCGACCATCTTGGCGCGCGCGGCGTCGCCGAACACTACGTCTTTAGCTGCCATGTTCTGAATCTCCTAAATCGGTACAGGGGGTATTTCGACAAGTTGCCGGGTCCCGCCTCGGGGATGCCCCGGCTGGCGCCGGACGACTGGCGTCCGGCCTTCGCCTTACTTGTTCACCACGGCCATGATGTCTTCTTCGCGCATGACCAGCAGTTCCTGGCCATCCACCTTCACGCCTTGGCCGGCATACTTGCCGAACAGCACGCGGTCACCCACCTTGACGTCCAGGGCGATGTTGGCGCCCTTGTCGTCCTTCTTGCCCGGGCCGACGGCCAGCACTTCGCCTTGATCCGGCTTTTCGGCAGCATTGTCGGGAATCACGATGCCGGAAGCGGTCTTGGTTTCATTGTCCAGACGCTTGACGATCACGCGGTCGTGCAAAGGACGCAGATTCATACGGACTCCTTAGTACTTGTGAGCAATGGTTCGCAAAAATGACCCGACAAGAACTGCGGGCCATTAAAATGGGACGTCGGGCAGGCGCTGTTAGCACTCTCACCCGACGAGTGCTAATTATAGGGACGGCACATTGCCTTTTCAAGACACGAACTTGAGAAGGGTTTACCCTAGGCCGCGCAAAATCATCGCCGCGGGCCCTCTCCGGCCCCTCGCGCGCGCCCCTCTTTCCTTCCCTGCCGAGCCGAACGGTGACCGTTTCCCTGTCCTACGCCTATCTTTCCATCGCCATCGTCGCGGAGGTCATCGCCACCTCCGCGCTCGGCGCCTCCGCCAATTTCTCGCGGCTGTGGCCTAGCGTGGTGACCGTCGCGGGCTATGCCACGGCGTTCTGGTTCCTGTCGCTGGCGCTGCGCGGCATGTCGATCGGCGTCGCCTACGCGATCTGGTCGGGCGTCGGCATCGTACTGATCTCGCTGGTGGGGTGGCTGCTGTTCAAGCAGCGGCTGGACGTGCCGGCCATCGTCGGCATCGGGTTGATCATCGCCGGCGTGGTGGTCATCAATGTGTTTTCCCGCTCCGTCGCGCACTGAGCGGCACTGAGCGGCACCGAGCGGCATTGAGCGCCGGACGGCAAAAACCGCGGACGGGCCGCGGTTCGGCGTGCATCGGAAGCGAGGGAGCGAGCGGCGCGGCGGCCGCCGTGGCTAGGACAACAGGCCGGAGCTGTCGAGGTAGCCGAGCGCCTCGCGCACCGCGCGGCGCGCCTTCAGGCTGTACACCACGCGCCGATCCTTGACGGTCAGCGCGAGGATATCGGCCTGCAGCAGCTCCTGGAAGACGCGGCTCGCGCGCGGCAGGCTCAGGCCCAGCGAGGCCGCCAGGTCCGCGGCGGGCACCCCTTCGTCGCCGGCCTCGAGCAGCGCGCGGCAGATGCCGACCCGGGCGGGTTCGGTCAGAAGGGCGTAGGTGAGGGTGCTTTCCTGGCTGGCGTCCATGTTGCTACATTAAGCGCGGCACACCTTGAAATCAACCGGGGAATCCCGGCCCGGCCCGGGCTTTGGCTTCGCAGCAACAGCCTCCGACCACCCCCGCTTTTCCACGCATCGACGCAAAAGGCCGCGTGCTAGGCTGTCGCGGCCCTGTCCCCGTCCGCCGTACGCGGTGTCGGCCGCGCCCCGGATTCAGCCGAGCACGAACGGCAACTGCCGCTGACGGACGCCGGTGAGCCGGAACAGCGCGTTGGCCACGGCCGGCGCGATGGGTGGCACGCCCGGCTCGCCCAGGCCCGTGGGCGGGTCTTCCGACGGCACGAAATGCACGTCGACCACGGGCGCGTCGCCGATGCGCGGCGGCTCGAAGTCGGTGAAGTTGCTGTTCTTCGCCGCGCCGTTCTCGATCTCGATGGCAAACCCCGGGCGGATCATCGCCAGCCCGAACACGCAGCCGCCCTGGATCTGCGCCTGCGCCGAGAGCGGGTTGACGATGCGGTTGGCATGCACGCCGGCGGTGACGCGGTGCACGCGCGGCTGCCCTTTCGCCAGCGAGACCTCGGCGACGTAGGCCACCGCCGAGTCGAACGATTCATGCACCGCCACGCCCCACGCGCGGCCTGCCGGAAGCTTGCGCGTGCCGTAGCCCGACCTGGCCACTGCCAGTGCCAGCGCGGCCCGCTGGCGTGCCTGGCGCGTCCCCGACAGTCGCGCAAGCCGATAGGCCACCGGGTCCTGCCCGGCCATCTGCGCCAGTTCGTCGACCAGCGTCTCCTTGACGAACGCCGTGTGGGTATGGCCCACCGAGCGCCACCACAGCACGGGCACCTTCACCTCGGGATGGTGCACGGCCAGCCGCAGCGGAAAGCCATAGTCGTTGCCGACAATGCCCTCGGTCATGGTGGCGTCGATGCCGTTCTTCACCATGAAGCGCTCGAAGGGCGTGCCCGCGAGCAGCGACTGGCCCACGATGGTGTGGTCCCAGCCCAGCACCTCCCCGCTGTCGTCGACCGCGATGCGGGCCCGGTGCAGATGCAGCGGCCGGTAGTAACCACCGCGGATATCGTCCTCGCGCGACCACATCACCTTCAGCGGTTCGCTGTGGCCGTTGCCGATCCAGACGCGCATCACGTGCGCCGCCTCGGCGACGTAGTCCGATGTCGCCACCGCGCGCCTGCCGAAGCCGCCGCCGGCCATCGTGGTGTACAGCGTCACCTGGGCCGGATCGAGCTCGAACACGCGCGCGATCGCGGCGCGGTCGACGGTCTGGAATTGCGAGCCGACCCACGCCTTGACGGACTGCGCGCGATTGCCGGCGATCCCGGCCTGCAGCGTGCAGTTCAGCGGCTCCATCGGCGCGTGGGCCAGATACGGAAAGCGGTAGTCCGCCTCGATGCTGCGCGAAGCGCCAGCCATGGCCTTCAGGTCCGCCGCCAGCGCGACGAGGCCGGGCAGCCCGGCCAGGCGCTCGTATTCCTCGAACAGCTTCGCGCTGGAAACCGTTGAGCCGCTGTCCTCCCATTCGATCTTCAGCGCGTCCCGGCCCAGCTTGGCGGGCCAGTACCCATCGGCGACCACCGCCACGCCGGTGCCGCCGCCGTCCACCGGCACCAGCATCACGTCGGCCACGCCCCTGATCTTGCGCGCGGCGTCGCCGTCGAAGCGGGCGACCTTGCCGCCGAAGCGCGGCGGCCGCGCCACCAGCGCGACCATCGCGTCGCGGATCTCGACATCGATGCCAAAGCCCAGCGCGCCCTCCAGCTTGGCGCGCGCATCGAGCCGCGGCACCGGCTTGCCGACCAGCCGGAAACGGGCCGGGTCCTTCAGCACGACCTCGGCCGGCACGGGCATCTCCATGGCCGCCGGCGCCAGTTCGCCGTAGGTGGCACGGTTGCCGCCCGCGGTGACCACGCCCTGCGCGGCCACGCAGTCCGCCGGCTCCACGCCCCATTGCCGCGCCGCCGCGGCGATCAGCATGGCGCGGGCGCGCGCGCCCAGTTCGCGGTATTGCTGGAAGGAATGCCTGATCGCCGAGGAGCCGCCGGTCATCTGCAGGCCCATCAGCGGGTCCTTGTACGGGTCGCCGGCGGGCGCCAGCACGGCACGGACGTTGCGCCAATCCGCGTCGAGCTCTTCGGCCAGCGCCATCGGCAGGCCGGTATGCACGCCCTGCCCGAACTCGAGCCGGTTCACCGCGACCGTGACCGTGTTGTCCGGCGCGATCGAGACAAAGGCCTGGGGCGGTGCAGGCGCGGCCTTCGCGCCGGCAGCGGCCACCTGGTCGGCCGACGCCGGCACCGCGCCGAGTGCGAAGCCGCCGCCCGCCAGGCCGGCGAGCTTGAGGAAGCTGCGTCGATCGAGCGTGGCCGGCGCCGCGGCATCGTCGCCGCCCGCCAGTGCCTGTAGCCGTTGCATGCGCATGGCAGTCCGCGGCGCTCAGGCCAGCCTTCGCGCGGCGTCCTTGATGGCGGCGCGGATGCGTTGATAGGCGCCGCAGCGGCACAGGTTGCCCGCCATCGCGCGGTCGATGTCCGCATCGGTCGGCCGTCGCTTGCCGCGCAGCAGGCCGACGGCGCTCATCACCTGACCGTTCTGGCAGTAGCCGCACTGCGCCACGTCGTGGCGTATCCAGGCCTCCAGCACGGCGCGGCCGACGCGATCGTCGGGCATCGCCTCGATGGTGACCACCCGGGCGCCCTGCAGCGCCGAGATCGGCGTGACGCAGGCCCGGACCGGTTGGCCATTCACATGCACGGTGCAGGCGCCGCAGGCCGCCACGCCACAGCCGTACTTCGTGCCGGTCATGTGCAGATCGTCGCGCAACGCCCACAACAGCGGCGTGGAGGGGTCGGCATCCGTCTGCTGCGGCTTGCCGTTGATGTCGAGGGTGATCATGGGCGGGCTCCTTGGCGGAAGGGCGGGACGCACCGAAAACTGTAGTCAGTTTCCCGCCGCCCGGCGGTGCCCCGGCCCCCACGTGGCGTCCCGGATGCGGCCTGGGAGACAGACTTTGAAACATCTTCGCGCCGAACTTCGCGGCCCGCGGGCGTGTCCCTTCCTGATTACTTCCGCCACGAGCGTAGTGTCAACGTCACTTTCCGTGCCCTCCGCGTCGGGCCCGCCGGGCCGCATCGCCACCCTCGACAGCATCCAGGCCCTGCGCGGCCTGGCCGCCGCCTTCGTGGTGCTCTATCACTCGGGCCTGCGGCTTGGCGGCGAGGGGAACGGCGGCGGCGTGCTGGCGTGGCTGACCACGCACGTGATCCAACGCGGCCATGTCGGCGTCGACGTGTTCTTCGTCATCAGCGGCTTCATCATCGCGTGGGTGGCCGTGCTGGCGCCGGCCTCGCCCGAGACGCCGGGCCGTTTCGCGATCCGCCGCCTGTGCCGGCTGGCGCCACCGTACTGGGTCATGTCGGCGGTGCACGCCGCGCTGCTCAATCCCGTCAGCCTGGCGGTGTTCGCCAGTTCGCTGGCCTTCCTCCCGGTCGCGCAGTCGGACGCGCCCTACTACGGCTACCCGGCGCTCTACGTGGGCTGGTCGCTGAACTACGAACTGGCCTTCTACGCGATCTTCGCGCTCGCGCTGTGGATGGCGCGGCGGCGCGCGCTGTGGGTGGTCGCCGCGGTGCTGGGCTTGACCACCATCGTGCTGCCGTGGCTGCGCTTTGGCGCGGTCGACCTGGATCCGACGCATCTCCACCCCTTCGCCTCGACCTGGCTGTCGATGATCTCGAACCCGCTGGTGCTGGAGTTCCTGATGGGCTGCGCGCTGGCGTGGCTGTACGCGCGCACCCGCGACTTGCTGACGCCGGCGGTGGCGGCGCTGCTGTGCGCGGCCGGCACGACGGCCTTTGCCTGGTCGGTGGTGGCGGTGGAGCCGACCTTCAGCCTGAGCGGGCGCGGCCTGCCCGCCGCGGCGCTGCTGTTCGGCGCGCTGGCGGCGGAGCATTGCGGCCTGCTGCGCGTGCCGCGCGGGCTGATGCGGCTGGGCGAGCTGTCGTATGCCCTGTATCTCGTCCATCCGACCGTGATCGAAGGCATCAAGCGCATGACGCCCGAGCTGCGGCCGGACCAGCCGGGCTGGCAATTGCTGCGCTTCGGCGTCAACGTGGCGCTGTCGCTGGGGCTGGCGATGCTGCTGCACCGCTGGGTCGAGCGCCCCGGCATGGCGTTCGGCAAGCAATGGGCGCTGCGCATGGGCGAGCCGCAGCCGGCACTGGCGCAGCGCGGACGCTGAAGCGCCCCGCCCCTCAGCGCGAGGCCTGCGTGACCGGCAGCGCCTTCAGGTGCAGGTAGAGCGCGGTCAGATCGGTATCGCTCATCTTGGCAAGGCTCTCGAACGGCATGACCTTGCTGACCGGCGAGCCGTTGGGACGCATGCCGGTGCGCATCATCGCGATGAAGCGCTCCGGCGTGCCATAGCGCAGCATCACGGCACCGGGGCGCAGGTCGGCCGCCGGCGGCCAGTCCGGCGGCGCGCCGGGAATCTTTCCGCCGGCGAGATTGGCGCCATGGCAGCCGATGCAGGCGTTGGCCACATAGGCGCCGTAGGCAGCCGTGGGCGCGGGCGCCAGCGGCGGCGAGGGCGGCCGCCCGTGGTCGATCTTCTCCGCCGCGTCGGGAATCTTGCCGTAGCCATAGAGCGCGCGCACGAGCAGCGGCAGACGCACCTCGCCGCGCCCGTCGCCCTCCGCGCCGTTGCCGGGCGGCAGGCTCCTGACATAGGCGATTACCGCGCCCAGGTCCTCGTCGCTGAGCTGGTTGTAGTCCTCGCTCGGCATGATCAGCAGCGGCCGGCCCGATGGCGCGACCCCGTGGCGGATGGCGCGGACCCAGTCGAGGTCGCCATAGCGGGCGATCTCGGGATTGCCGGCGGTGATATTGGTGGCGCGCACGAACACGCCGCCCGGATCGTCGATCACCACCCGGCCCCGGCCGTCGGTGCCGTGGCATTCCATGCAGCCGCGCGATTCGTACAGATACTGGCCGCGCGCCAGCGATGCCGCGTCGGAGCGGTAGGCCACCGGCGCCACGTCGACCGCGATGTTGCGCATCGCCTTGCGCTGTCCCAGCACCACGCCGGTGGCCAGCACCAGTCCGGCGGCCAGCGCCAGGCCCGCCACCGCCATCAACCCGATTCGCACCACACGCTTCACGGCCCGCTCCCGCCCTGGCAAAGCCGACATTGCAGCGGGTGCGGCCGGCCTTCGTCTGTGGCCGACCGCACATAGCCGAGGCGCTACAGGGCAAGCGCCCGGCCGCGCGTCGAGCGGCGCAGTCCGATCCACTGCAGCGCGCCGAACAGCAGCACGCCCCATGCCTGCACCATGACGAAGACCCGTCCCGGCAGGGTCGGCGCGAGCCACCCGCCCACCAGCAGCAGCACGCAGTCGAGGGCCCACATCGCATTGCACGCGACCACCGCCCACACGGCGGCGCGCGGCAGCGCCGGGCGCGTCGCCAGGAACGCCACGATGGCGGCATACGGCAGCAGCGCCAGGCCCGCGTAGCGCAGCCAGGAAGCCGGAATGGCGAACCAGTGCTCGAGCAGCGGGGCGTCGAACACCATGGCCAGGCCCATCAGGCCCGTCACGGCGGCATCGGCGAGCAGCGCGTGGCGCAGCAGCGGGGCGGGAACGAAGCTTTGCATGATGATTCTCCTGTCAGGTGGCGGCCAGGCCGCCTCGGTTGGAACGTCATGGCTGCATGATGGCCGGCGCCATGGCGCCGCGCGATGACCAGCGAGGTAATCGCCATGCCTCTCATGCGTCCGTGTCCGGCCGCTTTCCGACCTTCCTTTGCCCTCCCTTTGCCCCTCCACCGCCCCTCACGCGCCCCTCACGCGCCGGTGCCTAGCGCAAATCGCGCCCGCGCGCCATCCCCTTAAGTGCAAACGTTTGCCCGCCTATTCGGGGGCTCGCTTTTCTGCCGGGCCGCTATAGTCGCCTGTCTGAAGATGGGCAAGGGCCCGCAACCGCCGCTCTCGCGCTCTTTGGCGTTGCGCCGTTTACCGCGCCCAACGAAGGCACCACCCCGTCCATACGCAGCACCAGCCCCACGCTTCATGACGCCAGACCAGGAAGTCCTGCCGCTGTCCGTAACCGCCCCGCTCACCACCGCCATGCCGCGCTGGCAGCGTGTCGCCCTTTCGTCGGTGCTGTTCTTCCTGCTGGCGCTGGGCTGCATCGCGCTGTCGCGCTATCCCGGCAACGCCGCCATGCTGTGGCTGGGCACCGCGTTCGGCATGGGCGTGGCCCTGCACCAGCCGCGCCGCGACGAACCCGCGGTGCTGGCCGGCATGCTGCTGGCCGGCCTGGCCGCCAACGCGGTCTACGGCGACCCGCTGTGGGTGGCGGCGCTGCTGGCCGTCGCCAACGTGGCGGAGATCGTCTTCGCCACCCGGCTGGTGCGCGCGCTGGGCGCCGGCCTGGGGCACACGGGACCGGTCCGGCTGGCGCGCTTCGCGCTGATGATCGGCGCGACCTGCACGCTGGCGCCGGTGATCGGCGCCACCGTCGGCAGCCTGGCCGTGTCCTTCGCCTACGGCAGTCCTGTCGCCCGCGTGTGGTCGACGTGGTGGACCGCCGACGCGATGGGCATGCTGCTGCTGTTGCCGCTCGCCGTGTCGTACAACGCCGAACGGCTGAACCAGACCTTCCGCACGAGCGCCTGGCCCCGTCTGGCCGGGCTGCTGCTGCTGTGCGCCGTGGTCGGCGGCCTCGCACTGCAACGCACCGAGGCGCCGTTCGTGGTGCTGTCGCTGCCGCTGGTGATCGTGGCGCTGCTGACGAATCCGTTCGCCACCGCCCTGCTGACGCTGCTGTCGATGGCATCCACGGTGCTGCTGGGGCTGCTGGCGGCGCGCATGGGACTGGTCGACGCGCACGCGTTCCTGGCCAGTTCCGTCGAGCTGTCGACGGGGCTGATCCTGGTGTTCCCGATCTGCGTCGCCTACCTGACCGAGCAGAACCGGCGCGACCGGGTGGAGCTGCGCGTGAGCGAACGGCGCTTCCGCCAGGCCATGGAGCACTCCGCCATCGGCATGGCCCTGATCGGCCTGGACGGCCGCTGGCAGCAGTTCAACCGCGCCATCTGCGAGCTGACCGGGTACGACGCCGAGGAACTGGCCCGCATCAGCTTCCAGGACATCACGCATCCCGACGATCTCGAGGCGGACCTGCGCCAGGTGGCGCGCCTGCTGGCCCGCGAGATCGACTCGTACCGCATGGAGAAGCGCTTCCGCCGCAAGGATGGCAGCTTCGTGTGGACGCTGCTCGCGGTATCGCTCGTGCGCGACGAGCACAGCGGCAAGCCGCTGCATTTCATCAGCCAGCTCGAGGACATCGACGCGCGCAAGACCGCCCATCAGCAGTTGCAGGCCCTGTCCCGGCGCACCGAACTGGCGGTCGAGGCCGGTGGCGTCGGCATCTGGGAATGGACCCTCGAGGGCGACGCGGTGCTGTGGGACACACGCATGCATGCGCTGCACGGCACCGATCCGGCAAGCGGCCATCCCACGCTCGCGCAGTGGCGCGCGATGATCCACCCGGCCGACCTGGGCGGCACGCTGCGCGACATGCGCCGCGCAATGAAGGGCATTGCCCGCTTCGACACCGAATACCGGATCCGCCGGCCGGACGGCGATCTGCGCCATATCCGCGCGATGGCGGTGGCGTCGCGCGCCGCGGACGGCTCCACCCACTCGCTGGTCGGCACCAACTGGGACATCACCGAGCAGCGGCGCCTGACCGATGCGCTGTTCGAGGAAAAGGAGCGGCTGCACATCACGCTGCGCTCGATCGGCGATGCGGTCATCTGTACCGACGCGGCGCTGGGCATCACGTTCATGAACCCGATCGCCGAGCACCTGACCGGATGGACCATGGCCGAGGCGATGGGCCAGCGGCTCGAATCGGTGTTCCGCGTCGTCGACGAGCTGACCGACGCGCCCATCACCAATCCCGTGGCGCAATGCCTGCAGACGCTGCGGCCCGTCTACCTGCAGGATGGCGCGGTGCTGCTCAGCCGCAGCGGCGAGCGGCACGACGTGCAGGATTCCGCCGCCCCCGTGCGCACCGCCAGCGGCCACGTGATCGGCGCCGTGCTGGTGTTCCAGGACATCACCGGCGCGCGGGCGCTGCAGCGTGAACTGGCGCACTCGGCCACGCACGATGCGCTGACGGGGCTGCCCAACCGCGTCTGGTTCGAGAAGCACCTGCGCGACGCCTGCGACAGCGCCCGCCAGCACGGCCAGCACCATGTGCTGTGCTTTATCGACCTGGACCGCTTCAAGATCGTCAACGACACCGCCGGCCACGCGGCGGGCGACGTGCTGCTGCGCGAGCTGGGGCACGTCATCCGCAGCCAGGTGCGCCCGCGCGACCTGCTGGCGCGCCTGGGGGGCGACGAATTCGCGTTGCTGCTGCTCGACTGCAGCATCGACCAGGGCGAGCGCGTCTGCCGCAAGGTCATCGACGCCATCAGCGACCGCCGCTTCCCTTGGGACGGGCGCGTCTACGACGTCGGGGCCAGCGTCGGCATCACCGCCATCGACAGCGAGGCGGCCCCGGTGGGCGAGCTGATGAGCCGGGCCGACGTGGCGTGCTACGCCGCCAAGGCCGCGGGCCGCAGCCGCGTCTCGGTGTACCGCCGCGACGAAAGCGACGCCAAGCGGCACCACCAGGAATTGCAGGTGGCCGCCGGCATCCACTCGGCGCTCGACGGCAACCGCTTCCGTCTGTTCGCGCAGGAGATCCGCGCGCTCAAGCCCGGCGAGGCGCACACGGTCCATATCGAGATCCTCGTGCGCATGGTGGACGAAGAGGGCGAGCTGATCATGCCGGGCGCCTTCATTCCCGCGGCCGAGCGCTACGACCTGATGGGGCACATCGACCGCTGGGTGATCCACCACGTATTGCGCGACTACGGCGCGGCGCTGCAGGCGGTGCCCGGGCTGACGGTGGCGGTCAACCTGTCGGCCAATTCGCTGGGCGAGCCGTTCCTGCTGCCCTTCCTGCATGCCGAGCTGCGCGCCTCGCCGCTGCCGGCCAGCCGCATCCAGCTGGAGATCACCGAGACCGCGCTGATCAACAACATGGCCGCGGCCAGCCGGCTGGTGGGCGACATGCGGCGCGCGGGCTGCACCGTGGCGCTGGACGACTTCGGCGCGGGGCTGTCCTCGTTCGCCTATCTGAAGCAGTTCCCGGTCGACTACCTGAAGATCGACGGCAGCTTTATCCGCCAGCTGTCGATCAGCGCGGTGGACCGGGAGATCGTCAGCTCGATCAACGACATCGGGCGGCGCCTGGGCATCCGCACCGTCGCGGAATCGGTGGAGGACGAAGCCACGCTGGACGTGCTGCGCGCGATCGGCGTCGACTACGCCCAGGGCTATGCCATCGGCCGTCCGATGCCGCTGGAGCAGTACCTGGAGCAGCACGGGGCGCTGCCCCCCGCCGGCTGACGGGAGCGCCCCGGACTCGGGTCCGGGACTCAAGCGCCTCCCTCCCTCGTTTTCCCTCTTCGCAACGGACTCTGCCGTTCGGTTTTCCGAACGGCGACGCGTCACGCCCGTTCGGCCAGCCGAACGGTCCTTTACCTTCCCGCAACATTTTCCTTTTGATATCAACCGGTTGCGTATCGCTTCCCGGTCCGGTGCGGCTGGCACAGCTCCTGCGATAAAGGGCGCCACCAAGGCCCCGGCGCCGTCCTGGCGCCGCCATAACAGGCCGTTCCCGCCCAAAACAGCCACGACACCGAGGAAACATGCCCCGACTGCCCACCCTGATCCTGCTGGCGATGCTCGCCGGCGTGCTCGCCGGCACCGCCGCGCATCACCTGGCCCCCGACGCGGCCGCCGCCAAGGCCATCGCCGATCATCTGTCGATCCTCACCGACATCTTCCTGCGCATGATCAAGATGATCATCGGGCCGCTCGTGTTCGCCACGCTGGTGTCCGGCATCGCCAGCATGGGCGACGGCAAGGCGGTGGGCCGCATCGGCATCAAGGCGATGGGCTGGTTCGTGGCGGCCTCCGTCACCTCGCTGCTGCTCGGCCTGGTGATGGCCAACCTGTTGACGCCCGGCCACGGCATGGCGCTGCCGCTGCCGCCGGCGGACGCCACGTCGAACCTGAAGACCGGCGCGCTGAACCTGCGCGACTTCATCGCGCACATGTTTCCCAAGAGCTTCGTCGAAGCGATGGCGCACAACGAGATCCTGCAGATCGTGGTGTTCTCGCTGTTCTTTGGCTTCGCGCTGGGCACCGTCAAGGACGGCATCGGCAAGCCGCTTCTCGCCGGCATCGAGGGGCTGGCCCAGGTGATGCTCAAGATCACCAACTACGTGATGGCGTTCGCGCCGGCCGGCGTGTTCGGCGCCATCGCGGCGGTGATCACGGCCCAGGGCCTGGGCGTGCTGGTGGTCTACGCCAAGCTGCTCGGCAGCATGTACGTGTCGCTGGCGCTGCTGTGGGTGGCGCTGATCGCCGGCGGCTACTGCTTCCTCGGGCGCGACGTGTTCCGCCTGCTCAAGACCATGCGCGCGCCGCTGATGATCGGCTTCGCCACCGCCAGCAGCGAATCGGCCTATCCCAAGGTGATCGACCAGCTCACGCGCTTCGGCGTGAAGGAGCGCATCACCAACTTCGTGCTGCCGCTGGGCTACTCCTTCAATCTCGACGGCTCCATCATGTACACCTCGTTCGCCGCGCTGTTCGTCGCGCAGGTGTACGGCGTAGAGCTGAGCCTGGGCCAGCAGATCACCATGCTGCTGGTGCTGCTTGTCACGAGCAAGGGCATCGCCGGCGTGCCGCGCGCCTCGCTCGTGGTGGTGGCCGCCGTGCTGCCGATGTTCGGGCTGCCGGAGGCCGGCATCCTGCTGGTGCTCGGCATCGACCATGTGCTCGACATGGGCCGCACCGTGACCAACGTGCTCGGCAATGCGATTGCCACGACCGTCGTCGCCAAGAGCGAGGGCGCGATCGGCGCGCCGGTGGCCGAAGAGGTGGACGAACCCACCGCCGACGGCCACCCTGTCCTGACACCCGTTCAGGTCGTCGCGAGCAAGTAGCCTCCCTGCTGTCTCGCCAGCGTGCCAGGGCCCGGCCGCCGATCAGGCGGCGGGGCCTTTTTCATTGCAGGGCCCGCGAACGGCGCTGTGGTAAAAGATATGGGCATCGACCCCGGTCCCGCACGGGACCATGAACGCAACACGCCACACCGTGCCTCACTCCCCGTTTTTCCACGGCCGCCGCGGCCTCGCCGCCCTGGGCCAGCTGGCCGCCCTGCTCGCGCTCGCGGGCCTGGTCGCGCTGGCAGGCTGGCTCGGCTACCGCAATACCTACGACAGCGCGCTCGCACGCCAGGCCGAGCGCGGCCAGGCCCAGCTGCGCCTGTACAGCCAAACCCTGTCGAGCGAACTGGCCCGCTACGATTTCGTGCCCAGCCTGCTGTCGCTGGACGAGCGCATCGGCGCGCTGCTGGCGCGGCCCACCGATCCCGCCCGCGTGGCCGCGGCCAACGCGCACCTGGCCGCGGTCAACGCGCGCGCCGGCACGCTGGTGGTCTACGTGCTGGACCGCGGCGGCATCGTGCGCGCCACCAGCAACTGGCAGCGCCCCGACAGCTATCTCGGCGAGGACCTGGGCTTTCGCCCCTACTTCCAGGCCGCCATCGAGGGACAGCTTGGCCGCTTCTACGGCGTGGGCACCACCAGGGGCGAGTCCGGCTACTACCTGTCCGCGCCGCTGGGCGAGCGCGACCGGCCCAGCGGCGTGGCGGTGGTCAAGATCGCCCTCGAACCGCTCGAGCAGCGCTGGCAGGGCGCGGACACGCACATGCTGCTGTCCGACGAGAACGGCGTGATCATCCTGGCCTCCGAGCCGTCGTGGAAACTGTCCGCGCGAGAGCCGCTGTCCCCGGCCCAGCGCGAGCGGCTGGACCGCAGCCTGCAATACAACCGCGCGCCGCTGCCTCTGCTGGAACTGAAGCCGGTGCGCGAACTGGCGAACGGCGATGCGCTGGTGCGCCTGCGCGGCGGCCCGCCGATGCTGGCGCAGAACACCATGCTGCCGGGCACGGAGTGGCGCCTGACGCTGCTGTCCAACACCGCGCAGGCGCGCATGGCCGCGCTCAACACGGCGGCGCTGTGCGCCGTTCTGGCCGCCTTCGTGCTGCTGCTGGCGGCCGCGTGGAACGTGCGCCGGCGCATCGTCAGCGAACGGCTGGCGGCGCGCGCGGCGCTGGAAGCCGCCAACAGCGAGCTGGAACGCAAGGTGGCAGAGCGCACCGCTGACCTGACCGGCGCCAACGCGCGCCTGCAGGCCGAGGTCGCCGAGCGCATCCGCGCGGAGGCGACCCTGCGCCAGGCGCAGGACGGCCTGCTGCAGGCGGGCAAGCTGGCGGCCGTGGGCCAGATGTCGACCGGCATCGCGCACGAGCTGAACCAGCCGCTGGCCGCGCTGCGCACGCTGTCGGGCAACACGCAGAAATTTCTCGCGCGCGGCGACCACGACAGCGCCCAGGCCAACCTGACCACCATCATCGGACTGGTCGAACGGATGGGGCGCATCACCGGCGCGCTCAAGTCGTTCGCGCGCAAACCCCGCAACGGCCGGCGCAGCGCAGTGCTGGCCGAGGCGGTCGACAACGCGCTGTTCCTGCTCGATACCCGCGTGCAGGCCCTGCAGCCACGGCTGGTGCGCGACATCCCCGCCGACCTGGTGGTGGCGTGCGATCCCAACCGGCTCGAACAGGTGCTGGTCAATCTGATCGGCAACGCACTCGATGCCATGGCCGGCCACCCCGATCCGCAGCTGGAAATGCGCGCGCTGCTCGCCGGCGGCATGGTCCGCTGCACGATCCGCGACAACGGCGGCGGCCTGACCGAGGAAGCATTCGCACGCCTGTTCGAACCGTTCTTCACCACCAAGCCGGCGGGCCAGGGGCTGGGCCTCGGGCTGACGCTGTCGGCCGGCATTCTGGACGAATACGGCGGCACGCTGTCCGCCAGCAATCATCCGGACAGCGGCGCCTGCTTCACGCTGGTGCTGCCGCCCGCCAACCAGGAGCACGCACATGCCGGCTGACCTTTCGGTGCTGATCGTCGAGGACGACCCCGATGTGCGGCTCGGCTGCGAACAGGCGCTGCGCCTCGAAGGCATCGCCACGCGCGGCGTGGGCCATGCCGAGGCGGCGCTGCGCGAGATCGGGCCCGGCCATGCCGGGATCGTGGTCAGCGACATCCGCCTGCCCGGCATCGACGGCATGGCGCTGCTGCGCGAGCTGAAGGCGCGCGACGCCACGCTGCCGGTGGTGATGATCACCGGCCACGGCGACGTGGGGCTGGCGGTGGAGGCGATGAAACAGGGCGCCTACGATTTCCTGGAGAAGCCCTTTGCCCCCGAGCGGCTGGTCGACGTGGTGCGCCGCGCGCTGGAGCAGCGCCGCCTTGCGCTCGAAGTGGCGGACCTGCGCGCGCGGCTGGCCGGCCGCGACAAGGTGTCGGCCCAGCTGATCGGCAACTCCCCCGCCATCGAACGCCTGCGCAAGCTGATCGCGGACCTGGCCGACACCAGCGCCAACGTGCTGATCCACGGCGAGACCGGCACCGGCAAGGAACTGGTGGCCCGCTCGCTGCACGAAGCCAGCGCCCGCCACGCGCGCCACTTCGTCGCCGTCAACTGCGGCGGCCTGCCCGAGCAGTTGTTCGAGAGCGAGATCTTCGGGCACGAGGCCGGCTCCTTCACCGGCGCGGCCAAGCGCCGCATCGGCAAGATCGAACACGCGGAAGGCGGCACGCTGTTTCTCGACGAGATCGAGACCATGCCGATGGCGATGCAGATCAAGCTGCTGCGCGTGCTGCAGGAGCGGGTCGTGGAACGGCTGGGCTCGAACACGCCGCTGCCCGTCACGGCCCGCGTGGTCGCGGCGACCAAGGCCGACCTGAAGGCGATGTCGGACGCGGGCCGGTTCCGCGCCGACCTCTACTACCGGCTCAACGTGATCACGCTGGAGCTGCCGCCGCTGCGCGAGCGGCGCGAGGACATTGCGCTGCTGTTCGGGCATTTCGTCGCCCAGGCGGCGCTGCGCTTCGAGCGCGAGGCGCTGCCCCCGACGCCCGCCGAGCTGGCCCGGCTGGTCGCGTGGCCGTGGCCCGGCAATGTGCGCGAGCTGCGCAACCTGGCGGAGCGCCACGTGCTGGGCCTGGGCTGCAATCCCGAGCATGGCACCACCGAGCCGACGGCGTTGCCGCTGGCGCAGGCGGTGGAACAGTTCGAGCGCGCGCTGATCGCCGATGCGCTGCGCCGCCACGACGGCAACCTCAGCCGCGCGGGCGAGGCGCTGGGCGTGGCCAAGACCACGCTGTTCGACAAGGTGCGCAAGTACGGCCTGTGAGTGGCGGGTCGGGGCGCACCGCCCGCACTCGCACGTCAGCGCTCGAAATAGGCCCGGGTATTGGCGTGCACCTCCGGGTCGGCCAGCAGCTCGGCCGGCGCCATCCAGCGATAGGCGCCGTGCTGCGCCTCGGGCAGCGCGGCCGTGGCCTGCTCCAGCGCCATCTCGTAGGCAAGCACCACATAGTGGGTCGAGGCGCCCTCCTCCCCGGCGAAATTGATGTCGTAGAAGTGCTCGTAGGCGCCGCGGAACACGGCCGCGCCCACGCGCGTGCCGCCGCCCAGCTCCTCCTCGCACAGCCGTTGCAGGGCCTGGGCCAGGCGCTCGTCCTTGCGGATCCTGCCGCCGGGCACGAACCAGCTGCCGCGGGCGGGCGGATTGCGCCGCCGGCCGACCAGGTAGCGGCCGTCGCCATCGCGGACCAGCAGATCGATGGCCACCAGCGGCGTGCTGGCCACGACGGTGCGGAAGGTCTCGGGGGGCAGATGGGCGGGGGACGGATGGGCGGGACGGGCGGCCGGCTCGGCGGACATGGCGGTCATGGATTTGGCGGATGAGCGGGAAAACGGGACGGACGGTGGACGGACAATCCCGAACGATACCCCGATGGCACGCCCCAAAGGCGTCGGAGATGCGCGTTTAGCTACAGAAATGTCTGGCAACCCACAGAAGCGCGGCACAGCGGCCGGAACAATCTGACCCGTGGCGTCCATGCGCGTCCGTCCCGCATGCCGCTCGCCCGCCCCGGCCGATCACGCCGGCCCATCACGCCGGATTCCGATCGACACGACCCTGTAATACCCGCCTCCGATGCGCCCGCATGCCAGCGCCGCGCCGGTCGCTGGCTTTGGCGCATTTCACCGCGAGCCTGTCCGCGAGACCATCATGATCACCAAGCTCCAACCCGCCGACAAAACCTACTACACCACCCGCGCCGCGGCGCGCCTGCTGAACGTGTCGCCGGGCACCGTCCAGAAGATGGTCGAGCGCGGCGAACTGGGGGCATGGAAGACCAACGGGGGCCATCGCCGCATCCACAAGGAGACCGTGCACCGGATGCTGATCGCGCGGGCCGAAGCCCACATTCCGCCCACGCGCCACGACCTGGACCTGGTGGTGTTTCATCCCGACCGCGTCGAGGCACAGCGCATTCCGGCCCAGCTGGCGCGCTGGGGCATGCCCGTCAGGAGCACCGTGGTGGCGGACGTGCTCGACACGGTCATCGCCTCGGTGAGCGCCCGTCCCCGCGTCGTGCTGTACTACGTGCACGAACTGAGCGACGCCGAGACCGAGGTCATCCAGAAGCTGCAGAACTTCTTTCACGCCCAGGGCGTCGTATTCGCGGTGATTACGGACCGCCAGGCCTACGACGGCGTGGCCGACGCCCTGCAGCACTGGGGCATCATGGTGTTCCTGAAGACCCCCACGCTGGACGAGATCAAGGGCTTCCTGCGCGCGCAGATGACCATGCGCGGTGCGGCGCCTCCCAATATCCTCTGAGTCCCGCGGGGAATGCCGGCGGGGAAACGGCGCCGCTAGCCCGCGGCGACCCCCTGCCGCCGCAACGCGCACGCCACCGCGGCGGTCGCGTCCCTCGCGGGGCCCGCGCCCATCATCCACCCATACAGGTCCCGCGAATCGGCCGGGGCCGCCACCAGTTCGATGCGCCGCCCGGCGTCCCGCGCGCTGGCGCAGGCGTGCAGCCAGCGCAGCGCGGCATAGTCCTCCAGCGCGAAGCCCACCGAATCGAAGAGCGTGATGTCGTCCGCCGCCGTGCGTCCGGGCTCGTCGCCGGACAGGATGCGCCACAGCTCGGTCACCGGAAAATCGCCGGGCAATTGCTGGATCTCGCCCTCGATACGGGTCTGCGGCGCGTATTCGACCGCCACCCGCGCGTGCCGGACGACATCGGCATGCAGTTCCGTCTTGCCGGGACAGTCGCCGCCCACGGCGTTGATATGCACGCCGGGCGCGATCATGTCGGGCGTCAGAATGGTGGCGCGCGCCTTGTCGGCCGTGACCGTGGAAACGATGTCCGCGCCCGCGACGGCCTCGCGCACGGAAGCGGCGGGCACCACCGCCAGCCCGGGCACATGGGCGAGATTGCGCCGCAGGCGCGCGGTGGCGGCGGCATCGACGTCGTAGGCGCGGACCTCGCGGATGCCGAGCATGCCGTGAAAGGCGAGCGCCTGGAATTCTGCCTGCGCGCCGTTGCCGATCAGCGCCATCGTGTCGGCGCCGGGACGCGCCATCGCCCGCGCCGCCAGCGCGCTCGTCGCCGCGGTGCGCAGCGCGGTGGCCAGCGTCAGGTCGGCCAGCAGCACCGGCAGGCCCGTGGAGACCTCGGCCAGCACGCCGAACGCCATGACGGTGGGCAGACCATGCCGTGCGTTGCGCGGATGGCCGTTGACGTACTTGAACGCGTACTGCGTGCCGTCGGTGACCGGCATCAGCTCGATCACTCCCACCGGCGAATGGCTCGCCACGCGCGCGGAGGTTTCGAACTCCCGCCAGCGCAGGAAATCCGTGCGGACCTCGTCGGCCAGCTGCGCCAGCGCCTTGTCGGGGCCGATGCCGCGCACCAGGGCGGCAACGTCTCCCGCATCGAGAAAGCGTGTCATCGCGGTCTTGCTCATCATGGTCCCCTCCTGCGGCCGGTCGCTCATGCCGCAGCCGTGGCGACAGACGGCATCGCCATGGGGGCGACGTCCGCGCTGCGGCGGTCCAGCCGCAGCGTCATGCAATACGCGCCGCCGCCGGACAGCATGAACGGCGTCAGATCCACCTCGCGCAAGCGGTAGCCGCGCTCGCCCAGCGCCGTGCGCAGATGCGGCGTGGTCCGGGTCATCACCACCTGGTCGTGCAGGTTGACCGCATTGACGCTGAAGTGGCGCAGGTCGTCGGCATCGGCCTCGATGCGCAGGTGGGCCGGCACGCGCGCGCGCAGTTCGCGCAGCGATGTCTCGGCCAGCGCGGGCGGGTAATACAGGATCTCGCCGCCGGCCAACGGGCAGAAGCAGACGTCGAGGTGGTAGCTCTGCGCGGTCGCCAGCTCCAGCGCGACGACCTCCTTGCCGAAGTAACGCGCCATCACGCCGGCGGCCTCGCGCGACGAACGCGGGCCGAAGCCCGCCCAGAAATGGCCGCGCGCGGCATCCCAGATGCAGTCGCCCGCGCCCTCCTGGTAGCAGCCTTCGGGCAATACGCTGACGTGGTCGAGCACCCCGCGCGCGCGCAGCCCCTCGAACACGCGGGCGAACGGCACTTCCTCGCCCTGGCGCTGCGGATAGCGAAAGCGCGCCAGCATGGCGCGGCCGTCGAGCACCACGGCGGCATTCGCCGGAAACACCATATCCGGCAAACCGGGTTCGCCACTGGCGATTTCGAGCGCGAAGCCGGCCCCCTCCAGCGCAGCGCGCAGCTGGTCGAAGGCGCGCAAGGCGCTGCCATGCATGCCGCGCGGGTCGCTGGCCCAGCGCGACGGGTCCATCCACGGATTGATGCTGTAGGAGACGTCGTAGTGGGTCGGGGCGACCAGCAGGATGGTGGGACGGTCGATCACAGTGGCTCCTTAGGTATCGCTTGCCCCGGGCGGGGCGGCACGGTATGCATTGTGGGAGACACGCGCGCCAGCCAAAAGCCAGCAGACTGACCATATTGCCGCGGGGATGTGCCAGAATGCGAGCGCAAACTGGCGAAACGCCAGTACGTCACGTTTTTGTTGATTCTGGCGACTCAAGCGGATTTGTCGCTTTTGCGCCCTACCCGCCCCGGCCATGGACGATATCGACCGGCAACTGCTCGCCCTGCTGCGCGACAACGCGCGCACCCCGGCCACCGCGCTGGCCAAGTCCCTGCGCGTATCGCGCGCCACCGTGCAGAACCGGATCGACAAGCTGGAGCAGGCGGGGCTGATCGTGGGCTATACCGTGCGCCTGAAGCCCGAAGCGGAGGCGCACCGCATCCGCGCCTGGACCACCATCGCGGTGGAGGGCAACAAGGTGGGCAAGGTCCTGCAGGCCTTGCGCGGCGAGCCCAACGTGCAGACGCTGCACACCACCAACGGGCGCTGGGACATCATCGCGGAGCTGCGGGCGGACACGCTGGAAGCCTTCGACCGGACCCTGGACCGCATCCGGCTGATCGACGGCATCGGCGCCACCGAGACCAGCATCCTGCTGTCGACGTACAAGCTGTGATTCGGTCCCCGCGGCGTTTTCCGATATATTCGGGAAGTCCCCGGGCCGGGACGGCCGCGGGGAACGCTTTTCGACGATGCCCGCTCCAACCGGGCGAGCCAACCGTCAGCGGGCTCCCCGCCCGCCGCCCCGCCCGGCGGACCCGCCAAGCATGAACGAGACTGCCGCCACCGCATCCGACCCCCGCCATCCCGAGCGCGCCGAACTGGACCGCCTGGTGGCCTGCGAGTATTGCGACGCCGTGTACCGGCGCATGCCGATCTCGCCGGGCGAACGCGCGCAGTGCGTGCGCTGCGGCGGCGAGCTGTACCACGAGAGCCGCCGCGCCTACCGGCGACTGCTGCCGCTCGTGGTGACCGCGCTGATCCTGTTCATCGTCTCCAACGCCTATCCGATCGTCGAGATGGACCTGCGCGGCGTGCGCACGCAGACCACGCTTTGGGGCGCGGTGCAGGCGCTGTACGCCGACGACATGACGCTGGTCGCGGTGCTGGTCTTCGCCACCACGATCCTGTTCCCGCTGACGGAAATGCTGATGATGCTCTATCTGCTGGTGCCGATGGCGGAGAACCGCATGCCGCGGGGCTTCGACCGCATCGTGCGCGGCATCCGCCAGACCCGTCCGTGGGGCATGATCGAGGTCTTCATGATCGGCGTGCTGGTGTCGCTGGTGAAGCTGTCGACCATGGCCGAGGTGCTGCCCGGCATTGCGCTGTGGTCGTTCGGCGCGCTGGTCGTCGTGCTCGCCGCGATGCTCTCGTTCGATCCGCGCGACCTGTGGCGCTATCTGGAGCGGCCGCCGCGATGAGCGCACCGCCGCCACCGCAACAGAGCCGCCGCGACCGCGCCGCGGCGCGGCAGGCCGCGCTGCGCCGCTCGCGCGAGCTGGCCGCCGGCGTCGTGGCGGGCCTGGCCGACGACGACGAGCGCGTACCCATTCCCAACGTTCCGACCGCGACCTCGATGGGCCTGGTGTCCTGCCACGCCTGCGACGCGGTCAGCCCCCGAGAGCTCGAGGGCACGCCGTGCCCGCGCTGCGGCGCGACGCTGCACCGGCGCAAGACCGACAGCCTGGCGCGCACCTGGGCCTTCCTGCTGGCGGCATTCATCCTCTATATCCCGGCCAACGTGCTGCCGATCATGGTGACGCAGTCCATCCTCGGCACGCAGGAGGACACCATCATGTCGGGCGTGATCTATCTGTGGGTCACGGGCTCCCATCTGCTCGCCATCGTGGTGCTGATCGCCAGCATCGTGGTGCCGCTGCTGAAAATGATGATTCTGACGTTCCTGCTGTTGTCGGTGCATTTCCGCTCGACGTGGCGACTGCGCCAGCAGACGCGGCTCTACACCCTGGTGGAGCTGATCGGCCGCTGGTCGATGCTCGATATCTTCGTGGTCGCGCTGCTGGCGGCGCTGGTGCGCGCCGGCGCGCTCGCCACGGTCATTCCGGGCAGCGGCGCCGCCGCCTTCGGCATGGTGGTGGTGCTGACCATGCTGGCGTCCCTGTCCTTCGATCCGCGCCTGCTGTGGGACGCGCACGACGCGCGCGCGACGCTGCCCTCTCCGACGAGCTCCGGCTCCCATCCCCATCCCAACGATGCCTGATCCCGACCTGAACCCGTCCTTTCCCCCGCCGGTACCCGACCCGGTGCGCCGGCGCCGGGCGCGCTGGCTGCCCTCGGTGGTCTGGCTGATTCCGATCGTGGCCGCGGTCGTGGGGCTGTCGCTGCTCGCGCGCACCCTGTCCGAGCGCGGGCCGGACATCCAGGTCACCTTCCGCACCGCCGAGGGCCTGGTCCCAGGCAAGACGCCGGTGCGCTACAAGGATGTCGATATCGGGCTGGTGAAATCGGTGCGGCTCGCGGCGGACCGTTCGTATGTGGTCGCCAATATCGCGCTGACCAAGGACGCGGAAGGCTTCGCCGTCAAGGACTCGCGCTTCTGGGTGGTGCGTCCGCGGCTGGCCGTCAGCGGCGTATCGGGGCTGGAGACGCTGCTGTCCGGCTCCTACGTCGGGGTCGACGCGGGCAAGTCCGAAGAAGAGGTCAGCGTGTTCACCGGCCTGGAGGAACCGCCGGTGGTCACCACCGATTCGTCGGGCAAGCAGTTCGTGCTGCGCGCGGCGGACCTGGGCTCGCTCGATATCGGCTCGCCGGTCTACTACCGCCGCGTGCAGGTGGGCCAGGTGGTGGCCTACCAGCTCGAGCCCAACGGCCGCGACATCACGCTGCGCGTGTTCGTGAACAAGCCGTACGACACGCTGGTGACCGCCGACACGCGCTTCTGGCACGCCAGCGGTGTGGACCTGAAGCTGGACGCGGGCGGCTTCAAGCTCTCCACGCAATCGCTGGTGACGGTGCTGCTGGGCGGCGTGGCCTTCCAGGCCCCGGACGATTCGCCCGCGCGCGATCCCGTGGCGGAGAACACGCAGTTCCTGCTCGCTGGCGACCAGACCGAGGCGATGCGCGCGGCCGACGAACTGGCTCCGACCCTCGCGGTGCTCAACTTCGACCAGTCGGTGCGCGGCCTGTCGCCGGGCGCGCCCGTGGACTTCCGCGGCGTGGTGGTCGGCCAGGTGCGCTCGATCGGCATCGACTATGTCCGCGAAACGCGGTCGTTCCGGCTCCCCGTGGTGGTCGAGCTCTATCCGGCGCGCATGGGTTTCAAGCTGGACGACGTGGAGAACCAGCAGCGCGCCCGGGTCATCGTCGAGAACATGATCAAGCGCGGATTCCGCGCGCAGCTGCGCACCGGCAATCTGCTCACGGGGCAACTCTACGTCGCGCTGGACTTCTTCCCGAAGGCCGGCCCGGCTAACGTCAACCTCGACGCGCCGATCGCCGAACTGCCGACCACGGCGGGCGCGCTCGACGAACTGCAGGCCAAGCTCGGCGACATCGTCACCAAGCTCGGCAAGGTGCCGTTCGACGAGATCGGCCAGGACCTGCGCAAGACGGTCGCCTCGCTGAACACCACGCTGGCCAGCGCGGACAAGCTCGTGCGCCAGTTGCAGGGCGACGTCGCGCCGGAGGTGCTGGCGGCGCTGCAGGATGCGCGCAAGACGCTGAACGCGGCCAACGGCACGCTGTCCTCCGACGCGCCCCTGCAGCAGGACACGCGCCGCATGATGCAGGAACTGACGCGCACCGCGGTCTCGCTGCGGGCGCTGACCGACTACCTCGAACGCCATCCCGAAGCGCTGCTGCGCGGCAAGACGGAGAAAGACAAGTGACCCATCGCATCGTTTCGCCGCTGCCGCGCCACGCCCGCTGGCTCAGCGCCATCGCGGCCGCCACGCTGCTTGCCGCGTGCGCTTCGCCGGAACCCCGGCTCTATACGCTGGCGGCCGGCGCCGAGCCTGCGTCCGCGGCCGCCACGGCAGCGTCCCCCACAGCCGCGCAACCGGTCTGGATCGAGGTCGCACCCGTGCGCGTGCCCGAGCGCCTCAACCGCAAGCAGCTGGTGGTGCGGGACGGAGGCGGCGATGCGCTGACCCTGCTGGAGCAGTCGCGCTGGTCCGCGCCGTTGCCGGACGAACTGCGCGATGCGCTGTCGCAGCGCCTGCAGGTGGTGCTCGGCGCGGTCGATGTCTATCAGCAGGGTCTGTCGGACGTGCAGCCGCTGTACCGCGTCACCACCGAGGTCATCCGCATGGACGCCGAGCTGGGGCAGCGCGCGGCGGCCACCATCAACTGGACCGTGCGGCGCCTGCCGGACGGCAAGATGGTCGCGGGCCGCACGCAGGCCGACTTGCCCGCGCCCGGCGGCGCGGAAGGCGTGGTGGCGGCGTATCGGCAGGTGGTGAACAACACGGCCGCCGATATCGCTGCGGCGATGGACGGGTTGCGATTGAACGCGGCGCGTTGAGCGGGCGTTCGGTTTGCTCCCCTCTCCCCCTCGCGGGAGAGGGGCGGGGGTGAGGGTGACGGCGCGCCACGCCGCAAGCGCCGAGCCCACCCCCGCCCACCTCCCGCATCGCAACACACAACCTCCTTGACGCACCATCGACGCGCTATGTATAAAGAGCGCGTGGGTAGAAGCGGTCGATTGAACAGCAGCGGTGCAATGCCGCGACGTTCAACTGGAGATTGCTCACTGACGGAGTGTTTCGTCGGTGGCGCGATTTCCCAACGGCTCCCCTGACAAAGACTCCCGATAGCAGCATGCACCGACGACCCGTCCGGATGCCCCCTGGCCTCCGGCGCGCGCCATCGCGCATGCGTGTCCAACCTAGTCATTGTTAGGGGATCTCCCATGATCATCGACACCAGCTGTTATCCGACGAACCTGGTGGACCTGGCCTGGCGCCACGATGGCGACCCGTTCACCGGCGAGCGCCTGATCCAGATGATGGATGGCCCGTTCACGATCAACGGCAAGCCGCGCCGCATCGACAAGGCCTTTATCCAGCCGCCGCAGGGCAACACGATCTACACCTTCACCGACGGCGAGAAGTCGGGCGCCGAATCGATCGACGCGTACATGGCCTACACCGTCGAGATGGTGCGCAAGTACCCGGACCGGCTGATCGGCTGCTTCGTCTACAACCCGCGCTGCGGCGTGGAGAACGGCGTCAACGCGATCGAGCACTACGTCACGAAGCTCGGCTTCAAGATGGTCCAGTTCCAGGCCAACATGCACGCCTACCGGCCGGATCGCGCGCTGGACTGGCTGCGCCCGGCGCTGCAGAAATGCGCCGAGCTCGGCGTGCTGGTCAAGCTGCATACCGGCGACGGTCCCTACAGCATTCCCACCGAATGGGTGCCGATGATCAAGGAATTTCCCACGGTCAATTTCATCATGGCCCACTTCGGCGTGCAGACCGGCGGCGTCTACTGCTTCGAGCCGTTCCAGATGGCGATGGACATGCCCAACGTCTATTGCGAATCGGCCTGGTGCCTGCAATCGCGCATCGTCGAGTTCGCCAAGGTGCTGCCCAAACACAAGATCCTCTTTGGTTCCGACACCCCGCCCAACGAACCGGGCATGTGGCTGCGCCTGCTGGAAGTGCTGTGTTTCGAGCCGCCGCAGGGCCTGAACCTGGACGAAGACACGCTGGAGGACTACCTGGGCAACAACCTGGCCCGCATGATCGGCCTGGAGCCGACGCCGGTACCGCGCACGCTCGAAGAAGCGCAGGCGCGCCTGGCGGCGTGAGGCCGGCGCACGTGCGCCACGCCCGCGCCAACGACAACGGATCCGGAGACACGACATGATCATCGATACCCATCTGCACCCCACCAATCTCGTCGACGAGGCCTGGCGCCACACCGGCGAGCCCTTCACCGGCGAACGCCTGCTCAAGATGATGGACGGCCCGTACATGATCAACGGCAAGCCGCGCCGCATCGACATGGGCTTTATCCAGCCGCCGCCGGGCAACACCGGCTACCGCGACGGCAACCGCCGCGGCCGCGAAGGCATTCGCGACTACATGGCCTATGTCGCCAGCCTGTGCCAGAAGTACCCCGACCGCTTCATCGGCAACTTCACCTTCAACCCGCGCTGGGGCCCGGAGGAAGGCGCGCAGGAGCTGGAATTCCATATCCGGGAATATGGCTTCAAGATGGTCAAGCTGCATGCCAACATGCACGGCTACCGGCCGGACCGTGCGCTGGACTGGCTGCGTCCCGCGATGAAGGTCTGCGCCAAGTACAACACGGTCGTGCTGATTCACACCGGCGACGGGCCCTACACCATCCCGACGATGTTCTACCCGGTGATCCGCGAATTCCCGATGGTCAATTTCATCATCGGGCACTTCGGCATCCAGACCGGCGGCAACTATTCGTTCGAGGCGTTCTGGATGGCGATGGACACGCCCAATGTCTATTGCGAATCGGGCTGGTGCTTCCAGTCGCGCATCGTCGAGTTCGCGCGGCAGCTGCCGCGCAACAAGATCGTGTTCGGCACCGACACGCCGCCCAACGAGCCGGGCATGTGGCTGCGCGAGCTGGAGATGCTGTGCGGTCCGGCGCCGCAGGGCATGGACCTGGACGAGGACGGGCTGGAGGACTACATGGGCAACAACATCGCCCGGCTGGTCGGCATCGAGCCGACCGCTCCGCCGAAGACGCAGGAGGAGGCCCAGGCACGGCTCAAGGACACCTACGCCAGTACGCGGTAGCCCTTCTCGCCGCTCCAGCAGTTCCTTTCGCAGTTCTTTCCGCAGGCAGGCATGGCACGGTGGCCGGGCGATCCGGCCGCCGGGGCAGCCTTCGCCCCGGCAACCCCAGAGCACAGGAGCCGAGCATGAACTCGCCCACCGCGCCTCGCCCCGTCCAGGCCCCGCCGGCCGCGGCATCCCCGCCGTTCCGCGATACCTCGCAGGACTTCCATCAATTCCTCGCCGCCTATCGCGAGGCCTTTCCCGACGACGTCCTGCATATCCGCGAGCCGGTGGGCGCCAACCAGGATCCCACCGCACTGGTGTGGGCGCTGGCCGCGCAGGGCCGCCATCCCGCGCTGGTCTTCGACCGCGTCGACGGCCTGGGCGCGCCGCTGGTGACGAATCTGTTCGCCTCGCGCGAACGCGTGGGCCGCATGCTGGGCGGCGTGCCGCCGGCGGGCATCCACGCGGAATACCAGGCGCGCAGCCGCCGCATGGTGGCGCCGCGCGTGCAGGACAGCGGCGCGGTCACGGCGCGCGTGCAGACGCACGACATCGACCTGCGCGGCATTCCCGCGATCCAGCATTTCGCCAGCGATCGCGGGCCGTACATCACCAACGCCATCCTGATCGCCGAGGACCCGGACACGGGCATCGGCAACGCCAGCTATCACCGCTCGATGCTGCACTCGCCGACGGAGATCGCCACCAGCCTGCATTCGCGCGGCCACCTGTGGCGCATGTTGCAGCGGGCCACCGAACTCGGGCGGCCGCTGCCGGTGGCGATGGTGATCGGGGCCCATCCGCTGTTCATGCTGGCCGGCGCCGCGCGGCTGCCTTTCGGCGTCGACGAGCGCCACGTGGCCGGCGGCCTGTTCGGCGCGCCGCTGGAGGTCGTGCGCACGCCGTGCCACGGCATCCTCGTGCCGGCGCACGCGGAGATCGTGCTCGAAGGCGTGATCGATCCGCACGCGCGCGTCGACGAAGGTCCGTTCGGCGAGTTCACCGGCTATTCGTCGGACCGCTCCACCAACAATCTGCTGCGGGTGCAGAGCGTGATGCGGCGCGCCGATGCGTGGCTGGTCGACGTGGTCGGCGGCAATTCCGCCGAGCACCTGAACCTCGGGCGCATTCCCCGGGAATCGGAGATGGTGGAGAAGCTGCGCGAGCGCTTCCCCGGCGTCACCGCCGTGCACTACCCCAGCTCGGGCACGCATTTCCACGCCTACGTCGCGCTGCGGCAGACGCGTCCGGGCGAGGCGCGCCAGGTCATGCTGGGCCTGCTGGGATGGGATCCCTACCTGAAGACGGTGGTGGCGGTCGACGAGGACGTGGACATCACGCGCGACGAGGAAGTGCTGTGGGCCATGGCCACGCATCTGCAGCCGCACCTGGACGTGGTGGTGATCGACGGCCTGCCCGGCAGCGCGCTCGACCCATCCGCCTCCGGCGTGGGCACCACGTCCCGCATGGGGCTGGACGCCACGCGCGGGCCGTCGTTCGACGGCGTGCGCGCGCGCATCGACGGGGCGGCCATGGAACGGGCCGCGGCGCTGCTGGCGCGGCTGGACCGTGGCGGCGCGCACGGACCCTAGGGATAACCCCCTTGAAACGGCGGATTCATCGTTAAACCCGATCGATAAATCCGCCGCGACCGTTGTACCCTCCCGCCGCGGCTGCAATGCTGGACTCAGCGACGACACAGGCGCGGGCATCGCGACAAGGATGGCGACGACCATCCCGCACAGGAAACCGCCGGCGATACCGAAGGGCGACGAGACGCACCGCGGCGCGACCGGCGTGGTACCGACCAAAGGAGACAGCATGAACCCCACCATGCCCGCGCAAGGGACGAGCCCCGTGCATCCCGTCGACGAAGTCCTGCCACCCACCCGGTTGCTCGCCCTCGGGTTGCAGCACGTGTTGGTCATGTACGCCGGCGCCATCGCCGTGCCCATGATCATCGGCGGCGCACTCAAGCTGCCCAAGGACCAGATCGCCTTTCTGATCGCCGCGGACCTCTTCTGCTGCGGCCTCGTGACGATGATCCAGAGCATCGGCATCTGGAAGGTCGGCATCCGCCTTCCCGTGATGATGGGCGTGACCTTCACCGCCATCGCCCCGATCATCGCCACCGGCTCCAACCCCGCGCTGGGCCTGCCGGCCGTCTTCGGCGCGGTGATGGTCGCCGGCATCTTCACCTGCATCGCCGCGCCGTACGTCGGCAAGATGGTGCGCTGGTTCCCGCCGGTGGTGACGGGCACGGTGGTGCTGGTGATCGGCATCTCGCTGATGCGCGTGGGCATCAACTGGGCCGCGGGCGGCAATCCGACGCTCAACACGGCGGCCGGTCCCGTGCCCAATCCGGAGTTCGGCGTGCCCGCGAACATCGCCATCGCCACCGCGGTGCTGTGCACGGTGCTGGCGCTGGTGGCCTTCGCGCGCGGCTTCCTGTGCAACGTGGCGGTGCTGATCGGCATCGGCGTGGGCTTCGCCATCGCGCTGTCGCTGGGCAAGGTCAGCTTCGACGGCCTGCACAACGCGCGCTGGGTCGAGTTCATCACGCCCTTCCACTTCGGCTGGCCGACCTTCGACGCCATGACTGCGGTCACGCTGTGCGTGGTGATGATGGTCATCATGATCGAGGGCGTGGGCCAGTTCCTCGCGCTGGGCGAGATCGTCGGCCGGCGGATCGGGCCGGACGATCTGGCACGCGGGCTGCGGGCGGACGGGGTGGGCGCGCTGGTCGGCGCCGTCTTCAACACCTTCACCTACACCTCCTACGCGCAGAACGTGGGACTGGTGCAGGTCACCGGCGTGCGCAGCCGCTGGGTCTGCGCCACGGCCGGCGGCCTGCTGGTGGTGCTGGGGTGCCTGCCCAAGCTGGCTTTCTTCGCCGCCTCGATCCCGCAGTACGTGCTGGGCGGCGCGGCGCTGGTGATGTTCGGCATGGTGGCGGCGACGGGCGTGCGCATCCTCGGCCATGTGGACTTCGTCGAGAACAAGAAGAACGCCTACATCGTCGCGGTCAGCGTGGCGCTGGGCATGATCCCGCTGGTCTCGGACAAGTTCTTCTCGAAGATGCCGGAGCTGCTGGCCAAGTTCTGCCAGAACGGCATCCTGCTCGGCACGCTGACGGCGGTGCTGCTGAACCTGCTGTTCAATGCGCGCTCGCCCGCGCCGCAGCCCCACGCGCTGGCCAAGGAAGCGGCCTGAGCGCGCCATGCTGCATCCGCCCCGTGTGTATCTGTACCTGGACGCCGTCGCGCGCTGCGGCTCCATCCGCAAGGCCGCCGAGCAGCTGCACGTGGCCTCGACCGCGCTGAACCGCAAGATCCTCGAGGTCGAGGAACACGTGGGCACCGCGCTGTTCGAGCGGCTGCCGCGCGGCGTGCGTCCGACCGCCGCCGGCGAAGTGCTGGTGGCCACCATCCGGCGCGGGCTGGCCGACCTCGATGCGGCGGCCACGGAGATGGAGCAGTTGCGGGGACTGGTGCGCGGCACCGTGCGGGTGGGCTCGGTGGAATCGGTGGCCGCCGACTTCCTGCCCGAGGCCATCGGCTGTTATCAGGACCAGCATCGCGGTGTGCGATTCCACGTCGCCGTCGGCGGCACCGCCGAGCTGCTGGCCGCGCTGCGCGAGGACGAAGTCGACCTGCTGCTGGCGCACGACCCGCCTCCCTCGCCCTTCCTGCACGAGCTCGCGGTCTCGTCGCAGCCATTCTGCGCGATGATGCGGCCCGACCATCCGCTGGCCGGCCGGCGCGGGCTGCACCTGGCCGACTGCCAGCCCTATCCGGTGGCGCTGGGCCCGGAGTCCTTTGGCAGCCGCCGCGCGATCGAGGCCATCTGCGCGCGCAACCGGCTGAACCTGCGCGTCATGCTGGAGGCCACCACGGTGGAAATGCTCAAGGGCTTCGCGCGCCGGACCGGCGCCATCTGCTTCCAGTTCCACGCCGGCACCCTGCGCGAGGCGCGCCAGGGCACGCTGATTTCGGTGCCGCTGTCCGACCCCGAGCTGTCGATGGGCCGGCTGGTGCTGGGCGCACGCACCGGGCGCGCATTGCCGCCCGCCGCGGCCGCGTTCGCCGAGCACCTGAAGGCCGCGATGGAGGGGCTGCGCTAGCGCAGCCGGCCCCGTTCGCGCATCAGCAGGTCGCGAAAGCGCTGCGCCGGCGGCGACAGCGAACGGTCCGCGTGCACCAGCAGCGAGATCTCGCGCTCGATCACCGGGTCGCTCGGCATGACGGTGGCCAGCCCCAGCGCGGACGTCAGTCGCGTCACCGCCGCGCTCATCACGGCGATGCCCAGGCCCGCATCCACCATGCCCACCATGGTCAGCGGCAGCAGCACCTCGTGCAGGCGCGACAGCGTGATGCCGCGCGCGGCGAGCGCCGCATCGAGGCAGTCGCGGATCGGGTTGCCCTTGTGCGGGCCGATCACCGGAATGGCCGCCACATTCTCCCAGCGCAGCGCCTTGCGCCGCAGCAGCGGATGGTCCGCCGGCATCACGATCACGAAGGGGTCGGTCATCAGCCGGTGCGCGCTCAGGTCCGGCTGCCCTTCCGGAATGGTGCCGATGCCGAAGTCGACTTCGCCCGAACTGACCATCTTGGGCACCTCGTGCTCCGACACGTCGTGCAACTCCACCTTGACGCCGGGATGGCCCACGCAGAACTCGCGGATAAAGCGCGGCAGCATGAGCGCCGCCTGGATGGACGAGGCCGCGATCGACACGCGCCCCCTGCCCAGCGTGCGCAGCTCGCTGGAGTTCTCGATCACGCTGTCGATATCGGCCACGGCCTTCTTGACCAGCGGCAGCAGCTCGGCGCCGGCCTGCGTGATATGCAGCTGGCGGGTATGGCGGTCGAACAGCCGCAGTCCCAGATTGCCTTCGAGTTCGTGGATGAGCGCGCTGACCGAGGACTGCGACAAGTCCAGCCGCTCCGCCGCGCGCGTGAAATGGCGCTCCTGCGCCACGGCGATGAACGCGCGCAGCTGGCGCAGCGACACGTTCATGTTGCTCAGTTGGGGCACGGTGTCTCCTCCGTGGTATCGGGATGCGCGCTCTGTGCGGGCGAATGCCATATCGCGCGGCGCGTCTGATTCAGAGGGTAACACGATCAATTAATCCGTTTCGCTCCCTTTACCGATGTAGCGCGCCCGCCCATCATCGACTCGACGGTGCCCGGCGACATACCACGCCGCGCCCGGCGGCAACGAGGGGGAGAAGCGATGAGAGCGTTTGACTATTTCGAACCGGCAACGCTGGCCGAGGCCTCGGCCATGCTGCACCGGAGCGGCGGCCGGGCCAGCGTGCTGGCGGGCGGCACCGATCTGCTGGTGCAGATCAAGGAGTCGGTACGCGCGCCGGCGCAGGTGATCAACATCAAGAAGATCCCGGGCATGGACATGCTGGCCTTCGATGCCGCCGCCGGGCTGCGCATCGGCGCGCTGGTGACCACGCGCGCGGTCGAGACGAGCGGCTTCGTGCAGCGCCACTATGCCGGCCTTGCACGCGCGGTAACGGACTTCGCCTCGATCCAGGTGCGCCATCGCGCGACCGTGGTGGGCAACGTCTGCCGCGCGTCGCCGTCCGCGGATTCGCTCGCGCCGCTGATCGCCGATGGCGCCTCGGTCCATCTGTACGGCCTGTCGGGCTCGCGCGCGATGCGGATCGAGGACTTCGTCACCGGCGCGGGCCGCACCGCCATCGCCGCGGACGAGATCGCGACGCGCCTGACCGTGCCGGCACCGGCGCCGCATACCGGCAAGGTCTACCTCAAGCATGGGCGCCGCGTGCAGATGGAGCTCGCGACGGTGGGCGTGGCGGTATCGCTGACTGTCAACGAAGGCCGCTGCACCGAGGTCGGCATCGTGCTGGCCGCCGTCGGGCCCACGCCGGTACGCGCGGTCCACGCCGAGCAGTTGCTGCGCGGACAGCGCGTGACCGACGCGCTGATCCTGCAGGCGGCACACGCCGCCGCCGGTGACGCGCGACCGATCAGCGACGTGCGCGCCAGCGCATCGTACCGGCGGCAGATGGTCGGCGTGCTGACCCGCCGCGCCCTCGAACAAGCCATGGAGGCCGCCACATGCGCACCATGATCCAGCTGGTCATCAACGACGAGCCGCGCGAACTGGCGGTGGAGCCCCACGGCACGCTGCTGGACGCGCTGCGCAACGACGCGTGCCTGACCGGCACCAAGAAGGGCTGCGACGTCGGGGAATGCGGCTCGTGCACCGTCATCGTGGACGGCCGCCCGGTGAACGCGTGCCTGATGCTCGCACCCGAGGCGCACGGCTGCCACGTGACCACCATCGAAGGCGTGCAGCCCGCGCCCGGCGCCGTGCATCCGATCCAGGAGCAGTTCATGCAATGCGGCGCGGCCCAGTGCGGCTTCTGCACGCCGGGCTTCGTGGTCATGTCCAAGGCACTGCTGGACGAGAACCCGCATCCGACCCGCGACGACATCCGCTTCGCCATCGCCGGCAATATCTGCCGCTGCACCGGCTACACCAAGATCGTCGAGGCCATCGAGAAGGCCGCCGCGGCGATGGCCGGCACCGGCAAGGAGGCATCATGAGCCACGCCGTGATCGGACACAGCGTCAAGCGCACCGACCTGCTCGACAAGGTCACCGGCAACGCCAAGTACGTCGCCGACATGCCGTTCCCCGGACTGCTGTTCGGCAAGCTCAAGCGCTGCGACGTGGCGCACGCGCGCATCCGCCGCATCGACGCCACGCGCGCGCTCGCGCTGCCGGGAGTCAGGGCGGTGCTGACGCACGAGAACGTGCCACGCGTGCTGCATGCGGGCTCGCCCCACCCGCGCTCCGCGTCGGTGACATGCGACCAGTACATCCTCGACGACAAGGTGCGCTACTGGGGCGAGGGCGTGGCCGCGGTGGCCGCCGTCAGCGAGGAAGTCGCCGCGCGCGCCGTCGAACTGATCGAGGTCGAGTACGACGTGCTGCCGGCGGTGTTCACCACCGACGATGCCGAGCGCCCGGAGGCGCCGCGCATCCACGACCGCGAACCGGGCGGCAACCTGGTGCTGCCGCCGGTGATCGTGCGTCGGGGCGACGTCGAAGCGGGCTTCGCCGAGGCCGACCTGATCGTGGAAGGCGTCTACGAAGGCGGCCGTCCCACGCCGGCCTACATGGAGCCCAATGTCTGCACCTGCAACTGGGACGGCAACGGCAACCTCACCGTGTGGATCTCGACGCAGACCGCCTTCATGGTGCGCGGCATCATGGCCGAGGTGCTGGGCCTGCCGCTGCACAAGGTGCGCGTGCTGGTCGACCACATGGGTGGCGGCTTCGGCGCCAAGCAGGACCTCTTCCAGCACGAGTTCCTGTGCGCGCTGCTGGCGCGGGAGACGCGCCGGCCCGTGCGGATGGAATACACGCGCGAGGAAACGTTCGTCGGCGGACGCACGCGCCACCCGGCCAGGATCTGGCTGAAGCAGGGCTTTCGCCGCGACGGCACCATCACCGCGCGCCAGGCCAGGGTCGTCTTCAACTCCGGCGCCTACGGCTCGCATGGTCCCGGCGTGACCAATGTCGGCACCGCGGCGCTGGTGTCGCTGTACCGCTGCGACAACGTGCTGCTGGAGGGGCGCTGCGTCTACACCAACAGTCCCATCGCGGGCGCGTTCCGGGGCTACGGCGTGGTACAGACGTATTACGCGCTCGACGTGCAGATGGACGAGGCCGCCGCGCAGCTCGGCATGGATCCCGCCGAGCTCAAGCTCCGGAACGCGGTGCGCGATGGCGATATCGCACCGTCCAACCATCCGCTGATCGGCCACGGGCTCGAAGCCTGCATCCGCAAGGGCATGGAGATCGTCGACTGGCCCGCGCTGCGGCGGCGCCCGCGCGAGACCGCGGGGCCCATCCGCACCGGCTGGGGACTGGGCTGCGAGATGCATGGCAGCAGCGCCTACCCCGGCATCAAGGAGCAGGGCAACGCCATCATCAAGATGAACGAGGACGGCACCGTGGTGCTGCTGACCGGCGCGGCGGGCCTGGGCACGGGCGCCCATACCGCGCTGGCGCAGATCGTCGCCGAGGAACTGACGCTGCCGTTCGAGGCGGTGTCGGTGGTCCACGGCGACACCGACGTGGTGCCGTGGGACATCGGCGCCTTCGCCAGCCACACCACGTACATGGTCGGCAAGGCAGCGCAGATGGCGGCGGGCGAGATCCGGCGCCAGCTGTTCGAGCGCGCGGCGAAGCTGCTCGAGTGCGAACCCGACGCGCTGACGCTGGCCGCCGGGCGGATCGCGGTGCGCGACCGCGAGGGGCCGGCGCTGACGGTGCGCGAGGCGGTGATGCCGCGCAAGGGCATTCCGGCCGCGCAACTGGTGGGCACCGCGACCTACCATCCCACCAAGTCGTACTCGTTCGCCGCGCACTTCGTCGAGGTGGCCGTCGATACCGAGACCGGTTTCATCACCGTGCGCCAGGTGGTGCCGGTGCACGACGTGGGCAAGGTCATTCACCCCGTCGCCGCCGCCGGCCAGATCGAAGGCGGCATCCAGCAGGGCATCGGCCATACGCTGTACGAGGACTACCAGATCGACATGCGCACCGGCCGCTCGCTGAACGCCAACTTCGTCGACTACAAGATGCCGCTGGCGATGGACATGCCGCCCATCCACACCGTGCTGCTCGAGGCAGCCCCCGACCCCGGCGGCCCGTTCGGCGCCAAGGGCGTGGGCGAGGACCCCATCGTCGCGATCGGCCCGGCCATCGCCAACGCGGTGTTCGATGCCATCGGTGTGCGGTTCCGCCACTACCCGATCCGGCCGGAGCAGGTGCTGCAGGCGCTGGCCGAACAGGCGGGCGCGCGATGAACCGCCTGGTGGTGGCCATCACCGGCGCGAGCGGCGCGGTCTACGGCGTGCGGCTGCTGCAGGCGCTGGCCGCGCTGGACGGCTGGCAGACGCATCTGGTCTGCTCGCCGTCCGGCCTGCTGACCGCACATCACGAGCTGGGCATGCAGCGCCCGCAGATCGAGGCGCTGGCCGATGTGGTGCACAACGTGCGCGATATCGGCGCGACCATCGCCAGCGGCTCGTTCCGCTGCGACGGCATGGTGGTGGCGCCGTGCTCGATGCGCACGCTTGCGGCCATCGCCACCGGCATGGCCGACAACCTGGTCACCCGCGCCGCCGACGTCATGCTCAAGGAGCGGCGCCGCCTGGTGCTGCTCGCGCGCGAGACGCCCCTTCATCTGGTGCACCTGCGCAACATGACCACCGTCACCGAGATGGGCGCCATCGTGCTGCCGCCGGTGCCGGCCTTCTACGCGCACCCGCGCACCGTGGACGACATCGTCGACCACACCGTGGGGCGGGTGCTCGATCTGTTCGACGCGCCGCACCAGGGACTCGTGCGGCGCTGGCAGGGCCTGCGGTCCGAGGCCGGCGCAGCCTGAACAACCTTTCGCCTCGCCGCGGCGAGGAACGCAGCACCAACCGGGAGATCCCATGCAACCCTCCACCGTCGCCACCCAGCGGCCCGTCCCCGTCACGATCCTCACCGGCTTTCTCGGCGCGGGCAAGACCACGCTGCTGAACCACATCCTGACGCAGAAGCACGGCCACCGCATCGCCGTGATCGAGAACGAGTTCGGCGAGGTCGATGTCGATTCCGATCTCGTGATGACCTCCGACGAGGAGATCTACCAGATGACCAACGGCTGCATCTGCTGCGTGGTGGACGTGCGCACCGACCTCGTGCGCATCCTGCAGACGCTGCTGGAGCGCCCCGAGCGCTTCGACCACATCCTGGTGGAGACCAGCGGACTGGCCGACCCCACGCCGGTGGCGGCCACCTTCTTCATGGACAACGAGGTGGCGCGGCAGGTAGCGCTCGACGGCATCCTGACGCTGGTGGACGCCGTCCATATCGAGGACCATCTCGACGATCCGCAACTGAGCGGCTTCGACAACCAGGCGGTGGACCAGATCGTGGCCGCGGACCGCATCATCCTGAACAAGACCGACCTGGTCGACGCGGACCGGCTCGATGCGCTGGAGGCGCGGCTGCACCGGCTGAACGAAGGCGCGCACATCCTGCGCTCGAACTACGCGCAGGTGGACCTCGGAAAGATCCTTGGCATCGGCGGATTCATGCCCGGCACGGCACCGGTGCAGGCGCACGGCGGAGCCGATGATCACGATCACGAACACGAACACGATCACGACGACCACGACCACGACCACGGGCACGTCTGCGACGAGCATTGCGCACACGCCGGGCACCTGGACGGCGACGACGAACCCCATGGCCATCGCCATGACCCCTCGGTGACCTCCGTCTCGCTGGTGTTCGACCGGCCCTTCGACCGTCAGCGCCTGGAACACGGCCTGAAGGCGCTGCTGGCCGCGCAGGGCGACGATGTGTTCCGCATGAAAGGCATCGTCGCCATCGAGGGCGATGAACGCCGCCATGTGCTGCAGGCCGTCCACCGGCTGATGGACTTCCAGCCGGGCGCGCCTTGGGGCGGCGAAGCCGCGCACAGCAAGTTCGTCTTCATCGGCCGGCATCTGGACAGGCTGCGCCTGCAGGCGCTGCTGCAGGTGTGCCTGCCGGTGGCGCAAGCGGCCTGAACGGCGCGGCGGCGGTCAGGGGCGCTGCGCGAGCAGCGTCTGCGACGGCAGCTCGCCGAACTCGCGCCGGTACTCGCGCGAGAACAGGCTCAGATGGGTAAAGCCGTGCGCCAGCGCGATCGCGCTGACCCGCCCCTTCTCCGGACGCGAGCGCAGCAGGTCCGCCCGCGCGCCATGCAAGCGCAGCAGCCGCAGATAGGCCATCGGCGAGGTGTTCTTGGTCTTGCGGAAGCCCAGTTGCAACGTGCGCGCGGAGACGCCGCAGTGCGCGGCGATCTGTTCCAGCGTCAGCGGCTCGCCCAGGTGCGCGCGCAGATAGGCGATCGCGCAGCGCATGTAGTCGGGCAGCACCGCCTCGAAACGGCGCGGCAGCAGATCGCCGTCGGCGGCGAAGCGGTCCAGCAGCAGCGTCGACAGCACGATGCGCTCGATGCCGCCGTCCAGCGCCGGCATCTGCTTGCCCAGCTCGCCTTGCCTGAGCGCGCTCTCCGCGCGCAGGTAGTCCACCAGCGCGCGCCAGCGCGCCGCCCGGCCATCGTCCGCCACCGGCTGCATCGCGAATTCGATCGGCGCGGGCGGATCGAAGCTGAAGTGCTCGCGGAACGCCTGCTCGATCGCCTGCCGGCGGATCACTACGCTGAAGCGCTCGCAGCCGGCATCCAGCGACAGCCGGGCCGGCACGGTCGGCGAAAACACGAAGGTCGCGCCGGGCGGCATCGCCATGGTCCCGCACGCGGTCTCGACGCGGCACGTTCCCGCCAGCACGGTCTGGATCACGAACTCGTCCTTGCCCCACTGCGGCTCGATCTGCACCGCCTGGTTGTAGGCGATGGTGACCAGCCGCAGCCGTCCAATGGCGCAGGCATCGATGCGCGCATCGAGCGCGGCGTCGGCCTGCGCAGCGCGCAGGCGCACCGGCCCGAACACGCGCCCGGACAGCGACTGCACGCGCTCGACATCGCCCGCGCGGGGGGCGCCATGCCGTGCTGCGGACGGGGTGGAGACTGGAGTCATGTGGGGGGCACCGGTAGCGTCGCCATCCTAGGGTCGGGAGGCCGCCGCGCGCAAGTTGAGGGAAACCCCTGAGGCGATTTCCGGGCCAATGCGCCGCCCCGTTGCGGACGGATTCCATCGGCTTCGCTTTCGCGCTATCCGCACGCGGCGCGCCTCCCTATCGTCCATCCATGCGCCGGCCAGCGTGCCGCGCATGGCACCGTGACGGATCGAGCCCGGCGACGCAAGACCGGGCCAGCCGCCGCCGGCACGGCGCCCTTTTCCCCGGACGCGGCAGGAGACGAAACATGCAAACAACGGTTCACCCCGTCGATGAAATCCTGCCGGCGCGCGCGATGGCGTCGCTCGGCTTCCAGCACATGCTGGTCAGCTACCTGGGCGCCATCGCCGTGCCGATGATCGTGGCCGGTGCCCTCAAGATGACGCCGGCGCAGACCACCATGCTGATCAGCACGGCGCTCTTCACCTCCGGCATCGCCACGTTGCTGCAGACCGTGGGCTTCTGGAAGTTCGGCGTGCGGCTGCCGCTGATGCAGGGCGTGGCGTTCAGTTCCGTCGGCCCAGTGATCGCCATCGGCAGCGATCCGTCGCTGGGCTTCAACGGCGTATGCGGCGCGATCATCGGCGCGGGCGTGATCGCGATGTTCCTCGCGCCGGTGATCGGCAAGCTCAAGCGCTTCTTTCCGCCCGTGGTCAGCGGCTGCACCATCACCGCCGTGGGCCTGTCGCTGCTGCCCGTGGCGTTCCACTGGTTCGGCGGCGGCCGCGGCGCGCCCGACTTCGGCGCGCCCGTGTTCTTTCTGGTGGCCTTCGGCGTGGTCGCGCTGATCCTGCTGATCAACCGGCATGGCGGCGAGCTCATCCGCAGCCTGTCGGTGGTGATCGGCCTGCTGGTGGGCGGCGTGGTCGCCTGGCTGCTGGGCATGGGCAGCTTCGACGAAGTCGCGCGCGCGCCGTGGTTCACGATGGTGACGCCGTTCGCCTTCGGCATGCCGACGTTCAACGCCGGCGCCATCGCCACCATGGTGATCGTGATGGTGGTGCAGATGGTCGAGTCGATGGGCCTGTTCGTCGCCGTGGGCGATATCGTCAAGCGGCCCATCACCGAGCGCGACGCCACCCGCGGCCTGCGTGCCAACGGCCTTGCCAGCGCCATCGGGGGCATGTTCGCGGCGTTCCCCTATATCGCCTTCATGGAGAACGTGGGACTGGTGATCGTCACCGGCGTGCGCAGCCGCTGGGTGGTGGCCACCTGCGGCGTGATGCTGTGCGCGGTGGCGCTGGTGCCCAAGATCGGCGCGCTGTTCGCGTCGATCCCCGGCGCGGCGCTGGGCGGCGCGGCAATGGTGATGTTCGGCGTGGTGGTCGCCGCCGGCATCAAGACGCTCGGCCAGGTCGAATACGAGCGCAACCCCAACAACCTGACCATCGTCGCCATTACGCTGGGCTGCGCGATGATGCCCGTGATGCTGCCTTCGATGCTGGAGAAGCTGCCCGGCTTCCTGCAGCCCTTCGTCCACAGCAGCGTGATCATCGCCTGCGTGGTCTCGGTGCTGCTCAATCTGATTCTGAACGGCGTGCCCGCGCGCGAGGCCGACGAGCCGCCGGCCAACGTCGCCAACGCCGATAACGTACAGGGGGTCTGAATCCATGGTGCCGAACACGACGAACCTCAACACCCACGCCGCGCGCGGCAGCGCGCTGCTGATCCGCGGTGCCGCCGCCGTGATGACGGGACGCGCCGGCGACGCCGCGCGCGCCGGGGCCGCCGACATCCGCATCCGCGACGGCCGCATCGCGGAGATGGGACCTGCGCTGCCCCGCCTCGACGACGAGGAGGTGCTCGATGCCTCGGGCTGCGTGGTGTATCCCGGCTGGGTCAATACGCACCACCATCTGTTCCAGAACCTGCTCAAGGCCGTGCCCGGCGGCATCAACGCGGGGCTGGAGCAGTGGCTCGCCAGCGTGGCGTACCCGCGTCTCGCCCGCTTCACGCCCGAGATCTTCCGCATCGCGGTGCGGCTCGGCATGGCCGAGCTGCTGCTGTCGGGCACCACCACCTGCGCCGATCATCACTACCTGTACCACCACGGCGAGGGCGCGGACACCGGCGACGTGCTGTTCGAGGTCGCCGAAGAACTGGGCATGCGGCTGGTGCTGTGCCGGGGCGGAGCCATCCAGTCCGCCGCCGAACATCCGGGCATGCGCGCCACCGCGCTGGTGCCCGAGACGCTGGACCAGATGCTCGCCGACATCGAACGGCTCAAGGCGCGTTATCACGACGCCGCGCCGGACGGCCTGCGGCGCGTGGTGGTGGCGCCAACCACGCCCACGTTCTCGCTGCCGCCCGGGCTGCTGCGCGAGCTGGCCGCGTTCGCGCGCGGCATGGACCTGCGGCTGCATACGCACCTGTCAGAGACCGACAACTACGTGCGCTTCTGCCGCGAGAAATACCAGTGCACGCCGGTGCAGTTCGTCGCCGACCACGACTGGCTGGGGCCGGATGTCTGGTTCGCGCATCTGGTCACGGTGAATCCCGAGGAGATCCGCATGCTGGCCGTGACCCGCACCGGCATGGCCCATTGCCCGGTCAGCAACGCGCGGCTGGGCAGCGGCATCGCCCCCGTGCGCGCCATGGCGGACGCCGGCGTGCCGGTGTCGCTGGGCGTCGACGGCGTGGCGTCGAACGAATCGGGCAGCATGGTCAACGAGGCCAACTTCGCCTGGCTGGTGCATCGGGCGCTGGGCGGCGCGGCGCAAACCCGCGTCGAGGAAGTGATCCACTGGGGCACGGCGGGCGGCGCGCAGGTGCTGGGGCTGCCGGGCATCGGCACGCTCGCGCCGGGACAATCGGCGGACCTTGCCATCTACGACGTGGGGGGGCTGCGCTTCCATGGCTTCCACGACATCGGCACCGCGCCCGTGGCGGCCGGCGAGCCGACCCCGGTGCGCGACGTGCTGGTGCGCGGGCGCCGCGTGGTGCGCGACGGCGCGGTGGTGGGGCTCGATCTGGAGCGGCTGCGCCGCGAGGCGCGGCAGGCGCTGGCGGCGCTGGTCGACTAGCGCGGGCGCCGCGCGCGGGCTCAGCCGCGCAGGGCGGCCGCCATCGCGGCCAGGCACGCCTGCGGGCCGCCCTGCACCATCCGCGCGGGGCAGGCGAGCATCAGGTTCTTGCCCAGGCCGAAGTCCTCCACGAGGAAGCCGCGCGCGTCGCGCGCGCGGCCCTCGCCGTTCACGCTGGCGGTGGCGCGGTCGACGATGGTGCCGGCATCGGTGGTATAGCCCCACACCGGCTTGCCCAGCGCCACCGCGAAGCCCACCTCGAAGGCCGTGCCCGAGTCCGCTTCGCCGGGCCCGCGGAAGTCGTCCAGGTTGGCCATCACCAGGTCGGCGCCGCGGATCAGCGCGACATTGGCCTCGTAGATCCATTGCGCGGCGCGCGGGCCGGTCAGCCCGTCGGGCAAGGCATTGTCCAGGGGATAGACGCCGGCGAAGCCGTGGTCCGCGCACAGCTGCTTGAGCCGCTCGCCGTGGGCGAGGGCATCGTCGCGAAACACATCGGGACCGGCAAGGTAGACACGCAGCATGGGGACGGCAGCGGAAGTTCGGCGTCCCGCGAGGATAGCGCAACGGCGGCGGCCACCCGGGCCGACGCCGTCACGCGGCCACCCGGATCAGTCGATGCGGATGTTGGCGGTCTTCACCACCTTGGCCCACTTGGCGATCTCGCCCTTCTGGAAGGCCGCGAACTGTTCCGGCGACATCCCGGACGGCTCCATGCCCAGCTTCTCCAGCCGCTCCTGCATGTCGGGCGACTTGATGATGGCCGAGATCTCGCGGTACAGGCGGTCCACCACGGGCTTGGGCGTGCTGGCCGGCGCGAAGATGGCCTGCCACGATTGCAGGTCGTAGCCCTGCACGCCCGCCTCTGCCATCGTCGGCACGTTGGGCATGCTCTTGATGCGGCGCGTGGAGGTCACGGCCAGCGCGCGCAGCTTGCCCGAATCGATATGCTGCGCGGCGACCACGGTGGTGTCGAACATCATCGGCACCTGCCCCGCCATCACGTCCTGGATCGCCGGACCGCTGCCCTTGTAGGGCACGTGCGTCAGCTTGATGCCGGCCAGCTCCTTGAACAGCTCGCCCGCCAGATGCTGCGAGGTGCCGTTGCCGGCGGACGCATACGACAGCGTCTCGGGCTTGGCCCGGGCCGCGCCCACGATGTCCTGCACGGTCTTGAACGGGCTGGCCGCATTGACGACCAGCACGTTGGCATTGGTGCCGATCAGCGTGATGGGCGCGAAGGACTTGACCACGTCGTAGGGCATCTTGGGATACAGGCTCGCGTTGATCGCGTGCGAGCTGATGGTGCCCCCGAGGATCGTATAGCCGTCCGGCGCGGCCTTGGCGGCGTAGTCCGAGCCGATGTTGCCGCCGGCGCCCGGGCGGTTCTCAACCACCACGGTGACGCCCAGCGCCTGGCCCAGACGCTGGCCGATCAGGCGCGCCAGCGTATCGGTGGTGCCGCCGGGCGGGAACGGCACCACATAGGTGATCGGCTTGGCGGGCCAGTTGTCCTGCGCCTGGGCGGGCAGGCCCAGGGCGGCGAGCGCCAGCGTGGCGGCGCCCAGCAAAGTGTGCAGCGGCTTCATGATTGTCTCCTGCTGGCCGGATCGGCGGCCATCGTTGTCATTGCTATGGTTGATGCAAAACTCTGTCGTGCCCGCGAAAGCGGGTATGACGGCATGCGTTCGTCGTCCCGTGCGGCACGCCTCAATGGATCTCGGGATCGCCACCCGCCCTCACCTCCACCGGTTCGAGGAAATCGAAATCGCAGCCCTTGTCCGCCTGGCTGATATGGCGCAGGTACAGCTTGCCGTAGCCCCGCTCGAACTTCGGCACGGGCGCGCTCCAGGCGGCGCGGCGGCGCGCGAACTCCTCGTCGTCGATCAACAGGTTCAGCTTGCGCGCCGGCACGTCCAGCTCGATCAGGTCGCCGTCGCGCACGAAGGCCAGCGGCCCGCCGACATACGATTCCGGCGCCACGTGCAGCACGCAGGCGCCGTAGCTGGTGCCGCTCATGCGCGCGTCCGAGATGCGCACCATGTCGCGCACGCCCTGGCGCAGCAGCTTCTGCGGAATCGGCAGCTGGCCCCACTCCGGCATGCCCGGCGCGCCCTGCGGCCCGGCGTTCTGCAGCACGATCACGCTGTCCGCGTCGATGTCGAGGTCCGGGTCGTCGATGCGCGCGGCCATGTCGTTGTAGTCGCGAAAGACCACCGCGCGGCCGGTATGGCGCAGCAGGTGCGGTTCCGCGGCGGGCGGCTTGATCACCGCGCCGTCCGGCGCCAGGTTGCCGCGCAGCACCGCCAGGCCGTCGTGCGCGACCAGCGGGTTGTCGCGCGAGCGGATCACGTCGTCGTTGAACACGCGGGCGCCTTCGATGCATTCGCCCAGCGTGCGGCCATCGACGGTCAGGGTCGTCGTGTCGATCAGATCGCGCAGTTGCGCGAGCATGCCGCGCAGGCCGCCGGCGTAATAGAAGTCCTCCATCAGGTACTTGCCCGATGGCCGCACATTGGCCAGCACCGGCGTGCCGCGCGCCAGTTCGTCGTAGCGGTCCAGCGTCAGCGCGTAGCCGGCGCGGCGCGCCATGGCGATCAGGTGGACGATGGCGTTGGTCGAGCCCGACAGCGCCAGCGCCGTGCGCACGCCGTTGTCGAAGGCGGCCGGCGTCATGATCTCCGACGGCTTCCAGTCCTCCCACACCATCTCGACGATGCGGCGGCCCGACAGCGACGCCATCTGCGCGTGGCGCGAATCGGGCGCTGGAATCGACGAGGCGCCGGACAGGCACATGCCCATCGCCTCGACCACGGCGGTCATGGTCGACGCCGTACCCATGGTCATGCAGTGGCCCGGCGAGCGCGCGATGCCATCCTCGATGCCCTGCCAGTCGTGCTCGGTGATATTGCCGGCGCGCAGCTCGGCCCAGTATTTCCAGGTGTCAGAGCCCGAGCCGAGCGTCACGCCGTTCCAGTTGCCGCGCAGCATCGGCCCGGCCGGCACGAAGATGGTCGGCAGGTCCATCGACATCGCGCCCATCAGCAGCGCCGGCGTGGTCTTGTCGCAGCCGCCCATCAGCACGCAGCCGTCGGCCGGATAGGAGCGCAGCAGTTCCTCGGTTTCCATCGCCAGCAGGTTGCGATAGAGCATCGTGGTGGGCTTCTGGAACGGCTCGGACAGGCTCATCGCCGGCATCTCCACCGGGAAGCCGCCGGCCTGCCAGATGCCGCGCTTGACCTCCTCCACGCGCTGCCGGAAATGGCTGTGGCAGGGGTTGATGTCGCTCCACGTGTTGATGATGGCAATCACCGGCTTGCCGGCGTAGTCGGCGCGGTGGTAGCCCATCTGCGCGGTGCGCGAGCGATGGCCGAAGGAGCGCAGGTCGTTGACGCCGTACCAGCGGTGGCTGCGCAGTTGCTCCGGTGTCTTGCGGGGGCGCGCGGGCGAGGGGGACTCGGGTTGCATCGTGTAGTCGGCCATGGCGTTCAGCTCCGGCGTTCGGCGTCGAGCAGCGCGCGCGCCGCGGGGCCGACACGCTCTCGCGCGGCGGCGTCCAGCCCGGTCAGCATCGGCAGCATCGGGCCCATGTCGGCCACGCCGGACAGCGTGACGGCATCGTGCAGCACGCGGATCGGGCTGATCTCGTCGCGGCAGTCCTCCAGCGGCAGGAACAGCGCGCGTACCGCCTCGGCCTCGTCGTAGCGCTGCTCGCGCAGCAGGCCAAGCAGCCGCATCGACAGCGCGGGCGCCACGCAGCCGGAGCCGGTGGTGAAGCTGGTCAGCCCGAAATCGCGCACGTGGACGATCGCCGGGCGCTCGCCGATGCCCGAGACCAGGTAGCGCCGGTCCACCTCCTGCGCCAGCGCGCGCAGATAGGGATCGGCGGCCGGGTCCTGCTTCACCACCGCGTACTTGACGCAGGCGATGCGGCGCTCCTCGATCAGCGCGGCCAGCGTCTGCGGGCGGATGTAGTTGTCCGACTTGATGTACAGCACGGCGGGCTTGTCCAGCGCGTCGGTGAAATGGCGCACTGCGGTGGCCAGGCCCTCGTCGGTGAACGGAAAGCTCATCGGCAGCAGCATTGCCGCCGGAAAGGCGCGCTCGCGCAGGATGCGGGCCTGGTCCAGCAGCTTGCCGTAGTCGGGGCCGGCCGACGGCAGTACCCAGGTATCGGCGCCGGCCAGCTCGGCGAGCATGTCCACCGTCTCGGCATAGGCCGACACCGGCAGATGGTAGAAGTTGGCATTGCCACCATACATCAGGCTGCGCACCCCGCCACCTTCGAGATGGCGGATCAGCGCGGCGTTGGCGGCGCGGTCCAGCGACAGGTCGGGGCGGCGCGCGAGCGGCGGCACGGCGATGACGGAACGCAGCAGATCGGCCGTCTCGACGGGCGTAGTCTTCATGGGGTGTCTCCTCCGGTTTCCGCGGGGTCGGCAGGCTTGAGCCGCCCTCCTGGCCCGTGGCATGATAGCGCTGTCATCGGGTAGCGACAATGCGCCGGGGATCGGGGTTTACCCAACGGCAACCCCCGCGTTTGCCTCGCCCCCGGGGGCGCCGCGCGCCGCGGCGCTATCATTCGGCCTCGACCGGGCGCATCGCCCGCAACGCCGCTTCCTCCGCCTCACCCCGACCACGCTCATGGCCCGCTCCCGTCCCACCGCCGCCCTGCCCACCCCCGCCGTCAGCGGCCGCGCCACGGGTAGCGTCACGCTGGCCGACGTGGCCAAGATCGCGGGCGTCTCGCCGATTACGGTGTCGCGCGTGGTGAACCAGCCGGACCTGGTCTCTGCCGAGACGGTGGCGCGCGTGCAGGAAGCCATCCAGCGCACCGGCTATGTCCCGAACCTGCTGGCCGGGGGCCTTGCCTCGCGCCGCAGCCGGCTGATCGCGGCGATCGTGCCGACCATCGCCAACTCGATCTTCGCGGACACCATCCAGGCGCTGACCGACCGCTTCTCGCAGGCGGGCTACCAGGTGCTGCTGGGCCTGTCGGGCTATGCCGCCACGCGCGAGGAGGAACTGCTCGGCGCCATCCTGTCGCGGCGGCCCGACGGCGTGGTGCTGACCGGCATCGCCCATACGCCCGACGCGCGCCGTCGCCTGCTGGCCGCGCGCATTCCGGTGGTGGAAACCTGGGACCTGACGCCCACCCCCATCGACATGCTGGTCGGCTTTTCGCACGAGAAGGTCGGCCATACGCTGGCCGAGTACGTGCACGCCCGCGGCTATCGGCGCCCGGCCATCCTGTCGGCCAGCGACCAGCGCGCGGAGTCGCGGCGCCTCGGTTTTCTGGCGGGCATCGGGCGCCACGGCATCACCGACGTGCCGAGCAGCATCGTGCCCGCGCCTTCGAGCCTGGGCCTCGGCCGCGAAGGACTGGCCAGGCTGCTGGACGGCGGCGCGCGGCCCGACGTGGTGCTGTGCAGTTCGGACACGCTGGCGCAGGGCGCGCTGTCCGAGGCGCGGGCCCGCGGCATCGCGGTGCCGGACCAACTGGCCGTGATGGGCTTCGGCGACCTGAACTTCGCCGCGCATACCTACCCGGCGCTGTCCACCGTGCGCATCGACGGCCCGGCCATCGGGCGCCGGGCGGCCGAGAGCCTGCTGGCCCGCATCGATGGCAAGCAGGTCGACGAGCCCGTTGTCGACCTCGGCTTCGAGGTGATCCGGCGGGACAGCGCCTGAGCGAGCCAGCCGCGCAAACGGCCCAAGCCGCCAGCTTGCCGCCGATCCGCTGATTGCGCTACCATCGGCAGCGGGCCGCCGCCTCCCGCGGGCCGCCCGCCCTTCCTTCCACCGTCTTCCCAGCCTCGCCACGTCCATGTCCCAGCTCCAGCTCGTCCAGATCGGTTCGCTCGCCCCCCACGTCAACACCGCCCTGAAGGAGCGCCACGGCGCCGGAGCGCTCTGGGAGCAGGCCGATCCGATCGCATGGCTGCGCGAGCATGGCCAGGACGTGCGCGTGGTGGTGACCTCCGCGCGCTACGGGTGCAGCGCCGCGGTGATCGAGGCACTGCCGCGCCTGGAGGCCATCGTCAGCTTCGGCGTGGGCTATGACGCCATCGCGCTGGACGCGGCCCGCGCGCGCGGCATCCAGATCAGCAACACCCCGGACGTGCTCAACGACTGCGTGGCCGACCTGGCCTTCTCGCTGCTGCTCGACGCCTCGCGCAAGCTGGCGCACGCAGACCGCTTCGTGCGCGCCGGCCAGTGGGGCAAGACGCAGTTCCCGCTGGCCACGCGGGCCTCGGGCAAGAAGCTCGGCATCCTGGGCCTGGGCCGCATCGGCGAAAAGGTCGCGCAGCGCGCCACCGGCTTCGACATGGAGATCGCCTATCACAACCGCCGTCCGCGCGCGGGCGCCCCGTGGCGGCATGAGCCGGACCTGAAAGCGCTGGCCGCCTGGTGCGATTTCCTCGTGGTGACCTGCGTGGGCGGGCCGGAGACGGTGGGCCTGGTGTCGCGCGAGATCATCGACGCGCTCGGACCCAAGGGCATTCTGATCAATGTCTCGCGCGGCACCGTGATCGACGAGCAGGCCATGGTCCAGGCGCTGCGCGACGGCCGCCTGGGCGGCGCCGGCCTGGACGTGTTCCGCGACGAACCCAACGTGCCGGCCGAACTGCTGACGCTGGACAACGTGGTGCTCGCCCCGCATATCGCCAGCGGCACGCACGAGACGCGCGCGGCCATGGAAGGGCTGACGATGGACAACCTGAACGCCTTCCTGACCACCGGCAAGGTGCTGACGCCGGTGCTGTAACGCCTCCCCCGGGGCCGCGGCGCGCCGCCGCGAACCTATACTGAAGCCAGCCCGCCGGCCTGCGCCGGCGGCGCCCGCGCGAGACCCGGAGAGCCGGGGGACTCCCGTCCCGCTGATGACATGCCGCGTCAGGAGGACACCATGGGACGCAAATACGTCGATTGCCGCGAGGTTCCCAGCGACATCCGCTGCACGGTCGCGATCAGCGCCGACAGCGAGGACGAGCTGCTGGAGGCCGCGGTCCAGCACGCCGTGACGGTGCACCAGCACGAGGACAGCCCGCAACTGCGCGAGCAGCTGCGCGGCATCATCAAGGAAGGCGCGCCGCCCGCCTGACCGGCGCGGCGCGCACCGGCACGCACGCCGTGCCGTCTGGAGCCCCGCCAGGGGCTCCGGTGCCCTCTCTTTCCCCGCCCGTTGTCACTGCCAGGACGGCATCCCGCCCGATTGACGCTCGCTATATACGCGCCTATATTGCGGTGGTCGCTTCGCCACAAACCGCGGCCGGCAAGTGCCCCGGCCCCACCGCCAATGTCCTTCCGTCCCACCCTCCCGCGCCGTATTTCAGGGCCCGCAATGAAAGCGAGGACTAACCTCGCCATCTCGCTTTGCGCCGCCCTGTGCCTGTGGGCACCCGGCGCTTGGGCCGCGGACCTGGTCGTCTCGGCGGCCTCGAGCCTGACCAACGCCTTCCGCGCGGTGGCCGAGCGCTACGAGAAGGAACATCCGGATACGCGCGTGGTGCTGAACTTCGGCGCCTCCGACGTCCTCATGCAGCAGATCGTCCAAGGCGCGCCGGCCGATGTGTTCGCCTCGGCGGACCAGCGCGCGATGGACAAGGCCGCGGCCGAGGCGGTGATCGTGCCCGCGTCGCGACGGGACTTCGCCAGCAACGCGCTGGTGCTGGTGGTACCCGCCGACAGCCGGCTGGAGATCGCCAAGCCCCAAGACCTGACGCGGCCCGCCGTGCGGCGCGTGGCCTTCGGCAACCCGGGCGCCGTGCCCGTCGGCCGCTACACCCGCGACGCGCTGGCGGCGGCCGGCCTGTGGGACGCGGTCAGCGCCAAGGGCGTGCCGGCGCAGAACGTGCGCCAGGCGCTGGCCTACGTGGCGCGGGGCGAGGTGGACGCGGGCTTCGTGTTCGCCACCGACGCGGCCACCGTGCCGGATAGCGTGAAGATCGCCGCGCGCATTCCGACCACGACGCCGGTCACCTATCCGATCGCCTTGACCGCGCGTGCGCGCAACACGCCCGCCGCCAGCGGCTTCGTGGCGTTCGTGCTGTCCGCCGAGGGACAGGCGATCCTCGCGCGGCACGGCTTCGGCAGGCCCTGAACGGACACCCGGAACCCGCACGACGACATGGAAGCGGTCTGGACCCCTCTGGCCCTCTCGCTCAAGGTGGCGGGCTGGGCGACCGTGCTCAACGCCGTGCTCGGCGTCGGCGCCGCATATGCGCTCGCGCGCTGGCAATCGCGCCTGCGCGACGTGGTCGACGCGCTGCTGACCCTGCCGCTGGTGCTGCCGCCCACGGTGCTGGGCTACTACCTGCTGGTGCTGATCGGCCGACGCGGCGCGCTCGGCCAGTGGCTGGCCGGCATGGGCATCGAGCTGGTGTTCACGTGGCAGGGCGCGGTACTGGCCTCGACCATCGTCGCCTTTCCGCTGGTGCTCAAGTCCGCGCGCGCCGCCTTCGAGGCGGTCGACCATCGGCTCGAGAACGCCGCGCGGGTCCTCGGCACCTCGGAGACCGGCATCTTCTTCCGCGTCACGCTGCCGCTGGCCGCGCGCGGGGTCACCGCCGGCGTGCTGCTTGCGTTCGCGCGCGCGCTCGGCGAGTTCGGCGCCACGCTGATGGTGGCGGGCAACCTGCCCGGCCGCACGCAGACGCTGTCGGTGGCAATCTACGAGGCGGTGCAGGCCGGGGACGACCGCACCGCCAACCTGCTGGTGCTGGTGACCTCGGTCACCTGCGTGGCGCTGCTGGTGGCCGCGGGCCGGCTGACCCGCCCCGCCGCCCGGCGGCCGGCCCGATAACCCGCCCAAGCGCGCCATGGCCATCGAAGTCGCCGTCGCCAAACGCCTGGAAGCCGCCGACCGGCATTTCGCGCTCGATATCGCCTTTGCTTCGGACAGCCACCGCATCGCGCTGTACGGTCCCTCCGGCGCGGGCAAGACCTTGACGCTGCATGCCATCGCGGGCCTGCTGACGCCGGACCGCGGCCGCATCGAGCTCAACGGCCGCACGCTGTTCGACTCTGCCGCGCGCATCGACGTGCGGCCCCAGCAGCGCCGCGTCGCCTACCTGTTCCAGGACTACGCGCTGTTTCCGCACCTGACCGTGGCGCAGAACGTCGCCTTCGGCCTGTCCCGGGGCTGGCTCAATCCCGGCCGGCATGGCCGCCACCCGGACGCCGACCGCTGGATCGACGCGTTCGGCCTGCGCAACATCACGGGCCACTACCCCGGCGAGATCTCGGGCGGGCAGAAGCAGCGCGTGGCGCTGGCCCGCGCCCTGGCCACGCGGCCGGACATCGTGCTCCTGGACGAGCCGTTTTCCGCGCTGGACCCCGCGCTGCGCGTGCGCATGCGCGCCGAGCTGCGCGCGTTGCAGGACAGCCTCGATGTGCCGATGCTGACGATCTCGCACGACCCGGACGATGTGGCGGCGCTCGGCGAGCATGTGCTGGAGATCCGCGACGGCCGCATCCACCGGCCGTGAGTCCTCGGTCGTGTCGTGCCCGCTCAGTCCATCGTGCCCAGGATCACGCTCGATGCCTTGAAGATGGCCAGCACCCGCACGCCCTCGGCCAGGCCCAGCGCCGTCACGCTCGCATTGGTCACGATGGCCGCCATCGTGCCGCCGCCATCGAGCTCCATCACCACCTCTGTGTTGACCGCGCCGGGCACGATGCGCGAGACCGCGCCGGGCAGCTGATTGCGCGCGGACAGGCGCAGGCCCGGATCGGCGACGCCCACCAGCACGGACGACGCCTTGATCAGCGCGAAGGCCTCGACGCCCGGACCCAGCCCCAGCGTTTCCACGCTTTCGTGCGTGATGGTCGCCACCACCTGCTGCCCGCCCGGCAGCGCCAGCGCGACCTCATCGTTCACCGCGCCGGCGCGTACCGCCGCGACCCGGCCGAACAGCTTGTTGCGGGCACTCGTCTTGACCATGATCCGCCTCATCAGTTGAAGGTCCGCGGCCGCATCGCCATCGCCCGCATTGCCCCCACCGTCGCCCCCCAGGCGCTGGCCCGCGGCCGCGAGGTGCGCGAGAAAGAGGCGGTGCTCGGCCTCCAGCGCGCGGAAGGTCCGCACCAGTCCTTCGCCGCGCGGCGTCAGCATGGTGCCGCCCCCGCCCTTGCCGCCGGCCGCGCGAATCACCAGCGGCTCGCCGGCGCTGTTGTTCATCGCATCCACGGCGTCCCATGCGGCCTTGTAGCTCAGCCCCACGGCCTTCGCGGCCGCGGTGATCGAGCCATGCTCGGCGATGGCAGCGAGCAGCGCGATGCGGTCCTTGCCGCCCAGCGTCTGGCTGCCTGCGCGGAACCAGATCGCGCCTTCGAGTTCTAGCATCGGAAGGAAAGGCACCGTCGCGCTAGCGCGGCGCACAGCTGTATCGATGCGGCTATGTTAGCGGCAAACCGCGCCGGCCCCGGGGCCTGGGTCCGCCCGGCCCCGCGCTCAATCGCTGCTCTGATGCGCCGGGATATACCAGCGCATCATGCCGCCCGCGAAATACTGGCGGTCGAAGCGGCGCAGCAGGCGCCATGCGGAAAAGATGTCGATGTCGAGATCGACCCATGCCCACGGCCGCTCGGGGTCGCCGTCGCGCACGATCTCCACCGAGCGCACCGGCGCGTGCGGCGAGATCTTGTCGCGCAACTGCTGCTCGGTGATATCCCGATGAAGGCCCCGGATCAGCACCTGCATGTCGATCTCCTGAAGGGGAAGTCGCCCGCGTTGACGCGGCGAGCATTCGGCAAGCCAGGACGATTGTAGGCGGCCGGCGGTCTTTCCGGCGCAATCGCCCGCCACGGCGCGGCATCGATCTCGCCGCGCACAAAAACTTTCAGCACGGGTTTCCAAACCATGCAGATCGCGCCCGCCCGGGCGGTGCGAGCCGCGCGCGGCCACCGTGCGCACCGTCCCGCCACGGCCCCGCAGACGCGCGCAAACACGCGGATCGCCAGGCATGCGGCATCGCCACCGCCCATTGGACCGCGTTCGCCGCGCACGCGCACGGCGGCGAGACCGACCCTTGATCTGGCGCAAGCGATGGCCTCACCGCGGTCGACAGCCGCGTGGAGGCGGGCGGATAATGCGCGCCATGTCGATGCGGCGGACCCGCGTGGCGGGACCGCCGGCATCTTGGCATCGCGCTGCACTGAACGGAGACCGGCAATGACAGACCTGCGCAGCAACGCTTCGTCCGCGCCATCCGCGCCCTCCGCCCCGCCTCCGCCGGCCGGTCCGGCCGCCAGCGTGGCCGCCGCGAGGAACGCGCCGCCGTGGGGGCTGTACGCGGCCGCGCTGGTACTGATCGGCGTGCTGCTGCTGCCCACCCCGGCGGACCTGCCGCTGGCCGGGCATCGCATGCTCGCCATCCTCGCCTTCGCCGTGGTGGTGTGGATCACCGAGGCGGTGTCCTACGAGGCCAGCGCCATCATGATCACCGCGCTGATGGCCGCGCTGATCGGCTTCGCGCCCGTGGTGACCGACCCCTCGACAGACTACGGCACCTCGCGCGCGCTCGGCATGGCGCTGGCGGGCTTCGCCAATACCGCGCTCGCGCTGGTGGCCGCCGCGCTGTTCATCTCCGCCGCGATGACGGTGACCGGGCTGGACCGGCGCATCGCACTCGTCACGCTATCGGCCATCGGCACCAGCACCCGCCGCATCCTCGTGGGGACCATCGCGGTGACCATCGCGCTGTCGCTGGTGGTGCCCAGCGCCACCGCGCGCAGCGCGTGCGTGGTGCCCATCATGATGGGCGTGATCGCGGCGTTCGGTGTGGACAAGCGCTCGAACATCGCGGCCGGCATCATGATCACGGTGGCCCAGGCCACCAGCATCTGGAACGTCGGCATCCAGACCGCGGCCGCCCAGAACCTGCTGACGATCGGCTTCATGGACAAACTGCTCGGCGAGCGCGTGACGTGGCTGCAATGGCTGATCGCCGGCACGCCGTGGGCCATCGCGATGTCGGTGGTGCTCTATTTTCTGGTGCGCTGGCTGCTGCCCGCGGAGGCCGAAGCCATCCCGGGCGGCAAGGAGGCCGTGCAGCGCGACCTGGCGGCGCAGGGTCCGATGAGCGGGCCGCAGAAGCGGCTCGCGGCCGTCTCGGTCGGGCTGCTGCTGGCGTGGGCCACCGAAGGCAAGCTGCACGACTTCGACACCGCCACCGTCACCTTCGTCGGGCTCGTGATCCTGATGCTGCCGCGCCTGGGCGTGATGGACTGGAAGACCATGCAGCAGCGCACGCCGTGGGGCACGCTGATCGTCTTCGGCGTCGGCATCAGCCTGGGCACCGCGCTGCTGACCACGCAGGCCGGGCAATGGCTGGGCCGCTTCGTGGTGGCGAATTCCGGCCTTGCGACCCAGGGCCCCATCATGGTGTTCGCCATCCTGGCCGCCTTCCTGATTCTGATCCACCTCGGCTTTGCCAGCGCCACCGCGCTGACCGCCGCGCTGCTGCCGATCCTGATTTCCGTGCTGCAGACGCTGCCGGGCGATATGAACAAGGTCGGTATCACGATGCTGCTCGGTTTCACCATGAGCTTCGGCTTTATCCTGCCGATCAATGCGCCGCAGAACATGGTGTGCCTGGGCACCGATACCTTCAATGGCCGGCAGTTCGCGCGCATCGGCATTCCGGTCACGCTGGTGGGCTATGCACTGATGCTGCTGTTCGCGGCGACCTACTGGCGCTGGCTCGGCTGGATCTGACACGGGGGCGAACATGAACATCACCTTGGAAGACGCGCACCGGCTGGCGCACGACATCCTGGTCGCGCTCGGCGTGCCGACCGATATCGCGCACGACGTGGCCGAACATCTGGTCGAGTCCGATCGCTGCGGCTATGTCAGCCACGGCATCTCGATCCTGCCCAGCTACCGGCGCTCGGTGGAAACGGGCAACGTCAATCCCGCGGGACGCGCGAGCTGCGTGATGGACCGGGGCACGCTGATGGTGTTCGACGGCGACGGCGGCTTCGGCCAGCACGTGGGCAAGCAGGTCATGCAGACCGCCATCGAGCGCGTGCGCGAGCACGGGCACTGCATCTTCACGCTGCGACGCTCGCACCATCTCGGCCGCATGGGGCACTACGGCGAGATGGCCGCCAATGCCCGCATGGTGCTGCTCAGCTTCACCAACGTCATCAACCGCCCGCCCGCGGTGGCGCCCTACGGCGGCAGGGTCGCGCGGCTGACCACCAATCCGCTGTGCTTCGCGGGGCCGATGCCCAACGGCAGGCCGCCGCTGGTGGTCGATATCGCGACCAGCGCCATCGCCATCAACAAGGCCCGCGTGCTGGCCGAGAAAGGCGAGCCCGCGCCCGAGCGCAGCATCATCGACGCCGAGGGGCTGCCCACCACCGACGCCGGCGCGATCTTCGCCGATCCGCCCGGCGCGCTGCTGCCCTTCGGCGGGCACAAGGGCTATGCGCTGGGCGTGGTGGCGGAACTGCTGGCGGGCGTGCTGTCCGGCGGCGGCACCATCCAGCCGGAGAACCCGCGCGGCGGCGTGGCCACCAACAATATGTTCGCCGTGCTGATCAACCCGGAGCTGGACCTTGGCCTGCCATGGCAGAGCCAGGAAGTCGAGCGTTCATCCGCTACCTGCAGGACACGCCGGCGGCGCCGGGCTTCGACCGCGTACAGTACCCCGGCGAGTACGAAGCGGAGAACCGCGCGCGTGCCGCCACCGCGCTCGATGTGAATCCGGCCATCTGGGCCAACCTGGCGAAGCTGGCGGGCGACCTGGGAGTGGCATTGCCTGGGAAGTAGTTTCCTTGCTCCCCTCTCCCGCCAGCGGGAGAGGGCCGGGGGTGAGGGTGACCGCTTGCAGGCCCCCAAACCCGCACGCTCCCGCACACGAAGAATCAGGCACCATCACGGCAGCGGCAGCCCGCGCATCGCTTCCATCCTCCCGCGCTGGCACAATACGCGCCATGAAACGCCTCTTCTCGCTGCTGTTCGGCTTTCTCGCCGTCGTCGTGCTGACCTGCGCGCTGCTCGGCACTCTCGCCGTCATCGTCGCCAGCCGGCAGTTGCCCACGCTGGATGCCATCGTCGCCTTCCGTTCGACGCCGGACTACGTGCCGCTGCGCGAGATCCCCGCGACGCTGACGCAGGCCGTGGTCGCCATCGAGGACGAGCGCTTCTACCTGCATGACGGCATCGACTATGTCGGTGTCATCCGCGCCGGCATCGCCAACCTGTCCGACGACCTCTCGCAGGGCGCCTCGACGCTGACCATGCAGGTCGCCCGCAATTTCTTCCTGTCACGCGAAAAGACCTATACCCGCAAGCTGTACGAAGCGATGCTGGCCTACCGCATCGAGCGGGCGCTGTCCAAGGACGAGATCCTCGAGATCTACATGAACAAGGTCTACCTCGGCCAGGGCGCCTACGGTTTCGCCGACGCCGCGCGGGTCTACTTCGGCAAGCCGCTGGGCAAGCTGACCCTGGCCGAATCCGCGATGCTGGCCGGCCTGCCCAAGGCCCCGTCGGCCAACAACCCCGTGGTCAATCCGCGCCGCGCCCGCCAGCGCCAGGCGTACATCCTGCATCGCATGCTGGAGCTGGGCCGCATCACGCGGCCGCAGTACGACGCCGCGCTGCTCGAGCCGCTGCGCCTGCGCTAGTGCGCCCTGGCGCGCATTTGTCAGTACCCGCCCGACTGCCCCGGCCCCGCGCCGCATGATACGCTGGCCCGGTCAGGACCACGGGAGACACGACGATGGATGGCCTTTGGGCGGACGTCTACAGCACGGTGCGGGCGGAATTCGCCGACATCCCCAATGTGAAGGAGGTCACGCGCGTGCTTGTGCGCCTGACCATGGCCGCCGTGCTCGGCGGACTGATCGGCTACGAGCGGGAATCGGCCGGCAAGGCTGCCGGCCTGCGCACCCATATGCTGGTGTCGCTCGGCTCCGCGCTGTTCGTCCTCGTGCCCCTGCAGGCGGGCATCAAGGTCGAGGACCTGAGCCGGGTGCTGCAAGGCATCGCCTCCGGCATCGGCTTCCTGGGTGCCGGCGCCATCCTGAAGCTGAACTCCGAGGAAAGCATCAAGGGCCTGACCACCGCCGCCGGCATCTGGATGGTAGCGGCAATCGGCGTGTCGGCGGGCATGGGCCGGGAATCGACCGCGGTCATCGCGACGATCTTCGCGCTGGTGATTCTGACCGTGCTGCAGCGACTGTCGAAATAGCCCGCGGGCAGTCAGCGGGGCCGCGTTCGCCGGCCCCGTGCCGCAATCAATAGACCTCCGGCACCACCATGCTGTCCGGCACCGGCTGGCGCGAGTAGTCGTCATGCCGTTCGCGCTCGGGCAGCACGATGGTCGGCGTCTCGATCTCGCGATACGGTACCAGCGTCAGCAGATGGTGGATGCAGTTCAGCCGTGCCTTCTTCTTGTCGTCGGCCTGCACCACCCACCACGGCGCCTCGGGAATATGCGTGCGCGCGAGCATGATCTCCTTGGCCTTGGTATAGGCCTCCCAACGCCGGCGCGACTCCAGGTCCATCGGGCTGAGCTTCCATTGCTTGAGCGGATCGTGGATACGGCTCAGGAAGCGCAGATGCTGCTCGGCATCGGAGATCGAGAACCAGTACTTGACCAGGCGAATACCCGAGCGCACCAGCATCTTCTCGAACTCGGGCACGGTGCGGAAGAACTCCTCGTACTGCTCGTCGGTGCAGAAGCCCATCACGCGCTCGACGCCGGCGCGGTTGTACCAGCTGCGGTCGAACAGCACGATCTCGCCGGCGGCGGGCAGGTGCGAGACGTAGCGCTGGAAATACCACTGCGTGCGTTCTCGGTCGTTGGGGGCGGGCAGCGCCGCCACGCGCGCCACGCGCGGATTGAGCCGCTGCGTGATGCGCTTGATCACGCCGCCCTTGCCGGCCGCGTCGCGCCCCTCGAACAGGATCACGACCTTCTCGCCCGTGGCCACCACCCAGCTCTGCAGCTTGACCAGTTCGCCCTGGAGCCGGAACAGCTCGCGGAAATAGCGGCGGCGCTCGGCCCGCGCCGGATCGTCCAGCGGCACGCCATCGTCGCCGAACAGCGTCTCGGCGTTGTCGTCCTCCAGCGCCAGTTCGAGCTCTTCGTCATAGTGGTCGGCCACCTCGCGGTGGATGCGCCGAACCAGTTCCTCGTCACCCGGTGTCATCGTTCGCTCCTTCTTGCGTCCCCGTGCTCGCAGCCGGGCTGCGACATGCTAGCCGCGCCTTGTGGCAATCGTGTGAACGATGGGGCCACAAGTCAAGGGGATGCGCCCGAGAGGGGCCGATGCGGGACGGCCTCAGTCGATGACGAGTTGGCCGAGCTTGCCCTTGCGGCCGGCCCACTCGGCGTGATCGGGCAGCGGCCCCTTGGCCTTGAGCAGAGGCTTCCAGCCGGGATGGCGCGAAAGCTCGGCGTTCAGCGCCACGAAGTGGCGCTGGTCCGCGGGCAGGTCCTCCTCGGAATAGATGGCCCCGACCGGGCATTCCGGCACGCACATCGAGCAGTCGATGCATTCGTCCGGATTGATGGCGAGGAAATTGGGGCCTTCGTGGAAGCACGACATGGGACAGACGTCCACACAGTCGGTATAGCGGCACTGGATGCAGGCATCCGTTACGACAAACGTCATGAGGCAACAGCGGGAGAACGGCGAACTACCGGAAGGGAACATGGTAGCGGCCGCGAGCGCGGCGGGGCGGGTCGTGCTTTGACCGAGTCGGTCAAAATCCTTCGTCGGGGGGCACGCCGCGGCGCAACCGGGCGCAAATCCCCCTGCGCCGCCGCCTGCCCATGGACAACGCCGCGTCTACCGCCATTGCGCTACTCAGACGCATGCTGATGTCACCGCGATCGCATCGCCGGCGCGGCTGTCCGTGCCGACCGTTGGCACGGTTACGGAGTCACGGCTTCAGGGAATCGCCTTGGTGCGCATCTGCCGAACGCGCAAATTTGCGCTGTCGAAGCGCACGAATGCGCCCTTCCCTTTCACTCGCGATGATAGTCTGGAACCCTTCTGACGACGCGGGATCGCCGATCCCGGCGATCCTTTTTCACGTGGAGGTACAACATGGTCGACCAGCCGGATTCGCTCGAAAAGAAAACCGCCTATTGGGGCGTTCCGTGGGAAGAAGCCTATGGCTATGCGCAGGCAGTGCAGGTAGGAAACGAGATCTACGTGTCCGGGCAGCTGAGCCACGACAGCCAGGGCAACCTGGTGGCGCCGGCGGACGTCGACGACGCGGGAAAGCCGCGCGAATTTTCGACGATGGAAGCGCAGATGCGTACCACCTACGAGAATCTCGCCACGCTGCTCGGGCGATTCGGCGCGACGCTGGACAACGTCGTGGAAGAAACGCTCTATGTGCTGGATGTCGACGCGGCTTTCGCCGTGGCCGGCAAGGTCCGCAAGGCGGCGTATGGCAAGGAACGCCCGCAATGCGCCAGCAACCTGATCGGGGTCTCGCGGCTGGCGATGCCGCCGCAATTGATCGAGATCGCCTGCAAGGCGGTACTACGTCCGCGCAAGGATGACTGAGCGAAGATTCACTTCTTCGCGGCGTGAAGCGGTTCGCGGCCTTCGATCAACGCCTTGCGCCGCGCGACCGCCGTTGCGCAAAAGCTCATGAAGGCCTGAACGCGCCGGGACCGCCGGATATCCGGGTGGGTGAGCAGCCAAAGCTCGTCCTGCAGCTCGGGCACGACAGGTCCCACGCGTATCAGCTCGGCCATCGCATCGCCGAGCATGCAGGGAAGAAACCCCAGGCCGAGGCCCGCCGCGATGGCGGCGGCGACCGCGGCGACCGAGTCGGACCGGTATGCGATGTCGACCGGTGCGACTCGGCTTTCGACGTGGTGAAATGCCCTGAGTCCGGAGAGGCGGCCGGCATACGACACCCACGTCATGCCGTATAGATCGTCCGCCGCGGGCCGCTTGCGGCGGAACTGCGAGGCGCTGCCGTAAGGCGCCCACGCGATGTTCGCAAGCTTGCGGCCCACCAGGGTCTCCGATGGGGTCCGTGTTGCCCGGATCGCGATGTCGGATTCGTCGCGTGCGAGATTGAGGGTGTCGTTGCCGACGAGCACTTCCACCGACAACGACGGATGGCGTGTCCTGAAGTCCGCAATGATGGGCGTCAGGAAATGCAGCAACAACGAATCGCTGGTCGTCATCCGCAGCGTGCCCAGCGGCCCTTGCAGGCCGCCCGATACACGCCTGGCCACGCTGACGACATCGAGTTCGACCCGCTCGCTCAACGCGCGAAGCTCCATGCCTTCCGGCGTCAGCTTGTAGCCTGCACGGCGGCGGTCGAACAGCGCCACGCCCAGTGCCGCTTCGGCTTGCGCCACCCGGCGCGATACCGTGGAGACATTGATGCCCAGCTTCGCGGCGGCAATCGATCGGCTGCCACACTCGCTCAGCGTCTTGATGATGCGCAGATCGTCCCAGGAAAAGCGGAAGGCCCCTTCCGCCGCTGGCGGGAGGCCGCTATCCGGCGCGCCCGCTGCCGCCAGGGTCTTCTGGAATGTCGACTGCACGTTGACGTCTTTCCAATGCGGTACGCAAAAAGAGAGCCCTCGTTCGGAGGGCTCTCTTTCGCGTCTGTCTACGCTCGAGCGTGGCAGTCGGACCGTCGCGCACGATCGCGCCATGTCGGGCTGCCTGTCACGCCCAGGATCAGCCAGCGAAGTTCTTGCTGACGAAGTCCCAGTTCACCACGTTCCAGAATGCCTCGACGAACTTCGGACGGGCATTGCGGTAGTCGATGTAGTAGGCATGCTCCCACACGTCGCAGGTCAGCAGCGGCTTGGCATCGGTGGTCAGCGGGGTGGCCGCGTTGGAGGTGGACACCAGGTCCAGCGAGCCGTCGGCCTTCTTGACCAGCCAGGCCCAGCCCGAACCGAAGGTGCCGATGGCGGTCTTGCTGAACTCTTCCTTGAACTTGTCGAAGGAACCCCACTTGGCGTTGATGGCATCGGCCAGGGGGCCGGTGGGCTGGCCGCCGCCGTTCGGCGACAGGCAGTTCCAGAAGAACGTGTGGTTCCACACCTGGGCGGAGTTGTTGAAGATGCCGCCGGAGGACTTCTTGATGATCTCTTCAAGGTCGTAGTTCTCGAACTCGGTGCCCTTGATGAGGTTGTTCAGATTGGTGACGTAGGCCTGGTGGTGCTTGTCGTGGTGGAACTCCAGGGTCTCCTTGGACATGTGCGGGGCGAGCGCATCGTGGGGATACGGCAACGGGGGGAGAGTATGTTCCATTGTTCTGTCTCTGTGGGGTTGCGGGAAGGGAGTCACCGATTGTAGGGGACTTGCCAAAGCGGCGCAAACGAGGGGCTATTCCCCTGATCGCCCTGGCAGTTTGAGCGACTTGGGTGCTTCACACCTCGGGCAGCTTGGCCTGCACGCTGGCCACGCCGATATCGGCCGCGCCCTGCGCGAGATGGACTTCGAGCACGCTGCCCGCGCGCAGTTCCGCGGGCGAGCGCAGCGCGCGGCCGCGTTGGTCCAGCAGCACCGCGTAGCCGCGCTCCAGCGTGCGCTGCGGCGCGAGCAGCTCCAGCGCGCCGGCGGTCCGGTGCAGGCGCTGCCCGGCGCGTTCGTGCTGGCGTTCGGCGGCCGCCTGCATGCGCAATGCCAGCCGCCGCAGGTCAGCCTGCGCGCGCACGGGATCAGGGCGGCTTGCGCCCCAGCGCATCGACAGCACCTGGACGCGATGGCGCTGCGCGACCAGCGTGTCGCGCCATGCCGAGCGCAGATGCCGCGCGAGGTTCTCGACCTGGGCGCGCCGCTCCTGCAACTGCGCCTGCGGGCTGCGCACGCGCCGCGCCAGCCAGTCCAGCTGCTGCGCCCGTCCTTCCAGCCGGCGCTGCATGCAGCGGCCCAGCGCCTCGCGCAGCCGCATCGCCTGCGCCAGCAGATGGGCGCGGTCGGGGCTGACCAGCTCGGCCGCGCCGGTCGGCGTGGGCGCGCGCACATCGGCGACGAAGTCGGCGATGGTCACATCGGTCTCGTGGCCCACACCGGCCACCACCGGCACCGCGCAGCGCGCGATGGCATGGGCAACCGCTTCCTCGTTGAACGACCACAGGTCCTCGATGCTGCCGCCGCCCCGGCACAGGATCAGGACATCGCATTCATTGCGCGCGCTGGCCACGTCCAGCATGGCGGCGATCTTGTCCGCCGCGCCCGCGCCCTGCACCGGCACCGGATACACCACCACCGGCACGTGCGGCGCGCGCCGGCGCAGCGTGGTGACCACGTCGCGCAGCGCGGCGGCCTGCAACGAGGTCACCACGCCGATCACGCTCGGATGGCTGGGCACCGGCCGCTTGCGTTCGGCATCGAACAGCCCCGCCTGCGACAGCTTTTCCTTCAGGCGCAGGAAGGCTTCGTACAGATTGCCGACGCCGGCGCGGCGCATGCCGTCCACATTCAGTTGCAGTTCGCCGCGCGCCTCGTACATCGACACCAGCGCCCGCACCTCCACCGCCTCGCCCTCCCGCGGCGCGAAGTCGACATACTGGTTGCGCCCGCGAAACATCACGCAACGGATCTGCGCGCGGGCATCCTTGAGCGAGAAATACCAGTGGCCGCTTGCCGCGCGCGTGAAGTTGGAGATTTCTCCCCGCACCCAGGCGAGCGGGAAGTTGCGCTCCAGCACCGAGGCGATCGCGTGATTGAGCTCGCCCACCGGGATCACTTCGCGGCCGCTTCCGCGCGCGGGAGACGGTATTTCTCGGGAAACGTTCAACGGCTCGGACATGGAAGGCCTTTGCGGGAGCGGCGGAAGATGGACATGTCCACAGCATAACCGCTCTGTCAAGCGCTTCGCGGTGGGGTGCCGTTGCGCGGCCGCGAGCCGGGGGACTTGACACAAGCCATTGATTCTTAAGTGAATTCGCTGGCATCACTTTTTAGGCAATGTAAGCAAAACCCTTACGCGTCAACGACTTAAGGATCGCCATCCGGCCTTTGTTCACAAAGTTATCCACAGGAAATCTGGACAACTCGGTGGCGGAAGTTTCGACAAGACCGTGCAAAAGCTGCGCTGCCCCTGCACCGCGCTCCCACCGGCGTCACGGATAAGCGACAGCTTGCCGGGACGGGCACGCGGCGGCGGCAGTAACTGCTTAAATTTTGGTCACGGCTTTCCTTTTCCAATGGCATCAATGACTTACCGCGGTTGCCCGCGCGTTGTCCACAGGGCGTCCACAAGACTGTCCCGTTTCAATGTGGAAACAAGTCGACTTTTGAAAAATGTGCGCCGGCAGGGCGAAAACCCTCCCCCGCGGCGTCTACTGCTCAAAAATCGAGCAACAAGGCAAATCCTTATGGCATTCAAGGACTTGCACGCACTTCCAGATGGCTGTCCACACGCCGTCCACAATCCTGTCCCTGTTCTCTGTGGACAGCGGAGAGGGCGCGGCCGGACGCCGGCCCGGGCATTCCGCACGGCTTCCCGCCAAGCGAAGTCCTGCCCGAAAATTGAGCAGCACTTAATAAAGCGTTTCTGCTCAAGGGCTTAGCTCTCTTGTCAGCGGGCTGTCCACAATTCATCCACAGCGCTGTCCCGCATCCGTGTGGAAATCGCGACGCCGCGCCGGGACGGCCTTGCCCCCGGGGCCATTCCCTTGCCGGGTGCCGGGCGCCGCGTTAGAGTGGCGCCTGCATTTTTCGGGCGGGACGGGCGCGTCGCGGTGATGCCGCCGTCCCGCAATGCCGTCGAACCGGGGTCCTCTCTTGTTTTCCATCATTCAAGCGGCCGGCTGGCCGATCTGGCCACTGTTGCTCGCCTCGGTCCTGGCGCTGGCGCTGATCGTCGAGCGCTTTCTGACGCTCAAGCGCAGCAAGGTGCTGCCTGCCCGGCTCTACGACGAGGCGCTGTCGGTCGCCCAGCAGCGCCGGGCCACGCCCGAGGTCGTCAACACGCTCGAGCGCAATTCCCCGCTGGGGCGCGTGCTGGCCGCCGCGCTGCGCCACGTGACGCTGCAACCCCACACTTCCCGCGACGCCGCCAAGGAAGTCGTCCAGGAAGCCGGCCGCGCCGTGGCGCACGATCTGGAGCGCTACCTGAACGCGCTCGGCACCATCGCCTCGGTGGCGCCGCTGATGGGGCTGCTCGGCACGGTGATCGGCATGATCGAGATCTTCGGCAGCCAGGGCGGGACCGGCGCCAATCCCGAACAGCTCGCGCACGGCATTTCGGTGGCGCTGTACAACACGGCGTTCGGCCTGGTGGTGGCGATTCCCGCGCTGATCTTCTGGCGCTATTTCCGCCGGCGCGTGGACGACTATGTCGCCGAGATGGAAGCGCGCGCCGCGGCCTTCCTCGACGCCATCCTGCCGCAGCGCCGCGCCTGAAGCCGCCATGCAATTCCGTCCCAGCCAGCGGCGCGAGGAGCCGGAGATCAATTTGATCCCGCTGATCGACGTGCTGCTCGTGATCCTGATCTTCCTGATGATCACGACCACGTACTCGCGCTACACCGAGCTGCAGATCCAGCTGCCGACCGCCGAGGCCGAAAAGGCGCAGCAACGACCCGCCGAGATCGTCGTGTCGGTGTCGGCCAAGGGGGTCTATTCGATCAACCGCCACGTGCTGGAGCAGCGCGACGTGCCGAGCCTTGCGGAGCAGTTGCGCGGCGCGGCCGGCGCGGGCGCTGGCCCGGCGGCGCAGCCGCCTGTGCTGATCGTCAATGCCGACGCGCAGGCGAGCCACCAGTCGGTGGTCAATGTGATGGAAGCCGCGCGGCTGGCGGGCCTGCCGCGCATGACCTTCGCCACGCAGAGCAGCCACGCCCGCTGAGCCGGGCTTGCGGCCGGGCTTGCGACCGGGCTTGCGACATGCGCCGCGCGCTCCCCATAATGCGGGATGCCGCCGCGCCTCAGCGGGCGCGGCCGGCGGCATCAGCGCCCGGCCCTGGCCGCCCTTCCCTTCTTCTCCGCGTCCATGCCCGCTCCCCGTCACGCCCTGACCGATTTCATCACCGCCCAATGGCAGCGCCGCGGCTGGTTCGCCTGGCTGATGCTGCCGTTCTCCGCCTTGTTCGCCCTGATCAGCGGCGCGCGGCGCCTGGCCTATCGGCGCGGCTGGCTCGCCTCGACGCGCATGCCGATGCCCGTGGTGGTGGTCGGCAACGTGACGGTGGGCGGCACCGGCAAGACGCCGGCGGTCATCGCGCTCGCCCACGCGCTGGCCGAGGCGGGCCTGCGCCCGGGCGTGGTCTCGCGCGGCTACGGCGTCAAGCTGAAGCACCCGCGCCGCGTCAAACCCACGTCGCGGGCCGAGGAAGTCGGCGACGAACCGCTGCTGATCGCGCGCGCCACCGACGTGCCGGTATGGGTGTTCCCGGACCGGGCGCTGTGCGCGCAGGCCATGCTGGTCTCGCATCCCGGGGTCAACGTGCTGCTGCTCGACGATGGCCTGCAGCACTACCGCTTGCAGCGCGACTTCGAGATCGTGATGTTCGATGGCCGCATGGGCGGCAACGGCTGGCTGCTGCCGGCCGGCCCGCTGCGCGAGCCGCTCTCGCGCCGGCGCGACGCGACGCTGATCAACGATCCCTATTTCCGCGCGACGCCCGACAAGCCCGACGTCTACGGCATGCGGCTCGAACTGGACGAATGCTGGCAACTCGCGGACCCGACCATGACGCGGCCGCTGTCCGCCTTCGCCGGGCGGCGCGTGCTGGCCGCCGCCGGCATCGGCAATCCCGAGCGCTTCTTCGCCAGCCTGCGCGCGGCGGGCCTGCAGCCCGCCACCATGCCGCTGCCCGACCACTACGATTTCGCGGACGATCCGTTCGCGGCAGACGCCGACGCGCTCGCCGCCGATGTCATCCTGATCACCGAAAAGGATGCCGTAAAATGCGACCGGCTCCGCGAGCCGCTCGACCCGCGCATCTGGGTCGTCTCCACCACGCCCGTGATCGACGCGGGCCTGATCGACAATATCCGCCGCGTCGTCGTTGCGCGCTGCCAGGCCGCTCCGACCGCGCCCGGCGCCGCCGCCGTCGCGGCCAGCCTCACCAAGGAACGCGAAGATGGACAACCGGCTGCTTGAAATCCTGGTCTGCCCGCTGTGCAAGGCCAAGCTCGAATACGACCGCGCCGCGCAGGAACTGATCTGCCACGCCGACAAGCTGGCCTACCCGATCCGCGACGGCATTCCCGTCATGCTAGCGGACGAAGCACGGCAGACCGTTCCCGGTCGCGTCGTCACCGCCACCACGCCGGCATCGCCCGTCTGAGCTCGGCGGAGCTGCACGATGTCCCTGCCGCCGTTTACCGTCGTCATTCCCGCCCGGCTCGCCTCGACGCGGCTGCCCGACAAGCCGCTCGCTGATATCGGGGGCAAGCCGATGATCGTGCGGGTCGCCGAGCGCGCGCACGCGTCCTCGGCCACCCGCACGGTGGTCGCCACCGATGCGCCCACCGTGGCGGCGGCCTGCGCGGCGCATGGCATCGAGGCGGTGCTCACGCGCGCTGACCATGCCTCGGGCACCGACCGGCTGGCGGAAGTCGCCACGCAACTGGGTCTTGCCGACGATGCCATCGTGGTCAACGTGCAGGGCGACGAGCCGCTGATCGCCGCGCAACTGATCGACGAAGCCGCGCTGCACCTGGCCGCCCACGGCGACTGCGCCATCGCGACCGCCGCCCATCCGCTGCACGATCCGGCCGAGGTGTTCAATCCAAACGTGGTCAAGGTGGTGTGCGACGCGGCCGGCCGCGCGCTGTACTTTTCCCGCGCGCCCATCCCCTGGGCGCGCGACGCATGGGCCGACGTGCCGTCCGCCCCCGCCGCGCAGGCGCGTCCGCAGCTGCCCGCGATGCCGGTGCTGCGCCATATCGGCCTGTACGCCTATCGCGCCGGCTTCCTGCGCCGCTTTCCCACGCTGGCGGCGGCACCGCTGGAGCAGACCGAGGCCCTGGAGCAGTTGCGCGCGATGTGGCATGGCGAACGGATCGCGGTACTGGTCACCGACGCCGCGCCGGCGCCGGGCGTCGATACCCCGGCCGATCTCGAACGCGTGCGCGCGCTGTGGGCGGAGTCGATGGTCCAGGAAGGACCCTGAGCGCACGCCGTCGGCGGCCCGCGCCGATGTCCCGCCCGGCGCGAATTCGGCGCCGCCGCGGGCCGGATGGGCGCCGCCTCATGGCATAATGCTCGCCGATAAAGAGCCGTCGGCCGCCGCAGGCGCCGACCAAGGCTCGGTGGGGAGATGAAGAACGAGCCCGTCAGGTATCCGCCCGCTGCCATGGGGCCGGGATGCCGGCGACAGCCGGGCCGACTCGACATCGTCGGTCGCGTTCCGGCCGCAGGGCGTACCGCGGTAAGCCTTGCGTCAAGTTTCGCCGGTACCCTCCTTCCGTTCCCCGCCACACCGGATTCAAAAACCTGAGGACTCCTAAATGCGTTTGATCCTGTTGGGCGCACCCGGCGCCGGCAAAGGCACGCAAGCCAAATTCATCTGCGAGAAATTCGGCATCCCCCAGATCTCCACCGGCGACATGCTGCGCGCCGCGGTGAAGGCGGGCACGCCGCTCGGCGTGGAAGCGAAGAAGGTCATGGACGCGGGCGGCCTGGTCTCCGACGACATCATCATCGGCCTGGTCAAGGACCGGCTCAAGCAGGCGGACTGCGCCCAGGGCTATCTGTTCGACGGTTTCCCGCGCACCATTCCGCAGGCCGAGGCGATGAAGGAAGCCGGCGTGGCGATCGACTACGTGCTGGAGATCGACGTGCCGTTCGACGCCATCATCGAGCGCATGAGCGGCCGCCGCGTGCACGTGGCCTCGGGCCGCACCTACCACGTCAAGTTCGCGCCGCCGAAGACCGAGGGCATCGACGACGTGACCGGCGAAGCGCTGATCCAGCGTGACGACGACAAGGAAGCCACGGTCCGCAAGCGCCTGGACGTGTATTCCGAGCAGACCCGTCCGCTGGTGGACTACTACTCGAACTGGGCCAGCCAGGGCGACGCCACCGCCAGGGTCGCGCCCCCGCAGTACCGCAAGATCAGCGGCCTGGGCGGCGTGGAAGACATCACGCAGCGCGTGTTCGAGGCACTGAAGTAAGTCGGGGCACCTGCCCGGCAACCAAAAAAAGGCGACGTCATGTCGCCTTTTTTCATGGCGCTTGCACCCGCGCGCCATCCCCTTACAATACCTTCCGCGCTTGACGTTTACGTAAACGTTACGACGCCGCCCGACCGCCAGAGTCCACCCGGCACGCGGCCGCCGCGCCGCTGCCTCCACCGAGGAAGACATCCATGCAGATCCAGAACAACGTATTCATCGTTACCGGCGGCGCCTCGGGCCTGGGCGCCGGCACCGCGCGCATGCTCGCCGGCGAAGGCGGCAAGGTGGTGATCGCCGACCTGAACGAGGCCGCCGGCGTGGCGCTCGCCGAGGAAACCGGCGGCCAGTTCGTGCGCTGCGATGTCACCTCGGAAGCCGACGGCCAGGCCGTGGTCGCGGCCGCCACCCAGCTGGGCCGCCTGGCCGGGCTGGTCAACTGCGCCGGCATCGCGACCGCCAGCAAGACCGTGGGCAAGAACGGGCCGCATCCGCTGGATGCGTTCGAGAAGACCATCCGCATCAATCTGATCGGCACCTTCAACATGATCCGGCTGGCCGCCGCGGCCATGGTCGGCAACGAGCCGGACGCCGAGGGCGAGCGCGGCGTCATCATCAACACCGCGTCGGTGGCCGCCTTCGACGGCCAGATCGGCCAGGCCGCGTACGCCGCCTCCAAGGGCGGCGTGGTCGGCATGACGCTGGCGGTTGCCCGCGACCTGGCGCGCGACGGCGTGCGCTGCATGACCATCGCGCCGGGCATTTTCGAGACGCCGATGCTGCTCGGCATGCCGCAGGAGGTGCAGGACGCGCTCGGCAAGATGGTGCCGTTCCCCTCGCGCCTGGGCCGCCCCGCCGAGTACGCCAGCCTGGCGCGGGCCATCATCGGCAACCCCATGCTCAACGGCGAGGTGATCCGGCTCGACGGCGCGATCCGCATGCAGCCCAAATAGGGCGTCGAGCCCGGAGCGGAACTCCGCCGTGCCACTGGGCGCCAAGAGCAGCAAGGCCTACAATCCCGGGATTCCCCTTTCCTGAGAGAACCAGCATGCCTTCCAGCCCGCCGGCCGACCTGCCTGGCCGCGCCCACGCCGCGCAGCCGTCCAGCCTTCCCCGCCGCGCGCGCTGGCTGTCCGCGGTGCTGGGCACGCTGCTGCTGAGCGCGGCCTGCACCACCACCGAGCCGCCCTCGCCGCCGCCCTCGCCCCAGGCCGCGGCGAGCGCCCTGCCCCCGCCCCCGGAAGGCGCCTCGGGCTGGACCGACAAGCCGGGCTGGACCGCCAAATCCTTCATGGTGGCGGCGGCCAATCCGCTCGCGACCAAGGCCGGCTACGACATGCTCAAGGCGGGCGGCTCGGCGATCGACGCCGCCATCGCCACGCAGATGGTGCTGAACCTCGTGGAGCCGAACTCGTCCGGCATCGGCGGCGGCGCCTTCCTGCTGCATTTCGACGGCGCCCGCGTGCAGGCCTTCGACGGCCGCGAGACCGCGCCGGCGGCGGCCACCGACCGCCTGTTCTACGGCCCCGACGGCAAGGTGCTGGCCTTCCATGACGGCGTAGTCGGCGGCCGTTCGGTCGGCGCGCCGGGCGTGCTGCGCATGCTGGAAGCGGCCCATCGCCAGCACGGCAAGCTGCCGTGGCGGCGGCTGTTCCAGCCGGCGATCCAGCTTGCCGAAAACGGCTTCCCGATCAGCCCGCGGCTGGCGACGATCATCGCGCAGGACAAGTACCTGATGAAGGATCCGACCGCGCGCGCGTATTTCTATCAGGCCGACGGCTCGCCCAAGACCGAAGGGATGGTGCTGCGCAACCCTGAGCTGGCGGCCGTGCTAAGGCGCGTGTCCGTGCGCGGCGCCGATGCCTTCTACAAGGGGCAGGTGGCGCGGGACATCGCCGCGAAGGTGAAGTCGCATCCGACCAATCCCGGCCTGCTGACGGAAAAGGACATCGCCAACTACCGGCCGCGCATCCGCGAGCCGATCTGCACCGACTATCGCCAGTGGACCGTCTGCGGCATGCCGCCGCCGTCGTCGGGCGGCATCGCGGTGGCGCAGATGCTCGGCATCCTGGAGGCGCAGCCGGCCAGCCGGCAGATCGGCATCGCCAAGCCGCTGGAGAACGGGCTGGGCTGGGAGCCGTCGCCGCTGGGCGCGCATCTGTTCGCCGAGGCCGGGCGCCTCGCCTATGCGGACCGCAACCAGTTCGTCGCCGATACGGACTTCGTGCCGCTGCCCGGCGGCAGCTGGAAAAGCCTGGTCGACAAGGACTACCTGGCCGGCCGCGCCGCCTATATCGACGACCGCAGCATGGGCAAGGCCAGCCCCGGCAACCCGGACGGCGTCAGGCTCGCGCTGGCCGCCGACCGCTCGCCGGAGTTTCCGTCCACCTCGCACATCTCGGTGGTGGACAAGTTCGGCAACGCGATCTCGATGACCACCACGATCGAGGACCAGTTCGGTTCGCGCCAGATGGTGCACGGCTTCATGCTGAACAACCAGCTGACCGACTTCTCCTTCGTCGCCGAAGAGAACGGCAAGCCGGTCGCCAACCGCGTGCAGGCCGGCAAGCGCCCGCGTTCGTCGATGGCGCCCACGCTGGTGTTTGCCAAGGGCACGCGGGAGCTGGTGATGACCACCGGCTCGCCGGGCGGCTCGGCGATCATCAACTATGTCGCCAAGGTGATGGTGGGCACGCTGGACTGGGGCATGACCGTGCAGCAGGCCATCTCGCTGCCCAACGTGGGCTCGCGCAACGGCCCCACGGAGGTGGAGAAAGGGCGCGTGTCCGAAGCGCTGATCGAAGGGCTGAAGGCGCGTGGCCACGATGTACGCGTGATGGAGCAGACCTCGGGCCTGCAAGGCATCATGCGCACCACCGTCGATGGCCGGCCGGCATGGTTCGGCGGCGCCGATCCGCGCCGCGAGGGCATCGCCATGGGCGACTGAGCCCGCCTCCATCCGGGCAGATCGCGGCCGCGTGGACCTCGTCCCGCGGCCGTTGTTTCATCGGGATCAGGACGACGCGAGCCGGCCCGGAATCTGCAGCTCCTGCACCAGTTCCCACACCGCCGCGGCGGACGGCGACAGCGAGCGGTCCTCGCGCCGCACCATCACGATGCGGCGCTCCTCGGCCGGCGTCAGCGCGCACGAAACCAGCGACGATGCGGCCGGCAGCGGCAGCGAGAACGACGGCAGCACCGACGCGCCGATGCCGGCCTCGACCATGCCGAACACGCTGGCCGAATGGCCCATCTCCTGCACCACATGCGGGGCGATGCCGTGCCTGGCGAAGATCTGGTCGATCAGCGGCCGGCTGCCGGAGGCCGAGTCCAGCAGCACCAGCGGCAGCCCATCCAGGGCGGACCAGGGCACGGAGCTCTTGCCGGCCAGCGGGTGGTCGCAGCGGCAGACGAAACAGAAGGGATCGGTGGCCAGCGGCGCGGTGGTCAGGCCCTCGCGCGCCATTGGGTCGATCAGCACGCCGAAATCCACGGCGCCGGCTCGGATCTGCTCGAGTCCATCGGCCTGCACGTTGTCGCGCACCGACAGCCGGATATCGGGGTAGCGGCGGGCACAGGCCGCCACATAGAGCGGCATCAGCCGGGCCGAGATCGTCGGCGCGCTGGCGATCACCACCCGGCCGCGGTAGCGCTCGCCCAGTTGCCGGGTTTCCTCCAACGTGTCGTCCAACTGGCCCAGCAGCCGTTCCAGTGCCGGCACCAGCGCCTCGCCGGCGTCCGTCAGCAGCACTTCCCGCGTGGTGCGATCCAGCAGGCGCACGCCGAGCGCCTCCTCGAAGTCCGCCACGGCGCGGCTGACCGCCGGCTGGGTCAGGCCGACCGCATCCGCAGCGCGGCTGAAACTGCCATGGCGGGCGACCGCGAGAAAGACCCGTAACTGGCGCAGGGAGTAATTCATGCCGGGTGAATATAGATGAATGCGATAAATGAATTTGCATTCTAAGCGGAGGAGGCGTCCAATACTAGGCAAAACCCTTAGTCCACCGCTGTCATGACATCCATTCTGTCCCCCTTCAAGAAAATCTACGACCTGATCGACGGCTTCGTGCTGATCATGCTCGCCGCCATCGGCGTCGCACTGCTGGCGCCGGAGATCGGCACCGGCAACGGCCCGCTGCACCTGGGCCTGATCACCAGCATCGGCGTGGCGCTGGTCTTCTTCCTGCACGGCGCAGCCATGTCGCGCGAAAAGCTGGTCGCCGGCGCGAAGCACTGGCGCCTGCACACCTTCGTGCAGTCCTTCACCTATATCGTGTTCCCGGTGATCGGCGCCGTCCTGTTCCTGACGCTGCGCAACGTGCTGCCGGCCGATCTGCTGCTGGGCATCTTCTTCCTGTGCGCGCTGCCCTCCACGGTGTCGTCGTCGGTGGCGATGACCTCGATGGCGCGCGGCAACGTGCCCGGCGCGATCTTCAATGCGACCGTCTCCGGCCTGATCGGCATGGCGCTCACGCCGTTGCTGATGGGGCTGGTGATCAGCGCCAGCGGCGCCTCGATGCCGCTGGGCAAGGCGCTGATGGGCGTGGCGATGCAGCTGCTGCTGCCGTTCGCGCTCGGCCAGCTCGCGCGTCCGCTGATCGGCGACTGGCTCGCCAAGCGCAAGAAGATCACCACCAAGATCGACCGCGGCGTGATCGTGCTGATCGTGTACTCGTCGTTCTGCGACGCGACGGCCGCCGGCCTCTGGCACCAGTACGGCTGGGAGACCATCGGCGCGGTGATGGGGATCTCGGCGGTGATGCTGTTCGTGGTGCTGGGCCTGACGACCTTCACCGCCCGCCGCTTCGGCTTCTCGGTGGAAGACGAGATCACCGCGGTGTTCTGCGGCTCCAAGAAGAGTCTGGCCAATGGCATCCCGATGGCCAAGATCCTGTTCGCCGGCCACCCCGCGCTCGGCCTGCTGGTGCTGCCGCTGATGGTCTACCACCAGCTGCAGCTGATCGTTTGCTCGGTGATGGCATCGCGCTATGCGAACCGCGACCAGTTGTTGGAGGGAGCGCCGGCGCGGGCTTGATCGGCGTTCCTGGCTTCGGCGGAAGCTCACCCCAAAACAAAAAGGCCGGGACGAATATCCCGGCCTTTTTTGCATTCCCCGCCTACACCGACGGATTCTTCGCCAACGGCGGATTGCGCGCGAAGTAGCTGCGTATCCCGCGCAGGATCGCGTTGGCCAGCTGCTCCTGGTGCGCTTCGTCGTTGAGCTTGCGCTCCTCGTCGGGATTGCTGATAAAGGCCGTCTCGATCAGGATCGACGGAATGTCCGGCGCCTTCAGCACCGCGAAGCCGGCCTGCTCGACATGCGGCTTGTGCAGCCGGTTGATGCCGCCGATCTGCGACAGCACGGCCTTGCCCACCTGCAGGCTGTCGTTGATCTGGGCCGTGGTGGACAGGTCCAGCAGCACCCGCGCCACCTGCGCATCCTTGCTGCGCATGTTCACGCCGCCGATCTGGTCCGCCGCGTTTTCCTTGTTGGCCAGCCAGCGCGCCGCCGAGCTGCTGGCGCCGCGCTCGGACAGCACGAACACCGACGCGCCGTTGGCTTCGGGCTTGAGAAAGGCGTCCGCATGGATCGACACGAACAGGTCGGCCTGCACGCGGCGCGCCTTCTGCACGCGCACGTTCAGCGGCACGAAGAAATCGGCGTCGCGCGTCATCATGGCGCGCATATTGGGCTGGGCGTCGATCTTCGCGCGCAGGCGTTGCGCGATCTTGAGCACCACGTCCTTCTCGCGCGAGCCCGCCGCGCCGATGGCGCCGGGATCCTCGCCGCCGTGGCCGGGGTCGATGGCCACCGTCAGCAGCCGGCGCATCTTGAAATTGCGCTCGGGCACGCTGGCCTGCTCCGTCGGCGGCGGCGCGGACGGTGCCGGCGCGGATGGTGTGGGGGCCGTGGGCTTGGGCTTGGCCGCCACCACGGGCGGCGGCGCGCCCGGGGTCGGCGTGCCCGGGGGCAGCGTGCCCTGGCTGTCGAGCTTGCGCACGATCGCGCCGATCAAGTCTTCCTCGTTGCTGGCGGGCGCGCCCGCGACACCGTCGGCGCCCTCGGCGGGCGGCGCGGCGGCGAAGCGCAACTGCTTTTCCTCGGTATCGCGCACCAGCTTCCACAGGGGATCGGGCGGATTGACCGGGTACAGGTCGAACACCAGCCGGTTGCGGTAGTCGCCGATCGGCTTGAGCGTAAAGACCTGCGGCGCGACGTCTTCCTTCAGGTCGAACACCAGACGGACCACGCGCGGCCGGTTCTGGCCCACGCGCACGCTCTGGATATAGGGATCGTTGGGGGTGATCTTGGCCACCAGCTCGCGCAGCGTGGCCGACAGGTCCAGACCATCGATATCGACCACCAGCCGGTCTGGATTGCGCACGATCTGGTGGATGGCGGCGAGCTGCGTGTCGGACTCGATGGTGACCCGCGTGTAGTCCTCGGCGGGCCAGACGCGTACCGCGACGATGCCGGCGCCGGCCGCGAGCTGCGGGCCGGCCAGCGTCAGCACCACGGTGCCCGCCCCGGCCTTCAGGCATTGCGCCATCCATTTGCGGCGGGCCGCCAGCTTGCGCTGCGCGTGGCGCTGTTCGTCGGGGCGGTCGGTGGCTAGGCGCTTGATCAGCATGCGTGTAGCAGATGGAGTCCGGTTGGAGTATAGGCGCGCAGCGTGGCGATACGCCGCTGTCCGGCGTCGTCGGCCGGGTCGGTGTCCGATTGGAGCAACAGGTGGAGATCGGGTTCCCCAAGCAGGGCGCCGGCCTTCTCGGGCCACTCGACCAGATTGAGGGCCGGCTCGGCGAAGCAGTCGCGAAAACCCGCGTCGATCCATTCCTCGGGATCGGCGAAGCGATAGAGATCGAAGTGATAGACCGTCAGCGGCGAACCATCGGCACGCGCGACCTCGTAGGGCTCGCACAACGTGTAGGTCGGGCTGCGGACCTTGCCTGCATGGCCGAGCGCGCGCAGGACGGTGCGCGACAGCGTGGTCTTGCCCGCGCCGAGATCGCCCGAGAGCTGCAGATGCACGGTGCGCGGCGGCAGCGCGGCGACGGCCGCGGCCAGGGCCGCGCCGAGCCGGCCAGTGGCGGCTTCGTCGGCGAGCGTCAGTGTGCGTTCTTCGAGCAGGGGCATTGCGTACAATTCAGGGATGATCGACCGAGCAGCACAGGCGGCGGGCGCGGCTTGCGCCGCGGCCCCGATATCCCGCACCCATCCGGATTCCGGACCCGACCCCGCACCGAACCGCGGGGCGCCGGCGGACCTGCCGGCGCTGGTGCGCGAGATTCGCGCCTGGGGCAGCGAGCTGGGCTTCGACTCGGTGCGTATCGCCGATGTGGACCTCAGCCATGCGGAGGCCGGGCTGCAGCGATGGCTCGCGCAGGGCTATCACGGCGACATGGATTATATGGCGAACCATGGGCTGAAACGCGCGCGGCCCGCGGAACTCGTGCCCGGCACCGTGCGCGCGATCGTCGCCCGCATGCCCTACGTGCCGGGCGCCGACGCCCCCGGATGGCGCCAGCGCGAACTGGCGCGGCTCGACGATGCCGGCACCGCGAACATCTCCCTGTACGCCCGCGGCCGCGACTATCACAAGGTATTGCGCAACCGCCTGCAGCAGCTGGCGGCCCGCATCGAGGCGGCCATCGGGCCCTTCGGCTATCGCGTGTTCACCGATTCCGCGCCGGTGATGGAGGTCGCGCTGGCGGCCCAGGGCGGCCTCGGCTGGCGCGGCAAACACACGCTGCTGCTGGACCGCGACGGCGGCTCGATGTTCTTTCTCGGCGAGATCCTGGTCGATGTTCCCTTCCCGCCGGACCCGCCGGGCGAGGCGCATTGCGGCAGCTGCCATCGCTGCATCGACGTCTGTCCCACCCAGGCCATCCTTGCCCCCTACCAACTCGATGCGCGCCGCTGCATCTCGTACCTGACCATCGAGCACAAGGGCGCCATTCCCGAGGCGCTGCGCGCGCCGATGGGCAACCGCGTCTACGGCTGCGACGACTGCCAGCTCGCGTGCCCGTGGAACAAGTTCGCCCATCGCGCCACGCTGCCGGACTTCGACGTGCGCAACGGCTTCGACGCGCCGGACATGGTGGAGCTGTTCCTGTGGAGCGAGGACGAATTCAACCGCCGCCTCGAAGGCAGCCCGATCCGGCGGATCGGCCATGAACGCTGGCTGCGCAATCTGGCGGTGGGACTGGGCAACGGCCTGCGCGCGGCCACCGACCCCGCCCTCGCGCAGCGCATGCGCGCGGCGCTCGCCGCGCGTCTGGCCGATGCCAGCCCGCTGGTGCGCGAACACATCGAATGGGCGCTGGCGCAGCAGGCAGGGGCGTGAATGGGCCCTGAGCCGCCTCAGCTCACCAGCGCCAGCCACAGCGGCGCGGTGAGCACGGCCAGGATGGTCATCACCGAGATGGCCGCGGCCACCATCGGGCCATTGCCGCCCATGCGCACCGCGAGGATATAGGCGCTCGACGCGGTCGGCATCGAGGCGTACAGCACGGCGATCTGCAGTTGCAGGCTCGACAGCGGCAGGTTGCGGCCCACCGCCCACGCGAAAGCCGGCATGGCCAGCAGCTTGACGCCCGTCCACCAGGCCACCGGCCCGACGGTACCGACGGCGCCGCTCATCTGCAGGCCGGCGCCCACGGTCATCAGTCCCAGCGCCGTCGAGGCCGAGCCCAGCCGGCCCAGGATCATGCCCACCACCTCGGGCGGATGCAGGCCCAGCAGATTGGTCACCAGCCCGCCCGCGGTGGCCAGGATCAGCGGATTGCGCGCCAGCTCGCGCCACAGCCGCGCCTCGCCGTGACGGGCCAGCGCCCACACCGCGGCCACATTGCACATCGGCACCACCACGCCGACGATCACCGCCATCATCGCCAGCCCCTCGCCGCCGCCCAGGCGCGCCGCCAGCGCCAGCGCGATATAGGAGTTGAAGCGATAGGCCGTTTGCAGGCCGGAGGCGAAGTCGATGGGGTCCGGCCGCAGCACCCATTTGACCGCGTAGCCGGCCGCCATGCCGAACAGCGTGGTCAGCACGGCCAAGCCGAGCATGGTGGAGGTGGTGGAGAAATCGAAGGCGGCGCTGTTGGTGGCCTGCACCAGCAGCGCGGGAAACAGCACGAAGTAGACGAGGCGCTCGATGCCGGACCAGAACGCGCGGTCGAACGGGGTATAGCGCACGAGCAGCCAGCCGATCAGGATCAGGCTGAAGTCCGGCACCATCAGAAGGGCAGGCGACATTGTCTTTTATTGTTATGGCGGCGGTCCGGCGGGGCCGCGATGGCACCGTGCCGACACGCCACGGTGTGCGCCCTAGGGCAGATACGGATTGGTATTGTTTCAGAAATCGCACAACATGGCACGTTCCATCCGTCCGCCGATGTATCGCCTGACCATGCAGCCCCGCCGTATTCACCGCCCCGCGAGCGCGTTTTTCGCGTCCGCCACGCGCCGCTTCCGCCCGATCCTGGCCGCCTGTGGCGCGGCCCTGGTGCTCGGCATGCCGGCCTCCGGGGCCGGCGCCGCGGAAATCGAGGGCCTGCGCATCGACGAGGCCACCCGCGTGGCCGGCAAGGAACTGCAGCTCAATGGCGTGGGCCTGCGCACGGTGTTTATCGTCAAGGGCTACGTGGCGGCGCTGTATCTGCCGGAAAAGGTCCGCAACGCGGCCGTGGTGCTGGGCGCCAAGGGGCCCAAGCGCCTGCAGATCCGGCCGCTGCGCGAGGTGGAAGCCGACACCTTCGTCAAGGCGCTGAACGAAGGCATGCGCGAGAACCATACCGACGTCCAGCTGGAAAAATTCGCCGATCGCATGGCGCAGCTCGAACAGGCAATGAACCAGGTCGGCACCGCCCGCAAGGGCGACGTGATCAATTTCGACTATTCGCCCGACAGCGGCACCGTGATCGCGATCAACGGCACCCCGCGCGGCCGCCCGATCCCGGGCGAGGACTTCTACCAGGCGGTGCTGCGCATCTTCCTGGGCGACCGGCCGGTGGACCGCGACCTCAAGCGCGGACTGCTGGGCGGTTAAGCTATCGCCGCCGGGCGCCGCGCCATCCGCGTGGCACCCGGCATTCCAATCCAGGGCGGACCATCCCGCCCGGTTTCCCGACCGGAGACACGATCTCATGCAGAAAAGCAAAATCGCACTGGCCCTGAGCCTGGCCGCCGCGGCGTCCTTCGCCCAGGCGCAGAGCTACCCCACCAAGCCCATCAAGCTGATCATCCCGTTCGCCCCGGGCGGCACCACCGATATCGTGGGCCGCGGCGCGGCCGACCAGATGAGCCGCATCCTGGGCCAGCCCGTCGTGGTGGAAAACCGCGCCGGCGGGGGCGGCTCGATCGGCGCGGACGCCATCGCCAAGTCGGCGCCCGACGGCTACACCATCGGCATCTCGACCGTGTCGACGATGGCGGTGAACCCGGCCTGCAACCCCAAGCTGTCGTACGACCCGATCAAGGACTTCAAGCCCATCACGAACCTGGCCAACGTCGCCAACGTGATCGCGGTGAACCCGAACTTCCCGGCCAAGGACTACAAGGAGTTCCTCGCCACGCTGAAGGCCAATCCGGGCAAGTATTCCTACGCGTCGTCGGGCACCTGCGGCTTCGGCCATATGCTGGGCGAGCAGTTCAAGGTCTCGACCAAGACCTTCATGGTCCATATCCCCTACCGCGGCGCGGGCCCGGCGCTGAACGACGTGCTGGCCGGCCAGGTGCCGATCATGGTGGACAACCTGCCCTCGTCGATGCCGCACATCAAGGCCGGCAAGCTGCGTCCGATCGTGGTGGCGGCCGACAAGCGCCTGGAGTCGCTGCCCAACGTGCCCACCTTCGGCGAGATGGGCCTGAAGGAGCCCAACGATCCGGCCTGGTACGGCCTGGTCGCGCCCGCCGGCACGCCGGACGACATCATCAAGAAGCTGAACGATGCCGCCGTCAAGGCGCTGCAGGACAAGGGCTTCCGCGAGCGCCTGCTCGCCGCCGGCGCCGAGCCGTCGGGCAATTCGCCCGCGGAGCACGCCGCCGAGATCAAGAAGGAATTCGACAAGATGCGCAACCTGGTCAAGGTGCAGAACATCAAGCTCGAACAGTAAGGCGTCCGCGCGGCGGCGCCGCCGCCGCGCAATACACCGCAGGGGCCCCGCTTGGGGCCCTTTGCTTTTCCGCCGCCGGGCGAAAGCACTAGAATTCGCTATTTCCCGCATTTCGCCGCCTTCCCGCACGGCCAACCCGCCATGGACTCCCACTACGACGCCATTCTCGCCGCGCCCTTCGGCCGGGTCGGCGTGCGCACCGCGGGCGAGGCGATCCGCGCCATCGTCTACCTGCCCGAGCGGTACGCGTTGATCGCGCCCGCCACGCCCGTGGCACGGCTGCTGGCGGACCGGCTCGACGCCTACTACGCCGACCCCGACGCCCCGCTCGACGTGCCGCTGGCCAGCGCCGGCACCGCCTTCCAGCGCCGGGTGTGGGACGCCATCCGCGCGGTGCCGCGCGGCGCCATGGCGACCTATGGCACGCTGGCGACGATCGCGGGCGGCACGCCGCGCGCGGTGGGGCAAGCCTGCGGCGACAACTGTTTTCCGCTGGTCATCCCGTGCCATCGCGTGGTCGGGGCCAAGGGCATCGGCGGCTTCGCCCACCATGGCGAGGACGGCTTCCATCTCGACGTGAAGCGCTGGCTGCTGCGCCACGAAGGAGCGATGCTGATATGACGGCGGCTCTCGACACCGTCGAGCCCGATACCGCGCCCGCCGTGGACCTGGCCCTGGTCGACCGCTTCTGCGATGCGCTGTGGCTGGAGGACGGGCTCTCGCGCAATACCATCGACGCCTATCGCCGCGACCTGACGCTGCTGGCCCGCTGGCTGCACGCCGAGCGCGCCATGGCGCTGCTCGAGGCCGACGACGGCGCGCTGTCCGGCTACTTCGCGCAGCGCCACCATGACACCCGCGCCTCGTCGGCCAACCGGCGCCTCGCGGTGTTCCGGCGCTTTTTCCGCTGGGCGCTGCGCGAGCACCTGATCAGCGCCGATCCGTGCCTGCTGATGCGGCCGGCCAAGCAGCCGCCGCGCTTTCCGAAGACGCTGTCCGAAGCCCAGGTCGAGGCATTGCTGGCCGCGCCGGACACCGACACGCCGCTGGGGCTGCGCGACCGCACCATGATCGAGCTGATGTATGCGAGCGGGCTGCGCGTGTCCGAACTCACGCAGATGAAGACCGTGGAGATCGGCCTGAACGAGGGCGTGGCCCGCGTGGTGGGCGGCAAGGGCAACAAGGAGCGGCTGGTGCCGTTCGGCGCCGAGGCCGGCGACTGGCTGCGCCGCTACCTCGCCACGGGCCGTCCCGCCCTGCTCGCCCGGCGCTCCAGCGACGCGCTGTTCGTCACGCAGCGCGGCGAGGGCATGACGCGCCAGGCCTTCTGGTATCTGATCAAGCGCTATGCGAAGGCAGCCGACATCCATGCCCCCCTGTCGCCCCATACGTTGCGCCACGCGTTCGCGACGCATCTGCTGAACCACGGCGCGGACCTGCGCGTGGTGCAGATGCTGCTGGGGCACGCGGATATCTCGACCACGCAGATCTATACCCATGTGGCGCGCGAACGGCTGCGCGTCCTTCACCAGCAACACCATCCGCGCGGCTGAAGGCGCGCGGCCGATTACGAATCACGATGAGCAAGTCCAGACACGTCTCGGAGACCCAGGCCACGCAGATGCTGCGCAAGCACGGCATCGCCTTCGGCGAGCACCCCTACGACTACGTGGAGCACGGCGGCACCGGCGAGTCGGCACGCCAGCTCGGAGTCGACGAGCATCATGTGGTCAAGACGCTCGTGATGGAGGACGACAAGGCGCAGCCCTGCATCGTGCTGATGCACGGCGACCGCACCGTCTCCACCAAGAACCTGGCGCGGCAGATCGGCTGCAAGAGCGTGCAGCCGTGCAAGCCCGAGGTCGCGCAGCGCCACAGCGGCTACCTGGTCGGCGGCACCTCGCCGTTCGGCACGCGCAAGCGCATGCCGGTGTACGTCGAGGCGAGCGTGCTGGCGCTGGAGCGCATCTATATCAACGGCGGCCGGCGCGGCTTCCTGGTGAGCATCGCGCCGGCGGTGCTCACCGCGCTGCTCGGCGCGAAGCCGGTCGAATGCGCGCTGGCCGAATGAGCGCACCGCGCGCCATCCGGAAAGATGCGGAGGCGGCGAGGCCGTGGCAGCCCGGCTGGCGCGCTACAATCGCGGCCAGCCTCCAAACCCCCTATCCCACATGGCAAATCTGCTTTTCGCGCTGATCGCTTATCTGATCGGATCCATTTCTTTCGCGGTGGTGGTCAGCAAGGCCATGGGCCTGCCCGATCCGCATTCGTACGGCTCCGGCAATCCGGGCGCGACCAATGTCCTGCGCACGGGCAACAAGAAGGCCGCGATCCTCACGCTGCTCGGCGACGGCCTCAAGGGCTGGCTGGCGGTCTGGCTGGCGCAGCGCTTCGGGCCGGCCTACGGCATCGACGACACCGGCATCGCGCTGGTGACCGCCGCCGTTTTCCTCGGCCACTTGTTCCCGGTGTTCTTCCGCTTCGCGGGCGGCAAGGGCGTGGCCACCGCGGCCGGCATCCTGTTCGCGATCCATCCCATCCTGGGCCTGGGCACGCTGGCGACGTGGATCATCATCGCCGTGTTCTTCCGCTACTCGTCGCTGGCCGCGCTGGTGTCGGCGCTGTTCGCGCCGTTCTTCTACGTGCTGATGTTCCGCGCCGACGTGATCGCCGCCGCCATCACGGTGATCAGCGCGCTGCTGATCGTGCGCCACCGCCAGAACATCGCCAAGCTGCTGGCCGGCAAGGAAAGCCGCATCGGCGAAAAAAAGAAGGCGCAGTAAAGCGCCTTCTTTTGCCGTGCCGTTGCCGGGTCAGGCCGTCTCTGTCGCCGGCACCCCCGCCGCGACGGGCGGCACGGCGCTGAACGGAAACACCATCTCCGCCCGCAAGCCGCCCTCCGGCCGGTTCGACAGGATCAGCCGCCCGCCCGCCTGGCGCACCAGCCGCTCCACGATCGACAGCCCCAGCCCCGAGTGCGCATTGCCGCCGCGCGCCGGGTCCAGCCGCACGAACGGCAGCGTGACCTTTTCCATCGCGTCTTCGGGAATGCCGGGGCCGGCGTCCTCCACGGTCAGGTGCCAGCCGTCGGGCATGCGCGCGGTGGCGATGCGCACCGGCGGCGCGCCGTAGTGGAAGGCGTTGTCGACCAGATTGCCGATGATCCGGTCCAGCTGCGTGGCGATGATCCGGAAGCCGTCGCCGGCCGCCAGCGACAGCGTCACGGGCCGCTCCTGCTCGGCCAGCGACGCCGCCAGTTCGTGCATGCGCCGGTCCACCGGCACCGGCCGCGCCACGGGCGCGGCGGTCTGGGCGAAGCTGAGGAACTGCTCGACGATGGCGGACATCGATTCCACATCGCGCGTCACGCCCGCCGCGGCCTTGGGATCCGCCAGCATTTCGGCGCGCAGGCGCAGCCGCGCCAGCGGCGTCTTCAGATCGTGCGCGATTCCGGCCAGCATGGTGTTGCGCTCCTGGTCGATACGCGCCAGGTCCGCCACCATGCCGTTGAAGCGCTCCACCAGCTGCCGCAGCTCGCGCGGCCCCCGCTCGCGCAGCGGCTGCACCGGCTGCTGGCGCGAGAGCTGCTGCGCCGCCGCGGCCATGTCGCGCACCGGCCGCTGGATCTGCCAGACGATCAGCAGCGCGAACACGATGGCGATGCCGACCACCAGCATCGCGCCGGGCACCAGCCGGTTATCCGTCGGCGGGTTGTGCACCCACAGGATCGGCATCGCGATCCAGTCCGCCCGGTTCGGCAGCTTGATCCAGATGCGCGGCGTGCTTTCGTCCTCGATGCGCACCTGGGTGCCTTCGGGCAACCGCCTGGAGAAACGCTCCACCAGCCGGCGCGAGCGCTCGGTCGGCGCGCGCGCATGCTCCTCGGCCGTGGCCTCGCCGGCCACCTCCACCAGGCTGGGCAGCGCCACCGGCGGCTTCGCATCCAGCGCGCGCTGGATGCTGTCCAGCTGGAACAGCATCTGCTCCACCGAATAGTCGATCCGCTGCTCGCGCCGGTCCATGCGCAGGATGGCCAGCCACGAGAAATGGCTGATCACCAGCACCGCCGCGATCAGCAGCGCGATGCGGCCGAACAGGGTATCGATACGTAGCTTCATTGCGGGACTTCGCTGGCCTCGTCGGGCACAAAGGTGTAGCCGCGCCCCCGCACGGTCTGGATGTAGCGCGGCCGCTGGGCGTCCTCGTCGAGCAGGCGGCGCAGGCGCCAGATCTGCACGTCGATGCCGCGGTCGCTGACGCCGCTGGCCGCGCCGTACATCAGCTCGACGATGCGCTCGCGCGTGAGCACTTCGAGCGGATGCATCAGCAGCAGCTTGAGCAGCGCGAACTCGGTGTCGCTGATCGACAGCGACTGGCCCGAGCGCACCAGCGTGCGCTGGCGGAAATCGACGCGGAAGGGCCCGAAGCTCGCGCAGTCGCGGTCCTCGGGCGCGGCGGCGGGCCGGGCCAGCTTGCGGCGCAGCACGGCATTGATGCGCGCCAGCAGCTCGCGCGGCGAGAACGGCTTGCCGAGATAGTCGTCGGCGCCGATCTCCAGGCCGACGATGCGGTCGATCTCGTCGCTGCGCGCGGTCAGCAGGATCACCGGGATATCGTCGTTGCGGGCGCGCAGCTTGCGCAGCGCGGTCAGGCCGTCGACCTTGGGCATCATCAGGTCCAGCACGATCAGCGCGGGGCGCTCGCGCTCCAGGCGCGCCTGCAGGCCATCGCCATCGTGCAGCACGGACACCGCGAAGCCCTGGCTGGTGAGGTATTCGCGCAGCAGGTCGCGCAAGTCGGGGTCGTCGTCGACGACCAGGATCTGGGTGGGCTGATTGGTTCGCATAGCCGAATGATAATCAGCCATGTCACTCGTATTGCCGGCTTTTATGTTTCCGCAAGTTACATGCGCGGCGCTCGTAACGCGCTGTAATCAAGCCGCGACTGACCGACACCAAGGCGCCCCGCCCCGCGCTTTATCCTTGCGCCTGTCGCTGGCACAGCGCGACGGCCGCCCCGCCCCAGCCCCCGACCGCCCCTGAGCGGAAAGGACTGAAGCGTCATTGCGGCATACTTCTGTGCTTCCCGCTTCCGACCAACCCGCATACGCGTCGCCACGCGTCGCCCAGGATTCCGGTAAATGACCCACCCCGACGATCATCAGCAGGTCAACGCATCAGCAGGCCGCGAGCCGCAGCGCTCGCCCGGCACGGCAAGGCCGCGCCGGATGACGCGGCGCAGGTGGATCGTGGCGGCCGTGGTCCTGCTGCTGGCCGGCGGCGCGTGGTACTGGTACAGCCAGCGCCAGGCGCCGCCCGCGCCGGGCGCGGCGCCCGGCAGCCGCATCCCCGCCGGTCCGGGCCGGCCCGGCGGCCCCGGCGGCTTCGGCGCACCGAGCGCGCCGGTGGTGGTCAGCACGGTGGCCCAGCGCGACATGGACGTCGTGCTCAACGGCCTGGGCAACGTCACGCCGGTGTCCAACGTGACCGTGCGGGCACAGGTCTCCGGTCCGCTGCAGAAGGTGCTGTTCCAGGAGGGCCAGATGGTCAAGGCCGGCGACGTGCTGGCCGAGATCGACCCGCGCCCGTTCCAGGCCGCGCTGGACCAGGCGCTGGGGCAGCTCGCCCGCGACCAGGCGCTGCTGCAGAACGCGCGTATCGACCAGCAGCGCTACCGCACCCTGCTGGCCCAGGACTCGATCTCCAAGCAGGAGGTGGACACCCAGGACGCGCTGGTGCGCCAGTACGAGGGCGTGGTCAAGACCGACCAGGCCAACGTCGATGCGGCCCGGCTGCAGGTGGGCTACACCCGCATCAAGGCGCCCGTGTCCGGCCGCATCGGCCTGCGCCAGGTGGACCCCGGCAACATCGTGGGCACCAGCGACACCAACGGGATCGCGCTGATCACCCAGGTCGCGCCCATCGCCGTGCTGTTCACCATTCCCGAGGACAACCTGCCCGGCGTGCTGCGCAAGCTGAACGCGGGGGACAAGCTGACCGTGCAGGCCTGGGACCGCCAGGCCCGCAACAAGCTGGCCGACGGCACGCTGCTGACGACCGACAACCAGATCGACACCACCACCGGCACCGTCAAGCTCAAGGCCGTCTTCCGGAACGACGACGGCATGCTGTTCCCCAACCAGTTCGTCAACGTGCGCATGCGCGTCGATACGCTGGCGGACGCCACGGTGATTCCGGTGGCGTCGATCCAGCGCGGACAGCAGGGCACCTTCGTCTATGTGGTCGACGCGAACAACAAGGTCAAGGTGCAAGTGGTGGCGCTGGGGCCGAGCGATGGCGAACGCACCGCCGTGCTGCGGGGGCTGCAGCCCGGCCAGCGCGTGGTGGTGGACGGCGCCGACCGCCTGAAGGAAGGCATGACCGTGGAGGCCGTCGATCCGGCCGCGCGCGAAGCCGCGGTGCAGCCGGCCAGCCAGCCCCGCGCCCGCGGTCGCCGCCGCGACGGCGCGTCCGCGCCAGCAGCGGCCAGTGCGCCTGCAGTGGGGGCCAGCGCCCCGGCGGCGGCGGGCGCACGCCAGGGCGCGCAGTAAGGATTCGCCATGAACCCATCACGCCTTTTCATCGAGCGGCCGGTCGCCACCGCGCTGCTGATGCTGGCCATCCTGCTGTCCGGCCTGGTGGCGTACCGGCTGCTGCCGCTGTCGGCGCTGCCCGAGGTCGACTATCCGACCATCCAGGTCACCACGCTGTACCCGGGCGCCAGCCCCGACGTGATGACCTCCGCGGTCACCGCGCCGCTGGAGCGGCAGTTCGGCCAGATGCCGGGGCTCAAGCAGATGTCCTCGTCCTCGTCGGGCGGGGCCTCGGTGATCACGCTGCAGTTCGAGCTGACGCTGCCGCTCGACGTGGCCGAGCAGGAGGTGCAGGCGGCCATCAATGCCGGCAGCAACCTGCTGCCGTCCGACCTGCCGATGCCGCCGGTCTACAGCAAGGTCAATCCGGCCGACGCCCCGATCCTGACGCTGGCCATGACCTCCGACACCCTGCCGCTGCCCAAGCTGCAGGACATGGTGGACACCCGCGTCGCGCAGAAAATTTCGCAGATCCAGGGCGTGGGGCTGGTCACGCTCAGCGGCGGGCAGCGCCCCGCGGTGCGCATCCAGGCCAATCCGGCCGCCCTCGCCGCGCTGGGCATGTCCATCGACGACCTGCGCACGGCGATCGGCAGCGCCAACGTCAACGGCGCCAAGGGCAGCTTCGACGGGCCCGCGCGCGCGTCCACCATCGACGCCAACGACCAGCTCAAGTCGGCCGACGAATACCGCCAGATCATCATCGGCTACCAGAACGGCGCGCCGATCCGCATCACCGACGTGGCCACCATCGTCGACGGCCCGGAGAACGCCCGGCTGGCCGCCTGGGCCAACGCCAAGCCGGCCATCGTGCTCAATATCCAGCGCCAGCCTGGCGCCAACGTGATCGCCGTGGTGGACCGCATCAAGGCGCTGCTGCCGCAGCTGCAGGCCTCGCTGCCGGCCTCGGTCGAGGTGCAGGTGCTGACCGACCGCACCACCACCATCCGCGCCTCGGTGCACGACGTGCAGTTCGAACTGTTCCTGGCCATCGCACTGGTCGTGATGGTGATCTTCCTGTTCCTGCGCAACGTGCCCGCCACCATCATTCCCGGCGTGGCGGTGCCGCTGTCGCTGGTGGGCACCTTCGGCGTGATGTACCTGGCCGGCTTCTCGATCAACAACCTGACGCTGATGGCGCTGACCATCGCGACCGGCTTCGTCGTGGACGACGCCATCGTGATGATCGAGAACATCATGCGCTACATCGAGAAGGGCGATACTCCGATGGCGGCGGCGCTCAAGGGCTCCAAGCAGATCGGCTTCACCATCATCTCGCTGACGTTCTCGCTGGTGGCAGTGCTGATCCCGCTGCTGTTCATGGGCGACGTGGTGGGGCGCCTCTTCCGCGAATTCGCGGTGACGCTGGCCGTCTCCATCCTGATCTCGGCCGTGGTCTCGCTCACGCTCACGCCGATGATGTGCGCGCGCCTGCTGCGCCATGTACCCGAGGAGGAGCTGCCGCGCTTTCACCGGGCCACGGGCCGCTTCTTCGACAACGTGATCGAACGCTACGGCCGCGCGCTGAACTGGGTGCTGGCGCGGCAGACCGCCACGCTGCTGGTGGCGATCGGCACGCTGGTGCTGACGGTGCTGCTCTACCTGGCGATTCCCAAGGGCTTCTTCCCGGTGCAGGACACCGGCGTCGTGCAGGGCATCACCGAAGCGGCGCAGAGTACCTCCTTTACCGCGATGGCGGCCAAGCAGCGGGCGGCGGCGGAAGCCGTGCTGGAGGACCCGGCGGTGCAGAGCGTGTCGTCGTTCATCGGCGTGGACGGCTCCAACACCACGCTGAACGCGGGCCGCATGCTGATCAATCTCAAGCCCAAGGGCGAGCGCGACGACATCGAGACCGTCACGCTGCGCCTGCAGGAAGCGGTGCGCAAGGTGGGCGGCATTTCGCTGTACACGCAGCCGGTGCAGGACCTGACCATCGAGGACCGCGTCTCGCGCACGCAGTACCAGTTCACGGTGGAGGACCCCGATCCGAACACGCTGGCCACCTGGGTGCCGCGCCTGGTGGAGCGCCTGCGCCAGGAGCCCGAACTGCGCGACGTGGCCAGCGACCAGCAGAACAACGGGCTGCGCGCCTACGTCGACATCGACCGCGACGCGGCCGCGCGCTTCGGCATCACCACCGCCGTGATCGACAGCGCGCTGTACAGCGCCTTCGGCCAGCGGCTTGTGTCGACGATCTTCACGCAGGCCAGCCAGTACCGCGTGGTGCTCGAGGCCATGCCGGAATTCCGCGACGGGCCGCAATCGCTGGCCGAGCTGCGGCTGCCATCGTCCTCCGGCGGGCAGGTGCCGCTGGGGGCGTTCGCGCGCATCAGCGAGCGCACCGGCCCGCTGGTCATCAACCACCAGGGGCAGTTCCCGGCCGCCACCATCTCGTTCAATCTCGCGCCGGGCGTGGCGCTGGGCCACGCCGTGGACAAGATCACCCAGGTGGAAGACGAACTCGGCCTGCCGATCTCGATGCAGACCACCTTCCAGGGCGCGGCGCTGGCGTTCCGCGCGTCGCTGTCCAATACGCTGTGGCTGATCCTGGCGGCGGTGGTCACGATGTATATCGTGCTGGGCGTGCTGTACGAGAGCACCATCCATCCGGTGACGATCCTGTCCACCCTGCCCTCGGCCGGCGTGGGCGCGCTGCTGGCGCTGCTGCTGGCGGGCCACGACCTGGGGATCATCGCCATCATCGGCATCATCCTGCTCATCGGCATCGTCAAGAAGAACGCCATCATGATGATCGACTTCGCGCTGGAGGCCGAGCGCGAGGGCGGCATGACGCCGCGCGAGGCGATCTTCCAGGCCTGCCTGCTGCGCTTCCGCCCGATCCTGATGACGACCATGGCGGCGCTGCTGGCAGCGCTGCCGATGATGCTGGGCACCGGCATCGGCTCCGAGCTGCGCCGGCCGCTGGGCATCACCATGGTGGGCGGGCTGCTGGTCAGCCAGGTGCTGACGCTGTTCACCACGCCGGTGATCTATCTGGCGTTCGACCGCACCGCGACGCGCATCAAGGGCTGGCGGCGCCGCCGTTTCGGCAATCCCGACGCGGACCCGCGCGATGAGCCGCTGGACCGCGACGGCAATCCGGTGGCGCGCCGATGATGAACCTGTCCGCCGCGTTCATCCACCGGCCGGTCGCGACCGCGCTGCTGACGCTGGGCATCCTGCTGGCGGGGCTGGCCGCGCTGCGCATGCTGCCGGTGTCGCCGCTGCCGCAGGTCGACTATCCGACCATCTCGGTCTCGGCCTCGCTGCCCGGCGCGAGCCCGGAGACCATGGCTGCCACGGTGGCTACGCCGCTGGAGCGCGCGCTGGGCACCATCGCCGGCGTCACCGAGATCACCTCCAGCAGCTCGCTCGGCTCGACGCGGGTCACGCTGCAGTTCGACCTGTCGCGCGACATCGACGGCGCCGCGCGCGACGTGCAGGCCGCCATCAACGCCTCGCGCTCGACGCTGCCCAGCAGCCTGCCGGGCAACCCGACCTATCGCAAGGTCAACCCGGCCGATGCGCCGATCATGATCCTGGCGCTGACCTCGCCCACCATGACGCGCGGCCAGCTCTACGACGCGGCCTCGACCATCCTCGCGCAGAAGCTGTCGCAGGTGGAGGGCGTGGGCCAGGTCACCATCGGCGGCGCCTCGCTGCCGGCCGTGCGCGTGTCGCTGAACCCCACCGCGCTGAACAAGTACGGCATCTCGCTGGCGGACGTGCGCAACACCATCAGCGCCACCAACGCCAACCGGCCGCTCGGCTCGCTGGAGAACGACACCAGCAACTGGCAGGTCTACGCCAACGACCAGGCGATGAAGGCGTCGGACTACATGCCGCTGATCATCCGCTATGCGGCGCCGGGCACCTATTCGTCGACCTCGGCCGGGGCGCTGATCGCCAGCACGGCCAATGCCACCTCCGGCGGCAACGTCAGCACGCGCACCGTCAACGGCGTGACCACCACCACGCTGACCACCGGCGGCAGCACCACCACCATCACCACCGGCGCGACGGGCGTCGGCAACGGCGCCATCGGGCCGAACTCGCTGCCGGTGCCGGTGCGCCTGTCGGACGTCGCCACGGTGACCGACTCCGTGCAGGACGTGCGCAACGCCGGCTCGGCCAACGGCAAACCCTCGGTGCTGCTGGTGCTGAACCGCTCGCCGGGCGCCAACATCATCGAGACGGTGGACCGCGTCAACGAGATGCTGCCCACGCTGCGCCAGATGATTCCCGCGGCCATCTCGATGGACGTGATGATGGACCGCACGCCCACCATCCGCGCGTCGCTGCGCGAGGTCGAGCACACGCTGCTGATCTCGGTGGCGCTGGTGATCATGGTGGTGTTCCTGTTCCTGCGCAATGTGCGGGCAACGATCATTCCCGCGGTGGCGGTGCCGGTATCGCTGATCGGCACCTTCACGGTGATGTACCTGGCCGGCTTCTCGCTGAACAACCTGTCGCTGATGGCGCTGACGATCGCCACCGGCTTCGTGGTGGACGATGCCATCGTGGTGCTGGAGAACATCGCCCGCCATATCGAGGCCGGCATGCGGCCGGTGCAGGCGGCGCTGCGCGGCGCGCGCGAGGTCGGCTTCACGGTGATCTCGATGAGCCTGTCGCTGATCGCGGTCTTCATTCCCCTGCTGCTGATGGGCGGCATCGTGGGCCGGCTGTTCCAGGAGTTCGCGATCACGCTGTCGGTGGCCATCCTGGTGTCGCTGGTGGTCTCGCTGACCACCACGCCGATGATGTGCGCGCGCCTGCTGCGCGCGCCGCACGAGGAAAAGCGCGGCCGCTGGTATCTGGCCAGCGAGCGCGTGTTCGACGGCATGCGCGACCGCTATGCCCGCTCGCTGTCGTTCGCGCTGCGCCACGGCAAGTGGGTGTGGGCGATCCTGCTGGCCACGGTGGCGCTCAATGTGTGGCTCTACATCATCGTGCCCAAGGGCTTCTTCCCGCAGCAGGACACCGGGCGGCTGATCGGCTTCATCCGCGCCGACCAGGCCACCTCGTTCCAGGCGATGCGCGGCAAGCTCGACAGCTTCGTCAAGATCGTCCAGGCCGATCCCGCGGTGGTCAACGTCACCGGCTTTACCGGCGGCTCCCAGCGCAATACCGGCCAGATGTTCGTCACGCTCAAGCCGCTGGCGGAGCGCAAGGAGAGCGCCGATGTCGTGATCGCGCGCCTGCGCATCGCGCTGGCCAAGGAACCGGGCGCGCGGCTGTTCCTGATGCCGGTGCAGGACATCCGCATCGGCGGCCGCCAGAGCAGCTCGGAATTCCAGTTCACGCTGCAGTCGGACGACCTGGAGGTGCTGCGCGAGTGGGAGCCCAAGGTACGCAACGCGCTGGCCAATCTGAAGGGGCTGGAGGATGTCGATACCGACACGAACGACAAGGGCCTGCAGACCTCGGTGATCGTGGACCGCGATACCGCTTCGCGGCTGGGCGTGACCATGCAGCAGGTGGATGCCGTGCTCAACGACGCGTTCGGGCAGCGGCTGGTCTCCACGATCTACCACCCGCTGAACCAGTACCGCGTGGTGATGGAGCTGAGCGAGGAGTACCTGCAGGGCCCGCATGCGCTGAAGGACATCTACGTGGTGACCGGCGCGGGCAACCGCGTGCCGCTGTCGGCCTTCGCCCGCGTGGTGCCGACCAGCACGCCGCTGGGCGTGAGCCACCAGGGCCAGTTCGCCGCGGCCACCATCTCGTTCAACCTGGCACCGGGGGTGTCGCTGTCGCAGGCCACCGAGATGGTGCAGCGGGAGGTGGCGCGCATCGGCGCGCCCGAGACCCTGCAGGCGAACTTCCAGGGCGGCGCCAAGGCGTTCCAGGATTCGCTCAAGAGCCAGCCCATCCTGATCCTGGCCGCCCTGATCACGATCTATATCGTGCTGGGCGTGCTGTACGAAAGCTATGTGCACCCGATCACGATCCTGTCCACGCTGCCGTCGGCCGGCGTGGGCGCGCTGCTGGCGCTGCTCGCCTCGGGCACGGAGTTCAGCATCATCGCGCTGATCGGCGTGATCCTGCTGATCGGCATCGTCAAGAAGAACGCGATCATGATGATCGACTTTGCCATCGACGCCGAGCGGCGCGAGGGCCTGTCGCCGCGCGAGGCCATCTACCAGGCGTGCCTGCTGCGTTTCCGCCCGATCCTGATGACCACCATGGCCGCACTGCTGGGCGCCGTGCCGCTGGCCATCGGCCGCGGCGACGGCGCCGAGCTGCGCGCGCCGCTGGGCATCTCCATCGTCGGCGGGCTGGTGGTCAGCCAGTTGCTGACCCTCTATACGACACCGGTGGTCTACCTGACGCTGGATCGCTGGCGCCTGAAGTGGCAGCGCTGGCGCGAACGGCGCGCGGCGCCGAAAGACCGCGGCGGCCCCGGCGGCTTCGGCACGCCCGCGCCCATCCGCCACGAACCCTGATGCGAAACATGACTGTGAATGCCCGCCTTTGCCTCGTTCCCCGTACCCTCGCGATGGCCTGCGCGCTCGCGCTGGCCGGCTGCGCGGTGGGGCCGGATTACCAGCGGCCCGAGGCCCCCGTCACGCCGACATTCAAGGAGGCACCCGCCGAGTGGGGACGATGGAAGCCCGCCGACCCGCAGGACGCGGTCAACCGCGGCGACTGGTGGACGGTGTTCGGCGACAGCCAGCTCGATGCGCTGATGGCGCAGGTCCAGGTCTCGAACCAGAACATCCGTGCGGCGGAAGCGCAGTACCGCCAGGCCCAGGCCATTTTGCAGGCCTCGCGCTCCGGCTACTTCCCCTCGGTCGGCGCGCAGGGCAGCGTGGACCGCTCCCGCGGCAGCAGCGGCCAGATTTCCAGCGGGCAGGCCGCCACGCTGTCGGCCGTCTGGGAGCTCGATGTGTGGGGCCGCGTGCGGCGCGAGGTGGAAAGCAGCGAGGCGCAGGTCCAGGCAAGCCAGGCCGACCTCGCCTCGACGCTGCTGTCCACGCATGCCGCGCTGGCGCAGACCTATTTCCTGCTGCGCGTGGCCGATGCGCAGCGCGCGCTGCTGCAGCGCACGGTCGCCGACTACGAGAAGTCCCTGCAGCTGGTGCGCAACCAGTACGCCGCCGGCACCGCGCAGCGCTCCGACGTGCTGCAGTCCGAGACGCAGCTCAAGACCGCCCAGGCGCAGCTGATCGATATCCAGATCACGCGGGCGCAGTACGAGCACGCGCTTGCCGTGCTGATCGGCAAGCCGCCCGCTGACTTCGCGCTGGCGCCGGTGGACTTCGCCGAGCGGGTGCCGCGCGTGCCGGTGGCCGTGCCGTCGGAGCTGCTGGAGCGGCGGCCCGATATCGGCGCTGCGGAGCGCCGCATGGCGTCGGCGAACGCGCAGATCGGCGTGGCGCAGGCCGCCTACTACCCGTCGCTGTCGCTCTCGGCCACCGGCGGGCTGACATCGAGCTCGCTGTCCCAGTGGCTGTCGCTGCCGAACCGCATCTGGTCCATCGGTCCCGACCTGGCGCTGACGCTGTTCGACGGCGGCCTGCGCAACGCCGCCAAGGCGCAGGCGGTCGCGGTGTACGACCAGACCGTGGCCAACTACCGGCAGACGGTGCTCAACGCATTCCAGGAGGTCGAGGACAACCTGGCGGCCGCGCGCCTGCTGGAGGAGGAAGCGACGGTGCAGAACGAAGCGCTGCGCTCCGCGCGCGAGGCGCTGGCGCTGGTCAACAACCGCTATCGCGCCGGCACCGCGGGACTGCTGGACGTACTGACCGCGCAGACCGCGGCCTATACGGCCGAGCGCAACGCGCTGTCGCTGGCCGGCCGTCAGCTGACGGCGAGCGTCACGCTGGTCAAGGCGCTGGGCGGTGGCTGGCAGCTGCAACCGGTCGGCGCCGCGCGCCAGCCGGACGCCGGGGGCGCGACCGCCCGCTAGGCGCGTTGGCCTCAGGCCCCCGGCGGCATCGCGGCCGCCGAACGCGGCCAGGGCTGGGGCAACGCCTGCTGGCTGACCCGCTCCTTCAGCCAGGTGCCGGCCTTGCCGAGCGGACGCTGCTTGAGCCAGACCAGCTCCATCGGCACCGGCCAGTCCTGGTCGTCGAACTCCAGCACCGGCGAGACCAGCTCGGCCGCCGCCGGCGAATTGGCCACGACATGCCAGGGCACGAAGGCCCAGCCGAGCTTGCGCTTGACCAGTTCGACGATCACCCACTGGCTCTCGACCCACCAGACCTCGGCCGCGACCCGCAGGCGTTTCTTCTCCTCGCTGTCGCTGCGCACCGCCACCATCAGCTGGCGGTAGCGCTTGAGCTCCTCGAAGCCCACCCGCGGCTGCCGCGCCAGCGGGTGATCGGGCGCGCAGACGATGGGCATGGGTACGCGGCCCAGCACCCGAAAGCCCAGCGCGGGCGGCAAGATCTCCTGCCGCCACATGATGCCCAGGTCCGCGCAGCCCTCCAGCACCAGGCGGCTGACGTCCTCCATCAGCGGAAACAGCAGCTCCAGCTCGACGGAAGGAAAGCGGTGCGAGAACTCCTCCAGCAGGGAGCCGAGCGTTTCCTCCGGATACAGCTCGTCGACCGCCAGCACCAGCCGGCTTTCCACGCCCTCGCCCAGGCTCTTGGCGACGCCGCGGAAATGCTCGCAGCGCTCCAGGATGACCCGGGCCTCGACCAGCAGCCGTTCGCCCGCCGGCGTCAGCGTGGGATAGCGCCCGGCGCGGTCGAACAGCGGACTGCCCAGGTCGATTTCGAGGTTGGACACGGCCATGCTGACCACGGACTGCGCCTTGCGCAGCCGGCGCGCGGCCGCCGAGAACGACCCGGTTTCCGCGGCGGCGACGAAGGCCTGGAGTTGTTCGAGAGAAAGGCTCATGGCGGGACACCCGCTCGGGCGGGGCGATGGCGGTCGATGCGGGCCAATATATCGCTTTTTGCGATACGTCCCAACTTGTCTGTCTCATCCAGACCGATAGACTGCCCCATATTGAAGCAGCAAGGAGAACACGCAATGCGCACCACCTGGGACAGGGTCCGGCACACCGTCGGCTTCGAGGTCATCGGCCTGCTGATGTTCGCCCCGCTCGGCAGCCTCGTCTTCGGCTACAGCCTGCACGACATGGGCATCATCGCCGCGGTCGCCTCGCTCATCGCGGCGCTCTGGAATTACGTCTACAACCTGATGTTCGACAAGGGCATGGTGCGGCTGACCGGCAGCGTGCGCAAATCGACGGCGGTCCGGGTGCTGCACGCCGTGCTGTTCGAGCTCGGGCTGCTAATCGTGTTCCTGCCTTCGGTGGCGTGGTACCTGAAGATCAGCCTGCTCGAAGCCCTGATCATGGATATCGCGGTGGCCGGCTTCTACGTGGTCTATGCGTTCTTCTACAACCTCGCATACGACGCGGTGTTTCCGGTCCCGGCGGCCCGCAAGAGCGACGCACCGGCGGCGAAGGGCAAGGCCATGGCGGAAGGCGAGTGCGTCTGACGCCTGGCAGTCCGTAGCAAAAAAAGAAGCGCCCGGTCCGAAATGGACCGGGCGCTTTTTTTTCGTGGGCTGCGGCGGCTTACTTCCGGTCGTCGGTCAGCACATTGCCGACGACACCGCCCAAGGCCGCGCCGCCCAGCGTGGCGCCGGGTCCGCCGATCACGGCGGCACCCGCGACGCCGCCGACACCCGCACCAATCGCGGTGTTGCGCTGTTTCGGGGTCATGTCGGCACAGCCGGCGGTGGCCATGATCGCGGTAAGCATCAGGGAAAGCGTGATTGTTCGCATTGTTGGCTCCTCGTCTGCCTGCTAGGGGATAGCTGTAGTCTGGCCGACGCGTCGCATGCCCGACAGGGGAGCCGCGCCGATGCCTTTGTCAGCGCATTCCGACTTGGGCTTCCCGCCAAGATGTCATCGAACGACGCTACACTTGCGGCGCCCGCCGACGTCGCGCGATTCCGCCGCCGCTCCGCAGACCCATCCCACGCCCATGAACACGACTCCATTGCCCGTCCGTGCCCTGGTCCTCGCCGCCCTGGCCTTGCCGATGGCCGCGCCATGGCAGGCCGCGCAGGCCGCCCGGCCGCTGGTGACCGACGATGCCAGGATCGTTGACCCGCAGTCATGCCAGCTGGAAGCGTGGCTGCGCTTCCATCGCGATGGCACGGAACGCTGGGCGCTGCCCGGCTGCAACGTGACCGGCAACTTCGAACTGACGTTCGGTGGCGCGGTCCAGTCCTATGGCGACGGCACCGCGCTGACCGACATCCAGCTCCAAGGCAAGACCGTGCTCAAGCCGGTCCAGGCGAACGGCTACGGCGTCGCCCTGGTGTTCGGCGGGGTCAACCATCCCAAGGCCGAAGACCGCAAGGCGCTGGGCACCGCCTATGCCTACGTACCGCTGACCGTGTCGTTCGCCGACGATCACTACCTGCTTCACACCAATCTCGGCATCAGCCGCGACCGCGAAGCGCGCGAGACGCGTATGACCTGGGGCATCGCCACCGAGGCGGTACTGAACCAGCGCCTGACCGCCATCGCGGAGAGCTTCGGCGAGAACCGCGGCAACCCCTGGTATCAGCTCGGCCTGCGGATATGGCTGGTGCCGAACCGGGTCCAGCTCGATGCGACCTACGGCAGCCGCCTGGGCAACCAGGCCGCCGATCGCTTTGTTTCCGTGGGACTGCGGCTGCTCTCCCCGCCATTCCTGCGATAGGGCCGCCCGCGCTGCGCGCGATCAGCCTTCGACCAGCGCGAATCCCAGCCGGGCCGAACCGACGGGCACGGTCGGCTTTCCTCCGGCAACTTCCACCGCCAGCGCGTACCGCGCGACGGAGTACTCCCGTTCGAGGAGGCGGTTGGCCCCGCCCGGGCGCCCGCGGGGGCCGGGCTGCGGCGCGATCATCGAAACGAATTCGTCTTGCCGCAGGTCGATCCTGGCGACACCGGCACGCGCTTTCCCACAGCGGTATTCGACGTCGGTATCGCCCTGTCTCTTGATGAACGCGCCCTTGCCGAACCATCCATAGTCCACCTCCCCGCCCATCGTTACGCTGGTCAACGCCGCGGGAAGCGCCTGGCTCATCAGTGCGGTCACGGCATGGAACTGACGCTCGAACTGCCAGGCGTACTGCCAGTTGCCCTTGCCGCAGATCGATTGCAGCGTGGCGAGGAATCGGTAGAGATGCGGGTTCTCCGAGACTACGAAGGACGTCCCGCCCGCTTCCTCGGTGACATCCAACGATTCCTCCACCGCGAAGCTGTTGCCGGACAGCCTGACATCGTCGGCAACGAAGCGCGCCCGATGGATGTCCATCCAAATCAGCTCGCTGACGACTACGGTTTCCGGATTGCCGCTGGCCGTCACGGCGCCGCGAAACCGTACTTCGACGGGCTTGCCGCGCAGCGTGCGCGGATCGGTGGCAGTCCTGCTGCAGACCGCGAACGGCTTGCCGGCGAGGGCGTAGTCGGACATCACGGCGCGGCGCGGCCAGCCGCCATGCAGCGCATAGAATTCGGCATTCTCCAGCGCGACGATCTCGACGCCGTCTTCCGCGGGCGCCGCGCGTACGCCGACTGCGGCGCCAATGACGGCGTAGGCGGTCCGCCACTGCGCGTCCGTGATGCGCGCATGCACACGTTCCGCCGTGTCCGCACTCACGCCGGACACCGCTTCGTGCAGGCCGTCGAAGGCGATGGCCCACAGCGCAATGGCGGCCTTGAAGCCGTCGGCGACCACGCGATGGGCGAAGCCGCCCACGGGCGCCCCGGGCCCCACGCCGCGCAGCGCCGGCGGCAGCCGCCGTACGATCCGCCGGCATGCCTGATGGTCCTGCCTCGCGAGCCGCGAGCGGAGCGCGATGTGGCGGCGCCGGCCGAGTGCGGCCACCGCGTCGTTGAGCATGCGGCGGACGGCACCGGCCGCGTGTTGGCGGACGCCATCCACGATCTCCTGTTCCGACTGCGCCTGCGCCGCCGGCGCGCCTACCGCATTGGCGCGGGCCAGGCAGGCATGCATGGCGAGCACGCTGTTCGCCAGGTTCCGCATGCCGATGGCGAGCGCGCCGGGCGCGCATGGCGTGACGCACGCCGACAGGGCATCGCGGATCGACGCCGCCAGTTCGCAGATGCGTGCCATCGGCAGACCAATCTCGCCGCACCGGGCAAGCCGCGCCAGCTGCGCCTTCGACAGCCAGTGCGATCCCTTCCCTAGCAGCGCGGTCAGGCTCGCGCGTAACGGGCGCAGCGGTTCCGGCTTCCATCCGGTCCCAGCCACGCTGGACACGACGACCAGGTCGTCGATCAGCCGGTCCAGCGCCGCGCGCACATCGAACGGTTGCGGGGCCGGGGAATTGGGACTGGTGGCCGGTCCAAGCCAGTGGTCCAGGTCCGCCGACACCGCCTGTGCGCGCTGCAGGCGAACGAGGGCCTGGTCCTGCAGCGTCTGCCGCGCGGTGGCCAGCTCCCGCACCATGCATTGGACGGCCGTCGCCATCTCCCGCTGGCGCAGCCACAACTCGCGCTCCGTGCGCGGCGCACCGCGCCGCGCAATGGACAGCATCTCGTTGCAGCGATACATGACGGTATCGCCCAGCCGCATCGCCATATCGGGGGGATCGAACGTCGCGAGCGTGCCGGCGCAATGCCGGAACAGCAGGCGCAGATCGGCATGGAAACGATGAAAGTCGCGGGCGCATGCCGCCGGGACCAGCGGCTCCTGCAGATGGCCGAGCACCGCGTGGAGCTGCTCGATGCCCGCCTGCACCCGCATGAAGCCGGCCGTGCCCTTCCCCCCGGCGACCTGCCGGCCGGCGGCGACGAGCCGTTCGACGAGCGGCACGCAGCGTGCGGCCCGCCGCTCGAAATACAGCCTGAAGTGCGGCGTGGATAGCGGGCCGTCGCGCGGATCCTCCCGCGCCAGATCCTCCACGCGGTCATGAAGCGCCAGCAGTTCGGCCGCGGCGTAGCTGTCGTGGCAGATGAAGCCGGCCAGCAGCGCGGGGGACCGTCTGCCGTCTGCGTCCTGGCTGACGCGAAACGATGCCCGCAAGGCCTGCAATTGCGCAGGGTCGAGGTCCGCGAGCACGTCGTCGATGGCGTGGCGGCGCATCCCCCGCATCGCCGGATCCGGCCCGCGTACGACCGCACCGGTTGCCACTACGCTGTCCACCGCGCTTGCCAGGGCGGCGGCGCCAGGGGCTGCGTCGTGCGGCGCGACGATGCGGTCCACCAGCGCCCTTAGCGCGACCCTGTACCCATCGGCATCGAACCCGCCCCGGCTCGTCCGGTAGTCCTGCGCCGCCAACGATGCCAATGCCGATTGCACGGCAGCCAGCTGGACACAGGCGGCATCCGCGGGCGTCGGTCTCTCGCACCGTCGTCCCGCCTCGCGGGACGACGGCCCCGGTTGTCCGGCGGCGAGGTCCTGCAAGGCCTGGGACATCTCGCGCCCATGCCTGGCGAGCCACGACCGCAGCATCCGCCTGCTGGTGCACGGCATGTCGGCCAGCTGCTTCGCCACCATGGCCCCGACCGACGGGAGCGGCATGGCATCCAGCCCGGGCAACGCCAGCAGGGCCCGGAGCACCTTCGCGGCCCTTGCAGCCCGGGGCGCGTTCGCGGCTTGCGCGCGTTCCGCGCTGCTGCGGCCGCATGCCTGGAGCGAGCGGTGCACGGCGCGCGCCTCCTGCCGGGTCGCAACTTCCGTGTCCGCGAAGACGGCGTCGCACAGGATCTCCAGCGTCCCGCGGACATGCCCGTGGGCGCGCAGCCGCGCTTCGGTGAGCGTCTTGAGCTTGGCCAGTTCGCGCTCGGCATAGGCATCCGTCACCGCGCCAAGGCCGGCAGCCGCGCCCGCGGACGTCGCCAGGACGCCGTGATCCCGCGCGGAAAGCGCCTGCCCGATGGCCTCGAGGGCCGTGGCCTCGAACTGGCCGAGCGTCCCGGCAATGGCATCGTGATACGCGTCCAGTTCCGTCTCGCTCAACGCGCGGCGGGCGCCGCCCGCGGCCACGACTGCGTCGAGCAGCCCCGCGAGGCCTGTCGTGCCACCCCCGCGCGACGGCTCCGCAATGCGCGTCAGGAACGATCCGAGCGCATGCCGATAGGCTGCCGGGTCGAAGGGCGCCGCGGTGCCGGCGATATCGCTCTGCGCCGGCGACCAACGCGGCGCCGATGGCGCTCAACGGCACGCTGACCGCATGGATGGCCCGCAGGGCAGGTTGGCCAGCGTCGCCCTCGGGCCCCGCCTCGGCTTGCGCCTGCTCGGCCCGGCGCCGCAATTCGGCGGCGAGCTCGCGCTGTCGGGCCGCGTACCAGGACGCGACCATGCGCCGGTCCGCGGTCGACATCCCGGCGAGCTCGCGGGCCACGACGTCCTGCACCTGTGCCAGCGCGTCGCCGTCGGGCACCGGAATGCCCGACAGCACCTCCAGCGTGGCGAGCACCTCGGCGGCGGTCGCCGGCGCCCCGGCGCCCTGCTCCTGCGCCAACCCCTTCACGGCGGCCAGTACCGTTGCCGCGAATGCATGGCAGCCGCCCTGCCTTGCGCGAGGCGCCGGCGCCGCGAGGGGCACGCGTGCCGGCTGGGAATGGCGGGGCGACAGGCGGGACAGGAAAGGCATGATGGCGGGCGCCCGAAGGGTCCGACGGATTCGATGGAATCGAGGGAGCCGGCGGATCGGTTGAGGGGAACGGGATCCGGTGCCACCGGGCAGAGACGGTGCGGGCCGGCGGCGAATGCGAGGCGGCAGGAAAACGGCGCCCGCGGATGCCGGCCAGCATGCCGGGCCCGCCCGCCTGGGCTTGCCTTCTTTGTCCGGAGTTTTTCGTTTCCGGCGCATCAGCACACGAGGCACGCGGACGGCTGTGCGGTGGCGAACCGACGCGCAACGCCGCACAGGCATGCGCTACCATTGCCGCCATGCCGATTTCCTTCGCCCCTTCGCTACGCCACTGCCTGCTGCTCGCCTGCATCGCAGGCCTCCCGACAGTCGCAGTCCCTCCCGCCCTGGCCGACACCAGGCCGCCGGCCAAGGCAAGCAAGACGTCCAAGGCAAGCAAGGCGAAGACGCCCGCTTCGGCCAGGGCCGTGCGCGGCGACGGCCCGGCATCTGCGCAATCGGCACAGTCGGCACAGTCGGCGCGGCCGATGCGCACGGCGGCGCCGGACACCGCCCAACAACTCGCGCTGCGCTCCGGCCTGCCCGCTGCGGTCACCACCGCGCTCGGCCGCGCGCACGTGCCGCTGTCGGCCAGCAGCTTCTACGTCGTCAAGGTGGGCGCGCCCACCGCGCGGGCGAGCTGGAATCCGCAGACGCCGATGAATCCGGCGTCGACCATGAAGGTGGTGACCACCTTCGCGGGGCTGCAGTTGCTGGGCCCGAACTACCGCTGGCAGACCGCGCTCTACGCCGACCGCGAGCCCGACTTCAACGGCACCGTCGACGGCAATGTCTATCTGCGCGGCCACGGCGATCCGAAGTTCGTGCCGGAAGAAATGGTCAAGCTCGTGGACAAGGCGCGCCGCGCCGGCGCCGTCACCATCAACGGCGACCTGGTGCTGGATCGCACCTACTTCGACGCTGGCCTGGACAACGGCAGCACCATCGACGGCGAAACGCAGCGCGCCTACAACGTCAGCCCGGACGCCCTGCTGTACGCCTTCAAGACGCTGTCGTTCACGTTCGCGCCGGATGCCGCGACGCAGACCGTCGCGGTCACGGTCACGCCCCCGCTGGCGCAGCTGCGGCTCGATAACCGGCTGAGCCTGTCGAACGGCCGCTGCGGCGAGTGGAAGTCGCGCGCAAACCCGGCGCTCAGCCCGCAGCCCGACGGCTCGGTAATCGCCGCCTTCGATGGCAGCTATGCCGCCGAATGCGGCCAACAGGTACTGAATCTGGCGGCGCTGTCGCACAACGACTTCGTCGCCGGTGGCTTCGTGGCCGAATGGCAGGCGGCGGGCGGGCGCTTCGCCCATCCCCCGGCGGTGCGCACGGGCAAGGTGCCGCGCGGCGCGATCCTGCTCGCGCGCCATCACGGGCTGCCGCTCACGGATATCGTCCGCGACATCAACAAGTATTCGAACAACGTGATGGCGCGCCAGCTATACCTGACCATCGGCGCGGAGATGGACCGCGGCGGTCCTGCCAGCACCGCGCGCTCCGACCGCGTGGTGCGGCGCTGGCTGGCGCGGCAGGGGCTCGAGATGCCGGGGCTGGTGCTGGACAATGGCTCGGGCCTGTCGCGCGACGAGCGCATCAGCGCCTACGACATGGCGCGCCTGCTGCAACAGGCACTGGCGAGCGACGTGGCCGCGCCGCTGGTGGACTCGCTGCCGGTCCTCGGCGTGGACGGCACGCTGCGCAACCGGCTGACGCGCTCCGCGGCGGCGGGCAGCGGCCATCTGAAGACCGGCACGCTGGCCGATGTGCGCGCGCTGGCGGGCTATGTGGATGCGGTCGACGGCGGCCGCTACGTGGTGGTCAGCTTCATCAACCACCCCAATGCGTCGCAGGCCCAGGAGGCGCACGACGCGCTGCTGCAATGGGTCTACAAGGGCGCGCCGTAGGAAGGCAACGGCCGCGGCTGGCGCTTACCCCGAGAAGGCGGCGGCGGCGCGCTGCAGCCGGTCCCTGACGCCGGCCCACTCGTGGCCGTCCGGCAGCGGCGCCACGCACAGGCGGGCGTAGCCTTCGCGGTCGAGGCGGCGCAGCAGGCGATACAGTTCGCGCGCATAGGCCGCGGCATCGGCCGGCGCCTCGACCCAGACACAGCGCGAATCGGCCACCGGCTCGCGCGCCACCCAGGCGACGCGGGCGTCGGCCGGCAGGTCCGCCAGATGCGCCGCGAGGTCGTGCGGCGCGACCAGGAACAGCGGCGTGCGGGGCGCGTAGTGTGCCTTCAGGGTGCCGGAGGCGCGCGGCGCGGCGGCGTCGGGCGGCAGCGGCGCGGCGCCGAGCACAGCCTCCATCATCGCCGGCGTGATCGCGCCGGGCCTGAGCAGCACCGGGCCGACGCCACGATCCACGCGCGACAGGTCGACGATGGTCGATTCGATTCCCACCTCCACGCCATCGCCCTCCAGCACGAACACGGCATCGCCGAATTCGTCGCGCACGTGCTGCGCCGTGGTGGGGCTCACCTGGCCGAACTTGTTGGCCGAGGGCGCCGCGATGCCGCCGCGCCCGCGCTTGAAACGCGACAGCAGCGCCTGCGCGACGGGATGGGACGGGCAGCGCAGGCCCACGCTGTCTTGCCCGCCGGCCACGGCGGCCGGAATATGCGCGGCGCGCTTGAGGATCAGCGTTAGCGGGCCGGGCCAGAAGGCGTCGATCAGCCGCTGCGCGGCCTCGGGCACGTCGTCCACCCAGTAGCCGATGTCCGCGCCGTCCACCACATGCACGATGATCGGGTGGTTCGAGGGACGGCCCTTGGCCGCGTAGATGCGGGCCAGCGCCTGCGGGTTCTCGGCATCGGCACCGAGGCCGTAGACGGTCTCGGTGGGAAAGGCGACGAGCTGGCCGGCCTCGAGCAGGCGCGCCGCCTCGTCGATCTCGGCGGCCGTGGGCATGCGCGACATGTCGATTCTCAGATGCGTGGGTGAGAGGAAAACGCTTTATATCAGGGCGTGATATGCAACGCGCGCAGCGCGGCGTCGAATGCCCGCTCGGCGTCCTGAGCCTGCGCACCCACACAGTTGACGTGGCCCATCTTGCGCGCCGGGCGCGCATCGTTCTTGCCGTACAGATGGAGCTTGGCGCCGGTTTGCGCCACCACCTCGTCCCAGGCCGGCGTGCGCTCCAGGCCGAACTCGAACCAGACGTCGCCCAGCAGGTTCAGCATCTTGCCGGCGGAATGCTGGCGCGTGCTGCCCAGCGGCAGGCGGGCCATCGCGCGCACCTGCTGCTCGAACTGGCTGGTTTCGCAGGCGTCCATGGTGATGTGGCCGGAGTTGTGCGGGCGCGGCGCCATTTCGTTGGCGACCAGCGAGCCGTCGGTCAGCACGAAGAACTCGATGCACAGCACGCCGACATAGCCCATCTCGGTCGTGATCGTGGCAGCGGCGGCGCGCGCCTTGTCGGCAATCTCGGCCGACACACTGGTCGAAGGCATCACGGTCGAAAACAGGATGCCGTCGCGATGCACGTTCTCCGCCAGCGGCCACGTCGCCGTGGCGCCGTCCGCGGCGCGCGCGGCCAGCACCGACACCTCGTAGGCGAGCGGCAGCATCTTCTCGAGCACGCACGGCACGTGCTGCATCGCGTTCCATGCGGCACGCACGTCCTCGCGCGTGCGCACGCGCGCCTGGCCCTTGCCGTCGTAGCCCATGCGCGCGGTCTTGAGAATGCCGGGCAGCAGCGTCTCGGGCAGCTGGTCGATATCCGCATCGTGCTGGATCACCCAGTGCGGCGCGGGCGAGACGCCGGTGCGTTCTGCGCAGGAGGCGAAGAACTTCTTCTCGCCGATGCGGTTCTGCGCGATCGACACGCAGTAGCCGCGCGGCGCGACAAAGGCGCCCAGCTGCTCCAGCCGGTCCAGCGACATCGACGGCACGTTCTCGAACTCGGTCGTCACCGCCGGGCACAGCCGAGCCATCTCGGCCAGCGCCGCCTCGTCGGTATAGGCGGCGCACAGGTGCTTCTCGGCCACCGTCCCGGCCGGGCTGTCCTGGTCCGGGTCCAGCACGCAGACCTTGTAGCCCATGGCCTGGGCCGCATGCGTGAACATGCGTCCGAGCTGGCCGCCGCCGAGCATGCCCAGCCATGCGCCCGGCAGGATGGGCGCGTTGGGATTGTCCACGCCGAACTCGGCACGCGATTCGGGCGTATGGGCTTCGGCCAGGGAAGGATGGATATCGGTGGGCATGCTCGAATGGGTATTGGCTTGTTGCGGCAGGGCCGGCGCCGCAGCGCCGGCGGGGCGACTTACAGGGGCAGCGTCATCGCGCGTGCCGCCTCGGTCTGGCGGGCGCGGAAGGCTTCCAGTGCCTGGGCCAGGGCCTCGTCGGTGGTCGCCAGCGTGGCGATGGCATGCAGCGCGGCATTGGCCGCGCCGGCCTCGCCGATGGCGAAGGTGGCCACCGGCACGCCCTTGGGCATCTGCACGATGGACAGCAGCGAATCCTCGCCGCGCAGGTATTTCGACGGCACCGGCACGCCGAACACCGGCACGATGGTCTTGGCGGCGATCATGCCGGGCAGGTGCGCGGCACCGCCGGCACCGGCCACGATCGCGCGCAGGCCGCGCGCGCGGGCGCTTTCGGCATAGTCGAACATCTCGTCGGCCATGCGGTGGGCGGAGACCACCTTCGCCTCGAACGGCACGCCGAAATCCTTCAGCATGGCCACCGCGTGCTGCATCACGTCCCAGTCGGAACTGCTGCCCATCACCACGCCGACCAGCGGCTTGTCTGTGTTGCTCACGTCCAATCCTCGATGGATGCCGCGGCGGCCCGCCTTTCGCGGGGCCGGCCGCGCAAGATCATTGCAGTTCCTGACCGGTCAGGCGCGTCAGCGCCTCGCGGTACTTCGCGGCGGTCTTCTCGACCACGTCCGCCGGCAGCGCGGGCGCCGGGGCGGTCTTCGGCCACGGCTTGCCGTCGATGCGCACCGCTTCGAGCCAGTCGCGCACGAACTGCTTGTCGAACGACGGCGGGTTCGTGCCGACCTGATACGAGTCGGCGGGCCAGAAGCGCGACGAATCGGCCGTCAGCACCTCGTCCATCAGCGTGAGCGTGCCGTTCTCGTCCAGCCCGAACTCGAACTTGGTGTCGGCGATGATGATGCCGCGCGTGGCCGCGTAGTCGGCCGCTTCCTTGTACAGGCGGATCGAGATGTCGCGCATCTGCGCGGCCAGGTCCTTGCCGATGCGCGCTTCCACTTCGGCGTACGAGATGTTCTCGTCGTGCTCGCCCATCTCGGCCTTGGCGGCCGGCGTGAAGATCGGCTCGGGCAGCTTCTGCGCGTTCTGCAGACCCGCGGGCAGCGCGATGCCGCACACGCTGCCGGTCTCCTGGTAGTCCTTCCAGCCGCTGCCGGCCAGATAGCCGCGCACCACGGCCTCGACCAGGATCGGCTTCAGGCGCTTGACCACCACCGCCCGGCCCTTCACCTGCTCCACCTCGTCGGCGCTCACCACGGTCTCGGCGGCGATGCCGGTCTCGTGGTTCGGCACGATATGGGCGAGCTTGCCGAACCAGAAATTGGCCATCTGGTTCAGCACGCGGCCCTTGCCGGGAATCGGCTCGCCGAGGATCACATCGAAGGCGGACAGCCGATCGGTGGTGACGATCAGCAGCTTGTCGTCGCCGACGGCGTAGTTGTCGCGCACCTTGCCGTGGCCGAGCAGCGGCAGCGAGCGGATGGAGGATTGGTAGAGAGCGTTCGACATGAAGGTTCCGATATGGCTCGAGGCCGGCCAGGCCGCGCATACGAAAAAGACCCTGGCCTAAAAAAGCGTCGTCCCCGCACAGGCGGGGACCTTGTCACTGTACCGTTGTCGCCGCGGCCCTGGCCGCGGCAGGCCGGCACGCGCCCCGCCGCAGAGCGGGACGCGCATGGCCTTACTGCACCACCTGCGCCAGCGCGCCCGACTGGTACTTCGCGGCGATGTCCTTCAGGCCGATCGGCTTGATCTTGCCGGCCTGGCCTTCGCAGCCGAAGGCGACGTAGCGGGCCTTGCAGACCAGCTTGGCGGCTTCGCGGGCCGGCTTCAGGTACTCGCGCGGATCGAACTTGCTGGGGTTCTCGGCGAAGAAGCGGCGGATCGCGCCGGTCATGGCCAGGCGGATATCGGTGTCGATATTGATCTTGCGCACGCCGTACTTGATCGCTTCCTGGATTTCCTCGACGGGCACGCCGTAGGTTTCCTTCATGTCGCCGCCGAACTGGCGGATTTCCTCGAGCAGTTCCTGCGGCACCGAGGACGAACCGTGCATCACCAGGTGGGTGTTGGGGATGCGGGCGTGGATTTCCTTGATGCGGCTGATCGCCAGGATGTCGCCGGTGGGCTTGCGGGTGAACTTGTACGCGCCGTGCGAGGTACCGATGGCGATGGCCAGGGCGTCGAGCTGGGTCGCCTTGACGAAGTCGGCGGCCTGCTCGGGGTCGGTCAGCAGCATCGAGTGGTCGAGCTTGCCTTCCGCGCCGATGCCGTCTTCCTCGCCGGCCTCACCGGTCTCGAGCGAGCCCAGGCAGCCCAGTTCGCCCTCGACGGTCACGCCCACGGCGTGCGCCATCTGCACGACCTTGCGGGTCACCTCGACGTTGTAGTCGTACTCGGCCGGCGTCTTGCCGTCTTCGCGCAGCGAGCCGTCCATCATCACCGAGGAGAAGCCCAGGTCGATGGCGCCCTGGCAGATCGCCGGGCTCTGGCCGTGATCCTGGTGCATCACCACCGGGATATGCGGGTAGGCCTCGACCGCCGCCTCGATCAGGTGGCGCAGGAAGTGTTCGCCCGCGTATTTGCGCGCGCCTGCCGACGCCTGCATGATCACCGGCGCGTTCACCTCGTCGGCCGCCTGCATGATCGCCTGCACCTGTTCCAGGTTGTTGACGTTGAAAGCGGGCAGGCCGTAGCCGTTCTCGGCGGCATGGTCCAGCAGCTGGCGCATCGATACGAGTGGCATGTCAGACTCCTAAATGAAAATTGGGGGTTCTCGGTATTCTTTACTGGCTCTCGCGGGGCCGTATGTTTGCGGGCGCACCGGCGCGCTTACGCGCCCACGCGGACGATCTTCAGCGTATTGGTGCCGCCCGGCTGGCCCATCGGCTCGCCGATAGTCAGCACGATAAAGTCGCCGCGCTGCACCACGCCTTTGGCCAGCAGCAGCTCCTCGGCCTGCTCCAGCGCGATGTCGCGGTCCACGCTTGCCTCCAGCGGCAGCGCCACGACATTGCGGTACAGCTGCATCTTGCGCTGCGAAGCCAGATTGGGCGTCATCGCGTAGATCGGCACGTGAATGCGGTGACGGCTCATCCACAACGCGGTGGCGCCCGAATCGGTCAGCGCGGCAATGGCCTTCACCTGCAAATGATAGGCCGTGAACAGCGCGCCCATTGCGATCGACTGGTCGATCCGCGAGAACGTCTGGTTCAGGAAATCGGTGTCCAGCTGCACCACCTCGGATTTCTCGGCCTCGACGCAAACCGCCGCCATCACTTCGACGGTCTCGACCGGGTAGCGGCCGGCCGCGGTCTCGGCCGACAGCATCACCGCGTCGGTGCCGTCCAGCACGGCGTTGGCCACGTCGGAGACCTCGGCGCGGGTCGGCACGGGGTTCACGATCATGCTTTCCATCATCTGCGTGGCCGTGATGGTCAGCTTGTTGGCCTCGCGGGCGAGCCGGATCATGCGTTTCTGCAGCGCCGGCACCGCGGCGTTGCCCACCTCCACCGCCAGGTCGCCGCGCGCGACCATGATGCCGTCCGAGGCGGCCAGGATTTCCTCGAGCACGCCCGGGCGGATCGCCTCGGCACGCTCGATCTTGGCGATCATGCGCGCCTTGTGGCCGAACGACTGGCCGGCCACCGCGGCCAGTTGGCGCGCCATTTCCATGTCGGTCGCGTTCTTGGGAAAGCTGACGGCGATATAGTCCGCGCCCAGGGCCATGGCGGTCTTGATGTCGTCCATGTCCTTGGCGGTCAGTGCCGGGGCCGACAGGCCGCCGCCCTGGCGGTTGATGCCCTTGTTGTTGGACAGTTCGCCGCCGACCTTCACCGTGGTGAAGATCTCGCTGCCGATCACGCGCTCGACCACCAGCACGATCAGGCCATCGTTGAGCAGCAGCAGGTCGCCGGGGCCCACGTCGCGCGGCAGGTCCTTGTAGTCCAGCCCCGCGCGCTCGCTGGTGCCGATCTCGCACTTGGAGTCGAGCACGAAGGAGTCGCCAGCGCTCAGCATGACCTTGCCCTGCTCGAACTTGCCGACGCGGATCTTGGGGCCCTGCAGGTCGGCCATGATGGCGACCTCGCGGCCGCAGGCCTGGGCGGCCTCGCGCACCAGGCGCGCCCGCTCCAGATGGTCCTCGGCCTTGCCGTGGGAGAAATTCAGGCGCACCACGTCGACGCCGGCCGCGATCATGCGGGTGAGCATCTCCAGCGTGCTGGAGGCGGGGCCGATGGTGGCGACGATCTTGGTCGAGCGAGTCATGACTATCTGTTCCTTATCCTGGTCCAAGGCGGCGCGCAGTGTGCGGGCGACGCCGGCGGCCATGGCGGCCGGCGCTGCGCCTTCAGCCGGCGGCGCGTTGTTCCAGGACTTCGAAGGCCGGCAGCGTCTTGCCTTCGAGGAATTCGAGGAAGGCGCCGCCGCCGGTGGAGATATAGCCCACGCGCTCGGCAATGCCGTACTTGGCGATCGCGGCGAGCGTATCGCCGCCGCCGGCGATCGAGAATGCCGGCGAGGCGGCAATGGCCTGCGCCAGCACCTTGGTGCCGTTGCCGAACTGGTCGAACTCGAACACGCCGACCGGGCCGTTCCAGACGATGGTGCCGGCGGCCTTGAGCTGGTCGGCCAGCTGCGCCGCCGTCTTCGGGCCGATGTCCAGGATCATGTCGTCATCCGCCACGTCCTTGACGTCCTTGACCGTGGCGGCCGCGGTCGCGCTGAATTCCTTGGCGCAGACCACATCGACGGGGATGGGCACCGAGGCGCCGCGGGCGGCCATGATGTCGATGATGGCGCGGGCCTGGTCCAGCAGGTCCGGCTCGGCCAGCGACTTGCCGATCTTCAGCCCGGCGGCCAGCATGAAGGTATTGGCGATGCCGCCGCCGACGATCAGGTTGTCGACCTTGTCGGCCAGCGCCTTCAGGATGGTCAGCTTGGTGGACACCTTGGAGCCGGCCACGATGGCCACCAGCGGACGGGCCGGCTGGCCCAGCGCCTTGCCCAGCGCGTCGATCTCGGCGGCCAGCAGCGGGCCGGCGCACGCCAGGGGCGCGTATTTCGCGATGCCGTGCGTGGTGGCTTCGGCGCGGTGCGCCGTGCCGAAGGCGTCGTTCACATAGACATCGCACAGCTTGGCCATCTTCTGGGCCAGTTCGTCGCTGTTCTTCTTCTCGCCCTTGTTGACGCGGCAGTTTTCCAGCAGTACCACCTGGCCGGGCGAGACTTGCACGCCGTCGACCCAGTTCTGCACCAGCTGCACGGGCTTGCCCAGCAGCTCGGAGAGGCGCTGGCCGATCGGCGCCAGCGAATCCTCGGGCTTGAACTCGCCCTCGGTGGGGCGGCCCAGGTGGGAAGTCACCATCACGGCGGCACCCGCGTCGAGGCAGGCCTGGATGGCCGGCACGGAGGCGCGGATGCGGGTGTCTTCGGTGATATTGCCTGCGTCGTCTTGCGGCACGTTGAGGTCGGCGCGGATAAACACGCGCTTGCCGGCCAGTTTGCCTTGGGAAATCAGATCGGTGAGACGCAGGACGGTGGTCATGGCGATGGAGGGCGGGGAAATCGGGAAAGCGGCCATTTTACCTGATCGCGAAAGCGGTTTTGCCGGTTACGGCCACCGGGAAGGTGCCCGGGACCGCTTTCGTGCCCGCTTTGGTGTACGCTTCCGCCGCGCCCGCCCCGCTCCCCCGGCCCCTCAGCCCAGCAGGCGCAATGCCGTGTACACCGCCATGCCCACCGCGATCATGCCGACCATCTTGCGCGTGGCCAGATAGAACAGCGCCGCGGCGATGCCCGCCACCAGCTTGTAGTTGGCCGGCGACAGCGTGAAATGGCCCTGCCACGTCATGAGGTCGGGCACCACGATGGCCGCCAGCGCGGCCGCGGGCGCATAGCGCAGGGCGCGCTGGATGCGGTCCGGGAGCGTCACGCGCTCGCCCGCCATCAGGAAGAAGGCGCGGGTCACGATGGTGACCACGGCCATGCCGATCAGCGCAATCCAGATCTCGAGATGGCTCATGGGCGGTCTCCACCGGGCGGCTCGGATGGCGGGGATTGCTCCGGCGCGATGACGGGCGTGGCCGGCGTGGCCGGGGAAGAAGGGCCACGCGAGCGCGATTTGCGCAGGCCGCGCAGGGTCGCGCGGGCGGCCAGCTCGTCGGTCACCATGCCGGCCGCGATGGCGCCGATCACGGCCACCACGAGGCCGAGCCGGTAGGGCAGGTCGAAGCAAAGCAGCGCCAGCACTGCCGAGACCGCCACCGCCATCATCACCGAGCGCGAGTTGATCGTGGAAATCATCACCGGAATCAGCGCCAGCGTGCCGGCCAGCGCCAGGCCCCAGCTGTCGGGGAACAGCGCGGCGAGCAGGATGCCGATCAGCGACGAGACCTGCCACATCAGGAAGTTGGTCAGCGCCATGCCCCAGAAAAAGCCCTCCTTGCCGGGCTCGTAGCCGTTCGGCACGGGGTAGCGCTGCATGAAGTAGACGAAGTGCAGGTCGCCGTTGAACGACCCCAGCAGCGTGCGCCGCCACAGCGGCAGGTAGCTGAAATGCGGCTGCAGCGCGGCGCTGAAGATGACGAAGCGCAGATTGACCACGGCAGCCGTCAGCCACACCGTCCAGATCGGCAGCCCGGCCGCGAACAGCGGCAGCACGGCCAGCTGGGCAGAGCCGGCATAGACCAGCAGCGACATGCCGATGGCCTCGGGCACGGTCATGACCGACTTGCTCATCGCCACACCGGTGACCAGCCCCCAGGAAAACGTGGCCGGCAGCGAGGGCGCGAAACGGATCAGGCCGGCGACCAGCCCGGCGCGCTCCGCGGGAGGAATACGGAGGAAATGGCGCAACCAGGCCGGCGGCTGTCGGGAAATCATCTGAAAGGGCTATGAATGGCGACCTGCCGGACCGCGCGGGGCGGCCGATTCGGGTCAGGTCAGGCGGGACCCGCGCCACGGGACGTGGCGGGCAAGGCGCCATTATAGTGCCAGCAGCGGCCGGTAAGCGGCCGCTTAAATGCGCAGTGTCGCCGGCGCGACAGGGCGGCCGCGGCCCTCTGGGCCGGGCCGCGCGCCGTCAGTCGATCGAGGCGCCCACCGTCTTGACCACGTTCGCCCACTTCTGGCGGTCGGCCTTGACCGTGGCGCGGAACTGCTCGACCGACTCGATGCGGGGGCTGTTGCCCGCGTCGATCAGCTTCTGGCGGATGGCGGGGTTCTCCAGCGCCACGCGCACCGCGTCGTTGACCTTGCGCGCGATCTGCGGATCCAGGCCCTTGGGGCCGAAGAAACCGAACCAGATCGTGCTGTTGAAGCCCGGCAGGCCGCTCTCGGCGATGGTCGGCACATCCGGAATCACCGCCACGCGGTTCTTGGTGGTCACGCCCAGCAGCCGCACCTTGCCGGCGCGGTACTGCGGCAGCACGCTCTGCACCTGATTGAAGATGCAGCAGACCTCGCCCTTGAGCACGGCCTGCAGCGCGTCGGGGCCGCCCTTGTACGGCACATGCACCATGTCGAGCCCGGCGCGGGCGTTGAATTCCGCGAAGGCCAGGTGCGTGCCGGTCCCGTTGCCGGTGGAGGCGAAGTTGTACTTGCCGGGGTTGGCCTTGACCTTCTCGATGAACTCCCGGACCGACTTGACGTCGATCACGGCCGGATTGACGGTCAGCACGTTCGAGACATCCACCAGCGGCGCGATCGGGGTGAAGCCGGCCTCGGCGTCGAACGGCAGGGACTTGTACAGCGCCGGGTTGATGCCATGGGTGGCGGCGGTGCCGAGCAGCAGCGTGTAGCCATCCGGCTTCGCGTGCGCGACGACTTCGGAGGCCACGTTGCCGCCCGCGCCCGGCCGGTAGTCGTACAGGATGGTGGTCTTGAGCGATTTCTGCAGCGAGTCCTGCAGCGTGCGCCCGACCATGTCCACGCCGGAGCCGGCGGTAAAGCCCATCAGGATGGTGACCGGCTGGGTCGGCCATTCGGGGCCCTGCGCCCCGGCCGGGGCGGCGAAGGCGGTCAGCGCGGCGAGGCAGGAAGCGGCGGCGAGGCGAAAGGCGGAGCGGGACATGGAAACGAGGCGTCGGTTGGTAGGGACGGCGACCAGGGAGGCCGTTTCAGCGAAGCAAGTACGATACCAACGAACCGGCACATTCCAAACGACTGAGTTCGCTTGAAGGTATGCCGGACGGGCATAAGGAGGCCGCCGCCGCCCACCGGGCACGGGCGTTCGCCGGCCGCCCGCGTTGGCACGCCCTGGCGCGCGGCATACAATGTCGCCTTTGCACCTTTTGATGTCAGCGGGGAGACGAGCATGTCGATGGCGGATCGCGACGGAAAAATCTGGATGGATGGCCAGCTGATCGAGTGGCGCGACGCCAAGATCCACGTGCTGACCCACACCCTGCACTACGGCATGGGCGTCTTCGAGGGCGTGCGTGCCTACAAGACCCCCCAGGGCACGGCGATCTTCCGCCTGAAGGAACACACCCGCCGGCTGTTCAACTCCGCCAAGATCTTCCAGATGGCGATCCCGTTCGACGAAGCCACGCTGGAAGCCGCGCAGCGCGAGGTGGTGCGGGCCAACGGCCTGGAGTCCTGCTATATCCGCCCGCTGGTGTGGATCGGCTCGGAAAAGCTGGGCGTCTCCGCCAAGGGCAACACCATCCACGTGGCCATCGCCGCCTGGCCGTGGGGCGCCTATCTGGGCGAGGAAGGGCTGGAGCGCGGCATCCGCGTCAAGACGTCCTCGTTCACCCGCCACCATGTCAACGTCTCGCTGGTGCGCGCCAAGGCCAGCGGCTACTACATCAATTCCATCCTCGCGAACCAGGAGGCCACCAGCCTCGGCTACGACGAGGCGCTGCTGCTCGATACCGACGGCTACGTCAGCGAAGGCTCCGGCGAGAACGTGTTCGTGGTGCGCAACGGCGTCATCTATACCCCCGACCTGGCCTCGTGCCTGGACGGCATCACGCGCGACGCGACGCTGACCATCGCCCGCGACCTGGGCATCGAGGTGCGCGAGAAGCGCATCACCCGGGACGAGGTCTACTGCTCGGACGAGGCCTTCTTTACCGGCACCGCCGCCGAGGTCACGCCGATCCGCGAACTGGACGACCGCATCATCGGCGAAGGCCGGCGCGGTCCGGTCACCAAGCAGATCCAGGACGCGTTCTTCGCCGCCGTGGGCGGCACCAACGAAAAATACAAGCACTGGCTGACCCTGGTCTGAGCCTGCGCATCCTTTCCACACAAGTCCGTTCCCGCATCACCATGACCCAGACCGCGAGCGTCATCGAAATCGGCGCTGAAGACATTCCCCTGCACTGCCCCACGGCCAAGACCCCGGCCTGGAGCTACCATCCCCGCGTGTATCTCGATATCGGGGATACCGGCGAGGCCAAGTGCCCCTACTGCGGCACGGTGTACAAGCTAAAGCCCGGCACCGTGCTGAAGGGCCACCACTGACGCAGCCGCCGCGCCCGCACCGCACACCGAAACCCCGGCACGCCCTGGCGCGCGCCGGGGTTTGCGCATTCATCGCGCGCCAGCCGCAGGCCGGTGGCGGGCGCTCATTCCGCCCCCTCATTTCGCGACCGGCGGATCCCGTCCGCCCGGCCGCGCACCGCTCATGAAGAAAGCCCTCGTCATCGCTCCGAACTGGATCGGCGACGCCCTGATGGCGCAGCCGCTGTTCTCGCTGCTCAGGCAACGCCATCCCCGCCTGGTCATCGACGCCCTCGCCCCGAAATGGGTGGCGCCCGTGCTCGCCCGCATGCCGGAGATCGGCCGCGTGTTCCCGAGCGACCTCGCGCACGGCAAGCTCCAGTTGTCGGCCCGGCTGCTGTTCGCCCAGCAGTTGAAGAACGAGGGCTACGACGTGGCCTACGTCCTGCCCAATTCGCTGAAATCGGCGCTGATCCCGTGGCTGGCCGGCATTCCGCTGCGGGTGGGCTATCGCGGCGAGGCGCGCTTCGGCCTGCTCAATATCCGCCACCGCAATCCGCCCCGCGACAAGCGGCCGCCGATGGTGGAGCACTACGCCCGCCTGGCGCTCAAGCCCGGCGCCAAGGTACCGGAGAACATCCCCGAGCCGCGCCTGCGCATCGACCCGGCGCGCATGGAGAAGACCGCGCAGCGCTTCGGCATCCCGCCGCAGACCCGGCTGATCGCGTTCTGTCCGGGCGCGGAGTTCGGGCCGGCCAAGCGCTGGCCGGCCGCCCACTTCGCCAGCCTCGCGCAGATGCTGCGCCGCTCGTTCCCCTACGCCCAGATCGTGGCGCTTGGCTCGGCCAAGGACGCCGAGATCGCGGCGCAGATCTGCGAAGGCGCGCCGTTCGTGCGCAACCTGTGCGGGCAAACGTCGCTGGACGACGCCGTCGACCTGCTGGCGCTGTCCGAGGCCGCGGTCTGCAACGACTCCGGCCTGATGCACGTGACCGCCGCGCTGAACCGGCCGCAGGTCGCCGTGTTCGGCTCCAGCGATCCGCGCCATACGCCCCCCCTGTCACACGCAGCTAGTATCATGTGGCTGCAACTCGAATGCAGCCCCTGCTTCCAGCGGGAATGCCCCCTGGGCCATCTTCGCTGCCTGAAGGGCATCGAGCCCGAGATGGTATTCGTGGAGCTGCGCAAGCTCCTGCACCAGCCCTGACCCACGGCAAGATCTCCGACCGCCCACGCCATGCCCCGCTTTGCACGCCTGTTCGATTCCGCCGAAGACATCGTCGACGCCTTCCGTGAAGCCCTGAAGCTGCGCGACGCCGAGGGGGCGCTGCGGCTGTGGCTGGACGAGGACTCGGTCACCTGCGTGATGCCCGACGGGCAGCGGCTGATCGGCCACGAGCACCTGCGCCAGGCGTTCGCGCTGCTGCTCGAGCAGCAGCCGGTGCTGGTGGACGTGATCGAGACGAGCAGCCACGCCACCATGGGCGTGTCAATCTTCGACGTGACCGAGGCGCTGCGCTTTGCCATCGACCGCGTCGAGGCGGACATGTACGTGCACACCACGTACGTGCTGATGCAGAACCACGAGGGCTGGCGCCTGGCGCATATCCACTGCAGCCCGGCCAACGCCGCCCAGGTCGTGACCTCCACCGCCAGCAGCGGGCAGGCACTGCACTGAGCCGCGCCGCGCGACACCATGACTGGCCGGCCGCTTCGCCCATGAGCCGTCTATCCCATCACCACCTTCCCGCCACAGCCATCGACGTGCCCGGCGCCCCGGCGCCCGATCCGTTCGGCACCGCCCGCATGCCCTGGTGGCTCGGTGACGGCCACAGCCAGACCATCATCGCCGCGCGCTTCACCCGCCGGCCCCGTGTCACCTTCCGCCGCGAACGCTGGGACGCCCCCGACGGCGACTTCATCGACCTGGACTGGACCACCCATCCCGTGACGCCCGGCGCGCCGCTGGTGGTGATGTTCCACGGCCTGGAGGGCAATTCGCGCAGCCACTATGCCCAGACGCTGATGCACGCGCTGCGCGAGCGCGGTTGGCAGGGCGTGATTCCGCATTTCCGCGGCTGCTCGGGCGAAATGAACCGGGCGCCGCGCTTCTACCATTCCGGCGATTCGGCGGAGGTGCGCTGGATCCTGCAGCGGCTGCGCGACGCGCACGTCGCGGATGGCCGCAAGCTGCTGGTGGTGGGCATCTCGCTGGGCGGCAATGCGCTGCTGCGCTACCTCGGAGAGGACGAGCACGCCGCCGGCTTCATCGCCGGGGCGGCGGCCATCTCGGCGCCGCTGGATCTGGCCGCGGGCGGCGCCGCGCTCTCCGCCGGCTTCAACATGGTCTATACGCGCATGTTCCTGCAGACGCTCAAGCGCAAGTCGCTGGCCAAGCTGGAGCAGTATCCCGGCCTGTTCGACCGCCACGCCATGTTGTCGAGCCGCGACCTCTATGCCTTCGACAACGTGGTCACCGCGCCGCTGCACGGCTTCCGCGATACCGACGACTACTGGGCGCGCGCGGCCAGCAAACCGGTGCTGCGCCATGTCGCGGTCCCGACCCTGGTGCTCAACGCGCGCAACGACCCTTTCCTGCCCGGCCGGCATCTGCCCGGGCCCGAGCAGGTCAGCGCGCACGTCGTGCTGGAGCAGCCGGAGCACGGCGGCCACGTCGGCTTCATGACCCCGCCGGCGGGCTGGCGCGGCGCGTTGCCGCTGCTGCCGTTCTCCGGCCATATCGAATGGCTGCCGCGGCGTATTCTTGGATTTTTCGACAGCCTGGCTTGAGCGCCGCGGGCCCGCGGCCTCGACCGCCGTCGAGGCGACACGAAGGAGATTCCGGATGGACGACACCGTCAAACAGGCAATGGCGCGCTGGCCGAACGTACCCTTCTGCTACGGCTGGCTCGCGCTGGACCGGCGCGGCCAATGGCGCATGCGCAACGAATTCGCGCAGCAGCACGGACTGTCGGGCGACCCGATCCGTCACGCCGCGCTGGTCGCCTTCATCGAGCGCAACTACCTGCGCGACGAGCACGGCGCGTGGTACTTCCAGAACGGACCGCAGCGCGTCTTCATCAGCCTCGCGTATGCGCCCTGGGTCGTGCGCCTGCACGAGGGGCAATTTCATACCACGTCGGGCAACGCCTTCACGCCGCGGGCCTGTTATGCGGACGAGCACGGCAACGTGGTGATGGCCGGAGACGTCGAGGGACACGCAGGCAGGCAGGCCGCCTTGCTGCACGACCACGACCTCGATGCGCTGAGCAGCGCGAGCACCTGGCATGGCGAGGCCTGCGGCGCCGAACTCGGGGTCTTCCATGGCACCGGCGGCGATATTCCCATCGAGCCGATCGTGGAGAGCGAGGTGCCCGCGCGCTTCGGCTTCGTCCGGCAACCACAGGCGCCCGCCGCCCCGCTCCCCGCCGCGCACTAGCGGCGCGGCGCTGCCTCAGTTGGGCATGCCCTTGTTGTCCTGCCGCTCCTCGCGGTACTGGCGCTCCAGCTGGTGCAGGCGGGCATCCACCTCGGACAGCGTGTAGAAGTCGCCGTCGCCCGCCTTGCGGGCGATCTGCAGTTGTTCGATGGCGGCCTGGAAGGCGCCGTCGATCGCGTACTTTTCGGCCAACGCCTGATGCTGTTGCAGGCGCTTGCCCTGGCCCGCATAGGCGCGCGCCAGCAGTTCCCACCATTCCGAACGGCCGCGTTCCTCGCGGGTGCGCGCGCGCAGGAAGGTCACCAGTTCGTCCAGGCGCCCCGCGCCCAGCAGCGTATCGGCATAGGCAAGCGTCACGGCATGCGACAGCGGATAGGCCCGCATCGACGCCATCGCCTGGTTCAGCGCCTCGGGCACGCGCCGCTGCGCGCGCGCCAGCTCGATCGCCATCACGTCCAGCATCGGGCTGCCCGACGTCGCCCCGGGAATATTGCCGTACAGGCGCCGCGCCTCGGCCAGCGACTGCTCGGCCTGCGCCAGGCGGCCCAGCCGCTGCTCGGCCATCGCGATGCCGTAGTGGATGGCCGGCACGCGCATCGGCGGCGCGCTGGCCAGCTGCGATTGCAGCGCGGCCCTGGCGTTCTGCAGCTCGCTGGGCGATGTCTCCTGGATGATGCGGGCGCGCATGCGCGCGAATTCGTAGTCGGGCGTGTTGCCGACCTTGCGCACCGACACATGGCTCGCGCGGTCCTGCATGTCGGCGATCCGCTCGGACGTCAGCGGGTGGGTGCGCACATAGGCCGGCACCGAACTGTCCGAGATGCCGGTCACGCGCTGCAGCTTCTTGAAAAAGTCCGGCATGCCCTGCGGATCGAAGCCGGCGGCGCTCAGGATCTGGAAGCCGACGCGGTCGGCCTCGCGCTCCGCGCCGCGCGAGAACGACAGCTGGTTGGCCAGTGCCGCGCCCTGCCCCCCCATCGCCAGCGCGGCGGCCGCGTCCGGGCTGCGGGTGGCGGCCAGGCCCGCCAGCACCATCGAGGCCAGCGCGATCCACATCGACTGGTCCTGGCTGGTGATGCCGCGGGCGATATGGCGCTGCGTCACGTGGCCAATTTCATGGCCCACCACGGAGGCCAGTTCGGATTCGGTATCCGACTGCACCAGCAGGCCGGTGTGCACGCCGATATAGCCGCCGGGCAAGGCAAACGCGTTGATGGAGCGCTCGCGCACGGCGAACAGTTCGAAGCCGGTGGCGAAGGTGCCGGCGCCGGTGGAGCCCGCGAGGTTCTGCCGGCGGGCCGCCTGGACCAGCCGGTAGCCCAGCGCGTTCAGATAGTCGGCGAGCAGCGGGTCGTTCACGTAGAGCGGATCGCGGCGGATATCGCGCATGATGCGGTCGCCCAGGCGCTTCTCCATGTCGGGCGACAAGGCGGCCGTCGAGGGATCGCCCATGTCCGGCAGTTGCACGCCGCTGCCCTCCACCACGGGATTGCCGCTGCGCACGCCGAACTCGGAGCGCTGGCCCGCCTTCACGCTGCGATTCAGGTTGTCGTAGACCTGGTCGCTGGTATCGGCCGGCAAGGCCAGCGAGGGAGACGTCACGACGGCGCGCGGGGCGGCCGGCGCGGCGGATCCCTGCCCCTGGGGCCATGTGGGCATCGCGGTGAGCAGCGCCATGCAGGCGGCCAGCGCGCGCACGCGAGGGGGCGGGGCGGCGGGTCTGGCGCTGCGCACTTCGCCCGGTCCCGGAGCGGCCGGCGCGCGGGGCATGACAGGGGCGGAGCGGGCGATTCGTTTCGTGCGCATGTTGCTATGATAGCGGCCTCCGGCGGGGCCCCGGCGCAAAACGCCACGCGGGGCCGGACCGCCCGGCGCCAGCCCGCGGCACCACCGGACACCCTCGCCACCACTCTCGCCATCATGAGCCAGCTCACCCATTTCGATACCGCCGGACAGGCCCATATGGTCGACGTCGGCGCCAAGGACAGCACGCACCGCGTCGCCATCGCCACGGGCACCATCACGATGGCGCCGGCCACCTTCGCGCTGGTGCGCGATGGCAATGCCAAGAAGGGCGACGTGCTCGGCATCGCGCGCGTCGCCGGCATCATGGCCACCAAGCGCACCGCCGACCTGATTCCCCTCTGCCACCCCATCGGGCTCACCAAGGTGGCGCTCGACTACGAACTGGACGAGGCGTCCCACAGCATCCAGTGCACCGTGCGCACCGAAACGCGCGGCCAGACCGGCGTCGAGATGGAAGCGCTGACGGGCGTGCAGGTGGCGCTGCTGACGATCTACGACATGTGCAAGGCGGTGGACCGCGGCATGGTCATGACCAACGTGCGGCTGCTGGAGAAGCATGGGGGCAAGTCGGGGGACTGGGCGGCGGGCACGGGCGGGGCCGCCTGACGCGCTTGCCCGGGAAAACAATGGCGCGGGCTCTTGCCTCGGACATGCGGCGCGTGCCTGGCCATCGGGTTTGGTGTTCAATGTGGGCGGGACGCCGGCGACGCTGGCGCCCGTGCAAGCGGTAACGTTTTTGGAAGGTGTACCTTGAACAAGCGCAAGTGTTTCCAGATCGCGCTCGCCATGGTCGTGCTGCTGACCAGCGGCGCGGCGGCGGCGCGTACCCGGGTCGGCGTCGGCGTCTATCTGGGGCCGCCCGTGGCCTACGGATATCCCTACGGCCCCTACTACGGGCCCTACTATCCCCGCTACTACTACGCGCCGCCCGTCTACGTTCCCCCGGTGGTGGCCGTGCCCGTCAGTCCGCCTCCGCCGGTGCAGTACATCGAGCAGTCGCAGGTGGCTCCGCCCCCGCCGGCCGCATCGTCCGGCACGGCCTCGGCGCCGATGTGGCACCACTGCGAGAACCCGGAGGGCTACTACCCGTACGTGCAGCACTGCCCCGGTGGCTGGAAACAGGTACCGGCCACGCCGCCCGGGTCGTAGACGGCCATGCGCGCGTATTTCCTGACACTCCTTCGTACCCTGGGGCTGATGGCAGCCGCGCTGACGGCCGGCTGCGTGGTCATGCCCAGCGGGCCGAGCGTCACCGTGCTGCCCGGCACCGGCAAGTCGTTCGATCGCTTTCGGGGCGATGACTATTCCTGCCGGCAGTACGCCCTGGCCCAGAGCGGTGGCGTCAGCGCCTCGCAGGCGGCGAACAATACCGCGGCGGGCAGCGCGCTGGTGGGCACCGCGCTGGGCGCCGCGGCCGGCGCGGCGCTCGACGGCGGCACCGGCGCGGCGGTCGGCGCGGGCGTGGGTCTGCTCACCGGGGCCGCGGTGGGCGCCAGTAGCGCGCAGTACGCGGGATACGGCACCCAGCAACGCTACGACACCGCCTATGTGCAATGCATGTACGCCAGCGGTCATCGCGTGCCGGCGTATGCGTACCCAGGCGCCCCGGGCGCGGTGGCCGTGACGCCATCGGCGCCGCCCGCACCCGCCTACTACTACCCGCCTCCGCCGCCGCCCGGCTACATGCGGTTCTGAGCGGACAGCGCCCGGGTAGCCACCCACGCGCAGAACTCCGCCGGCCGCCGCTCCGGCGCCACCTCGTCGCACGCCTTCGCCACCATGCGTAACTGCGCCGCCTCGTCGCCCGCGTAGTAGAACCGCAGCCGCTCCAGCCACAGGCGGCCTTCTTCGGGCCGCCCCGTCAGCGCCAGCAGCCATGCCGTGCGCGCGATCATGGCGGGCGTCGGCAGCAGGTGCACCGCCGCGATATGGGCCGGCAGCCATTGCGCCGCATTGTCCGGCGTCAGCAATGCCTGCTCCGCGCGGTTGGCCCGCGCATGCGGAAGGAACCAGAAGCGCGGCATCGGCAGCGTCCTGTTCTGCTCGACGCTCGCGTACTCGCGCGCTTCGGTACGGCGGTAGTCCTGCCACATCGTCAGCAGGATGACGCCCGACAGCGCCACAAACACCGCCAGCACCACGCGCGCGAGCGATGCCGGCAGGCGCCAGCCGGCGAAGCGCGACGGCTCCAGCCAGCCCAGCATGAAGCAGAACGGCAGGAAGAAATACAGATAGTGCAGCGGGTACTCCAGCATCGAGTGCGCGCACAGCATGGCAAGCCACGTCAGCACGAGCACCGTCTGCCGCCGCTCCTCGTTGTCGCCGCGCCAGAGCCGGACCTTCACCACCCGCCACAGCCAGGTCGCGAGCGCGAGCGCGACACCGGCCGTGCCCACGATGCCGGTCTTGGCCAGCAGATCGAGAATCGCGTTATGGGCATGCAGCGACATCTCGACGGTGACGCCCACCTGTTCCAACTGGTTGAACTGCGCCCAACCGAACTCGCCCCATCCCACGCCGAACCACGGGTTCGCCTGGAACATCGCCCAGGCATGCGCCCACAGCGCGCCGCGCGCGGAGGTCTGGTCCGCGGCCTGCAACTGCGCCACCGTGTCGAACAGCGACCAACCGAAAGTCTGCCCCGCCGCCTTGATGGCCGGTTGCAGGATGAACAGCATCGCCAGGATGGCGACCGCCGCGAACACCAGCCCTGCCGGCCGGCGCATCGGGTTCGCATCGCGCCGCGCATCGCGGGCCAGCCATGCCGCGACCAATGCATAGAGCGCAGCCAGACCGACGTGCAGCACACCCGTGCGTGAGCCGGAAAGGACGATGCCGGTTTCCAGCAGCAGCACCGCACCGAGCCACGCGCCGACGCGCAGCTTGCCCTGCGACGCGAGCCAGACTGAAGCGACCAGCGCCAGACCGTGGACCGTGGCCTGGTGGTTCGGCTGGTTCAGGTTGCCCCACAGGCGGCGGTTGGTTTCGTAGAAGTAGGGGGAGACGAGGCCGAAGGTATGCGGTTCCAGGTTAAAGAGCTGGATCCATTGGGCCAGGGCGCCGAGGAGGGCGGCGATGAGCAGGCCGGTGGCAACTGCGACCGGAAAGAATTGGCCGCGGTCGCCGGGCTCGGCCGCACGAAGGGCGGCGGCAAACCAGATCACCACCGTGGCGAGCACAAGGGTCCAGATCGTGGTGAAGCGGCTGCCTGTGTGATCGATGGCGCCAATCACTGCGTGCGCAAGACTTACTCCGATCAGCCAGAGGGGCAGCAGAACAATGCTTGGGACGCCGACGGCGGAATGTGGGGACGAGAAACGACGGGCGGCGCCGAACGCGGCAACGAGGATCACGGCCAGGAGGGCGCTGGTCCACTCACCGTAGAACGTTGCCAGTGGAAGGGTGTGTTTGGAGACGAGTAACGGGACAGCTGTAGCCATCAACACTAGTCCCGAGTACAACCGAAGCATCAGTATCCCAAGCGGCGGCGACGAAGCGCGGAATGATACCGGAAACGCCTTTCGTGCCTTTCAAATGCAAAGCGCCCCTTCTGGGGCGCTTTGCTGTCGGCGGGGCAAACTTATGCGCGATCGAACCCGGTGTTCGCACGCACACAGGTGGCGGGACTGGCAACCGCTACTGCAGCAGTCCAAACAATTGCGGAATTGTTCGCGGCCAAAGCGGGGGTCAATGTGACCGTACAACCGCCATAGGTGTTGTCTCCCACCAGAGTGATCACTCCGTTCGTCACGTCCACAGGCGTCGTGATTCCAGCCGGGACGTTGATGTTCGCCGCCGGGGGAACGCCGAAAGCGCCAGCGTCGCAGTCGCCTAGCGCGCCTGCGCGCTCTTGTGCGCACATCCCTACTGCGGTCTTCACCGACGCCACGGCAGAAACCGCCGACGACCACCGGCTACGCGTCACATAGTCCTGATACTGCGGAATCGCAATCGCCGCGAGGATACCGATGATCGCGACCACAATCATCAGTTCGATCAGCGTAAAGCCCTTCTGGATGCGGCGACCCAGTTTTTTCAGTTGTTGTACCCGTTGCATATTGACCCCTCGAAGATATTTTCGATACAAATTGGCACATTTTGTTTCATGTGATGCCGCAACCCTATGAGCAGGGACTGTGCCAAGCCGCGAAGCTGAAAAAATGCTCGCCGGCTGACAATTTGCGGCATCGAGTGCCGTAAACGCCTCTCGAAACTGACAAATACTGTCCAAGTCCCTGACGGAACCAGGCAAATGGCCGGAAACGCCGCTTACTTCTGACTAAAGCTCGACGTCAAAACGGCAACGGGCGACATAGCTCCATGTCGCCCGTTCGGCATAACTTGGGGGCGCATCCGCCGCCCCCGTTACAACTGGCTTACCCTGCGGCGTTCGCCCCGCCCTTCTTGAGCAGCTTGCCCAGCACCACCACAAGGACGGCGCCCACCGCACCGAAGACCAGATGGGCATGCGGCACGTGCACTTCGAACCAAGCCGCATCGACCGGATCGCTCACCAGCATTTCGCCGGCCAGATAGCCCAGCAGCGCGGCGCCCAGCACGATGATGATCGGGAAGCGCTCCATCACCTTCAGCAGCAGCGTGCTGCCGAACACGATCAGCGGAATCGACAGGCCCAGGCCGATGATGAGCAGCAGCAGCTGGCTGCCTTCCGGCCCCTTCTGCGCGGCGGCGGCCACGGCGACCACGTTGTCCAGCGACATCACCAGGTCGGCGATCAGGATGGTACGGATCGCGGCCCAGATATTGTCCTTGGCGTCATGCCCTTCCTCGCCGTCGTCGCCGGTCAGCAGCTGCACGCCGATGTAGACCAGCAGGATGGCGCCGACGATCTTTAGGTACGGCAGGCTCAGCAGCTTCACGGCGGCCACCGTCAGCACCACGCGCATGATGATGGCGGCGGCGCTGCCCCAGAAGATGGCCTTCTTCTGTTGGGCGGGCGGCAGGTTGCGGGAGGCGAGCGCGATCACCACCGCGTTGTCGCCGGACAGGACGATATTGGTCAGGATGATGGATCCCAGCGCGATCCAGAATGTGGTGGAAGACAGCAGTTCCACGGTGAGGCTCCTCGGTGTCTATGGTTGGTTCGCACTCGCGGTTTGGCTACGTTGGCCGTTCCCGATTGCGGTCTTTTGGATGTCTGCACATACGGACAACCATATTTACCGCACGAAGCTTTCGATTAGGTTTCAACCCTTTTGCTTTCGCGCCCACCGCTGTTCCATAAACGACAATGCCCCCGCAGTTGCGGGGGCATTGTTCCAATCTGTCACGGCGTGACGCTTTTTCCAGCCACGCGCGACGAACCGGCGATACGGAAAACTACAGGATCGACTTCAGCAGACGGCCCATTTCCGACGGGTTCTTGGTCACCTTGATGCCGCAGGCTTCCATGATTTCCAGCTTGGCCTGTGCCGTGTCGGCACCGCCCGAGATCAGCGCGCCGGCATGGCCCATGCGCTTGCCCGGAGGCGCGGTCACGCCAGCGATGAAGCCAACCACCGGCTTCTTCATGTTGTCCTTGATCCAGTGAGCGGCGTTGGCCTCGTCCGGACCGCCGATTTCACCGATCATGACCACGGCGTCCGTATCGGGATCGTCGTTGAACATCTTCATCACGTCGATGTGCTTCAGGCCATTGATGGGGTCGCCACCGATGCCGACGGCCGACGACTGGCCCAGGCCCAGCGCGGTCAGCTGGCCCACGGCTTCATACGTCAGCGTGCCGGAGCGCGACACCACGCCGATGCGGCCCTTCTTGTGGATGTGGCCCGGCATGATGCCGATCTTGATTTCGTCCGGCGTGATCAGGCCCGGGCAGTTCGGTCCCAGCAGCAGCGTCTTCTTGTTCTGCTTGCGCATGCGGTCCTTGACTTCCATCATGTCGCGCACGGGGATGCCTTCGGTGATGCAGACCACCAGGTCCAGGTCGGCGTCAACGGCTTCCCAGATCGCGGCGGCGGCGCCGGCGGGCGGCACGTAGATGACCGACACGGTTGCGCCGGTCTGCTCCTTGGCTTCCTTGACGTTCGCGTAGATGGGGATGCCCTCGAAGTCCTCGCCGGCCTTCTTCGGGTTCACGCCGGCGACGAAGCAGTTCTTGCCGTTGGCGTAGTCGCGGCATCCACGGGTGTGGAACTGGCCGGTCTTGCCGGTGATGCCCTGGGTGATGACCTTGGTGTCTTTGTTGATCAGAATCGACATGCTGTAATCCTTTGCTTTGCTAAAGCGGCGCGCGTGCCTGGCACCGCGCCCCTCGCGTTCGTGTTCGCGTCTGGCTTACTTGCCGGCGGCTGCGGCCACCACCTTCTGGGCGGCTTCTTCCATGGTGTCGGCCGAGATGATGGGCAGGCCCGAGTCGGCCAGCATCTTCTTGCCGATCTCTTCGTTGGTGCCCTTCATGCGGACCACCAGCGGCACGGACAGCGACACGGCCTTCGATGCGGCGATCACGCCTTCGGCGATCACGTCGCAGCGCATGATGCCGCCGAAGATGTTGACCAGGATGGCCTTCAGGTTCGGGTTGCGCAGCATCAGCTTGAAGGCTTCGGTCACCTTCTCGGTCGTGGCGCCACCGCCCACGTCCAGGAAGTTGGCCGGCTCGCCGCCGAACAGCTTGATGGTGTCCATGGTCGACATGGCCAGGCCGGCGCCGTTCACCAGGCAGCCGATATTGCCGTCCAGCGAGATGTAGGCGAGATCGAACTTCGACGCTTCGATTTCGGCCGGATCTTCTTCGTCCAGATCGCGGTACGCCACGATTTCCGGCTGGCGGAACAGCGCGTTGGAGTCGAAGTTGAACTTGGCGTCGAGCGCGATCACCTTGCCGTCGCCGGTCAGGATCAGCGGGTTGATTTCAGCCAGCGACGCGTCGGTTTCCCAGAACGCCTTGTACAGGCCTTGCAGCGCCTGGCGGGCTTGCGCGACGCTCGCGTCGGGGATGCCGATCTTGCGGGCGATATCGTCGGCATCGCTGTCGGCCAGACCGGTCTGCGGGTCGATGATCAGCGTGTGGATCTTTTCCGGGCTGTGCGCGGCCACCTCTTCGATGTCCATGCCGCCTTCGCTGGACGCCATCAGGGCGACCTTCTGCGAAACGCGATCCACGACCAGGCTGACGTACAGTTCCTTCTTGATGTCCGCGCCTTCTTCGATCAGCAGGCGGTTGACCTTCTTGCCTTCCGGACCGGTCTGGTGCGTCACCAGTTGCATGCCCAGGATGTTGCTGGCGTAGGTCTTGACCTCGTCCATGCTCTTGGCCACCTTCACGCCGCCGCCCTTGCCGCGACCGCCTGCGTGGATCTGAGCCTTCACAACCCAGACCGGACCGCCGAGCTGCTCGGCTGCCTTCAGTGCGTCTTCGACCGAGAATGCGGGGATACCGCGCGGAACCGGCACATTGTATTTGCGCAGGATTTCCTTGCCTTGGTACTCATGGATATTCATGCGTGTTTCCTTTCGGGTAGGCGTAAATGGGTAGAGATGGAATATCTCGGCGGGTAGTGTCAGGCGATCAGCCGGTGGTGCCGGTGGGCCTGTGCGGGGAGCCGCCGCCGCCGTCGGAAGCGAACGCCTCCGGCTGCTGCGCCTGCGAGGCAGGAGGCGCTTCCGCCCTGCTCCTCGGCTTCGGCTGGTAGCCATACCAGCGCGGGTAAAACTGCCGGACCACCTCGCCTTCGAAATGCAGGGCGTGGCAGCCATGCAGCTGGTAAGGCGGTTCGGTATTGGTGTCGTTAGTCTCGCCGTCGCGAATGTTGATCACTTCGCCGGCGAAGGCCTGGATGGCGGTGGTGGGCAGGACGCCCGCCAGCTCGGTCAGATGGGTGCAGCCGGCGACGCCGGCCAGGCGCTCGCGGACCGCCTTGCGGAAGCCCTTGGCCAGATTGAGGCCGATCAGCTTGCGGTACGCCGGGCCGATGGTGTCGCAATGTCCGGGATAAGGCACCCAGTCGGAGCAGGCTTCGGCATCCAGCACGTTCATGCGCTCGTCGATCGTGATGCGCAGCCACAGGTCGTGCAGCGGTTCGCCCAGCGGGCGGACCCGGCCGCCGGCCAGCGCGATTTCACGCGGTTTGGTGTCGGTCAGGCGCGCCTCGATGTCCCAAAGGCCGTCGTCCCTCAAATACGCATCTGCCGTGATGGCACGGCGGTGGCGCGGGGAGCGGTTGACGGGGGGAGAAAGCGGCATAACACCAGACGGGAACGGGATGGACGGCTCGTGCGAAAACCGCAAGAGTTTATCACGGCGAGATCGTGTGCCCGGGAACACCCTGATGGAAAAAGGTGTCGGGTTGCTCTTGTCGATGGGAAGTGGGTCGCAACGTTTGTCGGTTTGCGAACGTTTGCCAAAGGCGGTGCCGGCGCCGCCTGTCGCCCGACACCCCGGCATGGCGGGCGGCTCAGCCCTCCGTATCGCCCCAATCGCCGCCCAGGGCATCTGCGTCCCTGATCAGCCGGCTGACCACCGCGCTGGAAAAACCGCGGGCCATCATGAAACGGATCTGCCTGGCCTTTTCCTCGGCCGACTCCGGCGGGGTGCCGAAGCGCTTCTGCCAGACCGCGCGGGCACGCTCGACTTCGGTGGCACGCAGCCGGTCCTGCAGATCGGCCAGCTGTTCGCCATCGAGCTGATGGGTGCGCGCCTCCTGCATGACCCGCGCCGCGCCGTACCGGCTGGCCCGCCGATGGACCAGGCTATCGACGAAACGGTCGTTCGACAGCCAGTTCTCGCGCTCCAGCGCGTCCAGCAGGCGGGTCAGTTCCTCGGGGGATTCGGCGTGCGGAGCCAGCTTGCGGCTCAGTTCGGCGCGGCTGTGCTCGCGCCGCGACAGGTAGCCGACGGCGCGCGCCTTCAGAGACAGGGGGGGACGGGCGGGCATGGCGATGCGGGCGGTGTCGCCCGCTCACGCGGATAAAGCATGCCGGCGCCCGGGAACCCCGGGCACCGGCCGGCTTCAGTCCTGTTCCGCGGTGGCGGGCGTGCCGTTCATCGCGACCACGCCCAGGGCGGCGCGGACCTTGTTCTCGATTTCGTCGGCGATGTCCGGATTCTCGCGCAGGAATTCGCGCGCGTTGTCCTTGCCCTGGCCGATCTTCTCGCCGTTGTAGCTGTACCAGGCACCGGACTTCTCGACGATCTTGGCATCCACGCCCAGGTCGATGATCTCGCCCTGGCGCGAGATGCCGGCGCCGTAGAGGATGTCGAAGAAGGCCTCGCGGAACGGCGGCGACACCTTGTTCTTGACCACCTTCACCTTGGTCTCGTTGCCGATCACGTCGTCGCCCTTCTTGATCGAGCCGATACGGCGGATGTCCAGGCGCACCGACGCGTAGAACTTCAGCGCATTGCCACCGGTCGTGGTTTCCGGCGAGCCGAACATCACGCCGATCTTCATGCGGATCTGGTTGATGAAGATCACCAGGCAGTTGGTGCGCTTGATGGTGCCGGTCAGCTTGCGCAGCGCCTGGCTCATCAGGCGCGCCTGCAGGCCGGGCAGCGAATCGCCCATTTCGCCCTCGATTTCCGCCTTGGGCACGAGCGCCGCCACGGAGTCGATCACGATCAGGTCCACCGAGCCCGAGCGCACCAGCGCATCGGTAATTTCCAGGGCCTGCTCGCCGGTGTCCGGCTGCGAGATCAGCAGGTCGCCCACCGACACGCCCAGCTTGCTGGCGTAGTTGACGTCGAGCGCGTGCTCGGCGTCGATGAACGCGCAGGTGCCGCCCAGCTTCTGCATCTCGGCCACGACCTGCAGCGTCAGCGTGGTCTTGCCCGACGATTCCGGACCGTAGATCTCGACCACCCGGCCGCGCGGCAGGCCGCCGACGCCCAGCGCGATGTCCAGGCCGAGCGAACCGGTCGAAACCACCTGGATGTCCTTCTCGACGTCTCCGTCGCCCATCCGCATGATCGAGCCCTTGCCGAACTGCTTCTCGATCTGGGCGAGCGCGGCGGCCAGCGCCTTCTGCTTTTCGGCGCTCACGCCAGCACCCGCCTTCTTGCCGTCATCCATGGTCGTCCTTCCGTCAATGGTGTATAAATAGCCGCATTGGCGCGGCGCCTGCTATTGGAGGCTACCGTGCCCGACCCGCGCCGGACTCGGCAAATACTAAAAATCAGTTGCTGAATCGGCCTTCATCGATGGCACCGGCGACGGCGCCCACGAAGTTTCGACGAAGTCTGGATTCACGTGGCTGAAGCCCGGGGTCGCCCCAAAAGCGCACCAGCCCGGAATAAGCGGGTACTGTATAAAAAAACAGTATGCTTGGCAAGTCCCATCGGAAGCCCGATGCGGAAGCCGGCCTGGGTGGAGACAATATGCGCATTCTTATCGCGGAAGACGACGACGTGCTGGCCGACGGACTGACACGCTCGCTGCGCCAGTCCGGCTACGCCGTCGATCACGTCACCAATGGCGTCGAGGCCGACTCGGCGCTGTCCACGCAAGCTTTCGACCTGCTGATCCTCGATCTCGGCCTGCCCCGCATGGCCGGGCTCGAGGTGCTCAAGCGCCTGCGCGCCCGCGGCGCCATGGTGCCCGTGCTGATCCTGACGGCCGCCGACAGCGTGGGCGAACGGGTCAAGGGCCTGGACCTGGGCGCCGACGACTATATGGCCAAGCCCTTCGCGCTGTCCGAACTGGAGGCGCGGGTGCGGGCGCTGGTGCGCCGCGGCACCGGCGGCGGCGCCACGCTGATGCGCCACGGCCCGCTGTCCTTCGACCAGGTCGGCCGCATCGCCTATCTGAACGACCAGATGCTGGACCTGTCTGCCCGCGAAGTCGGCCTGCTGGAGATACTGCTCACGCGCACCGGCCGCCTCGTCTCCAAGGAACAGCTGGTGGACCACCTGTGCGAGTGGGGCGAGGAAGTGAGCAACAACGCGATCGAGGTCTATGTCCACCGCCTGCGCAAGAAAATCGAGATCGGCGGCATCCGCATCGCCACGGTGCGGGGCCTGGGCTACTGCCTCGAGAAATTCCAGCCCGTCGTCGCGGCCCATCACTAGTGCCGCCGTCCATGGCACCCGCGACGGCACCCTGCGCGGCATCCGCGGCATGACCCTGACCACCCCGAGGCCGGCCGCGCCATGAGCCTGCTGAGAATGCCCTGGCGCCGTCCCGCGCCCGCGCCGGCGCCCTCCCGCGAAGAAGACGTCAGCGACGAGGCGCTCGCCGACGCCCTGCCCCATCTGGAAGAGAGCGCCGCAGAACCGCCCCCGCGCTCGCTGTTCGGCGAGATCCTCGACTGGATGCTGGCGCCGCTGCTGCTGCTCTGGCCGATGAGCATCGCGGTGACCTACCTGGTGGCCAAATCCATCGCCAACGGCCCCTTCGACCGCGCGCTCGAGGCCAGCGCCATCGTGCTGTCGCAGCAGGTGCGCGAGGTCAACGGGCGCGTGACGCTGCAGCTGCCGCTGTCGGCGCGGGAGATCCTGCGCGCCGACGAGACCGACAGCATCTATTACCAGGTGGTGGGCACGCACGGCGAGTTCGTCGCCGGCGACCGCGACATGCCGCTGCCCAACGAGGACGATCGCGGGCACGCGGGCCTCGTTTCCCTGCGCGACGATCGCGTCGGCGGCGGCGACGTCCGCGTGGCCTATACCTACGTCCCCCTCAAAGGCGTGCCCGGCAACCAGCCGGTGCTGGTGCAGGTGGCCGAGACGCTGGACAAGCGCGCCCGGCTCGCCAACGAGATCATCAAGGGCGTGATCCTGCCGCAGTTCGTGATCCTGCCGCTCGCGGTGGTGCTGGTGTGGTTCGGCCTCTCGCGCGGGCTGGCGCCGCTGAACGCGATCCAGCAGCGCATCCGCGCGCGCAATCCCGGCGATACCAGCCCCATCGACGAACGGGCCGCGCCGCAGGAGCTGACGCCGCTGGTGGCCTCGTTCAACGAACTGCTGGAGCGGCTGGAGCAATCGGTGCAGACGCAGAAGCGCTTCATCGCCGATGCCGCCCATCAGATGAAGACACCGCTTGCCGGCCTGCGCATGCAGGCGGAACTGGCGCAGCGGGAGCAGTCTCCCGAGGAGTTGCGCCGCTCGCTGGCGCAGATCGCCGGCAGCTCCGAGCGCACCGCGCACCTGGTCACGCAGCTGCTGTCGCTGGCGCGCATGGAGAACTTCGGCGGCGCGCACAACATGGCGCCGCTGGACCTGGCCGCGCTGGCCCGCGAGGTGGTCAAGGACTGGCTGCCGCAGGCATGGGCACGGCAGATCGACCTGGGCATCGACGACGCCGACCATCCGGTGCTGGTACAGGGCAACCGCCTGATGCTCACCGAGATGCTGAACAACCTGATCGACAATGCCATCCGCTACACGCCCGCCGGCGGGCATGCGACGGTGCGGGCGACGGCGGACGCGTTCGAGCCCTTCGCCTATCTCGACGTGGAGGACACCGGCCACGGCATTCCGGCCGCCGAACGCGGCCGGGTGATGGAGCGCTTCTACCGCGTGCTGGGCACCCGCACCGAGGGCAGCGGCCTGGGCCTGGCCATCGTGCGGGAGATCGTGCAGCAGCACGGCGGCGAAGTGAGCATCGGCGACAACGTCTATCAGCACGAGCCCCGTGCCGCGGGCACGCGCGTGCGCGTCACGCTGCGCCGGCCGCCGCCGGGAAGTCCGGCATGAGCGCGGCCGACAACGATCGCGCGGCCTGGCGCCTGAACGTGCGCTGGATCGCCGCCCTGCTGACCGTCTGGTTCGTGGTCACCTTCGTCGTCAGCTGGTATGCCCGGGAACTGCGCTTCGACTTCTTCGGCTGGCCCTTCTCGTTCTGGGCGGGCGCGCAGGGCGTGCTGATCCTCTACGTCGTCATGGCGGTCGTCTATGCCTGGCGCATGAACCGCGCCGACGACGAGGCGGCCGACGCCGACGAGCGCGACGCCGCCGATCGTGCATCGCAGCAAGGCAACCCGCGCGCGCGGCCCTAGCGTATACCCCGACCGCTTCGACCGCAAAGTCGGCAACTCTGTCAGAACGCCGTAAGTTTCGCCTCCCAGAATCCAGTCACCCTCGACGGCCCGGTCGCGGCCTGGCGTTGCCGCCCCCACGCGCCACGGGCCGATCGAACATCCTGACGAAAGACGGAGGAGACACAAGATGGCTAACGCGCAGAACGTTGCAATGCCGGGAGGCGGAGCACAGAGCTCGGCGATGACCCGGGAAGAGAGAAAGGTGATCATCGCCTCGTCTCTCGGCACCGTGTTCGAGTGGTACGACTTTTACCTGTACGGTTCGCTGGCGGCGATCATCGCCAAGCAGTTTTTCTCGGGTCTCGATCCAACCTCCGCCTTCATCTTCGCGCTGCTGGCCTTCGCCGCCGGCTTCATCGTGCGGCCCTTCGGCGCACTGGTGTTCGGCCGCCTCGGCGACATGATCGGCCGCAAGTACACGTTCCTGGTCACCATCCTGATCATGGGCGTCTCCACCTTCATCGTGGGCCTGCTGCCCGGCTACGCCACCATCGGGTGGGCGGCGCCGATCATCCTGATCGCGCTGCGCATGCTGCAAGGTCTGGCACTGGGCGGCGAATACGGCGGCGCCGCGACCTACGTGGCCGAGCACGCGCCGCACGGCAAGCGCGGTTCGTACACGTCGTGGATCCAGACCACCGCGACGCTGGGCCTGTTCCTGTCGCTGATCGTGATCCTGATCTGCCGCGAGCTGACCGGGCCGAACTTCGAAGTGTGGGGCTGGCGTATCCCGTTCCTGCTGTCGATCCTGCTGCTGGGCATCTCCGTCTATATCCGCCTGTCGATGAACGAGTCGCCGGCCTTCCAGAAGATGAAGTCGGAAGGCAAGACCTCGAAGGCGCCGTTGACGGAGTCGTTCGGGCAGTGGCGCAACCTGAAGATCGTGATCCTCGCACTTGTCGGCCTGACCGCCGGCCAGGCGGTGGTCTGGTACACGGGCCAGTTCTACGCGCTGTTCTTCCTGACGCAGGTGCTGAAGGTCGATGCGAAGACCGCCAACCTGCTGATCGCGGGCGCCCTGGTGCTCGGCACGCCGTTCTTCATCTTCTTCGGCATGCTGTCGGACAAGATTGGCCGCAAGTGGATCATCATGGCCGGCTGCGCGCTGGCGGTGCTGACCTACTTCCCGCTGTTCAAGGCGCTGACCCACTACGCCAATCCGGCACTGGAGCGCGCGCAGCAGACCGCCCAGATCACGGTGACGGCCGATCCGCGCGAGTGCTCGTTCCAGGGCAGCCCGATCGCCCGCGAGGTGGACTTCCGCAGCTCCTGCGACATCGCCAAGCGCACGCTGGCACAGGCATCGGCCAGCTATGAAGTCGTGGAGGCGCCCCCCGGCACCGTGGCTACGGTTCGCATCGGCGACAAGGAAATCTCGTCGCTGAACGCCAAGCTGGCGAATCCGCATACCTTCGACGACGCCAGCAAGGCGCAGATCGCGGCGTTCAAGAAGGAGGTGTCCGGCTCGATGGCGGCGGCCGGCTATCCCACCAAGGCGGACCCGGCGCAGATGAACACGGTGATGGTGCTGGTGATCCTGGTGATCCTGGTGCTGTACGTGACCATGGTCTACGGACCGATCGCCGCCATGCTGGTGGAGATGTTCCCCACGCGCATCCGCTACACCTCGATGTCGCTGCCCTACCATATCGGCAACGGCTGGTTCGGCGGCCTGCTGCCCACCATCTCCTTCGCGCTGGTGGCGCAGAACGGCAACATCTACTACGGTCTCTGGTACCCGATCGTGATCGCCGCCATGACGTTCATCATCGGCTCGCTGTTCATCCGCGAGACCAAGGACGTGGACATCTACGCCCGCGACTGAGCGTGACGCAGGCAGCCGGTCTCCGCGCGAGCGGGGCCGGCACGAGCCGGCAGCCGCAAGGCTCGCCGGCTTTTTTATTGGCGCCGCACCGAACGGGCCGGGCTTGCCCGGTTCTTCGCACGAAGGTGTTGACAGCCAAAAAACCGCAGGTATAATCGCATTCTTCTTTGGCGAATTAGCTCAGTCGGTTAGAGCGACGGAATCATAATCCGCAGGTCCGGGGTTCGAGTCCCTGATTCGCCACCAGATTCAAAAAGGGCCCAGCTTGCGCTGGGCCCTTTTTCTTTGGGCCGCCGGCGCGGGGGCGCGCCACACATCGGGATGCGGCACGGGCCGCGGCCTTTCGCGTTTAGCATATGGCTTTTCGCCTCACCCCACCCAAGCCATCAGGAGCGCCGCAGACCCATGAAGCCATCCCTCGCCATTCTCGCCGCCGTCGCCTCGCTGTCGACCTTCTCTCTCGCCCACGCCGCCGGCGCCAGCGCGCCGACCGAAAAGCTCTCCTCGGGCGTAACGGTCGAGCAGATCACCAAGGGCACCGGCGCCACGCCCAAGGCGTCGGATGTCGTCAAGGTGCACTACCGCGGCACGCTGACGGACGGCACGGAGTTCGACAGCTCCTACAAGCGCGGTCAGCCGATCTCGTTCCCGCTGAACCGGGTCATCCCCTGCTGGACCGAAGGCGTGCAGCGCATGCAGGTGGGCGGCAAGGCCAAGCTGACGTGCCCCGGCCCGACCGCCTACGGCTCGCGCGGCATTCCGGGAACCATCCCGCCCAACGCCACGCTGCTGTTCGATGTCGAGCTGATCGGCATCGGCGGCTGAGTCCGCCCGACGGCCGGTGCGACGCGCCTTGCCGCACCGGCTTTTTTTTCGCCTAGCGCCGGCAGTATTGCTTGGCGGCCATCCTCGCGTCGGCCGCCATCTCGCGGCGCAGGCCAATCGGCTCGAGCACTTCCACGCCGGCACCGAACGAGCGCAGCCACTGCCGCAACCGCTCGTTGAGCTCGACGGTGCAATGCACGGTCACCGAGCCGTCGGGCCGGATCTCTTCGGTCTGGTCCGCCGACAACGCGCATTCCCTCACCTGCACGCCGTATTCGCGGTGAAAGCGCACGGCCAGCTTGATATCCCCTTCCGACAGCAGATCGAATTCGCAGCACTGCGCCACATGGTCGGCCAGGCAGAAGTCGGGCGGATAGTCGAAGCGCTCGGGCCGGATCGTGGCCGACGCAATGCGATCCAGCCGGATGCTGGCGATGTCCGGCGTGCCGCCCTCGATCGCCACCAGATACACCTGCGACGCCTTCTCGACCAGCCCCAGCGGCTTGACCGTGAGCCGGCGCTCCGGGGCGTTGCGGGGCCGGTAGACGATATCGAGCTGGCGCTCGGCGAACACCGCATCGGACACGGCATGGAACACCGCCTCGCGCGGGCGAAGGGGCAGCAGCGGAAAGGCAGCGTCGACCAGGACGATCTTGCGATGCCATGCCACCTGGCTCTCGTTGCCCGGGCCCTGGCGCAGGCGCATGTCCGCCGCCTCGAATACCTCCTGCAGCGAAGTCGTCAGCAGGGCCGTGATCTGGCGCCCGCAGAACCGGCGCAGCGCCTGCAGCGCCAGCGCTTCGTCCTCGCTCATCCACAGCGATCCCTCGGTCCACAGCCGCGCACTGGCCTGCGCCCTGCGCCACGCCAACCCGCCGTGCGACGCCGCGCCGGGCGCCGTAGCGGCGTCCCGGCAGCGCACGGCGCCCTGCGCCATCAACAGCGTCAGCCGGTGTTGCACCGCATCGGTCAGCGGCGCGGAAATGCCCTTGTGCTCGAGCGCGTCGACGACTTCAGCGGTAGTCAGCCAATCGCGCTCGGCGGTGTCGTTGGGCAAGACGGAAAGGATGGAGGTGTCCAGGTCGGAGGCCATGCAAGCTCGGGAGAATGACGTCTATCGGGATGCACGCCCGCCGGCTCGAAGGCAAGCGGCCAGCGTGTCGGCGTCAGCCTAATGAAGACGTTCCCTCAGGCTTGCAGAAAATCAACAGAGACGGGCGATTCTCGCCATCGAGAATCGAATGGATTTGTCGAATGTGAGCGCGACGGCGCTGTCGTATTGAGAATTGTCTTATTGGCAGCGCGACCGGATGGTGGCAGCGGTGCCTTCTGGACCTCGCCAGTCCCTTCGCGCGGACATTCATTATTTTTGAACGATCAATTGCAATCCAGACCATCCCGCCGCCTCGCCGACGGCATATTCTTCAGTCCATGGAACAACAACGCAGCGAACCGAAGGGTTCTCTCAATTTAAACGACCTGGAGAAAATCATGACCGTCACCACCACCCGCCTCGTCCTCAGCGCTGCCATCGCCGGCGCCGCGCTGCTCTCGCTCAATTCGGTGTTCGCCGCCGACGCCCGCACCCACGCCGGCGACAACTATGGCTATGTCTATCGCACGGTGGATGCCTACACGGACGGCGCCCGCAAGGTCGACGCGTTCACCGATGGCGCCCGCCAGGCCGATCCCTTCACCGACGGCGCCCGCGAGCGCGACGCGTTCTCGGAAGGCGCCCGCACGGCCGGCCGGGATTTCCGGGAATAAGGCCGGACCGGCCGCCACCCATCGCTTGGGAGCAAACACCATGACCTTGCGGGATAGCGCGTTTATCGTCGCGGGCTGGATGGGCGCCTGCCTGCTCAGCGGCTGGCTGGTCGCGTTCGCGGCCGGGCTGGCGCGGGCCTGAAGCCGCCACCGGCCCCGGCGCTCGGCGCTAGCCGGCGGGCACGAAGCGCGGCGCGGCATTGGCGCGATGCGCCTCGCCGCCGGCATGCGGGGCGCTGCGAAACACGCCGCGGGCGACGTTGTGCGGATGGCGCGCGGCTTCGTCCAGCGTGAGCACGGGCGCGAAGCACACGTCCGTGCCTTCGAGCAACTCGCACCACTCGCCGCTGGGCCGTGTGGCGATCAGCGCTGCGATGCGCGATTTCAGCGCCGGCCATTGCGCGCGATCGTACTGGGCGGAAGCGTCGACATCGTGCAGGCCCAGCTTGTCGAGCAACAGCCGGTAGAACTGCGGCTCCAGCGCGCCAAGCGTGATGGCGCGGCCATCGGCGCAGCGGTAGACGTCGTAGAACGGCGAATCGTGGAAGGGACTCGGGACGGCACCGCCCACCGTGCCGGCGGCCTGGGCCACTTGCAGCAGCGAACCGAGCATCGCGGCGATATCGGTGATGGCGGCGTCGATCACGCAGCCCTGCCCGCTCTGGCGCGCATGCAGCACGCCGCTGGCGATGCCGAAGGCCAGACCCAGCGCGCCGACCGCATCGCCCAGCACGGTGGGAGGCGTCACGGGCATCGCCCCGTCCCGACCGGCGAAGGCCAGCAGCCCGGTCAGCGCGATGTAGTTCAGATCGTGCCCTGCGCTGGCCGCCAGGGGACCGTGCTGGCCCCATCCCGTCATGCGGCCGTAGACGAGGGCGGGATTGCGGCCGTGGCAGACCTCGGGCCCGAGACCGAGCCGCTCCATCGCGCCGGGCCGCAGTCCCTCGATCAGCGCATCCGCGTCGGCGATCAGGTCCAGCGCGGCCTCGATCCCGGCCGGCGTCTTCAGGTCCAGCTTCACCACCCGCTTGCCATGCTCGATGGCGATCTCGTCGGGCACCTCGCTGATGCGCAGCACCCGGCGCGCGTCCGGCGCCACCGGCCGGGCCACCAGCACGACGTCGGCACCCAGTCCGACCAGCATCGCCCCGCACAGCGGTCCGGGCCCGATGCCCTCGAATTCCACCACGCGCACGCCACGCAGCGGCTTCAGCCCTCCGCCCGCCTGTCCTGTTCCCATCGTCGCCGCCTCGGTCATTCCGTCTCCTGTCATGGTCCGGGTACCGGCGCCCGCCCGCGGGACGGTTGCCAGCCCGTCCCCATGCTAGAGGCGAACGCAGCGCCTCACAATGGCAGAAACGGACAGCGGGATTGGCGGCGGCAAACTGTAATGCAACCTCCGGCCGACGAGAAAGTCACACCGATTTGATCTGGATCGTGGCGAGGCCGCGCCGTGGGTGCCATCATGGTGTCAGGAAGCGGCCCGTTCCCGATGCCGGTCCGGTGGCCATCGGCGTTCCCGCCGAGGGCATGACAACGTGCACAAACCCGCCAAGGAGATTCTCGCCATGACCAATATCGTCCTCGCCACCGACGGCTCGCCCTTCAGCGACGCCGCAGCGCGTGCCATTGTCGAAGGGAAGTTGCTGCAACCGGGATTCACGGTGCATGTGGTGCACGTGGCGCCGGAAGTCACCGGGCAAGTGCGCGCCTTCGTCAGCAAAGACGCCATCGACGACTGGCACCGTGAGGAAAGCGAGAAAGCCATGAAGTCGGTATGCGACATCCTTGCCGCCGGCCAGGTTCCGGTGCAGACCCACGCCCTGCATGGCTTTCCGTCGGAACGCATCGTCGAGCAGGCCCGCGCGCTGAATGCCGAGGCCATCGTGATGGGCACCCATGGACGCGGCTCGTTCTTCGACGCGGTACTCGGCTCGGTGGCCGGGCGCGTGCTGGCCAGCGCGCCGTGTCCGGTGGTGCTGGTCAAGGCGCCGGACCGGAAGTAACCGCCGGCAGACCGAAGCAGCAGGTAGTCGCGCCGCCGCCGCGTCCGCTACACGGGCCAGAGCGGCGGCTCGTCCATCAGCGCGATCTGCTCGCGCAGCTCCAGGATGCGGTCCTGCCAGTAGCGGTCGGTGCCGAACCAGGGAAACGCCGCCGGAAACGCGGGATCGTCCCAGCGGCTGGCGAGCCAGGCACTGTAGTGCAGCAGCCGCAGCGTGCGCAGCGCCTCGATCAGATACAGCTCGCGGGGGTTGAAGTCCGCGAAGTCCTCGTAGCCCGCCAGCACATCGGCAAGCTGGCTCTGCATGGCGGCGCGGTCGCCTTCCAGCAGCATCCACAAGTCCTGCACTGCGGGCCCCATGCGGCTATCGTCGAAGTCCACGAAATGCGGTCCGGGCGTGCCGGTGCGCGCATCCGCCTCATCGATCCACAGCACATTGCCGCGGTGACAATCGCCATGCAGGCGCAGCATGCCGACGTCGCCGGCACGGTCATAGCAGCGCCGCACGCCTTCCAGCGCCAGATCCGCGGCGGCCTGCCACGCGGGCAGCAGCTCGCGCGGAATGCATGACTGCGCCAGCAGCCAGTCGCGCGGCGCCACGCCAAAGCTTTCGATATTCAGATAAGGCCGCGCCTGATAGGGCTGTGTGGCCCCGACGGCGTGGATGCGGCCGACGAACCGGCCCAGCCACGTCAGCGTGTCCGGGCGGTCGAGTTCGGGCCCCCGTCCGCCGCAGCGCGGGAACACCGCGAAGCGGAAGCCCTGATGCGTGTGCAAAGTCGTGCCGGCGACCTCGATCGCCGGCACGGCCGGGATCTCGGCGTCGGCCAGCTGGCGCACGAATGCATGCTCTTCGAGAATCGCCGCATCGGACCACCGGCCCGGCCGGTAGAACTTGACGATGACGGGCGCGGCCTGGTCGATGCCAACCTGCCACACGCGGTTCTCGTAGCTGTTGAGGGCGAGCAGCCGGCCGTCCGGCTCGAAGCCGGCGGCATCGAGCGCATCCAGTATCGCGTCAGGCGTCAGCCCCGCATAGGGGGCCGCGGCGCCCTCACCGGGGACGGAAGGATCGGTCGGCATCGCGCTGCTCGTCTCGGGCGCCCGGCGCCTCAGGAACCGTGGCGCGGGCGCTGGCCGCCCAGCAGTGCCGCCTGCGGCGCAGGCTTGCGCGCGCGCGCCTGCACGGGCGCACCGTCCTGACCGGCACGCGTCTGCGGGGAAGCGCCGCGGTTGCCGTTGGCCGAGGTGTTCGGCTTGCCGTTGCCCTGGCCGTTGCGCTGGCCATTGCCACCACCGTTGCCGCCGTTACTGCCATTGCGCGGTCCGCCTTGCGCCGCGCGGGGGCTGGCGCCTTCCGCAGCGCGCTCGCGCCGCTGGCCCGGCACCGCCGCTGCGGCCTGGGCTTGGCCACGACCCTGGGGGGGACGCGGGGCGCGTTCCTGGCGCCGCTGGCCGCCGGCATCGGCAGACCCGGCACCGCGACCCTGCGACTGGCCGCGTCCGCCGCCATTCTGGCCGCGGGATTGCCGGCCCTTCTGGATCGGCTCGGGCGCGATGGTCGGGTCGACCTCGAAACCCGGAATCACGGTCTGCTCCAGCTGGCGCTTGATCAGCCGTTCGATATCGCGCAGCAGGCCGTGCTCGTCCACGCAGACCAGCGAGATCGCCTCCCCTTCGGCGCCGGCGCGGCCAGTGCGGCCGATGCGGTGCACGTAGTCTTCCGGCACGTTGGGCAGATCGTAGTTGACCACGTGCGGCAGCTGGTCGATGTCGATGCCGCGCGCGGCGATATCGGTGGCGATCAGCAGGCGCAGCGTGCCGGCCTTGAATTCGGTCAGCGCGCGCGTGCGGGCCGACTGGCTCTTGTTGCCATGGATCGCCAGCGCGGACAGGCCGTCGCGCGTCAGCTGCTCGGCGAGCCGGTTGGCGCCGTGCTTGGTGCGGGTAAAGACCAGCACCTGGTGCCAGTCGTTCTCGCGCACCAGGTGCGCCAGCAGATCGCGCTTGCGTTCGCGGTCCACCGGGTAGACCCGCTGCGCTACCGTTTCCGCCGTGGTATTGCGGCGCGCGACCTCGATCGACGCCGGGTTGTCCAGCAGGCGGTCGGCCAGCGCGCGGATCTCGTCGGAGAACGTCGCGGAGAACAGCAGGTTCTGGCGCTTGGGCGGCAGGATGTTGAGAATCTTGCGGATATCGTGGATGAAGCCCATGTCGAGCATGCGGTCGGCTTCATCGAGCACCAGCATTTCGACCTGCGACAGATCGATGGTCCGCTGCGACACGTGGTCCAGCAGGCGACCCGGGGTGGCCACCACGATATCGACGCCGCGCTTGAGCTGCTCGATCTGCGGATTGATGCCGACGCCGCCGAACATCGCCATCGAACGCAGCTTCACGTACTTGCCATAGTTGCGCACGCTTTCCTCGACCTGCGCGGCAAGCTCGCGCGTCGGGGTCAGGACCAGGGCGCGCACGGGTGCGCGGGGGCCGCGGGCGGCCGGTGCGGATTCGGCGAGCAGCTGCAGCATCGGCAGGGTGAAACCGGCGGTCTTGCCGGTGCCGGTCTGCGCGCCGGCCAGCAGGTCGCCCCCTTTGAGGATGGCGGGAATGGCCTGCGCTTGAATGGGGGTGGGCGTGGTGTAGCCTTGTTCGGCCACGGCACGCACGAGCTTGTCGGACAAGCCCAAATCGGAAAAGGACATGGAATGACGCTTCGGCCGTCCTTGCGCACGAGGTGCGCCCAATCGCGAAGACGGCGTGGGTAGTAGGAGCCGGTGCCAGCCAGAGCGGCCGGGACCGGGGAAACGAGGCGACTGCCCCTCGCTCCACAGCAGGAAAGGCCCGTAGTGTAACAGCCCGGGCATTTGCGCACAGACAGCCGCAGGATCCCGGTATTCCGGCATGCCGCACGGCACCGGCGCAGCGCCGCGCCCGGGGTAGAATAGCGCCCTGCCGCCACCTGTCCCCGCTGGAGAACGCCATGCCCGCTGGCCGCGCCGCGCGCCCGCCCAAGCTAGCCGCCACCGCGCTGTCGGCGGCGGCAATATCCGCCGCCCTGCTGTGGGGCGCAACCGCGCTGGCCCAGCCCGTGCGTGCCATCCCCGCCGACGCGCCGCGCGCCGAGCTGGTGCTGGCGACCCCCACGGCGGCGGCGCCCCAGACCGCGATGCTGGACGGCAAGCCGTTCGGCGTCGCGCCGGGGCTGCGCCTGTTCGGGCCCGACAATCAGCTGCTTTCCACCGTCGCGGTGGCGCAGCGCAAGCTCGCGGTCCGCTACAAGCTCGACCTGTACGGCCAACTGCTGACCGCCTGGGTATTGAGCGAACAGGAACAGAAGGCGACACCGGCGCGGTAGCCGCCACCGACCAATCGGGCCGTCACCGGCCCTTGCATATCCATCCCGCAGTACCTGAAGCACCCTGATGCCCCCAGGTCAACCACTGAGATCGGCACCATGAACGACACCCTCGACACCCACGCCGCGGCCGGCACGGCCCCCGCTCCCAAGAAGATCTTCATCAAGACCTACGGCTGCCAGATGAACGAGTACGACTCGGACAAGATGGTGGACGTGCTCCATGCCAGCGAAGGCCTGGAGAAGACGGACAAGGTCGAGGACGCGGACGTGATCCTCTTCAACACCTGCTCGGTCCGCGAAAAGGCGCAGGAGAAGGTGTTCTCCGAACTGGGACGCATGAAGGCGCTCAAGGCCCTGAAGCCGGACCTGGTGATCGGCGTGGGCGGCTGCGTGGCAAGCCAGGAAGGCGCCGCGATCGTCTCGCGGGCGCCGTATGTCGACGTGGTGTTCGGCCCGCAGACGCTGCACCGCCTGCCCGACATGATCGCGCGCCGCCGCCGCACCGGCCATTCGCAGGTCGATATCTCGTTCCCGGAGATCGAAAAGTTCGATCATCTGCCGCCGGCCCGGGTGGAAGGCCCCAGCGCCTTCGTCTCCATCATGGAAGGCTGCTCGAAGTACTGCAGCTACTGCGTGGTGCCCTATACCCGGGGCGAGGAAGTCTCGCGTCCGTTCGAGGACGTGCTGGCGGAGGTCGCGGGCCTGGCCGACCAGGGCGTGCGCGAGGTGACGCTGCTCGGGCAGAACGTCAACGCGTATCGCGGCGCGATGGGCGGCACCAGCGAGATCGCGGACTTCGCGCTGCTGATCGAGTACGTCGCGGAAATCCCCGGCATCGAGCGCATCCGCTACACCACGAGCCATCCCAAGGAATTCACCGCGCGCCTGATCGAGACCTACGCGCGCGTGCCCAAGCTGGTCAATCATCTGCACCTGCCCGTGCAGCATGCCTCCGACCGCATCCTGATGGCGATGAAGCGCGGCTACAGCGTGCTCGAATACAAGAGCATCATCCGCAAGCTGCGCGCGATCCGGCCCGGCATGTCGATGTCCTCGGACTTCATCGTGGGCTTTCCCGGCGAGACCGACGCGGACTTCGAGAAGCTGATGGCCATGATCGAGGAGATCGGCTACGACACGTCGTTCTCCTTCATCTTCAGCCCGCGCCCCGGCACGCCGGCGGCCAACCTGCACGATGACACGCCGCACGAGGTCAAGCTCGCGCGACTGCAGCGCCTGCAGGCGACCATCGAGGAAAACGTGCAGCGGATCAGCCGCGGCATGGTCGGCAGCGTGCAGCGTATCCTGGTCGAAGGCCCGGCGCGCAAGGACCCGACGGAACTGCACGGCCGCACCGAGAACAATCGGGTGGTCAATTTCGCGCTGCCGGGCGTGCCGCAGGCCGGCCGCGACCGGCTGATCGGACAGATGGTCGATGTCACCATCACGGAAGCCTTCCCGCACTCGCTGCGCGGCGACATCGTCGTGCGCGGCCAGGACTGAGCACTGGCTTGAAGCCACGCCGGCAAACCCAAGCGGGGCGCACGCCCCGACGACTGGAGACTACCGCTTCGATGAAAACGCCCTCCGCGGAATTCGTCGCTCCGAAAGACGACAACAACCGCCTGCAGAACCTGTGCGGGCCGCTCGACGAAAACCTGCGCCAGGTCGAACAGGCGCTCGATGTCACCATCCAGCGCCGCGGCCACCGGATGACGGTGCGCGGCGCCAACGCCCGCGACGCCGCCACCGCGCTGGAGCGGTTCTACAACCAGGCGCAGACCCCGCTGTCGATCGACGACGTGCAGCTCGGCCTGGTCGAGACGCGCCAGTTCAGCGCGCACGGCGCCTCGCTGCCCGAAGGCGCGGCAGACGACGACGGCGGCGAGGACGATGAATCGCCGGTGCTGCACACCCGCCGCAGCGGCCTGCATGGTCGTACCGTGGCGCAGCGCGACTACCTGCGCAAGATCCTGTCGCACGACCTGACCATGGGCATCGGGCCGGCCGGCACGGGCAAGACCTATCTGGCGGTAGCCTGCGCCGTCGACGCGCTCGAGCGCGACGCGGTCAAGCGCATCGTGCTGACGCGGCCCGCGGTGGAAGCCGGCGAGCGCCTGGGCTTCCTGCCCGGCGACCTGGCGCAGAAGGTCGATCCGTATCTGCGGCCGCTGTACGACGCGCTGTACGACCTGCTCGGCTACGACCGCACGCAGAAGATGTTCGAGCGCCAGATGATCGAGATCGCCCCGCTCGCCTACATGCGCGGGCGCACGCTGAACCACGCCTTCATCATCCTGGACGAGGCCCAGAACACCACGCCGGAGCAGATGAAGATGTTCCTCACGCGCATCGGCTTCGGCTCCAAGGCCGTCATCACCGGCGACACCACGCAGATCGACCTGCCGCGCGGCCAGAAGAGCGGGCTGATCGAGGCGCAGCACGTGCTGCGCGACGTGCGCGGTGTAGCCGCCATCCGCTTCACCAGCATCGACGTGGTGCGCCATCCGCTGGTGGCACGCATCGTCGAGGCTTACGACGAATACCACGCACAGCACAAGGACGCCTGATCTTGACCCGCAACACCCCCTCTTCCGCCAGCCTCATCCTGTTCGACGCCGAAGGGCGCGCCCGCAAGACCCAGGCGCATGCCGTGCGGCTGCAGCTGGCGGATGGCCGCAGCGTGACCGTGGACCTGTCCCAGGCCGCAGACGGCGTGGTCTCGCTGCTGGCCGAACATACCGACGAGCGGCAACGGGCCGGCCTGCTGATGCGCCCCGACAGCCACGACGCCGTGTCGGTCGCCGTGACCGCCACGCCGCTGGTGACGACCACCGGCACGCCGGTCACGCCCCCGGCGCTCGAACTGGACGTCCAGTACGGCGACGGGATCAAGGCCGGCAAGGGCCTGCCCGCGCGCGGCCGCATCGAGACCTGGCTGCGCTCGGCGCTGTTCGCCGATGCCGAGCTGACCGTGCGCTTCGTCGGGGAGGAAGAAGGCCGCATGCTCAATCGCAGCTATCGCGGCAAGGACTATCCGACCAATGTGCTGACCTTTGCCTATGCCGAGCAAGAGGACGATCCCGTGGCCGCCGATATCGTGCTGTGCTGCCCGGTGGTCGAGCGCGAAGCCCGCGAACAGGGCAAGCCGCTGGAAGCGCACTATGCGCACCTGATCGTCCATGGCGCGCTGCACGCGCAGGGCTACGAGCACGAGGACGACGCCGAAGCGGAAGAGATGGAAGCGATCGAGACCGAGACGCTGCAGGCGCTGGGTTACGCCGACCCGTATCGCGTGCGGCCGGCGGACTGAGCGGCATGGCGGGGAAAGGGACGACGCGGGGAGAAACGGGGAAGCGAGGGTCCGGCATGCGCACCGGGCGCCGCTTGCCGGCGCGCTGGCCGGCTGCGCCCGGCCGAACCCGTCACGGAACGGCAGGTCAATTAGTGTATCCTTCCTGCGGTATCCACCACGCGCTAACCGCGCCATGAACGACCCTTACCCCAGTTCGAAAGCGGTCGACCGACCCCGGTCGCTGCTAGAACGACTCACGGACCTGATCTCTCCCGAGCCCGAATCGCGGGCCGAATTGCTCGAAGTGCTCCAGGACGCCCACGCGCGCAACCTGATCGACGCCGACTCGCTCTCCATGATCGAAGGCGTGTTCCAGGTCTCGGAGCTGACCGCGCGCGACATCATGGTGCCCCGCGCCCAGATGGACGCGATCAATATCGCGGATGCGCCCGAAGCCTTCATTCCCTATATGCAGCAGACCGCGCACTCGCGCTTTCCGGTCTACGAAGGCAGCCGCGACAACATCATCGGCATCCTGCTGGCCAAGGACCTGCTGCGCTACTACACGGACGATACCTTCGACCTGCGGGAAACGCTGCGCCCGGCGGTGTTCATTCCGGAATCCAAGCGGCTGAATATCCTGCTGCGCGAATTCCGCAATAACCGCAATCACATCGCCATCGTCGTCGACGAATACGGCGGCGTGGCGGGGCTGGTCACGATCGAGGACGTGCTGGAGCAGATCGTCGGCGATATCGAGGACGAATTCGACCTCGACGAGGACGACGACAAGATCGTGCCGCTGCCCGACCAGGCCTGGCGCGTGCATGGCCTGACCGAGATCGAGCAGTTCAACGAGGCCTTCGGCACCCAGTTCTCCGACCACGACGTCGATACGGTGGGCGGCCTGCTGTCCAACCACGTCGGCCATGTGCCCCATCGCGGCGAGGTCATCGTGCTGCCCCCGATCCGCTTCGAAGTGCTGCGCGCGGACGCGCGCCAGCTCCATCTGCTGCTGGTGCGCCGCGAACCGCAGGACAGCGCGGTCGACACCGCGGCCCACGCATGAAGCCCTCCTTGCAGGGTCTGGCCCCGGCCAGCGCCGGGCACACCGCCGCACGCGACCGCACGCTCGGCGCACGGGTGGCGCGGCTGCTGCTGGCCGGCGTGCTCGGCGTGGCCCACACCCAGGCCTTCGCGCCCCACGACTGGTGGTGGATGCAGATCCTGTCCCTGGCGGGGCTCGCCGCCATCGTGGCCGACAGCCACGGGCGGCGCGACGCCGCTGCGCTGGGCTACGCCTTCGGCATGGGCTGGTTCGTCTCCGGCATCTGGTGGCTCTATATCAGCATGCACGTCTACGGCGGCATGCCGGCATGGATGGCCGCGCTGGCCGTGCTGCTGTTTTCCGCCTATCTGTCACTCTATCCCGCATTGGCCGCGGGCCTCTGGCGCTGGACCCGCGCCCGCCGGCCCGACGCGCCGCTGCTGGGCGCGCTCGCCTTCGGCGCTGCGTGGGGCGTGACGGAATGGCTGCGCGGCGTGGTCTTCACCGGGTTTCCGTGGCTGTCGGGCGGCTATGCGCACACCGACGGCCCGCTGGCCGGCTTCGCGCCGCTGATCGGGGTCTACGGCATCGGCGTGCTGGCCGCAGCCATCGCCGCGCTGCTCGTCGTGGCGGTACGGGCACTGGGCCGGCGCGCAGAGCCGGATGCCCAGCGCCCCGCAACACGCGCCGGCATGGTCGCTCTCGGACTGGCCATCGCGGTGCCGCTCGGCGGGCTGGCGCTGGCGCCGCTGCGGTGGACCGAGCCGGTCGGCGAGCCGGTTTCCGTGCGGTTGCTGCAAGGCAACGTAGCGCAGGACATCAAGTTCGAACAGGTGGGCATCGATCGGTCGATCGCGCTGTATCGCGGCATGATCACCGCCGAGCGCGCGGACCTGGTGGTGACGCCGGAGACGGCGTTCCCGGTGGTCCTGCAGGATCTGCCGGCGGAGACCGCCGCGGCCCTGCGCGAATTCAGTACCGGCACGGGCACCGCCGTGCTGTTCGGCGCGGCGGGGATGGATTCGCCCGTGGACTACACCAACAGCGTCTTTGGCATCGGGCCGGGCTTCGCGGGACTCTATCGTTACGACAAGCACCACCTGGTGCCCTTCGGCGAGTTCATTCCGCTGGGCTTCCGCTGGTTCGTCGACATGATGAAGATGCCGCTGGGCGACTTCCGCCGCGGCGGGCTGGCGCAGCCGCCGCTGCCGGTGCGCGACATCACCGTGGCGCCCAATATCTGCTACGAGGATCTGTTCGGCGAGGAAATCGCCCGCACGCTGCGTAACCAGCCGCAGCCGGCCAATATCCTGGCCAATGTGACGAACCTGGCCTGGTTCGGCGACACCATTGCGCTGGACCAGCACCTGCAGATCTCCCGCATGCGCGCGCTGGAGACGCGCCGCCCGATGCTGCGCGCCACCAATACGGGGATGACCGCGGTGGTCGCGCCCGACGGCGCCGTGCAGGCGCGGCTCGCGACCTTCACCAACGGCACGCTCAGCGCGCAGGTGCGGGGCACGCAGGGGCTGACGCCCTACGTCCGCTGGGGCAATCTGCCGGTACTGCTGGCGTGCCTGGCGCTGATCGGCGTGGCCGGATGGCGTCGCCCCGGCCTGACGGATTCGGCCTGACTTAGCCGGAAGCCTAGCCCGCGATCCCGGCCGCGACGGACACGGCGGCAGCGGCGGCCATCACGGCCAGTGCAACGAGATAAGGTTTGCGCGAGAGCATCGACATGGCCGTGTACCCCAAAAGAAAACGAAGACCCGTGGAAATGGTTGTATCCGGGCGGCGACCCTGTCGCCCGGTCTGATTGACTGTATACAAAACGCTATCGGCACGCATCCGCCGCAGCTTGAACCCGGATCGGGATTTTCCCGAGGTCGTTGCCGCCGGCCCACACATCGCGGCCGTCCCGGGCCCGGCCCGGCGGCGCCGGCGTCCCGTGCGGTCCGGCCTTCCACGGACGGGCGCGCCGGAAAAACCCGATAGAATTCAGGGTTTGGCAAAATTCTGGCTGGTCGCGGAGGGCAGTTGCCGCCGAGCCCGCCGCCGCCCCTCATCCGTATTCGCCCATGCTGACCTTCCAACAAATGATCCTTACCCTGCAGTCCTATTGGGACCGGCAGGGCTGCGCGCTCTTGCAACCCATCGATCTGGAGGTCGGGGCCGGCACCTCGCACGTGCACACCTTCCTGCGCGCCATCGGGCCGGAGCCCTGGCGCGCCGCCTACGTCCAGCCCTCGCGGCGCCCGAAGGACGGCCGCTATGGCGAGAATCCCAACCGGCTCCAGCACTACTACCAGTATCAGGTGGTGCTCAAGCCCGCGCCGGAAAACATCCTGGAGCTCTATCTGGGTTCGCTGGAGGCACTGGGACTCGATTTGAAGCAGAACGACATCCGCTTCGTCGAGGACGACTGGGAAAACCCGACCCTGGGCGCCTGGGGCCTGGGCTGGGAGGTCTGGCTCAACGGCATGGAAGTGACACAGTTCACTTACTTCCAGCAGGTGGGCGGCATCGATTGCAAGCCGATCACGGGCGAGATCACCTATGGCATCGAGCGGTTGGCGATGTATCTGCAGAAGGTCGAGAACGTCTACGACCTGGTCTGGACGGAATGGCAGGAAAACGGCCAGACCCGCCGCCTCACCTACGGCGACGTCTATCACCAGAACGAAGTCGAGCAGTCGACCTACAACTTCGAGCACAGCAATACGGAAATCCTGTTCCGCCATTTCGCCGAGCACGAGGGCGAGGCCAAGCGCCTGATGGGCGTGGACGCCCCCGAGGGCACCGAGGCCACGCGGCTGGCGCTGCCGGCCTACGAGCAGGTCCTGAAGGCGGCGCATACCTTCAACATGCTGGACGCACGCGGCGCCATCTCGGTGACGGAACGCGCCGCGTATATCGGCCGCATCCGCAATCTGTCGCGCCTGGTCGCCCAGGCCTACTACGACTCGCGCGAGGCGCTGGGCTTTCCGATGTGCAACCGCGAGGCCGGCGCATGAACGCCCTCGCGCGCTGCGCCCTGTGCTGCGCCGTGGCGGCCGCCACGGCGAGCGCGGCGCACGCCAACGTGCGCTCGGGCGTCGATCCGCAGGCGCTGTACCTGCCGGCGGAGCTGTCCAACGTCTGCGAGGCCGATCCGCTGCAGTTGCAGCAGGCCATCACGCGCCATCTGCAGCCGGTGACCAACGCCATCGACCAGTGGACGCAGCTGGTGCGCACGTTCTCGTGCGATCTGTCCGGGTCCAGGGACCTGGGCTGGCGCCGCGTGCCGCTGCGCGCCTATGAAAGCGCGATCCGCTATCCGCTGACGTGGACCGAGACGGTGACGCGCAACGGCAGGCAGCGGCGCCTCGTGCGCACCTACCATTCCGCGGCGCAGCTGCCGCCCCGTATCGAGTTCTGGGTCGGCGGACGCATCGACGAAATCCGTTACGACCGCCACCAGCGGCGTCTGGACGCGCGTTTTTCCGCGGCCAACACGCGGTTGGCCAGCCAGTCGTCGCAGGGCGCGTGCCAGGCGACGACCTTGCAGTTCCGGCAACAGCACGGCGTATGGCTGTTGTCCGGCGTGGAGCCGCGCTGCTGACGGCCGCGGGGAGCCCGACGACGGCACCCCCGCCCCATCGCGTTGCACCTCGTTGAACCCTATTCCGGCTGCGCGCCCCGAGCGGCGCGCGCCACAACCCGCTGGATCCGATTCATGTCCCAAGCCTTGACCGACTCGCTGCTGATCGAACTGTTCACCGAAGAACTGCCGCCGAAGGCGCTGGCCCGCCTGGGCGACGCCTTTGCCCAGGGCCTGTTTGCGGGCCTGTCGGAGCGCGGCCTGGTCGACGACGGCGCCACGGTGACGCCGTTCGCCACGCCGCGCCGGCTCGCCGCGCTGGTCTCCGGCGTGCGCCGCAACGCCCCGGATCGCGAACTGCGCGAGAAGGTGCTGCCGCTGTCGGTGGCGCTGGACGCCAACGGCGAGCCGACCGCGCCGCTGGCCAAGAAGCTGGCCGCGCTGGCCCGCACGGTGGGTGTCGAATCGATCGACTGGCAGAGCCTGGAGCGCGCCTCGGACGGCAAGGCCGAGGCCTTCTTCTTCCGCTATACCGCGCGCGGCGCCGAACTCACCGCGGGACTGCAGGCGGCGCTGGACGACACCATCGCCAGGCTGCCGATCCCCAAGGTGATGAGCTACCAGCGACCGGACGGCACCACCGTCAACTTCGTGCGACCGGCCCACCGCCTGATCGCCCTGCACGGCGCCGACGTGGTGCCGGTCACCGCGCTGGGCCTGGCCGCCGGCAACACCACCATCGGCCATCGCTTCCTGTCCCAGGGCGAGATCGCGGTTCCGCATGCCACGCAGTACGCCGCCGTGCTCGAGAGCGCGGGCAAGGTGCTCGCCAGCTATGCGCAGCGCCGCGAGCGCATTCGCGAGGATCTGCTGCGCGCCGCGGGCGCCGACCGCGTGATCATGCCGGATGCGCTGCTCGACGAAGTCAACTCGTTGGTCGAATGGCCGGTGGTGTACCCCTGCCATTTCGAGGAAACCTTCCTCGCGGTGCCGCAGGAATGCCTGATCCTGACGATGCAGACGAACCAGAAGTATTTCGCGCTGACCGACGATGCCGGCAACCTGCGCAACCGCTTCCTGATCGTCTCGAACCTCGCCACCGACACACCGGAATCGATCGTCAGCGGCAACGAGCGCGTGGTGCGCCCGCGCCTGGCAGACGCCAAGTTCTTCTTCGACCAGGATCGCAAGAAGACTCTTGCCTCGCGCGTGCCGCAGCTGGCCAACGTGGTCTATCACAACAAGATCGGCACGCAGCTCGATCGCGTGCAGCGCCTGCAGCAGATCGCCGGCCATATCGCGGACGCGCTTGCCGGCGCCGGCATGGCGGTGGACAAGGCCGCCGCCATGCGGGGGGCCGAACTGGCCAAGGCCGATTTGCTGACCGACATGGTCGGCGAGTTCCCCGAGCTGCAGGGCACCATGGGCACCTACTATGCCCGCAACGACGACGAGGCTGAAGACGTGGCGCTGGCGTGCTCCGAGCACTATCGCCCGCGCTTTGCCGGCGACGCGCTGCCGGGCAATACGGTAAGCCTGGCCGTTGCGCTCGCCGACAAGCTCGAGACGCTGGTCGGCATCTGGGGCATCGGCCTGCAGCCGACCGGCGAGAAGGACCCGTTCGCGCTGCGCCGCCACGCGCTGGGCATCCTGCGCATGCTGATCGAGACGCCGCTGCCGCTGTCCATCGACGACCTGCTCGCGCTGACCGAGCGCGCCTTCGCCGGCGTGCCGGCGGTCAAGCCGGCACGCGCCGAGATCACCGAATTCCTGTACGACCGCGTGCGCGGCTACCTGAAGGACAAGGGCTACACGACGAACGAAGTCGAGGCCGTGGTAAGCCTGCGTCCGCAGCGCCTGGACGACATCATGGGCCGCATGGAGGCGGTGCGCACCTTTGCGGCGCTGCCCGAGGCGGCCGCGCTCGCCGCCGCCAACAAGCGCATCACCAACATCCTGCGCAAGAATACGGAAGCCATCGGTCCGGTCGCGCCAGCACTATTCCAGGAAGACGCCGAAAGCGCCCTGCACGCCGCCATCGAACGCGTGCGACCGGGTGTCGAGGCGGCATTCGCCGGTGGCGACTTCACCGGCGCCCTGCGCGATCTGGCGCAGCTGCGCGAGGCGGTCGACCGCTTCTTCGATGGCGTGATGGTGATGGCAGACGACGCGGCGCTGCGCGCCAACCGGCTCGCCCTGCTGTCGTCCCTGCATGCGCTGGCCAACCGGGTGGCCGATATCTCGAAGCTCGCCGCCTGACGGCGCGGCTCGATCGCACCGCCCCCACCGCCGCGCCGACCCCACCGACTCGACCGACCAGTACCATGCCGCAGACGCCGCCCAAATTCGTCATCCTCGATCGCGACGGGGTCATCAACCTCGACAGCGATCATTTCATCAAGACGCCGGACGAATGGATTCCCATCGCCGGGAGCCTCGAAGCCATCGCGAGCCTGAACCAGGCCGGCTATCGGGTGGTGGTGGCCAGCAACCAGTCCGGCATTGGACGGGGCCTGTTCGAGATGAGCGCGCTCAACGCCATGCACGAGAAGATGTACAAGGCGCTGGCGAACCTGGGCGGCCGCGTGGACGCCATCTTCTTCTGCCCGCATACCGCGGCCGACGGCTGCGACTGCCGCAAGCCCAAGTCCGGTCTGCTGGAGCAGGCCTCGGAGCGCTTCGGCATCGAACTGAAGGACGTGCCCATCGTCGGCGACTCCCTGCGCGACCTCGAAGCCGGCGTAGCCCTCGGTTGCAGCCCCCACCTGGTCCTGACCGGCAAGGGCACGCGCACGCTGCAGAAGGGCGGCCTGCCCGCCGGCACGCGGGTGCACGACGACCTGCGCGCCTTCGCCCGCTGGCTGACCCGCGGCGACCGCGCGCCGGGCACGGCCGCCTCCTGAACCGACTACCCCGCTCGATGATCTTTCTCCGCTCCCTGCTGTTCGCGCTGTTCATGCTGCTGTGGACGCCGCCCTATGCGTGCGCGTGCTTTATCGCCTTCCCGTTCATGAATGCCAACCGGCGCTACCGGTTCGTGCAGGGCTGGCCCAAGACGGTCATCGCCGCGGGCCGGCTGATCTGCGGCATCTCGTATCGCTTCGAAGGCCGCGAGCACTTCGACGCGCTGCTCGACAAGCCGGTGGTCCTGCTGTCCAAGCACCAGTCCGCATGGGAAACCATCGCCCTGGTGGCGACCATGCCCAAGCCACTGTGCTTCGTGTTCAAGCGCGAGCTGTTGCTGGTGCCCTTCTTCGGCTGGGCGCTGGGCATGCTCAAGATGGTCCATATCAATCGCAAGGAAGGCAGCCGCGCCTTTGCCTCCGCGGTGCGCCAGGGCCGCGAGCGCCTGGCCGAAGGCGCCTGGATCATCATGTTTCCCGAGGGCACGCGCACACCGTCGGGACTGGAAGCGCCGCGCTACAAGAGCGGCGGCGCGCGCCTGGCCGTGGAAACCGGCGCCACCGTCGTGCCCATCGCGTTGAATTCGGGCCGCCTGTGGCCGCGCAATTCGTTCCTGAAGTACCCGGGCGTCATCACGGTGTCGATCGGCGCGCCCATCCCCTCCGCCAACAAGACGGCGGACCAGCTCAACATCGAAGTCGCGCGCTGGATCGAGCAGGACATGCGCCGCATCGACGCCGCGAGCTACCGCCCGGGATCGCGCGCATGACGTTGCACGGCGCATCGCCTCCCCCGGGACAGCAGATGGAGCTGCCGCTGCTGAACACCGGCGGGGCCCACCCGACCACGCAGGTGCCCGAGGCCGACGCCTGGCCCAGACCGCAGCCGAATGCGCGCAAGCTCTGGGTCGGCGAACGCCTGCTGCACTACACGATCAAGCGCACCGCGCGCCGTTCCATCGGCTTCACCATCGACGACCGGGGCCTGTCCATCACCGCGCCGCGCTGGGTCACCGTGGCGGACATCGAAGCCGGCATCGTCGAAAAGCAGCGCTGGATCTTCAACAAGCTGGGCGAATGGCAGAGCCGTGAAGCGCGGCGGATGTTGCCGACCATGCAATGGCGCGACGGCGCCACGATGCCGTTCCTGGGCAAGCCCATCACGCTGCAACTGGCGGCGCCCACCGGCACGCTGCAGTTCGACGCCGACACGGCGGTGCTGCATCTGGCGCTGCCCGAGCACGCGGACGAACAGCAGATCAAGGACCGCGTGCAGGGCTGGCTTCAGCATCAGGCCCGCCGCCTGCTGGCCGAGCGGCTCGATGTCTATGCGGCCAAGCTGGGCGTGCGCCATACCGGTTTTGCGCTGACCTCGGCCACCACCCGCTGGGGCAGCTGCACCGCCGACGGCAAAATTCGCCTGAACTGGCGCCTGCTGCATTTCCCGCTGACGGTCATCGACTACGTCGCCGCGCACGAACTGGCGCATCTGAAGGAAATGAACCACGGCCCGCGATTCTGGGAGGCCGTGGAGTCCATCTTTCCGGAATTCCGCGATGCCCGCGCCGCGCTCAAGGCGCACCCGCCCGAGGTGCTGCCTACCTACTGAGTGGATGCGCCGTCCGGGTCGCTCGGCATGGCGCTGGCGCGGGCGGCATCCAGCTCGCACGCGAGCAAGCTGCCACGCAGCATGGCGAAGGCCTGAGGGGCCTGGTGGAGCAGATAGTCCGCCAGTTCGGCGTACTGCGTGGCTGAATTCGGCTTGGCGCCAGCCTTCGTGGAGCGCGTGCACAGACCCATCTCCTGTTGCAGCTCGAGAAAGCGCGCAATCAGTGTCTTGTCCACACGAACCGGCGCCACCGCATCGGGGCCAGCCGCACGTCGCGCCTGGTCGAACTGAATGAAGTCCATCAGTTTCGCGACCAACTGCATGTCGCTCCTTAGGCGGTCGCCCTGCTCCGCAAACCACGTTTTCCATGGCCCGGCCGGTAACTCATCGCCCCGCAACCCGATGCGAAGACGGGCCTGTATGCGCGCTCGCACCACCGAGCACTGGATTCTGGCGAGGGCGCATAGCCGCTCCTGCAGCACGGCAGGCTCCGACGCGAGCTCGATCGCCAGCGTTTTCGCGTCGAGCGAGTTGCGCCTGGTGGCAAAGTGGGTCTGCGCGGCGCGCCATGCGCGACCCGGCCCATTGCCAGCGAACAGTTCGCGCAGGAAAAGACCCGCCGCTCCAGTCGCGGCGATGACGTCCTTGCCGCGTGCCCGCGCCGTCGACGACGACGCATGATCGCGATAGCGGTGCCGACCGGAGCGGTCGGTCCAGGCGTGGTGTTTGCCGCAAACTCCGGCGGCGCGGCCAACGATACCCTGGAGAACCGATTCCTGCATCACCAGCCGGCGATAGAGGGATGCTCGCATGCGAAAGCCCCACCGGTTGCGCAAAGGGCGACCGTTGCCCACGGTGGCGCTCAGCGAATCCAGCGCGTCGGACAGCGAGCGGTCCAGCTGCGGATGCCGCACCGCCATATAGCTTTCGTGACGCTTGGCCCGGCCGAGGTTCAGGATGAAGTTCAGCGAACCGGCGGCCATCACGATCGCCCCGATGATCACGGCGATGGTGAACACCACCAGGATGACCGGATTGGTCGCGACGAAGCCGAAGCCGAGCAGCGCCGCACCAATTAACGCGGTCTTGGCCAGCACACCACCGGTGTAGGTGGTGGCGCCGCACAGGAAGCCAATGCTCCCGTTGCGGAACCTGAGCATGAACGTCGTGCGTTTGGCGAGCTTGGTCGTCAGAAACCGACCGTAAGCGGTCCTGGCAACCGGCCTGCCGCCCGCGCCGTCGCTGTCGGACAGGGCCGCCATGAAGAGGCCCTTGGCACGGAGGAATTCGCGGCACTGCAGCCTGCTGCGATGCACGAACGAAGATCCCAGGCACAGTGCGGACACCGCGGACAGCGGTGCGAGGACCATGGTCGCGATCGTGCCGAACACGGATACGATCGCGGACCAGGCGGCATGCTGCGCGATCCACGCGGCTACCGACATGCCCTTGGAACAGCATTTGAGGATGGGCTGTAGCAGCAGCTGCGACAGCCCGTTCATCGACATCAGGGTGCCCGAACTGGCCGCGGCCGCGCCGATACCGATCTGGGCATTGGCGGCGCGCAGTTCGCCATCGGTCCGTGCCAGCCTTGCCGCATCCTTGTGGGCGAGAGCGCGCTCCAGGCCCCGGCGATCGCTCCGGCCGCCACCGCACGGCGATGCCGTCGCCCCGGCGCTGTACACGATGCCTCCTTCAGCGGCCGCCCGCGCATGCCGGGCCATCAGATGCTCCTGCTCCAGCCTGAGCCGTTCGCGCTCGGCACGCCCATGCCGGATCTCGTCGATGCCGCCCTTGATCGCCATCGCGGCGAACGGCAGCGAAACCGCCGACACCGCGATGGTGCTGGCGATGGCCGACCAGCTGGCTTCGTACGCCGACGCGCTCATCCACCCCATGGGGTCCATGCCCATGGACATCGCCTCGGCCTGCCAGTGCGCGGCAGCCTGCCCGATTCCCGACTGCGCGATGCCGAACACCTCGCGCGCCATCGCATTGAGGCCGAAGATCGCCTCGTCAAGATCGACGATGACCGGTCCATGTTTTCCGTGCTCAGGGAGCGGCGGCTGATCGGGTACGGATGCCGCGATGTGGCCTCCGATGGAGTGTTGGGCGATGGGCACGGTACATCCTTTCGAAGAACTTCGCGGTGAACCGGAGGGAAGTGGCTGACATGGCTTCCCGGGCGCAGTCCGGCAACGCATTAGCGGCGCCAGATGCTGTCGACCCGGCGACCGAGGCAGCATCTTCGCTGCGCCCCTGTCGGAGCGCTTTCGATTCAGTCGCCGGTTTTCGGCAATCGCACGAAGCTGTCTTGCCGCGCATCGTCTGGCCCTTATGCGAGGCCGGCTCAACACGACTAAACTAACGCCCTCGACGAAAACATGCAGTACCGATCGGCCGGACTTGGCCTCCATGGCTATCCGGGCGCTCCGGCGCCACGGTCTGCGACCATAAAAGGACTTCTCCCATGCGACTTCTCCACACCATGCTGCGCGTCGGCGACATGCAGCGCTCCATCGATTTCTACACCCGCATCCTGGGCATGCAGCTGCTGCGCGAGAGCGACAATCCCGAATACAAGTACCGGCTCGCCTTCGTCGGCTACGGGCCCGAGAGCGAAACCGCGGTGCTCGAGTTGACCTACAACTACGGCGTGGACAAGTACGATCTGGGCACGGCCTACGGCCATATCGCGCTGGAGACGGACGACGCCGCGGCGGCGTGCGAGCGCATCCGCGCGGCCGGCGGCAAGGTGACCCGCGAAGCGGGGCCGGTCAAGGGCGGCACCACCGTCATCGCCTTCGTCGAAGACCCGGACGGTTACAAGATCGAGTTGATCGAGCGCCATTCCACCCGCGACGCCAGCCGTCCATGACCATGGCCGCGCCCGCGGCGAGCCGCCGCGCCCCGGACGCACTGGCGATCGGGCTGATGGTGCTGCTGTGCGCCGGCTGGGGCCTGCAGCAGGTGGTCATCAAGGCCACCACGCCGCTGATGGGCGCGGTGCTGCAGGCGGGCCTGCGATCGGCCATCGCGGCGGTGCTGGTCTTCGCCTTCGCGGCGTGGCGCGGTACGCCGCTGTGGCAGCGCGACGGCACGCTGCGCGCGGGTCTGCTGGCAGGGCTGCTGTTCGGCGCGGAGTTCTACTGCATCTTCGTCGGCCTGGCGCACACCACGGCCTCGCGCATGGCCGTGTTTCTCTACACCGCGCCGATCTTCACCGCGCTGGGCCTGCATTTCGCCGTGCGCGGCGAACGCCTGCACGCCGCCCAGTGGCTCGGCATCGTGGTGGCCTTCTGCGGCATGGCGCTGGCGTTCGCCGATGGCATCGCCGCGCCCGGCACGCAGGGCGGCACGCTGCTAGGCGATCTGCTCGGCATCGTGGCGGGGGCGCTGTGGGCGGCCACCACGGTGGTGGTGCGGGCCACGCCGCTGTCCGGCGCGCCGCCCAGCAAGACGCTGCTGTACCAGCTCGGGGTGTCGGGATTGATGCTGATGGGGATGGCGATGGCCGCGGGACAGCGGCCCGATCTGGCGCTGAGCGGCGACGATGCCCGCTTGGTGCTGGCAAGCCTGTTCTACCAGTCGGTGCTGATCGCGTTCGCCAGCTACCTGACGTGGTTCTGGCTGCTGCGGCGCTATCTGGCCGCGCGCCTGTCGGTGTTTTCCTTTCTCACGCCGCTGTTCGGCGTGGCCTTCGGCGTGCTGCTGATGCACGATGCGGTGGGCCTGCGCTTTGCCGTCGCTGCGGGGCTCGTGCTCGCCGGGATCGTGCTGGTCAATCTGCCGGGCGGCGCCCGCGCGGCGCGCGGCAGCTAGGCCCGACGAAGCCGCTCAGTTCGTGCCGAGCCGGCTCGCCAGTTCCACATACTCCGCCACCGGCACTTCCTCGGCGCGGCGGCCCAGGTCGAAGCCGATGGCATCGAAGTCGACATGGTCGCGCAGCATGCTCAGCGTATTGCGCAGGACCTTGCGCCGCTGCGAGAACGCCGCCGCGACCAGGTCGCCCAGCACCGTCATGTCGCAGTCCACATAGGGCGAGCGCAGCCGGCCATCCTCATGGCGCGGCCACGGAATCATGCGAACCACGGCCGAATCGACTTTCGGCGGCGGGTTGAAGGATCCCGGGGGCACGTCCAGCACGTGTTCCATGTGATAGCGCACCTGCAGCATGATCGACAGCCGGCCGAACGCCTTGCTGCCGGGCTCGGCCACCATGCGTTCGACCACTTCCTTCTGCAGCATGAAATGCTGGTCGCGCACGTGGTCGGCGAAGTCGACCAGGTGGAACAGCAGCGGGCTGGAGATGTTGTACGGCAGGTTGCCCACGATCCGCAGCGGCTTGCCGGCTTCCTTCAGCGTACCGAAGTCGAAGTCCAGCGCGTCGCCCGCGTGGACCTGCAGCCGTTCGCCATAGCGGCGCTGCAGGCGCGCCACGAGATCGCGGTCCAGTTCGACCACGTGCATGCGCTCGAGCCGCTCCAGCAGCGGCTGCGTGATCGCGCCGAGGCCCGGCCCGATCTCGACCACCACGTCGTCTGGCCGCGGATCCACGGCATTGACGATGCCGTGGATGATGGCATCGTCGACCAGGAAGTTCTGGCCGAATCGTTTGCGGGCGACATGGCCCTGGTGCACGTTGGAACGCATCATTGTCTCTGGTGGCGTGGCGCGGCTGCGTCCGCTCAGGGGCTGGCCGGCGCGCCGGCTGGCGCATGCCGGTGCCCCTGTGCGTGCCCCGCCATCGCCAGGGCACAGCGGATCGCCTCGACCATGCTGCCATGTCCGGCGCGGCCCGTGCCTGCCAGATCGAGCGCGGTACCGTGGTCGACCGATGTGCGGATAAAGGGCAGCCCCAGCGTGATATTGACGCCGTGGCCGAAGGTGCCGTATTTCAGGGGCCCGAGCCCCTGGTCGTGGTACATCGCCAGCACGCAGTCGGCATCGCGCAGCAGGCGCGGCTGGAACAGCGTGTCGGCGGGATAGGGTCCACGCGCATCGATGCCGGCTTCGCGCGCGCGCTCCAGCGCTGGCGCGATGACTTCGATTTCCTCCCGGCCAAGGTGGCCGCTCTCCCCGGCGTGCGGGTTCAGGCCGGTGACCAGGATGCGCGGACGTGCGATGCCGAAATAGCGGCGCAGGTCGTGGTCGACGATGTCCAGCGTTTCGAGCAGCAGCGGAATGGTGACGGCATCGGGTACCGCGCGCAGCGGCAGATGCGTGGTGGCCAGCGCCACGCGCAGCATCGCGTTGTCGTGCGCCGGCTGCGGGCCGGCCAGCATCATCACCACGCGCGGCACCGCGGCGCGCTCCGCAAGATATTCGGTATGGCCGGTGAAGGACACGCCGGCGTCGTTGATGGTGCTCTTCTGGACCGGCGCCGTGACCATTGCCGCGTAGCGCGGCGCTTCGCCGTGGGGCGCCCGCAGTCCGTCGACGGCCGCGTCGAGCAGCGAGAGCACATAGGGACCGTTGCGGGCGTCAAGATGCCCCGCCGCGCTCGGCACGGCCAGCGCGATGTCGTCCACCACGGCGTGTCCGCCCGAGAGCAGATGCCGCCAGGCCTCGCTCACACCCAGCGCTTCGGCGCGCTGCGCCAGCAGGCGGGCGTCCCCCAGCACATGGAAGCGCGCCTGCGGCTTGCTGCCGGCCAGCTGGAGCACGGCCGCGATCGAGATCTCGGGGCCGATGCCGGCTGGCTCACCGGTGGTGATGGCGATGGCAAGCGGTGCGGTCATTGCGGTTCGGCGTTCGGTGCGGCGGCGCTCAGCGCTGGCGGTTCATGCGGTATTCCACATACGCGGCCTGGCGCAGCTGGCGCATCCAGTCCTCGTAGGCGGCGCGCAGCTTTTGCTCGCGCACTTCGGCGCGGGCGAAATCGCGCTGCTTCTCGGGCGATACCTCGACCTCGCGGCGGTTCTCCACCTTGATCAGATGCACGCCGAACGGCGTCACCACCGGTTCGGACACCTCGCCCGGGCGCATGCGGTTCATGGCCTGCTCGAACTCGGGCACCAGTTCGCCGGGCGACACCCAGCCGAGTTCGCCGCCGTTCTGCGCGGAGCCGTCCTGCGAGAAGCGGCGCGCCGCATCGGCGAAGTCGCTGCCATGGGTGATGCGGTCGCGCAGCGTGGACAACTGCCGGCGCGCCTCGGCCTCCGGCATGTTCGGGCCGGTGCGGATCAGGATATGACGGACCTGCGTCTGGGTGATGCGGCTTGCGGCAGCCGCCTGCGTCGCGGCGGCGCCACCGGTGCGCTTGCCGACCAGCTTCAGCACATGGAAGCCGTTGGCGCTCTCGATCACCTCCGGCACCACCGCGCCGGGCTGCAGGTCGACCACCGCGTTGGCGAACAACGCGGGCAGCCGCCCAATCTCGCGATAGCCGAGCGAGCCGCCCTTGGCCGCTTCCGGACCTTCCGAGGCGGTCTGGGCCAACTGCGCGAAGTCCGCACCGCCCTGGGCCTGCTTCAGCAGTTCCTGGGCCTTGCCGCGCAGCGCGGTCTTCTGCGCATCGGAGGCATCCTCGGGCACGCGCACGAGGATCTGCGCGACCTCGAACTCCGCGGGGCCGCTGGCCGCGGCGGGCGCGCCGGCCGCGCCACGCGCGGCCAGGTAGTTGTCGATCTCGCCGTCGAACACCTGGATCTTGGAATCGACCTCGCGCTCGCGCAGCCGGATCACCTGCACCTGCTTGCGCAGTTCGTCGCGATACTTGTTCCAGGTCATGCCGCTGCGCTCGACCTGCGCGCGCAGTTCGGTGACGCTGACGCGGTTCTGCTGCGCCACGGATTCGACGGCGCGGTCCACTTCCTGGTCGTTCACCCGGATGCCGGCTTCCTGGGCGGCCTGGGTCTGCACCCGTTCCATCACCAGCCGCTCCAGCACCTCCGGCATCAGCTCCGCACGGGCCGGCACCGGGCGATTGGCCGCGCGCAGCTGGCCTTCGATCTCGTCGGCGCGGTCCAGCAGCTCGCGCCGGGTGATCACGCTGCTGTTGACGATGGCCACGACCTCGTCCACCAGCTGCGAACGGCCGCTGCCCCCACCGCTACCCTGCGGATCGCGCAACTGCGGCTGGCTCGGCGACGCCGCCGAGCCGCCGGCCTGCGGCACGAAGATGCCGGTGGCGCGCGGCGCGTTGGGGGCCTTCAACTGCGCCGCGGCGGGCACGGCCGCGCCGCCCAGCAGGGCGAACAACAGGAAACCCTGCGGGATGCCCAGGACGCGCAGCGCGCCGAGCGAGGACAAAGCCGTGGAGAAGAAGCTGACTGCTTGACGTTTCATCATGGTCCGTCATTCATAGTGATCAAACTTGGATGGGATGATGGGAGCGGCCGATACCGGCTCGTAGCCCGGCACATTCAGCCTCAGCACATCCAAGGGGTTGGAACCGATCTTCGACAGGCCGCGGAATTCCACCTGCACGAAGAACCGTCCGGTGTAGCCATCGGTGGTGTTGCGGAAGCGCTGGTAGGCGAAGCGTCCGACCCAGCAATCCGCGGCGTATTCCAGTCCGATCAGCGTATCGACCAGCTGATTGGCGTTCATGTCGAAGTTGACCCGGCCGATGCCGTAGGTGCGCTGCGTGAGCGGCCACTGGCCCGAGATTTCGGCCTGGTCGATGGCGGCATTATCGGTGACGGTGGTCGGGCGGCGGTAGCGGTAGCCCAGGTTCAGCACCTTGCGCGCCTCCGGCCGCCACGAGAAGGCCAGATTCGAATAGATCACCCGGTCGTTCTCCGGGTTGTACTGCACCCCGGCGTCGATGTAGTAGCCGCGAAAGAGCTGGATCGTGGTCGCCGCCAGCAGGTCGGAATAGCCTTTCTCCGCGTCGTCCAGCGTGCCGGTGAGCTGCACGCGCTGGCCGGTGAAATCGAAGCGCTGGGCGATGGTGCCGCGGAAGCGCTCGATCCCCGTGTCGGCCTCGATCAGGCGCGTGGTCAGGCCGGCCGTCAGCTTGTTGTTGTCGGCGATGCGGTCATAGCCGGTGAACGGGTTCTCGCTGAAGATCTGGCCATAGCCGAAGTCCGACTGCACCGTGTCGAACAGCGGGAAGGCGCTCTGGTCGCGGAACGGCGTGTAGACGTAGAACAGGCGCGGCTCCAGCGTCTGCAGGTAGTTGACGCCGAACAGCCGGCTCATGCCGGGCGCCTCGCGCTCGAAGGTCAGGCCGCCGTCCAGGCTCACCGTCGGCACGGTGCGCGACAGGTTGTTCGGATTGCCCGGCGTGTTGCTCGACGGCTCCATCTGGTACTGGGCGGCGTTGAACATCACCTTCGGCGTCAGGAACCAGCCGGGGCGCACGATCGGGTAGCTGATCGAGGGCTGGATGAACATGCGCTCGCCCTGCGGCTGCTGGAAGCCGCTGGTCTGCAGCGGGATGCGGAAGCGCGTGTAGTCGGCCTCCACCTGCACATCGAAGCCGCCGATGTCGTAGCGGATGTACTTGCCGTTGAGCTGGGGCACCCGTTCGTACGCCGGCTGGCTCGGCGCCAGCGTCTGGAATTTCTGCACGCGCGCCAGCAGGGAAAAGTCCTGCCAGCTGTACGTGACGCCGCCTTCCTGCGTGTACTGGCGCAGCGTCGACTGGGCCACGGTGCGCGTCAGATCATCGGGATAGCGGTCATCGGATACCTTGTTCAGATTGACGTAGGCGTTCAAGCCCTTGGCCAGGTTCTGGAAATGCTGGACCGAATACAGCCAGCGGTTCGAGTCGGTCTGCTTGTCGTTGGGCAGGAACTCGCCGCGGATCCGGCCCGAATAGCCTTCTCCCATGTAGCGGAAATCGCCGCCGAGCTGCACGCCGCGCGTGGTCATCACGCGCGGATAGAGCGTCAGGTCGCGGTTGGGCGCGATGTTGAAGTAGTACGGCGCCGTCATGTCGAAGCCCGAGCGCGAGCTGTAGGCGAACAGCGGCGCGAGGAAACCGCTGCGGCGCTCGTCGTTCAGCGGGAACGAGAACGCCGGCGCGGCGGCGATCGGGACATCGAAGAAGCGCAGCACGCCGCCGTAGGCCGTGCCCACCTGCCTGTCGCTGTCGATATCGAGCTGGCGGGCACTGAAATACCAGTCGGCATTGTCGGGGGAGCAGGTGGTGTAGGTGGCGCGCTTGATGCTGCTGCGGTTCTTGTCGATGAAGTCGATGCGCTCGGCCTTGCCCGAACCGCCGGTCTGCTGGAAGTAGTAGTCCGGCGACAGCATGTAGCCTTCGTTGGCTTCGATGCGCAGCTTGGCCTCGGGGCCCACGGCCAGCGAGCCCTCGCGCGCCAGTCGGGTATTGCCCTTCACGAGCGCCTCGTCGGTGTCCTGGTCGTAGGTCAGCCTGTCGCCCTTGACCACGGCGCCGTCGCGGCGCAGTTCGGCATTGCCTTCGAGCTCCACGCCGCGCTCGTTGAAGCCGGTCATGCGGTCGGCCGAGACGAAGGCCGGCGGATCGGCTTCGGTCTCGGCGTCCACCCGCTGCGTGGTCGGGTCGGACAGGTAGGGAACCAGCTCGCCCGCCTCGGGCGGCGGCAGTCCGGGGTCGGTCGGGGCCGTGGACTGGGAGGCTGTCGGGAAATTCGGGATCGCCGACCCTACCGCCTGCGCCTGGGCGCCAAGGGACCAGCCGGCCATTGCCAGCACGAGCGGTTGCAGCGCATAGGCGGGCAATCGCGGCGGCAGCCTGGTTGCGGTTGTCTTCGGTGATCGTCGTTGTCGGGTCATGCGTGCGGGTTGTCAGTCGGTCGACGGTGCCGGTCCTGGATACCGGCAACCGCAGCCGGGAACAGGCCTTCAGGGCAAAGGACAGCCCGCCGGGAGCCGCCCGGCGCCCGGGTCTGGTCGGGTATTATACGGGGCATCCTTTCCTCCCTTTCCGGCATGGCAGCACTTCTTGAAGACCCGCGTCTGGACCAACTCAAAGCGTGGGCGTCCGGACTTGGTCCGGACTGGTCCGTCGACCCCGATTCCTGCGCTCCGGCTTCGGCCGATGCCAGCTTCCGCCGCTACTTCCGGCTGCGCACCGCCAACCCCGCGTACCCGACCGTCATCGCGATGGACGCCCCGCCCGCCCACGAGGACTGCCGGCCGTTCATCCACGTGGCCGAGCTGTTCGGCGCCGCGGGCGTGACGGTGCCACGGGTACTGGCGCAGGACCTGACGCAGGGCTTCCTGCTGCTGACCGACCTCGGCAATACCACCTACCTGTCCCGGCTCGACGCCGCCAGCGCGCGCCAGCTGTACGGCGACGCCGCCGCGGCGCTGGTGCACATCCAGGCGGCCTCGCGACCCGGCGTACTGCCCGCCTACGACCGCGCGCTGCTGCAGCGCGAACTCGATCTGTTTCCGCAGTGGTATGTGGGCCGCCATCTGGGCGCGACGCTGACCGACGCCCAGCAGGCCGACCTGGCGGAAGTCATGGCCGCGCTGCTGGACAACGCCGTGGCGCAGCCTCAGGTCTATGTGCACCGCGACTACCACTCGCGCAACCTGATGGTGCTGTCCGACGACGGCAATCCAGGCATCCTGGACTTCCAGGATGCGGTGATGGGCCCGGTCACCTACGACGCGGTCTCGCTGTGGCGCGACGCCTATATCGAGTGGGAAGAGGAAGAGCAGCTGGACTGGCTGATCCGTTACTGGGAGCGCGCCCGCAAGGCGGGACTGCCGGTGACCGCGGACTTCGGCGACTTCTATCGCGACTTCGAATGGATGGGGCTGCAGCGCCATCTGAAGGTACTGGGCATCTTCGCCCGCCTGTACCACCGCGATGGCAAGGACGGCTACCTCGCCAACCTGCCGCTGGTGATGAAGTACACGCGCGCCGTCGCCGGACGCTATGGCGAACTGCGCAAGCTGATCCGCCTGCTCGATGCCCTCGAAGGGGTCGAACGCCCGGCCGGGTACACGTTCTGATGGAGCAGGCCACCCGCGGCGGCGAGTGGTGGGCCGGCGTCAAGGCGCTGGCGCCCATGCTGCTCGGCGTGGTGCCGTTCGGGCTGATCTACGGCGTGCTGGCCGCCGGCGCGGGCATGCCCGCCTGGCTGGCCTGCGCGATGAGCGCCATCGTGTTCGGCGGCGCCTCGCAGATGATCCTGACCCAGTTGTGGTCCGCCGGCACGCCGGCGCTGGTGATCGCGTTCACGGTCGCCATGGTCAATCTGCGCCACGCGTTGTATTCCGCGACGATCGCGCCCGCGCTGGCGCCGCTGCCGCGCCGCTGGAAGGCGCTGATCGCCTATCTGCTGACCGACGAGGCGTTTGCCGCGATGACGCGGCGGCTTGCCGACGACGGCGAGCGCAAGCGCTACCGCCACTGGTTCTTCTTCGGCGCCGGCTTCTCGCTATGGGCGAGCTGGCAACTGTCGACGCTGGCCGGCGTGCTGGTCGGCGCGCAGGTGCCGCGCGACTGGCCGCTGGATTTCTTCCTGCCGCTCACGTTTATCGCGATCATCGTGCCCGGGCTCAAGCACCGCTCGCACGTGGCCGCGGCCGTGGTCGCCTCGGCGCTGGCGGTGGCCGCCTTCGGCCTGCCGCACAAGCTCGGCATCATGCTGGCCGCGCTGGGCGGCATTGCCGCCGGCATGCTGATGCTGGGCAAGGGCGACCGTGACACCCAGACGCCCGCGCGCGCACGCGGCCCGGCCAGCGACGACGACGCGGGCCCGCACATCGCCCGGGAGCCGTCGGCATGAGTCCCTACATCCTGCTTGGCGTGATGGTGGCGGCGGGCCTGGCCACCTACCTGATCCGCCTGTCGTTCATCGCGGTGGAGGGACGGGTGCGGTTGCCGCGCTGGTTCCGCACCGCGTTGCAGTTCGTGCCGCCTGCCATGCTGTCGGCGCTGATCGCGCCGGACCTGCTGATGCGCGACGGGCAACTGCTGCTCGGCCCCGACAACGCACGGCTCTTCGCAGGCGTGGCGGCGATCGCCATCGCCGCGCTGACCCGCAGCATCGGCTGGACCATCGCCGGCGGCATGGCCACGCTCGTTGCCCTGGAGACCTTCCTTTGAAAGCGATGATCTTTGCCGCCGGACGCGGCGAACGCATGCGTCCGCTGACCGACGCCTGCCCCAAGCCCCTGCTGCCGGTCGCCGGCAAGCCGCTGATCGCGTGGACCATCGAGGCACTGGCGTGCGCGGGCATCGCCGACATCGTCATCAACCATGCCTGGCTCGGCGCGCAGATCGAGGCGGCGCTGGGGGACGGTGGCCGCTTCGGCGTGCGCCTGGCCTACTCGGCCGAAGGCAGCGCACTGGAAACGGCGGGCGGCATCGCCCGGGCGCTGCCGCTGCTGCGCGAGGACGGGCGCGACGGCGTCTTCATCGCCGTGTCCGGCGACATTTTCTGCGACTACGACTTCGGCGCGCTGGTGCCGCGTGCCGCCGCCATGGCGGATGCCCCGTCGCCGCGCATGCACCTGGTCATGGTGCCCAACCCGCCCTTCCATCCGCGCGGCGATTTCGTGCTGGGCGGCGACGGGCTGCTGCACCTGCCGGGCGACGGCGGCGCGCTTGACGGCACCGCGCAGGCGCTGACCTTCGGCAATATCGGCCTGTACGACACGCGCACCTTCGCGGGCATCGTCCCGGGCGAGAAGGTCGCGATGACGCCGCACTACCGCGCCGCCATCGCGGCGGGAGTGGTCACGGGCGAACGCTTCGACGGCCGCTGGGAGAACGTCGGCACGCCGGCGCAGTTGGCCGCGCTGGACGCGCAGGTCCGCGCGCAAGCCGGCGCGGCGCCGGACGCCGGGACCGCCGCGCGCCTCGGCTGACCGCCCGGCTTTTTGCGCGGATGCGTCCGCGCGGCGCCCGGCTTGCGGGCCCGCATGGGTCCTTCCGCGGGCTCGCGGCGTTAGAATCGGGCCATTGCCCCACGCCGTTCTCGTCGGCTTCTGCCCTATGACCGCACCCGATCCCATCCTTCTCCAGGCCTGCCAGGCGCGACGCGCGCGCGTGCTGCAGCAGCTGCGCGCCGCCGGCGGCGGCGTGGCCGTGCTGCCCACCGCGCCGGAAGCCATGCGCAATCGCGACAGCGATTTTCCGTACCGGCACGACAGCTACTTCTATTACCTGAGCGGTTTCACCGAACCCGAAGCGGTGCTGGTGCTCATCGCCGCCGCACCGGGCCAGGACGGCGGCGACCGCAGCATCCTGTTCTGCCGGCCCAAGCACGAGGAGCGCGAGATCTGGGACGGCTTCCGCTACGGTCCCGAGGCGGCCCGCGCCGCGTTCGGCTTCGACGAGGCGTTCTCGATCGAGGAGATCGACGCCCAGCTGCCGCAACTGCTGGCAAACCAGCCGCTGCTGGCCTATCCGCTGGCCGTTTCCACGCGCATCGACATGCAGGTGCGCCGCTGGCTCGACGCGGTGCGCACGCAGGGCCGCGCCGGCGTGGTGGCCCCGGCCACCGTGCTCGATATCCGCACCGTGCTCGACGAGATGCGGCTGTTCAAGGATGCCGGCGAGATCGCCATCATGCGCCGCGCGGGCGAGATCTCGGCACAGGCGCATATCCGCGCCATGCGCGCCTCCCGCGACGGCCTGCGCGAGTACCACCTCGAGGCCGAGCTGCTGTACGAGTTCCGCCGCAACGGCGCCCAGAGCGTGGCATACAACTCCATCGTCGCGGCCGGCGCCAACGCCTGCGTGCTGCACTATCGCGCCGGTCCCGCGCTGCTGCGCGACGGCGAGCTGTGCCTGATCGACGCGGGCTGCGAGCTCGACGGCTACGCTTCCGACATCACGCGTACCTTCCCGGTCTCCGGCCGCTTTTCGCCGGCCCAGCGCGAGTTGTACGACCTGGTGCTGGCCGCCCAGGAGGCCGCCATCGCCGAGACCCGCGCCGGTGTGCCCTACAACGTGCCGCATGACGCCGCGGTGCGCGTGCTGGCCCAGGGCATGCTCGATACCGGGCTGCTCGACCGCGACAAGGAAGGCACCCTCGACGACGTGCTGGCAAGCGGCAGCTATCGCCGCTTCTACATGCACCGCACCGGCCACTGGCTGGGCATGGACGTGCACGACGTGGGCGAATACCGCGTGCCGGGGCCCGCGCCGGCCGAAGGCGAGCGCCCGTGGCGTCCGCTTGCGCCCGGCATGGTGCTGACGGTCGAGCCGGGCATCTATGTGCGCCCGGCCGAAGACGTACCGGAGCGGTACTGGCATATCGGGATCCGGATCGAGGACGACGCCGTGGTGACCGACGGCGCGTGCGAACTGCTGACGCGCGACGTGCCCGTCAGCGCCGATGACATCGAAGCGTTGATGCGCGATAACCACGGAGGCGCGCGATGATCGGTTGGCTGCGCAAGATCTTTCCGGGCGCCGGTGCGGCGTCCGCCGGCAACAAGGTGACGGAGCCCACCGGGCCCTTCATCGTCAATCTGATCGACGACAGCGTGGTCGTGCATCGCCCCGACGGGCAGCGCGAGGAAGTGGCGCTGGACCAGCTCGATCGCCTGGTCGTGCGGGTCTCGAACCGCGAGCCGTGGGCGGGGCCGGCATGGCTGATCCTGGCTGGCATCGTCGACGAGCAGGGCCACCAGCAGGGTTGCGTGGTGCCGCTCGATGCGATGAACCACGAAGCGCTGCTGGCGCGCCTGCAGGCCCTGCCCGGGTTCAACCAGCAGAAACTGGACAACGCGCTGCGCGACGCGCGCCAGGGCAAGAGCCGCTCGGACGCCATCCTGTGGAAGCGCGGCGTGCCGGCGGAAGACACCGCCGCCGACGCCGCCGGCGCCGACACCGCAAAGCCAGCCGCCCATGACGACGGCCAGCACTGAGCCCTTCGATATCGCCATCGTCGGCGCCGGGCCGGTCGGCCTCGCGCTGGCCTGCCAGCTGCTGCGCACGAGCCCCTGGCGGCTGGCGCTGATCGACGCCGGCACGCCGGACCGCGCGGCGCGCGACCCGCGCGCCATCGCGCTGTCGCACGGGAGCAGGCAGTTGCTCGAGCAGATCGGCGCCTGGCCAAGGGCGGTCACGCCCATCGAACACATCCATGTATCGCAGCGGGGCCGCTTCGGCCACGTGACGCTGCACCACGACGAGCACGACGTGCCCGCGCTGGGCTACGTGGTGCGCTACGGCGAGCTGTGCGCCGCGCTCGAGCAGGCGCTGGCTTCGGCGGCCGAGGGCCGCGCACAGCGGCTGTCACGCGCCTTCGACACGCGCATCGGCGATGTCGAAACGCTGGCCGGAACCAATGATGCGCAAGGCGCGGGCGTCATGCTGCACGGCCAGGGCAGCGATGGGCAGGGCAGCGTGTTCGCCGCGCGCCTCGCGGTGCAGGCCGAAGGCGGCCTGTTCCACGAGCAGGCGGGCCGCGAGGCGCGCCGGCCCGCCCGGCGCCGCGACTACGGGCAGACCGCGATCGTGGCCCATGTGGCCTGTTCGCAGCCGCGCCCCGGCTGGGCGTGGGAGCGCTTCACGGAGGAGGGACCGCTGGCGCTGCTGCCGCACGTCGAGCACGGCGTTCCCGGCTATGCGCTGGTGTGGTGCTGCGCGCCCGAGCAGGCCGCCCGCCGCCTCGCGCTGCCCGAGGCGGCGTTCCTGCAGGAACTCGCGGATATCTTCGGCCCGCGCATGGGCCGCTTCACGCAGGTGGGCCAGCGCCATGCCTTTCCGCTTGGCCTGCATGCCGCCGAGGTCACGGTCCACGGCCCGGTCGTCGCTATCGGCAACGCCGCGCAGACGCTGCACCCGGTCGCCGGCCAGGGCCTGAACCTGGGGCTGCGCGATGCGTTCGCGCTGGCGGCGCAACTGCGCGCCGGCTGCACGCCGCAGGCGCTGCAGGCTTTCGCCGGCCGCCACCGCATGGACCGCGCCGTCACCATCGGCATGACCGACGTGCTGCCGCGCCTGTTCGCCATTCCCTACCCCTTCGCGGGCCACGCGCGTGGCGCCTCGCTCGCCGCGCTGGCCTGCCTGCCGCCGCTCAAGCACGCGCTGGCGCGCCAGATGATTTACGGCATGCGGGGCTGAACCGGCGCTATCCGCGGCGGCGCCGAGGCCGCCGCGGCGCCCGCGGCGCTTTATTTGCTCAAATCTTGGGCAACGGTCCCGTTTGGCGGTAAAATCCCGCCCTCGCCCATGCCAACGGTATCGCCGCCACCGCAATCGACGACACCGATCCCGGCCAACGCCTGTTGCAGCCGGAGCATGCGCGGATCGATCCTTGCCGTTGCCGCCCGCCCCCACGGGCCGTGGTGAACGCAAGCCAAGGGTCCGGGCCGCAAGTCCGGCCCGGATGGCCCGGATGACCGCCGGCCAGTTTGCGGACCCGGCCACAACCCTCGCTATTCCCGTACACGCCCGTGCAGATCGGACCGCATCGCCTTCGCAATAACCTGTTCGTCGCGCCCATGGCGGGCGTGACCGACCGCCCCTTCCGCCAGCTGTGCAAGAAGCTGGGGGCCGGCTATGCGGTGTCCGAGATGGTGGCGTCGAACGCGCAGCTGTGGAAGAGCGAAAAGACCATGCGGCGCGCCAACCATGAGGGCGAGGTCGAGCCGATCTCGGTGCAGATCGCCGGCGCGGAGCCGGCGATGATGGCCGAGGCCGCGCGCTACAACGTCGACCGCGGCGCGCAGATCATCGACATCAACATGGGCTGCCCGGCCAAGAAGGTGTGCAACGTGGCCGCGGGCTCCGCGCTGCTGCAGAACGAGCCGCTGGTGGTGCGCATCGTCGAGGCCGTGGTCGCGGCGGTCGGCGACCGCGTGCCCGTGACGTTGAAGATCCGCACCGGCTGGAACCGCGAGAACCGCAATGCGCTGCGTATCGCCCGCATGGTCGAGGACGCCGGCATCAGCATGCTGACCGTGCACGGCCGCACGCGCGCCGACCTGTACCACGGCGAGGCGGAGTACGAGACGATCGCCGCGGTCAAGGACGCGATCAGGATCCCGGTGGTCGCCAACGGCGACATCACCACGCCGCAGAAGGCGCGCGACGTGCTGGCCGCCACCGGCGCCGACGCCATCATGATCGGCCGCGCCGCCCAGGGCCGCCCGTGGCTGTTCCGCGAGATCGAGCATTTCCTGGCCACCGGCGAACTGCTGCCGGCGCCGGAGGTGGCCGAGATCCGCGCCATCATGAACGCCCACCTTGAAGACCACTACGCGTTCTACGGCGAATTCACCGGCGTGCGCACGGCGCGCAAGCATATCGCCTGGTACACGCGCGGCCTCAAGGGCGCCAATCTGTTCCGCCACCGGATGAATACGCTGGAAGACTCGCGCGAGCAACTGGCGGCGGTCAATGCGTTCTTCGACGAGCAGGCGCAATGGTCGGACCGCCTGGTCTATGTCGACGACGACGGCGTCAAGAACAAATCGAATAACAACAACGACGGGGAGTTGCTTGCAGCATGAGCCGCAACGCTATCGACCAGTGCATTCGGGACAGCCTGAGTGCCTATTTTCGCGACCTGGACGGCGAGGAGCCGTCGAACATGTACAACATGGTGATCGAGGCTGTGGAGCGGCCGTTGCTGGAAGCGGTGATGGCGCGAGCCGAACGCAACCAGTCGCTGGCCGCCGCCTATCTCGGCATCAATCGCAATACGCTGCGCAAGAAGCTGCAGCAGCACGGTTTACTTTGAAGCGCTCCCGCGCGTTCCCACAGCCATGATCAAGCAAGCTCTCCTCTCCGTTTCCGACAAGACCGGCATCGTCGACTTCGCGCGCGAACTGAACGCGCTGGGCGTGACGCTGCTCTCCACCGGCGGTACCGCCAAGCTGCTGGCCGACGCCGGCCTGCCGGTGACCGAAGTGGCCGACTACACCGGCTTCCCGGAAATGCTCGATGGCCGCGTCAAGACGCTGCACCCGAAGGTGCACGGCGGCATCCTCGCCCGTCGCGACCTGCCGGAGCACATGGCCGCGCTGGCCGAGCACGACATCCCCACCATCGACCTGCTGGTGGTGAACCTGTATCCGTTCCAGCAGACCGTGGCCAAGGACGACTGCACGCTGCCGGACGCGATCGAGAACATCGACATCGGCGGCCCGACCATGCTGCGCTCGGCCGCGAAGAACCATCGCGACGTCACCGTGATCGTCGATCCGGCCGACTATGCGCCGGTGCTGGAGGAAATGCGCGCCGGCAACAACAGCGTGGGCTACGACACCAACTTCCGGCTGGCCACCAAGGTGTTCGCGCACACCGCGCAGTACGACGGCGCCATCACCAACTACCTGACCAGCCTGGGCAGCGACAAGTCGCACCAGGGCCGCAGCGCCTTCCCGCAGACGCTGAACACCGCCTTCGAGAAGGTGCAGGAAATGCGCTACGGCGAGAACCCGCACCAGTCGGCGGCGTTCTACCGCGACCTGAAGGCCGTGGACGGCGCGCTCGCCAACTACGTGCAACTGCAGGGCAAGGAACTGTCGTACAACAATATCGCCGACGCGGACGCCGCCTGGGAGTGCGTGAAGTCGTTCGACGCCTCCAGCGACGGCGGCGCGGCGTGCGTCATCATCAAGCACGCCAACCCGTGCGGCGTGGCCATCGGCGCGACCGCGCTGGAAGCCTATGAAAAGGCGTTCAAGACCGATTCGACCTCGGCCTTCGGCGGCATCATCGCCTTCAACGTGGAACTGGACGAAGCCGCCGCGCAGGCCGTTGCCAAGCAGTTCGTCGAAGTGCTGATCGCCCCGTCGTTCACGGCCGGCGCGCGCGCCCTGTTCTCGGCCAAGCAGAACGTGCGCCTGCTGGAAATCCCGCTGGGCAAGGGCGTCAACCAGTTCGACCTCAAGCGCGTGGGCGGCGGCCTGCTGGTGCAGAGCCCCGATGCGAAGAACGTGCAGGCTTCCGAGCTGCGCGTGGTGACGCGCCGCCATCCGACGCCGAAGGAAATGAGCGATCTGCTGTTCGCCTGGCGCGTGGCCAAGTTCGTCAAGTCCAACGCCATCGTGTTCTGCGGCGGCGGCATGACGCTGGGCGTGGGCGCCGGCCAGATGAGCCGCGTGGATTCGGCCCGCATCGCGAGCATCAAGGCGCAGAATGCGGGCCTGACGCTGGCCGGTTCCGCCGTGGCGTCGGACGCGTTCTTCCCGTTCCGCGATGGCCTGGATGTGGTGGTGGACGCCGGCGCGACCTGCGTGATCCAGCCGGGCGGCTCGATGCGCGACGACGAAGTGATCGCCGCCGCCGACGAGCGCAATATCGCGATGGTGATGACCGGCACGCGCCATTTCCGGCATTGAGGTGTTCTGCCCTCTCCCGCTCGCGGGAGAGGGCAGAAAAGCCCACCGCCAGCAAACCCACCTGGACTCATGCGCATCCTAGGCATCGACCCCGGCCTTCGCACCACCGGCTTCGGCGTGGTCGAGAAGCACGGCACCCAGCTGTCCTACATCGCGTCGGGCACCATCAAGAGCGATGGCAACGGTAGCCTGCCTGAGCGCCTGAAGACGCTGTTCGACGGCATCGCCGAGGTCACGCGCACCTATGCGCCCGACTGCGCGGCCATCGAGAAGGTCTTCGTCAACGTCAATCCCCAATCGACCCTGCTGCTGGGCCAGGCGCGCGGCGCCGCGATCTGCGGGCTGGTCGGCAATGGCCTGCCGGTCTTCGAATACACCGCGCTGCAGCTGAAGGTCGCGGTGGTCGGCTACGGCCGCGCCAACAAGGAGCAGGTGCAGGAAATGGTTACCCGCCTACTCAGCCTGCCGGGCCGCCCCAGTTCCGACGCGGCCGATGCGCTCGGCATGGCCATCTGCCATGCCAACGGCAGCGAGACGCTGGGCGCGCTGACGGGCCTTGCGCCCGAACTCGCGCGCAAGGGCCTGCGCGTGCGCCGCGGGCGGCTGGTCGGCTGATCGGCTGACCCGTGGGGCCTTGCAAGGCCTGCGCCGGCAAAGCCGACTTCACGCCACCTCTCTTACAATCGGGCGGTTCCCCTCAAGCCAGGATGCCGCATGCCTCGTCCCGCCCGCCGTCTTTCCTTCTCGCTGAACCCCTCGCTTGCGGCCGCGCTGCTGGCCGCCGTGCTGGCCGGCTGCGCCGTCGCGCCCCCGCCCGCCGCCGTGCCGACGCCGGCGCCCACACCGGCACCGGCCAAACCCGCCGCCAAGGCGCTGGTCATCGGCCACCGCGGCGCCAGCGCGCTGCGCCCGGAACACACGCTGGCGGCCTACACCAAGGCCATCGAGGACGGCGCCGACGCGATCGAGCCCGACCTGGTGATGACCCGGGACGGCGTGCTGGTGGCCCGCCACGAAAACGACATCACCGGCACGACCAATGTCGCCGAGGTCGCCGCCTTCGCCGACCGCAAGCGCATCAAGGTCATCGACGGCGAGCGCCTGACCGGCTGGTTCACCGAGGACTTCACGCTGGCCGAGCTCAAGACGCTGCGCGCACGCGAGCGCATCCCGAAGGTGCGGCCCGCCAATACCCAGTACAACGACAAGTTCGAGATCCCGACGCTGGCCGAGATCATCGCGCTGGCCGCCAATGCCTCGCGCCGCAGCGGCCGCCCGATCGCCATCTACGCCGAGACCAAGCACTCGAGCTATTTCCGCAGCATCGGGCTGCCGCTGGAGGAAGCGCTGGTCACGGCGATCCAGGGCAACGCGTACACGCGCCAGGCGCCGGTATTCCTGCAGTCCTTCGAGACCGGCAACCTTCGCGCGCTGCGGCAGCGCATCGGCAAGACGCTGCCGAACGTGAAGCTGGTGCAGCTGATCGGCAGCCCGAAGAGGCGCCCCGCTGACTGGACCCTGGCCGGCGACACCCGCACCTATGCCGACATGACGACTTCCGTGGGCCTGCGCGAGGTGGCGAGCTACGCCGACGGCATCGGTCCCGACCGCGGCCATATCCTGCCGCGCGACAGCCGCGGCAATATCGGCACGACCACGTCGCTGGTGCGCGACGCCCACGCGGCCGGCCTGCTGGTGCATCCCTACACGCTGCGCCCGGAAAACAGCTTCCTGCCGCGCAATCTGCGTGGCCCCGGCGACGATGCCGCGCGCCATCCGGCCGGCATGGTCGGCGAGGCGCGCGCCCTGCTGGAGGCCGGCGTCGATGGCTTCTTCACCGACGATCCGGCGCTGGGCCGGCAGGCCGTCGACGCGATGGCGCGCTGACCGGCACGCGCGGGCGCTGCGCTACACTTGCGCCCTTTGGCGGGGCGCGCCGCAGCACTCCCAGATCGGCCCCGCCGCCTCACCTCAATCCGCACACACCATGATCGGACGCATCGCCGGCACCCTGATTGAAAAGAACCCGCCGCATCTGCTGGTGGACTGCCACGGCGTCGGTTACGAGATCGACGTGCCGATGAGCACGTTCTACAACCTGCCGGCCCTGGGCCAGCCCGTGACGCTGCTCACGCAGATGATCGTGCGCGAGGACGCGCAGCTGCTGTACGGCTTCGGCAGCGCGGCCGAGCGCAACACCTTCCGCGAGCTGATCAAGATCACCGGCATCGGCGCGCGCATGGCGCTGGCGGTGCTGTCCGGCATGTCGGTGACCGAGCTGGCCCAGGCCATCACGCTGCAGGAAGCCGGGCGCCTTACGCGCATTCCCGGCATCGGCAAGAAGACCGCCGAGCGGCTGCTGCTCGAACTGAAGGGCAAGCTGGGCGCCGAACTGGCGCAGGTGCCGGGCGGCCCGGCGGTGCACGACAGCGCCACCGATGTGCTCAACGCCCTGCTGGCGCTGGGCTACTCGGACAAGGAGGCGGCGCTGGCCGTCAAGCAGGTGCCGGCCGGCACCGGCGTGTCCGACGGCATCAAGCTCGCGCTGAAGGCGCTGTCCAAGGGTTGAGGCCGACGGCGGCCGTCGCGCGCCACGGGCTACAATCGAACCAGTTTTTCCGCACAGCGCCATGATCGAAACCGACAAGCTCGTCCCCGACCGTCCCAGCGACCGCGTGATCGCCGCCACGCCCGCCTCCACCGGCGAGGAAGCCTTCGAGCGCGCCCTGCGTCCCAAGCTGCTCGACGAGTACGTGGGCCAGGAGAAGGTGCGCGATCAGCTCGACATCTTCATGCACGCGGCGCGCAACCGCCGCGAGGCGCTGGACCACGTGCTGCTGTTCGGCCCGCCGGGCCTGGGCAAGACCACGCTGGCCCACATCATCGCGCGCGAGATGGGCGTCAATCTGCGCCAGACTTCGGGCCCCGTGCTGGAGCGCCCGGGCGACCTGGCGGCGCTGCTGACCAATCTCGAAGCCAACGACGTGCTGTTCATCGACGAGATCCACCGGCTGTCGCCGGTCGTCGAGGAAATCCTGTACCCCGCGCTGGAGGACTACCAGATCGACATCATGATCGGCGAGGGCCCGGCGGCCCGCTCGGTCAAGCTGGACCTGCAGCCCTTCACCCTGGTCGGCGCCACTACGCGCGCCGGCATGCTGACCAATCCGCTGCGCGACCGCTTCGGCATCGTGGCGCGACTGGAGTTCTATACCGCCGAGGAGCTGGCGCGCATCGTGACCCGCTCGGCGCAGCTGCTGAACGCGCGCATCGATCCGAAGGGCGCGCTGGAAATCGCCCGGCGCTCGCGCGGCACGCCCCGTATCGCCAACCGCCTGCTGCGGCGCGTGCGCGACTATGCCGAGGTCAAGGGCGACGGCACCATCAGCCGCGAGATGGCGGACGCGGCGCTGGCCATGCTGGACGTGGACAGCGTCGGCTTCGACCTGATGGACCGCAAGCTGCTCGAAGCGATCCTGCACAAGTTCGGCGGCGGGCCGGTCGGCGTGGACAACCTGGCGGCCGCCATCGGCGAGGAGCGCGACACCATCGAGGATGTGCTCGAGCCCTTCCTGATCCAGCAGGGCTATCTGCAACGTACACCGCGCGGGCGCATGGCCACCGCCACCGCCTATCGCCATTTCGGGCTGGCGGCGCCGGGCGACGCGCAAGCCAGCATCCTGCCGGACGACGCCTGAGGGCGGCGGACCGCGCAAGGGCGCGCGGGTGGTCTCGGCGCCCATATTCGACACACCCCCGGAGTCAGCCGATGACCGTACGCCTCGACCGTTTCCTCGTTGTTGCCACGCGCCTGCCGGTCGTGGCGCTGGCCGCGACCCTGGTGGCCGCGGCGGCCACCCCCGCGCACGCGCAGTCGGCCGGCACGGCGCCCGCGCCGACCGTCACCGCCGCGCGGGTGGTCGAGGTCGATCCGGCCTCCGGCGCCGTCACGGCCCAGGCCGCGCAGGGTCCTGCCTTCCAGGCGCTGGCCGGCAACGAGGCCGCCATGATCGGTCCGATCCGGTCCGGCGACACGCTGTCGGTCGCACGGGGCCCGGCGACCGTGCTCAAGCTCGAGCCGCTTGCCACGCGCGGCGTGGCGCTGGCCGAAAGCCAGGAACAGGGAGCGCATCCGCTGGGCGGCAGCCAGCGCGGCCTCGTGCGCGAGGTCACCACGACCGCCACGGCGGAGGTCGCGCAGATCGATCCCACCGCCAGGACGCTGCTGCTGCGTGGCCCGCGCGGCGCCACGCGCCAGGTCCATGCGAGCGATCCCGCGCTGGATCTCTCCCGTGTCAAGAGCGGGCAGATGGCCCGCGTCGTCTCGGTCGAGACCACCACCATTACGGTCGAGGCGCCCGCGGCGGCGCCGCAATAGCGGCCGGAACAGCGGCCGGTCCGGCCGCGCGCCGGACATCGGCGTTCGTGCGCGGCACGCCACGGCATGCGCGCCGCGCTGGCATAATCCGCCCACACTAAAAACCCGGAACCTTCATGTCCGACTCCCTGGCCGCGCCCGCGGGCGGCGCGCATATCGGCCGCGTCTATCGCTACTACGACCTGGTGATGGTGGCGTTCGTCACGGTGCTGCTGTGCTCGAACCTGATCGGCGCGGCCAAGGCGGCGCAGATCACGCTGCCGTGGATCGGCCCGGTGACCTTCGGCGCCGGCGTGCTGTTCTTCCCGATCTCCTACATCTTTGGCGACGTGCTGACCGAGGTCTACGGCTACGGGCGCGATCGCCGCGTGGTGTGGGCCGGCTTCGCGGCGCTGGCCTTCGCGACCTTCATGAGCGTGGTGGTGCTGCAGATGCCGGTGGCGCCGTTCATGGCCGACTACCAGAAGAGCCTCCAGGACGTGTTCGGCAACACCTGGCGCATCGCGCTGGGCTCGCTGATCGCCTTTTGCTGCGGCAGCTTCACCAACAGCTATGTGCTGGCGAAGATGAAGCTGTGGACGCAGGGCCGCTGGCTGTGGACGCGCACCATCGGTTCGACGATGGCCGGCGAACTGGTGGACTCGTCGCTGTTCTACGTGATCGCCTTCTACGGGATCTGGCCGCTGGAGAAGGTGGTGCAGGTGGCGGTGGCGCAGTACGTGCTGAAGACCGGCTGGGAGGTGGTAATGACGCCGGTGACCTACCGGGTCGTGGCCTTTCTGAAGCGGGCCGAGAACGAAGACTGGTACGACCGCGATACCAACTTCACGCCGTTCCGGCTGCGGGTGTAGCGGCGGCGGGCGCCGCGCGAGCGCCCGCCCCGATCGCTCAGGGCACGCGCCGGTCGACTTCGTCCAGCGCCAGCGATGCCAGGTGGCTGACGTCGCCCCACTGAGCCAGCGTCAGCAGATGGCTGTCGCAACGCAGCCGGTTGATGCTCGCATTGAGCAGTTCGTGTTCGCGTGGCGCTTCCAGCGTCATGCCAGTCGCCTCGCGGTACAGGCAATCGAGCACGCCGCCGTGCGCCACCAGCGCGATGCGCTCGCCGGGATGGCGGCGCGACAGCGCGAGCACGGTTTCCACCGCACGCTCATGGAAACCCAGCAGCGACTCGCCGCCCGGCGGGCCGTAGCCCGGCACGCGCGCCTGCCAGCGCGCGAAGTCCTCCGGCCGCTGCTGGGCCACCTCGGCATACGTCATGCCTTCCAGCTCGCCATAGCAGCGCTCGCGCAGCCGCGGTTCCGGCCGCACCGGCAGGCCGAGGCGCTCGGCCAGCGGCAGCGCGGTTTCCATCGCGCGCGACAGGTCGCTCGAATACACCGCGTCGATCGGCTCGCCCGCCAGGGCCTCGGCAAGCGCGCGTGCCTGCGCCACGCCGAAGTCGTTCAGCGGAATATCGAGCTGCCCCTGCAGGCGGCGCTCGCGATTCCACGCCGTCTCGCCATGGCGGATCACGATCAGATGAGTCAGGGCCAAAGACTGCGGCCCGGTCGGTAGCGGCATGCCGGTTCCTTCGATGCGTGGCGCGCCTGGTGCGCGCGCCACGCCTTGTTGCCTGTGTGTGAGTGCCGGCGGCCACGCCGGCGGTGCCCGCCGCCTAGCGGGCGACCGACGGGTTCAGCGTGTACGTGCCCGTCACGCTGGCCTGCGCCAGGATGTGTCCCTGCATGGCCTCGCGCACCTGCGCGCCGGTGAACTTGCCTTCCACCGGCAGCCGTTCCAGATCCAGCGCATAGACCGTGAACACGTAGTGGTGGACGATGCTGTCGTTCCACGGGGGGCACGGGCCGTCGTAGCCGTAGTAGTCGCCCGCCATGGCCTCGTCGCCCGCGAACCAGTTGGTGTAGTCGTTGATGCCGTGGCGCAGCCCGCCCGCCGCGGCGGTGCCGCCGGTGGCCTCGGGGCCCGGCTTGCCGCGCGCGATCACGCCGTCGCTGTGCGAGCCGGCGGAAATCGTGGTGAGCCCGGGCGGGATATCGACCAGCACCCAGTGGAAGAAGTCCACCCGCGGCAGCGAGGCCGGCACTTCGCGGCCTTCCTGGTTCACGTCGTCGCCCTTGCTCGGCACGTCGGGGTCATGGCAGATCAGCACGAACGAGCGCGTATCCGCCGGCGCGCCTTCCCAGTGCAGATCGGGATTCCGATTGTTGGACAGGGTCACGTGCGCGGTGGCATCGGGCACGCCAAAGGCGAATTCACCCGGGATCGGACCCATGTCGGCGAAAGCGTTGCTCCAGATTCTCATGTGTCTCTCCTTACGGCTGGGTTGTCGCCGCGGTATGCGGCCTGATGCGGCATGCGATGGCGGCAAGCGCGCGCTTACTGGGCCGCCGGAGGCGAGCGCAGCCAGAACGTGACCGGACCATCATTGGTCAGGCTGACCTGCATCATCGCCCCGAATTCCCCGGTTTCGACATGCGGATGGCTTTCGCGGGCCCGCGCGACGAAATAGTCGTAGAGCCGGCGGCCGTCCTCCGGCGCCGCGGCCGGCGTGAAGCTGGGCCGCGTGCCGCTGTTGGTATCGGCGGCCAAGGTGAACTGCGACACCACCAGCAAGCCGCCCGCCCCGCCCCGTCCGTCCATGTCGCGCACGGGCAGGTTCATCTTGCCGGCCGTGTCGGAAAAGACCCGGTAGGACAGCAGCTTGGCCAGCAGGCGGTCCGCCTCGGCGTTGGTGTCGCCGCGCTCGGCGCACACCAGCGCCAGCAGGCCGCGGCCGATCTCGCCGGTGACGCGCGCCTGCGCGCCCTCGCCCACCGTCACCCGCGCCTGCGACACGCGCTGGATCAGTGCAATCACGGTGCCAGCCTCAGCTCAGCGTGACGCGCGCGAAACGGCGCTTGCCGACCTGCACCACGAACGTGCCCGCCTCGATCTTGAGCCCCTTGTCGCTGATCACCGTGCCGTCGATGCGCACGCCGTTCTGCTCGATATTGCGGTTGGCTTCCGAGGTGGACGGCACCAGGTTGGCCTGCTTGAGCAACTGCCCGATGCCCAGCGGCGCGCCGCTCAGCGCGATCTCCGGGATATCGTCCGGCACGCCGCCCTTGGCCCGGTGGTTGAAGTCCTCCAGCGCCTTGTCGGCGTCTGCCGCGCTGTGGAAGCGCGTGACGATCTCCTGGGCCAGCAAAACCTTGCAATCGCGCGGATTGCGCCCGAGGCCCACCTCCTGCTTCATCAGGTCGATCTCGCTCATCGGGCGGAACGACAGCAGCTCGAAGTAGCGCCACATCAGGTCGTCCGAGATGCTCATCAGCTTGCCGAACATGTCGTTCGGCGCCTCGGTCACCCCGATGTAGTTGTTCTTGGACTTGGACATCTTCTCGACGCCGTCCAGCCCGACCAGCAGCGGCATGGTCAGGATGCACTGCTGTTCCTGGCCGTACTCCTTCTGCAGCTCGCGTCCGACCAGCAGATTGAACTTCTGGTCGGTGCCGCCGAGCTCCAGGTCCGCCTTCAGCGCGACGGAATCGTAGCCCTGCATCAACGGATAAAGGAACTCATGGACCGAAATGGGAATCCCAGACCGGTAGCGCTTGGTGAAGTCGTCGCGCTCCATCATCCGCGCGACGGTGTATTTCGCGGCGAGCTGGATCATGCCGCGGGCCCCGAGGGGGTCGCACCACTCGCTGTTGTAGCGGATTTCGGTCTTGCCCGGATCGAGTACCAGGCTGGCCTGGCGGTAGTAGGTCTGCGCGTTGTGTTCGATCTGCTCGCGCGTGAGCGGGGGGCGGGTCGCGTTGCGGCCCGAGGGATCGCCGATGGTCGAGGTGAAGTCGCCGATCAGGAAGATCACCTGATGTCCAAGGTCCTGCAGTTGGCGCATCTTGTTGAGCACCACGGTATGACCGATGTGGATGTCGGGCGCAGTCGGGTCCAGGCCAAGCTTGATGCGCAGGGGTACCCCGGTCGCTTCGCTACGGGCCAGCTTCTGCAGCCACTCGGACTCGATCAGCAGTTCGTCGCAGCCGCGCTTGGAGACTTCCAGCGCATGCAGTACGGACGGTGTCAAAGGGTAGGATTTCGCGGCGCCGGAGGCAACTTCAGTCATGACGTAAGTCTTTGAAAAGCATGAGGATTCAGCCGGACATAAAGGAACTCTTTGTTATAATCCGCGCTGTTTGTGTCGCCGGGAGCCATCCCGGCGGCCACCCGCCATTGTAGGCGGCAAACCAATACAGCCCACGCCGCTCCTCGGGGGAGGATCGCAGACGCAGCAATCGTCGCGGCAGCGGGCTCGAAACCAAGGTTGAATTTTACGTGATGTGGTCCAGACTCCGCGAAGTTTTCGCGCGCGAGCTGGTGGTGCTCGTTGACCCGACCCATGCCCTGCATGCTCGCCGCCGCAAGCAATTGACGGCCTCCTTGGCGACCGTGTTCTCGCTGGGGATGGCGGCCGCCATGGGCGTCGCGCCGCGCACCGCCTTCGACGATCCCCTCGCTCCCAAGGTGCAGGAAGGCATTCGCCTGCCCGACTTGCGAGCCCAGCTCGAACGGCTTACCGACACCCGCGCCACCTATGTGCGCGAGGAACGCATGCTGCAGGGCGATACCATCGCCAGCCTGCTCAAGCGGCTGGGCGTGGACGATCCCGACGCGCAGGCCTTTATCCGCAAGAACGCCACGGCGCGCGGGCTGTTCGGGCTCGAGCCGGGGCAGCTGGTGCAGGCCGAGATCGACCAGGACAATCTGCTGGTCGCGCTGCAGGCCAATCTCGGCGGCGATGTGTCCGCCTCGCGCCAGCTGGTGATCGAGCGCTCCGGCGACCTCGACAACGCCGTCTACAAGGCGCATATCGAATCGGTCAAGAACGAGCTGCACTACGAGATGGGTTCCGGCGTGATCGCCGCGGGCGGCTTCTTCAAGGCCATGGATGCGGCCAACGTGCCGGACGAAGTCGTCAAGCAGATGATCAACATCTTCTCGGGCGTCATCGACTTCCAGAACGACATCGTCGCCGGCGACCGCTTCCGCATCGTCTATGAGGCCGGCTACCGCGACGGCTCGTTCGTGCGCAACGGCCGCGTCGTGGCCATCGAGCTGATCAACCGTAACCAGCTGCACCAGGCGCTGTGGTACGCGCCGGACGGCAAGACCGGCGCCTACTACACCTTCGACGGCCGCACCATGAAGCGCCCGTTCCTGCGCTCCCCGGTGGAGTTCTCGCGGATGTCGTCGGGCTTTGGCGGCCGCAACCATCCGCTGCACGGCAACTGGGCCCAGCACAAGGGCGTGGATTTCGCGGCGCCCACCGGCACCAAGGTCCTGGCCACCGGCGACGGCGAGATCGACTTCATCGGGCAGCAGAGCGGCTACGGCAACATCGTCGTGGTCAAGCACCACAACGGCTATTCGACGTACTACGCGCACCTGTCGGGCTTCGCCGGCATCAAGCGCGGCCAGCGCGTGTCGCAGGGGCAGCTGATCGGCTACGTGGGGCAGACGGGCTGGGCGACCGGACCGCACCTGCACTACGAATTCCGCCTCAACGACGTGCCGCAGAATCCGATGACCATCACGCTGATGGAATCGCCGTCGCTGACCGGCCGCGCGCGCCAGCAGTTCCTGACCTATACCGGCGACATGCTCAGCCGCATCAACGCGCTGCGCACCTATAACGTAGCCTCCAACGGCAACTGAGGCACCGATGAGCCACGCGAGCGCCGATCGCTTTGTCGGACTGATGTCCGGCACCAGCATGGACGGCGCGGACGGCGTGCTGGTCGACTTTTCGACCGGCACGCCCACGGTGCTCGCCGCCGTCCACCAACCCTTCCCTGCCGCGCTGCGCGAGGCTTTCTCCGCCCTGCAGCAATCCGGCCCGGACGAAATCCATCGCGAAGCGCTCGCGGCCAACGAACTGGCGCGGGTCTATGCCGACTGCACGAGCGCGGTGCTGCGCGCCGCCGGCCTGCCCGCGGAGGCCGTCACGGCCATCGGCGCCCACGGGCAGACCATCCGGCATCGTCCCGGCCTGTACGACGGCATCGGCTACACGCGCCAGAGCCAGCATCCCGCCCTGCTGGCGGAGATGACCGGCATCGACGTGGTCGCGGACTTCCGCAGCCGCGACATCGCGGCCGGCGGCCAGGGCGCGCCGCTGGTGCCCGCGTTTCACCAGGCGTTGTTCGGCGATGCGGGGGAAACGCGCGTGGTCTGCAATATCGGCGGCATTTCGAATATCAGCATCCTGCCGGCCGCGGGACAGCGGCCCGTCACCGGTTTCGACTGCGGCCCCGGCAACGCCCTGCTCGACCACTGGATCGGCACGCACCGCCAACTGCCCTTCGATGGCAATGGCGCCTGGGCGGCCAGCGGCACGGTCGATACCGCGCTGCTGGGGACGCTGCTGGCCGAGCCCTATTTCGCCGCCCCGCCGCCGAAAAGCACCGGCCGGGATCTGTTTCATGCCGACTGGCTGGTGGGCCACCTCGGCCAGCAGCCACGCGCGCCGCAGGATGTGCAGGCCACCCTTACCGCCCTGACGGCCGAAGCGATTGCCCGCGACGTGCGCACGCATGCCCCGGATGCCGCGCGGCTGATCGTCTGCGGCGGCGGAGCCCACAACGGCCACCTGATGGCCCATCTGCAGCGGGCGCTGCCGGGCATCGCCGTACAGACGTCCGGGGACTTCGGCGTGCCGGTCTCCCAGGTGGAAGCGATTGCCTTTGCCTGGCTGGCGCGGCAGTGCGTGCGGCGGGAGCCGGGCAACCTGCCATCGGTGACGGGCGCCACCGGCCCGCGCGTCCTCGGCGCCATCTATCCGGCCTAGCGGCCGCCGAATAAAAAAAGCGCACCGAGGTGCGCTTTTTCTTTGGGACTGACCGGGTCAGACCGAGAACGACGATCCGCAACCGCAGGTCGTGGTGGCATTCGGATTCTTGATCACGAACTGCGCGCCGTTGATGTCTTCCTTGTAGTCGATCTCGGCGCCGACCAGATACTGGTAGCTCATCGAGTCGATCAGCAGGGTGACACCGTTCTTCACCATCGTGGTGTCGTCCTCGTTCACTTCCTCATCGAAAGTGAAGCCGTACTGAAAACCGGAGCAACCGCCGCCCTGCACAAAAACGCGCAGTTTCAGTTCGGCATTGCCCTCTTCCTCGATCAACTGCTTGACCTTGTCGGCGGCGCTGTCGGTAAAGACGAACGGGGCCGGCACGTCCTCGGTTACGGGTGCCTCTGCGACTGCGTTCATGGGGATTCTCCAATGTAGATACGCCGGTATTCTAAGCGCATCGTTAAGTTCGTGCCGAACCCCATCGATTCAAGGGGTTAAGCGGAAATTACGCCGCCGATCCCGAGATCTGCGGCCCGGCAGGCTCTTCGCCGGTGCCGGTGGCTTTGAGGTTGGGCAGCGCCTTGGGCTCCAAGTTTCCCAGCGGCACCAAACGGCCTTCGACCAGCGCGCCCTGGTGCATTTCCAGCGCTGCGTAGTGAACCTCGCCGTACACGCGGGCCTGCGGCTGCAGCTCCAGCAGTTCGCTGGCATGGACCGGACCGGTCACCGTCCCGTTCAGCACCAGGTGTCCGACCTTCACCTCGCCCTCCACCACGCCCTTTTCGCTGACGACCAGCATGCTGGGCTGGTCGGGCGCGGCGGTGACATTGCCGCGGACGCGGCCGTCGAGCCGCAGACCGCCGGAAAAGGTCACGTCGCCCTGAATGGCGGTCTGTGCCCCGATCAGGGTATCGATCGTCAACGCTTTTTTCTTGGAGAACAGCATACGGGCCTTCCAGGATACGGAGCCGCAATTGTATCCGTCGAGAGTCAAAGTGCCATCCGAGGTGTTCCCTTGGCACAACGCCGGGCGTTGGCCTGCCGGAAAGCGGCGTCCGAAAAAAAACCGCACGGCAAGCGTGCGGTTTTTTCGGCATCTGGCCAACCCGGCATGCCGGCTGGCCAGCGGCGCATCAGCGCTTCGAGAACTGCTTGCGGCGACGTGCCTTGTGCAGACCGACCTTCTTACGTTCCACTTCACGCGCATCGCGCGTGACGAAACCGGCCTTCGACAGCGTCGGCTTCAGCGTGGCATCGTAGTCGATCAGCGCGCGGGTGATACCGTGGCGCACTGCACCGGCCTGGCCGGTTTCGCCGCCACCCGTCACGTTGACCTTGATGTCGAACGTTTCGGCGTGCGTCGTCAGTTCCAGTGGCTGGCGCACGATCATCAGGGAGGTTTCGCGGGCGAAATACTCCTGGATGGGCTTGCCGTTGACGATGATGTCGCCCTTGCCCGACTTGATGAACACACGTGCCACAGCGCTCTTGCGGCGGCCAGTACCGTAATTCCAATTTCCGATCATGGATGGCCCCCTTAGATTTCCAGCGCCTTGGGCTGCTGTGCTTCATGCGGATGCTCGGCTTCGGCGTACACCTTCAGCTTCTTGATCATCGCATAGCCCAGCGGGCCCTTCGGCAGCATGCCCTTCACAGCTTTTTCCAGGGCACGGCCCGGGAAACGCTGCTGCATCTTGCCGAACGTCGTTTCGTAGATACCGCCCGGGTAGCCCGTGTGGCGATAGTACTTCTTGTCGGTTTCCTTGGTGCCCGTGACACGCAGCTTGGCTGCATTGACGATGATGATGTAGTCACCCGTGTCGACGTGAGGCGTAAATTCTGGCTTGTGTTTGCCGCGCAGACGGCGTGCCACTTCGCTGGCGACACGGCCGAGGACTTTGTCCGTCGCGTCAATCACGAACCAGTCGCGCTTTACCTCATGAGGCTTGGCGGAAAAGGTCTTCATGATTTTTCCTGAGACTTATTAGAACCTGCCCGAAACATGACTTGCGTCGTCGGCCGACCCTTGGGGTCTGACCTTCCTGCTTGTGTGTGCAGGCTCTCCCTGAATTCTTCTCCGCGGGCATGACGGAAAGCCGCCGATTATACTTGCGAATTCGACGGCGGCACAAGCAAAGAAACCGTCTTACGTCAAGATCGTCGCTGCGCGTGGCGGTCGAGGCACAGGACGGCGGCAGGCGAAAAAAAACCCAAGCGATGAAGCTTGGGTTTGAATCCACCAAAGGAGGAGGGTGGAGGAGACACTGGTAGAGCGACGGTGCCAGCTCGGGGCTGCCGGTGCGGTCGGCCGAAAGCTGCTGCCTTCGTTTTCGCACTCTGGCGCTGCTTGCGCGCCGTCGTTCAATGATTGGAATTATACATAGCCGAGTCGCGGAGGCAACGGAAATTTGCAGTACGGAATGCCATTTCGCATTACGCAATAGCCTCTACTTCACTCGGTTAGCGGCGTACCCTTTAGAATCAAGGACTTAAGAATCCGATTGAGTGTCATAAAACTGAAATCTTAGAGGAAACCCTCAGTCGGGACGCGGTCATGCGTCCGCGCACCTTTCGGGCTGACTGGCAAAATGCGGCCGAATGCAAGGCGCGAATGTGGACGATAACGCGCGCCATATCAACCAGGATCGAAAACAATGGAATGCAAAGTGACATGGATGGGCAGCGAAGGCATGAGCTTCGTTGCGGAAACGGGCAGCGGCCATATCGTCGCCATGGACGGCGCGCCGGAAGGCGGCGGCCATAATCTCGCGCCCCGGCCGATGGAGATGGTGCTGCTGGGCACGGGCGGATGCACAGCCTACGATGTGGTGCTGATCCTCAAGCGCGGCCGCCAGGACATCCGCGGCTGCAGCGTCAGGCTGGAAGCCGAGCGCGCCGCCCAGGATCCGAAGGTGTTCACGCGGATCAACTTCCACTTCACGGTGACCGGCAAGGACCTGAACCCGAGCACCGTGGAGCGGGCCATCCAGCTCTCGCACGAGAAGTACTGCTCGGCGTCGATCATGCTGGCCAAGACGGCCGAGATCACGCATACCACCGAGATCGTCGAGGTCTAGAAACGAAATCGGCCCCGCGCGAGGCGGGGCCGTTTCGGAATACAAAGCAAAGCAGGCCGATAAGCCGGATTCTGTGCGCGCCGCCTGCCTTGCGGCGGACGTCGCGTGACAACCATTCCTCTAGGCCGGCCGTTACCGGCCGGCTCCAGCTCCCTACCCGCAGACTCGGCGGGCCGCTTCGTCGTCTGCCTATTTGGGATTGCTCCGGGTGGAGGTTACCGCGTTTCACCCTTCGCGCCAGGCGAACCGGGCGCGAAGACTCGTCTCTGTGGCCCTATTCCGCACGTTGCCGTGGATGGCTGTTAGCCAACACCCTGCCCTGTGGAGTCCGGACTTTCCTCCCCTTGCACCTTGCGATGCAAGCAGCGGTTGTCTGTCCTGCTTTGCGAGGACGGAGTCTATCACCGTTGGGCGGTAGCGTCGGCCTGCCGGCGGCCCGGACGAAAGACCGTTGCGTCGTCGTAGAACGCCGGATCGGCATTGGCCGCGCACCAGCCGGGAATGCCCATCACGGGCAGCGGGGCGAATTGCCGGCTATGCAGCGGGACATCCGCCAGTTGCCGCGCAAGGAAGTCGTCGACGTTGCCGCCTGCCGCGTCCGGGCTGACCGCGCGGACCGCCACGGGCCACGCGTGCGCGGTCACCGCCTTGTAGGGAGACACCAGCTTTTCCAGCAGCGCGTGGCCAAAGGGCAGCACCTTCACGCGCGGGCCCCAGGCCGCGCGCGCGTCGACGAACAGAGCCCGCCAACGGAATCCACGCAAGGCTGCCTCCAGCGGCTCGTCCGCACCGACCACCAGCACCGCGTTTTCGTCGAACAGGGTGGCGGCATCGCGCACCGCTCCACGGCGTGCCCCGACGCCCTGGGCGGCGATGGCCTGCGCCTGAATGCGATTGAGCGCCGCCTTGGTCAGCGGATAGTGCAGCCACACCAGCCCGTTGAACAGGTCGTGCAGATTGTCCCGGGTTGGTACCGCACCGGTGTCGTGGATGTGGGTTTCGTAGGCGGTGCCGTTCGGAAGATCGCCCTGCGGCACGAAGCGCAGCGCATGTCCCGCGGCGTTGCGCAGCCCCATGGACGCCGCGGCCGCCGACAGCGCCCGGCGGGCATCCCCGCCGGCCTGTACCTGCGCGGCCAGCGATGCGCCGATGGCCGCGAAAGGCGAGAACCACGGCCGCGTCCAGTCGATGTCCGCCAGGGCCCGCGCCAGCGGTGCCGGGCCTTCGCTCAGCTGGCTTTCCAATGCAGGGTTTCGCCGCCGCGCAGCGGCACCAGCGTGGTGTCGCCATACGGCAGTTCGGCGGGCAGTTCCCATTGCTCGCGCGTGAGCGTCAGCGTGCCGGTGTTGCGCGGCAGTCCGTAGAACGCAGGGCCGTGGAAGCTGGCGAAACCCTCCAGCTTGTCGAGCGCGCCGGCCTGGTCGAACGCTTCCGCGTACAGCTCCATGGCGTGCAGCGCGGTATAGCAGCCGGCGCAGCCGCAGGCATGCTCCTTCAGCCCGCGCGCATGCGGTGCGCTGTCCGTGCCGAGGAAGAAGCGCGGGCTGCCCGAGATCGCCGCGGCCACGAGTGCTTCGCGATGCGTCTCCCGCTTGAGCACCGGCAGGCAGTAGTAGTGCGGGCGGATGCCGCCGGTGAAGATGGCATTGCGGTTGTACAGCAGATGGTGGGCGGTGATGGTGGCACCGACCGGCCCTTCGGCATCCCGCACGTACTGGGCGGCGTCGCGCGTGGTGATGTGTTCGAACACCACCTTCAGCGCGGGAAAGTCGCGCCGCAGCGGCATCATCACGCGGTCGATGAAGACCGCTTCGCGGTCGAAGATGTCGATGTCGCCATCGGTCACCTCGCCATGCACCAGCAGCGGCAGCCCTTCGCGCTGCATCGCCTCCAGCGCGGCGGCGCAACGGCGCAGGTCGGTCACGCCGGCATCGCTGTTGGTGGTGGCGCCGGCCGGATAGAGTTTGACCGCGTGCACGAAGCCGCTGGCCTTGGCCGCCACGATCTCCTCGGCCGGCGTGTTGTCCGTCAGGTACAGCGTCATCAGCGGCTCGAATGCCATGCCAGGCGGCAGCGCGGCCAGGATGCGGTCGCGGTAGGCGCGCGCCTGTTCGACGGTGGTGACCGGCGGGCGCAGGTTCGGCATGACGATGGCGCGGGCGAACTGGCGCGCGGTGTCGGGCAATACCGCCGCGAGCGCGGCGCCGTCGCGCAGGTGCAGGTGCCAATCGTCGGGACGGGTGATGGTGAGCTTCTGTGTCATGGCTTGGTCCGGCGCGCGCGAAGCGGCCGGGGAAAAGGAATCGTTAGGCGGAATCGGTGGGCGGGAATCGGTGGGCGAATGCGTTGGGCGGATCGTCAGGCGCCGGCCGGGGGCCGGACTACAGGATCAGGATGGCGCGATAGTCGTTGACGTTGGTACGGGTCGGCCCGGTCACGACCAGGTCGCCGATCGCGTGGAACAGGCCCCAGGCGTCGTGCGCATCGAGCTGGCGCTGCGCATGCAGCCCCGCCGCTTCGGCGCGCGCCAGGGTCGTGGGGTCGGCCAGCGCGCCCGCGTTGTTCTCGGAGCCGTCGATGCCGTCGGTGTCGGCCGCGATGGCATGCACGCCGTCGGCACCGCCCAGTTCCACCGCCAGCGACAGCAGGAACTCCGAGCAGCGGCCACCGCGCGCCTTGCCGGCACCGTCCTTGGGCAGCGTGACGGTGCACTCGCCGCCGGAAATCAGCGCGACCGGCGCGGCGAACGGCGCATTGTACGCGCGAATCTCGCGCACCAAGGCGGCATAGACCCGGGCCACTTCGCGAGCCTCGCCGGTCACCGTGTCGCCCAGGATCACGGGCTGGATGCCCCGCGCGCGGAAGCATTCCGCGGCGGCTGCGAGGCTGTCGTGAGCGGTGGCGATCATGCGGTTGTCCACCCGCGCGAACACCGGATCGCCCGGCTTGGGCGTCTCGGGAATCTCGCCGCGATCGCCGGCTTGCAGATGCGCCAGCACCGCGGGCGGCACCGTCGCCCCGTAGCGGCGCAGGATGGCCAGCGCGTCGCCATAGGTGCTGGGGTCCGGCACCGTGGGGCCCGAGGCGATCGCGCTCGGGTCGTCGCCCGCCACGTCCGAGACGATCAGCGTCGTCACCGGGGCCACGCAAGCCTGCGCGAGCCGGCCGCCCTGGATGCGCGACAGGTGCTTGCGCACCACGTTCATCTCGGTGATCGGCGCCCCGCAGCGCAACAGTTCCTGCGTGGTGGCCTTCAGGTCCGCCATCGAAATGCCGTCGGCGGGCAGCGACAGCAGGCTGGACCCGCCGCCCGAGACCAGCACGATGAGCCGGTCGTCGGGGAACAGGCTGCCTACCTGGGACAGGATTTCCCCCGCGGCCTCCTCGCCGGCCTCGTCGGGCACCGGATGACCGGCCTCGATGACCCGTACAGACTGCGTAGGCAGCCCGTGCGCGTAGCGGGTCACCACCAGGCCCTCGACATTGGAGCGATGGCCCGAGGCCGCGTACGCGCGCTCCACGGCGACCGCCATCGAGGCGGCGGCCTTGCCCGCGCCCACCACCAGCGTGCGGCCCGCGGCCACCGCCGGCGGCAGATGCGCGGCGACGATGCGCAGCGGGTCGGCGGCCGCCACCGCGGCCTCGAAGCTCTCCAGCAACAAGGCGCGCGGGTCCAGCCCGCTGCCGTCCGGCCGCGCGCTCATAGCGCCTGCGCGATGGCGCGCCCGAGATCGGCGGTGCCCGCCGTGCCGCCGATATCGCGGGTCAGCGGCGCATGCACGGGCCCGGCGGCCAGCGTCTGCTCGATGGCCGCCAGCACCGCGGCGCCCGCCTCGGCGTGCCCCAGATGCTCGAGCATCATCGCGCCGCACCAGATCTGCCCGATTGGATTGGCCACGCCGCGCCCGGCGATATCCGGCGCCGAGCCGTGCACGGGCTCGAACAGGCTGGGGAACGTCCGCTCCGGATTGATATTGGCCGACGGCGCGATGCCGATGGTGCCGGTGCAGGCCGGCCCCAGGTCGGACAGGATGTCGCCGAACAGATTGCTGGCCACCACCACGTCGAACCAGTCGGGATGCAGCACGAAGTTCGCGGTCAGGATGTCGATGTGGTACTTGTCGACCTTCAGTCCGGGATAGTTCGCCGCCATCGCCTCCACGCGCTCGTCCCAGTACGGCATCGTGATCGAGATGCCGTTGGACTTGGTGGCCGAGGTCAGATGCTTTTTCGGACGCTTCTGCGCCAGCTCGAAGGCAAACTTCAGAATGCGGTCCACGCCGATCCGGCTCATCACCGTTTCCTGGATCACGACCTCGCGCTCGGTGCCCGGGAACATCCGGCCGCCGATGCTGGAGTACTCGCCCTCGGTGTTCTCGCGCACCACGTAGAAGTCGATGTCGCCCGGCTTGCGATCGGCCAGCGGGCACTTGATCCCGGGCATCAGGCGCACCGGCCGCAGGTTCACGTACTGGTCGAAGGCCCGGCGGAACTGCAGCAGCGAGCCCCACAGCGAGACATGGTCCGGCACCGAGGCCGGCCAGCCGACGGCGCCGAAATAGATCGCGTCGTACTTCGTCAGCGTGTCGAACCAGTCGTCCGGCAGCATCTTGCCGTGGCGCGCGTAGTAGTCGCAGCTGGAGAAATCGAAGTGGTCGAACCGCAAATCCAGGCCGAAGCGGCGCGCGGCGGCGTCCATCACGCGGACGCCTTCCGGCATCACTTCCGTTCCGATTCCGTCTCCGGGAATGACGGCGATCTTGTATTGGGGCATAGGGAGGGCTCGTCAGGCTTGGCGGTGGCTTGAGGCTGAAGAAGCGGGCCGGCCGAGCGCGGGCGCTTGGCAGATCGCAGGGCGTGGCCGGATAATGACGCATTCTATTGCAATCCGCCGGCCCACCGCCGCTCCGGTCTCCCACCATGTGCCAGTTGCTCGGCATGAACTGCGCCACGCCGACCGACGTGACGTTCTCCTTCACCGGCTTCGCCGCCCGCGGCGGCGTCACGGACCACCACGCCGACGGCTTCGGCGTGGCGTTCTTCGAGGACAAGGCGTGCCGGCTGTTCATCGACAACCAGTCGGCCGGCTCCTCGCCGGTGGCCGAGCTGATCAAGCGCTATCCGATCAAGTCCAAGAACGTCATCTCGCATATCCGCAAGGCGACGCAGGGCACCGTGCGGCTGGAGAACTGCCATCCGTTCATGCGGGAACTGTGGGGCCGGCACTGGATCTTCGCGCACAATGGCGACCTGAAGAACTTCACGCCCTTCCTGTCCGGCGTCTACCAGCCGGTGGGCGACACCGACAGCGAGCTGGCCTTCTGCACGCTGATGCAGGGCCTGCGCAAGCGCTTTCCCGGCTCGCAGCCGCCGCTGAACGAGCTCGTTCATGCCCTGGCGGACATCACCCGCGAGATCACGCTGCACGGCGTCTTCAACTATCTGCTTTGCAACGGCCAGGCGCTCTTCGCCTATTGCTCGACGCGGCTGTACTACCTGGTGCGGCAATGGCCGTTCTCGACCGCGCACCTGATCGATGCCGACCTGTCGATCGACTTCGCCCAGGTCACCACGCCGGACGACCGCGTGGCCGTGATCGCGACCGCGCCGCTGACCGACAACGAGGTCTGGACGCCCTTCTCTCCCGGCGAGCTGATCATGTTCCAGGACGGCGCGCCGACGATGACGCTGACGGTGCCGATTCCTCCGGAGGTGCAGGCGCGCAACGCCATCAACACGGCCTGCACCTGAGCGGCGTTCCGGCGGCGAACGGACAAAACAAAAGGCGCCGAGGCGCCTTTTGTCTTTTGTCCCGAACGTTCCGGGGATCAGTGCTGCAGGATCTTCGACAGGAAATGGCGAGCCCGCTCCGAGCGCGCCTCGATATTGCCGAAGAACTCTTCCTTGGCGCAGTCCTCGACGATGGCGCCCTGGTCCATGAAGATCACGCGGTTGGCCACCTTGCGTGCGAAGCCCATTTCGTGGGTCACGCACATCATGGTCATGCCTTCCTGCGCCAGCTGCACCATCACGTCCAGCACCTCGTTGACCATTTCCGGGTCCAGCGCCGACGTGGGTTCGTCGAACAGCATGCAGATCGGGTCCATCGACAGCGCGCGGGCGATGGCCACGCGCTGCTGCTGGCCGCCCGACAGCTGGCCCGGATACTTGTCCGCCTGGCTCTTCAGGCCCACGCGCTCCAGATACTTCAGGCCCTTGGCCATCGCCTCGTCGCGCGAGCGGCCGAGCACCTTGATCTGCGCGATCGTGAGGTTCTCGGTGATCGACAGGTGCGGGAACAGCTCGAAGTTCTGGAACACCATGCCCACGCGCGAGCGCAGCTTGGGCAGATTGGTCTTGGGCGAACCCACCGAGATGCCGTCGACGGTGATCTCGCCCTTCTGGAACGGCTCCAGGCCGTTGACGGTCTTGATCAGCGTCGACTTACCCGAGCCCGAGGGGCCGCACACCACCACCACTTCGCCCTTGGAGACCTGGGTGGTGCAATCGGTCAGCACCTGGAAGGAGCCGTACCACTTGGAGACATTGTTCAGTTCGATCATACAGCCACCTTTTTCTGGTAACGCTTGACCAGCAGCGAAGCGGAGAAACAGATAACGAAATACACGAGGCCGGCAAACAGCAGCATCTCGACGATGCGGCCATCGCGCTCGCCGATGCCATAGGCCTGGCCGAAGAAGTCTGCCAGCGCGCTCACGTAGACCAGCGACGTATCCTGGAACAGGATGATGCCCTGCGTCAGCAGCAGCGGCACCATGTTGCGGAACGCCTGCGGCAGCACCACCAGCCGCATGGTCTGTCCGTACGTCATGCCCAGCGCCTGCGCGGCGAACATCTGGCCGCGCGACACGCTCTGGATACCGGCGCGGATGATCTCGGAATAGTACGCGGCCTCGAACAGCGCGAAGGCGACCAGCGCGGACGTCAGCCGCAGGTCGGTGGCCGGCGACAGGTTGAACAGCCCCTGCAGCACCTGCGGGATGATCAGGAAGAACCACAGCAGCACCATCACCAGCGGTATCGACCGGAACAGCGTCACGTACCCCTGCGCGAACCAGTTCAGCGGCTTGATCGACGACAGCCGCATCATCGCCAGGATGGTGCCCCACAGGATGCCGAACACCACCGCCGTCGCGGTGATCTTCAGCGAAACCAGCATGCCCTCGGTCAGCACATGGACCGTGTCCATGTTGATCGAGGAAAAATCGAATGAATAGGCCATGACCCGTCCTCCTACTTGCTACCAATGAGGCCAGGCACGCGGGCGCGTTTCTCCACCCAGCGCATGACCAGCATCACGATGACGTTCAGCACCATGTACATCAGCGTGACCGCGATGAACGACTCGTACGGGCGCGCGGTGTAGTCCACCAGCTGGCGGCCCTGGGCGGCCAGCTCCAGCAGGCCGATGGTCGACGCCACCGCCGAGTTCTTGAAGATGTTCAGGAACTCCGAGGTCAGCGGCGGCACGATGACGCGGAACGACATCGGCAGCAGCACGTAGCGATACGTCTGCGGCAGCGTGAAACCCATTGCCAGGCCAGCATTGCGCTGGCCGCGCGGCAGCGAATTGATGCCCGAGCGGACCTGTTCGCAAACCCGGGCGGCGGTAAACGTGCCCAGGCAGAACATGGCCGCCAGGAATTGCTGGGTGAACGGATTCATCTGCTTGATCGCGTCGCCGAACGGCAGCAGCTCGGGAACCACGAAATACCAGATGAACAGCTGCACCAGCAGCGGAATATTGCGGAATATCTCGACGTAGGTCGCCGCGATACCGGAAAGCAGTTTATTGGGGACCGTGCGCAATACGCCCAATACGGACCCGATGACGAGCGCGATGACCCAAGATGTCAGACCCAGCGCGATCGTGACCTTGAGCCCGGAAATCATCCAGTCCAGGTACGTCTCGTTCTGCGCGGCCTGTTCGAGGAATACAGCCCAGTGCCAGTTGTAGTTCATGATGCGTCCTCAAAAAGAAACGGAAGGACATGCCTTCCGTTTCGCACGACCGACGGTCAAGCTTAGTCGAGTGCCTTGTCGTTCGGGTTCTTGATGAGCGCCTTCATGTCATCCGACAGCGGGAAGTCCAGATTCAGGCCCTTCGGCGGCACCGGTTGCATGAACCACTTGGTGTACATGTTGTTGATCTCGCCGCTCTTCATCAGGCCGGCGATGACGGTGTCGGCCACCTTCTTGAAGGGGGCGTCGTCCTTGCGCAGCATGCAGCCGTACGACTCGCGCGACTGCGGCTTGCCCATCACGACCCAGTCGGCCGGGTTGCGGGCCTTGGCGCGCTCGCCGTACAGCAGCGCGTCGTCCATCATGAACGCCACGGCACGGCCCGATTCCAGCGTCAGGAACGACTGGCCGTGGTCCTTGGTGCTGATGATGTTCATGCCCAGCTTCTGCTCGTCGTTCATCTTGCGCAGCAGGCGCTCCGACGTGGTGCCGGCGGTGGTGGCGACGTTCTTGCCCTTCAGGTCGGCCCAGTCCTTGATGCCGCTGTCCTTCTTCGTCATGAAGCGGGTGCCGATGATGAAGATGGAGTTGGAGAACGAGACCTGCTTCTGGCGTTCCAGATTATTGGTCGTCGAGCCGCATTCGATATCGATGGTGCCGTTCTGCAGCAGCGTGATGCGGTTCTGCGAGGTGATCGGGATTTCCTTGACCTGCAGGTTCGGCAGCTTCAGCTGGTCCTTGACGGCCTCCACGATCTTCATGTTGATGTCGTAGGAGTAGCCCACCTGGCGAACGCCGCCCAGGTTGTAGTTGAACGGAATCGACGATTCGCGCACGCCGAGCGTAATGACACCCGTATCCTTGATTTTCTGCAGCGTGCCCGACAATTGCTGTGCCTGTGCCGTGCCGCACAGTACGCCACCAGCAATCATCAGCGAAGCCAACTTGGCGAAATTCATAACATCTCCTTGACCATGAAGAGAAAGGCGGGACTCTAACAAAAAATGGGCCGCCGGCGAAACAGTATTGCGCAGCCGATGCACCAAGACAACGGGTTTTTCCCCTAGCAAACCCAATGCCGCAATAGCCTGCGGGCCGGACTGACGAATTCCCCTAAACCAGCCCGCCGGCCCGGCGCCACGCCATGGCGGTCGGTTTTGCCCTCCCCTTTACCGACCCCCGGAACGCAAAAACGCGGTTGCCGGGTTTCCCCGGCAACCGCGCCGTCCGTGCAGGAGGCTGCTGCGGTGCAGCAGCACCCCACTTCAGGGGTAGAGGCCGCGCACTTCGCGCGCCTGAAGGATACGGGAGCACGCGACGATAAACGCCGCCGTGCGCAGGGTGACCTTGTTTTCCTGGGCCACCTGCCAGATCGACCGGAACGCCTCTTGCATGATCCGTACCAGGCGCTGGTTGATCTCCTCCTCGGTCCAGAAGAAGCTGGAGAAGTCCTGCACCCATTCGAAATACGACACGGTCACGCCGCCCGCGTTGGCGATCACGTCCGGCGCCACCAGGATATTGCGCTCGCGCAGGATGTCGTCGGCCTCGGGCGTCGTCGGGCCGTTGGCACCTTCGATGACCATCCGTGCCTTGATGCGGGGCGCGTTCTCCGCGGTGATCTGGCCCTCCAGCGCGGCGGGAATCAGGATGTCGCAATCGACTTCCCAGAACTGGGCGCTGCTGACAGTCTCGGCGCGGAAGCCCTCGATGGTGCCGTTGTTGGCCACGTGCTCGATCAGCGCCGGCACGTCGAAGCCCGCCGGCTCGTACAGCGAGGTGCGATGGTCCTGCACCGCGACGACCTTGGCGCCGGCCTCGTGGAACAGCTTGGCGGCGACGCTGCCGACATTGCCAAAGCCCTGCACGGCAACGCGCGCGCCGGCGATATCCAGGCCCAGGTTGCGGGCGGCCTCCGAGCCGACCACGAACACGCCGCGGCCGGTCGCTTCGCGGCGGCCCAGCGAGCCGCCCAGCGAGATCGGCTTGCCGGTGACCACGCCGGTGGAGGTGCTGCCCGAATTCATCGAGTAGGTATCCATCATCCACGCCATCACCTGCTCGTTGGTGTTGACGTCCGGCGCCGGAATGTCCTTGTTCGGCCCGATGATGATGTTGATTTCGCTGGTGTAGCGGCGCGTCAGGCGCTCCAGTTCGGCGCGCGACAGGGTGCGGGGATCGACCCGGATGCCGCCCTTGGCACCGCCGTAGGGCACGTTGACCGCCGCGTTCTTGACCGACATCCAGGCGGACAGCGCCATCACTTCCGACAGCGTCACGTCCTGGTGGAAACGCACGCCGCCCTTGCCCGGGCCGCGCGAGGTGTTGTGCTGCACGCGATAGCCCTCGTAGTGGGCGATGGTGCCGTTGTCCAGTTCGATGGGCACGTCCACGATCAGCGCGCGCTTGGGCCGCTTCAGCGTCTCGACCCAGCGGGCGAGCGAGCCCAGGTAGGGGGTGACGCGATCGATCTGCTGCAGGTAGATGCCCCAGGGGCCGAGCGAGTCGGCGTTCAGGTACGAGGGCACGGCATGGGCCGAAGAGGTGGCGATGGTGGGCTTGGCGCTGGACGATGCGGAGGACATCATGGGGTTCCGAGTGGAAGATGGCGCCAGCTTAGGTCAGCGCGCGCGAACAAGGCCAATGCCGTTTGCTCATCCCGTCATGCATGGATTGCATAACGTTGTGCCGGCAGCCGACGCGGCGCTGCCGCGCCCCGTTCGGGTGCCGAAGGGCGCTGTCATCGCGCCGTCATGAGGCCGGCGCCTGGGTCAGGGCCGCCCACACCCGATCCACCAGTTCGCGCTTGCGGCGCGACTGGGCGCCGCGCCGGTCGTTGGCATGCTCGCCCGGCCGCGCCCGGTACAGGCGGATCTCCATGTCGATCGACAGCGGCAGCGCCCGCGCGCCTTCGGCCCGCACCAGCCGGCCCTGCGCCACGTCCTCGCGCACCGCGCTTTCCGGCAGGAAGGCCAGGCCATGGCCCGCCAGCGCCATGACCTTGAGCGCCTCGGCCATATCGGTCTCGTAGCATTTGTCGAGCTTGAACGATTCGGCGGTGTCCGAGAGCAGCATCTCGACCATGCGGCCGAGGAAGGCATTGGAGGTATAGCTCAGGAACGGCACCGGCTTCTTGTCCGTGCCGGGCAGCCGGTACAGCGGCCTGCCGCTCGCGTCGGGCACGCTGTAGGGGCACATGCGCTCCACCCCGAGCACCAGCATGTCGTAGTGCGAGGGGTCCAGCTGGATCGCCTGCCGCGCGTGGTGGTACACCATCACCAGGTCGCAGCCGCCCTCGACCAGCATCAGCACCGCGTCGTGGACGTTGAGCGCGCGCAGCCGGCACGGCAGATCGCCCACCCGCCGCTCCAGGGCCTTGAGCCACTCCGGAAAGAACGTCAGCGACAGGGTATGCGGCACGGCGAATTCGAGCATCTGCGCATTGGCCGAGCGCTGGCCGCGCATCAGCGCCCGCGTCTCGCTGACCTGGGCGAGCATCGCCAGCGCCTGCTCGTAGAACACCTTGCCGGCGGCGGTGAGGCTGGTCGGATAACTGGAGCGGTCGATCAGCTCCGTGCCGACCCACGCTTCCAGCGACTGGATGCGGCGCGAGAACGCCGGCTGCGTGACGTGCCGCAGCTCCGCCGAGCGCGAGAAGCTGTGCGTTTCCGCCAGGCTGACGAAGTCTTCAAGCCATTTGATTTCCATGGCGCGCATTATCGCCTCGCCGCCAGGCCGGTGGCGAGCGGCGGCGTGGGAAAAATTATTCCTCTGATGAGCTTGATAGTGGCACAGGATTCCACGATCATGCGATATGGGACGACAGAACGCACGCGCGTGCTACGGGCGGGCCCTTATGATCGGCACAAACCCACGAGAAGCCGCCATGAACCGCCCGTTTCCGCCCACGGCCCTGCTGCAGGAGCCCGCCATTCCGCTCTCCACCCCGGCTGCCACGCCGCGCTTCGGCCCGCTGTCCGACGGCATCGGGGACGTCCTGGCCGAGACCGCGCGCGGCCTCGCGGCCGGCATCGAGTCATGCCTGCCGGATGCGGCGGCGCTTCTCGCGCTGCTGCCGGCGGCGGCGCGCGCCGGCAGTCCGGACGGCTACACCCGGCATCTGGTCTACGCGGACCCGCTGGACCGGTTCTCGGCCATGCTGCTGGTCTGGCGGCCGGGACAGGCCAGCCCCGTGCACGGACATCGCACATGGTGCGCCTATCGCGTGCTGCAGGGCACCCTGCGCGAACGCCACTACCGCTGGGATGCCGATGCCCGCCTGGCAAGGCCATGCGGCGGCACCGAGCGGCGCCCCGGCGGCGTGTTCAGCGTGCCGGCCGGGCTGCGGCATATCCATTCGCTGGGCAACGAGCAGGTGGAGACGGCGGATGGCGGCGTCGCGATCTCGCTGCATATCTACGGGGTGGCGCCGGAACACATGGCCACCGGAGTCAATCTGCTGGTGCAGGCGGCCTGAGCGCGTCGTGTCGATGCGCTCGGCCGGGCGCCGGCGCGCACAGGAAACGACGACATGACGATGGACCGCTACGACCGCCAGATCCTGGCCGAGCTGCAGGACAACGCCGCCATCCCGGTGGCCGAACTGGCCGAGAAGGTCGGCCTGACCTCCACGCCATGCTGGCGCCGCGTGCAGAAGCTGGAGGACAGCGGCGTGATCCGCAAGCGGGTGGCGCTGCTGGACCCGGCGCGGCTGAACGTCGGCGTCACTGTCTTCGTGTCGATCCGCACCAACCAGCACAACGCAAAATGGCTCAAGGCCTTCCACGGTCTGGTGGCGTCGATCCCCGAGGTCACCGAGTTCTACCGGATGGCGGGCGATACCGACTACCTGCTGCGCGTGGTGGTGCCGGATATTGCCGCCTATGACCGCGTCTACAAGAAGCTGATCCACGGCGCCGAGCTGGCGGATGTCAGTTCCAGCTTCGCGATGGAGCAGATCAAATATACGACGGCGTTGCCGCTGGACTATGCGTGAGGGGGTTGCACTTTTTGGGGCGGTCGCCCTCACCCCCGGCGATTCATCACCCCCGGTGCGCCCACCCCGTCATGCGCTTCTCCAGCACGGCGAACAGCTCGTACATCGCCATCGCCATGATGGCGATCACCACCAGCCCGGCGAACGCCAGCGGCATCTTCATGGCGGAGCCGGCCGACACCAGCAGATAGCCGATGCCCTCGTTGGCCGCGCTCATCTCCGACACGGTGGTGCCGACGAACGCCAGCGTGATGGCGACCTTGAGCGAGGCGAAGAAGTACGGCATCGCGCGCGGCAGTCCGACCTTGAGCAGCACGTCGGTGCGCCGCGCGCCGAGCACGCGCAGCACGTCTTCGAGCTCGGGCTCCAGCGTCGCCAGCCCCGTGGCGATATTGACCATGATGGGAAAGAACGAAATCAGGAAGGCGGTCAGGATCGCGGGCCCGGCGCCCAGGCCCAGCCACACCACGAGGATCGGCACGAACGCCGCCTTGGGCAGCGCGTTGAACGCCGTCATCAGCGGATAGCCGGCGGCATACGCCAGCCGCGACGACCCCATCACGAGCCCGAGCGCCACCCCGACCACGATGGCGAGGCCGAAGCCGACCATGGTGGTCCAGAAGGTGCGCCAGGCATGGCCGGCGATCACGTCCCAGTAGTCGACCAGCGCCACCACGATGGCGGTGGGGCTCGGCAGGATGAAGTCCGACACGTTGAAGACGAGGCAGACGCCCTGCCAGAGAAGCAGGACGGCGGCGAGCAGTAGCCACGGCGCGACCCGCTCGACGCGGCGCTGCTGGGCGTTGGACATGGTGGTGATCATCGGAGCAATACGGTGGATTCAGGAAAACGCCGGCGACCGCGTCAGTGCTGGCGGACGTGGCCGATCTTCTCGCGCAGCGCATGCACGATCTCGGCGAAGGGCTCGGTGTAGGTCAGCTCCAGATCGCGCGGACGCGGCAGGTCCACCTCTTTGCGCATCAGGATGCGGCCGGGCCGCTGGCTCATGACGTAGACCGTGTCCGCCAGGAACACCGCCTCGCGCAGATCGTGGGTGACCAGGATCACGTTGAAGCGCTGGGCCTGCCACAGGTCGCGCAGCACGCACCACAGTTCCTCGCGCGTGAAGGCGTCCAGCGCGCCGAACGGCTCGTCCAGCAGCAGCATGCGCGGCTCGTGGATCAGCGCACGGCAGATCGATGCGCGCTGCTGCATGCCGCCGGAGAGCTGCCACGGGTACTTGTCCTCGTAGCCCGCCAGCCCCACCGTGCGCAGCAGTTCGCGGGCGCGCGCCACGTACTCGTCGCGCTTCGCGCGCAGCGTCGAGCGGTAGGGCTCGACGATTTCCAGCGGCAGCATCACGTTGTCCAGCGTGGTGCGCCAGGGCAGCAGCGTCGGCGCCTGGAACGCCATGCCGACCATCTTCAGCGGCCCGGTGACCTTCTGGCCCGCGATCTTCACCACGCCGCGAGTGGCAGGCTTCAGGCCGGTGGCCAGCTTCATGAAGGTGGACTTGCCGCAGCCGGACGGGCCGACGATGGCGATGAACTCGCCCGGCTGGACCTGCAGCGAGATATCCTCGACCGCGAACTCGCCGCGGTGCGCCAGTTCGTCGTTGTAGGCGAGCCAGACCCGATTGAAATCGACGAAGGGCTCGCCGGCGGCGTCGGCGTTCGCGCCGGCGGGGGGCGCGCCGGCCCGCGCCAGCTTGGCGGCGTCGTCCCGCATCATCGCAGCACGTCCAGTTCCGCGGCCGACGGCAGATACGCGTCGGTCCACAGCGCATCTGGGTCGATGCGGCCCTTGGTGCCGAAGGCGTCCGCCACCTGCGAGGCCATCAGCGACAGGCGCGGCTTGCTGACGCGGCCGAAGCCCTCGGCCTTGGCGTCCGGCGACTTGACCACGCTGTCCAGCGCGAGCTTCAGGCGCTTGAGCTCCAGCTTCTCGTCGATGATGCCGTCGCGCGCCTTGACCGCCTTGATGCCCTCCTCCGGTTTCGCGATGACGTCCTTCGACGACTTTGCGAACGCGCGCAGGAAGGCCTTCACCGCCTCCGGGTTCTTCTTCAGGAATTCCTCGGACGCGATCACGGCGTTGCCATAGAGCTTCACGCCGAACTGCGGATAGGGCATCACCACGATGTCCTCGTCCTTGACGCCGCGCGCGTTCAGGTTCAGCACCGAGGTAAAGGAAAAGCCGGTGATGGCGTCCAGGTCGCCGCGCGTGAGCATGGTCTCGCGCAGCGTCGGGTCCATCGCCTGCCAGTTGAAGCCCGACGCCTGCAGGCCGTTGGCCTTGGCGAAGATCGGGAAGGCGCGGCGGCCGGCGTCGAACACCGGTGCGCCCAGCCGCTTGCCGGTCAGGTCCTTCGGCGTCTTGATGCCCGACTTCTTCAGCGTCAGCACGGCGGCCGGCGTGTTGTTGTAGACCATCATCACCGCGATGGGCTTGTTCCTGGCGTCCGGGTTATTGCCATAGAACTCCATGACCGAGGCCAGATCGGCGAAGCCCATGTCGTAGGTGCCGGAGGCCACGCGGTTGACCACGTTACCGGAGCCGTTGCCCGCGTCGATCGCCACATCCAGCTTCTCCGCCTTGAAGTAGCCCTTCTGCTCGCCCAGCAGGAACAGCGCCGCGGGGCCTTCGAAGCGCCAGTCGAGCTGGAAGCGGATCTTGGTGTTGGCCTGCGCATGGGCCTGGCCGGCAATTTGTGTCGACAGCACCATCGCGGTGCCAAGCGCCAGTCCAAACTGGAGCATGCGCCGGCGCATCGTCGGCACGCCGGCTCGCCCGGCATCCATGCGAACCGCGCCGGCGCTCGCCATCGCGTTGGTCCTGGCATCGCCGATCGTGGCGAACGGTTTGGCGGACGGGTGTTGCGGCATGTTCTCTCTCTCCTGTTGGTCGGTCTCTTACCGCCCTACAGTCTGCAAGTGACATGCCAGGGTTTTGCGCCCACTTTCGGGGCGTGGCCGCCGGGGATTGGCGACCCAAATCTGTGCAGGCAGCCGTGTCGCCCGCCATTGCGGCGGGCGATTGTCGACAATATCGGCGCTCAGGCGTCCTGTGTCGCGTCGCCGATCTCGGCCGCCGCCGCCACATCGTCGCCCTGCGCGGCGCTGCGCGCCTGGATGCGCCACATCTCCGCGTAGCGCCCATCGAGCCGCATCAGCTCAGCATGCGTGCCGCGCTCGACCACGCGGCCGTGGTCCATCACCAGGATCTGGTCGGCATGCACGACGGTGGAGAGCCGGTGCGCGATCAGCAGGGTGGTACGGTTCTGCGCCAGCCGCATCAGCTCGGCCTGGATGGCCTGTTCGGTGCGCGAGTCCAGTGCGGAGGTGGCCTCGTCGAAGATCAGGATCGGCGGGTTTTTCAGCAGCGTGCGGGCGATGGCCACGCGCTGCTTCTCGCCGCCGGACAGCTTCAGGCCGCGCTCGCCCACCGGCGTCTCGTAGCCTTGCGGCAGTTCCTGGATGAAGCTGTCGATCTGGGCGGCGCGCGCGGCGGCGATCACCTCGTCGCGCGAGGCGTCGGGCCGGCCATAGGCGATGTTGTAGTAGATGCTGTCGTTGAACAGCACCGTGTCCTGCGGCACGATGCCGATGGCCCGGCGCAGGCTTTCCTGCGTGATGCTGCGAATGTCCTGCCCGTCCACCAGCACGGCGCCGCTGCCCACGTCGTAGAAGCGGAACAGCAGCCGCGCGAGCGTGGATTTGCCCGAGCCGCTGTGGCCGACCACGGCCGTGGTGGTGCCCGCGGCGATGGTGAAGTCAACATCGTTCAGGATGACGCGGTTGCTCTCGTAGCCGAAGCCCACATGGCTGAAGCGCACCTCGCCGCCGCTGACGGCCAGCGCCGGCGCCCCGGGCACGTCGGCGATCTCGCGATGCGTGCCCAGCAGCACGAACATGCGGTCCATGTCGGTGGTGGCCTGCTTGATCTCGCGATAGATCACGCCGAGGAAATTCAGCGGGATATAGAGCTGGATCATCAGCGTATTGACCAGCACCAGGTCGCCCAGCGTCAGCGTGCCGGCGGCCACCCCGACCGTGGCGCGCCACAGGATCAGGATCAGCCCGGTCGCGATGATGGCCTGCTGGCCGAAGTTCAGGAACGACAGCGAATTCTGCGAGCGGATCGCGGCGGTGCGGTAGGTGCGCAGGTTCTCGTCATAGCGGCGCGCCTCGTAGTCCTCGTTGCCGAAGTACTTGACGGTCTCGAAGTTCAGCAGCGAATCGATCGCCTTCTGGTTCGCACGCGAGTCCAGCTCGTTCATCTTGCGGCGGAAGTGCGTGCGCCATTCGGTCACCAGCACCGTGAAGACGATATACCCGAGCAGCGCGCCGCCGGTGATGGCGGCGAACCAGATGTCGTAGTGCAGCACGAAGAAGCCCAGCACCAGCGCCATCTCCACCAGCGTTGGCAGGATGCTGTACAGCGAATACGAGATCAGCGACTGGATGCCGCGCGTGCCCCGCTCGATATCGCGGCTCATGCCGCCGGTCTGGCGCTCCAGATGAAAGCGCAGCGACAGCCCGTGCAGATGGCGGAACACCTGCAGCGCAATCTCGCGCACGGCGCTCTGGGTCACCTTCGAGAACAGGATCTCGCGCAGCTCGGTAAACAGCGTGGTCGACAGGCGCAGCACGCCATACGCGACGATCAGGCCCACCGGTACCACCAGCAGCGCGCGCGCGTCGCCGGCAGGAATATTCATGCTGTCGATCAGCCGCTTCATCAGCACCGGCACGCCGAGATTGGCGACCTTGGCCGCGACCAGGCACACCAGGGCCAGCATCACGCGCCACTTGTAGTGCCACACATACGGCAGCAGGTTGCGCACGGTTTGCCAGTCGCTGCGGGGTACGCCTTGTCCGGGAAACAACGTGGAAGATGGCCGGGCCGGAGCAGGCTCGTCGGCCGAGGAATAGCGACGCATACGTTAGAATTCGGGCGGAGTTGCGATTGTCGCAGAGATCGGCGCCACGGGTCCGGCGGCATCGCGGCACAGCCGCCGCCGCACCGATGCGGCACCACGCGGCCCGCCCTTTTCCGTATGCGCGCCGAGGCCGGCGCCCGGCACCCCCCTTCCCCACAGATGTTCACCATGAGCGAGTCTTCGATGCTTTCCAGCCTGCCGCCCGGCAAGAACCCTGCCCTGCGCGTCGTGCCGATGCCGGCCGACGCCAATGTCCACGGCGACGTGTTCGGCGGCTGGATCATGGCGCAGGTCGATATCGCCGGCTCCATTCCGGCGGTCGAACGCGCACAGGGACGCGTCGCCACGGTGGCGGTCAATTCCTTCCAGTTCAAGAACCCGGTGTTCGTGGGCGATCTGGTCAGCTTCTATGCGGATATCGAGAAGACTGGCCGCACGTCGATCACGGTATCGGTCGAGGTCTATGCCCAGCGCATGCGGCACAGCAACGAGATCGTCAAGGTGACGGAGGCCACGCTGACGTACGTGGCGACGGACGAATCGCGGCAGCCGAGGGTGCTGCCGGAGGGTTGATTTGGGTGGATAGTGAGGGTTCAGGCGTTCGCAGCGTCGCGAGCGATCACCCTCACCCCCGCCCCTCTCCCGCTGGCGGGAGAGGGGAGAAAACAGACGGTGTGCGAGCCCCTCAACCGAACCGCGAAAAATCCGGCTTGCGCTTCTCGAAGAAGGCGCTGAAGGCCTCCTTCGCTTCCGGCGCCTGCAGCATGCGGCGGAACACTTCGCCCTCCTGCTCCATGCGCTGCTCCACCGCCGCGGTATCCCCGCCCTTCATCAGGCGCTTGGTTTCCCGCAGCGACGACGCGGGTAGCGCCGCCAGCTTGAGCGCCTGCGCCAGCGCGAACTCGTGCAGTTCGGCCGCCGGCAGCACGCGCGTCACCAGCCCGATCTGGTGCGCCTCGGCGGCACTGAACGCCTCGCCCAGCAACAGCTTCTCCGCCGCGCGCTGGTAACCGACCAGCCGGGGCAGCAGCAGGCTCGATGCCGCTTCCGGGCATAGGCCCAGTTGCACGAAGGGCAGCGAGAATTTCGCGCTGTCCGACGCATACACCAGGTCGCAATGCAGCAGCATCGTGGTGCCGATGCCGACCGCCGCGCCGCTGACTGCGGCCACCACCGGCTTGGCGGCATGGCTGATCTGCTCCAGGAACTGGAACACCGGCGCGGCCGCCTGCGGGCCGCCGGTGGGCGGGCGCTGCATGAAATCCTCGAGGTCGTTGCCGGCGGTGAAGATCTCGGCCTTGCCCCGGATCAGGATGGCACGCACGTCGGCGTTGCCGGCCGCATCGCGAAACGCGTCGGCCAGTTGCTGGTACATCGCCGCCGTGATCGCGTTCTTCTTTTCGATGCGATCGAACTCGATGGCGAGGACACCGCGCTCGATGGTGGTAAGAATGCTCATGCCGTCTCCTTGTCGTTGTTGGTGCGGCCGGCAGCCGCCGTGCAAGCCTACATGCGCTCGAAGATTCCCGCAGCACCCATGCCGGTGCCCACGCACATCGTCACCATGCCGTACTTCAGGTTGTGACGGCGCAGCGCGTGCACGACCGTGGCCGAGCGGATCGCGCCGGTGGCCCCGAGCGGATGGCCGAGCGCAATCGCGCCGCCCATCCGGTTGACCTTGGCAGGATCGAGTTCGAGATCGCGGATCACCGCCAGCGACTGCGCGGCGAAAGCCTCGTTCAGCTCGATCCAGTCGATCTGGTCCTGCGTCATCCCTGCGGCCTTCAGCGCGGCGGGGATCGCCTCCTTCGGACCGATGCCCATGATCTCCGGCGGCACGCCGCGCACGGCGAACGACACGAAGCGCGCCAGCGGCACGAGGTTGCACTGCTTGAGGATCTTCTCGGACACCAGGATCAGCGCGCCCGAGCCGTCCGACGTCTGCGAGCTGTTGCCGGCGGTCACGCTGCCCTTGTTCGCGAACACCGGGCGCAGTTTCGCCAGCCCCTCGATCGAGGTATCGGGACGCGGGCCCTCGTCCAGCGCCAGTGTGCGGGTCTTGATGTCCACCTCGCCCGTGGCCAGGTTCGGCAGCTTCTCGACGATCTCGATCGGCGTGATCTCGTCGTTGAACTCGCCGGCCTGCTGCGCCTGCAGCGCCTTCTGGTGGGACGCGAGCGAGAAGGCGTCCTGGTCCTCGCGGCTGACCTGCCACTTCTGTGCGACCTTCTCCGCGGTCAGGCCCATGCCGTAGGCGATGCCGACGTTCTCGTCGCGGGCGAAGATCGACGGCGACATCGACGGCGTGTTGCCCATCATCGGCACCATGCTCATCGATTCCACGCCGGCCGCGATCATTACGTCGGCCTCGCCCACGCGGATGCGGTCCGCCGCCATCGCCACCGCGCTCAGGCCCGAGGCGCAGAAGCGGTTGACGGTGATGCCCCCCACGGAGGTCGGCAGGCCGGACAGCAGCGCGCCGATGCGGGCGACGTTCAGGCCCTGCTGCGCTTCCGGAATCGCGCAGCCGACGATGGCGTCCTCGATCAGCGCGGGGTCCAGCCCCGGCACCTGGGCCAGCGCGGCCTTGAGGACGGTCGCCAGCAGGTCGTCCGGGCGGTGATTCCTGAAGGCTCCCTTGGGAGCCTTGCCGATCGGCGAGCGGGTGGCGGCGACGATATAGGCGTCTTGCAGTTGTTTCATGATGTCGGTTCCTCGCTTGCCCTGTTAGTTGCGCACCGGCTTGCCGGTCTGCAGCATGCCCATGATGCGTTCCTGGGTCTTGGCCGTGCCCAGCAGTTCGATAAAGGCGCGGCGCTCCAGCGCCAGCAGCCATTCCTCGCTGACCAGCGAGCCGGCTTCCACGTCGCCGCCGCAGACGGCCTCGGCGATGCGGGTGGCGATCAGGAAGTCATGCGCCGAGATGAAGTTGCCGTCGCGCATATTGACCAGCTGCGCCTTGATGGTCGCGATACCCGAGCGCCCCGCCACCGGCACCAGCGTGCCTGCCACCGGCGGCCGGTAGCCGGCCTCGGCCAGCGCGCGCACTTCGCTGCAGGCCACGTGCAGCAGCTCGTGCACGTTGAAGACGATGGCGTCGCTCGGCTGCAGATAGCCCATCTTGCGGGCCTCCAGCGCCGAACCGGAGACCTTGGCCATGGCCGCGCTCTGGAAGCGATCGCTCAGGAACTGCAGGATGTTGTTGCTGCCCGCCGCCTGGGCCGCGCGCGCCGCGGCCAGCGCCGCTTCCTTCAGGCCGCCGCCGGCGGGCACCAGTCCCACGCCGACCTCCACCAGCCCGATATAGGTCTCGAACGCGGCAACACGCTTGGCCGAATGCAGCATCAGCTCGCAGCCGCCGCCCAGCGCGATGCCGGAGGCCGCGCACACCACCGGCACGGCGGCGTACTTGACTCGCATCATGCCGTCCTGGAACGTCTTGACGAAGGGCTCGATGCCCTTGGCACCGCCCATCATGAACGCGGGCATCGCCGCTTCCAGGTTTGCGCCCGCGGAGAACGGGCCGCCCGGCGCGCCCAGTTGCAGCGAGGTAGGCTGCCACACCACCAGTCCCTTGTAGCCGGCCTCGGCCAGGTCGATCGCGCGGGTCAGGCCTTCGATGACGTCCGGCCCGATGGTGTTCATCTTGCTCTTGAACGAGATCACCAGCACATCGTCCTGGCCCTCGTTGACCCAGATGCGCACGGCGTCGTTCTCCTCGACGGTACGGCCCGCATTGCGGGGATCGATCGCGCCGGTGCCCTTGAGCGCCGCGCGGAAGGCCTGGCGGCGATACACCGGCAGCGCGCTGCGTTCGGCGAAGGACTGCGTCGCCGGCGACCACGAGCCGCGCGGGCCGTGCACGCCCTGGTTGTCGGCCACCGGACCCTCGAACACCCAGCCCGGCAGCGGCGCCGTCGACAGCGCGCGGCCCGCCTCCACGTCCTCCCGCACCCATTCGGCGACCTGCTTCCAGCCGGCGGCCTGCCAGTCCTCGAAGGGACCGGTGTTCCAGCCGAAGCCCCAGCGGATCGCCAGGTCGATATCGGCGGCCGAGTCGGCGATCTGCTCCAGGTACACGGCGATGTAGTGGAACACGTCGCGGAATACCGCCCACAGGAACTGCGCCTGCGGATTGCCCGACTCGCGCAGCAGCCGGATGCGCTCCGCCGGCTCCTTCTTCAGCATGCGCGCGACGATTTCGTCCGCCTTCCTGCCGCCGTCGACGTACTGGCCCGTCTTCGGGTCCAGCACCTTGATGGCCTTGCCTTCCTTCCTGTAGAACCCCGCGCCGGTCTTCTGTCCCAGCGCGCCGGCATCGACCAGCCCCTTCAGTACCGCCGGCGTCTGGTACACCGGGGCGAACGGGTCGTCCTTCAGGTTGTCCTGCATGGTCTTGATGACATGGGCCATCGTGTCCAGGCCCACCACGTCGGCGGTGCGGAAGGTCGCCGACTTGGCGCGTCCCAGCTTGGACCCGGTCAGGTCGTCGACCACGTCGAAGGGGATGCCGTACTTTTCCGCCTCGGCGAACACCGCAAGGATGGAAAAGATGCCGACGCGGTTGGCGATGAAGTTCGGCGTGTCCTTGGCGCGCACCACGCCCTTGCCGAGCGTGGTGGTCAGGAAGCCCTCGAGCCGGTCCAGGATCTCCGGCTGCGTCTGCGCGGTCGGGATCAGCTCGACCAGATGCATGTAGCGCGGCGGGTTGAAGAAATGCACGCCGCAGAAGCGCGACTTCAATTCGGCGTCGAAGCCATCCGACAGCGCGGTGATCGACAGCCCCGAGGTATTGGTCGCGAAGATCGCATGCGAGGCCAGGTGCGAGGCGACCTTGCAGTACAGGTCATGCTTCCAGTCCATCCGCTCCGCGATGGCCTCGATGACCAGGTCGCACTCCTTGAGCAGCGCGAGGTCATCCTCGTAATTGGCGGCCCGGATCAGCGAGGCCTCGTCCTTCACGCCGAGCGGCGCGGGCGACAGCTTCCTCAGGTTGTCGATCGCGCGCAGCGCGATGCCGTTCTTGGGGCCTTCCTTGGCGGGCAGGTCGAACAGCACCACCGGCACGCGAGCGTTGACAAGATGCGCGGCGATCTGCGCGCCCATGACGCCGGCGCCCAGCACGGCGACCTTCTTGACGATGAAATTGGACATGCGCGCTCCTAGCGATGAGCGTTGAAAAGAATTTGGGGGTGCGGTGCGCTGCGGGTGGTGCGGGTGGCTCGCCTCCGGGTTTGCTCCCCTCTCCCGCCAGCGGGAGGGAGAGCAAACCAATGAGGAAAGCAAAGACTCAGAACAGGTCCGCGTCCAGCGCCATCAGCGTGCTGGAGCCCGCGCGCGCCATGCGGATCTGCGCGGCCGTCTCGGGCAGCAGCTTGGCGAAATAGAAGCGCGCGGTGGCCAGCTTGGCGGTGTAGAACTTGTCGCCGCCGGCCTGCTTCTCCAGCGCGATCTTGCCCATGCGCGCCCAGAAGTAGGCGAACACCAGGTGCCCGACCACCCGCAGGTACGGGACCGCCGCTGCGCCGACCTCGTCCGGATTCCCCATGGCCTTCATGCCGATTTCCATGGTGAGCTTCTGCACCTTGTCGCCCAGGTCCGCCAGCGGATTGACGAACTCCTGCATCGCTTCGTTGGTGCCCTCGGCCTCGACGAACTCCTGCACGATCTTGCCGAAGCCCTTCATCTTGGCGCCCATGTCGCCCAGGATCTTGCGGCCCAGCAGGTCCAGCGCCTGGATGGTGTTGGTGCCTTCGTAGATCATGTTGATGCGGGCATCGCGCACGTACTGCTCCATGCCCCACTCGGCGATATAGCCGTGGCCGCCGAAGACCTGCATGCCCTCGTTGGTCGCGATAAAGGCGTTGTCGGTCAGGAAGGCCTTGATCACCGGGGTCAGCAGCGCGACCAGGTCGCCGGCCTGCTTGCGCACGGCCTCGTCGGGATGCGACAGCTCGCGGTCGATCTGCAGCGCGGTCCAGTAGCTGAACGCGCGGCCGCCCTCGGCGTAGGCGCGCTGGGTCAGCAGCATGCGGCGCACGTCCGGATGCACGATGATCGGATCGGCCGGCTTGTCCGGTGCCTTCACGCCGGTCAGCGAACGCATCTGCAGGCGCTCCTTCGCGTAGGCCACGGAGTTCTGGTAGGCCACCTCGGTCAGCCCCAGGCCCTGCATGCCCACGCCCAGGCGCGCGGCGTTCATCATCACGAACATTGCGTTCAGGCCCTTGTTGGGCTCGCCCACCAGCCAGCCTTGCGCACCGTCCAGGTTCATCACGCAGGTGGCGTTGCCGTGGATGCCCATCTTGTGCTCGATCGAGCCGCAGCGGATGCCATTGCGCTCGCCGACATTGCCGCTGGCGTCCGGCACGAACTTCGGCACCACGAACAGCGAAATGCCCTTGGTGCCCTGCGGCGCGTCCGGCAGGCGCGCCAGCACCAGGTGAACGATGTTCTCGGCCAGGTCGTGCTCGCCCGCCGAAATGAAGATCTTGGTGCCGGTGAGGCGGTAGGAACCGTCGCCCGCGGGTTCGGCCTTCGTGCGCAGGATGCCGAGGTCGGTGCCGCAGTGCGGCTCGGTCAGGCACATGGTGCCGGTCCATTCGCCCGACACCAGCTTGGGCAGGTAGAGCTTCTGCAACTCCGGCGTGCCGTGCGCGTGCAGCGCCTCGTAGGCGCCATGCGACAGGCCCGGGTACATGGTCCACGCCTGGTTGGCCGAGTTGAGCATCTCGTACATGGCGTTGTTGACCAGGATCGGCAGGCCCTGGCCGCCGTACTCCGGATCGCAGCCCAGCGCGGGCCAGCCGGCCTCGACGTACTGGCGGTAGGCTTCCTTGAACCCCTTGGGCGCCGTCACGACGCCGTCGCCGACGTAGGTGCAACCCTCCCGGTCGCCGCTCTGGTTCAGCGGGAACACGACTTCCGAGCAAAACTTGCCGGCTTCCTCGATCACCTGGTTGATGGTGTCCGCGTCGATGTCGGCGTGCCGGGGCATCGCCTTGAGCTCGGCTTCGACGCCAAGCAGTTCATGGAGCACGAACTGCATATCGCGCAACGGTGCGGTGTACTGGCCCATCAAGATCTCCTTGAAATTATGCTAAGCCGCCACGCCACCGATGCCCGCTGGCAAAGATAGGTCGGAACGGCCTCAGGTACGGTAAGACTGAATCAGCTTGTCCAATGCGAACATCGCCAGGTCCGCGCTGCCGGGCAGGCGCAGGAAGCGGGCGTCGTGGTGCAGGCCCAGTTCGAGGCTGTACATCTCGAACAGCATCAGGCGCGGATCGCAGTCCGCGCGCAGATGCCCCTCGTCGCGCGCCTGGTCGATGGCGCGCAGCAATGCGGCGCGCCAGATGGTCACGCTCTTGACCAGTTCGTCGCGCACCGGGCTTTCGGCGCGGTCGTCGTATTCCACCGCGCCGCTGATATAGATGCAACCGGTGGTCACCTCCTGGATCCGCTTCTCGATCCAGCGACGCACCATCGACCACAACCGGGGCAAACCCCGCGGCTCGTTCAGCGAGGGGTAGAACACCTCCTGCTCGAACCGCCGGTGATATTCGCGAACCACTTCCACTTGCAGGTCCTCGCGCGAACCGAAATGCGCGAATACCCCGCTCTTGCTCATCTGCATGCGCTCGGCGAGCAGGCCGATCGTCAGCCCCTCCAGCCCGTCGCGCGAAGACAGTTCCAGGGCCGCATCCAGGATCGCCGCGCGCGTCATCTCGCCTTTGCGCATGGGCGTGGCGCTGGTGGACGCGGCGGATTCTAGGCGGGCTGTCGGGGTGCGCATGATGATCTTTTCTCCGTGCTTTGCGGCGCCAACTCGGCATACCGCGAATGACTCGACGTCGGTGATTCGTTATCGGCGGCGCCTGGCCACCCTGAATGCCCGCAGTCTAAGCCAAAAAGAACGGTCGTTCAGATTATTGTGCGCGCGCCGTGCCGGCGGCAAGGCATTAGATTAGACCTTCATGTCTAATCCACCGCGGCGCAGCATAGTGGACGGGCGCGCCGGTACGGCACCGGCTTGCCGGACGGACGCGGTTTTGTCGCGAAGCAGCAGCGGATGGCCGGTCAGTAGCGCCCGGCGGCGCCGGCCACGACGACGCCGAACCGCAACAGCAGATAGGCGGCCCAGTCGACGAAGCGGCGCAGCCGGCCGCGGCGGGCATGGGTTTCGAGCCGGACTTCGGTACTGCGCAGTTCGATCGCCCGCTCCAGTTCGCCGCGCAGTTCGGCCGCGAAGGCGCGGTCATAGACGGCGATGTTGGCCTCGCGCGCCAGCAGCAGGCTGAAGGGATCCATGTTGCTGGAGCCGACCGTGGCCCATTCGTCGTCGACCGTGGCGACCTTGGCGTGCAGGAAGCTCTCGGCGTATTCGTGGATCTCGACCCCCGCCTCCAGCAAGGTCGCGTACAGCGCATGGGTGGCGTAGTGCTGCAGCTTGTACTCGACCATGCCCTGCAGCAGCAGGCGCACGCGCACGCCGCGGGAGCGGCAGGCAAGCAGCGCGCGCCGCATCTTGTGGCCGGGCAGGAAATAGGCGTTGGCGATCACGACCTCGTGGCGCGCCGAGCCGAGCGCCCGCAGGTATTCGCGTTCGATGGTGCGGCGGTTGCGCAGGTTGTCGCGCAGCAGCAGCGCCGCGCGCACGCCCTCGCGCGATTCGAAGCGCGCGTCCTCCTGCCACAGCGGCAGGCTGGCGTGCGGCGTGTATTCGGCCGCCATGCCGGCCAGTCCGGTGGCGCGCAGCGACAGCCGCCACCAGAGCCGCTCGGCGCTCAGCGCGATATGGTCGACCAGCGGGCCGGTCACGCTGACGGCGAAGTCGTAGCGCGGACCGAGGCGGGCCTGCTCGAAGGGTCCGTGGTTCAGGTCGTCGATGATATTGATGCCGCCGACGAAGGCGATGCGGCGGTCCACCACGGCGACCTTGCGGTGCATGCGCCGCAGATGCTTGCGCCCGACGCGAAAGCCGCGCAAGGGACGGTAGACCTGCAGCAGCACGCCGCCCTGGCGCAGGTGCTGGGCCAGCGCCTGCGGCATGTCGCCCGCGCCGAAGCCGTCCACCACCAGCCGCACCTCCACGCCGCGCGCAGCAGCGCGCAGCAGCGCATCGGCCACCGCCCTGCCCACCGCGTCGTCGGCATAGATATAGGTTTCGAGCGCGATGGTGTGGGCGGCCTCGTCGATGGCCGCGATCAGCGCCGGGAAGTACTCCTGCCCGCCGCGCAGCAGCGTGACCGCATTGCCCGCCACGGGCCTGCCGTGCCGGGCGCGCGGATAGGCCGCGATGCGGTCGCGCGCGGCGGCCATCGCGGCATCGTCGTGCGGGTCGGCAAGGCTGGTGGACGAACTCTGCATGCGGATGTCGGCCTAATGGCGCCGGTGGCCGCGGTGAGGGCGGCGAGCCGGCTTCTCTGCTATCGTCGCCAGTTCTGGCGCGACAACCCCTGGACCATCGTGAAGGTATTCGGTATCGCCGGCTCGTCCGGCAGCGGCAAGACCACCCTGCTGGATCGGCTCATCCCCCGCCTTGTCGGGGCCGGGCTGCGGGTGGCCGGCATCAAGCATACGCACCATGGATTCGATCCCGATACGCCCGGCAAGGATTCGTGGCGGATGCGGGAAGCGGGCTGCGCCAACGTGGTGCTGGTGGGCGAAAGCCATCTGACGCTGATGCGCCGCTACCCGGCCGACACGCCCCCGACGTTGTCCGACGCGCTGGCGCTGCTGCCGCGCGACACCGACCTCGTGCTCGTCGAGGGCTACAAGCGCAGCGATTTCCCCAAGCTCGAGATCTATCGTCCGGCCCACGGCAAGCCGCCCCTGTGGCCCGAGTTTCCGGGCATCGTCGCGGTGGCCACCGACGCCCCGGAAGAACTCGCGCAGCGCACCGCGCTGCCCGTGCTGGACCTGGCCGATATCGACGCGTTGTCCGCCTTGGTCAGGCGCACGGTGAACTTGTAGTCGCGCGTCGCGCACGTCTGGCTCAGGCGCCGGCGAGCTTGCCCTGGCGCGTGGCCAGATCCGCCTCGGGGACCTGCGGCCGGCACAGCTCGGCAACCAGCGGCACGTGATCGGAGCGCTGCGCCCAGTCGCGCCCGGTCAGCGCATGCGCGCGCTCGATCTCGAAGCCGCGTACATAGATGCGGTCCAGCTGCCACCACGGCATGTGGCTGGGAAACGTGTGCAGCCGCGCGCCGCGCGCCTGCGAGGCCTCCACCGCGCCCAGCGTGGTGCAGATCAGCGCGTCCAGCCGGTGGTTCCAGTCGTTGAAGTCGCCCGCGATGACCAGCGGCGCGTCGGCGGGCACCACGTTGCGCACCCGCTCCACCAGCGCCTCTGCCTGGCGCGCGCGGCTGCGGGCGAACAGCCCGAAATGCACGCAGATCAGATGCGACTCGATGCCGTTGACGTCGGCCACCGCGTGCAGCAAGCCCCGCTGCTCGAAGCGGTGATCGGAGATATCGAGGTTCTCGGACATCAGGATCGGATGGCGCGACAGGATGGCGTTGCCATGGTGCCCGTGGTCGTAGACCGCGTTGCGTCCGTACACCGAATGCGGGTAGGCATCGGTGGCGAGGTAATTCAGCTGGGTATGGTCCGAATCGAACAGCGAGGCGGCGACCAGCCGGTCGTTGCGGTCCTGGACCTCCTGCAGGAAGACGATGTCGGCGTCGACGGTCTGCAGGCCATCGCGCACGGTATGGATGCGCGGGCGGCGGGCGAAGCCGGTCAGGCCCTTGTGGATGTTGTAGGTCACCACGCGCAGCTTCATCGCGCGGCCCTCGTCGCCGCGGCGGTGGCCGCGCCCTCGCGCCACGCCAGCTGGCGCACCGCCTCGGCGTTGCTGCTGGAGAAGCACCGCTCGGCGGCCTCCTGCCACGGCAGCCACGCCCATTGCAGATGTTCGCGGGGCGCCAGGGTGACCGGCAGCGGCCGGTTCACGCACAGGCCGAACCAGTGCTCGACATTGCGCGTGACGCCCGGCGCATAGCGGTGGCGCCATTGCGGGTAGATGTCGTACTCGATGCTGTGGCCCCAGTCCTGCAGCCGATGTTCGCCCGCGATGATGCCGGTTTCCTCCGCCACCTCGCGCGCGGCCGTCAGGGCCAGCGGTTCGTCCAGGGTATCGAGGCTGCCGGTCACGGACTGCCAGAAGCCCGGCCGGTCGGCCCGTTCGAGCAGCAGTACCTGGAGATCGGTCGTATAGATCACGACCAATACGGATTCGGGAATCTTGTGAGGCATGGGTTCAGGGCGATCGGCAGGCACCAAGCTTAACGCAGATGGCAGGCGATGCCACCGGTGACTGTCCGACAAGCGGCGTTGCCACCGCCCGGGCGCTCAGGCGCGTTCCGCGGCCGGATGGCCGGCTTCGCTGTCGCGCAGCCAGGCCTCGAACACCTCCGGAGAGTCGCCGTGGCCCCAGGCCGCGCGCAGCTGCTGCATCAGCGGCGCCAGCGTGCGCGTATACCGCAACGAGGCGGCGTGGGCCTGCGCGGCGAGGCGGTCGGCCTCCTCGCGCGCCCGCTCCAGCATCTCGCTGCGGGCCTGGGCGATTTCCTTCTCGCGCTGGCCGAGCGTGTTGTACTTCTGGATCAGGAAGCGCTGGTAGTCGCCCGCTTCCGCGCCCTGCGCCGCCTGGGCATTGACCTGCTCGAAGCGCAGCACGATGCTGCCAGTCTCCTGTTCGATCTGCGCGGCCTCGGCGGCCAGCGCCTGCGCGGCCTCGTGCAGGCGCAACGCCTCGCGCCGGTGGGCCTGCAGGCGCGCGGCCTCGTCGTCGAACGTGCGCTGGGCGGCGAGATAGGCCTGGACCACGGGCTGCGGCGCCACGACCAGCAGCGGATTGGCCCCGCTCGCCCGGCGCCCCGGCAGCAGCGCGTCCTCGGCCAGACGCAGGTTGCCCAGCTCCTCGAGCCAGCGGCCCCGCGCCATCACGGTGGCCACGGTATCGAGGGCCACGCGGCGCAGCGCCTCGGCGCGCTGGGTCTCCACCGGACCCGAGGGGGAGCCGCCGTGCGAGCCGCCATTGACCTGTGCGGCCTGGGCGATGTCCGGCACGCAGGCGGCCACCGTGGTCGCGACCGATTCGGACATGGCCACGACCGAGCGGCGCACGGCGCGCCGCAGTTCGAAGCGCGCCACCAGCATCATCACCAGCCCGGCCACCAGCCAGGTCAGGATGGTCTCCGCGTGGGCCAACAAAAACTGACGGATCAGCTCGATATCCAGGTTCACGGTCATTCTTCCTTCGTTGCCGCGAGCGCCCGGGAGCGAGCGCCCGGCGAGTGCTCAAAAGGTGGCAGACATTGCGGGACCCCGCTTCGTTCCGCGAGGTAACAATTGGAAACCGCGCTAAAGCCAGGGAAAGCACGGGAGCGCGGGGAGCGCCCCGCCACCGATGGAAGCGGCCGCGGCCGCCTCCATCGTACCGTCTGCCTCAGGCCGCCGGCTTGGCTTCGGTCGCGCGCAGGCGGATATGGAGCTCGCGCAGCTGCTTCTCGTCGACCGAGCTGGGCGCCTGCGTCAGCAGGTCCTGGGCGCGCTGCGTCTTCGGGAAGGCGATCACGTCGCGGATCGAATCGGCACCGGCCATCATGGTGACGATGCGGTCCAGGCCGAAGGCGATGCCGCCATGCGGGGGCGCGCCGTATTGCAGCGCGTCCAGCAGGTAGCCGAACTTGACCCGTGCCTCTTCCTCGCTGATCTTGAGCGCGCGGAACACCTTGCTCTGCACGTCCTCGCGATAGATACGCACCGAGCCGCCGCCGATTTCCCAGCCGTTGAGCACCATGTCGTAGGCCTTGGCGATGCACTTGCCCGGATCGGTGGCCAGGTATTCGAGGTGCTCGTCCTTCGGGCTGGTAAACGGATGGTGCATGGCCACCCAGCGCGCGTCTTCCTCGTCGTACTCGAACATCGGGAAGTCGACCACCCACAGCGGCTTCCATGCGTCCTCGAACAGGCCGTTGGCCTTGCCGAACTCCGAGTGGCCGATCTTCAGGCGCAGCGCGCCGATGGCGTCGTTGACGACCTTGGCCTTGTCGGCGCCGAAGAACAGGATGTCGCCGTCCTGCGCGCCGCTGCGCTTGAGGATCTCCGCGATCGCGGCGTCGTGCAGATTCTTGACGATCGGCGACTGCAGGCCGTCACGGCCCTTCGCCACCTCGTTGACCTTGATCCAGGCCAGGCCCTTGGCGCCGTAGATCCCGACGAACTGGGTGTAGCCGTCGATCTCGCCGCGCGAGATCTGGCCGCCGCCCGGCACGCGCAGCGCCACCACGCGGCCGCTGTCGCTGTTGGCCGGCGCCGAGAACACCTTGAAGTCGACATCCTTCATCACGTCGGTCAGCTCGGTGAATTCGAGCTTCACGCGCAGGTCCGGCTTGTCCGAGCCGAAGCGGGCCATGGCCTCGCGGAATTCCATCACCGGGAAGGTCGCGGCCAGGTCCACGTCGATGGTGTTCTTGAACACCGTGCGGATCATGGTCTCGAACAGGTCGCGGATGTCCTGCTCCGTCAGGAATGACGTTTCGCAGTCGATCTGCGTGAATTCGGGCTGGCGGTCCGCGCGCAGGTCCTCGTCGCGGAAGCACTTGGTGATCTGGTAGTAGCGGTCGAAGCCGGACACCATCAGCATCTGCTTGAACAGCTGCGGCGACTGCGGCAGCGCGAAGAAGTGGCCCGGGTTGGTCCGCGACGGCACCAGGTAGTCGCGCGCCCCCTCGGGGGTGCTCTTGCCCAGCATCGGCGTTTCGATGTCGATGAAGCCCTGCGCGTCCAGGTACTTGCGCACTTCCATCGCCACCTTGTAGCGCAGGCGCAGGTTGTACTGCATCTGCGGGCGGCGCAGGTCCAGCACGCGGTGCGTGAGGCGCGTGGTTTCGGACAGGTTGTCGTCGTCCAGCTGGAACGGGGGCGTCACCGACGGGTTCAGCACGGCCAGCTCGTGGCACAGCACCTCGATCTTGCCCGAGGTCAGGTTGGCGTTCTCGGTGCCCGCCGGACGCGCCCGGACCTTGCCGGTTACGCGGATGCAGAACTCATTGCGGATGTCCTCGGCGATCTTGAACATTTCCGGACGGTCGGGATCGCACACGACCTGCACCAGACCCTCGCGGTCGCGCAGGTCGATGAAGATCACGCCGCCGTGATCGCGGCGGCGCTGGACCCAGCCGGTCAGGGCCACTTCCTGGCCCGTCAGTTGTTCGGTCACCAGACCGCAGTAGTGAGTACGCATGGAGGACATGGAGAATTCCCGGATAAGCGCGGCCGCCGAGCGGCCCGCGGTCAATTTGAATGAGTGGTATCGGCGGCCGGGGCGGGCGCCGAGTTGACGGCTGCCCCGCGCGCGGCAGCCGCTTCGCCGGCGCGCGCCGGCTCTGTCTTGCGGGGCAGGTCCGCCGGTGCCACCACGCCCATCGAGACGATGTACTTCAGCGCGGCGTCGACGGTCATGTCCAGCTCGATCGTGTCGGCCTTGGGCATCATCAGGAAAAAGCCCGAGGTCGGATTCGGCGTGGTCGGCACGTAGACGCTGACGTATTCGCCCTGCAGGTGGTTCTGCACGTCGCCGCCGGGGCGGCCGGTCAGGAAGGCGATGGTCCACGAGCCTTCGCGCGGGTACTGCACCAGCAGCGCCTTGCGGAAGGCATTGCCGGAGGACGACAGCAGCGTGTCCGAGACCTGCTTGACGCTCGAGTAGATCGGACCGACCACGGGGATATGGTGCAGCAGCGCTTCCCACCAGCGCACCAGGCGCTGGCCGATGAAGTTATGCGCCAGCAGCCCGACCAGCAAAATGAACAGCAGCGTCAGGATCGCGCCCAGCCCGGGGATGCGCATGCCGAACAGCACGCGGTCGAACTGCCAGCCTTCGGGCAGCAGCGCCAGGCTCTGGTCCATGGTGCCGATGATGAGGCTGAGCACCCACAGCGTGATGCCCAGCGGCACCAGCACCAGCAGGCCGGTGAGGAACCAGGTCTTGAGGGCGGAGGTTTTCTTGGTCGGCACGGTCACGTCCGCTTCAATGGCACGCGCACGCGGTGCCGCATCCGCCCGACGAGGCGGTGCCAGCCGATGCGGCGCCATCCGAAGCCGCCGCGGCGGCCGCAGGGGCGGCTTCGCTGGCGGCCGCGCCGGCCGTGGCGGCGGGCGCCGCGGCGCCGGTACTGCCGCCGCCGCGGAAGTCGGTCACGTACCAGCCCGAGCCCTTGAGCTGGAAGCCGGCGGCGGTGATCTGTTTCTTGAAGGAACCGGCCGCTCCGCAGGATGGGCAGTCCGTGAGCGGGGCATCGCTCATTTTCTGCAGCACATCGCGCCCGTGGCCGCAGGCGTCGCAACGGTAGGCATAGATCGGCATAGTGGGTCTCCGGGAGATCCTGGAAAGGTAAGGAAACGGGGTAGGCAAACGCCGGTGCGTCGTGGGCGGCCCCGGAGGGGCGGACCCGGACGATATCGCCGCCGGGCGGTGCAAAGCCTTGAATTATAAACGTCAGACCCCCCGCTTGCGGGAGGAAAAGGGGGCGAATCGGGCCGCTTGGCGGCCCTGCGGTGCGAAAAGCGCATCGGCGGCCCCGCCCGGGACGGTTCCCGGCCGGGCGGGCGGCTTCAGGCGATGTGGACCTGCTTGACCGGCGGACGGTCGGCGATCCACTGGGGCAGCAGCGAGCCGAATATCATGCCGCCCAGCGAGAACAGCAGGCCGACCATCTGCGGCGGCACCGGGCCGTCGGCGAAGGCCACCTCGCACACCAGCCAGGAACTCAGCCCCAGCAGGATGGCGGCCAGACCGCCCTGGCGGGTGGCCTGCTTCCAGAACAGGCCGAAAGCGAGTGGCACGAAGGACGATACCAGGGTGACCTTGTAGGCATTTTCCACCATATGGAAAATGGACAGGTGCGAGTTCAGCGCAAAGGCCGTCACGAGCACGGTAAAGACCAGCACCACGGCCTGCATCACGCGCAGGAACTGCCGGTCGTCGAGATGGCGGAAGTACGGCCGCAGGATGTTCTCCGCGAACGTAACCGAAGGCGCCAGCAGCGTCGCCGAGGCGCAGCTCTTGATGGCGGAGAGCAGCGCGCCGAAGAACATCACCTGCGCGAACAGCGGCGCGTGCGACAGGATCAGGCTGGGCAGGATCAGCTGCGAGTCGGTGTCGATGTGCCTGGCGACCATCTGCGGGTCGATCAGCGTGGCCGAGTAAGCCAGGAACATCGGGATAAAGGCGAAGCAGAAATACAGCACGCCGCCGAGCACCGAGGCGCGGCCGGCGATCTGCTCCGTGCGCGAGGAGGTGACCCGCTGGAACACGTCCTGCTGCGGTATCGATCCCAGCATCATGGTGAACAGCGCCGCGGCGAAACCGATGATCTGCACCAGGTCCAGCGCGGGCAGGAACTCGAATTTGCCCGCCGCCGCCGCGTGCGACACCACCGCGGCGACGCCGCCGGCCTGCCCGCTGACTTCGTAGCCGATATAGAGCATGCCGATCACGATGATGATCATCTGGATGAAGTCGGTGATCGCCACCGACCACATGCCGCCGAACAGCGTGTACACCAGCACGCTGGCCGCGCCGATCATCATGCCCGCCTCCTGCGACAGCGCGCCGTCCGAGACCGTGAAGAACACCAACCCCAGCGCCTTGATCTGCGCCGCCACCCAGCCAAGGTACGACACCACGATGCACAGCGTGGTCAGGACCTCGGCCAGCCGGCCATAGCGGTTGTGATAGTAGTCGCCGATGGTCAGCAGGTTCATCCGGTACAGCGGCCGGGCGAAAAACAGACCCACCAGGATCAGGCACATCGAAGAGCCGAAGGGGTCGGACACCACCCCCGAGAGCCCCTCCTTGAGGAATACGGCCGGAATGCCCAGCACCGTTTCGGAGCCGAACCACGTGGCAAATACGGTGGCGGTAACGATATGGAAAGGCAGGCTGCGGCCGGCGACGGCGAAGTCGGCCGTATTGCGCACGCGCATCGCGGCCCACAGGCCGATGCCGACCGAGATCACCCAGTAAATGACGACAAACCAGATCAGCATGCTGCTGCCCTATCCCGCAAATGCCCTTAGGCGAAAAACCGAATGCCGGTAAGCATGGCGCGTTCGCGCGTGCCGCCCCGGAGTCCAATTCATCGGTCGGGGCCGCGTGGATGGCCGGTTTGTCCCCTGGCGGGGCGGGCCTGCGGTCGTAGCCGAATCGAATCGCGGATTATAGCGAGGCGGAACGCCATGGTGACAAAACCGCCGCGCCGACCCGACGTCACCGACTTGCAATATCCATGCACGCCGGGGGCCCGGACCGCTCAGCGCGCTCGCCGGCGCCACACCTGCCAGCGCTCGCGCTCGCCGAAGACCGGCAGCGGCGCGGCCGAAGGACGGTCTTCCAGGCGCTCGAAGTCGGGCGACAGCAACGCGTCCAGCGCGTCGGCCGCGATCGCGAACGGCGGACCGCCACGGGTCTCGTCGACGAAGAAATAGCCGGCCAGCAGGCCGCCGGGCGGCAACAGCGCCGCGACGCGCCGGGCGTAGGGCTCGCGCAGCCGCGGCGGCAGCGCGCACAGGAAGGCGCGCTCGTAGATGACCTCGCAGGGCGGCTCGGGCTCGAAGGCAAAGAAGTCCGCCTGGTGAACGACGCCGGCGGCCGCGCCGAGCGCCTTGCGCGCGGAGGCCACCGCTTCGGGGGCGAAGTCGATGGCCGTCACCGGCCAGCCGCGCTCGTGCAGCCAGCCGGCTTCCCAGCCGTTGCCACAGCCCGGGATCAGCACCGGACATGGCTCTTGCCCGCCGGCAAACGCCTTGAACTCGGCGGGCACGCCATGCATGTCCCACGGCGTGAAGCCCTTGGCGAAGCGCTCGTCCCAGAAGCCGGCGTCGGCCGCATCGCGGGTGGTGAAATCGGGCTGCTGTGCCATGACGTGTCCTCCTGCGCTGCCGCCTACCAATACCCCACCCAGCCGAGCATCTGCACCAGCACCATGCCGACGACGAAACCGCCGCCCAGCAGCAGGGCTGTCGCCACCAGCCGGTTGGTGCGCCGCTGCTCCAGCACCAGCGCGGCCAGCAGGCGCTCCTGCTCGCCATTGTGGACGAGCGCCCGGCGTTCGAGGAACTGGTGCGCGAGGCGGGGGAAGTCCGGCAGCATCTTCGCCCATTGCGGCGCCTCCACCTGGATGCGCTCCCACGCGCCGCGCCAGCCCACCTGCTCGTGCATCCAGCGCTCCAGGAACGGCTTGGCGGTGCGCCACAGGTCCAGATCCGGATCGAGCTGGCGGCCCAGGCCCTCGATATTGAGCAGGGTCTTCTGCAACAGCACCAGCTGCGGCTGGATTTCGACGTTGAAACGGCGCGAGGTCTGGAACAGCCGCATCAGCACCATGCCCAGCGAGATTTCCTTCAGCGGCTTGTCGAAATACGGCTCGCAGCAGGCGCGCACCGCGCTCTCGAGCTCCTCGACGCGGGTCGCGGGCGGAACCCAGCCGGACTCCACGTGCAGCAGCGCCACCCGGTGGTAGTCGCGGCGGAAGAAGGCGATGAAGTTCTGCGCCAGGTAATTCTTGTCGAACTCGGACAGTGCGCCGACGATGCCGAAATCCAGCGCGATATAGCGGCCGAAGGTTTCGGGCGCCACGGAGACGAGGATATTGCCGGGGTGCATGTCGGCATGGAAAAAGCCGTCGCGGAACACCTGCGTGAAGAAGATCTCGACCCCCTCCTCCGCCAGCACGTGCAGATCGACGCCGGCCGCCTTCAGCGCCTCGGTGCGCGAGATCGGAATGCCATGCATCCGCTCCATCACGAACACCTCGGAGCTGCAGTAGTCCCAGAACACCTCGGGCACCAGCAGCAGTTCCGTTTCCGCGAAATTGCGCCGCAGCTGGCTGGCGTTGGCCGCCTCGATCATCAGGTCCAGTTCGTCATGCAGGTACTTGTCGAACTCGGCCACCACCTCGCGCGGCTTGAGCCGCTTACCGTCGGCCGAGACGCGCTCGACCCACGAGGCGACATCGCGCATCAGCGCCAGATCGCTGTCGATCACCGGCAGCATGCCCGGGCGCAATACCTTCACCGCGACCTCGCGGCCGCGGTTGGGCCCGCTCTTGAGCGTGGCGAAGTGCACCTGCGCGATGGAGGCGCTGGCTACCGGCACGTGCTCGAACCCGTCGAACATCGACGACAGCGGCCGGCCCAGCGAGCGCTCGATGATGGCCACGGCCACCGCCGAGTCGAAGGGCGGCACCTGGTCCTGCAGCAAGGCCAGTTCGTCGGCGATATCGGCCGGCAGCAGATCGCGCCGTGTCGACAGTACTTGTCCGAACTTGACGAAGATCGGGCCCAGGCGCGTCAGCGCCAGGCGCAGCCGCACGCCGCGCGGGACTTCGAGCTTGCGCCCGATGGTGATGACCCTGACGAGGAAGCGGATGCGGCGGTTCTTGAAACCGGACAGGGCCAGTTCATCGAGCCCGTAGTAGAAGATGACGAAGGCGATCTTGCAAAGGCGCAGGAAACGGGTCATGCAGGGTCTTTGGTTACGTTTGCCGCGCCGGTGCGCCGCAACACGGGCGTCTGGTTAGCGATGGGCGGACGGCAGCGCGCCGGGCCCGCGTGGTGGTTGGCCCTGGCGCTCCAGGCGCTCCAGGCGTTTTTCGAGCCGGGCCAGGTCGTCGCGCAGCGCGGCCACGTCGGCGCCGAACTCGTCCAACGCCGCGTGGCGCACCAGGGTCGGTTGTTCGTCCAGCAGATACTCGGTCACGTTGTCGACCAGCGCCCGGCCCACGCGCAGGGCCTGGCGGTGCGCCTGCTGCGCGCCTTCCACCACGCGCTGCGCCACGCTGTCGCCGGCCGGTCCGCCCAGCACGCCCCGCAGCGCCTGCGCCAGGTCTTCCGCGGCATCCCACCGCAGGCTGCGGGCCAGCGTGGAAACGGTATTGGCCAGTTCCGCATCGCCTTCGATACGCACATGCCGCATGGCGGCGGCCTGTCCGCCGCTGGCCACGTCGGCGGCTACCAGCGGCCATTGCTGCATGGGCACGGTCAGCGTCACGGCGGCCGGCGCGGCCGGCTGCTCGTCGGCGAGCGCGGTCAGGCCGTGGGCCTCGATCCGCAGGGCCAGCGCAAAGGCGGCGGCATCGAAACGCACCACTCGCCCGGCGAAGGGCATCAACATGCTGCGCGCCCACGGCTCCTGCTCCAGCAGATGATTCAGCGCGACAACGACGGGCGCCGCCAGGGCGGACGGTAGAAGATTCATGGCGCGATCTCGGCGGGCGGACAGCCCCAGAAACAAAAAAGGCCCACGCTTTCGCGTGGGCCTCCATTCTAAGCCAGGCAAGCCGGGCAGATGGCTTGCGAGGCGACTTGCCGGGCAATTACCCGACGCTTCAGGCCTCTTGCTGGATACCCGCCAGCACCCAGCCGCCTTCGCCGCTGGCCGGCTTGGCCAGATTCCACACCTCGGCGAACGGCTGCGCCGCCTCGTCGGCCTTCTCGCGCATCATGCCCGAGAAGCGCACGCTGGCCAGATACTGCGACGGGCTGTTCTCGATGCCCAGCAGCGCCGCGTCCAGCGTGACCACATCGGTCTTGTTCACCTCCGCGCCGCGCTCGCCCAGGTCCATCTTGATCTCGGCGAACATTTCCGGCGTGGTGAATTCGCGGATGTCGTCGAGATTGCCGGCGTCCCACGCCGCCTGCAGGCGGACGAAGTACACCTTCGCGTTGCGCAGGAAGGCTTCGGTATCGAAGTCCGCCGGCACGCCCCAGGGCTGGGCCACCGCGGCGGCGCCCGCCGCCGCTTCCACCGGCTGGAAGGCCGGCTGGTTGACGGACTGGTTGCCCGGCATCACCGGCTGCGAGGCCGGCTGGCGCCACGCGGGTTCGGCATTGCGGCCGATCTCGGTGCGTCCCAGGTCGGTACGGCCATTGGCGCCGGCGCCGGCACCGGCGTAGGCCGGCTGGCGGCCCTTGGCGCCGCGGAACTTGCGGATCAGCCAGATGGCAACGATCGCGATCAGCGCGATCAGGATCAGGTTGGACAGGAAGCTCAGCGCCGCGCCGCCCAGACCCAGGTGCGACAGCAGCCAGCCGATACCGAGGCCGGCGGCGATGCCGCCCAGAATGCCGCCCCAGTTGCGGCGGGGTGCGGCCGCGGCCGCAGCGCCGGCCCCGGCGGCGGCCGGCGTGGCTTGCTGCTGTGCCGGTTGCTGGCTCGGCTGCTGCTGCGCCGGTGCCTGCTGGCGCTGCTGCGTCACATTTGACGACTGCTTGCCGAAGCTGCGCGAGCCGCCCATGCGCTTGGCTTCGGCGTCGTACACCATGCCCAGTGCGAGCATGAATGCCATCGACCCTGCCAGGAATTTTCCACGAAGTAACGACATGATTCTTTATCCCCTCTGTGTTTCGCTTCTACGCGCCCATGATATCGGCGGCGACGGCTTCGGCGAGAGCGGTACGTGGTCCGTACCGTGCTTCGTAATGCGGCGGTAATGCTGTTGTAATGTTGGGGCGCCGGATCAGAACTTGCGGCCCACATGCAGCGCCACCACGCCGGCCATCAGATTGAAGTATTCGACCTTCTCCAGCCCGGCCTGTTCCATCAATCGCGCCAGCGAATCCTGATCGGGATGCATGCGGATCGACTCGGCGAGGTAGCGGTAGCTGTCCGCGTCCTTGGCCACGCGCTCGCCAAGCCACGGCAGCACCTTGAACGAATAGACGTCGTAGGCCTTTTCCAGCGGCTTCCAGACCTTGGAGAACTCCAGCACCATGACCTTGCCGCCCGGCTTGACCACCCGGCGCATCTCGGCGAGGGCACGGTCCTTGTGCGTCATGTTGCGCAGCCCGAATGCCACCGTGACCAGGTCGAAATGATTGTCCGGGAACGGAATCCGCTCGGCGTCACACAGGCAGGTGGGGGTCACGATGCCCTTGTTCAACAGGCGGTCGCGCCCCACCCGCAGCATCGACTCGTTGATGTCGGTCAGCCAGACCTCGCCCGTGGGCCCGGCCTGACGGGCGAAGGCCTTGGCCAGATCGCCGGTACCGCCCGCGATGTCGAGCACCTTGTGGCCGGGCCGCACGCCGGCCTGGGCGATCGTGAACATCTTCCACAGCCGGTGCATGCCGCCCGACATCAGGTCGTTCATCACGTCATAGCGCGAGGCGACCGAGTGGAACACGCCGGCGACCTTGCTGGCCTTCTCGGCCTCATCCACCTTCTCGAAGCCGAAATCGGTTTCGCTCATCAATGACTCCTGATTAATCCGCGCGGCTAGTGCTGGTGGCCGCAGGCATGGCCGCTGCCGGCCGGCATGGGCGTATCGCGATCGACGCCGGCTTCCTCCAGGCGCTTCAGATAGGCCTGCCACAGCGCGTCCTGTTCGGCGCCGAGCTTGTACAGCAGGTCCCAGGAATAGATGCCGCTGTCGTGGCCGTCCGAGAAGCGGATCAGGATCGCGTAGTTGCCGACCGGCTCCACAGCCGCCACGCCGACGTCGCGCTTGCCCGTCTGCAGCACCTCCTGCCCCGGGCCATGGCCCTGGACTTCGGCCGATGGCGAATGGACCCGGAGGAATTCGAAGGGAAGGCGGAAGCTGGCGCCGTTGTCGAAGCCGATCTCCAGCACGCGCGATTGCGTATGGACGGTCAGCCCGGTGGGGTGGGGGGTATCTTTCTCGAGGCCTGCCATGATGTTCTGTCGCGACGCGAATACCGCCGCGAAGCCGCGGCGGCCGCCGTCACGCTACGTGTACGACCCGATAGCTTACCGCAGGCGCCACACCTTGCCCATCTTGGGCCGCCCGGGCGGGCGCGGAGGCGGCGGCGGCCTCCTCCGCCTCGACCCGCGCGCCGTCCCCGGGCACATAGCGCAGCCGCTTGTCGTGGAAGGCCGCCACCGTGCTGCGGTGCGCGATGCTGACGATGGCCGCGCCCGGCAGCGCCTCGACCATCAGCCGGTACATCGCGGCCTCGGTCTCCTCGTCCAGCGCGCTGGTGGCTTCGTCCAGGAACAGGAAATCGGGCTTGCGCAGCAGCGCGCGGGCAAAGGCAAGCCGTTGCTGCTCGCCGGGCGACAGGCGCAGGGACCAGTTGTCGAACACGTCCAGCTGGTTGGCCAGCGCGCCGAGCCGGGCCTGGCGCAGCACCTGGGCCAGCGTCTCGACGCTGTGCGTGGTGCCGGTATCGGGATAGGACAGCGCGTCGGCCAGCGTGCCGACCGGCAGATAGCTGCGCTGCGGCAGGAACAGCATGCGCGACGTGGGCGGGGTGGACACCGTGCCGCTGCCGTAGGGCCAGATGCCGGCGAGCGCGCGGAACAGCACGCTCTTGCCGCAGCCGGACGGCCCGCTGACCATCCAGCGCTCGCCGGCGCCGATGGTCAGCGAGAACGGCGCGACCAGCGGACGCTGGCCCACCGGCTGGCCGCGGCCACTGACGACCGGCAGGTCCAGCGCCAGGCCGTCGATGCGGATGTCAGGCGTTGCGCCTGCATGCACGGCGATATCGCGCACGCCGTCGTGCCGCACCTCCTGCCGCTGCGCGTCGCGGATCGCGGCCTGGAAGTCGATCAGGCGGTTGGCGGCGGCCTTCCACCCCACCAGCGTGGCGTAGCTGTCCACGAACCAGGACAGCGCGCCCTGCACCTGCCCGAACGCCGAGGCCATCTGCATCAGGCCGCCCAGCGTCATGCCGCCGGAGAAGTAGCGCGGCGCGGCCACGATATAGGGGAAGATGATGGCGAACTGCGCATAGCCGGAGTTCACGAACGTCAGGCGCCGGGTGTAGGCCATCAGCTGGTTCCAGTTGGCACGGATCCGTTCGAAGCGCGCGCCCAAGCCCGCCCGCTCGGTCGGTTCGCCGCGGTACAGCGCCACCGGCTCGCTGTTCTCGCGCAGCCGCACCAGCGTGAAGCGGAAATCCGCTTCGTATTGCTCCTGCTGGAAGCTCAGCCCGATCAGCGGACGCCCCACCGCGTGGGCAACCAGCGATCCGAGCACCGCGTAGGCCAGCGCGAACCACACCATATAGCCGGCAATGGACCATTCCGTGCCGCCGATCGCGAAGCTGATCGGTCCCGACAGCACCCACAGGATGCCGACGAAGGACAGCAGCGTGACCACGGAATTGAGCAGGCCCAGCGACAGCGACAGCGCCCCGTCGGTGAACAGGCGCAGGTCGTCGGCGATGCGCTGGTCGGGGTTGTCGGTGGTATGGGTCTGCTCGATGCGGTAGTAGGCCTGGTACGACAGCCAGCGCTCCATGAACGTGCCGGTCATCCACGTGCGCCAGCGCATCTGCAGCATCATAGTGTAGTACTTGAGCGAGATCGCCAGCACGATGTAGATGCCTGCCAGCCAGGAAAAGCGCAGCAGCAGCGAGCGGAACGAGACGGCGTCGCGCTGCTCCAGCGCGTTGTAGAACAGCCGGTTCCAGTCGTTGATCAGGACGTTGATGTAGACGATGGCGAGGCTCAGCACCACCAGCAGCGCAAGCAGCCCAAGGCCGGCCTTGCGGTCCGCCGAGGTCCAGTAAGGCTTGATCAGCGCCCAGGTTTCCGCGACCCGCAGGCGGCTCTGGATCTGCAGGGCGCGGGCCGGCACGGCCGGGCCCGGAACGGTGGCGGAGGTGGGAGTGGTCATGGCACCTGTGCAGGCAAAGCGCCGGCCGCGGGCGGGGCCGCGGCACGCGCGGAATCGATCGGTATCAGACGCGCATCGCCGGGGGCGGTTCCGCGTGGAGAAAGCCGGTCAGCGGATGTCGAGCGCCGCCAGGGCGGCCCGCAGCGCCGGCAGGCGCTCTCGCAACTGCGCGATGCGGCCGTGGTCGGCCTCGCGCTGCGCCGGCGCCCACACCGCCTCGGGGAAATGCGTGTCCCAGCGATAGCGCGGAATGATATGCCAATGCAGGTGCGGCACCATATTGCCGAAGGCGGCCAGATTGACCTTGTCCGGCGCCATCGTGGCGCGCACCGCGCGCTCGACGGCGGCCACGAGCCGCATCAGCCAGGCCTGATCGGCCTCCGCCAGATCGGTCTGCTCCGCGACGTGGTCCTGCCACACGACGCGGCAGAAGCCCGGGAAACGGTCGTGCTCGACCAGGATCACGCGGGCGCGCGTGCGGGCGCCCGCCTCGCGCCAGACCAGCTCGCCGCCGTCGCCTTCGCACAGCGGGCAGCCCGCCACGGCGGCCGCCGCCGTCAGCCCGGCGCTCACACCAGCACCCGTTCGATGCCGCCCGAGTTGGCGGCATTGACGTAGTCCGGCATCCAGTTCTCGCCCAGCATATGGCGCGCCATCTCGACCACGATGTAGTCGGCCTGCACCGAGGCGTCTTCGTTGTAGCGCGACAGGCCCTGCAGGCACGACGGGCAGCTGGTCAGGATCTTGACGTCGCCGGCGAAGCCGTCGGTGCGCAGCTTGTCGGCGCCCTTGCGCATTTCCTCTTCCTTGCGGAAGCGGACCTGGGTGGAGACGTCCGGCCGCGTCACCGCGAAGGTGCCCGACTCCCCGCAGCAGCGCTCGTTGCGCTCGATCGCGCCCGCATCGCCGTTGCCGCCCATCAGGTTGTTGACCAGCTTGGTCGGGTCCATGGTCTTGATCGGCGTATGGCAGGGGTCGTGGTACATGTAGCGCGTACCGGTGATGCCTTCGAGCTTGAGCCCCTTTTCCAGCAGGTATTCGTGGATATCGATGATGCGGCAGCCGGGGAAGATCTTGTCGAATTCATAGCCGGCGAGCTGGTCGTAGCAGGTGCCGCAGCTCACCACCACCGTCTTGATATCCAGGTAGTTCAGCGTATTGGCCACGCGGTGGAACAGTACGCGGTTGTCCGTGACGATCTTCTCGGCCTTGTCGAACTGGCCCGCGCCGCGCTGGGGATAGCCGCAGCACAGATAGCCCGGAGGCAGCACGGTCTGCACGCCGACGTGCCACAGCATCGCCTGCGTGGCCAGGCCCACCTGCGAGAACAGCCGCTCCGAGCCGCAGCCCGGGAAGTAGAACACCGCCTCCGTCTCGGGCGAGGTCCGCTTCGGATCGCGGATGATCGGCACGATCTCGTTGTCCTCGATGTCGAGCAGCGCCCGTGCCGTCTTCTTGGGCAGGTTGCCCGGCATCTTCTTGTTGATGAAGTGGATCACCTGCTCCTGCACCGGCGGCTTGCCGTGCGTGGCGGGCGGATGCGCGGTCTGCTTCCGCGCGATCTTCTTGAGCACCTCGTTGCCCAGGCGCTGCGCCTTGAAGCCCCAGTCGATCATGACCTTGCGGGTCATGTTGATGGTCTGCGGATTGGTCGCGTTCAGGAACAGCATCGACGCCGCGGTGCCGGGGTTGAACTTCTTCTGACCCATCTTGCGCAGCAGGTTGCGCATGTTCATCGACACGTCGCCGAAGTCGATCTTGACCGGGCACGGCGTCACGCACTTGTGGCACACCGTGCAATGGTCGGCCACGTCCGAGAACTCGTCCCAGTGCTTGATCGACACGCCGCGGCGGGTCTGCTCCTCGTACAGGAACGCCTCGACCAGCAGCGAGGTCGCCAGGATCTTGTTGCGCGGGCTGTAGAGCAGGTTGGCGCGCGGCACGTGGGTGGCGCACACCGGCTTGCACTTGCCGCAGCGCAGGCAGTCCTTGACGCTGTCGGCGATCGCGCCGATGTCGCTCTGCTGCATGATCAGCGACTCGTGGCCCATCAGGCCAAACGACGGCGTATAGGCGTTGCGCAGGTCGGCGCCCGGCAGCAGCTTGCCCTTGTTGAAGCGGCCGTGCGGATCCACGCGGTGCTTGTAGTCGCGGAATTCGCCGATCTCGTCCTCGGTCAGGAATTCCAGCTTGGTGATGCCGATGCCGTGCTCGCCGGAAATCACGCCGTCCAGCGAGCGGGCCAGCGTCATGATGCGGGCCACCGCCTTGTGGGCGTCCTGCAGCATGTCGTAGTCGTCCGAGTTGACCGGGATGTTGGTGTGCACGTTGCCGTCGCCGGCGTGCATGTGCAGCGCCACGAAGACGCGGCCCCGCAGTTCCTGCTTGTGGATCTTCTGGGCCTCGTCCAGGATGGGCTTGAACTCGCCGCCATTGAAGATCTTGCGCAGCTCGGCGCGCAGCTCGGTCTTCCAGGACACGCGGATCGTGCGGTCCTGCAGCAGGTGGAACACGTTCGCGTCCGGCTGCTGCACCAGGCGGGCCTCGAAGGCCGGGCCCAGCAGGCCCATGCCGTGGCCGACCAGCGCCACGCGCGCCTGCGCCAGCGGCTGGTCCAGGTGATCCTGCAGATAGGTCCAGCGCGCGCGCACCTCGCGCAGCAGCGTCAGCGCCTGCTGCACGCGGTCTTCCAGCAGTTCGGCGCTGGGAATCTCGTTGGCGTCGTCGCTGCGGCCCAGCGGCAGGTTGCCGCGGGCGAAGAACGCCTCCAGCGCGTCGACCAGCTTGAGCTTGTTCTTGATGGACAGCTCGATATTGATGCGCTCGATGCCGTCGGTGTACTCGCCCATGCGGTTGAGCGGGATCACCACGTCCTCGTTGATCTTGAAGGCGTTGGTGTGCTTTGCGATGGCCGCGGTGCGCGAGCGGTCGAGCCAGAACTTCTTGCGCGCCTCGGGGCTGACGGCGATGAAGCCCTCGCCGCTCTTGCCGTTGGCCATGCGGATCACCTCGGAGGTGGCGCGCGCCACGGCGTTCTCGTCGTCGCCGACGATATCGCCGATCAGCACCATCTTCGGGAAGGCGTTGCGCTTGCTCTTGGTGGCGTAGCCCACCGCGCGCAGATAGCGCTCGTCCAGATGTTCCAGGCCCGCCAGGATGGCGCCGCCGGGCGTGCGCGATTCCGCATCGAGATAGTCCTTGATCTCGACGATGCTGGGAATCGCGTCGCGCGCCTGGCCGAAGAACTCCAGGCAGACCGTGCGCACATGCTTGGGCATGCGATGCAGGATCCAGCGGGCGCTGGTGATGATGCCGTCGCAGCCTTCCTTCTGGATGCCGGGCAGGCCGGCCAGGAACTTGTCGGTGACGTCCTTGCCCAGCCCTTCCTTGCGGAACTTGCGGCCTTCGATGGCAAGCGTTTCCTTGCGCAGCGGCTTTTCGCCGGGCGCGCGCGAGCCGTCGAACCACTGCAGCTCGAAGGTGGCGACCGGCACGTCGTGGATCTTGCCCAGGTTGTGGTCCAGCCGGGTGATCTCGAGCCAGTTGCCCTCGGGATCGACCATGCGCCACCAGGCGAGGTTATCGAGCGCCGTGCCCCACAGCACCGCCTTCTTGCCGCCGGCGTTCATCGCGACATTGCCGCCGATGCACGAGGCGTCGATCGACGTCGGGTCCACCGCGAATACCAGCCCCGCCTTGTCGGCGGCATCGGCCACGCGGCGCGTGACCACGCCCGCGCCGGAGAAGATGGTGGCCACCGTGCCGGACACCCCCGGCAGTTCGGTCTGCTCGACGGGGCCGAGCTTTTCCAGCTTTTCGGTATTGATGACCGCGCACAGCGGGGTCAGCGGCACGGCGCCGCCGGTATAGCCGGTGCCGCCGCCGCGCGGGATGATGGTCAGGCCCAGCTCGAAGCAACCCTTGACGAGGCCCGCGATCTCTTCCTCGGTGTCGGGCGTCAGCACGACGAAGGGGTATTCCACGCGCCAGTCGGTGGCATCGGTCACGTGCGAGACGCGCGACAGGCCGTCGAACTTGATGTTGTCCTTCTGCGTGACCCGCCCCAGCACGCGCGTCGCGCGCTTGCGCAGGTCGTAGGCATCGCTGAATTCGCGCTTGAAGTCCTCGATCGCCTGCTTGGCGAAGGTCACCAGCTGCTCCACCCGGTGCGAGCGGTCCTCGGCGGCCGGCTCGGCATGCTCGGCGCGGTCGGCGGCGCGGCGCTTCTCGACCTCGGCAAGCCGGTGATGCAGCGCGGTGATCAGCATCTGCCGCCGCTTGGGATTTTCCAGCAGGTCATCCTGCAGATACGGGTTGCGGCGCACCACCCAGATGTCGCCCAGCACCTCGTACAGCATCCGGGCCGAGCGGCCGGTGCGGCGCTCGCCGCGCAGCTCGTGCAGGATCCGCCAGGCCTCCTCGCCGAGCAGGCGGATCACGATCTCGCGATCGGAGAAGGAGGTGTAGTTGTAGGGGATCTCTCGCAGACGCGGGGGAGCGTCCTGGGCGGCGAGCTTGGCATCGAGCACGAGTGGGGCGTTCATGGCGGAACCGCTTCCTGCTGCGCACGGGGACGGTGCGCTTATCGTCATGTAAAGCGCGATTGTACTGCAACGCCCCGTTTCGCCGCGGCGCAGCATCCGCCGGCCCTTATCCTCCAAGGCCCCGGGCCTCCGGCAAGGCCCGCAGCCGGACAAGGGCCGGCCGCGCCCGGTCAGAACATGGAGCGGAAGCCGTCCCCGATGCCGCGCCAGATGCTGTCCGGCACCCACAGCAGCAGGCCGGTCATCACCAGGTAGCGCACGAACTTGCCGATGGCCATGTAGCCCAGGCTCGGCCAGAACGGCAGCCGCAGCCAGCCGGCAAGCGTGCACAGCACATCGCCGATCGCCGGCAGCCAGGACAGCAGCAGCGTCGGCGGCCCGATGCGGCGCATCCAGCGGAAGTACTTCGCGTCCAGCGCGGGCTTGCGCGGGCGGCGCGGATGCTTGCGGTGCTGCAGGTGTTCCAGTTCGTGCTCGCGCATCTGGCGGCGCTTGTGGTATCGGACCAAGGCGAGCTTGGCGCCATAGCCGAGCCACCAGTCGATGGCGCCGCCGGCGGTATTGCCGATCGTGGCCACGATGATGGCGGGCCAGAACATCTCGGGATTGAGCTTGATATAGCCGAATACCGCCGGCTCGGAGCCCAGCGGCAGCAGCGTGGCCGACAGCAGGCTGACCACGAAGATCGCGGGCAGGCCGACCTCGGGCAGCGCTACGGTGTTGAACAACCAGTCGACAATACCTTCCATCTAGGGCAATCCGGTGAGCCGCCGGGCGGGCGGCCATTCTATCAGCGACCCCGGCGGGGCAACCCGCATGGAAGTTGCCATTGATTTGTGATTTACTGTTAGAGCCTCGTTCGGTCCAAGGTTCGCGCTGCGTGCGCGTGCCGGGGGCCGCGCAGTCCGGGCGAGCCCGACGGTCATCACCTCGCTAGACCGCTGCAGCACCAGCACACCATCACGAAATAGCCGCGATCAGCGGCAGCAACGCGCCGTGGCCTGTCCCGCGCTGTCTTGTTTTTCGGGATATCGGATCGGAACGGGTCATGCGCGTCCCCACATGGAGACAAGCATGGCGATTTCCATCCGCCTGACGGTCAACGGCAAGCCCGTCGACGCCCAGGTCGAACCCCATACCCTTCTGGTCCAGTTCCTGCGCGAGCAGCTCCGGCTCACGGGCACGCATGTCGGCTGCGATACCGCGCAGTGCGGCGCCTGCACCGTCCATCTGGATGGCCGCGCCGTGAAGTCCTGCAACCTGCTGGCGGCGCAGGCGGACGGCATGGCGGTCACCACCATCGAGGGGCTGTCCGCCGACGGCGAACTGCATCCGATGCAGCAGGCGTTCCGCAACTGCCACGGCCTGCAATGCGGCTTCTGCACGCCCGGCATGGTGATGGCGGCCACCACGCTGGTGCAGGACAAGCCCGACGCCGATGCCGATGCCATCCGCACCCATCTCGAAGGCAACCTGTGCCGCTGCACCGGCTATCACAACATCGTGCGCGCGGTGCAGGAAGGACAGGCCGCGATGCGCGCCGGCAGCGGCGCGGCCGGCATGGTCAGCGCCGAATAAGGGGATCCGCCATGAACGCACCCGAAACCCAGAATCAACGGCTGGTCGGCGCCTCGGTCAAGCGCAAGGAAGACTATCGCTACCTGACCGGCAACGGCCAGTACACCGACGACATCGTGATGCCGCAGCAGAGCTACGGCTATTTCGTGCGCTCGCCGCACGCCCATGCGCGCATCCGCGCCATCGACAAGGGCGCCGCACTGGCCGCCCCCGGCGTGATCGGCGTCTTTACCGGCGAGGACATGGCGGCGGACAAGGTCGGCGGCCTGCCCTGCGGCTGGCTGATCCACAGCATCGACGGCACGCCGATGAAGGAGCCGGCCCATCCGGTGCTGGCGCAGGGCAAGGCCCGCCATGTCGGCGACCAGGTGGCGCTGGTGGTGGCCGAGACCCTGCAGCAGGCGCGCGACGCCGCCGAACTGGTCGAGGTCGACTACGAGGAGCTCCCCGCGGTGGTCAATACCGCGCAGGCGGCCTCGGCCTCCACGCTGGTGCACGACGACGTGCCGGCCAACACCTGCTACGTCTGGGGCCACGGCGACCGCGATGCCACCGACGCGGCCTTCGCGAAGGCCGCGCACGTGACCACGCTGGACATCGTCAACAACCGGCTGATCCCCAACGCGATCGAGCCGCGCGCCGTCAATGCCAGCTACAGCCGGCTGGACGACAGCTACACGCTGTACGTCGCCAGCCAGAATCCCCACGTCGAGCGGCTGCTGATGGGCGCCTTCGTGCTGGGCCTGCCCGAGTCGCGGCTGCGCGTGATCGCGCCGGACGTGGGCGGCGGCTTCGGCTCGAAGATCTTCCTGTATCCGGAGGACGTGGCGCTGACCTGGGCGTCGAAGAAGGTCAAGCGGCCGATCAAATGGACCGCCGAGCGCTCCGAGTCGTTCCTGACCGATGCCCACGGCCGCGACCACGTGACGCGCGCCGAGCTGGCGCTCGATGCCGACGGCAAGTTCCTGGCGATGCGCGTGCACACCACCGCGAACATGGGCGCCTACCTGTCGACATTCGCCTCCAGCGTGCCCACCATCCTCTATGCCACGCTGCTCGCCGGCCAGTACGCCACGCCCGCGATCTACGCGCAGGTCACCGCGGTGTTCACCAACACCGCGCCGGTGGACGCCTACCGCGGCGCCGGCCGGCCCGAGGCGACCTATGTGGTGGAGCGGCTGGTGGAGACCGCCGCGCGCGAACTGGGCATCGACCCCGCGGAACTGCGCCGCCGCAATTTCATCCGCGCCTTTCCGTATGCCACGCCGGTGGGACTGACCTACGACACAGGCGACTACGAACCGTGCCTCGCGCGCGCCGAGGAACTGGCCGACGTGAAGGGATTTCCCGCGCGCCGCGAGGAGGCGCAGCGGCGCGGCAAGCTGCGCGGGCTGGGCTATTCCTGCTATATCGAGGCTTGCGGCCTCGCGCCGTCCAATATCGCGGGCGCGCTCGGCGCCCGCGCGGGCCTGTTCGAAGTGGGCGAGATCCGCGTGCATCCGACCGGCAGCGTTACCGTCTTCACCGGCTCGCACAGCCACGGCCAGGGCCACGAAACCACCTTCGCGCAGGTAGTGGCCGACCGGCTCGGCATCGGGCTGGATCAGGTGGAGGTGGTCCATGGCGACACCGGACGCGTGCCGTTCGGCATGGGCACCTACGGGTCGCGCTCGCTGGCGGTGGGCGGCTCGGCCATCATGAAGGCGCTGGACAAGATCGAGGCCAAGGCCAAGAAGATCGCGGCCCATCTGCTGGAAACCTCCGCCGACGACATCGAGTTCAGGAACGGCGTGTTCACCGTGGCCGGCACCGACCGCGGCAAGACCTTCGGCGAGGTCGCGCTGACCGCCTACGTGCCGCACAACTATCCGCTGGACAAGCTGGAACCGGGCCTGAACGAAAACGCGTTCTACGACCCGACGAACTTCACCTATCCCTCCGGCGCCTATATCTGCGAGGTGGAGGTGGACCCCGACACCGGCGAGACGCGCGTGGTCAAGTTCACCGCGGTGGACGACTTCGGCAACATCATCAACCCGATGATCGTCGAAGGGCAGGTGCACGGCGGCATCGGGCAGGGCCTGGGGCAGGCGATGATGGAGCAGGCCATCTATGACGACGACAGCGGCCAGTTGCTGACGGGCTCCTATATGGACTACGCCATGCCGCGCGCCGCCGACCTGCCCGACTACACCGTCGAGACCTCGCAGGGCACGCCGTGCACGCACAACCCGCTGGGCGTGAAGGGCTGCGGCGAGGCCGGGGCGATCGGCTCGCCGCCGGCCTTCATCAACGCCCTGGTCGATGCGCTCTCGCCGCTGGGCGTGCGCGACATGCAGATGCCGGCGACACCGCACCGGGTCTGGCAGGCCATGCAGCAGGCGCGGCAGCCGCAGGCGCAACAACAGGCGCCGCAGCGGCAACAGCCCAGCCAGATGGCAACGCCCCAGCCCCAGCGGCAAGGCGGCCAGCAACCCACGGCAAACTGACACGGGAGCCGCACATGTACGCATTCGAATTCGAACGGGCCGCCGACGCCAACGCCGCGGTGGCGGCGATGAAGGCCGATGCCGACGCCAAGTTCCTCGCCGGCGGCCAGAGCCTGCTCGCGGCGATGAAGCTGCGCCTTGCCGCGCCCTCGAAACTGGTCGATGTCTGCCGCATCCCCGGCATGGCCGATATCCGCATCGAGAACGACGAGGTGGTGATCGGCGCCGCCGCGCGCCATGCCGACGTGGAGGCCCATCCCGACGTCAAGGGGCGCATCCCCGCACTGGCCGCGCTGGCCGGCGGCATCGGCGACCGCCAGGTGCGTGCCGTGGGCACCATCGGCGGGTCGCTCGCCAACAACGATCCGGCGGCCTGCTATCCGGCGGCCGCGCTCGGGCTGGGCGCGACCATCGTGACCGACCGGCGCAGCATCCCGGCCGACAACTTCTTCGTGGGCATGTACGAGACCGCGCTGGCGCCGGACGAGCTGGTCACCGCGATCCGCTTTCCCGTGCCGGACCAGGCCGCCTACGTCAAGTTCCGCAACCCCGCCTCGCACTTCGCGCTGGTCGGCGTGATGGTCGCGCGCACCGGGCAGACGGTGCGCGTGGCGGTCACCGGCGCGGCCGACAGCGTGTTCCGCTGCCAGCCGCTGGAGCAGGCGCTCGCCGCCAGCTTCACGCCCGAGGCTGCGCGCGGCGTGACCGTCGATCCCGCCACGCTGAACGCGGACCTGCACGCCAGCGCCGCCTACCGGGCCCACCTGATCGCGGTGCTGGCCGCGCGGGCGGTGGAGCGCGCGCTGGCACCGGCGTCCTGACGCGCCGGACCCGCCTGCCGCGGGCCCTCGCCTTCGCCCCGAAGGCAGGGTCCGCGGTCCGAACCCCGCACACTGCGCCGCGCATGCTTCCCGACTCGATCGACCAGACTCTCGACCTGCTCGCCCACCGGCAGTACTTCGCCGACCGCGAGACCGCCACCGTCCTGTATCTGGCCCTGCGCATGCAGCGGCCGCTGTTTCTCGAAGGCGAGCCCGGCGTGGGCAAGACCGCGCTGGCGCTGGCGATGGCCGACGCGCTCGGCACGCGGCTGCTGCGCCTGCAATGCTATGAAGGGCTGGATGCCGCCAGCGCGCTGTACGAATGGGACTATCCACGCCAGATCATGGCGCTGCGCCTGGCCGAGGCGCGCGGCGAGCGGCCCGAGGCGCAGTCGCTGTACCACGACGACTTCCTGCTCAAGCGCCCGCTGCTCGAAGCCCTGCTGCCCGACCCCGCCGCGCCGGGCGCGCCGCGTGTGCTGCTGATCGACGAGATCGACCGCGCCGACGAACCGTTCGAAGCCTTCCTGCTGGAAATCCTTGCGGAATACCAGGTGTCCATTCCCGAGATCGGCATGATCCGCGCAGAGCGAGCGCCGCTGATCGTGGTGACCTCCAACCGCACGCGCGAGGTGCACGACGCGCTCAAGCGGCGCTGCCTGTACCGCTGGCTGGGCTATCCCGGGCGCGAGCGCGAACTGCAGATCGTGGCCGCGCGCGCGTCCGAGGCGGCGGCATCGCTGCAGGCGCAGGCGGTCGATTTCGTGCACCGGCTGCGCGGCATCGACCTGTTCAAGGCGCCCGGCATCGCCGAGACCATCGACTGGTGCCGGGCGTTGTCGGCGCTCGGCGTTTCCGAACTCGATCCGCAATCGGTGCGCGACACGCTCGGCGTGCTGCTCAAGTACCAGGACGATCTGGCGCGCGTGGACGGTCCCACCATCGCCGAGCTGCTGGCGGCGCCGGCGCTGGAGCCCTGACGATGCCACGCCTGCACGCGCGCCCGGCGCCGCCGGCGGCCGGGCTGCCGGTGCTGGCGCGCAATGTCACCCACTTCGTGCGCCTGCTGCGCGATGCCGGCTTCGCGCTGTCCCCCGCGCACGCGGTGGACGCGCTGCAGGCGCTGCACCACATCGACCTGGGCCAGCGTGCCGACGTGCGCGCGACGCTGGCCGCGCTGCTGCTGTCGGGCCCGGACCAGCGGCCGCTGTTCGACGCGGCCTTCGACCTGTTCTGGCGCGACCCGGACTGGGAAGGCAAGCTGCGCGCGCTGCTGCTGCCGCGCGTCGACGGCGGCGCGCCGCCGCCGCGGCGCAGCAACCGCCTGGCCGATGCGCTCGCGGCGCGGCAGCCGCCGGCCATGCCCCCGCGCCCGGAGCCTCGGGAAGCCGAGCCGTTCAGCGTGCCGTTGACATTCTCCGCGCAGGAGCGCCTGTCCGCGCGCGACTTCGAGACGCTGAACGCGCAGGAATGGCGCGCGCTGCAGCACATGATCCGCGCGCGCCGCGCCAAGCTGGCGTTGCAGCGCACGCGCCGCCTGCGCGCGGCCGCCAGCGGCAGCCATGCGGATCTTCGCGCCAGCGCCCGGCTGGCGGTGCGCCAGCATGGCGAATGGCTGCGCTGGAAATTCCGCCGCCGTGCCGAGCGCAAGGTGCCGGTGGTGCTGCTGCTCGATATCTCGGGCTCGATGAGCCAGTATTCGCGCGCCGTGCTGTACTTCTGTCACGCGCTGATGCAATCGCGCGAGCGCCTGTCGGTGTTCCTGTTCGGCACCCGGCTGACCAATATCACCCGCGCGCTGCGCGAGCGCGACCCGGACGACGCCGTGGCGGCCATCGCGGGCCAGGTGCGCGACTGGGCGGGCGGCACGCGGATCGGCGCGGCATTGGCCAGCTTCAACCGCGACTGGGCGCGGCGCGCGCTGTCCGGCCGCGCCACCGTGCTGCTGGTGACCGACGGACTGGACCACGAACATATCGATGTGCTGGGCGAGGAAATGGCGCGCCTGCGCCGCTTCGCGCATCGCATCGTGTGGCTCAACCCGCTGTTGCGCTATCCCGGCTTCAGTCCGGCGGCGCGCGGCGCGCAGGCCATCCTGCCGCATGTGGACGCGCTGCGTCCCGCGCACAACCTGGACAGCCTGCTGGCGCTGGAGGCGCTGCTCGCCGAGCCGGTGAGCACCCGCAGCGCCAGCGCGGGCAACCCGGCGCCACCTCTCTCGCCTTACGCTTCCCTCAAGGAGACCTCCCCATCATGGAAATGACCCAGACCCAGCGCCTGCCCGTGCCGCAGCAGGTCGCATGGCAGGCGCTCAACGACACCGCCCTGCTCCAGCACTGCATTCCGGGATGTGAGAGCATCGAGCCTGACGGCGACAACGCCTACCAGCTCACGATGATGGCGGCGGTCGGCCCGGTCAAGGCGCGCTTCAAGGGCAGGATGGCGTTGCAGGACATCCAGGCGCCCGACAGCTATACCATCCACTTCGACGGCCAGGGCGGCGCTGCCGGCTTCGGCCGCGGCAGCGCCCGCGTCACGCTGGAACCCGACGGCGAAGAGACGGTCCTCACCTATACGGTCAATGCGCAGGTGGGCGGCAAGATGGCGCAGATCGGGTCGCGGCTGGTGGACGCCGCCGCGCGCAAGATGGCCGACACCTTCTTCACGCGCTTCTCGGAAGCGGTGAGCGGCCAGAGCGGCGGCAACGACATCGACGAACAATCTACCGGCGACGCCGCCCCCGGCGACGACGCGGAAGCGACAGGCGAAAGGAAACAGAAGCGATCATGGACAGCGTGGATCTCGAAGTCCTGAAGAGCAGCGTGCGTTGGCAGGCGGAGGGCCACCGCACGCTGCTGGTCACGGTGGTCAGGACCTGGGGCTCGTCGCCGCGGCCGGAAGGCGCGATGCTGGCGGTGCGGGACGACGGCCTGGTGGTGGGGTCGGTATCCGGTGGCTGCATCGAGGACGACATCATCGACCGCGTGCGCCGCGAAGGCATCCGCCACGACCGGCCGGAGGCCATCAAGTACGGCATCAGTGCCGAGGAGGCGCACCGCTTCGGCCTGCCATGCGGCGGCACCATCGAGCTGGTGGCCGAGCCGCTGTCCGCGGCCAGCGGCCTGGCCGAACTGCTCGATGCGGTCGAGAACGGCCGGCTGGTCACGCGGACCCTGGACATGGCCAGCGGCGCCGCGCGGCTGGGGCCGGCCGAGGCCACCGACGGCCTCGCCTTCGACGGCGCGACGCTGTCGACCATCCACGGTCCGCGCTACCGCATGCTGGTGATCGGCGCCGGGCAGCTTTCCAAGTACCTGTGCCAGATCGCCGTCGGCCTGGGCTTCCAGGTGACCGTGTGCGACCCGCGCGAGGAATACACCGAGACCTGGGATATCCCGGGCGTCACCATGGTCCGCACCATGCCGGACGACACGGTGACCGACATGCGCCTGGACGAGCGCAGCGCCGTGATCGCGCTGACGCACGACCCCAAGCTGGACGATCTGGCGCTGATGGAGGCGCTGCGCACGCGCGCCTTCTATGTCGGCGCGCTCGGCTCGCGGCGCAACAACCAGGCACGTCGGGAACGGCTCCGCGAGTTCGACCTGAACGACGCGCAGCTCGCGCGCCTGCACGGCCCCGTGGGCATCTATATCGGCAGCCGCACGCCGCCCGAGATCGCCATCTCCATCCTGGCCGAAGTGGTGGCCGCCAAGAACCACGTCTCGCTACCTGACATCCTGCAGGTGGAAGGCGCCAAGGCCGCGCGCGAAATGGCGGCAAGCGAGGGAAGCATATGCAGTCCAGTCCGCTGATCGATTCCGACCTGCCGGTCGGCATCCTGCTGGCCGCGGGATATGGCCGCCGCTTCGACGCCACCGGCTTGCGCAACAAGCTGCTGGCGAAGCTGCCGGACGGCCATACCGTGGCCTGGCATAGCGGCCATACGCTGGCCAGCGCGCTGCCGGGCGCGGTCGCCGTGGTGCGTCCCGAGCAGCCGGAGCTGGCCGCCGAGCTCAGCCGCGCGGGCTGCCGCATCCTGGAGGCGCGCGAGGCCGAGGACGGCATGGGCGCGGCACTGGCCGCGGCAGTGGCCCATACCGCCGACGCGCGCGGCTGGGTGGTCGCGCTGGCCGACATGCCGTGGCTGCCCGAGGAGATCGTGCGCGCGGTGGCGCTGACCATCACCGCGCCGGAGGTCATCGCCGCGCCATGGCATGAAGGCCAGCGCGGCCATCCGGTGGGCTTCGGCGCGGCCTGGCGCGATACGCTGCTCAAGCTCGAAGGCGACGAGGGCGCCCGCGCGCTGCTGCAGGCGCAGCCCGTCACGCGCATCCTGACCGAGCACGAGGGCGCGTTCCGCGATATCGACCGCGCCGAAGACCTGCCCGCCTAGGGATGCACCGCGTCGAGCGGGAACACCATCGAGAAGTTCGCCCCGGCGCCCGGTGAACTGGTCAGCCCGACCCGGCCGCCGTGGCGCTCCACCACCGTGCGCACGAACAGCAGGCCCAGGCCGCTGCCCTGCGGCGCATGGCGCCCGTCCCCGCGCAGCCGGCTGAACGGCTGGAACAGCCGGGCCTGGTCCTCGGGCGCGATGCCCGGCCCCTGATCCACCACCTCGACCACCAGCGCCTGCGCATCGCGCCGCACGCGGACGCGCACCTTGCCGCCATCCGCGCTGAACTTGATCGCGTTGTCCAGCAGGTTGGCCACCGCGCGCATCAGCAGCCCCGGCTCCGCGCGCATGGCCATGTCGCCGTCGTCGATGGTCAAATCCAGCGTGATGCGGCGGGCATTGGCGAGCGCCCACAGCTCGTCGGTGGCGTCCATCACGACGCTGGACAGGTCGGTTTCCACGAAGCGCAGCGCCTGCGATTCCGCGCGTGCCAGGCTGATGAAGTCGTCGGCCAGCTCCAGCGTGCGCGCGGCGTGATGGCGGATACGTTCGAGCAGCACCTCGGAGTCGATCGCCTTGGCGGGATCGGACTGCAGTTCCACCAGTGCCAGGATCGACGCCTGCGGCGAGCGCATGTCGTGCGAGATGAAGCGCAGCATTTCCTCGCGCCGGCGCTCCGCCACCCGGGCCTGCGTGATATCGACGAAGCTGATCGCCAGGCCCGCCACGCCGCCACCATCGGTGCGCAGCGGCGCCCCGCGCAGCAGCATCGGTCGCTGGTCGCGCGCGATCAGCTCGACGCCGTCGAACTCGGGCGGCGGGGCGGCGCCGGGCCCGGTCGACAGGCAGGCATGACGCAGCCGGGCCCAGAAATCCAGCCCCGCGCGGGGCAGCATGAATACTTCGCCGATGACGTCGCGCACGTCCGGCCCGCCCTCGCCCGCGGCGTCCAGGCGTGCCATCGCACGGGGCGCCAGCGCGGCGCTGCGCTCGTTGGCCAGCAGCACGCGTCCCTGCAGATCGCAGATCAGCGTGGCGTCGGGCAGGCTGGACAGGCCATCGGCCAGGAACTGGCGCAGGTCGCGCAGGCGCGTGGTCAGGCGATACAGGGCGCCCATGCGTGCATCGAGCGACTTGCCGTGGACGGCGGCGTTGCCGGTGGCCGGCAGGGTCGGCTCCTGCTCCAGCCGCGCCGCCTCGTCCGCGAGAAAGGCGAGCGCCGATTCCTGGCGCCGCCAGCTCCACAGCGGGTAGAACACCAGGCAGCCGAGCGCGCCGGGCACGGGGTCGAACCACAGCTGCGCGCCGCGCATCAGCATCAGGCTGGCGAACAGCAGCAGCGCCACCAGCAGCGCGCCGACCAGCAGGGCCGAGCGCGGCGACAGCACGAGGCCGCCGATGGCGACCAACAGCACAGCCGCCAGCGTGGCCGCCCAGAACCACCCGGCCGGCAGCGCGACGATGCCGGTGCCGTCCAGCAGCGCCTGCAGCGCGTTGGCCATCAACTCGACACCCGGAATGCCAGCGCCGTGGCGCGACAGCGGCGCGGCGAACATATCCCCCATGCCGGTCGCCAGGGCGCCCACCAGCACGTATTTGCCGCGGAAGATGGCCGGATCGAGTCCGCCCTGGAGCACCGCCGCGGCGGATACCGTCTGGAACGTGCCCGGCGGCCCGGCGAACGGAATGCGCAGCCGCCCGGCGCGCTGCCAGTGGCCGATCCGTTCGACGCAGCGCGGCTCGTGCCGGTACGCGCGGCGCTCGCCGGCCGGCCGTCCGAACTCCGCCATGCGCAGCACGAGGTGGTCGAGCTGCTCGCCGGGCGGGCCTTCGCGCAGGAAAATGTGGCGGGCCAGTCCGTCGGCGTCGAGCGTGATATTGATGTGGCCGATCCGCTCGCCGGCCCGCTCCGCGAACTGCGGCAGCGGGTAGCGAACGTCATAGCCACCGTCCACCGGTTCGGCCAGCGCCGGCAGCACCACGTTGCCGGCGCGTGCCATGCTGTCGGCCAGCGCGCGGTCGTCGGCCGGATTGCGGGCGTCGGGCTCGGACAGCAACACGTCCAGGCCGATCACACGCGGGCCGCCTGCGGCGACGCGGTCGACGAGATCGGCCAGCACCGCCCGGCGCCACGGCCAGCGGCCGATGGTGGCAAGCGACTCGTCGTCGATGCCGACGATCACGATATCGTCGCGCGCGGGATGCTGCTGCGCGGCGATCGCCATGTCATAGACCGCCAGGTGCGCGCGCTGTCCCCACTGCAGCACCGCCGCGGCCACCGCGAGCGCGATCACCGCGGCCGTCAGCACCAGCCACTCGCACAGCGTGCGCTGGCGATAGCCGCCGAAGAGCCGATGCTGGCGCGCCGGCCTTGCTGCGCTGCCGCCGCCCCGCCATTTAGCCGTCACGGCGCATCGGGCCTTCGCCCACGTTCACGGGCACGCCCCCGGCATCGCGCACGAACTCGCGCAGCTCGATCCGTTGCGGTGTCGAGTATGGCGAGACGGCACCGTCGTGCTCCACGCGGGCGACGCGCACGAAATACACGCCCGCCCGCGGCCGCGGCACGCTGGCGTCGTTGCCGCTCGCGGTGACTTCCGCCACGACCCCCCGGAAGGCGGCGTCGCTGGCAAGCTGGACGCGATAGGCTGCGGGGCCCTGGCCCGCGGCATCGGCCGGCCAGTTCAGGGACAGCGTGCCGCTGCCGTCGTCGGCGGCCACGCGCGCCGCCGGTGGCTGGGGCCGCACGCTGAACGCGACCGCCGCGCTCCACGGACCGGGCTCGCCGGCCCCATCCAGCGAGCGCACGCGCCACCACCACTGGCCGTGCCCCAAGGTCTGCGCGGCGCCCGTGTCGCGCGTCGCCGCGCGACGGACCTCGCCGGCGAAGTCGGCGTTGTCCGCGATCTCGAGCTGGTATCGGTCCGCGGTATCGACCTGCGCCCAGCCGAACAGCACGGCGGCGTCACCGTAGTGCGCGGCGCCGCGCGCCGGTTCGAGCGTGATGGGCGCGGCCGGCTCCAGCCGTACCGACATGGCGGCGGTGCCGGGGTAGCCGCCGAGGCCGCCCGCGTCGACCGCGCGCACATGCAGATAGAGATTGCCGTGCGGCAGGCCGGACAGCGTGGCGCCCGGGCCCGGCACGACCTGCGACAGCACGGCCTCGGTGCGCGCGCGATCGCGCGTGACGGTCACCCGATAGGAAGTGGCGCCGGGCACCGCCTGCCAGGAAACCTGCGCCGTGGGCGCATAGAACGGCGCGGGCAGCTCGGGCAACGCCGGCGCGGGCAACAGCGCGCGCGGCGCGGATACCGTGCCGCCGGCCCCGACATTGACGCCATGGCCGGCCGCCACGCGGCGCTCGGCCGGGCCGCGCCCACGCACCGCGACCTCGCCCTCCAGCACCGCCCCGCGCGCCTCGCGCTCGCCGGCGACGACCTCGTAGCGCGTGCCGCGAACCCCGGTGACCATCATCGGCGTGCGCATCTCGAAACGGCCCACGCCCTCGCCGCGCGGCGCGACCTGCGATTCCGCGCCGCCGTGCTCGACGCGCAGCACCGTGTCCCCGAGGCCCGAGCGGGCGAAGGCGCGCACGCGGCGCACTTCCAGGCTGGTGTCCTGGGGCAGCACCACGCGCGAGCCGTCGGCCAGTTCCAGCGTCAGCAGTCCGTCGGCGCCGGTGCGGATGCGCGCGGCCTCGGCCAGCTGCATGCCGGCGCGCACGCGCCCCCCGTCGGCGGCCACGTCGCCAAGCGCCGACACCACCGTGACGGTGCCTGCAGTCACCGGAATCCATCGCAGCGGAATGCGGATGCGGGTGCCCGGCGCGAGCCGGTACGGATCGGCGACCCGGTTCAGCGCCTGCAACGCGCGCCAGCCGTCGGTGCGCGCCAGGAAGCGGTGCGCCAGCGCAGACAGGGTATCGCCGGGGTCGACGACATAGACGAAGTGTTCGCCTTCGGTGCCGGCCGGTCCAGCGTGGACCGCGCCACCGTGGCACAGGCAGGCGATGGCGATCGCCACGGCGGCAAGCGGCCGCCGGCGCGCGCGGTCAGGACGCATCGCTGCCGACTCCGCACCGCTCGAAGCGATAGCCGTACGAATACACCGAGGCGAGCCGCACGCCGTTCTCGGGACGCAGCCCCAGCTTGACGCGCAGGCGCGACAGGTGGGTATCGAGCGTGCGCGAGCCCGCGCCCATCGAGCGGCCCCACACCGACTGCTCGACCACGTCGCGCGACAGCAGCCGGTCCATATTGCGGAACAGGAACCACGCCAGCTCGAATTCGCGCGGCGAGATCTCGATCTGGCGGTCGTCCAGGCTGACCGTGCGCGCGACCGGGTCCAGGCAGTACCCGGCGACGCGCACCGCGTCGTTGGCCGGGGCCGCCGGATAACTGCGGCGCAGCAGCGAACCGATGCGCGCCACCAGTTCGCCGCGCCGCACGGGCTTGACCATATAGTCGTCGGCGCCGCCGGCCAGGCCCGCGACGATGTCCTCCTCCAGCGAGCGGCTGGTGAGGAACAGGATCGGCGGATACTGGCCCGAGCGCTGGCGCACGTGGCACACCACCTCGTAGCCGCTGATATCGGGCAGCTGCCAGTCCATCACCAGCAGATCGAAGGCCTGGTCGCGCAGGGCGCGCAGAAAGCTCTGGCCCGAGGAAAAGCTCTCGCAGTCGTGACCCGCGTCCATCAGGATCCGGCGGATCAGTTCGGCCTGGCTCGGATCGTCTTCAACCGATGCAATTCTCATACGCGCCCTGAAGGCTCCTCGTTCGTTCTGTCGGCTACCCGTCGCCGTCGCGGCCTATGCCGGCCGCGCGTATTCTATGTGCTTCTTAAGTCTCGCGAAAAACATCGCCGCAGACGCGTTCCAGGACCTCTCGTCCGGTTAACGGCACGATCGCCGCCGACTGTCGATCCGGAGCACCGCTTCGCCGTGCGCCGGCTGGCACACCGGCGTGGCCGGCACAGTGCGCTGGACCACCTTCGCCCCCGAAGCAAGAAATCGTAACCAATGCGATGCAACGGGAATGTCAACAATTGTCAGACGGGGGCCTGGCGCCTTGTTGCACAGGCTGCGCTGTGTAGAATCGGCGCCAACAAAACAAGGGGACCCGGGCGGTAGCGAGCGTCCCCACGCAATGACGCCACCTGCGGCCCGACGCCGTACGGTGGCCTTCGGGAATGCCATGAGTCGATGTCTCTGACGCCAGGGGTCCGCGCCTGCACCAGCGCGCGGCCATGTTCGACGTCTGCGGGCCGGAAGCTGTCCGCCCGCCATATGGGAACGTCATGCTGTCAGACACCGGAATACCCAACGTTGCCTTGCTCGTGCTCTTCGCGGGCGCGCTCGGCATCGCCACGGGACTGCGCTTCGGACTACGCAACAACGGGCAGGCCGCCCTGTGGGCCGGCGCACATGCCATGGCCGCGCTGGGCGGCATGGCGCTCGCGCTGGATGCCGGCCATCAATGGCCGTGGCTGGCCGTGTGTGCGCACACGCTGTGCATCGGTGCGCAGGCCGGCGTGCATCGCGGCGTGGGACGCTCGGCCGCCGCGGGTGCGGCCGGCATCGATCCGCGCCAGGTGCGCCGCATCGCCGGCGCGGTGGTGCTGCTGCTGGCGCTGGGCACGGCGCTGGGCATGGACCTGCACGCGGCCAACATCGTCGGCCACGCGGCCACCGCGGGCCTGGTCTGCCTGGTGCTGGACGAACTGCTGAACGACCGCCGCCAGCCGGCGGGCATGGGACGTCCGCTGGCGATTGCCGCCTGCGTGCTGCAGGTCGGCGCCCAGGCCATGTTCGTCTATGCGGCGCTGGGCGACTGGCCGACCGAACCGGGCCTGCCGATGCCGTCGCGCGACGGCTCGGCGCTGCTGGCGCAGACGCCGCTGCTGCTGATGCTGATGGGGATCTTCGCGGCCATCGTGGGCTTTACGCTGATGGCGATCGAGGTGCGGGTGGCGCAGCAGCTCGCGCAGGCGCGGCTCGATCCGCTGACCGGTCTGGCCAATCGCGGCACGCTGGAACACGCGGCGCTGGCGCTGGCCGACGAGCATGTGCGCCACGGCCGCCCGCTGACCTGCCTCGTGGTGGATATCGACCGCTTCAAGCTGATCAACGACCATGCCGGCCATCGCGCCGGGGACCGCATCATCAGGCTGGTGGCGGACGCGCTGCGCGGCGCCGGCCGGGCCTCCGACGTGGTGGGCCGCTACGGTGGCGAGGAGTTCTGCATGGTGTGCCCGCACACCACCGAGGAGGAGGCTTTCGTGCTGGCGGAGCGGCTGCGCCAGCGCATCCGCGCCATCGCGCTGCCGCACGAACTGGGCGGTTTCGCCAGCGTCAGCATCGGCATCGCCCAGGCCAGCGAGCGCACCGACGCGCGCCAGTGCTGGGAGGCCCTGTTCGGGCGCGCCGACCGCGCCCTCTACGCCGCCAAGCGCGGCGGCCGGGACCGCACCGTGGTGGCCGGCGCCATGCCGGCAAGAGGCGGCGCCGACCACGGCGCGGCGCCGGTGCCCGCGCCCGCGCGCGGATGAGCCGGCCCCGCAGCCGGAACGCCAGCGCCTAACCGCCCTCCATCCCCTCCAGCGTGCGCAGGAATTCGCGGCTCCACCAGTGCACGTCCTGGGCGCGGATGCTCTCGAGCAGCTTGCGGTGGCGCGCCTGCCGTTCGGCCAGCGGCATGTGCAGCGCCTGCTGGATCGCCTGGGCCGTGCCGTTGGTGTCGTACGGATTGACCAGCAGCGCCTCCTTGAGCTGCTCGGCCGCGCCCGCGAAGCGCGACAGCACCAGCACGCCCGGGTCGTCCGGGTCCTGCGCCGCGATGAACTCCTTGGCGACCAGATTCATGCCGTCGCGCAGCGGCGTCACCAGCGCCACGCGGCTGGCGCGGCACAGGCCCGGCAGCCGCTTGCGCGAGGTGGTGCGGTGGATATACCGCACCGGCATCCAGTCCAGCTCGCCGTATTCGCCGTTGATGGCGCCGGAGAGCCCTTCCATCTCGCGCCGCAGGTCGGCGTACGCATCGACCGATTCCCGCGAAGGCGCCGCGATCTGGATCAGCGTGGCGCTGCTGCGATTCTCCGGATATTCGGCCAGCAGCGTCTGGAACGCCTTGAGCCGCTGCGGCAGGCCCTTCGAATAGTCCAGCCGGTCCACCCCCAGCAGCAGACGACGCCGGTGGTACTGGGCCATCATCATCTCGTAGGTTTCCTGCGCCTCGTCGGCCTTGCCCAGCGCCACGAACTCGTCCACGTCGATGCCGATGGGGAACGCCTGCGCCCGCACGGTGCGGTGGAAGGCGCGGTAGCGGTGCTCGCCCATCGGCTCGGCATGCGCCTCGTTCTGGGCGTAGCGGGCGAAGTGCTCGACGTCGGTCTGGCTCTGGAAGCCGATCAGGTCATAGGCGAACAGCGCCCGCATCAGCCATTCGTGCTGCGGGATCGCGGCCAGGATCGGCGGCGGCGGCAGCGGGATATGCAGGAAGAACCCCATGCGCTGGCCGCAGCCCATCGCGCGCAGCTCGGCAGCCAGCGGGATCAGGTGGTAGTCGTGGATCCAGATGACGTCGTCCGGCTTTAGCAGCGGCGCGAGCTTGCGCGCGAACAGCTGGTTCACGCGGCGATAGATGTTCAGGTGGCCGGAATCGAAGTCCGCGAGATCGATGCGGTAGTGAAAGACCGGCCACAGCACGCCGTTGCTGTAGCCGAGGTAATAGGCGTCGTGGTCGTCGCGGCACAGGTCCACGGTGGCGAGCGCGACATTGCCCGCATGCTGCAGGTGCAGCTCGCCTTCTCCGGGCGTGCCGCCCTGCGCGGTCTCCACGATCTTGCCGCTCCAGCCGAACCATAGCCCGCCGGTCGCGCGCAGGGCCTCGCCCAGTGCCACGGCCAGGCCGCCCGCCGCCATATTGCGCGGATCGGCCACGCGATTGGATACCGCTACCAGTCTTCCCATATGCCTCCTGTCATGCCGCGCCCATCGCCGCCGCGGCCGCAGCGCGGCCCGCCGGCGGTCTGCCTGCCGTCAGATCACCGAATCCCACGGTGCCGACAGCCGCATGGCGCCATTGATCAAACCCACCATCGAATACGTCTGCGGAAAATTGCCCCACATCTCGCCCGTGACCGGGTGCGTGTCCTCGGACAGCAGTCCCAGGGGATTGCGCGCGGCGAGCATCGCCTCGAAGATGGCCCGCGCCTCCTCCTTGCGGCCGATGCGCGCGAGCGCGTCGATACGCCAGAAGGTACAGATATTGAAGGCGGTCTCGGGCTTGCCGAAATCGTCCGGCGCCTCGTAGCGCCGCATGTACGGGCCGTCGCACAAGGTCTCCTCCATCGCCTTGACGGTGGCGGTGAAGCGGGGGTCGCAGGGGTCGATGAACCCCACCTCGGCCATCAGCAGCACGCTGGCATCGAGCTCGCGCCCGCCGAAGCTCTCCGCGAAGGCCTGGCGCTCCTCGCTCCACGATTCGCGCAGGATGCGTTCGCGCATCATGTCGGCATGCTTGCGCCAGTAGCGCACGCGCGCCGGCAGCTGCAGCGTCTCGGCGATCTTGGAGAGGCGATCGCACGCGGCCCAGCTCATCAGCGCCGACGAGGTGTGCACGCGCGCCCGCGTGCGCAGCTCCCACATGCCCGCGTCGGGGGTGCCGAACACGCGCACCGCCTGCTCGCCCACTTCCTCCAGCACATGGAATTCCGCGGTACCGCCGCGATGCAGCAGCCGGTGATCGTGGAAGGCCTGGGCGGCGCCCAGCACCACGTTGCCGTAGACATCGTGCTGGAAGTGCTCCTGCGCCTGGTTGCCCACGCGCACCGGACCCATGCCGCGATAGCCCGCGATATGGTCCAGCTGCGATTCCGGCAGCTCGCGCTCCAGGCCGATGCCGTACAGCGGCTGGATGTGGCCGTCCCGCGACTGCATCACCACGTTGGAGAGCCAGCGCAGGTAGTCCTCCATGGTGCCGACCTCGGACAGGCTGTTCAGCGCGCGGATGACAAAGAAGGCGTCGCGCAGCCAGCAATAGCGATAGTCCCAGTTGCGGCCGCTGTAGGGGGCCTCGGGAATGCTGGTGGTCATCGCGGCGACGATCGCGCCCGTTTCCTCGTACAGCGAGAGCTTGAGCGTGATGGCCGCGCGGATCACCGCGTCCTGCCATTCGCGCGGCACGGCGAGCCGGCGCGTCCACAGCTTCCAGTACTGGGTGGTCTCCTGCTCGAAGTCGCGCGCGGTTTCCTCCACGCCGCCCTGCAGCGTCTCGTCCGGCCCCAGGATAAAGTCCATGTGGTGCGTGACGAGGAAGGGCGTATGCGACAGCACGTAGGTCAGCGGCGCATCGGTGGTCAGGCGCAGCGTCATGCCGTCACCCACGTAGCGGACATGGCTGCTGCCGCGGGTCACCTCGGGCGCGATGCGGCCCCAGTCGAAGCGCGGCGCCACCACGACGCGCACGCGCGGCGCGCCCTTGACCGGACGGATGCGGCGCACCAGCGTCAGTGGGCGGAAATAGCGCCCGTGGCGGTAGAAGCGCGGGGCGAAGTCGGTGATCTCCAGGCTGTTGCCGTGCCGGTCGGTCAGCAGCGTGCGCAGGATCGCGGTATTGGGCTCGTAGCACTGCTGCGATTCGGCAAAGTCCTCGATCTCGATCGAGAAGTGGCCGCCGTTCTCGCTGGGGTCGACCAGCGCGTTGAAGACGGGGTCGCCATCGAAACGCGGCATGCAGCACCAGACGATGCGGCCGCGTTCGTCGATCAGCGCGGAATAGCCGCAGTTGCCGATCATGCCGAGGGACAGCGACGGGTTGCAGTGGCGCCCGCCGGGCGCGGCGGCGCGGGAAGCGTCCTGCGTGGCGTCCCCGGCGGCGGCCGCCTGAATGGTCTGGCTCAAGGCAGCTCCTTCTTGTTCGTCTTGTTCGTCTTGTTGGTCCGTTTCGTCCGATGCGGCGCGCTCACAGCGCGGGGGTCGACGCGGGGGCATCGCCCTGGCCGGCCGGCGCGCCCAGGGCCCGTGCGCTGTGGCCCAGCCACAGCCGCAGGGCGGCGGGATTGTTCACGCTGACGGTCGCCGCGGTGGCGCGCTGGCCGACCAGCACGCCCAGCCCGCCGAGCTTGTTCACCATGACGAAGCCGTCCTCGTCCGTGACGTCGTCGCCCGCGAACACCGGCTTGCGGCCGGCGAACGGCGCCTCGCGCATGAAGTTCTCGATGGCGCTGCCCTTGGTCACGCCGGCCGGCTTGACCTCGACCACCATCTTGCCGTGGAGCATTTCCACGCCGCTCATGTCCTTGAGCGCTTCGGCCACCTGCGAGCGAACCAGCTGTTCGAGCTCGGGCGCCGAGCGGTAGTGCACCGCCAGTGCCATCGGCTTGCGTTCGATGCGCAAGGCGGGATGGGCCAGCGCCAGATCCTCCAGCCGCGCCAGCATGCCGCCCAAATTGGGGGCCGGCATCTCGAAGCGGCGGCCCGCGCTGTCGCGCACTTCGGCGCCATGCACGCCGGCGGCCGGCAGCACCAGCGGGCTCAGAAAATTGTCCAGTTCGGCAACGGTTCGGCCCGACACGATGGCCAGCGCGCCACCCAGGGCGGTGTGCAGCGCGCGCAGCGTGCCCACCAGTTCCGGTTCGACGTACACGAGCTCCGGGCGTGGCGCCAGGTCGGCCAGCGTGCCATCGAAATCAAGGAACAGCGCGGTATCGGGTTCGATCAGCGGTAGGGAAGACATCGCAGCAAACCGTATCACGAGTGATCGACCAGCGTCCACCCGACGGCGTCCTACAGTGACGCATGCACCGCTCCGGTGCGAGGCACGGGCGGCTAGCCGCACGGCGGAAAAAGCGCCGCGAATGCGGCGCGGGCAAGGCATCCATTATCATTGGCGGTTTGCGTCGGCCGCGCCGCGTGGGCGGCCGACGCCGTTTCCACCGCGGTTTCCCCCGCCGCTATCGCGGTTTCCGCCGTTTCCGCCGTTCCCCGGCCCGCCTTTTCGCCGTCGACATGACCCGCAAATCCGCCAGCAAAGCCTCCGCTCCGACCTCGTCGGCTTCCTCGTCCGCCTCCGCCCCCCGCTCGGCCGTGCCCGCCGCGGTCGCGCGCCGGCCCACGCCGGCCGGCGGCAAGATCGACTACCTGAGGAAGATCCTGACCGCGAAGGTCTACGACGTGGCGCAGGAGACCGAGCTGACCTACGCGCGCGAGTTGTCCGCGCGCACCGGCAATGCGGTCTGGTTCAAGCGCGAGGATACGCAGCCGGTGTTCTCCTTCAAGCTGCGCGGCGCCTACAACAAGATGGCCTCGCTGTCGCCCGAGCAGCTCAAGCGCGGGGTGATCGCCGCTTCGGCCGGCAACCATGCGCAGGGTGTGGCACTGGCCGCCTCTCGGCTGCAGTGCAAGGCCATGATCGCAATGCCGGTGACCACGCCGCGCGTGAAGATCGACGCGGTGCGCGAGCACGGCGGCAAGTGGGTCGAGATCGTGCTGCACGGCGATTCCTACAGCGACGCCTACAACCACGCCGCCGTGCTGGAAAAGAAGCACAAGCTGACCTTTATCCACCCGTTCGACGATCCGGAGGTGATCGCCGGTCAGGGCACCATCGCCATGGAGATCCTGCGCCAGCATCCCGGCCCCATCCACGCGATCTTCGCGGCCATCGGCGGCGGCGGGCTGATCTCGGGCATCGCCTCGTACATCAAGGCCGTGCGTCCCGAGATCAAGGTGATCGGCGTGCAGACCGTGGATTCCGACGCGATGAAGCGCTCGGTGGAAGCGGGCAAGCGCGTGGAACTCAAGGACGTGGGGCTGTTCTCGGACGGCACGGCCGTCAAGCTGGTCGGCCGGGAAACGCTGCGCATCACGCGCGAGCTGGTCGACGAGATCGTGCTGGTCGATACCGATGCCATCTGCGCGGGGCTCAAGGACGTGTTCCAGGACACGCGCAGCATCCTGGAGCCGGCCGGCGCGCTGGCCGTGGCGGGCCTGAAGCACTACGCCGAGCGCGAGAAGCTCAAGGGCGAAACGCTGGTGGCCATCGCCTGCGGCGCCAACATGAACTTCGACCGGCTGCGCTTCGTCGCGGAACGGGCAGAGGTGGGCGAGGCGCGCGAGGCCGTGTTCGCCGTGACCATTCCGGAGGAACGCGGCAGCTTCCGCCGCTTCTGCGAACAGGTCGGCACGCGCAGCGTGACCGAGTTCAACTACCGCATCGCCGATACTGGCCGCGCGCATATCTTCGTCGGCGTGCAGATCGGCAGCCGCGCCGAGAGCGACAAGCTGGCCAATGCCTTCCGCCGCCATGGCTTCGACACGCTGGACCTGTCCAACGACGAGCTGGCCAAGCAGCACATCCGCTACATGGTGGGGGGCCATTCGCCGCTGGCGCACGACGAGATGCTGTTCCGCTTCGAGTTTCCGGAGCGGCCGGGCGCGCTGATGAGCTTCCTGTCGAGCATGAGCCCGAACTGGAACATCAGCCTGTTCCACTACCGGAACCAGGGCGGGGACACCTCCAATATCCTTGTCGGCATCCAGGTGCCGAAGAACGAAAAGCGCGCGTTCCGGGAATTTTTGTCGACGCTGGGGTACGTACACTGGGACGAGACCGAGAACCCGGTCTACAAGCTGTTCCTTGCATAAGCCCCGGGCGCCACGGATTGCGCCCACGTATTGCGCCATTCCAGGAGAGATCATGAGCTCGCCCGAACACTCGCCGCTGGGCAAACCCTCCGCCTACAAGGCCGAGTACGACGCCAGCCTGCTGTTTCCGATTCCGCGCCAGCCCAAGCGCACCGAGATCGGCCTGCCCGAAGGGCGGCCCATGCCGTTCTTCGGCGTCGACATCTGGAATGCCTACGAGCTGTCCTGGCTGAACATGCGGGGCAAGCCGCAGGTGGCGCTGGCCAGCTTCATCATCCCGGCCGACACGCCCCATATCGTCGAATCGAAGTCGTTCAAGCTGTACCTGAACTCGTTCAACCAGACCAAGGTCGACTCGCCGGAGGCGCTGCAGGCGCTGCTGCAACAGGATCTGTCGGAGGCGACCGGCGGCACGGTGCAGGTCCGGCTGGCATCCGAGGCCGATTTCGGCAAGCAGCGCATGAGCGAGCTCGACGGCCTGCTGCTGGACCGCCTCGATATCGAGACCGATATCTACGAGCCCGCGCCACATCTGCTGCGCGCGGAGCAGGAGGAGTCGCCGGTGGAGGAAACACTGGTGTCGCACCTGCTCAAGTCCAATTGCCTGGTAACCGGGCAGCCCGACTGGGGCAGCGTGCAGATCCGCTATGTGGGCCCCCCGATCGACCAGGAGGGGCTGCTCAAGTACCTGATCTCGTTCCGCAATCACAACGAGTTCCACGAGCAGTGCGTCGAGCGCATCTTTACCGACGTGATGCGCCAGTGCAAGCCGGTGAAGCTGGCGGTGTACGCGCGCTATACCCGCCGCGGCGGGCTCGATATCAACCCGTTCCGCACCAACTTCAATACGCCATGGCCCGATAACGGCCGCAACGCGCGGCAATAACGCGGGAGCGGCCTGCCCGCGAGCGCGGGCGGCATGCAACATGACCCGGCAGTCTTACCCCAGCCTCGATGCGCTTCTCGCCGACGTGCGCGCGTGCCGCGCCTGCGAGCCGGCGCTGCCGCTGGGCGCGCGCCCCATCGTGCGGGCGTCCGCAAGCGCCCGCATCCTGATCGTCGGGCAGGCGCCGGGGGCGCGCGTGCATGCCACCGGCATTCCGTGGAACGACGCCAGCGGTGCGCGGCTGCGCGGCTGGCTCGGCGTCGACGACGCCACCTTTTACGATGCGTCCCGCTTTGCCATCGTCCCCATGGGGTTCTGCTACCCCGGCCGGGGCACGAGCGGCGACAATCCGCCCCGCCCGGAGTGCGCGCCCCGCTGGATGGAGGCCCTGCTGGCTCGGCTGCGCGGCGTGGAGCTGACCCTGCTGATCGGCCAGTACGCGCAGCGGCATTTTCTCGGGGCGCGGCGCAAGGCCTCGCTGACCGAGACGGTGAGGGCATGGGCCGACTATGCCCCGCGCTTCCTCCCCCTGCCCCACCCTTCCCCGCGCAACGTGGCGTGGTTCCAGCGCAACCCCTGGTTCGCGGCCGAGGTGTTGCCCGTGCTGCGCGAGCGCGTGGCGCGCAGCCTTGCCGAGCCGCCGGCGCGCTGACCCCGGCACTTCCCAGACACTTCCGAGCACTTCCCCGCCGCGCCCGCAAATGTAACGCTTCTTGCTTTAATTAATTCAAAAATTAATATAGGCCGCAATCCTCGACATTGCGCCCATGCCTTCCACCAGCCCGCCGGCAACCACCGCCCCCGCAGCCCGCCGCCCCGGCCGTCCCGCCGCCGGCCTGGATGCCCAACGCCAGCGCGACCGCCTGATCGATGCGGCCACCGAGTTGTTCGCGGAGCACGGCGTGGCCGCGACCTCGGTCAAGGCCATCGCCGCGCGGGCGGGCGTGACCCCCGCCCTGGTGCACTACTACTTTCCCACCCGCCTGCAATTGCTCGACGCCGTGGCCGACCACCGCCTCGGCCCCATGGTCGACAGCGTGTTCGGCGTCCAGACGCAGGCGGGCGACAGTCCCGCCGACATGCTGGCCGGCATCGCCGAGCGCATGATCCGCGAGGCCGCGGCGCGGCCCTGGTTTCCCCCGCTGTGGTTGCGCGAGATCGTCAGCCTGGACGGGCAGTTGCGCGAGCGCGTGCTGCAGCGCATCGGCCTGCAGCATGCCGTGACCGTGGCGATGCTCGCCGGCGCAGCCCGCGCGCGCGGCCAGCTGGATCCGGCGATCCAGGCGCCGCTGGTGGTCGTCTCCGTGTTCGGCATTGCGCTGCTGCCGCTCGCCACCCGGCACATCTGGCAACAGTTGCCGGGCGCGGACGCCATCGATATCGAAAGCCTGGTGGGCCACGCGCGCGCCGTGCTGACCCATGGCATGACCGCCGCCACCGCCGCAGGCACTGCGCCGGACCCGGCGCCGCTGCCATGACGCCCCGACTTCTCCCTCGCCGCATCCCCGCCATGCCAGCCCCTGCTCCGACTCCGCCCCTGCGCGCGTGGCGCCGCCCGCCGGCCCGCGCCATCCTCGCCTGCGCCGCCTGCGCGGCGCTCGCCGCGTGCGGCGACAGGGCGCCCACCGGCTGGCAGGGCTATATCGAGGGCGAATTCGTCCATGTCGCCTCGCCGTTCGCGGGGCGGCTGGAGCGCCTGTCGGTGCAGCGAGGCCAGCAGGTCGGGACGGGCACTGCGCTGTTCGCGCTCGAAACCGACGAGGAAAGCGCGGCGCGGCGCCAGGCCGCGGAGCAGTTGCGCGCCGCCGAGGCGCAGCTCGCGGACCTGCAGACCGGCCGGCGGCCGCCGGAGATCGACGTGACGCGGGCTCAGCTGGCGGGCGCCGAGGCCGAGGCGCAGCGCAGCGCCGCGCAACTCGCGCGCGACGAAGCGCAGTTCCGCATCGGCGGCATCGCACAGTCGCAGCTGGAGCAGAGCCGCGCCACAGCGCGCGCCGACGCCGCGCGTGTGCGCGAGCTGCGCGGCGATGTCGCGGTGGCCCGGCTGCCCGGCCGCGAGGCCCAGCGCCAGGCGCAGGCGGCGCAGGTGGAGGCCGCACGGGCCGCGCTGGCGCAGGCCGAATGGCGTCTCTCGCGCAAGACCGTGGCCGCCACGCAGGCGGGCCTGGTGCAGGACACGATGTACCGCGACGGCGAGTGGGTGCCGGCGGGCAGCCCGGTGGTGCGGCTGCTGCCGCCGGGCAATATCAAGGTGCGCTTCTACGTGCCGCAGGCCGTTGTCGGGAGCCTGCGCAACGGCGAGGCGGTGCAGTTGCGCTGCGATGGCTGCCCACGCCCCGTACCGGCGACGATCAGCTTCGTCTCGACGCAGGCCGAATTCACGCCGCCGGTCATCTACAGCAACGAGACCCGCGACAAGCTGGTCTTCCTGGTCGAGGCGAGGCCCGCGGCGGCCGACGCCCCCGGTCTGCATCCCGGCCAGCCGGTCGAGGTCGTGCGGCCATGAGCGCGCCGGCGAGCAGCCCCGCGTCGCCCGATGCCGGCCTCGCGATCGACGTGCATGACCTGGACAAGCACTTCGGCGACAAGCACGTGGTCGACCACCTGAGCATGCAGGTGCGGCGCGGCGAGATCTTCGGCTTCCTGGGCCCCAACGGCAGCGGCAAGACCACCTCGATCCGCATGATGTGCGGACTGCTGACGCCCGACGGTGGGCACGGCACCTGCCTGGGCCTGGACATCCTGACCGAGACCGCACAGATCAAGCGCCGCGTCGGCTATATGACGCAGAAGTTCTCCTTCTGGGAGGACCTGTCGATCCGCGAGAACCTGGACTTCATCGCTCGCGTCTACGGCATGCCGGATCGACGCGCCGCCGTAGACCGTGCGCTGGAGGAACTCGGGCTGGCGAGCCGCGCGCGCCAGCTGGCCGGTTCGCTCTCCGGCGGCTGGAAGCAGCGCCTGGCGCTGGCCGCATGCCTGCTGCACGAGCCCGAGCTGCTGCTGCTGGACGAACCCACCGCCGGCGTCGATCCGAAGGCGCGGCGCGATTTCTGGGAACAGCTGCACCTGCTGGCCTCGCGCGGCATCTCGGTGCTGGTCAGCACGCACTACATGGACGAGGCCGAGCGCTGCCACAAGCTCGCCTATATCGCCTACGGCAAGCTGCTGGCGCAAGGCACCGCCGAGGAAGTGGTGGCCGCGCAGCACCTCGCCACGTGGTCGATCGAGGGCGAGGACCTTACCGCGCTGGGCGACCGCCTGCACGGCGCCCCGGGCGTCGACCAGACGGTGGTGTTCGGCAATGCGCTGCACGTGACCGGACGCGACGCCGGCGCGCTGGAGGCCACGCTGCGCGCCGCCGCCGGCAGCGCACATCGGCTTACGCGCATCGATACCAGCCTGGAAGACGTGTTCATTCACATGATGAGCCGGGCCGACGGCAACATGGCCGCGGCGGGCAAGCCGGGCAAGTCGGGCAAGCCGCGCGGCGCGGGAGGCCGGCCATGATCGGGCGCCGCTCGTCAGGCGCGCCACGCCCCGCCTTCTCGGCGCAGCGCTGGTGGAGCATCGTGCTGAAGGAATTCCTGCAGCTGCGCCGCGACCGTGTGACCTTCGCCATGATCGTCGGCCTGCCCATCATGCAGCTGCTGCTGTTCGGCTTCGCCATCAATACCGACCCGCGCCAGCTCACCACGATGGTGATCGCCGCCGACCACAGCGAATTCACCCGCTCGCTGATCTCGGGCATGCAGGCGTCCACCTATTTCCGCGTGGTGGGCACGCTGCCGGACGAGGCGGCAGGGCGCGAAGCGCTGATGAAGGGCGAGGTGCAGTTCGTCGTGAATATTCCCTCGGACTTCACGCGCCGGCTGGTGCGCGGCGAGCGGCCCGCGGTGCTGGTCGAGGCGGACGCCACCGACCCTTCGGCCACCGGCGCCGCGATCGCCGCGCTGGCGCAGATGCCCGCGGTGGTGGCCGGCCGCGACCTGCGCGGTCCGCTCTCCCCGCTGGCCGGCGACAAGCCGCCGTTCGAGGTGCAGGTTCACAGGCTCTACAACCCCGAGGGCCTGACCCAGTACAACATCATCCCCGGCCTGATGGGGGTGATCCTGTCCATGACGATGGTGATGATGACGGGCCTGGCCATGACGCGCGAACGCGAGCGCGGCACCATGGAAAACCTGCTGGCCACGCCGGTGCTGCCCATCGAGGTAATGAGCGGCAAGATCGTGCCCTACATCCTGATCGGGCTCATTCAGTCCACCATCATCCTGATGGCCGCGCGCTGGATCTTCGGCGTGCCCTTCGTCGGCTCCCTGGTCGCGGTGTACCTCGCCACGCTGCTGTTCATCGCGGCCAACCTGACGGTGGGCATCACGCTGTCCTCGCTGGCGCAGAACCAGTTGCAGGCGATGCAGCTGACCTTCTTCTATTTCCTGCCCGGCATCCTGCTGTCCGGCTTCATGTTTCCCTTCGCGGGCATGCCGGGATGGGCACAGGTCATCGGCAACGTGCTGCCGATGACGTACTTCCACCGCATGATTCGCGGCATCCTGCTCAAGGGCAACGGGTGGGTGGAACTTTGGCCGAACATCTGGCCGCTGCTGCTGTTCACGGTGGTGGTGATGGCAATCGCGGTGCGCTTCTACCGCCGTACCCTGGATTGAGCGAGGCCACCATGACTCTCTTCGCAGCTCCGCCCCCTATCGCGCTGGCGTGCGGCATGCTGGCATTGACGCTGGCCGGCTGCGCCGTCGGGCCGGACTTCCAGGTCCCCACGCCGCCGCCGGTCGACCGCTACGCCGCGGGCCCCGCTCCCGCCGCCACGGTCGCGGCAGACGCTGCGCACGGCCATCCCCAGACGCTGGCGGCGGGCATGGATGTGCCGGCGCAGTGGTGGACGCTGTTCCGCAGCCCCGAACTGGACCGCGCCATCCGCACCGCGCTCGCTGCGAGCCCCACGCTCGCGCAGGCACAGGCGCGGCTGCGCCAGGCGCAGGAAAACCTTGCGGCGGCGACTGGCGCCACGCGGTGGCCGGCGGTCGACGCAAGGCTCGATGCCGCGCGCCAGCAGATCAATATCGAATCGCTCGGCATCCGGGCCTTTCCGAGTCCGGGACCGTTTACCCTTTACGGCGCCTCGGTGCAGGTCTCGTACACGCTGGACCTGTTCGGCGGCAACCGGCGCGAGCTCGAGGGCCTGCAGGCCGCAGTGGACTACCAGCGCTTCGAGCTGGAAGCCGCCCGGCTGTCGCTGGCCGCCAATGTCGCCACGGCCGCCATCGGCGAGGCCGGCCTGCGCGCCCGCCTCGCCGACACCACGGCGCTGGCCGACGCGCAGCGGCACCAGCTCGCCATTGCCGAAGAGCGGCTGCGCGCCGGTGGCGTGCCGGCGCTGGACGTGCAGCGCCAGCGCGGCGAGCTGGCGCAGACCGAGGCGCTGCTGCCGGAACTGTCGCGCCAGCTCGCCGCTACGCGACATCAGCTCGCCGTCTATCTCGGCGAACCGCCGTCCGCGGCGGAAGATGCCGCGCGCGTGCCGGCCTTCGCGCTGAACCGCCTGCACCTGCCCGAGACCCTGCCGCTGGCGCTGCCCTCCACGCTGGCGCAGCGCCGCCCCGATATCCGCGCGGCCGAGGCGCTGCTGCACCGGGCAAGCGCCGATATCGGCGTGGCCACCGCCAACCTGTATCCGCGGCTGACGCTGAGCGCCAGTGCGGGCTCGCAGGCTTCCACCGTGCGCGAGGTGTTCGACAGCTTCAACGTGTGGAGCCTCGCGGCCGGTCTGGTGCAGCCGGTATTTCGCGGCGGCGAGCTGCAGGCCCGCAAGCGCGCGGCCGAGGCCGCCTACGAGCAGTCGCTGGCGGCGTACCGGCAGGCGGTGCTGGGCGGGCTGCAGCAGGTCGGCGACACGCTGCGCGCGCTGCAGGCCGACGCCGACGTGCTGCGCGCCCGCGCCGACGCGGAGCAGGCCGCGCGCGCCACGCTCGCCACGGTCTCGGAGCAGTACCGGCTTGGCGGCGTCAGCCAGTACGCGGCGCTCGACGCGCAGCGGCAGTATCGCCAGGCCTCGCTCGCGTTGACGCAGGCGACGGTGAGCCGGTTCGCGGACTCGGCGGCGCTGCTGCAGGCGTTGGGTGGGGGGTGGTGGCAGGAGGCGGAGGTATCGGCGTCTGGGCGGTGAGCGTCAGCGGGATGGCGGGCGGTCACCCTCACCCCCGCCCCTCTCCCGCTGGCGGGAGAGGGGAGAACATCAGCAGCCTTTCGACCCCTGTCGGTTTGCTCCCTTCTCCCGCCCGCGAGAGAAGGGCCGGGGGATGAGGGTGACCGCCCGCCATCCCTACGCGCCATGCCCACCACGAGATTTTGCTAAAGTGGACCCCCGCCTGTCCCAGGCAGCGCCGCCGGCCTTACCCGCGCGCTCGCCCCTTCAAAGGAATCGCCTCCATGTCTTCCGGCGTCATCCGCATTCGCGGAGCCCGACAGCACAATCTGAAGAATGTCGACCTCGACCTGCACACCGGTGAAATGACCGTGGTCACCGGCCCATCGGGCTCCGGCAAGTCAAGCCTAGTGTTCGACACGCTGTATGCCGAGGGCCAGCGCCGCTATGTCGAGACCTTCAGCGCCTATGCGCGCCAGTTCCTCGACCGCATGGACCGCCCGCAGGTCGACAAGGTCGACGGCGTGCCGCCGGCCATCGCCATCGACCAGACCAATCCGGTACGCAGCTCGCGTTCGACCGTGGGCACGATGACCGAGCTCAACGATCACCTGAAGCTGCTGTACGGCCGCGCCGCCGAGCTGTTCGACCGCGAGACCGCGCTGCAGGTGCGCCACGACACGCCGGAGACCATCTACGCCGAGTTGCTGGCGCGCACCCGCGAGACCGATCCGCGGCTGGTGGTGACCTTCCCCGTCGAGCTGCCCGAGTCCACCACCGATGCCGAGATCGAGCAATGGCTGTCCGTGAGCGGCTATACGCGCGTGCAGGCGCAGCGCGTGGTGGCCTCGCCGACCGGCCCGCGCAAGATGCTCGATGTGGTCGCCGACCGCTTCCGCCTGCAGAACACCGACAAGGTGCGCGCCGTGGAGGCGCTGGAGGCATCGCTCAAGCGCGGCGGCGGACGCGTCAACGTGTACGTGCTGGCCGACGAGGGCGAGCCCGAGATCTGGCGCTTCTCCACCGGCCTGCACTGCCCCGAGAGCGATCTGCGCTACGCCGATCCGCAACCCGCCCTGTTCTCGTTCAACTCCGCCTATGGCGCCTGCGAGACCTGCCGCGGCTTTGGCCGCGTCATCGGCGTCGACCTGGGGCTGGTCATTCCCGACGAGCGCAAGACGCTGCGGGAGGGCGCGATCAAGCCGATGCAGACGCCCGCCTGGAAAGAGTGCCAGGACGACCTGATGCGCTATGCCGCCCGCGCGGACATCCCGCGCGACAAGCCGTGGGCCGATCTGAGCGAGGCCGAACGCGCCTGGGTCATCGACGGCTCGCCGGACTGGAACGGCAAGTGGAACAGCCAGTGGTACGGCGTGCGGCGCTTCTTCGACTATCTGGAGTCGAAGGCCTACAAGATGCATATCCGCGTGCTGCTGTCCAAATACCGCAGCTACACGCCGTGCGAAACCTGCGGCGGCGCGCGCCTGAAGACCGACTCGCTGCTGTGGCGCCTCGGCTCCAAGGACAACGCCGACGCCGTGTTGGCCCCCGAGCACCGCTTCATGCCCCGCGGCGTGAACTGGAGCCCCGCGCAGCTGCGCGCGCTGCCGGGCCTGACCGTGCACGACCTGATGCTGATGCCGATCGAGCGCATCCGCCGCTTCTTCGACGAGCTCACCCTGCCCAGCGCCATGCTGGACGACGCGCTCAAGCTGCTGCTGGCCGAGGTACGCACGCGGCTGCGCTACCTGTGCGACGTGGGCATCGGCTACCTGACGCTGGACCGCCAGAGCCGCACGCTGTCCGGCGGCGAGGTGCAGCGCATCAACCTGACCACGGCGCTGGGCACCTCGCTGGTCAACACGCTGTTCGTGCTGGACGAGCCCAGCATCGGGCTGCATCCGCGCGACCTGAACCGCATCGTCGAGGCGATGCGCCGGCTGCGCGACGCCGGCAATACGCTGGTAGTAGTCGAGCACGATCCGTCGGTGATGCTGGCCGCCGACCGGCTGATCGACATGGGCCCCGGCCCCGGTGAGCGCGGCGGTGGCATCGTCTACGACGGCACGCCCCGCGACGTGCGCGGCGCGAAAACGCTGACCGCCGACTACCTGTCCGGCCGCAAGCGCGTGGCCGACGCCTCGCACTGGGAGCGCCGTCCTGTCGACCACGCCACGCCCCGCATCGCGCTGGAGGGCGCCACCGAGCACAACCTGCAAGACGTCAGCGTGGAGATTCCGCTGCAGCGCCTGGTCTGCGTGACGGGCGTCTCCGGCAGCGGCAAATCGACCCTGATCCAGGACGTGCTCTACCCCGCCATGGCCCGGCACTTCGGCAAGGGCACGGAATCGCCGGGCGCGTTTCGCCAGCTGCGCGGCGCGGATCAGGTCGGCGACGTGGTGTTCGTCGACCAGTCGCCGATCGGCAAGACCGCGCGCTCCAATCCGGCCAGCTACGTCGGCGCCTTCGACGAGATCCGCAAGCTGTTCGCCAAGGCGCCGATGGCACTGCAACGCGGCTATACGGCCGGCACCTTCAGCTTCAACTCTGGCGACGGTCGCTGCCCGACCTGCGGCGGCTCGGGGTTCGAGCACGTCGAGATGCAATTCCTCAGCGACGTCTACCTGCGCTGCCCCGACTGCGATGGCAGCCGCTATCGCGCCGAAGTGCTGGAGGTGAAGATCGAGCGCGTCGTCGGCGACCAGGTCTACGTGCTGAGCGTGGCCGATGTGCTGGACCTGACCGTGAGCGAAGCCGCGGCGGCGTTCGCCGGCGACGGCGAAGTGCTGCGCGTGCTGCAGCCGATCGTCGATGTCGGCCTGGAATACGTGAAGCTCGGCCAGCCCGTGCCCACGCTGTCGGGCGGCGAGGCGCAACGGCTCAAGCTCGCGGGCTTTCTCGCGGAAACCGCGCAGGCCGGCAGGAAGCGCGTGAAGCCCGACGCCAGCGCCGGGCGCCTGTTCATGTTCGACGAGCCCACCACCGGCCTGCACTTCGACGACATCGCCAAGCTGATGCGCGCGTTCGGCAAGCTGCTCGACGGCGGCCATTCGCTGATCGTGATCGAGCACAACCTGGATGTGATCCGGGCCGCGGACTGGGTGATCGACCTCGGCCCCGAAGGCGGCGACGCCGGCGGCCGCGTCGTATGCGTGGGCACGCCCGAGGACCTGAAGGCGTGCACCGAGTCGCACACCGGCCAGGCGCTGCTGCAATACGATGGCCAGATCGGCAAGGACGGCGCGCAGCCCGCGGGCGTGATGCCCGGCCACGCCGACGACGGCGTGCCGCTGCAAACGGCGCTCGCTGCCGCGCGGGCGCGCCGTGCCGTCGAGGGCGAAGGCGTGGTGCGCATCGTCAACGCGCACGAGCACAACCTGAAGTCGCTGAACGTCGATATCCCGCACGGCAAGTTCAATGTGGTGACCGGCGTCTCCGGCTCGGGCAAATCGACGCTCGCCTTCGACATCCTGTTCCACGAGGGCCAGCGCCGCTACCTAGAATCGCTCAACGCCTACGCGCGCTCGATCGTGCAGCCTGCGGGCCGGCCCGAGGTCGATGCCGTCTATGGCATTCCGCCCACCGTCGCCATCGAGCAGCGCCTGTCGCGCGGCGGACGCAAGAGCACCGTGGCCACCACCTCGGAGGTCTGGCACTTCCTGCGGCTGCTCTACGTGAAGCTGGGCATCCAGCATTGCATCTACGACGGCACGCCGGTCACCGCGCAAAGCATCGAGTCCATCGCCGCGCAACTGCTGCGCGACCACCGCGGCGAGCATGTCGGCCTGCTTGCGCCGCTGGTGGTCAACCGCAAGGGTGTCTACACCGACCTCGCGAAGTGGGCGAAGGCGCGCGGCAATACCCATCTGCGGGTGGACGGCGAATTCCTGCCGGTGGACCCCTGGCCCCGGCTGGACCGCTTCCGCGAGCACACCATCGAACTGCCGGTCGGCGACATCGTGGTCTCGCCCGACAACGAGGCCGCGCTGCGCGCGCTGCTGGAGCAGGCGCTGGAACACGGCAAGGGCGTGATGCACCTGCTGGCTCCGCTGGACGGACTGCGCGAGTCGATGAACGGCGGCGATGCGCATGTCGCCCACACCAAGGTCTTCTCCACCAAGCGGGCCTGCCCGCAATGCGGCACCAGCTATCCGGAGCTGGATCCGCGCATGTTCTCGTACAACAGCAAGCATGGCTGGTGCCCAGGCTGCGTCGGCACCGGCCTCGCGCTCACGCGGGAGCAGCGCGCCGCGTACGACGACAGCCTTCCGGCCGAGGACAACCGCGGACGCGAACAGAGCCTGCCGTCGGAAGAGCTCGAACCCGAGGGCCTGGCCGAGACGCCGTGCCCGGACTGCCACGGCGCGCGGCTCAACCCCGCCGCCTGCGCGGTCACGTTCGCCGCCGAGCCCATCGTCAATATCGCGCGCTGGACCGTCGGCGAGACGCGCCAATGGGTCGAGTCGCTCGAACTGGCGGGACGCGACGCCGAGATCGCGCGAGACGTGGTCAGCGAGATCCGCAGCCGCCTGGAATTCCTCGAGGAAGTGGGCCTGGGCTACCTGAGCCTGGACCGCGCCGCGCCGAGCCTGTCCGGCGGCGAGGCGCAGCGCATCCGTCTCGCCGCGCAGCTTGGCAGCAATCTGCAGGGCGTGTGCTACGTCCTCGACGAACCGACCATCGGCCTGCATCCGCGCGACAACCAGATCCTGCTCAACGCGCTGCGCAAGCTCGGCGACAAGGGCAATACGCTGGTGGTGGTCGAGCATGACGAGGACACCATCCGCCGCGCCGACCACATCATCGACATCGGCCCCGGCGCCGGCAAGCGCGGCGGCACGCTGGTCGCGCAGGGCGGCGTGCGGGAGCTGTCGGCGCAGCCGGCCTCTCTCACGGGGCAGATGCTGGCGCAGCCGATCGTGCATCCGCTGCAGCCGCGCCGCCCGGTACAGGCCGGCGATGCGCCGGTCCCGGAGCGCTGGCTCACCGTGCACGGCGCGACGCTGCACAATCTGCGCGACGTGACGGTCAGCCTGCCGCTGTCGCGGCTCGTCGCGGTCACCGGCGTCAGCGGCTCGGGCAAATCCACGCTGGCCCGCGATGTACTGATGGCCAACCTGCTCGACGCGGTGGGACGTTCGGTGATGTCGTCCCCCGCCACGCGCCGCGCGCGCAAGAGCGCGCAGGCGCAAGCGCCGGCCGGCACGGCGCGCGTCGCCCGCCCGCAGGTTACCCATGTCTGGCAGGGCTGCGCGGGCATCTCGGGGTGGGAGGCGATCGACCGCGTGCTGGAGGTGGACCAGACTCCCATCGGCAAGACGCCGCGTTCGTGCCCGGCCACCTATATCGGCCTGTGGGACACCATCCGCAAGCTGTTCGCCGACACGCTGGAGGCAAGGGCGCGCGGCTATACGCCGTCGCGCTTCTCGTTCAATACCGGTGACGGGCGCTGCCCCGCCTGCGAGGGACAGGGCGTGCGCACCATCGGCATGAGCTTCCTGCCGGATGTGAAGGTGCCGTGCGACGTGTGCCACGGCCAGCGCTTCAACGCCGAGACGCTGGCGGTCACCTGGCGCGGCAAGAACATCGGCGACGTGCTGACGATGGAGATCGACGAGGCGGTGGACTTCTTCGCCTCGATGAACAGCATCGCGCATCCGCTGCAGCTGATGAAGGACGTGGGCTTAGGCTACCTCACGCTGGGCCAGCCCTCGCCCACGCTGTCGGGCGGCGAGGCGCAGCGCATCAAGCTGGTCACCGAGCTGAGCAAGGTGCGCGACGACATCACGCGCCGCGGCCAGAAGGCCCCGCACACACTGTACGTGCTGGACGAGCCCACGGTCGGCCTGCACATGGCCGATGTTGCCAAGCTGATCCGCGTGCTGCACCGGCTCGTCGACGGCGGGCATAGCGTGGTCGTCATCGAGCACGACCTCGACGTGATCGCCGAGGCCGACTGGATCGTCGACCTCGGACCCGAAGGCGGCGTGGCCGGCGGCACCATCGTCGCGGCCACCGACCCCGAGGGCCTGTCGCGCGTGCGCGCCAGCCATACCGGCGCGGCGCTCAGGCCGGTGCTGGCGCGCACGGGGGAGAAAGCGGCCCGGCGCACGGGGTAGGGCAGCGCGACCTGCCCCTCTTCCGCCGCGGGAGAGGGGCGAAAGCCCACGCGGAGCCCGCAAACCCTTTTATCGACCAACCCGATCAATCTATCCAAACAAAGAATTTATCCAAATAAGTCGCCGGACCTAAACTTCACTGGCATTGCTGGCAAGGCGGCGCACACGCCGGCGAGCGACACAGAGATGGAGACAGATCACCCGGCGCATGCGTCGATGGCGGCATCAGACCGACCGCGACGCGCCTCGTTATTTACGCGCAGCATGTCGTCCCGCACCCGGACCGGTCCACAGAGACCGCGCCCGTGAGGGACACCCCAAGTCAGCCGACGAAGACGACGCCATCGGTCCCTTGCGACCGAGGCATGTCCTCGCTCGCGCCGACGAGCGCGCACGTCCCTCCACGTCTCGTTCGCTCCGCCCGCGCAGCCGGCGGCAGACGGACATCGAGGAGGAGACGACATGCAACGCCACACACTATCCCGCGCGCGGATCGATACCACCGCGCCTGCATCCCGCCGCGCCGCCCTTGCCGCCCTTTCCGCGCTGGCCTGCGCCGGCGTGCTGGCCGCCTGTGGCGGCGATGACGACGAACCGGCTCCGCCGCCGCCACCACCGGCCACGCCCACCGCACGCGCCTGCGACATCGGCAGCTTCGCCGACGTCAGGCTCGACAACGCCACGGTGCAATCGGCCACCGCCGTGCCGGCCGGCAGTTACACGCCGCCCGGCGCCCGCGCCGCGCTCACCGGCCTGCCCGCCTTCTGCCGCCTGCAGGGCACCGCCACGCCGAGCGCCGACTCGCTGATCCGCTTCGAAGTGTGGGTGCCCGCCGGCGACGCGTGGAACGGCAAGCTGGTGACCACCGGCAACGGCGGCTACAGCCCCGCGCTCAGCTACGGCGACATGGCCTACGCGATGCGCCAGGGCTACGCCGTCATCGGCGGCGATACCGGCCACCAGTCCACCGATCCCAACGAGATGTTCTGGGGCGTGGGCCATCCCGAGAAGATCCGCGACTGGGGCACGCGGTCGATCAACGCGATCACCGTGCCGGGCAAGCAGCTGATCGCGGCGCTGCAGGCCAAGGCGACCGCGCGCGCCTACTACTACGGCTGCTCGACCGGCGGCCACCAGGGCTATGCCGAAATGCAGCGCTATCCCGCGGACTTCGACGGCGTCATCGCCGGCGCGCCGGGCAACAACCGCGTGCGGCTCAATATCGAATTCCTGTACCGCTTCCAGAGCAACCGCACCCCCGGCGACAACGCCACGCTGATCCTGCCGCCCGCCAAGGCGGCGCTCGTCACCAGCACCGCGGTGGCCGCCTGCGACGCCCTCGATGGCGTCACCGACGGCGTGATGGAAGACCCCCGCGCCTGCACCCCCGACAGGTTCGATGTGGACGCCATGCTGTGCCCGTCCGGCGACGCGCCGACATGCCTGACCGCCGCGCAGATCGACGTGGTCAGAAAGATCCACGCCGGCCCGAAGAATCCGCGCACCGGCGCGCAGCTCTACCCCGGCTACCCGGTGGGCAGCGAGAGCGGCTGGCCCTCCTACTGGGGCGCCACGGAGCCGGTGCGCGCCGACTTCTGGCGACTGTGGGTCTTCGACAACCCGCAGTGGGACTGGTGGACCTTCGACTACGACCGCGACGTCACGTATGCGGATGCCAAGGTTGGCGGCCTCGTGGACCAGACCAGCACGGACCTGAGCGCGTTCAAGGCGCGCGGCGGCAAGGCCATCGTCTACCAGGGGTGGCAGGACCCGGTCGTCAACCCGCTCGACACCATCGCCTACTACGAGCGGATGCGCGGCGCCCAGGGCGGCCAGGCGCAGGCGGACGACTTCTTCCGCCTGTTTCTCGTCCCCGGCATGGGCCACTGCTCGGGCGGCAGCGGCGCGACGAACTTCGGCAATGGCGGCGCGCCCTCGCCCACGCCCGATGCGGGGCACGACCTGCTGATGGCACTGGACGAGTGGGTCGAGCGCGGCGTCGCGCCGGATCGCATCGTCGCGGCGAAGGTCACCAATGGCGCCACCACCCGCACCCGGCCCCTGTGTCCCTATCCGAAGAAGGCGATCTACAGCGGCACCGGCAATACCGACGATGCCGCCAGCTTTACCTGCGGCTGACGCAAGCGTTGCCGCGTCGCGGCCCCACAAAACGATTCGACGAGGAGAAGACTGATGAAGCGCAACAAGACATGGCATGCCATGGCATTGGCCGGTGCCGCCTGCCTGGCGCTCGCCGGCTGCGGCGGCAACGACGATGACCACAGCGCCGGTGGCGGCGGTGGTAATGGAGGCGGAGGCGGCGGCGGCGAGCAGCCGGCCCGCACGCCCGCCCTGACCCTGAAGATCGAATCGACCCAGGACTTTCCCGGCAGCTACGGCGCGGTGGGCCAGTACGAACAGGTGCGCGGCTCCATCAGCGGCGAAGTCGACCCCAAGGACCCGAAGAACGCCATCATCCAGGACCTGGCGCTCGCGCCGGTCAACGCGCGCGGCATGGTCGAGTACAGCGCAGACTTCCTGATGCTCAAGCCCAAGGACATGGGCAAGGCCAGCGGCGTGCTGCGCTACGACGCGCCGAACCGCGGCAATATCCTGACGCTGCTCAATCCGACCGCGACGCCCGGCGACGCGGTCTACCTGGAGCGCGGCTACGTGATGCTGTATTCGGCGTGGCAGGGCGATGTGCCCAAGAGCAGCCCGGCGCGCCTCACCGTGACGGTACCGGTGGCGAAGAACGCGGATGGCAGCGCGATCACCGGCCCCTATCGCACCGAACTGGTACCGACCGCCGCGACGCCGGTCATGACGCTGCCGGGCGGCGTCTTCAACGGCAGCATGATTCCCTACGAGCCGGCGAGCCTGGACAACACGCAGCCGGGCTACTCGCTGACGCGCCGCGCCAACGAGACCGACCCGCGCATTCCGATTCCGAACGGCGACTGGAAGTTCGCCAACTGCGATGCCGCCGGCAACGCCTTTCCCGGCACGCCGGACCCCACGCGCGTCTGCCTGAAGGGCGGATTCGATCCGCGGTATCTGTATGAGCTGGTCTACGTCGCCAAGGACCCCAAGGTCATGGGCGTGGGCCTGGCGGCGCTGCGCGACACCGTCAGCTTCTTCCGCGGCAAGGCGGTGGACAGCGCGGGCACGCCAAACCCGCTCGCCGGCAGGATCTCCCACACCATCGGCCAGGGCACGTCGCAGTCGGGCAATGCCATGAAGACCTTCCTGCATCTGGGCTTCAACCAGGCGCTGGACGGCACCAAGGTGTTCGACGGCATCTACGCCCACGTCGCGGCACGCCAGACCAACATCAACACGCGCTTCGCGGTGCCCGGCGGCGGCGGCGGCCTGCGCACCGACCATACCGCGTTCGGCCAGACCGCGCCCCGCGCGCTCGACAAGGACTACGTCGACGACCTGACCGGCACCAAGGCGGGCGTGATGAGTCGCTGCGCGGCCACCAGCACCTGCCCGAAATTCTTCCTCGGCCTGAGCGGCACCGAATTCTGGCAATTGCAGGGCTCGCCGGTGCTGACCGACGCCTTCGGCTTCCGCGACCTGACCCAGCCCGACAACGCACGCATCTACTACTACAGCAGCACGCAGCATGGCGGCCCGGGCGGCACGGCCAGCATCACCTTCGCGCCCACGCGCAACGTGTATCCGGCCGGCACGGTGGTTCATTTCAACGACACCTTTCGCGCCCTCTTCATCGCGCTCGAAGACTGGGTAGTCCGCGACGCCGCGCCGCCGCCGAGCCAGGTGCCGAGCATCGCCGCCGGCACGCTGGTACGGCCCGAGCAACTGGTGTTCCCCGCGATGAAGGGCCTGACGTGGCCCGTGGGCGGCGTGCAGACCGCGATCCCGGACTTCAACTACCTCGCACGCTACAACGGCTTCCCGCTGCTGGACTTCGGTCCCGAGTACCGCCGCAAGGACGAGTCCGGCATCGCCACGCGGCTGCCGCCCGCCTACCTGAACCGCGACTACGCCATCCTCGTGCCGCAGGTCGACCCGGTCACCGGCCTGACCACCTCCGGCATCCGCAGCGTCGAGGCGCGCGCGCCGCTGGGAACGAGCATCGAGTTCAACTATGTGGCGACACCGGGCATCGTGGACCTGTCGAACCTGACCGGGTCGTTCATCCCCTTCCACAAGACCCAGTCCGCCCGCCTCGCCGCCGGCGACGCTCGCCCCTCGCTGGAAGAGCTGTACGGCACGCAGGCGGGCTACGTGGCCGCGGTCACGGCAGCCGCCAACGACCTGGTGGCGCAGCGGCTGCTGTTGCAGCGGGACGCGGACGGGATCATCGCGCGGGCGAACGCGAGTCCGGTATTGCCGTGAGTTCGGGCTAGCATGGTGAAGAGCGCGCGGATGCCGCGCGCCCTTTCACATTGCCTTGCCCGACGTGCCGCAACGCCCGGCACGCCGGGGCCCCGTCAGAAATCGACCTTCTGACCGGGCTCCGGAACGATGACGGACGTGCCCGACGCGCCCAGCGCGGCAGTGAATTCCGCCGGCGTCCCTCGCAATTGCGGGCTGGTCTGGTAGTGGATGGGAATCGCATAGCGCGGCTTGATCATGTCGCGCACCGCCACCGCCGCATCCCGCGGGCCCATCGTGAAATGCCCGCCGATCGGGATCAGCACGAGGTCAGGCTTGTAGAGCTCGCCGATCAGCCGCATGTCGCCGAACAGGCCGGTATCGCCCATGTGCCAGATCTTGAAGCCGTTCTCCAGTTCGATGATGTAGCCGACCGGCTCGCCGCCGTAGTGGACTTCGTCCTTGCCGGAGGCGGGGTCCTTCCACACCAGTTCGGACGAGTGCTCCGCATGCACCGCGGTGATTTTCGGGCCATTGGGCCCGAACGGCGCCACCGTGCCGCTCTTGCCGAAGCGCTGCGACAGGTTGCCCGGCACCATGCCCAGCGCAACGAGCGTCTGTCCCATGCCGCCGCCGTTGTAGATCGGCACGTTGTGCATCTTCGCCAGTGCCGGCGCATCGCCGAGATGATCGCCGTGCGCGTGCGTGACCAGGATCAGGTCGACCTTGCCGAGCGCGGCGAGCTGCTTGAACGCCGGGGGCGTCTTCGGGTTGGCGGTGAGCCAGGGATCGATGACGATGACCTTGCCACCCGGCGTGGTAATGCGCGTGGCCGCCTGACCCAGCCACAGCACCTCCGCCTTGCCGGCGGCCACCGTGCCCGGCGCCCCGGGCTGCTGGGCCGTCGCCCGGGGACTGGAGACATTGGCAGCGCAAGCGGTGAGCGCGGCGGCAGCGGTAGCGAGAAGAAGCAAGCGGCGTGTGATCATGGTCGTCTCCCAGAATTGGTTGTAGCGACATCTCGGACCACTCCACCGTATGGGCGGGAGCACCGCCTCGGTGAAATTGTGGCCCGCGTGCGCGGCATGCATCGGCACCGAGGCGTTGCGAAGGGCAGTATTCGCAGGGGTGGCCTCGCATGTCAACTGCCGACGCGACCGGGCGGCGCGCTGGCCCTGAACTATCGCGACAGTGACAATCGTCCTTGCTTCATTTCCATATTTCGACTATCTTCGAACTATGAAAACCGATCAAGCCCTGCATGCGCTTGCCGCGCTCGCCCACGCCATCCGCCTCTCGGTGTTTCGCCTGTTGGTACAGGCCGGTCCCGACGGCATGCCGGCCGGCCGCATCGCGGAGCTGATGCGGATGCCGGCCTCGTCCCTGTCCTTCCATCTCAAGGAGCTGCATCGCGCCGGACTGTTGGCGAGCCGCCAGGACGGCCGCTCGATCATCTATATGGCGCGCTACGAGACGATGAACGACCTGCTCGCCTACCTCACGGACAACTGCTGTGGCGGAAATCCGTGCTCGCCCGTGACCGGCTGTACGACCTCGGAGTCCCCATCATGAAGCGCTTCCATGTTCACGTCAGCGTCGCTGATCTGTCGGCCAGCATCCGCTACTACTCGGCGTTGTTCGCCGCCGAGCCGACCGTCCTCAAGCCGGACTATGCGAAGTGGGCGCTCGACGATCCGTCGGTGAACTTCGCGATCTCCCGCCGCGGCGCCGCGCAAGACAGGCTTGGTGTCGATCATCTGGGCATCCAGGTGGAAACCGACGAGGAACTGGCGGATATGCGCACGCGGCTTGCCAACGCCGACCTGCCGATGCAAGCGCAGATCGGCACGAACTGCTGCTACGCCAACTCCGACAAGTACTGGTCCGTCGATCCGCAGGGCGTCGCCTGGGAGTCCTTCCACACGCTCGCCAGCGTGCCTACCTATGGCGAGGCGCGCCAGTCCGCCGGCGAGGGCACGGCTTGCTGCGCGCCGGCATCGCAAGCCATCCCGATGCCACGACCTACGAATGATCCAGCATGCTGCGGGCCCCGCTCGTCGTGCTGCTGACTCCCATCCATTTGGATTCCGACCATGTCCGACAAGACCTTCAATGTGCTGGTGCTATGCACCGGAAACTCCGCGCGCAGCATCATGGCCGAGGCGCTCTTCAATGTGCTCGGCAAGGGCCGCTTTCGCGCATACAGCGCCGGCAGCCATCCCTCGGGCAAAGTGAATCCGTTCGCGGTGGAGCGCTGCGAGTCCATCGGATACGACGTCACAGGACTGCGCAGCAAGAGCTGGGACGAGTTCGCCACGCCGGCTGCACCGAGGATGGACTTCGTCATCACGGTCTGTGACCAGGCCGCGGGCGAGGCTTGTCCCTTCTGGCCGGGCTCGCCGCTGACCGCGCATTGGGGCTTCCAGGACCCGGCGGCATTCGAGGGGACCGACGAAGAGAAGCGCAGGTTCTTCGACAAGATCTTTCGGCAGATACTGGGCCGGGTCAGCCAGTTCGTGAACCTGCCGCTTCATGTGCTGGACCGCAACGCCATCCACAAGGAGATGCGCGCGATCGGAGAACAGGCGCCGGAGTCGGCACGATGAGTACCGCCGAGCAAACCGGCACCGTCGCGCAAGCCGGCGGCATCGGGTTCTTCGAGCGCTATCTCACCGTCTGGGTGGTCCTGTGCATCATCGCCGGCATCGGGCTCGGGCAATGGCTTCCCGGCGTATTCGAGACCATCGGCGCGATGGAAGTGGCACGGGTCAATATTCCGGTGGGACTGCTGATCTGGGTCATGATCATCCCGATGCTGATCAAGATCGACTTCTCCGCGATGGGCCAAGTGGCGGGGCACTGGCGCGGCATCGGCGTGACGTTGTTCGTCAACTGGCTGGTCAAGCCGTTCTCGATGGCGCTGCTCGGCTGGATCTTCGTGCGGCATCTGTTCGCGGATTGGCTGCCCGCCGATCAGCTCGACAGCTATGTGGCCGGCCTGATCCTGCTGGCGGCCGCCCCGTGCACCGCGATGGTGTTCGTCTGGTCGCAGCTATGCAGGGGCGACCCGTACTTTACGTTGTCCCAGGTCGCGCTCAACGACGCCATCATGGTCGTCGCCTTCGCGCCTGTCGTCGCGTTGCTGCTCGGCCTGTCGTCGATCACCGTGCCGTGGGATACGCTGATCGCGTCGGTGGCGCTGTACATCATCATCCCCGTGTTGATCGCGCAGCTCATCCGCCGCGCGCTGCTCATGCGGGGACAGGCCGCCTACCAGCGCGTGGTCGCGGCGCTGGGGCCGTACTCCATCACCGCGCTGCTTGCCACGCTGGTGCTGCTGTTCGGCTTCCAGGGCAATGCGATCGTCGAGCAGCCGCTGATCATTCTCTTGCTGGCCGTGCCGATTCTGATCCAGGTGCTGTTGAACTCGGGCCTTGCGTACTACCTGAACCGCAGGTTCGGCGTGGCCCATTGCGTGGCCGGGCCTTCCGCCCTGATCGGCGCCAGCAACTTCTTCGAGCTTGCCGTCGCCACCGCCATCAGCCTGTTCGGCTTCCAATCTGGCGCCGCGCTTGCCACCGTGGTCGGCGTATTGATCGAGGTGCCGGTGATGCTGCTGGTAGTGGGCGTGGTCAACCGGTCGCGCCACTGGTACGAGGCAGATATCGCGGTCCGTGAGCGGCATGGTCGTCGAGCCCAGCGGTAGCATCGTCGTCCGGCTGGGCATCGCCCAGACGCTGGCCTGGGGTTCGACCTACTATCTGCCGGCCATGCTGGCAGCGCCGATGGCACGCGATCTGGGTGTGTCGATGCCCACGGTGTTCGCGGCATTTAGCGCGGCGCTGGTCGTCTCCGCGCTGCTCGGACCGGCTTCCGGTCGCCTGATCGACCGCTCCGGCGGCCGTCTCGTGCTGGCCGGCACCAGCATCGTGTTCGCGATCGGGCTCGCGTGGCTGGCATCCGCACAAGGCGCCATCGGCCTCTTTGCCGCCTGGCTCATTCTGGGCGTCGGCATGGGCAGCGGACTCTACGAGGCCGCGTTCGCCACGCTGGTCTCCCTTCACGGTCACCGCTCGCGCAATGCGATCACCGGCATTACCTTGATCGCTGGCTTCGCCAGTACGGTAGGCTGGCCCTTGTCGACCTATGTGGAATCGCAGATAGGCTGGCGCGGCGCCTGCCTGACCTGGGCGGCGCTCCATCTGACGCTTGGACTGGCGCTGAATCTGAGTCTTCCGCGCGGGTCGTCGGGCGCGGCGGCAGCAGCGGAGCCTGGTGTGAGCGATGACGCCGAGCCAGTCTCGACACGCGGGACCGCCGCGCCGCGCCTGGCCTCGGTCGCGCTTGCGTTCGTCTTCGCCGCGACATGGTTTGTCAGCACCGCCATGGCCGCACACCTGCCCCGGCTGCTGCAGGCGGGTGGCGCCACCCTCGCCACGGCCGTGATGGTGGGCGCGCTGATCGGCCCCGCCCAGGTTGGCGCGCGCTTGCTGGAGTTCGGCCTGCTGCGCAAAGTCCATCCGCTGCTGTCGGCACGCATCGCCGCATCGCTTCATCCGGTGGGCGCGCTCGCATTCGGGCTCCTCGGAGCGCCGGCGGCCGCACTGTTCGGCGTATTGCACGGCGCGGGCAACGGCATCCTGACCATCGCCAAGGGCACCTTGCCGCTGGTGATATTCGGACCGAGCGGCTATGGGCATCGTCAAGGCGTATTGATGGTGCCGGCGCGCATCGCGCAGGCGCTCGCGCCGTGGGTCTTTGGCGTGTGCCTGGATACGTTTGGCGTCAAGGCCCTATGGCTCTCGTCCGGGCTTGGCATCGGAGCCATCGTCATGCTGATGGCGATACGGGAGACGGGCGAGCGGCGGGCGAGTGTGGCCTAGGCCCGGAACAACCGGCGGTCCGCTTGCCGCGTCGGCCCGCCCGCGGGTCCCAGAATGCAAAAACCCCGCCGTGTCGGGCGGGGTTCGGGTCAGCCATATGACAGCCGTTGTTTCAGGTCAGAACGGAATATCGTCATCCATATCCTCGAACCCGTTCGACGGCGCCTGCTGTTGACGGCGTGCGCCACCGCCCTGACCGCCGCCGCCACCTTGCCCGCCGCTGCGGCCGCCACCATAGCCGCCGCCGGACGATTCGCGGCCATAACCGCCGCCACCGCCACCGCCTTCATCGCCACCGCCCATGCCGCCCTGGCGCGAGCCGAGCATCTGCATGGTTTCGGCAACGATCTCGGTGCTGTACTTGTCCTGGCCCGACTGGTCCGTCCACTTGCGGGTACGGATACGGCCTTCGATATAGACCTGCGAGCCCTTGCGCAGATACTGGCCGGCGATCTCGGCGAGCTTGCCGAAGAAGGCGATCCGGTGCCACTCGGTCAGCTCCTTCATCTCGCCGCTCTGCTTGTCCTTGTAGCGATCGGTGGTCGCCAGGCGGATATTGGTCACGGCATCGCCGCTGGGCATGGAGCGGGTTTCGGGATCCGCGCCGAGATTGCCGACGAGGATGACTTTGTTCACTGATGCCATGCGTATTCTCCGTGGACCACGCCCTCTACCGTTAGCGGCGCGGTGATGCTTTGACTGGATGCGCCCGGCATGGAACGCCGGGCGGCTGATGGGGGATCGGTGCGGGGGCTGCCGGGTGGTTCCGGTTAGCCGGTCGTGGCCGACGTTGCTGCCGTGGCCGGGGCACTGTCGTGACCGCGGGCCGGCGGCGCCTTCATGTTCCACGCGATTATAAGCCAGAGGAACAGCGCGCCGGCGCACCCCACGAACACCGCGGCGCGACCCTGATGCTGCAGCAGCCAGCCGCCCGCGGCGCCCCCCAGGAACAGGCCGAGCGCCTGCGTGGTGTTGTAGACGCCGAGCGCCGCGCCGCGCGCCGAGGCGGCGTAGCGCGACACCAGCGAGGGCTGCATGGCCTCCAGCACGTTGAAGGCGACAAAGAACAGCAGCAGCACCCCGGCAATGGCCCACAGGCCGTGCACCACCGCGAACAGCAGCTGCACCGCGGTCATCAACGCGACGGCACCGAGCAGGACCGGGCGGATCTTGCCGTAGCGCTCGGCCGCCATCATGGGCGCCAGCATCAGCACGAAGGAAACCAGCACCACCGGCAGGTAGACCTTCCAATGCGCATCCAGCGGCATGCCGGCGTCGGCGAGCATGCCGGGCACCACCATGAACATCGCCACCTGCGAGGCATGCAGGGCCAGCACGCCCACGTTCATGCGCGCCAGGTCCGCGTTCAGCAGCACGTGGCGGAACGGCAGCCGCACCGGATGCGGGGCCGGCGGCGTCGGGACGAGGAACAGCGTCACGCCGATGGCCACCACGCCGAGCACCGACATCAGCGTGAAGATGCCCGACATGCCGATCGCATGCATCAGCGGCGAGGCGATCACCAGCGACAGCGCGAACGTCAGCCCGATGCTGCCGCCCACCATGGCCATCGCCTTGGTGCGATGGCGCTCGCGGGTGAGATCGGCGATGCAGGCGGTGATGGCGGCCGAGATGGCGCCCGTGCCCTGCAGCGCGCGGCCCGCGATGATGCCGGTCAGCGTGTCGGAGAAGGCGGCGACGAGGCCGCCGGCGACGAACAGCAGCAGCCCGCCCACCATCACCGGCTTGCGGCCGATGCGGTCCGACAGCCAGCCGAGCGGAATATGGAGAAAGGCCTGCATCAGCCCGTAGATGCCCATGGCCAGGCCCACGCGCTGGGCGTCATGCCCGTCCGGCAGGCCGCGCGCGTATTCGGCGAAGACCGGCAGGATCAGGAACAGGCCAAGCATGCGCAGCGCGAAGATGCTGGCGAGCGAGACGCTGGCGCGGATCTCGGTGCGGGTCATGCGTTCGCGTTCCGTACTGGCCTGGGCCTCGGCCGCGCCGACCGCGTCTGCGGCGGCCGCACCTGGGGAAGAAGACTGGGTCGACGGCATTGCGGGCGTGGAAACGGTCGAGGGAGCGGACTTGGAACGGTCGTGGAACTGCGTTGGGAAGATGGCGCCGGCGGCGTCGCGGCCGGCAGGGCTGCGCGCCCTTCGCCGCGCCCGTCAGCGTCCTGGAGCGCCGGCATCGCGCCGATCCATCGTCGCGCCGGCAGGCCGCGGGCAAGCGCCGTAGTGGTCGCCCTTGCGGCGGGCCTTCGAGCGGCTCCCTGGCACCCGGTCTGGGAGCCGGACCACCCCGGAAACCGAAGTTCGGTATATTAGCAGGTTTGCTTCTGGCGCCCGGCGCCGGACTTGCGGGAAGCGACGTGGAGTTTGCGGCGCTGGCGCGGGGCAATCCGGCCCGCGTCCTGGCCCCTCGCCGTCCCGCCTGTCATTCGCCGCTTCGGCGCGCTTCCTGCTTGACGATCCGTGAGACCGGCCTGTCGACCTGACTGGCGGCCCCGCCTGGCTAAGACACCTCGGTATATGGAAGAAATAAGAATTCGTGGGGCCCGCACCCACAACCTGAAGAACATCAACCTCGATCTGCCCCGCAACAAGCTGATCGTGATCACCGGGCTGTCCGGCTCGGGCAAGTCGTCGCTGGCCTTCGACACGCTGTACGCGGAAGGCCAGCGCCGCTACGTGGAATCGCTGTCGGCCTACGCCCGCCAGTTCCTGCAGCTGATGGAAAAGCCCGACGTGGACCTGATCGAGGGTCTGTCGCCCGCGATCTCCATCGAGCAGAAGGCCACCAGCCACAACCCGCGCTCCACCGTCGGCACCGTGACGGAGATCCACGACTACCTGCGCCTTCTGTTCGCCCGCGCGGGCACGCCGTATTGCCCCAACCACCACCAGCCGCTGGAGGCGCAGAGCGTGTCCCAGATGGTCGACGCCGTGCTGGCGCTGCCCGAAGACACCAAGCTGATGATCCTCGCGCCGGTGGTGGCCGACCGCAAGGGCGAGCATTCCGACCTGTTCGACTCGATGCAGGCGCAGGGCTTCGTGCGCTTTCGCATCCGCTCCGGCGGCGGCACCGCCCACGAGGCGCCGGCCAAGGTGTACGAGGTCGACGCGCTGCCCAAGCTGAAGAAGACCGAGAAACACACCATCGACGTGGTGGTGGACCGCATCAAGGTCCGCCCCGACATCAAGCAGCGCCTGGCCGAATCCTTCGAGACCGCGCTGCGGCTGGCCGATGGCCGCGCTATCGCGCTGGAGATGGATACCGACCGGCAGCACCTGTTCAGCTCCAAGTTCGCCTGCCCGATCTGCTCGTACTCGCTGGCCGAGCTCGAGCCGCGGCTGTTCTCGTTCAACAATCCCATGGGTGCATGCCCCAGCTGCGACGGCCTGGGCCAGATCACCTTCTTCGATCCGAAGCGGGTGGTGGCCTTCGGCAACCTGTCGCTCGCCTCGGGCGCGATCAAGGGCTGGGACCGGCGCAACCAGTTCTACTTCCAGATGCTGCAGAGCCTGGGCGCGTTCTACGGGTTCGACCTGGACACCGCCTTCGAAGACCTGCCGCCCGAGGTCCAGAAGGTGGTGCTGCACGGCTCCGGAGAGCAGGAGATCCCGTTTACCTACATGAACGAGCGCGGCCGCACCACGGTGCGCGAGCATGCGTTCGAAGGGATCATCCCCAACCTGGAGCGGCGCTACCGCGAGACGGACTCCATCGCGGTGCGCGAGGAGCTGGCCAAGTACCAGAACAACCAGCCCTGCCCCGCCTGCGAGGGCACCCGGCTGCGTACCGAGGCGCGCCACGTCAAGGTGGGCGAGAACGAGCAGGCGCGCGCGATCTACGAAATCAACGGCTGGCCGCTGCGCGACGCGCTGACCTGGTTCCTCACGCTGGACATGCACGGCGCCAAGCGCGAGATCGCCGACAAGATCGTCAAGGAGATCACCGCGCGGCTGAACTTCCTGAACAACGTGGGGCTGGACTACCTGTCGCTGGAGCGCAGCGCCGACACGCTGTCGGGCGGCGAGGCGCAGCGCATCCGGCTCGCCTCGCAGATCGGCTCCGGCCTGACCGGCGTGATGTATGTGCTGGACGAACCGTCCATCGGCCTGCACCAGCGCGACAACGACCGCCTGATCGGCACGCTCAAGCACCTGCGCGATATCGGCAATTCGGTGCTGGTGGTGGAGCACGACGAGGACATGATCCGAGCCAGCGACTACGTCGTCGACATCGGCCCGGGCGCGGGCGTGCATGGCGGCATGATCGTCGCCGAGGGCACGCCCGAGGAAATCCTGGAGTCGGCGACCTCGCTCACCGGCCAGTACCTGTCGGGCCACCGGCGCATCGAGGTGCCGGCCAAGCGCACCCCGCCCGACGAGGAACGCATGCTGCGCATCATCGACGCGCGCGGCAACAACCTGAAGAACGTCAGCGCGGACATCCCGGTGGGCCTGCTGACCTGCATCACGGGCGTCTCGGGCTCGGGCAAGTCCACGCTGATCAACGACACCCTGTACCACGCGGTGGCGCGCCACCTGTACGGCTCGACCCCGGAGCCGGCCGAGCACGAGCGCATCGACGGGCTGGAGCACTTCGACAAGGTCATCAACGTCGACCAGAGTCCGATCGGGCGCACGCCGCGCTCGAACCCCGCGACCTACACCGGCCTGTTCACGCCGATCCGCGAGCTGTTCTCCGGCGTGCCCGCGGCCAAGGAGCGCGGCTACGATCCCGGCCGCTTCTCGTTCAACGTCAAGGGCGGCCGCTGCGAGGCGTGCCAGGGCGACGGCGTGATCAAGGTGGAAATGCACTTCCTGCCGGACGTGTACGTGCCTTGCGACGTCTGCCACGGGAGGCGCTACAACCGCGAGACGCTGGAGGTGCTGTACAAGGGCAAGAGCATTTCCGAGGTGCTGGACCTGACGGTGGAGCAGGCGCACGAGTTCTTCAGCGCGGTGCCGGTGGTGCGGCGCAAGCTGCAAACCCTGCTCGACGTGGGCCTCGGCTATATCCGGCTGGGGCAGTCGGCGACCACGCTGTCCGGCGGCGAGGCGCAGCGCGTCAAGCTGTCGCTGGAGCTGTCCAAGCGCGATACGGGGCGCACGCTCTATATCCTGGACGAGCCCACCACCGGCCTGCACTTCCACGATATCGAACTGCTGCTCAAGGTCATCCACAAGCTGCGCGACCAGGGCAATACCGTGGTCATCATCGAACACAACCTGGATGTGATCAAGACCGCCGACTGGCTGCTGGACCTGGGTCCCGAGGGCGGCGCGGGCGGCGGCCAGATCATCGCCAGGGGCACGCCCGAGGACGTCGCGCGCAGCAAGGCCAGCTTTACCGGCAAGTACCTGGCGCCGCTGCTCAAACGCAAGTAAAACCTTCCCGGCAAGGGAACCGCGGGCGCGGCCGGCGCAATGCCGCCGCGCCGGTGCGCTCCGGCGCGGGTGTCAGCGCGCCTGCGTCGACGGCACCGAGGCGATCGGCGCGGCCGCGTCGTCTTTCATGCGGCTGCGGTTGAGCACGCCGGCCTCTTCCAGCACCGGGTACGAAGTCGCGCAGAACAGCGAGTTCAGGCGCTTCAGGTCGCTGATCACGTCCAGATGCAGGGAGCTGGTCTCTATGCTTTCGGCGGTCTGCGTGGCAACGCGCTGCAGGTGGCTGTGCGAATACCTGCGCTCCAGCTCGCGGAAATTGGCTTTCTCCCCCATCAGCAGCTGCGCGCTCTTCAGGTCGCCGTTCAGGAAGACCGACAGGCCCAGCCGCAGATTGGCCACCAGACGCGCATGCATCTCCGTGATCTCCTGCATGCCGGCCTCGGAAAACTGCAGGTTGTGCGCGATCTTCTTGTCGCGCGCGTCCAGCAGGATGCGCTCGATGATGTCGCCCGCGTGCTCGAGGTTCACGGTCAGCGAGATGATCTCGGTCCAGCGGCGGCCATCCCGCTCGTCCAGCGCCTCCACGCTGATGCGCGTCAGATAGAGCTTGATCGCGGTGTAGAGGTCGTCGACCTCGTCGTCGATGCGGCAGGTGGCCGCGGCAAGCTTGGCGTCGTTGGTGCGCAGCACCCGCAGCAGGTTGTCCAGCATCTGTTCGACCCGGTCGCCGATGCGCAGCACCTCGCGGGCGGCATTGGCCAGCGCGACGGTGGGCGACGACAGCGCGGCCGGGTCCAGGTAGCGCGGCGTGACCTGGCTCTCGCCGGTATTGCGCCCGGGCAGCAGGGTCTCGCACAGGCGCGCCAGCGGCGAGGTGAAGCCGAGCAGCGCGACCGCGAGGACCACGTTGAACAGCAGGTGGAAATTGACCACCAGCCGCTGCGGGTCGGCATCGACCATGCTCAGCAGCTGCTCGGCCTGCCCCAGCAGCGGCAGCGCCACCACGCAACCGAGCAGCCGCGACAGCAGATTGCCCATCGTCACGCGCTTGCCGGGCTGGTTCGCCCCCGACGTAGTCAACAGCGCCGACACGCCGGACCCCAGGTTGGCGCCGACCACCAGCGCCAGCGCCACGTGCAGGGACACCACGCCTGCGGCGGCCAGCGCCCCGCAGAACAGCACCACGGCCAGGCTCGAATAGCACAGCAGCGTCAGCAGCGCGCCCACCAGCATGTCCAGCGCGGTATCGCCGGTCAGGCTCGCGAACAGCACCTTGACCCCGGCCGCCTCGACCACCGGCCGCGTGGCATTGGAGATCAGCTCCAGCGCCAGCGTGATCAGTCCCAGTCCGATCAGCACCCGGCCCACATGCCCCGGCTTGCTGCCCTTCTTGGACAGATGGAGGATCACGCCGATGAAGATCAGCAACGGCGACAGCCACGACAGATCGAGCGAGAAGACCTGGACCATCACCGCGGTGCCGACGTTCGCGCCCAGCATGATGGCCAGCGCCGGCGCGACGGCGATCAGGCCCTGCCCCACGAAGGAGCTGACGATCACCGCGGTGGCGTTGCTGCTCTGCACGAGCCCCGTCACCCCCAGGCCGGCGAGAAAGGCGGTAAAGCGGTTGGCGACGCTGGCCGAGAGCACATGGCGCAGATTGGCGCCGTAGACACGCAGAATCCCGACCTTGACGATATTGGTGCCCCATACCAGCAGGGCCACTCCGGAAAGGAGGTGAAGAAGAACGCCCATCGTAGGCCTTATCTACCCGGGGCGGTGCAGCAAGGCGGCAGCCGTGGCGGTCGTCGGGTCACGATGGCTGGCAGGCCTCCCGATGCCGCGGGAGAGCCGCTGCCCGCCCGGTCGTTTTGTTTGATTGATGGGGCATTATGCGCCGCCCGGGCCGAAGCGGGCAACGCTGCACGGCAGTGAGGGCCGTGCGCATGTGCGCGCCGGCAACAGAGCGGCGGCGGCGAGGCCTCGCCGGGAACTCAGTGGCCGTCGAACTTGCAGACGGTAAACAGCGGCAGGCCGCTGTCGAGCAGATGGCGCGAGCCGCCCAGTTCCGGCAGGTCCACGATCGCCGCGCCCTCCACCACCGTGGCGCCCAGGCGCTCGAGCAGCCGGCGGCCGGCCATCATGGTGCCGCCGGTGGCGATCAGGTCGTCCACCAGCAGCACGCGGTCGCCGGGCTTGCAGGCGTCGGCGTGGATCTCGACGGTGGCGCTGCCATACTCGAGCTCGTACTCCTCGGCCACCGTCTGGAACGGCAGCTTGCCCTTCTTGCGGATGGGCACGAATCCCAGGTTCAGCTCGTAGGCCACGATGGCGCCCAGGATGAAGCCGCGCGCATCGATGCCCGCCACCACGTCCAGCTTCGCCCCCATGTAGCGGTGCACGAACACGTCGATCAGCACGCGCAGCGTCTTGGGGTCCTGCAGCAGCGGCGTGATGTCGCGGAACATGACGCCCGCCTGCGGCCAGTCGGGCACGGTACGGATGCGGTCGCGCAGGTAGTGGGTCACGTCGCCCAACGGGGGCGACTGGATCGATGTGTTCGGCATAGGAAAAGTCGGAGTGACGCGGCCCGCCGGAAATCGGCGGGCGACCCGTAACCATACCGCAGCGCGCGCCGCCGATGAAGCCGGCGGGTCGCGCCGCGCCGTCATCCGTGCGTCATCCGTGCGTCATCCGTGCGTCATCCGTGCGTCATCCGTGCGTCATGCGGGCCTCGGCGGCCTCCAGCGCCTCGGGCGTGCCGCGCAGCACCACGATGTCGTTGGGCTCCAGCACGGTTTCCGGTTGGGGGTCGAAGGCGCGGATGCCGCGACGCCGCACCGCGGTCACCTCGACACCGATGCGGTCCAGGCCCAGCGCGCCGAGCCGCCGGCCCACCGCTGTGGCACCGGCATCGAGCGACACCGAGTGCAGCCGCACCGAGTCGCGCTCCACCATGTCGTCGTCATCGTCGCGGCCGTGGAAATAGCCGCGCAGGAGGCTGTAGCGGGCATCGCGCGCCTCCTGCACCTTGCGCACCACGCGCCGCATCGGCACGCCGAGCAGCACCATCGCATGCGAGGCCAGCATCAGGCTGCCTTCGATGATTTCGGGCACCACCTCGGTGGCGCCGGCGCGCTGCAGTATCTCGAGTTCGGAGTCGTCCACGGTGCGCACGATCACCGGGAGGGACGGTTCCAGTTCGTGCACGTGGTGCAGCACCCGCACGGCGGACGGCGTATTCGCGTAGGTGACGATCACCGCGGCGGCGCGGTGGATGCCGGCGGCGATCAGGGCCTCCCGCCGTCCCGCGTCGCCGTAGACCACGGTGTCGCCCGCGGCAGCCGCCTCCCGGACCCGGTCCGGGTCCAGGTCCAGCGCGACATAGTTGATGCCCTCGCGCTCCAGCATATGGGCCAGGTTCTGGCCGCTGCGGCCATAGCCGCAGATGATGGCGTGCTTCTCCGTCTGCAGGCTTTGCGCCGCGATGCGCGTCATGTTCAGCGACTGCATCAGCCACTCGTTGGCGGCGAAGCGCAGCGCGATGGATTCGCTGTACTGGATCAGGAACGGGGCGATCAGCATCGATAGCAGCATCGCCGCCAGGATCACCTGGCTGAGCACCGGATCGACCAGATTCAGGCCGTCGATCTGTGCGAGCAGCACGAACCCGAATTCGCCCGCCTGCGCCAGCCCGAGCCCGGTGCGGATGGCCACCCCCTGGCGCGAGCCGAACAGCCGCGCCAGCGCGGCGATCAGCACGAACTTGAAGAGGATGGGAACCACCAGCAGCAGCAATACCAGCCCGAGGTGATCGAGCACCACGCGGATATTGAGCAGCATGCCGATGGTGACGAAGAACAGGCCCAGCAGCACGTCGCGGAAGGGCTTGATGTCCTCTTCCACCTGGTGGCGGTACGGGGTCTCGGAGATCAGCATGCCGGCCAGGAAGGCGCCAAGCGCCATCGACAACCCGAGCCGCTCGGTCAACGCGGCCATGCCCAGCGTCACCAGCAGCAGGTTCAGCATGAACAGTTCCTGCGAGCGGCGGGCGGCCACCACATGGAACCAGCGGCTCATCAGCCGCTTGCCGACAAAGAAGATCAGGGTCAGCGCCACGGCGATCTTCAGGATCGCCAGCGACAGCGCCATCGGCAGGTCGCCGGGATCGCGCGACAGCGCCGGGATCACGATCAGCAGCGGCACCACCGCCAGATCCTGGAACAGCAGCACCCCGAGGATGTTGCGGCCATGCTCCGTCTCCAGCTCGACGCGCTCCGAGAGCATCTTCGAGACGATGGCCGTGGAGGACATGGCCAGCGCGCCGCCCAGGGCAATCGACGCCTGCCACGACAGCGGAAACAGCCACTGCAGCGCGAGGCTGGCCGGCAGCACCGCCACGATGCACAGCGCCACCTGCATGCCGCCCAGGCCGAACACGAGGCGTTTCATGCCCCGCAGCTTCGCCAGACTGAACTCCAGGCCGATGGAGAACATCAGAAACACAACGCCGAATTCGGCGAGGTATTTGGTCTGGGCGGTATCGCTGGCCATCCCCAGCGCATGGGGGCCGATGAGGATGCCGACGGCAAGGTAACCGAGCACCGGCGGCAGTTGCAGCATGCGGAACGCCACCACGCCGAGCACGCCGGCGGTGAGCAGAACCAGGGTCAGATCCAGCGGAGAATGCATCGGCGGGCAGTGATTTAGCCGGCCGTCGGCGGAGCGCCCGGGTCGGACGGTCCCGCCGCCGCGACGCGGCGCGCGAAGATCGGCCGGACGGGCCCGGGCGCCATCGCATTCTTGGGTATACTTCGACGCCATGATAGCTAATTTCAATGCGGATAGAGCACTTGAGCTTGCCCGCCATACCCTGAAGATCGAAGCGGACGCGGTCGCGGCCCTGTCCGCCCGCCTGACCCCGGACTTCTCCCGCGCGGTCCAGCTCGTGCTCGAATGCACCGGCCGCGTGGTCGTCTCTGGCATCGGCAAGTCCGGCCATATCGCCCGCAAGGTGGCCGCCACGCTGGCTTCCACCGGCTCCCCCTCCTTCTTCGTACACCCGGCCGAGGCCAGCCACGGGGACCTCGGCATGGTCACGCGCGACGACGTCGTCATCGCGTTCTCCAATTCCGGCGAGACCGCCGAACTGCTGTCGATCATTCCGATCGTCAAGCGCATCGGCGCCAAGCTGATCTCGGTCACCGGCAATCCCGCCTCCAACCTCGCCCAGCTCTCCGACGCCCACCTGGACGCCTGGGTCGAGATGGAAGCCTGCCCGCTGAACCTCGCGCCCACGGCCAGCACCACGGCCGCGCTCGCGCTGGGCGACGCGCTGGCCGTCGCCGTGCTGGACGCCCGCGGCTTCGGCGAGGAAGACTTCGCGCGCTCGCATCCCGGCGGCGCGCTCGGCCGCAAGCTGCTGACCCATGTGCGCGACGTCATGCGCAGCGGCAATGCGGTGCCCGAAGTGCGCGAGAACACCCCGCTTGCCCAGGCGCTGATGGAAATCACCCGCAAGGGCATGGCCATGACCGCGGTAGTGGACGCCGACGGCCGCGCGGTCGGCGTGTTTACCGATGGCGACCTGCGCCGCCTGCTGGAGACGCCACGCGACTGGAAGACCGTGCCGATCGGCGACGTGATGCACCAGAACCCGTTCACCATCGGGCCCGACCAGCTGGCGGTCGAGGCGGTGCAGGTGATGGAAGCCAACCGTATCAATCAGCTGCTGGTGGTGGACGCCGACCGGCGCCTGGTCGGCGCGCTGCATATCCACGACCTGACGCGTGCCAAGGTCATCTGACGGGCCGATGCCGCCATGCGCGATCTGATGCCCTCCCTGACCCGGCTCGTGCTGCGCCTGATGCCGCTGCTGCTGATGGCGCTGGTGGCCGGCAGCACGTTCTGGCTCGTGCAGGTGAACTCGCCGCGCGAGGAAGACACCGGCCCGCGCGTCAAGAAGCACGAGCCGGACTACTACATGGAGCGCTTCTCGGCGACCGAGCTGGCCGAGGACGGCAGCACCAAGATGCGCTTCACCGGCGACCGCATGGTGCACTTCGAGGACGACGAGACCTACGAGGTGACCAAGCCGGCGATGCGTGCCTTCGAAGCCGAGCGCCCGCCCGTGACCGGCCACGCCGACCTCGGCCGCATGAACGCCGAGGCGTCGGTGATCGACCTGTTCGGCAACGCCCTGGTGGTGCGCAGCGCAGGGGCCGACCCCAAGCAGGACCCCAAGATGACCGCGGCGTCCGAGTATTTCCGGGTGCTGATCAACGAGGACATCGTCAAGACCGACAAGCCGGTCGAGCTCACGCGTGGGCCTTCCGTCATGAACGCCAACGGGCTGGTCTTCAACAACGTCACCCGGGAAGTACAATTGCTGGGCAACGTGCGGGGCACCATCGTGATGGCGCCGCGCGCCGAAGGCGCCGGGAAGCCATAACAATCTGAATACGTGCGCGGCCCGTCCGGCTTGCCGCCACCTTCCATCACGTCACCATGACCCTATCCCTGACGACATCGTCCCGTCGCATTGCCGTGGCCGCGCTGTTCGCGCTCGCCGCCGCGACCGGCCTGACGCTTTCCGCACCGGCCCAGGCCGAGCGCGCGGACCGCGACAAGCCGCTCGTTCTGGAGGCCGACAATGCCAGCTACGACGACGTCAAGCAGATCTACACGCTGACCGGCAACGTGGTCCTGACCAAGGGCACCATGGTGCTGAAGTCGGATGCCGCCGAAGTGCGCACCGACCCCGAGGGTTACCAGTACGCGGTGGCCACCGCCAAGGCGGGCCGGCAGGCCTACATCCGGCAGAAGCGCGACAACGTCGACGAGTACATCGACGGCTGGGGCGACCGTATCGAGTACAACGGCAAGCAGGAAATCGCCAAGCTGATCGGCAATGCGCGCATGGTCCGGCTCGAGGGCGCCAAGGTGGCCGACGAGATCCGCGGCGCGGTGCTGACCTACGACAGCCGCAACGAGTTCTACACGGCCACGGGCGGCGGCGGCAACGCGACCGCGGGCAGCCCGTCCGGCCGCGTGCGCGCGGTGCTGTCGCCCCGCCAGAACCAGGCCGGCGCCGATGGCGGCGGCAGCCCGATCGAGCTGAAGTCGTCGCCCCCGCCCGCCAAGCCCTGAACCCAACGGCCGTCCGGCCCCCAAGGATTTACCGCTCCATGACCGTTGCCGAAACCGTAGCCGATACCGATGCCGCCGCCGCGCGGACGCCGACCCTGACCGACAGCAGCACGCTGGTGGTGCGCCATCTGAAGAAGCGCTATGGCTCGCGCACCGTGGTCAAGGACGTGTCGCTCGACGTCAAGAGTGGCGAGGTGGTGGGTCTGCTCGGTCCCAACGGCGCCGGCAAGACCACGTCGTTCTACATGATCGTGGGCCTGGTCGCGCTGGACGAAGGCGACATCGTGCTCGACGACAAGCACATCAGCGGGCTGGCGATCCACGAGCGCGCGCGCATGGGCCTGTCCTACCTGCCGCAGGAAGCGTCGGTCTTCCGCAAGCTGAATGTCGAGCAGAACATCCGCGCCGTGCTGGAACTGCAGCGCGAGAACGACAAGCCGCTGCCGCGCGCCGAGATCGACCGCCGGCTCGATGGCCTGCTGGACGACCTGCAGATCGCCCACCTGCGCAACAACCCTGCCCTGTCGCTGTCGGGCGGCGAGCGTCGCCGGGTCGAGATCGCGCGCGCGCTGGCCTCGTCGCCGCGCTTCATCCTGCTCGACGAGCCGTTCGCCGGCGTCGATCCCATCGCGGTGGGCGAAATCCAGCGGATCGTCAGCTTCCTGAAGGCGCGCAATATCGGCGTGCTGATCACCGACCACAACGTGCGCGAGACGCTGGGCATCTGCGACCACGCGTACATCATCAGCGAAGGCGCCGTGCTGGCCGCCGGCCGGCCGGAGGAAATCATTGCCGACGAATCGGTGCGCCGCGTCTATCTGGGCGAAAACTTCCGGATGTAATGGCCCACGAGGCCGAGGGCGGGCCAAAGGGCGCTTCATGAGGCGCCGACTTCGCATGCTGGCACCGTGATGCGATCAAGGCCCCTACGGCGATAGCAATTTCCGTTCCATCGCGGCGAAAGTTGGGCATAAAATAGGCCGCATGAAACCGTCGCTACAGCTTCGTCTATCCCAGCATCTTGCCCTCACACCACAACTGCAGCAGTCCATCCGGCTGCTGCAGCTCTCCACGCTCGAACTGCAGCAGGAAGTCGAACAGGCCCTGACCGAGAATCCGCTGCTCGAACGCGAAAACGACTGGATCGACAGCCCCCTGCGCGTGGCGGCTGACGGCTCGGTCAACGTACAGACCACGCCCGCCGCGCCCGCCGAAACCGCCAGCAATGGCGAAAGCCGCGCCGATTCCGCCTCCGACGGCGAAGACGGCTATGCGGACAGCGGCAGCGACGACTACGGCAGCGACTGGAGCCTGGACGACTTCGCCCGCCGCCCGCAGGGCGACGACGACGACAAGACGCCCATGCAGCTGCGCGACGCCGAACCGACGCTGCGCGAACACCTGATGGGCCAGCTCGCCCCGCTGAAGATCACCATGCGCGACAAGGGCCTGGCGATCTTCCTGATCGAATCGCTCGACGACGACGGCTACCTCAGTGCCTCGCTGGAGGAGATCCGCGACGAGCTGCCGGAGGAGCTGGAATTCGACGTCGACGAACTGCACGCGGTGCTGACGCTGCTGCAAAGCTTCGACCCGCCCGGCGTGGCCGCTCGGAATGCCGCCGAATGCCTGTCTCTGCAACTGCGCCGGTTGACCCACCCGCAGCGCGAACTGGCGCTGACAATCGTCACTCATCATCTGGACCTGCTGGCCGCCCGCGACTACACGCGGCTGAAGAAGGCGCTGCAGGTGGACGAGGTGGCGCTGAAGGGCGCGCACGAACTGATCCGCTCCCTCGCGCCCTACCCGGGACACGCATACAGCCGGCCGCAGGCCGACTTCGTAGTACCGGATGTCTTCGTTCGCAAGAGCGGCAGCAGCTGGGTCGCCCAACTCAATCCCGATGTGATGCCGCGGCTACGTATCAACGATATGTATGCGCAGATTTTGCGCGGTGCAAAAGGCGACGCGGGAGCGGCGGGATTGCAGCAGAAACTGCAGGAAGCGCGCTGGTTGATCAAGAATATCCAGCAGCGCTTCGACACGATTTTGCGCGTTGCACAGGCGATTGTGGAGCGCCAGCGGAACTTCTTCACGCACGGTGAAATTGCCATGCGCCCCTTGGTTTTGAGGGAGATAGCCGATACACTGGGTTTACACGAATCCACGATTTCACGTGTCACCACCAACAAGTACATGGCCACCCCAATGGGGACTTTCGAGCTGAAGTATTTCTTCGGCAGCCATGTATCCACCGAAACCGGGGGCGCCGCATCATCAACGGCAATCCGCGCGCTGATCAAGCAATTGATAGGAGCCGAAGACCCCAGGAATCCCCTATCCGACAGCCGGATTGCCGAACTGCTCGGGGAACAGGGCTTTGTCGTGGCGCGCCGCACCGTCGCCAAATACCGTGAAGCTTTGAAAATCCCCGCCGTTAATCTTCGTAAGTCTTTGTAGCCGAGTCGCATCGCCTGCCTGGTGCGACTCTTTCAGAAGGAGAAGCGCTATGAACTTCAAGATCAGTGGACACCACCTTGACATCACGCCCCCGCTGCGTGAGTACGTGGAAACGAAACTGGAACGAATCGTCAGGCATTTCGACCAAGTGATTGGCGTCAGCGTCTTGCTATCCGTGGACAACCAAAAGGAAAAGGACAAGCGTCAGCGCGCTGAAATCAATCTGCACATGAAGGGCAAGGACGTTTTCGTCGAGGCACATCACGAAGACCTGTACGCGGCGATCGATATGCTGGTCGACAAGCTCGACCGCCAGGTGATCCGCTACAAGGACAAGGTCCAGAGCCACGACCGCGAGGCCGTCAAGTACCACATGGCGGCCGCCCAGCTACAGCAGCAATAGCCGTCCGACGGCGGGCGCGCTGCGCAGCGCAGACCCGCCTGTTACAGCGATGCAACCGAAACAGCCGCGCGAGGTGCGCGGCTTTTTTGTGCCCGCGGTGCCGTAACGGCGGGAAATCAGGGATTTCGCTGCGGGCGCCCAAAGGTGTATGCTGCGCAATACATATGGAGTGCATAGCACTGCCGCCGGCCGCCACACCAGGGGCCGGGCCCTATTGCGTTGCACAACCCGCCGGCGCCGCTGCTCTATAATGTGCCGCACGCTGGGTAACCAGGTTGCCCTCGCGGGCTGCCCCGGACGGCCGCCGAGACGGCTCGCTGGAATCCCCGGCGTCTGGAACGGCAGGCGCCTCGCCCGAATACTAGGATCCTGTGCACCTCACATGAATCGTTTGGCTAAACTGCTGCCCCCCGGCAACATCGTCCTCGACGTCAGCGTCACCAGCAAAAAGCGCGTGTTCGAACAGGCAGGGCTGCTGTTCGAGAACAACCATGCGGTGGCCCGCGCCGTCGTGACGGACAACCTGTTCGCGCGCGAGTCGCTGGGCTCGACCGGGCTCGGGGCCGGCGTTGCGATTCCGCATGGCCGCATCAAGGGGCTGAAGCAGCCGCTGGCCGCCTTCATGCGCCTGGGGGAGCCCATCCCGTTCGAGTCGCCCGATGGCAAGCCGGTCTCGCTGCTGATCTTCCTGCTGGTGCCGGAACAGGCCACGCAGCAGCATCTCGAGATCCTCTCCGAAATCGCCCAGCTGCTGTCGGACCGCGAGATGCGCGACGGCCTGGCCTCCCTGCCCACGCCCGACTCCGTTCACCAGCTGCTGGTCGAATGGCATCCCTGACCCGAGTGCGCGCCGCCGCGGCAAGCCGCCGCGCGGCCTAGGCACCGCCCTTCACGTCCCCCCGCATGGAACTCACCGGCGTCTCCTCCCAGTCGATCTTCGACGACAACGCAGCCGACCTCAAGCTTTCCTGGGTCGCCGGGCTGGAAGGCGCCGATCGCGCCTTCGACCTGGAGTTCGCCCGGGAAGCGACATCCGCGGCGGACCTGGTCGGGCACTTGAACCTGATCCACCCGAACCGGATCCAGGTTCTGGGCAAACCCGAAATCACGTACTACCAGCGGCTGGACGACGAGACGCGCAAGCGGCAGATGGGCGAGCTGATCCTGCTCGAGCCGCCGTTCCTCGTCATCGCCGACGGCATGGAGCCGCCGCCGGACCTGGAACTGCGCTGCACGCGCTCCTCCACGCCGCTGTTCACCACGCCTGTTTCGTCGGCCGCGGTGATCGACCACCTGCGCCTGTACCTGTCGCGCATCTCCGCCCCTCGGGTGACCATGCACGGCGTCTTTCTCGACATCCTGGGCATGGGCGTGCTGATCATGGGCGAGTCGGGCCTGGGCAAGAGCGAACTGGGCCTCGAACTGATCTCCCGCGGCCATGGCCTGGTGGCCGACGACGCGGTCGACTTCGTGCGGCTCGGGCCCGATTTCGTCGAGGGCCGCTGTCCGCCGCTGCTGCAGAACCTGCTGGAAGTGCGGGGCCTGGGCCTGCTGGACATCAAAACCATCTTCGGGGAAACGGCGGTACGCCGGAAGATGAAGATCAAGCTGGTGGTGCAACTGGTCCGGCGCAACGACGGCGAGTTCGAACGCCTGCCGCTGGATTCCCAATACCTCGACGTGCTTGGCCTGCCCATCCACATGGTGAAGATCCAGGTGGCGGCCGGCCGCAACTTGGCCGTGCTGGTCGAGGCCGCCGTGCGCAACACCATCCTGCGCCTGCGCGGCATCGATACGCTGCGCGACTTCATGGACCGCCAGCGCGCCGCGATGCAGGCCGACGCGGTGTCGCGCGGCCAGGGCCGCCTGCTGTGATTTCCGGCGCGCGTTGACGTCGCCGGTCAACCCGACTGGCGATTTCGGCGTTTTGTGCTGCAAGGGCACCTGCCCCGGCCGCGACCGCTCATGTCGGGCGACCGGCTCCAATCCATAGCCAGGAGAGCGAGGATGAAAACGCTGATCGCCGCATGTGTGCTGGTTTGCCCCCTGTTTGCCACGGGCGCCTTTGCCCAGTCCGCCTCCGCCCCCAAGGCCCCCACCGCGCAGCAGGAGAAGATGAAGACCTGCAACGCCGAGGCCGCAGACAAGAAGGGCGACGAGCGCAAGGCCTTCATGAAGGAATGCCTGTCGAACAAGCCCGCCAGCGCCGGCACGCCCCAGCAGCAGAAAATGAAGACCTGCAACGCGGAGGCCGCCGGCAAGAAGGGCGACGAGCGCAAGGCGTTCATGAAGCAGTGCCTGTCGGCCTGAGCGATCAGTAGCGGGCCCGCCACGGGGCCGCCGGTGTTGCCGGTTTTAGCCAGACTGACGGGACCGTCAGGTTCCGTCGTTGTCTTGCACCGGGCTGTCATGACGCAATCATCACGCGGTGCTATGCTTGACCCGCTATGCGGATACTTCTCATTACCGGCATCTCCGGCTCCGGCAAATCTGTCGCACTGAACGTGCTCGAAGACGCGGGCTATTACTGCGTCGATAACCTGCCCGCGCAGTTCATCCCCGAGCTCGTTCGCTATCTCTCCGCCGAGGGATACACCCATCTGGGCATCGCCACGGACATCCGCAGCCGCGAATCGCTCGCGCGCCTGCCGGAAATCCTGCGCAACCTGTCGGCCGAACATCAGCTTCGCGTGGTTTTCCTGACGGCGAACACCGACGCGCTGGTCCAGCGCTATTCGGAGACGCGCCGCCGGCATCCGCTGTCGGTCCGCACTGTGGCCAACGAGGACAGCGCCACCCCGGCGCTGAATGACACCTCGCTGATCGAGGCCATCGAGATGGAGCGCGAGCTGCTCAGCCCGCTGGCGGAAAGCGCGCACCGGATCGACACCAGCAATGTGCGCACCAATACGCTGCGCGCGTGGATCAAGGAGTTCATCCGGGACGACACGCTGCAGCTGACGCTGCTGTTCACGTCATTCGGCTTCAAGCACGGCGTGCCGAGCGACGCCGACATGGTGTTCGACGTGCGTTCGCTCCCCAATCCGTACTACGACCTCGCGCTGCGGCCCTTCACCGGCCGCGACGCGCCGGTCATCGACTTCCTGCAGAGCCAGCCGATGGTGCTGGCGATGGCGGAGGATATCCGCGCGTATGTGGAGAAGTGGTTGCCCAGCTTTATCGCCGACAACCGTAGCTATCTGACGGTGGCGATCGGCTGTACCGGTGGCCAGCACCGCTCGGTCTATATCGCGGAAAGACTTGCCAACTACTTCAGGGCCCATGGTAATGTGCTGGTCAGGCACCGGGAGCTGTTGGCGGCGGGCTGAAGCGCGAAAGCGGCTCGGCCCACGGGCGCGAACGGTCCGTTGCACACGCTTCCCGTCCGCTGAACGCCTTGCCGGAACCGCATGCCGACACCCGCCCCCGGTCCTGCCGCACCCCCCCTCGAAGAGCACGGCCTCCCCACGCTCGATAGCCTGCCCCTGTTCCCGCTGCAGACCGTGCTGTTTCCCGGCGGCCGCCTGCCGCTGCGCGTGTTCGAGGCGCGCTATGTGGACATGGTGCGCAACTGCCTGCGCGAGAACTCCCCCTTCGGTGTCTGCCTGATCGCCAGCGGCGAGGAAGTGGCGCGCGCGGGCGTCCCCACGGTGCCCGAAGCGGTGGGATGCCTGGCGGAGATCGTCGACTGCAACATGGAGCAGCTCGGCGTGCTGCTGATCGAGACGCGCGGGCGGCAGCGCTTTCGCATCCTCGAACACACCGCGCGGGAAAACGGACTGCTGGTGGCACGGGTGGAACTGCTGCCCGAGGACGTCATCGACTGCAAGCTGGAATTGCTGGGCGAATGCCTGGCGGCGCTGCGCCGCATCGTTGCAGCCGTACATGCCGAGCAGCCGGGCAAGCTGCCTTTCGCCGAGCCTTATCTGTGGGACGATCCCAGCTGGGTGGCGAACCGCCTGTGCGAACTGCTGCCCGTGCCGCTGAAGGCCAAGCAGATGCTGATGGCGCTGCCCGATGCGGGCATGCGCATCGAAATCGTCCACAAGTTCATGCGCCAGCACCATATCGTCTGATCGCAAGGCGCACCACCGCGATCAGAACAGCCGCGACTCCGCCTCCATCGCCAGCAGCCTGCGCACCGGCGCCGGGGTGCCCAGCGCATCGAGTTCGTCCAGCGACAGCCAGCGCAGCGGCGGCCCGTCGGCTTCGTCGCGCAGCGCCACGCCCGTCATCTCCACCCGGATGGCGCGGATCAGCAGGCGAAAGTGCGTGAACACATGGGTCAGTTCACCGATCATGCTGGCCGCCGTCGGCGTGCCGAAGCGCTGCGCATGCTGCAGCGCCGTGCGCTCGGCCAGCTCGGCATCGAATGGCAGCTCCCCCACCGCCATTTCGGGAAGGCTCCACAAGCCGCCCCAGATGCCCGAGTCCGGCCGCAGCGACAACAGCACCTCCCGGCCGCGGCGCATCACCAGCATCACGGTGCTGCGCTCCGGGATGGCCGCGCGCACCTTCGGCGTCGGCAGCGCCGCCGTCAGCCCCTCGCGCCGCGCCACGCACGCCGTGGAGAACGGGCAGGCCAACGCATCGGCGAGGCAGGCGGGCTTGCCGCGCGAGCAGACCGTGGCGCCCAGATCCATCAGGCCCTGCGTGTACGAGACCATGTCGGCGGCCTGGTCCGGCCCGGCCGGCGGCAGCACCGCTTCGGCGAGCCGCCACATCTCGTTCTCGACCGCCTTCTCGCCGGGATGGCCGTGGATGCCGAAAAAGCGCGCGAAGACACGCTTGACGTTGCCATCCAGGATCGGCGAACGCACGCCGGCGCTGAACGCGGCGATGGCCGCGGCGGTGGAGCGCCCTATGCCCGGCAGCGTCACCAGCACCGCCGGATCGCGCGGAAACTCGCCCCCGTGCTCGCTCATGACGACCTTCGCGCAGCGGTGCAGGTTGCGCGCCCGCGAGTAGTAGCCGAGTCCCGCCCACAGCGCCATGACTTCGTCCGCCGGTGCCTGCGCCAACGCCGCCACGGTGGGCAGCCTGGCGAGAAAGCGCTGGTAGTACTCGATCACCGCCGCGACCTGCGTCTGCTGCAGCATGATTTCGGACAGCCAGATGCGGTAGGGATCGCGAGTGTTCTGCCACGGCAGGTCGTGGCGACCGTGCGCGCGCTGCCAGGCGATCAGCGACGTGCCGAAATCGGGCGGGATATCGGGCGCGATATCGGGCGAGATACGGCGGCCGGGCGCGCCGGGAGCGGGGACGGAGACGGGACTGGCTGCTGCTGCGGGCTTGCGGGGCATCGGGATGGTGGTGTTCTGCGCCACCGCGCACGACGCGGCTGGCGGGCGACATGATAACGCCCGCGGCCGGACGGCCCTCAGGCCGCGGCGGCGCGGCGCTCGCCGGCGTCGGTGCGTGCGATGCGTCCGGCCAGCACCTCGATCTGCCCGCTGCGCTCGTCCAGCCCGTTGAGCACGCTCTCGAGCTCCGCGATGCGGCTCTCCAGCGTATCGGTGGCCTCGTGGATGCGCTCGATCGAATCCAGGCGCCGCCGCAACTGCTTCTGGTGCTCGCGCACCTGCGCCTCCAGCGGCGTCATCACCGACTTGAGCCACACCTCGATGTCGCGGTTCAGATCGCGGAAGGTCTCCAGCACGCGGCTCGCCACCGTGGCGAACGCGCTTTGCACGAGTTGCGGCCGCGAGCGCGTCAGCATGGCGATGCCGCGGAAGTGGCCGTGGGCGATCTGCAGCGTCGCGGCCAGCTCCGCGGCGTAGCGCGCGGTATGGAACTGGATCGGCGCCGGCAGCGTAAAACCGTGTTCGGCGTTGAAGCGCCGGTACATGCTGTCGGTGAGCTGGTGCAGTTGCGAGATATTGCCGTCCGCTTCGGTCACTAGCGCCTGCAGGTCCGCGAACAGGCCGTCCATCTCTTCGCGCAGTCCGCGCGAGAAGAACCGTTCCTTCATCTGTTCGCGGGCGTCGCGCATCACGCGCCGCACGTCCCGCAGCTGCACGCTCTTGATGATCTCGGCGCTGTGGCGGCCGAACACGAGCCGCAGCGCCTGGAACTTGGCGATGCTCTGCTCGAACTCCTCCTTCTCGGCATGCACGCGCGACAGCATGTGCTTGACCATCGCGTGGTTCTTGCCGCGCAGCCCGCGCAGTTCGAACAGCTGCTCGACGACGCTGCGGCGCCGGCTCTGCAGCAACTGCTGCGCGCCGCGCGCCATGTCCTCGACATTGCGCACCACCTGCCCGGCGACGATCTCCCGGCGGTGCGGGATCAGCTCGTCGGACAGCACGCGCTCGAACGCGGGCAGCCCGCTGCGCGCGAGCAGCGCGTCGTCGCGCATGACCTTGGCGACCAGCCCCTTCTGTGCCGACACGGGATGGATGCGGTCCTCGCCGATGCCCAGCACGCGGGCACTGGCCGAAACCTGGCCGGCGATCTCGTTCGCGGTTTCGTCATCGGACTTCAGCGGGTCCCACAGGCCGTCAATCTTGTTCAGCACCGCCAGGCACCCGTTGCGATGCCCCGCGGCGACATGGCTGCGCCACAGGTTCAGGTCGCTCTTGGTCACTCCCGCGTCAGCCGCCAGCACGAACACCACCACATGCGCATCGGGAATCAGCCGCAGGGTCAGCTCGGGTTCGGTGCCGATGGCATTGAGCCCCGGCGTATCGAGAATGACCAGGCCCTGGCGCAGCAGCGGATGTGGGAAATTGATGACGGCATGGCGCCAGCGCGAGATCTCGACCATGCCGTCGGGGCCGACGGCGGATGCCGCGTCCGGGTCCTCGTCGTGATAGAGCCCGAGCGACTCGGCCACCGCCGGCGTGACGCGGATGGTTTCCACGACATGGCGGAAGGCATCGAGCATGCCGTCGGGCGAGGCGGGATCGAGCGAGACCGTCTGCCAGTGGGCTCCGCTCTCGAGGAAGTCGGCGGTGGAGGCGTCCTGCAGCCGCGTCTCGATCGGCAACAGGCGAATGCAGGGCGCCTCGTGCTCGTCGTAGCGCAGCTCGGTCGGGCACATCGTCGTGCGGCCGGCCGATGACGGCAGGATGCGCCGGCCGTAGTCGGCGAAGAAGATCGCGTTGATCAGCTCGCTCTTGCCGCGCGAGAACTCGGCGATAAAGGCGACCTTGAGGCGGTCGCCGCGCAGCACGTTCTGGATGCGCTGGGCGTGCTCGTCCGCCTGGGCGTCGTACAGGTCCTGCTGCTGCAACCACGCCCGGAATTGCGCCAGGGACTCGAGGACGCCGGCTCTCCAGGCGCCGTACTGCTCGAATTGATTCGCGAAGGCTGTCATTGCGGCTCGCTCGGCATCGGGTGGGAAACCCGCAAAGGCGCGCAGGACCGTGCATGACCGCCGCCACGGCGCGCAGCGTTTTTTGTAACAGTTTTTTAACCCGCAAACGATACAGCTTTCGCAACGCCTTTTGTGGAATTCCAGGCGCTTTCGGCGCAAGTGTTGCGCCCAGCCATCGGAACGCCGCCCGCGATGCCGCGCCCCTTCAGCGCTGGCACTGCGGGCAATAGAAGGTGGAGCGCTGGCCCTGCACGATCTGCCGCACCGGCGTCGCGCACCGCCGGCACGGCAGGCCCGTGCGGTCGTAGACGAAGCATTCGAGCTGGAAGTAGCCGCTGGCGCCGTCGCTGCCGACGAAGTCGCGCAAGGTGCTGCCGCCGCGCTCGATGGCCTGGGCCAGCGTTTCGCGCACGGCGACTGCCAGCCGTTCATAGCGGGCAAGCGAAATGCGCCCGGCCGGCGTGGTCGGGCGGATGCCGGCGCGAAACAGGCTTTCGGAAGCGTAGATATTGCCCACGCCGACGACGATGTCGCCGGCGAGCAGCACGGTCTTGATCGCGGCGGTGCGCCCGCGCGTATGGCGATGCAGCCAGGCGCCGTCGAAGCGGTCGTCGAAGGGTTCCAGCCCGAGACCGCGCAGCAATACATGCGTCGGCAGCAGGGCCTCGGTCAGCGGGCTCCATACGACCGCGCCGAAGCGGCGCGGGTCGCGAAAGCGCAGCGTCACCGGCCCGTCGGGCCCGCCGGACAGCGCGAGGTCGAGGTGGTCGTGCGCGCCCGCCGCGGGAGCGTGCGGCAGCACGCGCAGCGTGCCGGTCATGCCGAGGTGGATCAGCAGCCAGCCGCTGTCGGGGTCGCGGTCGCGGTCGGCGTCGGCATCGGGATGAGCAGTGGCCTCGGGGGCTGGACGCGGCGCATCGTCCTCGCGCACGCATTCGAGCAGCAGATACTTGCCGCGCCGCTCGACGCGACGGATCATGCGACCGGCCAGCAGCGTCTCCAGTCCGGGCTCGACGGGCCAGCGCAGACCGCGATGGCGGACCTGCACCCGATCGATTCTGCGCCCCACCACATGCGGCATCAGCCCGCGCCGGGTGACTTCGACTTCTGGCAACTCGGGCATCGAACCTCTCTTCCTCCCCGGACTCCAACCGCTGACGCCAGCGCAGGCTGGCAAGAGCCGCCATTGTAGCGGCACGCTACAATGGCCCTACCTTTGCACATGGCCACCGAGTGCCGGAGCCCTATCCACATGTCGGACCGCTTGGACCGTTCCCCCTGCACCACCGCTCAACGCCTCCGCCCCGAGGCTCCCTCCACCGGAGGCGAAGGGGAATCCGCGCGCCCGCCGCTGTCGCGCCGCCTGTTGGCGTGGGGGCTTGCGGCGAGCTTCGGCATCGCGCCGCTCGCCGGTTGCGCCGCAGGTGTCGACAAGGCACAGGCCGATGACGAGCAGGGGCCGGTGATCAGCGCCGAAGCCCCGAATGCCCCGGCGACCCCGCTGCCGCCCAAGATGCCTTTGCCGGCGGTGCCGCTGACCTCGGACATCATGTTCCGCGTACTGGCCGCCGAAGTCTCGATGCAGCGCGGCCTTGCCGGCCCGGCCTACCGCACCTACCTGGACCTCGCACGCGAGATCCGCGACCCGCGCTTCGCGCAGCGCGCCACCGAGATCGCGTTCAATGCGCGCGTGCCCCAGCAAGCGCTGGACGCGGCCCGCCTGTGGACCGAACTGGCGCCCACCTCGGCCGGGGCGCGCCAGGTGCTCTCCACCCTGCTGGTGCTCAGCGGCCGCTGGGACGAAGCCGAGCCGCTGCTGTCGCTGCAACTGAACGGCGTGCCGCCCAGCCATCGTCCCGAAGCGATCCTGCAACTGCAGCAGCAGCTCTCGCGCACCAACGATCCCGCGGGCGCGGCCGCCATGCTGCAGCGGCTGGTGGCCAACGATCTGCAATCGGCGGAAACGCGCCTCGCGCTCGCGCGCGCCAACGAGGCCGCGGGCAACGTGCCCGGCGCGCTGACCGAACTGGACGAGGCGCTGCGCCTGCGCCCCGACTACGAGCCCGCCGCCCTGATGGCCGCCGAGCTGCGCGCGGACTCGGCGCCCGCGGAGGCCGTGGCGGGACTGACCCGCTTCCTCGACAAGGCCCCCGCCTCGATCAACGGGCGCATCACGCTGGCACGGCTGTATCTGCAGCAGAACGATATGTCGTCGGCGCGTCGCGAGTTCGAAGCGCTGCGCAAGGTCGCGCCGGAAGATCCGCGCGTGCCGCTGGCACTGGGCCTGACCGGCCTGCAGGCCAAGCGCTATGACGAGGCGGAAAGCTATCTGAAGGAATACCTGCGGCTGGCCGAGAAATCGCCCTCGTCCAATCCGGACGTCGCCTACCAGTACCTCTCGCAGATCGCCGAGGAAAGGAAGGACTACCCGGGCGCCGTACAGTGGCTGGACCGCATCGAGGACGAGCGCATGCTGTCCGCCGCCTCGGTCAAGCGCGCGCAGCTGCTCGGCCGCATGGGCAAGGTGGACGAGGCGCAGGGCATCTTCGGCACGCTGCTGGCGGACGCCGAGGACATTGCCGATCCGGGCCAGCGCGCGCAGCGCATGATGGCGATCCGGCAGACCGAGGTCGGCGTGCTGATGGACGCCAAGGCCTACGACCGCGCGCGCAAGGTGCTGAACGACCGCATCGCCGCCGAGCCCGACAATGCGGAATGGATCTACGAGCTGGCCATGCTGGACGAGCGCGAGAAGCGCTACGACAGCATGGAGCGCGGCTTGCGCAAGTTCATCGCGCTGCAGCCGAACCAGAAGCAGGGGTACAACGCGCTGGGCTATTCGCTGGCCGATCGCAACGAACGCCTGCCCGAGGCCCTGAAGCTGCTGGAAAAGGCCATCGAGCTTGGCCCGGACGACCCGTACATCATGGACAGCCTGGGCTGGGTCAAGTATCGGCTGGGCCAGCTGCAGCCCGCGGCCGAACTGCTGCGCGCCGCCTATACCAAGGCTCCGGAGGCCGAGATCGGCGCGCATCTGGGCGAGGTGCTGTGGCACCTTGGCCAGCACGACGAGGCCCGCCGCACCTGGACCGAAGCTGCCAAGACGGAGCCCGACAACGAGACGCTGATCAAGACGCTGCGCCGCTACAACGTCTCGGTTTCCCGCTGACCCACGGGCGCCGCGCGCAACGCCCGCGTCGCCGCCCGCACCCGTCTTTCCTCGCGCATGCCGCCAGCGACGCCGCCGCGTCGCTTCCCTCGCACCACCAGACCTCCCATGCTTCGATCCCGCCGCCTCGCCCTGCTCTGCCTCACCGCCCCGCTGTGGCTCGCCGCCTGCGCCTCCGTCACGCCCAGCCGCTCCTTCGATACCGAGGCGCGCGGACAGGTGCAGGAGTACAGCGGCCGCTTTGCCGCCAACTATGTCCGCTACGGCCGCGACGAAGGCGTGCAGGGCAGCTTCCAGTGGCGCGAACAGGGCAGCAATGTCCGGCTGGACCTGATTTCGCCGCTCGGGCAGACGCTCGCCGTGGTGACCGCGACCCCGGCGGGCGCCACCCTCGACCTGCCCAACGAGGCCCCGCGCAACGCGCCCGAGGTCGATGGCCTGCTCGAACAGGCGCTGGGCTTCTCGCTGCCGGTGGCGGGCATGCGCGACTGGCTGCATGGCCGTCCCGCGCCGGGCAGCCAGGCGAGCGCGACACGCGATGAATCCGGCCGGCTCCAGACGCTGACCCAGAACGGCTGGACCGTGCGCTACGCCGCCTGGCAAGCCGGCGCACCGGGCGCGGCGCAGACCATGCCGCGCCGCATCGACATGGCGCGCGACGGCGGCACCGGCCCGATGTCGGTCAGGCTGGTGATCGATCCCCCGGCCAGCCCGGACGCGGCGGCCACACCGGCCGCGTCGCAATCCCCCGAAACCGCGACCTCGCCGGCCTCCCGCTGACCCTAGCCAGTCTTTTTCCCGCATGCCAGACGTATCGCCCCTTGCCGAGCTGCGCGACTGCCCGGCGCCCGCCAAGCTGAACCTGTTCCTGCACGTGACCGGCCGCCGCCCCGACGGCTATCACACGTTGCAGACGGTATTCCAGCTCATCGACTGGTGCGACACGCTGCATTTCCGCCGGCGTGACGACGGCGTGGTGATGCGCACCAACGACGTGCCCGGCGTCGACCACGACAGCGATTTGATCGTGCGCGCCGCCCGCGCGCTGCAGCAGGCCACCGGCACGCGCTACGGAGCGGAGCTGACCATCGACAAGGTGTTGCCGATGGGCGGCGGCATCGGCGGCGGCTCCTCGGATGCCGCCACCACGCTGCTGGCCCTGAACCGGTTGTGGGGGCTGGGCCTGCCGCGCGCCCGGCTGATGGAGATCGGGCTCGCGCTGGGGGCGGACGTACCGTTCTTCGTGTTCGGCGAGAATGCGTTCGCCCAAGGCATCGGCGAGGAACTGGCGCCGGTGTCGCTGCCGCAGAGCTGGTTCGTGGTGATTCACCCACGCCAGCATGTGCCCACCGCAGCAATTTTTTCGGACCGACGCTTGACAAGGAATACCCCCATCAGCATAATTGCGGACTTCGCTGCTTGCACAAACAAATTCGATTTCGGTCGCAACGATCTGGAACCGATTGCAACGGCGAAATTCGGCGAAGTTGCCCGAGCCCTTGAATGGCTGCGACAGTACAGTCCCCATGCAAGGATGACCGGTTCCGGTGCCTGTGTGTTTGCGCGCTATACTTGCGCGGAAACTGCGCAACAGGTAATCGAACGGTTGCCTCCCGAATGGGATGGCAGGTGCGTGAGAAGTCTGTCGCGCCACCCGCTCGCAACGCTCGCATAAATAGTTTCTCGTTCGGCGTCGCAGACGTTTGTGCGACGGTGGACGGACCCGGTTGTGTAGGGGAGTCGCCAAGTTGGTCAAGGCACCGGATTTTGATTCCGGCATTCGAAGGTTCGAATCCTTCTTCCCCTGCCATTACATTCCTCGCGAATCCGCAGAGAAAGTCACCGGCCCCGGCCGGTGACAAATCCCCCCAGCAGCAAGACAGGTGCCTCACATGAGCAGCGAAGGCTTGATGGTATTCACCGGCAACGCCAACCCCAAACTCGCAGAGGCTGTCGTGCAGCACCTCGGCATCCCGTTGGGAAAGGCGCTTGTAGGCCGTTTTTCGGACGGTGAAGTCCAAGTCGAGATCCAGGAAAATGTCCGCGGCAAGCACGTCATCGTGCTGCAGTCCACCTGCCAGCCGACCAACGACAATCTGATGGAACTGATGGTGATGGTCGATGCGCTCAAGCGCGCCTCGGCACGCAGCATCACCGCCGCCATGCCCTACTTCGGCTATGCCCGCCAGGATCGCCGCCCGCGTTCCGCGCGCGTCGCCATCTCGGCCAAGGTCGTGGCCAACATGCTGGAAGTCGCCGGCGTCGAGCGCGTCCTGACCATGGACCTGCACGCCGACCAGATCCAGGGCTTCTTCGACATCCCGGTCGACAATATCTACGCCTCTCCCGTCCTGCTGGGCGACCTGCGCGAGAAGAACTACGGCGACCTGCTGGTGGTGTCGCCGGACGTCGGCGGCGTGGTGCGCGCCCGCGCGCTGGCCAAGCAACTGAACTGCGATCTGGCCATCATCGACAAGCGCCGTCCGAAGGCCAATGTGGCCGAGGTCATGAACATCATCGGCGAGGTAGACGGCCGCAACTGCGTCATCATGGACGACATGATCGACACCGGCGGCACGCTGTGCAAGGCGGCCCAGGTGCTGAAGGAACGCGGCGCGCAGAAGGTATTCGCCTACTGTACCCATCCGGTGCTGTCCGGCGGCGCCGCCGCCCGCATCGCGGAATCCGCGCTGGACGAAGTGGTGGTGTGCGACACCATCCCGCTGCGCGAGGACGCGCTGCAGGCCGGCAAGATCCGCCAGGTCTCGACCGCGCCGCTGCTGGCCGAGACCTTCACGCGTATCGTCAAGGGCGACTCGATCATGTCGCTGTTTGCCGATTCCTGATACCATTCAAGGCTTTACCGCGCCGGCACCCCGGGATTGCAAGCGATCCTGACGCCGGCGTGATTCATACGGCGCCAGTGTTTTTCACCGTGCGCCGAAACTTCGGGCTGTCTGGTCGCGGACAGCCTTCTTAATTTCTGGAGTCACCATGAAAGTCGTAGCTTTCGAGCGTAGCGTACAGGGAACGGGTGCGAGCCGCCGCCTGCGCAACGCCGGCAAAACCCCCGGCATCATCTATGGCGGTGCGGGCGAGCCCAAGATGATCGAACTCGATCACAACGCACTGTTCCACGCGCTGAAGAAGGAAGCCTTCCACTCGTCGATTCTCGACCTGGAAGTGAGCGGCAAGTCGGAGAAGGCCCTGCTGCGCGCCTTCCAGATGCACCCGTTCAAGCCGCTGGTCCTGCACGTCGATTTCCAGCGCGTGTCGGCCTCGGAAAAGATCCACGTGAAGGTGCCCCTGCACTTCATGAACCAGGAAACCGCTCCTGGCGTGAAGCTGGGCCACGGCATCATCAACCACATCCTGAACGAACTGGAAGTGTCGTGCCTGCCGGCCGACCTGCCGGAGTTCATCGAAGTGGATCTGGGCAAGGGCGAACTGGGCCAGACGTTCCACCTGTCCGACATCACGCTGCCGAAGGGCGTGACCGCGATCACCCACGGTGACGACAACCCCGCAGTGGCCAACATCTCGTTGCCCGCTGGTGGCGTGTCCGAAGCCGCCGGTGAAGGCGAAGGCGAAACGCCGGCTGCCTGATCGGGACTCGGTCCTGGGCGCCCCGCGGGGCTGCCCGAGAAAGCCGCCGGCGCGTCCGGCGGCTTTTTTTTGCCCCTCTTGCCCCGGGCTTTTCGCGTATGCTTGGCCGCGGCCACCGTCGGCCAGGCTTCCGCGTTCGACACGGTTTCTCGCATGATCAAGCTAATCGTTGGCCTCGGAAATCCCGGGGCGGAATATGAGGCGACCCGCCACAACGCCGGCTTCTGGCTGGTCGATGAACTGGCCCGCATGGGCGGCGCCACGCCGCGCGTGGAAGGCCGCTTCCATGGCCTCGCGGCGCGCGCCCGCCTGTGGGACCAGGACATCTGGCTGCTCAAGCCGTCCACCTTCATGAACCGCTCGGGCCTGGCCGTGGTATCCCTCGCCCGCTTCTACAAGGTGCTGCCGGACGAGATCCTGGTCGCGCACGACGAGATGGACCTGCCCGCCGGCAGCGTCAAGCTCAAGCGCGGCGGCGGCTCCGGCGGCCATAACGGACTGAAGGACATCTCCGCCCACCTGTCGACGCAGGACTACTGGCGGCTGCGCATCGGCGTGGGTCATCCGCGCGACGCAGGCGGCGGCGCCAGCCAGCGCGAGGATGTGGTCAATTTCGTGCTGAAGCCGCCGCGCCGCGAGGAGCAGCAGGCGATCGACGAGGCCATCGGCCGCAGCATCGCGCCGCTGGCGTTGCTGGCCCGGGGCGAGGCCGAGAAGGCCATGATGCAGCTGCATTCGGCGCGCTGACGGCCCTGCTTCCGCGTCAAAAAAAGCCCCCGCCATCGGCCGATGGCGGGGGTTTTTTCATGCGGTGCACCGCGGTGGACGGGTCGCTCAGGCGACGTGCTTGGCGGCCGTCAGCAGCCGGTAGCGCTGCATCAGCACCTCATGCGATTCGATGCGGTTCGGATCCTTCGGAATGCAGGCCACAGGGCAAACCTGCTGGCACTGCGGTTCGTCGAAGTGACCGACGCATTCGGTGCATTTGTTGGGGTCGATTTCGTAGATCTCGGGCCCCATCGAAATGGCTTCGTTGGGGCACTCGGGCTCACAAACGTCGCAGTTGATGCAGTCGTCGGTGATGAGCAACGCCATGGTGTTTCCTTACTGCCGACGTGCCCGCGCCCGACTGGCCGCGTCATGACACGTCGTGAAGCCCGTATTCTAGGCTCCTTTGCCGATCTTTTCGTTGAGCCAGCGCTCCACCGAGGGGAAGACGAACTTGCTGACGTCGCCGCCGAGCACCGCGATTTCGCGCACGAAGGTACCCGAGATGAACTGGTACTGGTCCGAGGGGGTCAGGAACATCGTCTCGACGTCCGGCAGCAGGTAGCGGTTCATGCCGGCCATCTGGAATTCGTATTCGAAGTCGGAGACCGCGCGCAGGCCGCGCACGATGACCCGCGCATTGTTCTTGCGCACGAAGTCCTTCAGCAGCCCGGAGAAGCCCTCGACGCGCACGTTGGGATAATGCCCCAGCACTTCGCGCGCGATGCCGATGCGCTCGTCCAGCGAGAAGAACGGCCGCTTGTTCGGACTGTGGGCAACGCCAACGACCAGTTCGTCGAAGATATTGGACGCCCGGCGCACCAGATCTTCGTGCCCCCGGGTCATGGGATCGAACGTGCCGGGATAGACCGCGACGACCATGCTTCCTCCTTGTTCTGCCCGCTGCCGGTATCGGCAGCCGCATCGGTCGACCCGCTTTGGAGCGGGCTTGGACTGACGCCGCGTGGCGAGCCGTTGTCGACAGCGGCGTAGTGTAACCCTAAAACCCGGCTTCGATCGTATCCGTGCCGGTTGCGATTGCTGCCCTGCGGGCCGCGTCCGGCCTAGCTTTGCGGCGTCCTGTGCTGCAGCAGGTGGAAATGCACGGCGCCGGCGCGGGCATGGCGCACGATCTCCAGCGCGGACGGCACCGGCGCGTCCGCGCCCGTCAGCGGCTTGTCGCTTTCGACATAGATGGCGCCGCCGGCGCGCGACAGCCGCGCGGCGTGTTCCAGGGCGGGGCCGATCCAGTCCTCGGCGAACGGCGGATCGAGAAAGACCACGTCGTAGGTGCCGGCCGGCATCTGCGCCGCCAGGGCGAAAGCGTCGCCCTGCAGCACCTGGATATGGTCGGCGCCGAGCCGGTACTGGTTATCGCGCAGCTGCCGCGCGACACGGGGATTCGATTCCACCAGCGTCACATGGGCCGCGCCGCGCGAGGCGGCCTCGAAGCCCAGGGCGCCGGAGCCCGCGAACAGGTCCAGGCACGCCAGCCCGGTCATGTCCTGGCCGAGCCAGTTGAACAGGGTCTCGCGAACGCGGTCGGGGGTGGGGCGTAGTCCTTCGGCGGTCAGCACGGGCAGCGTCGTGCGCTTCCATCTGCCACCGATGATCCGGACCTGCGCGGGGGCCTGCTTGGGCACCGGAGGGGAAGGCCGCCGGCGGGGCGCCGGCGACGTGGAACGGGAGGGCGAATTCATGCCGTGATTGTAGAGCCTGCGGCGGCCCTGTCACGCCCGTCGCCCGGCCGCTGTGTGGCCTGCGCCGCCTACCGGGCCGAGCGCGCGGGCTGGGCCGCCTCGGGTCCACCCACCACCACCGTCGCCATCGCGTCGGGACGCACGTGGCGCTGGAAGGCTTCCCGGACCTGCTGGCGGGTCACCTTGCCGATCTGCGCGGTCCAGGTGTCCAGGTAGTCCAGCGGCAGGCCATACCAGCCGATATTGGCGACGTTGGTCAGCAGCTTGCGGTTGCTGTCGATGCGCAGCGGGAAGCCGTTGATCAGGTTGTCCTTGGCCGCCTTCAGCTCCTTGTCGGTCGGACCCTCGGTCACGAAGCGCTCGACCACCTGCCGCACCAGCGCCAGCGCCTCCTCGGCCTGGTCCTTCTTGGTCTGCAGGCCGATGCCGAACGGTCCCGGCTGCTTGGACGGCGCGAAGTAGCTGTCGACGCCGTAGGTCAGGCCGCGCTTCTCGCGGACCTGATCGGTCAGACGCGAGCTGAAGCCGCCGCCGCCCAGGATGTAATTGCCCACCAGCAGGGCGAAGTAGTCGGGGTCGCCGCGGGCGATGGCGGGTTGGCCGAGCAGCACCGTGGCCTGCTGGGCGGGGTGCGGCACGCGCTGCACGCTGGCCGGGATGTTCATCTGCACGTCGGGCATCGCCGGTGGCCGGGTCCCCGCCGGCAAACCCTGCGTGAGCTGCACGGCGATGGCCTCGGCCTCCTTGCGGTCGATGGCGCCGATCAGCGTCACCACGGCACGCGAGGCGGTGTAGTTATCGCGCCAGAAGCGCTCCAGATCGGCCCGGGTAATCGACTCCACGCTCTCCGGCGTCGCGGTCACCCCATAGGGATGGTTGGGATAGATCGCCTTGGACAGCAGCTTGTCGGCAATCGCGCCCGGACGCGTGTCGGCCTCGCGGATCGCGGCGATCAGGCGCTGCTTCTCTCGCGTGACCACGGCATCCGGGTACGTCGGTGCCTTGATCAACTGCGCGGCCAGCGTCAGCGCCTGCGATCGTTCGGGCTGCGCCGTCAGCGTGCGCAGCCCGATGCCGCCCCGGTCACCGCCCGCCGCGCCGCCGAAGTTGGCGCCGGTATCGGCGAAGGCATCGGCGATCTGCGCTTCGTCGCGCGCGGGCTGCCCGTCCACCGCGGCGGCGCCCTTGTCCAGCAGCGCGGCGGTCAGCGTGGCGAGCCCCGCCTTGCCGGCCGGGTCGTAGCGCCCGCCGGCGTCGAAGTCGACATTGACATCGAGCATCGGAATCGAGGGGCTGTGCACGTAGTACACCTTGGCGCCGGTCGGCGCGGTCCAGTGCTCGATGGGGATGGCGGCCTGCACCGCCTGCGTGGCGAGCAGCGCAAGCGCGCCGCAGACGGCGGCGAGACGGCGCGTTGCGCGCGGCGCGGCGGCGCCGGTCCCGGACTGCGAAGGAGTAGACATGGACAACATCGGCATTCCTCAGTGACGCAGGCCCGCGGGGCCCTGCGACTTGGGCTTGTTCGGATCGATCGGCTGCGGCAGCAGCGTGGCGACGGTCAGGTTGTCGTCGTCGAAGTACTTGCCGGCCACCGCCTTGACCTGCTCCGGCGTGACTTCCTTGATCCGCTCCAGGATGCGGTCCAGCTGCCGCCACGAAATGCCGGAGAGCTCCGACACGCCGATCTCCATGCCCTGCCCGAACACCGAATCGCGCTTGTAGATCTGGCTGGCGACCACCTGCGCCTTGACGCGCTTGAGTTCGTCCGCGGAGACGCCGTCGCGGGCGATGCGCTTGAGTTCGTCGCGCAGCGCAGCCTCGATCTGCTCGGTCGAATGGCCATTGGCGGGCGTGCCGTCGAGCACGAACAGCGATTCGCCGCGATTGACGCTGTCGTAGCCCACGTTGACGTCGTCGGCCAGGCGCTGCTCGCGCACCAGCTGTCGCGTCAGGCGCGCATTGTCGTAGCCGTTGAGCACCGCGGCCAGCACCTCCAGCGCGTAGGGATCGACATCCTTCTCGACATCGTTCAGCCGCGGCACCTTGTAGGCCATCACCAGGTAGGGATTCTCCGCCGGGGCCTTGACCCAGATCCGCTTGACGCCCTTCTGCGGCGGCTCCAGCTGCGGCTTGGTGGCCGGCAACGGACGCGGCTTGAGCTTGCCGTAGTAGCGCTCCGCCAGCTTGCGCACCTCGTCCGCCTTGACGTCGCCGGTGACCACGAGCAGCACGTTGTTCGGCGCGTACCAGTCGCGATACCAGTCCTTGAGCTGCTCGACCTTCATGTTGTCGAGATCGTTCATCCAGCCGATCACCGGGTGCCGGTAGGCGGCCGTGGTGTAGACGGTGGCGAGCAACTGCTCGTAGACGGTGCCGCGCGCGGAGTCGTCGGTGCGCATGCGGCGCTCCTCCTTGACCACGCGCATCTCGCGCTCGAACTCGTCCTTGCGGATGATCAGGTTCGCCATGCGGTCCGCTTCGAGCTCCATCATGCGCGGCAGGTACTGCTTGCCGATCTGCTGGTAGTACATGGTGAAGTCGCGCGTGGTCATCGCGTTCTCCCGGCCGCCGAGTGCGGCGACCTGCCGCGAGAACTCGCCGATGCCGACCTTGGGCGTGCCCTTGAACATCATGTGTTCGAGCATGTGGGCCACGCCGGTGGACCCGCTGACCTCGTCGATGCCACCCACGCGGTACCAGACCTGATGCGCGACGGTGGGGGCGCGATGGTCTTCCTTGACGATCACGCGCATGCCGTTGGACAGCGTGAATTCGCTGGTGCCGGCCTCGGAGGCCTGCGCGCGCATCGGCGCGGCCTGCCCCGGGGGCGGCGCGCTGACCACGCCGCCCTGCGCCTGCGCCGGCAACGCGGACACCATGCCGGCGCCAAAGGCCACGGCCAGGCTCAGGGCGATGGGCGTGGCAATGCGGGCGAGCGAATCGGGAAGGCGTCGGGACGTGGCGGACCAGCTGGCCCGAGTGAAGGAAGGGCGCCCGGACAAAGCGGCCTGGCGAGCCGCCGGGGTTGCCGGGTCGGCCGCGGCATCGTGACCGCAGGCCGGCGGGAAGGCGGGGACGACACCCCGCCGGTTATTCACAGCGCAATGGTTCATGCAACCCCGTCTGCTAGAATTTTGGCGATTGATTCTACCGGGGTATGGACCCCTTTCCCAATGTTTAGTTTCTGGAAGAAGCGCAAGGCCGAACCGGCCCCGACGCCAACCGAGCCGCCCGTGGCGGCTCCGCAGCCGGCGCCCGTGCCGGCTCCGGTGGCCGAGGCCGTGGTTCCCTTCGACAAGCCGGCCGCTCCTTCACCGGTCCAGCCCGCCCCCGCCGCACCCGCGAGCCTGCCGGTGATCGCGCCCGCGCCGGTGCCCGCGCCGATGCAGGCGCCGCTACCCCCGATCGCTTCCCCCGCAGCCGCACCCGCCACCGCCGCGCTCGAGGAGCCCGAGCCCGAAGAAGAACTGGAACTGGTGCCTCCGCCCGAAGCCTCCGCCGAAGCCAAGCGCGGGTGGATGCAGCGGCTGCGTACCGGCCTGAACAAGACCAGCCGCGGCATCAGCACGCTGTTCGTGGGCGTCAAGGTCGACGAGGCCCTGTTCGAGGAACTGGAGACCGCGCTGCTGATGGCGGACGCCGGCGTCGAGGCCACCGAATACCTGCTCAACGAGCTGCGCCGGCGCGTACGCAACGATCGCATCGATACGGCGGACGGCGTCAGGCTGGCGCTGCGCGATCTGCTGACCGACCTGCTCAGGCCGCTGGAAAAGACCATGGCGCTCGGCCGCGAGCAGCCGCTGGTCATGATGATCGCGGGCGTCAACGGTGCCGGCAAGACCACCAGCATCGGCAAGCTGTGCAAGCACTTCCAGCACTATGGCCAGTCGGTGCTGCTGGCCGCGGGCGACACGTTCCGCGCCGCCGCGCGCGAGCAGCTGACGATCTGGGGCGAGCGCAACAACGTCACCGTGGTGGCGCAGGAAAGCGGCGATCCCGCGGCGGTCATCTTCGACGCGGTGAACGCCGCGCGCGCGCGCCGGGTCGATATCGTGATGGCGGATACCGCCGGCCGCCTGCCCACCCAGCTCCACCTGATGGAGGAGCTGCGCAAGGTCAAGCGCGTGATCGGCAAGGCCATGCCCAGCGCGCCGCACGAACTGCTGCTGGTGATCGATGCCAACACGGGGCAGAACGCGCTGGCGCAGGTGCGCGCGTTCGACGATGCGCTCGGCCTCACCGGCCTGATCGTCACCAAGCTGGACGGCACGGCCAAGGGCGGCATCCTCGCGGCCATCGCGCGGCAGCGCCCGGTGCCGGTCTACTTCGTCGGCGTCGGCGAAAAGGTCGAGGACCTGCAGCCGTTCAAGGCGCGCGAGTTCGCCGACGCGCTGCTCGGCCTCTGAGCCGCACGCCGCCGGCCGAATGAAAAACGCCCTTGGGTGCGAACCCAAGGGCGTTTGTCTTTGACGGGCGCTACCGCGGCCGCGTCGATCGATTACTCCGCATCGGGCTGCGCCTTGGGCTCGGCCTTCTGGAACGCGCTCTGCGCCATGCACGCCTCGAACACCCGGGCGATGACCGGAAAGCGCGCCACGTCGATCTGGAAGCGCTGCGCATTGAAGACCTGCGGCACCAGGCAGATATCCGCCAGCGTCGGCGTATCGCCGAAACAGAAGCGGCCGGCCTTGCCCTCGCGCTCCAGCGTCGTGTTCAGCGACGTCAGGCCCAGCTCGACCCAGTGCTTGTACCAGGCGTCCTTGGCCTCCTCCGCCACGCCGAGCGTGTGCTTCAGGTACTTGAGCACGCGCAGGTTGTTCAGCGGATGGATATCGCAGGCGATGGCCTGGGACAGCGCGCGCACATAGGCGCGGTCCAGCGCCGTGCCCGGCAGCAGCGGCGGCTCCGGATGCGTCTCGTCCAAATACTCGACGATCGCCAGCGACTGGCTCAGCGCGTGGTCGCCGTCCAGCAGGGTCGGCACCAGCGCATTGGCATTGAGCTGGGTGTAGGCCTCGCTGAACTGCTGCCCACCGTCGCGCAGCAGATGCACCGGGATGTATTCGAACGGCAGTCCCTTCAGTTCGAGCGCGATGCGCACGCGGAATGCGGCCGAGCTGCGGAAATAGCTATAGAGCTTGAGCATCGTCACACCACCTTGACGGTCAGTTCGCCGACGCCGTCGATGACGCAGTGCATGACATCGCCCTTGACCACCGGCCCCACGCCCTCCGGCGTGCCGCTGTAGATCAGGTCGCCGGGCTGCAGCTCGAACAGCCGGGACAGATACGACACCATCTCCGGCACCGACCAGATCAGGTCCGACAGATCGCCCCGCTGCTTCTCGACGCCGTTGACGGCCAGCGTGACCGCGCCCTTGGCCGGATGGCCGACGTCCGCCACCGGCACGATCGGACCGATGGGCGCGGAGTGGTCGAACGCCTTGCCGGTTTCCCACGGGCGTCCGGTTTTCTTCGATTCGTTCTGCAGGTCGCGCCGTGTCATGTCCAGGCCGATGGCGTAGCCGAACACATGGCCGGACGCCTGCTCCACCGGGATATCGCGCCCGCCCTTGCCGATGGCCACGACCAGTTCCACTTCGTAATGCACGTTGTTGCTGCCGGGCGGATAGGGAAAGCTGCCGGTCTCGCCGTCCGCCACGTAGCTCACCGCGTCGGCCGGCTTGCAGAAGAAGAACGGCGGCTCGCGGTCGGGGTCCGAGCCCATCTCGCGGGCATGGGCGGCATAGTTGCGGCCAACGCAATAGACCCGGCGCACCGGGAACCGGGCGCTGCCGCCGCGCACGGGCACGCCGTTAGGCGCCGGCGGCGCGAAAACGAATTCCGTCATCCAACTCTCCTGGCTTTCTTATGGTGGTCGCCGGCTCGGCGGGGCGGGCCGGCGCGTGGCGCGGCGCCGCCCGGGCGGGCTTCGGCAGGGCATCAGGATACACCGGCATGCCGGGCGCCCGGCGCCGCCAGGGGATGCGGAACGATGCGGCACTGCACCAGACCCGGCGCGAATATTGCATGAACGGGAGGCCCCATGACAAAGCCATGAACCAGCGCCCCACCTTTTCCTCGAGCGCCCCTTCCGCAACCGGCTCCCGCTCCCTGCGGATCCTGCTGGTGCGCGATCCGCACGACGCCGATCCGCTCAATGTGGAGACCATCCGCGCGGGCCTGGCCAGCGCCGGGTTCGCCGACATCGAGACGGTGGAGGCCGACCTGAAGCTGCCCGACGTGATCGGCGCGCGCCAGCCCGACCTGATCATCATCGCCAGCGAATCGGCCGCCCGCGACACCGTCGAGCACGTGTGCGTCTCGACCCAGCACGCCCCCCGCCCTATCGTGCTGTTTACCGACAACGACGACGCGGAACGCATCAAGACCGCGCTTTCGGCGGGCATCACCGCCTATATCGTCGACGGCCTGCGCGCCGAGCGCGTCAAGACCGTGCTCGACGTGGCCTATGCCCGCTTCGAACTGGATCAGGCCCTGCGCGCCGAACTGGATGCCACCAAGCTGAAGCTGGCCGAGCGCAAGGTGGTGGAGCGGGCCAAGGGGCTGCTGATGCAGACCCGCGGCATGACCGAGGACGAGGCCTACAAGCGCCTGCGCGGCATGGCGATGGAGCGCGGCCTGAAGCTCGTGGAAGCCGCCCAGCGCGTCATCGACGTGATGGCCTGAAGCCCGCCATCGCGCGGCACCACCGCGCCCCGCGACGGGGCGCACGCCGATGGTGCAATGCACGAAACCGGCGCCAGACGAGCCCTGCGCGGCGCCGGCCCATGCACCCGCCGCGCTTGCCCAGCGCGCACGCATTCGGCGCGCATTCCCCGCGAACTGGCACGCGTCCCGCCACCGGTTCCCACGAACGGCCCGACCTTGCCCCAAGCCGGATACGGCTGCCCCAGACTCGTTCCGTTTGCGCCCCAAACCCGCGCCACCGCGAGGCAGGGCCTGCGCCGGCCGCCGTTGGCATACCCATTGCGTAATGGCTGTGTCGGCCAACGGCGGCCGCACCAGCATCGATGCGCACGGCCAATGACGGCCGCGCGTTCATCCGGGACAACGGCGTCCTGACCCGCATCCGGCCTGGCCACAGGCGGAAGCGGCTCAGGACGCCTTTTCTTTTTTGGAGCCTTGCATGCCCTCTCGTCTGAAGATCGTCAAGCCATTGCACGCCGCGGTAGCGCCCACGGCGAAGGACAGCGTCGCCGACGCGGTCCCCGCCAGCCAGGGCCGCCGCCGCGCGCTGGCGACGATCGCCGGCGCCAGCGTGGTGACGCTGGTCGATCCGATGGTGCGCGCCGGAGCGTGGGCCGCCGGCTCCGATGCCCCCGAGAAGACCGACGTCAGGATCGGCTTCATTCCGCTGACCGACTGCGCCTCCGTGGTGATGGCCTCCACGCTCGGACTGGACAAGAAGTACGGACTGAAGATCACCCCCACCAAGGAGGCCTCGTGGGCGGGCGTGCGCGACAAGCTGGTCAATGGCGAGCTCGATGCCGCGCATGTGCTGTACGGCCTGATCTACGGCGTGCAGCTGGGCATCGGCGGACCGAAGAAGGACATGGCGGTGCTGATGAGCCTGAACCACAACGGCCAGGCCATCACGCTGTCGTCCAAGCTCGCGGAAAAGGGTGTCAGGGACGGCGCCGGCCTGCGCGCGCTGATGACCAGGGAAAAGCGCGACTACACCTTCGCCCAGACTTTCCCCACCGGCACCCATGCCATGTGGCTGTACTACTGGCTGGCCGCCAACGGCATCCATCCGATGCAGGACGCCAAGGCGATCACCGTGCCGCCGCCGCAGATGGTGGCCAACATGCGGGTCGGCAACATGGACGGCTTCTGCGTGGGCGAGCCCTGGGGCGCGCGGGCGATCGCCGACAAGATCGGCTTCACCGTCGAGACCACGCAGTCGATCTGGAAGAACCATCCGGAGAAGACGCTCGGGACCACGGCCGAATTCGTGCAGAAGTATCCGAACACCGCGCGCGCCATGGTCGCCGCCGTGCTGGAGGCCTCGAAGTTCATCGATGCCTCGGCCTCCAACCGCCGCAAGACCGCGGAGACCATCGCCGCCAAGTCCTATGTCAACACCGACATGGACATCATCCTCGACCGCATGCTCGGCCGCTACAGCAATGGCCTGGGCAAGACCTGGGACGACCCGGACGCGATGAAGTTCTACCAGGACGGCGACGCCAATTTCCCCTACCTGTCCGACGGCATGTGGTTCCTGACGCAGCACAAGCGCTGGGGCCTGCTGAAGGAGCATCCCGACTACCTGGCGGTGGCGAAGAAGGTCAATCGCATCGACGTCTACAAGCAGGCCGCGGCGGCCGCGCAGGTGCCATTGCCCAAGAGCGACATGCGGGCGGCCAAGCTGCTCGACGGCGTGGTCTGGGATGCCACGAAGGACCCGAAGGCGTACGCCGACGGTTTCAAGATCAAGGCGTAAGCGCGGGGCAGCCGGCACGCGCAGCACGACGAGCAGTAGCACCCGTATTCCCATCGCAGGCGTGAACCGTTTGCGCCGGCGCGCCGCCGGCGCTCCAAGGAGCTACCAATGAATGCACTTGCCCAGTCGACGCATCACGCCGTGGCGGCCGTCGCCGCCACGGCCGAACCGGAAGGCGAGCGCGCGGTCCGCCGCGCCCGCGAGATCGAGGCCGCGGCGCGGCGCGCGCAGCGGCGCGAGACGCTGACCGCCGCAGTCTGGAAGCTGAGCCCGCCGCTGCTGGGCTTCATGCTGTTCGTGCTGGTCTGGCACGGCATCGCCACCATGATCCCGGCGATCCCGACGCCGGCGGCGACCTGGAACGCCGCGGTGCCGCTGTTTGCCGATCCGTTCTACCGCAACGGGCCCAACGACCAGGGCATCGGCTGGAACGTGCTGTCGTCGCTGGCGCGCGTGGCGGCCGGCTTCGGGCTCGCGGCCCTGATCGGCATTCCGGCGGGTTTCGCGCTGGGGCGCTTCGCCTTCCTGAACGCCATGATGGCGCCGATCATCAGCCTGCTGCGTCCGGTGTCGCCGCTGGCATGGCTGCCCATCGGCCTGCTGCTGTTCAAGGCCGCCAATCCGGCCGCGATCTGGGCCATCTTCATCTGCTCGATCTGGCCGATGGTGATCAACACCGCGGTCGGCGTGACCCGCGTGCCGCAGGACTACCTGAACGTGGCCCGCGTGCTGAACCTGTCCGAATGGAAGGTGTTCACCCGCGTGCTGTTCCCTGCGGTGCTGCCCTACATGCTGACCGGCGTGCGGCTGTCGATCGGCACCGCGTGGCTGGTGATCGTCGCGGCCGAGATGCTGACCGGGGGCACCGGCATCGGGTTCTGGCTGTGGGACGAATGGAACAACCTGAAGGTCGAGCACATCGTGATCGCGATCTTCATCATCGGCATCGTCGGCCTGCTGCTCGAACACGCGCTGCTCGCGCTGGCCCGCCGCTTCAGCTACGGCGGCTGAGCCCGCCCCCCCTCTACGGAGAACCGTCATGGAGAAGTTCGTCAGCATCGAAAACGTGGGCCAGGTCTTCAAGACGAAGAAGGGGCCGTTCGTCGCCCTGCGCGACGTCAACCTGCATATCGCCAGCGGGGAATTCATCACGCTGATCGGGCATTCCGGTTGCGGCAAATCGACGCTGCTCAACCTGCTGGCCGGGCTGGCGACCCCGAGCTCCGGTGCGCTGATCTGCGCCGGCCGGGAAATCGCCGGCCCCGGGCCGGATCGCGCGGTGGTGTTCCAGAACCATTCGCTGCTGCCCTGGATGACCTGCTTCGAGAACGTGTATCTCGGCGTGGAGCGCGTCTTCGGCGGCAAGGAATCGAAGGCGCAGCTCAGGACGCGCACCCACGAGGCGCTGGCGCTGGTGGGCCTGACCCATGCCGAGGGCAAGCATCCGCAGGAGATCTCCGGCGGCATGAAGCAGCGCGTGGGCATCGCCCGCGCGTTGGCGATGGAGCCGAAGGTGCTGCTGATGGACGAGCCCTTCGGGGCGCTGGACGCGCTCACGCGCGCGCACCTGCAGGACGAGCTGCTGAAGATCGTCGCCAAGACGCGCAGCACCGTGGTGATGGTCACGCACGATGTGGACGAGGCCGTGCTGCTGGCCGACCGCATCGTGATGATGACCAACGGGCCGGCCGCGACCATCGGCGAGATCGTGGAAGTCGGCCTGCCGCGCCCGCGCGACCGGATGGCGCTGGCCGACGACAAGGCCTATCACGCCTGCCGCACGGCGGTGCTCGACTTCCTGTACCGCAAGCAGCGGAACCCGGCGCTGAAGGAAGCCGCCTGAAGGAGCCTCCGGACCCGGGGCGCCGCGCCGTGGGCGCCGGCGCCCCGCTCCGCTATCATGCGCCTCAGATCCTCACCAACGGCCGGCCATGACCACTTCACAGACTCCCACCGCCCCCGCCGCTGACAACGCCGCGCAAGGTTCCGATCAGGGTCCGTTCTCCGCCGCCCGCTATATCAAGGAAATCGGCCGTGGCGTCCAGGGTGCGCGCGCGCTGCCGCGCGAGGACGCGCGCACGCTGTTCGACGCCATGCTGGCCGGCCGCGTCTCCGACCTGGAACTGGGCGCGGTGCTGATGGCCTACCGCATCAAGGGCGAGGCGCCGCACGAACTGGCCGGCATGCTGGAAGCCGCGCACCAGCACTGCCTGCCGCTCGCGGCCCCGCCGGACCGGCAGGTGGTGGTGATACCGAGCTACAACGGCGCGCGCAAGCAGCCCAACCTGATCCCGCTGCTGGCGCTGCTGCTCGCGCGTGAAGGCCTGCCGGTACTGGTGCACGGCACGCGGCTCTTCCATGGCCGCGTGACCAGCATGACGCTGTTCGAGGTGCTCGGCATCCAGCCATGCGCGACGGTCCAGGAGGCCGAACAGCGGCTGCGGGATACCGGCACCCGGCCCGGCCCGCTGGCCGTGGTACCGATCGACGTGCTTTCCCCGGGGCTCACGCGCCTCTTGGACAAGCGGCCCATCATCGGGCTGCGCAACTCGTCCCACACGGTCGCCAAGCTGCTGCAGCCGGTCGGCGCCCATACGCCCGCGGAAGCGCTGCGGCTGTACAGCTATACGCACCCGGAATATCGCGAAACGCTGACCGACTATTTTTCGAACGAGCCGTCCAACGTGCTGCTGGCCCGCGGCACCGAGGGCGAGGTGGTGGCCGACGCGCGCCGCGGCAGCCGCATCGACTGGCTGCACGACGGGCACCAGCGCACGCTGGTCGACCCCACCGGCGGCTCCCTGCTCGACGTGCCCCAGTTGCCGGCCGGCAGCGACGTGGCCGAGACCGCGGCCTGGATCCGTCAGGTGCTCGACGGCGCCCTGCCGGTGCCGGTGCCGCTGGCGATGCAGATCGAGGCCATCCGCGGCTGCATGCGGGCCGGCACCCGCGTCGCCTGGACCAGCCCGCTGTAGTGCGCCGGCCGCGCGTCAGGCGCGCCGGGCAGGCAGCGGGATGCGCTCGGTTTCGCCCGGCACGCGGGGAAAGCGGTCCTCTTCCCAGCGCTGGGACGCCGATTCGATGGCCTCCTTGCTGCTGGAGACGAAGTTCCAGAAGATAAAGCGCCGCCCATCGAGGGGGTCGCCACCCAGCAGCATCAATCGGGACGGCGCAGCCGCGGTGAGCGTGACAGGCTGCCCCGGGGAGAGCAGCGCCATATGTTCCAGAGGCAGCGCCTCGCCATCGAGGGCGGCTTCGCCCTCGACCAGGTACAGGCCGCGCTGGGCATGCTCCTGCGGAATGACGAGGCTCGCGCCCGCTTCCATGTCGATGGCCACGTACAGCGTGCGGCTGAACACCGCCACCGGCGAACGCACGCCGAAGGCGTCGCCCGCGATTACCACCATGCGCACGCCCGGGCGTTCCAGCTTTGGCAGGGTGTCCGCCGGATGGTGAGTGAACGAGGGATCGACGCCCTCATAGTCCTGAGGCAGTGCCACCCAGGTCTGGATGCCATGCAGGCGGGCACCGGCCGCGCGCGCGGCGTCTGGCGAGCGCTCCGAATGGACGATGCCGTGGCCGGCCGTCATCCAGTTCACATCGCCCGGGCGGATCACCTGTTCGCTGCCGACGCTGTCGCGGTGCATGATTTCGCCATCGAACAGGTAGGTCACCGTGGCAAGCCCGATATGGGGATGCGGACGCACATCCATGCCCTTGCCGGGCGGCATGGCAACCGGCCCCATATGGTCGAAGAAAATAAACGGTCCCACGGTCTGCGCGGCTGCCGATGGCAGCACACGGCGTACGGCGAAGTCGCCGATATCGCGGACATGGGGTTTCAACAGGTGTTCGATGGCTGACATAGCGGTTCCCCGGAAGGCGCAACGGTCTAGTAAGGTGCTCGGACCGCAGTGTAGCGCCGGTTGGAACAGACAATTGCGTCGGCGGGAGAACCGGCTACGCGCCCAAGCCTCTAAACTCTGTATCTTGCGCCGCAATGTGCCGCGCCTATTGGACGTTGAGAGCGATGGCCCGGAACTATCGGGCCCGCCGCGACTCCAATTAGCACTCACCCGGACGGAGTGCTAATATCCGTTGCAATGCGGTAGCCGAATCCCAGCGGTTCGGACACACGGGCTCAGCGCCCGATGCGAAAGGAGTAATTGAGTGAACGCAGTCCTGTCTGCCGATCAAGCCCAGACGAACAGCCGCCTGCCCATGGTGCCCCAGCGCGCCGGGTCCATGGCGCTGACCCTGCCCGGCAACCTGGGCAATCTGGACAGCTATATCCAGGCTGTCCACCGTATCCCCCTGCTGACCGCGGAGGAAGAGAAATCGCTCGCCCGCGAGTTGCGCGAGCACGATTCCGTGGATGCCGCCCGCCGCCTGGTGCTGTCGCACCTGCGCCTGGTCGTCTCGATCGCCCGCCAGTACCTGGGCTATGGCCTGCCCCACGCCGACCTGATCCAGGAAGGCAATATCGGCCTGATGAAGGCGGTCAAGCGCTTCGACCCGGACCAGGGCGTGCGCCTCGTGTCGTACGCCATGCACTGGATCAAGGCCGAGATCCACGAGTACGTGCTGCGCAACTGGCGCATGGTCAAGGTGGCCACCACCAAGGCCCAGCGCAAGCTGTTCTTCAACCTGCGCAGCCACAAGCAGCACGCCCACACCTTCACGCCTGACGAGATCGACGCGGTCGCGCGCGAGCTGAACGTCAAGCCGGAAGAGGTGATGGAGATGGAAACCCGCCTGTCGGGCGGCGATCTGGCGCTCGAGGGTCAGGTCGACGACGGCGAGGAAGACTTCGCCCCGATCGCGTACCTGGCCGACAACCACAACGAGCCAACCCGCGTGCTGGATGCGCAGCGCCATGACCGGATGCAGGTGGAAGGCCTGGAAGAGGCGCTGTCGAAGCTGGACGCCCGCAGCCGCCGCATCATCGAGGCGCGCTGGCTGCAGGTCAACGACGACGGTTCGGGCGGCGCCACGCTGCACGAGCTGGCCGACGAGTTCGGCGTGTCGGCCGAGCGTATCCGCCAGATCGAATCGGCGGCCATGAAGAAGATGAAGGGCGCGCTGCAGGCATTCGCCTGATCGCCGCCCGCCCGGATGCCGCAAGGCGCCGGGCGCAACAAAAAAGGCCGGTCCCCAGGGACCGGCCTTTTTTTTGCCCGCCAAGCGCTACGAGACCAGCTGCTTCAGGTCGTGGACGATGGGCGCCGGCCCCTGTCCGTGGCGGATGAACAGCCGCAGCTTGCCGCTGGGATCGAACACATAGCTGCCGGCCGAATGATCCACGGTGTAGTTGTACGGCGACGTGCCGGGCACCTTGGCGTAGAAGACCTTGTAGTCCTTGGCGATCTTCTTCAGCGCGGCCTCGTCGGCGGGACGCATGCCAAGGAAACGCGGATCGAAGGCGGGCACGTACTGGGCCAGCAGCTGCTGGGTATCGCGCTCAGGATCCACCGTGACGAACAGCACCTGCACCTTGTCGCCGTCCGGGCCCATCTGCTCGACCACCGCCTTGAGCTCCGCCATCGTGGTCGGACATACGTCCGGGCAATGGGTGTAGCCGAAGAACATCACCACCGCCTTGCCCTTGAAGTCCGCCAGCGTGCGCACCTTGCCGTGGTGATCGGTCAGCGTGAAATCCTTGCCGAACTCGCTGCCGCCGGTGATATCGATGTTCTGGAACGACGCCTTCTGCTGGCCGCAAGCCATCAGCAAGGCGGACATCAGCAGGACGAGACAGTAGCGGCCTAGGCCGTGGAGCGGTCGGGTATGCATGCGGCAACGATCAGGGTGACGGTGGATGCGGGGCGCGGCGACGAAGCACCGGCGCCAGGGCGCGCTGCGCGCCAGCTCGCAGTATCGCCCAATGCGGCAGCCTGGATGGCCTGCCGCGACAACATGCCGCGGCGCGGGCCAGCTCAGACCTGTGGCACGAACTTGAAATAGTGATCCACCAGCAGCGCGGCGAACAGCAGCGACAGGTACAGGATGGAGAAACGGAAGGTGCGCTGCGCCAGCGCGTCCGAATACGCGCGGTACAGCTTCCACGCATACAGCAGGAAGCCGCCACCGAGCACCAGCGCCGCCGCCAGATAGATGTAGCCGCTCATGCCGTACACGAACGGCAACAGCGTCGCGGCGATCATGATCAGCGTGTACAGCAGGATATGCAGCAGCGTGAAGCGCTCGCCATGCGTGATGGGCAGCATCGGCAGCCCGGACTTGGCATAGTCGGCGCGGCGGTACAGGGCCAGCGCCCAGAAATGCGGGGGGGTCCAGGTGAAGATGATCAGCACCAGGAACCAGGCCTCGGCGGGCACTTCGTTGGCGACGGCCGCCCACCCCAGCGCCGGCGGCATCGCGCCGGACAGGCCGCCGATCACGATGTTCTGCGGCGTCGCGGGCTTGAGCAGGATCGTGTAGACCACGGCATAGCCGACGAAGGTCGCCACCGTCAGCCACATGGTCAGGTCATTGGTGAACACGTGCAGCGTCCACATGCCGGCCCCACCGAGCAACACGGAGAACACCAGCGTCTGCGCGGTCGTGATCTCGCCGGTCGCGGAGGGCCGCCAGGCGGTGCGCCGCATCAGCGCATCGACCTTCTGCTCGACCAGGCAATTGATGGCGAAGGCGGCGCCGGCCAGCAGCCAGATGCCAGCCGCGCCACCGATCAGCACCGACCACGGCACCATGCCCGGCGTAGCCAGGAACATGCCGATGACGGAGCAGAACACCGCGAGCTGGGTCACACGGGGCTTGGTCAGCGCGGCGTACTGGCGGGCCAGATGACGCACGCGGCCAAGCGGATGGGTTTGGGTAGCGGTAGCCACGGAGGGATTCTTGTCTTTCATGAGGCGCGTGCCGCGTCGGCAGGCCGGGCCGGCGCTCCCGCGGCGATGGCCGCGGTCCGGGTCGCGAGGCCTATATTGTAGTTGAGGCGGACCAGCAGCAGCAGCAGCACGGCCGCTCCGCCGTTATGGGCCACCGCCGCGACCAGCGGCCAGTCCAGCACGATATTGGACAGCCCGGTGGCCAGTTGCAGCGCCAGCGCGGCCAGCAGCCAGTTCGCCTTGCGTGACAGTCCTTCAAGGCGGCGCGCGCGCAGGCCGAACCAGCCGAGGTATCCCAGCACCACCACCGCGAAGCAGCGGTGCACCCAGTGGATGGCCACCAGGGCGGAATGCGGGATGTAGTCGCCGTCCGCCGTCATGCCGAGCTGGCGCCACAGCGTGAATCCATGGCGGAAGTCCATCTCGGGGATCCACTGGCCGTTGCACAGCGGGAAATCGGTGCAGGCGAGCACCGCGTAGTTGGTGCTGACCCAGCCGCCAAGGAAGATCTGGATCACCAGCAGCGCCAGCGACAACCGGACCGGCCAGCGCAGGCGCGCGGCCTCGGGCGCGATCGCCCGCGGCGGGTCGCTGCGCGAGCCCAGCCAGATCAGCGCGGCCAGCAGCGCCATGCCCAGTAGCAGGTGCATGACCACGATGATCGGCTGCAGTTTCAGGGTCACCGTGAAGGCGCCGAACGCGCCCTGCACGCAGACCAGCACCAGCACGCCGGTGGCGAACCACGGCGACTGCCGCAGCTGCCGGCGCTTGGCCCACGCCAGCACCATCAGCGCAATGATCAGCACGCCCACCGCCATCGCGAAGTAGCGGTGGATCATCTCGATCCATGCCTTGGCCCACGTCACCGGGCCGCTTGGCATCGCGGTTTCCGCGGCGCGGATATGCTCGACCGCGGCGTGCGGGTTCGAGTGGCCGTAGCAGCCGGGCCAGTCCGGGCAGCCCAGCCCGGAGTCGGTCAGCCGCGTGAAGCTGCCGAACATGATCAGATCCAGCGTCAGAAAGGCCGTCACCCAGACCAGCTTGCGGTACTTGTCGCGGCTGCCCCGCACCAGCACGTAGGCCAGCGGAAACAGGGCGATCAGGATGCCGATGGCGGCGAGTTGGCTCAACATGCGCGTTTTTCCCTCATCACGCCGTCAGCCGGCTTGCGAGTACTTGAGCAGGCGGGTCAGGTCCGACTGCATCTTCTTCGGGTCCGGCTCGCGCGGGTAGCGCATCATCAGGTTGCCCAGCGGGTCGACCAGGTACAGGCCGTCCTCGACGGGCCGGCCTTCCGGCGCGGGCAGCCAGCGCGCGGCGGCGTCGCGGTCGATGCGCAGGAAGCGCACGCCGGCATAGGGCTCGTTGTAGGCGGCGCTCAGCCGCGGATCGATGCCGCCGCCATCGGTCACCAGCCACACGGGCACGATGCGCTCGCGTTCCCTGCCCTGGCCGGCGCGGATCTGGCGGATCGTGAACAGCTTCCTGGCGCAGGCCTCGTCGCAGGACGCGCCGTCGGCCGTGATCAGCAGCCATTTGCCCTTGAGGCTGGCGAAATCCACCGTCTCGCCGCGCTCGTTGCGCAGCGGCACCGCCGGCGTGGGCCGCTGCGGCTCGATCAGCTTGCCGTAGTTGGTCTTGCCGCCGGCCGGCTTGAACACGTAGTAGGTCAGGTAGGAAGCGATGACCGGCGACGCGCAGACCAGCAGCAACAGCAGCATCTGGATGCGGCCCTTGCGGGTGCGCGCGTCGATGCGGGAATCCTGCGGCGCGGCGGATGCCGGCTTGGCGGGGTTGGGATCGGGTTGCATAAGCATGCTTGGTCGGTCAGTCACGGTTGGGCCCGGCGCCACGGGGCTCGCCCGCGGCCGGCCCGGCGTTGTCCGGGGCGTTATCGAAGGCGTTATCGGGGTCGATGGCGCCGGCGTTTGTCGTCGGCGCGCGAGCGCGCCGCCAAGTCAGCAGAATGGTCAGCACCAGCGTCAACGCCGCGAGGCCGAACCACTGGAAGGCGTAGCCGTAGTGGCGGTCGGCGCCATGATCGGGCGCCGGCCAGTCGCGCGCGAGGCCGTCGCCCGTGTCGCTGCGCTGCTGGAAGACAAAAGGCTGCAGCGGCATGCCGTGCTCCCGGGCGAATTCGGCCAACTCGACATTCTGCCGGATCGGCCCCGTCTCCGCGCCGTCGCCGCCCAGGGCATAGACCTTGGGCACGGCGGCAAGTGCCACGCCTTCGAGTTGCACGTCGTCTTCGGGCGTCGCGAACGGCGCGATGCGGGTGCGGTCCTGGGCATCGCGCGGGAGCCAGCCGCGCAGCACCAGCACGCCGGCGGCCCCGTCCGCGGCGCCCGACACCCGCAGCGGCGTCAGCACCAGAAAGCCGGCGCGCGAGTCCTTGCCATTGCCATGGGGCCTGTTGTCCAGCAACACCGTGCGGGCGGGATCGAAGCGGCCGCGCACGCGCACGCGGCGCTCGACCACCTCGGTGGTGAGGGGCGCGCCTGTGACCACGACGGGCGGCTGCGCGGCAAGCACCCGCAGGCGTTCCGCACGATCCAGTTTCTCGTGTGCGCGGTTCAACTGCCAGTTGCCCAGGGCGCACGTGACCGCGATCACCACCAGCGCCGCCAGCGCGGGCACGGGACTGAGGGCGCGCAGCCACCTCACCGGCCCGCCCTCCGCACCGCGATGCCATAATGGCGGCTCACCGAACCGGCCTCCGCCATGCGCATCGTCATCGTCATCGCCTTTATCCTGATTCTCTGCAGCCTGGGCTCAGCGCTGTTCTTCATGATGCGCGACCAGGGCAAGACACCCAATATGATGCGCTCGCTGGCGCTGCGTGTCGGCCTCTCGATCGCGCTGTTTCTGTTCATCCTGCTGTCGTACCGAATGGGCTGGATCCAGAGCACGGGCATTCGCATGGCACCTTAGCGATCCCTGCCTGCCCCCGCCGCATCGGGCACATCGTCAAGCGACAAAAAACAAGCGCCGCAGGCTGGCTTTCCTCCTGCGGCGCTTGTTTTTTGTTCTTGTCTGCCGCGGCGGCCAAGAGGCCCGCCGCGGCCTGGCCGCCGGACACAGCCGGCGGCACCGCGGTGACGCTTACAGCCAGTACACCACGATATACAGGAACAGCCAGACCACGTCGACGAAGTGCCAGTACCAGGCGGCGCCTTCGAAGGCGAAGTGGTTGTCCGGCGTGAAATGGCCCTTCATCACGCGCACCAGCACCACCGCCAGCATGATCGCGCCCATGGTCACGTGGAAGCCGTGGAAGCCGGTCAGCAGGAAGAACGTCGAACCGTAGATGCCCGAGGTCAGCTTCAGGTTCAGGTCCGAGTAGGCATGCATGTACTCGTAGACCTGAAAGCCCATGAAGACGGCGCCCAGCAGCACGGTCAGCACCAGGCCCTGGATCACCTGGCTGCGCTTGCCGGCCAGCAGCGCGTGGTGCGCCCAGGTCAGCGTGACGCCCGACATCAGCAGCAGCGCGGTGTTGATGGTCGGAATCGGCCACGGGCCCATGGTCTGGAACGGCTCCACCGTGCCGGCGGGGCCGGTGTTGGGCCATACGGCCGCGAAGTCGGGCCACAGGATCTTGTTGTTCAGGTCGCCCAGCCACGGCATGGTGATGGCACGGGCATAGAACAGGGCGCCGAAGAACGCGCTGAAGAACATCACCTCGGAGAAGATGAACCAGCCCATGGACCAGCGGTACGACACGTCGATGCGCTTGCCGTACAGGCCGCCTTCGGACTCGACGATGGCGTCGCCGAACCAGCCCTTGAGCACGAACAGGAACCAGACCAGGCCGGCCATGCAGACCCACGGCGCCCAGGCTGCCCCGTTGACCCATCCCGCGGCGCCGGCGCCCACCAGCAGCATGCCGAAGCTAGCTGTGATCGGATGGCGCGAGGGGCCCGGTACGAAGTAGTACGGAGCGGTTGCGCGATTCGCACTCATTCTTTTTTCTCCAGCTCAGAGTCTTTGATTCAGTAATCTTTATATGCCCATCCGGCCCTGGTGCACCGGCGGCTCTGCTTATGCTCGTCTACCCGCCCGCCCCGAGGGGCCGGCACCTCAAGTCACCACGGCGCGCACGATGGCGATCAGCACCGCGACGAAGATCGCCACCGCGATCAGGCCCGCGATGATCACGTGGACCGGATTCAGGTTGGCCATGTCGCGCTCATGCTCGGTGCCCTTGCGCAGCCCGATGAAGGACCACAGCACCGCCCGCATGGTCTGCACGAACGTCGCCTTGCGGCGGGTCGGATCGTCCTGCGCGTCCACCCGGTTCTGCCTCCTCAACTGCCCGAGCCGGCCGGCGCGACGTCAAGCTGTCCGCCCGGGGCCTGCGCGACCGGCGAACCGATCTCGAAGAAGGTGTAGGACAGCGTGATGTTCTTCACGTCCTTCGGCAGGTCCGGATCGATCACGAAGACGACCGGCATCTCCCGCGACTCCCTGGACTTCAGCGTCTGCTGCTTGAAGCAGAAGCACTCCACCTTCTTGAAATACTGCGTCGCCTGCTTCGGCGCGTAGCTCGGAATCGCCTGTGCCGAGATATCCCGCGACTGACCGTTCGCCACCTCGTAGACGATGGTCGCCATCTCGCCAGGGTGCACTTCCATCGAGTTCTTCACCGGACGGAAGGCGAACGGCCCGCGCGCGTTCGAATCGAACTCGACCGTGACCGTGCGGGTCTTGTCGACCTGGGTGTTCTTCAGGCTGCCCGCCCCATGCAGCTCGCGGGTGGTGACCACGTTGATGCCCGTGATCTCGCAGATTTTCTTGTACAGCGGCACCAGCGCATAGCCGAACGCGAACATCAACGCGACGATCACCAGCAGGCGCAGCAGCATGCCGCGGTTGTAGCGCTGGTCCGTCGCTTCGCCGGAAGGCTCCGGCAAGGGGTTCGTGCTCATGGTGGTTACCTTGCAGCGGGCTTCAGCCGAGCCAGATCATCTTGGCGAAGAAACCCAAAAAGAAGACCAGCACGATCGACAGCAGAATCATTCCCAGGCGTCGGTTGGAGGCCTTGCGGTCGATGGGTGTCGGGCTTTTGTTTGGATGCTGCATAACGCTCGATTCATGGAGCGGGGGCGGATGTGGATCCGCCCCCGTCTCGCAATGTCAACTTACCGGACCTGCGGCGGCACCTCGAAGGTGTGGAACGGAGCCGGCGACGGCACGGTCCACTCCAGGCCCTCGGCGCCATCCCAGGGCTTGTCCGCGGCCTGCTGGCCGCCGCGATACGACGGCAGCACCACGAAGAAGAAGAAATACACCTGCATCAGACCGAAGCCCAGCGCGCCGATCGAGGCGATCGCGTTGAAGTCTGCGAACTGGATCGCGTAGTCGGCATAGCGACGCGGCATGCCGGCCAGACCCAGGAAGTGCATCGGGAAGAAGGTGATGTTGAAGAAGATCAGCGAGCCCCAGAAGTGGATCTGGCCGCGGGTTTCGTTGTACATGAAACCGCTCCACTTCGGACCCCAGTAGTAGAAGCCCGCGAACAGCGCGAACAGCGAGCCGGCCACCAGCACATAGTGGAAGTGCGCCACGATGAAGTAGGTGTCCTGGATCTGGATGTCGATCGGGGCCACCGCCGGGATCAGGCCGGTGAAGCCACCGATGGTGAACACGAAGATAAAGCCGATCGCGAACAGCATCGGGGTCTCGAACGTCATCGAGCCGCGCCACATCGTGGCAATCCAGTTGAAGATCTTCACGGCCGTCGGCACCGCGATCAGCATCGTCGCGTACATGAAGAACAGCTGGCCCGTCACCGGCATGCCGGTGGTGAACATATGGTGGGCCCACACGATGAACGACAGGATCGCGATCGAGGCGGTCGCGTAGACCATCGAGCTGTAGCCGAACAGGCGCTTGCGCGCGAAGGCCGGCACGACGTGCGAGATGATCCCGAACGCCGGCAGGATCATGATGTACACCTCGGGGTGGCCGAAGAACCAGAAGATATGCTGGTACATCACCGGGTCGCCGCCGCCTGCGGCCGAGAAGAAGCTCGTGCCGAAGTGGCGGTCGGTCAGCACCATGGTGATGGCGCCGGCCAGCACGGGCATCACGGCGATCAGCAGGTAGGCGGTGATCAGCCACGTCCAGCAGAACATCGGCATCTTCATCAGCGTCATGCCCGGGGCGCGCATGTTGAGGATGGTGACGATGATGTTGATCGAACCCATGATCGACGAAGCGCCCAGGATGTGCATGGCGAAGATGGCCATGTCCATGCCCGGACCCATCTGCACCGACAGCGGGGCGTACAGCGTCCAGCCCGCGGCGGTGGCGCCGCCCGGCACGAAGAACGAGGCAGCCAGCAGCAGCGCGGCCGGCGGCATCAGCCAGAAGCTGAAGTTGTTCATGCGGGCGAAGGCCATGTCGGATGCGCCGATCTGCAGCGGGATCATCCAGTTGGCGAAGCCGACGAAGGCCGGCATGATCGCGCCGAACACCATCACCAGGCCGTGCAGCGTGGTGAACTGGTTGAACAGCTCGGGGCGGAAGAACTGCAGGCCCGGCTCGAACAGCTCCAAGCGGATCAGCAGCGCCAGCACGCCGCCGGAGAGCAGCATGGTGAACGAGAACAGCAGGTACAGCGTACCGATGTCCTTGTGGTTGGTGGCGAACAGCCAGCGGCGCCAGCCATGCGGATGATCGTGATGATCATCGTGAGCGTGGTCGTGCGGATGGGCGAGTGCGTCCGGGGTAGCGGTACTCATTGCTAAAAGCTCCTCAAATCCTTGTCTTACGACCTCGTTCAGCTGGCGGCGCCGTCGGCGGCCAGGCTGGCTTGCTTGCCGGCGGGCTTGTCTTCCGCCTTGGGGGCGGCATCGGCACCACCGCCCTCGGGGAACTTGCCGGCACGGGCGTTCACGAAATCGGTCGGCTGGATGACCTCGCCGGTCTTGTTGCTCCAGGCGTTGCGGGTATAGGTCATGACGGCGGCCAGCTCGGTATCCGAGAGCTGCTTCCACGACGGCATGCCGCCCTTGCCTTCCAGCAGGATGTGCATCTGGCCGGCCTGCGGGCCGTTGACCACCTTGGAGCCGTCCAGGCCCGGGAACGCACCGGCGCCCTTGCCGTTCGGCTGGTGGCAGACCGCGCAGTTGGCGGCGTAGACCTTCTCGCCACGGACCTTGAGCTCGTCCATCGTCCAGGTCTTGTTGGGATCGTCGGCGGCGGCGGCCATGGCCTTCTTCTTCTCGTCGACCCAGCTGGTGTATTCCTCGTCGGTCACGACGCGCACCACGATCGGCATGAAGGCGTGTTCCTTGCCGCACAGTTCCGCGCACTGGCCGCGATAGACGCCGGTTTTCTCGGCCTTGAACCAGGTGTCGCGCACGAAGCCGGGGATCGCATCCTGCTTGACGCCGAAAGCCGGGATCATCCAGGCGTGGATCACGTCATTGGCGGTCGTGACGATGCGGATCTTCTTGTTGACGGGCACCACCACCTCGTTGTCCACCTCCATCAGGTAGGTGTTCGACTTGGGCGCCTCGTTGTTGATCTGCTCGCGCGGCGTGGTGAGGGTGGACACGAAGGAGATGCCCTCGCCCTGGCCCTTCAGGTAGTCGTACCCCCACTTCCACTGGTAGCCGGTGGCCTTGATGGTGATGTCGGAGTTCGTGGTGTCCTTCATCGCGACCACGGTCTTGGTCGCGGGCAGCGCCATGCCGATCACGATCAGGAACGGGATGATCGTCCACACCACCTCGACGGTGATGCTTTCGTGGAAGGAGGCGGACTTGGCACCCTTGGATTTGCGGTGCTTGAACACGGAGTAGAACATCACCCCGAACACCGCGAAGAAGATCACGGTGCAGATGATCAGCATCATCCAGTTCAGCCAGTGAATCTGCTCGGCGATCTTGGTGACGGGTTCCGTCAGGTTCAGCTGGCGCACGGCCGGGCCGCCCGGCATGTCTTCGACTGCGAGGGCCGCCTGACTGGCGAGCAGGGACGCGCCCACCAGACACGCTGCGGATGCCTTCTTCCACATTTTCATTTGTTGTCTACCCAAATTACAGATTCAAATCTGTTCCCGCCGGGCCACCGCCGCCTCAGAGGCGGCGCAAGGCGCTCGCGAGTTCCTGCGCGAACTTTCGGCGTCTGTACGGGTCCAGAAAGCACCCCACCTGCACAGTCTGCCCGCCCATGCGCAGGCTGACCAGCGCAAGAGACGATTCGCCCAGTTCCACCCGCACCCAGCGCGGGTTGAATTTCTGCCGCGTCACAGCGGCGGCGCTGGACGTCTCCACGACCAGCATGCCGTCGACGAGCGTAACGCGCTCATAGTCTGTCGCATGGCGCGCATACATCAGCAGCGCGATACCCAGTCCCGTCAGCTCGAGCGCCGTGAACGGCAACACGAGCCATGTCCCCCGCCAGGCAAAGAACAGACCGATGGCGGTGGAGAAACTGAAGATCGAGAGGTAAAACCAGCCGACCTGGCGTGGAGATAGCGAGCAGTTCCGCTTCATCAGCCAGTCGTTGCTCGGCACGGGAAGAATCTCGCCGCGAAACTCCGCGGATTCGTCATGCGCCGTCTGGAATGCGATACCCAAGTCTTGCATCGCCAACCACTCTGCTTCGGATGCACGCCCGGGACGATTGCGCCTCGCCGACTGCACCGTGGCGGTGCGATTTGCGGGACGTATTGTGCCTGGGAACCACTGCGACAAACTGGCGCATTATAGGGCGCTTCGCCTACTGGAACAAGGACGCGGGGTGGCCGCCACACCACGCACCCGGGAAAACCCTGCCCCATTCTGACGCGTGCGGCGGGGTGGCGACCCACCCACGCCGGCTCAGCCGCGACGCCGCGAGCGGCCGATGCGGTCCAGCGGGATCACGGCCCTGCCCTCTTCGTCCAGCGCCTGTTTCTCGCGCCGCGGGAGCTTCCAGGCGTGCCCATAGACGATCTCGAACGTCAGCGGGATCACCCCGTCCCCGTTGCGCCGGCGCTCCAGCGCCGCGACCAGCCTGTCGTGCCAGCCGCGCCCACGCAGTCCGCCGCGCCCGGGGCCGCGGTAGCCGCCGAAGGCATGCACCTCGCTCAGCAGCTTCTGCGGCGTCTCGTAGGTGACGGTCAGCGTTTCCATATCCATCACCGGCGTGGACCATCCACCGTGCACGAGCATGTCGCCGATATCGTGCATGTCGACGAAGCGCAGCGTATGCGGGTCGTCGTCGACCTCGGCGGCGGCGGCGCGCAGTTCGCGCAGCGTGTCGGGGCCGAACAGCGAGAACAGCACCAGTCCCTCGTCGCGCGTGACGCGGTGCCATTCCGGAAAGACGCGATGCGGTTCGGGATGCCAGTGCAGCGCAAGATTGGACCAAAGCAGATCGAACTGTTCGCCCGCGAATGGCAGGCTGGCGAGATCGCCCTGCACGAGGTCGAAGGTCGGACGCTTGCCCAGCAGCCGTCCCAGCCAGCCCGGCTGGCGCTGCGGGTCGCGCCGCGCGGCGGTGGCCAGCATGGCCCCGGAGATATCCAGGCCCGCGATCTGCGCGTCGGGATATTGCGCCCGGAGCGCCGCGAGGCCGAGCCCCTGGCCGCAGCCGATATCGAGCGCGCGCTCGGGGGCGAGCCGGATCACCTGCATGCGCTCCTGCATGCGCTGGCCGATCTCGGCGAGCAGGAAGTCGAGCCGGTCGAAGCCGGCGCTACGCCGGTCGAAGGCGAGCCGGGTCAGCCGCGTGGGCGGCACGAAGGCATCGGGAGTATCGGAAGCATGCAGGGACACTGGCAGACCACGCGGCAAGACGGTGAAGAGCAATCCAAAGACCTGGATCTCGATGGCGCCGGCGTGCCCACGGGCACGGCTGACGGAGCCGAAGTATACGCGGCGGACCGCGGATCGTGCCAAGGGCGGGTTGCCTTGCGGGCCGTTGCCACGCGGTGGCGGCGGCTGGAGCGGTGGCTGCTGCCCAGCGCATGCCAGTTGTGCGGGGCCGTTCAGGACGACGTGGTGTGCGCCGGTTGCGCGGCGGACGTCGTCCCGCAGGTGAGCCGTTGCGCGCGCTGTGCCGTACCGCTGGGCCGCCGCGCCGCAGACCTCGCTGCCGGCGCCGGCGCGACGTGCCTGTCATGCCGGCTGACTCCCCCCGCCTTCGATGCCACGCTGGCGCTGGGCGACTATGCGCCGCCGCAGGACGGGCTGGTGCTGGCGCTGAAGTTCGGCGCCGCGCTGCCGCTGGCGCATTGGTTCGCCGCCGCGCTGGCGGCGCGCTGGCGCGCCACGGGGCGGCGGGCGCCGCAGTGGATCGTGCCGGTGCCACTGGCCCACGGTCGCCTCGCCGAGCGCGGCTTCAACCAGGCCTGGGAGATCGCGCGCCGGCTCGGACGCGAGCTGGGTGTTCCGGCCAGTGCGGACTGGCTGGTGCGCCCGCGCGAAACCGCGGCGCAGTCCACACTCGATATCGGCCAGCGACACGCCAACATGGCTGGCGCCTTCGCCGTCGCGGCGTGCGCCCGCGTGACGGGGCTGCATATCGGGCTGGTCGACGATGTGATGACCACCGGCGCGACGCTGGCCGACGCGGCCTGCGCCCTGAAGCGGCACGGCGCCGCGCGGGTCACCGCGATCGTCGCCCTGCGCACGCCATAGAGCACGTCACAGAGCACGCCACAAAGCACGCCGCATGGCCGGCCGTGACAGCCCGCGTCCTGCGCGGTAAGCTGCCGGCCCCGCCGACAAGATTGCTTGCGCCCGCCATGTTCCACGTCGTCCTGGTCGAACCCGAGATCCCGCCGAACACCGGCAACGTGATCCGCCTGTGCGCCAACACCGGCGCGCAGCTACACCTGGTCAAGCCGCTCGGCTTTCCGCTGGAGGACGCGCGCATGCGCCGCGCGGGGCTGGACTACCACGAGTTTGCGAGCATGCGGGTACATGAAAGCTGGGACGCCATGATGGCCGACGAGCGGCCCGATCCCGCCCGCATGTTCGCGCTGACCACACACGGCTCGACGCCGTTCGCCGGGGTCAGCTTCGCCCCGGGCGACTGGTTCGTGTTCGGCTCGGAAACCCGGGGGCTGGCGCCGGAGCGGCGCGAGTGGTTTGCCCCGGGCCAGCGCATCCGCCTGCCGATGCGGCCCGGCAATCGCAGCCTGAACCTGTCCAACACCGTCGCGGTAGTGGTGTTCGAGGCCTGGCGCCAGAACGGCTTTGCCGGCGGCGCCTGACACCGGGCGCGCGGCGCGCTATTCCGGCTGCACGCCGGCGGCGCGGATCACCTTGTCCCAGCGCACCTTTTCACTGGCCATCAGGTCCCGCAGCGAGGCCGGCGCCGTCCCCGCGGGCGTGAAATACTGCGCCCGCATCCTGGCGCGCACGTCGTCGCTGCGAATGATCGTCACCAGCTCGCGGTAGAGCCGGTCGACGATCGCCGCCGGCGTGCCCGCGGGCGCCAGCACGGCCTGCCACGAGATGGCCTCGAAGCCGGGATAGCCCGATTCCGCCACGGTCGGCACATTGGGCAGCAGGCTGGTGCGGCCGGCGGTGGAGACCGCCAGCAGCCGCAGCTTGCCCGCCTGCACCATCGGCATCGCGATGGCCGGCACCATGAACGCGGCCTGTACCTGCCCGCCCACCATGGCCGTCGTGATCTGCGGGAAGCCGGCATACGGCACGTGCTGCAGGGCGATGCCCGCGCTGGCCATCAGCTGCTCCATCGCCAGATGCGCGGCGCTGCCGTTGCCAACCGACCCGTAGTTCAGCACCCCGGGGCGCGACCGGGCGAGCGCGACGAACTCGGCGACATTGCGCACCGGCAGCTGCGCATCGACCACCAGCACATTGGGCGAGGTCGCGACCAGCGTGACGGGCGCGAGCTGGCGGAAGGGGTCGTAGCCCAGTTGGCGGTACAGCGCCGGAGCGGTGACCAGCGGGCCGTTGATGGTGAACAGCAGCGTGTAGCCGTCTGGCGTGGCGCGGGCCACCATGCCGGTGCCGATGTTGCCGCCGGCGCCGGGCCGGTTCTCGACGACGACGGGCTGGCCCAGCACCGCGGCCAGTTTCTCGGTGACCAGCCGCGCGATCAGGTCGGGCGACGAGCCCGCGGGAAAAGGCACGATCATGCGGACCGGCCGCGACGGCCAAGGCCCCTGGCCCAAGGCCGCGGGCGCTACCAGCACCGCGGCACCGGCGGCCATTGCCCGCAGCGCACGGCGCCGCCCGAGCGCCGGGACGGAGCTGGCATCCGACTGGCGCGGGCTATTCATCGCGGGCATCGCGTTGCAGCAGCTGCGCCACGGCGTCGGCCACGGCCAGTCCTTCGAACAGCACTGCGCACACCGCACGCGTGATCGGCATGTCGATGCCCTTGTCCGCCGCCAGCGCTGCCACCGCGCGCGCGCAGCGCACGCCCTCGGCGACGTGGCCCAGCGAATCGAGCACCTGCTGCAGCGTCTTGCCCTGCGCCAGTTGCTGGCCGACCTTGCGGTTGCGGGACAGGTCTCCGGTGGCGGTCAGGATCAGGTCGCCCACGCCGGCCAGGCCCATGAAGGTCTCCGCGCGCCCGCCCAGCGCCAGTCCGAGCCGGGTCATCTCGGCCAGGCCCCGCGTGACCAGCGCCGCGCGTGCGTTCAGCCCCAGCCCGAGTCCGTCGCTGGCGCCAGTGGCGATCGCCAGCACGTTCTTGACCGCGCCGCCGACTTCGACGCCAACCAGATCGTCGCTGCCGTAGACACGCATGGCGTGATGGTGGAAAGCGCGCTGCGCCAGCTCGGTGAGCGCCGGCGCGTTGCCGGCCATCGTCAGGGCACACGGCAGGCCGAGCGCGACTTCGCGCGCGAAGCTGGGACCGGTCAGCACGCCATAGTCGACGTCGCCGTCCGCCTGCGCCGCTTGCAGCTCCTCGCCCACCATCCGGTGCGGCATCGCGTTGGTGTCCGCCTCGAAGCCCTTGCACAGCCAGATCATGCGCAGCGGCGCGGCACGCACCGCGCGGCTGGCACGCGCGCGGGCGGCAAGGCGCCGCGTCATTTCGCGCAATCCCGACACCGGCGTGGCGACGATCACCAGGCCGTCCGGGTCGGCCTGCGCATGGGCCACCGCGCGCTCGAAGTCGGCCTCCACCGCGAGCCGCTCCGACAGCGTTACGCCCGGCAGGTAGGCCGCGTTGACGCGGGATGCCGCGATGTCGGCAAGCTGCGCGGCATCGCGGCCCCACAGCACGACGTCATGGGTCGCGGCGGCATGGCTGGCTAGCGCGGTGCCCCAGGCACCGGCTCCGAGTATGGTCAGGTTCATGGGGCCAGATGGTATCGAAGTCGGGGGCGGAATCGAAGCGCAAATCCAACGCGCCAGCGGAGACGGGACCGGACGCGGTATCCAGGCCGCCCACCCGCTCCACAACGACAAAACGGGGCCGAAGCCCCGTTTCGCCGATGCACGCCGCCAGACTCAGTGGCGTGCCTGGGTGCCATCGGGCATGACGATGCCGGACGCGCCGCCGCTGGCCTGCGCTTCTTCCATCGCCGCCTGCAGGCGCTGCTCGTACAGGGCCTGGAAGTTGATCTCGGACAGATGGATGGCCTGGAAGCCGGCGCGCGTGATCACGTCGGCGATATTGCTGCGCAGATACGGATAGAGGATGGTCGGGCAGGCGATGCCCAGCAGCGGATCGAGCTGCTCCATCGGCACGTTGCGGATGTCGAAGATGCCGGCCTGGTGCGCTTCCACCAGGAACGCCACCTTGTCCTGCACCTTGGTGGTGACGGTGCCCGTCACGATGACCTCGAAGATGCCTTCGGCGAGCTGGGACGCGCCCACATTGACCTGCACTTCGACCGCGGGCGCCTCGGATTCCAGGAAGATCTGGGGCGAGTTGGGCTGCTCGAGCGACATGTCCTTCAGGTACACGCGCTGGATGTTGAAGAACGGCTGGTCGTCCTGCTGATTGTTTTGCTGGTCGCTCATGAAAGGCTTCCGAAGAGGCGGTGAAGTAAGAGGTGGAGACGGTGAGCCGGGCCCTGAGGCAGGCACCGGCCGGGCCACGGGACGCGGCCGCCGGAGAACCGGCGGCCGGATCGGAAACGCGTATGGTACATGACGCGGATGGCGGATTCACCCGCCGCCGGCCCGAAAGGAAGGTCAGGCCGCCAGCAGCGGCGCGAGTCCGCCCTTGCGGTCCAGCGCCGAGAGGTCGTCGAAACCGCCGACATGGGTCTCGTCGATATAGATCTGCGGCACGGTGCGACGGCCGGTGCGGCTCATCATTTCCTCGCGCTTGCCGGGTTCGCGGTCGATCAGGATCTTCTCGATCGTCTCGACACCCTTGGACTTCAGCAGGCGCTCGGCCATATTGCAATAGGGGCACACCATGGTGCTGTACATGACGACGCGGGCCATGCGCTTCTCCTTATATACGTGACTGGAAGGGCGGGCGAAGCGTCCTACTTCACGAGGGGCAGGCCGGCCTGTTGCCATGCCGTGACGCCGCCCTCCAGCGAGTAGACCTCGCCGTACCCGGCCTCCTTCAGCGCGGCGTGGGCCTTGGCGGAACGCTGGCCCGTCTGGCAGACCACGATGATGGGGGCACCCTTGTCTTTAGCAAGACCCGCGGCGCGGGCCGACAGTTCCTGGAGTGGCGCACTCCTGGCCTGCGGCAGATGGCCCTTGGCGTACTCGGCCGTATCGCGAATATCCACCACCACCGCGCCCCGCCGGTTGATCAGTTGCGTCGCCGCGGCCGGATTCACGCTCTTGCCGCCCGCGCCGCGCGAGATGGTGGGCCACGCCAGCAAGCCGCCGGACACGATGGCGACGGCGATCAGGGCGAGGTTGTTGTAATCGGTGAAGAAATTCACGTTGGGTTTCCGATGGGTTGAGTCGGCGGCATTATAAAATAGCTCCCTTTGCGCTCGGGATAGGACGGAAACGACGCCTGCATGGCGTCCGCCGTGACCTCGAACCGACGCCGGAACCGATGCCGCCCTGGGGGCAGCGAGCCGCCCGACGGCCGCCATTGTCCCCCACATGGCGAATTCCGGCTGGCCGCGGCCGCGCACGCCGGTTATTCACTCTCTGGAAGCAGCATGTACAAGCTCGTTCTCATCCGCCACGGCGAATCGACGTGGAATCTCGAAAACCGCTTCACGGGCTGGGTCGACGTGGACCTGACCGACACCGGCGCCGAACAGGCCCGGCTCTCCGGCAAGCTGCTCAAGGAGGCGGGATTCGCCTTCGATATCGCCTACACCTCGGTGCTCAAGCGCGCCATCCGCACGCTGTGGCACGTGCAGGACGAAATGGACCAGATGTGGATTCCGGTGCGGACCGAATGGCGCCTGAACGAGCGCCACTATGGCGCGCTGGCCGGCCTGAACAAGGCCGAGACGGCCAAGAAGTACGGCGACGAGCAGGTACTGGTCTGGCGCCGCAGCTACGACACGCCGCCCCCGGCGCTGGAGCCGACCGATCCGCGCGCTTCGTTCGACGATCCCCGCTACGCCAACGTGCCCCGCGAGCAGATCCCGCTGACCGAATGCCTGAAGGACACGGTGGCCCGCGTGCTGCCGCTCTGGAACGAATCCATCGCCCCCGACATCAAAGCCGGGAAGCGCGTGGTGATCGCCGCCCATGGCAACAGCATCCGCGCGCTGGTGAAATACCTCGACCAGATTTCGGATGACGACATCGTCGGCCTCAATATTCCCAACGGCACCCCGCTCGTCTACGAACTGGACGCCGATCTCAAGCCGCTGCGCCACTACTACCTCGGCGACCAGGACGCGATCGCCGCGTCGCTGGCGGCCGTCGCGAGCCAGGGCAAGGCGCGCTGATCCGGCGATAGCGCCGCCGGGCCGAGCGCCCGGCGGGCTTCTTTCGGCCGCCGCTCTTATACTGTCGGACATGTCAGGCCGGCGACCCGCTCCGCGCCCTGACCAAACCGGCGCAATCTTCAATCGTTCAGGCAGCCCACATGCGTAAGACGCTCAAGAACATCAGCCTTGTCACCGCAGGTCTCGTCGCCGGCGTGCTGGCCACGCTCCAGCTATCGGCCACCGCGCAGAACGCCTCCGGGCCGCTGCCGCTGGACCAGCTGCGCCTGATGGCTGACATATTCGGGCAGATCAAGCGCGAGTATGTCGAGCCGGTCGACGACAAGAAGCTGTTGACCGAAGGCATCAAGGGGATGGTGGCAAGCCTCGATCCCCATTCGTCGTACCTCGACGCCAAGGACTTCAAGGAACTGCAGGAAGGCACCCGCGGCCGCTTCGCCGGCCTGGGCATCGAGATCTCGCAGGAGGAAGGACTGGTCAAGGTCATCAACCCGATCGAGGACACCCCGGCATTCCGCGCCGGCATCCAGCCGGGCGACCTGATCACCCGCATCGACGACAAGCCCGTGCGCGGCCTGCCGCTGGAGCAGGCGGTCAAGCGCATGCGCGGCGAGCCGGGCACCAAGGTCACCCTGACCATCTACCGCAAGAGCGAGGAACGCACCTTCCCGGTCTCCATCACCCGTGCCGAGATCCGCGTGCAGTCGGTCAAGGCCAAGATGCTGAACCCGGACATCGGCTGGATCCGCCTGACCAGCTTCCAGGAGCGCACCGTGTCCGACCTGGCGCGGCGGCTGACCGAGCTGGCGCAGAAGAACCCGAACATGAAGGGCCTGGTGCTGGACCTGCGCAACAACGGCGGCGGCGTGCTGCAAGGCGCGGTCGGCGTGGCGGCGGCCTTCCTGCCGGAGGACGCGACGGTGGTGTCCACCAACGGCCAGGTGCCCGATGCCAAGCGCGTCTACAAGGCGACCTACAACAACTACCGCCTGTCCTCGCTCGAGGACGATCCGCTGAAGGATCTGCCGGCGCTGTACAAGAAGATTCCGCTGGTCGTGCTGACCAACGCCTACTCGGCCTCGGCGTCCGAGATCGTGGCCGGCGCGTTGCAGGATCACAAGCGCGGCCTGCTGATGGGCAAGACCACCTTCGGCAAGGGTTCGGTGCAGACCGTGCGGCCGCTGACCAACGACACCGGCATCAAGCTGACCATCGCGTACTACTACACGCCATCGGGCAAGTCGATCCAGGCCAAGGGCATTCGCCCCGATATCCCGGTCGACCAGAATCCCGAGGGCGATCCGGACGACGCGCTCATCACGCGCGAGATCGATACCGAACGCCACCTGCACAACAAGCAGGAGTCGGAGGAAGCCGAGATGACCGAGCGCGAACAGCGCCGCGTCGAGGAACTGCGCCGCCTGGAAGAGGAAAACGCGAAGAAGACGCCGGAAGAGCGCGAAAAGGACCGCAAGAAGAAGCCGGTCGAGTTCGGCTCGGCGGACGACTTCATGCTGCAGCAGGCCATCGCGCAGCTGGAAGGCAAGCCGGTCAAGCGCTCGCGCTCCAAGCTCGAGGCCGCGCCGCTGCCCGACAAGACGCCCAAGGGCCCGGTGAAGTCCGGCGCCAAGAACGGCCCCGGTCCGGCCTCCAAGCCCGCGGCTCCGGCTAGCGCGCCGGTCGGCAAGCCGCTCGGCACCCCGACGGGCAAGGCACCCTAGGCCCACACGGCGCGACGGGGCGGCCCACAGGCCGCCCCGTCTTTTTCATGCCCCCGCAACTCGCATGAACGATGATCAGCTGCTGCGCTATTCGCGGCATATCCTGCTGGACGAATTCGGCATCGAAGGCCAGGAGCGGCTGCTTGCCGGGCATGCGCTGGTGATCGGCGCCGGCGGGCTGGGCACCGCCGCGCTGCCGTATCTGGCCTCGGCCGGGGTCGGCACCATTACGGTGGTGGACGACGACGAGGTCGACCTGACCAATCTGCAGCGCCAGATCCTGCATACGACCGCCAGCGTCGGCCGGCCCAAGGTCGAGTCCGCGCGCGAGGGCATGCTGCGCATCAACCCCGGCATCGCCGTGCGCACGGTCGCGCGGCGGGTGGAGGACCAGGCGTTGCACGAACTGGTCGAGGGGGCCGATGTGGTGCTCGACTGCTGCGACAACTTCGCGACCCGCCATGCGGTAAACCGCGCCTGCGTGGCGCACCGCGTGCCGCTGGTCTCCGGCGCCGCGCTGCGCTTCGACGGCCAGGTCAGCGTGTTCGACGCGCGCCGGGACGACGCGCCGTGCTACGCCTGCCTCTTCCCCCCGTCGGAACAGGCGCCCGAAGCCGCCTGCGCGACGATGGGCGTGCTGGCGCCTCTGGTGGGGATGGTGGGCACCGTGCAGGCCGCCGAGGCCCTGAAGGTGCTGACCGGCGTGGGCGAGACCCTGGCCGGCAAGCTGCTGATGGTCAATGCGCTGACGATGGAATGGACGACGATGCGGCTGGCGCGCACGCCCGGCTGCGAGGTCTGCGGCGGCCGGCACTGACGATCCGCGCGCGCCGCTGTGCCGCGCCTTCTCAGGCCGCCACGCGCTCCCGCAGGTAGGCCAGCACCGCGGCCCGCTCTCCGCGAAACACCACGCGCGAGCCGTCCTGCGCCTGCTCGCGGCGGGCCTGCTGGTAGGCGTACATGGGGTCGTAGTAGTCCGTCAGCAGCGCGGCGATCCACAGCCGGTGCTGATCGACCACCCCGTCCCGCTGCTGGCTCGCCAGCGCCTGCTCCAGCAAGCCGGACAGCCGGGCATGGCGGTCGCCACCGAGCCTGCGCTCGATCTGGGCCAGCGCCTGCCGCAGACGGCCGGCGTAGGCATCGAACCCGGCCGGGCTGCCCAGCGCCGCGACGAATTCCGCTTCGAGTCCGACCACATAGTCGCGCAGCACGCGCTCCACGCGCGCCTCGAACGGTTCGTCGATCCAGACCAGCGGGCTTGCCTGCATCCGCGCATAGAGGCTCTGCGGCACGTCCCGGCTGCCGATGAAGCGGCCCTCGTCCTCCACGGCCAGCACGCGCCGGCCCGGCTCCCGCTGGCGCAGCAGGTCGACGGCCAGACCGTTCTCGAAATCGATCTGCGCAGGCTGCGCCGTGGCGCGCGCGCCGAAGCTTGAGCCGCGATGGCGGGCGTGACCTTCCAGGTCCACCGCGCCCGGACCCAGGGCGGCGAGCAGTTCGGTCTTGCCGCTGCCGGTGAGGCCGCCCACCACCAGCCAGTCGCACTCGCGCGCGGCCGCCTCGAGCGTGTCCAGCAGGAAGGTGCGCATGCCCTTGTAGCCGCCGATCACGCGCGGATAGGCAATGCCCGCCTCCTCGCGCAGCCATTGCTGCACGATCTGCGAGCGCAGACCGCCGCGGAAGCAATACAGGCAACCGCCGGGGTTGGCGCGCGCGAACGCGGCCCATGCCTCGATGCGGGCGGTGCGGGTGTCGCCGGAGACCAGTTGATGGCCCAGCGCGATTGCGGCCTGCTGGCCTTCGTCCTTGTAGCGCTTGCCGACGTATTCGCGTTCGTCGTCGACCATCAGCGGCACGTTGCGCGCCCCCGGCAACGCGCCGCGCGCGAATTCCACCGGCGCACGCACGTCCATCAGCGGCACGCCCTGCACGAGCAGCCGGCGATAGTCCGCGGTATTGGCCGTGTCCGCCATCAGCGCACCGTCACGGCAGCGGGGCCGCGTTCGGCCATCACGCCGATCGGCGCCAGCGTCAGCCCCAGTTCGCCCGCCACCGCCAGGAATTGCGCTTCGCCCGCCGGCTCCACCGCGACCAGCAGGCCGCCGCTGGTCTGCGGATCGCACAACACCGCGCGCTGCAGGTCGGTCAGCGTGCCGCCGATGCGATGGCCATAGCTGTCGAAGTTGCGCTGCGTGCCGCCCGGCACGCAGCCGGCCTCGATATACGCTGCCACGCCCGGCAGCAGCGGTACGGCCCGATAGTCGAGGGCGGCGGTAAGCTTGCTGCCGTCGGCCATCTCGACCAGATGGCCGAGCAGACCGAAGCCGGTGACATCGGTCATGGCGCGCACGCCGGGCAAGCGCCCGAAGCGGCTGCCCGGCCGGTTCAGCTTGCACATCCAGTCGCGGGCGAGGTGCGCATCTTCGGGGCGAAGCCTGCCCTTCTTTTCGGCGGTCGTCAGCACGCCGATGCCCAGCGGCTTGGTCAGGTACAGCACGCAGCCCGCCTCGGCGGTGTCGTTGCGCTTCAGGTGCTCGCGCTCCACCAGGCCCGATACCGCCAGGCCGAAAATGGGTTCCGGCGCGTCGATCGAATGTCCCCCGGCCAGCGGAATGCCCGCGTCGTCGCAGGCCTTGCGGCCGCCGGCCACCACTTCGCGCGCGAGTTCGGCGGGCAGCTGGTTCACCGGCCAGCCCAGGATGGCGATGGCCATTACCGGGTCGCCACCCATCGCATAGATATCGCTGATCGCGTTGGTCGCGGCGATGCGGCCGAAGTCGAAGGCGTCGTCGACGATGGGGGTAAAGAAGTCGGTCGTCGACACCAGCCCGCGGCCGCTGTCCAGTCCGTCCAGGGCGTACACGGCCGCGTCGTCGCGCGATGCGTTGCCGACCCACAGGCGCGGATCCAGGTGCTGCGCGCCGCTGCCGGACAGGATCACGTCCAGCACCTTCGGAGAAATCTTGCACCCGCAGCCGGCGCCATGGCTGTACTGGGTCAATCGGATGGGCTCGCTCATGGACGTGTCCTGGAAGGGCGATCGGGGGGTGAAAAGGCGAATCGGAATGAGAGGAGTTAATGCCTGCAGCGCCAGTGCGGCGGCGGCCCGGGGAGCGGCGCCGCGCTGGCCGACCGAGCGGTCGGCGTCAACCGCCGGCCAGCGTGGAGAACGCGGCCGACTTGTCCGGGCTTATTGCTCGCCCGGCTCCATCTGCGACTGCAGATAGTTCTGCAGGCCGACCTTGTCGATCAGGTCGAGCTGCGTCTCCAGATATTCGATGTGTTCCTCGGTATCCGTCAGGATATCGACGAGGATTTCGCGGCTGACGTAGTCGCCGACGGACTCGCAGTAGGCAATGCCTTCCTTCACGGTCACGTGCGCGGTCTGTTCGAGCTTCAGGTCGCACTTGAGCATTTCGGGCGTGTCTTCGCCGAGCAGCAGCTTGTGCAGGTCCTGCAGGTTGGGCAGACCGTCAAGCATCAGAATGCGTTCGATCAGCCGGTCGGCATGCTTCATCTCGCCGATGGATTCCTTGTACTCGACGTCGCCGAGCTTCTTGAAGCCCCAGTGGCGATACATGCGGGCATGAAGGAAATACTGGTTGACCGCGGTCAGCTCGTTGGTGAGCTGCGCATTCAGATACTGGATGACTTTCTTGTCACCTTTCATTGAGAGCTCCTGATGCAAACGGGGCCCGCAAGGCGCGATACGGCGCATTGACGCCGCATGCAGTCATGGGTGGAAAAACACAAACGCCGCGATCGGATCGATCGCGGCGCTTTCAAGCCTTGCATCAGCCGCCCGGAGCAAGACCGGGGAAGATCTTGCGGGCGATCCGATAGGGTGGCCGGATCAGGCCACCAGCTCGCTGCGTTGGTCGTTCGCGACTGCCGGGTCCCGGGTGTCCATTATGGCACGCGAGGTAGCAGAGGAACAGGAAGAAATGTCGACGAACTGGACCACGGAAGTCATCGGCACGGCGGCAGGAGCGGCCTTGGCGACGCTCTCGCACAGCACCTCGTGCGCGCATTCGCGGCAACGGCCGCAGCAAGTTCCGACGCCCAGCGTCTCGGCCAACTCATCGAGCGTCGAAACGCCCAGATGGACAGCGCCGCGGATCTCGCGGTCGGTAACCTGGTTGCAGATGCAGACGTACACAAATCCCTCCTGGGCCCGGGTGACACCGGCATGTCACCCCTTTGATGAGCGCCAGAATAACAGAGATCAAAAATGATAACAATTCCCATTAAGTTCCGTGATGTAACCGCCACGAAATAGGAACATTCCAATGAAATCAAGGGCTTGTGGCGTCACCTCAGGGCTGTCGTGTAGCCCTTGAAGCGCTTTTTTTGCGCTGTAACCCTGATCGTGTCAGGGTTGTGACAACAGCGCGAGGGCGCGGGCGACCTCGTCCGGCTCGTAGGCCTCGAGCACATGATCGACCGCGCGCTCCAGGCTTGCGCAATCGCTGTGCAGGATCTCCTGCTTGACGCGCAGCAGTTGCGCCGGATGCATCGAGAACTCGCGCAGCCCCATGCCGAGGAGCAGCCGGGTCATGGCAGGGTCACCCGCCATCTCGCCGCACACCGCCACCGGCACGCCGGCATGGTGGGCCTCGCGTATCGTGCGGGCGATCAGCTGGAGCACGGCAGGATGCAGCGGGTCGTAGAGGTGCGCCACGGCGTTGTCCGCGCGATCGATGGCCAGCGTGTACTGGATCAGGTCGTTCGTGCCGATCGACAGGAAATCCATGCGCCGCAGGAACACCGGCAGCATCAGCACGGCAGCCGGAATCTCGATCATCGCGCCGACCTTCATCTGCCTGTCGAACGCGATGCCGCGCTCGTCCAGTTGCTGTTTTGCCTGGGCGATCAGTTCCAGCGTCTGGTCGATCTCGCGCGCATGCGCGAGCATGGGGATCAGCAACCGGACCGGGCCGAAGGCCGATGCACGCAGCAGTGCCCGCAGCTGGGTCAGGAACATGGTGGGCTCGGACAGCGACCAGCGGATCGCGCGCAGGCCCAGCGCCGGGTTCAGCGCCGTCTCGAATTCGTCGCTGCGTCCGTCTCGTCCGTCGCGGCCATCGCGCACGTCGAGCGGCTTGTCCGCGCCGATATCGATGGTGCGGATCGTGACAGGCAGGCCGTGCATGGCTTCCACGGTGCGCCGGTAGGCCTCGAATTGCTCGTCCTCGCCCGGCAGTTCGCCGCGGCGGTTCATGAACAGGAATTCCGAGCGGAACAGGCCCACGCCGACCGCGCCCGCGGCCAGCGCCGCGGCGGCATCCTCGGCCATCTCGATATTGGCCAGCAGGTCGATCTCCATGCCGTCCAGCGTGACCGCCGGCGTATGGCGCAGCCGCTGCAGGCGCTTTTTCTCCAGCGCCCGCTCGCTCTGGCGGTGACGGTATTCCTCGAGGATGATCGAGGTCGGGTCGACGATCACCAGCCCGGCGTCGCCGTCGATGATGACCCAATCGTCCTGGCGGATCAGCTCGCTGGCGTTCTGCACGCCCACCGCCGCCGGAATATCCAGGCTCCGCGCCACGATGGCGGTATGCGAGGTGCGCCCGCCCAGGTCGGTGACGAAGCCGTGGAACACGGTATGCCGGAACTGCAGCATGTCGGCCGGGGAAATGTCGTGGGCCACCACGATCACGCCCGGCGCCGGTTCACCGTCGGGCGCGATCGCCGGCACCGGCGCGGGGGACAGCACCGGCGCGCCGGCCAGCACCTTCAGGATCCGTTCGACCACCTGCTGGATGTCGGCCTTGCGCTCGCGCAGGTATTCGTCCTCGATCTCGTCGAACTGCCGCATCAGCTCTTCGAGCCGCGTGGTCAGCGCCCATTCGGCGTTGTAACGGCGGGTGCGGATCAGCGCCTCGGGCTCGCGCGCCAGCATCTCGTCGTCGAGGATCATGGCGTGCACATCGAGGAAGGCGCCCATTTCCTCGGGGGCCTCGCGCGGCAGGTCGCGCTTGAGCGCCACCAGTTCCGCCCGCACGGCCGCGCGCGCCCCGCGCAGCCGCTCCACTTCGTCCTCCAGGCGGTCTTCGTCGACGAGGTAATGCGAGACATCGAGGGCGGCGGGCGCGAGCAGGTGCGCGCGGCCGATGGCGACGCCGCGTGAGACCGGGATGCCGTGCAGGGCGAAAGGCATGAAACCGCTCCGTTCAGGAACGTTGATGAATATCCGGCAAGGCCGAGGCCTTATTCTCCTTCGCCGAAGCGATTGGCAATCAACGCCAGCAGCGCATCCATCGCCTGCTGTTCGTCCGGCCCCTCGATCTCCAGGGTAACCGTCGAACCGATGCCCGCGGCCAGCATCATCACGCCCATGATGCTCTTGGCGTCGACCTGGCGCCCATTGCGGGACATCTTGATCTGGCTGACGAAACTGCCCGCGAGTTGCGTCAGCTTGGCGGAGGCGCGGGCGTGCAGCCCGAGCTTATTGATGATGGTGACGTCCCTCTGCAGCATATTTATCGGGATGGTTGGCTATCTGATTCTGGACGGTGGTGGAACCGATCTGCAGCACGCCCTGCGAGCCGCCGGCCAGCGCCTTGGTGGCAAGCTGGTCGAGCTTCTCGCCGCGGTAGCAGATCGCGCGGACTAGCATCGGGAGATTGACGCCGGCGAGGACCTTGACGCGGCCCGGCTCGGCGAGCCGCGCGGCGATATTGGCCGGCGTGGCACCAAAGATATCGGTCAGCACCAGCGCGCCGTTGTCTTCGGCGACCATTGACAGGCAGCGTTTCGCCTCTGCCAGCACCGCCGCCGGGTCGGCGTCGGCACCGACGTCGATGGCTTCGAGTCGGTGTGGCTGGCCACAATAGACGTGCGTCGCGCAGTCGCGCAGCGCCGATGCCAACGGGGCGTGCGCGATGATGAGAATGCCTGCCATGGTGGTGAATCCTCTGGGTTGCCGCGATTGTAGCAGGCAGCCCGTGCGGCACTTCAGCCCTTTGCGGCCCGCACCGCCCCCTCCAGCGCGTCGATGAACATGCCCGCCACGTTGAAGCCGGTCTGCTGGGCGATTTCCTGGAAGCAGGTCGGGCTGGTGACGTTGACCTCGGTCAGGAAGTCGCCGATCACGTCCAGGCCCACCAGCAGCAGTCCGCGCTGCCACAGCACGGGCGCCAGCGTCTCGGCGATCTCGCGGTCGCGCGCGCTCAGCTCCTGCGCGCGGCCCACGCCGCCGGCGGCCAGATTGCCGCGGATTTCGGTGCCCTGCGGCACGCGCGCCAGCGAATAGGGCACGGGCTTGCCGCCGATCAGCAGCACGCGCTTGTCGCCCTCCTTGATGGCGGGGATATAGCGCTGGACCATCAGCGAACGCGCGCCGTTCTCGCCCAGCGTCTCCACGATCGAGCCCAGGTTCATGCCGTCCGCGCCGACGCGGAACACGCCCATGCCGCCCATGCCGTCCAGCGGCTTGACGATGATGTCGCCGTGCTCGGCGTGAAAGGCCCGGATGCGCGCGGCGTCGCGCGTGACCAGCGTGGGCGTGACGAACTGCGGGTACTGGGCGATCGCCAGCTTCTCGGAGTGGTCGCGGATCGCCCGCGGCTTGTTGAAGATGCGCGCGCCCTGCGCTTCGGCCAGCTCCAGCAGCCAGGTGCTGGTCACGTACTCCATGTCGAACGGCGGATCCTTGCGCATCAGCACCGCGTCGAACGCGGTCAGCGCCAATGTGGTCTCGTCGCCCGTGCGGTACCAGTCGTGGCCGTCGCCGGTCAGTGTCAGCGGCTGCACGGCGGCCTCGACCCGGTCGCCTGACAACGTCAGCCGCGATTGCAGGCAGAAGAACAGCTCGTGGCCGCGGCCGGCGGCCTCGGTCATCATCGCGTAGGTGGAGTCCTTGTACGTCTTGAAGGTGTCGAGCGGATCGGTGATGAACAGAATGCGCATGGTGGCTGGTCTCGTTCGCTGGGGGCCGCACGCGGGCATGCGGTGGCGGGCCGCCGCCCGGGGCGGCGGCGGGGCGGATCAGACGATCGGATTGGGGTCGGTCTTCTCGAGTTCCAGCGAGGCGGCCAGCAGGGCGAGCCGCGCGACGACGCCGTACATGTAGAAGCGGTTCGGCACCGCGGCGCCGGGCTTGGCGTGCGCGTCGGGAATGCCGTTGGGGGCGAAGGCCAGCGGCACGAAGTGCATGCCCGGCGCGTTCAGGTTCTCGTCGAAGCCGCGGCCGGTGTGCACGCGGTAGAAGCCGCCCACCACGTAACGGTCGATCATGTACACCACGGGCTCGGCCACCGCCTCGTTGATCTTCTCGAAGGTATGCACGCCCTCCTGGATGATCACGTCGTTGACCTCGAGGCCCTCCTTCACGACGCTCATCTTGTTGCGCTCCTTCCGGTTCAGGCCCTTGACCTCGGAGGGATCGCGCACGGTCATCACGCCCATGCCGTAGGTGCCGGCGTCCGCCTTGACCACCACGTACGGCGTTTCCTTGATGCCGTACTCGCGATACTTCTTGGCGATCTTCTTGAGCACCGCCTCGACCGAATCGGCCAGCGCCTCCTCGCCCACGCGCTCGTGGAAATCGATGCCCGAGCATTTGGCGAAGTACGGGTTGACCATCCAGGGGTCGACGTCGATCAGCTTGGCGAACTTCTTGGCCACCTCGTCGTAGGCGGCGAAGTGGGCCGACTTGCGCCGGGTCGACCAGCCCGCGTGCAGCGGCGGCAGCAGATACTGCTCGTGGATGTTCTCGAGGATCGGCGGCACGCCGGCCGACAGGTCGTTGTTCAGCAGGATCGAGCAGGGATCGAAGTCCTTCAGCCCCAGGCGGCGGTCCTTGGCGCCCAGGCGCGCCAGCGGCTCGACCACCAGGGTCTGGCCGTCGGGCAGCTCGATGGGCGTGGGCTCGGTGATGTCGTCCGACAGCGAACCGAGCCGGACATTGAGCCCCGCCTGGCGCATGATCAACGACAGGCGCGCCACGTTCTGCAGGTAGAACATGTTGCGCGTATGGCGTTCGGGGATCAGCAGCAGGTTCTTGGCGTCAGGGCAGATCTTCTCGATCGCGGCCATCGCGGCCTGCACGGCCAGGGGCAGCATCTCGGGCGCCAGGTTGTTGAAGCCGCCCGGGAACAGATTGGTGTCGACCGGGGCCAGCTTGAAGCCGGCATTGCGCAGGTCGACCGAGCAATAGAACGGAGGCGTATGTTCCTGCCATTCCAGCCTGAACCATCGCTCGATGGACGGAGTGGCGTCCAGGATCTTCTTTTCGAGTTCGAGCAGCGGGCCGTTCAGTGCGGTGATCAGATGCGGGACCATGTCCATCCTAATTGAGCGTCTTTATCGTCCGCCCCGATTGTAGAGGAACGGCCAATAGCATGCAGATGCGCCGGTCATATGGGTATGACACGGCGGCATAAAGGAGGACGATATGGGGATTGCCGCCCGATTTCAAAGGGCATCACGCAATCCGCGGCCCGCCGCGGTGCGGGGATGGCGGATAATGCGGGCGAAAAAAAACGCGGCAGCGCCGCGTTTAAATGGCCTGACAGATACGGGGAGCGTTTCTGCAGGTGGAGGAAACTGCCTCAGGTGCACTTTATGTGTGCGGTCCACCGAACACAACTGAAGCTTTTTTAGATCGGTATTAAGCAGTCTGCGAAATAAACGGACAGCCGCGGCCCGCAAGGCTTTGCGGCCCGCTGCGCAACGGGCGCGCCAATGAAAAAAGCCCGGCACGAGGCCGGGCAAAACTCCTGAGAGAAGATTCCCAATCAGCTCTCCAGCACAACTCCTTGGCGTTGCGGGCGAATATCAGCCCTCATACGCGGTCTCACCATGCGAGGTGATATCCAGACCCTCGCGTTCCTCGTCTTCCGGCACGCGCAGCCCGATCAGCAGGTCCACCAGCTTGTAGGCGACGAAGGCGACCACGGCGGACCACACCACGGTGGTCAGCACGCCCTCGAACTGCACCCACAGCTGGCCGGCGATCGAGTACTCGTCCGACACCTTGTTGGCCACGTAGTCGTAGATACCCACGCCGCCGAGGCTCGGGGCCGCGAACACGCCGGTCAGCAGCGCACCGACGATGCCGCCCACGCCATGCACGCCGAACACGTCCAGCGAGTCGTCGGCGCCCAGCATGCGCTTCAGGCCGGACACGCCCCACAGGCACAGCAGGCCAGCGACCAGGCCCATCACGATGGAGCCCATCGGGCCGACGAAGCCCGCACCCGGGGTGATCGCCACCAGGCCGGCCACCGCGCCGGACGCGCCGCCCAGCATCGAGGGCTTGCCCTTGGAGATCCATTCGCCGAAGGTCCAGGCCAGCACGGCGGCGCAGGTCGCCAGCAGCGTGTTGACGAAGGCCAGCGCGGCGCCGCCCGTGGCTTCCAGGCCCGAGCCCGCGTTGAAGCCGAACCAGCCGAACCACAGCAGCGAGGCGCCGACCATGGTGAAGGTCAGGCTGTGCGGGCGCAGCGCCTCACGGCCGAAGCCGATGCGCTTGCCGAACATATAGGCCCCGACCAGGCCGGCCACGGCCGCGTTGATGTGGACCACGGTACCGCCCGCGTAGTCGAGCGCGCCCTTCTGGAACAGCCAGCCAGCCTTGGCGGTGGCGGCGGCGCCGGCGGCGGCGTCGGTGTACGCGTCAGGGCCAGGCCAGAACCAGACCATGTGGGCGATCGGCAGGTACGAGAACGTGAACCAGATGACGATGAACACCAGCACCGCCGAGAACTTGGCGCGCTCGGCGAAGGCGCCGATGATCAGGCCGCAGGTGATCGCGGCGAACGCGCACTGGAAGGCGAAGAAGCCCAGTTCGGGGATGACCACGCCCTTGCTGAACGTCGCCGTCACGGCCTCGGGCGTCAGGCCCTTCATGAACAGCCGATCGGTGCCGCCGAAGAAGGCATTGCCCTCGGTGAAGGCAAAGCTGTAGCCATAGATGGCCCACAGCAGCGATACCAGCGAGAAGATCACCAGGCACTGCATCAGCACCGACAGCATGTTCTTGGAGCGCACCAGGCCGCCGTAGAACAGCGCCAGGCCGGGCAGCGTCATCAGGATGACGAAGGCCGTGCAGACCAGCAGCCAGGCCACGTCGCCCTTGTTGGGCGTGGGCGCCTCGGCGGCCGGTGCGGCGGCCGCGGGCGCAGCCGCGGGGGCGGTGGCTGCCGCCGGGGCCGAGGCTTCCGCCGCCGGCTTGTCCTGCGCCACGGCAGGGGTCGACAGGACCGCGCCTGCCGTACCGAGGGCAAGCGCCATGGCGCCCGCCGTCAGAATTCGCTTGAACCAGGATGTCATTTCAATAGCCTCTGTTCGTCTCTTGTCGTTTTGCCGACGCGTTACAGTGCGTCGCCGCCGGTCTCGCCGGTACGGATGCGAATGACCTGCTCGATGGGCGCGACGAAGATCTTGCCGTCGCCGATCTTGCCGGTGCGGGCGGACTTCTCGATGGCCTCGATGGCGCGCTCCACCACGTCGTCGGGCACGGCCACCTCGATCTTGACCTTGGGCAGGAAGTCGACGATGTATTCGGCGCCCCGGTACAGCTCGGTGTGCCCCTTCTGCCGTCCGAATCCCTTGACCTCGGTAACGGTGATGCCGGACACGCCCACGTCCGACAGCGCTTCACGCACCTCGTCGAGCTTGAACGGCTTGATGACGGCGATGATCAGTTTCATCCGATTTCTCCTGATGGCGCGCGCCGGTCGCTGCCGTGCGCGCCCTGCTCTGACGCTGGATTAAAAAGTCTTGGTGATCGAAGCCCAGGCCGTGGCCTTGCCCACGTAGCGGCCCGAGGTGTTGGTGTAGACCGAGCGGTCGGCGTTGGTGTCGATGTAGGCCACCGCCAGCGCGAAGCCGTTGCCCAGGTCCTTGGTCAGCCCAAGCTTCCAGTCGGTGTACGAGGCGTCGCTGAAGTTCTGCACCTTCTGGTAGCCCACGTGCGCGTTCAGCGTCAGGCCCCACACATTGAGCGGGACGTTGGCGGCCAGGTCGGCGTACCAGCTGTTCTTGCTGTCGGCGAAGCCGAACAGGTTGGTGGGCGCGTAGGAATACTTGAAGAAGACCGGGCCGTAGCCGATGCCGGCATAGATCTCGGTGGTGTACGGGCGGGTGTAGCCGGCCGGGTAGTCGCCAGGGTAGTAGTACTGCAGCACGCCGACGTCGTAGCTCCAGTCGCCGCCGCCGAAGGTGTTCTTGAAGCCGGCGTAGAAGTCCATCTCGATCGGCGCCGACACATCGTCGTTGCTGTCGCCGAGCCAGCTGATGCTCGAATTCCAGTTGCCGGCGTAGAAGCCGCTGGAGTGCGCATAGTCGAAGCCGCCCTGGATGGCGGGACGGCGGTTCGTCTGCATCAGGCCCCGATAGCGGTATTCCGTGGCCAGCGTCACGTTGGCGGTGAGGGTATGCGGCGAGGCTTCCGCCGCGGCTGCGGGCGCGGTCTGCGCCAGGGCGGACGCGGCGGAACCGCACAATGCGACGGCGCTGACTGCAAGGGCCAACTTGTTCATGGACTTCTTCTCCTTTTCCTCTGGCTCGGGGAACGCTGCTGTATCGGGCGGTATTGATATCTGTACGCCCGGCCCAATACTGCAACTGCCGTGCCAGCTGTCGCGGAGCGAATTTCTGCGCGGGAATCGGCGCGCGGGCCGATATAAGGCGGGCTTGGATCTGCCTTGCGAGGCCCGCCAGATCGTTAAAAGGTGTCGCCGGGGGCCGCCGGCGCTTTCGTCGGCCGGCCCGACGCGCCATAATCGGCCCATGCCGGTGGACGGCCGCGCTGGCACGCGGCGGGTGCCCGCGCACCAATATCGTGCGGCGCCATGCCTCCCATCGCGCCCGGCCACCCCCGACTCGCGCACCCGGACGGTGCATACAAGGAGAATCACGATGAAACCGAGCGACATCTTCAATGACCTGCAGAGCAAAGTCAGCGAAGCCCTGCGCAACTCGCCCGCCAAGGACATCGAGAAGAACGTGCGCAGCATGATGACCCAGGGCTTTTCGAAACTGGACCTGGTCACCCGCGAGGAATTCGACGTGCAGTCCCAGGTGCTCGCCCGCACCCGCGCGCGCCTGGAAGAGCTCGAGGCGCGCGTGATCGAGCTGGAGCGCAAGCAGGCCGCGGCAGCGGCCGGCATCAGCCCCGCCGTCAGCCCCGCGGCCACCACCGGCAATCCCACCGGCCTGGCCGGCTGAAGGCGCTCGATGGCCCCCGGCCGCCGGCGAGGCTTCCCGCCGGCCCACCCGGCTGAAGGGTCCCCCAGGGCCGCCGCACTCCGGCGGCCTTTTTCGTTAACGCTCCCGTTGCGATCGCCATGAGCCTGGCCGTGCTGCGCAGCCGGGCGCTGACCGGCATCGACGCCCCGCTGGTCAGCGTGGAGACACATCTGGCCAACGGACTGCCGGCCTTCGCCATCGTCGGGCTGGCCGAGACCGAGGTGCGGGAAAGCCGCGAGCGGGTGCGAGCCGCCATCCTGAACAGCGGACTGGAATTTCCCAACCGCCGCATCACCGTCAACCTGGCGCCGGCGGACCTGCCCAAAGAGTCGGGGCGTTTCGATCTGGCCATCGCGCTGGGCATCCTGGCGGCGAGCGGCCAGGTACCGGCGTCAGCGCTGGAGGCCTACGAGTTCGCGGGCGAGTTGTCACTGTCCGGCGAAGTGCGGCCGGTGCGCGGCGCGCTTGCGATGGCGATGGCGATGAGCATGGCCCGCGACGCCGCCGACGGGCACCCGCGGGCCTTCGTGGTCGCCGCGGGCAACGGCCCGGAAGCCGCGCTGGTGGACAGCGTGACCGTGCTGACCGCGCGCACGCTGCTGGAGGTCTGCGCACACCTTGGCGCGGACTCCGCGCAGCGTTTGCCCAGGGCGCAGGCGGCGATGCGGCTGGCGCCCGGCGGCGGCGGCGCGGACATGCGCGACGTGCGCGGGCAGGTCCAGGCGCGCCGCGCCATGGAAGTGGCCGCGGCAGGCGGCCACTCGGCGCTGCTGGTCGGGCCGCCGGGCACCGGCAAGTCCATGCTGGCGCAGCGCTTTCCCGGCCTGTTGCCGCCGATGACGCTGCAGGAAGCGCTGGAATCGGCCGCCGTGCTGAGCCTGACGCCGGCGGGCTTCCAGGCCGCGCGCTGGGGGGAGCGGCCGTTCCGCTCGCCGCACCACACCGCGTCGGCCGCCGCGCTGGTCGGCGGCGGCGGCAATCCGCGCCCCGGCGAAATCTCGCTGGCACATCACGGCGTGCTGTTTCTCGACGAACTGCCCGAGTTCGAGCGCAGGGTGCTGGAGGTCCTGCGCGAGCCGCTGGAGTCGGGCCGCATCACGATCTCGCGCGCCGCCCGGCAGGCCGATTTCCCGGCGCGCTTCCAGTTCGTGGCCGCGATGAACCCCTGCCCCTGCGGCTACCTCGGCCATCCGACGCGCCCATGCCGCTGCACGCCGGATCAGGTGCTGCGCTATCAGTCGCGCATCTCGGGGCCGCTGCTGGACCGCATCGACCTGCAGATCGAGGTCCCGGCCCAGCAGCAACAGGACATGCTGGACGGCCCGCCCGGCGAGGCCAGCGCCGACATCCGCGTGCGCGTGCTGGCCGCGCGCGAGCGGCAGCTGGCGCGCCAGGGCAAGCCCAACGGCGAACTGGCCGGGCGCGAGATCGACCGGCATTGCCCGCTGACCGATGCGGCGCGCGGCGTCCTGCAGGGTGCGATGGGGCGGCTGGGCTGGTCGGCGCGTTCGTACTTCCGGGTGCTGAAACTGGCCCGCACGCTGGCCGACCTGGAAGACGCGCAGGTTCTGGAGGCGCACCACGCGGCCGAGGCGGTGCAGTACCGGCGCGCGTTGCGCACGCCGTGAGGCACCGCCCTGACCGACGCGTACGTCAGCGGCCCGCTACCGGGGGCTCGCCGGGCGGCGGCGGCGGTTCTTCGATGGGAGGCAGATCGGGAGGCACGCCCGGCGCCGGCGGCTCCTCGATCGGGGGCACGGTATGGCCCGGGTGGCGGGCGACGGCAAGGCCGGGGCCGGATCGGGCAAGGGGCGGGAAGGACTTCGGCATGGCAGCACTCCGCGTCATGGGTCTTCCCATTGAAGCAAAGCGGCGCGTCCGGCGCCAGCCCGGACGCCGGTGCGGGGCGCCTCAGCCCGGCTGGCGCCGCACGAAGAACAGCGCCGCGCCCACGGCCATCAGCACGCTCCCGAAGAAGCGGTTCTGCCAGCGTACCGCGCGCGCATCGCAGAACAGACCCTGCATGCGCGAGGCCAGCAGCGCATAGCCATGCATCACGATCAGGTCGACCGCACACATGGTGGCGGCCAGGATGGCCAGCTGCGGCGCGAGCGGGCGGGCCGGATCGATGAACTGCGGCAGCACCGCCACCATGAAGACGATGCCTTTGGGATTGGTCACATTGGTCAGCAGCCCGGTGGCGAAACGCCGGCGAGGGCTCATCGCCGCCACGCGCGGCGCGTCCGCGCCGGCCTCGCCGCTCTCCACGCGGCTGCGCCATTGCTGGATGCCGAGATAGATCAGGTACAGCGCGCCCACCGTCTTGACCGCGGCGAACGCGGTTTCGGACGCCAGCAGCAGCGCGCCAAGGCCGCCACCCGCCACCAGCAGCACAATCAGCAGCCCGGTCTGCAGCCCGAGGATGGTGGTCGTGGTCCGGCGCAAGCCATACGACAGGCCATGGCTCATGGACAGCACTGCGCCCGAACCCGGCGACACCGCGATGACCCAGCAGGCGGCGAAATAGGCCAGCCACACTTCCCAACGCATTGCATTCTCCTTATGCGATCTACGAAAACATCCTGACGGCATGGCGACCGCCGCGCCCCACCTTCACTGCCCGGGCGCCGCACGGGGCCGCCACAGGCGCGGCACCAGCAGGTACCACGCAAACCCGATGCACTGCAAGCCCAGCAGCACGCCGAAGGCCGCGCGGAATGCCGCGGGCAGCGGCAGCCCGGTGTCGCGGAAGGCGTCGATCCCCACGCCCAGGCCCCACTGGATCAGGAAGCTGCCGCCAAACACCACGAGGTTGTAGGTCGTGTTGGCGCGGCCGGCCATGTCCTCGGGAAAGGCCTGGCTCAGCGTGCTAAGGATCAGCGACAGGCAGCTGGCGCTGAGCGCCAGCAACGGCCACAGCAGCCACGCCGACGCAGGCGTGGCGAGCGCGATCCCGGCCTGCAGCACGAGCGCCAGCGCGCCGCCCGCCATCACCAGGCGCGAGGTCTCCGGCACGGTGCGGGCCATGCGCGGGGCGAGCCAGGAGAGGATCAGATAGCCTCCCAGCAGCGCCAGATTGAACACGAACAGGATCTGCGCGGTGGCAACGGCGCCGAAGCCGAGCACGTCGCGCATCCAAGGGCCGGCCCATAGGGTGTGCAGCGCCATGAAGCTGGCCTGATTGAGCAGGCCGAACAACAGCACGCGCACGAAGGCGGGGTGGCGGAACAGCGCGCGATATGCCGCGCCCACACCCACGCCGCCCGTGGTCCGCGCCGCGGACGGCGCCGCCCGCAGGATCCGCCCGGTGCGCCGCTCGACCTTGGCCAGGCCGCGGTACAGGGCCAGCGCCGCGAGGAACAGCAACCCTGCCATGACATAGAACACGCCGCGCCAGCCCAGCCACGGCAGCACGGCCTGCACCGGCAACGTCGTCGACAGCGCGCCAGCGCTGCCGGCCACCAGCATCCACACCGACAACTGGCTCTGCCGCGAGGCCGGATACCAGACGCGATAGGTGGTATAGGCGCCCATCAGGCAGGCCGACACGCCGGCGCCGATCAACGCGCGCCCCAGCCACAGCGTGCTTGCGGACTGCGCGGTGGCGAACACCAGCGCTCCTACGCCGGCCACCACCAACAGCACGGTCTCGACCTTGCGCGCGCCGCGCCGGTCCAGCCACCATCCCAGCGGCACTTGCATGGCGGCGAACGACAGGAAGTACGCCGAGGACAGCAGCCCCAGGTCGGCGTTGCTCAGCCGCAGGTCCGCCATCACGTCGGGGCCGATCACCGCATTGATCGATCGCACCGCGTAGGACAACACGTACGCCGCGGCGAAGCACGCGAACACGCGCGCGCCCTCGCCACGCCTGAGCAGCGCGCGCTGGCCGCGCAGGCTCAGCCCCCGGGACACCGCGCCCGCCCTCAAAACGGATGGAAGCCGGTCAGGAACTGCTCGATCTGCTCGGCCTGCCGATGATCGCGGGCAGCGTCGCCCGCCTCGAGCACCACCACCTGGTAGACGCGCGTACCGGTGCCGACCAGCCGCGCGGTCATCCGCCGCGGCGAATTGTCCTGCGCCGACACCGCGGCCACCCGCAGTTCCACGCCGGGCAGCGGCACGGCAGGCTGGGCGGCTGACATGATGGTCACGGCCCGAGTCTGCACGGGTTCGGTCGCCGCGCCGCCCAGGTTGGCCAGCAGGCCGGCCTGCATCGCCTCGAGCGCCTCCCGGCGCTGCGCGGGATCGTCGGAAGGCAGCGTGACCACGCCGACCGCGAACAGCGTTTCGCCGACGCGGGCGGCCTCCATGGTCATCGGGAGCCGGCGTCCGGCGATGGCGACATCGCGCCCCGCGCTGGTCGGCTTGCCCGGATAGAGCGCGGCATAGGCGCCGTCGCTGGACTGGATGGTGCGCCAGTCGTAGCGCGGCGAGCAAGCCAGCACGCCGGCGAACGCGAGACAGGCGCACGCCAGGCGGGCGGCACGCAGCGGGCGAAAGGAAAGACGGGAGAGCGACATCGGTCGAGGTGGGAGCGGCGCGCCAGGGGGACGGCCCGCGCGGGCGGCCGTGGCAAGGTGCCGGTTGAAACGATAGCCCGACCAGGCGGGCACGGCGCGGCCTTCGCCGCGAGCCGCTATTATCCGGGAAACGGGACGGGCTGCCTGCACGGCGTGCCCAGCCAAGCGCGCCGGCTCCCGCCCCTTGCCATACCGAGATCCCGATGCCCCTTCCAGCGCTCCGCGCCGTGCCATTCATCCATCTCCGCGCGCGTTTCCGGTCGGGCGCGTGCGCCGCCGCGCTGCTCGGGATCGCCGCGATCGCCACGACCGCGCCATGCACCGCTTCGGCCGCGACCGCCGGCGTAGCGCATCTTCCCTCCGTCACCGACCTTGCCGCCGACACCGCGGCGGCGGCCCGCCGCGGCGAGCCGCTGGTGGTGCTGGTAAGCCTGCCCGACTGCAAGTACTGCGACGCGGTGCGGCGCAGCTACCTGTCCCCGCAGGCCGCCGCCGGCGAGATCGTGGCGCGCGAACTGGACATGAGCGCGGCCACGCCGCTGCGCGACGCCGACGGGCGCATGACGACCGCGCGCGACTGGGCCCGGGCGCGCAATGTCCGCGTCGCGCCCACCGTCATGTTCCTGGACGCCCGCGGTCGCCCGGTGGCCGCGCCGCTGCTGGGCATGCAGCCAGACTTCTACGGCGCCTATCTCGAACAGGCGCTGGACCAGGCCCGTGCCGCCATCGCCGCGGCGCGCTGAGCCCGGGGCCGGCGGATCGGGCGCCCGCGCCGATGCGGCGGTAAAATGGCCGCCCAGTCCGTATCGACCGGTTCCGCCGGCCTTCGCCATGACGACCTCCCCGCCTTCCTCTTCCCGTCCCGCGCCCGCGGCGCGCAAGCGCTGGCCGCTCATCGCGGCGCTGCTCGTGGTCGCGCTGCTCGCCTGGTTCGGCTACCGCGCGCTGTCGCCCGCGAAGTCCGCCCCGCCGGCCACGTTCGTGCTGCTGTCGGGCGAGAAGGTCACCACGGCCGACCTGAAGGGCAAGGTCTACATGGTGAACTTCTGGGCCACGAGCTGCGTCACCTGCGTCAAGGAGATGCCCGACATGGTCCGCACCTACGAGCGCTTCAAGGGCCAGGGCATGGAATTCATCGCGGTGGCCATGAGCTACGACCCGCCGATGTACGTGGCGAACTTCACCGAGACGCGCAAGCTGCCGTTCAAGGTCGCCCTGGACTCCCAGGGCTCGGCCGCCAAGGCGTTCGGCGACGTGCAGCTCACCCCCACCACCTTCGTCGTCGACAAGGAAGGACGCATCCTGAAGCGCTATGTGGGCGAGCCGGAATGGGACGCCCTGCACAAGCTGCTGGATGAGGCGCTGGCCAAGACCGTATAACCGGCGACGCGGTCAGCCTCTCAAGGTGCCCTTTGCGGCACCTTTTTTGTTGTCGGCCGGACGCGTCCACCGTTTCGGCTTGCGGTGTGTCGCTGTATGGATATACAGTCGTGTCCAATTTTTTGTTTCCGTGACGCCACCGCCCTGGCGCCCACCGCTTCCCCGCCCCGTGTCCCTGGACCTCGCCCCCGCTCCCACGCTGGAGACCCCGCCCGAGCCGGCGCCCTATCTGGCCAAGCTCAATCCACAGCAGCGCGCCGCCGTCGAGCACGACTGCGCCGATCCGCTGCTGATCATCGCGGGCGCGGGCTCGGGCAAGACCAATACGCTGGCGCACCGGGTCGCGCACCTAGTGCTGGGGGGCGCCGATCCGCGCCGCATCCTGCTGCTGACGTTCTCGCGCCGCGCCGCCGCGGAGATGGGCCGCCGGGTGGAACGGATCGTCGACCAGGCCTTCGGTGCCCAGGGCGGCGCGCAGGCTGGCACCAGACCCGGCATCGGCCGCGCCGCGCTGCACTGGTCCGGCACCTTCCACGCGATCGGCGCGCGGCTGCTGCGCGAATACGCCGAAACGCTGGGACTGTCGCCCGCCTTCACCATCAGCGACCGCGGCGACGCCGCCGACCTGATGCATGTGGTGCGGCACGATCTGGGCCTGTCCACGCAGGCGGCGCGCTTTCCGCGCAAGGAGACCTGCCTGGCCATCTACTCGCGCGTGGTGAACACGCAGGCGCCGCTGGAGGAGGTGCTCAAGCGCCAGTTTCCGCGCTACGCCATGTGGGCGGAGGCGCTGCGCACGCTGTTCGCCGGCTATGTCGAGGCCAAGCAGAAGCAGCAGGTGCTGGACTACGACGACCTGCTGCTGTACTGGGCCCAAGCGCTGACGGAGCCGGCGCTGGCGCAGGACATGGGGGCGCGCTTCGACCATGTACTGGTGGACGAGTACCAGGACACCAACGCGTTGCAGGCTTCCATCCTGCTGGCGCTCAAGCCCGACGGGCGCGGCCTGACGGTGGTGGGCGACGACGCGCAGTCGATCTACGCCTTCCGCGGCGCCAACGTGCGCAACATCCTGGACTTTCCCACGCGGTTCGCGCCGCCCGCGCAGTGCGTCACGCTGTCGCAGAACTACCGCTCCACGCAACCCATCCTGGCCGCCGCGAACGCGGTGATCGGCCTGGCCGCCGAGCGCTTTACCAAGGACCTGTGGTCCGAGCGCGAGTCCGCCGAAAAGCCGGGGGTGGTGGTGGTCAACGACGAGGCCGAGCAGGCCCGCTACGTCGTCGAGCAGATCCTCGCGCGGCGCGAGATGGGGCTGTCGCTGATGTCGCAGGCGGTGCTGTTCCGCGCCGCCGACCACAGCGCCCAGGTCGAGATCGAACTGGTCCGGCGCAACGTGCCGTTCGTGAAGTTCGGCGGACTGAAGTTTCTCGAATCGACCCACGTCAAGGACGTGCTGGCGGTGCTGCGCTGGATGGAGAATCCGCGCGACCGCATGGCGGGTTTCCGCACGCTGCAGCTGCTGCCCGGCATCGGTCCCAAGACCGCGGCGCGCGCGCTGGACGCGGTGCTGATCGCCACCGAGCCGCTGTTCGCGCTCGAGACCTTCGAGGCGCCGCCCGCCGCCGAGGCGGCCTGGCCGGACCTGCTCGCGCTGGCGCGCGTACTGATGGCCCCCGCGGCGCCGTGGCCTTCGGAGTTCGAGCAGGTGGTCGCCTGGTATCAGCCGCATCTGGAGCGCATGCACGACGACGCCGCCGCACGCCAAGCGGACCTGCAGCAACTGGAACGCATCGCCGCCACCTACGGCGCGCGCGAGCGCTTCCTGACCGAGCTGACGCTGGACCCGCCCGACGCCTCCAGCGACGAATCGGGCGTGCCGCTGCGCGACGAGGACTACCTGATCCTGTCGACCATCCATTCGGCCAAGGGCCAGGAATGGAAGGCGGTCTACGTGCTCAACGCGGTCGATGGCTGCATGCCGTCGGACCTGGCCACCGGCACCACCGAGGAGATCGAGGAGGAGCGCCGGCTGATGTATGTCGCGATGACGCGCGCGAAGGACCATCTGGATATCGTCGTGCCGCAGCGCTTCTACGTGATGCAGCAGACCGGCTTCGGCGATCGCCACGTCTATGCCTCGCGCACGCGCTTTCTGCCGAACCGCGTGATGCCGCTGTTCCACAGCCGCGCGTGGCCGCCTCCGCCGCCGCTGGGCGAGCTGCCGGCCAAGGCGCCGTTGCCGGCCGTGGATCTGGCGGGCCGCATGCGCAGTATGTGGAAGTAGCGCGCCGGCAGAGCCGCCCGCTGGCGCCCTCGCCCGCCGCGAGGTGCGCGGCGCGCCACCTCATGCCTGCGCCAGCGCGCCCGCGCCACGCAAAGTCGGCGCGCAATGCCGCCGCACAGGCGCGCAAGCGTCGAATCGGACGCCGGCTCCCCGTATAATTCCGAGCTTCCCTCGGTTCCTATCGGCGCTCCGGCGCGAATGGCGTTCCCTTGCCTTCGCCGCGCCCCATCCAGCATGAGCAGCTACTACCAGCACCACGTCTTCTTCTGCCTGAACCAGCGCGAGGGCGGCGAGTCCTGCTGCGGCAACTACAACGCCGCGGCCATGCAGGAATACGCGAAGAAGCGCTGCAAGCAGCTTGGCATTGCCGGTGGCGAAGGCCGCGTGCGCATCAACAAGGCGGGCTGCCTGAACCGCTGTGAACTCGGTCCGGTGCTGGTGGTCTACCCCGAGGCCGTTTGGTACACCTTCGTCGACGAGCAGGACATCGACGAGATCATCGACAGCCATCTGGTGCGCGGGCAACCGGTCGAACGCCTGATGGTCGACCGCTGATTCCGGCGGGCAGGCGCCGGAGCGCAGGCGAACGCGAGTCCACCGCGTCCGCCGCCGTAGCGCGCTTCCCGCATTGCGCCCGTTTTTTTCCCGTCTTTCCCGTCTTCCTCGTCCTCCTGCCACGATGAACGCGCATACCCAGGTTCTTACCCTTGCCGGCCCGGTCGGCGCCATCGACGTGTCGGTCGATCTGCCGCCGTCGGCGTCCGGCCAATCGCCGCGCGGCCTGGCCCTGGTCGGCCATCCGCATCCGCTGTTCGGCGGCACCAAGGACAACAAGGTCGCGCAGACGCTGGCGCGCGCCATGGTGCAACTGGGCTATGCCACCGTGCGGCCGAACTTCCGGGGCGTGGGCGGGACCGCGGGCGAGCACGACCAGGGCATCGGCGAGCAGGACGACCTGCTCGCCGTGATCGACTGGATGCGCGCGCAGACCGCGTGGTCGTCGCAGGCCGCGACGCTGCCGCTGGCGCTGGCCGGCTTCTCGTTCGGCAGCTTCGTCGTGAGCCAGGTGGCGCGGCGCCTCGCCGAAGCCGGCACGCCGGCCCAGCGGCTGGTGATGGTCGGCGCCGCGACGTCCCGCTGGGACGTGGCGACAGTGCCGGCCGACACCATCGTGATCCACGGCGAGCAGGACGAGACCGTACCGCTCGCGAGCGTGCTCGACTGGGCCCGGCCGCAGGAACTGCCGGTGATCGTGATCCCCGGCGCCGATCATTTCTTTCATCGCAAGCTGCATCTGATCAAGCAGCTTGTCGTCAACGCGTGGGACCGGTGAGCACGGCGCGAGCGCCCCGCACCGATGGCACGCCGCGACAACTCCTCATCATCCCTTCGCGACCTTCTTTTTGTCGGAATCTGAAAATATGCTGAATCCCGCTTCGCCGCTTTTCGTCACGCGCCTGACCGCGCCCGTTGCCCAGGCCGTGGTGGCCAGCGCCGCCGCGCTGGCGCTGCTTGCCGCTCCCGCATCGGTACGGGCGCAAGGCGTGCCGCTGCCGCAGGTCGCCGCCAAGTCGTGGATGCTGTACGACGTGACCAGCGGCCAGGCACTGGGCTCGCAGAACGCGGACCTGCGCATCGAGCCGGCCTCGCTGACCAAGATCATGACGGCATACCTGGCCTTCCAGGCGCTGAAGGAAAACCGGCTGACGCTGGACCAGGCCGTGGTGCCCACCAACCTGGTGCTCAAGGTCAAGAGCGACGAGTCGCGGATGTTCATCGAGCCGAACAAGCCGGTCACCGTGCGCGACCTGCTGCTGGGCCTGATCGTGCAGTCGGGCAACGACGCGGCGCTCGCGCTGGCCGAAGCCGTGGGCGGCTCCGAGGAAGGCTTCGTCGCGATGATGAACCGCGAGGCCCAGCGCTTGGGCATGAAGAACACGCACTATACGAATACCGACGGCATTCCCGACCCGAACCACTACACCACCGCGGTGGACCTGGCGACGCTGACCACGCGCCTGATCAAGGACTTCCCCGAGTACTACGGGATGTACTCGCAAAAGGAGTTCACCTATAACAAGATCAAGCAGCCCAACCGCAACCGACTGCTGTATATCGATGCCACGGTGGACGGTGTCAAGACCGGCCACACCAAGTCGGCCGGCTACTGCCTGATCTCGTCGGCCAAGCGCCCGCTGAGCAATGTGCCCAACGGCTCGCGCCGCCTGATCTCGATCGTGATCGGGACCACCAGCGAACAGGTGCGCACGCAGGAAAGCCTGAAGGTGCTGAACTACGGCTTCCAGTTCTACGACACGCTGCGCCTGTACGACAAGGGCCAGGTGCTGGCCACGCCGGATATCTACAAGGGCAAGAACGACACCGTGAAGATCGGCGTCAAGGACGAGACCTTCGTCACGGTGCCCAAGGGCGTGGCCGGCCGCCTGAAGCCGGTGCTGGAGCGCCAGGAGCTGCTGGTCGCGCCGCTGGCCGCGGGACAGCAGGTCGGCATGGTCAAGCTGATGGACGGCAACACCAAGGTGGCGGAATTCCCGGTAGTGGCGCTGGAGGAAGTGCCCGAGGCGGGCCTGTTCGGGCGCCTGTGGGATACCATCCGCCTGTGGTTCAAGCGCAAGTAAGCGAGGGGAGCAGACATGAGCGCCGATACGCCAGACGGCACCGGGAACGGCAACGAGCAACCCTCGCTGATCGAGTACCCCAGCCACTTTCCCATCAAGGTGATGGGTGCGATGCAGGACGGCTTTGCCGAGGCCATCGTCACGCTGGTCCAGCAGTTCGACCCCGACTTCCACGCGGGCAAGATAGAGATGCGTCCGTCGCGCAATGGCAATTACCTGGGCCTGACCGTGACGGTCTGGGTCACCAGCCGCGAGCAGCTCGACGATCTGTACCGCGCCCTGACCTCGCACCCGATGGTCAAGGTCGTGCTGTAATCCCCGCGGGGCCGCCAAGCCGGCCCCGCTCCCTGCGGGCGGCGATCGCGCCGCCCCTCCTCCTGTCATCATGAACACCCTTACCCTGAAGCCCGGCAAGGAAAAGTCGCTGCTGCGCCGGCACCCGTGGATCTACGCGACAGGCGTCGCGCAGGTGGAAGGCCGCTGCGAGCCCGGCAGCACCGTCACGGTGCGCGCCGCCGACGGACGCTTTCTCGCCAAGGCCGCGTACAGCCCGGAATCGCAAATCCGCGCGCGCGTGTGGACCTTCGACGAGAACGAACCGGTGGACCACGCGATGATCAAGCGCCGCGTCGCCGCGGCCGCCGCGCATCGCCGCCAGTGGGTCGACGGCAGCAACGCGGTGCGGCTGATCTTCGGCGAGGCGGACCGCCTGCCCGGCCTGGTCGTGGACTACTACGGCGAAGGCGCGACGGGCCAGCTCGTGTGCCAGTTCAACGCCGCCGGCGTGGAGCAATGGAAGGCCGCCATCGTGCAGGCCCTGATCAAGGAAACCGGCTGCCCCAACGTCTACGAGCGCTCCGATGCGGCGGTGCGCGAGCGCGAGGGCCTGGCGCTGGTGACCGGCGTGCTGGCTGGCGCCGAGCCCGATCCCGAGCTGTCGGTCACCGAGCACGGCGTGCGCTACTACGTCGACGTCAGGAACGGCCACAAGACCGGCTTCTATGTCGACCAGCGCGACAACCGCAAGCTGGTGGGCGATCTGTCCGCCGGCCGCGAGGTGCTGAACTGCTTCTGCTACACCGGCGGCTTCTCGCTCGCCGCGCTGCGCGGCGGCGCGACCTCGGTGGTTTCGATCGATTCGTCCGGCGAGGCACTCAAGACCGCCGCCGGCAACGTCACGCTCAACGGCTTCGACCCGGAGCGGGCCACCTGGATGGACGCCGACGTGTTCAAGTCGCTGCGCCAGTTCCGCGCCGAAGGACGCCAGTTCGACCTGATCGTGCTGGACCCGCCGAAGTTCGCGCCGTCCTCCCAGCATATCGAGCGCGCCGCGCGGGCCTACAAGGAAATCAACCTGGTGGGCATGCAGCTGCTTCGGCCCGGCGGCCTGCTGTTTACCTATTCGTGCTCCGGCGCGATCAGCATGGAGCTGTTCCAGAAGATCGTCGCGGGCGCGGCCACCGACGCGCGCGTCGACGCGCGCATCCTGCGGCGGCTTTCCGCCGGCGTCGACCACCCGATGCTGGCGGCCTTCCCCGAGGGCGAATACCTGAAGGGACTGTTGCTCGAGAAAGCGTGAAGGGCTGGCCCCGCGCCCTTTCACCGATGCGTCACCACGGCGTCGTCGAACCGTAACAATGGCTCGCTATAGTGCGCTCAGCGGCTGCGGCATTGGCAGGTGCCCACCGCCGATTTATCAGTCTTCGTGGTAATTGCCCCGCTATATCGCGGGGCATTTTTTTGGCGCGCCACGCTCGCCGACCGGCCGGCTCTGGCGAGCGGGCGACACTAGTCATGCCCGACGATGTCATGCAGCGTTTCCGCGCGCAGCACCCGGCTTAACCAGACATCGATCTGCTGCACCGAAGCCGCATCGATCCGTGCGTCGAGCTCCGGGGCCAGGCGACCGAAGCGCTGGCTCAGCAGCTGGCGCAGCGCGGTGGCCTTCCCTTCCTTCAGTCCTTCCTTCAGCCCCTCATCCAGCCCTTCCCGCTTGTAGTTCTGCTTCCACGTTTCGAAACGTTCATGCAACGACATTTGCATCTCCTGTAGATTGCCCGCCGGCGAAAGCGCGAAATAGCCGCCCTCTTTGCGGGACAGTACCGCATGGATGAACTGCACGAAGGTCTGCTTCAGTTCCTCCTTGCCCGCCAGCATCTCGTCGAGCTGGCCAACGAGGTCGACCATCGCCCCGTCGCTTTGCGGGCGCTCGAAGCGGATCACCCACGCCATCAGATTCTGCATGCGCGCCAGGTCCGCGGGCTCGAACTGGTTCTGGTCGATCAGCAGATACGAAAGTCTGGGCTGATATCGGCCGACAGGCCCGGGGATCCTCGGCAGCAGCGCCGCAATATCGGTAGCGGCAGTCCATGGGCGTTCGCCGTTGTACAGCACGATGGGCAGCACCGGAGGCAGCGCTCCACCGCCCTGCGCCACCCTGCCGCGCACCACGTCCTGGTACAGCAGGCCCAGATAGGTCATCACGCGTAGCGCCATGTACCGGTCCACCGTGCTCTGGAACTCGATGAGCAGGTACAGATACACCCACTCCTCGCTGGCCTTCACACGCCAGACGACATCGTTGGCGCGTTCGCGCAGGCAGTCGGTGACGAAGTTGCCCGAGACTTTTTCGAGCGTATCGAAGTCAAGGGTATGCAGCCATGCGTCGGGAATAAAGCCCAGGATCAGATCGCGCACCAGATCCGGGGACGAGAACAGCAATTTGTAGGGGGCATCGAATGCTTTGGTCATGGGAGCGGCCGGAAGTGGCGTGAACGCCGAAGCCGCGAGGATCGGTCGGGAGCGTACGGCGGGATTTCATGGAAGTTGCCGCCCTATCGTTTTGTTACTCGAGTCACGAAAGTGTGTCGGCTGAGACGCCGTTGCGTCGGCGCGCCCCGGTCAAGGCGCCCGTGTTTGCGCCGCGGCCGTTCGAGGGGGGCGGACGACGTCCGACTTGGACGTCCGCATGGAGTGCCCGCTCTACCGAGGCCTCGCCGAAACTCCCTATAATCGGTCGATCGTTCAGAACATCGATGCCCCAGGCATCCGACCGTGGTCCAGGAGACGCCATGCCCGCCGCCAAATTCATTCCGCCCGCCCTGCAAGGGCTGACGCTGCCCGTCATTTCCTCGCCCATGTTCATCGTCAGCTATCCCGAGCTGGTGCTGGCGCAGTGCAAGGCGGGGATCGTCGGCTCCTTTCCCGCGCTGAACGCGCGTCCCGCCGAACTGCTCGCCGACTGGCTGACGCAGATGCAGGAGGAGCTGGCAGGCTTCCAGGCGGCGAATCCGGGCGCCAGGGTGGGGCCGATCGCGGTGAACCAGATCGTGCACGCGTCCAACGTGCGGCTCGAGCAGGACATCCGCGTCTGCGTCGATCACAAGGTGCCGATCTTCATCACCTCGCTGCGCGCGCCGATGAAGGAGATGATCGACGCGGTGCACAGCTACGGTGGCATCGTGCTGCACGACGTGATCAACCTGCGCCATGCGCAGAAGGCGATCGAGGCTGGCGTGGACGGCCTGATCCTGGTGGCCGCGGGCGCCGGTGGCCATGCCGGCACGCTGTCGCCGTTCGCGCTGGTGGGCGAAGTGCGCAAGATCTTCGATGGCCCGATCGCGCTCTCCGGCTCCATCGCCACTGGCGACGCGGTGCTGGCGGCGCAGGCGATGGGCGCCGACTTCGCGTACGTGGGCACGCGTTTCATCGCCTCGCAGGAGGCGCATGCCAGCGAATCGTACAAGCAGTCGATCACCAGCGCGGCCGCGGCGGACATCGTCTACACCAACCTGTTCACCGGCGTGCACGGCAACTACATCCGCGAAAGCATCCTGAACTCCGGCCTGGATCCGGACAATCTGCCGGCGGCCGACAAGAGCAAGATGGATTTCTCCAGCGGCACTTCCAAGGCGAAGGCGTGGAAGGACATCTGGGGCGCGGGCCAGGGCGTGGGCCAGATCCACGATATTCCGACGGCCGGCGAGATCGTCGCGCGCATGAAGGCGGAGTACGATGCGGCCAGGGCGCGGCTGCTGGCCGGCGCCTGAACGCCGCTCTCGCCCAATCACTCACCGCATCGGTTCCCATCATCGACCCGCACCAAGGAAACCCGCTGGACAAGCTGCCCGTGCGCACGGCCCGCCCGCTTCCCCGCAGCCGCCGCGAGCGCGTGCTGCGCGCGGTATGGGCCGCGCTCGGCGTCTTCTTCCTGCTGCTGGGATTCATCGGCATCTTCCTGCCGGTGCTGCCGACCACGCCATTCGTGCTGCTGGCGGCCGCCTGCTTCGCACGCGGGTCGGAGCGCTTCCATGGCTGGCTGATGGCGCATCCCCGCCTGGGGCCGCTGGTGCATGACTGGCATGTCCATCGCAGCATTCCGCTGCGCGCCAAGTGCTTCGCGATCGCCACGATGTGGGTGTCGATGGGCACCACGGCGTGGCTGCTGCGCGGCAAGCCGCTCGCCGCGGTGGCGCTGCTCGCGATAGCCGCCGCCGTCACCGCATGGCTGCTGTGGCTGCCGACGCGCCCCCGCGGCGGCTATCGCGAGCCCGCGGCCGGCGGCGCGCGGGCCGAACGCGGGCCGCGTCAGTCGTAGCTGCGCGCGTCCTCGACGGCGCGGCCGTCCTGCGGCAGCGAGCCCGCCGCCACGAAGCGAACCTCTCCGCGCAGGCGCATCACCTCCCGTACCGAATCCGCGATCGCCTGCTTCAGGCCGTCGTCGTCGCGCGTCGCGTCGCAATGCAGCGTCATCACGTCCGCGCCGACCGCGCCGGTCACGACCAGCCGGGCTGCGCGGATTTCCGGATGGCGCCGTACCACCTCCGCGACCTGTCCCGGATGCACGAACATGCCCTTGACCTTGGTCGCCTGGTCGGCCCTGCCAAGCCAGCCGCGCAGCCGGATATTGGTGCGTCCGCACGGGCTCGGCCGGCTCGCCGATTCCGCCACGATGGCCGACAGGTCGCCGGTGCCGAAGCGGATCAGCGGATAGTCGCCATTGCCCAGCACCGTCACCACGACCTCGCCGATCTCGCCGTCCGGCACCGGTTGCGTGCCGCCGGGCTCGACGATCTCCACCAGCACGCCCTCGTCCACCACCCAGCCGTCGCCGCCATCGGTCTCGTAGGCGATCAGCCCCACATCCGCGGTGCCGTACATCTGGTGCACCTTGACGCCGCGCTCGCCGAACCACGCCCGCAGCGACGGCGGCAGCGCCTCGCCGGAGACCAGCGCCTTGGCCACGGTGCACGACTGGCCCAGTTCGCTCGCCTTCTCCATCAGGATCTTCAGGAACGACGGCGTGCCCGCGTAGGCGGCCGGCCTGAGCATCGCCATGGCCTGCACCTGCGAGTCGGTCTGGCCGACGCCGGCCGGGAAGACGCAGCAGCCCAGCCGGTGGGCGCCCGTCTCCATCATCATGCCGGCCGGTGTGAAGTGGTAGCTGAAGGTGTTGTAGACCAGCTCGCCCGAGCGGAAGCCGGCGGCGAACATGGCGCGCGCGGTGCGCCACCAGTCCGGCCCGTGGCCGTCCGGCTCGTGGATGGGGCCGGGCGACTGGAACACATGGCGCAGCCCGCCGAGCGGCGTCGCGTTGAGGCCGCCCAGCGGGCTCGCGCTTTTCTGCAGCACGCTGACGTCCGCCTTGCGCGTGACCGGCAGCGCGGCCAGCGCCGCGCGCGTGGTCAGCGCGGCCGGATCGACGGCGCCCAGTACGTCTGCGAAGTACGGCGCATGCGCCCGGGCATGCGCGACCTGGCGCGACAGCGCCGCCATCAACGCCTGCTCGCGGTCCTGCGGCGAGCGCGTTTCCAGGGAGTCGAAGTGTTCGGACATGAGCGCGGATGAGTTCGTTGACGTCGGATGTCGGTGGTGGTCGGCACGGTGCTAGGCCAGCCAGCGCTTGCGGCGCCGGTAGCTCTTGACGTCGCGGAAGGACTTGCGGGCGCCGCCGTCGGCATCGTTGGCGGCCACGCCGAGGTAGAACTCCTTGACGTCCTCGTTGGTGCGCAGCGCCTCGGCCTCGCCATCCATCACCACGCGGCCGTTCTCGAGGATGTAGCCGTAGTCGGCGTAGCGCAGCGCCACCATGGTGTTCTGCTCGGCCAGCAGGAAGCTCACGCGCTCGCGCTGGTTCAGGTCGCGCACGATCTCGAAGATTTCCTCGACGATCTGCGGCGCGAGGCCCATCGACGGCTCGTCCAGCAGCACCATGCGGGGACTGGCCATCATGGCCCGGCCGATCGCGCACATCTGCTGCTCGCCGCCCGAGGTATAGCCGGCCTGCGACTTGCGGCGCGTCTTCAGGCGCGGGAAATAGGTGTAGATGCGTTCCAGTTCCTCGCGCGTGGCGGCGCGCGACAGGCCGCGGGTGTAGGCGCCGGTCAGCAGGTTTTCCTCGATGGTCAGGTGGGCGAAGCAGTGCCGGCCCTCCATGACCTGGATCACGCCACGCCTGACCAGGTCGTTGGGCGTGAGCTGGTCCACGCGCTTGCCCTGGTATTCGATCGAGCCCTTGGTCACATCGCCGCGTTCGGCGCGCAGCAGGTTGGAGATGGCCTTCAGCGTGGTGGTCTTGCCCGCGCCGTTGGCGCCCAGCAGCGCGACGATCCTGCCCTCCGGCACATCGAGCGACACGCCCTTGAGCACCAGGATCACGTGGTCGTAGATGACTTCGATATTGTTGACGGATAGCAGGGTCATGGTGGGCTTCTGGTCTATTGGGGGGTGGGGCTCCGGGGACTCTCACCCCCACGCCCGCCCCTTACCCGCTGGCGGGAGAGGGGCGAACACAAAAGGCATCACCCAGCCCGAGGTCTCCCTCTCCCGCAAGCGGGAGAGGGGCCGGCGGTGAGGGGTGACCGCCCGCGGCCGCGACAACACATCAAGACTTCATGCAGGCCGGCGTGATCCCCTTCTCCTTCGCGTACTGGGCGGCATTGGCCTTGAACAGCGGATGGATCAGGCTCTTGTTGCCCTCGATCCAGTCCGACACCACCACCCACTTGGCGCCGTCCCACTGCTGGATCTTCACCTTGCCCGAGCCCTCGTGGTTGTCGCAGCTGGTCTTGATCTCCGGCAGCAGGCCGGTGGCGCCCAGCTGCTGCAGCCGCGCGTTGGTCACGTTCAGGTTCTCGAAGGCCCAGCGCATTTCCTCGCCGCCCATGGGCTTGCCCTTGCCGAACTTGTTCTGCGCCACGCGAATGGCCTCGACCGTGACCACCGCTGCCGACACCCCGCGGTTGTAGAGCACCGAGCCGACTTTGTTGCGGTCCTGCATATTGCCCTTGCCGGCGCCGTAGACGACCTTCTCGATATCGGCGATCACCGGCACGTTCTTGCCGGCGACGTTCCAGGTCGCGCTCATATAGCCCTTGGCCGCGTCGCCCGCGGGCACGGTGTCTTCCTCCGAACCCGCCCACCAGGAACCGATCATCTTGTCGCGCGAGAAGCCCACCTTCTGCGCGGCCTTCAGCGCGGTCTGGTTCATCACGCCCCAGCCCCAGAAGATCACGTAGTCGGGGTTCTCCTGCCGGATCTTGAGCCATTGCGCGCCCTGCTCGTTGCCCGGATGCGCGACGGGAATCTCCACCAGGTTGAACTTGCCCAGCTTTGCCTCCGCCTGCAGCGCGACGATCGGCTCCTTGCCGTAGGCGGAGTCGTGATACAGGTAGACGATCTTCTTGCCGGCGAGCGAGCCGCCGCTCTTGCCGGCCAGGTATCTGGTGATGGCCGACACTTGCATCTGGTAGGTGGTCACCAGCGGGAACGCATACGGGAACACCGAGCCGTCCACCGCATCGGTGCGGCCGTAGCCCATCATCACCAGCGGCACCTTGTCCGCCGTCGTCTTGTCGATCAGCGCGTACGAAATGCCGGTCGACATGGTGTGGTAGGCCGTGCCCTTGGTGGTGCCGTTCTTCGACTTCAGGCGCTCGTAGCACTCCACGCCCTTGGCGTTGTTGTACTCGGTCTCGCACTCCTCCCACGACAGCTTGACGCCGTTGACCCCGCCCTCCTTCAGGTTGACGTAGTTCAGGTAGTCGATGAAGCCGCCGTAGAACGACTGGCCGTTGGCGCCATACGGGCCCACGCGGTAGCTGGGCAACGCGACGAACTGGTCCCCGCTCTGCGCCTGTGCCGGCACCATCGGCGCCAGCAGCGCCGCGGCGATGCCGACCGCGAGGCCGGCGCGCTGCATCTTGCGAATCAGGATGGTCATGACAGTCTCCTTCACCTTCACAGGCGTTTGTTATGGGTTACCCGTTTGCTCGGTCCCGCTGTACCGGCCGGCCACGCCCGCATCTCATTAATGCGGGAACGGCCACAGCCGCAACTTCTCCTTGGCGATCTGCCACAGCCGCGCGAGGCCATGCGGCTCGACAATGAGGAAGAAGATGATCAGGCCGCCGAATACCATCATCTGGATGTGGGACACGGTGGCATTGGTGAACGGCAGGTGCAGCAGCGCGGCCAGCGGCGGCAGCACGTTGTCCAGGAAGATCGGCAGCAACAGGATGAACGCGGCGCCGAGGAACGATCCGAGGATGCTGCCCACGCCGCCGATGATGATCATGAACAGCACGCGGAACGACAGGTCCAGCGAGAAGCCGTCCGGCTCCACCGAGCCGAGGTAGCAGAAGGCGTACAGCGCGCCGGCGACGCCGCAGTAGAACGAGCTGACGGCGAAGGCCAGCAGCTTGGTGCGCATCAGCGGGATGCCGATCACCTCGGCCGCCACGTCCATGTCGCGCACCGACATCCAGGCGCGGCCGGTGGCCGAGCGCACCAGGTTCTTGGCGATCACCGCCATCACGGCGACGATGGCGAGCACGAACAGGTACTTGCGCACCGGCGTATCGATCGGCATGCCGAACAGGTCCAGCCGCTGCGCGGTGATCACGCCCGACGAGCTGTTGTTGGAGAACCAGGGAAATTTGGTCAGCGCCCAGACCACGAAGAACTGCGCCGCCAGCGTCGCCACCGCCAGGTAGAAGCCCTTGATGCGCAGCGACGGCAACCCGAAGGCGACGCCCACCAGCGCCGCGGACAGGCCGGCCAGGATAAACGTCAGCAGCACCGGCAGGCCGTCGATGCGCAACTGGAAGTTGTAGGCCGCGTAGGCCCCCACCGCCATGAACGCCGCGGTGCCCAGCGACAGCTGCCCCGCGTAGCCGGTGAGGATATTGAGGCCGAGCGCGGCCAGCGAGAAGATCAGGAACGGCACCAGGATGGCCGAGAACCAGTACTCCGAGGCGACCAGCGGCACGCCGACGAAGGCCACCGCCAGCAGCACGGCAAAGCCGATGCGGTCCTGGCGGATCGGAAAGATCTGGCTGTCGGACTCGTAGCTGGTCTTGAACTGCCCGGCTTCACGGTAAAGCATGGGGAAATCTCCAGTGGCGAAGGCGAGCTTCGGTCAGACCCGGTCGATATGCTTCTCGCCGAACAGCCCCTCGGGCCGCACCAGGAGAAACAGCAGCGCGAACACATACGGGAACCAGCCCTCGATGCCGCCGAAGTTGCCGCCGAACATCGACTGGAACACCGGCGGGATATAGATCTCGGCGAGCTTCTCGGAGGCGCCGATGATCAGCCCGCCGACGATGGCGCCCGGCACCGAGGTAAAGCCGCCCAGGATCAGTACCGGCAGCGCCTTGAGCGCCGTCAGCGTCAGCGCGAACTGCACGCCATTGCGCGAGCCCCACAGCATGCCGGCCACCAGCGCGACGAAGCCCGCCACGCCCCACACGATGGCCCAGATGTTCTGCAGCGGAATGCCCAGCGACAGCGCCGCCTGGTGGTCGTCGGCCACCGCGCGCAGCGCGCGGCCGACCTTGGTGTACTGGAAGAACAGCGCCAGCGTGGCGACAAGCAGTCCGGCGATGGCCGCGGCGGCGAGATCGAATTTGGACAGCACGATATTGAAGCGCGTGAGGATCGGCTCGATCGGCTCGTCGACGATGCCCACCTGGATCGGGCGCACCTCGTTGCCGAACAGCAGCGGCCCCAGGCCTTCCAGGAAGAACGACAGGCCGATGGTCGCCATGAACAGCGTGATCGGCGGCTGGTTGACCAACTTGCGCAGCACGAAGCGCTCGGTGCCCATGCCCACCAGGATCATGACGAGGAAGGCTCCGATCACCGCCGCCCACATCGGCAGGCCCTTGTCCATCAGACCCACCACGGCGAGCGCGGCGAAGTACACCATCGCCCCCTGCGCGAAATTGAACACGCCGGACGCCTTGTAGATCAGCACGAAGCCCAGCGCCACCAGCGAATACATCAGGCCGGACAGCAGGCCGCCGATCAGGATTTCGAAGAAGAAGGTCATGGTGCAATGATGTCGTGCGGTTCAGGGACGGCGTGCGGCATTCGATGCGGCGCCCGGTGCGGCGTCAGTACCGCATTCAGTGCGACGCGCCCAGATAGGCGCGGATCACGTCGGGATTGGCCTTGACCTCTTCCGGCGTGCCATCGCCGATCTTCTTGCCGTAGTCGAGCACGACCACGCGGTCGGAGATATCCATCACCACGCCCATGTCGTGTTCGATCAGCACGATGGTGGTGCCGAATTCGCGGTTCACGTCCAGCACGAAGCGGCACATGTCCTGCTTTTCCTCGACGTTCATGCCCGCCATCGGCTCGTCCAGCAGCAGCATCGACGGCTCGGCCGCGAGCGCGCGCGCCAGTTCCACGCGCTTTTGCAGGCCATAGGGCAGGCGCCCCACCGGCGTCTTGCGGATTGACTGGATCTCCAGGAAGTCGATGACCTCCTCGACCTTGCGCCGATGCGCGACCTCCTCGCGGCGGGCCGGGCCCCACCACAGCGCGTTGAGCAGGAAGCTGGAGCGGAACTGCGTATTGCGTCCCGTCATGATGTTGTCCAGCACGGTCATGCCCTTGAACAGCGCGATATTCTGGAACGTGCGCGCGATGCCCTGGCGCGCCGCGGCGGTCGGGTTCATGCGGCGCCGTTCCTCCCCGCGGAACACGATGCGGCCCTGCTGCGGGTGGTAGACGCCGTTGATCACGTTCAGCATCGAACTCTTTCCCGCGCCGTTGGGGCCGATGATCGCGCGCACCTCGTGCTCGCGCACATCGAACGAGATGTCGCTCAGGGCCTTGACGCCGCCGAACGCCAGCGAGATGTGCTGCAGGTCCAGGATCACCTTGCCGTGCTGGCGCGCCGGCATGCGCGGGACATCGTCGCCGTGCCTGTCCGCGACCCCGCCGCCTGCCGCCACGGCCACGCCCTCGCCCTCTCCGTGCGAGGCGCTCCACTCCGGTTGGCCTTCGGCGCGCCGGTCCACTGCCTGCCATGCCATCTGCGTCATCCTTCTGCCCCCGGCCTATGCCGCGCGCGCCGTCGACGGGCCCGGCGGAAAGCGTTTCGCGTCCACGAGCCTGAGCGTCGCCGACACACTGCCCTCGCGCCCGTCCTCGAACTTCACGCGTGTCTCGATGAACTGCTCGGACTTGCCCGCGTACAGCGCCTCCACCAGCACGCCGAACTTCTCCGCGATGAAGCCGCGGCGCACCTTGCGCGTGCGCGTCAGTTCGTCGTCGTCCGGGTCCAGTTCCTTGTGCAGGATCAGGAAGCGCGCGATCTGCGAGCCGGCCAGCATCGGGTCCGCCGCCAGGTCGGCATTCACCTGCTCCACGCACTCGGCGATCAAGCCGATCACCTCCTCGCGCCCGGCCAGGTCGATATAGCCGGCATACGGCAGATGCCGGCGCTCGGCCCAGTTGCCGACCGCGTCGAAGTCGATGTTGATAAAGGCGCAGACGCGGTCGCGGCCATTGCCGAAGGCCACCGCCTCCTTGATGTAGGGGAAGAACTTGAGCTTGTTCTCGATGTACTTGGGCGCGAATACCGAGCCGTCGGCGAGCTTGCCGACGTCCTTGGCGCGATCGATGATCTTCAGGTGACCGTCGGCATCGATCACGCCGGCGTCGCCGGTCATGAAATAGCCGTCGTCGTTGATGGCCTCGCGCGTCGCGTCCGTGCGCTTGTAGTACTCCTTGAGCAGGCCCACGCCGCGCACCAGCACCTCGCCGTTGTCGCCGATGCGGATCTCCATGCCGGGCGCGGCCGGCCCGACGGAATCGAACTTGACCTGGCCGTCCGGCTGCAGGCAGACATAGGCGCAGGTCTCGGTCTGCCCGTAGAACTGCTTCAGGTTGATGCCGATCGAGCGGTAGAAGCGGAACAGGTCGGGGCCGATGGCCTCGCCCGCGGTATAGGCCACGCGGATGCGGCTCATGCCGAGCACGTTGCGCAGCGGACCGTAGACCAGCGCCTCGCCCACCGCGTAGCGCAGGCGATCCGCCAGCGCGACCGGGCGCCTGTCCAGCATGTCGGCGCCGCAGCGGCGCGCCACGCCCATCGCCCAGCCGAACAGCCGGCGCTTGATCCAGCCGGCATCGTCCATGCGGATCATCACCTGCGTCAGCAGCCCCTCGTAGATGCGCGGCGGCGCGAAGTAGTACGTGGGGCCGATCTCGCGCAGGTCCGTCATCACGGTCTCGCGCGACTCGGGGCAGTTGACCGTGAAGCCGGCCACCATGGCCTGCGCATAGGAAAACAGGTTGTCCCCGACCCACGCCATCGGCAGGTAGGACAGCACGTCGTCATCGGCGGTGAGCCCGTCGAAGCCGCAGCCGTTGCGCGCGGCGCCGACCAGCCCGCGGTGCGAATGGCACACGCCCTTGGGCTTGCCGGTGGTGCCGGAGGTATAGAGGATGATCGCGGTGTCGTCGGGCGAGCCCGCCTCCACGGCCTCGTCGAAGAAGCCGGGATGGGCGCGGTCGTACTCGCGGCCCAGTTCCTGCAGGCGCCGATACGACATCAGCGCGGGATGGTCGTAGTCGCGCAGTCCGCGCGGATCTTCGTAGATGATGTGGCGCACGGCGCGGCCGTCCTCGGCCAGTTGCGCCTCGACCTCCAGCAGCTTGTCGACCTGCTCCTGGTCCTCGACGATGGCGAAATCGATCTCCGCATCCTCGAGCACATAGACCATCTCGGTGGCGATGGCGTCCTGGTACAACGGCACCGGGACGCCGCCCAGCGCCTGCGCCGCGGTCATCGCCCAGTACAGGCGCGGCCGGTTGTCGCCGATCACCGCGAGGTTCATGCCGCGGCGAAAGCCCAGCGCGGCGAGTCCGCAGGCCAGCGCGCGGACCTGCGCGGCCGCCTCCCCCCAGCCATAGGTCTGCCAGATGCCAAGGTCCTTCTCGCGATACGCCGGATGCTCCGGCCGCTGCCGGGCATGCGCCAGCAGGCATCGCGGAAAGGTCGTCGCCGACGTTTCCTGCATCGCTGTCTCCTGTCCTCCGGCGAGGGAATCCCCGCTGGTGTCAAGCGACGGCCTCGCTCGTTATACTTGGCCTGCCTCGCGGCGACGTCCGTGGTCGTCGTCTGCCGCAGCGCAACAAGCCCGCCGCGCCTTGTCTTGTCTGGCGCCCGAGGGTCCGTGGTGACCGTAAGATAGCCCATGCCCCACCGCCCGGTTGTCACGTCGATGACAATTCCGGGTTAATCCCTACGGAGTGCTTGCGAGCGATGCTCAACGATTTTGTCGACCGCTGCGTGTGGGCAGCCAACCTCGATGCCGACCAGCGCGAGCGCGTGCGGCAGGCCATGTTCGTGCGCGACTACAGCCCCGGCGACTATGTCTGCCACAAGGGGGAGATGGCCGAGCACTGGCTCGGCGTGCTCGAGGGCATCGTCAAGATCACGACCGTGTCGCCATCGGGCAAGTCGGTCACCTTCACTGGCGTTCCCACGGGGGGATGGTTCGGCGAAGGCGCCGCGCTCAAGCACGAGATCCGCAAGTACGACGTGATGGCGCTGCGGCGCTCGCGCATCGCCTTCCTGCCGCGCGAGACGTTTCAATGGCTGCTCGATACCAGCCTGCCCTTTACGCGCTTTCTGCTGACGCAATTCAACGAACGGCTCGGCCAGTTCATCGCGGCGGTCGAATACGAGCGCCTGCTCGATATCGACTCGCGCGTGGCGCGCGCTGTCTCGTCGCTGTTCAACGAACATCTGTATCCGGGACTGGGCACCACGCTCGAAATCTCGCAGGAGGAAATCGGCCTGCTGGCGGGCATCTCCCGCCAGCGGGCCAACCAGGCGCTCAAGGTGCTGGAACAGCAGGGCCTGGTGCGGGTGGACTACGGGGTGATCGAGGTGCTGGACCTGGAGGGGTTGCGGCAGTATGGCGAGTGAAGCTCGGCGGCCGCTACGCCTTGCGCCACGCTGACGCTGGCGCGCGGCGTAGCGTGGCGGTTCAGGCGACAGCGGCGTCGGCCGGGATTGGCGCCGGCAGAGCGGCCGCGGCCGGCAGGGTGTCCCCTTGCCGGCACCATTGGGCAAAGCCGTGCTCGCCGCCGGTCCGATAGGCGCGATATGCCTGCCGGCATAGCTGGCCGAATTCGGCGCTGGACGCCGGCCGGCTCGCCCGCACCAACGCCTGCCATGGCGCCCACTCCGCCATGAAGGCATCGAGCCGTGCATGGTCGTTCGCCGCTTCCCAGCGCAGCACCGTGTCGCGCACCGCCGGGAAATCCTCTTCCATGACGGTCCACTCGTAATGCGGCATGTCGGGCCCGATGGGCCGCACCTCGATCGGCAGCGCCAGGTCGCGTGCCAGTCGCATGCGAAAGGCCACGACGATATCGGCGGGAGGCGGGCCGGCGCGGCGCATGGCGGCGAGCGCCTCCGACACCAGCTGCAACCGCAGCACGCCCCGCCCGAGCGACGCCAGGCGCTCCACCGGTGCGGCGGTCCGCACCAGCAGCGACTGCACGACGGCGAGCTCGACGTCGTCCAGCGCGTTCAGCAGGGCCTGTGGCCCTGCCCCTAGCCCGGCGCGCACCAGCGGAAGGCTGGCACGATACAGACCTTCATCGGCGGCGAGGTGGCGCTCCAGCAAGTCGATGCGGTAGTCCATCACACGCGCCGGTCGCTGGTTGTACCTTGTCCGCGCATCGGTGTCCTGCTGGTCGACGAAACGGGCGCGCACGGCCCGGAACAGCGCACGGCCCTCGGGTGCGAGCTCGCCGGACCACTGCGCGCCCGCCGTCGGCGGACTCGCTGGCACGAACGCACCATCGTGGACGAATACCGCCAGCCGGCCGTCCTGGCGCGCCGCCGCCGCCGAGATCGCCGTGGGGACTGCACCGGCGTTCCAGCCATCCAAGGCCTCATGGTGGATGGGCGCATTCGGGAACAGTCCAACGGCCTGCGCCAGATCCGAACGCGCGCCGTCGGAGAGCGGGTTGCCTCGCGCAAAGAGCTCGAATCCCTGGGAACGCCATCCGCAGTGCTTGCCCAGTTCCGTCAGGCCGTTGCCCTCCACCCAGACGAATGCCAGTCTGGGCAAGCCCTCGATGACGGCGGGCCATGCGGTCAGGCGATTGCCGCTCAGGTTCAGCACCTGCAGGGCATGCAGACGGCCGATCCATGCCGGCACCGAAGCCAGCTTGTTGCGATCCAGTTCGAGTACGCGCAGCTGGCCCATGGCTCCGATGCCGTCCGGCACGGATTCGAGGGCATTGCCGCCCAGGCGCAGCGACTGCAGATGGGTCAGCCACGCCAGCCCCGGGGGCAAGACCGCGAGGCCAAGATCGCGCAAATCCAGCTCCGGCTGCCGGTCGCGGTAGCAGGCGAGCATGCGCGCCACCGCCGTGGTGGCGGCCGGCCCGGGGTGTTCGGCAAGCCAGGCGTTCATGGTGCCGGCCAGGCATTGCAGACGGAGCTCCGGACTGGCGCACACGTGCGCCGTCAACCGGTCCGCATACGCGGACAGCGAGCCCTCCGCCAGCCGGTGCGTAATGAATTCAAGGCAGGCGGAACCCGCGCGCCCCTCCCGCGCGACACGCGGGCCGCCGTCCGTATAGTGGATCCGGTACAGATTGCCCTTGACCCGGAACGAGCCCGCGGCGCAGAGCCGCCGCGCGCCCTCCACCGTGGCCATTGCGCTGGCAACCTGCTTCAAAGACTGGAACGATAGTTCGCCGATCGTCATGCCATGCTCCTGGAAATACAGACTGCGGGAAGGCCCCGCGAAGCCGTCTCGCATCAGCGGGAGAGCCGCGCGGGGATAGTCTCGGTCCGAGTCATTCGGGCCGCCGTCTGCCGCCGAGTGCGGCGGGCATGCTGTGCGTGCGCCGTATGACGTCACGCGATAGATTCTCGATTCCCTTGCCGCGGTAGATGCCGTGCACCTCCTTCAGCTGCTCCAGCGGTTGCCCGCCGGATGCGGGCGCCACCGGCGGCTGCGCCGCCTGCGGCGCAGACGCAGCCGCGCCCTCGTCGGCCGCCCCGGGCGCCGGGTCGTCCAGACCATTGAGCAGCCTGGCCAGATGGTGCGTGACACCCGCCTCTTCGCTGTCGAATTCGACCGGTCCGGGCGCGTTGACATTGCGCACCGCTTCGGCCTGCACGGCGTTGGCATCCGGCGCCGGATTGGCGCGGGGACCGCCGTTGGCGGCGCCCGCAAGCGACCAGGCAAAATCGATTTCGCCCTTGGTCCAGCGGTTGAATTCGCCAAGCGTCGCGCGACCTATCACCGTCAGGTCCAGGCGTTCGCGCAGCGCCCGATCGCGCCTGTCGAGCACCGCTTCGACCTCGCTCACGTTGGCGAGAATGGCCTGCGCCGCGCCGCGGGCATGCGTGTAAGCCTTCCTTTCGCTGGCGTCCGCGCCGGGCACTTCGCCGTCGAGCGGAGGCCGTACCCCCATCGCTTCGCCAATGGCCTGCATGAAAAGCGTCGCCGTCTGGACCGGCACACCTTCGTCCCTGCACCAGCCTTCGATGCCGCTGATCAGAATCCCGACCCTCTTCTGTGCCGCGCCGCGCTGCGCACGCGCATCCGCCCCGGCCGCAACAGCGGTCTGCATGGCCTTGAGGCGACCATTCTCGAGCGAAGCGCCTCCCGCCTCGACGAGGCGTTCCCACGCCTCGATGCGGGGCCGCATGGCGTTGTCGAAGTCCGCGGCGCGCCGGGCCTGATGATGAGCCTCGGCAAGCCCGATCAGCTTGCGCCCGAACTCGATCGTCTGCGCCCTGGTCAGCGGAAGCTCGGACAGATGCGTCATCGCTTCCCTGCGATCCAGGAAGGCAGGGCGTCGCAGACCTTCGCCGAACGCCCCGTGCAGCGCGTAGGCAAATCCGTCGGCTTGTTGCTGCCCCGCCTCGCTCGCCAGCGCCGCGAAGGCCGCCAGGCCGGCCTTGTGCGCCATCGAGCGAGCTTCGCGCATCCTGGGCGCTGCGACCACCGGGGGCAGCGGCTGGCCATTCAGGCCGGCAGAGAAGGCCGCCTGCAATTCGTCTCGGTGGGACACGGTCAATGGCGCGTCGCCGCCGAGGAAGGCGTCGCAGGCGGCAGCCGCGTCGAATGCATGATGGATGGCCTCGCGCAGCGGCGGTGGGAACGCGTTTTCGCCCGAACCGCAAAGCGCATCGACGCGCGCCAGCCGGCTGTCGGCCGCCAATTGCGCATGCAGTTGCTCGCGTCCCTTGATGCGCATCGCCGCGGCGTGCTTGTCCACTTCCTGCCGCACGTCGGCAACCACCTCGTGCATGCGATTGTCGTGCACGGTCTGGAAGAGATCCCGTGACAGGCTGTCCAGCCCCGTGTATTTGCGTGACGCGGCCACCGCGGCCATATCGGAGCTGCCCTGCAACCTCGCCCCCCCGGGATGGAAACGCAGGCACGGCGGAAACTTGTTGACCCACAACTTGCACAGCCGACGCGGAGCGAAGGATTGCTGGGTGCCGACCACCGCGCTGTTCGACGGCGGCACATCCGCCTCCTTCAGGCGCGACGGCGGCGTTCCCCGCAACGTGCGCCACAGGCGCTCCCCGAAACCGAGCTTGACGAAGAAGCGCGCGACATCGGTTCCCGGTGGCGACGGTTCGTTCGGGCGGATCAGGACCTGGCGCTTGCCAACGGCACCGTCCAGCCTCAGCGCCGTATCGTTGCCGAACTCCCGATGCCGCTTTCGGATGATCTTGGCATCCGCGTCGGATACGCCGAACTCGTTGCGCACGCTGGCACAGAAGGCAGCGCGTTCGTGCTTGTGCAGGCGCGTCGACAGGCATTGGTGTATGCCGGCAAGCGCGCGGTTGGTATAGGTATCGAGCACGCTCCTTTCTTCCACCTGGGCCGCTTCCCTTGGCAAGGCGAACCGGGACATCGCCGCCTCGGCGGCCCGCAGCACGTCGGCCCTGCACGCTCGCATCGCCATGTCGGCCGCGAGCCGGGTCTCGGGTACCTGCCCTTCGCCGTCGGCGCGCCATGGCAAGAAGGGTACCGACTCCGCCCGGCCTTCGGCGGGCAACAGCCCGTCGGTGACGGCCGCCATTTCGGCGGTGGCCTCCTCCACCACCGAGGCGGCCATGAATACCGCCATCATGTCGCGCGCGTTGGCGAACCGGCCGAACCGATCGGCGTAGTGGCCATTCAGTACCCGCTCCATCCGTGCGAGATCGCGTTCGGCGCGCTGCCGTTCCTCTGCTTCGCCGCCGTCGTACTTTCTGAATTGCAGCCTCTGTCTATGCTTGCCGATCGTGAATACGGCGGTCAGCACGCCGTCCGCCATGCTGACGCTGCCCGGCACAAGGCCATCCTGCCGAAGACAGCCGTTGCGCTCGGGGCTGTCCAGCCAGGGCAGCACTTCGCGGGCATCGAGCCGGACAGGAGGGTTGACCAGCGCCTGGGCCAGGTCGGCGTTCCACTGGCCCCTCACGATATCGGGCAGCGCCGCGCGCAGGCGGTCGGCGATCTGGTTGGCCATGCCCGCCACATTCGCCAGCGAGGCCTTGATGCGGCCGACGTCCGTGCAGCCCAGGTTCTCCAGCGCCGAGCGCAGCAGCACCGTTGGCCGCCATTCGCCCTGCGTGGGCACGCGCGTCATGGACAGCTTCATGACGCCCCCGACATCGCCATAGGCGATCACGTGATCGCTGCCATCGGTGAGTTTCAGGCGGCCGTCGTGGCGCCCGATCAGGTGCTGGAGCTCTTCGGTTCGGTTGGTTTCCAGGGCCAGCAGAAATTCCTGCGGGCGGATTCGGGTGGCATAGTCGAGTGGTGGCATGGGATTCACGGCAATGGATGACCGCGCAATCTATCCAGCCGTTTCGCCGCTGGCTTTCACAAATTCTCTCCAATGCACGGGCAACGCCGATCGTGCCCTCACGCATTGGCGGCACGCAAAAAGAAACCGGCACCGCAATACGGTGCCGGCTGCATTTGTTGCCGCGAATAATGCCCGCGATTCTCTACTTGCTATAAACGTACACGCCCCGCCCCGTCTTCCGGCCCAGATACCCGGCGGCCACCATTTCGCGCATCAGCATGGCCGGACGGTATTTCGGATCGCCGAATTCGCCGTACAGCACTTCCATCACCGCCAGCATGGTGTCCAGCCCGATCATGTCGGCCAGCGCGAGCGGTCCGATCGGATGGTTGCAGCCCAGCTTCATGCCCTCGTCGATCTCCTCCGGCGAGGCCAGCCCTTCGCCCAGCACGCAGAACGCCTCGTTGATCATCGGGCACAGGATGCGGTTCACCACGAAGCCCGGGCTGTTCTTGACGGTGATCGGGTACTTGCCCAGTTCGCGGGACAGGGTTTCCACCAGCCCGTGCGTTTCGTCGCTCGTCTGCAGGCCGCGAATCACTTCGACCAGCGCCATCATCGGCACCGGATTGAAGAAATGCATGCCGATGAAGCGCTCGGGCCGCGTGACCACGGCCGCGAGCTTGGTGATGGAAATCGACGACGTGTTGGAGGCGATGATCACGTCGTCGCCGACAAGGTCGTTCACCTGCTTGAGGATCTTGACCTTGAGCTCGAGATTTTCGGTCGCCGCCTCGATCACGATGTCGGCGCCCTTGAGCGCATCGTAGGACGACGATCCCTGGATCAGGCCCAGCGCCGCCTGCTTCTGCGCCTCGGTCAGCTTGTCCTTCTTGATCAGCCGGTCCAGGCTGCCGGCCACGGTGGCGATGCCTTTCTGCACCGCGGCGTCGCTGATGTCCACCATCACCACATCGAGTCCGACCACCGCGCACGCCTGCGCGATGCCGTTGCCCATGGTGCCCGCGCCGATGATGCCCACTTTCCGGATTGCCATCTTGTCTCTTCCTCCTCATTGCTGGTTGGATGTCGGTTGAATGCCGGGATGCCGTCCCGCCCGTTCAGTCGGGCGCGGCGAGCGCCTCGACGATGCGCTGCGCGTGCCGGGCGAGCGTCTCGGGGTCTGCCATGTCGCTGGCGTGGCCGCGCAGCGACTTGTCGGCATGGCGCGGCACGATATGGAAATGCACGTGCGGCACGGTCTGCCCGGCGGCGGCGCCGTTGAACTGGCCGATGGAGACGCCATCGGGCCGGAACGCCGCGCGCACCGCCCGGGCGACGCGCTGGGTGGTCGCGATCGCGGCCCGCGCGCCGGCTTCGGACAGCTCGAACAGGTCCGCGGCGGGCTCCTTGGTCACCACGAGCACATGGCCGTCCGACTGCGGCATGATGTCCATGAACGCAATCGTATCGGCGTCCTCGTACACCTTGTGGCAGGGCAGCTCGCCGCGCAGGATTCTGGCGAAGATGTTGTTGGGGTCGTACACGGGAATTCCTCGGTGAAAAGGGGCGGCGGCGCTGGCGCGCGGGCGGCCGAACCGCGGCGCGCGAAGCCGGTTGCCCCGGGGCGTCATGCCAGTCGGCGAGTTTAACCCAGGGGCGTTACGCGGCTTCCCGCGCGACCGCGACGAGGTGCGCAAGCGACCGTGGCGCCGGTCCGTCGCTGCGGACGCTGCTCCAGGCCCGCTACGATGCGAGCCTGCGTGTCCGCACCAGCCGGCCAGCCCCGGCGCTACATGTTGCGGCGATACTGCCCGCCGACCTCGAACAGCGCGTGGGTGATCTGCCCCAGCGAGCAAACCCGCACGGCGTCCATCAGCACGGCAAACACGTTCTGGTTGTCGATCACGGCGCGACGCAGCCGCTCCAGCATGGCCGGCGCCTCTTGCGCGTGGCGCGCATGGAAGTCGGCCAGCCTGGCGAGCTGGCTCTGCTTCTCGTCTTCGCTGGAGCGCGCCAGCTCCAGGGTCCTGGGTACCGGGTCGCCGTCCGGATTGCGGAAGGTATTGACGCCGATGATGGGCAGCGAGCCGTCGTGCTTGCGCTGCTCGTAGTACAGCGATTCCTCCTGGATCTTGCCGCGCTGGTAGCCGGTCTCCATCGCGCCCAGCACGCCGCCACGCTCGGCGATGCGTTCGAACTCCTGCAGCACGGCCTCCTCGACCAGGTCCGTCAGTTCCTCGATCAGGAAGCTGCCCTGGTTCGGGTTCTCGCACTTGGCCACGCCCCACTCCCGGTTGATGATCAGCTGGATGGCGAGCGCGCGCCGCACCGATTCGCCGGTGGGCGTGGTGATGGCCTCGTCGTAGGCGTTGGTGTGCAGGGAATTGCAGTTGTCGTAGATCGCGATCAGCGCCTGCAGCGTGGTGCGGATGTCGTTGAAGTCGATCTCCTGCGCATGCAGCGAGCGGCCCGAGGTCTGGATGTGGTACTTCAGCTTCTGGCTGCGTTCGTCCGCACCGTACTTGTCGCGCAGCGTCACCGCCCAGATGCGGCGGGCCACGCGGCCGAGCACGCTGTACTCCGGATCCATGCCGTTGGAGAAGAAGAACGACAGGTTGGGCGCGAAGTCGTCGATGTGCATGCCGCGCGCCAGATACGCCTCGACATAGGTGAAGCCGTTCGCCAGCGTGAAGGCTAGCTGCGAGATCGGATTGGCGCCCGCCTCGGCGATGTGGTAGCCGGAGATCGACACCGAGTAGAAGTTGCGCACGCGGTGGTGCACGAAATATTCCTGGATGTCGCCCATCACCTTGAGCGAGAACTCGGTGGAGAAGATGCAGGTGTTCTGGCCCTGGTCTTCCTTCAGGATGTCCGCCTGCACGGTGCCGCGCACGTTCTGCAGCACCCACGCGCGGACCTTGGCCTCCTCGTCGGCCGTCGGCTCGCGGGCGTTGTCGGCGCGGAACTTGTCCAGCTGCTGGTCGATGGCGGTGTTCATGAACATCGCCAGGATGGTCGGGGCGGGACCATTGATGGTCATCGACACCGAGGTGGCGGGGCTCGTCAGGTCGAAGCCGTCGTACAGCACCTTCATGTCGTCCAGCGTGGCGATCGACACGCCGGAGTTGCCCACCTTGCCGTAGATGTCCGGGCGCAGGTGCGGGTCCTCGCCGTACAGCGTGACCGAGTCGAAGGCGGTGGACAGGCGCTTGGCGTCCATGCCCTCGGACACCAGCTTGAAGCGCCTGTTGGTGCGGAAGGCATCGCCCTCGCCGGCGAACATGCGGGTGGGGTCCTCGTTCTCGCGCTTGAAGGCGAACACGCCGGCCGTGTAGGGAAAACTGCCGGGCACGTTCTCGCGCATCAGCCAGCGCAGCACCTCGCCGTCGTCCTCGAAGCGCGGCAGCACCACCTTGCGCAGCTGCGTGCCGGACAGCGTGGTGAACACCAGGCCGGTGCGGATCTCCCGGTCGCGGATCTTCACCACGTATTCGTCGCCGCCATAGGCCTCGCGCATGCGCGGCCACTGGTCCAGCAGCCGGCGCTCGGCCGCGCCCAGCTGGGCATCGCGCCCGTCCTCCAGTTCCCGCAGCGCCCCGTCGCCGCCGCCCGCGTGCCCCGCTTCGCCCAGCATGCGGCGCGCGGCGCGCAGCTGCTGGCGCTCGCGCGCGATGCGGCACTGCTCGGCGACGCGGCGGTGATAGGCCCGCACCACGTCCGCCAGCTCCGCCAGGTAGCGGCTGCGCGCCGCGGGCACGATGACGTTCTGCCCCGTGCAGATACGCCCCTCCAGGCGCGGCAGCACGCCGGCCTGCAGCTTCAGGCCCCGCCCGGCCAGCGCCGCGCCGATGCCGTGGTACAGCATGGTCACGCCATCGTCGTTGAAGCGCGACGCCTGCGTGCCATAGACCGGCATGTCTTCCGCCGTGGCGTGCCACTGCTCGCGGTTGCGCTGCACCTGCTTGGCGACATCGCGCCATGCGTCGCGCGCGCCCTTGCGGTCGAACTTGTTGATGGCGACGAAATCGGCGAAGTCCAGCATGTCGATCTTCTCGAGCTGGCTGGCCGCGCCGAACTCGGGCGTCATCACGTACAGCGACAGGTCGACGTGCGGCACGATCGCGGCGTCGCCCTGGCCGATGCCGGAGGTCTCGACGATGACCAGGTCGAAGCCCGACGCCTTGCACGCGGCCACCACGTCCGGCAGCGCCTGCGAGATCTCGCTGCCCGCCTCGCGCGTGGCCAGCGAGCGCATGAAGATGTGCGGATGGTTGATGGCGTTCATGCGGATGCGGTCGCCCAGCAGCGCGCCGCCAGACTTGCGCCGCGACGGGTCGATGGAGATGACCGCGATGCGCAGCGCGTCGCGCTGGTCCAGCCGGAAGCGGCGGATCAGCTCGTCGGTCAGCGAAGACTTGCCGGCGCCGCCGGTGCCGGTGATGCCGAGCACCGGCGTGCCCGACGCGCTGGCCACCTCGTGCAGCGCGGCCAGGCGCGCCGCATCGGCCCGGCCGTTCTCCAGCACGGTGATCCACTGCGCCAGCGCGCGGCGATCGCCGGCGCGCAGCACGTCCAGCGTCAGGTCGGCCTGCGCGGCCGGATCGAAATCGCAGCGCCGCACCATGTCGGCGATCATGCCGGCCAGGCCCATGCGCTGCCCGTCCTCCGGGCTGTACACGCGCGTCACGCCATAGTCCTGCAGCTCGCGGATCTCGTCGGGCACGATCACGCCCCCGCCGCCGCCGAACACGCGGATATGGGCACCGCCCTTCTGCCGCAGCAGGTCGATCATGTATTTGAAGTACTCGACGTGGCCGCCCTGGTAGCTGGAGATGGCGATGCCCTGCACGTCCTCCTGCAGCGCGGCTTCCACCACTTCCTCCACGGAGCGGTTGTGCCCCAGGTGGATCACCTCGCAGCCGTGTGACTGGAGAATGCGCCGCATGATGTTGATGGACGCGTCGTGCCCGTCGAACAGCGAGGCCGCGGTGACGAAACGCACCTTGTGGGCCGGGCCGGCGGCGGGTGCGGAGGCTTCGGGGCGGGCGGGGCCGGTGGCCGTGGCGGCCGGGGTAGCCGGGTTCGCCGCGCCGCCGGCGTGATGCACGTCGGATAGATCGGTCATTGTCTCCACCTGGTTGGGGTGTGCATCCTCGGGGATGTTTTTTATTGCCCTGGCCGGCTGGTGCGCGTGCGCAGGGTGCCTGGAACGCCGGACGATTGTATGCCGCGTCGCGCCCACCGGCCAGAAGGGGGATCCCCGACGTGACGCCACATGCCTTCGGCTACAATCGATCAACCCGCCCCCGTGAGTCGCCTCCTCCGGTCGGCAAAACCACCACAGAGCACGGACGACCGTGCCGGCCACTACCTCTTGGGAGATCCCTATGCGCCAACGCGTGCGGGTGCTGCTGTCTTCGGCGGCTTCAGCGCTGGCCTGCCTTGCGTGCCTTCCCGGCCAGGCCCTGGCATGGGACTACACGCCCACCGTCATCTCCAGCCTGGCCTCGGTCTACGGGTACCTGACCAGCCAGTCGATCACGCTGGAGCGCGCGGCCGAGCAATATCCGTCGATGCGCCCCGAGATCGAGCGCACGCGCGCCGAATTCGACCGCCAGTTTCCCGACGCGCTGGAAAGCGTGACAAGGCTGTTCCAGGGCATTCCCTTGCCGGCCACCGACCGGGCGCGTCTCGCCACCAAGGTGCTGGAGATGGACCGCGACTCCATCCAGGCCGCCCTGGCCAACCAGCAGGCGGTACGCGACTTCCTGGACCGCGTGCGGGGAACCGCGCGCGGGGAGATGGAGCCCGATTCGCTGCAGTTGCTGCTGGCCGCCGTCTACGACGAGCGGCCCGCGGCGGAACTGGATACGCCCATGGCGCGCGTGCTGCGCACCAAGGGCACGCCGGCGGCGGGCAACGCCGACGTGTCGCTGCGCATGCCGCTGTCCTGGGAGCGCAACACGGCGCGGGAAAAACTGCGGGAAGACGCCACCATTTTCGCGTTCAACAGCCAGGGCGGCAGCGGGCTATCGACGATCGACCTGCTGACGCGGCCGCTGACGCAGGCGGCGGCCAACGCCGCGGAGGGTGCCACGGCCGCCGCGGCCGGCAAGGCGGCCGCCGGCGAGGCCGAGCGCCTGGCCAACGCGCTGCGCTTTGCCACCGGCACCACGCCGAAGCTCCTCGGCCAGGGCACCACGCGGCTGAAGCAGCGGACGATGACGTGGGTCAGTTTCTCCATCGCCGGCGAGGGCAGCGGCGGACGCACGCTGCAGTACGGGCGCATGTGGCTGCTGCCGCTGCGAGAGCACGAGCAGACCATGATGCTGCTGTGCCGCACAGGCGCGGTGCCGGAGGCCATCGCCGAGGCCGAGCGCAAGCGGCTCATGCCGCTGTGGGAGGCGGTGGCGGGCTCGATCGCCGTCTCGTCCGCACGCTGAAGCGCCCCCCGATGAAGCGCCGGCTCTCAATGGCCGGTGGTCCAGCACGCCGCCGGCAGGCCGGCGGGGCGGCCCGTCGCCCGGCGGACCACGGTACGGGCCACCTTCGCCAGCCGGCGCACCGACCACGGCGAGGCGGCCTGCGCCAGCGTGAAGCTGGCCCCCGGCGCATCGCCGGACAGCCACACCCGCTGCCCCTCGGGCAGCACGGCGACATCGCCCGGCACCAGCCAGATATCGGCGTGGTGCCCCTCCACCGTCAGCCATAGCCGGCCCTGGCGGGCCGTGATGGTCTGCCCCTCGCGGGCCCGCCAGCTCACCGGCCGCCCGCTTCCATCCAATTCGAAAGTCCTCAGTTCACGCATGGCATCGCTCCTGGTGGGGCCCGCGCAAGTGCCCCGGGCCACGCTTCCATTATTCATAGGGGCGCTTACAATCCCATGAACACTTCCGAACAGTTTTCCATGAACTGTTCAGTGGTTTTTCCTGACACTTGGACACTTCGATTCGCAGAGGCCGCGATGAAGCTCACCCTCGACACCTCCACCGGCATTCCGCTGACCGACCAGATCGTCCACGAGGTCAAGGCCTGGATCGCCTCGCGCGGCGCCCGCCCGGGCGCGCGGCTGCCCTCGATCCGGCAGCTGGCGGCCGAGCATGGCATCAGCCGGTTCCCGGTCATCGAGGCTTATGACCGGCTGGTATCGCAGGGACTGCTGGACTCGCGCCAGGGCTCCGGCTTCTTCGTCGCGCACAGTTCCTTCGCCGGCCAGCACGCCAAGGGATGGTCCGACCCGAGCCTTGCCGAGGACCTGTCCGACCACATCCTGGAGCAGTTCAACCATCCCAGCGCCACGCTCAAGCTGGCGGGCGGCTTCGTGCCGGAGGCGTGGCGCGATGTGGAGGGGCTCACGCAGGCGATCCGCCACGTCTCGCGCAACGAGATCGACAGCGTGATCCACTACGCCACGCCGCTCGGGCATCCCGAACTGCGGCGGCAGGTGCTGACGCGCGTGCGCCAGCTCGGCATCGAGGCGGAACTGCCGCAAGTGCTGATCACCGCCGGCGCGAGCCAGGCGCTGGACCTGGTGGTGCGCCATCTGCTGCGCCCGGGCGACACGGTGTTCGTCGAGGACCCGGGCTACTACAACCTGTTCGGGCTGCTGCGCCTGCACGGGGTGAAGCTGGTGGGTGTGCCGCACACGCCGACCGGCCCGGACCCGGATGCGGCCGAGGCGCTGCTGCGCGAGCACAAGCCCAAGCTGTTCTTTACCAACAGCGTGCTGCAGAACCCGACCGGTTCCACGCTCGCGCCGCAGATCGCATTCCGCCTGCTGGAACTGGCGCGGCGCCACGGCTTTCGCTTCGTCGAGGACGACATCTTCTCGGACTTCCAGCCGCACGCGACGGACCGGCTCGCTACGCTCGACCAGCTCGAGCACGTAATCTATATCGGGGGATTTTCCAAGACGGTGTCCGCATCGCTGCGGATCGGCTATCTGGTCGCCGACAAGGCGCTCGTCAAGGATCTGGTCGACGTGAAGGTGCTGACCAGCGTCGCCGGTTCGCATTTCGCCGAGGCGGTCACCGCCACGCTGCTCGAGCGCGGCCAGTACCGCAAGTACGTCGAACGGCTGCGCCTGCGGGTGCGGCAGGCCACCGCCAATGCCGTCAGGCGGCTGGCGGAGGCCGGATGGGAGATTTTCTGCGAGCCGGCGGGCGGCAATTTCCTGTGGGCGCGGTGCCCGCACGTCGACGATTCGCGCCAGCTCGTGGCCCTTGCCGAGCGCCACGGCGTGACGCTCGCGCCCGGCAACTACTTCCGCCCCGCCGGCGAGACCGCGCCCTGGATCCGCATCAACTCGGCGTATATCGAGGAGCCGCGCGCGCTGGCGTTCCTCGCCGAGGCGGGCCGGACCTGAGGCCCGGCCCGCCGGCGAGCCCTAGCGGTGCAGCACCGCGTTGCGGCGCGCGTAGAGAAAGTAGATCGCCAGGCCGATCGCCAGCCAGGTCAGGAAGGCGATCCACGTGCGCAGTTGCAGATGCGCCATCAGGAACAGGCAGAACGCCACCGACAGCAACGGCACCACCGGCACGCCGGGGCAGCGGAACGCGCGCGGCAGGTCCGGGCGCGTTCTGCGCAGCACCAGCACCGCCACCGAGATCAGCGCGAAGGCGGACAGCGTGCCGATATTGATCAGCTCGGCCAGCACGTTCAGCGGCACGAAGCCCGCGATGGACGCGAACACGATGCCCACCGTCCAGGTGGCGACGAACGGCGTCGCGTGCACCTTGTGCACCGAGGACAGCCGCGCCGGCAGCAGGCCGTCGCGCGACATCGCGAACAGGATGCGGGTCTGGCCGAAGGTCATCACCAGGATCACCGTGGTCATGCCCAGGATCGCGCCCAGGTCGATGAAGCCGGCCACCCAGTTCTGGCCGGCGTACTGCAGCGCCAGCGACACCGGGTGATCGACCCCGGCGAACTTCGCGAACGGCACGATGCCGGTCATGATTGCCGCCACCACCACGTACAGCACGGTGCAGACGGCCAGCGAACCGATGATGCCGATGGGCAGGTCGCGGCGGGGGTTGCGCACTTCCTCCGCCGCCGAAGTCACCGCGTCGAAGCCGATAAAGGCAAAGAACACCAGCGCCGCGGCATTGAACACCCCGGTGAAGCCGAACGGCGTAAACGGCTGCCAGTTGGCGGGCTGCACGTGCCATACGCCCACCGCGATGAACAGCAGCACCACGCCGACCTTGATCGCCACCATCACGTTGTTCACGCGCGCCGACTCGCGCACGCCGTAGGACACCACCCAGGTGATCGCCAGCATGATGAGCATCGCCGGCAGGTTCAGTACGGTCTCCACCCCGGGCACGGACCCCGGCGCCGCGGTCAGCGCCGCGGGCAGCCGGATGCCGAAGCCGCCGATCAGCGACTGGAAATAGCCGGACCAGCCCACCGACACCGCGGAGGTGGCCAGCCCATATTCGAGCAGCAGGTCCCAGCCGATCATCCACGCGACGATCTCGCCCAGCGTGGCGTAGCTGTAGGTGTAGATCGAGCCGGACACCGGAATCGCCGTGGAGAATTCGGCGTAGCACAGCGCGGCAAACCCGCACGCCAGCGCCGCGATCACGAAGGACAGGGTCAGCGCGGGCCCGGCCGTCAGCGCCCCGGTGCCGGTCAGCACGAAGATGCCGGTGCCGATGATCGCGCCGATGCCCATCAGCACCAGGTCCACGGGCCCAAGCACCTTTCTGAGGCCGTCGTCGCGGGCTTCGGCCAGCATCGTTTCGATGTTCTTCGTGCGGAATAAGCTCATGGAGGACTCTCCGGGAAAGCCTGAGCACGTCGGGGCGGTCAGGCGCGGGTATGCAGAGGGAAAGGGCGCTGCACGGCGTCGCGGCTGGCGGCCGTGGCATGAGGGCGCCCCGGAAAAATGGGCCGTAGTGTAGCGCGGCGGTTGCGCGAAACCGTCACATATATCCGCGGGCCTCCGCTTTTGGGGGATGCGCTGTTCCTGCTTCGCGGGCGCGCCGAAGGGGGGCGAAGCCCGGTGCCCAACGGGCGCGCATGAGGCGCGACGGAAGCTGATAGGATGCCTGCCGTGCCACCTCGTGGCATCCGTCAGCCGAGTCTCCAGCCCTACTGCCTGCCCCTGCCATGCGTATTCTGCTCGTCGAGGACGACGCCGAAATCTGTGCGAATCTGTACGAGTACCTGACCGCGCGCGGCCATCACGTCGATGCCGCGCCCAACGGCCTGGTGGCGCTGCACCTGGCCACGTCCGCGCCGTTCGACGCGGTGGTGCTCGACCTGGGCCTGCCGGGCATGGACGGCCTGACGCTGGCGCAGCGCCTGCGGCGCGACGCGCGGCTGTCCACCCCCATCCTGATGCTGACCGCGCGCGATACGCTGGACGACAAGCTGGCGGGCTTCGACGCCGGCGCCGACGACTATCTGGTCAAGCCGTACGCGATGAAGGAGGTCGAGGCGCGGCTGCTCGCCCTTGCCAAGCGTGCGCAGGGCCGCGTCGTGGACGAGCGCATGCGGCTGGGCGGTATCGAATACGATCCCGGCAGCGGCGAACTGCGCTGGGAAGGCCGGCCGGTGGCGCTGCCGCCCAAGGCCATGCGCCTGCTGGTGGCGATGCTCGGGCGCCCGGGACAGTTGTTCAGCCGCGCCGAACTGGAGGTGCTGATCTGGGGCGAGGAGCAGGAAACCAGCGATGCGCTGCGGACCCAGATTGCGCAGTTGCGCCGGGTGCTGACCCGCGCCGACGGGCGCTGCCCCCTGCTGACCGTGCACGGGCGCGGTTACCGGCTGGCCGATCCCGATGCGTGAGTCCGCCCGCCGCAGCCTGCGCGCGCGCCTGGTATGGGCGTTCTTCCTGCTGACCACCTTCGTGCTGGTTGTCCTGATCGCGGCACTGTTCGCCATCGGCGAGGCGCAGGAGGCGGACCTGATCGACGAGGTGATCGATTCCGCGCTGGACAGCGTCATCGTGCAGGGCATGAGTTCGCCGCGCGGCGTGCTGGGCGAGAACCTGACGGTCTATCGCGCTCCCATCGGCGCGATACCGGCGGGCATGCCGGCGCCGGTGGCCGCACTGCCGGCGGGCCTGCACGAGTGGGTGACGGGCGGCACCGAATACCACATCGGCATTCGCGAGCACGACGGCGAGCGGTTCTATCTGTTCTACGACGAGACCGGCTATGCGAGGCGCATGGCGTGGCTGTACTGGTCGCTGGGCATCGGCGGCGTGCTGCTCTCGCTGCTGTCGCTGACGCTGGGCTATCGGATCGCCCGCTCGCTGCTGCGCCAGTTCGAACACCTGACCGCCGGGCTGGCGCAGGGCGAAGGACCGCTTTCCCGGCCCGATCAGGACCGCGAGGTGGCGTTGCTGGCGCGGGCGCTGGACGACTATCGCGCCCGCAATGCGGCCCTGATTGCGCGCGAGCGGGAATTCACCGCCAACGTCAGCCACGAGCTGCGCACGCCGCTCACCCGCATCCGCACCAGCGCCGAGTTGCTGGCCGAAGGCGTGCAGGACGATGGCAGCCGTGCGCAGCGCATCGTGCTCGCCGTCGACGAACTGGAGCGCCGGCTCAAGGGCCTGCTGTTCCTCGCGCGCGGCGACGCGACGCCGCCGTTGCGCACCGTCGATCTGCGGCCGTTCGTGGATGGCCTGCTGGAGCCTTACCGCGAAAGCTGCGAGGCGCGCGGCATCGCGCTGGACAATTGCATTCCGGCGCAGGCGGCAGTCGACGTCGCCCCCGATCTGCTGGCCCTGCTGCTGGACAACCTCGTGCGCAACGCGGTCCAGTACACCGAGCGCGGCAGCATCGTCACGCGCTTCGACGACGGCTGGCTGTCGGTCCGCGATACCGGCATCGGCATTGCGCAGGACCAGCAACAGCGCGTGTTCGAGCGCCATTTTCGCGCCGGCAACACCGGCGACGGTTCCGGGCTTGGCCTGGCCATCGTGCGGGAAGTCGCGGCGCGCTGCGGCTGGCGTTGCGAGATCGACAGCCATCCGGGCAAGGGAACGGAAGTCCGCGTGCGCATCAGGTAGACGCAGCGCCCACGAAGCGCCGCACCACACAAAACCCTCACAAAGCCCGCGCAGTTTCCTCACGCCCGCATTGTTAGCTTGTCGGCTGCCCTTTTCGCCTGCCGACTCGCCATGCTGGACTCCCGCCTTGCCAACGCCGGCCACCGCCGGCGGCCACCGCTGCGCCCGGAATGGATCACGCTCTCCATCGCGCTCTTTCTGCTGTTGTTCTGCAATACCGGCTTCTGGCGACAGCTGCTGTCGGTGCATCCGCTGACGGCCGCCAGCGCGCTCGGCCTCGCCGCGGCCTTCGGCTTCCTGCTCGTCATGCTGAACCTGGCGCTGACCATGCTGGCATGGCCCTGGGTGCTGCGTCCGCTGATCACGGTGCTGCTGGTGGCCACGGCACTCGTGTCCTACTTCATCAACGAGTACGGGGTCATGGTGGATGTGGGCATGGTCCGCAACGCTTTGCAGACCGACTACCGCGAAGCCCGTGACCTGCTGACGGTAAAGCTGTTCGCGCACGCGCTGCTGCTGGGGGCCCTGCCCGCGTGGCTGCTGTGGCGTGTCCCGATCCGCTGGCGCCCGCCCGGGCGGGAGGTCGCCAGCAAGGCGCTGGTGGCGCTGCTGTCATTGCTGCTGTTGGCCGGCATCGCGCAGGCCTACTACCAGACCTTTGCGTCGGTGGCGCGCAATCATCGGGAACTGCGCTTTCTGCTGACGCCGCTGAACTATATTCAGGCGGCCGGCAGCTACGTGCGGCATCGGTCCATCGGTCCGCGTACCGTCGCGCCCTATGGCACCGACGCCCGGCTCGGCGCGTCCTGGCAGCACCGTCCACGCCCGTCGCTCACCGTGCTGGTGATCGGCGAAACCGCGCGCGCCGACCACTTTTCGCTGAACGGCTATGGGCGCGACACCAACCCGCTGCTGGCGAGGCAGCCGGGACTGGTCAGCCTGCGCAACGTCTGGTCGTGCGGCACCGAAACGGCGGTCTCGCTGCCCTGCATGTTCTCTGGCTACGGGCGCGACGCCTTCAGCGTGGAGAAGGCCAGCCAGCGTGAGGGCCTGCTGGACATCCTGCAGCGAGCCGGGCTGGCGGTCGAGTGGCACGACAACCAGTCCGGCTGCAAGGGCGTGTGCGACCGCGTACCGTCGAGCACGATCCGCACTTCCCGCCAGCCCGGCGTATGCGGGGCCGACGGCTGCCTGGACGAGGCGCTGCTCGACGGGGTCAAGGAACGACTGGAGCGGCTGGCCGCACCGGACCCGCTGCACCACGTGGACAATGCGAGCCGGACGGAACGGCGCGGCGACAACGCGGTGCTGGTGCTGCATATGATGGGCAGCCACGGACCGGCTTACTACAGCCGCTATCCCGCACGCGTCGCAGCCTTCGGCCCGGCGTGCAGGACCAGCCAACTCGACCAGTGCTCCCGGCAGCAGATCGTCGACGGCTACGACAACTCCCTGCGGTACACGGATGCCGTGCTGGCCGGACTCATCGAGATGTTGCGCGACTACGCCGACCGCGTGGATACCGCGATGATCTACGTGTCCGACCACGGCGAGTCGCTGGGCGAGCACGGCCTGTACCTGCACGGCACGCCGTATCTGGTCGCACCGGACCCTCAGAAGCACGTGCCCATGCTGATGTGGTTCGCCGACGGCTATCGCCGCGACTTCGGCATCGATGGCGAGTGCCTCTCGCGTGCGAGCGCTACGCGCTACTCCCACGACAATCTGTTCCACTCGATGCTTGGCCTGCTCGATGTGGATACCGCCGTCTACGACCGCGCGCAGGACATGTTCGCCAACTGCCGCAGGCCGGTGTAAGACATGGGCAATCCCTTCAACCGGCATCCGGCCCGCTTCTGGCTATGGCATCTCGCGCTGCCGCTGGCGGGCGGCCTGCTGCTGTGGCTGGTGTTCCCGCGTACCGGACTGGATCACCGCATCGAGGGATGGTTCTACGATCCGGCGGCCAGGGCGTTCCCGCTGCGCGAGGCCGTCTGGCTGACGGCGGGCCTGCACAGCGGGCTGAAGATGGCGGTGATCGTAATGGCCGCTCTGGCGCTGTGCGGCTGGCTGATGTCGTTCTTCGACCTCGGCCTCAGGCCCGAACGGCGCAGGCTGGGCTGGATCGCGGCCACTGTCGCGCTGGCCTCGCTGACGGTGGCGCTGCTCAAGCACGGCAGCATCCACCATTGCCCCTGGGATATTGCCGCCTACGGCGGTTATGCGCCCGACATCCCCCTGTTCGGCGAACTGCCGCACGGCATCGCGCCGGGCCGCTGCTTTCCCGCCGGCCATGCGTCGGGAGGCTTTGCGCTGATGGCCCTGTACTTCGGCATGCGCGATGACCGGCCCGGCGCCGCCAGGTACGCGCTGACGGGCGCGCTGTTGCTCGGCTCGCTGATGGGCTGGGGGCAGACCATGCGCGGCGCGCACTTCCTGTCGCACACGCTGTGGTCGGCCTGGGTGGTGTGGATGGTATTGCTGGCGGCCTATGTTGCGTATCCACCGGCGGCGGGCGCGACACGCTGAGGCCGGGGGATGCGGGCCGGCCATGGCGGCCATGGCCCGGCCCGATCGGGGCGGCTTACTTCGCCACCGGCATCGTGAACTCGGCGCCCTTGGCGATGCTGTCGGTCCAGCGCTGCATCACGCTCTTGTAGCGCGTGTAGAAGCGCACGCCTTCCTCGCCGTAGGCGTGGTGGTCGCCGAACAGCGAGCGCTTCCAGCCGCCGAACGAATGCCACGCCATGGGCACCGGGATGGGCACGTTGATGCCGACCATGCCCACCTGGATCTGCCGCGCGAAGGCGCGTGCGATGCCGCCGTCGCTGGTGTAGCAGGACACGCCGTTGCCGTACTCGTGCGCGTTGATCAACTGCACCGCCTCCGCGAAGTCGTGCACGCGCACCACCGACAGCACCGGCCCGAAGATCTCTTCCTTGTAGATCGTCATGTCGGGCGTGACGTGGTCGAACAGCGTGCCGCCGACGTAGAAGCCGTTCTCGTGCCCCTGGACCTTGTGGCCGCGGCCATCGGTCACCAGCGTGGCGCCTTCCTCGACGCCCTTGGCGATATAGCCCTCGACCTTGGCCTTGTGGGCGCCGGTGACCAGCGGTCCCATCTCGGCGTCGGGCTCCAGACCATTGCGGATCTTCAGTGCCTTGGCGCGCTCCGCCAGCCGCGGCACCAGCTTGTCGGCCACCTCGCCCACCGCCACGGCGACCGAGATCGCCATGCAGCGCTCCCCGGCCGAGCCGTAGGCCGCGCCGATCAGCGCGTCGACGGCCTGCTCGAGATCGGCGTCGGGCATCACCACGAGATGGTTCTTGGCGCCGCCCAGCGCCTGCACGCGCTTGCCGTGCTTCGTGCCTTCCGTATAGATGTACTCGGCGATGGGCGTGGAGCCGACGAAGGACAGCGCCTGCACGTCGGGGTGGCGCAGCAGCGCGTCGACGGCGACCTTGTCGCCCTGTACCACGTTGAACACGCCGTCGGGCAGGCCGGCCTGCTTGAGCAGGTCGGCGATCAGCAGGCTGGGCGACGGGTCGCGCTCCGACGGCTTGAGCACGAAGGTGTTGCCGCAGGCCAGCGCCACCGGGAACATCCACATGGGCACCATCACCGGGAAGTTGAACGGCGTGATGCCGGCCACCACGCCCAGCGGCTGGCGCAGGTTCCAGTTGTCGATGCCGCCGCCGATGTTGTCGGTGAAGTCGGTCTTGAGCAGGTTGGGAATGCCGCAGGCGAACTCGACGATCTCGATGCCGCGCGTGACCTCGCCGCGGGCGTCCGACAGGACCTTGCCGTGTTCGCGGGTGATCAGCGCGGCGAGATCGTCGTGATGCTTGTCCAGCAGTTCCTTGAACTTGAACAGGATGCGCGCGCGGCGCAGCGGCGGGGTCTCGGACCATGCCGGGAACGCGGCCTGGGCGGCCGCCACGGCGTCCGCCACGTCCTGCTCGGTGCCGAGGCCGACCCGGCTGCCGACTTCGCCGGTGGCGGGATTGAAGACGTCGGCAAAACGCTCCGACGACGCGCGGCGGACCGTGCCGCCGATGTAGTGCTGGATTTCGGCGATCTGCCGGTTTTCTGCGATGTTCACTGCTGTCTTCCTCGCGTGTTCGTGGTCGGGCGGGACGGGGCGGCGCCCCGCGCCCGCTTACCGGATTTCCTTGAGCACCTGTCTGACGGTGTCGAACATCTCGCCGATCTGCGCCTCGGTGATGATCAGCGGCGGCGAGAAGGCCAGGATGTCGCCCGTATAGCGCACCAGCACCCCTCGCTCCAGGCACTTCAGGAAGGCTTCGTAGGCGCGCGCGCCGGGCTCGCCCGCGCGCGGCTCCAGTTCGATGCCGGCCACCAGGCCCAGGTTGCGGATGTCCTTGACGTTGGGCGCGTCGCGCAGCGCATGCACCGATTCCTCGAACAGCGGCGCCAGGCGGTTGGCGCGGCCGAACAGGTCTTCGCGCTGGTACAGGTCCAGCGTGGCGATCGCCGCGGCCGCGGCCAGCGGGTGCCCCGAGTACGTGTAGCCGTGCGGCAGCTCGATCGCGCCTGCGGCGGCCGCGTTGATGACCGTGTCGTGCACCTCGCGCCGTACCGCGACCGCGCCCATCGGCACCGCGGCGTTGTTGATGGCCTTGGCCATCGTGATCAGGTCGGGCGTCACGTTGAAGCGCTCGGCCGCAGTGGCCGCGCCCAGGCGGCCGAACGCGGTGATGACCTCGTCGAAGATCAGCAGGATGCCGTGCTTGCTGGTGATCTCGCGCAGCTTTTCGAGATAGCCCACCGGCGGCACCAGCACGCCGGCCGAGCCTGCCAGCGGCTCGACGATGACGGCTGCCACATTGGACGGATCGTGCAGCGCGAGGATGCGCTCCAGGTCCTCGGCCAGATGGGCGCCCCATTGCGGCTGGCCCCTGGAGAAGCCCGCCTCGGCGATATTGAGCGTGGCGGGCAGATGGTCCGTGCCCGGCATCAGGTTGGCCGAAAACGCCTTGCGGTTCGGGCCGATGCCGCCCACGGCCATGCCGCCGAAGCCCACGCCGTGGTAGCCGCGCTCGCGGCCGATGAAGCGGGTGCGCTGGCCCTCGCCGCGCGCGCGGTGGTAGGACAGCGCGATCTTCAGCGCGGAGTCCACCGCCTCGGAACCCGAGTTGGTGAAGAAAATGCGGTCCAGCCCGGCCGGCATGATGTCCGCGACCTTGGTGGCGGCCTCGAACGACAGCGGGTGGCCCATCTGGAACGGCGGCGCGTAGTCGAGCGTCTGCGCCTGGCGCATCACCGCCTCGACGATTTCGGTGCGGCAGTGGCCCGCGGCCACGCACCACAGGCCCGCGCAGCCGTCCAGCACCTTGCGGCCGTCGTGGGTCGTGTAGTACATGCCGCTGGCCGAGGCGAGCAGGCGCGGCGCCGCCTTGTACTGGCGGTTGGCCGTGTAGGGCATCCACAGGGCGTCGAGATCGGGAATCACGGTCTTGGCGGCGTCCATACGTCCTCCTTGGGAAGTGCTATCCGGGTCGTGGGAATGGCCGGCGCGTCGCCGGCGGTCGATATCCCCACTGTAGCGGGCCGGTATGGCCGACAAAATATACGGTCGCGAAGAGATTGCCTGACCGTACAGGTGGCGATGGGCGAACCGTACAGGCTGCGTGGCGTTGCACACCTCTCCAACCGTGCTGCGCGCGCCGCCTCGCAACGCCGCGGTTGCCCATAGCATGGCGCCGCGACGGCAAACTGCCCCCGAACCGGACGGCGTGCGCGGCGGGCTCCAACTGCACAGTCGCGGAACGCTTGAACTGTACAGGTTTCCCGCCGACAATCCCGTCCATGATTGCACTGGACCTGACCCGCAGCCGCCGCGGCGGCGACACCCTGACCGAGCAGATCGTGGCCGGCATCGCCGGACTGATCGACCGGCGGGTGCTGCGCCCCGGCGCCGCCATCCCCTCGGTGCGGCGTCTCGCGGCGCAGCACGATGTCAGCACCTTCACCGTGGCCGAGGCCTATGGCCGGCTGACGGCGCTGGGTTACCTGGCCGCGCGCGCCGGCTCCGGCTATACGGTCGCCCACCGGCAGGCGCCCGCGGGCCAGCCGCCCGCGGCGCGCCGCGAGACCCCCGGGCTGAACGCGGCCTGGCTGTTGTCCGACGTGTTTGCCGACCATTCGGTGCCGATCAAGGCCGGCGCGGGTTGGCTGCCCGGCGACTGGCTCAACGAGGAAGGGTTGCACCAGGCCATGCGCGCGGCCTCGCGCGTACCGGCCGCGCAGGTGTCCGGCTATGGCCACCCCTACGGCTTCGCGGCGCTGCGCGAGCACATCGCGGCGGGGCTGGCGCAGTACGGCATGCCGGTGCAGGCACAGCAGGTGGTGCTCACGCAGGGCGCGACACAGGCGCTGGACCTGGTGGTGCGCACGCTGCTGCGCCCCGGCGACACGGTGCTGGTCGAGGATCCGTGCTACTGCAACCTGCTGCAGATCCTGCGGCTGGCGGGGCTGCGCGTCGTCGGCGTGCCGCGCACGGCCACCGGGCTGGATACCGACGCGCTCGATCTTGCGCTGCGCACGCATGCGCCGCGCGCTCTGTTCGTCAATACGGTGCTGCAGAATCCCACCGGCGGCACGCTGTCCAGCATGAACGCGCACCGCGTGCTGCAACTGGCCGAGCAGCACGGCATGCTGGTGGTGGAGGACGACATCTACCGCGAGCTGGCGCCCGCGGGCTCGCCGATGCTGGCGGCCATGGACGGGCTGTCGCACGTGATCTACGTGAACGGGTTTTCCAAGACCATCGCGCCGTCGCTGCGCGTGGGCTACCTGGCCGCCAGCCCGGAGATCGCCAAGGCGCTGGCGCGTACCAAGATGGCGGTGGGGCTGACCTCGTCCGAGGTGACGGAACGGCTGGTGTATTCGGTGCTGACCAGCGGCCACTACGGCCGCCACGTGACCGCCCTGGCCGCGCGGCTGCGCGCCCAGCAGGATCTGGTGACCGACAGGATGGAGGCGCACGGGCTGGAGGTGCTGCTGCGCCCGGAAGGCGGCATGTTCGCCTGGGCGCGCGTGCGCGATGTGCAGGCCGCCGAGCCCGCGCTGCATGCGAACCAGCTCGCCACGCAGGCGCTCGCGCATGGCATCTGGCTGGCGCCAGGGTCGTACTTCGATCCGGGCGAGGCGGACTCGCCGTGGATCCGCTTCAACGTGGCCACCACCGACGCGCCCGCGCTATGGGCGTTCTTCGATGCGCTGGCGGCCGGCGGGACCGGCACGGCGGCGCGCCGCCCGGCCTGACCGGAGCCGGGCCGGGCGCCGCGGCGCTCAGAAGCGGTAGCGCACGTAGCCGGTGTAGAAGTCGGTACCCGGGTTCGGACGCTTGATGCTGGCGTTCGAGATGTGCTGGTAGCGGAAGCCCACTTCGGCGCGCTGCTGCGGGCCGAAGGCCACGCCGATGCCGGCCATGTCCGAGAACTGGAAGGCCGTACTGTAGCGGTGCTCGTCGGACGTATGGGTGCTGCTCATCAGGCGCAGGCCCACCGACAGCTCCGCGAACGGCACCCACGAGGCGCCGCGCTTCTCGATGCGCAGGATCGGCGACAGGCCGAATTCCGTGACGTCCTGGCGATTGGTGCCGCGGCGGGCGTTCCAGCGCGCCAGTTCCACTTCGTACTGCAGCTTGGCACCCCAGCCGTTGGGATTGCCCCAGGCGAAGCCCGAATCCCAGTTCAGGCCGATCTCGTACTTGTTCAGGCCGTTGTCGGTATCACGGCCGAAGGCCACGTGCACGGCGGGATCGGCCTGGGCGGGCGCGGCGATCAGGGTCGCGGCCGCGGCGGCGGCCAGCAGCCAGGCATTGCGGAACTGGCGGGCCGGCGTCGCGCGTTGTTGTTCTGAAGTCATGTCGAGGATAAGGAGGTTGGGGAGGAGAAGACGGGCGCAGGCGAAAGGCATGCCGGCGCGGGCGCAGGGGATTCGTTTCGGGGCCAGGTTCAGGCCCACAGCCGTTCGATCACCCAGCCGACAGTGGCGCAAAGCCCCAGCCAGCAAGTGATGCAGCCGGCGATAAAGCGGTAAGTCATGGCGAAATCAACAGCGGAAAAGTGCACAACTCTGCAACGAGAGCCGCATGATACATCCACTGATGAATGTATGTTGCAGGCGCGTCGCTCGGGGGCGGGCACTGTGGCGCGGGCGCCAACATGCCTCGTCCGCCGCTGCGCCCCCTTGCAGCACCACACCGCGGGAGGGGTTCCGCTTCGCGCGGGCGCTCAGTCCGGCCGGAACGCCGCCCGGTCGTGGCTGGCCAGCACGAAAGCCGCGAAATCGCCGGCCGGCAGCGGCCGGCTGAACAGATAGCCCTGCGCCACGTCGCAGCCCTCCTGCGCCAGCACGCGCCGCTCCGCCTCCAGCTCCACGCCCTCGGCCAGGCTGCGCATGCCCATCGAGCGGGCGAGCCCGATGACGCCGCGCATCACCGCCAGCGCGTTGGGCGAGCGGCCCAGCGCATGCACGAACGAGCGGTCGATCTTCAGGGTGTCGACCGGCAGCCGGATCAGGTAGGACAGGCTGGAATAGCCGGAACCAAAGTCGTCCAGCGACGTACTCAGGCCCTGCGATTTCAGTTCGTGCAGCACGGCGGCGGCAGACTCGAAGTCCGTCATCAGCGAGTCCTCGGTGACCTCCACGTCCAGCATGCCCGCCGGCACCCCGTACTCGCGCGTGAGCCGGGCGACGGTCGCGGGCAATCCCGGCGACATCAGCTGCCGGGCCGACAGGTTCAGCGAGATCTTCGGCACCGGCACGCCGTCGCGCAGCCATTCGCCGAGCTGGCGGCACACGGCGCGGATCACCCATTCGCCGACCGCGGTCTCCAGCGGCGAGTCGAGGACGACGTCGAGGAATTCGCCCGGCGCAAGCAGCCCGCGCGCCGGATGCTGCCAGCGCAGCAGCGCTTCGGCGCCGACCAGGCTGGCCTCGGCCAGCGCCACCTGCGGCTGGAAATGCAGCACGAACTGATGGTCGGCCAGCGCCGCGGGCAGGTCGCCGCGCAGCGCGAGCTTCTCGCGCATGCCGCGCGCCAGTTCCGGCCGGAACACGCGGCACTGCAGCCGCCCGGCGGATTTGGCCGCGTACATGGCGACGTCCGCCTGGTCCAGCAGCGTCTCGGCCGTGACGGCCGGATCGTTGGCGGGCAGCACGGCAATGCCGACGCTTGCGCCCAGCGTCACCGTGCGCCCGCCCACCTGCATCGGCTCGGACACCCTTGCGATCAGCTGGCGCGCAAACGCTTCGGCGTGCGTCACCGCATTGCCCCGCAGCACGAAGACAAACTCGTCGCCGCCCACGCGGGCGACGAACACGGGCGGCGTGGTCAGCTCGCGAATGCGCCGCGCCACCTCGCGCAGCACGCTGTCGCCGGTGGCATGGCCGAACGCGTCGTTGACCTCCTTGAAGCGGTCCAGATCGACGAACAGCACCGCGAGCGCCGCCTCGCCGCCGCTCAGCGGCAGCGGCGCGCGCGCGAAGCCCACCGCGTGGCTGAGCACCTGCATGCATTGCCGGCGGTTGGGCAGCCCGGTCAGGTAGTCGTGCCCGGCCTGGTACTCCAGCTGGGTGGAATGGTCGTGTTCGCTGGTGACGTCGCGAAACAGCACGCTGAGCCCCGCCACGTGCGGAAACGCGCGCGCCTCGAACCAGCTTGCCAGCGGCGCATAGTAGGCGGTGCAGGCGCGCGGCTCGCCGCTGGCGGCCGCCTGCTGGTAGGCGTGATAGTAGTCCGAGCCGATCAGGTCGGGATAGACCTCCCACAGGCGGCGCCCGGCAAGGTCTTCCCAGTTCTTGCGCAACAGCCGTTCCGCCGTGCGGTTCACGTAGGTCAGGCGCCAGTCGCGGTCCAGCGAGAGGAAGCCGTCGGTGATGCTGTCGAGCATGGCGCCGAGGTGGGCCGTGGGCACCTCCATGTCGGCGGCCCGGTCGTGCCCATGCTGGCCGGGCGGGGTGAAGGGGTCATCCATTCCAAGCAGCTCCATAGCGGCGGTGCGCCAGGAACTGGCCAGCGCCCCGGGTCACCGCTTGCACCCATTCTAAAACGGATCGGTGCGCGGGCCGCCGCGCCGTGGCTTTCACGGTACGCGACGGGGCATGCCGCGGGCCGCGGCAGTCAGCGCCCGCTCATGCGCCCAGCAGGAACGGCAGGGCCTCCTCGAGCAGCCGCTCGGGCATTTCCTCGGCGATATAGTGCCCGCACGGCAACGCCCGGCCCCGCACGCGGCGCGCGACCTTGCGCCATTCCTCCAGCGGCGCGAAGCACTTGCCGACCGCGCCCTGCTCGCCCCACAGCGCCAGCATCTCGCACTCCACCTGGCGCCCCGCCGCCAGATCGGCGCGGTCGTGCTCCAGGTCGATGGTGGCGCTGGCGCGGTAGTCCTCGCACAGCCCGTGCGCGGCGCCGGGGCTCTTGAGGCAGCGCAGGTATTCGGCCAGCGCCGCGTCGGTGAAAGGCGCCATGCCCGCGCTGCGCCCGCCCATGGTGCTGCGCAGATAGAGTTCGGGGTCCGCCTCGATCAGGGTCTCCGGCACGGGCGCCGGGCGGATCAGGAAGAACCAGTGGTAGTAAGCCAGCGCAAAGGCGAGGCTGGTCTGCTCGTACATCGCCAGCGTCGGCGCGATGTCCAGCGTCACCAGCCGCTGCACGCGGCCGGGATGGTCCACCGCCAGCCGGTGGGCCACCCGCGCGCCGCGGTCGTGCGCCAGCACGCCGAAGCGCTCGAAGCCGAGCGCTTCCATCAGCGTCACCTGGTCCCGCGCCATGGTGCGCTTGCTGTAGTTGGCATGGTCCGGATCGCCCGCGGGCTTGTCGCTGTCCCCGTAGCCGCGCAGGTCCGCGGCCACCACGGTGAAATGCCGCGCCAGCGTGCCGGCCACCTTGTGCCAGATCACGTGCGTCTGCGGATGGCCGTGCAGCAGCAGCAAGCCAGGGCCCTGGCCGCCCCCGCGCGCATGGATGGTGACATCGCCACAGCGCACGCGCCGCGTCTCGAATCCTTCGAACATCGTTGCTTCCTTCGTCATGCCGGTTCAGCGCGCCGCAGCCGCCCCATGGTCTTGCGCGCGACATCGTGCAGCCACGGCTGGGCGCGGTGATGGGCCGCGGCGAACGCGGCGATCGCCTCCGCGTGCGTCAGCGTCAGGCCGATCACGTCGAGCCCCTGGCGGAACATGCTGCGATGGCGCTCGCTCATCGTGAACGCGCCCTCGTAGGCGCCGGCGCTGACGCGCATGGTCCGCAGATCGATGCGGATGCGGGCCGGCTCGCCACGCTCCTCGCCGACCTCGCGCAGCAGCGCATCGACATCGGCCTGCGGCAGCATCACCAGCAGCAACTGGTTGTTCATCGCGTTGGAGTAGAAGATCTCGCCGAAGCTGGGCGCGATCACCGCGCGGATGCCGTACTGCTGCAGGCCCCAGACCGCATGCTCGCGGCTGGAGCCACAGCCGAAGTTCGGGCCGGCGACCAGGACGCCGGTGTCCCGGTAGCGCGGCTGGTTCAGCACGAAGCCGGCGCGCGGGCGGCCCTCGCCGTCGAAGCGCATGTCGTACAGCAACCCCTTGTCCAGGCCCGCCTTGTCGATGATGCGCAGGAACTGCTTGGGCATGATCTGGTCGGTGTCCAGGTTCGCCACCGGCAGCGGCGCGCCGATGCCCTCGATGACGTCGATGGTGGGGACGGTGTGGTTTTCAGGCATGGGCGGGCTCCAGTGCGCGCACGTCGGTGATCCGGCCGCACAGCGCGGCGGCGGCGGCCATGGCGGGACTCATCAGGTGGGTGCGACCGCCCCGCCCCTGCCGGCCCTCGAAATTGCGGTTGGTGGTGGACGCGCAGCGCTCGCCCGGCGCCAGCATATCGTCGTTCATGGCCAGGCACATCGAGCAGCCCGGCTTGCGCCATTCGAAGCCGGCATCGATCAGCACGGCGGCGATGCCCTCGCGCTCGGCCTGCTCGCGCACCGCGCCGGAACCCGGCACCACCATCGCGCGCACGCCGCTGGCCACCTTGCGGCCGCGGACGACGGCGGCCACCGCACGCAGGTCCTCGATGCGGCCATTGGTGCAGGAGCCGATGAACACGCGCTGCACCGGCAGCCCATGCAGCGAGTCGCCCGGCGCGAGGCCGATATAGTCGAGCGCCTTGGCGGCCGCGGCGCGCGCGATGTCGTCGGCGGCGTCGGCCAGCCGCGGCACCGGCGCGTCGATCGGAATGGCTTGGTCGGGACTGGTGCCCCAGGTGACGTAGGGCGCGACCTCGGCGGCGTCGAAGCGAAGTTCGGCGTCGAAGCGCGCGCCGTCGTCGCTGTGCAGCGTCTGCCAGTGCCGGCGCGCGGCCGCGGCCATCGTCGCGTCGATATCGGCCGCGCGCGCCAGCACGTATTCCGTCGTGGCCTCGTCCGGCGCGATCAGCGCGCCGCGCGCGCCCGCTTCCACCGTCATGTTGCACAGGGTCATGCGCGCCTCGACCGACAGCGCGTCGACGGCCGGGCCGGCGAACTCCACCACATAGCCGCGCGCGCCCTGGGCGCTGATCCGGCTGATGATATGCAGGATCAGGTCCTTGGACGTGGTGCCGCGCGGCAGCGCACCGTCCACGCGGATCCGCATGTCGCGCGCCAGCCGGTAGACCAGCGTCTGCGTGGCGAGCACGTGCTCGACCTCGGAGGTGCCGATGCCGAAGCCCAGCGCCCCCAGGGCGCCGTAGGTGGTGGTATGGCTGTCGCCGCACAGCACCACCATGCCGGGCCGGATCATGCCGTGCTCGGGCGCGATCACGTGCTCGATGCCCTGCAGCGGATCGTTGGTGTCGAACAGGGGGATGTCGTGCAGTTCGCAGTTGCGCTTCAGGTTGCGTGCCTGCAGCGCCGACGCCGGGTCCTGGATGCGGCGCGGCGACTCCGCATGGGTCGGGATGATGTGGTCCACCACCGCCACCTGCTGGCCGGGCTCGGGGACGGCGCGGCCTTGCGCCGCCAGCCCGGCGAAGGCCTGCGGGCTGGTGTATTCGTTCATCAGGTGCAGGTCGGCGTAGAGCAGCACGTTGTCCGCGTCGAGCGCGGTGACGGTGTGCGCATCCACCAGCTTGCGGTACAGCGTGCGGGCTTGCGGGGAATCGGATGTCATGGGAGGTAAAGGGATAACGGGGCGGCGGCTTACTCGGGCGTGATGCCGGCCTGTTTGATCTGCGCGGCCCAGCGCGTGATTTCCTTGCGCAGCATGGCGTCGGCCTGCGCCGGGCTGCTGCTCCAGGGCTCGAAGCCTTCCTTGATCAGCCGCGCCTTGAGCTCCGGCGTGGCCAGCGCGGCGTTCAGCGTCTGGTTCAGCTTCGCGACGACGTCCTTCGGCGTGCCGGCCGGCGCGCTGACGATGAACCACGTCTCGAAGGCATAGTTGGGCAGGCCGGACTCGGCCACCGTCGGCACCTCGGGCATCAGCGGGGATCGCTTCGGCCCGGTCACGGCCAGCGCGCGCAGCTTGCCGGCCTGCACCTGCTGCTGCGCGGCGGACAGCACAGGAAAGCTCATCTGCACCTGTCCGGCGATGGTGTCCAGCATGGCGGGGCCGCCGCCCTTGTACGGCACGTGCAGGATGGAGGCGCCCGACTCCGACTTGAACAGCTCCGCCGCCATATGGAAGGTGCTGCCCGTACCCGCCGAGCCGAAGGTCAGCTTGCCCGGCTGCGCCTTGGCCAGCGCCACCAGCTCCTGCACGTTCTTCGCGGGCAGGCTGTTGGTGACCACCAGCACGTGCTGCGACGTCGCCACCGTGCCCACCGAGGTGAAGTCCTTCGCGGTGTCGAACGGCAGCCTGGCGAACAGCGCCGGATTGACGGCCAGCGCCACGTTGTTGATCGCCAGCGTGTAGCCGTCCGGCTTGGCCTTGGCGACCTGGTCCATGCCGATATTGCCGGAGGCGCCGGCGCGGTTGTCCGCCACCACCGGCTGGCCCAGCTGCTTCGCCCACGCATCGCCGATCAGGCGCGCGGCGATATCGACGCTGCCGCCGGGCGCGAACGGCACGATCAGGCGGACGGGGCGGCTGGGGAAGGTGTCGGCCTGCGCCGCCGGTGCGGCGACGAGGCCGACCAGCGGCACCGCGGCCAGCGTCGCGCACGCGCGCAGCAGGCGGCGGGCCGCCGCGCGGCCGCGCATGACGGTGGAAGTCTGGGTCAAGATCGGGTTCATGGCTGTCTCCTGTGGATTCGCGGTCCCGGGCGATGCCGGGCGCGGCTGGCGTGTCGGCGCCTTGTTATGGTGGCCCGAGTTTAACTATGGAACCCGCCGCTATAATTTCGCGCAAAGACTTTCATTAGTTCCCCGTATTCACGAATCCATGGACGGCTTTTCCGATCTCGCCTTCTTCGTGCTGCTGGTCAAGCAGGGCAGCCTGGCCGGCGCCGCGCAGCAGATGGGCATTACGCCGTCGGCGGCCAGCAAGCGTCTGGCCGCCCTCGAGGCGCGCCTGGGCGTGCGCCTGCTGAACCGCACCACCCGGCGCCTGAGCGTCACGCAGGAAGGCGAGGCATTCCTCGCGCGCGGCAGCCGCATCCTGGCGGAGCTGGAGGAACTGGAGCAGGAACTGGGTGGCAGCCGGGTCGCGCCGCGCGGGCTGCTGCGGGTCAACGCCACGCTGGGCTTCGGGCGGCGCTACGTGGCGCCGGCGGTCAGCGCTTTCCTGCTGGCGTGCCCCGACGTCGAGGTGCAGTTGCAACTGACCGACCGGCCGGCCAACCTCGCCGAAGAGGGCTACGACGTGGGCATCCGCGTCGGCGACCTGCCCGACGCGCGCCTGACCGCCCGATTGCTGGCCCACAACCAGCGCGTGCTGTGCGCGTCGCCGAACTACCTGGCCCGGCATGGTGAGCCGGCATCGCCGCGCGAGTTGCACCAGCACCGCTGCATCGTGATCCGCGAGAGCGATGCCACCTATGGCACCTGGCATCTGCGCTCGGCCAGCCGGCAGGAGACGGTCAAGGTGCGCGGACCGGCCGCCACCAACGACGGCGAGACTGCGGTGGGATGGGCCCTGGACGGCCACGGCATCGTGATGCGCTCGCAGTGGGATATCGCGCCGCTGCTCAAGTCGGGCCGGCTGCGGCAAGTACTGCCGGACTGGAGCGCGCCGCCGGCCGATGTGTCCGCGGTATTCCTCACGCGCGACAACCTGTCGGCGCGGGTGCGCGCGTTCGTGGACTTTCTGGTGGAGCGCTTCGAGGGGCAGCGGGGCGGCGGGGTGTATGGCGGTTGGTAGGAGCCCGCCTCGGCTCGCCTCTCCCGCGGGCGGGAGGGGCAACGAACACCGTTAGTATCCCCAGACCAGTCGCACCACCAGCCCCACCGCGCCGCAGGCGAGGATCACCTTCACGACCCCGGCCTTGAAACGGAACAGCGCGATCCCCGCGCCCACGCCCAGCAGCGCCGCCACCCAGTCGAACCTGCCCGCGATCCCCTGCGGCCACAGCACGTGGTAGGCGAAGAACACCGCCAGGTTGACGATCACGCCGACCACCGCGGCCGTGATCGCCGTCAGCGGCGCCGTCAGCTTCAGGTTGCCATGCGTGCTTTCCACGAAGGGGCCGCCCAGCAGGATGAACAGGAACGACGGCAGGAAGGTGAAGAAGGTCACCACGCACGCCGCCGCGATCGCGGAGGCGAGCAGCGCCTCGGCGCCGAACACCGCATGGGTCCAGCCGCCGACGAAGCCAACGAAGGCCACCACCATGATCAGCGGCCCCGGCGTGGTCTCGCCCAGCGCGAGTCCGTCGATCATCTGCGGCCCCGTGAGCCACTGGTGGTGGTCCACCGCGCCCTGGTACACATACGGCAGCACCGCATACGCGCCGCCGAACGTCATCAGCGCGGCCTTGGTGAAGAACCAGCCCATCTGCGCGAGCGTGCCGTGCCAGCCGTAGCGCCAGGCCAGCGCGCCGAGCACCAACGCCCATAGCAGTACGAAGGCCGCGAGCACCCGCAGGAAGTGGCCCCAGGTAAAGCGCGCGTGCGCGGGCGTCGGCGTGTCGTCGCCGATCAGCGCGAGCCCCCCGGCGGCGGCAGGGGCACCATGCGCGGGCCCGGCGGCGAAGCGATCCGGAGCAAGGCGCCCGCCCGCGTAGCCGACCAGCGCGGCGGCGAGCACGATGGCGGGAAACGGCACGCTGGCCGCGAAGATGGCGACGAAGGAGGCCGCCGCGAGCGCGCGCAGCCAGTTGTTCTTCAGCGCCCGCGAGCCGATGCGCCAGGCGGCGAACGCGACGATGGCGGTGACCGCCGGCTTCACGCCCTGCAGCGCGCCGGCCACCGCCGGCACGTCGCCGAAGCGCAGGTAGATCCAGGACAGCAGCATCAGCAGCGCGAGCGACGGCAGCACGAACAGGCCGCCGGCAACGATGCCGCCCCACGTGCGGTGCATCAGCCAGCCGATGTAGGTGGCGAGCTGCTGCGCCTCGGGGCCGGGCAGCACCATGCAGTAGTTCAGCGCATGCAGGAAGCGCCCTTCGGAGATCCAGCGCTTGCGCTCGACCAGGTCCTCGTGCATCAGCGCGATCTGGCCGGCCGGACCGCCGAAGCTGACGAAGCCCAGTTTGAGCCAGTACCAGAACGCCTCGCGCAGCGTCACGTCGGCCGGCGCGGCATGGTCTTCGTTGGGGCGGGCATCGGCGCCCTCCGTGGAGCTGTGCATGGCAGGAGGCATGGAGGTGGATGGGGAGCCCGGCAGCGCGGGCGCGCCAACGATAGCAGAACCATGCGACGGGCCGACCATCCCGCCGGCAGGGACGACCCCCGCCGCCGCGCCGCGGTTTGCTACCCTTGCGCGAGCGGCGGTGCTCGCCGCCCTTCCCGTTTTCCGCCCATTCCCCTATGCATTCTTCCGACCTTTCCCCGTGGACCCACAGCCACGTGTTCGACACCGGCAACCGCGCCGCCGAACGCCGCACCCGGCTGGTGCTGGTCATCACCGCCGCCACCATGGTGGCCGAGATCGCGGCCGGCCTGTGGTTCCACTCGATGGCCCTGCTGGCCGATGGCTGGCATATGAGTTCGCACGCCTTCGCGGTCGGCCTGTCGGTCTTCGCCTATGCCGCCGCGCGCCGCTTCGCCACCGACGCCCGCTTTACCTTCGGTGCGTGGAAGATCGAGGTGCTGGCCGGCTTTGCCAGCGCCATCCTGCTGACCGGCGTCGCCGCGCTGATGGCCTGGGCGTCGGTGGAACGGCTGTTCGACCCGCAGACCATCCACTACTGCGAGGCGATGGTGGTCACGGCGCTCGGGCTGGCGGTCAACCTGGGCTGCGCGCTGATCCTGGGCGGCGCCCACCATGGTCACGATCATGGCCACGATCATGGCAACGACCACGGCCATCACCACGGCCATGACCATGGGCACGGCCATGCCGGCCACCACCATGCGCACGACCTGAACCTGCGCTCGGCCTACCTGCATGTGCTGGCCGACGCCGCCACCTCGGTGCTGGCACTGGTCGCGCTCGCCGGCGGCTGGTGGCTGGGCTGGAACTGGCTCGACCCCGTGATGGGCATCGTCGGCGCGATGCTGGTCAGCCACTGGGCCTACGGCCTGATGCGGCAAACCGGCACGGTGCTGCTGGACCGGGAGATGGACCACCCGGTGGTGGACGAAGTGCGCGAGGTGCTGGCCACCTTCGACGACGGCCCGGAAGGCACCAAGGTCGCGGACCTGCACGTGTGGCGCGTGGGCAAGGACAAGTTCGCCTGCATCGCGGGCCTGGTGACCCACGACGCGGCGCTGACGCCCGCGCGCGTCAGGCATGCTCTCGCCGTGCACGAGGAACTGGCGCACGTCACGGTCGAGATCGTCCACTGCGCCCGTCACTGATCCGGCGCGCACGCGCCGCTCGCGCTTGCCGCGCTACATCTCGTCGACCGCCGTCGACGCCGTGACCGCGCCGCCCTCGCCGCCCTCGCGCTCCAGCGAGAAGCGGTCGCGCGTGGTCACGTAGAAGCTCGCGCCGAACCGCCCCACCGGGAAGTAGTTCTGCAGCCGCACCCGCCAGCGCTCGGTGTCGATCAGTTCGTCGCGCGCATGCAGCCGGTGCACGCGGCCGATGAAGATGTGCCGGCTCGCGGTCTCCAGCGTCTCCCACAGCCGGCATTCGAAAGCGACCGGCGCCTCGGCGATACGGGGCGGCGCCACGAAGGTGCTGGCCACCGGCGTCAGGCCGAAGCGCGCCAGCTCGCTTTCGTCCGGCGGCAGGCGCTCGCCGCAGCGGTGCATCTTCTCCGCCATCGCTTCGTCGCTCAGGTGCACGACGAATTCGCCGGTGCGCGCGATATTGGCCGCGGTGTCCTTGAGTGCGCCGTCGCCCAGTCGGTTGATGCTGATCATCACGATGGGCGGCTCCTCGCCCAGCATGTTGAACATCGAGAACGGCGCGGCGTTGACGGTGCCGCCGGCCGACAGCGTGGTGACCAGCGCGATCGGGCGCGGCACGATCAGGCTGGCCATCAGCTTGTAGCGCTGGTATTCGGTGATGGCGTCGAAGTCGATTTCCATGGTGTCCTGAGGTCTTGCCGGGGTGGTGGGGCTGCTCAGCGCGCGTCGCGCCGCCCCGGCGGGGTCAATCCCAGCATCTGCGCGAGGCTCTTCTCGCCCTGCATGCGGGAGGTTTCGATGCGCTCTTCGAGCTGGCGCAGATGCGCCTCCATGCGCGCCACCGCGCCGGCCGCGTCGCGGCGCTCGATGCAGTCGACGATCTCGGTGTGCTCGTCGTGCTCGCACGGCGCATGTCCCGGCGGCTCGTACAGCCCGACGATCAGCGAGCAGCGCGACACCAGCTCGGTCAGGTAGCGCTGCAGCACCGGATTGCGCGCCAGCGCGGCGATGCGCAGATGGAAGCCGCTGGCGAGCCGCGCCCACGAGGGCTGGTCGAAGCGGTGCATGGCCTCGTGCTCCTCGGCCAGCTGGCGGCGCAGCACGCGCACGTCGGCGGCGGTCGCGCGCTGCACCGCGAGCTCGACCAGCACGCGCTCCATCGCGCGGCGCGCCTCGAAGATCTGCCCGGTCTCCTCGGGCGTGGGTTCGGCGATGACCGCGCCCTTGTTCGGGCGCAGCGCCACGATCCCGTCGTGCGCGAGCTTCTCCAGCACCCGGCGCACCACCGCGCGGCCCACGCCGAACAGCTGGCACAGCTCCGGCTCGGGCAACTTGGTGCCGGGGGTCAGGCGATGGTTCAGCACGCCGTCGAACACGGCCCGGTAGATGCGCGCATCGGCGTCGCTGCCCGCGCCGTCGTGCTCGCGCACCGCGCTGGCGAGCGTGTCGGCGGCGGGGGCGGCGCGCTTGTCGCGTGCGGTCTTGTCCGGGGCGGTCTTGTGGCGTGCCGGCTGGGCATCGTTGGCCTTCGCGGCGGCACTGGAGGCGGCTTTCGGCGGCATGGCGTCGGGCAGGAAATGGACGGCCATGATGTTAGCGCGAAGCGGTGGCGGTGACCGCGGCCGGCGGCATGGCCGGTTGCGCGGGATGGGCCCCGGACGCCGGCAGCGGCGCCACGCGCTCCATATGCGTGCAGATCTCGCCCGGCGTGGTGAACCACACCCGGCCGGCGTCGCGTTCCGCCGCGATATGCGCCAGCGCCCGGCGCAGATGGCGCAGGCGGTATGGCTGGCCGACCAGATAGGGATGCAGCGCGATGCCCATCACCAGCGGCTGCACGCGCGGTCCTTCCGGTCGGGATCGGTACGCCTGCGCGAGCATCTCGTCGCACTGGTCGATGATCATGTCGGCGAAGTCGCGGCCATCGAGCTGGCGGCCGATGATCATCGGAATGTCGTTCAGCTCCTGCGGATACGGAATCGACCACAGCGGGCCGCCGCGCGTGTCCATGCGCACCGGCCGGTCGTCGTGGCACCAGTTCAGCGTGTAGCGGTAGCCCGTTTCCGCCAGCAGGTCCGGCGTCAGCATGGTTTCGGAGATCCATGGCGAGAGCCAGCCGGCCGGCGCGGTGCCCGCGTGCGCGGCGATGCGGTCGCGGCAATGGATCAGCAGCGCGCGCTCGCCGGCCTCGTCGTACTCGCTCTGGCGCCGCGCATTGGTATGGCCGTGGCCGATGAGCTCGTCGCCGCGCGCGAGGCAGGCATCGAGCAGCTCGGGGCAATGATCGTACAGCGCCGTGTTCAGCAGCACGCCGGCGGGCATGCGCATCTCGTCGAACAGTTCCAGGCAGCGCCACGCGCCGACACGGTTGCCATATTCGCGCCAGCTGTAGTTGAGCACGTCCGGCTGCGGCGAGACCGGCCCCAGGTTCGCCCCCAGGCCCTCGCCGAAGGCGAAGTGCTCCACGTTGAAGCCGAGGTAGACGGCCAGGCCCGCGCCATTCGGCCAGGCGTAGTCGTCGGCGTCGGTGATGGGACGGTACGGAAAGCGTCCGTGCGAGCGCAGCGGGCCGAACACCGGCTCGGTGCTGTTGGCGTGAGGGGGAACGATCTTGACGTCGGTCATCGTGGCGAGGGTTCGGCGCGTGGCGCGGTTCGGCAATGCACGGGATGGGGCAACGCGCCCCGCTTTGGCGCCGCCGCGCACCGGCTTCGGGCGTGCGGCTGCATGGCGCGTTCGTCTGCATGCATGGCGAAGGATCGTTCGCAAGACACGTACCAGATCGTCTACATATAGGCAGTCGGATCGCATCGTGCTGCGGGTCCGTGGTGTCGACGGATGGCACAGCTCTTGCGAGCCATAGCAGCAACTTCCTCGCACACCCGGAGATTCGCCATGACCCAGATGTCCCGCCGTACCCTGCTGGCCACCGCGGCCGCCCTCTTCGCGGCGGCGGCCCTGCCCGCCGTGCCCGCGATGGCGGCGGACACCATCAAGATCGGCCTGGTCACCGCACTGTCGGGCCAGTCGGCGCGCGCGGGCGACGCCATCACGCGCGGCATGACGGTCGCCATCGACGAGATCAATGCCAAGGGCGGCCTGCTCGGCGGCCGCAAGCTGGAGCTGGTGCGTCGCGACGACGAGGGCAATCCGGCCAAGGGCGTGCTGGCCGCGCGCGAGCTGATCTACAAGGAGAAGGTCGCGGTACTGTTCGGCGGCCTGGACACGCCGGTCTCGATGGCCATCGTGCCGATCGCCAACCAGGAGAAGGTGCCGTTCATGGGTCCGTGGGCGGCCGGCACGCCGATCACCCGCAACGGCGCCAATCCCAACTACGTGTTCCGCGTCTCGGCGGTGGACGAGGTCGTGGACAAGGCCATGCTGCAGTACGCGCAGAAGACCTTCGGCGCGAGCAAGCCGGGCCTGATCCTGGTCAACAACCCATGGGGCGAGTCGAACGAGAAGGGCATCGTCGCCGCGCTGACCGCCAAGGGCATGAAACCGGCGGGCATCGAGAAGTTCGAGGGCAACGATGTGGACATCACCCCGCAGCTGGGCCGGCTCAAGGCGGCGGGCTCGGACGTGCTGCTGATGGTGGGCAACGTCGGCCCGTCGGCGCAGGTCGTCAAGTCGCTGGACCGCATGGGCTGGAAGGTGCCCATCGTGTCGCACTGGGGCCCGGCGGGTGGCCGCTTCACGGAGTTGGCGGGACCGAACGCGAAGAACGTCCATTTCGTGCAGACGTACAGCTTCTTCGGCACGCCGTCGCCGGTCGGCACGCGCGTGGTCAACGCCCTGAAGGCGCGCTACAGCGACGTCAAGGGACCGGACGACATCACGCCCGCGGTCGGCGTGGCCAACGCCTACGACGCCACGCATCTGGCCGCGCTGGCCATCGCGCGCGCCGGCTCCACCAAGGGCGACGCGGTGCGCGAGGGCTTCTACAAGATCGATCGCTACGAAGGGCTGATCAAGACCTACGTGAAACCGTTCACGCCGGACACGCATGACGCGCTGTCGGAAAACGACTATGTGTGGGCGCAGTTCATCGACAACCGCATCGTGCCGGTGAACGGGAAGTAGTTGGTTTGCGTGCGGGCCGGCGGGCTTCGGCTGGCGGTCACCCTCACCCCCGGCCCCTCTCCCGCGGGCGGGAGAGGGCGCGAACCGATGGCGTTTGATGTGTCGCGTGTGTTCTCCCCTCTCCCGCCCGCGGGAGAGGGGAGGGGTGAGGGTAAAGGCCCGCGGAAGCCACCACCACCCGACCGAATGAAACAAGGAAAACACCATGCTTTGGATATCGGCCCTGATCAGCGGCCTGGGCCTGGGCAGCATGTATGGGCTGATGGCGCTGGGTTTCCACATCACCTATACCGTCTCGGCCACCGTCAACTTCGCGCAGGGCAGCTCCATGATGCTGGGCGCCGTGCTGACCTATACCTTCGCGCAGACGCTGGGCTGGCCGATGGCGCTGGCGGTGCTGCTCGCGCTGGCGCTGTGCGCGCTGTACGGGCTGGCCGTCGAATTCCTCGCGGTGCGGCCCTTTGCCAGCCGCAATTCCAATGCGTGGCTGATGGCCACCGTGGCGCTGGGCATCGTGCTCGACAACGTCGTGATGCTGACCTTCGGCACCGAGCCGCGCAGCCTGCCGTCGCCGCTGGCGGTGTCGTCGGTGCAGATCGGCGACACCGGCGTGGGCGTCTATCCGCTGCAGCTGCTGATTCCCGTCGTGGGCCTGGCGCTGGCCGCGCTGCTGCACCTGGTGCTGCGCAAGTCGCGCTGGGGCGTGGCCATGCTCGCCGTGGTGCAGAACCGCGATGCGGCGCGGCTGATGGCCATTCCGATCCGCCGCACCATCGCGGTCGCGTTCGCGCTGTCGACGCTGCTGGCCGGCATCGCCGGCGTGCTGATCGCGCCGCTGTTCAACGTGCAGTCCGACATGGGCACGGTGTTCGGGCTCAAGGCGTTCGCCGTGGCGATTCTGGGCGGCCTGTCCAGCGCCTGGGGCGTGATGATCGCCGGCCTGATCTTCGGCATGGTCGAGGCGCTGGTCACCGCGTCGCTCGGCTCGAGCTACACCCAGATCATCACCTTCGCGCTGGTCATCGTGCTGCTGGCGCTGCGGCCTGACGGTCTTTTCGGGCGCGCGGAGGTGCGCAAGGTATGAACGATTCCACGTTGCTCGCCAACATCATCAAGAACGCCACCGCCGCGCCACCGGCCGCCGGCCGCCGCCATGCGCCCACGCTGCTGGGCATGGGCACGCCGCTGCAGGTGGGCGTGCTGACGCTCGCGCTGCTGGCGGCCGCGGCCGCGGCGCTGTGGGTGAACGGCTACTTCGTCTTCGTGATCGCCGGCGTCGCCATGCTGGCGATCTGCGGCGTGGGCCTGAACCTGCTGCTCGGGCTGACCGGGCAGGTCTCGTTCGGCCATGTCGGCTTCTACGCCATCGGCGCGTATGCCGTCGCCATCCTGACCGGCCAGGCCGGCTGGAGCTTCTGGGCCGCCTGGCCGGTCGGCGCGCTGATCGCCGCGGCCACCGGCGCGCTGCTCGCGTTGCCGGCGCTCCGCGTGAAGGGCCCGGGTCTGGCGATGGTCACGATCGCCTTCGGCTTCATCGTCGAGCACGGCGCAGTCGAATGGCGCGCGCTGACCGGCGGCCAGAACGGCCTGATGGGCTTTCCGCAACCGGCGCTGCCCGGCGTGGACGGCGGCGAGCGCGCGCTGGCGCTGATCGCCATCGCGGTGCTGGCGGTGGCGCTGGCCGCGTATGCGCGCGTCTCGCGTGGCAGCTGGGGCGCCGCCATGCGCGCGGTGCGCGACAGCGAAACGGCCGCCGCGTCGATCGGCATCGACCCGCTGCGCGTCAAGACCGTGGCGTTCGCGGTGTCGGCCGCGCTCGCGGGCCTCGCCGGCGGCCTGTTCGCGCCGCTGCAGGGCATGGTCACGCCGGGCATGTTCTCGTTCCTGCAATCGATCCTGTTCGTGCTGGTGGTGATCGTGGGCGGCGCCGGCACCGTCGCCGGCCCGCTGGTCGGCGCGGTGGTGGTTGGCCTGCTGCCGGAGCTGCTGTCCAGCCTGGAGAACCTGCGCCTGCTGTTCTTCGGCGGCCTGCTGCTGCTGGTGCTGTGGGTGGCCCCGGAAGGCATGGTGGGCGTGGTCACGCGCCTGTTCGCCCGGCGCGCCGCCGCCGCCGCGCCCGCGGGCCAGCCGGACGCCGTCTTCGCGCAACCGGAGCTTGCGCCGCTGCCGCAGGCCGCGCGGCGCGGCCTGACGGCCTCCGGTCTCACCATGGTCTTCGGCGGCGTGCGCGCGGTGGACAGCCTGTCCTTCACGCTGCCGCCCGGCGCCGTCACCAGCCTGATCGGCCCCAACGGCGCGGGCAAGTCCACCGTGCTCAACATGCTGTCGGGCTTCTACCAGCCGCAGGCCGGCACGCGCCGGCTCGGCGCGGACGACATTGCCGCGCGCGGGGCCTGCGACAGCGCCCGCCGCGGCATCGCTCGCACCTACCAGACCTCGCAGCTGTTCGGCGGCATGAGCGCCGCCGACAACGTGGCGATCGCGCTCTCGCGCGGCCGGCTGGGCCCGCTGCTGGGCATCTCGGGCTTCACCGCTCCCGCGGTGCGCGCCCAGGCCGTGGCGCTGCTGCGCGGCTGCGGCTATCACGGCGATCCGCAGGCCCGCGCCGCGGACCTCGCGCACGTGGACCGGCGCCTGGTCGAGATCGCACGCGCGCTGGCCACGCAGCCCGCGGTGCTGCTGCTGGACGAGCCCGCGGCGGGCCTGTCGCGCGAAGACAAGGCGCGGCTCGGCGCGCTGCTGCGGCGCATCGCCGCCAGCGGCGTCGCGGTCGGACTCGTCGAACACGACATGTCGCTGGTGATGGAGGTCTCCGACGGCATCGTGGTGATCGACGCGGGGCAGCATCTGGCCACCGGCACGCCGGCCGCCGTGCGGGCCGATCCGCAGGTACGGCGCGCCTACCTGGGCGAGGCCGGCGAACAGGTGGCCGCGCGCACGGAAGGCCGCGCCGCCGCGAACGGTCATGCGCAGGAAGTGCTGGGAGTGGGCGCGCTGACGGCGGGCTATGGCGCCGCCCCCGTGCTGCACGGCGTTTCGCTGCAGGTACGCGAGGGCGAGATGGTGGCGCTGCTGGGCGCCAATGGCGCCGGCAAGTCGACGCTGATGCGCGCGCTCGCCGGGCTGCACCGCCCGGTGCAGGGCGGCATCACGTTCAACGGCACCGATCTCGCCGGACTGGATGCCGCGCGCATCGCGGCCATGGGCATGGTGCTGGTGCCCGAAGGCAGGCAGGTGTTCCCCGAACTGTCCGTGCTGGACAACCTGCGGTTGGGCGCCTTTCCCTCGGGCCGGCTGCCGCGCGCGGAGGTGATGCGGCGCGTCGAGGTCATGTTCGCGCGCTTTCCTCGCCTGCGCGAGCGGCAGCACCAGCGCGCGGGGCTGTTGTCCGGCGGCGAGCAGCAGATGCTGGCGGTGGCGCGCGGCCTGATGTCGAACCCGCGCGTGCTGCTGCTGGACGAGCCGTCGCTCGGCCTGGCGCCCAAGGTCATCGCGGACCTGTTCGCCTCGCTGGATCGCCTGCGCGCCGAGGACATCACCATCGTGCTCGTGGACCAGATGGCGGCGCTGGCGCTGGCGCTGGCCGACCGGGCTTATGTGCTGGAGGAAGGCCGCGTGGTGGCGAGCGGCGGCGCCGACGAACTGGCGCGCGATCCGGCGCTGGTGCAGGCGTATCTGGGCGGGGATTGAAGCGGCCGAGGTCTTCAGGCGCCGAGGTCTTCAGGCGCCGAGGTCTTCAGGCGCCGAGGCCGGGGAGACTGGAGGCGGGGGAACGGAATCGAACCGTCGTGCACGGCTTTGCAGACCGTGGCATCACCACTCTGCCACCCCGCCAGTCATGCCGGGCGAGCCACCCTTGCGGGCGTTCTCGTCGGCGCGGGCCGCAGTGTAGCCGCATTCCGCGATTCGTGCACGGCGCCGCGCCGGGCGCGGCGCCACCGCTGCCCGGCTTGCCCCGCGATCTCTGCTATCGTCACGCCTGTTCTCCACAGGCATGACGCATGCGACTGCTGCACACCTCCGACTGGCATCTCGGCCAGACGCTGCACGACTTCGACCGCACCCACGAACATCAGCACTTCCTCGACTGGCTGCTCGACACGCTCCAAGCCGAGCGCACCGAACTGCTGCTGATCGCCGGCGACATCTTCGACAACGCCAATCCCTCCGCCGCCTCGCAGCGCCAGCTCTACCGCTTCCTGGCCGACGCGCGCGCACGCATGCCGCGGCTGGCCATCGTGCTGGTCGCGGGCAATCACGATTCGCCCGGCCGGCTGGAAGCCCCCGTGCCCTTCCTGGGCCACTTCGGCGCGACCTGCGTGGGCGGCGTGCAGCGCGGCGCGGACGGCACCATCGATGTCGAGCGCATGGTGGTGCCCGTGCGCAACGGCGACGGGGCGATCGCCGCGTGGTGCCTGGCCATTCCGTTCCTGCGCGCGGGCGACGTGCCGCGCATCGAGACGGACGGCGACGCCTACCAGGCCGGCGTGGCCCGCCTCTACCGCGACGCGCTGGACCTGGCGCTGGCGCGGCGCGAGCCGCACCAGCCCATCATCGCGCTGGGCCATTGCCATATGCGCGACGGCCTGACGTCCGAAGACTCCGAGCGGCGCGTGGTGGTGGGCGGCGCCGAGGCGCTGCCCGCCGGGATCTTCGATCCGGCCATCGCCTACGTCGCGCTGGGCCACCTGCATCTGGCGCAGACCGTCGGCAAGCACGCGCATATCCGCTACAGCGGCAGTCCGCTGCCGATGTCGTTTTCCGAGATTCACTATCCGCATCAGGTGCTGGGCGTCGATATCGAGGACGGCGCGTTGCGCGACGTGCGGGCCATCGCGGTGCCGCGCCCCGTGCCCCTGCTGCGCGTGCCACCAACGCCGCGGCCGCTGGACGAGGTGCTGACCGCGCTGCGGGCGCTGGCATTGCCGGACTTGCCCACCGAGCGCCAGCCCTATCTGCAGGTGCGCGTGCGGCTCGACGCGCCCGAGCCCGCGCTGCGCGCGCGCATCGAGGCCGAACTCGACGGCAAGGCCGTGCGGCTGGCCCGCATCGAGGTCTCGGCCAGCGCGGCGACCGGCGACGCCGCCGTGCCGGTGCTGTCGCTGGACGAACTGGGCCGGCTCGATCCGGCCGCGGTGTTTGCGCGACTCTATCGCGAGCGGCACGACGGCGATGCGCCGGCCGAACTCGCGGCCGCGCTCACCGCGCTGATGAACGTGGCCGACGAGGCGACGCCATGAGGATCCTTGCCATCCGCGGCAGGAACCTCGCCTCGCTGGCCGGCGAGTTCGAGGTCGACTTCACGCGCGAGCCGCTTGCCTCCGCCGGCCTGTACGCGATCGGCGGCCCCACCGGCGCGGGCAAGAGCACCCTGCTCGACGCGCTGTGCCTGGCGCTGTACGACGAGACCCCCCGCGTCGCGCGCGTGGGCCCGCGCGGCGCCGGCCTGCCCGACGTGGGCGAGGAAACCGTCGGCGCGCACGATCCGCGCACGCTGCTGCGACGCGGCTGCGCCGAGGGCTACGCCGAAGTCGACTTCGTGGGCGGCGACGAGCTGAGCTACCGCGCCCGCTGGAGCGTGCGGCGCGCCCGCGCCAGGGCGAGCGGCAAGCTGCAGGAAACGCAGATGGCGCTGTCGCTGCTGCAGGCGGACGCCGGCACGCAGCCGGTAGGCAGCGCCCTCAAGACCGAGGTCAAGGCCGCCATCGTGCAGCGCATCGGCCTGACCTTCGAGCAGTTCACCCGCGCGGTGCTGCTCGCGCAGAACGAGTTCTTCGCCTTCCTGAAGGCCGGCGACGACGACCGCGCCGCGCTGCTGCAGGCGCTGACCGGCACGGATCGCTTCGAGGCCATCTCGCGGCGCGCCTTCGAGCGCAACAAGGCCGAGCAGGACACGCTGCGCGGGCTCAGCGAAGCCGCCGCCGCGCACCAGCCCTTCGATGCCGACACGCGGGCGCACTGGGAAGCGCAGCGCGCCGAGCGGCAACGGACGGGAGACGCGCTGCAGGCGCGCTGCCGGCAGCTGGAAGACCATCTGCGCTGGCACACCGCGCACCAGCAGGCCGTGCGCGCGCAGGCCGAGGCCCAGCAGGGATGCGCCGCCGCGCTGGCACGGCGCGACGGCGCCGAAGACCGGCGCCGGCATCTGGCCGCGGTGGAGGCCGCGCAGTCGGCGCGGCCGCTGCTCGAAGCGGCCGACCGGCTGGAGGGCGAGGCCCAGCGTGCGCTGGCGCTGGCGGAACAGGCCGGCGCGGCGCTCGCCACCGCGGCGGCCACCGCCGCGCACGCACGCGCCCTCGAAGCGGATGCGGCAGCGCGCCGCGACGCCGCGCGCGCCACCCAGGCTGCGCTGGCGCCCGCCGTGGCCAAGGCGCGCGAATTCGATGCCGCGCTGACCGCGCTTGCGCCGGAGCATGCGCGCGCCGTGCGCACGCGCGACGAGGCGACCGCATCGTTGGCGCAGGCCCGGCATGCCAGCGACGGCAGCACGCAGGCGCACCGCGAGGCCGTCGCCGAGCATGCGGCGGCGGCGCGCTGGCTGGCCTCGCACATGCACCTGGATGCGCTCGCGCGGCAGTGGCAGCGTTGCGATACGCTGCTGGCGCAAGCGGCCGACTTGCTGACCCACCAACGGCAGGCCGAGTCCACGGGCGCCGACGTGGTGCGGGCGCTGGCGCGCTCGCGCGAGGCGGCCGGCGCGGCGCAGGCGGCGGCAGATCGCGCCGCCACCGGCCTGCGTGAGGCCGAGGCCGCGCTGGCCGGATTGCAGCGCGAGCAGGCCGCCTGCGACGCGGACGCGCTGGCGGCGCGCAAGCAGGCGGCCGACCGGCGGCGCGAAGCGTTGCAGATCGCCGGCGCGCTGTGGCGCGAGTGGCTGGCCGCGGGCGCGCACAGCGCTGAACTGGACGGCCGGCACGCCGATCACGAGGCCAAGCTCGCGGCATGCCGCGCGCAACTGGACGAAGCCAATGCGCGCCGGCCCCAGGCACTGGCCGCCGAACAGCAGGCCGAACGTTCGTGGCGGCTCGCCTACGCCGCGTGCCAGCAAAGCGTCGAAGCGCTGCGCGACGGGCTGCAGCCGGACGCGCCCTGCCCGGTCTGCGGCGCCACCGACCATCCCTACGCCCATACGGGGGAGCCGCTGCGCGACGCGCTGAACCAGGCGCTGCATTCGCTGGAATCCGAGCATCGCGCACGCCAGGCCGAACTGGCGACGCTGACCGCGGCCATTGCCACGCAGGGCGCGCTGGTGGCATCGCACACGCAGGCGGTGGAAGCGCTCGCGCAGCAGCGCGCGCTTGCCCGTCGGCGGCTCGAGGCCGCCGAGCACGCGTGGTCGCTGCACGCTGGCGCCACCGAACTCGACGGCATCGCGGGCATTGCCGACGCGCAGCGTCTGGCATGGCTGGACGAGCGGCTGGCGCAGGCCGAGGCGCAGCAGCAGGCCGCCGGCGCGCAGGAAGCCGCCTGGCGCGAGCTGCAGCGGCGCGCCCATGCGGCCCGTGCCGATGTCGACGCCGCTCGCGCGCAGCAGGCGCGGGCCTCCGACGCGCTGCGCGCGCTGCAGTCCGAAACGGACGCGCTGGTGCTGCGGCAGCAGCACGCCGAGGCGACCGCCGCTCAGCAGCGCGAACGGCTCGCCGGCGTGCTGGCCGAACTTGATGCGGGCGGGCTTGGCGCGGCCTGCGGCCCCTCATGGCACGAAGCGTGGCAACGGGATCCCGCCGGCTACCGCGCCGCGCGCCGCGCCGAGATCGAGGCGGTGCTGAAGGCCGAGGCCGATGCGCAGGCGCTGCGCCAGCGCATCGATCGGCTCGCGGCCGCGCTGACGGCGGCGGCCGAGGCGCTGGAGCGCGCCGGCATCGCGCATCGCGACGCGGCGCAGTCCTTCGCCGAGGCGGAGGCGGGCCGCGTCGCCCGCCAGCGCGAGCGCGATGCCCTGTTCGCCGGGACGCCGTACGCCGGCCGCCCGGTACGCGACATCGAGACCGCGCTCGAGCAGGCCGTGGCCGACGCGCAGGCCGCGCTGGAGGCCGCACAGGTGCGCTGCCGGCACGCCGCGCACGACGAGGCGCGCGCCGCCGAGACCGACCGGCAGGCACGCGAACGGCTGGTGGCGGTGCAGTCCGAAGCCGCCGACGCGCGGGCCCGGGTCGCCGCATGGCTGGCCGCGCACCGCGAACGCAGGGCAACGGCCGCCATGACCGACGGCGGCAGCGACGAAGCCGGCGACGACAACGGCGGTCTGCAGCGCCTGCGCCAGTGGCTGGCCCATGGCGCCGACTGGCAGGCGGCCGAGCGCGAGGCCCTGCATGGACTCGACCGCGCCGTCGCGGAGGCCCGGGCCGTGGCCGCCGAGCGCAACGCCAAGCGCGAGCAGATCGAGGCGACGTGCCCCGGCCCCGAATCCGCCGAGGCGGTGCGCGGCCTGCTGGACGCGGCGCTCGCCGCGCACGCCGACGCCAAGCAGGCCATCGCGGAGGCCGAGTTCGCGCTGCGCCGCGACGACGAGCGCCGCGCGGCCGCCAGCGATGCCGTCGCGCGCATCGCCGCGCAGCAGGAACGCGCGCGCGTCTGGGCCCGGCTCAACGAACTGATCGGCTCGGCCGATGGCCGCAAGTTCCGCAACTACGCGCAGCAGCTCACGCTGGACATCCTGCTCGGTTACGCCAACCGCCATCTGGCCACGCTGTCGCGTCGCTACCGGCTCGAGCGGGTGAGGGGCAGCCTCGCATTGCTGGTGGTGGACCAGGACATGGCGGACGAAATGCGTTCGGTGCATTCGCTGTCAGGGGGCGAGTCCTTCCTGGTGTCGCTCGCGCTGGCGCTGGGGCTCGCGTCGTTGTCGTCGCACCGGGTCCGCGTCGAGTCGCTGTTCATCGACGAGGGCTTCGGCAGCCTGGACGCCGACACGCTGCGCGTGGCGATGGACGCGCTCGACAGCCTGCAGGCGCAGGGCCGCAAAGTGGGCGTGATTTCGCACGTGCAGGAGATGACCGAGCGCATCGGCACGCGCATCGAGATCCGGCGCCTGGCCGGCGGCCAAAGCCGGCTGGTGATCGAAGGAGCGCCGGGCTAGCCGCGGGCGTGGCCGGCTCGCGGGATACACCGTTCGGCTGATTGGACAATCGCCCGCGCTGCCCGCGGCGGCGCGCCCGCGCGCGGCGGCCGCGCCGGCCATCGCACCGCGCCGCCGTGCAGCCAACGGAAAATGGGGTTACCCTAGCCCGGCATCAGCGATCCTGCCAGCCGCGCCATCGCGCGCGGCCGGCCGCAAGGGCCGGACCGTGGCCGCGGTATCCCCCACGCCCCCTGCGAGCCCGGCGACTTCCCGGTCGCCTCACAGAGCAAGGACGCAACGTCTCAACCCTTGCGATCTCTCCGATGACACAACTATCGACGACAACGACAGCTACCGGCACCGCCCCCGGCATTCCCCCCATCGGCTCCCATGAAGACAGCCGCCGCCGCGTGTTCGCGATCGTGGCGGCCTCGTCGGGCAACCTGGTGGAATGGTTCGACTTCTACGTGTACGCGTTCTGCTCGATCTACTTCGCGCACCTGTTCTTCCCGCAGTCCAATCCCACCGTGCAGTTGCTGAACACCGCCGGCGTGTTCGCCGCGGGCTTCCTGATGCGTCCCATCGGCGGCTGGATCTTCGGCCGCATCGCCGACCGCCACGGCCGCAAGAACTCCATGCTGATCTCGGTGCTGATGATGTGCGCCGGCTCGCTGCTGATCGCCTGCCTGCCCACCTACGACAGCATCGGCGCCTGGGCGCCCGCGCTGCTGCTGGCCGCGCGCCTGCTGCAGGGCCTCTCGGTAGGCGGGGAGTACGGGACCACCGCCACCTATATGAGCGAGGTGGCGCTCAAGGGCCGGCGCGGCTTCTTTTCGTCGTTTCAGTACGTGACGCTGATCGGCGGCCAGTTGCTGGCGGTGCTGGTGGTGGTCGTGCTGCAGCAGCTTTACACCGAGCAGGAGCTGAAGACGTGGGCGTGGCGCATTCCGTTCGTGATCGGCGCGATCACGGCCGTGGTCGCGCTGCTGCTGCGCCGCACGCTGCACGAGACCTCGTCGGCCACCACGCGCAACAGCAAGGAGGCCGGCAGCGTCGCCGAGCTGTTCCGCAACCACAAGGCCGCCTTCCTCACCGTGCTGGGCTATACCGCGGGCGGCTCGCTGATCTTCTACACGTTCACGACGTACATGCAGAAGTACCTGGTCAACACGGCGGGCATGTCCATCAAGACGGCCAGCTACGTGATGACTGGCTGCCTGTTCGTCTACATGTGCATGCAGCCGCTGTTCGGCGCGCTGTCCGACCGCATCGGCCGGCGCAACAACATGCTGATGTTCGGCGCGCTGGGCGCGCTGATCACGGTGCCGATCCTGACCGCGCTGCACTCGGTGACCAGCCCCGCCGTGGCCTTCGTACTGATCGCGGTGGCGCTCGCGGTGGTGAGCCTGTACACCTCGATCAGCGGCATCGTGAAGGCCGAGATGTTTCCGCCCCATGTGCGGGCCCTGGGGGTGGGCCTGGCCTACGCGATCGCCAATGCCATCTTCGGCGGCTCGGCCGAATACGTGGCGCTCGGCCTGAAGTCTATGGGCCACGAGACCGCCTTCTACTGGTACGTGACCGCCATGATGGTGCTCGCCTTCCTGGTCAGCCTGCGCCTGCCGCGCCAGGCCAAGTACCTGCACCACGACGACTGAGGGCGTCGTCCCCGCGGGCGCGGGGATGGCGGCGCCGCGCCCCAATGTAGGAGAGGCGCCGATAGTGACGGGGCCCGGGCAGGCACAAGATGGCTTCCATCCGCTCGCCATTCCCCGGAGGACAGGAACATGACACTCCGCGCGCCCCACGCCGCCTCCCCTGGCATCGGCCAGTGGTTCAAGCTGTTCAAGGACACCGTCAGCGCCTGGAGCGACGACTACGCGCCGAGCATGGGCGCGGCCATCGCGTACTACACCGTCTTCTCCATCGCCCCGCTGCTGCTGATCGTGATCTCCGTGGCGGGCATCGTGTTCGGCGCGGAGGCCGCCCGGGGCGAGGTGGTGACCCAGTTGCAGGGGCTGCTCGGCACCGATGGCGCGGAGGCCGTGGAAGACATGCTGGTCGCCGTCAGCGAGCCGGGCACCAGTACCCTGACCACCCTGCTCGGCTTTGCGGCCCTGCTGGTCGGCGCCACCACCGTCTTCGCGGAACTGCAAAGCGCGCTGGACCGCATCTGGCGCGTGCCCGAGCGCCTGCAGTATTCCGGCATCTGGGGCCTGCTGCGCGCCCGCGTGCTGTCCTTCGGCATGATCCTGGGCATCGGCTTCCTGCTGATCGTTTCGCTGCTGGCCAGCGCGGGCCTGTCGGCGCTGGGCCGCGTGTGGGCACCGCTGTTCGGCGAGGGCGAGGTCATCGCCCACGTGGTCGACTTCTTTGTCAGCCTGGCCATCATCACCACGATCTTCGCGATGATCTACAAGTTCATGCCGCGGGCGCACATCCGCTGGCATGACGTGTGGCTGGGCGCGCTGGTGACCGCGCTGCTGTTCGCCATCGGCAAATTCCTGATCGGGCTCTATATCGGCAAGAGCGGCGTGGCATCGGGCTACGGCGCCGCCGGTTCGCTGGTGATCCTGCTGCTGTGGGTCTACTACTCCGCGCAGATCTTCCTGCTCGGGGCCGAATTCACCTGGCTGTACGCACACCGCTTCGGCTCGCTCCGCGGCCGCCCGGAGGGAGCAGCCGCAGGCATCCCGAACAGGCGACCGGCCTAGCGCGCGGCCCCGCTAGTCGCCGTCGTCCTCGCGCACCAGCCGGCCGCGCCGCGGCATCTCCGAATCGAGCACCAGCCTGCCGTGCACGCGGCCGTTCATGCGCGTGACATGGCGCGTGCAATCCTCCATATGCGCGGCCATCAGCGCGCGCACCTTGTCCGCATCGCGCGCGCGCGCGGCCGCCACGATCTTCTTGTGGAACTTGACGTTGGCCGCGCCGAACTTCTCGTGCTCGCATGACGGCGTGTCGTTGCCGAACACCACCAGCTGCCGCAGCATCTCGTTGATCAGCTCGCAGCAAAAGCGCAGCATCGGGTTCGGGTTCGCCTCGGCCAGGATGTCGTGGAAGCTGAGGTCTTCCTGGCGCTGGTCCAGCGGCGCCGCGGCGGCCTCCGACGCGGGATCGCACAGGTCGATGGTGTGCTCCAGCGCGCGCAGGTCCTCTTCCGTGAGATGCGGCACGGCGCCGGCGGCCAGTTCCGGCTCCAGCAGCCGGCGCACCGTGTAGATGTCGGCGATCCCTACGTCCTTGAAGAACAGGTAGTTCTGCATCAGCTGGAAAGTGCGGTCCAGCGGCACCTCGACGATGGTGCCGCCACCAGCCGGGCCGGTGCTGACGCTGATCAGGCCCTGCACCTCCAGCGATTTGAGCGCCTCGCGGATCGTGCTCTTGCTGACCGCGAACGTCTGCTGCAGCTTGACCTCCTGCGGCAGCCTGTCGCCCGGCTTCAGGTTGCGCTGCGTGATCAGCCGCTTGAGCTCCTCCGCGACTAGGTCGGCGCGCTTCTGCTTGCGGATGCCGATTGCCGCCGTCTTGCCGCTTCTAAACATTGCCATTGCCCCGATTCCTCGTTCCGGCCACCGCCCGCGCGCGGTGCACGCAGGCGCATGCCTGCACCGCATTGTGCCCCGCCTCGTGCCGCGCGCACCGCCGGCGGGAGCGGAACGCGCCGACTTGCCTCTGCGTAAACCCTAGCGGCGCCGACGTTGACAGCCGCGCGAGGCGGCCCCTATGATGATTTCACCAGTTTATACGTATAAATAGAATAAACGGGTTCGAATCTTGCTCGTGGTCGACCTGGCCGCCGGGCAGGACAGACGGCCGCGTCCTGGCAGGGCGTGCGGACATCCGGCTCGCGCGTCGCACTTGCCGTTTTGATGTCCCACACACGAGGAGTGAGCTTTGAATCGTCGAGACCTGCTGAAACTGGGCGCGCTGTCCGCCATCCCCGCATCGCTGCTGCACGCCCGTTCGGTGCTGGCCGCCGACGACGCGATCGAGTTCGGCTGTCCCGTGCCGATGTCCGGCCCCTTCGCCGCCAATGGCAAGTTCGCCGACCAGGGCATGGCGCTGGCGCTGGAGCAGTACGGCAAGGTTCTCGGCAAGCCGCTGCGCTACACCGTGCTGGACACCGAGGGCAAACCCGCCACCGCGGTGCGCAAGGTACAGGAACTGGCGCAGCAGAAGAACGCGCGCTACTTCGCCGGCGGCATCCTGTCGTCCGAATCGCTGGCAATGGGCAAGGAAGCGGAGAAGTTCAACGGCGTGTTCGTCACCACCGCCGGCGCCGACGAGATCACGGGCAAGGACTGCAACCGCGCCACCTTCCGCTGGTCGGTGCCGACCTACGGCGCGATCGAGCGCACCGTGCGCCCGCTGATCGAAGCCAATCCCAAGGCAAAGCGCTGGTACACCATCACGCCGCAATACGTGTTCGGCGACGGCCTGCTGTCCGCGGCCAAGAACATCTTCAAGGAAAAGGGCATCGAGCACGTGGGCAACAGCTACCACGCGCTGACCGAGAAGGAATTCAGCGGCTACCTGACCAACGCGATGGCCGCCAAGCCAGACGTGCTGCTGATCCTGAACTTCGGCTCGCAGTCCGCCGACACGCTGCGCCAGGCCATCAGCTTCGGCATGAAGAAGAACACCACCATCCTGCTGGCCTGGGCCTCGGGGCTCGAGCAGTTCGAGTCGCTGGGCGCGGACCTGTGCGATGGCGTCTATTTCGGCGCGCAGTACTGGCACGGCGTCGATACGCCGCTGAACCGCGACCTGGTCAAGCGCGCCAACGCGAAGTTCAAGGCCAATCCCAACTACAGCCTGGCCGGCTCCTATATCTGCACCAAGATCATGCTCGACGCCATGATCAAGGCCGGCAGCGCCGACCCCAAGGCCGTGGTGGCCGCGATGGAGGGCCTGAAGTACGAGGGCCTGACCGGGCCCGAGGAAATCCGCGCGGGCGACCACCAGGTGCTGAAGAACTACTACCTGCTCAAGGGCAAGGCCAAGAGCAAGATGAAGGACAAGGACGACTACGCCGACGTGGTGAGCGTCGGCAAGGCCTTCCTGCCGCTGGAACAGACGCAGTGCAAGATGGCCTGACGGCCTCCGGCATCACCGCACCGCCGCGCCCGCGCGGCGTACTTACCGAAGCCGCACGCCGCGCCCCGCCCGGGACGCGCGGCGGGCCGCTGCCATCCCTCCTGGCGAGTTCATGAACGTCTATCTGCTGCAGGTCATCAATGGCGTCGGCGTCGGCATGCTCTACTTCCTGCTGGCGGTAGGGCTGTCCATCGTCTTCGGCCTTCTGCGCTTCGTCAATTTCGCGCACGGGGCCTTCTACGCGCTGGGCGCCTATCTGTGCTTCCAGGCGCTGCAACTGGGCCTGAACTTCTGGGCGGCGCTGGTGCTGGCACCGCTGATCATCGGCGCGCTGGCGTGGTTCATCGAGAAGCTGATGCTGCGCCACGTCTACGCCCAGGCACACGAGTTCCACATCCTGGTGACCGTGGGCCTCGCGCTCGCGGTGCAGGAACTGATCATCGTCGCATGGGGCCCGCTGGGCGTCGACGTGCCGCCGCCGGACGCGCTGCAGGGCGTGGTGATGTGGGGCGACTTCATCTACCCGAAGTACCGGCTGTTCGTGATCGGCTTCACCGCGCTGCTGGCGGTGGGGCTGTGGTGGCTGCTGGAGGGCACGCGGCTGGGCAGCGCCGTGCGCGCCGGCAGCGAATCGACCGAGATGGTGTCGCTGCTGGGCATCAACGTGTTCCGCCTGTTCAGCCTGATGTTCGCGCTGGGCGCCTCCACCGCCGCCATCGCCGGCGTGCTGGCTGCGCCTATCCGCGGCGCCGAGCCCTTCATGGGGGTCGAGGCGCTGGGCGTGGCCTTTATCGTGGTCGTGGTCGGCGGCATGGGCAGCTTCTCCGGCGCGCTGATCGGCGGGCTGCTGGTGGGCATCGTGCAGAGCCTGATGAGCACGCTGTGGCCGGAAGGCGCGCGGCTGATGATCTATGTCGCCATGGCGGCGGTGCTGCTGCTGCGCCCGCATGGCCTGCTGGGGAGAGGCTGATGGCACGGGAAAACACCATGTTCGGATCCGTCACGCGCTCGCTCGCACGCTACCGGCTGTGGTGGCTGGCGCTGGCGGTGACGCTGGTGCTGCCGCTGGCAATGCGCTCGGGCACGCTGGCCACCGAAGTGCTGGTCTACGGCATGGCGGTAATGGCCTGCAACCTGCTGCTCGGCTACACCGGCCTGCTGTCGTTCGGCCAGGGCATCTTCTTCGGGCTGGGCAGCTACGCGGTGGGCATCGCGCTCACGCGCACCGGCCTGCCCGTGCCGGTGGCACTGCTGCTGGCCATCGTGATGGGGGCCGCGGCGGCGGCGCTGGTGGGCTGGTTCGCCATCCGCCAGCGCGGCACCTACTTCGTGATGCTGACGCTGGCCTTCGCGCAGATGTTCTACTTCCTCGCGTACACCACGCCGTCGATCACCGGCGGCGACAACGGCCTGCTCGATATCCCGCGCCCGGCGCTGTCGATCGGCTCGCACGAGCTGGTGGCGCTCGCCTCGCCGTGGCAGTTCTACGGCTTCGTCGCGGCGCTGTTCCTGGTGGTGTTCTTTCTGGTGCTGCGCGTCACCGACTCGGTGTTCGGCCGCACGCTGCTGGCCATCCGCGACAACGAGGAGCGCGCGCTGGCGGTGGGCTACAACGTCAAGACCTTCAAGCTGCTCGCCTTCGTGATCTCCGGCGCGGTGACGGGGCTGGCCGGCGCGCTGCACGCGATGCTGACCGGCATCGCCTCGCTGAGCAATATCGACTACCACATCAGCGAGATGATCCTGGTGATGACCGTGATCGGCGGCACCGGCAACGTGTTCGCCTCGGTGCTCGGCGCGGCCTTCTACGTGCTGCTCTCCGACTGGCTCTCGACGCTGTGGCCGCGCTGGCTGATGCTGCTGGGCTTCCTGCTGATCGCCGTGAGCCTGTTCATGCAGCGCGGGCTGTGGGGGCTGGGCGAGACGCTGTGGGACCGGTTGCGCGGCGGCCGGCGCAACGCCGGACCGGAGCCTGGCCCGCAGCCCGCCCCGCAGGAGGAACGCGCATGACCGCCACCGCCGCCGCTCCCATCCTGCAGGCCACCGGCATCGTCAAGCAGTACGGCAAGTTCGTCGCGCTCGGCGGCGTGGACCTGCGCGTGATGCCCGGCACCGTGCATTCGGTCATCGGCCCCAACGGCGCCGGCAAGACCACGCTGTTCCACATGCTGACCGGCACGCGCACCGTGACCAGCGGCTCCATCGTGTTCGACGGGCACGACGTCACGGACGAGACCGACTTCCAGCGCGTGCAGCGCGGCATCGCGCGCTCGTTCCAGGTCACCAGCCTGTTTCCCAACCTCACCGTGCGCGAGAACCTGCGGCTCGCCGCGCTCGGCACCGCGCCGCGGCGCGCGCTGAACTGCTGGCGGCTGCCAGTGGGCGATCTGGCGCGCGCGGAAGTCGTCGACCGCGTGCTGGAGCGGCTGGAACTGACCCGCGTGGCGGGGGCCGCGGCCGGCGTGCTGTCGCACGGCCAGCAGCGCCGGCTGGAGGTGGGCATGGCGCTCGCCGCGCGGCCGCGCGCGATCTTCCTGGACGAGCCCACCTCGGGCATGGGCATCGACGACCTGGGCTCGATGAAGCGGCTGATCCGCGGCCTGGCCGAAGACCACACCGTCGTGCTGATCGAACACAACATGGACATCGTGATGGACATCTCCGACACCATCACCGTGATGCAGCAGGGCAAGGTGCTGATGGAGGGCCCGCCCGCCACGGTGCGCGGCGACCCGCGCGTGCGCGCCGCCTATCTGGGCAACATGATCACCGGAGGCGCGCAATGATGCTCGAAGTCCGCGACATTCATGGCTACTACGGCAAGAGCCACGTGCTGCAGGGCGTCTCCCTGTCCGTGGGCGAAGGCGAGCTGGTCACGCTGCTGGGCCGCAACGGCGCCGGCAAGTCGACCACGCTCAAGGCCATCGCGGGCGTGGTGACGCCCCGCGGCGGCGGCGTGCAGCTGCGCGGCAAGAATCTGGCCGGCATGCCCGCGCACCGCATCGCCGCCGAAGGACTGTGCCTGGTGCCCGAGCATCGCGGCATCTTCCGCCTGCTCACCGTCGAGGAGAACCTCAAACTCGGCGCGCGGCGCGAGTCGCCGTGGCAGCTGGCCGACATCTACCGCATCTTCCCCCGCCTGCGCGAGCGCCGCACCAACGGCGGCGCGCAGCTGTCCGGGGGCGAGCAGCAGATGCTGGCCATCGGCCGCGCGCTGATGAACCACCCGCGCCTGCTGATGCTGGACGAGCCGGTCGAGGGGCTGGCGCCGGTGATCGTGGAGGAAATCGTCGCGCAGCTGAAGATGATCAAGGCGGCCGGCGTGCCCATCCTGCTGGTGGAGCAGAACCTGGAGGTGTGCACGCAGCTGGCGGACCGCCACGTGGTCATCGAGCAGGGCAAGGTGGTCTACACCGGCAGCAACGACGAGTTCCGCGCCAACGACGCGGTCAAGGACCGCTATCTGGGCGTCGGCCTGGCGGCATGATTCCTGCGTACCTGCGCCGCGAGCCAACCGACAACGAGGACCAGGCATGAATACCGTGGCAGCAAGCCCGACAACGACTCCGGCAACACCCGCATCGCACGACCTGCGCATCGACGGCACGCGCCTGTGGGACACGCTGATGCAGCTGGCCACCATCGGCGCCACGCCCAAGGGCGGCGTGTGCCGCCTGGCGCTGACCGAGCTGGACCGGCAGGGGCGCGACTTCTTTATCGCGCAGGCGCGCGCCGCTGGGTGCACCGTGCGCGTGGATGCCATCGGCAACATCTTTGCGCGCCGCGCCGGCCGCGACGACGCGCTGCCGCCGGTGATGACCGGCAGCCATATCGATACGCAGCCCACGGGCGGCAAGTTCGACGGCAACTACGGCGTGTTCGCCGGCATCGAGGTACTGCGTACGCTCAACGACGCCGGCATCGTCACCGATGCGCCGATCGAGGTCGCGGTGTGGACCAACGAGGAAGGCTCGCGCTTCGTCCCGGTAATGATGGGCTCGGGCGCCTTCATCGGCGAGTTCGCGCTGGACGACGTGCTGGCGCAGCGCGACCGCGACGGCATCAGCGTCGCGCAGGCACTGGGGGAGATCGGCTTTGCCGGACCCGAGCCCGTGGGCGGGCGGCCGGTGGCCGCCTACTTCGAGGCGCATATCGAGCAGGGCCCGGTGCTGGAGGCCAACGACACCACCATCGGCGTGGTCACCGGGGCGCTCGGCCAGCGCTGGTACGACGTGGTGCTGACCGGCATGGAAGCGCACGCGGGCCCCACCCCGATGTCGCTGCGGCGCGATGCGCTGCTGCCGGCCGCCGAGCTGGTGGGGCTGGTCAACCGCATCGCGCTGGCGCACGCCCCGCACGGGCGCGGCACGGTGGGCTGCCTGTCGGTGCATCCGGATTCGCGCAACGTGATTCCCGGCCGCGTGTCGATGACCGTGGACCTGCGCGCCGCCGACGACGCCGTGCTGTCGGCGATGGACGCCGAACTGCGCGACGCCGCGGCCGCGCTGGCAGCGCGCACCGGCATCGGCATCGACGTGCGGCAGGTCGTGTACTTCGCGCCGCAGCCGTTCGATGCGCGGCTGGTCGGCGCGGTGCGCGACGGCGCCACGCGGCTGGGCCTGTCGCAGATGGACGTGATCAGCGGCGCCGGCCACGACGCCGTCTACCTGGCGCGCGTGGCGCCGACCGCGATGATCTTCGTGCCCTGCAAGGACGGCATCAGCCACAACGAGATCGAGGACGCCAAGCCCGAGCACCTGGAGGCCGGCTGCAACGTGCTGCTGCACGCCATGCTCGACGCCGCCCGGCGTCCGCAGCCCTGACCGCAACACACCACCGCGCCGCAACCGCCCGAATCCGCCCGAGTCCGCCGATGAAAATCCTGATCGCCCGCCTGAACCACGAGACCAACACCTTCTCGCCCGTGCCGACGCCGCTCGCGTCGTTCGACCCGGTCTACGGCGACGAGGCCTACCGCGCGGCCAAGGGCACGCGCACGGCCGCCGCGGCCTTCATCGACCATGCGGAGGCCGCGGGGGCCGAGATCGTGGTGCCGGTGATCGCCGGGGCCAACCCCAGCGGCCGCGTCGCGGCCGAGGCCTACACCGCGCTGTGCGATGCCATCGTCGGCGCGGCGGCGGGCTGCGACGCGGTGATGCTGGACCTGCACGGCGCGATGGTCGCGGAGAACAGCGACGATGGCGAGGGCGACCTGCTCGAACGCCTGCGCGCCGTGCTGCCCGATGCGCCGATCGCCGTGGCGCTGGACCTGCACGGCAACATCTCGCAGAAGCTGATCGACCATGTCGACGTGGCGGTCAGCTTCAAGACCTATCCGCACGTGGACATGTACGAGACGGGCGATCACGCCGGCCGCCTGCTGATGGCCCGCATTGCCGGGCGCAGCAACCCGGTGGTCGCATGGCGGCGGTTGCCGCTGATCACGCATACGCTGTGCAGCCGCACCGACCAGGGCGCGATGCAGCGGGCGGTGGCGCTGGCCCGGCAGGCCGAGGACGAGGACGGCATGCTGGCCGTGTCGATCCTGGCCGGCTTCGGCCTGGCCGATATCGCCGCGCCCTGCCTGTCCGTGATCGTGGTGGGCGACGGGGACGCGCAGCGCGCCGACGCCATCGCGCAGCGCATCGCCGGGCAGATCTGGGAGGATCGCGCCGGCTTCGTCTACGAGTCCGAGCCGCTGTCCGCGTCGATCGCGCGCGCCGCCGAACTGGCCGCCGGCCCCGGCGCCGGCCCCGTGCTGCTGCTGGACCACGGCGACAACTGCATGTCGGGCGGCACCTGCGACAGCATGAGCGTGCTGCACGAGGCGCTGGTGCAGGGCCTGAGCGGCATCGCGGTGGGCCCGGTGTGCGACCCGGAGGCGGTGACGACGCTGATCGGCGCGGGCGTGGGGGCGACCATCACACTGCCGGTCGGCGACAAGGTCGCGCTGGCGCAGCTCGGCCAGTATCCGGTGTCGCGGCCGCTGACCGGCAAGGTCGCCGCGATCAGCGACGGCGAATACACCATCACCGGCCCGACCTACACCGGCCAGCGCATCCGCATGGGCCGCACCGCGCTGCTGGACATCGGCACCGCGCAGGTCATCGTCACCGAGACCCCGCAGGAGCACTGGGACCTTGGCATCTTCACCCATATCGGCGTCGATCCGCACGCCGCGCGCTTCCTGCTGCTGAAGTCGCGCATGTACTGCCGCCCGGTGTTCGTGCCGATCGCGAAGGCGGTGGTCGAGTGCGACGGCGAAGGGGTAACCAGTTCGCGCTACGAGCGCTTCCCGTTCCGCAACGTGCAGCGGCCGGTTTATCCGCTGGATGGGCAGGTCGGCTGGCAGGTGCAGGCAAGCCCGCCTGCCTCATGAACCCTGCGCGCCCGCGGCATCGGCCGGCACGGGCCGCCGGTCGGGACCGTCGGGACTGTCTCCGGTGGCCGCCTGCTCGTCCTCGGGGCCGATGCGCGCGACATCGATCCGTTCGATGCGCCGCTCGGTCACTCCTGCCACGGTGAAGCGATAGCCGTCCAGGTCGAGCCGCGCCCCGGGCGGAGGCAGCACGCCGAAATGGCTCAGCAGCAGCCCGCCCAGCGTGGCATAGCCGCCCTCCAGCGCCTCGGCCCAGGCATCGCCGATCTCCAGCGTCTGCGCCACCGCGCGCAGGTCGGCCGCGCCGTCCATCCGCCAGCGCCCCTCGCCCATCGCAACGATGGTCGGGGTCTCGTCCTCGTCGGGAAACTCGCCCGCGATCGCCTCCAGGATGTCGACCGGGGTGACGACGCCGAGCAGCGCGCCATATTCGTCGGCCACCAGCACCAGCTGGCCGCGCGAGGCGCGCAGGGTGTCCATCAGCCGCAGGATGCCGATCGACTCATGGACGATGATCGGCGGGCGCAGGCTTGCCGCCTCGTCGATACGGCCCAGCCGGTGCAGGTCGCCGATCAGGTCCTTGCCGCGCGCCACGCCCACGATATCGTCCAGCTGTCCCCGGCATACCGGGAAGAAGCTGTGCGGCGCCTCCAGGATCTGCGCGAGCAGCGTGTCGGCATCGTCGTCGATATCGATCCAGGACAGCTCGGTGCGCGGCGTCATCACCGAGCGCACCGAGCGTTCGGCCAGCGACAGCACGCCGCTGACCATGCTGCGCTCCTCGGGCGCGAAGGCGGGCGCCGGCGCGGGTTCGTCCGCCGGGTGCTCGTCGGCGCCTGCCTCGCTGGCGCGGCGCGCGCCAAGCAGGCCGAGCACCGCGTCGGCCGTGCGTTCGCGCAGCGGCCGGCGCGCCTGGCGGCGCTGGAAGTTGCGGCGGGCCACCTGGTTCAGGAACTCGATCAGCACGGAAAAGCCGATGGCCGCGTACAGATAGCCCTTCGGAATATGGAAGCCAAAGCCCTCGGCGACCAGACTCAGGCCGATCATCAGCAGGAAGCTCAGGCACAGCACCACCACGGTGGGGTGCGCGTTGACGAAGCGGGTCAGTGGCTTGGAGGCGAACAGCATCACCCCGATGGCGATCACCACCGCGGCCATCATCACCGGCAGGTGGTCGACCATGCCGACCGCGGTGATGACCGAGTCCAGCGAGAACACGGCGTCCAGGATCACGATCTGGAGGATCACCATCCAGAAGCCGGCGCTGGCCGGTTTCTCGTCCTGCTCGTGCGCCACGCCCTCGATGCGCTCGTGCAGCTCCACCGTCGCCTTGAACAGCAGGAACAGCCCGCCCAGCAGCAGGATCAGCTCGCGCCCGGAAAAGTCCAGCGGCCCGATGGAGAACAGCGGCTTGTGCAGCGAGACCAGCCATGAAATGACCGACAGCAGGCCCAGCCGGGTCAGCAGCGCCAGCGACAGGCCGATCACCCGGGCCTTGTCGCGCTGCGCCGGCGGCAGCTTGGACGAGAGGATCGCGATAAAGATCAGGTTGTCGATGCCGAGCACGATCTCGAGCACGACCAGCGTCGCCAGGCCGACCCAGATCGACGGGTCCGTCATCCATTCCATCGTTGCCATTCCGGTGAGAGCATCAGCGGGACGCCGCGTCGCGGGCACAAGGCGTGAAGACGCGGCCTCGCGCGGGCGGGAGAGGCCATCTTAGCGCAGCGCCCCCGGCCGCCGATGTCCGGCGGCGGACGACTCCCGTGTGGTGTAATGGCATCTTTTTCGCCATCCCCCCTTTTGTCGGGTCAAGGTTTGCCGCGGGCGGCCGACAACCAATGGATCAGCACAAAAAGGTACTGTCCTTGTATTGAGCGCAACATGACCTCACGCGATCCCCGCGGCTACTACGCGATCCTTGGCGTACCGGTTACCGCGACTGCCGCGGAAATCCGCAGCGCCTTTCGCCGCCGCGCGATGGCACTGCACCCGGACAGGAACAAGGCGCCCGGCGCCACCGCCAAGTTCCAGCGCCTGACCGAGGCCTATTCCGTCCTCAGCAACCCCGAGTCCCGCGACGACTACGACGCGGGCATGGCGGAGCCTGCGCGCGGTGCCGGGCCCAAGGGCAGCGCGGGGGCCGGCGCCGGGGCCGGCGCGGGAACGGGCGGCGGACCGGCCGGCGCAGGTGCCGGCGGAGCGGGAGGAGCCGGGGGAGCCGGGGGAGCCGGCACGGAGCCCCCGAAGCGGGAGCAGTCTCGCGCGCGGCTGCCGGAGCCGGTGGTGTGCTCCTGCTGCGGCAAGGTCACCGCGCAGCCGCGCTACGCCGTCTATCACGAGGTCAAGAGCTTTCTGCTGATCAGCAAGCGCACCCCGGTGCAGGGCGTCTTCTGCAGCCACTGCGCCGGCAGCAAGGCGGTGCGCGCCTCCGCCGTGACCTGGCTGATGGGCTGGTGGGGCCTGCCGCTGGGTCCGGTCTATTCGGTCCACGCCATCCTGACCAACCTGTTCGGCGGCAAGCGGCCGCCGCTCGCCAATGCCCGCCTCGCGGCCTCGCAGGCGACGTACTTCGCGGCCACCGGCAATGCCGAAATGGCGCGCGCGGTCGGCCTCGATGCGCTGGATCTGGTCAAGACCATCCGGCCGGACCCGCCCCCCGCGGGCATCCGCCACCGCGACGAAGCGCTGGAGATCCGCCGCCAGGTCGAGACCCTGCTCGCATCGCTCAGCACCACCGGCAAGCCGGTGCGGCTCAAGGATTCCTGGGCGCTGTTCAAGCGCCCCTTCCACCTGCAGCTCGGCCTCGCGCTGTGCGTGGTCGGCGCGGGCGCGTATGCGCTGCCGGACCATGGCGGCCCGTTCTACCGGCGCATGGTCGAGGAAGCGACCACGCTGGCGGCCGAGCCGTTGGCGGCTTTCGCGCCCGAACGCGTCCCCGTCGTCGAAACGCTGACCAACCGCCGCGCGCTCGCGCCGGCGCCCTACAAGCGGCCCGCGACCGCGCCCAACGGACAGCCCTGGCCGCTGCAGGGCGGCTACGTCGAGGGCTACCCGCGCCTGAACAGCAGCGGCCTGTCGACGGTCACCGTCGACAACACCCGCACCGACGACGATGTCTTCGTCAAGCTGGTGCTGCTCACCGGTCCGCAGCCACGCCCGGTGCGCGTCTTCTACGTACCGGCCGGCGGCTCCTTCACCGTCGAGCGCATCACCGAGGGTACTTACGACCTGCGCTACCGCAACCTCGGCAACGGCCAGCTACGCCGCTCCCAGCCCTTCGATCTGCGCGAGGTCAAGACCATGGAAGGCACCGAGTACAGCATCACCTCGCTGAACCTGTACAAGAGCCTGAATGGCAGCTCGCAGATGACGGCGATGTCGGAGGCTGAGTTCTAGCAGGGCGCTTGCGGCGGCGGGAAAAAAGGAAAGGCCCCGAAGGGCCTCTCGATTCTTGCCGCACGCCGAAAGGCGCTCACTCCACCGTCACTGACTTCGCCAGGTTCCGCGGCTTGTCCACATCGGTGCCGCGCGCGCAGGCGGTGTGATACGCCAGCAATTGCAGTGGCACCACATGCAGGATCGGCGACAGGTCGCCGTAGTGCTCGGGCAGCCGGATGACCTGGATGCCGTCCGACGACTGCATGTGCGAGTCGCTGTCGGCGAACACGAACAGCTTGCCGCCGCGCGCGCGCACTTCCTGGATATTGGACTTGAGCTTTTCCAGCAGCGCGTCGTTCGGCGCGACGGTGACCACCGGCATCGCCTCGGTGACGAGCGCCAGCGGGCCGTGCTTCAGTTCGCCGGCCGGATAGGCCTCGGCGTGGATATACGAGATTTCCTTGAGCTTGAGCGCGCCTTCCAGTGCGATGGGGTAATGCAGGCCGCGGCCGAGGAACAGCGCGTTCTCGCGGCGGGCGAATTCCTCGGACCACGCGATGATCTGCGGCTCCAGCGCCAGCACGCCGTGCAGCGCGGCGGGCAGGTGGCGCAGGTTGGCGAGCGCGCGGTCCTGGCTCTCCGGCGACAACGTGCCGCGCACCTTGGCCAGCGCCAGCGTCAGCATGTACAGCGCGGCGAGCTGGGTGGTGAAGGCCTTGGTCGACGCCACGCCGATCTCGGTGCCGGCGCGGGTAATGAAGCGCAGTTCGGTCTCGCGCACCATCGCGCTGCTGGCGACGTTGCATACGCATAGCGTGTGCGTATGGCCCAGCGCCTTGGCGTGGCGCAGCGCGGCCAGCGTATCGGCGGTCTCGCCCGATTGCGAGATCACCACCACCAGCGCGCGCGGATTGGGCACGGTCTCGCGGTAGCGGTATTCGCTGGCGACCTCGACCTGGGTCGGGATGCGGGCGATCGCCTCCAGCCAGTACTTGGCCGTGCAGCCGGAGTAATAGCTGGTGCCGCAGGCCAGGATCAGCACGCTGTCGATGCCGGCCAGGATCTCGGGGGCGCGTTCGCCGAACAGGTCCGGGGTGATGGCGTCGATGCCTTCGAGCGTGTCGCCCAGCGCGCGCGGCTGCTCGAAGATTTCCTTCTGCATGTAGTGGCGGTACGGGCCGAGGTCGACCGCGGCGGCGTGGGCCTCGACCACACGGACCTCCCGCTCCACGGCGTGATCGTCGGCGTCGTGGATGGTGATGCCGTCGCGCCGGATTTCCACCACATCGCCCTCTTCGAGATAGATGATGCGGTTCGCGGTGCCGGCCAGCGCCAGCGCGTCGGAGGCGAGGAAGGCCTCGCCCTCGGCCAGCGCGGCGATCAGCGGCGAGCCGGCGCGCGCGCCCACCACCACGTCGGGCTGGTCCTTGGCGACGACCGCGATCGCATAGGCGCCGCGCAGGCGCTTGGTGATCGCGCGCACCGAGGCGAACAGGTCGCCGCGCGTGGCGCTGCTCGGATAGCTGTAGGCCTGGTGCACCAGATGCGCCACGACCTCGGTATCGGTCTGCGACTCGAAGCCGTAGCCCGCGGCCTTCAACTCGTCGCGCAGCGGCTCGTAGTTCTCGATGATGCCGTTGTGCACCAGGGCGATGGTTTCGCCCGAGAAGTGCGGGTGGGCATTGGTGGTATCGGGCTTGCCGTGGGTGGCCCAGCGGGTGTGGGCCACGCCCAGCGTGCCGGCCAGGCCCGAGCCGCGGGTCTGTTCGTCCAGGTCCGCCACGCGCGACACGGTGCGCGCGCGCTCGAGCACCTCGTCGCGCACGACCGCGACGCCGCAGGAGTCATAGCCGCGATATTCGAGGCGGCGCAGACCTTCGATCAGGACCGGAACGATATTGCGCGTGGAAACCGCGCCGACGATGCCACACATGGTGTTGCTCCCTGGAAACCCGCGGCGTGGGGCCGCATCGTATTGATTCTTGAAATGCGGCACGGGCCGCATTCTGTTTTTCCTGGCTGGCCGCCCGGCTCTGGGCGGCCTTCATCTTACTTCTTGGCCGGCTGCTTCACCGGACGCTGCCAGGCGTCGATGGTCATCTGTTTGGCGCGCGACAGCGTGAGCTTGTCGGCGGGCGCTTCCTTGGTCAGCGTGGTGCCGGCGCCGATGGTGGCGCCGCGGCGAACCGTCACCGGGGCGACCAGCTGCGTGTCCGAGCCGACGAACACGTCGTCCTCGATCACGGTGCGGTGCTTGTTGACCCCGTCATAGTTACAGGTGATGACGCCGGCGCCAATATTCACCCGCGCGCCGACTGTGGAGTCGCCCACATAGGCGAGGTGGTTGGCCTTGCTCTGGGCGGCGATCCGGCTGTTCTTGATCTCGACAAAATTACCGATATGCACGTCCTGGGCCAGCTCAGTACCCGGGCGCAGCCGCGCATAGGGCCCGATCCGGCCGTCCGCGCCCACGCTGGCGTCCTCCAGATGGCAGAACGGGTGCACGCGCGAGCCGGAACCGATCTTGCTATTACGGATCACACAGTGAGCACCGACTTGAACGCCGTCCTCCAGATGCACGCGTCCTTCGAACACGCAACCGACGTCAATGGTGACGTCCCGGCCACATGTCAGTTCGCCGCGCACATCGATGCGGGCGGGGTCGAGCAGCGTCACACCGGCCTCGAGCAGCCGTTGCGCCACGTTGCGCTGATGCAGGCGTTCGAGTTCGGCCAGTTGCACCTTGCTGTTGACGCCGAGGGTTTCCCATTCGGCGCCGGGCTGGGCCGACACCACGCGCAGGCCGTCGGCGACGGCGCGCTCGACCGTGTCGGTCAGGTAGTACTCGCCCTGGGCATTGTCGTTGCGCAGGGTCGAGAGCCACTGGCGCAGCGCGCCGGTGGGGCACACGATGATGCCGGTATTGATTTCATGGATGGCGCGTTCGGCGGCGCTGGCGTCCTTCTGCTCGACGATGCGCACGATCGCGCCGCCCGCATCGCGCACGATGCGGCCATAGCCGGTCGGATCGGCCATCTCCACGGTCAGGATGCCGAAGCCGTCGGCGCCGGCCGCGTCCAGCAGGCCCCTGAGCGTGGCGCCGGTGGTCAGCGGCACGTCGCCGTACAGCACCAGCGTGGGCTGCGATTCATCCAGCAGCGGCAGCGCCTGCATCACGGCATGCCCGGTGCCCAGCTGCTGGGCCTGCAACGCGAATTGCACGTCGTCGGCCGCCACGGCGGCGCGCACCTGCTCGGCGCCGTGTCCCACCACCACCACCAGCCGCGTCGGCGACAGCGTGCGGGCGGTGTCCAGGACATGGGCGAGCAGTGGGCGCCCGGCCAGCGGATGCAGTACCTTGGGCAGGTCGGAATGCATCCGCTTGCCCATGCCCGCGGCGAGAATGACGATATTCACGAGGAGGTTCCTAAGTGACGATGCTCGAGATGATGTCCCGATGTGCTTTGCGTGCGCCGCGCCGGGAAACCGGCCGTGCGGCCGGTCGTGCGCGACCCTGGATCCGGCCGTCTGCAATGGCCGGGAAGGCTTGTCCAGCCTGGGCTGGCGGGGGACGCCCGGGGACCGCTGACATGCGCGGCGATTCTAACATGGGGGGTTTGCGCCGCTTGCGCGCCGTTACCGTTTTTCACGATCGAGGGGGCCTGCGCAAGGCGGCCGCCATGGTCGCCGCGCTCGCGCTCGCGCTGCTGGCGGGCTGCAACGCGATGAAGCTCGGCTACCAGCAGGGCGACCATCTGGCCTACTGGTGGATCGACAACTACGTCGATGTCACCGACGACCAGGAAGCGCAGACGCGCGACGCCATCAATCGCTTCTTCGCCTGGCACCGCAAGGACCAGTTGCCGGAGATCGCCACCGCCCTGCGCCGCGCCAAGGCCCAGGTGCAGCAGCCGGTGACCGCGGCCCAGGTCGAGCAGATCCAGGACGAGGCCCAGCGGCTCGGCCGCGAGGCCTACGACCATGCGCTGCCGGACGTGGCCGACCTGCTGGTCACCCTGACGCCCGAGCAGATCACCCGCATGGAGCGCAAGTTCGCCGACGGCAACGCCAAGTACCGCAAGAAATTCCTGCGCGGCTCGCCCGAGCAGCGGCTCGAGGCCCGCTACGACAAGGTCATGGAGTACGCCAAGCTGATCTACGGCCGGTTCTCGCGCGAGCAGGAAGCCGCCATCCGGGAAGCGGTGCGGCCGGTGGTCGACGGCGCCGACACGCGCTTTGCCGAACGCGAGAAGCGCCAGCAGGCGTGGCTCGCGCTGGCGCGCCAGGTTCAGGCCGAGCGGCCGCCCAAGGCGCGCGTGATGGAGTTGCTCAAGCGCTTCGGCGACCAGTGGCAGGCGCCGCCCAGCCGCGACCGGCAGAGCACCTACGAAGCCAACAACAATGCCGGCGTGGCGCTGGCGGTCACCGTGGCCAACCTGACCACGCCCGAGCAGAAGCGCCATGCCGCCGACCGCTTCCAGGGCTGGATCGACGACACCAACGCGCTGATGCGCGAGGCGCCGCGCCAGGGCACGGCGGCGGCGGCCGGGTCACGCGCGTCGAACTGACGTCGCCCGGGGGCGGCCGGCATGCAGAACGCCCGCGAATGCGGGCGTTTTGCATCGTTCGACAGCGATGGTGCGGCCCGCTATTCCGCGGCCGCCGGCGCGGCGGCGCCCGTCACGCCGGGCTTGTCGAAGCGCACGAATTCCATGCGGTTCTCCGCGCTGCCGCCCGCGAACACCAGCGGCTGCTGCGAGAACGTCGTCTCGCCAAACAGCGAAGCCTCGTCGACCTTGGCCAGCCCCGTGGCCAGGCCGTTGAAATCGAACAGCTCGGTATCGGCCAGGTGCGACGGCACCACGCTGCGCAGCGCGGCGAAGATATTGTCGATGCGTCCCGGGTTCTGGCGCTCCCACTCCAGCAGCATCTCCTTGACCTTCTTGCGCTGCAGGTTCTCCTGCGAGCCGCACAGGTTGCACGGGATGATGGGGAATGCCATCGCGCGCGCATAGGCGGCGATGTCCTTCTCCGAGCAGTAGGCGAGCGGGCGGATCACGATGTGCTGGCCGTCGTCGGTGGCCAGCTTGGGTGGCATGGCCTTCATCTTGCCGCCGAAGAACATGTTGAGGAAGAAGGTCTGGACGATATCGTCGCGATGGTGGCCCAGCGCGATCTTGTTGGCGCCCAGCTCCTTGGCCGTGCGGTAGATCACGCCGCGGCGCAGCCGCGAGCACAGCGAGCAGGTGGTCTTGCCCTCGGGCACCTTCTCCTTGACGATCGAATAGGTGTCGGCCTCGACGATCACGTATTCGACCCCGACCGATTCCAGGTAGGCCGGCAGCACATGCTCCGGAAAGCCCGGCTGCTTCTGGTCCAGGTTCATCGCGATCAGCTTGAACTTGACCGGCGCGCGCTTCTGCAGCGCCATCAGCACCGACAGCATGGTGTACGAGTCCTTGCCGCCCGACAGGCACACGAGCACGGTGTCGCCGTCCTCGATCATCTTGAAGTCGCCGATGGCGCGGCCGGTCTGCGACTGAAGATAGGTCTCGAGCCGGTAGAAATTCTTGGAATGGCTGGTGTCGTTCATGACGGTCATGCTGTTCTTGCCGCGCGTGGTGGGGGTGGGCCCGCGTGCGCCCCGGGGGCGCGCGCGGCTGCCATCGCGGCGTGGCAACGGCATCACAAAAGAGGCGATGCGGCGCGAAAAGGCCGGCGTGGGCGCCGGCAAGCCCGCTATTTTAGCGTGGCAGGCGCAGGTTCACGCGGGCGCGGCCGAGCCCAGGCGCGCCCGCCTCAGGCGCCCTTGATCCGAAACACCTCGACGCCGACCGAATCGCAGTCCGGATAGACGTCGGGCTTTTCCGTCGATACGCGCACGGCGCGCACCTTGGGATGCTGCAGCATGGCGCTCGCCACGTCGTCGCACAGCGTCTCCTGCAGGTGGACATGGCCCTGCGCCATGCGGGCGGCCACGGTGTTGCGCATGAAGTCGTAGTCCACCACTTCGTGCAGCTTGTCGTCGTGCGGGGTGCTTTCCGCCAGCGGCACATACAGGTCGATATTGATCAGCACGCGCTGCTCGCCCTTCTTCTCGAAGTCGTGCACGCCGATATTGATCTGCACTTCGTAGTTGCGCAGGAACATGCGGCGGCAGTCTTGCAGGCTGGGATGGGAAAGGGCGGCAAACATGGTGGAAGCAGGCCGGGGGCCGGAAAGAGAAACGTTGGAATGAGGGGCCGGTCGCGCGGCCTACTCGGTCAGGAACATCACGTCGCGCGCCAGCGGCATCAGGTGCTGGCCGCCGTCGACGTAGAGCGTGGTGCCGGTGACGGCGCGCGCCTCGGCCAGGTAGGCCACGGCCTGCGCGATATCGTCCGGCGTGGAGGACTGGCCGAGCGGCGTCACGCGGTGTGCGCGCTTGAAGCCGTTGCTGGACTGGTCGCCGGACACCATGGTGATGCCCGGCGCCACGCCGACCACGCGCAGCTTGGGCGCCAGCGCCTGGGCCAGCTGCAGCGTCGCGGTCTGCAAGGCGGCCTTGGACAGCGTGTACGACAGGAAGTCGGGATTGAGGTTGTCCAGCTTCTGGTCCAGCAGATTGATCACCACGCCGCGTGCATCCGCGGCCAGCGCCCGGTGCATCTCCCGCGCGAGCAGCAGCGGCGCGGCCACGTTGGTGCGCATGTGCGTATCGAGCGAGGCGTAGGAGAAGCTGGTGGCGACGTCGTACTGGAACAGCGAGGCATTGTTGACCAGGCACGTCGGCACGCCCAGCGCCGCGCTGCACGCGGCGACCAGGCCGCCGGTGGCCGCCTCGTCGGCCAGATCCGCGCGCAGCACAGCGGCGCGGCGGCCCTGCGCGCGGATTTGGCTGGCCAGCGCCTCGGCCTCCTCGACCGAGCGATGGCAATGGATGCCCACGTCCCAGCCGCGCGCGGCCAGCTCCAGCGCGATGGCACGGCCGATGCGGCGAGCGCCGCCGGTGACGAGCGCAATACCGCGCGCGGCGGTCGATGCGCCGGCGTCGGACGAGCGGTCGGCGGCGGCGGAGGCAGTGGCGGCGGAAGGGGCGGCGGAGGCGGCGTTGTCGGGCATTGCTACAATCGCGGGATGCAGAAAGCCGCTAGTCTACCCCTTCCCTCCGCCGAAGCGCTGGCGGCCTCTGCCGCGCTGTCGGCGCGCATCAGCGAGGCCATCGACGCCGCCGATGGCTGGATCGGCTTCGATCGCTACATGGCGCTTGCGCTGTACGCGCCCGGCCTGGGCTATTACAGCGGCGGCGCTGCCAAGTTCGGCCGCGACGTGCGCGATGGCAGCGACTTCATCACCGCCCCCGAACTGTCCCCCTTCTTCGCCCGCACGCTGGCACGCCAGCTGATGCAGTGGCTCGGCCAGGGCCTCGATACCGTGATGGAATTCGGCGCAGGCACCGGCCGCCTCGCGGCCGACCTGCTGCTGGCGCTGGAGGCCGCCGGGCAATTGCCGGCGCGCTACCTGATCGTCGAACTGTCGGGCGAGCTGCGCGCCCGCCAGCAGGCCACGCTGGCCGCGCGCGCGCCGCAACTGGCATCCCGCGTGCAATGGCTCGACGCCCTGCCCGCGCAATTCGCCGGCGTGATCGTCGGCAACGAGGTGCTCGACGCCATGCCGGTGCGGCTGTACGCGCGCCTGGGCGGCCACTGGCACGAGCGCGGCGTCGCACGCCAGGGCCAGGGCTTCGGCTATGTCGACCGCGCGCTGGCCCCGGCCGACGTACCACTCCCGCTGCGCACGCTGCCGGGCGACCAGGATCTGGTCACCGAGACCCATGCCGAGGCCGAGGGCTTCGTCCGCTCGCTCGGCGCCATGCTGACCCGCGGCGCCGCGCTGCTGATCGACTACGGCTTTCCGGCGGCCGAGTATTACCACCCGCAACGCACCGGCGGCACGCTGATGTGCCACTACCGCCATCACGCCCACCCGGACCCCTTCCTCCATCCGGGCCTGCAGGACATCACCGCGCACGTGAACTTCACCGGCATCGCGGAAGCGGCCGTGGACGCCGGGCTCGAAGTCGCCGGCTTCACCTCGCAGGCGCGCCTGCTGATGAATGCCGGCATCGGCGAACTGCTGATGACGCTGGACCCGGCCGACACGGCGCACTTCCTGCCGGCAGCCAACGCGGTGCAGAAGCTCCTCTCCGAGGCCGAGATGGGCGAGCTGTTCAAGGCCATCGCCCTGGTGCGCGGCATGGACGACAGCCTGCCGCTCGGCTTTGCCGCGGGCGACCGCAGCCACACCCTGTAGCCGCACTGGACACCCGCCGATGTTGCGCTGGACGCTGACCATCTTCCTCTCCGTGATCATCCTGTCGTCCGCGCTGCCGTGGCTGCAGAAGATCGGTCTCGGTCGCCTGCCCGGCGACGTGCGCTTCCGGCTGTTCGGGCGCGAATTCGTGCTCCCTTTCGCCTCGACGGTGCTGCTGTCGCTGATGGTGCTGGTGGTCGGACGGCTGCTGTAGGCAGCGGCGGCGCGCAAAAGCCGGCGGCGGAGCGCGCAAGAGCGGGGCGACGCCCGCTGCATCCCCTTATGCGAGCCTTGCCCGCTTGCCATCGCCACCGCGGTGGCCGTCTTCGTCGTCCTCTGCGTCCACCGGACGGTCGCAATGCGGCACGCCCTCCAGCAGTCCGCGCAGATCGCGCCGGCCATGCGCGCCGAGCGTGTCCTTCAGCCGCGCCAGCAGTTCCTGCATCGCCGGCAGCATCGGGGCGCGATGGCGGGCGGGAACCGCCCCGCCCGCCACCACCAGGCCGATCCAGAGGCCGCGCGCGAGATCGGCGGAGCATCTGGCGTAGTGCGCTCCCCAGTTGGCGAGCACGGCCAGCGGCCCGGCCCGCATCCAGGCGGGCACCGCTTCAAGGCAATCCACCAGCCAGAGCGCGGCATGGACATCGTCCACGGCCGAGGCGGCCGCCTGCAGCCATTGCAGGCGCTGCGCCGACGGCCAGCGCGCCAGCATCGCGCCCATGCCGCGCGCGCTGCCGGGGTCGTGCGCGGCGAGGTGGACGGCCGCGCCGGCACGCGCCAGCGCAAGGCCCGGCGCCACCTGGAGCGGGAGCGGCAGCGCGGCGATCGCGCGCAGCATGTCGTTGCAGGCGACGGTGCGACGCCCGGGATACGGCAGCAGGCGCAGCCTGAATGCCAGCGCCGCCAGCGCTTCGGCGCGCTGCCCATCGGACAGCGAGGGATACGTGCGCAGGTGCGAGCCCCACAGTCCTTCGGCCGCGACGGCATCCGACATGAACTCCACCAGCAGCAGCGCCTGTTCCCGAGGCGCCAGCGTTTGTGCACAGGCCCCGAGGGCGGTCCAGCGATCGTCGTCATTGGCAGACTGGCGTGCCACCAGCACCGTCGCCAGCATCTGCAGCAGTCGGGCGCGGGCGAGCGATGGCAGCGCCGGCGCCCGTTGCAGCAGGGATGCCCAGCGCGCGTTGCAGGCGTCGTCGGCGGGCACCGCGCGCAGCGAGCGCGCCAGCCCCCGCAGCGGCGCCGCCTGGCAGGCCGGGGGCAGACCCTCGATGCCCGTCAACACGCGCGTCCACCGTTCCTCGCGGATGGTCTCCGCGCTGGCGTGGCGCGCCAGCTTGGCCAGCCAGGTCGCGGCCTGCTCGGGGCTGCGCGTCCTGGCCCCGCCGCTGTTCCACAGACGATCCCAGCACGTGTCGCCGGCCGCGGCGTGCCGGCCCAGTTCCCCCGCCAGTTGGGCCAGCACGAGGGTTTCCCCCTCCACCGGCAGGCGCTCGGCGGCCTCCAGCACCGCCAGCCAGCGAGGCAGCGTCTGATCGCCGCTTTCGCCGCCCTCGCCGCCCTCGCCGCCCTCGCCGCCCTGGCCGCTGACGCCGACAGCGCGCTGCATCAGCCGGCCGAAGTGCGCCGCCAGGGCGCACAGCACGGGCACGCGCTCGGCGCTGGGCAAGGCGGCCACGATGGACAGCAGGCGGGCATCCGTTTCGGCCGGCGCGGGCCCATCGAACACGGACCGGCTTGCCACCAGCGACGCGAGCAGCCCGCCGCGCCCGCGTTCGGGCAGGACGAGCGTGTGCTCGGTCCAAGCCACGGCCGCCACCGGATCGAGTTCGCCCACCGGCATCAGGTCCAGATACACGCCAAGGGGCCCGGTCTGCAGCGCGGGCGGCAACGCCCTGATGGCGTCGGCGATGCGGTCCCGCAAGCCGTCCCACGCGTCCAGTGTCCCGTTCAGCGACATGCCCTGCATCAGCCGGATCAAGGGCTCGGCGCGCAGCGTCAACGGCAGGCGCCCGATGCCGGCAAGAAGGAGCGCCGCGGCCGCTGCGCGTGGCTGCACCGACGGCAGCCGCGCCGCGAGCTGCTCGAGGCTGTGGGCGCGCTGCTCGTCCGACAGCAGCGGGTGCGCGACATCCCGCATGGCATCGCGCAGCGTCGACAAGGTCGTCGCCCGCGCGATCCTTTCGACGAGCCGGCTACGCCGGACTTCGCGCGACACGTGCTCGTGCATCTGCCGGCCGGCGCGCACGAGCGCGTGCCGCGCATCGGGCGGCAGGTAGCCGACGATGTGGGCCAGCACTTCGGTGGGCAGCGCGTCGAGGCTGAGAACCGGCGAAGGCGCCGGAGCGGTTTCGGGCACCGCGTCGGCAGGCGTTCCCGCGGGCGCGCCCGACACCGGGTCAGGCATGGAAGGCGTGGGCTGCGGGGTGCTGGCGCCGCGTGGCGCAGGGGCGATGGCGAACATGGGCGGGTCTCCGGCGGAAGAGGATGCGCCAAAGGCCAGGTCCATGGTCGGAATCCACAGCCGGTGCGGCGCAAGGCGTGGCACCGGGCGTGTCACGTCGTGCGCAGTGTCCCGGCCAAGGAAATCGCTGCTTTAGGTTTGCGGCGCCGGTTTTGCCGATCGGCCGCACGGGCCGCTAGCCGCCGCCGGAGCCGGTCGCCAGCAGCGCCTCGACCGCCGCCACCCGCGCGGCATGCACGCGCTCGCGGATGCGCTCCGGCTGGTCCGCGCATGCGCGGGCGATGGCGCCCGCATCGATACCCGCGGCCGCCTCGCGGGCGGCGAGCAGGCGCGCGGCCTGCGGATAGTCGCGCTGCTCGAAGCCCAGGCGCCCGCGCGCATCGGCCTCGCACGCCTGCAGCGCCTCGCGGAAGCGGTCCGGCTTGCGCAGCGCATCGCAGCGCTCCAGCAGCCGCGTCAGCGCCGCTGCGCCGAATTCGCCGCAGCGGTGGATATTGCCGTGCTCGCGCGCCACCACTACCGCGAGATCGCGGCAGTCGTTGGGCACGCGCAGGCGCCTGCACACCTCCTCCAGCAACTGCACGCTGCGCTGCTCGTGGCCGATATGGCGCGGCAGCACGTCGGCGGGCGTGGTGCCTTTGCCCAGGTCGTGCACCAGCGCCGCGAAGCGCACGGTCAGCGGCCAGCCCATCGCGGCGGCGGTGTCGAGCACCATCATCACGTGCACGCCGGTGTCCACTTCGGGGTGGTATTCGGCGCGCTGCGGCACGCCCCACAGCCGGTCCAGCTCGGGCATCAGCCGCGCCAGCGCGCCGCATTCGCGCAAGACCTCGAACATGCGCGACGGCCGTGCCTCCATCAGGCCGCGGGCCAGTTCCTGCCACACGCGCTCGGGCACCAGCGCGTCGACCTCGCCGGCCTGCACCATGCCGCGCATCAGCGCCATGGTGTCCGGCGCCACGCCGAAATCGTGAAAGCGCGCCGCAAAGCGCGCCAGGCGCAGGATGCGCACCGGGTCCTCGGCAAAGGCTTCGGAGACATGGCGGAACACCCGCGCGGCCAGGTCGCGCTGGCCGCCGTGCGGATCGATGACGGGACCGGTGAGCGCGCCATCGTCGTCCAACGCCTGCGCCATCGCATTGATGGTCAGGTCGCGGCGCACCAGGTCGTCTTCCAGCGTGACGTCGGGCGAGCAGTAGAAGGAAAAGCCCTTGTAGCCTGCCGCGGTCTTGCGCTCGGTGCGCGCCAGCGCGTATTCCTCGCGGGTGCGCGGATGCAGGAAGACCGGGAAGTCCTTGCCCACCGGCATGTAGCCGGCCGCCTCCATCTGCGCCGGCGTGGCGCCGACCACCACGTAGTCGCGATCCTGGCTCGGCTTGCCGAGCAGCTGGTCGCGGATGGCGCCGCCGACGGCGTAGATGCGCATGGCCATGCTCAGCGCACGGTCCCCGACGCGGCGTCCCAGTCCGGCGCCGTGCGGTACGGCTCGTCGGCCGCCACGAAGTCGCGCTCGGCGCGCGCGGCCTCCACCCACTGCTGCATGGACGGCAGCGACAGGATGAAGTCCGCATAGGGCTTGGCGGCGTCCGGCAGGTGCACCCCGTAGGTGGCGAAGCGGCTGACCACCGGCGCGTAGAAGGCATCCGCGATCGAGAACTGGCCGAACAGGAAGGGGCCGCCCGCGCCGTGGCGCTCGCGCGCATCGGTCCAGATGCGTGCTACGCGGTCCACGTCGCGCTGCACCGCGACGTTCCAGCCCATGCCGGGCAGCACGGCCGTGACATTCATCGGCATCTGGCTGCGCAGGTCGCCGAAGCCGGAATGCATCTCCGCGCAGATGGCGCGGGCATAAGCGCGCGCCGCGCGGTCGGCCGGCCACAGCTGGCGCTCGGGAAAGCGTTCGGCGACGTATTCGCAGATGGCCAGGGAATCCCACACCGTCACGTCGCCGTCCACCAGCACCGGCACCTTGCCGGCTGGCGAGTAGCGCGCGATCTCCGCGGCGAAGCCCTCATGGAACAGGCGGACGTTGATCTCCTCGAACGGGATGCCGGCCTGGGTGAGCAGCAGCCACGGCCGCAGCGACCAGGAGGAGTAATTCTTGTTGCCGATCACTAGCTTCATCGCGGATTCCTTGGGAGGCGGGGCCTGGCACAGGCCGGTTCACGGCACCGTCCGGCCTCTGGGCGGGCCGGACGTAACGTGCCTGGGAAGCCGCTCATTGTAGCCAGCGGCGCACGGCGGTCCAAACGAATTGGACTGGCAAGCCATGTGAATCCGCATCACATGGGCGGCGCCGGAGAGACTACGAATCAGCGATGCACGCTGCCTCGCAGCGTGCGCATGCGCGCCTCGCGCGCGCCGGTGCCGAAGGCGTCCGTCATCACCGCTTCGACGCTGGCCGGGTGGATGCCCAGCTCCGGGGCGATGGGGCCGTCCAGCACGGCATCGACGCGCATCGAATCGAGATTGTCCCGCGTCAGCAGCGGCGCGCCGGGCAGATGCTCCAGCACCGCGGCCTGGAAGCGTCCCATGCCCTCGGGCAGGGCGACCACCGGGCGCGGATGGCCCGAGGCGCGGCCGGCGAAGCGGACCAGTTCCTCGAGGGTGTACACCTGCGGGCCGCCCAGATCGTAGGCGCGCCCGATGGTGGCCGGCGTGGCCATCGCGTTGACGAAGGCCTGCGCCACGTCCTGCACGAAGATCGGCTGGAAACGCGCATGGGCGCTGGCCAGCGGCACCATCGGCGCCAGCTGCTGCATCTGCGCGAACATTTTCAGGAAGTGGTCGTCCGGGCCGAACACCACCGATGGGCGGAAGATGGTCCAGTCCAGGCCGCTGTCGCGCACCACGCGTTCGCCGTCGCCCTTGCTGCGCAGATACATCGACGGGCCGGCGCTGTCCGCGCCGAGCGCGCTCATATGCAGCAGGCGCCGGACGCCCGTGCGCCGCATGGAGGCGACGAGACGGGTGGGCAGGTCGACATGGGCGGCGGCAAAGGCGGCGCCATAAGGGTTGGCGCGCTCGCCGTGGAGCACGCCGACGAGATTGACCACGATGCCTTCCAGGCCGAGTTGGCCGATGGCCGCATCGAGCGCGGCGTCGTCGGCCGTATCGAGCACCAGCACCTCCACGCGCGGCAGGGCCAGCATGTCGCGCGCGTGGTCTTCGTTGCGGGTGGCCACGATGATCCGTTGCGGATCGAGGGGTGGCTCGGTGATGGTGCCCGGTTCCAGCGGCGGCGCCGAGGCGCCAGCCACGGCGGCGAGCTTGGCGACGATATGGCTGCCGATGAAGCCGGCGCCGCCGATCAACAGCACGTTGCTGGTATGCATGACTACCTCCGGACGAAGCTGTGCCAACGCTGTCGCCGCGCAGGCGCCGCCGCGCGGGCGGCGCTCCCTTCCGTTACGGCAGGCTGGTGGTGGTCACCTGCGACGGCGCCACCGTACCGAGCCGTGCCTTCAGCGACTGCGGATGACCGTTGATCAGAGCAGCATAGTACGTAGCGTTCGAAAGCACATTCTTGACGTAGTTCCGCGTCTCCGTAAACGGGATGGTCTCCGCGAAGATCGCGCCCTCCACCGGCCGCGACAGCGTCGAGCGCCAGCTCTTGGGACGGCCCGGCCCGGCGTTGTAGGCCGCCGAGGCCAGCGTCTGCGAGCTCTCCAGGTCGGTCAGCACCATGTTCATGTAGCTGGTGCCGAGCTGGATGTTGACCTGCGGGTCGCTCATCATCGACGGCGAGAAGTCGGTCATGCCGATCTTGCGGGCGACGAACTTCGCGGTGGCGGGCATCACCTGCATCAGCCCCTGCGCGCCGGCGGACGAGCGGGCGTTCATGATGAAGCGCGACTCCTGGCGGATCAGGCCGTAGGTCCAGGCCATGTCCAGGCCCTGCTCATCGGTGGCGCGCTGCATCAGGTCGCGGTACGGCATCAGGAAGCGCAGCGCGAAGTCGTGCTCGACGCGGGTGCGGTCCGCCGAGTTGACGGCGCGGTCCAGCAGTTCGGTGCGGCGCGCGAATTCGGCGGCGGCCAGCAGCTCGCGGTCGCTCATGCCGCGCAGCGTCCAGTTCCATTCGCGGTTGCCCTCGAAGCGCAGGTTCATGTCGTAGAACTTGCGCGCGCGCTGGAAGCCGGCGCGGGTGCGCATGGCGTTCGCCTCGGCATCGCTGACGACGGTGCGCGCCGGCAGCGTGATGCGGTTGCCCAGTTCCTCGGTGGCCAGCTGCCCGTAGAAATTGAACTGCGTCGCGATGGACTCGAACTGCTGCTGCGCCTCCTTGTCGCGGCCGTCGGCCTTGAGCGCGCGGCCCAGCCAGTAGGTCCAGGCCGCATCCTTGGCGCGCAGCTCCGGCGGCATCGCCTCGACCGCCTGCTGGATCGACTTCCAGTCGCCCTGGCGCAGCAGCGCGCGCACGCGCCACTCCTGGGTCTCGGTCGAGAGCCAGTTGTTGCCGCCCAGTTCGAGCTGGCGGCGGAAGTAGCCGGCCGCATCGGGCAACAGCTTCTTGGCGGCGTACTGGCCGACCACGCCCCACGCCGCGCCCTGCTCCTCGCGCGGCAGCACCGAGCCGCTGGCGTTCAGGTAGGCGGCGGCCTGCGACGGGTCGCTGCGGGCCATCTTGACGACGGTGGCCAGCATGTCGCCGTCGGCGCGCATGTCGGGCGCCGTGGCGGCGATGCGGCCGGCCACGGTCGACAGGTTCTGCTCCAGCGCCAGCCGTGCCTGGAAGGCGACGTCGCCGCGCGTGATCTGGCGGCTTTGCACCAGATAGCCGATCAGGTCGATGCAGCCCTCGCCGTAGTACTTCGGATCGACCAGCGTGGCGCGCGCGTCGGCCGCCACGTTCTCGCCCTTGAGCGCGCGCGACAGCAGCGCGTAGCAGGCCACCTGCGTGTCGTCCTTCAGCGCGAAGCGCGGATATTCGGCGTCGAACTGGGCCCAGTCGCGGCGCTTGCCCAGCACCAGCAGCCAGTCGTTGCGCATGCGGTCGGCGATGGCCTCGCCGTCGTAGCGGCGCAGGAACGCCCGCACCTGGTCGTCCGGCGCATCGACGCGGGCGAGGCCGCTGGCGTCGAACAACTGCGGCTTGATGCGGAAATACTCGACGTAGGAGGGAATGGGGTAGTCGACCAGCGTGGCGGAGATGGCGTAGGCGCGCTCCACGTCGTTGCGGCGCGCCGCCTCGCGCAGCGCGAGGAAGGCATCGTCGGGCGAGCTGGGGATGACGGTCGCCTGGGACTGGACCTTGATTGCTTTCTGCGCGTGGGCCGGCGTGGCGAGCCACGCGCAGGCCAGCGTAGTCAATGCGATCTGCGCTGCACGCTGCAGATATACTCCCTTGGGCATGTACTGTTCCTTGTTGTCGCGCCTCGGCCTGGACCGGCTCGATGTGCCCGCCGCTACGCTTGATAACCAATATGTCGCGGCCATTATCCCACGCACGTGATACGTGAAAATGCCGCAATTCACCGATATTCCGGGCCCTATTCCGGCCGACGGCAACGCCGGCCCCGGCGGCACCGCGCCAGCGCCGGACCCCGAGGCACGCCACGCGCTGCGCAAGGCGCTGCTCGCGCGCCGCGCCACGCTGCCCGGCCGCGCCGAGGCCGATGCCCGCCTCGAGGCGGCGCTGGCCGAACTGCTGGACCGCCTGACCATCCATTGCCTGGGCTTCTACTGGCCGATCCAGCAGGAGTTCGATGCGCGCGCCGCGATGACGCGCTGGCTGGCCGCGTCGCCACTGCGCAGCGCCGCGCTGCCCTCGGTCAGCCGCCCCGGCGCGCCGCTGGACTTCCACCGCTGGGAGCCCGGCGCGCCGATGCGCGAAGGCCGCTACGGCATCCCGGTTCCGGCCGATGCCGCGGCAGCCACGCCCGATGCCCTGCTGATTCCCTGTGTCGGTTTCAGCGCCGGGAAGTTCCGCCTGGGTTACGGCGGCGGCTTCTATGACCGCACGCTGGCCGCGCTGGCCCAGGGCCCGGCGCGGCCGCTGGCGATCGGCATCGGCTACGAAGCCTGCCGCGTGGCGCTTGCCGCCGAGCCGCACGATGTGCCGATGGACTGGATGGTGACCGAGGCCGGCGCGTTCTGAAGACGGCGCCCGACGCGGACCTCAGTCCGCACCGCCACGCGGTCCGGTCAATGCATCGACCAGCGCCCGCATGCGGCGCCAGTGCGAGCCCTCCCAAAAGACGCGCTCGCACACATCGCAGGTGGAAAAGCGCTCGTGCCGCTCGCGCACGGCGGGCGGCAGCCGCGCCAGCACCGCGTCCTTGCCGATCGCGCGCAGCGGCGCATTGCAGTCCAGGCACAGCGTGAAGGGCCGCGCCTGGCGGTGCAGGTCGAGCCGGTCGAAGATCTCGAACAGCTGCCGCTGGGGCTTGAGCGCCCGCACATAGCAACCGTGCGTGATGCCGCCCCGCTTGAGCAGCTCGCGGTCCCGCGTCAGCACCACGCGGCCCTCGCGCGCGGCGATGCGCTCGATCTCGCTGTCTTCGTAGTGGTTGTCGTACAGGGTGTCGTAGCCGGTCATCCGCAGCACGTGGGCCAGGCCGCCCAGATGCGCGTCGGCGACGAAGCGCGTGACGCGCAGCGGGGCCTCGCGCACGCGCAGCAACGGCGTGATGTCCAGCGCTTCGAACTTGGGATAGACCGAGACGCGGTCGCCGTCGGCTAGCAGGCGGCCGAAACCGGTCGATTCGCCGTTGACGAGAATCAGCTCGACCTCGGTGTGCGGCACGCCCAGCGCCTCGATCATGTGCTTGACCGTGGCGGCGCGGGCGCAGGGGCAGGTGCAATCCCTGCCGCGCATGGCGGGCGCGAGAAAGTCGTTCAGTTCCTGATAGAAACGAAACGTCGCGGTGACCATGGCCCGCAGTATGACACCGCGAAGCCATGGCACCAAACGGCGCCCAAGGACGCCGGCCCGCCGCTTACAGCTTCAGCCGCTGCCAGATCGCCTTGGTCGCGCCGGCTGCGTTGAGCGTGTAGAAATGCAGGCCCGGCACGCCGGCCGACAGCAGCCGCTCGCACAGCGCGGTGACCACGTCCAGCCCGAACGCGCGGATCGATTCGCGGTCATCGCCGAAGCCCTCCAGGCGCTTGGCCACCCAGCGCGGCACCTCGGCGCCGCACATCTCGGAGAAGCGCATCAGCTGCGAATAGTTCGTGATGGGCATGATGCCCGGCACGATCGGCACCTCGACGCCCAGCGCGCGCGCATCGTCGACGAAGCGGAAATACGCATCGGGATTGAAGAAGTACTGCGTGATCGCGGAGTCGGCGCCGGCGTTGACCTTGCGCACGAAGTTCTCCAGATCGTGGCGCGGCGACTTCGCCTGCGGGTGGTATTCCGGGTAGGCCGCCACCTCGATATGGAACCAGTCGCCCGTTTCGGCGCGGATGAATTCGACGAGCTCGTTGGCGTAGCGGAATTCGCCGATCTCGCCCATGCCGGACGGCATGTCGCCGCGCAGCGCGACGATATGGCGGATGCCGTTGTCCTTGTAGGTGGCGAGGATCTGGCGGATGCCCTCGCGCGTGGAACCCACGCACGACAGGTGCGGCGCCGCCTCGATGCCCTCGCGCTGGATTTCCAGCACGGTGTCGAGGGTGCCCTGTTGCGTGGTGCCGCCCGCGCCGAACGTCACGGAGATGTACTTGGGACGCAGCGTAGCGAGCTGCGCGCGCGTGTTGCGCAGCTTTTCGGTGCCCTCGGCGGTCTTGGGCGGGAAAAACTCGAAGCTGAAATAGCGCTCTTGCATGATGAAGGCGCCGCCTCGCGGCGGCGCTTGGATAGTGGCCACGACGGGCCGGCGAACCGCCTCAGGCGGCGGAGCGCTCGCCCAGCAGCAGGCTGGACAGGAGCCAGGAAATCACGCTGTACAGGATGGAGCCGAGCAGCGCCGCCCAGAAGCCGTCCACCGTGAAGCCCGCCAGCAGGTTGCCGACGAACAGGAACAGCAGGGCGTTGATCACGAAGATAAACAGGCCCAGCGTCAGCAGCGTGACGGGCAGCGTCAGGATGACAAGGATAGGCCGGATCAGCGTATTGACCAGTCCCAGCACCAGCGCCGCGATCATCGCCGCGCCGAAGCTCCTGATCTGGATCGACGAGACGATATAGGGCAGCACGAACAGCGATACGGCGTTGATGACCCAGACGATCAGCAGTCTCATGAGGGCTCCTTGGTGGTGTCTTCAAACAGGTGGCACTGGCTGGCGGTCACCCTCACCCCCGGCCCCTGTCCCGCGCGGGAGAGGGGAGCAAACCACCGGTGTTGGCAACGCCTGCGGTGTTCTCCCCTCTCCCGCCAGCGCGAGAGGGGCGGGGGTGAGGGTGACCGCCCGCAGGAGCCAACGACGCCAGCCCCCGCGAGCAACAAATCAATACCGGTAATGATCCGCCTTGTACGGACCTTCCTTCTTCACCCCGATATACGCGGCCTGCTCGTCGGTCAGCTCGGTCAGCTGCGCGTTCAGCTTCTTCAGCTGCAGGCGCGCGACCTTCTCGTCCAGGTGCTTGGGCAGCACGTAGACGCCGACCGGATACTTGCCGCTATCGCGTTCCTGCCACAGCTCGATCTGGGCGATGGTCTGGTTGGCGAACGAGCTGCTCATCACGTAAGACGGGTGGCCGGTGGCGCAGCCCAGGTTCACCAGGCGGCCCTTGGCCAGCAGGATGATCTTCTTGCCGTCGGGGAAGATCACGTGGTCGACCTGCGGCTTGATCTCGTCCCACTGGTACTTCTCGAGCGAGGCGATATCGATCTCGTTGTCGAAGTGGCCGATATTGCAGACGATGGCCTGGTCCTTCATCCTGGCCATGTGGTCGTGCGTGATCACATGGTAGTTGCCGGTGCAGGTCACGAAGATGTCGGCCTTGTCGGCCGCATAGTCCATCGTCACCACGCGGTAGCCTTCCATCGCCGCCTGCAGCGCGCAGATCGGATCCACTTCGGTGACCCACACCTGCGCCGACAGCGCGCGCAGGGCCTGGGCGCTGCCCTTGCCCACGTCGCCGTAGCCGCAGACCAGCGCGACCTTGCCGGCGATCATCACGTCGGTGGCGCGCTTGATGCCGTCCACCAGCGATTCGCGGCAGCCGTACAGGTTGTCGAACTTGCTCTTTGTCACCGAGTCGTTGACGTTGATGGCCGGGAAGCGCAGCTCGCCGCGCTGGGCCATCTGGTACAGGCGGTGCACGCCCGTGGTGGTTTCCTCGGTCACGCCCCGGATCGCTTCGAGGTTGCGGCTGTACCAGGTCTTGTCCTTGGCCAGCTTTTCCTTGATGGCCGCGAACAGGAACGTCTCTTCCTCGCTGGTCGGGTTGCCGATCACCGAGATGTCCTTCTCGGCGCGGGCGCCCAGGTGCAGCAGCAGCGTCGCGTCGCCGCCGTCGTCCAGGATCATGTTGGGCGTGCCGCCGTCGGCCCAGTCGAAGATGCGGTGCGTGAAGTCCCAGTATTCCTTCAGCGATTCGCCCTTGAAGGCGAACACCGGCGTGCCGCTGGCGGCGATCGCCGCGGCGGCGTGGTCCTGGGTCGAGAAGATGTTGCACGAGGCCCAGCGCACGTCGGCGCCGAGCGCCTTGAGCGTCTCGATCAGCACGGCGGTCTGGATCGTCATATGGAGCGAGCCGGCAATGCGGGCGCCCTTGAGCGGCTGGGTCGCGGCGAATTCGTCGCGGATGGCCATCAGGCCGGGCATTTCGGTTTCCGCGATGGCGATTTCCTTGCGGCCCCAGGCGGCGAGGCCGATGTCGGCCACGAGGAAGTCGTTCTTGATGTCTGTCACTGCGTTCATGAGTCACTCCGGTGAAGAGTGGGCGCAGATGACGGGTCGGGAGGACGCGCACTTCGCGGCCAGGCGCCTGGATCGGATGCGGGGCATCGATGCAGGGACAAGGCGCGACGCGGACAGGGGTCGACTCGCCACCGTGCGAACCACGGATCAGCGAGCGCCGTTGAAACAGTCCGAGCCTGGCGGATGGCACAATGCAGCCCTTGCGGCTGTCGGCGTGCGGCCCTTGCTGTCGAAGGACCCGCCGGCACTGCGCCCAACCGTTGCAACGCTCCTCGGAGTGGCGGTATTGTACCCGCCCCGCGAGCAGACTCAACAGCGCGCGACGATTTGTTTTACCCGCCATTTCCCCGGATCGGTCCCTGGATCGCCCCGGGAATCACCGCATACGACCGCCCCTTGCCGGCATCCCGCTCCTGACATGACCGCCACTCCACCTCGCACGCTCACCATCGCCGGCTCGGACTCGGGAGGAGGCGCCGGCATCCAGGCCGACCTGAAGACTTTCGCCGCGCTGGGCTGCTTCGGCATGAGCGCGATCACCGCGATCACCGCGCAGAACACGCTCGGGGTGACCGGCGTGCATGCCATTCCGGCCGACATGGTGGCAGCGCAGATCGACGCGGTGGCCGGCGACATCGGCGTGGATGCCGCCAAGACGGGCATGCTCGGCACGGCCGCCATCGTGCAGGCGGTGGCCGACGCGGTGGACCGGCACGGCCTGCGCAAGCTCGTGGTGGACCCGGTGATGGTGGCCACCTCCGGCGCCACGCTGTCGGACGACGCCACCGCGCGCGCCATGGTCGAGCAGCTGTTTCCGCGCGCGATCCTCGTCACGCCCAACCTGCCCGAGGCGTCCTATCTGCTGGGGCGGCCCATCACGCGCCGCGCCGAGATGGCCGACGCCGCGCGGGCGCTGATCGCGCTGGGTTGCCCGGCCGTGCTGCTCAAGGGCGGGCATCTGGAAGAAGCGGCGCTGGAAGACCTGCTGATGCTGCGCGACGGCCGCACGCGCATCTTCACGCATCCGCGCATCGATACGCGCAACCTGCACGGCACCGGCTGCACGCTGGCGGCCGCCACCGCGGCGGGTCTGGCGCGCGGCCAGGCGCTGGAAGACGCGGTCGAAGGGGCGCTGGACTATGTGGCCAGGGCTATCGCCGCCGGCGCGGGGCTGCGGCTTGGCGCCGGCAACGGCCCCCTGAACCACGCCCACGCCCCACGCACGCTGGGCTGAGATTCCGGCCGCGGGCCGGCCCGACTCAGTTGCCGCCGGCCGACAGCGGCACCAGCTTGAACGCCGCGCGCGCCACGCAGACCACGGTGCCGCTGGCGTCCTTCACTTCGGCCTCGCAGAAGGCGATGCGCGCGCCGCGGCGCAGGCAGCGCGACTCCAGCGTCAGCTCGCCGCGCGCGGCGGCCAGGAAATGCGTGGACATGTCGATGGTGATCACGCCCGTTTCCAGCGGCGCATGCGAGCGCGCCGCGCCGCTGAGCGTGAAGTCCAGCGTGGCCATCAGCGTGCCGCCGTGCACATCGCCGCGGCTGTTGACCAGCGCGGGATTGGCCGGCAGCCGCGTGCGGCACAGGCCCTCCTCCATATGCACCGGCTGCAGGCCGAGATGGCGCATCAGCGGCACGTCGATGCCGAAATAGGGCCGCTCGGGGGTGCCCGGCGCGGCCGGGACGATCTCGGGTTGAAACTGCGCGCTGCTGTCCAAAACCGCTTCCTCAGTGAAGTCCTCAGACTAGTTCCATGACGACCTGGCCCTCGGCCACGGCGTCGCCGGGCTGGACCAGGATGGCTTTGACGACGCCCGCGTGCTCGGATTCCAGCGGAATCTCCATCTTCATCGATTCGATCATCATCACGGCGTCGCCGGCCGCAATGGTAGCGCCAACCGCGACATCGACGGCACAAACATGGCCGCTCACGACGGCTTCGATCTGGATCATCAGGCAACCTCTCTGGAATGGGGAATGGTGGAAAGGGCGGCGTCGGCGGGCGCCGGCGCGGCCAGCACGCGCTGCGCGAGCGCGGTATCGATGCGGCCCGCGCGGAAGTCCTCGTGCGCCAGCACGCGCTGGATGAACGGGATATTGGTCTTGACGCCGGCGACCGCGAAGTCGTCCAGCGCCGCGGCCAGGCGCGCGATGGCGTCGGCGCGGTCGGCGCCGGTGGCGATGACCTTGGCCAGCATCGGGTCGTAGAACGACGTGACGGCGGCGCCTTCGCCATAGCCGGTTTCCACGCGCACGCCCTCGTGCGCGGGCGGGCGGAACACCGTCAGCGGTCCCGGCGACGGCAGGAAGCGCACCGGGTCCTCGGCATAGACGCGCGCCTCGATCGCGTGGCCGCGCGCGGGAATCTCGGCGGGCAGCACCGCGTCGATGCGTTCCCCGCGCGCCAGCCGGATCTGCGCGGCGACGATGTCGATGCCGGTGACCTGCTCGGTGACCGCGTGCTCGACCTGCAGCCGCGTATTGAGCTCGAGAAAGGCAAAGCCGGTCTCGGGCGTGTAGAGCATCTCGACGGTGCCGATCACGTCGTAGCCGATGCCGCCCAGCAGCGTGGCCAGCTCCGCGCCCATGGCGCGCACCGCCTCGTCGGGCAGTCCCGGCGCGCGCGCCTCCTCGATGACCTTCTGGTGGCGCCGCTGCACCGAGCAATCGCGCTCCCACAGGATGCGCACGCCGCCATGGCGGTCGGCCAGCACCTGGAATTCGATATGCCGCGGCCGCTCGACCAGCCGCTCCAGATAGAGCTCGGCCTGGCCGAAGCTGCGCTGCGCGACCGAGCGCGCGCGCTGCCAGGCCGCGGCCAGCTCCGCGGGCGCGTGCACCGGCAGCATGCCGATGCCGCCGCCCCCGCCGGCCGGCTTGATCAGCACCGGGTAGCCGATCTCGGCCGCCGCGCGCGCCACCACGTCCATGTCGTCGGGCAGCACCGGCGAGCTGCGCGCCATCGGCATGCCGTGCGCGGCCATCAGCGTGCGCGCCTCGGTCTTGTGGCCAAGGCGCCGGATCCAGTGCGGCGACGGGCCGATGAAGCAAAGCCCCGCGGCCTCGACCCGTTCCGCGAAGCCGGCGTTCTCGGACAGGAAGCCATAGCCGGGATGCACGCCGTCGGCGCCGTGCTCACGCGCGATGCGCAACAGCTTGTCCTGGTCCAGATAGCTCTGCAGCGGCGCGGACGCGCCCAGCGGCACGCTGACCGTGGCCCTGGCCAGATAGGGCAGGCCGGCATCGGCGTCGGCGTAGACCGCGATCGATTCGATGCCCAGCGCATCGAGCGCGCGGATCACGCGCGCGGCCACCGCGCCGCGGTTGGCGACCAGCACGCGGCGCAGCGTCGTCGTCCTCGTCGGTGCGTTCATGCCGCCTCCCCATGCGCGATCACCACGGCATCGACCAGCACCGGCGCGGCATCGCCGCGCGGCACGATCACCGGGTTGGCGTCCACCGACGCGACGCGGCCGTTCGCACCCGCGAACCAGTCGCCCAGCCGCACCAGCAGCGCGGCGAGCCGGTCCACGTCGACCGCCTCCATGCCGCGCACCGGACCGAAGGCGCGGGCGATATGCAGCCGGCCGATGGCCTCGCGCGCCTGCGCGACGGTGAAGGGCGCGAGCAGGAACTGCACGTCGTCCAGCGCCTCGACCAGCACGCCGCCGTGCCCCACCATCACCACCGGACCGTAGATGGCGTCCAGATGCGCCCCCACCGCCAGCTCGAAGGCGCCTTTGTGCTGGCGCGCCAGCAGCACGCCGCCGTGGCGCACGCCCAGCCGGTGCAGGATGGCCTCCATCTCGGCAAAGGCCGCCAACGCCTCGCCCTCGCTGTTCACGTTCAGGCGGACCAGGCCATGCTCGGACTTGTGCGTGAGGTCGGACGACACGCCCTTGACCACCAGCGGAAAGCCCAGCTCCGCCACCGCCCGCCTGACCTCGCGCTCGTCGCGGCAGCAGCGGTGCGCCACCGCCGGCAGCCCGGCGTCGGCCAGCAGCGCGAGGCTGTGGACCTCGTCCAGCGCACGGGCTTCGCCTGCGTGCGGGACGGCCGCGGCGGCCGCACGCGGCGCGCCTTGCAGCGCGGCCTCGCGCGCCTGTGTGTACTGCGCCAGCATGCCCAGCGCGCGCATGGCCGCGCCTTCGCTCTCGAACACCGGCACGCCCTGCTTGCGGAACGCCTGCGCGACCCAGTCCTGGTTGGCGGCCACCGCCACCGGCACCCCGCTTTGCTGCGCGAAGCGGCCCGTCTGCGCCGAGAAGTCGTCGAAGTCGTAGCCTTCGCCGCCAATCGGGAAGCCGACGAAGATCATGTCCGCCTGGCGCTGCGCCGCGACGGCGTCGAGCGTGCGGCCGTAGATCTGCGGCTGGCCCAGCAGCGCCGTGGTCATGTCGATGGGATTGCGCGCGGACACATAGGCCGGCAGCACCTCGCGCAGCGCGGCGACACCCGGGGCGTCGAACTCGCACAGCGCCAGGCCCCGCTCCTCGGCGGCATCGGCGGCCAGGACGCACGTCGCGCCCGAATTGCTGATCGCCACCACCTTGCGCCCGCGCGGACGCTGCCCGCCCAGGAAGATCTGGCTGTACTGCGCCAGGTCGCGGAAGTCGGACACGCGCACGATGCCGTGCTGGCGCAGGAAGGCGTCGGCCAGCGCGTCCTCGCCGGCGAGCGCGCCGGTGTGCGAGCTGGCGGTGAGCTGACCGGCGCGCGTGCGCCCCGCCTTGACGGCCAGGATCGGCAGGTCCCGCTCGTGCGCGAGCCGCGCGGCCTCGGCCAGCACCTCCGGGTCCTTCAGCGATTCGATATACAGCAGCATCACGCGGATATCGTCGTCGTGCGCGATCGCGCGCAGCATCTCGGCGGCGGTGATGTCCGCCTCGTTGCCGGTGGCGACCATGTAGCGCACGCCCACGCCCATGCCGCGCAGGCCGCCGTAGACGATGGACGAGCCGGCGCCGCTCTGGCTGACCACGGCCACCGGGCCGTCGAGCCCGGGCGCCTCGTTGATCATCGTCGAGAAATGCAGGATGGCGCCGCTGCGGAAGTTCGCCACGCCCTGCGTGTTGGGCCCGAACAGCCGCAGCCCCCCGGCGCGGGCGCGCTCGACCAGCCGCCGCTGCTGCGCGGCGCCCTCCTCGCCGAGTTCGGCGAAGCCCGAGGAGTAGATCACCGCGGCGCGCGCGCCCACCGCCAGGCACTGGTCGATGGCGCCCTCCACCTCCTGTCCCGCCACGCTGATCACCACCACGTCGGGCGCCTCGGGCACCTTGGCCAGTTCGGCGAAGGCCGGCAGCCCCTGGATCGTCGCGCGGTTCGGGTTGACCGGGTAGATGCCGCCGGCAAAGCCGTGGCGGCGCATGTAGTCGATGGGCCGGCCGCCCGCCTTGATGGCGTTGTCCGAGGCGCCGAGGATGGCCACCGAGCGGGGCGAGAGCAGCTGCAGCAGCGCGTCGGGTTGCATGTGGCTGGCCATCTCAATCCACCTTGACGTTGGCTTCGGTGGCCACGCGCTTCCATTTCGCGAGTTCGGATTGCACGAACGTGCCGAACTGGTCCGCCGTCATGGTGCCCGGCGAGGTGCCGCTTTCGGCGAGATTGGCCTTCGCCTCCGCGGTGTTCATGCTGGCCACCGCGGCGCGGTTGAGCCGCTCGACCATGCCCTTGGGCAGGTTCGCCGGGCCGTAGAAGCCGATCCACGTGATGGCCTCGTAGCCGTTCACGCCCTGCTCCGCGATGGTCGGCACATTGGGCAGCGCCTCGCTGCGCTTGGCCGAGGTCACGCCGATGGCCTTGACCTTGCCCTCCTTGACCAGCGGCGCCATCGTCATCACGTCATGGAACAGCGCCGGGATCTGGCCGCCCAGCAGGTCGGCCATCGCGGGCGTCGCCCCCTTGTACGGGATATGCACGATGGGCGCCTTGGTCATCAGCTTGAGCAGTTCTCCGGACATGTGCGTCGCGCCCCCGATGCTGGACGAGCCGTAGGACAGCCCCTCCTTCTGCTTCTTCGCGTAGGTCAGGAACTCGGGCAGGTTCGACGCCGGCACGTTGTTGTTGACCACCAGCAGATTGGGGGTGGTAGCCAGCAGCGCGATCGGCGTGAAGTCCTTGGCCGCGTCGTACGGCAGCTTCGCCCGCACCGCGGGGTTGATCACATGGTGGGTGGCCGAGACCAGCAGCGTGTAGCCGTCCGGCGTCGCGCGCGCGGCCATCTCGGTGCCGATCTGGCCGCTGGCGCCGGCGCGGTTTTCCACCACGAAGGACTGCTTGAACTGCGTCTGCATGTCCCTGGCGATGCGGCGCGCCAGCACGTCGGTCATGCCGCCGGCGGGAAACGGCACGATGATCGTGACGGGCTTCTGCGGCCAGTTGTCCTGCGCGAGCGCGCTGGCGGAGGGAGCCAGCGCGGCCGCGGCCACGATGGCGGCGGCAAGGGCCGCATGGCGCGGGCGACGGATGAAGCGGTTGGCGTGTTGGTTGGACAAGATGGTCTCCTCTGTTGTTATGTGTGCGCGGATGCGTACCGTGCGTGGGCGCATCCGAGCGTCCGCTACGGACGGATGCCGAACTTGCGCACGCCCGGTTCGCGCAGCGGCGCGGCCAGATTGGCGAACTCGCACAGCAGCGAGCGCGTCTCCCGCGGATCGATGATGTCTTCCACCACGAACGCCTCGGCGCTGCGGAACGGCGAGGTCAGGCTGCGCACGCGCTGCTCGATCTCGGCGCGCTTTTGCACCGGATCGTCGGCGCCTTCGATCTCGGCCTTGTAGGCCACCTCCAGCCCGCCCTCGATGGGCAGCGAGCCCCAGTTGCCGGAGGGCCAGGCGTAGCGGAAATTGAAGCGCCCCATGTGCTGGTGGCCGGCTGCAGCCACGCCATAGGCGCGGCGCAGGATGATCGAGCACCACGGCACGGTGGCCTGGTAGACCGCCGCCAGCGCGCGCACGCCGTAGCGCATGGTGCCGGCCTTCTCGGCCTCGAGGCCGATCTGGAAGCCCGCGATATCGACCAGGTTCACCACCGGCAGATGGAAGACCTCCGCCAGGTCGACGAAGCGCGTGAATTTCTCCGCGGTGGGGCCGTCCCAGCCGCCGCCGTAGAAGTACGGGTCGCTCGCCACCACCGCCACCGGCCAGCCGTCGATGCGGGCCAGACCCGTGACGATGGCACGGCCCCAGTGCTTGCCGACCTCCAGGAAGGAATCGGTGTCCACCAGCGACTGCACGATGGGGCGGATCTTGTAGACCGCGCGCGGATCGCGCGGAATGGCCGACAGCAGCCATTCGTCGCGCCGCCCGGGGTCGTCCGTGGGTTCGCGCCGCGGCGGCAGTTCGTGCACCGAGCTGGGCAGATAGGACAGGAACTGGCGCGCGCGCGCGAAGCCCTCTTCCTCGCTGGCCACCTCGTCGTCCACCACACCGTTGCGCGTATGGATATGGCTGCCGCCCAGCTCGTTCTTCTCCAGGTGCTGGCCGATGCGGGCCACCACCGGCGGCCCGGCGTTGAACAGTTGCGCGGTGCCCTTGACCATCAGCGAGTAGTGACTGGCCGCGACGCGCGCCGCGCCCATGCCGGCCACCGAGCCCAACGCCAGCGACACCACCGGCACCACCGACATGTTCTCCACCACGTGCTGCCACACCTTCATGGTCGGGATCAGCGTATGGCCCTTCGTCTCGATATTGCGCACCGAGCCGCCGCCGCCGGTGCCGTCCACCAGCCGCACCATCGGCACGCGCAGGTCGCGCGCCATCTTCTCGGCATGGATGAGCTTGTCGCCGACCGCGCCGTCGTTGGCGCCGCCGCGCACGGTGAAGTCGTCGCCGACCAGCACCACGGGGCGGCCCTCGACGCGGGCGCGGCCCATGATCAGGTTCGACGGCGTCAGATCGACCAGCTTGCCGTTGCTGTCGTAGTGGCCGCTGCCGCTGAGCGCGCCCACCTCGCGGAAGCTCCCGGCATCGGCCAGCGCGTCGATCCGCTCGCGCACGGTCAGCTTGCCGGCCGCCTTGTGGCGCTTGACCTTTTCCTCGCCGCCAAGGCGGGCGGCCAATTGCTTGCGATAGGCCAGTTCATCGATTTCGGGCTGCCACGACACGGGTTGTCTCCTGCATGTAGTTGTGTCCGCGCCCACCGGGCGCTCGGATATGGGCCATCACAACGCACCATCCGTGCCACGCCGCAAACCCTTGCCGGCATTGAGGTTTGCGGCGATGGCTGTTACTGTGACCGCGACAAGGACACAAGAATGTCCACGGTGGAGACAGCGATATGTCGTCAACAACGACACATGGGGGCGGCGGACCGAGTGTGCCGCCCCGGATCGGCGTGGTGGTGCTGACGCACGACGGCGCCCAGGTCGCCGCGTGCGGGGCCGGCGCCGACCCGGCGGTCGCCCATGCCGCGGTGGCGGCGTGGCAGCACGCCGCGAGCGTCGCGGCGGGGAACGGGAAGGCGGACGACGGCGCGGGCCGGCTGTTCGAGGTGCCCGCGTCCGCGGCGGGCCAGGGCTACCTGGGCCTCGCGCTGGAGGACGAGGCGCACCGGCTGCTGCTGCTGCATCCCGCCGGCAACGGCACGGCGCTGTTCGATTTCCTCGCGGCGGTGCCGTTTGCCGGGGCCATCCTCGACCATTTCATCACCAACCCCTACCAGGCCATCACGGTGGCGGACCGCGACGGGCGCATGCGCTATATGAGCCCGGTCCACGAGGCATTCCTCGGCCTGCGCCCGGGCGAGGGGCGCGGGCTGCCCGCCGAGCAGGTCATTCCCAATTCGCGGCTGGCGCAGGTGGCCGCCAGCGGAAAGGCCGAGATCGGCCAGTTGCAGCGGATGAACGGCGTCACGCGCGTGGTCAACCGCATTCCCATCGTGCGCGATGGCGAGGTGCTCGGCGCCATCGGCCAGGTCCTGTTCAAGGAGCCGGAGGCGATTGCCCGCATGCACCGCGAGGTCACGGAGCTGCGCTCGCAGGTGGCGCACTACCGCCGCGAGCTCGACGGCCTGCGCGGCCGCGACAGTGCCACCGGCATGCTGATCGGCGACAGCGCGCCGATGCAGCGGCTGCGGCGCGAGATCGAGACGGTGGCGCGGCTGGACGTGCCGGTGCTGGTGCTGGGCGAGAGCGGCACCGGCAAGGAACTGGTGGCGCGCGCCATCCATGGCGCGAGCCGCGCGCTTGACGGCAAGCCGCTGGTCAGCCTGAACCTGGCCGCGCTGCCGGCCACGTTGATCGAAGCCGAACTGTTCGGCCATGTGGGCGGCGCCTTTACCGGCAGCCACCGCAACGGCCAGGTCGGCAAGCTCGAACAGGCGGCCGGCGGCACGCTGTTTCTCGACGAGGTCGCCGATATCCCGATGGAGATGCAGGTCAAGCTGTTGCGGGTGCTGGAGGACCATCTGGTCGAGCGCCTGGGCGCGCGGCAGGCGCGGCGCGTGGAGTTCCGGCTGGTGGCCGCGACCAATCGCGATATCCAGGCGCTGATCGACGCCGGGCGCTTCCGGCTGGACCTGTACTACCGGCTCAGCGGCGTGGTGCTGCGCATTCCGGCCCTGCGGCAGCGGCGCGAGGATATTCCGGCACTGCTGCACCATTTCGTGCGGGGCTTTTGCGAGCGCAACGGCGTGCCGGTGCCGTCGATCGCGCCGGAGGTGGCGCGCCATCTGGCCGAGCGGCCATGGCCGGGCAATGTGCGGCAGTTGCGGCAGAAGATCGAGGAAGCGCTGGTGTTCTGCGATGGCCGCGCGCTACGGGCGGCCGACTTCGCGCGCGGCGAGGAGTTGCCGGCCCCCGCCGAAGCCGGGCGGCATTTTCCGCTGGCGCCGGTGGCGCAGCCGGACGACGAGGCGATATCGGGCGCCCCCGCCGGGTTGCGCGATCTGGCGTATGACGCGGTGGTGGAGGCCGTGGCGCGCCACGGCGGCAACAAGAAGCGGGCGGCGGAGCAACTGCGGATCTCGCGCTCGCACCTTTACAAGATTCTGGAGAGGGGGCGCGGGGGGTAGGGTGTGCGGGCGGCGGGAGGATGGCGGGCGGTCACCCTCACCTCCGGCCCCTGTCCCGCGCGCGGGACAGGGGAGCGAACCCGCAGCGATTCCACATCCGACGGTGTGCTCCCCTCTCCCGCCAGCGGGAGAGGGGGGGTGAGGGTGAGGGCGAAAGCCCGCCATCCCCAAGACATTCAAACCGCGACAGCATCCCCCGGAAACAACGCCAGCAAACCCTCCACCGCGGCCGGCACGTCGCTCGCCTCGGTGATCGCCCGCACCACCGCCGCGCTGCCCACGCCTTCGGCCAGCACCTGCGGCAGATTGTCCGCGTTGACGCCCCCAATGCCCACCAGCGACGGCACCTGCCCACGCATCAGCCGCGTATAGGCATGAAAGCGCCCCAACCCCTGCGGCGCGGTCGGCATCACCTTGGTGGTAGTCGGGAAGATCGCGCCCAATGCCAGATAGCTGGGCCGCAGCGGCGCCACGCGCAGCATCTCGGCATAGCCGTGGGTCGATACGCCCAGCCACAGCCCGGACTTGCGCAGCGCGGGCAGGTCGGCCTCGTCCAGATCCTCCTGTCCCAGATGGATGCCGTCGATGCCGCTGCCCGGCCCATGCTCGGCGTGATAGTCGAGCGCGGCGCGCCAGTGGTCGTTGATGAACAGCCGCGACCCGGTGCCGCGCACCGCCCGCGCCGCGCGCGCGATCTGCTCGCGCACCGCGTTGGGGTCGTCCGACTTGAAGCGCAGCTGCAGCGTCGGAATGCCCAACTGCGCCACCCGCTCGATCCAGTCCGCGTTCGGCAGCACGGCATAGAGGCCGAGGCGCTGCGGGCACGGCGGGAACGGTTCGGCCCGCGCCTCGGGCGCGACCAGCGCGGCATGGCGCACGCGCGGAAAGCGCGCGAATTCGTCCGGCCAGTCCAGCGTGCCCGAACGCCATGCGCGGGCCAGGCACAGCGCGTCGTGCGCGGGGAAATGCAGCGACAGGCAGGCCAGCAGCACCGCGACGAAGGCGGGGGAATGCGGGGTGTCGCCGTCGGCCGCACCGCCGAAGACCCAGGTGCCCATTGGCGAGCGCACGGTGTCGATCCACTGGCCGCCTTCGCGGTCGGTCTCGATCAGCGTCGCGCCGGCCGCGGCCACGCGGTCCAGCGCCGCGCCGTCCGCCTCGCCGTCGAGCAGCAGCACATCGGCCGCGCCCAGGGTGGCGGGCGCATCCGGCAGGCGCCAGGCGCGCCACGGCGTCTCGTTGGCGCCGAAGGTGGCGGCATGGCGGGCCAGCACTTCGGCGTGCAGCGCCGCGTCGGCGGCGGCGGGCACGGGCTGGCGCGTCATGCGTGGCCCTCCTGCGTCTCGGCGTGCCAGAACGGCATGCCGACCACCGGCGTGCTGGCCTGCGCGATTTCGCGCTCGGGCATCGGACCGGCGAGGAACGCGGTGCGCCCGGCCTCGACCGCCTGCGCGAACGCGCGGGCCATCTGCACCGGATAGGCGGCCTGCGCGACCGCGGTGTTCAGCAGCACGCCGTCGTAGCCCCATTCCAGTACCTGGGCCGCGTGCGACGGCAGGCCCAGGCCCGCGTCGACGATCAGCGGCGTATCGGGCAGGCGCTCGCGCAGCACGCGCATCGCGTGCGGATTGACCGCGCCCTTGCCGGTGCCGATCGGCGCGGCCCACGGCATCAGCGCCTGGCAGCCCACGTCCAGCAGGCGGCGGCACAGCACCAGGTCCTCGGTGCAGTACGGCAGCACCTTGAAGCCTTCCTTGATCAGCACCTCGGCCACCGACGGCAGGTTCAGCGTATCGGGCTGCAGCGTGTAGTCGTCGCCGACCACCTCCAGCTTGATCCAGTCCGTCTCGAACACCTCCCGCGCCATCATCGCGGTGGTGATGGCCTCCTGCGGCGCCATGCAGCCGGCGGTATTGGGCAGCACCGGCACGTTCAGGCGCTTGAGCATCTGCCAGAACGCCTGGCCGCCCTCGCCCTCGCCCACCGCGCCCTGGCGGCGCAGCGCCACCGTCAGCATGGCAGGGCGCGAGATCTCGACCGCCGCCTGCAGCGTGGCCAGAGAGGGATAGCGCGCGGTGCCCAGCAGCAGCCGCGAATCGAACGACTGGCCGTACAGCACGAACGGATCGCGCGCTGCATCGGAGGGTTGGAATGTCATCGGATCAGCCTCCGGTCACGGGTTGTACGAGGTCCAGCCGATCGCCGTCGGCCAGCGGGGTCGCCGCGTGCGCCGCGCGCGGCACGAACTGGCCGTTGAGCGCGGCGGCGAAGGGCGGCGGGATGTCGGCCGCCGCCACCGCCTCCGCCAGCGTGGCGGTATCGGCAAGGGTCAGCGGGCGGCCATTCAACAGGATTTCCATGGTCTCGGTATTCATCTCAATGCAAGACGGCACCGCCGCTCACCGGCGCGATCATGCCGGGCCAACGCGTGGCGGCGGGCACCATATGGGCGGCGGGGTCGTTGTCCAGCAGGGCCTGCACCACCTCGCACGCGGCCTCGGTGACCGCGGGGGCGATCAGGAAACCGTGGCGGTACAGGCCGTTGACGCGCACGATGCGGGCCTCCTGGTCGATATGGATGGCCGGCAGGTGGTCCGGGAGCGTCGGCCGCCGCTGCACGTTCAGCTCCAGCACCCGCGCCTCGCCGAAGGCGGGGTGCAGCGAATACGCGGCCGACAGCAGCTCCAGCGCGGAGCGCACGCTGACCGGCGAATCGTCCTCGCTCTCCAGTTCGGTGGCGCCGATCACGTACAGGTCGTTGGGCTTGGGCGCGATATAGATCGGATAGCGCGGATGGAGCATGCGCACCGGCCGGTGCAGCTTCACGTCGGGCGCATGCACGCGCACCACCTCGCCGCGCAGGCCGCGCAGGGCCGAGGCCGGCGGCGCATCGGCCGCGCCGGGGACGCCGGCCTGCCGCGCGGGCCATGCGGCGCGCGCACCCAGGCCGCGGCAATCCACCACCACGCCGGCGCGCACGCCAAGCCGCGGCAGGTCGCCGGCCTCGACCGCCCCGGCTTCCCAGACGCAATGCACGCCGTGGCCGACCACGCAGCTGAGCAGGGCGCGCAGCACCCCGCGGTTGTCCAGCTGCCCTTCCCCGGCCAGCAGCAGTCCCTGCGGGAAACGGCCGGCCAGTTCAGGCTCCAGCTGCGCGACGCCCGCGGCATCGAGCGCGCGCATGCGCGCGGCCACCAGTTCGGGCGGCGCCACCGCGCGCACGCGGCTGGTGAACATCGACATTTCGCCGCGGTCGCGCGCGTGCCACACCACCAGCGTGCCGTCCTCCTGGAAGAAGACTGGCTCGGGCAGTTGCGGAATCCACGCCCGCCACAGGTCCACGCTGGCGATGCCCAGATCTACGATGCGGCGCTCGGCAATGGCCGATTCGGCCAGCGGAGCCAGCATGGCGGCGGCCACATGGGCCGCCGCGCCGCTGCCGTCCGGCCCGGCCCGCTCCACCAGCGCCACGCGCTGGCCCTTGCGGGCAAGGAGCCAGGCCAGAAGGCGCCCCGACAGGCCTGCGCCGAGAATGGCGACGTCGAAAGACTGCTGTGTCATAGGGTGGATTGTGCCAGCCCCGGCGACCACGCCGCCAAAGGCCGGCCTGCGCTCCCTCGAAATGGCGGCCCGCGCCGGTCCGCCGCGCCTCGCGGCGGACCGTCTGCGCGGTGCGCGTCAGGAGTAGATCTTGCTGCCCTGCCGGACGAACTCGATCGACTTCTCCTGCATGCCCTGGGCCGGATCGGCCTTGAGCGAGGCGGCGTAGTCCCGCACGTCCTGCGTGATCTTCATCGAGCAGAACTTGGGTCCGCACATCGAGCAGAAGTGCGCGATCTTGGCGCCCTCGGCCGGCAGCGTGGCATCGTGGAAGGAACGCGCGCGCTCCGGATCGAGGCCCAGGTTGAACTGGTCCTCCCAGCGGAACTCGAAGCGCGCCTTCGACAGCGCGTTGTCGCGCAGCTGCGCGCCGGGCCAGCCCTTGGCCAGGTCCGCCGCGTGAGCCGCGATCTTGTAGGTGATGATGCCCTCGCGCACGTCTTCCTTGTCCGGCAGGCCCAGGTGCTCCTTGGGCGTGACGTAGCACAGCATGGCCGTGCCCATCCAGCCGATGTTCGCCGCGCCGATGCCGCTGGTGATGTGGTCGTAGCCCGGGGCGATATCGGTCACCAGCGGCCCCAGCGTATAGAAGGGAGCCTCGTAGCAGTGCTTCAGTTCCTCGTCCATGTTGGCCTGGATGCGCTGCAGCGGCACGTGGCCCGGACCTTCGATCATCACCTGCACGTCGTGCTTCCACGCCTTGGCGGTCAGCTCGCCCAGCGTGCGCAGCTCGCCGAACTGCGCCTCGTCGTTCGAGTCGGCGATGCAGCCGGGACGCAGGCCGTCGCCGAGGCTGAACGACACGTCGTAGGCCTTCATGATTTCGCAGATCTCGTCGAAATGCGTGTACAGGAAGTTTTCCTTGTGGTGGGCGAGGCACCACTTGGCCATGATAGAACCGCCGCGCGAGACGATGCCGGTGACGCGGTCGGCGGTGAGCGGCACGTAGCGCAGCAGCACGCCGGCGTGGATGGTGAAGTAGTCCACGCCCTGCTCGGCCTGCTCGATCAGCGTGTCGCGGAACATCTCCCACGTCAGGTCCTCGGCGATGCCGCCGGTCTTGTCCAGCGCCTGGTAGATCGGCACCGTGCCGATGGGCACCGGCGAATTGCGCAGGATCCATTCCCGGGTTTCATGGATGTGCTTGCCGGTGGACAGATCCATGATGGTGTCCGCGCCCCAGCGGATCGACCACACCATCTTCTCGACTTCCTCGGCCAGCGACGACGTCACCGCCGAGTTGCCCAGGTTGCCGTTGATCTTCACGCGGAAATTGCGGCCGATGGCCATCGGCTCCAGTTCCGTGTGGTTGATGTTGGCGGGGATGATGGCGCGGCCCGCGGCGACTTCCGCGCGCACGAACTCCGGCGTGATGTCCTCGGGTCGCAGCGGCAGGCCCGCGCCCAGCGCGTTGCCGGGATGCTGGCGCAGCAGCGCCTTGTACTCGGGCTTGTCGTACAGGGCCTGCAGGTTCAGCGATTCGCGCAGCGCCACGAATTCCATCTCGGGCGTGATGATGCCGCGGCGGGCATAGTGCATCTGCGAGACGTTCGCGCCCGCCTTGGCGCGGCGCGGATTGGTCAGCTGGGCAAAGCGCAGGTGGGCGGTGGCCGGGTCGTTGGCGCGGTCGCGCCCGTACTCGGACGACAGGCCGGGCAGCACCTCGGTGTCGCCCCGCTCCTCGATCCACTTGGCCCGCACCGGCGCCAGCCCGGCCTTCAGGTCGATATGCACGTCGGGGTCGCTGTACGGACCCGAGGTGTCGTACACGGGGATCGGCGGATTCGCCATCTCGCCCTGCTCGGTGCGCGTGGAGGTCTGCAGGATGGTGCGCAGCGGCGCGCGGATGTCCGGGCGGCTGCCGACCAGATAGGTCTTGCTCGATGCGGGATAGGCGAACTTCTGGTCCAGATCGCTGGCGAGCGATTCGAAGGAAGCGGCGGGGGCGTGGTTTGCGGTATTGCGGGCCATGGATGTCGTCCTCTCTCTTGCGGGGATGGACGAAACCAGGAGTTCTGGGAGCATGTCCGGGCCGGATTGCGCGCGAGGTGCAAGGTGGCCGCGCCGGAAGCATGTGCCTGGGAAGGCAGAACTGTGCGGTCTTCATGAAACTTCCCACGCCGGTACTAACCGGATCGGGTTCGAAGGGACTCTCTCAGCCGCGCGGCCCATCCGCACGGCACCCCTGTTTCATCCAACGGGGTGAATTTAAGCACAAGCCCCTGCGCCGCGCCAGCACGGATTGACGCACGACAGCGATGCATCGGCGTAAGGAATCGGCTTGCTGCGCCGCACGATCGGCAGCCCGTGGGCACGCCGGCGCACAAATTGGTCCGCATGGGCGCGCATCCAAGGGCACACCACCCTGCCCGCGAGGCGGCCGTTGCCCTACCATGCAGCCAGGGCACCAGACCCGGCAAGGAGACTCCATGACCAGCGCATCCTTCGCAGACCCCGCCGACCAACCCGCCACGCACCGCGTCTTCAACCAGGTGCCGGACCTGTCCGGCTACAACCTCTTCGACATCGACGCCGCGCTGCGCGGCGCGCTGGAGCGCCTGGGCGGCGGCTGGCATGCCGGCGCGCTGCACCGCTTCGGCGCGACGCTCGGCCAGCCGGAAGTGATGGCGTGGGCCGCGCGGGCCAACCGGCTCGAACCCGAGCTGCATACGCACGACCGCACCGGCGAACGCGTCGACCGGGTGGACTTCGACACCAGCTGGCACGCGCTGCTGTCGCTGCTGCGCGGAGAACAGCTGCAGGCGCTGCCGTTCGCGCAGCCGCGCGCCGGGGCATGGGCCGCGCGCACCGCCGGCTACTTCCTGCAGGCGCAGATCGAGTCGGGCACGCTGTGCCCCACCACCATGACCTTCGCCAGCATCCCGGTGCTGCGCCGCGAAACGTCGCTGTTCGCCGAGCTCGAGCCCCGCCTCTATGGCACCGTCCACGACCCCCGCGACCTGCCCTGGCGCGACAAGCGCTCGGTGCTGATCGGCATGGGCATGACCGAGAAGCAGGGCGGCTCCGATGTGCGCGCCAACACCACCGTCGCGCGCGCCGTGCGTGGCGAGGGCCGCGGCGCGGAATACGCGCTGACGGGGCACAAGTGGTTCTTCTCCGCGCCGATGTGCGACGCGCATCTGGTGGTGGCGCGCATGGGCGCCGAGGACGGGCCGCTGTCGTGCTTCTTCGTGCCGCGCTTTCGCGACGACGGCAGCCGCAACGCGGTGCAGATCCAGCGCCTGAAGAACAAGCTCGGCAACCGCTCCAACGCCAGCAGCGAGGTGGAATTCCGCGGCGCCACCGGCATCCTGATCGGCGAGGAAGGGCGCGGCATCCCGACCATCATCGAGATGGCCACCAATACCCGGCTGGACTGCGTGATCGGCAGCGCCGCGCTGCTGCGCGCGGCGCTGGTGCAGGCGATCCACCATGCGCGCCACCGCATGGCCTTCGGCCGCCTGCTGGCGGACCAGCCGCTGATGCGCAACGTGCTGGCCGACCTCGCGCTGGAGAGCGAGGCCGCCACGCTGCTGACGATGGAACTGGCCCATGCCTTCGAGCATGCCGAGGGCGAGGCGGCCGATCCGGTCGCGGCGGCATGGAAGCGCATCGTCACCCCGGCGGCCAAGTTCTGGATCTGCAAGCGCACGCTGGAGGCCACCGGCGAGGCGATGGAAGTCTGGGGCGGCAACGGCTACGTCGAGGAAGGCCCCATGGCCCGCTTCTATCGCGAGGCACCGGTCAATTCCATCTGGGAGGGCTCGGGCAACATCATGTGCCTGGACGTGCTGCGCGCCATCCAGCGCAACCCGGACGACGCCATGCGGCTGCTGCACGATCTCGGCCAGCGCGCCGGCGGCCATGCGGCGGTACGCGCGGAACTGGCGTCGCTGCAGGCCATGCTGCGCGCCGCGCCGGAGGAGCAGGAGACGGCGGCCCGCCGCTTCGCGCAGGGGCTGGTGCTGACCGCGCAGGCGGCGCTGCTGCTGGCGCATGGCGATGGCGAGGTGGCGGAGACGTTTATCGCCAGCCGGCTGGGGCGGCAGCATGGGCGCGTGTTCGGCACGCTGGACGGCGGTGCGGCGGCGCTCGGGCGGCTGGTCGAGCGCGCGTGGCCGGTGTAGGGGCGCCGTGGGCGCCCGGTGGCCGCCCGGTCAGTACCCGGTAAGCCCGCGCCGCGCAAGGGCGCGCTCAGGCCAGCGCCGGCTCGCCGAGCCGCAGGGTCACGCGCGGTCCGTAGCGGATCAGGTCGTGGGCGCGCTCGCCGATCATGATGGCGGCCGCGTTGGTATTGCCCCCGATCAGCGTGGGCATGATCGACGCGTCGACCACGCGCAGGCCCTGCACGCCGCGCACCCGCAGCTGCGGATCGACCACGGCGCCCGCATCGACGCCCATGCGGCAGGTACCGACCGGGTGATAGATGGTGTCGGCCCGCGCGCGGACCAGTGCGCGCAGTGCCTCGGTGTCGTCGCGCTCGATGCCGTCGCGCAGATGCCCGGGACACAGCGTCTCGCCGCCGAACGCCGCCAGCGCCGGCTGCGCGAAGATCCGGCGCACGACGCGCAGGCCGGCCACCATGTCGTCCAGGTCGGCCGGATCGCTCAGATAGCCGGGATCGATGCGCGGCGCGCGGCGCGGATCGGCCGATGCCAGCCGCACCATGCCGCGGCTGCGCGGACGCAGCACGCAGACATGGCAGGAATAGCCATGGCCGCGATGCAGCGTGCGCAGGTGATCGTCGGCCATGCCGACGACGAAATGCAGCTGCAGGTCCGGCTCGTCCAGGTCCGGGCGGCTTTTGACGAAGCCGCCCGCCTCGGCGAAATTCGACGTCAGCATGCCCGTGCGCGCGCGCCGGTAGCGCGCGATCTCGCGCAGCAGCCGCAGCGCGCCCGCCAGCGACAGGCCGAACAGCGCCGGTGCGCGCGCCTGCGCCGGCAGCCGCTTGTGCAGGGCGATATCGAGATGGTCCTGCAGATTCGCGCCGACGCCGGGCAGCTCGTGCACCAGGGCCATGCCGTGCTCGCGCAGATGCGGGGCCGGGCCCACGCCCGAGACCATCAGCAATTGCGGCGAGCCGATCGTGCCGGCCGACAGGATGACTTCGCGGCGGGCGTGAATCACCTGCTCCCGCCCGTCGCGCCAGACCAGCACGCCGGTGGCGCGGCGCCGCGCGAACAGCACGCGCAGCACGCGCATGCCGGTCAGCACGTGCAGGTTGTCGGGAGCGAGCGTGCCGTCGCCGCGCAGATAGGCGCGCGCCGCGTTCCAGCGCTCGCCCGCGCGCTGCGTCACCTGATACCAGCCCACGCCTTCCTGCACCTCGCCGTTGAAGTCGCGGTTCGGCGGCAGGCCCGCCTGCACGGCTGCCTCGATGAAGTGCCGCGCGAAGGCGTTCGGGGAGCGCAGGTCCGAGACATGCAGCGGGCCGGTGCCGCCGTGCAGCGGATCGTCGTCCCGGCCGGCCACGCGTTCGTTGCACTCGCTGCGCCGGAACACGGGCAGCACGTCGTCCCAGGACCAGCCGTCGCAGCCGCCGCTCGCCCAGCCGTCGTAGTCGCCGGGCGTGCCCCGTGTGTAGATCATCGCGTTCAGCGACGAGCTGCCGCCGAGCCCGCGCCCGCGCGGCTGGTAGCCGCGGCGGCCGTCCAGGCCGGGCTGCGGCGCCGTCAGATAGCCGTAGTTGCGCCTGCCGGCGCGCGGCAGCATCAGCGCGCCGGCCGCGGGCGTGGTGACCAGCGCGTGGTCATCGCTGCCGCCCGCCTCGATGATCGCGACGCTGTCGTCGCCGCTCGCGGCAAGCCGTCCGGCCAGCGCGCACCCGGAGGAGCCGGCGCCGATGACGACGAAATCGAAGGTGGTTTCCATTGGTCTCCTCGCCCAGTCCAGGGTCCGGCGCCGGCCTGTTGCGCATGGCGTCGTGGGACGCGCAGCGTGTGGCCGGTTCTATCGAGAAAACCAGTGTAGGCGCTTTGGCGGGGGCTGGAAACGACGGGCAATCACCAGTGCGGCGGACCGCCCGGCCGCCCCGGGGCGGCCGCCGCGTCCGCGCTCAGTCGGCGAGCATGGGGCGGCCCAGCATGCGCGAGAGCACGGCTTCGGGCGAGTGGGTGTGATCCGCGATGGCCTTCGGATCGAGGTAGAAGGTCTGCTCCATCATCGCGCGTCCGCGCATCGCCGCGTGCAGCACCTGGTCGCTGAAGACGATCCAGGTGGACCCCGGCGGGAAATGGAATTCCTGCTGCGGCACCGCGGCCTGATAGTCCAGGTCGGCCTTGGCCAGGTCGTGCAGCTGCAGCATGCGATGGTCGTACTCCGAGCGCTCGCGCTTGGTGATGTGCAGCTGCTTCATCAGCCACGCCTGCCCGGGCCACATGCCGCGCGTCTGCGGCACGAAGCGGCGCGCGAAATCGCCGAAGGGCTCGCCCACGCGCCACACGCGCGGCGCCTGCGGGTCGATATTGTGGAACACGCGCAGCAGCCGCTGGCCGCGCAGCGGGTTGGAGGGAAACGAATCGACATGCAGGCGCGTATCGTCCTTGCGCCAGCTCACCGGCCGCCCCGCGATCTCGCTCGGGCGCAGCGACGTGCCGGCGCGCTGCATGTGCGGGCCGTACTCGGGAAACAGCGTCAGCACCAGCGACTCGCTCAGCTGCGCGTAGCGCCGGATCAGCGCGTACAGATCGGACAGGTCCTGCGGGCTGCCCATGGCGCCGCGCACCGCCGTGTCGTTGGCGCGCAGGTTGATGTTCTTGCTCTTGCCGTCGGACCAGCGGCTGTCGAGAAAGCGCTCCTCGCCCGGGGCGAAGCGGAAATGCAGGTCGGGGAAGAACAGCACCGCGCCCTGCTCGAGCTGGCGGCGCAGCGTGGCGGCGGTCTCGGCCGTGACGCGCGGCTCCCACTCGGTGTACGGCTGCGGGCGGATCAGGTCCAGCGGCGCCGGCGCGGCCGCGGTCGGCGCGCCGGCGGCGACCGCCGCGGCGGTCCCGGCTGCGGCCTCGGTGGCGGAGCGGCTGGCGGTGGATTCGGTGTTCATGGGCAACCTCGGCATGAGCGGCGCGGACGGCGTTGGCACGCCACGCCGGTAAGCGGTTCTGGTACGCGGTATCGGTACGCGCGGGTGCGCGCCATGGCCCGGATTCTACCCCCTGCCGAGACTCGATTTGCGACCTCTTGAAGTCGCAGCGGGCAGCCCTACATTCGAAACGAAGCGCCAGCCGGCCCCGCCCCGCGGAAGGCCCGGACGCGGCGCGAAGCGGGTGCGGCCGCCGCGTGGCGCCGCCACGGTTCGACGATTCATTGGAAGGAGATCGGCCATGTACACATCATTGCTCAGTGCTCCGGGCGGGCTGTTTGCCGAGTTCGATCGGCTCCAGCGCGAACTGCAGCAGGCATTCGCCACCCCCAGCAGCATCCGCGCGGTCGCGCGCGGCAGCTTCCCCGCCGTCAACATCGGCTCCACGCCGAACAGCATCGAGGTCTACGCGTTCGCACCCGGCATCGATCCGGCCACGCTCGAGGTCAACGTCGACCGCGGCGTGCTGAGTATCGCCGGCGAACGCACGGCGCAGGGCGCGGGCGAGACGCAGGCCGCGGGCGCGGATGGTGGATCGCAGCAGGACTCGCAGCAGGCTGCGCAGCAGACCGCGCCGGCACGCCAGGACACCAACGTCTACGTGCGCGAACGCTTCACCGGCCGCTTCCGCCGCGCGGTGAGCCTGCCCGAAGACGCCGACCTGTCGCGCGTCGAGGCCACCTATCGCGACGGCGTGCTGCGCATCTCGGTGGCGCGCCGCGAGGCCGCGCAGGCCAAGCGGATCACGGTGCAGTAAATGGACACGCAAGCGGACAACGCAAGGCAATCAGCCACGACATCGGACAGCAAGCGCTCCGCATTCTTTGGGAGAAGGATCATGAACGAACAAGCCATTGCAAAGCGCGACGACAGCAAGCGTGAGGACACCCGGCGCGACGAGGCCGACCGCCAGGCCACGCCCCTGGTCCCGCGCGTCGACGTGTCTGAGGACGCCACCGGCATCACGCTGCTGGCCGACCTGCCCGGCGTGTCGCGCGAGGCGCTGCAGGTGCGCGTCGATCACGACAGCCTGACCGTCGAGGGCGAGATCCGCCCCGATCTGCCCGAAGGGCTGGAACCGGTCTACGCCGAGGTTCAGGTCGCGCGCTACAAGCGCGTCTTCACCCTCAGCCGCGAACTGGACACGAACGCCATCTCGGCGGTGCTCAAGGATGGCGTGCTGAACGTGCGCATTCCGAAGCAGTCGCACGCGCAGCCGCGCCGGATCGAAGTCCGGGTGGCATGACGCGGACGGGACGCGCCCGCCCGGGCGCCGTCCCGCTGGCCACACCCCGGGCGCCGGACCTCGTCCGGCCCCGGGGTGTTTTGCTTTTCGGGCCCCCGGCGGCCCCGGGCTCAGAAGGTCCTGGTCAGCGACGCCCAGGCGGTGGCGCGCCCCATGTAGCGGCCGCGGGCGTTGGTGTACACCCTGCGGTCGGCATTGGTGTCGATATAGGCCACCGCCAGCGTGAACTGGTGGCCGAGGTCCTTGCTCAGGCCGATCTTCCAGTCCGCATACGAGGCGGACGCGACCGGCACGCGCTGATAGCCCGCATGCGCGTTCAGCGTCAGGCCCCACACGTCGAGCGGCACGTTGGCCGTCAGGTCGACATACCAGCTGCCCTTGCTGTCGGCGAAGCCGAACAGGTTCGTCGGCGCGTAGGAGACCTTCAGCGTGACGGGCCCGTGACCCACGCCCGCGTACAGCTCCGTGGTATGCGGCCGCGTATATCCGGCCGGATAATCGCCGGGGTAGTAGTACTGCAGCACGCCGAGATCGTAGGACCAGTCGCCAGCCGCCGCGCGCAAGCCACCGTAAAAGTCCATCTCCGCCGGTGCCGACACCTCGGCACGGCTGTCTCCAAGCCAGCTGATGCTGGAATTCCAGTTGCCCAGGTAGAAGCCGCTCGCATGGCTGTAGTCGAAGCCGCCCTGCACGGCGGGCCGGCGATTGGTCTGCATCAGGCCGCGATAGCGGTAGTCGCTCACCACGGACAGATTGGCGGTGAACGCGTGCGGCGACGCGCCGGCGTCGGGCCCGGACTGGGCCAGGACCGGCGCGGCGGCGGTAGCGAGCACGGCGGCGGCGGACCACGCGAGCAGCGTGGGCACGGGAGAACGGACGGTCATCGGTGTCATCACAAGAGTGGAGAAAGCTCCTCGCCGGAGCCTCTGCACGATATGACCGGGCGTCTAAAAACGGCATCAAAAGGCGCCGCGCGCGTATGTGGATTGCGTAAAGACGTCCCCCCGGAGGGCGCCGCGAATGCGGCGCTCATGAAAAAAGGGCCGGGCCCTTTCGGACCCGACCCTCTTGCGGCCGTTCGCCTCGCGGGGGGTGTTACAGACCGGCGGCGGCGCGCAGCGCGGCGGCCTTGTCGGTCGCCTCCCACGAGAATTCTGGCTCCTCGCGGCCGAAGTGGCCGTAGGCGGCGGTCTTCTCGTAGATGGGACGCAGCAGGTCCAGCATCTGCACGATGCCCTTCGGGCGCAGGTCGAAGTGTTCCATCACCAGCTTGGCGATGGCCTCGTCCGAGATCTTGCCGGTGCCTTCGGTGTAGACCGTCACGTTGATGGGACGGGCCACGCCAATCGCGTAGCTGACCTGCACCTGGCACTGGCGCGCCAGGCCGGCCGCGACGATGTTCTTGGCGACATAGCGGGCCGCGTAGGCCGCCGAGCGGTCGACCTTGGACGGGTCCTTGCCCGAGAACGCGCCGCCGCCGTGCGGCGCCGCGCCGCCGTAGGTGTCGACGATGATCTTGCGGCCGGTCAGGCCGCAGTCGCCCTGCGGGCCGCCGATGACGAAGCGGCCGGTCGGGTTGACCAGATACTTGGTCTCCTTGAGCATGGCCGCCGGCAGCACCGGCTTGATGATCTCCTCGATCACGGCCTCGCGGATCTGCTCCTGGCTGATGTCCGGCGCGTGCTGGGTCGACAGCACCACCGTGTCGACGCTATGCGGCTTGCCCTCGACATAGCGCACCGTGACCTGCGACTTGGCGTCGGGACGCAGCCAGGGCAGGCGGCCGTCGCGGCGCAGCTGCGACTGGCGCTCGACCAGGCGGTGCGAGTAGTAGATCGGGAACGGCATCAGTTCCGGGGTCTCGTCGCAGGCGTAGCCGAACATCAGGCCCTGGTCGCCGGCGCCCTGGTTCAGGTAGTCGTCGGAGGCGCGGTCCACGCCTTGCGCGATATCGGGCGACTGCTTGTCGTAGGCGACGAGCACGGCACAACCCTTGTAGTCGATGCCGTAGTCGGTATTGTCGTAGCCGATGCGCTTGATGGTGTCGCGGGCGACCTGAATGTAATCGACATTCGCGGTCGTGGTGATTTCGCCGGCCAGCACCACCAGGCCGGTATTGCACAGCGTTTCCGCGGCGACGCGGGCGTATTTGTCCTGGGCCAGGATGGCGTCGAGGACCGCGTCCGAGATCTGGTCGGCGACCTTGTCGGGATGGCCTTCGGAAACGGATTCCGAAGTGAACAGGAAGTCGTTTGCCACGAACTTATTCTCCAGGTTGGCTATTGCGCGCCAACCTCTTCAGTCCGGGCGGCGACGCTTTAGCGGTATTTTCAGGCCGTCCGCAAAGGACGGTATCGCCCCGCAAGTTGTCAGTTAACTCGGCGATGCGCGGTATTATACGCGGCTACGCGGCATGGCACAGCCCGCGCGCGGCAAGGCCCGATGCCTCGGGACCTGGCTGGATAACGGCAAAATCCGCGACAAATAAAACCCGCCGGCCCCCAGCGCCGGCCCTTGTCGGACTCCATGACCTTTCTCGCCTGGCTGATCTCCCGTGTTCCCCTGGTCTTGCTCGAGATCGTCGGCGGCTGGCTCGGCGTGCTGGCGGCGCGCCTGCCCGGCCGCTATGGCCGCCGCCTCAAGGAGAATTTCCGCCAGGCGTTTCCCGATGCGACCGACGCGATGATCGTCGAAGCCGCGCGCTCGACCGGACGCATGGTCATCGAGATGCCGTATTTCTGGAGCCGCAAGCGGCTGACGGCGAAGCTGGCGGGGTTTTCCGAACACACGTGGCCCGAACTGGACCGGCTGCTGGCCAAGGGCAAGGGGCTGATCATCCTGGTGCCGCACCTGGGCTGCTTCGAAGTGTTGCCGCAGGCCTACGCGCAGCGCGGCAAGAGGGTCACCGCGCTGTACAAGCCGCCGCACCAGCCGTGGCTGCGCGACTGGATCGAAAAAATGCGCACGCGGCCGAACCTGACCATGGCCCCCGCCACGCCCCGCGGCGTGCGCACGCTGGTCAAGGCCCTCAAGCGCGGCGAGTCCATCGGCATCCTGCCGGACCAGGTTCCTACCGGCGGCGACGGCGTGTGGGCGCCGTTCTTCGGCAAGCCCGCGTACACCATGACGCTCGTGCAGCGGCTGCAGCAACTGAGCGACGCGCCGATCGCCCTGGTGTTCGCCGAGCGCATCAAGCATGGCTCGACCTACGTCGCCCACATGCGGGTGATCGAGGAGATGCTGCCCGAGGACCCGGTCGCCGCCGCCACCCTGCTGAACCGCACCATCGAATCGCTGATCGCGGAGGCACCCACGCAATACCTGTGGGGCTACAACCGCTACAAGCATCCGGCCGGTGCCGAATTGCCGCCGCAAACGATCGCGCAAGGCGCCACTGAAACCCCATGAGCCGTCTATTCACCTGGCTGGGCATCGGTCTCCTGACCGTGCTCGGCAAGCTGCCCTATCCCTTTGTCGCGCGCTTCGGCGAGGCGCTAGGCAGCGTGCTGTATCTGATTCCCAGCGGACGCCGCAATGTGGTGCGCGCCAATCTGCGGCTGTGCTTTCCGGAGAAATCGGACGCCGAAATCGAGGCGCTGGCACGCGCCTCGTTCCGCGAGGTCTTCCGCAGCTTCGCCGAGCGCGGCATTTTCTGGACGGGCAGCGAGGCGCAGATGCGCCGCTGGGTGCAGATCGACGACCAGGCCGACCTGGTGGCGCTGGACGGCACGCCGCATATTCTGGTCACGCTGCACCTGTCGGGCGTCGAGGCCGGGTCGGTTCGCCTGACCATGCACCTGCGCGACCATGTGGGCCGCTCGGGCGCGTCGCTGTACACCACGCAGAAGAACCCGATGTTCGACGACTTCCTGAAGAAGGCGCGCGGACGCTTCGGCGCGAACCTGATCTCGCGCAACGACAGCGTGCGGGAGGTGGTCCGCACCCTGAAGAAAGGCGAGGCGCTGCAGTTGATCGCCGACATGGACTTCGGCGAGCGCGATTCGGAGTTCGTGCCGTTCTTCGCCACCTCGGCGCTGACCCTGACCTCGGTGTCGCGGCTGGCGCGCCTGACCGGCGCCAAGGTCGTGCCGATCTATACCGAGCAACTGCCCGACTACCAGGGCTACGTGCTGCGCATGCTCCCCGCCTGGACCGACTATCCTGGCGAGAGCGTGTGGGACGACACGCGGCGCATGAACGCCTTCTTCGAGGACTGCATCCGTCCGCGCATTCCCGAGTACTACTGGGTGCACAAGCGGTTCAAGCGGCGCCCGCCCGGCGAACCCGCGATATATTGAAGTGCTGTCTGCCCGCGGACCGACCGCAACCGCCACTACCATCGCCGCCATGAAACTGAAATTCACCAAGATGCACGGCGCCGGCAACGACTTTGTCGTGCTGGACGGCATCAACCAGACGCTGGACCTGTCCACCGAGCAATGGCGCGCATTGGCGAGCCGGCATTTCGGCGTGGGCGCGGACCAGATCCTGATCGTGGAGAAGCCCACGCGCGACGACGTCGACTTCCGCTATCGCATCTTCAACGCCGATGGCGGCGAGGTCGAGCACTGCGGCAACGGCGCACGCTGCTTCGTGCGCTATGTGACCGAGCACGGCTTCACGGACAAGCGCTCGGTCCGGGTGCAGGTGATGAACGGCGTCATCACGCTGACGCTGCAGGACGACGGCCAGGTCACGGTCGACATGGGGCCGCCCGAATTCGAGCCGGCCCGCATCCCGTTCGATCCGCAGGGGCTCTCCAGCCGCGCCGATGGCGACGACACCCTGTACGGCCTGGAGGTCAACGGCCGCACCGCGTGGATCTCCGCCGTCTCCATGGGCAACCCGCACGCGGTCCAGGTGGTGGACGACACCGAGCTGTTCCCGGTGCGCGAGGACGGGCCGGTGATCGAGAACCACCCGAGCTTCCCCAATCGCGTCAATGCCGGCTTCATGCAGGTAGTGGACCGCCATACCATCCGGCTGCGCGTGTTCGAGCGCGGCGCCGGCGAGACGCTGGCCTGCGGCACCGGCGCGTGCGCGGCGGTGGTGGCCGGCATCCGGCGCGGGCTGCTGGATTCGCCGGTCAGGGTGCACACCCATGGCGGCGACCTCAATATCGCCTGGCACGGCGCGGGTTCCCCGGTCGAGATGACCGGCCCGGCCACCACCGTGTTCGAAGGCACTATTGACCTCGCCGCGCTGCCGGCCTGAGCATAGGGGCATCGCAATCCGGGCCGCGAGGCCCGCACGGAGCCCCCATGTCGCTGGATGACTATCGCATCGAGGCCGGCAAGACCTTCAGGCTGGCGGATTTCGACCCGGGCGCCAAGCCCTTTTCCAGCGGCGACAAGGAGGCGGACCGCACCCGCATCGCCCAGCTCAGCGAGCAACTGGACGCGGTCCAGGACATCTTCTACGCCGAAGGCAGACGCAAGCTGCTGGTGGTGCTGCAAGGCATGGACACCAGCGGCAAGGACGGCACGGTGCGGGGCGTGTTCCGCAGCTTCGACCCGCTGGGCATCCGCGTGGTCAGCTTCAAGGCGCCGACCTCCGAGGAACTGGCGCGCGACTACCTGTGGCGCATTCACGCGCAGGTGCCGCGGCGGGGCGAGATCGTCGTGTTCAACCGCAGCCAGTACGAGGACGTGCTGGTCACGCGCGTGCACGGCTGGATCGACGAGGCCGAATGCCGGCGGCGCTACGCCCAGATCCGCGCGTTCGAGACCATGCTGGCCGAAACCGGCACGGTCATCGTCAAGTGCATGCTGCACATCTCCAAGGACGAGCAGAAGTCACGGCTGGAGGTGCGCCTGGCGGATCCGCACAAGCACTGGAAGTTCGATCCCAAGGATCTGGAGGAGCGGCGCTACTGGAACGACTATATGGATGCCTACCAGGACGCCATCGCGGCAACCGCGACGCCGCAGGCGCCCTGGTATGTGGTGCCCGCCGACTCCAAGACGCACCGCAACCTGATGGTCGCGCACATCCTGGCCGACGTCTTCGCCCGTCTCAAGCCGGACTATCCGCCGCCCCAGCCGGGGCTGGCGAAGCTGAAGGTGGTGTAGCGGGACGCTCAGACGCCGTAGCGCTGGCGGTAGGCGGCCACCGCATCGCGCGAGGCGGCCAGCGACGCGTCCTGCGACGCATCCAGGTACGCCAGCAGATCGGTGAGGCTGGCGATGGCGATCACCGGCACGCCATATTCGCGCTGCACGTCCTGCACGGCCGAATGCGCGCCGATCTGGTCGGCGGTGCCGCTGCGCTCCATCCGGTCCAGCGCGATCAGCACGGCCGCCGGTTCGGCGCCGGCGGCGCGGATCAGCTGCATCGATTCGCGCACCGAGGTGCCGGCGCTGATCACGTCGTCGATGATCACCACCTTGCCCTGCAGCTTCGCACCGACCAGCGTGCCGCCCTCGCCATGGTCCTTGGCTTCCTTGCGGTTGTAGGCGAAGCCCACGTCACGCCCCATGCCGGCCAGCGCCACCGCCGTGGCCGACGCCAGCGTGATGCCCTTGTAGGCGGGCCCGAACAGCACGTCGAACTCCACGCCCGAGGCCAGCAGGGTTTTCGCATAGAATTGCGCCACCTGACCGAGCATCGCGCCCTGGTTGAACAGGCCGGCGTTGAAGAAATACGGCGACTTGCGGCCGGCCTTGGTGACGAACTCACCGAACGACAGCACCCCGGCGCCCAGCGCAAAGCGGATAAAGGTCTGGCTCAGTCCTTCCCCGCCGTCTTTCTGCGTCATCTTTTCTCTCTTTAGCAAAATTTCCCGAGATGTTACGGATTATCAGCGCCAACCTCAACGGCATCCGCTCCGCGTCCAAGAAAGGCTTCTTCGACTGGATGGGCAAGCAGGAAGCGGACATGGTCTGCGTGCAGGAGCTCAAGGCCCAGGCCGCGGACATGACCGAGGCCTTCCTGGCGCCGCACGGCTACCACGGCTTCTTCCATTACGCGGAGAAGAAGGGCTATAGCGGCGTCGGGCTCTACACCCGCCATGCACCCGAACGCGTGGTCACGGGCTTCGGCAACGCCGAGTTCGACAGCGAGGGCCGCTATGTCGAGGTGCAGTACCCGCACCTGGCCGTGATCTCCGTCTATGTGCCCTCGGGCTCCAGCGGCGAAGAGCGGCAGCTGGCGAAATTCCGCTTCATGGAGGCGTTCCTGCCCCACCTGCTGCAGCTCAAGGCGAGCGGGCGCGAGATCGTGCTGTGCGGCGACGTCAATATCGCCCACAAGGAAATCGACATCAAGAACTGGAAGGGCAACCTGAAGAACTCCGGCTTCCTGCCCGAGGAACGCGCCTGGATCGGGCAGCTGTTCGACGTGCACGGCTATGTGGACGTGTTCCGCAAGCTGGACCCGCGCCCGGACCAGTACACCTGGTGGAGCAACCGCGGCCAGGCCTACGCGAAGAATGTGGGCTGGCGCATCGACTACCACCTGGCCACGGCGAAGATCGCCGACACCGCGCAGGCCTGCGCGATCTACAAGGACGAGAAGTTCAGCGACCACGCGCCGCTGTCGATCGACTACGACTTCCCCCTGTAGGCCCTGCCCACGTTTTGCTGCGACGCGGGGGCAACCTCGCTACAATGCAGGGTCGCCGCCCCCGCGGGCGGCGTTGTCATTTGGAGCGCGGTGCGCCGCCGTGGCGCGCTCCAGAATCACTTTCCCGTATTGCAGTTCGATTCACCGAGCGAGTTCACCATGGCATTCAAAGTGTTCGTCGACGGCCAGGAAGGCACCACCGGCCTGCGCCTGCTCGATTATCTGTCCGGCCGCACCGACGTGGAGCTGCTGCGCATCGACGAGGACAAGCGCAAGGACCCCGCCGAGCGAGCACGGTTCCTGAACGCCGCCGACGTCGCCTTCCTGTGCCTGCCCGACGTGGCTTCGCGCGAGGCGATGACCCTGGTGACCAACCCGACCACCTGCGTGATCGACGCCAGCACGGCGTTCCGCACGTCGAACGACTGGGTCTACGGCCTGCCGGAACTGGCGCGCGGCCACCGCGAGAAGATCCGCGCGAGCAAGCGCATCGCGGTGCCTGGCTGCCACGCCAGCGCGTTCGTGCTGGCGGTGCGTCCGCTGGTCGATGCCGGCGTGATGCAGCCCGACTACCCGGTCACGGCCTTTTCGCTGACCGGCTACAGCGGCGGCGGCAAGAAGATGATCGCGGAGTTCGAAGCCGGCGGTAATCCGCGCCTGGACAGCCCGCGCTCGTACGCGCTGGGCCTGGAGCACAAGCACCTGCCGGAGATGCGCGTGCAGACGGGCCTCGCGCAGGCGCCGATCTTCAGCCCCATCGTCGGCAAGTTCTACAAGGGCCTGGCGGTGACGGTGCCGGTCTATCCCGACCGCCTGGCGCGCAAGGTCTCGCCGGAGCAGATCGCGGACATCTACCGCAAGCACTACGAAGGCGAGCAGTTCGTCCGCGTGATGCCGGTGGCCAGCGACGACAACCTGGACGACGGCTTCTTCGACGTGCAGGCCAACAACGACACCAACCGCGTGGACCTGTTCGTGTTCGGCTCGGCCGAGCGCATGGTGCTGATGGCCCGCCTGGACAACCTGGGCAAGGGCGCGGCCGGCGCCGCGGTGCAGTGCATGAACGTGGTGGTGGGCGCGGACGAGGCGACCGGGCTGAACGCCTGATCGCGCCGCGCCGTGCCGAAGGCCCATGACCGCCGTCATGGGCCTTTTCTTTTGGGGCATGACGGTGCGGCGCGGGAACCAAGCCGGCGCACGGGGGTCCGTTTCACGGGTGTGCCGTGCTGCACCAGATCACCCCCCTTCCGTATGGAGCCGTCGCGTGAAACCCGTTCTCCCCACCGTGGCGCTGGCCGCCACCCTCGCCGCGTCCTTCGCCTCGTTCTCCGCCGCCGCGCAGTCCGGGCAGGCCGCAGACCGGCCCGCCTATGGCGCGCAGCTCGAAGGCTTCTCCTATCCGCACCCGATCCAGCACTTCACGTTCCAGTCGCAGCGCCAGGACCTCTCGATGGCCTATATGGACGTGGCACCGACCGCCAACGCCAACGGCCGTACCGTGGTGCTGCTCCACGGCAAGAATTTCTGCGGCGCGACCTGGCAGGACACCATCGAGACGCTGACCCGCGCCGGCTACCGCGTGATCGCGCCGGACCAGATCGGCTTCTGCGCGTCCACCAAACCCGCCGCCTACCAGTTCAGCTTCGGCCAGCTGGCGGCCAACACCCGCGCACTGCTGCAAGCGAAGGGCATCGAGCGTGCGATCATCGTCGGCCATTCGATGGGCGGCATGCTCGCCGCGCGCTTCGCCGTGCAGTACCCGCAGGCGGTCGAGCAGCTGGTGCTGGTCAACCCGATCGGGCTGGAGGACTGGCAGGCCGAGGGCGTGCCCTACGCCACCATCGACCAGCTGTACCAGGGCGAGCTGAAGACCAGCTTCGATTCCATCAAGGCGTATCAGCTGCGCTTCTACTACAACGGCAAGTGGAAGCCCGAATACGACCGCTGGGTCGCGATGCAGGCCGGCATGTACGCCGGCCCGGGCCGGGAGGCGGTGGCCTGGAACCAGGCACAGACGTCGGAGATGCTGTTCTCGCAGCCGGTGGTGCACGAATTCGGCCGCATCGCCGCGCCCACGCTGCTGCTGATCGGCGGCAAGGACCGCACCGCGCCAGGGGCCAACCGCGCGTCGCCCGAGGTGGCGAAGCGGCTGGGCGACTATCCGGAACTCGGGCGCAAGGCGGCCCGCGCGATTCCGAATGCGACGCTGGTCGAATTCCCCGAACTGGGCCACTCGCCGCAGGTGGAGGCGCCGGGCCAGTTCCACGAGGCGCTGCTGCGGGGCCTCTCCGCGCGGCGCTGAACGGGCCTTACCGGGGCAGCGGCTTGGTGCGGTTGTCGTCGCCGCTGTCCACCGGCGCGCCGCCCAGGTTCGCCATGTTGGCGCGGTAGGGCGGCAGCTTGTCCACCGTGGTGTTGATCGAGCGGGCGTAGAGCGGCAGCACCTGCGGCATGTGCTTTTCCAGCTCGGCGATGCGGGTGCGGCCGGACGGGTGTGTCGACAGGAAATCGACCGAGGCGCGCGAGGACGAGGCCGTCTCCGACGCCTTGCCCATCTTCTGCCACAGCGTGATCGCCGCCCGCGGGTCGTAGCCCGCGCGCGCGGCGATGTCCATGCCGATCAGGTCGGCCTCGGTCTCGTCCGAGCGCGAGAACTTCAGCGACAGCAGCTGCGCGCCGGCGCCCAGCGCGATATTGCCCAGGTTGCCGAAGCCGAACAGCTGCGACACCACGTTGGCGCCCAGGTTGGTGATCTCCGACTTGGCGGCGCGCTCGCGCGCATGCTCCTGCAGCGCGTGGGCGATCTCGTGGCCCATCACCATCGCGACTTCATCGTCGGTCAGCTTGAGCTGGTCCAGCAGCCCCGTGTAGAAGGCAATCTTGCCCCCGGGCATGCAGAACGCGTTGATCTCCTTGGACCCGATCAGGTTGATCTCCCACTTCCAGTCCTTGGCACGGTCGTTCCAGCGCGAGGTCTGCGGCAGGATGCGCTTGGCGATGGCGCGCAGGCGGATCAGCTGCGGATTGCTGTCGCCGGCCAGCGCGCGCTTGGCGCGCGCCTCGTTCTTGAGCTGCTCGTACTCCTGCACGGCCTGCTGCTCGATGGCCTCTGCCGGCACCAGCTTGCGCACCGCGGCACCGCCGCGCTGCAGCTCGATGCCGTCGGACTGCGCGGCCGCGGGCGGCACGTAGGCGGCCGCCGCGCCCGCGAGCAGCATCGCCGCGAACATCGGCAAGCGCGCTGCGCGGTGTGCGACCGGTACGGGGATGGAGGAGCCTTTGGCGCAAGTCGCGGTCATTTTCGGCGGCATGGAAAAACGGTGATGCAATAATACACGGCGCCGTTTCCGCCAATCCGCCGGAAGCCGGACGCCGAACCGCCCGCGCCTTCATGACCTTCCAAGCCTATCTCGATATTTTCCGCAACCGCCGCGTCGGCGCCATGCTCACACTGGGCTTCGCCTCCGGGCTGCCCCTCGCCCTGACCTCCGGCACCTTGCAGGCCTGGATGACGGTCGAGGGCCTGGATATCAAGACCATCGGCTTCTTCTCGCTGGTCGGCCAGGCCTATATCTTCAAGTTCCTGTGGGCCCCTCTGATGGACCGCTACACCCCGCCGCTGCTGGACCGGCGGCGCGGCTGGCTGCTGCTGACGCAGCTGGGGCTGGTGCTCGGCATCGGCGCGATGGCATTCTTTCCGCCGCGCGAGGCGCTGTGGACGCTGGCGGCGCTGGCCACGCTGGTGGCCTTCCTGTCCGCCTCGCAGGACATCGTGTTCGACGCCTACAGCACCGACGTGCTGCGCCCCCCGGAGCGTGGGGCCGGCGCGGCGGTCAAGGTGCTCGGCTACCGGCTGGCGATGCTCGTCTCGGGCGGCCTCGCGCTCTGGCTGGCCGACCGCGTGCTGGGCTGGCAGCAGACCTACCTGCTGATGGCGGCGCTGATGTTCGTCGGCCTGCTGACCTTGTGGTGGGCGCCGCAGCCAGAGGCCCCGGCGCGTCCGCCGCGCAGCCTGGAGGAGGCCGTGCTCGGGCCGCTGCGCGACTTCTTTGCGCGCCGCGGCGCCTGGTGGCTGCTGCTGCTGATCGTGCTGTACAAGCTGGGCGACGCCTTCGCCGGGAGCCTGTCCACCACGTTCCTGATCCGCGGCGTGGGCTTTTCGGCCGGCGAGGTAGGGCTGGTCAACAAGACCATGGGGCTGGCCGCGACCATCGTGGGCGCGCTCTTCGGCGGCACGCTGATGGTCCGGCTCGGCCTGTACCGCTCGCTGATGCTGTTCGGCGTGCTGCAGGCGGTGTCGAACTTCGGCTACTGGGTGCTGGCCGTGACGCCGGCGCATCTGTGGACCATGGGCGCGACCATCGCCATCGAGAACCTGTGCGGCGGCATGGGAACGGCCGCCTTCGTCGCGCTGCTGATGGCGCTGTGCAACCGCTCGTTCTCGGCCACGCAATACGCGCTGCTGTCGGCGCTGGCCTCGGTGGGGCGCGTCTATGTGGGGCCCACCTCGGGCTTCGCGGTCGCGTCCGTGGGCTGGGCGCCCTTCTATCTGGGGACGGTGCTGGTCGCGGTGCCGGGCCTGGTGCTGCTGTACCTGATGCGCAATACCATCGACCGCTACGAGGCGCAGGCCCGCGCCGGCAATTGAGCGCGGCGGGGCCGGCCCCGCCCTACTGCTTGTAGTAGACGATCTGGTGCGAGCTGGCGATCAGCTCGCCGGCGGCGCTCCACATCTGCGCGCTCTGGTCGAAGAATCCCTGGCGGAACACCTGGGCGCGGGCGCTGCCCAGCACGTGCTGATCGCCCAGCGCGGCCAGCGTCGCCGCATCGGCATGGAAGTAGGTGGTCATCGACACCGTCCCGGCCGGCACGAAACCGGCGCGCTTGAGGAAGATGCGCGGGTAGAAGCTGTCGCACCAGCTGGCCACGGCGGCATAGTCGGGCGTGCGCGCCGGATGGTCGCGCAGCCAGAACTGCGTGATGCTGTCGGGATGCTCGGTGCCGGGCTCGGCGGACGGCTTGGCGCCGCGCACCGGCCGCATGTCGTAGGCGCCGAGCCAGCGCACCGGCGCGAAGCCCGCGGGCAGCGGCGGCACGGCGTCCGCCGGCGGCACGTCGGGGAACACCGCCTCGCCGCAGCCCCAGGTCTCCCGCCGCACCGCGAACACCGCGCTGGCGGTGGTCGCGATCTCGCCGTTCTGGGTCAGGGTCAGGTTCCAGTGCTGCGTCGACCGGTTGGTACGGGTCGGACGCGCCTCGATCGCGAACGGGCCCTCGGCGATGGGCCCGGCGAAGTTGACCGTCAGCGCGATCGGGTCGCCCAGCCGCGCCGGATGCGACAGCGCGGCGTTCAACAGCGTCGCGGCGGTGATGCCGCCGAACGGGCCGATCATGTTCCAGTAGTGCGAGGTGGTCGCACCCTCGTACACATGCTCGCCGGCGGGCCGCAGCCCGATGGCTTCGTCGAAGGGATGGAGGGACGGTGCGGTCATGGGATAAATAGAACGGTCGTTCGATAAACCATGACGGTAGCCGCGCCGCCGGTTCGCGTCAATCCGCGGGTATTCCCGCCCCGCGGCCCGCTCCCTCCCGTTGCGCCCCTACCGGCCGCAGACCCGGTACACCGCCAGGCTGCCGCGCCAGTTGACGCCCCAGTTCACCGTCACCCCCTCGTGCATCACGACCCGGTCCACGATGCGCAGGCCCACCTTGGGCGCCAGCGCCTCGAAGTCGCTGATGGTCAGCACGCGCACGTTGGGCGTGTCGTACCACTGGTAGGGCAGCGCCTCGGAGACCGGCATGCGGCCGCGGAAAATCGACATCCGGTGCGGCCAGTAGCCGAAGTTGGGGAACGACACGATGCATTCGCGCCCGACCCGCAGCGTCTCGCGCAGGACCTGGGCGGTGTTGTGGATGGTCTGCAGCGTCTGCGACAGGATCACCGTGTCGAAGCTCTTGTCCTCGAACAGCGCGAGGCCGCCCTCCAGGTCCTGCTGGATGACATGCACGCCCTTCTGCGCGCAGGCCAGCACGCCCTCGTCGCGGATCTCGATGCCATAGGCCTGCACGTCGAGCTCGTCCTGCAGCACGCGCAGCAGGCTGCCGTCGGCGCAGCCCAGGTCCAGCACGGTGGCATTGGGTTCGATCCAGCGCGCGATGGCGCGAAAGTCCGGGCGCTGGGCCAGCACGCCGCTGGCCGCGGCCGACATTGCCTTGGCGTTCATGCGCCCACCTCCTCGGCGATGCGGTTGTAGTAGGCGCGCATCAGGTCGTGATAGCGCGGATCGTCCAGCAGGAAGGCATCGTGTCCGTGCGGCGCGTCGATCTCCGCGTAGCTGACCGGGCGCTTGTTGTCGAGCAGCGCCTTGACCAGCTCGCGGCTGCGGCTGGGGGCGAAGCGCCAGTCGGTGGTGAAGCTGGCCACCAGGAAGCTCGCGCGGGTCTGGGCCACCGCGCGCGTCAGGTCGCCGCCAAAGGCCAGCGCGGGATCGAAGTAGTCCAGCGCGCGGGTGATCAGCAGGTAGGTGTTCGCGTCGAAGTACTCCGCGAACTTGTCGCCCTGGTAGCGCAGATAGCTCTCGACCTGGAACTCGACGTCGAACGAGAAGCGGATGTCCTCGGTCTTGAGCGTGCGGCCGAATTTCTCCGCCATGTCCTCGTCGGACAGATAGGTGATGTGGCCGATCATGCGGGCCACGCGCAGGCCGCGCTTGGGCTTGACGTTGTGCGCGTAGTAGTTGCCGCCGTGAAAGTCCGGGTCCGACAGGATGGCGCTGCGGGCCACCTCGTTGAAGGCGATGTTCTGCGCCGACAGCTTGGGCGTGGACGCCACCACGATGCAGTGGCGCAGCCGGTCCGGGTACATCAGGCTCCAGGCCAGCGCCTGCATGCCGCCGAGGCTGCCGCCCATCACCGCGGCGAACTGCGCGATGCCGAAGGCGTCGGCCACGCGCGCCTGCGCGTTGACCCAGTCCTCCACCGTGACCACCGGAAACGCGGCGCCGAAGGGCTGCCCGGTGGCCGGATTGAGGCTCATCGGCCCGGTCGAGCCGAAGCACGAGCCGAGGTTATTCACGCCGATCACGAAGAAGCGGTCGGTATCGAGCGGCTTGCCCGGACCGACCATGTTGTCCCACCAGCCGAGCTCGCCGCCCTCGGCGTAGATGCCGGCGACATGGTGGGAGGCGTTCAGCGCGTGGCAGACCAGCACGGCATTGCTGCGGTCGGCGTTCAGCGTGCCGTAGGTCTCGACCATCAGGTCGTACCCGGCGAGGGAAGAGCCGTTGCGCAGCGGCAGCGGCTCGGCGAAATGCATGCGCCGCGGCGCGACGATGCCGACCGAGTCGGGCGGCAGGTCCAGCGCGGCGGGCGGCGAAGCAACGTCAGTCATGAAGGAGGCCGTCGGCAAGGGGTACTGGATACAGGGACAAAACGGGCATGAAAAAACCCGACCGGCATTTGCGTGTGTCCACGCAGCCAAATCGGGTTGTTCACGCGAGCCGGTTCGTTCTTCCGTTCCTCGCCGCGCGCCGCCGCCTGTGCCGAAAATTCGGGGATGGGCGCCGACCACCTCTTTAGCCGCATTTATAGTGGCAGCCGGCGATCCCTCCAGGAGTCTCCGCTGCCGCGCGCCCGCAAGCCAGTCATCAAATCGGCGCGACCGGCAGATTATAGTGCAAAGCGGCGCACCGCCGCCATTGCCAGGTGCGCACGATGGCGGCCCGTCGTCCGCGCTACCCCAGCAATACCCGCAGCTGCGCATCGATCTGCTCGCCGGGCAGCTTGCGAAAGCCGCTCTTGACGAAGCGATGCCAGTGGCCCTGGACCGCGGCGACGATCAGCGCGGCCCGCATGCCCACCTCGGCCTCCGCGGCGAACGCGCCCTGCGTGACCGCCACCTTCAGGCACTGCCGGATCGAGGCTTCGAGCCGGTCCACCATCTGGTTGATGCGCTCCTGCAGGCGTTCGTGCTCGCCCACCAGCGCCTCGCCGGTCAGCACGCGCGTCATGCCGGGATTCTTCTCGGCGAACGACAGCAGCATCCGCACGATGGCGTGGACCTGGCGCAGGCCGTGGTCCTCCTGCGCGGTGATCTGGTTCACCAGCCCGAACACCGTCTGCTCGCTGAACACGATCAGGCCCTCGTACATCTGCGCCTTGCTGGCGAAATGCCGGTACAGCGCGGCCTCGGAGACGCCAAGGCGCGCGGCCAGCGCGGCGGTCGTGATCTTTTCCCAGCGCGGGTGTTCCAGCATCGCGGCCAGCGTCTGCAGGATCTGCTCGCGCCGCTCGCCGGGACGCGGCCGCTTGCGCCCGGCCTGCGGGCCTTCCGCGGGCGCGCCGCCCTCGCCCGCGTCCGCGATGGCAGCCCCCGGCTGGCTAACGTTGCTTTGCGTCATGACCCGATTCCCCGCATTCGTCGTAGCAGTTGATGCGTGGATTGTACTTTTACGCTCACATAGCCGGGACGATGGACGGGCCTGAGCCGGGTGGAGGGACCCTGGGCGGTTTCGGCCGGAGCGGCGGGGGAGGACTGCGCCTCCGCGGCAACCAGCGTGACCGCGGTTTCCTGGATCGCGGGCGCGGCATGCTGCGCGCTCTCGGCCGCGAGCGTCTCGCGGACCGCGGCATCGGTGGCCGCGCCGGCGACGCCGGCCTCCGCCGTCGCCAGCGCCTGCGGGCGCGACGGGGCGAAGCTGCGCAGATAGCCGGTGACCCACGCGGTGCGGATGCCCAGGCCCGCATAGCGCTGCAGATGCGAGACCGTGTCCTCCACCAGCACCGCGCGCGACGGCGCGACGTCCAGTTCGGCCAGCAGCCGGCGCAGCATGCGGCGGTCGGGCTTGGGACGCAGATGCCCGTGCACCCACATCTGCTCGATCGCGATCACGCGCTCGAAATGGCGATCGATGCCGGCGATGCGCAGCACCGCCCGCGCATAGGCCTCGGGCGCATTCGTCAGCAGGATCTTGCGGCCAGGCAAACCCGCCAGCAGCGGCGCCAGCCCGCGCCGCACGCGCACCATGTCGGCCAGTTCGGGAAAGTCGTGCGCCTCGTGCAGGAACTCGGCCGGGTCCACGCCGTGGTGGCGGATCATGCCGAGCAGCGTGGCGCCATAGCGCTTCCAGTAGTCGGTGCGCACGCGGCTGGCGGTCTCGAGATCGCTGCCCAGCACGCGCGCGACATAGGCGGTCATGCGGCGGTTGATCGCCGGAAAGATCGCGTGCGAGGCGTCGTGCAGGGTGTTGTCGAGATCGAACAGCCAGACGGTCTGGCCGGTGCGGTTGCCCACGGGAGCGCGCAGCAGGCGGCGCGAGGGACGAAGGCGCGGGCGCGCCGAAGCGGTGGAACTGGGGGAGGCGGCCACGAGGAAGTCGGTGAGCGGCGCGCCGGGCGCGCCGCTGGGCCCGCTCAGTGCGAGCGGATCATCGTGCCGAAGGCCTGTTCGGTCAGGATTTCGAGCAGCAGCGAGTGTTCGATGCGGCCGTCGACGATATGGACCGAATTGACGCCGCTCTTGGCCGCGTCCAGCGCCGACGAGATCTTGGGCAGCATGCCGCCCGAGATGGTGCCGTCCGCGAACAGCTCCTCGATCTCGCGGGCCGACAGGTCCGTCAGCAGATTGCCCTTCTTGTCCATCACGCCCGGGATATTGGTCATCATGACCAGCTTCTCGGCCTTCAGAATCTCGGCCATCTTGCCGGCCACCACATCGGCGTTGATGTTGTACGCCTGGCCATCGTCGGAGAAGCCGATCGGCGAGATCACCGGGATAAAGGCGTCGTCCTGCAGCGCCTTGACCACGGCCGGGTTGATCGCCTCGATATCGCCCACGTAGCCGATATCGATGAAGGCGCCCGGATTCTCGCGGTCCGGCATCTTCAGCCGCTTGGCGCGGATCAGCCCGCCGTCCTTGCCGGTCAGGCCCACGGCCTGGCCGCCGTACTGGTTGATCAGCATCACGATGTCCTGCTGGACTTCGCCGCCGAGCACCCACTCGACCACTTCCATGGTCTCCTCGTCGGTCACGCGCATGCCCTGGATAAAGGTGCCGACCTTGCCGACCTTCTTCAGCGCCTCGTCGATCTGCGGGCCGCCGCCATGCACCACCACCGGGTTCATGCCGACCAGCTTCAGCAGGATCACGTCGCGGGCGAAGCCGTGCTTGAGCTTCTCCTCGGTCATCGCGTTGCCGCCGTACTTGACCACGATGGTCTTGCCGTGGAACTTGCGGATATAGGGCAGCGCCTCGGCCAGGATCTCGGCTTTCAGAGCGGGGGCGATGGCGGCCACCGTGGTAGCGGCGGGCCCGGAGGTATCGGAGTTCATGGCAATCCGTGAGGTTCGACAGGTATCATGGCAACGCGCCCCGGCACCGGCGGACAGCGGCAGGATGGCTGTTCCGGCCAAGGCAGGCGCCGATTTTACAAGAAACCGCGACCCGCGCTAGCGCAACGCCACCGGCGCGCCGCGCGCCGCCGCGACAAGCCGGGTACGGGCCACGGCGCCGTTCGATTCTCGCAACAGTGCGCCCGTCATCGGCCGCCTTTCGCCATCCGTGCCATCCGCGCCATCCGCCGCCGCAGCCGTCATGACCCAGCCAGTCCGACCACCCGCCGCCGTACTGACCGGCCAGCTCCGGCCCGTCGAGCGCTGTTCCCGCTGCGGCACGCGCTTCGTGTGCGGGCACGCCGCCGGCCTGCCCACCTGCTGGTGCGCCTCGCAGCCGTTGCTGCCCGCACGCCTGATCGTGGCGGGCGCGCATTGCCTGTGTCCCGCATGCCTGGAGCACCGGCGCCAGGAGCGCGGCTGAACGACCGCGCTTGCGCGCGCGGATCGCGAAATGAATTTCCCATTCTGACGTCGGCCGTTTAACATTCGTCCGATGAATGATCTACGCGGTATCGACCTGAACCTGCTGGTGGTGCTCGAGGCGCTGCTGGCCGAACGACATATCTCGCGGGCGGCGCTGCGCCTGCATCTGAGCCAGCCGGCGGTCAGCCACGCGCTCGCCCGCCTGCGCCAGTTGCTGGACGACCCGCTGCTGGTGCGCGGCCAGGGCGGCCTGGTACTGACCGAGCGCGCCCACGAACTCGCCGCGCCGCTGGCCGAGGCGCTGGCCCAAGTGCGCATCCTGCTCGGGCCGTCGGGCTTCCAGCCCGCCACGGCCCGGCGCAGCTTCCGGCTGGCGATGTCCGACTACGGCACGATGGTGATGCTGCCCCGGCTGCTGCGCGCGGTCCGCAAGGCGGCGCCCGGCATCGAACTGGTGGTGACGCAGGCCAGCCGCGAGGCGATGGTGGCGCAGGTGGCGGACGGCGAAGTGGACCTCGCCATGGGCGTGTTCGGGCAACTGCCCGACAGCGTGCGCGGCGAGACCCTGTTCGAGGATGGGTATGCGTGCGTGGTGGACGCCGCCACGGTGCGCGACACCGGCCGCCTGGACCAGGTCGCCTATCTGGCCCGCTCCCATGTGCTCGTGTCCGCTGACCGGGAGCGCGTCGATCCCATCGACGCCGTGGTCGCCAGGCAGGGCGGCCGCCGCAAGATCGCCTGCGCGCTGCCCCACTACAGCGTCGCGCCGACGCTCATCGCGGGCACCAACCTGGTCCTGACGACCGCGCGCCGCAGCCTCGCGGCGTTGGCCGAAGACCCGCGCTTTGCCATCTTCGCGCCGCCGTTCGCGGTGCCCGATTTCGCCTTCGGCGCGATCTGGCAGCAGCGGGTGGAGGCCGACCCGGGACACACGTGGCTGCGCGCGCGGGTTGCCGCCGTGGCGGCCGGTCAGGAACCCGACGAGTCGATCAGCTTGCGCAGCTGACGCCGGGCCGCGGCGCGTTGGGCCGCGCTGTCCTTGCGATGCGCACCAGCCTTGCGCGCCTTGGCCAGCGTTGCCAGCGGATTGCGCGGCTTGGCCGCGGGAATGGTGATCGAGATGGTGTTGCGCGACGGGTTGTCCCGGTTCGCGCGAAAGACCTGCTTCTGGCGGGTTCCCTGCGTCTTGTTGGCCATGGCGCCTCCGCTATCGTCGATGGGACGGCGCCGGCCACGGCGCCGCCTCAGTGCTTGTGATGCCCGCCGCCGGCCGTGCCGGGGCCCATCGCGGTCAGATCGCGCACTTCCGCCTTGACCACCTGCTCCGTGCGCTTGCCGCCTTGCTCGATGGTCAGCGTTACCGGCACCACCTCGCCGGCCTTCAGCGGCGCCTTCAGGCCGCTGAGCATCACGTGGTAGCCGCCCGGCTTCAGTTCCACGTCCTTCATCGCGGGCAGCTCGATGCCGTCGACCGCCCGCATCCGCATCACGTTGTTCTCCATCTTCATCTCATGCAGTTCGGCCGTCGCCGCCGCGGGCGTCGCCACGCCGACCAGGCGGGCCGCCGCGTGGGCATGCAGCGTCATGAAGACGCCGGAGGCGGTCTGCGCCGGCACCGTGCCGCGCGCCCAGGCATTGCTGACGGTGACCTGCGCCAGTGCCAGCGGCGAGAACAAGGCTGCGGACACCGCGAGGCACGCGGCTGCGCAAGCGGCCGGCATGGCGGCGCGAATCCTGACTGTCATTTCTAAGTCCCTCTGTCGGAAAGCAATCATTAGACCATGAGGTCACGCGGGGGCGCATGGCGGTGCGGCGCCGGGGGAAGGCGCAGTCTGGCAGCGGCGTGCGGCCGGACCAATGCGTCACGGTGTCGCATCGGCGATGCGGGCGCGGCGTCGCCGGTGACCCATTGCTACACTGCCGCCCATGGAATCCGCCCTTACCCTGTCCGCCCTGCGGTCCCGACTGGCCGCGCGCCTGCGCGCGCGCGCCGCGGCCGCCCCGGCCGGCGCACCCGCCGTCCCCCCGCATGCCGGGATGCCAGCGGGCCACGGGCGCGTGAGCCTGCGCCGGCTGTTCTGGCTGCGCTGGGCGCTCCTGGGCGGCCAGGCCGTGCTCCTGGCCGCGTGCGAGGCGGTATTCGGCGTGGTGCTGCCCTTCCCCCCGCTGCTGACGGTGTTCCTGCTGCAGGCGCTGTTCAATGTGCTGACCGGGCTGCGGCTGCGCCAGCATGCGGCGCGCGGCTCGTCGCCGGGCGACGGAGAGCTGATGGGCCAGCTGATCGTCGATCTCACCGCGCTGTCCGCGATCCTGTTCTTCACCGGCGGGGCCACCAATCCCTTCGTCTCGTTCTATCTGCCGGCGCTGGCGATCGCGGCGGCCATCCTGCCGTGGCGCCTGGTTGCCGCGCTCGCGCTGTACGCGCTGGCCTGCTATTCGCTGATGCTGTTCGAGTACGTCCCGCTGAACCTGAGCAAGCCCGAGAACGCGGTGAACTATCACCTCGCCGGCATGTGGCTGAACTTCGTTGCCAGCGCCATCATGATCGCGGTGTTCGTCACGCGGCTGTCCGGCGTGCTGCGCCAGCGCGAGGCGGAACTCGGCGAGGCGCGCGAGCGGCTGCTGCGCGAGGCGCGCGTGGACGCGCTGAACGCGCAGGCCGCGGCGGTGGCGCACGAGATCGGCACGCCGCTGGCCACGCTCGCGGTGCTGGCCGGCGAACTGCGGGCCGACGCCGCCGATGGCTCGCGCGACGGCACGCCCGTGCGCGCCTATCTGGCGGATCTGCAGACGATGGAGCAGCAGGTCGCGCTGTGCAAGTCCATCCTCGCGCGGCTGCGCGACGACAGCGGCGGGACCGGACCGCGGCCGCTGGGCGAGTGGCTGGGCGCGTTCGCCGACAACTGGCAGCTGCGCCATCCCGCCAGCGGCCTGACGGCGGCGGTCGCGCCGCCCGCGCGCGCGCTGCCCGTCGATACGGTGCGCCTGGGGCAGATGCTCACCATCCTGCTGGACAACGCCGCGCGCAGCCAGCAGGCGGCGCAGCGCGGCGCCGAGGCGCTGGAGCTGACGGTGGCCGTGGAGCCGGGCGAGACACGGCAGCTGCTGTTTCGCGTCGCCGACCGCGGCACGGGCATTGCGCCGGCGCTGCGTGCGGCGCTCGGGCAGGCGCCGGTCGCGAGCACGCATGGCGGCCAGGGCATCGGCGCCTATCTCGCACAGAGCGCGGCTCAGCAAAGCGGCGGGCGGCTCGCCTGGCACGACCGCCCGGGCGGCGGCACCGTCGCCGAACTGCGGCTGCCGGCAGCGCCGGCTGCGAATGCGTTTTCCACGAGCCCGCCGTGAACCTTCACCGAACCATGACCGAGACCCAGACCTCTTCGCGCAACGACGCGCCCGCGGGCACGCCCTTCCTGGTGATCGACGACGACCCCGTCTTCGCGGGCGCGCTGGCGCGTGCGCTCGCACGGCGCGGCTATGTCGTGCAGACCGCGGCCAATGGCAGGCAAGCCATGGCGCTGGCCGCGCAGACCGACTTTGCCTTCATCACGCTGGACCTGCATCTGAGCGCGCCGGCCGAAGGCGGCGGCACGGCGCCGGCGGAATCCGGCCTGCATCTGGTGGCCCCGCTGCGGGCGGCGCTGCCGCAGGCGCGGATCCTGGTGCTCACGGGTTACGCCAGCATCGCGACCGCGGTGGCCGCGGTCAAGCAGGGGGCGGACGAGTACCTGGCCAAGCCGGCCAACGTGGATTCGATCCTGTCGGCGCTCACGTCGGGGGTATCGGAGGGGGTGGCGCAAGCGGCGATGGAAGAGCCGATGCCGCTGTCGGTGGCGCGGCTGGAGTGGGAGCACATCCAGCGGGTGCTGTCCGAACACGGCGGCAACATCTCCGCGACGGCGCGCGCGCTGAACATGCATCGGCGCACGCTGCAGCGCAAGCTCGGCAAGCGGCCGGTGGCGCGCTAGGCGCCGATGGCGCGGCGCTTACAGGCGCAGCTGCACGTAATCCCAGCCCATCTCGTCTTCATTGCCGCGCTGTACCGACACGCGCATCGCGTCCGCGGCATGGCGGTCCGCCCGCGTGCGGAATTCGGCGGGCTCGACGGCCAGCACGATATTGCGCGCGGCGTCCGGCACGGCCTGCACGGCCGGCGCGGCATCCGGTCTTGCGCAAAGGAAGGCGGTTGCCGCGGCCAGGCCGCCGAGCAAACCGATCGATGTCAGTGCGATGTGTTTCATGTTTGGACCTCCCGGTCAGCCCCGCGCATCACGGGCCTACAGCTTGTTGGACGAATACGGTGGCTCCCGCATCGGCTTGAGGCAACCACGGCGTCCGGGGGCATGACAGTCGGCCGGGGCGAATGGCGCAAGGCGGGATCTATCGCGGAAAAAGCATCATGCTGTGATATCAATCCTTTTCGATACATCCGCCGAGGACCAATTCGTAATGACTGCGGCCCCGAACCCCGGGTTCAGGGCCGCAAGGTTGGCATCGGCGTGGCAAGCGCGCCAGCGCGCTTACCATCGCTTACGAGGCTTACCAGCGGGTGTCACGCTCCCAGGTGTTCATTTCTTCTTCCACCTGTTCCTTGGTATAGCCATAGCGCTCCTGGATACGGCCCGCGAGCTGGTCGCGCTTGCCGGCGATCTGCGTCAGATCGTCATCGGTCAGCTGACCCCACTTTTCCTTGACCTTGCCCTTGGCCTGGTCCCACTTGCCTTCGATTTGATCCCAGTTCATGGTCGACTCCTTGGGTTGTGGTGATGGACTATGGGACCGGTCCCCGCGCTCGCGGGGACCGGCCCTCTGTGTCCGCTGCCCATACCAGGCAGCGGACACAGAGCTCAGGGCGCGCGCGGCGCCCCTGGCCGCTTACTTGCCGTACTTCGTCTTCACGTTGGCTTCGCACTTGTCCTTGGCATCGCCCGACATGGCATCGCACTTTTCCTTGTCGGCCTTGTAGGCGGCGTCCTTGGTGTCCTTGGTCACGTCGGCACGCTTTTCGGCGACATCGGTCGACGTGCCGGTGGCGGCGGACTTGCTCACTTTGGATTCGCCGACGGCCTTCTCGTGGGCGGCCTTGGCTTCCTTGGTGCAGACGTCCTTGTCGTTGCCCTTCTTGTCGTCGCACATTTCCTTGGCGACGTCGTAGTCACGGTCGGCCTTGGTCTTCATGGCCTTGGCCTGAGCCTTGTCGGTGCCGTCGCGCTTGGCTTCGGCGTTGGCCTTGGCGACATCGCGGTCGCGCTTGGCTTCGGCCTGGCACACGTCCTTGGCGTTGTCCTTCAGGGCATCGCACTTGGTGCGGGCGTTCTTGTAGTCCGCATCTGCCTGCTTGACCGCGGCATCGTAGTCGGCGCGCGAGCCGGCGGCGTTGCTGGTCTGGGCCAGCGCATAGCCGGCCGGGGCGGCAACCATCATCGAACAAACTGCTGCAGACAGCCATTTCTTCATCATGTCGTGCTCCTTTCAGGTCGATCTTATCGGGGGCTCGAATCGGCTCGCCGGGTGGCTTGCCGCTGTCGCCACGTTGTATGGAAAGGTTATGCGTGCACGGGAATGGCAAGCAGGCGCTGGGCTCCGAAACGGGAGTAAGACAATTCCCACATGCAGCGAACGCCGCAGCGCAGAAGCGTTTGCGGCCGGCGCGCGGCCAGCAAAGAAAAAAGGGCACACGAAACCGTGTGCCCTTTTCCTCGCAGCCGGCGCGGCCGGCGCGCTTACAGGACGTAGCGCGAAAGATCCTCGTTGCCCGACAGGTCGCCCAGCCGTTCCTCGACATAGGCCGCGTCGATGGTGACCGTCTCGCCGGAGGACTTGGTGGCATGGAACGACAGGTCTTCCAGCAGCCGCTCCATCACGGTGTAAAGGCGACGCGCACCGATGTTCTCGACCTTCTCGTTGACCGAGAAGGCGATCTCGGCAAGTCGGCGGATGCCGTCCGGGGCGAACTCGAGCTGCACTTCCTCGGTCGCGAGCAGGGCCTGGTACTGCTTGGTCAGGCTCGCATCCGTCTGCGTCAGGATGGCTTCGAAATCCGACACCGACAGCGATTCCAGCTCGACGCGGATCGGGAAGCGGCCCTGCAGCTCCGGAATCAGGTCGCTGGGCTTGCTCAGGTGGAACGCGCCCGAGGCGATGAACAGGATATGGTCGGTCCGGATCATGCCGTACTTGGTGTTGACCGTGGTGCCCTCGACCAGCGGCAGCAGGTCTCGCTGCACGCCCTGGCGCGACACCTCGCCGCCGCCCACATCGCTGCGGCTGGCAATCTTGTCGATCTCGTCCAGGAACACGATGCCGTTCTGTTCGACGTTGGCGACGGCCTTGTGCTTCAGGTCCTCGTCATTGATGAGCTTGGCGGCTTCCTCGTCGACCAGCAGCTTGAAGGCTTCCTTGACCTTCATCTTGCGGCGCAGCTTCTTGCCCTGGCCCAGACCCGCGAACATGCCGCGGATCTGCTCGGTCATGTCCTCCATGCCCGGGGGACCCATGATGTCCAGGCTCGGCGCGTTGGCCGCCACTTCCAGCTCGATCTCCTTGTCGTCCAGCTCGTGCTCGCGCAGCTTCTTGCGGAAGACCTGGCGGGTATTGGAGTCCTTCTCCTCCGGCTGGGCGAAGCCGATATCGCGCGGCGGCGGCAGCAGCACGTCGAGCAGCCGGTCTTCCGCGGCGTCCTCGGCCCGGGCGCGCACCTTCTTGGTCTCGGATTCGCGCGTCTGCTTGATGGCCATCTCGGCCAGGTCGCGGATGATCGTGTCGACATCGCGGCCCACATAGCCGACCTCGGTGAACTTGGTCGCCTCGATCTTGATGAAGGGTGCGTCGGCCAGCTTGGCCAGGCGCCGCGCGATCTCGGTCTTGCCCACGCCGGTGGGCCCGATCATCAGGATGTTCTTGGGGGTGATTTCCTGGCGCAGCGGGTCGGCGACCTGCTGGCGGCGCCAGCGGTTGCGCAGCGCCACGGCCACGGCTTTCTTGGCCTTGTTCTGGCCGATGATGTGCTTGTCGAGTTCGGAAACGATTTCCGACGGTGTCATGGTGTGCGACATGGTATCCGTTCAGTCATGAAGGACCGGCGAGGCGGCCCGGCCCTGGCAACCGCGCCCGCCGTGCGCGACGGCGGCGCGGCGACGCGCGCTCACTCGAGCGTCTCGATCACGAAGTTGGTATTGGTGTAGATGCAGAGTTCGCCGGCGATGCCCAGCGCCTTCTCGACGACGTCCCGCGGCGGCAGTTCGGTGTTTTCCACCAGCGCCTTGGCGGCCGACTGGGCGTAGGCGCCGCCCGAGCCGATCGCGGCGATGCCGCCCTCGGGATCGAGCACGTCGCCGTTGCCGGTGATGACCAGCGTGGTGTCGCGGTCGGCGGTGATCAGCATGGCCTCGAGCCGGCGCAGCGCGCGGTCCGAACGCCAGTCCTTGGCGAGATCGACCGCGGCGCGGGTGAGGTTGCCCTGGTACTTCTCGAGCTTGGCTTCGAAGCGGTCCAGCAGGGAGAAGGCGTCGGCAGTGCTGCCGGCAAACCCGACCAGCACCTTGCCGTTGTAGATGCGGCGCACCTTGCGGGCGGTGCCCTTCATGACGATATTGCCGAGAGTGACCTGCCCATCACCGCCAAGGGCGACCTGGTTGCCGCGCCGGACGCTGACGATCGTTGTGCCGTGATACTGTTCCATGGTGACTCGCGTGTATGGTTCAGGAGGCTACTTGGCGACAGCCCCGGCCGAATTCAAGAGCCAGGCGGCGGGTCGAATCCCACCAATATAGGACGGCAGCGGCGCTTGGGCGAGCCGCGGACGGCGGCGCACCGCGCGCCGCCATGAAAAAAAGGCCACGCCTCGCGGCGTGGCCTTTTGCGTGCAGCGGACCGCCCCGGGGGGCGCCCCGCGGCGATGGCGATCAGTCGGCGTAGACGCCCGCCTTCTTGATCACCGGCGTCCATTTGTTGATCTCGCTGGCGAGGAACGTCTTCAGCGAGTCCGGCGTGGCGCGCTGGGCCGGGACGGCCTCGGCGCCCAGCTCCGCCATCTTGGCGCGGAAGGTCGGATCGGTGACCGACTTCTGCAGCGCCGCCGACAGCTTGTCGATCACGGCCTTGGGCGTGCCCTTGGGCGCGTACATCGCGTGCCAGATCTTCACCTCCATGCCCGGCAGGCCCTGTTCGGCGGCCGTCGGGATGTCCTTGAACGCTTCCACGCGGCGCGACTGCATGGCCGCGTAGGGCTTGAGCGAGCCGGCCTTGAGCTGGCCGGCGATATTGGTGGTCTGGTCGCACATCAGGTTGACCTGGCCGCCGAGGATGTCGGTCAGCGCGGGCGCCGTGCCCTTGTACGGCACCGTGGTCAGCTCGGTCTGGATGGCGGACATGAAGAGCAGGCCGCACAGGTGGGAGGCCGAACCGATGCCGGCGTTGGCCAGCGACAGCTTGCTGGCGTTGGCCTTGATGTACGGCAGCAGGTCCTTGAAGTTGTTCGGCGGCAGCGACTTGTTGCCGACCAGCACCATCGGCACATCGGCGATCTCGCCGACGAATTCGAAGTCCTTCAGCGGATCGAAGCCGAGGTTGCGGTACAGCGCGGGCGCGGTGGACATGCCGATATGATGGATCAGCACGGTATGGCCGTTGGGGCTGGCCTGGGAAACCTTCTTGGCGCCGATGGTGCCGCCGGCACCGCCCAGGTTCTCGATCACGATGGTGGTGCCCAGATGCTTGGACATGATCTGCACCAGGTCCCGGGACACCTTGTCGGTCGGGCCGCCCGCCGCGAACGGCACCACGGCGGAGACCGGCTTGCTGCCGGGATATTCGTCGGCGGCGTGGGCGCCGGCATGCAGGCCCATGGTGGCGACGGCCGCTGCGGCCGCGATCATACGTACAACTTGTTTCATCACTCTCTCCTGATTTCCCTGCCTGTTCCCGTCCAAGGGGTGCCCGGCCACTGGAGAACATCCGTGGCGGACATTCCTCCATCCCGCCATAACGACCCAGCCGTCCTATCCGTTCACCGGGGTTTTCCCGTGCCGGCGAACGTCGCCGCGTGTCCGGCTCTGACCGGTGGCGGCGGCCATGACGGCCCCGGCATTCGTCGACTTCCGAGGTCGCGGGCCGGAGCGCCATGCTATCAGCGGGTATTTGGCGCAAATATCAGGAATAACCCGTGCAAATTGCGATAAGGCGCCGCGATCAGCGAAAGAATTCGAGCATCTCCTGGCGTAGGACGTCGGGCGCCTCCTCGGGGATGTAGTGGCCGCACGGAACGGCCCGGCCCGACACCTCGGCGGCCACCTCCTGCCAGAGCGCCAGCGGCTCGAAGCAGCGCGCCACCACGCCGTGCTCGCCCCACAGCACCCGCAGCGGACAGGTCAGGCGGCGCCCTGCCTCGCGGTCGGCGCGATCGTGTTCCAGGTCGATGGTGGCCGCGGCCCGATAGTCCTCGCACATGGCGTGCACGTGGGCGGGATCGCGCATCGCCGCGGCGTAGGCGGCCATGGCGTCCGGGGCGAAGGGCGCGAGGCCCGCATGCCGCAGGCCCATCAGCTTGCTCAGGTAGAAGTCCGGCTCGGCATTGATCAGCGTCTCCGGGAACGGCGCCGGCTGGATCAGGAAGAACCAGTGCCAGTAGGCCGTGGCGAAGTCCATGCTGGTGCGTTCGTACATCGCGAGCGTCGGCGCGATATCGAGCAGCATGGCCCGCGTGACGCTGCCCGGATGATCGATGCACAGCCGGTGCGCGACGCGCGCGCCGCGGTCGTGGGCGCACAGCGCGAAGCGCTCGTAGCCCAGCTGCGCCATCACCGCGACCTGGTCCTGCGCCATCGCGCGCTTGCTGTAGCGCTCATGCCGCGCGTCGCCCGGCGGCGCCGCGCTGCTGCCGTAGCCGCGCAGGTCGGTGGCGATCACGGTGAAGCGGTCGGCCAGCGCGGGCGCGACCTTGTGCCAGATCAGGTGGCTCTGCGGATGGCCGTGCAGCAGCAGCAGCGGCGGCCCCGATCCGCCCCTGACGCCGGCGATCTCGATATCGCCCGCGCGCAGGCGGAAGGGCTCGAAGTTGGGAAACAGCAAGGCGCTGGCATCGTTCTGCATCGATCGTCTCCGTCTGTGCGTTGGCGCTGAGGCGATGATAGGCCCGGGCGCCGAAAGGCCGAAGTCCCGCCGCTCGGGCGCTGACGCAACTCAATTGCATCACCATGGCGGCTATGGTTAAATCGGCCCATGTCTTCGTCGATTCCCTTCCCGCCCGACGCGCTCGAAGCCGCCCAGGAACGCCTGCGCGAACTGGGCGCGCGCGTGACCCAGCCGCGCGTGGCCATCCTGGCCTGCCTGATGCGGACCGAGGCGCCGCTGACCCACCAGGCCGTGATCGACCGGCTGCCGGGCCAGGGCGAGGCGATCGACCGCGTGACCGTTTATCGCGTGCTGGACTGGCTCGTCGAGCACGGCGTCGTGCAGAAACGGGCCGGCAACGACCGCGTATTCCGCTTCAGCCTGGTGGAGCACGAGGCCGCCCGCGCCCAGGTCCACCGCCAGCATTGCCACTTTCATTGCAGCCGCTGCGACCGCACCTTCTGCCTCGACGCGGCCAGCACGCCGGATGCCGAGGCCACGCCGGCGGTGCCCAGCGGCTTCGCGGTCGAGCACGTCGAGCTGACCGTCAATGGCGTCTGCGCGGAGTGCGGCGCGCGTCCGTCCACGGCCCGCGCGCCGCAGCGCGCCTGAGCGACGCCGTGTCCGCCCCGCCCGCCACGCCTTTCCCGAATTAGCGGCGGCAGCCCTGCCGCCCCACCCTCCCGCGGAGATCCATCCATGTCCAAACTGATTCCGGTCACGATCCTGACCGGCTTCCTCGGCAGCGGCAAGACCACGCTGCTCAAGCGCATCCTCAACGAGCAGCACGGCATGAAGATCGCCGTGATCGAGAACGAGTTCGGCGAAGAGAACATCGACAACGAGATCCTGGTGCAGGACGGCCGCGAGCAGATCGTGCAGATGAGCAACGGCTGCATCTGCTGCACGATCCGCGGCGACCTGGTGCAGGCCCTGTCGGACCTGATCGCCCGCCGCGACGCCGGGGAACTGGACTTCGACCGCGTGGTGATCGAGACCACCGGGGTCGCGAACCCCGGCCCGGTGGCGCAGACGTTCTTCATGGACGACGAGATCGCGACGCGCTACCTGCTGGACGCGGTGATCACGCTGGTCGACGCCAAGCACGGCAACATGCAGTTGGACAAGCAGGAGGAGGCCCAGCGCCAGGTGGGCTTCGCCGACGCCATCTTCATCACCAAGTCGGACCTGGTGACGCCGGACGACGTGGCGGCGCTGCGCCACCGGCTGCTGCACATGAATCCGCGCGCGCCGATCGCCACCGCCAACTTCGGCGAGGCGCCGATCGAATCGATCTTCGACCTGCGCGGCTTCAACCTGAACGCCAAGCTCGAACTCGATCCGGAATTCCTCAGCATCGACGAGCACGAGCACGGCCACGATCACGCGCACGGCGACCATTGCGCCGACGACTGCGGGCACGATCACGATCACGGCCACGGCCATGCCCACGACCATCACCACCATCATCACCACACGGACCGCATCGCCTCGTTCGTCTTCCGCAGCGACAAGCCCTTCCACTACGCCAGGCTGGAGGAATTCCTGTCCGGCATCCTCAGCGTCTACGGGGAAAAGCTGTTGCGCTACAAGGGCGTGCTCTATATGGAGGGGGTGGACCGCAAGGTGGTGTTCCAGGGCGTGCACCAGCTGATGGGCAGCGATATTGCGGGCAAATGGGAAGACGAGACGCCGGGCACCAGAATGGTGTTTATCGGTGTGGATCTGCCCCGCGATGCGATTCTGAAGGGGCTGGCCAACTGCCTGGCCTGATCGGGGAAACCCGGATGCGTCGGCCGGCAGTGCGTCAACCGCCATGCCGGGACGCATGTCCCACGCTTTTGTCCGGTTTTCTCCCGTATCTCCTAAAAAATTGTTCAAGTACAATAGTCCGGATGTGATGCGGGCAACGCGGTATCGAGCCGTTCCTCCGCATCGTATGCAGGGCGGCAGTCGTCGTCAGCATGAGACGGGGTCGCCCGCCAGGTGCGACCGCAGGCGTTTCATGCGATGACCGTCTTCCGCCGGGACCCGCCACGCGCCGCACCGCCGGGCTGATCGAACCGACAGCCAAGGACGAGGACAGGCGTAACAGCACGCGAAAGAAAGGGGTCCCATGGTAGCCGCAACAAAAACCAAAGAAGGCCGCAGCAAGACCGCCAGTGCTGCGACGCAGGCACTGAAGGCGCAGGTGGAGGAATCTGCGCCCACCCCAAGCGACGGCACGGTGCCAGCCGACGCGTCGGGGACCAAGGGGGGCACGCGAAGCAGCAAGTCTGCAGCCAGCCAGAGTGAAACGTCCGCGCCGCGCAAGCGCCCGGACACCGCATCCGAGCGGCCCGAGACGCCGCCGGTCGCATCAACAAGAGAATCAGCAGCAACCATGAGCAGCAAAAAACTTCTGACTGAAGCTGAAATCCTGAAGATGGACGACAAGGATTACATGAACGAGGCGCAATTGGCCTTTTTCAAGAATCGCCTTGAACAGCTGCGGGACGACATCCTCAAGAACGCCGACCAGACCACCGAGCACCTGCGCGAAACGGTCATCGTGCCGGACCCGGCCGACCGGGCGACCATCGAGGAAGAACACGCGCTGGAGCTGCGCACGCGTGATCGCGAGCGCAAGCTGCTGAAGAAGGTCGAGCAGTCGCTGTCGCGCATCGAGTCGGGCGACTATGGCTGGTGCGAAGAGACCGGCGAGCCGATCGGCGTGCCGCGCCTGCTGGCCCGTCCCACCGCCACGCTGTCGCTGGAGGCGCAACAGCGCCGCGAACTGCGCCAGAAGCTGTTCGGCGACTGAAAGCGCGGCGGCCCGGCACGGCCGCCACGCCGGCACGATTCGTACGGCCCGGACTTCCGGGCCGTTTTTGCGTCCGCGCGGCATGGCCCGCCGCGCCCCGCCGGTGTGCTCAGCCGGCGTTGTTTCTGATACAGTCGCAACCTTGTTGCAATAACCCCAACCACCAATCGCGCCGCGTCCGCCGGCGCCATGCCATGGCCGACCGCCGTCTTCCCGTCACCGTCCTGTCCGGCTTTCTCGGGGCCGGCAAGACCACGCTGCTGCAGCACCTGCTGGCCAATCGCGAAGGCCGGCGCGTCGCCGTCATCGTCAACGACCTGGCCGACGTCAATATCGACGCGCGGCTGCTTGGCGACGGCATCGTGGCCCAGCGCAGCGAACGGCTGATCGAGCTGACCAACGGCTGCATCTGCTGCACGCTGCGCGAGGACCTGCTGGGCGAGATCGGCAAGCTGGCGCGGGAAGGACGGTTCGACTATCTCGTGGTGGAATCGACCGGCGTGGCCGAGCCGCTGCCCATCGCGGAGACCTTCACCTTCGAGGACGAGCACGGCCAGGCGCTGGACGCCGTCGCCCGGCTCGACACCATGGTCACCGTGGTCGACGCGGCCCACTTCCTGCGCGACTACAGCGACGCGGACTTCCTGCGCGAGCGCGGGCAGGCGCGCGACGACGAGGACGACCGCACCGTGGTGGACCTGCTGATCGAGCAGGTCGAGTTCTGCGACGTCATCGTGCTGAACAAGCTGGACCTGATCGACGAGGACGCCCGCGCCCGGCTCACCACGCTGCTGCACGCGCTGAACCCGCGCGCCGACATCGTGCCTGCCTCGTTCGGCAAGGTGCCGCTCGAGCGCGTGCTGGACACCGGCCGCTTCGACTTCGAGGCGGCGGCGGCCGCGCCCGGGTGGCTGGCCGAGCTGCGCGGCGAGCACGTGCCGGAGAGCGAGGAGTACGGCATCGGCAGCTTCGTCTACCGGCGCCGCCGCCCCTTCCATCCCCGCCGCTTCGCGGACCTGATCCATACCGAATGGCTGCGCGAGCACGGCACCGTGCTGCGCTCCAAGGGTTTTTTCTGGCTGGCCACGCGCATGGACACGGCCGGCACCTGGGGCCAGGCCGGCGGCGTGTGCCGCCATGGCGGCGCGGGCGCGTGGTGGGCTGCCATCGACCCGGCCGAGTGGCCAGACGATGACGAGACGCTGGCCGGCATCCGCGCCGACTCGGAGGAAAACGGGCAGCCCGCGCCCTACGGCGACCGCCGCCAGGAACTGGTGCTGATCGGCCAGGGCATGGACCGCGCCGCGCTCGAAGCCGCGCTCGATGCCTGCCTGCTGGACGACGCCGAGATGGCCGCTGGCCCGCAGGCCTGGGCCAGCTACGACGACCCGTTCCCGAGCTGGGAAGACGATCTGGACGACGGGCACGACGACGACCACGGCCACCACCACCATGGCGACTGCGGCTGCCATGGCGAGCATGACCACTGAGCGCCTGGCCGGCGCCATGCGCCGGCGCGGCCTGGGCTGGTGGCCGGCGCTGTGGCTGGTCCTGTGCCTGCTGCTGGCGCAGCACGCCGGCATCGTGCACCGCGTGGTGCATGGCGGCCTGCAGCAGGCGCCGATCGCTCCGGCTGCGACAGCAACCGCCGGGGGCGCGCCCGATGCCGCGCACGCGCACCGCGCCGATAGCCTGAAGCCGTCCGGACACTCCTGCGTACTGTTCGACGCCGCCACCGCGGCCGACACGCTGTGCGACGGCCCGCCCATGCCGCGGCTCGCGCATGGCAAACCCGTCCTGCCCCCCAGCATCACCTGGCGCTGGCCCCACCTTCCCCCCGCGCGCCCCTTCCTGTCGCGCGCCCCTCCCTCGCCGTTCGCCTTCGCCTGAGATCCCGCGGCGCCCTTGCGCCGCGGCGTTCCGTCGCCGCTACCGCCGCCCGCCCCGCCACGCGCCAGATCCGCGTGCCGGCAACGCGCGCGGCCGGCGCGACGGACCGACACCCATCGACGAAAAACGAATCGCGAGCCATGTCCTCCATCCAGAACACCGCCTTCCCGCGCCGCGCGCCGCTGGCCGCCGCCGCCCTGCTTGTCGCCACCAACGCCTTTGCGCAGGCCAACCCGTCCGCCCCAGCCCCGGCCTCCACCGCCGCGCCCGCCACGCTCAACGAAGTGGTGGTCACCGCCAATCCGCTGGGCAGCGCCCTCAACGAAATGGTCGCCCCGGTTTCGGTGCTGCAGGGCGACGGCCTGACGCTGCGCCAGGGCAGCACCATCGGGGAAACGCTGGACCGCCTGCCGGGCGTGTCGACCACTTACTTCGGCCCCAACGCGAGCCGCCCGGTGATCCGCGGCCTCGATGGCGACCGCATCAAGATGCTGCAGAACGGCGGCGCCACCATCGACGCCTCGACGCTGTCCTACGACCACGCCGTGCCCATCGACCCGCTGGTGGCCGAGCGCATCGAAGTGGTGCGCGGACCGGCCGCGCTGATGTACGGCGGCAACGCGCTCGGTGGCGTGGTCAACGTCATCGACAACCGCATCCCCAAGGAGCCCATCGAGGGCGTGACCGGCGCGCTGGACCTGGGCGCCACCATCGACGGGGACGCGGCCCGCAACGCCAGTGCGCTGATCGAGGCCGGCAACGGCCGCTTCGCCGTGCATGCCGATGCCTTCGCCCGCAAGACGAGCGACCTGCGCATTCCCGGCTATGCCCGCAGCGCGCGCCTGCGCGAGAGCCAGCCGCTGGCCGAAGGCGAGACCGAAGTCTCCGGCCGCCTGCCGAACACCAACGCCAACCAGGAAGGCGGCGCGCTGGGCGGCTCCTATACCTGGGCGGACGGCTTCGTCGGCGCCAACTACAGCACCTATCGCAACGACTACGGCACGCCGGCCGAGGAGGGCGTGCGCCTGGACATGAAGCAGGACCGCTTTGCGCTGGAAGGCGAGGCCCGCAACCTGTCCGCCAACACCCGCGGCCTGTTCGAATCGGTCAAGGCCAAGGTCGGCTTCACCGACTACGAGCACCGGGAGATCGAGGACGGGGAGACCGGCACGGTCTTCAAGAACCGCGGCTGGGATGCCCGTTTCGAGGCCCGCCACGCCAATATCGGCGGCATGTCGGGCGTGATCGGCACCCAGTTCGGCGCCACGCGCTTCTCGGCGCTGGGCGAGGAAGCCTTCGTGCCGAGCACCGATACCGACAACGCGGCGCTGTTCGTCTTCGAGGAACTGCCGCTGGACGCCAATGGCGACCTGAAGCTGAACCTTGGCGGACGCCTGGACCACAGCAAGGTCAAGGCGCGGGCGAACGGCAACGAGCGCTTCGCGGACGCCGAGCGCAGCTTCAACGCCACCAGCGCCTCCGCGGGGCTGCTCTACAAGCTGGCGCCGGCCTGGTCGCTGACGTCGAACGTCGCGTACACCGAGCGCGCGCCGACGTTCTACGAGCTCTACGCCAACGGCCCCCATGTGGCCACCGGCGCGTGGGAACAGGGCGATCCGAACGCGAACAAGGAACGCGCGACCTCGCTGGACCTGGGCGTGCGCTTCCGGCAGGGCGACCACAGCGCCGGCGTGTCCGGCTACTACAGCCGCTTCTCGAACTACCTCGCGCTGTCGAACACCGGCAATGCGCGCGACGAGGAGGGCAACCTGGTCGAGCCCGGCAGCGAGGGCGCGCTGCCCGAGCTGCGCTACCTCGGCGTACCCGCGACGCTGTACGGCTTCGAGGCCGAAGGCAAGACCCGCCTCGCCCGCCGGCTGCTGGGCAGCGGCGACACGCTGGACTTCGAGGCCCGGGCCGACTACGTGCGCGGCGAGAACCGCGAGACCGGCGAGCCGCTGCCGCGGCTGTCGCCGCTGCGGCTGGCCGGCGCGCTGGTCTATGGCGCGGGCGCGTTCGGCGCGCGCGTGGACGTGACCTGGTCCGCGCGGCAGAGCCGCGTGCCGGCCAACGACACGCCGACCGATGCCTACACCATGCTGGGCGTGGCGCTCACCTACAAGATCAAGAGCGGCCGCACACAGACGCTGCTCTATGTGCGCGGCGACAACCTGACCAACGAGGAGGCGCGCAGCGCCACCTCCCTGCTGCGCGACATCGCGCCGCTGGCGGGCCGCAGCGTCAAGATCGGGATGCGCACGACGTTCTGACCCGGTCCGGCACTGGCGGCCGCTTCAGGCGGCCAGCCGGTGCTCCAGCACGGCCGGCTCGCGGTCGGCGAGGATCGCATGCAGCGACGCCAGGTCGCGCGGATCGGGGTCGAGCCACGCGTCGAGGTTCTCGCGCCGGATCGGCACGATGCAGCGATCGTGGCCGGCCGCCGCCACTTCGGGCGGCGGCTCGTCGGTGATCGCGGCGAACGAGAACAGGTCCGGCTCGCCATCGCGCCCCTTGTGGAACGACCACAGGCAGGCCACCAGCATCTCGCGCGCTGGCCGCGGGCGGAATTCCAGCACCACGTTCTGCGGACGCTCGCCCTCGCGCAGCTCCCGGTGCTCGACCCGGTGGCGCGGGACGTTCTCGAAGAAGGCATTGACGACCAGGATGCCGTGGCGATAGCCGAACAGCTCCCGCCACGCGCCTTCCAGCGCGTCGCGCCGCGCGTTGTACGTGCCCGGCTTGCGCTTTTCCATCTCCTCGGTCCAGCCGGGCAGCCGGCACTGGTAGCGCATCGGTACCAGCTTGCGCTGGCCGTCCTTGACCACCATCACCGGGGCATAGTGGCCCGGAAAGATGCGCGCGTCGTCGGCCGCCGGCGCGGTGCGCCGCAGGTCGGCCAGGTTGCGCTGCGCCCGCGCGATCTTGTCGGCGGCGATCCGCCGGTCGTTTTCGGCCTTCTTCGTGATTCGCGCGGCCAGGGCTCGTTCGGCCTCGGCCAGCCGCGTGCGCTGCTGGAACAGTTCGGCCTCGAAGGCGTTGGCCAGCTCGCGGTCGCCGGCCTCCACGAGACCGGCGAGCTCGCGCTCCCGTTCGTCCCGCGGCTGGGCCAAGGCGGCGCGCATCGCCTTGGGAATGCGGTGCCATCCCCCGTCGCGGCGCCGGGTCCAGAACAGTTCGACGAAACGCTCGAAGCTGAGCACCGCGCCGTACTCCCGGGAGAACCGGCGGAAGTCGGCTTCGATCTGCGCGGAGTAACACATGGATGGCCTCCCTGGCGGCATGGGTGCTAACGCGGGCGCGCGCAACGCCATCATGCCATCGTCCACCGCCCTGCCGGCGGGCGCGCGCAAAGCCCGTGCTACAGTCGAACCTCCCAATCGGCCGGTGCCCGCCCCGCGCGGCGCCGCCTTCCGACGAGCAAACAGCCCGGCACGTACCGGGCGCCGTCGATAAACTTCAGCCAGATCATTCCCGTGACAGCACTTTCCCTCGACGCATTCCTGGCCGGCGTTTCCCGGCGCGACCCCGACCAACCTGAATTCCTCCAGGCCGTGAAGGAAGTCATGATGACCCTGTGGCCGTTCGTCGAGCGAAATCCGCGCTATGGCCAGCAGGCGCTGCTGGAGCGGCTGGTGGAACCCGAGCGGATCATCCAGTTCCGCGTCGCATGGGTCGACGACCGCGGCCAGGTGCAGGTCAACCGGGCGTTCCGCGTGCAGCACAGCTCGGCCATCGGTCCGTACAAGGGCGGCATGCGCTTTCACCCGACGGTGAACCTGTCGGTGCTCAAGTTCCTCGGCTTCGAGCAGACCTTCAAGAACGCGCTGACCACGCTGCCGATGGGCGGCGGCAAGGGCGGCTCGGACTTCGATCCCAAGGGCAAGTCGGACGGCGAGGTGATGCGCTTCTGCCAGGCGCTGATGACCGAGCTGCACCGCCACCTGGGCCCGGACACCGACGTGCCCGCAGGCGACATGGGCGTGGGGGCGCGCGAGGTCGGCTTCATGGCCGGCATGATGAAGAAGCTGACCAACGACGCGGCGTGCGTGTTTACCGGCAAGGGGCTGGCGTTCGGCGGCTCGCTGATGCGCCCCGAAGCCACGGGCTATGGCGCGGTCTATTTCGCGCGCGAGATGCTGCACCGCCGCGGGCGCGAGTTCGACGGGCTGCGCGTGCTGATCTCCGGTTCGGGCAATGTCGCCCAGTACGCCGCCGAAAAGGCCATCGAGCTGGGCGCCAAGGTACTGACGCTGTCCGACTCCGGCGGCGTGCTGCACTACCCGGACGGCATCGACGCCGAGCAGCTGGCGGAGCTGATGACCTTCAAGAACGAGCAGCGCGGCCGCCTGCAGGACTTCGCGCAGGCGCGCGGACTGCGCTTCGAGCCGGGCCGCACGCCGTGGCACGTGCCGGCGGACGTCGCGCTGCCGTGCGCGACGCAGAACGAGCTGAACGCCGACGACGCGCGCACGCTGCTGGCCAACGGCGTGTTCTGCGTGGCCGAGGGCGCCAACATGCCCTCCACGCTCGAGGCGGTGGACGTGTTCCTTGCCGCGCGCATCCTGTACGCACCGGGCAAGGCCAGCAACGCCGGCGGCGTGGCCACCTCGGGACTCGAAATGGCGCAGAACGCCATGCGCCTGTCCTGGCATCACGCCGAGGTCGACGAGAAGCTGCACGCGATCATGAAGGACATCCACCAGAACTGCATCCACCACGGCCAGAAGGAAGACGGCTATATCAACTACGTCGAGGGCGCCAACGTGGCGGGCTTCGTCAAGGTGGCCGACGCGATGCTGGCGCAGGGCGTCATCTAGCGCCCCGGCGCGCATGGGCGGCCCCGCAACCGCGGTGCGCCGCGCACCCGCGCGGGGCATCCGGAGCCTCGCCGCGGTGCAGCGCGGCACGCGGGTCTATCCGTCTTGACACCCCTGGAGGCCGCTCCCGACAATGCGGCCACACCACCACCTCACAGGGGTCTTCGATGCAATCCGTTCGTCGTTCGCTGCGTGCCGCGGCGCTGGCCACAAGCCTTGCCTTCGGCGTCGCCGCCCTGCCCGTGCAGGCGGCAGGGCTGACCATCGGCCTGTCCGGCGATATCACCTCCCTCGACCCGCACTATCACAACGTCACGCCCAACGCGAACGTGGCCGAGCACATGTTCGAGACGCTGATCGCGAAGGACGAGAAGATGCGCTTCAAGCCGGCGCTGGCGACGAGCTGGAAGGCGGTCGACGACACCACGTGGGAAGTGAAGCTGCGCCCCGGCGTGAAATTCCACGACGGCAGCGAGTTCACGTCGGCCGACGTCGTGTACTCGCTGAACCGGCCCGCCACGGTCAAGAACAGCCCCTCGCCGTACACCATCTACACCAAAGGCTTCAAGGACATCGCCGCAGTCGACAAGCTGACCGTGCGCATCACCACCAACGGCCCTTACCCGCTGGTGCCGAACGACCTGTCGACCATCTACATGGTGTCGAAGAAGGCCGCCGAGAACGCCAGCAGCGACGACTTCAACAGCGGCAAGGCGATGATCGGCACCGGACCCTACAAGTTCGCCGCGTTCCGCAAGGGCGATCGCGTGGAACTCACCCGCAACGACGCCTACTGGGGCAGCAAGCCGGAGTGGGATACCGTGTCGCTGCGCATCCTGACCAACGACGCGCCGCGCGTGGCGGCGCTGCTGGCCGGCGACGTGCAGGTGATCGAGAACGTGCCCACCTCGGACGTGCGCAAGCTCTCCGGCGATGCCAACGTCTCGGTGTTCAAGGTGCCGACGTTCCGCATGATGTACCTGCACCTGGACAGCAATCGCGACGTCTCGCCGTTCGTGGCCGACAAGAGCGGCAAGCCGCTGGCGAAGAACCCGCTCAAGGATGCGCGCGTGCGCGAGGCCATCTCCAAGGCCATCTCGCGCCAGGCCATCGTCGAGCGCGTGATGGAAGGCGCGGCAGAGCCCACCGGGCAACTCGTCAACAGCACGCTGTTCGGCCATGTGCCCAACCTCAAGCCCGACGCGCTGGACGCGGCCGGCGCGAAGAAGCTGCTGGCCGAGGCCGGCTATCCCGAAGGCTTCCAGCTGACGCTGCACGCGCCGAACAACCGCTACGTCAACGACGAGCAGGTGGCGCAGGCGATCGCCTCGATGCTGACCCGCATCGGCATCCAGACCCGCGTCGAGGCGATGCCGTCGGCGACGTTCTTCACGCGCGCCAACAAGCTGGAATTCTCCTTCATGCTGGCCGGCTGGGGCGCGGATACCGGCGAGGCCGGCTCGTCGCTGAAGTCGCTGCTGGCGACCTATGACACGGCCAAGGGCTGGGGCGCCTCCAACCGGGGCCGCTACAGCAATCCGGCGCTGGACGCCAAGCTGACCACGGCGCTGACGACCATCGACGACAAGGCACGCGAGAAGCTGCTGCAGGAAGCCACCGAGATCGGCGTCAAGGACTATGGCGTGATCCCGCTGTACTACCAGATCAACGTCTGGGCGGCCAAGAAAGGCTACAAGGTGATCCCGCGCCAGGACGAGCGCACCTACGCGTTCAGCATCACGCGCTGATGCGCGGGCGCCGTCGCGGCGCCCGCAGCGGTAAGGGCCGGTCCTTGGCGAGGGGCCGGCTTTTTTTACGCCCGTTACGCCTTACGCGCCGTCGCGGGCTCGCGTACCGAACGATTCCGGCACCAGCGAGTACACCGCGGCCGCGCACGGCACGCCATGCAGCACCAGCCGGTTGCGCGCGATGCATTCGAGCAGCGCGCCGGTTTTCTCGGCGACGCGCCGGCTCGCCGCGTTGTGCTCGGCGGCGATGATTTCCACGCGCGTCAGGCGCAGGCGGTGAAAGCCGTAGCAGGCCATCAGCACCGCCGCCCTTGTGGCCAGCCCCTGCCCCTGCCGGCTCTGCCGGATCCAGTAGCCCAGGTTGGCCATGCCGTGCTCGGGCGCGAGCTGGTTCAGCGCGACGCCGCCGAACAGCTCGCGGCCATCGGGCGAGAACACGCCGATATCGTAGGAATAGCCGGCCGCCAGGTTCTCGCCGCACAGCTCCACCCACAGCCGCGCATCGCGCACGCTGTAGTCGGGATGCGCCCACGGCATCCAGCGCGACAGCGTCGGCACCGACTCGCGCACCGCGGTGGCGAACTGGCCCGCGTCGGAATAGCGGAATGGCCGCAGCGAAAAGCCGGCGCCGTGCAGCGGCAGCATGCCGTGGCCCTCAGTCCCGGTTGACAACATCGTCGCCGTCCCTGGTAGCCGCGCCCGCCTTGTCCAGCGCGGCGATCACGTCGTCGGCGATCTGCGCCAGCGTGCGGTCCGCCATGTAGCGCGCCTGGATGCGCAGCATCAGCGGCGCCTGCGCCATCCACCCGAGCAGCGCGGCCCGCGTCATGCGGCGCTGCTCCAGCAGCTTGAACTTGACCAGCACCTTCAGCGCATGCGAGGCGTTGCGCAACGGATCGGCGCGCAGGTACGCCAGGCGTCCGCCGGCGCGTTCCAGCGCCGCGCCGACGTCGGCGAACGGGCGGCCATGGCCCGGAATCACCAGCCGCACATCGAGCGCCGCGATACGCTCGAGCACCGCCGCCTGCTCGGCGAAGCCGCTTTCGCCATCGAGCTCGGGAAAGATCACGCCGAAGCCGTGCTCCCACAGCGCGTCGCCCGAGATCAGCAGGCGCTCCTGCGGCGCGAACAGCATCACCGCGTGCGGATCGTGCCCCGGGGCGGCAATCACCTGCCAGTCGATGCCGGCAAGCCGCATCACGGCGCCATCCGCGAGCAGGCCGTCGAAGGTGAAGCGGTCGCACTGCTGGCCGGTGGCGCGATAGGTCAGCGCGTCGACGTCCCAGCGCGACACCGCGTCGGCTTCCGCGGCGGGAATCCAGGTGGAAGGCGCCCATTGCCGCTGCAGCAGCGCGTTGCCGCCGCAGTGGTCCGAATGCAGGTGGGTGTTGATCAGGCGCTCCAGCGGCCGGCCGGCGAGGCCCGCCTGCACCAGCGCCAGCGTCTGCGGGGCGTGCGACACGTAGCCGGAGTCGACCAGCGCCGCGCCGCCATCGTCGACGAACAGCACGTTGTTGGCCGACAGCCAGCCGCGTTCGAAGACCTGCATGCCGGCGGGCAGCGCAAGGGCGGAGGCGGTGGCCATCATCGCGAAGGGTCGACAGGGGATTGCACGGTGCCCGCGGCGCGCGCCGGCAGAGCCCGCCAGATGGCGCGTTTGTCCGCATCCGGGCGCGTGCCCCAGCCGGCGATCTCCTCCAGCGTGCGCAGGCACCCCTCGCAATAGCCGTTCGCATCCATGCGGCAGATATTGCGGCAGGGCGAAGGCACCGGGCTGGCGTGCTGCGCCGCGGCGGCGCCGCGCGTCAGGTCGGCGACGAGGTCGGCAAGAAAGTCGGGATCGGCGGGCATGGAGGTTGTGCTGGTGTCACCGCGAAGTGTAGCGCCAACGCGGCCCCGGAGCGGATATGGCGCCGCTTTTTGCGCTACGCCGTGCTGCCGTCTACCCGTTCCCCCGCTCAGCCGCGCGCGGATTCCTGCTGGCGCGCGACCTTGGCCGCCAGCCTGTCGTTGAAGCGGGCGGCATCGATCAGATGGCGCTCGTGCACGCCCTCGGAAATCTTGTCCTCGCCGTCCCACGCGCTCAGTTCGAAGCGCAGCTTGCGGCCCTCGATGGCGACCAGCTCGCCCTTGACCGTGATGGTCATGCCGGCGGGCGTCGGCGCCAGATGGGAGAAGCTGACCAGCGTGCCCAGCGACTGCTCGCGCGGCCAGTCCAGGTGTTCCAGCAGCATCTGCAGGCAGGCGCACTCCATGATGCCGACCATATAGCCGGTGGCGAGCACGTCGGGCATGTCGGCGCAGCCGGGGATGTCGTCGTACAGATTGGGCACGGTGGCCTTGGGCGGCACGGTGTACTGCCAGGTGAAGGTCTGGCCCGCGGCCAGCGGCGGTCTCGTCGTCATGCGCTCTCCTGCGCGACATCGGCCACTTCCGCGCCGGTCATGGCCTGCAATTGCTGCGGCGTGAGATTGAACACCGCGTGCGGATGCCCCGCGGCGGCCCACAGGCTGTCGTAGCGGAACAGGTCCCGGTCCAGCAGCATCACCGGCGCCACCGCATGGCCGATCGGGCAGACGCCGCCGATGGCATAGCCGGTCTTCTCGCGCACGAAGCGGGCGTCGGCCTTGCCCAGCGCCCCGACGCGCGCCGCCACCTTGGCTTCGTCGACGCGATTGCCGCCGCTGGCGATCACCAGCACCGGCGCATCGTCGGCCAGGCGCCGGAAGATGATCGACTTGGCGATCTGCTCGACCTGGCAGCCCAGGCCGGCGGCGGCCTCGGCCGAGGTCTTGCCGCTGGCGGGCAGCATCACGATGGGCCGGTCGTGGCCCAGGGCGGCCAGCAGGCCGGCCACGCGCCGCGCGGCGTCCGGAAGCGCTTCGCCGGCGGCATTCGCTGCGGGGTTCTGCATGCGGGAAGTCTCCTGTTCTCGTTTTCGCCGGCGCGCTCAGACGCAGGCGGGCGCGGCGTCCGCGGCGGACGCCCACTTGGTGAGCAGCGCGCGGCCCACGCGCGAGCTGTTCGGGCGGCCGATGGCCTGCGAGATATAGTCCCCGGCGCGCACGACCTTGTCCAGGTCGATACCGGTGCGCAGGCCCATGCCGTGCAGCATGTACAGCACGTCCTCGGTCGCCACGTTGCCGGTCGCGCCCTTGGCATAAGGGCAGCCGCCCAGGCCCGCGACGGAGGCGTGGAAGATGGCGATGCCGACATCCAGGCTCGCCAGGATATTGGACAGCGCCTGGCCGTACGTATCGTGGAAATGCCCGGACAGGCGGTCGAGCGGGAATTCCGCCGCGGCGGCGCGCATGACTTCCTGCACCCGCACCGGCGTGCCCACACCGATGGTGTCGGCGATATCGATCTCGTCGCAGCCGATATCGCGCAGGCGGCGCACCACGTCGGCCACGGCCGAGACGGGCACCTCGCCCTGGTACGGACAGCCCAGCGAACACGAGATGCTGCCGCGCACCCGCACACCCTTCTCCTTCGCGGCGGCCGCCACCGGCTCGAAGCGCGCGATCGATTCGGCGATCGAGCAGTTGATGTTCTTCTGCGAGAACGCTTCGCTGGCGGCGCCGAAGATCACCACCTCGTCGGCGCCCGCCGCGACCGCGCCCTCGAAGCCCTTCATGTTCGGCGTGAGCACCGAATACAGCGTGCCGGGGCGGCGCTGGATCGACGCCATCACCTGCGCGCCGTCGGCCATCTGCGGCACCCACTTGGGCGAGACGAACGAGGCCGCCTCGATATTGACGAAGCCGGCGTCGGTCAGGCGGTCGACCAGCGCCACCTTCACTTCGGTGGGCACCATCGTCTTCTCGTTCTGCAGTCCATCGCGCGGACCGACTTCGACGACTTTCACATAGTTCGGCAGATTCATGGCATTGCCTCGTCTCGTTGAGGCCGCGCCCGGACGACGCGGCCGTGATCTTGTCCGCCCGGATGTGTCCCCGGATCGGCCCGCACTGCGGTTTCAGTAGCCGCGCGCGATATCCACCACGCCGGCGATCGGCTGGCCCTGCTGCAGCGCGCGGATCTTGCCCGCGATCTGCGCGATACTGTCCTCGCGCAGGGTCAGCGCGGAGATATGCGGCGTAATGGTGATGCGCGGCTCGCGCCAGAATGCATGTTCGGCGGGTAGCGGCTCGGTGCGGAACACGTCCAGCGTGGCGCCGGCGAGCTGGCCCTGCTGCACCGCTTCGAGCAGATCCTGCTCCACCACGTGCGGGCCGCGCGCCACGTTGATCAGATAGGCACCCTTGGCCAGCTTGCCCAGCAGCCTGGCATCGATGATGTTCTCGGTCTCGTCCGTCAGCGGCAGCACGTTGACCAGCACCCGCAGGCCATCGAGGAAGGCGTCCTGGCGCTGCGCGCCGGCGTAGCCCTGCACGCCCTCAACGTCCTTGGGCGAGCGGCTCCACCCGCGCACCGGAAAGCCGAACGAGGCCAGCGTGCGGGCGATATGCGAGCCCAGCGTGCCGACGCCCATCACGCCGATGGTGAAGTCGCCGCGCCGATAGGGCTTGAGGAATTTCCAGGTGCCGGCCTGCTGCTGGCCGGCGTAGTCGTCGAGGCGGCGGAAGTAGCGCAGCACCGCCGCGGTCACGTACTCGGCCATCTGCGCGGCCATGCCCGCATCGTCCAGGCGCACGATGGGTACGCCGGCCGGCAGCGCCTGCGGGTCGTCATCGCGCAGCCGCAGGATGCCGTCGACGCCGGCGCCGAGGTTGAATACCGCGCGCAGGTCGGTGCGGCCCTTGAGCATCGCCAGCGGCGGGCGCCACACCACGGCGTAGTCCACCGGCTGGCCCTGCGATTCTTCCCACGTCACGCACTGCGCCTCGGGCAGGGCCTCGGCGAAGCCTTCGATCCACGGGGCATAGCGGCCGTCCGGCACGTACAACTGCAGCTTCATTGCATCTCCACCCAGGTGTCCTTGTTGATGTCGTATTGTCGCAGACGTTAGCGCCACGGTTGGTTTTGCTCCCCTCTCCGGCCGGCGGCAGAGGGGAGCGGACATTCACGCTTTCGCCTCGAACCCCAGCAACTGCTCGCCTTCGCCGACCTGTTCGCCCACGCCGTACAGCACCTCGCCCACCACGCCGTCCGCCGGCGCGCTGATGGTGTGCTCCATCTTCATCGCCTCCATCACCAGCAGCGGTGTGCCGCGCGTGACGCTGGCACCGGCCTCGACCATCACGGCGATGACCTTGCCCGGCATCGGCGCGGTCAGCTTGCCGCCCTCGCCCTCGGCTTCGCCGGCATGGGCGAGCGGATCGAGCCACTCCAGCGCGACATGGCGTCCGCCGACGAAGACGTGCAGCGTTTCGCCTTCCGCATGCACCTGGCCATGCACACGCCGCGTGCCCAGATCGATGCGGATATCGTCGTTGACGCAATGGGACGAGAACGGCGCGGCCTGGTCGGCGAAGGACAGCGTGCTGCCGCGCTCCTCGGCTTGCAGCGTGGCCTCCAGCGTCTGGCCGGCGATGCCGAACCGCAGCACGCGGCGCGCGCCGCCATTGAGCCGCCACGGGCCGGCATGGGTCCAGGGCGAATGGCGGTCGGCCGCATCGATGCGCCGCTCGCGCCTTTCGCTGTCCAGCACGGCCGCCACCGCCAGCGCGATGACCTCGATGCCGACCGGCGCCGGGGCCGGGAACAGCGCGTCGTGGTTGCGCTCGATCAGGCCCGTGTCGAGATCGGCGGTGCGGAAGGCCTGCGACGACACCAGGCGCTGCAGGAAGGCGATATTGGTGGACAGCCCGACCACGTGGTACGCGGCCAGCGCCTGGCGCATGCGCGACAGCGCCTCGTCGCGGTCGCGGCCCCAGACGATCAGCTTGGCGATCATCGGGTCGTAGTACGGGCTGATGGTGTCGCCCTCGCGCACGCCCGAGTCGATCCGCACGCCGGCCGGGCCATGCCCGCCGGTCTCGCCGGCGCCGCCGCGCATGAATTGCACCGCCGGCGGCGTGCGCAGATAGCGCAGCTTGCCGGTCGAGGGCAGGAAGTTGTTGTCCGGGTTCTCCGCGTAGATGCGCGCCTCAAGCGCATGGCCGTCGATGCGCAGCTGCTCCTGCGCGAGCGGCAGCGCTTCTCCCGCGGCTACGCGCAGCTGCCATTCGACCAGGTCCTGTCCGGTGATCATTTCGGTGACCGGATGCTCGACCTGCAGCCGCGTGTTCATCTCCATGAAGTAGAACGAGCCGTCCTGGTTGGCGATGAACTCGACGGTGCCCGCGCCCACGTAGCCGACCGCGCGCGCCGCGGCGACCGCGGCCTCGCCCATCGCGCGCCGCCGTTCCTCGCTCATCCCCGGGGCCGGCGCCTCCTCCAGCACCTTCTGGTGGCGCCGCTGCACCGAGCAGTCGCGCTCGAACAGGTAGACGCAGTTGCCGTGCGTATCGGCGAACACCTGGATCTCGATATGGCGCGGACGGGTGAGGTACTTCTCCACCAGCACCTTGTCGTCGCCGAAACTGGCCTGCGCCTCGCGCTTGACCGAGGTCAGCGCCGCCTCGAAGCCCTCACTCGCCTCGACCACGCGCATGCCCTTGCCGCCGCCGCCGGCGCTCGCCTTGAGCAGCACCGGATAGCCGATGCGGTCGGCCTCGCGGCGCAGCAGTGCCGGGTCCTGGTCCTCGCCGTGATAGCCCGGCACCAGCGGCACGGCCGCCTTCTCCATCAGCTGCTTGGCCGCGCTCTTGCTGCCCATCGCGCGGATCGCCGACGCGGGCGGTCCGATAAAGACCAGTCCCGCGGCAGCGCAGCCTTCCGCGAAGCCCTCGTTCTCGGACAGGAAGCCATAGCCCGGGTGGATGGCCTGCGCCCCGGTCTCGCGCGCCATCTCGATCAGGTGGTCCGCGCGCAGATAGCTGTCGCGCGCCGCCGCGCCACCGATATGCACCGCCTCGTCGCAGAAGGCCACATGGCGGGCGTCGGCGTCGGCGTCCGAGTACACGGCGACCGTGCGGATGCCGAGCCGGCGGCAGGTGGCCGCGACGCGGCAGGCAATCTCGCCGCGATTGGCGATCAGGATCTTGTTGAACATGGCTCCTCCTTGTGAATGGGGAACGGCGACGGCGCTACCGACCGCCTGCAAACCGGCCCCCCCGTCGCCCCCCGCGCAGGCCGGTGCCCGGCGACTTTCGGGAGCCACTGGGATCCCGCATGCGCGGGAACGACGGGGAGGACGAATCGGCTGCGCAAGGTCATCCCGCGTGTCCTTCCGCGCGGATGCCGAGCCGGTCCAGCAGCGCGCGGTCGCGCGCCGCCTGCGGGTTGGCGGTGGTCAGCAGCTTGTCGCCGTAGAAAATGGAATTGGCGCCGGCCAGGAAGCACAGCGCCTGCAAGGCTTCGTCCATGGCCTCGCGGCCGGCGGACAGGCGCACCATCGCGCGCGGCATGGTGATGCGCGCGACCGCGATGGTGCGGACGAACTCGAACGGGTCCAGCGGCGCCGTATCGGCCAGCGGCGTGCCCTCGACCGCGACCAGATTGTTGATGGGCACCGACTCGGGATACGGGTCCAGGTTGGCCAGCTGCGCGATCAGCCCGGCGCGCGCCTCGCGCGTCTCGCCCATGCCGACGATGCCGCCGCAGCAGACGTTGATGCCCGCCTCGCGCACATGGCCGATGGTGTCGAGCCGGTCCTGGTAGGTGCGCGTGCCGATGATCTTGCCGTAGAACTCCGGCGAGGTATCGAGGTTGTGGTTGTAGTAGTCCAGCCCGGCGTCCTTCAGCCGCTGCGCCTGCTCGGCGCGCAGCATGCCCAGCGTCACGCAGGTCTCCAGGCCCATGGCCTTGACCTCGCGCACCATGTCGATGACCGGCTCCAGATGGCGGTCCTTGGGGCTGCGCCAGGCGGCGCCCATGCAGAAGCGCGTGGCGCCATTGGCCTTGGCCGCGCGCGCGGCGTCGAGCACCTCGTCCAGGCCCATCAGCTTCTCGGCCTTGACGCCGGCATCGTGGTGCGCGCTCTGCGGGCAATAGCCGCAGTCCTCCTCGCAGCCGCCGGTCTTGATGGACAGCAGCGTGGACAGTTGCACGGCGTTGGCATCGAAGTGCTCGCGGTGCGCCTGCTGCGCGCGGAACAGCAGGTCGTTGAACGGCAGCGCGAACAGGGCGGCGACGCCGGCGACGGTCCAGGCGCCGGCGGCATCGGCGGCATCGGCGGCATCGCCCGAGTCTGCGAACTGGCGTGCGGTGCGGCGCAGCGCGTCGGCGGAAATGGTGGCGGTGGCGGTGTTCGCGGTCGTGTTGGTGGTTGCGGTGATGGTCATGATCGATTCAATTCGGTGTTGTCGCGGCGAGGCTGTGGGCCGGGGTGGCCGCCTCGTCGTGGCGATGTTCTGGATTGGCGGGCGCGGAGGTGGCAAGCAGCGCAGACAGGTCGAGCAGGCCGGCGGCATGCCGCGGGTCCGGACCGTCCTGCCAGGGCAGCGTGCCGAGGTGGGGCGCGTCGAAGGCGCCCAGCGCGTCGCGCAGCGTGGCGATGTTGTCGTCGGCAAGCGGCATGGCCGGATCGATGCGGTTGGCGACCCAGCCGGCCAGACGCAGGCCGCGCGCGCGGATGGCCTCGGCGCTCAGCATGGCGTGATTGAGGCAGCCAAGCCGCAGGCCCACCACCAGCACCACGGGCAGCGCGAGCATGGCGGCGAGGTCGGCGGTATCCCAGCCGTGCTCGCCGGTATCGAGCGGCACGCGAAAGCCGCCGACGCCCTCCACCACGACCGCGTCGGCCCGCGCGCGCAGCGTGTCGAACGCGGCGACGATCGGCTCGCGCGCGATACGCACACCGTCCGCCTCGGCGGCCAGGTGCGGCGAGCACGGCGTGCGCAGCAGGTAGGGACAGGTCAGCGCCGGGGGTACCGGCACGCTGCTGGCCGCGCGCAGTTGCGCGACATCGTCGTTGTGCCACGCCCCGTCGCGCCATTCGCAGCCGCTGGCGACGGGCTTCATGCCCACGGCGGCAAGGCCGGTGGCGCGCAGCGCATGCAGCAGCGCCGTGCTGACATGGGTCTTGCCCACGCCGGTGTCGGTTCCGGCGACGAAGCAGGCGAAGGATGCTGTCGTCATGCGGCGGCCTCCGTCGTCATCGCGGTAGCGGCCAGCGCCGACAGCAGGCGCTCGACATCGTCCGCGGCGTGCGAGGCCGACAGCGTGATGCGCAGCCGCGCCGTGCCGGGCGCCACCGTGGGCGGCCGGATGGCGCCCACGCGGATGCCCTGCGCTTCCAGCGCGCCCGAGAGCGCGAGCGCGGCGGCGTTCTCGCCGACGATCAGCGGCTGGATCGCCGTCGCGCTGTCCCCCAACTGCCAGCCGGCCCGCGCGCACAGCGGCGCGAGACCGCCACGCAGTTGCGCGATGCCGTGCGCGAGCCGGGCGCGCCGCGCCGCGCCTTCGTCGCCCTCGATCAGGGCGAGGCTGGTCAGCAGCGCATGGGCCGCGGCCGGCGGAGCCGCCGTGGTGTAGATATAGCTGCGCGCGGTATTGATCAGATGGTCGATCACCAGCGGATGCGCGGCCACGAACGCGCCCGCGACGCCGGCCGCCTTGCCCAGCGTGCCGATATAGATCAGCCGCTCGGACGACAGCCCGAAGTGTTCCAGCACGCCGCGCCCGCGCTCGCCGAGCACGCCGAAGCCGTGCGCATCGTCGACCACGAGCCAGGCGTCGTGCCGATCGGCCAGCGCAAGCAGTTCTGCCAGCGGCGCAAGATCGCCGTCCATGCTGAAGACGCTGTCGGTGACGATCAGCCGGAGCGGCGTGTCGCACTCCCGCAGCTGCGCGTCCAGCGCGGCCACGTCGGCATGCGGGTAGCGCCGCACCGCCGCGCGGGCGAGCCGAGCGCCGTCGATCAGCGAGGCATGGTTCAGCGTCTCGCAGAACAGCGTGGCGTCGCTGTCGCCCAGCGCGGTCAGCACGGCGAGGTTGGCCATATAGCCTGTGCAGAAGTACAGCGCCTGCGCGTGGGGCACGTGCGGCGCGAGCCAGCGCGCAAGTTCGCCCTCCAGCCGCTGGTGCGCCACCGAATGGCCGCTGACCAGATGCGAGGCGCCGCTGCCCGCGCCATAGCGGGCGGCGCCTTCGGCGAACGCGGCCACCACGGCGGGATGGCTGGCCAGGCCCAGATAGTCGTTGCTGCAGAAGGTCAGCAGCGGGCGCGCCTCGTCGCCCGGCGCGGCGCTCACGGTCTGGCGCGGTGCGCAGGCGCTGTGGGCAATGCGGCGCCGGCGCGTAAGCGCCTGCGCATCGCGGGCCGCCGCCGCGCGGGAAAGTCGCTCAAGCAGCATGGCGCACCTCCGCTTGCCGGGCCGGCGCAGGCCCGGCATCGCACAGCGCACCTTCGCCCAGTACGGCGTCGAGCGCCGCGTGCAGGCGCGCGCCCAGCCAGCGCGACTGGGCGGCGTCGAGCACGTAGGGCGGCATGGCGTACAGCGTGTCGCCGATCGGGCGCACCAGCACGCCCTCCGCGAGCGCGGCCCGATGGAAACGCGCGGCGAAACCGTCGACGGCGTGCTCCGGCCTGACGTCCGCGGCCCAGATCATGCCGCGCTGGCGCGCCCGGTGCAGCCGCGGATCCGCGGCCAGCGCGGCCATGCCTTCTGCCAGCCACTGGGCACGCAGGCGGTTGCCGGCCAGCACGTGCTCCCGCTCGAACACGTCCAGCGTGGCCAGCGCCGCGCGGCACGCGAGCGGGTTGCCGGTATAGGAATGCGAATGCAGGAAACTGCGCGCCAGATCGTCGGCCACGAAAGCCTGGTGGATGGCCGGGCGCGACAGCACCAGCGATAGCGGCAGATAGCCGCCGCTGATGCCCTTGGACAGGCACAGGAAGTCGGGCCAGTGCTGCTCGTGCAGCGGGTCGCCGCCGCGGGCCTGCTCCCATGCGAAGAAGGTACCGGTGCGGCCGCAGCCGACCGCGATCTCGTCGGCGATCAGGTGGACGCGATAGCGGTCGCACAGCGCGCGCACGCCGTCCAGATAGCACGGGTCATGCATCGCCATGCCCGCCGCGCACTGCACCAGCGGTTCCACGATCAGCGCGGCAATCTGGTTGGCGCGCGCCTGCAGCAGCGCCTCCAGCGCCGCCAGCGCGCGCTGCGCCACCGAGCGCGCCGTCTCGCCGTCCGCCGCCTGGCGTGCATCCGGCGACATCACGACATGCGCGCGCATCAGCAGCGGGTCGTAGGCATCGCGGAAGACCGCCACGTCGGTGACCGCCAGCGCGCCGACGGTCTCGCCGTGATAGCCGTCGCGCAGGCACACGAACTCGCGCTTGCCGGGCAGCCCGCAGTTGCGCCAGTAGTGGAAGCTCATCTTCAGCGCGATCTCGACGGCCGAGGCACCGTCGGACGCATAGAACGCATGGCCGAGCGCACCGCCGGTCAGCGCGGACAGGCGTTCGGCCAGCTCCACCGCGGGCGCATGTGTGCAGCCGGCCAGCATCACGTGTTCGAGCGTGTCGAGCTGCGCCTTGAGCGCGGCGTTGATGGCCGGGTGCCCATGGCCGAACAGGTTGACCCACCAGGAACTGGTGGCGTCGAGATAGCGGCGGCCATCGGCATCGATCAGCCAGGGCCCTTCGCCGCGCGCGATGGCCAGGGGCGGCTCGCCGGCACCGGGGCGCAGCGGCGTGCACGGATGCCATACCGCGCGCAAGCTGCGCTGGCCCAGCGGGATGTGTTCAGGGAAACGAGGATCGGACAGGTTTTCCAAGGAAGCCCTCCTGAGTTGACCGTCCGCGCGCATGGGCGCACGGCGGGAGCCGGGCTGGCATGCGGGAGCGGGCGGATTGGGGAGGGCCATGTTAGGAGGGTCCTTGTCGGCTTGGCAATCGACGAGCGGGACGGCATTTGCGCGCGTGTTGACGGCAGAAGACGACGCGCCGCGCAAGAATGCGGGCAAAATGCGCCGCACGCCGGTCAACGCCCCGCTTCTCGCGCGCTCGCGCGGCGCTTACGCCGGGCGCCAGGAGGGCGAGCGCTTCTCCAGGAAGGAACGCACGCCCTCGCGGCCCTCGTCCGAGGCGCGGATCGCCGCGATACGTTCGGCCGTATCGGCCAGCAGGGCGTCGTCCACCGCGCGGCCCGCGATGTCCTGCACCAGCCGCTTGCTCTCGCGCACGGCGTTCGGGCTGTTGGCCACCAGCGCGGCGGTCAGCTCCGCGACCTTGGCATCGAGCCCATCGGCCGGCACCACTGCATGCACGAAGCCCAGCCGCAGCGCCTCGGCCGCGTCGAACCGTTCGGCCGTGATGAAGTAGCGCCGGGCCGCCTGCTCGCCCATGGCGCGGATCACATAGGGACTGATGGTGGCCGGCAGCAGGCCCAGCTTGGCCTCGGACAGGCAGAAATGCGCGGCTTCGGCACTGACCGCGATATCGCAGGCCGCGACCAGGCCGACCCCGCCCGCATAGGTGTCGCCATGCACGCGGGCGATCACGGGCTTGGGACAGGCCCAGATCGTGTGGAGCATCTGCGCCAGGCCGAGCGCATCGGCGCGGTTCTGCTCGTGCGAGTAGCCGGCCATCTTCTTCATCCAGTTCAGGTCGGCCCCGGCGCAGAAGGCGGGACCGTTGCCGGCCAGCACGATGGCGCGGATCTCCGCGCTGTCGCCCAGCGCGCGGAACGCGCCGGTCAGCTCGGCGATCACCGTTTCGTTGAAGGCGTTGCGCACGTCGGGCCGGTTCAGCGTCACGGTGGCGACGTGCTGCGCGGCGGTCACGCTGAGCGTAGTGAATTCCATGATGTCTCCTTCAGTCCTTGTCGTTCGGTTACTTCGTCGTCTCGATGCCGTGCGCGCCGCCCGACGTGGCGTCCTGCGCCGGCGCATCGTGCCGCGGGTCCGCCGGCTTGTCGGCCGCAATGCCCGCCGCAGCGTCTGCCGCGGCATCGACCGGAACCTCGGCGTGGAAGCCGGCATCGCGCAGCACCTGCGCCACCAGCGGCTGCCACACCGGTTGCCCGCGCACGAACAGCCCGTGCCCATCGCGGCCGAACGGCGGCATCGCCTTGTACTGCCCGATGCCGCCCGCCGCACGGAAGGCCTCGAACCATTGCTCGGGGTACGTCCCCATGTAGCGGTCGTTGGCCGCGTAGATCCATACCGTCGGCACGCGCGCGGTCTCGCCGTATTCGGCGAACAGCGCCTCGAGCAGATGCGGCGAGCAAGGCTCGCCGGGGCGCACCTCGGGGTCGGCGCCGGCGCCGCCGGCAAAATTGACCGCCAGGCGCAGCCCCGGCGGATTCTTCGCGGCCAGCGCGATGCTCACGCCGCCGCCATACGACTGCCCCACCACCACGGTACGCGTGGCGTCCACATCGGGCCGCTCGCCGGCGGCCCGCATCACCTGCAGCACCTGCTGCGCCGCCGCCTCGTAGCCCGGCGCGTAGTGCTTGCTGGCGCAGTAGCCGCTCTCCTCCAGGTCGGCGCCGCCGCTGTCGCCGTAGCCGATGCGCGTAGGCACCATTACCGCGAAGCCGAGCGAGGCGAAGTAGCCCGCGGCCTGCGCGAAGCGCGCGCGACCCATGCGCCCGCGCTCGTAGGGATCGGGCGCGCGGCCGTGGTTGATCACCAGCAGCGGATAGCGCTCGTGCCCCGGTTCGCGGAACAGCGTCACCACGATGGGCTGCGCGATCGACCGGCCGTGGCGGTCGGTCACCGCCACCGGCACCGACAGCGTTTCCTCGACGGGTATCGCCCCTGCCTGCGTCCCGATGCCCAGCAGGGCGGCGGCCACGCAGGCGGTCAAGCCAGCACGCATCGCTTACATCCTGAAGACGCCGAACTTCATGTCGTCGATCGGGGCATTGAGGCTGGCCGACAGCCCGAGGCCGAGCACGGTGCGGGTCTGGGCGGGATCGATCACGCCGTCGTCCCACAGCCGCGCGCTGGCGTAGTACGGATGGCCCTGGTGCTCGTACTGGTCGCGGATCGGCTGCTTGAACTGCTCCTCCTCCTGCGCGCTCCACTGGCCGCCCCTGGCCTGGATGCCGTCCCGCCGCACGGTGGCCAGCACGCTGGCCGCCTGCTCGCCGCCCATCACCGAGATCCGCGCGTTGGGCCACATCCACAGGAAGCGCGGCGAATACGCGCGCCCGCACATGCCGTAGTTGCCCGCGCCGAAGGAGCCGCCAATGATCACGGTGAACTTGGGCACCTGCGCGGTGGCCACCGCGGTGACCATCTTGGCGCCGTTGCGGGCAATGCCCTCGTTCTCGTACTTGCGCCCCACCATGAAGCCGGTGATGTTCTGCAGGAACACCAGCGGAATCTTGCGCTGGCAGCACAGCTCGATGAAATGCGCGCCCTTGAGGGCCGACTCGGAGAACAGGATGCCGTTGTTGGCGATGATGCCGACGGGGTAGCCCCAGATCCGCGCGAAGCCGCACACGAGGGTGGTGCCGTAGCGCGCCTTGAACTCGTCGAAGTCCGAGTCGTCGACCACGCGGGCGATCACCTCGCGCACGTCGTACGGCTTGCGCGTGTCGGTGGGGATCACGCCGTACAGTTCCTCGGCCGGATAGCGCGGCGGCACCGGTTCGTGCAGGCGGATCTGGTCCGGCTTGCGGCGGTTCAGGTGCTGCACGATATTGCGCGCCAGCGACAGCGCGTGCGCGTCGTTCTGCGCGAAGTAGTCGGCCACGCCGGACAGGCGCGTATGCACGTCGGCGCCGCCCAGGTCCTCGGCGCTGACTTCCTCGCCGGTGGCCGCCTTGACCAGCGGCGGCCCACCCAGAAAGATGGTGCCCTGGTTCTTGACGATGATGGACTCGTCGCTCATCGCCGGTACGTACGCGCCGCCCGCGGTGCACGAGCCCATCACCACCGCGATCTGCGGAATGCCCTGCTTGGACAGGTTGGCCTGGTTGTAGAAGATGCGGCCGAAATGGTCGCGGTCGGGAAACACGTCGTCCTGGTTCGGCAGGTTGGCGCCGCCGGAATCGACCAGATAGATGCACGGCAGGTGGTTCTGCTCGGCGATCTCCTGCGCGCGCAGATGCTTCTTGACGGTCATCGGATAGTAGGTGCCGCCCTTGACGGTGGCGTCGTTGCACACGATCACGCACTCCTGCCCCGCCACGCGGCCGATGCCGGTGATGATGCCCGCGCCCGGCGCCGCGTTGTCGTACATGTCGTAGGCGGCCAGCTGCGACAGCTCCAGGAACGGCGTGCCGGGATCGAGCAGCTGCTGCACGCGCTCGCGCGGCAGCAGCTTGCCGCGCGCCAGATGCTTGGCGCGCGCGTCCGGCCCGCCCCCTTCGCCCAGCGCGGCGATCTTCGTCTTCAGGTCTGCGACCAGCGCCTGCATCGCCTCGGCGTTGGCCTTGAACGATTCGGAGCGGGCATTGAGCTTGGTGTCGAGCGTGGGCATCGGGTGTGTCTCTTCCTGTTCTGCTGTAGTGTCTGTCGGGATGGCGCGGTCTTGCGGCGGGCGCGAGCCGCCGCTATTGCGGGGCCTTCGGCACCGGATGCCCGGGCATCAGGTCGTAGGGATGCTTCCAGCCCGGCATCGCGCGCATGCGTTCCATCCACGCATGCACGTGCGGATATTCCTTGCGCCAGTGCACGCCGATCTCGTCGTCGAAGAAGACGTAGCCGGCCAGCGAAAAGTCGGCGATCGACGCATGCTCGCCCAGCACGAAGGCGCGACCGCCCAGGTGGGTGTTCAGCACGTTCCAGGCGCCTTCGCAGCGCGTGCGCAGAAACTCCAGCACCGCCGGGTCCGGCGCCTTGGCGAAGGCGCGCAGGAAGCGGTAGGTCGCGGTGTACGAGGTGAACTTGTGGTTGTCGAACAGCAGCCAGCGCAGCACCTCGTCGCGTTCGGCCTCGTCGGCGGGCGCGAAGGCACCGAGCCGCCCGGCGAGCTTCAGCAGGATCGCGCCGGACTGCGTGAGGCGAGTGCCGTCGAATTCCAGCACCGGCACTTCGCCCATCACGTTGATCGCGCGGTATTCGGGCGTATGGGTCTCGCCGTGAAAGTAGTCGACGAAGCGCGGCGTCCACAGCTTGCGGCCGCGCTGTACGCTGACCGTCTCCAGGAACTGCGCGACCTTGTAGGCGTTGCCGGACTGCGCGAAGCAGTACAGCAGGTATTCGGCAGCGTCCGCGGCGGCTTCCGCGCTGCTTTGCGCGGCGCCTTCCGCGGCGCCATCTCGTTGTGCCATCTGTTCTCCCGTCATGGTTCCCCCAGCATCTCTCCATCCAGATACAACCAGCGCGGCGCCTCGCCTTCGCGGCGCGGCTCGCGCACGAAGCGGCTGCGCTCGTGCAGCCGGTAGGCGCGCCCGCCGCGCTTGTAGCGGGCGACGAACTCCACCACCGCGTGGCTCTCGTCCTGCTGCGTATGCGCCTTGATCGCGAGGCCCAGCCAGCGCGACTCCAGGTCCGCCTCCAGGTCCGCCGGACAGCTGCCCGGATGCCAGGTCTCGCGCAGCCACGCCAGGTCGTTCAGCACATAGGCGCTGTAGCGCGAGCGCATCAGTTGCTCGGCATTGGCCGGCAACGCCTCGCCGCGATGAAAGCGCCCGCAGCAGCTGGCGTAGTCCGGACCGCCACAGGGGCAGCCCGGCGGCGCGGACGTCTTGCGTTTCACGCGACGAGCCCCGGCAGTTCGCGCATGTCGGCGAAGGTCAGGTGCGCGCCGGCGGCGCGCAGCATGGCGGGATCGTTGCGGCCGGCATAGCCGAACACCGTCATGCCGGCGGCCACGCCGGCGGTGATGCCGGCCGGACTGTCCTCGATCACCGCGCAGCGCTCCGGTGCCACGCCCATCGTGCGCGCCGCCAGCAGGTACACGTCCGGCGCGGGCTTGCTGCGCTCGACTTCCGTCGCCGAGAAGATGTGCTCGCGCTCGTCCTGCCGGAACAGCTCCACCAGCCCGGTGCGCGTGAGCTGCAGCTTGACCTTGATCCGGTCCGCGCCGGAGGCCACGCACAGCGGCATGCCGGTGGCGGCGATCGCGACGATGGCGTCGCGCACGTGGGGCACCGCCTCGACCTCCGACTCCAGCATCGCGTTGCGGCGCGCCAGCCAGTGCGACAGCCAGTTCTCCGGCAGCGGCGCGCCGCGCATGCGCTCGATATTGCCCAGCTCCTCGCGCACGGCGCGGCCGAGGAACATGGCGGTCGAGTCCGCCAGCGAGATCTCGATGCCGAGTTCGTTGAGCATCTGGTTCAGCAGCCGGTTGACGAGGTGCTCGCTGTCGACGAGCACGCCGTCGCAGTCGAAGATCACGCAGTCGAAGCGGCGGGCGGACCCGGCGGGCGACGACGAGGAGGTGGCGGTGAGGCTATCGGTCATGCAGGTTTCTTTTCCTTGGGTTCTTCGCGTGGTACGGCACGCAATCCGGTGGGCCGCTCGCTGGCCAGCCGTGCCTCGATCTGGTCGAAGCGGTCGAAGCCCCAGAACGGCTCGCCGTCGACCACCACGAAGGGCGAGCCGAACACGCCCTTGGCGATGGCCACGTTCATCTCGGCCTTGAGCTGGTCCTTGATCTCGGCGCTGGTCGCGCCGGCATCCATGGCGACCGCGTCGATGCCGAGGGGCGCGGCCAGCTTCATCACTTCGGCCGGCTCGGCGATGTTGATGTCGTCGACGAAGAAGGCGCGGTAGACCGCCTTCGCGAATTCTGTGGCAAGGTCGTTGCCGTGGTGGTTCTGGACCCACAGCATCGCGCGGGCGGCGTGCGTGGTGGGCAAGGGGAAACTGGACGGTCGCCGGTACGGGATGCCGTGATGGCGCGCGGTGCGCTCGAAGTCGAGCCACGAATACTCGCCCTTGAGCGGCACCATCGGCAGCGGCGCGGCGCCGGTGGTCTTGAACACCACGCCGAGCAGGATGGGATGCCACGCGACGATGCGGCCGTACTTCTGCGCCAGCGCGTCGATGCGCGTGCTGGCGAAATAGCCGTAGGGCGACGAGAAATCGAAGTAGAAATCGATGGCGGCGGTCATGGCGGTCTCCTCGTTGGTGTCGTCGGTATCGTCGGTATCGTCGGTGTCGTCGGTGCGGCGGATGCGCGGCGCTAGCCCAGCGCGCGGGCGATCAGGATCTTCTGGATATCGCTGGTGCCCTCGTAGATCTGGCACACCCGCACGTCCCGGTAGATGCGCTCGACCGGAAAGTCGCTGACGTAGCCATAGCCGCCGAACACCTGGATGGCGGCCGAGCAGACCTGCTCGGCCATCTCGCTGGCGAACAGCTTGGCCATCGCCGCCTCCTTCAGGCAGGGCCGGCCGGCATCCTTGAGCGCGGCCGCGTGCCAGACCATCTGGCGTGCGACCTCGATCCGCGTGGCCATGTCCGCCAGCCGGAACTGCACCGCCTGGTGCTGGAACAGCGGCTGGCCGAAGCTCTCGCGCTCCTTCGCGTAGGCCAGCGCCGCGTCGAACGCCGCACGCGCCATGCCGATGCTCTGCGAGGCGATGCCGATGCGTCCGCCCTCCAGCCCCGAGAGCGCCATCCGGTAGCCCGCGCCCTCTTCGCCCAGCAGGTTGGCCGCCGGCACGCGGCAGTCCTCGAACACGATCTGCGCGGTGTCCGACGAGTGCTGGCCCAGCTTGTCCTCCAGGCGCGCGACCACATAGCCGGGCGTGTCCGTGGGCACCAGGAATGCGCTGATGCCGCGCTTGCCGGCCGCCTTGTCGGTGACCGCCATCACGATCGCCACATCGGCGTGCTTGCCGCTGGTGATGAACTGCTTGACGCCGTTGAGCACGTAGCCGTCGCCGTCTCGCACGGCGGTAGTGCGCAGCGCCGAAGCGTCCGAACCCACGTGCGGCTCGGTCAGGCAGAACGCACCCAGCATTTCGCCGCGCGCCAGCGGCACCAGCCACTGCTGCTTCTGCGCCTCGCTGGCGAAGGCCATCAGCATGCTGCACACCGGGCAGTTGTTGACGCTGATGACGGTGGAGGTGCCGCCGTCGCCGGCCGCGATCTCCTCCAGGATCAGCGCGAGCGACAGGTAGTCGAGCCCCGCGCCGCCGTACTGCTCCGGCACCGCGACGCCGTAGGCGCCCAGCGCCGCCAGCTCGCGATGGACCGCCTTGGGAAAGGTCTTTTCCCTGTCCCATGCGGCGGCCTGCGGCGCGATGACTTCCTGCGCGAACTGGCGCACCGCGTCGCGGATCATCTCCTGTTCAGGATTCAGCAGCATGGTCGCTCACCAGGGCAGCGGGGTGCCGTCGTAGTTGTGGAAGGTGCCGTTGTCGCGGCGCGTGGCGTCGGCCAGCACGCGGCGCATGCCCGCCACGCTCTGCTGCGGCGTCAGGTCCGCGCCCGGGCCGCCCATGTCGGTCTGCACCCAGCCCGGATGGAAGGCGATGCAGGTGGCATGTCTGGCGTCGAGCGACACGGCCTTGAGCGCCGCGTTGGCCGCCGCCTTGCTGACCCGGTACAGCCAGCTGCGGTTGCTCTCCATCGCGCCGATGCTGCCCATGCGCGAGGACAGCACCGCCAGCACGCCGCCCTTGCCGCCGCGGCCGGTCTCGACGAACGGCAGGATCAGCGGCAGCGCCATCATCGGGCCCAGCACATTGGTATGCATCACGCCGTCGAAGTCCTCGCGCGAGATCGGCTGCGCGCCTTCGGTGCGCGGGCCGATCACGCCGGCGTTGTAGATCGCCACGTCGAACGATTCGCCGTCGAGCTTCCAGCCCAGGCCGGCGACCTGCCCGGCATCGGTCAGGTCGGCCCGATGGGCCTCGGCGCCGAGCGCCTGCAAGGCGGCGACGCCTTCGTCGCTGCGCGCGGCGGCGACCACGCGCCAGCCGTCGGCGCGGTACTGGCGCACGAACTCCAGGCCGATGCCGCGCGAGGCGCCGAGAATCAGGGCAGTAGGCAAAGCGGACCTCCTCGGTAAGTGGACTGCGTCGGGCGCGGGCTCACGCCAGTTCGATGCCGACCGCGGTGGCCTCGCCGCCGCCGATGCACAGGCTGGCGACCCCGCGCTTGCCGCCGGTCTTGCGCAGCGCGCCGATCAGCGTGGTCATGATGCGCGCGCCGGAGGCGCCGATCGGATGGCCCAGCGCGCAGGCGCCGCCGTGGATGTTGACCTTGGCGCGCGGAATGTCCAGGTCGTGCATGGCCGCCATCGGCACCACCGCGAAGGCCTCGTTGATCTCGAACAGATCGACGCTGGCGCTGGTCCAGTCGAGCTTGCGGTACAGCTTGGCGATGGCCTCGACCGGCGCCGTGGTGAACCAGCCGGGCGCCTGCGCGTGCGAGGTGTGGCCCAGCATGCGGGCGATGGGCACGAGGCCGAGCCGGCTGGCGGTGGACTCGCGCATCATCACCAGCGCGGCCGCGCCGTCGTTGATCGACGACGACGAGGCGGCGGTGATGGTGCCGTCCTTGGCGAACGCGGGCTTGAGCGACGGGATCTTGTCCACCTTGATGCGGCGCGGGCCCTCGTCGGTGTCGATCACCACGTCGCCCCCCTTGGCCGCAACCGTGACCGGCGTGATCTCCCAGCGGAAGTCGCCGCGCTCGGTGGCCTGCTGGGCACGCCGCACGCTCTCCATCGCGAAGGCGTCCTGCGCCTCGCGGGTGAAGCCATACTTGCTCGCGCAGTCCTCGCCGAACGTGCCCATCGCGCGGCCCTTCTCGTAGGCGTCTTCCAGGCCATCGAGCATCATGTGGTCGTAGATCATGCCGTGGCCGATGCGGTAGCCGCCGCGGCCCTTCGGGATCAGGTACGGCGCATTGGTCATGCTCTCCATGCCGCCCGCGACCGCGATCTCGAACGAGCCGGCCAGCAGCCCGTCATGGACGGTCATGGCCGCGCGCATGCCCGAGCCGCACATCTTGTTGACCGTCGTACAGGCCACGTCCAGCGGCAGCCCGGCGGCCAGCGCCGCCTGGCGCGCGGGCGCCTGGCCCTGGCCGGCGGGCAGCACGCAGCCGAACACCACTTCCTCGACCTGCTCGGGACGGATGCCGGCGCGCTCGACCGCCGCGCGGATCGCCGCGGCGCCGAGCTGCGGCGCGGTCACGCTGGCGAACTCGCCCTGAAACGCCGCCATGGGGGTGCGGGCCGCCGACACGATAACGATGGGATCCTGCATGTTGCTCTCCTTGCTCGAGGTTCACGCGCGCAAGGCGCGTGGGAGTCGATGGTGGATCGATGACAAGACGAGCGGCCCGTGCCGGCGCCGCGTTCAGCGGATCGCGGTCTGGGGCGGATCGCCGAACTGGCGATAGGCCGCCTCCAGCTGCGCGTGCAATTCCTCGTTGTTGCTGGCGGCCATGCCCAGTTCGCGCAGCAGGCCGTCGGAGACGCCGTAGATCCAGCCGTGCACGGTGATCGACTGGCCGCGCGCCCATGCGTCCTGCAGCACGGTGGTCTGGCACACGTTGTTGACCTGCTCGATCACGTTGAGCTCGCACAGCCGCGTGTGCGCGTCTTCCTCGCGCATGATGGTGCCCAGGTAGCTCTCGTGCTTGTCCGCAACGTCGCGCACGTGCCGTAGCCAGTTGTCCGCCAGGCCGATGCGCTCGCGCTTGAGCGCGACCTTCACGCCGCCGCAGCCATAGTGGCCGACCACCGTGATATGGCGCACCTTCAGCACCTCGACGGCGAACTGGATCACCGACAGCGCGTTCAGGTCGCTGTGCGCGATCACGTTGGCGATATTGCGGTGGACGAACACCTCGCCCGGCGCGAGGCCCAGGATCTGGTTGGCCGGCACGCGCGAGTCCGAGCAGCCGATCCACAGGTATTCGGGCGCCTGCTGGTTCGCCAGGCGCATGAAGAAGCTCGGGTCCTCGGCATTGACGCGGTCGACCCACTCGCGGTTGTTGCGGAACAGTTGAGCGATGGCGTCAGTCATGCCGCCCTCCTTGCGCTTGCGGATGGTTGTTCAGCGGCGCCGGCAGCGGCCGCGCCATAGCGATGGATGAAACGATCGGAGGCTTGGTAGGCATAAAAATCATGAACATGTCCGGCGAGGAGCCGGTCCTTATGGCTCTGCCACATGGCAGGGTCGAAAAAATCCGCGTGGTGACACAGGAAGGCGGCGCGCACGCGCGCGTCGCCCAGCAGAAAGGTGCGGTAAGTCTCGGGAAAGATGTCGTGGCGCCCGACGCTGTACCACGGCTCGCCCGACATCTCCTCTTCCTCGTTGCGCGGTTCCGGCACGCGGCGGATATTGCAGTCGGTCAGATACTCGATCTCGTCGTAGTCGTAGAACACCACGCGGCCATGGCGGGTCACGCCGAAGTTCTTGTACAGCATGTCGCCTGGAAAGATGTTGGCGGCGATCAGTTCCTTGACCGCATTGCCGTACTCGACGATGCCGTGCTCCACCTGCGCGTCGCTGCCCTCCTGCAGCCAGATATTGAGCGGGGTCATGCGCCGCTCGATATAGACGTGGCGCACCACGATCTCCTCGCCGCCGTCCTTGCCGCGCTGGTATTCGATCATCGACGGCGCCTGCTCGTGCAGCTCGCGCACCAGCGCCTCGTCGAAGCGCGACAGCGGAAAGGCCACGTCCGAATATTCGAGCGTATCGGCCATGCGCCCCACCCGGTCGTGCTGCTTGACCAGCTGGTATTTCGCCCGGACCAGCTCGCGCGTGGTCTCCTTCGGCGCCGGGAACGTGTCGCGGATCACCTTGAACACGTACGGGTAGGAGGGCAGCGTGAACACCAGCATCACCATGCCGCGGATGCCCGGCGCCACGATGAACTTGTCCGACGAATGCTGCAGGTGGTGCAGGAAGTCCCGGTAGAACAGGTTCTTGCCCTGCTTCTGCAGGCCCAGCGAGGTATAGATCTCCGCGCGCGGCTTGCGCGGCATCAGGTCGCGCAGGAAGGTCACGTAGGCCGACGGGATCTCCATGTCGACCATGAAATAGGAATGCGTGAACGAGAACAGGATAAGCAGCTGTTCCTTGCGCAGCAGCGCGGTGTCCAGCACCAGCTTGCCCGATGTCCCGTGCAGGATCGGAATCGCCAGCGGGTAGACGCGGTCGCCGTTGAGCACGCGGCCGACGATGAAGGCGGCCTTGTTGCGGAAGAACAGCGACGACAGCACGTGGACCTGGAAATTCGGCGCGATGCGCACGTCGCCGAAGTACTCGAAGTGCTCCAGCACCGCGCGGACCACGTAGGTGGCATCGCGCTTCAGGTCCTCGAACGGGCGCTCGAGCTGGAAGTTGTGGACGATCCGCTCGAAGCAGGCGGCCATGCCCTCGCGGCTGCCCGGATAGTAGGCGCGGAAGGTCGGGCGCGTCGGCGACTCCTCGTTCTCGATGTATTCGGTCGAGATCGCCGGGCGCACGAAAATGAAATCGTTGTTGAAGTACGAGCGATGCAGGATGCGCGTGAACACCGAGTTGAAGAACGTCTCGGCAAGCTCGGGCTGGTGATGGTTGGTCAGCAGGCCGATGTAGTGCAGCTTGATCTGCTGCCAGATGCCGTCCTCGATATTTTCCGCGTCGTACTCGTCCTCGAGGATGACGCGGGTTTCCTGCACGCGCTGGTTATAGAAATCGATGCGGTCGCGCTGCAGCTGCCGCAGCCCGTGCCAGTCGCCGGCCTCGTACTTGATCTTGGCCTGCAGGCTCACCTCGCGGAACAGCCGGTAGTGCCTGTCGAACCCGTCGAGCATGGTCCTCGCCACATCGTAGGCGATCTGCGAGGACAGCAGTTTCGGGAAATGGGACATGGCGCGCGGCGGATGGGAGCGGATTCGGCGTCTGCGGTGGCGTCCGCGGTGAGCGAACGCAGTATGTGATTGTAAGGGCTTCGATGGCGGCAGGCTTGGCCCGCGGCGTGGACCGGCGGGCGCCCGCGGGCGCCCCGGCCCCGGCTACATGGTTTCCGAGAACAGCTCGCGCCCGATCAGCATGCGGCGGATCTCCGAGGTGCCGGCGCCGATCTCGTACAGCTTGGCGTCGCGCCACAGGCGGCCCACCGGATACTCGTTGATATAGCCGTTGCCGCCCAGGATCTGCACCGACTCGCCGGCCATCCAGGTCGCCTTTTCGGCCGTGTACAGGATCACCGCGGCGCAATCCTTGCGCACCTGGCGGACATGGTCGCTGCCCAGCGCATCGAGGTTCTTGCCGACCGTGTACAGGTAGCTGCGCGCCGCCTGCAGCGTGGTGTACATGTCGGCCACCTTGCCCTGGATCAGCTGGAATTCGCCGATGCTCTGGCCGAACTGCTTGCGGTCATGGATATAGGGCGTCACCACGTCCATGCAGGCCTGCATGATGCCGACCGGCCCGCCCGAGAGCACCGCGCGCTCGTAGTCCAGCCCGCTCATCAGCACCTTCGCGCCGCCGTTCTCTGCGCCCAGGATGTTCTCTACCGGCACCTCGACGTCCTGGAACACCAGCTCGCCGGTATGCGAGCCGCGCATGCCGAGCTTGTCCAGCTTCTGCGCCACGGAGAAGCCCTTCATGCCCTTTTCGACGATGAACGCCGTCATGCCGCGCGCGCCCAGATCCGGCTCGGTCTTGGCGTAGACCACCAGCACGTCGCAGTCGGGGCCGTTGGTGATCCACATCTTGGTGCCGTTGAGCACATAGCGGTCGCCCTTGAGCTCGGCGCGCAGCTTCATGCTGACCACGTCCGAGCCGGCGTTGGGCTCGCTCATCGCCAGCGCGCCGATCCATTCGCCGGACACCAGCTTGGGCAGGTACCTGGCCTTCTGCGCGGCCGTGCCGTTGCGGTGGATCTGGTTCACGCACAGGTTCGAATGGGCGCCATACGACAGGCCCACCGAGGCCGACGCCCGGCTGATTTCCTCCATGGCGACCATATGCGCCAGATAGCCCATGTTGGCGCCGCCGTATTCCTCCGCGACGGTGATGCCGAGCACGCCGAGATCGCCCATCTTGCGCCAGGCGTCCATCGGAAACTGGTCGGTGCGGTCGATCTCGCCGGCGCGCGGCGCCAGTTCGGCCTGCGCCCAGGCGTGCACCGACTCGCGCAGCATCTCGATGTCTTCGCCCAGGTCGAACTTCAGGCCAGGCAATGCGTTCATGTTGGTCTCCTGTCGCGATCCCGTGGATCGATGATGTTGGTTGGCTGCGGACGCCGGGTTCGCGCCCGCAGCCGGCTCAGACGTGCGCCAGCGAGCGCACCACGCACAGCGTCATCAGCATGGTGGCCACGGCCTTGCGCTCGCCCGCGGTCTCGGTAAAGACATCGCCCTGCGCTACGATCAGCGTGCGCCCCGGCTTGAGCACCCGCCCCACGGCCACCAGGCGCTCGCCCCGGGCGGGGGACAGCAGGTTGATCTTGTATTCGGCGGTCAGTCCCGCCTCGCCCTCGCCGACCAAGGACAACGCCGCATAGCCGCAGGCGGTGTCCGCCAGCGCGCCGACCACGCCGCCATGGAAGAAGCCGTGCTGTTGCGTGACCGCGGGTGTCCAGGGCATCGCGATCTCGACTTCGCCGCGCGCCACCCGGGCCAGCGTCGCGCCGAACGTGGCCATCAGGCCCTGCCGGGCGAAGCTGGTGGCGATGGCGTCGGCCCGGGCGGGGTCCAGGGCGGGGGCGGCGATGTCGTCGCGGGCGTCGGACATGGGGAATTCCTTTGGCGTCGGGCGAAGCGGAAGCGACTCGAAGCGAACCGGAAGGCAAGGCGGGCAGGAACGGCCCGTCGAGGTATTTTATTGACGTTTACGTAAACGTCAATCTAATTCCTCGGCCGGCCGGCGTCTGTGTCAGCCCGCACGCTCCGCGCGGGCCTTGCGCGCCGGCTGCCTGGCGCCGGCCCGGTGCGCTTCCAGCAGCGCACGGCATTGCTGTTCGTGCTGGTCGACCTCGGCCAGCTGCGCCTTCAGGTCCTCCATCTGCCGCTCCAGCGCCTGCCGGTGCTGGGCGAGCGCATCGAGAAAGCGCTCCAGCTGCGGCGCGGTATCGCGCGGCGATTCGTACAGGTCGAGGATCTCCCGGATCTCCGTCAGCGAAAAACCCAGCCGCTTGCCGCGCAGCGTCAGGCGCAGGCGCGTGCGTTCGCGGCCGTTGTAGACGCGCTGGCGTCCGCCCGCGCCCGCCCGCTGCGGCGACAGCAGGCCGTGGTCCTCGTAGAAGCGGATGGCGCGCGGCGTGATGTCGAACTCGCGCGCCAGCTCGGTGATGGTGTACGTCCCCGGGCCGGACGCGGCGACGGTGGGTTCGGCGGAGGGTGCGGCAGACGGCATGGCGGTCGGGTGGGTCGGCAAAGTGAACGGCCGTTCCAAAGCGAATGGAGATTTCGCTTAATATGGCAACAGGCCGCGGTGATTGACGTTTACGTTAGCGTCAACCGCGGTGACTGGCAACCGCGAATTCGCGGATCGCCGCGCCGGGTGTGCCGACCGGCCCAGGTCGCCACCCAGCACCAGAAAGCCCGCCCATGCCGGCACGCGAGCGCGTCCCCTGGGCAAAAGGCTTCGCATCACAGAGACCCCCGATGAACGCACTCGAACACCAACTCCAATACCCCTACGGCGACGCCATGCCCGAGCCGGGCACCCGGCAGCAGGTGGCGCCAGGGATCTACTGGCTGCGCATGCCGCTGCCGTTCGCGCTGGACCATATCAACCTGTGGCTGGTGCGCGATCGCCTGGACGGGCAGGATGGCTGGACCATCATCGATTGCGGCATCACCAACGACGCGATCATGGCGCACTGGGAGACCATCTTCGCGAACGAGCTGGAGGGCCTGCCGGTATTGCGCGTGCTGGTGACGCACTGCCACCCGGACCACGTGGGCCTGGCGCACTGGCTGTGCAAGCGCTGGAACGTGCGCCTGTGGATGAGCCTGGGCGACTACATGACCGCGCGCGTGATGGGCTATGGCGCCGGCTCCGGCGCGGGCTCCAGCGCGGGCGGCGACATGGCGGCCAGCCATTTCGCGCGCCACGGCCTGAACGACCCCGACAGCCTGGAGAAGCTGCGCGCGCGCAAGACCTACTATCCGTCGCTGGTGCCCGACCTGCCGACGCAGTACCGCCGCCTGATGGACGGCGACACCATCGCGATGGGCGCCGTGGGGACCAACCCGGCGAGCGCCGACTGGCGCCTGATCTCGGGCCATGGCCACTCGCCCGAACATATCGCGCTGTACAACGCGGCGCTGAACGTGCTGATTTCCGGCGACATGGTGCTGCCGCGCATCTCCACCAACGTCAGCGTGTTCGACATGGAGCCGGAGGCCAACTCGCTGGCCCTGTACCTGGCCTCGCTGGACAAGTACGAGGACCTGCCCGAGGACGTGCTGATCCTGCCCTCGCACGGCCGCCCGTTCCGCAACCTGCACACCCGCATCCGCCAGCTGCGCGAACACCATGTCGACCGCCTCGCGGAGACGCGCGCGGCGTGCGCGGAGAAGGCCTGCAGCGCCCACGATATCGTCGGCGTGATCTTCAACCGCAAGTTCGACATCCACCAGATGACCTTCGCGATGGGCGAGGCGCTGGCGCATCTGCACGTGCTATGGCACGCGGGCGAGGTGGTGCGGGAGACGGGCGCGGACGGCGTGATCCGCTTCCGGGCGGCCTGACTCGCCCGCTGCGGGGCCGCCTGAAGCGACGGCACCCACCCCTGCAACGGGCCGCTCAGAACTCGCCGGCGATGCGGCCCAGATAGGCGATGCCGTCGATGGCCCGGCTGCCGTACCACGACAGCATTTCCCCATCGACCAGCAGCACCGGCTTGCCGAGCTGGCGCTCCAGCGCGTCGGCATGCTCCTCGGTGAAGCGGTACGGCTCCGTGGAGAGCAGCACCACGTCGAGCTCGCGCACCAGCGCCTCGCTCCAGCGGAAGGTGGGATAGCGCTCGCCGGGGGCGTTGGGCCGGCTGCATGCGCCGCCCTCGCAGGCCGCGGCCTCGCCGGCGTCGGCGGGCCAGGTCTGCCAGTTGGCCAGCGCCAGCATGCGGCTGATATAGGTGTCGCGCGACACCGTCATCCACGGGTCCTGCCAGATCGCGTACAGCACGCGCCGCGCGGGCCAGCGCCGCGCGCGGATCTGCTGCATCTGCGCGTCGAGCGCCGCGCACAGCGCCGCCGCCTGCGACTCGCGGTCGAAGATGCCGCCCAGCAGCCGGTACAGCGACAGGTTGTCCTCCGGCGCGCACGGGTGGGTGACGATCACGTTTGGCACGAAGGCGCGCATCGCCTCCACCGTGTCTCGCCGGTTCTCGTCGATATTGACGACCACATGGGTCGGGGCCTGCGCGCGCAGCTTGTCGAGGTTGACGTCCTTGGTGCCGCCGACCTTGGGCACGGCTCGCACCGCCGGCTCGGGATGAATGCAGAAGCCGGTGCGCGCCACCAGTTGCGGCGCCAGCTCCAGCGCGAACAGCAGCTCGGTGACCGAGGGCACCAGCGACGCGATGCGCGCATCGGCGCCCGCCCGCGCGTGCGGCTGGCCGAGCGCGTCGCGCCACATTACAGCGCCTCGCCGGGCTTGCGCGGCTTGCGCGGCGCGCGTCCGAACAGCGCGTCGTACAGCCAGCGCGGCATGGCATGCAGCACCGCCGCCACCACGCGCATCTGCCACGGCACCACGGCGAAGCGCCGCCCCGCCGCGATCGCCTTCGCCGCCCGGCGCGCGAACACGTCGGCGTCGGTCAGGAACGGCATGCGGTACGGGTTGTGGGCGGTCATCGGCGTGCGGATATAGCCCGGTGCGATGGTCACCACGCGGATGCCGTGGGGACGCTCCTCCAGCCGCAGGCTCTCGAGCAGCTTGATGGCGGCCGATTTCGACGCACTGTAGGCGCCGGCCCCGGGCAGGCCGCGCACGCCGGCCACGCTCGCGATGCCCACCAGCGTGCCGCGCCAGCGCCCGCCCGCGGGTTCGCGCGCGCGCATCGGCGCCAGAAACGGCTGGAACGTGGTCAGCATGCCGAACCAGTTGGTGTCCATCACCGCGCGGAAGGCGTCCAGATCCTCGCGCTCGCTGGCGACGGTGCCGACCGACACGCCGGCATTGGCGATCACGATATCGGGACAGCCGAAATGGTCGAGGAAGTCCTCCGCCGCGGCGGCCATCGCATCGGCGTCGCGCACGTCTGCCGCGTAGATGCGTACCGCGTTGGGATTGGGCAGGCTTGCCGCCAGCGCGCGCAGCGCGTCCGGGCGGCGTCCGACCAGGCCGAGGATGGCGCCCTGGCGCGCGTATTCGCGGGCGAGGGCCTCGCCGATGCCGCTCGATGCGCCGGTAAGGAAGACTTTGAGCGCGCGCATGGGCGGGGGCCGGAGGAAATGCGGTGGGGAGGGAGAGGCGGCGAAAGCGCCGGCAAGGCAGCGGGCGAACGGCGCGGCGGGACCGCCGGGCGGCCCGCCGCCGCGCCATCAGGCCCGCATCACAGCTTCTTGTCGCGGACCTGCGTCACCAGATAGTCCATGGTCTGCACGGCCACCGGCTTGCTGCCGGCGATGGACGGCGAGGTCACGTACTTGCCCTGCACCACGATGGTGGGCACGCCATCGATCTTGTAGGCGTCGGCGATCTTGTTGGCGCGCTGCGCGTTGGTGGTGACCGAGAACGAGTTGTAGGCGTCGACGAAAGCCTTGCGGTCGATGCCGTTCTTGGCCATGAAGTCAGCGATCTCGTTGGGATCGAGCAGGCGCTTGCGCTCCACGTGGATGGCCTGGAACACCTTGCTGTTCATCGCCTCGAGCTTGCCGATCGATTCCAGCGCATAGAAGATCTTCGTATGCGGCATCAGGTCGTCGCGGAAGGCCACCGGCACGCGCTTGAACACCACGTCCTTGTTCTGCTTCTTGACCCACGCCTCGAGCTCGGGCTCGAAGTCGTAGCAGTGCGGGCAGCCGTACCAGAAGAACTCGGTGACCTCGATCTTGCCCGGCGTCACCGGCTGCGCCGCCTTCAGGACCTGGTATTCCTTGCCCTCGGTCGGCGCGGCGGCCTGGGCCGGCGCGGTCATCAGGAAACCGGCCACGGTGGCGAGGGCGGCGAACATAGCGGCGAATGTCTTCATTGCGCGTGTTTTCAAGGTTGAACGACTAGCGTATGACATCGGGGCGGCGAAGCGGTTCAGTGCGCGCCGTCCCCTCTGCCGGGGATGCTACTGCTTGGTGAAGCGGATGACCGAGGCCTCGAAGCCCGCCGACTGCAGGCGGTCGCGCGCGCGGTTCATGTCCTCGATCTTGCTGTACGGGCCGAGCCGGACGCGGTACAGCTTGGTGCCGTTGACATCCCGGTCGGTGATCCGCGCCTCGAATCCCTGCATGGCGAGATTGGCCTTCTGGCGGTCTGCGTCTTCCTGCGACCGGAAGGCGCCCACCTGCAGCAGGTAGCCGACCTTGTTGGCATCGGCCTGGGCGATCTCGGCGATGGGATCGGCCACCGGGCGCTCGGCCGGCGCGGCCTTGTCGCCCGGCTTCTCTGCCGGCTTCTCGGCGGTCTTCGGCGGCGTCGGCTCGGCCGGCTTGGCGGGCTTGACGGTGGGGGCGGGGCCGACCGGCTGCTCGGGCTCGGCCGGGCCCACCGGCTTGGCGGGGGTGCGGCTCCACAGCGGCTTGTTCGGGTCGGAGGGCGGCTCCTGCTGCGTATTGGGCAGCGGCGTGACCACATTGCCCGGCTCGGCGGGCTTGGCGCCGCCCTTGCGCTGGAACGGCGCGGGCGACTTGGTGATGTACAGCGCCACCACCACGGCGATCGCCAGACCGATGATCAGGCCGAGCACCAGTCCCAGAACCGTACCGCCGCGCTGCGGCGCGCGGCTGGTCTTGCGCGTGGCGCGCTTGCGTTGCTGTTGCATGAAGTCCTCTTGGATGATGGCGCGATTATAGTGCGAGTCCTCGTGCCGACCCACCGCTGGCGGCGCCGGCGAGGCGGCGCGCCGGCCCGGTAGGCGCGGGAGCGGGCAGGCTCACATGCGGCGCGGCGCCGACACCCCGATCACGGCCAGGCCGTTGCGCAGCACCTGCCGCGTGGCCGCCAGCAGGGCCAGGCGGGCGAGCTTGACCGGCTCGTCGTCCACCAGCACGCGGTCGGCGTTGTAGAACGCGTGGAAGTCGCCCGCCAGGTCGCGCAGGTAGAACGCCACCGCGTGCGGGGCCAGCTCGGCCGCGGCGCCGGCCAGCATGGCGGGGAAGTCCGCCAGGCGCTGGCCCAGCGCCAGCGCCTGCGGGCTCGCGTCGGCGCCGGTCACCGGACCGAGGTCCGCCCCTGCCAGCTCCGCGAGCCGGCCTTCCCAGTCCGCCCCGCCCCACGATTCGAAGATCGAGCAGATCCGGGCATGCGCGTATTGCACGTAGTAGACCGGGTTCTCGTCGTTCTGCTGCAGCGCCAGGTCCACGTCGAACACGAACTCGGTATCGGCCTTGCGCGACAGCAGGAAGAAGCGCACCGCGTCGCGCCCGCGCGTGAAGTGCGCCGGCCAGTCGGCCACGCCCGCGTCGAGGCAGCCCTTGATGGTCTCGTCCCCGCCGTTGCTCCACTCGATCAGGTCACGCACCGTGACATAGGAACCGGCCCGCTTGGAGATCTTGACCTCCTCGCCGTTCTTCATCACGGTGACCATCTTGTGCAGCACGTAGTCGGGATAGCCCTTGGGAATGCCGATGTCCAGCCCCTGCAAGCCGGCGCGCACGCGCGCGATGGTGCCGTGGTGGTCGCTGCCCTGCACGTTGATCACCTTGGCGAAGCCGCGCTCCCACTTGGTGGTGTGGTAGGCCACGTCCGGCACGAAATACGTATAGGAGCCGTCGCCCTTGCGCATCACGCGGTCCTTGTCGTCGCCGTCGTCGGTGGTGCGCAGCCACAAGGCGCCCTCGTGCTCGTAGGTCTTGCCCCTGGCGACCAGGGACTGCACCGCGGCCTCCACCTTGCCGTCGGTGTACAGCGACGACTCGAGGTAATAGCGGTCGAACTTGACGCCGAAGGCCTGCAGGTCGATGTCCTGCTCGTTGCGCAGATAGGTCACCGCGAAGCGGCGGATCGACTCCATGTCCTCGGCGTTGCCCGAGGCGGTGACCGGCTCGCCGTCGGAGGCGCGCACCGTCTTGCCGGCCAGGAAATCGGCGGCGATCTCGCCGATGTAGTCGCCGTTGTAGGCGGCTTCGGGCCAGCCCGCGTCGCCCGGCTTCAGGCCCCGGGCGCGCGCCTGCACCGAGACGGCGAGGTTCTGGATCTGCACGCCGGCATCGTTGTAGTAGAACTCGCGGTGCACGGCGAAGCCCTGCCACGACAGCAGGTTGGCCAGCGCGTCGCCCAGCGCCGCCTGGCGGCCGTGGCCGACGTGCAGCGGCCCGGTCGGGTTGGCCGAGACGAACTCGACCAGCACCTGCCCGCGCGCGCCCTCGGCCTGGGCGCCATAGCGGTCGCCCTCGCCCAGCACCGCGCGCAGCGCGTCGGCCTTGGCGGCGGGCGTGAGCCGCAGGTTGATGAAGCCCGGGCCGGCGATATCGAGCGCTGCCACCAGGGCGGCGGCGCGCGGGTCCGCCTTGACCGCCTCCACGATCCGCTGCGCCAGTTCGCGCGGATTGCTCTTGAGCGCTCGGGCCACCTGCATCGCGATGTTGCAGGCAAGGTCGCCGTGGGCGGCGACCTTCGGACGTTCGAAGGTCACGGCGGGCAACGTCGCATCGGCCGGGGCAAGCGCGCGCACGGCATCGGTGAACGCCGCGGCAAGGGTGGAGGTCTGAACAGGCAGCATGAAGAAATCTCGGGGCACTGGGGCGGTTGTCCGGCGTCGCCCCGGCCTGGCCGCTGTGGCGACGCCGTCACGGTGGGCATGGGAATGCCGCGACGCGTGGCAGGGCGATGAATTGCAGAACGCGGATTTTATCAGGTGCTATGCTGACACCATGCGCTGGCGCCACATCTTTTGCGCGGCCGCGGACGCCCCCGCCCCGGGACGCACAGCACGCCGGCAACCCTTTCAAGAGGACCGAAGAGGAAACGATATGCTGATTACCTTCAAATCCCACGCGGCACAGGACCTGATCATGATGCGGGACCTCGCTGTCACCCTGCTGGGCATCATCGGCAAGCAACTGGGCGAGCGCGGGGTGATCACGAAGGAAGAACTGCCGCACGCGATCCACCGGCTCGAATCGGCGGTGATCGACGACAAGTACGCCCACCACGGCGACACCGGCAAGTCCGGGCGCGAGGACGACGAGGAAGAGGAGCCGCTGCATCTGGGCCAGCGCGCCTTCCCGCTGCTCGACATGCTGCGGGCCTCGCAGCGCGAGGGCTGCGACGTGTTGTGGGGCGTCTGAGCGGCGGACAAAAGAAAGCGCCCGGCCGGGAAAACCGGCAGGGCGTGACGGATCAGGGCGACCCAAGGGGGAGAACTGCAGATATTGCGGCGTCGGGGGAGAGCACCGCAACCCGGGGGCCGCGGCGCCCGCAGGCGCCGCGACGGCATCGATGCGCGGCGCCCTTCGCAGGGCCGCCGTCGCGGCAAATCAATCCAACGGCAAAGGCGTCCTAGCCTTCGGCCAGCATGTCGGCCAGCTCGTCCGCATGCTCTTCTTCCACCGCCAGAATCTCTTCCAGCATGCGCCGCGTGGTGGGGTCGCGGTCGCCCAGGTACTGCACCATCTCGCGATAGCTCTCGATGGCGATCCGCTCGGCGACCAGGTTTTCCTTGATCATTTCCTCGAGCGAGCCGGCCTCGACATATTGCGAATGGCTGCGCGCCGACAGGCCGTCGGGCGAGAAATCGGGCTCGCCGCCAAGCTGCACGATGCGCGCGGCGATGCGGTCCGCATGGGCCTGCTCTTCGTCGGCATGCACTTTGAACTCGGAGCTGACCGACTCGGCGTGAATGCCCTTGGCCATGAAGTGGTGGCGCCGATAGCGCAGCACGCACACGAGCTCGGTGGCAAGCGCCTCGTTGAGCAGCTTGAGCACGGTCTCGCGGTCGGCACCGTAATTCTCCGTGACCGCGCCATCCTCGATATGCCGGCGGGCGCGCTCGCGCAGCGTGGCGATATCCGACAGGAAACCGCCCCCGGGCTGGGTCGCGGTGCCGCCGCCCGAAGCGGAAGCGGAGGTACTGCCGGGTTGACCGGATTGGGCACCGGCCTGCTGGCCGGCGACCCGATCCTTGACTGGGATATCCATGTTTGAACGACTCCTGTGGGGACTGGCTCGGCGCCTGCGCCGGCCGGTCTTATCGTATTGGTGCGCGCGCCCCGGCGACGTGGCGCCGGGAACGGCCGGGCGAACCCGGCATGGCGCGCTTACTCCTGGTCGCGGTGGCTAGAGCCGGCGCACATCACGCCGATCAGCGCGCCGATCGCCGCGGCAATGGCGATCGCCTTCAGCGGCGATTCCTGGACGCGGTGCTGCACCCCTTCGACGGCGTAGTCCATGCGCTCGCGGGCGCGTTCCGCACCGGCGGCGGTCATGTTGCGCGCCTGGTCGGCGAGCGTGCGGGCACGGTCCTGCAGCCTGCGGGTGGCCTGCGCGGCCTCGGCGGAACCCTCGCGGGTCAGCACGTCGATGGTCTGCTGCAGCTGGTCGATCAGACCTCGGACCTCGGTCACCACCGGGGCCACCGCATCACGCGCGGCGCTGCGCGTATCGCGGCCAGCCTGGGCCATGGTGCGCACGGTGTTGCCGGCGCTGTCGGCCAGGTCATGCACTTGCGAACGGACTTTCGGATTGCGAGTCAGCATGCTGTTTCTCCTTCAAGCTGGCGCCGGACCGGCGCGAAGGCCGGTCCGGCGCTGTTGGGGCAGGGGGCGACTCTCACCGGCCCTTTCGGACCAGACTCATCACGAAGGTCACCAGCGCCACCACGAGGAAGATGAAGAACAGGATCTTCGCGATTTCCACCGCGCCGGCGGCGATGCCGCCAAAGCCGAATACCGCGGCAACCAGAGCGATGACGAAAAAGACCAGTGCGTAATACAACATGATGAGGCTCCCTTGATGGATCTGACTGTAACGAGGCTGTGACCCGCGGCCCAGGCCGCGGCGGCTGTCACCGCGTCATCGCTTTACCGCCTTGAAGACCGTGACGCCCAGCACCAGGAACAGTACGAAGAGCACCAGGAAGACGAAGAACAGCACCTTCGCAATGCCTGCGGCACCGGCCGCGATGCCCGTGAAGCCGAGCAGGCCGGCCACTACCGAAATCACCGCGAAGATCAGTGCCCATTTCAGCATTGCAGTTCTCCTTCATCCCGTGCGGGCTTGCGCGACAGTGCGCAAGGTCATGGAAGCATGGTAGAAATGTGCACTTCCAGCAGACACCCCTGCGCCACCGATTCCCCTGTCAGCCAATTCCTACGCGCCGCGCGAGCCCGGCGGGTACCGACCGCGGCGTAGGAAAACGACGTGTTGACCCGGTCCTGCCGTTGTGATTCCATCGTCGCGGATGTGGCGCACTGCCCGCTTGCCCGAGCCGAGCGAGCACGCCGCATCGACCACGGGAAGCGAACATGTTCAAGCAGTTGTCATTGCGATCGTTGAAGTCCACCCTGCTGCTGGCCAGCGGCATCATGCTTACGGTGGTGGTGCTGATCGCGTCCGAGGCGGGCAATATCCGGCTGCGCCAGGGCTATTCCAACGTGATCCAGTCCCAGCACGTGCAAAGCGAGATCAGCGCGCTGATGGCCGAACTGGTCAACGCCGAAGCCGGACAGCGCGGCTATCTGCTGACCGGCAAGGAAAGCTACCTCGAGCCGTACCACCGCGCCATTCCGCGCATCAATGCGCTGATGAGCGAGATTCGCGCGCGTTACGCCAACGACGGCGAGGCGCTCAAGCTGTTCAGCGAGACGTCGCTGCTGATCAGCCGCAAGCTGACGGAGATGGAGCTGACCCTGATCTACGGCAAGCGCGACGTGGAGATCGCGCTGGACCTGGTGCGCACGGACTTCGGCAAGCAGACCATGGAGCGCGCCCGCGCCGGCCTGGAGACGCTGCAGGCGCGTTCGGCCGCGTCGGTGTCGCGCAGCCTGGAGAACGCCGATCGCGATATCAGCCTGTCGCGCTACGGCATCGGGCTGCTGACCGCCATCAACATCGTGCTGCTGGTGATCGTCGGGCTGCAGCACTCGCGGCGCCTGGCCATCGCGGAGGCCGAGCGCACCGAGCTGGAGGAGGAAAGCGCGCGCCTGGACCGCATGGTGCGCTCGCGCACACGGCAGCTGTCGGCGCTCGCCACCCACCTGCAGCGCGTGACCGAGGACGAGAAGACGCGCCTGGCGCGCGAGCTGCACGACGAACTGGGCGCCATCCTCACCGCCGCCAAGCTCGACATGCACTGGGTACGGCGCCGCCTGCAGGGCACCCACCCGGAGATCGAGGAAAAGATCACCCGCGTGATGCTGCACGTGGACCAGGGCATCCAGATCAAGCGCCGCCTGATCGAGGATCTGCGGCCCACGGTGCTGCTGAACCTGGGCCTGAAGGAGGCGATCATCCAGCTCGCGGAGGAGGTCAGCACGCGCAACCACTGGGAGGCGAACGTACGGGTCGACGACAACGTGCCGCAGCTGCGGGATGCCGCCGCCATCGCGCTGTACCGCATCGCCCAGGAGGCGCTGACCAATGCCACGAAGTACTCCGAGGCCACCGAGGTGTCCGTCACGCTCGAATGCGCCGACAACGTGCTGGTCATGCAGATCCAGGACAACGGCCGCGGCCTGCCGCCCGACTACGAGAGCCGGCGCGTATCGGGCCACCACGGCCTGCTCGGGATGGAGCAGCGCATGACTGCGCTCAATGGCACGCTGGACATCCAGTCCGCCCCGGGCCAGGGGGTGACCATCCGCGTCGAGGTGCCGCTGACAGACGAGATCGTCGCGCCCCCGCTGGTGGAGGAAGAGGAATAGAAAAGGCGCCGGGCGCGGACCGCGCGGCGCCGAGGCAACGGTCCAGACGGAAAGAGGGGCTCCCGCGGGAGCCCCTCTTTCACGATCGGAACGGGCCGACCGCGTGGCTTACATCTTTTGCTTGGTGTTTTCGGCGGCGCCCTGGACCTTCTCGCCACCCCGCTCGATGTCCTTGCCGGCACCGGCCATGGTGTTGCAGCCGGTCACAAGCACGACACCGGTCAGGGCAAACAGCGCGATCAGCTTCTTCATGTCAATCTCCTTGCGTGGTGTTGTTGCGGCAGCGTGCCGCTGCGATAAAAAACCGGGCCTTCAATTCGGCTTTGCGCATGCTCCTCGATTACGCGGAACACCTGTTCGAGCTCCAGCGATTTATCGAAGAAATAATCGGCGCCGGCCTCGGCGCATTGGCGCCGGTAAGTCGACACCTGAGCGTGATTCGTATAAACGATGCGGATACCGCTGACCTCGGATTTCTGCATGGCGCGCAGCACATTGATCCCATTGCCCTGGCGCAGCTGCAGGTCCACGATGACGACCTCGTACGTGCCCCTCTCCAGGAGGCGAATTGCTGCGCTCTCGGTATCCGCCCAATCCACCGACTCGACAAAGGAGAATGCGTTCAGATACTCCAGCAACATACTCCGCAGGACCGCCGAGTCCTCGATTAGCAGGACCCGCAGCGCCCGGTATGAAGTAGCCGCGGCTTGATCCAACATGGTTCGATAATAGCAATGGGGTATGGGGCCAAGTATCCGGGTCCGTCCTACAGCAGACACGGGGCGCGGGGTATTTGCCGATGCGGTTGCGCTGCCGCCGTGCCGGCGTTATTCGACCAGGCCGTTCTTGATGGCGTAATAGGTCAGATCGGCATTGGTCTTCATGCCCATCTTTTCCAGAATGCGCGAGCGGTATGTGCTCACGGTCTTGACGCTCAGGAACAGCTCGTCGGCGATGACCGACACCGACTGTCCGCGCGAGAGCTTGCAGAAGATCTGGAATTCGCGCTTGGACAGCGTCTGGTGCAGCGGCTGGTCGGTCGGCTTTTCCAGGCCGCCGATCAGCAGCTCGGCCACGGTCGCGCTGACATAGCGCCGGCCCTGGGCCACCGTGCGGATCGCCTTGACCAGGTCGTCCGGCGCGCTTTCCTTGGTCAGGTAGCCGGACGCGCCAGCGCGGATCAGGTTGATCGCGTACTGGTCCTCCGGGTAGGTGGACAGGATCAGCACGGGCAGGTCGGGGTAGCGTTGGCGGATCAG
>NZ_CAJZAH010000003.1 GCF_914271545.1 Cupriavidus respiraculi
ACCATAGCAAGTTGGAACCACCCCTTCCCATCCCGAACAGGACCGTGAAACGACTTCGCGCCGATGATAGTGCGGACTACCCGTGTGAAAGTAGGTCATCGCCAGGCTCTTCTTCCCAGAACACCCCAGCTCCCAAAGCTGGGGTGTTTTGCTTTGGGCGGTCGATTTGCGATTTGGTCGCGTCGCGCAGCCAACGCTAACCTGCATCATCCCTACAACAGAAAACCCTTGCAGATGCCGATATCGGGTCAGTCAGCATTCCTGCGGCGTGGCGTCTCTGCTATGTTTTCCGCAGGCATCGAGGCTGGTTTCGAGGTCTGATGCGCACGCGGTTGGTCCCGCGTGTCGAGCCGCACTGTTGCAATAACACTAGCCGCGACGGCCAAGGCCGGCGGCACGGATTTTTGGCGTGGGAGGGGGAATGGCCGCCATGTGGAGCCGCCCGGCGATGACCGGGCTGGGGGGCGCGCTTGCGTTGTCGGGTTGTGGGGTCTTGCCCCCGGAGGCGCCGTCGGCAAGTCCCGTAACGGCGGCCTCGGTGCCGACGGTGTCGGTGTCGCCCATGGACTGCCGCAAGTTCGAGGCGCACCGCGCACGGCTGGCGGCCCGCTCCGCGCCAGCGCCAATGGCGCCGGCGGCGAAGCCGGCTGCCTCGGTAGATGCCGAGGATACGGACGACGCCGAAGACGATGACGCCGCGGGCCAAGCGGCGCTGATCCCGGCATTGGCGCATCCCCCGCTGTTCTCCACCACGAGAACGGGCCCGCTGCCCGAAGGCTGGCAGAGCTGGACCGTCAATCGCACCAAGATCCCGACGCGCTATACCCTGACCGAAGTCGACCAGCGCCCGGTGCTGCACGCCATGGCGGAAAGCTCTGCGTCCGGCCTGTATGTGCCGCTCGTCGGGCGCGAGGCCGGCATGCTGCGCTGGACCTGGAAGACGCGCGACATCATTCGCAACGCGGACAACGCGCAGGGACACCGCGAGGATGCGCCGCTACGGCTGTTCGTGGCCTTCGATGGCGACAAGTCCACGCTGTCGCTGAAGGACCAGCTGATGTTCGAGATGGCGCGCCTCACGACGGGGCGCGACATGCCCTATGCCACGCTGATGTACATCTGGGGCGGCCAGCGGGCGGAAGGCACCGTGCTACGCAATCCCCATACCGACCGCGTTCGCATGATCGTGGTCGACACCGGCACCAAGCACGCGAATCAGTGGCGCTGCCACGAGCGCGATCTGCGCGCCGATTACCGCAAGGCGTTCGGCAGCGATCCCGGCCAGCTGCTGGCGGTGGGCATCATGACGGATACCGACAATACCAAGAGCCGCGCGGAAGCGTGGTACGGCGACATCGCGCTGGACTGAGGCGACTGCTCAGGCGCCCGCGGCGGGCGCCTCGTCCGTGTCGGTCAGCGCGAGCATGGCGAAAGAAGCGAGCCAGTGCGTGCCGACATAGTCGCCGGCGACCGCCTGCTGCAGCGATGCCGCCAGATGGTCCGCATGCGCCCGTGCCGCCAGCGCATGCAGGTCGGGCGGCAGCGAGGGCGCCAGCATCCGCCAGCACCAGGCTCGCGACAGGTTGAGCCCGTCCAGATGCGACAACTTCGGATCGCGGCGGTCGGCGACGCCCACCGGCATGAGCCAGCTGCCGAGGTCGGTCTCCGGCGGCGCGAACATTTCCCACCATTCGGCGAAGTCGCAGCCGTCCAGTATCCGGCGCATCAACACGGCCTCGACCATTCCGCCTGACAGAAACTCGTCGCCGCCCGGCTCGTAGCGCGCCGGGTAGCGCTGGTCGCGCCCGTACCAGCGATGCGCGCGGCGCGCGATGGCGCGCCGCAAGGTCAGATGCCGCTGCGCGCGCGCATAGCGATCCGCCATCACCAGGGCAAAGGCGCTGTTCGCGTGGGTGCCCGTGCGGATCGGAAAGTCGGCGATATCGAGATAGGCGACGAGCGACAGCGCGAGATGGTCGGCGAGCGGTGCAAGCGCGCTCGCCCAATCGCGTACCTGGGGATCGGCGCCGGGAAAGCTGAGCAACTCGGCCTGCAGGCGCAGCAGCCATGCCCAGCCATAGGGCCGCTCGAACGTGGCGGCGCCCGGGCGCTGGAAGTAGGCGAGTTCGGCGGCGATGGCGTCCGGGCGGAACTGCTCCGCGAGCGCGGCGCGGATCGCCGGACCTTCAGCCAGTTCTGGGCGGACGGTCAGCAGCCGCACCAGTAGCCAGTGCATATGCACGCTGGAATGCCAGTCGTAGCTGCCGCAGAACACGGGATGCAGGGTGCGGGGCGGGGCCAGGTCGTCCGGGCCCGTCATCAGGTGCTCGACCTTGTATGGGTAGGGGCGCGCGACGTTCTCCAGCGCGACCCGCGCAAACGCGCTGGCGGTGGCGGGGTCGATGACCGGTGCCGCCGCCATCGGCCCGAGGGGCGCGTTCAGGCTGTCGGCGCCAGCCATTTTTCGACGAGCCGCACGAAGAACGTCGAGCCCACCGGCAGGATCTCGTCGTTGAAGTCGTAGCTCGGGTTGTGCAGCATGCACGGGCCCATGCCGTGGCCCGACTCGCGGTGCGCGCCTTCGCCGTTGCCGATGAACAGGTAGCAGCCCGGCTTCTCCAGCAGCATGAACGAAAAGTCCTCGGCGCCCATCGTCGGCTCGATGTTGGCGTCGACGTTGTCCGGACCCACCAGCTCGCCGGCCACGCCGATCGCGAACGCCGCCTCGCTGACGGAGTTGACCGTGGGCGGGTAGTTGCGATGGAAGGTGAAATCGACCGTGCAGTCGAATGCCGAGGCGACTGCTCGCGAGACTTCCTCCAGGCGCCTTTCGATCAGGTCCAGCACCGGCAGCGTGAAGGTGCGCACCGTGCCGCCGATCCACGCCTCGTCGGGCACGATATTGGTGGCGTCGCCCGCGTGGAACTGGGTCACCGAAATCACGCCCGTATCGATCGGCCGCTTGTTGCGGGTGATGATGCCCTGCAGCGCCGAGACGATCTGCGCCGCGGTAAAGACCGGGTCGTTGCCGTTATGCGGCATCGCGGCGTGCGCGCCCTTGCCCCGCACGACGATGCGGAATTCGTTGCTCGAGGCCATCAGCGGGCCGGCGCGCGTGCCGAACGTGCCGGCGGGCATACCCGGCCAGTTGTGCATGCCGTAGACCGCGTCGCAGGGAAAGCGCTCGAACAGACCGTCCTTGATCATCTCGCGCGCGCCGCCACCGCCTTCCTCGGCCGGCTGGAAGATCAGGTTGACGGTGCCGTCGAAGCGGCGGTGCTCGGCCAGATACTTGGCGGCGCCGAGCAGCATCGCGGTATGGCCGTCGTGCCCGCAAGCGTGCATCTTGCCCTCGTGCTGCGAGCGGTGGCCGAAGGTATTGGCTTCCTGCAGCGGCAGCGCGTCCATGTCCGCGCGCAGGCCGATGCTGCGGCCGCTGTTGCCGTTGCGGATGACCCCGACCACGCCGGTCTTGCCCAGTCCCCGATGCACCTCGATGCCCCATTCCGCGAGATTGCGAGCGACCACGTCGGCGGTGCGCTCCTCATGGAAGCAAAGCTCGGGATGGGCGTGGATATCGCGGCGGATCGCGCGGATCTCGGCTTGCGCCGCGAGGATTTCGGGGATGAGCGTCATGGTGGCCGGTGGGGCGGTGAAATATCCGGATCATACGACGCCCATCGGCAAAGCGCCAAAGCCGCCGCCCGCTATCCGCGTTGGCTATCGCACGGGCACGGCCCCGTACCTCGGGTAAGCCCTTGGAATGGGTTTCCCCGCATTGCCGGCAATCACGGATTGCTGGAACAGTTCATGCTTACAGTAGCGCGCCAGCCGGCCTCTGCCGGCCTTTCCGTGCCTCTGCACCAAAATGCGGCGTTGCATATTGCGCGTCTTCGCGGCCGCTCGTTATAATTCGCCCACTTTTTCCGGGAGATTCGCTCGATGTCCCTTCGCAACTACAAGAAGGCGTTTGGTGCTGCCCTGGTGACCGGAGCCATCAGCTTCGGCTTCGCCGGCCACGCGCAGGCAGTCGATCTCAAGTTGGCCATGAGTTCGCCGCCGACGTCCATGGACCCGCATTTCTATAACCTGTTTTCGAACATCAATGTCTCGGAGCACGTGTTCGATTCGCTGGTGAAGATGGATGCCGACAGCCGCATCATCCCGGGCTTGGCGGAGTCGTGGAAGCTGGTCAACGAGACCACGTGGGAATTCAAGATCCGCAAGGGCGTCAAGTTCCACGACGGCAGCGAGCTGACCACCGACGACATCGTCTGGTCGCTGGAGCGCCCCGCGACCATCGTCAACAGCCCGGGCAAGTTCGACGTCTACACCAAGGCGATCACGGGCAAGAAGGTGGTCGACAAGTACACGATCCAGCTGATCACCAGCCAGCCCTATCCGCTGATGCTCAACGACCTGACGTCGATCTTCGTCGTGCAGAAGAAGGCCACGCAGGGCCTGTCGTCGGAGGACTTCGCGCAGGGCAAGGGCATGGTCGGCACCGGCCCGTTCAAGTTCGTCTCGTATGCGCGCGACGACCGGGTCGAGCTCACGCGCAACAACGACTACTGGGGGCCGAAGCCGGCCTGGGACAAGGTCACGCTGCGCTTCATCCCGAACCCGGCCACCCGCATGGCGGCGCTGCTGTCGGGCGACGTGCAGGCGATCGAGAATGTGCCGACGCCGGACCTGCCCGCCGTGCGCAAGAACGAGAAGCTGGCGTTCTTCTCCAAGATCTCGCACCGCGTGATCTACCTGTATTTCGATGCCAAACGCGACAAGTCGCCGTACGTCACCACCAAGGACGGCCAGCCGATGGACAAGAACCCGCTGAAGGACGCGCGCGTGCGCAATGCCATCAGCATGGCCATCAACCGCCAGGGCATCAAGGACCGGCTGATGGAGGGCCTGTCCGAGCCCACCAACAACCTGGTGCCGGCCACGCTGTTCGGCCACAACCCGAACCTGAAGACGGTCAAGTACGATCCCGAGGGCGCCAAGAAGCTGCTGGCCGAGGCGGGCTACGCGAACGGCTTCGGTGTCACGCTGCATACGCCGAACAATCGCTACGTCAACGACGAGAAGATCGCGCAGACCATCGCGCAGAATCTGACGCGCATCGGTATCGCGACCAAGGTCGAAGGCATGCCGATGGCGACGTACTCGTCCAAGGGCATCAAGCACGAGTGGTCGTTCGGCCTGCTCGGCTGGGGTGCGCAGACCGGCGAGGTCAGCTCGCCGCTGCGCGCGCTGCTGGCCTGCGAGGACGCGAAGAAGGGCTTCGGCACCACCAACTGGGGCGAGTACTGCAATCCGAAGATGGACGAGGTACTGGAGAAGGCGCTGCGCACCGTGGATGACGGCGAGCGCTCGAAGCTGCTGCAGGAAGCGACCGCGATCGCCATCAACGACGGCGGCATCATTCCGATCCACCAGCAGGTCACGACGTGGGCCACGCAGAAGGGCATCACCTACGTGCCGCGTACCGACGAACGGACCTACGCGCACAACTTCAAGCCGCAGTAAGCCGACGCCACGGGCCGCCCGGCCCGGCGCGGAAGCCGAAGGCGCAGCAGTACCGGCGTGCGCGACCGTGGTCTGGCGGCCGCGCACGCCGGAGAACGACCCCCGGCGCGCCGCACCGGCGCGGGGGCCAGCCACAAGCCGATTGCCGATGCATGGCGCTGCGACCCTCCGCGATCCGGTGGCCGCGGCGGCAACCACCGGCGAAGGGAAAGCGTTTCACACATGCTGGTCTTTATCATCCGGCGCCTGATGCAGAGCGTGGTCGTGCTCTTCGTCATGTCGCTGCTGGTTTTTCTCGGCGTCTTCGCCATCGGCAACCCGGTCGACATCCTGATCAATCCGCAGGCCGACCAGGAAGACATCAAGCGCACCATCGCGGCGCTCGGGCTCGACAAGCCCTTGTGGGAGCAATACTGGGTATTCCTCACCAACGCGCTGCAGGGCAATCTCGGCATTTCGTTCGCCCATGGCACCCCCGCGCTGAAGCTGATCTTCGAGCGCATGCCGGCGACCATGGAGCTGGCGGTCACCGCCATCCTGCTGGCCATCGTGCTCGGCATCCCGCTGGGCCTGTGGGCCGGGCTGCGGCCCAACGGCGTGGCCGGCAAGTCGATCATGACCATCTCCATCCTCGGCTTCTCGCTGCCCACCTTCTGGGTCGGCCTGATGCTGATCATGGTGTTCGCGGTCCAGCTCGGCTGGCTGCCCTCCAACGGCCGCGGCCAGACCGTGCCGCTGCTCGGCATCCCGGTCAGCTTCCTGACCGTGGACGGCATCCGCCACCTGGTGCTGCCGGCGGTCACGCTGTCGCTGCTCAACATCGCCATGGTGATCCGGCTCACGCGCGCCGGCACGCAGGAGGCGATGCTGCAGGACTATGTGAAGTTCGCGCGGGCCAAGGGCCTGTCGAACACGCGCATCGTCGGCGTGCATGTGCTCAAGAACATCCTGATCCCCATCGTCACGGTGATCGCGCTGCAGTTCGGCTCGATCATCGCGTTCGCCATCGTGACCGAGTCGATCTTCGCCTGGCCCGGCATGGGCAAGCTCATCATCGACTCGATCCAGCTGCTGGACCGCCCGGTGATCGTGGCCTACCTGATGGTCATCGTGACGCTGTTCATCCTGATCAACCTGGTGGTCGACATCTTCTACAGCGTGCTCGACCCGCGCGTGCGCATCGCCGACAACAAGGGCTGATCCCATGACTATCGCCACCCCCACCGCCGCACCGGCGAAGGCCCGCGAGCAGACGCCGTTCCGCCGCTTCGCCGCCCAGTTCTTCGCCAGCAAGATCGCCGTCGCCGGCCTTGCCGTGCTGGTCACCATCATCCTGATCGCGCTGCTGGCGCCCTGGCTCTCGCCGCAGAACCCGTACGACCTCGCCACGCTGGACGTGCTCGACGCGCGCCTCGCGCCGGGCGAAAAGTCCGACACCGGCATGACCTTCATTCTCGGCTCCGACGAGCAGGGGCGCGACATCCTGTCGGCCGTGATGTACGGCCTGCGCATCAGTATCGGCGTGGGGGTGGTCAGCACCATCATCGCGCTGCTGCTGGGCGCCACGCTGGGCCTGATCGCCGGCTTCGTCGGCGGCCGCGTCGAGGCCATCATCATGCGCATCGCCGACCTGCAGCTATCGTTCCCGCCCATCCTGCTGGCGCTGATCCTGCTCGCGTTCCTGCGCCCGGGCATCGGCAATATCGTGATCGCGCTGGTGGCGGTGCAGTGGGCCTACTACGCGCGCACCACGCGCAGCGCCGCGCTGGTCGAGCGCCGCAAGGAATATATCGAGGCCGCGACCTGCCTGGGCCTGCCGCCGGGGCGCATCATGTTCCGCCACCTGCTGCCGAACTGCCTGCCGCCGCTGATCGTGATCGCGGCCCTGCAGGTGGCGTCCGCCATCACGCTGGAAGCGACGCTGTCCTTCCTGGGCCTGGGCGTGCCGATCACCGAGCCGTCGCTGGGCTCGCTGATTTCCAACGGCCAGCAGTACATGCTCTCGGGCAAGTACTGGATCAGTTTCTTCCCCGGCATCGCCCTGGTGGTGACCATCGTGGCCATGAACCTGGTGGCCGACCAGTTGCGCGACGTGCTGAACCCGCGCCTCCAGACGCAATAAGGAGCGCCCCATGAGCACATCCAGCGCAAGCAAGCCGACCCTGGTGGTCGAAGATCTCGAGACGCATTTCTTCACGCGCGGCGGCGTCGCCAAGGCCGTGGACCGCGTCTCGTTCACGGTGAACCGGGGCGAGATCATGGGCCTGGTCGGCGAGTCCGGCTCGGGCAAGTCGATGACCGGCTATTCGATCATGGGCCTGATCGACGAGCCCGGCAGGGTGGTGGGAGGGCGCATCGAGCTGACCAGCCGCGATGGCGTGACACGCGACCTGCGCCGGCTCTCGCCGTCGCAGCTGCGCGACGTGCGCGGCAACCGCATCGCGATGATCTTCCAGGATCCGATGATGACCCTGAACCCGGTGCTGCGCATCGACACGCAGATGATCGAGGCGGTACTGGCGCACGAGAAGGTGGACAAGGCCGTGGCGCGCGAGCGCGCGCGCAATGCGCTGGCGCGGGTGGGCATTCCCTCGCCGGACGAACGGCTGCAGGCCTATCCGCACCAGTTCTCCGGCGGCATGCGCCAGCGCGTGGCGATCGCCATCGCGCTGCTGAACAAGCCCGACCTGATCATCGCCGACGAGCCGACCACGGCCCTGGACGTGACCATCCAGGGCCAGATCCTGTACGAGATGCAGAAGCTGTGCCGCGAGTCGGGCACGGCGCTGATCTGGATCACGCACGACCTGTCCGTGGTCGCGGGCCTGGCCGACACGGTCTGCGTGATGTACGCCGGGCGCATCGTCGAGTCCGGCGATGTGCGCCAGGTGCTGGAGCATCCCGAGCATCCCTACACGCACGGCCTGATCAGTTCCGCGCCGTCGCGCAATCCGCGCGGCGCGCCGCTGCGGCAGATTCCGGGCATGACCCCGTCGCTGCTGAACCTGCCTGGCGGCTGCGCGTTCCGCGAGCGCTGCACCCATGCCACCGACATCTGCAAGACCGATCCGCCGCTGGAAGCGGTCGGCGACGGGCGCCGGCTGCGCTGCTTCCATCCGGTGCGGCAGCAGGAGGTGGCGGCATGATCGGCACCAACGATAGCGCGCAAGTCATCGAGACCCGCCCCATGAACGAGAACCTTCCCCAGGGCGCCGCGGTGGCGGCCACGCCGGGCGCACCGCTGCTGGAGCTGCAGGGCGTGTCCAAGCGCTTCGTCAAGTCGCTGGACATGGCCGCCAGGATCGCCAACGTGTTCGGCGCGGGCGCGAAGGAGGAGGTGGTCCATGCGGTGGACCGCGTCGATCTGTCGATCCAGGCCGGCGAGGTAGTGGGCCTGGTGGGCGAGTCCGGCTGCGGGAAGTCCACGCTGGGCCGCATGGCGGTGGGCCTGCATTCGCTGACCGAAGGGTCGCGCCGGTGGAAGGGTGTGGACCTGGAGCGGCTGCCGCCGGACAAGAAGCGGGAAAAGCAGCTGGCGATCCAGATGATCTTCCAGGATCCCTACGCGTCGCTGAATCCGCGCCGCCGCGTGGTGGATATCGTCGGCGAGGCGCCGGTCGTGCATGGCATGGTGCCCGCGCGCGAACAGCAGGCCTATGTGGAGGACATGCTGGTGCGCGTGGGCATGGACCCCACGGTGCTGCGGCGCTTTCCGCATCAGTTCTCGGGTGGCCAGCGCGCGCGCATCGGCATCGCCCGCGCGCTGGCGGTCAAGCCGGAGTTCCTGGTCTGCGACGAATCGGTCGCGGCGCTGGACGTATCGATCCAGGCGCAGGTGCTGAACCTGTTCATGCGGCTGCGGCAGGACCTGAACCTGACGTATCTGTTCATCAGCCACGACCTGGGCGTGGTCAAGCACATCAGCGACCGCGTGGTGATCATGTACCTGGGCCGCGTGGTGGAATCGGCGCCGACCGAGGACGTGTTCGCGGCGCCCAACCATCCCTATACGCAGGCGCTGCTGGCCGAGGCTCCCAAGCTGGAAGTGGGCCGCAAGACCTATGTGGCGATCAAGGGCGAGATTCCCTCGCCGCTGCATCCCCCGTCGGGCTGCCACTTCCATCCGCGCTGTCCGTACGCGATGGAGCGCTGCCGCGTCGAGCAGCCGGCGCTGAAGGAAATCGCGCCGCTGCGCTATTCCGCCTGCCATCTGAACGACCAGGCCTAGCCTCGCGAAGGGGGCCGGCATGCCGGCCCCCGGTTGCTTCCGGCTCCGCGCTCAGCGGATCACCGTGCCGCGCGAATTGATCACGGTCATCTCGACGAACTTCGAGCCGACATGCGAGTCCGGCGAGAAGTTGACGATGAAGCCGCCCAGGTCGACGTTGCGCATCGATTCCAGCGCGGTCACCAGCCTGTCGCGCGTGAGGTCCTTGCCGGCCCGCCGCAGCCCTTCCACGAAGGCCTTGGCCGAGATGAAGCCCTCGATGCTGGCGTAGTCGAATTCGTTCTGCCTGCCCGCGGCCTGCAGCAGCCGCAGGTATTCGCGCACCACCGGCAGCGTCGCATTGCCCGGATGGGGCATGACCTGCGAGATCACCACGCCGCTGCCCAGCGGCCCCACCGACCTCGCCAGCGCCTGCGTGCCGACGAAGGACACGTTGTAGAACTGTCCGGTGTAGCCGCGGCGAACCGCTTCCTTGACGAAGGCGCCGGCGGTGGCATAAGCGCTGATCATCACCACCGCATCTGGCTTGGCCTTCATCGCCCCCTGCATCGCGTCGCCGATCTCCACGGTGTTGCGGATCACGGTCTCGCGCGCCACGATCTGCACGCCGCTGTCCGGCTCGGCGGCCAGCGCCCGTTCCAGGCCGGACAGGCCGGCCTTGCCGTAGCCGTCGTCGTTGTAGACCACGGCCACGCGCTTGAGCCCCGTGGTGCGGATCTGCCGCAGGATGGCGGCGGTCTCCTCGTTGTAGCCGGCGCGCACATGGAAGACGTAGCGGTTATGCGGCTGGCGCAGCGATTCGGCGCCGGTGAACGGGCCGAAGAACGGCACCTTCGCCTGGGTGGCAATGGGCAACGCGGCCTGGCTGGTGGGCGTGCCGACGTAGCCGAACAAGGCGAATACGCGGTCCTGCTCGATCAGCGCCTGGGTGTTCTTCGCGGCGGCCTCGGGCTCGTAGTAGTCGTCCAGCGCCTTCAGTTCGATCCTGCGGCCGAACACTCCGCCTTGCTGGTTGATGTGATCGAAGTAGAGGCGGGCGCCCGCGTGCATCTGCTTGCCGAGGACCGCGGTGGGCCCTGTCAGCGCGGCCGACTGGCCCAGCAGGATGGTGTCGGCGGAGACGCCCGTTTCCGCGGCCCTCGCGATGGAGGGAGCGATGATGGCGGCCGCCACTGTCCCGATGGCGCACGCCGCCAGCAGGCCGGCGAAGCGCCGGCCCTTGACCCCAGATTCTCGTTGCATGGTGTTCCCGTCAAAAACGGCTTGTCATGTACCGTCCGGCTACCCGTATTCGTGCTGCTTCCGGTCTGCGCCGGCGGGTGTCGGCACATCATAATCGAATACAATCCAAGGCAAACGAAATCGCGAGCCGACGCGGCCAGTGGCGATGCCGGCGCACAACACGCGGTCCGGCATGCGCGGTGCCCCACGGTATCGCGCCGCGGCTTCGGGCCCCGCGTGCGGCCCCGATTCCGCCGTCGCACCACGACGTCGTGTCGTCGCTGTGCAGCCGATCGCCGACGGCAGCAGCCCCGCGCCTCATCCATTTCCATCGCCCGCCCGGAGACCCCATGGCTTCCCGCATCGTCCGCGCCGCCTGTCCCCACGATTGTCCCGACACCTGCGCCCTGCTCGTCACCGTCGAGGACGGCCGCGCGATCAAGGTCGCCGGCGACCCGGACCATCCCGCCACGCAGGGCGTGCTGTGCACCAAGGTCTCGCGCTATACCGAGCGCACCTACCATCCGGACCGGCTGCTGACGCCGATGAAGCGGGTGGGCCGCAAGGGCGAGGGCAAGTTCGAGGCGATCTCCTGGGACGAGGCGCTCGACACCGTGGCGCGGCGCCTGTCCGGCATCGCGGCCCGCGACCCCCAGGCCATCCTGCCGTACAGCTATGCCGGCACCATGGGCCTGGTGCAGGGCGAAAGCATGGCCGCGCGCTTCTTCCACAAGCTCGGCGCCTCGCTGCTGGACCGCACCATCTGCGCCAGCGCCGGCGCGACCGCGCTGCGCTATACGTACGGGGCGAGTGTCGGCATGGATATCGAGCACGTGGCCGATGCCAAGCTGATCGTGATCTGGGGCGGCAATCCGATCGCCTCCAACCTGCATTTCTGGACGCGCGTCCAGGAGGCGAAGCGGCGCGGCGCGACGCTGGTGGCGATCGACCCGTACCGCTCGCTGACCGCGGAGAAATGCCACCGGCATATCGCGCCGATGCCGGGCACCGACGCCGCGCTGGCGCTGGCGATCGTCCACGTGCTGATTCGCGACGACCTGCTGGACCACGACTACATCGCCCGGCATACGGTCGGCTTCGACGCGCTGGCCGAGCGCGCGCGGGCCTATTCGCCGGCGCGTGCCGCCGAGCTGTGCGGCGTGGACGCGGCCGAGATCGAATGGCTGGCGGCGCTGTACGGCAACCTCGCGGTGCGCGAGCGCCAGCCGGTGGCCATCCGGCTGAACTACGGCATGCAGCGCGCCCACGGCGGCGGCCAGGGCGTGCGCGCGGTGGCCTGCCTGCCGTCGCTGGTCGGCGCATGGCGCCACGCGGCCGGGGGACTGCAACTGTCCACGTCGGGCTTCTTCCCCGTCGACAATGCCGCGCTGCAGCGCCCGGACCTGCTGCCCGGCTGGCCGGCGGTGCCGCGCACCATCAACATGAGCACCATCGGCGACGCGCTGCTGGGCGAGGGCCTGCCGGCGGGCTCGCCGAAGGTGGAGGCGCTGGTCGTGTACAACAGCAACCCGGTCGCGGTGGCGCCCGAGTCGGGCAAGGTCGCGGCGGGCTTCGGCCGGGAGGACCTGTTCACGGTGGTGCTGGAGCAGTTCCGCACCGATACGGCCGACTATGCCGACATCCTCCTGCCCGCCACCACGCAGCTCGAGCATGTCGACGTGCACAAGGCCTACGGCCACACCTATTTTCTCGCCAACAACCAGGCCATCGCCCCGCAGGGGCAGGCGCTGCCGAACACCGAGATCTTCCGCCGGCTGGCCGCGCGCATGGGCTTTACCGATCCGTGCTTCGCGGACAGCGACGAGGCGATCGCCGCCCAGGCCATTCTGCCGGGCGACGCGCGCGCGCAAGGCATCGACTGGGAAACGCTGAAGGCGCGGGGCTGGCAGAAGCTCAACCTGCCGGCGGCGCCGTTCGCCGAGGGCGGCTTTCCGACCGCCTCCGGCAAGTGCGAGTTCTATTCCGAGGCGATGCGGCGCGACGGGCTCGATCCGCTGCCCGGCTATGTCGCGCCGTACGAGGCGCCCAGTTCGGCGCCGGAGCTGGCGGCCCGCTATCCGCTCGCGATGATCTCGCCGCCGGCGCGCAACTTCCTGAACAGCACCTTCGTCAACGTGGACAGCCTGCGTGCCACCGAGGGCGAACCGCACCTGGACATCCATCCCGACGATGCGGCCGCCCGGCACATCGCGGACGGCGCGATGGTGCGCGCGTTCAACGACCGCGGCAGCCTGATGGCGCGGGCCCGCGTGACCGACCGCGCGCGGCGCGGCCTGGTGGTGGGCCTGTCGATCTGGTGGAAGAAGCTGGCGCCGGACGGCAAGAACGCCAATGAGCTGACCAGCCAGCGCCTGACCGACATGGGCCGCGCGCCGGTGTTCTACGACTGCCTGGTGGAGGTCGAACCGGCGGAGCGGGTCGCGGCATGAGCCTGGGGCGGCGGCCCGGGCTGCGCGCGGCGGCAACGCTCGCCGCGTTCGGCCTGGCTGCGCTGCTGGCCGGCTGCGAGGCGGTCGGCTACTACGCCCAGTCGATCGGCGGCCATCTCGGCGTGATGGCGCAATCCAGTCCGCTGGACGAGGCCATCGCGTCCGCGCGCTACGCCAACGATGCGCGGCTGGCGCAGCGGCTGGCGCTGGCCGGCAGCATCCGCGATTTCGCCTCGCGCGAACTGGCGCTCCCCGACAACGGCAGCTATCGGCGCTATGCCAACCTGCACCGGCCCTACGTGGTGTGGAGCGTGTTCGCCACGCCGGAACTTTCGCTGACGCTGCACAAGTGGTGCTTCCTGGTGGTGGGCTGCATCGACTATCGCGGCTACTACGCGCAGGCCGACGCCGAGCGCTATGCCGCACAACTGCGTGCCAGAGGCCTGGAGGCGTATGTGGCCGGCGTGCCGGCCTATTCGACGCTGGGCTACTTCGACGACCCGTTGCTCAATACCTTCGTCTACCTGCCGGAGGGCGAACTGGCGCGGCTGATCTTCCACGAACTGGCGCACCAGGTGGTCTATGTGCGCAACGACACCGCCTTCAACGAATCGTTCGCCAGCGCCGTGGAGACGGCCGGCGTGGCGCGCTGGATGGCGCTCGACGCCTCGGCCGACGCGCGCGCGAGCTACCGGCAATACGATGCGCGGCGGCGGCAGTTCCGGGCGCTGCTGCTGCAGACGCGCGCGCGTCTGGACGAGGCCTACCGCAGCGGCATGGACGATGACGCCAAGCGCGCCGCCAAGGCACGGATCTTCGACGACATGCGCGCGCGCTACGCGCAGCTGAAGGAAGAGTGGGGCGGCTACAGCGGTTACGATCGCTGGTTCCACCAGCCGCTCACCAACGCGCATCTGGCCGCGGTGGCAACGTACCAGCAATGGGTGCCGTCGTTCCTCGTGCTGCTGTCGCGATGCGGCGGCGACTGGAAGCGCTTCTATGCCGAGGCCAAGCGCATCGGCGAGCTGCCCAAGGCGCAGCGCGATGCGGCACTGCGGGCGCTGGCGCCGCCGGCCACGGGAGGCGACGTGCTCAAGGCGGACGGCGCGGCGGGCGATTCGCACCCCGCGCCAACGCAAGGCGCGCGCTGAGGGTCGTCCTGTGCGGGCCATGCCCTGGCCGGGTCTGCGCTGCTCAGGGTATTCCCGATACGCACGGCGATATTGCGCGCCGGACCACGCGCTGTTCCAGAGGACTTCGTCTAACGTGTTGTCTAAACAGGGGCAGCCGTTTAGCATTTCCCGCAAATCGAACGACCATTCAAAAAACAGGAGACGGCATATGGAAAAGCCCTGGCTGAACAACTATCCGGCTGGCGTGCCCGCCGAGATCGATGCCAACCAGTACCGGTCGCTGGCCCAGTTGCTGGAGGAGTCGTTTCGCCAGTATGCCGATCGCCGCGCCTTCGTCTGCATGGACAAGGCCATCACCTACGCCGAGCTGGACCGCCTGTCCGCGCAGTTCGGCGCCTGGCTGCAGTCGCGCGGGCTGAAGCCCGGGGCGCGCGTGGCCATCATGATGCCCAACGTATTGCAGTATCCGGTGGCGCTGGCCGCCGTGCTGCGCGCCGGCTATGTGGTGGTCAACGTCAACCCGCTCTATACCCCGCGCGAGCTGGAGCACCAGCTCAAGGACAGTGGCGCGGAGGCCATCGTCATCCTCGAAAACTTCGCCGCGACGCTGCAGCAGGTGCTGCCCAACACCCCGATCCGCCATGTGGTGGTGGCCAGCATGGGCGAGATGCTGGGCGCGCTCAAGGGCGCCATCGTCAATTTCGTCGTGCGCAACGTCAAGAAGATGGTGCCGGCGTGGGAGCTGCCGAACTGCGTGCGCTTCAGCGACGCGCTGGCCGAAGGCGCGCGCCTGACGCTGAAGCCCGCCGATACCGGTCCGGACGACATCGCCTTCCTGCAGTACACCGGCGGCACCACTGGCGTCTCCAAGGGCGCCGTGCTGCTGCACCGTAACGTGGTCGCGAATGTGCTGCAATCCGAGGCCTGGATGCAGCCCGCCCTGGCCAAGGGCACGCCGATCGAGCAGATCGTCACCATCACCGCGCTGCCGCTGTACCACATCTTCGCGCTGACGGTCTGCGCGCTGCTGGGCATGCGCGGCGGCGGCCTGTGCGTGCTGATCCCGAACCCGCGCGATATTCCGGGCTTTATCGGCGAGCTGCGCAAGTACAAGTTCCACATGTTCCCGGCGGTCAACACGCTCTACAACGCGCTGATCAATCATCCGGATATCGCCAAGGTCGACTTTTCCCAGCTGCGGGTGGCCAATGGCGGCGGCATGGCGGTGCAGGAAGCGGTGGCCAAAAAATGGCTGGCCGGAACGGGGTGCCCGATCATCGAAGGCTATGGCCTGTCCGAGACGTCGCCCTCGGCCACCTGCAACCCGACCGACACCGACGTCTTCTCCGGCACCATCGGGCTGCCGTTGCCTTCCACCGACATCGCCATCCGCGACGACGAGGGACGCGACGTGCCGATCGGCCAACCGGGCGAGATCTGCATCCGCGGGCCGCAGGTGATGGCCGGCTACTGGATGCGGGCCGACGAGACGGCCAAGGTCATGACGCCCGACGGCTTCTTCAAGACCGGCGATATCGGCGTCATGGACGAGCGCGGCTATACGAAGATCGTCGATCGCAAGAAGGACATGATCCTGGTCTCGGGCTTCAACGTCTATCCCAACGAGGTCGAGGGCGTGGTGGCGGAGTGTCCGGGCGTGCTGGAGGTGGCGGCCGTGGGCGTGCCCGACGAGCACTCGGGCGAGGTGGTCAAGCTGTTCGTGGTGCGCAAGGACCCGGCGCTGACCGAGGCGGACGTGGTCGCGTATTGCAAGGAGCGGCTGACCGGCTACAAGCGCCCCAAGTACATCGAATTCCGCAACGAGCTGCCCAAGACCAACGTGGGCAAGATCCTGCGGCGCGAGCTGCGCGACAGCCGCAAGGCGGCCTGACCCCACAGCGTTCCCGTCTACCGGCTCAGCACTCGTTCGACGGCGCGATCTGCGGATCGCGCTGTGCGCCGCTGTAGATCACGCGCACGCAGTTGCCCGGCTCCAGGCCCGGCGCGGCCGGTCCATTGGCGCTGACGGTCGCGCCGTCGATGGTCGCGACCTTGTAATGGAAGATGTCGACCTGCTGGACGGGCTGCTGCTGCCGGTTCAGTAGGCGCGTCAGGTCGACGGCGAAACCGACTCCCATGCCGCTGCCGCCGCCCCAGCTGCCCCCGCCCGCTCCCACGCCGACCCCGACGCCGGAATAGCCCGGATAGCCCGGGTCCGTGACGTCCATGCGCGTGAGAAAGGTCTTTTCCGTGATGCGCCCGAGCTGAACCGTCGCGTTGACCGCCGACACCTGGGCGGGGGGCGGCGCCGACGGCGTGGTGCCGCAGGCGACGATGACCAATAGCAGCGGCAGGGCCGCCAGCGTGTTGCGTCCGTGGGTTTTCATGATGTCACCAGGGTGGACTTCAGCCGGCCCAGCAGCCGGAAAAGGGTGCGTCGGTCGCTGGCTCCCAGCCCCGCGAACAGCTGCTCCACCCACTGCTCATGGGCGCGCGCCATCCCGGAGAAAGCCGCGCGGCCGGCGGGTGTCAGCCGGATCAGATAGGCGCGCCGATCGGTCGGCAGCGGCTCGCGCAATACCAGCCCCTCCTGCTCCAGCTGGTCGGTGATGCCGGTCACGTTGCCGCCGGTCACCATCATGCGGCGCGACAGCTCGCCCATCTTCAGGCCCTCCGGATGGCGGTCCAGCTGCGCCATCAGGTCGAAGCGCGGCAGCGTGCAGGCGAACTGCTGGCGCAGCCGGGTGCGGATATCGGCCTCGACCAGGTTGGTGCAGGTCAGCAGCCGCAGCCACAGGCGCAGGGCGTCGTGGCTGTTGTCATCGGCGCGGGTTTCGAGATCGACCGGCAGCGCGGTCGCGCCACCGGGTTCGGCGGGGGAGGGTGGCATCGGGAACGGCCGTGCGGCAGATTGTTTGATGCCTGAAGTATATGCCCGGCGCGGGGCCGGGCATGCAACGCGCGGTCCGGTGCCTCAATCCACCTTGGCGCCGGAATCCTTCACGACCTTGGCCCACTTGGCGGTTTCATTGCGGATATGGGTGGCGAACTGCTGCGGCGTGTTGCCGGAGGGCTCGGCGCCCTGCGCCTGCATCTTTTCGCGCATCGCCGGGGTGGCCAGGGCCTTGGCCACTTCCTGCTGCACGCGCGTGACGATCTCCTGGGGCGTGCCCGCGGGCGCCAGCAGGCCGAACCAGGAACTGGCCTCGTAGCCGGGCAGGTTGGCGGCTTGCGCCACTGTCGGCACGCCGGGCAGTGCGGGGGAGGGCTTGGCGCTGGTCACCGCGAGCGCCTTGAGCTTGCCGCCCTTGATCAGGCCCATCGACGACGGCAGGTTGTCGAACATCACGTGCACGGTGCCGGCCGAGAGATCGGCCAGCGCCGGACCGCTGCCCTTGTACGGGAAATGGACCATGTAGGTCTTGGTCTGCGTCTTGAACAGTTCGCCGGCCAGATGGATCGAGGTGCCATTGCCGCTCGATGCCATGTTCAGCTTGCCGGGATTGGCGCGCGCATAGGCGATCAGGTCGTTGACGCTGTTGATCTTGTTCTGCTGCGCGAAGGCGGGGTTGATGACCAGCACGTTCGGCACCGCGGCCACCAGCGTGATGGGCACGAAGTCCTTGATCGGATCGAACGGCAGCTTGCCATAGAGCGACTGGTTGATGCCATGGGTGCCCACCGTGCCCATCAGCAGCGTGTAGCCGTCGGGCGCGGCCTTGGCCACCATGTCGGCGCCGATATTGCCGCCCGCGCCGGGCCGGTTGTCGACCACCACGTTCCAGCCGTCGAGCTTGGACAACTCGGCCGACACGGCGCGCGCGAGGATATCGGTGGTGCCGCCGGGGGCGAACGGAACGACGAGGCGGATGGGTTTGGTCGGATACGGATCGGCGGCGTGCGCGGCGGGCTGCCACGCGAGCGCGGCGAGGCCGGCGGCGAACAGCAGTTGCGTGGCGCGGCGGCGGTTGGCTTGCATGCGGTCTCCAGAGTCTTGGGTATCGGCTTGCGGCGAGGCCGCGGCCGTGGTGGGTGCATTCTAGAAGCGCCGGCTTGCCGTGCCGATGAGGTGAAGCCCTATGAACCGTTGGCCACGCCAAAGAAAAAAGGCACCCGAAGGTGCCTTTTCCCGAGGCTGGTGAAGCCGGACTCAGAAGCGGTGACGCACGCCCACCGCGACGCCGATCATGCTGTTTTCGCCCGAGCCCAGGAAGTAGCCGTTGGCGAAGCTGATGGCCGACGTATCGAAGTTCAGGCCGGCATGCTTCGAGTAGGCCGTCGACAGATAGATGTCGGTGCGCTTGGACAGGTTGTAGTCGGCGATGAACTGGACCTGCCATGGGTTGCGGACGTTGGTACCGACCAGGTTCTTGACGTCCTCGTAGTAGTACGCCAGCGTCAGGCTCAGCGGCGTGTTGACCTGGTAGTTCAAGCCCGCCCAGTAGTAGTTGTCGCGCAGCACGGTCGGCTCGCCGAGCGACTTCGGTCCCTTGTTCTGGCCCCAGCGGTATCCGCCCATGACCTTGGCCGGGCCGAACGCGTAGCTGGCGGCCGCGCCGATCTTGCGGAACGTACCGGTATCGCCGGTGGCGGTCAGCGTCGGGTTGTATTGGTCGTAGGCGATGGTGGCGGCGAACGGGCCGGCCGCGTAGCCGACCGAAGCACCGTAGCCGGTGTCGCGGCGGGACTGGCCCGGGACTTCGCCGGCGCCGGCGACGCCGTTGCCGAACGAATAGTGGGCGATGGCGGTGACCGGGCCGAATTTGCCGGTGTACTTGGCGGTGTTGTCCGAGCGGAAGTTCAGGCCCAGCTGGGCGACGATCGGTTCGTACTGCGTGGCGTAGCCGGTCGGCGAGAAGTTGGCGAACGCATCGAACATCGTGGTGTACTGGCGACCGAAGGTGACACGGCCGACGGCGCTGCTCTCCAGGCCGACATACGCCTGACGACCGAACAGCCGGCCGCCTTGCTGCGACCTGCCGTCATCGACGCCGAAACCGCTTTCGAGCACGAACAGCGACTTCAGGCCGCCACCGAGGTCCTCGACGCCGCGCAGGCCCCAGCGCGAACCGGACAGGCCGCCGGAGGTCAGGCGGTAGGCGTTCTCGCCGGGTCCGACGGTGAAGCCGTTCGCCGCGGTGGGAACCTGGCTGGACAGGTTGCTGACGTATTCGAGGTTGGTGTCAACCACACCGTAGAGCGTCACGCTGGACTGTGCGTGGGCCGTTCCCGCCAAGGCGCCGAGCGCCGCCGCTGCAAGAAGCGATTTCTTCATGCGTGTATCTCCATGTATGAATTATTGGTGGTCAGGCAAGGGGCCTCCTGAGTCTCCAATCCCCCGCCAGCCAGACTTCGCGAGAAGCTGCATTCACTGTAACAAACAACGTTCATTCTCAATTGAGGGGTTCCTCTGCTGTCTGGTTTTCACAACTCAGGGTTTAGGAGTATCCCGCCAAGCCAAGCCAGGCAAGGCTTGGCGGGCTGCGAGGGGGCCGCGTTACAATGCGGGAAATCCCGAGGAAGGGACGCGGTCCGAGGGCATGCGCGGTAGCGCACCAAGCGTCGACTTCCACCCTATCGACATGCAGACATGGACAAGCTGATTCGCGAATTCGACGTGGCGTTGCGCGCCATCGCGGGGGTCACGCGCGCCGCGCGCCCCAACCCGGCCGAGGGGCTTCCGCCGCAGGCCGAGGCGCTCGGCGAGGCCGACCGCCGTCACGTCGCCGGGCTGATGCGCGTGAACCATGTCGGCGAGGTCTGTGCCCAGGCCCTGTACCAGGCGCAGAAGCTGACCGCGCGCACGCCGCAGGTCCAGGCGCAGATGGACGCCGCCGCGCGGGAGGAGGAAGACCATCTGGGCTGGTGCGCGGAGCGCCTGCAGGAGCTGGGCTCGCGCCCCAGCCTGCTCAATCCCCTGTGGTATGCCGGCGCCTTTGCCATCGGCTGGCTGGCCGGCCGCGCGGGCGACCGCGTCAGCCTCGGTTTCGTCTCGGAGACCGAGCGGCAGGTCGAGCATCATCTGACCGGACACCTGGACCAATTGCCCGCGGACGATCACCGCTCGCGTGCGATCCTGGAGCAGATGCGCGATGACGAGGCCCGCCACGGCGCCGCGGCGCGGGACGCGGGTGGCATCACGCTGCCTGCGCCGGTACGCGCGGCCATGCGCGCGGCCTCGCGTGTCATGACCACCACCGCCTACACGATCTAGTTCCCCGCCCGGTAAATCGCGGGCGGCGGTCCGCGCCCCGCCAGGCCCCGATTTGCCTGGGCTCGCGGCAAAACGTTGTATTCTTTCCCCTGGCCCGAAACCCGCCATTTTCGGGCTGCCAGCGGTTCCTTCCCAGCGGTTCTCAGGTGGTTTCTCGGCTTTCCTCCCTAACGTCTTCATTTCATTAGGAATTCACCTTCCTGGTGCGTGAGGTGTGCGCGCTAAGTCCTTGTTCTTGCTCGAAAAATCTCTCTTTCGGCCTCTGTCTAGCCTTGACCGCCCAAAACGCTTCCTCTAAAGTGGGAAATAGTGTGAGGAAGTGTATTTTTGTGTGAAAAAGCAGACTGAGCGTGGGATGATTTCGGTCAGTCGGGGGCGGAGAAACGCACACCGCGCGGGCGAGGAAACGCCGGCGCGCAACGGGGGCGAACTTGTTTCAGGGAGCATCGGCGCTGTCCCTGGATGCCAAGGGCCGGATGTCCATTCCGGCGCGGCATCGGGAAGCGCTGCAACAGCAGGCCGAGGGCCGGGTGACGCTGACCAAGCACCCGGATGGCTGCCTGCTGCTCTTTCCCCGGCCCGAATGGGAAGTTTTCCGCGAGCGGATCGCCGCGCTGCCGATGGACGCGCACTGGTGGAAGCGCATTTTTCTCGGTAATGCGGCCGACGTGGAGATGGATGGCGCCGGACGGGTGCTGATCGCTCCCGAGCTGCGCACCGCCGCACAGCTCGACAAGGAAGTGATGTTGCTCGGCATGGGCAGCCATTTCGAAGTGTGGGATGCCGCGACCTACGCCGCCAAGGAGCAGCAGGCCATGGCGCAGGGCATGCCCGACGCGTTGAAGAACTTTTCATTCTGAAGTGGTAATGGACCCAACCCGTTCGCCGGGCACTCCCACCCTGCGCCATCGCACCGTGCTGCTGGACGAAGCCGTCGAGGCGCTGGTCTGGCGGCCCGACGGCGCCTATGTGGACGGGACCTTCGGCAGGGGAGGGCACAGCCGGGCCGTGCTGGCCCGGCTCGGGCCGGACGGGGCACTGGTTGCCTTCGACAAGGATCCGGCAGCAATCGCAGAAGCGGGCACCATCGAGGATGCCCGCTTCTCCATTGAGCACGAGAGCTTCGCGCGGATGGGCGAACGGCTTGCCGCCCGCGTGGGCAAGGTGGCGGGGGTGCTGCTGGACCTGGGCATCAGCTCGCCGCAGATCGACGACGCCGCGAGGGGGTTTTCCTTTCGTTTCGAGGGCCCGCTGGACATGCGCATGGACACCACGCGGGGCATGACGGCCGCGCAGTGGCTGGCGCAGGCGGACGAGCAAGACATCGCTAGGGTGATACGAGACTATGGGGAAGAACGGTTTGCTGTACAGATTGCAAAGGCGATTGTTGCTCGCCGGAGCGAACCCGGCGATGGCGGACCTCTCGCCACTACTGCCGAGCTTGCCGCGCTCGTGGCGAAAGCCGTCAAAACACGCGAGAAGGGCCAGGACCCTGCGACCCGCACCTTTCAGGCTCTACGGATTCACATCAATCAAGAGCTTGCGGACCTCGAAAGAGGTCTGAGCGCGGCCTACGAATTGCTGGAGGTGGGAGGGCGGCTGGTGGTGATCAGCTTTCATTCGCTGGAGGACCGCATCGTCAAGCGGTTCATGCAGGCGCATGCGCGTCCGCAGCAGGATGCCGATCCGGCCCTGCGGCGCGCACCGCTGCGCGCGGCGGATCTGCCCCAACCCACGCTGAAGCTGCTCGGGCGCAAGATGCCTGGGGCCGAGGAAGTCGCCGCCAACCCGCGTGCCCGCTCGGCGGTCATGCGCGTGGCCGAGAAGCTGGCGCCGGCGAACGCCGTGCGAGGCGGGGCGCCGGCATGAACCGTCTAACCTTCTTCCTGCTCGGCGCGCTGATCCTGTGCGCGCTGTCCCTGGTCAGCGCGCAGCACGAGGCCCGGACGCTGTTCGTCGCGCTGGAGCGCGCGCAGGCCGAGGAAAAGCAGCTCGATATCGACTGGGCGCGGCTGCAGTACCAGCAGAGCTCGCTCGGCAAGAGCGCGCGCATCGCCGAGGCGGCGCGCACCCAGCTCAAGATGCTGCCGGTCAACCCCGGCAAGACCCAATACCTGGCGGCGCCCCGCATCTCGTCCGCCCCCGGCGCGGCGCAGACCGCGGCCGCCGCCGTGCCCGCGGGCGACCGCGTGGAGGGCCGGCCATGACGATGGCGCGTCCCAACCCCCGCCGGGCCAACGCCCCCGCCTCGCGCCCGCGCAGCGGCCAGTTCTCGGCAAGCCCGGTGCTGGGCCTGCGGCTGCCGATGTGGCGCTCCAAGCTGGTGGTCTTCCTGATGTTCGCGGCTTTCGTCGCGCTGGCGATGCGTGCGCTGTGGATCCAGGGGCCGGGCAACCAGTTCTACGAAGCCGAGGGCAAGAAGCGTTTCCAGCGCACGCTGGAACTGCCCGCCACGCGCGGCAAGATCCTGGACCGCAATGGCCTGGTGCTGGCCACCAGCCTGCCGGTCAAGGCGATCTGGGCGGTGCCCGAGGACGTGCCCGGCGATCTGGAGCCGGCCAAGCTGCGCCAGCTCGCGAAGCTGCTGGAAATGTCCGACAAGGATCTGCGCAAGAAGCTGTCCGAGGACAAGAGCTTCGTCTATCTGAAGCGCCAGGTGCTGCCCGACGCGGCCGACAAGATCGCCGCGCTGAAGATCAACGGCATCCACCAGACCCGCGAGTACAAGCGCTTCTACCCGGAAGGCGAGGCGATGGCGCACATCGTCGGCTTCACCAACGTGGAAGACCGCGGCCAGGAAGGCATGGAGCTCGCCCGCGAGCCGGTGCTTGCGGGCCGCGCCGGCGCGCGCCAGGTGATCAAGGACCGGCTGGGGCGCGTGGTCGAGGACATCGGCGTGCTCAAGAGCCCGCGCGATGGCGAAGACCTGCAACTGTCGATCGACGCCAAGATCCAGTACCTGGCCTACAACGAGGTCAAGGCGGTGGCCGAGCGCAGCAAGGCAAAGGCGGCCAGCGCCGTGGTGCTCGACGCGCAGACCGGCGAGGTGCTGGCACTGGCGAACTGGCCCACCTACAACCCGAACGACCGCAGCCGGCTGTCCGGCGAGCAGCTGCGCAACCGCGTGCTGACCGATACCTTCGAGCCGGGCTCGATGATGAAGCCGATCACGGTCGCGCTGGCGATGCAGCTCAAGCGCATCACGCCGTCGACCGTGTTCGCGACCACCGGCAAGTTCACCTACGAAGGCGCGACGATCAGCGACACTCACAACTACGGCTCGCTGACCACCAGCGGCGTGATCCAGAAGTCCAGCAACATCGGCACGATGAAGATCGCGATGATGCTCAAGCCGCAGGAAATGTGGGACATGTACACCAGCATCGGGCTGGGCCAGGCGCCCAAGCTCGGCTTTCCCGGCGCGGTCGCGGGGCGCGTGCGCCCGTACAAGAGCTGGCGGCCCATCGAGCAGGCCACCATGTCGTACGGCTACGGCCTGTCGGTGTCGCTGTTCCAGATCGCTCACGCCTATACGATCTTCGCGCACGACGGCGAACTGATCCCGATCACGATGTTCCGCACCAGCGGCCCGGCCACCGGCGAGCGCGTGCTGTCCCCGCAGGTCGCACGCGACGTGCGGGCGATGATGGAGACCGTGACCGCGCCCGGCGGCACCGCGCCCGAGGCGCAGGTGATGGGCTACCGAGTGGGCGGCAAGACCGGCACCGCGTACAAGCACGAAGGCCGCGGCTACAACCGGAGCAAGTACCGCGCGTCGTTCATCGGCCTGGCGCCGATGTCCAACCCGCGCATCATCGTCGCGGTCAGCGTGGACGAGCCCACCGCGGGCAGCCACTACGGCGGCGCGGTCGCCGGCCCGGTGTTCGCCGCGATCACTGGCGGCACGCTGCGCGCGCTGAACGTACAGCCCGATTCGCCGATCCGCCAGTTGGTCATCAGCGACAAGGTCCAGGAAAGCGAGCCGTGGAGCGAAACGCCATGAGCGCTCAGGCATTGCGTCCCGGCACGGTGCCCGCCAGGGTTGCCGACGCGCTCGCGTGGCTGCGCGCCAACGCGCGCCCCGGCGCGCGCCTGAGCGGCGACACGCGGCGGCTGGAAGCGGGCGATGTGTTCTTCGCCTACGTGTTGGGCAACCAGCGCCTGTCCACGGATGCGCGGCCGCATATCGCCCAGGCGCTGGCGCAGGGCGCCGGCGCGGTGCTGTTCGAGGCGCGCGGCTTCGCGTGGACCCATGGCGAGACCGTGCCGCATCTGGCCATCGAAGACCTGCACGAGCTGGCCGGCCCGATCGCGGCCGGCTGGTATGGCAACGAGGCGCGCGACCTCGCCGTGACCGGTATTACCGGCACCAACGGCAAGACCTCGTGCAGCCAGTGGTTGGCCCGCGTGCTGCAGGGCGCGGGCACGCCGTGCGCGACCATCGGCACGCTCGGCACGGGTTTCCCCGATGCGCTGACCGTCACCGGCTTCACCACGCCGGACGCCGTGCAGTTGCAGGGCAGCCTGGCGCAGTTGCACGAGGCCGGCGCGCGCGCCATCGCGATGGAAGTCTCTTCCCACGGACTGGAGCAAGGCCGGGTGGCCGGCACGCGCTTCGACGTCGCGGTGCTGACCAACCTGACGCAGGACCATCTCGACTACCACGGCACCATGGCCGAGTACGAGGCGGCCAAGGCGGCGCTGTTCCAGTGGGAGGGCCTGCGCTGCGCGGTGATCAACCGCGACGATGCCTTCGGGCGCCGCCTGCTGGCCGGCACGATGTCGGCGGCGCAGGTAATCGAATACGGCATCGAGGGCGACGCCGCGCCCGCGGGCGCGGGCCATTGGCTGCGCGCCACGGGCGTGCGCGCCACCGCCACGGGCACCGTGTTCCAGGTGGACGGCAGCTTCGGCCAGGCCGAGGTCGCCACGCCGCTGATCGGCGACTTCAACGTCAGCAACCTGCTGGCGGTGCTCGGCGCCGCGCTGGCCAACGGCGTGGCATGGGATGCCGCGCTCGCCGGCCTGCGCGCGCTGCGCCCGGTCGACGGCCGGATGGAGCTGTTCGGCGGCCACGATGGCCCGCTGGCCGTGGTGGACTACGCCCACACGCCGGACGCGCTGGACAAGACGCTGGCCGCGCTGCGCCCGGTGGCCGCGGCCCGGCAGGGGCGGCTGTGGTGCGTGTTCGGCTGCGGCGGCGACCGCGATGCCGGCAAGCGCCCGCTGATGGGCGCCGTGGCCGAACGGCTCGCCGACGAGGTGATCCTCACCAGCGACAACCCGCGCAGCGAGGATCCGCAGGCCATTCTCGACGCGATCGCCGATGGCATGGGCGACCGCGCGCGGGCGCGCCAGATCGAGGACCGCGCCGCCGCCATTCTCTATGCGATCAAGCACGCCGGCGCGGCCGATGTGGTGCTGGTCGCCGGCAAGGGCCACGAGGCCACCCAGGAATCCCATGGACGCAAGCGGCCGTTCTCCGACCGCGAGCATGTCCGTCTGACGCTCGGCACGCGAGGAGTATCCGCATGAGCAGCACCGCCACGAGCGACAACAGCATGACCACCTTGCAGCAGGCCGCCGGCTGGATCGCCGGCGCCCGCGTTCTCGGCGATGGCGCGCGGCGCTTCGCCCGCGTGCATACCGACAGCCGCACCATCGCGCCCGGCGATCTGTTCGTCGCGCTCCGGGGCGAGCGTTTCGATGCCCACGACTTCCTGGCCGACGTGGTGGCGCGCGGCGCCGCCGCGGTGCTGGTCGATCGCGACGTCGATGTCGGCGTGCCGGCCATCGTGGCGCCCGACACGCGCATCGCGCTGGGCGAGCTCGCGGCCGGCTGGCGCCGCCAGTTCGCGCTGCCGGCGGTCGCGGTCACCGGCAGCAACGGCAAGACGACGGTCAAGGAAATGATCGCCGCGATCTTCGCCGCGGCGGTGGGCGAGGAAGACCGGCTCGCCACCGGCGGCAATCTGAACAACGATATCGGCCTGCCGCTGACGGTGCTGCGGCTGCGCGCCACGCACCGGCTCGCCGTGTTCGAGATGGGCATGAACCATCCGGGCGAAACGGTGTATCTGGCCGGCATCGCGCAGCCCACCGTGGCGGTGATCACCAACGCGCAGCGCGAGCACCAGGAATTCATGGTCAGCGTGGAAGCGGTCGCGCGCGAGCACGCCAGCGCCATCGAGGCGCTGCCCGCCAACGGCGTGGCGGTGTTTCCGCTGGACGCGCAGAACGGCGGCGAGCACGCCCCGCTGTGGCGCCAGGCCGCCGGCGCGCGCCGTGTGATGACGTTCGGCCTGGAGGCCGGCGCCGATGTCACGGCCACCGTCGCGCTCGATGCGGGCGTGCAGGTGATGCAGGTGCGCGCGCCGCTGACTGGCTTCCAGGTCCGGCTGTCGCTGCTGGGCGAGCACAACGTGCGCAACGCGCTGGCCGCCATCGCGTGCGCGCTGTCGGCCAACGTCGACCCGAGCGCGATCCAGGCCGGGCTGGCTGCCTTTGCCCCGGTCAAGGGCCGCCTGCAGGTCAAGCACGCCGCGCGCGGCGCGGTGGTGATCGACGACACCTACAACGCCAATCCGGATTCGATGCGCGCCGCCATCGACGTGCTGGCCGCTTTCCCGTCGCCGCGCCTGCTGGTGCTGGGCGACATGGGCGAGGTCGGCGACCAGGGCCCGGCGTTCCACACCGAGATCGGCGCCTATGCGCGGGCGCGCGGCATCGAGGCGCTATGGGGCGTCGGCGAGGCGGCACCGCACGCGGTGCAGGCGTTCGGTACGAGCGGCCGGCACTTCGCCCGCGCGGAAGACCTGGCCGGGGCACTGACGAATGACAACGACGGCACGGTGGCGAAGGCGTCCGCGGTGCTGGTGAAGGGATCGCGCTTCATGCGCATGGAACGGATGGTGGACGCGCTGGTCGGAAAGCCTTCCGCCGCGTGAACCGGATGCGGTACCCGCGCATTGCCATGCGCGGCAATTGAACAGGAATAGAAAGCAAGATGTTATTGGCTCTGGCCCAGTGGCTGCAAAACGACTACAGCTTCCTGCGGGTCTTCAACTACCTGACCTTCCGCGCCGTGATGGCCAACCTCACGGCGCTGCTGCTCGCGCTCGGCTTCGGGCCGTGGGTCATCCGCAAGCTGACCGAGCTGAAGATCGGCCAGGCCGTGCGCTCGCTGGGACCGCAGACCCACCTGGTCAAGGCTGGCACGCCGACCATGGGCGGGGTGCTGGTGCTGCTCTCGATCGGTGTGTCGACGCTGCTGTGGTGCGACTGGGGCAACCGCTTCATCTGGGTGGTGATGCTGGTCACGTTCGGCTACGGCGCGGTGGGCTGGGTCGACGACTACCGCAAGGTCGTGTACCGCGACCCGCGCGGCATGTCGAGCAAGGAAAAGTTCTTCTGGCAGACGCTGATCGGCCTGGTGGCCGCGGTCTACCTGGCCTTCTCCATTTCCGAGAGCAGCAACGTCAAGGTGTGGGAGCTGTTCCTGTCCTGGGTGGAGGGCGGACTGTCGCTGGACATGCCCTACAAGTCCAACCTGCTGGTGCCCTTCTTCAAGGAAGTGAGCTACCCGCTGGGCGTCGCCGGCTTCATCGTGCTGACCTATCTGGTGATCGTCGGCTCGAGCAATGCGGTGAACCTGACCGACGGCCTGGACGGCCTGGTGATCATGCCCGTGGTGCTCGTGGGCAGCGCCCTCGGCGTGTTCGCCTACGTGATGGGCAACGCGGTCTACAGCAAGTACCTGCTGTTCCCCCATATTCCCGGCGCCGGGGAGTTGCTGATCTTCTGCTCGGCAATGGCCGGCGCGGGCCTGGCCTTTCTCTGGTTCAACGCGCATCCGGCCCAGGTCTTCATGGGCGACGTCGGCGCGCTGGCGCTCGGCGGCGCGCTCGGCACCATCGCCGTGATCGTGCGGCAGGAGATCGTCCTGTTCGTGATGGGCGGCATCTTCGTGGTCGAGACGGTGTCGGTGATGCTGCAGGTCACGTGGTTCAAGCTCACCAAGCGATGGTACGGAGAAGGGCGGCGGCTGTTCCGGATGGCGCCGCTGCACCACCATTTCGAGTTGGGCGGCTGGAAGGAAACCCAGGTCACCGTGCGGTTCTGGATCGTCACGATGATGCTGGTGCTGATCGGGCTGTCGACGCTGAAGCTGCGCTGAGCCCAGGAACGAGAGTACGGAACGTTAAACGGCGGGAAGCCAAAAGGCAGGTAACGAAGTGTTCGGTGAGTTGCAGACCCCTCATGTGCTGGTACTGGGCCTAGGTGAATCGGGCCTGGCGATGGCGCGCTGGTGCGGCCGGTTCGGCTGCGCACTGCGCGTGGCCGACACGCGCGAGGCGCCCGCCAACCTTGCCACGCTTCGCGCCGAGCTGCCCGCCGCCGAATTCATCGGGGCACCGTTCGCGCCGGCCCTGCTCGACGGCGTCGCGCTGGTTGCGATCAGCCCGGGGCTGTCCCTGGCGGACGCCGGCATCGCGGCGCTGCTCGCGGCGGCGCGCGAGCGGGGCGTCCCAGTGTGGGGCGAGATCGAACTGTTCGCGCGCGCGCTCGCTCACCTGCGCGCGGCTTCCGGCTACGCGCCACGGCTGCTCGCCATCACCGGCACCAATGGCAAGACCACCACCACGGCGCTGACCGGCCGGCTGGTGGAGCGCGCCGGCAGGACGGTGGCGGTGGCCGGCAATATCAGCCCGTCGGCGCTGGACAAGCTGTCCGCCTGCATCGATGCGACGGCGCTGCCGGACGTCTGGGTGCTGGAGCTGTCCAGCTTCCAGCTCGCCACCACCCACACGCTGGCCCCGGACGCCGCCACGGTGCTCAACGTCACCCAGGATCACCTCGACTGGCACGGCACGATGGATGACTACGCCGCCGCCAAGGCGCGGGTCTTCGGTCCCGCGGACGCCGACCGCCCGGTGGTCCAGGTGCTCAACCGCAACGACCGCCTGACGATGGAAATGGCGCGCCCGGGCTCCGCCCCGGTGACGTTCGGCATCGACCTGCCAGAAACGCCGGGCAGCTTCGGCATCCTGCGCGAGGGTGGCATGCCGTGGCTGGTGCTGGCCGAAGCCGACGGCGACGCGGAAGGCGAAGGCAAGCCCCGCCGCCGCAAGGCGGCCACGGCCGACGCGCCGCCGGTGCCGGTGCGCCACAAGCGCCTGATGCCCGCCGACGCGCTGCATATCCGCGGCATGCACAACGCCACCAACGCGATGGCGGCGCTGGCGCTGTGCCGCGCCATCGACCTGCCGCTGAACGCGCTGCTGCACGGCCTGCGCGAATATCGTGGCGAGCCGCACCGTGTCGAGTGGGTCGCCACCATCGACGACGTCGAGTATTTCGACGACAGCAAGGGCACCAACGTGGGCGCCACCGTGGCGGCCCTGTCGGGCCTGGACAAGCGCGTGGTGCTGATTGCCGGCGGCGAGGGCAAGGGGCAGGACTTCTCGCCGCTGGTCGCGCCGGTGTCGCAATACGCGCGCGCCGTGGTGCTGATCGGCAAGGACGCCGGCGCGCTGCGCGCGGCGCTGGCCGACTGCGGCGTGACGCTGGCCGACGCCGATACGCTGGACGCCGCCGTCGCGGAGTCGGCGCGCCTGGCCGAGCCCGGCGACGCCGTGCTGCTCTCGCCCGCCTGCGCGAGCCTGGACATGTTCCGCAACTATGTGCACCGCGCCGAGGTCTTCCGCGCCGCGGTGGAAGAGCTGGCCTTGTCCCGGGGGATCATGCCATGAGCGAGACCATCCGCAACGCCGCCCGCGGCGGCACCAGGGACGCGCAGGACAAGCGCAGCGGCTTCATCGGCGCGACCATCGGCAACGCCTGGGGCGGGCTGCGCGACGCGGTGTCCGGCGTCAAGCCGACCCGCTCGCGGATGATGGAGTACGACCAGCCGCTGCTGTGGGTGTCGGTGGTGCTGCTGGCCATCGGCCTGGTGATGGTCTATTCCGCCTCGATCGCGTTGCCCGACTCGCCGCGCTACGCGAACTACCGCGAGACGCATTTCCTGACGCGCCACGCCTTCTCGGTGCTGATCGGCCTGGGCGTGGGCCTGGTCGCCTTCCAGATCCCGGTCAAGTTCTGGGACCGCTACGCGCCCAAGCTGTTCGTGATCGCGCTGATCCTGCTGATCATCGTGCTCGTCCCGTTCATCGGCAAGGGCGTCAACGGCGCGCGCCGCTGGATTCCGCTGGGCCTGATGAACTTCCAGCCGTCGGAGCTGATGAAGCTGGCCGTGGTGCTGTACGCGGCCAACTACACCGTACGCAAGCAGGAGTGGATGCAGAGCCTGGGCAAGGGCTTCCTGCCGATGGGCGTGGCGGTGGCCGTGGTCGGCATGCTGCTGCTGCTCGAGCCCGACATGGGCGCATTCCTCGTGATCGCTGCGGTGGCGATGGGGATTCTTTTCCTGGGCGGCGTGAACGGCAAGCTGTTCGGCGCGCTGGTGGCCATCGCGGTGGGCACGTTCGCGCTGCTGATCGCGATCTCCCCCTGGCGGCGCGACCGGATCTTCGCGTATCTGGACCCGTGGCGCGAGGAATACGCGCTGGGCAAGGCGTACCAGCTCACCCACTCGCTGATCGCCTTCGGCCGCGGCGAATGGACCGGCGTCGGGCTGGGCGGCAGCATCGAGAAGCTGCACTACCTGCCGGAGGCGCATACCGACTTCATTCTCGCCGTGATCGGCGAGGAACTGGGCTTTATCGGCGTGCTGGCCGCCATCGTGCTGTTCTACTGGCTGGTGCGGCGCGCGTTCAGCATCGGCCGCACCGCGCTGCAACTGGACCTGACCTTCGCCGGGCTGGTGGCCAAGGGCATCGGCATCTGGATCGGCTGGCAGGCGTTCATCAACATGGGCGTGAACCTGGGTCTGCTGCCGACCAAGGGGCTGACGCTGCCGCTGGTCAGCTATGGCGGTTCGGGGATTCTGATGAACTGCGTGGCCTTGGCGATCCTGCTGCGTGTGGATTACGAAAATCGAGTGTTGATGCGTGGAGGGAAGGTATGACCGTAGCGCAGCAACACTTGATTTCGGCGCAGGCTAACTTCCTGCGCCAGCAGGAAGTTAAGCGAAGCGGCCGTGGCCACAACCGCGTGTTGATGCGTGGAGGGAAGGTATGACCACGCAGCGCACGCTGCTCGTGATGGCCGGCGGCACCGGGGGACACGTGTTCCCCGGCCTGGCGGTCGCGCACGCGCTGCGCGCACAGGGATGGCGCGTGGTGTGGCTCGGCAACAGGACCGGCATGGAAGCGACCCTGGTACCGAAGCACGATATCCCGATGGAGTTCATCCAGTTCGGCGGGCTGCGTGGCAAGGGGCTGGTGACCAAGCTGCTGCTGCCGATGAACCTGCTGCGCGCGTTCTGGCAGAGCATCGGCGCGCTGCGCCGCGTGCGGCCGAACGTGGTGCTGGGCATGGGTGGCTATATCACCTTCCCGGCCGGCATGATGGCCTCGCTGCTGGGCCGCCCGCTGGTGCTGCACGAACAGAACTCCATCGCCGGCCTGGCCAACAAGGTGCTGGCCAAGGTGGCCGACCGCGTGCTGTGCGCGTTCCCGAAGACGCTGCCCGACAGCGAATGGACCGGCAATCCCGTACGCGAGGAACTGGCGCACCTGCCGGCGCCGGAGACCCGGTACGACGATCGCGTCGGCCCGCTGCGCGTGCTGGTGGTGGGCGGCAGCCTCGGCGCCGCCGCGCTGAACGACGTCGTGCCGAAGGCGCTGGCGCTGCTGCCGACCGACACGCGCCCCGTGGTGAAGCACCAGGCCGGCGTCAAGCAGATCGACACGCTGCGCGCCAACTATGCGAGCGCGGGCGTCGAGGCGGAGGCGCTGCCGTTCATCGACGACATGGCCCAGGCCTATGCCGAGGCCGACCTGGTGATCTGCCGGGCGGGCGCCATGACCGTATCCGAGGTGGCCGCGGCCGGCGTGGCGGCACTGTTCGTGCCGTTTCCGCACGCGGTGGACGACCACCAGACCACCAACGCGCGCTTCCTGTCGGGAGTCGGCGCGGCGTTGCTGGTGCAACAGAACGAACTGACCGCGCAGGGGCTGGCCGAGACGCTGGCCGGGCTGTCGCGGCCGCAACTGAAAGAGATGGCGCGGCTGGCGCGCGGACTGGCCAAGCCGGAAGCGACCCGGCGCGTGGCCGAGATCTGCAGCCAGATCGCACGGGACTGAACACGGATTCATGAAGCACATCGTCAAGAACATCCACTTCGTAGGCATCGGCGGCGCCGGCATGAGCGGCATCGCGGAGGTGCTGTTGAACCTGGGCTACAAGGTCTCGGGTTCCGACGTGGGCAGCAATGCGGCCACCCGGCGCCTCGCGTCGCTGGGCGCCAACGTCATGCATGGCCATGACGCCGCGCATATCGAGGGCGCCAACGCGGTGGTGGTGTCGACCGCAGTCGGCGGCGACAACCCCGAGGTGCTGGCCGCGCGCGCCCGGCGCATTCCGGTGGTGCCGCGCGCGGTGATGCTGGCGGAGCTGATGCGCTTGAAGCAGGGCGTGGCGATCGCCGGCACGCATGGCAAGACGACCACCACGAGCCTGGTGGCGTCGGTGCTGGCCGAGGGCGGGCTGGACCCGACCTTCGTGATTGGCGGCCGGTTGAACTCGGCCGGCGCCAATGCGCGGCTGGGCACCGGCGACTTCATCGTGGCGGAGGCGGACGAGTCGGACGCCTCCTTCCTGAACCTGTTCCCGGTGATCGAGGTCATCACCAATATCGACGCGGACCACATGGACACCTACGGGCATGACTTCGCCCGTCTGAAGCAGGCGTTCATCGAGTTCACGCAGCGCCTGCCGTTCTACGGCATCGCCGTGCTGTGCGTGGACGACCCGAGCGTGCGCGAGATCCTGCCTTTCGTGTCCAAGCCGGTGGTGCGCTACGGCTTCGCCGAGGACGCCCAGGTGCGCGCGGTCGATCCGCGCCCGGTCGACGGGCAGATGCACTTCACCGTGCATCGCCAGCTCAATGGCCATGCCGAACCGCCGCTGGACGTGGTGCTGAACCTGCCCGGCCTGCACAACGTGCAGAACGCGCTGGCGGCGATTGCCATCGCTACCGAACTGGAAGTGCCGGATGCCGCCATCGTCAAGGCGCTGCGCGAGTTCCACGGCGTGGGCCGGCGCTTCCAGCGCTACGGCGAAGTCGCGACCCCCGCTGGCGCGGGCACCTTCACGCTGGTGGACGACTACGGCCATCACCCGGTGGAAATGGCGGCCACGCTGGCGGCCGCGCGCGGCGCATTCCCGGACCGGCGCCTGGTGCTGGCCTTCCAGCCGCACCGCTACACGCGCACGCGCGACTGCTTCGAGGACTTCGTCAAGGTGCTGGGCACCGTCGATGCGCTGCTGCTGGCCGAGGTCTACCCGGCCGGCGAGACGCCCATCGTCGCCGCCGACGGGCGGGCGCTGACGCGCGCGCTGCGCGTGGCGGGCAAGGTCGAGCCGGTGTTCGTCGAGACCATCGACGAGATGCCCCAGGCCATCCTGGACGCCGTGCGGCCGGGCGACGTGGTGGTGACCATGGGCGCCGGCACCATCGGCGGCGTACCGGGCCAACTCGTCTCGCATCAATCCTTGCAATCCTCGCAGAACCAGGCCGGAGGCCAGGCATGAGCTTCGTTGCCAATCCCAATATCGATCCGGCATCGCTCGGCAAGGTCGGCGTGCTGATGGGCGGCCGTTCCGCAGAACGGGAAATCTCGCTGCTGTCCGGCAATGGCGTGCTGGCCGCGCTGCGGTCGCGCGGCGTGGATGCGCACGGTTTCGATCCGGCGCTGCAGGGCGTGGCGGAACTGGTGGCCGCCGGGTTCGACCGCGTCTTTATCGCGCTGCACGGACGCTATGGCGAGGACGGGACCATGCAGGGCCTGCTCGAGCAGATCGGCGTGCCGTACACCGGTAGCGGTGTGCTGGCCTCCGCGCTGGCGATGGACAAGCAGGCCACCAAGCGGCTGTGGAGCACGCACGGCCTGTCGACGCCGCGCTTTGCCATGCTGTCGGCTGGCATGAGCGATGCCGACGTGGCCGCGGTGGTGGCCGAACTGGGCCTGCCCTTGATCGTCAAGCCGGCCCGCGAAGGTTCGTCGATCGGGCTGACCAAGGTCACCGTGGCGGGGCAGTTGCGCGCCGCCTACGACAAGGCCGCCGTGCTGGACCGGGACGTGATCGCCGAGTCGTTCATCGACGGCGCCGAGCTGACCTGTCCGGTGGTGGGCGAGGGCGACGAGGCGACGGCGCTGCCGGTGATCCGCATCGTCGCGCCCGGGGCGAACTACGACTATCAAAACAAGTACTTCACGGACGATACCCAGTACTTGTGCCCGTCGGGCCTGCCCGACGCGCAGGAGGCCGAGGTGCGCAGCCTGGCGGTCCAGGCCTATCGCGTCCTGGGATGCCGCGGCTGGGCCCGGGCCGACGTGATGCTGGACGCGGCCGGCAAGCCGTACCTGCTGGAGATGAATACCTCGCCGGGCATGACCGGCCATTCGCTGGTGCCGATGGGCGCGCGCGCGGCCGGCATCAGCTACGAGGACTTCGTGCTGCAGGTGGTCGCCGCGGCGACGCTGGACCTGCACCCGAGCGAGCACTGGAAGCCCTGAGCGACACGACGCGAACCGGCCATCGAACCCGATACCACCCTGAACGAAGCACGCATCCATGTGGCATAACGCACGCCTGCTGAACCTGATCGCCTCGGCCCTCTATGCGGCCGTGGCGGTGATGGCGCTCGTGGCCGGCGTGATGTGGCTGGCGCAGCGGCCGGTGTTCGCCATCACCCATGTCGAGCTCGCGCCGATGCAGGGCGAGACGCTGCGCCACGTCAATGCCCCGAGCGTGCGGGCCAACGCGCTGGGCAAGCTGTCGGGCAACTTCTTTACGCTGGACCTGAATGCCACGCGCGTGATCTTCGAATCGGTGCCCTGGGTGCGCAAGGCCAGCGTGCGGCGCGAATGGCCCAGCGGGCTGGTGGTCGAGGTCGAGGAACACGAGCCGCTGGGCACCTGGGGCTCGGCGGAAAGCGGACGCCTGATCAATACCTATGGCGAGCTGTTCGTTGCCAATACCGCGGAAGCGGAGGAAGACGCCCAGCTGCTCGCGCTCGACGGTCCGCCCGACAGCCAGGGCGAGGTCGTCGAGAAGCTGCAGATCATGCGCGAATGGTTCCGGCCGCTGAGGCTGGAACCGCTGGCGGTGACGTTGTCCGGGCGCTATGCCTGGCGGACCAGGCTGTCCAACGGGATGGTCGTCGAGCTCGGACGGGAGCAGACCGACCTTGACCGGATGGCGATGGACGAGCGCGTCAAGCGCTTCGTCGCAACCTGGCCGCAGGTCACTGAGCAATGGGGCAGCCGGATCGAATACGCCGATCTGCGCTACCCCAACGGGTTTGCCATCCGGGCAGCCAACGTGCGTTTCCTGACCGAAGCACAGGCCGCGGCGGAAGCCAAGGCCAAAGCCAAGGCCGCGGGCGGCGCCTCCAACAACAATCCGACGCGACTTAAAAAAGAGAACGCGGAGAAATCCCGATGAGCAAGGAATACAAGGACCTGTTGGTCGGCCTCGATATCGGCACCTCGAAGGTGGCGGCCGTGGTGGCGGAGTTGCGCCCCGACGGCAGCTACGAGGTGATCGGCATGGGGCAGTCCGAGTCCAAGGGTCTGAAGAAGGGGGTCGTGGTCAATATCGAGGCCACCGTGCAGTCGATCCAGAAGGCGCTCGAAGAGGCCGAGCTGATGGCCGACTGCAAGATCTCGGAGGTCTTTACCGGTATCGCCGGCAGCCATATCCGCTCGTTCAATTCGAGCGGCATGGTCGCCATCAAGGACAAGGAGGTGACCCAGACCGACGTGGCGCGGGTCATCGAGACCGCCAAGGCGGTCAACATCCCGACCGACCAGCAGATCCTGCACATCCTCACGCAGGAATTCATCATCGACGGGCAGGAGGACGTGCGCGAGCCGATCGGCATGAGCGGCATCCGCCTCGAGGTGAAGGTGCATATCGTGACGGGCGCGGTCAGCGCGGCGCAGAACATCGTCAAGTGCGTGCGCCGCTGCGGCCTGGAAGTGCACGACCTGATCCTGCAGCCGCTGGCGTCGAGCCTGGCGGTGCTGACCGAGGACGAGAAGGAGCTCGGCGTGGTGCTGGTCGACATCGGCGGCGGCACCACCGATATCGCGATCTTCAGCGAAGGGGCGATCCGGCATACCGCGGTGATTCCCATCGCCGGCGACCAGATCACCAACGATATCGCGATGGCGCTGCGCACGCCGACGCCGGACGCCGAAGACATCAAGATGCAGTACGGCATCGCCAAGCAGGCCATCGCGGATCCGGAAGACATGATCGAGGTGCCGGGCGTGGGCGATCGGGGCACGCGCACGCTGTCGCGCCAGGCGCTGGCCGCGGTGATCGAGCCACGTATCGAGGAACTGTATTCGCTGGTGCACCAGGTGGTGCGCGAGTCCGGCTACGAGGAACTGCTGTCCTCGGGCGTGGTGATCACCGGCGGCACGGCAATGATGCCTGGCATGGTGGAACTGGGCGAGGACATCTTCCTCAAACCGGTTCGGGTCGGCGTGCCCGAGTACCGCGGCAACCTGCATGAAGTCGTGAAGAGCCCGCGCTACTCGACCGTGATGGGCCTGCTGCTCGAAGGCCGCGTGCAACGCATGCGCGGCCGCAAGGTCGCGGTGCAGAGCGGCTCGGTCAAGCAGATCTGGACGCGCATGAAGGAGTGGTTCGTCGGCAATTTCTGAGCCGGCGCACCGCACGCATTTTCGCGGCGTGCCGGTCCACCGACTCAGAGACCGGCACGTTGATGGAGCAGTTTTCTTATTGATGTTTTTTTGTTCAGTGACCAAGGGTTGCGGCGGGGAGGCCGCAGCGTTTGCGAACTGATTTTCCTGGAGGCAGTGATGGACTTTGACATGATCGAATCGGAAATGCAGGACGGCACCATCATCAAGGTGGTGGGCGTGGGCGGTGCGGGCGGTAACGCCGTGCAGCACATGATCAGCCGCGGCGTGCAAGGCGTCGAATTCATCTGCATGAACACCGATGCGCAGGCGCTCAAGCGCTCGACCGCCTCGCGCGTACTGCAACTTGGCAACACCGGCCTGGGGGCCGGCGCCAAGCCCGAGGTGGGCCGCACCTGCGCCGAGTCGGCGCGCGAGCAGATCGCCGACGCGCTGCGCGGCGCCCATATGGTCTTCATTACCGCCGGCATGGGCGGCGGCACCGGTACCGGCGCTGCCCCGATCGTCGCGCAGGTGGCCAAGGACATGGGCATCCTGACCGTGGGCGTGGTCAGCAAGCCGTTCGACTTCGAAGGCGCGCGCCGCGCCAAGGTGGCCGAGCACGGTTCGAGCGAGCTCGAGTCCAGCGTCGATTCGCTGATCGTGGTGCTCAACGAGAAGCTGTTCGAGGTGATGGGCGACGACGCCGAGATGGACAAGTGCTTCCAGTGCGCCGACGACGTGCTGCACAACGCCGTGGCCGGCATCGCCGAAATCATCAACGTGGACGGTCTGGTGAACGTCGACTTCGAGGACGTGAAGACGGTGATGGGCGAGCAGGGCAAGGCCATGATGGGCACCGCCACGGTGTCCGGCGTGGACCGCGCGCGTCTCGCCGCCGAGCAGGCCGTGGCAAGCCCGCTGCTGGAAGGCGTGGACCTGTCCGGCGCGCGCGGCGTGCTGGTCAACATCACCGCCAGCCGCTCGCTGAAGCTGTCCGAGACCAAGGAAGTCATGAACACCATCCGCAGCTACGCCGCGGAAGATGCCACCGTGATCTTCGGTACGGTCTACGACGACTCGATGAGCGATGCGCTGCGCGTGACCGTGGTCGCGACGGGCCTGGGCCGTTCGGGCAAGAAGCAGCAACCGATGACGCTGCTCAAGACCGGTACGGACAACGCGCCGGTGCACATGATGACCGGCATGGCCAACGCCGCCCCGCTGCACAGCTCGCCCGACTACAGCGGCCTGGATACGCCGGCGGTATGGCGCAGCTCGCGCGAGTCGGCGTCCGCCCACGTGGCGGCGCTGCAGGAAAAGGGCGTCGACACGTACGACATCCCGGCTTTCCTGCGCAAGCAGGCGGACTGAGTTGTCCAGCCAGGGCGTTGGCATGACCGCCGGCTGGCGGGCTGACCGCGACACCGAATTGGCAAGACGGCTGGGCGCTCCCCATCCGCCCACGCCTTGCCCGGAACGTCACGGCCCGCTCGCGCAGCCAGCCATGCCGCGCCCGCGCTGACGAGAGTCCGTCGCATCCCGTTGCCGGGACAGGCGTGCCGCCGGCCGCCTCCCCGGACTGGTCTCCCGCCCTCCCGGCCGGGATGCCCCCGTCCGCGCGCCGACCTTGCATTACCCGCAAGTTCGGCGCGCGGCATTTTTGTATTGGTAAGGCAGCGCTTTGTCGGCGTTTGCCGACAACGCAGCGCGCCATGGTCGGACTTGGGGGCCCCGAGAGCGGGCACTATGATGCAAGTCAGTCTGTTGGCAGGGCTTGCCGTTTCCAAGGACGACAGCAATGATCGAAATCGGACAGCGCGTCCCTGACGCCACACTTCACGAATATTTCGAAGCGGAAGGCGGCGGCTGCTCGCTGGGCCCCAACGCCTTCGCGGTCGGCGAACTGGTCAAGGGCCGCAAGATCCTGGTCTTCGGCCTGCCGGGCGCCTTCACTCCCACCTGTTCCGCCAAGCATGTGCCCGGCTATATCGCGCAGGCAGAGGCGCTGCGCGCCGCCGGCATCGACGAGGTGTGGTGCGTCTCGGTCAACGATGCCTTCGTGATGGGCGCGTGGGCGCGCGAGCAGGGCACCGCAGGCAAGGTCAGGATGATGGGCGATGGCAGCGCCGAGTGGACGCGCGCGCTCGGACTGGACCAGGACCTGGGCAAGCGCGGCATGGGCGTACGTTCGCTGCGATACGCGATGGTGATCGACGATGGCGTGGTCACGGAGCTTCAGGTCGAGGCCCCGGGGAAATTCGAAGTCAGCGGGGCGGAAGCCATGCTGGCTCGCCTATCACGATAATGTTGCGCCGGTAAGACGCCGAATCCGCATTTTTGTTACGCATAAAGCATAATCGGCTAGCGTTAACACGTAGAAACAAAGTGCGGCAGCGCAAAAAAGTCGCCAGTGGTACGATCGCGTTTATTGAAAAGAACGCTTGATAGATTTTGATAATTGCCGAGGCCGTCATGCTCAAACAGCGCACCATTAAATCCCTGGTCAAGACCGTCGGCATAGGCTTGCACTCGGGCCGCAAAGTGACGCTGACCCTCAGGCCCGCCCCCGCCGACGCCGGCATGGTGTTCACCCGTGTCGATCTGCCCGAGCCGGTCGAGATCCCCGTGGCGGCTTCCGCCATCGGCGATACGCGCCTGGCCTCCGTGCTGCAGAAGGACGGCGCGCGCGTCTCCACGGTCGAGCATCTGATGTCCGCCTGCGCGGGTCTTGGCATCGACAATCTGTATGTCGACGTGGACGCCGAGGAAATCCCCATCATGGACGGCAGCGCGGCATCCTTCGTGTTCCTGCTGCAATCGGCGGGCATCGAGGAACTGCCGGCGGCCAAGCGCTTCATCCGCGTGAAGAAGCCGGTGGAAGTGCGCGACGGCGACAAGCTCGCCCGGCTCGAACCCTTCTTCGGCTTCAAGCTGGCCTTCACCATCGACTTCCGCCATCCGGCGGTCGACAAGACCGGCCAGACCTTCGAGATCGACTTCGCCGACACGAGCTATGTGCGCGAGATCGCGCGCGCCCGCACCTTCGGCTTCGCCCACGAGGTCGAGGCGCTGCGCGAGATGGGCCTGGCGCGCGGTGGCAGCCTGGACAACGCCATCGTGCTCGACGAGCACCGCATGCTGAACAACGAGGAACTGCGCTACGGCGACGAGTTCGTGCGCCACAAGATCCTCGACGCCATCGGCGACCTGTATGTGGTGGGCCATCCGCTGATCGGCGCCTATGTGGCGCACAAGTCCGGCCACGGACTGAACAATCAGTTGCTGCGCGCGCTGCTGGCCGACCAGGAAGCCTACGAGGTGATGACCTTCGAGCGCATCGAGGACGCACCGTCGGCGTTCCTGCCGCAGTTGCAGCCGGCCTTCGCCTGAACCGCGGCGCCGCGACAAGCGCTGCCAACGAAAAAAAGCCGACCGCGAGGTCGGCTTTTTTGCGTCCGCAGCGGCGGGCTAGCCCTGCCGGTGGTGCTGCAGCAGGTTGCGCACCGCGTCGCGCAGCGGCGAGTCCGGCAGGGTCTGCTCCAGCGTACCGAGACTGGCCAGGCCCGTGGGCGACATCGGCTTGCGCTGCGGCCGCGGCGCCGGCTCCGTATCCCAGTCGCCCCGTCCGACCTCGGGCTGCACGCGCACCCGGATCGCCGCAATGCGCGAGCCGCGCTGTTGCAGCCGCGCCAGCAGGCTAGGCACGACCTGGCGCACGCGGGCGGCCGCGGCGCCGTGCGCGGCCAGCAGCACCAGGGTCTCCTCGCGCGCCGCGTTGCCGGCTTCCTGCTTGACCCCGCCCACCGCGATGCCGGCGCGCAGTCCGGGCGGCAGCAATGCCAGCACTTCGGCCTCCAGCGTGGCGAGCTGGCGGGCGGTCTGCATCAGCGTGGAGACCGGGCCGGCCTTGGTCAGCCAGTCGTTGAGCGGCTTGGCGGCGGGGGTTTGCAGGGCGTGGTGGGTGAACAGGCGCATGCGCGCATTCTAGCTTGCGCAAACGCCGCGCGAGGCGGCCGCGCGCGGCGTTTGCCGCCAAGGCCAAAGTGCGCTCCGCATGGACGCGGTCGGACTGGAGGCGCGTGATAAACTCGGCGTTTTGCGCCAATCCCATTTCCTCGCGCCCCGCGCCGGGCATGCCCGTTGAGACGGGCCCCGGACCGCGTGACGCGCCAGGTGAAAGCAATCGATGATCACGGGCCTTCTCAAGAAAGTCTTCGGCAGCCGCAACGAGCGGCTGATCAAACAATATCGCCGGACCGTCGAGCGGATCAACGCGCTGGAGCCGAAGTTCGAGACGTTGACGGACGACGAGCTGCGCGGCATGACGGATACCTTCCGCCAGCGCCACGCCGGCGGCGAGTCGCTGGAGTCCCTGCTGCCCGAAGCGTTCGCCGTTTGCCGCGAAGCGAGCAAGCGCGTCATGAAGATGCGCCACTTCGACGTGCAGATGATCGGCGGCATGGTGCTGAACGACAACAAGATCGCCGAAATGCGCACCGGCGAAGGCAAGACGCTGACCGCCACGCTGGCCGTGTACCTGAACGCGCTGACCGGCAAGGGCGTGCATGTGGTCACGGTCAACGACTACCTGGCGCAGCGCGATGCCGAGTGGATGGGCCGGCTGTACAACTTCCTGGGCCTGTCGGTGGGTGTGAACCTGTCGCAGATGCCGCACGATGCGAAGCAGGCCGCCTACAACTCCGATATCACGTACGGCACCAATAACGAGTTCGGCTTCGACTACCTGCGCGACAACATGGTCTACGACCCGTCGCAACGCGTGCAGCGTCCGCTGAACTACGCGATCGTCGACGAAGTGGACTCGATCCTGATCGACGAGGCCCGCACGCCGCTGATCATCTCCGGCCAGGCCGAGAACCATACGGACCTCTACCAGCGCATGAACGGCATCCCCAAGATGCTGGAGCGCCAGATCGGCGAGGAGAAGGCGGACGGCACCGGCGTCGAGAAGCCGGGCGACTACTACGTGGACGAGAAGGGCCATCAGGTCTACCTGACCGAGGCCGGCCACGAGAAGGCCGAGGCGGTCCTGGCCCAGCTTGGCCTGATCGGCGAGGGCGAGTCGCTGTACGCGCCGCAGAACATCACGCTGATGCACCATGTGTACGCCGCCTTGCGCGCGCACTCGCTGTTCCACCGCGACCAGCATTATGTGGTGCAGAACGACGAGGTGATCATCGTCGACGAGTTCACCGGTCGCCTGATGACCGGCCGCCGCTGGTCCGACGGCCTGCACCAGGCCGTGGAAGCCAAGGAAGGCGTGACGATCCAGCAGGAAAACCAGACGCTGGCCACGATCACGTTCCAGAACTACTTCCGGATGTACGAAAAGCTGGCCGGCATGACCGGCACGGCCGACACGGAAGCCTACGAATTCCAGGAAATCTACGGCCTCGAAGTGGTGGTGATCCCCACCAACCGGCCGGCGCAGCGCAAGGATCTGCAGGACCAGATCTACAAGACGTCCAACGAGCGCTACGACGCCGTGGTCCGCGACATCCGCGACTGCTACGACCGTGGCCAGCCGGTGCTGGTAGGCACCACGTCGATCGAGACCTCCGAATACCTGTCGGGCCTGCTCGACAAGGCCCAGCTGCCGCATCAGGTGCTCAACGCCAAGCAGCACGCGCGCGAGGCCGAGATCGTGGCGCAGGCGGGCCGCCCGAAGATGGTGACCATCGCCACCAACATGGCCGGCCGCGGCACCGACATCGTGCTGGGCGGCAACGTGGAGAAGCAGGCCGGCTTCATCGAGGCCGACGCCAGCCTGTCGGACGCCGAGAAGGCCGCGCGCATCAACCAGCTCAAGACCGAATGGCAGTCGCTGCACGACCAGGTCAAGGCGGCCGGCGGCCTGCATATCGTCGGCACCGAGCGCCATGAGTCGCGCCGTATCGACAACCAGCTGCGCGGCCGCGCGGGCCGCCAGGGCGATCCGGGCTCGTCGCGCTTCTACCTGTCGCTGGACGACCAGCTGCTGCGCATCTTCGCCGGCGACCGCGTGCGCGCCATCATGGAGCGGCTGAAGATGCCGGAAGGCGAGCCGATCGAGGCGGGCATCGTCACGCGCTCGATCGAATCGGCGCAGCGCAAGGTGGAAGGCCGCAACTTCGATATCCGCAAGCAGCTGCTGCAGTACGACGACGTCGCCAACGACCAGCGCAAGGAAATCTACAAGCTGCGCAACGAGGTGCTCGAAGCCCAGGACGTCGGCGAAATGGTCGCCAACCTGCGCGAAAGCGTGCTGGTGGAGCTGTTCCGCGAGCACGTGCCGGCCGAGACCATGGAAGAGCAGTGGGACATCGCCGGCCTGGAAGCCAAGCTGCGCGACGACTGGGGCCTGGAGCTGCCGCTGGCCAAGACCATCGAGGCGGCGCAGAGCATTGAGGACGAGGAACTGCTGCAGATGATCGCGGCGGCCGCCACCGAGCGTTACGAGGCCAAGGTGGCCCAGGTCGGCCGCGAGGCGTTCGCCGGCTTCGAGCGTTCGGTGATGCTGCAGAGCATCGATTCGCACTGGCGCGAGCACCTGGCCGCGCTGGATCACCTGCGCCAGGGCATCCACCTGCGCGGCTATGCACAGAAGGATCCGAAGCAGGAGTACAAGCGCGAGTCGTTCGAGCTGTTCGCGCGCCTGCTGGACGTGATCAAGAGCGAAGTCACCCGCATCGTGTTCAACGTGCAGATCCAGTCGCCGGAAGAACTGGAACAGGCCTCGGAGCAGATCGAGGAGGATCTGTCCCAGCTGGGCAACGTGCAGTACAAGCACGACGACTTCACCGGCGGCGAGCCGTCCGAGTCGACCCCGCAGCAGCGCGCGGGCGCCGCGCTCGCCGCGGAGTCCACGGCGGCCGCGATGGCGCGGGTCGGACGCAACGATCCCTGCCCCTGCGGCTCGGGCAAGAAGTTCAAGCAGTGCCACGGCAAGCTTAGCTGAGCCGTAGGGTCTGCCAGTTGGTCACATGCCCGCGCAAGCGGGCATGTTCGTCAGAGGATCTCGCATTGCGCCGCCAGACCGGCGGCGCACGCTCCGGAAACAGATAGAGGAACGCATATGGCCGTCAACTTGCCGCTGCCGCTGGCAGAGAACCTGAAACCCGTCGCCGGCGTCGAGCTGGGCTGGGCCGAGGCGGGCATCCGCAAGGCCAACCGCAAGGACGTGCTGGTGATGCGGGTGGCCGAGGGCAGCACCGTGGCGGGCGTGTTCACGCGCAACCGCTTCTGCGCCGCCCCGGTGCAGGTGTGCCGCGAGCATCTGGCGGCGGCCGGCGCCGGCAAGGGCATCCGCGCGCTGGTGGTCAACACCGGCAATGCGAACGCCGGCACCGGCGAGCCGGGCCTGGCGAACGCCCGCGCCACCTGCGCGGCGCTGGCCGCGCAGCTTGGCATCGCCCCCGAGCAGGTGCTGCCGTTCTCGACCGGCGTGATCCTCGAACCCCTGCCGCTGGAGCGCCTGACGGCCGGCCTGCCCGCCGCCGTGGCGGCCGCGAAGCCGGACAACTGGCTGGCCGCCGCCGAGGCGATCATGACCACCGACACGCAGCCCAAGGCGGCCTCGCGCACGGTGCAGATCGGCGGCAAGACCGTCACGCTGACCGGCATCAGCAAGGGCGCCGGCATGATCCGGCCCAATATGGCCACGATGCTGGGCTTCATGGCCACCGATGCCGCCGTGGCGCAGCCGGTGCTGCAGGCGCTGGTGTCGCATGCCGCCGATCACTCGTTCAACAGCATCACCATCGACGGCGATACCTCGACCAACGATTCCTTCATGCTGGTCGCCACCGGCAAGTCCGGCGCGCCGCTGATCGACCGGGCCGAGGGCGAGGCCTTCGAGGCCCTGCGTGGCGCGGTGACGGCGCTGGCGCAGGAACTGGCGCAGATGATCGTGCGCGACGGCGAGGGCGCGACCAAGCTGATGACGATCCGCGTCGAAGGCGGCAATAGCGTGGCCGAATGCCGGCAGATCGCCTATGCGGTGGCCCACTCGCCGCTGGTCAAGACCGCTTTCTTCGCCTCGGATCCGAATCTGGGCCGCATCCTGGCGGCGGTCGGCTACGCCGGGGTCGAGGATCTCGATGTCAGCAAGGTCAACCTGTGGCTGGACGATGTCTGGGTGGCGCGCGATGGCGGCCGCAACCCCGACTACCGCGAGGAGGACGGCCAGCGCGTGATGAAGCAGCCCGAGATCCTCGTGCGCATCGCGCTGGGCCGCGGCAACGCCGAGGCCACCGTGTGGACCTGCGACCTGTCCCACGACTACGTATCGATCAACGCCGACTACCGTTCTTGATGCCCTGGCGCGGGGTGGCGTGGCGGGGTAACGCGCCATGCCGCGCCGCCAGTCCCGCAACGCCGCTCCCGCCTTCCCATGTCCGATCTCGCCGCCCGCCTCGAATCCCTGCTTGCCCGGCTCGAACCGTGGCTGCCGCCTCAGCTCAACGATGCCGACTGGGACCACGCCGTCGCCTTTCGCTGGCGCAAGCGGCAAAGCCTGTTCGGCAACATCGGTTATCTGCAGCCGATCCGCCAGCTGCCGCCGATCCATCTGGACGACCTGAAGAATATCGACCGGCAAAAGGACGCCATCGTCTCCAATACGCGCCAGTTCGTGCAGCGGCTGCCCGCCAACAACGTGCTGCTGACCGGCGCGCGCGGCACCGGCAAGTCGTCGCTGATCAAGGCCTGCCTGAACGCCTTCGTCAAGGACGGTCTGCGCCTGGTGGAAGTGGACAAGGCCGACCTGGGCGACCTGGGCGATATCGTCGACCAGCTGGCGCAGCGCCCCGAGCGCTTCGTGGTCTTCTGCGACGATCTGTCGTTCGAGGAAGGGGAGTCGGGCTACAAGGCACTGAAATCCGCGCTGGATGGCTCGGTGGCGACGCAGTCGGACAACGTGCTGGTCTACGCCACCTCGAACCGGCGCCACCTGCTGCCCGAATACATGAAGGACAACGAGGGCTACCGGCATACCGACGATGGCGAGATCCACCCGGGCGAGGTTGTCGAGGAGAAGATCTCGCTGTCCGAGCGCTTCGGGCTGTGGCTGTCGTTCTATCCGCCCAAGCAGGACGAATACCTGACGATCGTCGCCCACTGGCTGCGGCATTTCGGCTGCACGGACGACGACATCGCCGCCGCCCGTGGCGATGCGCTGGTGTGGGCGCTGGAGCGCGGCTCGCGTTCCGGCCGCGTGGCCTGGCAGTTCGCGCGCGACTGGGGCGGCAAGCACGGCAAGCCCTTCGTCGCCGATATCGGAACGGCGCAGCCGTGAGCGCGGCAGGCATGGCCGGCGCCGCGGCGCCCGGCGCGGTCAACGCGCAAGGCCGCAAGGTCACCGAGGTTGCGGTGGGCGTGATGATGCAGCCGGACGGCCGCTTTCTGCTGGCCCAGCGTCCCGCGGGCAAGCCATATGAAGGCTACTGGGAGTTTCCGGGCGGCAAGCTGGAGCCCGGCGAGTCGGTGGAAGCCGCGCTGGCGCGCGAGCTGCACGAGGAACTGGGGCTGGAGGTCACGCGCTGCGTGCGCTGGCACGTGCTCGAGCACGATTACCCGCACGCCTACGTGCGGCTGCACTTCTGCAAGGTGACGGGGTGGTCCGGCGAGCCGGTCGGCCTCGAGGGCCAGGCGTTCTCGTGGCAGACCGTGCCGGTGACGGTCGGTCCGCTGCTGCCGGCCACCATTCCGGTGGTGCAGTGGCTGGCGGAGGAAAGCGCCGGGGCCTGAGCCCGGCCGTGGGCGCTATCGTTCAGCGTTCGTCGTCATCGTCCGCCTGTTCGGCGGCATCCCCGGGCTTGCCGCCGATCACGTACTTTTCGGCGGCCCATGCGCCCAGATCGATCTGCTTGCATCGTTCGGAACAGAACGGCCGGAACTTGTTTTCGGGCACCCAGGCCACGTCCTTGCCACAGGTGGGGCACTTGACTACGGAAGGCATCGGCGATCAGAAATTGCAGAGCTTGAGCAGGAAGGGAATGTCCGCGTCCACGGACTTGGGGCGCATGTCGCCGTCCTGCTGGGTGAAGCGCACCCACAGCATGTACTTGTTGGCGCTCATTTCCGGGATGAAGGCGAGCAGCGACTCGTCCAGCATCACCTGCATCAGCTGGTAGCTGCGTCCCGACAGCATCTGCTGGTAGCTGCCGCCGGTGGCGATGACCTTGCCGCTCTGGCCCGATTCGCGCAGCAGGCGCAGCACGGTCGAGGTGCCCACGCGCAGCGGCACCAGCGGGCGTACCCACTTCAGGATATCCGCCTGCCGGTCCTCGTCGGGCCGGTGCTGCCAGGCGTAGTAGGAAGGCAGGTCGAATTCGCAGGTGCCGCCCGGGATGATCGCGCGGCTGCGGATGCTGGTCAGCCATTCGTTCTCGGTGAGCAGCTGTCCCGCCTTGCCCATCGCCGAACCGAGCAGCGCGATGGCGTGCTCGATCTCCCCGATCACGGTGTCCAGCGCCTGCTGGTCGATCTGCGGATTGCTGCGCAGCGCGGTCAGCGCCTGGCGCTGGCGCTCGAGTTCCTTGATCAGGTCGGTCTTCAGATCGGCGCGTCCGGCGACATCGATGATCTCGAACAGGGTGGTCAGTGCCACATGGTGCTGCAGGGCGTGGTGCTGCCCGAGAAAGAAATCCAGCCGATCGAACAGGTCTTCCAGGCGCAGTAGCGTCCTGATGCGTTCGTTGAAAGGATATTCGTACAGGATCAAGGGGCGTGTCCGTGCAGCGCGGCGATGGACCGGTACCCGGACCGGCGCGGCATCAGCGCATCAACGAAGCGGCGAATCCGCGCGTGCAGCGAGCGAAGCGGCAGGCTGTAGCGGATGCATTCGCATGACTTCGGTGAGGCTGGATCCGTGTCGGCAGAAACGGGAGTCCCGGCGGCGGTTTCGCCTTATCACCTGGATTCGGACCCGACTGGCCAACTGGCGTGGCGTTTCAGCGCGGGTCTTTCAAAAATGGCTGTATGCAGGCATTTCCCAGCATATTCCAACGCATTCTATGCGAGACCGCGTGAGAGAACAACGAATAGCGGGCCGCGCGGACGCGCCGGGGGCCGCATGCCCCGGCCGCACCACCCGTCAGTGGGGAATGCCGGCGGCGGGCGAGGGCGAGGAGAGCGAGCGGTAGAGCGCGTCGAGCTGGTCGACCTGCGCGGGCAGCGCCTGCGGCGGGCCGTCATTGTCGATCACATCGGTGGCGACGGCCAGGCGTTGCGCCCGGGTCGCCTGGCGCGCCATGATCGACTCGACCTGGGCGCGGGTAAAGCCATTGCGCGCCATCACCCGCGCGATCTGGTTCTCCTCGCTGCAGTCCACCACGACCACGCGTTCCACGCGCTCGCGCCACGTGCCCGACTCGACCAGCAGCGGCACCACGTAGATCAGGTACGGATGCCTGCCTTCGGTGCGCACCGCGAGCGCGCGCGCCTCGGTCAGCTGGCGGATCAGCGGGTGGGTGATGGCCTCCAGGCGGCGCTTCGCGGTGGGGTCGCTGAACACCAGCGCGCGCATGGCGTCGCGGTCCATCGCCCCGTCGGCGCGCAGGCAGCCGGGGCCGAACGCCTCGACCAGCGCCGGCATCGCCAGCCCGCCGGGCGCGGTGATTTCATGCGCCAGCAGGTCGGTGTCGATCACCGCCGCGCCGCGCGCGGCAAAGAGGTCGGCGACGCGGCTCTTGCCAGAGCCGATGCCGCCGGTCAGTCCGATCTCGAGCATGGGGTTTGCCATGGAAGGTCAATGCGCGGCCCGTGAACCCGCCATGCGGGGCTACTTACGGATACGCCAGGTCCAGCGCCGCCAGCATCAGCCAGTCCGCGCCGATGAAGAGCACGACGAGTCCGGCGCCGGCGATAAAGGGTCCGAAGGGGAACGGCGTATCGCGATCCTGACGGCGCAGCGCGATATTGGCAAGCCCGAACAGCAGGCCCACCACCGACGACAGCAGCACCAGTGCCGGCAGCGCCTGCCAGCCGAACCACGCGCCCAGCGCGGCCATCAGCTTGAAGTCGCCGTAGCCCATGCCTTCCTTGCCACGCACGAGGCGGAACAGCCAGTAGGCGCTCCACAGCAGCAGGTAGCCGGCGGCGGCGCCCACCACCGCATCGGCCACCGCCACGAAGAGGCCGCCGACGTTCAGCAGCAGCCCCAGCCACAGCAGCGGCTGGGTGATCTGGTCCGGCAGCAACTGGGTGTCGGCGTCGATCAGCGTGAGCGCCAGCAGGGCCCAGACCAGCGCCATCGCGGCCAGCGCCTGCCAGGTGGGTCCGAAGTGCCAGGCGACAAGCACGGCGAGCGCGCCGCTGGCCAGTTCCACCAGCGGATAACGCAGGCCGATCGGCGCGCGGCACGCCGCGCAGCGGCCGCGCAGGAGCAGGTAGCTGAGCACCGGGATGTTCTCCCGGGCGGCGATCGCATGGCCGCAGTGCGGGCAGGCCGAGCGCGGCAGCATGAGGTCGTAGCGGCCGGGATGGGGCACCGGGTCGCCGCGCAGCATGGCAATGTAGTTGGCCTCGTCCCGCTCCATCATGCGCGGCAGGCGGTGCACCACCACATTGAGGAAACTGCCGACCGCCAGGCCAAGCAGGCCCGCCGCCAGGCCCAGGAACCACGTGGGCAGCACGGCCAGCGCCCCGATCACCTGCGGCGCGCCGGCCGCTGCGAAAATCCCTTCCACCATGCCTCAGACCACCTGCCCCAGCTTGAAGATCGGCAGATACATCGCGATCACCATGCCGCCGATCAGCACGCCCAGGATCACGATGATGATGGGCTCGATCAGGCTGGAGATCGCGGCGACCGCGTCGTCCACCTCGCGCTCGTAGAACTCCGCCACCTTCAGCAGCATATTGTCCAGCGCGCCGGACTCCTCGCCGATCTGCGTCATCTGCAAGACCATATTGTCGAATACGTGGGTCGCCTGCATGGCGTTGGTGAGACTGGTGCCGATCCGTACCGCCTGCTCGATCTCCCGGGTGGCGTCGTGGTAGACCCAGTTGCCGGCGGCGCCGGCCACCGATTCCATCGACTCCACCAGCGGCGTGCCGGCCGCGAACATGGTGGCCAGCGTGCGCGTCCAGCGCGCGATCACCGCCTTGCGGAAGAGGCTGCCGAAGATCGGCAGGCGCAGCAGCATGCGGTCGCTCGCGCGCCGCACTTTCTCGGATCGCCGCCGCGCCCGCAGGTACATGACGATGGACAGGATGGGCCCGCCGACGATCAGGTACCAGTACTCCACGAAAAAATCGGAGATGGCGATCACCACCAGCGTCGGGGCGGGCAGGTTGGCGCCGAAGCTGGCGAACACTCCCTTGAACGCCGGGATCACGAACAGCATCAGGATCACGGTCACGGCGAAGGCCACGGTCAGCACCGCGATCGGATAGATCATCGCGGACTTGATCTGGCTCTTCAGCGCGATGGTCTTCTCCATGTACAGCGACAGCCTCTCCAGCAGCGCGTCCAGGATGCCGCCCTGTTCGCCGGCATCGATCAGGTTGCAGTACAGGGTGTCGAAGTAGCGCGGATGGCGCCGGAAAGCCTGCGCCATGCTGCTGCCCGATTCGATGTCGAAGCGGATTTGCGACAGCAGCTGCGTGAAGTTGGGATTGGCGTGGCCGCGCGCGATGATGTCGATCGACTGCAGCAGCGGAATGCCCGCCTTGAGCATGGTCGACAGCTGCCGGGTGAAATAGGCCACGTCCTTCTGCGTGATCTTGCGCCCGCGCGCCGCGCGGCGCTTCTTCAGCCGGACCACGGTCAGGCCCTGCTTGCGCAGCGTGGCGTTGACCTCGGCCTGGTTCCCGGCACGCAGCTCGCCGGTGAAGGCCTTGCCTTTGCGGTCCTTGGCCTCCCATTCGAAGATGTACTGGGTGGCCGGTTTAGAACCGCTCCCCGCCGCAGGCTTGACCCTTGCGGGCGCCGCCTTGCGGGCGGCAGCATCCGATGCGCGCGTCGCCATGTTTGACCCCTGATGACATTGTTCTGATGTTCTTTTTTATTGGTTCGTGGTTGCCAGCACTTCTTCGAGCGAGGTCAGACCTTGCCGGACCTTGAGCAACCCGGCCTCGCGCAACGATAGCACGCCGTCCTTGCGCGCCTGCTCGGCAATCTGCAGCGCCGTGCCGTGCGCCAGGATGATCTCCTGCATCGGCTCCGTGATCGGCATCACCTGGTAGATGCCGAGCCGCCCCTTGTAGCCGCTGCCGTTGCACACGTCGCAGCCCACCGGCTGGTATGGCCGCCAGCTGCCGTCCAGCTCGGACTCGCGAAAGCCCGCCTGCAGCAGCAGCCTTGCCGGCACCTCGATGGGCTGCTTGCAGGCGCACAGCTTGCGCGCCAGCCGCTGCGCCGTGATCATCAGCACGCTGGAGGCGATGTTGAACGGCGCCACGCCCATGTTCATCAGCCGGGTGAGCGTGGTCGGCGCGTCGTTGGTGTGCAGCGTCGAGAAGACCAGGTGGCCGGTCTGCGCCGCCTTGATCGAGATGTCGGCCGTCTCCAGGTCGCGGATCTCGCCGACCATGATGATGTCCGGGTCCTGGCGCAGGAACGAGCGCAGCGCCGCGGCGAAGGTCAGGCCGGCCTTCTCGTTCACGTTGACCTGGTTGATACCGGGCAGCTGGATTTCGGCCGGGTCCTCGGCGGTCGAGATATTGATCTCGCCCTCGTTGAGCAGGTTCAGGAAGGTATAGAGCGAGACCGTCTTGCCGCTGCCGGTGGGCCCCGTCACGAGCACCATGCCGTAGGGGCGCTTGATCACGTCCAGCAGCAGCGCCTTCTGCGCGGGCTCGTAGCCGAGCTGATCGATGTTCAGCTTGTCGCTGGACGAATCCAGAATCCGCATCACGATCTTCTCGCCGAACAGCGTCGGCAGCGTCGAGACGCGGAAGTCGATGGCCTTGGTCTCCGTGTCCCTGCCGTCCTGTTCCCTGTGTTCCTTCGGGTCCTTCAGGTCCTTCGGCTCCTTCTGCTCCTTGCCCTTGGGCAGCGGGATCAGCAGCTTCATGCGCCCGTCCTGCGGTACGCGCTTCTCGGAGATATCGAGGCGGGACAGCACCTTGATGCGGGTGGCGATCTTGTCGCGGATATCCAGCGGGGGGCGGGCCACCTCCTGCAGCACGCCGTCGACACGGAAGCGCACGCGGTAGAAGGTCTCGAAGGGCTCGAAATGCAGGTCGGACGCGCCGCGGTGAAAGGCCTCGGTCAGCAGCTTCTGCAGGAAGCGCACCACCGGGGCATCGTCGATATCGGCCGTGGCCTTGTTGCCGCGGGAGGCGGCCGCGGCCACGGGATCGTATTCGATCATCTTGCGCTCGGCGGCCACGGGCGAGACGGCGCGCAAGGTCCCGGCGCTTTCGCCGGCCGAACGGACATGCCGCATCAGCTTGTCGTGCTCCACGACGATGACCTCGACCGGCAGGTTGTACTTCTGCCGGATCGCATCGAGCCCGGCCTGGTCGGACGGATCGGACAGCCCCAGCACCAGCCGGTTCTCGCGCCGGCCAAGCGGCAGCAGCCGATGCGCATGGAAGTCGCGGTTGCCGGCCAGCGCCGGCGGCACGCGGTTCAGGTTGAACTGGTTCAGGTCCACCAGCGGCAGCTGGTACTTGTCGGCGGCGAAGATGGCCACATCGTGCGCGGTCATGGTGCCGCTGGCGATCAGCTCGTCGATCAGCTGGGATTTCTTCTCTCGTGCCGATTGCTCAAGCTGCGCGAGCAGCGCGGGCGCGACGCGCCGGCTCTGCGCTAGCGCTAGCGCTAGACCTAGTGTCATGGCGAAGGCTGGCGGCCGTGGCGCGGCCGAAGGACCCGGAATCGGGGCAGTTTGCTGTTGGGGTCACTTTTTGTAAAGCCGGCGCCGACCCGCGTTGGCATTTTTGCGACGCGGGTTCAACCCTACTGGCGAGGGAGGGCGCGGAGAGCGCAGTGGACGACCAAAGCAAAAAGGCCGTGCACATCGTGCACGGCCTTTTCTTGAAAACTGGTCGGGGTGAGAGGATTCGAACCTCCGGCCTCTACGTCCCGAACGTAGCGCTCTACCAGGCTAAGCTACACCCCGTTTTCGTCTGCCGATGAATTGCGTCAGCAGCAAAGAGCGCGAGTGTATCAGCTTGTTTTGGCCTTGAAAAGAGGGGCGCGCCGGCCGCGCAAAAAAATCATCCGTGGAGGGGCGCGGCGGGCCGGCTGCCCACGTTCGCGCCCGCCCGGGACGCCGCCGGTCACGGTCAGGACTGGCGCTGCAGCGAGAACGCGCACAGCGCGATCAGCGTTTCCTTGAGCTGCGAAGGGGGAAACTGCATGGCGGCGCGCTCGGCCGCCTCGGCCTCGCGCCTGGCCGCCTCGAAGGTGACGTCCAGCGCCCCGCAGGCGTGGATCGCGCTGAATACCGCGTCGAAATGCTCGGTGCCGCCCTGGACGATCGCCTCGCGCGCCAGAGCCCGCTGCTCGGCCGTGCCATGTTCCATCAGATGCAGCAGCGGCAGCGTCGGCTTGCCCTCGCGCAGGTCGTCGCCCGCGTTCTTGCCCATCTGCTCGGCGCTGGCGGTGTAGTCCAGCATGTCGTCGATCAGCTGGAAGGCGGTGCCGATGCGCCGGCCGTATTCCGCCGCGGCTTCCTCCATCGTGCTGTCGGCGCCGGCCAGCACCGCGCCCAACTGGGCCGAGGCCTCGAACAGCTTGGCGGTCTTGTAGCGGATCACCTGCAGATAGCGCTCCACCGTGACGTCGGGGTCGTGCATGTTCAGCAGCTGCAGCACTTCGCCTTCCGCGATGACGTTGGTGGCGTTGGAGAGGATCTCCATGATGCGCATGCTGCCGGCGTCCACCATCATCTGGAAGGCGCGGGAATAGAGAAAGTCGCCGACCAGCACGCTGGCCGCGTTGCCGAATACCGCGTTGGCGGTCTCGCGTCCGCGCCGCAGCTCCGATTCGTCGACGACGTCGTCGTGCAGCAGCGTGGCGGTGTGGATGAACTCGACCACGGCGGCCAACTCGTGATGGCGGTGACCGTCATAGCCGAAGGCGCGCGCGGACAGCAGCAGGATCACCGGTCGCAGACGCTTGCCGCCCGCGCTGATGATGTACTCGCCGATCTGCTCGATCAGCGGGACTTCCGAGGACAGGCGCTGACGGATGACTGCGTCGACGGCTCGCATGTCGGCGGCTACCGGGGCGAGCAGGGCAGTGGCGGAAGACTGAGACAAGATGATCACCGTTACGCAGAACGAGCGATTATATGCGATGGCCGTGGCGGGATGAACGCTGTTGGTGCGCGGAATTCGGCTTGCCGCCGGGCTTTGCCGCGCATCGCGGTGCCGGTGCGGGGCAGCGGTGCGGGTGCGGGCAAACCGCGATGTCGTGGCGCGGGGCGGCGCGCCTATAATGCCGGCATGAAAAAGCCGTCGTCTTCGAGCCCGGGTTCGCGCGCAAGCGGTCGCCGCATGGCGTGGTGGGTCGCCTTCGCCGCGCTGGCCGGTTTCCTGCTGGCCGAGGCAACGTGAGGCGCCGCCCCAGGTATCCCGCTGCGGCGCCATGCCGCATTCGCCTGCCCATGTGAAGCGCCAGGCGCGGCGGGACCGGCGCCATACGCTAACAGACCTATGTGTCTGTTTTCTTTGCGCTTTTCCGCAGTCTCGTATACAATCCCCGGTTTCCTCCGGCTGAAGTGCGTGTCTTGCCTCCCTGCCGGCGGGAGATAACCGGGCCTGCTGTATCGTTCCGCCTCGCCGCGGAGCCTTGCCAGCGTTGGCTTTCGGCGTTTTATTTCACATCGAGAGGTTCGACAATGTACGCGGTCGTAAAAACCGGCGGTAAGCAATACAAGGTTGCTGCTGGCGAAAAACTTAAAGTAGAACAGATACCGGCAGACATTGGCGCAGAAATCACGCTCGACCAGGTGCTCGCAGTGGGCGCCGGCGACCAAATCAAGTTTGGTACGCCGCTGGTGAGCGGGGCTTCCGTCAAAGCTACCGTTATCTCCCAAGGTCGTCACGACAAGGTGAAGATCTTCAAGATGCGCCGTCGCAAGCACTACCAGAAGCGTCAGGGCCATCGCCAGAATTACACCGAACTGCGCATCGAATCGATCGTTGCCTGAGCGTTCGCTCAGTCAGCATCGGATCCAAGCGTAATCAGGTAAAAGCGACAGGAGTTAAGTCATGGCACAGAAAAAAGGCGGCGGTTCCACACGGAACGGCCGCGATTCCGAATCGAAGCGTCTGGGTGTGAAGGTCTTTGGTGGCCAGGCCATCAACGCCGGCAGCATCATCATCCGTCAGCGCGGCACCCGTGTGCACGCCGGCGAGAATGTGGGCATCGGCAAGGACCACACCCTCTTCGCCCTGGTCGACGGCCACGTGAAGTTCGCCGTCAAGGGCGCTGCGAAGAAGCAGCAGGTCAGCGTCGTTCCGGCAGCCTGATCACAGCCTTTGCAGCACGAAGGCCCCGCAACGCTTGCGGGGCTTTTTCTTTTCTGGCGACAATATCAGCGTCGCCGGCCGCGGCCGCCACGAGGGCGGCGCGAGGTAGCACACCACGGAAGCCATCATGAAGTTCATCGACGAAGCCCGCATCGAGGTCATTGCCGGTAATGGCGGCAATGGCAGCGCGTCGTTCCGGCGCGAGAAGTTTGTGCCGTTCGGCGGACCCGACGGCGGCGATGGCGGCCGGGGTGGCAGCGTGTTCGCCGTGGCCGACCGCAATATCAATACGCTGATCGATTTCCGCTACGCCAAGAAGCACGTGGCGCGCAACGGCGAGAATGGCCGGGGCTCGGACTGCTACGGCGCCGCGGGCACCGACGTGACGCTGCGCATGCCGGTCGGCACGCTGATCATGGACATGGACAGCGGCGAGCTGATCGCCGACCTGACCGAGCACGGCCAGACCGTGTGCCTGGCCGAAGGCGGCATGGGCGGCTGGGGCAACCTGCACTTCAAGTCCAGTACCAACCGCGCGCCGCGCCAGCAGGTGGACGGCAAGCCGGGCGAGCGGCGCATGCTCAAGCTCGAACTGAAGGTGCTGGCCGACGTCGGCCTGCTGGGCATGCCCAACGCCGGCAAGTCGACCTTTATCTCGCACATCTCGAACGCGCGTCCGAAGGTGGCCGACTATCCGTTCACCACGCTGCATCCCAACTTGGGTGTGGTGCGCGTGGACCACGAGCAGTCGTTCGTGGTCGCCGACATTCCCGGCCTGATCGAGGGCGCTGCCGAGGGCGCGGGCCTGGGGCACCAGTTCCTGCGCCATCTGCAGCGTACTGGCCTGCTGCTGCATATCGTCGATCTCGCCCCGTTCGACGAGGCGGTCGATCCGGTGGCCGAGGCCAAGGCCATCGTCAACGAGCTGAAGAAGTACGACGAGACGCTGTACGCCAAGCCGCGCTGGCTGGTGCTCAACAAGCTGGACATGGTGCCCGAGGACGAGCGCGAGGCGCGCGTGAAGGACTTCGTCAAGCGCTACAAGTGGAAGGGGCCGGTGTTCCGCATCTCGGCGCTGACCGGCGAAGGCTGCCGCGAGCTGATCTACGCGATCAAGGACCATCTCGCGCAGATCAAGGCCGACGAGGCCGCGGCGCTGGCCGAACCGGATATCCGCCTCGACGACCGCCTGCAGAACGTCGATCAGGCAAGCATCGACAACAAATGATCCGCCGCCGGTGCGCGCCGCGGCGCGCACCGGATGGCGCACCCGAGCGCATCAGTCCCCAGGAGACAGGATTTGGCCACCGCATCGGTCACGCAATCGGACACGCAGCCGCTCATGCAGCCGCTCACGCAGCCAGTCACGCAATCGGTCATCGCGCAGGCGAAGCGCATCGTCGTCAAGGTGGGCTCGAGCCTGGTCACCAACGACGGCAAGGGCCTGGACCACGACGCCATCGCCCGCTGGGCCGCGCAGATCGCCAAGCTGCGCGGCGCCGGCAAGGAAGTGGTGCTCGTGAGCTCCGGCGCCATCGCCGAGGGCATGCAGCGCCTGGGCTGGGCGCGCCGGCCGAAGGAAATCCACGAGTTGCAGGCCGCCGCAGCCGTCGGACAGATGGGACTGGCCCAGGTCTATGAGAGCCAGTTCGGCCGCTACGGCGTGCGCACCGCGCAGGTGCTGCTGACCCATGCCGACCTGGCCGACCGCGAGCGCTATCTGAACGCGCGCTCGACGCTGCTGACGCTGCTCGCGCTGGGCGTGGTGCCCATCATCAACGAGAACGACACGGTGGTCACCGACGAAATCAAGTTCGGCGACAACGACACGCTGGGCGCGCTTGTCACCAACCTGATCGAGGGCGATGCGCTGGTGATCCTGACCGACCAGCGCGGGCTCTATACCGCCGATCCGCGCAAGGATCCGCAGGCACGCTTCGTCGACGAGGCGCTGGCCGGCACGCCGGAGCTGGAGGCGATGGCCGGCGGCGCGGGCACCGCGATCGGACGCGGCGGCATGCTGACCAAGATCCTGGCCGCCAAGCGCGCCGCCAAGTCGGGCGCGCATACCGTGATCGCCTCGGGCCGGGAGGCCAATGTGCTGGACCGCCTGGCGACCGGCGAAGCCATCGGCACCCAGCTGCTGGCGGCGACCGGCCGGCTGACGGCGCGCAAGCAATGGATGGCCGACCATCTGCAGCTGCGCGGACGCGTGGTGATCGACGCGGGTGCGGCCGACAAGCTGACCAGCGGCGGCAAGTCGCTGCTGCCGATCGGCGTGGTGGAAGTGCAGGGCGAATTCGCCCGCGGCGAGGTGGTGGCCTGCGTGGACCCGGCGGGCCGCGAGGTGGCGCGCGGCATCACCAACTATTCGAGCGCGGAGGCGCGGCTGATCGCGCGCCGGCCATCGTCCGAAATCGAGGCGGTGCTCGGGCACCTGAACGAGCCCGAACTGATCCACCGCGACAACTTGGTGCTGGTCTAGCGGGCGCGAGGCTCCCGCCCAAAGAAAAAGCTGCCGCCGGTCACCCGGGGCAGCTTTTTTGTCGATGGCGCAGCGTTTCGCTCAGCGGTAGATGCCTCCGCGCGGCACGCTGTCGCGTAGGGCGCGCACGATGTCGTCGGCTTTGCGGACCGGCGTGCGGCCTTCACACAGGTAGTCGGTCGCCAGCGTCGCGGCGTAGCTGTTGCGCACGCTCGTATTCATGCGCTGCCAGCCCTGGCGGTCGTCGCTGCGATTGCGCACCCAGTCCTTCGCGCCAGGGGGCAGGGTGGCGAACAGCTTGCGCTCGAAGACGTCGCAGCGCACGCCCTCGTAGCTGACATTGCGCGCGCCGGTCGGGCTGGTGATGACCACGGCGTAGCGCACCGCGCCATCCTCGCCGACCACGACCGACTTGCTGTCCACGGCGAAGGTCAGCCGGCCGGTGGTGCTGACGTCGAACGGAATCAGGTTCGCCTCCGCGGGCGGCGGGGGCAGCTTGGTCTCGACTTCCTTGAAATCCTTGTCGCCGAAGGGATCGATGAACCTGGTCCCCTCCGCTTCCTCCGCTTCTATCTGGGCCTGCCGCTTGGGCGTCTCGACGGCGGTGGAGCAGCCTGCCAGTACCGCGCCGATCGCGGCGGATGCCAGGCAGGCGGCCAGGCGGGGGTGTCGGCGAAAGCCGGCCAATCTACTCATCGGTGCTCCGTGGTTCCGCGCAGGCCGATTCGGCCGGTCGCGTGTCGTGTGTCTCGTCGTGGCAGGACGTCTCCGCCCCCTGGTGGCCGCCATGGGCCAGCTTCGGTTTGCCGCCCCCCTGCCGTCCGTGGTGGTTGCCGTATGGGCTCAACGGTGCGCGCGTGCCGCGATGCAGGAAGCGCGACAGCTCGTTGAGCGCCATCTGGTAGACCTCGCGCTTGAACTCGATGACCGCGTCGAGCGGCACCCAGTAGTGGCTCCAGCGCCACGCGTCGAACTCGGGATGGTCGGTGGCGCGCAGGCAGATGTCGCAGTCGCGGCCCGCCATGCGCAATAGAAACCAGATCTGTTTTTGCCCCTTGTAGTGCCCGCGGATTTCGCGGCGTATGAACTTGTCCGGCACCTCGTAACGCAACCAGTCGCGCGTGCGACCGACGATCCTGACGTGCTGCGGCAACAGTCCGACCTCTTCGTGCAGTTCGCGGTACATCGCCTGCTCCGGCGTTTCGCCGTATTTGATGCCGCCTTGAGGAAACTGCCAAGAATGTTCGCCGATACGCTTGCCCCAGAACACTTCGTTCCGTGCGTTGATGAGGATGATGCCGACGTTCGGGCGAAAGCCTTCACGATCGAGCATGACTGCACCTCGAATCCTTTAGAATTACGCCGATTATAAAGGAAGCGCGTCGAGCGGCCTGCCGCCATCGGCCTGATCGTTTTCCCTTGTTTTTCCCTCGGTTATCCTGTTGGGAAGCGCCGTTCCAGGCGCCTCCCACCCAAGAATCCGCGCCACGCGCCCGGGGCTCGCGCCCGGGGCCCTGGCCTCAATAGAAAGCTACGGATGAAAGCCTCGCAATTCTTTATCTCCACCCTGAAGGAAGCGCCCGGCGACGCGGAAATCGTGTCGCACAAGCTGATGATGCGCGCCGGCATGATCAAGAAGCTCGGTGCCGGCATCTACAGCTACATGCCGATGGGGCTGCGCGCGATCCGCAAGGTGGAGAACATCGTGCGCGAGGAAATGAACCGCGCCGGCGCGGTGGAACTGTCGATGCCGGTGGTCCAGCCGGCCGAACTGTGGCAGGAGACCGGCCGCTGGGACAAAATGGGCCCGGAGCTGCTGCGCCTGAAGGACCGCAACGAGCGCGATTTCGCGGTGCAGCCCACTTCCGAGGAGGTGGTGACCGACATCGCGCGCAATGAAATCCGCAGCTACAAGCAGCTGCCGCTGAACTTCTACCAGATCCAGATCAAGTTCCGGGACGAGCGCCGGCCGCGCTTCGGCATCATGCGCGGGCGCGAGTTCACCATGAAGGACGCCTACTCGTTCGACCGCGACGTGGAGGGCATGCGCGTCTCGTACCAGAAGATGTATGACGCCTATGTCCGCATCTTTACCCGCTTCGGACTGGAGTTCCGCGCGGTGGCCGCCGACAACGGCGCCATCGGCGGCTCCGGCTCGCACGAGTTCCACGTGGTGGCCGATACCGGCGAGGACGCGCTGGTGTACTGCCCGGACTCGGACTACGCGGCCAATATGGAAGCCGCCGAAGCGCTGCCGCTGCTGGCCGAGCGCGCCGCGCCGGCCGAGGCGCTGACGCGCACGCCGACGCCGGGCAAGGCCAAGTGCGAGGACGTGGCGCAGCTGCTGGGCATTGCGCTGGAGCGCACCATCAAGTCGATCGTGCTGGCCACCGAGACGCCCACGGCGGACGGCGGCAAGGACACGCAGATCTGGCTGCTGCTGCTGCGCGGCGACCATGACATGAACGAGATCAAGGCGTCGAAGGTGCCGGGCCTGGCCGAGTTCCGCTTCGCCACCGAGGCCGAGATCGTGGCCGCCTTCGGCACGCCGCCCGGCTACCTGGGCCCCGTGGGCACCAAGGTGCCGGTCAAGATCGTGGCCGACCGTACCGTCGCCAACATGAGCGATTTCGTCTGCGGCGCCAACGAGCGCGATTACCACCTGACCGGCGTCAACTGGGGCCGCGACCTGCCCGAGCCGCTGGTGGCGGACCTGCGCAACGTGGTGGCGGGCGACGCCTCGCCCGACGGCAAGGGCTCGCTGGCCATCTGCCGCGGCATCGAGGTGGGCCATGTGTTCGCCCTCGGTACCCGCTATTCGGAGGCGATGAACGCCACGTTCCTGGACGAGAACGGCAAGACCCAGCCCCTGCAGATGGGCTGCTACGGCATCGGCATCACGCGCATCCTGGGCGCCGCGATCGAGCAGAACTACGACGAGCGCGGCATCATCTGGCCGGCCGCCATCGCGCCGTTCGAGGTGGTGGTGTGCCCGGTGGGCTACGACCGCTCCGAGGCCGTCAAGGCCGAAGCCGACCGCATCCATGCCGAACTGCTGGCCGCCGGCGTCGACGCGATCCTGGACGATCGCGGCGAGCGCCCCGGCGTGATGTTCGCCGACTGGGAGCTGATCGGCGTGCCGCACCGCGTGGTGGTGGGCGACCGCGGACTCAAGGAGGGCCTGGTGGAATACCAGGGCCGCCGCGACCCGGAAGCCGCCCGCGTCGGCGTGGCCGACGTGGTCGGCCATGTCCGCGGACTGCTGGCGCGTTGAACGCATGACTGCCGCGCGGCTGTCCGGCTTGCTGGCGCGCGCGGCGCTGGGCGTGGGCCTGGCGCTGGCGCTGAACGCCGCGTGGGCCGGCGCCCAGAAGGAAGAGGATCTGGCCGACTCCGTCCGCGGCGCGCTGGCCGCGGCCATCGCCGATCACCGGCCGGTGCGGCCGGCGTTCGCCGCCAACGGCGAGCGGCTGGCCTACGTGAAATGGCTGGACGAGATGTCGCGGCGGCTCGAGAGCCGGATTCCGGAGCCCCAGGTCCGAGTGGAATTGCTGGAGACCGCCTACTACGAGGCGAGGCGCGCCGGCCTGGAGCCCGCGCTGGTGCTGGGCCTGATCCAGGTCGAGAGCAACTTCCGCAAGTACGCCATCAGCAGCGCCGGCGCGCGCGGTCTGATGCAGGTGATGCCGTTCTGGTCCCGCACCATCGGCGATGGCGACGCCCGCAAGCTCTTTCATCTGCAAAGCAATCTGCGCTACGGCTGCACGATCCTGCGCCACTACCTGGACCGCGAGAACGGCGACCTGTACCTGGCGCTGGGCCGCTACAACGGCAGCCGCGGCCGGGCGGAATATCCCAATGCGGTGCTCGGTGCCTGGAAGCGCTGGCAGTACTCCGAGGCGACCGTGGTGATGGCGGGCGAGCCGGACGGCGCGGCCCCCCGCGCACGCAAGCTGCCGCCCGAAGCGCCGGCGCGTAACCCGTTCTCTCCGGCCCGCGTGGCCGATCCCTCATGACGGCTCGCTCGCATTCCACTTCCCCCAACCCCTCGCGCGCGTCCGGCCATGCCGCCGCGGGCAAGGCGGGCTACGCGACTTCGTCGCCGGAGCTGGAATCCTGGCTCAGGCGCCATATCGAGCAGGGCTTCGGCGCCGAGGCTCTGGTGCGGTCGATGCGCCAGTCCGGCTACGAGGAAGCGTTCGCCCGTGCCACGGTGCAGGCCGCCCTGGCCGCCAGCGGCCGGGCGGACCCCGTCCCGCCCGCTGCGCAGGACACGCCGCCGCCTTCGCGGCGAGAGCCCGCCGCGAAGGCGGCGAAGCACACCAAGGCGGCGCGGGTCAATGCGATCCGGCATGAAGGGCGGGACATTCCGGTGCTCTTCTCGATGCAGGCGCCGCATATCGCGCTGTTCCAGCAATTGCTGCTCGAGGACGAGTGCGACGCGCTGATCGGGCTCGCGCGTGGCCGCATGACCCGCTCGCCGGTCATCAATCCCGATACGGGCGACGAGAACCTGATCGATGCGCGCACAAGCATGGGCGCGATGTTCCAGGTGGGCGAGCATCCGCTGATCGAGCGCCTGGAGGCGCGCATCGCGGCCGTCACCGGCGTGCCGGTCGAGCACGGCGAAGGGCTGCAGATCCTGAACTACAAGCCCGGCGCCGAATACCAGCCGCATTTCGACTTCTTCAACCCCGGGCGCCAGGGCGAGGCCCGCCAGCTGAAGGTCGGCGGGCAGCGCGTGGCCACCCTGGTGATCTACCTGAACAATGTTCCGGCCGGCGGCGGCACGGCGTTTCCGAAGGTCGGCCTGGAGGTGACGCCGGTGAGGGGCAACGCGGTGTTCTTCGCCTATCTGGGCGACGACGGCTCGCTGGACGAGCGCACCCTGCATGCCGGGCTGCCGGTGGAGCAGGGCGAGAAATGGATCGCCACCAAGTGGCTGCGCCAGTTCCCGTACCGCCACGAATCCTGAGCCGCCGCGGGGGGCGGCGGCTGCCCGGGCGGTGAACAGCGGTCGCTTCAGTCCTTCAGCGCCCGGATGGCGCCGAGGTTGCGCCAGTAGCCCTTGACGTCCATGCCGCAGCCGAACACATAGCGGTCCGGCACCGCGAAGCCGCAGAAGTCCGGATGCATGGGCTTCTGCTTGGCCAGCGTCTTCTCGCACAGCACGGCGGCGCGCACTTCCCGGGCGCCCATCTCCATGATGCGCTGGCGGATGGCGGCCATGGTCTCGCCTTCATCCAGGATGTCGTCGAGCACCAGCACCACGCGGTCCTTGACCGACTCGCGCGGCGCCACGCGCCACTGCATCTCGCCGCCCACGGTCTTGTTGTTGTAGCGCGAAAGGTGGATGTAGTCGAACTCCAGCGGAAACGCGAGCTTGGGCAGCAGCATGCCGGTGAAGACGACCGCGCCGCCCATCACCGACAGCACGAGCGGGAACTGATCGCCCATCGCGGCGGCGATCTCGCCGGCCATGCGGTCCAGCGACGCCTGCACGGCCTGCGCGCTGACGATTTCCTCGGAGTTGTCCCACAGTTCGCGGGCCTGGTCGGCAGTCATCATGGTATGTGTCCTGTGTGGCTTGGCAGCGGGGCGGGTGGCCCAGTAAAGGCAGCAACCCGCGTTCAGCGGTTGAACAGGCCCTTCATGCCGCCCTTCATCGCGCCCATGGAGCGCATCATCTTCATCATGCCGCCGCCCTTGAGCTTCTTCATCATGCTCTGCATCTGGTCGAACTGATTGAGCAGGCGGTTTACCTCCTGCACCGGCACGCCCGCACCGGCGGCGATACGGCGCTTGCGGCTGGCCTTGATCAGCTCCGGCTTGGCGCGCTCGGCGGCCGTCATGCTGTTGATGATGCCTTCCATGCGCCGCACCTGCTTCTCGGCCACGTCCATATTGGCGCCCTGGGCCTGCTGGGCGAACTGGGCGGGCAGCTTGTCAACGAGGCTGCCGAGCCCACCCATCTTCTTCATCTGGCCGATCTGCGCCTTGAAGTCCTCCAGGTCGAAGCCGCCGGTCTTCTTGATCTTCTTGGCGAGCTTCTCGGCGGCTTCCATGTCGACGCCGCGCTGGGCTTCCTCGACCAGGGCGAGGATGTCGCCCATGCCCAGGATGCGCTGGGCCATGCGGTCCGGATAGAAGGGCTCGAGGCCGTCGAGCTTTTCGCCGACGCCGACGAACTTGATGGGCCGGCCGGTGACGTGGCGCACCGACAGTGCGGCGCCGCCCCGCGCATCGCCGTCCAGCTTGGTCAGCACCACGCCGGTCAGCGGCAGCGTGTCGTTGAACGCCTTGGCGGTGTTGACCGCGTCCTGGCCCAGCATGGCGTCGACCACGAACAGCGTTTCCGCGGGCTTGAGCTCGGCGTGCAGCGCGGCGATTTCCTTCATCATCGCCTCGTCGATGCCGAGCCGGCCGGCCGTGTCGACGATCAGCACGTCGTGATAGTGCTTGCGGGCCCAGTCCACCGCGGCGCGCGCGATATCGACCGGGCGCTGGTCGGGCTGGGACGGGAAGAAGTCCGCGCCGACCTGGTCGGACACGGTCTTGAGCTGGGCGATGGCGGCGGGGCGGTACACGTCGCACGACACCGTCAGCACTTTCTTCTTCTTGTTTTCCTTGAGCCATTTGGCCAGCTTGCCGACCGTGGTGGTCTTGCCCGCGCCCTGCAGGCCGGCCATCAGGATGATCGCCGGCGGCTGCACCGCCAGGTTCAGCTCGGCATTCTTCGCGGCGCCGGCGGCAGCGGGGGCCACCGCCTCCTCGCCGCCGATCACCACGGTCAGCTCCCGCTGCACCACGCCGACCAGGGCCTGGCCCGGCGTCAGGCTGCTGACCACTTCCTCGCCCAGCGCCTTGTCCTTGACGCGGGCGATGAACTCGCGCACCACGGGCAGCGCCACGTCGGCCTCGAGCATGGCGAGGCGCACTTCGCGCAGCATCTCGGCGGTATTGGCTTCGGTGAGGCGAGCCTCGCCGCGCATGGTCTTGACGACCCGCGCCAGGCGTTGAGTAAGGTTGTCCAGCATGGCAGGAATCCGGGGTAGGCTTTTGTGGGGTTGGGTCGCGGCGGGCCGGCGCACTGGCCGACGTCGGGGCCGCCATTCCGGCCGCCCCGCGACGCGCTCGCTTCTCTCGCGACGGTACGCGACAGTCGGCCGCAGGATAGGGCAGCGGGCGCCACCGCGACAGGGCGCTAAGGTAAACTGCGCAAATGGTGATTGTACTGTATGCCCTCACGGCACTTCTCTATTGCGCCCTGGCCTCGCACGGCTGGGCGACGCGCCATCCGCAACTGTCGGCGGCCGGCGCGTCGGGTGGCGCCGCCTCCGCCGTGCTGATCCCGGCGACGGACACCCGCGGGGGCGAGTCGCAGCCGATGTGGTGGCATCTGCTGATGGTCGCCGCGCTCGCCAGCCACGGCTTCCTGCTCCACGAGACCATCTTCCCGGCCGACCGCATGGTGTTCGGCTTCGCCTTCGCGCTGTCCGCCATGTTGTGGCTGGGCGTGGGCATCTACTGGGTCGAGAGCTTCTTTTTCTCGCTGGCCGGCCTGGGCCTGATCGTGATCCCCGTGGCCATGCTGGCCAGCCTGATTCCGCTGGCCTTCCCCGGCGCGCAGATCCTGGGCTATGCCGCGCGGCCGCTGTTCAAGCTGCACTTCATCATCGCCAACGTGGCCTATGGCCTGTTCACGCTGGCCGCCTTCCATGCCTTCCTGATGCTGCTGGCCGAGCGCCGCCTGCATGGCTTCAACCGCCGTCCGGCCAACGGCGCGGGCGCGCTTGAGGGCGGCGAATACGGCCGCTGGCTCGGGCGCTGGCTGGACCTGCTGCCGCCGCTGCTGACGCTGGAAAAGCTGCTGTTCCGCCTGATCGGCGCCGGCTTCGTGCTGCTGACGCTGACCATTGCCTCGGGCCTGCTGTTCTCGGAGCAGCTGTTCGGGCGGGTGTTCCGGCTGGACCACAAGAGCGTGTTCGCGCTGGTCTCGTGGTTCATGTTCGCCGGCATCCTGGCGGGCCGCCGCTTCTACGGCTGGCGCGGCCGCGTGGCGCTGCGCTGGGTGATCGCCTCGTTCGGCATCCTGCTGCTGGCCTATGTGGGAAGCCGCTTCGTGATCGAAGTGATTCTGCACCGGTTCTGATTTCCCCCTTCGAGTCTCCATGGCCCGCATATTCCTGTTCCTGGCGATCGCGATCGCCATTCTCTGGTGGCTGCGCAGCCGGATCGCGGCGCGCCGCCAGGCCGACCGCTCCGCGGCCACGCGCGGCGCGCAGCCGGGCACGCCGGGGGCCACCCAGGAGCCGATGGTGCAGTGCGCCCAGTGCGGCGTCCATGTGCCGGCCGGAGAGGCCATCGCCTTCCGCGGCCTGCACTATTGCCGGCGCAGCCATCTGCCGCCGGCCGGCGAGTCCGACGACTCCGCTTCCGGCGGCGCATGAGCGGCGCCGCGGCCGGCCCGTCCCGACTCAATGCCTGGCACGGGCTGCTCGCGCTGTGGCGGGCGCCGGACCCTCCCGAGTTCCACTGGCGCCTGCTGCGCTATTTCTCCTGGACCCGCGTCGCGGTGGCGCTGGTGCTGGCGCTGCACGCCTGGCTGCCGCCCGTCGGCCTGCCGGCCGAGGGCGCCCGCGCCGCGCGGCTGGCGGTGGCGGCCGGACCGGCCGCCTGGCCCTACCTGGCGGTGGCGCTCGCCATGGTGGCCGGCACGCTCTGGTGGCGCCGCCGCTTTCACCTGCGGGTGCGCGCGCAGGTCGTCGTCGACCTGATCCTGCTCGGCTGGATCTATCACGCGATCGATCGCCAGGGCGATGCGCTGGCCATGACGTTCCTGGTGCCGGTGCTGGAGGCCGGCGCGCTGGCGGGGCTGTCGTTCGCCCTGTTCGCCGCCGCCGTCTCCGCGCTGGCGGTGCTCGCGCATCCCTTCACGCATACGCTGCTGCAGGGCCAGGCCGACGCGGGGCTGCTCGGCGCGGGCCTGTACGGCCTGGTCTTCATGATCGCGGCCACGCTGATGCATCTGCTCGCTAACCGGCAGATCGCCCAGGAACGCCTGGCGCTGGCGCGCGAGCAGGAACTGCGGCTGCAGCAACTGGTGAACCGGCTGATGGTCAACGACATGCAGGACGGCGTGATGCTGCTGCGCGCCAACGGCCAGGTGGTGGCCGCCAACCCGGCGGCGCTGGTGCTGCTGGGCGTGCAGCCCACCGAGCGCGGCAAGGCCGAAGGGGTGCTGGCCGACCTGCGCGGCATTGCCCGGCTGCAGCCGCTGATGGCGATGCTGCGCGACTGGCTGCGCAACAAGGACCGCGGCAACGACGATACGCCGCGCGTGCTGCAACTGCTGCCGCTGCCCTCGCGCCCGTCCTCCGGCGGGGGCCTGCTGCATACGCGGCTGCGCCTGCGCTTCGTGCTGCCGGGGCTGGCCTCGCTGCAGGCCACGCACGCGCCCACGCTGTCGCAGGGCATGGCCACGGGGGCGTGGAACGATCTGTCGCCGGAAGATGCGGCGCATCTGCGGCTGGCCATCGCGCGCACCGAGGCGATGGCGTGGCAGCCGGAGGACGAGGCGCTGCTGCGCAGCGAGATGCGCGACACGGTGCTCGTGCATATCGAAAGCTGGGAGCGGATCGCCGAGCAGGTCCAGCAGGAGAAGCTCGCGGCGATGGGGCGGCTGGTGGCGAGCGTCGCGCATCAGATCCGCAATCCGCTCGCGGCGATCAGCCAGGCGAGCGAGCTGCTGTCCGACAGCGGGCGCAAGCGGGCGCCGGCGATCACGCCGATCACGACGACGACAGCGATGGCGGCGATGCCGGCGCTAGATCCGGCCGGTGCGCTGGCCAAGGGCGAGGCGGCGGAGGACGACGACGTCGATGCCCGCCTGCTGCGCATCATCCATGACAATGTGCGCCGCCTCGACCAGGTGGTGTCCGACGTGCTCCAGATGTCGCGCCGCCCGCGCACCGAACACCGCTCGGTTCGTCTCGATGCCGCGCTACCGGCCATCCTGGAGCGCTGGCGCCTGGAGGTACGTGCGCGGGCCGCGGCGGCGCCGGAGTCCGGCGGGCGCCCGGCGGAGGCCAATCCCAACGCCATCCGCCTGGCCGTGGACGTGGCGCAGCCGGTGATCTTCGATCCCTCGCAGCTGCAGCAGGTGCTCGGCAATCTGCTGGACAACGCCTGGCGCTATTGCAGCCGGCGCCCCGCGTCGATCCGGCTGCTGGCCCATGCGCTGGACCAGCACCATGCCGAACTGATCGTGTGGAACGACGGCGCCGAGATCTCGCGGGAGGCGCAGCGCAGCCTGTTCGAGCCGTTCTTCACCAGCGATGCGCAGGGCACCGGCCTGGGTTTGTTCATGGCGCGCGAGCTGTGCGGGGCCAACGATGCCCAGGTCCGCTACGGCCCCATCGCGCTGGAGGCGCTGCTCGCGCGCACCGGCATGCTGCTGGGGGCGGCTCGCGATACACTGCCGGCCAAAGCCTTCGTGCTGACGCTGCGCATCGACACGCCGGACGCCGCCGGCGCCTGAGCGCGCGCCGCCCGGCAACGCCCGCCAACGACCATCGTCTCGCCACGCCTTCCATGCCGCCCCGCACTCCCGGTCCCGACCCCATTCTCGTCATCGACGACGAAGCCGACCTGCGCGAGCTGCTCGATATCTCGATCCGCCGGATGGGCCACGACGTGGTGCTGGCGGGCTCCCTGGCCGAGGCGCGCGCGCAGCTGGCGCAGCGGCGCTTCAGCCTGGTGCTGACCGACATGCGGCTGGGTGACGGCATGGGCATCGAGATCGTGCGGCAGTTGTCCAGCGCGCCCGAACGCGTGCCGGTGGCCGTCATCACCGCCTACGGCAGCGCCGACAATGCGGTGGACGCGCTCAAGGCCGGCGCGTTCGACTACATCGCCAAGCCGGTGTCGCTGGAGCAGCTGCGCAGCCTGGTGCGCAACGCGCTCGGGCGGCAGGCGCGCGAGGCGGGCGAGGGCAGCGACGGCGGCGCCGAAGCGGCCGGCGCGCCGGCCGAGACGGTCGATCGCGCCGTCAACCTGCTGCCCGGCTACTGCACGGCCATCCAGGACGTGCGCCGCTCGCTCGGCCGGCTGGCGCGCAGCATGGCGCCGGTGGTGATCAGCGGCGAATCGGGCAGTGGCAAGGAGCGCGCGGCGCGCGCCATCCATGCGATCAGCGCCCGCGCGGCGCGGCCCTTCGTCGCCGTCAATTGCGGCGCGATCCCCGAGACGCTGATGGAATCGGAGTTCTTCGGCTATGTGAAGGGGGCCTTCACCGGCGCGGATGCCGAACGCGGCGGCTTTTTCCATGCGGCCCACGGCGGCACGCTGCTGCTGGACGAGGTGGCCGATCTGCCGCTGGCGATGCAGGTCAAGCTGCTGCGGGTGCTGCAGGAGCGGCGCGTGCGCAGGATCGGCGCGAGCCAGGAGGATCCGGTGGACGTGCGCGTCATGTGCGCGAGCCACAAGGACCTCGCGGCGATGGTGGCCGCCGGCCAGTTCCGCCAGGACCTCTACTACCGGCTCAATGTGCTGGAGCTGCGCATGCCGACGCTGCGCGAGCGCGCCGAGGACATTCCGGTGCTCGCCCGCGCGATCCTTGCCCAGCTTGCCGCCCGCTACGGCGATGCGCATCCCAAGCGCCTGAGCCCGGCGGCGCAGGGTCGGCTGATGGCGTATGCCTTCCCCGGCAATGTGCGGGAGCTGGAAAATCTGCTGGAGCGCGCCTACGCGTTTGCCGAGCACGAGGACATCGGGATCGGCGACCTAGGTCCGCTCGATGGCGGCGCCGAGCGTGGGCCGGTGCCCGCGCCGGTCCCGATGCCGGTTCCCGCGGCGCGGCCGGATCCGGCGGGACCGCCGGCCGAGACGGCGCACGCTGCGTCCGCCTTCGACGCCATGCCGGCGCCGGCGCTGACCGGTGTCGCGGGCATCGCTGCCGCGGAGCCCGTGCCGGTGCAGCGCGTGGCGTTCCCCATCGACCTGCCGCGCCGCCTGGAGGCGCTGGAGCGTGAACTGATCCTGCAGGCGCTGCAGCAGACCGGGTTCAACCGCACTGCCGCCGCGCCGCTGCTGGGGCTGAGCTTCCGCCAGTTGCGCTACCGCATCCAGCAGCTGGGCATCCGCGGTGGGCGCGACGATGCGGACGACACGGCCGGCGAGGGCGCCTCGCTGGCCGCGCCGGGCGGAGAGCACCATGGCTGACGCGGGGCAGGTGCCGCGCATCGACGACGCCGGCTGGGTCGACACGGCGCGCCGCGTGCCGTCGCCCAATTTCGACACGCGCCCGCCCGGCCTGCCGGTCGATCTGGTGGTGGTGCACAACATCAGCCTGCCGCCGGGGCAGTTCGGCAGCGGCGATGTCGAGGCCTTCTTCCAGAACCGGCTGGACCCCGCCCGCCATCCCTTCTACGCCACCATCGCGGACCTTCGCGTCTCCGCCCATTTCCTGGTGCTGCGCAGCGGCGAGCTGGTGCAGTTCGTGTCCTGCCTGGACCGCGCCTGGCACGCCGGGCAGTCGGCATTCCTCGGGCGCGAGCGCTGCAACGACTTCTCGATCGGCATCGAGATCGAGGGCAGCGACGACCTGCCGTTCGAGCCTGCGCAGTACGGCACGGCCGGGGCGCTGGTGCGGGCGCTGGTGGCGCGCTATCCCGTGCGGGCGGTGGCGGGCCACAGCGATATCGCGCCCGGCCGCAAGACCGACCCCGGACCGCACTTCGACTGGCAGCTTTTTGCCACGACCGCGGCCCTGCCCGGCACGATGTTGCCGTATCGGGTCGATCGACAGCGCATTGGGGAAAACCCGCAGCCCGCTCGGGGCTATCGGAAAACGTGACGCAATCGAAAAAAATTCTGACGTCGGTGCGACACCCCACAAAGTCGCCGGTTTCCTTGCCGGGCTTGGTTTGGCGGCCGATGGCGTCGCCTCGGGTGACACATCCCGGCCACAAACGCGGCTTGTCAAGACTGGTCAAGCCAGTTGATTTCACTATACTTAGTCCAGCTTTTCGTTACGACCACTACATCTAGTGGTGTTTTCGGGGAGCCGGCCTAGGCGTGCAGCGTTCGTCACCAAGCCGTCACGCTCCACCGTCAATGTGCGCGTGTGCAGCTTTCCACGCGTCGCGGTGGCAGCAAGCCCGGCCGGCAAATCAACAGCAAGCCTTTCAAAGCGTCGCAAGCCAAGCAGTCCTCCGCCGGTACGTCCGCGCGGTGGCGGAGCTTTTGCCGTTGCGAGCGGGGAGGGCGGCTGTTTGGTCAATTCGCTCAATTTGTCGATCAATAACACTGGTTGCAAAAACAGGAGTCCATCATGCAGACGGCCCAACAGGAATTCACCGGCAACGCCGGCCAGGCAGGGATCGCGCAGCCGAGCCCCGCTGCTGCGCAAGCATCCGGTACCTACCTGGACTACAAGATCATCCGCCGCAATGGCGCCGTGGTCGCCTTCGAGCCGAGCAAGATCTCGGTGGCGATGACCAAGGCCTTCCTCGCCGTGAACGGCGGGCAGGGCGCGGGTTCGGCGCGCGTGCGCGAGCTGGTCGAGGGCCTGACGGGCAACGTGGTGCGCGCGCTGGTGCGCAGCCGCCCCAATGGTGGCACCTTCCACATCGAGGACGTGCAGGACCACGTCGAGCTGGCGCTGATGCGCTCGGGCGAACATGAAGTGGCCCGCGCCTACGTGCTGTACCGCGAGAAGCGCAACCAGGAACGCGCACAGGCCAACGCGCAGGCCGTGGCCCGCGTGCAGCAGGGCGGCGTGTCGGTCAACGTGACCGATGGCGGCAAGACGTTCGCGCTGGATGTCGGCGCGCTGCACAGCCTGATCGACAACGCCTGCGCCGGCCTGGGCGGCAGTGTCGACGCCGAGCCGATCCTGAAGGAAACGCTGAAGAACCTGTACGACGGCGTGCCCCTGAGCCAGGTCTACGACTCGGCCATCCTGGCCGCTCGTACCCTGATCGAGAAGGACCCGGCCTACAGCCAGGTCACGGCCCGCATCCTGCTGCACACCATCCGCAAGGAAATCCTGGGCGAGGAAGTGACCCAGAGCCAGATGGTCAGCCGCTACGCCGAATATTTCCCGAAGTTCATCGCGCGCGGCATCGAGGCCGAACTGCTGGACGAGAAGCTCGCCACGTTCGACCTGGCCAAGCTGGGCGCCGCGCTGGACGCGCAACGCGACTTCCAGTTCAACTACCTCGGCCTGCAGACGCTGTACGACCGCTACTTCCTGCATATCGACGAGCAGCGCATCGAGATGCCGCAGGCGTTCTTCATGCGCGTGGCGATGGGCCTGGCGCTGAACGAGAAGGACCGTGAGGCGCGCGCCATCGAGTTCTACCAGCTGCTGTCGTCGTTCGACTTCATGTCGTCCACGCCCACGCTGTTCAACTCGGGCACCCGCCGCTCGCAGCTGTCGTCGTGTTACCTGACCACCGTGTCGGACGACCTCGAAGGCATCTACGAGGCGCTGAAGGAAAACGCGCTGCTGTCCAAGTTCGCCGGCGGCCTGGGCAACGACTGGACCAACGTGCGCGCGCTGGGCTCGCACATCAAGGGCACCAACGGCAAGTCGCAGGGCGTGGTGCCGTTCCTGAAGGTCGTCAACGACACCGCGGTGGCGGTCAACCAGGGCGGCAAGCGCAAGGGCGCGGTGTGCGCGTACCTGGAGACGTGGCACCTGGACATCGAGGAATTCCTCGAGCTGCGCAAGAACACCGGCGACGACCGCCGCCGCACGCACGACATGAACACGGCGAACTGGATTCCCGACCTGTTCATGAAGCGCGTGATGGAAAACGGCGAATGGACGCTGTTCTCGCCCGCCACCTGCCCGGACCTGCACGACAAGGTCGGCAAGGCGTTCGAGGAAGCCTACCTGGGCTACGAAGCCAAGGCGGCGCGCGGCGAGCTGAAGCTGCACAAGAAGATCCCCGCCATGCAGCTGTGGCGCAAGATGCTGGGCATGCTGTTCGAGACCGGCCATCCGTGGATCACGTTCAAGGACCCGTGCAATATCCGCAGCCCGCAGCAGCACGTCGGCGTCGTCCACAGCTCGAACCTGTGCACCGAAATCACGCTGAACACCAATGACAGCGAAATCGCGGTGTGCAACCTCGGTTCGGTGAACCTGGTGGCCCACCTGACGGACGGCCCGAACGGCACCAAGGTGCTCGACCACGCCAAGCTGGAAAAGACCATCCGCACCGCGATGCGCATGCTCGACAACGTGATCGACATCAACTACTACGCGGTGGACAAGGCGCGCAATTCGAACCTGCGCCATCGTCCGGTCGGCATGGGCATCATGGGCTTCCAGGATTGCCTGCACGTGCTGCGCCTGCCGTACGCCAGCAACGAGGCCGTCCAGTTCGCCGATACCTCGATGGAAGCGGTGTGCTACTACGCCTACCAGGCCTCCACCGAGCTGGCCGAGGAGCGCGGCCGCTACAGCACCTACGAGGGCTCGCTGTGGGATCGCGGCATCCTGCCGCAGGACTCGCTGAAGCTGCTGGCGCAAGAGCGCGGCGGCTACCTGGAAGTGGACCAGTCGTCGACGATGGACTGGGACAAGCTGCGCGCCCGCATCAAGCAGCATGGCATGCGCAATTCGAACTGCATCGCGATCGCCCCGACCGCGACCATCTCGAACATCATCGGCGTGTCGGCCTGCATCGAGCCCACGTTCCAGAACCTGTACGTGAAGTCGAACCTGTCGGGCGAGTTCACGGTGGTCAACGACTACCTGGTGCGCGACCTGAAGGCACGCGGCCTGTGGGACGAGGTGATGGTGGCCGACCTGAAGTACTTCGACGGCTCGCTGGCCCGCATCGACCGCATCCCGGCCGACGTGCGCGCCATCTACGCCACCGCCTTCGAGGTCGAGCCGACCTGGCTGGTGGAAGCGGCCAGCCGCCGCCAGAAGTGGATCGACCAGGCCCAGTCGCTGAACATCTACATGGCCGGCGCGTCGGGCAAGAAGCTGGACGACACCTACAAGCTGGCCTGGCTGCGCGGCCTGAAGACGACCTACTACCTGCGCACCATGGCGGCCACCCACGTCGAGAAGTCGACCGTGTCGCGCGGCTCGCTGAACGCGGTGTCGTCGGGCAGCGAAGGCGGCATGGCCGCATCGAGCCTGGACCGCGCCGCCGCGTCGGCCCCGGCGATGCCGGAAGCCGAAGGCGCCGTCTGCACGATGCGCCCGGGCGACCCGGGCTTCGACGAGTGCGAGGCCTGCCAGTAATACGTAGCCCGCGCCGCCCGCCCCCGCGCCAATGCGAGGCGGGCGCGGCGCGGCACCCGAGCATTCCACGGAGAACCACATCATGCTGAGCTGGGACGACGACGTTCAAGCCACCCCGCAGCCTGCCCCGCAGCCTGCGCTTCAACCTTCGATGCAACCCGCGCTGCAGGCCGCCGTCACGGCCGACCAGCAGGGCGTGCTGCCGCCGGCCGCCACCCAGCCGGGCAACGGCATCCTGGGCAACAACCCGAACGCCGCGGCCGCGCAGAGCGACCGCCGCGTCAACGCCGCCGACAAGCGCGTGATCAACGGCTCCACCGACGTCAACCAGCTGGTGCCGTTCAAGTACAAGTGGGCCTGGGAAAAGTACCTGGCCGGCTGCGCCAACCACTGGATGCCGCAGGAAATCAACATGTCGCGCGATATCGCGCTGTGGAAGGACCCGAACGGCCTGACCGAGGACGAGCGCCGCATCATCAAGCGCAACCTGGGCTTCTTCGTCACCGCCGACTCGCTGGCCGCCAACAACATCGTGCTGGGCACCTACCGCCAGATCACGGCGCCGGAATGCCGCCAGTACCTGCTGCGCCAGGCCTTCGAGGAAGCGATCCACACGCACGCCTACCAGTACATCGTGGAGTCGCTGGGCCTGAACGAGGCCGAGATCTTCAACGCGTACCACGAGGTAACGTCGATCCGCGACAAGGACGAATTCCTGATCCCGTTCATCGACACGCTGACCGATCCGTCGTTCAAGACCGGCACGCCGGAGAACGACCAGAAGCTGCTCAAGTCGCTGATCGTGTTCGCCTGCATCATGGAAGGCCTGTTCTTCTACGTGGGCTTCACGCAGATCCTGGCGATGGGCCGGCAGAACAAGATGACCGGCGCCGCCGAGCAGTACCAGTACATCCTGCGCGACGAGTCGCTGCACTGCAACTTCGGCATCGACCTGATCAACCAGATCAAGCTCGAGAACCCGCACCTGTGGACCGCCGAGTTCAAGGCCGAGATCACCGAACTGTTCAAGAAGGCGGTGGACCTGGAATACCGCTACGCCGAGGACACCATGCCGCGCGGCGTGCTGGGCCTGAACGCGCCGATGTTCAAGAGCTACCTGCGCTTCATCTGCAACCGCCGCTGCCAGCAGATCGGCCTCGATCCGCTGTTCCCGAACGAGGAAAACCCGTTCCCGTGGATGAGCGAGATGATCGACCTGAAGAAGGAGCGCAACTTCTTCGAGACGCGCGTCATCGAGTACCAGACGGGTGGGGCGTTGTCCTGGGATTGACGGCTGGCGTCAGCGGCGGACGGACTTCTTGCGACACGTCCCGCTCCGCTGCCCCCTGCTGGTCATGGGAGAGCGTGCAATTCTGAAAGAAGTTTGGCTGATGATGAATTGCCCATAGTGCGGTGCTGAGAGGATCGGGCTCCGGGGGCTGCCCGCCCCTTCCACTCCCTCAGCGAGCCCTACCATGACAGCTATCTCAGCATTGCTGCGTTTCAAGAACGTCGCGCAGTTCGAGTCGAACTGGTGTTTCGGGCCTGTCCCCTTCGGCCCCACAATCTCGCTTCAAAAAGGGAAGCCGTTTCAGGTCAAGGGTCACCGCTTCGCCATCGAGGTACGCGGTAGCCGGTACCACGTGCGGGATCTCAAGGCAGATTCCTTTTTTGACGCGATCCGCAAGTTCTTCACGTTCATCGGACGTGCGGCAACAAGACGGCAGTTGCAGGCCATTGTGGGACGGGTCGTTGCGGAACCGGTGTGCAGCATCCCGATCGGGCCACCGTTAGGCTACCCGTGCATCGACGAGTCCGGCATCCCTTCCATGAAACGCCCGTGGATCGGGTTCCCGGGCGACCTGTCGCAGTTGTTCGCCAGCGGCACTGTCGCCCCGCTGCAGCGGGAGGAAGTACCGCCTTGCGCCGACGGCACGCTGACGATCCTGCGGCAGGTTCCGGCGGAACCACAATTGTCTCCGCACAGCTTCCCGGCCCATCAGTACATCGGCGACACCCCCTCGGCGCCGCCATACGAGGGCAACGATGCCTCCCTCCATAGCGTCAACCTCGCCCCGTCTGCGCCGCCATACGAGGCCGAGTTGGCCTCCTGCCCTTACGTCGACCTCGTCCCCTCGGCCCCGCCATACGAGGAAAGCGAGGCGCCTCAGCCCGGTGCGGGACGGCCCCCCGGTGGCAGGCTCTACCCTTCGCTGGAGGAGTACGGGTTCAAGGATGGGACCGAGGATGGGGTCCCGTGCGCGGGCAATGCTGGCTGGCTGCCGGGCTGGGGTCCTTCCAGCTAGCCGCCAGCGCGCTTGACCGTAAACCCCTGAGCCTGCAGCCTGCTGACCACCAGCTCGCGATGGTCACCCTGGATCTCGATCACGCCGTCCTTGACGGTGCCGCCCGAGCCGCACGCCGCCTTCAGTTCCTTGCCAAGCCTGGCAAGCGCGATGGCGTCGAGCAGCACGCCGGTGACCAGGGTCACGCCCTTGCCCTTGCGCCCCTTGGTGTCGAGCGACACGCGTACGATGCCGTCGCCGCTGGGTACGGCCGGCGCCTTGCCGCAGACGCATTGCGCGGCGGGTTTGCCGCAGCCGGGGCACATCCGGCCGTGTTCGGTGGAGTAGACAAGGCCGCCTGAAGACTTGCGAGAATTCATGGTGTTGTCACAGCGTGCGTGCCCGTCAGACCTTGCGTTCGCCGCCCAGCGCTTCGGTCAGGTCGTCGAGCATCTTCGACAACTCCCCCGCCATCAGCGTGAAATCGGCATCGAAGCGTTCGTCGTCGTCGCGCGCCGTGCCATCGTTCTGTTCCTTGAGCACGTCCAGCGGCGCCACGCGCTTGACGGCCAGCGAGTCGGTCAGCACGAAGGACACGCGGTCGTTCCATGTCATGGCCAGGCGCGTGCAGCGCTTGCCCGCGGCGATATGGCGGCGCAGCTCCTCGGGCTCCAGCGGATGGCGCACGTAGCGCACCGTGGCCTTGCTCTCGGCGCTGGCCTGCAGCTCGATTTCCTGGTCGACGGTGAAGCCGGCGGGCGCGGTGTCGCTGGACAGCCAGTCGGTCATTGCCGCCACCGGCGACTGGTTGACGTGCAGGTTGATCAGCGGCAGCGGATCGAGGGCCTTGAACAGCAGCGTGCGCACTTCGTCCGCCTTGGCCGGGCTGGCGGCGTCGATGGCGAGCCAGCCGCCCACGGGGTCGATCCAGACGCGGGTATCGCGCCGGATGCTGAAGGCGCGCGGCAACAGTTCCTCGGTGATCTGTTCCTTCAGTTCCTTCATCTGCTTGCGGCCGGGCTTGAAGCCCTGCTGCTCCTCGATTTCCGCGGCGCGCGCCTTGGTCACCTGATTGACCACGGTGGTCGGCAGCAGCTTCTTCTCGGCGCGCATGGTCAAGAGGATCTGCTTGCCGACGCAATGGGCGAGGGGACCGTTGTCGCGTACGGGCGCCCAGCCCTGGGTCTGCATCTCCAGGCTCGTGCCGGGGTAGAAGGCATGGCGCGCCAGGAATTGCTCGATCTCATCGGCGCCCAGCGTCCACGGCGCGGAAAAACGGTGCAGCTGAAGATTCTTGAACCACATGGGAATTCGGCCAAAGGGACGAATTCTACCGACAAGGGAGACGCGGGAAAAAGCCCGGTTGTGTAACAGCGGCGGAAAGCGTGCGCTGCGCTCGCCTGCGCCGCAAAGGCGGTGGGGAACGGAGAAAGGCCGGCGAGTCCGGCGGTAAACGAGGCGAAAGGGACAGGGGAGAGAGCGGGCAGCGGGCCGGCCACGCCGGCGCTGCTTCTGTCTCCCGTGCCCCTCTCTCGCCGGCGAGGCCGGCGCGAAGTCGGCACGCGCCCTGCGCGCTCAGATGTCCAGGCGGGTGATCTTGGTGCCTTCGAGGCTCAGGCCCGCCATCAGACCGGCGTTGGTCATCGCGAAGCCGATCACCGGCTGCTGCGCCGTGTTGGTGTCGATCGCGCCGTTGGCACCGACCTTGGCCACGGCCACGGTGGCATCGACGCCGGCCGCCCAGCCCTCGCTCTTGACGAACTTGTCCAGCGCGTCCTGCGTCATGAACATGAAGATCAGCGCCTTCGACTGCGCGCCGATCTGCCAGCCCAGCGAGCCGGAGATGGTGCGGTAGTAACCACGCGTGGCATTGCCCACGCGCAGCGCGCCGTCGCCATATTCGCCGCCCACGAAGAAGCCGGCCGACAGCGTGCGCGGGAAGACCAGAATGCCGCGGGCCTTGTTCCCGAGGTCGCGCGAGCCATTGACGGTGGTGTACAGGCGGTTCAGCGTCGCTTCGACGCCGGCATCGATCTCGCGGCGTGCCGCCGCCTTGTCCTTCGGCGCATCCTTGGTGGTCGTGCACGCGCCGAGCAGCAGGCCGCTGCCGGCCAGTGCCACGCTCAGGCCCGCACCAGCGCCTGCACTTAGGAATTGTCTGCGTTCCATGTTGTTCTCCTGTTTGTCCTTGCATCTCGCGATGCAAATCCCATCCGGGCCGCCCTGGCTCCCGCAAGGCCAAGATAGGTCAAGAAGCTGACAAGTCCCGCGGGCGTGTCTCGCGGGCTGCAAGGTGCGCTGCCCGGATTCGCGTCGTCCGACTTGTCTTGCTCGCCTGAGCAATATACAAAGCAAAGAGCACAATCGCTGTAGGACGGACAGCGGCCGGGGAGCGGTATCTGTCCTACACGGCACCTTGCAAACTCCTGACACAACTTAACGGAACTTTTGGCGGAACCGTGGTTGTGTCGTACTGTCCATCCCGCATGCAAAAAGCCCTCGCCCTCGCGCCCGTCCTTCTGCTTCTAGCAGCCTGCGCCTCGCAAGCGCCCACCAACGGCGAAGCCGCCGCCGAAGCGGCCCAGGATGCGGCCACCGCGCAGGCCGCGGTGGCGTCGGCCCAGCCGGCCGAATGGCAGATGCTGCGGCAGCGCTATACCCTGTGCACCAAGGAAAAGGCCGAAGCCGGTGCCCGCGGCTCGGACAATACGCAGAAGGTCGCGGCGGCCGCGATGAAGTCGTGCCGCGAGGAACTGGAGGCCGTGCGCAGTTCCTTCCGCGACTACCTCAACGCCCAGATGGTGTCCTCGCACGGCCGCGCCAGCGCCAAGCAGGCCACCGAGCGGATGATCCGCGATACCGAGGACAAGACCCGCGCCTACCTGGTCAAGCACGTCGAGTACGAGCGCGCGGTGACGGCGCGGCGCTAATCTCCTTCGTCCTATCCAGCCATACTCCGGGCCGCCTGCATGGCGGCCTTTTGCATGGTGGCCGCCTCAATGCGGCGCCGGCTCCCGCGCGATCGGGATGCCGCGCAGTTGTCCCGCGGCGGTCCCGGCCCGCTCCGGGCGCGGATAGCGCGCCGGGTCGAACCGATGCAGTAACTCGGCAAGGCGCGCCGAGGCCAGCGCGTGGCTGGCGAGCTTGACGTGGCCGAAGCCGCGTATCCGCGCGGGCACCAGCGCGATCTCGGCGGCAAGCGCCAGATTGCCGGCGCTCAGGTGCGGCAACAGCGCGCGCAGGAGGCCGTCGTATTCGCTTGCCAGCCGTCGCTCCAGCCGCCGCTCGGACGAGCGCCCGAACGGGTCGAAGCGGGTGCCGCGCAGGCGCTTGCCTTTGGCGAGCCAGCGCAGCGCCGGCCACAGCCACTGGCCGACCTCGATCTTGCGCGGCGCCGCGCCGTCGGCGCCATGTCGTGCCAACCATGGCGGCGCGAAGTGGAAGGCGATGGCGAACGGGCCGTCGAACTGGGCCTGCAGCCTGCGCCGGAATTCCCCGTCGGTGTAGAGCCGCGCCACCTCGTACTCGTCCTTGTAGGCCAGCAGGCGGGCATATTGCGCGGCCACCGCGCGGGTGAGACGCAGCGGAGCGCCGGGCGCGGCAATGCGCGCTTCCGCTTGCGCCACCGTGTCCACCAGGTCCCGATAGCGCCGAGCGTAGCGGGCGTCCTGGTACGCCGTCAGCAGCGCCTCGCGGTCGGCGATCAGCGCCTCGAGCGGCTGGTCCTCCGATGACGGCGCGGGCCGGCCGTGGCCGGGCGCGCCGAGCCGGTGCAGGGTTGCGGGATCGGCCGCGGCGAGGCGGCCCAGCGCCAACGCCTCCAGATTCGCCCCGACGGCCACCTCGTTCAGTTCGATCGCGCGGGTCAGCGCGGCCAGCGATACCGGCACCAGACCCTTCTGCCACGCGAAGCCCAGCAGCACGATGTTGGCCGCCACCGTGCCGCCCAGGAAGGCGGTGCACAGGGCATGCGCGTCCAGCGTGTCCACACCGCCGGAGCCCGCCGCATGCCGCAGCTTGGCGAGCAGGTCGTCCGCATGCAGGTCGGCGTCCGGATCGCGCAGGAAGGCGGCCACCGGCGTCTCGTGCGTATTGACGATGACCTGCGTGCGCCGTGGGGCGATGGTCATCGCGACGTCGGGCGAGGCGCCGACCGCGAGGTCGCAGGCGACGATGGCGTCGGCCTGCTGCGCGTCGATGCGCGCCTGGTTCAGCCATTGCGGCCCGTCGGCGAGCCGCACGAAGGACAGCACCGCGCCGCCCTTCTGCGCAAAGCCCATGAAGTCGAGCACGCTGGCGACGCGCCGCTCCAGGTGCGCCGCCATGGCGATCAGCGCGCCGACCGTGACGATGCCGGTGCCGCCCACGCCCGCCACCAGGATGTCGAAGGGCCCCGGCGACACGCGCGCCTGGGGCGGCGGCAGGCGGGCGGCGAGGGCGCCCAGCGGCGCCTCGCCCTCGCCGCTGCCGATGCCGGCGGGCCGGCGCAGCGTGCCGCCCCTGACCGTGACGAAGCTGGGGCAGAAGCCCTTCACGCAGGAATAGTCCTTGTTGCAGCTGGCCTGGTCGATGCGCCGCTTGCGGCCGAGCGGCGTCTCCAGCGGCTGCACGGCCAGGCAGTTGGACTGCACCGAGCAATCGCCGCAGCCTTCGCACACCGCATCGTTGATGAAGAGCCGCCGCGGCGGGTCGGGCACGCGCCCGCTCTTGCGGCGGCGCCGCAATTCGGCCGCGCACGTCTGCTCGTAGATCAGCACGCTGACGCCCGGCGCCTTCCGCAGCTTGCGCTGCACCGCGTCCAGCGCATCGCGCCCATGGAGCGCGGTGCCGGGCGGAAAGCGCTGCTGCATCGCGAGCAGGCGCTCCAGGTCCTCGCCAACCACCACCACGCGGGACACCCCCTCGGCGGCCACCTGGCGCGCCACGGCGTCGACCGTCAGCGGACCGTCCACCGGCTGGCCGCCGGTCATGGCGACCGCGTCGTTGCACAGGATCTTGTAGGTGATGCGCGTGCCGGCGGCCACGGCCTGCCGGATGGCGAGATAGCCGGAGTGGTAGTAGGTGCCGTCGCCCAGGTTCTGGAACACGTGCGGCGTCGCGGTGAACAGGCTGTGCGAGACCCAGTCCACGCCCTCGCCGCCCATCTGGATCAGGCCCGAGGTCTCGCGGTCCATCCAGCTCGCCATGAAATGGCAGCCGATGCCCGCCTGCGCGCGCGATCCCTCCGGGACGCGGGTCGAGGTGTTGTGCGGGCAGCCCGGGCAGAAGAAGGGCTGGCGGCGCACCGCGTCGGCTGCGTTGGACAGCAGCGGATGCTCGCTGAACAGCGGCACCAGCGCGCGCCGGTCCAGCGCATGGGCGAGCCGCGCCAGCCAGTCGGCGACGGGCGCCATCAGCCGCGAGGGGCGCAGTTCCTCGCGCTCGGGCAGCAGCGGATGGCCGTCGCGGTCCAGCTTGCCGGCGATGGCCGGACGCACGCCCTGCGGCGCGTTGTAGAAGAGCGAGCGCAACTGCTGTTCGACGAGCGGCCCCTTTTCCTCGACCACCAGGATCTCGTCGAGTCCGCGCGCGAACGCGAGCAGCCGCGTCGGCTCGACGGGGTAGGCGAGGCCGAGCTTGTAGATCCGGATGCCTGCGGCGGCCAGCGCCTCGGGGGCGATGCCCAGCCGCCGGAACACCTCCATCAGGTCGTGATGCGCCTTGCCGCAGGTAACGATGCCCGCGCGCGCCTCGGGCGCCTCCACGATGGTGCGATCGATGCTGTTGATGGCGGCGAACGCGCGCACCGCGGCCAGCTTGGCGCCTAGCCGGATTTCGATGCGCGGCGAGGGCAGGTCGGGCCAGCGGTAGTGCAGGCCGTCCGCGGGGGGCGCGTGGCCGCCGGCCGCCCGTACCGCATCGGCGTCGCGCCAGCGGGCGGCGCGGGCGTGGAGCCGGTCCAGATCCACGGTGGTGGCGCTCTCGATGACCTCCGACGGCGTGGTCAGCCCGACCCAGTTGCCGGAGTAGCGCGACAGCGCCCAGCCGTAGAGCCCGAATTCGAGTGTTTCGGCCACGTCGGCCGGCGCGAGTACCGGCATCGACCACGCCTGCATCGCCAGCCCGCTCTGGTGGGACATCGACGAGGACACGCAGCCGTGGTCGTCGCCCGCCACGACCAGGACCCCGCCGTGCGGCGAACTGCCGTAGGCGTTGCCGTGCTTGAGGGCGTCGCCTGCCCGGTCCACCCCCGGGCCCTTGCCATACCAGAGGCTGAAGACCCCGCAGACCGTGCGCGCGGGGTCGCGTTCGACCTGCTGCGTGCCCAGCACCGCGGTGGCCGCCAGTTCTTCGTTGATGGCCGGCACGAAGCGCACGCCGGCGTCCTGCAGCAGCGCGCCGGCGCGCCACATGGCCTGGTCCACCATGCCCAGCGGCGAGCCCCGATAGCCGCTGACGAAGCCGCCGGTCGCCAGCCCGCGCGCGCTGTCCATGCGCGCCTGCTCCAGTACCAGGCGGACCAGCGCCTGTGTGCCCGACAGGAAGACCTGGCCGCCCGGGGCGCGCAGGTTGTCCGAAAGCTGGTAGTCCAGCAGCGCGGTGGGGGCATCCATCGGCGTCTCCTGTGCGGCGGGCGCGTCGGCCGGCCCGATCCGTTCTGGCTGATGCGTGCGGCCCGCGGGGACGGGCGTGCGTCAATGGTAGGTATCCGCGTCGAGAAATTGCTTTCTCGTTGTTCTCCCGATTGGCTAGATTGGAGAAAACCTTTACGCAAAAGCGACGCACATGAGAAGAGACGAGTTGCTCGACGACTACGCCCGCCGCATCCTTGCCGAATTGCAGCGCGACGCGCGGCAGTCGCTGCAGCAGTTGTCCGCGGCGGTGGGGCTGTCGGTCACGCCCTGCTGGAAGCGGCTCAAGGCGATGGAAGAGGCGGGCGTGATCCGCAACTACACGGTGTGGGTCGACCGCGAGCGGGTGGGCCTGTCGAACTGCGTGCTGGCCGAGATCAACCTGGCGCGGCACAGCGAGACGGTGGTGGAGGAATTCGAGGCGGCCGTGCGCGCCTGCCCGGCGATCGTGGAGTGCTACAGCACCACGGGGCAGGCCGACTACCTCATCAAGGTACTGACGCCCGATATCCGCGCCTACGACGACTTTCTGCACAACATCGTGTTCCGGCTGCCCGGCGTGACCGGCATCCGTTCCAGCATCGTGCTGCGCGAGGTCAAGAGCGGCGCGCCGCTGCCGATCGGGCCGGCCCGGCGGCCCGCGGACGGGGCGCGCTAGGCCGCGCCGCGCATCAGAGCATTTCCAGCGGGCTGGGCCCGCGCGGCGGCGGGAACAGCTGGTCCAGTTCCGCCAGCTGCTCGGGCGACAGCGCCCGGCTCGCGGCCACGGCGTTGCGGCGCAGTCGTTCCGGCCGCGCGGTCTTGGGAATGGCGATGACGTCCTCCTGCGCCAGCAGCCAGGCGAGCGCCGCCTGGGTCGCCGTCATGCCGTGCCGGGCGGCGAAGGCGGCCAGCTGCGGATGCCGCGCGAGCCTGGCCTGCTCGATCGGGGAATACGCCATCACCGGAATCCGCAGCCCGCGCAGCCACGGCAGCAGGTCCCATTCGATGCCGCGGCGTCCGAGGTTGTAGAGCACCTGATTGGTCTGGACCTGGTCTCCGCCGGGCAGCGACCACAGCTCGCGCATATCGTCCAGGTCCAGATTGCTCACGCCGAAATGGCGGATCTTCCCCGCCTGCTGCAGCGCGAGAAAGGCTTCGAGCGTCTCCGCCAGCGGCACCGTGCCGCGCCAGTGCAGCAGATACAGATCGATGCGGTCCGTGCCCAGGCGCCGCAGGCTCTGCTCGCACGCCGTCACCGCATCGCGGCGGCCGGCGTTGTGCGGATAGACCTTGCTCACCAGGAACGCCTCGTCGCGCCGGCCCGCGATGGCCTCGCCGACCAGGCGCTCGGCGCGCCCTTCGCCATACATCTCGGCGGTGTCGATCAGGCGCAGCCCCAGGTCCAGGCCCAGCCGCAGCGTGGCGATCTCCTCGTCGCGCACGGCGGGATCGTCGCCGAGGTTCCAGGTGCCCATGCCGAGGGCGGGTACGCGTTCGCCCGAGGGCAGTTGCACGAGCTTCATGGGATGGTTTCCGGTATCGAGCGGTTGGCGGGACGGGGCGGCCGCACGACACTGCCCGGCCACCCCATCACCGTAGCGAATCGGTGGGCGAAGCTCAAGGCGCCCGCTACCGCTGCCTCGCTATTGCGCGTGCTGGTAGCGGTATTCCTGGGTCTGGCCGCCATAGCCATACGCCGCGGCGCGGGCGTCGATCACGTGGATATAGGAGCAAGGGTGCACATCGCCGATCAGCTCCGACAGCGCCTGGTACACGGCTTGCAGGTAGCGCGCCTTCTCGACCTTGGTGTTGGTCTCGTCGGTCACGCTGATATCGAGATGGAAGGCGTTGCGGCCGCGCGCGGACAGCGGCTTGCCGGCGATGATCCATGCCTCCCGCTCGATGTACTGGACGGTGATGGCGATCAGTTCCGGGCGCTTGCCCAGTACGCTCTCGGTCAGCGCGGCCACCGCGCCGGCGGCGCGTTCGGTCAGCGCGGCATCGGGCTTGCCGGAGATCTGCAGATTGATGTGTGGCATGGTCTTTCCTCCTGGTCGACGGCGGCGGATTGCCATCCGGTGAAGCCATGCTAAGCTGCCATCAGCCATCGGAAAAGCGGGAAGTTCCGATGCCAACCATCGGATAAAGCGAAACAAAGCCATGCGTGGATTCGACCTCGACCAGCTGCGCACCCTTGTCGTGGTGGCCGACAGCGGCAGCCTGTCGGCGGCGGCGCCGCGGCTGTACCTGTCCCAGTCGTCGGTCAGCGAACAGCTGCGCAAGCTGGAGGAGCGCGCCGGCGTGCCGCTGCTCACGCGCGGCAAGAAGGGGGCGGTGCCCACCGCGGCGGGGCTGCGCCTGCTCGAGTACGCGCGCCGCATCCTGGACCTGAGCGCGGTCGCGCTGCAGGACCTGCGGGGGCATGCGCTGGAAGGAGAGCTGCGCCTGGCCATCACCGACTACTACCGGCCGGGCGAGATCGCCGGCATGCTGCGGCGCCTGCGCGAACACTATCCCTATCTGCGCCTGCACGTGACCGTCATGAAGAGCGCGGCGATCGAGGCCGCGGATGCCATGGACCAGTTCGATATCGGCCTGACCATGCGCATCGTGGGCAAGCGAGGCGGGGGGCCAGCGGCGCGCGGCATCGCGTTGCGCCGCGAGGCACTGGCGTGGGTCGCGGCGCAGGGCGAGGCCGACGCCATGCCGTCACCGTTGCCGATGGTGCTGCTGCCGGATACCTGTTCGCTGCACCAGTACGTGGTGCAGGCGCTGACGCGCTCGCGCGTGCCGCATGTGATGGCGCATTCGGCGTCGGGAGTGGCCGGCTTGCAGCTGGCGCTGGCGGCGGGGCTGGGCGTGTCGTGCCTGAACGAATCGGCGATCGGGCCGGGCATCGCGCGGCTGGACGGGCGCGCCGCGGCGGCGCGGCGGCTGCCGGCGCTGCCGCCGGTGGAGTTCTGCCTGCTGCCGCCCCGGCGCGGCGAGTCCGCCCTGATCGGGCAGGCGCGGGAAGCCCTGGCCGCGCAGTTCGGCTGAGAGGCGTCAGCCTTCCGCCGCGCTCTGCCGCACCAGCCAGTTGCGGAACGCGCGCGCGGACGCTGTCTCGACCCGGTCCTGCGGCCACAGCGCGTAGTAGCCGCCGCCCAGGCTGGCCGCCGCGTCGCAGGCGCGCACCAGCAGCCCCTCGCGCAGGCAGGCGTCGATCATATGGCGCCAGGCCAGCGCGATGCCCTGGCCCTCCATCGCCAGCTGCAGCAGGATCGGGTACTGGTTGGCCACCATGGCGTTCGCGGACCGCGCGTCCGGCACTCCGTTGTGGGCAAGCCAGGTTTGCCACGACATCCACTGGCGCTGGCCGTCCTCGAGCATCAACAGCGTTTCGCCCGGCAGGTCGGCGGGCCGCAGCCTGCGCCCATTCAGATAGTGCGGCGCGCAAACAGGGAACACTTCCTCGTCGTAGAGCCGGCGCGCCGACAGTCCCGGCGGCGGTCCGCCGCGCAGGTAGTACATGCCGATGTCGAACTCGGTATCGGACAGCGAGGCCAGGCTGTCGTTGACGATCAGGCGCAGGTGGTAGTCGGGATGGGCGGCGCGGAAACGCGCCAGCCGCGGCGTCAGCCACAGCACCGCCACGCCGGACGAGCAGGCCACCGTCAGCTCGGTCGGGCCCTTGCGCTTCATCACCTCTTCGGTGGCCTCGGCGCAGCCGACCAGCAGCCGCTGGACCTGCTCGGCATAGCGCTGGCCGCTGACGGTCAGCCGCAACGCGCGCGGCTCGCGCACGAACAGTTTCTTGCCGAGGAAGCGTTCGAGCTGGGCTACCTGCCGGCTGATGGCGCTCTGCGTGAGGTGCAGTTCGGCGGCGGCACGGGTGAAGCTGCCCTGGCGCATGGCGGCCTCGAAGGCGACCAGGCAGGGCAGGGGAGGCAGGGGGGAAATGCGCATGACGCACGCGGGGGAAGCGATGGAGCCGCCATGATAGACGGTCGCGACCGCCGCGTGCGCAGCGTTCAGGCGGCGCGCCGGTGCACGCGGCCGTTCTGCACGACCACGTCGATGCGTTCGCCCTGGCCCGTCAGCACGCCGATGTCGGCCAGCGGATCGCCGTCGACCACCAGCACGTCGGCCAGCGCGCCGGCGGCCACCGTGCCCAGTTCGCCGTCGCGCTGCAGGATGGTGGCGGCGATGGTGGTGGCCGAGCGGATCGCCTCCAGGTTGCCCAGCATCTCGGCACGGATGCGGAACTCGTCGAGCTGGTAGTCGTGCATCTCGCCCAGCAGGTCGGAGCCGAAGCCCATCGGCACGCCGGCCTCGGCATAGATGCGCAGCGAGTCGCGGCCGGCCTGGCGCACGGTCTCGATCTTGGCCACCGAGTCGGCCGGCAGGCCCAGCCGCGCGCCGTCGCGGGCGAGCGCGTCGTAGGTCACCAGCGTGGGCACGACGAAGGCGCCATGCTTGCGCATGACCTCGGCCGCTTCCCGGTCCACCAGGTTGCCGTGTTCGATGGTCCGCACGCCGCAGCGCACCGCGCGGATGATGGCGCGCGGCGTGTAGGCGTGCGCCATCACATAGGTCTGGGCCGCCTCGGCCTCGGCCACGATCGCGCGGATCTCGTCCTCGCTGTACTGCGTGTTGCCGATGGGGTCGGTGGGCGATGCCACGCCGCCCGAGGCCATGATCTTGATCTGCGTGGCGCCCTTCTGGATCTCCTCGCGCACCGCCAGCCGCACGGCGTCGACACCGTCGACCACGCGGCCGATGGCGCCGGCGCGGAAGGCGCACGAGCACGGCTCCAGCACGTCGGACCGCGGGCGGAAGTCGCCGTGGCCGCCGGTCTGCGACAGCGCCTTGCCCGACGGGAAGATGCGCGGGCCGGGCACCAGCCCGGTGGCCACCGCCTGCGACAGGCCCCAGTCCGCGCCGCCGGCGTCGCGCACCGTGGTGAAGCCGCGCGAGAGCATCGCCTTGAGGATCGGAAGCGCGCGGATCGCCACCAGCACATTGGGCTGCACGGCGTTGAGGCCGAGATTGGCGAGCGACGCGAGCACGTGCACATGGCAGTCGATCAGGCCGGGCATCACCGTCTTGCCGCCGGCGTCGATGCGCTGGGCATCCGGCGCGTCGATGGGCGTGGCGGACACCTGGACGATGCGGTCGCCGTCGATCAGCACGTCATGGCGGGGCAGCATCTTGCCCTGTGCCGGGTCCAGGACGTTGCCGCCCGAGATAAGGATGCGAGTCATATCAGTGTCGTTGGAGATAGCTGGGTTCGCGCACGAAGCGGGTACCGACCAGGCTGATGGCGGCCGCGATCATCACGTAGAACGCGGGGGCCATGCTGTTGCCCGTGGCGGCGATCAGCCAGGTGATGATGAAGGACGCGAAGCCGCCGAAGATGGTCACCGCCAGGTTGTAGGCCACCGACAGGCCGGTGGACAGCACCTTGGCCGGGAACAGTTCCGAGAAGGCGGCGAGGATGGGGCCGGTATAGGTGGCGATCAGCACGCCGAACACGAGCTGGAACACCAGCAGCGTGGTCAGGCCCGGCGCCTGGTTGATATAGACGAACATCGGATAGGCCAGCACCAGGATCAGCAGCGCCGAACCGGACAGCAGCACGCGGCGGCCGATGCGGTCGGCCAGCAGGCCCACCAGCGGCGAGAACACCATGATGGCCAGACCCCCCGCCATGCCGGCGATAAAGCCGTCCGCCTGCGGCACCTTGAGCACCTTCACCGCGTACGTCGGCATATAGAACAGCAGCACGTAGGTACACACCGTCCACAGGATCACCATCGAGAAGCTGGCGGCGGTCTCCCGCGGGTATTCCCGCAGGACTTCCGACAGCGGCGAATCGGAGCGCTCGGTCTCGTCGCGGAAGGTCGGCGTCTCGTCCAGGTGATGGCGGATGTAGTAGCCCACCGGGCCGATGATGATGCCCAGCAGGAACGGCAGGCGCCATCCCCAGCTATGCAGCGCCTCGGTCGACAGCGAGCTGGTCACGAACGTGCCCACCGCCGCGCCGAGCAGCACCGCCACGCCGATGCTGGCCTGGATCCAGCTCGAGTAGTAGGCGCGCTGGCGGGCCGGTGCGTATTCGGTCAGGAAGGCGGTGGCGCCGCCCATCTCGCCGCCCGCGGAGAAACCCTGCATCAGCCGGGCGATCACGATCAGCAGCGGGGCGAACAGGCCGATCTGCTCGTAGGTGGGCGCGAGGCCGATGATCGTGGTGCCCAGCGCCATCAGCAGGATGGTCAGCGACAGCGCCGCCTTGCGGCCCACGCGGTCGGCGTAGACGCCGAGGATGATGCCGCCGACCGGCCGCATGAAGAAGCCAACCCCGAAGGTGGCCACCGCGAGCAGCAGCGAGGTCAGCTCGTTGTCGGTGGGAAAGAACAGCTTGGCGATGATGACGGCGAAGAAGCTGTAGACGGTGAAGTCGAACCATTCGAGGCCGTTGCCGATCACCGTGGCGATGATCGCGCGCCGGCGCTGGCTGGCATGGACGACAGGTAGCGCTTCTGGATAGGCGGCGCTTGCTGGCATGGGTTTCCTCCTTGGGGTGTTCACGACCGGCTGCGCGCTGCCGGTGGATGCCGGCACGGCAGGGGATGGACGATGGTAGAGGGACCGCATCGCGGCGCGGAAACGATATCTGCGCATGTCCGCATGCGGTCCGCGCATGGATGCTCGTTGCCCGCATCGCATGCTCGCGTGCGATGGTGATGGCATCGAGTCGATGCGCAACGCGATCAAGCGTTGCGTCGGCGCATCACTTCATCGACGCGCATCGCGTCGAAGCGAGTCATCGCGATGCGCGTCTTCCTTGCCTCGCGACGAGCGCGCAGCCGGACCGCGCCACGATGCGATCGCGCGTCGGCGCATCGCTGACAAAGGGCCTCGATGGTGGGCCGACGAACGCGGTCGCGCGGGCTCGCATCGAGACGGCTCGACGCTCGCGGCAGGCGCGCGCGCGGTAGCGCACGAGCGCGGGGCACTTCCCGCGATGCCTTGTTTCATGCGGGTTTCGGGCAGACGGGCGGTGCGCCGATGCGCTCGCATGCGGGGTATGCGAGCGTTGTGCAAGCGTGTGCGAACGCGTCGCGAGACGGTGCCGTGTGCGATGCCGAAACGCGCATCGGAGGGGGTGTCGATGCGTGCGATCGCAGGTCGTCGACACGCTCTCGCAGGCATCGAATCGCGTCTGGCGATCGGGCGAAAAACAGATGCGCAACAGCGTCTCGTATCGATGCGAACACGATGCCAAACACAGCATCGAAGTCGACGCGTTGACGCCCCGTTTTTTTTGAACTTTTTTCTTAACATCGTTGACCAAACGAATTATGATTCGCCTTGACAAGAGTCTTACTTCATTGCATGGAAGCGTCGTTGCTGAACGATGAACTTGAACAAAGCGCAACGCGATTCGATGCAGTGATGCAGGTAGCCGAGGAGCACTAGAACTTTGACGCAGAACAAGCCGGGCTGGCTTCTTACAACGCGTGCAGTGTCCTGTGGCCAAGCTAAGGGATGGGCTGGCTACCTCCAAACGATTGACGTCCGCCGTGCGCGAGAACTCGCTCGCTGCGCAGGCTTGCCGTCAGATAACTCCAGGTTGCATGTCGCGCGCCGTCACGATGAACGGGATGCGCGGATCGAATTTTTCAGGACGCGGCGCGCGTCCGCGGCGCGAATGCGCGCCGCGCCGGGCCGCGATTGCATTGCCATCGGCAATGCGCCTGCCACCGAATTCATTAGCGTGCGACAGCCAGTACGTCGTGCGCCGATGAATCGCTCGCTCGGCTGGGGTCGCAATGCAGGTTCGCGCCTCGGGCCGGTCGGGTTGCCCACTTAGGTATTCGATATTCACGCTCAAGTGAAGGAGTTATCCATGGCAACGACTGCGAAGAAGAAACCTGCGGCCAAGAAGGCTGCTCCCGCCAAGAAGGCCGCCGCCAAGAAGGCAGCACCGGCCAAGAAGGCTGCACCGGCCAAGAAGGCTGCAGTGAAGAAGGTAGCGGCGAAGAAGGTCACGGCGAAGAAGGCCGCACCGGCCAAGAAGGCCGCTCCCGCCAAGAAGGCAGCAGCGAAGAAGGTAACCGCGAAGAAGGCGGCACCGGCCAAGAAGGCAGCGGCCAAGAAGGTCACCGCGAAGAAGGCGGCACCGGCCAAGAAGGCAGCAGCGAAGAAGGTCACCGCCAAGAAGGCGGCACCGGCCAAGAAGGCCGCAGCGAAGAAGGCCCCCGCCAAGAAGGCGGCACCGGCCAAGAAGGCTGCTGCGAAGAAGGCCCCCGCCAAGAAGGCCGCTGCCAAGAAGGCGCCTGCGAAGAAGGCCGCGCCCGCCAAGAAGGCAGCTCCTGCCAAGAAGGCGACCGCCAAGAAGGCAGCCCCCGCACCGAAGCCCGCCGCCGCTCCTGCCGCTGCTCCCGCAGCCGCAAAGACGACGCTGAGCCCGGCCGCAGCCTGGCCGTTCCCGACGGGCAACCGTCCGTAATCGCGCCGCTCCGGAGCCGCGCATTACGTCCTCAGCAGGGCATCGCCAGGGCACGCATGCCGTGCCCCCATGACCGGATACGTGGTATCCGGTCCGCGGGACGCCAGTCTCGCCAACCCGCCGACGGCGCAAGCCTCGGCGGGTTTTTTGTTTTGGTCGATCGGTCTTGTCGGCTTCGGCGGGCCGTCACCCTCACCCCCGGCCCCTCTCCCGCGTGCGGGAGAGGGGAGCAGACCAACGGTGTTCGCTCCCGCTGGCGGGAGAGGGCCGGGGTGAGGGTGATCGCCCGCCGAAGCCACGGACCCCAGCACCCCAAACAAAAAACGCCGCACCCCAAAAAGGGCGCGGCGTTTCGCCGGCGAACGCGCGACGTCAGCGCGTCAATGCGTGACCCGGGTGACCCCGCCCGAGGACAGCAGGCGCACGCGCTCGCCGGGGCGGAAGGCTTCGTCGGCGTCCTGCGTGATCGCGCGCATCTCGCCGTTGTCCAGGCGCACGGTGATCTCCAGGCCGCGACGCTGGTTGATGCGATTCTCGGTCGCGCTGCCGGCGATGCCGCCTAGCACCGCGCCGAGAATGCCGGCCGCCACCGAGCCGCTGCCGCTGCCGATGGTGCTGCCGGCCGCGACGCCGCCGAGCGCGCCGCCCGCGATGGTGCCCACCCCGGTCTGGTCATGCTGGATCATGACCTCGCGCACGCTCTCCACCACGCCGTAGCGCAGCGTCTGCTCGCGCTGCGCCTGACCCGGCGAATAGATGCTGGAGGAGTTCGACTGCGTGGAGCAGCCCGCCACGAGGCTCGCGGCTGCGAGGATGGCGACGCCGCCGATACGGATCAGGGTGTTCATGGTGGTTCCCGAGAATGGTTAGGCGTAGCGGTAGCCGAACGCGGACTCGAATCGCTCGCCGATCTGCTCGCGCGTGAGGCGGTGGTTCTGCGGCCCCTGGTGCGCGATCTTGATCGAGCCCATCAGGCTGGCGAGCCGCCCGGTGGTTTCCCAGTCCAGTCCCTGCTCGATGCCGTACAGCAGGCCGCCCCGGAAGGCGTCGCCGCATCCGGTCGGATCGACGATCCGGTCCGGTTGCACCGCGGGAATATTGTACTGCCGCTCATCGGCGAAGATGCTCGCGCCGCGTTCGCCGTGGGTCACGATATAGGCGCGGACCCGGCCGGCGATGTCGGCGGCGCTCCAGCCCGTGCGGGACAGCAGCACCTGCGCTTCATAGTCATTGACCGTCACGTAGCTGGCGAGTTCGACGAACTGCCTCAGGTCTTCACCCTGAAACAACGGCATGGCCTGGCCCAGGTCGAAGATGAACGGCACGCCGGCCTCGGCGAACTGGCGGGCGTGGTGCAGCATGCCTTCGCGGCTGTCCGGCGCGACGATGCCCAGGCTCGGCGGGTTCGGGCCCTTGAGCGCGTCCTGCACGTGCGAGAGCTGCGACTGGTTCATCGCGCCCGGATGGAAGGCGGTGATCTGGTTGTTCTCCAGATCGGTGGTGATCATGGCCTGGGCGGTGAAGGTGTCCGGCAGGGTGCGGATATGCTCGGTGGTGATGTCCAGTGCGCGCAGGTATTGCAGGTACGGCTCGGCGTCGATGCCGACCGTGGCCATGACGATGGGATCGCCCCCCAGCAGCTTCAGGCTGTAGGCGATATTGCCGGCGCAGCCGCCGAATTCGCGACGCATGCCGGGCACCAGGAAGGACACATTGAGCATGTGGATCTGGTCCGGCAGGATGTGTTCGCGGAAGCGTCCCTCGAACGTCATGATGGTGTCGTAGGCGACGGAACCGCAAATCAGGCTGGCCATGCTTTCTCCAAGGTCTTGCCGCCGGCGGGCGGCGGGTCGTGCGACAGCGTCGCGGCGCGCTTCGGTGGCGCGCCGGGCTGCCATGAAAAAACGGCCACCCGCGCGATGCGGATGGCCGCGGGCGCTTGCGCGCCGCGCTTACTTCAGCGCGGCCAGCGCGGCGTCGTAGTTCGGCTCGTTCTTGATCTCGCCGACCAGCTCGCTGTACTTGACGGTGTCGTTCTCGTCCAGCACCACCACGGCGCGCGCGGTGGCGCCCGCCAGCGGGCCGGTCTTGATATCGACGCCGTAGTTGCCCTTGAACTCGGCACCGCGCATCAGCGACAGCGGCACCACGTTGGCCAGGCCCTCTGCCGTGCAGAAGCGGCCCATCGCGAACGGCAGGTCCGCCGAGATGGTCAGCACCACGGTATTGGGCAGCGTGCTGGCCGCTTCATTGAACTTGCGGGCGGAGGCCTGGCAGACCGGCGTGTCCAGGCTCGGGACGATATTGAGCACCTTGCGCTTGCCGGCGAAGCTGGACAGCGTCACGTCCTTCAGGTCCTTGCCGACCAGCGAGAAATCCGCCGCCTTGTCGCCCGCCTGGGGAAACTTGCCGGCCACTTCGATGGGGTTGCCGCCGAGGGTCACATTGCTCATGGTTGCTCCTAGGGTTGTCGTGCGGACTCGGGCCGGTCCGGGACGGACGGGGGGGCGCCGCACGAAGATGATCGGGCCGGGATCAGGGGTAGTAGATCAGCACGCGGTAGTTCGCCGCGCTGTCCGGCGTCCGGAATCGTACCCGAACCGGCAGCTCGGTGTTCGCCGCCAGGCCCTGGCGGGCCAGCGCCCGCTCGGCAGGCTGCAGATAGTCGGCCGGCTGCAGCACGCGGCGCAGCAGCAGATCGTCCTGCAGGTCGGTCAGCACCAGCTCGATCGCGGGCAGGGCCACCACGGCGGCGCCATGGTTGCGCAGCGCCACCGACAGCTGGTATTCGTCGCCCTGGTCGTCCAGCTTCTGCAGCTGCGAGCTCTCGATGCGCAGCGCATCGATGTCGCGCCAGGGCGGTACCGCGCACCCCAGCGGGGCGCAGGCCGCCTCCAGCGCCGGGCGCAGCCCCGGGAAGCGGCCGGCGAGTTCGCCGCGGGCCAGGTGGACGCCCGCGAGGATCGCGGCCAGCACCAGCAGCACCAGCGCGACGCGCAGCGCGATGGCGCGGCGCCGCCGGCCATCGGCAGCTCTGGCCTGCGGCGTGCGGACTTCACCCGGATGGCCGTGGCGCAGGAAATCGGGGGAGAACCGGCCGGCGGCCAGCCGTGCGGAAGCGGGAGCGGGATCGGCGGGGACGTCCTGCCGGACCCACTTGCGCGTGGTCTGTTCGCGGGCCACCGCGGCGGCCGTCGCGCCAGCGATGGGATCGACGCGGTCCGTATCGAGCACCGTGTCCTGCGCCGGCGCGCGCAGATAGCCGCCGGCGCTGTGGGAGACCGGCGCGGAGGCGGAGGCGGAGGGGGACGGCCCGCTGCCGGCGGGCGCTGCGGGCTCTTCGCGTTCTTCGGGGCCTTCACGCTCGGCGCCCTTGTCGTCTTCGTCGCCCTCATCGCGCTGCGTGGGCTCGTCGCCGGCATCGTCCTCGATCACGCCGGGAACGAAGGTCGCGATGGGCTCGTCGCCGTGCGCTCCGTCCTTAGCGTTCTCGTCGTGCCCGCCGTCACCGTCGTCCCGGTCTTCGTTCGGGACGTCGCCGTTCTGCCCGGGCTCGCCGTCGCGGGCCGCCGTGCCCGCGGCGTCCGCAGTGCGCGCTGCCCAATCGGCGTCGCGATCCGGAACCGGCGTGCGTGCGGGAAAGTCGGCGTCGTCGAACATCATGACCGTCGGAGCGTCGAGCGCGGGAACGTCGTAGCCGGCCTCCAGTTCGCGCGACCACACGGGCAGACGCTGCTCGTCGTCGTCCGTGTCGTGCTCCTTGTCTTGGTCTTTGCCTTGGTCCTCGTCGGCCTTGCCGTCGTCTCCGTCGTCCGCGGAAAGCGGAGCGGAGGCCCCAGTTTCCCTCACGGTCGCGGGCGAAGGCGAGGGCGGCGAGGCTGGCAAGGACGGGGGAGCGGCCGGCGCGACCGCGGGCGCGGCCGCGGCGCTGGCGCCATCGGCCGGTGTCACCGGCACTTCGATCAGATGGTCGCGCGCATCGAAGACGGTATCGCAATGTCCGCAGCGCACCAGGCCCTGGCGCAGGCGCAGCTGGTCCGCCACCACGCGGAATGCGGTGCGGCATGCCGGACAGCGCGTGACGAGCCGGGTGGCGCCCATCGCCATGCCTTACGCGGCGCTATCCGCGCGGGTGCCGTGCAGGCATACCCACCCTTCGTCGCTGCGCCATACCGACAGCGGCAGCCACGGCGCATAGGCCGCGGCCACCTCGTCGGCCTGCCGTTCCAGCACGCCGGACAGCACCAGCCGGCCGCCGGGCCGCACGCGCGCGCTGAGCATCGCGGCCATCAGCTTCAGGGGGTTCGACAGGATATTGGCCACGACCAGGTCGTAGCTCTGGTCGGAGGCGGGGCCGGGCAGCGCGAAGGTGGCCTGCACACCGTTGCGTTCGGCGTTGTAGCGCGACGCTTCGACGGCATTGGGATCGATATCGATGCCGACGGTCGGGCCCGCGCCGAGCTTGCGGGCGACGATGGCCAGGATGCCGGAGCCGCAGCCATAGTCCAGCACGGTCTCGCCGGCCTTCACATTCTGTTCCAGCCACTGCATGCAAAGCCGCGTGGTGGGATGGCTGCCGGTGCCAAAGGCGAGGCCGGGGTCCAGCTCCAGCACCACGGCGTCTGGCTCGGGGGCGTCGTGCCACGACGGCACCACCCAGATGCGCTCGCCGATGCGGATGGGCTCGAACTGCGATTGCGTCAGCCGCACCCAGTCCTGGTCCTCGACCGCGCGCAGCTCGTAGGCCGGCGAGGGGTCCATGCCGAGCGCGTTGGCCGCGGCGGCGACCGCCAGCGCGGGGTCGGCGCTGTCGTCGAACAGGGCCACCACGCGCGAGTGATTCCACGCGAGGCGCGTCGGCTCCATGCCGGGCTCGCCGAACAGCGGTTGTTCATCGGGCGTATCGGCGTCGGCATCCTCCACCGATACCGACAGCGCCCCCAGGTCGAACAGCGCGTCGGACCAGGCTTCGGCCTGGTCCTGCGCGATGACGATCACACATTCCTGAAATGCCACGGACAGTCCTTGCTTGGCCGCCGCCGCAAGGGGCGGGCGGCGTTCCTCGTGCCCGGCCGGCGGGCCAGGGCTCAGACCTTGCCGCCCTTGGCCACCGTCTTCTGGGCCAGCCGGTGCTCCAGATAGTGGATGCTGGTGCCGCCTTCGACGAAGTTCGCGTCCAGCATCAGCTCGCGGTGCAGCGGCACGTTGGTCTGGATGCCGTCCACCACCATCTCCGACAGCGCGATGCGCATGCGGGCGATCGCCTGCTCGCGGGTGGCGCCGTAGGTGATCAGCTTGCCGATCATCGAATCGTAGTTGGGCGGCACGAAGTAACCATCATACGCGTGCGAGTCCACGCGCACGCCGGGGCCGCCCGGCATGTGCCATGCCGTGATGCGGCCGGGCGACGGCGTGAACTTGAACGGATCCTCGGCGTTGATCCGGCATTCGATCGCATGGCCGCGCAGCTGCACGTCCTTCTGGCGGTAGCGCAGCTTCTCGCCGAAGGCGATGCGGATCTGCTCCTGCACGATGTCGATGCCGGTGATCATCTCGGTCACCGGATGCTCGACCTGCACGCGCGTGTTCATTTCGATGAAATAGAACTCGTTGTTCTCGTACAGGAATTCGAAGGTGCCGGCACCGCGGTAGCCGATCTTCTTGCACGCCTCGGCGCAGCGGTCTCCGATGCGCTCGATCAGGCGGCGCGGGATATGCGGCGCCGGTGCTTCCTCGATGACCTTCTGGTGGCGGCGCTGCATCGAGCAGTCACGCTCGCCCAGCCAGATCGCCTGGCGATGCTGGTCGGCGAGGATCTGGATTTCCACGTGGCGCGGATTCTCCAGGAACTTCTCCATGTAGACCTCGGGATTGCCGAAGGCACGGCCGGCTTCCTCGCGCGTCATGTTGACCGCGTTGATCAGCGCCGCCTCGGTGTGCACCACGCGCATGCCGCGGCCGCCGCCGCCGCCGGCGGCCTTGATGATGACCGGATAGCCGACACGACGGGCGGTCGCCAGGATCTCCTTCGGATCTTCGGGCAGCGCGCCTTCGGAGCCCGGCACGCACGGCACGCCGGACTTGATCATTGCCTGCTTGGCCGACACCTTGTCGCCCATCAGCCGGATGCAGTCGGGGCTGGGGCCGATGAAGACGAAGCCGGACTTCTCGACGCGCTCGGCGAAGTCCGAGTTTTCGGACAGGAAGCCATAGCCGGGGTGGATGGCCTGGGCGTCGGTGACCTCCGCCGCGGAAATCAGCGCCGGCATGTTCAGGTAGGACTGCGGGGACGGCGCCGGGCCGATACAGACGGCTTCGTCGGCCAACTTGACGTACTTGGCTTCCTTGTCCGCTTCGGAATAGACCACCACCGTCTTGATGCCCAGCTCGCGGCATGCGCGCTGGATGCGAAGGGCGATTTCGCCCCGGTTCGCGATCAGTATTTTTTCAAACATAGTGTCTCTCTGCGAGGAGCAGGCCGGACGCGCCGCGCGATGCGCGCGGCGCCGGATCCGGAACGCAGAACGCGCCCTGGGGCGCGGACTGGCACGCCGGCCGGCAAGGCGACGTCGGCGTGCGGCATGGCATGGCGCTCGGGTTCAGCCGATGACAAAGAGGGGTTGGCCGTATTCCACCGCCTGGCCGTTCTCGACCAGGATTTCCTTGATGACGCCGGCCTTGTCGGACTCGATCTCGTTGAGCAGCTTCATCGCCTCGATGATGCAGACGGTCTGGCCTTCCTTGACGGTGTCGCCCACATTGACGAAGGCGGCGGCGCCCGGCGACGGCGCGCGATAGAAGGTGCCCACCATCGGCGAGGTGACCACGTGGCCGCTCGGCGCCTGAGGCTCCACCACTTCGGCGGGCGCTGCGGCGGCGGGCGCCATCGCGGCCGCGGGGGCGGCGGCGATGGCCGGCATCTGCTGCACGGCCATCGGGGCGGCCATCACCTGCGGCGGTGCCTTGACGATGCGCACCTTGCCTTCGCCCTCGGTGACTTCGAGCTCCGAGATGCCGGACTCGGCCACCAGGTCGATCAGCGTCTTCAGCTTGCGCAAGTCCATCTTCTATCCTCCTGAATCGTGTTGCCATGCACCGCCGGTCCAGCGGCCGGTGACGGAAAAAATCGTTGCGGCCGGCCCTGCGTCCCGGCCCCGTGCGGTCACGGAGCGGGTGCGCGGGCTGGCGCGCGCCATGCTGTCTGCCAGAGAAACGGCGGTGTCGGCAGCGGTCCTAGCCTGCCGGCGGGCCCTGCTCCTGGCGCAGGACATAGTCCAGCGCCAGCAGATAGCCCTGCCAGCCGAGGCCGCAGATCACGCCCACCGCCAGATCGGAAAAGTAGGAGCGGTGACGAAAATCTTCCCGGCGATGCACATTCGACAGATGTACTTCGACGAAGGGAATCGCCACCGCCGCCAGCGCGTCGCGGATCGCCACGCTGGTATGCGTATAGGCGGCGGGGTTGATGACGATGAAATCCACCCCCTCGGTGCGCGCGGCCTGGATGCGGTCGACGAGCGCGCCTTCGTGGTTGGACTGGAACGTAGCGAGTCCGATGCCAGCCTCGGCGGCGCGCGCCGCGAGCGCGGCGTCGATGTCGGCCAGCGTGGTATGCCCGTAGGTCTGTGGCTCGCGGGTGCCCAGCAGATTCAGGTTGGGTCCGTGCAGGACCAGCACCTGTCGGCGGGGGGCGGAGCCAGGACTTGGACGGGTTTCAGCCACGATTGCTCGACCGTTTCAACGAAATTGCGCGGAGGTTACCGTAGCTTAGAGGGATTTGTCTAGCACGCGATACCTTTATCGCGTGGCTGTCCGGGCCGGAATCGCCGCGCTGGCGGCTTCTTGCGCGGTAACCAACCGAGCGCGTCAAAAATGACGGCATATCGCAGCGATTTCCGCGGAGAAGGCGCCGCGAAGCCGTCCTGCCACGCGCCGCCGCTTACGATTTGGGCAGCGCGGGCCGCAGATCCGCGCCGGTCACGCGGCCCATCTTGCGATAGCTCACCGCGCCGTCGGGCGCGATCACCACGGTATAGGGCAGTCCGCCCGCGACATTGCCGAACTGACGCGACAGCTCGGTGCCGGCAAACCCGGCTACCGCCAAAGGATAGGACACGGGGATCTTTTGCACGAATTGCTGGATATTCTTCGCCGAATCGATGCCGATGCCGACGAACTCCACCTGGCGCCCCGCGTATTCCTTGTGCAGCGCGGTCAGCTCGGGCATTTCCTCCACGCACGGGCCGCACCACGGCGCCCAGAAGTTGACCACCACCGTCTTGCCGCGCAGCGTATTGAAATCGAGTTCCGTCCCGGCGGGATCCGGGAGCCGGGTCTGATAGAAGCTCTCCACCGCCTCGTCGGCCGCGGGCTTGGGCGAGAACCGGTAGTGGCCGACGAGCGCCCCGGCGATGACGGCGACCACGGCGACGCCAAGCCATAGCCATCGCCGCGAACGGCGGGCGGCGGGAGCCGGGGTGGCTTGCGAAAGGGGAGCTGTCGGTGGGGAACGATCGGTCATGGCGTGAGCAATCTGGTACAGGAATAGGATGAGGCGCGGGGGCGAGTGACGCTCTCTATATATAGAGGATCGGCCGCGCCCGCGCCCGGGTCTTCGACGGTGGGCGGCTCAGCCGCCCGGAAACAAGCCGTTGTCGGCATCGTCGGCGGGCTCTGCCGCGATCACCCCGCGCAGGCCGGCGAGGTCCGCCCGTACCGGCCGGCCGCCGGACTCGGTGCGCACCGCGCCGCGCTCGTCGTCGGCGTCGTACAGCGCGATATGGATGCCGACCGGCGCGCCAAGTTCGGCGCGTACCTCGCCCGCCAGCATCCGCGCTTCGCGCAGCGCCGGCCACTGGCCCTTCCACAGGAAGCTGAGGGTCTCGACGTCGCCGCGGTTGGCAAAGTGGCGCGTCTCGCTGGTCTCGAAGTCCACGCCGGCATTGAGCAGGTGCAGCGCCACGTCCTTGGGGCTGTCGCAGAAGCACTGCAGGTACACGTCGGAGTGTTCGGTGGCGGTGCCGTTGAGCACCGCGCCGGTCACATAGGGCCGGAAGGCGGCCAGGTCTTCCATCGCCAGCATGGCCAGGCGCCGCAGCAGCGCCAGCACGCGGGGCTGGGTATCGGCATGGAACAGCGCCTGGTAGGCGCGCACCTCCGCCTCGATGGCCTCGTTGTCGGGCAGCCATTCACCCGCCACGCGCACGTCGCCGAGCAGTTGGCGGGCGGCCTTGCGCTTGGCGCTGGCATAGTCGGCCCCGTCTTCGGCAATCATGCGCGCCGCGGCCTGCGCGATTTCGCCGCGCACGCGGCTGGGGTCCAGGGAAGATCGTCGTGACATGCGGGGATGATACTCGCTGAGGCCGGCGTGCAAGTGTTCCGGGAAGCGGTGAGGGTACAATCGGCCGCTGTCCGTTCGCCACTATCAGCCCGGGACGGTCATCCGGCGGCGCCGCCTCGCGTGCCGCGCCGGACCGGCCACATCCCGCGCGCATCACGACTCCGCATCACGACTCCATGCATATCCATATCCTCGGCATCTGCGGCACGTTCATGGGCGGTCTGGCCGTCCTGGCCAAGCAGGCAGGGCACCGCGTGACCGGCTGCGACGCCAACGTCTATCCGCCCATGAGCACCCAGCTCGAAGCGCAGGGCATCGAACTGATCGAGGGCTTCGACCCGGCGCAGCTGGCGCTGGAACCGGACCTGTTCGTGATCGGCAACGTGGTCTCGCGCGGCAACGCGCTGATGGAAGCCATCCTGGACCGCAACCTGCCCTACGTCTCCGGCCCGCAGTGGCTCGGGGAACATGTGCTGCGCGGCAAGTGGGTGCTGGCGGTGGCCGGCACGCACGGCAAGACCACCACCACGTCGATGCTGGCGTGGATCCTCGAGGACGCCGGCTACAACCCCGGCTTCCTGGTCGGCGGCGTGCCCCAGAACTTCGGCCTGTCCGCCCGCGTGACCGACTCGGACTTCTTCGTGATCGAGGCCGACGAGTACGACACCGCCTTCTTCGACAAGCGCAGCAAGTTCGTGCACTACCGCCCGCGCACCGCGATCCTGAACAACCTCGAATACGACCACGCCGACATCTTCCCCGACCTGGCCGCGATCGAGACCCAGTTCCACCACCTCGTGCGCACCGTGCCCGGCCAGGGCCGGCTGATCGTCAACGGCGTCGAGGAAAGCCTCGCGCGCGTGCTCGAGCGAGGCTGCTGGAGCGAGGTCGAGCAGTTCGGCGCCGGCGACTGGCGCGAGAGCGATGCAGGGGACACCGGCGGCGACCCCGGCCTGGACCGCTTCGATGTGTGGTTCGACGGCAAGGTCCAGGGCCAGGTGCGGTGGTCCCTGCAGGGCACCCATAACCGGATGAACGCGCTGGCCGCCATCGCCGCCGCGCGCCATGTGGGCGTGCCGCCGGCGCAGGCCATCGAATCGTTGTCGCGCTTTGCCAACGTGAAGCGGCGCATGGAAGTGCGAGGCGTGGTCAACGACATCACCGTCTACGACGACTTTGCCCACCATCCCACCGCGATCCAGACCACGCTGGAAGGGCTGCGCCGGCGCGTCGGACCCGCGCGCATCCTGGCGGTGCTGGAGCCGCGCTCGAACACGATGAAGCTGGGCGTGATGAAGACGCAGTTGCCGGCGAGCCTCGCGCTGGCCGACCAGGTCTTCGGCTATGGCGCGGCCAGCGGCAAGGACGCGCTGGGCTGGGACCTGGCCGAGGCGCTGGCGCCGCTGGGCGAGCGTGCCGCCGCCTTCGACCAGCTCGATGCGCTGGTGCAGGCCGTGCGCGCGGCCGCCCGGCCCGGCGACCATGTGCTGGTGATGAGCAACGGCGGCTTCGGCGGCGTGCACGGCAAGCTGCTGGACGCGCTGGCCGCGCCCGCGCAGGCCTGACGCGGGACGCCACCATGCTGTTGTACCTGCACGGCTTCCGCTCCTCGCCGCAATCGTTCAAGGCGCGGCTGATGCAGCAGCGCATGCGCGAACTCGGCGTGGGGCGCGAATACGCCTGTCCCATGCTGGATGTATCGCCCGCGCGCGCCATCGCGCAGGCCGAGGCCGCCATCGCGGCGGCCCGCTCCGGTGGTCAGTCGGTGGCCATCGTGGGCTCGTCGCTGGGCGGCTACTACGCCCGCTGGCTGGGCGAGCGCCATGGCTGCCCCACGGTGCTGCTCAATCCGGCGGTGCACCCGTGGCGCGATCTGGAGCGCCATCTGGGCGAGCAGCCGCTGTGGCACGGCGGTGGCTCGGTCACGGTCGAGCGCCACCATCTGCAGGAGCTGCTGGACCTGCGCGTGGACACCATCACGCGCCCCGAGCGTTACTACCTGCTCGCGGCGACCGGCGACGAGGTGCTCGACTACCGCGACATGCTTGCGGCCTATCCGGGCGCGAAGATCCGGCTGATCGAGGGCAGCGACCACGGCATCGCGGAGTTCGCCGACTACATGGACGAGGTGCTGGCATTCTGCGGCTATCCCGTCGGCGGGGCGCCCGCCGGGAAGGACGACGCGGATGCCTGAACGCAGCGCGGCGCGGGTGCGCCGCTGCCAGTGGAGCGGGCATCTGCCCTTCGACACCGATATCTCGGCCAACCTGCGGCGCTGGATCACCGGCGATGACGGCTCGCTGACCGCGCGCCTGGTGGCGGCGTCGTCGCGGTTCCGCGTGAGCCGGCTGTCGCAGCGGATGGAGATGCCGATGCCCGACGAATGGCGGGAGATCGGCCTGGGCGCCCGCGTGCCGGCGCTGGTGCGCGATGTGCTGCTCGTCTGCGACAACGTGCCCGCCGTCTACGGCCATACCGTGGTGTATCCGCACCGGGCGCGACGCGACTGGCCTTTCCTCGGCGGCCTGGGTGACCGGCCGCTCGGCGGCGCGCTGTTCGTCGATCCACGCGTGCGGCGCGAGCCGTTCCAGTTCGCCCGGCTGCTGCCGCACCATCCGCTGCGCCAGCGCCTGCATCGGGTGCTGCCCGCCATGGGCGAACTGGCCTGGGAAACCATGCTGCCGGCGCGCCGCTCGGTATTCCGCCGCGGCCAGGGCCTGATGCTGGTGACCGAGGTGTTCCTGCCGGACCTGGCCACCCGGCGCGCGCCGCGCGCCGCGCCGCGTCTGGGGGCCGGCATGCAGATACCGGTGCGACCGGGGCGCGAGCACCATCCGCTGCGGCCCGGCGAACGGCCCCTCGCAGCGCACGAATAACAGCCAGGCGGCCGCAAGAGCCGCGACAAACCCACCCACGAAAGACCATCACCATGAAACTACAGGGACGTGTTGCCATCATCACCGGCGCGGCGGCCGGCATCGGGTTTGCCACGGCACAGCGCTTTGCCGCCGAGGGCGCCATCGTGGTGCTATGCGACGTGCAGGAAGCGCGCGTGCGCGAGGCGGCGGCGACGCTTGCCGCCGCGGGCGCCACGGTGTCGGCCTTCAAGGTCGACGTGACGCGGCGGGAGGAGGTGGACGCCATGGTGGCCGCCGCCGTGGCCGCCCACGGCCGCATCGACATCCTCGTCAACAACGCCGGCATCACCAAGGATGCGCGTCTCGCGAAGATGACCGAGGCGCAGTTCGACGCGGTGGTCGACGTCAACCTGAAGGGCGTCTTCCACTGTGCCCAGGCGGTGGCCGGCATCATGACCGAGCAGGGCCGCGGGGTGATCCTGAACGCGTCCAGCGTGGTCGGCCTGTATGGCAATTTCGGCCAGACCAACTATGCGGCCACCAAGTTCGGCGTGATCGGCATGACCAAGACCTGGGCGCGGGAACTCGGCCCCAAGGGCGTGCGGGTCAACGCCGTGTGCCCCGGTTTCGTCGCCACCGAGATCCTGCAGACCGTGCCAGAGAAGGTGCTCGACGGCATGAAGTCGTCGTGCTGGCTGCGGCGTCTGGCCGAGCCGGCCGAGATCGCCAGCATCTACGCGTTCCTCGCCAGCGACGACGCGAGCTACGTCAATGGCGCCGCGATCGAGGCGAGCGGCGGCATGTCGCTGTGAGCGCGAACGTACCCACGGTGGCGCCCGATCCGGGGCGGCCGCTGGCGTGGTACGGTATGATCTGTGGCCTGGCCGCCAGCCGGCGGCCCTCGCATCCTGTCCCTGATCCGGGCCGATCCCCATGCCGCGCCGACCGCTGCGGCGCATGCACCCGGGGTCGCGATTCCCGGCCATTCTGAAAGTCTATCCATGCAGTTGCTGTTCGAGGAAGGCGGCGAAATTCGCGCCGGCACCGTGCTGACCCAGCAGGGCGAGGCTTACCAGGTGGAGCTGCCCGCGGGCAAGCGCACCAAGGTCAAGTCGCGCGATGTGCTGCTGCAGTTCGCGCAGCCCTCGGCCGCCGAACTGGTCAACGAGACCGCAGGCCTGTCCGCCGACATCGACCTGGAATTCCTGTGGGAGTGCGCGCCCGAAGACGAGTTCGGCTTCGGCGACCTGGCCGCGGAGTACTACGGCGCGGGCGCCAGCGTGGTCCAGCAGGCGGCGCTCGCGATGACGCTGCATGGCAATCCCGTCTATTTCCGCCGCAAGGGGCGCGGGCGCTATCAGCGCGCGCCGGAGGACCAGCTCAAGGCCGCGCTGGCGGCGCTGGAGCGCAAGCGCCAGCAGGCGCTGGTGCAGGCCGAATACGAGAGCCAGCTCAAGGCCCGCACGCTGCCCGAGGCGTTCCGCGGCAAGGCGCTGCAACTGCTGTTCAAGCCCGACAAGAACAGCCTCGAATACAAGGCGCTGGACGCCGCCTGCACCGCGCTGGGCATGTCGCCGATGCGGCTGATGGTGGCGGTGGGCGGCATCGCCAGCGCGCGCGCGCTGCACGAAGCGAAGTTCCTGTCCGAGTGCTTCCCCAAGGGAACCGGCTTTCCTGAGGTCACCGTGCCGGAGCCCGCCGGGGACCTGCCGGTGGCCGAGGTCGAGGCGTTCTCGATCGACGATGTGACCACCACCGAGATCGACGATGCGCTCTCGGTCACGCCGCTCGATGGCGGCAAGATCCGCGTGGGCGTGCATATCGCCGCGCCCGCGCTGGGCATGCGCCGCGGCGACGCGCTGGACGCGATCGCGCGCCAGCGCCTGTCCACGGTGTATTTCCCCGGCGACAAGATCACGATGCTGCCGGACCCGGTGGTGCAGCGCTACACGCTGCAGGAGGGGCGGCTGTGCCCGGCGCTGTCGCTGTACGTCACCTACGATCCCGAGGCGCAGCTGATTCTCGCCAGCGAGACCCGCGCCGAGCTGGTCAATATCGCGGCCAACCTGCGCCACAACCTGCTCGAAGACGTCATCACCGAGACCGCGCTGGCCGAAGGCACGGGGGACTACCCGTTCCGCGACGCGCTGGCGCACCTGTGGCGCTTCGCCGGCTTCCTGTACGACGAGCGCCAGAAGGCGCGCATGGCCAGCGGCCTGCGGCCGGAATCGCACAACCGCGCCGACTACAGCTTCTATCTGGACGCGCTGCCCGACGGCGGCGAGCGCGTGCGCATCGAGCAGCGCCATCGCGGCTCGCCGCTGGACAAGATCGTCGCCGAGCTGATGATCCTGGCCAACAGCACCTGGGGCAAGCTGCTGGCCGACCACGGCGTGCCGGGCATCTACCGCACGCAGAAGGCGTGGGGCATGAACCGCACCCGCATGCAGACCTATCCCGCTCCGCACGAGGGTCTGGGCGTGGCGCAGTATGCGTGGAGCACCTCGCCGTTGCGCCGCTATGTCGATCTGGTCAACCAGTGGCAGATCCTCGCGGTGGCCCAGCATGGCGTGACCGCCAAGCTGGTGGCGCCGTTCAAGCCCAAGGACGCCGACCTGCTGGCGGCGGTGGCCGACTTCGAGGGTACCTACGCCGCCTACGCCGAGCACCAGTCCACGATGGAGCGCTACTGGTGCCTGCGCTGGCTGCAGCAGGAAAACCGCGAGCGCATGGTAGCCACGGTGCTCAAGGACGGCGCGGTGCGCTTTGCCGAGATTCCGCTGGTCACGCGCGTGCCCGAGCTCGCGCAGGCCCAGCGCGGCACGCAGGTGCTGCTGGAGATCGCATCGACCGACGAGATCTCGCTGGAAGTGTCCTGCCGCGTGCTGGAAGTGTTCGCCGGCGAGGGCGAGTTGCCGGAGGAAGAGCTGGCGGCCGGCGAGGAGAGCGACGAGGAGGTCGCCGAGATATCCGCCGAGGCCGCTGCCGATGTCGCCGCCGAGGAGATCGCCGAGGAGCAGGCGGTGGCCGCCGCGCAGCCGGACGGCGAGGGCGCTGGCACCGGGCCGGCCGCGGGCGACGCCCCGTCGGGCGCGCGCGACAGCGGCCCGGCCGGGCACGCCTGAAGCGCTTCGGAAAAGCGCAGCGCTCCCTTACAATCGCACACTGTTCGCGGGGCCATGCCGGCCCGGCGTCCCGTGCCGCGCGCCCAGCTGTCCCGACCCGTCCATCCATCCGCCCATCGTGAAAGCCGTTTTCGCTCCCCGCCAGTGGTGGCATGCCAGCAGCACGATGGCCCGGGCGCTCGCCATCTCGCTGGTCGCGCACGCGCTGCTGCTGACGGTGCGTGTCGTGGCCCCCGAGACGTTCGAGATCAAGCGTACCGATCCGGCGCTGGACGTGGTGCTGGTCAACGGCAAGTCGGCCACGGCGCCGCGCCAGCCGACCGTGATGGCGCAGGCCAATCTCGATGGCGGCGGCGACCATGACCAGCAGCGCGCCACCACGCCGCTGCCGGCGCAGGTGGTGCCGCGCGAGGGCGACCTGATGCGCCAGGTGCAGCGGCGCGTCGAGCAGCTCGAGCAGGAACAGCGCCGCCTGCTGACCCAGTCGCACGAGCCCGCGCCGGCGGTGCGCACGCAGCCCATCCGGCCCGGCGAACAGCGCCTGGAGAGCCCGACGCGCGGGCAGGATGCGCGCACGGCGCTGGACGAGATCGCCCGGCTGGAAGCCGAGATCGGCCGCAACCTCGAGCACTACGCCAAGCGGCCCAAGCGCCATCAGCTGACCGCCACGAGCGCGCAGGAAGCGGTCTACGCCCAGTATTACGACCGCCTGCGCAAGAAGATCGAGGCGCGCGGCACCACGGACTTCCCGCGTCGCGACGGCAAGCCGCTCTACGGCCAGCTCATTCTCGTGATCAACGTCAATCGGCAGGGCAAGCTCGGCTATAACCGCGATGGCTACAACGTCGATGCCATCGACCTGGTCAAGAGCTCCGGCGATCCGGCGCTGGACCGCCAGGCGGTGGCCATCGTGCGCGCCGCCGCGCCGTTCGGTGCTTTCACGCCCGAGATGCAGGCGCGCTACGACATCCTCGAAGTAATTTCCACGTTCAAATTTTCCCGCAGCGGCCTCGAAACCCGCCTGCAAGCCCGATGACCTCCCCTTCCGCGCCTACGCAAGAGCCCGACCGCTATGTGGTGGTGGGCAATCCCGTCGCCCATAGCCGCTCCCCGGACATCCACGCCGCCTTCGCGCGGCAGACCGGCGAGGCCGTGCAGTACGGCCGCCTGCTGGCCCCGCTGGACGGCTTCGCCGATGCAGTGCGCGAGTTCTTCGCCGGCGGGGGCCACGGCCTGAACGTGACCACGCCGTTCAAGGTCGAGGCGTGCGCACTGGCCGACCGCCTGACCCCGCGCGCGGAAGCCGCGGGCGCGGTCAATACGATGTGGATCGAGGATGGGCTGATCCATGGCGACAATACCGACGGCATCGGTCTGGTGCGCGATCTCGAGGACCATCTGGGCACGCCGCTGGAAGGCGCGCGCATCCTGCTGCTGGGCGCCGGCGGCGCCGCGATGGGCGCGATGCTGCCGCTGATTGCCTGCGGTCCCGACCGCATCGTGGTCGCCAACCGCACCGCCAGCCGCGCCAGCGACATGCTCGAGGAGTTCGCCGAGGCGGCCAACGAGCACGGCGTGGAGCTGTGGGGCGGCGGCTTCGAGGCGCTGGCCGCGCTCACCGAGGAGGACGTCTGCGACGTGGTGATCAACGCCACCGCCGGCAGCCTGCAGGGCGAGGTGCCACCGGTGCCGGCGCTGCTGCTCGGCGAAGGCGTGCTGGCCTACGACATGATGTACGGCGCCGAGCCCACGGTGTTCCTGCGGCATGCGGCGAGCCATGGCGCGCGCACCAGCGACGGCCTGGGCATGCTGGTCGAGCAGGCGGCCGAGGCCTTCTACAACTGGCGCGGCGTGCGACCCGATACGGGCCCCGTGCTGGCGGAACTGCGCGCGGCGCTGCAGGCTGGAGCCGGCAGCTAGGCCTTCGTCCGCTGCGCTTCCTTCGTCCCGCCCGTTTCCCCGAGCCCGTCTTGGCCAACCGCAAACGCGCCAACCGTTCCGGCACCGCCCGCCCCGCCTCGCGCGCGGGCAACCGGCTGCTGCGCTGGCCGGCGTATCTGCTGGGGTGCCTCGTGGCGGGCGTGCTGGCCATGCAGCTTTACTTCTTCCTGCAGATCGCCGCGTGGCAGGTGGTGGATCCATCGTCCACCTCGTTCATGCGCGCCGAGCGCTGGCGCCTGTGCGGGGTCAACGTCTGGAGCTGCGGCATCGAGCGCGAATGGGTGCCCTACGAATCCATCTCGCGCAACCTCAAGCGCGCGGTGATCGCCAGCGAGGACGCCGACTTCGTCAACCATCCGGGCTACGACGTCGACTCGATGCTGGAGGCGTGGGAGCGCAACAAGCGGCGCGGCCATATCGTGCGCGGCGGTTCCACCATCACGCAGCAGCTGGCCAAGAACCTGTTCCTGTCGCCGGAGCAGCACTACCTGCGCAAGGCGCAGGAGCTGGCCATCACATGGATGCTCGAGTTCTGGCTCGACAAGCAGCGCATCTTCGAGATCTACCTGAATTCGGTGGAGTGGGGCGAGGGCATTTTCGGCGCCGAGGCCGCCGCGCGGCACTACTTCAAGACCAGTGCGGGCAAGCTCAGCGTGGGCCAGTCGGCGCGGCTGGCGGCGGCGCTGCCGGCGCCGAAATGCTTCGACAAGAAGCCCTACTGCACCTACGTGCGGATCAACTTCCGCGCCAAGGCCGGCATCATCGCCCGCCGCATGGGCTCGGCCACGCTGCCGGACTGAGCCGGCCGGCGGGCTCGCTCAGCTGAGCCAGCCCTTGCGGCGGAAATAGACCAGCGGAATCGCCGCGGATACCGCCATCAGCACGATGGCCCACGGATAGCCCGCGGCCCAGTCCAGCTCGGGCATGAACTTGAAGTTCATGCCGTAGACGCTGGCGATCAGCGTAGGCGGCATCAAGGCCACCGACACCACCGAGAACAGCTTGATGATCTTGTTCTGGTTGATGTTGATGAAACCGACGGTCGCGTCCATCAGGAAGTTGATCTTGTCGAACAGGAACGCGGTGTGGTTCTCGATGGAATCGATATCGCGCAGGATCTGGCGCGCCTCGTCCTGCTGCTCGGCCGACAGCAGCTGGCTGCGCATCAGGAAGGACACCGCGCGGCGCGTGTCCATCACGTTGCGGCGGATGCGGCCGTTCAAGTCTTCCTCGCGCGCGATGGTTTCGAGCACATCGGCGGCGGCCGCGTCGGTGACGTTCTCCGCCAGCACGCGCCGGCTGGCTTCTTCCAGCCGCTCGTAGATTTCCTCGATGGAATCGGCCGAGTACTCCGCGTCGGTGGCGTACAGGTCCATCAGCACGTCCTTGGCGTTGCGCACCGATCCCGGGCGCATGCGGGCGCGCAGCCGTACCAGCCGGAACACCGGCAGGTCCTCGTCATGGATGGAGAACAGCACGTCCCGCGTCAGCACGAAGGCCACGCGCACGTTGCGCGAGACCTCGTCCTCGGCCAGCAGGAAATCGGTGCGGATATGGATGTTCTCGTCCTCGCCCTCGAAATAGCGGGCGGACGCCTCGAGGTCGCCCAGGTCCTCGAGCTCGGGCAGTACGACGTTGTACGCCTCCTTGATCCACGCGAGTTCTTCGTCGTCCGGATCGACCACGTCGATCCAGATGGGCTTGTGCTGCAGCAGCTCGTTGCGGTCGTCGACTTGCTCCTGCGCAAGCCGGCCCTTCTGCAGGACGAACAGGTTGATCATCCCTGGATTCCTTATGCCGTTCTGCGAAGATACGTGGCAGCACGGCTTGCGGCGCAGGCGGACCCACCCTTCGCGCAGCGACGGGGTCGAGCGCGAAGGCCGGGAGCCGCTGGCAAGCGTGATCGCGCTGTATGCCGGTGGGTGCGGACCGGGCCCGCACGGGCGGATACAAGGCGATGGCGTTTGCCGTTCATGGCTGGCAAGCCGGGAGAGGGAAAGTCCGAAACGACGCGGCGGGCTCGGATGGCCGCCGGTGGCAGTACGGAAGAACACTCGCCCGCAGTGTGCTGCGGGCAAGTCCGACGAGGGGAACACGGAAAAAGAGAACCGGTTCCCGGCAATCGTCGCTACGCAGCCCGCAGTGACATGGCATTCGTAGACGTCGCGGCGATGCCGCGGCAACTCGAACACCCGATGCTACTGCCCACGTAATTTCTCCGGGATTATTGATGGCCGCGAGTGTAGCCCAAACGGTGCGGCCTTGTTAAGTGAAATCTCGGAGGCACGGCCGCGGTCGCCGTGGGCCTCACGCGTCCGGTCGCCGGCGCAGCAGCGGCACCAGCAGCACCGACGACAGCGCCGCGAACATCAGCACGATGGCGGCATAGTCCTGCCAGTGCGGCTGCTCGCCCAGCATCCACATGCCGGAGAACACGCCGACCACCGGGATGAACATGATCGACAGGCTCGATACCACCGGCGGCAGGCTGCGCGCCAGCGAGAACCAGACGAGGTGGCAGAAGGCGAACACCACCACCGCGTTGTAGGCGATGGCGGCCCATTCGGCCGCGTTCGGCATGCGCCAGCCCGACTCGAACAGCAGCGTGCCGGCGAACAGGAAGGGCAGCGCCACCACGAGCATCCAGAAGGTCAGCGCGCCGAGCGAGATATCGATCGCCGTGCGCTTCATCAGCTGAGTGCCATAGCCCCAGCCGGCGGCCGCCGCCAGCATCATCACGGTGCCCAGCGGGCTGCCGGTGAGCGCGCCGATCTCGCTGGACATCAGCAGCAGCGTGCCCGCCAGCGCGCACAGGATGCCGACCCATGCCGACAGGTGAATGCGCTCGCGGAACAGCAGCAGGCCCCAGACCACCGCCCAGATCGGCATGGTGTAGCCCAGGATCGCGGCGCGGCCCGAGGACAGCATCTTGACCGCGCCGATGGCCAGCAGATGCCAGATCACCATGTTGGGGATGGCCAGCCTGACGATGGTGGGCCAGGTCTCGCGCGGCACGCGCAGCGACACGCCCTTGACGCGCAGCGCCAGGCCCAGCGCCGCCACGCCGCCGGCCATGCACAGCAGGCGAAAGCCCAGCGGCGGAAATTGCGCCACGCCGATCTTCATGATGGGCCAGTTGATGCCCCAGGCAATGGTCAGGAAGACGAGCAGGGTCAGGTTGCGGCGATCGAAGGACATGGCGGGAGGGCGGCTGTGTGCAGTGCCGCTCTTTGTATCGAGGAAAGTCGCGGAAAGATAGCACGCAGCGGGTAAAATCGGCGGGAACGAAATCCGTCCGCCGTGGCCGCCCTGGGTTTGCCGCCCGCCATCGTCGCCCGCCGGGGCGGACCCCCCGGCGCCCCGGCATGCGCCGTTGCGGCGAGCGCCGCCCAGCATCGCCAGGCACGCCGAACCCTCTTTCTATCGAGTCATCCATGACCTTCACCGAGCAGCTAGCTGCAGCCTGGCAGCGCAACGATTCCCTTCTGTGCGTGGGGCTCGACCCGGACCCGGGCAAGCTGCCGCTGTCGATGACCGGCACCGGCGGCGCGATCTTCTCGTTCTGCCGCGAGATCGTCGACGCCACCGCGGACCTGGTCTGCGCCTTCAAGCCGCAGATCGCGTACTTCGCCTCGCAGCGCGCCGAGGACCAGCTCGAACAGCTGATCCACTACATCCACGATGCCCATCCCGGCATTCCGGTCATCCTGGACGCCAAGCGCGGCGACATCGGCTCGACCGCGCAGCACTATGCCAGCGAGGCCTTCGAGCGCTACAAGGCCGACGCCGTCACGGTCAGCCCCTACATGGGCTTCGATTCCGTGCAGCCGTACCTGGACTTTCCCGAGCGGGGCGTGATCATGCTGTGCCGCACGTCGAACCCGGGCGGCTCCGACGTGCAGTTCCTGCAGGTCGATGGCAAGCCGGTCTACCAGATCGTGGCCGAGCAGGCGGCCCAGCGCTGGAACACGACGGGGCAGCTGGGACTGGTGGTGGGTGCGACGTTCCCGAACGAAATCGCCAAGGTGCGCGAGATCGTGGGCGACATGCCGCTGCTGATTCCCGGCATCGGCGCCCAGGGCGGCGATATCGAGGCGACCGTGCGGGCCGGGCGCACTGCCGACGGCACCGGCATGATGATCAATTCGTCGCGCGCGATCCTGTACGCGAGCCGGGAAAAGGACTTCGCCGCCGCGGCGCGCGAGGCGGCGCTGCAGACCCGCGACACCATCAACCGCTTCCGCCGCGGCTGACCGCGGCGGCGCGCGGGGCCGCTCAGGCCTCGTTGCGGATCAGCTCCAGCAGGCCGCGCATTGCGTGCTCGGCCGCCTGGCGGCGGATCTGGGCGCGGTCGCCCTTGAAGCGCTGGGTCTCCACCAGCGTGGTGATGCGGTTGCTCCAGCCGAAGCAGACCATGCCCACCGGTTTCTCCGCCGTGCCGCCGCTCGGACCGGCGATGCCGGTGACGGCCAGCGCCACCTGGGCGCGGCTGTTCAGCAGCGCGCCTTCGGCCATGGCGTGAGCCACCTCCTCGCTGACCGCGCCATGATCGCGGATCAGCCTGGCCGGCACGCCCAGCATGGTCGTCTTGGCGTCGTTCGAGTAGGTGACGAAGCCTCGCTCGAACCACGCCGACGAGCCCGCGATATCGGTGATGGCGGCCGCGACGAGCCCGCCGGTGCATGACTCCGCCGTGGCCAGCAGCAGCGATTTTTCCTTGAGCGTGATGCCGGCCTGAATGGCGAGCTGGTCGAGCAAGCGGCTGACGGACATGGTGGCGGGCTCTCCGTGGTGGGTCGCGGTTCAGGGCGGACGGGTGGGGCGGTGGCGGGATGGTGGCGCGCGTCGGCGTCGGTCGTATGTGCGGTCGTTGACGTCTATTGACGATGGATAGACGATCGAAGGCCGCCGCGCGTCAGAACGACCGCCACAGCGCGAACACCAGCAACGTGTAGAAGGCCGCGATCACATCGTCGAACATCACGCCGAAGCTGCCGCGCAGGCCCGGGCCCTTGAGCGTGCGGTCGTAGTGGCCGATCGGCGCGGGCTTGGCGATGTCGAACAGGCGAAACCACAGGAAGGCGGCGAACTGGCCCCAGAAACCGGTGGGCATCACCAGCGCCAGCACGATCCAGAAGGCGACGATCTCGTCCCACACCATGCTGCCGTGGTCCGACACGCCCATGTCGCGCGCGGTACGCGCGCAGGCCCACAGGCCCAGCACGAAGCCGCCCGCGATGATCCACAGCCAGTTCGCGTCGGGGACCCAGATCGAAATGACAACGAACAGCAGCCAGCCGTACAACGTGCCGACCGTGCCGGGCCCGATCGGCGACAGGCCGGAGCCGAAGCCGAAGGCGATCAGGCGGGCGGGGTGCGACAGCATGAAGCGGGCGGACGGGCGGGTCACTCGCGCGGTCTGGCCGGCGTCGAGCGTCAGGGCGGGATCGCGCGGTGCGGGCCCGGGGGGATAGGCGGACATCAGGGTGGCTCGTGGTTTATCGGTATGCGCCCAGGGCGGCGGGCTGCGTCGGATCGGCATGGGCTGCGCGTTGGCCGGATCCGGTGCTCCCTGTTGTTGCCGCCTGGCATGCCGGCATCATGACATGCCGCCGGCGCGCTGTCAGGGTCAGGCGAAATGATCGAAACTGCGGCCCGTGTAGGCGACGGGATCGCCCCGGCCATCGGTCAGCCTCAGGCCCGGCTCCGGCGTAATGGACCCCACGCGCGACAGCGCCAGGCCCAGGCGCGCGCCGATCTCCGCGACGGCTTCGCGCGCGCCGGCCGGGGCGGTGAAGCACAGCTCGTAGTCGTCGCCGCCCGCCAGCACGCAGTCCAGCTGGCATGCCGCCGGCTGGCGCGACAGCACGGGCGAGCGCGGCAGCGCGTCGACGTCGACGATGGCGCCGATCTGCGAGCGCGCCAGGATGTGGCCCAGGTCGCCGACCAGCCCGTCGGAGAGATCCAGCGCGGCATGGGCGACGCCGCGCAACGCCAGGCCCAGCGCCACGCGCGGCGTCGGCATGTCCATGCGCGGGCGGACCTGGCTGAAGTCGGGCTCGGGCAACAGCCATTCGCCGCGGCAGTCGCCCAGCGCGAGGCGGGCGTCGCCCAGCGTGCCGGATACCCACAGGTCGTCGCCGGGCCGCGCGGCGTCGCGCCGCAGCGCGGCATGCGCCGGCACGTCGCCGAACACGGTGACACAGATCGTCAGCGGCCCGCGTGTGGTATCGCCGCCGACCAGTTCGCAGCCGTGCGCATCGGCCAGCGCCAGCATGCCGGCGGCGAATTCGCCCAGCCAGTCGGCCTGCGCGTCCGGCAGCGCCAGCGCCAGCGTGAACGCGCGCGGCTCGGCGCCCATCGCGGCGAGATCGGACAAGTTCACCGCCAGCGCCTTGTGCCCGAGCGCGTGCGGGTCGACGTCGGGGAAGAAATGCCGGCCGCTGACCAGCATGTCGGTGCTGATGGCAAGCTGGTGGCCCGGCCGGGCCTCGATCAGCGCGCAGTCGTCGCCGACGCCGAGCGCGGCCTTGCGCACCGGTCGCGTGAAGAACCGGTGGATCAGATCGAACTCGGAAAGCGCGGCGCTGGCGGAATCGGACATGCTGGGCGGGTCGTAAAGCGGAAGGCGGCCCGGGGCGGGCAGGGGAGGAACGAAGGTCGCCCGCGAGGCGAGGCGGCGCACGCGGCCATGCTGGCCTTCGTCCGCCGGGTGCGGCATATTGTACCGAAACGCAAAGGTGCCCCAAGCAAAACGCTTATTGTGAAATAATTTTTCACAATATAAAATTCGGGGCTTCCAAGGAAGAGATAGCGGGACCGTGGAGCCGGCCCGCCCCATCGTTCCCCGTCATATTCATGCGGCTCCACAGACCGGAAGATGCGCAGATGACCAGTCCTCAGCAGCCCACATCCCAAGAAGAACTGAAGCAGCAGCAGCGTGAGGCGCTGCGCAAGGCCGCCCTCGAATATCACGAGTTTCCGACCCCCGGCAAAATCTCCGTCACGCCGACCAAGCCGCTGTCGAACCAGCGCGACCTGGCGCTCGCGTACTCGCCCGGCGTCGCCGCCGCGTGCGAGGAGATCGTCGCCGATCCCGCCAATTCCTTCCGCTACACCGCCCGCGGCAACCTGGTCGGCGTGGTCACCAACGGCACCGCCGTGCTGGGCCTGGGCGATATCGGCCCGGCGGCGTCCAAGCCGGTGATGGAGGGCAAGGCAGGTTTGTTCAAGAAGTTCGCCGGCATCGACGTGTTCGATATCGAGATCGACGAGAAGGACCCCGAGAAGCTGGTCGAGATCATCGCGTCGCTCGAACCGACGTTCGGCGGCATCAATCTCGAGGACATCAAGGCCCCCGAGTGCTTCTACGTCGAGCGCAAGCTGCGCGAGCGGATGAAGATTCCCGTCTTCCACGACGACCAGCACGGCACGGCGATCGTGGTCGGCGCGGCCGTCATCAATGGCCTGAAGGTGGTCGGCAAGGACATCAAGGACGTGAAGCTGGTCGCCTCCGGCGCCGGCGCCGCGGCCCTGGCGTGCCTGGACCTGCTGGTCGACCTCGGCCTGCCGCTGCAGAACATCTGGGTGACCGATCTGGCCGGCGTGGTCTACGAAGGCCGCACCGAGCTGATGGATCCGGAGAAGGCCCGCTTCGCGCAGAAGACCGACAAGCGCAAGCTCGCCGAGGTGATCGACGGCGCCGACATCTTCCTCGGCCTGTCGGCCGCCGGCGTGCTCAAGCAGGACATGGTGCAGCGCATGGCCGACCGCCCGCTGGTGCTGGCGCTGGCCAATCCGAATCCGGAAATCATGCCGGAGCTGGTCAAGGAAGTGCGCCCGGACGCGGTGATGGCCACCGGCCGCACCGACTACCCGAACCAGGTCAACAACGTCCTGTGCTTCCCGTTCATCTTCCGCGGTGCGCTGGATGTGGGCGCGACCACCATCACGCGCGAGATGGAAATCGCCGCCGCCCACGCCGTGGCGGAACTGGCGCGCCAGGAGCAGAGCGACATCGTCGCCACCGCCTATGGCATCCAGGACCTGTCGTTCGGCCCGGAATACCTGATTCCCAAGCCGTTCGACCCGCGCCTGATCGTCAAGATCGCGCCGGCCGTGGCCGAGGCCGCGATGAAGTCCGGCGTCGCCACGCGTCCGATCGAGGACATGGACGCCTACCGCCTGCAGCTGCAGCAGTTCGTGTACCACTCGGGCACGCTGATGAAGCCCATCTATGCCGCGGCGCGCAAGGTTCCGATGGAGACCAAGCGCATCGTCTTCGCCGAGGGCGAGGAAGAGCGCGTGCTGCGCGCGGTGCAGGTGATCGTCGACGAGAAGCTGGCCAACCCGATCTTGATCGGCCGGCCGGCCGTGCTGACGCACCGCATCGAGCGCTTCGGCCTGCGGCTGCGCCCGGGCGTGGACTTCACCGTGGTCAATCCCGAGCACGACGAGCGCTTCCGCGCCTATTCCGACGCGTACTACCGCATGATGGCGCGCCAGGGCGTGACGCCCCAGTACGCCAAGCTGGAAATGCGCCGCCGTACCACGCTGATCGGCGCGATGCTGATGAAGTGCGGCGAGGCAGACGGCATGATCTGCGGCACGGTCTCCAACACCGCCGCGCATCTGCGCTATATCGACCAGGTGCTGGGCGGCACCAACGAGGTCTATGCGGCGATGAACGGCCTGGTGCTGCCGGGCCGCCAGATATTCCTGGTCGATACCCACGTGAACGTGGACCCGACCGCGGCGCAACTGGCCGAGATCACGATCATGGCCGCCGAGGAACTGAAGCGCTTCGGCATCGAACCCAAGGTCGCGCTCGTGTCCCATTCGAACTTCGGTTCGTCCGAAGCGCCGTCGGCGCAGAAGATGCGCGACACGCTGGCGATCCTGCGCGAGCGGGCGCCGGACCTGGAAGTCGATGGCGAAATGCATGGCGACTCGGCGCTGGACCAGAAGCTGCGCGATCAGCTCGTGCCGGACAGTGCGCTGAAGGACGAGGCCAATCTGCTGGTGTGCCCGAATATCGACGCCGCCAACATCTCGTACAACCTGCTGAAGGTCGCCGCCGGCAACAACGTGGCCATCGGGCCGATCCTGCTCGGCGTGAAGGCGCCGGTGCATATCCTGACGCCGTCCGCCACGGTGCGCCGTATCGTCAACATGACCTCGCTGGTCGTCGTCGACGCGGCCGCCGCCAAGCGCTGAGAACTTCGCCGTCCGCACCATGCAAGCCGGGGTCCGCCCCGGCTTTTTTTGCGCGCGGGCGCGCGGGTTAGTATGCGCACACATCCGCGTAATCCATTGAAATCACAGGACTTTTCGGGCCGTAACAATGCCGGGGATTGATTAATACCCCGCTTCCGCGTAACCTACCGCCTTTAGTGCATGCGCTCGGCAGTCTTGCGGCTGTCGGAGCCAACGCCCCCGGCGCGCCAATTCATGTCGAGTTGCCGCCCGATCCGGGGCAGATTCCGGCTCAATCAGACAAGACGACGTGGGTTTCGAGATTTCCCTGACGCATGTTGTGCAGCGTGCATTGCCGATGATCCCGCCGCGCCGCAAGGCGCGAGGCCTGACCAGCATGCTGGCCGGCCTGGCCATGACGGCCGCTCTGGCCCAGACGGGTCACGCCCGTCAGGCTCCGGAGTTCGATCCGGCCGCCACGCTGGGAACCATTGCGGTGCAGCAGTTGCCCAACGAAGCGCAGCAGACGCTACAGCGGATCGAGGCCGGCGGCCCGTTTCCCTATGCGAAGGATGGCTCCAGGTTCGGCAACTATGAACGCATCTTGCCCAGGCGGTCACGGGGCTACTACCGTGAATACACGGTCAAGACACCAAGGAGCCGGAATCGGGGAGCGAAACGCATCGTTTGCGGCGGCGAAGAGCGCGCGACGAGCGACTGCTATTACACGGAAGACCACTACAACAGCTTCAAACGGATATCCAAATGATGACTGACATTTTCGGACTGGGCGACGCCCTTGCCGCCCGTGAAGAACGCGGCGCCGGAGATGGCTGGCAGCGGGCCCAGCAACAGGCCCAGAACCTTTATGACAGTGTGCTGATGATGCCCCGCTACGAGGTCGCGCACAAACTGCCACCCGCCTCCGCTCCGGTACCCCCGGTGGACACGGTCGGCAGCCCCGAGGCCGCCATGAATTTGTTCAAGACGGTGCGTCCGAACATCGTCCAATCGATCCGCGCATTCCGAGTGCCGGAGCTGGCGCAAGCCGCCGCCGATCTCGGCCAGCATTTTCTCTACGCCAACTGCGTCAACTGCGCGACCAAGGGCGAGGTGCTGGAAACCATCGCAACCGAGTTCCTGTTCCCGAAGCATTTCGGCAAGAACTTCGACGCGCTGGCCGATTGCCTGACCGACATGATCCACAAGTCCGGCGCCCAGCCCGGCTTCGTCATCGTCCTCGAGGGCTTGCCGTGTGCGCAGAAGTTCGACAAGGAAGCCCGCGAAACGCTGCTCGACGTTTTCCGTGACGCGGCGGAGTTCTGGGCCGAGCGCAAGGTGCAGTTCCGCGTCTTCTACTCGTTCGCCTGATACGGCGCTCCCGCTCCATCCATGCAAAAGGCCCGTTCAACGGGCCTTTTGCTTTTTCAAGCGGCCGTGGCCGCTAGGCCGCGGGCGGCAGTTGGCCCTGCGGCGTCATCTGGTCGACCAGCTCGGGCAGTCCCTCGCTCAGCTGCGCCGCCACGTCCTGCTCGGACATGCCGGTACTGCCCGCCAGCGACTCGAGGGCGCCGGTGCCCTGCAGCGCGTGGCTCAGCGCGGCGGGCGACACCGGGCGATTGGCTCCCGTGCCGATCCACGACTGGATCTGTTCCCCGAGGCCGGCATCGGCGAGGACATCGCGCAGCGCCCCAAGGCCGCCCGCGGCCATGCCGACCGCCTGGGCGTTGCCCGCCGCGCCGCCCTGGCCGCCGAGCAGCCCGCCCAGCAGCGCGCCCAGATCGAGCCCGCCCGGCTGGGCCGCCGCGTCGGCGTCGCCCGCCATGTCGCGCTGCGGATTGCCGCCGCGCCCGCGCATCGCCAGCATCGCCAGCAGGCCGAGGGCCAGCATCATCTTCGGATCCAGCCCGCCCGCGGCACCCCCCGGTTGGCCTGGCTGGCCTTGACCGAGTTGTCCCAGCACACCGCCCAGTACGTTATCGAGAATGCCCACGATCGACTCCTTGTCGAAGGGTTGCCCGGCGCGAACCGTCGGCCGGTGAATCTCAGAATCCGCCCAGCAGCGCGTTCAGGGCCGCCAGGCAGGCAAGCCCGGCGGTCTCCGTGCGCAGGATGCGCGGGCCGAGCGACACCGCCGTGAAGCCCTGGCGCAGCGCGGCCTCTTCCTCGTCGGGGGCGAGGCCGCCCTCGGGGCCGATCAGCAGCGTGACGCCCCCGGCCAGGATGCCCGGACGTTGGCGCTCCACCACCGCGACCAGCGATTCGGTGGCGCGCGGCGAAACCAGCAGACGCAGGCCGCCCTCCGTAGCGGCCCCGCCTTCGCGTGCAAGCCAGGTTTCCAAGTTAGTCGCGGGCGCGACGTGGGGCAAGCGGTTGCGGCCGCATTGTTCGCAGGCCGCCTCGACCAGCGCCCGCCAGTGCGCGTGCCGCTTCTCGGCGCGTTCGGCGTTCAGGCGCACCACGGCGCGCGCCGTCTGCAGCGGCTGCACCGCGCTCACGCCCAGTTCGACCGCCTTCTCGATCAGCCAATCCATCTTGTCGCCGCCGGCCAGGCCCTGGGCCAGCGTGACACGGAACGGCAATTCCGATTCGCCCGCATCGTGGCTGCCGACGCGGGCGACGGCATGGCGCTTGCCCATGTCGAGCAGCGTGGCGGCATGGCTGCCGCCGCGGCCGTCGAACAGCGTGATGGCATCGCCGGGCGCGAGCCGCAACACCTGGGCGTGGCGCACCACCCGTTCGGGCAGCGGCATCTCGATATCGGCCTGGATGGCCGTATCGACAAAAAAGCGGGGAGGCATCTGTTGCGAAAGACCTTGCTGAAGAAAAGGCGTGCTCAGGACCGAGGCGCGGCGGCGCCGGCCGCCAGCGGCCGGGCGAAGCCCCAGCGATACCCGTCCGGATCCTCGACCATGCAGTAGCGGTCGCCCCAGAACTGGTCGGCGGGCTGCATCAGGCTGATCGCCCCTGCCGCGACGGCGCGCTCGTGCATGGCGTCCACGTCGGCGCAGTACAGGTAGAACGTCTGCGGGCATTCGACGCCCATCGACCGCGGCGTGCGCGCGGTGCTGCCCCAGGCGCCTTCGGGCGCGAACATCACCACCAGTTCGCCCTGGTAGTGCATCTCGGCATGAGTGGGCACGCCGTTCTCGTCGACAAGATTTCCCAGCGTGAAACCGAACGCGCTGCTATAGAACTCGATGGCGCTGCGTCCATTGCCCACGGTCAGGTAGGGCGTCAGCCACGGGGTATTGGCGGGGCGGGTCATGGTCGTCTCCTTGGGCTGGAAACCCGGCGTGGCGGCGCTTGCATGCGGCCGGTCCGGTGCCGGCGAGAATATCACGGGCGCGGTGGGCCTTCGCCCAGTGCGGCGTGCAGATGCAGCGGCAGGGCGAACAGCGCCTGGTGCAGGCCCGGGTGGTAGCAACGCAGCGCCTGCTGCATGTCCCAGTCGGCCAGCCGTCGCGCGAGCGACTGCGGGCACGCGCCGCGCACATCGACCGTATCGCTGGCGATGGCGATGGCCCACAGCGCACCGTACGCGGGAACATAGGCGGTGAGCGGCTGCACCAGGGTGAAGTGCCCGCGCAGCCGTTCCAGCAGCAGCGCCGCGGTGCGCGGCCGGTGCCAGGGCGGGCCGAGGTGCAGCGACAGCGCGCCGCCGGGCGCAAGGCACCGCCGCGCCGCATGCAGGCCGGCCGTCTCGAACAGCGCCGAGGCGGGGCCGCCGTCGTCGGCTTCGGTCAGGTCGAACACGATCAGGTCGAAACGGCGGTCCTGCGCGGCGAATCGTTGCATCGTCGCCAGCGCGTCGCCGATCTCCACGGCGACGCGCGGATCGTCGAACGCGCCGCCGTGCAGGCCGCCGAGCCAGGTGCGCGCCAGCGCGATCACCCCGGCGTCCAGTTCGGCCACCACCACTTCCCGCATGCCCGGCATGCGCAGCAGTTCGCGCGCCGAGGCGCCGTCGCCGCCGCCCACCACCAGCGCGCAGGCCGGCGCCCCGTGGGCCAGCGCCATCGGGTGCACCATCAGCTCATGCTGGATGTAGCCGTCCGCTTCTGTGCTCATGATGCGGCCATCAAGCCGGAAGATGCGGCCGAACAGCGCGCTCTCGCCGATTTCGATGTGCTGGTGCGGCGTTCGCACGGACGCCAGCAGCCGGATGTCCGCGAGCGTGGCGGCGGCGCCGGGGACCAGCCATTCGGCCCATTGCAATGCGCCGTCGGCCGGGTAAGCTGGACCGGTTTTGCTACCTTGTTCTGCTAAAATTGCGGTTTTCCCGCCGCCAGGTTCCCGCCGCATGTCCGTCCTCGCCCATCCCGCCACCAGCCCCTACGCCTCGCAACCCGCCCAGATGATGGCCAATGCGATCCGCGTCCTTGCCATGGACGCCGTCCAGCAGGCCAATTCCGGCCATCCCGGCATGCCGATGGGCATGGCGGATATCGCCGTGGCCCTGTGGAGCCGCCATCTGAAGCATAACCCGGCGAATCCGCAGTGGGCCGACCGCGACCGCTTCGTGCTGTCCAACGGCCATGGCTCGATGCTGCTGTACGCGCTGCTGCACCTGACCGGCTACGACCTGCCGGTCGCCGAACTGAAGAACTTCCGCCAGCTGCACAGCAAGACAGCCGGCCACCCGGAATACGCGATCACCCCGGGCGTGGAGACCACCACCGGCCCGCTGGGCCAGGGCATCACCAACGCGGTCGGCATGGCGCTCGCCGAGCGGCTGCTGGGCGAGGAGTTCAACCGCCCCGGCTTCGACATCGTCAACCACCACACCTACGTGTTCATGGGCGACGGCTGCCTGATGGAAGGCATCAGCCACGAGGCCTGCTCGCTCGCCGGTACGCTCAAGCTGAACAAGCTGATCGCGCTGTGGGACGACAACGGCATCTCGATCGACGGCGACGTCGAACACTGGTTCGCCGACGACACGCCCAAGCGCTTCGAGGCCTATGGCTGGAACGTGATCCGCGCGGTCGACGGCCATGACGTGAACGCCGTGGATGCCGCGATCGCCCAGGCCAAGGCCAGCGACAAGCCGACCCTGATCTGCTGCCGCACCGTGATCGGCAAGGGTTCGCCCAACAAGGCGGGCGGCCATGACGTGCACGGCGCGCCGCTGGGCGGCGCGGAAATCCTCGCCACGCGCGAGGCGCTGGGCTGGGCGCACGAGCCGTTCGAGCTGCCGGAAGAGGTCTACACGGCCTGGGATGCCAAGGGCAATGGCGGCGCGCTGGAAAAGGCGTGGACTGCGCTATTCGAGGCCTACTCCGAGCGCTATGCCTACGAGGCCGGCGAGTTCGAGCGCCGCATGCGCGGGGAACTGCCGGGTGCGTTCGACGCCGCGGTCGACGCCTTCATCGCCAAGTGCGAGGAAAAGGCCGAGACCATCGCCACCCGCAAGGCCAGCCAGAACACCATCGAGGCCCTGGGCCCGGTGCTGCCCGAATTCCTCGGCGGCTCGGCCGACCTGACCGGCTCGAACCTGACCAACTGGTCCGGCAGCAAGGCGGTGCGCCACGATGCGTGGGGCAACCACATCAACTACGGCGTGCGCGAGTTCGGCATGAGCGCCATGATGAACGGCATCACGCTGCATGGGGGCTACATTCCCTACGGCGGCACGTTCCTGACGTTCTCGGACTACAGCCGCAATGCGCTGCGCATGGCCGCGCTGATGAAGATCCGCTCGCTGTTCGTCTTCACGCACGACTCGATCGGCCTGGGCGAGGACGGCCCGACGCACCAGTCGATCGAGCATGTCGCCAGCCTGCGCCTGATTCCGAACATGGACGTCTGGCGTACCGCCGACACCACGGAAACGGCCGTGGCCTGGGCCGAGGCGATCCGCCGCCAGAACGGCCCGAGCTGCCTGATCTTCAGCCGCCAGAACCTGCCGTTCCAGCGCCGCGACGATGCCACCCGCGCCAATATCAAGCGCGGCGGCTATGTGCTGCGCGATGGCAGCAACCCGAAGACCCGCCGCCCCGACGCGGTGATCGTCGCCACCGGCTCGGAAGTGGGCCTCGCGGTGGGCGCCGCCGAGCAGCTGGCCGCCGAGGGCGTGCACGTGCGCGTGGTGTCGGTGCCGTCGACCACCGTGTTCGACAAGCAGGACGCCGCCTACAAGGCCGCGGTGCTGCCGGCCGGCGTGCCGCGCGTGGCGGTCGAAGCGGGCGTGACGGACTTCTGGTGGAAGTACCAGGTGCAGGCCGTGGTCGGCATCGACACCTTCGGCGAGTCCGCCCCGGCTGGCGTATTGTTCAAGCATTTCGGGTTCACCGTCGAGAACGTGGCGAACACCGTGAAAAGCGTGATCTGAAGCCGAATTCGTAGCGCGTGGGGCCGGCGGACTTCGCGCCGGCGGCTCCCGCGGCCAACCGTATTTTTTTCCTCTAGTTCAGGAGACGTACCATGACCATCAAGGTTGCCATCAACGGCTATGGCCGTATCGGCCGCAACGTGCTGCGCGCCCACTACGAAGGCGGCAAGAAGCATGACATCGAGATCGTGGCGATCAACGACCTCGGCGATGCCAAGACCAACGCTCACCTGACCCAGTACGACACCGCCCACGGCAAGTTCCCGGGCACGGTCACGGTGGACGGCGACTACATGATCGTCAACGGCGACAAGATCCGCGTGCTGGCCAACCGCAATCCGGCCGAGCTGCCCTGGGGCGAACTGGGCGTGGACGTCGTGATGGAGTGCACCGGCTTCTTCACCACCAAGGAAAAGGCGTCGGCCCACCTGGCCGGCGGCGCCAAGAAGGTCATCATCTCGGCCCCTGGCGGCAAGGATGTGGACGCCACCGTCGTGTACGGCGTGAACCACCAGGTCCTCAAGGCGAGCGACACGGTCATCTCCAACGCTTCGTGCACCACCAACTGCCTGGCGCCGCTGGTCAAGCCGCTGCACGACAAGCTGGGCGTCGTGTCGGGCCTGATGACCACTGTCCACGCCTACACCAACGACCAGGTGCTGACCGACGTCTATCACGAAGACCTGCGCCGCGCCCGTTCGGCCACGATGTCGATGATCCCGACCAAGACCGGCGCCGCCGCGGCGGTCGGCCTGGTGCTGCCCGAGCTGAACGGCAAGCTGGACGGCTTCGCCATCCGCGTGCCGACGATCAACGTGTCGCTGGTCGACCTGTCGTTCGTCGCCGCCCGCGAAACCACCGTGGACGAAGTCAACGGCATCCTGAAGGCTGCCGCCGACGGCGAACTGAAGGGCATCCTGGACTACAACACGGCGCCGCTGGTGTCGGTCGACTTCAACCACAACCCGGCCTCGTCGACCTTCGACGCGACGCTGACCAAGGTGTCGGGCACGCTGGTGAAGGTGTCCAGCTGGTACGACAACGAGTGGGGCTTCTCGAACCGCATGCTCGATACCACCGTGGCACTGATGAACGCGAAGTAACGCCTCGCGGGCAATAAGCCACTAGAGCGGCACTTTGCGATCCTCGCAAAGTGCCGTTTTTCTTTGCTGGCAAGGCGCGAACGACAAAAATGAAGGGAAGAGGACCGCGGTCGTCGTGCCGGCCGGCCCCGCGCCCCCTCCAGCGTGGGGTTTCCGCTGATCGAAATATGCCTTTTTCGCTTCCCGGACCGCCGCTTTCCTCTTAAACTAAGCAAAGTTCGTCAAAACCGATCGGCGGAGCTGTGCCCGCGAGGGTGCACGACGGTGGCCCACCAGCGGCCAACCCGCGATCAATCCGACCTGGGCGTGAACATGGTGAACGTAGACACCAAGCTGCTCGTGATCTTCACCGAGCTGCTGAGTAAGCGGAACGCGACCTATGTCGCCGAGAAGATGCATATGACGGCGCCCGCGGTATCCCATTCGCTGGGGCGGCTGCGAGAGATCTTCGACGATCCGCTTTTCATCCGCGTCCCGCACGGACTCACGCCGACGCCGCGCGCGCTCGAGCTGGGCCCCAAGGTGCGCGACATGCTCGACCTGTGGTCCTCGATCAATCAGGGCGACATCGACGCCTTCGATCCCGCCGTCGCCACCGGCACGCTGAGCATCGGCTTCGGCGCGGAACTGGGCGACACGGTCTTCAACCGCTTCGTGCTGCGCATCAAGCAGCTCGCCCCCGACCTGCATATCCGGCTGGTGGAGTCGCACTCCTGGGAGAGCGACGTCGCCTCGATGCGCGCCAACGAACTCGATCTGGCGTTCTCGCCGTTCCCGACCCGGCATCCCGAGATCGTCGAGGAGATGGTGACGTCGCTGAACCTGTGGGTCTGCGCGCGCCAGAACCATCCTGTGCTCAAGGGCACCTGCACGCTGGAGCAGTACCTCGAATGCGGGCATATCTTCATGGCCCATACCGGCGGCTCCGGTCGTCCCGCACCGTCGCCGATCCCGCTGGACTACGCGCTGCAGCAGCGCGGCCTGAAGCGCAACGCCACGCTGACGGTGCATTCATGGCGGGCGCAGGCGGAACTGGCCTCGCAGACCGACATGATCTTCACGGTCAATGCGCTCACCAAGGACATGGCCTGCGAGACCTACGGCCTCAAGGCCTATCCGCTGCCGGCCGAGCTCAACACGACGCTGGGCCTGAACATGTTCTGGCATCGCAGCCGCAATACGCATCCGATGCTGGTCTGGGCGCGCGGGCTGTTCCGCCAGGTGGTGGGTGAATTCGTCGGCGTGCCGGCCGGCGGCCGCGCGGCACTGTCGACGATCGAGGAGAACGCGGTCCAGTCGTGACCGTCGCGCTACGCTCGCAGGCATAAAAAAACCGGCGGATCGTGAAGATCCGCCGGTTTTCTTTTGAGCAGGCGATGCGTTCAGCGCTTGGGGCGGTAGGGGCAGGCGACCTTGGTGCAGTTGCCATACAGCGATAGCGCGTGTTCCTGCAGCGCGAAGCCGCGCTCGTTCGCGATGCTCTGCTGGCGCTTCTCGATGTCGGCGTCGTAGAACTCCTCGACGCGGCCGCAGTCGAGGCACACCAGATGGTCGTGATGCTTGCCCTCGTTCAGTTCGAAAATGGCCTTGCCGGATTCGAAGTTGTTGCGCGAGAGGAGGCCGGCCTGCTCGAACTGCGTCAGCACGCGGTAGACGGTCGCAAGGCCGATGTCCATATGCTCGTTGAGCAGGATGCGATAAACGTCTTCGGCGCTGAGGTGGCGCTGTTCGCTGGTCTGGAAGATTTCGAGGATCTTCAGTCGAGGCACCGTTGCCTTCAGGCCGATATTTTTGAGGTCCGCCGGACTGGGCATAGGCGTGATTCCCTAGAGTACAATGTCTGGATTGTTGAATCATAAGGGTTTTGCCGGCAAAAGTCGCCCTGACGCGCCCGTCGCGTCCCTGCGGGCCTGGTGCCGGTTCCCGCGGCGAAGGTCCTGCGACACGTGTCCAGAGACGTCGGCCGGAATCGGCACTTTCCTTTCCCTTCGGTAAGCGAACAAAGCGAGATACATGGATTCAATTCGTTCGTCCGCCATGCGTCCGGCGCTGGTGACACTCCTGTTGGCCGCCATCACCGTGGCATCGGCCGCCTGCTCCACCTACGACAGCACGTCGCGCAAGCTCGTCAACGCGATCACCCCGTACCGCATCAATATCGTCCAGGGCAACTTCGTGTCCCGCGAGGCCGCGTCGCAGCTGCGCCCCGGCATGACCCGCGAACAGGTCAAGTTCCTGTTGGGCACGCCGCTGCTGACGGACGTCTTCCACGCCAATCGCTGGGACTATGTGTTCTCGTTCCGCCGCGGCGATACGCCGGTGGTGCAGCAGCGCCGCTTCACGGTCTTTTTCGATGGCGACTCGCTCGCCAGATTCGGCGGTGACGAGCTGCCCTCCGAGTACGAGCTGATCGCCGAGATCGACGGCATGAAGAACGGCTCGCGCAAGGCGGCGTCCAAGCCGGCCGAGACCGCGGCCGCGCCGCAGGCGCCCGCCGACGCCGCCAGCCCGCAGGCCCCGGCCGGTGATGTCTCGCCCACGGCGCCGAATACGGTGACCGCGCCGACCGCGCCCTCCGCCTCCAGCGGCGAGGCGTCGGCCCAGGGGGCGGTGGACGCCACCAGCGCCAGCGTGCCGGCCGCCAACCCGACTCGCTAAACGCAGCGCGCCGGCCACGCGCCGGCCGACGCCGTCGCCGTCTTCGCCATGCCGGTCGCCAACGCGGCCGGCTTGTCTTTTTGAAAGCCAATCCGCCATGAACATCGCAATCGCAGGAGCGTCCGGCCGCATGGGCCGCATGCTGATCGAACAGGTACTGAAGACCGGGGGTGTCAGCCTCGCCGGTGCGCTCGACACGCCGGGCTCGGTGGCGCTGGGCCAGGATGCCGGCCTGTTCCTGGGCCGCAATACGGGCGTGAGCATCACCGCCGACATCGAGGCGGTGCTGTCGCAGGCGGATTGCCTGATCGACTTCACCCGGCCCGAGGGCACGCTGGCGCATCTGGCGATCGCGCGCCGGCTGGGCGTCAAGATGGTGGTCGGCACCACCGGCTTCGACGAGGCCGGCAAGGCGGCCCTGGCGGAGGCGGCCAAGGAGATCGGCGTGGTCTTCGCGGCCAATATGAGCGTGGGCGTCAATGCCACCTTCAAGCTGCTGGAGGTGGCCGCGAAGCTGCTGTCCACGGGCTACGACATCGAGATCATCGAGGCGCATCATCGCCACAAGGTCGATGCGCCCTCCGGCACGGCGCTGGCGATGGGAGAGGTGGTGGCCGGGGCGCTGGGCCGGGACCTGAAGGACTGCGCCGTCTACGCCCGCGAAGGCCATACCGGCGAGCGCGAGGCCGGCACCATCGGCTTCTCGACCATTCGCGGGGGCGATATCGTGGGCGACCACACCGTGATGTTCGCCGGCATCGGCGAGCGCATCGAGATTACCCACAAGTCGTCGACCCGCCAGTCCTATGCCGACGGCGCGGTGCGAGCGGCCCGCTTCCTGGCCGACAAGCCGAACGGCCTGTTCGACATGCAGGACGTGCTCGGCCTCAAGTAGCCGCGCGGACCGGCGCCCCGTATTGCGGCGAAGGGCGGCGGTTATAATCGCCACTTTCGCCGGCGCTCCGCAGCGGCCGCGCACGCCCCCGAATTCCGCAGGAATTTTCCACCTCTCTTTCCGGACGCCAACGCCTTCGTGTCGTTGTCCTGACCATGCAAGACAAATACCTTCCCTCCGCCGTTGAACAAGCCGCCCGTGAGCACTGGCAAGCCATCGATGCGTATCGCGTGTCGGAACAGGCGGCGCTACCCGACGGCAAGGAGAAGCCCAAGTTCTACGCCTGCTCGATGCTGCCTTACCCCTCGGGCAAGCTGCATATGGGTCACGTGCGCAACTACACCATCAACGACGTGATGGCGCGCTACCTGCGCATGAATGGGTACAACGTGCTGATGCCGATGGGCTGGGATGCGTTCGGCATGCCGGCGGAGAACGCCGCGTTGAACAACGGCGTGGCGCCGGCCGCCTGGACCTACGACAACATCGCTTACATGAAGAAGCAGATGCAGTCGATGGGCCTGGCGATCGACTGGTCGCGCGAGGTGGCGACCTGCAGCCCGGACTACTACCGCTGGAACCAGTGGCTGTTCCTGAAGATGCTGGAAAAGGGCATCGCCTACCGCAAGACCGGCACGGTGAACTGGGACCCGGTCGACCAGACCGTCCTGGCCAACGAACAGGTCATCGACGGGCGCGGCTGGCGCTCGGGCGCGCTGGTGGAAAAGCGCGAAATCCCGATGTACTACCTGCGCATCACCGAGTATGCCGAGGAACTGCTCGGCGACCTGGACCAACTGGGCTGGCCCGAGCGGGTCAAGGTGATGCAGCAGAACTGGATCGGCAAGAGCGAGGGCCTGCGCTTCGCCTTCCCGCACGCCATCGTCGGCGACGACGGCGAGCTGATCGGTGGCGGCAAGCTGCACGTGTTCACCACGCGGGCCGACACGATCATGGGCGTGACGTTCTGCGCCGTCGCGGCTGAGCACCCCCTTGCGGCGCATGCGGCCGCCACCAATCCCGAGCTCGCGGCCTTCATCGAGGAGTGCAAGCACGGCTCGGTGATGGAAGCCGACATGGCGACCATGGAAAAGAAGGGCATGCCCACCGGCCTGCGGGTGGTGCACCCGCTGACCGGCGAGCAGGTTCCGGTGTGGGTCGGCAACTACGTGCTGATGACCTATGGCGACGGCGCCGTGATGGGCGTACCCGCCCATGACGAGCGCGACTTCGCCTTCGCGAAGAAGTACGACCTGCCGATCCGGCAGGTGGTGGACGTCAAGGGCCAGCCGTTCTCCACCGAGGCGTGGCAGGACTGGTACGCCGACAAGGAGCAGGGCGTCTGCATCGCGAGCGGCAAGTACGATGGCCTGGGCTATCGCGCCGCCGTGGACGCCATTGCGGCCGATCTCGGCGCCAAGGGCCTGGGCGAGAAGAAGACCACCTGGCGCCTGCGCGACTGGGGCATCTCGCGCCAGCGCTACTGGGGCACGCCGATCCCGCTGATCCATTGCGACAGCTGCGGCGTGGTGCCGGTGCCCGAGCAGGACCTGCCGGTCGTGCTGCCCGAGGACCTGGTGCCAGACGGCACCGGCAATCCGCTCGCCAAGGACCCGCGGTTCCTGAATTGCACGTGCCCGTCGTGCGGCAAGCCCGCGCGCCGCGAGACCGACACGATGGATACGTTCATCGACTCGTGCTGGTACTACATGCGCTATACCTGCCCCGATGCGCCGACCATGGTCGATGCCCGCAACGACTACTGGATGCCGATGGACCAGTACATCGGCGGCATCGAGCACGCGATCCTGCACCTGCTGTACGCGCGATTCTGGACCAAGGTCATGCGCGACATGGGCCTGCTCAAGTTCGGCGAGCCGTTCGCCAACCTGCTGACCCAGGGCATGGTGCTCAACGAGACGTACTACCGCGAGGATGCGGCGGGCAAGAAGACCTGGTACAACCCCGCGGACGTCGATGTCAGCACCGACGAGCGCGGCCGGCCGCTGGGCGCCACGCTCAAGGCCGACGGCCAGCCGGTGGTGATCGGCGGCGTGGAGAAGATGTCCAAGTCCAAGAACAACGGCATCGACCCGCAGGCGCTGATCGACCAGTACGGCGCCGACACCGCGCGCCTGTTCACCATGTTCGCCGCGCCGCCGGAGCAGCAGCTCGAATGGAGCAACTCGGGCGTGGAGGGCGCGTCGCGCTTCCTGCGCCGGGTCTGGTCCTATGGCCACGCCAACGCAGAGGCGCTGCGCGCCGACCAAGCCGCCGCTGCCCCGGCCGACGCCGACAAGACGCTGCGCCGCGAGCTGCATGGCATCCTGAAGCAGGCGAACTACGATTACCAGCGTATCCAGTACAACACGGTGGTCTCGGCCGCGATGAAGATGCTCAACGCGCTCGAAGACGCCAAGGCGGCCACGCCGGCCGCGCGCCGGGAGGGCTTCGGCATCCTGCTGCGCGTGCTGTATCCGGTCGTGCCGCATATCACGCACGGCCTGTGGGTAGAGCTCGGTTACGCCGCGCGCCACGGCGATCTGCTGGACGCGCCGTGGCCGCAGGTCGACGAGGCCGCGCTGGTGCAAAGCGAAATCGAACTGGTGCTGCAGGTCAACGGCAAGGTGCGCGGTTCGCTGACGGTGCCGGCCAACGCCGAGCGTGCCGCCATCGAGGCCATGGCCGCCGCGAGCGAGACCGTGGCCAAGTATGCCAATGGCGCCAGCCCGAAGAAAATCGTGGTGGTGCCAGGTCGGCTGGTCAACGTGGTGCTGTGAGCCGCGGCGCCCGTTTGCGCCGCCATCCGGCATCGTCACCGGCATCGTCACGGACAGAGACAAGGAGCGTCAGCGATGGATCGAACTGACAAGGGTTTGAACGAGGGCGGCAGCGCCGGCCCCGACCGCGGCCGCCGCGCCGCGCTGGCCGCGCTGCTGGCCGCCGGTCTCGTCGCGGGCTGCGGCTTCCAGCTGCGCGGCAGCTCCGACTTCGCTTTCAAGCGCATCTATCTCGGCATGCCGGCCAACTCGCTGATGGGCGCCGAACTGCGCCGGGCGATCCGGGGCGGCTCCGACACTCAGGTGGTATCCAATCCCAAGGAGGCGGACGCCCTGCTCGACGTCCTGGAAGACTCGCGCAGCAAGACCGTGCTGTCGATCACCACGTCCGGCGTGGCGCGCGAATACCGGCTGACGCAGCGCTTTTCGTTCCGGCTGCGGGATCAGGCCGGCAACGAGCTGATCGCGCCGTCGCAACTGGTGCTCACGCGGGACCTGACCTACAACGAGGCGAACGCGCTCGCCAAGGACTACGAGGAAGCGCAACTCTATCGCGACATGCAGCGCGATATCGTGCAGCAGCTGATGCGCCGCCTGGCCGCGGCCAAGACCGCCTGAGCGGTCGACGCCCGCATCGACGCCCATCCCATTCCAGGAACAGCGCGCTCCCGCATGCAGATCAAGCTCGACGGACTGGACGCCCACCTGCGCCAGGCCAAGGCCAAGGGACTGGCACCGCTCTACGTGGTCCACGGCGACGAGCACCTGCTGGTGCTCGAAGCGGTCGACCGCCTGCGCCAGGCCGCGCGCGATGCCGGCTTCTCCGAGCGCGAGGTGCTGGTGTCCGAGCGCGGCTTCCACTGGAGCCAGCTGGTCGAGGCGCAGCAGTCGATGTCGCTGTTCGGCGATCGCAAGATCGTCGAGCTGCGTATTCCGTCGGGCAAGCCGGGCAAGGACGGCGGCGAAGCGCTGCGCGCCGTCGCGGCCGCGCCTTCGCCGGACGTGCTGATGATCGTCACCTTGCCCCGGCTGGATTTCGCAAGCGCCAAGTCGGCCTGGTTCCAGGCGCTCGAAGGTGCCGGCGTATCGATCAAGGTCGATACCGTGGACCGGGCCCGGCTGCCGGCGTGGGTCGGCGAGCGGCTTGCGTTGCAGCAGCAGCGCGTCGAGGCGGGCGAGCCGGGCCGGCGCGCCCTGCAGTTCATCGCCGACAAGGTGGAGGGCAACCTGCTCGCCGCCCACCAGGAAATCCAGAAGCTGGGACTGCTGTATCCGCCCGGCGTGCTGACCTTCGACCAGGTCCACGACGCGGTGCTCAATGTCGCCCGCTACGACGTGTTCAAGCTGTCCGAGGCCATGCTCGCCGGCGACGTGCCGCGGCTGGTGCGGATGCTCGAGGGGCTGCGCGGCGAGGGCGAGGCGACGGTCCTCGTGCTGTGGGCGCTGACGGAGGAAATTCGCGTATTATCCAAGGTCCGCCAGGGCCTGGCCGCCGGCAAGCCGATCGGCGTCCTGACGCGCGAATTGCGGGTCTGGGGCCCGCGCGAGAAGCTGGTCCCGCAGGCGGCCCAGCGGCTGTCGCTGCCCCGGCTCGAACAGGCGCTGGCGATGGCGGCAAGGCTGGACCGGCAGGTCAAGGGCCTGCGCGCAGGGGACGTACCGCCGGAGCCATGGGACGGGCTGCAGCAGCTGGCGCTGATGATCGCCCGGTAAGCCGCCGAACGCTTCCACGGCGCGATATCCGCCCCGCGCATTCCCCGGCGTTGCGCATCAGGTTACGGCATCACACATCGAACGGCCCGGGCGTCCCGGCCAGCAATATGAACGAGCTCGATCTCTCCCAGTACATGGACCGCGTGGGCCGTCAGGCTCGCGCCGCGTCGCGCGCGATGGCGCGCGCCTCCACCGCCGACAAGAACCGTGCGTTGCTGACCATCGCCGCCGCCATCCGGCGCGACGCGCCGGCGCTCAAGGCCGTCAACGCGCGCGATGTCGAGCGCGCGCGCGCCAACGGCCAGGACGCGGCCTTCATCGACCGCCTGACGCTGTCGGACAAGGCCATCGCGACCATGGCCGCGGGCCTGGAGCAGATCGCCGCGCTGCCGGACCCGATTGGCGAGATCGGCAACATGAAATACCGCCCGACCGGCATCCAGGTGGGGCAGATGCGCGTGCCGCTCGGCGTGATCGGCATCATCTACGAGTCGCGCCCCAATGTGACCATCGACGCCGCCGCGCTGTGCCTGAAGTCCGGCAACGCCACCATCCTGCGCGGCGGTTCCGAGGCGATCGAGTCCAATACCGCGCTGGCGGCGCTGGTGGCCGAAGGGCTGGCCGAGGCGGGACTGCCGGCCGAAGCCGTGCAGGTGGTCGCCACCACCGACCGCGCGGCGGTCGGCCGGCTGATCACGATGACGGAGTACGTCGACGTGATCGTGCCGCGCGGCGGCAAGAGCCTGATCGCGCGGCTGATGGAGGAGGCGCGGGTGCCGATGATCAAGCATCTGGACGGCATCTGCCATGTCTACGTCGACGACGAGGCCGACCTCGACAAGGCGGTGCGCATCTGCGACAACGCCAAGACCCAGCGCTACGCGCCGTGCAACACCATGGAAACGCTGCTGGTCGCCGCCGGGGTGGCGTCCGCGGTGCTGCCGCCGTTGTGCCGCATCTACCAGGACAAGGGCGTGGAGTTGCGCGTATGCGCCGACACGCGCGCGACCCTGGAAGCGGCCGGCTTCACGGGCCTGGTCGATGCCACCGAAGAGGACTGGGGTCTCGAATACCTGGCGCCGGTGCTGGCCATCCGCACCGTGGCCGGCCTGGACGAGGCCATCGACCATATCAACACCTACGGCTCGGCCCATACCGATTCGATCGTGACCGAGAACTACAGCCGGGGCATGCGCTTCCTGCGCGAGGTGGACTCGGCCAGCGTGATGATCAACGCCTCCACGCGATTCGCGGACGGCTTCGAGTACGGCCTCGGCGCGGAGATCGGCATCTCCAACGACAAGCTGCACGCACGCGGCCCGGTCGGACTGGAAGGGCTGACGTCGCTGAAGTACGTGGTGTTCGGGCACGGCGAGATCCGCACCTGATACCGGGCCGCCGCTTGCGGCCCTCGGCGCACCGCGGTGCCCGTCCCACCATTCCCACTTTCTCCAATCACCACACGGATAATCCGATGCTCTGGGTCAAGGCGCTGCATATCGTCTTTGTCGTATCCTGGTTTGCCGGCCTGTTCTATCTGCCGCGCATCTTCGTCAACCTGGCGATGGAATCGGAGCCCGTGGCGGTGCAGCGGTTGCTGACGATGGCGCGCAAGCTGTTTCGCTTCATGACGCTGCTGGCGGTGCCGGCGGTGGCGTTCGGCTTGTGGCTGTACCTTGGCTACGGCATTGGCCGCGGGCCGGGGCAGGGCTGGATGCATGCCAAGCTCGCGCTGGTCGTGCTGCTGATCGGCTATCACCACGGCTGCGGCGTGCTGCTCAGGAAGTTCGAGGCCGGCCGCAACATGCGTTCGGATGTCTTCTACCGGTGGTTCAATGAAGCGCCGGTTCTGGTGCTGTTCGCGATCGTCGTGCTGGTCGTGGTCAAGCCCTTCTGAGCCGGGGTCTTTCCTTCCGGCATCCCGCGCCGCACCGCCTTACCGAGGACACCATGACAAAGCAGGTCGACTACTATCTCACCCCCCAATCGCCGTTCGCCTATCTTGGCCATGAGCGCTTCGCCGCCATCGCGCAGCAGCACGGCGCCCAGGTCAACCTGAAGCCCTGCGACCTCGGCAAGGTGTTCTCGGTCTCCGGCGGCCTGCCGCTCGCGCAGCGCCCGCCGCAGCGCCTGGCCTACCGGCTGGTGGAACTGAAGCGCTGGAGCGAATACCGGGGGCTGCCGCTGAATCCGCAGCCCGCTTTCTTCCCGGTCTCCGGCGATCCGGCCAGCAAGCTGATCATCGCGGCCCAGCTGGCCAACGGCACGGCGCGCGCGATGGCGCTGACCGGTGCCATCTGCCGCGCGGTCTGGGCCCAGGACCGCAATATCGCCGATGCCGCCACGCTGGCGCAGATCGCCGACGAGTGCGGTCTGGACGGCCAGGCGCTGCTCAAGGCCAGCGAGGCCCAGGCGGTGCAGGCCGTCTATGCGCAGAATACGCAGGACGCCATCTCGGCCGGCGCGTTCGGCGCGCCGTGGTTCGTCCTCGACGGCGAGCCGTACTGGGGCCAGGACCGCCTGGACTTTCTCGAGCGGGCGCTGGCGCGCGGCTGAACGCTGGCCTACGCTGAGCGGACGGCGTCCCTCGCGCCGTCCACCTCCGGCCCCCGGGCCGGCCCGGCACCCATGCCGCAACCATTCCGATGTCATGACTGAAGCCTTTTTTGCCCCCTGCCCACGCGGCCTCGAGACCGCGCTCGCCGACGAGCTGCGCGAGATTGCCGCCCGGCCCGACGTGGCCGCCGTGGCGCCGTTCGCGGTCCATCGCGAAAGCCCGGGCGGGGTCAGCTTCTCCGGCGAGATGGCGGCGGCCTACGCGGTGAACCTGCATTCGCGCATTGCCAGCCGCGTGCTGCTGCGCGTGGCCGCCCGCGGCTACCGCCACGAGGACGACATCTACGAACTGGTGCGCGCCCAGCGCTGGGAGCGGTGGTTCACGCCGGAGGAATCGCTGCGCGTCGATATCACCTCGCACAAGTCGCCGTTGCGCAGCCTGAACTTCACCGCGCTGCGCATCAAGGACGCGGTCTGCGACGCCATGCGCGAGCGGCTCGGCGCGCGTCCCAGTGTCGATACGGTCAGCCCCGATGTGCGGATCTACGCCCACCTGACCGAGCATGACTGCACGATCTACCTGGACACCTCGGGCGAGCCGCTGTTCAAGCGCGGCTGGCGCATGGAGAAGGGGGAGGCGCCCTTGAAGGAGAATCTGGCCGCCGGCATCCTGCGGCTCGCGGGCTGGGCGCGGGGGGAGGGGGCGCAGGCCGGTGTCGTAGACCAGCCGTTCTACGACCCGATGTGCGGCAGCGGCACCTTCCTGGTCGAGGCGGCCCAGGTCGCGCTCGGCCTGGCGCCGGGCGCCGGGCGCACCTTCGCGTTCGAATGGCTCAAGGGCGCCGACAACCAGTCGTGGCGCACGCTGAAGGGCGAGGCCAGGGCCGCGCGAGAGCGCGCCGCGACGGCGCCGCTGGCGATCTACGGCAGCGATATCTCGACCGACATGCTCGCCATGGCGCAGGCCAACTGGCAGCGCGCCGGGCTGCCTGGAGACGCGCGGCTCAAGCAGGTCGATGCGCGCCACGTGCAGCCGCCCGTCGCCGAACCGGGGGTGCTGATCATGAATCCGCCCTATGGCGAGCGTATCGCCGTGCGCGGCGAACGGCGCGCGGCACCGGAGCCGATGGCGAGCGACAGCGCGGAGGAGCAGGCCGCGAACCAGTTCGCCAGCGCGTTCGCCGCCACGCTGAAACAGAACTTCGCGGGCTGGCAGGCATGGGTGTTCACCGGCGACCTCGGCCTGCCGCGCCGGCTGCGCCTGAAGGAATCGCGGCGCGTGCCGCTCTACAACGGCAATATCGAATGCCGCCTGTTCCGCTTCGACATGGTGCGCGGCGGCAATCGCGGCCCGGCTCCCGCCGCGGGCTGAGGCGGCCTCCGCGGGCGGCGGCGCGCAGCCCGGGTCAGTTGCGGTCGCGCCCGGTCAACGCATCGGCGTTGCGGCTGAATTCCCCCAGGAAGGTCTGGAAGCTGACGACCGGTTCCTCCAGCAGGTGCCGCGGCAGGTCGAACAGCGCATAGAAGAACTCCTCGCGCCCCACGCAGACTTCGGCCGGCAGGCAGTACTGCTCCCAGTCGATGCAGGCGGGCGTGTACATGCCGTTGCCGGGCCAGAAGAACGGCACGATGCGGGCCTCCCTGAGTCCCTCGATCAGGGCCACCGGTGCGTCGTAGGCTTCGGCCGATTCCACCTGGGTCGCCAGGCTCGCCCGGGTCTCGATCACCATCAGCGTGGTCTGGCCCCGCGCGGTCACCAGCAGGATGCCGGCCGGGTTGGGATACAGGTAGTACTCGACGAAGCCATAGCGGGCGGCCAGCTGGCGCACCCGGTCGCCCAGCACCGGATCGGACAGGAAGGAAAAGGAGTGGCGCGTCAGCAGGTCGCGCAGCGTGCGCGACAGCGTGGCGAAATACTGCTGCTGCAGTGCGTCGATTTCCTGGTCCAGCCGAGCCACCATATTGCTGTCGTGCTTCTTGACGTAGCGGTCGATCAGGCCGTGGTTGAAGCCCTGCACCGCGATGCCCTCGTCCGCCGTGCCGGTCAGCAGGATGGTCTTGCAGGGCAGTCCCTCCAGCGCCTGGCAGAACTCCAGCCCGTTCATCTGCGGCATCGAGTAGTCGACCACGATCACCGCCGGCTGCAGGAAGCGGGTCAGATCGTGGACCTGGCGGAAGATGCGGTCGATATCGAGCTGCACCGTGCGGCGCTCCGTCAGGAAGGTCAGGTCGTCATGGGTGACCCGCACCGGCAGGAAGCCGGTGAAGCGCGTGGTGTACGCCTCGCGGATCCATTGCAGCGCCTCGCGCGGATCGGTGAAGCTGATCACGGCGCGGCTGGGGTCCATCTGGAAGGCCAGGCTGTCGATGAAAGACTTGCTGTCGTCCACCAGCACGGTAAGGATGGGATGGTGGAAGACCGACAGATTCCTGTCCTGGGGGTTGAATGTCATGATGCGGTCGGCTCAGGGGCTGGCTCGGGGCAGTGCCTCCAGGGCGCTGCAGTCAACGTCATTCAAGGCCGTTCGGGCCGATAGGCCCGTCGGGAAACCGGTGGGCGCCTCGGTCTGGGTCGGTGCCCGGCGCGGCGGGGTGGACCGGCGCGCGCGGCGCGCCTGCTGGCGGACGCTGCGCGCCGTCGGCGCGGGCGCCGCAGGTACGAACGAAGCCCAGTATAGCGCGGCACACCGGCGTCGCAAGCGTCGCGCCGGTCCGGCATGCCGGGCGCCGCCCGGCGGCGTGCGGCGCCTGGCGGCGCGAGCTTCAGTCGACGGCCTTGACCATGTCCTCGACCACCTTCTTGGCGTCGCCGAACACCATCATGGTCTTGTCCATGTAGAACAGTTCGTTGTCCAGGCCCGCGTAGCCGGCGGCCATCGAGCGCTTGTTCACGATGATGGTCTTGGCCTTGTAGGCTTCCAGGATCGGCATGCCGGCGATGGGCGAATTCGGGTCGTTCTTGGCCGCCGGGTTGACCACGTCGTTGGCGCCCAGTACCAGTACCACGTCGGCCTGGCCGAACTCGCTGTTGATGTCCTCCATCTCGAACACCTGGTCGTAGGGCACCTCGGCCTCGGCCAGCAGCACGTTCATATGGCCGGGCATGCGGCCCGCCACGGGGTGGATCGCGTATTTCACGGTCACGCCCTTCTCGGTCAGCATCTCGGTCAGTTCCTTCAGCGCGTGCTGGGCCCGCGCCACGGCCAGGCCATAGCCGGGCACGATGATCACGGTCTCGGCGTTGCCCATCAGGAAAGCCGCGTCGTCGGCCGAGCCGGACTTGACGTTGCGCTGCGCCTGGTCGCCCGCGGCCGCCGTGGCGGTCGCCCCGCCGAAGCCGCCCAGCAGCACGTTGAAGAAGGAGCGGTTCATCGCCCGGCACATGATGTACGAGAGGATCGCGCCGGAGGAGCCCACCAGCGAGCCGGCGATGATCAGCATCGGGTTGTTCAGCGAGAAGCCGATGCCCGCCGCCGCCCAGCCCGAATACGAGTTCAGCATCGACACCACCACCGGCATGTCGGCGCCGCCGATCGGGATGATGATCAGCACGCCCAGCACGAAGGCGATCGCCAGCATCACCAGGAACGGCGTCCACGCCTGCGTCATGAAGAACGCGATGCCAAAGCCCACCATGGCGACGGCCAGCGCGAGATTGACCATGTGCTGGCCGGGAAAGACCACCGGCGCGCCCTGGAACAGGCGGAACTTGTAGCGTCCCGCCAGCTTGCCGAAGGCGATCACCGATCCGGAGAACGTGATGGCGCCGACGAAGCAGCCGATGAACAGCTCGATGCGGTTGCCGGTGGGAATCTCGCGCGAGCCGGCCGGCGCGATGCCGAACGCCGCGGGTTCGGCCACCGCGGCCACCGCGATGAAGACCGCGGCCAGGCCGATCAGCGAGTGCATCGCGGCGACCAGTTCCGGCATCTTGGTCATCTCGACCTTCCTGGCCACGTACGCGCCGATGCCGCCGCCGACCACCAGCGCGACGAGGATCAGCACGAGGCCGGTGGCTACCGACGATTGCGCCTGGCCGGCCGCGAGGAAGTCGTCCTTGAGCTTGACGATCAGCGCCACGGTGGTCAGCGCGGCGATCGCCATGCCGACCATGCCGAAGGTATTGCCGCGCCGCGCGGTGGCGGGGTGGGACAGACCCTTGAGCGCCTGGATGAAGCAGACCGAGGCCACCAGGTACAGCAGGGTCACGAGGTTCATGCTGACGAGGCCGGTCATTTCACGGCCTCCTTGCCGTCGGCGCGCGCCTTCGGCTCCTTTTTCTTGAACATCTCCAGCATGCGCTGGGTCACCAGGAAGCCGCCGAACACGTTGACGGCGGCCAGCGCCACCGCCAGCGTTCCCATCACGCGGCCCACGCCGCCCTCGGTCAGGCCGGCGGCCAGCATGGCGCCGACGATGATGATGGCGGAGATCGCATTGGTCACGGCCATCAGCGGGGTGTGCAGCGCCGGTGTGACTGTCCAGACCACGTGGTATCCCACGTAGATGGCCAGCACGAAGATGATCAGGTTGATCACCGTGTGGTTCACCATTTCCATCGTTGCTCCTCCGTTGCGTGATTCGGTTGCTTCGCGTCTGTGATTGTTGTTGGCGAGAGTCCGTGCGGTGCCGCGGCGTCGCGCGACGGCTGGCTCCGGCCTTCCGCGCGACGGTTCATCCATTCCGATCAGGTCAGACCTTCTTGATTTCCTTGATGCGGTTGTTGTCGTCGACCAGCACGATCTTCGGCTTGTAGTCGGCCAGTTCGGCGTCGCTCATCGGCGCGTAGGTGCAGATGATCAGGTGGTCGCCCAGATGGGCGCGCCGCGCGGCCGCACCGTTGAGCGAGATCTCGCCGGTGCCGCGCTGTCCCTTGATGATGTACGTCGAGAAGCGCTCGCCGTTGTTCACGTTGTACAGCTCGATCTTCTCGTATTCCTTCATGTCTGCCGCATCGAGCAGATCTTCGTCGATGCCGCACGAGCCTTCGTAATGCAGATCGGCCTGCGTGACGGTGACGCGATGCAGCTTGGCGCGGAGGATGATGCGTTGCATGGTGTTGCGGTTCCTTCTGTAAGGCAGTGAATGCGGACCCCGTACGCCGCGTCGCGGCGTACCGGCGGTCCGGTGAGGCAGGCGCCGCGAACGCGGCGCCGGAAAACGAAAAACCCGTCAGGCCGCCTTGCGTACCACCTGGCCATCCTTGCTCATCAGGCAGGCGGCGACGATATCGTCGTCGAGATTGACGGCGAGGCGCCCGTCCTTGTCCACGATGAGCTTGAGGAAGTCGAGCACGTTGCGCGCGTAGAGCGCCGAGGCGTCGGCGGCGACCATGCTCGCCAGGTTGGTATGGCCGATCAGCGTCACGCCATGGCGCTCGACCACCTCGTCGGCGACTGTCAGCGGGCAGTTGCCGCCCTGGGCGGCCGCAAGGTCGACCACCACCGAGCCGGGCTTCATCGCCTGCACCGTCTCTTCCTTGAGCAGCACGGGCGCCTGGCGGCCCGGAATCAGCGCCGTGGTGATCACGATATCGGCCTGCCTGGCGCGTTCGTGGACGAGTTCGGCCTGGCGCCGCATCCAGTCCGGCGGCATCGGTCGGGCATAGCCGCCCACGCCCTGAGCGATCTCGCGCTCCTCGTCGGTTTCGTACGGCACGTCGAGAAACTTCGCGCCCAGGGATTCGATCTGCTCCTTGACGGCCGGACGCACGTCGGACGCCTCGATGACCGCGCCCAGGCGCTTGGCCGTGGCGATGGCCTGCAGGCCGGCGACACCGGCGCCCAGGATCAGCACCCGCGCTGCCTTTACCGTGCCGGCGGCCGTCATCAGCATCGGCATGAAGCGCTGGTAGTGATGCGCGGCGATCAGCACGGCCTTGTAGCCGGCGATATTGGCCTGGGAGGACAGCACGTCCATGCTTTGCGCCCGCGTGGTGCGCGGGGCGGCCTCGAGCGCGAACGCGATGATGCCCGCGGCGGCCATGCGCGCGTTGTTCTCGCCATCGAAAGGATTGAGCATGCCGATCAGCGCGGAGCCGGCGCGCATCTGCGCCAGTTCGCCATCGTCGGGCGCGCGGACCTTGAGCACCAGCTCGGCCCCCAGCGCCTCGGCCGCGCTGCCGATGCGCGCCCCGGCCGCCTCGTAGGCGGCATCGGGCTGGCTCGCCCGCACGCCGGCCCCGGACTGCACGACGACCTGATGGCCGAGCGCAACGTATTTCTTGACGGTCTCGGGGGTGGCGGCGACACGGGTCTCGCCGGCCCGCGTCTCCTGCGGGATGCCGATTTGCATCGTCATTTCTCCTGATGGCTGGCGCCGCGCCGGGGAGGCGGGCTGTCCGGGCTCGTTGTAGGGCGCGCGGCGGGCCGCGGCGCACAATTTTTCCGCAGCTTACAGCAATACCTGTCGTATTTGTGACCAGCCGCATGGCCGATTTGCGGCTATGCGGAAGGGTCATGAATGGCGTTCCGGCTGCACGAAAAAACCGCAGCCGGTACAATGCCGGATTGCCTAAAAATTGAGCATCATGTCCAAGGATTGGAAAGCCAGCGTCACGGTTGCCGCGGTCATCGAGCGCGGCGGCCGCTTTCTGCTGGTGGAAGAGGAAACCCCCGACGGCCTGCGGCTGAACCAGCCCGCCGGCCACCTGGAGCCCGGCGAAAGCCTCGTGCGCGCCGTGATCCGCGAAACCGTGGAGGAAACCGCCCACAGTTTCGAGCCCCGCGCGCTGCTGGGCTGCTATATCGCCCGCGCGCCCTCGGCAGGCACGCTGGAGCGCCCTGGCGGCGATATCACCTATGTGCGCTTCGCTTTCACCGGCGACCTCGGCGCGCTCGACACCGGGCGGCCGCTGGATACCGGCATCGTGCGCACGGTATGGATGAGCGCCGACGAGATCCGCGCCTGCCCCGAGCGGCACCGCTCGCCGCTGCTGCTGGCCTGCGTGGAGGACTACCTGGCGGGCAAGCGGTTCGCGCTCGACGCGCTGTACACGCATCCGTCGGCGGTCGATGCGGTGCCGGGCACCGGAGCGGCATCGTGAGCGGCGCGACCGGTTCCATCGGCGCGGGCCGACGTGTGGTGGTCGGCATGTCCGGCGGCGTGGATTCGTCCGTGACGGCGTGGCTGCTGAAGCAGCAGGGCTACGAAGTCATCGGCCTGTTCATGAAGAACTGGGAGGACGACGACGACAGCGAGTACTGCTCCACGCGGCAGGACTGGCTCGACGTCGTCTCGGTGGCCGACCTGATCGGGGTCGACGTGGAGGCGGTCAATTTCGCGGCCGAATACAAGGACCGGGTCTTCGCCGACTTCCTGCGCGAGTATTCGGCCGGCCGCACCCCGAATCCCGACGTGCTGTGCAATGCCGAGATCAAGTTCAAGGCATTCCTGGACCACGCGATGTCGCTGGGCGCGGATACCATCGCCACCGGGCACTATGCGCGGGTGCGCCAGGTGCGGGAGGGGAGCGGCGAGGGCCGCTTCGAACTGCTCAAGGCGCTGGACCATACCAAGGACCAGAGCTACTTCCTTCACCGCCTGAACCAGGCGCAGCTGTCGCGCACGCTGTTTCCGCTGGGCGAGATGCCCAAGACCGAGGTGCGCCGGATCGCCGCCGACATCGGCCTGCCCAACGCGAAAAAGAAGGACTCGACGGGTATCTGCTTCATCGGCGAACGCCCGTTCCGCGATTTCCTGAACCGCTACCTGCCCACCAAACCGGGACCGATGAAGACGCCGGAGGGCAAGGTGGTGGGCGAGCATATCGGGCTGGCGTTCTACACGCTGGGCCAGCGCAAGGGCATTGGCCTGGGCGGCAGCCGGGACGGCAGCGGCGATGCGTGGTATGTCGCGCGCAAGGACATGGCGCAGAACACGCTGTATGTCGTGCAGGGCCATGACCATCCGTGGCTGCTGTCCAGCGAACTGCGGGCGGCCGACCTGTCGTGGGTCGCCGGCGAAGCGCCGCCGTCCGGTACCGCGCTGTCGGCCAAGACGCGCTACCGCCAATCGGATGCGCCTTCGACGGTCGCGGCAGTGGACGCTGGCGCCGTCCAGCTGCGCTTCGCCGAGCCGCAATGGGCCGTCACGCCGGGGCAGTCGGCGGTGCTGTATCACGGCGAGGTATGCCTGGGCGGCGGGATCATCCAGTAGCCGCGCTGCCGGTTGGGCGCGGGCCGCCCGCCGACACAAATCGGTAACCGATAAGGCGGCCACCTTTTTGGCATCGCATTCCGCCGCGCGCTCGCATCCTTGCCGCTCCGGCCCCCGGCCGCCACGGATGCCCGGCGATGCGCGAGCAATGCGATGCCTCCTACAAGCTCATGTTCTCCATGCGGAGGATCGTCCGCGACCTGATCGTGGGCTTCGTGCCGGACGAGTGGCTGCACGGCCTGGACTTCGATACGCTGGAGAAGGTGCCGTGCAGCTATGTCAGCGACGACCTGCGCCAGCGCGCGGACGATGTGGTCTGGCGGCTTCGCGTCGGCGGCGAATGGGCCTACCTGTATCTGCTGATCGAGTTCCAGAGCACCGTCGACGCGTTCATGGCGGTCAGGGTCAAGACCTACGTAGGGCTGCTGTACCAGGACCTGATCCGGGCCGGCAAGGTGTTGCCCGGCCGCATGCTGCCGCCGGTGCTGCCGATCGTGCTCTACAACGGAGATGCGCCCTGGACGGCGGCGAGGGATCTTGCCGACATGGTTCCGTCCGCGCCGGGGGTGGTGGGACAGTACCGCTCGACGCAGGGATATCTGTTGATCGACGAGAACCGGTGCAGCGACGCACAGCTCGCGGCCAGCGAGAACCTCGTCGCCTGCATGATCCGCTTCCAGCGCGCCCCGAGCATCGAGGTGATGTGCGAGGTCGTCGACTGGCTCGATCGCGGGATACGGGACGACGCGGAACTGCGGCGTACTGTCGCGCTATGGCTGGGTGCGGTAGTCTCCAGGCGTAGCGGCAACACGCTGACGCTGCCGAAAATCGAGGACCTCAAGGAGCTCAATATGACGCTGGCTCAACGCTTCGATGAGTGGAAGGAGCAGTACACCCAGGAAGGGGTGCAGCGAGGCATCCAGCAAGGCGAGGCCCGGCTGCTGGAGAAAATGCTGGCGCGTCGCTTCGGGCCGCTTCCGCCCGACGTCGTCTCGCGCATTGCCGCCGCGCCGGAGGAGCAGATCGATGCCTGGGCGGATCGGCTTTCGAATGCCGGTTCGCTGGACGATATTTTCGGCCGCTAGATCGCCAAGACTGAAGCTGCCTGTGGAAAGGGCTGGTTCCCGCGTCGCGGGAACCAGCCCTTTTCATTGCATCCCGCGAAGGCCGCTGCGCCTCAGCCGCGCGGCGGTTCCGTATCGATGAACGACTGGCGCTTGCTGATCCTGTCCTGGAACACGGCCAGGTTCGGATGCCGTTCGCGCCAGGGGATCTCGGGAAAGCGGAAATCCAGATAGGCCAGCGCGCAACCCACCGCCACGTCGGCCAGCGAATAGTGGTTGCCCGCGCACCACTGGCGGTCCGCCAGTCCGTTCGACATGGCGACCAGCGCCGCGTCGATCTTGCCCAGCTGGCGCTGGACCCAGCGCTCGCTGCGCTCGCCTTCCTCGCGTTGCGTCTTTTCCAGCCGGACCAGCAGGGCGGCGTCCAGCAGCCCGTCGGCCAGCGCCTCCCAGCAGCGCACCTCCAGCCGTTCGCGACCGCTCTGGGGAATCATGCGGCTGACCGGCGTCAGCGTATCGACGTACTCGACGATGACGCGCGAATCGAATACCGCGCCGCCATCCTCCATCACCAGGCAAGGCACCTTGCCCAGCGGGTTGTACTGGCCGATGACGGTGTCGGCCGACCAGACGTTCTCCTCGATGACCTGACAATCGATCTTCTTCTCCGCCATCACGACGCGCACCTTGCGCGCGTAAGGGCTGGTATGCGATGCATACAGCTTCATGTTCTCCCCTTGAGCTCGTTATGAAGTGCATCGGCGCTCCGTGGCACGGGCGGACTGGCGCCGGAACGCGCGCCGCCGCCGGCCCAATGCACTTCGTAACAGGCTGTCGGATGGTGCCCCGGAGTATACCCGCGGGACATGGTGGTCCGGCGCGCGGTGTACGTGCCGGGACGCCGGTCGTCGCGCCGCATAGACGGTGTGTGCGACGAGTGCCCGGGCCGGCGAAGCGGGTGGTAAAATCCCCGCTTTCCGCGCGCCGGACCGCCGCTTCGAGCGCCGGATCCGTCTCTTTCTTGCGTTCGCGTCGACCCCGGTGTCGGCCTGGTATCGCTGCCCACATGGCGCCTTACCGGTTCCTGCCGGCCTTTCCGTCCGTCCCATCCCTCCAGTAGCCCAGCATGTCCTCGTCCCCGCTTTCGCCGCTTACCGCCCTGTCTCCCATCGATGGCCGCTATGCCTCCAAGGCCGATGCGCTGCGTGAATGGCTGTCCGAGGCCGCCTTCATGCGCAACCGCGTCAAGGTCGAGGTGCACTGGCTGATCGCGCTGGCGCGCACCGGCCTGCCGGACATGCCGAAGTTCTCGGCCGAGTCCGAAGCCACGCTGCTCGCGCTGGTCGACAACTTCTCCGAAGCGGATGCCGGCCGCATCAAGGAGATCGAGGCGGTCACCAACCACGACGTCAAGGCGGTGGAGTACTGGCTCAAGGAGCAGGTCAAGGGCAACGCGGAACTGGAGGCGGCCAGCGAATTCATTCACTTCGCCTGCACCTCGGAAGACATCAACAACACCTCGCACGGCATGATGCTCAAGGGCGCGCGCGACGGCGTGCTGGTGCCCGCGCTGCGCCGCGTCCACGCCCGCCTGGTCGAGCTGGCCCGCCTCAATGCCCGCCAGCCGATGCTCTCGCGCACGCACGGCCAGCCGGCCAGTCCCACCACGCTGGGCAAGGAAATGGCCAATGTCGCCGCGCGGCTGGCGCGGGCGCTCGAGCGCATCGAGCGCGTGGAGCTGCTGGGCAAGATGAATGGCGCCGTGGGTAACTACAACGCCCACCTGTCGGCGTATCCCACCTTCGACTGGGAGGCGTTCTCGCAGCAGGTGATCGAGCAGCGCCTGGGCCTGACGTTCAATCCGTACACGATCCAGATCGAGCCGCACGACTACATGGCCGAGCTGTTCGACGCGGTGGCCCGCGCCAACACCATCCTGCTGGACCTGAACCGCGATATCTGGGGCTATATCTCGCTGGGATACTTCAAGCAGAAGACCAAGGCGGGCGAAATCGGCTCCTCGACCATGCCGCACAAGGTCAACCCGATCGATTTCGAGAACTCCGAAGGCAATCTGGGCCTGGCCAACGCCGTGCTGCGCCACCTGTCGGAGAAGCTGCCGCTGTCCCGCTGGCAGCGCGACCTGACCGATTCGACCGTGCTGCGCAACATGGGTGTGGCATTCGGCTACAGCCTGCTCGCCTACGAGGCCTGCCTGCGCGGCCTGGGCAAGCTGGAAACGAATCCGGACCGCCTGAACGAGGACCTCGACAACTGCTGGGAAGTGCTGGCCGAGCCGGTGCAGACGGTGATGCGCCGCTTCGGCGTGCCCAATCCCTACGAGCAGCTGAAGGAGCTGACGCGCGGCAAGGGCATCTCCCAGGAGGCGCTGCAGACTTTCATCGCCGGCCTGGCGATTCCGGACGATGCCAAGGCGCTGCTGATGGCGATGACGCCGGCCAGCTATATCGGCAAGGCCGTCGATCTGGCCGAGCGTATCTGAGCGGTAAAGCATGTCGCGGGCGTGTCGCGCCCGCACTGGTTTTCCCTCTCCCCGCACGGGCAGAGGGAACCAGACCCGCCGGGGCGCCATTCGAGCCGCCCCACGATGTTCTTACTGGAACGCCTTGTCGTTCGGGTTGGCGAACAACTCCTTCATCTCAGCCTGCATCGGGTAGTTCATGTTGATGTTGCGCGGCGGGATCGGCTTCAGGAACCACTTGGTGTAGAGCTGCTCCGCCTTGCCGGACTTCATCATGTCGGCGATCACGTCGTCGGCGAGCTTCTTGAACGCCGGATCGTCCTTGCGCAGCATGCAGGCGTAGTTCTCGGTCTGCAGCGGCGTGCCGGTCACGATGAAGTCCTCGGCATTGCGGGCTTTGGTCCGTTCCCCGTACAGCAGCGGCTCATCCATCACGAAGGCGACGGCGCGGCCCGTTTCCAGCGTCAGGTACGACTGGCCGTGGTCCTTGGTGCTGATCAGGTTCATCTGCGTACCCTTCTCGCCGTTCATCTTGACCAGCAGGCGCTCGCCGGTGGTGCCCGCAGTGGTCACCACGTTCTTGCCCTTCAGGTCCGGGAAGTCCTTGATGCCGGAATCCTTGCGCACCAGCATGCGGATGCCGTAGACGAAGATGCTGTTGGAGAACGCCACCTGCTTCTGGCGCTCCAGATTATTGGTCGTCGAGCCGCACTCCAGGTCGATGGTGCCGTTCTGCATCAGCGTGATGCGGTTCTGCGAGGTGATCGGCGTCAGCTTCATCTGCAGGTTCGGCAGCTGCAGCTGCGACTTCACCTTGTCGACGATGGCCAGCATGATCTCGTGCGAGTAGCCCATTACCTCGCGGCCGTTGGTGTACGAGAACGGGATCGAGGACTCGCGGTAACCGAGCGAGATCACGCCGGTGTCCTTGATCTTCTTGAGCGTGTCGGTTTCCTGGGCCTGCACCGTCGCGGCCGCGGCGAGCGCCACCGCGGTGCACAGCAGTTGACGGACGGACCCCTTGGTAATGTGGAACGGCTTCATGTTATTGCTCTCCTGGTGGTGGAACGGCTCGCTACCTCATTTGCTACTGAATCGTTGCCGGGTCAATACGGTAAGACCCATCCCCGGCCATCACACCGGGCGCCGGCAGGCTCATGCCAGCGCCGCGCTGTAATCCTGTGCCTGCACCGCCGGCTGCCGTCCGGCCATGGCGTCGCCGAGCAGGCCGGCGCTTCCCATCGCCAGCGTGAATCCGAGCGCCCCGTGGCCAATGTTGAGCCAGAGCCCTGGCACGCGGGACTGCCCCACCAGCGGCAGGCCGCTGGGCGTGGCCGGACGCAGGCCGGCCCATGGCTGCAGCTGGTCCAGCGTGGCGTGCCGCGCCAGCCCGCCGAACAGCGCGCGCGTCTCGGCCAGCAGCGTGCCGGCGCGGCGCGCGTCTATGCGGGTGTCGGGCCGGGTCAGGTCGGCGATGCCGGCCACGCGCAGCGTATTGCCGATGCGGGCATAGACGATCTTGCGGGCCGAGTCGGTGACGCTGATATGCGGCGCGCTGGCGCCATCGCTGACCGGCACGGTGATGCTGTATCCCTTCAGCGGCCACAGCGGCGGCCGCAGCCCGTGCGGGCGCAGCAGCGCCACGCTGCCGATGCCGCCCGCGACCACCACCGCATCCGCGGCTTCCAGGCCCCGTTCGGTGCGTACCCCGCTGACCCGTCCGCCCTGGCGCTCGATCGCCTGCACCGCGGTGCCGAAACGCAGGGCGACGCCGGGCCTGCCTTGCAGCAAGCGTGCCAGGCCCACGCAGAAGCGATGGCAGTCGGCCACTTCCTCGCTGGGCGTGAAGATCGCCCCCGCGATCTGGTCGCGGATGCCGGCCAGCGCCGGCTCCAGCGCGACCGTGGCGGCGCGGTCCAGCGCCTGCTGCTCGCAGCCCAGCGTGGCCTGGAAGTCCAGCAGCCGGCGGGCGGCGTCGAATGCCGCCGGATCGCGGTGCACGATCAGCTTGCCGCGCCGGGCCAGATCGAAATCGATCGCGTGGTCGGCGGCGAACGCCTGCATCAGGTCGCGCGAGTAGAAGGCCAGTCGCAACAGCCTGCGCGTGGTGGCGTCGCTCGCGGCGCTGGTGCAAGACCGCACGAATTGCAGCAGCCAGCGCCATTGGGCCGGATCCAGGCCCGGGCGAAAGCGTAGCGGGGAGTCGGGCCGCAGCAGCCAGCCCGGCACCTTGGACAGCACGCCGGGGCCGGCGAGGGGGGCCACGTAGCTGTAGCTCAACTGGCCGCCGTTGGCGAAGCTGGTTTCCAGGCCGGGGCCGTCGCGGCGTTCCATGACGGTGACCTCGTGCCCGTCGTTGGCCAACCGCCACGCGGTGGTCATGCCGACCACGCCTGCTCCGATGATGACGACCTTCATTGGCTGCCCTTGCAATGTGATGGGCGCCAGCGTAGCGGAGCGGGCTTCGGCTGCCCAATGCGAAGACGTCCGGATCCATGTCTTCAGGCTATAGTGTCCGGCATCGACTCCCTAACCTTGTCACCATGCGACTACGCCAGATCGAAGTGTTTCGCGCCGTGATGCTGACCGGCACCGTCACGGAGGCGGCCCGGCTGTTGCATATCTCCCAGCCGGTGGTCACCCGCGTGCTGCAGCATGCCGAGACCTCGCTCGGCTTCCGCCTGTTCGACCGGGTCAAGGGCCGGCTGCAGCCGACGACGGAGGCGGTGGCGCTGTATGGCGATGTTCAGCGGCTATATGGGGAGATCGAGCGGGTGCGGCGGGTGTCGGAGAGCCTGCGCCACAAGGGCGCGGGGCGGCTGCGCGTGGCGGCCACGCCCAGCCTGGCGGCGCCCTTGCTGGTGCCCGCGGTCCGCCGCTTCTGCGCGCGCCATCCGGACACCCAGGTGCAGGTGCTGACCCACCATACCGACGAGATCGTGCAGGCCTTGCTGCGCAACGAACTGGATCTTGGTTTTGCCTTCGCGCCGCCGCGGCACGAGGCCATCGACGGCGAGCCGGTGGCTACCGGCCGGATGCTGCTGGCGGTGCCGCGCGAGCAGCCGCTGCCCGGTGGCGGCCGGCGGGCCCGCGTGCCCATGCGGCAGCTGCTGGACCGGGCCTTTATCGACTACGACGACAACAGCTCGCTGGGTTTGCTGGTGCGGCAGATGCTGGCGCGCAACGCGCTGGAACCGCGCTCCACGCTCGAGGTCCAGACGTATTCGCTGGCGCTCTCGCTGGTCGAGAGCGGGCTGGGACTGGCCGTGCTGGACCAGTTCACGGCGCTGGGCGCGCCCGCGGACCGGGTCAGCCTGCACGACCTGCAACCGGCCCTGGCGTTCGAGATCCATATGCTGCGTGCGAGCCACCGGGGCATTTCCAGCCTGGCGGACGACATGCGCGAGCAGTTCAGGCTGGCCGCCGCGGAACGGGGCGCCAGCCTGCCGTCGCGGCTCGAAGCGCCCGCCGTGACCTTCGACCATGCACTGAAGTGAGCCGGCGGGCCGGGGCCACCGCGGCATGTTCAATCGGTTTGAATATGTCAGTGAAGATGGGGGCTTCCCGGCCGCCTTGGGAAGCACAATAATGCGACCATCCGCTCGTTCACGAGCACGCCGGAGCGCCTGGCCATCGTTGGCTGCCCCGGCGCGACCGACAAAGAATATGAAGCGCCCCCGCGCAGGAACCGTTATCGATGCGTCAGCCAACTTCGCCGTCCCCTTCGCAGCCCGCCGCCGGCACACCCCACGCCTACGGGGCGACCGCCATCGGCCTGCACTGGATCGTCGCGCTGCTGATCCTCGGGGCCTTCGCCTTGGGCCTGTACATGACCGGCATTCCCGGCTTCACGCCCACCAAGCTGAAGCTGTACTCGTGGCACAAATGGCTGGGAGTGACGGTGTTCGCGCTGGCGCTGATCCGGGTGCTGTGGCGCCTGACCCATGCCGCGCCCCCGGTCGCCGCCGGCACGCCGGCCTGGCAGGCGACGGCCGCCCACGCGGTGCACCGGCTGCTGTACGCGCTGATCGTCGTGGTGCCGGTGACCGGCTATTTCTACAGCCTGTCGGCCGGCGTCCCGGTGGTGTACCTGGGCGTCTGGCCGCTGCCCGTGCTGATCGAGCCGAATGACACGGCCAAGGAGGTCCTGAAGCAGGCCCACATCTGGCTGAACTATCTGATGGCGGCCATCGTCGCCGTCCATGCGGCCGCGGCGGTCAAGCACCATGCCGTCGATCGCGACGGCACGCTGGGACGTATGCTGCCGTTCCTGAAGTCAGGCAAGTAGTCGGCATGCCGGGAATGCCCCGGCATGCGCACCCGTTTCCGAATCCTGGCGCCCGGGTCAAAGCTCGCGCGGCGCCGGCAATCTGCAAGGAGTATTGGATGCAACGTATCAACCGACCCGGCATGTGGCTGGCCGCGGCCGCGCTGGCCACGGCCGGCATCACCGCGAATATCGCGTCGGCGCAGGTCGACGTGGCCAAGAGCTCGGTCACGGCCGTGGCGCGCCAGATCGGCGTTCCCATGGAGGGCAAGTTCAGGAAGTTCGACGCCGCGGTCGACTTCGATCCCGCCAGGCTGGCCACGTCCAGCGCCAAGGTGGAGATCGACGTCGCCAGCTTCGAGATCGGCGACGCGGCCACGACCAAGGAAGTCAAAGGCCGCGACTGGTTCGACGCCGCGCGTTTTCCAAAGGCCGTGTTCCAGTCGACCGGCATCCGCAACGGCGCCGCGGGCAAGTACGACGTGACCGGCAAGCTGACCATCAAGGGCAAGACGGTCGACGTCGTGGTGCCCGCGACCTATCGCCAGGAAGGCGCCGGCCAGGTCTTCGAGGGTGTGCTGCCGATCAAGCGCACTGCCTTCAACATCGGCGAGGGCGACTGGAAGGACACGTCGGTCGTCGCCGACGACGTCCAGATCAAATTCCGTATCGTCACGGCGAAGAAGTAAGGCCGCGGCGGGCAGCCGCCGTTGCGCCGTCGATTGCTGTTGGTTCACCCCCATTCATTCACGATTTTCCGGAGCACCCATGACCCTGCGTTCCCTCGTTCTCGCCCTTGCCGCCGCCTCGGCCACCCTCGCCGCCGGCGCCGCCTCGGCCGCCGCGGTGACCTATAACCTCGACCCGAGCCATACCTACCCGAGCTTCGAGGCCGATCACCTGGGCGGACTGTCCAAGTGGCGCGGCAAGTTCAACAAGTCGAGCGGCGTGGTGACGCTGGACCGTGCGGCCAAGACCGGCACGCTGGACATCAAGATCGATACCGCCTCGATCGACTTCGGCCACAACAAGATGAACGAGCACGCCACGAGCCCGGACATCTTCGACGCGCAGGCCTATCCCGAAGCCACCTACAAGGGCAAGTTCTCCAAGTTCGCCGGCGACGTGCCGACCGAGGTGGACGGCGTGCTGACGCTGCGCGGCGTGTCCAAGCCGCTGAAGCTGGAGATCCGCGAGTTCAAGTGCATCCAGCATCCGATGCTCAAGCGCGAAGCGTGCGGCGCCGATGCGTTCGCCACCTTCAACCGCACCGACTTCGGCGTCGACTACGGCGTCAAGATGGGCTTCAAGCCCGAGGTCAAGCTGGCCATCCAGGTCGAAGGCGTGCGCGCCGACTGATCGGGTCGCCGCCCGCGGCGCGGGCAGTACCGGCAAGGCCGGGTTCGTCGGCGAACCCGGCCTTTTTCTTTGGTGCGGCGCGACGGTTACCGGGGCCGTTGTCCGCATGGGACTCGCACAGTACAATCGGTGCGACTTATGCTGCGCGGCGCGGCAGTCCTTGCCGCAAGGCGCGCGCGCCGTTCGTGCCGCCGGCCGTGCGGCAAGCCCCCAACCCTGACGTTCCGAGGCCGCCACAGGCCCCATCCCTATGTCCTGATTTCGTCGTCGCGCTTCGCCCACCGCCGACCGGTCGCGGCCCTTGCCGCTCGCCAAGCCTGACCGCCGTGGCATGGCCACCCGCGTGTCAGCCCGCATACTTCGGATTTCCCCTGGCGCCTAACTGTGTACTCCCAAACGCAAATCGATCCGGTGGTCAGCTTCCGCAACTCGCAGGGCGAGCAGGTGCGAGGTACGATCATCAACCTGCAGAGAAAGTCGCTGGTGATGGAGGTCTACAACCCGTACTCCATCGTCCAGGTCAGCGAGGTGCTGAGCGAGCTCAGCGTGCGTATCGGCACCAAGAACGCCTACCTCGGCAAGGCCGTGGTGATGAGCCTGGTCAATACCGGCCTGACCGCGGTGGTATCGCTGACGCTGATCGACGAGTGGCGCGAGCTGAGCGACCTGCCGAACGAGCCCCGCTCGGTGGGGCGCGAGGCGGAATTGTTCGTCAACGACTGGGACGCGCGCTTCAATATCCGGCGCGACTACCAGATCGTGGTCAACGAGATGCGCGCCTTCCTGTCCGAGGTGTCGCGCTGGGTCGAGCAGGTGGACCTGACCGAGAACCTGCCCAAGACCGACGGGCGCCTGCGCGAGGACGTGTTCGCCGAGCTGGCCACGCCCATCATGGTCAAGGTCAAGACCTACCTGGACCGGCTGGAGGCGGAGGCCGAGCGCGTCGACCCGGAGATCGCCCCGGTGCACCGCACCTACGCCCAGTCCGCGCTGCATCCGCTGCTGCTGCGCGCGCCGTTCGTGTATCGCACTTTCACCAAGCCGCTGGGCTATGCCGGCGACTACGAAATGGTGAACCAGATCCTGAGCGATCCGCAGCAGGGGCCCACCACCTACTTCCAGATCGTCAATACCGCCTTCCTGAAGGCGGCGGTGGCCACGGCGCACCGCAACCGCATCGATCTGCTGGTGGACTTCCTGTCGCGCCAGGCCGACGCCGCGCGCGCGGCCGGGCGCACGTACCGCGTGCTGAACGTGGGCTGCGGCCCGGCCTTCGAGATCCAGCGCTTCGTGCGCGAGTACCCCAACCCCGAACTGCTGTCGTTCCAGCTGGTGGACTTCAGCGAGGAGACGCTCGAATACACCCGCGCCTCCATCGAGCGCGCCGCCACCGGCGCCGGCCGCAAGGTGGCCGTGGAGATGCTGCACCAGTCCGTCCATGAGCTGCTCAAGCGCAAGATCTCGGCGGGCGATCCAAGCCTGCGCGAGTTCGACGCGGTCTATTGCGCGGGCCTGTTCGACTACCTGTCCGACAAGGTCTGCGCGCGCCTGCTGAGCTATTTCGCCGCCCGCACCCGTCCCCAGGGCGAGCTGCTGGTGACCAACGTCCATTCGGACAACCCCGAGAAATTCGGCATGGAGCATCTGCTGGAGTGGTACCTGATCTATCGCGACGAGGCGAGGATGGAAGCGCTGCTGCCCGAGAACTCCAGCGCGCACAAGCTCTACGTCGACGCCACCGGGGTCAACGTCTTCGCCGAAGCGACCATCGCGTGATGCCCGGATGCGGCGCCCTGGCGGCGCCCGAGCCTGGATCACTTCTGACAAAGCGCCGATGAGCACCAACCAACTTTACGCCGGGTACGAGAACGAGCTGGCGGACTTCCGTCTGGCCTTCAGCCGGGGCGGCGCCTATACGGCCATCGCGCTGGTGCTGCTGGGCATGGGGCTGGACTATGGCCAGTACCCGCAGTGGCAGGGGCCGTTCGCCGCCGCGCGCATCGTGGTGTCGCTGGCGATCGCCGGCATCGTAGTGGCGCTGTACAGCGCCGCGGGCCGGCGCCTGGTGCCGTGGCTGACGCTGACCTGGCTGCTGCTGCCGCAGATCATGATCGCGTGGATGATCCAGCAGACCGACGGCGTCGCCTCGCCGTACTACGTCGGGCTGTATCTGGCCATCTTCGCCTCCGGCATCGCGCTGCCGTTCGGGCTGTTCCAGAACCTGGTGTTCGGGCTGATTTCCTACCTGTGCTACCTGGTGGCCTGCCTGCTGCATCCGGCGGGCATCGAGCCGGTCGGCACCTTTATCCTGAACTCGCTGTTCATCCTGTTCGCGGCCGCCGCCAGCGCCGTGTACACCTTCTTCAACGAGCGCGCCCGCTTCATGCTCTTCACGCTGAAGGCGGAGGTCACGCGCAAGAATGCCGAACTCGAGGGCATCAACCGCAAGCTGATCGACATCAAGGGGCAGATGCTGCAGCAGGAAAAGATGGCCGCCATCGGCACGCTGGCGGCGGGCCTGCTGCACGAGGTCAACAACCCGGTCAATTTCTGCCTGATGGCGGTCGAGGTCGCCATGGAGGAGCCCGCGGCCAAGAAGGAGCCGGCGCTGCAGGAATGCCTGGTGGACGCCAAGGATGGCATGAAGCGGATCCAGCATATCGTCTCGGACCTGAAGACCTTCGCCTATCGCAAGCCCGGCGCGGAGGCGGAGGGTCAGCCCTTCCTGTTCGAGAAGGCGCTCGATTCGGCCACGCGGCTGACCGCGCACGAGCTGCGCGGGGTGCAGATGACCCGCGAGCTGCCGGCCGACACGCTGGTGCTCGGCGACGAGGCCGCCATCATCGGCGTGCTGATCAACCTGTTCTCCAACGCGGCGCTGGCCATGCGCAAGGCCGGCACCGCCGCGCCCGCCATCCATACCCGCGGCGAGTGGCGCGATGGCCGGCTGCATCTGACCGTGCGCGACAACGGTCCGGGCATCGCCACCGAAAACCTGGCGCGGGTGTTCGAGCCGTTCTTCACGACCCGCGACGTGGGCCAGGGCCTGGGATTGGGACTGTCGATCAGCTATGCGGTGATCGAGCGGCACGGCGGCCTGCTGTTCGCGGAAAGCGAGCTGGGCCAGTGGACGGCCTTCAGCTTCGATCTGCCACCGGCGGAATGAGGACGCGATGAGCGATGTCAGGCAATCCCGGCTAACCGTGCTCTACGTCGACGACGAGGACATGGCGTGCAAGTACTTCGCGCGTGCCGCCGGCCCGGGCTACGAGGTGCTGACCGCGGACGGCGCGGACGCCGCGATGGCGTTGCTCGCGCGCGAGGGCGCCCGGGTCGCGGTGCTGGTGACCGACTTCCGCATGCCCGGCCGCAACGGCGGCGACCTGTTGCGGCAGGTCGCGCAGGAGTATCCGCAGATCGTGCGCCTGCTGGTGACGGCCTATGCGGACAAGGACATGCTGCTGCAGACCGTCAACAGCGGCGAGGTGTTCCGCATCCTCGAGAAGCCGCTGGGCGTGCAGGCGGTGCGCGACGTGCTGGAGCTCGCCCACGAGCGCTACCGCGAGCGGCTGGCGCGGCGGGAGCGTTTGATCGCCATCGACGAGACGCTCGCCTTTCTCGCACATGAACTGAACACGCCGCTGGCTGCGATCGCCAACTTCGCGCGCGGCGTCGAGAGCCGCAGCGCCGCCGACTTGGACGCGCAGCGGCAGGCCGAGATCGGCCAGGCCGCCGCGGCGATGCAGAGCAACGCGCAATATTGCCTGGCGGTGATCTCGTCGTTCCTGCAATCGGTGCGCGGCAATGGCGGACGTCCGCTGGCGGCCGGCGACGAGCACGAGGTCACGGCCGGGCGGCTGATCGCCGCGCTGCTGGACAGCTATCCGTTCGAGGGGGCGCAGCGCGGCTGGATCGAGGTGGAAGTGCTGGGCGACTTCCCGGTGCAGACGCTGCCCAATTGCGTGTCGCTGGTGCTGTCATCGCTGATGAGCAATGCGCTGCGCGCACTGGCGGGCCAGGCCGAACCGCGGCTGCGCTTTGTCGTCGAGGCCGAGCCGGAGCCCGCGATCCGGATCGCCGACAACGGTCCCGGCATCCGCCCCGACGTGATGGAGCGCCTGCTGGTCGATCCGGTCACCACGCACGCCGCGGCCGGCGGCAATGGCCTGGGCATGATCTTCTGCAATCGGGTCATGCAGTCTTTTGGCGGTGGCATCCGTGTCGAGTCGATGGCGGGCGCCGGTACCACCGTGACGCTGGATTTTCCCAATACCAAGAGTCGAATGCATAGGAGCGATCGATGAACGATGCGACCACCAACCAGGCGTCGCCCCCGGCGATTCTGTTCGTCGATGATGAGGCCACCGCGGTCAAGTACTTCCAGCGGGCCATCGGCGCGCTGGCGCCGGTCATCACTGCCGGCTCGGTCGAGGAGGGCAAGGCGTTGCTCGACGCCCACGGCGACACGCTGTCGGTGCTGGTGTCGGACCAGCGCATGCCGGGGGAGTACGGCAACGAGCTGCTGCGCTACGCGCGCGAGCGCTATCCGCACATCGTGCGGATCCTGACCACCGCCTATTCGGAGCTGGAGCACACCGTCGAGGCGGTCAACGAAGGCCAGATCCACCGCTATATCAAGAAGCCCTGGGACATCACCGCGCTGCGCATGGAGCTGAAGCAGGCGCTGGAGATTGCCGGGCTGCGCAAGGAGCGCGACCAGCTGATCCGCGAGAAGCTGAGCGTGGTGCAGCGCCAGACGCTGGCCGGCCGCATCGGCACGCTGCAGGCGCTGTGCATCGCGCTGGTCGGCCCCGGGCGCTTCCAGCCGCTCGAGACTTATCTGTCCACCGCCGCGCTGGCCGGCGTGGACAACCCCGAGCCCGACTGGCTGCGGATGGACTATGCGGATCTGGTGGGCGCGGAGAGCCGGCGCGGCGGCGAGTTCGGCCACGCCGTGGCGACCCAGCTGGGCGCGCTGCGCCAGCGTGGCGCGGCCGGTGCCGATCCGCTCGCCGTGGTGGCGCAGGCCGCCGCCGGTCCGCTGCGTCATCAGGGCGTCGAACTGGTGGCCACGGACGGGCGTGCACTGGCCGAATTTCTCGCCGGCCCGGTAGGCGAGCCGGTGTCCGCCGCGCATGCCGCGTGGCTCGCGAGCCTGCTGTGGCTGGAAGAGAGCGGCGGCGCGCTGCACGCGGTGCGCGAGGGCGGCGCGGTGCTGCTGCGCGCCGGCCAGCGCGGCGCCGAGTTTCCGGCCGACCGGCTGGCGGTCTGGATCGAGCAGTTCTAGGAAGAGGACTTGGCCGCGCCGACGTGTCCGCGCGCGCGCGGCGGCGAAGACAGTTCCGGTTCGCCGGGGCGCGCATGGCGCGCCAGCGCGGCCATCAGGTCGTCGACGAACTGGCGCGACTGCTTCTGCAGGATCATGTCCGCCGCATACTGCTGCAGGTAGGCCAGCTCCTGCGGCCGCAGGTTCTCGTTGACCAGCAGCACCAGGTTCAGGCAGATGGCGCGCGTCGCATGGCAGAAGCGTTCGCAGTCCACGAACGGGGGATGGTGGTCCACCACCATCGTCACGGTCCCCGGCGCACTCGCCTCGACGAAGGCGCGGGCGTCGCCGAAGGCGCGGAACCTGCGGTTGGGATAGCGATCGGCGAGCAGAAACTCCAGGCTGTCCAGGAACGACACGGACGGGGAGACGATGGCAATCATGCGTTGGGACTCCTGCTCGTTCATTGGTCCGCCGCCGTTGGCTGCGCGAAGCGGCGCGGCGGCGGAAAATCGATCGCGAAGCACGTATAGCTGCCGAATTCCGAGCGGCAGGATATGGTCGCGCCCCATTGGGCCAGCACGCTGCGGCAGAAGGACAGGCCGATGCCGTTGCCCGAGCCCGGCGGGTAGGTGTAGAAGCGGTCGAAGATGCGGTCCAGCACCTCGCGCTGGATGCCCTCCGCGGTATCGGTGAACTCCAGCGTGCCGCGTCCGCGCTCGCCCGGCGCCACCGCGATGGTGATCACGCCGCGGCCGGCCCGCGCGATCGCGCGCAGCGCGTTCTTGAGCAGATTGTTCAGCACCATCCGGAACATCTGCTCGTTGCCGTTGACGATCACCCCGGGCGCCAGCGACAGACGGATCTGCTCGCGCTCGTCCTCGTGATAGAACGGATAGTCGTTGACGGCGCGCCGCACGGCCTCCGCGAGATCGAAGTTGCTGCGCGGGATCGATACCTGGTCGCGCGAATTGGCCAGCAGCAGGTCGATGCTGCCGTGCACGTTGCGCACCTCGATGCGCATGCGGCGCAAGGCCTCGTAGAGCCGTTCTGCCCGCGCCGCCGCGGTGTCCGGCGATTCCAGCAGGCCGGGCAGATGGCGCTCGAAGCCCACCAGGGTGCTCTCGATACTGGCCAGCGGCGTGCGCAGTTCGTGCGCCACCGATGCCAGCGCGGCCGCCATGCCGCGCTGCTTGGCTTCGAGCAGCACCCGGCGGTCCAGCTTGATGACCAGGATCACGATCACGAAGAACGCCAGGATCGGCAACTGCTCGCCCAGATGGGTCTGGCCCTCCAGCGTGAGCGGGGCATGGCTGATGCTGTAGAACAGCCCCGCCAGCGCGCCGCCCACCAGCAGCGAGCAGGTCGCGAACACCACGCCGAAGTGGTAGACGATGATGACCGAGCCGAGCAGCGATTCCGACCACACCAGATTGGCCCCGTTCATCAGGTACATGTACGAGAACAGGAACGGCAGCCCGATCGTGATGGCCACGAACGAATAGGGCAGCAGCCACGGCTTGCCCTTGAGCCGCATGCTGAATACCAGCGGCAGGAACAGGGCGGTGCACAGCGCGCGCAGCGGCAGGCTTTCATAGGGCTGCGGAAACACGTGCGCCCAGATGAAGTAATACAGCGGATGCCCCACGACGCCGAGCAGGCCGACGTACTGCAGCTTCGTCAGTCGGGCCAGCGACTCGTCATCGAAACTCGATGGCCTGGCCTCGTTGATATGCGTCGCAATCCTGGACAACAAATCCATTGGTTCGGTCTTTCGCTGGTGCCGCGTGATGCCGCTGCCAAAGCGGCGGTGCCCTGTCTCGCGCCGGCCGTGCCGGTCCTGTGCTGCCGCCGCCAGCATCCCGGCGCCCGGCTACGCGCCGGCCAGTTCCTGGGCGCTGCGCCGGCGCTGGCGCCCGCGCCGGGTCGACGACCAGTTGTCCAGGTCGACCTCGTCGCGCATGTCCGCGCATACGTGCAGCAGCCGCTCCAGATCCTGCTCGGTATGGCCGGCGTTGAGCGTCAGGCGGACCAGGGAGCGGTTCTTGGCCGTGGCAGGTGCACAGAATACCGCGCCGAACACCCCGCGTCGCTGCAAAGCGTTGCGAAGGCGCAGCGTCTGCGGTTCCGAGCCCGCTTCCAGCGCGATGATCTGCTCGGTGCCGTCCGACACGTTGTAGCCGAGCCGGGTCAGCCCCTCGCGCAGCGTGCCGGCCATCCGGTGCAGGCGGGCACGCCGGTCGTGGGCCGCCGAAATGAACGTCAGCGCGGCATCGAACCAGGCGATCTCGTGCGACAGCAGGCCCGAGCTGAAGATCGCCGGGCGCGACTCGCAGGTGAAATAGCCCTTGAACTCGCTGGAACAGGTCACGAAGCCCGCCCGGCCGGCGAAGGCCTTGGCCAGCGACGCGGTGCGGAAATGGACGCGGTCGGCCAGACCCAGCGCGCACACCAGGCCGGCGCCGTTGGGGCCATGGGTGCCGAGCGAGTGCGATTCGTCGACGACCAGGATCGAGCCGCTTTCCTCGGCCACGCGCGTGAGCGCCGTCAGCGGCGCGACGCTGCCCGTGGTGCTGTAGACCGAATCGACCACGATCACGCCCGGGCCGTGCTTGGCGATCTGCGACTGGGCGTGGTCCACGTTGTTGTGGATGAACGGGATCGCCCGCGCGCCGGCCGCGAGCGCTCCTTCCCACAACGAGGCGTGGGCCGACATGTCGAGGTAGACGGGCACATCCGGCCCGGCCAGTGTCTGCACCAGTCCCACGTTGGCCGCCCAGCCCGAATGGCATACCACGCCGTCCTCGGCGGACATGAAATGGGCGAGGCGGCGCTCGAAGGCCTGCTGCGCCGATTCCCCATACATGAAGACCGAGGACATCAGCAGCTCATGGCTGCCTTCGTCCAGCGCCTGCGCCTGCCGGCGGCGCAATCCCGGCACGGACAGCAGATCCAGATAGTCGTTGCTGGACATATGCAGCGCATCGGGCTGCGGCGTCAGGCCGTGCAGCAGATGGTCGCCGCCCCAGACGTTCTGCATGCGGTCCACGTAGTGGGCCTGCATCCGGCGGGTGACAAAGTCGGGGAGATGGCGCTCGGCGCGCGCAAGGGGATTGCCGTGGACGAGTCTGGCCAAATCCGTCATATCGAACTCCTGTAGTCAGTTGGATCGGAAACTGCGTGGATGACGCCTCGTGAGCGCCATCGGAATGCGGGAAGACGACCGGAACCGACCGCGGAGACAGCGAGTGCAGATCGGACGGCCGTGCAGCGAATAACGCGATGCATGCCGCGTCTGAGCACAATGAGTGACGCGGATTACGCCAAGAATATTAAGTCAGTGCCGAAATTCGGGCGCAACTCTACAAGTCTGTATTTCGCCACTTCCTCCGCCTTCCGTGTTCCCGAACGAACCGACGCCGCGCTCAGCCCGCGGCGGGCTGGGCCGTCACCCGCCCGGCATGCTCTTCCTCCGTCACTTCGCCTGGCTTGAGATTGCCCAGCGGCGACAACAGCGCCGGATCGAACGGCCGCGGCTGCAGCGCGGCGGCAAGCCGCCCAGGAAAGTCGGGATTGGCCAGCGCCCCCCTGCCCAGGGCCACCAGGTCCGCCCCTTGCCGCAGCACTTCCAGCGCGCGCGCCGTATCGTGCAGGCCGCCGTTGGCCACGATCGGCAGGCCGGGCGCCGCGCGCCGCGCGTGCTCGACCAGGCTCGAGGGATCGCCCGGAAAGGCCGGGCGCCACGCCTCGAATTCCGTGACGTGCAGGTAGTCGACACCCGCCCCGGCCAGCGCGCCGAACACGGTCGCTGCGCCTTGCGCGGCTTCCGGCCACTTGTGATGGAAGTCGTTGACCTTGCCCTGCGAGATCCGTATCCCGAGCGGAAAGCCAGCGCCCACCGCCGCGCGCACCGCGTGCGCCGTCTCGACGGCGAGGCGGACGCGGTCCTGGATGTCGCCGCCCCAGCGATCGGTGCGTTGATTGGTGTGCCCGGTCAGGAACTGGTCCAGCAGATAGCCGTTGGCGCCGTGGATCTCCACCGCGTCGAACCCGGCCACCTCGCGGGCCAGCGTCGCGGCGCGCGCGAATCCGGCGACGGCATCGCCGATCTCCGCCTCCGTCATCGCGCGCGGCATCCGGTAGGGGCCTGTGCCGGCGTACACCCGCATCTGTTCGCCGACCGGCCGGACCGCGGACGGTCCGACCGTGTCGCCGCGGAAGCGGTTCGCCTGGGACAGCGCGCCGGCGTGCATCAACTGCGCGACGATGCGTCCGCCGCCTGCGTGCACCGCGCGCACCACGTCGCGCCAGGCCAGGGCCTGCGCCATGTCGGTCAGGCCGGGCTGGTTCGCATAGCCTTGCGCGTAGGCGCAGTCGGTATAGATGCCCTCGGTGATGACGAGACCGAAGCCGCCGCGTGCAAAGCGCGCGTAGTAGCGCGCCATGGCGGCGGTGGGTACGCCATCGTCGGTGGCGCTGATGCGGGTCATCGGCGCCACCGCGAGGCGGTTGGGCAACGTCAGCGGCCCCAGCCGGAACGGCGCCAGCAGGCCAGGCAGGTCGGGCAGTGCGGGCCGTGTCATGTCCGGTCCTCCGCGGCCAGCGCGATCGCCTCGATCTCGATCATCGCCTCCGGCGAGTACAGCGCGGAAACTTCGACGATGGTGTCGGCCGGATACGGCGTGGAAAACCACTTGCGGCGCAACGCGACGATCTTCGGGAAATGCGCCATCGAGGTCAGGAAGATGGTCACCTTGGCGATGCGGTCCAGCCCCGAGCCGGCCGCTTCCAGTGCGCGCCGCAGGTTGCGGAAGGCCTGGTCGGCCTGGCGGTCGAAATCGTCGGGCGCGACGATGGTGCCGTCATCGCCCACTCCCGCCTGGCCGGACACGAAGATGAAGCCGCCCGCGCGGATAGCTTGGGACAGCAGGTAGGGGGCGTAAGGGTCGGGTTGCGTATGGACTTGTTCGAGAGGCATGGCTTGCTCCGGCTGATGGTTGAGTTACGATCACCCACCGGGCGGTGCCGCAGCGGGTATGGCAAGTATCGTCACCGCTGTTTGGCCCGACAAACGTTGATATTTCAGGGAACAGATGAGTACACCTTATCCATGGGGGCGGCCGTGAGACGGCTTCCGGCGCTCGGGGCGCTGCGCGTGTTCGAGGCGGCCGCACGGCGCCAGAGCTTCAAGCTGGCCGCGGAGGAACTGCATGTCACGCCGACGGCGGTCAGCCACCAGGTGCGGCTGCTGGAGGAATACCTGGACACCCGGCTGTTCGAACGCCAGACCCGGCGGGTGCGGCTGACCGCCGCCGGGCACGCGCTGTTTCCGGCCGTGCGGGACGGGCTGGACGGGTTCGAGCGCGCCCTCGAAACGGTGCGCCGCGCCCGCGCACCGAAGGTCGCGACGTTGTCGTCCACCGTCGCTTTCACCGCCCGGCGGCTCGCGCCCCGCGCGGGCTCGTTCCGTGCCGAGCATCCCGACTGGACGCTGCGGCTGGACGCCACCAACGCCCCCGTCGATCTGGACGCCGATGCCGACGCCGCGGTCCGCTACGGCGACGGGCACTACCCGGGCCTGCTGGTGGAGCCGCTGTTCGTCGATCGCTTCGCCCCCGTCTGCAGTCCCCGCCTGGGCCTGCGCGACGAAGCGGATTTGCGCGGCGCCACGCTGGTGCACTTCGACTGGGGACCGGCGGCCCGTGGCGACGAGCGCGCGCCGGTCTGGCGCGACTGGCTTGCCCGGGCTGGCGTGGGCGGCGTCGACGCCGACGCGGGGCTGTCCTTCACCGACGAGATCCATGCCGTGCAGGCGACGCTGGCGGGGCAGGGCGTCGGCTTGCTGAGCCTGACGCTGGTGGCCGACGAGCTGGCCGCCGGCGTGCTGGTGCAGCCGTTCGCGCTGTCGCTGCCCAGCTATCGCTACGACCTCGTGTACAGCGCCCGGGCCGCGGAGCGGCCGGCCACCGTGCTGCTGCGCCAGTGGGTCGGCGCGGCGTTCGGCGAAGGCCGCGGCTGAACCGCGCGGGCGAAAAAAAAGCGCCCGCGGGCGCTTTTTCGAGGGGACGGGAGGCGGTCAGGCCTGCGCGCCGTAGTTGGGGTCGTCGCGATCGATGTCGGTCGCCTTCTTCTCGCCCTTGACCAGGTCCTCGCGCTTGACGCCCAGCCACATGGCCAGCGCCGCGGCGACGAACACCGACGAGTAGATGCCGAACAGGATGCCCACGGTCAGCGCCAGCGCGAAGTAGTGCAGGGTGGGGCCGCCGAAGAAGAACATCGACAGCACCATCATCTGGGTCGAGCCGTGCGTGATGATGGTCCGCGAGATCGTGCTGGTGATGGCGTTGTCGATCACCTCGTGGGTCGTCATCTTCCGGTACTTGCGGAAGTTCTCGCGGATCCGGTCGAAGATCACCACCGACTCGTTGACCGAGTAGCCCAGTACCGCAAGCACCGCCGCCAGCACCGACAGCGAGAACTCCCACTGGAAGTAGGCGAAGAAGCCCAGGATGATCACGATGTCGTGCAGGTTGGCGATGATGCCGGCGACCGCGAACTTCCATTCGAAGCGGAACGACAGGTAGACCACGATGCCGACGATCACGCACAGCAACGCCAGCAGGCCGTCCGTGGCGAGTTCCTTGCCCACCTGCGGGCCGACGAACTCCACCCGTTGCAGCTTGACGTCCGGCGTGGCCGCCTGCAGCGCTGTCAGCACCTGCTCGCTTTGCTGGGCCGAGGTCACGGTCTTGCCGTCCGGGCCTTTCTGCAGCGGCAGGCGGATCATCACGTCGCGCGAGGTGCCGAAGTTCTGCACCTGCACATCGGTATAGCCGAGCTTGCCGACCTGGCCGCGGATCTTTTCCAGGTCGGCGGGCTGCTGGTAGCTGACCTCCATCACCGTGCCACCGGTGAATTCGATCGACAGGTGCAGGCCCTTCTGCCAGAGGAAGAACACGGCGGCGGCAAAGGTCAGGAAGGAGATCACGTTGAAGATCAACGCGTGCTTCATGAACGGAATGTCGCGCCGGATGCGGAAAAATTCCATGGTGAATCCTGTTTGTGCTGCTATTGAGTCGCTGTTGCGTGGACGGTGGCCGGGGCGGCGGGGGACATCCGATGCCGCCCGCGCGCCGCGCGCTTACTTGGCCACGCTGCCCTTGCTGTCGGTATCCGGCTTCCAGATCTGGCCGATCGCCACGCTCTGCAGCTTCTTCTTGCGGCCGTACCAGAGGTTGACGAGGCCGCGGTTGAAGAACACCGCCGAGAACATCGAGGTCAGGATGCCCAGGCAGTGCACGACCGCGAAGCCGCGCACCGGGCCCGAACCGAAGGCGAGCAGGGCCAGGCCGGCGATCAGCGTGGTGACGTTCGAATCGAGGATGGTCGCCCAGGCGCGATCGAAGCCGACGGCGATCGCCATCTGCGGCGACGCGCCGGCGCGCAGTTCCTCGCGGATACGCTCGTTGATCAGCACGTTGGCGTCGATGGCCATGCCCAGCACCAGCGCGATGGCCGCAATGCCCGGCAGCGTCAGCGTGGCCTGCAGCATCGACAGCACCGCGATCAGCAACAGCAGGTTGACGCCCAGCGCGACGACCGAGAACACGCCGAACAGCATGTAGTACAGCACCATGAAGATGGCGATGGCCGCGAAGCCGTAGGCCACCGAATCGAAGCCCTTCTCGATGTTGTCGGCACCGAGCGACGGACCGATGGTGCGTTCCTCGATGATCTCCATCGGCGCGGCCAGCGAGCCGGCGCGCAGCAGCAGCGCCAGGTCGTTGGCGGCTTCGGTGGAATAGGAGCCGGTGATCTGGAAGCTCGAGCCGAGTTCGGACTGGATCGTCGCCACGGTCAGCACTTCGCCCTTGCCCTTCTCGAACAGCACCAGGCCCATCGGCTTGCCGATGTTCTCGCGCGAGACGTCGCGCAGCACGCGGCCGCCCTGGCCGTCGAGCTTGATATTGACCGATGGGCGCTGGTTCTGGTCGAAGCCGGCCGAGGCGCTCTCGATACGGTCGCCCGTGAAGATCACCTGCTTCTTCAGCACCACCGGGGCGCCGTTGCCGTGCAGGAACAGCTCGCTGCCGAACGGGATCGGATCGCCCTGGCGCGGGTTGCGCGGCGCGTCCGGGTCGGCCAGCCGCGCTTCCAGCGTGGCGGTACGGCCGATGATGTCCTTGGCCTTGGCGGTGTCCTGCACGCCGGGCAGTTGCACCACGATGCGGTCGGCACCTTGCTGCTGGATCACCGGTTCGGCCACGCCCAGTTCGTTTACGCGGTTGTGCAGCGTGGTGATGTTCTGCTTGACCGCCGCGTCCTGCACCGCGCGGCGCGCGGCCTCGGTGAAGACGCCCACGATGTTGTTGCCCTCGGCGCTGAACGCCAGGTCGCGCAGATTGTCGGCCAGCAGGCCGCGGGCCTTGTCGGCCTCGTCGGGGTTGTTGAAGCGCACCGTCAGGCGGTTGCCGTCGCGGTCGATGCCGCCGTGGCGGATGTTCTTGTCACGCAGCAGGGTGCGGGCATCGCCGGCCAGGCTGTCCAGCTTCTTGTCGACCGCGCCCTTCATGTCGACCTGCAGCAGGAAGTGCACGCCGCCGCGCAGGTCCAGGCCCAGGTACATCGGCAGCGCGTGGATGGCGCTGAGCCATTTGGGCGAGCCCGACAGCAGGTTCAGGGCGACCACATAGGCCGGATCGTTGGGATCGGGGTTGAGCGCGCGCGACAGCGCGTCCTTGGCCTTGAGCTGCTCGTCGGTGGTGCGGAACCGCGCCTTGACCGAGCCCGAGGCGCCGGACAGGTCGAAGAACACGCCGTCCGGCTGCAGGTTGTTCTGCGCCAGCACCTGTTCCACCTGCTGCTGCATCGCCAGGTCCACCTTGACGGTGGCCTTGCCCGACGACACCTGCACGGCCGGCGCTTCGCCAAAGAAGTTCGGGATGGTATAGAGGACGCCGATGACAAGAGCCACCAGAATCACGAGGTATTTCCAAAGCGGATAGCGGTTCATCGTTGGCCAGTCGTTCTACGGTCGGCGGGGCGGACGGCGGGCGTCGGCACAGGCGACCCGTTGGCAAACAGCCGCCTGACGTTGCCGGTCGGGCCGGGCAGTATCAGGCGGCTGCTGGGGCACGCGCTTGAGCGGCGTGCCGGAAAGGCTTGCCGGCGCCCGCCGGGAAGGGGTGGGCGCCGGGAGCGGGATCAGAGCGACTTCAGCGAGCCCTTGGGGAGCACCGTGGTGACGGCGTTCTTTTGCACGGTGATTTCGGTGCCTTCGGCGATCTCGAGGGTCACGTATTGCTCGTTGACCTTCGTGACACGGCCCAGGATGCCGCCGGCGGTGACCACTTCGTCATTCTTGGCCAGTGCTTCGAGCATGGCCTTGGCTTCTTTCTGCCGCTTCATCTGCGGGCGGATCATGATGAACCACAGCACCGCGAACATCAGGATGATGGGCAGGAAACTCATCAGGCCGCCTGCCGCGCCGCCGGTGGCGCCAGCGGTCTGGGCGAATGCGTTCGAAATCAGCACGTTGCTTCTCCGTCACTAAGTGTATTCAAGGAATCGGGCATTCTACCACCCGCATAGGCCCCGATTTGCGTGTCTGCGGCGCATTACGGGTTTGTAATGCTCGCGTTGTCAAGGGGGCGGGCATCGCGAGCGGACGGGCGCGCCACGCAGTCCGCGCGGCGCGCCCCGGCTACTGCGTGCCCCGGGCGCGGTCCGCGGCGAACTGCCGCCGGAATGCCTCGAAGCGGTGCTGCTCGATCGCCTCGCGGACCTCGCGCATCAGTTGCAGATAGTAGTGCAGGTTATGGATGGTATTGAGCCGCGCGCCGAGGATTTCGCCCACGCGGTGCAGGTGGTGCAGATACGCGCGCGTGAAGTTGCGGCAGGTGTAGCAGCCGCAGCTTTCGTCGAGCGGGCGCGGGTCGTTGCGGTGCGCGGCGTTCTTGATCTTGACGTCGCCAAAGCGCGTGAACAGCCAGCCGTTGCGGGCGTTGCGGGTCGGCATCACGCAGTCGAACATGTCCACCCCGGCGGCGACACCGGCCACCAGGTCTTCCGGCGTGCCCACGCCCATCAGGTAGTGCGGCTTGTTGGCGGGCAGCCGCGGACCCACGTGCTCCAGCACGCGCATCATGTCTTCCTTGGGCTCGCCCACCGACAGCCCGCCGATGGCCAGGCCATGGAAGTCCTGCTCCAGCAGGCCCGCCAGCGATTCGTCGCGCAGGTCCTCGAACATGCCGCCCTGGACGATGCCGAACAACGCGTTGGGATTCGCCAGGCGCGCGAACTCGTCGCGCGAGCGCTTGGCCCAGCGCAGGCTCATGCGCATCGACTTCGCGGCCTCGTCATGGGTGGCCGGGCGCCCGTCGATCTCGTAGGGCGTGCATTCGTCGAACTGCATCACGATGTCCGAGTTCAGCGTGCGCTGCACCTGCATCGAGATCTCCGGCGACAGGAACAGCTTGTCGCCATTGACCGGCGAGGCGAAGGTCACGCCGTCCTCGGTGATCTTGCGCAGGTCGCCCAGCGAGAACACCTGGAAGCCGCCCGAGTCGGTCAGGATGGGCTTGTCCCAGCCCATGAAGCGGTGCAGGCCGCCGTGCGTCTCCACCACTTCGAGCCCCGGCCGCAGCCACAGATGGAAGGTGTTGCCGAGGATGATCTGGGAGCCGATCTCGTTGAGCTCCAGGGGCGACATGGCCTTGACCGAGCCATAGGTGCCGACCGGCATGAAGATCGGCGTTTCGACCACGCCGTGGTTCAGGGTGACGCGGCCGCGGCGGGCGTTGCCGTCGGTGGTGATCAGTTCGAAATTGAGCATGGGAACGGGGTAACGGGGTTCGGTGCGTGCAAGGCGGCGGGGCAGCGGGGCGCGTCAGTCCTGCGGCTGGCGGGTCAGCAGCATCGCGTCGCCATAGCTGAAGAAGCGATAGCGCTGGGCGACGGCATGCCGGTAGGCGGCGCGGATGGGCTCGATGCCGGCCAGCGCCGACACCAGCATCAGCAGGGTCGACTTGGGCAGATGGAAGTTGGTGATCAGCGCGTCGACCAGCCGGAAGCGGTAGCCGGGGGTGATAAAGATATCGGTGTCGCCGCTGCCGGCCGCCAGCGTGCCGTCGGCCGCCGCGGCGGATTCCAGCGCGCGCAGCGACGTCGTGCCGACCGCGATCACGCGTCCCCCGGCGGCGCGCGTTTCCCGCACGGCCTGGGCCAGTTCGTCGGAGATCGCGTACCACTCCGAATGCATCTTGTGCTCGGCCACGTTTTCCGTGCGCACCGGCTGGAACGTGCCCGCGCCCACGTGCAGCGTCAGGAACGCGCGGCGCACGCCCATGCCGTCCAGGCGCGCGAACAGCGCGTCGTCGAAATGCAGGCCCGCGGTGGGCGCGGCGACCGCGCCCGGGTTGCGCGCGTAGACGGTCTGGTAGCGCGACTCGTCGTAGGCGTCCGGATCGTGCTCGATATAGGGCGGCAGCGGCAGGCGGCCGAACCGCTCGATCAGGTCCAGCGCCGGTTCGGGAAAGCGCAGCGTGAAGAACTGGTCCACGCGCGGCCCGACCACCACGTCGAAGGCTTCGGCCAGCCGCAGCGTGCTGCCCTCGGGCGGCGTCTTGGAGGCGCGCACCTGCGCGAGCACGGTGCGTTCGTCCTGCACGCGCTCCACCAGCACCTCGATCTTGCCGCCGCTCGCCTTGTGGCCGAAGAAGCGCGCCTTGATCACCCGGGTGTCGTTGAAGACCAGCAGGTCGCCGGGGCGCAGATAGTCGACGATATCGGTGAAGGCGCGGTCGATCAGGCGGGCCGCGCCGTCACTGTCATCGCGCTGGACTACCAGCAGGCGGCTCGCGCTGCGGTCGGGCAGGGCGGTCTGGGCGATCAGTTCGGGCGGCAGGGGAAAGTCGAAATCGGACAGCGTCAGCATGATGGCAAGGCGGGGGCCGGTGCCTGGCGTCCCTCGGGGCCCACCGGATGGCGGCTGGCGTGCGGGACACATGGGTACAATCGGCGAATCCGATATTGTAAGGCTTGGCAGCAAACCGCCGCCTCGCCCACAATGGCGCCCCGTACGCGGCCTCTCGTGCCGCCTCGCGCCATCTTCTTTGCGCAGCCTTGCGCCGATCGCCGCCTCGATGCCAGGAACCGTTTCCGACAGCAGTCCCGCCCTCGTCCACGCCGAACCGGCCGCACCGGCCGGCGCCTCCGCGGGCGCCACGTCCGCCAAGGCGGCGGGCAAGGACAAGGCGGGCAAGACGGCCAAGGCGGCGGGCAAGCCGGCCGGCAAGGCCACCACGGCCGCGGCGCGGCTGGCCAAGATGGGACTGCGGCGCGATGTCGACCTGGTCCTGCACCTGCCGCTGCGCTACGAGGACGAAACCAGCCTGCTCACCATCGCCGAGGCCATCTCGCGGGCGGGCTTGGGACTGTCGGCCCAGGTCGAGGGCGAGGTCATCGCCAACGAGGTGGCCTTCCGCCCGCGCCGCCAGCTGGTGGTAAGAATTGCCGACGGCACGGGGGAACTGACGCTGCGCTTCCTGAACTTCTACGGCAGCCAGACCAAGCAGATGGCCGAGGGCGTGCGCCTGCGCGTGCGCGGCGAGGTGCGCGGCGGCTTCTTCGGCGCCGAGATGGTCCATCCCACCGTGCGCCCGGTGATGCCGGACGAACCACTGCCCGATCGCCTGACGCCGGTCTATCCCGCCACGGCGGGCATCTCGCAGGCCTATTTGCGCAAGGCCATCGCCGGCGCGCTGTCGCGCACGCCGCTGCCGGAAACGCTGCCGCGCGCGGTGCTCGAAGGCCCGGCCGCGGCGTTGAAGCTGCATCCGCTGGGCGATTGCCTGCGGCTGTTGCACACGCCTCCTCAGCAGATCGACGAGGCGGCGCTGGCCGAGCGTTCGCATCCCGCCTGGCAGCGCGTCAAGTTCGACGAACTGCTGGCACAGCAGCTGTCGCTCAAGCGCGCGCAGGCCGCGCGCCGCGACAAGAACGCACCGCCGATGCCGCGCCGCGCGGGCGGCCTCCTGGAGCGCTTCCGCGCCGCGCTGCCCTTCGCGCTGACCGGCGCGCAGCGCCGCGTGGTCGAGGAAATCGCTGCCGACATGGCCGCGCCGCATCCGATGCATCGCCTGCTGCAGGGCGACGTGGGCAGCGGCAAGACCATCGTCGCGGCGCTGGCGGCCTGCCAGGCCATCGACGCGGGCTTCCAGGCGGCGCTGATGGCGCCCACCGAAATCCTCGCCGAGCAGCACTACCGCAAGCTCTCGGCATGGCTGGAGCCGCTGGGCGTGCCGGTGGTGTGGCTGGCCGGCAGCCTCAAGGCGCGCGAGAAGCGCGAAGCGGTGGCCAAGGTGGAGTCGGGCGAGGCGCAGCTGGCCATCGGCACCCATGCGCTGATCCAGGACACCGTGCGCTTCGCCCGGCTCGGCCTGTCGGTGGTGGACGAGCAGCACCGCTTCGGCGTGGCCCAGCGGCTCGCGCTGCGCGGCAAGGCCGAGGGATCGGGCGAGGGCGCCGGGCGCGAGCCGGCGGCCCCGGGTGCCGACACGGTGCCCCATCAGCTGATGATGTCCGCCACGCCCATCCCGCGCACGCTGGCGATGACGTACTACGCCGACCTGGACGTGTCCGTCATCGACGAACTGCCGCCGGGCCGCAGCCCCGTCGTCACGCGGCTGGTCAACGATGCGCGCCGCGACGAGGTGATCGCGCGCGTGCACCACGCGGCCGAACAGGGCCGGCAGGTCTACTGGGTTTGTCCGCTGATCGAGGAAAGCGAGGCCCTGCAGCTGCAGACCGCCATGGAGACCTACGAGACGCTGGTCGCGGCGCTGCCGGATCTGCGTGTGGGACTCGTGCACGGGCGGCTGCCGCCGGCGGAAAAGGCCGCGGTGATGGAGGCTTTCACCGCGAACCGGCTGCATGTGCTGGTGGCCACTACGGTGATCGAGGTCGGCGTGGACGTGCCCAACGCCTCGCTGATGGTGATCGAGCACGCCGAGCGCTTCGGCCTGGCGCAACTGCACCAGTTGCGCGGACGCGTGGGGCGGGGCAGCGCCGAGTCGGTGTGCCTGCTGATGTACCAGGCGCCGCTGTCGCCCACCGCCAAGGAGCGGCTGGCGACGATGCGAGAGACGACCGACGGCTTCGAGATCGCCCGGCGCGACCTGCAGATCCGCGGGCCGGGCGAGTTCCTGGGCGCACGCCAGTCGGGCGAGGCCATGCTGCGCTTTGCCGATCTGGAGACCGACGCCTGGCTGGTGGACCATGCGCAGCAGGCGGCCGAACTGATGCTGGCGCGGTTTCCCGAGGCGGTGGAGGCGCACCTGTCGCGCTGGCTTGGCGGACGCGAGCATTTTCTCAAGGCGTGAACGCCACTTCCTGCCGCTGCGGAGTGCCGCGCACTACCCATTTGGCGGGAACCGGGACAGATCGCGGAATCGAAGCTAAAATCTATCGCCGGAACGAAAGCGATAAGTCCGGACCACCGCGTACCCTCGCACCCTTAAGCCCCATCTGCTCATGACGCTCACCGAACTCAAGTACATCGTCGCCGTTGCCCGCGAGCGCCATTTCGGCCGTGCCGCCGAAGCCTGCTTCGTGTCGCAGCCGACGCTGTCGGTGGCGATCAAGAAGCTGGAAGACGAGCTGAACGTGCAGATCTTCGAGCGCGGCACGTCGGAAGTCTCGGTGACAGCCGTGGGCGAGCAGATCGTCGCACAGGCCCAGCGCGTGCTGGAGCAGACCATGGCGATCCGCGAGATCGCCAAGCAGGGCAAGGATCCGCTCGCGGGCCCGCTGCGCGTCGGCGTGATTTACACCATCGGGCCGTATCTGCTGCCGTCGCTGGTCAAGGAAATGATCCAGTCGGTCCCGCAGATGCCGCTGATGCTGCAGGAGAACTACACCGCCAAGCTGATCGAGCTGCTCAAGCAGGGCGAGATCGACTGCGCCATCATGGCCGAGCCGTTTCCCGACTCGGGGCTGACCGTGCGGCCGCTGTACGACGAACCGTTCGTGGTCGCGGTGCCGCGCGGACACCAGCTCGAGGCCGCCGCCAACGTCTCGCCGGACGAACTGAAGCTGCAGACCATGCTGCTGCTCGGCAGCGGCCACTGCTTCCGCGATCATGTGATCGGCGTCTGCCCGGAGCTCTCGCGCTTTTCGCAGGCGGCCGACGGCATCCAGAAGACGTTCGAGGGCTCGTCGCTGGAGACGATCCGCCATATGGTCGCCAGCGGCGTGGGCGTGACCGTGCTGCCCCGCACCTCGGTGCCGGACATGCATCCGAAGAACGATCTTCTGGCCTATGTGCCCTTCGCCGAGCCGGTGCCCGACCGGCGCGTGGTACTGGCCTGGCGCAAGAGCTTTACGCGCCTGCCGGCCATGGACGCGCTGTGCCGCGCCATCGCGGCGTGCGATCTGCCCGGCGTGCGGCGGCTCGATTCGGCGCTGGCCGAAGCGGCCTGAATCCGGCCTGCGGGCTGGCGTCCGCCCAATCCCACCGTGGCCGGCTATTGCCGGCCATTGTTTTGGCCTATTTCATAGTTAGAAATAATCAAGTTCACGGATCGATAGTCGTTAATTAGACTTCCTACATCGACGCGGTGTGCGTCAGTCGCCCCAAGGAGTCAGGCATGAACGGCCATCTTTCCCTCCCCTCGCTGAGCAGCCATCTGCGCGACCTCGGGCGGAATCTGGCCGACTGCCTCGCCTGCTACGCCAACGTCCACTGACGCACCGCACCGCTTCGCCCGGACAACCACAAAAGAGAGGTCACGATGAGCAGCAACGACAGCAAGGACATCCTCACCACCGCCGCCGGCGCCCCGGTCGCCGACAACCAGAATTCGCTGACCGCCGGCCCGCGCGGACCCATGCTGCTGCAGGACGTGTGGTTCCTCGAAAAGCTCGCCCACTTCGACCGCGAGGTCATCCCCGAGCGGCGCGTGCATGCCAAGGGCTCGGGCGCCTTCGGCACCTTCACGGTGACCGACGACATCACCCGCTACACCAAGGCCTCGATCTTCGCCCAGGTCGGCAAGCAGACCCCGCTGTTCCTGCGCTTCTCCACCGTCGCCGGCGAGCGCGGCGCGGCCGACGCCGAACGCGACGTGCGCGGCTTCTCGGTCAAGTTCTACACCGACGAGGGCAACTGGGACGTGGTGGGCAACAACACCCCGGTGTTCTTCGTGCGCGACCCGCTCAAGTTCCCCGACTTCATCCACACCCAGAAGCGCAACCCGCGCACCAACCTGCGCGACCCCATCGCCGTGTGGGACTTCTGGTCGCGCCATCCCGAATCGCTGCACCAGGTCACCATCCTGATGAGCGACCGGGGCGTGCCGCAGAACTACCGCCAGATGCACGGCTTCGGCTCGCACACCTACTCGTTCATCAACGAGGCGGGCGAGCGCTTCTGGGTCAAGTTCCACTTCAAGTCGATGCAGGGCATCGCCAACTGGACCAACGAGGAAGCGGCCGCGGTGGTGGCCAGCGACCGCGAGAGCGCGCAGCGCGACCTGTACGAGAACATCGAGCGCGGCAATTTCCCGCGCTGGAAGCTGCGCGTGCAGATCATGCCCGAGGCCGACGCGGCCACCTACCGCATCAACCCGTTCGACCTGACCAAGGTCTGGCCGCACAAGGACTACCCGCTGATCGATGTGGGCGTGCTGGAGCTGAACCGCAATCCGGACAACTACTTCGCCGAGGTCGAGCAGGCCGCGCTGAACCCGTCCAACGTGGTGCCGGGCATCGGCTTCTCGCCGGACCGGATGCTGCAGGGGCGCCTGTTCTCGTACGGCGACGCGCAGCGCTACCGGCTGGGGGTGAACCACCACCAGATTCCGGTCAACGCGCCCAAGTGCCCGTTCCACAACAGTTTCCACCGCGACGGCGCGATGCGGGTCGACGGCAACCAGGGCAGCAAGCTGAACTACGTGCCCAACCGGCTGGGCGCCTATGGCGCCAGCGCGCGGGCGAGCGAGCCGCCGCTGGCCGTCGGCGACCAGGCCGACCGCTTCGACCATCGCGAGGACGGGGACTACTACAGCCAGCCCGGCGCGCTGTTCCGCCTGTTCGACGAAGGCCAGCGCGAGCGTCTGTTCGGCAATATCGCCGCGGCGATGCAGGGCGTGCCGATGGAGATCGTCAGCGTGCAACTCGAGCACTTCCGCAAGGCGGATCCGGCCTATGGCGAAGGGGTTGAGCGAGCGCTTAAACTGAAGTAATCAGCCGGCCGCCGGCCATCCGTGCTACAAGGTGGTCGGGCGGCCGGCAAGCGGCAACCGTCATCGGGAGACCATCATGACCATGCTCCAATTGTTTGTCAGCGAGTGGAAACAGCTGCGGCGCGACGCACGCGAGAAGCGTCCCGCCAGCGAGGCCACGCGCCTGAGGCACAAGCTGTGGCGCAAGGAGGTCGGTCTCGCGGTGGTGGCGCTGGGCGCGATCGCCATGTTTGTGCACGCGGCGCGCGGTTTGTCGGGGCTCGTGGGGTGATGCCATAATGTGAGCGCTATGCCGCACCGCGCCCGGCCCGGCCGGCGCGCAGCGGGGCGGCTTTGCTTTCTACCCGGGCATTGGCCCCACCAGAACGGAGCGTATCTACCATGGCAAAGAAGAACGAGATGGTCGTGAACATCGGCATCAACGACAAGGATCGCAAGAAGATCGCGGAGGGCCTGTCCAAGCTGCTCGCCGATACCTACACCCTCTATCTCAAGACCCATAACTTCCACTGGAACGTGACGGGCCCGATGTTCAACACGCTGCACACCATGTTCGAGACGCAGTACACCGAACTGGCCCTGGCGGTGGACTCGATCGCCGAACGCATCCGCGCGCTGGGCTACCCGGCGCCGGGCACCTACGCCGAATACGCGCGCCTGTCGTCGATCAAGGAAGAAGAGGGCGTGCCCGAGGCGACCGAGATGATCCGCAAGCTGGTGGAAGGGCAGGAAGCCGTGGTGCGCACCGCCCGTTCGCTGTTCCCGGCCATCGACGCCGCCGGCGACGAGCCGTCCGCCGACCTGCTGACGCAACGCATGCAGACGCACGAAAAGACCGCCTGGATGCTGCGCTCGCTGCTGGCCTGATCCCCGCTCGAAGTTGGCCGCCCCGCGCGGCCGATCCGACGCGCCGCGTCCCTCGGGACTGCGGCGCGTTTGTCTTTCCGCCCCCCGACCGTCTTCCATGCTTAAACGTCTCGCCCTGTACGCGCGCCTGGTGCGCATCGACAAGCCCATCGGCACGCTGCTGCTGCTCTGGCCCACGCTGTGGGCATTGTGGATGGCCGCGGGCGGGCCACCGGACGGCGGTGTGTTCTGGATTTTCGTGGCCGGCACCTTTCTGATGCGCTCGGCCGGTTGCGCGATGAACGACTGGGCCGACCGCGATTTCGACCGCCATGTGAAGCGCACCGCCGAGCGCCCGCTGACGGCCGGACGCATCGCCCCGTGGGAAGCGCTGGCGGTGGCCGCGGTGCTGGCGCTGCTGGCCTTCGCGCTGATCACGCCGCTGAACGCGCTGACCAAATGGATGGCGGTGGCCGCGGTGTTCATCGCCGGCACCTATCCGTTCTTCAAGCGCTTCTTCGCCATCCCGCAGGCCTATCTCGGGATCGCCTTCGGCTTCGGCATCCCGATGGCCTTCGCCGCCGTGCAGGACCAGGTGCCGGCGGTGGCCTGGGTCATGCTCATCGCCAACGTGTTCTGGGCGGTGGCCTACGACACCGCCTACGCGATGGTGGACCGCGACGACGATCTGCTGATCGGCATGCGCACCTCGGCCATCACCTTCGGCCGCTTCGACGTGGCGGCGATCATGCTGTGCTACGCCGCCTTCCTGGCGCTGATGGGCTGGGCCGGCGCCGCGCTGGCGCTGGGCTGGCCGTACTGGGTGGGACTGGCCGCGGCGCTTGGCTGCGCGCTGTACCACTACACGCTGATCCGCGACCGCGACCGGATGCGCTGCTTCGCCGCCTTCCGCCACAACAACTGGCTGGGTGCCTGCGTGTTCGCCGGCACCGCGCTGGCGTACGCCCTGCGCTGACGCCCGGTTAGCTCTCGCGGCCGAATTCCTCGCCCATCTCCGTGCCGCGCGCCGCGGCCGCGGCCATCGCCTGCACGAAGCTGTCGGCCACGCCCTGCTGCTCCAGCACCGTCAGCGCCGCGTAGGTAGTGCCGCCCTTGGACGTCACCCGCTCGCGCAGCACGCTGACCGGCTCGGACGACTGCGCCGCCAGCGCCGCCGCCCCGCGGAAGGTCTGCACCGCGAGCTGGCGGCCCTGTTCGGCGGTCAGGCCTAGCTGCGCGCCGGCCTTTTCCATCGCCTCGATCATGTAGAAAACGTAGGCCGGGCCGCTGCCCGACAGCGCCGTGACGGCGTCCATGCGCGCATCGCCCTCGACCCACACGCACTGGCCCACTGCCTCCGCCACCGCCGTGGCCACCGCGCGATCGGTCTCCGGCAGTCCGGCGGGCGCGGTCATCCCCGTCATGCCCATGCCCGCCAGCGCTGGGGTATTGGGCATCGCGCGCACCACGCGGGCATGGCCGCCCAGCCAGCGCTGCATGTCCTGCAGCCGGATGCCGGCCGCGACGCTGATCACCAGGCTGTCGCCGCCGGCGGCCTGCATCCGCGGCAGCAGCTGCACCGCCGCTTCGCGGAACTGCTGCGGCTTGACCGCCATCACGATGACCTTGGCCTCGGCCAGCGCCGCGTCGGCCGCCTCGCAGACCTGCACGCCGAGATCGCGCTGCAGGCGCTCGCGCGCCTGCGCGAAAGGATCCGCGACGCGCACCGAGCCGGGCGGCACGCCGCGCGCGATCAGGCCGCCGATCAGGGCGGTGGCGAGATTGCCACCACCGACGAAGCCGAAAGTAAGGGTAGAAAGCATGAGGGTCTCTGGCTGGCTAGCGGATTGGAAACGAAGGAGAAGGTCCGGCGCCGTGGGCGGCGCTCGCATCTGGCATCACGACAAAGGCGGCAATGAACGACGGCTCAGGCTGCGGCCGCGGGACGGGCGCCGAAGATGGCGGTGCCGATGCGCACCATGGTCGCCCCTTCCGCGATGGCGGCCTCCATGTCGTCGGACATGCCCATCGACAGCGTATCGACCTCGATGCCGGCCTCCCGCAGTTCGCGCATCAGCTCGCGCATCCGCGCGAAGGGCTTGCGCTGCGCGACCGGATCGTCGGTCGGCGCCGGAATCGCCATCAGGCCGCGCAGCCGCACGCCGCTCAGTCCCGCGATCTCGCGCGCCAGCGGCAGCACCTGGGCGGGGTCGACGCCGCCCTTGCTGGCCTCCGCGCTGATATTGACCTGGATGCAGACCTGCAATGGCGGCAACGACGCGGGCCGCTGCGACGAGAGCCGCTCGGCGATGCGCAGCCGGTCCACCGAATGCACCCAGTCGAACTGCTCGGCGACCGCGCGCGTCTTGTTGCTCTGCAGGGGGCCGATGAAATGCCACTGCAACGCGCCGCGCAGATCGGCCAGCTGCGCGATCTTGTCGCCCCCTTCCTGCACGTAGTTCTCGCCGAAGGCGTGTTGTCCGGCCTCGTGGGCAATGCGCACGTCGGCCGCGGAAAACGTCTTGGATACCGCCAGCAACGCGACCGTGCCGGGCGGCCTGCCGGCTTGTTGTTCCGCCGCCGCGAGACGCCGCCTGACGGCTTGCAAGTTGGCGACGATTACCGACATAATCCCGCGAACATATATAAGAAGCATCAATAATAAAAGTCGGGGTCATTATAGATGGACATCGCGCAGCTATTGGCTTTCGCCGTCAAGAACAAGGCATCCGATCTCCATCTATCGGCCGACATGCCGCCGATGGTCCGAATCCACGGCGATATGCGGCGCATCAACGTCGCCGCGATGTCGCACAAGGATGTGCACGCCATGGTGTACGACATCATGAGCGACACCCAGCGCAAGGGCTACGAGGAACGGCTGGAAATCGATTTCTCGTTCGAGATCGCGGGCCTCTCGCGCTTTCGCGTCAACGCCTATAACACCCAGCGCGGCGCCGCCGCGGTATTCCGCACCATTCCCTCGAAGGTATTGACGCTCGAAGAGCTGCGCGCGCCGGCGGTATTCGCCGACCTGTGCATGAAGCCGCGCGGGCTGGTGCTGGTCACGGGGCCGACCGGCTCCGGCAAGTCGACCACGCTGGCCGCAATGGTGGACCATCGCAACGAGCACGACATGGGCCACATCCTGACGGTGGAAGACCCGATCGAGTTCGTCCACACGTCCAAGAAAAGCCTGATCAACCAGCGCGAGCTCGGCCCGCACACCCATTCCTTCGCCAACGCGCTGCGCTCGGCGTTGCGCGAGGATCCCGACGTGGTGCTGGTGGGCGAACTGCGCGACCTGGAGACGATCCGGCTGGCGCTGACCGCCGCCGAGACCGGGCACCTGGTCTTCGGCACGCTGCATACCAGCTCGGCGGCCAAGACCATCGACCGGGTGGTCGATGTGTTCCCGCCGGAGGAAAAGGACATGGTCCGCACCATGCTGTCCGAATCGCTGGAAGCGGTGATCTCGCAGACGCTGCTGAAGACGCGCGATGGCAACGGCCGCACCGCGGCGCACGAGATCATGATCGCCACCCCGGCCATTCGCCATCTCATCCGCGAGAACAAGATCGCGCAGATGTACTCGATGATGCAGACCAGCAGCGGCCTGGGCATGCAGACGCTGGACCAGTGCCTGTCCGACCTGATCAAGCGCGGCCTGATCAGCTACGGCGACGCGCGCGCCGTCGCCAAGAACCCGGACGCGATCGCGGCCTGAGCCGCGCCCATCCGGCCGCTTCGCCGCTTCCTTTGCCGATCCGCCGCCTGGCGCGGCGCCACCGAGGTAACCCATGCTCGACCGCGACTCCGCCCACAAGTACGTCAGCGACCTGCTCGCGCTGATGGTGAGCAACCGGGGCTCCGACCTGTTCATCACCGCCGATTTTCCGCCCGCCATCAAGGTGGACGGCAAGATCACGCCGGTCTCGCAGCAGCCGCTCACGCCGGTCCAGGCGCAGGGTCTGGTGCGGTCGATCATGAACGAGCGGCAGATGGCCGAGTTCGAGACCAGCCGCGAATGCAATTTCGCGATCAGCACGCCGGCTTCCGGGCGCTTCCGCGTATCGGCCTTTATCCAGCAAGGCAAGGCCGGCATGGTGGTGCGCACGATCAATACGCGCATCCCGACCGTCGGCGACCTGGACCTGCCGCCGACGCTGCACGAGATCGTGATGGCCAAGCGCGGCCTGGTGATCGTGACCGGCGCCACCGGCTCGGGCAAGTCGACGACGCTGGCGGCGATGCTCGACCATCGCAACGCCAACTCCTACGGCCATATCATCACCATCGAGGACCCGATCGAGTACGTGCACGCGCACCAGAACTGCATCGTCACGCAACGCGAAGTTGGCATCGATACCGAGTCGTGGCACGTGGCGCTGAAGAACACGCTGCGGCAGGCGCCCGACGTGATCCTGATCGGCGAGATCCGCGATCGCGAGACTATGGAATACGCGATGCAGTACGCGGAAACCGGCCATCTGTGCCTGGCCACGCTGCATGCCAACAACGCCAACCAGGCGATCGACCGCATCGTCAACTTCTTCCCCGAGGAAAAGCGCCAGCAGTTGCTGATCGACCTGTCGCTGAACCTGAAGGCCATGATTTCGCAGCGCCTGCTGCCGCGCAAGGGCGGCAAGGGACGCGTGCCCGCCGTCGAGATCATGATCGGCACGCCGCTGGTGGCCGACCTGATCTTCAAGGGCGAGATCCACGAACTGAAGGAGGTCATCAAGAAGTCGCGGGAGCAGGGCATGGTCTCGTTCGACCAGGCGCTGTTCGAGCTGTACGAGGCGGACAAGATCCAGTACGAGGACGCGCTGCGCAACGCCGACTCGCTCAATGACCTGCGGCTGATGATCAAGCTGCATGGCAGCCGTGCCGCCGACACCGAGCCGGGCTCGGGTACCGACCATCTCAACGTGGTCTGAAAACGCCGCGCGATCGCGCGCTCGCATCGCAATAAGGCCGTCCGGCGCGGTATGCTTTGCGCTCCGATGAGGAGGTCGCCATGCAAGACGCCAAGCCCAACGCCAGATCCAATGTTTTCCAGTTCGAAGCCAGTTCGCTCGCCGGGCAGCCGGTGCCGCTGTCGCAGTTCGAAGGCAGGGTGCTGCTGATCGTCAACACCGCCAGCGAATGCGGATTCACCCCGCAATACGCCGGCCTGCAGCAGCTTCACGACAAATACGCGGCCCGCGGCTTCGAGGTGCTCGGCTTTCCGTGCAACCAGTTCGGCAAGCAGGAGCCGGGCGATGCGCAGCAGATCGGCCAGTTCTGCGAGACGCGCTTCGGAGTGGGATTCCCGATGTTCGCGAAGATCGACGTCAACGGCGCCAATGCCCATCCGCTGTATCGCTGGCTGACCGCCGAGGCGCCCGGGCTGCTGGGCATCGGCGCCATCAAGTGGAATTTCACCAAGTTCCTGCTGCGCCGCGACGGCACGGTGTTCAAGCGCTACGCGCCGCAGACCAAGCCGGCGGAGATCGAGAAGGACATCGAGGCGCTGCTGGCAGGCCCGGCCGCCTGAGCGGCGGGCCGGTCCGGCAGCGCTGCGATCCCCGCCGCCGCGCGCCGTCGGATCAGGAGCAGGGCGCCGCGGTGGCGACGCCCGGACGGGTCGCCGCCGTGGTCGGCGATTCCTCCGCACCGAGCGTGTTGTTGGTGAACTTGCAGCCGTAGGCCGGGTTGGCCACCACCGCCGGGTCCAGTACCTCGTCGCCGGCCGGCTTCACGCCGTTCTGTTCCCAGTTGATCATGTCGTCGAACGCGGTCTGCTGCTCCGCCACCGTGAAGTCGCAGTGGCTGATGCCGCGGATCGCGCGCTGCACGAGCCAGTTGGCGGTGCCGTTGGCGTCCGCGCGGCGCTTGTAGATCTGCTCCATGCTGAACGGCACGTACATGTCGCCGAGCGTATGGAGCGTGACCACCGGCACGCCGATGCGGGCATTGGTCTTAGGAATCCAGCGCACGCCGTCGCGGCGGGCACGGTTCGCGTCGTCGGCGGGGACCACGCGATAGATCGTGTCGTTGAACGCCTGCTCGACGGCCGACACCGCGGGATCGTTGTCGAGCTGGAAGGTGATCCCGCGCGTATCGACCACGTTCTTGTTCAGGATGCCGTTGACCGAGCCGTCCTGGCCGAAGGTGCTCCAGACCGCGTCCTGCAGCGGCCTGGCGGCCGGCCCGCCGAAGCTGATATCGAACAGAGGCCGCTCGCCGCCGGTCAATCCCTTCACCACCTGTTTTAGCTTGTCGCCCTGCGGCGTGGTGGCGCCGGGATAGCTCACGAACAGCGCGGCCTGCACCGCCGGCGCGATCTGCGCCCAGTTCGGCACCGGCCACGAGCTCGCGGGAAAGCCGGCGAGCTGCTGGGCCGCGGTCTGGTAGGCGCCGAAATAATTGAACAGCTCGGTGTCGCCGAGCACGCCGCACATCGGCACCGCGCCGTGGTAGCGCACCTTGTGGTTGGCCGCCTCGATGTTTTCCTCGTCCACCGCCGCGGCGGCAATATGGCCGCCCATGGAATGGCCGACGATATAGACGCGGCCGGGGGGCGCGAGCGCGCGGCCGTTGTCCAGCGCGATGCGCGGGAAGGCCAGCGCCAGCGCATTGGTGTCCTCCAGCCCGGCGCGTACGTCGTAGTAGTTCTTCGAATAGCTGGACGCGGCCCACGCATAGCCGGCGTTCAGCAGATGCCGGCGGATGCTCGGCATGGAGACGCTCAGTTCGGGCACCGTGCCCGCATAGCCGTGGGCGTACATCACCAGCTTGCCGTTCCAGTTCTTCGGCACCTCGATCCGGTAGCCGGCGCCATCCAGCACGCCCCACCAGCGGTCGGCATCCGGCGCGCCGGCGAGCGCGGCAAACGGCAGCCTGGTTGCGTCCGCGGTGAACGTGCGGTCGTCCTGCGCCCGTTTTTCCTCCGGCTCTACGACCGGGGGCTGCTCGACCACCGGCGGCGTGGCGTCGTCATCGTCGTCGCCGCCGCAGCCGTGCAGCAGCGCGGCGGCCAGCAGGACGAACGCGGTGGTCTTGCCAAGGTGTGGATGCATCGTTGTCTCCGTGATTTTGGTTTTCGATGGCGGATGCGATCCGGTGGTGCGCTGCATGGGGCGCTGGCCCGGGGGAGGGGGCGGCATTGCGAGGGGATCGCGCTGTCACTCTAAGCCCGGCCGGCCGTAACGTTAAGTGCGGCGATATGAAGGCGTCGATGCGGTGTCGCATGGTGGGGGATATCCCGCATCGTTCGAATGGGGCATCGGTGCTACGCGGAGCACCGTTTCGGAATTCGTCGGCAGCTTTTGCTTTGCGCGCGCACACCGGCATCGCGTCGCGGCGGCGGTGCTAACTTGGCGGCAATCGTCGTCCGGTCCCTTCTTTCAGGACTCTCCATGCCAGACATCTCCCCGATCCAGCCCACACCCATTCAACCGATTTCCCCCGCTCGATATGGCGGCGATACCGGTCCCGCGTTGCAGGCGTTCCCGCGCGATCCCGAGCGCAACTGGTACGAAACGGCGCGCAAGGAAATGCACAATCCCGGCGCTTCTCCCGCCGACAAGCCCAAGTGGATCAAGCCCGATCCTCCCTTGACGCCCGGCATGAGCCTCGCCGACCTGAAGGCGCTGGCGGTGAAGAACAACTGGGAAGCGATGGCTTTCACGCGCCCCGGTCCTCCCGCCGTGCTGACCGTCGTCCGGTTCCGCGCGGGCGGCGATCCGCTGGTCTCCACCGACGGCAAATCCTTCGCCGTGCTGGACGAGGTTCATCACCTGCCGACCATCTGGCAGCACCACGCCGACATCCATTGCCGGCGCGTCAAGGAGCAGAGCAGTTGGGACGAAGAGGCGCGGCGCCGGCATGTGGGCATGCATCTGGACGCGCTGGCGCAGCAGATCGACACGCTGGACCACGATCTGCAGGAGTACCGGAAGGCAGCCCTCGAGGCCGCCGACTCCTGCAGCCTGAAAGCCGCGGTGGATGCCTGCCAGATGCTGCGCACGAGGCTGGAAGCGGAACGGTCCGCCCTGATGGCCGAACAGGAAGTCGATCTGATGGAGCCGCGCGTGCTGCCACGCGCGCCGCAAGCGGTGCAGCCGCCGGTCCCTCCTGCCGTGGCCGCGCCGGGACAGCGTCTGACCAGATGATGCGAGGCGGACTTCAGTGCGGAATGAAGGCCGCCAGCACCGGCACCAGCACCGCCGTGACCACGCCATTCAGGCCCATGCCGAGCGCGGCAAAGGCGCCGGCCTCCTCGCTGACCTGAAAGGCGCGCGCCGTGCCGATGCCGTGCGCCGCCACCCCGGTGGCGAACCCGCGCACGCTGTAGTCGCGCATGCCGAGCAGGTTCAGGATCTTGGTGGCGCTGACCGCGCCGATGATGCCGGTGCCCATCACCAGCACCGCGGTCAGCGAGGGCAGGCCGCCGATCTTCTCGGCCACGCCCATGGCGATCGGAATGGTCACCGATTTGGGCGCCAGCGAGCGCACCACCTCGGGGGAGGCGCCGAGCAGCCAGGCGATGCCCACCGCGGACACCACCGCGACGATCGAGCCGGCCAGCAGGCCGCCAAGGAGCGGCAGCACGTTGGCGCGCAGCTTGGGCAGCTGCTGGTAGAGCGGCACCGCCAGCGCCACGGTGGCCGGTCCCAGCAGGAAATGCACGAACTGCGCGCCGTCGAAGTAAGTCTTGTACGGCGTGCCCGTCACCGTCAGCACCGCAACAAGCAGCGCGACCGCGATCATCACCGGATTGGCCAGCGGCGAGAAGCGCGCCCGCTGGTAGATGCGGAAGGCGAAGACGTAGGCGAGCAGCGTGGCGGTCAGCCCCAGCAGCGGGCTGGCGGCCAGATAGACCCAGATTTCGTTGAGGCGGGGCGTGATCATGCCTGTCCCCCGCTACCGTTTGCCGCCTCGTGCCCGGCGCCGGGCGCGCCTTCCCGCGGCGGCGGCTCCGGCTTGCGCATGAGAGCCCGCGTCACCAGCGCCGTGGTGGCGATGGCGAGCCAGGTCGACAGGACGAGCGCGACCAGCAGGGGCAGCCATTCGCCGCCGATGCGGCTGCCGTGCACCATGATGCCGACGCCGGCCGGCACGAACAGCAGCGACAGGTGCTTGAGCAGTTCGGAGGTGGTGCCCTGGATCACCGGCAGCAGCCGATCGTCGATCGCCAGCCAGCAGAACAGCAGGATCATCCCGATGACGGGACCGGGCACGGGCAGGCGCAGCGCGTAGCTGAACACCTCGCCGATGGATTGGAAGACCAGCAGGATGGCAAATGTCTGGAGCATGCGACGGTGTGACGGATGGCGAGACGTGACAATACTGCCGCAGCCGCAATAAGGCCAGCGTCACGCTGCGTCAAATCACCACGCGCCGGGGCAGCGTCCGCCCACCGATTCCCGCTGGCGCGCCCCGTCTAGGCCGTCATCCGGTCCACCAGTTCGACCCAGTGCACCACGGGCGTGGGCGTGCCGCTTTGCAGATGCGTGATGCAGCCGATATTGGCTGACACGATGGTCTCGGGTTGGGTGGCCTCCAGGTTGGCGAGCTTGTTGTCGCGCAGCTGATAGGCCAGTTCGGGCTGCAGCACCGAATACGTTCCGGCCGACCCGCAGCACAGATGGCTGTCGGCGCAGAGCCTGACGTCGATCCCCAGGCGGGTCAGCAGCGCCTCCACGTTGCCGCGTATCTGCTGCCCATGTTGCAGCGTGCAGGGCGGGTGGTAGGCGACCCGCTGGGCGCTGTCCCGCCTGTCGCCGGCGAGCTCCGCGAGCCGGTCGGCGAACTGCGGCAGGATTTCCGACACATCCAGCGTCAGCGCCGAGATGCGGGCGGCCCGTTCGGCGTAGCGGGGATCGTGGCGCAGCAGGTGGCCGTACTCCTTGACCATCACGCCACAGCCCGACGCGTTCATCACGATGGTCTCGGCGCCCGCCTCCACATGGGGCCACCAGGCGTCGACGTTGCGGCGCATATTGTCCAGGCCGCCGTCGTGGTCGCCATTGTGATAGCGGATGGCGCCGCAGCAGCCGGCGCCGTCGGCCACCACCATCTGCACGCCGAGCCGGCCGAAGACGCGCGCCGTGGCACTGTTGATATTGGGCGACATCGAGGGCTGGACGCAGCCTTCGAGCAGCAGCATCTTGCGCGCCTGTCCGGCTTGCGGCCACGGCCCGGCATCCACCCGCGGCGGCACCTTGTTGCGCAGCACCGGCGGCAGCAGCGGACGCACGGCCTGGCCCACGCGCATCGCCGCGCCGAACAACCGCGGGCGCGTCAGTCCCTCGCGCAGCGCCCAGCGCAGCGCGCGCTGGCGCAGCGGCCGCCGGATGCCGGCGGCATCGAGCCGCTCGTCCACGACCTTGCGGCCGATATCCACCAGTCGGCCGTACCGCACCCCGGACGGGCAGGTCGATTCGCAGTTGCGGCAGGTCAGGCAACGATCCAGATGCAGGCGCGTGCTGTCCGACACGGGGTTGCCCTCGATGGCCTGCTTCATCAGGTAGATGCGCCCGCGCGGTCCGTCCAGCTCGTCGCCGAGCAGCTGGTAGGTCGGGCAGGTCGCGGTACAGAAGCCGCAATGCACGCACTTGCCCACGATGGACTTGGCCTCCTCGCCATCGGGAGTGTCGCGCAGAAAATCGGCCAGGGTCGTTTGCATGATAGGGGACGGGTTGGTTCGCCTGAGGCGCGGTGCCGGCCGCGGCGATGCGTTGTTCGGGTGCGGTGGACGCCTACAGGCCGGGATACAGGCGGCGGGGATTGAAGATGCCCGCCGGGTCGTAGGCGGCCTTGAGCCGGGTGTGGATCGCCATCAGCGGCGCGGCCAGCGGCGTGAAGACGCCGGCTGACTTGTCGCCGTTGCGGAACAGCGTGGCGTGGCCACCGGCCGCGAGCGCGGTCTCGCGCACGGCGGCTGCCTCCTGCGCGGCCGCGGGTCCGTGGGTGGCGGGGGCATGCGGCATCCACCAGCGCTGCCCGCCACCCCATTCGATCAGCTCGTCGCCCGGCGGCAGCGCCAGCGGCGCGGTGGTCGGCGGCACGGCAATGCGCCATAGCGCGCGCCCTTGCAGCGCCGGTGCGAAGAACACGTGGGACTGCTCGCGCAATCCGCGCCACAGCGCCTGCGCCTCGGCCTCGTCCACTGCCTGACCGCCGAGCCGCTCCCGCGCGGCGCGCACCGCCGCGGACGCGCCCGAGAGCCGCACGTGCAGCGCGCCGTCGTGCCACACCGACGCGGCGATCGGCAGCGGCTGGCCGCCCCATTGGTTGATGCGCAGGATGGCCTCCCCCTGCGCCAGGTGAAAGCGCAGCGTGGCGTCTTCGAACGGCGCGGGCATCACCTTGAGCGAGGCTTCCAGGATCAGACCCAGGGTGCCCAGCGACCCTGCCATCAGCCGCGACACGTCGTAGCCGGCCACGTTCTTCATGACTTGCCCGCCGAAGCTCATGACCTCGCCGCGGCCATCCATCACGCGCACGCCCAGCACGAAGTCGCGCAGCGCGCCGGCCGACTGCCGCCGCGGGCCGGACAGCCCCGCGGCCACCATGCCGCCGAAGGTGGCGCGGCTCACGCCGTCGGCGCCCGCGAAGTGCGGCGGGTCGAAGGCCAGGATCTGGCGCCGCTCGGCCAGCGTGGCTTCGATCTCGGCCAGCGGCGTGCCGCAGCGCGCGGTAATGACGAGCTCCGCCGGATCGTAGTCGACGATGCCGGCGTAGGGACGCGTGTCCAGCACCTCGCCGTCCAGCGCCTGGCCGTAGAAGTCCTTGCTGCCGCCGCCACGCAGGCGCAGCGGCGTGCGGTTGTCGCCGGCCCGCAGGATGGCGTCGCGGAAGGTGTCGAGAGTGGCTTGCATGACAGATCGATTCGGGAGTGAAGAGGCGCGGCGCTCAGGAGCGATCGGGTGGCGGCGGGGATGGCGGCCCCGATGCCGATTGCGCCGGAGACGCCGGCGACTCCGCGCCTTCGGCCCAGCGCGGGATATCGGACGGGCCCCGGTAGGGCGGCAGCTCGGCGCCGCAGTGCTTGCAGTAGTCGGCGTCCGGATCGTGGCCCTCGGACAGGCACCGTTCGCAGGTGCGCGACACCAATGGCCGCTTCATGAGGCTTGCCGCCAGTTCGGCGCCCACGATACCGGTCGGGAACGCGATGATGCCGTAGCCGAGCAGGATGGTCAGCGAGGTGATGAACTGCCCCAGCGCCGTGCGGGGCACCATGTCGCCATAGCCGGTCGTGGTCAGCGTGACCACCGCCCAGTACATGCTGAGGGGAATGCTGTCGAAGCCGTGCCGCGGGCCCTCCACCACATACATCACCGTGCCCAGGATCACGGTGATGATGAATACCGTGCCGAGAAAGACGAAGATCTTGCGCCGGCTGTTGGCGAGCGCCCGGTACAGCAGCTGCGCCTCCTCGAAGTAGATGGTCAGCTTCAGGATGCGGAACACGCGCAGCAGCCGCAGCAGGCGCACGTCGATCAGGAAGGCCAGCTCGGGCACGAAGATCGCGAGCCACGTCGGAATGATCGAGATGAAATCGATGATGCCGAAGAAGCTGAACACGTACCGCAGCGGCCGTCGCACCACCAGGATGCGCATCGCGTATTCCGCGGTGAACATCAGCGTGAACATCCATTCCAGCACGGTGAAGCCGGCGCCGGCCACCCGGTGCACGCCAGGGATGCTGTCCAGGATCACCACCATCACGCTGGTGACGATGGCGATCAGCAGCGTCACGTCGAACAGCTGGCCCTCGCGCGTGTCGGCCTCGAAGATGATCGTGTACCAGCGCTGGCGCCAGCCCGTGTCCGGCTTGCCCAGGCGTTGCCGTATCGCCGCCTCCATGCGGTGACGGGCGCCATTGCTGGCTTTGTCGCGCAGGTCCGGCCCGCCATCGGGCCGGCCTGGTGGCCGGTTCACTGCCATGCGGTGTGGGTTCCGGTGAGAGGGCGCCCGGCGGCGCGGGCGCCGGTGCGTGCAGTATCGACGCGCATCAGAAGCGGGGCAGCTCGGGATGCGGCAGCACGCCGCGGCTGACATGCATCTTGCCGTACTCGGCGCAGCGCGCCAGCGTGGGAATGGCCTTGTCCGGGTTCAGCAGCCGAGCGGGATCGAAGGCCGCCTTGACTGCGAAAAACATGTCGCGCTCCGTGGGCGAGAACTGCACGCACATCGAATTGAGCTTTTCCACGCCCACGCCGTGCTCGCCCGTGACCGTGCCGCCCAGTTCGACGCAGGCCTCCAGGATGTCGGCGCCGAACAGCTCGGCGCGGTGCCATTCGTCGACATCGGCGCCATCGAACAGGATCAGCGGATGCATGTTGCCGTCGCCGGCGTGAAAGACGTTGATGCAGCGCAGGCCGTAGGTCTGCTCCATCCGTTCGATGCGCTTGAGCAGGGTGCCGATGTGCTTGCGCGGAATGGTGCCGTCCATGCAGTAGTAGTCGGGCGAGATGCGGCCGGCGGCCGGAAACGCGTTCTTGCGCCCGCTCCAGAAGCGCAGCCGCTCGGCTTCGCTCTGCGACACGGTGATGCGCGTGGCGCCCGACGCGCGCAGCACCGCGCTCATGCGCTCGATCTCCTCGGCCACTTCCTCCGGCGTGCCGTCGGACTCGCACAGCAGGATGGCCGCCGCGTCCAGGTCGTAGCCGGCGCGCACGAATTCCTCCACCGCCGCCGTCGCGGGTTTGTCCATCATCTCCAGCCCGGCCGGAATGATGCCCGCGGCGATCACGTCGGCCACGGCATTGCCGCCCCGCTCGACGTCGTCGAAGCTGGCCATGATGACCTGGGCCAGCTGGGGTTTGGGAATGAGCTTGACGGTGACTTCCGTCACCACGGCCAGCATGCCCTCCGAGCCGATCAGTACCGCCAGCAGGTCCAGGCCCGGCGCGTCGGGCGCGCCGGAGCCGAACTCCACCACCTCGCCCTCCATCGTGACCGCGCGCACGCGCAGCACGTTGTGCACGGTCAGCCCGTACTTCAGGCAATGCACGCCGCCCGAGTTTTCGCTGACATTGCCCCCGATGGTGCAGGCGATCTGCGACGACGGATCGGGAGCGTAGTACAGCTGGTGCGGCGCCGCTGCCTCGGAGATGGCGAGGTTGCGCACGCCCGGCTGGACCACGGCCGTGCGCGAGAGCGGATCGACCGACAGGATGCGCTTGAACTTGGCCAGCGACAGCACGACCCCGCTGGCGATCGGCATGGCCCCGCCGGACAGGCTGGTGCCGGCGCCACGCGGGACCACAGGCACGCCGAGCTGGTGGCACAGCCGCAGGATGGCGCAGACCTGCTCCTCGGTATCGGGCAGCACGACGGCCATCGGCACCTGCCGATAGGCGGCCAGCCCGTCGCACTCGTAGGGCACGGTGTCTTCGGTTTTGGTCAGCAGGGACGCGTCCGGCAGGATGCGCGCCAAGCCTGCCACCAACGCCGCCCGGGCGTCGTCGGCGAGAAGGGGAACCTGTTGCGGGGCGTTCATGGCGACTCCTGTAATGGCCACCGTGCGGGGCTGGCGGGCCGGGCCGCGGGCCGCGCACGGGGAGGACGACTATAGCGCAGGGTTTGCGCGCCAACGTGGTGCCGGCGGTGAATTCGACGCGGCATGGCGATCAAAAACGCTCATGCGGCGGGATGGCCCTTTCAGGTTAGCACCATGCCCGGCGCCAGTACCAGCCGGCCGGCCGGCCCTGCCTACCACTCCAGCCCGAGCAGCCAGTCGACGAAATAGCGCGCCTCGGGCTTGAGCGGCGCCTGCTCGCGCTCGACGATGTAGTAGCCGTGCGGCGAGACCGATTCGATGTCGAGCAGCCGCACCATCTGGCCCAGCGCCAGCCAGTGCCGGGCCATGCGCTGGCGCACCAGCGCCACGCCCTGGTTCGATGCGATCGCCTCCAGCATCAGGCCGATGTCGTTGAACTGCGGGCCGGTCTGCGGCTCCGGCCAGTCCAGCCCGGCGGTCTCGAACCACGGTTTCCAGGGCTCCAGCGGGCTGCGCAGCAGCACCAGGTTGGCAAGATGTTCCGGCCGGGTGATCGAGCGGCCGTCGATGCGCTCGTAGTATTCCCGCCCGCAGGCCGGAAAGACCGGCTCGACCAGCAGCAGGGTGGTCTTCAGGTCCGGGTAGCGGCCGCTGCCGTAGCGGATTTCCACGTCGGTGTCCTCGGCCTTCACGTCCAGAAAGGGAATGGCCAGGTGCAGCTCGATGTCGATATGCGGATACAGCGCGGTGAACTCGGGCAGGCGCGGCACCAGGTGCTGCCTGCCGAAGGTCGGGGGAATCGCCACGCGCAGGCGCGTGCGCAGCTTGTTGTACTCGGGCCGGGCCAGCTCGTTGAGCGACTTGAGCGCGTCCTGCACGCTGCGCAGGTAGCGCATGCCGGCCGCGGTCAGCCGCAGCGCGGCGTTGGCGCGCACGAACAGATCCTCGCCCCAGAGCTCTTCCAGGTTCTTGATGCGATGCGACACCGCGCTGGGCGTGACCGACAGCTCCTCGGCGGCGCGCGCGAAGCTGCCAAGGCGGGCAGCGGCTTCGAAGGCGATCAGCAGATGCAGCGGCGGGACGCGGTTGAACAGGGCTGCCATGCCGCGCTTACGTCGGCTGCGCGGGCCGCGTGGCCGCGAAGATCTTGCCCGGATTGAGGATGTTGTTCGGATCGAACGCCCGCTTGATGCCGCGCATCAGGTCCAGCGCGTCCTCGCCATGCTCGTCGATCAGGAAGGCCATCTTGTGCAGGCCCACGCCGTGCTCGCCGGTGCAGGTGCCGCCCATCGACAGCGCCCGTTCGACGATGCGCCGGTTGATGGTTTCCGCCTCCGCCATTTCCTCCGGCTTGTCCGGGTCGACCAGGATCGCCACGTGGAAATTACCGTCGCCCACGTGGCCGACGATGGGGCAGGGCAGCGCGGACGCCATCAGGTCGCGCTCCGTCTCGGTGACACAGTCGGCCAGGCGCGAGATCGGCACGCAGACATCGGTGGTGACCGACTTGCAGCCCGGCTTGAGCTGCAGCATCGCGAAGTAGGCGGTATGGCGGGCGTTCCACAGCCGGCTGCGGTCCTCCGGCCGGGTCGCCCATTCGAAGCCCTGGCCGCCATGTCCGGCCGCGGTCTCCTGCACGATCTCCGCCTGCTCCCTGACCCCGGACTCGCTGCCGTGGAATTCGAAGAACAGGTGCGGCGTCTCGGGCAGCGACAGGTTGTCGTGGCGGTTGATGGCGCGGATCGCCAGCGCGTCGACGAACTCGACGCGCGCGATGGGAACGCCAAGCTGGATGGTCTCGATCACCGCATTGACCGCGCTACCCATCGACGGGAACGCGCAGACCGCCGCGGAAATGGCTTCGGGCTGCGGATACAGGCGCACGGTCACCTCGGTGATGATGCCCAGCGTCCCCTCGCTGCCGATGAACAGCCGCGTCAGGTCATAGCCGGCCGACGACTTGCGGGCATGGGTGCCCGTGCGGATCACGCGGCCATCGGCGGTCACGACCGTCAGCGCCAGCACGTTTTCCCGCATGGTGCCGTAGCGCACGGCATTGGTGCCGGAGGCGCGGGTCGCGCACATGCCGCCCAGCGAGGCGTCGGCGCCCGGATCGATGGGGAAGAACAGGCCGGTATCCTTGATTTCCTGGTTCAGCTGCTTGCGCGTGACGCCGGGCTGCACCGTCACGGTCAGATCCTCGGCGTTGACGGCCACCACGTGGTTCATCTGCGACAGGTCCAGGCTGATGCCGCCGGACACCGCCAGCAGGTGCCCCTCCAGCGACGAGCCCGCACCGTAGGGGATCAGCGGCACGCGGTACTGGTTGCACAGCCGGGCGACGGTGGCAACCTCCTCGGTGGTGTGGGCGAATACCACCGCGTCGGGCGGCGCCGGGGCAAACGGCGATTCGTCGCGGCCGTGGTGCTCGCGCACGCCCGCCGAGACCGAGAAGCGGTCGCCGAAGCTGTCCTGCAGCGCGCGCGCCAGTTCCGCCGGCAGCGCAGCGGTGGCGTGGGACGGGAGCGGCGAGGTGGAGGACGGCTGCGCGGCGGCAGCCGGCACGTCGGCGGGGTGGTTCATGCGGGTCTCCGGGGGCCTGCCGCGTGGCCGATCCCGGCGCAGGGCGCAGGATGGCGCGAAGGGCGGCCCTTTGTCGATTCGTGAATCGTGGGTCGGGCGAAGCGGAACATCGCAGGCCGGCGGCGGGCGGCCGTGCCGGCGTGCCGATGCATCCCGCTATTCTACGCCGCGTGCCCGGCGCGCCATAATGCAGGCCTGGCAGGGCGCGAGGCCGGCGCCGTTGCGCACTGCGTCATGCCGCCACCGTTCGCGATGCCCGGCGCCCGGCTCCGCGTCACAGGCCGCTACCAAAAGGAAAATCATGGGCAATCGACTGAGCAAGATCGCCACGCGCACCGGCGACGCGGGCACTACCGGCCTCGGCGACGGCAGCCGCACCGGCAAGGACAGTCCGCGCATCGCCGCCATCGGCGACGTGGACGAACTCAATTCGCAGATCGGCGTGCTGCTGACCGAGACCCTGCCGGACGATGTGCGCGCGGCCTTGCTTCATATCCAGCACGACCTGTTCGACCTGGGCGGCGAGCTGTCCATCCCCGGCTATACGCTGCTCAAGCCGGCACAGGTGCTGCAGCTGGACGAGTGGCTGGCTCACTACAACGCCACGCTGCCCCGCCTGGCGGAGTTCATCCTGCCCGGCGGCAGCCGCGCCGCGGCGCTCGCCCACGTGTGCCGCACGGTATGCCGGCGGGCGGAACGCGCCCTGGTTGCAGTCGGCAGCCAGGAAGCCCTGAACGAGGCGCCGCGCCAGTACCTGAACCGCCTGTCGGACCTGCTCTTCGTGCTGGCGCGGGTGTTGAACCGCGCGCAGGGCGGCAGCGACGTGTTGTGGCAGCGCGCACGGGACTGAGACCAGGCCCGGGATTGCGGCGGAGCAGCACCCCGGCGCCGCAGGCCGCGGCGGCCCCGGAAGGCCAAAAGCCGAGAAATTTACTCGGAATTGCCGGTTCCGCCCTTGAAATGGCGGCGGACGGCCACATTTCGGCCTCAGGTTGAGTTTGGAGGCCACGCGGATAGCGCGGCTCAAGAGGAGAGAATAATGGGAAAGATCATCGGTATCGACCTCGGTACCACCAATAGCTGCGTCGCGATCATGGAAGGCAATACGCCCAAGGTGATCGAGAACTCCGAAGGCGCCCGCACCACCCCGTCGGTCATCGCCTATCGCGAAGACGGCGAGATCCTGGTCGGTGCGCCGGCCAAGCGCCAGGCCGTGACCAATCCCCGCGACACCCTGTACGCGGTCAAACGCCTGATCGGCCGCAAGTTCGAAGAAAAGGAAGTGCAGAAGGACATCGGCCTGATGCCCTACGCCATCGTCAAGGCCGACAACGGCGACGCATGGGTCAGCGTGCGCGACCAGAAGCTCGCGCCGCCGCAGGTGTCCGCCGAAGTGCTGCGCAAGATGAAGAAGACCGCCGAGGACTACCTGGGCGAGACGGTGACCGAAGCCGTCATCACGGTGCCGGCGTACTTCAACGACGCGCAGCGCCAGGCCACCAAGGACGCGGGCCGTATCGCGGGCCTCGACGTCAAGCGCATCATCAACGAGCCGACCGCGGCCGCGCTGGCTTTCGGCCTGGACAAGAACGAGAAGGGCGATCGCAAGATCGCCGTGTATGACCTCGGCGGCGGCACCTTCGACATCTCGATCATCGAGATCGCGGACGTGGACGGCGAGAAGCAGTTCGAAGTGCTGTCGACCAACGGCGACACCTTCCTCGGCGGCGAGGACTTCGACCAGCGCATCATCGACTACATCATCGGCGAGTTCAAGAAGGACCAGGGCGTCGACCTGTCCAAGGACGTGCTCGCGCTGCAGCGGCTGAAGGAATCGGCCGAGAAGGCCAAGATCGAACTGTCAAGCTCGCAGCAGACCGAGATCAACCTGCCGTACATCACGGCCGATGCCTCGGGTCCGAAGCACTTGAACCTGAAGATCACGCGCGCCAAGCTCGAATCGCTGGTGGAAGACCTGATCACCCGCACCATCGAGCCGTGCCGCACCGCGATCAAGGACGCCGGCGTCAAGGTCAGCGACATCGACGACGTGATCCTGGTGGGCGGCATGACCCGCATGCCCAAGGTGCAGGAGCAGGTCCGCGAGTTCTTCGGCAAGGAAGCGCGCAAGGACGTGAACCCTGACGAAGCCGTCGCCGTGGGTGCAGCGATCCAGGGCTCCGTGCTCTCGGGCGACCGCACGGACGTGCTGCTGCTGGACGTCACGCCGCTGTCGCTGGGTATCGAGACGCTTGGTGGCGTGATGACCAAGATGATCACGAAGAACACCACGATCCCGACCAAGCATGCCCAGGTGTTCTCGACGGCCGACGACAATCAGCCGGCCGTGACCATCAAGGTGTTCCAGGGCGAGCGCGAGATGGCGTCCGGCAACAAGCTGCTGGGCGAGTTCAACCTCGAAGGCATCGCTCCGGCGCCGCGCGGCATGCCGCAGATCGAGGTCTCGTTCGATATCGACGCCAACGGCATCCTGCACGTCGGCGCCAAGGACAAGGCCACCGGCAAGGAGAACCGCATCACCATCAAGGCGAATTCGGGCCTGTCGGAAGACGAGATCCAGCGCATGGTGAAGGACGCCGAAGCGAACGCCGAGGAAGACCGCAAGGCCCGCGAGCTGGCTGACGCCCGCAACCAGGCCGATGCGCTGATCCACTCGACGCGCAAGGCCCTGACCGAATTCGGCGACAAGCTCGAAGGCGGCGAGAAGGAAAAGATCGAAGCCGGTATCAAGGATCTGGAAGACGCCGTGCGCGGCGGCGACAAGGCCGAGATCGACGCCAAGGTCGCGGCGCTGTCGGAAGTCAGCCAGAAGCTCGGCGAGAAGGTCTACGCCGACATGCAGGCCAAGTCGGGCGACGCGGGCGCGGCGGGTGCCGCAGGCGCTGGCGCCGCGGGCGCCGGCCAGCAACAGGCCCAGCCGCAGGACGACAACGTCGTGGATGCCGAATTCAAGGAAGTCAACGACAAGAAGTAAGTCAGCAAAGAGGGTACGGACGATGGTGCGGCGATGGCGCAGTGGAAGCGCCGGCGCCATCCCCGTCCCGACGCCGGGCGACGGACATTGGACCAAGCGGGTGACCGCCGTCGGATGCCGCGCTCGGCTTTTTTGCTATTCGTGGGGAGCCGCTTCCGGGCGCGTTTTCCTCCACCAATCAGGTAATCAGGTAACGAGCCACCATGGCAAAACGTGACTATTACGAAGTGCTCGGGGTGGGCAAGAACGCGGGCGACGACGAGATCAAGAAGGCGTATCGCAAGCTCGCCATGAAGTACCACCCGGACCGCAATCCGGACAGCAAGGACGCCGAAGAGAAGTTCAAGGAGGTCAAGGAAGCGTACGAGATGCTTTCCGACCCCGAGAAGAAGGCGGCCTACGATCAATACGGCCACGCCGGCGTGGACCCCAACATGGGTGGCGGGTTCGGGGGCGGTCAGCAATATGGCGGTTTCGCCGAGGCATTCGGCGATATCTTCGGCGACATCTTCGGCCAGCAGGCCGGTGGCCGCCAGCGCGGCGGTGGCCCGCAGGTCTACCGCGGCGCCGATCTGCGCTACAGCATGGAGATCTCGCTGGAGCAGGCCGCCCACGGCCACGAGGCGCAGATCCGCGTGCCGCATTGGGACGACTGCGACGTGTGCCACGGCAACGGCGCCGAACCCGGCTCGCAGGTCGAGACCTGCCCCACCTGCAAGGGCGTGGGCCAGGTACGCGTCTCGCAGGGCTTCTTCACGATGCAGCAGACCTGCCCGAAGTGCCACGGCAGCGGCAAGCACATCCCCAAGCCCTGCGTGAAGTGCCACGGCCAGGGCAAGCTGAAGACGCAGAAGACCCTGGAGGTCAAGATCCCCGCCGGCATCGACGAGGGCATGCGCATCCGCTCGACCGGCAACGGCGAGCCCGGCATCAACGGCGGCCCCCCGGGCGACCTGTACGTGGAAGTCCACATCAAGCCGCATGCCGTGTTCGAACGCGACGGCGACGACCTGCACTGCCAGATGCCGATCTCCTACGCCACCGCGGCGCTGGGCGGCGACCTGGAAGTGCCCACGCTGGGTGGCAAGGCCAGCTTCCCCGTGCCCGAAGGCACGCAGAGCGGCAAGACCTTCCGGCTGCGCGGCAAGGGCATCAAGGGCGTGCGTTCGGGCTACCCGGGCGATCTCTATGTGCACGTGGTAGTCGAAACCCCGGTCAAGCTGACAGAGTCGCAGAAGGAGTTGCTGCGCCAGTTCGACCGCTCCGTGCATGAAGGCGGCTCGCGGCATAGCCCGCAGGAGCAGTCCTGGCTGGACAAGGTCAAGAGCTTCTTCAGCTGAGTACCGGCCGGTCCGCGCGATGCGGCATCCGGCAGATGGCCGCGCCCCCAAGGGGCGCGGTTTTTTTTGGGCGCGCCGTGCGATGCCACTGGTGCGTTCGCGCGCGGCTGCACCGTGTACGGGAAGGACGCTTGGGTCCCGGGCCGATGCCGGGCGATAATGGCGGCCTTGTGATCGGCCCGCGCGGCCGGCCACCTGCCACGGGCCGTTGCGGCCTATTTCCGTCCTGCGATGTCCCTGCCGAGCCCTTCCCCACTTTCCGCCGATGCGTTGCCGTCCCTGAGCGGGGACGAACCCTTCCTGCTGCTGGACGACGCCGTCGCCCCGGACGGCGCGCGCTCGTCGCGGCTCCACACGGGCTACGTGCGCATGGACCGTATCCGCGCTGGCGCCGTGGAAGAGGTGGACGATCGCCTGCGGGCCGGCTGGGAGGCGGGCTGGCATGCGGGCCTGCTCGTGCCCTACGAATTCGGCGCGCCGCTGGTGCGCGCGCCGTCGCTGGCTGCGGCGCGGGAGGCAGGCGGCATGCCGTTTCAGGACGGTGCGCTTTGCATTGTCTGGTTCGAACGACTGTGCCGGCTGGACGCGAGCGATGTCTCGGCGTGGCTGCGGCGCGAGCAGGACGCCCGGTCGCCCGCCGGCACGATGCAGATCCGCTCCGACACCGGGGCAGACGCGTTCCATGCCGCCATCGCGCGCATCCACGCGTGGATCGAAGCCGGCGACACGTATCAGGTCAACTACACACAGCGCCTGCGCTTCGATACCTTCGGCGATCCCATTGCGCTCTATGCCGCATTGCGCGCCGTACAGCCTGTGCCATACGGCGCGCTCGCGCGGCTGCCCGGCGACCAGTGGGTGTTGTCGCTTTCGCCCGAGCTGTTCGTGCGGCACGACGGCAAGGGCGAGCTGCTGGCACGGCCGATGAAAGGCACGGCGCCGCGCAGCGGCGATGCGGCGCGTGACGCCCGGGCCGCGGCCGCGCTGGCCGCGGACGCGAAGAATCGCGCGGAAAACGTGATGATCGTCGATCTGCTGCGCAACGATCTCGGGCGCATCGCGGAACCCGGCAGCGTCGCGGTGCCGGATCGCTTCACCGTGCAGCCGTTCGGGCAGGTGCTGCAGATGACGTCCACCGTGACCGCGCGCGCCACCCCGGACGTTACGCCTGCCGGCCTGCTTGGCGCGCTGTTTCCTTGCGGATCGATCACCGGCGCGCCCAAGCGCCGGACGATGGAGATCATCGCGCAGCTGGAGCGGGCCCCGCGCGGCCTGTACACCGGGTCGATCGGCTGGATCGCGCCGCCTTTGGCAACCGGCGGCGCGCACGGAGGGCTCGGGCCCGCCACGTTGTCCGTGGCCATTCGGACGCTGGTGCTCGGGGCGCAGAGGCCGGATGGCCTGCGCCCCGGCGAGATGGGCGTGGGCGCAGGTATCGTCCATGACAGCGTTGCCGCCGACGAATACGCCGAGTGCGGCTGGAAGGCGGGCTTCCTGACGCGGCACGATCCCGGCTTCTCGCTGTTCGAGACCATGCGCGCGCAGGATGGCGACGTGCCGAGGCTCGATGCCCATCTGGCGCGACTGGCCGCCTCGGCGTCATGCCTGGGCTTTCCGTTCGACCCCGTGGCGGCACGGCGCGCAACGCTGGCCCATGCCGCAACGCTGGGAGCGGGCACGTTCCGGCTGCGCCTGTCCCTGGACAAGGGCGGTCGGCTCCAATTGGGCAGCGGTGCGCTGGCGCCGTTGCCTTCCGAGCGCGTGCGCTTGCTGCTGGCCCACGAGCCGCTACCCGTAGCCGACCCTCTGCGCCGCCACAAGACCAGCGCCCGCGGCGTCTACGATGCCGGTTGGCAGGCCGCCGAGCGCGCCGGCGCGTTCGACAGCCTGTTCTTCAATACGCGTGGGGAACTGCTGGAGGGCGGTCGCAGCAGTGTGTTCGTCCGGATCGATGGGCGCTGGCTGACACCGCCGCTGACCATGGACATCCTGCCCGGCGTCATGCGGGGGGCGGTCCTGGCGGACGGTGCGCGCTGGCTTGGCGGAGAGGCTGGCGAAGCAGTGGTGACACGCGAGATGCTCGCGAACGCGGAAGCGGTGGCCGTCGTCAATGGCTTGCGGGGCGTGATGCAGGCCGCGCTGCCTGCCGCGGTGCAGGCAGGCGCGTAACGGCACGGGGCTCGACGCCCCGGCTTCGGCGCCCGTGGCTAGCGGTGGTGCGTATCCAGCCGCCCCTCGGACAGTTTCCAGCGCACCACGCCGGGCAGGTTGATCAGGTCCCGGTCGTGGCAGATCATCACCACGGTGCGGCCTTCCTCGGCCAGTTGCTGGACCAGCGCGATCACCTGTTCGCGCGCGTGGCCGTCCAGGCTGGAGGTGGGCTCGTCCAGCAGCAGCAGGTCCGGCTCCAGCACCTTGGCGCGGGCCAGCGCGACGCGCTGGATTTCGCCGCCCGACAGGCGGTCCGGCGCGGTGTCTTGGACATGGACGATGCCGGCCCAGTCCAGCGCCGTGTCGATGCGCTTTTCGATGTCGCTGCCGCTCAGGCCGCGCCCCTTCAGGCCATACGCGATGTTCTCGCGTACCGAGGTGCGGAACAGATACGGGTGCTGGTGCATATAGGCGATGCGCCGGCGCAGTTGGGGCGGCAACGGATCCAGCGGTGCGCGGCGCTCGCCGCCATCCTCGCCGCGCCAGTGGACCGTGGCGCCGGGCGCGCGCTCCAGGCCCGCCACCATGCGCAGCAGCGTAGTCTTGCCCGCGCCGTTGACGCCGGTCAGGACCACGGCCGTGGCCCGGGGAAAGGCGAGCGTGTCGATATCGAACAGGCTGCGCTCGCCGATGCGGCGGCGCAGCCCGCGCACCTCCAGCAGCGGCGAGGGCGGCATCGGCGCCGGTATCGCACCCCGTATCGCGCCCGGCATCGAACCCTGCGCCGCGCTCATCGCCGGAATCCTCCCGCGCCTTGCAGCCAGGCTAGCATCACGTTCACCAGCAGCGCGAGCGCGACCAGCACGATGCCGAGCGCAATGCCCTGCGCGAACTCGCCCTTGCTGGTTTCGAGCGCGATGGCGGTGGTGATGGTGCGGGTCGAGCCCTCGATATTGCCGCCGATCATCAGCGCCGATCCCACTTCGGCGATCACCCGCCCGAAGCCCGCCACCACGGCCGCCATCAGGCCGAAGCGCATCTCCCGCAGTACCGTGATGAAAATGCGCCAGCGTCCGGCGCCGAGCACCAGCGCCGTTTCGCGCAAGCGCGTATCGGCCGATTGCAGGGTTGCCAACGAGAAGGCCAGCACGACGGGAAAGCCGATCACGGCCTGCCCCATCACCATGCCGGCGGGCGTAAACAGCAGCGACAGGCTGCCCAGCGGCCCTTGCCGCGTCAGCAGCAGGTAGAGGATCAGGCCGACCAGTACGGTCGGGAACGAAAGGAATGCCTGCGCGGCGACGACCAGCGCGCGTCTGCCGGGAAAGTCGTGCGTGGCGATCAGGTAGGCGGCGCCGATGGCCGGCGCGGTAGCGAGGGCCAGGCCCAGGCCGGCCACCATCAGCGACGTCCAGACGATGAACCACAAGCCGGCATCGCCGCTTGCCAGCAGACGGAAGGCCTCCGCCGTTGCCGCGCCAATTTCCATGCGCGGGTCAGCCCGCGAAGGTGTGCTCGGCGGCCGGGAAGCTGCCGTCCTTCACCGCCGCCACGTAGGCGCGGATGGCGGCCTCGATCGAGGGCTGCCCGTCCATGAAGTTGCGCACGAACTTGGCCTTGCGCCCGGGGTAGATGTTGAGCATGTCCTGCAGCACCAGCACCTGTCCCGAGCACTCGACTCCGGCGCCGATGCCGATGGTCGGAATCTGCAGCAGGGTGGTGACGTTGGCGGCCAGCGAAGCGGGCACGGCCTCCATCACGATCAGCTGCGCGCCGGCCGCCTGCAGCGCGACCGCGTCGCGCCGCAGCTGCGCGGCGCCTTCGTCGGTCTTGCCCTGCACCTTGAAGCCGCCCAGCGCGTGCACGGACTGCGGCGTCAGCCCGATATGGGCGCACACGGGAATGCTGCGCTCGACCAGGAACTTCACCGTGGGCGCCAGCCACTCGCCGCCCTCGAGCTTGATCATCTGGGCCCCTGCGCGCATCAGCACCACCGCGCTGGCAAAGGCCATCTCGGGCGTGCCATAGGTGCCGAACGGCAGGTCCGACACCAGCAGCGCGGTCTGGTTGCCGCGCGCCGCGCATTCGGTGTGGTAAGCCATCTGCTCCAGCGTGACCGGCAGCGTGGTCTTCTGGCCCTGCATCACGTTGCCCAGCGAGTCGCCTACCAGGATCACCTCGACGCCGCAGTGATCGAGCAGGGCTGCGAAGCTCGAATCGTAGGCGGTCAGCATCACGATCTTTTCGCCGGCGGCGCGCATGGCCTGCAGGGCGGGGATGGTGACGGTCTTGCGGGAGGGTTCCAGGAGGTAGCTCATGACTTGTGCCTTGTATGTCCGCTACCGCACGTCTGTGCGGTCGTGCCGCGGCTGCCTTGCGTGACCTGCGCCACATGGGCGGCGCGGTTGGGCGAGGCGTACGCGATGGCGGCTCTTGTTATGGATCAGGTCGGGAGGACCGGGGTCCGCGTTGCACCGCGGGTTGCGGCTCAGGACGCGGCCAGGTTCAGGAAGGCCTTGCGGCCGCGCATGTCTTCGATGCGCGACAGTAGTGTACGGAAATCGTCGTCGTTGTCCACCGGGTTGAAATGCGCGGTGTCGACGATCAGCACGGGCGCCTCGTCGTAGCGCAGGAACAGTTCGCCGTAGGCGTCGACCAGCCGTTGCAGGTACGACTCGTCGATATGCTCCTCGCCCGGCGTGCCGCGCCGGCCGATGCGCTCGCGCAGCAGCGCGGGCGTGGCCTGCAGCGCGATGACGAGGTCCACGCGCTGGGCCGGCGCCGGCATGCGCGCGGCGAGGGCACGGTAGAGCGCGAGTTCATCCTCCGGCAGCGTCAATTCGGCATAGAGCCGGTCCTTCTCGAACAGGTAGTCGCCGACCACGCGTTGCCCGGCGAGCAGCGCGTCCTGCCAGGTCTGCAGCTGGGTCAGGCGCTGTTCGAGGAAGGCGAGCTGCACGGTCAGCGCATGGCGCTCGGGCTCGCGGTAGAAGCGCTCCAGAAACGGGTTGGCGTGCGCCACGTCCAGCAGCTCGCCGGCGTGCAGCGTCTGCGCCAGCCGCTGCGCCAGCGCGGTCTTGCCGGCGCCGACGGGTCCTTCCACCACGATGCGTCGCAGATGATCGAGCATGCTTGCGCTCCGGCGGCTCAGTTGCGGAAGATGAAGTAGACCGCGCCCACCATGCACAGCGCGGCCCACACGTAGTCCCATTTGAAGCTCTGCTGCATGTACAGCAGCGAGAAGGGCACGAACACCGTGAGCGTGATCGCTTCCTGCAGGATCTTGAGCTGGGCCAGCGAGATGCCGTTCTGGAAGCCGATGCGGTTGGCCGGCACCTGCAGCAGATATTCGAACAGCGCGATGCCCCAGCTGACCAGGGCGGCGATATACCAGGGCTTGCTCGCGAGGTCCTTCAGATGGCCATACCAGGCGAACGTCATGAAGACGTTCGACAGCGTGAGCAGCCCCGCGGTCAGGAGGAAGGGGGAGATTCCGGTTGTCGCGGACATTGGCAGAAGGAGACTTTGTCGATGCGCTGGTCGCGCACGGCAGGCAGATGGTCGGCCGCGCGGCCAACGCCCGGGATCACGATGTCGGCGTCCAGCTCGACCAGCGGCACCAGTGTGAAGGCGCGCACGGCCAGGCGGGGATGCGGCACGGTCAGGTGCTCGTCGTTGTGGATTTCGTCGCCATACAGCAGCAGGTCCAGGTCCAGCGTGCGGGGCGCGTTGCGGAACGGCCGCTCGCGGCCGAACTGGTCCTCGATATGGTGGCAGATGCGCAGCAGTTGCGGCGCGGCGAACGGCGTCTCCACCTTGACCACGGCGTTGTAGTAGTCATTGCCGCCCGCGTCGATCGGCGCCGTGCGATACAGCGACGACCGTGCGATCACGGTGATGCCGACCTGCTGCGCGAGGCACACGATGGCGTCCTTGACGGACTGCCTGGCGTCGCCCACGTTCGCCCCGATGCCGATGAAGGCCAAAGTCATTCTGTCTCCTCCGGGTGGCCGCGCGTGCCGTCCTGTCCGGCAGGCTGCTGCGACCCTTCCATCTCGCTCCGGGGGGCAACTTTATCCGATTTCCGCGGTGAGCGTCGGCGGCGCTTCTTCTTGGGGGCGCCTTCGCCGCCGGGGCCCGCGCTCTCGTTGCGGGCGGCATCGATCAGCGCTTCGCGGCCCTGGGAATCGGCGTCCTGGAAGTCCTGCCACCAGGTGGCCAGCTCGGCCGGCTGCTCGCCGGCGTCACAGCGCAGCTGCAGGAAATCGAAGCCGGCGCGGAACCGCGGCGACTCGAGCAGGCGGAACGGCATGCGGCCGACGCGCTTCTCGAAGCGCGGTTGCATGCCCCAGATGTCGCGCATGTCGGTGACGAAGCGGCGCTGGATGGCCAGCTTGCCGGTCTGGCGCTCCAGCACGTCGTCCATGGCCGTGTTCAGCGCGGCGATGGCGTGCTCGCCGCCCTCGCGCAGGGTGGTCCAGCGCTGCAGCACGTGGTGCCACAGCAGCGCCGCGAACAGGAAGCCAGGCGAGACCGGCTTGCCCACCTGGACGCGGCGGTCGGTATTGTCCAGCGCCAGCTGCACGAAGCGCTGGCCCATCGGCTGCTCGATGGCCACGTCCAGCAGCGGCAGCAGGCCCTTGTGCAGGCCGGCCTTGCGCAGCTCCTGCAGCGAGGCCCAGGCGTGGCCGGACATCAGCAGCTTGAGCATCTCGTCGAACAGCCGCGCGCTCGGCACGTTGTGGATCAGGGAAGCCAGGGCGGCGATAGGCTGGCGGCTCGCCTCGTCGATGGCGAAGCCCGTCTTGGCGGCGAAACGCACGGCGCGCAGCATGCGCACCGGGTCTTCGCGATAGCGGGTGACCGGGTCGCCGATCATGCGCAGCGTGCGGGCGCGCAGGTCTTCCATGCCGTGGTGGTAGTCATGCACCGTCTGCTCGGCAGGGTCGTAGTACATCGCGTTGATGGTGAAGTCGCGCCGTTCGGCGTCTTCGGCCTGCGATCCCCATACGTTGTCGCGCAGCACGCGGCCCGACGCGTCGATCGCGTGGGTCTTGGAATCGAGCTCGGCGCGCTTCATGCGGCGGCCTTCGGGCAGCGTCTCGCTGGCGATGGCGTCCACCAGCGCGCGGAAGGTCGACACCTCGATGATTTCCTGGTCGCGGCCGCCATAGAAGGTCACATGCACGATCTGGAAGCGGCGCCCGATGATGCGCGAGCGTCGGAACAGTGCCTGCACCTGCTCGGGCGTGGCGTTGGTGGCCACGTCGAAGTCCTTGGGCTTGATGCCCAGCAGCAGGTCGCGCACGGCGCCGCCGACGACGAAGGCCTGGAAGCCGGCCTGCTGCAGCGTGGAAGTGACCTTGACCGCGTTGCGCGACAGCAGTCCCGGATCGATCTGGTGCTCGTCCGGCCCGACGATGCGGGGGGTATGCGCGCGGCCCAGGCGGCGCTGCTTCGGCCCCGGCTTGCCGAGCAGGCGGTTGATAAGCTTCTTGATCACGTCAGAACAGGTCCATGATGCGCCAGCCGGCCGCGGCGGCGTGGTGGCGCAGGCGATCGTCGGGGTTGGTGGCGACGGGTTGGCTCACCTTCTCGAGCAGCGGCAGGTCGTTGGCCGAGTCGCTGTAGAAGGTGGTCGTCTCGAAGGCGTCCCACTGGGTGCCCTGGCTCTTGAGCCAGGCTTCCACCCGGGCGATCTTGCCTTCGCGGAAGCTCGGAATGCCGGCCACGTCGCCGGTATAGGCGCTGTCCGGCTTGCCGTCGACGGTGGCCGGCTCGGTGGCGATCAGATGCTTGATGCCGAACGCCGCGGTGATCGGGGCCGTCACGAAGCTGTTGGTGGCCGTGACGATGGCGCACAGGTCGCCCGCTTCGAGGTGCTTGTACACCAGGGCGCGGGCCTGGGGCGTGATGACCGGGTCGATCACCTCGCGCATGAACTGGCCGCGCCAGTCATCGAGACGCTCGCGCGGGTGGGCGGCCAGCGGGGCGAGCGCAAAGCGCAGGAACGCCTGGATATCCAGGGTGCCCGCCTTGTAATGCCCATAGAACTCGTCGTTCTTGCGACGGTAGGTTTCCTCGTCGACGACGCCCAGGCGGACCAGGAAGCGCCCCCATTCGTGGTCGCTGTCGGTCGGGATCAGGGTGTGGTCGAGGTCGAACAATGCCAGATTCATGGGCGGCGATTTTACATTAACGTGGTGACGGCCCGTTTCCCGGGCTCGCATGTACCGTGCCAGCACCGTGGCGCGGGGCCGTGGTGGCCGGAGGCGGAGATACGGCGCCGGAGATTCGGGGCCGGAAGGGCATCCGTGGCCTACTCGCGGAATTCGGCGAACATCTCGCGCAGCAGCGGCAGGGTCACGGCCCGCTTGCGCTCGAGCGAATACGTGTCGAGAGCGTCCAGCAGCGCCATCAGGCTCGGCATGTCGCGGTAGTGGCGCGTGACGAGCCAGTGCGGGATTTCGGGCGAGAGCTGCAGGCCCCGTTCGCGGGCCGCCTGCACCAGAGCCGCCATCTTGTCCTCGTCCGACAGGGTGGCGAGCTGGTAGACCAGCCCCCAGCCGAGGCGCGTGCGCAGATCCTCGCGCACGGGCATGGCCAGCGGCGCGACGCTGCCGGCGACTACCAGCGCGGTACGCACATGGGCCCGCACCTCGTTGTAGAGCGAGAACACCGCGATCTGCCGCGCCTCGTCCAGCAGATCGACGTCGTCGACCGTATAGAGCTGGCAGCTGGGATCGAAGATGAAGTCGGACAGGGCGTGATGCGGGCTCAGATAGCGGCAGCGCAGGCCCGCGTGGGCGCCGGCCTCGCACACCGCGTGCAGCAGGTGGGTGCGGCCCGAGCCCGTTTCTCCCCACAGATAGACCAGCCGGTCGGTGGCGCGCTCCTGGGCGATGGCCGCCGGCAACTCGCGCAGGCGCTGCACCGGCTCCAGGTTGGCGCTGCCGAAGAAATTGCCGAATGTCGACGGCGGCGGATGGCCCAGTTCGAGGGAAAGCTGCTTGGGACGCAAAGACATGGTCGGGCTCTACTTCCGGTATAGGTCGCTTGCCATATAAACGCGCCGCAGCTGCCGGGCGCCGACCAGCAGGATGGCGCAGGTCGGCAGGGCCAGCAGGACGCCGAAGAAGCCGAACAGCTGGCCGAACGCCAGCAGGGCGAAGATCACGGCCAGCGGATGCATGCCGATGCGCTCGCCCACCAGCCGGGGCGTCAGGTAGAAGCTCTCGACGAACTGGCCGATGCCGTAGACCACCGCGACCGCGCCGATCCCGTACCAGCTGCCGAACTGCAGCAGCGCGGCCACGATGGCCAGCGCGAGGCCCATGCCGAAGCCGATATAGGGAATGAACACGGCCAGCCCGGTGAAGACGCCGACCGGCACGGCGATCTCGAAGCCGGCAATGGCCAGGCCGACCGAGTACAGCACGGCCAGGATCAGCATCACGATGATCTGCCCGCGCAGGTATTGCGACAGCAGCGCGTCCGTCTCGCTGCTCAGCTCGCGCACCTTGGGCACCCAGCGCCGCGGCACGACGTTTTCCACGCGCCGCATCAGCCGGTGCCAGTCCATCAGCAGGTAGAACATCAGCACCGGCACGATGAAGGCCATGCCGGCCAGCGTGATCAGCGCCGAACCGGACACGCGCACATAGGTCAGCAGCACGGCCAGCAGGTCTTCGGGGCTGGCGGCGAAGCGGTCGGACATCATCCGGCGCAGGCCGGGAAAATCGAAGCGCACCCGCACGCCAAGCTCGGCCAGCCGGGGCGCCACCACGGAATTGAGCTTCTGCAGCAAGGTCGGCAGCTGCTCGCGCAACTGGGGAATCTCGCGCTGCAGCACCGCGATGACCAGCAGCACCAGCAGCACGGCCACCACGATCAGCAGCAGGATCATTAGCGACACGCCGATAAAGCGCGGCACCTTGTGGCGCTGGAGCCAGTCCACGCCCGGGTTCAGGATGTAGGCGAAGATGAACGCGAAGAGAAACGGCGTGAGCACCGGGGCCAGCGCCAGGATGGCGCCAAACAGCGCAGCGGCCAGCGCGATCCATAGCAGGACGCGCTTGGTCTCTTGCGATAAGACAGGAGCGTTCATCGGTAAAGCCGAAAAGATGCGGGAGGGGAAAATCGCGAGGGGCGAAAGTCGCGCAGAGCAGGCAGGGCCGGCGCCACGCGGAAACCGGTGGCCAAAACTGGTGGCCGGTGCGCCGTATCCGTTAAAATCGCGATTCTACTGGACTCGGGGCACCCCTAACGGCGCTCCGAGGGCCGCATTCCACACTTGTATCCACACCACTCCTTCCAGGACAAGCAGGTTCCCATGAGCGCAGCCCCCACCTCCGGCCAGGCAGGCCTTTCCTACCGCGATGCCGGCGTTGATATCGATGCGGGCGATGCGCTCGTCGACCGGATCAAGCCATTTGCCAAGCGCACCATGCGCGAAGGCGTGATGGCCGGGATCGGTGGCTTCGGCGCGCTGTTCGAGCTGTCGAAGAAGTACAAGGAGCCGGTGCTGGTATCGGGCACCGACGGCGTGGGCACGAAACTGAAGCTGGCCTTCCAGCTCAAGCGCCACGACACCGTGGGCCAGGATCTGGTGGCCATGAGCGTCAACGACATCCTGGTGCAGGGCGCCGAGCCGCTGTTCTTCCTGGATTACTTCGCCTGCGGCAAGCTGGACGTCGACACCGCCGCCAGCGTGATCCAGGGCATCGCCCATGGCTGCGAACTGGCCGGCTGCGCGCTGATCGGCGGCGAAACCGCGGAAATGCCGAGCATGTACCCGGACGGCGAATACGACCTGGCCGGCTTTGCGGTCGGCGCGGTGGAGAAGAGCAACATCATCGACGGCACCACCATCGTGCCGGGCGACGTGGTGCTGGGCCTGGCCTCGTCGGGCGCGCATTCCAACGGCTATTCGCTGGTGCGCAAGATCATCGAGGTCGCCAGGCCGGACCTGAACGCGGACTTCCACGGCCAGCGCCTGCAGGACGCCATCATGGCGCCGACGCGCATCTACGTGAAGCCGCTGCTGTCGCTGATCGAGACGCTGCCGGTCAAGGGCATGGCCCATATCACCGGGGGCGGCCTGACCGAGAACGTGCCCCGCGTGCTGCCCAAGGAAGTCACCGCCGTGCTGCAGCGCGACGCGTGGACGCTGCCGCCCCTGTTCCAGTGGCTGCAGGAGCAGGGCCGCGTGGCCGACGACGAAATGCACCGCGTCTTCAACTGCGGCATCGGCATGGCCGTGATCGTGGGCAAGGAAGACGCGGAACGCGCCATCCGCCACCTGCAGGCGGCCGGCGAGGCGGTGTACCAGATCGGCGAGATCCGCGAGCGCGCTGAGGGCCAGGCGCAGACCGTGGTGGTCTGAGCCTGCGCTCCCGGCGGTCCCGGCGATCGGCCGGGACGCAGACGGGACATGAAACGGCGGATGCGCGAGCGTCCGCCGTTTTTTTATGCCGCCGGGGCGTCCGGCGGCGCGCCGAGCGCCGTCAGCGCCGGCCCGGTGACGCGGCAGATGCGCCAGTCCGGCATCACGTCCGCGCCCATGGCGCGGTAGAAGTCGATCGACGGCGTATTCCAGTCCAGCACCGACCACTCGAAACGCCCGCATCCGCGCGCCACCGCGAGCGCCGCGAGATGGCGCAGCAGGGCCTTGCCGATACCGTGTCCGCGCCAGGGCGGCTCGACGTAGAGGTCTTCCAGATAGAGGCCCGGCTTGGCCAGGAACGTCGAGAAGTTATGGAAGAACAGCGCGAAGCCGACCGCGCGCGGGCCTTCCGGCGTAGGTACCTCGGCCAGCACCGCCTCGGCATGCGGGCGCGCGCCGAACAGCGCGGCGCGGATCTTGTCCGGCGTCGCCTCGACCAGATGGCTCAGCCGCTCGTACTCCGCCAGCTCGGCGATGAGGCGGTACAGGGTCTTGTCGTCGTCGGCGGTGGCGGCGCGCAGCGTGAAGGCGGGGGAAGACACATCGGCGGACATGGCGGGTCGCGTGGAGGCGGCGAGTCGGAAAACGCGATTATCGCCGGCGCCCGGCAATGCCCGTCAAGATGTGGCCGCGCGTGCCCCCGCAGCGTCGAGTCCGGCCGCGCGCGCGACCTGTTCGACGTAGTCGTCGGCCAGGCAGTCCACCACGGTGCGCTCCGGCGTGCTGCGCAACCAGGTCAGCTGGCGCTTGCAGAGCTGGCGCGTGGCGGCCAGCCCGCGCTCGCGCATGGTGTCGAAATCGGCCTCGCCGTCCAGGTATTCCCAGACCTGCCGGTACCCCACGCAGCGGATCGACGGCATGGCCGGATGCAGGTCGCCGCGGGCGCGCAGCGCCTGCACTTCCTCGATCAGGCCGTCCGCCAGCATCGCGTCGAAGCGCCGCGCGATGCGCTCGTGCAGCACCGCCCGGTCCGACGGTTCTAGCGCGATCACGCGAAAGCGCGCGTCGGCCGCGCCTTCGAAGGCCCGCGCGTCGGCCTGCCGCGCCAGCAGCGCGGACATCGGCTGGCCGGTGAGCCGGTGGATCTCCAGCGCGCGCTGGATGCGCTGGGCATCGTTGGGCGCCAGCCGCGCCGCCGTGACCGGATCGACCTCGGCCAGCATGGCGTGCAGGGCCGGCCAGCCCTGCCGCGCCGCCATCGCGTCGAGTTCGGCGCGCAGCGCGGCATCGGCCTGCGGCAGGTCGTTCAGGCCCTGCGTCAGCGCCTTGTAGTACAGCATGGTGCCGCCCACGATCAGCGGATGCCGGCCGCGCCCGCGGATCTCGGCGATCAGCCGGGTGGCATCGGCAACGAACTGGGCGGCGGAATAGCTGTCGGCCGGATCGATGATGTCGATCAGATGATGGGGCACCGCGGCCAGTTCGGCGGCGCTGGGTTTGGCGGTGCCGATATCCATCTGCCGGTACACGAGCGCCGAGTCCAGGCTGATGATCTCGATCGGCCAGCGCGCGGCCAGCGCGAGCGCCGCCGCGGTCTTGCCGGAGGCGGTGGGGCCGAGCAGGCAGACGACGGGCGTGGTGGCGGCGGAGGGGGACGGCATCGGACGAAGGAAGGCGGGTAACGGCTTGGGACGGCGGACGTTACTGGCCGCGCAGGAACAGCCGGTCGAGCTCCGCCACGGTGAGCTGCACCCACGTCGGCCGGCCATGGTTGCACTGGTCGGCGCGCTCGGTGGCCTCCATCTGGCGCAGCAGCGCGTTCATTTCCTCGGTGGTCAGCTTGCGGTTGGCGCGTACCGCGCTGTGGCAGGCCAGGGTGGCCAGCAGCTCGTTCTGCCGCTCGGCCAGCACGCGCGAGCCGCCATAGGACTGCAGGTCGCGCAGCACGTCGCGCGCGAGGGCCTCGGCGTCGGCCTGCTTGAGCAGCGCCGGAATGGCCCGCACCGCCAGCGTGGTCGGCGAGACGGGCGCGATGTCGAAGCCCAGTTGCGCCAGCGTTTCCTGGTGCTCCTCGGCGGCGCCGATTTCGACCGGGCTGGCGGGCAGCGTGACGGGGATCAGCAGCGGCTGCACGGTCATCTGCCGGGTTTGCAGCGCCACCTTGATCTGCTCGTACAGGATGCGCTCGTGGGCGGCGTGCATGTCCACCAGCACCAGCCCGCGCGCGTTCTGCGCCAGCACGTAGATGCCGTGCAGCTGGGCAACGGCATAGCCCAGGGGATGATCGTCGGCGGCTTCGTCGTCGCCGGTGCCGGCCGTCGGCGTGCGCCGCTCGAGGGCATCGAGCAGCGAGGGCGGATCGTTCTCGCGCGCCGCCTGCGCATCGGCAAGCCATGCCGGGGGCGCGCTTTCGCGCAGATAGCCGGCCGAGCTGCCCGGCTCGTCGCCGGCGCGGCCATAGGCGTCGCGCACCATGCCCAGATAGGCCTGGCGGGGTTGCGCGATGCCCAGCTCGCTCTGGCGCGCCACCGCGGTGTAGTCCACCCAGGGGCGCGGAGAGCCCGGCAGGGCGCCGGGACGCGCCGCCTCCGGCGCCGGCATGGCCGTGTCGGTGTGCAGGCTGTCGCCCTGTTCGCCCGCCTGCTTGGCCAGGCACCGCTGCACGGCGTGGTAGACGAACTGGTGAACGGCGCGCGATTCGCGGAAGCGCACCTCGATCTTGGACGGATGCACGTTCACGTCGACCAGCTCGGGCGGCAGGTCCAGGCAGAGCACATACGAGGGGAAGCGGTCCCCGTGCAGCACGTCCTGGTAGGCGCTGCGCACCGCATGGGTCAGCAGCTTGTCCCGCGCGTAGCGTCCGTTGACGAAGAAGAACTGCTGGTCCGGCCGGCCGCGCGACGCGGTCGGCAGGCCCGCGAAGCCATACAGGTGCAGGTCGCCGGCTTCCTCGTCCAGCGGCAGGCGGGCGCGGGCGAAGTCTTCCCCGAGCACCTGCGCCGTGCGCGTGGCCACGTCGCCGGCGTTCCAGTGCTCCATCGGCTTGCCGTTGTGATGGACGGAGATGGTCACGTCCGGCCGGGCCAGCGCCACGCGCCTGACCATCTCCAGGCAATGGCCCAGCTCGGTCTGCTCGGTCTTGAGGAATTTGCGGCGCGCCGGCGTGTTGAAATACAGGTGCTGGACGTCGACCGTGGTGCCGACCGCGCCGGAGGCCGGCTGCAGGGCGCCGGTGTCGGCGCTGACCTGCGTCGCGTGCGCATCGGCCGCGGTGCGGCTCGTCAGCACCATATGGGAGACCGAGGCGATCGAGGCCAGGGCCTCGCCGCGAAAACCCAGCGTCAGCACGGATTCGAGTTCGTCCAGCGAGGCGATCTTGCTGGTGGCGTGGCGCAGCAGCGCCACGGGCAGTTCATCGGCGGGAATCCCGCAGCCATTGTCGGCGATCACGATGCGGCGCACGCCGCCCTCTTCGAGGCGGATGGAAATCTGCCGCGCACCCGCATCCAGTGCGTTTTCCAGCAGCTCCTTGACCACCGAGGCGGGCCGTTCCACCACCTCGCCCGCGGCGATCTGGCTGATCAGCTGGTCGGGCAGCGGGCGGATCGGGCGCGTGGGAGCGGTGGGGCGGGCGGCTTCGGAAGGCAGGGCAGGCATGGGGCGGATTATACGTGCGCGGGTTTTCACGGAGGCAGGGCCGGGAACGGCGGATCCGCGCATCGGCTCTTGTATGATGTCGAGCTACGCCTACAACGGGGAACGAATTGGAAATCGTATTGCAGTTCATCGATATGCTGGTCCATATCGACAAATACCTCGGCACGGTCATCGCGGAATACGGCGCGTGGGTCTACGCCTTGCTGTTCGCCATCGTGTTCGCGGAAACGGGCCTGGTGATCCTGCCCTTCCTTCCCGGCGATTCCCTTCTGTTCATCGCGGGTGCATTCTGCGCGACCGGGGCCATGAACGAGTGGGTGCTGATCGGCTTGCTGCTGATCGCGGCCATCGGCGGCAATACCGTCAACTATTTCGTCGGCAGCTGGATCGGGCCCAAGGTGTTCGATCACCAATGGCGCTTCCTGGACCAGCAGGCGTTGCGCCGCACGCACGACTTCTACGAGCGCCACGGCGGCAAGACGCTGGTGATCGCGCGCTTCATCCCCATCGTGCGGACCTTCGCGCCGTTCGTGGCGGGCGTGTCGCAGATGACGTTCGCGCGCTTCCAGCTCTTCAACGTGATCGGCGCCGTCATCTGGGTGGTCGGCCTGGTGTTCGCCGGCTACTTCTTCGGCAACCTGCCGTTCATCAAGCAGTACCTGAACGTGATCGTGCTGGTCGGCATCAGCGCGGCAATCGTGCCGCTGATCGTGGGCGGGCTGTGGAAACTGGTGCGGGGCGGCAAGAGCCGGCGCACTTCCTGAGCGCAGCGGGGCGCCGCCTGGCGCCCTTTGGGCCCGCTCAGTTCAGGCTGCGGCTCATCATCCGCAGCGCGGGCATGCGGTCGCGGATCTGGGTCGAATCGGCGGCATCGGGCCTGGCGCTGACATAGGCTTCCAGGTCTGCCAGGGCCGGTCGGAAGCATTCCAGGTTCGCATAGGCCAGGCCGCGGTCGCGCACTTCCTCGATCGAATCCGGCAGCAGGATCACCAGCCGGTTTTGCACCGCCAGCAGCCGCTGCCAACGCGACTCCTGCAGATAGATCGCCTTCAGGTTGCGCAGGATGCGCGCGACGATCTCGCGATGCGTCGCCGCCTGCAGAAACAGGCCGAGCGGAACCTCGTTCGGGTCCGCGATCCCCTCCCGCTCGAGGTAGGGGTCCAGCATTTCCTGCAACTGTTCCTTCGACAGGGTCTCGCCGGTCAGCGGGTCCAGTACCACCTCGCCCGCCGGAATCGACATGCGCAGCAGGAAGTGGTTGGGAAAGGACACGCCCTTGAGCGGCAGGCCGATCTGCTGACCCAGCTCCATATACAGAACGGCCAGCGTGATCGGGATGCCGCGCCGCTGCTTCAGCACGACATTGAGGTAGGAATTGTCCGGGTCGTAGTAGTCGTTCGCATTGGGCCCGAAGCCCAGGTCGCGATAGAAGAAATGGTTCAGCAGGCGCAGGCGCTGGATGGCCGGGGTGCCCTCTGCGATACGGCGCTTGAGGCGCAGCGCCAGGACGTCCAGCGCGGCAAGTTCGCCCTGCAGGTCCAGATCGGGGTAGGCGTCCTGGGCAATCGAGAGGGCGGTCTCGGTGAGCGGGATGCCGCTTTCGTCCGCCACGAGGCTGGCGAAGTAGTCCAGGACTTTCGTGGATGTCATTGCGAATTTCCTGATGGCCGGCATGAGCGCGCACGCGGCGGCAGCCGCCGCGACGCTAGCCAGCTCTGCGCTTGAATGCCGAGAATCTCAGCCCCATGAGCCAGAGTGTACCGAAGTAGACGACCGCCGCAAGTACCAGGCACGAGGCCATCAGCGCGATGCGAAGCCACGGCGTGGCGCCCATGCCGACCCAGTCGAAGCTTCTCGCGAACCATAGCAGCATGCCCGCGAGCAGCAGCACCGCCGCCGTCAGCTGCGCCAGGAACAGCCACCAGCCGGGCGCGGGGCGGTAGAGGCCGCGCCGGCGCAGGCCGAAGAACAGCATCAGCGCGTTCAGGGTCGAGCCCAGGCTGATGGACAGCGCCAGGCCCGCATGCTGGAACATCGGCACGAAGGCGATATTGGCCAGCTGCGTGATGATCAGCACCACGACGGCGATCTTCACGGGAGTGCGCATATCCTGCCGCGCATAGAACCCGGGGGCGAGGATCTTGATCAGGATCAGGCCCAGCAGGCCCGTGCCATAGGCCACCAGCGCCTGCCGCGTCATTTCCACTTCATGGCCGCCGAACTTGCCGTAGTTGAACAGCACCGCCGTCAGCGGCGTGCCGAACACCAGCAGCGCGATCGCGCTGGGCACGGCAAGCAGGAAAGTCAGCCGCAGGCCCCAGTCCAGGAGCGCCGAATACTCGGCGCGCTGGTCCTGCGCATTGGCCTTGGAGAGGCTGGGCAGCAGCACGGTACCGAGCGCAACGCCCAGCAGCGCGGTGGGAAACTCCATCAGCCGGTCCGCATAGGTCAGGAAGGAGACGCTGCCGGCGGCAAGTCGCGATGCAATATTGGTATTGATGATCAGGCTGATCTGCGCCACGGACACGCCTAGCAGGGCGGGAAGCATCTGTTTCAGGATGCGCCGCACACCCTCGTCGCGCCACGCCTGCCCAAGATTCAACCGGACGCGCGGCATGATGCCGAGCCGTCGCAATGCCCACACCTGCACGGCCAGTTGCAGCACGCCCCCGGCCAGCACGCCCCACGCCTGCGCGTAGATCGGTTGCTCCATGTGCGGGCCGACGAACAGCGCGGCAACGATGAGCGACACGTTGAGCAGCACCGGCGTGAAGGCCGGAATGGCGAAGCGCCGGTATGTATTGAGGATGCCCGAGGCCAGCGCCACCAGCGAGATCAGCCCGATATAGGGGAACATCACGCGGGTCATGAACACCGAGGCGTCATAGGTCTCGCCCTGCGTGCGAAAGCCCGTGGCCACCACGGTCATCACCACGGGCGCCCCGATCACGCCGAGCAGCGAGACGCCCATCAGCACCCAGGTCATCACGGTGGCAACCGAGTCGACCAGCGCGCGGGTCTGCGCCTCGCCCCGCTTGCCGTGGTACTCGTTCAACGTGGGCACGAAGGCCTGCGAGAAGGCGCCTTCGCCGAAGATGCGGCGCAGCAGGTTGGGGATGCGGAACGCGACGTTGAAGGCGTCGGTCATTTCCGAGGCGCCGAACAGGCGCGCGATCAGGACTTCGCGGATCAGGCCGGTGATGCGCGACAGCATCGTCAGGCTGCTGATGGTCGCGAGCGCTTTGAGCAGATTCAAGATGTGGGGCGGGTGAAGTTGGATGCCCGGTCGGCACCGCGGGGAACGAGCGGTCTGACGGTGGCCGGCAGGGAAAGTTGCAACCCGGCCACACCGTCGCCCCGTCGTTGGCCGTTGGCGGGGGCGAATGTGGCGCTTATTATACGGACCGGTGTCGCCGGCCCTCTGTTGCCGCGGCCCCATCGCATCTTGTGCCGGGAGTCTTGCTCCGGCTTTCGGCTTGTGTGTATAATCGCCGATTCGAAAGCATAGTTGCGTTCCGGATTCGTGTGCAAGTGCATCCCGGGTCGCTTGAAGTGCACCACGCACGCATCTGAATTCAGGAAATTTAAGACATGGCAAATTCCGCACAGGCTCGCAAGCGCGCACGCCAGGCCGTCGCTCAGAACGCCCATAACTCCAGCCTCCGTTCGCGTCTGCGCACCGCCGTCAAGGCAGTCCGCAAGGCGATCGACGCTGGCGACAAGGCCGCCGCGGCCGAGATCTTCAAGAACTCGCAAGCAATCATCGACAGCATCGCCGACAAGAAGATCGTGCACAAGAACAAGGCTGCACGTCACAAGTCGCGCCTGTCGGCCGCCATCAAGTCGATGGCCGCCTGAGCGTAAAGCGCTGCGGCGCGCTGCCCTCCGGGCGGTTCGCCAACAAAAAAGCTCGTCTTCGGACGAGCTTTTTGTTTTTGGGGCTCAGCGGATGGTGCCTTGGCCGGCGCTCCGGCTATTCCAGGGAGCAGGCCTCTACCAGTTGCAGGTTGTTGTCGCGGGCGAAATTCAGGACGAAGTCCAGCGCCTTTGGCTCGATCTCCCGCAAGCGCGCATCGACCACCACGCATTTGATATTGCCGGCCATCACCGGCCGCACATAAGGCGAGTAGGTCAGCCGGGGATCGCCGGTATCGCCCTCGGGGCGAAACTGCGCCATGACGCCGCACAGTCGCTCCGCCCAATCGCTGGGACGGAACGTCTTTCCGTCCTTGGTGATGCCTTGGATAAAGTACTCGCGAACGTTGGGATTCATGGACTGCGGTGCGGCTGGGGACTCGACGGGAAACCCGCGTTGAGGGCGCCCGGTTGACGCGGCCGTGCAGCGAGCGGTTTCGCTTGAATCGGCCGGAAGGCGGGGCGCTGGTCTCGGCGGGGGCACTTATGATGCCGGCGGCGGACTGCGGCAAGGGTATGCCGGCCCCGCGTGAATCAGCGAGTATTGTATCTTATATAAGACTCGTGCATAGCCCGTATGCGGCTCTGCAACAGTCAGGCGGCCCGCCGCACCATGCCGGAGCGCGTCCCGGGGCTCCCGGGCCGCGCTCGCCAAAGGCCGCAGAATCCCTTATGATTGCCCGAATCACATTGCGCAAGCGACGCGAAAGGCGGCTCCGCGACACCGATGTCTGGTCACCGTTGATCAGGCCGTGTCCCTATCGAGCCGCCTTCTTTGTTTTATGAGCCCAACTCCGATCAAGCATTACCTGCAGTTCAGCGACCTCTCGGCGGAAGAGTACGAGTACCTGCTGGACCGCGCCCGGATCCTGAAGACCAAGTTCAAGAACTACGAGACCTGGCACCCGCTGCACGACCGCACGCTGGCCATGATCTTCGAGAAGAATTCGACCCGCACGCGCCTGTCCTTCGAGGCCGGCATCCACCAGCTCGGCGGCCACGCCGTCTTCCTGAACACCCGCGACTCGCAGCTTGGCCGCGGCGAGCCCATCGAGGATGCGGCGCAGGTGATCTCGCGCATGGTCGACATCATCATGATCCGGACCTTCGGGCAGGACATCATCGATCGCTTCGCCGCCCACTCCCGCGTGCCCGTGATCAACGGGCTGACCAACGAATACCACCCGTGCCAGGTGCTGGCCGACATCTTCACGTTCATCGAGCAGCGCGGCAGCATCCGCGGCAAGACGGTGGCGTGGATCGGCGATGCCAACAACATGGCGTACACCTGGATCCAGGCCGCGGAGCGCCTGGGCTTTCGCTTCCATTTCTCGGCGCCTCCGGGCTACCAGCTCGATCCCGCCATGGTGCCGGCGAGCGCCGCCAGCCTGGTGACGGTGTTCGACGACCCGCTCGCCGCCTGCCAGGGCGCCGATCTGGTGACGACGGACGTCTGGACCAGCATGGGTTTCGAGGCCGAGAACGACGTGCGCAAGCGCGCCTTCCAGGACTGGATGGTGACCACCGCGATGATGGACCGCGCGAACGACGACGCTGTCTTCATGCACTGCCTGCCCGCCCATCGCGGCGAAGAGGTCGAGGCGGCGGTCATCGACGGTCCCAAGAGCGTCGTGTGGGACGAGGCCGAGAACCGCCTGCACGTGCAGAAGGCCCTGATGGAATACCTGCTCTGCGGCCGGTACTGAGCCGGGACGGGGGCGGGCCGGCGGCGGCCGCCCCGGCATGTGGCGCCCAAGCGCGGGCGGACGTGTCAAAATAGCGCCTTTCCGTATTTCCGTATTCCCTTTCCGCGCGGCCACTGCCATCCGTTGGCCCGTTTATCTTTTCGCATCGAGTCGAACATGAGCGATATCAATAAAGTCGTGCTTGCCTACTCCGGCGGGCTGGACACTTCGGTGATCCTGAAGTGGCTGCAAGACACCTACAACTGCGAGGTTGTCACCTTTACCGCCGACATCGGCCAGGGCGAGGAACTGGAACCCGCCCGCCAGAAGGCGCTCAAGTTCGGCATCAAGCCCGAGAACATCTTCATCGACGACCTGCGCGAAGAGTTCGTGCGCGATTTCGTCTTCCCGATGTTCCGCGCCAACGCGGTTTATGAAGGCGAATACCTGCTGGGCACTTCGATCGCGCGTCCGCTGATCGCCAAGCGCCAGATCGAGATCCTTCGCAGCACCGGCGCCGATGCGGTGTCGCACGGCGCGACGGGCAAGGGCAACGACCAGGTCCGCTTCGAGCTGGGCTATTACGGCCTGGAGCCGGGCGTGAAGGTCATCGCCCCGTGGCGCGAATGGGACCTGCTGTCGCGCGAGAAGCTGCTGGCGTATGCCGAGAAGGCCGGCATCGAGATCGACATGAAGCACAAGAAGGGCGGCGCGCCGTATTCGATGGACGCCAACCTGCTGCACATCTCCTTCGAGGGCCGCCACCTCGAGGACCCCAAGGCCGAGGCCGAGGAAGACATGTGGCGCTGGACCGTGTCCCCGGAAAAGGCGCCGGACGCGGCCGAGTACCTGGACATCGAATTCGAGCAGGGCGATATCGTGGGCCTGAACGGCAAGCGCATGTCGCCGGCCGAAGTGCTGACCGAGCTGAACCGCCTCGGCGGCAAGCACGGCATCGGCCGGCTGGACCTGGTGGAAAACCGCTACGTCGGCATGAAGAGCCGCGGCTGCTATGAAACCCCCGGCGGCACGATCATCCTGAAGGCCCACCGCGCCATCGAGTCGATCACGCTCGATCGCGAAGTGGCGCACCTGAAGGACGACCTGATGCCGCGCTACGCCAGCCTGATCTACAACGGCTACTGGTGGAGCCCGGAGCGCAAGGCGCTGCAGGTCCTGATCGACCATACCCAGGCCCGGGTCAACGGCTGGGTCCGCGTGAAGCTGTACAAGGGCAACGTGATCGTGGTCGGCCGCGATTCCAAGGACACGCTGTTCGACAAGACCATTGCCACGTTCGACGACGATGGCGGCGCCTATAACCAGGCGGACGCCGGCGGCTTCATCAAGCTGAACGCGCTGCGCATGCGCATCGCCGAGAACGCGCGCCGCCAGCGCGGCGAGTAAGCGCTACGGCAGGAAAAACGAAGAGGGGCCGACGGCCCCTTTTTGTTTGCGCCGCTTTTTTGCCTGTATCGTTTCCCTGTCGTTTTCCCTGTTTGCCAATGATTGGAGAATGGAAGTGAGCCAGTTCGACAACGTATCCGTCGTCAAGAAAGCCAACCTGTATTTCGACGGCAAATGCGTCAGCCATACCGTGCTGTTCGCCGATGGCAGCCGCAAGACGCTGGGCGTGATCTTTCCCGCGACGCTGACCTTCAATACCGGCGCGCCGGAGATCATGGAAATCAATGGCGGCGTCTGCCGCGTGCGCCTCGCGGGCTCGGAAGCGTGGAACGTCTACGGCGCGGGCCAGCAGTTCAGCGTGCCGGGCAACAGCAGCTTCGACATCGAAGTCGAGGAAACGCTGGACTACGTCTGCCACTTCGCCTGACGGCCTGACCGCCCCGGCCGCGTCGGCACTGCACGGTGCCGGCGCGGCCCGCGATGGCGGACGCAACGTCCGCCCTGCAGTGATCGCCAGCCAGGGCCGCGCCCGGCCACCGGAGATACCGCATGCCGCATCACCACAAGACCATCAATCTCGCCCTGCAGGGCGGCGGCGCGCATGGCGCCTTCGGCTGGGGCGTGCTCGACGCGCTGCTGGAGGACGGGCGCCTCGCCTTCGACGGCATCAGCGGCACCAGTGCCGGATCGATGAACGCGGTGGTGATGATCGACGGACTGGTCCAAGGCGGGCCGGACCGCGCCCGCGAGAAGCTGCACGATTTCTGGTTCGGCGTCTCACGCGCCGCGTCGCCGTTTTCCACGCTGGGGCAGCAGGCGGTCGACTGGATGCATGGCAACTACGGCAGCAGCTGGCCCCTGCAGGACTGGACCCGCATGTGGACCGGCTGGTGGGCCGCCTCGGCCCAGGGCGTCGGCTTCAATCCGCTGCGTGGCCTGCTGGAGGCGCAGGTCGATTTCGAGCGCGTGCGCGCCTGTCCCGACTCGAAGCTGTTTGTCGCCGCGACGGACGTCAATAGCGGCAATGTGCGCGTGTTTACCACCAGGGAGATCACGGTCGATGCCGTGCTGGCCTCCGCGTGCCTGCCCTATCTTTATCCGGCGATCGACATCGGCGGCAGGCATTTCTGGGACGGCGGCTATATGGGCAATCCCGTCCTCTTTCCCTTCTTCTACGAGACCGCCACGCGCGACATCCTGATCGTGCATATCAACCCGATCGAGCGCGACGAAGTCCCCAGCCAGCCGCAGGAGGTGATGGAGCGGCTCAACGAAATCACCTTCAATGCGTCGCTGCTGCGCGAGATGCGCGCCATCGCCTTCGTGCACAAGCTGCTCGACGAGGAGTGGCTGAAGCCGGAATATCGCGACCGGCTGAAATACATCCTATTGCATTCCATCCGCGCCGATCATGCGCTGGGGGACCTGTCGTCATCGACCAAGCTGGTCACCGACTGGAATTTCCTGACGATGCTACGGGACCGGGGCAGGACCGCGGCCCAGGCCTGGCTGGCCGAGCACTACGGCGCCGTGGGCCATCGCGGCACGGTGGATATCCGCCGCGAATTCCTGCGCGATCAGCCCTTCTGAACGAACGCGCTCAGAGCACGACCGGCTCCGGCTCGATGCGTACGCCGAAGCGCTGTTGGACCGTGTCGGCGATGCGCGTGGCCAATGCCAGCAGATCGCTGCCCGTGCCGCCGCCGTGGTGGACCAGCACAAGCGCCTGTTTGCCGTACACGCCGACCGGGCCATCGGTCACGCCCTTGAACCCGCAGCGGTCGATCAGCCAGCCGGCGGCCAGCTTGAAGCTGCCGTCCGGCTGGGCGTGGCTGACGAGATCGGGATGACGCGCCAGCAGCGCGTCGCGTTGGGCCGCGCTGACCACGGGATTCTTGAAGAAGCTGCCCGCATTGCCGATCTCCCGGGGATCGGGCAGCTTGCGCGTGCGCACGGCGATGACCGCATCGCGGATGGTGGCGGCATCGGGCTCGCGTCCCGCCATATCCTGTCCCGCTACCTCGCGCGCCAGTTCGGCATAGCCCAGCACCGGCTGCCAGGGGCGCGGCAGTCGCAGCGTGACCGCGGTGATGATGTAGCGGTCCCGGCCTTCGCGTTTGAAAAGGCTGTCACGGTAGGCGAAGTCGCATTGCGCCAGCGAGAGGCTGACGAACGCCCGCGTCTGCCGGTCCCATGCGCGCAGGCTGTGGAAGCGCTCGCGCAGTTCGACCCCGTAGGCGCCGATATTCTGGATCGGAGCGGCGCCCGCGGTGCCGGGGATCAGCGCGAGGTTTTCCAGGCCGGGCATGCCATCGTCGATGGTGCGGCAGACCAGTTCGTGCCAGTTCTCGCCCGCCCCTGCGGTGACCAGCCATGCGTCATCGGCAGCCTGCACCGAATAGCCGGGTATCTGCATCAGCAGCACCGCCGCGTCCAGGTCGCCGGTCAGCACCACGTTGCTGCCACCGCCCAGCACGACCACCGGCAAACCCTCGAGCCGGGGATCGCGCAGCGCCGCGCCGAGGTCGTTTTCGCTGCGGATATGGACGGCCAGGCGCGCCCGGACATCGAATCCGAATGTGTTGTGGCGTTGCAGGGGATAAAATTCGTGGAAATCTGCCATGCAAGAGAAGGGTGATGCGGCCGACGCGGCGGTGGCCTGGACTGCAAGGGTGGCTGGATTATACGGAACCGCGGCGGCGCGCCGCCGCGCGGTCCGGCAATGGCGAACAGGTAAGCGGATACAAGGAGAATGCGATGCCGACGTTTGACGTGGTATGCGAAGCGAATATGGTCGAGGTGAAGAACGCCGTCGAACAGGCCAACAAGGAAATCTCGACCCGCTTCGATTTCAAGGGCTCCGACGCACGGGTCGAGCACAAGGAGAACGAGCTGACCGCCTTCGCGGACGATGACTTCAAGCTGGGACAGGTCAAGGACGTGCTGATCAGCAAGATGGCCAAGCGCAATGTCGACGTGCGGTTCCTCGACTACGGCAAGACCGAGAAGATCAGCGGCGACAAGGTCAAGCAGGTCATCACCATCAAGAAGGGCGTCACCGGCGATCTGGCCAAGAAGATCGTCAAGATGATCAAGGACAGCAAGATCAAGGTCCAGGGCAGCATCCAGGGCGATGCGGTGCGCGTGTCGGGCACCAAGCGCGACGATCTGCAAACCGTGATCGCCATGCTGCGCAAGGACGTGCCCGAGGCGCCGCTGGACTTCAACAACTTCCGCGACTGATTCCCTCTATCGGTCCTTGCTACACGCTGCCGCGCGAATGCGGCAGCGGTCCGCGGGGGCACCCCAACCCGATCAGCGCGGCTGGGGCAGCCCCCCGATCTTCGCCCCCGCCTTGATGCCCTTCTGGGCGAACCAACCCTTGTTCATCTCCAGCGCGTAGCGCACCGCCGCCTTGGGGCAGTGGTTGTTCTCGCTATGCGGCTGCATGTCCTCGATATTCACGATGGTGCCGTCATCGGCCAGGAAGGCGATCGACAGCGGCAGCTCCGTGTTCTTCATCCAGAAGCAGTGCCCCGCCTTCTCCTCGAAGACGAACAGCATGCCGTTGCTGGCCGGCATGGTCTTGCGATACATCAGGCCCTGCTGCCGCGCTTCGGGCGTGGATGCCACCTCCGCCTGGATGGCGTACATGCCGGCGGTCAGCGACGTCACCGGCAGGCGTGCCTGCGCATGGACGACGGACGGGAGCAGGGCGGTGGCAAGGCAGGCGGTCAGCAGGCGGATGCGGAAGGGCATGGCGGCGCGATAAGGTGGAGGAGGGTGAAGCGTGGCGCCGGCGCAGGCCGGCAGCTCCGAAACAGCTGAAAGCATAGCGCAGTCGCGGCGCTCAACGTTCACGCCCGCCCGCGCCCCGCGGGCCGCACGCGCGGCGGGGCCGGTCTGGCCGGCGCTGGGTCCTGCAACCCAATGGCAGCGCTCGGCACCTCGCAATACTGGCCCGGCGCCAGGCCGAGCTCGCGCAGATCCAGCTGGCCGATGCCGATCCGGATCAGCCGCAGCGTGGGATGGCCGATGGCCGCCGTCATTCGCCTGACCTGGCGGTTCTTGCCCTCGCGGATGCCGATCTCCAGCCACTGGGTCGGAATGGCGGCGCGGAAGCGCACCGGCGGGGTCCGCGGCCACAGGAAGCCGGGTTCGTCGATCAGCCGGGCAGTGGCCGGCAGGGTGCGGAAGTCGCCCAGGTCCAGGCCGCCTCGCAGCCGGGCGAGCGCGGCTTCGTCCGGGATGTTCTCGACCTGTGCAAGATAGCGCTTGGGCAGCTTGTGGCGCGGATCGGCGATGCGGGCCTGCAATGCGCCCTCGTCGGTCAGCAGCAGCAGGCCCTCGCTGTCGGCGTCCAGCCGTCCCGCGGGATAGACGTTCGGCACGTCAACGCAGTGCGCCAGCGTGGGCCGCGACGGGTGTGGCGAGAACTGGCTCATGGTGCCAAACGGCTTGTTCAGGGCGATCAGCGTCATCGATGGTGGCGGTACATGACACGAAGGGCGCCAGTATGCCCGAGGGCCGGAGCGCCATCGCCTACAATGTGCTGGCGTGGACAGAGATCCGCCACGCCGCTGCGCCGCGCAGCGGCAGTCATTACCCGATTCGAATGGGAGACACCATGTACCAACACATCAAGGTTCCGCCTGGCGACAAGATCACGGTCAATCCGGACTTTTCGTTGAATGTGCCGGACAACCCCATCATTCCCTATATCGAGGGCGACGGTACGGGCGTGGATATCACGCCGGTCATGATCAAGGTCGTCGATGCCGCCGTGGAGAAAGCCTACGCCGGCAAACGCAGGATCGCGTGGATGGAAATCTACGCCGGAGAAAAATCGACACAGGTCTATGGTCCGGACGTATGGCTGCCGGACGAGACGCTGCAGGTGCTGAAGGAATACGTGGTTTCCATCAAGGGCCCGCTGACCACGCCGGTGGGAGGTGGCATCCGCTCGCTGAATGTCGCGCTGCGCCAGCAACTGGACCTGTACGTCTGCCTGCGCCCGGTACGGTATTTCAAGGGCGTGCCATCGCCCGTGCGCGAACCCGGCAAGACCGACATGGTCATCTTCCGCGAGAACTCCGAGGACATCTACGCCGGCATCGAATGGGAGGCCGGCAGCGAACAGGCGAAAAAGGTGATCGCCTTCCTGCAGAACGAAATGGGCGTGAAGAAGATCCGATTCCCGCAGACGTCCGGGATCGGTATCAAGCCGGTGTCCAGGGAAGGGACGCAACGCCTGGTGCGCAAGGCCATCCAGTACGCGATCGACAACGACAGGCCGTCGGTGACCATCGTGCACAAGGGCAACATCATGAAATTCACCGAAGGCGGATTCCGCGACTGGGGCTATGAACTTGCGCAGAAGGAGTTCGGCGCCGAACTGGTCGATGGTGGTCCGTGGTGCAAGCTGCGCAATCCGAAGACCGGCAAGGACATCGTCGTCAAGGACGCCATCGCCGACGCCTTCCTGCAGCAGATTCTCTTGCGTCCGGCCGAATATTCGGTGATCGCGACGCTGAACCTGAACGGCGACTATATTTCCGACGCGCTGGCGGCGCAGGTGGGCGGCATCGGCATCGCGCCGGGCGCGAATATGTCGGACTCCGTGGCCATGTTCGAAGCCACGCACGGCACCGCGCCCAAATACGCGGGCAAGGACTACGTCAATCCCGGGTCCGAAATCCTGTCCGCGGAAATGATGCTGCGCCATATGGGCTGGACCGAAGCCGCCGACCTGATCATTTCGTCGATGGAGGCGTCGATCCTGTCGAAAAAGGTGACCTATGACTTTGCCCGCCTGCTCGAAGGCGCCACCCAGGTTTCCTGCTCGGGTTTTGGCCAGGTGATGATCGACAACATGTAGGCCAGCGCAGCGGCTTCCCGCTCAACGACCCGGCGCCGGGAGGCGGCCGGGTTTTTTTCTCCCCGCCAGGCCGGTAATCCGCCCGATCGTGGCGCCCGGAATGCGAAAGGCCCGGCATCAGATGCCGGGCCTTTCGATGGACAGGATTTCGCGCTCCGTGTGCAATGGCCTGGGTCATTTTCCCGCCGCCGATGTGGCTGGCTGTCGAATGCCCGGCTATCGCCCCCGTTCCGGGGCGCGACGCCCCACCCTGGTGCGGCCGCCGTGAACTCTGTGGTCCAGTGCGTCCGCGTTACGCTCGGATACGCTCAGGCTGCGCCCTGAATATTCGTGGCTTGCTTGCCTTTGGGACCCTGGATGATTTCGAACGACACGCGCTGGCCTTCCTTCAGAGTCTTGAAACCGTTCATCTGGATAGCCGAAAAGTGCGCAAACAGTTCTTCTTCACCGCTGTCCGGGGTAATGAACCCGAAACCCTTGGCGTCATTGAACCATTTGACAGTACCGCTTGCCATAAACTCCCCCAACGAAAAAGCAGATTTCAAGCAGGGAGACGCCGTGGCCAAGCTGATTCCGACAAAACGCCTTGCCGGTGCGTCCGGCCCGAAATGGGGCACGGTCGCCTGATGGCCCAGCGCTTCGTGTAATGCATGGCGGCGCCTCAACCGCGAAGCGCCGCCGCCAGGTCCGTGGGCCTCCCGCTCACGGAGCACTCCTGTCCGGCCTGATGCTTTGGCTCGCTTAGCCGGACGTGAATGTTCGGACGATTTTTCTGGCAATCCGTCGCGCTGTCAAGCCGGCAGATTCCCCACTCCTGGTGTGGTGTGGCGGGAATCGCACGGGCTTCGCTGCGATACTGTGGTCCATTGGAAGGGACGCCGCCGGATGCCGCGAACCCGAACGCCGGCGGCTCGCGGCGGTCGAAATGCTGTCCCGACGGCAGAATTGTCCTCTTGAATCCGGCGTCTTTTCCCCAAATTGCAGACTTGAGCGAAGGGGTTAGAATAAGGCCATGGCTATACGGCTGGCGAATGTCCCACAACGCGATGCAGGCACTGTACTCGAGCGGAAAGAGCAGGCGCTCAAACCGCCCGCCATGTACAAGGTGGTGCTGCTGAATGACGACTACACTCCCATGGAGTTCGTCGTGATGATCCTGCAGCAGTATTTCAGCAGGGACCGGGAAACGGCGACGCAGATCATGTTGACCGTCCATCGGGAAGGAAAGGGCGTGTGCGGTATCTATACGAGAGATATTGCCGCGACCAAAGTTGAGCTGGTGTCAACGCACGCAAGGCAGGCGGGGCACCCGTTGCAGTGCGTGATGGAGGAAGCATGATTGCGCAAGAATTGGAAGTCAGCCTGCATATGGCCTTTGTCGAGGCCAGGCAGGCACGCCACGAGTTCATCACCGTGGAGCATTTGCTGCTGGCATTGCTGGACAATCCGACAGCAGCCGAGGTCTTGCGCGCCTGCGCGGCCAATATCGAGGATCTGCGCACCAGCCTGAAGAATTTCATCGTGGACAACACGCCCGTCGTACCGGGCACCGATGAAGTCGACACGCAGCCCACGCTGGGATTCCAGCGCGTGATTCAGCGTGCCATCATGCACGTGCAGTCGACCTCGAACGGCAAGAAGGAAGTGACCGGCGCCAACGTGCTGGTGGCGATTTTCGGCGAGAAGGATTCGCACGCCGTCTATTACCTGCAGCAGCAGGGCGTCACGCGCCTGGACGTGGTCAATTTCATCAGCCACGGCATCCGCAAGGACCAGTCCGAGCCGGCCAAGCATGGCGACGGCACGGCCGAGGGCGAGGGCGGCGACGGCAAGGAAAGCCCGCTCGAGCAATACACCCAGAATCTGAATGCGCTCGCCAAGGCCGGCAAGATCGATCCGTTGATCGGCCGCGAAAGCGAAGTCGAGCGCGTGGTGCAGGTGCTGTGCCGCCGGCGCAAGAACAACCCGCTGCTGGTGGGCGAGGCCGGCGTCGGCAAGACCGCGATCGCCGAAGGCCTGGCATGGCGCATTACCAAGAGCGAAGTGCCCGATATTCTCGAGAAGGCGGTCGTCTACTCGCTGGATATGGGCGCGCTGCTGGCCGGGACCAAATACCGCGGCGATTTCGAGCAGCGCCTGAAGGGCGTGCTGAAGTCGCTCAAGGACAATCCCAACGCCATCCTGTTCATCGACGAGATCCACACCCTGATCGGGGCGGGCGCGGCGTCGGGCGGCACGCTGGACGCCAGCAACCTGCTCAAGCCGGCCCTGTCCTCGGGTCAGCTCAAGTGCATCGGGGCGACGACCTTTACCGAATACCGGGGCATCTTCGAGAAGGATGCGGCGCTGTCCCGCCGCTTCCAGAAGATCGACGTGGTCGAGCCGTCGGTGGACCAGACCGTGCAGATCCTGCGCGGCCTGAAGTCGCGCTTCGAGGAGCACCATGGCGTCAAGTACGCGGCCTCGGCGCTGACCGCCGCGGCCGAGCTGTCGGCGCGTTTCATCACCGACCGCCATCTGCCCGACAAGGCCATCGATGTGATCGACGAGGCTGGCGCCGCGCAGCGGATCCTGCCCAAGTCCAAGCAGAAGAAGACCATCGGCAAGGGCGAGATCGAGGACATCGTCTCGCGCATCGCCCGGATCCCGCCGCAAAGCGTGAACCAGGACGACCGCAGCAAGCTGCAGACGCTGGACCGCGATCTGAAGTCCGTGGTGTTCGGCCAGGACCCGGCCATCGAGGCGCTGGCGTCGGCCATCAAGATGTCGCGCGCCGGCCTGGGCAAGACCGACAAGCCGATCGGCTCCTTCCTGTTCTCGGGCCCCACGGGCGTGGGCAAGACCGAAGTGGCCAAGCAGCTCGCCTTCATCATGGGCATCGAGCTGATCCGCTTCGACATGTCGGAGTACATGGAACGCCATGCGGTGAGCCGCCTGATCGGCGCGCCTCCGGGTTACGTCGGCTTCGACCAGGGCGGTTTGCTGACCGAGGCTGTGACCAAGAAGCCGCATTGCGTGCTGCTGCTGGACGAGATCGAGAAGGCGCACCCGGATATCTTCAATATCCTGCTGCAGGTGATGGACCACGGTTCGCTGACCGACAACAACGGCCGGCGCGCCGACTTCCGCAACGTGATCATCATCATGACCACCAATGCGGGAGCGGAGGCGATGAACCGGGCGACCATCGGCTTTACCTCGGCGCGCCAGCAGGGTGACGAGATGGCCGATATCAAGCGCATGTTCACGCCCGAGTTCCGGAACCGGCTCGACGCGACGATCAGCTTCCGCGCGCTGGACGAGGAGATCATCCTGCGGGTGGTCGACAAGTTCCTGATGCAGCTGGAAGAGCAGTTGCACGAGAAGAAGGTCGAGGCGAGCTTCACCGACGGCCTGCGCAAGTTCCTGGCGCGCAAGGGCTTCGATCCGCTGATGGGGGCGCGGCCGATGCAGCGCCTGATCCAGGACATGATCCGCAAGGCGCTGGCCGACGAGCTGCTGTTCGGCAAGCTGGTGTCCGGTGGCAAGGTGGCCGTGGATCTCGACGAGCAGGACCAGATCAAGCTGGACTTCTCCGAGATCGACGTCGAGCCGCCGGAGGCGCCGGAAAGCGAGCAACGCGCGGAGGCCTGACGGCCGCTGGGGACGATGGCAAACGAATCGTGCTATCCTCCGGCAAAATACGGGGGCGGCAGAAATGCCGCCCTTTTCATTTTCTGCCGTAGCGTTGTTGCATTTCCGTAAGCCACCCAAGTACCCGATGTCCCGATCCGATTGCAGCCGACTGCGTCGCATGCTGCTGAAATCGTTGCCGCTGGGCGCGATCTCGGCCCTGCCGCTGCCCGGCCACGCCGTCCCCGACGAGGAATCCGCCCGCGGCGGTTCCCGCCCGATTGCGATGGTGCTGCCTTTCCCGCCCGGAGGCAGCGTCGATATCGTCGCCCGCCAGCTGCAGCCAGGCCTGAAGGCCGGTCTGCGCCAGACCGTGGTGGTCGACAACAAGCCCGGTGCCGGCGGTTTGATCGCCTCGAGCACGGTGGCCCGCGCCCGCCCGGACGGCCACACCTTCCTGATGGCTTTCGATACCCACGCCATCAACCCGTTCGCCTACAAGAAGCTGCCCTACGACACCTTCCGCGATTTCACGCCAGTGTCGCAGCTGGTGCGTTTTCCGCTGGTGCTGGCGGCCCATCCTTCGCTGCCCGTTTCCAACGTGCGCGAACTGGTCGAGTTGGGACGGCAAAAGCCCGAATCGGTGCGCTATGCCTCGTCGGGGGTCGGCAGCCTGAACCAGCTGGCCGCGGAGGCGCTGGCCACCGAAAGCGGCATGCGCATGCTCCACGTGCCCTACAAGGGCGGGGGGCCGGCGGTACAGGCGGTGCTGTCCAACGATGTCGACCTGTTCTTCTCCAGCTACGCCGCCGTACAGGCGCACGTGGCCGCCAAGACCATCAAGGTACTGGGCGTGACGGGCACCAGCCGGTTGCGCCAACTGCCGCAGGTGCCGACGGTGGCGGAACAGGGCTATCCGGGCTTCGAGGCGTATTCGTGGATCGGCGTGTTCGGCCCGGCCGGCATGTCCACCGCGGTCGTTACGCGGATGCACGACGCCTTGGCGGGAGCGCTGCGCATGCCTCGCGTGGTGGAGGCGCTGGGCGCCCAAGGTTTCGAGATCGTTGCGGGCAGCCCGGCGGACCTGGGCAATCTGGTGCGGCAGGAACACGACAAGTGGTATGCGGTCGCCCGCAAGGCCAATATCCAATTCGACTGAGCAGACACCGATGACCGCAAGCGAACCATTCGACCATGCCGTGGTGGTTTGCACGGAGTTGCAGGCCGCGGCGGACGCCTGGCGCCGGCTCGGCTTTACGCTGACCCCGCGCGGCTTCCATACGCTGGGCTCGCAGAACCACTGCGTGATGCTGGAGCGCGACTACGTCGAACTGCTGCACGTCACCGCGCCAAGCCCCAACCGCCAGTATTACTGGAACGCCCAGCAGCAGGGCGGCGGCTGCGTGGCGATGTCATGCAAGAGCGGCGACGCGTTCGCGACCGCGGCGCGCCTGCGCGGCGACGGCTGGCATACCTCCGATCCGATCGAGTTCTCGCGGCCGGTGCAGCTGGACGACGGCACCGAGCATCCCGCGACGTTCCGCGTCACCGCCATCGACGACGCGCCCGGCGCGCGCTTCTTCGTTTGCGAGCACCGCACGCCCGAGCTGCTGTGGCGGCCCGAATGGACGGCGCATGCCAACGGCGCGACGGCCATCGCCGCGATGTTCCTGGTAGTGGCGCCGGCGCTGGTCGACGCGGCGGGCCGGGCCTACGCCGAGCTGACCGGCGGCGAGATGACCCAGTTGAGCGACCATATCTGCAGCCTGACCGTCGGCGACGCGGCGCTGGTGGTGACCACGCCGCAGGCGCTGGCGTCCGCCACGGGCACCGGGCATATCCGCCGCGCCGTGCCGGGCTACGCGGCGATCCGGCTGCGCACCGACCGCCTGGCCGAGGCGCGCGAGCTGTGGCGCGCGGCCGGGGTGCCGGCGCTGGACCTGAGCGCCGGCGAAACGCTGATTCCGGCGGAAGCGGCGGCCGGCGTGGCGCTGCTGTTCGAGCAGCCGGCCTGAGGGCTTTCCCGCCGCGCTGACGGCGTCAGCCGGGCTGGCCGGCATGGTGCACGCCGGTCGAGCCGAAGCCGCCGGCGCCACGGGCCGTATCCGTGGAAAACTCCTGAACCGTCGTAAAGACCGGGCGCAGCACCGGCACGAACATCATCTGCGCGATGCGCTCGCCGGGCTGGATCACGATCGGGTCGGTGCCCGGCGCGTTGCGGTTCCACACGCTCACCATGATCGGCCCCTGGTAATCGGCGTCGATCACGCCGATCGAATTCCCCAGCACCAGGCCTTTCTTGTGGCCCAGCCCCGAGCGCGGGGCGATGGTGGCGGCCATGTACGGGTTGCCCATATGCACCGCGATGCCGGCCGGCACCAGCTGCGCCGGCGTGCCGGCTTCGATGGTCAGCGGTCCGTCGATGCAGGCGTGCAGGTCGATGGCGGCGGCCATGTCGCTCTGGTAAGCCGGCAGGCCCCATTCGTTCAGGCGCGCGTCCAGGACCTTGATTTCGACAGAGGGCTTCAGTGCTTGGCTCATGGGAAGACTGCTGGGTGAAAGGTAGAGGTAGGAGGGCCGGGGCGGCAGGATCGCGCCCCGTTCCCCATGTCAGCGCCGGGCCGGCAGCCGCTCGGCAATGGCACCAACCAGATGGCGGGCCAGCGTGAGCTTGTCGGCGCGCGGTAGCCGGGTGATGCCGTTGGCGTCGAACAGCACGATTTCGTTGTCGTCGCGGCCGAATGTATGGTGGCCGATATTGCCCACCAGCAGCGGCACGCCCTTGCGCTGGCGCTTCTGCTCGCCGTACTGCTCCAGATTCTCGCTCTCGGCCGCGAAGCCCACGCAGTAGGGGGCATCCGGACGCGCGGCGACGGCGGCCAGGATATCTGGCGTCTGTACGAAGCGCAGCGTCGGGGTGTCGGTGTCGTTGGCCTTCTTGAGCTTTTGCTCGGCGACCTCGGCCGGCCGCCAGTCGGCGACGGCGGCCACGGCGATGAAGACGTCGGCGCCGGCAAGCTGCCCGATGACGGCGTCGTGCATATCCTGGGCGCTCTGTACATCGGTACGCAGCACGCCGCGCGGGGTGGGCAGGCCGGTCGGGCCGGCCACCAGCAGCACCTCGGCGCCGGCTTCCCGCGCCGCGCGGGCGATGGCGAAGCCCATCTTGCCCGAGGACCGGTTGGTGATGCCGCGCACCGGGTCGATGGCCTCGAAGGTGGGGCCGGCCGTGATCAGCACCCGGCGCCCCGCCAGCGGCTTGGGCTGAAAGAAGGCAATGATCTCGTCCAGCAGTTCTTCCGGCTCGAGCATGCGGCCATCGCCGGTCTCGCCGCAGGCCTGATCGCCGCTGCCGGGGCCGAGAATGGCCACGCCGTCGGCGCGCAGCTGGCGGACGTTGCGCTGGGTCGGCAGGGCGCCCCACATCTGCCGGTTCATCGCCGGGGCGACCAGCAGCGGACAATCGCGGGCGATGCACAGCGTGCTGAGCAGGTCGTCGCACAGTCCGTGCGCGAGCCGGGCGAGAAAGTCGGTGGATGCGGGCGCGATCACGATCGCATCGGCTTCCCGCGACAGGTCGATATGCGCCATGTTGTTGCCGACGCGGGCGTCCCACTGGGACGTAAAGACGGTGCGGCCCGACAGCGCCTGCATCGTGACCGGCGTAATGAACTGGGTAGCGGCCTCGGTCATGACCACCTGCACGGTGGCGCCCGCCTTGGTCAGCAGCCGGACGAGTTCCGCCGACTTGTAGCAGGCGATGCCGCCGGTCAGTCCGAGAACGAGATGCTTGCCGCGCAGATCCATGGAGGGCTCGTCAGAAGGAAAACGCCAATCATACCGGCCGCGCCGCGCGAGCGCGGCGCGCCGTCACCCGTTGCGGCGCACGCGCCGCAGTTCGTCGACGATGATCAGGACGGCGCCCACCGTAATGGCGCAATCGGCCAGGTTGAACGCCGGCCAGTGATAGCCGCGCAGGTGGAAGTCGAGGAAGTCGACCACGTGGCCGTAGGCGATGCGGTCGATCACGTTGCCGATGGCGCCGCCCAGAATCAGCGAGACCGCCAGGCAGAACAGCTTCTGGCCGGTATGGCGGAACAGCATCCAGACGATGAAGCCACCAACCGCCAGCCCGAGCACCGTGAAGAACCAGCGCTGCCAGCCGCCCGCGTCGGCGAGGAAGCTGAAGGCGGCGCCCTTGTTGTAGACCAGCACGAGATTGAAGAAGCTGGTGACCGGACGCGATTCGCCGTAGGCGAACTCGCGCACTACGAGGATCTTCAGGAACTGGTCCAGCACCACCACCAGCAGCGCGAACGCCATCCATAGCAGCGGCGTGGTCGTGTTGCGCCGCTGGGCGCTGCGGGTGCCACGCGCACGCGCGGGCCGTGAAGACGTGCTGGCCATCAGGCGTGCCTCCTGTGTTCGCCGGCACCGAACAGATTGCTGGTGCAACGGCCGCAAAGCGTGGAATGGGCGGGGTCGTGGCCGACGTCGGCGCGGTAGTGCCAGCAGCGCTCGCACTTGGCGTGCACGGACGGCGTGACAGTGACCAGCAGGTCGCCGCCTTCGGGGGCCGGGGCGACCGAGGCAGCCGAGGTCAGCAGCACGAAGCGCAGGTCGTCGTCAAGGCTGCGCAGCGCCTCCAGTACCGGCCCGCCGGCCTGGATCAGCACCTCCGCCTGCAGCGACGAACCGATCTCGCCCTCGACGCGGATGGCCTCGAGCTGCTTGGTCACCTCGGCGCGCACGTTGCGGATGGCGTGCCACTTCTGCAGCAGGTCGTCGGCCTCGTCCACCGCCGGCAGGTCGTAGTAGGTGCTGGTGAAGATGGTGTCCGTGTGTTCGGTGCCGTGGCCGAAGACCTGCCACGCCTCTTCGGCGGTGAAGGACAGGAAGGGCGCCATCCAGTGCAGCATCGCCTGGGTGATGTGGTACAGCGCGTTCTGCGCGGCGCGGCGATCCTTCGAGTCGGGCGCCGTGGTGTACAGGCGGTCCTTGAGCACGTCCAGATAGAAGCCGCCGAGGTCCTCCGAGCAGAAGGTCAGCATCTTGGCGACCACGGGGTGGAATTCGTAGACCTCGTAGTGCGACAGCACTTCCTTCTGCAGCTGTGCGGTCAGCGCAACGGCATAGCGGTCGATCTCCAGCCATTCCGAGGCGGGCAGCGCATCACGGGCGTGGTCGTAGTCGGTCAGGTTGGCGAGCAGGAAGCGCAGCGTGTTGCGCACGCGGCGGTAGCTCTCCACCACGCGCTTCAGGATCTCGTCGGAGATCGACAGCTCGCCGGAGTAGTCCGTCGAGGCCACCCACAGTCGGATGATCTCGGCGCCCATCTTGTTCGAGACCTCCTGCGGCGACACGGTGTTGCCGACCGACTTGGACATCTTGCGGCCTTCGCCGTCCACGGTGAAGCCGTGGGTGAGCAGCGCCTTGTACGGCGGCTTGCCGTACAGCATCGAGGCGGTCAGCAGCGACGAGTGGAACCAGCCGCGGTGCTGGTCCGAGCCTTCCAGATACAGGTCGGCCAGGCGCCCGTCGGGCGTGTCGGCGGCCGGATCGTACAGGTCGTCGCGGTGCGAGCCGCGGATCACGGTCCAGTGCGTGGTGCCGGAGTCGAACCACACGTCCAGCGTGTCGCGGTTCTTCTCGTACATCTCGGGCTGGGACTCGCCGAACTCGGCCAGGAAGCGCTGGGTATCCAGCGTCTGCCAGGCCTCGATGCCTTCCTTCTCCACGCGCTGGGCCACCGCCTCGAGCAGTTCGGGCGTGCGCGGGTGCAGGGCGCCGGTTTCCTTGTGCAGGAAGAACGCCATCGGCACGCCCCACTGGCGCTGGCGCGACAGCGTCCAGTCCGGACGGTGCGCAATCATGTTGTGCAGCCGCTGCTTGCCCCAGCCGGGGTAAAAGGCCGTGGCGTCGATGCCGGCGAGCGCGGTCTCGCGCAGCGAGGCGCCGTTGTCCACCGGTGTCACGTCCATGCCCGCGAACCACTGCGAGGTGGCGCGATAGATGATCGGCGTCTTGTGGCGCCAGCAATGCATGTAGCTGTGGGTGTAGCGGTGCGAGTTGAACAGGTTGCCGGAGGCCTTGAGCGCCTCGACGATCTTCGGGTTGGCATCCCAGATCGACAGGCCGCCGAACAGCGGCAGCGTGCTGGCGTAGACGCCATCGCCCATCACGGGGCTGATGATGTCGTGGTCCGACATGCCGTGCGCCTTGCAGGACTGGAAATCCTCGATGCCATAGGCGGGCGCGGAGTGAACCACGCCGGTGCCGGTGTCGGTGGTGACGTAGTCGCCCAGGTACACGGGCGACAGGCGGTCATAGCCCGCGTCCATCTTCGCCAGCGGATGGTGGAAGCGCACCTCCGTCAGTGCCGCCCCGGCGCAGGTGGCCACGACCTCGCCCTGCAGTTCGTAGGTCTTCAGCTGCTCCTCGACCCGCTCGGTGGCGAGGATCAGGAAGCCGCGCGGCGTGTCCACCAGCGCGTATTCCACTTCCGGATGCAGGTTCAGCGCCTGGTTGGAGGGAATCGTCCAGGGCGTGGTGGTCCAGATCACGATCCAGCCCGGCTTGCCCTGCAGCCGCTCCAGCGGCACGTGAAAGGCGTGGGCCAGCTTGTCGGTCTCGGCGAACGGAAAGCCCACGTCGATCGACAGGTCGGTCTTGTCCTTGTATTCGACCTCCGCCTCGGCCAGCGCCGAGCCGCAGTCGAAGCACCAGTTCACCGGCTTCAGGCCGCGGAACACATAGCCCTTTTCCATGATCTTGCCCAGCGCGCGCAGCTCGTCCGCCTCGTTGCGCAGATTCATGGTCAGGTAGGGATGGTCCCAGTCGCCCAGCACGCCCAGCCGCTCGAAGTCCGCCTTCTGGCGGGCGATCTGCTCGGTGGCATAGGCGCGCGCCTTGGCCTGGACCTCCTGCACCGGCAGGCCCTTGCCGAACTGCTTCTCGATCTGGATCTCGATCGGCATGCCGTGGCAATCCCAGCCGGGCACGTAGACGGCGTCGAGCCCGGTCAGCCCGCGCGCCTTGATGATCATGTCCTTGAGCACCTTGTTGACCGCATGGCCGATATGGATGTCGCCGTTGGCATACGGCGGGCCATCGTGCAGCACGAACTTCTTCGCCCCCTTGCGCGCGGCGCGGATCTTCTTGTACAGCTGCTTGTCCTGCCATTGCTTGACCCACAGCGGCTCGCGCTTGGGCAGGTCGCCCCGCATGGGGAACGGCGTGTCCAGCAGATTGACCGGGTATTTGCTCTTTTCGGGTTTGGCGTTCTTGCCGCCGGACTTCGACTTCGGGTCGGACATGGAAATTCTCGAAAGCAGTTCGGTTGGCGCGCGGCGGGCATGGCTGGCTGGCCGGCGCGGTAGGGCGATGATTCGTGGGGCTGGGCGGTGATCCGGTCTGCGCTGGCGCAGGCCGGCCGCTAGCTAATTCGGTCGGTGGCCGAGGTGGCGCGCCGGGACAAGTCCCTGCCGCCCGCGTCCGCTCCCGGCGACGCCGCCCCGTCGGGCACCGTCATGCCGAAGAAGGCGCGGGCGTCGGCGCTGTCCTTGGCGATGGCGGCGGTCAGCGCTTCCAGCGAATCGAAGCGCGCCTCGTCGCGCAGCTTCTTCATGAATTCAACCTGCACGATGTGGCCGTAGACCGTGCGGTCGAAGTCGAACAGATGCACTTCCAGCAGGACGCGGCCGGCGTCCTCGATGGTCGGCCGCACCCCGATGCTGGCCACGCCGGGCAGCGGATGATCGGCCAGGCCATGCACCTGCACCACGAAAATGCCGCTGACCGCCGGGCGCTTGTGCGAAATGCGCAGGTTGAGCGTGGGAAAGCCCAGGTCGCGGCCCAGCTTGCGGCCATGGATCACGTGGCCGCTGATGACGTAGCCATGGCCGAGCAGCCGGCGCGCGTGCTCGAGATCGCCTTCGGCCAGCGCCTGGCGCACCGCCGAACTGGAGATCCGGATGCCGCCCTCGGAGATCGAGCCCATCTGCTCGACGTCGAACCCGTAGCGCTTGCCGGCCTGCTCCAGGTATGCGAAGTCGCCAGCGCGCCGGGCGCCGAAACGGAAATCGTCGCCGACCAGCAACCAGCGGGCGTGCAGGCCGTGCCAGAGCACGTTCTCGACGAAGGCTTCGGGAGATTGGCCCGCGAAATGGGCGTTGAAGTGTTCGACGACGACCCGGTCGACGCCGTGCCGGCGCAGGCTGTCGAGCTTGTCGCGCAGCATGGCGATGCGCGCCGGGGCCTTGTCGGGGCTGAAGAATTCCCGCGGGTGGGGCTCGAACGTCATCACGCACAGCGGCAGGCCGCGGGCATCGGCAGCGGCCCGCGCGCGGGCGAGCAAAGACTGGTGGCCGCGATGCACACCGTCGAAATTGCCGATGGTCAGCGCGCACGGCGCACGGCTTTCGGCATTGGGCAGGCCGCGGAAGACTTTCACGGGGACGGCGACGAGCGTTCGGATAAAGCGAGCATTATAAGGCGAACGGCGCGCGATTCCGTCGCCGGGCGCCCGGCGGACCGCCTGCGCCCCCCAATTGTGTGGCGAAACAGCCGCCCCGCCGTGGCGCGGCCTGGCAAAAGCCGGCATGATAGGCGCCGGTCCACGCGCTGGGCCTTCTTTTCGTCCGCCTCTCGCCCCTTTTCAGTTTGAACGCGCTGCTCAGCCGGATCCTGCCACGAAGCTGGCCTCGACTTCTGCCTCCTCCGGCACGGCCGCTGGACGCCGATACGCAGGCCAAGCTGCTCGCCACCGTCCATCGCGTCGCGCCGAGCGGCATCGTCGCCTCCCTGCTGCTGCCGGCTCTCACCGCGATCGCGTTCTGGAACGACGCCCAGCATCGCGCCCTGCTCGGATGGTGCGCGGTCATGCTGCTGCAGGCGCTCGGCACCGGCTGGTTCTACTTCGGCTACCGGCGCGACGGGGTCACCATGAGCCGCTCGGCCCATACGCGCAAATGGTGGAGCCATATGCGCGGCGTGGCCATCCTGAACGGGATGACCTGGGGCAGCTCCGCCGTGCTGCACCTCTATTCGACCTCGGTGGTGTTTTCCGGAGCGTTGTTCCTGCTCACGCTCGGCGTGCTGGCCGGCAGCACCACCTCGCAATCGCCGGCGCCGTCGAACCTCGTCTACGCCGGCATTCCGATCCTGGTGCCGAACATGCTGCTCGCCGAGTATGCGTTTCCGGGGCATGGCACCTATATCCAGCTGCTGCTGGTGATCTACTCGCTGATGCTGTCGCGCCATGCGCTGAACCTGAACCGGACCCTGGTGCGGGCGATCCAGCTGGAGAGCGAGAGCCGCCGGCTCGCCAAGCAATTCCAGGAAGAAAAAGAACGCGCGCTGCATGCCAGCGAGGAAAAGTCGCGTTTCCTCGCCGCCGCCAGCCACGACCTGCGCCAGCCGGTGCATGCGCTCGTGATGCTCGTGGAGGCGCTGCGGGCGCGCAACCGGTCATCGTCCCTGCACCCGCTGGTCGAGCAGGTGGCGGCCGGCACGCAGACCATCGACCTGCTGTTCCGCTCGCTGCTGGACCTGTCCAAGCTGGAAGGGCGCAAGGTGCTGCCCACGCTGGAGCCGTGCGAGCTGGGGGACGTGATCCGCGAGGTTATCAGCCAGTTCGCCGCGGACGCGCGGGAAAGTGGCCTGACGCTGTCGCCGCGCGTGCCCGCCGAGCTGTATGCGATGGCGGAGCCGGTGCTGCTGCGCCGGGCGCTGTTCAACCTGGTGCAGAACGCGCTGCGATACACCGAGCGAGGCGGGGTGCTCGTCACCGCACGCCAGCGGCGCAAGCATGTGCGCCTGGAGGTATGGGACACCGGCGCCGGCATCACGCCGGAGCACCTGCCCGATATCTTTTCGCCGTATTACCAGGTCCACAACCAGGAGCGCGATCCCTCGCACGGGCTGGGGCTGGGGCTGGCCATCTTCAAGGAGTGCGTCCGCCTGATGCGCGGGACCTACGGCGTGCGTTCCGTGCCCGGGAAGGGATCGGTGTTCTGGTTCGCGCTCGGTCTGGTGCCGGAGGAGACGGTGGCCTCGATTCGCGCCGTCCGCGCCGCGACGCTGGCGCGCGACAGCAAGCCGGACAGGCTGCGCGGCTCGGTGCTGGTGGTCGACGACGACAGCCAGATTCGCAAGGCGTGGATCGCGCTGATGGAAGCCTGGGGCGTGCAGGTCGCGTGTGCCGCGCATGGCGCGGAAGCGGACCGGCTGTTCGCCTCGGGGCTCAAGCCCGACATCATCTTTTGCGACCTGCGTCTGCCCGGCAGCGAGAATGGCCTGGACCTGCTGGAGCGCTGGCAGAACACCCAACCCCAGGCGCGCAGCGCGCTGCTCACCGGGGACCTGAAGTCCGATGCGCTGGCGGCCGCCGAGGAGGCCGGCTACTTCGTGATTCCCAAGCCCGTCGACCCGGCCTCGCTGCGGATGCTGCTGCGGCGCTGGCTGCGGCCGGCGTGACATCGGGCCGTTGCGTTACTGCCGCAGCCGGAACCGCTCCATGCGGGACATCACCTGCATCCGGGTACGTACCCCAAGCCGTTGCAGGATCGCGGATACATGTTCCTTGACCGTGTTCTCGGTCAACCCCAGCCGCCGGGCGATGACCTTGTTCGGCAGACCTTCCAGCACCAGCGCCAGTACCGAGCCCTGGCGCGGCGTGAGCCCCAGCTCGGCCGGCGTGACCGGAATCCCATGGGCGGGACCGAAGCTTCCGGCCTGGCCGCTCAGGGCTTCCGCGGTGGGAAACGAGGTGTCGCCGGCGAGCACGCGGCGCACGGCTTCGGAAAAGGCGTTGGCGTCCAGGTGCTTGCCCACGAAGCCGCAGGCCGACAGGGCGCGGGCACGGCTGACGATTTCCGGCGTGGCCTCGGCGGACATGAAGATGAAGCGGGCCCCCGGGATCAGCGATTTCAACGCCTGCATGGCGTCGAACCCCGTGCCGTCGTTCAGCCAGATATCGAGCAGCACGATGTCCGGTTTCAGGCCCCGTTGCAGCGTACCCAATGCCTCCTTGGCACTTCCTGCGGCGTGGACGGCGACGTCTGGCATGACTTCCGCAAGGAATGCGGTGGTGCCGGACAGTGCCATGGGGTGGTCGTCGACCACCAGCAAAGTCGGTGCAGCGTGCGACATGCGATTTCCCGTCAAGATATGACATCGTCCTTGTTGTCACCCGTTTCCTGGGGGAAGCGGGGCGTGGACGCTAGCGGTCACTCTAGCAGAGCGGCGGGGGGCTAACAATCCGCAAAGCCGATAGCCGCGTCATAACAACAGTGGGACACCGGCCGTCGGGACGGCAATGCTGGCGTGTTCCCATCATTTCGGCCCCATCCGGTCTCGCGTCGACCGTTGGCGCCTCCCGGCTTGGTAGAATTGCGCGATGAAAAATATCGTCATCCTGATTTCCGGACGTGGCACCAATATGGAGGCCATCGTCCGGGCCTGCTCCGAACAGGGCTGGCCTGCGCGCGTCGCGGCCGTCCTGTCCAACCGCCCCGACGCCGAGGGGCTCAAATTCGCCGCGGAGCAGGGCATCGCGGCCGGCGTCGTCGATCACCGCCAATATCCGGACCGCGACAGCTTCGACAAGGCGCTGGCCAAGGCCATCGACGCGCATTCTCCGGATCTGGTCGTGCTGGCCGGTTTCCTGCGCATCCTGACCCCCGAGTTCGTCGAGCACTACGCGGGACGCATGCTGAACATCCATCCCTCGCTGCTGCCCTGCTTCCCCGGTCTGCATACCCATCGGCAGGCGCTGGAGGCGGGCGTCAAGATCCACGGCGTGACGGTGCATTTCGTGACCGCCGCGCTCGATCACGGACCCATCGTCATCCAGGCCGCGCTCGACGTGCAGCGCAGCGATACGCCCGAAACGCTGGCCGAGCGCGTGCTCGCCATCGAGCATGAGATCTATCCGCGCGCGGTGGGCTGGTTCGTTGACGACCGCCTGCGCATCCGCGACGGGGTGGTGCAAGTGGAGCCGCCCGAGCCGCAGTTGCTGACGACTATTGCCGCGCCCGCGCTGGGAGGCCAACAATGAGCCGCCACGACGCCCCCGCGCGCAACGCCGGCGCCGCGCGCGCAGAGCAGGGCGGCGCCCGCCAGCCCGGCCGCGGCAAGCGCAAGCCGACGCCGCTGCGCAAGGCCCCGCAGGCCGACGGACAGCCCCGCGTGCACGGCGGCCTGCATGCCGCCCATATCCAGCACATCGACCGGCTGCTCGGCAAGGTGATGCTGTTCGCGCGGCCCGCGGACGCGGTCGTCAGCTACTACTTCCGCGAGAACAGCAAGCTGGGCCATCGCGAGCGCGGCATCATCGCCGAGGCGGTGTTCGCGGTACTGCGCCGGCGCGTGGAGCTGTCGCAGTTTGCCGAGAGCGGCAGCGGCGCGGCGCCGCGCCGGCTGGCGCTGCTGGGACTGGCCGCCACGCTCGGTCGCGACGCGCTGACGCCATTCCTGCATGCGGAAGAGGCCGAATGGCTCGACCGCCTGATGACCATCGAGCGCGCCAGCCTCGCGCCGCGTGTGCGGGCAAACCTGCCGGAATGGCTGTTCAACGACCTGGTGGCGCGGCATGGCGAGGAATTCACGCTGGCGCTGGCCGAGTCGTGGCTGCGCCCGGCGCCGCTGGACCTGCGGGTGAATCTGGTGAAGGGCTCGCGCGAAGCGGCGCTGGCCGAACTGGAAGCGGCCGGCCTGGGTGCCGAGCCGACGCCCATGGCGCCCACCGGCATCCGCCTGTCCGGCAAGCCCGCGCTGAACCAGTTGCCAAGCTATATCAACGGTCTCGTCGAGGTGCAGGACGAGGGCAGCCAGTTGCTTTGCCACCTGGTGGGGCCGCGCCGGGGCGAGATGGTGGTCGATTTCTGCGCCGGCGCCGGTGGCAAGACCCTGGCGTTGGGCGCGCTGATGCGCTCGACGGGCCGGCTCTACGCCTTCGACGTTTCCGACAAGCGCCTGGGCAACCTGAAGCCGCGCCTGGCGCGCAGCGGTCTGTCCAACGTCCATCCGGTGCTGATCGATTCCGAGCAGGACCCGAAGGTCAAGCGGCTGGCCGGCAAGATCGACCGCGTGCTGGTGGACGCGCCGTGCAGCGGCCTGGGCACGCTGCGCCGCAATCCGGACCTCAAATGGCGCCAGACGCCGCAGTCGGTGCTCGAGCTGACGGCCAAGCAGGCCGCCATCCTGGCATCCGCCGCGCGGCTGGTGAAGGCCGGCGGGCGCGTGGTCTACGCGACGTGCAGCGTGCTGGAGGCCGAGAACGAGGCCATCGTGCGCGACTTCCTGGCCGGGCATCCGGAATTCCGTCTCGTCCCCGTCGCGCAGGTGCTGGCCGAGCAGAAAATCGCCGTACCGGGCCTGGCCGAGGATGCCGACGTGCTCGCGTTGTATCCGCATCTGCATCAGACCGACGGCTTCTTCGCCGCCGTGCTCGAGCGCGCGAGCTGACCGGCAAACCGCCGCCAGGCGCCCGCCGGCGCCTGGCGGTCTACACGCTGTTCCACACTGACTGACTCGAACCACCACCGCGCCCTCGGCGCCGCGGGCCCGCGGCGCGCCTGCCACCCATGAACGCGAATACGCTGACCGACCTTGCCGGCACCAATGCGATGCTCGGCAAAATGCTCAATGACCTGTTGCGCGATGCCGGCGGGCCCGGGTTTATCTGGCAGCTCGTCGTGCTGGCCGGTTGCGTGCTGCTCGCCTGGCCGCTGGCGCGCCATGTCGCCCGGCGTGTCGATGCGCGCTATGCCGGGTCCAGCTTCGCGCTGCGCTTCGCCGCGGCCAGCCTGGAGCGGGCAATGTTTCCGCTGTTCGCCTGGGTGCTCGTATTGATCGCGCGCTTCGGGCTGGCGTCGCTGATGCAGGTCAGCGTGCTGCGGCTGGCCCTGGTGCCCCTGTTTGGCATCACGTCGCTCTACCTGGCGTTCTATGTGCTGCGGCGCGTGCTGTCCGGCAACGGCGGGCTGCAAGGCATGCTGCTACTGGCCGAGAAGGTGCTGACCACCGTGGTGTGGGTGGGCATGCTGCTGTACGTGCTGGGCGTGTTGTCGGATGTGGTGCTGTGGCTGCAGTCGGTGCGCTTCGCCGTCGGTGCCAAGCAGAGCATCAGCGTCGCCAGCCTGCTGATGGCCGGTGTGTGGATTCTCGTCACGGTGCTGGTCGCGCTGTGGTTCGGCTCCTGGCTGGAGGAGCGGCTGATGCGCTCGGACGGCATCGACGCCAATGTGAAGGTGGTGCTCACGCGCATCTCCAAGGCCCTGTTGCTGCTGGTGTCGCTGCTGCTGAGCCTGTCGCTGGTGGGCATCGACCTCACCGTGCTGTCGGTGTTCGGCGGCGCCCTGGGCGTAGGGCTGGGGCTGGGCCTGCAGAAGATTGCCAGCAACTACATTTCCGGATTCATCATCCTGCTGGACCGCTCGGTGAAGCTGGGCGACCAGATCACCGTGGACAAGTACACCGGCATCGTTTCCCAGATCCGTACCCGCTATACCGTGGTGCGCAACGGGGATGGCGAGACGCTGGTGCCCAATGAGCAACTGGTGGCCCAGGCGGTGCAGAACCACTCGTTCGGCCAGACCAAAGTCAGGGTCGCGACGCGTGTGCAGGCCGACTACGATGCGGACCCCGAAACCGTACTGGCCGTGCTGGTCGAGGCGGTGCGGGGCATCCCCCGGCTCGTCGCGGAGCCGGCCCCCGCGGCATTCCTGGTGCAGTTCGGCGACAACGGCATCGAATACGAAGTGGCCGGCTTTATCGCCGATCCGCAGAACGGCAAGCTAGGCGTGCAGTCCGACATGAATCGTGCGGTCTGGCTGGCGTTCCGCTCGCGCGGGATCTCCATTCCGTATCCGCAGCGCGAACTGCGGGTGATCCAGGGTGACTCGCCAGTTACCGGTCCGGAACGCGACGCGCGCGAACGTATCGCCGTGGCCGGTTGATCACATCGGGAAAATATCGTCTCCCTTTGCTACCACGCAAGGAACGATATACCTTGACCTCCATCAAACTCGGGGAAAAAGCGGATGCCGGTATTTGCACGATCCGGTAGAATCGCCAGTTGTCGCGGAGTTTCACGGCATCCCGCATGTCCTCAGACACCCCACACAACAGCCGCCAGATTGCAGCGGCTCGTGCCTCGCGCGGCGCACGGCAACCTGCCTGCGCCGGCGCCATAAGACGCAATCAATAGATTCGCAGTCTTTTTTCTGCCCCTTATCCTTGCAGGCATGCCGTTTGCGTATGTCTTCAGGCACATAGTTTCATCCACGGAGAACGGATTGTTCGACACATTGCTTGACTGGGCCGCCAACGGCCTCGCCAATTGGTCATGGTGGGAAATCGTGATCTACACCCTGGTGATGACGCACGTCACCATCCTGGGCGTCACGATCTATCTGCACCGCTGCATGGCGCACCGATCGCTGGACCTGCACCCGATCGCCGCGCATTTCTTCCGGTTCTGGCTCTGGCTGACCACCGGCATGGTGACCCGCGAATGGACTGCCATCCATCGCAAGCACCACGCCAAATGCGAGACGGAGGAAGATCCCCACAGCCCGCAGACGCGCGGCATCCGCAAGGTGTTGCTCGAAGGCGCCGAGCTGTATCGCGCCGAAGCCAAGAACAAGGAAACCATCGCCAAGTTCAGCCACGGCACGCCCAATGACTGGATCGAGCGCAACCTGTATTCGCGCTTTACCTGGCAGGGCGTCGGCCTGATGCTGATCATCGACCTGGCCCTGTTCGGCGTGATCGGCCTGACGGTGTGGGCCATCCAGATGCTGTGGATTCCGATTCACGCCGCCGGCGTGATCAATGGCCTGGGCCACTGGTGGGGCTATCGCAATTACGATTGCGAGGACGCGTCCACCAACGTGTCGCCGTGGGGCATCATCATCGGCGGCGAAGAACTGCACAACAATCACCACACCTACCCGACGTCGGCGAAGTTCTCGATCAAGTGGTACGAGTTCGATATCGCCTGGGGCTATATCCGCGCGATGCAGGCCGTCGGCCTGGCCAAGGTGAAGAAGACGCCGCCGAAAGCGCGTCTGGTGGATGCCCGCCCGGTCGACCACAACACCCTCGAGGCAATCATCGCCAATCGCTACGACGTGATGGCCCGCTATGCCAAGGCGGTCAAGAGCGCCTACAAGCAGGAACTGGAGAAGCTGAAGGAAGCCCGCGTGGCCGAGTACACCAGCCTGAAGCCGGCCCGCAAGTGGTTCCATCGCGAGGAAACCAAGCTGGCCGAGCCGCAGCGCGCCCAGTTGGCGACCATCGTGCAGCACAGCACGGCGCTGCACACCTTCGTGGAAATGCGCCGGGAACTGGCCGCCATCTGGGGCCGCTCGAACCTGACCCGCGAACAGTTGCTGCAGCAATTGCAGGCCTGGTGCCATCGCGCCGAGGCCAGCGGCATCCAGGCTCTTCAGGACTTTTCGCTGCGCCTGCGCCGCTACGCCTGATAGAATTTGCCCGCGCCCGAGAAGCCCCGCCCCAGGCGGGGCTTTTCTTTTCGCTACACTCACTCCCCCTACTTCAGTACCGGTTGCCGCGCCATCGGCGCCTTGCACGGGCGGCAAAGAGGAGTTCCGGAAGAATGACCCCGCAAACCATCAAGTCCGTCGAGTTCGAAAAGCCCGGCGCCCTGAATGACGCCGCCGGCGGCAGTTGTGTCGCCCATGCGTGGGCCAAGGTGCCGCCAACGCTGACCCAGCCCGAGCGCGAGGCGCTGAAGAGCCGCATCAAGGCGCTGCTCAAGGCGCGCAATGCGGTGCTGGTGGCGCACTACTATGTCGACTCCGACTTGCAGGATCTGGCCGAGGAAACGGGCGGCTGCGTGTCAGACTCGCTCGAGATGGCGCGCTTCGGGCGGGATCATGCGGCCCAGACGCTGGTCGTGGCCGGCGTTCGCTTCATGGGCGAGACCGCCAAGATCCTGAGCCCGGAAAAGACCATCCTGATGCCGGACCTGGACGCGACCTGCTCGCTGGATCTCGGTTGTCCCGCGGATGAATTCACCGCGTTCTGCGACGCGCATCCGGACCGCACCGTCGTGGTCTACGCCAATACCAGCGCCGCGGTGAAGGCACGGGCGGACTGGATGGTCACCTCCAGCATCGGCCTGAAGATCGTCGAGCATCTGCACGCGCGCGGCGAGAAGATTCTGTGGGCGCCCGACAAGCATCTGGGCGGCTACATCCAGCAGCAGACCGGCGCCGACATGCTGTTGTGGCAGGGATCGTGCCTCGTGCACGACGAGTTCAAGGGGATCGAGCTGGACCTGCTGCGCCGGGAGTTTCCTCAGGCCAAGATTCTGGTCCATCCGGAGTCGCCGGCCAACGTCGTCGCGCAGGCCGATGTCGTGGGCTCGACCTCGCAACTGATCGCCGCGGCGCGGGACCTCGATGCCCGGGAGTTCATCGTCGCGACCGACAACGGTATCCTGCACAAGATGAAGATGGCCGCACCCGGCAAGCGCTTCATCGAGGCGCCGACCGCCGGCAACAGCGCCACGTGCAAGAGCTGCGCGCATTGCCCGTGGATGGCGATGAACGCGCTGAGCAATCTGGCCGAGGTGCTGGAGACCGGCCGCAACGAAATCCACGTCGATCCGGACATCGGGCGCCGCGCCCATACCTGCATCGACCGCATGCTCAGCTTCGCCGCGCAGCAGCAGGCCAACGTGCGGCCCGCCGCCGACCTCGCGCAGGCGCACGCCTTGTTTCAGGGAGTCGGACCGGCATGAAGACCAACCCAACTTTCGACAGCTATGGCCCGGCCCTGGTGGCGGCGGTGCGCGAGAACGTGCGCGCGGCCATTGCGGAGGACCTTGGCAGCGGCGATCTGACGGGCCTGCTGGTCCCCGAGGACAAGCCGGCGCAGGCGCGCGTGATCGTGCGCGACGAGGCGGTGCTGTGCGGCCAGCCGTGGTTCGACGCCTGCATGCACGCCGTCGATCCGCGCCTGCAGGTGCGCTGGCACCAGCAGGAGGGGGCCAGCATGGAAGCCAATTCGCTGGTCTGCGAAATCTCCGGCCCCGCGCGCTCGCTGCTGACCGCGGAGCGCCCCTCGCTGAATTTCCTGCAGTTGCTCTCGGGCGTGGCTACCGCGACGCGGCACTACGCCGACCTGATCGCCGACACGCGCGCGCGCGTGCTCGATACCCGCAAGACGCTGCCGGGTTTGCGGCTGGCGCAGAAGTATGCGGTCAAGATGGGCGGCGGAGAGAATCAGCGGCTTGCGCTGTATGACGGGATCTTGATCAAGGAGAACCATATCGCGGCGGCCGGTGGTATCACCGCCGCGCTGAAGGCGGCCTTCGCGGTGGCAGCGGGCGCCACGGTGCAGATCGAGGTGGAGTCGCTCGAAGAACTGGAGGAGGCGCTGGCGGCTGGCGCCAAGTCGGTGCTGATCGACAACTTCACCGTGGAGATGATGCGCGAGGCGGTGCGAATCAACGCAGACCGCGCGCTGCTCGAGGTATCGGGCGGGGTCAACGCGGAGACGATCCGCGGCTACGCGGAGACCGGGGTGGACCGCATCTCGGTCGGCGCGCTGACCAAGGACGTGCGGGCGACCGACTATTCGCTGCGCATCGTCGGCTGAGCCTTCCATATCCTCCGCCCGCGAAGGGCCCGCGTTCCAAAAGGGAGCGCGGGCCCTTCTTCTTGGTACGGTGCGCGGGCTTACTTCGTCTGCTTGCGCGGCGCCCGGGGCTGCAAGACCGTGGGCAGCGCCTTGGGCAACGTCTCCGGATAGTCCCGGCTGAAATGCAGGCCGCGGCTTTCGTGGCGGGTATAGGCGCTGTCCACGATCAACGCGGCGACCTCCACCAGATTGCGCAACTCGAGCAGATCGCGGGAGACCCGGAAGTTGGCGTAGTACTCGCTGATTTCCTCCCGCAGCAGTCCGATGCGGTGTTGCGCCCGCTCCAGCCGCTTGCTGGTGCGCACGATGCCGACGTAGTTCCACATCATCCGGCGCAGTTCGTCCCAGTTGTGCGAGACCACGACTTCCTCATCCGCGTCGGACACCCGGCTTTCGTCCCAGCCCGGCAACGCAAAGTCGGGCCGGCCCGCCTTCTCCTGGGCCGCGATGTCGGCGGCGGCGGCGCGTCCGACCACCATGCATTCCAGCAGCGAGTTCGAGGCGAGGCGATTGGCGCCGTGCAGGCCGGTGCAGGCGGTCTCTCCAACTGCATAGAGATTGGCCACATCGGTACGGCCCGAGGTATCCGTCACCACGCCGCCGCAAGTGTAGTGCGCGGCGGGAACGACCGGGATCGGCTCCCGCGTGATGTCGATGCCCAGTTCGAGGCAGCGTGCGCGGATGGTCGGAAAGTGTTCCTCGAGGAAGGCCGCGGGCTGATGCGTGATATCGAGATACACGCAATCGAGACCGCGCTTCTTCATCTCGAAGTCGATGGCCCGGGCTACCACGTCCCGAGGCGCGAGCTCCGCGCGGGCGTCGTGCTCGGGCATGAAGCGCGTGCCGTCGGGCAGCACCAGCAAGCCTCCCTCGCCGCGCACCGCCTCGGAGATCAGGAAGGACTTCGCGTACGGGTGATAGAGGCAGGTCGGATGGAACTGGATGAATTCCATATTGCCGACGCGGCAGCCGGCCCGCCAGGCCATCGCGATGCCGTCGCCGGTGGCGGTGTCGGGATTGGTCGTATAGAGATAGACCTTGCCGGCGCCGCCGGTGGCCAGCACCGTATGGGTTGCGGTGATCGTGCGGACTTCGCCGGAGATGTCGTCCAGCACGTACAGCCCGTAGCAACGATTGCCGGGCAGGCCCATCTTGGCCGACGTGATCAGGTCGATCGCGCAATGGTCTTCGAGGACGGTGATGTTCGGATGGCGCGCGGCACGCTCGCTGAGCGTGCTAACCACCGCGTGGCCGGTCGCGTCGGCGGCGTGGATGATGCGGCGGCGGCTGTGGCCGCCCTCGCGCGTCAGGTGGTAGCCGAGTTCGGCCTGCTCGTCCCGGGTGAAGGGCACGCCCTGGTCGATCAGCCATTGGATCGCTTCGCGTCCGTGCTCGACGATATAGCGCGTCGCTCCTTCGTCGCAGAGTCCCGCGCCCGCGACCAGCGTGTCATCGATATGCTCGTCGTGGCTGTCGCCGGAATCGAGCACGGCGGCAATGCCGCCCTGGGCCCAATCGCTGGCGCCCTGAGTCATGTCGCGCTTGCTGATCAGGACAACCTTGTGGCTGTGGGCCAGTTGCAGCGCGACCGTAAGGCCTGCCAGTCCGCTGCCGACGATGGCGACGTCGAAATTCATGGGGCGGGAGGGCGCGGGGCGCCGGGCTGAGCGGTGAAGCCGGAAAGTGTACACCGCATGACAACGCGCGTGACGGCCGCCCAGAAAGCAAAAACCCCGCATGAGCGGGGTTTTGCGAGGCCGCCGTGGTCGGCGGCAGGAGCCGGGATCAATTACTTGATCTTCGTTTCCTTGTACTCCACATGCTTGCGGACGACGGGATCGAACTTCATGATCGCCATCTTTTCCGGCATGGTGCGCTTGTTCTTGGTGGTCGTGTAGAAATGACCCGTACCTGCGGTCGATTCCAGCTTGATTTTGTCGCGTCCGCCTTTGCTGGCCATGATGTACTCCTAAATCAGACTTCGCCGCGTGCGCGCAGGTCTGCGAGCACGGAGTCGATGCCTTTCTTGTCGATCAGGCGCAGACCGGCGTTCGAGACGCGCAGGCTCACCCAGCGGTTTTCAGATTCAACGAAGAAACGACGATTCTGCAGGTTGGGCAGAAAACGGCGCTTGGTCTTGTTGTTCGCGTGGGAAACGTTGTTGCCGACCATCGGCGCTTTCCCGGTCACTTGACAGACGCGTGCCATGAAGCACTCCTAACTCTTCTATTCGTGGACAATGTTCGCCAACAGATCAACAAAAGGCGCGCGGCCCGGACTGCAGCGGTTAAGACTTCAGCAAAACGGGCATTATAGACCGGAAAGTCCTGGGCGATCAATGCCTTCAGTGATTTCCTGGCGACAGGTGTGCAACCGTGACGCCGGCGTCACAGGAGCCCGTGCTGGGCTAGCGAAAACGTGGTGTTGCCCGCTACGACGATGTGGTCCAGGACGCTGACATCGATCAGTCCCAGCGCGCCGACCAGCACACGCGTGATCTCGATGTCCGCGGTACTCGGCTCCACGTGCCCCGAGGGGTGGTTGTGGGCGACGATCACCGCGGCCGCATTATGCATCAACGCTTGGCGTGCGACTTCGCGCGGATGCACGCTGGTCTGGCTGATGCTGCCGCGGAACAGCTCCTCGGCGGCCAGCAGCCGGTTGCGCGCATCCAGAAACAGGCAGAAGAACACTTCGTAGGGCCGGTGCGACAGCGTCAGGCGCAGGTAGTCGCGCACAGTGTCGATCGAGGTCAGGGACGGCCGCAGCTTCAGTTCCTCAGCCAACGCCCGGCGGGTCAGTTCCTGCGCCGCCTGCAACTGCGCGAACTTCGCGCTTCCCATGCCCTTGAAGCGGTTGAACTGGTCCGCCGTCGCCCCAAGCAGGCGGGTCAGCGAACCGAAATCCCCGATCATGTCCCGGGCCAGGTCCAGCGCGCTCTTGCCGGGCACGCCCGCGCGCAGGAACACCGCCAGCAGTTCCGCATCGGACAGGGCGGCCGGGCCGCCCAGCAACAGCTTTTCACGCGGACGCTCGTTGACGGGCCAGTCTGCAATGGACATGCGGGTCTCCGGGGGATGGAATCGGGGCAGGGCGGCGGGCGGCCCAGTCGCATACAATACGGGCTGTCGACAGGTTGAGCACCCATGAATTTGCAAACTCTTGCGTCGGAAGGATCCGACGGCGGTGAGGCCGCTACGCCTCGCAAGACCGTTCAGGCCGATTCGTTCCTGACCCTCCACTACAGCATCGCCCTGGAAAACGGCACGGAAATCGTCAGCACATTCGAAGACAAGCCCGCCACGCTGCTGCTTGGCCAGGGCCAGTTCGCGCCCACGCTGGAGCAGGCGCTCTTCGGCATGGCCGAGGGCGAGCGCACGACGTACCGGCTGGCGCCCGAGCATGCCTTCGGCCCGCGCAATCCGGAGCTGTTGCAGCGCGTCTCGCTGGCCACGCTGCGCGAGAACAGTTCGTTCGAGGAGGACTATGCGCCCGGCGACCTGGTCGAGTTCAACGCCCCTGGCGGCGGCAAGTACGCTGGCGTGCTGAAGGAAGTCGGCGAGACCTCGGCCCTGTTCGACTTCAACCACCCGCTGGCGGGCCAGACCATCCTGTTCGATGTCCAGCTGATCGGCATCCTGTAGCCCCCGTAGCCAATACGCGCGCCGATGGCGCGCCGTTTTTCCGAACCCTTGCATGTCTGAACCGATCACCGCCGCCGACGCGGAAATCCTGCTGGCCCAGCCACGAGGCTTCTGCGCCGGGGTGGACCGCGCCATCGAGATCGTCGAGCGGGCGCTCCAGCGCTTTGGCGCGCCTATATATGTGCGCCACGAAATCGTGCACAACGCCTATGTCGTCGCGGACCTGCGCCGCAAGGGCGCGGTGTTCGTGCGCGAGCTCGACGAGGTGCCGGCCGGCGCCACCGTCATCTTCAGCGCCCACGGCGTATCGAAGGAAGTCCGCAACGAGGCCCAGGCACGCGGCCTGAACGTGTTCGATGCCACCTGCCCGCTGGTGACCAAGGTCCACGTCGAGGTGGGGAAGATGCGGGCCGAGGGTTGCGAGATCGTGATGATCGGTCACAAGGGACATCCGGAGGTCGAGGGCACCATGGGGCAGGCCGAGGGCGGCATGCTGCTGGTCGAATCGGTGGCCGACGTGCAGACGCTGCAGGTCGCCGATCCCGCGCGCCTCGCCTATGTCACGCAGACCACGCTGTCGGTCGATGAGACGCTGGAGATCGTCGCGGCTCTCAAGGCACGCTTCCCGCTGATCGCGGAGCCGAAGAAGCAGGACATCTGCTACGCGACCCAGAACCGCCAGGACGCCGTCAAGTTCATGGCGCCCCAGGTGGACGTGGTGATCGTGGTGGGCAGCCCCAACAGCTCCAACTCGAATCGCCTGCGCGAGCTGGCCGAGCGGCTGGGCGTACCCGCCTATATGGTGGATGCGCCCGAGCAGCTGCGCGCGGAATGGATCGCCGGCAAGCGCCGCATCGGCCTGACGGCGGGCGCCTCGGCGCCGGAGGCGCTGGCGCAGTCCATCGTCGACCGGCTGCGGGAACTCGGCGCGCGCAACGTGCGCTCGCTCGGCGGCATCGAGGAAACCATGTCGTTCCCGTTGCCCAAGGGGCTGCAGCCGGTCGCCGGCTGATCTCCTTCTACCCCGGATCGCGGCCGCGATCCGGCACACCCCCTCAAATAGACACTCTCCAGTGGAGACCGCGCGGTCCCATGGTGGTTGCCCCCTTCGCGTCCCTTGCTGTCGAGCATTACCGATGGGCCGATTCGAAACCGAATTGGGTAATGTCACTTAGACTTCACAATTACCTTCCCGATCTTTGTATTCTTTGTCTTTTGTTTCAGACAAATCAGGGTAATCCCGATAATGGGGTTTTCCCTGTGATGGTGCATGCGGAATTCCTGTTCTATCCCGCTTTGGTGCGTCCGTATAAATGAAATGCCTATTTAATAAAGGCAGGCGGCGGCGCCGCCGCGCGCACTAAATGGCGGGCCATGTGAAGCCCCGGCATGGTTCTTGTTAGATGTGGCCCCAGCCCTGCCAGATAGACGGGAATTGCCCCAATCCCGGCATTGGGGAAATTCCCTAGCTCATTTGGTAGGTAAACGGTTCAGGTTGTTGCGTCGCATATTGCATCCGCAAAAAAAGGGGATACAATTCGCGCGTTTCAAATTGAAACTAACTAAAGGCGGTACAGGGAAACGAACGGGAGGCGTTGCGGGACCCTGTTCTTGTGAATCCTAGGAGATCACTCATGCAAATCACGTTTGCCAAGATTCTGCCGATCGCTGCGGCAGTGGCACTGGTTACTGCTTGCGGCAAGAAGGACGAGGCGCCGGCCGATTCGGCTGCGTCGGCCCCCGCCGCAGCCGCACCCGCACCCGCCGCCGCTGGCGACGTCGTGGTCAAGATCGGCCACGCGGCTCCGCTGACTGGCGGCATCGCCCACCTTGGCAAGGACAACGAAAACGGCGCCCGCCTGGCCGTCGAGGAAGTCAACAAGGCCGGCCTGGAAGTTGGCGGCAAGAAGGTCAAGCTGGAACTGGTCGGCGAAGACGACGCGGCCGACCCGAAGACCGGTACCTCGGTTGCCCAGAAGCTGGTCGATGCCAAGGTCGTGGCCGTCGTCGGCCACCTGAACTCGGGCGTGTCGATCCCCGCCTCCAAGATCTACAGCGATGCCGGCATCGTTCAGATCTCGCCGTCGTCGACCAACCCCGACTACACCAAGCAGGGCTTCAAGACCACCTACCGCGTGGTCGCGACCGACGCCCAGCAAGGTCCGGCGCTGGCCAACTACGCCGCCAAGAGCCTGAATGCCAAGAGCGTGGCCATCGTCGACGATGCCACCGCCTACGGCAAGGGCCTGGCCGACGAGTTCGAGAAGACCGCCAAGGCGGCCGGCGTGAACGTGGTGGCGCGTGAAGCCACCAACGACAAGGCCACCGACTTCAAGGCGATTCTGACGAAGATCAAGGGCAGGAAGCCGGACGTGATCATGTACGGCGGCATGGACGCCACCGGCGGTCCGTTCGCCAAGCAGGCCAAGGAACTGGGCATCGCCGCCAAGATCGTCGGCGGCGATGGCGTCTGTACCGACAAGGTGGCCGAGCTGGCCGGCGACGCGGTGCAGAACATCATCTGCTCGGAAGCAGGCCTGGCCCTGTCGAAGATGGAGAAGGGCGCCGACTTCCAGAAGCGCTATCAGGACCGCTTCAACGCGCCGGTGCAGATCTATGCGCCGTTCACCTACGACGCCGTGATGGTCGTGGTCGACGCCATCAAGCGCGCCGGTGCCACCGACGCGGCCGCCATCCTGGCCGAAATGCCCAAGACTAACTATCAGGGCGTGATCGGCAACATCGCCTTCGACGAGAAGGGCGACATGAAGGAAGGCACCATCACGCTGTACGACTACAAGGACAAGAAGAAGTCCGTGCTTGACGTCGTGAAGATGTAATACGGACCTACCGGTCCCTCCGAACGGCACCGTGAGTACTTTGCGGTGCCGTTCTTTTTAGCCTCGCCTTAAGTATTAGCGCCCTTACCGTGGGTGGACTCGGCAGGCCGCTTACCGGCATCTCACCCTACCAAACCACCCAACTACCAGCGTCCGGTCGGCATGCACACCATGCCGTAGGTTCGGACGGAAGTCAGGAGTATTCATGGATATCTTTATCCAGCAGATCGTGAACGGTCTGGTGCTCGGCAGCATCTATGCGCTGATCGCACTGGGCTACACCATGGTCTACGGCATTCTCGGCATCATCAATTTCGCCCACGGCGATGTGCTGATGATCGGCGCGCTGACCGCTCTGTCAGCCATTCTCGGTCTCCAGAAATTTGCCCCGGGCCTGCCCGAGTGGCTCACGCTTGTCATTGCCACGCTGATCGCCATGCCGGTCTGCGCGGTACTGTCGTTCTCGATCGAGCGGATCGCCTACAGGCCGCTGCGCAATGCGCCCCGGCTCGCGCCGCTGATCACCGCGATCGGCGTCTCCATCATCCTGCAAACCGTGGGCATGCTGATCTGGTCGCGCAACCCGCTGACGTTCCCGCAGCTGCTGCCTTCCGAGCCGATCGATATCGGCGCCACGGGCGCCACGATCACCGGCAAGGAGATGGTCATCATCGGCATGGCCGTGATGGTCATGTCGGGTCTGCTGGCCCTGGTCAACCGCACCAAGCTCGGCCGCGCGATGCGGGCGACCGCGGAGAACCAGAAGGTCGCGGGTCTGATGGGCGTGAACCCCAATTTCGTGATCTCGGCCACCTTCATGATCGGCGCGGCGCTCGCGGCGCTGGCCGGCGTGATGATGGCCACCAACTACGGCAACGCCCACTTCTACATGGGCTTCATTCCGGGCCTGAAGGCGTTCACCGCGGCAGTGCTCGGTGGCATCGGCAACCTGGCCGGCGCGATGGTCGGCGGCATGCTGCTGGGCCTGATCGAGGCGCTCGGCGCCGGCTACATCGGCGACCTGACCAACGGCGTGTTCGGCTCCAACTACCAAGACGTCTTCGCCTTTATCGTGCTGATCACCGTACTCGTATTCCGTCCGTCCGGCATCATGGGCGAACGTGTTTCCGACCGGGCTTGAGGAGAGAGAAACCATGACCGCTCCGATCCCAACTTCCGTCCAGGCGCCGCCGCTCACGCGCACGCCTGCCAAGACCATGGCCGCGCTGGTGGCGTTCCTCGCCATCGCGCTTTGCGCCCCGTTCCTCGTCCAGACGCTGGGCGGCAACTACTGGGTGCGCGTGCTGGACTTCGCGCTGCTGTACATCATGCTGGCGCTGGGTCTGAACATCGTCGTCGGCTTCGCCGGCCTGCTCGATCTGGGCTATATCGCGTTCTACGCGGTGGGCGCCTATCTGATGGCGCTGCTCGGCTCGCCGCACCTGGCCAATCAGTTCGAGGCCATCCAGCAACTGTTCCCCAACGGCTTCCATGTCAGCGTCTGGTGGGTCCTGCCGCTGGCGGCGCTGGTGGCCGGCATCTTCGGCATGCTGCTGGGCGCGCCCACGCTGAAGCTGCGCGGGGACTACCTGGCCATCGTGACGCTCGGCTTCGGCGAGATCATCCGCATCTTCATGAACAACCTGGACCGCCCGGTGAACATCACCAACGGGCCGAAGGGCATCACGGCGGTGGACTCGGTGAAGATGTTCGGCTTCGATTTCGCGAAGTCGCACGACATCCTGGGCATCAAGTTCACGCCGGTGTTCCTGTACTACTACCTGCTGATCGCGCTGGTCGTGCTGATCGTATTCGTCAGCCTGCGCCTGCAGAATTCGCGCATCGGCCGCGCCTGGGTCGCGATCCGCGAAGACGAGATCGCCGCCAAGGCGATGGGCATCAATACCCGCAATATCAAGCTGCTGGCCTTCGCCATGGGTGCCTCGTTCGGCGGCGTCTCGGGCGCGGTGTTCGGCGCCTTCCAGGGCTTCGTCTCGCCGGAATCGTTCACGCTGTGGGAATCGATCTACGTGCTGGCGATCGTGGTGCTCGGCGGCATGGGCCATATTCCGGGCGTGATCCTGGGCGGCATCCTGCTGATCGGTTTCCAGGAGCTGCTGCGCGTGGTGGCCGAGCCGGTGCAGCATACGCTGTTCGGCCAGATCATCGTCGACGCGGAAGTGCTGCGGCAATTGCTGTTCGGCCTCGCGCTGGTTGGCGTGATGCTGTACCGCCCGGCGGGCCTGTGGCCGTCGCCGCGCAAGGAAGACCGTCCGGTGGTGCGCCGCGCGGGCAGTCTGAGCCGTCTGTGAACCGGAGGAAACGATGAGCAACGACAACATCCTCCTGTCCGTCAAGGGGGTCAACAAGCGATTCGGCGGCCTGCAGGCGCTGTCCGACGTCGGCCTGGAAATCAAGCAGGGCGAGATCTACGGCCTGATCGGCCCGAACGGCGCCGGCAAGACCACCTTCTTCAATGTGGTCACCGGCCTCTACACGCCGGACTCGGGCGAGTTCGTGCTGGGTGGCGTGCCCTATCAGCCGACCGCGGTGCACGAAGTGGCCAAGGCCGGTATCGCGCGTACCTTCCAGAACATCCGCCTGTTCGGCGAGATGACCGCGCTGGAAAACGTCATGGTGGGCCGTCACGTGCGCACCAAGGCCGGCGTGTTCGGCGCGGTGTTCCGCCCGCCCTCGGTGCGCCGCGAAGAAGACGCGGTGGAGGACATGGCGCACGATCTGCTCGACTACGTGGGCATCGGCAAGTACGCCAACTTCACCGCGCGCAACCTGTCCTACGGTCACCAGCGCCGCCTGGAGATCGCCCGCGCGCTGGCCACCGAGCCGAAGCTGCTCGCGCTGGACGAACCGGCCGCCGGCATGAACGCCACCGAGAAGGTGGAGCTGCGTGGCCTGCTCGACAAGATCCGCAGCGATGGCCGCACCATCCTGCTGATCGAGCACGATGTGAAGCTGGTGATGGGCCTGTGCAACCGCCTGACCGTACTCGACTACGGCAAGGTGATCGCGCAGGGCCTGCCGCATGAAGTCCAGAACAACCCGGCGGTGATCGAGGCCTACCTCGGTACCTCCGCGCACTGACGGGGGAGCAGTCCATGAAAGACACAGTATTGAAGATCTCCGGCCTGAAGGTTGCCTACGGCGGCATCCAGGCGGTCAAGGGCATCGACCTCGAAATCAAGGACGGCGAGCTGGTGACGCTGATCGGCGCCAACGGCGCGGGCAAGACCACCACCATGAAGGCCATCACGGGCCTGCAGGGCTGGGCCGGCGGCGATATCGAGTATCTGGGCCGCTCCATCAAGGGCGTGCCGAGCTATGAGCTACTCAAGCGCGGCCTGGCCATGGTGCCGGAGGGTCGCGGCGTGTTCGCGCGCATGACCATCACCGAGAATCTGCAGATGGGGGCCTACACGCGCAACGACGAGGCCGGCATCAAGGCCGATGTCGATCGCATGTTCGGCATCTTTCCGCGGCTGAAGGAGCGCGCCAACCAGCTCGCCGGCACGATGTCGGGCGGCGAACAGCAGATGCTGGCGATGGCGCGTGCGCTGATGAGCCAGCCCAAGCTGCTGCTGCTGGACGAGCCCTCGATGGGCCTGTCCCCGATCATGGTGGAGAAGATCTTCGAGGTGGTGCGCGATATCTCCGCGCAGGGCGTGACCGTGCTGCTGGTCGAGCAGAACGCGCGTCTCGCCTTGCAGGCGGCTGACCGCGGCTACGTGATGGAGTCGGGCCTCGTTACCATCAACGGCGATGCCAAGCAGATGCTGGACGACCCGAAGGTGCGGGCCGCCTACCTGGGCGAATGACGCCCTTGGATGCGCCCTACCGGCCAAAGAAAGCCCCGCGCAAGCGGGGCTTTTTTTATGCCGTCGGGCGATCGCGCAGGCATGGCCGCCGACACAGATCGGTAACCGATAGAGCGGCCAAGTTTTCGACATCGCATGCGGCTCCCGCGGCCCATCCTTCGTGCTCCGGCCACCGGCTGCTACGAGTCCCTCCTTATGCAAGAGCCATGCGATGCCTCATACAAATTGATGTTTTCGTCGCCAAAGATCGTCCGCGATCTGGTCAGGGGTTTCATCCCGGACGACTTGCTGCATAGCCTCGACTTTGCTTCACTGGAGAAGGTGCCGTGCAGCTACGTGACCGATCACCTGCGCCAGCGCGCTGGCGATGTCGTATGGCGGGTAAAGGTCGACGGGGAGGCGGCCTATCTCTATCTGGTGATCGAGTTCCAGCGCACGGTCGATCCGTTCATGGCGGTCAGGATCCAGACCTACGTCGGACTGCTGTATCAGAATCTCATCCGTGCCGGCCAGGCGTTGCCGGGCCGTCGGCTTCCGCCGGTATTGCCGATCGTGATGTACAACGGCGCCGCGGGATGGACGGCGGCCACCGATATCGCGCATCTGATTCCGGGCATGTCGGCACTCTTGGTGCGTCATCGGCCCGGGCTTGCGTATCTGCTGCTCGATGAGAACCAATACAGCGACGACCAATTGGCACGGATGGACAACCTGGTCGCGTGCATGATCCGTTTCCAGCGTGCACCGTTCGGCGCGGTGCTGTGCGAAGTGGTGGATCGGCTGATCGGGTTGCTGGATGATGACGCCGAGCTGAAGCGCACCTTTGCGCTCTGGTTTAGGGCGGTAGTGTCGGTGCGCAGCGACCATGCCGTGTCGCTGCCAAAAATCGAGGACCTGAAGGAGCTACGAATGGTGATGGGTCAAAGCTTCGAAGAGTGGAAGCAGCAGTGCAGGATGGAAGGTCTCTGGGAAGGCCGGCAGGAAGGCCTCCAAGCGGGGCGCCAGGAAGGGCGACAGGAAGGCCGGCTCGAAGGCGAAGCGATGCTGTTGCAAAGAATGCTGACGCGCCGCTTCGGGGCGCTTCCGCAGCAGCTGGTCTGGAGAATCGAGTCGTCGCCCTTAGAGCAGATCGACGCGTGGGCCGATCGCTTGCTGACCGCAAGCACACTCGAGGAAGTGTTCGAGTCTTGAGCGCAAAGGTCGTGTTGCGGCATCGGACCGTACGGCAAAAGCGGCCGCTTCCAGCGGCCGCTCCGGTGTGAAACGACACAGATGCCCGCCAGTGCCCGGTCGCCCGGCACTGGCATGGCAGTCGTTCCTCAAGCCAGCTTGGTCAGCAAGGTACGCAGCATGCCGATCATCTGGTCGATCTCTTCGCGCGTCACGTTCAGCGCGGGCATGAAGCGCAGCAGGTTGGGCCGCGGCGCATTGAGGAGCAGGCCGGTGGGCTGCATCTCGCGCGCTTCCTCGACCAGTCGCGGGCCGATGTCCTTGCCCAGCAGCAGCGCCCGCAGCAGGCCTTCGCCGCGCTCGCCGCCGAGGCCGAATTCCGTCGACAGCGCCAGCAGCTGCTCGCGCAGGTAGGCCGACTTCTCCTGCACGTCCTGCAGGAAGCCGGGCGCCGTCAATTGGGCGATCACCGCCGCGCCCACGGCGCACATCAACGGATTGCCGTTGTAGGTGCCGCCCTGGTCGCCGGCTTCGAAGCTGGCGACTTCCGCCTTGCACAGCAGGGCCGACAGCGGCACGCCGCCGCCGATGCCCTTGCCCAGCGTCATGATGTCCGGCTCCACGCCCGAGAGCTGATAGGCGAACAGCGTGCCGCAGCGGCCGCATCCCGACTGCACTTCATCGACGATCAACAGCAGCTTGTGCTTGTCTGCCAGCGCGCGCAGGCCCTGCATGAATTCGCGCGAGGCGGGGATCACGCCGCCTTCGCCCTGCACCGGCTCGAGCATGATGCCGACGGTCTTGTCGGTGATCAGCGCTTCCACGGAAGCCAGGTTGTTCAGTTCCGCTTTCGGGAAACCCGGCACCTGGGGGGCGAAGATCGTGTCCCAGCCCGCCTTGCCGGATGCGCTCATGGTGGCAAGCGTGCGGCCATGGAAGCTGTGGTCCATGGTGATGATCTCGAACGCGCCGCCCTTGTGCTTGCGCCCCCATTTGCGCGCCAGCTTGATGGCACCTTCGTTGGCTTCGGCGCCGCTGTTGGCGAAGAAGACCTTGTCGAAGCAGCTATGGTCGGTCAGCAGCTTGGCCAGATCGATCATCGGCTTGTTGTAGAAGGCCGGGCTGGGATTGATCAGCTTGCCGGCCTGCGCCACCAGCGCGTCCACCATGCCCTGGTTCGAATGACCCAGGCAGTTGACTGCCCAGCCCTGGACGAAGTCGAGATAGCGCTTGCCGTTATGGTCCGTCAGCCACGAGCCCTTGCCTTCGGTGAAGACGAGCTCGGGACGATTGGTGATGTACATCAACGATTGGACGGGATACTCAGCAAATGCCATGGCGGACTCCAGGGTCGGCGTGATACGAAATGGAAAGGAGAAACGGTTCGGACCGCGATCCAGTGCCCCGATACGCCGGAGCCAGGACCCAAAACAAAAAGCCACGGGGGTTGCCCGTGGCTTCGTGACCTGAACAGACGCTGTCGACGGTCAGCCGCGTGGCACCCTGGCGGGTAGCAACGTACGGAAGCTGCGTCGGACAATGGCGTGGTTCATGCGGGCAAATATAAGACGCATGCGCCCGGGTGTCAAAACGAAATGTGATGGACCCGGGCATTGTTGCGTGCGCGGAACGGCAGGGGCGCGGTCAGGACGCCGCCTGCGGGGCGGTGCCGGCGGGGTGCATGTCGGCCTCGGAGGTGAACGAGTCGGCGAAGAACGCGTCCTCGTGCAGATCGCAGCGGGCGACGAAGTCGCGGCGGGCGGCATCGACCATCACCGGCGCGCCGCAGGCATAGACCTCGAATCCGGACAGATCTGGCAGGTCCGCCATCACGGCCTCGTGCACGAAGCCCGCGCGGCCGTCCCACTCGTCCTCGGCCTGGGCGTTCGAGACGACCGGCACATAGCGGAAGTTCGGCAGGTCGCGGGCCCACTGCTCGCACAGCGCATGCATATACAGGTCGCGCGGCCGGCGGCCGCCCCAGTACAGCGTCATCGGCCGCGTGATACCGGTATAGGCGGCGTGCTCGACGATGGCCTTGACCGGCGCGAAGCCGGTGCCCGAGGCCAGCAGCACGACGGGCTTATCGGATTCTTCGCGCAGGAAGAAGCTGCCGAGCGGTCCTTCGAAGCGCAGGATGTCGCGCTCCTTCATGGCCGGCTGGCCCTCGCGGGCGCCGAACACGTAGTCGGTGAAGGCGCCGCCCGGCATATGGCGGATATGCAGTTCGATGGGACCTTCCGCATGCGGCGGCGTGGCGATCGAATAGCTGCGGCGCTTGCCGTCGCGCAGCAGGAATTCCACGTACTGGCCAGCCAGGTATTGCAGGCGCTCGGTGGCCGGCAATTGCAGGCGGGCGACGATGACGTCGTCGGCCACGCGCTCCAGGCTCGTCACGCGGCACGGCACTTTCTTGATCGGAATATCGCCGGCGCCATGGACCTCCCGGCATTCGATGGTGATATCGGTAGCGGCGGTGGCGCAGCAGAACAGGGCGCGGCCCTCGGTTTTCTCTTGAGCGGACAGGGCGGAGGCGGCATGATCGCCTTGCACGATGTCGCCGGCCACCACGCGGCCCTTGCACGAACCGCATGCCCCGTTCTTGCAGCCGTAGGGCAGACCCACGCTGTGGCGCAGCGCGGCGGCCAGAATGGTTTCGCCCGGGTCCGCGTCGAATTGGCGTCCGCTGGGCATGACTGTCACTTGATAAGCCATAATCACTCGATGAGCAAAAATCTGTCGCGACGTCGTCTGGGTCGTCCGCGCTTGTTGATCGTTGGATGCGGCGACGTGGGGACACGTTGCCTGCGCATGCTGTCGGCGCGTTTCCGCGTGTTCGCAGTCACCTCGCAGCCGGGTCGCCGCGCCGAACTGCGCGCGGCCGGCGGGGTGCCCCTGGTGGCGGACCTGGACCGGCCGGCCACGTTGTCGCGCCTGACCGGTCTCGCGGACCGGGTGCTCGACCTCGCGCCGCCGCCCGCACAGGGCGAGAAGGATCCGCGTACGCTGGCCCTGCTGCACGCGCTGCGCCGTACCGCCTGGCGTACCGCCGCTTGCGAACCCCGCATTCTACCCGAGGGGGCCAACCGCCGGCGCGGCCGCCGGACGGCCCGGCCGGCGCTGGTCTATGCCAGCACGTCGGGCGTCTATGGCGATCGGGGCGGCGCCCGGGTGGCCGAATCCCACCTGGTACGGCCGCAGACCGCCCGCGCGCGCCGCCGCGTGGCCGCCGAACAGGCGGTGCGCGGCTTTGGCGTGGCCAGCGGCTGGCGGGCCAGCATCCTGCGCGTTCCCGGCATCTATGCCGAGAACCGCCTGCCCACCGCGCGCCTGTCCAGGCGGACGCCGGCGCTGGTGCCGCAGGACGACGTGTACACCAACCATATCCACGCCCACGATCTCGCCCGCGCCATGATCGTGGCGCTGTTTCGCGGCCGGCCGCAGCGCGTGGTGCATGCCAGTGACGACTCCGAGCTGCGCATGGCCGATTACTTCGACCTGGTGGCGGACCGCCGCGGCCTGCCCCGGCCCCCGCGCCTGACGCGCGAGCAGGTGCGGCAGGCGGTGGAGCCGAATCTGCTCAGCTTCATGAGCGAGTCGCGCCGGCTGGACAACGCGCGCCTGAAGCGCGAACTGCGCCTGCGTCTGCGCTACCCGACCGTCGCATCCTTCTTCGATACCTGAGGCCGTTCCGCGGCCGGTGGCATGGCGTTTGCGTAGCAGCACGCACACCGTTCCTGTCTATACAGCATCGCGCCGAAATGCCCGAGCCCGGTGCGGACGGCCGAATGCGGTGCCCGGGGCCATGCGCTCGCGCACCATCAGGGGGCGTTTTTCCGGCCTTGAGCGCGGTTCTGGTGCCGGGCAACAAGGCGACGGCCGGCTTAGGGGTTTGCCCGCAGCCAGCCTTTGCGCGCCTTGACTTGTATATACAGGAACGTTAGATTGCCCGGAAACGATCGGCGCCGCACGCATGGCGCCGCCACGACCGGGCGACCGGCCGCGCCAAGCGGCCTTCGTTCGCATCACGCCAAAGGAGCCTACAGATGGGGATTCGCCTCGTTAGCGGTCTTGCGCGCACCGCGCTTGCCGCCGTCATCGTCGCCGCGGGAGCGGCGCATGCCCAGACCACCGAAATCGCGCTGGGCATGAGCGGCTGGACCGGCTTCGCGCCACTGACGCTTGCCGACAAGGCGGGCATCTTCAAGAAGAACGGGCTCGATGTCTCGATCAAGATGATCCCGCAGAAGGACCGGCACCTGGCGCTGGCCTCTGGCGCGATCCAGTGCGCCGCCACCACGGTCGAGACGCATGTGGCCTGGAACGCCAACGGCGTGCCGATCACGCAGATCGTGCAGCTGGACAAGTCCTACGGCGCCGACGGTCTGGCCGTGCGCGCGGACGTGAAGTCCTTCGCCGACCTGAAGGGCAAGACGGTCGGCGTGGACGCGCCGGGCACCGCGCCTTACTTCGGGCTGGCCTGGATGCTGAAGAAGAACGGCATGTCCATCAAGGACGTCAAGACCACCACGCTGTCGCCGCAGGCCGCCGCGCAGGCCTTCGTCTCGGGCCAGAACGATGCCGCGATGACCTACGAGCCGTACCTGTCGACGGTGCGCCAGAGCCCGGACAAGGGCAAGATCCTCGCCACGACGCTGGACTACCCGATGGTGATGGACACGCTGGGCTGCGCCCCCAAGTGGCTCAAGGACAATCCCAAGGCCGCCCAGGCGCTGGTCGACAGCTATTTCGAGGCGCTCGACATGATCCGCAAGGAGCCGGCCAAGTCCAACGAGATCATGGGCGCGGCCGTCAAGCAGACCGGCGAGCAGTTCGCCAAGTCGGCGGCCTTCCTGCGCTGGCAGGACCGCGAGGCAAACCGCAAGTTCTTCGGCGGCGAGCTGGCCGCGTTCAGCAAGGAAGCGGCCGCCGTGCTGCTGGAAATCGGCGTGATCCGCCAGGTGCCCGATGTCACGGCCCTGTACGACGCGCGCTTTCTGAAGTAACCGGGATACCGCTGCCATGACGCAAGCTCACATCGGCACCGGGCCGGCGACCCAGGCCCCCGCCGCGTCGACCGCCGCACCGGCGGTCGCACCGGCGCGGCGACGCCATCCGTGGCTGATGCCGCTGGTCGCGGTGTCGCCGCGCGCCCGCTGGGTGCTCGGCCTGTCGTTCTTCGTGCTGTTCTTCCTGCTGTGGGCCGCGGTCACGTTCGGCGGCCTGGTGCCGCGCACCTTCCTCGCCGATCCGCTGACCATGGCCAGGGAAGGGGTGCTGCTCTTTACCGAGTACAACTTCATCGCCGATATCGGCATGACGGTCTGGCGCGTGCTGGGCGGCTTCGTGCTGGCCGCGGTGCTGGCGGTGCCGCTGGGCATCTTCATGGGGGCGTACAAGGCGGCCGAGGCGTTCTTCGAGCCCTTCGTCTCGTTCTGCCGCTACCTCCCGGCGTCGGCATTCATCCCGCTGCTGATCCTGTGGGCGGGCATCGGCGAGACGCAGAAGCTGCTGGTGATCTTCATCGGCTCGTTCTTCCAGATCGTGCTGATGGTGGCCGTGACCGTGGGCAGCGCGCGCCGCGATCTGGTCGAGGCGGCCTATACGCTGGGCGCCAACAGCGCCGGCATCGTCAAGCGCGTGCTGATTCCCGGCGCGGCGCCCGATATCGCGGAGATCCTGCGGCTGGTGCTGGGCTGGGCCTGGACCTATGTGATCGTGGCCGAACTGATCGGCTCGTCCTCGGGCATCGGGCACATGATCACCGACAGCCAGGCGCTGCTCAATACCGGGCAGATCATCTTCGGCATCATCGTGATCGGCTGCATCGGCCTGATCTCGGACCTGCTGTTCAAGCTGGCCAACCAGCGCCTCTTTCCGTGGAGTTCGATCAAATGAGTGCGCTGTCCATCCAGCAGGTCTCGCGTACCTTCGTCAACCCGAATGGCGGCCAGACCCAGGCTCTGCTGCCGGTCGACTTCGAGGTGCGCGACAACGACTTCGTCACCATCCTGGGCCCGTCCGGCTGCGGCAAGTCCACGCTGCTGCGCATCGTCGCGGGCCTCGATTCACCCACGTCCGGCCGGGTGCTGCTCGACGGCCAGCCTGTCGTCGGTCCCGGCGCGGACCGGGGCATGGTGTTCCAGTCGTACACGCTGTTTCCGTGGCTGACCATCGAGCAGAATGTCCGCTTCGGCCTGCGCGAGCGGGGCATGAGCGCGGCCGAGCAGCGCGAGCGCAGCGACTTCTTCATCCAGCGGGTGGGGCTGCGCGGCTTCGAGCAGCATTTCCCCAAGCAGCTCTCCGGCGGCATGCAGCAGCGCACGGCCATCGCGCGGGCGCTGGCCAACGATCCGAAGATCCTGCTGCTGGACGAGCCGTTCGGCGCGCTGGACAACCAGACCCGCGTGCTGATGCAGGAACTGCTGCTCGGCATCTGGGAAGCGTCGCGCAAGACGGTGATGTTCGTCACGCACGATATCGACGAAGCCATCTTCATGGCGAACCGGGTTGCGGTATTCTCCGCGCGGCCGGGCCGCATCAAGAGCGAGATCGCGGTCGACTTTCCGCATCCGCGCCATTACACCATCAAGACCTCCCCGGAGTTTTCGCGGCTCAAGGCGCTGCTGACCGAGGAGATCCGCGCCGAGGCGATGGCCTCGGCGGAGCACTGACCATCATGACCACTGCCGCCGCGGCACGCCGCCCCACCTCCGCGCGCCACCCCCAGGACGCCACGCCCACTGCGCTGTACCAGCAGGTCAAGGAGTTCATCGCCCGCAATATCCAGAGCGGCGCGTGGCAACCCGGCGATCGCGTGCCGTCGGAGCAGGAGCTGGTGAGCCGCTTCGGCGTCTCGCGCATGACGGTCAACCGCGCGCTGCGCGAGCTGGCCGAGCAGGGCAGGGTGGTGCGGGTGGCCGGCGTCGGCACCTTCGTGGCCGAGCACAAGCCGCAATCGACGCTGCTGTCGGTGGTCAACCTGCAGGACGAGATCCGCATGCGCGGCCACGATTACGCCTGCGACGTGATGCTGGTCGAGCGGGCAGCGGCCTCCATCGAGGTGGCGGCGGCGCTGGACCTGCGCACCGGCGAGTCGGTGTTCCACTCGGTGTGCGTGCATCGCGAGGACGGCGTGCCGGTGCAACTGGAGGACCGCTACGTGAATCCGCGCGTCGCGCCCGACTTCATCAACCAGGACTTTGCCGGCGTCAAGCCGGGCGAATACTTGCTGCGCCATGTGCCCTACGATCAGGTGGAGCACGTGGTGGACGCGGTGGCGGCCACGGCCGAGCAGGCCGGCATGCTCGAGATGCCGGCCAGCCAGCCGTGCCTGCTGTTGACGCGGCGCACCTGGACAGCCGGCACGCCGGTGACCTTCGTACGCTGCCTGCATCCGGGCAACCGCTACCGGCTGGGCAGCCGCTTCCGCGCCGACGGCAACCCCGCGTTCGGCTAGGCGCCGCCGCGCCCTGGCCGCCCATAAATCTGCTGCCGGCAGATGGCGTGGGCAAAACGAACTGGTTTAGACTGAGCTGTATAGACAGGAACATACAAATGACAGCACACTCCAACGATTCCCGCTCCGCGACCCCAAGTCCCCTTCTGACGCTGGTGCCGGGCCAAGTCACGTTGGCCGACCTGCGCCGCATCTACCGTGGCGAGGTCCGGCTGGCGATGGACGAATCCGCCTGGCCCGGCGTGCGCGCGGCGCAGGCCACGGTGCAGCAGATCATCGACACCGATGCCGTGGTCTACGGCATCAACACCGGCTTCGGCAAGCTGGCGCAGACGCGCATCCCGCATGACAAGCTGGCCGAACTGCAGCGCAATCTGGTGCTGTCGCACAGCGTCGGCACCGGGCCCGACCTGGCGCCGGACACCGTGCGGCTGATCCTGGCGATGAAGGCCGTCAGTCTTGCGCGCGGCCACTCGGGCGTGCGGCCCGAACTGATCGAGGCGCTGCTCGCGCTGGTGAACCACGGCGTTACCCCGTGCATTCCGGCCAAGGGCTCGGTCGGCGCGTCCGGCGACCTGGCGCCGCTGGCGCATATGTCTTGCACGCTGATCGGCGTGGGCGAAGCGATGATCGACGGCCGCCGGGTGCCGGCCGCCGAAGGCATGGCGCATGCCGGGCTGGACGTGTTCGCGCTGGGCCCCAAGGAAGGGCTCGCGCTGCTCAACGGCACGCAGGTTTCCACCGCGCTGGCGCTGGCTGGCCTGTTCGCCGCCGAGGACGCCTTCGCCGCCGGGCTGGTGGCCGGCGCGCTGTCGCTGGAGGCGATCAAGGGCTCGGTCAAGCCGTTCGATGCGCGCATTCACGATGCGCGGGGGCAGGCGGGGCAGATCGAGGTGGCCACGGCGGTGCGGGCGCTGCTGGACGGCAGCGAGATACTGGAATCGCACCAGACTTGCGGCCGCGTGCAGGACCCGTATTCGATCCGCTGCCAGCCGCAGGTCATGGGCGCGTGCCTGGACAACCTGCGCCACGCCGCGCGCATCCTGCGCATCGAGGCCAATGCCGCCTCCGACAATCCGCTGGTGTTCCCGCAGCAGGGCGATGTGGTCTCGGGCGGCAACTTCCACGCCGAGCCCGTGGCCTTCGCGGCCGACATCATCGCGCTCGCGCTGGCGGAGATCGGCGCCATTTCCGAACGCCGGCTGGCGCTGCTGCTCGATACCGGGCTGTCCGGCCTGCCGCCGTTCCTCGTGCGCGACGGCGGCCTGCATTCGGGCTTCATGATCGCCCAGGTCACCGCGGCCGCGCTGGCCTCGGAGAACAAGTCGCTGGCGCATCCGGCCAGCGTGGACAGCTTGCCCACCTCCGCCAACCAGGAGGACCATGTGTCGATGGCCACCTATGGCGCGCGCCGGCTGGGCGACATGGCACAGAACACCGCGGTGGTGGTCGGCATCGAGGCGATGGCCGCGGCGCAGGGCATCGAATTCCATCGGCCGCTGAAATCCTCGCCGCTGCTGGAGACCGAGCTTGCCCGCATTCGGGAACGCGTCGATTTCGTCGAAGGGGACCGTTACCTCGCGCCGGATATCGAGGCGATGAAGCAATGGGTGGTGCAGGGCGACGCCGGCGCGGGATGGCCGCAGGCGGTGCGCGCGGTGCTGCCGACGCAGGTCGGGGTATAGCAAGGCTTCCGGGTGAGGGGGAACGACCGCAACAGCGGCGCCCCCAACCAACGGCACAAGCAGAGAGCGAAACGAAACGAAGCGCAAGGAGATCCAGACATGAACGCCAACGAACAGCAATTCGCCCAGGCCGCACAACACGCCCGCGGCCGCCGCGAGATCCGCGCGCCGCACGGCACGCAGCTGCACTGCAAGAACTGGCTGATCGAAGCCGCCTATCGCATGATCCAGAACAACCTGGACCCGGACGTCGCCGAGCGGCCGCAGGACCTGGTGGTCTACGGCGGCATCGGCAAGGCCGCGCGCAACTGGGAATGCTTCGATGCCATCCTGGACAGCCTGCGCCGGCTCGGCGAGGACGAATCGCTGCTGGTGCAGTCGGGCAAGCCGGTGGGCATCTTCCGCACGCATGCCGACGCGCCGCGCGTGCTGATTGCCAATTCCAACCTCGTGCCGCACTGGGCCAACTGGGACAAGTTCAACGAACTGGATCGCGCCGGCCTGATGATGTACGGCCAGATGACCGCGGGCTCGTGGATCTACATCGGCACGCAGGGCATCGTGCAGGGCACCTACGAGACCTTCGTCGAAGCCGGCCGCCAGCACTACGACGGCGATCTGGCCGGCAAGTGGATCCTGACCGCGGGCCTGGGCGGCATGGGCGGCGCGCAGCCGCTGGCCGGGGTGCTGGCGGGCGCGTGCGTGCTGGCGATCGAATGCCAGGAGTCGCGCATCGACTTCCGGCTGCGCACGCGCTATCTCGACAGGAAGGCCACCACCATCGACGAGGCGCTCGCCATGATCGCGGAAGCCACGGCGAAGAAGGAGGCCATCTCGGTGGGGCTGCTGGGCAACGCCGCGCAGATCATGCCCGAGCTGGTCAAGCGCGCGCAGGCGGGCGGCATGCGCCCGGACCTGGTCACCGACCAGACCTCGGCCCACGACCTCGTCAACGGCTACCTGCCGGCGGGCTGGACCGTCGAGCAATGGGAGGCCGCGCGGCAGTCGGACCCGAAGTCGGTCGAAGCCGCGGCGCGTCCCTCCATCGTGGAGCACGTGCGTGCCATGCTGGCCTTCCAGCAGATGGGCGTGCCCACGCTGGATTACGGCAACAATATCCGCCAGGTGGCGTTCGACGAGGGCGTGGCCAACGCGTTCGACTTCCCCGGCTTCGTGCCGGCCTATATCCGGCCGCTGTTCTGCCGCGGCAAGGGTCCGTTCCGCTGGGTGGCGCTGTCCGGCGACCCGGAAGACATCTACAAGACCGACGCCAAGATGAAGGAGCTGTTCCCCGACGACAAGCCGCTGCACCGCTGGCTCGACATGGCGCGCGACCGCATCGCCTTCCAGGGCCTGCCGGCGCGGATCTGCTGGGTGGGACTGGACGAGCGCCACCGCGCGGGGCTGGCCTTCAACGAGATGGTCAAGTCGGGCGAGCTGAAGGCGCCCATCGTCATCGGCCGCGACCACCTCGACTGCGGCTCGGTGGCGTCGCCCAACCGGGAGACCGAGGCCATGCGCGACGGCTCGGACGCGGTGTCGGACTGGCCGCTGCTCAATGCGCTGCTCAATACCGCCGGCGGCGCGACGTGGGTCAGCCTGCACCATGGCGGCGGCGTCGGCATGGGCTTCTCGCAGCATAGCGGCGTGGTCATCGTCTGCGACGGCACCGAGGCCGCGGCCCGCCGCATCGAGCGCGTGCTGTGGAACGACCCGGCCACCGGCGTGATGCGCCACGCCGATGCGGGCTATGACATCGCCATCGACTGCGCGCGCGAAAAGGGCCTGGATCTGCCGATGGTGAAGGGCGCATGACGGCATCGCCCGCGCGATATTTCTCGCTGGCGGCGCTGACGCCTGCGCCCTGGAAGAACGGCGGCGGCGTGACGCGCGAGATCGCCGCCATGCCGCAAGGCGCCGGCATGGGGGACTTCGACTGGCGCATCAGCGTGGCCGACATCGCGGCCGATGGTCCCTTTTCCGCGTATCCCGGCATCGACCGGCAGATCGTGCTGCTCGAAGGCGCGGGCGTGCGCCTGCGCGCGGATGACGGCCGCTTCGACCATCGCCTGGACCGCGTGGGCGAGCCGTTCGCCTTCGCGGGCGAGGCCGGCGTGCACGCCAGCCTGCTCGACGGCCCGACGCGCGACTTCAACGTGATGACACGGCGCGGCCGTACGCGTGCCCGCGCGTGGTCGGTCCGGGAAGCCGTGGCCGTGCCCGGCGGGACGCAGGCCACCGTGATGCTGGTGATCGCCGGCGAGTGGCACGGCGACGTGCAGGCGTCCACGATGCCGATGCGCCCGGGCGACGGCCTGGTGCTCGGCCCCGGCGCGCCTCTGCATCTGCGGCCCGCGAGCGCCGAATCCCATTGCCTCCTCGTTACCCTCGATCTGGACGCAACACCATGACGCCATCCCCGAACGAAATGGCCGTGGCCGGCGCACCGTCGGCCGACGGCGTCTGGCATCGCTGCCATCTGCTACCCGATGCCGACCCGGCGCGCGCCATCCGCGACGCGGCCCTGGTGGTCGAGCAGGGTCGGATTGCGTGGCTGGGACCGGAAGCCGAGCTGCCGCCCACCTATGGCGCGCTGCCCCGGCACGACGCAGGCAATGCGTGGATCACGCCCGGCCTGGTCGACTGCCATACCCATCTGGTCTACGGCGGCCAGCGCGCCGACGAGTTCGCCATGCGGCTGGCCGGCGCGAGCTACGAGGAAATCGCGCGCGCCGGTGGCGGCATCGTGTCCACGGTGCGCGCCACGCGCGCCGCGGACGAGGACACCCTGTTCGCGCAGGCGGCCAGCCGCCTTGCACCGCTGCTGGCCGAGGGCGTCTGCGCCATCGAGATCAAGTCCGGCTACGGGCTGGACCTGGACGCCGAGCGCAAGCAGCTGCGCGTGGCGCGCCGGCTGGGCCAGGCGTTCGGCGTGGCCGTGCATACCACTTTCCTGGGCGCCCATGCGCTGCCGCCCGAGTACGCCGGCCGCGCCGATGCGTATATCGATACGGTGTGCGACACCATGCTGCCCGCGCTGGCCGCCGAAGGGCTGGTCGATGCAGTCGATGCCTTCTGCGAATCCATCGGCTTCTCGCCGGCGCAGACCGAGCGCGTGTTCGAGGCCGCGCGGCGGCACGGCCTGCCGGTCAAGCTGCATGCCGAGCAATTGAGCAATCTGGGCGGCGCCGCGCTGGCCGCGCGCCATCGCGCGTTGTCGGCCGACCATCTGGAGCATCTGGACGAGGACGGCGTGCGCGCCATGGCCGAGGCCGGCACGGTGGCCGTGCTGCTGCCGGGCGCCTACTATTTCCTGCGCGATACGCATCTGCCGCCGCTGGACCTGCTGCGTCGGCACGGCGTGCCGATCGCGATCTCGACCGACCACAACCCCGGCACGTCTCCCGTCACTTCGCTGCTGCTGATGATGAACATGGCCTGCACGCTGTTCCGCATGACCGTCCCGGAGGTGCTGGCTGGCGTCACGGTCCATGCCGCGCGCGCGCTCGGCGCGGCAGACCGCCATGGCGTCCTCGCGGTGGGCCGCGCCGCCGATTTCGCGGCCTGGAACGTGCAATCGCCGGCCGAACTGGCCTACTGGTTCGGCCGCAACCCGCTCGCCGTGGCGGTGCGGCAGGGCCGCGTGTTTCCCGCGGCCGCCGCCGGGCAAGGAGAGCGCCGATGAGCGACAACCACCTGTTCGCGCCGCAGGCGCTGCTGCCTTCGGGCTGGGCCCGCGACGTGCTGCTCGCCTGGGACACCGAGGGCGTGCTGACCATCGTCCAACCGGAAGCCCGGCCGCCGGCGCACGTCGACCGTGCGGCGGGCCCGGTGCTGCCGGGCATGCCGAACCTGCATTCGCATGCGTTCCAGCGCGGCTTCGCGGGGCTGACCGAATACCGCAGCGCCGCCGACGACTCGTTCTGGAGCTGGCGCGACCTGATGTACCGCTTCGCGCTGCGGCTCTCGCCCGATACGCTGGAGGCCATCGCCACGCAGCTCTATGTCGAGATGCTGCGCGCGGGCTATACCAGCGTGTGCGAGTTCCAGTACGTGCATCACGATCCCGCGGGCAAGCCCTATGCCGATCCCGCCGAGATGTCGCTGCGGCTGCTGCGCGCGGCCGAACGCACCGGCATCGGCATCACGCTGCTGCCGGTGCTGTACCAGGCGTCCGGCTTCGGCGGCCAGGCGCCGCAGGACAATCAACGGCGCTTCCTGCACGACACCGACGCGATGCTGGCCTTGCTGTCCCGTCTGGCGCCGCTGTGCACGGGCAGGGCGCGGCTCGGGCTGGCTCCGCATTCCCTGCGCGCAGTGCCGCGCGAAAGCCTGCAGGCGGCGGTGGCGGGACTGCACCGGCTCGACGCGACGGCGCCGGTGCATATCCATATCGCCGAGCAGCAGCGCGAGGTCGACGAGTGCATCGCCTGGTCGGGCACGCGCCCGGTCGCATGGCTGCTCGATCATGCCGAGGTCGATGCACGCTGGTGCCTGGTGCACGCGACGCATATGGATTGGGACGAGCGCCGCCGCCTCGCCCACAGCGGGGCGGTGGCCGGCATCTGCCCGACCACGGAGGCCAACCTGGGCGACGGCGTGTTCGATGCCGCGCCGTATCTGGCGCAGGCCGGCGCCTGGGGTATCGGCTCGGACAGCCATGCCAGCGTCAGCGTGGCCGAGGAACTGCGGCTGTTCGAGTATGGCCAGCGGCTGGCGCTGCAAAAGCGCAATGTGCTCGCGTCCGATACCGACCCGCAGGTGGCCGACCGGCTCTATCACGATGCGGTGGCCGGCGGGGCGCGCGCCGCCGGGCGTCCGGTGGCGGGCCTCGCCGCCGGGCAACAGGCCGATTTCGTCGTGCTCGACGGCTCCCATCCCGCGCTTGCCGGGCTGTCCGGCGCGCAGGCGCTGGCTGTCCACGTCTTCACCAATCACGGGCATGAGACACTAGCGCAGGTCCGCACCGCCGGGCGCGTGCGCGTGCACCACGGCGCCCACGCCCTGCAGGCCGAGGCCGGCCGCGCGTTCGCCGCCGCCCGCGCCAGCCTGCTTGCCGACTGATCCTACAAGCTGCTACCCACGACAGACCCGCAATGACGTCTTTCTCTACCGATACCCCGCCCTTCGTGTTCCATCGCGGCACCCGCCCGCTACTGGTGTCGATGCCCCATGTCGGCACCTACCTGCCCGCTGCGGTCGCCGGCCGCCTGACCGCCGAGGCGCGCACCGTGCCGGACACCGACTGGCATCTTGAGCGCCTGTATGGCTTCGCGAAGGAGCTGGGCGCATCCATCCTGGTGGCCACGCATTCGCGCTATGTGGTCGACCTGAACCGCCCCCCCGACAACGCCAACCTGTATCCGGGGCAGGACACCACCGGCTTGTGCCCGGTCGATACGTTCGACAAGACGCCGTTGTACGCGGACGGCAGCTCCGGCCCCGACGAAGCGGAGATCTTCGCGCGCCGGGACGCGATCTGGCGGCCGTACCATGCGGCGCTGGCCGAAGAACTGGCGCGGCTGCGCGCCGAGCACGGCACGGTGGCGTTGTGGGACGCGCATTCGATCCGCTCGCAGCTGCCGCGCTTCTTCGAGGGCAAGCTGCCCGACTTCAACCTCGGCACGGCCAACGGCGCGAGCTGCGACGCGGCGCTGGGCGAGCGCATGCTGGAGCTGGCCAACGCCGCGCCCGGCTATACCGCGGTGCTCAACGGCCGCTTCAAGGGCGGCTATATCACGCGCCAGTACGGCCAGCCGGCGCAAGGCGTGCAGGCGGTGCAACTGGAACTGGCCCAGTCGGCGTACATGAGCGAGACGTACCCGTTCGCCTACGACGAGGCATTGGCGACGCGGCTGCAACCCACGCTGCGGGCCATGCTGGCCACCATGCTGGAGTACGTCGAAGCCCGCTGAGAAAGCGGGACGCGAGAGCCGAAGGGCCCGGCGCGCAAATGGCGCGCCGGGCCTTTTTTTGCTACTTGCCGGCGCGCAGCCGGTCCTCGATGTGCTTGGCGCGATCGAGCGAGCCGGGGTGGGTGCTCAGCATGCTCGACTTGCCGCCGTCGAGCGCGGCCAGCTTGCGGAACGCGGTCACCAGCGCCTCCCGGTTGGCCTTGTTCTTCGTCAGCAGGTCGAACGAATAGTCGTCCGCCGCGGTTTCCTGCCGCTGGGAGAACTGCGAGTTGATCAGTGTCTCGCCCAGCTCGCCGAGCTGCGAGGACGACAGCGCGGTCAGCGTCGCGCTGCCCGTCGAGCCCAGCACGCCGCGCGCCGCCGCCGTGGCATAGGCGACCTGCATCGCCGCCTTGGTATGCCCGAGCGCCACGTGGCCAATCTCGTGGCCCACCACGCCTCGCACCTCGTCGTCGGTCATCAGGTCCATCAGGCCGCTGTAGATGCGCACGCAGCCGTTCGCCATCGCCCAGGCATTGACCTCCTTGGTCTCGTACACCTTGGCGTCGAGCGGGATTCCTGTGTTCTGCAGGCCGGCCATGATGGTCGTCAGCCGCTTGCCGTAGGTGCTGGTCGGCGCGGCAATGGCGTTCTTCTTGTCCATCTCGGCGCAGGACTGGTCGGACAGCGTCTTCACGTTGGCGTCGGACAGCGTCGCCGCCGAGAACAGGCTGCCGCCGGCCTGCGTCAGCCCTTCCATATTGGCGCCGGCGCAGCCCACCAGCAGGGCGGCGCTGGCGAGGGCGGCACAGGCGAGGGCACGTGAGGGAAGGGCGGCGGTCGAGGGCTTCATGAGGCGCTCCGGTAGGTTGGTGGTGGGTGGCCGGACAGCATAGCCAACGGGAGGCGGCCTGTGCACCGGAATCTGTCTGACGCCCGCTTCCGGTTTCTTTCCCAAAGTTTGCGGTACAGGCACGAAAGCGGGCCTGAACGCGCGCGGCCATGATCCTCCTTTTGTCGCCTTCTCCGGTTCCCATGAGCAACGCCATTTCTCCCCTCGTATTTCGCAATGCCGACGCCTGCTTCCAGGCGCTGTCCACAAGCGACGTGCCCAACGGCACCGTCGTCGTCATCGGCAAAACGCCGATGCGCGTGGAGGTAGGCCGTTTCAAGGACAAGCCGGTAGCTCTCGAGCCCATGACCGGCGGCACCCGCGGCCCGGGCCAGCCCAGAAACCTGTGGCAGCGATTCGTCGCAATGCTGTGCAGCCTCGTTCCCCGGCGCGCCGCGCGCACGATCACGCCATCGAGACGCCAGGCGGCGGCGATCGTGGCCAGAAGCGAGCATGCGCGTCGCCGGAAGATGTACGAATCGTTGTGGCTGCGTGAAGCTGCAACGTCCGCCGTGTCAGGGCGAGGTCGCGAGGGAGCCGGCACGGCACAGTCGGGTGCTGCGCTGAAGGACCGCGTCCTCGCACGCTTCGCGCCGGACATTGCTCAGGCGCTTGCCTCCATTCGGGAGGTGTACGCGCGCCTGCCCGCCCCGCAGGCCGACGCGGTCGCGCGCGACATCATGCGTCCGCTGGCGCGCGAATTCGAGCACGCCATGGCCGGTTGCCGCGGTGCCGGCATGTCGGCGGCGCAATGCAAGGAGATGGAGACTGCCGTGTGGGATCCCCTTGCGAAGGAGATGTCGCTACGGATGGCTGACAGGCATGTGCCGGCAACCGTTACCGATCCCCGCGAGCGTGCCCTGCAGCGGCGCGATATCGCCAGGAAGGCGGAGGGACGCGTGCAACGCGGCGCGGGTGGGGCACGACAGGAGCGGCTGGACGAAGCGGTGGCGGCCCTGGATGCCATCGACCGGGGCAGCCTGTCGGCTATTCCCGCGCGGAATCAGTTTGCCCTCCGGTGCCGGGCCGACGATCCGCCGGAAATGCATGACTACGCCGCCATGCATATCCTCACACAGTTGAAAGCCCGGGTGGACGAGCCGGAGCTGGCCGAGCTGTTCGCGATGATCAAGGACACGTCTCCCGCGACCCTTGGCGCCGTCACGGCGGAGCTGGCGATGCGGTGGCAGGTGGCTTGCCATGTTCCCAATCAGCACGGCAATGCGGTTGCACTTGCGGAACCGATCACACAGGCGATGGGGGCATTGCTGAACGGGGACCCGTACTACACGACGGAGACGGCAACGTACCTTCCGCTCCAAGCGATGGCAGAAAAGATACGGCAGGCGGCCGATCCGGCGAAGGGCGCAAAAGGGTAGTGACCGCCGGCGTAAGGGGAACTTGGCCAGGGTGTGGCGGCGACCCGCCAAGGGGCAGACAGGGGAATGCGGAGTTCTTGAGATGGTGCCCGGGGTCGGACTCGAACCGACACGCCTTGCGGCGGGGGATTTTGAGTCCCCTGCGTCTACCTGTTTCACCACCCGGGCATCGCGCTGGAAGGTGCCGGAGGATCGCCGGGAGCCGGCGGCCAGCACTGCGCTGAGTCGCGCATTATGCCGGAATTCCCCTGGGGTCACAAGGCGACGCCGGGGCGGGCCAAGCCCCGTTCAGCGTTGCCGTTTCTCCCGCGTCGAGCGGTTCCGGTCGTAGAACTCGGGAGGCTTGCGGGCGATCCAGCGGATGAAGTCGGCGATCGCCGGGTGGGCGCGCAGCCGGTCCCAGTCGTGGAATTCGCTGGCGAGTTCGGCCTCGGTGAAGACCGAATGGATCTTCTGGTGGCAGACGCGGTGCATGGGCACCGATTCCCGCCCGCCGTGGCTGCGCGGGACCGGATGGTGGAGATCCACGGTCGGGCCGGGCGGCAGGGGCCGGCCGCATAGCGGGCACAGCCCCGTGGACGCCTGCGGGTCGTCTGGCGGGCCGGCCTGGTCACGCCGGCCCGCGCGCAGATGGCGTTTGACGACCATGTCGCACCGTTGGGCGTTGGCAGGGCCGGCCGCTCAGGTCTCCAGCACCCGCAGCAGCGACGAGGTGTCGTCCTTGCCCCAGCCGTGCTCCATCAGCGCGTTGAGCTGCGCCGCGGTGGCCTGCATCGCCGGCAGCGTCAATCCAAGCTCGCGCGCGATGTCGTCGGCCAGGCCGAAGTCCTTGTCGTGCAGCCGCGCCTCGATGCCGGCGGCGAAATTGCGCGTGACCATCTTCGGACCCATCAGGTCCAGCATCCGGCTGCCCGCGAAGCCGCTGGCCATGGCCTGCAGCACGCGCGCGGCATCGACCTGCTGCGCGTTGGCGAAGCGGATCGCCTCGGCGATGCCCTGGATGTTGACCACCTGCGCGATCTGGTTGCACAGCTTGGCGACTTGGCCCGCCCCGTGGTCGCCGATATGGGTGATGTTCTTGCCGAACAGCGCCAGCAGCGGCTGCACGCGCGCCAGCACCTCGGGCTTGCCGCCCACCATGATGGTGAGCGTGGCGGCCTCGGCGCCGGCGCTGCCGCCCGACACGGGGCAGTCCAGCGCCTCGATGCCGCGCGCGGCCAGCGCCGCGGCAATCTCGCGCGTGACGATCGGCGAGATGGTGCTGTGGTCCACGCAGACGCTGCCGCGGGCGGCGCCCTCGATGGCGCCGTTCTCGCCCAGCAGCACTGCACGCACGTCTTCCGACGCGGTCACGTTGGTGAAGATCACCTCGGCGCCGCGCGCGGCCTCCGCGGGCGTGAAGAACGGTTCGGCGCCCAGGGCGCGCGCCGCGTCGGCGGCCTCCGGGCGGCGTACCGCGGCCCGCACGGTGTGGCCGGCGGCGAGCAGATGGCGGACCATGGGCTTGCCCATGGCACCCAGGCCGATAAAGGCGACGGTGGTCATGTGTTGCGTCTCCTGATGGATTGCTGGGGCAGCGGGCTTACTTGTCGCCCGCGTAGGCGAACTTGCCGCCGCGGATCACGCCCATCACGCGCGAGCGCTGGTCGAAGCCCTGATGGTCCTTGGGGCTCAGGTTCAGCACGCCGTTGGGGACGGTCAGGTTCGTGGTGGTCTCCAGCGCGGCGCGCATCGCATGGCGGAATTCCTTCGTGCCCGGTTGCGCGCCCGTCTTCAGCGCGCGCCCCGCGGCATCGTCCAGCAGCTGCCATGCGCCCCAGGCATCCCCCGCGAACTGCGTGACGGTGTTGGGCCCGAACTTCGCCTCGTAACGGGTCACGAAGTCCACGGCGACCTTCTTGACCGGATGGCTGTCGGGCAGCTGGCGCGCCACCACCACCGGCCCGGTGGGGAACAGCGTGCCTTCGACATCGCGGCCGCCCATGCGCAGGAATTCCCACGTCGCGATGCCGTGGGTCTGGAAGACCTTGCCCTTGTAGCCGCGCTCGCCCAGCGTCTTCTGCGGCAGCACCGACGGCGTGCCGGCGCCGGCGATCAGGATGGCGTCCGGGTTGGTCGCCATCAGCTTGAGCACCTGGCCGGTGACGGAGGTGTCGTTGCGCGAGAAGCGTTCGTTGGCCACCACCTGCAGCTTGCGCACCTCGGCCAGCCGCGAGAATTCGCGCCACCAGCTTTCGCCGTAGGCGTCGTTGAAGCTGATGAAGCCCACCGTGCGCACCCCGTTGTTGCTCATGTATTCCGTGAGCACCGTCGCCATCTGCGAATCGTTCTGAGGCATCTTGAACGCCCAGCGCCGCTTGGCATCGGTCTGCGGCTCGATGATGGAAGCCGAGGCGGCCAGCGCCACCATCGGCGTCTCGCCCTCGGCCACCGCATCGAGCGCGGCCAGCGCGGTCGGCGTGATATTCGGGCCGACGATCACGTCGACCTTTTCCTCGGTGATGAACTTGCGCACGTTGCGCACGGCGGCCGACGGATCGGAGCCGTCGTCGAGCACGATGTAGTGAGCCTTTTGCCCGCCCAGCGTCTGCGGCCACATCAGCACCGTGTTCTTGGACGGGATGCCGATGGAGGCGGCCGGCCCGGTGGTGGACACGTCGATGCCGACGCGGATATCGGCGCGCACCGGCGCACTGGCCAGGGTGGCCGCCAAGGCGGCGGTACAGAGCAGGGCACCGAGTGCGTTCACGGGTGCCGCAAGGCGGAAAGGCAGGCTGGGCATGGGATTGTCTCCTCCGTTGTATGTCTCAGTCGCGTGGTGGTCGTTGTTCCGGTCTTCGTCGTTGCCTCTGTCGTCGCTTCGTTCGGCGTTTCCCTGCCCGCCGCCATGCTCGTTCAGCGCAGCGCCAGCCGCCACAGCGACGTCACCTCGGCGGCGCGCGCCGCATGCAGCGGGTCGCTCTCGTCGCTGGCGCGCGGATGGCGCGGCTTGATATCGGTGCGGCCCAGCACCTTCAGGCCTGCGGCGTCGATCATGCCGGTCAGCGCCTCGCGCGTGCGCAGGCCGAGGTGCTCGGCCAGGTCCGACAACACGAGCCAGCCTTCGCCCCCGGGGGCGAGGTGCGCAGGCAGGCCGGCCAGGAAGCCCTTGAGCATGCGGCTGTCCGGATCGTACACGGCATGCTCGATCGGCGAGTTCGGCCGGGCGGGCACCCACGGGGGGTTGCACACCACCAGCGGCGCACGGCCTTCGGGAAACAGGTTGGCCTGCACGATCTCGACCTGGCCGCTCAGTCCCAGCCGTTCGATATTGTCGGCCGCGCAGCCCAGCGCGCGCCCATCCTGCTCCGTGGCGATCACGCGCCGCACGCCGCGCCTGGCCAGCACCGCGGCCAGCACGCCCGTGCCGGTGCCGATGTCGAAGGCCAGCGAGTTGGCCGACAGCGCGGCCGGCAGCGGTGCCTGACCGATCAGGTCGACGTACTCGCCCCTTACCGGCGAGAACACCCCATACCAGGGGTGGATGCGATCGCCCAGCGCCGGTACCGGCACGCCCTTGCGGCGCCATTCGTGGGCGCCGATCAGGCCGAGCAGTTCGCGCATCGAAGCCACGTACGGACCATCGCTCGCCTGCGCTGGGCCATAAGCCTCCGTGCAGGCCTCGCGGACGTCGGGCGCGCGCCGCAGCGGCACGGTGTGGTCCGCCTCGAATGGCAGCAGCAGCATGCCCAACGTGCGGGCGCGCTGCGACTGCGCCAGCCGGTGCAGGTGAAAGGCTTCGGTGGGCGAGGCGGGCGGCTTGGGCGCGCGCCGCGGCTTGCGGTCGACGCGCCGCGCCAGCGCCTGCAGCAGTTGGCGGGCGTTCTGGAAGTCGCCGCGCCACAGCAGGGCGGTGCCCTCGCAGGCCAGGCGGTAGGCGCTGTCGGCGCTGATGGTGTCGTCGGCGACGACCACGCGCTTCGGCGGCGGCATGCCCGATTCCGAGCGCCAGCGGGCGCTGCGGGCCTCGCCGTCCTCGGTCCAGTTCAGGGTCGGGTATTCGTTCATGCGCATCCTCGCTGCGGTGTGCTCGACAGGCGATTCGGCGTCGGTGTCATGGCGGTGTTTGTATACATATAGGGAGGCCGGCGGCGCGATGCCGCCAAGTCCTCAGAGTTCGTAGGCTTCGTAGTCGCCGGACAGCGCCTGCTCGACCAGCTTGCGGTTGAGCGTGGGCGAGAACAACTCGATGAAGGTGTAGACGAAGCTGCGCAGGTAGGCCCCTTGCTTGACGGCCAGATGCGTCACATTCGTGCCGAACAGGTGGCCGGCCGGGATGCCCCGCAGGCCGCGGTCGCGCTCGGCGTCGTAGGCCACGCCGGCGACGATGCCGATGCCCAGCCCGATCTCGACGTAAGTCTTGATCACGTCGGCGTCGATGGCTTCGAGCACGATGTCGGGTTGCAGGTGGCGCAGCTCGAACGCCTTGTCGATCTTGGTGCGCCCCGCGAAGTTGGCGTCGTAGGTGACGATGGGGTATTCCATCAGGTCTTCCAGCGACACGTGCTTCTTGTCCAGCAGCGGGTGGTCCGGCGGCGTGACGATGGTGTGCTGCCACTGGTAGCCGGGCAGCGACACCAAATTCTTGTCGCTGGAGATCCCCTCGGTGGCGATCGCGATATCGGCCTGGTCGTGCAGCACCATGTCGGCGATCTGCGCCGGATTGCCCTGCTGGATCGACAGTCGCACCTTCGGGTAGCGCTTGGTGAATTCGCCGATCACGCGCGGCAGTGCGTAGCGCGCCTGGGTATGCGTGGTGGCGATGGTGAAATTGCCCTGGTCCTGCGCCGCATAGTCCTTGCCCACGCGCTTGAGGCTTTCCACCTCCTGCAGGATCTTCTCCACCGACGTGAGGATGCGGCGGCCCGGCTCCGTAAGACTGCGGATCCGCTTGCCATGGCGCGTGAAGATATCGACGCCCAGTTCCTCTTCCAGCTCGATGATCGCCTTGGAGACGCCGGGTTGTGATGTATAGAGCGCTTTAGCGGCTTCGGTCAGGTTGTAATTCTGCCGGACGGCCTCGCGCACGAAGCGGAACTGATGGAGGTTCATATAACTACGTCCGTATAAACAAACAACTTCTTATTAGTTTGAGATATGAGGCCAGTTTATTACGATTTGCGAACTTTGTTAATGAACGGCTGGACCCTTTGCGCCCGCAGGCCATAGCGTGGGGCGCGCGGTGGGGCACCGGCGCGGCGGCCCCCAATGTCCCTTGCCTTTACCGTTTCCGGTCTGCTGGTAGGCGTCCTCGTCGGATTGACCGGCGTGGGTGGCGGCTCGCTGATGACGCCGCTGCTGACCCTGCTGTTCGGCTTCTCGCCTGCCACCGCGGTCGGCACAGACTTGGCGTTCGCCGCCATCACCAAGGGGTTTGGCACCATCGCACACCGGGCCCACGGCCACATCCACTGGCATATCGTGCGGCGCCTGTGCATCGGCAGCCTGCCCGCCGCCGTCGTCGCCATCCTCGTGCTCAAGAGCGCCGGCGAACTCGACGCCCGCTGGCTGCACGCCATCCGGATGTCGATCGGCATCTCGGTGATCCTGACCGTATTGTCGCTGCTCTTTCGCCGCCAGCTGCTGGCCTGGCTGTCGCGCAATCCGCGCTTCCAGCTGGAAGGCCGCCCGCAGGCCATCGCCACCGTGGTGGTCGGCGCGGTGATCGGCGTGCTGGTGACGGTGTCGTCGATCGGCGCCGGCGCGGTCGGCGCCACGCTGATCCTGCTGCTCTATCCGAAACTGAAGCCGGCCGAGGTGGCCGGCACCGATATCGCCTACGCCGTGCCGCTGACGGCGCTGGCCGGCCTCGGCCACGTCTGGCTGGGCACGGTGGACTGGAACCTGTTGCTGGCGCTGCTGGTGGGCTCGATCCCCGGCATCTGGCTCGGCGCCCAGCTGTCGCGGGCGCTGCCCGAGCGGCTGGTGCGCGGCGCGCTGGCGACCACGCTGACGCTGGTTGCCATCAAGCTGGTTTCCTGAGCCTTCCACGCTTAACCGAATACGCATACTGAACGGACCCACACCATGTATCAGTACGATCAATACGACCAGCGCATCGTCCTCGAGCGCGTTGCCCAGTTCCGCGATCAGGTGCGCCGCCGCCTGGCGGACGAGCTGACCGAAGAGGAGTTCGTGCCGCTGCGGCTGCAGAACGGCCTGTACATGCAACGCCACGCCTACATGCTGCGCGTGGCGATTCCCTATGGGCTGCTGGCATCGAAGCAGATGCGCATGCTCGCGCATATCGCGCGCACCTACGACCGCAACTACGGCCACTTCTCGACGCGCCAGAACATCCAGTACAACTGGATGGAGCTGGAGCGCGTGCCGGATGCGCTGGCCGACCTGGCCTCGGTCGAGATGCACGGCATCCAGACTTCGGGCAACTGCGTGCGCAACATCACAACCGACCACTTCGCCGGCGTGGCGCCGGACGAGGCGGTCGACCCGCGGCCGCTGGCCGAACTGCTGCGCCAGTGGAGCACCTTCCAGCCGGAATTCGCCTTCCTGCCGCGCAAGTTCAAGATTGCCATCTCGGCCTCGGCGGACGACCGCGCCGTGGTGCAGATGCACGATATCGGCATCTACGCCTACCGCAATGACGCGGGCGAGCTCCGCCTGCGCATCCTGGCCGGCGGTGGCCTGGGCCGCACGCCCATCCTCGGCTCGATCATCAAGGACGACCTGCCGTGGCAGCACCTGCTGACCTACGTCGAGTCCGCCATCCGCGTCTACAACCGCTACGGCCGCCGCGACAACAAGTACAAGGCGCGCATCAAGATCCTGGTGAAGGCCATCGGCGTGGAGAAGTTCGCGCAGGAAGTCGAGGAGGAATGGCAGTACAGCAAGGACGGTCCCGGCACGCTGACGCAGGAAGAGTTCGACCGCGTGGCACAGTACTTCGCCCCGCCGGCCTATGACAAGCTGCCCGACACCGACGCCGGTTTCGAGCGCCACCTGCTCGAGGACAAGGCGTTCGCGCGCTGGGTGCGCCGCAGCGTGCATGCCCACAAGGTGGCCGGCTACGCCGCGGTCACGCTGTCGACCAAGCCCGGCATCGCCGCGCCGCCGGGAGACGCCACCGCCGAGCAGATGGACCTGGTCGCGGACCTGGCCGACCGCTTCGGCTATGGCGAGCTGCGCGTGGCGCACGAGCAGAATCTGGTACTGCCGGACGTGCGCAAGCGCGATCTGTACGAACTGTGGCAGATCGCGAAGGAGGCGGGCCTGGCGACGGCCAACATCGGCCTGCTGACCGACATCATCGCCTGCCCCGGCGGCGATTTCTGCTCGCTGGCGAACGCCAAGTCGATCCCCATCGCGCAGGCGATCCAGCAGCGCTTCGAGGACCTCGACTTCGTCCACGACCTGGGCGAGATGTCGCTCAACATCTCGGGCTGCATCAACGCCTGCGGCCACCACCACGTCGGCAACATCGGCGTGCTGGGCGTCGATAAGGACGGCGAGGAGTGGTACCAGGTCACGCTGGGCGGCGCGCAGGGCAACCAGACCGCGCTGGGCAAGGTGATCGGCCCCTCGTTCAAGGCCGAGGAAATGCCCGAGGTGGTCAGCCGCATCGTCGACACGTTTGTGGAAAACCGCCACGACGACGAGCGCTTCATCGACACGTTTGCCCGCATCGGCATGGCGCCGTTCAAGGAACGCGTCTACGCCGACAAGCGCGCCGACAAGCAGCGCGAACGCGCCGAGGCCTGAGCCCGGCCCGAGCGCACAGAGAACGCACAGAGAACGCACATGGCAAAGATCATTCAACTGCAACGCGCCGCACAAGCGGATGCACAGCCGACGCCCGTCATCGTCGACGACGCGTGGACCGTGCTGCGTGGCGCCGAAGGGCAGGCCCCGACCGACGAGCAGATCGCCGCGGCGGCCGCCGGCCAGGACCCGGTGCTGTTTCCGTTCACCGTCTGGCAGGCGCACAAGGACGGCCTGCTGGCCGATCGTTCGCCCGCCATCACCGGCATCTGGCTCGCACCGGAAGACGAGCCCGGCGACGTCAAGGCCGAGTTCCCGCGGGTGTCCGTGCTGGCGGTCGATTTCCCGGTGTTCCGCGACGGCCGCGGCTTCTCCACGGCCTATCTGCTGCGCACCCGCTACGGGTGGAGCGGCCAGCTGCGTGCCGTCGGCGACGTGCTGCGCGACCAGCTCAATTTCATGAAGCGTTGCGGGTTCGATGCCTTCGCGGTGCGCGCGGACAAGAACATCGAGGACGCCATCAAGGGCTTCACCGAGTTCACCGTGACGTACCAGGCCTCGGTCGACGAGCCGCTGCCGCTGTTCCGCCGCGCCCGCGCCGCCGATGCCGCGGCACCGGCCGGCACGCACGCCAGGGAATCGGCATGAGCAGCGTGAGCGAGATCGGCATTATCGAGGTGGCCCCGGCCGCGTCGTCGCTGCGTCCGGCGCTGTGGACGGCGCCGGAGTACACCGGCAGCGTAGCCGCCCTCGAAGCCAAGGAGCGCGAGCTGCAGGCCCGCCTGGCCGATATCGCCGGGCGCTTCTTCCGCGCGCGCTTCGCCTCGAGCCTGGCAGCCGAAGACATGGTCATCACCGACGCGATCCTGCGCAGCGCGGAAAGCGTGCGGACCGGCATCCGCGTATTCACGCTGCAGACCGGCCGCCTGCACCCGGAAACGCTGGCTGTGCTGGACGGCGTCAAGGCGCACTACGGCTACGACATCGAGCAGTTCACGCCGGACCCCGAGGCGGTCGAGAACTATGTGCGCAACCATGGCCTGAACGCCGTGTACGACAGCGTGGATCTGCGCAAGACCTGCTGCGGCATCCGCAAGGTCGAGCCGCTGAACCGCGCGCTGTCGCACGCCGATGCGTGGCTGACCGGCCAGCGCCGCGAGCAGGCGGTCACCCGCACCGAGCTGCCGTTCGAGGAGCTCGACGAGGCGCGCGGCATTCCCAAGTTCAACCCGATCGCGGACTGGACCGAGGCCGAGGTGTGGGCGTATCTGAAGCGCCATGACGTGCCCGTCAACGCGCTGTATGGCAAGGGCTATCCGAGCATCGGCTGCGAGCCGTGTACGCGCGCCGTGCGCGTCGGCGAGGATCTGCGCGCCGGACGCTGGTGGTGGGAAAGCAAGGATTCCAAAGAGTGCGGTCTGCACGAACAGAACATCAAGCATTGAGGCCAGACATGGGCATCATGAACGAACTCCAGGCCGGCGCGAGCGCCGCCGATACCGCGGGCGAAGCGTCCGGCGACATCCGCCATCTGACCGAGGTCCAGAACGATCACCTGGACCGGCTCGAGGCCGAGTCGATCTACATCATCCGCGAGGTCGTGGCCGAATGCCGCAATCCCGCGCTGCTGTTCTCGGGCGGCAAGGACTCCATCGTCATGCTGCACCTGGCGCTGAAGGCGTTCCGCCTGGACCACGGCGGCCGCGCGCGCAAGATCGAGCTGCCGTTCCCGCTGGTGCATATCGACACGGGACACAACTATCCCGAGGTGATCGCATTCCGCGACCAGCGCGTGGGAGAGATCGGCGCGCGGCTGGTGGTGGGCCATGTCGAGGAATCGATCAAGCGCGGCACGGTGCGCCTGCGCAAGGAAACCGATTCGCGCAACGCGGCGCAGGCCGTCACGCTGCTCGAGACCATCGAGGCGCACAAGTTCGACGCGCTGATGGGCGGCGCGCGCCGCGACGAGGAAAAGGCCCGCGCCAAGGAACGCATCTTCTCGTTTCGCGACGAGTTCGGCCAGTGGGACCCCAAGGCGCAGCGCCCCGAGCTGTGGAGCCTGTACAACGCGCGCATGGCGCCCGGCGAGCAGATGCGCGTGTTCCCGATCTCGAACTGGACGGAGCTCGACGTGTGGCAGTACATCGCCCGCGAGAACCTCGCGCTGCCCCCGATCTACTACGCGCACCAGCGCGAGGTCGTGCGCAAGAACGGCCTGCTGGTGCCGGTGACGCCGATCACGCCGAAGCAGGACGGCGACGTCAGCGAAGTGCTGTCGGTCCGCTTCCGTACCGTGGGCGATATCAGTTGCACCTGCCCCGTGGCCAGCACGGCCGCGACGCCGGTGGAGATCATCGCGGAGACCGCGGTGACCGAGATCACCGAGCGCGGCGCCACGCGGATGGACGACCAGACCAGCGAGGCCTCGATGGAGCGCCGCAAGAAGGAAGGCTACTTCTGAACCCGTTTGATGTCGCGCGGCGGCCCCGTGGGCGCGGCGCGACCGTAAGGATTGCACCATGACGAATCAAGCCACCCACCAGGGCCTGCTGCGCTTCATCACCGCAGGCTCCGTCGACGACGGCAAGAGCACGCTGATCGGCCGGCTGCTGTTCGACAGCAAGTCCGTGCTGTCGGACCAGCTGACCGCGCTGGCCAACGCCAAGCACAAGCGCACCGCCGGCGAGCAGATCGACTTCTCGCTGCTGACCGACGGCCTGGAGGCAGAGCGCGAGCAGGGCATCACGATCGACGTGGCCTACCGCTATTTCTCGACGGCGCGGCGCAAGTTCATCATCGCCGATACCCCCGGCCACGAGCAGTACACCCGCAACATGGTGACCGGCGCCTCGACCGCGCATGCGGCCATCGTGCTGGTCGATGCCACGCGCGTGACGGTCAAGGACGGCCGCGCCGAGCTGCTGGCCCAGACCAAGCGCCATTCGGCCATCCTGAAGCTGCTCGAGCTGCAGCACGTGATCGTCGCGATCAACAAGATGGACCTGGTCGACTTCAGCGAGCAGCGCTTCAACGAGATCCGCGCCGCCTATGACGAGCTTGCCGGCCAGCTGGGCCTGAAGGACGTGCGCTACGTACCGGTTTCCGCGCTGCGCGGCGACAACATCGTGCATGCCAGCGAAGCGATGCCGTGGTACCAGGGCGAGCCGCTGCTGCAGCTGCTGGAGGACCTGCCGGTCGAGGAAACCGCGCCCGAGGGCGAGACCGCGCTGCGCTTCCCCGTGCAGCTGGTGATCCGGCAGGACGGCTCCCAGGCCGACGACTTCCGCGGCTATGCCGGCCGCGTCGAGGCGGGCACCGTGCGCGTGGGCCAGAAGCTGCGCGTGCTGCCGGCCAACCGCGAGGCCGTGGTCGCCGAGGTGCTCACGCCCAACGGCGCTGCCGAGTCAGCGAACGTGGGCGAGACCGTCACCATTACGCTGACCGAGGATGTGGATGTGTCGCGCGGTGACATGTTCGTCGCCGCCGATGCCGAGGCCAATGGCGCGAAGAAGCTGCAGGCGGACCTGTGCTGGTTCGACGACACCGCGCTCAACACCGCGCGCAAATACGTGCTCAAGCACACCACGGCGACCGTGTTCGCCCGCGTGTCGGCGGTCGATCGCGTGCTGGACGTGCATACGCTGTCGCAGGAAACCGGCCGCCATGACATCCGCCTGAACGACATCGGTTCGGTGCAGATCTCGTTGCAGAAGCCGCTGGTGTGCGATGTCTACGGCGACAACCCGGCCACGGGTGCGTTCGTGCTGATCGACGAGGCGACCAACCATACGGTCGCCGCCGGCATGATCCGTGCGTATTCCTGAGCCGACGAGCCACAACAGGCATCCACGACAAGGCAAGGAGTTCACGATGGGCAAGGTCTACCTGATCGGGGCGGGTCCCGGTGCCGCGGACCTCATTACGGTGCGCGGTGCACGATTGTTGGGCGAAGCCCAGGTCGTGCTGCACGATGCGCTGGTGTCGCCCGAGATGCTGGCATGGTGCCCACAGGCGCAGCTGGTGGAAGTGGGCAAGCGGTGCGGCAAGCGCTCGACCGCCCAGCTTTTCATCAACCGCCAGATCGTCGATCTGGCGACCAAGCACGAACGCGTGGTGCGGCTGAAGGGCGGCGATCCGATGCTGTTCGGCCGTGCGGACGAGGAGTTGCAGGCGCTGGAGGAGGCCGGCATCGACTACGAGATCGTGCCCGGCATCACCGCCGCGCTGGCGGCCGCATCCGCCATCGCCAAGCCGCTGACCAAGCGCGGCGTATCGCGCAGCGTGGCCTTCGCCACGCAGTCCAAGGCGCCGGAGACTGTCGACGTGGAGGCCGACGTCAAGGCCGACACGCTGGTCTACTACATGGGCCGCGACCAGGCCGCTGCCATCGCCGCGCAGCTGATCGCCCACGGCAAGTCGCCCAACACGCCCGCCTGGGTCGTCGAGGCGGCCTCCACCGCCCACCAGCGCAGCAGGCAGTTCACGTTGCGGCAGATGGCGGCCGGCGAAGCGGCGGCCTGGATCGACGCGGAGCAGCCGAGCCTCCTGATGATTGGCGAGGCGCTGGCGTCGCGGGCGACGGAGCAAATCCCTTTCGCAAGCGCCATGTGCGGGCTGCAGGAAGCGGTAAGGGCGGCGTAGCGGGCAAAGTGGCGGCTCTATGCCTTCGGCGCAGCGTTGCCTGCGTCCGATTTCAGGCCGGGAAGAACCGTCAGCAGCCCCGGCAGTGCCGACCGCACGGTGTCCCAGACCACATCGAGATCGATCTCGAAGTATCCGTGGGCAATGCGGTCGCGCATGCCCGCATAGCTCGCCATGGCACTTCCGCGTGCCGCTGTGCGAAGTCGGGGTAGTGGTCCATGATCTTCGTGGCGGCCTCGCCAAGAATCACCATGCTCATGATCACCGCCTGCTGTGTTCGCTTGTCCGCAGCAAAAGATTGCCGGTCGAGGCCTTCGACGAACGTGCATGCGTCGGTGGCAGCTTCGGTCATATGGTCGAGATAGTCGACGAGCCGATTCGCCCTCATACCGGCTGCGCCTCGGCCAGGACATGGTCCCGGAATCTTGCCGGCAACTCCGCAGGGGTCAGCACATCGACCGGTACGCCCAACAGTTGCTCGAGTTCGTCCTGCAGCGCGCCAAGATCGAACAGGGTTGCGCCAGGCAGCGCGTCCACTAGCAAGTCCAGGTCGCTGCCGTCCCGATCGGTCCCGTGTACCACCGAACCGAAGACGCGAGGATTGGCTGTCCGGAAGCGGCTCGCCGCATCTCGCACGGCGGAGCGCTGACTATCGAGGGCGGTCGAGGGCTTCACGGCATCTCCCGGGGATGGAATTCGCCATAGTTTGACAGAGCCCGGCCATGGCCTACAAGGCGGTTCCGTTAAAGGTTGTAGCAGCGGATAATGCTGCATTCCCGCAAGCCGATCGCAGTACGCGAGCTGTGCCGTGCGGACGACCGGAGACAAGCGATGACTTGGTCAGCGACCCAATACGTGGCCTTCGAAGCCGAGCGGACCCGTCCCTCCCGCGATCTGCTCGCCGCGGTGCCGGACACCCCCGTCAGAGCGGCTGTCGACCTGGGCTGCGGCCCCGGCAATTCGACCGAGGTCGTGGCGGCCCGCTATCCCGACGCCACGGTGCATGGGCTGGACAGCTCCACCGACATGGTCGAGGCGGCCCGCAAGCGCCTGCCGCATCTTCGCTTCGATACCGCCGACATCGAAGGCTGGGCCGACCCCGGTCCCTACGACCTGATTTTCGCCAACGCCGTGCTGCAATGGGTGCCGGACCACGCGGCACTGTTTCCGCGGCTGGTCGGCAAGCTGTCGCCCGGCGGCCATCTCGCCGTGCAGATGCCGGACAACCTCGATGAGCCGGCCCACCGCCTGATGCGCGAGACCGCCGCCGGCGGGCCATGGGCCGCGAAGCTGGCGGATGCCGCCAAGGCTCGCGCGGCGCGCGCCGACGCCGCCTGGTACTACGGCATGCTGAGGCCGCACTGCAGCCGGGTCGATGTCTGGCGCACGACCTACCACCACGTGCTGGCCGGGGGCGCCGCCGCAGTGGTCGAGTGGTTCAAGGGCAGTGGGCTGCGTCCGTTCCTGGCGCCCCTGGACGCGGCCGAGCAGGCCGACTACCTGGCGCGGTACACCGAGGCGGTGGCGCGGGCCTATCCCGCGCAGCCGGACGGCTCGGTGCTGCTGCCGTTCCCGCGGCTGTTCATCGTCGCGACGCGATAGTCGCTCAGGCCGGGGACAGCGAGGCGGCGCAGTAGGCGGCGATGGCGTCGAGCACGCTGTCGGCCTCGCCCACGGCCGCCACGCTGCGAATCCGCGTGGCCGGATATTGGGCGCGGCAGGCATCGAGCAACGCCGGCAGATCGCGCCGCAGGTGGCCGCCCTGGCCGAAGAAGACCGGCACCACGGTGATATCGGCGACACCTTCGTCCGCCAGCGCGCCGATCGTCTCGGGCAGCGCCGGCGACATCAGTTCCAGGAAGGCCAGCCGCACTTCGCATTGCGGCATGGCGGCGACCAGCTTGTCGTGCAGGCGGTCGAACGGCTCGCGCCAGCGGGCATCGCGCGCGCCGTGGGCGAACAGCACCAATGCCTGCGACGCGGAGCTGGGTTGGGGCCCTGCCGGAGATGCGTTCATCGGTGCGGGTCCGTCAGTGCCGGTCGACCCATCGCAGCGCGATCAGGCCGAACAGCAGGTAGATCGTCCCGGGCAGCAGCGCCGACACGATCGGCGGCCACGTATGCAGCAGGCCCACGTGCGAGAACAGCGTGTTGGACAGGTGGAAGGACAGCCCCAGCATGATGCCGCCGAATACCTTGACGCCGACCGCGCCAGCGCGGGCGTGCAGATACGCGAACGGCAGCGCCAGCGCGACCATCACGAACAAGGTAAGCGGATAGACGACCTTCTTCCAGAACGCGATCTCGTAGCGCTGCGTGTCCTGCTTGTTGTCGCGCAGGTGGCGGATATAGCGGAACAGGTCCAGCGTCGACATGCGCTCCGGCGTGACCAGCAGCACGGAGAGGATCTGCGGCGTCAGTTCCGAGTGCATCGTCATGCCGGGGAAGCTCTTGCGCTCGGCGCGGAAGGCCGGCGCCAGGCCGTCGCGCTGCTCGCCGGCCGTCTTGGGCAATTCCACGAAGCGGGTCTCGGTGACCTTGTCCAGTTGCCATTCCTGGTTCCCGCGGTACCGGCCCTGCTCGGCGACGCGGATCACGCTCAGGCGGTATTCGTGGTCGAACTCGTAGACGGTCAGGCCGTTGATGGTCTGGTCCGGCAGCAGGCCCGCCACGTTGACGAAGCGGGTCACCTCGGTGCCGCGCTGCGGATCGCGGTCGCGGTCCTTGACCCAGACGCCGGACTTGAAACCGGCCGACACCGTGGCCCCGAGCGACTCCAGCTTGACCTTCTGCGCATACTGCTCGGTGCGCGGGCCGATGAACTCGCCGAACAGGAAGGTGGCGATGGCCAGCGGCAGCGCCAGCTTGAACAGCGAGAACAGCGCCTGCCGCGTGTTCAGGCCCGCCACCCGGAAGATGGTGAATTCCGACTGGCTGGCCAGCTGCGAGAACACGTAGATGGCACTGATGAGCACCGCGATCGGCAGCACCTCGTAGATGCGGGTCGGCGCCTGCAGCATGACGTGCAGGAAGGCGACGAACGACGTGTAGCCGCCCGAGACGTTCTCCAGCTCGTTGAGCATGTCGAAGAACACGAACAGCGCCAGCACCGCGAACAGGATGAAGACGAAAACCCCGTAGATCAGCCGCGCGAAGTAACGCTCGTAGACGCGCAGGATCCTCATGCCCGGGCCTCCGCGGCGGTGCGGCGCCGGCGCAGGCCGAACACCGCGCGCCATCCGCCGAGCCCGAACTTCTGGCGGTAGCGGAACAGCATCACCGCGCTGAGGAAGGCGATCAGGTGGAACGGCCACCAGGCCAGCCAGAAGGGCAGGGAGCCGGAGCGGACCCACGCCTGCGACAGGTTGATCAGGTTGCTGTAGGTCAGGTAGATCAGCACCGCGAACACCAGCGGCGTGTAGCGGCCCAGCCGCGGGTTGACATAGGCGAGCGGGATGGCGATCAGCACGAAGTTGAAGGCGAGGATCGGCAGCGACAGGCGCCAGATCAGCTCGCCGAGATTTTCATTGGTGGGGTTGCGCAGCAGGTCGATGGTGTCGCGGCTCTTGACCGGCAGGTTGGCCTCGGTTTCGGGCGGCTTGCTGTCGACCTTCACCGCATAGCGGTCGAACTCGACGATGCGGTAGTCCAGCCGGCCCGGCGTGCCCGCGTAGCGGCGGCCGTCCTCCATTACCACCAGGCGGTCGCCGTTGGGCATGGTCTCGAACTGGCCCTGATGGGCCAGCGCCACGCCGATCTTGCCGGCCTCGGCATTGGCGACGAACACGTTGCGCGCATGGCGCATGTCGCCGTCGATGCTTTCGATGAACAGCACGTAGTTGCCGTTGGACGGCTCGATGAAGCGCCCCGCGGCGATCATCGACAGCACGCCGCGCTGCTGGAAGCGGTCGCGGAACAGCGCGCTCTGCTGGTTGGCCCAGGGCCAGGCGAAGGCGCCCAGCAGCAGGGCCAGCACGATGAACGGCGCGGCGAACTGCAGCACCGGCCGCACGAAGTCGCGCAGCGACAGGCCGGCGGAAAACCACACCACCATTTCCGAGTCCTTGTACCAGCGGGTCAGGACGATCAGCGTGGAGATGAACAGCGTCGCGCACAGAAGGATCGACAGATACCCGAGCGCGGCGAGGCCGATCAGCATCAGGACGTCGTTGGGGCTGGCGCGGCCGGTGGCCGCCATGCCCAGAATGCGGATCACGAGCGAGGTCAGCATGAAAGTCAGCATGACCAGGAACACCGCGCCGGCGGTGTAGGCGAGCTCGCGACGCAAGGCTTGTTGAAAGATCATGCGATGTCGTATCCGGGCTGTCTGCCGGCGAGGGCGGGGCGGGCGCCGGTGAGTGACTGCTGACGGTGGCTGGCGAGCGTCAGCATCGCGGACCAGCGGCGGCCGGGCGCTGCCGAAGTGAAGCCAAAAGTTCGCGAATCAAAATCGCGGATAATGGGGGCTTTCGTTGTGAACAAGCCCCGAAGGAAGCGCGATGGAATTTAGCACAAAAGCCCTTGATTTGAGCAAAGCCGGCCAAAATGGTTTCCTGGCGACCAAGACGGACTGCCTGGTGGTGGGACTGTTCGAGGGCCAGAGTCTGGCCGGTGTCGCCAAGGCGCTGGACGCCGCGACCAAGGGCTTGGTGGCGAGGCTGATCAAGCTCGGCGACTTCGAAGGCAAGCGCGGCACCCACCTGATGCTGCACGAGGTCGCCGGCGTGGGCGCCGCCCGCGTGTTGCTGGTCGGCCTGGGCAAGGAAGCGGAGTTCGGCGACAAGGCGTTCGCCGAGAGCGTGCGTACCGCCCTGCGCGGCCTGGCCGTGACCCGCGCCGCGAGCGTGCTGTGGTGCCTGGCCCCGGCCTCGCAGCCCGGCGCGGCCGCCGGCGACGCCGCCCGCCTGGTCACCACCATCACGCTGATCCGCGAGGCCGGCTACCGCCTGCTCGAGCGCCATCCGGAGCTCAAGCGCAACGGCAACGGCAACGGCAAGGGCAACGACAAGCCGCTGGGCCTGCGCAAGGTCGTACTGGCCGTGGATACGGCCGAGGCCAAGGCCGCCGCGCAGGCGGTGGTGCGCGGCGTGGCCATCGCCAACGGCATGGAGCTGGCCAAGGACCTGGGCAACCTGCCTTCCAATATCTGCACGCCGACTTACCTTGCCGATACCGCGCGCGATATCGCCAAGCGCCACAAGCTCAAGATCGAGGTGCTGGGCCGCAAGCAGATCGAGGCGCTGAAGATGGGCGCGTTCCTCGCCGTGACCAAGGGCGCGGTCGAGCCGCCGCAGTTCATCGTGCTGCGCTATGACGGCGCCGGCGCCAAGCAGGCCCCGGTGGTGCTGGTCGGCAAGGGCATCACCTTCGATACCGGCGGCATCTCGCTCAAGCCGGGCGAGGGCATGGACGAGATGAAATACGACATGTGCGGCGCTGCCTCGGTACTTGGCACGCTGCAGGCCGTGGCCGAGATGGGCCTGAAGCAGAACGTCATTGCCGTGGTCCCCACCTGCGAGAACATGCCCAGCGGCACGGCCACCAAGCCGGGCGACGTGGTGACCAGCATGTCGGGCCAGACCATCGAGATCCTGAACACCGACGCGGAAGGGCGCCTGATCCTGTGCGATGCGCTGACCTATGTCGAGCGCTTCAAGCCGGCTGCGGTGATCGACGTGGCCACGCTGACGGGCGCCTGCATCATCGCGCTCGGCCATGTGAACAGCGGCCTCTACGCCCGCAGCGACGCGCTGGCCGACCAGCTGCTGGCCGCGGGCCGCAAGGCGATGGACACCGCCTGGCGCCTGCCGCTGGACGACGAATACCAGGACCAGCTGAAGTCGAACTTCGCCGATATGGCCAATATCGGCGGCCGTCCGGCCGGCAGCGTGACCGCGGCCTGCTTCCTGGCGCGCTACACCGCCAGCTACGACTGGGCCCACCTGGATATCGCGGGCACGGCGTGGAAGAGCGGCGCGGCCAAGGGCGCCACCGGCCGTCCGGTGCCGCTCCTGACCCAGTTCCTGATGGATCGCGCCGCCTGAGGCGGAGGCTGCCATGACGCGCATCGACTTCCATAGCAATGTCCCCGACAAGCTGGCCTATGTCTGCCGCCTGGTGCGCAAGGCCTACGGCGCGGGGCAGAAGATGGTGGTGCACGGCGAGGCGGCGCAGCTTGCCGAGCTCGATGCGCGGCTATGGACGTTCTCGCCGCTGGACTTCCTGCCGCACTGCGCCGCCGGCAGCGCCAATGCGGCCGTCACGCCGATCGTGCTGGCGGAAACGCTGGACGAGGTGCCCCACCACGCGCTGCTGATCAATCTGCGCCGGCAGCCGCCCGTGCAGTTCGCCAGCTTCGAGCGGATGATCGAGGTGGTGGGCGCCGACCCGGACGACCGTGCGGCAGGGCGCGAGCGCTACAAGATGTACCGCGAGCGCGGCTATCCGCTGGCGCATCACGATATCGCGCAGCCCGCGGGGCAGGGAGGCGCGGCATGACCGAACGCACCACGTCGCGGGTGATTCCACGTCCCGATGCCAACGACAGCATTCCGGTGCTGACCGAGGTGTTCGAATTGCCGGGCGGGCCGGCCGACGCCCAGCCGGCGCCGGCGCACGACGGGTCCGGGCCGCTGCCGGCCTACGCCGACGAGCGGACAGCTGCCGTGCCGGAGGACGACGCCGGGCAGTTGCAGGCGCAAGGCGAGCCTGCCGGGCAGGCTGATCCGCTGGCAGCTGCGACCGAGGAAGATCTGCGCGCCGTCCGCTCCGAACTGCTGGCCCGCGTGATGATGCGCTTTCGCACCGAATGGCCGCCGCTGGTGCAGGCGCAGACCGAAGCGGCGCTGCAGGAGCGGCTCGCGCCCCTGGCCACGCAGATCGCCAATGAACTGAGCCGGGCGCTGGAGGCGCGGCTGGTGGAGTGGCTGGATGCGACGCTGGAAGAGATAGAGCGGGACCCGGGCCAAAGCTGATCGTGGCCCGCGGTGCCAGACATTTCGCCTGACCAGAAAAAAGGCCCGCGGTTGCGGGCCTTGTCATGTCAGCGCAGACCGCGCGAACCGAACCTCAATCCGTCACCGCCCCCTTGCTCGCCGTCGACGCCAGCTTCGAGAACTTCGCCAGCACCCCACGCGTATAGCGCGGTGCCGGCGCCTTCCATGCCGCGCGGCGCTTGGCCAGTTCCTCGTCGCTGACGTTCAGCTGCAGCACCAGCTTGTGCGCATCGATGGTGATCGAGTCGCCTTCCTGCACCAGCGCGATGGTGCCGCCCACAGCCGCTTCGGGCGCGACGTGTCCCACGACCATGCCCCAGGTGCCGCCCGAGAAGCGGCCATCGGTGATGAAGCCGACCGACTCGCCGAGCCCCTTGCCGATGATGGCGGACGTCGGCGCCAGCATTTCCGGCATGCCGGGGCCGCCCTTCGGTCCCAGATAGCGCAGCACCAGCACGTCGCCGGCGTTGATCTTGTCGGCCAGGATCGCGTTCATCGCGCTTTCCTCGTCCTCGAACACGCGGGCCGGTCCGGTGATGACCGGATTCTTCAGGCCGGTAATCTTGGCGACCGCGCCTTCCTCGGCCAGGTTGCCCTTCAGGATGGCCAGATGGCCTTCCTTGTAGAGCGCCTTCTCGATCGGCATGATCACGTCCTGGTCGGCGCGCGGCTGGTCGGGCACGCCTTCGAGTTCCTCGGCCAGCGTGCGGCCGGTGATGGTCAGGCAATCGCCATGCAGCAGGCCCGCGTTCAGCAGGATCTTGAGCACTTGCGGAATGCCGCCGGCGCGGTGCAGGTCGGTGGCCACGTACTGGCCCGACGGCTTGAGGTTGCAGATCACCGGCACCTTGCGGCGGATGCGCTCGAAGTCGTCGATCGTCCATTCCACTTCGGCCGCGTGCGCGATGGCCAGGAAGTGCAGCACCGCGTTGGTCGAGCCGCCGGTGGCCATGATCAGCGACACGGCGTTCTCGATGGACTTGCGCGTGATGATGTCGCGCGGCTTGATGTCGTTCTTGATGGCTTCGACCAGCACGCGCGCCGATTCCGCCGCGCTGTCGACCTTCTCCTGGTCGGGGTTGGCCATGGTCGACGAGTACAGCAGCGACATGCCGAGCGCCTCGAACGACGAGCTCATCGTGTTGGCCGTGTACATGCCGCCGCAGGAACCGGTCGACGGGCAGGCGTTCTTCTCCACGCCCTCGAAGTCCTCCGCGCTCATGCGGCCCGCGGTGAATTCGCCCACGGCCTCGAACGACGAGACGATGGTCAGGTCCTTGCCCTTCCAGTTGCCCGGCTTGATGGTGCCGCCATAGACGTAGATGCCCGGCACGTTGGTGCGGGCCAGCGCGATCATGCCACCCGGCATGTTCTTGTCGCAGCCGCCGATCACCACCACGCCGTCCATCCACTGCCCCTGCGCGGCGGTCTCGATGCAGTCGGCGATGACTTCGCGCGAGATCAGGGAATACTTCATGCCCTCGGTGCCCATCGACATGCCGTCCGAGATCGTCGGCGTGCCGAAGATCTGCGGATTGGCGCCGGACGACTTGATCGCGTCGACGGCGGCGTCGGCCAGGCGCTGCAGGCCGGCGTTGCAGGGCGTGATGGTGGAGTGCCCGTTGGCGATGCCCACCATGGGCTTGTCGAAGTCTTCCTTCTTGTAGCCCAGCGCGTAGTACATCGAGCGGTTGGGCGAGCGCGCCACGCCTTGCGTGATGTGCTGGGAACGTTTGTTGAATGCCATGGGAATCTCCGGGGGGACGGTGGGCCGCGGGCCGGCGCCGGGGAATGCCGGTGCGGTCGCGCGCCACGATATTTGTGGCCGCCAGAATGCCCCTTGCGTTTTGGTGTGTCAAATATATTATTCGTGGCTTATTGAGATGTTTCACGAATAACACCCACTCCAATGGACCTGCGCCAGCTACGCTATTTCGTCACCGTCGCGGAGGAACTGCATTTCGGCCGCGCGGCGCAGCGCCTGGCGATGACGCAGCCGCCGCTGTCGCAGCAGATCCAGGCGCTGGAGGAGGAAATCGGCGTGCGGCTGTTCGCCCGCACGCGCCGTTCGGTCGCGTTGACCCCGGCGGGTCGGCAATGGCTGCCCGAGGTGCGCCGCGTGCTGGCGGATGCGGCCGCCTTGCCGGAACTTGCGCAGCGTTTTGCCCGCGGCGATGCCGGCACGCTGTCGCTGGCCTTCGTCAGCACCGCCGATTACGGCATCCTGCCGGACCTGCTGCGGCGCTTTCGCGCCGACCATCCCGATGTCGAACTGCAACTGCGCGAGGCGACCAGCGACGTCCAGTTCGAGGCGTTGATCGAGGGCACCATCGACGCCGGACTCGTGATCCGGCCACAGCTGCCCACGATGCCGCCTGGGCTGTCCTACCTGCCGCTGGTGCGCGAGCCGCTGGTGCTCGCGGTGCCCGAGGGATGGCGGCCGCCGGGGACCACTGCGCCGCGCGGCAAGGCCCGCGCGAGCGACGCGCAGGCCGGGCCCGTATCGCTGCGGGACGTCGCCGAGGCGCCGCTGATCATCTTCCCGCGTCGAAGCGCGCCGGCGTTTTATGACATCATTACGGGCTACTATGCGCGCGACGGCCTGGTGCCGACCATCGGCCAGGAGGCCATCCAGATGCAGACCATCGTCAGCCTGGTCTCGGCCGGCATGGGCGTGGCGCTGGTGCCCGCGTCGCTGTGCAACCTGCGCCGTACCGGCGTGTCGTACCTGCCGCTGCGCGATGCCGCGCCCGATATCGAAACGGGGCTCGCATGGCGCGAAGGCGGCGCGGATGGTCCCGGCCCGGTGCTGCGCTCGTTCATCGGCATCGCATCGACGCTGGCGGCCGAGCGCGGTGCCGTGCCCACGCCGGGCAGGCGGCGACGCGACGCCACAGGCTGAGCCCCGGCCGAACCACTGGCCGCTTCCATGCACGACGAATCGCGTCGCGTCCCTTCCCAACCCTCATTGCATCGCTGACCCTGGCACAACTATGCTGATTCATCCGAACTTCGACCCGGTCGCCATCCACCTGGGCCCGCTGGCCATCCGCTGGTACGGCCTGATGTACCTGGCCGGCTTCCTGATGTTCCTGGGCTTCGGCCGGCTGCGTATCCGCCAGCCGCAGATGGTCGCGCAGGGCTGGTCGGCGAAGGACCTGGACGATCTGCTGTTCTTCGGCGTGCTGGGCGTGATCCTCGGCGGGCGGCTCGGCTACGTGCTGTTCTACAAGCCGGCGTACTACCTCTCGCACCCGATGGAGATCTTCAAGCTGTGGGAAGGCGGCATGGCGTTCCACGGTGGCTTTCTCGGCGTGGTCATCGCGATGTGGCTGTTCGCGCGGCTGCGCCGCCGGCACTGGATGGAGGTCACCGACTTCATCGCGCCGATGATTCCATGCGGCCTGGCCGCCGGGCGCCTCGGAAACTTCATCAACGGCGAGCTGTGGGGCCGGCCCACCGACGTGCCGTGGGGCATGATCTTTCCGCAGGCCGCCGACAATATTCCGCGCCATCCCTCGCAGCTCTACCAGTTCGCGGGCGAAGGCGTGCTGCTGTTCATCCTGCTGTGGCTGTTCGCACGCAAGCCGCGCCCGATGGGCGCGGTGTCGGGCCTGTTCCTGGTCGGCTATGGCACGTTCCGCTTCCTGGCCGAGTTCGCGCGCGAGCCGGACAACTTCCTCGGCCTGCTGGCGATGAACTTCTCGATGGGCCAGTGGCTGAGCCTGCCGATGATCGCCGCGGGGATCGGCATGATGTGGTGGGCGTACCGGCGCGAGCCGCGCGTCGCGGCGTAAGCGCGGCGCACGCCGATCCTTAGTCCACCTGCGCGCCGGAGCTCTTGACGATCTTCGCCCACTTGTCGATGTCGGCCTTGAGCAGGGCCGCCAATTGCTGCGGCGACCCGCTCATGACCTCCGCGCCCTGAGCGGCCAGCTTGTCGCGCAGCCCCTTGTCGGCCAGCGCGGACTGCATGGTCTGCGACAGTTTCTCGGTGACTTCCTTCGGCGTGCCCTTGACCGCGAACAGCGCGACCCACAGGTCGCCGCTGTAGCCCGGCACCGTCTCCCCGATGGCCGGAATGTCCGGCGCGAAGGGCGAACGCTTCGCGGAACTGACGCCCAGTGCGCGCACCTTGCCGGCCTTGATATGGGCCAGCACCGACGGCAGGCTGGCAAAGGCCATGGGCACCTGGTTGCCCAGCACATCGTTGAGCGCGGGCGCCACCCCCTTGTACGGTACGTGTTCGAGCTGGATGCCCGCCATGCTGTTCAGCATCTCGCCGAGCAGGTGGTTCAGCGTGCCGTTGCCGGCCGACGCGTAGCGGTATTCGCCGGGCTTGGCCTTGGCCATGCCGATCAGTTCGGGCAGGGTCTTGGCCTGGAACGCGGGGTTGACCACCAGCACGTTGGGCACGCTCGCCACCGGCGCGATGGGCTCGAAGTCCTTGACCGGATCGAACGGCACCGAGCGGTACAGCGAGGGATTGATGGCCTGCGAACTGCTGATCGTCATCAGCAGCGTATAGCCGTCGGGCTTTGCCCGCGCGGCGGCCTGTGTGCCGATATTGCCGCCCGCTCCCGGGCGGTTCTCCACCACCACCTGCTGGCCGAGGCGCTGCGACAGGTCCGCGGCCACCAGGCGTGCGACGATATCGTTGGTGCCGCCGGGCGCCTGCGGCACGATCATCTGGATGGGTTTGGACGGCCAGGTGTCCGCGTGGGCGGCGCCGGCCGCGGACAGCAGTGCCAGGGCCGAGGCGATGCCGGCCAGGGCATGACGGGTGCGTTGCATGGTGTCTCCTGATGAGCCAGTGTCGGCCGCCGCGACGCTCGTCGCCCGGAGCGGTCCCCTGGATGGCTGGACTCTACACAAGCACCCGAGCCGGCGGAAATTCAATCGCCGACTATGGGCATAAGCGGCACTTATTCCAGCGCCGCGGGACGCAGCGGGGGCGGCGCCTTGAGCGAACCGCCCTCGGCGATGCGGGCGGCGACGATCTCGCGCAGGATGTCGGCCACCGCCTCGGCGGCCGCGGTGCGTGGCAGCGCGCGCGGCCAGCACAGGGACAGCGTGCGGCGCAGCTCGGGAACGATCAGCCGGCGCGGCATGGCCGTGTCCGGTTCCGCCACCGACGAGGCCGGGAGCACGGTGCAGGCCAGCCCCTCGCGCACCGACGCCAGCAGGAAGGGCAGCGAATCGAGATCGGCCACCACATCGAGCGTAATGCCCGCCTTGGCGAAGCTGCGCTCCACCACCTCCCGCAGCCCCTGCGAGCCGCTGGGCAGCACCAGCGGTACGCCGTCGAGGGCCTTCAGCGCAATGGTCGGCTCGCCTTCGGACTTCGCCGCGCGCCGGCGGGAGGCGCCGGTTGCCGCGCCCGGCGGGTTGCCGATCAGGTACAGCGATTCGCTGGCCAGCGGCTCGGGCTCCACCGCGCGCGACGGCGTGTCGCGAAAGAGAATGGCGAAGTCGAGCCGGTTGTTGTTCAGCAGCTCGGAGATATAGCCGCTCATGCTTTCGAACAGTTGCAGCCGCACGCGCGGATAGCGCTCACGCACCGCGCGGATCAGCGCCATGCCGAAGGCGGCGGCGGCCGTGGTCGGCAGGCCGATCGCCACCGCGCCGGAGACATCGGCGCCGGCCACGCGCACGTCGGCGCCGGCGATTTCCACCTGCTTGAGGATGGTGCGGGCATGGCGGTACAGCGTCTTGCCGGCCTCCGTGGGCTTGACCCCCTTGGCGCCGCGATGCACCAGCGGCACGCCAAGTTCCGCTTCCAGCGCCGCCAGCTGCTGGCTTAGCGCGGGTTGGGCGACGCAGACCACTTCGGCGGCCCGTGTCAGGCTGCCATGATCGACGATCGCGACGAAGTAGCGCATGGCGCGCAGGTCCATATCGGTGTCCTTGCAGGAGCGGTCGGATCGGCGCGGTCGCGGGAGGCAGCGAGCGCGTGATCCGCTAAGGTATGCATTCTACTTATGGGCGGCTACCCATCGCCTATTTCACATCGCCGTGGCGGGCGAGTAGATTGACCGTGTCGCCATCCTTCGCCAATCCTTCGCCATGTCCCTTCCATTGCAAGGCATCACCGTCGTCTCCCTCGAACAGGCCATCGCCGCGCCGTTCTGTACCCGCCAGCTCGCCGATCTGGGCGCGCGGGTGATCAAGATCGAGCGCCCGGGCGTGGGCGACTTCGCCCGTGCCTACGACAGCCGCGTGAACGGCCTGTCGTCGCACTTCGTCTGGACCAACCGCTCGAAGGAAAGCCTCACGCTGGACGTCAAGGAGCCCGGCGCGAAGCCGGTGATGGAAGCGCTGCTCGCGCGCGCCGACGTCCTGGTGCAGAACCTCGCGCCGGGGGCCGCGGCTCGGCTGGGGCTGGACTACGCCAGCCTGTCGGAGCGCTATCCGCGCCTGATCGTCTGCGATATCTCCGGCTACGGCGACGACGGCCCCTATCGCGACAAGAAGGCCTATGACCTGCTGGTGCAGAGCGAGTCGGGCTTCGTGTCGGTGACGGGCACGGCGGAGGAGGGCGCCAAGGCGGGCGCCTCGGTCGCCGATATCGCCGCCGGCATGTACGCCTACAGCAATATCCTCGCCGCGCTGATCGAGCGCGGCCAGACGGGCCGGGGCAAGCAGATCGACATCTCGATGCTCGAATCGATGGTCGAGTGGATGAGTTTCCCGATGTACTACGCCTACCAGGGCGCCGAGCCGCCGCCGCGCGCCGGCGCGGCCCACGCCACGATCTACCCCTACGGCCCGTTCCCCACCGGCGACGGCAAGACCGTGATGCTGGGCTTGCAGAACGAGCGCGAGTGGAATGTGTTCTGCCAGACCGTGCTCGAAGACCCGGCGCTGGCCACCCATCCGGACTACGCCAGCAACAGCCTGCGCAACACCAACCGCGACAGCCTGCGTGCGCGCATCGTCGAGGCGTTTGCCCGCTTCAGCGCGGAAGACGTCATCGCGCGGCTGGATGCGGCCCGCATCGCCAATGCCCGCGTCAATACCATGGCGGACGTGTGGGCCCACCCGCAGCTCGCGGCGCGCTCGCGCTGGCGCCACGTCGGCACGCCCGCCGGCACCATTCCGGCGCTGCTGCCGCCGGGGATGAAGGACGCGCGCATGGATCCGGTGCCCGCGGTCGGCGAGCACACGGAGGCCATTCTGGCGGAGCTGGGCTGTACATCCGGCCAGGTGCGGGCGCTGCGCGACGCCGGCGCGATCTGAGATCCGAGGAGACGGCCATGGATGCCATGCAACGCCTGCCCCGCAGCTATCTGTTCGTGCCGGCGAACCGGCCGGAACGCGTCGGCAAGGCCATCGACAGCGGCGCGGAGGCCGTGATCGTCGATTTCGAGGACGCCGTCGCCCCGGACGACAAGGCGGGCGCACGCCAGGCGCTCGCCGCGCCGTGGGCGGACCTTTGCACTCGGGCCTCGCAGGCAGGGGTGGAGTTGCTGGTGCGCATCAATGCGGCCGACGCCTCGTACCACGAGGGCGACCTGCAATGGTGCGCGTCGCAGGGCGTCCACAGCCTGGTGCTGCCCAAGGCCGAGGCGGCTGGCGTGCGTGCGCTGCACCAGCGCCTGCCCGCGGCCCGCGTGCATCCGCTGCTGGAGACCGCCGCCGGCTTTGCCACGCTGCGCGAGCTGGCCGCCGCGCCCGGTGTAGCCAGACTGCTGTTCGGCAGCATCGACCTGATGTTCGACCTCGACGTGGCCGACGAAGGCGAGCCGCTGCACTATTTCCGCAGCCGGCTGGTGCTGCATTCGCGGGCGGCCGGCCTGCCCGCGCCGGTGGACGGCGTCTGTACCGCGCTGGGCGACGCCGCCGCGCTGGAGGCCGAAACCCGGCGCGCGCGCGGGTTCGGCTTCGGCGCCAAGCTGCTGATCCATCCCGCCCAGGTGGCGGGCGTGCATACGGCCCTGTCGCCCAGCGGCGAGGAGCAGGCGTGGGCACGGCGCATCGTCGACGCCGCGGCGCAGGCGAAGGGCGCGGCGGTCGCGGTCGACGGCAAGATGGTCGACCGCCCGGTGCTGGAACGCGCCCGCCGCATCCTGCTGCAGGCCTCGTAGGACGCTTTCCGGGGCGCGGCGCGCCGGCTGTGTGCGCCATGCCGCCCTGCAGCATCAAAAGTCCTTGCCAACGTTCGCGTTATTCATAATTATGAATTACCGCGCCACGCCGCCGGCAGGACTGTCTGGCCGGACGTGCCGACGCGGTCGCATCCTTTCCCGGAGGCACCATGCGAATCGTCCAGCAAGCGCTGTATCTCGAAGTCGCCGACCGGCTGCGCGCCATGATCGACGAGCACACCCTCGTGCCCGGCGCCTGGATCGACGAAGTTGCCCTGGCCGATAGCCTCGGCATCTCCCGCACCCCGCTGCGCGAAGCGTTGAAAGTCCTGGCCGCCGAAGGCCTGGTGCGGCTCGAACCGCGCCGCGGCTGCTTCGTCAACGAGCTGTCCGAAGAGGATCTCGACGACATCTTTCCGCTGATGGCGCTGCTCGAAGGCCGCTGCGCCTACGAGGCCGCGCGCAACGCGACCGAGCAGGACCTCGACATGCTCGACGGCCTGCACCGCCAGCTGGCGGACTACGCCCGCGCCGGCGATATCGACGCCTACTACGAAACCAACTACCAGATCCACGAGGCCATCCAGCGCCTGGCCGGCAATCGCTGGCTGTCGGGCCTGATCGGCGACCTGCGCAAGGTGCTGCGGCTGTCGCGCCACAAGAGCCTGCAGCTGCCCGGGCGCATCGCGGAATCGTGCGCCGAACACCTGTCGGTATTCGCCGCGCTGAAGGCGCACGATCCGGAGGGCGCCGAGGCGATGATGAAAACGCATCTGCTGCGCCAGCGCGGCGCGCTGAAGGACCTGGACCGTGCCGCGCGGCAACAGGACGCGCCGGATGCGGTCCGGCCCGCGCGCAGGCGCCTGCGGCTGGCGGCGGGCGACGGCGGCACACAGGCCGACGGCGCATGAGCGATGCGCATGACCGTTGGCTGACCGCCGGCATCCGCTGGATGCGGCAATGTTTCGAGCAACCGTGGCAACCCCTTTGGACAGCGTGTCTTCATGATGACCTTTGATACCGGCGAACAAAAAGTGAGTGCACCGCTTGGTGCGAGCGAATCCGCGACGGGGCCGGCCAACGCGACGTTTCTGGCCCGCGTCGGCCGCTGGTTCGGCCGCAAGAACGACGCCGACGTGGCCGCAGGCACCCCGGCCGCCAAGGGCGCGGCGCCCGCGGGCAAGGAAGGCGCCTCGCCGCTGCCGGCACGGGTGGCGCGCCGCCATCGCGAGCAGCTGCGCCAGTGCTTCGATGCGCGCCTGACCGACAGCGCCGCCAACGCCGCGGCGCAGGCATGGCGCGCGGAATACGAAGCGGCGGACGAGGCCACGCGCCAGGCGATGCTCGGCGTGCTGGCCGAGGTTGCCAATAGCGGTGGAGAGGACGGCGAGCGGACCGAAGGCGCCGCCGCCGAACACGGCAAGGGCGGCCGGGCCACCGGCCTGTCGCAGGCGCTGTCCAACGCCCGCATCCGCTTCTTCAAGCGCTTCGCGGGACAGCACGCCAAGGGGCCCCACAGCGCCTGCGGCCTGCATTTCCTCATCCATCTGCGCGCCGACATGCAGCGCTGGCACAAGCGCGTGCCGGGGCTGCGCGCGCTCGACGACGACCTCGAGGCGCTGTTCTCCAACTGGTTCGACGTCGGCCTGCTCGAACTGCAGCCGATCACCTGGGATTCGCCCGCCTCGCTGCTGGAAAAGCTGATCCGCTACGAGGCGGTGCACGAGATCGCCTCGTGGGCCGACCTGCGCAACCGGCTCGACTCGGACCGGCGCTGCTACGCGTTCTTCCATCCCCGCATGCCGCGCGAGCCGCTGATCTTCGTCGAGGTGGCGTTCGTGCCCGAGATGGCCGCCAACGTGCATGCGCTGCTGGACGAAGCCGCGCCCGTCGAAGACCTGCGCCGCGTCAAATGGGCGATCTTCTACTCGATCTCCAACACGCAGCCGGGTTTGCGCGGCGTGAGCTTCGGCAACTTCCTGCTCAAGCGCGTCATCGAGGAACTGCAGCGGGAATTCCCCAAGCTCAAGCAGTTCGCCACGCTGTCGCCTATCCCGGGTTTTGCCGACTGGCTGCGCAAGCAGGACAAAGGCACCATCGAGCGCGTCGTGGGCGAGAAGCGCCTGCAGCGCTGGGGCGAACGCGAGGCGGGCGCGCCGGCCACCGCGTCGGAATGGCTGTCCGCGCTGGGTGCGGACGCTGGCGGCGCGGACGAGGCGCTGGTGCGCGACACCGGCCTCGCGCTGGCCGCCCACTTTCTCGTGCGCGAGCGCAGCGGCGCCTTGCCGGCGGATCCGGTGGCGCGCTTCCATCTGGGCAATGGCGCCTGCGTGGAGCGGCTGAACTGGGCCGCGGACCTCTCCACCAAGGGCCGCGCGCAGTCCTGCGGCATGATGGTCAACTATCTTTACGCGCCAGAAGCGCTGGACGACAATCTGGCACGGCTGGGCGAGGGCAATCCGCGCATGAGCCGCGCCGTCGCCAAGCTGCTGTCCTAGCGGGCGGCGGCATCGGGCGGGCGCCCGTCGACGGGAGGGGTGCCCGTGCCGTTGTGTTCGTGGAAGTGGTGTTAGCAGTGCAACGAGGGGAGCGGCGCCATGCCGCAAAGTTGACAAGGCGGGTTCGCGAGGCCTGCCAACAAGGTCCGATGGACCGACAAACAGAAAAAAGGAGACACACCATGCATCGTCACATCCGTTCGGCCGTGCGCGCCTGCGCGCTCGCATCGGGCCTGCTGGCCGGCATCGCCGCCGTGGCCCCTGCCGCGCACGCCGATACCTGGCCGTCCAAGCCCGTTACGGTCATCGTGCCGTTCCCCGCGGGCGGCGGCACCGACGCCTTCGCCCGGCCGCTGACCGCGCAGCTGTCCAAGCAATTGGGCAAGCAGTTCGTCATCGACAACCGCGGCGGCGCCGGCGGCACCGTGGGCGCAAGCCTGGCCGCCAAGGCCGCGCCGGACGGCTACACCATCTTCATCGGCGGCGCCCACCATGTGATCGCGCCCTCGTTCTACAAGAAGCTCGACTACGACATCGAGAAGGACTTCGTTCCCATCACCGTGATCGCGCAGCCGCCGCAGGTGGTGGTCGCCAATCCCACCAAGGTGCAGGCCAACACGCTGCAGGAACTGATCGCCTTCGCCAAGAAGAATCCCGGCAAGCTGAACTACGGATCGGCCGGCAACGGCTCCTCGCACCATCTGGCGGGCGAACTGTTCAAGATCCAGACCAAGACGTTCATCACGCATATCCCGTACAAGGGCGCCGGTCCCGCGCTGTCGGACCTGATCGCCGGCCAGGTCGACCTGGTCTTCGACGGGCTGGGCTCGTCGGCGCAGCACATCCGCTCGGGCCGCATCAAGGCGCTGGCGGTGGCCTCGAACAAGCGCTCGCCCGCGTTCCCCAACGTGCCGACGGCGGCCGAAGCGGGCGTTCCGGGCTATGAGGTGTCGACGTGGTACGCGATGTGGGTGCCCAAGGGCACGCCCAAGGAAATCAGCGACAAGCTCTACGCCGAAGTCGACAAGGCGCTGAACTCGCCCGAGATGAAGCAGATCTGGCTGACCAACGGTTCGGAGACCCCGCGCTTCACGCCCGACCAGTTCGCGCAGTTCCAGCGCGCCGAACTCAAGCGCTGGGCACAGGTGGTGCAGGACTCCGGCGCGAAGATGGACTGATGCCCATGCGCGCTTCCTTCGCTTCCCGCGCATCGTCGTCCCGCTTCGCCGGGGCGCGGCCATGAGCGGCACCATCGCGCTGGAGCGCGATGGCGAGATCGCCTGGGTGACGTTGTCCAACCCCGGCAAGCTCAACGCCATCTCTGCGGCGATGTGGCGCGCGCTGGCGCAGACCTTCGCCGGGCTGGCGGCAGACACGTCGCTGCGCGGCGTGGTGTTGCGCGGCGCCGGCGGCAACTTCGCCGCCGGCGCCGACATCGCCGAGTTTCCGCAGGAGCGCGGCGATGCCGCGGCGGTGCGCCGCTATCACGTCGAGACCATCGCACCGGCGCTGGCGGCGGTGGCCGATTGCCCGCACCCGACGGTTGCGATGATCGAGGGCGTCTGCGTCGGTGGCGGGCTGGAGATCGCCAGCCAGTGCGACATGCGCATCGCCGCCGACGACTGCCGCTTCGGCGTGCCGATCAATCGGCTCGGCTTTCCGATGGCGCCGGGCGAGCTGCAGGGTCTGCTCGCGCTCGCCGGGCGCGCGACCACGCTGGAAATCCTGCTCGAAGGCCGCGTGTTCGATGCCGCCGAGGCGCGCGAGAAGGGCCTGCTGACGCGCGTGGTGCCGCCCGCCGCGCTGGCCGGGGAAGTCGGGGCGACCATGCGGCGCATCGCCGCGGGCGCGCCGCTTGCCGCGCGCATCAACAAGGCCACCATCCGCAGGCTGTCGCCCGCCGTGCCGCCGTTGACCGAGGCCGAACTGTCCGCGCACTTCGCCTATGCCGGGAGCGCCGACCATGCCGAGGGCGTCGCCGCGTTCCTGGCGCGCCGCCCACCGAAATTCCGCGGGGAATAGGCGCCGCGCGCCCACGCCCCGCATCCGCTTTCCCTTATCCGCTTTCCCCTTATCCGCTTATTCCTTCCTGATCCGGACCATGAACGCCAATCTGTTCGCCCTGTTCGAAAGCCGCTTCCCCGAAGACCGTGGCAACTGCTGTATCGAGACGCATGACGAGCTGTACTACAGCTGGGACGATCTGGATCGCGCCACCGCCAAGATGGCGAACCTGCTGGCCTCGCTGAAGCTGCCCGAGGGCGCGCGCGTGGCGGTCCAGGTCGAGAAGTCGCCCGAGGCGCTGTTCCTCTATTTGGCCACGCTGCGCGCCGGCTACGTCTACCTGCCGCTGAACACGGCGTACCAGGAAGCCGAGATCGACTACTTCATCGGCAATGCCGAGCCGTCGGTCATCGTGTGCGGCAGCAGGAACGAGCCGTGGGTCGCCAAGGTGGCGGCCCGCCATGGCACCGCCCACGTCTTCACGCTGGACGAGAACCGCACCGGCTCGCTGCTGGAACAGGCCGCGGCGCAGCCCGATACCTTCGCCACGGTGCCGCGCAACGACGACGATCTCGCGGCCATCCTGTACACCTCGGGCACCACCGGCCGCAGCAAGGGCGCGATGCTGACGCACCGCAACCTCGCCTCGAACGCGCTGACACTGCACGAGGCGTGGGGCTGGCGCAGCGACGACGTGCTGCTGCACATGCTGCCGATCTTCCATGTGCACGGCCTGTTCGTGGCCTCCCATGGCGCGCTGCTGGCCGGTGCCAAGATGATCTGGATGCCCAAGCTCGACATGCCGCAGCTGCTGCGCTTCCTGCCGCGCTCCACCGTGATGATGGGCGTGCCCACCTACTACGTGCGCATGCTGCAGGACCCGCGCTTCTATCACGACACCTGCCGCAACATGCGGCTGTTCGTCTCGGGATCGGCGCCGCTGCTGCTGGAGACGTTCGACGCCTTCCGCGAGCGCAGCGGGCACACCATCCTCGAGCGCTACGGCATGAGCGAGACGGTGATGCTGGTATCGAACCCCTACGACACCTCGCAGGGCGAGCGCATCGGCGGCACGGTAGGCCGCCCGTTGCCGGGCGTGTCGGTGCGCGTGGTCGATGGCGACGGCAAGCCGTGCGCGCCGGGCGAGATCGGCAATGTCGAGGTCAAGGGGCCCAATGTGTTCAAGGGCTACTGGCGCATGCCGGAGAAGACGAAGGAAGAGTTCACCGCCGACGGCTGGTTCAAGACGGGCGACGTGGGCCGCTTCGGGGGCGCCATCGTCAGCCAGGCGGGCGAGCGCAAGGTGCCGGACGACTACCTGACCATCGTCGGGCGCAGCAAGGATCTGATCATCTCGGGCGGCTACAACGTCTACCCGAAGGAGATCGAGAGCTTCATCGATGAGATGCCGGGGGTGGTGGAGAGCGCGGTGATCGGTGTGCCGCACCCGGATTTCGGCGAGGCCGTGGTCGCCGTGGTGGTGGGCAAGCCCGATGCATCGCTGGATGAAACGGCGCTGATCGGTACGCTCAAGCACCGCATCGCCAACTTCAAGGTACCCAAGCGCATCCACGTGGTGCCGGAACTGCCGCGCAATGCGATGGGGAAGGTGCAGAAGAACGTGTTGCGCGAGCAGTTCGCCGCGCTCTGAACGACGGGAAACCGTGGCGCCCCGGGCCGCGCGGCCCGGGGCGATCGCCGTCTTACTTGAGCATCTGCACGGAGCCGTTGACCGACACGGTGACCTGCGCCTTGCCGCCTTCGATCGGCACCGGTGCGGCCTCTGCCATCATGGCCTTCGCGGCGTACATGCGCGGCTGCGGCGGTACCGCGCCGACACCGCCGACCTGCACGTTGCGGATGGTATAGCTGCCGTAGCCAAACAGCTTGGTGGTGGTCTGCGCCTTGTCGCGGAAGCTGGCCACGGCCTGCTCGGTCAGCTTGGCCTCGGCGGCCTGGCGGGCCTCGCGCGACAGCGAGAAGCCGATGTTCTGCACCTGCATCTGGTTGGCGAGCTGGCCGGCCAGCTTCGAGACCGCGGCGAAGTCGCGCGACTCGAGGATGACTTCGGCGCGGCCGCGCCAGGTGCTGATGCGGCCGTTCTTGTCGGTGCTGGGGAAGATCGTGAAGCCGCCGGACTCGGCCTGGATGCCGCTGGTGCGCCTGGCCTGCGCGATGACCTGCTGTGCCTTGGTCGACAGCGACGACGAGATGGCGCCGGGTTCGGCCCCTTCCTGCTCGGCCGCGAGCGTGACACGCACCACGTCGGTCGGCACCTCGGCCATCGCATCCGCGGACAGCGACAGCACACCCGCGGGCGGCTGCCAGCCCTCGTGCATCGGGCCGGGGCCTCCCTGGGCCGAGGCGGCCAATGCGGTGGTGCCGAGCAGCGTCGCGGCAAGCAGTTGTTTCATCGAAAATCTCCCGATCAATGTGATGGCTGTCAGACGCCTTCGCGCCACGAGGGTTCCATCGTGCACGCGCGGGCTTGTATCGGCATGTTAGCGGTCCGCCGGCGCCGCAGGGCCGCTCAGAAGGACTGCCAGGCCTTCCACAGCATGTACGCCGCCAGCGAGAACAGCAGCATGGCGAAGACCCGGCGCAACTGGCCCACGTCCATGCCGTGCGCGGTGCGCGCGCCCAGCGGCGCGGTGAGCACGCTGGCCACGGCGATCACGCCCAGCGCGGGAAGGAAGACATAGCCCAGCGAGAAGGGCGGCAGTCCGCTTTGCTGCAGCCCGCTCCAGACGTAGCCCACGACGCTCGCGAGCGCGATCGGGAAGCCGAGCGCGGCCGAGGTGGCCACCGCGTTGTGGATGGGCACGTTGCACCATGCCATGAACGGCACGGAGATGAAGCCGCCGCCCGCGCCCACGAGGCTGGACAGGAAGCCGATAAACGAGCCCGTGCCGAACATGCCGGCCATGCCGGGCAGCTGCCGACCGGGCTTCGGCTTCTTGTTGCGCATCATCTGCCAGGCCGAGAAGCCGACGAAGATCGCGAACAGCAGCGACAGCCAGCCCGTCTTGAGCGCCGCGAACACCGCGCCGCCGCCGATCAGCCCGCCGAGCAGGATCCCGGGTGCCAACGCCAGCACGATGCGCCAGCGCACCGCGCCGCGCTTGTGATGGGCCCGCACGGAGGACATCGAGGTGAACAGGATGGTGGCCATCGACGTCGCGATCGCCATATGCACGATGGCGTCATGCGGAAAGTCCATCGCCGTGAACAGCAGCGTCAGAAAGGGCACCATCAGCATGCCGCCGCCTACGCCTAGCAGGCCGGCGGCAAAGCCCGTGAAGGCGCCCAGAAGAAGCAATGCGGGAATCAGGTAGAGGCTCATGCGTTGCGGCTTGCGTGTATCGCGTTGTTGTTGGAATGGGGGCGAGGGCGTCAGCCTGCGAGCCGCTCGGTGATGAAGCGCCATTCGGCGGGCGTCACTGGCGTGATCGACAGCCGGTTGCCACGGCGCAGGACCACCATGTCGGCCAGTTCCGCGTGTTCGCGCAGGTCCGCCAGCGAGATCAGCGGCGTCTTGGCGACGAAGCGCACATCGACGAGCACCCAGCGCGGTGCGTCGCGCCTGGAGGCCGCGTCGTGGTAGGGGCTCTTGGGGTCGAACTGGGTGGGATCGGGATAGGGCGCGGAGCAGACCTCGGCAATGCCCGCGATGCCCGGCTGCGGGCACGACGAATGGTAGAAGAGCACCCCGTCGCCGATGCGCATCGCATCGCGCATGAAGTTGCGCGCCTGGTAGTTGCGCACCCCGGTCCAGGGCAGGGTGCCGCGTTCGGCCAGGGTATCGATGCTGGCCTCGTCGGGCTCGGACTTCATCAGCCAGTACTGCCGGCCTTCAGGGGTGGACGAGGTGGACGGGGCGGAGGATCGGCTCATGACGCATGGGGAGGAATGCACAAGGCGAACAAACGACGCGGCGACAAAGAAAAAGGGCGATGGTCGTGAAACCACCGCCCTTTTAGGGGGTCCCCGCCTCGGCCGCTGGATCGGCGTCCTGAACCCAAGTGAGGTTCAGAGTGGCTGCGGAAGCCGCATTTCGGGTACATCACTCACTCAGGGAGCCCGAAGGCTTTGAGTGGCGCGACGCGCTCGCCCACACGGCATAATCCCGCACCATGCTTTGCATATCGGTTCAAGGAGTAATGATCCTGACGAACCAGGCAGGGAAACTGTCAAACGTCTGACGCTCCAGGCATCGCGGATCAGGTCTTTCCGGCCTTGCCGGATAGGTCCACCACGAGGGATGTCAGACGTTTGCCGTTTCGGTAAGGATGGGATGAAACGGCGGCCGGGCGCGATAACCCGACCTGTCAACTGCTTACTTCATGCACCCTGTCAGGGGCGCCGTGCAGTCTGGCTACACTATACACCGCGAGGCTCGGCCAACCAAGCCACCGCGCCGGGCCGTTACATTTTGCATACGGCGGCGGCATGGGCTTCACTTGGGGGCGCGATCCGACATATCAAGACCCGACATATCGGTCTCGCGCGCCCCGCGCGGACACTGTCTTCAGGCCTGCGACTGCGGGGCGCCGGTGCCCACATGGGCATACTGGCGCAGGGCTTCATCGGCACGGTCGTTGAGTTCGCGAATGCGCGCGCGCACCGCGTCGACGGGAATCGCGCCGTCCTCGCGCTGCTTGCGCTTGACCGCCAGCAGCTCGGACGCCAGGCTGATCGCCGCCATCACCGCAACCCGCTCCACGCCCTTGGCGGCGGGGCCGGACTTGTGGCGGGTCATCTGTTCGTCCACCAGCGCCACCGCCTCCAGCAGCGCGGCTTCGTTCTCGGGCGCGATGGCGAAGCGGTAGGCCTGGCCCGAGATATTCACTTCGACTTGCTTGGTGTTGCTCATGCGTGTTCTCCGGGGGCGCGCTGGTCGCCGTTCGCGCGCTCGGCGGCCTCGCCCTCGCCGAGCAGGTCCAGCTGACGGGCGTCGCTGGCGGTGGGCAGCTTGTCCAGGATCGACTGGATGCGCAGCTGCGCCTCTTCGATCTTGATATTGAGCAGCTCGCGGTCCGCGGCCATGGCCTCGCGGTCGCTGCGCAACTGCGCCGCTTCCGCGCGCAGGCGATCGATCTCGTCGCGCAGCCGCTGGTTCTCCGCCGCCAGCGTATCGGCGTGGTGCAGCACGCGTCCGATCTTGGCGGCGAGTTGTTCGAGTTCGGTCAGCATAGAGCCTGTCGATGTTCAGAAGGTGTCAAGTATCGGGATTCTAGCCGAAGCGCTGCGATACCCAAGCGGCAAGGGGGGTCTGACAGCCCATTCCCGCCGAAGTTGCATGGCGTGCGCCACGTTGGCGCGTTGTCCCTCCCGATCGCTGCGCAGTGTCCGTTGACGCACGCGGGCAAACTGCCTACACTCGCGCACGTTTCAGGTGCTCGCCCACCCCGCCTGGGGTGAGCAGTTCAACGGGAAACAGGGAGCCGGAAACCGCCGCGCGCGCGGGGCCGGGCCAACCTGTGCTGCCCCCGCAACGGTAAGCGATTCGCGACGCAATGCGCGCAAGGCCGCCCACAAGCCACTGGACCGCACGGTCCGGGAAGGCGGGCGGCTTCGATCGCCAGCCCGGATACCGGCCTGAACGCGGGCATGCCGCGCCAGCTCACGCTGCCGGCACGCTGCATCGCCAGACGGCCCGCGGGGGAACGGGCCAGGCTATCCCATCCGTCTCCTGCATCATGCACTCATCGTCCCTGAGGCACAGCAACCCGGCCATGCCGGCGCTGCGCCCCATCGCGGCTGCGCTCGCCTGCGCCAGCCTTGTCCTTCCCATGTCCGTGGCGTACGGCCAGTCGACGGCCCCGGCGGCCTCGCTCGCCCCCGTGGTGGTCAGCGCCAGCCGGACCGAACAGAGCATCACCGAAGCGCTGCCTCATACCACCGTGGTGACGCAGCAGGACATCGTCGATTCGCAGGCGCCAGACCTGCGTTCGCTGCTGCGCACGCAGGCCGGCGTGGAGTTCGCCGCCAATGGCGGCATGGGCGCCAACACGAGCCTGTTCATGCGCGGCGCCAACTCGAACCAGACGCTGATCCTGATCGACGGCGTGCGCATCGCCTCGGCCAGCAGCGGCACCGCGCAGCTGGCCAATATCCTGCCGGACGAGATCGACCGTATCGAGGTGGTGCGCGGCAATGTGTCGGCCCTCTACGGCTCCGACGCGATCGGCGGCGTCGTGCAGATCTTCACCAAGAGCGGAGCCGGCAAGCCGCCCGCGGCCAACGCGCAGATCGAATACGGCAGCGACAATACTCGCCAGGGCACGGTCGGCTATGGCGGCCAGGTGGGCGATACCTCGTTCAACGTGACGGGCTCGGTGTTCAAGACCGACGGCTTCTCCGCGGTCAACACGCGCCAGCAGCCGCGCGCCAACCCGAACGACAATCCGTACGAGAACAAGAGCGTATCGGGTCAGCTGAAGCATCGCTTCGCCCCTGGCTGGGATGCCGGCGTTACCGCGTACTACTCGAAGAGCGAGCTGTCCTACGACAGCACCGCCGGCCGGCCGACCGACGAGTGGTGGATGGACAGCGAGCTCTATACGCTGAGCGCCTTTCTCAATGGCAAGCTGACGGACGACTGGAGCACCCATTTCAAGATCGCCCAGAGCGAGGACAGCAGCGAGAACACCCGCAACGGCAACTTCGACAGCCTGTTCAAGACGCGCACGCGCCAGTACACCTGGCAGAACGAATATGCGCTGACCCCGGCGCAACAGCTGCTGTTCGGCGCCGAATACGTGCAGCAGGAGTTCGCCTCCAGCAGCTACCAGGCGCCAAACCGCAACGTGGTGTCGGTGTTCGGCGGCTATGACGCCCGCTTCGGCAAACACCAGCTGCAGCTGAACCTGCGCAACGACCACTACTCGGACTTCGGCGACAAGGGCAGCTATTTCGCCGCCTACGGCTATCACGTGACCAGCGCGCTGAAGCTGATCGCCAACGCCAGCAACGCGTTCCGCGCGCCGACCTTCAACGAGCTGTATTTCCCGGGCTATGGGCAGCCGGGGCTGCAGCCCGAGCGCGCGAAATCGTTCGAGTTCGGCGCGCAGTACGACACCGAGGGCGCGGGCCTGCTGCGCGTGACGGCCTTCCGCACGCGCTACACCAACCTGATCAACTCCGTGCAGCAGGCCAGCGGCCTGTACCTGGCGGAGAACGTCGATCGTGCCAAGGTCGAAGGCATCGAGGCGTCGTGGCGCGCCAGGCTGCTCGGTACCGACGTGGGCGCCAGCGTGACGTTCCAGAACCCGGTCAACGAGCAGAACGGCTCGCAGCTGGTGCGGCGCGCGCGCCGCCATGCGGCGCTCGATATCGGCCGCGATATCGGCAGCTTCCGCGTGGGCGGGCAGTGGATCGTTTCCTCCGAGCGCATCGATACCGGCAACCGCACGCTGGGCGGATACGGTATCGTCAACCTCAACGCCCGCTACAACATCGACAAGCAATGGTTTATCGCCGCCCGCGTGGAGAACGTGTTCGACAAGGACTACCAGCTCGCCTATCCGTACAACACGCAGGGGCGCGCCGGCTTCATCACGCTCGGCTGGCGCCAGCGCTAGGGCGGGTCGCGCGATGACCACCGGCACGATGCATGGGGGCGCGCAGGTGCGGCGTGCCCTCGCCATCTGGTCGGTGCTCGCCGCCGCCGGCGCCGCGGTGTTCCTGCTGTCGCTGGCGGTGGGCAGCGTGGCGCTGACCTGGCCGCAGCTGTGGCAGGCGCTCGGCGGCGCGGGGGCCGACAACATCGATACCGCGGCCGCCATCGTGCGCGAGCTGCGCCTGCCCCGGGCCGCGGCGGCATTCGGCTGCGGCGGCCTGCTGGCGCTCGCCGGCGCGCTGATGCAGGTGCTGCTGCGCAATCCGCTGGCCGAGCCGTATGTGCTGGGCGTGTCGGGCGGGGCGGCCACCGGCGCGCTGACCGCGATGCTGATGATGTGGCCGCTGTGGACGGTGCAGGCCGGCGCAGCCGGCGGCGCCCTGGCGTCGATGGTGCTGGTCGCCACGCTGGCGCGCCGTGACCTGTTGCATCCGCAGGTGCAGGGCGGCCATCATGAGGCCGGCTCGCGGCTGCTGCTGACGGGCGTGATCCTGGCCGCGGGCTGGAGCGCAATCATTACCCTCATTCTGAGCATCGCCCCCGAAGCGCGGCTGCGCGGCATGCTGTTCTGGCTGACCGGCGACCTCGGCGGCACCGCCAGCTACGTGCCGGCGCTCGCCACGCTGGCCGTGGTCGTCGCGCTGGTGATGCCGATGGCGCGCGCCCTCAATGTGATGCTGCTCGGCGAGACGGTCGCGCAGTCCCTGGGCGTGCGCGTGGGCCGCGTGCGGCTGGCCGTCTTCGTGCTCGCGTCGCTCGCCATCGCGGTGGCGATCACCACTGCCGGTTCGGTGGGCTTCGTCGGCCTGGTGGTGCCGCATCTGGTGCGGCTCGCGTGGGGCAACGATCAGCGCATGCTGCTGCCGGCCTCGGCGCTGCTGGGCGGCACGCTGCTGATGCTGGCCGACCTGATCGCCCGCACGGTGATCGCGCCCGCGCAGTTGCCGGTCGGTGTCATCACGGCGCTGCTGGGCGTACCGACCTTTCTTTTCCTGCTGTTGCGGAGGCCGCGATGAACGCGCCGGCCGACTGGGCGACGCCTGCCGTGTCGTGCCCCGAGCTGTCCCTGCGCGGCCTGCGGCTGCAGGCCGGCGCGCGGCGCCTCGTCGACGGACTGGACCTGACGATTCGGGCAGGGCAGCTTTGGTGTGTGGTGGGCCCCAATGGCGTCGGCAAGTCGACACTGATGGCCGTCATGGCCGGGCTGCGCGCGCCGGAAGGCGGCGCCGCACACCTGGACGGCGAGCCACTGGCGCGCCTCGCGCCCGCCGCGCTGGCGCTGCGCCGCGCGTTCTTGCCCCAGGCCGTGCACGACACCTTCTCGATGCGGGTGCGCGACGCGGTCGCGGTGGGCCGCCATCCGCACCTGTCGGGCTGGGGCTGGAGCGGCGGCCGCGACGACGCGGTGGTCGCGGCGGTGACGCGCGAACTCGATCTGGATGCGCTGGCCGAACGCGACGTGCTGAACCTCTCCGGCGGCGAGCGCCAGCGCGTCTCGCTCGCGGCGATGCTGGCGCAACAGGCGCCGCTGATGCTGCTGGACGAGCCGCTGGCCCACCTGGACCTGCGGCACCAGATCATGGTCCTCGAATCGCTGTCGCGCCTGGCGCGCGCCGGCCGCCACGCCATCGTGCTGATCCTGCACGACCTGAACCTCGCGCGGCGCTACGCCACCCATGCCTTGCTGATGAGCGAGGACGCCCACTGCCTGCACGGCCCCGCCGCGCAGGTCCTCACACCGGCGCATTGCTCGCGCGCCCTGCGCACACCCATCGTCAGCGTCAGCGATGGCTTGCATACCGCGCTGGTCGCCAATGGCCCCACCTCCACGGATATCCCAGATGACTGACCCCGACGGCACCCTCCCTTCCGCAGATTCCGAGCGCGACGCGCGCCACAAGGCGCGCATGGCGCGCAAGAAGGAAGTGGTGGACGCCAAGATCGCCGCCGCCCAGGACGAGCGCGGCGTGATCGTGATCACCACCGGCAATGGCAAGGGCAAGTCCAGTTCAGGCTTCGGCATGGTGATACGGGCACTGGGCCACGGCATGCGGGCCGGCGTGGTGCAGTTCATCAAGGGCGCCTTTCCCAGCGGCGAGGAAATGTTCCTGCGCCGCTTCCCCGAGCAGTGCGCCTTTCACGTGATGGGCGAGGGCTATACGTGGGAAACGCAGGACCGCGCGCGCGACGTGGCCAAGGCCGAGGCCGCATGGGAAGTCGCGTGCGGGTTGCTGCGCGATCCCGCCGTCGGGCTGGTGCTGCTGGACGAACTGAATATCGCGCTGAAGCTGCACTATCTCGATGTGGACAAGGTCGTGGCTGACCTGCGCGCGCGCCCGCCGATGCAGCACGTGGTGATCACGGGCCGCGGCGCGCCGCCCGCGCTGATCGAGGCCGCCGACACGGTCACGGAGATGACGCCGGTCAAGCATGCCTTCCAGCAGGGCATCAAGGCGCAGCGCGGCGTGGAGATGTAGCGAGGCGCACGCACGCCACCGCTACACTGCGCCGTCTTCCCGCTCCGAATTACAACGCACGCCGCCATGCAACTTCCGCACATCGCTCCCCTCGATCCCGCCCTGCGCCCCGTGCTGCAGGCCGCCATCGACGACAAGACCAAGCCGCTCGGCGCGCTCGGCCAGCTCGAAGATCTGGCCCTGCGCGTCGGCATGATCCTCGGTACCGCGCAGCCGCGGCTGGAGCGCCCGGCGCTGATCGTGTTCGCCGCCGATCATGGCGTGGCCGATGCGGGCGTGAGCGCCTTTCCTGCCGAGGTCACCGCGCAGATGGTGCTGAACTTCCTGGCCGGCGGCGCGGCGATCAACGTGTTCTCGCGCCAGCACGGGCTCGCGCTGGAAGTGGTCGATGCCGGCGTGCGTACCGCCTTGCCGCCGTCGCCGGGCCTGATCGACTGCCGGATCGGGCCCGGCACGCGCAACTTCGCCGAGGCGCCCGCCATGACGCCCGAGCAGGCGCGCGCGGCGCTTGTCGCTGGCATGGCGCGGGTGGACTGGCACCGCGCGCAGGGCACCAACGTCATCGGCTTCGGCGAGATGGGCATTGCCAATACGTCAGCGGCGGCGTGCCTGGCCAGCCGGCTCGCGGGCATCCCGCTGGACCAGTGCATCGGCCGCGGCACCGGCCTGGACGATGCCGGCCTCGAGCGCAAGCACGCCGTGCTCGCACGGGCGATGGCGCGCCATGCCGATGCGACGGCGCCGCTCGATGCGCTGGCGGCGCTGGGCGGCTTCGAGATCGCGATGATGGCCGGAGCCTTCCTGGCTGCCGCGGCCAGCCGCATGGTGATCCTCGTCGACGGCTTTATCGCGTCGGCCGCGCTGCTGGTCGCGCAACGGCTCGATGCGCGCGTGCTCGACTATTGCGTGTTCTCGCATTGCTCGCACGAACACGGCCACCGGGCCCTGCTGGCGCATTTCGAGGCCCGGCCGCTGCTCGCGCTGGACCTGCGCCTGGGCGAGGGCTCCGGTGCGGCGCTGGCCTATCCGCTGGTGGCCTCCGCGGCCGCCTTCCTGCGCGAGATGGCCACGTTCAGCAGGGCCGGCGTCAGCACGGCATCGGCATGAGCGACCACGACCGCGGCATGCGCGAGCGGGGCCACCGCGCGTTGGACGAGCTGCGCTATTTCCTGACCGCGGTGGGCTATTTCACCCGCGTGCCGGTCCCGCGCTGGGTCGGCTTCGCGCCGCACTACCTGCATGCCGCGGCGCGGTATTTCCCGCTCGTCGGTTTCTTCGTCGGCGCCGCCGCGGCGCTGGTCACGCTTGCCGCGTGGCTGTTCTGGCCGCCGGGTGTGGCCGTCGCGCTCGGCATGATTGCCACGCTGCTGCTGACCGGTGCCTTCCACGAGGACGGCCTGGCCGACTGCGTCGATGCCTTCGGCGGTGCGTGGCAGCGCGAGGACGTGCTGCGGATCATGCACGACTCGCGCGTCGGCGCGTTCGGCGCCATCGCGCTGGTGATGGCGCTGCTGCTCAAATGGCAGCTGTTGCTGACGATCGCGGGCCGTGGCAGCCTGCGCGAAGTGGTGCTGGTGCTGATCGCCGCCCATGCGGCCAGCCGGGCGATGGCCGTGTCGTATCTGGCGGTGCTCGACTATGTGCGCGCCGAAGGCAAGGCCAAGCCGGTGGCGCAGCGCCTGTCCGCGGGCGGCCTCGCGCTGGTGGCGGCCTTCGGGGTGCTGCCGCTGGTGGCGGTGTCGCCCTGGTTCGCCGTGGCCACCGTGGCCGCGCTTGTCGCGCTGTGGCTCGCGCTGGGGCGCTATTTCGTGCGCCGCATCGGCGGATATACCGGGGACTGCCTGGGCATGGCGCAGCAACTGGCGGAACTGCTGATCTATCTGGTGGCGGCGGCATGGATGTGGTCCTGATCCGCCATGCGCGGCCCGAGGTTGCGGATGGACTCTGCTATGGCAGGCTGGACGCCCCGCTGGTGCAGCCGGTCTGGCCAGCGCCGGCGCGCATGCTCGCCGCGGCCGGTACGGCCACCCCGGACCGCATCGTCGCCAGCACCGCGGCGCGGGCACGCGACACCGCGCGCCTGTTGGCGAACGCGCTGGCCGATGCGCGGGCGGGCACCTCTCGCGTGCCCCCCGTGCAAACCGATGCCCGCCTGTGCGAGCTGGACTTCGGCGCGTGGGAAGGGCTCGCCTGGGATGCCGTGCCGCGGGAACAACTGGACGCGTGGGCGGCGGACCTGCTCGGCGCCCGTCCGCATGGCGGCGAGTCGGCCGCGCAAGGCATGGCCCGCATCGGCGAATGGGCCGATGCGCTGCCGGCCGCGTCGGCGCAATGTCTCTGGGTGGTCGGGCATGCCGGCCCGATCCGCATGCTGGCCGCGCACTGGCTCGGCATTCCGCTGGCGGTGACCACCGGGTGGCGCCTCGGCTGGGGCGCGACCTGCGGCTTTCGGCTGGGCGGCCATGCGCCGCAGATGCTGTGGTGGAACCGCGAGGGCTGAAGCGGCGCCGCTGAGGCGCGGCGCGATCGACCCGCTCAGCGCGCCGGCCGCCTGCCGCGCGCGACTTCCAGGTCCTGGCAGATGCGTTGCGCGCCCAGCACCGCGCGCGGTCCCGCGCGGTTGACCAGATCCCCGTCGATGCTGAACAGGTTGCCGCGCGCCACCGCCGTCATCTGCTTCCAGCGCTCCCACATGGCGAAGTCCGGCAGCGGCCGGTCCGAGCGCGTGGCGCCCATGCTGGGCGTGAGCAGCACCTCGGGATTGCCCGCCACCACCGCCTCCACCGACACCGTCGGCACCAGCAGCGATTCGTTGGAGAACAGATTGCGCCCGCCGCACAGCGCCAGCATGTCGCTGACCAGATGCTGGCCGTTGAGCGTCATCAGCGGTTGCTGCCATACCTGGTAGAACACCGTCACCGGCGCGCGTCCGGCGTAGCTGGCCCGCAGCGCGGCCACCTCGCCGCGGAAGGACTGCGCGGCCCTGCGTGCCGGCTCTTCCGTGCCGGTCAGCGTGCCCAGCTTCTCGATGTTTTCGGCGATGGCCTCCAGCTTGCGCGGTTCGCTGAGGAACAGCGGCAGGCCCAGCGCGCGCAGCCGGTCGGTCTGCTTCTGCGCGTTGCCGTGGCGCCAGACCACGATCAGGTCGGGCTTGAGCGCGGCGATGCGTTCGAGGTCCAGCGCCTTGTTGTCGCCCACGCGCGGAATCTCGCGCGCCGCGGGCGGGTAGTCGCTATAGGCCACGGTGCCCACGATGCGGTCGCCCGCGCCCGCGGCGTACAGCATCTCGGTGACATGGGGCGCCAGCGACACGATGCGGCGCGCCGGCTGCGGCAGCGTGATGGTCTGGCCGGCATCGTCGATCACGGAGACCGCCGCGTGGGCGCCGCCGGATGCGGTGGCGCCGGCAAGGGCGAGGGCGAGGGCTGTCAGCAGGGACTGGAAGGCGGACGACGGCGTGCGCGCGGTGGGCATCGGGGGCATTCAGGAGGGTTGCGAAGGAAGGGAATCGAGGGCGCCGGCCAGCGCGTCGGCGAGGCGGCGCCAGGCGTCATCGCTGTCGGGCGGCAGGCCAAGACGCAGGCTGGGCACGCCGACCTCGTCCGCCACGGGCGGCGCGTCGAACAGGCGCGTCCATACGCCGGCGTGCGCCAGCGCCTCGTGCAGCGCCGGCGCCTGCGGGTGCTGCACCCAGGCGAACAAGGGTTGCATGACAGGCGCCAGGCCATGGTCGCGCAGCAGGGCGCCCAGGCGGGTGCTGCAAGCATGCAAGCGCGCCCTTGTGGCTTGCTGCCAGCCGGTATCGGCCAGCGCGATACGTGCCACCGCGCGGGCCGGGCCGGACACCGTCCAGTGCCCCAGCCGCTGCGCCAGCTCGCCAAGCAACGGCGGCGCGGCCAGCACGAAGCCGCAGCGCACGCCCGCGAGGCCATAGAACTTGCCCAGCGAGCGCAGCACCACGAGCCCGTCCAGCATGCTGTGCGCCGCCAGCGACGCGTCCGGCGCGCAGTCGGCGAAGGCTTCGTCGACCAGCAGCGTGCCGCCGCGCGCGGCTAGCCGGCGATGGCAGTCGAGCAGGGCCGGCGCCGGCAATTCGCGCCCGGTGGGATTGTTGGGGTTGACCACGACCAGATGGTCCAGATCGTCGGCCAAGCCGCTCAGCCGCTGCGGCGCGAAGTCGCGTTCGGCCAGCGGCACGACGCAATGGCCGGACGCGGCGAAGGCCGGGGCATATTCGCTGTATCCGAGCGTGGCGACGCCCACGCGGCCGGGCGCCAGCAGCGCTGGCAGGGTGCGGATCGCGGCCTGCGAGCCGGCCACCGGCAGGGCCCGCGCGGCGCCGTAGGACAGCGCCGCGATCTCGGCCAGGCCGTCGTCCTCTTCGGGCAGGCGCTGCCATGCCGCCGCGGGCAGCGCGGGCACGGGATAGCCTTCCGGGTTGATGCCGGTGGACAGGTCCAGCCAGCCCTCGACGGGGCGGCCATACCGGCGTACGGCCGCGAGCAGGTTGCCGCCGTGGCGGATCGGAGCGTTCATCGTGGAAGCGAGGGATTCAGAGCGGCAGGCGGGCCAGTTGTGCCACCAGGGCGGCCAGCGCGAGCACCGCGAGCCAGAGCCACAGCGTGCGATGCACCAGCCGCAGGCAAGCGAGGATGTCGGCCGCGCCCGGCGCGCTACCCATGCCCAGCGGCGGCCGGTCTTCCCATTCGCCGTGATAGCGGGCCCGCCCGCCCAGCGCGACGCCCACCGCGCCCGCGCCCGCGGCCATCACGGGACCCGCGTTCGGACTGGACCACAGCGGCGCCTGTTCGCGCCAGCAGCGCATGGCCTGCGCGGTGGAGCCCAGCGCCGCGTAGGACAGCGCGGTCAGCCGGGCAGGGATCACGTTCAGCAGATCGTCCAGGCGCGCCGCCGCCCAGCCGAAATGCAGCAGGCGCGGCGTGCGGTAGCCCCACATCGCATCGAGCGTATTGGCGAGCCGGTAGGCGACCACCGCGGGCGCGCCCCCGACGGCGAACCAGAACAGCGCGCCGAACACCGCGTCGTTGCCGTTTTCCAGCGCGGACTCGCAGGCCGCGCGGGCCAGCGCCTGCGCATCGGCGTCCGCGGTGTCGCGCGAGACGATGCGCGCGGTGAGCTCGCGCGCGCGAGCCAGGTCGCCGCGCATCAGCGCGGCTGCAATCGGTTCGATATGCTGGGTCAGGCTGCGGGCGCCCAGCGCCAGGTACAGCGCCACGGCGTGAAGCATCCAGGCGAGCGCGGGGTGCACCGTGCCGGCCGCATGCACCAGCCAGGCGGCCAGCGCGGCCGGCGCCAGCACCAGCGCGCTCCAGCCGAGCACGCCGGCGGTGCGTTGCAGCGCGACCGGGCGGGCCTGCGCGCGCGGCGCGTTGAGCCGCCGCTCCACGGCCGCGGCGATGCGGCCGAAGCCCACCAGCGGATGCCAGCGGCGCGGCTCGCCGAGCCAGCGGTCCAGCAGCACGCCGGCCAGCGCGGCGCTCGCGCAGGCCGTCCACGACAGCGTCATCATGCGAAGTCGGGGCCCTTGACGGGTACCGGTATGCCCGCGACCAGCAGGCGCACGCAGTCAGCGGCCGCGGCCAGCTTCTGGTTCAGGCGGCCGAGCTCGTCCACGTAGAAGCGCGTGATATTGCCCATGGGCACCACGCCGAAGCCGATTTCGTTGGACACGAGGATCACATGGCCGGGCACCGTGGGCAGTGCCGTCAGCAACGCGTCGATCTCCTCGGTAAAGGCCGGTGGCGGCGTGATCAGGCCGTGTTCCGGATAGTCGCGGCCTTCGGTGAAGATCAGGTTGTTCAGCCACAGCGTGACGCAGTCCACCAGCACGCAGCCGTTATGGCGGGCGTTGGCATAGATGGCGTCGGCCAGGTGCACGGGCTCCTCCACCAGATGCCATTCGGCGGGGCGGCGCGCGCGGTGCAGGGCGATGCGCAGCTGCATTTCCTCGTCGGCCTGGTCGGCGTCGTACGCCGTGGCGATATAGGTGACGGGCCCGCCCGTGGCCGCGGCATAGTCGGTGGCGAGCTGCTCGGCGAAATGGCTCTTGCCGGATCGCGCCCCGCCCAGCACCAGCGTCAGCAGCCGCGCCGGAGCATCCGCGACGGGTTGCGGGGCCGGCTTGGCTTGCGCGGTCGGCGCGCCGGGCAGGGTGGTATCGGTGTCGGGGGCCGTGGATTCCATCCGGCTATTGTAGCGGCCGAGCCATATCGCGCCAGCCTGCATTGCGGGGCGGGTGCGATAATCCCGCGATGCGAAACGAAGCCAACGACACAATGCCGCGCGTCCCGGCCGATGCGGCGCCAGCCGCCCGCCTGCCCGCCCTGCGCGGAACGCTGATGGTGCAGGGCACCACGTCGGATGCGGGCAAAAGCACCGTGGTCGCGGGCTTGTGCCGGATCCTCGCGCGCGCCGGTATCGCGGTGGCGCCCTTCAAGCCGCAGAACATGGCGCTGAACAGCGCGGTCACCGCCGACGGCGGCGAGATCGGCCGGGCCCAGGCGCTGCAGGCGCAGGCCGCGCGGCTCGCGCCGCATACCGACATGAATCCCGTGCTGCTCAAGCCCAGCAGCGACACCGGCGCCCAGATCATCATCCACGGCCGGGCGCGGCTGGACCTGGACGCACGCGCCTATCACGCCTACAAGCCCGTGGCGATGCAGGCGGTGCTGGCCTCGCACGCGCGGCTGTCGGCCGCCTACGACGTGGTGATGGTGGAAGGCGCCGGCAGCCCGGCCGAGATCAACCTGCGCAAGCGCGATATCGCCAACATGGGGTTCGCCGAGGCGGTGGACTGCCCCGTGGTGCTCGTCGCCGATATCGACCGGGGCGGCGTGTTCGCCCATCTGGTCGGCACGCTGGACTGCCTGTCGGAATCGGAGCGCCGGCGCGTGCGCGGCTTCATCATCAACCGCTTCCGCGGCGACATGGCGTTGCTGCAGCCGGGGCTGGACTGGCTCGTGGCGCGCACCGGCAAGCCGGTGCTGGGCGTGCTGCCCTATCTGCATGGGCTGCATCTGGATGCCGAGGACGCCATCGTCGGCACGCAGACGCGCGCGCAGGGCGCCGCGGGCGAGCCGCTGCGCGTGATCGTGCCCGTGCTGCCGCGCATTTCCAACCATACCGATTTCGATGCGCTGCGGGCGCATCCCGCGGTGGACTTGCGCTTCGTCGGCCCTGGCGCGCCGATTCCGCCCGCGGACCTGATCGTGCTGCCGGGCAGCAAAAGCGTGCGCTCGGACCTCGCCTTCCTGAGGGAGCAGGGCTGGGAGGCGGCGATCCGCCGCCATCTGCGCTATGGCGGCAAGGTGATCGGCATCTGCGGCGGCATGCAGATGCTGGGCCGCACCGTCGCCGATCCCGACGGCCGCGAGGGTGCCGCCGGCACCAGCGCAGGGTTGGGTCTGCTGGACTTCGACACCGTGCTGGCCCCGGACAAGCAGCTGCGACAGGTGAGCGGCCGCCTGGCGCCGGACACCGGCGGCGAGGCTGCCGTGTCGGGCTATGAGATCCATATGGGCGTGACGAGCGGGCCGGCGCTGGCGCATCCCGCGCTGCGGCTCTCCGATGGGCGCGACGACGGCGCACTGTCCGCCGACGGGCAGGTGATGGCGACCTATGTGCACGGCCTGTTCGACCAGCCCGAGGCCTGCGGTGCGCTGCTGCGCTGGGCGGGCCTGGCGGGCGCCGCCGGCGTCGACCTGGCGGCGCTGCGCGAGGCGTCCATCGAGCGGCTTGCCGATACGCTCACGGCGCACCTGGATCTGGAGGCCCTGTTCGCGCCGCTGCACTCGCAGCCGCGCTGACGCCCGCTGGTCAGGCTCCGGAGCAGCGCGCCGCGAGGGCGGGAACGTCCGGCCATACCACGCGCCGGACGGTGACCACTACGCCGGCGGGCGCGAAGGCGTCGTCGAACGGCGCCGATTCGATGCCGCCCATGCGGCCGTAGAAAGCGCGTGCCAGGGCGTTGCCCTCCAGCACATAGAGAAACAGCGGTTGTCCCGGCGCGAGGGCTTGGGCGCGCTGCGCACAATGCGCGAGCAGGCGTTTGCCCAGGCCATGGCCATGAAATGCCGGCAGCACGTGCAGGTTGTCCAGATACACGCCGTGTTCGGGCTCCGCCAGCGGCATCAGGCAGGCAAATCCGGCCAGTTCGCCGCCGACCAGCGCAAGGGTTGCCTCCAGCGGGCCTTCCGCGCCGCGCATGCGCGCTTCCCATGTGGCCAGCCGTTCGGCTGCCGCCCCGGCATCCAGGAAAGCGTCGGGCAACTGCCCCCGGTAGCTGGCCCGCCAACTGGCCGCATGCAGACGGGCGATACGGGCTGCATCCTGCGGGGCGGCGGAGACAAGTTCGACGTTGGGGGCCATGCGGGTTGGCAAGGAACGGGGACGCGCCATTGTGCCCGGCATCGCGCGGTGGCACCAGGGCGGTGCGGCGCCGCGGGACTGACACATCGCTGCTGGTAAACTGCGGGCTTTCCCGCTTATCCGGCGAGGCATCGGGCCAGACGGCGCCGGGGCCGCGGTTCCTCGCTCGCTCCCCTCACATGGTCACCGGCCGCCTGCGCCTCGTCCTCGTCAAGCTCCATCTGTATATCGGCCTGTGGTTCGGTGCGCTTTTCGTGCTGCTTGGACTGACCGGTACGGTCATCGCATGGCGCGAGGAACTGGACGCGGCGTTGAACCCGGCGCTGCTGGTGGCCGAGGCGCCGGTGCCGCTGCCGGTGTCGCCGGCGCTGGCCAAGGCCGTCACCGACAAGCTGGTGGCCGACCCGCACTACGGCCGCCCCAAGCTGTTGACCCTGCCGCTGGCCGAGCGCGAAGTCTTCGTCGCCTGGTATCCGCTCAAGGAGCCTGGCGCGCCCGCCGGCCGCTCGCGCCAGGTCATGGTCGACCCCGCTACGCTTGCCATCAAGGGCGAGCGCGTGTGGGGCGAGCCGGGGCTGTCGCGGCCGCTGCTGATGCCGACCCTCTTCCACCTGCACCACTACCTGCTGGCCGGCGATAGCGGCAAGACGCTGCTGGGCATCGCCGGCATGCTGCTGCTCGTGACCGTGCTGGCCGGCATCGTGCTGTGGTGGCCCAAGGCGCGCGCCAAGTCGGTGGGCCTGGCGTTTCGCATCGGCTTCGGCGGTTCGTGGTCGCGGCTGAACTATTCGGCGCATCGCACGCTGGGGCTGTTCGCCGCGCCCGTGCTCGCCACCATCGCGTTCTCGGGCTGGTATCTGAATCTGCCGAAATGGGTGACGCCGCTGGTGAGCAGCGTGCTGACGGTGTCGCCACCGGGCAAGCCGCAGTCGGCCCCGCCGCAGCCGGGCGCGCGCCAGCTCGACGTGGCGCAGGCCATGCGCGCGGCGCAGGCGGCCTATCCCGCCGCGACGGTCAGCCGGGTCAGTTTCCCGCGCAGGGCCGACGACGTGTTCGAGATACGGCTGCGTCAGCCGGGCGAGGTCAGGCAGGGAAGCGGCGCCACGCGCCTGTGGCTCGATGCCTATACGGGCATGCGGCTTGGCGCCCGCGATCCGATGACGGCGCCGGCCGGCGATACGCTGCTGAACTGGCTGTACCCGCTGCACACCGGCGAAGCCTTCGGCCTGCCGGGGCGCGCCTGCATTTCGGTGTTCGGCGTGGCGCCGCTGCTGTTCGCGGTAACCGGGCTGCTGATCTGGTTCAAGCGCCGCCGCGGCCATCGCCGCCACGTGGAAAAGACGCTGCAGCGATCGCTGCGGCGGACGCGGGCGCGCAAGGGCTGAAGCGCGCCCGGTCGTCGGTGCGCCGCGCGGCCGCAGCCGCGCGGGCGCGGTGCGGCCTAAATCTCGAGGTTGTCGATCAGGCGCGTGGCGCCGAGCCGCGCGGCGGTCAGCACCACCAGCGGCTCGCCGGCGACCAGTTCGTCGCGCGTGGGCGCCTGCAGGTTGCTGCGCTTGCGGATCGACACATAGTCGGGCTTCCAGCCACGGGCGCGCAGCGCGTCCACGGCGCCGGCTTCCACCGCCGTCAGTTCCGTGCTCGCCGCATTCGCGGACAGCACGGTGTCGCGCACCTGGTGCAGCGTCTGGTACAGCACCGGCGCCTCGGCCCGCTCGGCCGGGGACAGGTAGCGGTTGCGCGAGGACAGCGCCAGGCCGTCGTCGGCGCGGATGGTCTCGGCCGGCACGATGTCGATGGGCAGCGAGAACTGGTTGACCATGCGGCGCACGATCATCAACTGCTGGTAGTCCTTCTTGCCGAACACCGCCACCCGGGGCTGGGCGCAGCAGAACAGCTTCATCACCACCGTGCACACGCCGTTGAAGAACCCGGGGCGGAATTCGCCTTCGAGGATGTCGCCCAGGTCGTGCGGCGGCTCCACGCGGTATTCCTGCGGCTCCGGATACATGTCGCGCTCGGTGGGCGCAAACAGCACGTACACGCCTTCCTTCTGCAGCTTGTCGATATCCTCCTGCAGCGTGCGCGGATACTTGTCGAAGTCCTCGTTCGGGCCGAACTGCAGCCGGTTGACGAAGATGGACGCCACGACCGGATCGCCATGCTGGCGCGCCAGGCGCATCAGCGACAGATGGCCCTCGTGCAGGTTGCCCATGGTCGGTACGAAGGCCACGCGGTTCTGCCCGCGCAACTGGTCCCGCAACTCATGGATGGAGGAAATGACTTTCATGAATGGGTGTGCTGTCGTGGTAGGAGAGACCCGGCGGTGAACGCTCACCAGGAGGAGCCGGTCTGGCGCCGGCTGTCGGCGGATTGTAGTTCAACTGGCGACGCGCGGCCGGAGCCACGTCGTGCGGTAGCGCTCAGTTCGGCGTGTAGGCGAGGCGGACGTAGACCGGCGCATAGGGCTCGGCCTGGGTGATCTCCACCAAGGATTCGCGCGAGAGCTCGAGCATGGCGATGAAGTTGACCACCACGACGGGCACACCCTTGCCGGAGCGGATGGCGTCCTCGAACAGCTCGGTGAATTCCATGAAGCGCGCGTGCTGCAGGCGGCGCAGGATCTGGCTCATATGCTCGCGCACCGACAGCTCCTCGCGCGAGATCTTGTGGTGCTGGTTCAGCTTCGCCCGCTTCAGCACGTCGGCCCACGCCGCCTGCAGGTCCACCACTTCCACGTCGGGGAAGCGCTGCACCAGGCTCTGCTCGATATAGACCTGCGCACGCAGGAAGTCGCGGCCAAGCTGCGGCACCTGCTCGATGCGCTGCGCGGCGAGCTTCATCTGCTCGTATTCCAGCAGCCGGCGTACCAGTTCGGCCCGCGGGTCCTCGGCTTCCTCGCCGCTGTCCGCCTTCTTGACCGGCAGCAGCATGCGCGACTTGATCTCGATCAGCATGGCCGCCATCAGCAGGTACTCGGCGGCCAGTTCGAGATTGGTCTTGCGGATCTCGTCGACGTAGGCCAGGTACTGGCGGGTGACCTGGGCCATCGGGATGTCCAGGACGTTGAAGTTCTGCTTGCGGATCAGATAGAGCAGCAGGTCCAGCGGCCCCTCGAAGGCTTCGAGAAAGATCTCCAGCGCATCGGGCGGGATATACAGGTCCTGCGGCAGCTTGAACAGCGGCTCGCCGTACAGGCGCGCGAATGCCATGCCATCGACGATGGCCGGGCTGGCGTCCATGCCGGGGGCCACGCTGGGCAGCTCGACCGCCAGCGTGAGCTTTTCCTGCTCGCTCTGATTCATGCTCGGGTTGCCGGACGGCGTTGTGCCGGGAGGGCTGGCTGCAAGGGCGCCTTAATCCAGCGAGTAGACGTAGGGCTTCTGGGCGACGCGCGAGGCTTCCGCGCGCTGGCGCTCGTCCAGGTCGATCGGGGCCTTGTCCCACAGCAGGGCACGGCCCTGGCGCTGTTCCGCTTCCAGCGCGGGGCGTTCTTGCTTCAGCGCCTTGAGGAACTGGGTCAGATCGGATTCGTAGGTGGCCATGGCAACGGGAACGTTAGTCGGTTGAAAAACTGCCGCGATTCTACCGTATCGGCAGGGGGGTCCGGCGCCCGGGCCGGCTCCTTGCGCCGGCAAAATCGCCTTGCCGGCCGCAGGCTGTGGTCAAATAGCGACTTTGCTCCATCAGCAACGACCGGATGAGAATCCAATTGGAGACCAAGCGCTCGTCGCGCCAGGGCAGTCCGGTGCCTGGCGGATCGCCGGGGGCGCCGGCGTGGCAGTTGCCGCGCCTCCATGGCCAGCGCTGGCTGGCCGCCGCGTTGCTGTGGGCGATCCTCGCGCTGTTGCCGGCCGCGCCCGCGCTGGCCACCTACAAGGTCCGCGTCGAGGCCCCCGAGGCGCTGCAGGACATGCTGGAGACGCATCTGGACATCGCGCGTTTCAGGGAGCGTGCCGATCTGTCCGACGACCAGTTCAACTTCATGGTGGAAACGGTGGGCGACCAGGTGCGCGCGCTGTCCGCCACCGAAGGCTGGTTCGACCCCCAGACCACCGTGCGGGTGGAGGGCGAGGGCGATGGCCGGATCGTGTATGTCAGCGTCGATGCCGGCGCGCGGACCCTGATCCGCAATGTCGACGTCGACGTCACCGGTCCCGCCGCCACGCAAGCGCCCGAACAGGTGGCCGCGGTGCGCGAGAACTGGGGGCTGCCGCCCGAGCGCCCCTTTCGCCAGGCCGACTGGGACAAGGCCAAGGACGACGCGCTGGTGGCGCTGCAGAGCACGTCCTACTACGGCGCGACACTGGCGCGCTCGCAGGCGCGCATCGAGCCCGACGAGCGCGCGGCCGACCTGACGGCCCGTTACGCCAGCGGTCCTGCCTACGTGCTCGGTCCGCTGCAGGTGAACGGCACGCGGCGCTATCCCGAGCAGATCATCCGCAACGTCAATCCGCTGGCGATCGGCGAGGCCTACCACGTCGAACGGCTGCTGGAGCTTCAGCGCGCGGTCCAGAACCAGCCTTACTTCTCCAATGTGCAGGTCGAGCTGGGGGAGCCGGTGGCGACGGAGGTGCCCGACACGGTAATCGCGCCGGTCAACGTGCAGGTGCGCGAATATCCCACCCACCGGGTCACGTCGGGCGTGGGGTACAGCACGGACACCGGCGCCCAGGTCGAGGGCCGCTATTCCTACCTGAACATGTTCAATCGCGCCTGGGTCTTCGACTCGCAGGCCCGCATCGCGCAAAGCCGCCAGTATCTGTTCGCCGAACTGGCGATGCCGCCGGACAGCAAGACCTACCGCAACAGCGTCTACACCAGCTACGACCGCACCATCGATATCGAAAGCACCGATATCACCAGCTGGCGCGCGGGCCTGAAGCGCTCGCGCTCGCGCGAGAAGTACGACACCACGCTGTCGCTGGACTACTACTACGACCATCTGCAGCCCTTCGGCGAACCAGAGCAGCTCAGCCGCGCGCTGGTGCCGGCCTATTCCTGGACGCGCCGGGACGTCGACAACCCGGTGTTTCCGCGCCGCGGCAACGTCATCAACACGCAGCTGGGCGTGGCCATGAAGGGCCTGCTGACCGACCAGACCTTCTTCCGCGCCTATGGCCGGATCCGCCAGTTCATCCCGGTGCGCAAGCGGGACCTGATCGTTGCCCGCCTGGAACTGGGCGCCGACTTCACCACCGGCAGCGCCGAGAAGATTCCCGCCTCGCTGCGCTTTCGCGCCGGCGGTACCGACTCGATCCGGGGCTATGGCTTTCAGTCCATCGGCACGCGCAAGGGTGCGAGCGTCCTCCCCGCCAAGTACCTGGGCACGGCCAGCCTCGAATACCAGTACTGGTTCAAGCCCGACTGGGGCGCCGCGGTGTTCTGGGACACCGGCACCGCGACCGACAACCTGGACGGCGTGAAGCTCTATCACGGCGTCGGCGTCGGCGCGCGCTGGCGCAGTCCGGTCGGTCCGGTCCAGCTCGATGTCGGCTATGGCATCCAGGACCGCAAGATTCGTCCGCATATTTCGCTGGGGGTGGCATTCTGATGCACGGGACCGCTTCGCCGCCGCGGACGCCGGGATCGCCGCCCCCCATCGCCACGCGCATGCCGTCATGAGCCTGCAGGACATTCCCCCCGTTCCCGCCCAGGGCAGCGAACCGCCGCCGGAGCGCCGCGCGCGCTGGCCCCGGGTGCTGGCGTGGTTGGTGGGCGCGCTGCTGCTGCTCGTCGTGACGTTGGTGGTGGTGGTCGTGCTGGCACTGCGCACCGAGACCGGTACGCGCCAGTTGTGGTCCATCGCAACCCGGCTCTCGGCCGGCGCGCTGTCCGGCACCTTCGACGGCGGCACGGTCGCCAACGGGCTGCGGCTGCGCGATGTGGTCTTCGCGCAGGGCGACATGCGCGTGGCGGTCGACCGCCTCGACGGCAAATGGACGATGGGGCTGGGCATCGGGGACGGGCCGGCACGGCTGCATGTGGCCTGGCTGCGGCTGGGCAATGTCGACGTCCGCCTGCCGGCATCGGAGCCCCAGCCCGACAAGGCGCCGGCCACGATGCCCGATTCGCTGCGGCTGCCGCTGGCCATCGACGTGGATTCGCTGACCGTGCAGCGGCTGTCGCTGGTGCAGGGGCCTTCGGTGACCGCGAGCCCGCTGGTGTTTTCCGACCTTGCCGCCGCGCTGCATTCGGACGGCGAGCGGCATCGCCTGAGCATCGACAATCTGCAGACGCCCTACGGCAAGCTGCGGGCCAATGCGCAGATCGCCGGGCAGGCGCCGTTTCCGCTGTCGGCCGAGGCCCTGCTGAGCGGCGACTGGCAGGAGCAGTCCTTCACCGTCAATGCCACCGCGCGTGGCGCGCTGGAAGCCGTGCGCGTCGAAGCGGAAATCAGCGGCGACCCGATGCGCGCGCGCGCCAACGCCGACGTGACACCGTTCGGCCAGGTGCCCTTCACCCGCCTGCAGGTCCAGGGCGAGCGCATCGATCCGCGCGCCTTCGTGCCCACCGCGCCACAGGCCAGTCTGTCCGTGCAGGCGGACCTGCGGCCGGTGACGCCCGCCGGCGGTGCGGCGGGCCCGCTCACGGTGGCGGGCGATGTCAGCGTCCGCAACCATGAGGCCGGTCCGCTGGATGCCGAGCGGCTGCCCGTGGAATCGGTGCGGGCCCATGTGGAACTGAGCGAGGGCGCGCAGTCGGTGCGCGATCTGGTGGTGCAACTGCCCGCGCGGCGCGGCGTCCGGGGCGATCCGCAGGGCGAGGTCCGTGGCAGCGGCGCGCTGCGCGATGGCCGCGGCGGCTTCGATCTGGACGTGCGCCGGCTGGATCCGCAGGCCATCCATGGCGCGCTGCGCAGCGTCAAGCTGTCGGGGCCGGTCATCGTGCGGCTGGAGCCCGGCCGGCAGAGCGTGGCGCTGGATGTGGCCGGCGGCGAATGGAAGCTGTTCGCCGATGCCCGCATCGATCCGGACAACGTGACGCTGGCCGCGCTGCGCGCCAGCGTGGGCCCCGGCACGCTGCACGCCGAAGGCAAGCTCGGGCTCAGGGAGCAGCAGGCATTCAGCTTCAAGGGCAAGCTGACCAACCTGGACCCGGCGCGGCTGGCCGAGGTGGCCAGGGGCCGGATCAACGCCGACTTCACGGCCTCGGGCACGCTGGCCGGCGAGCCGCGCGTGGCGGTGGACTTCGGTATCCAGGACAGCGAGTACGCCGGGCTGCCGATGACCGGCGCGGGCAAGGTGCGGCTGGCCGGCCAGCGGCTGCTGCCGAGCGAGGCGACCGTGTCGATGGCCGGCAACCGCGCCGACGTGCGCGGCAGCTTCGGTGCGCCGGGCGACCGGTTGCGGCTGGTCGTGGACGCGCCGCAACTGGACCGGCTCAAGTTTGGCGTCGGCGGCATGCTGAGCATCAACGCCGACATCGCCGGCACGCTGCAGCGTCCCCAGGTGACGGGCGACTACGAGGCCCGCTCGCTGGTGATCGGCCCCCACCGCGTCGCCAGCGCCAGCGGCCGCGCGGAGATGCGCGGCGGCCTGCAGGGACCGCTGCTGCTGCGCCTGGCGGCGCGCGACTATCGCGGGCCGCTCGCGACGCTGCGCACGCTGGACGTCAGCCTGGACGGCACGCAGGCGGCCCACACCTTCGATGTCAAGGGCGTCGGCCAGCTGCGCCAGCGGCCGCTGAACCTGACGCTGGCCGGGCGGGGCGGTTGGGACGGCAGCCGCTGGAGCGGCACCATCGACACGCTGGAGGAGCGTGGCAACCTGAGCGTGCGGCTGCTGGCGCCGATGCAGCTGTCGGCCAACGCGCAGCGCGTCACGCTGGGCGCGACGCGGCTGATGGTCGAGCGCGCCACGCTGCGGATCGACAGCCTGGACTGGAATGCCGGGCGCATCCGCACCGCCGGAGCGCTGGACGGGCTGCAAGTCGCCCATGTGCTGGAAATGGTCCGCACCTTCACCGGGGAGGCACCGCCGGTGCGCTCTGACCTCGTCATCGACGGGCGCTGGGACCTGAATCTCGCCGAGACCGCCGGCGGGTTTGCGGAACTGCGCCGGCGCAGCGGCGATCTGTCGGTCCAGGCCGGACGCGGCTACACCGCGCTGGGTCTGGGCGAGACCGCGCTGCGCGCGGACGCTGCCGGCGGGCGGGTCAATCTGCGCGGCGGCGTGGTGTCGACGCGCTTTGGCGCGATATCGGTGGACGCCTTCGCCGGACTGGTGGTCCAGCAGGGCCTGCAGACGGTGGGCCCCGCTTCGACGCTGGGTGGCAAGGTTTCGCTCGATATTCCGCGCGTCGAAGCGCTGGAAGCGCTGATGGGGCCGCAGTACGGCTTCGACGGCCGGCTGGCCGCAGCGCTGCAGCTGGCCGGCACGGTCGCCGAGCCGCTGCTGACGGGGTCCATCAATGGCGATGCCCTGTCGGTCACCCTGTACGACCAGGGCATACGCTTGACCGACGGCATCGTGCGCATCGCGCTGGACCGCAACCTGATTCAGCTGCGGCAGGTGGAATTCCGCGGTGGCGACGGCAGGCTGACCGCGACCGGCGACATCCGCCTCGGCGGCGGCGATCCGAACCTCAGCGCCACCATCGTCGCCGACAAGCTGCAGCTGTTCGCCAGCCCCGAACGCACGCTGGTGCTGTCGGGGCAGGCCCGCATCGCCAGCGAGGCGGAGCAACTGGCGATTCGCGGCAAGTTCCGCGTGGACCGCGGGCTGTTCGATCTGCCCCGGGAAAGCGCGCCGGTGCTGGGCGACGATGTGGTGGTGGTGCGCCGCAGCGACCAGCGCGAGGTCAAGACCGCCGGCTCCGATACCGAGGAGCCGCAGCCGGCCAGCCGCTTCAGCCCCGTCATCGACGTCACGGTGGACCTGGGCAGCAATTTCCGCTTCAAGGGCGCTGGCGCCGACCTGCGGCTGGCCGGGGAGATCGGCGTCAACAGCGCGCCGCTCACGCCGATGCGGGCCACCGGCACCGTGCGCGTGGTGGACGGCACCTACGAAGCCTTCGGGCGCAGGCTCACCATCACGCGCGGCATCGTCCATTTCAACGGGCCGCTGAACAACCCGAACATCAATATCCGGGCGATGCGGCTGAACCAGGAAGTCGAAGCGGGCGTGGAGGTGACGGGCACCGTGCGGCTGCCGCGCGTGCGGCTGGTGTCCGAGCCCAACGTGCCGGACGAGGACAAGCTCTCGTGGCTCATGTTCGGCTACGGTGCCGAAGGCTCGGGCATGGGCCAGCAGGCGCTGAGCGGGTCGGCGCTCGGCGGCGCCGCGCTGGGCATGCTGGGCACGCGCGCCGGCAAGGGCGTGGTGCAGCGTTTCGGCATCGACGAATTCTCGATCGGCCCCAGCACCGCCGGTCTGAACGAGCAGCAGGTCGTCAGCGTGGGCAAGGCGCTGACCGAGAAGATCTCGGTGGGCTACGAGCAGAGCCTGACCTCGGCGTCGAACGTGGTCAAGGTGACCTGGGCCTTCTCGCGCCGCTGGTCGCTGCTCGCCAAGGGCGGCTCGATCAACGGCCTGTCGGTATTGTTCAATCGCCGTTTCGACGACTGGAGCGCGCTGTTCGGCGGCCGCTCCGGGCGTCGCGACGATAACCGGAGCCAGCAGGATGGGCGCACTGACAACCCTACAACGGGCACTTCATCGGGCAACGCGGCGGGCGATCCCCAGAACGGCACCGTGCCGGCCCCCGGTGCCACCGAGGCCATCCGGCGCTGACGGCGCCACGGCCCGCCGCCTTGCCGCCATGGGATTGCTATCCACCGTCCTCGCGCTGTTCGGCTGCGACCAGCAGAAGGTCGAACAGACCATGAAGAAAGCCGGCGACACCGCGCGCGCGGTATGGCAGTCGGTGCAACCCGACAGCATGCTGTTCCAGGGCATCGAGACCGGCGTGTCGACCGAGGAGGACGTGCGCCGCCAGGCCGGCCGGCCGGAAATCGTCTGGGAAGAGGAGGGCGGCGGCCGCCGCCTGGAGTATCCGCGCGGGCCGGAAGGCGCGACAACGTGGATGGTGACCATTGCCCCCGACGGCAAGGTGGCCGCCATCGAGCAGGTGCTCACCGCGGCCAACTTCGCCCGCGTGCGCGCCGGCATGAGCCAGGACGATATCCGGCGCCTGCTCGGCAAGCCGACCAGCATCCAGGCGTTCGCGCTGAAGAAGGAAGAGGTGTGGGGTTACCGCTGGTGGGAAAGCTCGCAGGACAAGGCGTTCTTCAATGTCCATTTCGATGCGGGCGGACGGGTCACGCATACCTCGCGCAGCGACGACCCGTCGAAGATGCAGGGCGGCTAGCCTCGCGCGCCCCGGGGCGGTCCCGGGGCGCGGCCGGCCTCAGCGGATGCGCATGCCGGGCACGGCGCCGGTGTGCGGCTCCAGGATGTACAGGCCCGGCGCGGCCTTCTCGTCCGCGGCGGACGCGGCCAGTACCATCCCCTCCGACACGCCGAACTTCATCTTGCGCGGCGCGAGGTTGGCCACCACCACGGTCAGCTTGCCGGTGAGCTGCTCGGGCGTATAGGCCGACTGGATGCCGGAGAACACATTGCGCGTGCGGCCTTCGCCCAGGTCCAGCGTCAGTTGCAGCAGCTTGTTCGAGCCCTCCACCTTGCGGCATTCCACGATCTTTGCCACGCGCAGGTCGACCTTGGCGAAATCGTCGATGGTGATCGTGTCGGCGATCGGCTCGATGGCGGACTCCGCCGCGCCGCCTTGCGTGGCCGCCGGGGCCGCGGCCTGCAGGGAATCGCGGTTGGCGGCCAGCAGCGCCTCGATCTGCTTGGCATCGACGCGCGTCATCAGGTGCGAGTACGGGCGGATCGGGCGCGCGGCGCTCAGTTGCGTATCGATGGCGCGCCAGTCCAGCGGCTCCACGTTCAGGAACGACTCGACGCCGGCGGCCATGTTCGGTACCACCGGCTTCAGATAGACCGTCAGCAGGCGGAAGGCCTCCAGCGACACCGAGCAGGCGGCGTGCAGCGCGGCGCGCTTGCTCTCGTCCTTGGCCAGTTCCCACGGCTTCTGCGTGTCGACGAAGGCGTTCACCGCGTCGGTCAGCTCCATCACCTGGCGCAGCGCCTTGCTGTATTCGCGGCCTTCGTACAACTGCGCGATCTGCGGCGCGGCCTGACGCAGCTGCTCCAGCAGCGGGTGCGCCAGCGCGGCCTCATCGACGACGCCATCGAAGCGCTTGACCAAGAAGCCCGCCGCGCGGCTGGCGATGTTGACGTACTTGCCGACCAGGTCGCTGTTGACGCGCGAGATGAAGTCATCGAGGTTCAGGTCGAGGTCTTCCATGCTCGCGTTGAGCTTGGCAGCGAAGTAGTAGCGCAGCCATTCCGGGTTCATGCCGGTGTCGATATAGCTCTGGGCGGTGATGAAGGTGCCGCGCGACTTGCTCATCTTGGCGCCGTCCACGGTCAGGAAGCCGTGGGCGAAGACGTTGGTGGGCGTGCGGTAGCCCGAGAAGCGCAGCATGGCCGGCCAGAAGAGCGTGTGGAAGTACAGGATGTCCTTGCCGATGAAGTGGTACTGCTCGGCGGTCGAATGCGGGCCCACCCAGGCGTCGAAGTCGATGCCCTTGCGCGTGCACAGGTTCTGGAAGCTGGCGTAGTAGCCGATCGGGGCGTCCAGCCAGACATAGAAGAACTTGCCCGGCGCGCCGGGGATCTCGAAACCGAAATACGGCGCGTCGCGCGAGATATCCCAGTCCGACAGGGTCGACGCTTCGCCGTCGCCGCCCAGCCACTCCTGCATCTTGTTGGTGGCCTCGGGCTGGGCCAGGTCCGCCACCCACTCGCGCAGGAAGCTCTCGCAGCGCGGATCGGACAGCTTGAAGAAATAGTGGGTCGACGACTTGCGCACTGGCGCCGCGCCGGACACGACCGAATACGGGTTCTTCAGGTCGGTCGGAGCGTAGGTGGTGCCGCACACCTCGCACGAATCGCCGTACTGGTCCTTGGCGCCGCACTTGGGACATTCGCCCTTGATGAAGCGGTCCGGGAGGAACATGTTCTTGACCGGATCGTAGAACTGCTCGACGTCGCGCTCGGCGATCAGGTCCTCGGCCTTCAGCGCGAGGTAGATCTTTTCGCACAGCGCGCGGTTTTCCTCGGCGTCGGTGCTGTAGTAGTTGTCGAACGACACGAGGAAGCTGTCGAAATCGCGCTTGTGCTCGGCCCACACGCGGTCGATCAGCTGCTTGGGCGTGATGCCTTCCTTCTCCGCGCGCAGCATCACCGGCGTGCCATGGGTATCGTCGGCGCCCACGTAGTACACCTCGTTGCCCATCATGCGCTGGAAACGCACCCAGATATCGGTCTGGATGTACTCGACCAGATGGCCGATATGGATCTGGCCGTTGGCGTAGGGCAGGGCGGATGTGACGAGAATGCGGCGTGCTGTCATGAGGGGAAGCCGGTCGGGAGCGAAGGGGTTCGGGCGCCGGACACGGATGCCCGACACCGAAAAACCGCCATTTTAACAAGCGACACGCGGAATACGCCTCCGCGGTGCGCGAGGCGCGGCCTGCACGCGCACAGGAACGCGGCAAACGGCGGGCAAAAAAAAGCGCCGGTCAGAGCCGGCGCAGCTTTCCACAACGGAAAAGGAGGAGAAATCAGGTACCGCCCGGGAGGTCAGCCACCCATCGCGAGCCAGCAACGGTGGCAAGCGGTACCTGTTTCTATGACCGGGCTACCCCGAAATTGGTTTCAAATAAATTTCGACCCGGCGATTTTGCGCGCGTCCGGCCTCGGTGGCGTTGTCCGCGATCGGCTGCGACTGGCCGCGGCCTTCGGCCGTCAGGCGGGATTTTGCGACGCCGTGGTCACCCAGATAGGTCGACACGCTCTGGGCGCGGCGCTGGGACAGCTGCATGTTGTAGCTGGGGTTGCCGGTGCTGTCGGTGTGGCCGACGATCGTGGCATTCACGTCCTGGTGCTGGGTCAGCGTCTGCGAGACCTGGTCCAGCACGGTGCGGAACGAAGGCTTGATGGTGGCGCTGTCGGTATCGAAGGTCACCTGGCTGGGGATGTTGACCTTCAGCGAGCCGTCCGGCTGCTCGGTGATCTGCGTGCCCGTGCCGGCGGTATCCTTGCTCAGCTTGCCGCGGATGGCGTTCCAGTTGTAGCCGGCCGCGCCGCCCGCCGCGGCGCCAACCGCCGCGCCGACCAGGGTACCGGTCGTGTTGCCGCCAATGAGATTGCCCAGTCCCGCGCCAACCGCGGCGCCGACGCCGGTGCCGACCGCGGTCTGGGTTCCCTGTTCGGTGGCGCAGCCCGCTGCGAAGGCTGCCACAATGGCCAGGCTGACAAGCTTGAATTTCATGCTTTCTCCTTTTGACGAATGTTCTTTGCCGGGGCGGCCCTGCGGGCGGAAGCGGCGCCAGCGCCGCAAAACCGCGTGCTTGGCGGTGCCCCGGAAGCAAGGCCTGCCGCCGTGCGGCGGCTCCCGTTCGAAGGCGACCTACAATATGGACATGCTGCGGCGTGCACAAGCATGATGCTGTGACATTTGTAAGTGTGTGTAATTCCCTGCTTACCTGAGGGTTATGCGCGGGGATTGGCAATGCGCCCCGACGAGCGCGGCACACTTTGCTACAGTACGCGCCTTCCCCCATATATCAAGTTAAGTAGCGGAGATCGTCTTGAGCCTTACCGTTGACCAGGTTACCGAAGCCCTGCGAACCGTGATCGACCCCAACACGGGCCGGGATCTGGTGTCCTCGCGATCCGCCCGCAATATCCGCGTCGATGGCGGAGACGTCACATTGGACGTCGAGCTGGGCTATCCCGGCAAGAGCCAGCTGGATCCCATCCGCAAGCTGGTGATCGCGGCCCTTCGCCAGCTCCCGGGCGTCAGCAATGTCAGCGTCGCCGTCACCATGAACATCGTTGCGCATTCGGTGCAGCGTGGCGTGAAACTGCTTCCTGGCGTCAAGAACGTGATCGCCGTGGCCTCCGGCAAGGGCGGCGTCGGCAAATCGACCACCGCCGTGAACCTCGCCCTGGCCCTCGCCGCGGAAGGCGCACGCGTGGGCATGCTGGACGCCGATATCTACGGTCCGAGCCTGCCCATGATGCTGGGCATCGATGGCCGCCCGGAATCGGCCGATGGCCAGACCATGGAGCCGCTGGAAGGGCACGGCCTGCAGGCCAATTCCATCGGTTTCCTGATCGAACAGGACAACCCGATGGTCTGGCGCGGCCCCATGGTCACCTCGGCGCTGGAGCAACTGCTGCGCCAGACCAACTGGAAGGATCTGGACTACCTGATCGTCGACATGCCCCCCGGCACCGGCGATATCCAGCTGACCCTGTCGCAGAAGGTGCCGGTCACCGGGGCCGTGATCGTGACCACGCCGCAGGACATCGCGCTGCTGGATGCGCGCAAGGGCCTGAAGATGTTCGAGAAGGTCGGCATTCCGATCCTCGGCATCGTGGAGAACATGGCGGTCTATTGCTGCTCCAACTGCGGCCACGTCGAACATATCTTCGGCGAGGGCGGCGGCGAGCGCATGTGTGCTGAATATGGCGTGGACCTGCTGGGCAGCCTGCCGCTGACCCGCTCGGTGCGCGAGCAGGCCGATTCCGGCCGACCGACGGTGGTGGCCGAGCCGGATAGCCCGATCTCCGAGCTGTATCGCGGCATCGCCCGGAAGGTGGCCATCAAGGTCGCCGACAAGGCGCGCGATATGACCAGCAAGTTTCCGAGCATCGTGGTGCAGAACATCTGAGCGATGGCACAGCAGCAACCGCGGGGCCAGGATCCCGCAGCATTGTCGACGGCCGGCACCACGCCGGAGCCGGCCGGCCGTCCCTCGGTCACCATGGCCGTGGTGATGCGCAAGGTCGCGCTGGCCAGCCGCTGGCAGCCCTGGAAGTGGGAGCTGGAGGCCGTGCTGCCCGACCTGGGCCTGTTCGGCACCGTGCCGCACTGTCTCCAGGACGATGAGGCCGGCGCGCGCTGGCTCCATCCCGGCTACGAGGTCACGCTGTTCTTCGACCAGGCCGAGGGGTATTACCTGAACCTGTCGTCCGCCGCGCCCTGCTGGTTCGTGCTGTGGCGCCTGGACGAGGAAAGTCCGGAAGAGGAGCGGCGCCCCCGCCCGATGGAAGTGTCGCTGTCGTACAACGAGGCGGGCCGCTGGCTCGACGCGGGCGAGACGGTCGAAAACGTGCCGCTTGCGGCCGAGCAGATCGCGTGGCTGCAGGCATATGTGGACCAGCACTACCGGCCCGAGCCGAAGCAGCGGCGCCGGCCGGAGTCCTTCAAGGCGCCGGGCGAGCGCGCCAAGTATTGAGATGAGCGATTCTTCCTTCCTGTCGCGCTGGTCGCGCCGCAAGGTCGCGGTGCGCGAGGGCAAGGCGGTGCCGAACGAGCCGCCGGCTCCGGTGGTCGCGACGCCGCCCCCCGCGCCTGTCGGCGAGCCCGCGCTGGCAGTGGAAGCCGCGCCCGCCGAACCGCTGCCCACGCTGGACGATGCCGCGCTGCTCAAGCCGGGCGACAATATTGCCCGCTTCGTGGCCAGCGGCGTGGACCAGGCCGTCAAGCGCGCGGCGCTCAAGACGCTGTTCGCCGATCCGCATTTCAACGTGATGGACGGTCTCGATATCTATATCGACGACTACAGCAAGTCCGAGCCCATCCCGATGGACGTGCTGCGCCGCATGCGTCAGTCCGAGGCGCTCGGCTTGTTCGAGCCCACCGACGAGGAGCGCGAAGCCGCGCGCGCCGCGCAGGCCGCCCTCGAGTCCGGGCCAGCCGGCAGCGAGATGGCCGCGGCCGAGCCGGCCGCCGAACCGGCCGATGTCGCCGAGCCGCAGGAGACGCCCGTGGAAGCCGCGCCGCCAGCGCTGGCGGCCAACGAGGCTGGCCCCGCCGCGGCCGGGACCGGCGACGAGTTGTCCGCCCCGCGGCCGGCTGCGGATAAACCTGCGTAGCAACGGGGCCTTCGCGGCCCTACAATAGCCATCCCCACAAAACCGCCGGACCGCGGACCCGCCCTGAAGAGGCGGGCGGACGAACCGGCAAGCAGTAGTACCGATGCCAACCCTGATCTGCAATTGCAACGACACGATGCCGCTTGACGGGGCGGCGCTGTCGGGCAAATCCCCCACTGGTTCCTCGACGACCCAGCCACCGACCAAGGTGCACCGCCTGCTGTGCCGCCGCGAGATCGGCGATTTCACCGCCGCGCTGGATGGCGCGGACGATGTAATCGTGGCCTGCACCCAGGAACGCCAGCTGTTTACCGAGGTCGCCGCCCAGACCGCCGCGCGCGGCGTGGTCACCGCGCCGGTGCGCTTCGTCAATATCCGGGAAACCGGCGGCTGGTCGCAAGGCGCGCGGCGCGATCCCAAGACCGCCAACGCCAAGATCGCCGCCTTGCTGGCGGCCGCGGCGCTGCCCGATCCGGAGCCGGTGCCGGTGGTCGACTACCGCTCGGGCGGCAATGTCCTGGTGCTGGGCCCGGCGGCCCGCGCGCTGCCGTGGGCGGCGAAGCTGGCCGAATCTCCGCTGGAAGTGTCGGTGCTGCTGACCGACGCCGGCAAGCCGCACTCGGGCGGCGCGGCGCAACCCGCCGAGCGCGCCTATCCGGTCTACAGCGGCCGGCTTGCCGGCCTGAACGGCTGGCTCGGCGCCTTCGAGGCGTCGTGGGAGACCGGGGCGGGGCGCGGCAATCCGATCGACCTGGACCTGTGCACACGCTGCAATGCCTGCATCGATGCCTGTCCCGAGGGCGCGATCGACTTCACTTATCAGATCGACCTGTCACGCTGTGATGCGAACCGTGCCTGCGTCAAGGCCTGCGGCGCCGCGGCCGCGATCGATTTCGACCGCCCGGCCGCCACCGTCACGGAGCGCTTCGACCTGGTCTTCGACCTGAACGACGCGCCCGCCTTTGCCATGCACGCGCCGCCGCAGGGTTACCTGCATGCGGGCGCCGACGCCGCGCGCCAGCAGGCGCTTGCGCTGACGCTGGTCCAGCTCGTGGGCGAATTCGAGAAGCCGAAATTCTTCCAGTACAAGGAATCGATCTGCGCGCACGGCCGCAACCAGACCACCGGCTGCAGCGCCTGCATCGACATTTGCTCCGCCGAGGCCATCCGTTCGGACTGGCGCGACGGCAAGGGCCGCATCGAGGTCGCGCCGAACCTGTGCATGGGCTGCGGCGCCTGCACGACCGTCTGCCCGACCGGCGCCATCAGCTACGCCTATCCGAAGCCCGACTATTTTGGCGAGCGGCTGCGCACGCTGCTCTCGACGTACCGCGCCGCCGGCGGGCGCGACGCCGTGCTGATGCTGCACGGCGAGGAATACGGCAACGCGCCGATCCTGGCACTGGGCCGTGCCGCGCGCGCGGGCCAGGCCCAGGGCATTCCGGCCAACGTGATCCCCGTCCCGGTGTTCCATCCGGCCTCCGTCGGCCTGGAACTGTGGCTGGCCGCGCTGTGCTGGGGCGCGGACCGCGTCGCGGTGATGCTGACCGGCGACGAGGCCCCGCAATATCGCGCCGCGCTGGCCGAGCAGATGGCGGTGGGACAAGCCATCCTGGAAGGCCTTGGGTATCGCGGCCAGTTCCTGTCGCTGGTCGAGGCGCCGGACGTCCCCACGCTCGACGTTCAGCTGGCGGCCCTGCGGCCCAACCGCGCCACCGTCGAGGTGGCGGGCTTCCGCGCCGCGGCGGCCAAGCGCGAAACCCTGGGCTTCGCGGTCGATCATCTGATGCGCCACGCCCCCGTGCCGGCCATTAGCGTGCCGCTGCCCGCGGGCGCGCCGCTGGGCGCCGTCGCGGTCGATACGCAGCGCTGCACGCTGTGCATGGCATGCGTGGGTGCCTGTCCCTCGCAGGCCCTGCGCGACAACGCTGACCGCCCGGTGCTGGCCTTCCTCGAGCGCAATTGCGTGCAATGCGGCCTGTGCGAGAGCACCTGTCCGGAGGACGCCATCTCGCTGGTGCCCCGGCTGGTCGCCACCGAGGAGGCGCGCCGCGTGGTCACCCTCAACGAGACCAAGCCGTTCCATTGCATTCGCTGCGCCAAGCCGTTCGGCACCGCCCAGATGGTCAACGCGATGCTGGCCCGGCTGGCGAGCCACCCGGCCTTCGCCGGGGCGGCGGCGGACCGGCTGCGCATGTGCAGCGATTGCCGGGTCGTCGACATGGTCGAAAAAGACAGCGGCGCCGCCACCGGCGCGACCCTGCAGTAAGGTACACGGCGCCTTTTGGGCGCCGTGTCCTGTTTCCATCAGCACGCAACCATCACGAGATGACCGATTTCCAGCCCATCCAGCTGACCGCCCCCGCGCCGACGGAGCAGGCCGAAGACACCGCCCGCGCCGATTTATACGGCCTGTTTGCCACGCTGTTCTACCGGGCGCCGGATGCGGCGATGCTGCACCATATCGCTGCGAACCGTGCGGCGGACGAGGACGCGGCGACGCCGCTGGGGCATGCCTGGAACGGGCTGTGCGACGCGGCCTCGACCACGAGCGCGGCCGAGGCCGACGACGAATACCAGCGGCTGTTCGTCGGGGTCGGCAAGCCGGACGTCTTTCTCTATGGCTCGTATTACGTGGCGGGCTTTCTGAACGAGCGGCCGCTGGTGGCGCTGCGCGAGGATCTGGCGCGTTACGGGCTGGAGCGCCACGACGATGTCAGCGAGACCGAGGACCATATCGCCACGCTATGCGAGGTGATGCGCTTCCTGGTGGCCGGCGACGATTTGTCGGTGTCCAACCTGGGCGAGCAGCAGCGTTTTTTTGCCCGTCATGTGCAGCCCTGGGCCGAGACGCTGTGCGACACCATCGCCAATCACCCGCAGGCGCGCTTCTATGCGAGCGCGGCGGAATTGCTCAAGGCGTTCGTCGCGGTCGAGGCGGTGGCACTGGAAATGAATTGATGCATCGCGGCGAGCGGTTAATCAAAATCGCGTCGCGCTGTCAAGGATTTGTGCAACGCGGAACGTTGCTCAAAGTAAGGAAAAACCCGTGGTTAGCATGGTCTTTCGTTTCATATCAATCTAGAATACGCAAAACAATACATAACTAGATTGGTAATCGGTAGGTCATTACCGAGGAGCCCCACATGAAAGAGAAACAGCATCGGGTCGCACGTCGTCATTTTCTGGCTGGCGCAGGCGTTGTTGCCGCCGCCGCCGGCACCGCGGCCCTGACCTCGCGCGTTCCGTCCGCGCCTACACCCGTGGCCTCCCTCCCGGAGGTCGAGCCCAGCGACAGCAAGGGCTACCGGGTTTCAGAACACATTCGAAAGTACTACCGAACGACGCTGGTGTGATCGGCGCCGCGTTGATACGCGGCGTTTTTCCGCTTTCGTTCGACTCTGAGGTGAGACGACATGATCTTGACCCGCAAGCGTGCGGCGCAGGCCGGCGCATCCACGCAATCCGCTGACGCGCTGGTTGCCCGGGCACATACCGCCGCAACGTCTTCTGCCGGCCGCCTGTCGGCGCGGCTGTCCGCCAGCCTGGCCGGCGCGATGCCGACCATGGACCGCCGCAGCTTCCTGAAGCGCTCGGGCATTGGCGTGGGCGCCGGCCTGGCGGCATCGCAGCTGAACCTGATCCGCAAGGCCGATGCGGCCGACGGCAAGGCCGCCGGCACCGGCGGCGGCGATATCGTGGTGCGCCGCACGGTCTGCGGCCACTGCTCGGTGGGCTGCGCGGTCGATGCCGTGGTGCAGAACGGCGTGTGGGTACGGCAGGAGCCGGTGTTCGATTCGCCCATCAACATGGGTGCCCACTGCGCCAAGGGCGCGGCGCTGCGCGAGCACGGCCACGGCGAATACCGCCTGAAGTATCCGATGAAGCTGGTCAACGGCAAGTACCAGCGCATCAGCTGGGACCAGGCGCTCGACGAGATCACGGCGAAGATGAAGACAATCCGCCAGGAGACCGGCCCGGATTCGATGTTCTTCGTCGGCTCGTCCAAGCACAACAACGAGCAGTCGTATCTGCTGCGCAAGTGGGTGTCGTTCTTCGGCACCAACAATACCGACCACCAGGCGCGTATCTGCCACTCCACCACCGTGGCGGGCGTGGCGAATACCTGGGGCTACGGCGCGATGACGAACTCGTACAACGATATGCAGAACGCCAAGGCGGCGTTGTATATCGGTTCGAACGCGGCCGAAGCGCACCCCGTGTCGATGCTGCATCTGCTGCACGCCAAGGAAAACGGCTGCAAAGTGATCGTGGTCGATCCGCGCTACACCCGCACGGCCGCCAAGGCGGAACAGTACGTACGCATTCGCTCGGGCACCGATATCGCTTTCCTGTTCGGCGTGATGTACCACATCTTCCAGAACGGCTGGGAAGACAAGAAGTACATCAACGACCGCGTCTATGGCATGGACAAGGTCCGCGAGGAAGTCCTCGCCAAGTGGACCCCGGACAAGGTCGAGGAAGTCTGCGGCGTGCCCGAGGCGCAGGTGTTCAAGGTCGCCGAGACCATGGCCATGAACCGTCCCAGCACGCTGGTGTGGTGCATGGGCCAGACCCAGCACACGATCGGCAATGCCATCGTGCGCGCGTCGTGCCTGGTGCAGCTGGCGCTGGGCAATATCGGCGTGTCCGGTGGCGGCGCGAATATCTTCCGCGGCCACGACAACGTGCAGGGCGCGACCGACGTCGGCCCGAACCCGGACTCGCTGCCGGGCTACTACGGCCTGGCGACCGGCGCCTGGAAGCACTACGCGGCGGTGTGGGACGTCGACTACGAGTGGATCAAGAAGCAGTACGTCTCGCAGGCGATGATGGAGAAGTCCGGTACCACGGTATCGCGCTGGATCGACATCGTCACCGAGAAGAACGAGCTGATCGACCAGGACAACAACGTGCGCGGCGTGTTCTTCTGGGGCCATGCCCCGAACTCGCAGACGCGCGGCCTGGAAATGAAGAAGGCGCTGGACAAGCTGGACCTGCTGGTGGTGATCGACCCGTACCCGTCGGCGACCGCGGCCATGGCCAACATGCCGCCGGCCGAGGGCGACAAGGTCAATCCGAACCGCGCGGTCTACCTGCTGCCGGCCGCGACGCAGTTCGAGACCTCGGGTTCGTGCACCGCGTCCAACCGCTCGCTGCAATGGCGCGAGAAGGTCATCGAGCCGCTGTTCGAATCGATGCCCGATCACACGATCATGCAGGCCTTCGCCGACAAGCTCGGCTTTGGCAAGGAGCTGTCCAAGCACTACAAGATGATCGAGGTCAAGCGCGCGGGCCGCACCTGGGCCGAGCCCGAGGTGGAATCGATCCTGCGGGAGATCAACCGCTCGAACTGGACCATCGGCTACACCGGCCAGTCGCCGGAGCGCCTGAAGGCCCATATGCGCAACATGCATATGTTCGACGTGAAGACGCTGCGCTGCAAAGGCGGCAAGGACGCGGCCACGGGCTATGACATCACGGGCGACTACTTCGGGCTGCCGTGGCCGTGCTACGGCACGCCGGAACTGAAGCACCCGGGCTCGCCGAACCTGTACGACACCACCCGCCACGTGATGGACGGAGGCGGCAACTTCCGCGCGAACTTCGGCGTGGAGCGCGAGGGCGTGTCGCTGCTGGCCGAGGACGGCTCGCATTCCGTGGGCGCCGAGATCACGACCGGCTATCCCGAATTCGACCACGTGCTGCTGAAGAAGCTGGGCTGGTGGGACGAACTCACCGACGCCGAGAAGAAGGCCGCGGAAGGCAAGAACTGGAAGACCGACCTGTCCGGCGGCATCCAGCGCGTCGTCATGAAGAACCATGGCTGCCATCCGTTTGGCAACGCCAAGGCGCGTGCCGTGGTGTGGAACTTCCCCGATGCAATCCCGCAGCACCGGGAGCCGCTGTACTCGACGCGACCCGACATGGTCGCCAAGTACCCGACCCACGACGACAAGATGGCGTTCTGGCGCCTGCCGACGCTGTACAAGTCGGTGCAGCAGCGCAACATCGAGAACAAGCTCTATGAGAAATTCCCGATCATCCTGACGTCGGGCCGTCTGGTGGAGTACGAGGGCGGCGGCGAGGAAACCCGTTCGAACCCGTGGCTGGCGGAGCTGCAGCAGGAGAACTTCGTCGAGGTGAATCCGCGCGCCGCCGCGGCCCGCGGCATCCGCAACGGCGACTACTGCTGGGTGTCGACGCCGACCGGTGCGCGCCTGAAGGTGCGCGCCCTGGTGACGGAGCGCGTCGGCGAGGACACGGCATTCATCCCGTTCCACTTCTCCGGCTGGTGGCAGGGCAAGGACATGAAGGACTACTACCCCGAAGGCGCGATGCCCATCGTGCGGGGCGAGGCGGTCAACACCGCCACAACCTACGGCTATGACTCGGTGACCATGATGCAGGAAACCAAGACCACCATTTGCCAGATCGAGCGTTTCGCATAAGGGCGGGGAAAGACAATGGCACGCATGAAATTTATCTGTGACGCCGAGCGTTGCATCGAATGCAACAGCTGCGTCACCGCTTGCAAGAACGAGCACGAGGTTCCCTGGGGCGTCAACCGCCGCCGCGTGGTCACCGTCAACGACGGCGTCCAGGGCGCGGAAAAGTCCATCTCGGTCGCGTGCATGCACTGTTCGGACGCGCCGTGCATGGCGGTCTGCCCGGTGGACTGCTTCTACCGCACGGACGACGGCGTGGTGTTGCATGACAAGGACGTCTGCATCGGCTGCGGCTACTGCTCGTACGCCTGCCCGTTCGGCGCGCCGCAGTTCCCGAGCACCGGAACCTTCGGCGTGCGCGGCAAGATGGACAAATGCACGTTCTGCGCGGGCGGTCCGGAAGCCAACGGCTCCGAGGCCGAGTTCGACAAGTACGGCCGCAACCGCCTCGCGGAAGGCAAGCTGCCACTGTGCGCGGAGATGTGCTCGACCAAGGCGCTGCTCGGCGGCGACGGCGATGTGATCGCCGACATCCTGCGCAATCGTGTGATCAAGCGCGGCACCGGCGGCGACGTGTTCGGCTGGGGCACCGCGTATGGCAAGCCGACCAACGGACAGGGCGCGGCCGTCAGCCCCGCACCGGCAGGCACCCCCGCGCCGACCGGAGGCCAGCCGTCATGAAAGCCACCGTCCTGATGCTGCTCGCTGGCGGCGCGATGGCGCTCGCCGGCTGTGGAGAAAAGCCGCAGACCATCAGCGCCTCGCACAAGAAGTCCGATGCGCAGTCGTGGCAGGGCGCGCCCAACGATCCCTATGTGGTGAAGGGGTGGACGGCGGGCGACCAGACCAGCTGGCACAACCAGATCCGCGAGCGCAACCAGTACCAGAACGAATACAAGCGGATCCAATGAGGACCTGCCTGGACCCAGTCAGGATCCGTGGCGCCGGCCCAGCCGGTGTCCGCAGTCCGAAGGAGTGCACATGATCGCCAAGCTGATTCCGGCGCTGTCGGGCCGCATGGCCGCCGCCGCTTGCGCGCTGGCGCTGCTCGCGCCGGTGGGCGGCGCGCTGGCGCAATCGGAACCGGCGGCTCAGCCCGCGGTGAAGGAAGCTGCGCAGTCGGCGCCGCCGAAGACGATGCAGCCGACCGTCGGTTCGACGGCGGACACCAACAACCCGGCGACCCACCCGTCGCAGCCGCTGGCGGGCATCGCCTCGCAGAACATCTTCGACGTGCCGCAGCGGGATATCGCGGCCGAGGCCCGCGAGCAGCAGTCGCGCACCGTCACGCAGCCCGGCAACAATGCGCCGGTCTGGCGCGAGATCAATTCGGACCAGCGGCACTACAGCAGCCTGCCGGACAAGGAAGCGGGCGTGCTGATCCAGCGTACCGGCCAGTCATGGCGCCTGTTCCGCAACGGCGTGATCACGGTGTGGGGTGGCTGGCTGCTGGTGCTGGTGCCTGCCGCCATCCTGGCGTTCTTCGTCTGGAAGGGCACCATCCCGCTGAAGTCGCCGCGCACCGGCCGCATGATCGAGCGCTTCACGCCGCTGGAGCGCATCGTCCACTGGACCATGGCGATCGCCTTCGTCGTGCTGGCGGTCTCGGGCATCGTGATGCTGTTCGGCAAGCATTTCCTGTTGCCGCTGATGGGGCACACGCTGTTCGGCTGGCTGACCTACCTCCTGAAGAACGTCCATAACCTGGTGGGGCCGGTCTTCACGCTGTCGCTGATCGTCGGCTTCGTCATCTTCGTGCGCGACAACCTGCCAAGCCGCGACGACGTGCGCTGGGTGACCAGCCTGGGCGGCATCGTGTCGGGCAAGCATGTGCCGAGCGGGCGCTTCAACGCCGGCGAGAAGGCATGGTTCTGGGGCGGCCTGTTCCTGCTGGGACTCATCGTGTCGGCCTCCGGCTGGGTGCTGGACATGATCGTGCCGGGCATGGACTACTACCGTTCCACGATGCAGATCGCCAACGTGATCCACGGCATCGCCGCGATCGTGATGATGGCGATCTCCTTCGGCCATATCTACATGGGTACGGTCGGCATGGAAGGCGCCTATCGCGCGATGCGCGACGGCTACGTGGACGAGGCCTGGGCCAAGGAGCACCACGAGTTGTGGTACGACGATATCAAGGCCGGCAAGATTCCGGCGCAGCGCACCGTTCCCCGCGACGGCACGGCGTCGGCGCGCACGACCGAGGCATGAGCATCCCCGCGCCCTGAGCCAAGAGGGGCGCTTCGGCGCCCCTTCGTTCGCGGGCGCAACGACAATAACAAGGACCCTGAGATGATCCGCACCCTCCTTACCGTCGCTCTGTCGCTCGGCAGCGCTGCCGCGCTGGCCAAGCTGCCCCCGCCCACCGAGGCCCAGCAGCTCAAGGCGGAGCAGGCCAAGGCCAAGACCGCCTGGTCGGACAAGGTCGCCGCCTACCAGCTGTGCCGCGCCCAGGAACGTGCCGCGGCACGCTATCTTGGCGGCATGAAGTCCAAGGGCAAGGACGTGCCGGCTCCGGTGCCGACCGCGCCGTGCGCGGACCCGGGCCCGTTCGACGCACCGGCAGTGGCCGACGCGGCCAAGACCGCCGGCGGCCCCCTGACCGCCCCCGTCGGCGCGCCTTCCACCCAGAAGAGTTCGGCCGCGGCGCGCTGAGCGGGTGGATGGGCGGTACAATCCCCGCGGACAACACCGCGAGAGGAGGTTCTGCATGAAACGCGTACTTTTCGGTCTGGCAATCGTGGGCACCCTGGCTGGCTGCTCGCACATGGGCATGGGCGGCGGTGAATCGGCGTCGGCCAAGCTGGCACCCAAGAGCGGCTCGGCCACGCAAGGCACGGTGACGTTCACCCAGCATGGCGACCATGTCATGGTGAAGGCCGAGGTGACAGGCCTCTCGCCCAACAGCGAGCATGGCTTCCACGTGCACGAGAAGGGCGACTGCTCGGCACCGGACGCGATGAGCGCAGGCGGCCACTTCAATCCCGGCGGCAAGCCGCACGGCTCCAGTTCCGCTCCCGAACACCACGCCGGCGACATGCCGAACCTGAAGGCCGACGCCAACGGGCGGGCCCAAGCCACGTTCCACCTGACCGGCGTCACGGTGGCACCCGGACCGAACAGCGTCGTGGGCCGCGCCGCGGTGGTCCACAAGGACCCCGACGACTACAAGACCCAGCCCACCGGCAACTCCGGCGGCCGCATCGCCTGCGGCGTCATCGCCAAGTCCTGACGGGCATCGGACCGGCTCGCCGCCGGTCCCTCCCTTTCCGGGCGAAGTCCTTTTCCACTTTCCCATGCCTCTGCGTCCCGAACTCACCCAAGCCGCCGTTCCGCTGATCGAAGAGGTCGAAGTGGTCGACGAGCAGGGTCGCGTGCGCTCGGCATGGCTGCCCGGCGAGCGCCCGCTGACGGTCTACCTGGACAAGCGCGAACTGGTCACGCTGATGACGCTGGGCGGCGCGCCCGAGGCCCTGGTGCTGGGCTATCTGCGCAACCAGCGGCTGGTCGAATCGATCGAGGACATCGCCGCGATCCAGGTCGATTGGGAAACGGAATCGGCCGCGGTCACCACGCGCGGCGGCGTGGACCGCATCGAGGAGCGCACCTCGCGCAAGGTCGTCACCACCGGCTGCGGGCAGGGCACCGTGTTCGGCTCGCTGCTCGACGAGGTGGACAGCATCCGCCTGCCGGACGACGCGATGCTGGACCAGGACACGCTGTACAGCATCGTCGATACCATCCGGCTCCAGCAGTCGGTCTACAAGCAGGCCGGCTCCGTCCACGGCTGCGCGCTGTTCCAGGGACGCGAGCTGCTGATGTTCGTCGAGGATGTCGGCCGCCACAACGCGGTGGACGCCATCGCGGGGCGCATGTGGCTCGAGGGCATGGGCGGCGGCGACAAGATTTTCTACACGACCGGCCGTCTGACCTCGGAGATGGTCATCAAGGGCGCGCAGATGGGCATCCCATTCCTGCTCTCGCGCTCTGGCGTGACGCAGATGGGCTACGAGATGGCCCGGCGCGTGAACCTGACGCTGTTTGCCCGCTGCACCGGCAAGCACTTCCTGCTCTATACCGGCCGCCAGCGCTTCCGCCACAACCAGGCGCAGGCCGCGGTGGCCTGAGCGATCGTCCCGGGCCGGGGCCTTCCGGAGCGGGCAGATATTGGTTGTACAATGCGGCCCATTGCGCGCCAGCCGTTCCGGCCCGTCCTGTCGTTCCCTGCGCCGCGCGCCCCTCATCCGTTCACCCGACACCTTATGAGCATCAAGTCCGACAAGTGGATCCGCCGCATGGCGGAGCAGCATGGCATGATCGAGCCGTTCGAGCCGGGCCAGGTCCGTGAACAGGACGGGCGCAAGATCGTGTCCTACGGCACGTCGAGCTACGGCTACGATATCCGCTGCGCAGACGAGTTCAAGATCTTCACCAATATCAACAGCACCATTGTCGACCCCAAGAACTTCGACGAAAAATCGTTTGTCGACTTCAAGGGCGACGTCTGCATCATCCCGCCGAACTCCTTCGCGCTGGCCCGCACCATGGAGTACTTCCGCATCCCGCGCAGCGTGCTGACCATCTGCCTGGGCAAGAGCACGTATGCGCGTTGCGGCATCATCGTCAACGTGACGCCCTTCGAGCCGGAGTGGGAGGGCTACGTGACGCTGGAGTTCTCGAACACCACGCCGCTGCCGGCCAAGATCTACGCGGGCGAAGGCTGCGCGCAGGTGCTGTTCTTCGAAAGCGACGAGGTCTGCGAGACGTCGTACCGCGACCGCGGCGGCAAGTACCAGGGCCAGCATGGTGTCACGCTGCCGAAAACCTGAGTGCAATACAATGCCGGCGAAGGCGTGGACGCCTTGCCGCGCGCGGCCAGCGAGCCGCTCTGATGCCCGGACCATCCGATGTCCGGGCCCCCTGAAGTTGGAGCCACATGCCTCGCGGCGAGCTAGCCGCCGCGGGCCATGTGGCTCAAGTCCTTTTATGTCGATCAAGGATGCCCGATGAAATTCCGCTTCCCCGTCATCATCATCGATGAAGACTTCCGCTCCGAGAACATCTCCGGCTCGGGCATCCGCGCGCTGGCGCAGGCCATCGAGGCCGAGGGCATGGAGGTGATGGGCCTGACCAGCTATGGCGACCTGACCTCGTTCGCCCAGCAGTCGAGCCGCGCCTCCAGCTTTATCGTGTCCATCGACGACGACGAGTTCGCCAGCGGTGCCGACGAGCCGGAGGCCGCCGCCATCGAGAAGCTGCGCGCCTTCGTGGTGGAAGTGCGCCGCCGCAACAGCGACCTGCCGATCTTCCTGTACGGCGAGACCCGTACCTCGCGCCATATCCCCAACGATATCCTGCGCGAACTGCACGGCTTCATCCATATGTTCGAGGACACGCCGGAGTTCGTGGCCCGCCATATCATCCGCGAGGCCAAGGTCTACCTGGACTCGCTGGCGCCCCCGTTCTTCAAGGCGCTGATCGACTATGCGCAGGACAGTTCGTACTCGTGGCACTGCCCCGGCCATTCCGGCGGCGTCGCCTTCCTGAAGAGCCCGGTGGGCCAGGTCTTCCACCAATTCTTCGGCGAGAACATGCTGCGCGCCGACGTCTGCAACGCCGTGGACGAGCTGGGCCAGCTGCTGGACCACACGGGGCCGGTGGCCGCGTCCGAGCGCAATGCCGCGCGCATCTTCAACTCGGACCACATGTACTTCGTCACCAACGGCACGTCGACATCGAACAAGATGGTCTGGCACGCCAACGTGGCGCCGGGCGACATCGTGGTGGTGGACCGCAATTGCCACAAGTCCATCCTGCACGCGATCATGATGACCGGGGCCATTCCGGTGTTCCTGATGCCCACGCGGAACCACTACGGCATCATCGGCCCGATTCCGAAGAGCGAGTTCGATCCGGAGACCATCCGCCGCAAGATCGCCGCGCATCCGTTCGCCAGCCAGGCCAAGAACCAGAAGCCGCGCATCCTGACCATCACGCAGGGTACCTACGACGGCGTGCTGTACAACGCCGAGCAGATCAAGGAGATGCTGGCGTCCGAGATCGACACGCTGCACTTCGACGAAGCGTGGCTGCCGCACGCGGCCTTCCACGACTTCTATCGCAACATGCACGCGATCGGCCGCGGCCGCCCGCGCAGCAAGGACGCGCTGGTGTTCGCCACCCAGTCCACCCACAAGCTGCTCGCGGGCCTGTCGCAGGCGTCGCAAATCCTGGTGCAGGACTCCGAGACGCGCAAGCTGGACCGCTACCGCTTCAACGAGGCCTACCTGATGCATACCTCGACCAGCCCGCAGTACTCCATCATCGCCTCGTGCGACGTTGCCGCGGCCATGATGGAAGCGCCCGGCGGGACCGCGCTGGTGGAAGAAAGCATCCAGGAGGCGATGGACTTCCGCCGCGCGATGCGCAAGGTCGAGGGCGACTACGATGCCGGCAACAACGGCGACTGGTGGTTCAAGGTGTGGGGCCCGGACGCGCTGATCGAGGATGGCATCGGCGACCGCGAGGAATGGATCCTCGAGGCCAATGACCGCTGGCACGGCTTCGGCGACCTGGCGGACGGCTTCAACCTGCTCGACCCTATCAAGGCCACCATCATCACCCCGGGGCTGGACGTGGACGGGGAGTTCAGCGAGCGCGGCATTCCGGCCGCCATCGTGACCAAGTACCTGGCCGAGCACGGCATCATCATCGAGAAGACCGGGCTGTACTCGTTCTTCATCATGTTCACCATCGGCATTACCAAGGGCCGCTGGAATTCGCTGGTGACCGAGTTGCAGCAGTTCAAGGACGACTACGACCAGAACCAGCCGCTGTGGCGCGTGCTGCCGGAGTTCGTCGGCCGCTTCCCGCAGTACGAGCGGCTCGGCCTGCGCGACCTGTGCGACGCGATCCACAGCGTCTACAAGGCCAACGACGTGGCGCGGGTGACCACCGAGATGTACCTGTCGGACATGGAGCCGGCCATGAAGCCGTCCGACGCGTGGGCGATGATGGCCCACCGCGAGATCGAGCGCGTGCCCGTGGACGAACTGGAGGGCCGCGTCACCGCTATCCTGCTGACGCCGTATCCGCCGGGCATCCCGCTGCTGATCCCGGGCGAGCGCTTCAACCGGACCATCGTCCAGTATCTGAAGTTCGCACGCGAGTTCAACGAGCTGTTCCCCGGCTTCGAGACGGACATCCATGGGCTCGTGGCCGAGGAGGTGGACGGCAAGCGGGTGTATTTCGTCGACTGCGTGAAGTAACGGCCGGGCGCGAGCCATCGTCCCGCAGCCAGCCAACGAAAAACGCGGACACCGTTGCGGTGTCCGCGTTTTTTTGGTCCCACGCTGGCAAGGACTAAGGGCGGAAGATTTCCTTGAGGGAGTCGGCTGCCAGGAAGCGTTCGAACCAGACATCGATCTGCTGTGCAGATGCGGTGTCGATACGCAGCTGGATCTCCGGCGGCAGCCGGCCGAAGCGCATCCCTAGCACGGAGCATAGCGCTTGCGCCCGGCCTTCCCGGACACCGCGTTCAAAACCCTGTTCCAAACCTTTGCGCATGCCACGGTCTTCATGCTCGTGGGCCCATTGCTCAAAACGCTGACCAATCGACATTTTCAAGCTCCCCAGATCGTTGGCTTCGGTTAGCGGCAGAGTGCGTCCGATCTGTTGGGAGATTACCCCACGGATCCACAATGCAAAAGTCCTGCTCAGTTCGGAATCGCTGCCGATCCACTGGTGCAGTTGGTCAACCAGTTGTATCACGGCATCCTGGGTGTTGACGTGTCCTAGGCGCATCATGCAGGCGGCCAGGTTCTTCATCGGCGCCAGTTCCGCGTCGGTGTAGCGATTTTCCTCGATCACCAGATGGGCGAGCCGGGGCTGGTACTTCATGACGAGGCCCGGCACGGGCACGATCATGTCGGCGATATCGGTGGCCGCCGTCCATGTTGCCTCGCCGTTGTAGAGAACGATCGGCAGCACCGGCGGAAGCTTCCGCCCGGCCGGCACGTTCGATTCCCTGATGAGGCTCTGATACAGCAGGCCAACGTAGGTCATCATTCGTACGGCCATGTACGGATCGACGGTGCTCTGAAACTCGATCAGCAGATACAGATACATCCAGTCGCCGTTGGCCCTGACGCGCCACACCACGTCGCTTGCCCGCTGGCGCAGGTCGTCGGTGACATAGCTGCCAGGCACCCTCTCCAGCGTCGAATAGTCGAGGCTTTCGAGCCAAGGGTCGGGAACGAAGCCCAGCACCAGATCGCGGACCGGTTCAGCGTGGGAGAACAGGAGCTTGTAGCAGGCATCGTCTTTTGACATGGGCGCCGTCGGAGAAGTCGGCGACCAACCGCCGATGGCGCAACCATGCCGCGAGGGGACGCTGCGGGCTTCCGCCAAGGTGACGTGCCTATCGCATTCCGCCGGGAAGGCGAGGAGAACGGCGGCGGAAAAAAAAGCCGGAACCCGCATCCGCGGATCCCGGCCTCCTTCAGCCCTCGCTGAGGGCGGGCTGCATGCCGCCTACTTCTTCTGGAACTCGAACTGCGGCGCGGCCGGCTCCGATTCCGCCGGCGCCGCCGGCAATTCGAGCTGTCCGCCACCGGCGGGCGGTGCCGCGGGCGCCGCGGGGGCCGCGGGCGTCGTGGTGCCGAAGTCGACGTTCAGGTCCCGCGTGATGCTCCTGTCCTGTGGCTTCTGCGTGCCAATATTGACCAACCCCGGGAAGATGATGATCAGTGCGACCATGATCAGCTGAATCACCACGAACGGCACCGCGCCCCAGTAGATATCCGAGGTCTTCACCGCCCGCGGCGCGACCGAGCGCAGATAGAACAGCGAGAAGCCGAACGGCGGGTGCATGAACGAGGTCTGCATGTTGACCGCCAGCAGCACGCCGAACCAGATCAGGTCGATGCCCAGTTTGTCCGCCACCGGGCCGACGAGCGGCACCAGGATAAAGGCGAGCTCGAAGAAGTCCAGGAAGAACGCCAGCAGGAAGAACAGCACGTTGACCGCGATCAGGAAGCCGGTCTGGCCGCCGGGCAGGGCGGTCAGCAGATGCTCCACCCACAGGTGCCCGTCCACGCCGTAGAACGTCAGCGAGAACACGCGGGCGCCGATCAGGATGAAGATCACGAAGGCGGACAGCTTCAGCGTCGATTCCATCGCCTGCTGCGTCAGGCCGAAGGTGAGGCGGCGCTTCATCATCGCCAGGATCACGGCGCCGAGCGCCCCCATGCCGCCACCTTCCGTGGGAGTCGCCACGCCGATGAAGATCGTCCCCAGCACGAGGAAGATCAGCGCCAGCGGCGGGATCAGCACGAAGGTCACCTTCTCCGCCATGGCCGACAGCATCTTGAGCTTGAGCGCCTTGTTGACGACCGCGACGACGAAGGCGAAGGAGATGGCCGCGCCGACCGAGATGACCAGCCGCTCGTCCAGCGGGGCCTCCGGCTTGTACGTCAGATCCACCGCCACGCCCACGGCCACGGCCAGCGCGGTCAGGACCAGCACCGACATCGCGCCGCTCTTGCCGCTGGGCTCGCGAAATACGCGGGCCTCCAGCGGCAGCGCGGGCGCCGCGGCGGGCTTGATGATCGTCACCAGCATCACGTAGGCCATGTACAAGCCGGTCAGGACCAGGCCCGGCACGAAAGCGCCCTTGTACATGTCGCCCACCGAGCGTCCCAGCTGGTCGGCCAGCACGATCAGCACCAGCGACGGCGGAATGATCTGCGCCAGCGTACCCGATGCCGCGATCACGCCCGACGCCAGCCGCTTGTCGTAGTTGTACTTGAGCATCAGCGGCAGCGAGATCAGGCCCATCGAGATCACCGAGGCCGCCACCACGCCGGTGGTCGCCGCCAGCAGCGCGCCCACGAAGATCACCGCATAGGCCAGGCCACCGCGAATGGGACCGAACAGCTGGCCGATCGTATCGAGCAGGTCCTCCGCCATGCCCGATCTCTCCAGCACCAGGCCCATGAAGGTGAAGAACGGAATCGCCAGCAGCGTGTCGTTCTCGATGATGCCGAACACCCGGCTCGGCAGCGCCTGCAGCAAGGTGGGCGGCAGCATGCCCAGTTCGATGCCCACGAAGGCGAACAGCAAACCGTTGGCGGCCAGGGCGAAGGCGATCGGAAAGCCGGACAGCAGGAATACCACCAGCGAGGCGAACATGATCGGCGCCATGTTCGCGATCAGGAATTGCGTCATCGTGCGCCCCTGTTATGGTTTCGGCGTCGGATCGATGCGATTGGCTTCGGCAATCGCGGCGATCTCTTCGGCGGGGTTCGACGCGTGCTTGCGGAATGCCGTGAACGGCAGCAGGCCCTTCAGGTACGCGAAGCGCTTGATCAGCTCGGAAACGCCCTGCAGGATCAGCAGGAAAAAGCCGGCGACGATCAGGAATTTGGCGGGCCAGCGGATCAGGCCGCCGGCATTGCCGGACATTTCATGGCCGACGTAGGACAGCCAGAAATAGGGCCAGGACAGCCACAGGATCACGGCGCAGATGGGCAGCATGAACAGCAGGATGCCGAAGATGTCGATCCACACCTGGGTGCGCTCGGAGAACCGCCCGGCGATCACGTCGATGCGGACGTGTTCGTCCTTGCGCAATGTGTACGGGGCGCCGAGCAGGAAGACGCCGGCGAACATGTACCACTGGAGTTCGAGCCAGGCGTTTGAGCTGATGCTGAAGGTGTAGCGGATGATGGCGTTGCCCGCGCAGACCAGTACGGCCAGCAGGATCAGCCATTTCGCCCACCTCCCGACGAAATCGTTCACGGCGTCGATAAGCCGTGAAAACCTCATGAGGAGAGACATGTGATCGTCCTAGATTGGGAAGACAGAGGTGGCGCGACAGTTTACGGCCTTACAGCCGAGGCATCGCTAGGGTGAATCCCCAATCCGTCACATTTTTCCCAATCCTGGCGCCCCGTTGCGGGACGCCGTTCCGCCCAGGCACCAGGCCGGGGCAGAACGACAGCGAACGTGCGAACTCAGCCGTTGAGCGCCTGTCGCGCGGCCGCGATGGCGGCACGGACCTGATCCGGCGCGGTGCCGCCGATGTGGTTGCGCGCGGCCACTGAGCCTTCCAGCGTCAGCACGGCGTGGACGTCGTCCGCGATCAGGGCGGCCTTGTCGCCCAGGCCGGTCGCCTGGCGCAGTTCTTCCACGCTCAGGTCGGCCAGGTCGCAGCGGCGGTCGTCGCAGGCGCGCACGGCATGGGCGACGGCCTCGTGCGCGTCGCGGAAGGGCAGGCCCTTCTTGACCAGGTAGTCGGCCAGGTCGGTGGCCGTGGCGTAGCCTTGCAGCGCCGCGGCGCGCATGGCTTCGGGCTTGACCGAGATGCCGTGCACCATGTCGGCGAAGATGCGCAGCGTGTCCGCGACGGTGTCGACCGTATCGAACAGCGGCTCCTTGTCTTCCTGGTTGTCCTTGTTGTACGCGAGCGGCTGCCCTTTCATCAGGGTCAGCAGGCCGATCAGGTGGCCATTGACGCGGCCCGTCTTGCCCCGCGCGAGTTCGGGCACGTCCGGGTTCTTCTTCTGCGGCATGATCGAGCTGCCGGTGCAGAAGCGGTCGGCAATGTCGATAAAGCCCACGCGCGGGCTCATCCAGATCACCAGTTCCTCGGAGAAGCGCGAGACGTGGGTCATGACGAGCGCGGCGGCCGCGCAGAACTCGATGGCGAAGTCGCGATCGGACACGGCGTCCAGCGAATTGCGGCACACGCCATCGAAGCCCAGGTCGCGCGCCACCGATTCGCGGTCGATCGGATAGCTGGTGCCGGCCAGCGCGGCGGCGCCCAGCGGCAGGCGGTTGACGCGCTTGCGGGCATCTGCCATGCGCTCCGCGTCGCGCGTGAACATTTCCACATAGGCGAGCAGGTGGTGGCCGAAGGTGACCGGCTGGGCCACCTGCAGGTGCGTGAAGCCGGGCAGGATGGTGTCCGCGTTCTTCTCCGCCAGATCCAGCAGCGCTCCGCGCAGGGCGCCGAGCAGGCCGATGATCGCGTCGATTTCGCTGCGCAGCCACAGGCGAATGTCGGTGGCGACCTGGTCGTTGCGCGAGCGGCCCGTGTGCAGCCGCTTGCCGGCATCGCCCACCAGCGCCGTGAGCCGCGCCTCGATATTGAGGTGGACGTCTTCCAGATCCAGCTTCCATTCGAAGGCACCGCTTTCGATCTCGCCGCGGATCTGGGTCATGCCGCGTTCGATCTCGGCGCGGTCGGCTTCGGCGATGATGCCCTGGCGCGCCAGCATGGCGGCGTGGGCCAGCGAACCCTGGATGTCGAACAGCGCCAGCCGCTTGTCGAAGAACACCGAGGCGGTGTAGCGCTTGACCAGGTCGGACATCGGTTCGGAGAAGCGGGCGGACCAGGCTTCGCCTTTCTTGGCAAGTTGGGAGGTCATGGTGTTCGGGGTGTGCGGTTGAACGCCACGCCGGCGCGCATGGGCGGTCCGGCGGCGGGAATGACGAAAATCGCCGAAACGGCGGAAAGCCGGGATTATATCGCCCAGGCACCGGCCCCACGCCGGTGCCTGGGTGGCGATCGCCGCGCGGGCGTCAGCCGGTGTTGCGCAGGCCGGCCGCGATGCCGTTGATGGTCAGGTGAATCCCGCGTCGCACCCGGATGTCGTCGTCGTCCCGGCCCGAGCGGTAGCGCTTGAGCAGTTCCACCTGCAGGTGGTTCAGCGGATCCAGATACGCGAAGCGGTTCTTGATCGAGCGGGCCAGCAGTGGATTGTCGGCGAGCCGCTCGTGCTTGCCCGTCACCAGCGCCAGCATCTCGCAGCTCAGGTGCCATTCGGCGCTGATGCGCGCGAATACCGTCTTGCGCAGCGCCTTGTCCTCGCACAGCTGTGCGTAGCGCGAGGCCACCGCCAGATCGGTCTTGGCCAGCACCATGTCCATATTGGACAGCAGCGTGGAAAAGAACGGCCAGGTCTTGACCATGCGGCGCAGCGTGGCCACCACCGCCTTGCGCGCCTTGTCGTCGGCCGCCTGGTCCAGCAGCGCCTGCACCGCGCTGCCGAAGCCGTACCAGCCCGGCAGCAGCAGCCGGCACTGGCCCCAGGAAAAGCCCCAGGGAATCGCGCGCAGGTCCTCGATGCGGCGGTTCTTCTTGTCCATCAGCTTGCGCGAGGCGGGGCGCGAGCCGAGGTTCAGGTCGGCAATCTCGGTGATCGGCGTCGTCGCGAAGAAGTAGTCCTTGAAGCCCGGGGTCTCGTAGACGAGGTCGCGGTAAGCGTGGAACGCGTGGTCCGACAGGCGCTGCATCACGTCTTCGAACGAGGCGAGGTCCTTGGGCGCGTTCTGCGTCGGCAGCAGCGAGGCCTCCAGCGTGGCGGCGATCGCGGTCTCCAGGTTGCGCCGGCCGATCTCCGGGTTGGCGAACTTGCTGTTGATGATCTCGCCCTGCTCGGTCAGCCGGATCTGGCCGTTGACCGTGCCCGGAGGCTGCGACAGGATGGCCTGATAGGTGGGGCCGCCACCGCGTCCGACCGTGCCGCCGCGGCCATGGAAGAGCCGCAGCTTGATCCTGCGTTCCTCGAACAGCTGCACCAGCGCCAGTTCGGCCTTGTACAGCTCCCAGTTCGACGTGAGGAAGCCACCGTCCTTGTTCGAGTCGGAATAGCCGAGCATCACTTCCTGCTCGTCGCCCTGGTGCGCCAGCATCGCGTCGAACCCGGGCAGCTCGAGCAGGGCCTGCATGATGCCCGGGGCGTTGCGCAGATCCTCGATGGTCTCGAACAGCGGAATGACCATCAGCTCCATGCGTGCGGGGTCGCGCTTGCTGCCCAGCGCGCCGCGCAGCATGCCGGTTTCCTTCTGCAGCAGCATCACCTCGACCAGGTCGGACAACGTCTCGGTATGGGAGATGATGTAATTGCGCGCCACTCGGGCGCCATAGCGCTGGCGCAGCTCGCGCGCCATCGCCAGCACCGCCAGTTCGCCGCGTGTCTGTTCCGAATACTCGTGCCAGGGCAGCGTCAGCAGCCTGGGCTGGCGCAGTTCGGCAAGCAGCAGTTCGAGCTTGCGGTCTTCGGGCAGCGCGGCATAGTCGCTCTCCACGCCCGCGGCCGCGAACAGTTCCGCGATCACGGCTTCGTGCACGTCCGAGACCTGGCGCATGTCGATGGAGGCCAGGTGGAAGCCGAAGATGCCGATCGCCCGCTGCAGCGCATCGATGCGCGAGCGCGCCAGCGCGCCGCCGTGGTGCGCGCGCAGCGAGTCGATCACGATCTGCACGTCGGCGGCCAGCGCTTCGGCATTGGCGTAGGGCTGGGCCTCGGCCACGGCATGGCGCCGCGCCGCGTGCCCGGTCAGGCGTTCGCTGGTGGCGGCGAGCCGCGCGTAGATGCCGATCAGCGCGCGCCGGTAGGGCTCGTCCGCGCGGTGGTCCGAGTGGTCCGGCGAGGCGTCGGCCAGCGCCAGCAGTTCGGCGCTCGCATCCACCATCAGCGTCGACATCGACAGTTCGGCGCCCAGCGCATGCAGTTCGTCCAGGTACCACTCCAGGATCAGCCGCGATTGCTCGCATGCGGCGTGTTCCAGCGTCTGCGCGGTGACGTTGGGATTGCCGTCGCGATCGCCGCCGATCCACGAGCCCATCTGGAAGAAGGGCGGCAGCGGCGCCGGCACGTCGCGGTTGCGGCGGCCCGCGGGAAACACCGTGGCGATGTCCTCCTCCAGCTCGCTCATCAGTTGCGGAATGCCGCGCAGGAAGGTGGTCCGGTAGTAGGACAGGGCATTCTCGATCTCGTCGACCACCATCAGCCGCGTGTTGCGCAGCATGCGGGTCTGCCACAGCGTCGTGACCTTGGCGCGCAGCTGCGCGGTGTTGTGGTCGCGTTCGCGCGCGGTCATCGGCAGATCGCGCTCGGCCAGCAGCCGGGCGATTTCGCGCTGGGCATCGAGAATGCTCTTGCGCTGGACCTCGGTCGGGTGCGCCGTCAGCACCGGCACGATCAGCGCCTCGTCGAAGAACTTGCGCAGCGTCTTGCCGGTGACGCCCGCGGCGTCGATCGCGCGCAGCGCATGCATCATGCTGCCGGGCTGCGGCGGCGAGCCGGCCAGCGCATGCACCCGGCGGCGGCGGTTGTGGTGCTGGTCCTCGGCGATGTTCGCCAGATGCGAGAAGTAGCTGAAGGCGCGCACCACCGAGTTGGTCTGGTCGCGCGACAGGCGCTTGAGCAGGCGGTCCAGTTCGGCCGCGGCGGCGCGGTCGTCCTCGCGGCGGAAGCGCACGGCGGTCTGACGGATCGTCTCGACCAGGTCGAAGGCCGCCTCGCCTTCCTGTTCCCGCAGCACGTCGCCAAGCAGGCGGCCAAGGAAGCGGATGTCGTCGCGCAGCGGCAGGTCCTTGTCGGCGGCGCGACGCGCCGGGGCGGCCGCGCCCGCATCGGGCACCGACTCCAGATGCACGAGCGCGCGGCGGGGGGCGGCGGCCGGCTCGGCGGAGACGGATTTTGCTGCCCTGCGGCGAGGCGCCGGAGGGGCATCGGGCGCGGCCGGGGCCGACGGTTCGTGTGGCGTGGTGGGCCTCTGCTGGGCCGGGGCGGATGCGTTCCGTCGTCCCGAAGGGCGCGCGGCGGGCTGGGTCATGCCATCTCCTCTGTGTCTCGTCCAGTCTGTTGTTGTGCGGCGCCGGCGGCGGCAAGAAGCGCTGGAGGTGCGTGCTAACATTCGCGGAATGCAAGATTCCGCTATCCAGACTTCCCCGCAGACGGCCGGCGCGCCGCGCAAGCTCGTCATCGCGTCGCGCGAGAGCCGCCTCGCCCTTTGGCAGGCGGAGCACGTGCGTGCTGCGTTGCAACAGTACTATCCCGCGTGCGATGTGTCCATTCTTGGCATGACCACGCGCGGCGACCAGATTCTCGATCGTACGCTGTCGAAGGTCGGAGGCAAGGGCCTGTTCGTCAAGGAACTGGAGATCGCCATGGCCGAGGGCCGCGCCGATCTCGCCGTGCACTCGCTCAAGGACGTGCCGATGGAGCTGCCGGAAGGCTTCGTGCTGACCGCGGTCATGGAGCGCGAGGATCCGCGCGATGCGCTGGTGTCGAACGCCTTCGCGTCGTTGGCCGACATGCCGGCCGGCACCGTGGTCGGGACCTCCAGCCTGCGCCGCGAGGCGGCCCTGCGCACGCGTTATCCCCACCTGGTGATCCGGCCCCTGCGCGGCAATCTCGATACGCGGCTGGCCAAGCTGGACCGCGGCGAGTACGGCGCCATCATTCTCGCGGCCGCCGGCCTCAAGCGCCTTGGCCTGGGCGCGCGCATCCGCGCGGTGATCGAGCCCGACGCATCGCTTCCGGCTGCGGGGCAGGGCGCCCTGGGCATCGAGATCCGCTCCGGCCGCCCTGAGCTCGCCGGCTGGCTCGCCCCCCTGAATCACGCCCCCACGGCGCTGGCCGTGCGCGCCGAGCGCGCGGTGTCCCGCGCGCTCGGCGGCTCGTGCCAGGTGCCACTCGCCGCGCACGCTCGTTGGGAAGGCGATCGCCTCGCGCTCGAATCGTTCGTCGCCATGCCCGATGGCAGCCGCGCGCTGCACGCACGCGCCGACGCTGCCGTCGCCGACGGCGAGGCGGCCGAGCGGTTGGGCAGCGAAGTGGCCCGCGACCTGGTGGCGCAAGGCGCCAGCGCGATCCTGTCATCGCTGTCCGGCGATACGTCCCCGCAAGCTCCTGCCTGAGGCCAGCCCATGCCCCGCCCGACCGTCGTTGTGACACGACCCGCCGGGCAGTCCCGGCAACTGACCGAGGCGCTGCTGGCCGCCGGCGTGGACGTGCTGAGCTTCCCGTTGCTGACCATCGGCCCCGCGGCTGACGAAGGCCCGCTGCGCGAGGCGCTCGCGCGCCTCGACGATTTCGCGCTGGCCGTGTTCGTCAGCCCCAATGCCATTGCCTATGCGCTCGATGCGCTGGCCCAGGTGCAGGGCGTGGCGGTCGCGGCATGGCCGGCCGGCGTGCCGGTCGCCGTGGTCGGGCCCGCGAGCGTCGCGGCACTGGCCGAACGCGGCATCGCGGCGCCCGGCCATCGGGTCATCGCCCCTGCGGGGGCCTCCATCGAGATGTCCCAGGATGCCGAGGTCGATACCGCTGCCCAGCCGCACGCCGGCGATCCCGAAGGCAATGGCGCTGGCTCGCGCTTCGATTCCGAAGCCCTGTGGGCGCAGCTCGAGCCCGCCACGCTGGCCGGGCGCCGCGTGCTCATCGTGCGCGGCAACGGCGGACGGGACTGGCTGGCCGACCAGTTGCGCGCGGCGGGCGCCGAGGTGCACGCGGTCGAAGCGTATCGACGCAGCATGCCGATCCCCGGCGCCATGCAATGGCATGCGGTGCGCGAAAGCCTGAAGCCCGAAGCCGCGCCGCATGCGTGGCTGCTGACCAGTTCCGAAGCGGTGCGCAATCTCGACACGCTGGCGCGCGAGCACCTCGAAGAGGGCGAGTTCGCCCGGCTGCGCGAGGCGCCGTGCATCGCGCCCCATGCCCGCATCGCGGAGCAGGCCGCCGCGCTGGGCTTCGGCCGCGTGGTTCGCGCCGCGCCGGGCGACGACGGATTGCTCGCCGCCTGCCTGCAGTGGGCCGCGCCGCATATCGCGCCGCCCGAGCAGTTCGCCGTGAAGGCGCCCGCGATGCCCGATGCCGCGGTCGACGGGGAAGGCAGTCCGGCGACCGGCGCGGTAGTCGCCGCCCCGGCCATCGCCGCGACCGCCGTGCAGGTGCAACCGCAACCGCAACCGCGCCCGGGGAATGCCGCGCCCGCCACGATGCCGCCCCCGCACGCCGAACCGCCGGCCGCAGCCGCCACGGCCGCGGCCCCATCGCCCACCCCGTCAACGAAGGTCGATCGCGTGACGCAAGACAACACTACCTCCACCTCCGCGCCCTCGCCGGGCGCCACGCCGCCCCCCATTCCGCCGTCCGGCCCGGCCACTGCGCGCGCGGCCGGGGCTGGCCGCTTTCCGTGGGGCTGGCTGGTGCTGGCCGTGATGCTGGTCGCGCTTGCCGGTGCCTTCTGGTGGCTGCAGCAGCGTGTGGACCGGCTGACGGACGAACTGGCCCGCCGCCAGCAGACCAACGACGCCCTCGTGCAGGAAACGCGCGTGCTGTCGCGGCAGGCCCAGGAACTGGTCAAGGAAATGCAGGCCAAGGTGGGCGGACTCGAAGCGCAGGTGGGCGAGGCGCGCGACAAGCAGGCCGCGCTGGAGCAGGTCTATCACGACCTGATGCGCAACCGCGATGATTGGGAAGTTGCCGAGATCCAGCAGCTGCTGACCAATGCCGGCCAGCAGCTGCAGCTCACCGGCAACGTGCAGGTCGCCCTGTCGGCCCTGCAAAGCGCCGACATGCGGCTGGCCCGTTCGGACAAGCCGCAGTACAACCTGCTGCGCCGGGCCATTGCACGCGATATTGCCCGCATGAAGGCGGTGCCCGATACCGACCTGACCGGCGCCGCCATCAAGCTGGACGAGGCCATCAACCAGGTCGACCTGCTGCCGCTGCTCTCCAGCGAACGGATGCTCGAGCGCAGCGAGGCCGCCGCACGCACGCCGGCCAGCGCACCAGCCGCCGCGGACGCCGGCAATCCGGTCAGCCGCTGGTTCGCGGGCCTGTGGGAAACGGTGCGCGACGAATTCATGCAGGTAATCCGGGTGCGTCGCGTCGACGACTCGGAGGCGCTGCTGCTCAGCGGCGACCAGGGCTGGTTCCTGCGCGAGAACGTCAAGCTGCGCCTGCTTAACGCGCGCCTCGCACTGCTGTCGCGCAACGAACCGGTGTTCCGCAACGACCTGGCCGCGGCGCAGGCCATGATCTCGCGCTATTTCGATACCAAGTCGCGCCGTGTGCAGGGCGTGCAGACGCTGCTCAAGCAGGCCCAGGCCGGCGCCGTCACGGTGCAGCTGCCGACCATGGCGGAAAGCCTCGGTGCGCTCCATGCGCTCAAGAAGGAGTAGCGCATGCGGCTTCTGTTCTGGGTAGCGGTTCTGTTCGGAGGCGCCGTCGGTCTGGCGCTGTTCACCCAATTCAACCAGAGCAATCTGGTGCTGTTCTATCCGCCGTATCGGATCGAACTGTCGCTGAATCTGGCGCTTGCGCTGTTGCTGCTGGTGTTCTTCGTGCTGTGGACCATCCTGTCCACGGTCCGCCATCTGTCCGAGATGCCGCGGCGCGCCGCCGCCTATCGCGAGCGCAACCGCATGCTGAAGGCGCAGTCGTCGCTGCGCGAGTCGATCGAGAACCTGTTCGCCGGCCGCTTCGCCCGCGCGGAGCGCACCGCGCGCGAAGCCCAGGTATGGCCGGAACAGGCGCAGACCGCCGCGCTAATCGGTGCCATGGCCGCCCACCGCATGCAGGAGAGCGAACGGCGCGACGCCTGGCTTGGCCAGGTCACCGCGCCCGAACGCGAGCAGGCCCGGCTCGTGTCGCTGGCCGAAATGCTGGCCGACAACCGCGACGCCGAGGGCGCGCTGGAGACCATCGCGCAATTGCAGGCGCAGGGCGGCCGGCAGATCCAGGTGCAGCGCATTGCGCTGCGGGCGCACCAGCACCTGAAGAACTGGTCCGAAGTGCTGCGCCTTGCACGCTCGCTCGAAAAGCGCAACGCGCTGCATCCGGTGCTGGCACTGCGGCTCAAGCAGATGGCCTGCGAGGCGCTGCTCGACGAGCGCCGCCACGACGCGCAGGCGCTGAACGAGTTCTGGCGCTCGCTCTCGGCCGAGGAGCGGCACGCGGCCCGCATCGCCGAGCCCGCGGCACGGTATTTCTCGGCGCTGGGCCGCCAGCAGGAGGCCCGCCGGATCGTCGAGGAGGCGCTCAGGGTCAACTGGGACAGTCGTCTGGTACTGCGCTACGCGGATTGCGCGGAGGCCGGCAAGGCCCTGCCGCTGATCCAGCAGGCCGAGAAATGGCTGGTCCAGCATCCTGCGGACGCGGACCTGTACTACACGCTCGGCGTGCTTTGCCTGCGCCAGCAGCTGTGGGGCAAGGCGCAGTCATGCTTCGAGCGCGCGCTGAACTACGCCGATCCCGAGGAGCAGCGCCGCTTGCGGGTGCGCACCCATCTGGCGCTCGCGCGGCTGTTCGAGGAGACCGAGCGGCCGGACGAGGCGCAGCGGCACTACCGGGAAAGCGCGTTGCTGGCGTCCTGATCCCGTGGATGGCGGCGGCGCGCGCCTGGGCGTTTGCGCTCAACCCTGCGCGTCTTCTGCCACCGCAGCCAGGTCGCGTCCCTTCGCCTCCTTCACCACCGCGTACCGCGCCAGCGTCTGCTGCCTCGCCACGTCATGCTGCACGATGGGCCGCGGGTAGTCCTGGCCTAGCCGGACGCCAGCCGCGCTCAGCACGTCCTCCCGCGCCGTCCACGGCGCGTGCAAATACCTGTCGGGGAGGGCGCCCAGCTGCGGCAGATACCGCCGGATGAATCGTCCGTCCGGATCGAACTTCTGCGATTGCGTCACCGGATTGAAGATGCGGAAGTAGGGCTGCGCGTCGCAGCCGCTCGATGCCGCCCACTGCCACCCGCCGTTGTTCGCCGCGAGGTCGTAGTCGTTGAGCCGATCGGCGAAATACTGCTCGCCGCGGCGCCAGTCGATGCCCAGGTCCTTGCTGAGGAAACTGGCTGTCACCATGCGCAGCCGGTTGTGCATATAGCCGGTCTGGTTCAGTTGCAGCATGGCGGCGTCCACCAGCGGATAGCCGGTGCGACCCTCGCACCAGGCGCGGAAATAGTCCTCGGCGACTTCGCCCTGTTCCCAGCGGATGGCGTCATACGCGGGATGGAAGGACTTCCCAGCCGCCACGCGCGGGTGGTGGTGCAGCACCATGAAGTAGAAGTCCCGCCAGATCAGTTCCGACAGCCACGTCGCCGCGCCGCTGGCGGCGGCCCCGCCGTACAGCACGGCCGTATGCGCGGCGCGGGCGAGCGTGCGGATCGAGATGGTGCCAAAGCGCAGATGCACCGACAGATAGCTCGGCCCGCGCAGCGCGGGAAAGTCGCGCCGGCGCTGGTAGTCCTCGATGCGGGTGAGGAAATCGTCGAACAGCTCGTGCGCGCCCTCGCTGCCGATGGGGATGGCCAGTTCCGGCAGGTTGGTGGGCGCGAAGCCCAGGGTCTCCAGGGCGGGCATGCCGCGGTCCAGGGCCGGGGGCGGCGCGGCGAGCGCCGGCAGATAGGGCGCGACCGGATAAGGCCGCAGGTCGAACGGGCGGACTTCGCGCAGCCAGGCGTTCTTGTAGGGGGTGAAGACTGCGAACGGCTTGCCCTGGCCATTGAGGATCTCGTCCCGCTCGAAGACGACCTGGTCCTTGAAGGTGAACAGCAGGCGAGCCTCGCTGGCCAGCGCATCGCGGACTTCGGCGTCGCGCGCGACGGCGGCCGGCTCGTAGTCGTGGTTGGCGAAGACGGCCTGCACGTCCAGGTCCCGGGCCAACGCGGGCACGGCGCGGCTGGCGCTGTCGTGCAACACGATGAGGCCACCGCCGGAGGCGCGCAGGGCAGCCTCCAGGGGTGCGAGCGAACGCAGGATGAACTCGACGCGGCGATCCTGTTGCAGGCCCCGTTCCAGCAAGGGGTCGAGAATGTCCCGGTCGAAGACGAACGCGCACCAGACCTGCCGGCTGTGCTTGAGGGCATAATGCAGCGCCGCATGGTCGTCGATCCGCAGGTCTCGGCGGAACCAGACGAGTGCGCGCTCGAAGCGGCGATCGATCTGGTAGGGGCGGCGTCCGGAATCGGAAAGCGGGGGCAAGGCGTTTCTCGTGGATATTGCGGCGTTGAAGGCCGGATTGACGTGGGCGCTACCCTAACATAGCGACATCGCCGCCTGCCCGGCCGCGATGGCGCCCTTACCATCAACTTCCGACGTACCAGCCACACCATGACTCTCGATCGCATTCTCCAATCCCAGGGCTTCGGCACGCGCCGCTATTGCGGGGACCTCGTGGCGGCCGGCATGGTGGAAGTCAACGGCGAGGTGTGCGATGACCCTTCGGCCCAGTTCGAGGTGGAGGGCCTGCAAATCGCCATCGACGGCGAGCCGTGGACGTGCCACGCCAAGGCGTACGTGATGCTGCACAAGCCCGCCGGCTACGAATGCTCGCAGCGGCCCATCCACCATCCGAGCGTCTATACGCTGCTGCCGGACCCGTTGCGCCTGCGCGGGGTGCAGGCGGTCGGACGGCTGGACCAGGACACCACCGGCCTGCTGCTGCTGTCCGACGACGGCCAGTTCATCCACGCGCAGACCTCGCCCAAGCGCAAGATCCCCAAGATCTACGAAGTCACCACGGCCGAGCCGGTCACCGAGGCCCAGGTCCAGGCGCTGCGCAGCGGCGTGCAGCTGGACGACGAGCCGGCGCCACTGGCCGCGCTGGCCTGCGAGGCGACCGGCGAGCGTTCCCTGCGGCTGACCCTGTCCGAGGGTAAATACCATCAGGTCAAGCGCATGGTGGTCGCCGCCGGCAACCACGTGGTCGCCCTGCACCGCAGCCGCATCGGGGCACTGCCGCTGGATCCCGCGCTGGAGCCGGGCGAATGGCGCTGGCTGACGCCGGAAGACCTGGCCGCGCTGACCCGCAAGGAATAGGCGCGGGTCCCGGGGGCGGTCGCCGCCCGGCGCGGAGCGCGATGGTGCACCGCGGCGACGGCGGAATCTTTTCCGGAATCTTGGCCATGATTTGATAAAATGCAGCCCATGGCGAAGCCCGAAGCCCTCATCAATCTGACGAATCAGTTCCTGATCGCCATGCCAGGCATGGCAGATCCGACGTTTACGGGCGCAGTCGTCTATATCTGCGAACACAACGAGCGCGGCGCGCTGGGCCTGGTGATCAACCGGCCCATCGATATCGACATGGCCACGCTGTTCGACAAGATCGACCTCAAGCTGGAAATCCAGCCGGTGGCCCAGCAGCCGGTCTACTTCGGCGGCCCGGTGCAGACCGAGCGGGGCTTCGTGCTGCACGACCCGGTGGGCATCTACGTGTCGTCGCTGACCGTGCCCGGCGGGCTGGAAATGACCACCTCCAAGGACGTCCTCGAAGCCGTCGCCAATGGCAGCGGTCCTCACCGCTTCCTGCTGACGCTCGGCTACGCCGGCTGGGGCGCCGGACAGCTGGAGGAAGAACTGAGCCGCAATGGCTGGCTGACCGTCCAGGCCGACCCCGAGATCATCTTCAGCGTCCCTCCCGAGGAACGCTTCGCCTCCGCCGTTCGCCTTCTGGGCATTGATTTCACCATGCTCTCCGGCGAGGCGGGGCATGCCTGACGCCGATGCGCCGCAAACCACCCCGCCCGCAAGCGCCCCCGTCCTGCCCGTGGACGGCACGGTGCTCGCCTTCGACTACGGCGAGAGGAAGATCGGCGTCGCGCTGGGCAACTTCATCACGCGCCAGGCCCGGGCGCTCACCATCGTCCCCAATCTCACCGTCGAGGGCCGGTTCGCCGCCGTGGCCGCGCTGATAGAGGAATGGGCGCCGGTGCACCTGGTCGTCGGCATGCCGGTGAACCCGGAAGGCGGCGAGCAGCCCTCGATGCGGCTGGCGCGCCGCTTCGGCAATCAATTGAACGGACGCTTCGGTCTTCCGGTGACCTGGATCGACGAACGCTATTCGTCCCGCCTTGCGGAGATGGGCGGGGCCCGTCCCGGGGCGCTCGATGCCGAAGCCGCGCGCATCATCCTGCAACAGTATTTCGACCAGCATCCGCTATGACCCAGACATCCTCCCTTGACGCCGAGGCGCTCTACCGTACCCTGCGCGACCAGGTGCGGAACCTGCTTCCCGCGGAGTCCGGCCCGGCACGAGACAAATGGTCGATCGCCGGCATCCATTCGGGCGGCGCCTGGATCGCCGAGCGGCTCGCCGCAGACCTGGGGCTGCCCAACCACGGCATGGTCAACGTGGCCTTCCACCGCGACGACTACGCGAAGAAGGGCCTGCACAGCCAGGCGCAGTCGACCACGCTGCCGTTCGACGTGCAGGATCGCAACGTGCTGCTGATTGACGACGTGCTGGCCACGGGCCGCACCATCCGCGCCGCGGTCAACGAACTGTTCGACTACGGCCGGCCCGCGCGCGTGGCGCTGGCCACGCTGGTCGACCGTGGCGGACGCGAATTGCCGATCGCCGCCGACTTCGTCGCCCAGCGCATCGAGCTGCCGCGCGGCACCACGCTGGTGCTGTCGCGCGAAGGCGAGGGCGCCGACACGCGCTTCGCCTTCTCCACCGAAACCTCCACCGAAGTCTTCCCCGGTGCCGGCAACTGACCGGCTCCGCGCGGGCGTCGGGCCGGCCGCGTCATCGACGCGGCCCGCGCGCGGCCCGCATCGCCACCACCAACGCCAGACCAGCCAATCGCCATTGCCCGGGCCTCACCTGCCATGATCAAGACGTTCCGCAATCCGCAGCTCACCAAGAACGGCGAGCTGAAGCATCTGCTGTCCATCGAAGGACTGTCGCGCGACATGGTCACGCACATTCTGGACACCGCCAGCCAGTTCGTCTCGCTGTCGGACTCGGACCGCGACGTCAAGAAGGTGCCGCTGCTGCGCGGCAAGAGCGTGTTCAACCTGTTCTTCGAGAACTCCACGCGCACGCGCACCACCTTCGAGATCGCCGCCAAGCGGCTGTCGGCGGACGTGCTGAACCTGAACATCAACGCCTCGTCGACCAGCAAGGGCGAGTCGCTGCTGGACACCATCAACAACCTGTCGGCGATGTCCGCCGACATGTTCGTGGTGCGCCATGCCAGCTCGGGCGCGCCCTACCTGATCGCGCAGCACGTGGCCCCGCATGTGCATGTCATCAACGCCGGCGATGGCCGGCACGCGCACCCCACGCAGGGGCTGCTCGACATGTACACCATCCGGCATTACAAAAAGGACTTCACCAACCTGACCGTCGCGATCGTTGGCGACATCCTGCATTCGCGCGTGGCCCGCTCGGACATCCATGCGCTGACCACGCTGGGCGTGCCGGAAGTGCGCGCCATCGGGCCGCGCACGCTGCTGCCGTCCGGGCTGGAGCAGATGGGCGTGCGCGTCTTCCATAGCATGGAGGAAGGCCTGAAGGGCGTCGACGTGGTGATCATGCTGCGTCTGCAGAACGAACGCATGAGCGGCGCGCTGCTGCCCTCGGCGCAGGAATACTTCAAGGCCTACGGTCTGACGCCGGAGCGCATGGCGCTGGCCAAGCCCGACGCCATCGTCATGCACCCCGGACCGATGAACCGCGGCGTGGAGATCGACTCCGCCGTGGCCGACGGCCCGCAGTCGGTGATCCTGAACCAGGTGACGTTCGGCATTGCGGTGCGCATGGCCGTGATGGGCATCGTGGCCGGCAATCACGACTGAAACAAGAACAACCGATACCAGCCAAGCGACACGATATGAAGATTCACATCAAGGGTGGCCGCCTGATCGACCCGGCCGCGAACGTCGACGCGCAGCAGGACCTCTATATCGCCGCCGGCCGCGTCGTCGGCGTGGGCAACGCGCCCGCCGACTTCCAGGCCAACAAGACCATCGACGCCAGCGGACAGATCGTGTGCCCCGGACTGGTCGACCTGTGCGCGCGGCTGCGCGAGCCCGGCTACGAATACAAGGCCACGCTCGAATCCGAGGTGGCGGCGGCGTCGGCCGGCGGCGTGACCAGCCTGGTGTGCCCGCCCGATACCGACCCCGTGCTCGATGAGCCGGGCCTGGTAGAGATGCTCAAGTTCCGCGCCCGCTCGCTGAACCAGACGCACGTCTATCCGCTTGGCGCGCTGACCCTGGGCCTGAAGGGCGAGACCCTGACCGAGATGTCGCAGCTCACCGAGGCGGGCTGCGTCGGCTTCAGCCAGGCGGAGATGCCGATCCGCAATACCCAGGTGCTGCTGCGCGCGCTGCAATACGCGCAGACGTTCGGGTTCACCGTCTGGCTGCGCCCGGAAGATCCGTGGCTGGGCGGCGGTGTCGCAGCCAGTGGGGCGGTCGCCTCGCGGCTGGGCCTGTCGGGCGTCTCCGTGATCGCCGAGACCGTGCGGCTGCATACCATCTTCGAGCTGATGCGGGCCACGGGTGCGCGCGTGCACCTGTGCCGGCTGTCGTCGGCCGCCGGCATCGAGCTGGTGCGCCAAGCCAAGCGCGAAGGGCTGCAGGTCAGCTGCGACGTCAATATCCACCACGTCGGGCTGACCGACGTCGATATCGGCTTCTTCAACTCGCAGATGCGCTTCTCGCCGCCGCTGCGCGGCGGGCGCGACCGCGATGCCATCGTCGCTGCGCTCGCCGACGGCACCATCGACGCGCTGTGTTCCGATCACACGCCGGTGGACGACGATGAAAAGCTGCTGCCTTTCGGCGAAGCCACGCCGGGCGCCACCGGGCTCGAACTGCTGCTGCCGCTGACGCTGCGCTGGGCCGAGGAGCATGGCGTGCCCCTGGCCACGGCGCTGGGACGCATCACCGCAGAGCCGGCCCGCGTAATCGGTCTCGCGGCCGGCAAGCTCGCGCCGGGCTGCGCGGCCGACGTCTGCGTGTTCGATCCGAAGCAGACCTGGAAGGTCGAGCGCCGCTCGCTCAAGAGCCAGGGCAAGAATTCGCCGTGGCTGGGCTACGACATGCAGGGCCGGGTGCGCACCACCCTGGTGGGCGGCCAGATCGTCTACGAGGCCCGCTGAGCGGTAACGGCCGATGATCTGGCTGCGCAAGATCGCCCTCGCGCTGCACCTGCTGCGCGGCGTCGTGACCTGCGCCGTGCTGTTCCCCTGGATCGGGGCCAGCGTGCGGCGCTGGCATATCCGGCGCTGGTCGCTGCGGCTGCTGCGGCTGTGCGGGGTGCGGCTCGAACTGGTCGGGACCGTGCCCGATCAGGCCGATGTGGCCGGCACCCATGGCGCGATGGTGGTCTGCAACCATATTTCGTGGCTGGATATCTTCGTCATCCACTGCTGGCATCCGGCACGCTTCGTCGCCAAGTCCGAGATCAGGGGCTGGCCGGTCATCGGCTGGCTGTGCGCGCAGACGGGCACGCTGTTCATCGAGCGCGGCCGCAAGCGCGACGCCCACCGCGTGCTGCACGACATCACCGACTGCATGCTGCAAGGCGACCGCGTCTGCGTCTTTCCGGAGGGCACGACCAGCGATGGCGCACAGGTGCTGCCCTTCCATGCCAACCTGATGCAGGCGCCGATCTCCGGCGGTCTGCCGGTGTTGCCCGTGGGACTCGCCTATCTCGACGCCGCCACGCGGGAGCGCACCGTGGCGCCTGCCTATATCGGGGAACTCACGCTGATGCAGACGCTCAACGCGGTCCTTCATGCCCCGCCCATCGTGGCGCGCCTGAGCTTCGCGCCGCCACTGCGCGCCACCGAACCGAGCCGCCGGGCGCTGGCCGAAGCCTCGCGGGAAGCGGTGGCTCATCTGTGCGCCGGCGCCCACGACGCCGCGGCGGATGTGGTCGCGCGGGCCAATGCCGCGGTTCCCGCCATGGCCGTCCCCGCCGCCGCTGGCATGCCCTGACCGCGGCTGTCATCCCTGCTCAAGTGGGGATCACATTGCGAGACTCAAGAATCACAATTTCCGCCGCATTCCACCTGGACCACGGAGCGATCCGCCGGCTCGGGAGACAGCCGCGCCGCGGTCAGCTTGCCGCCCCAGACGCATCCGGTATCGAGCGCGATCAGGTCCGGACGCATTACCAGGCCGAGAGCTGACCAGTGACCGCAGACTACGGTCGCGTCCGCGCTGTGCCGCCCGGGCACGTCGAACCACGGCATGAAGCCTTCGGGCGCGTGGCCCAGGCCCTCCTTGGTCTTGAAGTCCATGACGCCTTCGGCGGTGCAAAAGCGCAGGCGAGTCAGCGCGTTGATCACGACCCGGTGACGCTCGATGCCGCGCAAGCCGTCATGCCAGCGGTCCGCCGCGTTGCCGAAGATATCGGCAACGAAGTCCCGCCAGCCCGGCCCCTGCAGCCGCTGCTCGACCTCCCGGGCCAGTTCCAGAGTCTTGTCGACGGTCCACTGCGGCAGCACGCCGGCATGCACCAGCAGGAAGCCGTTCTCCTCGATGGCCAGCGGCCGGTGCCGCAGCCAGTGCAGCAGGTCGTCGCGGTCCGGCGACTCCAGGATGTCGTCCAGCGTGTCGCTGCGGCCCGACTTGCGCACGCCGGCGGCCACGGCCAGCAGATGGATGTCGTGGTTTCCGAGAACGGTGCGGACACGGTCGCCCCAGGCCATCACGGTATGCAGCGTCCGGGCAGAGGAGGGGCCGCGGTTGATCAGGTCTCCGACGAAGCGCAGGGGGGCGTCGGTGGGCAGCGCGTCGACCAGTCGGTCGAGTGCGTCGGCACAGCCTTGGAGGTCGCCGATGGCGTAGGGGAGAAGACGGGGGTCGGGGGCGGGCATCGAAACGGCGGAAAAGCCATATGGCAAAGGATGGCTTGATTGTAAAGAGATGGGGGAGCGATCGTTACAACAGGCTACAAAAAGATGACGGGTCGGGGTAATCCCCATCCTTCGGTCGGATAGAATACGGCCACTTCTGCAGGTACTTATGATCCCGCTGTCCGTGCTCACGGGCCAAGGCGGGCGCCCGACTTTTCGTTGGGTATTCGAAACATATCGATAGGCAGGGAGCTCAGGGTTTGCCACAAATACTCGTTACCGGAGGCGCCGGATTCATCGGCGCCAACTTCGTTCTGGACTGGCTGCGCGATGGCGATGCCGACGGCATCGTCAATGTCGACAAGCTCACCTACGCTGGCAACCTCAAGACGCTTGCCTCACTGGAAGGCGACGCACGGCACACCTTCTCGCGGACGGATATCTGCGACCGCGCGGCGCTGGACCAGTTGTTCGCCATGCATCAGCCTCGCGCGGTGGTGCATTTCGCGGCGGAAAGCCATGTCGACCGGTCGATCCATGGTCCCGGCGACTTCATCCAGACCAATATCGTCGGCACCTTCACACTGCTGGAGGCGGTGCGGGCCTACTGGTCGGGCCTTGACGACACGCGCAAGACCAGCTTCCGCTTTCTGCATGTCTCCACCGACGAAGTGTTCGGCTCCCTGGGGCCGAACGATGCTCAGTTCTCGGAGACCACACCCTACGCGCCCAATAGCCCATATTCGGCGTCCAAGGCGGCCTCCGATCATCTGGTCCGCGCCTACCATCACACCTACGGGCTGCCGGTGGTCACTACGAACTGTTCAAACAACTACGGTCCGTACCATTTCCCCGAAAAGCTCATTCCGCTGGTCATCTCGAATGCCCTCGGCGGTAAGCCGCTGCCGGTCTATGGCGACGGCCTGAATGTCCGTGACTGGCTGTATGTGGGCGACCACTGCGCCGCCATCCGAGAGGTGCTCGCGCGCGGGCGGCTTGGGGAGACATACAACGTCGGTGGCTGGAACGAGAAGACCAACCTCGAGGTCGTCCACACCATCTGCGATCTGCTCGACGAACTGCGGCCGAAGGCGGCCGGTTCCTACCGGGACCAGATCACCTTCGTCAAGGACCGGCCCGGGCACGACCGCCGCTACGCCATCGACGCGCGCAAGCTGGAACGCGAGCTCGGATGGAAGCCGGCGGAGACCTTCGAAAGCGGTCTGCGCAAGACCGTTCAGTGGTATCTGGACAATCAGGCGTGGGTGCAGGACGTTATGTCGGGGGAATACCGGAATTGGGTGGCGAAGCAATATGCCGCGTAAGCTATCGCGTACTCCGACCATTCTTGTAACTGGAAGCAACGGGCAGGTCGGCTTCGAACTGCGCCGCAGCCTTGCTCCGCTGGGCCGGGTCATTGCGCTGGACAGAGGCAAATGCGATCTGTCCGATGTCGACCAGCTTCGCCGGGTTGTGCGCGATGCGAAGCCGGACGTCATCGTCAATCCCGCGGCCTACACCGCCGTCGATAAGGCGGAGACGGAGCGCGATCTCGCGTTCGCGATCAACGCCACAAGTGTCGGTGTGTTGGCCGAAGAGGCGAAAGCACTGGGCAGCCTGCTGGTTCATTACTCGACCGACTACGTATACGACGGCCGAAAGGACAGTCCCTACGTCGAGAGCGACGAGGTCAATCCGCAGTCGGTCTATGGCGCAAGCAAGCTGGCCGGGGAGCAGGCCATCGTGGCGAGCGGCGCGGCCGCGCTTGTATTGCGCACTTGCTGGGTGGCTGGCGCGCACGGCGGTAATTTCGCTAAGACGATGCTGCGCCTTGCGCGCGAGCGCGACACCCTTCGGGTCATCGATGATCAGCTCGGGGCGCCCACCACGGCCGCCTTGATCGCCGATGTTACGGCACAGATCGTGGGACGCCGGTGGCTCGAAGCAAAGGACGAGTTCCCGGGAGGTGTGTACCACCTCGCAGCAGACGGCTTTACCTCCTGGCACGGCTATGCCGTCGAACTTCTCACGTACGCGCAGCAACATGGCGAAGCGTTCAAGGTCGATCCAGCTCAGGTCGAAGCGATCCCCACATCGGCTTACCCCCTGCCCGCACCGCGTCCCGCCAATTCGCGTCTGAACACGGAAAAGCTCCGGCAGACCTTCGACATTTACCTGCCGGACTGGCAGACGGGCGTGCATCACTTGCTCGACCAGATCCTGAGCTGAAAGGGTTTCCCATGCGCAAAGGCATTATCTTGGCCGGAGGTTCCGGCACCCGTCTCTATCCGATCACGCGCTCCGTATCCAAGCAATTGCTGCCTGTATACGACAAGCCGATGATTTATTACCCGCTGTCGACGCTGATGCTCGCGGGGATTCGGGACATTCTTATCATTTCGACGCCGGAAGACACCCCGCGCTTCTCCGCCATGTTGGGCGATGGCAATAAGTGGGGTATCAATCTGCAGTATGCCGTGCAGCCTTCGCCCGACGGCCTCGCCCAGGCATTCGTCATCGGCCGCGACTTCGTGGGCAACGATCCGTCCGCGCTCATCCTCGGTGACAACATTTTCCATGGCCACGACCTGGTGAGCCAGTTGCACCGGTCCGCCCGGAAGGAGAAGGGAGCGACCGTTTTTGCATATCACGTGCACGATCCGGAGCGCTACGGGGTGGTCGAATTCGACGACAGCTTCCGTGCTGTCTCGATCGAAGAGAAGCCGGCCAAGCCGCGTTCGCACTACGCCGTGACAGGCCTGTATTTCTACGACAACCAGGTTTGCGACATTGCAGCCGATATCAAGCCTTCGGCACGCGGGGAATTCGAGATCACCGACGTCAACAAGCGCTATCTTGAAATGGGGCAGCTTGACGTCGAAATCATGGGTCGCGGTTACGCATGGCTGGACACGGGCACCCATGATTCGCTGCTGGAGGCGGCGACCTTCATCGCTACGCTGCAGAACAGGCAGGGTCTGATGGTGGCTTGCCCGGAAGAAATTGCCTATCGCAGCAAGTGGATTACGGCAGATCAAGTGGCTGAACTGGCGCGGCCCCTGGCGAAGAATGGATACGGCAAGTATCTGCAGCATATCGTCGGAGAAATCATCAAATGAGTCTCACCGTCATTCGTACGGCGCTGCCGGAAGTACTGATCCTGGAGCCAAAGGTATTTGGCGACGATCGTGGATTCTTCATGGAGAGCTTCAACGCCGCGGTCTTTGCCGAGGCAACAGGCGTAGAACGGGAGTTCGTGCAGGACAACCATTCCCGTTCCGCGCGCAACGTGTTGCGCGGTCTGCATTACCAGATCCAGAATCCCCAAGGCAAGCTGGTCCGCGTGGTGTCTGGGGAGGTACTTGACGTGGCCGTCGACATGCGGCGTTCGTCGTCCAACTTCGGCAAATGGGTCGGAGTGCGACTGTCGGGCGAAAACAAGCGCCAACTCTGGGTGCCGGAGGGCTTTGCCCACGGTTTCGTGGTGCTATCCGAATCGGCGGATTTCCTTTACAAGACGACCGACTACTACAACCCATCAGCGGAACGCAGCGTGCTGTGGTGCGATCCCGCGATCGGCATCGACTGGCAGATTACAGGTGAGCCGCTGCTCGCCCAAAAAGACCGGCAGGCAGTTACGCTCGACCAGGCTGAGTGCTTCGCGTAAGTCGGTCGCATGGCCAGTATTGGGCATGCCAGGCGCGACTCCGCTTTGATTTTGGGGGCTGGCCGCGGACATCGTGTCCGGGACACGCGTCGAGTCACAAAGGTCTCTAATGAAACACTTCAGTATTAGTCCGGCCGCCATGATTGGCTCGCTGGTACGCAACCGGAACCTGGTTTTAGAACTCGCTTGGCGGGAAACCGTGGGCCGTTACAAGGGATCCGTCATGGGCGTGTTGTGGTCGCTCATCATCCCGCTATTGATGCTGGGCATCTACACCTTCGTCTTCAGCGAAATCTTTGTATCGCGTTGGGGGGCTACTGTCGCGCCTTCCAAGGCCACATTCGCCGTCATCTTGTTCGCGGGCCTCATCATCTTCAACGTATTCAGCGAGTGTCTGGTGAAGGCGCCCAATGTGGTGCTGTCAAATGTCAACTTCGTGAAAAAGGTAATTTTTCCGCTCGAAATTTTGCCGTGCGTGACGGTGCTGTCCGCACTGTTCCATGCGGTGGTCAGCGTCGGCGTGCTGCTGGTCTTTGAATGGATCAGCATGGGCTCGGTGCCGGCGACTGCGCTCTTTGCACCGGTGGTGATGGTCCCCGTCGTGTTGCTGTTGCTCGGACTGACCTGGGGCCTTGCCGCGATCGGGGTGTACCTGCGAGACGTGGGGCAGACCGTCGGTATCGTCGTCACCGGCCTGATGTTCGTTTCGCCTATTTTCTTTCCGGTAAGCTCGTTTCCCGAGCGCTGGCGCATCCTGGCGGACCTCAACCCACTGACGTTCCCCATCGAGCAGATGCGAAGTGTGCTGGTGATCGGCAGCCCGCTGGAGTGGGACGGATGGTTGCGTTATTTGGCCTTCACGGCCGCGGTGGCCTGGATCGGTTTCGCCGCGTTCCAGAAATCTCGGAGGGGGTTCGCCGATGTCGTCTGATCTGGCAATCCGAGTTTCCCACCTGAGCAAGGTATTCCGTACCTACGAACGTCCGAAGGACAGGCTGATGGAAGGTCTGTACGGCCTTGCCGCTCGGACTTGCCCCGTTCCAGCGCTGAAGGCAAAACTGCGCGGCCGCGCCGAGAAGTGCTCGCGCAAGTTCTGGGCGCTGAACGACGTGTCCTTCGAAATCCCTCGCGGTCAAACCGTTGGCATCGTCGGCCGAAACGGTTCAGGCAAGAGCACGTTGCTCCAGATCATCTGTGGCACGCTCGCGCCTACCGCCGGAGAGGCCGAATTCAGCGGCAGGGTGGCCGCGCTACTGGAACTGGGCTCCGGCTTCAATCCCGAGTTCACGGGCCGCGAGAACGTGTTCCTCAACGGCCAACTGTACGGTCTGACACGCAAGCAGATCGAGGAGCGATTCGACCAGATCGTTGCCTTCGCCGATATTGGTGACTTTGTCGGACAGCCAGTCAAGACGTATTCCAGCGGCATGCTGGTGCGGTTGGCTTTCGCTGTCATCGCGCACGTCGATGCGGACGTACTGATTGTCGATGAGGCGCTGGCTGTTGGGGATGCGTTCTTCACCCAGAAGTGCATGCGCTTCCTGCGCAAGTTCATGGAGACCGGCACCATTCTGTTCGTCAGTCACGATACGGCGTCGGTCAAGAGCCTGTGTTCGCATGCGATCTGGCTCGAGCATGGCCAGGTGCTCATGGCGGGCGCTCCCAAGGACGTTTGCGACGCCTACCTTGAAGCCTTCTACGAGGCCCAACAGGGCAAGAGTACGACCACACGGCTAAAGGTGCAGGCTAAGCCGCAGACGCCGGCGGAGGAAACGCGCGACCAGCGACTCAAGTTCGTCAACCAGACGACCTTGCGCAACGATCTGCAATTGTTCGAGTTTGATCCGAATGCCAGCTCGTTCGGCCTCGGCGATGCCCAAATCACAGACGTGCGCTTCTTTGACGAGGACGGTGCACCTCTGTCATGGGTCGTCGGCGGCGAGACGGTTGTCATTTCTATTACCGCCGTTGCACACAAGCCGCTGCAATCGCCAATCATCGGCTTCTATGTGAAGGACCGGTTGGGCCAGACACTGTTCGGCGACAACACCTATTTCACTTATCACGACGCCGCGGTGCAATGCGCGGCGGGCGGCGAACTCGAGGCGCGCTTCCACTTCCAGATGCCAATCCTCCCGAAGGGGGATTACTCGATCTGCGTGGCGATCGCCCAAGGTACGCAGGATGTCCATACGCAATTGCATTGGATTCACGATGCACTGCTCTTCACGTCGTCGTCGTCGAGCGTGTCCACCGGTCTGGTGGGCATCCCGATGCGCCATATAGAGATGGCCGCCAGGCCCGCGTGCCCCGACGTTCCCGCGGACGTGGAGCCGCTGCGCGTCCAGCGCTGACCGAACTTTCATACTGACACATGCATTCGTTCAACCCCCTGCAATTTCCTGGAAGCTTCGATCGGCCCATCTACCTGTCGGGAAAGAGCGCGTGGATCGAGCACATACCATTCGCGTTCGCGCTCATAGAAATGCTGAAGCCACGCGTGCTGGTCGAGCTGGGCACGCACTATGGCGATTCGTACTGCGCGTTCTGTCAGGCCATCAAGCAGCAACGTTTGGAATCTCGCGCGTTCGCTGTCGATACGTGGCAGGGCGACGAACACGCCGGCTTTTATGGGAATCAGGTGCTTGGACAGGTGCGGCAGGCCCACGACGCTGAGTACAGCTATTTCTCGCGTCTGGTGCAGGCCACGTTCGATGAGGCAGCTGCGAACTTCGGACCCGATAGCATCGACCTTTTGCATATCGATGGTCTGCACAGCTACGAAGCCGTCAAACATGACTTCCTGACGTGGAAAGACAAGCTGTCCGAAAGGGCGGTGGTCTTGTTCCATGACACGAATGTCCGCGAGCGCGACTTTGGCGTGTGGAAACTGTGGGAAGAACTGTCGGCTCAGTATCCGCACTTCGAGTTTGCGCACGGTCACGGGCTGGGTGTGCTGGCAGTAGGCCCGCAGGCCCGCACCCTGATTGCGCCATTGGTCGATGCCGACGCCGAAGGGCGGACCCGCATCGCCAAGTTTTTCGCTGAACTCGGCTATCGGCTTACCCGAGAGCAGCAGCTCGAGGCCGGCATGGCGGCGCAGCAAAGCCAGATCGGGGAAGTGCACAACGCGTTGAACGCCTCGGAGGCGCGCAATAGAGAGCTGGAGAACCGCATCAGGGAACTGGATGCGAGCATTCACGACCTGGATGAAGCTTTGACCGGGCGTCAGCACGAGATCGAAGTCGTCGCGCAGCATGCGGAAGAGGTTATTGCGGAACAGCGTCGGGAAATGGACGAGCATGACCATGAACTTCACGATCAGGTCAACGCTCTGCAGGCTGAGTTGGACGGTGCGAATCGCCGGCTGCATGAAATCTATTCGTCGCGAATCTGGCGCTTGACGTTCCCCTGGCGGGCGTTGGGTCACTACTCGAGGACTTACCGCAACCGCGCGCGCAAGGTTCTTGCGGCGAAGGAGGCGATGGGCGGCTGGGATAAGCTGGGTCATGCCGCCTATCGCGTGCTCCGCACCGAAGGTGCGGGGGGGCTTTTCAGGAAGGCCCGCAGCTTCGGCAATGCCGCATACGCGACAGCCGCAGGTTTCGACCCGATTGCGCTGCGCACGAAAGCAGCGCTGGAAGAAATCGCGAGCCGCTTGGCGGGTCCCGCGGCCCAGACGACCGAGGTCGTTGCCGGCCCCCGGATCTCGATCTTGATGCCGGTGTACAAAGTGCCGGTGAAGCTGCTGAAGGCCGCTATCGACTCGGTGTTGGCGCAGAACTATGCCGATTGGGAGTTGTGCATCGCGGATGACAAGTCGGATGACCACGAGATCGCGTCGGTGCTGCGAGCCTACGCCAACGCCGACCGGCGAATCAAGGTCGTGTTTTCAGAGGTCAACGGTGGCATTTCGCACGCCACCAATCTGGCGCTGCAACAGGCTACCGGCGAATTCGTCGGTCTGCTCGACAACGACGATGTGCTGACCAACGATGCGTTGTGGGCGGTCGCGCGCAAGCTGGCTGAGGATCCGGCCATTGACGTGGTCTATTCCGACGAGTGCAAGACCGACGAGGCTGGGCGGCCGGTGGAGATTTTCACCAAGCCAGACTGGGATCCGATGCTGTTGCTCAACTGCATGTACATCGGCCACTTCGGTGTTTATCGCAAATCGCTGGTTGAAGCTGTCGGTGGGTTCCGTTCGCAGTTCGATTTCTCGCAGGACTATGACCTGGCGCTGCGCGTGACGGAAAGGGCCAGACGCGTCGCCCACATCGAGCGCGTCTTGTACGGCTGGAGAATGATCGCCTCGTCCGCAGCAGCGGGTGGCAAACCGCACGCGCGCGTCACGAATCTCGCCGCACTGCAGGATGCCATCGATCGGAGGGGGTGGAACGGCAGAGCCGAGGCGCTGCCGACGGCAAACCGCGCGCACCGGGACCCCGCTCAATTTACCCAACTGGTCTCGGTGATCGTGCCCTCGGACAACCAGGCCAATATCGAAGCCACCATTGAATCTCTGGGAGAGTCGACCTACCGGAATTTCGAGACGATCATCGTCACGAATTCACGTATTGTCGAGGCGCTGCGGGGCAAGGTGGATCCCACGCGCGTGCGTTTCGCGCCGTACGACAAGCCGTACAATTTTTCCGACAAGTGCAATGCGGGCGCGAAGATCGCTACCGGCGCATTCTTCGTCTTCTTCAACGACGATGTGCGGGTGATTTCGCCGGACTGGATTGAATCGACGCTCGAATATCTGACCCTTGACCGAGTAGGCGTCGTGGGTCCCAAGCTGTTGTACGAGAATGGAACGATCCAGCATGCCGGCATGGTAACCGGCGTCCGGCGCCTGGTCGGCACGGCATTCCACGCGCTGCCGGATGACACCGCGAAGCACTATCAATTCGCACAATCGGTACGGCAGGTTTCGCTGATCTGCGGCGCATGCCTCGCGATCCGCGCCGACGTATTCGGCGCCATTGGAGGCTTCGATGCCGTTGACGCGCCTATCAACCATTCCGACGTAGACCTCTGCTTCAAGGTCCGCGAGGCCGGTTACGAGTGCGTCTACACGCCGCACGCCAAGCTGCTTCACATCGGCCACATGTCCATCGGCGCCATGGAGAAGGCCCAGAAGAAGGCGGCGACCCGGCGCAAGGACAAGGCGGACATTTATCTGTTGCGTCGCTGGTCCGCCATGCTCGCGCGCGATCCGTACTTCACGAAGGCCATGCGGGAACTGCTGTTCCACGACTCGCCGGACCACTACGAGGTTTTCGCCGCCGAAAGGCCATACCAAGGCAACGGCAAGGACGTCCTGCTGGTGTCGCACGATCTCAGTGAAAGCGGCGCGCCTCGCGTGGTTCTCGAGGTTGCGCAGTCGTTGAAGGCGTCCGGTCATTTCGTCGTGGTTGTCTCGCCGGAGGACGGGCCGATGCGCCGCGCTTTCCAGCAGCTGGGGATCACGGTGATCGTCGACGCGCTGGTGCTCCGCCAACATCCGTCCGTGCTGGATTTCGCGCGCAATTTCGATGCAGTGATCGCCAACACCGCGGTGTCCTTTCCACTGGTGGAGCAGGTGGCTCCCGTTACGGACGTTTACTGGTACATCCACGAGACCAGCCTGGTGGCCCAACTGTCCCGCGAGCATTCCGGTTTCGACGCCGCAATGAAAAGTGCGAAGGCGGTGTGGGCCGGTAGCCAGCGCGCCGCGGAGCCGCTGACCGCGCTGCGTCCGGACGTCAGAGTCATCGAGTACGGGCTGGATCCGCTGGCGCTTCCCCGGGCCAGCAATGGTGCAGGCGACGACCCGGTGGTGATCAGCGTGTTCGGTTCCTATGAACCGCGCAAGGGCCAGGATCTGATGGTGGAGGCGATCCGCCTGTTGAAACCCGAGCGCCGGGCCCAATGCTCGTTCCGCTTTTTTGGCCGTGTATTGCATGACTCGTTTTTCAAGGTCGTACATAGTCGCGCCAAGGACATTCCTCAGATCACGCTTGGGAAGGAGTTGGGATTCGAAAGCTATGTGACCGAACTGGGCGAATCCGATCTCGTGGTCGTGCCGTCTCGCGATGACACGCTGCCGCTTGTGTCGCTGCACGCGCTGTCGGCGGGCAAGCCCCTGATGTGCACATTGTCGACCGGGACGTCCAAGTATATTGAAGATATGGAGTCGGGCTTCATCATTCCGGCCGACTCGGCTGAAGCCATTGCGAGGACGCTGGAGTCGTCGTTGGCACGGCGGGATAGCTGGAACGCCATCGGGCACCGCGGGCAGCAGGTCTTTCAGCAATGCTTCTCGCGCGAGACCTTTACCAATACGATCGTTGCGGCAACGGGCGAGTCGCTGACACCAGCGCCATGACGCGGAGGGGAACCATGACCCAGGTTGCAGTCATCGGTGGTAGTGGCTTCATCGGCAAGCCTCTGGTGCGGCAGCTAGCGGAGGCCGGATGCCGGGTGCATGCGCTCGGCATTACTCCGGCGGATTGCGCCGATGCCGATCAGCAGGGCGACGCCGTGCGATGGTTCTGCGGCGACTTCCAGGACGAGGCATTGGTGCGCTCCGTGATGGAAGGCGCTGACACCGTGTTTCACCTCGTTTCGACGACACTGCCGCGCTCCTCGAACGAGGATCCCGTCTATGACATCACCTCTAACGTCGGCGGCACACTGAAACTGTTGCGCGTGGCAGTGGAATGCCGGGTCCGCAAGGTGGTCTTCCTGTCGTCAGGCGGGACGATCTACGGTCCGCCGCAGTTCCTTCCAATAACCGAAGATCACCCGCTCGAGCCTAACTGCTCGTATGGCGTGGGCAAGATGGCGATCGAGAAGTATCTGCAGCTCTTTCATACCCAGCATGGGCTTGAGTATGCGGTGGTGCGTTTGTCCAATCCCTTCGGTGCCGGACAACCCCTAGATCGGGCGCAGGGCGCGGTCTCGGTCTTCCTGGACCGCATTCTGCGCAAGGTGCCGATCGAGATCTGGGGGGACGGCTCGGTCGTGCGCGACTACATCTATATCTCCGATGCGGTCGACGGTATCGTGGCCGCCGCCCGCTACGAGGGTGGACGCGGGATTTACAACATCGGCTCCGGCGTGGGGCACTCGTTGAACGAAGTCATCGCCGAAATCGAACGGGTTTCGGGGGAGAAGGCAACGGTGGTGTACCAGCCGGCACGCGTGTTCGACGTGCCGATCAACGTCTTGTCGATCGCCCGGGCGCAGCAGGAACTTGGGTTTGCGCCACGCGTGCCGTTTCGCGAGGGCATTCGCAAGACCCTGGAGTGGTTGCGCGGATGACCGCTGATCCGCCAGGCATGATGGGCGTGACTTTCCCTTCTGCGATGCCGTCGGTATGCGCGGTCATCGTGAGCTATCGCCCGCAGGTCGCGCATGTTGCCGCTTGCGTGGCGCGCCTGCGCGAGTCCGGCAACGGCGTCGTCATTGTCGACAATGGCAGTGACGCGACAACGCTGGCCGCGTTGGACGCTATCGCTGTAGGCCCGTATGAGCGCGTCTTGCCCATGGGGTCGAACGTCGGAATCGGCGCAGCGCAGAATGCCGGCATTCGCGATGCATTGGCGACGGGGTTTCGCTTCGTGATGTTGTTGGACCAAGACAGTCTTCCGGACGAGAACATGGCCGAGCGTCTGCTTGCGGCCCGCCATAGCCTTGTTCAGGCGGGCCGGCGCGTTGCGGCGGTTGGCCCCGTCACTGTCGACTCGCGCACCGGGGTGCGCGGCGCCTTCGTATGCTTCGACGGCATTCGGATAGGGCGGCGCCAGTGCACATGTGGACAGCCGGCTGTCCAGGCGGATTTTCTGATTGCCTCCGGCATGTTGATATCCGCGGATGTGTTCGAGGCGGTAGGCGGCATGAGTGAAGATATGTTCATCGATCATGTCGATACGGAATGGTGCCTGCGGGCGCGCAGCAAAGGCTATGCACTCTTCGGTGTCTGCGATGCATTGTTGCGGCATACGCTGGGAGACAGTGTAGTCCGCGTATGGATGGGCCGCTGGCGCGAAGTATCCGTGCATGCGCCGGCGCGTAATTACTATGTATTCCGAAATACCATCCTGATGCTTCGCAGGACGCCGATGCCATTTGCCTGGAGAGTCGCGCATGTGTTGCGGCTGGCGCAGTTCTTTGTTTTCTTCGGAGTGATCGGGTCGAGCCGCTCGGCACGCCTGCGATACATGCTGCGAGGCATCGCGGACGGGCTCCGGAACAGGGGAGGCCCGATTCATGCATGAGATCGGCGCGGCCCAGCCCCAACTTTCCGTCTCCATCGTCAGCCACGGCCAGGGCGATCTGGTGATGCCTTTGCTGGAGCAGCTGATCACGCTGTCTAGCGAGACTCCGCTGGAGATTCTGCTCACGGACAACGTGCTTGCACGTCCCACCCATTTGCCAGCCACGTGGGCGGAGCACGTCCGCGTGTTGCGCAACGCTTCGCCTCTCGGTTTCGGCGCCAACCACAACAAGGCCTTCGCGGAATCACGGGCGCCGTTTTTTTGCATTCTGAATCCCGATATCCGCCTTCACGATCACAGCCTGCTCGCCTTGCTGCAATGCCTTGAACGGAAGCCCGGAGTGGCGGGGCCCAAGGTGATTGCGTCGGACGGCTGCCTGGAGGACAGCGCGCGCAAGGTGCCTGGCGTGCTGCGCCTGGCTTGGCGGACGCTCTCCGGGCGGCGCCGCGCCGACTACAATGCATCTGTTTCCGAACAGTCCGTCGACTGGGTGGCCGGGATGTGCCTGATGTTCGATCGCGACTCCTTCGTTGCGGTGGGCGGATTCACGGAAGACTACAGGCTGTATTGCGAAGACGTCGACGTATGCATACGCATGCATCTCTCCGGGCGTGCGGTGTCATGGGTGCAATCCAGTACGGTAATCCACGACGCGCAAAGAGACAGCCATCGAAGCCTGCGCTATCTCGGATGGCATCTCAGCAGTCTTCTGCGGCTGTTCACGTCGAAACCTTACTGGAAATATCGGCTCAGCATGCCACATTGAGCCCACATTTTCGACGGACTTAAATGGCACCCGCGCGTAGAGGCAGCAGGCGCTGCCCTCGTTGCAAATTTTTGGGAAGGAGAGCGCTACTGGCGCCGCGATAACGATGAGACAAAGAAACGATCTGATGGCCGGGCGCCCCGGCGGCTGCCAGTTGCGGCGCCATGCTGCTCCCGATGTCGCTCCCTCATGCTTTGGGAACCACCGTGTCTGATCACTACGCCATCATCCTCTGCGGCGGCTCAGGCACGCGTCTGTGGCCGTTGTCGCGCGCACAACGCCCGAAACATCTCCTGTGCCTGAACGGCGAGAAAAGCTTGCTTCAGCAGACGGCACGGCGGCTGCTGCAGCATGTTTCCGCCCGCAACATACTGACGGTCACGCACGAAGATCAGAAGTTCGAAGTCAAGGGGCAGTTGGGGGAAGTGTCGCCGGATCTGCCGGCCTCGGTCTTGTGTGAGCCGGCGGCATGCAATACGTTGCCGGCCATTGCCCGAGCTGTCGCACAGGTGCACGCCCGTGATCCCGAAGGGCTGATCGGCGTGTTTCCGTCCGATCATGCCATTCAGGACGACGACAGCTTTCTTTCGTGCTGGAGAGCGGCCGAGGCAAGCGCCCGCCAAGGCTTCCTGACGCTGCTTGGGATCACCCCAACCGAGCCGGCAACCGGCTACGGCTATATCCGTTGCGGCGAGGTGCTGCAGGTAGAGGGCGACCGTGACATCCGCAAGGTGCGGGAGTTCGTGGAGAAGCCCGACCGTTCCACCGCAGAACGTTTCGTCGCCGACGGGTACCTGTGGAATGGCGGTATCTTTGTATTCCGGGCGCGCGAATTCATGGCGCTTCTCGAGCGACACCAACCCGAGCTGCACTCGTTGATTGCCAGCCTCGACGACACCAATGTCGCCGACGTCTACGATCGCCTGCCGAAAGTGTCAATCGACTATGGGCTCGCGGAAAAGGCCGAGAACGTCGCAGTAGTGCCGGCCAACTTTGGCTGGAGCGACCTGGGTAGCTGGGACTCGATCTACCAGACGCACGAAAAGGATGCCGCAGGGAATACCGCTCGCGGCGACGTAATGCTGATGGATACGCGCGACAGCATCGTATGGAGTTCGCGCGGCGTGCTTGCGGCGGTGGGGCTGCGCGATGTCGCCGTGATCCAGACCGACGATGCCACGCTGGTCTGCGATCGGTCCCGGACGGAAGACGTCAAGCATCTGGTTGCGGATCTGAGTCGCAGTTTTCCTGCCGTGACCGAATGTCACCTGACGGTACACCGCCCGTGGGGAACTTATACCGTGCTGGAGGAAGGGCCGAACTTCAAGATCAAACGCATCGTTGTAAACCCTGGCGCTAAGCTTTCCATGCAGATGCACCGGCATCGTTCGGAACATTGGGTCGTAATTGCCGGAATTGCAGAAATTACGAATGGGGAAACGACGAGCTCATTGCGGGAAAATGAGTCGACCTATATCCCGAAAAACACGCGACATCGGCTGGAAAACCACCAGTCGGTAGCGCTGCAAATAATAGAAGTGCAGTGCGGCGATTATGTTGGCGAGGATGATATTATCCGCTTCGAAGATACCTACGGAAGGACGAACTGAGCGATGACTAAAGTTGCACTCATTACCGGTGTCACGGGCCAGGATGGCGCCTATCTCGCCGAATTTCTGCTCGGCAAGGGCTATGAGGTCCACGGCATCAAGCGGCGCGCGTCGTCGTTCAATACCGATCGCATCGACCATCTCTATCAAGACCCGCATATGAGCGGGCGCAATTTCATCCTTCATTATGGCGACATGACGGATTCGTCGAGCCTGATCCGCATCATCCAGCAGGTCCAGCCCGACGAAATCTACAACCTCGCGGCACAGAGCCATGTCGCCGTCTCGTTCGAAGAGCCCGAGTACACCGCCAATTCCGACGCACTTGGTGCACTGCGGGTGCTGGAAGCGATCCGCATTCTTGGGCTCGAAAAGAAGACGCGTTTTTATCAGGCTTCCACGTCGGAATTGTACGGACTGGTTCAGGAGATTCCGCAGAAAGAAACCACGCCGTTCTATCCACGTTCGCCCTATGCGGTGGCTAAACTCTACGCGTACTGGATCACGGTGAATTACCGCGAAGCCTATGGCATGTACGCCTGTAACGGCATCCTTTTCAATCACGAATCGCCGATCCGTGGCGAGACGTTCGTCACGCGCAAGATTACCCGGGCGCTCGCCCGCATCAATCTCGGGCTGCAGGACTGCCTGTACCTCGGCAACCTCGATTCACGCCGTGACTGGGGACATGCCCGTGACTACGTCGAAATGCAGTGGCTGATGCTGCAGCAGGACAAGCCCGAGGATTTCGTCATTGCCACTGGCGTGCAGTACAGCGTGCGGGATTTCGTCGACGCCGCGGCGGAGGAACTGGGCATGCAGATCCGCTGGGAGGGCGAAGGCGTGGACGAGAAAGGTTACGACACCGACAACAAGTGCATCGTCGCTGTCGACCCGCGCTACTTCCGGCCCACCGAGGTGGAAACGTTGCTTGGCGATCCGAGCAAGGCTCGGGAGAAGCTTGGCTGGACGCCGCGGACCAGCTTCAAGGAACTGGTCGCCGAGATGGTTCGTGAGGACTTGAGCGCAGCCCAGCGCGACGAGCTTGTCAAGAACCATGGTTTCCGCACGTTCGACCGCCACGAATGACACTGCCTCGCCATGCATACCGATAGCAAAATCTACGTTGCGGGACATCGCGGTCTGGTGGGCTCGGCACTGATGCGCGGACTGAAGCGGCAGGGCTTCCGTAACCTGGTTACGCGGACTCATGCGGAACTCGATCTGACGGATCAGCGTGCCGTCGCGGCTTTTTTCGAGAGGGAGAAGCCGGAGTATGTTTTCCTGGCCGCCGCCAAAGTCGGCGGAATCCAGGCCAATAACGTTTATCCCGCAGACTTCATCGATCAGAACCTCGCGATCCAGAATAACGTGATCCACCAGGCGTGGCGCAACGGCGTGCGGCGCCTGCTATTCCTCGGTTCGTCATGCATCTACCCCAAGGAATGTCCCCAGCCGATTCGCGAGGACTATTTCCTTACCGGGGCGCTGGAACCGACGAACCGCCCCTATGCGCTGGCCAAGATCGCGGGTGTGGAAACGTGCTGGGCGTACAACCGCCAGTACGGCACTCAGTATCTGGCCGTCATGCCCACAAATCTGTTCGGGCCGGGCGACAACTACGACCTTGCCAACTCGCATGTCCTTCCAGCGCTGATCCGGAAGTTTCATGAAGCGAGGTCGTCCGGTGCGCCGTCGGTGATGGTCTGGGGTTCCGGCACGCCGCGCCGCGAGTTCCTCTACAGCGATGACATGGCGGATGCCTGTGTTTTCCTGATGCGACTGGACGACACCCGGTTCGTGCCGCTTCTCGCCGCCGATCGCAACGATGGCATGCCACCGATTATCAATGTGGGAACCGGAAGCGATCTGAGCATCCTCGAGCTGGCCGAGATGGTCGCGTCCATCGTTGGATACCGCGGCACCATCGAACTGGATCGAACCAAGCCGGATGGCACCATGCGCAAGCTGTTGTCGGTTGATCGGCTGCATGAACTGGGCTGGCGGCATCAGATGGAGCTACGGGAAGGCATCGAAGCCGCGTATCGGGACTATCAGGACTATCTGGCCGCCGATGGGCGCAGCCAACCGCATCAGGACCAACGTTGAAACACTACCAGTACATTGTGCTCGGCGCAGGGCCGAGCGGACTTACCTACGCGCACTCGCTGATCGATAACGGCGTGCCACGCGACCAGATCCTGGTCATCGAGAAGGAAGCCATTGCCGGCGGCCTGTGCCGTTCCCAGGATGTCGATGGTGCGCCGCTGGATATCGGTGGCGGCCACTTCCTCGACGTGCGCCGCAAGGAAGTGCTCGAGTTTTTGTTCCGCTTCATGCCAGAGGAAGAGTGGAACCTGTTCCAGCGGGTGTCGCGCATCCGCTTGCGCGGTCAGGAAATCGACCATCCGCTCGAGGCGAACCTTTGGCAGTTCTCGAAGGAAGACCAGGTTGACTATCTCGAGTCGATCGCGCAGGCCGGATGCGTACGCGGCGAGCCCATGCCGACCGCGTTTGCGGACTGGGTCGTCTGGAAATTCGGTAGCCGTATCGCCGAAGAATACATGCTGCCGTACAACCGCAAGATCTGGTCAATGGACCCGAACCGCCTCGGCACCTATTGGCTCTACAAGCTGCCCGACGTGTCGTTCCGCGAGACGTTGCGCAGCTGCCTGGAAGGGCGACCGTTCGGCGCGCTGCCCGCGCACGGCACCTTCCTATATCCGAAAGCCTACGGCTACGGAGAAGTGTGGCGCCGGATGGGTGAAGCGCTCGGCCAAAGCCTCGTGTCGTCGTGTCAGGTGGAGACCATCGATCTCGCCACCCGGTCGGTCAACGGTCAATGGAGTGCCGATACCATCGTCAATACCATTCCGTGGACGCTGTGGCCAAAATTCACCGCGGTCCCGATCGAGATTCAAAAGCATATCGAGCAGCTTCATAACGTTGCTATCGATGTGGACTACGTGCCCGAGACGCTCGACAATCCATCGCACTGGATCTACGAGCCAGACGAGGCGATGCCGCATCACAGGTTGCTGCTTCGCTCCAATTTCACGGCGGGCGGAAAGGGCTACTGGACCGAAACCAATGCCGCGCGCTCTCCCGCACAAGCGGCAGGATTCCGTCATCGCAACGAGTTCGCCTATCCGGTCAACACGCTGGAGAAGCCGCAGGCCGTCGAAGCCATCACGGCATGGGCGCGAACCCAGGGCATCGTCGGGGCCGGCCGCTGGGGACGCTGGGAACATATGAACTCGGACGTGGCCGTGGCGGAAGCCTTGGCGGCGGTATCCCGGCATGCGGCCACGGGAGCGTGGGCATGAGGGTGTCGTTGTGTCTGATCGTCTGGAATGAACTGGAAGGCTGCAAGATCGACGTACCGCAATTGCCCCGCGACCATTTCGACGAGGTCTATGCCGTCGACGGCGGTAGCACCGACGGTACCGTGGAATACCTCGAGTCCCAGGGCATTCCGGTCTACAAACAGCCGAAGCGCGGGTTAAACGCGGCCTACGTGCACGCGAACGACGTATCGACGGCCGATGCCGTGGTGGTGTTCTTTCCCAAGGCCACCACGCCAGTGGATCATGTATTGAAGTTTCGGCCCTTGTTCGAGCAGGGTTACGAGCTTGTCGTGGCCAGCCGCCAGATTCCTGGTTCGACCAATGAGGAAGACAGCCATTTGTTCCGTCCGCGCAAGTGGGCCGTGGGCGGTCTGGCAATGCTGGCGAGCCTCCTTTGGCGGCGCGAGGGGAACCGCGTCTGGGATGTGCTGCATGGATTCAAGGGGTGGACGCGTCCGGCATTCGCCCGCATGAAAGTCCTTGATACCGGTCTGTCGATCGATATCGAGATGGTGGTGCGCTCGTACAAGCTACGTATTCCGCGAGTCGAATTCCCCACGCAGGAGACGGCACGGCAGTTTGGCGCGACGCATTTCAAGATCTGGCCGACGGGCAAGCGGTTGCTGGCGTATCTCTGGTTCGAGGCGCGACGCAATGGCTGAGAAGGCAGTGCTGCCGGAAAGGCGGTCGCTGCCGATGCGGCTGCTTGGGTCTCCGTTGTTGAAGATCGGTATCGCCGTTGCGGTGATCTGGGGCTTGGTCGCATTCAACCGGATCGACGTGCGCGTCTTCGTGCGGCTGACCGAAAACTGGCAATGGCTGTTGCTCGCCTTCCTGCTGATGCTGCCGCCGTATGTCATCGTTTCTTACCGATTCTGGACGTTGCTGCGCAATCAGCATATCGATGTCGGTTTCGGTCTGGCAATGCGCTGGACGATGATTGGTTCGTTCTTCGATATCGTCATGCCCAGCAATTCGGGGGGCGATGTGGTGAAGGCGGGCTATATCGTCAAATATCTTGGCCCGGGCATGCGCACCAAGGGTATTGTCGCGGTGGTCTTCGATCGCGTTCTTGGGCTGCTTGGGCTCTTTTTGCTGGCTGGGCTCGCATGCCTGGGCGGTTGGGGCATTGTGCGCACCTTGCCCAACGGCGACGAGTTGGTGCTCTTCATCGGCTTGATTTGCGTAGGCTCGCTCGGGTTCTTCCGCATCATGGGCGCGCGGCGGCTGTATGGCAATGCGCGCATTCGATCAGCGCTTGTCGCGCTGCCCGGCGGGCAGAAGATCATCAGCATGATTGGCTGCTTCAACCTGTTGCGGGAAAAGCCGTCTGACCTGTTCAGGGTGCTGGCGCTGTCGGTGCTCAATCATGTCTTCTGGTGTGCCGCGTTGCTGTGCATTTGCATCGCTTTTGGTCAGGATATCGGTTTGCTCAAGGGCTTCGCCGTGTTTCCCATCGCGATCTTCAGCAATACGTTCGGCTTCGCCGGCGGTTTCGGCATAGGCACGGCCGCTTTCGACCTGCTGTTCGCGCGCTTGCTCGACGTCAATGTCGGCGCCAGCATCGGCCTTGCCTTCCAGATACTTAGTGTGATTTCGCGGCTGTCCGGCCTTCCGTTTTATCTGCTCTCCAAGCCGCAATCGGGCGACTGAGATCGCCTCGACCGGCTCAATGTTCCCATGAAAAGCCTGTTGTCCCGCGGCCCGTGGCCGTACACCGACGAGAGTGCCGGCGCTTTCCTGTGCCGGCGGGCTTCGCTTCTGCTCGCGTCGCTGGTGATTGCCGCGTGGTGCGCCTATGGCGCCTACCAGCGGATGGACCGCCCGCAGGCTTATTCGGAACTGATCGTCGGCAATATCGCATGGTCGCTGTCCAACAAGTATCACGACTACGCGGCGCTGTTTGCCTTTGTCTTCGGAACCCTGGCGAGTTTCGTGCTGCTGTGTGCTCTGTCCGCGCGGGTGGCGCGCCAGATCGGATCTCTGGCGGAGGCACGGTTCCAGGACTTTCTGGCGATGACCGCCGCTCCGGCGGGGCTCTGGCTTGCCGGCCTGCTGACGACGCGGGACACCGACCTTCGAAACTTGGCGGTGGCCGGAGCGCTGGCAGGGATGGCCGCCGTGTTCGCCTTCGTATTGCAAATGCGCGGGCACGCCTTCTGGCAACAGGATGAAGCGAGGTTTGCGCGCATTCTGCAGAAGTCGGTGTTGGCGTTGGCAGTCATCGGATTTGGCGTAGCAGCCGTGGGCCTGCTGGTCAGCCGCGGCGGACTTGTCTTTCCCTTCCCCGAGGTGCGCGCGGACCGAGTGTACTTCCTCGCGGTGCGCGCCATGGTGGTTGGCGCAATCGCCGTGATTGCGCTGGTGCTGACCAGCCGAACGGCTGCCGCGCTGGAGAGTCGCCTGGATACGCTGATCCTTGGATCGCAGGTGGTATATCCGGCCTATTTCATGATGTTGATTCCGGTGCCCTGGCGTGTCGCTGGCAAGCTTGTGCTCGGATATCCGCTTAGCACGGCTGGGTTTGCCTTCATCGGCATTTGCGTGCTGTTGACGCTGGCTGCGGTGCTCGCCCGCTTCAGGACCGTGCGCCGCGCGGCGGTTCCCATGGCGCCATCCGGACTGCTGGTGCTGCCGGCGGCGATCGGGGTTCTGCTGTTCCTCAAGACTTTCCCGGTGGGTGTGGCGTCGATCAGCCCGGACGATTATCACTTCGGCGAGATGGTGGCGCCCTGGTGGAGTCTGGCGCAACACCATCTCATTCCGTTCTGGGACTACTCTCCCGCGCGCGGTCTGATGAACTATCTGCCGGGGTTGACCGCGACGCTGTTCTTCGACGGCACGGCGGCGACCTACGATGCCGCGGCCCCTTTCCTCTATGTCGCGGTGCTGGCAGTTGCCATGCCCGCGGTCGCAGCCACGATCGGCAGGGGTCCGGCAATCCTTGCGCTGTTTCTTGCTCCGTATATCAACTGGATCAGCGAGATCGATATCGTTGTTACGGCCTTCCTGTGCGTGCTGTGCACCGGGTATCTGCGCTGGACCGCGGTACGCTGGCTGGCTACAGCATGGTGTGCCGCCCTGGCGTTGCTGCTGTATGCGCCAGGCCAGGGCGCGCTGGCGATCGTGTCGGTGACCCCATTGGCGCTTGCCATGCTGTATCGCGCATTCCGCGACGATCGGACGGCGCTGATCCGTATGCTGGTTGCGCTCCTTGCCGTTACCGCGTTGCTGGCATGGCTGACGCCATTCGGGCACATGCTGTTGGGCGCGATCCGATATGGCACCGAGCAATCCGGCGTCAATTCCATTGCCCATGGGGTCAACTGGAGTGCGACGTTCGGCAAGTCCGATGCCAATCCATGGTTGTATGAAGTGGCACGGTGCAGCTGGCTACTTGTCGCGATGCTCGCCGGGGTTCTGCTGTTGCGGCAGATCATGTTGAAGTCGACCGACGGGCGCGCTGCTGCCTTTGCCTTCCTGGTCCCGATCTTCATTCTGATGGTTGTCTTCGTGATCCGGGCCGCCGGACGCATCGACCCGAGCGCTGCCACCCGGCTAGGCATCGCAAGCGTTTGGGGATTGGCGCTGTTGCTACCGATCCTGATTTTTGCCGTCATGCGGCCGCGTGCGCCTGGCGTGGCAGTACTGCTGTGGGTGTCCGCCGCTGGCCTTATCGTGCCGTATTTCGGCGGTTGGGACCGTCACTACTTGCGTGCCTTCGAGCCACTCAACGGTCCGGCGGGATTGCCCGGCTACGTGGAAGGGCGCTCCGTGGGCTTGCCGGAACTGGGCAACGGCGTTGCCGACGGCGGACACCTGGACCGGCTGATCCGCATCCGGCAGACATTGGACAGGGTGCTGGAACCGCACGAGACCTATCTGGACATGACGGGCCGGCATGCCACCTATTTCTATTTCAACCGGCGTCCACCGATCGAAACGGGATCGGTCTATAACCTCGTGACCGAGCGCCAGCAGTTGCGCGCGATAGCCTCGCTGCGGCACGAGCGTCCGCCGGTCGTTCTCATCAGCGCTGACAATATCGTTCACGACGGGGGACCCGCCAGTCTGCGGGCGAACCTGCTGTATCGATTCCTGATGCTGGAGACGGGCTACAAGGTTGTGACGTTCCGTAACTTGGTATGGCTGATGCGTCCCGACCGCGTGGTACGGCTCGCGCCCGAGTGGCATGCGGAGATAAGCGAATTGTCCGATGCGCCGTCGAATCCCGTGAACGCTGTTTTCCGCGTTCCGAACCTGCAGTGGATTCCTGCATCGTGGGGTCGTTCCGCGGCCACGCTGGAGCCGAGAATGCGGACCGTACAGCGTTTGCCGGCAGACGCCACGGCGATATATACCGATGTCGTCCGGGAGCCGGACGGCGCCTATCGCGTAACAGGAGCGGACCCGCACATTACCTTCGATATCTCTAGCTGGGGCCTTGCCGGCCGTCAGGCCGGTATCGTCGGCTTCGACTTCTCTTGCGAAGCTGCTGGTCCGCCACCGGTGATCGAGTTCTACTGGGCGACCGACCGCACAGACGAAAGCGAGGGTACGGTGCTTCGCTTCAACGGTCGGTCCGGGCGTATTCTGGTTCCGGTCGATTCTGCACCGGCATGGTTGCTCGCGAAGCAGATCCGTCGTATCCGTTTCGATGTCGGTTCACCCGAATCCTGTCGGTCGTTCCGGGTCGACAACATTCGGCTGAATCAACGGCCGGGCATTGATGACAAGACCGACTAAGTCGATCCCGGTCGCTCGAACGTGATTGCGCGAATGATGCAATCAAGCAAAACAGGGGCTGCATGTTCAACTTCTTCTGGGTGCCGGCGCTGGCGTTTGTGGTCTGCCTGCTTGGTATTTTTGTGCTACGGCCACTCGCGTCGACGGTAGGCCTGGTCGACCGTCCAAATGCGCGCAAGCGCCACGATGGCGACGTACCGCTGGTGGGCGGCATTGCCATCACCGTGGCGATCTGGGTCGGGGCACTGTTGTTTATGCGTACGCAGGGATATTACGTAGCCCTGCTCGCCGGCCTGACGCTCTTGACCATCACTGGCGTCATGGACGATCTACGTGGCATGTCCCCCATCACGAAGCTCGTTGTGCAGCTGTTCGCCGCCATTCTGATGACGTCCTGGGGCGGCATATATCTCGCTTCCCTTGGTGATCTCGTCGGGCGCCGGGAAATTGAACTGTCCAACTGGGGCATTCCGCTGACGTTGTTCGCAGCCGTTTCCGTCATCAACGCCATGAACATGAGCGATGGGCTGGACGGACTCTGCGGCGGACTGTCCCTGGTGATTTTCGGCTGGTTCGCCTATCTGGCTGGCGAGATGGGAAATCTTCCTGCGCAACGCATGTGCATCATTCTGTGCGGCGCGTTGGTGGGCTTTCTGGTATTCAACATGAAGAACCCCTTCCGTGGGCGGATGCGGGTATTCCTCGGCGACGCCGGCAGCCTCATGCTGGGATTCTGCATCGTGTGGTTCGCGGTCGAGTTATCGCAACGTCAGTACAACAACGGCAATCATGTGCCGCCCGTGGTGATGTTGTGGATCCTGGGTTTCGTGCTGATCGACCTCCTGGCGGTCGTCATCCGGCGCACGATGAAGGGAAAAAACCCGCTGGCGGCGGACCGCATGCATTTGCATCATGTACTGCTACGTCTGGGACTGGGCCCCGACTCCATCGTTTGGCTGATGCTCGTTTGCAACGGACTGATGGGGTTGATTGGTGTGTGGGGGTGGAGGGCCGGCCTGTCCGAGCAGACTCTCTTCCTGCTGTTCCTTGCCATCGCGGCTGTTCATCTGGTGGTCATGCGCAACGCCTGGCGCGTGATCCGGGTGGGCCGGAAGTTGCTGCGGCGCTGATAGGAGCGCAAGGAAAGCCTCACGCCAGCGTTGTCAGGGCAAACGTGGCGGTCGCGGCGGCAGACTGTTGAGCAAATCGATCCATTGCCGACTGATGTTTCCGGTTGCCCATGCCTTGGAATCTTCCCTTCCTTGTGCAGCGAGACGGCCGGCCACCGCCCCGTCATCCATCAACCTGGTCAGCCCTTCGGCCAGCGAAACCGGATCATCGGGCCGAACCATATAAGCGTTCTCGGCTTGCCGCAGAAGGGTAAGAGGGCCCGCTTCGCACGCTGTCGAGACGATTGGCAACCCATACGCCATCGCCTCGATCAGCACCAGCCCGAAGCCCTCATATCGGGAACTGAGGCAAAACAGACTGGCGTTGCGGTACTCGGAGGCGATAGCGAGCGTCTCGCCGGGAAGCGTCGTCGTCTGGGAGACGCCAAGCCGTTGCCGCAATAGCTCCAGGTTCGCCCGTTCCTCGCCTTCGCCGACGATCCGCAGGCGCCAGTGCGGAAAGCGGTGTGCTACGAGAGCCCATGCGTGCAGCAGCACGTCGAACCCCTTGGCAGCGGTGAGCCGTCCTACGGCCAACACTACGCCGGTGTTGCGTGGGGCGGCTTGTTCGGGATACTTGAACGGCAACGCGTTCGGTATCGCGGCCACGGGGCAGACAGGCGCCAGCGCGCTTTGCCAGCTGACGCGATCCCTTTCCGTCAACACGACAACGGCCACATCCGTTCGGGCCGCCACCCATCGCGCCACCCGCCGAACCCGCCGCCCCAGATCCTGATGAAAATGACAGTGCTCCCACGCAATACGCTGCACCCCCAGACCCAGCGTGGCCGGTACGGTGAACAGCGTCAGCATGGGATCGACCTCGATCAGCGTGTCGATGCCGTGGTCTCTCACATATCGGCGTATGCCTGCAACCGTGGCCGCGTACTTGATCTTGAATGAAGGCCGATGGTCAAAGAGGGCGTCGTGGCGCACGGCCGGATGCAGGGCGAAGCTGCTGCGGCGGTCCCACAGGCTGAGCACGTGAACGCGATAGCCGCGCTCGGCCAGTGCGCTGGCGATGACCGCGGTCATCCGCTCGGCGCCGGCCAGGGCGTGGAGCGTGCCGGTCAGGAAGCACAGCGTGCGCGGCGCGTTCATGCCGCAAGCGCCCGCGGCGCGGGGCGCACGCGCCAGCACAGTCCGATGCCGAACAGCACGGCGACGCCGTTTGCGAGCGCATAGCCGCCGATGGCGCCCCATGCGCCATGGCGGGGCACCGCCCACAGGTCGAAGGCCAGCGTCGTGGCCAGTACCACGGCCCATTTGCACGCAATCCAGTCGGGACGGCGCAGATAGACCGGCAGCAGGGTCAGCCCCACGTCCGCGAAGACCAGCGCCGATGCGAGCGCGGCAATGCGCAGCAGGTCGATCGCCATGGCGAATTCAGCCCCGTACAGCAGGCGGACGATCCATGGCGAGGCCAGCGCGATGGTGGCGGCCCCCGCCACGCCGAGCGCCGTCATGCCCGTGGCGATGCGGATCACGTTGGTGCGTGCCGCTGCCGGCTCCGTGCGGCTGTACACGTAGGCCGGCGCGATGCCGGCGGCGACGATGGCCGCCACCACGGTGAAGTTGTCCAGGATCTGCATGGTGGCCGCATAGGCGCTGAACTCGGTCAGCGATACGGCGGGCTGCAGGATCAGTTGGTCGACGCGGCGGGCGCCCATCATCATCATGAAGCTTGCCCAGAACAGCGCGCCGCCGCGCACCAGTTCGCTGGCCAGTGCGCGGTCGAAGGCGACGCGCCGGTGTTCGATGCGGGCGAAGTAGTACATCGCCAGCAGCGTGGCGAGGATCACCGGCTCCACCGCGATCGCGGCGGCAAAGGCCGGTACGCTGCTCAGGCCCAGCGCGAAGACCAGGCCGGCCAGACCGAGCTTGATGCTCAGCGCGATCAAGCTGAACACGGTACCCGGGCGATTGTGGGTATGCGCCTGCATCCATGCGTTGACCACGCCCGCGGGTTCGCGCAGCAGGATGGCGAGGCCGAGCAGCAGCGCCGCCTCCCAGGTCTGCGTCGCCGGCGCGGCGGCCAGCAGATAGCCACACATCAGCGCATAGCCGAGCATGGCGCCGGCCAACCGCAGCACGAATGCATGCGCCAGCAAGCGGTGCTGTTCGAGCGAGGATGACAGGCCGACCAGCCGCGGCACGATGACCTCGCCGCCGCAGATCAGCGCCACCGAAGCGGCAATCGTGACGATGGCCTGCGCGTACTGGAAGTGCGCGAATCCCTCGGGGCCAAGTCCGCGCGCCAGCATCGCGACGATGCCGATGCCGGCGGCCACCTGCAGGCCGCGCTCGCTCAGCATCCACAGCAGGTTGCCGGCTACCTTGCGGCGCATCAGGCGGTCTCCACGCGGGCCGTGGTGGCGGTGTCGGCGAGCCGGCCATAGCAGTCGAGCCATTGCCGCGCGACGGCCTCCAGGCTCAGGCGCGAGGCGATCCGCTGGTGCCGCGCGGCCTGCGCGGCGGCGTCGCCGCGCCCGTCGGCCAGGGCCGTCGCCATGGCGGCCGAGAGGGCGTCGGCGTCCGCGCGCGGGACCACGCCGGTCCGGTCGCCGATCAGTTCGACGACGCCCGGTGCATCCGTCGCTACCACGGGGCAGCCACACGCCAGCGCCTCGCCCAGCGCGATCGGCATGCCTTCGATGTCGGACGACAGCACGAACAGGTCGGCGGCATTCAGCAGCGCGGCGATGTCGTTGCGCGCGCCCAGCAGCGTGGCCTGCTGCTGCAGGCCCAGCTGCGCGATACGTTGCACGAGCTCGGTACGCTGCGGTCCCTCGCCGGCGATCAGCAGGCGGGCACCGTGGCCCGTGGGCAGGCCGGCGAATGCGCGCAGCAGCAGCCCCTGGGCTTTCTCCGGCACGAGGCGGCCGACGTTCAGGATCAGAGGCGTGTCCGCGCCGACACCGAGCGCGGCGCGGGCGGCATCGCGCGTGGTGGGGTCGGGCCGGAAGCGTGCCGTGTCGATACCGTTGGGCACCACGGCGATCCGCGCGGCGTGGACCGCGCGCAACGCGATCATGCGTTGGCGGCCCTGCTCGCCGACATGGGTGGTCAGCCGGCACCAGCGATCCGTCAGCCGATACGCCAGCATCCTGGCCGCGCCACCCTCGTCATAGCTATGCGCCGTGCAAACCAGCGGCGGCATCCCGCCAAACCGCGTCAGCACACGCGCGAACAGATTGGCATGGACCATATGCGCGTGCATCACGTCGGGCCGCCACTCGCGCACGAATCCGCGCACGCGCCACAGCGCCGCGGCCATCGACCAAGGGGTCTTGCGCATGTCCAGCCGCAGCACTTGTGCGGCGGCGGGCAGCGAGACTTCGCAGTCGGGCGTGAGGCTCACGATCGCAACCGCATGGCCAAGCGCGACGAAGCGCTGCGCGAGCGCGGCCACCTGCTGTTCGGCGCCACCGAGCCGCAGGCCGGTCGTCAGCAGCAGGATGCGCATCGGTGCCGCTTCAGCCGGCGCCATCACCGCGCTCCATACCCGGTCAGCAGCGTGCGCACGGTCTTCACCGTGACCAGCAGGTCCAGCGCGAAGCTGCAGTGCTTGACGTAGTAGAGGTCGTAGCTGAGCTTGGTCACGGTCTCTTCGTGCGAGCCGGCATAGCCCTGCTGCACCTGCGCCCATCCGCTCAGTCCGGGGCGCACCAGATGCCGGTAGGGGTAGTAGGGAATGGTGTCGGCGAAGCGCTCGACCATCGGCGCCTGCTCGGGACGCGGGCCGATCAGGCTCATCTCGCCGGTCAGCACGTTCCACAGTTGCGGGATCTCGTCGAGGCGGTATTTGCGGATGACGCGGCCGACGCGGGTTACGCGCGGGTCGTGCGGCACGGCGAAGCGCGCGGCGGTCTCAGGCGCGGTGCTCATGCTGCGGAACTTGAGCATGGTGAACGGCTTGCCGAACAGGCCCACGCGCACCTGCCGGAACAGTGCGGGTCCCGGCGAATCGAGGCGGATGGCGAGCGCGACGAGCAGCGCAGTGGGTAGCGCTACGGGCGCGGCGCACAGCACGGTGGCCACGTCGATCAGCCGCTTCAGGTAACCGTACAGGTAGTGCGCGGCGTAGTCGTCCAGGAAGTTCTCGTCGATATGCGCGAGGCCGACGCGGCCGGTCAGCATCTCGCCGATGCGCTCGACGGAGTAGACGCGCACGTGGCTCAGCTTGAAGCGCGCCAGCACGCGCGTGCGCTCGGGGTCGGCGGTGGCATTGCGCTCGAGCATCAGGCCGTCGCAGTGCACGGCTTCGTCGAGCGAGCGGATGGGCTCGAAGCGCATGCGCGTGCCCGGCGGCGCGGCGCCCGGCATGGCGACGATGGCTTCGAGCTGCGCCAGCGCGCCGGGATCGGTGTAGCCGAACACGGGCACGTAGTTGCGCACGTAGCGGCGGTAGCCGAACCAGATCCACGCGAGCGTGGTCAGGTAGGCGACCAGCAGCGCGCCGCGCGAGTACTCCAGGTGGAATGCGGCGAAGCCGAACAGCAGCGCGCAGAAGGGCACCGTCGCGGACAGCCCGACCAGGCTGTTGCCTTCCATGGCGGGCAGGTGCAGCGTGCGGTGCAGCAGCACGAAGGCCATCAGGTAGGGCGCAAGGGCCCACAGCAGGGTCTGCGAGAACACGTAGGTCACGTAGCCGGCGTGGTGCGCCAGTTCCGCCACGGCCAGATGGGCGCCGAACAGCGGCAGGCCGAGCAGCGCCCACGTCAGCATGCGGCTGGCGCGGCGTATGGTCTCGGAGCCCCGGGCCCGGACGTAGAGCGGTGAGCGCTGCGCGCTCTGGGCTTTGGCCATGCGTTCCCTGGTGGTTCTGGTTGATCCCTGGTCGTTCACTGTCTTGTCGGGCGCGCCAGTGGGCGTGTCGCCCGGCCGGCGGTAGCGAGCGCCTGCTCGTAGACGGCCCACGTCGCCTCGGCCATCGGCTCCAGGCCATAGCAGCGTTCCCAGCGCTGGCGCGCGGCGTTGCCGAGCGCGCCACGCAGCGGGGCGTCGCCTGCCAGTCGCTGCAACGCGGCGGCGAGCGCGCCGGTATCGTCCGCCGGACACAGTATTCCGCAGCGGCCGCCATCGAGTTGCTCGCGGATGCCGGGCAGGTCCGTGGCGACGACCGGCAGGCCCGCCCGCATCGCCTCGAGCACCGACAGCGGAAAGCCTTCATGGTCCGAGGCGAGCACAAAGGCCTGCACCGAGGCGAGCAGCCCGGCGATGTCCGCCACGTTGCCGGGCAGGGCCACGCGGCCGGGCGCGAGTTCGTCGGCCAGCGCGCGCATCGCGGCGCGCTGCGGCCCGTCGCCGGCGATCACCAGTTCGCAGTCGGCAAGCGCGGTCGCGGCGAAGGCGCGGATCACCGCGTCTGGCCGCTTGGGCGCGGCAAAGCGCGCCACCATGGCGATCCGGCGCAGCGGCGCCGCCGGATCGGCCCGCCCGGCGGCGTCCGGGATGCCGTTGCGCACCACGCAGACCCTGGACGCCGGAATCGGCAGCGCGCGCGCCATCTCGCGCTCGGCCTCGGATACGCAGACGAGCCGCGTGGTCAGCGGCGCCAGCGGCCATTCGATCAGCCGCGAGGCCAGGCGCTGCCGGGCCGGCGCGGCAGCCTTGAAAGCGAAGCCATGGACGGTATAGACCACCGGAATCCGGAGCACGGCGGCGGCGACGCGGGCCAGCGCGCCGGCCTTGCCGCTATGGGCATGGATCAGGTCGGGACGCACGCGCCGCAGGGCCTGCACGAGCTGGGACAAGGTGGCCGCGGCGCGAAAGGGCGACAGCGCGTTGTCCAGCAGCGGCAGCCGCACGGCCTCTGCGCCCAGCGCCGCCGCGGTGTCGAACAGGGGACCGTCTCCGCCGGCCATCACGACCGGCTCGATCCGGCCCCGCAGGCCCTGCAGCAGGCCGGCCACATGCGCCTGCGCCCCGCCGATCTCCGATTGGGTGATCACGTAGGCGATGCGCGGGCGGAGTGTGTGCGGAGGCAGGGGCACGAGATAGGGGCGGAATCGGTGCGGGCGGCGACGAAGCTGTCGGGGAAGGCGCGGTCTGGCCGTCGGATCGTGCGATGGGCCAATCGGCCCCGAAGGTGCGCCAGCGCTCAGATTCCGGCACCGGAGGGCGATTATAACTGGCGTGCTCCTCGCATTGCGGCAAAATACGGGTTTTGGCGCGCCCCTCTTGCCACTTGACTGCGGTCGACGACGGCGGGGCGCCGGACAACGTATCCGGCCGCGCGTTCCTCTCCCATTTACTTTCCAGGAAGCTGCATGCAAATCGATCCTTCCATTTTCAAGGCCTACGATATCCGCGGCATCGTTGGCAAGACGCTGACCCGCGACGTGGCACGCGCGATCGGCCTGTCCTTCGGCTCGGCCGCGGCGGAAGCCGGCGAGACCGCCGTGGTGGTCGGCCGCGACGGCCGCCTGTCCGGCCCCGATCTGCTGGGCGGCCTGGTGGAGGGCCTGCGCCAGGCGGGCATGGACGTCATCGACCTGGGCATGGTCGCCACGCCGATGGTGTATTTCGGCACCAATGTCGAACTGGCCGGCCGCCGGGCCACCTCCGGCATCATGGTCACGGGCAGCCACAACCCGCCCGACTACAACGGCTTCAAGATGGTGCTGGCCGGCAAGGCCATCTACGGCGAACAGATCCAGGCGCTGCGCCAGCGCATCGCCGAGGGCAAGTTCGCCAGCGGACAGGGCGCGTATCAGCAGGTCGACGTGCGCCAGCAATACCTGGACCGGATCATCGGCGACATCAAGCTGGCGCGTCCGATGAAGATCGCGCTCGATGCCGGCAACGGCGTGGCCGGCGCCTTCGTCGGTGACCTGTTCCGCGGGCTGGGCTGCGAGGTCACCGAGCTGTTCTGCGACGTCGACGGCAACTTCCCCAACCACCATCCCGATCCCGCCCATGTGGAAAACCTGCAGGACCTGATGCGCTGCCTGCGCGAGACGGACTGCGAGCTCGGCCTGGCCTTCGATGGCGACGGCGACCGGCTGGGCGTGGTGACCAAGGACGGCCAGGTCATCTTCCCGGACCGGCAGCTGATGCTGTTCGCGCAGGAGATCCTGTCGCGCAATCCCGGCGAGAAGATCATCTACGACGTCAAATGCACCGGCAAGCTGGCGCCCTGGATCCGCGAGCACGGCGGCGAGCCGCTGATGTGGAAGACCGGCCATTCGCTGGTCAAGGCCAAGCTGAAGGAAACCGGCGCGCCGATCGCGGGCGAGATGAGCGGCCACGTGTTTTTCAAGGACCGCTGGTACGGCTTCGACGACGGGCTGTACACCGGCGCGCGGCTGCTGGAAATCCTGTCGCGCCATGATGACGCGAGCGCCGTGCTCAACGCGCTGCCGAACTCGAACTGCACGCCCGAGCTGCAGCTCAAGTGCGCCGAGGGCGAGCCCTTCACGCTGCTCGACAAGATCCGCGCCAACGCGAAGTTCGAGGGCGCGCGCGAGGTGATCACCATCGACGGCGTGCGCGTCGAGTACGCGGACGGCTTCGGCCTCGCCCGCCCGTCGAACACGACGCCCGTGGTGGTGATGCGCTTCGAGGCGGACAACGACGCCGCGCTCGCGCGCATCCAGGCGGAGTTCAAGCGCGTGATCCTGGCCGAGAAGCCGGATGCGCAGCTGCCGTTCTGAGCGGATGCCGGTAACTTCCGGCGTTGCGGCCGCGGTGCCGCCGCAACGCCTGTCCGCTGTCCTTCCCGCCAATCCGCGCATTCTCGTCGTCAAGGTGTCGTCCCTGGGCGACGTGGTGCACAACATGCCGCTGATCCACGACCTGCGCGCGCGCTGGCCGGGCTGCGAGATCGACTGGGTGGTCGAGGAGGGCTACGTCGATCTGGTCAGGCTTCTGCCCGAGGTGCGGCGGGTCATTCCGTTCGCGCTGCGCCGCTGGCGCAAGGGCTTCTACAAGGGCGCCGTGTGGCGCGAGATCGGCGCCTTCCGCGATGCCCTGCGCCGGGACGGCTACGACGCCGTGATCGAGACCCAGGGTCTGCTCAAGACCGCTGTGGTGGCGCGCGTGGCCAGCCGGCACGCGGGCGCGCCCATCGTCGGGCTGGGCAACGCCACGCAGGGCTCGGGCTATGAACCGGCCGCGCGGCTGTTCTACAGCGATCCGGTGCGGGTGCCACGGCAGACCCATGCCGTGCGGCGCTCGCGCCTGCTCGGCGCCGCGCTGACCGGGCTGGAGCCAGCCGAGCCGCCGCGCTTCTTCGGCCCCGCCGCGGCCAGCCTGCATGTCGACGATCCGTTGTGGGCCGATTTGCCGGCGCGCTATGCGGTGTGTTTCCACGCCACCGCGGGCGCGAAGAAGAAATGGCCGCTGGAAAGCTGGCACGCGGTGGGAAGGCGCCTGCGTGACGAGGGGCTTGGCGTGCTGCTGCCCTGGGGTAACGCGGCGGAACGCACGGCGGCGGAAGAGATAGCCGCCGGCATACCTGGTGCGCGCGTGCTGCCGCGCTTCTCGGTGATGCAGGGCTTCGGCCTGATCAACCGCGCCGAGGTCGTGGTGGGCGTCGATACCGGGCTGGTCCATATCGCGGCGGCGCTGTGCCGCCCGACCGTCGAGATCTATACCGCCACGTGGCGCTGGAAGACCGAGGGCTACTGGTCCGAACGCATTGCCAACGTGGGCGACGACGGCGTGGTGCCGGGTGCCGAGGAGGTCTACGCGGCGGCGTGCCGCGTGCGCGGCCTCGGGCAGGAGCGCTGATGTTGCTGCGTTTGCTGTACAACCTGCTGTGGCTGCTGATCCTGCCGGCCGCGCTGCTGCGCCTGGTGTGGCGCGCGCGCAAGGAACCGGGCTATATCCGGCATGTGGGCGAGCGGCTCGGCCGCTATCGCGACCTGCCCGCGACGGGCCCCTGGCTGTGGGTGCACGCGGTCTCGGTCGGCGAAACCCGCGCGGCGCAGCCGCTGATCGCCGCGCTGCTGGCGCGCTATCCCGGCGAGCGCATCCTGCTCACGCACATGACCCCCACGGGGCGCCAGACCGGCGCGCAGCTGTTCGGCAACGAACCCCGGGTGGTGCAGTGCTATCTGCCCTACGACATTCCCTGGCTGGTGCGGCGTTTCCTGCGGTATTTCCGCCCTCGGGCCGGCATGCTGATGGAAACGGAGGTCTGGCCGAACCTCGTCAGGGGCGCCCGCCGCGAGGGCGTGCCGCTGCTGCTGGTCAACGCGCGGTTGTCGCCGCGCAGCTATGCGCGGACGGCGAAATTCGGGGAGGCGGCTTCGGCCATGTATCTGGATTTCACCGGCGTGCTGGCGCAGACCGCCGGCGACGCGGAGCGCTTCGAGGCGCTGGGCGTGCCGGCCGTGCAGATCACCGGCAACCTGAAGTTCGACATGCAGCCGTCCGAGCCGCAGATCGCGCTCGGCCAGGCCCTGCGCGATGCGTTGGGCCAGCAGGGGCGGCGGCCGGTGCTGGCGGCGGCCAGCACGCGCGAGGGCGAGGAGGCGATGCTGCTCGATGCGCTGTCGCGCTGGCGCACGCTGGCCGGCGAAGGGTGGGGCGACCGTGCGCCTCCGGCGCTGCTGCTGATTCCCCGCCATCCTCAACGCTTCGACGAGGTCGCCGCGATGGCCGCGCAGTCCGGCTTTCGCGTGTCGCGGCGCAGTGCGCTTGGCAACGGGCCGGACTTCGCGCCCGTCGATGCCGATGTGCTGCTGGGCGACTCCATGGGCGAGATGGCCATGTATTTCGCCGCCGCGGATATCGCCTTCATCGGCGGCAGCCTGTTGCCCCTCGGCGGGCAGAACCTGATCGAGGCCTGCGCGGTGGGCACGCCGGTGCTGATCGGCCCGCATACCTTCAACTTCGCGCAGGCTACCGACGACGCCATCGCGGCCGGCGCCTGCCTGCGGGTCGCCAATGCCGACGAGCTGATCGGCACGGCGGCCGCGGTGCTGGCCGATCCGGCGCGGCTGCAGGACATGGGCGCGAAGGCCCGGGCCTTCGCGGGGCAGCATCGCGGGGCGACCGAACGGACCCTGGTTGCGCTGGAGCGGCTGATCGGCGAGGCCGGCTAGGCGTCGCGTGGTTCCCCGCCCGGTGACAAAAAGCGCACCTGGCAGGAACTGCGGGGCCGCTACCGGCGTCCCATCCTCAGATGCCACCCAGAACCGGCCTCGCCGCGTCCGCGGCGGCCGGCAAATCGCTTGGACGCGTGGCCCGCCATGGCGTCGCGTTCCGCAACGGTAACAGGAGCTCCATCCATGCCCATGCTTACACGTGTTTCGGCCGGCTCGGCGGCCGTGCTGCTCGCCGCCGCGCTCGGTGGCTGCGCCATGAGCCCGGCGCCTGGATCGCCCGGGGCCGCCGCCAGCCTCAACGAGACCCGCTCCACCGGCCCGAGCCGCTGGGAACTGGTGCGCTGGCAGCAGCCGGACGGCAGCCTGAAGACCATCCCGCATGGCGACAACGGCGAGCCGATCATCTTCGAATTCAACGACGGCATTGACGCTGCCCAGGGCACCGTCAAGGGCCACAGCGGCTGCAACCGCTTCAGCGGCAGCTACAGCAAGACCGACGCCGGCATGCGCTTCGGCCGCATCGCGGGCACCCGCATGGCCTGCCCGCCGCCGCGGATGGAGGTGGAGACCGCGCTGCTCAAGGCCATGGAGCAGCCATTCACCACCGTGGGCACGCAGCCGTCCGCGGGCAGCGGCGGCCGCCAGATCGTATGGAAGACCGCCGGCGGCGATCTGCTCCAGTTTGCCGAGCGCGAAGGGGTGGGGCGGCGCGGCGACAAGATGGATGCGCAGCAGGCCGGTGGCGTGGAAAAGACCGTCTACGTGGATTCGCAGCGCGTCGACTGCACCGGGGTCGCCAAACAGACCTGCTACCGGGTGCGGGACAATCCCTCGGCGCCGTGGCAGCTGTGGTACGGGCCGATCGAGGGACTGGACTTCGAGCCTGGCGTGGCCTACACGCTCAGGGTGCGCGAGTACCGCGTGCCGAACCCGCCGGCGGATGCTTCGGCGATCCGGTGGGAGTTGCTGAAGGTGGAGGCGCGGACGCGCGCGAATTGATACCGGGGTGTGCGGGCGTTTGTCGCCGTCAGCCTAAGACCGCCGCCCGCCCACCGCCTCGCGGCGCGTTCCCGCCGAAGGCGAAGGCCCCTTCGGCACCGCGGTCCCGGCTCTGGGCTTCTCCGGCAGCTTGTACATCGCTCCTGGCTCGAGCGTCAGCAGCGTGTTGATCTGCACCACATCGTCCTCGCGCAGCGCGCCGGTGGCGGACTTCAGCCGCAGGCCGTTCATGATGGTGTCGTAGCGCGCTCGCGCCAGGTCGCGCCGGGTCGAGAACAGCTGCGCCTCGGCGTTCAGCACGTCGATATTGATCCGCACGCCCACTTCGTAGCCCAGCATGTTGGACTCCACCGCGGTCTGCGCCGAGCGTTCCGCGGCCTCCAGCGCGCGCACCTGGGCCAGGCCGTTGGAGACGCCCGAGAACGTCTGCCGCGCCGTCTGCGCCGCGGTGCGGCGGGCGAATTCCAGGTCGCTCGCGGCGCGGTCGGCCAGCGCGAGCGTCTCGCGGGCGCGCGACTGGATCTGTCCGCCGCTGTAGATCGGCACGCTCAGTTGCACGCCGATCTGCGCGCTGTTGTAGCGGCTGGCGATATTGACCTGCTGCTGCGCGTTGCCGGTGGAATTGACGTAGCCATACGAGGCCACCAGATCGACCGAGGGCAGATGCCCGGAGCGCGCCTTGTTGTACTCGCGCTCCGCGGTTTCGAGGTTGTAGCGCGCCAGCGCGACCTGCGGGCTCGTGTCCTCGGCCTGCGCGGCCCAGGCGTTCACGTCCGCCGGCATCGGGCCCGGAATGTCTGCGCCGCTGCGCAGGCCCATCAGCTCGTCCACCGGCTTGCCGGTGATCTGCTGCAGCGTGGCACGGCGCACTTCCAGATCGTTGCGCGCCGCGATCTCCGTCGACACGGCAAGGTCGTAGCGCGCCTGCGCGTCGTTGGCGTCGGTGATGGTGGCCGTGCCCACCTCGAAGTTGCGCCGGGCCTGCGCCAGCTGCTCCTCGATCGCGCGCTTCTGCGCGCCGGCCAGATACAGGTTGTCCTGCGCGGCCAGCACGTCGAAATAGGCCTGGGCCGTGCGGGTGATCAGGTCCAGCTGCGCCTGGCTGAAGGTGACCTCGCCGGCCAGCGCGGCCAGCTCGCCCTGCTTGTAGGTTTCCCAGCGGTCCCAGCGGAACAGGGGCTGCACCAGCTGCAGGGCCCAGTTGTTGTTGTTCAGGTAGCGGTCCATCGCGATCGGCGCCGACTGGTCGACGATGGTCCGCGTGGCCGCGGCGGTGCCGTTCAGCTGCGGCAGCAGGCCGGCGCGGCCCTGCGGCAGGCGCTCGAGGCTCGCCTGCAGCTGTGCCCGGGCGCTGGCGAACTGCGCATCGTTCGACTGGGCATCGCGATAGACCTGCAGCAGGTCGGCACCGTGGGCCGCCGATGCGAACAGCACCGGGGCCAACGCCAGCAGCGAGGCCGCCAGCGTCGGGGCGAGGCGCTTCCCGTGGACGCCCCGTGCAGTGGAAATCGCAAAACTCAGCGCAAACGTCATGACTTCTCCAGGTTGCCCGGGCCACGCGCGGTCAACGGTTACCGTTCTTGATTTTCTACAGCGCCAGGGACTCCGCGGGAAAGCCCGCCTGGAGTCGTTCGTCGACCTGCGCGCCGCGACCCGGGCGGCGCGCGTCGTCCCGTTCTGCTCAGTACCGCGGCATGGCGGGGTCGACCTGCTCCGCCCAGGCATGCACGCCGCCGGTCAGGTTGTAGACCTTGCCGAAGCCGTGCTGGCGTTCCAGGAAGCTGGCGACCTGCATGCTGCGCGCGCCGTGGTGGCACACACAGACGATGTCGGCGTCCTCGTCCAGCTCCGCGGCGCGCGCCACGATCTGTCCCATGGGGATATGGGTGATGCCGGGCATGGCGCAGGTCTGCACTTCCCAGTCTTCGCGGACGTCGAGCAGCACCGGGCGGGGCCGGCTCTCGTCGGCAAGCCACTGGGCGAGCTCGGGGGCGGAAATCAGTTGCATGGGTGAGGACTCGACTGTCGGCTCAGAAGCGGAAGCGCGAGGGCTGCGGCACGCCGGTCAGCGGCGCCACGGCGGTCTCGAACAGGTTGACGGTCTGGTATTCGGTCTCGGACATGCGGGTGATCAGCTGCGCCTCCATCACCGGCAGCATGCCGACGAAGGCGGCGATGCGCCCGCCCACCTTGACCTGTTCGAGGATGGCCTGCGGCACGGCCGGCACCGAGCCGGACAGGCAGATCACGTCGTACGGCGCGCCCGCGGGCCAGCCCTCGGCGCCATTGCCCTCTGCCACCTCGACGTTGAGGATGCCGGCGTCGGCCAGGTTCTGGCGCGCCAGCGCAGCCAGCTCGGGGAGGATTTCCACGGTCAGGACCTGGCGTGCGCGGTGGGCGAGCAGGGCGGCCATGTAGCCGGAGCCGGCGCCGACTTCGAGCACGGTTTCGTGCTTGCGCACGTTCAGTTCCTGCAGCACGCGGGCCTCGACGCGCGGGGCCAGCATGTTCTGGCCGCCGGGCAGCGGAATTTCCGTGTCGACGAAGGCCAGCGACGCATAGGCCTTCGGTACGAACTGTTCGCGCTTGACCACGGCGAGCAGGTCGAGGATTTCCTGATCCAGCACGTCCCACGGCCGGATCTGCTGTTCGATCATATTGAATCGGGCTTTTTCGAGGTCCATCTTGCCATTCCTTGCTTTGCCAACTGCTGATGCGCTGACGCCCTGAGGCGCGCGAAGTGTTCTGTTGCCGGCCCTGCGAGTGCCACAGGCCGGGAAATTCGTCAAACCCGTCATTTTAACCCCGCCGGTGACAGGGTGGCGTGCGCGGCGTATTACGAAGTATTGCGGCCCAGGCCGCGCCTCTTTCGTGCGGCCGCACTCGCTCACTCCGCGCTCGCCGGCCGCACCGGCTCGGCGCCGGGCGTCGCCGTGTCGTTCGCCGTGTCTTTCCCGGGTTCCTGCGCCCGGGCGGGCTTGCCGCGCCACAGCCGCGCCAGCCATGCCCCGAAATCGTCCAGATAGGTGTAGATCACCGGCACCACCACCAGGGTCAGGATCGACGAGGTGATGATGCCGCCGATGACGGTCTGTCCCATCGGCGCGCGCTGCTCGGCGCCTTCGCCCAGGCTGAAGGCGAGCGGCACCATGCCGAAGATCATCGCGAGCGTGGTCATCAGGATGGGCCGCAGCCGCACCCGCGCGGCCTCCACCAGCGCCGCCTCGCGGCCGAGCGGGGCCTTGCCGTGCTCGCCGCGGCGGGCCTGGTTGGCGAAGTCGATCAGCAGGATGGCGTTCTTGGTGACCAGCCCCATCAGCATGATGAAGCCGATGATGGAGAACATGTTGAGCGTCGAGCGGAACAGCAGCAGCGCGGCGAACACGCCGATCAGCGTCAGCGGCAGCGACGTCATGATGGCGATGGGCTGGAAGAAGCTGCCGAACTGCGAGGCGAGAATCATGTAGATGAAGATCACCGCCAGCGCCAGCGCGGACACCGCGTAGCCGAACGACTCGTTCATCGACTTGGTGGAACCACCGAAGCGGTACTTGTAGCCGGCCGGCCACGTCATGCCGTCCAGCGCCTGGCGGATATCGCGCGCCACCTCGCCCTGCGAGCGGCCGGCGGTATTGGCGGTGAGCTCGACCTCGCGGTTCAGGTCACGCCGGCTGATCTGGTTGGCGCCGGTGGTGGGCACCAGCTCGGCGATCTGGCGCAGCGGCACCATGCGCGGCGAGCCGTCCGCATTGGTCTGCGTACTGGCGATCATCAGCGCGCTGAGGTCCGCCATGCCGGTGCGCGCGTCCTTGGGCAGGCGCACGCGCACGTCGTAGTTCTCGTCGTCCGGCGCGCGCCACGAACTGATCGCGTCGCCCGCCAGCAGCGGCCGCAGCGCGTTGCCGATCTGCACGATGCCCACGCCGAGGTCCGACGCCAGCTCGCGGCGGATGCGCACCTCCACGGTGGGACGGTCGTCCTTCATGCTCGAATCGAGATCGACCAGCCCGGGCACGGCATTCATGCGCCGTGACGCCTCCTGCGACAGCCGCTTGAGCTCGCCCAGGTCGTCGCCCTGGATGGAAATCTGGATCGCCTTCTGCCCGCCCGCGCCGTCCGGCATGCCGACCATGGTCAGCGTGATGCCGGCGATCTGCTCCAGCCGCTTGCGGATCATCGGGTTCAGTTCCGCGGTCGACCGCTCGCGCTCGCGCCGGTCGGTCAGCCGCACCGATACCAGCGCGTTGTTGCGTCCGGAGGTATTGCCGGCATTGATGGTGGCGTAGGTGTAGGCCACCTCGGGGAACGACTTCAGCGCGGCCTCGACCTGCCGGACCTTGGCTTCGGTGACCTCCAGCGCGGTACCCACCGGGGTGGTGAAGCCCACCTGCGTCTCGCCCAGGTCGGCGTTGGGCACGAACTCGGTGCCGATGAGCGGCACCAGCGCGAAGCTGCCGAAGAAGGTGGCCGCCGCGATCACCGCGGTGGCCAGGCGATGCTTCAGCGCCCAGCCGAGCATGCTGCCGTAGCCATGGCCGAGCCGGTCCATGCGCGCGGAGAACCAGTCGAGCATGCGGCCCACGCTGCGGCCGTACCAGCTGCGCTTGTTGCCGGTGCCGTGCAGGTCGGGGTCGTGCCAGACCGACGACAGCATGGGGTCCAGCGTGAACGACACGAACATCGAGATCAGCACCGCGGCCACCACCGTCACGCCGAACTGGTGGAAGAAGCGGCCGATGATGCCGCCCATGAAGCCCACCGGCAGGAAGACGGCGACGATGGAGAAGGTGGTGGCGAGCACCGCCAGGCCGATCTCGTCGGTGCCGTCCAGCGCCGCGTCGCGATGGTTCTTGCCCATCAGGTTGTGGCGCACGATGTTCTCGCGCACCACGATGGCATCGTCGATCAAGAGGCCCACGCACAGCGACAGCGCCATCAGGGTGATCACGTTCAGCGTGAAGCCGAACATGTACATCACGCCGAAGGTCCCGATCAACGCGATCGGCAGCGTCAGGCCGGTGATGACCGTGCTGCGCCACGAACCCAGGAACAGGAACACGATGGCCACGGTCAGAAAGGCGCCTTCGAGCAGCGTGGAGCGGACCTCCTTGACGCTGTTGCGGATGCCGCGCGCGCTGTCGTTGACCACGTTCAGCTGCACGCCGGCGGGCACCAGCGCGCGGATCTCGTCGGTCATGGCGACCAGCCCGTCCACCGTGTCGACGGTGTTCTGGCCCTGTTCCTTGACCACGGACAGGAACAGCGCGCGCTGGCCGTTGAGCATCGCGAGGCTTTCCTGTTCCTCCTCGCCGTCGCGCACGTCGGCGATCTGCGCCAGCGTCACCGGCTGGCCGGCCCGGCGCGCGACGATGATCTGCCGGAACGACTCGGGCGTCGGCACGCGGCCCTTGATCTGCACGACCGTCTCGCTGACCGACGAACGCAGCTCGCCCGCGGGCAGCTCCTGGTTCTCGTTGCGGATGGCGGTCATGACCTGGTCGACGCCGATGCCCAGCGCTTCCAGCTGGGCGGGGCGGATGCGGATCTCGATCTCGCGCTTGGTGCCGCCGACGATGCTGATCGCGCCCACGCCGCGCACCGTCTCCAGCCGCTTGCGCACGATCTGGTCGGCGATGGTGGTCAGCTCACGCTGGCTGCGGTTGGCGCCCGGCGCATTGGACACGGACAGGTGGAAGATCGGCGCCTCTGACGGGTCGTAGCGCAGCACGCGCGGCTCTTCCACCTCGTCGCGGAACTGCGGGCGGATCAGCGCGATCTTGTCGCGCACGTCCTGCGCGGCGCGGCCCACGTCCACGGTCAGATCGAACTTGATCACCACCACCGAGGTGCCCTGGTACGAGTGCGAGAAGATCTCGTCGATGCCCGAGATGGTATTGACGATTTCCTCGACCTTGCGGGTCACGTCCGATTCCACCGACTCCGGCGCCGCGCCGGGATACTCGGTTTGCACCACGACGATGGGAAAGGTGATGTCGGGAAACTGGTCCACCGGCAGGCGCTGGTACGAGAACAGCCCCACGACGATGAAGGCCATCATCATCATGGTGGCCAGCACGGGGTTGCGGATGGACAGGCGGGTGAACCACATGGGGAAGCGCTCCTGAGCGGTCGGGCCTTAGCCGAGCTTGACCAGCCGGACCTGGCTGCCCACGCGCAGGGTGCCAAGGTTGTTGCGGACCACCTGGGCCCCGTCGGCGAGACCGGAGACGATCGCGACCATGCCGCTTTCCTCGTCGCGCACGCCGGTTTGCACGGCTTTCTCCGCCAGCACGCCGTTCTCCACCACATAGACGAAGCTGCGCTCGCCCTCGGTGCGCACCGCGGTGACCGGCACCGCGATCGCGTCGGCCTGTTCGCCGAGCACCAGCGCGCCCTTGGCGAACATGCCGGCGCGCAGCCGGCCCTCGGGGTTGTCCACGCGGACATAGACCAGGATGCTGCGCGTGCCTTCGCTGACCGCGGGGTTGATGCGCACCAGCTTGCCCTCGAAGTGGCCGCTGCCCTCGACGTCGAGCTGCACGGCCTGGCCGATGCGGGCGCGGCCCACGTCGGCCGTGGGCACGGGGGCCTCGAGCTCGAGCGTGCGCAGGTCGACCACGTCGAGCAGACGGGTGTCCGGCGATACCTTCTCGCCCGGCTGCACGGCGCGGATGGCGACGGTGCCATCGAGCGGCGCCTTGACCACGGTATCGCTCAGCGCCTTCTGCGCGACGGCGAGCCCGCCCTCGGCCGCGTCGAGATTGGCCTTGGCCACGTCGAGATTGGACTGGTAGTTGTCGAAGGCCGTCTTCGAGATAAAGCCCTTGTCGACCAGCGTGCGATTGCGCTCGTAGGTCTGCCGCGAATTCTCGTACTGTCCGCGCATCGCCAGCATCTGGCCGCGCGCCTGCGCGACCTTGGCCTCGTACTCGGACGGATCGATGCGCACGATGACCTGGCCGGCGCGCACTGCCTCGCCCTCGCGCACCAGTACCTGCTGCACCTCGCCGGACACCTTGGCCTTGACGGACGCCTGGTTCAGGGCCCGCAGCCCGCCCGAGAGCGGCAGCGACGTGCGCAGCGTGCGCTGGCTGGCCGTGACCACATCGGTCTGCAGCAGTTCGATGAGTCCGGCCGGCGCGGCGGCGGACACCGGCGGCTTGGCTTCCTTGTTGCCGCGCGCCGAGCGCACGGCGGCGGTGGCGCCGAGCAGCACCAGCACCGCCAGCACGGCCAACAGGATGGTCTTGCGTCGGGTCTTCGTCATGGTCGGGCCTGGCCCTCGTCCGGATCGGCCGCCAGCGCGGCCGGTTGTTGTGGCGGTTGTGGCGATGGTTGCTGCGCCTGCTGCTGGGCCTGCTGTTGCGCCATCTGTTCTGCCAGGATCTGCTCCCACACGTAGGGGCCGTTCTGCGGCGGCAGCGGCGTATCGCGTGCCGCCCCGGCGGTCAGGCCGAACAGCAGCACCTGCAGCAGGTTGTCCAGATACGCCTCGGGGTCGATGTCCTTGTGGCTGCCCACATGGAACGCGTGCTGCCACAGCATCAGGAACACCAGCGGGGCGCAGATCAGCGTGGTGACGGGATTGGCGGGAAGCGCGTGGAACTCGCCCCGCGCCGCGCCGCGCGCCAGTACCCGGGCGAACAGTTCGTCGCCGGGCACCATCACTTCCTCGTGGTAGAAGCGCGCGATATCGGGGAAATTGCCGGACTCGGCCATGATCAGCTTGGTCAGGCCGGCCACGGGCGTCGCCCCGATCAGCCCCCACCAGCCGCGCATCAGTTCGCGCAGCAGCTCGGGCGTCGTCCCCTCGTAGGTGTCGACCAGGTCCGTGCCCTTGGCCAGCGCCGGCACGAGGTTTTCGCGCACGACGGTCTTGAACAGCTCTTCCTTGTTGGCGAAGTACAGGTAGACGGTACCCTTGGACACGCCGGCGGCGGCAGCGACATCCTCCAACCGCGTCGCGGCATAGCCACGCTCGACGAACAGGTTCAGTGCGGCCGCGACCAGTTCCTGCGGGCGCGCGGCCTTGCGGCGCGACCACTTGCGGGCATCCTGGGGCTCGGAGGGGCGTTCCGGTGGCTTGGTCACAAGAAAAGCGGGTACGGGGTAGAAGCGAACGGTGGTAAATCCCGGGCGGCTTGGCTCGCCCCTTGCGCAAGCGCGGGCGGGGCGAGACGGGCCGGATCGGCGCGGTCAGAAATAAATAACCGATGGGTCAGTAATGTAGTGTGGAGTGCGGCATAGGGTCAAGACACGTCTTGTGCGCCAGCGATCGGTGGCTACCCGCCGCCGGCCTGCGGCACAATGGCGCCTTCGCCGGCAGGCGCCCGCAAGGCCCACGCCGCAGCCGGCCGCCTCGCATGTAAGAGGGTGTAAGCCTTGCGCTTCACCCAGAACCATCCCCATGAACCGCCAGTCTGACGTTTCCTGCCGCCCCGGTTGTGGCGCTTGCTGCATTGCCCCGTCGATCGCCTCGCCCTTGCCGGGCATGCCGGGCGGCAAGCCGGCCGGGGTCCCTTGCGCGCAATTGCTGCCCGACATGCGCTGCGCCGTCTTCGGCCGGCCGGAGCGCCCGGCCTTTTGCGCGAGCCTGCGGCCATCCGCGGAGATGTGTGGCGAATCGCGCGGAGCCGCGCTGCTCTGGCTTGCACAATTGGAAGTGGCGACCACGCCGGACGCGCTGGCCACCGTCTGATCCGGGCCGCGGCGAACGCGCCCGGACCGGCATTGACCTGGAGATGTTAGATGGCTTTGATGACACGCCGACGATGGCTCACCGCCACGGGCGCGACCCTGCTCACCGCGGTGCTGGCCGCCTGCGGCTCGTTCGGCAACGAATACACCTTCTCGCAAGGGCAGCTGCAATCCGCGCTGGAGCGCAAGTTTCCGTTCAGCAAGCGCTATATGGAGCTGTTCGATATCCAGCTGGCCAACCCGAAGCTGACGCTGGATCCCAACCGCAACCGTGTCAACGTGCAGTTCGACGCCACGCTGGACAATCGCCTGTTCTTCACCCGCGCCTTTACCGGCCGTTTCGCGCTGGACAGCGCGCTGCGCTACGAGCCATCGACCCGTTCGGTGGTGCTGCAGGACCCGGTGGTCCAGCAGTTCGACGTGGCCGGGCTGCCGCCGCAGTATTCGCGCCAGTTGAATGCCCTCGGCGGCATCCTGGCCGAGCAGCTGCTGCAAGACTATCCGCTCTACACGTTCCGTCCGGAGGAGCTGCAGTTCGGCGGCTCAAGTGTCGAGCCCGGTACAATCACCGTCCTGCCGAACGGCATCAACGTCAAGATCAACCGGCGGTAGGGCCGGCGCTGCGCCCGCGAGCGGCGCCGCCATCTCTGCCGCCGTGCCGTTCGCGCCGTCCCGGTTTCGTTTCGTTTTCGTCCCGTTCCGTCGTTCCCCAAAACCTGATTCAGTCTGCCTGCCCGTACCGCATGGATATCGCACTCGCCCTGAAAGCCCTGATCCTCGGCATCGTCGAAGGCCTGACCGAGTTTCTGCCCATCTCCAGTACGGGCCACCTGATCCTGGTGGCCGACCTGCTGAGCTTCAACGACGAGAAGGGCAAGATCTTCGAAGTCGTGATCCAGCTGGGCGCCATCCTGGCGGTGTGCTGGGAGTTCCGCCAGCGGATCATCGACGTGGTGAGCGGGCTGGCCACCGAGCCGCGCGCACAGCGCTTTGCCGCCAACGTGATCATTGCCACCGCGCCGGCCATCGTGCTCGCATTCATTTTCGGCCCCTGGATCAAGGCCTATCTGTTCAATCCCATCACCGTGGCGTCCGCCTTTATCGTCGGCGGCCTGGTGATCCTGTGGGCGGAACGGCGCGAGAGCCGGCGCGGGCAGGTCTCCCATCCGCAGGGCAATGCCCTGCTGGAAGCGGCCAAGGCGGGCGCCCCGCGCATCGAGTCGGTGGACGACATGACGTGGCGCGATGCGCTCAAGGTCGGGCTGGCGCAGTGCTTCGCGCTGGTGCCGGGCACCTCGCGCTCGGGCGCGACGATCATCGGCGGCCTGATCTTCGGGCTGTCGCGCAAGGTGGCCACCGAGTTTTCGTTCTTCCTGGCCATTCCGGTGATCACGGGCGCCACCGTCTACGAGCTGTACAAGGCGCGCACGCTGCTGTCGGTGGACGACCTGGGCATCTTCGCCGTGGGCTTCGTCTTCGCCTTCCTGTCGGCCTTCCTGTGCGTGCGCTGGCTGCTGCGTTTCGTGGCGACGCACGACTTCCGCCCGTTCGCGTGGTACCGCATCGCCTTCGGCATCATCGTGCTGGCCACCGCGCAGTTCGGCTGGGTGGCCTGGCACGCCTGAGGCCTCAGTCCTCGGGCATCGGGTCGCTGCCCAGCAGGCTGCGCAGGTCGATGGCCTGCGCCATCGCCTCGTAGCCCGCGTCGCCGGGATGCAGGTGGTCGCCGGAATCGTAGGCGGACAGCAGCCGCGTCGGGCGTGAGGGATCGCGCAGCAGCGCGTCGAAGTCCGCCACGCTGTCGAAGGCGCCGCCGTTCCGTATCCACGCATTGACCGCCTGCCGGACGCGTTCCTTGTCCGCGCTGTAGTGCCCCTCTAGCGGCGTGCCCCGCAGCGCGCCCTCGAACGGCGGCAGCGTCCCGCCGACAATGCGCACCCCTCGGGCCCGCGCCCGTTCGCTCAGTTGACGGTAGCCGGCGATCAGGGCCTCGGCCCGCATTGACCGGGCGCGCGGCGCGAAGGGGCTGCCGGGCCAGCCGATATCGTTGATGCCCATCATCACGATCACTGCCTTCACGCCCGGTTCGCTCAGCACGTCGCGATCGAAACGCGCCAGCGCGTTGTCTCCCATCAGGCTGTCCAGCACTCTCGCCCCCGAAATGCCGGCATTGAGGACCGACACCTGGCGCGGCGCGAGCCGCCGCGCCAGGAAGTCGGGCCAGCGGCGGTCGGTGCCGGGGGTGGAGCCGTTGCCGTCGGTCAGCGAGTCGCCGAAGGCCACCACCACCGGCCGGGTGCCGCCAGCTTCGACCTGCACGCCGCTGAGGAACAGCCGGGAAGCGAGGGTCGCATCCGCGTCCAGGGAGCCGGCGTGTGCGACGTTGCCGGCCGCGAGGTAGGCGGTGCGGCGGCCATCCCAGTGAAAGGTCGTGAGCGGCGTCGGCTCGGGCAGATAAAGGCTGACGGCCAGTTCGGAAAGCGGGGGAACATCGATATCGACCGGATCGCTGATTGCCGGCGCGCCGGGCGGAATGGTCACCGAGGGGCTGCCGCCGAAGCTCAGCCTGCGATCGGTTCCCGCCACGATGGCGGCGCCCCCGGCGGGGATGGCCAGACGGGCGGCCCCGATGACCAGCGCCTGCTTCCCGTAGGCGTTCGACAACACGACGCGTGCGCGCCGGCCGCCCACGCTGACCCTGACGACTTGCCGGATGGTCTGGTCCGACAACTGCCGCGGAATGCCGGTGGGCAGCGCGAAGTCCGGCTCCCACGGCGGTTGCGGGCTGGCGGCCCAGGTGCCGACCCAGCGCAACGGCGGCGCGGGCTGCGCGGCCACCGCGGCGGCCGACATCAGGCTGGCCACGCCGAACGTGGCGCTCAGCAGGGCGGATCGTGACATGGCGGTACTCCGTGCTTGTTTCGATGCCGCGACATTAAGTTCTTCCTTGTCGCCGGGGTAGCGGGCAAAATCGCATGGGACATATTCCAGCAAGGAATGAGATGGACAACCTTCGGGCGATGCGGATCTTCGTGCGGGCGGTAGAACTGGGCAGCCTTTCGGCGGTGGCGCGCGAGATGGGCACCACGCAGCCCACCATCAGCAAGGCCGTGGCGGCGCTGGAGCGGGATCTGGGCGTGCGCCTGCTGGAACGCACCACCACGAGCCTTACCCCGACGCCGCAGGGCCGGCGGTTCCACGTCCGCGCCAAGGGCGTGCTGGAGGAATATGGCGAGGCCGTGGCGGATGCCCGTGGGCAGACCGGGATGCCGACTGGATTGCTGCGCGTCAACGCGCCGGTCGCGCTGGGCCAGTTCCGCCTCAACGCGCTGATGCTGGAGTTCCTCGCGCGCTACCCGGACATCGAGGTCGAGCTGATCCTGAACGACCGCTTCGTCGACCTGGTGGAGGAGGGTGTCGATGTGGCCTTGCGGCTCGGCGGCACGCTGCCGCCCGATGGCATTGCGCGCGGCATCGCCGTGTCGCCGCGCCTGCTGGTGGCCTCGCCCGGCTATCTGCGCGGCCGTCCGGCGATTCGCCGGCCCGATGACCTGCACCGGCACGAAACGATCCGCTTCGCCTGGCTGGCAAGCGGCGATGCCATGACGCTGGAGGGGCCGGGCGGCAGCGTCACGGTGACGACGCATGGCCGCTACCGTGTCAATAACGCGCTGGCGATACGGGAGAGCCTGGCAAGCGGGGCAGGCGTCGGACTGGCGCCGGCCTGGCTGGTCGACGACCTGATGGCGTCAGGCGACCTGGTCGCCGTGCTGCCGAAGTGGCGGGCGCCGATGCAGCAGGCCCACCTGCTCTATCCGTCGCGACGGTATCAGTCGCTGCGGGCGCGGCTGCTGATTCAGTTCCTGGCGGAGCGGATACCGGCGTTGGCCGGCTTCCAGCCATGGCCGCCGGAACGGGCCGGCGCTTGACGCAGGCCCGTCAGGCGCGCTTGCGGAACACCACGTCCCAGACGCCGTGGCCAAGACGCAGGCCGCGCTTCTCGAACTTCGTGACGGGCCGGTACTCGGGGCGCTCGGCGAAGCCGCCGGCGGCGGTGGAGGTGTTTTCCAGCGTCGGCTCGCCCGCCAGCACTTCGACCATCTGGTGCGCGTACTCTTCCCAGTCCGTCGCGCAGTGGATATAGCCGCCGGGCTTGAGGCGGCTCGCCAGCAGCTTCACCAGCGGCGGCTGGACCAGGCGCCGCTTGTTGTGGCGCTTCTTGTGCCAGGGGTCGGGGAAGAAGATATGCACGCCGTCGAGCGTCTGCTCGGCCAGCATGTGCGCGGCCACCTCGACCGCGTCGTGTTGCACGATGCGGATATTGTCCAGGCCGCGCTCGCCGGCCAGCTTCAGCAACGCGCCCACACCCGGCTCGTGCACCTCGCAGCCGAGGAAATTGTCCTGCGGACGCAGTGCAGCGATATGCGCCGTGGTCTCCCCCATGCCGAAGCCGATCTCCAGGATCGCCGGGCCCTGGCGGCCGAACGCCGCCTGCCAGTCGAGCACGGCCGGCGCATACGGAATCATCAGCTTCGGGCCGATCTCGTCGATGGCGCGCTGCTGGCCGGTCGACGTCCGACCCGCCCGGCGCACGAAGGAGCGGATGCGGCGCGGATGCGCCACGCCGGCGATTGGATCGGCATCGTCCGCGGCAGTCGGTTCGGTATTCGGTTCGTCGGGAAGCATGGCAACAAAAAAGCCGCCGGGCGGATCACCGGTCGGCGGGCGACCAGGCGGCTGAGGCGGCTTGTATCAGCGAGGAGTGGAGCGGGCGATGGGAATCGAACCCACGTCTTTAGCTTGGGAAGCTAAGGTAATGGCCATTATACGACGCCCGCTATGGCTTACTGGGCGCGGATTGTAGCATGAGTCGATGCCGCTCCGGCGGCCTCTCGATCACGGTCGGTGGGTCCGGAGCCAGTCCTTCAGGGCGTCGTTCATCCGGGTCTGCCAGCCTTCACCGCTGGCGCGGAATGCGCGGATCACCTCCGCGTCGTAGCGGATACTGACAAGCTCCTTTGTACTTGCCAGCTTCGGACGGCCCCTTCCTCGCTTGCCAAGGGGTTGCATAGCCTTCATCTGTTCGGCCGATACCTCGTAGGTGTCCGGATCCGACGCAATGCCGCGGTTGATTGCCGCGTCCTCTTCGTCGCTCGGCATGATCAGCTTAGGTTTGCCCGACATAGTTTCTCGCTTCCCGTTTGTTCGCCTTCCGCAAGCTGATGATGTGCATGGTCTCGCCACGCTGGGTGAACACGACGCAGTAGAGGCGCGCACCGATAATGCCGAACCCGATTTCGCGCAGTTCACGGTAGTCGCGACGGGTATCGACGCCTGCCAAGACGGCCGACCAGTCCAGCATCGCGGCGAGTGCCAGCGAGACGCCGTGCTTGGACTGATTGCTGGCGTCTTTGGCAGGATCGAACGCGATGTCCATGCGGAATAATCGTAGCTATAAATAATCCGGGGATCAAGGATTATTTATAGCTGCGATTGGTTTGTCCACGCCCGTCCGGTGCCGGCGTGATCCCTCGCGACCGAAGGACTACAGCTTGCTCCCATACCGGTCCTTCACATACCGGCTGATATAGGTGCTCAGTCCCCGCCCGGCGCGGGCGAGCAGCTTCATGTTCTCGATATGTTCCGCGCCCGCGCTCGGGTAGTCGTAGCGATAGGCGTCGCCATGCCGGAACTGGACGTCGATGTGCTCCTTGCCGATGTCGTACGCCACGACACCGGAGTCGCCGGACAGGTTCTTGTAGGGCTTCATACCGGTGAGTCCGATTCCGGCGTCCTATGTTCCCTCGGCAGCCGACTCGACGAGGATCCGGCACACCGCCGTCTCCCGATGTCCCGGCTGCAGCCAGCGCAGGCCGCGCCCGTGGTGGATGGCGTTGGGCAGGCCGAGCCACGGCTCCACGCAGTAGAAGTCGGAGGTTTCCTTCTCCGACCACGTGGTGATGGCGTGCCATGGCGCGCCGTCGTCGCGCCGGTCGAGCGCGATGCGCAGGCGCCGGCCTGCGGGGGCCGCGGGATTGGGCGGCATCGTGAGCGTGCAGCCGTCGGGGGCCGGTTCCTGCAGCACATGGAAGGTGTCCTGCAGGCGGGCATCGTCCAGCGTGTAGGCCGGCTCGCCCGGCGCCATGTCTTGGATGCTGCCGTCCGGCCGTTGCCGCGCCAGCGACGATGGCGGCATGGCCAGCGACGTGCCGGCCCGCGCCCCGTGGGCCAGGGCGAAATAGAAGTGGTGCCCGGCGTAGTACGGCAGGGCGTTGGACTTGGCCTCGGGCAGCAGGTCCTGCTCCGATTCCGCCGCGCCGTTCGTCACGGCCAGCGCCGCTTCGAGCCCGTTTTCCAGCAGGCGGTAGGTGACCTCGAACTCGAACTCGTAGGGGTAGGGCACGCGCGTGGCGGCGCCCGCCTGCAAGCGCATGGTGATGGCGTTGTCCTCGGTCTGCGCCACCACTTCGAACGGCAGGTCGCGGGCAAAGCCATGTACCGGCATCGCGCGGACGGTGCCCTCGGCGTCGCGCCATTTGCCGATGTCGCCGTCGACGAAATGCCGGGCGATAAAGGGAAACAGCAGCGGGTTGCCGCCGCGTATACGGGCGGGCTGGGACCAGTCCGCGTCGGCGGGCCAGTACAGGATGTCCTCGCCGCGATGGACCCAGCGCACAAGCCGGCCGCCGTACTGCGGGGCCAGAAGCAAGTAATCGTTTTCGTCGCCGACGCGGATCAGTTCCTGGTCCTGGAAGCGGAGGGTGGTGTGAGCGGGCATGGGCTGGGTGTTAGGGGCTGTCGATACCGGCAAGGGGGGACGTCGGGCGCGACTGGAGGGATGGCGGCGGCGCGCGCCGCCTGGGCATCATAACCGCAGTGCCCCGTGCTGGTGCCGGCGATGCGGCGCGATGGTGCGCGATGGTGCGCGGTCGCCGGTTCACCGGGCGCAAAGGCAGCGCCGCGGAAGAAATCACATAGCTGTCACCGGATAGGAGTACAGTGGCTGGATTCGTCATCATCAGTGGGACATGCACATGCCGTGCGTGCCGGCGCCGCGAGGCGCCGTCCAGGTGACTTACCCCCTCACCCTGGAGTTCGCATGGACAACGCCCCCACCGCCAAATACAAGGGTTTCGACCTTTATCCCCTGGTCTACAAGATCGAACCGGCGCAATCCTGGCCGCGGGTCAAGTCTGATCGTACATTCAGCGCCTCGGTGCTGATCTGCCGCGACGGCGAAGCGCCCGGCGGCGAGCGTTCGAAGGTGTTCCGTCTCGAAGCGGCGCCTTGGGAAAACGTCGGCACCGCAAGGCGCGGCGCCGTGCGTTTCGGCGAGGACATCATCAACGGGTTGGTAGAGGGCGAGTCCGTGGCGGCGCTGTAGGCCGCCCTCGCATCGGATTATTTCTTCTTGTCGTCCGTGCGCGCGCTGCCGCGCACGGCGATACCGGAAAAGGGCGCCGCCGGGGCGGCGGGCTTCTTCGGCTGTTTGGGTTTCTTGGCTTCGCGGTTGCCGCGTAATTGACCTTTTGCCATGGGGTGCTCCTTGAATGGCGCTCGTTATCCGGACTGGTTGCCGGCCGGTGTGGCGAGCATACGCGCTATTGGCGTTGCCGAGTGAGCTTTCACGGGTCCAGTCACACACATTCCCGGCCCGGCCATCGCGGTGGGCTTCGTCGGAAAGCCAGGGGCACAGCCCCTCCATGCAAATATCAGGAGACCGTCATGGTCGAGAACAATGCGGTGTACAAGGGGTTCCGGGTGTCGGCCCACGTCCAGCGGTCATTGCCGCAGGTAGCCGGCGCGCAGACGGCCCGTCTGGACTTCCACGCCACGGTGAGCATCACGCGCGTCAACGGGGGCAACGAGTCCCTGCAGATGCCGTCGCCCCTGCCGGACCACAGCGGCCATACGCCGCGCGCCGCCATCGAGGCGGCCGTCGTCTACGCGCGGACCGTGATCGACGGGATGTCGACCTTCACCAAGGCAAAGAAGTAGCGGTTGCGCGAGCCGCTCAGCGCCCCGCCCAGAAGGCGCGCTGCACGGCGAGAATGGCCTCTTCCACCTCGGGCACCGGCCCGATCAGTTCGACCGGCTTCTGGCAATGGTCGAACACATAGCGTGACGACACGCTCATCGTCGGATTCTCCGCATGGCTGCCCGTGGCTTCGAGCAGCCGCGCCTCGGTGAGTCCGAATACCACGCGCCCGATATTGGCCCAGTACGCGGTGCCCGCGCACATGCAGCACGGCTCCACCGTCGTGTACAGCGTGCAGCCCCACAGATACTCCGGCCGAAAGTTCATGGCCGCCACGCGAGCCAGCACGGCCTCGGCGTGGTTGACGGTATCGACGTTCCCCTGCTCCATCAGCACGGTCTCCTGGTCGGGACCGACCAGGATCGCCCCGAAGGGATGGTGCCCCAGCAGCGTCGCGCGTTCGGCCACGGCACTGGCGCGCTGAAGATGGCGCAGCACTTGTTCGCGCGTGGGGGCAAGGCCCTGGGGCGGGAAGGAGAGAGTCGTCGAGGCGGGGGTGGCGTCGCGGTCTTGCATACGGGCGGATCGGTTCCTGTTGACAAGGGGCATGCCGCGCCAGGCGCGGCGCTGGGCAGGAGCACGTAACGTGCCCGCCCTTGCCGCGATGCCCGCGTGCTCAGGCGGTGTCGTCCGGCGGCGTCGTTAGGCCGCATCCTCGCGGGGCCTGCTCGCGATGAACCGGCGCGCGTAGTCGAAGTACCAGTCCAGCGTGTCCGGGTTGGCCATGGCATCGCGGTTGGCGATCTTCTCCGGGGCGTGGCCGAGCAGCAGCTTCTTGATCGGGACTTCCATCTTCTTGCCCGACAGCGTGCGCGGCACGCCCGGCGCCTGCAGGATCTCGTTCGGGACGTGCCGCGAGGACAGCGCGTCGCGAATGCGTGCGCGCAGGGTGTCGCGCAGCGCGTCGTCGAGCGTCATGCCTTCGCGCAGCACCACGAACAGCGGCATGTACGACTCGCGCCCAAGGTATTCGAGATCGACCACCAGGCTGTCCAGCACCTGCGGCAGTTCCTCCACCACGCGATACAGCTCGCTGGTGCCCATGCGGATGCCGTGGCGGTTGATCGTGGCGTCCGAGCGGCCGTAGATGATGGCGCCGCCGCGCGAGGTGATCTTGATCCAGTCCCCATGGCGCCAGACGCCGGGATAGGTGTCAAAGTAGCTGTCGCGATAGCGCCGGCCATCGCGGTCGCCCCACAGGTATAGCGGCATCGACGGCATCGGCTCGGTGCAGACCAGTTCCCCCACCTGGTCGATCAGCGCCGCCCCGTTCTCGTCGAACGCCTGGACGTTGGCGCCCAGGCAGCGGCATTGCATCTCGCCGGCGTGGACCGGCAGCAGCGGGCATCCCGCCACGAACGAGCCGGCAAAATCGGTGCCGCCGCTCATCGGCGCGAGCCAGACATCGGCGCGCACGTTGCGGTAGATCCAGTCATAGGCTTCGGCCGGCAGCGGGGAGCCGGTCGAGCCCACCGCGCGCAGCCGGCTCAGGTCGACGCTTTGCGACGGCGTGACGCCGGCCTTCATGCCATTGGTGAAGAACGCCGCCCCAGCGCCGAACACGGTGATGCCGGCGCTTTCGACGAATCGCCACAACACGCCCGCGTCCGGCCACGCCGGATTGCCGTCGTAGATGGCGATGGTGGTGCCCAGCAGCAGTCCCGCCACTTGCGCATTCCACATGATCCAGCCGCTGCTGCTGTACCAGTGGAAGACATCGTCCGGTCCCAGGTCGTTGTGGAAGGCCATCAGCTTGAGCTGCTCGATGACCACGCCGCCATGGCCGTGCACGATCGGCTTGGGCATGCCGGTGGTGCCCGAGGAATAGACGATCCACAGTGGATGGTCGAAGGGCACCGACTCGATGGCGAGCGGCACCTGGTGCGCCAGCACGTCGTCCCAGCGATGCAGCCGCGGGCCGGCGCCGACGTCGAACGTGGCGCCCAGGCGCGGCACCAGCACCACGTCGGTCAGCGAGGGCAGGGCCTGCACCAGCTGCGCCAGCACCGGCGTGCGGTCGAACGCCTTGCCGCCGTAGCGGTAGCCGTCCACCGCGATCAGCACCTTGGGCTCGATCTGGCGGAAGCGGTCGATCACCGCCACCTGTCCCATGTCCGGCGCGCAGCCCGACCAGATCGCGCCGAGGCTGGCGGTGGCGAGGAATGCCACCACGGTGGCCGGGATATTGGGCAGATAGCCGGCCACGCGATCGCCGCGGCCCACGCCCATGCCGCGCAGCGCATGGGCCAGCGAGGCGACCTGGCGCTCCAGCGTGTCCCAGTCCAGGTCCGCCAGCGCCTCGCTTTCCGCGGCATGGCGGATCGCGGGACGCGCGCGCGCCGCGCCGGTGCCGGCATGGCGGAAGACCTGCTGTACGTAGTTCAGGCTGGCGCCCTCGAACCAGCGCGCGCCGGGCATCTCGCGGCTGGCCAGCACGCTCGCGGCCGGCGTGTCGAAGCGCAGGTCGAAGTAGGCCCGCACCGCATCCCAGAATGCCTCGATGTCGGTGACCGACCATTGCCACAGGCTGTCGTAGTCGTCGAAACGCAGGCCGCGTTCGGTGGCCAGCCAGCGCATGAAGCGGGTGAGTTGCGCCGCTTCGCGGCGGGCCGGCGATGGCGTCCAGACCAGTTGCCCTTCCTCGATGGTGCTCATGTCTCCTCCGGTTGCCCGTCTATGCGGGGTTGTGGGGATGCCGGCTCGGATGCCGGCCTGGGTGTCTCAGATGCCGCCCATGCACAGATACTTGATCTCGAGGTATTCGTCGATGCCGTATTTCGAGCCCTCGCGTCCAAGGCCCGATTGCTTGACGCCGCCGAAGGGCGCCACCTCGTTGGAGATCAGGCCCGTGTTGATGCCCACCATGCCGTATTCGAGCCGCTCGGCCACGCGCCAGATGCGGCCGATGTCGCGGCTGTAGAAGTAGGACGCCAGGCCGAACTCGCTGTCGTTGGCCATGGCGACCACTTCGTCCTCGTCGCGGAACCTGAACACGGCGGCGACCGGGCCGAAGGTTTCCTCTCGGGCGATCAGCATCTCGGGCGTGGCGTCGGCCAGCACGGTCGGCGCGATAAAGCGGTCCGTGCCCAGACCCGGCACGCGCTTGCCGCCGGTGACCAGCCGCGCGCCGCGGGTGACCGCGTCGTCGATATGCCGCTGCACCTTGTCGACGGCCTGGTCGTCGATCAGGGGGCCCTGCGCCACGCCGGCGTCGAAGCCGTTGCCCACCGGCAGGTCGGCGGCCTTGCGAGCCAGCTTCTCGACGAAGGCGTCGTAGACCGACTCGTGCGCGTAGAAGCGGTTGGTGCAGACGCAGGTCTGGCCGGCATTGCGGTACTTGGAGGCGATGGCGCCTTCCACCGCCGCGTCCACGTCGGCATCGTCGAACACGATGAAGGGCGCATGGCCGCCCAGCTCCAGCGCGACCTTCTTGACCGTGGGCGCGCATTGCTCCATCAGGATGCGGCCGACCGGCGTGGAGCCGGTGAAGGACAGATGGCGCACCACCGGCGAGGCGCACAGCGCGCGGCCGATGGCGATGGAGTTGTCGGCGTCGCCGGTGACCACATTGATGACGCCGGGCGGAATGCCGGCGCGATGCGCCAGCTCGGCCATCGCCAGCGCGCACAGCGGCGTCTGCTCGGCCGGCTTGATCACCATGGTGCAGCCCGCGGCCAGCGCCGGCGCGCACTTGCGGGTGATCATCGCGATCGGGAAATTCCACGGCGTGATGGAGGCGCACACGCCGATCGGCTGCTTCAGCACCACCATGCGCTTGTCGGCCCAGGTGGAAGCCAGCACGTCGCCAGCCACGCGCTTGGCCTCCTCGGCGAACCATTCGATGAACGAGGCGCCATAGCCGACTTCGCCCTTCGCCTCGGCCAGCGGCTTGCCCTGCTCGGCGGTCATTAGCGTGGCGAGATCCTCCGTGTTGGCGATCAGCAGGTCGAACCAGCGGCGCATCAGCGCGGCGCGCTCCTTGCCGGTCTTGTCCCGCCACGCGGGCAGTGCCGCATCGGCCGCGGCGATGGCGCGTTCGGTCTCCGTGGCGCCGAGATTGGCGACGCGCACCAGTTCGTCGCCGGTGGCGGGGTCGATGACGGCGAAACTGGCGCCGCCCGTGGCGCCGACCCACTCGCCGTTGATATAGGACTCGCCGCGAATCAGCGAGCGATCTTGCATCCGGTCCAGCGCATTGGCCATCCTGGTCTCCATATCGGGTTTGCGCGAGGGCATCTCCCGCTGGCGCCAGCGTGTGCGTGAAACGTGCCGGGGCGGGGTGCCGCGTTCCTTGTCAGACCGCCATGATAGCGGCGCCCGCGCTTCGCCGCCGCGCCCGGGGCGCCTTTGCCTTGCTCCTCAGCCGGCGGGGCGGTCGAACAGCCGCTCCCACATCGCGTCGACCCGCTTCTTCACCGCGGCGTCCATCTCGATGGTGCGGCCCCATTCGCGGTTGGTCTCGCCGGGCCACTTGTCGGTGGCGTCGATGCCCATCTTGGAGCCCAGGCCGGACACCGGCGAGGCAAAGTCCAGGTAGTCGATGGGCGTGTTGTCGACCAGCACGGTATCGCGCGACGGATCGACCCGGGTGGTGATGGCCCAGATGACTTCCTTCCAGTCCCGCGCGTCGATGTCGTCGTCCACCACCACGATGAACTTCGTATACATGAACTGGCGCAGAAAGCTCCAGACGCCGAACATCACCCGCTTGGCGTGGCCGGCGTACTGCTTCTTCATCCTGACCACGGCCATGCGGTAGCTGCACCCCTCGGGCGGCAGATAGAAATCGGTGATCTCGGGAAACTGCTTCTGCAGCAGCGGCACGAACACTTCATTCAGGGCCACGCCCAGCACGGCGGGCTCGTCGGGCGGCTTGCCGGTGTAGGTGGAGTGATAGATCGGGTCACGCCGCATCGTGATGCGGTCGATGGTGAAGACCGGGAACCAGTCCTGCTCGTTGTAATAGCCGGTGTGGTCGCCGAACGGGCCTTCGAGCGCATGCTGGTAGCCGCTCGGGTGAGCGGGGTCCGGCTGGATATGGCCTTCCAGCACGATCTCGGCCGAGGCCGGCACGCTGAGCGCCGACAGCGTCGGCGTCACGCAGGAGGCCAGCGCGGTGCGGCTGCCGCGCAGCAGCCCGGCGAACTGGTATTCGGACAGGGTGTCGGGCACCGGCGTGACGGCGCCCAGGATCGTGGCCGGATCGGCGCCCAGCGCCACGGCGATGGGGAAGGGCTGGCCGGGGTTGGCGCGGGCGTGCTCGCGGAAGTCCAGCGCGCCGCCGCGGTGCGCGAGCCAGCGCATGATGACCTGGTTGCGCGAGATCACCTGCTGGCGATAGATGCCCAGGTTCTGCCGCTTCTTGTGCGGGCCCTTGGTCACGACCAGGCCCCACGTGATCAGCGGCGCGGCATCGCCCGGCCAGCACAGCTGGATGGGCAGGCGCCCGAGGTCCACGTCGTTGCCTTCCCAGACGATCTCCTGGCAGGCGGGGCCGGAGACGCGCTTCGGCGCCATGTCCCACACGGACTTCACGAGGTTGAACAGCTTGCCGGCTTCGCGCAGGCCGCGCGGCGGCTCGGGTTCCTTCAGGGCGGAAAGCACATGGCCGATGTCGCGCAGGTCGGCCAGCGACTCGGCGCCCATGCCAAGCGCCACCCTGCGTGGGGTCCCGAACAGATTGGCCAGGACCGGCACCTTATAACTGTCACCAGACGCGGCGTCACCGGCTTGCCGGACGGGCCGCTCGAACAGGACCGCAGGACCGCCGGCACGCAGCAGGCGATCGCAGACCTCGGTCATTTCGAGGCGCGGCGAGACCGGTTCGCCGACCCGGCGCAGTTCGCCGAGGGTTTCGAGCTGGCCGATGAAGTCGCGCAAGTCGTTGTATTTCATGGTGATTCCGGTTTGGACGTGGCGCATCTGCGGCAGCCGTCCGAGATAGGGAGATGCCTGGAAATGCTCTTTTGAGCCGCGGGCGGCAAATAAATGCCGCAAGGTGTAGCGGCAAATTGTAAGTTTTTTTGGCGGGATACCGGCACGCCGGACGAAGCGGTTCTACGCCAGCACAGGGATTGCGGCCCGTCGAGTGATTAAAAATACACTTAGACGGGTGAGTTACATATAACCAGTTGTTTTGTTTTGTTCGGCTTTAATTCTTGACGATGTATAAAGTCGTTCATACAATCGCGTCTGCTCATCGGAGTGCTGCGCCGCAACAATGAATATCGAGCCCTGTCAAGGGGACGCGGCAGCAACTTCGTAACAGATCGGCGAGACGGACCACAGGGTTCACTGCATGTCGCGCCGGTTTCCTTCGGCGCACTGCCGAAGCGTATTGAGTCTGTTCGCAGCAGGGTTGTTCTCCCCAGGAACGTCCCTGCTAATCGTTAGGCGCACGGGGAGCGCCTACCAACAACAGATGCCGGTAGCCTCTGCAAGGCGAGGCGGCATCCTTACTTGACTACGTTGATTCGACTGGCCAGGCATACGTGCCCGGCCGGAGCGGCAGCGGATGGAGGTAAGCATGAGTGGTTGGAAAACCCTTCATATTCCCGGTGTCGGGCGGGCGTTGCAGGTCCGCTTCAGGCAACCGGTTCCCGGTGTGCGACGTTCCTTCCAGGTTCGGTTTGCCCATCCGGTCGCGGGGCGCGCCTTTCGGGGCGGCCGCGCAACGTTGAAGTACGCAGTCAACGCGGCGGGCGTGTTGTCCGTGATCGCCGCGATCACGCTGGCGGCAAGCCCGCAATGGCGCACCGAACTGGCCTCCATCCTGGCCGGCGACGAAGCACCCGCTGTGCTGCTGCAGGCCGCCACGGCTTCGGCCACGGTCCACGCCAGCAGCGCCGACGTGGCCGCTGCCCGGCTCTCGCCCGCTTCGTCGGCGCCCGTCGCCGTGCAACCGGCTTCGGGTCTGCCCACCGTGTCGGGCGTGGGCGAGTGGGGCCATGCGGCGGATGCCAAGGTTCCTTCGGTGGCCCATCTGGCCGCCCGGATTCCGGCCCAGCGCGTGGCGCTGGACGCGCGCTACACCAGCCTGCTGGGCAGTGCCCGCGAGCAGGCCGCGGTGGCCGAATACATCGCCCGCAAGTATCGCGTGGCGGCGCAGGCGACCGGGCAACTGGTCAAGGCCGCCTACCTGACGGGCCGCGAAGTGGGCATCGATCCGCTGCTGATCCTGGGCGTGATCGCCATCGAGTCCAGCTTCAACCCGTACGCCGAGAGCGGCATGGGCGCGCAGGGCCTGATGCAGGTCATGACCAAGGTCCACCAGGACAAGTACGAGGCCGTGGGCGGCGTGTCCGCCGCGCTGAACCCGTACGCCAATATCAAGATCGGCGCCCTGGTGCTCAAGGACTGCATCGCCCGCGCCGGCTCGATCGAGGGTGGCCTGAAGTACTACGTCGGCGCCACCACGGCAACCGACGGCGGCTATGGCGCCAAGGTACTGGCCGAGCGCGGCCGGCTGCGATCGCTGCTGGGCGTGAAGAACACGCCGGACGTGATTCCCGCGCCCGAGGTGCCTTCCTCTACCAAGACGCAGGCAGAGAACCATCCGCCGGCCGAAGGCCCGCAGATCGAAGTGGCCAGCGCCGTGCCGCAGAGCGCCTGACGATCGGCTCGCGCCGGGCGCGGATGACGCGCCTCCGAACAACACCCCGAAGAGTGGACGAACGTCCGGTCTCCGGGGTGTTTTTCATGGTGGCCGCGCGGCAGATCCCGGTCGTCCCATCCCAGGCGTCATAACGAAGGCGGCGGCCACCAGGCCGCCGCGTTCCGTTTGGCGCGCGGCGCCCGTTAGCGCGAGAACAGCCGGCCGAGCCGGGTCATCGCCTCGTCGATATTGGCCATCGAGGTGGCGTAGGAAATGCGGATGTAGTCGCTGGCGGTGTAGGGCCCGAAGTCGTTGCCGGGCACGAACACCACGCCGGCGTCGTGCAGCATCGACTGCGTCAGCCGGTCCGCATTCGCGGCATCGGCATGGTTCACCCCGCGGCAGTCGGCATAGACATAGAAGGCGCCGTCCGGCTTGACGGGCACGCGAAATCCGAGCGCCTCCAGCGCGGGCACGATGGCTTCACGCCGGCGGCGGAATTCCGCCTTGCGCTCGTCGTAGATGGCGAGCGCCTCGGGCGTGAAGCACGCCAGCGCCGCATGCTGCGCGACAGCCGAGGCGCAGATGAACAGGTTCTGCGCCACCTTCTCGAAGGCCGGCACGAGCGCCTCGGGTACCACCAGCCAGCCCAGGCGCCAGCCGGTCATATTGAAGTACTTCGAGAAGCTGTTGACCGTGACGACGTTGTCGTCCAGGCTCAACGCCGACACTGGTGCGGCGTCGTACGACAGGCCCTGGTAGATCTCGTCCAGGATCGCGAAGCCGTTGCGCGCCCGTACCGCCTGCAGGATGCGCGCGAGTTCGCCGGGCAGGATCGAGGTGCCCGTGGGGTTCGACGGCGAGGCCAGCAGCACGCCGCGCGTCGCCTCGCCCCAGTTTGCCTCCACCTGGTCCGCCGTCAACTGGAAGCGGGCTTCGGGGCCGCTCGGGATCATTTTCGCGACGCCGTCGAAGGCCGCGACGAAATGGCGGTTGCATGGATAGCTCGGGTCCGGCATCAGCACTTCCGCGCCGATCTCGACGAGTACCGCGCACGCCAGCAGCAGCGCGCCCGAGGCGCCCGCGGTGACGATGACCCGGCGCGCCGGGATATCGAGGCCGTAGGCGGTCCGGTAATGGCCCGCGATCGCCTCGCGCAGCGCATGGATGCCCAGCGCGCCGGTGTATTGCGTCACGCCGCGCCGCATGGCGGCCTCGGCAGCGCGCACGACCGGCTCGGCCGCCGTGAAATCCGGCTCGCCGATGCCCATATGGATGATGTGGCGGCCCGCCCGTTCCAGCTCGGCGGCCTGCTTGGCCAGCTCCATCACATGGAAGGCATTGATATTGGCGAGACGGGAGGCGGTGGCGAGGCGCTGGATGTCCATGGCGGCGTTCTCAGGCGTGAGGGAATCGGAAGTGAAAACACCCGCCGGGGCGGGTGTCGTGGCAGGCGGGGCGTCCGCGCGGGACCTGCCGGTGCGCTCAGCGGCGCGCGGCGACCTCGGTGGCGCGCACGCGGGCGGCGACCTTGTCGAGCACGCCGTTGACGTACTTGTAGCCTTCCACGCCGCCGAAGGTCTTGGTCAGCTCCACCGCCTCGTTGATCACGACGCGGTAGGGAATGTCGATGCAGTGCACCAGCTCATAGCTGCCGATCAGCAGCGCGGCGCGCTCGATCGGGGACAGCTCGGCGACGGGGCGGTCCAGGTATTCCGCGAAGGCGCCGGTCAGCCGCTCTTCCTCGCGGATCGCGCCATTCAGCAGCGCGTCGAAATGTTCGCTGTCGGCCTTGCTGAAGCCCTGGGCGTCGTGCAGGTGGGCCTGGATGGCGCCGATATCGTTGCGGTTCAGCAGCCACTGGTACAGGCCCTGCAGCGCCAGCTCGCGCGAGCGGCGGCGCGCGCTCTTGGGCGGTGCCTTGGGCTCGCCCTTGGCGCCCTTGGCGGATTTGTCGCCGGTCGGGCGGCCGGTTTCGGGAGCGTCACTCATCGTCTTCCTCGTCCTCGTCGTCCTGGCTGCGCAGCGAATCCAGCGCCACCACGAGGTTGGCCATCTCCACCGCGGCGCGGGCGCAGTCGCGGCCCTTCTCGCGGGTGCGGGCGTGCGCCTGTTCGTCGGTGTCGACGGTCAGGATGCCGTTGGCGATGGGCACGTTGAAGTCCAGGCCCACGCGCGTGATGCCGGCGCCCGATTCGTTGGCCACCAGCTCGAAGTGATAGGTCTCGCCGCGCACGACGGCGCCCAGCGCGATCAGCGCGTCGAACTGGCCGCTCTCGGCCATCTTCTGCAGCGCCAGCGGCACTTCCAGCGCGCCCGGCACGGTCACCAGCAGCGTGTCCTCGCCCTCGATGCCGAGCTTTTCGAGCTCGGCCACGCACGCTTCGCGCAGTTCCTCGCATACCGGCTCGTTGAAGCGCGCCTGCACGATGCCGATGCGCAGGCCTTCGCCGTCCATGTTGCTCGGGTAGAAACCATGATCCATTGTGTTCTCCAGGTTCGGGTTGGGCGCGCCGGTGTCGGTGCGGGCGCGCCGCGGTATTCAGTCGGCCAGCTCGCCGTGCATCGGCTGGTAGCCGGTCACTTCCAGATCGTAGCCGGTCATGCTGGGGATGCGCTGCGGCGAGGCCAGCACGCGCATCTTGCCCACGCCCACATCCTTGAGGATCTGCGCGCCCATGCCATAGGTGCGCAGGTCGGGCTTCTGGCGCGGGCGGCCCTGCGGCGCGTCCAGCGCGGCGAACTGGTCCAGCAGCCGTTGCGGGCCGTCGCCGCAGTTCAGCAGCACCATCACGCCGTGTTCGGCGCCCGCGATCGCTTCCAGCGCGGCCGGCATGCTCCACGAGTGAGTGGTGCGCGAGACTTCCAGCAGGTCCAGCACCGACAGCGGCTCATGCACCCGCACCAGTGTCTCGCGCTCCGGTTGCGGCTCGCCCTTGATCAGCGCCAGGTGGGCGTTGCCGCTCGGCTTGTCGCGGTACGCGATGCTGCGGAAGGTGCCGTACGGCGTCTGCATGGTGCGTTCGCCCACGCGTTCGACGATGCATTCGGTGCGGCTGCGATAGTGGATCAGGTCGGCGATGGTGCCGATCTTCAGGCCGTGCTGTTCGGCGAATTCGATCAGGTCGGGCAGACGCGCCATGGTGCCGTCGTCCTTCATGATCTCGCAGATCACCGAGGCCGGTTCCAGGCCGGCCAGCGCGGCCAGGTCGCAGCCGGCCTCGGTGTGTCCGGCGCGGATCAGCACGCCGCCGCGCTGGGCGGTCAGCGGAAAGATATGGCCGGGCTGCACCAGGTCGGCGGGCGTGGCGTTCTTCGCCACGGCGGCCTGGACGGTGCGGGCGCGGTCGGCCGCGGAGATGCCGGTGGTCACGCCCTCGGCGGCCTCGATGGAGACGGTGAAATTGGTGCCGTGGGCGGTGCCGTTGCGGCTGACCATCGGATGCAGGTCCAGCTGCTTGCAGCGCTCGGCGGTCAGCGTCAGGCAAATCAGGCCGCGCCCGAACTTGGCCATGAAGTTGATCGCCTCGGGCGTCACGAAATCCGCGGCCAGTACCAGATCGCCTTCGTTTTCGCGATCCTCCTCGTCGACCAGGATGACCATGCGTCCGGCACGGATCTCGGCAATGATGTCTTCGGTTGGGGCGATCGTCATGGAATGCAGGCTGGAATATCGGGCGGGGAGGGCGCCGGCGGCCGCGGCGGTGGCCATCGCGCGTGGGCGGATGGCAGGCGGGGCCGGATTTCGGGCCGTCGGGCCGTCGGGCGCTTTCGGTTCAGCCCGACATTGTACGCGAAGCGGGCGCCGTGGCCCCCGCTTCGAAAGGGTTGGCGGGGCGGCCTCAGCCGGCCGCCGGGGCGCTCATCATCCGCTCGACGTAACGCGCGATCAGGTCGATCTCCAGGTTCACCCGCGCACCGGGGCGCAGGTCCTGCAGCGTGGTCACCTCGATCGTGTGCGGGATCAGGTTGATCGAGAAGGTGCAGCCGGCTTCGTCGTCGATCACCCGGTTCACGGTCAGCGAGACGCCGTTGACCACCACCGAGCCCTTGTAGGCCAGATAGCGGCCCAGGTCGCGGGAGGCGCGCACGCGCAGTTCGTGCGATTCGCCCACCGGCGCGAAGTGGATGACCTCCCCAAGGCCGTCGACGTGGCCGGACACCAGGTGCCCGCCGAGGCGGTCCGCGAGCCGCAGGGCCTTTTCCAGGTTGACGCGGCCGGGGCGGTCCAGGCCGGCGGTCTTGTCCAGCGATTCGCGCGAGACGTCCACGTCGAAATGCCGCGCGTCCCTGGCGACCACGGTCATGCAGGCGCCCTGGATGGCGATGCTGTCCCCAAGCTGCACATCGGAGAGGTCCAGCGAGCCGGCGTCGATACGCAGGCGCACGCCGGCGTCGGTGTCCTGGCCACCCAGCGGGGAGACCGTTTCGATGCGGCCGACCGCCGCGACAATGCCTGTGAACATGATGGAAGGGAAATGCGTACGAAAACCCGAATGCTAGCAGGAGCGCCGGCCCGCGACGGCGGCAGGGCTATTCGCGCGGACCGTCAGTCGCCGTGGCTGCGGCGGGCGATCAGGCGCAGGTCGTCGCCGATCTGGCGCACGTCGTGCCAGCGGAAGGCCGGGGCATCGGCGAGGCTGGCCAGCGGCGGCAGGTTGAACATGCCCTGCGCATCGCCGAGCAGGCGCGGCGCGAGATAGACCAGCAGCTCGTCGGCGCAGCCCTCGCGGATCATCGAGCCGTTGAGCTTGAAGCCCGCCTCCACGTGCAGTTCGTTGATGCCGCGCCGGCCCAGCTCCTCGAGCATTCGGCGCAGTTCCACCTTGCCATGCGGATTGGGCAGTACCACGACCTGGGCCCCGCGCTCCTCCAGCGCCGCGCGCCGGGCGGGGTCGTCCACCGCGCAGAAGACCAGCACGGGTTTGGCGAAAGGACCGGTGTCCGGCGTCAGCAGGCGCGCATCCAGCGGGACTTCCAGCCGCGAGTCCACCAGCACGCGCTGCGGCTGGCGCGGCGTGTCGACGGCGCGCACGGTCAGCTGCGGATCGTCGTCCCGCACGGTGCCGATGCCCGTCAGGATGGCGCAGGCCCGGGCGCGCCAGGCATGGCCGTCGTCGCGCGCGGCCTGGCCGGTGATCCACTGGCTGGTGCCGTCGTGCAGCGCCGTGCCGCCATCGAGCGATGCCGCGACCTTGACCCGCACCCACGGCAGGCCGCGCGTCATGCGCGACACGAAGCCGATGTTCAAGTCGCGCGCCTCCTTTTCCAGCAGGCCGCAGCGCACGTCGATGCCCGCCTCGCGCAGCCGCTGCAGGCCGCGGCCCGAGACGGCCGGGTTTGGATCCTCCATCGCCGCCACCACGCGGGCGATGCCGGCCCGCACCAGGCCGTCGGCGCAAGGCGGCGTGCGCCCGAAATGGCTGCACGGCTCCAGCGTGACGTAGGCCGTCGCCCCGGCCGGGTCGAAGCCGCGCGCGGCCGCGTCCTTGAGCGCCTGCACTTCGGCGTGATCCTGTCCGGCCGGCTGCGTCGAGCCCTCACCGATCACAGTGCCGTCCTTCACCAGCACGCAGCCGACGCGGGGATTGGGCGTGGTGATATACATGCCGCGCGCCGCCAGCTTCAGCGCTAGCTGCATGGCGGCGTGGTCGGTATCGGAGAACATGGATTGCCGAGGGTCTGAGGGTGGAAGCCGGGTTGGCGGACGGGCGGCGCTGCCGGACGCTGCGGGCGCGGTCATGGATCGGGATCGCCCGCGCCGTCCGCGTCGTCGCAGCCGGCATCGCGGCCCGGTGTGCAGATGCGCAGGCGCCCCTGGGCACCGAGCCTGACCTGTCGCTGCGCATCGTCGCAGCGCACGGTGAAGGTCGCGGCAAGAAGGCCGCCGCGCTCCGAGCGTGAGTATCCCACACCTGTTACTCGCAGCGTATGGCCGGCGCCCGCGCTGGCGCGCATGTCGATCCGCAGGCAAGGGTTGCGCAGGCGGACGACCGACAGCACGCGCCGACCGCCGGGCGCCACTCCACCAACGTCATCGGCCAGCAGGCGCCAGCCCGCCGCCAGGGTGTCCGCGCCCGGCAACGGAGCCAGTACCACCGTGCGGCGTCGCGACGCCGCGATGGTGCGCGCCGATTCCAGCGCGCCCGCCAGCAGATCGGCGGTCAGCTCCACGCGCTGCCACGCCAGCCACCGGCGGAACGAGGGATAGGCCACGGCGGCGAGGACGGCCATGACGGCCAGGGCCACCAGCAGTTCGATCAGCGTGAGGCCGTGCCCGCGGCGGCCGGCCCGGGCGGCGGCGGAGCAGTGGACCGTCCGGTTGCCGGTGACGGATCGCAGGGCGGGATGCACTCAGCAAGCCTCGGGCAGCGGCACTGCCTGTGCCGAGCCGGGCGGCGAGGCGAGCCATTCGCCGGTGCTGCGCAGGATCAGCGTGCCGCAGTCCGGGTCCGGCGCCTGCGGCAGGGCATGCAGTTCGACACAGGTAGCGAGGCCGGCTTGGGCGCACGGTTTGGCGAAGAGCACGTGGCGGGTGCGCGCCGGCGTCGGCGGCACCGCGCGTGGCCAGGCGCCGGCGACCGTTTCCCCACCGGCATCCGCCGCGAAGGTCATGGCCGACATGGCGTGGCGCTCCAGGTCCACCATCGCCGCGGTCATGGCGGACCTCGCCTGTGCGCGCCAGCCGCGCCACAGATGGCGCTGCCAGGTGCTGACCGCCACCGTGGCCAGGATGGCAACGATGGCCAGCGCCACGATCAGTTCGAGCAGCGTAAAGCCGCAGGCGCGGCGAGCGTTCATGGCGCCTCCGGCTCGACCAGTTCCCGCCATCCGATGCGGCCGGTGCGCCGGGTGGCGCCGGTGCGCGCCAGCCGGCGGGCGTTGGCGCCGTCCAGGGCCCAGACCGATACGTCCCGTGTCTCGCGCGTCGTCGCGCCCGGCGTGGGCAGCGTGGCGGCTGGCGACGGCTGCTGCACCAGTTCGATGCCGACCTCGCCGGACCGCCCCGCGAGCAGGCCGGCAGGCATTGGCGCGGGCGCCGTGCCATCGTCGTCGGCCGTTCGCGACTCGCCGCTGAGGGCGTTGACCAGATAGGCGTACAGGTTCCCGTCCGGCGTGCGCGTGACAAAGCCGAGGTAGCCGGATGCGGCGGGAAGGATGCGATCCAGCGTCTCGCCCGCGCGCGGCAGCTGTAGGACCCAGCCGGCGTCCGGCCGCGCGTCTGGTGCATCGGTGTCGGCGTGAAGTACGAAGCCATCCTCGACCTGTTCCGCGAGGATGCGGCGCGGCGGTGCGGGGTGGGTCGCGTCCGTATCGGGCACCGCGGCCACCGTGTTGCCCGCCCCGTAGATCGCCAGCGTGCCGTTCGGGATGGCGAACAACGCCGGCGCCTCGGCGAGATCCGCGCGTGCCGTCGCCGAGAGGTGGTAAAGGCACGTCGATGCGCGGTTTGCGTCCGGGGCCAGCGCGCCATTCAGCATCACGCGCCACAGGCGCCCGCGACCGTCGACCGCGTAGGCCGCCAGCGCCATGCCGTTCGCCTGCACGGCGATGGATACCGCGACCACCGGTGCGGCGGCCGTGTCGCCGCAGCCGCCGGCCGCCAGTGCGAGCCGGCGGATGGCGTAGCGGCCGGCCCAGCCTGCCGCCGGCGGCTTGTCCAGCGGCAGCAGGGCGAGAGAGGGCGGGATGGGCGCGTGTTCCGCGCTCTCCGGCGGCGACGTCGGTACGACGGCGTACCAGCGGGGCTCTGCTCCGTCGTCCAGCCGTGCCGCGCGTACCGGCCCGGCGGGCGCCAGCGGCAGCTCGGGCGAGGCGGCGATCTCCCACACCAGTCGGATCGGCTGCGGGCCCGCTACGTTCGAGATATCGAGCACGAAGACCCCAGCGGCGCTGTCGGGGGCGCTGTCGGCGGCGCTATCGCGTACGTTGCCGGCGGGCCGGCCCGCGCCGCACAGCAACAGGGTGCGCCATTGCCCCGCCAGGCTCGCGTCGACGCTGTCGGGCCGCGGGCACGGCGGTGGCGCCATGCGGCCGCTCCGCGTCGCCGCCGCGCCGGCATCCCGCAACAGGGTGCGGGGCAGATAGGCGGCCAGTTCGGTTCCCGTGATGGCGTCGAAGCCGTGCAGCAGCGCATCGGCGGTGCCCAGCCAGACCGTGGTGGTGCGCAGCCGGTGACGCTCGCGGAATGCGGCATGCCCGGCTTCGCCTGGATGCCACAGCGGTGGCGGCACGACGAGCACGCGCGCGCCCGCGGCGCTGGCGAGCGGGATATCGCGTGGGCGCAGACCGGCCACGCCGTCGACATCGAGCTTGCCGCGCAGCCAGCCGAGCCGGGCGGCGCCGTTGCCGTCGGGCGTTCCCGTGCGCGGGTCCGCATCGAGCCACGCGCGCGATGCCGCGTCCAGCGCCGGCCATGACAGCGGCACCAGCCGTTCCGGCAGGCCGTCGCCGGATGCCAGCGAAGTCAGCAGCGCCCGGGTGAACGGCGCCCGCGCCCGCAGCAGCGCGCCGGCCTCCCATGCGTCGGTGCCGAGCGCCACCGTGCGCTCCGCCGGGCGGGCGCGGAAGGCGATGGCGCGCAACCGCCCGGTCCAGGGATAGGCGGCCGGTGCCGTGACATAGCTGAGCGGCAGTCGGCCGGGCGGCACGGTGTCGGCGCGCAGCGGGACACAGATCGAAGCCAGCGCGCTCAGCGCCGCGGGCAGCATCGTGCGCGGGGACAGCATCGCCGGCGCCCGCCGGTCCGGGTTTGGCGTCCTCATGGCTGCACGATGGTTTGCAGCACGACCCGCACGGCCGGGTCGCGGCCCTGGCCCATTGCGGTGATCCGCAGGCGGGGGCGCGGCATGGCCATTGGCGCGTCGATGCGCTCGCCCGAGGCATGGCGGGGCAGCAGTTCGACGACATAGCGGGGCAAAACGGTGGGGCCCGCGACGCCCGCGGGCATGACGGGAAGCGTCGCGCCCGTGAAGGTGCCAAGGGTCACGCCGATGCGATCGTCCGGCCTGGTGCGGTCCAGCCAGGGCTGCCAGACCGGGTACATGCTTGCCGCGGTGACTTTCCCCACCCGCGGCCCCGGCACGCAAAGCCCTCGTTGCGGGCCTTCGCCGCAGCGTCCCGGCGCGGGCCAGTGGTCGAAACGTTCGCCGCGCGCGGCGCCGGAGGCGGCACCGAACACGTCCGCCTCCGCATCGAGCAGCGCCACCTCCGCGGCGCGAAAGGCGATCTCGCGGTCCAGCCTGTCGGACAGCGCCTGCCGGCCGGACAGCACGACATACAGCGCGGCGGCCACGACGGCCGCGCTCATCGATAGCAGCACGCCGGTCACCAGCAGCGTCACGCCGCCGCCGTGTCCCGCGCGCGCCGGCACCGCGCCTTGTCTCAGCACAGCGTTTCCCCGCAGGCCGGCGCATTGCGCAGGCGCACGGTCGTCGCGAACACCCGGCGCATGGCATCGGGCCGGGTTGCCGGGACGAAGCCGATATCGGGCCCGCCTTCGCCGGGAAAGCGCGCGGGCAGCAGCGCGAGCGGCGGTGAGCCGGTTGCCGGGCGCTTTGAAGCGAACGGCCGCTGGCTGCGCAGCACCAGCGCGATCTGTACCGCGATCACCTTGCGCCAGGCCGCGCGCCCGAGCGCTTGGACTTCGTCCGCGCGTAGATAGGCATCGGGCTTGCCATCGCCGCTGGTATCCACGCCGTAGCGGAACTGCATGGTCTCGACACCCGCCACCAGCGCGCCGGAGGTCCAGCCCGACCCCGACAGCTCGCCGGCGCGCCGGCTCGGATAGCGGCACAGCAACTGTGGCTCGCCGTCGCTGCCCGCCGCGACATAGAAGAGGTTGGCCACGTCCGCCGTCGATGGCGCCGTGGCAGCGCCGGCAACCCCCGCTACCGCGGGATAGCCGCTGCAATCGACCATGGCGCGATCCGGCTGCGGCGGCGCGGTGAAGCGCAGCAGCAGCGCATCGCTGGCGCCAAGACCGGCACGCCCGCACGTCGGCACGTCGTCGATGCCGGGTTGGCCGCAATCGTCGCGGCCGGCCAGCGTGGGCGGTCGCGTGCCGTTGGCCGGTGCGGGCGCCGCGGGAGCCGGGCTCCAGCCGCTGTGCCGGATCTGCTGCGCCAGCACGTCCAGCGCGAACTGGCCGCGTTGCTCCAGCAGCAGCGATTCGACCGTGGCGCCATACGCGGCATGCGCGCCGTGGAAGGCGGCGCCGGCGGCGGCCGTGACGATCAGGCCCAGCACGAGCCCTACCATCAGCTCGACGAGCGACCAGCCGCGCGAGCCGTGCGCAACGCCCGTGCGCGGCGATAGCGGAAAGGTCGCCGTCATGGTGCCAGCCAGAGTGCGATGGCGCGCAGGTCGCGCGGCGCGGTTTCCGTGGGCGCGGCGGACCGTGCCAGCAGATGGACCACGGACAGCCGGCTGCCCGGCACGCAGCCGCCGGCGGCCGGCCCGGCAAGCGCCGCGGCGCACAGCCGTGGCGAGCCGATCAGTCCGGCCGCAACCGAGCGCGACGCCAGCGACGCCAGCGGTGCCGGAGGGCTGGATGGCGCGGTCGCTCGCCATGGGTGCTGCTCGGCCGCCTCGGCGGCGACGCGCATCGCCTGCGCGAGGACCGCCTGCTCACGCAGCCACGGCAGCGCGACGACGGCCGCGCCCCCCAGCGACAGCAGGCCCACCCCCAGTACGGCGAGCGCGCACAGTACCTCCGTCAGCAGATAGCCGCGCGCGTGGGAGCGCGGGCGGAACCGGTGAGCTTCTGCTCGGGATCGACGCGCAGGCGCGCAAGGTGTGGCGGACATCGGGCGGGCTCCCCCTGGCAAAGTGAGGAGCCGAGCTTATTGCCGCGCGCGCCGTCCAAACGTTTCCGTCTGTCAATTCGTCGGCCGCGCTATCGCGCCGGCCTCACCAGCAGGCGGCCTGGGTGCCGCGTTCCTGTCCCCGCGTGTTGAGGTTGTCCAGCGTCAGCCGGCCGCACAGCGCATCGCCCGCCGTCGGCGTGGCGGTGATCACGTACGACGCCGCGATGCCGGCCGGTCCGGGCGCCACCGCGATGGTGTAGGCGCTCGACGCGGCGTTGTCGCCCGAGAACGCATTGGCCCGCACTTCGCCCAGGTCCGTCGTGTACGTGTTGTTGACGGTGAAGTAGCGCTCCAGCGCGCCCTGGGTCTTGAGCAGCGCCGCCTTGCCCTCGGTGCGCCTGCCGCGCTGCACGTGCTCGGTGTAGTTGGGGTAGGCCACGGCGGCGAGAATGCCGACGATGGCGACGACGATCATCACCTCGATCAGCGTGAAGCCGGCGTGCGCGCGGCGACGGGGCATCGCGGTCCTCCTGTGGTTGCCATGGCCGCTCATCGCAGGATCTCCCGCCACGAGATGCGGCCCTTGGGTTTGCCCGCGCTTTCGGTGATGGTCTGCTGGTTGCCGCTGCTGCCGGTCAGGAACTTGCATTCCTTGCCCTGGCCGCAGTCGAGCACGGTGGGTGTGGGTACGATGCCGACCCGCGTGCGCACGCCGCTGACCGGTACCATCCTGCCGGTGCCGTCGTCGATCAAGTCCCGGCTGTCGAAGATGCCGTCCCCGTTGACGTCGAAGGGCGTCACCAGCAGGCGCCCGCCGGAGCGCGCATCGAGCTCCATCAGGTTGCTGTAGCCGCCGTTGTCGCAGGAATTGAGCGACGGGACCAGCGTGGTGAACACCACCCGGCTGCCGCGGATCAGCGGGTTGTACGCCACGCGTTCGCCCAGCCGTTGCCCATTCGGCGGCGTGACCAGATCCATGAACCAGCCCTTGGCGCCGCTGGCCGAATACGCCACGGCATGGTCGCTGGTGACGCGGTAGACATCGCCGTTGACGGTGGCTTCGCGCAGGATGGTCTGCTGCACCAGCGCACTGCGCGTCATGGTGGCCAGCCCGGCAATGTCGCGGTCCCAGATGCCATACAGCGTCTGCACCGACATATCCCCCGGATCGGCGGTGTCCACGTAGCGCCCCGTGCCGAACAGCACGTTGTAGCCGCCCGCGGGATTGCGCAGCACATCGACCGACGTGGTGATGGGCTGCGCGTTGCCGGACGGATCGGTGGCACGGAACAGGTGCGTGCGCGCCGTGCCCACGCCCCAGCCGGCCGCGCTGGCATGGCGCATGTCGAATTTCCACACATTGCCCTGCAGGTCGCCGGCGTAGACGATGTCGGTGATGCCGTCGGCCTTGACGTCCACGTCGGCCGGAAATACCTGCGCGAGGCCGTTGGGATTTGCCTGCGTGCCGGCGCCGGTCGGAATCTTCAGGTAGTCGGTGCCCGCGACCCACGTCTTGCGGTTGGCGGCGCGATCGAGGAACACGACGTACAGATAGGCCTCGCCGCTCGCCGCCGGGTTGACCGCGGTGCTGTTGTAGCCGTTGCCGAAGATGGCCGCCCAGCGCCCGTCGCGCAGCTTGACGATGGAGGGCTGGCCGAAGGTGTAGCCCAGGTCGGGATCGGCCTGGTTGGTGAATTCCCACAGCACCTTGGTGGCGGCATTGCCTTCGGTGACCTGGTCGGGATCGCTCACGTCGAGCGCGAACACCCCCGCGCCGCCGGCACCGAGCGTGCCCACCAGCACCGTGGTCCAGTTGCCGTTGATCCTGGCGTCGTTGACCACGGCCGTGCCGTCGACGTAGTAGGCGTGCGCGTAGCTCTGGTCGGTCAGGTAGGCGAGCTGCGGATACACCACCGAGGGCACGTAGGCGAATTTCTCCTTGCCGGCGTCGGGCCCGGCGGCCACGAAGCCGTGCAGCATGCCGTCGTTGGCGCCGACGTAGAGCATCGGCGTGCGGCCGCGGCGATCGCGGGCGAATGTCGCGTAGTCCGTGTCGACCCAGCCCGCGGCCGGCGCGCCGACGTACTGCGGGTTGGAGTTGACGATATCGCCGAGCACCGTCTTGGCCCGCACGCGGAAGCGGTTGACCGCCGTGCCTTCGTTGCCGTGGTCGCCGCGCAGATAGTCGAGCCGACGGCTGCCCTGCGAGTCAGCGCGGTTCAGGTGGGCCTTGTAGCTGGCGGGCAGCGCGTCCCAGCGGAAGGCGATGCCGTTGCCCGAGATATTGTCGAAGCTCAGGATCTGGCGGCTGCCGGGCGCGATGCGGTTCAGCAGTTCGCCCGCGTCCCATTCGGCGGGATTGCGCGGCGTGCCGTCGGCCTCGACCAGATGCGCCAGCAACTGGCCGGACCAGTCCACGCCGTTGAAGCGCGCCTGGTACGTCATGGTGCCGGTCTTGAGCGACGAGGAATTGGTGGCCACCGACGAGGCCGACGAGGTCTGCAGGATCGACAGGAACGCTCGCTCCAGCGAGCTGCTGAGCGCGGCCGGGTTGTTGGCGTAGAAGTAGGTATCGGGCAGGCCGTCGGAGCCCCCGGTGCCGTCGGCCAGGCGCGCGTCCCATTCCGCGGCGAGGTCGGGCTGGTTGTTGCCGTTCAGGTCCTTGAAGCCGCCCCACTTGGCGGCGTACAGCAGCGGATCGGCGAACTGCGAGGCCGCGTTGCCCGCCACGGTGTAGGTCGCGGTGGTCATCGGATCGCCGGCCTGGCAGTTCTGGCAGCCGCCGGTCGTGTTGACCTTGCCGGCCGGGGTCACGGCGATGGCGTTCGGATCGGTGTAGCTGAAGCCGAGGATGCCCGAGTGGAAGTGCGGACCGTCGCGCGTGGTGCCCGAAATCACGTAGCCGAAGCCCTGGCCATTGCTGGTGGACGCCGATACCACCTGCGTGGAGACCGACAGCTGCGAGCCGTTGACCGTGTAGCTCAGGATGCCCCACACGTCCTGGTCGTAGTCGCCACCCGCGACGGAGTCTTCCCAGTTGATATAGAACTTGCCCGAGGTATCGGTCTTCGATATCACCTTGAAGTCCACCAGCGTGCCCGTGCTGGCCGCCGCGTTGCCCGGCTTGAGCAGGTACGACGGCACGATATTGACCGTCTTGCCGCCGACATTGACGCTGATGCGCGGCGTGGTGGTGGCCAGCTGCACCGCGTAGGTGGTGACCTTGAGCGAGGTGTCGTCGGTGTCGGGCACGCCCAGCGCCGCCGCCTCCGCGCGCGTGCGGATGCGGTTGGTCCTGGCGAAATACGCGGCGCCGGCGATCTGGAAGGTGCCCTTCTGCGAGGGGCCCTCCGGGCAGATGCCCAGCACATCGCTGAACCGGTCGATCTGCTTGCCGGAGCACAGGTTGTCGATCAGGGCGCTGTTGCCCTTGACGCCGCCCATGAACCAGCTCTTGCCGTGCAGCGCTTCGCCCGCGCCCACCTTGTCGGTCCACGTGCTGTTGCTGTCGCTGGTGCCCAGGTTGGCAAAGCCGTCGAGCTGATCGTCGTCGTAGGACGAGACGCTGGAGTTGAACACGAGCGCGTTGAGCGGCGAGCAGTAGGGAGCCTTGGGCGTGCCATGGTCCAGCGGGTTGGCCCATTGCGCCACCGTCAGTCCCAGCGCCTTGTCCTTGCCGTTGCTCCTGGGCTGGAAGGCGCTCGTCGCGCCGCGGCCGGCGAAGTAGCGCAGCGTCTCCAGGTAGATCTCCGAAATCGGATTGCCCCACGTGGAGCAGTTGCCTTCGTTGGCGGGCTGGCCCTGCGCGTTGCTGCCCCCGCTGGGCACGATGGCGGTCTGCTGGTAGTTGCACTGGTCGGCGCTGGTGTAGCCGCCGTCGCCGTAGCTGTAGCCGTAGGGCCGCAGGCGATCGATGTTCCAGACGATGCCCTTGACCGCGCCGGTGGTGTTGCCATGGGTGAAGGTGCCATTGGATTTGTTGACCTCCTGCGAGAAATTGACGACGTTCTGACGCAGCACGCCGCCCGAAATGTTCTTGTCGTAGGTGCCCGTCATCAGCCCGAACAGCATCTGGCCGTTCTCGCCGTACTTCTGCAGCAGGCCGGTGGGCTTGTAGACGCTGCCGTACTGCGTGCACGACTCCTCGCCGATCAGACCGGCGACGCAGGCCTGCACGCGCGCGTTGTAGACCCCGCGCGCCTCGCCTTCTCCCAGGCCGCGCCGGCTCTGCGACGGGTTCTCGGCGGAGGCGTGGATGCCGGAGACCGCCGCGCGGTTGCCGTTGGACGAGCCGCTGACGTCCTTGCCGTTGGTCTGCGGCAGGAAGCCGCTCTGCGTGTTGTTGCGCTCCTCGTACCAGTTGCACTGCCATTTCTCGCTGGCGCCCCAGGTCGCGTAGTTGCCGCTGACCACGCGCAGCTGCGGCGCGCTGGTGTTCTCCTGCGACGTGGTGGTCGAGCCCTTGGGCGTGACGTTGCAGATGGTCAGGCCACCGAGCGACAGGTTCACGACGCTCCAGGCGCTGTAGCGGGTGGCCGCGCCCGCCGGCCGGCTGACGCCGTCCCCGTAGACGACGACGTCGACCTGGCGGTTGCCGCTGTCCACGCGCGAGACCCAGCCGGTCATGGTGGTGCCCGCCGGGCCGCCGGTGGCGGTAAAGCGCAGCTGGTCGCCGACGGCGATCTGGTCCACGGCGGACAGCCGGACATTGGTGAACACGTCGCCGCGCAGCGTCAGCTCGGTCGACGAGGTGAGCGTCGGTCCCGTCGTCTGCACGGTGAACGGCACGAGCCTGGCGATGTCGGTGCCGTTGTAGTACTTGGACCAGGCGTGCGCGTCCATCGGCAGGAAGGCGCGCTCCAGCACGGTGGTGCTGGCCGTGTCGGTCGAGCGGTAGCCGCCGTACAGGATCTTGCGTACCTCGTCGATGCGGCTCATCGACGCCCAGTTCAGGAAGTTGCCGCTCCACGTGGTGCCGTCGCAGTAGTGTCCCGTCGCGGCGGCCGCCGGCACGAAGGCGTGCAGCGTGCTGCTGTCGTAGCGATAGCACTTGGCGTGGTCGAAGTAGCCGAAGTAGTCGAAGCCGTTGTTGTAGGTGGTCTCGCTCATTTCCAGCGAGCCGTTGCCGTCCAGGTCCGTGTAGTCGTTGTACGCCTTCTGGTGCAGCGTATGGTCCTTGGACAGATCGATCATCACCAGCGGCGGCACGTTGCCGCCGGCATAGAGCGGACGGGTGGCCAGGTTCAGAGGCGCGGCCAGGGCCGGCGCGATCACCGAGACCAGCGCGAGCGCGGCGGCCAGGGCGGCAAGGCCGGCTTGCACGGCGCGGGCGGAACGGAAGGGGAGGCGCATGGTCTCGTTGGGTCCGTGGGTCGCTGGTGGGTGGCGCGGTTCAGAAGCGCACGACTTCCTGAAGGATCACCGTGGTATCGGGCAGGGCCCCGAAGCCGATCGCGGTGATGCGATAGACGTATTGCGTGGCGCCGGCCTTGAGGCTGCCGTCGCTGGTGTCGGCAATCGGCTCGATCAGGTAGCGCGGCTGCTGCGAGACGCCGCCCGCGGCGGGCGCCTGCGGCATGCGCTGCGCGGCGGACAGTCCCGTGATGGCGCCGAGCGCGACGGAGCGCGCCGGGTCCTGCAGGTAGAGGTCCCACACCGGGCGCTCGCCCACGGTGTCCTGCGGCAGGCAGAACCCCTGGAAGCCGACGGCGTCGCAGGTGGAGCTGGCACCGGTGCGGCCATGGAGCATGCGCACGGAGGTGATGTCCCGGCGCGCATCGCGCAGCGCGGCCTCGGCCGCCTGCAGTGCGATGTTGTGGTCGCGGGCGTTGCGCGCCATGCGCTCGCCCGAGACGCTTTGCAGGCTGGCCGACAGTCCGAGCAAGGTCAGTATCACCAGGAACAGCAGGACCACCACGAGCGAGATGCCGGCCTGGCGCTCGGTGCGCAGCGTACGGGAAGGCTTGATATGGGGCATGGGTCGGGCGGCCTTCGTGGCGCTAGTTCAGCCGGTTGCGCACGGCGATGTAGTAGGTGAACTGCCTGCGCAGCCGCCCGTCGGCGGGCGCCACCGTCACGCTGCCCGCGTCGTTGGCGGGCGCCACGTTGGCCGGCGCGTAGCCGGTGCCGAAGTGATTGATGGTCGCGTTCGCCGGATTGGGATGCGTGGTGCCGGTGCTCCGGATCACCACGGAGACCAGCAGGGCCCGTACGTTGGCCATGGTCGCCAGCTCTCGTCGCACATAGCGGTTGATGGCGAGGTCGCCATCCGTGTCCTCGCCCATCAGCACCTGGAAGGACTCGACGCCCGGGAACAGCGGCGTGCCGTTGCATTGCAGCCAGGGCTGGTTCAGCGCGTCGTTGCCGATGGCAAAGGTGTCGGTCTGCGCCGTGGCGTTGTCCACCACGTTGCCCGCGCAGTCCACGATGGTCCCGTCGGCCGCTCCGGCGCCGGCGCCCGGCGCCGAGAAACCGAAGTAGCGGAAGATCAGCGTGTCGCTGCTGTTGGCGCCGGCATCGTTGGTGGCATCGACCACCTCGGCGCCGGCGAAGTCGTTCAGCACCGTCACGTCGCGGAAGCCCGCCTGCCGGGCTTCCCGCTGCAGCAGTTGGCCGATGGAGCGGGCGTTCTCCTGGATCTCGTCCAGGTCGGACTGCGAGCGATAGGTCAGCCGCTGCGCGAGGTAGATGGAGGTCACGATCAGCAACAGCAGCATGCCGATGACCATGCCCACCATCAGCTCGACGATCGTAAAGCCGCGTCCCGTCCCGCTGCGGCGCGAGGCAGTCTGCCGGAAGGTGGCGGGGGAGGCGCGCTTCATGGCACCAGCGCGGTGACGAACCGCTGGGTCAGGGCCTCGTTGCCCTCGGCCCACCAGATCTTGATGACATAGGGGGCGCCGGCCACGTTGTCGCAGCCGGGGTCGCCGGCGGGCGCGCCGACCGGCGGGTCGCCGTCGTTGGGAGTCGAATCGATGCACACGGTGCCGGTGCCGGCTGGCAACGCGCGGGCGACGTCGTCCAGCCACGCACGGAAGCTGGTCGCGGCCATCTGCGCGACGGTGCAGCCGGCGGCCGTGAAGCAGGCCGCCGTGGTCTGCGCCACGGGCCGGTTGTAGGCGCCCTGCGTCACGGCCGGTTCGTTGCCGCGGATCTGGTCCGCGAGGTTGTATGCCAGCATGGTCGCCACGTTGCGCATCGACGCGATGCGGCTGTCGACCAGCGTCGCGGTCTGCAGCGCCACCAGCGCCAGGATGCCGATCGACAGGATCACCATGGTGACCAGCGATTCGATCAGCGAAAAGCCGCCGGGCCGGCGGCGGGGCGCGGCATGGCGCGGGGGAAGGGACGCGGGGCGGGCCATGGCGTCAGGCGCAGTCCGCGTTCCGCACGTTCGGGCGGCCGCTGGCACCGATGCCGACCGAACGTCCCGGCGCGGTCGAGCCAGCCTCGCACACCTGCCAGTTCGCCAGCGCATTGGCATTGCCGAACGAGCGATAGCGCAGGCTGCGGCCGTCGCCGGCCAGATTGGCGGCCACGACGGCGACCCGGTTGCCCAGCGCATCGCCGTTGCGAATGCGCTCTTCGGCCGCGCCGATCGCATTGTCGCCGTCGGTGTCGACGAAGATCACGCGGGGCAGCGTCCAGTCGTCGGCGCAGTTGACGTTGTCGGCGGTGGGGCAGACGGTCACCGTGCGGTTGCGCCGCGCGGCTTCGGAGCGCGCCACGGCGAAATCGCTGGTCAGCGCGGTGACGGCGGCATCGAGGCGGGAATTGCGCAGGAAGCCGCCGAAGTTGGGCACCGCCATGGCGGCGAAGATGGCCACGATGGTGATGGCCACCAGCAGTTCGATCAGCGTGAAGCCGGCGGGGAAGGCAGACGGGAAGGCGGCGTCGCCGCGCGCGCGGACGCTGGCGCCAGGCGCGGCAGGCAGGCCGCGGTGGCGCGGCGCGCAGGCGTATCGCCACGGCGAGCGGGCGCGCGCGAACGCGCCCCAGCCCGGCTGGCGGGTTGACCGACCCATGTACGACTCCCGTTCGAAAGTCTTGCTCTTGTTATCGTCCTGCCGCTCCAGCAAGTTCGCGCTCTACGGGCGATGATGACCTTGCTGACGATTTTGTTGATTTCGCAGGTAGCGCAGATTTAACAGCTTTTTGTATTTTGTGGCTACTACTTCGGTGGGGGGTATGGGCGGCGCGGCGGCCAAAGTGTTGCGCGGCGGGAACGCCCGTGCACGGGGGGGGAAGAATCAGCGCTTGGTGGCGCTGGCCGAGACTTCGGCCAGCACATCGGAGAATTCGGACACGTCCTCGAAGCTGCGATAGACGGACGCGAAGCGGATATACGCGATCTTGTCGAGCTTGCGCAGCTCGCGCATGACCATCTCGCCGACCTGGCTGCTCGGCAGTTCCTTCTGCCCCAGCGCCAGCAGCTTTTCCTCGATGCGCGCGATGGCTTCGTCGATGGCCTCGGCAGAGACCGGGCGCTTGCGCAGCGCCAGCCGCATGGAGTCCTTCAGCTTGGCGCGCGCGTAGTCCACGCGGCTGCCGTTCTTCTTGACGATGGCCGGAAAGAACAGCTCGATGCGTTCATAGGTGGTGAAACGGCGGTCGCAGGTCTCGCAGCGCCGGCGGCGGCGGACGGTGTCGCCTTCCTCGGACATGCGGGTGTCGAGGACCTGGGTGTTGGCGTGACCGCAGAAAGGGCATTTCATCTCCGACCACCTTTCCTGTTGTGCCGGGCCGCGCTATTCCTGTTGTCGTTCTCGGCAGCGCGCCGGGCGGGTTGGCGAGCCCCGTGCGCCGTGGGGCGAAGGCGCTCGCGGCTCGCGGGGTTGCCCGCCGCCCGCTGGCGCGGGCGGCGTTACTGCATCAGCCGTAGACCGGATAGCGCTTGGTCAGGGCCGCGACCTGCTCGCGCACGCTGGCGAGGGTGGCTTCGTCGTGCGGGTTCTCCAGCACGTCCGCGATCAGGTTGCCGACCTTGCGGGCGTCGTCTTCCTTGAAGCCGCGCGTGGTCATGGCCGGCGAACCCAGGCGGATGCCCGAGGTGACGAACGGCTTCTCGGGGTCGTTGGGGATCGCGTTCTTGTTGACGGTGATATGCGCGTCGCCGAGGATCTTCTCCGCTTCCTTGCCGGTGATCTTCTTGGCGCGCAGGTCCACCAGCATCACGTGGCTTTCGGTGCGGCCCGACACGATGCGCAGGCCGCGCGCGATCAGCGTCTCTGCCAGCGCCTGGGCGTTCTTGACGACCTGTTCCTGGTACTGCTTGAACTCGGGCGACAGCGCTTCCTTGAAAGCCACCGCCTTGCCGGCGATCACGTGCATCAGCGGGCCGCCCTGGATGCCGGGGAAGATGGCCGAGTTGATGGCCTTCTCGTGCTCGGCCTTCATCAGGATCACGCCGCCGCGCGGACCGCGCAGGCTCTTGTGCGTGGTGGTGGTGACGAAGTCGGCGTGCGGCACCGGGTTCGGGTACACGCCGGCGGCGATCAGGCCGGCGTAGTGGGCCATGTCCACCATGAAATAGGCGCCGATGGACTTGGCGACGCGGGCGATGCGCTCGAAGTCGATGCGCAGCGCGAAGGCGGAGGCGCCGGCGATGATCAGCTTGGGCTTCTTTTCCTGCGCCAGCGCTTCCAGCGCTTCGTAGTCGATGTCTTCCTGCGCGTTCAGGCCGTAGCTGACCACGTTGAACCACTTGCCGCTCATGTTCAGCGCCATGCCGTGCGTCAGGTGGCCGCCTTCGGCCAGGCTCATGCCCATGATGGTGTCGCCGGGCTTGAGCATGGCGAAGAACACGCCCTGGTTGGCCTGCGAGCCCGAGTTGGGCTGCACGTTGGCGGCTTCCGCGCCGAACAGCTGCTTGACGCGGTCGATGGCGAGCTGCTCGACGATGTCGACATACTCGCAGCCACCGTAGTAGCGCTTGCCGGGATAGCCTTCGGCGTACTTGTTGGTCAGCTGCGACCCTTGCGCGGCCATCACGGCCGGCGAGGTGTAGTTCTCGGAGGCGATCAGCTCGATATGGTCTTCCTGGCGCTGATTCTCTTTCTGGATGGCGGACCAGAGTTCCGGATCGATCTGGTCGATCGTATGGCGGCTGCGTTCGAACATGGCGGACTCGTCTGAATGAGGAAACTGGTATGTCGCGACGGTGTGTCAGCGAAGAATGTCGCGGAATACTGAGGGGTAGGGCGCGCGGGGAAGGCGTAATGCGACCGGTGTCGGTTGCGTCCGGAGACCCTGGGGGCCCGGTATGGCCGGCACAGGGCGCACCCTGCTTCCCATTCGCTGCCCAGGCGAGCGGCAGGCATTCGGGTCCGGACTTCGGGCCCTGCAGCCAGAGATCTTGCGCTTCCTCGTGGTAGTACCCACTGACTTCGCCAGTCGCGCAAGGTGGAATGGTTGGCGGCAGTTTACGCGAGGCCGCAGGCCGCCGCAAGCCGACCGGGCGGCCGCCGGCGGCGCGGCGAAAACAGCAAATTCGTGCGGGGTCTGTCAGAGAACGGCACGTTGCGCCGTCGGACAAGGGTTTACACCGGCCGCCGGCCGCCGTCCGTTACAATCGCGGCCATGACGCAATCCGTATGGCCTCTGCGGGTGTACTGGGAAGACACCGACGCAGGCGGCGTGGTGTTCTACGCCAACTACCTCAAATTCTTCGAGCGCGCCCGCACCGAGTGGCTGCGCTCGCTCGGCATCGAACAGCAGGCGCTCGCCGACCAGACCGGCGTGGTCTTTATCGTCAGCCGCACGGCCGTGGACTACAATGCGCCCGCCCGACTGGACGACCTGCTTGAGATCCGGACCCGGATTGAACGGGTCGGACCGGCCTCGGTCCAATTCGCCCAGGAAGCGTGGCGTGGGGAGCATAAGCTCGCTTCCGGCGCCATCCGGGTGGGGTGCGTCGACCGCAATACCTTTCGGCCGGCCCCCATCCCCGCCCCCGTCCTTGCCACTATCAAGACCGCTAGATGAATCCTGTGACCGTCACGCAAGACATGTCGATCATCACGCTGGTGCTGCACGCCAGCGTGCTAGCACAGGCCGTGATGGCCCTGCTGATCATCATGTCCCTGTTTTCCTGGACATATATCTTCCGCAAGCACCTGGCCCTGCGCGCCGCGCGCACCCAGACCGAGGGCTTCGAGCGTGACTTCTGGGCGGGCGGCGACCTGCAGGCCCTCTATCACAGCGCGGTCAACAACCGCCACAGCACCGGCGCGCTGGAGCGCATCTTCGAATCGGGGATGGGCGAATACCTGAAGGCCCGCGAGCGCAACAACGAACCGGCCGCGCTGCTCGACGCCGCGCGCCGCGCCATGCGCGCCGCCTACCAGCGCGAGATGGACGTGCTCGAATCGCATCTGCCGTTTCTCGCCTCGGTGGGCTCGGTCAGCCCGTACATCGGCCTGTTCGGCACGGTGTGGGGCATCATGAACGCCTTCCGCGGCCTGTCCAACGTACAGCAGGCGACGCTCGCGTCGGTGGCGCCCGGCATCGCCGAAGCGCTGGTGGCCACGGCCATCGGCCTGTTCGCCGCGATTCCCGCCGTGATCGCCTATAACCGCTATGCGACCGAGATCGATCGCCTGGCGATCCGCTTCGAGAGCTTCATGGAAGAGTTCCTGAACATCCTGCAGCGCCAGACGCGCTGAGCGCGGCCACACCGGCATCCGACAGCCCATCGCCCAGGTAAATCGAAGGAGAACCAGACCATGGCAGCCATTCAGCGACGCGGCGGCTCGCGCCGCCGCGCCAGCGCCGACATCAACGTCGTGCCGTATATCGACGTGATGCTGGTGCTGCTCGTCATCTTCATGGTCGCGGCGCCCATCGTCAGCCCGGCCGTGGTCGACCTGCCCAGCGTGGCCAACGCCACGCCGCAGCAGAAGGCGCCCCCGATCGTCGTCACCGTCCACGAGGACGGCAAGCTGACCGCGCGCGGCAAGGATCCGGCGGGCGGCTCGTTCGAGCGCACGCTCGACCAGCAGGGCCTGCTGGACTTCGTCCACCAGCGCCAGAACGAAAATCCCGACCAGCCCGTGGTGATCGCCGCCGCCCGCACGGTCAAGTACGAAGCCGTGCTCGACGTCATGTCGGTGCTCAAGGCCGATGGCGTGAACCGCGTCGGCCTGATGGTCAAGTCCAAGTAAGCATTCGTGAAGTTCCTGCCCCGATGAGCACCGCCGCTGCCGCATACCCGTATCAGCCCGTCAAGGAGCGCGGAACGCTGCGCTCCTTCCTGCTGGCGCTGGTCATGCACCTGCTGCTCGGCATCGTGCTGTATTACGGCGTGAGCTGGCAGAGCAGCACGCCGGTGGGCGCCGAGGCCGAGCTGTGGGAAGAGATTCCCGAGGCGACCGCGCCGCCGCCGCCCCGGCCGCAGCCGGAGCCGGTGGTGCGCCCGGACCCCACGCCGCCCGCGCCGGCGGTCAAGCCGAAGGTCGAGGAAGAGGCCGATATTGCGCTGGAGCAGCAGAAGAAGCGCCAGGCCGAGGCGCGCGAACGCGAGCGTCGCGAGCAGGAGCTGAAGGAACGGAAGGAGCGCGAGGAGCGCGAGGAAGCCCAGCGCCGCGAGCAGGCCCGCAAGGAAGAGGCGCGCAAGGAAGAAGCCCGCAAGGAAGACGCGCGCAAGAAGGCCGCGGCGGAGCAGCAGCGCAAGCAGGAGGCCGAGCGCGACCGCAAGGAAGCCGAGGCCAAGGCGGCCGCCGACGCGAAGGCGAAGGCCACGGCCGATGCCAAGGCCAAGGCCGCCGCGGACGCCAAGGAGAAGGCCGCCGCCCAGGCGAAGGCCAAGGCGGACGCCGAGGCCAAGGCCAAGCGCGACGCCGCCGCCAATGCGCAGCGCCAGAGCGAACTGGCGCGCCTGCAGGCGCTGGCCGCCGGCACCGGATCCGGCAGCGCCGCGGGCAGCGGCGCGGGCTCGGGCGGCCGCGCCTCGCCGGGCTATGCCGACCGGGTGCGCAAGCGCGTCAAGCCAAATATCGTCTTTACCGAGGACGTCCCCGGCAACCCGGCCGCGGTGGTGTCCGTGTCGCTCGCGCCGGACGGCTCGCTGCTGTCGGCCCGGCTGTCCAAGTCCAGCGGCAATTCGGCCTGGGACAACGCCGTGCTGCGCGCCGTGGAGCGTTCCGATCCGCTGCCGCGCGACGAGAACGGCAAGGCGCCGGCCAGCTTCACCATCACCTTCAAACCGAAGGACTGAGCTGGCCCATGATTTGCAACATTCTGCAACCAGCGTCCATCGGCCCGGAATCGTGCCGATACCATGACAGGTTGCCTGGCGCGGACGGCTGCGGCCGGCCGGGCCCCAAGAATCTTGATATCGACTGAGGAGCAGCATGCGAACGTTTTGGGCCTTCCTGCGGCAAACCGCCCGCCAACGCTTCCTTGTCCGCCAGGCCGGACGCCACGTCCTGACCGCCTGGCTGGCATTCGCCCTGGTGCTGACCGCCGGCGCGGCGCACGCGCAGCTGAACGTGGAAATCACGGGCGTGGGTTCGAGCCAGTTCCCGGTGGCCGTGGCCAATTTCCAGAATGAGGGCTCGGCCCCCACGAACATCACCGCCATCATCCGTAGCGACCTGCAGCGCAGCGGGCGCTTCCGCAACGTCGACGTGGCCGGCGCCACCGTGCCCGAAACGGCCAACGTGGACCTGGGCAGCTGGAAGTCGCGCGGCGCCGACGCCTTCGTGGCCGGCAGCGTGACGCCGAACGGCAAGGGCCAGTTCGATGTGCGCTTCCGCCTCTACGACACCGTCAAGGGCACCAGCCTGGGCGGCCTGGCCTTTACCGTCAGCGCGGCCCAACTGCGCGTGACCGGCCACAAGATCGCCGACTATATCTACGAGAAGCTCCTCGGCGAGCGCGGCGTGTTCGCGACCCGCCTGTCGTACGTGTCGCGCGTGGGCAACCGCTTCCAGCTGCTGATCTCGGACTCCGACGGCCAGAACGCCCAGGTGGCGCTCACCAGCAACGAGCCGATCATCTCGCCGCAGTGGTCGCCGGACGGCAGCAAGGTCGCCTACGTATCGTTCGAGGCCAAGAAGCCGGTGGTCTACGTGCACGACCTTGCCACGGGCAAGCGCACGCTGGTGTCGAACCAGAAGGGCAACAACAGCGCGCCGGCATGGTCGCCGGACGGCCAGCGCCTGGCCCTGGCGCTGTCGCGCGACGGCAATACCCAGATCTACCTGGTCAACGCGGACGGCTCCGGCCTGCGCCGGCTGACCCGCAGCAGCGCCATCGACACCGAGCCGCAGTTCTCGCCCGATGGCCGCAGCATCTACTTCACCTCGGACCGGGGCGGCGCGCCGCAGATCTACCGGATGCCGGCAGCCGGCGAGGAGTCGGGCGGGGCCCAGCGCGTGACCTTCAAGGGCAGCTACAACGTCAGCCCGCGCCTGTCTCCGGACGGCAAGCAACTGGCGTATATTTCGCGCGGCGGCGGCTTCAAGCTGCAGCTGATGGACCTGTCGACCGGCGACGTGACGTCGCTGACCGACACCGCCAACGACGAGGCGCCCAGCTTCGCCGCCAATGGCAAGTACATTCTTTACGCAACCCGCGTGGGAGGCCGCTCGGTACTGGCGGCGGTGTCCACCGACGGTCGCACCAAGCAGGTGTTGTCGCTCCAGTCCGGCGAGGTTCGCGAGCCGTCCTGGGGACCCTTTATGCAATAACAGAACCATAGCAACAGGAGAGTCTCGCCATGTCCCAAATGATGACCAAGTCCCTTGCCCTCGCCGCGCTGCTGGCGCTGGGTGCCTGCAGCTCCGGCGTGAAGCTGGACGACACCGCCGGCGCTGGCGCCGGTGCCGGTGGCGCCAAGACGACCGACCCGCGCGCCGTGGCGCCGGTGGACGTCTCGCGCGATCCGCTGAACGACCCGAACAGCCCGCTGGCCAAGCGCAGCGTGTATTTCGACTTCGACAGCTACATCGTGAAGTCGGACTATCAGGGCATGCTGTCGGAGCACGCCAAGTACCTCCAAGCCAACAAGGGCCGCCGCATCCTGATCCAGGGCAATACCGACGAGCGCGGCACCAGCGAATACAACCTGGCCCTGGGCCAGAAGCGCGCCGAAGCCGTGCGCCGCTCGCTGTCCTCGATGGGCGTGGCGGAAAGCCAGATGGAAGCCGTGAGTCTGGGCAAGGAAAAGCCCAAGGCAACCGGCCATGACGAAGCCTCGTGGGCGGAAAACCGCCGCGCCGACATCACGTACTAATCTGCCGACGGTCGATCCATGAAAGCACGCCTCCCTACCTTGTTGTGTCTTGCCGCCGTCTGCGGCGCGGTCCTGTCGCCCGTGTCGCAGGCACAGGCGGGCGTTTTCGACGATGAGGAGGCGCGGCGCGCCATCATCACGCTGCGCGAGCAGTTCAATGGCTTCCAGGCCACCGCGTCGCAGCGGATCGAGCAGGGCAGCCGCACCCAGCTGGACATGCAGAACCAGCTGGAGGGCCTGCGCCAGGAAGTGGCGCGGCTGCGCGGCCAGAACGAGGTGTTGCAGAACGAAGTCGCCACGCTGCAGCGGCAGCAGAAGGACTACTACGCGGACCTGGATGCGCGCCTGAAGAAATTCGAGCCGCAACAGGTCACGGTGGAAGGTCAGGAAGGGCTCGCCCAGCCCTCGGAGAAGCCGGACTACGACGCTGCTCTCAAGCAGTTCCAGGCCGGCGACTTCAAGGGCGCGGGCGGGGCCTTCCAGAACTTCATCCGCAAGTACCCGCAGAGTCCGTATCTGCCGCTGGCGCAATACTGGCTGGGCAATTCGCTGTATGCCCAGCGCGACTACAAGGGCTCCATCACCGTCCTGCAGAACATGGTCCAGGCCTATCCGACCCACGCCAAGGTGCCGGATGCCATGATCGCCATCGCCAACAACCAGCTGGAATCGAACCAGAAGGTGGCGGCGCGCAAGACGCTGGAGCAGGTGGTCGCGAAGTATCCCGGCACGGAAGGGGCGCAGGCGGCCAGCAACCGGCTCAAGACGCTGAAGTAAGCGTCCGCCCGCCGCCCGCCGCGTGCGGCGACGTCGTGAGGAAGGCCCGCGGAAGCGGGCCTTTTCCATTGGCGCGCCGAATTCCATTGCCGAGCCTTCGTTCGCCAGCCGCGTTAGAATGGCGGGTTGAACGCCGCCGGCACGCTTCGGCGCGCCCCATACCGGAGCCTGGCTCCACCCCCATCCCGATGAAACCTCGCGCCATCGTCCTGCTCTCCGGCGGTCTGGACTCCGCCACCGTCCTCGCCATGGCCAACGCCCAGGGCTTCGAGACCTATGCGCTGTCGATGCGCTACGGCCAGCGCCACTCGTCCGAGCTCGAGGCCGCCCGGCGCGTGGCCCAGGCGCTGGGCGCCCGCCGCCACGAGATCGTCGACCTCGACCTGCGCCGCTTCGGTGGCTCCGCGCTGACCGACGACACGCTGGAGGTGCCGACGGAAGGCGCCGACACCGGCATCCCGATCACCTATGTGCCGGCCCGCAACACCATCATGCTGTCGCTCGCGCTCGGCTGGGCCGAGGCCGTGGGCGGCCGCGACCTGTTCTTCGGCGCCAACGCGGTCGACTATTCCGGCTATCCCGATTGCCGCCCCGAATACGTGGCTGCCTACGAAGCGCTCGCCAACCTTGCCACCAAGGCGGGCGTCGAAGGCGAGCGTATCCGGGTGCATGCGCCGATCATCGACATGACCAAGGCGCAGATCATCCAGGCCGGCGTGAAGCTGGGCGTCGACTACGGCATGACGGTGTCGTGCTACCAGGCCGACGACGAAGGACGCGCCTGCGCCGTCTGCGATTCCTGCCGCATCCGCCGTGCCGGCTTCGAGGCCGCGGGCGTGCCCGACCCCACGCGCTACCAGCAACACCCCGAGAACGCTTCCCGCAACGCCTGACCGCCATGCCCGACATCGATGTTTCCGCCATCACGCGCACCGTTCTGGCCAGTACCTTCGTGCTCACCTTCCTGTTCGGGGCGGTGCTGCAACGCACGCACTTCTGCACCATGGGCGCGGTGTCCGATATCGTCAACATGGGCGACTGGAGCCGCATGCGCATGTGGGTGCTCGCCATCGGCATCGCGATGATGGGCACCGGCGTGCTCGCCTGGGCCGGCTTGATCGATCCGGTGCGCACCATCTATGCGGCAAGCAGGCTGACCTGGCTGTCGGCCTTGGTCGGCGGCGCGCTGTTCGGCTTCGGCATGGTGCTGGCGTCGGGCTGCGGCAGCAAGACGCTGGTGCGCATCGGCGCCGGCAACCTGAAGTCCGTGGTGGTGTTCGTTTTCCTGGGCCTGTCCGCCTACATGACGCTGCGCGGCCTGTTCGGGGTGGTGCGCGTCGGCACGGTGGACGCGGTGGCCGTGACCCTGCCCACCTCGCAGGACCTGCCGTCGCTGATCGCCAACGGCAGCGGCATCGCGCGCGGCACGCTGCAGCTGGGCCTGGGGCTTGCCGTGGGCGGCGCGCTGACGCTGTGGGCGCTGGCGGCCAAGGGCTTCCGCACGTTCGACAACCTGCTCGGCGGCATCGCCGTGGGCCTGATCATCGTGGCGATGTGGTACGTGTCCGGTCACCTGGGCTTCGTCGCCGAGGACCCGCAGACGCTGGAGGAAGTATTCGTCGCCACCAACAGCGGCCGCATGGAAAGCCTGAGCTTCGTCGCGCCGTACGCCTATACGCTGGACTGGCTGATGATGTTCAGCGACAAGAGCAAGGTGCTGACCATCGGCATCGTCAGCGTGATTGGCGTGATTGCCGGCGCCGCCGCGTATGCGCTGGCGAGCCGTACCTTCCGCTGGGAAGGCTTCGGCAACGCCGAGGATGTGGCCAACCACATGGTCGGCGGCATCCTGATGGGCGCGGGCGGTGTGACCGCGCTGGGCTGCACGGTGGGCCAGGGCCTGTCGGGCGTCTCCACGCTGGCGGTCGGATCCTTTATCGCGCTGGCCGGCATCCTCGCCGGCGCGGTCGCCGCGTTCCGCTACCAGATGTGGCGTCTGGACCGGATGGTGTGAGTGCCGCGGCCTGCACGGCAGGTTGACACTCCAAGAGGGGCCTGCCTATAATCGCGGCTTCAGTTTTTTTGGGTCGTTAGCTCAGTCGGTAGAGCAGCGGACTTTTAATCCGTTGGTCGCGTGTTCGAGTCACGCACGACCCACCAGTTTGTCGAAGGGCCCGTGGCGCAAGCCTCGGGCCCTTCTTGCATTTGCGGCGCGCCAACGCGGTGCCGGGCGCACGCGGCCAACGGTATCCCTGTGCTATGGTTACCCGCACCGCCCGCTTCCCACCGACGCCATGTCCGGCCCGACCGCGCCCATCGAATCCATCCTGCTGTCCACCGTGCGGATCGGCACCTTCGATCTGCAACGGCCGCTGACCACCGCCAGCGGCTTCTTCTTCGAGCGCGCGGACGGCGCGCTGTTTCTCGTCACCAATCGCCATGTCGTGCTGGACGAGGGCACCAATCATCGTCCCAACCGCATCGAGATCGAACTGCATACCGAAGCCGAAAACATGGCGCAGTCCACCACGTTTTCGATTCCGCTCTATCCCGACGGCATCAGCGCATGGCGGGAGGGCACCGATGGGGGCGGCAGCGTGGATATCGCGGTGCTGGAGCTCGATCGTGCGGCGTTGCCGGCCGGCATGATCTATCGCGCGTTTACCGCGGCGCATCTGGCCAGTGCCGCGGACCGCGTGGGCGTCGGCACGCCGCTGTTGATCGTCGGTTTTCCCCTCGGGTTCCATGACTTGCTGCATCACCTGCCGGTGGCGCGGCACGCGGTGATCGCTTCCTCGTTCGGCATGCGCTTCCAGGGGCAGGGTGTCTTCCTGACCGATGCGCGCACGCATCGCGGCACCAGCGGGGCACCGGTGGTAATGCGCAGCGAGGCGAACCAGGACAGTCGCGGTGGCCTGCCTTGGGTGCTGCTCGGCGTGCATTCCTCGCGCTGGGACGTCGGCACGCGGGACGCCGCGCAGGACGAGGCGCTGGGGCTGAATTCGGCCTGGTATGCGGACATGCTGCTGACCCTGACACAGCCCCGCGACCCCGCGGCCGGGCCGCCGCCGGGCGGCAAATAAAAGCTCCTACGCGAATGTGGTTTCGGGGTACAGTGAGGTTCGATCAAGCCTGGAGCCCCGTATGGACAACATGCCCACCGCCAGCTACAAGGGCTTCGATCTTTATCCACTGGTTTTCGCGCACCACGCCGCCCGGCAATGGCCGGATCGCCGGCCGGACCGCTCCTATGACGCCGCGGTGATCATCTGCCGCGAGGGAGGCGATCCCCGTGGCGCGCAGGCGCAGGTCTTCCGACTCGATGTGCCGGCCTGGGACAACGTCGGCGCGGCACGACGCAACGTGCTCAAGTTCGCCGAGGACATCATCAACGGCACGGTATCGGGTCAGTCCGTCTCATCGCTGTAACAGATCGTCTTCCCGAGCGCCCCGCGGCGGGCTCGGGTGTCGTACGCAGGTTCGATGCAACGGTCGCCGCGCCACACTGCCCTCGGGTGCACCCACCACGTGGCGGCAGTGATTACCAAGGGCTGCCCATGTTCGACCTGACCGCTTTTGTAAAGCCGTTGCTTGCCGAGTTGACCGGCCAGGACATTCGGGCATGGTCGTCCGGCCCTTGCAGCGTGCGGGCCAACTGGCAGATTCCCGATGGCGACAGCCGGGCCTGGGCGGCGCGGACGCTGGAAATCCAGTTTTCCGCCCATATCCTGCGGCACTGGTCGGCCTGCGACCGGTCGACGCTGTGCCAGCAGCAGCGCGCGCTGGACCGCGTGCTGCGCGGCCGCCTGGGCCTGCTGGGCGAGCGCAGCGGAGCAGACGGCGTGATCGTGCTCGTGGTGGACGATCTGTCGGTGGCTTGAGGCCGAAACGGAACATCAACGCGGGCTTGCGCCGTGGCCGGGGCGCGGGCCGGGACACGCAGTGGATACGTGCCGCGAAAACGTGCCGCGAAAACGAATAGCCAGTTGCCAACGGGAAGAACAACAGGATGACTCAGCGTTGTGTCGATTCGAGCTTTCTCTGCACCTTGCCCGGCGCGGGCAAGGGCATTGCGTACCATGTGACCGTCGGCTTCATCGACGCGGACCACCCGAGAACGGTGCGCTTCACCAGCTTCGTCGGCGATGGCCGCCGCTCCTTCAGCGTGCGGGCCAACGAGGCCGACCTGCCTTCGGTGGCGGCGATGGGCGTCGAACCGCTGTGCCGCGTCGCGATCGGCCAGGTCATCCGCGACAATCTCTACGCCAAGGCCACGCAGGGCGACTTCGAGCTCGATGTGCGGGCCGAGCTGTGGCAGGGTGAATTGCGGCCGGTCGGCGCCTCGTAAGCGGGTCGCCCGCGGGGGTGGATCCCCGCGGCGGCGGATTCAGGCGCCGCCGTCCGGCTTGTCGCGTGGCAGCGGAACGCGGGCCGGATGGTCCGCGGTCGCGCCGCCATTGCTCGGCTGCACCGCCGGCGCCGAGCCGCGCATCGATGCGGACAGGTCCCAGCTGGCAATGAACAGCGCGGCGATCAGCGGTCCGATCACGAAGCCGTTCAAGCCGAACAGCGCCATGCCGCCCAGCGTGGAGATCAGCACCACCCAGTCGGGCAGCTTGGTGTCCTTGCCGACGAGGATCGGGCGCAGCACGTTGTCCACCGCGCCGATCACCAGCGCGCCGAAGGCGATCACGGCGACGGCCTTCCATGTCACGCCGATCAGCAGGTAGTAGATCGCCACCGGCCCCCAGATGAGCCCCGCGCCCACCGCGGGCAGCAGGGACAGGAAGGCCATCACGAAACCCCACAGCACCGCGCCCTGGATGCCCAGCGCCCAGAACATCAGGCCGCCCAGCGCGCCCTGGACGATGGCCACCACGATATTGCCCTTCACGGTGGCGCGGATCACCGCGGTGAACTTGCGCAGCAGATGCTGCTTGTGTTCCTCGCTCAGCGGGATGGCCTGCCGGATATGGCGCGAGATGGTCGCGCCGTCGCGCAGCAGGAAGAACAGCAGGTACAGCATGATCGCGAAGCTGATCACGAACTGGGCGGTGTTCTGTCCGATGCTGAGCGCCTGGGTCGCGAGATACTGGCTCGCCTCGCCGGCCGCGCTGGCCAGTTTGCCCTGCACGGCAGCCATGTCGGCCAGGCCCAGCCGCGATAGCGCGGCGCTGATCGGAGCGGGCAGGGCACGCACGGCCTGCTCGAAATACGCGCCGAAGTGGATTTCGCCCGAACGGATCTGCTGGACGACGATGCTGCCTTCGTTGACCAGCGAACCGGTCACCACCGTCAGCGGCAGCACCACGATCAGCAGGCACAGCACCAGCGTGATCAGTGAGGCCGAGTTGGCCCGGCCGCGCAGCTGCCGCTTGATCCGGTTATTCAGGGGGGTGAAGAGGATGGCGAGGATCGTGCCCCAGAACACCGCGCCGAAAAATGGCCGCAGCACCCAGAAGAACGCGAGGGTGACCACCGCGAGGAGGATATAGAACGCCTTCTGGTACATAGGGATCCGTGTGTCATGCCGCCGCGGCGCGACCGGAGTGCCGCGAGGACCGGCAAGCCGGTCCCGTCCTTGATGGCGGCGGGGCGCTTATCGTACCAGCGGGTCGCGGAAACCGGTATCCGGCTGGACCGGCGCCACCGGCGTGGTGATGCGAGGATCGGGGCCGACGGTCGCCGCCGCGCTGCGCGGTACCGGCACGTCATGGCGGTCACGCTTCGCGGCGCGCCAGGTGCTGTAGAGCCAGTATCCGGCGCCGGCGGCGATGCCGACCTTCGACAGCTTCCACGACCAGCGCAGGACCGGCGTGCGGCGCAGCAGGGGCAAGGCCAGCGACAGGCCGGAGCTCAGCACCGGATAGCTCTTGGCAAGACCGAGCAGCTTGAACCAGGATTGCGGCCTGTCCATGCGGGGCGCCCACAGGAAGCGGGGCAGCCAGGTACCGAGGCGGGTGATGCGGCGCGCGCCGTCCTTGACGTCGTGCAGCGCCTGGGTGCAGTCGTAGCGTTCCAGCGCGGCACGCGTGATCAGCAATTCCTTGCGGACGTCGAGGGGGAGATGGGTCTCGCGCGTGAGGCGAACCGAACGGGGCAGGTCAGTGGCGGCGGTCGGCGGGGCGTTGAGGCTGGCGCTGGTATCGCGCGGGGTGTCGGTGGAATTCATTTGCGCAGGCTCTCCCGATCCTTCTCCAGCTCGGCCAGCGTAGCCTCGAACAGCGGCGTTGCGCTCTTCACGAGGTTGCGCGCGACCAGCAGACAGATGACGCCACCAACGATGTAGACCGCCGCGATGGCGACCAGCGCATGAAGCCGGTACGAATCCCAGAACACGATGATCAGCAGCAGTGTGAGCGTGATCAGCGCCAGACCGAACAGCAGCAGGCCGAACAGGCCGTACAGCGCGATCTTCATCAGGCGAACCCGCTCCTCGGCGAGTTCCACGGTGGCCAGTTCCAGGCGCGTCTGCACCATGGCCAGGATCGAGCCGCCGAGGTTGCGTAGCGACTCGAACAACTTGGGGGAGGTGGATTCGATCATGCGGTTCCGGCTCGTGAGATGGATGCTGTGAGGCTCTCCGGCGCACTACGGGCGGCGGGCCGGGACTTCGCAGAGGGTGGGAGCGCCCCCGGGCGCTCCCCATGCAGATCCGACTGGCGTCCGGCGGGGCAAAGCCCCCGGGATCGCCGTTCCTGGACGCATCGGCCGGTGCCGAAGGTCCAGGCGGTTGCCATTACTTGCGATTGAGCAGCAGGCCGATCAACAAGCCGGCGCCGGCCGCCACACCGACGGCGCGCCAGGGGTGGTCGTGCACATAGTCGTCCGTGGCGCGGGCTGCCGCCTTGCTCTTCGTGACGACCGCGTCCTGCAGGTCCTGCGCTTTTTCCTTGGCCTGTTTCAGCAGGCCCATGCCGCGCTCGCGCAATTCTGCTGCCTTTTCGCCGGTGGTCGAAGCGGCCTGCTTCAACAGTTCTTCGGCGTCGGTCAGGACGGTTTTGACATCGCTCATCAGTTTCTCCTGGTTGCGGGCGGTGGTTTCAGATTGTTCCATTTTGCCTTCCTCGCAGTCCGTACCACGTTTGAGTGCATTCCTGAGTAGGATATGCGGGGAGGCGCAAAGGTTTCAAGACGCGGAGTCCTACAAGGCTTGTAGGACATCGGCGCTGTCGCGCAAAAGCTGAAGCCCTGGCCTCGGCATCCGGCGACGCTCGAACGTGGGAATCTCGCAAGACAACCGGCCGGCGATGCAGGGCACGTCGGTGAAGGAAGGCTGCCGGCGAGCGGTCCTAATGACTTCGAGTGATTTTGTAGTGACTTTATAGTTGTTTGGGTTCCGTCGCAATCGGAATAGACTGGTTTCATTCAACCGAACAGGAGGCAAATCATGGCACTACGTCTGGGGGATATCGCGCCCGACTTCGAGCAGGATTCGAGCGAAGGCCGTATCCGTTTCCACGAATGGCTCGGCGACAGCTGGGGCGTCCTGTTTTCGCATCCGGCCGACTTCACGCCGGTCTGCACCACGGAGCTGGGGCTGACCGCGAAGCTCAAGGACGAGTTCGCCAAGCGCGGGGTCAAGGCCATCGCCTTGTCGGTCGACCCGGTCGAATCGCACAAGGAATGGATCAAGGACATCAACGAGACGCAGAACGCCACCGTCAATTTCCCGATCCTGGCCGACGGCGACCGCAAGGTGTCCCAACTCTACGACATGATCCATCCGAACGCCAACGAGACGCTGACAGTGCGTTCGCTGTTCGTCATCGATCCGAAGAAGAAGGTGCGCCTGATCATTACGTACCCCGCCAGCACGGGGCGCAATTTCAACGAGATCCTGCGCGTGATCGACTCCCTGCAACTGACCGACAACCACAGCGTGGCCACGCCGGGCAACTGGCAGCAGGGCGACGATGTGGTGATCGTGCCGTCGCTGAAGGACGAAGAGGTGATCAAGCAGAAGTTTCCGAAGGGCTACAAGGCCGTGCGGCCTTACTTGCGGATGACGCCCCAGCCCGACAAGTAAGCGGGCCGGCGTACCGGTGTTGTCAACGACGGGCTCGCCCGTCGTCTCCTTGGTAGTGTGTTTGGCCCGGCTTGCCGCCGGGCCTTTTTCATGGCGCGCTCAGAAGAAGGCCTGGATGCCGGTCTGGGCGCGGCCGAGGATCAGCGCGTGGATGTCGTGCGTGCCCTCGTAGGTGTTGACCACCTCCAGGTTCACCACGTGGCGGATCACGCCGAACTCGTCCGAGATGCCGTTGCCGCCGAGCATGTCGCGCGCGACGCGGGCGATGTCGAGCGACTTGCCGCACGAATTGCGCTTCATGATCGAGGTGATCTCGACCGCGGCGGTGCCTTCGTCCTTCATGCGGCCCAGGCGCAGGCAGCCTTGCAGGCCCAGCGTGATCTCGGTCTGCATGTCGGCCAGCTTCTTCTGGATCAGCTGGTTGGCGGCCAGCGGGCGGCCGAACTGCTTGCGGTCCAGCGTGTACTGGCGGGCCGCGTGCCAGCAGAACTCGGCCGCGCCGAGCGCGCCCCAGGCGATGCCGTAGCGCGCGGAGTTCAGGCAGGTGAACGGACCCTTCAGGCCGGACACGCCCGGCATCAGGTTTTCCTCCGGCACGAACACCTGGTCCATCACGATCTCGCCGGTGACGGAGGTGCGCAGGCCCACCTTGCCGTGGATGGCCGGGGCGGTCAGGCCCTTCCAGCCTTTCTCCAGGATGAAGCCGCGGATGGCTTCCTTGCCGTCCTCGCCCATCAGCTTGGCCCACACCACGAAGACGTCGGCGATCGGCGAATTGGTGATCCACATCTTGGCGCCGGACAGCTCGTAGCCGCCGTCGACCTTCTTCGCGCGGGTGACCATCGAGCCCGGGTCGGAGCCATGGTTCGGCTCGGTCAGGCCGAAGCAGCCGATCCATTCGCCGGTGGCCAGCTTGGGCAGGTACTTTTCCTTCTGCGCGTCGCTGCCGAACTCGTAGATCGGCACCATCACCAGCGACGACTGGACGCTCATCATCGAGCGATAGCCGGAATCGACGCGCTCGACCTCGCGCGCGATCAGTCCGTAGGCCACGTAGTTCAGGCCGGGGCCGCCGTACTGCTCGGGAATGGTCGGCCCGAGCAGGCCCAGTTCGCCCATTTCGCGGAAGATCGATGCATCGGTCGTCTCGTGGCGGAACGACTCGAGCACGCGGGGCATCAGCTTGTCCTGGCAGTACGCCGCGGCGGCGTCGCGCACCATGCGTTCGTCGGCGGTGAGCTGCTGATCGAGCAACAGCGGGTCGGCCCAGTGGAATTCGGCGTTGGCAGCCATGGAGGTCTCCTTCGGTAGAGCGTGAGCGGCGAGGCGGGACGAGGCGTCGGCCATGGTCCGTCCCGATATTCTGGGGAGGCGCGGCGGGGCGCGCTTTCCGGCATCTGGATAGTTCCGCATTGCGGAACCTTGTTCCGATGGGCTAGTATAGCGCAAAGCCTTCGTCCGGCAACAGGGGGAACCCTGCATCGCCGGGGCGAAGCGGACATCCCACCAGCCGCCCAGGAGCGCAAACTTGCCGACCCCGAACACCACCGCCGCGGCCCCGGCGGACGCGCCGGAACGCGCGGCGCGCGACAGCGATCCGAACTTCGTCACCGCGCTCGCGCGGGGGCTGGAACTGCTGCGCTGCTTCCGCACCGGGGAGGCCATGCTCGGCAACCAGGACTTCGTGCGCCGCACGGGATTTCCCAAGGCGACCGTCAGCCGGCTGGCCGGCACGCTGGTGCAACTGGGCTATCTGCGCTACGACGAGAGCCTCGGCAAATACGCGCTCGACGCGGGCGTGCTGGCGCTGGGCTTCGCCTACCTGTCGGCCTCGGATGTCGTCACGCTGGCGCGGCCGCATATGCTCGCCTTCGCGCAGGCCTACGGGGTCTCGGTGTCGCTGGGCAAGCGCGAGCGCATGGAGGTGATCTATCTGGAGTCGATCCGCAACGATGCCGGCGTGATGCTGGGCCTGGGGGTGGGCTCGCGGCTGTCGCTGGTATCGAGTTCGATGGGGCGGGCCTACCTCGCAGCGCTCCCGACGGCCCGGCGCGAGCGCATGTACGCGGAGTTCGCGCAAGCCTATCCGGAGCAATGGAAGGCCCAGGAGGAAGCCGCGCGCGCGGCCGTGGCCGAAGCGGCGGAACGCGGCTATGCCGGTTCGTTCCGCGACTGGCATCCGGCCATTCACGCGTGCGCGGTGGCGTTCCGGCCGGTGGGCGAGAAGGAGGTGCACATGCTCAGTTGCAGCACCTCGTACGGGACGCTGGAGGAGTCGGTCTTCCACGACAAGCTGGCGCCCGCGCTGCGGGCGCTGGCGGCGCGGCTGTCCGACCCGGGCGCAAGGTAGCCGGCCCCGGGTGGCCGGCCGAGCCTACAGGTCCGTGCGCAGCTTCCACAGCTCCGGGAACAGCACCACGTCCAGCATCCTGCGCAGATAGCTGACGCCCTCGGTGCCGCCGGTGCCGCGCTTGAAGCCGATCACGCGCTCGACCGTGGTGACATGGCGGAAGCGCCATTGGCGGAAGGCATCCTCCAGGTCCACGAGTTTTTCGCCCAGCTCGTACAGCTCCCAGTGCGCCCGCGGATCGCGATAGACCTGGAGCCACGCCGCCTCGACGCTGGCGTTGTAGCCGGCCGGCTGGCTCCAGTCGCGCTCGACGCAGGCGGCATCGACGGCAAAGCCGCGGCGCGCCATCAGGCGGATCGACTCGTCGTACAGCGACGGCGTGGCGAGCGCCTGCTGCACCAGCGCCAGATGCTCGGGGCGGTGGGAATGCGGGCGCAGCATGGCGGCGTTCTTGTTGCCGAGGATGAATTCGATCTCGCGGTACTGGTAGGACTGGAAGCCCGACGACATGCCGAGGTAGGGCCGCATCGCCGAATACTCGGGCGGCGTCATCGTGGCCAGTACGTTCCACGCCTGCACCAGCTGGTCCATGATGCGCGACACCCGCGTGAGCATCTTGAACGCGGGCGGCAACTGGTCCTGCTTCACGCTCTCGCGCGCGGCGCGCAGCTCGTGCAGCATCAGCTTCATCCACAGCTCGGTGGTCTGGTGCTGGACGATGAAAAGCATCTCGTTGTGGTCCGGCGACAGCGGATGCTGGGCGTCGAGGATCTCATCCAGGTGCAGGTAGTCGCCATAGCTCATGTCGCGGGCGAAATCCATCTGCGCGCCATGCCAGTCCTGTGCCTTGCGTGCGCCGGACATGGGACAGCCCTGGGCGGCGTCATCCGGCCCGGCGATATCGTTGCCCATCTTCGTGGCGTCATTGCGGTTCATCGCCGTCTCCTCAGGTCACCGCGCCGCGCGTCTGGAAGCGCGCGGCCTCGTGGCTGCCGCTGTCGAGCACATCGCGCAGGACTTCCACCGCGTCCCACACCTCGGCGAAGCTGGTGTACAGCGGCGTGAAGCCGAAGCGGATGATGCCCGGCTCGCGATAGTCGCCGATCACGCCGCGCTCGATCAACGCCTGCATCACCGCATACCCTTGCGGGTGCGTGAAGCTGACCTGGCTGCCGCGGCGCGCGTGTTCGCGCGGCGTGACCAGCGCGAGCGGATGATGGCCGCAGCGGGCCTCCACCAGCGCGATGAACGCATCGGTCAGTTGCAGCGACTTGGCGCGCAGGGCCTGCATATCGGTGTGCGCGAACACATCCAGCCCGCACTCGACCATCGCCAGCGAGGTGATCGGCTGCGTGCCGCACAGATAGCGCGCGATGCCGTTCTGCGGCCGGTATTGCGGCTCCATCGCGAACGGCGCGGCGTGGCCCCACCAGCCCGACAGCGGCTGCCAGAACGCGTCGCGCAGCGCGGGCGCGACCCACAGGAAGGCCGGCGAGCCGGGGCCGCCGTTCAGGTATTTATAGGTACAGCCGACCGCATAGTCGGCGCCGGCAGCGTTCAGCGCCACGGGCACCGCGCCGGCCGAGTGGGCCAGGTCCCAGACCGCGAGCGCGCCGCGCGCATGCGCCAGTTCGGAGTACGAGGCCATGTCCAGCATCTCGCCGGTCTTGTAGTTGACGTGCGTCAGCATCAGCACGGCGGTGTCCTCGCGCACCGCGGCGTCGATCTCCGTGGGCGCGTCCACCAGGCGCACCGTGTAGCCCTGCTGCAGCAGATCGGCCAGGCCCTGGGCGATATACAGGTCGGTCGGGAAATTGCTGGCCTCCGAGACGATGACCTTGCGGCGCGGGTCGCGCGCGGCCTGCACGCGCAGCGCGGCGGCCAGCACCTTGAACAGGTTGATCGAGGTGGTATCGGTGACCACGACCTCGTCGGTGCCCGCGCCGATCAGCGGCGCCAGCCGGTTGCCGAGCCGGCGCGGCAGCTCGAACCAGCCCGCGGTATTCCAGCTGCGGATCAGCCCGGTGCCCCATTCTTCCTGCACCACGGCGGCCGCGCGTGCCGCGGCCGCGCGGGGGCGGGCGCCCAGCGAGTTGCCATCGAGATAGATCACGCCGTCGGGCAGCGCGAAATGCGCGCGCAGTTCGCGCAGCGGGTCCTGGTGGTCGAGCGATACGTAGTGCTCGCGGGTGGAGTCGGTCATGAGCGGAAAACGGGGTTGGGCATGGATGGCAGGCGCACGGTATGGCCGCGCCCGGTGGTTCAGGTCAGGCTGCGCAGCACCGCGCGCACCGGGCTCGCGTCGAGCCCGGCGAATTTGAGCGGCAGCGCGATCAGCTCGTAGTCGTCCGCGGGCACGTCGTCCAGGACGATGCCTTCCAGGATCGCCATGCCATGCGCGCGCACGGCGCGGTGCGCGTCCATGGTCTTGGATTCCTGCGGGTCCAGCGACGGCGTGTCGATGCCGATCAGCCGCACGCCGTGGCTGGCCAGCAGGGCGATGGTGTCGGCCGCCACCGCGCAGAACGACGGATCCCAGTGCCCCGTCGGCGCCTTCGCGTAGGTACGCAGCAACACGCGCGGCGGCACGCCGTCGAGCGCATGGGCAATCTGTGCAGGCTGCACGGCGGGCGCCGCGCCGATGCAATGGATCACGCGGCAGGGCCCGAGGTAGGGTTCCAGCGCGACGTCGCCGATGGGCGCGCCATCGGCCGCGTAGTGCAGCGGCGCATCGGCGTGCGCGCCGGTATGCGGGGACAGCGTGATGCGCCCGACGTTGACCGGGCAGTGCTCGTCCATCTGCCACGCCGGCTCGTGCCGGAAGGCGGTGTCGCCGGGCCAGACGGGGGTCTGCGGCGAGACTGGCGGGGTGATATCCCAGAGTCGGCGGGCGGTGGAGGTCATGGAGCGGGGCGGTCGAACGGCGATGCGATAACGTTGCGGACCGACGCGGTCCGCCCTCGCATGATAGTAAAAAAGCGGGGCAAGAGGCTTGCGAATCGCGGCGCCGCACGCGTGATATTTCGCATAACATTGCAGCTGAGTGCGTAATCGCGAAATATTCTTCAACATGACACTAGACCCCATCGACTTGCGCATTCTCGGCTGCTTGCAGGACAACGGCCGCATCAGCAACCAGGACCTCGCCGAGCGCGTGGCGCTATCGCCGTCGGCCTGCCTGCGGCGCGTGCGCCTGCTGGAGGAGAGCGGCATCATCGGCGGCTATCGGGCGTGGTTCGATGCCGAGGCGCTGGGGCTGGAGATCGAGGCCATCGTGCAGGTGTCGATGCGGCACGATGTGGAGGGCTGGCACGACAGCTTCAATGCCGCCGTGCAGTCATGGCCGGAGGTGATGACGGCGTACATCATCACCGGCGACAGCAACTACATCCTGCGCGTGCAGGCCCGCAACCTGAAGCACTACTCGGATTTCATCGTCAACCGGCTGTACCGCACCCCGGGCGTGATGGATATCCGCTCGAACATCGTGCTGCAGAAGATCAAGACGGGCGGCTCGCCGCTCGGGCTGATCAAGGACGGGACGGCGCCCTAGCCCGGGCCGTGCAGTGCGATCAGGCGCCGCAGCACGTCCTTCAGATGATCGCCTTCGGCGGCGCCGAACACCGCCAGCACCTCGCGCTCGTGTTCGGCGGCCAGCGCCATCAGCGGGAGCGCGCGGGCGCGGCCCGCGCCGGTGATGGAGACCAGCGCATGCCGGCGGTCGGCGGCGCCGTCGCGGCGGCGCTCCACGAGGCCGGCCGCGGCCATGCGGTCGATCAGCTTGGTCAGCGTGGGTTGCTTGGTCAGCGTGATGTCGGCCAGGGCGCCGACGGTGCAGTCGGCGCGGTCGGCCAGCGTGGCGAGCACGCGCCATTCCGGCACGGACAGGCCCGCGGCCTCGACCTGGCGATGGAATTCGCCCGACACCAGATGGCTGGCGCGCGCCAGCAGATAGGGCAGGTACCCGTCGACAAAAGTGAGCGGCTGCGAGGCACCCGCGCGCGTCGCCGCAGCGGAGCCGCGCCGCGCGCTCATTTGCCCAGCGGGCAGGTGGTGGTGAACTGGCCGTCCTGGAACACCAGCGGCGGCCCGCCATTGTCATGGATGCCGCAGCGCTCGACTTCTCCGACGAAGATCACGTGGTCGCCCTCGTCGTAGCGGCTGCGGTTATGGCATTCGAACCACGCCAGCGCATTGGCCAGCACGGGCAGCCCGGTGGCGGAGAGGTGGTAGTCCACGCCGGCGAAGCGGTCGCCCTTGAGCGTCGCGAAGCGCTGGCACAGGTCCAGTTGCGTGGCCGCCAGGACATTGACGATGTAGTGCGAACCGTCGCGGAACATCGGCAGGCTGTTGGCGCGGGTGGCCATGCTCCATAGCACCAGGGGCGGGTCCAGCGACACGGAATTGAAGGAGCTCGCGGTGATGCCGACGAACGGTGCGTCCTCCGCGGTGGGCCCGACCGCGCGGGTGGTGATCACGGTCACGCCGGTGGCGAACTGGGACAGGGTGCGCCGGAAGTGCAGGGCATCGAAGTCCGGAGCGGCGGCCTGGCCATGGCCAGGGTGGTTTGCGTCGAGCATTCCCATAGCGCGGGGATCGCTAGGATCCATGAAATTTCATATATTATTTCCGCCACACACCAGAATCACAAGCGGAATCGGAAGCGCGCCGGTAGACGGCCTGACGCCGGGCAAGGCCGCGGGCACGTGGCCGCGATCGCCCCGGGAGGAGACAAGATGCTCATCGAGCAAATCGAACACCGCTGGCTTGCGGCCTTCCAGCGCACGTTGCAGCTGTGCGGCCTGGCGCGCAACGAAGTGGTGGGGATTGTAACGGAGTCGCAATCCCGCCCGGTCAACGTGGAATTGGCCGAACTGGCCGTGCAGGCGCTCGGCGCCACGCCGGTCCGCATCCGCGTGCCGAGTCCCGCGCTGTCCGCGCCCGCGCCCGTGCGCTCGACCGGCGCCAGCGATGCGCTGCAGGAACTGGCCCCCGTGGTGGCCGCGCTGGCGCGCTGCCACCTGGTGCTGGACTGCACCGTCGAGGGCCTGTTGCACGCGCGCGAACTGCCGCGCATCCTGCAGGGCGCCGACGGCGTCGTGCCCCGCCTGCTGATGGTCAGCAACGAACATCCCGAGATCCTGGAACGCTGCGTGCCGGACCCTGCGCTGGAGGCGTCCGTGCGCGCCGCGATGAAGCGGCTGCGCGGCGCGGCCGAGATGCGCGTGCATTCGAGCGCCGGCACCGAGCTGCGTATTGGCTTGGAGCAAGCGCGCGTGGGCGGCGTCTGGGGCTACTGCAACAAGCCGGGGCAGGTGGCCCACTGGCCCGGCGGCCTGTGCCTGGCCTTTCCGGCGGCGCGGCAGGTCAACGGCACGCTGGTGCTCGCGCCCGGGGACGTCAACCTGACCTTCAAGACCTATCTGCGCGACACCATCGTCTGCCATATCGAGGACGACTATATCGTCGGCATCGAAGGGCACGGGATGGACGCGGACATGATGCGCGGCTACTACGCGGCGTGGGCGGACCGGGAAGGCAACCGCGATGCCTACGCGGTCTCGCACGTGGGCTGGGGCATGAATCCGCGGGCGCGCTGGGACGCGATGACCTTCTACGACAAGCGCGACTGCAACGGCACCGAGCTGCGCGCCTTCGCGGGCAACTTCCTCTATTCGACGGGGGCCAACGAGGTGGCCGGACGGCATACGCTGGGCCACTTCGACCTGCCGCTGCGCAACTGCACCGTGACGCTGGACGGCGCCGCCGAGGTGGAGGCGGGCGTGCTGGTGGAGGCACGGTCATGAACATGATCCTCCCATCGGCGGCCGCCACCACGGTACGCCATCCGAACGGCATCGCCACGCTCGCCGCTGGCGATGGCCCGGTCGCCGTGGTGCTGCTGCACGGCATCGGCGGCGGCAAGGCCGGCTGGCCGGCCCAGCTCGACGCGCTGGCGGCGGCCGGCTACCGCGCGGTGGCCTGGGACATGCCCGGCTATGGCGACAGCGCGATGATCGCGCCCTACGACTTCGCCGGGCTGGCCGAAGCCCTGGTGCCCGTGCTCGAGGCCGAGCACGCCGCCGGCCGCCGCGTGGTGCTGGTCGGCCACAGCATGGGCGGCATGGTCGCGCAGGAGGCCTATGCCCGCGCGCCGCAGGCGATAGCCGGCATGCTGCTGTCGGGCACCTCGCCGGCCTTCGGCAAGGCCGATGGCCAGTGGCAGCAGGGCTTTATCGCGGCCCGCACCGCGCCGCTGGACGCCGGCAAGACGATGGCCGAGATGGCCGCGGGACTGGTACGCGGCATGGTCGCGCCCAACGCGGATGCCGACGCGGTGGCCTTCGCCACGTCGGTGATGGCGGCGGTGCCGCCCGCCACCTACCGCGCCGCGCTGCATGCGCTGGTGCAATTCAACCGGCGCGACGAGCTGCCACGCATCGCCGTACCGGTGCTCGCGCTGGCCGGCGAGCACGATGCCAATGCCGCGCCCGCGGTGATGCAGCGCATGGCCGAGCGCATTCCCGGGGCCGAATACCAGTGCCTGCCCGATGTCGGCCACCTGGCCTGCATGGAGCGGCCGGTGGCGTTCAACGACGCCATGCTCGGCTTCCTGCGGCGGCGTTTTCCTCTATCGCCCGCCGCCTAGCCACCGTTCACCACACCCGGCGGCCGTGTCGGACCGCCGGACATTCCTCCTTCCAAGGACGCCACCATGCCCCTTGATTTCGTACCCGCCGTCGGCCAGGCCGACTTCACGGAAAGCCAGCAGCGGCTGCTGCGCCTGGCCAACACGCTTGGCCGCGAGCGCTTCGCGGCGCGCGCCGCGAAGTGGGACCGCGAGGCGAGCTTCCCGTTCGCCAACTACGACGACCTGCGCGAGGCGGGCCTGCTGGCACTGTGCGTGCCGGGTGCCTTCGGCGGCGAGGGCGCGGACTTCGCCACCTACTGCATGGTCGGCGCCGAGATCGGGCGTTTCTGCGGCGCCACCGCGCTCACGTACAACATGCATATCTGCTCGACCATGTGGACCGGCATGTTGGCCGACGGGATCGCGATGACGCCGGAGCAGCGCACGGAGCACGAGGCCCGGCGCGAACTGCATTTCGACCGCGTGGTGAACCAGGGCGCGGTCTACGCCCAGCCGTTCTCGGAAGGCTCGGCCGCGGCAGCGGGCAAGGCCCCCTTCGGCACCACCGCGCGCAAGGTCGACGGGGGCTGGGTGCTCAATGGCCGCAAGATCTTCGCCTCGCTGTCCGGAGCGGCCGACTACTACGGCATCCTCTGCACCGAGGACCGCGGCGACCAGCATCCGGACATGCGCGACACGCTCTATATCGCCGTGCCGGGCACGGCAGAGGGCCTGACGGTAACGGGGGAGTGGGATCCGATGGGCATGCGCGGCACGGTCTCGCGCACGCTGCTGCTCAAGGACGTGTTCGTGGCGGACCATGAGCAGCTGATGCCACGCGGGGTCTACTACAAGGCCGCGCAGACCTGGCCGGCGATGTTCTTCACGCTCTCGCCCACCTACCTCGGCGTGGCCCAAGCCGCGTACGATTTCACCGTGCAGTACCTGCGCGGCGAAGTGCCGGGGCAGCCGCCGGTCAAGCGGCGGATGTATCCGACCAAGCAGATCGCGGTGGCGCAGATGCGCATCCAGCTCGAATCCATGCGCTCGCTCTTCTGGCGGGTCATTCACGAGGCGAAGCCCAATCCCTCCAAGGACGAGCGGCTGCGCCTGTACGCGGCGCACTACAGCGTGATGGAGGGCGCCAACGATATCGCGCGCCTTGCCATCCGCACCTGCGGCGGCCAGTCGATGCTCAAGGACCTGCCGCTGGAGCGGCTGTACCGCGATTCCCGCTGCGGCGCGCTGATGCTGCCCTGGACTGCCGAGCTGATCCTGGATCGCATGGGCCGCGAGACGCTGTACGAAGCCGGCGAGCGCGACGAATGAGCGCGTCCTGCACCAGCCACGGTGGCCTCGGCGACGGCGCGGGCGGCCGACCCCACGTCGATGCGCAGAGCGTAGGCGCGCTGCTGCGTCCGCTGCACGCGCTGGCCTGCACCGCGCCGCTGCGGCCGGCGTTGCACTACGCGGGCCGCACCTTCGGCTACGGCAAGCTGTGGAGCCGCATCGAACGCGTCTCGGCGCATCTGGCGGCGACCTGGGGCGTGCGGGCCGGCGACCGTGTCGCCACGCTCTGCCTGAACCACGACCTGCAACTGGCGATGCTGTTCGCCTGCGCGCGGCTGGGCGCCGTGTTCGTGCCGCTGAACCACCGGCTGGCCGTGCCCGAGCTGCGCGGCATCGCGGCCCACGCCGGCCTGCGGGCGATCTTCCACGACGACGCGCACGAGGCGGCTGCGCAGGCCCTGGCGCAAGCCCTGCAAGCCGACACGCCGTCGACTTCCTCGTCCCCGTCACCCTCTCCGGCGGTAGGCCACGCCCATATCGACCGCCTGATCGACAGTCCCGCGCCCGCCGACCGCGCCTTTGCGCCGGTGCCTGACGACGCGCCGCTGCTGCTGGTCTACACCAGCGGCACCACCGGCGAGCCCAAGGGCGCCATGCACAGCCAGGCCGGCCTGCTGGCCAATGCGCGCGCGAGCTGGTGGGCGCACGACATGGACCCGGCCGACCACGTGCTGTCGGTGCTGCCGCTGTTCCATGTGGGCGGGCTGTGCATCCAGACGGTGCCGGCCCTGCTGGCCGGGGCCCGCGTCACGCTGCACGAGCGCTTCTCGCCCGAGGCCTGGTTCGATAGCGTGGAGCGGGACCGTCCCTCGCTGTCGCTGATGGTGCCAGCCACCCTGCGCGCGGTGCTCGAGCACCCACGCTGGCCGGATGCCGACCTGTCGTCGCTGCGCGGCGTGATGGCCGGCTCGTCCACCATTCCACTGTCGTATATCTCGGCCTTCCACGCCCGCGGCGTGCCGCTGGGCCAGGTCTATGGCGCGACCGAGACCGGCCCGGTATCGGTGGTGCTGCGGCTGCCGGAGGCCATGGCGCGTCCCGGCCATGCCGGCTGGCCGCAGCCCGAGGCCGAAGTGCGGCTGGTGCGGGAGGGCGCCGACGTGGCCGACGGCGAGGTCGGTGAAATCTGGGTGCGGGGGGCCAACGTGATGACGGGATACTGGCGCCAGCCGGACCATCCGTCGTTCGCGCAAGGCTGGTTCCGCTCCGGCGATCTGGCGCGCCGCGATGCCGAAGGCTGTGTCGAAGTGGTCGGGCGCTCCAAGGACATGATCATCTCGGGCGGCGAGAACATCTACCCGGCAGAGATCGAGAACGTGCTGATCGCGCTGCCCGGCGTGCTGGAATGCGCCGTGGTGGGTTTGCCGGACCCGCGCTGGGGCGAGGTGCCGGTGGCCGTCATCGTGCCCGCGCCGTGCGCGGACCCGGCGGCGCTGTCGGCGCCGCGGCTGCGCGAGACCATGGCGCTGCGCATCGCCCGCTTCAAGCTGCCCAGGGACGTGGTGCTGGTCGACGCGCTGCCCAAGAGCGCGCTGGGCAAGGTCATGAAGCCGCAATTGCGCACCATGCTGGAGGCGCGGCAGGGCGAACGCTGAGGGGCAGGGCGGCCAATGCGCCCTTGCAAAACGGCGCACGCGCATCCATGTCGGTGGTCTGCCCGCGACAGCGCTGCGACGGACGCCGTCCGCGCGTATGCTGTGCGGACCATGGTCGCAGTCTTGTGGAGAAATCGTATGGAACAAGGACGTGAAGGCACCGAAGTCGCCACCCTTGGGGGCGGTTGCTTCTGGTGCACCGAGGCGGTTTTCCAGCAGGTGCAGGGCGTGCTGGAAGTGGAGTCCGGCTATACCGGCGGCCAGGTGGACGATCCCACGTACGAGCAGGTCTGCAGCGGCGAGACCGGCCACGCGGAGGTGGTGCGCGTGACCTTCGATCCGGCGGTGATCAGCTACCGCGAGATCCTCGAGATCTTCTTCGCCACGCACGATCCCACCACGCTCAATCGCCAGGGCAACGACGTCGGCACGCAGTACCGCTCTGCGATCTTCCCGCACTCGCCGGCGCAGCGCGAGACCGCCGAGGCGCTGATGCGCGAGCTGACCGAGCAGCGGCTGTACGACGCGCCGCTGGTGACGCGCATCGAGCCGGAGCAGACGTACTGGCCGGCCGAGGCCTACCACCAGAACTACTATCGGCAGCATCCCAACCAGGGCTATTGCGCCTTCGTGATCTCGCCCAAGCTGGCGAAGTTCAGGGAAAAGTTCGCGCACCGGCTGGTGCGCTGACACGCTGAGGCGGCAACGGGAGATGCCGCCGCCTCAGGCGTCCAGGCGCTCGGCGATCTCCCGGGCCAGCCGCACGCAGCTCAGAGGGGCCGAGCCCTCGGCCTTGTTGCTGACGATCACATAGGCGGGCTGTCCCGCGCGCAAGGCATGCACCACCAGATCGGCGATCACGCCGCGCGTGTGAGGATCTTCGTCGACGAGCCGGTCGAACGGGGCGTAGGCCGCCTCCGCCTGCTCGTAGCTCAGACCCCCGCCCAGCATCCACCGCAGCACCAGCGGACCGGGGGTGTCCTCGTCCAGTAAAGCCAGCGCTGGCTTGAGTCGTTCCAGCGGCGGCATGCGCTCGCGGGCCGCGGCGCAGAAGCGCACGCCGCGCGCCCGCAGCAGCTTGATCAGGCGCGGCGTCAGCAGGTCTGGGTCGCGCAGTTCCACGGCATAGCAGGCATGCGGCGCGAGGACCGGGTCCAGCGGCGGCAGCGCGGCCAGAAAGGCGTCGAGCCGGGCGAGAAAGCCGGCGCTGTCGTGCGCCAGCGTGCCGAGCGGCGAAAGCTGGAACAGCAGGGGGCCGCATTTGGCGCCGAGGCCCGCGGTGGCGGGCTCGATCAGGTCACGCGCGGCGATCTGCGCATCGAGGAAGGCCGGATTGACGAGGCGGCCCGCGCCGCTCGGATTGCGCAGCCATCCATCGCACACGCTGGCCGGTGCCTTGACCAGAAAGCGGAAATCCCCCGGCACCTGGCCCGCATAGGACAGATAGTCCGCCAGCGGAATGGGGGCGTAGAAGCCGCGGTCCACGCCGGCCGAGCGCAGCAGCGGATGCCGGGCATAGGCCGCGAGGCCCTTGCGCGAGAGCAGGCTGTCGCTATAGACGCCGTCGTAGACGATGCCGTTCCAGCCGCTGTAGGACCATGTCGAGGTGCCGAGAAACAGGTTGGCCGGCAGCCGCGCGCCGAGCGCGGCCAGTTCCGCATCGGGTGGCACCGGCTGGACGGCCTTGCCGCGCCGCGGGGCGCTGGCGTCCGCCATGGGCGCTGGTGCGGGAGCCGCCGCCCCGTGCTGGGGCGGCGTGCTGTCGGCAAGGTCGGCGAACAGGTCGTCGGTCAACGCGCGCCGAATTGGTGGCCGTCCGGCCGGTCGTACAGATAGCGCCGCGACCACGGCATGGTGGCCGAAGGCAGCCCCGCCTTGCGGCAGGTCACCTGGTAGATCGACATCTTTCCCGTATCGAACGCGTGCGCGCAGCCGGCCAGGTAGACGCGCCAGATGCGGTATTTCTTCTCGCCCACCATGGCGCGGATGGTGTCGCCCCGCGCCTCGAAGTTGTCCGCCCAGTGGGTGAGGGTCTGCGCGTAGTGGCGCCGCAGCAGTTCCACGTCCAGCGCCTCCAGGCCGCCCTTCTGCAGCGTGGTCAGCACCAGCCCGATATGCGGCAGCTCGCCCTGCGGGAAGACATAGCGGTCCATGAACTGGGCGCCGTCCATCGGCTCGATGCCGCTGTCGGGATCGGGCTGGGTGATGCCGTGGTTCATCGCGTAGCCGTCCTCGGACAGCAGCTCCTGCATGCGGCGGAAGTAACCCGGCAGGTTGTCCTTGCCCACATGCTCGAACATGCCGACGCTGGTGATGCGGTCGAAGGTGCCGGACACGTCGCGGTAGTCCTGCAGCCGGATCTCGATGCGGTCGGCCAGTCCGGCGGCCTTGACGCGCTCGGTGGCCAGGTCGAACTGGTTCTGCGACAGCGTGATGCCGACGCAGCGGGCGCCGAACTTGCTGGCGGCCCGGATCACCAGCGCGCCCCAGCCGCAGCCGATATCGAGCAGCGTCTGGCCCGGCTGCAGCCGGATCTTGGTCAGGATGTGGTCGATCTTCTTGAGCTGCGCGGTGGCGAGGTCTTCGTTGCCTTCTTCGAAGTAGGCGCACGAATACACCATGTTCTCGTCGAGCCAGAGCTTGTAGAAGTCGTTGGAGACGTCGTAGTGATATTCGATCGACGCCTTGTCGTCCTGCTTGGTGTGTGCGAAGTGCCGGGCGACCCTGGCCAGCGCGCCGTCGGCCATCCGGCGCGCGGTGCCGGAGAGCCCGTAGGCGACGTTGATGATGTCGGGAAGCTTGCCCTCCAGGTCGATCTTTTCCTGGACATAGGCCTCGCCCAGATTGTCCAGGCTGGGCGTGAGCAGCAGGGGCAGGGCCCCGGCCTCGCGCACCGTCAGCGTGACGGCGGGTTGCTCGAAGCGTCCCAGGGGGTATTCATTGCCGTTCCACAGCCGCAGTTTGACGGGCAGGTCGGCGTGGTTCCGCAGGTCGGCGATCCAGCGGTCCAGTTGCGTGTCGAGTGCTTGCTTGAAAAACATGCGGCTTCCCTCCTGATGATGGCGGCATACTTCTCGAACTGACAGCAGTGGCAGGCGGCACCTGCCCGGGCGCGTCGCCGCGGATGCGGGTCGCGTTTTACTTTACGTCAAACCGCGGCGTTGCGCGGTCGCGCCGGCCCAGGGGCGCCGGCGTTCGGGTCAAATCGTTCGGGGCGGCTCAGGGCGACAGCCGCACGATGCGCCAGTTGCCGTCCGCCTCGCGGCGGTAACCGATGCGGTCGTGCAGGCGCGAGGGGCGCCCCTGCCAGAATTCGATCCAGGTCGGCACCACGCGGTAGCCGCCCCAGTGCGCGGGCCGCGGGGGCGCCTCGCCGAACTTCTCGCGAAACTGCGCCTCGCGCTGCTCCAGCACGGCCCGGTTCGCGACTTCGCGGCTCTGTTCGGATGCCCAGGCGCCCAGGCGCGAGCCCAGCGGACGCGAGGCATAGTAGGCATCGCTCTCGGCGTCGCTGACCTTTTCCACGACCCCTTCGATGCGCGCCTGGCGTTCGAGCTGGACCCAATGGAACAGCAGCGCGGCGCGCGGATTGGCGGCGATATCCGCGCCCTTGCGGCTCTCGTAGTTCGTAAAGAACGTGAAGCCGCTCGCGTCGATGCCCTTGAGCAGCACGATGCGGGCCGAGGGCTGGCCCGCCGCGTCCACGGTGGCCAGCGTCATGGCGTTGGGCTCGGGCAGCTTGGCGTTCAGGGCTTCGTCGAACCAGCGTTCGAATTGCGTGATGGGGTCGGCCGCCACGTCGGCCTCGTTCAGGGAACCGAGGACATAGCTGCGGCGAAGGTCTGCGAGTTGGTTCATGGCGAATCGGTGGGAGCGGGCCGGCGCGATTGGCCTTGACCGGCCGTGATTGGCGATGACAGGCGGCCCGAAGCTGCCTGGAGTATAGCGAAAGGGCCGCATGCCGGCCTTGCGCCAGCGCAAGGCCCCGCGCCCATATCGGGATATCGCGGGCGCGCCGCGTCAGCCCGGCGGGCCCAGCTTGCGGGTTTGTCCGCGCGAATAATAGCCGGCCATCCCCATGGCGCCGGCCATCGACAGAAAGATCGGCAGCATGCCCAGCGCGGTGCCGACCACGCCGAAGGTCAGCGGCCACACCACCTGGCTGGTATTGAGCACGGCCGAGCGCAGGCCCAGCGCCTCGCCGGCGCGCCCGCTCGGCGACGCCGTGTGCAGGATGTTCATGACGTTCGGCTGCGCGCTGCCCAGCGCCAGACCCAGCACGAAGGCAAGGCAGCACATCAGCCAGAACTGGGCGACGAACGGGTAGACCAGGTAGGCGGCGCCGCCCACGATCAGCGCGGCGCGGATCACCTTCCATTCGGACAGCCGGCGCGACACCATCGGCATGGCGACGCGGATGGCGAAGGTGGCGATGGCGAACGAGCCGAGCACCCAGCCGATGGCCGAGGGCGACAGCCCCACGCGCGTGCCCTGGATCGGGATCAGGAAGGCATGCAGGTCCCACGCGGCCGACAGCACGGCGCTGGCCACGAAGACCGCGCGCAGCTCGGGATACTGGAACAGGTCCAGCGCCGAGCGGCGGCTGCCGTCGTCGATGGCGATGCGCGCCGCATTGCCGCCCTGCGCGGGCAGGCGCTTGCGGATCAGCTGCAGGCCGATCTGGCCGACCATGGCGACGGCCACCAGCGACAGGAAGGCCGGCGCGTAGCCGCCATGCTCGATGACATAGCCCATCGCCACCGGCCCGAGCGTGCCCGACACCGACAGCCCCAGCGCGTGGAAGGTGTAGTTGCGCAGCCGCGTCTCGTTGGTCGAGACCTGGCCGATCAGCAGTTGCATGGCCACCTGGACCAGCATGAAGCCTACGCCGATCAGCGCGCACGATACGTACAGGGCGCCGATGTCCGGCCAGATGGCAGGCAGCAGCGTGCCGCCCACCACCATCAGCGAGCCGGCGGTCATCGGCTTGCGTGGCCCGATGCGGTCGATATAGCGCCCCGACTTGATCGCCAGCAGCATGGGCAATACCGCGTAGAGCGACATCAGCAGGCCCAGCGTCAGCGTGGAGGCTTTCAGGGAAATGGCGAACAGCGATACCACCACGCGGCTGGCGTTGTACGCCACGTGGTTGCACACCGTGAGCGCGATCAGCCAGCTGATCGGCGCGACGGTGGCAGGAATCGTTGTCATGCGGTGCGGATACGGAAAGAGAAGATGGAGGCGGCCGGGCGGGCCGGCCATGCCTCGAAAAGCGCGCTGTGCCGGAAAACCGGCATGCCCGCTCGTTCTTGTTGTTTCTTCGTATTGATGTAAACAGCCGTTTAATTATGCGACTGCCGTGGGCGATCTACAACGATTAAATCGCCACGGAGGCATATCGGCTACGGAGTGTTGCGCAAAGGCGTCGGCCGCGAGCGACGGGAGCGGTGCGCGGGGCGGGCAGCCGCCCAGCGCGTCACTCAACCGCCCTGGTACATGCCCGGATCGTTGGCCGGACGCGACGGGCCGCCCTGGCGTGCCGGGGCCGGGGACGTGGAGGGCGACGGCGTCGTGGCCTGCTCCGGCTTGCTGCCGGCCGGCGCAGGGTTCGGGCCTTTCTGCTGTCCGGCCGCGGATTGCCCGGCCTTGGGATCGCGATAGGTCTTGCCGGGCGGCGGGGCGGTAGGGCGCTTCTTGGCATCGGCCAGCAGCTTGCCGCACTGGCTGTCCTCGGTATTGGTCAGGTTGATCAGCGGCAGCACCGCGGTCGCCACCGGCGCCGCCAGCGCCAGCGCCACCGCGCCGCCGGCGCGCGCGGCCAGGATCGCGATGTCGGGGCTCACGCGCGGATCCTTCATGGTGCCGCCCACATACAGCGGCGAGCGCAGCGAGAAGATGCGCAGGCCCTTGGCATCGGGATTGATCTTGAGCGCGAGGCGTTCGTTGCCGAAGTCGACCGCGCCCTCGGCGGTGATCACGGCGTCTTCCGTGTCGATCACGAAGGTGCGGGCGCGCGCCACGCCGTCGGCCACCGCGAAGTCGGCCACGCCGCAGTTGATCTGCACGGGCTTGTCGCCGAACAGCTTGGCGACCACCACGCTGCCCACGTTCAGGCCCATCGCCTCCAGCAGGAACTTGCTGATGGTGCCGTTCTCCACCAGCAGCTTGGCCTCGCCATTGGAGCTGCCGAGCAGGGCCGCCACCGAGTTGCCGGTGGCGGTCAGCTTCGCCGCGCCGTTGACCTCGCCGACGCTGGCGCGCATCGACTCCACTTCCGGGAACAGCTGCTTGAGCTTCATGCGGCGCGCGGTCATGTCGATGTTCGCGCCCATCGGTTCGCGCTTGCCGTCCAGGCGGAGCGTGGAGACCAGGTTGCCGCCGGCGATGCCGAAGTTCAGCGGGTCCAGCAGCAGCACGCCGTCGGTGAGCTTGATATGCGTGACCAGGTCGGTGATCGGCAGGTCGGCGTCGCGGATGATGCGCTTGCCGGAGAACTTGACGTCGGCGTCGATGCTGTCCCAGCGCTCGGTGCGGAAACGTGCCACTGGCAGCGCCTTGTTGGTCGGCTGCTTGACCGTGCTGTCCTTGGCGGGTTTGCCGGGCTTGGCATCGGCGCCGATGAGCGGGGCCAGGTCCTCGAAGCGCAGCTGCCTGGAGACCAGTTCGCCGCTGAGCAGCGGGCGCGGTTCGCGCTGGCGGTAGGTCAGCGAGCCGCCGAGGTCGCTGCCGCCGACCCGGCCGGTAAAGCCGTGATAGCGGTATTCGGAGGCGCCCTTCTGCAGGTTGGCTGTCAGCCGCCCGCGGGTCTCGTAGGGCGGGGTGTCGGGCAGCACCAGGCCGGTGAGCGGATAGAGCTTGGCCATGCTGTCGCCGGACAACTGCAGCTGCACATCGAGCGCAGCCAGCTTGGCGGGGTTGGTCAGCGTGCCCTCGATCGTCGCGCGGGTGGCGCCGACCCGCACGTCGGCCTGCAGCGGAAAGGGCTCGTCGGTATCGCGCAGGCTCAGCACGGTGCCGGTCTTGCCGGTGGCGTTGATGGTGGCCTCGTTGTAGCTGCCCGTGGCGCGCCAGCGGATGCCGTAGTTGGGCTTGCCGTTGCGCGCCGTCGCCGGGGCGCTGGCGGGGGCGGCGGCGCTGGCCTGCGGTGCGCTGCCGGGCGTCGGCGTCAGCGCGCCGTCGCGCTCCTTGTCGTAGAGCGCGGCGTCTCCGATGGTGTCCAGGTCGGCGCGCAGCTGGATCTTCTCGGCCGCGTCCGCCAGCGAGAGGTTGCCGCGCGTGAGCACCACGCGCCCCACGTCCAGGCTCCAGCGCGACGGCTCCTTTTCCTCGTCGTCGCGGGTATCGAAGGTCCAGTTGTTGCGCTTGTCGGCCAGCCGCTCGAGCGCGACGGCGGGGCCGTCGACGGTAATGGAGGGCAGCGAGATCTCGCGGCGCAGCAGGGGCAGGGGGCGCAGCACGAAGATCAGCTCGCGCGCGGTGGCGAAGTTCGGCTGCTGGGCCCAGTCGGGATTGCCGACGGTGATGTCGCGCGCCGACAGCCGCGGCCAGGGCACCCAGCCGCGCCACCCGGTTTCGCCCTGGGCGCGACGCCAGGTCAGGATCAGGTCGCCGTTGACGGCGAAGGGGCGTCCGATGGCGTCGCTGACCTTCTGGTTCAACCAGGGCTTGAGGCGGTTCCAGTCGAACGTCAGCACGATCACGACCAGCACCGCGATCAATACCAGCGGTGTGAGCACACTCCAGAGAACAGCCTTGCGGCCCAGGGACATGAATCGACTCCGGTCGGCGCAGACAATATCGTGCGGTCTGCGAGACAATGCCGCGAACGAACCCGGCTTCAGTCCATTGTATAGTTGCGCGCCCGGCAATCCTGTCGGGGCGCGGCTGACACGCCACGAGCCCGCAAGGCCGCGCAGGAGCCGCCCGCACAGCCCATCCCGATATGTCGAACCGAAGCCCGGAACCGTCCTTCCCGCCGTCGCCGTTGTCCTCTTCTCCCGCCGGAGCCGCCGAGTCCGCCGCCACGCTGGAGGAGTTGCCCGCCGCGCTGCCGCACGAGGGCCCGGAGGACGACGACTACCACCGCCGCTTCGGCGGCGTTGCCCGGCTCTATGGCGCGGACGGACTCGCCCGGCTGGAGGCGGCCAGCATCTGCGTGGTGGGCGTGGGCGGCGTGGGCAGTTGGGTGGCGGAGGCGCTGGCGCGCAACGCGGTCGGGCGGATCACGCTGGTAGACCTGGACCATGTCGCCGTGTCCAACACCAACCGGCAGATCCATGCGCTGGGCGATGCCTACGGACGCGCCAAGGTCGAGGCCATGGCCGAGCGGATGGTGCAGATCAATCCGCGCTGCGAGGTGCGCCAGATCGACGATTTCGTGACCGTGGACAACGTCGAGGCGCTGCTGGCAGGACACGACTACGTCATCGATTGCATCGATGCAGCCAAGGTCAAGACCGCGATGCTGGTCTGGGCCCATCGCCAGGGCGTGCCCATCGTCACCTGCGGCGGCGCGGGCGGCCAGATCGATCCCACACGCGTTCGCATCGTCGATATCACGCGCACCGTGCAGGACCCGCTGCTGGCCAAGGTGCGGCAGAACATGCGCACCAAGCACGGCTTCCCGCGCGACCTGCGCCGCAAGTGGGGCATCGCCGCGGTGTATTCGGACGAGCCGCTGCGCTATCCGGAGCCGGCCCAGCAGGCCTGCGACCTGGACGAGGCACCCGCGGCCGGCGCGGGGCAGGCCGCCCCGCAGGGTCCGCAGGGGCTGGCCTGCGCGGGTTTCGGCTCGTCGGTGGCGGTTACCGCCGTGTTCGGCTTCGTCGCCGCCTCGGCCGCGATCGTCGCGATCGCGACGGGCAAGCCGCCGATCTGACGGCGCCTTACGCGGCGAGCGCGCGCAGCAGCCGGCCGGTGTCGTCCTCGCCCGGCGCCAGGTTCTCGAAGAAGATCAGCTCGGGATATTCCGCCTCGGACGGCATGAAGCGGCGCTCGCGGTAGGCGTCCCAGTGCGCGAGCTTGTACGCGTCGTTCGGATTGCCCCGCCGCACGATGCGGGCGCGGGCCTCCTCCTCGGGCAGATGGACCCACACGATGCGGACCTCGGTGCCCGCCGGCGCCGCAAGCCAGTCCGGATCGTGCAGCCGGTGCGCGCGCACCTCGCGCGACAGCGGCCCAACCACGATCACGCTGATGCCCAGTGCGAGATTCTCCCGGGCGGTGTCCAGCAGCCCCTGGTATTCCGGGTCGCGCAGATGCTCCAGATAGGTCGGGCTGTCGCGGTCGTTGGCGTCGCCCGTCAGGGCTGCCATGGCTGCCGCGCTGTAGCGGCCGTACAGAGTGTCCTTGTCGAGCAGGCAGAACGGTTCGCCGGTGGCTTCCATCAGCGGGCCGATCAGGCGATGGGCGAGGGTGGTCTTGCCGGTGCCGGCGTGGCCGCAGAAAAAGATCAGTCGGGGCATGGGATGGCCTGCTGGGCGCCTGCGCGGCGCAAAAGCGACAGCATACCGCCGTCGTGGACCTTGCTCGGTTCCGGCGCGCGGACGCCGCCGATTCGGTATCCTTGCGGCTTGACCCAGCCGCATCCCGGCACGACGACGATGACCGCCCAGAATTACCCCGACCTGCCCGACAGCAGCGCGCTGCCCGATACCCTGCGCCTCGGCGAGCCCGTGACCGACGCCACTCACGCCGAATTCGTGCAGTTGCTGGACGCCGCCGCACGCGCCGGCGACGACGCCTTCCTGGCCGCGCTGGACGAATGGATCGACCATACCCGCTACCACTTCGGCCAGGAGGAAGCGTGGATGGAAGCGATGGCCTTCGGTCCGCGCCATTGCCACAAGACCGAACACGAGCAGGTACTGAAGGTGGCCGACGCGGTGCGCGCCAAGGTCGCCGACGAGAAGGATTTCGAGACCGGGCGCCGGCTGGTGGCCGAGATGTCAGGCTGGTTCGACCTGCACGTGAAGCAGAAGGACGCGCCGATGGTGGCCTATATGCGGGAGAACGGCTTCACGCTGATCGAAGCCCCGGCCTAGCGCGGGTTGCTCCCTTCTCCCGCCAGCGGGAGAAGGGCCGGGGATGAGGGTGACGGCGCCAGATCGTCGCGGCACCCGCAAACCATACCGCTAGTTCAACGCCGTGGCCAGCTGCCGCCGCCACCGGGACACGGCCTCCGGCGCATCCATCAGATCGAACACGGACAGCATGGTCTTGCGGCCGATATCGTCCTCGAAGGTCCGGTCGGTCCGAACGATCTCCATCAACTGCTCCAGCGCGCGCTCGTAGTCGCGGCGTGCCACCAGCAGCTTCGCCAGATCCAGGCGCGCGGCCAGGTCGGCCGGGTCGGCCTCGATGCGCCGGGCCAGTGTGGCCTCGTCCGGCAGATCGCCCACATTGCGCATCGCTTCGAGCCGGGTCTGCACCGCCGCGTGGCCGTCCAGCTGGGGCGCCCGGGACGTGAGCATCTCGAACTGGGCCTGCGCGTCGTCCAGCGCATTGCCGTCGAGCAGGAAGGCGATGTATTCCAGGCGCGCTTCATCGAAGCCCGGTTCGAGCGCCAGCGCGGCCTGGAAGGCGGCGCGGGCGTCGTCCCGGGAGCCCGCCGCCAGCCGTTCCCGCGCCTGATGCAGCGCGGCCTCGGCCGGGCTTGGCAGGATGCGGGCGAGAAACTCCCGCAGGCCGGACTCGGGCAGCACGCCGACGAACTGGTCCACCGGCTGCCCGTCGACGAAGGCGATCACATGGGGAATGCTGCGCACCGCGAAGTGCGCGGCCAGTTGCTGGTGCTCGTCGACGTTGACCTTGGCCAGCTTCCACTTGCCGCCGGCCTCGGCTTCCAGCTTCTCCAGCATGGGGCCCAACGTGCGGCAGGGTCCGCACCACGGCGCCCAGAAGTCGACCAGCACGGGAATCTTGCGCGACATCTCGACGACGTCGGCCTCGAAATTCTGCAGCGTTACATCGGTCATCTCTTGCCTCGCTTGTGGATGGGTCCGGCGCAAAGCGCGCGGTGCCGCCGTGCCTTGCGCATGTTCTCCCGTCTACCTTGGGGCGTGAGCGCCGCAAAACAAGTAGCCCGATGGCCCGGGCCGGCTTTCGCGGCGCGGCAGCCGCTTGCTGGCGCTTTTGGGGTTGTTCCGGCCTTCAAATAGAACGGTCGTTCAGTTATATTGGCCCTTTCACCTTTCAGAGACCAGGTCGCAAAGACCGCCGAGGAGACCTTCATGCCGACACCACAGTCCGCGCGCCCGCACATGCAGTTCTGGCCCAAGCGCCTTCCGACCGAGATCGTCCTGCCGGAAACCTCGCTGTGGTTCAACCTGGAGGTCTCGGCGCGGCGCTATGCGGACAAGGCGGCGATCCGCTACTTCGGCAATGCCATCACGTTCCGCGACCTGGAGGCCCAGGCCACGGCGCTGGCGGGCTGGCTGCAGCGGGAGGCCGGCGTGGCCAAGGGCGACCGCGTGCTGCTCTACATGCAGAACTGCCCGCAGTTCATCCTGAGCTACTACGCAATCCTGCGCGCGGATGCGGTCGTGGTGCCGGTCAATCCGATGAACCGGGCCGAGGAGTTCAAGCACTACATCACCGACGCCCGGGCCAGCGTGGCCATCTGCAGCGCCGATCTGGCGGGCGCGGTCGAGCAGTCCAACCAGGAGCTGCCCGAGGACCAGCGGCTGCGCCACGTGCTGGTCACGCAGTATGCCGACGCGCTGCCGCCCAGCTACGAGCATCCCGAAGACGCGCCCCCTGCCTGGCTGACCGCCACCCATCCCCTGCCCGCCGGCGCCACGGCATGGGCGGACGCGATGGCCGCCAACCACGCGCCGGGCCCGCACACCGCCGGCCCCGACGACATGGCGGTGATGCCGTACACCTCCGGCACGACGGGCTTTCCCAAGGGGTGCATCCATACCCACCGCTCGGTGATGCACAACGTGGTGGGCGGCGGCACGTGGTCGGGCAGCGGCGCGGAATCGGTGATCCTGTCGGTGCTGCCGCTGTTCCACGTGACCGGCATGCAGTACGGCATGAACGGTCCCATCTACAGCGGCGCCACCGTGGTGATGCTGCCGCGCTGGGACCGCGAAGTCGCCGGCCGGCTGATTTCTCGCTACAACGTCACGCACTGGACCAATATCCCGACCATGGTGATCGATTTCCTCGCCAGCCCCAATCTGGCTGAATTCGATCTGTCCAGCCTGCGCTATATCGGCGGCGGCGGCGCGGCCATGCCGCAGGCCATCGCCGAGCGCCTGCGCGAGCAGTTCGGCCTGGGCTACCTCGAAGGCTACGGGTTGTCCGAAACCATGGCGCCGACGCACAGCAACCCCTACGACCGCCCCAAGCTGCAATGCCTGGGGGTGCCGACCTTCAATACCGATGCGCGCGTGATCGACCCTGTCACGCTGAAGGAGCTGCCGCCGAACGAGGTGGGGGAAATCATTGTCAGCGGCCCGCAGGTGTTCAAGGGCTACTGGGGCAAGCCGGAGGCCACCGCCGAGGCCTTTATCGAGTTCGAGGGCAAGACCTTCTTCCGCACCGGCGACCTGGGCCGCATGGACGAGGAGGGCTACTACTTCATCACCGATCGCCTCAAGCGGATGATCAATGCCTCGGGCTTCAAGGTCTGGCCGGCCGAGGTGGAAAACCTGCTGTACAAGCATCCCGACGTGCAGGAGGCCTGCATCATCGGCACGCGCGACGCCTACCGCGGCGAGACGGTCAAGGCCGTGGTCGTGCTCAAGGCGCATGCGCGGGGCAAGACCACGCCCGAGGACATCGTGGCCTGGGCCAAGGACAACATGGCCGCCTACAAGTATCCGCGCGTGGTCGAGTTCGTCGATGCGCTGCCCAAGTCGGGCACCGGCAAGGTGATGTGGCGCCATCTGCAGGAAAGCGAGAACGCCCGCAACGCGGCCAGCAAGATCGAGGTATAGCCCACAACTCGCACGGGACGCCGCGGCTCAGTGGCCGCGCGCCCGCATCAGCGTCTTGACCATGGTCTTGTAGCCGCGCTCGCGCGCATGGCGCGTGGGCGTGACGCCGTCGTGGTCGGCCAGGTTCGCGTCGGCGCCGGCATCGATCAGCAACTGCACCACCTCCTCGTAGCGCGCGCTGCCGTCGCCCAGCACGATGGCTTCGAGCAGCGGGGTCCAGCCTAGCGCGTTGACGTGATCCACGGGAACGCCGGCGCGCAGCAGCAGCTTTACCATCTCCCGGTCGCCATGCTGGCAGGCCGCCGTCAGCGCGGTGCCGCGATAGCGGTCGGTGCTGCGCAGGTCGGCTCCGCCGCGGTCGATCGCCACGCGCACCACGCTCAGTTGCCCGGTGGCCGCGGCCAGCAGGAAGGCGCTGTTGGCGTCCCGATCCTTGTGATTGACGTCCGCGCCGGCGTGGACCAGGGCCGCGGCGACATCGCCGTGGCGCTGGTAGACCGCCGCGAGCAGGGCGCTGCGCCCGCGCTCGTCCACCGACCGCGGCGAGGCGCCCGCGGTGAGCAGGCGCCGCACCAGTTCGAGATCGCCCATCGAGGCCGCCGTGATCAGATTGCGGTCCAGCGCGCTGATGTCGTGCTGGCGGGGGGTGGTGGCGGCGCCGGCGGCGGGCGAGGGTGGGGAAGGCATGGAGCGCGGCGCGGGCACCGTGCCGGCGGGGCGCGCCGCGAGAGACGCGCCGCCCGGCCCGGCGAGCAGGGCGCCGCCCATCAGCAGGCCGCCGAGCCCCAGCACTTCGGCCACGAGCAGAGGGCGGGGGCGGGCGGCGCGGCGGGTCATGATGGGTTGCGCGTATCGGGCGTCGGGATTGACCGGCTGGCTGGCATCGGGCGGTCGGCGGACATGGTGCGCGTTGCCCCGGGACTCAGGCGGTCTCGGGGACGCCGGGCGCGGCCGTCGTCGCGCCGCCGTCGTCCTGCTGCAGCTGGCGCCACAGCCGTCCCAGGTAGGGATCGTCGACGCCGTTGGTCGCCAGTCCGAGCAGCGTCTGCTGCAGGTACTCGCGCGCCGGACCGTACAGGCCGCAGGCATCGCGCAGGCAATCCACCACCCGCTGGTCCGGCAGCCGCCCGGCATAGGCCTCGTGGGCGCGGTTCATCACGAAGGCCAGCGCGCGCTGCGGCGCGTGGCTCCCGCCGAGCTTTACCCGCAGCCAGCGCGGATGGTAGGCGCCGGTCATCATCTCCCGCCGCCACAGCATGCGGAATTCCTGCTCGATCAGATGCCCTGGAATGCGAAAGACGATGCCCTGGCAGGAGCCGCCGCGGTCCAGCCCCAGCACCAGCCCGGGCTTTTCCCAGGTGCCGCGGTTGATGCGGGAGTACAGGTAGAAGCCCCGGTGATAGCCGTGCACGGTGGCCAGCTGGCGGTCGGTGTGGACCACCATCGGGTTCCAGATCAGCGAGCCGTAGCCGAACAGCCAGACATCGCCGCCCAGGTCCGCATCCGCGGGCTTGCTGCCCAGCGTGCTGCGCATGGACTGTTCGAGCGCTTCTTCGGGAAGCAGCGAGGAAGCCACCGGCGTGCTGCACAACGAAGCGCGAAGACGGTCGGATTCGAGGTCTTGTCGGGTGATCGCCATGGCGCAAGGATAATCCAAAGGCGTCGGCTCGTTGCCGATGCCGGCGCGCCCGGCATGGGAAATCGCATCACGGGCCGCCGGGTGTCGGCCGCCGGCAACGCCATGTCCTTACAATGGGAGCTCAACCAGGAGAAAACACTATGGCTCGCACCCTCACGGTCGCCTTTGGCAACGGCAAGGAATACGCCTATACCGTCGGCGACGCGGATCTGGCGGACATCGGCGACGATGCCGCGTGGGCGTGGTTCGATCGGGAATATGCGGAACTGGACTGCCAGGCGTCGAGCCCGGTGGGCAAGGTGCTGGTCATCGACAAGATCCTCAACGTGGCCAAGTTCTCGGGAGAACAGCGCTTCGTCGGGGACGAGGCATGGGCTCGTCAGTATGCCCGGCATGCCGCCCATCTGCTGGGCCGGGAACGCGTGCGCGTCGACGTGGGCAACGCGTCCATCAACTTCTAGTACCCCGGAGCAGTGCCGCCCTTCTCCCGCCAGCGGGAGAAGGGCCGGGGATGAGGGTGAGCGCCTGTTCAGAGCCCCTGGACGTTCGCGGCTTCCAGGGCCCGGACAGCTGCCTTCAGACCCCCAGCAGCTCCACTTCGAACAGCAGGGTCGCATTCGGCGGAATCACGCCGCCGGCGCCGCGCGCGCCGTAGCCAAGGTCCGCCGGAATCACCAGGCGGCGGGTACCGCCGACCTTCATGCCCTGCACGCCTTCGTCCCAGCCGCGAATCACATGGCCGGCGCCGAGCGGGAACACGAACGGGTCGTTGCGATCCTTGCTCGAGTCGAACTTGCGGCCGGCCTGGCCATTCTCGTACAGCCAGCCGGTGTAGTGCACGGTCACATGCTTGCCTGCCGTGGCTTCGTCGCCCGAACCGGTGACGGTGTCTTCGTACTGCAGGCCAGAGGGAGTGGTGTTCATGGAAATATCCTTGCGCTGATGAGCCGGGCCGCGAAACAGGAGGGGCGCGGCCGGAGCCGGCAGTGTACTGGAAAAGGGTGCGGGGGCTTCATCGCCCACGGTCCATCGCGCCGATCGCGCGGTCACCGTCGTCCCCCGGCCCTTCGCCCGATGGCGGGAGAAAGGAGGACCCGGTCAGTAGCCCGACCCCGCCTGCCCCCGCTGCCATGCGTCCAGCGTGAGCTGGACATTGCGCTCATCGTCGCTGACCCAGATCTCGCCATCCTGGATCGTCACCGACAGGCGCATGGCGCGCTGCGCCATGCCGGCAAGGGCGTCGACCGCGTCGCCGGGCACGTTGTACACCGTGACGTTGCGCAGCTTGCCGGCCTTGCCCGCCATGCCTTTCCACCATTCACGGGCGCTCGCCGCCTGGTACGTGAATACCGTGACGCGGCCGGCGCGGGCGGCGGCGCGCTTCAGGCGCGTCTCGTCCGGTTGGCCCAGGTCGATCCAGTGGGCGATCTCGTCGGTGAGCGTCTTTTCCCACAGGTCAGGCTCGTCCGGCTCATCGAGCCCGCGGGTAAAGGTGAGCGCCTCGCTGGCCTCGGCGGCGAAGGCGAGCACGCGGATCATCATGCGCGCGTCGTTCTCGGACGGGTGCTTGGCGATGGTCAGCGCGTGGTTGCCGTAGTAGTGCCGGTCCATGTCGGATACCGACAGCTCGACCTTGTAGATGGTGGATTTCAGTGCCATGGAGGTTGGCTCGCGCGCAGGCGGGCCGCAGGGAAAGGCCGCATCATACGCCGCTCGCCGGCGTGGCGGACGGTGCATCGCCGCGGCGGCGGCGATGCAACCATGGCGTGCCGGCGTATCAGCGCGGCTTGCGGTATTCGTTGAAGTAGAAGCGGACCAGCGCGGAGGCGAACAGCAGACCGAGGAAGGCGGCGGCCACGACCATGGCCTGCCCGGCGGCGCTGCCGATCTGGCCGTCCAGGCCCAGGCCGATGAGCCGGCCGACCACCAGCACCGTGAGCAGCGACATGAGCAGGGCGCTGCGCCCGTAGGTGCGCACTACCCATCCGGGGAAATTGCGCACCAGATGCTGCATGAAATCCAGCGGAATGCTGCATATCAAGCACGCGCCGGCGGCAGCCAGTGAAGCCGCCACCACATCCCCAACCCCAATCCCGATCATGTCTTCCCGTCCGACCAAAAAGCGGCCGTCGAAGGCGGCCGCGAAAACAAGCAAACCGCTGATTCTACAGAAGATTTCGGGTTTGTAGCGAGCGCCGCGCGCACTGTTGCGGCGTCGCAGCGGATGCCTCAGCCGGTCAGCGCGGGCAGCAGGAAGATGCCGATCGTGCAGAGCATGCCGATGGTCCAGCAGAGGGTGCGCAGGGTGGCACGGTCGGCGATATAGCAGGCGGTATAAAGCACGCGCATCACGACGAACAGGATGGCCAGTTCATCGATACGGGCCTGCGGCGCTTGCAGATGGCTGGCCGTCAGCACGGCGGCGGCGAAGAAGGGAAACGCCTCGAAGTGATTCCGGTGGGCGAGGTCGGCGCGGCGCGCCCGTCCGCTCTGGCGGTCCAGCCAGGCGCGCGGGTCGTGATTGTCGAAGCTCTTGCCGCCGGCCTTGGCGATGGCGACCGTGGCCACGGGAAGCAGCCCCGCCAGCAGCACGCACCAGAAAGCGATCGGCATGATGTGGTCCTTTCGTTGTGGCCGGCCCCGCCGGAAAGCGGGGCCGGCGCGGCGAACGCCGCCGAAGGGCGTTCGCCGGTTGCGGGAAGGCCGCGCGCCGGGCGGCCGCGTCAGGCGGCGACCACGCGGATCGCCACGCCGGGCAGGCGCACCACCTGGCCGGCGCGGATCTTGGCGGTCTTGCGCGATTCCGGGGCGCCGTCGACGGTGACCTCGCCAGCGGCGACCAGCGCCTTGCCGGCGCCGCCGCTTTCACAGACGCCGGTCAGCTTCAGCAGGTCATTCAAGGCGATATGCTCGCCCTTGAGCGGAAAGGTAATGGACTGCATGGATGCTGCTTTTCCTCGCGGACAGGTTGGCGCCGGCGGCGCGGGTTCGACGGCTTACTTGCCCCAGCTGTCCTTGAGGCCGACGATGCGGTTGAAGACCGGCTTGCCGGGCTTCGAATCGACGCGGTCCGCCACGAAATAGCCGTGGCGCTCGAACTGGAAGCGGTCCTCCGGCTGTGCCTCGCGCAGGCCCGGCTCCAGGTAGGCGGTGACGACCTTCTTGGAGTCGGCATTGAGCGCGTCCAGGAAGTTCTTTCCGCCCGCGTCGGGATGCGGGTCGCTGAACAGCCGGTCATACAGCCGCACTTCGGCCTCCAGCGCGTGCGGCGCGCTGACCCAGTGGATATTGCCCTTGACCTTGACGCTGTCCGCGCCCGGCGTGCCGCTCTTGGTCTCGGGCAGGTAGTTGGCATGCACGGCCACCACGTTGCCGTCTGCATCCTTGTCCACGCCCGTGCATTCGATCACGTAGCCGTAGCGCAGCCGCACCTTGTTGCCGGGGAACAGGCGGAAATAGCCCTTCGGCGGCGTTTCGTTGAAGTCCTCGCGCTCGATCCACAGCTCGCGCGACAGCGGAAACACGCGCTTGCCCAGCTCGGGCAGCTTGGGGTGCACGGGGGCCGAGCATTCCTCGCTCTGGCCTTCCGGGTAGTTGTCCAGGATCAGCTTGAGCGGATCGAGCACCGCCACGCCGCGCGGCGCGCGGGCATCGAGGTCGTCGCGCACCGCGCCCTCGAGCGTGCTCATGTCGATCCAGCTGTCGGACTTGGCCACGCCGACGCGGTCGCAGAACAGCTGGATCGATTCGGGGGTATAGCCGCGCCGGCGCACGCCGACGATGGTGGGCATGCGGGGATCGTCCCAGCCGTCCACGCGGCCTTCGTTGACCAGTTGCAGCAGCTTGCGCTTGCTGGTGATGGCGTAGGTCAGGTTCAGGCGGGCGAATTCGTACTGGTGCGGCAGCGGCTCGGAGAGCGCGCCGCAATCGCGCAGCTGGGCCAGCACCCAGTCGTACAGCGGGCGGTTGTTCTCGAACTCCAGCGTGCACAGCGAGTGCGAGATGTTCTCCAGCGCGTCCGAGATGCAATGGGTGAAGTCGTACATCGGATAGATGCACCACTTGTCGCCGGTCCGGTGATGGTGGGCGTGGCGGATGCGATAGAGCACCGGGTCGCGCATCACGATATTGGGCGCGCTCATGTCGATCTTGGCGCGCAGCACGTGTTCGCCGTCGGCGTACTTGCCGTCGCGCATCTCGCGGAACAGCCGCAGGTTCTCCTCGACGCTGCGGTCGCGGAACGGCGAGGGCTTGCCGACCTCGGCGAAGTTGCCGCGATTGGCGGCGATCTGCTCGGCGCTCTGGCTGTCGACATAGGCAACGCCGCGCTCGATCAGCTTCTCGGCGAAGGCGTAGAGCTGGTCGAAGTAGTCGCTGGCGTAGTACAGGTGGTTGCCGCCTTCGTCCTCCCAGCGGAAGCCCAGCCAGTGCACCGCGTCGATGATGGAATCGACGTATTCGGTGTCTTCCTTGACCGGGTTGGTGTCGTCGAAGCGCAGGTGGCAGCGGCCGCCGTAGTCGCGCGCCAGGCCGAAGTTCAGGCAGATGCTTTTGGCATGGCCGATATGCAGGTAGCCGTTGGGCTCCGGCGGGAAACGGGTGATGACCGGCGGCAGCGGCTGGCCCTGCGCGTTCTTGCGGCCGGCGTAGGAACCGGCGGCGAGATCCTGGTCGATGATGCTGCGCAGGAAGTTGGAGGCGGCGGGCGTGCTGTCGTTGGCTTTCGGGTCGTGGCTCATGGTTGCGCCGTGGTGCGGCTCGATGTGCTGGCGGGTTAGGCCTGGTATGTCGTTGCTAGGCGTTGGGTGCCGGCGGTGCGCGTCCGGGGCCGATGGCCCCGCGCACGCCGCAATACCGCATAAAACGCCGGATCAAGGATTTTACCGTGCCGGCGGCCCGGTGCGCTCGAATCGGTTGAGGGGCAATGTCCGCGCTGCTCGTCGTGATGGCGCCGGTGGCCGCGCGATGGCCGCCTGCGCCGGCGGGGATGCCGCGTTAGCATAGGCGGGAAACGTCAGACTCGCGCTTGCCTCTCGCGCCTTCCTCTCGCGCTTCCGGCCACCATTCCCTTTCCGAAGGTCCGCCATGCCATCTTCCTCTTCCGCCGCGCCGTCCACGCCCGCCACTGTCTTGCCGGCCGATGCGCTGGCCGAACTGTGGCGCGGGGCCGGCATGCCAGCGTCCGCGCTGGCGCAACTAGCGCTATCCGGCGCCGACCCGATACTGCCTTCGTCCTTCGCGGTGGGCACCGCGGCGCAGGCCAGCCTAGGCGCCAGCGCGCTGGCGGCGGCAGCGCTGTGGCAGCAGCGCACCGGCCGCTGGCAACGCGTCGCGGTGGACATGCGCCATGCGTGCGCGGAATTCCGCAGCGAACGCCATCTGCGCGTCGATGGCGGGCCGGCGCCGGAACTGTGGGACAGGATCGCCGGTGCGTACCGCTGCGGCGATGGACGCTGGGTGCGCCTGCATACCAACTTCCCGCACCATCGCGACGGCGTGCTGCGCATCCTGGGCTGCGCGTGGGACCGGGAGGCCGTGCAGACAGCGCTGTCGGGATGGGAGGCGGAGGCGTTCGAGACCGAGGCGTCGCGCGCCGGCCTGGTCGTGGCTGCCATGCGCACCTTCGACGAATGGGACCGGCATCCGCAGGCGCTGGCATTGCAGGGCATGCCCGCCGTCACGCTGGAGCGCATCGGCGAGGCACCGCCGCAGCCGCTGCCCGCGCTGCCGCGGGGCGCGGCCCCAGACATCGCGCGCCCCTTGTCCGGTGTGCGCGTGCTGGACTTCACGCGCATCATCGCGGGTCCGGTCGCCGGCCGCACGCTGGCCGCCCACGGCGCCGACGTGCTGCTGGTCACCGCCGCCCACCTGCCGGCGATCGCGCCGCTGGTCATCGATACGGGCCGGGGCAAGCGCTCCTGCCAGCTCGATCTGCGCGATGCCGAGGACAAGCGCACGCTGCATCGGCTGCTGCACCGCGCCGACGTGCTGGTGCAGGGCTATCGTCCCGGTGGCCTGGCCGACCTGGGGGTGGGTCCGGAGGCAGCCGCGCGCGCCCGGCCGGGCATCGTGTACGCGTCGCTGTCTGCGTACGGCCATGTCGGCCCCTGGGCGGGAAAGCGCGGCTTCGATTCGCTGGTGCAGACCGCCACCGGGTTCAACCATGCGGAAGCGCAGGCCGCCGGCGCCGAAGCGCCGCGGCCTCTGCCCGCGCAGGTGCTGGACCATGCAGCGGGCTATCTGCTGGCCTTCGGCGCGATGGCGGCGCTGCATCGTCGCGCCACCGAGGGCGGAAGCTGGCTGGTGCGGGTGTCGCTGGCCCAGACCGCGCAATGGCTGCGCGGCCTTGGCCGGGTGCCGGCCGGCATGTCGGTGCCCGACCCGGGGCAGGAGGAAGTGAGGGACTGGCTGGAAACGGTGCCGTCGGGTTTCGGTGAACTGACCGTCGTGCGGCACGCCGCCTTGCTGTCGGAAACGCCGGCGCGCTGGACGCTGCCTTCGGTGCCGCTCGGCACCCATGCCGCCGAATGGGCGCCGTGGCCGTGACAGCGCGGGCCGGGCGGCGGCTTCAGTACAGCGTCTGCCGCACGCGCTCGGCCAGCGTCGCGTCGTAGGCCGCGCCGTCGATGGCGTTGCGGCTCAGGTCCGCCAGCATCGTGCCGGTGCTGGGCAGCGCGCTGCGCGGAATCTGTGCGTCCGGTTTCCACAGCCGCGAGCGCACCAGCGCGCGGGCGCACTGGAAGAACACCGTGCGAATCGCGATCACCAGCACGGTGGTGGGCAGCTTGCCGTCCACCGCAAACTGCGCGATCAGTTCCGGATCGGTCGAGACGCGCGCGGTGCCGGCCACGCGCAACGTCTCGTCGACGCCGGGCACCAGGAACAGCAGCCCCACACGCGGATCCCGGACGATATTGCGCAGGCTGTCGATCCGGTTGTTGCCGCGCCGGTCCGGCAGCAGCAGCGTGCGCTCGTCCAGCACCTTGACGAAGCCCGGCGCGTCGCCGCGCGGCGAGCATTCGGCGATCTCCTGTCCTACCGTCGACAGCAGGCAGAACGGCGAAGCCTCGACGAAGGCGCGGTAGTGCGGGTGCAGGTAGTCGACCTCCTTGGCAAGCGAAGCCTGGGCGGGCTCGGCGTACAGGGCTTCGAGATCGGCGATCGTGGCGACGGTGTGTGCGGTCATGGTCTGGACTGGGGACATTGCGCGAGGGAGTAAGGCGGACAGCCTCGTTTATACGCGAAGCGCCGCCTGCTGTGCCGCTACAGCGTGACCGTGCCGCGGCCGATCTCGACCACGCGGCCGCCGACGCGGATGGCGCCGTCGCTGGCCACGTCTAGCAACAGCCGGCAGCGACGGTCCACCGCCTCGCCCTGATCGACGGTGAAGCGCGCGGGCAGGGCATGGCCTGTCGCCTGCAGCCAGCCGCCGAGATTGGCGCAGGCCGAGCCGGTACCCGGGTCCTCGGCCACGCCGCCGCCCTGCTTGGTGAAGAAATAGCGGGCCAGCACGCGCGACGGGTCGTCCGGATCGAAGGCGAACACGTAGGCGGTCTTGCGGCCCAGGCTGCTTTGCGGCCACGCCTCCAGGCGTGCGCTGTCCGGCTGCGCCCGGCGTACCGCGTCCAGGCTGTTGACCGCGACCAGCAACTGGTCGGCGCCGGTGTCCACCCACATCGGCGCGCGCAGCAGATCGTCCGCACGCAGGCCCAGCAGCGATGCCATCTCCGCATCAGGCAGCCCGGCCGGCGCGGTCTTCGGCGCGCCGCTGTGCGGGGCGGTGAACGTCCACACGTCGCCGTCGGCGGTGACCGGGACCACGCCCGCCTTGAATTCCAGCTTCAGCGCGTCGCCGGTGCCGCGCAGCTCGCGCACCACGTGGGCCGTGCCGATGGTCGGATGGCCGGCGAAGCGCATCTCGTAGCCGGTGGTGAAGATCCGCACCTGCGCGTCGGCCTGGCCGGAGGGGAAAATGAACGTGGTCTCGGAGAGGTTGAACTGCAGCGCCAGCGCCTGCATGGTGGCATCGTCGAGCCCGCGCGCGTCCTCGAACACGCACAGGGGATTGCCACCGAAGGTCGATTCGGCGAAGACGTTGAGCAGGCGGAAGGCGTAGGTGGTCATGGCGCTAAGGCGTGGATGTGCAGACGCCAGTGTAGAAGCGGTACCTGCGCGCGCCATAGACAGTTGCGCAGGCTGCGATCAGGCCAGTTGTCCGGGCCGGTCCGGAAGTTCGGGATACCTTCAAGGACAAAGCGAGACGATCTGGTTCAACTGTGCGCACGCCGCTGCGAAAACAGCCGGCGAGGCTTGCTTCCAAGGGTGAGGTTTGGCGTGCCGTCCCTTCCAGTCGAACGATTCAGGCTGATGAGCCAAAACATAGGCAGTCGTCTTACCGTGTCCGGATAAGGGAATCGCGAAAGGATTGGATTCGTTGTAGCCGACCGTCGTCATGGGCAGGCCGATCACGATGCCGGTCCGCGCATTGAACACCCGGGGCGTCAGGACCAATAGCGGATGCCGGCCCTTCATTTCACGGCCAATCTGGGGATTGCACTCGATCCACACGATGTCCCGACGATCGGGAACCCAGTCGGCTTTTGGCACGGTTACATTGCCTCCGCACCCACTGGCGAAGTGGCCATGACTTCGCCGCCATGCAACTCGGGGTCAAAAAGCGCCAGCTTCTGTTCGAGCGTCATGGCCTGTGTTCCTATGGGCTTGACCGAAACGCCGATGTCTTCCACCACCACTTCGACCTCCTGTCCCTCTGAAAAGCGCGCCGCACGGGCTACCGATGATGGGATCCGAACCGCGAGGCTGTTACCCCATTTCTGAATGGTCAACCTGGCTGACCTTGTCATGTGAGGCTCCAAGTTTGCACCGCATTCCGGGGAGACTGGGTGCGTTTCAACGATGTTTATACATTCGGAGCGCACAATCCACAAGGCCGCGCCAAAAGCCCAAAAAAACGCCGGCCCAAGGCCGGCGTTTCCTTCGCTGCGGGCGTCGTCGTCGGGCTTAGAAGCCCACCGCCTGGCCATCCCGGCGGCTGTCGCTGGCGGCGACGTAGCCGTGCTCGGGGTCGTCCGACATGCGCCAGATGAATTGGCCGGAGCCGAAGTCCATATACGGATCGTCCACCGACTTGAGCTGGTGGCCGCGCGCCTTCAGGCCCGCGACGGTGTCGGCGTTCATCGTGCTTTCCACGTCCAGCGTGAAGTCGCGGTTGACTTTCCAGCGCGGCGCGCAGCAGGCCGCCTGCGGCTGCTGGCCGTAGTCGAGCATGCGCACCACGGTCTGCAGGTGGCCCTGCGGCTGCATGTCGCCGCCCATCACGCCGAAGCTCATCACCGGGTGGCCGCCCTTGGTCAGGAAGGCCGGGATGATGGTGTGGAACGGGCGCTTGCCGCCGGCCACCACGTTGGCGGACTTCGGATCCATCGAGAAGCCCACGCCGCGGTTCTGCAGGCTGATGCCGGTGCCCGGCACCACCACGCCCGAGCCGAAGCCCATGTAGTTGGACTGGATGAACGAGATCATCATGCCGTTCTCGTCCGCGGCCGTCAGGTAGATGGTGCCGCCAACCTTGGGCATGCCGAAGCCGAAATGCGTTGCCTTCTGCATGTCGATCAGCTTGGCGCGCGACTTCAGATAGGCGTCGTCGAGCATCTGCTCGGGTGTGACCTCCATGCTGCGCGGATCGGCCACGTAGCGGTACAGGTCGGCGAAGGCCAGCTTCATCGCCTCGATCTGCAGATGCTGCGAATCGAGCGAATCCACGGGCAGCGAGCCCACGTCGAACTGGTCGAGGATGCCCAGCGCCATCAGCGCGGCGATGCCCTGGCCATTTGGCGGGATCTCGTGCAGTTCGTAGCCGCGATAGGACTTGCTGATGGGCTTGACCCAGTCCGGACGATAGTCGCGCAGGTCGTTCAGCGTCATCGCGCCGCCGCACTCCTTGCTGAAGGCGGCGATCTTCTCGGCGATCTCGCCTTCGTAGTAGGCCCGGCCGCCGGTCGCGCCGATCTTGCGCAGCGTCTCGGCGGCGGCCTTCATCACGAACTTCTCGCCGGTCTTCGGCGCGCGGCCGTTGGGCATGAAGGTGTCCGCGTAGCCCGGCTGGTCCTTCAGGTCCGGCACGGCGGCCGCCCACTTGTGGGCGACGATGGGCGGCACGGCGTAGCCGCGCTCCGCGATCTCGATGGCGGGTTCCATCAGGTCCGCGAACGGCAGCTTGCCGAAGCGCTCATGCAGCGCGGCCCAGCCGGCGATCACGCCCGGCACGGTCACGGCGTCCCAGCCGCGGATCGGGCGCTTGGCGATGCCGTTGGCCTCCTCGCCGTACTTGTTCTTGAAGTAGTCGGGATTCCAGGCGGCGGGCGCCACGCCCGAGGAGTTCAGGCCGTGCAGTTCCTTGCCGTCCCACAGGATGGCGAAGGCATCGCTGCCCAGCCCGCACGAGACCGGCTCCACGATGGTGATCGCCGCGGCGGCGGCGATGGCCGCATCGACGGCGTTGCCGCCCTTGAGCAGCATGCGCAGGCCGGCCTGTGCGGCCAGCGGGTGCGAGGTCGAGACGACGTTGCGCGCGAACAGCGGAATGCGCGTCGACGGGTAAGGGTTGGTCCAGTTGAAGTTCTGCATGATTGGTCCCTGTTATTCCGCGGTGATCTTGCGATCCTTGATCAGCTTGCCCCAGCGCGCGCTGTCCTTCTTCACCATGGCGGCGAACTGCGCCGGCGTGCCGCCGACGGGCTCGGCGCCCAGCTTGCCCAGGCGTTCCTTCACGTCCGGTGCCTGGATGGCCTTGTTGAACTCGGCGTTGAGCCGCGCCACCACGTCCGGTGCCATGTTCTTCGGCCCGTAGATGCCGAACCAGGTATCGGATTCGAAGCCCGGCAGGCCCGATTCGCTGGCGGTGGGAATCTCCGGCGCCAGCGGCGAGCGCTTGGCGCTGGTCACCGCCAGCGCCTTGAGCTTGCCATCCTTCACGTGCGGCAGGCCCGAGACGATGCTGTCGAACAGCACCTGCACCTTGCCCGAAATCAGGTCGGGAATCGACAGGGCCGTGCCGCGATAGGGGATATGGGTGATGAACACGCCGGCCTGGGTCTTGAACGCTTCGGCGGTCAGGTGCACGACGGTGCCGTTGCCGCTGGAGGCGTAGTTCAGTTCCCCCGGATGCTTCTTGGCGTAGTCGATCAGCTCCTTGACGTTCTTCACCGGCAGGCTGTTGGGCACCAGCAGCACGTTGGTGGCCACCGCGACCTGGCCGATCGGCGTGAAGTCGGTCTCGGTGTTGTACGGCAGGCGCGTATTGATATACGGACCGATCGAATGCGTGCTGGTGGTGGCGATCACCAGCGTGTAGCCATCGGCCGGGGCCTTGGCGGCCATGTCGGCGCCGATCGCGCCGCCCGCGCCGGGGCGGTTGTCCACCACCACCTGCTGCCCGATGTTCGTGCTGACCTTCTGCGCGATGGCGCGCGCCAGCAGGTCGGTCGCGCCGCTGGCCGGGAACGGCACGATCAGGCGGATGGGCTTGCTCGGGAAGTTGTCCGCCAGGGCGGGCGCCGCGGCCAGCGTGAGGCCCGCGGCAAGGCTGGTGCCGACAAGGCGCAGCCAGTGTTTCATTGCGATCTCCGGTACAGGTGGGTGGGGGCCGGGCAGGAGCAAAGCTGGCGCGCGCGCCGGCCCTGACGCATTATTCCGTGCAGCCTGACATAATGAAAGTTAATATTTCTTGCTGAAGTCACAAGGTTTGCTTGAGTCAGCCGGCATTCCCGCCACCATCCCGCGCCCGCCGCCCCGCCCATGAGCACCATCCGTTTTCTCCGCACCTTTGTCGCAGTGGCCGAGCACGGCTCGTTCGCCGCCGCAGCCGCCCAAGTCGCGCTGACGCAGGCGGCGGTCAGCCTGCAGATGCGGGCGCTGGAGACGGAGCTGCGCCGCAGCCTGTTCGATCGGGCCGGCAGGGTGGCGGTGCTCAACGCGCAGGGGCTGGAACTGCTGCCGCAGGCGCGGCGCCTGCTGGAGGTCTATGACGAGATGCGGCTGCCGCGCGAGGCCCCGGACGCCATGGCCGGTGCCGTGGCGGTGGGGGCGGTGGTGTCCGTGATGGGCGGCCTGTCCCACGCGGTGGCCAGCATGAAGCGGCAGTACCCCGCGCTGGACGTGCGGCTGATCGGCGCCAAGTCCATCGAGCTGGCGGCGGACGTGGAGGCCGGCGCGCTCGATGCGGCCATCCTGGTGGAAGGGGCGGGCAAGGTGCCCGGGACGCTGCGTTGGACGCCGCTGTACCAGGAGCCGCTGGCCGTGATCGCCGCGCGCGGCAGCGCCGGCCGCGACGCGCGCGAGGCGCTGGCGCTCAATCCCTTCCTGCGCTTCGATCGCAGCCAGCGCACCGGCATGCTGGTGGAGCGCGCATTGCGCCGGGCCCACCTGCCGGTCAACGAATTCCTCGAGCTCAACTCGATCGAGGCGCTGGTCGAGCTGGTGCGTCAGCAGGTGGGGGTGACCGTGGTGCCGCTGCTGCAGCGGGCGCGCTGGCGCGACGACGAGGCGCTGCGCGTGCTGCCGCTGACGGTCGGCGGCGCGCCGGTGCTGCGCACCGTCGGGATGCTCGAGCGGCGGGACCATGCGCGCCGCCATATTACGGAGGCCGTGCGGCAGGCGTGCAGCGAGCTGTTCGGCGAGGCGGACACAGCGGCATGAAAAAAGGGAGGTGTCTCGCGACACCTCCCTTCGTCGTCCGCGCGGGCCCGGACAGGGCCCGCACCGACCGTCTTACTCTTCCTGGAACGCTTCCTCGCGCTTGGCCTTGATCGAGGGCAGGGCCACGATCAGCACCAGCACGGCGGCGGCGATCAGCAGGCTCATCGACAGCGGACGCGTCACGAACACCGTGAAATCGCCACGCGAGAGCAGCAGGGTACGGCGGAAGTTCTCTTCCATCATCGGCCCCAGCACGAAGCCCAGCAGCAGCGGCGCCGGCTCGCACTTGAGCTTGATGAACAGGTAGCCCACCACACCGAAGGCCGCGGTCTGGAACACGTCGAACGTGGTGTTCTGGACCGAGTAGACGCCGATACAGCAGAACGTCAGGATGGCCGGGTACAGGTAGCGGTAGGGCACCTTCAGCAGCTTCACCCAGATGCCGATCAGCGGCAGGTTCAGCACGATCAGCATGAAGTTGCCGATCCACATCGAGGCGATCAGGCCCCAGAACAGCGCGGGGTTGCTGGTCATGACCTGCGGACCCGGCTGGATGTTGTGGATGGTCATCGCACCGACCATCAGCGCCATCACCGCGTTGGGCGGAATGCCCAGCGTCAGCAGCGGGATGAACGAGGTCTGCGCGGCCGCGTTGTTGGCCGACTCCGGACCCGCCACGCCTTCGATGGCGCCCTTGCCGAATTCCTGCGGATAGCGCGAGCTCTTCTTTTCGAGCGTGTAGGCCGCGAACGAAGCGAGCGATGCACCGCCGCCCGGGAGGATGCCCAGCGCCGAACCGAGCACCGTGCCTCGCAGCACCGCCGGAATCATGCGCTTGAAGTCCGCCTTGGTCGGGAACAGCGTCGTGATGTGGTCGGTGAAGGTCTCGCGATGCTCCTTCTGCTCCAGGTTCGCGATGATTTCCGCGAAACCGAAGATACCCATTGCCACGGAGACGAAGTTCAGGCCGTCGGTGAGCTCGGGCACGTCGAACGAGAAGCGCGCCGCACCGGAGTTCACGTCGGTGCCGACCAGACCCAGCAGCAGGCCCAGCACGATCATCGAGATGGCCTTGACCAGCGAACCCGAAGCCAGCACCACGGCACCGATCAGGCCCACCACCATCAGCGAGAAGTATTCGGCGGGGCCGAACTTGAACGCCAGTTCCGACAGCGGCGCGGCGAAGCCGGCCAGCACCAGCGTGGCCACGCAACCGGCGAAGAACGAGCCGATGCCCGCGGTGGCCAGCGCCACGCCGGCACGGCCGCGGCGGGCCATCTGGTGGCCGTCGATGGTCGTCACGACCGACGACGATTCACCGGGCAGGTTGACCAGAATGGCCGTGGTCGAACCGCCGTACTGCGCGCCGTAGTAGATACCGGCCAGCATGATCAGCGCGGCCACCGGCGGCAGCGTGTACGTCACCGGCAGCAGCATGGCGATGGTCGCCAGCGGTCCGAGGCCGGGCAGCACGCCGATCAGCGTGCCGAGCAGGCAGCCGAGGAAGCCGTACGCGAGATTCTGGAAGGTCAGGGCGGTGGAAAACCCCAGGCCCAGGTTGGATAGCAGTTCCATGTGGCAGTCTCCTTAGCCCGAAATGAAGGCCGGCCACACCGGCATCTGCAGGTTGATGCCGTAGACGAACGCGCCAACGCTGATCAGCACGAGGATGATGGCGTTCAGGATCGCCCCCTTCCAGCTGAATTCGTGGCTCGCCATCGAGGACACCAGCACCAGCACGATCACCGACAGCACCATGCCCAGCGGCTTCAGCAGCAGGCCGAACAGCACGACCGAGCCGAGAATCCACAACAGGATCTTGATGTCCCAGTGGGCCATCTTGTCCTCTTCGCCCTTGCTGGACATTGAGCCGATCAAGACCAGTACGCCAAGCAAGGCAAGGACGACGCCCAGCCAGAACGGGAAATATCCCGGACCCATTTTCGCGGCCGTTCCCATGGAATAGCCACGCGCGACCCAGGAAAAGCCGAATCCGACCAGGATGAACATCAGGCCGGAGGCAAAGTCCTTTTGGCTACGTATGCGCAAAATGATTCTCCTCGAAAGACAAAAAAACCTGTGCGGTGCACCGATTTTGCGGCGCACAAAAAGTGCGCGCGCGACGGCCGTTCCGCTGGCAGGGGGGAAGGTAAGGGGCGTTCCTTTCAGCCACCTTTCAGATGTCTGCAAACTTGATCAATGCGAGGGTATCTCCCTAGCTTCGGCGACCCTGCGCCGAGGCACCACGGTGCCCGGTGGAGGCCGGGCCTCGTGCTCCGTATTCCCGGCGCGGTGCTGCGGCGGTCAACGCCGGTCTTCAATCGCACGCGCGACCGTCCGCCCGGCGCTGACGGCCAGCGCCGCCATGCCCGTCGACAGCGAGCCGCCTTTGCCGGTCAGAAGGGGGCGCACCAACTGTCCCCACACGGAGACCCGGGGGGCGGACCGCCGCGCCAGCGCGCCCTCGCTGGGCGGCGTGCCGTCCCGGTCGAGCCACAGGCGCGGCTCAATGCTCCGCACCGCCTCGATCAGCACGTTAAGCTGCGGCCCCACTTGCTCGGCGTACGCTTCCTCGAGCGGCGCGAGGCAGGCCACGACCAGCGGGATGCGGCGCTGCAGCTTGCGCAGCGCCTTCGTAGTGCCCGCGATCGGCTGGCGGCCCGTGGCGCCCTGGATCTCCCATGGCGGGCTCGCGCAGGCGCCCACGGCTTCGGCGTACTCCTGCAGCACCTTGCAGGCCTGCCACAGCGCACCGTTGCGCTCGACCATGCGGGTAAGCTCGCGTTCGCACTCGCGCCCACGGGCCGTGATCCGCAGCAGTGTGGTGTTCCGTGCCGCCTCGATGCACCGGTCGACCTGCTGCAGCTTCTCCCGCGTGTCTTCCAGTGCCTGGTCCCTGATCCTGCCCGGGATCGTGCCATTCGCCCCGTCCTGCGAGTGATCTTGCGGGGTGTTCCGCGCCCGTGCGTTCTCGGCCGAGGCGTTGGCGTAGAAAGACTCGATGATTGCCGTCTTCAACTGGTTCTGCTTATCGACGCTACGTTGAAGGGCCCGCTCCTCGGTCTCCTGGATGTTCCGCCGGCCTGCATAGATGAGGGGATCGAGAATATGTGGAATGACAAGATCCAGCGCCAGCAACCCGCAAGCGGCGCCCGTGCCGGGTCGCAGGTCGCTCTTGGCGGCCCAGGGCGCAAGGATCGGATAGACCGCGACCAGTTCTCGCATGCGGTCCGCGTACGAACGTGTCATCTCGATCTCCGCCGCGCGGCGCGCGAGCGCGCCCCGATGCCGCTCCTCCAGCAATGGCCGCAGCACCGGAAACGCCGCGCGGACAAGATCGGTGGACGTCAATTCGCGTGGTTGTGTCTTCAGCTCGTCCATCCGCGCCTTCAGCGTGCGGGGGTGCGGCGGTGACAGCACCAGCCCGGCCACCGCCTCGGCCACCGCTTCGCATATCTCCGCAATGACATACGACTTGTCTTCGCCGTCTTCGCCGAGCATGTGAACCTCTTCCTTCCGGTTCGGCTGCCATGCTTCCAGTCCGTCCGCGAGGGCCACGAGGTCCGATTGGTCAATGCCGTCGCGCTGCTGAGGATCGATTGCGGTATCGCACTGGCGCACCAGCGCCGCGATGGCGTTCGGACAGCTGTCGCCATGGAGCAGCATCGCTACCTGATGCCGGTTGTATGCCTTGACGAAGCTGCGGAAGATGGCCGGGCGTGACAGATAGCTGGCGCACATGCGGGCCAGCGTGCTGTCGTCGAAATAGCGGCCGCTGCCGGCGTGCGCGGCGAGCTGGGCGCGCAGGAAGTGACGCAGCAACCCGAGAAATTCGCGGCGGCGCCTTTCGTGGATCAAGTCCAGCCGGTTGTCCCGCACGATGCACACCATCTGCGGGCTGGTGTGTGCATCGTGCGACTGGAAAAAGCTGCAGACTGCATCCAGCGCGTCGTGAAACACTTCCAGCACACGGCTGCGCGTGGGCTTGACCGGCAAATGCAGCGCCCTGTCGCAGTCGGCAAGCTGGCTCTCCAGCGCGTCATCGGACAGGTCGGCGTCGGGCCCTGGGACCAAGGCATTACGCAGGTGCGCCCAGGTATTGCCATAGTCGGAAGCCGGCTGCGCCCAGATTCGGATGCCGTCCTCCTTGCTGGCCATGGTGCCTTCGCGCGCGACCCGATCCAGCAGCAGCCGCAAGCCGCCCGAGGGCGACGATTGCTTCCCGGACGGCGCCACGCCAAGGAACCGGTCGATGGCCAGTGAGTTCTCCTGCGTCAGGGCCTGCTGGCACAGCGTGTCGATCTGGCGCAGCAGCGCGGCAGACACAAAGCTGCCCCGCGCGATGCGCTCGCCTACGGTGAAGCCTTCGCCGCGGTCGCCCGGCAGGCGGGTCCGGCCTTGTTCGACGCGGGCCCGCACGGCGGCGCCGGTCTGGGCCTCGATATGGCGCAGCAACGTGCGCAGAGATGCGGCATTGGCGTCCCGGTGCTGGCGCGTCTTGCACACGCGAAAGAGACGATGCAGGCAGCTCGCCAACGCCATCGAGCAGCGGCGCTCGAAGCGCAGCGCGCCGCTGCCATCGGCGGAGATCACCAGGGCCGAGGCACCCTGGGACGCGTGGGACGCAAACGGGCGTAGCGCGATGCCGACCGTCATGGCGCGCTCCCGCAGGTGGAATCGGCGCGCTGCGCCGGGATGAAAACGCGGCGGCCCGGATCGGGCTGCGTGAAAGGGTCAGCGTGAGACATGCAGGGCTCCTGTGGATATGGCAGGAGGCCAGCATGCGCATGTGGCGGCCGCGGTCCTTTAGCAATCCGCGGCTCGCCTTTCACGCGCCGGCGCGCGGCGACGCATTTTCAGACTGCCTTGGGACGGGCGTGCCGCAAACGAAAACGGCCCGCCGAAGCGAGCCGTCGCAAAGGGGGCGGGGCAGAGATCAGTCCACCTTGGCGCCCGACACCTTGACGATCTGCGCGTACTTCTTCAGCTCGCGCTGCACCAGCGCGCCGAATTGCTCCGGCGTCGTCGGCGCGGCCTGCGCGCCCAGGCGGGCCATGCGCGCGGCCATGTCCTCGGTCTTGAGGATCGCCACGATCTCGCGGTTCAGGCGGGTGACGATGTCGCGCGGCGTATTGGCCGGCGCGAACACGCCGAACCAGGTGGAGATGTCGAACGTCTCCAGCCCCACCCCCTTGCCGGCCTCGGCGATGGTCGGTAGCTCGGGGAACGCGGCCGCGCGGGCCGGCGTGGTCACCGCGAAGGCCTTGAGCTTGCCCGCCTTGATATTGGCGGTGGCCGAGGCCAGGTTGTCGAAGATCAGCCCGGTCTGGCCCGACAGGACCGACAGCTGCGCGGGCGCCGCCCCGTTGTAGGGGATATGGACCATGCTGACCTTGGCCAGGCTCTTGAACAGCTCACCCGACAGATGGCCGGCGCTGCCGTTGCCGCCCGAGGCGTAGTCCAGCTTGCCCGGGTTCTTGCGCGCGTATTCGACCAGGTCGCGCACGTTGTTGATATGCAGCTCTGCCGCCTTGCCCGGATGCATCACGAGCACGTTCGGCACGTCCGCGACCAGCGTGATGGGCGCGAAGTCCTTGACCGGGTCATACGGCATCTTCGCGAACAGCGTCGGATTGATCGCGTGCGTGGCCACGGCGCCCATCACGATGGTGTAGCCGTCGGCCGGGGCCTTGGCAACGTAGTCCGCGCCGAGGTTGCCGCCGGCGCCCGGCCGGTTCTCGATCACGATGGGCTGGCCCAGGCTGTCCTTGAGCTTGTCGCCGATGGCGCGCGCCACGCTGTCGAGCGGACCGCCGGCGGGATAGGGCACGACGAACTTGATGGGTTTGCTCGGGTAGGGGGCGTCGGCCGCGGCGGCGGACAGGGCGGCGGGCAGCGTGGCGGCGACGATGGCCGCGGCAAGCAGTCTCTTCAGCATGGGACGGTGGGACAAATAGGAGGTTGGGAATCTTGGGAGCGGAGCGGGCGCCGGCGGGTCCGCCGGCGCCTCGTGAACGGATACGGGTGCGGGACGGCCTAGCCCGGGCTTACTTGATGCCAATGCCGCGCGCCATCATGACGGCGCACAGCGGCAGCAGGATCAGCAGATGCGCCTCGATCATGACCCAGCGCCGTGCCGCCTTGATCTCCTCCGGGCCGGGCGCGAAGCCGGGATTGGCGCGCGCCTGCCTGCGCCAGCGCTGGAAGCGCAGCGTGGGCGGCAGCGAGCACAGCGCGATCAGCACGAACACGGTCATCTTGGCGTGGAACCACGGGTTGGGCAGGTAGAAGTCCACCCCCTTGGCGCCGTAGAACAGCCGCGCCAGGCCGGTGGCCAGCGCGGCCATGGCGGACACGAAATAGACCAGGTCGTAGATCCCCACGCGCCTGAGCGCGCCGCCGGTCAGGCCGGGGCGCAGCACCACGGCTTCGGCCGCCAGAAAGGTCACCAGCAGGAAGATGGCGCCGAAATGAGCGAAGGCGAGCAGGGCATCGGTCAGCATGGGGTCTCCTGGCTACGTATGGGTACGGGATACGTGCGGCATCGTTTGTCGTTCTTGTTCCACCGCCGCGACAGGCCGCCAGCGAGCGGCCCGTCCCGGCGGGCGCGCTACAGCACGCCCTTGGCGCGCAGCGCGGCGATCTGCTCCGGCGCGTAGCCGAGCATCTCGCCCAGCACCGTCTCGGTGTGCTCGCCCAGCAGCGGCGGATGGCGCAGCGCCTCGGGCGGGGTCGCGCTCATCTTGATCGGGCTGCCCACCAGCTTGACCTCGCCGGCGCTCGGGTGCGGCAGGTCCACGCGCAGGCCGCGCGCCTGCACCTGGGCGTCCTCGAACACATCGTCCAGCGTATTGATCGGGCCGCACGGCACGCCGGCGGTTTCCAGGTCGGCGATCCACTGGGCGCGGGTGCGCGGGCGCACCATCTCGGCCAGGATCGGCACCAGCGTGTCGCGGTTGGCCACGCGCTGCGGATTGGTGGCGAAACGCGGGTCGGCGGACAGCTCGGGCCGCCCGCCCGCATCGACGAACTTGCGGAACTGGCCGTCGTTGCCCACTGCCACGATGATCCAGCCGTCGGCCGCCTGGAAGGTCTGGTAGGGAACGATGTTGGGATGGGCATTGCCCCAGCGCCGCGGCGCCACGCCGCTGGCCAGGTAGTTGGTGTTCATGTTGGCGAGCATGGCGACCTGCACGTCGAGCAGCGCCATGTCGATGTACTGGCCCTCGCCGGTGCGGTCGCGGTGCGCCAGCGCCGCCAGCACCGCGATGGTGGCGTACTGGCCAGTCATCAGGTCCGAGATCGCCACGCCGGCCTTCTGCGGCCCGCCGCCGGGCAGGTCGTCGCGTTCGCCGGTCAGGCTCATGAAGCCGCCCATGCCCTGGATGATGAAGTCGTAGCCGGGACGCGCGGCGTACGGGCCGGTCTGGCCGAAGCCGGTGACCGAGCAATAGATCAGGTCGGGCTTGACCTGCTTGAGCGATTCGTAGTCCAGGCCGTACTTCTTCAGTTGGCCGACTTTGTAGTTCTCCAGCACCACGTCGCTCTGCGCCGCCAGTTCGCGCACCACCTGCTGGCCCTCGGGCGTGCTGATATCGCAGGTCACCGAGCGCTTGTTGCGGTTGGCTGCCAGGTAGTAGGCGGCCTCCGCGGTGTCCTGGCCCCGCTCGTCCTTGAGCCAGGGCGGGCCCCACGTGCGGGTATCGTCGCCGGCGCCCGGGCGCTCGATCTTGATGACGTCCGCGCCGAAGTCGGCGAGGTTTTGCGCGCACCATGGCCCGGCGAGAACACGGGTCAGGTCGAGGACGCGGAGATGGCTTAAGGCTCCCATGGGTGCAAGGCGGTGAGATCTGAAACGGGGCGGCAGGCACGCCGGGAGCGGCATCGGCGCCGCCGGCTGGCGGCGGCGCGTCGGCGGGGTCCGGCGCGGACAGGCAGCACTGTACCACCCGCGGGCCCCCGGGCGCACTTGCGGCCCCCGCGCACGCATGCCGCGCGCCGGGTCTTCCCCGTATAATCAACGGTTTGCAAATCCGATCCGACCCCGCGCCCCGCAAGCCGCGCGACGCCCCGCCAAGAACATGAAAGTCTCCGACATCCGCAGCAAGTTCCTGCAGTTCTTCGAATCGAAGGGCCACACCGTGGTCCGCTCGTCGAGCCTCGTGCCGGCGAACGATCCGACGCTGCTGTTTACCAATTCCGGCATGGTGCAGTTCAAGGACGTGTTCCTCGGCACAGACAAGCGCCCGTACAGCCGCGCCACCTCGTCGCAGCGTTCGGTGCGTGCCGGCGGCAAGCACAACGACCTGGAGAACGTGGGCTATACCGCCCGCCACCACACGTTCTTCGAGATGCTGGGCAACTTCTCGTTCGGGGACTACTTCAAGCGCGATGCGATCCAGTACGCCTGGGAACTGCTGACGAAGGTCTACCAGCTGCCGGCGGAAAAGCTGTGGGTCACCGTCTACGCGGAAGACGACGAGGCGTACGACATCTGGGCCAAGGAGATCGGCGTGCCTGCCGAGCGCATCGTGCGCATCGGCGACAACAAGGGCGCCCGCTACGCGTCGGACAACTTCTGGCAGATGGCCGATACCGGCCCGTGCGGCCCCTGCTCGGAAATCTTCTACGACCACGGCCCGGACGTCTGGGGCGGCCCGCCGGGATCGCCGGAGGAAGACGGCGACCGCTATATCGAGATCTGGAACCTCGTGTTCATGCAGTTCAACCGCGACGAGCAGGGCAATATGCCGCGCCTGCCCAAGCCGTGCGTGGACACCGGCATGGGCCTGGAGCGCATCGCCGCGGTGCTGCAGCATGTGCACAGCAACTACGAGATCGACCTGTTCCAGGCGCTGATCAAGGCCGCCGCGCGCGAGACCGGCACCAGCGACCTGGCGAACAATTCGCTGAAGGTCATCGCCGACCATATCCGCGCCTGCTCCTTCCTGATCGTCGACGGCGTGATTCCCGGCAACGAAGGCCGCGGCTACGTGCTGCGCCGGATCATCCGCCGCGCCATCCGCCACGGCTACAAGCTGGGCCGCAAGACCCCGTTCTTCCACCGCATGGTGGCCGACCTGGTCGAGCAGATGGGCGCCGCCTACCCGGAACTGGCCGAGGCGCAGCCGCGGGTGGTCGAGGTGCTCAAGGCCGAGGAAGAGCGCTTCTTCGAGACCATCGAGAACGGCATGTCGATTCTCGATACCGCGCTGGCCGACCTGAAGGCCCGCGGCGGCAAGACGCTGGACGGCGAGCTCGCGTTCAAGCTGCACGACACCTATGGCTTCCCGCTGGACCTGACGCAGGACGTCTGCCGCGAGCAGGAAGTTTCGGTGGACGAGGCGGCCTTCGACGCCGCGATGACGCGCCAGCGCGAGCAGGCCAGAGCCGCAGGCAAGTTCAAGATGGCGGCCGGCCTCGAATACACCGGCGCCAAGACCACGTTCCACGGCTACGACAAGCTCGCCGTGGAGAACGCCACCGTCGCGGCCATCTATGTCGAGGGCGCCGCCGTGCAGGAAATGCAGGCCGGGCAGCACGGCGTGGTGGTGCTGGACCACACGCCGTTCTACGCCGAGTCCGGCGGCCAGGCCGGCGACCAGGGCCAGCTGAAGGCTGGCGCCGCCGTCTTCACCGTCGTCGACACCACCAAGGTCCAGGCCGACGTGGTGGGCCACCAGGGCACGCTGGCAGGCGGCACGCTGAAGGTGGGCGATCCGGTGGTGGCCGCGGTGGATGCGGAACGCCGCGCCCGCACGATGCGCAACCACTCGGCCACGCACCTCATGCACAAGGCGCTGCGCGAAGTGCTGGGCAGCCACGTGCAGCAGAAGGGCTCGCTGGTCGACGCCGACAAGACGCGCTTCGACTTCTCGCACAACGCGCCGATGACGGACGAGCAGATCCGCCGCGTCGAGGAACTGGTCAACGCCGAGATCCTGAAGAACGAGGACACCGGCGCCGAGATCATGCCGTTCGACGACGCGGTCAAGAGCGGCGCGATGGCGCTGTTCGGCGAGAAGTACGCCGACGACGTGCGCGTGCTGTCGATCGGCTCGTCGAAGGAGCTGTGCGGCGGCACCCACGTGGCCCGCACCGGCGACATCGGCCTGTTCAAGATCGTGATGGAAGGCGGCGTGGCGGCAGGCATCCGCCGCGTCGAGGCGATCACCGGCGACAACGCGCTGCACTACCTGCAGGCGCTCGACGCCCGCCTGAACGAGGCCGCCGCCGCGCTGCGCGCGCAGCCTTCGGAACTGGTGCCGCGGATCGTGCAGGTGCAGGACCAGGTCCGCGCGCTCGAGAAGGAGCTGGAGCGCCTGAAGAGCAAGCTCGCATCGTCGCAAGGCGATGAACTGGCGGGCCAGGCCATCGACGTCAAGGGCCTGAAGGTACTGGCGGCCCAACTCGAAGGCGCCGACGTCAAGACGCTGCGCGAGACCATGGACAAGCTCAAGGACAAGCTCAAGAGCGCGGCCATCGTGCTGGGCGCGGTGCAGGACGGCAAGGTCAGCCTGATCGCCGGCGTCACCGCGGACGCCACCGGCAAGGTCAAGGCGGGCGAACTGGTCAACTTCGTCGCCCAGCAGGTGGGCGGCAAGGGCGGCGGCCGGCCCGACATGGCGCAGGCGGGCGGCACCGAGCCGGCCAAGCTGCCGCAGGCGCTGGCCGCGGTGGGCGAGTGGGTGGCGGCGAAGGTGTGAGCCTTGCCGCCGCTGCGTGAATGACGATGGCGCCTTCGGGCGCCATTGTTTTTGATAGGGCGAAGCGCTGGGGCGGTTGCAGCGCTCACGCTGATCCCGGTCCTCCCGCCGGCGGGAGAGGGGAGCCCACCCCGGAGCCCACCCCGGAGCCAACCGGGGAACCAACCGCCGCACCTCCCGCGAACGTCGCCCGCACCGCGCTCAGCAGATCGATGGGCAGCGGAAACACGATAGTCGACGACTTGTCGCCCGCGATCTGCGTCAGCGTCTGCATATAGCGCAACTGCATCGCGGTGGGTTCCTTGGCCAGCATCTGCGCCGCCTCCAGCAGCTTGACCGACGCCTGCAATTCGCCCTCGGCGTGAATCACCTTGGCGCGCCTCTCGCGTTCGGCTTCGGCCTGCCGCGCGATGGCGCGCACCATCGACTCGTTCAGGTCGACATGCTTGATCTCGACGTTGGAGACCTTGATGCCCCAGCCGTCGGTCTGTGCGTCCAGCACCTTCTGGATGTCCAGGTTGAGCTGTTCCCGTCCGGCGAGCATCTCGTCCAGCTCATGCTTGCCCAGCACGGAGCGCAGCGTGGTCTGCGACAACTGGCTGGTGGCTTCGAGGAAATTGGCGACCTGGATGATCGCCAGCTGGGGATCGACCACCCGGAAATACACCACGGCGTTGACCTTGACGGAGACGTTGTCGCGCGAGATGACGTCCTGCGGCGGCACGTCCATCACCACGGTGCGCAGGTCCACCCTGACCATCTGCTGGACCGCCGGGATCACCAGGATCAGGCCGGGACCCTTGACCTTCCAGAAGCGCCCCAGCATGAACACCACGCCGCGCTCGTATTCGCGCAGCACGCGAAATGCCGAAATCACGAGCATGGCGACAAACAGGATGACAACGCCGGCGCTGATGCTCAATACCATGGTCAATCTCCTCGGTCGGTAGGTACGGTGGTGGTATTCGGTGGAGGACGCTGCGGCGGCTCGGCCGGCTCGACGTCGAGCACCAGGCCGTCGCGGCCGGTCACGCGCACGCTTTGTCCCGGCCGCAGCGGCTGCGCGCTGCGCACGCGCCAGCGCTCGCCGCGGATCTCCGCCCAGCCGTCCTCGAGCACGGCGCCGGGCCACCCCATCATGTGCGCATCGCCCGAGACCAGGGCGGCACGGCGGCTGCGCAGCACCACGGCCGACAGGCCGAAGCTCGCCAGCACGGCGGTGCCGGCGACCACGGCGATCATGGCCAGCGGAATGCCAAAGGCAGGGGTGTCCGTGTCGATCAGCATCACGGCACCGAGCGCGAACGCCACCGCGCCACCGATGCCGAGCGCGCCGAAACTGGGCAGGAAGGCCTCCGCGGTCATGCAGCCGATACCGAGCGCGATCAGGGCAAGGCCGGCGTAGTTGACCGGCAGCATCTGCAGCGCGAACAGCGCCAGCAGCAGGCAGATGCCGCCGGCCACGCCGGGCAGCACGACGCCCGGGGTGGAGAACTCGAAGATCAGGCCGTAGATGCCGATGGTGAGCAGCAGCAGGGCCACGCTGGGCTCCGTGATGACGGCGAGCAGGCGGGCGCGCCAGTCCGGCTCCACCTCGACGATGGGCGCGCCCGCCGTGCGCAGCTCCCGCTCGGCGCCGGCCACGCTGACGCGCCGGCCGTCGATGGCGCGCAGCAGCGCGGGCAGGTCGGGTGCCACCACGTCGATCACCTTCTGCGCCGCCGCCTCGTCGGCGGGCAGGCTCACGGCCTCGCGCACCGCGCGCTCGGCCCAGTCGGCATTGCGTCCGCGCATCTGTGCGAGCCCACGGATATAGGCGGTGGCGTCATGCACCTGCTTCCGGGCCATCGCGTCCTGCGCCGCGGGGGCGGTGGCGCCGGGCCGGCTCGCGGGCGCATCGTCGCCGCGCTCCGGTCCGCCCACGCCCACCCTGACCGGGGTAGCCGCCCCGAGATTGGTGCCGGGCGCCATGGCGGCGACATGGCTGGCGTACAGGATGTAGGTGCCGGCACTGGCCGCGCGGGCGCCGCCCGGCGATACATAGGTGGCCACCGGCACCGGCGACGCCAGGATGGCCTGGATGATCTGGCGCATCGAAGGATCGAGGCCGCCGGGGGTGTCCATCTTGAGCACGACGAGCTGGGCGCCGCCCTCCTGCGCCCGTTGCAGACCGCGTTCGATGAAGCCGGCGACGGCGGGCCCGATGGCGCCCTTGACCGGCAGCACATGGACCGGGGCCGGCGCGGCCGCTGGCGCGGCGGCACGTCCCGCCGTGGCGGCCTGGGCGTGCGCGTGCGGCACGGCGGCGCATAAGGCGGCGAACAGCAGGGCAACAGGCAAGGCCAACCGGCGCAGCACCGATACGGCCAGGGCTGGCATGGGCGAGAGCAGTAGCGTCATGGCGAGGGCGGGATGGCGGGAGCCATCGCGGCGCCACTTGCAGTGTAGGCCAACACGTCCGGGCCGCGCCCCCGATCGGGCCCGGGTGCGGCCCGGCGCGGGGCGGTCAGGCCGCGTGAGCGGGAACGGCCGCCGGCCTTCGCACCGCCTCGGCGAGCGCCGACAGCGCGGCGCTGGCCATCGACGGATGCCACACCAGCAGCGTCGCCACCTTGCCGGCGTCGCCCAAGGAGTGGATGCTCACCTCGGGCAGGTCGCGATACAGCGCGAGGACCGAGCGGGGGATGATGGCGATGCCGATGCCGGCCGCCGCGCAGGCGATCAGCGCGTGATAGGAACCCAGTTCCAGTATCCGGCGCGGGGTCTGGCCCGACGCCCGATACCAGTCTTCCAGCCGCTGCCGGTAGATGCAGCCCGTCTCGAAGCCCAGCAACGTCGACGTCTGCACGTCGGCGGCGCTGCGGATGGCGGCATGGCCCGCGTGGGCGATGATCACCAGTTCCTCCTCGAATGCCGTCGCGCGGGCGAGCATGGAGTCGGGCACCGGCTCTGCGACGAAGGCGCAGTCCACCTCGAAGCGGGCCAGGGCCTGCAGCGCGTGACCGGTGGTGCAGGTCACCAGCTCCAGTTGCACGTCGGGCCAGGCTTGGTGATAGGCGGCCAGTACCGCCGGCAGGCGGCTGGCGGCCGTGCTTTCCATCGAGGCGATGCGCAGCCGGCCATGCGGACGCGCGGGCAGCACCGCATGGCGCGCCTCGTCGGCCAGCTGCAGCATGCGGCGGGCGTAGTCGAACAGGGTTTGCCCGGCGGGGGTCAGCACCATGCGCTTGCCGTCGCGCAGGAACAGCTCGACGCCCAGCGATGCCTCCAGCTGGCGGATGCGCGTGGTGACATTGGACTGCACGCGGTGCAGCCGTTCCGCGGCGCGCGTGATGCCGCCTTCCTCCACCACGGCGCGGAAAATCTCGAGGGCGGCAAGGTCCATGTCGGCTCCTGGGCGAAAGGTCGGCAAAGGTCGGCGAAAAGTCCGCCAACGGGCGAAGGCGCGCCGGGGCGAATGCCGGCCGGCGCGGTTCATCTTGAAAATGGATGATTACGATCTGGATAATTCATTTTTCACGATGATACTCACCGGCTAGGATAGTCATAACCGCTTCGCCCTTCAACCATTCCACGAGGAAACCGTCATGCCCTACGTCAATATCAAGATCACCCGCGAAGGCGGCACCACCCCCGAGCAGAAAGCCGAACTAATCCGCGGCGCCACGCAGTTGCTGGTCGATGTGCTCGGCAAGAATCCCAATACCACCGTGGTCGTGATCGACGAGGTCGATATGGACAACTGGGGCGTTGGGGGCGAGTCCATCACGGTGCGCCGCAAGGCGGGCAAGTGATGCGCGCCGCCGACCCGGCTTCCGGTTCCGCCGCCGGTCCCGCCACGGCCGGGTCGGCCCCCTCGCGGGCCGGCGCCTGGGCCGTCGCGCTGGCCGGCATGGTGTCGCTCGCGGTGGCCATGGGCGTGGGCCGTTTCGCCTTCACCCCGCTGTTGCCGATGATGCTGCACGACGGCTCGGTGACCCTGGCGCAGGGCAGCTGGCTCGCGACGCTGAACTACATCGGCTATTTCGCGGGCGCGGTGTTCTGCCTGTTCATCCGTCCGGACGCCGCCCGCATGGTCCGCCTGGCGCTGGCGGCCACGGTGCTGCTGACGCTCGCGATGGCGGCACCCGGCGGCATGCCGGCCTGGGGCCTGTGGCGCACGGCCGCCGGCGTCGCCAGCGCGGTGGCGCTCGTCTATACCTCGGCCTGGTGCATGCAGCGGCTCGCCGAACTGGGCCGGCCGGCACTGGGAGGCCTGATCTTCAGCGGCCCGGGCCTGGGCATCGCGGTGACCGGGCTTTCCGCCTTCGGCATGGTTGGCGGCGGCTGGACGGCCAACGCCGGCTGGATCGCCTTCGGCGCGCTGTCGCTGGGGCTGGTCGCCGCCGTGTGGTGGGTCTTCGCCTCGCGGGGTCCTGCGGATGCCGGCGCGCCCGCGGCGGCCGGCCCGAGTGCGGGCACGGCGCCCGCGCCCCGGCTGAACAAGGAAACCGTGGCGCTGACGCTGGCCTATGGCCTTGCCGGCTTCGGCTACATCATCACCGCCACCTTCCTGCCCGTGATCGCCCGCCAGGCGATGCCGGGCTCGCTGTGGGCCGACCTGTTCTGGCCCATCTTCGGCGCGGGCGTGGCCGCTGGCGCGCTGGCAGCGATGCGCATCGGGCTGACGCAGGACAACCGCACGCTGCTCGCCTGGGCCTACGGCATGCAGGCCACGGGCGTGGCCATCGCGGTGGTGTGGCCCACCGTGGCCGGTTTCGCGGTCAGCAGCCTGCTGACCGGGCTGCCCTTCACCGCGCTGGTGCTGTTCGCGATGCGCGAGGCGCGGCGGCTGTGGGGGCCGAATGCGCCGCGCCTGATCGGGCTGATGACAGCCTCCTACGGCCTGGGCCAGATCGTCGGCCCGCCGTTCGCCACCGCGCTGGTGGCGCGCACCGGCGGCTTCGCGGCCTCGCTGGCCGGCGCCGCGGTGGCGCTGGTGGCCGGCGCGCTGATTTACCTGTGGATGCGGCGGGCGGTGCCGCTTCGCGCGGCCTGAGGCGGTGCGCGCGGCCGGTTCCGCGCGACGCCGCAAAGTGGATAGAATCGATGCCTTGTCATTGGGGCGCGCGGAGCCGTCTGGCGGCCGCCGCGCCCACGCAACCACAGGAGCAAGGCATGCCGACTTTCCATGTTGAGATGTTCGAGGGCCGCACCATCGAGCAGAAGCGCAAGTTCGTCGAGGAAGTGACGCGCGTCACCTGCGAGACGCTGGGCTGCTCGGCGGGCGCCGTCGATATCATCATCACGGACATCAAGCGCGAGAACTGGGCCACCGGCGGCGAGCTGTGGGCCGACAAGGCATAGCGCTACCCGTACCGCCAGCCAGCCCCACGGGGCGCTCCCCGCGCCCAGGACGACCGCCTTCCCGGAACCACCATGCAGCATTTCGCCTCGGACAACTACGCCGGCTTCTGTCCGGAATCCCTCAAGTATTTCCTCGAAGCCAACGGCAGCGGCCATGAGCCGGCCTACGGAGACGACTCGTGGACCCAGAAGGTCTGCGACCGCATCCGGGATCTGTTCCAGACAGACGCCGAGGTGTTCTTTGTCTTCAACGGCACCGCCGCCAATTCGCTGGCGCTGTCCGCGCTGTGCCAGTCGTATCACTCCGTGATCTGCCACGAGCTGGCGCATATCGAGACCGACGAGTGCGGCGGCCCGGAGTTCTTCTCCAACGGCTCCAAGCTGCTGACCGCGCCGGGCGCCGACGGCAAGCTGACGCCGGACGCGATCGAGGCGCTGGTGACGCGGCGCTCCGATATCCATTACCCCAAGCCCAAGGTGGTGTCGCTGACGCAGTCCACCGAGGTCGGCACCGTCTACACGGTGGAAGAGGTGCGGGCCATTTCGGCCATCGCCAAGCGGCGCCAGTTGCGCGTGCATATGGACGGCGCGCGCTTTGCCAATGCGGTGGCGGCGCTCGGGGTGCATCCGTCGGAAATCACCTGGCGCGCCGGCGTCGATGTGCTGTGCTTCGGCGGCACCAAGAACGGCCTGCCGGTGGGCGAGGCGGTGGTGTTCTTCGACCGCAAGCTGGCCGAAGACTTCGCCTACCGGGTCAAGCAGGCTGGGCAGCTGGCATCGAAGATGCGCTTCATCTCCGCGCCGTGGCTGGGCCTGCTGGAAAACGACGTGTGGCTGTCCAACGCGCGCCACGCCAATGCCATGGCCCGTCTGCTGCACGACCGCATCGCCGCCATCCCCGGCGTGCGCATCATGTTCCCGACGCAGGCCAACGCGGTGTTCGCCGAACTGCCGCTGGCCGCGATCGAGGCGCTGCGGGCCAAGGGCTGGCGCTTCTATACCTTTATCGGCGCCGGCGGCTGCCGCTTCATGTGCTCGTGGGACCTGCAGCCCGAGACCGTGGAAGCGCTGGCGGCCGACATGCGCGCGGCCTGCGGCGCCTGACCGCGGCGCGATCCCACTCGAGGAGACCCACTGCCCATGCCTGCCTATCGATACTGCCCGCAATGCGGGGAGCCGCTGGAGGTCCTGCCGCTGTCGGGCCGCGACCGCACCGCCTGCGTGGCGCATGCCTGCGGCTTTGTGCACTGGGACAACCCGTTGCCGGTGCTCGCCGCGGTGGTGGAGTACGACGGCAAGCTGCTGCTGGCGCGCAACGCGGCCTGGCCCGAGGGCATGTTCGCGCTGGTCACCGGCTTCCTGGAGCGCGGCGAGACGCCGGAGCAGGGCGTGGCGCGCGAGCTCAAGGAAGAGACCAATCTCGACGCGCAGTCCGTGGCGCTGATCGGCGTCTACGAGTTCATGCGCAAGAACGAGCTGATCATCGCGTATCACGTGCGGGCCACGGGCACGATCGCGCTGTCCGAGGAGTTGCTGGAGTACCGGCTGGTGGAGCCGGAAAAGATGCGCGTCTGGAACGCCGGCACGGGCTTCGCGGTGGCGGACTGGCTGGCCGCGCGCGGCCATCCGGTGCGCTTCTTCGACCGGCAGAGCGGGCAGGATATCGACGACCCGCGCCAGGCGCCGCAACCGGGGACGCCCGGCGGGCTACAATACCGGCTGTGAATCAGCACGCCGCCGGCACGGATGCGCGGCGGCCCATAGCGAGGAAGAGAGGCATGGAGTTTCAGAAAGAAGTGGACGCGCGCGGCCTGAATTGCCCGCTGCCTATCCTGCGGACGAAGAAGGCGCTGGCCGACATGGCCAGCGGCGACGTGCTCAAGGTGCTCGCCACCGATCCGGGCGCGACGCGCGACTTCCAGGCGTTCGCCAAGCAGACCGGCAACGAACTGGTGTCGCATCAGGAAGTGGATAAGGTGTTCGTGTTTTATATGCGGCGGCGTTGAGGGTTTGACGTTCGCTTGCGAGGGGAGGGCTGCCAGTTGGCGGCCCTTTTGTTTTGGTGCTTTCGCGACTGCGAGCACACCAACCCAAAGAAAAAGGCCGCTACGCAGCGGCCTTTCTCATCCATCTCCCAACCCTCAGATCCGCTCGTGCAGGTACGCGCTGAACTCGTCCTTGACTTCGGGATGCTTCAGCGCGAATTCCACCATCGCCTTCAGGTAGCCGAGCTTGCTGCCGCAGTCGTAGCGCACGCCCTTGTAGCGATAGGCCAGCACCTGCTCCTGGCCCAGCAGCGACTGGATGCCGTCGGTGAGCTGGAATTCGCCGCCGGCGCCCGGCTTCAGGTTGCGGATATGTTCGAAGATGCGCGGCGTCAGGATGTAGCGGCCCACCACGCCGAGGTTGGACGGGGCGTTTTCCGGCGCCGGCTTTTCGACGATGCCGGACATCTTGATCACGCCTTCGTCCCATTCGCGGCCGTCCACCACCCCGTAGGATTTACTCTGCTCGGGAGCGATTTCTTCCACGCCGAGAATGGAACAGTTGTAATGGTTATAGATGTCGACCATCTGCTTCATCACCGGCGGCTGGCCGTCCAGCAGGTCGTCGGCCAGCATCACGGCGAACGGCGCGTCGCCAACCAGCTTCTCGGCGCACAGCACGGCGTGGCCAAGCCCCAGCGCTTCGGGCTGACGCACGTAGAAGCACTCCACGTGCGACGGCTTGATCGAGCGGACCAGTTCCAGCAGCGCCTGCTTGTTCTTTGCTTCCAGCTCCACTTCGAGCTCGTACGCCTTGTCGAAATGGTCTTCGATGGCGCGCTTGGAGCGGCCGGTGACGAAGATCATCTCGGTGATGCCGGCGGCCATTGCCTCTTCCACCGCATACTGGATCAGCGGCTTGTCCACCACCGGCAGCATTTCCTTGGGGCTCGCCTTCGTCGCGGGGAGAAAGCGGGTGCCGAGGCCGGCGACCGGAAATACGGCTTTGGTGACGCGGGTTTCCATATCAGAGGCTCCTTTTCGTTGCGATGTCGTTGGCTTTGCCAATCGTCGTGAATCCATGACTAAAGCAAAGCCCGTGCCCTCATGGTGCGGTGTCGTTCATGCCGGCAGCCGCTGCAACTGATCCTGCAGCTTGGCCAGCGTCTGCTCGAAATCGGCAAGACGCTGGGTCTCCTGGGCGACGACCGCTGGCGGCGCCTTGGCGACGAAACTTTCGTTGGACAGCTTGCCGCGGCATTTGGCGATCTCGCCGCCGATGCGCTCGGCTTCCTTGGACAGGCGCGCGCGCTCGGCGGCCACGTCGATCTCGATCTTCAGCAGCAGGTGATTGCCGCCGACGATGGCGACCGGCGCGCCGGCACCTTCCGCCATCAGGGTGTGCTCGTCTTCGAAAACCCGGACCTCGGAAAGTTTCGCCAGCGCCTGAATATAGGCCTTGCTGCTTTCGAGGAATGTGCGGTCGCCCTGGGCATACAGCGGAATGCGCTGGGCCGGGGAGATGTTCATCTCGCCGCGCAGGTTGCGGCAGGCGTCCACCATGGCCTTGAGCTGCGCCATCCATTGCTCGGCGGCCTCGTCGATCTTGGCCATCGCCGGCAGCGGGTACGGTTGCAGCGCCAGCGTCTCGGTGCCGTCGCCCTTGGCGCGGCCGGCCAGCGGGGCCACCTTTTGCCACAGTTCCTCGGTGATGAACGGAATGACCGGATGCGCCAGGCGCAGCACGGTCTCGAGCACGCGCAGCAGCGTGCGGCGCGTGGCGCGCTGCTGCGCCGGCGTGCCGTTCTGGATCTGCACCTTGGCCAGTTCCAGATACCAGTCGCAGTATTCGTCCCAGACGAACTTGTAGATGGCGCTGGCGATATTGTCGAAGCGGTATTCGGCGAAGCCCTTCTCGACGTCGGCCTCGGCCCGCTGCAGCAGCGAGACGATCCAGCGGTCGGCCTGCGAGAAGTCGAGGTAGCCGTCCGGGCCGCAGTCGTTGCTGCACGGCCCCATGCCGCAGTCGTGACCCTCGGTGTTCATCAGGACGAAGCGGGTGGCGTTCCACAGCTTGTTGCAGAAGTTGCGGTAGCCCTCGCAGCGGCCGGTGTCGAAGTTGACGTTGCGTCCGAGCGTGGCGAGCGAGGCGAACGTAAAGCGCAGCGCATCGGCGCCGAAGGCCGGGATGCCTTCGGGGAATTCCTTCTTCGTCTTGGCCTCGATCTTCGGCGCGTCCTTGGGCCGGCGCAGGCCCGTGGTGCGCTTCTTGAGCAGCGCGTCGAGGTCGATGCCGTCGATCAGGTCCACCGGGTCCAGCGTATTGCCCTCGGACTTGCTCATCTTCTTGCCTTCGAAGTCGCGCACCAGGCCGTGCACATACACGTCCTTGAACGGAACCTGGCCGGTGAAGTGCTTGGTCATCATGACCATGCGCGCGACCCAGAAGAAGATGATGTCGTAGCCGGTGACCAGCACGGTCGACGGCAGGAAGTGCTTCAGCTCGGGCGTCTGCTCCGGCCAGCCCAGCGAGGAGAAAGGCACCAGCGCGGACGAGAACCAGGTGTCCAGCACGTCGTCGTCGCGGCGCAGGGCGCCCGAGGTGCCGGCGGCCGCGGCCTGGGCCTGCGCCTCCTGCTCGGTGCGGGCCACGTAGCAGTTGCCCGCGTCGTCGTACCAGGCCGGGATCTGGTGGCCCCACCACAGCTGGCGGGAGATGCACCAGTCCTGGATATTGGCCAGCCACTGGTTGTAGGTGCTGACCCAGTTCTCCGGCACCAGCTTGATCTCGCCGCTCTGCACGGCGTCCAGCGCCACTTCGGCAATCGAGCGGCCGGGATGGAACGTGCCTTCGGGGGCCGGCTTGCTCATGGCGACGAACCACTGGTCCGTCAGCATGGGCTCGATCACGCTGCCGGTGCGCTCGCTGCGCGGTGTCATCAGCTTGTGCTTCTTGACCTCGGCCAGCAGGCCGGCGGCGTCCAGGTCGGCCACGATCTGCTTGCGGGCCTCGAAGCGGTCCAGGCCCACGTATTTGGCCGGCGCGCCCTCGGCGATCTTCGCGTCCAGCGTCAGCACCGACAGTTGCGGCAGGTCGTGGCGCTGCCCCACGGCGTAGTCGTTGAAGTCATGGCCCGGCGTGACCTTGACCACGCCGGTACCGAATTCGCGGTCGACGTAGTCGTCGGCGATCACCGGGATCTGGCGGTCGGTGAGCGGCAGGTGGGCGAACTTGCCGATCAGGTGGGCGTAGCGCTCGTCCTCGGGATGCACCATCAGCGCAACGTCGCCCAGCATGGTTTCCGGGCGGGTCGTGGCAACCGTCAGGTGCGTCAGCCCGGTGCGGGCATCGGCCTCGACCAGCGGGTAGCGGATATGCCAGAGCGAGCCGTCTTCCTCGACGCTGTCCACTTCCAGGTCCGAGACCGCGGTGCCCAGCACCGGGTCCCAGTTCACCAGGCGCTTGCCGCGGTAGATCAGGCCCTGCTCGTACAGGCGCACGAACACTTCGGTGACGACCTTCGACATCTTCGGGTCCATCGTGAAGTACTCGCGGCTCCAGTCGATGGAGGCGCCCATGCGGCGAACCTGGCGCGTGATGGTGGAGCCCGACTCCTCCTTCCACGTCCATACCTTCTCGACGAACTTCTCGCGGCCCAGATCGTGGCGCGACACGCCCTGCGCCTCGAGCTGGCGCTCCACCACGATCTGCGTGGCGATGCCGGCATGGTCGGTGCCCGGCACCCACAGCGTATTGGCGCCGGCCATGCGCGCATGGCGGGCCAGCCCGTCCATGATGGTCTGGTTGAAAGCATGGCCCATGTGCAGCGTGCCGGTCACGTTGGGCGGGGGCAGCTGGATGGCGAAATCGGGGCGCTCGGCGTCGAAAGTCGGCTTCGCAATGCCACGCTTCTCCCACTCGGGGCCCCACTTCGCCTCGATGGCGGCGGGTTCGAAGCTCTTGGCAAGGGATTGGTCTTGGGCGGTCATGCTTAGGGGGTGTCGATGAATGCGTCGGAGGTCAGCGGAGCCAGGCGCAGCAGTCGGATCGCGCCTGGCGGACGGCAAGTAAACGCCAAATTATAGGGGAAGGCCGCTGCCTGCCGCGCATTTTCCGGCTCGCGGGGTTTGCCGAGCACCGGCGCAGCATGCCACGCACACGCCATGCGCGAGCGTTCGGTAGGGCACGGTAGTCCGCGCCCGGGCCGGATACGGTAGACGGCATCGCACTTCCGCCGCGCGCCGCCGGGCCAGGTCACCCGCCGTCGCGCTTCGCCAACCCCGACGCCGCTACCGCACGAGACAGCATGGACGAGGAACGACAAGAAAAAGACGCCGCTTCGGCCCCGCCCCCCGAGGCTGCCCCGCGCAACGCGGCCGCGGCCGCACCCGCCCTGGGCCTGCGGCGCGCCCCGGTACAGGCGCGCGGGCGCGCCACCTTCGATCGCATCCTGGATACCACGGCCACGCTGCTGGACGAGGTCGGGATCGAGCGCATCAGCACCAACCTGATCGCGCGCCGGGCCGGCATCAATATCGCCACCCTGTACAAGTATTTCCCCAACAAACTGTCTGTCATCAATGCCCTGTTCGAGCACCAGATCCAGCAACGCACGGAATATTCACGCGCGGCCGTACCGGAAGGCGGCCACCAGGGAGACTGGCGCACGGTGGTGGACACCGTCGTCGATGCGCTCTTCGCCGCGCGCCGGCGGCAGCCGGGCAATACCGCGCTGCGCCGAGCCATGCTGTCCTCTCCCGAGCTGCGGCAGATTCACGATGCGATGAACCGCGAGACCGCCGGGGAGCTGGCGGTCAGGATCGCGGCGCGCCAGCGCGTGGCCGGCGAGGCGGCCGAGGTCACCGCCCGCTGTGCCATCGAGATGCTGTCCGGGCTGCTGGACCTGGCCGAGGGCGAGGCCGAGCCCGCCCGCACGCTGGTGCAGGCCGAGGCCAAGCGGGCGCTGAAGGCGTATCTGGCGCATTGCTTCGAGGATTGAGCGCGCCGCAGGGCATCGGCAAGTGACCTGGACGGGAAGGGCCGGCCGTTATAATGGCCCGCATTCCACCAGGCCCCTCCCGATGTCCGATCTGCTTGCCAATCTGAACGCCGAACAACTTGCCGCCGTCACCCTTCCCGACGAGCCGGCGCTGATCCTGGCCGGCGCGGGCAGCGGCAAGACGCGTGTGCTGACCACCCGGATCGCCTGGCTGATCCAGAACGGGCGCGTGTCGCCGGCTGGCATCCTCGCGGTGACCTTCACCAACAAGGCCGCCAAGGAAATGCAGACGCGGCTGGCCTCGATGCTGCCGATCAACACGCGCGGCATGTGGATCGGCACCTTCCACGGCCTGTGCAACCGCATGCTACGGGCGCATTTCCGCGACGCCGGACTGCCGCAGACCTTCGCCATCCTGGATACGCAGGACCAGCTCTCGGCCATCAAGCGGCTGCTCAAGGCGCTCAATGTCGACGACGAGAAGTACCCGCCGAAGAACGTGCAGTACTTCATCAACAACGCCAAGGAGCAGGGCCTGCGGCCGGCCGATGTCGAGGCCAACGACGACTTCAACCGGCGCTTCGTCGATTTCTACGCCGCCTACGACCAGCAATGCCAGCGCGAGGGCGTGGTGGACTTCGCGGAGCTGCTGCTGCGCTGCTACGAGCTGCTGCGCTACAACGACGCCATCCGCCGGCACTACCAGCACCGCTTCCGCCATGTGCTGGTCGACGAATTCCAGGACACCAACGTGCTGCAGTACCAGTGGCTCAAGCTGCTGGCCGGCTATGGCACCGGCGACGCCGGCGCGGTGTTCGCGGTCGGCGACGACGACCAGAGCATCTATGCCTTTCGCGGCGCCAATGTCGGCAATATGCGCGACTTCGAGCACGAGTTCCGCGTCCGCCATCTGATCAAGCTGGAGCAGAACTACCGCTCGCACGGCAATATCCTCGACTCCGCCAATCACCTGATCTCGCACAACGCGCGGCGGCTGGGCAAGAACCTGCGCACCGACGCCGGCCACGGCGAGCCGGTCCGCGTCTACCAGGCCGGCACCGACGGGCAGGAGGCGTCGTGGATGGTCGAGGAGATCCGCGACCTGATCGCGCAGGGCATGAGCCGCGCGGAAATCGCCATCCTTTACCGCAGCAATGCGCAGTCGCGGGTGATCGAGCACGCGCTGTTCTCGTCGGGCATCGCCTACCGCGTCTACGGCGGCCTGCGCTTTTTCGAGCGCGCCGAGGTCAAGCACGCGCTGGCGTATCTGCAGCTGATGGAGAACCCGCGCAACGACGCCGCCTTCGGCCGCGTGGTGAATTTCCCCGCGCGCGGCATCGGCGCGCGCTCGCTGGAGTCGCTGCAGGATGCCGCGCGCCAGTACGACGTGTCGCTGTCGGAGGCGGTCGCCTATGTGGCCGGCGCGGCGGGGAGCAAGCTCGCCGGCTTCGTGCGGCTGATCGACCAGATGCGCTTCGAGACGCGGCAGATGACGCTGCCGGAGATGGTCGAGTACGTGACCCATACCAGCGGCCTGATCACGCACTACCAGGCCGAGAAGGAAGGGCAGGACCGCATCGAGAACCTGGGCGAACTGGTGACCGCCGCGCAGGCGTTCGTGATGGAGGAAGGCTATGGACTCGACGCGCTGGCCAATGCGATTCCGGTCGGCCGCCGCGGCGAGAACGCGCCGCCCGCGTTGACCGATGGCGACGCGAGCCAGCAGGTGCTCGACCCCGAGGCCCTGCCGGAGGTGATGACGCCGCTGGTCTCGTTCCTCACCCATGCCTCGCTGGAGGCGGGGGACAACCAGGCGCAGGCAGGCCAGGACGCGGTGCAGATGATGACGGTGCACGCGGCCAAGGGCCTGGAGTTCAATGTGGTGTTCATCACCGGGCTGGAGGAAGGGCTGTTCCCGCACGAGAACAGCGCCGCCGAGGCCGATGGGCTGGAGGAGGAGCGCCGGCTCATGTACGTGGCGATCACCCGCGCCCGCGAGCGGCTCTACCTGTCATTCGCGCAAAGCCGCGTGCTGCACGGACAGGTGCGCTATCACATCCGCTCGCGCTTCTTCGACGAATTGCCCGAGGGGGCGCTCAAGTGGCTCACCTCGCCGGCGCAGCAGCAGGGATGGGGCGCGCAGCGCCGCCAGCAATCGGAAAGCGCCTGGGGCCGGGACTGGTTCAAGCGCGCCGAGGACGTGCCATATTCGGGCACCAAGCCCACCGGCGGCATGGACACCGGCAACGGCTATGCCGATCACAAGCGGCAGGCCGACGCGGGCTTCCGCATCGGGCAGGAGGTCTTCCACAACAAGTTCGGGGAGGGCGTGATCACGGCGCTGGAGGGCGAGGGCGCCGACGCGCGGGCCAATATCCGCTTCAAGCGCCACGGCGCCAAGTGGCTGGCGCTGGCGGTGGCCAAGCTGGACCCGATCAACTGAGGCGCGCCGGGCCGGAAAGGTGCCGGCCCGGGTTCGCCCGGTGGCAGGCTCAGGCCGTCTCGTCCAGCGTGGCGGGAGGTGCGACGTTGAAGCAGCCGCGATAGGTGGCGTAGAACGAGCAGTACAGGATCGCCAGCATCAGCAGCGAGTATGGCGTGACGAGGAACGACAGGATGTCCTCGCCCCCGAAGGCGCTGAAGATCGCCTCCAGGAAGAACGGCACGGCGATCAGCAGCAGCGCGAACAGCATGGCGTAGGTGAAGAACGCCCCGCGGTTGCGCCAGCACGCGGTCCAGCTGAAGAACAGCGCCTTGACCGGCGGCACGTTGTGCCAGGCGGCCAGCAGCGGCGCGAACCAGAACATCATCGCAATCGGCGTGTACAGCGCCGCGCCGATCATCAGCGCGTAGTACAGCTGGCGCACGGCCTCGGCCGTGGGCTCCTCCTCCTTGAGCAGGATCGGCACCAGCGAGCTCATGTCGACCACGCTGCCGGCGATCAGGCTCAGCAGGAACACCATGCCCGTGTAGATGCCGCCCAGCACCAGCAGGTTGCGCGTGGCCTGCTTGCCGTTGCTGCGAAATCCCGCCAGCAGCACGGTGGGCATCACCCGCTTGTTCTGGATGACCTCGCGGCAGGCCGTCATGATGCCCACCGACAGGCCGGGCGTGACCACCAGCAGCGCGACGATGCCGATCAGCGGCACGAAGATGGCCAGCTGCGCCGCGATCAGGTAGATGAACAGCAGCATCAGGAACGACAGCGGATTCTTGCGGAACAGCCAGAGACCCTGGCGGAACCAGACGTAGCCTTCCTTGGCGGGAACTTCCAGTAGTTGCATGACGGATCAGGTCCAGGGTAACGCCACGGTCGCGATGCGACGGCGCAGGATGCGTTCGAAGTGAGTCGGGTCGTGAGGCTGCAGCATATCGGCCTCGCGCGGCAGGAAGAAGTCCCACAGGCGCGAGATCCAGAAGCGCAGGGCGCCGGCGCGCAGCATATCCTGCCAGTGCGCGGCCTCCACGGCCTCGAGGGGTCTGACGGCATGATAAGCCCGCAGCATGGCGGTGGCCCGATCGGCGTCCAGCTCGCCGCTGGCCAGGTCGATGCACCAGTCGTTGACGGTGACCGCCAGGTCGAACAGCCACTTGTCGTTGCCGGCGAAGTAGAAGTCGAAGAAACCGCCGAGCCGGTGGCCGGCCGGGCCCGCCGCGTCCTGCGTAAACAGCACGTTGTCGCGGAACAGGTCGCAGTGGCAGGGGCCGCCGGGCAGCGCGGCATAGTCGGCGCCGCCGAAGAAGGCGCTCTGGTGCTCGATTTCCCGGCGCAGCAGCGCGCGCTGGCCGGCGTCCAGGAACGGCACGATCTCGCTTTCGGTCTGGCGCCACCAGGGCAGGCTGCGCAGATTGGGCTGCGCGCGCGCGTAGCTGCGTCCGGCCAGATGCATGCGGGCCAGCATGTCGCCGACCTCGGCGCAGTGCGCGGCCGTGGGAGCGAGCTGCGAACTGCCGGGCAGGCGCGTCACGATGGTGGCGGGCTTGCCCTTGAGCGCCCGCAGGATCTCGCCGTCGCGCGCCGGCATCGGCGCGGGAACGCTGATGCCGTTGGCGGCCAGATGCGCCATCAGGTGCAGGTAGTAGGGCAGCTGCGCGAAGGTCAGGCGCTCGAAGATGGTCAGCACGTATTCGTGCGTGGCGCCGTCGCGCTCCATCGTCAGGAAGAAATTGCTGTTCTCGATGCCGGAGGCGATGCCGCGCAGGTCGCGCACTTCCCCCAGTTCGTAGTCAAGCAGCCAACGTGCGATCTCGTCCCGCGAGACCGTGGTGAATACGGCCATACTGTCTTTTGATTCGAATCGGATAGCGGCGGCAATAATGCTGCTTGCCGCGGCTTGCATGCCGGAGGCCGGTGCGGCCCCGCCCGCGGGGCGGGGTCGAAGGTAGCGCGGGCGCGAGCGGCCGGAGCCGCGACGCGCCCGCCTGTTCAGAATTGCAGGACGCGGACGGACGGTACCCGGTTGACGTCCCGGTCGCGAATCCGGGGCGAGCTGTCTTCCGGCCGGCTCATCTGGTAGCTCGTGCCCATGCCCGACCTGACCTCGATGTCCGCCTGCTGGCCGCGCTTGTCGCGGTACTCGCGCACCTGCGTGCCGTCGGCCTCGTTCAGCTGGAAGCTCGGCTCGCGCGGATGGTTCAGCTGGCTCTTGACCGCCGGCGCGATCGGCTTGTTGTTGATCTCGTTCAGTTCCTGCTGGCTCAGCGCGCCGCTTTCCTGGCTGTCGGCCGGCTGGGCGATGGCACCGGTGGATACGGACAGCGCGAGCGCCGTGCCCGCCAGCAGCGCGGCCAGCGAGGACAGCCCGCGCGCGGCTGGCAAGGGCTCCGGCTCGTCCGTGCAGGCGGCCGGGAGGGGATGGGAGGTCATCTGGGGCTCCTGTGCGATACGGGCGATGGGCCGGGCAGGCCGGCGAAGGCTGTCGTATCGCGGATTTCGCCGCCGCCGGCAGGGCCGGGCGGCGGCGTTCAAGTCAGGCTTGCATTCTAACAAGTCCTGCCGTCCCCGGGCCGGCAAAGTGACGCGGCCTGCCGGCGTCCGGGCGGAGCCTCGGTGGGGCGGGCGCGGCGCTGCCGCCGCGCCTCAGAGGTAGAACATCTCTTCCTTGGGCGGAATCGGGTGGTCGCCGCCGCGCTGCTCGTAGTACTCATAGACCGCCTCGAGCACCTCGTGCGGCTCGTCCACGATCTTCATCAGGTCCAGGTCATGCTCGGCGATCAGGCCCATCGGCAGCAGCGTGAAGCGGAACCAGTCGAGCAGGCCCTTCCAGAAGCGGCTGCCGTACATGACCACCGGCACCGCGCGCGACTTGCCGGTCTGCACCAGCGTCAGCACCTCGGCCAGTTCGTCGAGCGTGCCGAAGCCGCCGGGCATCACGATAAAGGCGTCCGAGTTCTTGACGAATGTCACCTTGCGGGTGAAGAAATGGCGGAAGCGCATGGCAATGTCCTGGTAGGGATTGCCGTGCTGCTCGTGGGGCAGCTCGATATTGAGGCCCACGCTGGCCGACTTGCCGGCATGCGCGCCCTTGTTGGCCGCTTCCATGATGCCGGGGCCGCCGCCGGAGATCACCGCGAAACCCGCGTCCGAGAACAGGCGGGCGATTTCGATGGTCTTCTGGTAGTAAGGCGAATCCTCGCGCAGGCGGGCGCTGCCGTAGATCGAGACAGCCGGGCGGATCTCAGAGAGGTACTCGGTCGCCTCGATGAACTCTGCCATAATCGTGAACATTTGCCACGAGGCGCGGGCCTTCTTCGCGGTGGCGCGATCTTCGTCCGCGAGCGCACGCAGGCTCGGGATCATCTTGCGCGGATTGGCCCGCGAGGCGCGGGTCGAGGCGGCCGGCGCCGCCGTGTCGCCGGGGCCGTCGGCGGACGGGCCCACCGTGACGTTCACATCCATATCCGCGGCAGTGGTGATCGGGCCTTGGTCCGCGCCGGCTACGCCGCTGCCGCCGTTTATGCCGTTGGCCGCGCGCACCGCCTGCGCCGCGGCGCTGTCAGCCACTTCGGGTGTTGCGGAGGCGGTCGTGTCACCGCTTGCCGCGGCACCAGTCAATTTCGAGTCCATGGGAATGTCGGATAGTCCTAAAACACTATTGCTCGTCGATGGGTCGAGCTATCTGTACCGCGCTTATCACGCGCTGCCGGATCTGCGTAATGGCGAGGGTCTGCCGACCGGGGCGATCTACGGCATGATCAATATGCTGCGGAAGCTCCGCAACGACTACCCGGCAGAGTATAGCGCCTGCGTGTTCGACGCGAAGGGCAAGACCTTCCGCGATGCGTTATATCCCGCATACAAGGAAAACCGCGCCGCGATGCCGGACGATCTGGCAAAGCAGATCGAACCCATCCACGAGGCGGTGCGTGCCATGGGCTGGCCCATCGTGGTGGTCGACGGCGTGGAGGCGGACGACGTGATCGGCACGCTCGCCTGCCAGGCGACCGCAGAGGGCTTTCGCACCGTGGTCTCCACCGGGGACAAGGACCTCGCGCAACTTGTGGACGAGAACGTGACGCTGGTCAACACCATGAGCGGCGAAGTTCTCGATCCGCCGGGCGTGGTCGCCAAGTTCGGCGTGCCGCCGAACCGCATCGTCGATTATCTGTCGCTGATCGGCGATGCGGTCGACAACGTGCCGGGCGTGCCGAAGGTGGGCCCCAAGACCGCGGTCAAATGGCTGACGCAGTATGGCTCGCTCGACGAGATCATCGCCAACGCGGTCGATATCAAGGGCGTGGTGGGCGAGAACCTGCGCAACACCATCGAGTGGCTGCCGCGCGCCCGCGCGCTCGTCACCGTCAAGACCGACTGCGACCTCACCGATACGCTGTCCGACTTCCACGCGCTGAAGGCGATGGGCGAGGACAAGGAGCTGCTGGCGCAATTCTTCAGCCGCTATGGCTTCAAGACCTGGCTGCGCGAGGTCACCGGCGAAAGCCTGCCGGACGCGCGCGCGCAGGCGCGTTCTCGTGCCGGCGCTCCCGTCGCGGAGAGCGCGGCGCAGGCCAGCCTGTTCGGCGCGCCGGCCGAGCCCGATCCGGTGCCCGCCGAGATCCGCTACGAGACGGTGACCACGGCGGAGGCGCTGGAGGCGTGGATGGCGCGCATCGAGGCCGCGCCGCTGGTTGCCATCGATACCGAGACCACGTGCCTGGACCCGATGACGGCGCAGATGGTGGGCATCTCGCTGTGCGCGGAGCCGGGCCATGCCTGCTATATCCCGGTCGCGCATCGCGGGCCGGACGTGGCCGGGCTCGATGGCCACGGGCAGCTGTCGCGCGAGGCCGTGCTCGAGCGCATGCGCGCCTGGCTGGAGGACCCGCAGAAGTCCAAGGTGGGCCAGCACCTGAAATACGATGCGCACGTGTTCGCCAACCACGGCGTCACGCTGCGCGGCATCCGCCACGACACCATGCTGGAGAGCTACGTGCTGGCGTCGCACCGCAACCACGGCATGGACAGCCTCGCGGAACGCCTGCTGGGGCTGAAGACCATCAGCTATGAAGAGGTGTGCGGCAAGGGCGCGGGCCAGATCTGCTTCGACCAGATCGACGTGGCGCGGGCCACCGAATACGCCGCCGAGGATGCCGACGTCACGCTGCGCCTGCATCGGACGATGTATCCGCAGCTGCAGTCGGTGGACGGGCTGCGCCGCGTCTACGAGGAGATCGAGATGCCGGTCTCGGTGGTGCTGCAGACCATCGAGCGCAATGGCGTGCTGGTCGACGCGCAGCGCCTGGCCGCGCAGAGCGCGGAGCTCGGCCAGCGCATGATGGCGCTGGAACAGGCGGCCTACGAGGCCGCGGGGCAGCCGTTCAACCTCGGCTCGCCCAAGCAGATCGGCGAGATCCTGTTCGGCCAGATGCAGTTGCCGGTCATCAAGAAGACCGCCAGCGGCGCGCCGTCGACGGACGAGGAGGTGCTGCAGAAGCTGGCCGAGGACTATCCGCTGCCCAAGCTGCTGCTGGACTATCGCGGCCTGTCGAAGCTCAAGTCCACCTACACGGACAAGCTGCCCAGGATGGTCAACGCCACCACGGGCCGCGTACACACGTGCTACGGGCAGGCCACCGCCGTGACGGGCCGGCTCGCCTCGACCGATCCGAACCTGCAGAACATTCCCGTGCGCACCGAGGAAGGCCGCCGCATCCGCGAGGCCTTCGTCGCGCCGCCGGGCAGCGTGATCGTGTCGGCCGACTATTCGCAGATCGAGCTGCGCATCATGGCCCATATCTCGGGCGACGAAAACCTGCTGTCCGCCTTCGCGAACCGCGAGGACGTACACCGCCATACCGCCGGCGAGATCTTCGGCGTCGAGCGCGACGCGGTCACCAGCGAACAGCGCCGCTATGCCAAGGTGATCAACTTCGGACTGATCTATGGCATGAGCGCGTTCGGCCTGGCCAGCAACCTGGGCATCGAGCGCGAGGCGGCCAAGCACTATATCGACCGCTATTTCATGCGCTATCCGGGCGTGGCGCGCTATATGGAAGAGACGCGGCAGCAGGCGCGCGAGCGTGGCTACGTCGAGACCGTGTTCGGCCGCCGGCTGTGGCTGCCGGACATCAACGGCGGCAACGGTCCGCGCCGCCAGGCGGCCGAGCGCGCCGCCATCAACGCGCCGATGCAGGGCACGGCGGCGGACCTGATCAAGCTGTCGATGATCGCCGTCCAGGAGTGGATCGAGCGCGAGGGCTTGCGCGCGATGCAGGTCATGCAGGTGCATGACGAACTGGTGCTGGAGGTCCCGGAGCCGGAGCTGGAGCTGGTCAAGGTGAGGCTGCCGGAGCTGATGTGCGGGGTTGCCTCGCTGCGCGTGCCGCTGGAAGCGGAAGTGGGCACGGGCGCGAACTGGGAAGAAGCGCACTGAGCGCCGGCGGGACGGCGGGCGTTGACCCTCACCCCTGGCCCTCTCCCGCTTGCGGGGAGAGGGAAGGGGACCACCGGCCTTGCCACCCCTGTCGCAGTGCAGCAAACTGCCACCCATCACCGTTATCGATCGAGAGACCATGACCCAGGCGCATCGCATCATCGTAGTCGGCGGAGGAGCGGGAGGTTTGGAACTGGTGACCCGGCTGGGCGACAAGCTCGGCCGGCGGGGCAGGGCCCACGTGGTGCTGGTGGACCGCTCCCCCATCCATATCTGGAAGCCGCTGCTGCACGAGGTGGCCGCGGGCAGCATGGACCCCAACACGCACCAGCTCGAATATGCCGCGCAGGCGCACTGGCATCATTTCGAATTCCAGCAAGGCGAGCTGACCGGCGTCGACCGGGTTGCGAAGACGATTTCCGTGGCGGCCTGCGTCGACGAGGACGGCGTGGAACTGCTGCCGGCGCGAGAGCTGCCGTATGACACGCTGGTACTGGCCATCGGCTCGGTAACGCATTTCTTCGGCGTGCCCGGCGCGGCCGAGCATGCCATCGCGCTCGACACCGCGGAGCAGGCCGAGCGCTTCCGGCGCCGGCTCATCGCCGCGTGCGTGCGCGCGCAGAACGGGCTGGGCACCGGCCATGGGGAAGGACGGCCGCGCGTGGATGTCGCCATCATCGGCGCCGGGGCGACCGGCGTGGAACTGTCGGCGGAACTGCGCAATACCGCCCAGGTGCTGAACGCCTATGGGCTGCACCGGCTCGATCCGCGCCGCGACGTGCATATCCACATCATCGAGGCCGGGCCGCGCATCCTGCCGGCGCTGTCCGAGCGGGTCTCGGGCGAGACCGCCAAGCTGTTGCGCAAGCTGGACGTGGAGGTGCTGGTCGGCGAGCGCGTGACGGAGGTCACGCCCGATGCCGTGCTGACGGCCAGCGGCAAGCGCATCGCCGCGGACCTGACGGTCTGGGCGGCCGGCATCACGGCGCCCAAGGTGCTTGCCACCACCGGACTGCCGCTCAGCCGGCTGGGCCAGATCGTGGTGGGCCCCACGCTGCAGAGCGAGGGCGATCCCGACGTGTTCGCCTTCGGCGATTGCGCGAGCTGCCCCTGGCCGGCGAAGCAGACGACCGTGCCGCCCCGTGCGCAGGCCGCGCACCAGCAGGCGAAATTCCTCTTCGACGCGCTGTGCGCCCGGCTCGACGGGCGGCCGCTGCCGGCGTTCGAGTTCAAGGACCTCGGCTCGCTGGTGTCGCTCGGGCACTTCAGCGCGGTTGGCAGCCTCATGGGCGGGTTGATCGGGGGCTCGATGTTCATCGAGGGCCTGATGGCCCGGTTCATGTATTCGTCGCTGTACCGGATGCACGTGATGGCCCTGCATGGGGCGGTGCGGATGGCGGTCGATACGGTGGCGCACTGGCTGCGCAGCAAGACCAATCCGCGCGTGAAGCTGCATTGAGGCACTGGGCGCGCGGCCCGCGCATGGGAATGCCCGCCGGCGAGCGCTTTCCCTTAGAATCGGCGGCCTGTGCCGGTGTGATCCGTGGACCCTTTCAGTAGCCGGCGCCCCGCAGCCAGACAACCCAGGAGAACCGCATGCTGATGCCCGAAGTGGAAAGCCTCGTACCCGGCCAGACGTTCAACCGCCGCTCCTTCGTCAAGACCGCGTTGGGTTCGGCCATCGCGGCCGCCGCGCTGCCCGCCACGGCCCAGGCGATCAAGACCGATTTCAGCGGGCTGACCGCGGGCGAGGTCACCATCCCGTCGGGCGACTTCAAGATGCCCGTCTACCGCGCGATGCCCGAGGGCAAGAAAGACTTGCCCGTGGTGCTCGTCGTCAGCGAGATCTTCGGGGTGCACGAGTACATCGCCGATGTGTGCCGCCGCTTCGCCAAGCTGGGCTATCTGGCGATCGCTCCCGAACTGTTCGCGCGCCAGGGCGACCCGAACAGCTTCGGCACGATCCAGGAACTGCAGCGCGAACTGATCGCCAAGGTGCCGGACCAGCAGGTCATGGGCGACCTCGACGCCGCGGTGGCATGGGCGGCCAGCAACGGCGGCAACACCGCCAAGCTGGGCATCACCGGGTTTTGCTGGGGCGGGCGCATCTCGTGGCTGTACGCCGCGCACAGCAAGCAGGTCAAGGCGGCGGTGCCTTGGTACGGACGCCTGGTGGGCGACCCGACGCCGCTGCAGCCCAAGAGCGCGGTCGAACTGGTCGACCGCCTCAATGCGCCGGTGCTGGGCCTTTACGGCGCCAAGGACACGGGCATCACGATGGAGCATGTGGAAAAGATGAAGGCCGCACTGGCCGCTTCGTCCAATCCGAATGCGAAGGCCTCGCACTTCATCGTCTATCCGGAAGCCGGCCACGCCTTCCATGCGGACTACCGGCCGAGCTACCGCGAGGCGGACGCCCGCGACGGCTGGGACCAGTGCCTCGCCTGGTTCAAGCAGCACGGCGTAGCCTGACGGCGCGCGCCGGCACCGCCTCCCGCAGGGCCTCTTTGGGCCCCAGTGAACCCCCGCCGCCCCGCCTTCCCCGGGGCGGCGACGTTTTCGCCATTGCAAAGTCGCCGGTGACGTACGTACAATGCGGGCTTTGCGTCATTTGCAACAGTGTTGCGTTTAAGGATCGACGGTCCGCACGGCAGTCCGGGCGGAGCGGAACGGCATCCGATATCGCCTCGCCGCCGCCGCCATCGATTTCCCGGGGAGCCCACCATTCATTCCACGCTGCTTTATATCCTGCTGGCCGCCACCATTTCCGGGGTCGGCAGCATCCTGGGCGCCGCGCTGCTCTCGCTGACCGCGGCCTCGCGCGTGGTCGAGCGCATGGTCAGCTTCTCGGTGGGCGTGCTGCTCGCCACCGCATTGCTGCATTCCCTGCCCGAGGCGTTCGAGTCGGGCGCCGATCCGCGCGCGCTGTTCGGCACGCTGCTGGCGGGCCTGCTGGGCTTCTTCCTGCTGGAAAAGATCTCGCTGCTGCGCCACTCGCACCACCACGAGGGCGACGGCCACCATCATCACCACGGCCATGACCGGGAAGTGGCCGGGCGCAGCGGCCTCACCATCCTGGTCGGGGACACCTTCCACAATTTCGCCGACGGCATCGTCATCGCGGCGGCGTTCCTGGCCGATCCGCATATCGGCGTCGTCACCGCGCTGGCCATTGCCGCGCACGAGATTCCGCAGGAGGTGGGCGACTTCATCGTGCTGCTCAATGCGGGCTTCTCGAAGGCACGCGCGTTCGCGTTCAACCTGCTGTCCAGCCTCGCGGCCGTCGTCGGCGGCCTGGTGGGCTATTTCCTGCTGGACGAGATGAGCACGTGGATTCCGTATGTGCTGGTCATCGCGTCCAGCAGCTTCCTGTATATCGCCGTCAGCGACCTGATGCCGCAGATGCAGCGCAAGCCCCGCTGGCGCGAGTCGATCGTGCAGGTGGTGCTGGTCACGGCCGGCATCGCCGCCATCGTGCTTATCACCAACGGCGTGCACGAGTCCCACGAGCACCATGGCCACGGCGCGCACGCCGACGGCCACGCCCACTGAGGCGGATGGCCCAAACGACAAAGAGGCGCCACGGGGCGCCTCTTTGTCATTGCCGATGCGGTTACCGCGGGCCGGTGGCCACGGGGCGGCGCGGATCCGCGCTCCACTCGCTCCACGAGCCGGGATAGAGCGCCGCGCCCGGCAGCCCGGCCACCTCGAGGGCCAGCAGGTTGTGGCAGGCCGTCACGCCCGAACCGCATTGCATTACGGCGCGCTCGGGCGCGGTGGCGCCCAGCACCCGGCCAAACTCCGCGCGCAGTTCGGCGGACGGCTTGAAGCGGCCGTCGGCGCCCAGGTTGTCCTTGAAGCAGCGATTGACCGCGCCGGGGATATGGCCGCCGACCGGATCGAGCGTCTCGTTCTCGCCGCGGAAGCGGTCCGGCGCGCGCGCATCGACCACCAGGCGAGTGGGCTCGGAGATATTGGCCAGCAGCGCGTCGGCGTCGACCGTGTCGACCAGCGCCTTGTGTCGGGTCAGATGTCCGGGCGCTTCCGGGTCGGGCGTGGTGCCGGACTCCAGGGGCAGGCCGGCGGCGATCCAGGCCTGCTTGCCGCCGTCGAGGACCGCCACCGCGCCATGGCCGATCCAGCGCAGCAGCCACCAGGCGCGCGCGGCATACATGCCGCCTTGCGCGTCGTAGACCACCACCTGGGTATCGTCGTTCAGGCCGATGGCGCGCAGGCGCGCGGTGAGCGCGTCGGGATCGGGCAGGGGGTGGCGGCCGTTGGTGCCGGTCTTCTCGCCGGACAGCTCGTTGTCCAGGTGCAGGTAGAAGGCGCCGGGCAGATGGCCTTGGTGATAGGCCTCGCGGCCCGCCGCCGGGTCGGCCAGATCGAAGCTGCAGTCGATGAGAACGGTGTGGCGCGACGGGTCGCGGAGCAGGGCTTGCAGGTCTGCGCAGGAAACCAGGGTGTTCAGGGTGTTGAGCATCGGAAAACCTGTCGGATGGATTGGCTCTTGTGGAACAGGGGATAACCGGTTCGGCATCTTGCGCCCGCGTCGGTTCCGTCGATGCTACACCGGGCGCTAGACCTCGGGATGAACCTCGGCCTCGGCCGACTTGACCGGCGTCGCCGCGGTCGGCTGCTGGTTGGTGCTCTCGCGGGCGCGCGACAGCGTGGTCGCAATGCCGCTGGCGATGATCAGGCCCATGCCGAGCCACGACAGCCAGTTCAGCCGGTCGTCCCAGATCAGCATGCCCCACAGGCTGGAGAACACGATGCCGGCGTATTGCAGGTTGGCAGTGAGCAGCGTGTTGCCGCGCTTGTAGGCGCGGGTCATCGAGGTCTGGCCGAGCGTGGCCAGCACGCCGATGGCGATCAGCAGCCCGACGCCATGCCAGCTGTGGGTGCTGGTGCCGGCGAACAGCATCCACACGAGTCCGACCACCAGGCCCACCAGCGAGAAATAGAAGACGATGCGGCCCTCGGGCTCGCCGAGCTGTCCGAGCTGGCGCACCTCGACATAGGCCAGCGCGGTGAAGACGCCGGAGATCAGGCCGATCAGCCCGCCCAGCAGCTGGTCCTTGCCCACCGACGGCTGCAGCAGGCATAGCACCCCGGCGAACGACATCAGGATGGCCCCGATCAGCTTGGGGTCCGCCGAGCCGCGCACGCCGGCCAGCGCCGCGCCGGCGCCGAGGATCAGCGCAATCCATACCGGCGACATGTAGTTCAGCGTCATCGCCGTGGCCAGGGGCAGCAGCGTGATCGAGGTGAACCACAGCAGCAGCGCCGTCACGCCGAAGAGGCTGCGCTTGATATGCATCGTCATGTGCGGCGTGCGCACCGAAACGCCGGACGAGGACAGCACGGCCCACATGATGGCCACGCCGATCAGGCTGCGGTAGAACACGATCTCGCCGGTGGTGTACTGCTCGGATGCCAGCTTCACGCCCACCCCCATCAACGAGAACGAGAAGGCGGCGAACAGCATCCAGAGCGATTGCATGGCGGGAAACGGCGGTAGGAGAGGCGAGGGAGGAAACGCGGCGCGCGGCTTCGGGTGAACCCCTAGTCGCTTGCGCCGGCCGATTGTAGCAGCGCTGCCGCGCTGCACCAATGAAAACGGACCGCGCCAGGGCGGTCCGTCGGGGTGGGGCGGGGCCGGCTCAGCCGGTGAAGTTCATCGCGCGCCGGTACCACTCGTGGAAGTGCTGCATGCCGTCTTCCATCGGCGACTGGTACGGGCCGGTCTCGCTGACGCCGCGCTTGAGCAGCGCCAGGCGGCCCGCATCCATGCGCTCGGCGATCTCGTCGTCCTCGATGCAGGTCTCCATGTAGGCGGCCCGCTCGGCCTGCACGAACTCCGGCTCGAACAGGGCGATTTCCTCGGGGTAGTAGAACTCCACCACGTTGCGCGTCTTGCGCGGTCCGACCGGGTGCAGCGTCGAGACGACCAGCACGTTGGGATACCACTCGACCATCACGTTCGGGTAGTACGTCAGCCAGATCGCGCCGTACTTGGGCAGCACGCCGTTGTTGAAGCGCAGCACCGCGTCATGCCACTTCTGGTAGGTGGCGCTGCCCGGGCGCTTCAGGCCTGCGTGCAGGCCCACGGTCTGCACGCTGTGCCACTCGCCGAACTCCCACGACAGATCGTCGCACGAGACGAAGCTGCCCAGGCCCGGGTGGAACGGCACGACGTGATAGTCCTCCAGATAGACCTCGATGAAGGTCTTCCAGTTGTAGTTGCACTCGTGGATCTCGACGTGGTTCAGCAGATAGCCCTCGAAATTGAGGTCATCGGCCACGCCCAGGCGCGCCAGGTCGCGGCGCACGTCGCGCTCGCCCTCGAACAGCAGTCCGTTCCAGTTCTGCAGCGGCGAGCGGTTCAGGTGGACACAGGGCTGCTGGGCGAAATGCGGCGCCCCAAGCAGTTCCCCCTTGAGGTCGTACGTCCAGCGGTGCAGCGGGCAGACGATGTTCTTCGCATTGCCGCGGCCGTTGAGCATGATGGCCTGGCGATGGCGGCAGACGTTGGAGAGCAGTTCGATGCCCTCGTTGTTGCGCACCAGGATGCGGCCTTCGTCCTCGGCGGCGAGCGTATGGTAGTCGCCGACTTCCGGCACCATCAGCGCGTGGCCGACGTAGCCCGGGCCCTTCTTGAACAGTTGTTCCAGTTCTTGTTGATGCAGCGCCTCGTCGAAGTAGACATTGACGGGCAGCTGCGAATCAGCCGGCGCGAGTTTCAGCGCGGTGCTGAGATTGGACATTATCCCCACTCCCTAATAACAGGCGAAAGCAGTGAACAACCCAACCATCGAATAAGTAATCGATTTGGGAAAGACGGTCAGACCGGACTTGAAGGGCTTGGTGCCCCGGTCTTTGCTGACGAACCGGGGATTGTACCCCACCCCCTTACTAAGGGACTGATTATTTTGCCTTTTTCGCCGGATCGGTTTCCCGGCGAAAGCGTAAAGCGCGCGATTCGTCACTTTGTGGGCGACGCCGATATGCGGCCCCGGGGCATCGCGCGACGAGCAGCGGCGTGAAGGCGAGCCGGCGTGACGCCGAATTGCCGTAAAATCCGGGTTTCTCCGTTCAGACACCCTTATGGCCAAGACACCCACTGCGGCCGCCGATATCGGCGACGCCGCTTCCAGCGTCCCGCCCGCATCATATGAAGCGGCCATGGCCGAACTCGAGGCGCTGGTGGCCAGCATGGAAAGCGGGGCCCTGCCCCTGGAAGAATCGCTGGCCGCCTATCGCCGCGGCGCCGAACTGGTCAAGTACTGCCAGCAGATGCTCGAGCGCGTGGAGCAGCAGGTCAAGGTGCTCGACGGCGACGTGCTCAAGCCGCTGGCCGAGCCGGACGCCCGGGCAGACAACTGATGCCTTCCTTCGATACCTGGATGCAGGCCCAGGCCGCCCGCACCGAGGGTGCGCTCGCCGCGGCTTTGCCGCCGGCCGGCACGCTGCCCGCGAGGCTGCACGAGGCCATGCGCTATGCCGCGCTCGGCGGCGGCAAGCGCATCCGCCCGTTGCTGGTCCACGCCGCCGGCGAGCTGACGGGCGCCGACGCGACGGCTTGCGACGCGGCGGCCTGCGCGGTCGAGATGATCCACGCGTATTCGCTCGTGCACGACGACATGCCATGCATGGACGACGACGACCTGCGGCGCGGCCGGCCCACGGTGCACAAGGCCTACGACGAGCCCACGGCCCTGCTGGTGGGCGATGCCCTGCAGACGCAGGCCTTCGCCGTGCTGGTGGAGGCGCCGGGCCTCGAGGCACCGGCCCGGTTGCGTCTGGTCGGCGAACTCGCCCGCGCGTCCGGCTCGCTCGGCATGGCCGGCGGCCAGGCCATCGACCTGCAGCACGTGGGGCTGGCCATGACGCTGGACGAGCTCGAGACCATGCACCGCATGAAGACAGGCGCGCTGCTGCGGGCGAGCGTCCGCATGGGCGCGCTGTGCGGCAGCGTGGACGAGGCGGGACTGGCGGCGCTGGATCGCTACGCGGCGGCGATCGGTTTGGCGTTCCAGGTGGTAGACGATATTCTGGACGTGACGGCGGATACCGCCACGCTGGGCAAGACCGCCGGCAAGGACGCCGAGCACGACAAGCCCACCTATGTGTCGCTGCTGGGCCTGGACCAGGCGCGCGCGCTGGCCGCCACGCTGGGCACGCAGGCGCACGATGCGCTGGCCGCCTTCGATGGCCGCGCAGGCAGGCTGGCGGAACTGGCCGACCTGATCGTGCTTCGCACCCACTGAAACGCCCACGCAGCGATCCATGCGCCCCGGCGACATTCGCCGCAACGACTTTCGCCGCACAACGACAAGCCGGACGCAAGAATCCGGCCGCAGGACGGAAACCATGACTTACGCTTTGCTGAACAACATCGACGACCCCGCGGACCTGCGCAAGCTGGACCGGCGCCAGCTGCATGCGCTGGCCGACGAGCTGCGCGCCTTCGTGCTCGAATCGGTCTCGCAGACCGGCGGGCATCTCTCGTCCAACCTGGGCACGGTGGAACTGACCATCGCGCTGCACCACGTCTTCAATACGCCGGACGACCGGCTGGTATGGGATGTGGGCCACCAGAGCTATCCCCACAAGATCCTGACGGGACGCCGCGACCGCATGCACACGCTGCGGCAATGGGGCGGCATTTCGGGCTTCCCCCGCCGCAGCGAAAGCCCCTACGACACCTTCGGCACCGCGCACTCGTCGACCTCGATCTCGGCGGCGCTGGGCATGGCGCTGGGCGCGCGCACGCTCGGCGAGCAGCGCGTGTCGGTGGCCGTGATCGGCGACGGCGCGATGACCGCCGGCATGGCCTTCGAGGCCATGAACAATGCCGGCGTCTACAAGGACCTGCCGCTGGTGGTGGTGCTCAACGACAACGACATGTCGATCTCGCCCCCGGTCGGCGCACTGAACCGCCATCTGGCGCGCCTGCTGAGCGGGCAATTCTATGCCGCCACCAAGAAGGGCATCGAGCGCGTGCTGTCGGTGGCCCCGCCGGTGCTCGAGTTCGCCAAGCGCTTCGAGGAACATGCCAAGGGCATGGTGGTGCCGGCCACGCTGTTCGAGGAGTTCGGCTTCAACTACATCGGACCCATCGACGGCCACGACCTGGATTCCCTGGTGCCCACGCTGCAGAACATCCGCCAGCGCGCGCTGGACGGCGGCGGCCCGCAATTCCTTCATGTCGTGACGAAAAAGGGCCAGGGCTACAAGCTGGCCGAAGCGGACCCGATCCTGTACCACGGCCCGGGCAAGTTCAATCCCGCCGAAGGCATCCGCCCGGCGGCCAAGCCGGCGCGCAAGACCTATACGCAGGTGTTCGGCGAGTGGCTGTGCGACATGGCGGCGGCCGAGCCGAAGCTGGTGGGCGTGACCCCCGCGATGCGCGAGGGCTCCGGCATGGTGGAATTCGAGAAGCGCTTCCCCGACCGCTACTACGACGTGGGCATCGCCGAGCAGCACGCGGTCACCTTCGCGGGCGGCCTGGCGTGCGAAGGGCTCAAGCCGGTGCTGGCGATCTATTCGACGTTCCTGCAGCGCGGCTACGACCAGCTGATCCACGACGTGGCGCTGCAGAACCTGCCGGTGGTCTTCGCGCTGGACCGCGCCGGCCTGGTGGGCGCCGATGGCGCCACGCACGCGGGCGCCTACGACATCGCCTTCCTGCGCTGCATCCCGAACATGATGGTCGCCACGCCGGCCGACGAGAACGAATGCCGGCAGCTGCTGACGACGGCGTTCCGCCACGACGGTCCGTCCGCGGTGCGCTACCCCCGGGGCGCGGGCCCCGGCGTGGCCACCGACAAGACGCTCGACGCCCTGCCGGTCGGCGTGGGCCAGATGCGCCGCACCGGCGGCGCGCGCGCCGGCCGCCGCGTGGCGCTGCTGGCCTTCGGTTCGATGCTGCATCCCGCGCTGGCCGCGGCGGATGCGCTCGACGCATCGGTGGCCAACATGCGCTTCGTCAAGCCGCTGGACGTCGAGCTGGTCAAGACGCTCGCGCGCGAGCACGACTTCCTCGTGACGGTGGAGGAAGGCTGCGTGATGGGCGGCGCTGGCAGCGCGGTGCTCGAGGCCCTGGCCGCGGCCGGCCTGGACGTGCCGGTCTTGCAGCTGGGTCTGCCTGACCAGTTCGTGGACCACGGCGACCCCGCCTTCCTGCTGTCGCAATGCGGGCTGGATGCGGCCGGGATCGAACGCTCGGTACGCGACCGTTTCGCGCTGGGCATCGAGCCGACGCCGGCCACGCCGGCGACCGCGGCCCGCGTCGCCTGACGCCCGCGGGGGTCCGGCCCGCGCCATCGGCGCGCCCTGCTGCCACCATGGCTTTGGCGGCGGGGTGCGCCGATTTCACTTAGAATCGCACGCTTTCGTGATCGCAACTGCGGGTCGGCTGGCTGTACGGGCATGCCGGCTCCGCGGTTTCACACTCGTTGCACGGCATGCATGCGAACATGCCGTGACCGTAAAGGAAACCGGTATGAATGACATCAATCCCGCCTTCTTGATGCCCGACGTGCAGTCGAGCCTGGACACCCGCCAGATTCCCATCCAGCGGGTCGGCGTCAAGGGCGTGCGATATCCCCTGTCCGTGAAGACCGCGGCCGGCGTGCAGGCCACCGTGGGCACTTTCAATCTGGACGTGCATCTGCCGGCGGACCAGAAGGGCACGCATATGTCGCGCTTCGTCGCGCTGCTGGAAGAGGAGCGCGAGCCGGTGGACCTGGCGTCGTTCCGGCTGCTGCTCGACAGGATGCTGGACAAGCTGGAGGCCAACGCCGGCCGCATCGAGGTGTCGTTCCCGTATTTCATCAACAAGGTGGCCCCGGTCTCCGGCGTGCAGTCGCTGATGGACTACGAGGTCACGCTGACCGGCGACGTCCGCGATGGCGTCGCGCGCGTGTTCCTGCAGGCGCTGGTGCCTGTGACCAGCCTGTGCCCGTGCTCCAAGAAGATTTCGCAGTACGGTGCGCACAACCAGCGCTCGCATATCACGATGCGCGTGGAACTGGCCGACGACCTGCCGGTGGAAGCCCTGGTGCGCATGGCCGAGGAAGAGGCGTCGTGCGAGCTGTGGGGTCTGCTGAAGCGGCCCGACGAGAAGTTCGTCACGGAGCGGGCCTACGAGAACCCCAAGTTCGTCGAGGACCTGGTGCGCGATATCGCCATGCGCCTGAACGCCGACGAGCGCATCGTGGCCTATGTGCTGGAGGCGGAGAACTTCGAGTCCATCCACAACCACAGCGCCTACGCGGTGATCGAGCGCGACAAGCGGCTGGCGCCGCTGGGCTTCTGACCGGCGCCCAAGCCAAACAAAAACGCCACCTGTTTCCAGGTGGCGTTTTTGTTTGGCGCGTCTGCTCGTTGCTCAGTGTGCCGGCAGGCGGATATCGGCGAGATCCCAGCGTGGCGTCACGCCATAGTCATAGCCGCGGGTGGCGAGCTGCGGCGCGGCCCGCAGCCGCATCGCGCCGGCGAAGGCGATCATTGCGCCGTTGTCGGTGCAGAAGGCCAGGTCGGGGTAGTGCACTTGGACCCTGCGCTTCGCACCCATCTCGTTGAGCCGTTCGCGCAGTTGCCGGTTGGCCCCCACGCCGCCGGCCACCACCAGCCGCTTGTGCCCCGTCTGCTTCAGCGCCGCGAACGACTTGGCGGCCAGCACGTCGACGATGGCGTCGACGAAGGCGCGCGCCAGGTCGGCGCGGTCCTGTTCGCAGACGTTGGCTAGCTTGCGGGTTTGCGTCAGCACCGCGGTCTTCAGGCCGGCGAACGAAAAATCCAGGTTGCCCGAATGCAGCATCGGCCGGGGCAGCGCATACACGCCGGGCGTGCCGAACTCCGCCAGCCGCGACACTTCCGGCCCGCCGGGGTAGCCCAGGCCGAGCAGCTTGGCCGTCTTGTCGAAGGCTTCGCCGGCGGCGTCGTCCAGCGTCTCGCCCAGCAGCGCGTAGTCGCCCACGCCGCGCACCTCCATCAGCTGCGTATGGCCGCCGGAGACCAGCAGCGCGACGAACGGGAAGGGCGGCGGATTGGGCGTGAGCAACGGCGACAGCAGGTGGCCCTCCAGGTGGTGCACGCCCAGCATCGGCACATCCAGCGCGAAGCCCAGCGCATTGGCGACCGAGGCGCCGACCAGCAGCGCGCCGGCCAGGCCAGGGCCCTGGGTGAAGGCGATGGCGTCGATATCGGCGCGCGTGCGTCCCGCTTCGTCGAGCACCTGGCGAAGCAGCGGCAGGACGCGGCGGATATGGTCGCGCGAGGCCAGCTCCGGCACCACGCCGCCGTAGTCGCGGTGCATCGCGATCTGCGAGTGCAGCGCGTGGGACAGCAGGCCGGCCTCGGTGTCGTAGAGGGCGAGGCCGGTTTCATCGCAGGACGATTCGATGCCGAGGACGAGCATGGGCGGAGGGTGTGGGCCTTGGCGGCCACCAAAACGCAACAGGGCTGGAAAGCGCGCCGGAGCAAGCGGGGCCCCGCGCGAGGCCCGCAGGGTAGCACAGCGGTGGCCAGCCCGCTTTTCGCTACAATCGCCGCTTCTTTGGCTGGCTGGATCGATATGGGTGGCATTCACGCCGCAGGCGCCGCGCGCGCCAGCTATGACGTTGCCGTGCTGGGCGCCGGCGCGGCCGGCATGATGTGCGCCGCGGTGGCGGGGCAGGGCGGCGCACGCGTGGTGCTGATCGACCACGCCACGCGGATCGCCGAGAAGATCCGCATCTCCGGCGGCGGACGCTGCAATTTCACCAATCTGCAGGCGGGCCCGGCGAACTACCTGTCGAACAATCCCAACTTCTGCCGGTCCGCGCTGGCCCGCTATACGCCCCAGGATTTCCTGGACCTGATGCGCCGGCACGGCATCGCCTGGCACGAGAAGCACCGGGGCCAGCTCTTTTGCAACGACAGCGCCGAGGACGTCATCGGCATGCTGCGCGCCGAGTGCGACAGCGGCGGCGTGCAATGGCGCACCGGCTGCGCCGTGGAAGAGGTGCGGCGCGAGGGCGACGACTTCCTGCTGCTGACCGCGCAGGGACCGGTCCGCGCCGGTGCGCTGGTGGTTGCCACCGGCGGCCTGTCGATTCCGAAGATCGGGGCAACCGACATGGGCTACCGGATCGCGCGCCAGTTCGGGCTGCCCATCGTCGAGACCCGGCCGGCCCTGGTGCCGCTGACCTTCGACGGCAAGGGCTGGGAGCCCTTCGCCACGCTGGCCGGGCTTGCCAAGGAGGTCGACGTCAGCACGGGCAGCGGCCGCGGCGCGGGCGCCTTCCGCGAGGACCTGCTGTGGACCCATCGCGGGCTGTCCGGTCCTGCCGTGCTGCAGATTTCCAGCTACTGGCGCCCCGGCACGCCGATTTCCATCGACCTGTTCGAGGGCGAGGACGCCGCCGCCTGGCTGTTGGCGCAGAAGCAGGCAAGCCGCAAGCACCTGAACAATCTGCTCGCCGAGCGCCTGCCGACGCGGCTGGCCGAGGCCTGGTGCCACGCGGCGCAGCTCGACGCCACCCGGCCGGTCGGGGAGTTGCCCGACAAGGCCCTGCGCCGGCTCGGCGAGGCGTTGAACCGGTGGCAGCTCGTGCCCTCGGGCACCGAAGGCTACCGCAAGGCCGAAGTCACGCTGGGCGGAGTGGACACCCGAGCACTGTCGTCGACCACCATGATGGCGCGCGACGTCGCCAATCTGTATTTCATCGGGGAAGTCGTGGACGTCACGGGCTGGCTCGGCGGCTACAACTTCCAGTGGGCGTGGGCATCGGCGGTGGCCGCGGGGCAGGCCGTTGCGGAAAACGCACGCGTAACCGCATGAAGCGCGAAGAAACGTCCACCTGAGGCCCGTCGGCGGAAGTAAACGCGCACGCGGCGAAAGGTGCGTGCTAAAATCCGCGTCTTCGTAAAACCGTAGAACCGCTAACTCTCACTTTTTTGGCCAAATGACGACGATCCGCCTAAAAGAAAACGAGCCCTTCGAAGTTGCGATGCGTCGCTTCAAGCGCACGATCGAGAAGAACGGCTTGATCACCGAGCTGCGGGCCCGCGAGTTTTACGAGAAGCCGACGGCCGAGCGCAAGCGCAAGAAGGCCGCGGCGGTGAAGCGCCACTACAAGCGCATCCGCAGCCAGATGCTGCCGAAGAAGCTCTACTGATCGCGTCCCGCGTCAGCTCCCGAACCCGCTGTGGGCAACGCTCCGGCGGGTTTTTGCGTTGGCGCTGGTCGCCGACGGCCAACCGACTGCCAACCTCTCCCGGAAAACTGCCATGTCCCTCAAAGCCCGCATCAATGACGACATGAAGGCCGCCATGCGCGCCCGCGAATCCGAGCGCCTGGGCACGATCCGGCTGCTGCTCGCCGCCATCAAGCAGCGGGAAGTCGACGAGCGCATCGAACTGGACGACCAGGCCGTGATCGCGGTGGTGGACAAGCTGCTGAAGCAGCGCAAGGACTCCATCTCCCAGTTCCAGCAGGCCGGACGCACCGACCTGGCCGACAAGGAAGCCGCCGAAGTCGTGGTACTGCAGGCGTATATGCCGGCAGCGCTGTCGGACGCCGAGGTGGCGGAGGAAGTGCGCAAGGCCATCGCCGAGAGCGGGGCGGCCGGTCCGCAGGACATGGGCAAGGTCATGGGCCTGCTCAAGCCGCGCCTGGCGGGCAAGGCCGACATGACGGCGGTCTCGGGCCAGGTGAAGGCGGCGCTCGCGCCGAAATAAGCGCCCGGCCGGCGCCGCCGGCCAGCCAGTTCCGCGGTGCGGTTGTGATACCGCAGTCACAAATTATCCCGGCAAGCCGCGAGCTGGGCACTACAATGGTTCGATACCAGCCGGCTCGCAGCGCCGGCCACGCATATCTATAAGGGCCGCCAACACCGTATGGCGGCCGCTTCAGGACGGTCAAACGGGTGATTCCGCAATCCTTTATTCAGGACCTGCTCAACCGCGTCGATATAGTCGATGTGGTGGGCAAGTATGTGCAGCTGAAGAAGGGCGGGGCGAATTTCATGGGCTTGTGCCCGTTCCATAACGAAAAATCGCCGTCATTTACCGTCTCCCCGGCCAAGCAGTTCTACCACTGCTTCGGCTGCGGGGCGCACGGCTCGGCCATCGGTTTCCTGATGGAGTATTCCGGCCAGTCGTATCCGGATGCGGTGCGCGAGCTGGCGCAGTCGGCCGGCCTGACCGTGCCGGAGGAGCGCGACCGGTTGCCGCCGGCCCAACGCGCGGAGCAGCAGGCTCGCACGCTGGCGCTGTCGGACGCCATGACGCGCGCCACCGAGTTCTACCGGCGGCAGTTGCGCGGCGCCCCGCAGGCCATTCAGTACCTGAAGGGGCGGGGCCTGACCGGCGAGATCGCCGCGGCGTTCGGCCTGGGCTATGCCCCGGACGACTGGCAGGGGCTGGAGGCCGTGTTCGGCAGCTATCGGGACGACACCATCGCCGGACCGCTGACCGAGGCGGGGCTGCTGATCGAGAGCGAGAAGCGCGATCCCGACGGCAAGCCGCGCCGCTATGACCGTTTCCGGGACCGCATCATGTTCCCGATCCGCAATACCAAGGGCCAGGTCATCGGCTTTGGCGGCCGGGTGATGGGCCAGGGGGAGCCCAAGTATTTGAATTCTCCCGAAACGCCCCTGTTCAGCAAGGGCACCGAGCTATACGGATTATTCGAAGCACGGCATGCGATCCGGGAAACCGGCTACGTTCTCGTGGTCGAAGGGTATATGGACGTGGTGGCGCTGGCGCAACTTGGGTTCGCCAATGCGGTGGCCACGCTGGGAACGGCGTGTACGCCGGTCCATGTGCAGAAGCTGTTGCGCCAGTCGGACGCCGTGGTGTTCTCGTTCGACGGCGACGCGGCGGGCCGCCGCGCGGCGCGCCGGGCGCTGGAGGCTTGCCTGCCGCACGTGGCGGACAACAAGACCATCCGCTTCCTGTTCCTGCCGGCCGAGCACGACCCGGACAGCTATGTACGGGAGGAAGGCACGGAAGCCTTCGCCGCCCAGGTGCGGGACGCCATGCCCTTGTCCCGCTTCCTGCTGCAGACGGTGACGGAAGAGCAGGACCTGCGCCAGCCCGAGGGCCGCGCGCGGGCGCAGTACGAGGCCAAGCCGCTGCTGCAGGCGATGCCCCCGGGCGGCCTGCGGCTGCAGATCGTGCGCGAGCTGGCCGAGGCGACCGGCACGACGCCGGCCGAGATCGAGGCGGTCTGCGGCCTGGCGAGCGATCCGGCGCGGGCCGGCCGGTTCGCGCAGCCGCGGCCGCGGGCCAAGCGGCAGGCGCCGACCGGCCTGGAACAGCGGGTGCTGCAGCTGCTGATGCGCTATCCGCATCTGTCCGCGCGTCTGGACGAAGACAGCCGGGCGCTGCTGCTGGGCGAGGATGCGCCCGGTTCCGAGGTGTTCGCGCATCTCGTCGCCAGCTGCGACGACCTGCACGGCGAGGTGAACTTCGCCGCGTTCAGCGAGCACCTGGCGCAGTCGCCCTACGCGGAGTTCTACGCCAACGTGCGCGCCGCGGTGCTGCGCGAGGAAATCGAAGAGGAGCCGGCCACGCAGGAATTCGACGCGGCGGTGACCAAGTTGCTGGCGGAGCCGCTGCGGCGCGAGCTGGAGCTGGTGCAGGCCACGGTGGTGAACGGCACGGCGGATGAGGAGGCGAAGGCACGTCTGCGCTGGCTGGTCACCGAGATCAACCGGCGCCGGCAGATCGGCTGAAAGCCGGTCGAAAGCGCCGTCGCGCATGGTGTGCGGCAAGCGCTGCCGCAGGGAAGGAATCAGTGGGGCGAGCCCGGGAAACCGGCTTAAGCCTTGATTTTTCAGGTGAAAACCTCACCTGTCAGGAAAGCCGGCTGTTGGTTACGTGCTACAATTGCCGGTTTGGATTGCGAAATCTTTCTCTCCAGTTCTGGTGAAAGTGAGCGTGCCAATGGCAAAGGCCAAAGCGACCGAGAAGGTCTCCATCAAGGCTCCCCAATCAGGGAGTGGCAAGGCGTCCGTAAAAGCAACGGCGGCGGAAAAGCATTCCGCGCCAGTCAGGACGCAAGCTGTGCCTGTGCCAACCAAGTCCGCGCGCGGCGCCAAGGCGCCCGACGCGACCACACCCACCAGGACCCGCACATCCGAGAAAAAGCCCTCGATTTCGGCACGCGAGAGCGGTAGGCGCGTCAGCGCAAATACGGACGGCAGCGATGCCGCACCTGTACCTCTGAAAGGCAAGAGTATCCCCGTGGCGAAACAGCAGAATACCGAAGTCGAGAGCAAGCGTACGGCAGCCGCCGGCGTCAAGAACGGCAGTGCCGCCAAGGGCGCCGCCGCGACGGCGACCAAGGCGCGCGCCGCCACTTCCGCCCCCGTTGCATCCGAGCGTCCCGCCGCTCCGGCAGTCAAGCCGGAGCCGAAGAAGCGTGGCCGCAAGCCCAAGGCCGAGATGCAGCAAGACGACAGCACAACAGACGACGTGACTGAAGAGCTTTACGAAGATGACACGCCCGCGGCGGCCCCGGCCGCCGCGGCACCCGCCCCGGCCGCCGCGCCGCGGACGGAAAAGCAGAAGGCCAAGGACCGCAAGGCGAAGGAAAAGGCGCTGCTGAAGGAATTCGCCTCGGCCCAGCAAGGCACCGAGGAAGAACTCGAGGCCCGCCGCCAGAAACTCAAGGCGCTGATCAAGCTCGGCAAGTCGCGCGGCTACCTGACCTACGCCGAGATCAACGATCACCTGCCGGACGACATGGTCGATTCGGAGACGATCGACACGCTGGTCGCCACGCTCAACGACATCGGCATCGCCGTGTACGAGCAGGCGCCGGACGCCGAGACGCTGCTGCTGAACGACAACGCCCCGTCGGCCACCAGCGAGGAAGAGGCCGAGGAAGAGGCCGAAGCCGCGCTGTCCACCGTCGACTCCGAGTTCGGCCGCACCACCGACCCCGTGCGCATGTACATGCGCGAGATGGGTACCGTGGAGCTGCTGACCCGTGAAGGCGAAATCGAGATCGCCAAGCGGATCGAAGCCGGCCTGAAGGACATGGTGATGGCCATTTCGGCGTGCCCGGTCACGATCTCCGAGATCCTGGCCCATGCCGAGCGCGTGGCCAACGACGAGATCAAGATCGACGAGTTCGTCGACGGCCTGATCGACCCGAACGCCGAGGAACAGGCTCCCGAGCCGGCCGCGCCCGCCGTGGCCGCCGCCGAGGAGGAAGACCTGGAGTCCGACGAGGAAGAGTCCGACGAGGACGAGGATGACGACGCCGCCGGCGCCGGCGCCTCCGCGCGCCAGCTGGAAGAGCTGAAGCAGGCCGCGCTGGAGAAATTCCGCGTGATCGCCGACCAGTTCGACAAGATGCGCCGCGCCTTCGAGAAGGAGGGCTACAAGTCCAAGCCTTACGTGAAGGCGCAGGAAGCGATCCAGAACGAACTGATGGCCATCCGCTTCACCGCCCGCAACGTCGAGCGCCTGTGCGACACGCTGCGTGGCCAGGTGGACGAGGTCCGCAAGCTCGAGCGCGCGATCCTGAACATCGTGGTCGACAAGTGCGGCATGCCGCGCGCCGATTTCGTCGCGCGCTTCCCGGGCAACGAGACGAACCTGGACTGGATCCACACCGTCGTGGCCGATGGCAAGGGCTACAGCACGATCGTCGAGCGCAATGTGCCGGCGGTGCACGAGCTGCAGCAGAAGCTGATCGACCTGCAGGCGCGCGTGGTGCTGCCGCTGAAGGAACTGAAGGAAGTCAACCGCAAGATGTCCGAGGGCGAGAAGCGCGCCCGCGAGGCCAAGCGCGAGATGACCGAGGCCAACCTGCGTCTGGTGATTTCGATCGCGAAGAAGTACACCAACCGCGGTCTCCAATTCCTGGATCTGATCCAGGAAGGCAACATCGGCCTGATGAAGGCGGTGGACAAGTTCGAATACCGCCGCGGGTACAAGTTCTCGACGTATGCCACGTGGTGGATCCGCCAGGCCATCACCCGTTCGATCGCCGATCAGGCGCGCACCATCCGGATTCCGGTGCACATGATCGAGACGATCAACAAGATGAACCGCCTGTCGCGCCAGTACCTGCAGGAAACCGGCAACGAGCCGGATCCGGCGACGCTGGCCGAGAAGATGGAGATGCCAGAGGACAAGATCCGCAAGATCATGAAGATCGCCAAGGAGCCGATCTCCATGGAGACGCCGATCGGCGACGACGAGGATTCGCACCTGGGCGACTTCATCGAGGATCAGAACACGCAGGCGCCGGCCGAGGCCGCGCTGCACGGTTCGATGCGCGATGTCGTCAAGGACGTGCTCGATTCGCTGACGCCGCGCGAGGCCAAGGTCCTGCGCATGCGTTTCGGCATCGAAATGAGCACGGACCACACGCTGGAGGAAGTCGGCAAGCAGTTCGACGTCACGCGTGAGCGGATCCGCCAGATCGAGGCCAAGGCGCTGCGCAAGCTGCGCCACCCGAGCCGGTCCGACAAGCTGAAGAGCTTCCTGGAAGGCAGCTGATTCTGGCTGACGCTTCCACGGGCCTCTAGCTCATGCCTGGTTAGAGCAGCGGACTCATAATCCGTTGGTGCCGTGTTCGACTCACGGGAGGCCCACCACACGCGGGCAAAAGGGGTTACGACGATTCGTAACCCCTTTTTTTTGTCCCGGCGTGCCGCGATGGTGCGCTCCGCCGCAACGGCATCCCCCGCCAGTGCGCGCGTCCAGGGACCAAAGTCCAACGCCAATCCGTTTGCCTCGTCCGCGCGGAGCTACCAAACTGTAGCGATACAGCATCTTCGTTCCGACCTTCGCGGGGGCCGCCATGAGCAAATCGAAGCGACGCAAGTCATCGGAAGAGGCGACGGCCGGAGCGGGCGCGACGCTTGATCGCAATGGCGATGCCGGCCGCCATGCCGGCGCCGGCGTGGCGAGGCCGCGCATGTCCGGCAAGGAATATGAGGAGGCATTGCGCAAGCTGCATGTGGAACTGGTGACGCTGCAGGAATGGGTCGTCAGGACCGGCGCCAAGATCTGCATCGTGTTCGAAGGGCGCGACGGCGCGGGAAAGGGCGGCACCATCAAGGCGCTGACCGAACGGGTCAGTCCGCGCGTGTTCCGTGTCGTGGCGCTGCCCGCGCCTACCGACCGCGAGAAAAGCCAGATGTATTTCCAGCGTTACCTGCCGCACCTGCCGGCGGCGGGCGAAGTCGTCATCTTCGACCGCAGCTGGTACAACCGGGCCGGCGTGGAGCGCGTCATGGGCTTCTGTTCGGAGGAAGACGCGGCACGCTTCCTGGAGGCGGTGCCGCTGGTGGAGCGCGCCATCGTCTCGTCCGGGATCGTGCTGATCAAGTACTGGCTGGAGGTCAGCCAGGAGGAGCAGACGAAACGGCTCGAGGCGCGCATCCATGACGGTCGCAAGCTGTGGAAGCTGACCGGGATGGACCTGAAGTCGTACAGCCGCTGGTACGACTATTCGCGCGCGCGCGACGACATGTTCGAGGCCACCGACACGCCGGACACGCCCTGGCATGTCGCCGATTCGAACGACAAGCGGCGTGCCCGCCTGAACATCATCAGCGACCTGCTGGGCCGAATCCCCTACGAAAAACTGCCGCGCAAGACGCCGGAGCTGCCGGCCCGCCAGAAGCGAGGGGACTATCGCGAGCCGGACCACCCGTTCCGCTATATCGCGCAGCGGTATTGAGCGCGCACTACGTCCCGAGGCGGCGCGAGCTGCGGTAGTGCGCGATGCCGACCAGCACGGCGCCGGCCAGGAACACCAGCAGGCAGCCCCACAGCCATTGGTGGGCCACGATGTTGATCCAGTAGCCGGTGGGGCTGTCGGCGCGGATCAACTGCACCTGCAAACCGTACAGCGCGAAGTTGATCAGGTGATGCGGCTCGGGAATATTGCCGACGGGATCGGAGAACAGCAGGCCGAGCGCCGCCAGCCAGAAGGCTGCGATCATCAGTCGGATGCCGGCTTTGCGCATGGTCGCTCCCAAGCCGCGTGCGTGCCGCACTTGCCTCGATCATTGGGCGCGGCCGTGGCCCGCGCAATTGGACCAAGGTCCCATCCGCCGCCACGCGCCCCCGCGCGGAACCGCGCCCAAAGGCCAATACCAAACGCGGCCGGCGAATCCACAATGAACTGGCCTGCGGCAAACGCGGCATTGCAGCCGGTTCGGCGGAAATGGAGGCGGCCATGGCCCGATGGCTCGAACGCCTGATGTCCTGCGTGCGCATGCTCGCGGCGGCGGGATGTCTGGCCATGCCAGCCGTGCCGGGGGCCCAGACTTCGGCGCCGGCGGCGGCGCCCACGTTCCGGCCCGAGGAGATCGAGGCGCTGGTGGCGCCGATCGCACTGTATCCGGACACGGTGCTGTCGCAGGTGCTGATGGCCTCCACCTACCCGCTGGAGATCGTCTACGCCGCGCGCTGGCTCAAGGCCAATCCCAACACGAAGGGCGAAGCGGCGGTCAAGGCGGTGGAGAACCAGCCGTGGGACGTCAGCGTGAAGTCGCTGGTGGCGTTCCCCCAGGTGCTCGAACCGATGAGCGACAAGCTGGACTGGACCCAGAAGCTCGGCGACGCCTTCCTCGCGCAGGAGAAGGACGTGCTGGCCGCGGTACAACGCCTGCGCGCGCGGGCGCGTGACGCCGGCAACCTGCAATCGAACGAACAGCAAAAGGTATCGGTGAAGGCGACGCCGCCTGCGCAGGGCACGTCCGGGCCGCCCCCGCCGCCGCAGACCATCGTGATCGAGTCCGCGAATCCGCAGGTCATCTACGTGCCCGCCTACAACCCGACGGTGGTCTATGGCGCCTGGGGTTATCCCAGTTATCCACCGTACTACTGGCCGCCGTATCCGGCCTACTATCCCGGCGCCGCGCTGGCGACAGGGCTGGCATGGGGCATCGGGTTCGCGGCCGCGGGCGCCATCTTCGGCGACTGCAACTGGGGCGGCGGCGATGTGAATATCGATATCGACCGGGCGACCAATATCGACCGCAGCTTCGATCGCACCAAGGTGCAGGGCGGCAACAAGTGGCAGCACGATGCGAAGCACAGGCAGGGGGTGGCCTATCGGGACAATGCCTCGCGAGAGCGCTTTTCCAGCAACGTGGGCGGCGCGGACCGGCGCAGCGACTATCGCGGGCGCGAGGGCGGTGGCGAGCGGGCTGGCGTATCGGATCGCGCCGCGGACCGCGAGGGCCGGGCAGATCGCGCGGGAGGGGACAGGCAGGCCGGCGACCGCCAGGCCGGGACGCGCCAGGTGTCGGACCGGCAGGCGGGAGACCGGCAGGCGCCAGACCGGCAGGTCGGCGATCGCCAGAGCGGCGGCAGGGAGGGCCTGGGCGATGGCGCCGGCCGCACGGCCGCCGCGGGCGACCGCTCGCACGGCGGCGGCCGGGACAACGCGTTCCAGGGCGTGGGCAGCGGCCAGAGCGCCCAGCGCGACATCGACCGCGGCCGCGCCAGCACGCAGTCGGCGAGCCTGCACAGCGGCGGCCGCGGCGGCGGCGACTTCGGTGGCGGCGGCGGGCGCTCCGGCGGCGGCTTCAGCGGCGGTGGCGGGCATGGAGGCGGCTTCAGTGCCGGCGGCCGGGGCGGCGGCGGCGGTTTCGGCGGTGGCCGGGGCGGCGGTCGCGGCGGCGGCAGGCGTTGACAAGGAGGCAGCATGACGTCGCGATCGTTCGGGGCGAAGCCCATGACCGCAGCCATGGCGCTGGCCGTATCGGCCGGAGCCTGGGCGGCCGCCGCGCAGGAACACTTTGCCTCGCCGCAGGCCGCCATGCAGGCATTTGGCGACGCGGTGGCGACGAGCGACGAGGACGCGCTGCGCGCGATTCTCGGCAGCGATTACCGCCGCCTGATCCCGCCGGTCGGCGCCGAGGCGCGCTATCGCTTTCTCGGCGCCTGGAGCGAGGCGCGCACGGTGCGGCCCGATGGCGACAGCCGGGCCTATATCGCGGTGGGCCACGATGGCTGGACGCTGCCGATTCCGCTGGCGAAGTCGGCGCAGGGCTGGACGTTCGACGTGCCGGAGGGAGTGCGCGAGATGCGGCTGCGCCGTATCGGCCGCAACGAGCTGGCGGTGATGCAGACCATGCTGGCGATCTACGACGCGCAGCGCGAATACGCGAGCGTGGACCGCGACGGCGACGGCGTACTGGCCTACGCCGGCAGGCTGTCCAGCGCGCCGGGCAAGCGCGACGGCCTGTACTGGCCGACGCGCGGCGACGAGCCTGAAAGCCCGCTCGGCCCGGCGTTTCTCGCGGCGGGCCGCGGCAATGCCACGCAGCAGGGCTACCACGGTTACCACTATAAGCTGCTGACCGCGCAGGGCCCGCACGCGCCGGGCGGGGAGTACGACTACGTCGTCCGCGGCCAGCTGTTCGGCGGCTTTGCCGTCGTGGCTTGGCCTGCGCGGTACGGCGACTCCGGTGTGAAAAGTTTTTTGATCAGCCATGAAGGCCAGCTGTATGAGGCCGACCTTGGCCCGCAGAGCGCGGCGCGCGCTGCCGCGATGCGCCGTTTCGATCCCGGCCCGGGCTGGAGCCGCATCACGCCGTGAGGCCGGCGGCCGGGCGCGATGCGGCGAAGTTTGCATTTGTGCGCTGCGCCCACTACTGTGAACAGCGAACATCGCCGGATATCGACGGTGGCGGAATGGCGCGGCCCTCGTCGTGGCGTTGCTTCGCCGCTGCGCGACGCAACGCGCGGGATACCCGGCATCATCCCAGGGGGAATGCCATGTTTCGTCGCTCACTGACGTCCGTGCCGGCTGCACCCGCGTCGGGCGCCCCCGCGCCCGGCTGTACCGCCATCTTCCGCTGCGCTGGATCGTCTCTGGCCGCGTAGCGCGAGACCCGCGATGGGGCGCTCCCTGTCGTCTCGCATCGTACTGGGCGCATGCTGCCTGCTCGGTGCCATCTCGGTCCTGACCGCGGGACGCGCGCTGCTCCGCGCCGGCGATGATGCCCCGCGCAGCGGCCTGCGCCGCCGTCCGCCTGCGCATCCGCAGGGCAATGACGACTATGCCTCGCTGAGCCGCGTCTCGCGGCTCTCCAGCATGGCGGAGCTGGCCGGCTCGCTTGCCCACGAACTCAACCAGCCGCTCACCGCCATCGTCAGCAATGCCCAGGCCGCCCGCCGGTACCTGGAGGCCGATGTCCTGGACATGGACGAGCTGCGCGAGATCGTCAAGGACGTTTCCGACGAAGCGTGCCGCGCCAGCGCCACGGTGCGCCAGATTCGCGCGCTGATCAACGGCGAGTCGCCGGCGCTGGCACCGCTGGATGTCGTGGCGGTGATCGACGACGTGCTGTCGCTGGTGCGCGGTAACGCGCTGGGGCGAGGCATCGCGCTTGCGCGCGAGGTGACGGCGCCGCTGCCGCGCGTCAATGGCGATGCGGTGCAGCTCCAGCAATTGCTCCTGAACGTGCTACTCAACGCCTTCGACGCCGTGGACAGCAGCGGCCTGGCGGCGGGGACGCCCCGCGAGGTCAAGGTGCGGGCCGACGCCCACGGCGGCATGGTGCGCATTTCGGTGCGCGATACCGGTAAGGGCGTGGCGCCCGGCGACCTGGAGACCATCTTCGAGCCCTTCGTCACGTCCAGGCCGCAGGGCATGGGCCTCGGGCTCTCCATCAGCCGCTCCATCGCGGCCCGCCATGGGGGCACGCTGCAGGCGCGGAAAAACGCAGACCGCGGCATGACGTTTGTGTTTTCGCTGCCTGAGGAAGGCATGCCCGCCCGGCGCGCCACGCCTGGGCCTCTGGACAGGCTGCTCACGCAGCGGTCGCTGCACGGCTGAGGCGCCACTGCAACGCGGCGATCGCACGACGCCGCGCATCCTTTGCCGCTCCCTCAGGGACCATGGTCCACTACCGGCGGCCGGTGCCAACTCATAGCCTTCGGTCATACCGGGCGCCGGCCCGGGTTGCCGTTACTGCCATCGTCCACCTATGGGTTCTGCAACGACCTTTGTCGTCATCGTCGATGACGACGATGCCGTCGCCCGCGCGATCGCAAGGCTCCTGCGCGCCGCGGGGGTCCGCGTGGACGCGTATGCCAACGGCCGCGCGCTGCTGGAGCGCCTCGGGGAAGATCCCGGTTACCGTCCCGATTGCGTGATCCTGGATGTGTGCATGCCCGGAATCGACGGCCTCGAGATGCAGCGTCGGCTGGCGCCGACCCGACTGCCCGTGCTGTTCGCCACGGCGTACGACGTGCCGGAGGCGCGCGAACGGGCGCTGGCCAACGGAGCGATCGGCTACATGCGCAAGCCCTTCAACGCCGCGCAACTGCTGGCACTGATTCCCGGCGTGCGCTGCTGAGGGGAGGGACCTTGGTCCAATTGCCGCCGCTTGCAAGGAGGCCCAAGCTAGCTTCGTAAGCATCCGCGGCATGGCGGGCCCACGGGGGCGCCGGCGTATGCGCGCGTGGGAGATACCGAGATGCGCAGCAGGAACAGCCGGCGATGGATGGCAATGCTCGCGGCCGTTGCGTTGGCCGCCGGATGTCAGAAGGAGGAGCGCAAGGCCGCGGCGCCGCCGGTGACGGACGTCGGCGTAATGACGGTGGCGCTGCGCGATGTGCCGCTGAACTTCGAGTTCGTGGGCGAGACCCAGAGTTCGCAGCAGGTAGAGATCCGCGCGCGGGTCAGCGGCTTCCTGGAGGAGCGGGTCTACACCGAGGGCTCGCTGGTCAAGGCCGGCGACGTGCTGTTCCGCATGGACCGCAAGCCGTTCGCCGCGGCGCTGAGCGCCGCGCAGGCGGAACTGGCGATGCAGCAGGCCCGCCTGACCACGGCGAACGCGAACCTTGCGCGGGTGCGGCCGCTGGCCGCCAGGAACGCGTTGAGCCAGAAGGATCTGGACGAGTCCATCGGCCAGCAGCAGGCCGCCGCGGCGGCTGTCGAGGCGGCCAAGGCCAACGTCGTCAGCGCCAGGTTGAACCTGGGCTATACCACCATCGTGTCACCGGTGAACGGCCTGTCGAGCTTCGCCAAGAAGCAGGTCGGCAGCTATATCGACAGCACCGACAGCCTGCTGACCTACGTGGCCAAGCTCGACCCCATGTGGGTCAACTTCAGCCTTTCGGAGAACGAGGTGCTGCAGACGCGCGCGCAGCAGCAGTCGGGCGCGCTGCGCCTGCCCGAGCGCGGTGCGCTGGAAGTGGAAGTCGTGCTCGCCGACGGCAGCGTCTATCCCAGCCGGGGCCGCATCGCGTTCGCCGATGCGGCGTTCAGCGCGGAGACCGGGACCTATCTGGTTCGCGCCGAGGTGCAGAACCGCGAGGGGGTGCTGCGGCCGGGACAGTTCGTGCGGGTGAGGGTCATCGGGGCACAGCGCACGCGCGCCATCACCGTGCCGCAGGAAGCGGTGATGCAGGGGCAGCGGGGGGAATCGGTCTGGATCGTCGACAAGGAAGGCAAGGCGCAGCAGCGCGTCGTGGAGGTGGCCGAATGGACCGAGGGCAACTGGGTGGTCCGCTCGGGCCTGCGTGAGGGCGATGTGGTCATCGTGGACGGGGCGATGCGGCTGGCGCCCGGGGCGCCGGTGCGGCCGGTGCATGCCGGCGCCGAGGGCGCGCCCAAGCCGCAGAGCGCGGCGGCACCCACGCCGGGTACGAAGGCGGCGCCATGAAACTGTCGCACTTCTTCATCGACCGGCCGATCTTTGCATCGGTCCTGTCCATCATCATCGTGGTGGGCGGGCTGGTGGCGATGTTCAACCTGCCGGTGGCGCAGTTTCCCGACATCACGCCGCCGAGCATCACGGTCTCCACCACCTACCCCGGCGCGAACTCCGAGGTGGTGGCGCAGAACGTGGCCGCGCCCATCGAGCAGCAGGTCAATGGCGCGGACAACATGCTCTACATGTCCTCGACCAGTTCTTCCACGGGGAACATGACGCTGACGGTGTACTTCGAGATCGGCACCGATCCGTCGCTGGCGCAGGTCGACGTGCAGAACCGCGTCAACCTCGCGCTGCCCACGCTGCCCGATGCGGTCACCCGCCAGGGCGTGTCGGTGCAGAAGCGGTCGTCGGCCTTCATGATGGTGATCGCGGTCTATTCGCCCGACAACAGCTTCGACAAGACCTTCGTCGACAACTACACCAACATCTACATTCTCGATGCGCTCAAGCGCATCCCCGGCGCGAACCAGGCATCGATCTTCGGCACGCCCGACTATGCGATGCGCATCTGGCTGTTGCCGGACCGCATGGCGCGGCTGGGCATCACCGTGGAAGACGTGAAGAACGCCGTGTCCTCGCAGAACGAGCAGTTCTCCGCGGGGCGCATCGGCCAGTCGCCCACCGACGGCCCGGTCAAGCAGACGTTTCCGGTTGCCACCAAGGGGCGCATGACCGAGCCGGCGGAGTTCGAGAACATCATCCTGCGAGCCGCCTCGGGCGACGCGGCCATCGTGCGCCTGAAGGATATCGGCCGCGCGGAACTGGGCTCCAAGGACTATTCGCTGCGCAGCCGTTTCAACGGCAAGACCGCCACGCTGCTGGCCGTGTACCAGCAGCCGGGCGCCAACGCGCTGGACGTGGCGCAGCAGGTGCGCACCACGCTGGAGACGATGAAGAAGACGTTTCCGCCGGGCCTGGAGTACGAGATCGCGCTGGACACCACCGACTTCGTCCGCGAATCGATCAACGAGGTCGTGCACACGCTGCGCGACGCGGTGATCCTCGTCATCCTGGTGGTCTATCTGTTCCTGCAGAGTTTCCGCGCCACGCTCGTGCCGATACTGGCCGTGCCGGTGTCCATCATCGGCACGTTCATGGCGATGTCGGCGTTCGGCTTCTCGGTCAACATGCTGACGCTGTTCGGCATGGTGCTGGCCATCGGCATCGTGGTGGACGACGCCATCGTGGTGATCGAGAACGTCGAGCGCAACATGGTCGAGTTCAAGATGCCGCCGAAGGAAGCCGCCAAGCACGCGATGGACGAAGTGGGCGGGCCGGTGATCGCCATCGTGCTGGTGCTGCTCGCGGTGTTCATTCCGGTGGCGTTCCTGTCCGGCATCACGGGCCAGTTGTACAAGCAGTTCGCCATCACGCTGGCGGTGTCGGTGTTCCTCTCCGGCGTGGTCGCGCTGACGCTGTCGCCCGCGTTGGCCGCCGTGCTGCTCAAGCCGGGGAGCCACGAGAAGAACCGCTTCTTCCGCTGGTTCAACGAGAAGTTCGACCGGATGGTGGAAGGGTACGGGCGGTCGGTGCAACTGGTCATCCGGCGGGTGGCGATTTCGGCGGCGCTGGTGCTCGCGCTGATCGTGGCCGCCGTGCTGCTGTTCATGCGCATCCCCTCGTCGTTCCTGCCGGTGGAAGACCAGGGCTATCTGCTGGGCGCCGTCATCATGCCGGATGCGGCAAGCCTGGACCGCACCGGCGAAGTATCCAGGCGCGCCGAGCAGTGGTTCAAGGCGCAGCCCGCGGTGCGCTCGGTGGCCACGCCAGACGGCTACAGCCTGATCGACTCGCAGAACAAGTCCAATGCCGGCACGTTGTTCGTCGCGCTGAAGGGCTTCCACGAGCGCGGCGACGGCGAGAGCGCCGAGGACCTGATCGTCAAGGCCACGCGCGAATTCTCGACGTGGCGCGATGGGCTGGTGATCCCGGTCAACCCGCCGGCGATTCCCGGGCTGGGCACCACCGGAGGGTTCGAGTTCTGGCTGCAGAGCACCGGCGACGGCACCTACCAGCAGCTGGAGGAGCGTGTGCGCGCGTTCATTGCCAAGGCGCGCGCGCGGCCCGAACTGCGCAGCGTCAGCACCACCATCAATACGCGCTCGCGCCAGCTGCTGGTCGACCTGGACCGCGAACGCGCGGAAACGCAGGGCGTGCCGGTGGACCAGGTCTACTCGGCGCTGCAGACGATGTTCGGCTCGCTGTACGTCAGCCAGTTCCCCAAGAACAGCCGCCTGTTCCAGGTCATCCTGCAGGCCGAGCCGCAGTACCGTTCCCGGCCCGAGGACCTGGACAAGGTCTATGTGCGCAACGCCAGCGGCGACATGGTGCCGATCAAGGCGGTGACCACCTCGCGCTACGTGGCGGGGGCGGATCTGGTGACGCGCTTCAACAACTTCCCGGCGGCCAAGATCACCGGCGACGCGGCGACGGGCTACAGCTCCGGGCAGGCGCTGGCCGCGATGGAGGAGGTCGCCGCCGAGGTGCTCGGCGAGGGCTACAGCTTTGCCTGGAGCGGGCAGGCTTACGAGGAGAAGAAGGCCGGCTCGACGGCGGCGATGGTGTTCGGCTTCGCGCTGCTGATGGTGTTCCTGATCCTGGCCGCGCAGTACGAGAAGTGGACTCTGCCGATCGGTGTGCTGCTGGCGGTGCCGTTCGCGCTGTTCGGCGCGCTGGTGGCCATCCTGGTGCGCGGCATGGAGAACGACGTGTATTTCCAGATCGGCCTCACCGTGCTGATCGCGCTGGCCGCGAAGAACGCGATCCTGATCTTCGAGTTCGCGGTGGAGATGCGCATCAAGGAAGGGCTGAGCGCCTATGACGCGGCGGTCAAGGCGTCCAAGCTGCGCCTGCGGCCGATCATCATGACGTCGCTGGCTTTTATCCTCGGCTGCATTCCGCTGGCCATCGCCAGTGGCGCGTCGGCGGCGAGCCGGCAATCGCTGGGCACCGGCGTGATCGGCGGCATGCTGGGCGCCACGGTGATCGCGGTGTTCTTTATCCCGATGTTCTTCTGGCTGCTGGAGCGGCGCACCGCCGGCAAGGTGCCGGCCAAGCCGGCGAAGGGGCCCGGCGAAGCGGTGCCGGATGCCGCGAACCCGCATGGAGCGGCGGAATGAACCGCGTGCGCCAGCGGCACGGGACCGCCACGCTGGTGCCGGCGCTGCTCGCCGCGGCGCTCGCCGGCTGCGCCGTAGGCCCGGACTACGAGCGGCCTGCGGTGGACGTGCCGGCAGCCTATCGCTTCGCGCAGCCCGGCGAGGTGGCGCCCATGGCCATCGAACCGCGCTGGTGGGGGCAGTTCCACGACCCGGTGCTCGATGCGCTGATCGTGCAGGCACTGGAGCGCAACCGCGACATCCTGATCGCCGTGGCGCGCGTGGAGGAGTACTACGGCCGCGTGATGTCCACCCGGGGCCTGCTGTTCCCGCAGGTCGGGGTGGAGGCGCTGGCCGGCCGCCAGCGCATCGGCGAGGGCGGCGCCGCGGTGCTGCCGGGCAACAACCCGTTCAACCAGGTGCAGGCCGACGTCTTCGCCTCCTGGGAGATCGATCTGTTCGGCCGGCTGCGCCGCCTGACCGAATCGGCGCGGGCGCAGTGGGCCGCCTCGGACGAGGCGCGCCGGGCGGTGGAGATCAGCGTGGTGGCGGCGGTGGCGTCGGCGTATATCACGCTGCGCGACCTGGACAACCGGCGCCTGGTGGCCATCGATACGCTGAGCACGCGCGAGGGTGCGCTAAAGCTGTTCCGCGACCGCTTCGAGGGCGGGGTGGTGGGGGAAGTGGAGGTGGCCCAGGCGCAGTCCGAGTACTCGTCGGCGCAAGGCACCGTCGCGCTCTACGAGCTGCTGGTGGCGCAGCAGGAGAACCTGCTGTCGGTCCTGGTCGGCGACAACCCGCGGGATATGCCGCGGGGGCTGGCGATCGGCGAGCTGGCCTCTCCGGTCATTCCCGCCGGTCTGCCGTCCGAGCTGCTGGCGCAGCGGCCGGATCTGCTCCAGGCGGAGCAGCAACTGATCGCCGCCAACGCCGAGATCGGCGCGGCCCGCGCGCAGTATTTCCCCACCATCACACTCACCGGCCTCTTCGGCGCGGCCAGCACGGCGCTGTCCGGCCTGTGGGGCGGCGCGGCGAAGACGTGGTCGTATGGCGCCTCGGTGGCCATGCCCATCTTTACCGCCGGGCGCATCGCGGGCGATGTGAGGCAGGCCGAGGCGCGGCAGCGGCAGGCGCTGCAGGCGTACCAGCAGGCCATCCAGACCGCGTTCCGCGAGGTGGCCGATGCGCTGGTGGGCGTGCAGCGCACGCGCGACCAGCTCGCGGCCAAGAACGCGCAGGTGGACGCGCTGGTGCGCTACGTCGCACTGGCGCAGGACCGGTATGAGGGCGGCTACACCAGCTACCTGGAAGTGCTCGATGCCGAGCGCTCGCTGTTCGCGGCGCAGCTCGACCAATCCAACCTGCGCGGCACCGAGTTCGGGCAGATCGTGCAGCTTTACAAGGCGCTCGGGGCGGGATGGCCGATGCGGCAGGACCCCACGATGTTGACGACGACGGAGAGATGACATGGACCCAGATACCCGCATGGCAGACACCGCGACCGCAGGCGGCGGCGTGAGGGCGGCGATGGCGGCGACGGCAGCGATGGCAGTGATGGCAGTGATGGCCGTTGCGCTGGCCGGCGCCGCGCAGGCGCAGCCGGATACCCGGATGGACGTGCAACGCACGCCTGGCAAGACGACGATGACCGGCACGGCCACGGTGAAGGCAACCATCGCCAGGATCGACGCGCCGACGCGCACCGTGACGCTGAAGACCCACACCGGTCGGGTCGTGGACCTGAAGGTCGGCGAGGAGGCCCGCAACTTCGACCAGCTGCGGGTCGGCGACATGGTCACCGTGGAATACCGGGAGGCGCTCGCGATGAGCCTGGAAAAGGGCAGCGGGCCGCTGTCCGTCCAGACGCGGCCCATCGAGGAACGCTCCGCGCCCGGCGCGCGGCCGGGCGGCATGATCGGCCAGGAGGTGACCGTGGTGGCCGACGTGGTGGCGGTCAGCCCCAGCAAGCATGCCGTCACGCTGAAGGGGCCCGGCGGCAATGTCGTGGACCTGCTGGTGGACGATCCCTCGCAGCTGGCGAGCGTAAAGAAGGGCGATCGCGTCAAGGCCGTGTACACCGAGGCCATTGCGGTTGCGGTGCAGCCCGCGGCGAAGTAATCAGCGAGGAGTCCGCCATGCGCAGTCCGCTTGCAAGGCAATGGGTTGGCCTGACGCTCGCTGCCTGGGCGATGCCGGCCCTGGCCTTTTTCGACCACTACCTGAGCAACACCATCGTGGGCCAGCTCAGCCGCGCGCAGACCGAGACGCTGGTCGCCATCTGGCACCAGGCGCTGTCGGAGAAGGGCGATGGCGAGAGCACGGAGTTCCAACTGGCGGCCGACCGGGACGCCAGGGCCACCGAGGGAACCATGACGCCCGTGAAGACCACCGTCGACGGCGACCAGCGCTGCCGCCAGGTCCGCTCGGAGTTCCGGCAGGCGGGCCGGCAGGAGAAATGGTCCGGCTGGTACTGCCGGCAGGGCGACGGGCCCTGGCGGGTGCGCCAGCAGAAGGGGTAGCTGGCGGGTCTCGCCCGCGCCCCTTGCCTTTGCGTCGCGCCACCCGCAACAGGCGGTGGCAGCCTTGCGCATGACTTCCGTGTCGACCGCTTTCGCCTGACCGCAGACCCGTGGCAACGGAAGGCGCAGGCGAGGCACTGCGCTCGCGCGGTGCCGGCGAAGTGCTTCTCGTCTACCATAAGGTCCCGCCGCGGGACGGTTTCCAGGGATCCGCGGCGCCAGGCATGGACCACGCATGACGCAAAACATCACACGACGCACTACAGGGGCAAGGGGAAAGGGAAAAGCCGTGACCAATGACCAATGCCTCGCCAGGATCTGAGGCGGATGTTGGACGGCCACGACTCGCGCGATGCGCGGCACGTTCGATGGAGCGGCGTGCTCGCTGCCGGCGCGACGATGCTCTATCCGCTGGCGATCTACGGGGGCCTGCAGGTGTGGTCGCCCCGCGTGATGGCGCTGGCGCTGGTGGTGCTGATCGTGCTGCGGCTGGGCGCGCTGTCCCGCGCCGGCTTGTTTCGCACGCCTGGCCTGGGGCTTGCCGCCGGCGCCATCGCACTGCTGGTCGCCCTGTCCAACGAGGCGCTCCCGCTCAAGCTCTATCCGGCCGCCGTCAATGTCGCGATGCTGGCCGTGTTCGGCTGGAGCCTGTGGCACCCTCCCACCGTCGTGGAGCGCCTGGCACGGATGCGGGACCCCGATCTGCCGCCGCGCGGCGTCGCCTATACGCGCCGTGTCACGCAGGCCTGGTGCGTGTTTTTCGTTTTCAACGGCGGGGTCGCCGCGGCGACGGCGTTCCTCGCCAGCAATCGGATCTGGGCGCTGTACAACGGCGGCATCGCCTATGTGCTGATCGGCGCGATGTTCGCTGGCGAATGGCTGGTGCGCCGGCGCGTGATGGGCCGCAGCGCGGCACCCTGAACATCCGACTGGGGCGCCTCCCGAGCGGCGCGACCAACGAAGCGGCGAAGTCCCAAGGAATAACGACATGAATCAGGGCAAGGAAGAAAACGTCGACGTCCTCGTCATCGGTGCCGGTCCGGCCGGCTCGGTGGCCGCGGGCCTCTTGCGCCAGCGCGGCATCGACGTGCTGGTGCTGGAAAAGGAAGTCTTTCCGCGCTTCTCGATCGGCGAGAGCCTGCTGCCGCAGAGCATGGAATATATCGAGCAGGCCGGCATGCTGCGCGCCGTCGTCGAGGCGGGCTTCCAGTACAAGAATGGCGCGGCCTTCGTGCGCGGCGACCGCTACACCGATTTCGACTTCCGCGACAAGTTCTCGCCCGGCTGGGGCACGACCTATCAGGTGCAGCGCGCCCGCTTCGACGACGTGCTCGCGCGCGATGCCGTGAGGCAGGGCGCCGAGGTGCGCTTCCGCCATCAGGTCACAGCGCTGGACGTCGAAGGGCGGGGCCCGGTCGCCACCGTCGCCGACGCGGACGGCGCCAGCTATCAAGTGCGGGCTCGCATCGTGCTGGACGCATCGGGCTTCGCGCGCGTGCTGCCGCGCCTGCTGGACCTGGAGTCGCCGTCGAACTTCCCGGTGCGCGGCGCCATCTTCACTCACGTCGAGGACCGCATTCCCCCTGGCACCTTCGACCGCAACAAGATCCGCGTCAGCATCCACCCCGAGCATGTGGACGTGTGGTACTGGACCATTCCGTTCTCCGACGGGCGCTGCTCGCAGGGCGTGGTGGCCGAGCAGAGCTTCCTGTCGCGCTACGCCGGCACCGAAACCGAGCGCCTGCGGGCGCTGGTCGAGGAGGAACCCGCGCTGGCGAAGCTGCTCGCCAACGCCAACTGGGACACGCCGGCGCGGCAGATCGTCGGCTATTCGTCCAATGTGAAATCGCTGTGGGGCAAGGGCTATGCGCTGCTGGGCAATGCCGGCGAATTCCTCGATCCGGTGTTCTCGTCGGGCGTCACCATTGCCTTCAAGTCCGCCAGCCTCGCCGTGGACTGCATCGCGCGCGAATTCAACGGCGAGACAGTCGACTGGGAAACCGACTATGCCCGCACGCTCAAGGACGGTGTGGATTGTTTCCGTACCTATGTCGAGGCATGGTACGAGGGCCGCTTCCAGAGCGTGATTTTTCATTCGAATGCGTCGCCCGAGATTCGCCGCATGATCTCGTCGATCCTGGCCGGCTACGCCTGGGACCGGCAGAACCCCTTCGTGGCCGAATCCAGGCGCCGCCTGCGCGTGCTGGAGCAGATCTGCGGCGCCTGAGCGTCCATGCCGCGTGGTGCCGCGCGTCGGCGACGCTGGCCCATTTTTCCGTATTCCAGCCTGCGCATGCGCAGGCCCTCTTGCAGGGAGCACAACCATGACGAATCCCACCGTGCTGGTCACGGGCTCGTCCCGCGGCATCGGCCGCGCCATCGCGCTGCGGCTGGCCCGGGACGGCCACGACATCGTCGTGCATTGCCGCGCCGCGCACGACGAAGCGCGCTCCGTCGCGGACATGGTGCGCGGCCTGGGCCGCAATGCGCGCGTGTTGAGCTTCGACGTAAGCCGCCGCGAGGAGGCCGCCGAGGCGCTCGCGCGCGATATCGAGGCGCACGGTGCCTACTACGGGGTGGTGTGCAATGCCGGCATCGCGCGCGACGCCGCCTTTCCGGCGATGAGCGGCCAGCAGTGGGACGAGGTCATCCACACCAACCTCGACGCCTTCTACAACGTGCTGAACCCGGTGGTGATGCCGATGGTGCAGCGGCGCGCGCCCGGCCGCATCGTGACGCTGTCGTCCGTGTCCGGGCTGGTGGGCAACCGCGGCCAGACCAACTACAGCGCCGCCAAGGCCGGAATCATCGGGGCCACCAAGGCGCTGGCCATCGAGCTGGCCAAACGCAATATCACCGTCAACTGCGTGGCGCCGGGACTGATCGATACCGACATGGTCGACGACGCCGTGCGCGACGAGGCGCTGAAGATGATTCCCGCACGGCGCATGGGCACGCCCGACGAGGTCGCCGCCACCGTGGCGTTCCTGCTGTCGCCCGACGCCGGCTACATTACGCGGCAGGTCATTTCGGTCAATGGCGGGATGTTCGGCTGAGGCGAACGGCACCGTTCCAGTGCCGTCCATGCGCCCTCAGCGCGCCCGCAACACCGCCTCGATGCGCCCGGCGGCCGCGCGCAGCGGCGCCAGATAGCGCTCGCGCAGTTGCTCCGCATTGCGGCTGCCGAGCACCATGCTGAAGCCGATGCCGGCCACCACCTTGCCGGCCTGGTCGTGCAGCGGCACCGAGATGCCCGCAAAGCCGTCCACCAGTTCGCTGACCAGCGTGCAGTAGCCGTCCTCGCGCACCTGCTCCAGCGTGCGGGCTAGCGCCGCGCGCGTGCGTACCGTGAAGGGCGTCAGCGGCCGCAGTTCCGCGCGCGCGAGATACGCCGCGCGCGCCTCGTCGTTCAGCCCGGCCAGCAGCACCCGCCCCAGCGAGTGGGCATAGGCGGGCATGCGCCGGCCGATCGCCATGTCGACGCGCAGCAGCTGGCTCGGTTCCTCGCGCGCGACCAGCACCACCGATTCGCCGTCGAGCATCCCGACCGAACAGGTCTCGCCGCAGTCCGCCGCGAGCGCCTTCAGGTGCGGCATGGCCAGCCGCGGCAGGCTCATCGAGGCGAAATACGCGTAGCCCAGGTCCATTACCCGCGGCGTCAGCGCGAACTGGCGGCCGTTCTGGGACAGATAGCCGTTGTGCTCCAGCGTCAGCAGCAGGCGGCGCGCGGCCGCCCGGGTTACCTCCAGGCGCTCGGCCACTTCCTGCATGGTCAGCGTTTCGGTGCCCTGTGCGAACAGGCGCAGCAGGGCCAGGCCCTTGGTCAGGGAATCGAGCAGTTCTTCCTTCTTTTGTGGCTGGGCGTCCGCTTCCGGCATCTCAGTCGGCGTCTTTCTAAAGATTTGGCAGGGTTTCTACGGCCACATCCGTCTTGCGTGGTAGGGCCGGTCGTCCGTATGATAGGCGTTTTGCGAACACTTGTTCGGGAATTGCGGTTCGAGATCGGGCCCGCCCGCAAGGCCGCGACACAGAACAGAACAAGACGAGACGGAGACAGCGATGAAAGTCATCACCGCGCAGCAGGCCGCCGGCCTGGTACAGGACCGCTGGACCGTGGCCAGCGCGGGCTTTGTCGGCGCCGGCCACGCCGAGGCGGTGACCGAGGCGCTGGAGCAGCGCTTCCTGCAGACCGGACTGCCCCGTGACCTGACGCTGGTGTACTCGGCGGGACAGGGGGACCGCGGCGCGCGCGGGGTCAACCATTTCGGCAATGCCGGCATGACGGGCGTCATCGTCGGGGGCCACTGGCGCTCGGCCACGCGGCTGGCCACGCTGGCCATGGCCGAGCAATGCGAGGGCTACAACCTGCCGCAGGGCGTGCTGACCCACCTGTATCGCGCGATCGCGGGCGGCAAGCCCGGCGTGCTGACCAAGATCGGCCTGCATACCTTCGTCGATCCGCGCACCGCGCAGGACGGCCGCTATCACGGCGGCGCGGTCAACGAGCGCGCCCGCGCGGCGCAGCGCGAGGGGCGTGCGAACTGGGTCGAGGCGGTGGACTTCCGCGGCGAGGAATTTCTGTTCTATCCGAGCTTTCCGATCCACTGCGCGCTGATCCGCTGCACCGCGGCCGATACGCGCGGCAACCTGAGCACGCACCGCGAGGCGTTCCATCACGAGCTGCTGGCGATGGCCCAGGCCGCGCACAACTCCGGCGGCATCGTGATCGCGCAGGTCGAGCAGGTGGTCGATCACCACGAGAACCTGCAGGCCATCCACGTGCCCGGCATCCTGGTCGACTATGTGGTCGTCAGCGAAGACCCCGCACACCACCAGATGACCTTCGCGGAGACCTTCAATGCCGCCTACGTGACGCCGTGGCAGGGCGAGGCCGCGAGCGCACGCGAGGAAGCGGCGCACGCGCCGGCGCCGGCGGCAGTGCTCGACGCGCGCACGATCGTGCAGCGCCGCGCGGTGATGGAGCTGGCCGCGCGTGGGCCGCGCGTGGTGAACCTCGGGGTCGGCATGCCCGCCGCGGTCGGCATGCTGGCGCACGAGGCGGGACTCGGCGGCTTTACGCTGACCGTGGAGGCCGGCCCGATCGGCGGCACACCGGCCGACGGGCTGAGCTTCGGCGCCTCGGCCTATCCGGAGGCGGTGGTGGACCAGCCGGCGCAGTTCGATTTCTACGAAGGCGGCGGCATCGACCTGGCCATCCTCGGCCTGGCCGAGCTGGACGGCCACGGCAACGTCAACGTCAGCAAGTTCGGCGCCGGCGAGGCCGCGCTGATCGCCGGCGTGGGTGGCTTCATCAATATCACGCAGAGCGCCAAGGCGGTGGTCTTCATGGGCACGCTCACCGCGGGCGGGCTGGAGGTGCGCGCCGAGGACGGGCAGCTGCGCATCGTGCGCGAAGGCGCGGTCAAGAAGATCGTGTCCGAGGTCTCGCACCTGAGCTTCAACGGCCCCTACGTGGCATCGCTGGGCGTGCCCGTCGTCTATATCACCGAGCGGGCGGTGTTCGAGATGCGTCCCGACGCGAGCGGCGAGGCGCGGCTGACGCTGATCGAGATCGCCCCCGGCGTCGACCTGCAGCGGGACGTGCTGGACCAGTGCGCGACGCCCGTCGCGGTGGCGGCGGACCTGCGCACCATGGACGAGCGGCTGTTCCGCCCCGGCACCATGCGCCTTTGATCTTCCGTTTCACGCGCGGGCACGCCCTTTGGCGGGCGCCCGCCGCTTCCATCCGATAAGCGATAAAGGGCCGGCCACGACCGCCCATGGAGGAGACCAACGAAGCCATGTCCTGACTGACCAGATGTTCCTGAATTGCGACGCGCGCGGTCCGCCGGCGCGTCATTGTCGGATGACGTTTCCTTGTCGTATATGCACAGCCATCACCACACCCAACGCAACACCGGTCGTAGTACCCCCGCCCCGCGCCGCCGCCTGGCCGTCGCGCTGATCCTGGCTGCCGCGCTGCCGTTCGGCGCCGGCCACGCCATGGCGGACACCTATCCCTCCAAGCCGATCCGGCTGGTGGTGCCTTTCCCGCCGGGCGGCCCGACCGACACGGCGGCCCGCATCATCGGCCAGAAGATGAGCGAGGCGCTCAAGCAGCCGGTGGTGGTCGACAACCGGCCGGGCGCCTCGGGCACGATCGGCGCCGACACGGTGGCCAAGAGCGCCCCGGACGGCTACACGCTGATGGTGCTGGCCACGCCCACGCTGATCGCCCCGCATCTGATCGCCCGCAAGAGCTATGACCTGTTCAAGGACTTCACGCCCATCGGCGCGGCCTACGACTTGCCTATCGTCATGGTGGTCAACCCGCAGGCGCTGCCGGACGTCAATGACCTGCAGCAGTACATCGCCAAGGCGAAGGCCAAGCCGGGCGCGATGAACTACACCAGCGCGGGCAATGGCAGCTTCGGCCACCTGTCCACGGAACTGCTGAAGAACCTCGGCGGCTTCGACGTGCAGCACGTGCCGTACAAGGGCAGCGCGCCCGCCATCTCGGACTTGCTGGCCGGCCAGGTGCCGATGATGTTCTCGGACATGATCGCCGCGCTGTCGCATATCAAGGCGGGCAAGCTCAAGCCGGTGGCGGTGGGCTCGGCCAAGCGCGTGAGCTTCACGCCGGAGGTCAAGACCGTGGCCGAGCAGGGTTTTCCCGGCTTCGAGGCCACCGCCTGGGGCGGCCTGCTGGCGCCCGCCGGCACGCCCAAGGACGTAGTCGTCAGGCTGTCGGCAGAGCTGAAGAACGCGCTGGCCGATCCCGTGGTCCAGGAAAAGATGCTGGGCGCGGGCACCGTCGCCGCCTATATGCCGCCGGAGCAGTTGGCCGCGCGCATGCGGGCCGATGACAAGAAGTGGGGCAAGGTCATCAAGGACAACGGCATCAAGGGCGACTGATACGCCCGCCGCCCGTACGGGCTGCCGGATTTTTTCGTTTCGCGGGGTGGTGCGAGGGCCGGGACCGAAGGGTTCCGGCCCTTGCGCCTTTCCGGGCGGCATTGCCGTGCGGGCATGCCGCCGCAACCTTCGCTACCATACGGGTCGGCCCTGCACTATCTATCGATAGCGCAGTGTTGTAGAATCTAAGTCTTTGATTCTCAAGAGCTATTGATCGGCTCCCGAGACGACGCAGGAAGTGGCCATGGTTGTGCCGCGACACGCGCTCGACGATCGGCCGGTCACCGGGGCGGGGCAGGGCGGAAACGCCCGTAAACAGTGCCTCTCCGGGCTACACCAGCCGCGCTCGATCCCGTCGTTTCATTCGCTGCCCCCGTTTCAGACGCGTGTCCGCTGGCGCCGGGTTCGCTCCCGCCACACACCGAAAACATGACCACGACTACCGCACCCGCACAGACCGACCCCCAGATCACGTTCGACAGCTTCGGCCTGGATGCCCGCATCCAGCGCGCGCTGGCCGAGCAGGGCTACACCAAGCCCACGCCGATCCAGGCGCAGGCCATTCCCGTGGTGCTGCTGGGCAAGGACGTGATGGGCGCCGCCCAGACGGGCACCGGCAAGACCGCGGGCTTCGCCCTGCCGATCATCCAGCGGCTGCTGCCGATGTCCAATGCCAGCGCCTCGCCCGCGCGGCATCCGGTGCGCGCGCTGATGCTGACGCCGACCCGCGAACTGGCCGATCAGGTCTACGACAACGTGGCCCGCTACGCGCGCCATACCGACCTGCGCAGCACGGTGGTGTTCGGCGGTGTCGACATGAACCCGCAGACGGAAGCCCTGCGCCGCGGCGTGGAAATCCTGGTGGCCACGCCGGGCCGCCTGCTGGATCACGTGCAGCAGAAGTCGGTCAACCTGTCGCAGGTCCAGATGCTGGTGCTGGACGAAGCCGACCGCATGCTGGACATGGGCTTCCTGCCCGACCTGCAGCGCATCATCAACCTGCTCCCCGCGCAGCGCCAGACGCTGCTGTTCTCGGCGACCTTCTCGGCGGAAATCAAGCGGCTGGCGGCGAGCTATCTGCGCCAGCCGGTCACCATCGAAGTCGCGCGCAGCAACTCGGCCAACGAAAACGTGCGCCAGGTGGTGTACCAGGTGCAGGACGGCCAGAAGCAGGAGGCCGTGGTCCATCTGCTCAAGGCCCGCGCGGCGCAGGGCCTGTCGCGCCAGTGCATCGTCTTCGTCAACAGCAAGATCGGCTGCTCGCGCCTGGCGCGCCACCTGGAGCGCGAGGGCATCAACGCCGCCGCGATCCACGGCGACAAGACGCAGACCGAGCGGATGCAGACGCTCGAAGGCTTCAAGCAGGGCACCATCGACGCGCTGGTGGCCACCGACGTGGCGGCGCGCGGCCTGGATATCGCGGACATGCCCTGCGTGATCAACTTCGACCTGCCGTTCAGCGCCGAGGACTATGTGCACCGCATCGGCCGTACTGGCCGCGCCGGCGCCACCGGCGACGCGCTGTCGGTGTTCGTGCCGAGCGAGGAACGGCTGCTGGCCGATATCGAGAAGCTGCTCAAGCGCGCCATTCCGCGCGCGACGATCGAAGGCTTCGACCCCTCGCGCTACGAGGGCCGCACGGGCGGCCGGGAAGGCCGTGACGACGACCGCCGCCGTCCGCGTGCCGATGGCCGGGGCGATTCGCGCGAAGGGCGTTCCGATGCGCGCCGTACGCGTGGCGAGGGCGATGAGCGTCCGCGCAAGTCCGAATACACGCCGGCGCGCGGTGGCGCGTTCCGCCCCTCCGACGATCCGTTCTTCTCGCGTCCCTACGAGCCGGGCAACGGTTCGGCCGGCACGGGCGCCGGCGCGCAGGCCGAGCAGAACGGCGCCGATGCCAATGCCGTGGGCTTCGGCCGCGCGCGGCCCGTATCCAAGCGCCCGCTGGCGGCGCTGCTCGGCGGCGGCGCCCGCAAGAGCTGAACCCGCGGCTGGGCCGGCGGGCCGCCTGGTCCGCGACGCCTACCGCGCGACCCGCCGGGCCGCCGGCACCGCCAGCCATTGTGTGGCCGCCTCGGCGAGCCACGCGTCCACATCGCCCGCCGCGCTGGCCACGCCCAGATGCCGGCCCGCGGCGCGCAACGCCTCCAGCGGCGCCATGGCATCGATGGATTCCGCGCCGCTCTGCTTGCTCAGTTTCTCCCCCAGCGCATTGACCACGACCGGCACGTGCAGATAGGCCGGCGTCGGCCATCCCAGCAGATGCTGCAGATGGATCTGCCGCGGCGTGGAGTCCAGCAGATCGGCCCCCCGTACGATATGGGTGATGCCCTGCAGGCCATCGTCCACGACCACCGCGAGTTGATAGGCCCACAGGCCGTCGGCGCGCCGCAGCACGAAATCCCCCAGTTCGGTTTCCAGGTCCTGGCATTGGCGGCCCTGCCAGCGGTCGTCGAAGCAGAGCGTCGCCGCGTCGCCCGTCGGCACCCGCACGCGCCATGCGCGCGGCGGCTTGCCGTGCAGCCCGTTGCGGCAGGTGCCCGGATAGGCCAGGGTCTGGTGGCGCTCGCGCGCGTGCACCAGCGAGTCGGCAATTTCCTTGCGCGAGCAGCCGCAGGGATAGAGGTGTCCCGTCTCTTCGAGCTGGCGCAGCGCGGCCGCGTAGTGCGCCTCGCGCTGGCTCTGCCAGACCGGCGGTTCGTCGGGATGCATGCCGAGCCGGGCCAGGGTTTGCAGGATCTGGCCGTCGGCGCCGCGCACGCAGCGGGGATGGTCGATATCCTCGATACGGACCAGCCATTTGCCGCCGTGGGCGCGCGCATCGAGCCAGCTGGCGAGCGCGGTGACCAGCGAGCCCATGTGCAGCGGACCCGTGGGGGAGGGGGCGAAACGACCGCGGTACAGGGCGGCAGGGACGGCCGGCGCGGCGGAGTCTGACGGGTGCGACGACATGCGGCCCGCCTCGTCAGTCCTGCGCGCCCGGCTGTTGCTGCAGCAGCGCCTGCGCCAGGCGCGGATCCTCCAGCTTGCCGGTCCACCACTGCAGTGCCTTGCCGCGCATGCTGGTGCGCCAGGCGACGTTGAAGGTGCCCGGCGCGCGTACCTCCACGGTTTCCCTGACCTGCAACACGCCGCTCTCGATATAGGGCTGCGCCATCGGCGCGGGCAGCCAGCCGCAGCCCAGGCCGCGGATCTGCGCCTCGACCTTGTCGCGCATCGTCGGCACCACCAGCACGTCCTGTCCGGCGAGTACACCGCGCGTGCGCGCCGGCAGGTTGCGCGAGGTATCGCCGACCGCGACGATCCGGTGCTTGGCGATCTGCGTGCTGGTCAGCGGGCCCGCCTCGCTGGAGAGCGGATGGTGCGCGGCGACGGCGAACACGAACGGGATGGTGCCCAGCGGACGCAGCTGGAAGCCCTGCGTGCTCGGCGCCTCGTAGGCCGCGCCGATCACCAGGTCTGCCCGGTTGCTCATCAGCGCATCCCAGCTGCCGCCCAGCACTTCCTTGCCGAAGCGCAGCCGCGTGGCGCTGTTCTCGGCGTAGAAGTCCTGGATCACCGGCAGCAGCGCGCGGAAATTGATCAGGTCGTCCACCACGATGGTCAGGTCCGACTCCCAACCCGAGGCCAGCCGCTTGACGCGCCGCTCCAGTTCTTCGGCCGCGTGCAGCAGGTGGCGTCCCTCGTCGAGCAGCGCCCGGCCGGCCGGGGTCAGTTCGGCGCGGTGGCGGCGCCGGTCGAACAGCAGCACGTCCAGGTCTTCTTCGAGCCGGCGCACCACATAGGTCAGCGCCGAGGGCACCTTGCCCATTTCGTGCGCGGCGGCGGCAAAGCTGCCGCGGCGTTCGATGGCGTCCAGCACTTCCAGGGATTCGAGCGAGAGTGGCATATTCAGAAATACTGAATGACTGATTGCAAGTCGGAGCCAGCCAATATAACCGAAGCGGCCTAAACTTCCTAGCATCAACACGGCGCGGCAAGCCAGGCCAAGGGGTCAGGCCCCGTTCCGGGGAAACAGGAGCCATCAAAATGATTGAAATCAGAAAATCCGCAGAGCGTGGCTATGCCGACCATGGCTGGCTGAAGTCGTATCACAGCTTTTCGTTCGCCGACTACTTCGACCCGCGCCACACCCAGTTCGGTCCGCTGCGCGTGATCAACGAAGACCGCGTCGCGCCCGGCATGGGCTTCGGCACGCACGGCCACCGCGACATGGAGATCATCAGCTATGTGCTGTCGGGCGAGTTGGCGCACAAGGACAGCATGGGCAACGGCAGCGTGATCCGCCCCGGCGACGTGCAGCGGATGAGCGCCGGCACGGGCGTGCGCCATTCGGAGTACAACCATGCCGCCGATGACACCACGCATTTCCTGCAGATCTGGATCATGCCGCAGCAGAACGGCATCGAGCCGGGCTACGAGGAAAAGCACTTCGAGCCGGCCGACAAGCGCGGACGCCTGCGCCTGGTGGGCAGCCCCGACGGCGCCGACGGCTCGGTGGTGATCCACCAGGACGTGCGGCTGTACGCTGGTCTGTTCGACGGCGACGAAGCGGCCACGCTGGCTCTGGCCCCGCAACGCCGTGCCTATGTGCACGTGGCGCGCGGCCGCGTTACGGTCAACGGGCAGGCGCTCGAGGCCGGCGACGCCGCGAAGCTGGAAGGCGTGGAGTCCATCGAGCTGGGCCGCGGCAGCGACGCCGAGGTGCTGGTGTTCGACCTGCCGTGAGCGGGCGCAAGCCCCCGGGCGCGTGCGTGAGTACGCGCTCGCATGCGCCGCCGCGCCTGTAAAGGCGCGGCGCGCGGCCGCCGGGGCGGGCCATGTCTGGAATGCCTCATCGCTGTGCTATCTTCTCGCTATCGAGAAGCGCCCGGGCCGGCACATGCCCATTGGCGCCATGGCTCCAGCCTTACCAGACCTGAGATGACCTTCGTTGCCGTACTTCTTGCGCTGATCGCCGAGCAGTTCCGGGCCCTGGGCCGAGACAATCCGATCTACGACATCGTGCGCGCGCTGGCCGAGCGCGCCGAGCGCGCCTTCGACACGGGACGCCCCCGCGATGCCGCGCTCGCCTGGCTGACGGTGGTGCTGCCGCTGACGCTGGCCGCCGCCGGCGTTCACTACCTGCTCGCTTCGATCAGCATCGCGCTCACCGTCGCGTGGAACGTGCTGGTGCTGTACCTCACGCTCGGCTTCCGGCAGTTCAGCCACTTCTTCACCGATATCCACGAGGCGCTCAATCGCGACGACACGGCGACCGCGCGCGCGCTGCTGCACCAATGGACGGGGCTCGACACCGTGGACATGCCGGTCAGCGAGATCGTGCGCCATACGCTGGAGGCCGCCATCATCGCCGTGCACCGCCACGTCTTCGGCGTGTTCTTCTGGTTCCTGGTGCCGGTGGGACCGGCCGGCGTGGTGCTCTACCGCATCTCCGAATACCTGGCGCGGCACTGGACCCGCCCGTCGCCCGAGCGCAGCCTGGCGCTGGGCCGCTTCGCCGCGCGCGCCTTCTATGCGATGGACTGGATTCCGTCGCGGCTGACCGCCATCGGCTTTGCCATCGTTGGCAATTTCGAGGACGCGGTCTACGCCTGGCGCAACCATGCGCGCAAGTGGAGCGACGAGACCAACGGGATCCTGCTCGCCAGCGGCGGCGGGGCGCTCGGCGTGCGGCTCGGCGTGCCGCTGCCCGAGGACGATACCAGCGTGGTGCTGCGCAGCCGGCTGGCCGGCGCGGCGTTCGACTACGCGCCCGGGATGGAGGACGAGAACGGCCCCGAGCCGAGTGCGCCGGAATACGGCGCCGAGCCCGGCGTGCGGGCGCTGCAGTCGGCGGTGGGCCTGGTGTGGCGCGCCGTGGTGCTGTGGATGCTGCTGCTGGCGATGCTGTCGCTGGCGATCTGGCTGGGCTGATCAGTCCCGCGCGGCGCCGCAGCGCCAGCACGAGCCGAACTGCGGCTCGTGCCATTCCCCGCAACGATCGCATTGCCAGCGCGGCCCCGGCGCGGGATGCGCGGCCGCGTGCAGCACGGCGCGCGCCTGCTCTTCCATCCCGTCGTCCAGCAGCCATACCTGGGGAGCGCTTTCCTGGAACGGAATATCGCCGGTGGCGCCCGCCAGCCAGGTATTGCGAACCTCCGCGCGGATGCCCGCGGCCTGCAGCACGTTGCAGCAGTGCGTCGCGTGCACGAGGGAGGCCGTCGAGAGCAGCAGCTTCACGGGCGCTCCGCTACCACGGCTTCTGCTGCCGCGACTCGTGCAGCAGCTGCGTGTAGAGCTGGTGCCGGCGCGGCGAGATATCGCCGGCCGCCATGGCCTCCAGCACGCCGCATCCCGGCTCGTTGACATGGTGGCAGTTGTAGAAGCGGCATGCCGTCAGGCGTGGGCGAAACTCCGGAAACGCGCGCTCCAGCATCCCTTCGGACAGATGGTGCAGGCCGAACTCCTGGAAGCCCGGCGAGTCGATGAGGCTGCCGCCGTCGCCCCAGTCGCCGGGCAGGTGGTACAGCCGCGTAAAGGTCGTGGTGTGCTTGCCCGAATCGAGCTTGGCCGAGATCTCGCGCGTTTGCGCATCGACGCCGGGGATGAGCAGGTTCAGCAGCGACGACTTGCCCATGCCGGACTGGCCGATGAGGATGGTGGAGCGGCCGGCGGTCTGCGGCTTGAGCAGCGCCAGCGCGGCCGCGGGGTCGGCGTGCACCGACAGCGCCAGGGTCTCGTAGCCCAGGCCCCGGTACAGTTCCAGGCGTGCCCGTGCCTCGTCCAGCCGTTCGGTCAGGTCGGTCTTGTTGAGCAGGATCAGCGGGCGGATATGCAGCGCCTCGGCAGACACCAGCGCGCGCCCCAGCAGGTCCTCCGAAAAGCCCGGCTCGGTGGCCAGCACGATGATGACCTGGTCGATATTGGCCGCCAGCAGCTTGGACTTGAACTGGTCCGAGCGGTGCAGCAGGTTCTTGCGCGGTTCGATGCCGGCGATCACGCACTGGTCCGACGCCATGCGCTCGACCATCACGTGGTCGCCCACCGCGCATTCGCTCTTCTTGCCGCGCGGGAAGGCGTGCAGCCGCACGCCGGGTTCGTCGTGCAGCTCGATCACGTAGTGGCGACCGTGCGCCGCCACCACCAGCGCGCGCTCCACCGCCGCGCCGCCCGCCTTTCCCGCCTGCTTTCCCGCGCCTGCGCGCCCGCGTGCGGGCCGGCTCATGCGTGCGCCATCAGGCGATCGATCCGCTGGGCCGCCGGCGGATGCGAATAGTAGAAGGCGCTGTAGACCGGGTCCGGCGTCAGGGTCGACGCGTTGTCCTTGTAGAGCTTGACCAGCGCCGAGACCAGATGGCCGGCCTGGGTCTGCTGCGCGGCGAATTCGTCCGCCTCGAACTCGTGCTTGCGCGAGCTCAAACTGGAGATCGGCCCGAGCAGGAAGGTAAAGACGGGCAGCGTCAGGAAGAACAGCACCAGCGCCAGCGCATGGTTGTCGGCCACCAGGTTGGGCAGCACGCCGAGGCCGGTATAGAACCAGGCCTGCGTGGCGAGCCAGCCCAGCACCGCGAGGAACAGCAGGCTGAGCGCGAACGTCACGACGATGCGCTTCAGGATATGGCGGCGCTTGAAGTGGCCAAGCTCATGGGCCAGCACCGCCTCGATCTCGTCGCCGTCCAGCCGCGACAGCAGGGTGTCGAAGAACACGATGCGCTTGGCCGCGCCGAAGCCGGTGAAATAGGCGTTGCCGTGGGCGCTGCGCTTGCTGCCGTCCATCACGAACAGACCCTTGCTGGCAAAGCCGCACTTGCGCATCAGAGCCTCGATGCGCTGCTTCAGCGACTCGTCGGTCAGCGGTTCGAACTTGTTGAACAGCGGCGCGATATAGGTGGGAAATACCACCAGCAGGAACAGGTTGAAGCCCATCCATACCAGCCAGGTCCAGAACCACCAGAGCTGGCCCGTGCGCTCCATCAGCCAGAGCACCGCCAGCAGCAGCGGCAGGCCAAGGGCGCTGGCCACCACCATCATCTTGAGCGCGTCGGCCAGCCACAGGCGCCAGGTCATCTTGTTGAAGCCGAAGCGCTGCTCGATGCCGAACTGCCCATAGAGCGAGAAGGGCAGTTCGGCCAGCCCGCCGATCAGCGCCACGCTGGCGATCAGCGCCACGCCGTAGGCATAGCCGGGGCCGAACACGCCCAGCCAGAACTGGTTCAGCCAGTGCAGGCCGCCCAGCAGCGTGAAGCCGATCAGCACCGCGGCGCCGCCGAGCACTTCCAGCATCGACAGCCGGGTGCGGGCGATGGTGTAGTCCGCCGCCTTCTGGTGCGCGGCCAGCGAGATAGTGTCGGCAAAGCGCGCCGGTACCGCGTTGCGATGCTGTCCGACGTGGCGCACCTGGCGGGCGGCCAGCCAGAGCTTGGTCAGCACCATCACGACCAGGGCGGCGAGGAAGATCACTGTGAACATCGGGCAATGCCTTGTGGGTTTGCGGCGCTGGCGGCCCGGGAAGGGCGCGCCGCGCGCAAGGGATCGGGCCCAAAGGACACACGCGACCGGCGCGCCCTGGACGATATGCGAGAATTATAAATTGTTCGCGCCCGGCGACCCGCCCGGCGCACCGGCGGCCCGCCGGTGCCTCGCCCTATCTCTACCGATGTCTTCTCACGCAGTCCACATGACCAGCCAAAACACCCACACCGCCGCCACGTCAGTCAAGAGCGAAAACAATCTCGTGTGGATCGACATGGAAATGACGGGCCTGTCGCCCGAACAGGACCGCATCATCGAGGTGGCCGTGGTGGTCACGGACTCGGAACTCAATATCCTGGCCCAGGGGCCGGTGCTGGTGATCCACCAGGAAGACGCCGTGCTGGACGGCATGGACAACTGGAACAAGGGCACCCACGGCCGCTCCGGCCTGATCGACAAGGTCAAGGCCTCGACGCTGACCGAGGCGCAGGCCGAAGCCGAACTGCTCGCCTTCATCAAGCGCTGGGTGCCGGCGGGCAAGTCGCCGATGTGCGGCAATTCGATCTGCCAGGACCGCCGCTTCATGGCGCGCTACATGCCCAAGCTCGAAGGGTTCTTCCACTACCGCAACCTGGACGTCTCGACGCTGAAGGAGCTGTGCAAGCGCTGGGAGCCCGCGGTGCACAAGGGCTTCGTCAAGCGCCAGTTGCACACCGCGCTGGCCGACATCCTGGAATCGGTGGAAGAGCTGCGCTACTACCGCACGCATTTCCTGCGCCAGCCGGCCGCCGCTGCTTCGGCCCCGGCCGCGGCGCCCGCCGACGCCGCGCCCGGCCAGCAGTAAGAGAGGCGGCCGTCCGCGGCATCGTGCGCGGCCGTCGAACCCTCACGGTCTGATCCTCCCTTCGCCGGGCACGCGCCCGTACGCTCCCGTCCCATGCTCGCGCGCATCGTCTCGATCATCACGCCGGTCATCCTGATCATCCTGGTCGGCTGGCTCTATGGCCGCAAGGCGCATCCCGACATGGCGGGCATCAACCGCGCCACCCTCGACGTGATTGCGCCGCTGCTGGTGGTGTCCGCGTTCGTCAGCAAGGATTTTGCGCTCGGCGACCATCTGGCGCTGCTCGGGTGCGCGGTGGCGGTGGTGCTGGGCTCTGGCGTGCTGGCGTGGGGCGTGGCACGCATGCTGGGCGTCGATGCGCGGACCTTCGTGCCGCCGATGATGTTCAACAACTCCGGCAACATGGGCCTGCCGCTGTCGGTCTTCGCGTTCGGGCCGATCGGGCTCGCGCCGGCGGTGGCGCTGTTCGCCGCATCCAACCTGATGCACTTCACGCTGGGCCTGAAGATCGTCAACCGGCACGCCTCGCTCGCGCAGATCGCGCGCAACCCGATGGTGCTGGCCACGGTGGCCGGCGTGGCGCTGTCGCTGGCCCGGCCATGGTTCTCGCTGCCCGAGCCGGTCTACCAGTCGATCCGCCTGCTGGGGGATGCTACCGTGCCGCTGATGCTGTTCGCGCTGGGCGTGCGGATGAAGGACGTGAGCCTGCGCAACTGGGGGATGGGTGTGGTCGGCGCGGTGGTCTGCCCGCTGACCGGCATTGCCTGCGCGCTGCTGCTGGTGCAAGTGGTGCCGCTGACCGAGCTGCAGCGGGGGCTGCTGTTCGTGTTCGCGTCGCTGCCGCCGGCCGTGCTCAATTTCCTGGTCGCCGACCACTTCCGGCAGGAGCCGGACCAGGTGGCGTCCATCGTGCTGCTCGGCAATATCGGCGCGGTGGTCTTCGTGCCGATCGGGCTGTATCTGGGCCTGCGCTAGGCAGGCCGGTGCCGGCCCTCACGACTTGGCGCGGATCGCGTGCTTGGGCCGCCAAGCCTTGACCACGGCCTCGTCGGTCTCCACGTAGGGCCCGCCGATCAGGTCGATGCAGTAGGGCACCGCGGCGAAGATGCCCTGGACGAGCGCCTTGCCATCGTCGCCGCGCAGCCCTTCGAGCGTTTCGCGGATCGCGCGCGGCTGGCCGGGCAGATTGATGATCAGCGCCGCGCGGCTGGCCGTCTCGCGGATCACCGCCACCTGCCGCGACAGGATCGCGGTCGGCACGAAATGCAGGCTCACCTGGCGCATCTGCTCGCCGAATCCCGGCATCTCCTTGGTCGCCACGGCCAGCGTGGCTTCCGGCGTCACGTCGCGGCGCGCGGGGCCGGTACCCCCCGTGGTCAGCACCAGATCGCAGCCGGCCACGTCCACCAGATCGATCAGCGTGCGCGAGATCAGCGCCTGCTCGTCCGGAATCAGCCGCTCCACGGCCTGCCACGGCGAGGTGAGCGTGCGCGACAGCCAGTCGCGCAGGGCCGGGATGCCCTCGTCCTGATAGGTGCCGGACGAGGCCCGGTCGGAGATCGAGACCAGGCCCACCACCAGTTCGTCGGGATGCTTGCGGGCGATGGGTTGGGTCGGTTGCGTGGCTGGCGTCATGGGTAGGCTTGGGGTGGTTGGTGCGATGCGGACGCCCGTCAGTCCTGCGCGTCGTCCGCCGGCGGCGGGGCGGCGGCCGCGGTGGCGGCGTCCTTGTCCTCCAGCGCGGTCTTGATGGCCTGGAACAGCTCGCGGAAATACTTGGGCGGCTTGCCCGACTGCTGTTCCTTGCGCGCGTTGCGGATGATATTGCGCAGCGCCTGCGCGTCGTTCACCGGATGCTCGCCGAGGAAGCGGGTCAGCGCATCGTCGTCCTTGAGCAGCAGTTCGCGCCAGCGCTCGATCAGATGCAGCCGCGCGGTCTCGGCCTTGCTGGTGCCCTTGAACGCATCGAGCGCGCTACGGATGGCCTGGACCTCGTCGTCGTCCAGGCTGCGCATCACCTTGCCCACATACTGCATCTGCCGGCGCTTGCCTTCGTGGCTGGTGATGCTGCGCGCGGCGCGCACCGCGTCCTCGAGCGCTTCGGGCATCGGTACGCGGGCGAAGCGGTCTTTGGGCAGGGCTTCCAGTTCGGCGCCCAGGTCCTGCAGCGCCAGCATGTCGCGCTTCTTCTGCGACTTGCTCTTGGGTTCGTTGTCATCCTCGGACGGCTCGGGGGCGAACGCGCCGGGGAAGCGGGGGGAATTGCGGGAGTTTCGCGTCATGGCCGGCATTTTATCTTGCTATGATTCCGCTTTGGACTTTTGATACCCGTGCCCATGACCGATTCCACCGTGCATTTCACCTACACCCAGGCTCAGCTCAGCGAGATGGCGGCCGATGTGCTCCGCGTGGCACGCGAACTGGGTGCCACCGATGCGGCCACGGAGATCTCCGAAGGCAGCGGCCTGTCGGTCACGGTGCGCAAGGGGCAGGTGGAAACCATCGAGCAGAATCGCGACAAGGTCGTGGGCGTCACGGTGATGATCGGCAAGCGGCGCGGCAATGCCAGCACCTCCGACTTCTCGCCCGCCGCACTGCGCGCGACCGCCGAGGCCGCCTACAACATCGCGCGCTTCACCGCGGAGGACGATTGCGCGGGACTGGCCGAGGAAGAGCTGCTGGAGCGCGATCCGCAGGACCTGGACCTGTTCCACCCCTGGGCCGTCGATGCCGAGCAGTGCATCGATATTGCGCGCCGTTCCGAGGCCGCGGCGCTGGCCGTGTCGCCGCGCATCCGCAACAGCGATGGCGCCAGCGTGTCCGCCCAGCATTCGCAGTTCGTGCTGGCCACCTCGCGCGGTTTCATGGGCGGCTACCCGTATTCCCGGCATTTCATCTCGTGCGCGCCGATCGCCGGCACCGGCGGCGGCATGCAGCGCGACGACTGGTATTCGTCCAAGCGCGACCCGGCCGCGCTGGCCGCGCCCGAGGACATCGGCCGCTATGCCGCCGAGCGGGCGCTGGCGCGCCTGAACGCGCGCAAGCTGAGCACCCGCCGCTGCCCCGTGCTGTTCGAGGCTCCGCTGGCCGCGGGACTGCTGGGCGCCTTCGTGCAGGCGGTGTCGGGCGGCGCGCTGTATCGCAAGTCGACCTTCCTCTACGACACGCTGGGCAAGGCCGTGTTCGGCCCGCATATCGATATCCAGGAGCGGCCTCACGTGCCCGGCGCCATGGGCAGCGCGCCGTTCGACGAGGAAGGCGTCAAGACCAACGCGCGGCAGGTCGTGCGCGATGGCGTGGTCGAGGGCTACTTCCTGTCCACGTATTCGGCCCGCAAGCTGGGCATGCGCACCACCGGCAACGCGGGCGGCTCGCACAATCTCGCGCTGACCAGCAAGCTGACGCAGCCGGGCGACGATTTCCCCGCCATGCTGGCCAAGCTCGGCACCGGGCTGCTGGTGACCGAGCTGATGGGGCAGGGGGTGAACTACGTGACCGGCGACTACTCGCGCGGCGCGTCGGGCTACTGGGTGGAGAACGGCGTGATCCAGTATCCGGTGGAGGAGATCACCATCGCGGGCAACATGGCGGAGATGTTCCAGCAGATCGTGGCCGTGGGCGCCGACACGCTGGTGCGCGGCACCAAGGAAACCGGCTCGATCCTGATCGAGCAGATGACCATCGCGGGCAACTGAGCGTTGCCCGGGCGGGCCGCCAGGCCCGCCTTTCTCTATCTATTCCTCGCCCGACGGCGGACGATCGTAGGTGACGAAGGCGTAGTCCAGCCCGCTCTTCTCCGAACGATGCGATTCCCGCGCGGTCACGATCCACTTGCCGGGGTCGATGGGCGGGAAGAAGGCATCGCCTTCCACGTCCGCATCGATTTCCGTCACGACCAGCCGGTCCGCGCTCGGCATGGCTTCCGCGAAAAGCTGGCCTCCGCCGATCAGGAACACCTGATCCACTCCCGCGCACAGCCGCTGTGCGTCTTCCAGCGATGCCGCCATCTCGCAGCCCTCGATACGCAGGTCCGCGTTGCGCGTCACCACGATATTGCGGCGGCCCGGCAGCGGCCGGCCGATCGAGTCATAGGTCTTGCGGCCCATGATGATTGGCGCGCCCATGGTGGTGCGCTTGAAATGCGCCAGATCCTCCGGCAGATGCCACGGCAGCGCGTTATTGCGGCCGATGGTGCCATTGCGGGCTTTCGCCACGACCAGCGTCAGCAACGTCATACCGCCACCGGGGCCTTGATGGCCGGATGCGATTCGTAGCCCACCAGCGAGAAATCCTCGTACCGGTAGTCGAACAGGCTGTCGGGCCTGCGCGCGATCTGCAGCTTCGGCAGCGCCATCGGCGCGCGCGCCAGCTGGGTCTCGACCTGCTCGAAGTGGTTGCTGTACAGATGGCAATCGCCGCCCGTCCAGACGAAATCGCCCACTTCGAGGTCGGTCTGCTGCGCGATCATGTGGGTCAGCAGCGCGTAGCTGGCGATATTGAACGGCACGCCGAGGAAGATATCGGCGCTGCGCTGGTAGAGCTGGCACGACAGCCGGCCGTCGGCCACGTAGAACTGGAAGAACGCGTGGCAGGGCGGCAGCTTCATGCGGGGAATGTCGCTGACATTCCATGCCGACACGATCAGCCGGCGCGAGTCCGGGTTGGCGCGGATCTGCTGCACCAGCTCGGCGATCTGGTCGATATGCCCGCCATTGGGCGCGGGCCAGGAGCGCCACTGGTAGCCATAGATCGGGCCCAGTTCGCCGTTCTCGTCCGCCCATTCGTCCCAGATGGTGACGCCGTTGTCCTGCAGCCACTTCACGTTGGTCGAGCCCTGCAGGAACCACAGCAGCTCATAGACGATGGACTTCATATGCAGCTTCTTGGTGGTCACCACCGGGAAGCCTTCGCGCAGGTCGAAGCGCATCTGGTAGCCGAACACCGAGCGCGTGCCGGTGCCGGTGCGGTCGGCCTTTTCGGTGCCATGCTCGTACACATGGCGCATGAAGTCGAGATACTGTTTCATCGGCGCGGGGAGGAAATAGGGCGGGCCGCAGCGGCCGCAAGCCGGCATTCTAGCCGATGCGCCGCCCCGGGGTTCCGGCCCGCCGCGCTGGCGGCGGGCCCATGAAAAACGGCGGCCCGCACAGGGCGGGCCGCCGTCGATGCGGTGGCCACCGTCCGGGAACGGCGGCCGCCTCGGTTGGTGCCGCTTAGTGGCTGTCGGCCATCTGGCTGCCTTCGCGGCGCTTCTGCACCAGGTAGCCGGCGCCGAGCACGCCGCCGACGATCAGCACGTACAGGCCCCAGTTGATGACCGGGTTGGCGTTGAAGAAGTCGCGGATCAGCGGCTCGTGCACGATCATCTTGACGGCGGTGAAGGCCAGCACGCCAGCGCCGATGTAGATGATGAACGGGTAGCGCGCCATCAGCTTGAGCACCAGGGTCGAGCCCCACACCACGATGGGGATGCTGATCAGCAGGCCCAGCACCACCAGCAGGAAGCTGCCGTGGGCCGCGCCGGCGACCGCCAGCACGTTGTCCACGCCCATCACCGCGTCGGCGATGATGATGGTCTTCATCGCGCCGGCCAGGGTGCTGGCGCTTTGGCCGTGCTCGTCCTCGCCGCTGTCGTCGGACAGCAGCTTGTACGCGATCCAGACCAGTGCCAGACCGCCGACCAGCATCAGGCCAGGGATCTTCAGCAGCCAGACCACGCCAATGGTCATTGCCGAACGCACCACCACGGCACCTACCGTGCCCCAGATGACCGCCTTCTTTTGCAGATGCGGGGGCAGGTTACGCGCGGCGAGCGCAATCACGATGGCGTTGTCGCCGGCAAGCACCAGGTCGATGACGACGATCGACAATAGCGCTGTCAGGAACTGCATCGTGAACAGATCGGTAAGCCACTCCATGAAAACTCCTCAGATACGCAAATCGTTGTGGGAAACGCCGGATTCGCCTGGAGTCATGCAGCAGTAGACGGGAGGGCCTTTGCGAACCATGAATCCAGGTTGCAAAGGTCTTGCTCGACCGTGTTTGCCACATGCCTGCTCGCATGGATTGGACGGCCAGCACAACCGGAGCGGCCAAATCGCGAATCATCGCGGGCAACGGCGCATCTCGGAATGACGATTGTGCTAAGGGCAACGAGGCCCCTGGAGCTACTCCCCTTTGAAGGGGCTTGGCCGCGGACGGCCCAGCTTGGGGACGGATTATAAACGAGAGGCCCCGGTTTTGTCGCGTCGCAGCCACCGCGTTTACCCCAGTTGGCGGGTTATCGCAAGGCGGTTGCGGGATGCCTGCCGTCCACCCGGTGTGGCGATGCAGCAGGCGCATGTGGCTGGTGATCGGCTATCCTGTAGCGATCGGCGGAGCCGATGTGCCGCCAGACAGCCACGGCGGGCCTTCTCCGAGCCGTGGCCGGCGTCCCGCCGCGCCGGCCGAACAGCCATCGGGGGTCATGCAGTGCCATCGACCAATAAGGAAACCACATGCCGGCTCTTCCGACACCGCTGAACCCAAGACAAGCCGACCGAGAATCCACCACCCATCCCCGCCACACCCGTACCGCCACCCAGGGCGCACCTGCCACGGCAGCCGCGGTCGTGCCCCTCGCCAACGGCCATGCCGGCCCGGGCAGGCTCCAGTTCGTACAGCAATACCACGAGGACAACGCGGCGCTGCGCGCCGAGGTCCTGCACGGCCTGCAGTCGGAGCGGGCCAGCATCAGCCCCAAGTTCTTCTACGACGTGCTCGGATCGCGCCTGTTCGAGGCGATCACCGAGCTGCCCGAGTACTACCCGACCCGCACCGAAGCCAGGATCTTCAGCGATTCGGCGGCCGATATCGCCGCGCGCGCCGGGCGCGGCGGCGTGCTGATCGACCTGGGCGCGGGCAACTGCCAGAAGGCGGCGCGCCTGTTTCCATCGCTGCAGCCGGCGCAGTACGTCGCCGTCGATATATCGGTCGAGTTCCTGCGTGGCACGCTGACCGGGCTGCAACAGCAACATCCGCAGATCCCGATGCTCGGCCTCGGCGCGGACCTGTGCGCGCCGCTGGACCTGCCGCCGACGGTACGGCGCGGGCGCAGGCTGTTCTTCTACCCTGGCTCGAGCATCGGCAATTTCGCCCCCGTGGAAGCGCTGGCCCTGCTGCAACGGCTGCGGGCCGCGGCGGAGCAGGGTGACGGCGTGCTGATCGGCGTGGACCTGCTCAAGGACGAGGCGCCGCTGGTGGCCGCCTATGACGATGCGCTGGGCGTGACGGCCGCCTTCAATCGCAACGTGCTGCGCAACGTCAACCGGATCGTCGGCAGCGATTTCTCGCTGGGAGACTGGCGCCATGTGGCACGCTTCGACCGCGAGTCGTTCCGGATCGAGATGCTGCTGGAGGCCGAGCGCGATATCGCGGTGGCGTGGCAGGGTGGGGCGCGGACGTTTCGCAAGGGCGAACGCATCCACACGGAGGATTCGTACAAGTACCGCCCCGAGGATTTCTCTCTGCTGCTGGAGGCGGCGGGCTTTTCCGACCCGGTTTGCTGGACCGATCCGGCCGGCTGGTTCGCCATGTTCCACGCCCGGGCCTAGCCCGGCGGCCGGGACCACGGTGTCATAATGGCCCGATCGGCCCCCCGCATCGCGGGGCCCGGCTATTGCAACCCGTTGCCGCCGCCGCGGCGCCCGCCCAAGGCGGCGCCCCGCGCGGCAACTCAACTGATTCCTCCTATGAGCGGCTTTACCATGCTCCCCGATCTGCACTTCAGCGGCGGCCAGCGCGACTGGGCGGACCCGCGCCGGCTGCCGCGCGAGGGATTGGCCAGTGCCCTGGTCGAGAGCCGCAACCGCACGCTGGCATGGCTGGCCGCGTTCGGCCAGTCGCGGCGCGGCTGGATGGTGACGCGCCAGTACGATGCCGATCCGCCGCTGTGGACGCTGGGCGCCATCGCCTGGCACGCCGAGTGGTGGACCCTGCGCGACGTGCATCCGGTCAGGCGCAACGGCGTCCAGTTGCTGGCGCCGGCCGCGCCCCCGCTGCTGCAGGGGGCTGACGAATGGTTCGATCCGGATCGCATCGGTCCGGACGAGCGCTGGGAGGCGACCCTGCCCGAGGTCGCGGTAGTCAAGCAGTACGCCGCCGACGTGCTCGACGGCATGCTGCGCCGCCTCGCCGTGCTCCCTGACGATTCCGACGATACGCTGTACGGCCTGCGCCGCGCGCTGGCCTACGAAGACGAGCAGGGCGAGCGTATCGCGGCGCTGCTGCAGGCCCTTGGCCTGCCCCCGGTCGAGCCCGCCGCGGCGTGGCCCTCGGTGTCGGTGCCCAGCGGCGGCACGCTGCAGTTTCCGGGCGGCCGTTTCGTGCAGGGATGGACCGAGCCCGATGGCTTCGCCCTGCCGGACGAACTGCCGCCGCAGACCACCTATGTGCCGGCCTTCGAAATCGATGCCGCGCCGGTGACCAACGCGCAGTTCCTGGAATTCGTCGAGGACCGGGGCTACGAGCATCCTGCCTGGTGGTCGGAAGCCGGGCGCCAGTGGCTGATGACGCAGGAGCGCTCGGCGCCGCGCTACTGGACGCGCCACGCCGAGTCGCGCGCGTGGATGGCCGAGCGCTTCGGCATCCTGCGCACGCTCAACCCCGACGAGCCGGTGCGCCATGTCAGCCTGTTCGAGGCCCAGGCGTGGTGCCGCTGGGCCGGGCGCCGGCTGCCCGCCGAGGTCGAATGGGAGCTGGCCGCCGTGCAGAACCGCGGCGGATTCCGCTGGGGCATGGTGCGGGAGTGGACGGCGACCCCATACGAACCGTATGAGGGCTTCCAGCCCGGTCCCGTCGACATGGCTCTTGTGCGGCGGTTCGGCGAGGACCAGGCCGTGCGGGGGACCTCCTTCGCCAGCCCCGACCGCCTGAAGCACCCTCGCGCGCGCTGGGCGTTGCCGCCGGAGGACGATATCGCCTTCGTGGGATTTCGTACGTGCGCGCTGTAGTCCCGCTGTACCGCCGCCGTCGCGGCTTCGTTCCCCCAAAAGCAAACAAGGCACCCGAGGGTGCCTTGTTGCATTAGCGAAGCCGGAGCTTAGCGATCGTAGCGCGAGCGGTTGGGACGCTGGCCGCCGAAGCCGCCGCGGTTGCCGTCGCCGAAGCTGCGCGGCGCGCCGTCGCGGCTGCCGCCGGCACGATTGCCGAAGCCGCGGTTGTCACCCTGGCTGCGGTCGCCGAAGCTGCGGTCACCGAACGAACGGTCGCCGAACGAGCGGTTGCCGTCACGGTCGCCGAACGAGCGATTGCCGTCGCGGTTGCCGAAGCCACGGTTGTCGCCGGTGCGCGGTGCGCCTTCGACGCCGAAGGTGCGCGGGGCGCCGTCGTTGGCGAACGGACGCGGGTTCTGTCCGCGGTAGCCGCCGGCGCCTTGCTCGGCGCCACGGTTGCCGTAGCCGCGGCTTTCGCCGCCGCCGAACTTGCGGTCGCCGAAGCTGCGCGCCTCGCCGCTGCGATTGCCGCCGTAGCCACCGCCGTAGCCGCCGCCGTTACCACGGCCGCCACCACCGCCCGGCTTGCCGCCGAAGCCGGTGCGCGGCTTGGGCGTGCGACGCGGCTCCAGGCCCTCGATCACCGATGCGGTGACGCGATGGTTGGTAAAGCGCTCGATGCGCTTCCACTGGAACGTGTCGTTGTGGTTGACCAGGTTGATGGCCACGCCCGAGCGTCCCGCGCGGCCGGTACGGCCGATGCGGTGCACGTAGTCCTCGGCCTGCTTGGGCAGGTCGAAGTTCACCACGTGGGTGATATCGGGCACGTCGATGCCGCGCGCGGCCACGTCGGTGGCCACCAGCACGCGCAGGTTGCCGCGACGCAGCGCGGTCAGCGTACGGTTACGGGCGCCCTGCGTCATGTCCCCGTGCAGCGCGCCGGCGGCGAAGCCGGTGTCCGACAGGCGCTCGGCCAGCGAATCGGCGTCGCGCTTGGTGGCCGTGAAGACGATGGCCTGCTTCAGCGTGGCGTCGCGCAGCAGATGGTCGAGCAGCTTTTCCTTGTGCGACATGTCGTCGGTGAAGTGCAGGCGTTGCTCGATATGGCTCTGGTCGGCGCGCGCGGCGGCGATTTCGATGCGTTGCGGATCACGCAGCTGGCGCGTGGCCAGTTGCGCGATGCGGCCGTCCACCGTCGCCGAGAACATCAGCGTCTGGCGCGTGGCCGGCGTGGCGGCGACGATCGCGTCGATGTCGTCCGAGAAGCCCATGTCCAGCATGCGGTCGGCCTCGTCGAAGACGAGCATGTCCAGCTGCGACAGGTCGATGCGGCCGGCGTCGATGTGGTCGAGCAGACGGCCCGGCGTTGCCACCAGGATGTCCGGCATCTTCGACAGCATCGCGAGCTGCTTCGGATAGGGCATGCCGCCCAGGATGCTCGCGCAGATGATGCGGCGCATATGGCGGCCATACTTGGCTGCGGCTTCGGTCACCTGCAGGGCCAGTTCGCGCGTCGGCGTCAGCACCAGCAGCGACGGCTGGGCCGGGGCCGGGCGAGGACGCTTGCCCTTCATGCGCTTGATGGGCTCGTCCGCGCGCGGACGGTTCGGCGCTTCCTTCTCGCTGATCTTCTGGATCGCGGGCAGCATGAAGGCGGCGGTCTTGCCCGAGCCGGTCTGGCTGGAAACCAGCAGATCGCGGCCGGCCAGGAAGGCGGGGATCGCCTGGGCCTGGACCGGGGTCGGGACGGTGTAGTTCTGCTCGGTCAGGGCGCGGACGATGGCCGCATCCAGGCCGAGTTCGGCAAAGGCGTTGTTGCCAACGGCTTCCACGGCGGGCGCCGCGATGGCGTCCTGCGGGTTCAGCATCGCGTCGAGGCGATCGAGCGGGCTGGCGGCCGGGATATTGGAAGCGTTGTCTGCGGAGGCAAAAGGCTGCTCCGCACGAAGTTCGTGCTGGGTCATGTCGTATGTCTTGAATGCATGGCACCCCGTGCCGGTGGCGTAGGGGTGGGCGCAGTGCAAAGTCTTAAAAAGGCTTCGGCGCCAATCGGTGAGGCCGTTACGACAGACTCAGCAGGAGCTGGCAGTACGGCAGCAGGCAGGGGAGAAACCGGTACGAGACCGGAAACCATTTCCCTGGCAGGCAAACAACCACAACGGATTGTTCAACAGGATCGGAGACGAGGCGGCGTCAGGTGAGATTGGCGGTCTGCGGGGGTCGACGCCGGTGGCCTGGGCCGGTGGCGATAACGGAAGCAGAGCTTGAGAGCGGAGGCGGGATCGCCATCTGGCCGCGGTGGGGAGTACTGGGGCGTACAAACCGTTGCGGTCTTTCGGCGCATGCACAGCTCGCATTGCGAACTCACGGGGCGCATTCTAGCAGAGGATTGCCGGCAATGCTGCGGTGCGAGATGAAAAAAATCACGGATGGCTCTACAAAGTGCCGGCCCGGACCCGTAAACGGCGCGGACGCGGCAAGCTATGGTTTGAATGCGATATACCGTTGCCTATACTCGGAAACGCCGGCACCCGTTGCCGGCACGGAGCGGACGAGCACAACCGGTGACCCAGCTTCAGCAAGCGACTTGCTGCTCGCCGTCAGCCCCTTGGCAACACCAGCCGCGGCAGTCCTTCCTCGCCTCCCGGATAGTCCGGAAGACGTCCGCGTCATGGGCGGAATCATGGAAGGCGCGCACGCGTCACGGTTTGCCAAGCCGCTGAGGGTGCCGACCTAGTTGGTCCGGCCCGTCCGCCCCAAGCCCGCCAGGACATTGGCGGGCTTTTCTTTTGGGGCCCGTGGCGGACTCGTGCAAACTCCGATGAGCGTGTCCGCGGGCGCTTCGGCCGGACGAAGGAGAGCCCTGCGGTTCTCCTGCCGGCATCCTGTTTGATATACTCCGCCCCTGCTTTCGCATCCGACGCGGTCCGGGCCGTATTCCGCCCCGATCCACGCGTCAGTCCCGCTCGCCGTAGTTCAATGGATAGAACGAGCGCCTCCTAAGCGCTAGATACAGGTTCGATTCCTGTCGGCGGGACCAGGCCATCCGGTGGCGCTGGTCCCACATCAATTCCTTCAGGCGTCCACCGGTTCGCCGATCAGCACCTCGGCCGGAATCTTGAGTTCTCGGTTCAGCCGCCGGATCATCGCCAGGCTCAGCGGCCGTTTTCCGTTCAGTACTTCGTAGACCCGGTTCAGGTTTCCCAGATACGGCTGCATGTCCCGCGGTGTCAGTCCTTCCTGCTCCATCCGGAAGCGGATGGCCGCTACGGGATCCGGCAAGTCCAATGGGAAATGTTCGGCCTCAAAGCGCTCCACGAGCATGGCCAGGACCTCGAGGCGATCCCCGTCTTCACTGCCGGGTGCCGGATCGGCGTCGACAAGGACGGACACGGCCGCCAGTGCCTCCTGGTAGTCCGCTTCAGTATGCAGAGGGCGGATGTCCATGCTTATTGCTCCAATTCGACGGTGGCGGCATCGATGTGATCGTATTGGCGGTGAGTGCCAATGAACTTCACGTAGACGATTCCGACCCAATAGGCGACGGCGGCGACCAAACGGTACTTGTTGCCGCCAATGTTGAATACCACGCGGTTGTTGCCTATGAAACTGGCGCTTACGTAGCGGTCCTTGATGTCCTGGGGCGTGGCCCACTTTGCCCTTGAAGCTTCTTCGTGCCACGCAAGGAGAGGTTGCCTGGCGTCGGGATGCGCGGCGAAGAAGTCCAGCAGCGGCTTTTTTGCGACGATTCGCATCGGTGGTAGTTTAGTCCCAATATGGGACTATGGGCAAGTGCGGTGGATGAGAGGCGGTTCCCGGAACTGCGGGATGGCCCAATGGCGTTCCATTGGAATTCGCGCGCCCCTTTTCCGTCGCGCGATTGCTCGCACCTTCTTGCGAATTCTCCGCAACAAGCTCCGCGGCCTTGGGGTGAGCCGTGTTGGCTGCCCTGTCCGGACCTAGGCTGTTTGCCGGTGCCGGTCAACCTCCAGCCCGCGGCCGCAGCACGAACAGCGCCACCATGCCTCCCACCACCCCCCAGAACGCCGACCCGATCCCGGCCAGCGTCATCCCCGACGCCGTGATCATGAAGGTCAGCAGGGCAGATTCGCGCTCGGCCGGTGTCTGCATGGCCGTGGTCAGGCCGCTGGCGATCGAGCCCAGCAGGGCGAAGGCCGCCACGGCGATCACCAGGGCCTTCGGAAACGCGGCGAACAGCGCGGCGATGCTCGCCGCCAGCACGCCCGCGACCAGGTAGCCGATACCGCAGACCACCGCCGCCGTGTAGCGGCGCGCGCGGTCCGGATGGGCCTCCGGCCCGGTGCAGATCGCGGCGGTGATGGCCGCCAGATTGATGCCGTGCGAGCCGAACGGTGCGAGCAGCGCGGAAGCGATGCCGGTGACGCTGATCAGCGGCGAGGCGGCAACGTGATAGCCGTCGGCGCGCAGCACCGCCAGGCCAGGGATGTTCTGCGACGCCAGCGCGACGATGAACAGCGGAATGGCGATGCTGACGAAGGCGGAGACCGAGAACGCCGGGGTGGTCCACACCGGCACGGCCACCGCGAAGTGGAACTGCTCGAAATGGAGCTGGCCCAGCGCGCCCGCCAGCGCCACGCCCACCACCAGCACGCCCGGCACGGCGTAGCGCGGCCACCAGCGCTTGCCGACCAGATACACGGCGAACATGGTGAGCAGCAGGAGGGTCTGGTCCTGCGCCTGCACGAAGACATCGATGCTGATGCGGAACAGGATGCCGGCGAGCAGGGCCGACGCAATGCTCGCGGGCAGCGCGCGCATCAGTTTGTCGAACCATCCTGTCAGGCCCGCCGCGGTCATCAGCAGCGCCGCCATCAGGAAGGCGCCGATCGCCTCGGGATAGGGCACGCCGGGCAGGCTGGCGATCAGCAGCGCGGCACCGGGCGTGGACCAAGCCACCACGATGGGCGCTCGCGTGAGCAGCGACAGCCCGATGGTGGTCACGCCCATGCCGATCGACAGCGCCCAGATCCACGACGAGATCTGCGCATCCGTCAGGTGCGCGGCCTGGCCCGCCTGGATCATCAGCACCAGCGAACTGGTGTAGCCGGTGAGCATGGCAACGAAGCCGGCCACCAGCGAGGAGACGGACAGATCGGAGAGCTTGAGCGTGGCGGAGGTCATGGCGCGAACGAATGAGACGACCGGGACGATGCCCGAACGGGCGCCAGTTTCTCATGACTCGTGGCGCACCTCCCGCATCGCGCGCTTGAGAGCCGCGCCTCCATCCGAGGGTTGACGGGGCTTTCCCTTACGGAGTTGTCCGACTACATCGCCGCGCGCCCCATCGTTATGCTTCCTCCCGTGCCTTGTGAGCAGGGCACCGAGGAGAGACTCTTGGGCCCGCGCGTTCCGCGGGCCCTTCTTTTTTGCGCTGGTCTACAATGCGGCCTGACCGCGGGGCAGCCCTCCTGGCTTCGTCATCGCCTCGCATCCGCTTCCCGTCCGCCCTCACCGCATCGCTCCCATGGCCCTGTTTTCCATCTCCGACGCCCAGCTCGCCTTCGGGCACGTGGCGCTGCTCGACCACGCCGACTTCGCGCTGGAGGCGGGCGAGCGCGTCGGCCTGATTGGCCGCAACGGCTCGGGCAAGTCTTCGCTGCTCAAGATCGTCGCGGGACTGTCCGCGCCCGACGATGGCCTGATCGCGCGGCAAAGCGGTGTGCGCACGGCCTACGTTCCGCAGGAGCCTCAATTCGGCGCGGGCCTGTCGGTGTTCGACGCGGTCTCGCAGGGCATGGGCGAAGCCCACGACCTGCTGGTGGCCTACGAGGCGGCGGCGGCCCGGCTGGCCGAGACGCACGACGACGCCACGCTGGCCGAACTGCACCGGCTGCAATCGGAGCTGGACGCCGCCGATGCGTGGCAGTTGCGCACCCGCGTGGAAACGACCTTGGCCAAGCTGGAGCTCGATCCGGCGGCAACGGTCGACGCGCTGTCGGGCGGCACGCAGAAGCGCGTCGCGCTGGCGCAGGCGCTGGTGGCCGAGCCCGACATCCTGCTGCTGGACGAGCCGACCAACCATCTCGACGTCGAGGCGATCCGCTGGCTCGAGGACCTGCTGCTGGCCTTCCGCGGCAGCGTGCTGCTGATCACCCACGACCGCGCCTTCCTCGATCGCGTCGCCACGCGCATCGTCGAACTGGACCGCGGGCGGCTGGTGTCCTTCCCCGGCAATTTCGCCGCCTACCAGGTGCGCAAGGCCGAGATGCTGGCGGCCGAACAGGTCGAGCAAGCCAAGTTCGACAAGCTGCTGGCGCAAGAGGAAGTGTGGATTCGCAAGGGCGTGGAAGCCCGGCGCACGCGCAGCGTGGCGCGTATCCAGCGGCTGGAGACGATGCGCGGCGAGCGTGCAGCGCGGCGCGAGGTGCAGGGCAACGTCAAGCTGGAGGTGTCGCAGGGCGACCGCTCCGGCAAGATCGTCGCGGAGCTGGTCGACGTCAGCAAGGGTTTCGGCGGGCGCGCGGTGGTGCGCGATTTTTCCGCGACCATCATGCGCGGCGACAAGGTAGGCGTGATCGGCCCCAACGGCGCGGGCAAGACCACGCTGCTGAAGCTGATCCTGGGGGAACTCGCGCCCGACTCGGGCACCGTGCGCAACGGCAGCAACCTGCAGGTCGCGTACTTCGACCAGATGCGCACGCAGCTCGATATGGAACGGTCGCTTGCCGACACCATCAGCCCCGGCAGCGACTGGGTCGAGGTCAACGGCCAGCGCAAGCACGTGATGAGCTATCTGGGCGATTTCCTGTTCGCGCCCGAGCGCGCGCGCTCGCCGGTGAAGTCGCTGTCGGGCGGCGAGCGCAACCGCCTGCTGCTGGCGCGGCTGTTCGCGCGGCCCGCCAATGTGCTGGTGCTGGACGAGCCGACCAACGACCTGGATATCGATACGCTGGAACTGCTCGAGGAACTGCTGCAGGACTACGGCGGCACGGTCTTCCTGGTGTCGCACGACCGGGCCTTCCTGGACAACGTGGTGACCTCGACCATCGCCGCGGAGGGCGAGGGCCGCTGGCGGGAATACGTGGGCGGCTATTCGGACTGGCAGGTGCAGTCGGCCCGCAGCGCGGCGCTGCAGGAGCAGCGCATGGCAGCGGAGCGCAAGCCGGTGGAGGCGCCCAAGGCGCGCGATGCGCGCGGCGCCAATCGCACGGTCAAACTGTCGTACAAGGAGCAGCGGGAGCTGGACGGGCTGCCGGAGCGCATCGCCGCGCTCGAGACCGAGCAGAAGACGCTGTCCGCGCAGCTGGAGGACGGGTCGCTCTATGCGAACGATCCGCCCAGGGCGGCGGAGCTTGCCGCCCGGTTCGACGAGATCGAGATGGAATTGCTCGAGGCGCTGGAGCGGTGGGAAGTGCTGGAGGCGAAGACGAAGGGCGAGGCGTAGCCGGGTCCGCAGGATGGCGACCGCACACTCACTCCATTCAGCCGCACCACGCCAGCACCATATTGGTCAGATCGACCATGAACGCCGGCCGCAGATACGCGAGAAATCCGGCCACGAGCAATAGCCCGGACGCCGCATAGAGCGAGACGCGAAACGCCGGTGACCGGTTATTCATGGCCTCAGGCCGCCGCGGGCTGCACGCGCGTCACCGCCTGTTCGCGGATCGGCAGGTTGACCAGGGCCGCGACCACGCCGAGCGCGATGGCGATCATCCACACGATGTCGTAGGCGCCGGTGCGGTCGTACAGGAAGCCGCCCAGCCACGCGCCGAGGAAGCTGCCGATCTGGTGCGAGAAGAACACGACGCCCGACAGCATCGACAGGTACTGCACGCCGAACACCTGGGCCACGATGCCATTGGTCAGCGGCACGGTGGACAGCCACAGCGCGCCCATCACCGCGGCGAACACCCACGTGCTCCACGCCGTCAGCGGCAGCAGCAGGTAGGCCGCGATCACGAAGGAACGGCTCAGGTAGATGAAGGCCAGCAGATAGCGCTTGGGCAGGCGCTGGCCGAGCGAGCCGGCGGTGTAGGTTCCGATCACGTTGAACAGGCCGATCAGCGCGAGCGCCACGGTGGCGATCTTCGGGTCCGTCAGGCCGCGGTCCTTCAGGTACGGCGCGAGGTGCACGCCGATGAAGACGACCTGGAAGCCGCAGACGAAGTAGCCCAGGGTCAGCAGCTGGAAGCTGCGGTTGCCGAACGCCTCGCGAATGGCCTGGCCGACGGTCTGGTGGTGCCCCGTGTGGGTGTAGCCGTCCTTGGGCTCGCGCAGCGCAAAGGCCAGCGGCAGCATCATGCAGGCCATCACGGCGAGCACGAACAGCGCGTTCTGCCAGCCCACGGTGGAGATCAGCCCCTGCTCGACCGGAATCATCAGGAACTGCCCGAACGAGCCGGCTGCCGCGGCGATGCCCATGGCCCACACGCGCTTGTCGGGGCTGGCGACGCGCCCGATCACGCCATAGACCACGCTGTACGTGGTGCCGGACTGGGCGATGCCGATCATGATGCCCGCGCCGGAGGCGAAGGCGGTCCCGGTGGTGGCCATCGCCATGACGACCAGCCCGGCGACATACAGCGCCACGCCGACCAGCATGATGCGGTAGGCGCCATACTTGTCCGCCAGCGCGCCGGCGAAGGGCTGGGTCGCGCCCCACATCAGGTTCTGCAGCGCCAGCGCGAAGGCGAAGGTCTCGCGGGTCCAGCCGTGCGTCTGCGTGATGGGCAGGTTGAACAGGCCGAAGCCGTGGCGGATGCCCATCGAAAGGGTGACCAGCAGGCCGCCGCAGATCAGGACGGTGGTCAGGGAAAGTTGTCTCTTTGGCATGTCTGGCTCGACGCTTGGGAGTGTTGTTCGTTGTTGTTCTGGCTTGTGCGCCGGCTGGCGACCGCGGCTGGTCCGGCGTGTCGCGAGTGTACTCCGCATCGAATAACCGCGTTCGGCCCGGTAAAACAGGCCCAGTCCGGCATGCCGGCCCGCCGGGAACAGCGGGACACTTGGCCGCCTGCATGGCGGTTTGACGTCATCGGCCATCCATTACAATGCAGGCTGCCCGGCCCCCCGGCAGGCAGCCGCATGCTGCGCATGCGGCCGCGAGGCGGCCGAGAATCTCACTATTACAACGACTCCATGGCGAGCAAAACCAGTCAGTACAGCGAATCATCCATCCGGGTCCTGAAGGGCCTGGAGCCGGTCAAGCAGCGTCCCGGCATGTACACCCGTACCGACAACCCCCTGCATATCGTGCAGGAGGTGATCGACAACGCCTCCGACGAAGCGCTCGGCGGCTTTGGCAGCGAGATCATGGTCACGCTGCACCGCGATGGCAGCGTCAGCGTCGAGGACGATGGACGCGGCATTCCCGTGGGCATCCATCCCGAAGAGAAGGTGCCCGTCGTCGAGATCGTCTTTACCCGCCTGCACGCCGGCGGCAAGTTCGACAAGGGCAAGGGCGGCGCCTACGCGTTCTCCGGCGGCCTGCACGGCGTGGGCGTGTCGGTGACCAACGCGCTGTCCACGCGCCTCGACGTCTCGGTGTGGCGCGACGGCAACCATTCCACGCTGACGTTCTCCGGCGGCGAGGTGACCGCGCCGCTGACCAGCCGCAAGCTCGAGCGCGGCGAGAAGAAGAACGGCACGCGCGTGCAGGTGTGGCCCGACGCCAAGTATTTCGATTCCGCGGCCATTCCGATGGCCGAGCTGCAACGGCTGCTGCGCAGCAAGGCCGTGCTGCTGCCCGGCGTGAAGGTCACGCTGCTGGTCGAGAAGACCGGCGAGAGCCAGACCTGGCAATACGAACAGGGCCTGAAGGGCTACCTGGTCGAGGCGCTGGCGCAGGGCAGCGGGGCCGAACTGGTGATCCCGATGTTCGAGGGCGAGCATTTTGCCGATCCCGATGCCAACCCGGGCGAGGAAGGCTTCGCCGACGGCGAGGGCGCCTCGTGGGTCGTCGCCTGGACCGAGGACGGCGCGCCGGTGCGCGAGTCCTACGTCAACCTGATTCCCACGCCGGCCGGCGGCACCCACGAGTCCGGCCTGCGCGAAGGGCTGTTCCAGGCGGTGAAGAGCTTTATCGAGATGCATGCGCTGCAGCCCAAGGGCGTCAAGCTGATGTCCGAGGACGTGTTCGCGCGCGCCTCGTTCGTGCTCTCCGCCAAGGTGCTCGATCCGCAGTTCCAGGGCCAGATCAAGGAGCGCCTGAACAGCCGCGACGCCGTGCGCCTGGTCTCGACCTTCAGCCGTCCCGCGCTGGAACTGTGGCTGAACCACCATGTGGACTACGGCAAGAAGCTGGCCGAGCTGGTGATCCGCCAGGCCCAGGCCCGCACGCGCGCCGCGCAGAAGGTGGAAAAGAAGAAGGGCTCGGGCGTGGCGGTGCTGCCCGGCAAGCTGACCGACTGCGAATCGACCGACGTGTCGCGCAACGAACTGTTCCTGGTCGAGGGCGACTCGGCCGGCGGCTCGGCCAAGATGGGCCGCGACAAGGAATTCCAGGCCATCCTGCCGCTGCGCGGCAAGGTGCTCAATACCTGGGAAACCGAGCGCGACCGCCTGTTCGCCAATAACGAGGTGCACGATATCGCGGTGGCGATCGGCGTGGACCCCCATGGCCCCAACGACGAGCCGGACCTGTCGAACCTGCGCTACGGCAAGATCTGCATCCTGTCCGATGCGGACGTGGACGGCGCACATATCCAGGTGCTGCTGCTGACGCTGTTCTTCCGCCATTTCCCGCGGCTGATCGCCAACGGCAATGTGTGCGTGGCCCGCCCGCCGCTGTTCCGCGTCGATGCGCCGGCGCGCGGCAAGAAGCCGGCGCAGAAGCTGTACGCGCTGGACGAGGGCGAGCTGATCGCGATCCAGGACAAGCTGGTCAAGGATGGCGTCAAGGAAGGCTCGTGGCAGATCTCCCGCTTCAAGGGCCTCGGCGAGATGAGCGCCGAGCAGCTGTGGGAGACCACGATGAACCCGGACACGCGGCGGCTGCTGCCGGTGGCGCTGGGCGAGTTCGATCTGCCGCAGACCGTGAACGTGATGAACATGCTGATGGGCAAGGGCGAGGCGGCGCAGCGGCGCAGCTGGCTCGAAGAGCGCGGCAACGAAGTGGTTGCCGATATCTGAGCGGTATCCGAGCCGTAACGCACGGCAGGGAGCGGACCATGGTGTCGAGCGGACCAGCGGAACAGACCAGGCGCCCGGGCACGCAGCGCCTGAAGACCGTGACGCTCGCCGCCGCCGCGGCCTGCTGCCTGCTGGGCGCGCCGCTGGCCCACGCCGACGTGTATGGCTATGTCGACGAGGACGGCGTCGCGCACTTCGCGGACAGCCGGCTCGATGACCGCTACACGCTGTTCCTGCGCAACGCCAGCGTCGAGCGGCCGGTACCGCAGGCCGACGAGACGGAGCACGGGGACCTGACCCGGCACAAGCTCTATCGCTATGTCGTCAATCACCCGCGCATCGCCACGGTGCAGCCGATCATCGACCGCGTCGCGCGCCGCCACGACGTGGACCCGGCGCTGGTCAAGGCAGTGATGGCGGTGGAGTCGGGCTTCAATCCTGGCGCGGTCTCGCCCAAGGGCGCGATCGGGCTGATGCAGGTGATTCCGGACACTGGCGCGCGCTTCGGCGTGACCGCGGACGCCCGGCGCAGCATCGAGCAGAAGCTGGCCGATCCGCACACCAATATCGCGGCTGGCGTGCGTTACCTGCGCTGGCTGATGGAGCAGTATCCGGACGACCTCGAGCTCACGCTGGCTGCATACAACGCGGGCGAGGGCGCGGTGCGCCGCCATCACAACCAGATTCCGCCTTATCCCGAGACCCGGCAGTATGTCAGCACCGTCATGCAGTTCTATCGCTTCTACCGACCCGACGCCCGGCCCGCAGGCCGCGGCGCCGTGGTGCAGGCCAGCCAGCCCGGCCGCGTCAAACTGGTGATCGGCGGCCGCCGCAACATGCCCTGAATCCCGGCCCACACAAGCAACCCGGCGCGCCGGAGCCCCGCAAGGGCAAGCGCGCGCGCCGTCTTCGTGTCAATCCATGGAACAACAAGACATTTCGTTTCAACCAGAGGAACCCGCCGATTCGCTGACGCTCGCGCATTACGCGGAGCGGGCCTATCTGGACTACGCGATCAGCGTGGTCAAGGGCCGCGCGCTGCCCGAGGTCGCCGACGGCCAGAAGCCGGTGCAGCGCCGTATCCTGTTCGCGATGCACGAGATGGGCCTGCGCAGCGATGCCAAGCCGGTCAAGTCGGCGCGCGTGGTCGGCGACGTGCTGGGCAAATTCCACCCGCACGGCGACCAGTCGGCGTATGACGCGCTGGTGCGCCTCGCGCAGGACTTCTCGCTGCGCTACCCGCTGATCGACGGCCAGGGCAACTTCGGCTCGCGCGACGGCGACGGCGCGGCGGCGATGCGCTACACCGAGGCGCGGCTGACGCCGATCGCGCGCCTGCTGCTGGACGAGATCGACCAGGGCACGGTGGACTTCGTGCCCAACTACGACGGCTCGATGCAGGAGCCCAAGCTGATGCCGGCCCGCCTGCCGTTCGTGCTGCTCAACGGCGCTTCGGGCATCGCGGTCGGCATGGCCACCGAAGTGCCGCCGCACAACCTGCGCGAAGTGGCGGCAGCCACCGTCGCGATGATCCGCAATCCGAATATCGCCCTGGCCGAACTGCTGGCGCTGATGCCCGGGCCGGACTACCCAGGCGGCGGCCAGATCATCTCGCCCGCGAGCGATATCGCGCAGATCTACGAGAGCGGCCGCGGCAGCCTCAAGGTGCGCGCCCGCTGGACCATCGAGGACCTCGCACGCGGCCAGTGGCAGTTGGTGGTCAACGAACTGCCGCCCGGCACCTCGGCGCAGAAGGTGCTGGAGGAAATCGAGGAACTGACCAATCCCAAGGTCCGTACCGGCAAGAAATCGCTGACGCCCGAGCAGTTGCAGCTCAAGCAGACGATGCTGGGCCTGCTTGATGCGGTGCGCGACGAGTCGGGCAAGGACGCGCCCGTGCGGCTGGTGTTCGAGCCCAAGAGCAAGAACGTCGAGCAGGCCGAGTTCATCCAGGCGCTGCTGGCGCACACGAGCCTCGAATCGGGCGCCCCGATCAACCTGGTGATGATCGGCAACGACGGCCGCCCGCGCCAGAAGGGCCTGGTCGAGATCCTGCGCGAGTGGATCGCCTTCCGCTTCGAGACGGTGACCCGCCGCACGCGCCACCGGCTGGGCAAGGTCGAGGACCGCATCCATATCCTCGAAGGCCGGATGCTGGTGCTGCTGCGCATCGACGAGGTGATCCGCATCATCCGCGAGAGCGACGAGCCCAAGCCCGCGCTGATCGAGGCGTTCAACCTGACGGATCGCCAGGCCGAGGACATCCTCGAGATCCGCCTGCGCCAGCTCGCCCGCCTCGAAGCCATCCGCATCGAGCAGGAGCTGAAGTCGCTGCGCGAGGAACAGGCGGACCTGGACGTGCTGCTCAAGTCCGAGACCATGATGCGCCGCCGGATCATCAAGGAGATCGAGACCGACGCGAAGCAGTACAGCCCGGAGGACAAGGACCCGCGCCGCACGCTGATCCAGGAAGAACGCCGCGCCGCGGCCGAGCTGCGCGTGGTGGACGAGCCGGTCACGGTGGTGGTGTCGCAGAAGGGCTGGGTGCGCACGCGCCAGGGCCATGGCCACGACGCGCAGCAGTTCGCGTTCAAGGCGGGCGATGCGCTGTACGGCACCTTCGAATGCCGCACGGTCGATCCGTTGCTGGTGATCGGCACCAATGGCCGCGTCTATACCGTGCCGGTGGCGGGCCTGCCCGGCGGCCGCGGCGATGGCGTGCCGCTGACCACACTGGTCGAACTGCAATCCGGCACGCAGATCGCCCATACCTTCGCGGGCAATGCGGATCTGGGCGTGCTGATCGCCACGCGCGGCGGCAATGGCTTCCAGACCAAGGTCGGCGACATGATGAGCCGCCAGCGCGGCGGCAAGTCGTTCCTGACGCTGGACGAGGGCGACGCGCCGCTGGCGCCCGTGCTGATCGGCGCCGAAGCCACGCATGCCGCCTGCCTGTCGGCCAATGGCCGCCTGCTGCTGGTGGCGCTGGACGAGATCAAAGTGCTGTCCGGCGGCGGCCGCGGCGTGATCCTGATCGAGCTGGAGCCCAAGGAGACGCTGCTGCAAGCCGTGCCAGTGGGCGCACCGGGGCTGATGCTGTCCGGCGCGGGCCGCGGCGGCAAGGCGTCGTCGCAGAAGCTCGCGGGCCAGGCGCTGCTGCCGTATGTGGGCAAGCGCGCCCGCAAGGGCAAGGCGGTCGACGCGAAGCTGAAGGACATGCGCATCGATCCGGTCGTCGTGCCGGCACCGGGCGGCAACTAGGCGGCAATCAGGCGGCACGCAGGCCGCAAGCAGGCCGCAAGCAGGCCGCGTTGCCGACGTCGGGCCCCATGCAATGCGCGTGGGGCTTTTTTTTGCCGGCGGGCGAGCGAGCGGCCGTGCGCAAGCGTCGCTATGATGCCGGCATTCCCACTTTTCCATTTTCAGGACGGACCGATATGCCGACTCCCTTCACGCTGCTCGACCTCGCCGGCGCCAGCCGCGCCCCTTCGGCTTGGGAAGCCGCCACGCTGGTGCTGATCGACCACCAGCGCGAGTACGTCGATGGCAAGCTGCCGCTGACCGGCATGCCGGCCGCGGTCGCCGCCTGCCGCGAGCTGCTGGCGCTGGCGCGCGAACACGGCAGTCCCGTCGTGCACGTGGTCCATCATGGCCGGCCGGGTGGCGGCGTGTTCGATCCACAGGGGCCGTATGCGGGGATCGTCGAGGGACTGGAGCCGCGCGACGGCGAGCACACGGTGGTCAAGGGACTGCCGAACAGCTTCGCGGGCACCACGCTGGCGAAGCTGCTGGAGCAACTGGGCCGTAAGGAGTTGATCGTGGGCGGTTTCCAGACGCATATGTGCGTCAGCGCCACGGTGCGCTCGGCGCTGGATCACGGCTATCGCAGCACGGTGGTGGCCGCGGCCTGTGCCACGCGCGATCTGCCGGATGCGCTGGGCGGCGCGCCCATCGATGCGGCCCAGGTGCACCGGGTCGCGCTGGCGGGCCTGCACGATCGCTTCGCCACGGTGGTCGCCGATGCGACGGCGTGGCGCTGACGGTGCGGTCCGGCGAAGGCAAACGCTCTTTTCCCCTTTCGTGGCGCCGATAACGGCCATGCAAATCTGAAGTGAATTCGATCTTGCGGCGCGCGCAGCCGGCCGGCCTATGCTTATTGCGATCCCGGCGTGCCGGTGTAGAGCTTGCCGGCGGCGGCCGGGTTCGCGGTGTCGCGGCCACACCGTGATCTGGCCGGCGAAATAGGAGGTGGACGATGGACGAGCCCTTTCTATACAAGAGTGCCGAACCCATGACATGGACCTTCGGCCAGGTGGTGGAACTGGTCCGCGACCTCGAGGAACTCGGTTGCCTGAACGAGTTGGTCGCCGAGGCTGACCGCACCGGCATCGTGCTGAGCGTGCCGCCCGAGGCAGTGAATCACGTCAAGCGCTATCTGTTTCAGCATCACCACCACAAGACGTCCGAGAAGGCGAAAGGCCTGATCCGCAGCGCCGCCTGCGGACCGCGGCCGCCCAGCGGGCCGCCGGTGTTTCCGCCGCCCGGCCCGGGCGATCCGCCCCCGCATATGTGAACCGCGCCGGCAACGAGCCGGCATGAAAAAGCCGCGCACGAATGCGCGGCTTTTTTATCGTCGTGGGGACGGCCTAGTGAATCACCATCCGCGTGAACGGATCCACATACGCCTGCAAGGTCACGAAGAGGCCGACCAGGATGGCGAGCACCACCGAGTGGAAGAACACGTAGCGCAGGATGTCGCCCTCGTGGCCGTACCACTTGGTCGCGGTGGAGGCCACCACGATGGACTGCGCGTCGATCATCTTGCCCATCACGCCGCCCGAGCTGTTGGCCGAGGCCATCAGCACCGGCGACAGGCCAAGCTGCTCCGCCGTGGTCTTCTGCAGGCCGCCGAACAGCACGTTCGATGCCGTGTCCGAGCCGGTCAGCGCGACGCCCAGCCAGCCCAGCATGGTGCCGAACAGCGGGTAGAACACGCCGGTGTGCGCGAACGCGAGGCCCAGCGTGGCATCCAGGCCCGAGTAGCGGGTCAGGTAGCCGACGCCGAACATGGCGCAGATGGTCAGCAGCGAGTAGCGCACCAGCTTGATGGTGTTCCAGTACTCCTTGAGCAGCGTGGGCAGCGAATAGCCCATCAGCAGGCCGCCGAGCACGGCCGACGCCAGGATGCCGGTGCCGGCCATCGACAGCACGTTGAAGTTGAACACCGCGCCTTCGGCGATCTCGGCGGGCACCACCGGGGGCACCTTGATCACCGCCTTGTCCAGGCCCGGAATCGCGTACTTCCACGACCACAGGCCGTCCATCAGCTTCTTGAATTCCGGCACGCCCCAGACGAACACGAAGACGGTCAGGATGATCCAAGGCATCCACGCCTTCATCGTCGAGATACCCGCGGCGGCGGCACTGGCACGCTTCTCCGCGGCCACCGCCTCGGGGTCGTCCACTTTCGAATCATCGTGGCGGCCGATGATCTTGGTGGTGGTCCAGATTTCCTTGGGGCGCCAGACCTTGAGGAACAGCGTCAGCGAGCCCATCGACACCAGCGCGGCGATCACGTCGACCAGCCACGGGCCGTGGAAGTTGGACACCAGGAACTGCGGGATCGCGAAGCTCACGCCGGCCACCAGGATGGCGGGCCAGATGGCGATCATGCCGCGGAAGCCCGCGAACGCCCAGATCAGCCAGAACGGCACGATCACCGAGAACAGCGGCAACTGGCGGCCGATCATCGCGGACAGGTCGAGCAGGTCGAGCCCGGTCACGGCCGACAGCGCGATGATGGGCGAGCCCAGCGCGCCGTAGGCCACCGGCGCGGTATTGGCGATCAGCGCGAGGCCCGAGGCGGCCAGCGGCGAGAAGCCCAGGCCGATCAGGATGGCGCCGGTCACGGCCACCGGGGTACCGAAGCCGGCCGCGCCCTCGAAGAAGGCGCCGAAGCTGAACGCCACCAGCAGCAGTTGCAGGCGGCGGTCCTCGGTGATGCCGGCGATGGAGCCCTGCAAGACCTTGAACGACCCGTTCAGCGTCGTGAGCCGGTGCAGGAAGATGATGTTCAGCACGATCCAGCCGATGGGGAACAGGCCCGCGGCGATGCCGAAGCCCGCTGCCTTGCCGGCCATGGCCGCTGGCATCCCGAAGATCGCCGAGGCGACCACGATGCCGACGACCAGGGCGAGCCCGGCTGCGAGATGCGCCTGCAGATGGAAAAACGCCAGGGCGCCGAGCAGTACGGCGACCGGAACGCCCGCGGCCAGCGTGGACAGTGCCATGCTGCCGAGCGGGTCGTAAACTTGACTCCACACGATTGAATCCTCCTCTGGTTGGCGGCAAGCCGTCATTCTTCGTGCCTTCGCTTGCCGGTATTGCCGTTGCTGACGCATGGGACCGCAGGGAGCGGTCTTGCGAACAGGCGTTCGATTCTAAGGACGCATTCAGCAGGTGGCCGTACATCCCGTCATGTCGCTGGTGAATCGCTTTCACGGATCAGGGTTAGCCCTGACGCGGCGGCCAGTGTGGAGGGTATACCAATCACGCCCTCGCGCAAATGTATGCGAAACGCCCTCACGGGCGCAGTGGCTGGCACAATGACTCCTTGCGCCAAGGGGGGCGATGCCGAAACGGAGAACATCATGACCAGCGTATTGCCTGCCTGGCCGCTGCTGGCGGCCTTCCTCACCGCCAGCCTGGTGCTGGCGGTAACGCCGGGACCGGCCGTGGTGTATATCGTCACGCAGACCCTCGGGCGAGGGCGCAAGGCCGGTCTCGCGTCGGTGGCGGGGGTGGCCCTTGGCAACTTCGGCAATGCGGCGGGCGCCGCCATCGGGCTCGCGGCGCTGTTCGCGGTGTCGTCGCTGGCGTTCTCGGTGGTCAAGTACGCGGGCGCGGCCTATCTGATCTATCTGGGCATCCGCGCCTGGCGGGCGCCGCAGGATATGGCGCAGGCGGGCGCCGCGCCGGGACGGCAAGGCGCGAAGCCGATCGGCACCATGTTCCGCGATGGTTTCGTGGTGGCGCTGCTGAACCCCAAGACGGCGCTGTTCTTCGCGGCCTTCCTGCCGCAATTCATGAATCCGGCGGCCGATCCGATGGCGCAAAGCCTGTTGTTGGGGGCGATCTTCGTGCTGGTGGCGGCGGCGAGCGATGTCTGCTATGTGCTGACCGCCGCCGCGGTGCTGCCCCGGCTTGCCGGCTCGCGCAAGGCGGTCGCGGCCGGGCGCTATCTGACGGCCGGCGCCTTTATCGGGCTGGGCGTGTTTACCGCGATCTCGGGCGGGCGTCGCGCGGCCTGAGCGGCTTCAGCCGCTTCAGCCGCTTCAGCCGCTTCAGCCGCCGGAGGCGTCAGCGCAGCGGCAGTTCCAGGATGCCCGCTGCCGCGGGCCGGGCGCGCATGGCGGCCAGCCAGCGCTCGAGGTGGGGACGCGGCGCGTGCTGAGCCGGCATGCCCATCCAGCGGTGCGCGGCGCAGGCCAGCGAGATATCGGCCATCGAGAAGCGGCCGTCGCAGATGAAATCGCGGCCCTCCAGCGCCCGGTCGAGCACGGCGGCCAGCGGTTCGGTCTTCTCGCACGAGCGCTTCACCACCGCGGCATCGCGCTCGGCCTCTGGCTTGCGCACCAGCTGGATGAAGGCGTCCACCATCGCAGGCGTAAAGGCCGTGGCCTGCCAGTCCATCCAGCGGTCCGCCGACGCGCGCGTCCTGACGTCGCCAGGCCACAGCGTGTCCTCGCCATAGCGTGCGCACAGGTAGCGCACGATGGCATTGGACTCCCACAGCACGAAGGGCTCTCCGCCCACATCGGTGCCGCGAAAATCCTCGATCACCGGGATCAGCCGGTTCGGATTCAGCCGGATATAGGCCTCGGTGTCCAGGTCGCCCTTGTTGACGCCGATATCGATGCGCTCGTGATCCAGATGCAGCTCACGCGCGCACCACACGACCTTCTGCACGTTGATGGAGGAAAGGCGGCCCCAGATGCGCAGCATGATGGACGTCTCCTTGCGATATCGGATCGTTGGGAAAAGCATGGCCGAAGCCCCGGCCGCAGGGAAAAGGGCGGGCCGCGAGGGGCCCGCCCGCTCAGGCGGCCTTCGCTCCCGGCGCGTGCGCCGCGATGGCTTCGCGGAACAGTTCGCCCAGGATCGCCACGCCCTGCTCGATGCGGTCCGGCGCGACCGTGACGAAGGCCAGACGCAGCGTATTGCGGCGCGGATTGCTGGCATAGAAGGGCGCGCCCGGCACGTAGGCCACGTTGCGCTTCACCGCCTGTTCCAGGATCGCCATGCTGTCCAGCCCCTCGGGCAGCTCCATCCAGATGAACATGCCGCCTTCCGGCCGGTTCCACGTGACGCCCGCCGGCATATGGCGCTGGAGCGAATCCAGCATGGCCTGGCACTGGCTGCCGTAGAGCTGGCGGATGGTCGGGATATGCGTGTCGAGCAGCCCGTCGCGGATGGTCTCGTAGGCCAGGCGCTGGGTAAAGCTGGGCGTGTGCAGGTCGCTGGCCTGCTTGGCCTGGCACAGCTTGAAATGCAGCTCGGGTGGGGCGATCACGTAGCCCAGGCGCAGGCCCGGCGCCAGCACCTTGGAGAACGAGCCCATGTAGATCACGCCGTCCGGATTCATCGACAGCAGCGAGGGCAGCTGGTCGCCGGTGTAGCTGAGCTCGCCATAGGGATCGTCCTCGACCAGCAGCACGCCCAGCTCCTTCGCGCGCGCCACCAGGGCCTGGCGGCGCTCCAGCGGCATGCGGCGGCCGGTGGGGTTCTGGAAATTCGGCAGCGCGTACAGGAAGCGCGCGTTGGCCGTCAGCTCCGGCGTCAGCGCCTCGGGCAGCAGGCTCTTGTCGTCGCCCGGGACCGAGACGAACTCGGGCTCGAACAGCGAGAAGGCCTGCAGGGCGCCGAGGTAGCTCGGCGTCTCCACCAGCACCGGGCTGCCCGGGTCGATCAGCACCTTGGCCAGCAGGTCCAGCGCCTGCTGCGAGCCGGTGGTGATCAGCACGCGCTCGACATCCACGTTGTGGCGGCGCGCCACGAACTCGCGCAGCGGCAGATAGCCTTCGGTGGCGGCGTACTGCATTGCGCCCTGCGGGTTGTCGGCGAATACGCGGGCTACCGCTTGCTCCATGGCCGCTACCGGGAAGGTGGCCGGCGAAGGCAGGCCGCCGGCGAAGGAAATGACCTCCGGCCGCTCGGTGACTTTCAGGATTTCGCGGATGGCCGAGCTGGTCAGCTGCTGTGCCCGGCGGGAGATTGCCCAATGCATGATGGTCTCTTTTTCAGGGGTGGGGCCCCCGGCGCGCGGCGCCGGGGTGTGATCGGTATTGTCGGTCTTGTCAGTCAACGATGAACAGGCGCGCGCCGGTCGGGGTGAAGGACCGGTGCGGCTCCGCCTGGTCGGCGACCTGGTAGCTCATGCCCGTCTTGAGCACGAAATGCCGGCCGTCTTCCAGTTCGGTGTGCAGCTCGCCCTGCAATACCAGCAGGATATGGCCCTTGGTACACCAGTGGTCCGCGAGGTAGCCGGCCGAATACTCGACCATGCGCACGCGCAGGGGGCCGAACTGGCGCGTGCGCCAGAGCGCCTCGCCGACTTCGCCCGGATGGCGGGTCGGCTCGATCTCGGACCAGTCGGTGGTGCCGAAGGGCAGGTTGTCGATTTGCATGAACGGCGCGCTCGCTCGTGGCGACGCGTTACTGCACTTCGACGATCATTTCGATCTCGACGCAGGCGCCCATCGGAATCTGCGCCACGCCGAATGCGCTGCGGGCGTGCTTGCCCTTGTCGCCGAAGATCTCGACCAGCAGTTCGGACGCGCCGTTGGTCACCAGATGGTGCTCGGTGAATTCGAGGCTGGAGTTCACCAGGCTCATGACCTTGACGATGCGGGTCACGCGGTTCAGATCGCCGACGTGCCCGTGCAGCGTCGCCAGCAGGTCCACGGCGATGGCGCGCGCGGCGGTCTTGCCTTCCTCCGTGGTCATGGTCTGGCCGAGCTTGCCTACCCAGGGCTTGCCGTCCTTGCGGGCGATATGGCCCGACAGGAAGACCGTGTTGCCGGTCTGCGCGGCCATCACATAGGCGGCGGCGGGCGCGGAAGCGGTGGGCAACTCGATGCCGAGGCGGGCAAGCGTGTCGTAGACGGACATGAACTCTCCTGTGGATGCGTTCGTCGGGGAACGGTGAGGTTAGGGGTTGAGGCGGCCGGCCATGCGGCGCGGCTCAGGACGACCGTGCCGGCCGGGCAGGCCCGGTTTCCGGCGCGGTAACCGGCGCGGTAACCGGCGCCGCGCGCACCGCGGTGCGCCGGCCCAGCGCCACGACGGCGATCACGGCCACCGCGAACGCCACGGTCGGCGCGTCCAGCGACTCGCCAAGCAGCAGCGCGCCGCCGGCCAGCGTCAGGAACGGTTGCAGCAATTGTATCTGCCCGACGCGGGCCACGCCGCCTTTTGCCAGCCCGGCGTACCAGAACAGGAAGCCGATGAACATGGAAAAGACGGAGACATAGGCCATGCCGAGCCAGGCCCGCGGCGACGCGGCGACGATGGCCGGCACGTGCTGCGCCGCCAGCCATGCCACCACGGGCGCCAGCACCGGCAGCGAAATGACCAGCGCCCAGCTGATGGTTTCGAGCCCGCCGAGCTCGCGCGCCAGCTTGCCGCCTTCGGCATAACCGAGGGCCCCCAGCACCATCGCGGCGAACAGCAGCCAGTCGGCGTGCTGCAGGCCGCCGGCGCCCTGCCACAGCGCGAAGCCGACCACCAGCGCGCTGCCGGCGAGTGCCGAGACCCAGAAGCCGGCCGAAGGCCGCTCGCGGCCGAACCACGCGGCGAACACCGCGGTGGCCAGCGGCAGCAGTCCGATGACGATGGCGCCGTGGCTGGCCGGCACCTCCCGCATGGCCAGCGACGAAAACAGCGGAAAGCCCACCACCACGCCCACCGAGGTCACCGCCAGGCGCCACCATTGCGCGCCGCGCGGACGGCGCCCGGCGGCGAGCGCGCCGCGGTGCCACAGCAGCGCCAGCGCCAGCAGGGCGGCGACGATGGCGCGGGCGAGCGCGACGAAGATCGGGTCGAGCTCGGCCACCGCCATGCGCGTAAAGGGCAGGGTCTGGCTGAAGATGGCCACGCCGATGAAGCCGAGCAGCATGCCGCCGGACTGCGGCGCCACGGGGGACAGGGAGGTACGCGTCATGGTCACTCGCCTTACGCCGCCGCCGGCCGTACGCCGACCGCGATCCAGAGCGCGGTCAGGCCCAGCGCCAGGCCCATCGCGCGATTGAACCAGCGGATGCGCTGGCCCACCTTGAGCCACTGCCGCAGCGAGGCCCCGATCAGTCCGTACACGCCGTTGCTGACGAAGCCGAACACCCCGAACACCACGCACACCAGCAGCGCGCGCTGCGCGGGCGATTCGGCGCCGGCCATGTACGAGGCGGCGGTCGCCAGCGCCAGCATCCACGCCTTGATATTGGCGTACTGCAGCGCGGCCGACTGCCATACGGTCAGCGGCTTGAGCACCTGCTTTTCCGCGAGTGTGGCGCTGCGCCCGATCTTGTACGCGAGCCACAGCAGGTAGGCCACGCCCACCACATGCAGCAGCGTGGCCAGCACCGGGCTGGCCAGCACCAGGGCGCCCACGCCGGCCGCGCACAGCACCAGGATGCTGGCAAAGCCCAGCGACACGCCGATGCAGTGGGGCAGCGTGGCGCGCAGCCCGAAGTTGGCGCCGGTGACGGCGGCGATGGTGGTGTTGGGGCCGGGCGTAAAGGAGCCGACCGTCATCAGGGTCAGCAATGCCACGAATTGCGCGGCGCTCAGGCCGGTAAGAAGGCTGGGGTCCATGATCGGGGGCGCTTCAGGCGGGCAGGCCGGCGGCCGGCGCGAACCCGACGACGATGCGCCGGTTGGTGCGGCTCTTCTTCTCGATCTTGGTGACCACCACCGGTCCGATCTCCGCGACGCCGGCCACATGGGTGCCGCCGCACGGCTGGCGGTCCACGCCGGGGATCTCGATGATGCGGATGCTCTGCATGCCGGCGGGCGGCGCGGCGCCGATGGTGCGCACCAGGTCCGGCTGCTGCGCGAGCTGCTCGGGCGTGATGCGGTCGATGCGCACCGCGGTGCCGGCCGCGATCAGCGCGTTGAGCTGCCCGGTCAGCACCGTCTTGTCCAGCGTGGATTCCGGCAGGTCGAAGTCGATGCGGGCGGAGTCGGGCGAAATGCCGCAGCCGGTAACCGGCACGGGGATCAGCGAGCCCAGCAGGTGCAGGCAGGTATGCAGCCGCATCAGCCGGTGGCGGCGCTCCCAGTCGATGGTCACGGTCACGGTGTCGCCTGGGCGCGGCAGGTCCGCCGCGCTGTCCGCGGCGGCCGGGACGTGCAGGATATGGGTGCGGTCGGCCGAGTAGACAGTCTCGGCCAGCGGCACGGCGCGGCCGTGGGCCAGCGCCAGGGTGCCGGTGTCGCCGGCCTGGCCGCCGCTGCGCGCATAGCAGACGGTCTGGTCGAGCACGATGCCCTCGGGCAGCACGGCCAGCACGGTGGCCGTGCAGGTGCCCAGGTAGGCGTCGTCGTCGAAGCGCTTGCGGGTCGGCGGGAGGGCGGCGGGCATCGCCGGCGCCGTGGCCGGCTGGAATGCGGTCTGCATGGGGCTTTCTCCGGGAATTGGTTCTTTTTGGTTTTGTTGTCTTGTGGTCAACGCAGGGTGCGGATGCCCTGCGGCGTTTCGATGTCGGCGCGCAGCGCCGGCACGTCGCCGGCCTCGACGTCGATCAAGCCGTCCGCGCCGAGCCACGCCAGCGCCTGGCCGATCTCCCCGGACCGCGGATGCGTGGCGACCAGCCCGCGCAACGCCAGGTCCTGCTTCGGCAGCAGCGCGGACGGGTGCGTCGGCACATCCCACTGGATCAAGGTCGGCAGCACGCCATCGCCCGCCAGCTCGGGATCGCAGGCCGGCCATCCGGGCAGGCTGCCGTCCGCCGGCACGGTGATGCGCCAGCGCAGATCGCCGCGCGTCATCGGGATGACCGGGGCGATCCGCTCCGGATACTGCCCCTGCCAGGCGGACAGGTCGGCCGGACGCTCCACGCGCGCGACCCAGTGCGCGAGAAAAGGCCCATGCGCCAGCCGGCGCTGCATTTCCCCGGCGTCCAGGCCGAACCAGCGCGGCCGCGCGGGTGCTTCGGCGTCCGGGTCGATGGCGATGACCTCCAGGTAGACGCCGCCGTAGAGTCCCAGCAGACGGTTGTGCGTGCCCATGGCGGTGTGCTTGCCGCCGCCGGCGGGCGTCACGCCGAGCGTGTCGGCGACATACTGGGCGCCGGCATCCAGCGTGGCGGCGGCGATCACGAGGTGGTCGAGGGCTAGTGGCATCGTGGCTCGATCTTAGACAAGGTTGGCGGTACAGTACCGATACAGTTAATCTACTCGTATTCAGTACAGTTTCGGGAGCACGGCATGGGTGGCAGGGAAGGCGTGGAAAGGGCGGGCCCGGACATGGCGGGCGTGCCCGCGGGAGCGTCGCCGCGCGCTGCGTCGCCGCGCGCGCCGGCCGCGCTGCGGATGGTCGGCTCCGGCATGCCGCCCGCCGGCAGCCTGCCCGACCCGGTGCCCTCGACCCAGATGACACTGGTGGGGCAGCTCACCGAATGGGCGCGCATGCGCATCGACGAACGCGTGTTCCGCGCCGGCATGCGCATGCCGTCCATCCGCCAGCTCGCGCAGGACAAGGGCATTTCGCGCTTTACCGTGGTCGAGGCCTACGAACGGCTCGTGGCGCTGGGGTATCTGGAGTCGCGGCGCGGCTCCGGCTTCTACGTGCGCGAGCAGCCGGGCCTTGCCGCGCAGGCGGGCGAGGGTGCATGGGGACAGACGGGCGGCAAGGGCCAGGGCGCCGAGGCCGTCGTGCCGCGCAACATCGACGTCACCTGGCTGCTGCGCAGCATGTACCACACCGCGGAGCCGCACAAGGCGCCCGGGCTGGGCTTCCTGCCGAACACCTGGCTGGACGGCGAACTGATCTCCAGCGCCCTGCGCGGGCTGGGCCGCCAGCCCGGCAACCACTTTCTCGCCAGCGGCACGCCGCAGGGCTTCCTGCCGCTGCGCCAGCAGCTGCGCACGCGCCTGGCCGAGCTGGAGATCGGCGCCACGCCCGAGCAGATCCTGCTGACCTCGGGCATCACGCAGGCGCTGGACCTGGTCGCGCGGCTGTACGTGCGGCAGGGCGATACGGTGCTGGTCGGCGATCCCGCCTGGTTCGTGATGTTCGCGCGCTTCGCGGCGCAGGGGGCGCAGGTCATCGGCGTGCCCTATACCGCCGAAGGGCCGGACCTGGAGGCGTTGGAGCGCATCGTCCAGGCCCATCGGCCGCGCCTGCTGGTGCTCAATACCGTGCTGCACAACCCGACCGGCACCTCGCTGTCGGCCGCGCGCGCCTTCCAGGTGCTGCGGCTCGCCGAGCAGTACGACTTCCTGGTGGTCGAGGACGATATCTACTGCGATCTCAGCCCGCCGGGCCATCCGGCCACCCGGCTCGCGAGCCTGGACCAGCTGCGCCGGGTCATCTACATGGGCAGCTTTTCCAAGACGCTGGCCGCCAACCTGCGCGTGGGCTTCGTCGCCGCCAGCCCCGAACTGGTGTCGTCGCTGACCGACGCCAAGCTGCTGGCCGGCCTGAGCACGCCCGAGATCAACGAACGGGTGCTGTACAAGGTGTTGACCGAGGGCCACTACCGCAAGCATGTGGAACGGGTGCGCGGCCGGCTGGACCGCGCGCGCGACGAGACGCGCCGCGCGCTGGAGGACCTGGGCCTCGCGCTGTTCCCCGGCCAGCACGCCGGCATGTACCTGTGGGCCGATACCGGCCGCGATACCAACGCCATCGCCACCGCCGGGCACGAGGAGGGCTATCTGTTCGCGCCGGGCAGCCTGTTCTCGCCGTCGCAGCTGCCCTCGGGCTGGATGCGCTTCAACGTGGCTTGCAGCCAGGACCCGGCGATGCTGGACTTTCTCGCCCGCCAGCTCGACCGCCGGTGAGCGCCGGCTGGCCTGCGGGGGCGCCCCGCATCTTGAAAACCGGCCGCGGCGCCCCTATTTCGGCTCCCAACGGTAGGCCGCGCGACGAGCGACGCCCGCGTACCCGTACCACCGGGCACCGGCCACCGGTCCAATACCAGTCTTTCCCGCTTTATCCACGAGGAGAACCATGACCGCACCGCACGAGACGATGAGCTTCCAGGCGGAAGTGAAGCAGTTGCTGCACCTGATGATCCATTCGCTGTACAGCAACAAGGAAATCTTCCTGCGCGAATTGATCTCGAACGCTTCCGACGCCACCGACAAGCTGCGCTTCGAGGCGATTGCCGATCCGGCCCTGCTCGAAAACGACGCCGACCTGGCCATCCGGCTGGAGCTGGATCCCAAGGCGCGCACGCTGAAGATCACCGACAACGGCATCGGCATGAGCCGCGACGAGGCGATACGCAACCTCGGCACCATCGCCCGCTCGGGCACCAAGGAATTCTTCCAGCAGCTCTCCGGCGACCAGCAGAAGGATGCGGCGCTGATCGGCCAGTTCGGCGTGGGCTTCTACTCGGCGTTCATCGTGGCCGACCGCGTCACGGTGGAGACCCGCCGCGCGGGCCTGCCGGCGAGCGAGGCGGTGCGCTGGGAAAGCACCGGCGACGGCGAGTTCTCGGTCGACGCCATCGAGCGCGCCGAACGCGGCACCACCATCACGCTGCACCTGCGCGAGGGCGAGGACGATTTCCTGTCGGCGTGGAAGGTCAAGTCCATCATCCAGAAGTACTCGGACCATATCTCGCTGCCGATCCGCATGCCCAAGGAAGTGTGGGACGCCGAGGCGAGCGCGTACAAGAGCACCGGCGAGTGGGAAAGCGTCAATCAGGCCAGCGCGCTGTGGACCCGCTCCAAGACCGATATCACCGACGAGCAGTACACCGCGTTCTACCAGCACATCGCCCACGACAACGAGGCGCCGCTGGCCTGGACCCACAACCGCGTGGAAGGCCGCAGCGAATACACGCAGCTGCTCTATATCCCGGCGCGCGCGCCGTTCGACCTGTGGGACCGCAATCACCGCGGCGGCCTGAAGCTGTATGTGAAGCGCGTCTTCATCATGGACGACGCCGAACAACTGCTGCCGAACTACCTGCGCTTCGTCAAGGGCGTGATCGACTCGGCCGACCTGCCGCTGAACGTGTCCCGCGAACTGCTGCAGGAAAGCCGCGACGTAAAGGCGATCCGCGAGGGCAGCACCAAGCGCGCCCTGTCGATGCTCGAAGCGCTGGCCGAGAGCGACGACGAAGCGCAGCGCGCCAAGTACGCGACGTTCTGGCAGCAGTTCGGCCAGGTGCTCAAGGAAGGCATGGGCGAGGACACTGCCAACCAGGAGCGCATCGCCAAGCTGCTGCGCTTCGCCTCCACGCACAACGACACCGCCGAGCAGAACGTATCGCTCGACGACTACGTGGGCCGCATGAAGGAGGGGCAGGACAAGATCTACTACGTCACGGCCGATACCTGGACCGCCGCGAAGTCGAGCCCGCATCTGGAGGTCTTCCGCAAGAAGGGCATCGAGGTGCTGCTGCTGACCGACCGCGTGGACGAATGGATGCTGTCGTTCGCGCACGAGTTCGACGGCAAGGAACTGGTGTCGGTGGCGCGCGGCGGCCTGGACCTGGGTACGCTGGCCGATGCCGAGGAAAAGGCCGAGCAGGAGAAGGCCGAAACCGAATGGAAGGACGTGGTGTCCCGCGCCAAGGACGTGCTCAAGGACAAGGCCAAGGATGTCCGCATCACGCTGCGCCTGACCGACTCCGCCTCCTGCCTGGTGTCCGACGAAGGCGAGATGAGCGGCTACCTGCTTCGCATGCTCAAGCAGGCCGGGCAGAAGGCGCCCGAGGTCCATCCGATCCTGGAGCTGAACCCGGAGCACGCGCTGGTGCGCAAGCTGCGCGACGTGGCCGACGACGCGTCGTTCGAGGACCGCGTGCGCATCCTGTTCGACCAGGCGCTGCTGGCCGAGGGCGGCATGCTGGAGGACCCGGCGGCCTACGTGCAGCGGATCAACCGGCTGCTGGCCTGAGTCGGTTGTCGCCGGGGTGCGGTGGGCTGGTCGCTATTGCGGGCGGTCACCCTCACCCCGGCCCTCTCCCGCCCGCGGGAGAGGGAGCAAACCCCGGGTGTTCCCGCCCGCGGGAGAGGCAGCAAACCCCGGGGTGTTCCCGCCCGCGGGAAAGGGAGCAAACCGCGGGTGTTCTCCCCTCTCCCGCCCGCGGGAGAGGGGCGGGGGTGAGGGTGAACGGTCGCAGCAGGACGAAGGCCGGCAGGACGCGGTCCCCATGCCTGTCCCCGTGACCCCATGCGCGTTGGCGTTATCCTGTTGACCATGTCCTCGTCTCCAGAACTTCCGTCCGATCCGCCCGATCTTCAACAGGGCCTTCCCCCCGTGATCGACCGCCAGACCCGCGTGCTGGTGCTCGGCAGCTTTCCCGGCGCGGCCTCGCTGGCCGCGCGCCAGTACTACGCGCATCCGCGTAACCAGTTCTGGCCGCTGATGGGCGCGCTGCTGGGCGAACCATTGGTGGAACTGCCCTATGCGACCCGCCTGACGCGGCTGCTTGCGCATCGCGTCGGGGTGTGGGACGTGCTGGGCGCCTGCGTCCGGCAGGGCAGCCTGGATTCCAATATCCGCCATCCGCAGGCCAACGACTTCGAGCGCCTGCGCCGGCTGGCTCCGGAGCTCAAGCGCGTCGGCTTCAATGGCGGTACCTCCGGCCGCTTCGCCCCGGCCTTCGCCGCGGCCGGCTACGAAACCGTGGTGCTGCCGTCCTCCAGCCCCGCCCACGCCGCGCGCAATTTCGAGCAGAAGCTGGAGTTGTGGCGCGCGCTTCTGTCACAATCGCGCCCTTGAAACCGGACGCCATCGCGCCGCTCCGGCCTTATCGTTTGCCCTGATCGTCGCCCCATGACCCTGTTGAAAAGAAGATCCATCGAAGCCGTGGCCTCGCGCCGTCCCGCGCGCGGCGAGCGCGAGCGCGGCGGGCGCGCCAATGGCACGCCCCGCGAGGAAAAGCGGATGACGCCCCGTTTCGCGCCGGTGACGTTCTCGGAGATGGACGGCGTGCGCTATCTGCATTTCGGCACGGAGTGGGTCCAGGGTGCGATGCGCCTGCGCAAGCCCGATGCGATCGAGCTGGAGTACGCCCAGCAGATGATGGCGTGGCTGCTGTTCCTGTCGCCGTCGCAGGACGGCTTCCATGTCGCGCAACTGGGGCTGGGCGCCGCCGCGCTGACCAAGTTCTGCCACCGGCATTTCCGCCAGGCCCGCGTTACCGCCGTCGAACTGAACCCGGCCGTGATCGTCGCCGGGCGCAGCATGTTCGGACTGCGCGAGGACGATGCGCGCCTCGCCGTGCGCGAGCAGGACGCCTGGGATTACGTGATGGACGCCGCGCACACCGGCGCCCACGACGTGCTGCAGGTGGACCTGTACGACGCCACCGCGCGCGGGCCGGTGCTCGATACCACGGCCTTCTACAAGGCGTGCCGGCGCGTGCTGAAAACGCCGGGCATGATGACCATCAACCTGTTCGGGGACCACGACAGCTTTCCCAAGAACATCGTGCGCATCTGCGAGGCCTTCGACGACCGCGTGCTGGTGTTTCCCGAGGTGCACGACGGCAATATCATCGCGCTCGCGTTCAACGGGCCGGCCATCGATATCGGCTGGGACGAACTGGATGCGCGCGCCGCCGTGGTGGAAAGCGCCACGGGCCTGCCGGCCCGCGCCTGGGTCAAGGGACTGCGCGCGGCCAATGCGCGCCAGGAAGAGCGGCTGCGGATCTGAGCCTTCCGCAAGCGGGCCGCGGGCCGCGTATCGCGCCCGCGCGCCGGCCTTACTCCTTCGTGAAGAACTGCGCGAGCGACCATTCGTCGGTGCGCGCCTCGTAGCGCACGCCCTTGCGCATGGCCCACATCGCGAGCTGGCTGTGCGAAGGGATGATGGCGTGCTGCTCCAGCGCGAACTTCGCCGCGGCCTTGGCGGCGTCCTCGCGCGCCTTCAGGCTGCTGACCGTGGTCAGCGAGGTCTCGATCATCTGGTCCAGCTTCGGGTTGCTGAACTTGCCCCAGTTCCACGTGCCGTAGCCCGTCTTCGGATTGGGCGTGCCTGTGATCGAGCGCAGCGCCACGTCGGAGGCGGCCGAGCCCCAGCCCAGCATCTGGAAGGCGAACTCGCCCTGGCGCGCCCGCGTGAAGTAGGTGGCCACCGGCATGGTTTCGACCTTGGTCTGGATGCCGATGCGGGTCAGCATGCTGGCCGTGGCCTGTGCCACCGCGGCGTCGTTCAGATAGCGGTTGTTGGTCGCGTGCAGCGTCAGGCCGAAGCCGTCCGGATAGCCCGCCTCGGCCAGCAGTTTCTTCGCGCGCGCCGCGTCGTAGGCGTCCGGCTTGGTGCCCGGATGGCCGAAGATCTGCGGCGACACGATCGATGAGGCCGGCACCGCCAGCCCTTCCATGATGCGGCTGACGATGGCGTCGCGATTGAGCGAATGGCTGATCGCCGCACGCACGCGCGCGTCCTTGAACGGATTCTTGCCCAGCGGCTTGCCGGCCTTGTCGGTCACGAAGGGTGGGTTGTCGCGCGACTGGTCCATCTGCCAGAAGATGGTGCGCCACGATACCTGCTGTTCGATGCGGAACTTCGGGTTCTGCTTGAGCTTGGCCACGTCGGCCGACGGCACGCCCTCGATCACGTCGACATCGCCGGCGAGCAGCGCGGCGGTGCGCGCGCCGCTGTCGGTGATGATGCGGAACACCGCCCGGTCCCACGCCGGCTTCGGTCCCCAGTAGTCCGGATTGCGCTCCATGACGATTTCCTGCCCGCGCGCGAAGCGCACGAACTTGTACGGGCCGGTGCCGATCATCACCTTGCCCGAGTCGAAATCGTTCTGCGCCAGCGTCGAGGCGACCTTCTTCGGCATGATGGGGATGCTGTTGAGGTCGTTGGCGAGGTTGGCGTAGTTCTGCACGTTCATCGTCAGCCGCACCGTCAGCGGGTCGGGCGTGTCGATGCGCGCGATGGGTTTGGTGTAGCTGGTGAACGAGCCCGGCGCGTTGGTCAGCTTTTCCGGGCGCTCCAGCGACGCCTTGACGTCTTCGCTGGTAAACGGCGTGCCGTCGTGCCATTTGACGTTGGGCCGCAGCTTGACTTCCCACGTGGTGGCGTTGACAGGCGTCCATGACAGCGCCAGGCCGGGAATATAGCGGGCGTTCTTGTCCATGAACACCAGCGACTCGAACACGTGCAGGGCGATCGCGTTGTTCGGCCCGGCGTTGTTCCAGTGCGGGTCCATCGAGGTCACGTCGGCGGACAGGCCGATGCGCAGGTCCTCGGCACGTGCCGCGGTGGCCGGCACCAGCGTCAGCGCAGTCCATGCGGCAAGGCCCAGCGCGGCGGAGGCGCCGGTGCGCAGCAGCGTGCGGCGCGACGGCGAGCGGGCGGGCAGGGCGGCATGGGTGGCGTGGCGGGAGGGGGCGGGCTGGGTGCGGCGGGTCGTCATCGGGTGGGGCTCCTCGCGCGTGCCGGCATCGAGGGCACGCTGATTTCCAGGGTTTCGCGCAATTGTGCCGTCAAACCGGCGCTCGCGTGCAATGCGTCCGTCATATCCATATGCCCGCGGGCAGGGCGCCCGGACGGCTGCAGCGGGGCCAGCCGGTAGAATCGCGCCATGTTTGCCAACTCCCGCACCATCGCCTCCGCGCAGACCGGCGCGCACGAGCATCTCGCCGCCCGCGTGGCCCGCCATCTCGCCGAACCGTTCCGCAAGCCCATCGGCGCGCCCAGCGCCCGCGCGATGGAGCAGGCCCTGCAGGCCTGGCAGCGCGCCGGCGGCGCGCCGCTGATCCTGGATGCCGGCTGCGGCGTGGGCGAAAGCACGCTGCGGCTGGCCACCGCCCATCCCGGCCACTTCGTGATCGGCGTGGACCAGTCGGAGAAGCGCCTGACCGCCGGCAAGGACTGGTGGGGCGAAGCGATGCCGCCCAACTTCACCTGGGCGCGGGCCGATCTGGTCGACGTCTGGCGCATCCTGCAGGCCGATGCCATCGCGGTGGCGCGGCACTACGTGCTCTATCCCAATCCCTGGCCCAAAATCGGCCACCTCGGCCGGCGCTGGCAGGGGCATGCGGTATTCCCGGCGCTGGCGGCCTGCGGTGACTATCTCGAATGCCGCAGCAACTGGGGCATCTATATCGAGGAATTCGCGCAGGCTTTGCATCTGGTGGGACGGCAGGCGCGCGTGGAGCCCTGGCAGCCGGCGCAGCCCATCACGCCGTTCGAGCGCAAGTACGCGGCATCGGGCCATGCGCTGTGGCGCTGTGTCAGCGAGAGGGCGAGGGCCTGAAAGCGCAACGGCCCGCACAGGGCGGGCCGTCGGATTGGCGGGGAGTCGTCGCCCCCGCGGCGGCGGGGCCGACAGGAGGCCGGCTAGTGGAACAGCGGCTGCTGCGTCGGCGCGTCCTCCGGCAGCTCGGCATGCACGATCTCGCCGGAGCGGTCGGCATACAGCGGCGTGCCGCAGTCCTCGCAGTACTCGGGGTCGAACAGGGAGGCATGGCGGAAGATGTCCTCCACGCCGGCATTGCGCAGTTCCTCGCAGATCTGCTCGAGCGGATTGCCCTGCGCGCTTTCCTCGACCTCGCCGGCCTCGCGGCCATACACGGGCCAGACGATGCCGTAGATGACGTCCTTCTCGCCGCGCATGGTGAAGCCGACCCGGTATTCCTCGATCTCTTCCTCGCCGAACGCGGCGGTGACGGCGGCCAGCTGGCCGGCCTGCACGTCCAGCGTGCCGCACAGGTAATTGACGGCGGCGCGCACGGTCAGCGGGCGGATGCTCTTGTCCGACTCGCGGCACGACAGGAAGAACGCGTCCGGCAACAGCAGCTCGAACTCGCACCCGGGCAGCAGCATCGCCAGCGACGGTTGCACCTGCTTGCGCCATTGCTCCAGGCAGGCCGAGCGTTCGGCGTGGTGCTCCTTGGCTTCTTCCTGCCAGCGGAACAGCGGACCTTCGTGCGGCGCCACGACCACCGCCAGCAGGTAGCGCGGGTCGGCCAGGATCGGCGCGGTCTCGGGCAGGTCTCGCAGGTCCACCTTGGGCGCGACGCCGGCCAGCGCGGCCGCGATCAGCTTGTGGGTCAACGCGAACGTGTCGCTGTGCGTGCGCGGCAGCTGATCGATGCTGTACAGGTAGGGCGACAGCGCCATGCGCGCGTCCGCCGCCAGCACGTGCGCCTTCAGGTGCACGGCCAGCGTCTGGGCCAGTTCGGGCTTGAGACCGCCTGAGGGAATGGCGTACCGGGTATGCGCGAGAATGGGCGCCGCGATCAGCAGCGCGTCGTACGTCACGCCGTCGACTTCGACGGTGGCGGATTCGGCCAGTGTCTCGGCCTGTTCGGCCAGCACGTCCGAGGCGTCCGCGTTGTGCTTGAACAGATGCTCCAGCGCCGCGTCCAGTGCGGACTGGCTGCCGTTCTTCAGCAACCGGCCGAGGCGCAGCGAGAGCCTGCGCTCCCAATACGCGTCTTCCATGCGGCTGCCCGAAGCGTCAAGGGCGAGGGCATCGGCCACGAGCCGCTCGGCGTCGGGCGAAAGACGTTGGGAAGCCTTGGGGCGAAAACCTGCCATATGCTGAGATCATCCGTTTTACGGTAAAACGGTATTCTACTCGCTGGCCCGCCAAATTCAGCCGCAAATAGGGGGTATTCGCCAGAGAACCGGCGCCCGCGGGGCTGACGCCCCCGGTAGGGGCCCGTCCCGCCCGGCGGGCGGCCTACTTCGCGGCCGCGGGCTCGGACGCGGCGGGCGCGTGCGTCTCGACGCCGTGCTGCTCGCCGCCCATCGATACATCGCCTCCCCCCTTCATCAGCAGGTACAGCGCCGCGCCGGCAATCACGAGGAAGGCGATAAGGATCTTTGCCATGGTGTCTCCTGGGCTGGTGGCCGCGCGCAAGGGCAGGCGCGCGGGCCGTCGATGTCGTTGTGGTGACAGTGTGGCAGCGCAGCCTTGCGCGGAACTTACAGGCGGCCAGTACCGGCCCGCCATGCAAAACGCCCCGCCTTGGGGGCGGGGCGTCGCGGCTTGCAGGGGCTGGATCAGGCTGCCAGCAGCTGGCGCAGCACGAAGGGCAGGATGCCGCCGTGGTTGTAGTAGTCCACCTCGATCGGCGTATCGATGCGCAGCAGCACTGGCACGCGCTGGCTGTCGCCGTTGCTGCGGTGGATCACCAGGGTCACGTCCTGCTGCGGCTTCAGGTCGCCCTCGATGCCCTCGATATCGAAGGTCTCGTTGCCCACGATGCCCAGCGTCTGCGCGCTGTCCGCGCCCTTGAACTGCAGCGGCAGCACGCCCATGCCGACCAGGTTGGAGCGGTGGATGCGTTCGAAGCTGCGGGCGATCACGGCCTTGACGCCGAGCAGCTGCGTGCCCTTGGCGGCCCAGTCCCGCGAGGAGCCGGTGCCGTATTCCTCGCCGCCGAATACCACCGTCGGCGTGCCCTCGGACACGTACTTCATCGCGGCGTCATAGATCGACATCTGCTCGCCCGTGGGCTGGTGCAGCGTGAAGCCGCCCTCGACGCGCGAGCCGTCGTCCTTGGGCGGGATCATCAGGTTCTTGATGCGCACATTGGCGAAGGTGCCGCGCATCATTACCTCGTGATTGCCCCGGCGCGAGCCGTAGCTGTTGAAGTCGGCCTTGAGCACGCCGTGCGACAGCAGGTACTTGCCGGCGGGCGAGCTTTCCTTGATCGAGCCGGCGGGGGAGATGTGGTCGGTGGTGACCGAGTCGCCGAACACGCCCAGCGCGCGGGCCCCGCGGATGCTGCTGCCGGCCGACGCGGGCTCCATGCCGAAGCCTTCGAAGAAGGGCGGCTCGGCGATATAGGTGGATTCCGGCCAGTCATAGACCTGCCCGCTCGTGCCCTGCACCTTGGCCCACAGCGGGCTGGGCTTCATCACCTTGTCGTAGTTGGCCTTGAACGTCTTGTCGTTCATCGCGAAGCGCATCAGCGCGTTGACCTCCTCGGAGGTCGGCCAGATGTCGCCCAGGTAGATGTCGTAGCCGTCCTTGCCCTTGCCGACCGGCTCCGTCATCAGGTCGCGCGTGACATTGCCTGCGATGGCGTAGGCGACCACCAGCGGCGGCGAAGCCAGGAAGTTCGCGCGGATATTCGGATGGATGCGCGCCTCGAAATTGCGGTTGCCCGAGAGCACGGCCGCGGCGACCAGGTCGTTCTCGACGATGGCCTCGTTCAGCGACGGCGCGAGGTCGCCGGCGTTGCCGATGCAGGTGGTGCAGCCATAGGCGGTCACGCCGAAGCCGAGCTTTTCCAGGTAGGGCAGCAGGCCGGCGGCGGTCAGGTACTCGGTCACCACGCGGCTGCCCGGCGCCAGCGAGGTCTTGATGTGCGGCGCCACTTCCAGCCCGGCCTCCACCGCCTTCTTGGCCAGCAGGCCGGCGGCCAGCATCACGCTGGGGTTGGACGTGTTGGTGCACGACGTGATGGCGGCGATCAGCACATCGCCGTTGCGCACCTGCACGCCGTCCGAGGTGGTGTAGGTCTGGTCGAGGTCCGCGATGTCCTTGTTGAAGCCGTTTTCCTGCACCGGCTTGGCGAACAGCGTCGAGAAGGTGCTCTTGACATTGCCGATCTCGATGCGGTCCTGCGGACGCTTCGGGCCGGCCAGCGACGGCGCCACGGTGGCCAGGTCCAGCGACAGCACCTTGCTGTAGTCGATATCGCCCGCCTGCGGCACGCCGAACATCTCCTGGGCGCGGAAATAGGCCTCGAAGGCGGCGATCTCCTCTTCGGTGCGGCCGGTGCCCACGAAGTAGTCGATGGTCTTTTCATCGACCGGGAAGAAGCCCATGGTGGCGCCGTACTCGGGCGCCATGTTGCCGATGGTGGCGCGGTCCGGCACGGTCAGGCTGGCGGTGCCTTCGCCGAAGAACTCGACGAACTTGCCCACCACCTTCTCGCGGCGCAGCATCTCGGTGATGGTCAGCACCAGGTCGGTAGCCGTCACGCCCTCGCGCAGGCGGCCGGTCAGCTCCACGCCCACCACGTCCGGCGTCAGGAAGTAGACCGGCTGGCCCAGCATCCCGGCCTCGGCCTCGATGCCGCCCACGCCCCAGCCGACGACGCCGATGCCGTTGATCATCGTCGTGTGCGAATCGGTGCCGACCAGGGTGTCCGGGTAGTAGACGCCGTCCTTGTTATGTACGCCGCGGGCCAGGTATTCCAGATTCACCTGGTGCACGATGCCGAAGCCGGGCTGCACCACGCCGAAGGTATCGAACGCCTGCATGCCCCACTTCATGAACTGGTAGCGCTCGTTGTTGCGCTGGAATTCCAGGCGCATGTTCAGGTCCAGCGCCTTCTTCTCGCGGAAATGGTCGATCTGCACCGAGTGGTCGACGACCAGGTCCACGGGCACCAGCGGCTCGATCTTCTTCGGGTTCTGGCCCATTTTCTCGGCCACGTTGCGCATCGCCGCCAGGTCGGCCAGCAGCGGCACCCCGGTAAAGTCCTGCAGCACCACGCGCGCCACGACGAACGGGATCTCGTCGGTGCGGTCGGCGACCGGCTGCCAGCCGGCCAGCTGCTTCACGTGTTCCTCGGTGACCTTCTTGCCGTCGCAGTTGCGCAGCACGGACTCCAGCACCAGCCGGATGGACACGGGCAGGCGCTCCACCGCCACGCCCAGTTCCTTGCCCAACTCGGGCAGGGAATAGAACCGACCCTTGGCCTTGCGGCCGATATTGAATTCCTTGAGCGTGTTATTGAGGTTGTGGGGCATTGCCTGACTCCGATCGAAGAGGATGCTGCTGCTGGGACTCTGACTGCGGGATTCTTGTGCCGTTCAGCCGGCGGGGCCGCTGCCGCGGCCGCCCGGCGGCGCGCAAAACGGTGCCGGGCGAGGGATGGCGGCAACTTGCCATGTAATGAGTTTGCTACTTTATGCCGCTCCCGGCGAGACGGCAACCAGACGGAGGGATATGCGGCCGGGTTTTCTCCCCTCTCCCGCCAGCGGGAGAGGGAGCGCGCCTTCAGCGTACGGCCGCCATCGTGTCAGATCACATACAGATCCACATACTCGTGCACCGGCATGGCCTCGAGCCGGGCCTGGTCCAGCGACACGGCCAGGATCGCCTCCTTTTGCCTGGCCGGGAAGCGGCGCGCCAGGTTGGTGCGGAATTTCTCCACCAGCAGCGGAATGCCGTCGGCGCGCCGGCGCTTGTGGCCGATCGGGTATTCCACCACCACCTCCGGCAGCACCGTGCCGTCATTGAGCTCCACCGTCATCGCGTTGGCGATCGAGCGCTTCTCCGGGTCGTGGTAGTCGGCGGTGAAGGCCGGGTCTTCCACGCACACGATCTTGTCGCGCAGCGCGTCGATGCGCGGGTCCGCGGCCACCTTGTCCTCGTAGTCCTCGGCCGTCAGGCGCCCGAACAGCAGCGGCACGGCCACCATGTACTGGATGCAGTGGTCGCGGTCGGCCGGGTTGGCCAGCGGGCCCTTCTTGTCGATGATGCGGATGCACGCCTCGTGGGTGCGGATGGTCACCCGCTTGATATCGGCCGCGCTCTTGCCGGCCGCGGCCAGCTGCCCGTGCAGCGTCATGGCCGCTTCCACCGCGGTCTGCGAGTGGAATTCGGCCGGGAAGCTGATCTTGAACAGCACGTTCTCCATCACGTAGGAGCCGTAGGGGCGCTGGAACTGGAACGGCTGGCCCTTGAACAGCACGTCGTAGAAGCCCCAGGTCTTGGCCGAGAGCACCGACGGATAGCCCATCTCGCCGGTCTTGGCGATCAGCGCCAGGCGCACCGCGCG
>NZ_CAJZAH010000004.1 GCF_914271545.1 Cupriavidus respiraculi
GTCGGCGTCACCGGTGAGCTCTATATCGGCGGCTTTGGGCTGGCGCGCGGCTATGTCTGCAAACCGGGACTCACCGCAGAGCGCTTCCTGCCCGACCCCTTCGCCACGGGTACCCGCATGTACCGCACCGGCGATCTGGTGCGCCGCGCCGCCGACGGCAATATCGAGTACGTCGGCCGTCTGGATCATCAGGTCAAGATCCGTGGCTATCGCATCGAGCCGGGCGAGATCGAGGCCCGCCTGCGGGCGCACCCGGCGGTGCGCGAGGCGGTCGTCGTGCCGCATGACGGGCCGGGTGGCAAGCAACTGGTGGCCTACGTGGTGCCCACCGATCCGCAAGACGATCCGGCCGCGGCGCTTCGTCGCCATCTGGAAGACTGCCTGCCGCCCTACATGGTGCCGGCGCAGTGCATCACGCTGGCACGCCTGCCGGTCACCGGCAATGGCAAGCTGGATCGCCGAGCGTTGCCCGAGCCCGTATGGGAGACGCAGGGCTACGTCGCGCCGCGCAACGACACCGAGACCCTGCTCGCGCAGGTCTGGCAGGACGTGCTCGGCGTTGAGAAAGTCGGCGTCACCGACAACTTCTTCGAACTCGGCGGCGATTCGATCCTGTCTATCCAGGCGGTCAGCCGCGCGCGGCGCGCCGGATTGCGCTTCACGCCCAAGGATCTGTTCCTGCATCAGACCGTGCAGGCGCTGGCCCAGGTCGCGACGGCGGTGCAGGCGGGACAAGCGCAGGAACGCCCCACCGGCGAGGTGCCGTTGCTGCCGGTGCAGCAGGAATTTTTCGACTCTCCCATCCCGAATCGCCATCACTGGAATCAGTCGGTGTTGCTGCGGCCCGTGGGACCCCTCGATACCGCTGCGCTGGACCGCGCCTTGCAAGCCATCGTGGCCCATCACGACGCGCTGCGCCTGTCCTTCACCCAGTCGAACGGCCAGTGGAAGCAGCACTATGCCGACACCGTCCCGGCCGATCTGCTGTGGCAGCAATCTGTCGCCAACACGGTCGAGCTGACCGACGCGTGCTCCCGCGCCCAGCAGAGCCTGCGCCTGGACAGCGGGCCGCTTCTGCGCGCGCTGCACCTGCGGCTGGCCGATGGCACCGAGCGCCTGTTCCTTGCCATCCACCACCTCGTGGTCGACGGCGTCTCCTGGCGCATCCTCCTTGAAGACCTGCAGGCCGCGTATCAAATGGCGGCACAAGGCCAGGCCGTCGTGCTGCCAGCTCGCACGACTTCCTATCAGGCATGGGCGAGAGAACTCTCTGCCTATGCCAATCGGGACGCGATGCAAGGCGAGGCGAGCTACTGGCTCTCCCTGCCCCAATCCGGCTCGCCCATTCCGGACGATGACGTCCAGCCGCTTGCGCGTGACGCCGCACAAGCCACCGTCCGGCTGGACCCGAGGCAGACTACGCAACTGCTGCAGCAGGCACATGCCACCTATCGCACCCGCATCAACGATCTCCTGTTGACCGCGGTGGCGCAGGCAGCCGGCGAATGGATGGGTCAGCCGCACGTTGCCGTGATGCTCGAGGGCCATGGCCGCGAGTCGCTGTTCGAGTCCCTCGATCTGTCCCGAACGGTCGGTTGGTTCACCTCGGTGTATCCGGTCGTCCTGCCCGTCTCGCATGACACCGGCCATGCCATCAGGCAGGTCAAGGAAGCCCTGCGGGCGGTGCCCGGCAATGGCATCGGCTTCGGCGTTCTCAAGCAATTCGGCGCGGAACCGGTGCGCGCCGCACTGGCGGCCATGCCGGCGGCGCGCATCACCTTCAACTATCTCGGCCAGTTCGACCAGGGCAGCGGCGACGATCCGCTGTTTGCGCTCGCCAGCGAACCGGGAGGCGCCAGCCGCGATGCCGCGGCACCGCTGGGCAACTGGATCACGATCAACGGCCAGGTCTTCGACGGCGAGCTCGTCCTCAATATCGGCTACAGCGCGCGGCAGTTCCGCCCCGCCACCATGGCGCGGCTGGCGCAAGCGCTGCAACGCCGGCTGGAAGCCGTCATCGAGCATTGCCTCGACGACAGCAACCAGAGCCTCACCCCATCGGATCTGGTGAATGTCAGCATCGACCAGAATGCGCTGGACGCCCTGCTCGACACCGTGTTGTAGACCGCCTCCCAAATGGAAACCATGAGTACTGTCACGGAACGACGCAAGCAGGACATCGAAAGCATCGCGGCGCTGACGGCGCTGCAGCAGGGCGTGCTCTTTCACGCGGTGGAGCGCGGCGAGCATGATCCTTACCACTATCAGCGGGTCTTCGAGATCCGCGGCGATCTGTCGGTCGACACATTCGAGCGCGCATGGCAGGCAGCGGTGGACCGCCACCAGGCGCTGCGTACCGACTACATCTGGGGCGAGAGCGATGTGCCGCTACAGGTCATCTACAAGCATCGCCCCGTGCGGTTCGAGCGTCTGGACTGGTGCGAGCGTCCCGCCTGCGAACAGCGCGAAGCGCTGGAGCAATGGCTCGACGAGCAGCGCAAGGCGGGCTTTCCGCTGCGCCGCGCCGCCGACCAGCGCCTTCGCCTGATCCGCGTCGGGCCCGTGCAATGGTGGCTCGCATGGAGCTTCCATCATGTTGCGATGGACGGGTGGAGCGTCGGGCTGGTCCTTAGCGACGTGCTGCAGGGATACCTGTCCCTGGAACGCGGCGAACCGCGCCGCTTGCCCGCGCCGCAGCCCTTCAGCGCCTATCTGCAGTGGCTCGGCCAGCGGGACCACGCGGCCTCACGTCGGTACTGGCGGCACGTGCTCGATGGTGTCGACGGATTGACCCCGCTGCCGATGGACGCCGCGCCACAGGGTCGAACGGGACATGCCGAGCAACGGCTGTCGTTCTCTCCGGCCGTCAGCCAGTCCTTGCGAGAACAGGCCAGGCACAGCGGGGTGACCGTAAACACGGTAGTGCAGGCGCTGTGGGCGTGGATGCTCGCCCGTCACGCGGGCAGCGAGGACGTGGTGTTCGGCACCACCGTGTCCGGGCGCTCGGGCGAGTTTCCCGGCATGGAAGGCATGGTCGGGCTGTTCATCAACACGCTGCCGCTTCGCGTTTGCCTGCACGCCCAGATGACGGTGCGCGAGGCCTGGCAGGCGATACAGCAGCGTGCGGTCGAGAACCAGCAGCACGAGCACATGCCCCTGCCGGAGATTCAACGCCTGGTACGAGCGGGCGAAGGCGGCGGCCTGTTCGAGAGCATCCTGGTATTCGAAAACTACCCGGTGGACGCCGCGCTCAGGCAGCGGCAGGAGGGCCTCGATATCCGCCTGCTGCCGCGCATCGCGGAAGAGGCACCAACCGATGCCGCAAGCGATGCCCGATCCACCAGCGGACGCAACAACTACCCGTTGAGCCTGATCGCGGTAATGGATCAATGCCTGCATCTGACGCTCGCCTATCGACGCGATCGCTTCGACGACGGTGCGATCGCGACGCTGCTCGGGCAACTGGAGCATGGCGTGACCCGGATGGTGGAAGACCCGGATCAACGCCTTGGCCGGCTGGGACTGCAAACGCTGGATGGCGAAGGGCGTATTGCCGGCGAGCCCGCGGGATCGGTGCCCGATGTTCTGGCGATGTGGAAACGCCATCTGGACGCGGGGCCGTCGGCCATCGCCCTGCAGGTGGGAGACGCCACGCTGACGCGGTTGCAGGTGGACCGGCTGGGGAATGCCGTGGCGCAGGCGCTGGTGGCGCGAGGCGTTGGCCTGGAGTCCACGGTCGGGCTGTGCGTGGAGCGCTCGTTCGCCTTTGCCATCGGTTGGCTCGGCATCCTGAAGGCCGGAGCGGCCTGCGTGCCGCTCGATCCGGGTCAGCCGGTGGAACGGCTGCGGCAATTGCTGGAGGATGCGGGGGCGACGGTTGTCGTCGGGGCGCTGGAAGGGGTCGATTCGATCGATCCGGACCGGTTGACGCCCGTGGAGGCGGCGCCGTCGATGGATGTGGTGCCCGAACAAGCCGCCTATCTGATCTACACCTCCGGCTCGACCGGCACACCGAAGGGTGTCGTCGTCAGCCACGGCGCACTTGCACACTATGTCAGCGGCGTGCTCCAACGACTGAACCTGCCTGCCGACGCCTCGATGGCCATGGTGTCCACCACGGCCGCCGACCTCGGGCACACCGTCTTGTTCGGCGCTCTGTACAGCGGTCGGACGCTCCACCTGCTGCCGCACGATCACGCGTTCGATCCCGACCGCTTCGCCGCCTACATGGCGCGTCATGGCGTCGGCGTCCTCAAGATCGTGCCCAGCCATCTGCGTGCCTTGCTTCAGGCACGCCAGCCAGCGGATGTGCTGCCGCGTGCGGCATTGATTCTTGGCGGTGAGGCGACCTCCGCCGATCTGGCGCAGACGATTCGCGACCTGCGGCCGGAGTGCCAGCTGTTCAACCACTATGGCCCCACCGAGACCACGGTCGGCGTGCTGACGCATCACGCGGTAGAACTCGAAGACGGCCCAGTGCCCACCGGCAAGCCGCTTCCCGGCTCGCACGTCTACGTGCTGGACGCCGATCTGAATCCCGTTCCCGCTGGCGTCGCGGGCGAGTTGTACATCGGTGGCCCGCAGGTGGCACGCGGCTATCTGAACAGGCCGGGACTCACAGCCGACCGCTTCCTGCCCGATCCCTTCGTGGCGGCCGCGCGCATGTACCGCACCGGTGACCGGGTCAAGGAAGACCGCCAAGGCCGCATCCACTATCTCGGCCGTGCCGACGAGCAGGTCAAGATTCGTGGCTACCGCGTGGAGCCCAACGAGATCGCGCACATGCTGCGCATACAAGCCGGGGTGGTCGATGCCGCCGTGCTAGTCCGCGATGAGAAGCTGGTCGCGTACTGCGTGCTGACGGACACCGACCCCGCCACGCTGAAGGCCGCGCTGAAAGCCCAACTCCCCGACCACATGGTCCCGGCGCAGATCGTGCCGATGGATCGCCTCCCGGTCACGGCCAACGGCAAGCTCGACCGGCGCGCACTTCCCGAGCCTGTATGGGAGACACAGGGCTACGTCGCCCCGCGCAACGACACCGAGACGCTGCTCGCGCAGGTCTGGCAAGACGTGCTCGGCGTCGAGAAGGTCGGCATCACCGACAACTTCTTCGAGCTGGGCGGCGATTCGATTCTCACGCTCAAGGTGATCGCCCGGCTCAAGAAGGCCGGCTGCAAGCTGGTGCCGAAGGAGCTGTTCGCACAACCGGTATTAGGCGAACTGGCGCAAACCCTCGCCGCCAAGTCGAGCGGCGATGTACTGGGAACGGAAGCGCGTACGGACCGTGCCGCCCCGCCGCCGCGCGCCGACCGCTCCGCGCCACTGCCCCTGTCCTGGGCGCAGGAACGGCTGTGGTTCCTGTGGCAATTGAACCCGCATAGCGCGAGCTACAACATTCCGCGTGCCGTACGGCTGACCGGCTCCCTCAACGGCAAGGCATTGCAGCAGACCTTCGACACGCTGGTGGCTCGCCATGAGAGCCTGCGCACGACGTTTCATCCCGCGGGCGGCGGCGCCCTGCAGCGCATCCACGCCGCTGCGCCGCTGAACATCGCCGTGACGGATCTTGCCAGCGTCGATGCCGCGAGCCGCGACGCAACGGTGCAGGCCCTCGTCGACGAGGAGGCGCAGGCGCCGTTCGATCTCGAGACCGGGCCGCTGGTGCGCGTCCGCCTGCTGCGGCTCGCTGTCGACGACCATATCCTGCTCGTCACCATCCACCATATCGTCTCGGACGGCTGGTCGATGAACCTTGTCGTCGATGAGTTCGCGCGGCTGTATGCGGGATTCGCGCAAGGTCGCGCGGTGCAGCTGCCCGAACTGCCCATCCAGTACGCCGACTATGCGGCGTGGCAGAAGCGCTGGCTGGAGGGCGGCGAGCTGGAGCGCCAGTTGCAGTACTGGAAGGCGCAGCTCGGCACCGATCCCGTGGTGCTCGAACTGCCGGTGGACAGGCCCCGTCCCGCGCTGCCATCGCACCGTGGCGGTGCCGTTCCGTTCTCGCTCGATGGCCCGCTCGCCGCCAGGCTGCGGGCACTCGCCCGGCGGGCCGACGCGACGGTCTTTACGGTGCTGTTGGCCGCGTTCCAGGCCCTGCTCTACCGCCATACGGGGCAGCGCGACCTGCGGGTGGGGGTGCCCGTGGCCAACCGTGGACGCGTCGAGACCGAAGGTGTCGTCGGCCTGTTCATCAACACGCAGGTATTGCGCACCGAGATCACCGGTAGCGAGTCCTTTGCCGCGTTGCTCGGGCGAGTCCGCGAGACCGTCCTGCATGCTCAGGCGAACCAGGACCTGCCCTTCGAGCGACTGGTGGAAGCCCTGCAGCCCGAGCGCAGTCTGTCGCACAACCCGCTGTTTCAGGTGATGGTCAACCATCAGCGCCGCGACCGCGGCGTCGCGCGACGGTTGCCGGGGCTCGAACTGGCGCCGGTCGAGCGCACCGTGCGCAGTACCAAGATGGATCTGTCGCTCGACACGCAGGAAGACGAAGACGACGGCACTATCGTCGGGGTGCTCGGCTATGCGGCCGACCTGTTCGATCACAGCCGGATCGAAGGCATGCTGCGCGACTACCTCGGCATTCTGGAATCCGTCTGCGAGCCGACCGGACCCGATACGCCGGTGGGATTGCTGGCGTTGCACGGGTCTGGACAGCGTCGCGGGATGTTCGGCGAGGCGGCGGCCGGCGCCGTCGATGTGCTCACGGCATGGAAGCGCAATCTCGCTGATGAGCCATCCGCCATCGCCCTGCAGGTGGGAGACGCCACGCTGACGCGGTTGCAGGTGGACCGGCTTGCAAATGCCGTGGCACAGGCACTGGCGGTGCGAGGCGTTGGCGTGGAGTCCACGGTGGGGCTGTGCGTGGAGCGCTCGTTCGCCTTTGCCATCGGCTGGCTTGGCATATTGAAGGTCGGTGCGACCTGCGTGCCGCTCGATCCGGGTCAGCCGGTGGAACGGCTGCGGCAATTGCTGGAGGATGCGGGGGCCACGGTTGTCGTCGGGGCGCTGGAAGGGGTCGATTCGATCGATCCGGACCGGTTGACGCCTGTTGAGGCGGCACCGTCGATGGATGTGGTGCCCGATCAAGCCGCCTATCTGATCTACACCTCCGGCTCGACCGGCACGCCCAAGGGTGTCGTCGTCAGCCACGGCGCACTTGCGTACTATGTCAGCGGCGTGCTTCAACGACTGAACCTGCCTGCCGACGCCTCGATGGCCATGGTCTCCACCACGGCCGCCGACCTGGGGCACACCGTCTTGTTCGGCGCTCTGTACAGCGGTCGGCCGCTCCACCTGCTGCCGCACGATCACGCGTTCGATCCTGACCGCTTCGCCGCCTACATGGCGCGTCATCGCGTGGGCGTCCTCAAGATCGTGCCCAGCCATCTGCGCGCCCTGCTCCAGGCCGGTAAGCCAGCGGATGTGCTGCCGCAGACAGCATTGATTCTTGGCGGTGAGGCAACCTCCGCCGATCTGGCGCAGACGATTCGTACGCTGAGGCCGGGTTGCCAGCTGTTCAACCACTATGGCCCCACCGAAACCACGGTCGGCGTGCTGACGCATCACGCCTACGAACTCGAAGACGGCCCAGTGCCGACCGGCAAGCCGCTTCCCGGCTCGCATGTCTACGTGTTGGACGCCGATCTAAACCCGGTGCCCGCTGGCGTCGCGGGCGAGTTGTACATCGGAGGCCCGCAGGTGGCACGCGGCTATCTGAACAGGCCGGGACTCACAGCCGACCGCTTCCTTCCCGATCCCTTCGTGGCAGGCGCGCGCATGTACCGCACCGGCGACCGCGTGAAGGAAGACCGGCAAGGCCGTATCCACTATCTCGGCCGTGCCGACGAGCAGGTCAAGATCCGTGGCTATCGCGTGGAGCCCGGCGAGATTGCGCACATGCTGCGCACACAAGCCGGGGTGGTCGACGCCGCCGTGCTAGTCCGCGATGAGAAGCTGGTCGCGTACTGCGTGCTGACGAACACCGACCCCGCCACGCTCAAGGCCGCGCTGAAAGCCCAACTCCCCGACCACATGGTCCCGGCGCAAATCGTGCCGATGGACCGCCTGCCGGTCACGCCTAACGGCAAGCTCGACCGCCGCGCACTGCCCGAGCCCGTATGGGAGACGCAAGGCTACGTGGCCCCGCGCAACGACACCGAAGCCCTGCTCGCGCAGGTCTGGCAGGACGTGCTCGGTGTCGAGAAGGTCGGCATCACCGACAACTTCTTCGACCTCGGCGGTCATTCGCTGCTCTGCCTCCAGGTCCTCTCGCGGGTCCGGGCGGCGTCCGCTGGCGGCCTCGCACTCGAACTGCGCCACCTGATGCAGTATCCGACCGTCGCAGGCTTGGCGGCGGCGATGGAAGGCCGCATCGGCGCGCGGCACGAGGCCCTGCCGCTGAACCGACGTTCCGACACACTGCCCGCGCTGTTCTGCGTGCATGCCTCGTTCGGCAACGTGTTCGACTACACGCCGCTGGCGCGGGCGCTGGACGGCAGCTGCACGGTCTACGGACTGCCTTGCCCTGCGCCCGACGCCTTCGCCTCGCTGGAAGCGTTGGCGCACCTGCATGTGAAGGCGGTGCGCGCGGTGCAGCCCGGGGGGCCGTACCGGCTGCTGGGCTGGTCGCTCGGCGGCGCGCTGGCGGCGCGCATGGCGGCGATACTCGAGGATGCGGGCGAGACGGTCGCCTTTCTCGGACTGGTCGATACCTTCGTGCCGAAGCCTGCCGGCACCACGGTCCGGCAGCGTGGCTCGATCGAAGAGCTGCGCGAGTATCTGTTGCAGGCCCTGCCCGGGCTGGATGCGGCCGGCTTTGCGCGGGAGATGGAACTGGCGCAGGCGGACTTGCAGGGCAGCGCGCTCGTCGAACGCCTGATTCGCCGCGCATTTGCCCTGGCGGGTTCGGAAAAGCAAGCCGGTGGGCCGGACGAGCTTTCGCGCATGTTCGCCACCGCGCAACGCCTGCGCTCGCTCGGTGGCGACTTCGTGCTGCAGCCGGTGCAGGCGGCTCCCGCGTGCTGGTGGACGGCGGATCGCGATGCCGCCGACACTGCGCGGCTGCACCGGATGCTGGAGCGCGAACCGGCCTACGACGCCCGGCTCGCGGCGAGCCACCTGGGCATCGTACGGGCGGAAGCGTTCATCGACGCGGTGCGGGGTCTGCTGAGCGCGACGCCGGCGCTGGGCTAGGCTCGCGCGGGGCCGCTGAGGCGGCCCTGCCCGTGCGCACCGGCAGCATCGCGTACCAGAGGCCGATGGCAGTCATGCCGCCCAGGGCGAGCCACGAGATCCAGTCCCACAGCCCATCGGCGAACAGCGCGGCGGCAAGCCCAACACAGCCGGCCACCGCCAGCAGCAGCGGCATGCCGTAGATCCACATAAGGGTGCCGGGCGTTTTCATCGTGAGACTCCGGTGGAGGCAACCGTCGGTGCGGTACGGCCTTCGGCGCCGTCCTGCGCTTCGGCTTCCAGCTTGCGCAGGCGCGCGTTGGCGGTCCGCGTGCGGCCGAACCACAGGTAGATGCCGCTGCCGAGCAGCACGATCGTGATGATGTCGAGCACCGCCCACAGCACCTTCAGCGGCATCGCGCCGTAGTCCCCGAAATGCAGCGGGCCGGAGATGCGCAGCGCGGCGACGTACCAGGGCATCTCGCGCTTGGTGGCGAACTGGCCGGTCTCGGCGTCGACGAGCACGGGCTTGATGAGCCGCGAGGTGATATGGGCGTCGCCGCGCATGAAGACCGCGTAATGGCGAGGGCCGGCCAGCGGCGTGCCGGGATAGGCGACGAAGGCCGTCGTCATGTCGGGCTCCTCCGCCTGCGCCACGCGCAGCGCGCCGTCCAGCGAGGTGAGCCGGCGAGGCTCGCCCTGGCCGGCGAAGGGCGCGACCATTGCCTTCAGCTCGGTGTTCTGCCAGACGCTGTAGGTTGGCTTTGCCAGCGTGAGCAGCACGCCAGTAATGCCGACGACGGCAGCCCAGGACAGGGTCGCCATGCCCAGCACGTTATGCAGGTCCAGCCATTTGAGCCGGGTGGAGCGGTCGCGCCGCACGGTTCCGAACGGCAACTTCTTCATCAGCGGACCGTAGACCACGATGCCCGACACCACCGAGATCACGAACAGCAGACCCATGAACCCGAGAAACAGCGAGCCGGCCAGCCCGGCGAACAGGTCGGTATGCAGCTTGACCATGATCAGCATGAAGCCGGACCGCAGCGGCGTATCGCGCAGCAGGTCTCCCGTGCGGGCGTCATAGGTCAGCAGGGCGCCGCCCTGCCGGGGCGACTCGCGCGAGGACAGCGACACGAACCACACGGGCTCCTCGTCGTCGGCGGTCACGAAGCGCACCGCGGTGCCCGGGCGCCGCGCCAGGGCATCGGCCACGATGCCGTCCACCGGCACGTGCGCCGTGTCGGCCGGCATCTCCGGGGCTTCCACGCCATTGCCGAACCAGTGGTCGATCTCGTGCCCGAAGACCAGCGGCAAGCCAGTGAGGCACAGCAGCAGCAAAAACACGGTGCAGATCAGGCTGGTCCATTTATGGACCAGATACCAGATGCGGAAGGTGCGGATATGCATGTCTGCGGGCGTCCCGGGAAGCCGTGGCGGTCCGTCGTGTTGAGAATGATTCGTAATTCTATAGATGAGCGCCCCGCGCGCCTAGCCTTGTCGCGCCGGCCGCCGGCGGGCTGGCAAGAGGTAAATTTCGGCGCGCGTGCCGCGTCTTTCCTGCATCGGTCCGGCCTGGGGGTCGGCCTTGACCCAACCAGCCAGCCACGGAGAGACCATGTCCACAATAACCATCGGCGGCCCGGCCGCTACGTTCAGCGGCTTCCGCTCGTTCGAGGTGCGCGGCGAAGGCCGCCTCGTATCGGCATGGGAGGCGGGACGGCTGTCCGTGCGCGGCGGCGATGCCGAGGTGGCCGCGTTTGAGGCGGAACCCGCCGATACCCCGGCGCTGCGGCTGGCAAGCACGACCGTTCGCGGCGCCGCGCTCGCCGACGCCACGACCGCCGCGCTCGAAGCCCTGACGACCATGTGGGGGTCAGGCAGCCTCGATGTCTCGCTCGAAGATGCGGATGGCGAGGCGGTGCTGCGCCAGCGCGGCCTGTTGCTGGACAGCGAAGCCACGCACGCGGGCCGCGGCGGCCGCTGCCACGCGGACCTGCTGTGGCAATACGCGCCACTGTGGCTGCGCCATGCCGGCCCGGCTTATCCGCTGCGATACGCGATGACCGGCGAGAAACGCCATCCAATGCGCCCGCCCAAGCCGGAGGGCCTCGTCTACGCGCGCTATATCCCCTGGCTGCAGCGCACCATGACGCTGCACGCGGCAACCATCCGGCAGGACCTGCCGAGCCTGCATCGCTGGATGAACGACCCCGACGTGGCGTTCTTCTGGCAGGAGGAAGGTGACGAGGAAAAGCATCGCCGCTATCTGCAAGGGCTGATCGACGACCCGCACATGCTGCCGCTGGTGGCGAGCTTCGACGGCGAGCCGTTCGGCTACTTCGAGGTGTACTGGGCGAAAGAGAACCGCATCGCACCGTTCTACGACGCGCACGATCACGACCGCGGCTGGCATGTGCTGATCGGCGAGCCGGCCTTCCGCGGCAAGGCGTTCCTCACCGCATGGTTCCCGGCCATCCAGCACTTCCAGTTTCTGGACGATCCGCGCACGCAGCGCATCGTCGGCGAGCCGCGGGCCGACCATCACCGCCAGATCGCCAATCTCGACAGGGCGGGATTCTCCAAGGTCAAGGAATTCGACTTCCCGCACAAGCGCGCCATGCTGGTGATGCTGCTGCGCGAACGGTTCTTCGGCGAGGGGTTGTATCTGCCGAGGCGAGAGGGCTGAAGCCGGCTGCGATGGCCAGCGGTCGCATCACCGTCGGGCGGCCGGCTCTCCCGCCGGCGCGAAAGCGCCCGGGGGCGACGACGACCGCCCGCCATCCGCCCCGCCTCCGCACCCCCCCGGCTACCGCCGCGCCGGCACCCTCCAGACCCTTCCTCCGCCGATCACATAGACGTGCTCGCCCACCGAGGACGCCACCGGTGCATGTCCGGTGAACGCCCCGAACGCGGGCAGGATCGCGCCATGCTCGCCGAACACGAAGCAAGGCAGGCGCAGCGAGTCGGACCCGCGCCGCAGCGTATACGCCGGATGCAGGTGCCCGGCCAGCACGTAGCCCACCGGCGAGGCCCCCGGCATGTGCCGCAGCGCGAACGGCCCCGCGCGCAGCGGTTCCGCGACGACCTCGATGCCAAGCGACGGCGGCGGATCGCCCGCCCGCGCGTCGTGGTTGCCGCGCACCAGCGTGCAGCGCATGCCCACCGGCAGGCTGGCGCGCCATTCTCCCAACGCGGCCAGCACGGACGGCGTGCGGCTCGCGCGCGCATGCAGGAAGTCGCCGAGAAACACCAGATCGCTCGCCGGATAGCGCGCGGCCAGCGAGGCCAGCCGGGCGAGGTTGTCGGTGGTGGTGCCCGACGGCACCGGCTGCCCCAGCGCGCGGAACGCGGCGGCCTTGCCGAAATGCACGTCGGCCACCAGCAGCATCGAGGCGGCCGGCCACCAGACGGCGCGCTCCGGCAGCAGCCACAGCGTTTCGCCGGCGGCCGACACGACGACATGCGATGGCGGCGGATGGGCGTCCATGATCGGCTCCCGGCCGTTCACAGCAGCGGCAAGGGTTTCGAGACCTTGCGCACCCGGCCGGGCCGCGCCCGCCGCGACGGCGAACGGGGCGAGGCGCCGGCGTGGTCAGCCATGCCGAAGCGCGCGGTTTCGGCGACATTTTCGGCATCCGGCGCGGCCTCGTCCGATCCGCCTTCCGGCGGCCCGGCGGCCTGTTCCAGTTCCGCGAGCATGCGGGCGATGCGGTCCGCCAGTTTCTCGGTGCTCAGCTTCTCGCGCAGGAATTCCACCACCAGCGGAAACGACAGCGGCGACGGCCGCTTGAGGTGATGCAGGTCCAGGCGCAGCGTGGACAGGCGCGCCAGCGTATCGGCCAGTCGCGCCGCGTCCAGCTCCTGGCTCAGGACCTCCCGTTCCGCCTGTCCCAGCAGCAGGTTGGACGGATCGTGCTTGCGGAACACTTCGTAGAACAGACTGGACGACGCCTGCAATTGCCGCGCGCTCTTCGACGCGCCCGGATAACCCTGGAAGATCAGGCCCGCCACGCGCGCGATCTCGCGAAAGCGCCGCAGCGACAGCTCGCCGGCATTGAGGCTCGCGAAAACATCGGCGATCAGGTCGCGCTGGCGCTCCTCGGCGAGCACCTGCGGCAGCCAGCGCGCCCAGTCCAGCGGCGCCGTGGACAGCAGCTCCAGGCCATAGTCGTTGACCGCCACCGAAATCGTGGACGGCACATGCTGACCCATCCGCCACGCCAGCAGGCTGCCCAGCCCCAGATGCACCGACCGCCCGGCGAACGGATAGAGAAACAGGTGCGAGCCTTCACGCGAGGCCAGCGTCTCGGCCAGCAGGGTCGCGCGCGTCGGCAGCGCGGACCAGCGCGCCTGCAGGTCGACCAGCGGCTGTATCAACGGCAGCTCGGGAGTCTGCGCGGGATCGAGTCGCCCTGCGGCCGCGGCTTCCAGTGTGTCGACCACCGCATCGGCCAGCTCCGTTGACAACGGCATCTTGCCGCCGTTCCAGCGCGGCACCACGGGGCGCCGGCCCGTGGCGCGGCGCACGAAGGCCGTCATCTCCTGCACCCGGACCAGTTCCAGCAGGCGGCCGCCGAACAGGAAGCAGTCACCGGGCGACAGCCGCGCGATAAAGCCTTCCTCGACCGTTCCCAGCGAGGCGCCGCCGCTGCCCGCGCGGCTCCAGTAGCGAACCTGCATCGTGGCGTCGCTGACGATGGTGCCCACGCTCATGCGATGGCGCCGCGCAAGGCGCGCATCCGGCACGCGCCATACGCCTTCCTCGTCCGGCTGCGCGCGGCGGTAGTCCGGATAGGCGGACAGCGTCTCGCCACCCTGCCGCACGAAGTCCAGGCACCACTGCCATTCCTCGTCCGTCAGTTCGCGGTACGCATAGGCCGAGCGCACTTCGGCCAGCAGATCATCCGGCCGGAAGCCGCCGCCCAGCGCCACGGTGACCAGATGCTGCACCAGCACGTCCAGCGGCTTGTCCGGCGACTCGCGGCCTTCGACTCGGCCCGCGGCCACGGCATGGCGCGCCGCCACGGCTTCCACCAGCTCCAGGCTGTGCGTGGGCACCACGGTGACGCGCGACGCGCGGCCCGGCGCGTGCCCCGAGCGGCCGGCGCGCTGCAACAGCCGCGCCACGCCTTTGGGCGAGCCGATCTGCAGCACGCGCTCCACCGGCAGGAAGTCCACGCCCAGATCCAGGCTGGATGTGCAGACCACCGCCTTGAGCTCGCCGTTCTTCAGCCCAAGCTCCACCCACTCGCGCACGGCGCGGTCCAGCGAGCCGTGATGCAGCGCGATGACGCCGGCCCAGTCGGGACGCGCATCCAGCAGGGCCTGGTACCACAGCTCCGCCTGCGAACGCGTATTGAGGAAGACCAGCGTGGTCGAGCTGCTTTCCAGTTCCGCAATGACATGCGGCAGCATCGACAGGCCGAGATGCCCCGCCCACGGGAAGCGGCCCGCTGCATCGGGCAGCAGCGTATCGATGCGCAGATCCTTGGGCACGCTGCCGCGCACCAGCTCGCGCCGCTGCGGCGCGATGCCCGCGAGCAGCACATCGCTGGCGTGCTGCAGGTTGCCCAGCGTCGCCGACAGGCCCCACACCATCAGGTCCGGTTGCCACGCGCGCAGCCGCGCCAGGGCCAGCTGAAGCTGCACGCCCCGCTTGTTGCCGATCAGTTCGTGCCATTCGTCGACCACCACCATGCGCACGCGGCCGAGTGCCGCCCGCGCATCGGCACGCGTCATCAGCAGCGACAGGCTCTCCGGCGTGGTGACCAGCGCCGTGGGCAGCCGGCGCGCCTGCGCCGCGCGTTCGGTGCTGCCGGTGTCTCCGGTGCGCAGCGCCACCGTCCATGCCAGGCCCAGGTCTGCCAACGGCGCCTGCAAAGCACGCGTCGTGTCGGCAGCCAGCGCACGCATCGGGGTGATCCACAGCACCGTCAACGGCGGCGCCTCCGCGCCGGGCTCGCCAAACCGCAGCAGCGCGCCGAGCCACGCGGCGTAGGTCTTGCCGGTGCCGGTGGTCGCGTGCAGCAGGCCGCTATGGCCCGCGCCGATGGCATCCCACACCGCCTGCTGGAACGCGAAGGGCTCCCAGCCGCGCTGGCCCATCCATTGGCGCAGCGCGGGCGCCACCGCCGGCTCGGGCGGCGCGGAAGCGGCAGCGCCGCGCGTCTTCATCCCGACTCTCCGGCGCGATCGGCACCGGGGCCGGGCAACATGGCTTCGAGCGCGTCCAGCGTATCGGCTTCCTCGACGGGCTTGTCGGTGCGCCAGCGCAGCATGCGCGGAAACCGCACCGCGATGCCGCTCTTGTGCCGCGTGCTGCGGGCGATGCCCTCGAAGCCCAGTTCGAAGACCTGGGTCGGCTCGACGCTGCGCACGGGGCCGAATTTCTCGACAGTGGTCCGGCGCACGATGGCGTCGACCTTGCGCATCTCCTCGTCCGTGAGCCCCGAATAGGCCTTGGCGAACGGCACCAGCGCGCGGTCCGGGGCGCCCTGCGGCGCGTTCCAGACGGCGAAGGTGAAATCGGTGTACAGGCTGGCGCGGCGCCCGTGCCCACGCTGCGCATAGATCAGCACCGCGTCGACCGAATACGGATCGACCTTCCACTTCCACCAGACGCCGACGTCCTTGGTACGGCCGGCGCCATAGGCCGCATCGGCGGCCTTGAGCATGAAGCCCTCCACGCCGAGGTCGCGCGAGGCGTCGCGCAGCCGCGCGTACGCGGGCCAGTCCGCGGCCTCGACCAGCGGGCTCAGTTCGAGCGCCGGATGCACGTACGTGGCAACGATTTGCTCCAGGCAGGCGCGGCGCTCTCGCTGCGGACGGCCGCGCCAGTCGGCGCCCTGCCATTCGAGTACGTCATAGGCAAGCAGGATCACCGGCGCATCGCGCAGGATCTTCGGCCCCAGCGTCTTGCGGCCGATGCGCTGCTGCAACCTGGCGAACGGCTGGACGCGCCGCTCCTGCCAGACCACGATCTCGCCGTCGATCACCGTGCCGTCCGGTAACGAGCGCGCCGCCTCCAGCAGCTCGGGGAAGCGGTCGGTCATCAGGTCCTCGCCGCGCGACCATACCCACACCTGGCCGCCGCGCTTGACCAGCTGCGCGCGGATGCCGTCCCACTTCCATTCGACCTGCCAATCCTCCACCCGGCCCAGCACCGTGTCGAACTGCTCCAGCGGCGCCTGCAACGCGTGCGCGAGAAAGAACGGATAGGGCTGCCCGCCCTCGCGTACCCGATTCTCGTCGGGGTCGTCGGGCGCGATCAGCGCCAGATAGTGCGAGGCGTCCGGCCGCGCCGACAGATCGGTGTAGCCGACCATGCGCTCGGCCACGCGCTTGGCATCGATGCCGGCTACCTCGCCGAGCGCGCGCGTGACCAGCAGGCGCGACACGCCGACGCGAAAGCTGCCGGTGATCAGCTTGAACAGCACCAACCTTCCGCGCGCGTCCAGCGGGCGCCACAGGACATCGAGCCGCGCCGCGATCGTCTCGGGCGGCTGGCCGCGCAGCGGCAGCAGCCGCTGTTCGACCCATTCGGCCAGCCCCGCGTGGTCGCGTTCGCCGCTGGGCGGCAGCAGCAGCGCGATGGTTTCGGCCAGATCTCCCACCGCCTGGTAGCTTTCCTCGAACAGCCATTCCGGCAGGTCCGCCGCGGCGCGCGCCAGCTCGCGCAGCATCGCCACCGGCACGATCTGCCGCGGCTTGCCGCCCGCGAGAAAGTACACCGCCCATGCCGCGTCCTCGGGCGGCACACGGCGCAGGTAGGCGGTCAGCGCGGCCAGCTTGGCCTTGTTGGAGGTGGTGCCGTCCAGTTCGGCGTAGAGATCGGCGAACGCCTTCATCGCGACCGCCCTTGCGTGGCGTCCGGGGCGCTGTCGTTGCCGTCGTTGCCGTCGTTGCCGTCGCCAGCTTCCGCCACGGGCACGGCGGCGCCGGCGTCCTCGGCTTCCCCGCCCTCGCTTGCCTGCGCGGCGCGTGCATCGGCCTCGTCCTCGTCGCCATACTCGGTCTCGAACGCCTGCGCCTGCCAGCCGCGTTCCTGCAGAAAGCGCACCATGACCGGCACGGAGCCGTGGGTCACGATCACGCGCTCGGCGCCCGTTGCCTCGATGGCCGAGAGCAGCCCCGGCCAGTCCGCGTGGTCGGACACCGCGAAGCCCTTGTCGACCCCGCGGCGGCGCCGTGTGCCGCGAATCTGCATCCAGCCGCTGGCAAAGCCTTCCGCGGCATCGCCGAAGCGGCGCAGCCAGGTGGAGCGCTGCGCCGACGGCGGCGCCACCACCAGCGCCTGGCGCAGCAGCGGGCTGCGCGCCGGCAGGTCGGCCGCGCGCTGCACCGGCGGCAGTACCACGCCGGCGGCGCGATACGCCTCGTTCAGCGAAGTCATGGCCCCGTGCGCAACGATGGGGCCCGGCATGCCGGCCTCGCCCGCGTGCGCGAGAACGCCGTGCAGGATGCGTTGCGCCTTGCCGAAGGCATAGCAGTACAGCACGGATGCCCGCCCGGCCGCCGCGTTGGCGCGCCACCAGTCGAGGATTTCGCCCATCAGCTCCGGCTGCGATTGCCAGCGGTAGATGGGAAGCCCAAAGGTGCTCTCGGTGATGAAGGTGTCGCAGCGCACCGGCTCGAACGGATCGCAGGTGCCGTCGTCCTCCAGCTTGTAGTCACCGGAGGCGACCCACACCTGGCCGCCGTGTTCGATTCTCACTTGCGCGGAGCCCAGGACATGGCCCGCCGGATGCAGGCTGATGCGAACGCCCTGGTGCTCGATGGTCTCGCCATAGCGCAGCGTGTCGAGCGCGATGCCGGGCAGGCGCGCCGTCAGCACGCCGCGGCCGGGCTCGGCGCACAGATACTGGCCGTGGCCGAAACTGGCATGGTCCGAATGCGCATGCGTGATGACCGCGCGCCCAACGGGGCGCCACGGATCGATATAGAAATCGCCGGGCGGGCAATACAGACCTTCGGGGCGGGCGACGACAAGGTCCATCTGAGCGCTGGAAAGACATTCGGGCCTGCGTGGCGGGAATCTTCCCACCCTCGCAGACCCGATTCTATGGACGCGCCAGCGCCGGCGCTGTCAGGCTCCGGCTGAAAAGGCGGACCGCTGGCCTCAGCCGGCGGCCACCATGCCCGGCCGGTTCACGCGGATATTGTTGATGACCTCGTTGACGCCGTAGACCTCGTCCGCGATCTCCTCGATGGCGTACTTGTCCTGCCGGTCCGGCACCGTGCCGGACAGCGTGACATTGCCGCCGCTGACCGACACCGAGACCTCGCTCACATCCAGTGCGTTGTCGCGCGCCAGCCGCACGCACACGTCCTCGTGGATGGCTTCGTCCGAGCGCTGATAGCCCTTCGGGCCCACCCGGCGCATCGGCGCGTTGACGTGGCCGGCGCCGGTGGAACGGCCCAACGTGCCCACGCCCCTGTTACCGCCCATGCCGCCCATGCCGCTCATGCCACTCATGCTCGTGCGGCCGCCTCCGCTGCCATACGCACCCTGCGCGCGCATGCCCTGCATGTTGCCCATGCCACTCGCGCCCATGTGGCCGGATCCTTCGGGATGCGGCGTTGCGCCGGCGCTTGCCATGGTGCCGGTCGACTGCTGGCCGGCGCGATAGCCGTCCATGTACCCGCGCGAATAGCCTTGCACATAGCCCTCGCGGTCGGGCGAGCCTTCGCCGGTGCGCGACTCGTGGTCGCTGATGTCGCGCCCAGGCGCCCATTGCTCGTCGTCGCTGTCCTCGCGGCCGCGCCGGTAGTGCGCTTGCGGATACCGCTCCTCGTAGCGGGCGATCTGCTCGTCGCCCCATTCCCAGCTTTCGTGTCCCGGGTCGCCGGCGAACCAGGCGTGCGACGAACGCGGTGCACCATCGTCGCCGGAGCCGAAGCCGCCGCCCGTGCTGTAGGTGCGGCTACGCTGGCGGCGCTGCTCGTTCATCTCGTCCCGCATGCCGCCACCCTCGAAGGCGCGCGACCCGGTCCTCTGATCGTCTCCATAGCGGGCGCCTGATCGTTCGCGACCATAGTCGTCTGTCCAATTTCCCATCGCTGCGCTCCTGTTGAACTTCAACACGTGTGCGGCTGGAGGCCGCACTTGTAGCCAGGTAGGGGCGCAAGTTTCATACCGAGCGCGCGGGTAGCGGCGATGGCGCAAGGATGCGCGTGACGGTGCGCGGTGGCCGTGCGCAAGCCGCCCGGGCAATGCCCCGGCGTCGCGCGGGTACTGGCGCCGGGGCATGGTTCTTGCCAGTTCATCTGTCAGGCCGCGCGCCTCGCCCGATACACCGGGCGCAGACGCGCGAGGTCGATGGCGGATTTACACGCCCGGGCCAAAGATACAAGCCGGCCGCCGGCGCGCTGGCGTTGCCGGCGCGCGCTTGCGCCATGGCGAGGCGCGGACCAGCGCCGCCACCGGCAACGCAGGCCGGCCCCCTAACCACGATCCAAGAGGGAAAGAGCAATGTCCACCGAATCCGATTTTTCGCAGACCGGTACCCGGACACCATCGACGCCATCGACGCAAGCCGATACTGGCCGCGGACCGCTCGCCGGCAAGCGTGTCGCGATCCTCGTCACCGACCTGTTCGAGCAGGTGGAGTTGACCGGGCCGCGCGACGCCCTGCAGCAGGCCGGCGCCGAAACGGTCATCGTCGCGCCGCAGCCGGGCGAAGTGCAGGGCGCCAACCACGATGAAAAGGCCGACCGCTTTCCGGTCCAGGCGACATTGTCCGACGCCTACCCGGGCGACTTCGACGCGGTGCTGCTGCCCGGCGGCACGATGAACGCCGATGCGCTGCGCATGCAGCCGGAGGCCCAGCGCTTCGTCAAGAAGATGCAGGACGATGGCAAGCCCATCGCGGTGATCTGCCATGGACCGTGGCTGCTGGTATCGGCCGGCCTGGTCAGCGGCCGCACCATGACCAGCTGGCCGTCGCTCCAGGACGATATCCGCAATGCGGGTGGCGAGTGGGTGGACCGGGAAGTCGTGCGCGACGGCAACTGGGTCAGCAGCCGCAAGCCGGACGACATTCCCGCCTTCAATCGCGAGATGGTGAGCCTGTTCAGCGAGGCGGGATCGACACGCCAGGCCTGATCCCGACGCGCGCGGCTTCCCCTGCCCTTCCTGTCGACGCCGCCGCAAGGCGCGCCGGCGGCATTCCATTCGACCCGGCACCTTTTACATGCAGCTTCGCATCCCGATCGACCAATCCAGCGACATCGCACCGGCCCATGCGCTGGCGGCGGAACTGGCCGTACGCTGCGGCTTCGGTGAATTCGCGGCGGAGCGCATGGCGGCGGCCGTCTCGGAAGCCGCCACGCATCTGCTGCGGATGACCGACGGCGGCGAACTGCTGCTGCGGCCGCTGCAGGAGGAGGTCGTTGGCGCGGCGGCGCCTCAGGTCGAACTGCTCGTGCTGGAAAGATGCAGCCCGGCGCCGGATGGCTCCCAACAGGCAGCCACCACCCGGCGCGCGCGGGTTGCCGGCTTGCGCAATGCGAGCACGACGTGGGACTGCCACGGCCGGCCGGGACGCGGCGCGGTCCTGCGCATGACCCTGTCGCCCGCGGACCGGCCGCTGCCGATCGCGCTGCCCGCGGTCGCCGTGGGCGCGGTCTGGCCCTGCGACGATATGGCGGCCAAGAGCGGCCCCAGCCTGTATATCCATTCGACCCGATCGCTCTCCAGCGTCGTCGTGGCAGTGGGACGCGGCACCGAGCCGGCGCGGCGCGTGGCCGCGGCGCAAGGCTTTACCGCGCAAAGCCTGCAGATCGCCCGCGCGAAGACGGCACTGCGCGATGGCACCGACACGGCGCTGGCCGCTGCCATGGTGGATGCCGACGCGTCGCGCGTACGACTGGCAGGAGCCGGCCGCTTCGATGCGCGCGTCCTCCTGGCGACCGACCCCGCCCGGGGCATGCCGCGTTTCGCACCCAGGCCCCAGTCCGTGGCAGGCGGGTCCGGGAAAGCCGTGGACGCCCGCGTGGACGGCATCGACGCCGCATGGCCGCAAGACGCAGTACTCGTGCTGCATGGCGGCGGCGGCTCCCTGGCGGCCTGGGAGCCGCCGCGTGAGCTGCTGTCGCATCACCCCGCCGTGGTGGCGGCCGTCCTATACCGGATGCTCGCGCAACAACCGGGCCTCCAGGCGCCCCCCTGCGTTGCGGTATGCCGGCGCAGCGCCGAGTGCCTGCTGCCGGTCCATGCGGCCGTCGAGGCACAACCCGCATCCTCATCGCCTGCGGGGCTCCCCGGGGCACGGCGCCCGGCACGGGTGCGGCCGGTCCGTCCCGCCACCGTCGCCGCGCCGGTGCGCTAGGGGCCCGCGCAACGTGGTTCTTACCACGTCGGCAACACGTTTCGGGTGAAGCTTGCGCGGCTTTGCCGCAGCGCGCCATTTTTGCGTCGGCTGTACTTTTTACACGAAGCAGTCGGGGCGCATGTCATTTCGGCACCACATTGCGCAGGCGCGCCTCGGCAGCGCCCGCCAGGGCGCGCCGGCACTCGGTTCCGTGCAACGTCATAGTTGGCACGCGGCTCGCATAAGGGTCCCGACTGTGCCTCGACAAGGACAAGACGTGCGGATCTGCCAGATCGACCTGATATCCACCATGCGCGAGGACAATGGCGCCATCGCGCGCGCCGCGGCGCTCGGCTTCGACCATGTGCTGCTGTCCGGCTCCTCGGTGCTGCACGCACCCGCGGAGGCGATCGCGGCCGCGGCCGCGGCATGCCGCAAGCAGGGACTTGCCTGCCTGCTCGACCTTGCACTCGACCGCTACCCCGAAGGTAGCCCGCCGATCGATCCCGGCTGGCGCGAAAACGTTTCCGCCGTCGATCCGCGCGACAGCGACAGCCATCTGCCCGGCGCGCGATTGCGCTGGCACGATGCCGATATCGCGGGCGGACTGGTGCAATGGTGGGTCGACCGCCTGCGCAGCGTGGCTGCGATGGATGTGGCCGGCTACTGCTGCCGCGCACCCGGCCGCGTGCCGGGGCGCTACTGGGCGGAACTGATCGCCGCCGTCCGCCGCGAAACGCCGGGCAAGCGGCAAGTGTTTCTTGCATGGACGCCGGGCATCGGCCCGCAGCAGCTCGCGGACCTCGCGCAGGGTTCGTTCGACGGCGCCTTCTGCTCGCTGCCATGGTGGGACTATCGCAGCAGCTGGCTCGCCGAAGAGATGGCGCGGCTGCGCCCGTTCGGCAAGGTACTGGCCGCGCCGGCCCTGACCGGGCGAGGCATGGACGCGCTGGCGGCGCGCCGGGCGCTGTGGACCGCGGCGGCCATCGGCGACGGTGTGCTGGTTCCGGCGGGGTTCGAGTGCGGCGGCGGTCCGTGCCATGACGGCGAGGACGATGCCGCCGGCGACAACGAGCCGGGCTACGACCTGTCGCACGAACTGATCCACGCCAACGCCTGGCTGGGCGTGCGCGAGGGGGAAAGCACCCTCGCCGTGCGGCAACTGAGCGGCGATCAGGCGCCGCTGACCACGCTGGCCCGCGTGCCCGTGCCCCCGCCTGGCGCCGCCGGCGCCGCCGGCAGCGGTACCAGCGCCGCGATGACCCTCACGGTGGTCATCAACCCCGATCCGCACCAGCCCGCCACGCTGCCGGCGCAGCGCATCCTGGCCGGCCTGCCGCATGGCGCCGGCACGCTGCTCGCCTGCGAAGGCGGACCTGGCGGCGGCATCGAGCCGGGCACGCAGCTGAACGCGATGGACAACATCACGCTCGCCCCTGCCGGCGTGCAGTTTTTCTACGCGGCACCGGTGAAGCAGGCCGAGCCCGTGAAGCGCAACGGCAAGCGCCTGGGCGCGGCGGTGCGCACCGCGCTCGAGAAGACCGTGGCCGCGGCGGTGCAGGCGCCGCGCGTGGCCATCGAGAATGTCGCGCCCGACTGCGATGGCGGGCGCTTTGCCGTGCGCCGGATCGTCGGCGAGCAAGTGGAGGTCACCGCGGATATCTGGATGGACGGCCACGACAAGCTCGCGGCGATGGTGCTGTGGCGTGGCCCGGGCGAAGCGGACTGGCACGAAAGCCCAATGACGCTGACCGTGAACGACCGCTGGGTCGGAAGCTTCCCGCTGCAGGCGATGGGCCGCCATGAATTCACCGTCGAGGCATGGCAGGACACCTTTGCCACCTGGTGCGACGAGATCGGCAAGAAGAAGCAGGCCGGCCTGAACGTGTCGCTCGAAATCGAGGAAGGCTCGCGGCTGGTGTCGGGCGCGCTGACTGCGCTGCGCGGCGGCCCGCGGGCCGGCAGCGACTGCGAACGCGCGTTGCAGGCCATCGCCGCGGAACTGGAGGCGGCCGCCGGCGATGACATGCGGCGCCTGGAGGTGCTGCTCGCCCCGCAGACCCGCGCGACAATGAAGGCGGCGGACCCGCGCCACTTCGCCACGCGTCATCCGGTATCGATGCCCGTCGAGGCGGACCGTCTGGCCGCGCGCTTCGCGAGCTGGTACGAACTGTTCCCGCGCTCGCTCGGCGGCGACGGCCAGCGCCACGGCACCTTCGACGACGTCATCGGGCGCCTGCCGGCCATCCGGGCGATGGGCTTCGACGTGCTGTACTTTCCGCCGATCCACCCGATCGGGCAGACCAACCGCAAGGGCCGCAACAACAGCCTGAAGGCACAGCCGGGCGACCCCGGCAGCCCCTACGCGATCGGCTCGCCCGACGGCGGGCACGACGCCATCCATCCGGAACTGGGCACCATCGAGGACTTCCGCCGCCTGCGCGATGCCGCGGCCGAGCATGGCCTGGAGCTCGCGCTGGACTTCGCCATCCAGTGCTCGCCGGACCATCCGTGGCTGCGCGAGCATCCCGAGTGGTTCGCGCATCGGCCCGACGGGTCGTTGCGCTATGCCGAGAATCCGCCGAAGAAGTACGAGGACATCGTCAACGTCGACTTCTATGCCAAGGGCGACGCGGCCCCGGCGCTGTGGACCGCCCTGCGCGACGTGGTGATGTTCTGGGCCGACGAGGGAGTGCGCATCTTCCGGGTCGACAACCCGCATACCAAGCCCCTGCCGTTCTGGGAATGGATGATCGCCAGCATCCGCGAGCGCTACCCCGATACCATCTTCCTGGCCGAAGCCTTCACGCGCCCCAAGATGATGGCGCGGCTGGCCAAGCTGGGCTTCAGCCAGTCGTACACCTACTTCACCTGGCGCAATCACAAGCAGGAGCTGACCGAGTACATGACGGAGCTGACGCAGAGCCCGCTGCGCGAATTCTTCCGTCCGCACTTCTTCGTCAACACGCCGGACATCAACCCCTACTTCCTGCACGACTCCGGCCGCCCGGGCTTCCTGATCCGCGCCGCGCTGGCGACGCTGCTCTCCGGCCTATGGGGCATGTACAACGGTTTCGAGATCTGCGAGGGCACCCCGCACGTGGTCAATGGCGTGACCAAGGAGGAATACCTCGATTCCGAGAAGTACCAGTTCCGTGCGTGGGACTGGAACAAACCAGGCAACATCATTGCGGAGATCACGCGCCTGAACGAGATCCGCGCCTCCCACGCGGCATTGCAGAACCACCTCGGCCTGCGCTTCTATCACGCCGATGACGACGCGGTGCTGTACTTCGCGCGCTTCGTGCCGAACCCGACGCCGGTGGCCGCCTCCGCCGCCCCGGTGCCGCCGCCGCTGTTCACGGAGGACGTCCTGCTCGCAGCCATCAGCCTGGACCCGCGCGCGGTGCGCGAGACCGCCTTCGAACTGCCGCTATGGGAATGGGGGCTGCCGGATCATGCGGCGCTTTCCGCCGTCGACCTGATGCATGGCCATCGCTTCGACTGGTGGGGCAAGCGCCAGCACGTCCGACTCGATCCGCATGCCTTGCCGTTTGCGCTCTGGCACGTCAAGCCCCGCCGTGAGGAGCAGTCATGAAGCCCATGAACCAACGCACCAGCACCGCGCTGCTCAATGCCGACCCGCTCTGGTACAAGGACGCGGTCATCTATCAACTGCACCTGAAGTCGTTCTACGACGCCAACGGCGATGGCGTCGGCGACTTCGCGGGGCTGCTCGCCAAGCTCGACTACATCGTCGACCTGGGCGTGGATACCATCTGGCTGCTGCCGTTCTACCCGTCGCCGCGCCGGGACGACGGCTACGACATCGCCGACTACCGCAACGTGCATCCCGAGTACGGCACGATGGCCGAAGTGCGGCGTTTCATCGCGGCCGCGCATGCGCGGGGGCTGCGCGTGATCACCGAGCTCGTCATCAACCATACGTCGGACCAGCATCCTTGGTTCCAGCGCGCGCGGCAGGCCAAGCCCGGCTCGGCGGCGCGCAACTACTACGTCTGGTCTGACACCGACCAGGCCTACGCCGGCACGCGCATCATCTTCTGCGACACCGAAAAGTCGAACTGGAGCTGGGACCCGGTGGCCGGCGCGTATTTCTGGCATCGCTTCTATTCGCACCAGCCCGACCTGAACTTCGACAACCCCGCGGTGCTGCGCGACGTGCTGTCCATCATGCGGTTCTGGCTGGACATGGGCATCGACGGCCTGCGGCTGGACGCGGTGCCGTATCTCGTCGAGCGCGAAGGCACCAGCAACGAGAACCTGCCCGAGACGCACGCGGTGATCCGCGCCATCCGCGCGCACCTGGACGAGCACTACCAGGGCCGCCTGCTGCTGGCCGAGGCCAACATGTGGCCGGAGGACGCGCAGCAGTACTTCGGCGGCCCGCCTCACCCGGACAAGGAGGCCGGACCGGTGGAGGGCGACGAATGCCACATGTCGTTCCACTTCCCGCTGATGCCGCGCATGTACATGGCCATCGCGCGCGAGGACCGCTTCCCGATCACCGACATCATCCGGCAGACCCCGGAAATCCCGGACAACTGCCAGTGGGCCATCTTCCTGCGCAACCATGACGAACTGACGCTGGAGATGGTGACCAGCAGCGAGCGCGACTACCTGTGGGAGGTCTATGCCTCCGACCGGCGCGCCCGCATCAACCTGGGCATCCGCCGGCGGCTGGCGCCGCTGATGGAGCGCGACCGCCGCCGCATCGAACTGATGAACAGCCTGCTGTTCTCGATGCCCGGCACGCCGGTGATCTACTACGGCGACGAGATCGGCATGGGGGACAACATCCACCTGGGCGACCGCGACGGCGTGCGCACGCCGATGCAATGGTCGCCCGACCGCAATGGCGGCTTCTCGCACGCCGACCCCGAGCGCCTGGTACTGCCGCCGCTGCAGGGGCCGCTGTACGGCTACGAAGCCGTGAACGTGGAAGCGCAGACGCGCGATCCCCATTCGCTGCTCAACTGGATGCGCCGCATGCTGGCCCTGCGCCGGCAGCATCGCGCCTTCGGCCGCGGCACCTTCCGTTTCCTGTTCCCGGGCAACCGCAAGATCCTCGCCTATCTGCGTGAGTTCGAGGGGGAACACATCCTTTGCGTGGCCAACCTGTCGCGTGCGCCGCAGGCGGTGGAACTGGACCTGTCGGCCTTCGAGGGACGGGTGCCGGTGGAGATGCTGGGCGCCACGCCCTTCCCGGCCATCGGCCAGCTGACCTATCTGCTGACCCTGCCGCCCTACGGTTTCTACTGGTTCGTGCTTAGCGAGGAAGCACGGCCGCCTTCATGGCACGTCGATGCCCCTCAGCAGATGCCCGAACTCATCACCCTCGTGTTGCACAACACCGGCCAGAACGATCTGACCGAAGGCTCGCGCCGCAGCCTCGCCAACGAAGTGCTGCCGGACTACATCAGCCGGCGCCGCTGGTTCGGCTCCAAGAGCGAGAAAATCCAGAGCGTCTCGATTGCCTATGCGGTGCCCTTCGGGGCGCCCGGCACCGCCGATGCGCTCTACCTGTCCGAAGTCGAGGTATCGATGGGCGGCCGCAGCGAGTGCTATACGCTGCCGGTTTCCGTGCTGTGGGACCACGACGCGCCCGGTGCGGGCATCTCGCAGCTTGCCCATGGCCTGTCGATGGCACGGGTGCGCAAGGGCGCCCGCGTCGGCCTGGCCACCGACGGCTTCGTCGTGGAGCGCTTCGCCCGGGAAACGATCGCGGCGCTGCGCGACGGCCGTACGCTGCAGACCACGCGCGGCCCGATCCATTTCCGCGGCGAGCCTGGGCTGGCAGGGCTGGACCTCGAACACGACGAGGTCCAGTGGCTGTCGGCCGAGCAGTCGAACAGTTCGCTCACCTACAACAACACGGCCGTGCTCAAGCTGGTGCGGCGTGTGTCCGGCGGCATTCACCCCGAGGCGGAAGTCACGCGCTACCTGACCGAACAGGGCTACGCCAACTCCGCCCCGCTGCTGGGCGAGGTGGTTCGAACCGGCAGCGACGGAACCCCGCACACGCTGATGCTGCTGCAGGGCTACATCCTGAACCAGGGCGATGGCTGGGGCTGGACGCTCGACTATCTGGGACGCGCCATCGACGACGCGCTGCCGCTAGCGGACAGCGAGGACGAGTTCGCCGATGCGATGAACGGCTACGCGGCGCTGGCCGGCACGCTGGGGCGCCGGCTGGGCGAGTTGCACGCCGTGCTGGCGCGGCCCACCGACGATCCCGCGTTCGCCACGGTCCAGGCCACCGAGGACCAGGCGCGCGAATGGGCCGACGGCGCCCTGCAGGCGCTGAACACCGCGCTGGACCTGATCGGCAAGCACGCGGCCGAAATCCGGCGCCAGCCGGGCAAGGAAGCCTTCGCCGCCGACATCGACACGGTGCTGGGCGCGCGCGAGCGCCTGCCGCAACTGGTGCAGCGGCTCGCCGCCGCCGCGCCGGGCAGCCTGCAGACCCGCATCCATGGCGACCTGCATCTGGGCCAGGTGCTGATCGCCCAGAGCGACACCTACATCATCGATTTCGAGGGCGAGCCGGGCTTGCCGCTGGACTATCGGCGCCGCAAGACCTCACCGTTGCGCGACGTCGCGGGCATGCTGCGCTCGCTCGACTATGCGGCAGCGACGGTAGGCACCGACCGCCACGAACGCACGCACTCGGCCCTGCCGCCGGCACAGGCGGGCCGGCGCAACGTGCTGCTGGACCGCTTCCGCACCGCGGCCAACGAAGCGTTCCTGAACGGCTACCGGCAGATCGCGGACCATGCCGAACATCGCTGGGTGCAGCCCGAGCAGGCGCAGGCATTGCTCGACCTGTTCCTGCTGGAGCGCGCGGCCTATGAAGTCAAATACGAAGCCGACAATCGCGTGGCGTGGCTGGACCTGCCCGTGCAGGGCCTGGCCCGCCTGCTGCGCGAACTGACCGGCACCGGCGGAGAAGGCCATGAATGAGGTTGAAACCGGCGCTGCCGTGACGGCCACCCCCACCCACACGCTGGCCGAGCATATGCCCGCCACCGCCGAGCTGGACGCGCTGCTCGGCGCCCGCCATCCCGATCCGTTCTCGATCCTGGGACCGCATCCGGACGGCGACGGCACCGTGGTGCGTGCCTGTCTGCCGGGCGCGCAATCCGTGGCGCTGGCCGATGCCCAGGGCGGCAACGAAACGCCGATGCGGCAGATCCACCCCGGTGGCATCTACGCGGCACGCCTGCCAAGGGGCCTCGGCCCACGCGACTATCGCCTCGCGATCGTCTGGCAGGACGGCACGCGCCAGCTGAGCGCGGACCCGTATTCGTTCGGCCTGCTGCTGGGCGAACTGGATCTGCACCTGATCGGCGAAGGCCGCCACCTGGAACTGGGGCGCTGCCTGGGCGCCCAATGGCGCACCGAAAACGGCGTGGAAGGCGTGCGCTTTGCCGTGTGGGCACCCAATGCGAGCCGCGTCTCCGTGATCGGCGACTTCAACGGCTGGAATCCCGCCCGCCATGCCATGCGCCTGCGCTATGGCGCCGGCATCTGGGAGCTGTTCGTTCCGGCGGCGATGGGCGCGCAGGCCGGCAGCCGCTACAAGTACGACATGTCGGATGCGCAGGGCCATCCGCTGCCCGACAAGGCCGACCCGCTGGCGCTGGCCACGGAGATGCCGCCGGGCACCGCATCGGTGGTGACCCAGACCGGCCTGTCCGCTCCGCCGTTCGGCTGGACCGATCAGGAATGGATGCGCCAGCGCGCCGCCACCGATCCGTACACGGCCCCGATGTCGGTGTACGAGCTGCATGCGGGCTCCTGGCTGCACAGCGCCAACGATCCGGTGCGCGGCTGGGAGATGCTGGCCGACAAGCTGATTCCCTATGTGCGGCAACTGGGCTTCACCCATATCGAACTGCTGCCCATCACCGAGCACCCGTTCGGCGGCTCGTGGGGCTACCAGCCGCTGTCTCTGTTCGCGCCCACGGCCCGCTTCGGGCCGCCGCAGGCATTCGCGCACTTCGTCGACCGCTGCCATGCCGCGGGCATCGGGGTGATCCTGGACTGGGTGCCGGCGCACTTCCCCACCGATCCGCACGGCCTGGCCCGGTTCGACGGCACCTCGCTGTACGAACACGAGGACCCGCGCGAAGGCTTCCACCAGGACTGGAACACGCTCATCTACAACCTCGGCCGCAACGAGGTGCGCGGCTTCCTGCTGGCCAGCGCGCTGCACTGGCTGCAGTCGTACCATATCGACGGCCTGCGCGTGGATGCGGTCGCCTCGATGCTGTATCGGGACTACAGCCGCAAGGCCGGCGAGTGGGTGCCCAACCGCTTCGGCGGGCGCGAGAACCTGGAGGCCGTGGCCTTCCTGCGCGAGCTCAACACGGTGGTGCGCGAACGCTGTCCCGGCGCGCTGACCATCGCCGAGGAATCGACCGCGTGGCCCAATGTCACCGGCTCGGTGGCCAGCGGCGGGCTGGGCTTTCACTTCAAGTGGAACATGGGGTGGATGCACGACACGCTGCACTACCTGTCCTACGAGCCGGTCTTTCGCGCGTGGCATCACGGCGAGATGACCTTCAGCACGGTGTACGCGTGGTCGGAGGCGTTCGTGCTGCCGCTGTCCCACGACGAGGTGGTGCACGGCAAGGGCTCGCTGATCGGCAAGACGCCGGGCGACCACTGGCAGCGCTTCGCGAACCTGCGTGCGTACTACGGCTTCATGTGGACGCACCCGGGCAAGAAGCTGCTGTTCATGGGCAGCGAATTCGCGCAGTGGCGCGAATGGAACCACGAGGGCGAGCTGGACTGGGGACTGCTGGAGACGCACGAGCACCGCGGCATGCAGGCGCTGGTGCGCGACCTGAACCACCTGTACCGCACGCTGCCCGCGCTGCACGGCATGGACCATCATCCCGAGGGCTTCCAGTGGGTGGTGGGCGACGACAACCAGAACAGCGTGTTTGCCTTCCTGCGCCGCGCCGGCGCGGGAAGCCACGAGGTGGTGCTGGTGGTGGTCAACATGACGCCCGTGCCGCGCCACGACTACCGGCTCGGCGTGCCGTTCGCCGGCCGCTGGCAGGAATGCCTCAACACCGATGCTGGCTGCTATGGCGGCAGCAACCTGGGCAACGGCGGCGAAGTCATTGCCGCCGACATTCCTTCGCACGGACAGCCAGCATCGGTCTCGCTGGTGCTGCCACCGCTTGCCACGCTGATACTGCGATACGTGCCCTAGGAGCCCGCAACTTGCCACGCCCGCCGACTGCCAGGCTGCTCCCCGGCAAGCCATATCCGCTTGGCGCGCACTGGGACGGTCTGGGCATCAACTTCGCGGTGTTTTCCGCGAACGCCAGCTGCATGGACCTGTGCCTGTTCTCGCCCAACGGCCGCAAGGAACTGGCTCGCCTGAGCATGCCGGACTGCACCGATGAAATCTGGCACGGCTACCTGCCGCACGCCGGTCCCGGCACCGTCTATGGCTACCGCGCCTACGGCCCGTGGGAGCCCCAGCACGGACATCGTTTCAACCCGCACAAGCTGCTGCTGGACCCTTATGCCCGCAAGCTGACCGGCCCGCTGCGCTGGTCGGACGCGATGTTCGGCTACCGCTTCCAGAGCCCGCGCGCGGACCTGACGCAGGACCGCCGCGACAGCGCGCCCATGATGCCCAAGGCGGTGGTGGTGGACCCGAGCTTTCATTGGGGCGACGACCGTCCACCCGACGTTCCCTGGGAAAGCACGGTCATCTACGAGGCCCACGTGCGCGGGCTGACCATGCTGCGCAACGACCTGCTGCCGCATGTGCGGGGTACCTTCGAGGCATTGGGCGACCCGGCCGTGATCGAGCATCTGCACAAGCTCGGCATCACTACCATCGAGCTGCTGCCGGTGCACGCCTTCCTGCAGGACCGCTTCCTCGTCGAGCGCGGGCTGCGCAACTACTGGGGCTACAGCACGCTGGCCTACTTCGCGCCCGAGCCCGCATACATGAGCAGCGGCGACCTGATGGAATTCAAGATCGCGGTGCGGCGGCTGCACGCGGCCGGCATCGAGGTCATCCTGGACGTGGTCTACAACCACACCTGCGAAGGCAACGAACTGGGCCCCACCGTCTGCTGGCGCGGGCTGGACAACGCCAGCTACTACCGGCTGATGCCCGGCGACGAGCGCTACTACATCAACGACACCGGCTGCGGCAACACGCTCAACCTGTCGCATCCGCGCGTGCTGCAGATGGTGATGGATTCGCTGCGCTACTGGGTGCAGTGCTTCCACATCGACGGTTTCCGCTTCGACCTGGGCAGTACGCTGGGCCGCGAGGGCAGCGGCGGCTTCGATCCCGGGGCGGGCTTCTTCGACGCCATCCTTCAGGATCCGGTGCTGTCGCGCGTCAAGCTGATCTCCGAGCCGTGGGATCTCGGGCCAGGCGGCTACCAGCTGGGCAGCCACCCTCCGGGCTTCGCCGAATGGAACGACAAGTTCCGCGACAACGTGCGCCGCTTCTGGCGCGGCGACGCCGGCCAGCGCGGCGAGCTGGCGGCGCGGCTGACCGGCTCCGCGGACCTGTTCGACCGGCGCCACCGCAAGCCTTGGGCGTCCATCAACTTCGTGACCTCGCACGACGGTTTCACGCTGGCCGATCTGGTCAGCTACGCCAGCAAGCACAACGAAGCCAACGGCGAGGACAACCGCGACGGCACGGACGACAACGCGAGCGCCAACTGGAGCCCCGAGGGCACCATCGAAGGCCCGACCGACGACATCGACATCCTGTCCGTGCGTGCCCGCGTGGCCCGCGCCATGATGGCGACGCTGCTGCTGGCGCAGGGCACGCCGATGATCACCGCGGGCGACGAGTGGCTGCGCAGCCAGCGCGGCAACAACAATGCCTATTGCCAGGACAACGAGCTGTCGTGGCTGGACTGGGAGGCCACGCGCAGCCGCGACGACCAGGCCATGATGGCGTGCGTGCAGCGCCTGCTGGCCCTGCGCGCGCGCCTCGCCACGTTCGCCGAGCGGCAGTTCGTGCACGGCCGCCGCGACCCCGCGCCGGGACTGGCGGATATCGCCTGGTTCGACGTCGACGGGCAACCGCTGTCGTCGGAGCAGTGGTCCTACCCGGAAGGGCGCACACTGGCATTGCGTCGCGCCTCGCGCGGCGACGACGGCCTCGTGCACGTGACGTTGATGATGTGTAACGCCGGCGCGCAGGACGCCGAGTTTGTGCTGCCCGAGCCGAAACTGGCCTGGACGAAATTATTCGACAGCAGCGACCCGCTGGCCCCCGAGGGTCCGGTGCAGGCCGCCGCGCAGTGCGTGCCTGCGCATGCACTGGTACTGCTATTGGCGGCGACCCCGCCTTGGCCAAAGGAAACACCGCAATGACCACCCCCGCGCCACCGGATGCATCCGGCGCATCCAACGGCGGCCAGGCCGCCCCCGAATCCGACCCCGCCCTGACCTCGCTCTATCAGCTTGCCGACCGCGTCGGCATCCTGGTGAACTGGCAGGACGCGCAGGGCCGGTCCCGCACGCTGGACCCCGACCTGCTGCGTACCGTGCTGCAGACGCTCGACCTGCCATGCGCCACCATCGGCCAGTGCGAAGCCTCGCGCGCGCAGCTCGCCGGCGACGACGCCGACCGCACGCTGCCGCCCCTGATTACCGCCGACCAGGGGCGGCCGGTGGTGGTGCCATTGGCCGACACCCGCTCCCAGTTGTCCTATCGGCTCGAACTGGAGGACGGCAGCGTGCAGACCGGCATGGCGCGGCGAGGCACGGGCGGCGCCAGCTTCACGGTGCCCGCCATCGCCACGCACGGCTACCATCGGCTGCTGCTTGGCGACAGCGAAGTCACGCTCGCCGTCGCACCCGGCCGCTGCTTCGGCGTCGAGGACGCGCTGCGAGCGCAGGGGCTCGGCGCGGACGAGATTGCCGCACGCCGCCCGTGGGGTATCTCGACCCAGGTCTACGGCCTGCGCCGGGGTGCGCCCATCGGCGCAGGTGACTTCACCGCGCTGGCCGACTGCGCCACCGCCGCGGCACGCGAGGGCGCGGACGCGCTGGCGATCAATCCGATGCACGCGGGCTTCGCGGCGCTGCCCGAGCGCTATAGCCCGTACGCGCCGTCCAGCCGGGTCTATTTCAACCCGATCTATGTCGATCCGGCGGCGGTATTCGGGCAGGCCGCGGTCGACCGCGGCATCGCCACGCTCGGACTGGGCAATGCGCTGCACGCGCTCGAGGGGCGTGCCGAGATCGATTGGGTGGCGCTGTCCCGCATCCGCTATGGATTGCTGCGCTGGCTGTGGGACCACCGCGACAAGCTGCTGCCGGCGCCCGCGCGCGAAGCGCTGGAGCGCTTCCGCCTGCGCGGCGGCGATGCGTTGCTGGCGCACGCCGCCTTCGAGGCGCTGCAGGCGCACCATATCGCCAGCGCGTCGAGCCAGTCGGAGGCCGACGCGGCCACGGACTGGCGCCAATGGCCGGTGCGGCACCGCTCACCCGCCGACGCCGCCGTGACCGCGTTCGTCAGCGCCAACCGCGACGAGATCGACTATCACATCTTCCTGCAGTGGCTGGCCGACGATGGCCTGGCCCGGGCGCAGCGCAACGCGCGCGAGGCCGGCATGGCCATTGGGCTGATCGCGGATCTGGCCGTGGGCACCGATCCCGGCGGCAGCCACGCGTGGACCCGGCAGGACCAGATCCTGTCCGGCTTCTCGGTCGGCGCACCGCCGGACCTTTACAACCCGCTGGGGCAGAACTGGGGCATCGCGGGGTTCTCGCCGCGTGCGCTGCATCGCCATGGCTACGCCGGCTTCCTGGAGATGATGCGGGCCAATCTCGCCCACGCGGGCGGGCTGCGCATCGACCACGCGCTGGGCCTGGCGCGCATGTGGCTGGTGCCCGAGGGGGCGCCGCCCGATGGCGGCGCCTATCTGCGCTATCCGATGGAGGACCTGCTCAGGCTGATCTCGCTGGAATCGTGGCGCCACCACGCCATCATCATCGGCGAGAACCTGGGCACGGTGCCGGAGACCTTCAACGCGACGCTGTATCAGCGCGGGGTGCTCGGCATCGACGTGCTGTGGTTCGAGCGGGAAGAGGCGGAGGCGCCCGCCGAGCCGGACGCCGATGACGACGCCGGCGCCGCCGACGCACTCACCACCCGGGACGCGGGCGAAGCGGCGCCATCGCCGGACACCGAGCGCGAGCCCGCGCCGCAGGCCCCGGCCGCGCCCTTCAAGCCGCCCGAGCGCTGGGCGCCTGAAGCGATCGCCACCACGACGACCCATGACCTGCCCACGATTGCCGGCTGGTGGGCAGGGCGCGATATCGAGTGGCGTGCCCGCGTGGGCCAGATGGGACCGGGCGAAACGGAAGCCGGGGCGTTGTCCGCACGTGCGGCCGAGCGCGAGGCGCTGTGGGAGGCCTTGTGCGCGGCCGGGCTGGCCAACGGCGAGCAGCCCGGGCCGGACCACGCGCCAGTGGCTGCCGTGCTCGCCTGGACGGCGCGCGCGCCCACGCCGCTGCGCATGATTCCGATCGAAGATCTGCTGGGCGAGGTCGAGCAACCCAACCTCCCCGGCACGACCACCGAGCATCCCAACTGGCGCAGGCGCCTGGGCCCGGACGTGCGCACGCTGTTCGCGCTGCCCATGGTGAGAAAGCACGTGGACGTGCTGCGCGCCGCCCCACCGGACACGCCGACGAACGCGGCACCGGCGCACGCCCCCGGCCGTTCGTCGGGGGGTGATGGCGCCGGTGGCCCACGGGGCACGGACGCCACCGCCGGCCACCGCGGCAAAGGCACTGGCGCGACGAGCCGAAGTGGCTCGCAGGACAAGGCCGGCAAGGGCGGCAAAAGCGACAAGGGCGGGTGAGATGCACGATGGCGCCGCGCGGCTTGTCTGGCGCGACCCTTGCATGGCACCTGCCATCGTCCCCTATCTCCTTTCGGCATCCCCGTGCACACCGTTCTGATTGTCGACGACGATCCCGCCATGGCCACCGCCATGGCGTTCGCGCTGTCCGCCAAAGGCCTGGTGGTGGAGACGGCCGAGGACGGGCTCGCCGCGTTCGCCTGCGCGCAACGCGTGCATCCCAGCGTGGTCGTGACGGACTGGCTGATGCCGCGCGCGGACGGCGCGGTGCTGTGCCACCTGCTGCTCGCCGATGCGGGCCTGCGTGACACGCCGATTGTCATATGTACCAGTTGCACGCCGCAGCCGGTCATCGACAACCCCACGGTGCGGTACTGCCCCAAACCCTGCCCCGTCGACGCCCTGGTGCACACCGTGTGCGATCTGATCGACGAAGCGGCGCGCCCCTAGCCCGCCTCCGCATCCAGCAGCATCAGCAGGCGCCGCTCGGCCATGTTGAGATCGGCCACCGCGCGCGAACACTGCTCGCACGCCTGCAGCCGGTCCTCCATGTACGCATCTATCACGGCCGGGTGCACGTAGCACTTGCGGCAGACCGCCACCGTATTGCGCAACCGCTGTGCGACCTCCTTGATGGTGGCCGCCACCAGCCGCTTGCGCGCGGTCTCCGACTCGGCGGCGCCGGCCTTGCGCAGTTCGGCCAGCGCCTGGACGCTGCCCGCCCAAGTGCGGAAGTCCTTGGCGGTGAAGTCTTCGCCGGCGATCTCCTGGATATAGGCGTTGACGTCGGCCGACCCGATCTCGCGGACCTCGCCGTCCTCGTCGCGGTACTTGAACAGGTGCTGCCCGGGCAGGTCGGCGCAGTCGCGCACGATGCGGGCGAGTTGCCGGTCGCGCAGCGTGACGTCGTGCTCGACGCCGCTCTTGCCGGTAAACATGAAACGCAGCTTGCTGCCGTGGACCTGGACATGGCGCCGGCGCAGCGTGGTCAGGCCATAGGTACGGTTCTGCTGGGCGTACCGGCGGCTGCCCACGCGCACCAGCGTCGTGTCGAGCAGCCGGAGCACGGCGGCCAGCACCTTCTCCCGGGGAATGCCATTGCGCTGCAGGTCGCGCTTGACCCGGCGCCGCAACTTCGGCAACACGCGCCCGAACGCCAGCAGGCGGTCGTACTTGTCCGCGTCGCGCACCGCGATCCATTCGGGGTGGTAGCGATACTGCTTGCGCCCGCGCGCGTCGCGCCCGGTGGCCTGGATATGGCCCTTGGGGCTCGGGCATATCCAGACGTTTTCGTAGGCGGGGGGAATGGCAAGGGCGTCGATGCGGGCGATGGTCGCGGCATCGCGGATCTGCTCCCCCTTGGGACTGAAATAGACGAAGCGGCCGCGCAAGCGCCGCCGCGTGATGCCGGGACCGGTGTCGCTGACATAGCGCAGCCCGGCCGGGACGAGTTCGGCCGGCGCGTCGGCCGGAGCCTCGGCGCTGTCGGCTTCCGCACCCCGCCCGGACTCCGCGCGCACGGCCCGCTCCCCCGTTGGCGTTCGCACTGCCATCGACCGCGCTATCGCGCGCGCCTCACGGCTTGCGAGCCGGCTCCGGCGAGTCGCCCTTCGGACCGGACGGCGCGTCGGCCGTGGGCGCCGGCGGGCTGCCCTTCTCGCGCGGCTTCTGGCTGCGCTTGCCGCCTTCGGTCGCCTTGTTGGTGGACGTGGCGCTGTTCACGGTGGGCGACGCCGCGGACGGCGAGGTGCCGGTCGACGACACGGCGGCGTTGTTGCCCGACGCGCGGGGCGTGGTGGCCGGGTCCTGCGGTGGCGGAGTGCTTGGGTTGGGCGCGGTAATGGGCGCCTGCTGGGCCAGCGCGGGCAAGCCAGGTGCAGCCACGCCCAGAGCGATGGCGCTGATCATCAGGAATCGCTTCATGTCGGTCTCCATATGGATATCCGGCCTGGAGGTGGGAAGGCAGACCTGTACGACCAGGCCGCGGCCGCGCAGGCCGATGAGCGCGTCAGCGTCTCCACGTTACGGGCTCGCTGGCGCCGGCACTGCTGGGCAAACCCCGAAAGACCTGTAGGAATGGGACGACATGCGGGGACGACATGCGGGGACGACATGCGACGACGCGGGAACGACGACGGGCTCACCGCCGCACGTCAATTCCTGCTTGCCAACGGCGACCGCCGTGCCTTCAATCCAGTAGCCGCGGCGCAGCGGCATGGCTACTACCGGAAGCCCTCCGGTCAGGCCCGCCACCTGTCGCAATGGCCGCTTTTTTTCAACTGCCAACGGTAAATTTTTCACGTGGGCTATATCGCGCCTGATACACAACGGCATACCGCCACGGTACGTATCTTGCGGGCCAGCGAAATTTCTTAGCGGAGACCGCCATGACGCAAGCCATCCGGCCGCGAGCCGCAGACGCCCCCGAGCCGACCCGGACCAATGTTCCCACCGCAGACAGCCACGACGACACGCGCACGGCGATGTCGAGCACGACCATCCGGCGCGCCTTCCTCGACCACGTCTTCTATACCCAGGGCAAGCTGCCCGGGCTGGCCAGCCGCAACGACCTGTACCAGGCGCTGGCCCATACGGTGCGCGACCGGCTGGTGCAGCGTTGGATCAGCACCGCCGAAGCCTACCTGGGGCAACCGTCGCGCACCGTTGCCTACCTGTCGGCCGAATTCCTGATCGGCCCCCACCTGGCGAACAACCTGGTCAACCTCGGCATTCTCGACGAGGTGGAGGCCGCGATGGCCGAGCTGGACATCGAGCTGGGCGACCTGCTGGCGCAGGAGGTGGAACCAGGCCTGGGCAACGGCGGCCTCGGACGGCTGGCCGCCTGCTTCATGGACTCGCTGGCCACCATGCAGATTCCGGCGCTGGGCTATGGCATCCGCTACGAATACGGGATCTTCCACCAGTCCATCGTCGACGGCATGCAGGTGGAAAGCACCGACACCTGGCTGCGGCACGGCAATCCGTGGGAGATCCAGCGCCCGGAACTGGCGGTCGAGGTCAAGCTCGGCGGCCATACCGAGCACTACACGGACGACCGCGGCCGCTACCGGGTGCGCTGGGTGCCGGCCAAGACGGTGGTCGGCGTGCCGTTCGACTCGCCGGTGCTGGGCTACCGCGTCAATACGGTCAACACCCTGCGGCTGTGGCGCGCGGAGGCGACCGAAGCGTTCGACTTCAATGTGTTCAACCGCGGCGACTACCTTGGCGCCGTCAACAAGAAGGTCACGTCGGAGAACCTGACCAAGGTGCTCTACCCCAACGACGAGACGGAACAGGGCAAGGAACTGCGTCTGGAGCAGCAGTACTTCTTCGTCTCGTGCTCGCTGAAGGACATGCTGCGGCTGCTGGACGTGCACGGCATTCCGATCTCGCGCTTTCATGAGAAGTTCGCGGTCCAGCTCAACGACACCCATCCGTCGATCGGCATCGCCGAGCTGATGCGCCTGCTGGTGGACGACCACGACATGGCGTGGGAAGAAGCCTGGGAGATCACCCGCCAGGCCTTTGCGTACACCAACCACACGTTGCTGCCCGAGGCGCTGGAGTGCTGGCCGCTGCCGCTGTTCGCGCGCACCCTCCCCCGCCACCTGGAGATCATCTACGAGATCAATGCCCGCTTCCTCAACGAGGTCCGCATCCGCTTCTTCGGTGACGATTCGCGGCTGTCGCGCCTTTCGCTGATCGGGGGCAACAACGACTTCATCCGCATGGCGAACCTGGCTTGCGTCGGCAGCCATGCGATCAACGGCGTGGCGCAGCTGCACTCCCGGCTGATGCGGGAGGACGTGCTGAAGGACTTCCATGCCATGTGGCCGGACAAGTTCACCAATATCACCAACGGCGTGACACCGCGGCGCTGGCTGGTCGTCTCCAATCCCCGCCTGTCCAAACTGGCCTGCGAGGCGATCGGCGATGGCTGGATCCGCAACCTGTCCGAATTGCGCGGGCTGGAGCCCTATGCCGAGGACGCGGGATTCCGCGAGCGCTGGCAGCGGATGCGCAATGCCAACAAGAACGACCTGGCGCGGGTGATCCGGGAGGTCACCGGCGTGGTGGTCGACCCCACCTCGATGTTCGACGTGATGGTCAAGCGCATCCACGAATACAAGCGCCAGCATCTGGCGGTGCTGCATATCGTCGCGCTGTACCACCGCATCAAGAGCGATCCCAACGCCGACATCCAGCCCCGCACCTTCCTGTTCGGCGGCAAGGCGGCGCCGGGCTACCACTACGCCAAGCTGATGATCCGCTTCATCACCGCGGTGGGCGACGTGGTCAACCGCGACCCGCAGGTGCGCGACCGGCTCAAGGTGGTGTTCCTGCCCAACTTCAACGTGACGTACGGCCAGCGCATCTATCCGGCGGCCGACCTGTCCGAGCAGATCTCGCTTGCGGGCAAGGAGGCATCGGGCACCGGCAACATGAAGTTCGCCATGAACGGGGCCATCACCATCGGCACCATGGACGGCGCCAATATCGAACTGCGCGACGAGATCGGGGCGGACAACTTCTTCCCGTTCGGCCTGTCCGCCTCCGAGGTCTATGCGTTGAAGGCGTCGGGCTACCGGCCCCTGTCGGTCTACGAGAGCGACCCGGAGCTGCGCGCGGTGATCGACCTGGTCCGCCAGGGCTTCTTCTCCAAGGGCGACCCTTCGGTGTTCCAGCCGCTGTTCGACGGGTTGCTGCAGCACGACCCGTATCTGCTGCTGGCGGACTTTGCCTCCTACGTGCATTGCCAGCAGGACGTCTCCAACGCCTACGCCGACCAGGACCGGTGGCAGCGCATGTCGGTGCTCTCGTGCGCGCGCTCCGGCCATTTCTCGTCGGACCGCGCCATCCAGGAATACGCGGAACGGGTCTGGCGCGTGCAGCCAGTGCCGGTCTCGCTGCTGCGCGCCAGCATGGCTGCGAGCGCCCGGCGCAATGCGCAGGCCGGGACCGAATGATGCCGGCCGCCCCGAACCCCGCGAAGGCAACGGATGCCAACCCCGGTCCGGGCGTGTCATCCGACGATGTATTTCTTACAGCGCCATACCAAGGCTTGCCATCGCATGCGGCACGCCGGATCGCGTATGGGTGCCGGTAAACGCTGCGGTGCCGCGTTTTTTCATCGGCCCTCCGGCCTGGCATGGGCTTCGCATAGGCAATGCGCGCGTTGGCGGCGCAACAAGACGCCGCCAACGCCGACACAAACCGGGAGGCCGCAGCCGGTTAGCCGCCACGGGGTGCCGGCGCGGCACCCCGACATGCCTTTTCGATCTCTTTCCATCATAAAAATGCGGAGTCCATCTTGAACGCAAGCGTGCTTTTCGTCGCGGCCGAGGCGATGCCCCTGGCCAAGACCGGGGGTCTGGGCGATGTGGTCAGCGGCCTTGCCCGCTCCTTGCAAGAACGCGGTCTGAACGTCACTATCCTGATGCCGGGCTATCCGCAAGCTCTTGCCGCCGCCACCGATCTGCGCAGTTTTGGCGCGCTGCGCCTTGACGATGTCCCGACCGGCCGGGGCCTGGCACTGCCGCCGTGCCACACCTCCATGCGGCTGATGGTCGGCCGGCTTCCCGGCAGCGCCGTGCAGGTCGCGCTGCTGGACTGCCCCTCGCTGTTCGACCGCGCGGGCACGCCCTACACCGATCCCACCGGCCGCGATTTCGCCGACAACCCGCAGCGGTTCGCCGCGCTGGCCCATGCCGCCGTCGCCATCGCGGCGGGCCGCACGGCGTTGCCGGTGCCCCAGGCTGTGCACGCGCACGACTGGCACGCGGGGCTGACGCCGCTGCTGATGAAGGCGCATGGCCTGTCCACGCCGTCGTTCTTCACCATTCACAACATGGCGTTCCAGGGCCTGTTCCCGCTGGCCCTCGGTCCGGCGCTGGGCGTGCCCGACGACTGCCTGGGGCCCGAGGGCGCCGAGTTCTACGGCCAGCTCAATTTCCTGAAGGCCGGCATCCGCTATGCGGACCGCGTGACCACCGTCAGCGAAACGTATGCGAAGGAAATCCTCACGCCGGCCTTCGGGCACGGACTCGAGGGTCTGCTGCAGGCGCGCCGCGACGTGCTCGGCGCGATTCCCAACGGCGTCGATACCGAGACCTGGGACCCCGCGCACGATGGCCTGCTGCCGCAGCGTTACACGGTGGGCTCCGTCGCCGGCAAGCGCGCGTGCAAGGCGGAGCTGCAGCGGCGCTTTGGCCTGCCGGTCGATCCCTTCGCGCCGGTGGTTGCCTTGGGCAGCCGGCTGACGCACCAGAAAATGGCCGATGTCGCGCTGCCGGCGATCGAGCGCGTTCTCGCCGCGCGCGGCAACGTGCAGTTCGTGATCCTGGGGCGCGGCGATCCCACGCTCGAACAGGGCTTCATGGCGCTGGCCGCCGCGCATCCGGACCGCGTCGGTGTCTCCATCGGCTACAGCGAGGAAGCCGCTCACCTGCTCCACGGCGGCGCGGACCTGCTGCTCCATGGCAGCCGCTTCGAGCCGTTCGGCCTGACCCCGCTCTACGCGATGCGCTATGGCACGGTGCCGATCGTGTCGCGGGTTGGCGGCATGGTCGATACGGTAACCGATGCCGGCGAAGGCCCGGCGCCGGCGCCGGGCGCGACCGGCTTCGTCTTCGACGGCGAGCAGGTCGGCGACATGACCGCGGCCATCGAACGCGGGCTGCAGTGGTTCGGGCGCAGCCGGGAATGGCGGGCGATGCAGCGCGCCGGCATGCAGTCGCGCTGGGGCTGGGAAGGCCCCGCCGCGCAATACCTGTCGCTCTACGCCGCCCTGAGCCCGCGCCTTGCCGCGGAAGCCGAACTGGCGGCGGCAACGGCGGCGAACGAGCCGGCGGCTGCCCCGGCCCGGCGCGCGCCGCGGCGCGCGGCAGGCACGGGTGGACGGGCCGTTGCCCGGGCCCCGCGCGCCGGCGCATTGCCGGTCGCCGAGCCGCTGCCGGCCGCGGCCGTCTAGCGAGCCCCGCGGAGCCGAAGGGCCGCCCCCTGGGCGGATGGGCCGGGTCGAGTGATCCGGCCCCACGAATACTGTTGAGAGGCTCCTGATGACCCTACCCCAAACGACCACCGCTTCGCCCGACGCGCCCCCGGGGCGCGGCGCGTGGGCCACGCTCGGTGCCCAGGCGCTGCCCGAGGGCGGCGCCGATGCGCAGACCGAGCGCTACCGCTTCGGCCCGGCCCGGCTGCCGGATGGCCGCACCCGTTTCCGCCTGTGGGCGCCCGACGCCGCCAACCAGGGCGAAGCGCCCCGCCTTGAAATCCAGGACCTGGGCCCCGTACCCATGGTGGAGGTGGAACCCGGCTGGTTCGAGGCCGTGGCCGCCTGCTGCAATGGATGCCGCTACTGGTTCCGGCTTGGCGACGGCACCACCGTCCCGGACCCCGCCTCGCGCGCCCAGGCCGACGACGTCCACGGCGCCAGCATGGTGATCGACGCCAGCGGCTACGAATGGTGCCATCCGTACTGGAAAGGCCGCCCCTGGCACGAAGCCATCGTCTACGAAATGCACGTGGGGTTGTTCGGCGGCTACGCCGGCGCCATGCGCGAACTGCCCCGCCTGGCGGCGCTGGGCTTCACCGCCGTCGAGCTGATGCCGCTGGCGGAGTTTCCCGGCGGCCGGAACTGGGGCTATGACGGCGTGCTGCCGTTCGCGCCGGAGTCCAGCTACGGCACCCCGGACCAGCTGCGCGCGCTCGTGGACAACGCCCACGGGCTGGGCATGATGGTGCTGCTCGATGTGGTCTACAACCACTTCGGGCCCGAGGGCAACTATCTGCCCACCTATGCCAGCGCATTCTTCCGCGACGACGTGCCCACGCCGTGGGGACCGGCCATCGACTTCCGCCGCCCGGAGGTACGCACGTTCTTCGCCGAGAACGCCGAATACTGGCTTGACGCATTCCGCTTCGACGGCCTGCGGCTCGATGCCGTCCACGCGATCGTCGACGAAGGCTGGCTGCCCGAACTGGCGCAGCGCCTGCGCACCCGCTTTGCCGAACGCCAGGTCCATCTGGTGCTCGAGAACGACCATAACGATGCGCAGCTGCTGGCCGGCGGCTACGACGCGCAATGGAACGACGACGCGCACCATGCGCTGCATGTGGCGCTGACCGGCGAAGACGCCGGCTACTACGCGGACTACGCCAACCCGCTGCCGTCCGGGGACTCCGCGGCGCCCGCGGAGGGCGCCTCCGATGGTCGCGCGCTGGTCGGCGGCGCCGGCGGCCGCCCGGCCATGCGGCACCTGGCGCGCATTCTGGCCGAAGGCTTCGCCTACCAGGGCGAGGTGTCGGCATTCCGCACCGCCGCCGAGGAATCCGGCGGACAGCCGGTGCGCCGCGGCCAGCCCAGCGCGTCGCTGCCGCCCACCGCGTTCATGCTGTTCCTGCAGAACCATGACCAGACCGGCAACCGCGCCTTCGGCGAACGGCTGACGCAGCTCGCGCGTCCGCAGGCCATCCGCGCCGCCGTGACGATGCAGCTGCTGTGCCCACATATCCCGATGGTGTTCATGGGCGAGGAAAGCGGCGCCGATACACCGTTCCTGTACTTCACCAGCCATCCGCCCGAACTCGCCCAGGCAGTGCGGGAAGGACGGCGCCGCGAGTTCGGCGCGATGCCGGCCTTCCAGGATGCCGACCAGGCCGCGCGCATTCCGGACCCCAACGACCCGGCGACGTTCGACGCCTCGCGCCCCACGATCGACCCGGACAATGCCTGGGCCCGGCTGTACCGCACCATGATCACGGTGCGCCGGCGCGAGCTGCTGCCCCGCCTGCCCGGCACCCGCGCGATCGGCGTCGAGCTGCTCGGCGACGCCGCGCTCAAGGCCACGTGGCAGCTGGGCGATGGCACGCTGCTGACCCTGTGGGTCAACCTGGGCGACACACCCGTCAGGCGTTCCAGCCCCGTCGAAGGCGACCTGCTCGCGGAAAGCGAGGACGGCGCCGCGCAGGAGCTGGCCGCCGGCACCCTTCTTCCGGCCGTCACCGTCGCCTGTCTGCACGAATCGACCGGGGGCCGCAAAGTTTGATCGAGGTAGCATCCATGCCGCAAACAGAGGCTCCGGTCTCCCCGTCCCCCCACCCCAACCCGCCGCGCGCCACCGCCAGACTGCAATTGCACGCGGGCTTCCCGTTCGCGGAGGCTGCGCGCCAGATCGACTACTACGCGGCGCTCGGCGTCAGCCACCTGTACCTGTCGCCGATCTTCAGCGCGCGCCCCGGGTCCACCCACGGTTACGATGTGACCGACTTCGGCACCATCAACCCCGAGCTGGGCGGCGAGGAAGGCTTCCGGGCCTTCGCCTCGCAGGCGCAGGCCGCGGGCCTTGGCCTGATCATCGACATCGTGCCCAACCACATGGCGGCCAACGCCGCCCACAATGGCTGGTGGCGCGACGTGCTGGCGCGGGGCGCGGAAAGCCCCTATGCCGATCACTTCGACATCGACTGGCATTCGCCCGATCCGGATCTGCACGGGAAGGTGCTGCTGCCCATCCTGGGCCGGCCCTACTGGGAAACGCTGAGCTCGGGCGACATCACCGTCGCGCGGGACGATGCGCGCGGCCAGTTCACGCTGCGCTACGGCGACCACGACCTGCCGCTGTCCGAGGACAGCATCGCCGCCACGGAAATCTCCCCCGCCACCTTCGATGCGCGCGATCCCGCGGGTCTGGCGCGGCTGCACGAGCTGCTCGAGCAGCAGCACTACCGCCTCGCATGGTGGCGCACCGCCGCCGAGGAGCTGAACTGGCGGCGCTTCTTCGAAGTGAGCGAGCTGGTCGGCGTACGCGTGGAGGAGCCGCCGGTATTCGACGCCGTGCACGCGCTCGTGCTGCGGCTGATGCGCGAGGGCTGGATCGACGGCGTGCGTGTCGACCATGTCGACGGCCTCGCCGATCCCGGCACCTATTGCCAGCAATTGCGCGCGCACCTGACGGCCGCCGCCGCCGAGCGGCCGGTCGCGCGGGCGCTGACCCAGCCGTGGATCGTCGTGGAAAAGATCCTGGCCGAGCAGGAGACGCTGCGCGCCGAATGGCAGGTGGATGGCACCACCGGGTACGACTTCATGAACGAGGTCGGCGCGCTGCTGCATGACGGCGCGGGAGAGGCGGCGCTGGACACACTGTGGCACGCCGTGACCGGCGAGCGCCCCGACTATGCCGCCATGGTGCGCGAAGCGCGGCGCTATCTGCTGGAGCGCCATCTGGTCGCCGAATACGAGGGCCTGTGCCGGCGGCTGCATGCCTGCGCCCGCGAGGAACCGGCAACGCGCGACCTGACGCTGGCGAGCCTGCGGCGCGCGGTGGCCGGGCTGATGGAACCGCTGGACGTCTATCGCACCTATCTGAGCGAGCGCTCCTGGTCGCGCGAGGACAAGCTGATCCTCGAAGCGGCCGCGGAAAGCGCGCGCGTGACCATCGCGCCGGACGAGCCGGACGCCCTGGACCAGCTGGTCAACTGGCTGCGCGCCGGCCCGCACACCAGCCCTTCGCTGCGCGACGTGCGCGCCCGCGCGCAGCAACTGATGCCGCCGCTGGCCGCCAAGGCCAGCGAGGACACGGTGTTCTACCGCTACGGCAGGCTGCTCTCGCGCAACGAGGTCGGCAGCTATCCCGCCACGCTGGCGATGCAACCCGAGCGCTTCCACGCGCGCATGGCCGCCCGCGCGCAGGCATATCCGCGCGCGATGCTGGCGACCGCGACGCACGACCACAAGCGCGGGGAGGACACGCGCATGCGGCTGGCAGTGCTGAGCGAACTGGCCGAGGAATGGAGCGGCGTGGTCCACGAGTGGGAGCAGCGTTGCACCCCCCGCTTCGCCGAGCGGCAGGCGCCCGATGGCGCGGACCGCCTGATGCTGTACCAGACGCTGGTCGGCGCCTGGCCGCCCGATCTCGATCCGTCGGACCAGGCCGGCGTGCGCGCCTTCCTGGAGCGGGTGCAGGCGTGGCAGCTGAAGTCCATCCGCGAAGGCAAGCGGCACGGCAACTGGACGCATCCCGATACCGCGTACGAGGAAGCCTGCGCGGCGTTCGTCGACGGCCTGGCGTTCGCCTGCGTCGAACAGGACAGCGCCGCCGGCACCGCCGATGCCAACGGCGACGCGGCGACACCGCTGGCCGCCATCGCGGGGTTCGCCCGCCGCATCGCTACCGCCGGCGCCGTGAACAGCCTGGCGCAGACGTTGATCGAGCTGACCGCGCCCGGCGTGCCCGACCGCTACCAGGGCACGGAGACGTGGGACTTCAGCCTGGTGGATCCGGACAATCGCCGGCCGGTCGACTTCGAGCACCTGCGCCGCAACCTCGAATGCACCGCGGGCTGGGATGCCTGGCTCGATGGCTGGCGCGATGGCCGCGTCAAGACCCAGCTGATCCGGCGCGTGCTGGCCCGGCGGGGCGAACACGAGGCGTTGTTCAGCGAGGGCGCCTATCGCGAACTGCGTTGCGAAAGTCCCCTGCCCGGCAACGTCTTCGCGTTCGAACGCCGGCGCGGCGCCGCCCGCGCGATCACGGTCACGGCCCGGCTCTGCGCCCGCTACGTGAGCGCGGACAGTCCCCGCATCGCCACCGCGACATGGGGCGACACCACGCTGAACGTTGGCGAGGCGGAGTCGGGGGAGTGGGTGGAGACGCTGACCGGCCGCACCGTCACGGCCGTCGATGGACGCTTGCGCGTCGCGGACGTGCTGCACACGCTGCCGGTCGCGCTGCTGATGCGCGCCTGACGGCGTTGCCCCGCCGGCCGCTCACGCGGCCGGCGGGGCGCTCAGGCCTGCGCCCCCGGGCGCGCGGACTGCGCCTCGCCGCGCGACGACGGCGAAGCCAGGATTCCGGCCTTGTACAGGGTCTGGACGTTCCAGGGCTTGAGCAGGAAAGGCCAGCCCGAGGTGGACGACATCGCGAACAGATCGGCCTCGTCCGCCATCAGGACGACCGGCAGGAAGGGGAACCGCCGGCGCAGCCGCTCGCGCAGCGCCGCGCCGCCGCTGTCGGCGCCCAGCCGCGCATCGGCCAGCACGAGGTCCACGCCATGCTGGTCGGCCACGGCGAGCGCGTGGGTCGCATCGGTCGCGAGCAGCACCTCGTGCCCGGCCGCCTCCAGCGAATCCACCGCCCCGGCCACCGTGGCCAGCGACTCGGCCACGATCATCACGCTGGCCACGCCCCGCGCGGCCGCCCGCGCGGGCGCCGCGGGCGCGAACGCCAGTTCGCTGCCCGGGGCGGGCGGCAGATAGAGCTGGACATCCGTGCCGCTTCCCGGTCGCGAGGAAATCACCGCGACGCCATTGCACTCGGTGCAGAATTCGCGCACCTGGCTCAATCCCAGGCCGGTGCCGAGCCCCGCGGTCTTAGTCGTGAACAATGGCTCGAACACGCGCTCGACGAGCTCCGGCGGGATGCCCTTGCCGGTATCCCGGGCCGAGATGCGCACGTAGTCGCCTTCGAGGCCATGCGGGCCCCGGCCATCGAGCCGCACGTTGCTCGCCGACACCTCGAACAGCCCGCCGTCCGGCATCGCATCGCGGGCGTTGGCGGCCAGGTTGAGCAGCGCCAGTTCCAGCTCCGCCCGATCCGCCAGGATCTCCCAGCAATCGGCGGCGATGTCGTAGCGCAACTGGATGCGCGAGCCGAGCGTGGAGCGGATCAGCGGCGTCCACCCGTCCAGTTCCTGCGCCAGGCGCAACACTTCCTTGCGGTACTCGCGCTTCCTGGCCATGCCGAGCAGCTGGCTCGTCAGCGCCACCCCGCTGGAGAGACCCTTCTTGATGCCGGCCAGCGGCTTGTCGCGCGGCGCATTGGGCCGCAGGATCATCAGGTCGGTATTGAACGAGATCACCGACAGCACGTTGCGGAAGTCGTGCGCCACCGAGGCGATCAGCTGGCCGATGGCCTCGAGCTTGCGCGACTGCCGGTAACGCTCCTCGACCTCCTGCCGCTTGTTGACCTCCTCCTGCCAGCGGGAATACGCCTCTTCCTCCCGCGTCAGGCGCCGCAGGCTCATCCAGATCAGCGCCCACAGCGCGAACGCCGGCACGGCGGCAATGACCGCGGCCACGTACAGCTGCTGCCGCCATTGCGCATGAATGGCCTTGACCGGGATGCTGACAACGGCGTTCAGCACGCCGCTGCCCACGGCGCGGTGCGCCACGATGCTGTCCTCGCCCGCCACGCTCGCCGTGCGCAGCACCGCGTCGCCCTCGCGGCCATAGGCATGCTGCAGCCGCTGCACGATGGGCGCCGAAGCGGTCGCGGGCGTGCTGCTCGGGTAGGCCGCCAGCACCGCACCATCGCGGCGCACCAGCGCCGCCGTGGCAAGCCGGTCCTGGCTCAGTACGTCCTTGTAGAAGGCGGTGAAGTAAGCGGGCCGCAGCGAAACCGCCACGATGCCGACCACCTCCTTGTTGGCGCCGAGGCGCGGCATGCTGGCATTGAAGATGCGCTCGGAAATCACGCGGCCCACGACCACGCCGGAAACGTGAAAGGGCTGCTTGTCGACCACGATCGCCTTGTATTCCTCGCGGTCCGCGATATTGACCTTGGGCACCGGGTAAAAGCGGCTGCTGGCCAGCAGCGTGCCGTCCGCGCCGAAGATGGAGAGCGACGAGGCGTGCACCACGCCGCCGCTGACGTCGGCCAGCCGCACGTGAATGTCGCGTTCGTGCCGGGCCACGTCGGCGTCGCTCAGGCCCTGGGTGACCTCCCGGACCCGGCTATTGATCTGGTGGTTGCCCTCGAAGACCTGGCGGGTGTGTTCCTGGATGACCCGGGCGAGCCGGGCAGTCTGCTTCTCCGCCTCGGAAAACGCATCCCGCATGGAGAACCACGCCCAGAACGCCAGCACGGCGGCCGGAAACAGGATGGCGCCCGCAAGCAATGCGCGCAGCGTGCGCCGTTGCGTGGCGAAATAGTCGTGCGTTCCGAAGAAGGTTGGCGGCATGGATACAGCGGGGTGATGTCAGCTCTGTCTTCCGCCCCCTGCGCCCGGGGGCACAGCCTGCTCCAACAACCTCACAGCTTAGAACGGGATGTAAGAACTTCAAGGCAGCCTTTGGCGCCACCGGCGCCAAAGGATACGCCATTGTGCCGTACAACACCCTGCCCCCGCCGACTTTCTCGATCTTGTAGCTTTTACCCCTGTCAGCACGCAACGATATTGACGGCCAGCCCGCCCCGTGATGTCTCCTTGTACTTGGTCAGCATGTCCGCGCCGGTTTCCCGCATGATCCGGATGACCGTGTCCAGGCTGACGTGACGCGCCCCGTTGCCGTGCCGCGCCTGGCGGGCGGCATCGGCAGCCTTGACCGCGGCCAGGGCACGGTATGCGAACCGCAAAGGTCCGATGCCGAACTTGAACGGGTCGAAGACCCTGACCGCCATGCCTAGTGTTCTGCCTGCCGGATGATTTCCTTCGCGATGGTATTGCGCTGGATCTCGCTGGTACCCGTGACGATGCGATAGAGCCGCAGCCTGCGAAAGATGAATTCCACCGGATGATTGCGGGTCACCCCCACGTTGCCGTGGATCGCGCGTGAGCGACTGGAGAAAGTCGCGCAGGCGCAGGGCCACCGGATCGTGGGCGCCGGAGTACGTCACGAAGCCGATCGGGCGGTCCGGCCACTGCGCCGCGTTGCGATGGTTGGGGGCGCCGCGCACGTCCAGCCATCCGGCCTTGCGCTAGCCGTTGATCACCTCGCCGCCATTGATATGCAGCACCTGGCCGGTGATATAGCTCGCCGCGCTGGAGGCAAGGAACACATAGCCCGCGGCGACCTCGAACGGCTGGCCGGGGCGCTCCATCGGGGTGGACTTGCCGAACTTCTCGACCTCTTCCGGGGTAAAGGTGGACGGAATCAGCGGCGTCCAGATCGGGCCCGGCGCCACGCCATTGACGCGGATGCCGCGCTTGACCACCTGCAGCGCGAGCGAACGGGTAAACGACACGATCGCGCCCTTGGTGGCGGAGTAGTCCAGCAGGTGCGCGCTGCCGCGGTAGGCGGTCACGGACGTGGTGTTGACGATGGCCGAACCCTTCTGCAGATGCGGCAAGGCCGCGCGCGTGACATGGAACATCGAAAAGATGTTGGTGCGGAAGGTCGCCTCGAGCTGCGCATCGTCGATCGACTCCGGCTCCTTCTGCGGATGCTGCTCGGCCGCGTTGTTGACCAGGATGTCCAGCTTGCCGAGTTCGCTGACCGTGCGCTCCACGATGCTCGCCGCGTGCTTGCTGTCGGCCAGGTCGCCGGGCAGCAGCAGGCAGCGCTTGCCGGCTTCCTTGACCAGGCGCTCGGTCTCCTTCGCGTCCTCGTGCTCGTCCAGGTAGGACACCGCGACATCCGCGCCTTCGCGCGCGAAGGCCACGGCCACCGCGCGGCCGATGCCGCTGTCGCCGCCGGTGACCAGCGCCACCTTGCCGCTCAACCGGCCGCTGCCGACGTAATCGTCCGCGCCGCTGTCCGGCTTCGGATGCATCTCGCTCTCGAGACCGGGCTGCCGTTCCTGGTGCTGGGGTGGGACTTGCTTGGGCGTGCTCATATCCATGCTCCTATCGCTAAGGGGGACGGAACCACACGGCTGGCGTGGGCGTGAACCTCCCATGGCCGCAACTTCCGTGCCCCGTGCGATGGAACGGTGGATGGCGGGCTCGCGCCGCCGCGGTCGCCAGCGGCGTTCGCATTCCTTACAGCGTGGTGCAAACGTTACTCAGGCAGCTAGCCGGCCAGCCGCAGACCGCGCTCGAAATGCGCGAGGGTCTGTTCCGCACCAGCCAAGGCGCCGTCGATCCCGCCGCTTGCGCGGGCCATCTGAACGGTGAGTCGATCTCGAAGCGCAGGGGTGTCGAGCATGGCCTGGCACCGTGCGCGAATCGCAGGGCCGGTATAGCCAAGGCGAAATCGACGTCGCGGGTGGCCCGTCCACTTGGCATGCCGAACACATGGGTCAGCAAGATGTCTCGGGCCGTGGCGCCGATTACGAAATAGTCGACGCCGTGGGTCTTGGCAACCCGGTCGACCACCCGCAGGATGCTCAGGGTAACGCTCGCCAACGGCCGGTCAGAACTGATCGAGTACATGCTGGATTTCGTGGTCGCGGATCATCGTCGCCGCCTCCCTGTTACGCGGGTCCATAGTGGCCATCAGGTCGGCGTAGGCCAGCAGCGGCGGAACTGTCGGGCCCCCATCGCCGAAATCCCAGAATGCCTCGACGATTTCCACCGGCCCCGCGGGTTGTGGCCTGAGGCGATGGGCCGATACCAGGCGCCTCAGCGCCCGTGGCATTGCATCGGGAGCCACGTAGAGTGTCTGTGTAGCAGGCTTCAGGTAGCCGTGCATGCGGAAAGCGGCAACCTCCCCGCTCCAGCGGGCTTGCGCTTGGGCGACGTCTGCGTGCTCCCACCACCCTGCGTCCGGTGCCTCGAAGCGCTGCGCGTGCAGCTTCGGGCGGAGAACGGCGGGATAGGCGGCGACCCACTCATCGACCAGGCTCCCGGGCGCGGTGAATCTGCGGGGTCCCGAGCGGCCGGAACCAACCAGCATGCCGCGTTCGCCCAGCGCCGCGAACACGGCTCCGACGCTGCCGAGCGCGATGCCCGCCGCGTCGGCGATGTCCCGATACGAGGCCTGAAGCAAGGCGGGCCGTGCGAGCAAGGCGAACACCATCCGCATCGCGGACGGACTGGAAGCACCACGGTGCGTCAGGGGGGCGGCGGCCGCGGTCGGCCGTTGCCCGCTGACGAACACATGGAGGCCCTCGCCGTTCAGATAGGCGTTGCCTGCGGCATCGGCAAACTGCAGGTCCAGCGCCCGGCATTTCGACGCCATCTGCGGGCTTAGATATGGCGCCACGAGAAGCGCCGGGCCATCGAGGGCGTCGAGCCGATGCTTGGCCAAGGCGAGCGTGCTCTCACGGTCGACGATCGCCTTGCATAGCGCAAAGTAGCGCTGCTTGCGCCGGCCAAGCGACAGCTCGACAACGGCATCCGCCGCACCTTGGGAAAAGACGGATTTGTTGAGCACCCGTGCCGTGACGCCGGTTCCCGCTTCCAGGGCGGCAAGTGCGGCGGTCAGCAACGCGAGATCGCGGGGGGAAAGCTTATCAGTGGCCATGCCGTCGTTCATTTTTTATGTTTGTTCACGTAACGTGAACAAACAAATATTATGAACACCGGGCCGCGGGGTCAAGGTCGCCCGGCGGAAACGACCGCGCCCGTACTCCTCAGGCTGCCTCCTCCAACCTGAATACCGCCACCGCCCGCTCCATCCTGCGCGCCTGGTCCTTGAGCGCCTGGGCCGCGGCGGCGGCCTGCTCGACCAGTGCCGCGTTCTGCTGCGTGACCTGATCCATCTGGGATACCGCCTGGCCGACCTGGGCGATGCCGCCGCTCTGTTCGCTCGACGCCTGGCTGATCTCGCGCGTCACGGCGGTGACGCGGCTGGCGGCGGCGACCATATTGGTCATGGTTTCGCCGGCTTCGTTGGCGAGTACGAAGCCGCTTTCGATGCGCTGGGCGGACTGCGAGATGAGTGTCTTGATCTCCTTGGCCGAATTGGCGGAGCGCTGGGCGAGGCTGCGCACTTCGGAGGCAACCACGGCGAAGCCCTTGCCGTGCTCGCCGGCGCGGGCGGCTTCCACCGCGGCGTTGAGCGCTAGGATATTGGTCTGGAACGCAATGCCGTCGATCACGCCGATGATGTCCACCACGCGCTGCGAGTCGGCCTGGATGCCGGCCATGGTGTCCCGCACGCGCGCGACCACGTCGCCACCGGCCGCGGCCAGCCCCGAAGCCTCGCCGGCGAGCGCACTGGCCTGCCCGGCGTTATCGGCGTTCTGCTTCACGATCGCGGTCATCTGTTCCATGCTGGCGGCGGTTTCCTCCAGGGCCGAAGCCTGCTGCTCGGTGCGCTGCGACAGGTCCTGGTTGCCCTGGGCGATTTCCTCGGCCGCCACCAGCACGTTTTCCGCGCCGATCTTGGTATCGCGGATCAGGCTCCGCCATGTCGATACCAGCGACATCAGATGCCGCTTGACCTGGCTCAGCTCGTCGCGTCCGCCCACGTCCATCCGTACCGTGAGGTCGCCCTCGTTGACGCGCGCGACGATGGCCGCCACCTCGTGCACATCCTGCTGCACGCCGCGGCTGAAGCCGGCGAACAGATAGAACGCGCCGCCCACCGTCAGCGCGGCGATGGCGGCAAGGCCGTACAGCCGCAACCTGTCGCGGTCCAGGCGTTCCTCCAGCATCTGCCGGGTGATGGCCGCGAACGACTGATTGGCGGCCGACACGCCGTTGATGGCCTGCGTCGCTTCGTCGAAGTACGCCTTGGCCTCGATGCTGATGCCGCTCGATCCCAGCACCCGCGTGTTCAGCGTTGCATGGAAGGCGTCCATGGCGGCCAGCCTCGCCAGCGCCGCATCGACTTGCGCGCGGTGCTCCGGCGCGCCGCGCAATACGCGCTGGCCGTCGCGCCGCACCGTTTCGAGGCCGTCACGGATCTGTTCGGACAGCGCCGCCAGTTCGGCCTGCTGGGCGGCGTCCGAGAATCCGCCCTGGCTGATGATCGCGGCGCCACGGCCGCGGGCGAGCGCGGCGAGTTCGGCAAGCCGCGGCATCGGCGCCACCATCAGGTTGATCAGGTAGTAGGACCCACCCTGCGGGTCCAGCGCGAGCGACGACAGGTCGGCGACGTCGGCAATGAACAGCCGCACCTGTTTGACGAGATCGGTATGGCGCTGGAACAGCGGGCCCGCCGGGCCGTCCAGTCCGGTATCGCGCAGCGCCTTCCACGCGCGCGCCGTCTCGGCGGCCGGTGTGGCGATGCCTGCGGCGCCCGCCGCTTCCGCTGCGTCCGCATTTGCCACGAGCCGGTCCAGGTGCGCGGCAGCCTTGCCGTCGGCCGCCTCGTAGACCGGGCGGAACGCTGCATTGCCGGCGAGCACGGACGCCGACGCCCCGCGGCGCACCTGCACCTCGCGCATGAAGTCGAGCGCGCTCTGGACGACTGCGAGGCCGGAGAGTTCGTCTTGCGTGGCATGGATCGATCGGGCCTGCTCGTCGAGCGCGACATAGAGTGCGCCGGCCAGCGGCACCACGAACAGTGCGGCAAGCAGCGTGAGCTTGCGCACAATGGAAAGCCGCGCCATCAGATGAACGGCGGGGGTCAGCAACGCTTGCATCTAGGGTCCCTTCAGTGCTGTCGATACGTTTTGTATCGGCGGCAACGGGGGCGGCTGAAGCGCGCGGCGCAAGTTCCCTGATCTGGCGCAAAAGCCGTGCAACGGAGCACGGGCGCGGTGCGCGATTCCCAACCATGGCGCCTGTTTTGGCGCGCCGCGCACCAGCGTGGAGACGTCGTCAGGACAGGCCGTCGAGCACGAGATGGCGGCCGTGCATGCTGCGCGCGGCGTCGGAAGCCAGGAAGGCGATCGCTTCCGCGGCGGCCTCGGTGGCCACCCAGGTGCCGGGATCGGTTGCCGGCATGGCCGCGCGATTGGCCGGCGTATCGAGAATGCCGGGCGCAATGCTGTTGACGTTGACGCCCGCCGCGCGCACCTCGTGCGACAGGCTTTCCACCAGCCGCTGCAATGCGCTCTTGGACGCGCAGTAGGCCCCCATGGCCGCGGCGCCGCTGGCGGCGCCGCGCGCCGACACGGCGACCACCTTGCCGCCGCCGGCCCGCACCATGCCGTCGATAAAGGGCCCGGTGACGGCGACGAAGGACCATGCGTTCAGGTCCATCATCCGCATCCACGATTCGCGCGTGAGCGCGTGCGTCGGCTCGCCCATCTCGAAGCCGCCCGCCACGTGGACGACGGCATCGACCCGGGGACAGGCCTCGCGGATCGAGTTCGCCGCATCCCGCATCGATTGTGCCGAGGTCACGTCGGCGCCAAGCAGCAGCCATCCCGCATCGCCCTCGCGGCCCGCGAAGGCGGCGCGCAGCGGCGCGGCATCGCGATCGATCAGCGCGAGGCGCGCGCCCTGCGCCGCGAAACGCTCCACCACCGCGCGGCCCAGCGCGCCGGCGGCTCCGGTGATGACGATATGACGAGGCGAGGTGGCGGACATGGTCGGGCTCCGGAAGGTAGTCGTTGGCCGGTGGATATTCCGGCGGGGCACCAGAACGCTACCTTACGCCGGGAGGGCCGGCTATGGAAACCGCCTCAGCGGGCGGCGAACCAGTCCGCCGGCAGTGCCGTACGCGGCGGCGCATCGAGCGCGATGCTGGCCTCATGCAGCAGGCTGTCGTCCGGATTGCGCCGGGTGGAGAAACCCGCATCGCGCAGCAGCGCAAGCATCCGGCGGTTTTCGCTCAGCACATCGCCGCGCAGCATGCGGAGCCCCGCTTCCCGGGCGGAGGCGACCAGCCGGCGGATCAGCCGCCGCCCGATGCCCTTGCCCTGCCATGCATCGGCCACCGCCACCGCGAATTCGCCGACGCGACGGGCATCCGCCACGCAATGGCCGTTGCCGACGATGCGCTCCTCGCCGTCCACCTCGGCGACCACGACCAGTGCCTCGCCCGCGGACACCATCGCGTCGATGGTCTCGTCCGCCACGCGCCCGCCGGTGAGGTAGCGGTAGTAGCGGCTTTCGCGCGACAGCGACGCCACGAAGTCGCGCAGGCCGGCGCGGTCGTTCAGCGTGGCCCGGCGCAGCGTCACGCGCTGCCCGCCGTTAAGCGTCCAGGTAGTGGGCAGGCCGGCCGGGATGGAGTCGGCGGGCCCCAGGAAGTCGAACGGCCCGAACAGGGCAAGGGGGGTGGGGATCATCGGCGGCTCCTGAATTCAAATTCCGTAGCCAGAGTATAGACAGGAACCTGACTTTTGCAAATGAAGTTAGCGTGCTAATCTGCAGACATGGACGCCACCCCTGAAGATCTCGCCCGCTGTTCCATTGCCGCCGCGCTATCGCTGATCGGCGAGAAGTGGTCTTTTCTTATCCTGAGGGACGTGTTCCACGGCGTGCGCCGCTTCGAGGACTTCCGGGCGCGGCTACAGTGCTCCCCCGCGGTGTTGTCCGCCCGGCTCAAGACACTGACCGAGGCGGGGCTGCTGCGCAAGATCGGCTACCGGGAGCCCGGGGCCCGCGAGCGCTTCGAGTACCGCCCGACGCGGCGCGCCGTCGAACTGATGCCCGTGCTGGTCGGGCTGATGCAATGGGGAGACCGGCATCTGAGCGAGGACGGCTCCGGCCCGATGGACGTGCGCTCGCGGTCGTCCGGCCAGCGGGTGCGCGCGATGCTCGTCGACGAGCAGGGCCGGCCGGTGCCGATCGAGGATCTGCAACTGGTGAGGACGGCACAGCGGCTACCCGACGAACCGGCACCGCCGGACCGCGTGGAATAGCCGCCCGCCCCCGGTTCCCCGCACCACTTCCGCCCTTCCCCTTCGCACCATCCCCGTGCCGGCCCCGCGCCGGCCTCCCCATTGCGGCGCAGCAACGCACCGCGATCGCGCCTGACATCGGGCCAAACCGCATCCTTCTCCACAAAAACCGCTGGCACACCGCTTGCGAATGAATGGGCGCGGACCAACGGCGGTCCGCCTCTTTTCAGACGACGCTGGCGGTCTTTACCGCCAGCGCCAGGACAACGGCGTCCCCTGGACCGGTCTCACCGACCGGTTTCCTCGGGACGCCTTTCGCGTTTACGGAGTCGAGATGGCCGGCAAAGCAACCCGCATCGAACTGTTGAACTTCCGCACCCCGCAGATGCGCGCCTTCCATATGACGTGGATGGCCTTCTTCGTCTGCTTCTTCGGCTGGTTCGCGTGCGCGCCGCTGATGCCGATGCTGCGGGGCGAGTTCGGGCTGACCAACGACCAGGTGGCGAACATCAATATCGCCGCCGTGGCCGTGACGATCCTGGTGCGCCTGATCATCGGGCCGCTGTGCGACCGCTTCGGCCCGCGCAAGGCCTATACCGGCCTGCTCGCGCTGGGCGCGATCCCGGTGCTCGGCGTGGCGATGTCGCAGAGCTACGAGGTGTTCCTCTTCTTCCGCCTGCTGATCGGCGCGGTCGGCGCGAGCTTCGTCATCACGCAGTACCACACGTCGGTGATGTTCGCGCCCAACGTGGTGGGCACGGCCAACGCGGCGGCGGCGGGCTGGGGCAATGCCGGTGGCGGCGCCGCGCAGGCGCTGATGCCGCTGATGCTGGGCGGCATCCTGATGCTCGGCGTCAGCGAGGCCTTCGGCTGGCGCCTCGCGCTGATCGTGCCCGGCGTGCTGATGCTGGTGATGGCGGTGCTGTACTGGCGCTTCACGCAGGACTGCCCGGAGGGCAACTACGCCGAGCTGCGCGCCCGCGGCGTCGCCGTGGACGGCGGCAAGAAGGGCGGCTGGGGCAGCTTCGTCGCCGCCGCGTCCAACTACCGCGTCTGGCTGCTGTTCATCACCTACGGCGCGTGCTTCGGCGTCGAGATCTTCATCCACAACGTGGCCGCGACCTACTACGTCGACCGCTTCGGCCTGTCGCTCAAGAGCGCGGGCCTGGCCGCCGCGAGCTTCGGCCTGCTTGCGCTGTTCGCCCGCGCGCTCGGCGGCTGGCTGTCCGACAAGGCCGCCATGCGCCGCGGCCTGGACGCCCGTTCCACGCTGCTGTTCGTGCTGATCCTTGGCGAGGGCCTGGGGCTGCTGTGGTTCGCGCAGGCCCATAGCGTGGCGCTGGCGCTGGTGGCCATGCTGGTGTTCGGCCTGTTCACCCATATGGCGTGCGGCGCGACCTATGCGCTGGTGCCCTTTATCGACCGCAAGGCGCTGGGCGGTGTGTCCGGAATCATCGGCGCGGGCGGCAACGCCGGCGCGGTGGCCGCGGGCTTCCTGATGAAGGGCCTGGGCGACCTGCAACAGACGCTGTTCGTGCTGGGCGTGCTGGCGACCCTGTCCGCGCTGTGCGCCATCGCCGTGCGCTTCAGCGCGGACCACAAGGCGCGCGAGCAGGCGCTCTACGACAACGCCCTGGCCGGCTGAGCGGCCGACGTACAAGACAATCTCCACAGAGGAAACGCCATCATGAAGCTAGTCATCATCGGTCACGGCATGGTCGGCCACAAGCTGCTGGAATGCCTCGCGGACGCGCGCGCCGACAGCACCGGCCCGCTCGACGTGACGGTGCTGTGCGAGGAGCCACGTCCCGCCTACGATCGCGTCCACCTGTCCGAATTCTTCGCCGGCAAGTCGGCCGAAGACCTGTCGCTGGTCGAGGCCGGCTTCTTCGAGCGCAACGACATGCTGCTGCGCCTGAACGCCCGTGCCACGGGCATCGACCGTGCCGCGCGCAAGGTCACGGTCTCGACCGGCGAGACGCTGGACTACGACAAGCTCGTGATCGCCACCGGCTCCTATCCCTTCGTGCCGCCGGTGCCCGGCAAGGACCGCGCGGACTGCTTCGTCTACCGCACCATCGAGGATCTCGAGGCGATGCGCGAGTGCGGCGCGCGCTCGAAGACCGGCGTGGTGATCGGCGGCGGCCTGCTCGGGCTCGAATGCGCCAAGGCCCTGCGCGACATGGGGCTGGAGACGCATGTGGTGGAGTTCGCGCCGCGGCTGATGGCCGTGCAGGTCGACGACGGCGGTGGCGACATGCTGCGCCGGAAGATCGAGGCACTGGGCGTGACCGTGCACACGCGCAAGAACACGCTGGAGATCGTGGACGGCCAAACCGGCACGCACCGGATGCGCTTTGCCGATGGCAGCCATCTGGATGCCGACATGATCGTCTTCTCCGCCGGCATCCGCCCGCGCGACGAACTGGCCCGCAACGCGGGCCTGGCGGTCGGTGAGCGCGGCGGCATCGTGGTGGACGACGCGTGCCGCACCTCGGACCCCGATATCCATGCCATCGGCGAATGCGCCCTATGGCAGGGCAAGATCTTCGGGCTCGTCGCCCCCGGCTACGACATGGCCCGCGTGACGGCCAACCAGTTGCTGGGCCGCGACGCGGCCTTCAACGGCGCGGACATGAGCACCAAGCTCAAGCTGATGGGCGTGGACGTCGCCAGCATCGGCGACCCGCACGGCAGCACGCCGGGCGCGCGCGCCTACCAGTTCACCGACGAACGCAAGCAGGTCTACAAGAAGCTGGTGGTCTCCGAGTGCGGCAAGTACCTGCTGGGCGGCGTGCTGATCGGCGACGCGGCGGAATACGGCACGCTGCTGCAGATGATGCTGAACCGCATCGCGCTGCCGGAATCGCCCGAATTCCTGATCCTGCCGGCCTCCGACGGCAAAGCCAAGCCCGGCCTGGGCGTGGACGCCCTGCCCGACGGCGCGCAGATCTGCTCGTGCAACAACGTCACCAAGGGCGAGATCTGCGCCGCCGTGTGCGACGGCGCCACCAGCATCGGCGCGCTCAAGACCTGCACCAAGGCCGGCACCGCCTGCGGCGGCTGCGTGCCGCTGGTCACGCAGGTGATGAAGGCCGAGATGAAGAAGCAGGGCCTGGCCGTCAACAACCATCTCTGCGAGCACTTCCCGTACTCGCGCCAGGAGCTCTACCACCTGGTCCGCGTGGGCGGCTTCAGGACCTTCGACGCGCTGCTGCATGCGCACGGCAAGGGCATGGGCTGCGATATCTGCAAGCCCACCGTCGGCAGCATTCTGGCCTCGTGCTGGAACGAGTTCGTGCTCAAGACCGAACACGCGAGCCTGCAGGACTCCAACGATTACTTCCTGGCCAATATCCAGAAGGACGGCACCTACTCCGTGGTGCCGCGCATGCCAGGCGGCGAGGTCACCGCCGAGGGCCTGATCGCGGTCGGCCAGGTAGCGAAGAAGTACGGCCTCTATACCAAGATCACCGGCGGCCAGCGCGTGGACCTGTTCGGCGCGCGCGTCGAGCAACTGCCGCTGATCTGGGAAGAGCTGATCGCCGCGGGCTTCGAGTCCGGCCATGCCTACGGCAAGTCGCTGCGCACCGTGAAGTCGTGCGTGGGATCGACGTGGTGCCGCTACGGCGTGGGCGATTCGGTGGGCCTGGCCGTCGAACTGGAGAACCGCTACAAGGGCCTGCGCGCGCCGCACAAGATCAAGTTCGGCGTGTCCGGCTGCACGCGCGAATGCGCCGAGGCACAGGGCAAGGACATCGGCGTGATCGCCACCGACAAGGGCTGGAACCTGTACGTCTGCGGCAACGGCGGCATGAAGCCGCGCCACGCCGAACTGCTGGCAAGCGACCTGGACCACGACACGCTGATCCGCTACATCGACCGCGTGCTGATGTTCTATATCCGCACGGCCGACCGCCTGCAACGCACCAGCGTCTGGCGCGACAACCTCGAGGGCGGGCTGGACTACCTGAAGGCGGTGGTGATCGACGACAGCCTGGGCCTCGGTGCGGAGCTGGAGGCCCAGATGCAGCATGTGGTAGACACCTACGAATGCGAATGGAAGAAGGCCGTGACCGATCCGGCCACGCGCCAGCGCTTCCGCCATTTCGTCAACAGCCCGCAGCCCGACGACAACGTGGTGTTTGTCGAGGAACGCGGCCAGATCCGTCCGGCCACGCTGGACGAGCGCCAGCACCATCGGGCCGGCGGCATCCCGGTACCCGTCCGGGTACTGGTGGAAAAGGCAGCGTGAGGTCGACCATGCCCAATACCAATCTGCATGTCGCAAGCACACAGGACCCAATGGAAAACGCCGTCATGGAGAACGCCGTGAACCTGGCCCACACCCAGGACAGCTGGACCGCGGTCTGCGCGCTGCGCGACATCGTCCCCAACACCGGCGTGTGCGCGCTGGTGGACGGCATCCAGGTGGCCGTGTTCCGCGTCGGCCAGGACGACGCGGTCTTCGCCATCGCCAACTACGATCCCAACGCGGGCGCCGCCGTGCTCTCGCGCGGGCTGGTCGGCAATCTCGGCGATCGGCTGGTGGTGGCCTCGCCCATCTACAAGCATCACTTCGACCTGCGCACCGGGGAATGCCTGGAAGCGCCCGAGCATTCGGTGGACGCGTTCTCAGCCCGCGTCTACGACGGCAAGGTGTGGGTCAACGTATGAACGCACGCACGAGCATCAGACCGCGGCTGGTAGTGGTCGGCAATGGCATGGCCGGCATGCGCACGGTCGAGGAACTGCTGGCGCTGGCGCCCGAGCGCTACGACATCACCGTGTTCGGCGCCGAGCCGCACGGCAACTACAACCGCATCCTGCTCTCCCCCGTGCTCGCCGGCGAGAAGACGGTGGACGACATCATGCTGAATCCGCGCGAATGGTATGCGCGCAACGGCATCGAGCTGATCGCGGGCGACCCGGTGGTCGCCATCGATCGCGTGCGCCGGCGGGTCCGCTCGCAGTCTGGCCGTGAGGTCGGCTACGACCGCCTGCTGCTCGCGACCGGTTCCCGGCCCTTCATCGTGCCGGTGCCTGGCCATCGCCTGGAGGGCGTGATCGCGTTCCGCGATCTGCAGGACGTGGAAGCGATGCTGGCCGCCGCGCGCGATCACCGCCATGCGGTGGTGATCGGCGGCGGCCTGCTGGGGCTGGAAGCGGCCAACGGCCTGCTGCGCCAGGGCATGTCGGTCACCGTGGTGCACGTGGGCGAAGCGCTGATGGAGCGCCAGCTCGACAAACCCGCCGCGGCGCTGCTCAAGGCCGCGCTGGAACGGCGCGGCCTGCGCATCCTGCTGAACGCCAACACCGCCGAGCTGACAGGCGAGGCGCGTGTAACGGGCGTGCGGCTGGAGGACGGCACGGCCATTCCCGCCGACCTGGTCGTGATGGCGGCCGGCGTGCGCCCCAACATCGATCTGGCGCGCGCAGCCGGCCTGCATTGCGAACGCGCCATCGTGGTGGACGACACCATGCAGACCTTCGATCCGCGCATCTACGCCGTGGGCGAATGCGTGCAGCACCGCCGCGCCACCTTCGGCCTCGTCGCTCCCATCTGGGACCAGGCGCGCGTGTGCGCCGCGCATCTGGCCGGTGCCGGCCATCGCCGCTATGTGCAGCAGGCCACCGCGACCAAGCTCAAGGTGACCGGCCTGGACCTGTACTCGGCGGGCGACTTCATCGGCGGCAAGGACAGCGAGGACCTGGTGCTGCGCGATCCCCGCCGCGGCGTCTACAAGCGGCTGGTGCTGCAGGGCGACCAGCTGGTGGGCGCCGTGCTGTACGGCGATGTGCGCGACGGCCCCTGGTATTTCGATCTGATCCAGTCCGGCGCCCCGGTGTCGGCCTGGCGCAGCCGCCTGCTGTTCGGCAAGGCCCAATGCGAGGCGCTCGCCGCGTGACCGCCGCGTCCGGCCGCCCATTCTCCCGACTTAGCAGAGCGCAACCGTGAACCTGTCCGATATTCCCGTCATCGCCGCCGACGCCGCCGCGCGCCCGCCCGTCGTATCGACCACCGACACCACCTGCCCCTACTGCGGCGTGGGCTGCGGCGTCACGGCCTCGGTGCGCGCCGATGGCAGCGTCGAGGTAGCCGGCGACGCGCGCCACCCGTCGAACGAAGGCCGGCTGTGCGTCAAGGGCTCGGCGCTGGCCGAGACCATCGGCCTGGACGGGCGCCTGCTGCATCCGCAGGTGCGCGAGGCGGACGGCGCGCTGCGCCGCGTATCGTGGGACGACGCCCTGGACCGCGTCGCCGGCGGCCTGCGCGACATCATCGCCAGGCACGGGCCGGATGCCGTGGCGCTCTATGTCTCGGGCCAGCTGCTGACCGAGGACTACTACGTCGCCAACAAGCTGATGAAGGGTTTTATCGGGAGCGCCAACATCGACACCAATTCGCGGCTGTGCATGTCCTCGGCAGTGGCCGGACACAAGCGCGCCTTCGGCGAGGACCTGGTGCCGGTGTGCTACGACGATCTCGACCACGCCGACATGGTGGTGCTGTCGGGCTCCAACGCGGCATGGTGCCACCCGATCCTGTTCCAGCGCCTCACGCGTGCCAAGGAAGCCCGCCCCGCGATGAAGATCGTGGTGATCGACCCGCGCCGCACGGCCACGTGCGAACTGGCCGACCTGCACCTGCCGCTCAAGCCCGGCACGGATGTGTGGCTGTTCAATGGCCTGCTGCGACATCTGGCCGAACACGGCCATGCCGACGAAGCCTTCGTCGCCGCGCATACCGCGGGGCTGGACGGCGCGCTGGCGTCCGCCGCCGGCGAACTGGATCCCGCCGCGGTGGCACGGGCCTGCAAGCTCAAGGTGGACGACGTGCTGGCGTTCTACCAGTTGTTCGCGCAGACCGAACGCGTGGTGACCGCGTTCTCGCAGGGCGTCAACCAGTCGTCCGCGGGCACCGACAAGGTCAACAGCATCATCAACTGCCACCTGCTCACCGGACGCATCGGCAAGCCGGGCATGGGCCCGTTCTCGCTGACGGGGCAGCCCAACGCGATGGGCGGCCGCGAGGTGGGCGGCCTGGCCAACATGCTCGCGGCCCATATGGAGCTGGCCGAGCCGGCGCATCGCGAACTGGTGCAGACCTTCTGGCAGTCGCCCGCCATCGCCGACAAGCCCGGCCTGAAGGCGGTCGAACTGTTCCAGGCGATCGAGGAGGGCCGCGTCAAGGCGGTGTGGGTCATCGCCACCAATCCGGTGGTCAGCCTGCCCGACGCCGACCAGGCCCGGCGCGCGCTGGCGCAATGCGAACTGGTGGTCAGCTCCGACATCGTCACCCATACCGATACCAATGCCGCCGCGCACGTGCTGCTCCCCGCGCTGGGGTGGGGCGAGAAGGACGGCACGGTCACCAACACCGAGCGGCGCATCTCGCGCCAGCGCGCCTTCCTGCCGGCGCCGGGCGAGGCGCGCGCCGACTGGTGGATCCTGTGCGAGGTGGCACGGCGCATGGGCTTTGCGGGCTTCGACTACGCCGGCCCGCATGCCATCTTCGACGAGCATGCCAGGCTGTCGGCCTACCGCAACGGCGACGCGCCCGGCGCCGTGCGGCGCGCCTTCGACCTGGCCGACCTCGCGGGACTGGACGCCGCGCGCTACGACGCGCTGCAACCGGTGCAATGGCCGCTGCGGGGCAACGCCGGCACGCCGCGGCTGTTCGCCGACGGACGCTATGCGCACGCGGACGGGAAGGCGCGCTTCGTCGCCACCCCGCCCCGCGCGCCCGTGCACGCCACGGACGACGACTTCCCGCTGGTGCTCAACACCGGCCGCGTGCGCGACCAGTGGCACACCATGACGCGCACCGGCAAGTCCGCGCGTCTGGCCGCGCATATCGCCGAACCGTTCGTGGACATGCATCCGCAGGACGCGCTGCTGTGCGGCGTGGCCGACGGCAAGCTGGCGCGGGTGGCCACCCGTTGGGGCGCGATGATCGCGCGCGCGCGGCATGGCGGCGGCATTCCGCGCGGCAGCGTGTTCGTGCCGATCCACTGGAACGCGCAGTTCAGCTCCGACGCACGCGTCGGCGCGCTGGTCAACCCGGCGGTGGACCCGGTCTCCGGCGAGCCCGAGTTCAAGCACACGCCGGTGCGGGTCGATGCCTTCCCCGTGTCGTGGCACGGCTTCGCGTTGAGCCGGGACAAGTTGCACTGCGATGCGCTGACTTACTGGACGCGCGTCACCGGTGCGCAATTCCAGCGCCATGAATTCGCCGGACGGGAGACCGTCGCCGATCGGAGCACCTGGGCCAGGGAGATGCTGGGGGTGACCGACCCGGACGCCGACTGGATCGAATACGAGGACCGCGCCGCCGGCCTGTATCACGCCGCCTGGCTGGTGGACGACCGCGTGCACGCCTGCGTCTTCGTCTCGGCTCGCGCCAGCCTGCCCGCGCGCGAATGGCTGGCGGGCCTGTTCGCCAAGCCGCGGCTGGAGGAGGCCGACCGCATCGGCCTGCTGGTCGGGCAGGCCGCGGAGCCCACCGCCGACGCGGGCCCCGTGGTGTGCGCGTGTTTCGGCGTGGGCCGCAATACGATCTGCGACGCGATCCGCAAGCACGACCTGAAGACCGCCTCGGACATCACGGCCTGCGTGAAGGCCGGCGGCAACTGCGGTTCGTGCGTGCCGGAGCTCAAGACGCTGCTGGTGGCGATGCAGCTGGAAGCGGCGGTTTGACCGGCCCGCCGCCAGCAGCCATCGGTCCACATGCCCGTCGTTTGTGCGAACGCCGGAATGACGGGCGCGCGTGGCTCATCCACGCCTGCAACGGAATTCCAGCGTCGCGTATTAAATCGCTTGCTATTTAATTTCGAGCGATATATAGTTCGAGCCATGGACAAGACGCAACCTTCCCGACCCGATCCGGCAGCCGCCCTGCTGCTCGATCACCAGTTCTGCTTCTCGGTCTATTCGACGTCGCTGGCGCTGAACAAGCTGTACCGCAAGCTGCTCGCCCCGCTCGGCCTGACCTATCCGCAGTATCTGGTGATGATGGTGCTGTGGGAGAACGACGATCTGACCGTGTCGGACATCGGCCGGCGCCTGAGCCTGGATTCGGCAACGCTGACGCCGCTGCTCAAGCGCATGGAAGCGCAGGGCCTGGTGGCACGGGCTCGCGCGGCGGCAGACGAGCGGCAGGTGATCGTCTCGCTGACCGATGCGGGCCGCGCGCTGAAGCAACGGGCGAAGAAGGTGCCGGAGTCCGTGTTGTGCGCCTCGGCATGCAGCATGGACGAGCTGACCGCCATCAAGCAGCAGCTGGACAGCTTGCGGGACCGCTTCACCGAGGGTCTGTAGGACGGACGGCGAAGTCGGCCGCCGCCGCGACGCATATATCGCTCGCTATGTAATTGCTCGCTATCTTTTCCGGGGCGTCCGCGTCTCGTTGGCAGTATCGCAGTCACACGCAGTCTCTAACCTTAACCTCTGATTCACCCAACCAAGGAGTCTTCCATGTCGATCGAAAAAGTCCTGTACCGCGCCCAAGCTCAAGCCACCGGTGGCCGTGATGGCCGTGCCGTCTCGTCCGACAACGTGCTGGATGTAAAGCTGGCCACTCCGAAGGAACTCGGCGGCGCCGGCGGTGCCGGCACCAATCCCGAGCAGCTGTTCGCCGCCGGCTACTCGGCCTGTTTCCTCGGCGCGCTGAAGTACGTCGCCGGCCGTGAAAAAGTCGCCCTGCCCGCCGACACGACGGTGACCGGCAATGTCGGTATCGGCCAGATTCCCACGGGCTTCGGCATCGAGGTGGATCTGCAGATCTCGATTCCCGGCGTCGAGCGCGAGGTGGCGCAGGGTCTGGTCGACAAGGCCCATATCGTCTGCCCGTACTCGAACGCGACGCGCGGCAACATCGACGTGCGCCTGACCGTTCTGTAAGCGGCAAAGCCCCGGGGGTCGGGTGAATGTGCAGCACCCGTCCCCCCTCTTCAGGGGAGGCTACATAACGGCGTCACAATGCCGTTAGCCCGGGCAAGCCGGGCGACGCGACCGACACCGCCACCCCATTCGTCCTCGGCCACACCAATACACGACCGCGCGCGCCGCGTGGCGACACCGAGGGGGAACATCGTGCACCTGAAGAATCTTTCGATCCAGACCAAGCTGCTGCTGAGTTTCGGCGCGCTTGCCTTCATCACCCTGCTGATTTCCGTCGTGTCCCTGCGTGCGCTTGGCGACACGAGCGAGGGCTTCAAGCGCTACCTGAGCGGCATCAACGCGCGCGCCGAAATGGCCTCGCAGGTGCGTACCGCCGTCGACCGGCGCGCCATCTCGGCGCGCAACCTCGTGCTCGTGACCGCGCAGGCGGATCACGACCTCGAAAAAGCCGAGGTATTGAAGGCCCACGACGACGTGCAACAGCGCCTGAAGACGCTGCGCGAGATGATCGAGAGCGCGGCCCGCGCTGGCGACGACATGGAAGCCGCGCGCAAGCTCGTCATGGACATGGAGCGCATCGAGGGCCAGTATGGTCCGGTGGCGAACGACATCCTGTCCCTCGCGCTCGCCAACCAGCGCGAACAGGCCATCGACAAAATGAACCGGGAATGCCGTCCCCTGCTGGCGGCCCTGGTCAAGGCTACCGACGCCTATGCCGACTTCACGCGCACGCGTCAGAGCGGGATCATTGCCGGCATCGAGGACAGCTACACCGCGCAGCGCAATCTGCTGATCGTGATTTCCATCGCCGCCGTCGCGCTGGCCGCCATCGGCGGGCTGCTGATCACCCGTTCGATCACCCGCCCGATCCAGCGCGCGGTCGAGATCGCGCAGAAGGTGTCCCAGGGCGACCTGACCACGCGCATCGTCGTCACCACACGCGACGAGACCGGCAAGCTGCTCCAGGCGCTGGCCAACATGAACGCTCAACTGAGCGATATCGTCTCGCGCGTGCGGGACGGCAGCGGCAACGTGGCAAGCGCGTCGACGCAGATCGCGACCGGCAATGCGGACCTGAGCCAGCGCACCGAGGAGCAGGCCGCCTCGCTGGAGGAAACGGCCGCCAGCATGGAGCAGCTGACGGCCACCGTGAAGCAGAGCAACGACAACGCCCGCCAGGCCAATGAACTGGCGCGCGAGGCGGCCGGCATCGCGGAAACCGGCAGTGCGGCGGTCGGGCGCGTCGTCGACACGATGCAGGACATCAGCGGCAGCTCGGCGAAGATCGCCGACATCACCGGCATGATCGAGGGCATTGCCTTCCAGACCAACATCCTCGCGCTGAACGCCGCGGTGGAAGCGGCCCGCGCAGGCGAACAGGGACGCGGCTTCGCCGTGGTGGCGAGCGAAGTGCGCAGCCTCGCGCAGCGCTCCTCTTCCGCCGCCAAGGAGATCAAGGATCTGATCGCCGCCTCGCTGGTGCAGGTGCAGACCGGCACGACGCTCGCCGGCGAAGCGGGCGACACCATGGCCGCGGTGACGCGCGCGGTGTCCCGGGTCACCGGCATGGTGGGGGAAATCGCCAGCGCCTCGGTCGAACAGGCTCGTGGCATCGAGCAGGTCAACCAGGCCATCGCGCAGATCGACCAGGTGACCCAGCAGAACGCCACGCTGGTCGAGCAGGCGGCGGCCGCATCGCTGTCGCTGCAGGAACAGGGCCAACAGTTGCGCGAGGCGGTAGCGTTCTTCCGCCTGAACGGCACGGCGGGCCGATCCTCCGCGCGCCTTGCCGCGGACGACGGCGCGATGCCGCTTCGCATCGAAGCGACGCCGGCCTAGCGGGGCCCATGCCGCACCGGCCGGACGCCCGCGAGGGCGTCTTTTTTTTGCGCCACGCAGCCCATCGCGACATTGTGTTCGGAGGGCGCGAACACTAAGCTCGTCGTAACCGTGCTTCTTATCCTGCGGCGCTCACACGCGTAGCGATGCGCGACGCCGCTGTGCCAATTGATAAGACATTGGAGACGACGACATGAGCATCCTCGACGGATTTCGTGGGAGGACGCGCCTTGCGTCCATCGCGCCCCTCGCGGCCATGGCCCTGCTGGCCGGCGCGCTGTCCGGATGCGGCGGCAACGACGGGGACGACGATCCCGACCTCGCGCCCACCATTCAGTTGCTCTCCTCCAAACCCGAGTACGTGACCGGCGGCAACGCCCTGATCGATATTGCGCTGCCGCGCGAGATCAACCTGGACACGCGGCCGTTGAAGGTCACCGTCAACGGCAACGAGATCACCTCGCAGTTCCGGCCGGTCCTGGACGACCCCCGCCACCTGCAGGCGGTGGTGAGCGGACTGGCCGAAGGCGCCAACACGATGGTCGCCAGCATGGGCCGCGCCTCCGCCTCGCTGGTCATGACCAACTATCCCATTACCGGACCGGTCATCTCGGGGCCCTGGCAGAGCCCATACATCTGCCAGACCGAAAGCTTCGTGCTGCCGGACGGCTCGCGTCTGGGGCCGCCGCTCGATGCCAACTGCTCGGTGCAGACGCGCGTGCAATACCTCTATCGGCCCGCCGCGGGCGGTGCGCTGCTGCCTCTGGCGGACACCAGTGCCCTGCCCGCCGACGTGGCGGAAGTCACCACCCTCGACGGGCGCACTGTGCCGTTCGTGGTGCGCGTGGAGACCGGTACGGTCAACCGCGGCATCTACCAGAATGCCGTGCTGCACGATCCGACCAAGGAATCCAGCCCCACGCCGCTCAAGCCGCCGAAGGCATGGAACCGCCGGCTGATCGCCGTCGAAGGATTCGGCTGCACGGGCGGCTGGTATGTGCAGGGCGCCGCGCAGGGCAATATCGCGGTCGCCGATTTCGACTTCAGCCTGCTCAACGTGCAGCGGCTGGCCGAAGGCTATGCGATGTTCACCAACACGCTGCAGCATGCGTCGAACAACTGCAATGCCGTGCTGGCCAGCGAGGCCGCGATGATGTCCAAGGAGGCGGTGATCGAATCGTTCGGCGTGCCGGTCTTTACGGTCAGCGCCGGCTGCTCCGGCGGCTCCTATGGCAGCGCCCAGCCGGCGGACCGCATTCCCGGCCTGTTCGACGGCGTGCTGATCGCCTGCACGTTTCCCGATCCGCTGTCGATCGCCTTCTCCGGGTCGGACGGCCACCTGATCACGCACTACATCACCCTCAATCCCGGCGCCTTCACCGACGCGCAGATCGCCGCGCTGACCGGCTACAAGAGCCGCAAGGCGTTCGAGGACGCGGCCAACCAGGCCGGCCGCACCGATCCCGTGCCGGGCCGCGTGGACTACGCCGGCTATGTCTCCGGGGTCTTCCGCGACGTGGTGCCGGCCGGCGTGCGCTATCACCCGGTCAACAATCCGACCGGCGTGCGGCCCACCGTGTACGACGCCGCAAGGAATATCTACGGCGTCGACCGCAACACCGGCTTCGCCCTCCGGCCCTTCGACAACGTGGGCGTGCAATACGGCCTGGCCGCGCTCAACGCGGGGCAGATCACCGCCGCGCAGTTCCTGGACCTGAACGAGCGCATCGGGGGCTACGACCAGGATGCCAACTATGTGCCGGCCCGCTCCAGCGGCGACCTCGGCGCGATCCTGCGGGCCCAGCAGTCCGGCCTGCAGATCACCGGCAATGGCGGACTCGCGGCCATTCCGGTGTTCGACGTGTCGGGGATCTACAACGAGGACACGGCCTATCACTACCAGTGGTTCCACTTCGCATTGCGCGAACGGATGCTGCGCGTGAACGGGGACACCGCCAATCACGTGATGTGGCGCGGCAACCCGGTGCCGGCGGCCACCGCGTGGGACACCTTCATCCGCTGGGTGCAGGCCTATACCGCCGACAAGTCCGGCGCCACGCAAAAGCAGAAGGTGGTCAGCCACAAACCCGCGGAGGCCGTGGACGGCTGCTGGGACAGCCCCACCGAATTCATCGCCGAGACGCAGACGCTGAGCAGCGAGCCGGACACGGCGTGCAATACGCGCTTCCCGTCGTGGACCGCGCCACGCATCGTGGCGGGCGGGCCGGTGGCGGCGGACATCATCAAATGCGCGCTCAAGCCGGTCAATGCGGCCGACTACGCGGTGCCCTTCCCGGGGCCGGACCTGGCCCGGCTGCAGGCGATCTTCCCGCAGGGCGTCTGCGACTGGTCGCAGCCGGGCATCAACCAGACAGGCGTGGTGCCGAACGGCTCGTTCGGGCCTTCGCCCGTGAACCTGGTGTTCGATGTGAACGAGGGGTAGGTGGGATGGGGATGCCGGTGTTTGGAGGATGGCTGGCGGTCACCCTCACCCCCAGCCCCTCTCCCGCGGGCGGGAGAGGGGGGAACACCCGCGGCGACGCAAATGCTGTCGGTTTGCTCCCCTCTCCCGCGAGCGGGAGAGGGGCCAGGGGTGAGGGTGACCGCCAGCAACCGCGACACCGCCCGGCAAACCCCAAAAAAAATACCCACAGCCGGGAGGGTGCGGGTAACAAGAGTGATGTGAGTGCGTCGCAGGACCACTCACGGCGGCGATAGTCTCATCGCGCCAGCGCGGCGCCAATAATCTTTCTGGACTACCTTGGTGCGGCGCACGCACCGTTGGACATTCGCGCCGGAATCGAGTCCAATCATCGCCCATGAGATCCCGGCCGCGCCGCCGGGGCTGCCGCAATCCTTCCGTTTTCCAAGGCGCCATGGCCCGAGCCAACCTGCTACTCGTCGACGACCACACCCTGTTCCGCACCGGCCTGCGCCTGCTGCTGGCCGATAGCCCGAGCGTGGCGTCCATCGTCGAGGCCGGCGCGGTCATGGAAGCGGTGCAGGCGCACGGCGGCGCGGACATCGACGTAATCCTGCTCGATATCCAGATGCCCGGCCTGAACGGCATCGAGGGCGTGCGGGTATTGCGCCGGCATTTTCCGGCGGCGCGCATCCTGATCGTGTCGGGCACGTCCGGCAGCGACGCCATCCCGCCCGCCGCGCGCAAGGACATCGCAGGCTTCCTGCCCAAATCCTCCGAGGCGCAGCAGATCGAGCTGGCCATCGCGCGCTGCCTGGAAGGTGGCACCTGGTTCGCCGACGACAGCCCGGCCTCGGCGCACACGCAGGCCTACGAAGTCAGCATGCTGACCGCGCGCCAGCTCGAGGTGCTGAGCCAGCTCAATCTCGGCCGATCGAACAAGGTCATTGCCCACCATCTCGGCTTGTCGGAGAATACCGTGCGCGTGCATGTCGCGGCGATCCTGGACCACCTCGGCGTGGTCAGCCGGGTCGAAGCCATTCTCGAAGCACAGCGGCGCGGATTGGTGCAGAGCGCCCGCTGACGACCATCCGCCCATGGAGCCAGGCCTCCCACGGGCGGCGCCAGTGCCGGCCCCCATGAAGACCGCCTTCCTCCTATTTCCGCGTTTCGACCGGGGCCAGCTGCTGGCCGCGCAGATGCAACTGCTCGACGACAGCTTCGGCGTGGCCATGCTCGGCTGCGCGCTGGCCGCGTGGATCCTCGCCACCGGGCTGACCATGCATGGCGGACACCTCGACGCGCTGGCATGGGCGCTGGTCATGTCGATCGCCTGCGCGGCCGGGCATTACGGCCGGCGCCTGCTGCCGGAGCGCACCAGCGAGGCGCACGCGGGCCGCTACGCGCGCGGCATGACCGCGCTGCTGACGCTGATCGGCACGCTGTGGGGCCTCGCCGCCTGGACCTACCTGGACATCCGGTCGGCGCCCAACGTGATCACCGTGCTGTCGCTGATCGCCGGCATGAGCGCCGCCGCGCTGGCCGTGTTCTCCGCCTGCCTGCCGGTCGCCGTGGGCTTCTTCGTGCCGGCCATCGTACCGGTGTGGGCCCGCTTCATCGCCACGCGCGACCTGGACTTCCTGCCGATGGTGCTGGCCACCCCCCTCTACCTGGTGGTGCTGATCGTCTTCGCGCGCAACTACGCCCGGATGGCGCGCCACTCGATCGCGCTGCGTTTCGAGAATATCGACCTGATCTCCCAGTTGCGCGAGCAGACCGTGCGCGCCGAACAGGCGCAGCGTGCAGCCGAGCAGGCCAGCCGCGCCAAGTCGGTATTCCTCGCCTCCGCCAGCCACGACCTGCGCCAGCCGCTGCATGCGCTGGGCCTGTTCCTGGTCTCGCTGGGGCGCACCGCGCTGGACGACAAGCAGCGCCAGTTGCTCGCGCATATCGATGCCTCGTCCGGCGCCGCCCGCGAGATGCTCAATACCCTGCTCGACTTCTCCAAGCTGGAGGCGGGCGTGGTCAAGTCCCACCCCATCGCATTCCGCCTGCAGCCGCTGCTGCACAAGCTCGAGGCGGAATTCGCGCCCCAGGCCAACGCCCGCGGGCTCGTCTATCGCACCCGCGACACCACGGCCACGGTGTTCGCCGACCCCGCGCTGGTCGAACTGATCCTGCGCAACCTGCTGGCCAATGCCATCCGCTACACGCGCAAGGGCGGCCTGCTGCTGGGCTGCCGGCAGCACGCGCGGCATATCGTGGTGGAGGTCTGGGATACCGGCATCGGCGTGCCAGCGGACCAGCACGAGGCGATCTTCCGGGAGTTCCATCAGCTGGGCAATCCCGAACGGGATCAGCGCAAGGGGCTGGGGCTTGGCCTTGCCATCGTCGATGGACTGGCGCGCACCATTTCGACACGGGTCACGATGGCGTCGCGCCCCGAGCGCGGTTCGGTGTTCCGTTTCGCCCTGCCGCGCGTGAGCGGCGGCGCGGTGCGCCCGACTCCCAGGCCGGCGGTGGGCTCGGGCGGTCCGCAGGACATGACGCCGCTGCCGGGCCTGCGCGTGATGATCGTCGACGACGACCCGCAGATCCTGATCGCCATGGCCGATCTGCTGGAAAGCCTGCAATGCGAATGCCGCACGGCGGAATCGGAGGACGACGCACTGATCGAGCTGGAAGGCTTCACGCCCGACCTGATCGTCGCGGACTACCGCCTGCGCGGCAATCGCGACGGGGTCCAGGCGATCGCGGCGCTGCGCGCGGCGCTGGGCCACGCGGTACCCGCCATCGTCATCACGGGCGACACGGCGCGTGACCGCCTGCGCAGCGTGCATGCCAGCGGGGCGGTGCTGCTGCACAAGCCGGTGGTCGCCCACGAGTTGCATGCCGCGATGGTGGCGCTGCTGTCGCCCTGGACCGAAGGCACGTAGCGCCGGGAATGCCGTTTGGCAATGGTCAGAACTTGGGGATGCGCAGCGTCTTGCTGATCATCAGCGAGCCCGACAGCACGAACAGCAGCGACAGGGGATGCAGCTCGGCCGGGCCGATGGTCCACACCCCGCCGTACAGGTCGTCGCCCAGCCTGCCCTGCCATGCGCACACGGCCAGCACGCCGGTCAGCAGCACGCTGGAGGGGATCGGCGTGCCTTCGAAATACTTCACCTTGTCGCCGCCTTCGGACAGGCTCTCCGCCGTGACATTGAAGCGCGCCAGCCGGCTCACGCCGCAGCAGACGAAGTAGATCAGCGCCGCCAGATCCCAGCCGCCGCGCATGCCGGCGGCGAACGCCAGCGTGGCCGGACCGACGCCGAACGAGATGATGTCCGACAGCGAATCGAGCTCGCGCCCCAGCGCCGAATGCGCGTGCCGCCAGCGCGCGACGCGGCCGTCGACCACGTCGAAGAAGAAGGCCGCCGGGGCCAGCGCGGCGGCGATATAGAAATCCCTCAGATCCTGGCTGACCAGATAGAACATCGCGTAGAACACCGAACCCATGCCGCAGGCCGCGTTGGCCAGGGTAAAGACATCGGCCAGCGCGAGTTCGCGGATCATCGAGAAATGCCGGGGGCGTTCCTGGGAAATGGGCATGGCGATCGTCTCTTGTTATGGGTCGGTTGGCTCGGACAGCGAATCCTCGGTCCTGACACGCGAGGGCGCGGCGGCGCGGCGGCGTCGCGCGAGGCTCATCACAAGATACGCCACGATGGCCGCGTTCGCGATGGCAAGACCGATGTGGATGAAAGTCGGATGCGCAATCGCTTCGTAAAGTTCCACGGGGATATAGATGGCGCCCGACCATACGCCCAGCCAGCTGGCCCAGGCGCGCTGGTGCCACAGGCCATACGCCTCGGTGAGCCGCATGCCGGCGTACACCAGCGCCGAGGCGCCGATGGCCCACAGCCGCGGGTCATTGGGATGGGCGGCCAGGGACAGGAAGATGGTCGGATAGCGGCTGGCCGGATTGAGGTGGTAGCGGCTGACGATGGCTTCGGCGATGGCCTGCGCATCGCGGTGCAGCAGCGCGACCAGCCCCAGGCCGGCCACGATCACCAGCAGGCCCTTGGCCGCCTCGAACATCGCAATGCCCCGAAGCCCCTTGTCCGTGCCGGCCGCGCGCCCTGTCATCGTGTCTCCCCTTCGCGCCGTGGCGCCTCAGGCGCGATCGTAACGTACCGCGGCAGCGCCGGGACGCCGGCGCCGGCGTCGGCCGGCCGGCCGACGGACTTCGCGCCTCATGTCTCATACATGTACCGCCATGCAGGACGCCGGGCACCCGCGCCCCTAGGGAATAACCCGGCTCGATGCACCGCCGCAAACGCGGCGCGGCATACTGCTGCCAGCGGCCGCAGTCCTGCACCGCGACCACACGACAACGCCGGACGATCCGACATCGGACGATCCGGCCCGCCCATCCGGAGACACCATGCAACGACGTCATTTCATCCGCTTCGTCGCGGCCGCGGCCTGCACGGCCACCGCCCTCGGCCCGCTCGCCGCGACCGCGCAGGATTTTCCCAACCGCCCGATCCGGCTGATCGTGCCCTATGGCGCGGGCGGCGTGACCGACCAGGTCGCGCGCGCACTGGCCGACGCCGCCGGCCGCGAGCTGGGCCAGACCATCGTGGTCGAGAACAAGCCCGGCGTCAGCGGCACGCTGGGCGCCACGCAGATGGTCACCACCGAGCCGGACGGCTATACGCTGTCGATGGCGCCGGTCGTGATCTTCCGCCTGCCGCACGTGCAGAAGATGCGCTACGACCCGCTGAAGGACCTGACCTATATCTCGATGGTGGCGGACTACAACTTCGCCGTGGCGGTCAAGACCGATGCCAAGTGGCAGACCATGCAGGAGCTGATGGCCGACGCCAAGGCATCGAAGAAGGGCATCTCCTACGGCACCACCGGCATCTACGGCAGCCAGCACCTGACCATCTCGGAACTGGCGCGCGTGACGCAGTCGAACTGGACCCACGTGCCGTACAAGGGCGACGCCGAAGCGATCACCGCATTGCTGGGCGGCTCCACCGATGTCGCCGTGCTGTCGAACACCCTGCTGCCCTACGTGCAGAACGGGCAGCTGCGCGTGCTCGCCACGCTGTCTGAAAAGCGCGCGGCGGACTTCCCCAACGCCCCGACGCTCAAGGAGATCGGCTACAACGTCTGGTCCAACTCGCCCTTCGGCATCGTCGGCCCGGCCGGCATGAAGCCCGAGGTGGTCAAGCGGCTGGACGACGCCTTCCGCAATGCGCTGAAGGACCAGCGGCTGCTGAACGTGACCGGCCAGTTCGGCATGGTCACCAACTACATGGGCCCGCAGCAATACGACGCCTATGCGCAAAAAGCCTTCAAGAGCGAGGGCGAGATCATCAAGCGCCTGTCCGAGGCGATGAAGAACCAGTAAGGGTTGCCGCGGCGCAAAAGGAAAGGGCGGCCTTGCGGCCGCCCTTTTCCGTCCATGCGCGCAAGATCAGGCGAACATGCCGGCGCGGTTCTTGTCCGAGACCTGCTCGTTCAGCGTCCAGAAGTCGTACAGCACGCCCACCAGGAACAGGCCGCCGGTCAGCAGGTACAGCAGGCCGGTCAGCCATTTGCCCATGTACATGCGATGCAGGCCGAAGATGCCCAGGAACGTCAGCAGGATCCAGGCGATGTTGTAGTCCACGCGGCCCGATGCGAAGCGGCGATCGGCGGCGCGGTCCATGCCCGGGATCAGGAACAGGTCGATCAGCCAGCCCACGCCAAGCAGGCCGAGCGTGAAGAACCAGATCGTGCCGGTCACGGGCTTGCCGTAATAGAAGCGGTGCGAGCCCGTAAAGCCGAAAATCCACAACAGGTATCCAATGACTTTGCTGTGCGTATCCTGCAGTTGCATCTTGGTGGCCTCTAGTCGAATGATTGCGTGATGATGCCATACGCGCCGGCGGCATCCGCCCGAACGGGGGCAGGACAAATTTTCTTCCCACCGCAAAAAAACGGCGTTATACTTGCGCCCCTCGCGACGCAAAACAGCGCGTCAGCGCGAGACAGTTTTAGTCCCCTTCGTCTAGAGGCCTAGGACATCACCCTTTCACGGTGAGTACAGGGGTTCGAATCCCCTAGGGGACGCCAGATATCTGAGCGTGATGCACGTTCAGTCGCTGACCCGGCAGCCAAGCCGGGCGGCAAGCCGACAAGGAGTGGTAGTTCAGTCGGTTAGAATACCGGCCTGTCACGCCGGGGGTCGCGGGTTCGAGTCCCGTCCACTCCGCCAAATAGGAAAGCCTGCGCAAGCAGGCTTTTTTATTTGGCGGAGTGGAGTGAGCCGCCTGCGCGGCTCACGCGCGGGGCGAGAAGGGATTCGCTTGCAAGCGAATCCGCGGCCTGCGGCACGTAGGCGAGTCCCGTCCACTCCGCCAAATAGGAAAGCCTGCGCGAGCAGGCTTTTTTATTTGGCCGAGTGGAGTGAGCCGCCTGCGCGGCTCACGCACGCGACGAGAAGGGATTCGCTTGCAAGCGAATCCGCGGCCTGCGGCACGTAGGCCGGACCAAACGGCATTGGCGGACCGCCACGAAAGTCCCCGGTGTATCCTTAGCGAAAATACCATCAGGTTAAAGCGCCATGACACCGGAAGAATCGGCCCCCGAAGGCCACGCCGGGACGCCCCCAGCAACCGCCTCCTCCCAGCCCCGTCAACTGATCCAGTCCGACGTTACCCAACTGACCTACCAGGCCCTGGTCGCCGCCGTCGAGGACTACGCCATCTTCACGCTGGATGCCAACGGCTATATCAGCAGTTGGAACCTGGGCGCCAGCAAGATGAAGGGCTATGCCGAGCACGAAATCATCGGCGAGCACTTCTCGCGCTTTTATACGCCAACCGCGGTGGAGAGCGGCTGGCCGGACTACGAGCTGCGCGTCGCCGCCGCGCAGGGCCGCTTCGAGGACGAAGGCTGGCGCGTGCGCAAGGACGGCTCGCATTTCTGGGCCAACGTCATCATCACCGCGCTGCGCAACGACGCCGGCGAGCTGATCGGCTTCCTGAAGATCACCCGCGACCTGACGGAGCGGCGCCGCGCCGAATATGCGCTGCGCCAGAGCGAGGAAGTCCTCCGCCTGCTGGTGGAAGGCGTCAAGGACTACGCCATCTTCATGCTCGACCCGGCCGGCAACGTGATGAGCTGGAACGCCGGCGCGGCCTCCATCAAGGGTTACCCGCGGGACGAGGTGATAGGCCGCCCCGCGTCGATCTTCTACACGGCGGAAGACGTGGCGGCCGGACGGCCGGCGCGCGAACTGGCCGTGGCCCGCGAAACGGGCCGCATGGAGTACGAGGGCTGGCGCGTCAGGAAGGACGGCACGCTGTTCTGGGCCAGCGTTACCATTACCGCGGTGTACGACGACGCCAACGAACTGCGCGGGTTTGCCAAGGTGACGCGCGACATGAGCGAGCGCAAGCGGCTCGTCGAGTTGGAGGAGTCCAGCCAGCGCATGAGCGAATTCCTCGCCACCCTGTCGCACGAGTTGCGCAATCCCCTCGCGCCGGTGCGCAACGCGATCAACACGCTGCGGCTGGAGCCGGCGCTGAGCACCACCATGGCCTATTGCCGGGACGTGATCGACCGGCAGATCGGCCACCTGACGCGGCTGGTCGACGATCTGCTCGACGTGGGCCGCATCACCTCCGGCAAGATCGAATTGCGGCTGGCCTCCGTCGAGGTGGCCGAGTTCGTGATGCGCGGCATCGAAGCCGCGCATGTCGCCATCCAGAGCCGCGAGCAGGAGGTGGAGGTAGACCTGCCACCCGGACCCATCCAGTTGCGCGGGGATATGACACGGCTCGTGCAGGTGGTGCAGAACCTGCTGCAGAACGCTTCCAAGTTCTCGCCGGTAGGCAGCACCATCCTGATCCGCGGCGTGGTGGAGGAGCGGGCCGTGCTGCTCCATGTGACCGACCACGGCCGCGGCATCTCGCACAACGCGCTGGATTCCATCTTCAATCTCTTCGTCCAGGAGCGGCGCTGGCAGGACCCCGGCGAAGGCGGCCTGGGTATCGGCCTGTCGCTGTGCCGCTCGCTGGTGGAGCTGCATGGCGGCAGCATCTCCGCGCACAGCGCGGGGCCCGGCCACGGCAGCACGTTTACGGTCCGCCTGCCGCTGCCCCTGGCCACGCGAACCGGCATGCACGCGGGCTCCAAGGCCGGCGCACGGGAGCCCATTTCGATGTTGAACGTACTGGTGGTGGACGACAACCGCGACTCCGCGGACAGCCTGGGCATGCTGCTGGAGCTCAAGGGCCATCAGGTGCGGATCGCCTACGACGGCGAGGCAGCGCTGGACATCGCCAGCGACTTCGTCCCCCATGTCGCGCTGATCGACCTTGCCATGCCTATCATCGACGGCTTCGCGGTGATGCGATCGCTGCGGGCGAAGCCGCGCCTGTCCGACACCCTGTTCGCCGCGATGACAGGCTTCGGCCAACAGGGCGACCTGGAGCGCACCCGCCAGGCGGGTTTCCATTGCCATCTGGTCAAGCCGCTCGACCTGCCCGCGCTGGAAGCGGTGCTCGCGCGCGCGCAGTCTGGCGACATGCCCAAATAGCGCCCGCGCACAGCGGACGGCAGGCGCGCAGCGGCTCCGCTAGCGGCGCGCGCCGAGCGGGCCCGCCCCGGCGGCATCCATTGCCGCATCCAACAGCACCGCGTCCCGCTCCCGCACCGGGCCAGTGTCCCGTTCCGCGCGCCGTGGCGCCTCGTCGGCAGGGCAGAACATGGCCTCGGCGATTTCCTGCGATCGCATCGACAAGACCGACAGCAGCGTGTCGCTCAACCCATGGCTGTCCTCGCACGAGCCTTGCAGGAAGATCTGCGGCAGGCACAGCGCCGAGGTATGCAGGCGGTAGTGCCGGTCCACATGGAACGCGCCGGAGAGCAGCGGCGCGAGCGGCGCCAGCACCCGCTCGTGCGCATCGCGGCAGTATCCGGTGGCCAGCACCACCATGTCGAACACATGGCGCTCGATGCCACCACCGGTGCGCTCGCGCAGCGCGCAGGCAATGCCGTCGTCCTGCGCGGCCGCCTGGTCCACCTCCCGCATGGTCAGCAGCGCGTGCCGCGCTTCACCCGTGACCTTCTGCTGGTAGAACAGCTGGTAGATGCGCTCGATCAGGTCCAGGTCCACCACCGAATAGTTCGTATTGCGGTATTCGCGCAGCAGCTGGCGGCGCTGGTCCAGCGGCCGTCCATAGATGTAGTCGGTGAAACCGGGGCTGAAGATCTCGTTGACGAAGGGGCTGTCGTCCGACGGCTTGAGCGCCCCGCCGCGCATCACCAGCGACACCTGCGAGCCGGGGAAACGGCGCACCAGGTCCATGAAGACCTCGGCGGCGCTCTGGCCCCCTCCCACCACGGCGATCCGCCGCGGCGCGCTGCCGGCATCGATAGACGCGACCCGGTCCAGATAGCCCGAGGAATGCAGCACGCGCGGATCGCGCCATCCCGCGAAGGCCGGCGGCACCTGCGGCTCGCCGCCGACGCCGATCACCAGGTTGCGGGCCATGCGTTCGTGGCTGCGCCCGTGCGCGTCGCGCGAGCGCACCCGCAGCCGGCGCACCACGCCATCGGCCGGCTCCGGCAATACTTCGGTCACTTCCTCGCCGTAATGGCAGCGGTCCACAAAATGCGACGCGACCCATGACAGATAGTCGTTGAATTCCAGACGGCTCGGAAAAAATGTCTTCAGATTGATAAATGCCTCGAGGCGGCCCTTGCTATGAAGGTAATTGATAAACGTGTACGCGCTCTTCGGATTGCGCAGCGTGGCCAGATCCTTCAGGAAGGAAATCTGCATATCGGTGTCTTCCAGCAGCATGCCGCCATGCCAGACGAACCCGGGCTTGCGCTCGATAAACGCGAACGTGGGACGGGGCGACGCGGGGCGCGCGCCACTGCGTTCTTCCATCGCCACTGCCAGCGCGAGGTTGGAGGGCCCGAATCCGATGCCAAGAAAGTCGTATTCCAAAGCGCTGCTGTTCATCTGTGCCTCGTGCTTGCGGTTGGATTCCGTTGGAGCGGCGACGCCGTGGCGCGCAGCCAGCCATGCCCGTCGTTTCGCGGGAATTCCCCTGTGACGAACCGGCAGCCGCAATATTTAGCCGGCCGCGGCCATTACCTTGTTGGCCATCGCAAATCATTAAATTCGCCCCACCGCCATTCGTCCTCCGGATATATCCCAACCGGAAGACCACCATGAGCCTCGACAGCGACACGATCCAGTTTCACGTTGTCATCAACCCGGAACAGCAGTATTCGATCTGGCCGGCCTACCGCGATATTCCCGCCGGCTGGCAGACCGTCGGTGTCAGCGGCACGCGCGCGCAGTGCCTGGCATATATCGACGCCAACTGGACGGATATGCGTCCGGCGAGCCTGCGCGCCCATCTGGATGGCGGCGCGGGCAACGACGCGAGCGCGGTCCGCGCGCAATGAGCGCGTCCGCGCCGATGACGCTGTGGTGCCTGCCGAACGCGGGCGCGGGCGCGGCGGCCTACGCGCGCTGGCGCCGGCTCGCCCCGCCCGGCCTCATGGTGGAAGCCATGGAGCTGCCAGGGCGCGGCACGCGCATGCGCGAACCGCTGCTGGTGTCGTTCGACGCGCTGTGTGACGACCTCGAACACCGGCTGCGCCAATGGCTCTCGCGTGGCGGCGCCTATGCGCTGTTCGGCCACAGCATGGGCGCCCTGCTGGCCTTCGAGCTGGCGCAGCGGCTGCGCTCGCACCGCTGCCCGCCGCGCGCGCTGCTGGTGTCGGGCTCGCCCGCGCCGCGGCTGCGCGATCCCGCCCGCTTCGCGGAACCGCTCGATGACCGGACCCTGGCGCGGCATTTGCGGGAGCTCGGGGGCACGCCCGCCGAGTTGATGGACAACGCCGAGATGATGCAGTTGACCCTGCCGGTGCTGCGCGCGGATTTTCAGGTATGCGGCAGCTATCGGCACCGTGCGCGCGCGCCGCTGGACTGCGCGGTCCACGCCTTCGGAGGCCGGACCGACCGCGCCGTCGGCGACACGGTGGCCGGCTGGCGGCAGGAGGCGGGCGGCGCCTTCACGCTCGACTGGTATGACGGCGGCCACTTCTTCCTGCACGATCATGCGGGACCCATGCTGTCCCGCATCGCCGCGCTGCTGTCGGGCGCCGCAAACACGGCAGCCGCCCCGGCCGCGCAAGATCCGGAGGTATCGGCATGCCCGCCGTAAGGCTCGCGCCGGCAGCAATGCGGCCGCTCGCGGTGCCCGCCGCCATCGCTCAGGCGGGCGTCGAACTGTGGCGCGTGACGGTGCCGCTCGAACGGGAGCCGGACCACGCGCAATTGGCCGCGCTCGACGAGCCCGAGCGCCTTCGCGTCGGCGCGTACCGGCAGCGTGCCGACCGCGCCCGCTTCGCCGCCGTACGTGGCGCCTTGCGGCGGCGGCTGGGCGTGCGCCTGGGCATGGCGCCCGCGTCGGTGCCGCTCGGCATCGACGCGCACGGCAAACCCGCCCTCCGCCTGCCCGGACCGCAGTTGGTCTTCAACGTGTCGCACAGTGACGACGCGGGCCTGATCGCGCTCGCGCCCGCGCGCCAGGTCGCGGACATCGGCGTGGACATCGAACGCTGCCGCCCGGTCGATGCGCTGGCACTGGCGGCCACCGCGTTTTCGCGGCCCGAATGCGCGTGGCTCGACGCCTGCGACGACGACGAGCGGCTGGATCGCTTCTACGCGCTGTGGACCGCCCGCGAAGCGCTTGCCAAGGCGACCGGGCTGGGCATCGCCGAGCCGGCATGGCGCGAGGCGGTCTTCGTCACCTGCCGCTGCGGCGCCTGGCATGTGCGCACGCCGCGCGGCGACCTGCCCGCCCGCACCGATGCGGGCAACGCTTGGCGCACCGACGCGGCCACCGTGCTGACCTTGCCGCTGGAGCCGGACCAGCCTTACCGCGCGGCGCTGGCCGTGGTCCGCGCCCGCGCACCCCGGACGGCGCTGCCGGCCAGCGCCGGAGTGCTTGCGCCCACCCTTCCCCCGATGGTTTCCGACGCGAGAATCGCATGACCGACCTGTCCCTGCCCGACCGCCAGACCCTGATGCGGTCCGAACTGCCGCACGTGATCGACGCCCCTGCGCCCGGAACGCCTTTGATCGAGGCGTTGCCCGGCCTGCGCGAGCAGATCGACGCCCGCCTGCTGACGACCGGCGCCGTGCTGTTCCGCGGCTTCGGCGTCGATGGCGCCGCCGGCTTTCGCGCATTCGCCGCGGCCTTCGGCCATCCGCTGCTCAACTACGAGTTCGGCTCCACCCCGCGCAGCAAGGTGACGCAGGGCGTCTACACCTCCACCGAATATCCTGCCCACCAGTCCATTCCGCTGCACAACGAGCAGGCGTACACACGCGAGTGGCCGATGAAAATCTGGTTCTATTGCGAGATCGCCGCGCCCAAGGGCGGCGAAACGCCGATCGCCGACAGCCGCGCCATCTACCGCGCGGTCGACCCCGCCACGCGCGAGCGCTTCGCCAGCCGCGGGCTGATGTACGTGCGCAACTACGGCAACGGGCTCGATGTGCCGTGGCAACAGGTGTTCAACACCGACGAGCGCGCGCAGGTCGAGGCCTACTGCGCGCGGCACGGCATCGACTACGAGTGGAAGGACGACGGTGAACTGCGCACGCGCCAGCGCGTGCAGGGCGTGGCAACCCATCCGGTCACCGGCGAGGCGGTCTGGTTCAACCAGGCCCACCTGTTCCACGTCTCCGGCCTTGCGCCCGAGATGCGCGAGGTGCTGCTCGACGCCGTCGGCGAGGAAGACCTGCCGCGCAACGTCTGCTACGGCGATGGCGCACCGATTCCCGATGCCGAACTCGATGCGGTGCGTGCGGTCCTCGACGAACAGAAGGTCGTGTTTCCCTGGCTGCAGGGCGACATCCTGATGCTCGACAACATGCTGACCGCCCACGCCCGCGAGCCCTTCAGCGGCCCGCGCAAGGTGGTGGTGGCGATGGCGCAGGGGCATGGGTCGGGGGATTTGGGCTAGGGCCCAACCACACCCTATTGCTGGCAGCCCGGCAGCTGCCCCGGCCTCTTCGACAACGCCTGCAATCCCTCGCGGGCCCTGCCGGCCCGCCTGTCACCCCTCCCTTTGCGGGTTGCCTACCGATACCCCTGTCTTCATACTCGCGTGCGCGCGTCGTCCGGCCGGCTTCGGTCTGGAGCGCGCGCAACAAAAACAATGACACGAGCCGGGCGACGGCAGCGGATACGCTGCGTCCCGGCAAGACAGGGAAATCGACGGGATGAATACAAGACTTGTTCTGGCCGGCCTGACGGCGGCCATGCTCGCGGCCTGTGGTGGCGGCGACGACTCGGCGCAGGCGCCGGCACCGGCTCCTGCCACGCCAGTCGTCACGACGAATATCAGCGGCACCGCCGCCGTGGGCGTCGCGCTGGCCAATGCCACCGTGCAAGCGACGTGCGCAGTGGGCAGCGGCACCGCTACCACCGCCGCTGACGGCACCTTCACGGTTGGCATTGCCAACGCCACGCGCCCCTGCGTGCTGAGCGTGCCGGCACCGGGGGGCGTGATGCTGCATTCCGTCGTCGAAGGTGGCACGGATCTGAACGCCGTTGCCAACATCACGCCGTTTACCGAGCTGATGATGGCGTCGATGGTCAAGGGCGACACGACGGCGTTCTTCAAGCAGTTCGGCACCGCCCCCGACAACACCGTCACGCCGGCGAACATCGCGGCAGCCATCCAGGCATTGCGGGACGTGCTGAACGGGCTGGTGGACCTGAACGGCGTCGATCCCATCAAGGACCCGCTGCAGGCGGCGTACGGCAATACGGCCGGCAATGCACTGGACAAGAAGCTCGATGCGCTGATGGCCCTGCTCGCCGCATCGAAGACCACGCTGGCGGAACTGTCCGCGGCCATCGCCGTGAACGCCGGCCCGACCGCGATCCAGACGGCGCTCAAGCCGGCCTCCGCAAGCTGCGCGGGGCTGCGCTCGGGTAACTATCGCGGTGTCCTGCAAGCGCCGATCGACGTGAGTCCCATGCTGACGATCGATGCGGAGGCCATGACGGCGACGTCCCCCCTCGATCCGGGCACGCCCCTGCCGATCACGGCCGACCCGTCGCAAGCGTGCCGCTTCGCCGTGACCGGCGGGACGTTGCTGATGGCCAAATCGGGCCTCGGCGTGCTGCTGGCACCCTCGGGACCGACATCGCCCCCCGCCTTCCTCGTACCCGCGCAAACCATCCCCTTGAGCGAAATGACCGGCAACTGGAACGGCCTCGGCTTCCAGATCGACATGGGGACGTACGAGTTGGGTCCGCGCCGCCTGACGATGACCATTGATGCCACGGGCAAGGTCACGGCCGGCGCCGACTGCAACAGCCTGGGATGCAAGGACTGGGACGAGGACGGCCGCCCGGTGGTCACCGCCAACGCCGATGGCAGCTTCGACCTGACCAACTGGCAGGGCACGCAGCGCGCCTACGCGTTCAAGGGCACCGATGGCCAGCTGAGCGCGTTCATCGTCAGCCCGATCGGCATCATCGTGGCCACCAAACAGGCACCCGCCACGCTGCCGGCACTCGGTTCGACCAACGCATACTGGGACATGACCTTGTCGGCATCGAACGGCATTTCGCCGCTGGAATCGTTCTCCACCAACATCGTGGGCGTCGATGCGCAAGCAGGAACCTACACCCGCAAGCGAGACGACGGACGGATCGATAGCTGGAAGATCAACTCGCCCGTTACCGGCCTGCGCTATCGGGCTCTGAGTGACGCCGCGGCCGAGACCATCTCGATGAGTCTGGGCAATTCCGGCCTGACCGTCGCGGTAGGAGCGAATCCGGCCAACCAGTATTTCGGCGTCTCGGTCACGCGGCCCCAACCGAACTAGGCGCCACGCCTTCCGGCGCCGCGCTGCTTCGCACCCGCACGGCGGGCCGGCGCGGCGGATCGGCAAGCCGGAGTGAACCCGCCGCCTTCGCTGCAACGCCCGTAGCGAAGGCGGCGGGTTTTTACTTTTGGGGCCGGCAATTCGTGCGATCCGCCGCAGGCTGCGCTTTGCTTGCGCTGGCCATCGGCAGCGGTTTACTTTGACCCCCGGCGCGCCTTAAATGGTCCGCACCAGCGTCCTCCGCCGATCCCCACCGCCCTCCTCCCTTCGTCGCCGTAACGTTGCCAAGCCTTGCCCGTGCCGGCCATCGCCCACGGGCGCCACGGCATCCCGCCTCGGGGGCCGCGCTTCCAGGACGGCCAGTCGAGCACGCTGATCCAACCGCGTGAGGTGCGCCATGACGACTGTGACGAAGCAGACCATCGACGACTGGAAGGCAACGTTGCGAGGCACCGTGTTCCAGCCCGGCGACGACGGCTACGAGCAAGCCCGACGAATCTGGAACGCCACCGTGGACCGCCACCCGGCCTTGATCGTGCGCTGCGCGGGCGTGGCCGATATCGTGGCCGCGCTGCGCTTTGCGCAGGGCAACGGGCTGCGGCTGGCCGTGCGCGGCGGCGGCCACAACATCGCCGGCACCGCGCTGTGCGACGACGGATTGGTGATCGACCTGTCGGCCATGCGCTCGGTACGAGTCGATCCGGCATCACGCATGGCGTGGGTGGAGCCCGGCGCCCTGCTGGCGGACCTCGATCACGAGACCCAGGCCTTCGGCCTTGCCGTGCCCCTGGGCATCAATTCCACCACCGGCGTGGCGGGCCTGACACTGGGCGGTGGGTTCGGGTGGCTCAGCCGCAAGCTGGGTACGACGGTGGACAGCCTGGTCGCCGCCGAGATCGTGACCGCCGACGGCGCCTGGCACCGGGTGGATGCCGACAACGAGCCGGAGCTGTTCTGGGCCATCCGCGGCGGCGGCGGCAACTTCGGCATCGTGACGCTGTTCCAGTTCGCGCTGCATGCGGTGGGACCGGAAATCTATGGCGGGCTGGTTATCTATCCGCTGGAACAGGCGGCCGAAGTGCTGCCGCGCTATCGGGCATTCATCGACGCCGCGCCGGACGACGTGACGGTGTGGGCCGTGCTGCGCCTGGCCCCGCCCCTGCCGTTCCTGCCGCCCGAGGTGCATGGCAAACCGGTCATCGCGCTCGCATCGTGCTATGCGGGCGACCCGGCCAACGGCGCGCAGGCACTCGATCCAATCCGCCATTTCGCCAAGCCGCATGGGGAGCATCTTGGCCCGATGCCCTATACCGCGTGGCAGAAGGCGTTCGATCCGCTGCTGACGCCCGGCGGCCGCAACTACTGGAAGTCGCACAATTTCGCGCGGCTCGACGACGGGCTGTTTCGCGTCGTGGCCGACGCCATCGCCTCGCCGCCTTCGCCGGAGTGCGAGATATTCATCGGCGCGCTGGGAGGCCAGGTGGGGCGCGTGGCGCGCGACGCCACCGCCTATGCGCATCGCGACGCCAACTTCGTAATGAACATCCACGGGCGCTGGGCCGATGCAGCCGACGATCAGCGCTGCATCGCATGGACGCGCGGCATGTTCGACGCGCTGTCGCCGTTCGCGCTGGGCACCGTGTACGTCAACTTCCTGACCGAGGATGAGGGCGCCCGGGTCAATGCCGCGTATGGCGAGAATTACGGCCGGCTGGCCGAAGTCAAGCGCCGGTACGACCCGGACAACCGCTTCTGCGGCAACCAGAACATCCGGCCCGCATCGGCGGCCGGGGCCACGGCGTGATGCCAAGGCGCGAGAGTCCGCCGCGTCAGGCCACGGCAGATACCGTGGCCGGCGCCGGCGCAGCGCTCTTGGGTTCTCCCGGCGTGGCAATCCACGGGGCGAAGCCGCTTCCGGCCTCATGTGAAAAGGGCCTGATCGCGGCGGAGTCCACGACCGCCATCGCGTCCGCTGGCACGTTGGCGCCGAGGTCGGTGACCGGGGCACTGCCGGCCTGCCCGGATGGAAGAGGATCGGCGGCATCGGGCTCGGCCGCCGGGCCGCTGACGCGTGGCACGCTGTCCGCGGACGGGCCAAGGGCGGTGCTCGCGAGGCGAGCGCCCGCGAGGTCCGCGCTGGTGACGAGCGCACCGTTGATGGTCGCGCCGCGCAGATCCGTTCCCGTCAACGTCGCGCCATGGAACATCGCACCGTCGAGGATCGCACCCGCGAGATTCGCGTCCGCCAGGCTGATGTAGCGGAAGTCGAAGCCGTGCAGGTCTTGTCCCGCCAGGTCCACGCCGTACAGGTCGTGCGGAAGATGCGGAGGATACTTTTCGTCCAGCGCCGCATGCCGTTCGGCCGGCGTGGGGAATGTTCTGGCATACGCCACGGCTTGCCGGAGGCGGCGCCGATCCTGCTCCTCCATCCCCGGAATGCCCCGCGTCAATGGAGGCTTGCGCAGCGATGCCAGCGCCGTCCTGTCGAGCCGCGCGCCGGCGAGGGTCCGCCAGCCGAGACGGACGCGTGCCAGATCCGCTTGGTGCAGTTCCGCCTTGCGCAGCGTGGCGCATTGCAGATTGGCTTGCAGCAGGCACGCGCCCTTCAGGTTCGCCCCTGCGAGATCGGCGGCCCCGAAGTCGAGCCCGCGCAGGTTCAGGCCGTGCAGGTCCGCACCGCGCAGATCGACGCCGGCACGGATCAGCCTGCGCAGGTGCGCGCCATCGCAGGCCTGCCCCCGCTGCGGCGTCCATTGAACCCTGGTGCCGCGCACGTCCACACGCTGCCCGATCAGCGCCAGCAGGTCCGGCAATGCAAGCGTGGCACCCTCCAGCCGGGCCCCGTGCAGCCTGGCTCCGGTCAATGCGGTGCCTGTCAGATCCAGGCCACGCAGGTCGGCCTTGCGCAGATCGGCGCCGCGCAGGTCGGCATCGTGCAGCCGGGCGCCGGCGAGTATCGCTTCCCGCAGCCGCGCCCCGCGCAGCGCGGCGCCTCGCAGGTCGGCGCGCCGCAGATCGGCGCGGTGCAGATCGGATTCATTGAGGATCGTGCGTTGCAGATTGCGCTCGCGCAGGTCGATGCCCGCGAGCCTGCCGCGGCGGAAGTTCTGTCCCTGGGCGTCGAACCGGTCCTGGCGGAACAGCAACTCGGCGCCGGATCGGTCGATGCCGCGCGTATGGAAGCGGGGGCGGTAAAGGGCCGCATCCTGCCCTTCGGAAAGCGGGGCGTTGAGGATGATGCGGTGGCGTGCCACCTCCTCGTGCAGCGCCGCGGCGCGCCGCCTGGACCATGCCGGGACCGGGCCCATGAAGGACGGTGCGCCGGTCCGGTCGACAGACTGCTCCAGATGCGCGCGCAGGCTGTCGCCGAATAGCGTGCGGACAAGCCATTGCCATGGCGTCTGCCGCGCGGCGTCGATGAACCGTGCGCGATCGGGAAGGAGTTCGACGTGGAAGGCGCGGCCCTCGATCACCAGGGTGGGAACATTGCCGGCGCGGATCGCGTCGCGCCACGCCGGCGCGGTGTCCGGGTCTTCGATGCTGCGGGTGAAGGCATGCCGCGTGGCGTACCGGAGGATGGGGGAGGACGAGACGATGTCGGGGGAGTTTCCGGACGGCATGGCAGGACGGTGTGGCGCGCTCGATGGCGCGGCATTGTCCAGTCATGGCTTTCTTTCGTCTTGCGAAAAAGTCACAGCCTGACATATTTGCCGCTTCGGAACCGAAGCCGCGTCCTGGCGCCAGGGTCAGGCGAACAAGCCATGCAGGAACCAGCGGTACTCCCCGCCCTCTTCCCGCCCGGGGCGTTCTCGATAGACCCAGCAGCGCAGGCCATCGGCCCGTTCGGCGACAAAGTAGTCGCGCGTGGCCAGGCCCCCGTCCCACCATCCCGCCTCGATCCGCTCGGGCCGCGACAGCAAGGTCAAGGGGCCGCCATGGCAGGGCCGGTGACGCTGCACGGGCAAGGGCCGCGGCGGCTCCAGCAGCCATAGCGGGCGCTCGGGCTGGGTGCCGGCCGGGCCGGATGCCGGCGGCGCGGAGCGCGGCCGGGGTTCGTCGACCGCCTGCCATCGATTGGCGCATTCGGGACGATGATCCGGCACGGGCGTAGGCTGGAGCACGTTGTCCCGGCCCAGCCGGGCCACCAGCGTATCGAGCAGGCGGCCCAGTTCGGCGGGTCCGCCCCCGGGCTCGGGGAACAGCGACTCGCTTTGCGGCAGGCAGGCTTCGATGCCTTCGACCTCCAGCGCGAGGCCCGTCACGGGGGCGTCAAATTGCACCCGGTCGAGCTTTTCCTGCAGCAGTTTCGACAGGTGGGCGGCATCGCGGCTGGGTTGTGCGAGGCCGATCTGGACCGGGGTGGCCGCGATGTCCGCGCCCAACCGGTAGCGCTCGTGCTCCATCCTGAGCACGAAGCGCGTCACGCCCGCCTGCTGGACGGCGAGCCATCCGGCCAGCGCCAGCAGCAGGCGCTGGGCACCGGCCAGCACGCCGGCGGCGGACTCTATCCGGCCCGGCAGTTCCATGCGCTGCGCAAACGAGGGCGGCGCGACGAACCAGACGAAGCGCGCGGGGGCTTCGCCGCAGGCCTGGTCCAGCCGGGCGAGCAAGGCGGGACCAAGCCGGCGCTTCAGACCGGCGCGCGGCAGGCGCCGCACCTCGCCCACGGTGCGGCAGCCGATGCCATCGAGCCAGGCCGCATCGACCAGGCCATCGAGCATGGCCACCGGCATGCGATCGAGCAGGCGCACCATGCGCGCCTCGCGCACCGCCCGCCGCAGCGGCCGTTCCACGGCACCGCGCCGGTTCAGCCGCAGCGGCACCGCCGCCAGCCAGGCGGCACCATGCGCGGTGGTACCGCTGCCGATCTGCGGGAAGGCACCGAGCCCGCGCACACAGGCGTACACGGCGCGGCACAGCGCGCGGTGGCCGCCGAACAGGCGCAGGCTGGCCGTGACATCGAGCATCACGGTGGCCGCGTCGGCCTCGGCATCGCACGTGACATGCGGGGTGAAATGCAGCAGCGCCAGCGACAGCGCCGTCATCAGCCGCGCCTCGGCGGCGAGGTCGCGCTCCAGCTGCACCACCTCGGCGGACAGCGCCTGCACGCCGCCGCGCCGCATGCCGGCCCGCACGCCCAGCGCCATCGCCGCACGGTTTGCCAGCACCACGCGCTCGTGCTCCAGCACCACCACGGGCACGGCATGGCGCAGCATGCCGGATACCGCCGCCGACCCCGCCCCGCCGCCGCCCGCCTCAGGCCAGCTCGGCTGCAGCGCGTCCAGCGACAGGCGCGGCAGATGCACCGCGATCCAGTACGGCATGGTCGTGCCCTCCCTCGACAACAGGGGTAGCAGGAACGGATGGAGTGGCCGGCACAGTGGCCGGCCGGGCGCGTCCCGGCACGGCCGGCATCTCGTCCAGCGGCAGCACCAGCGGCGTCTCGCGCACGGGGCCGCGCCGCTTGTGGAAGGTAATGGACAGGGCATTGCCGGGCACCGGCGACAGCAGCAGGCGCAGCACCGCCGGCGAGGATTCGCGCAGCGCGGTGGCCGGCCGCGAGACCCATACCGCCGCCTCGCTGGCCTGGGCCAGCACCTGCAGCCGCCTGACCGCCTCGGGCCGCGCGCCGGGCAGCCACACCAGCACGCCGCCGAAGGCCTGGCTGCGCAGCACCTGTTCGGCGGCCCACAGGATATCGGCCTGGGCCTGGCGCGCGGTACGGGCCGCGGCCGGGCTTCCGGACTGCCCCGCGCGCACCCAGTACACCTGCGGCGCCGGCAAACCCCAGGTGGCCAGCCCCATCGCGTTGGGCGCATAAGGCGGCCCGACCAGCACCAGCCGGCGTCCGTCCCGCGCCAGCGCCCGCAGCGCCGGACGCAGCAGGCGCACCTCGCCCATCCCGCTGTCGGCGTGCAGCAGCTCGGTCAGCGCGCCAACGGGCCAGCCGCCACCGGGCAGTTCCGCCGACAGTGCGTCATAGCCGGTGGGCAGCACGGGCAGGTTGGCCGCCTGACCAAGCTGCCCGGCGCGCCACAGGCCGGGATAGCGTTGTTCCAGTTCGGTCAGCGCCTCCTGCCGGTCCGCCGGGGACAGGGGCGAAGAACGCCGGGCGCCCTCGTCCAATGCCGGGGCGGCGTGCGGTTGCGCAGTCATGTGCTTTGTGTGCCTCGTCCTAAAAGGACAAGGTTTGATTTCCTGGTACTGTATGTTTATACAGTATTTCGGAAGAACACAATAGCTTGAAAAGCTGCGCGATTTCTGCCTGTGGTCACCCTGCCAGCATCACCGCAGATCGGTGCCACGCGTTCGGACACATGCGTAACACGGGTGCGACGACATGCTCGACACGTGCGCGGTCGCCACACCCCGCGGAAAGCCTCCGCGACAGGACGCTCCTCAGCCCGCCTTCTTGTGCGTATTGGGCAGGAGCGCGGTGGCCAGGCCCAGCAGCGGCAGGAACGATGTGACGCCGTACACCCACACGATGCCCTTGATATCGGCAAGCTCGCCCAGCCCGGCCGCGCCGATGCCGCCGATGCCGAACATCAGTCCGAACATCAGGCCGGACACCAGGCCCACGCGCCCCGGAACGGCCTCCTGGGCGTAGACCACCAGCGCGGCGAAGGCCGACGACATCACCAGGCCGATGACGATGGCCAGCGCGCCCGTCCAGAACAGGTTCGCATAGGGCAGCGCCAGGGCGAACGGCGCGACGCCCAGGAAGGAAATCCAGATCACCGCCTTGCGTCCGATCCGGTCGCCGACCGGCCCGCCCGCGAAGGTACCGGCGGCGACGGCGGCGAGGAACAGGAACAGGAACATCTGGCTGTGCTGCACGCTCAGGCCGAAGCGCTGGATCAGGTAGAAGGTGAAGTAGTTCGTGAACGCCGCGATATAGACGAACTTCGCGAACATCAGGACGCAGATGACCGCCACCGCCTGCACCACCTGCCTGCGGCCCAACCCCGCGCCGCCATGGCTCTTCGCAAGGCTCCTGGCCTTGGCCTGGCCATGCCGGCGGACCCAGCCCGTCAGGCGCACGAGCACCACGATGGCGATCAGGGCGACCACCATGAACCACGCCGCGGCGTGCTGGCCATGGGGAATGATGATGGCGGCCGCGAGCAGGGGCCCGATGGCGCTGCCCGTGTTCCCGCCGACCTGGAACGTGGACTGCGCGGTACCGAAGCGCCCGCCCGAGGCCAGCCGGGCGATGCGGGATGCCTCGGGATGGAACGTGGCCGAGCCCACGCCAACCACGGCCGACGCCACCAGCAGCATGCCGAACGAGTTCGCAACGGCAAGCAGCCCGATGCCGACCAGGGTCATGACCATCCCCGCGGGCAGCAGGTAGGGCTTGGGATGCTTGTCCGTGTACATCCCGATCCAGGGCTGCAGCAGGGACGCCGTCGCCTGGTACACCAGGGCCAGCAGCCCGATCTGGCCGAAGCTCAGCGCAAAATTTGTCTTGAGCAACGGGTAGATGGACGGCAGCATCGCCTGGATCAGGTCGTTGAGCAGGTGGGCGAAGGCCGCACCGCCAACCACCGGCAGCAGGAAGCCGTGGCTCTGGGAATCAGAGGCGGACGGAACGGCGGCAGCCGCCGTGGAGTCGAGCGTCGTAGAGTGGGCAGACATAGAGGTCGAGTCGGGCATGCGCGGGCGGCGGGAAATGTCCGCCATGCCGCGGGAGTGCAGAAAGTCCGGTAGAGCGGGCGCGTGGCAGGAAAAGGCGTTCCACGGAGCCGCAAGGATACGGCGGGGCGGCACGGCAGTCGCTCGCCAGTCTGCCAGTTACTGTAGAGTTCCTGCCATGCAGAGCGCCCACCCCTCCCACAAGCACAAGCATTTCGACAACCACCCGCGACCGCTCGTAGTCATGGAAAACCGCTGGCCCTCGGGCTCGTCCACCGGCTGGCACTCCCACCCGCGCGGCCAGCTGTTGTATGCGACCAATGGGGTGATGGTGGTGCATTCCGACGCCGGTTCGTGGGTCGTGCCGCCCAACCGGGCGCTATGGATGGTAACGGGGCTGCCGCACAATGTGACGATGTCCGGCGACGTCGTGATGCGCACGGCCTATATCGACTCGGAGCGCGTGCCCAGCCTGCCGGCCGACAGCGGGGTCATCAATGTCTCGCCCCTGCTGCGCGAACTCCTCGTCGAGGCGGTCCGGATCCCGCCCGCGGGCGAGGTCACAAGCCGCGACGCCCTGCTGCTGGACCTGCTGATCTGCGAGCTGCGGATGTCCAGCACCATCCCGCTTCATCTGCCGATGCCCGTGGACCCGCGGCTGCGGTCCATCTGCGAGGCGCTGACCGTGCGTCCGTCCGACGCCTCCAACGCCGCGGACTGGGCGCAATCGATCGGCGTGGGCGAGCGGACGCTGCATCGCCTGTTCACCCGGGAAACCGGAATGACGTTCGCGCAATGGCGCGAGCAGGCGCGCCTGCTGCACGCGCTGCGCCGGATTGCCGAGGGCGGCAAGCTCATCGACGTGGCACTGGATTGCGGCTATTCGAGTCCGAGCGCGTTCGCCGCCATGTTCCGGCGGCACTTCGGCGTCGCGCCGTCCAGCTTTTACCGGTAGCGCAGCCGGTACGCCGCGGCCCCCTGAAACCTAGCGCGGCGGGCCCAGCCGCGCCAGCAAGTCCAGCAGCGTCGCGCGTTGCTGCGCGGACAAGCCCGAGGCGATGCGGGCATCGTGCTCGCACACCGCCTGCGTGACGGCCTCCAGCGTCTTGCGGCCGGTCGGCGTCAGCGCCAGGCTGTGGGCGCGCCGGTCCGAGCGCGAAGCACGCCGCGCCACCAGCTTCATGTCCTCCAGCGCGTCGATCAGCAGCACGGCCCCGGAGCGCGCGATGCCCAGGATGCGCGCCAGCTCGGTGAGCTTCAGATCGGGGTTGTTGGCGATGATGGTCAGCGCGGAGAAGCGCGGCGGCGTGATGTTCCACGGCGCCAGCGAGCGCACGAAATCCTCGTAGATGCGGATCTGCGCGCGCCGGATGGCGTAGCCGGTCAGACCGTCCAGCACGCCGTATTCGACTTCGGGCAGGTGTGGATCGAAGGCGCCATCCGTGGCGGCCGCTCCCGTGTCGGGTTCGGCGGGGGCTGCCGCGACCGGCACGGGATCGGGCGACAGGGGTTCGTCGTGGCTGCCTGAGGAAGGGACTGCGGTCATCGGGATACTGTGTTGGGAGGGACGTTCGCGCGCGAGCGCTCGCACATTCGCGCGAGGCTCAGGTCACGCGAAAGTACCGCATTTCCACCCGGTCTGGAAACCGCGCGCCGCTGGCCACGAACAGATGCCGCATCAGCCAGCGATAGGCCGGGGCGGCGGTTTCGAAGCGCGGGGCGGTGCGGAAGTAGACCTCGGCCGGGTCCACCGGCTCGCCGGCGGCCAGCTTCGCCATCGCGTGCGCGCTGGCGCTGCGCACCCCCGCGTTGACGATATAGATGCGGGCGCCGTCGTCCGTCTCCAGCACGTAGCGCGCCTCGATATCGGCAACGCCGATGTCTTCGCCGGGCGCGTCGTGGCGGATCAGCTGGAAATCCGCTCCCCCCGGCAGGATGCGGCCATTGAGCCGCGGTCCCGTCACCACGCCGTCGACGATCGGGATCACGCGGCGGTTGCCCAGCGCGCTGCCGCCTACCTCCACCACCGGTGCGAGGCGGAACACGAAGTCCGCCACATGTTCGAGCGCGGGCGTGGCGATGCGGGCGGGGTGCATGCCGGGGTCCATGCCGGCGCTCATTTGAGCAGCTTCCAGTTGCCGTTGTCGATGGTCAGCATCACGCGGCCGCGCGCGTCGAAGCCGAAGTGGTCCTGCGCGGTGTAGTTGATGACGCCATGCGAGACGACGATATTGCGCTCGGACTCCAGCGCGCTCTTGAGCGCCTTGCGGAATTCCGCAGTGCCCGGCTTGGCCTGCTTCAACGCCACCGGCACGATCCGCTGCAGCACCAGCCCCGCGTCGTAGGGATGCGCGCCGAACTGCGTGCGGCTGTCGGGCCCGTATTGTTTTTCATAGCGGCCCACATAGTCCATGGCCGGCGCCTTGACCGGATTGCCGGGTGCAAGCTGCTCCGCCACGATCACCGGCCCGGCCGGCAGGATGGCGCCGTTGACCGCGCGCCCGCCGATGCGGATCAGGTCCTTGGTGGCCGCACCATGCGTGTGATACACCGGCCCGGTGTAGCCGCGCTCGCGCAGCGTGGTGTGCGGCAGCGCCGCGCCCGTGCCGGCGCCCGCGATCAGCACCGCATCGGGCCGCGCGGCGATCAGCTTGAGCACCTGCGCGGTAACGCTGGTGTCCGAGCGCGCATAGCGCTCCGAGGCCAGGATGCGGATGCCATTGGCGCCGGCCGCGGTGGTGAATTCCTTGTGCCACGTCTCGCCATAGGCGTCGGCGAAGCCGATGAACGCAATGGTCTTGACGCCGTTGGCGCGCGCGGTGGCGGCCACCGCCTCGGCCATCAGCTTCACGGGCTGGGCCAGCCGGTAGGTCCATTCCCCGCGCCCGGGCTTGAGCTCGATCGGCGAAAAGGCCAGCTGCACGGTCTGGCTTTCGTCGGCCACCTCCGAGATGGCGATCGACGGTGCCACCGCCGACGAGCCCAGGATGATGTCGACCTTTTCTTCGCTGACGAAACGGCGCGCCACACGCGTGGCCTGCGTGGGATCGGAGCCATCGTCCAGCACGATGTAGCGGATCTTCTCGCCGCCGATGGACTCGGGCAGCCACGCCATCGAGTTTTTCTGCGGAATGCCGAGCGAGGCCGACGGTCCGGTCGAGGAAATGCTGACCCCGACGGTGACGTCGGCGAGGGCGAGAGCGGGCAGCAGCGCGGCGGTCAGGGACACGGCCAGGCGGGGCAGGATGGCGCGGGGCATGAGGTCTCCAGGAAAAAATGGCCGGCGCGGGACCGGCTTCTCGGCTGTGGAAAACGACGGTTGGAATGACGGTGAAAGGCGCGCCCGCTTCGTCAGCGTCCGCCGGATTGGGTCGATGGCGCGCCTTGCAGCGACTGCCGGTCGAAGCCGGCGAGCTGTTTGTAGCGCAGGGCGATCGCTTCCCGCTCGGCCAGCGGAATCACGCTGTCGATATCGGTAAAGCCTTGCGGCGCACGTTCCTCGGCGAGCTGCATGACCTGCTCGGGGCCGTTGAGCCGGTTGCGCAGCACGATGCCGGCGGTGCGCGGCAGCCGTTCGGCTTCGTACTCGCGCAGCGCGTAGCCGGTATCGGCGGTGCCCAGCAGGCAGTCGACCAGATAGCGCGCATCCAGGATGGCCTGCGCACTGCCGTTCGAACCGATCGGATACATCGGGTGCGCGGCGTCGCCCAGCAGCGTGACGCGGTCGAAGGTCCAGCGCGGCAGCGGGTCCTTGTCGACCATCGGGAATTCATAGATTGCCGCCGCGCCGTCGATCAGCGCGGGAATATCGATCCAGTCCCAGCGCCAGCCGGCGAAGGCGTCGCGGAACAGCGACTTGTCGACCTCGCGATTCCAGTCGCTGCGCGGCGGCGTGTCGGGCACGTCGTCCGGCACGCGCAGTTCGGCGATCCAGTTGACGAGCGACCTGCCCTGCCGCCGCAGCGGCTCGGAGATGGGATAGGCGACGAACTTCTGGTCCTGGTGGCCCGCCATGAACATCGAGCGACCGTCGAGATAGGGTGCGGCCTCGGTGGTGGCGCGCCAGATCATCCGGCGGGAGAAGCGCGGCGCGTCCCCGCTCGGATAGAAATGCCGGCGCACGGCCGAATGGATGCCATCGGCGCCGACCAGCACATCGGCCTGCGCCTGTACGGCGGCCCCATCGGCGCGCCGGCGCAGCGTGAAGCGCACCGGCTCGCCCCGGGCTCCGGTCGCCTCCACCGATTCGAAGGCATGGCCGGTATGCACCCGCCCGGCGCCCAGGCGCTGCACCGCGGCGCGGTACAGCATCATCTGGAATTCGCCGCGATGCACGGAGAACTGCGGCCAGTCATAGCCCGCCGCGCGCCCGCGCGGCTCATGCCAGATGCGCTGGCCGAACTTGTTGTAGTAGGACAGCGAGGCGGTCTCGATGGCCATGGCGGCCAGTTCGTCGGCAAGCCCGAGCGCGGCGAGCTCGCGCACGGCGTGCGGCAGCAGGTTGATGCCCACGCCCAGCGGGCGCAACGACTCGCTGGCCTCCCACACTTCCACGTCGATGCCGCGGCGCTGGCACAGCAGTGCCAGCGTCAGGCCGCCGATGCCGCCGCCGGCGATCGCGAGCTTCATGGTGTCTCCGTCTCGTTGTCGGGCCTGCTCCGGCGTTCCGTGCGCGGCAGGCTGCTTGATTGTTCAGTAGTATAACTAAAGCGCGCCGCGCCTTGAAAGGCCATTTCACCTGAGGTAAACGCGGATTCGTGCGCATACAATGCACGCTGCCTCACAGTTGCGGAAAACTGCATATGCATACGGAAATGGATGTCACGAAGGCGGCCGACCGGCTCGCCGCGGCATGGCGCGACGGCCGGCGCCTGGACGCGCTGCCGCAGGGCGAGCGCCCCGGCACGCTGGAACAGGCCTATGCGCTGCAGGCGCGGTTCGTGGCGCTGACCGGCGCAGGCACCGCCGGCTGGAAGATCGCCGGCGCCAGCCCGCGCGGCCTGCGCGAGGACGCGCCCACGCCGCCGGCGCTGGGGCGCCTGCTGAAGACCAGCATGTACGACTCTGGCGCAACCCTGCGTCTGCCCGCGGGTGCTACCTTCACGCTGGAGGTCGAGGCCGCCGTGGTATTCGCGCGCGACGTTGCGCCGGCGCGCGAGGCGTTCGATCCCGCCACCATGATCGCGGACGCCATGGTCGCGGTCGAAGTGGTCTGCAGCCGCTTCGTCGACCGCAAGGCCGTGGGCTTCCCCAGCTTCGTCGCGGACAACGCCGCCTTCCACGCCTTTGTCCGGGGCGATGCGCTGCCCGGCGGCGCGGCGTCTGCGTGGCTCGCGGCCCCCGCGGCGCTGTATCGCGATGGCGTGGCGGTGGCGGCCGCACTGACCGGCGACGCCCGCACCGATCCCCTGCTGGCGCTGGCTCACCTGTGGCAGGTGTTCGCCGCCAACGGCACCGCCATCGCCGCCGGCGAGACGGTGACGACCGGCACGCTGACGGTCCCGCTCGATACGGATACGCCGGGGGAATACGAAGCGCGGCTGGGCGAAGCGTCGCTGCGCTTTACCGTGAGCCGCTGAACCAGGCCCGCGCCCGCCGCCGTGGCGGCGGTTGCGAAATGCGGCATCAGTCGGAGGTGTGCGATGAACGCTGTCGGAGCACGAATCGCCGCGATGGCGCCCGGCCTGGGCGAACTGGCCCGGTACCGGTGGTCCGATTTCCGGGGCGACGGCATGGCCGGGCTGTCGGTGGCGGCCGTCACCATTCCGGTCGGCATGGCCTATGCCCAGCTCGCGGGGTTCAGCCCGGAGGTCGGACTCTATAGCGCGATCCTGCCCCTGCTGGTCTACGCACTGCTCGGCTCGTCGCCGCAGATGATCGTGGGGCCCGACGCCGCCACATCGGCGTTGGTAGCCGCGACCCTGCTTCCGCTGGCCACGCCCGGGTCAGAAGAATACCGGGCGCAGGCCATGTCGCTCACGCTGCTCGCCGGCCTGTTCGGCATGATCGCGGGCCGCCTGCGCTTCGGTTTCCTGGCGGACTTCCTGTCGCTGCCGATCCTGGCCGGCCTGATGAACGGCGTGGCCATCAACATCGTCGTCAGCCAGCTTGGCAAGGTCACCGGTCTCGCCCTGCAAGGCAGGGACCTGATCGGCCAGTTGCAGTCCTTCGCCGGACAGCTTTCGTCCATTCACCTGCCCACACTGGCGATCTCGGCGGCCACCCTCGGCACCTATTTCGCGCTCAAGCGGCTGTGGCCGCGCGGACCCGCGGTGCTGCTGGCGCTGCTGGGCGTGGCATTGGCGACCCGCCTGCTCGGCCTGCACCGGCTGGGCATCGCCACCGTTGGCGCGCTGCCCGCTGGGCTGCCGGAGTGGGTGGGGCCCTCGCTGCCACACGAGACGCTGGGCACGCTGATTCCCGGCGCGGTCGGCATTGCGCTCGTGTCGTTCAGCAAGAGCATGCTCGCCGCCCGTACCTTCGCCACGCGCAACGGCTACGCGGTGGATGGCAATCAGGAGTTCTTCGCCGGCGGCGCGGCCACCTTCGCCAGCGCGCTGTCGCAGGGCTTCGCCGTGGCAGGCTCCACCTCGCGCACGGCGCTCAGCGACGCAGCCAACGGACGCACACGCATGGTGTCGATCGTCGCGGCGGCCACGATCCTGCTGGTGCTGCTGTTCTTCACCGACGCGCTGGCCGGCGTGCCCAGCGCCGCGCTCAGCGCCATCCTGATCGGGGTGGCGGTCGGCCTGATCGATCCCATCGGTTTCATGGACGTGCGCCGCTACAGCAAGGGCGAATACGGTATCGCGCTGGTGACGCTGCTGGGCGTGGTCCTGCTCGGCGTGATGCCGGGCATCCTGCTGGCCGTCGCGGTGGCGCTGATCCGCTTTCTCAAGCAGATGGCGCGCCCCACGGAACTGCTGTTCGGCATGGTGCCCGGACACGACGAGTTCTTCGAGCTGGCCCACTATCCCGATGCGCGGCCCGTGCCGGGCCTGCTGATCTACCGCTTCGAATCCCCGCTGACCTTCTTCAACGCCGGGTACTTCAAGACGCGGGTCATCGCTCTGGCGGCACAGCATCAGGCGCAGTGGGTGGTCATCGACGCCATCTCGATCGCGCAGTTCGACTACACCGGTGCCATGATGGTGCGCGAGCTGCAGCAGGCCCTGGCGGCCCGCGGGGTCCAGTTGGTCATCGCCGGGCGCACGGCACAACTGCTCGCCTGGCTGGGACGGCGCAAGATCGACCCTGCCACCACGGGAATCGTATTCCATCGCTCGCGACAGGAGGCGCTGCAGGCGTATCGCGCGCGTGGCGCCCAGGCCGTGGACGGCGCATAAGCCGCCTCGCGGATTTACAAGGGGTGCAAGATAGCGTTGCCGGTTGGGAGCCCCGAGCAGTGCCATCCGGCATGCAAGCGCGCCCCCGCCCCCGGCAAACTCTCTCATGCAGATGGGCACGGTGCTTGCGTGCCTCGCTTGCGCGCCGTCCGCGCAATCCCTGTTCCCAACCGAATGGAGGTACACCATGCCAGCAAAATCGAAGGCTCAGCAAATGGCCGCCGGCGCGGCACTTTCCGCCAAGCGGGGCGACAAGAAGGCCGGCGAACTCAAGGGCGCGTCCAAGTCGATGTACAAGTCCATGAGCGAGAAGGAATTGCACGACATGGCATCGACGAGCCAGAAGGGCAAGCCGGCGCACAAGTGACGCGGGCCGGGCGGCCACTGTCCCGGGTCGCCGCTTCCCTTCCCCGACATTTCACGGAACAAGCCATGACGGAACGCTCCTCCACCAATCTCGATACCGAAGCGGCCGGCGCCGACGGCGACCTGGCCAACCTCGTGCGCGAGCAGATCGCGCAGGCCTTCGACGGCGAGCTGCCCACGGACGTGACCATCACGGTCGACGACAAGCGGGTGCGTCTGGTGGGCACGGTGGAGGATGTCGATACCGTCGAGCGCATCACCAAGGCCGCATCCGTGACGCCCGGCATTCTCGGCATCCATAACGAACTGCAGACCCGGGTGCCGGTGCCGCCGGTCAGCGACGAGCCCGCCCCGCAGTCGCAGGGCAAGCCGCTCGATCCGCCGTACGGCCAGATCAATCACAAGGTCTGAGCGGCGCCAGCGAAGGTACGCACCAAAGAAAGCAGCAGGAAAAAGCGCACGCGCGGATTGCTCCGCGCGTGCGCTTTTCCATTCGGACGATCAGCCGGATCCGACGGCCGGCCCAAAGCCACGGAGGCCGGCCCTCGCGAGCCGGCCTCCGTGGCATGACACGCCTGGAGGATCAGGCCATCGCCATCAGTTCTTCCTTGCGCGCCATCATCTGCTGCGCGGCTTCCTTCAGGTCCATGCCCGTCTTGATCACCTTCTTGAACAGCTCGTCCTCTTCTTCCTGGACGTGGTGGCTGACATACTCGGACAGCACCTTGTAGTTGGCCTCGAGCATCTCGCCGCCGAGATCGCCCTCGATGGCTGCGATCAGGTCCTTGGCGACCTGGTGCTCGACCTTCGCTTCGTCCAGCAGATCGTCGATGTCGTCGGACTGGCCACGCACGCCGGGATAGAAGATTTCTTCCTCGATCTGGGCGTGCACGGTCAGCTCATGACAGGTCTGCTGCGCGATCTGTTCCTGCTGCGAGCGCTCCTTCGCGCCCTCGAACTCCTTGAACAGCTTCTTCACGGCGCGGTGGTCGTCCATCAGCATGCCGATGGCTTCTCGTTGCGCGGCGGGGATCTTCGACTTTTCCATGTGGCTCTCCTTTGTTTAATGGCCAACGATGCGTGGGGGCATCGGATAGTGGGGTAAATGTCGATGCGGTGATGCAGACCGGCAAGGCGGCAAATCAGTGATGCTGCCCTGTCCGGTCGGGTTCTACTCGAATGCGGTTGGTGATATCGGCGACGCCGGCACACCGGTCAACACAGTCCTCGATAGCGCGCCGCTCGTCGCGGCTGCCGACGGTGCCTTCCAGCGTCACGTAGCCGCCGGCCACATTGACGCTGACTTCGCTGACATCCAGGCCGGTGCGCCACAGTTGCTCGCAGACGCGGTCGCGCAGCCGTTCGTCGCTACGCGCGCCGCCCTGCTGGCCGCCGGACTGCGTGCCGCCACCGGACGCATCGGCGCTCTGGTGCTGGAAGCGGGTGTCCTCGTTCTTGAAACCTCCATAGCTGCTCTGCCCCGGATCGGCGCTGCGGCTCTGGATCTGCGACTCACTGCGGTCGGAGCGCACGCCCGGGCCCGGGTTCTGGCCTGCGGGGGTGCTCGTACTCTGTTCCGGCATGGTTGTGCTCCTTGCTGTTGGCTTGGGGTACCGCGTCGGGACGGCGATGTCAGGGGACGAGGCAAATTCCGTACCTCCTGCAACTGGCGCCGCCAGGCCGCGCTTTCCGCGGGGCCCAGCGCGCGTTGGCAGCGCCCGGCGCTTGCGACCACCGCGCGAAGTTGCCGGTCGTTGGCAAAATTACATACGTAGCGCGTGGCTCCCGATCCACCGGTAAAACTCGCAAACGGACGCGGTGCGTTGGCACGGAACCTGCCAGCCATACGGGAATGACCCAGGGCGATTGCATCGCAACGGGATACACCGATACCGCAGGAGACGCCCCATGAGCCCCATCGAAGAAGCCGCCAGATTCCTGATCCGACACGACCTGCGCCTGGCCACCGCCGAGTCGTGCACCGCAGGGCTGATCGCTTCGCGCGTGGCAGAGGTGCCCGGTTGCGGCGCCTCGCTGCGTTGCGCCATCGTGGCCTACGCGCCCGATATCAAGCAGAGTGTGCTCGGCGTGCCGGCCGAGACGATCCGCCGTTTCGGCCTGACCAGCGAAGAGGTATCGCTCGCGATGGCGCGCGGCGCGCTGTCGGTGGCCGCGGCCAACCTCGCCATCGCCAATACCGGCGTGGCCGACGATGGCGGCGACGACGACACACCCGCGGGAACGCAGTGCTTTGCCTGGGTGTTCCGCAATGCCGGACGGACCGTGGAGTTTTCGGAGACGGTGCGCTTCGGCGGGGGGCGCAACGACGTGCGGGAGCAGGCGGCACTGTGGGCGCTCTCGCGCGTTGCCCACTATCACGAACTGGCGCAGCGCAGCTTCAGCGTCCCCGCCGCGACCTGAGCCGGGCCGCCGGCTACCTGGGCACCACCACGTCCGCCCGCCCGCAAGCGCTGCCCGCGCCCGGCAGGTAGAGCCTGACCGTCGTGCCGACGCCAACCTGGGATTCGATCGAGGCGGCCCCGCCCGCCTCCTCGCAGAAGTCGCTTACCTGGGTCAGGCCCAGGCCAGTGCCGCGGCTGCCCGGCTTGGTCGTGTACATCGCCTCGAGCGCGCGCCGGGACACCTCTGGCGGCATGCCCATGCCGTTGTCGCTGGCCTTCAGGCACACCAGCCGGCCCGCGAGCCCTTCGGGAAACTGCGCGCATTGCCGCTCGGCGGGTGCCACATTGGCCGCGCGCAGCTCGAAGATCCCGCCTTCCGGCATCGCGTCCCGCGCATTCGCCGCCAGATTGACCAGTGCCAGTTCCAGTTCGGACTTGTCCGCCAGAATATCGCGGCAGTCCGGCTCGATACGGCATTGCAGTGCCACGCGCGGCCCCAGCGCCGCGCGTATCAGCGACTCGCACTCGCGCAACGCGTCCCGCACGCAGATGCGCTCGCGACGATGCTCGCGCTTGGTGGCGAGTCCCAGCAGGCGGCCGGCCAGCGCCGTACCGCTGGCCACGCCCTTGCGGATGCCCGCGACAGCCGGCTCCACCGGCATGCCCGCGCGCAGCAGCAGCACGTCGGTGTGCGCCGAAATGATCGACAGCACGTTGCGAAAGTCGTGCGCCACCGACGCCATCAGGCGCCCCACCGCCTCGAGCTTGCGCGACTCGCGGTAGCGCTTCTCCAGGTCCTCGCGCCGGCCGCGCTCGCGCTGCCAGCTCAGGTACGCCAGTTCTTCGTCGCGCAGCCGGCGCAAGCTTTGCCAGCCCAGCAGCCACAACGCCGCGCAGGGCACCAGCGCGATCAGCGCGGCGGTGACCATCTGGTGTCTCCATCCCGCCCGGATCGCGGCCAGGGGCACCAAGGTAGCCGCGTACAGCCGGCCAGCGGCAATGGGCCTGAGCGCCACGATGCTGTCGCGGCCATCGAGGCCCGCGGTGCGCAGCATGCGCTCGGAGCCGGCCGGGCCGCGCATCAGCTCGGCCAGCAGTTCGGGAGGCAGGACGCTCCGCGTCATCGGCGGATAGGCGGACAGCACAGCGCCATCACGGCGGACCAGCGCGGCGGTGTAGCCCTCGGCCTTGACCAGCACGTCCTGATAGAAATCGGCGAAATAGCCCGGGCGCAGGGACACCGAGACCATGCCGAGCAGTTCGTCCGCGACGCCGCGGCGGGGCATGCTGTCCTTGAACATCGGCTGCGGCGAGATGCTGCCGTGGACGAGTGCCGAGATATGCGTGGCATTGCCCTCCGACACTACCGCGCGGAAATCCTCGCGCTGCGAAATGTCCACTGGCGGCACGGGGAAGTAGCGACTGCTGACGAGCAGCGCACCGTGCACATCGAACACGGACAGCGCCAGCGCCTGGGGCAGGTCATCCGCGATCTGCGCCAGGCGCCGGTGGAATTCGCGCTCGCGCCGTTGCAGCTCCGTGTTGCCGATGCCGTGCGTCAGGTCGCAGATGCGGTTGTTCGCCAGCCGGTTGCTCTCCAGCACCTTGCTGGCCTGCTCCTGGACCACGCGCGCCAGCAAGGCGGACTGCTCCTCGGCCTCGGCCATCGCGCTGTTCAGCGAGAGCCATCCCCACGCCGCCAGCAATGCGGCCGGCAACAGCACCGTGCCGACCAGCAGCAACGCCAATGTGCGTCTGCGCACGAAGAAATAGTGGTGGGTTCGGGAATCGGCGGGCATGGGATCGGGCTTGGCAGATGGCCCAACGTGCGACGGCACCGGCACGTTGGCGGGCTTCCAGCATAGGCAAGGCGCCATGCGCGCGGCGGGACGCGGAAAACGGCCCACGTCAATTCCAGAAATACGCGGAAAAATGTGATCGTTGTCGTGACAGCCGTCTACAGTAGTCACGAAGGGCCGCGATGCAGCGGTCGCACGGAAGAAACAGCGCACCGGAAAACTTACAAAACGCACCACACGTGCGGTAAAAGCGACGCACGGCGCGCGCCGGAATTGCACGCCGCATCGCGGCCGCCGTCATTGCGTGGCTGGCATGGAAGCTGCTGATTCGCACCCAATCAGTGCCAACCTGTCAACGAGTGCAACAGAGAAACCTATGGCGACCGAACCGAACAACGGGTCCAAGACGGAGCCCACCACCGAACCGCAGCGCCAGAGCGACCGCGGCAACGGCAAACCCCTGGACCAGCAGAGCCGGGAAGAACCGAACGCCGAGCGTGTCGAGCAGGCGACGGACCAGGAACGGGGCGCCGGTCAGGGACGCGATGTGCCCGACGAGAATGGCGAACCGCCATCGGTGAAGCAGCCCGGTGGCAACCCCGAAGAAAGTGAGCCGCCGGTCGAAAATATCTGACGGCGGTACGCGGCGCCCGTGAATGGGGCCGCGAGCGATGGTTCAGGAGAGGAGTGGCAAGGAACGCGAGCGCCGGGGGGACACCACGCCAGAACGTGGCCGTTCCAACCTGTCGCGGACGTATCGAGAGCGGCCCGGCGCGCCCGGATGCCGGATCCTCGCCCGGGTGCGGGCGGGGTCCGGTATCCGGCAAGACCGGACCGGAACCAGCGTCCGCGGCCGGCGTTGCCGCGGATGAACCGGAGCGGCCGTCCGCCGCCATACCGTGACTACGAACACCAAAGCCGCCGTCGACGATATCGCCATCCAGCTTTCGCGGTTGAGCCATCAGGCGTCGCTGTGCGCCGACGCGCTCGATACCGCCGCCGCCCGGGCGACGGACCCGCAATTGCGCGCTCTGCTGGCGCACCGCGCCTCCATGCAGCGCTGCGCCGCCTCAGAACTGGCGTACCGCGCCGGCCCGCAGGCCACCGCCGCTGCGGCGACGCGGGGGCGCGCGGTGCGCCGCGCCGAGGTCTCGCCGTCCACCGACGAGTGGCAGCTGCTGCAGGACGCCAGCCACCAGGCCGCCCGCGCGGTGGCGGGCTATGCGGTAATGCTCAGGGCAGAGCTGACCGACCCTGCGCTGCGTCCACTGCTCGTGCGCTATTACGAGAGCAGCTTCGAACTGCAGCGCGTGCTGGAGCAGCGCGCCAGGGATGTGCCCCGGCCGCCGCCGCTGGCAGCCCCGCGCCGCCGCCTGCGCCAACCTTCACCGTGATTTCCCAACCCACGCGCGACCCGCAGCGGCCGCCCCCCGCCAAGGCGCGCGCCTAAACCGGAACCGCCATGGCAACACCATCTACCACCGACCACGGACTCAATCCCTCGCGCCCTCCCATGGCGCGCCTGCTCGACGCGCTCGCACTGACCATCCTGGTGGTGGCCAGCGGCCACGAAGCCATGTTGTGGTTTCGCGGTGACGGCCTGCTGACCGTGGCGGCATGGGACGGTGCCAACCTGGGAGGCCGCATCGTCGGCATCGTGTGCGCGCTGGCGGCTGCGTACGGGGTATATCTGCTGGTGAGGACCTGGCGCAGGGTCGGCTGACCCGGCTGTCGCGCGGTCGCCTTCCGCCGGCCGCGCTCCACCTAGACCCGCTCGCGCGGCGCGGCCGTGGGCCCGGCGCGATCGGTCACCGCCCGGACCATGCCGTCCCCCGCCGCCCTGCGCTTGCGGCTCATCGTTCCCGCGAACCCGGGACCACCCGCAGCGGCGCCATGCCGGCGCTGCCACGACACGCAGCGCCAGAATTCCTCCGCGTACGGCAGCACCGCCAGCAGCAGCACGGCCGCCATCAGGCCGGCCAGGTACCAGCCCGGCAACGCCTCCGTCTTGAGCCGCAGGGCCAGGCTGGCGGGCTCGGCGCCCATGCCGAACAGCGCCAGGAACTGGTCCCAGTGCATCGCGACCACGAACAGCACCGCCGTCAGCGGCAGCACTTCGAGCAGGCTGTGCATGTGCTGCTCGAATGGCGGAATCTCGCGCCGGGCGCTGGCGTATTTCACGTCCCACCAGGCAGTGGCCTCGTGCACGGGGAGCATCACCAGCATGAACGCGATCACCAGCGCGTTGATCTCGAAGAACAACGCGGCGAGCATCGGCAGGCCGACCTCGACCAGCATCAGCAGATGCAGGGCCGACTCTTTCGGGCCGGCGGTGCGTTCGATCCCGGTGCGCCGGTGACTGGCCCAGTCGCCGATGCCGGCGAGCAGCCACAGCGGCACCAGGAAGAACATCAGCAGCAGGGTGGCCGGATCTCGCATCGTCCCCCTCAGCGCAAACGCGTGCGGCGCATCTGGTACGCGAAGGCCATCGCGACGGACGCGCCGATCAGCATCGCGCCGGTCATCAGCGGGTGCCGGGTGCTGGAGGTATAGGGGCACGTCTTGACCACGTGGCTGCGTCCGGCACGCTCGACCAGCATGTTGCCGCCGTTGTACAGCGCGTTGTCCTCGCGCGGGCCCGCCGGATGGTCGGTGCGCTGCGCCCGGCCCAGCACGCGCCGCATGACGCGGTCGAACGTGCGCGGCGTATGGTACGCCGCGGCCGACATCGCCTTGGCGGCGCCGCCCACGAACATGTCACGCCGTGGATGCTCGGCCGCGTAAAGAATGGCGTCGGCCGCCATTTCCGGGTCGTACACCGGCGGCGGCAGATCGGGCTCCACGTCCAGGTAGTTCTTCGCATGCGTGACGAAGGGCGTGTCCAGGGCCGCCGGCTTGATCAGCGTGACGGACACCGGCACACGCTCCTGCTCCAACTCCATCCGCAGGGAATCGGTGAAGCCCTTGACCGCGTGCTTGGCGGCGGTATAAGCGCTTTGCAGCGGCAGCGGCACGTCGGACGCCTCGCTGCCCATGTTGATGATGGCGCCCCCATGGTCGCGCAGGTGCGCGGCGGCTACCAGCGAGCCGTGGACCACGCCCCAGTAGTTGGTATCGAACAAGCGGCGCTGGTCCTCGATCGGCACCTCGCTGTGGCGCCCGTAGATGGTCACGCCCGCGTTGTTGACCCAGGTATCGAAGCCGCCGAAGCGCTCGATTGCGGTCTGCGCGAGCGCCTTCATGTCCTCCAGCTTGCCGACATCCGCGGCCATGGAGGCAACCTCCGCGCCGTCTTCGCGCAATTGTTCGGCTAGCTTGTTCAGCGCCTCTTCGCTGCGGGCGGCAAGCACCAGCTTGGCTCCGCGCGCGGCGGCCTTGCGGGCGGCGAGCAGACCGACTCCGCTGGTGGCGCCCGTGATGACGATGACTTGCGACCCGATTTTCTTCAGCGACGTTTTCATCTGTGTCCCACTCCGGCCCGGGTGATGTGGGAATGTCGCCGCGGCATCCCGGGACCATGCTGCCGGCGGCATTGTTAATGCGTCGCAAATTGCGTTCCCGCATACGCGGTGCAATGACCCGCAAAAGTAGCGGCCGCTGCCGGCCAAGATTACAAACCCGGGAAAAAACGCCAAGTGGTTCGCCGTGCGGCGTGCCACCTGGGCAACGCGCCGCGTGGAACCGAAAGAGAAGCGTTATAACGGTTCTCCGCGATGTGCGCGTCCCGGCCTTCGCTTCTGCGACGCGCGCGCCACTGTTGGCATGCAAGCTGCAGAAGTGTTCTCCAGAGGCGGGCGGAGTGCGGCTACCCCGGGCTGCGGCTCGACTCTTCGGAGCCAACTATGCAGAAAATCGCGCTCATCAGCGAACATGCGTCGCCACTGGCAGGCCCAGGCAGTGTGGACAGCGGTGGACAGAATATCTACGTGGCGCAGTTGGCGCGGCATCTGGCAAAACGTGGTTACCCGGTCGACGTCTTCACCCGGCGCGACAAGGCCCTGCTTCCCGACATCGTGTGGATGGCGCCGAATGTCCGCGTGATCCATGTTCCCGCAGGCCCCGCCGTGCACGTGCCCAAGGAGCAGCTGCTTCCCTATATGGAAGCGTTCGGCGACTTCCTTGCCGACTTCATGGGCCGCGACCGCGCGGGGTACATGGTGATGCACGCCAACTTCTTCATGTCCGGGCTGGCAGCATTGCGGGCGAAACAGACCCTGGGCACACCGCTGGTCACGACGTTCCATGCGCTGGGCAAGGTGCGGCGCCTGCACCAGGGCACGGCGGACGGCTTTCCCGACAGCCGCTTCGAGATCGAAGAGCGCCTCGTGCGCGAGTCGGACTGCGTGATTTCCGAATGCCCGCAGGACCGGCACGACCTGATCAAGCTCTACGAGGCGAAGCCGAGCTGCATCGAGACCATCCCCTGCGGCTTCGATGCCGACGAGTTCTCTCCGGTGCCGCGGGCCAAGGCACGCGAGGAACTGGGCTGGCAGCAGCGCGAGTTCTCCGTGCTGCAACTGGGCCGCATGGTTCCGCGCAAGGGCATCGACAACGTGGTGCAGGCCATCGGCAGCCTGCGCCGCGAGTACGGCATCAAGGCCCACCTGTATGTGGTCGGGGGCAATTCGGATCAGCCCAGCGCCGAGGCCACGCCCGAGATCGGGCGCCTGCAGGGCATCGCGCGCGAGCAGGGCGTGGAGGACTGCGTGACCTTCGTCGGCCGCCGCGGCCGCGACATGCTGCGCCTGTACTACAGCGCGGCGAACGTCTTCGTCACCACGCCGTGGTACGAGCCCTTCGGCATCACGCCGGTCGAGGCCATGGCCTGCGGCATTCCGGTGGTGGGCGCATCGGTGGGCGGCATCCGCTCGACGGTGCTCAACGGGCGCACCGGCTACCTGGTGCCGCCGCGCGAACCCTCGGCGCTGGCCGCGCGGCTCGCCCGGCTGGCGACAGATCCCGCGCTGGCCGAGCGCATGGGCGCGGCGGGCCGCCGGCGCGCCCATGCGCATTTCACATGGGCCAGCGTCGCGCAGCGGATGGAAGCGGTCTACGCCCGGCTTGCCGGCCAGCAGGCCGACACCACGGCGCAGACGCCGCAGGCCGCCGCCTGAGAGAGGAGTCGCCATGAAGGAATCCCATCGCCGCCGCATCCTGGTGACCGGGGGCGCCGGCTTTCTCGGCTCCCACCTGTGCGACCGGCTGGTGCAGGCCGGCCACGACGTGCTGTGCGTCGACAACTTCTATACCGGCAGCAAGGACAATATCGCCCACCTGCTGCGCGAGCCGAACTTCGAGTTGATGCGGCACGACATCACGTTCCCGCTGTACGTGGAAGTCGACGAGATCTACAACCTCGCCTGCCCCGCCTCGCCCGTGCACTACCAGAGCGACCCGGTGCAGACCACCAAGACCAGCGTGCACGGCGCCATCAACATGCTGGGACTGGCCAAGCGCGTGAAGGCGCGCATCCTGCAGGCCTCCACCAGCGAGGTCTATGGCGATCCGGAGATGCATCCGCAGCAGGAGTCCTACTGGGGCCATGTCAATCCCATCGGCCGCCGTTCGTGCTACGACGAGGGCAAGCGCTGCGCCGAGACGCTGTTCATGGACTACCATCGCCAGCACGCGGTGGATGTGCGCATCGCCCGCATCTTCAATACCTATGGTCCGCGCATGCATCCCAACGACGGGCGCGTGGTATCCAACTTCATCACGCAGGCGCTGGCGGGCGAGCCGCTGACCGTCTACGGCGATGGCGCGCAGACGCGCTCGTTCTGCTACGTGGACGATCTGATCGAGGGGCTGATCCGGCTGATGAACGCGCCGGCCGCGCGCGGCACGCCGATCAACCTGGGCAACCCGTGCGAGATGAGCATGCTGGACATCGCGCGCCAGGTGCTGCTGGCCACGGGCTCGCAGTCGCCCATCGTGATGCGGCCGCTGCCGGAGGACGATCCGCGCCAGCGCTGCCCCGACATCACGGCGGCGGGCGAGATCCTCCAATGGACGCCCCGCGTGCCGCTGGCCGAAGGACTGCGCCGCACGGTGGCCTACTTCGCCGCGCGGCCGCGGGCCAACGTAGCCACGCGCGAGGGCAACACGACAATAGCCACCGTCCCGCCCGCGTCCAACGAGCCGGCGGTGGCGATCGGCCCGACGAACGCGGCGCCGGCCACACCGCTGCGCGCAAAAGGCGCGGGCGCGGCACGGCTCGCCACCGGGATGCCAAAATGACCGCCAGCGTTACCTATCTTTCCCAACGCGGCGATGCCCGGAGCCTGCCGCGTGCACGCGGCAGGACCCCCGGTGAAGCCATCGCTTCCCTTCCCTGCAAGATTTACTGGGCCGCGGACTGCTTCGCACACCGTTCCCGGCGCTCCCTCACGGTAGTGCCGGCGTGGCCCGATCCTTGCGGCAATGAGGTCCGTCCAGACCCCAGCTGACGCCATGCCTCTTTCGGTTTCCGTTCCGCTCGTGGTGGTATCGCCGCACCTCGACGATGCCGTGTTCAGTTGCGGCAACCTGCTGGCCGCCTGCCCCGGCTCCATCGTGATCACGGTCTTCGCCGGGATTCCCGACGCCGGCATGGCCGCGCCCGACTGGGACCGGCACGCCGGCTTCACTACCGCGGCGCAGTCCATGCATGCACGCCGCGAGGAAGACCGGCGGGCGCTGGCCGCGCTCGACGCCACGCCGGTATGGCTCGATTTTTTCGACAGCCAGTATGGCCGCCGCCACACCGCCTCGGAGATCGCCGCGCGCCTCGCCCCGGCCATCGCCGTGCACAACGCCTGCGCTGTGGTCGTGCCGTGCGGACTGTTCCACTCCGACCACGTACTGACCCACGATGCGTGCGCCCGCCTGTGGCAGGTGCGCGACCGCGACGGGCCGCCGTGGCTTTATTACGAAGAGGCCATTTACCGCCGCAAGCCCGGCATGCTGCACCAGTTGCTGGCGCGCTGGCACGACAACGGCATCGTCTCGACGCCCGTGGACCTGGCCATCGGTGAGCACACCGCCACCAAGGCGAGGGCCTGCAATGCCTACGAGTCCCAGCTGGCCATGTTCGACTCAGCCACGCTGAGCGACCTGAGCGCACCCGAGCGCTACTGGCAGTGGGAAAGCGTCTCGGACAAGCGTGAGGAGTGGCAGCCGGCGCTGGCGACCGAGGGTCACGAGTGACGGACGACGCGATGCCGTCGGCGGGGGCCGGCGGCGACGGCGACGGATTGGGAAGGAAGCAGCACGACCAGCGCGTCAGCGTCGTGGTGCTGACCCACAACCGGCGCGAGTGGCTGCGTGCGACACTGCAGCGGCTGCGCGGACTGCCCGAACGGCCGGCCGTCGCGGTAGTCGACAATGGCTCCGAGGACGGCACGGCGCAAATGGTGCGGCGCGATTTCCGCGATTTCGCGCTGCTGCGTGTGCCGGTCAACCTCGGTGCCGCAGCACGCAATATCGGCGCAGACTGGGCCGCCACCCGCTACGTCGCATTCTGCGACGACGACACCTGGTGGCATCCCGGCGCACTGGCGAGAGCCGCCGACATCCTCGACCGCTATCCGGACGTGGGCGCGATGACCGCCCGGCTGATGGTGATGCGCGACGGCGGCCGCCTGGAGCCGGATCCGACCAGCGAGGTGATGGCGTCCAGCCCCCTGCCCTCCGACGGCCTGCCCGGCCGCGCCATTCTCGGCCTGCTGGCGGGCGCCACGATCTTCCGCACTTCGGCATTCCGCGCGGCCGGCGGCTACCACCCGCGCCTGTTCATCGGCGGCGAGGAAACACTGCTGGCGCTGGACCTCGCCTCGCGCGGCTGGCACCTCATCTATTCGCCGCAGGTCCTGGCCTACCATCACCCGTGCCCTGTCCGCTCGCACCAGCTGCGCCGCAAGCTGATGGCGCGCAATGCGATCTGGTCGGCGTGGCTGCGGCTGCCGGCGGGCGCCGCCCTGCGCGAAACCATGCGTACCCTGCCGGCGCTACTGCGCGAGGGCGGCCTTGCCGGCTGCGTGGAACTGGCCAGCGCCTTGCCGTGGATCGTGCGGGAGCGGACGGTGATCCCTGCATCGGTGGAAAAGATGCGGCGGCGCGTCGTCGATGCCGATGCGCTGTATCGTCCCGGCCCCGACGCCGACTTCAGCCTCTAGCCGGCCTCAGCCCGCTACCATTCGCAGCGCGCGGTCCCAGTCGTCGACGAAGCGCTCGATCGCAAAGCGCTCGCGCGCCGTGCGGCGCGCCTGCTCGCCCCACTGCACGGCCAGGGCCGGATCGGCGAGCAGCGCCTTCATGATCTCGACGAGGCGGTCCACCCGCGTATCGACGAAGCCGTTGCGGCCGTTGGAAATGGCCGTGCTCATCTCCGTGGTAGCAAGACCGATCACCGGCATGCCGATCGCCATCGCCTCGACCACGGCAAGGCCCAGGCTGGTATAGCGGATCGGGTTGAAGAAGAAGCGGTAGCGCGAGACGAAACCGGCCAGTTCCGGATTGGGAACCTCGCCCAGCCCCCCGGCCTCCTCGGCCGCCATGCCGACCAGATCGAGCGGCACCTGCTCTCTCGCCTGTGCGAACACGTCGGCACCGAGCCTGCGTCCGCGCCGGGTCAGATTGTTGACGACGCTGATGCCGCGCTCGAGTTCGCCCGTGTAGCGCACCTGCGGATCGACCAGCACGCCATGCTCGATCACGCGCGTCGGCGTGACGCCGTTGTCCCACATCAGCGCGTTGAACGGCGTCACGTGCACGAGCAGCACGCGGGGATCCTGCACCGGGTGCAGGGTCGCGGTCGGATGCTGCTGGGGCGGGTCGTGTTCGATGAAGACCGTCGGCAGTTGCCGTTGCGCCTCGCTCAGCAACTCGTGCCGGTCGCGTTCGTAGTGGCTGTGGTGCTGGTACAGCACGCAGTCGAACTGCGTGTCGCGCACCTGCTCGTAAGGTACCTCGCGCACGTTGGGCCCCCAGGGCAAGGCGCCGCCGGCGCCGGCATAGCCGGGGGGCGAGCCGGGCTTGGTGACCAGATACAGCTCGTGTGGCATCTGCGACAGGTAGTACAGATAGTTGCCGTGCACGTGCCAGGTAAGGATGCGCAAACGCTCAGGCATGGACCGACTCCTTGGCCGCCACGCGCCGCGCCGCGGCGATCACGGCGTCCACCGTGATGCGCTGCGCGCAGACATGGCCGATGGGGCATTCTTGATGGAAGCACGGGCGGCACGAAGGATGGTCCGCCAGCACGATATGGCGCCGTGCATCCAGCGGCGCCCAGCGGGCACTGTCGCTGCCGCAGGACACCACCACGCTGGGGGTGCGCACGGCCGCGGCGATATGCGAGGCGCCGGTGTCGTTGCACAGCACGAGGCGCGCATGCGCGACCACCGCGGCCATGGTGCCGAGCGTGGTCTGTCCGCACAGGTCGACCACCGGCGCGCCGAACGCCTCGCAGAAGCGCCGCGCCAGCGGCATCTCGTCGGTGGAGCCGGTCAGCACGATGCGCCAGTCCTCGCCCAGCACCCTGGCCGCCGCGGCGAAGCGCTCGACCGGCCAGCGCCGCGACAGCATGCGCGCGCCCGGATGGATGCAGACATAGCGGCCCGCTTCCAGGCCATGCCGCGCGGCCAGTTCGCGCCAGCCGGCTTCATCGGCCGGCCTCAGCGGGAAGTCCAGATGCGTCCCCGCGGCGGGATAGCCCAGCGCGGTGATCAGCGACAGCAGACGCTCCACCTCGTTGCCGCCAGGCCAGTCGATCAGCGTCTCGTTGCCGTGCGCGCCGGCGCCGGACGGCTGCGCGGACCCGATCGGCCGAAAGCCCGCCATGCGCCGCGCGCCGAGCCGGCGCGTGACCTCGTTGCTCACCAGCCCGCTGCCATGCAGCTGGATCGCCAGATCGAAGCGGCGCTCCCGGGCGCCGGCGTAGAACGCTTCGCTCTCGTCCTCGCGCCAGGGCTGCTCGGGCATGCCGGGCGCCCCCGGGAAGACCATCAGTTCGTCGACCATGGGCGCGAAGCGGTCCACGAACGCCTGCGCCCACGGCAGGCCGATCAGCGTGATATGCGCGTCCGGTTCGCCCTGGCGCAGCGCGCGCAGCGCCGGTACCGCGACCAGCATGTCGCCAAGCTGCAGCGCGCGGAACACGGCGATGCGCCGCCGCCCGGACGATGAAGAAGACGGCACGGCCGGCACGGTGGCGTCCGTCATAGGAAGGCCACCCGGAAGTCGAGCGCGCCGCGCAGCCGCCAGTACATCGACAGCGGCGGGATCAGGATCGAGGTGACGAACATCTCCGCCACATGCGCGGGTGTCAGCGCCGCGCCGCGCAGCCGCCGCAGCCAGAACCACAGCGTAAAGGCCGCCCACACGCCAAGCGCCGGCACGGCGACCGACGGCTCGCCGGCCAGGCCCGCGCCCAGCGACACGAGCAGCGCCAGCACGGTCACGTAGTAGTTCCAGGGCGGTACCGGCCGGATGCGCGTGCGATACAGCCGCGGATGCTTCTTGTAGAGCAGCGCGTCGTAATACACCTTGGCCTGCGCCGCGATGCTGCTGCCCCAGCGCGCGGGCCGCACCGGATGCGTGACCACCGCCCGCTCCGCGCGGCCGATGGGACCGGCCAACTCCATCAGACGGAACTGCAGGTCCGAATCCTCGCGCCACGCGCGGGTAAAGCGTTCGTCGAAGCCGCCGATGCGCAGCAGCGCCTCCCGGCGCACGAAGCAGTTCGCGGTGACGAACTCCGCCGTGGCGAGTCCGCCGGTATCGCGCTCGTGGTCGGTCGGCCGCGCCGGCAGCGGCACCACCACGCGGCCGGACATCCCGCTGGACTGCGGCGATGCGGCCATCGCCGCGAGGCCTTCGCGCAACCAGTGCCGGTCCGGGATGGTGTCGTCGTCGGTGAATGCCACCACGGGGCTTCTGGCCATGCGCCAGCCGAGATTGCGCGCGCCCGCCGGGCCCTGCGTCTCGGGCACCGGCGTGTAGCGCAGCACACCATGCACGCTGGCCGAAGCCAGCTCGCGCACGACGTCTTCCACTTCGCGCTGGCAGCCGTCGTCGCAGACGATCACCTCGTACGGCTGCCCCTCCAGGTCCTGGGCGCACAGCGCCTCAAGGCAGCGGCGCAACAGGTCGGGCCGCCGGTAGGTGGGCACGACCACCGAGATGACGGGCTCAGGCGCGTGCACGGTTGTCCTCCGGCCGCGACTTCTCCAGCAGGAACGGGCCGATCACCAGCGCGTCCAGCGGCGAGGTCCAGAAGCACTCGACCGCGTCGCGCGGCGTGCACACGATGGGCTCGCCCCGTGTATTGAACGACGTGTTGACCAGCACGGGCACACCCGTGCGCCGCTCGAACGCCGCCAGCAGGTCGTAGTAGGCGGGATTTTGCTCGCGCCTGACGGTCTGCACGCGCGCGGTGCCGTCCACGTGGCGCACCGCCGGAATCAGGCTCTCGCGCCCCGGGCGGACGTCGAAGATGAAGAGCATGAACGGCGCACGCCAGTCGCCCGGCTTGGTCGCGTCGAACCAGTCCGCCACGCGTTCTTCCATCACCACCGGCGCCACCGGACGGAAGTCCTCGCGATCCTTGATCTCGTTCAGGCGCTGCTGCATGGTCGGGTCGATCGGCGAGGCCAGGATCGAGCGAGCGCCGAGCGCGCGCGGGCCGAACTCCATCCGGCCCTGGAACCAGCCGATGATCTTGTTCTCCGCCAGCAGCGCCGCGGTTTCCTCGGCCACGTCGTCCATCCGGCGGTAGGACAGCTTGGCCTGGTCCAGGAAGGCGGCAATATCCTGCTCCGAATACTCGGGGCCCAGGTACGCGTGCTCCATCGACCAGTTCCGCGAGGGGCGGCCGCGCTGCTGGTAGTCGATCCACAGCGCCGCGCCCAGCGCCGTGCCCGCATCGCCCGCGGCGGGCTGGACCCACACCCCGTCGAACGGGCTGCGGTCGCGCACGCGAGCGTTCATCACGCAGTTCAGCGCGACACCTCCGGCCATGGCGAGATTGCGCTCGCCGGTCTCGTTGGCCAGCCACTCCGTCATGGTGAGCACGGTTTCCTCGAGTACCGCCTGCAGGGAGCGCGCGATATTGAAGTGCTCGGCCTCGAACGCGCTGCCGCGCACCCGTGCCGGCCCGAGCACGCTCTCCAGGTCGAACTGCGCCACGCGATAGCCACCCTCGCGGTCGGTGCGCACCATGTCGCGGAACACGTCGATGCGCGTGGGCTCGCCATACGAGGCGAGCGCCATCACCTTGTACTCGTCGGACGAATGCAGGAAGCCGAGATGGCGCGTGACGCGCTCGTACAACAGGCCCAGCGAATCGGGCAGGTCGATCTGCTTGATGCGGCGATACTCCCGCCCGTCGAAGACGCCATAGCTGGTGGTGGCGCGCTCGCCGCGGCCGTCCATCGTCAGCACCGCGCAGCGGTCGAAGGGCGCGGCGAGAAAGGCGCTGGCCTCGTGGGACATATGGTGCTCGACGAAATGCCAACGGAAGGGGCCGTCCGCGGTCACGCCGGCGAAGCGGCGCGACAGATGATGCGGCACGCCGGAGGTCAGCAGGCGCGGAGCGTTGACCACGTAGGACAGGAACAGCGGGTCCCATGGCGACCCGGTGGCGGTGGGCCGCGCGTGCCGGGACGGCTCCAGCGGCAGGGTCAGTGTCTCGTCCCCGCGCCGCTCCCCGAGCTGGATGGCGGGGTCGTAGGAGTAGGCGATATGGTCCACGTCGGCCAGCGTGATGCCCGCCTGCGCGAGGCAATAGTCGATCGCGTGGTAAGGCAGCTCCCAGGCACTGAACGGCACCGGCCGCTTGCCATGTTTGATGTGCGTGAAGCGCTCGTCTTCCGCGGCGGCGATCACGACGCCGTCGCGCACCAGACAGGCTGCCGTGTCATGAAATGCCGCATTGATTCCAAGGGTGTACATGGGACCGATCCTCCGGGGGTGATCACGTTGCCAGCGAGGTGGCGATTGCCGCGTAGGCCGTGCCTGCCGGGCCGGCGGCGTTCTCATGCACGGGGGGCCGCGTCAGCGCGAGCGCGGATGCATCGATCCTGCGTTCGACGCCGGCAGCCAGCGCCGGCCGCAGCGGCACCGTGGCGAGATCGGACGCGACCATCCCGCCCGTGCCCGCGTCGGCGCGCGCGGCGGCCAGCAATGCCAGCGTGGCGTCGATGGCTTCCTGCGGCGTCACGTCCGCCAGGCAGCGATGGTGCTGCTGTGGGCAGACGCTCTTGTAGCAGTAGCGGCACGGCACGTCCGCAAACAGCGTGCGGTGGGGCACCTGCCACGGCGTGTGCTGCGGGTTGGTCAGCGCATACAGATCCACCACGGGCGTGCCCAGCGCGGCTGCCAGATGCACCGGCCCGCTGTTGTTCGATACCAGCACGTCGGCACTCTGGATGAGCGCCCCCATCTCGCCCAGCGTCAGGGCGCCGGCCTGGCCCAGCACGCGCGGATGGGCGGCCAGCTTGCGCACCGCCTCGACCAGCGGCGCCTCGCCGTTGCTGCCGGTGACCAGCACCAGCGCGCCGGTGCGGCTTGCCAGCGCGCGCGCCACCTCGGCGAAGCGCTCTGGCGGCCAGCGGCGCGAGGCCGCGGTGGCGCCGGGATGGACCACCACGCAGGGCGGCATCGGGCCTGCGCCCGGCATGCGCAACGGATCCAGCGCGAGGAGCCGGCGTGCGACATTGTCCTGGTCCGCGGGCTGGACCTGGAAGCGCAGGCGCGTATCCGCAACGTCCGCGCCCACGGTGGCGACCAGGTCCAGTTGCCGCTGCACCTCGTGGCGGACCTGCTCGTGCGGCTCGGTCTCGCGGACCCAGTCGGTCAGCAGGTCATAGGGGTTCTCGCGGCAATGCGCCAGGCGCAGCGGAATGCCGGCCGTCGTACACAGCAGCGCCGCGGGCAGCGGACTCTGGCTATAGACGGTAAAGATGACCGCGGCGTCGAAGCGTCCCGCCGCGATGCGCTGCACCCACTGCATCATCGCCGTGTCGGCGCGGTCCGCGCCATCGCCACCGCGCTGGCGGGAGACGCCGCTGCCGTGCTTGACCCACGGCGCATCCCAGGCCCACACCATGTCCACCATCGGCAGATGGCGCGCCAGGCTGGCGGCGCCATGCGAAGTGAGCAGCGTGATATGCCGGCCGGGGGCCGACTCCTTCAGGGCCTGCATCGCCGGCGTGCTCATCAGCACGTCGCCCATATTGTCCAGCCGGATGCACAGGATGCGCCGTGCGGCGCTCCACGCGCTCATGACGCCACCGCCTCGGACAGCGCGGTGCGGGCCGCGCCCATCACTGCGTCCGCCGCGACGATGCGGGCCGCGGCATCCAGGTCGGCCACCACATAGTCCGGCGTGCGCAGCGGCGAGCGCACCCATTCGGTCTCGTTGCCGCAGTCCACGAGGATGGCGCGGCAGCCGGCGGCGCGGCCGGCCTCCACGTCGTCGAGGATGTCGCCCACCATCCACGAGCGGCGCAAATCCAGCCCATGCCTCACGGCTGCCTCCTCGAGCATCGCGGTGCCGGGCTTGCGGCAGCGGCAACGGCCCGCGTACGCGAGGACCTGGCCCTCGGGATGGTGCGGGCAGTACAGGAAGTCGGCCAGCACCGCGCCGTTGGCTTCGAACAGTTCGGCCAGGCGCTGCCGCACCGCCTCCAGCGCCTGCGGCGCGAAGCGGCCCAGCGCGATACCCGGCTGGTTCGACACCACGATCAGCGGCAGGCCCAGCTCGCCAAGGCGGCGCAGCGCCTCGGCGGCCTGCGGGGCCAGCCGCATATGCGCCGGGTCGACGTTGTACGGCACGTTGACCAGCAGCGTGCCGTCCTTGTCGAGCAGCACGCCGGGGCGGCGCCCGGCGTCCGCGGCCGCCGGCGCGGTGCGTGCGATTACGGCCATGAGGTTTCCTTCATCGGCAGCACCATCACCTCCGGAATCACCGTTTCCTCGGGCTGGGTCAGCACGAAGCGCACCGCGCGCGCCACGCTGGCCGGGTCTTGCAGCGTCGATTCGTCGATATCGGGAAAGCGGTCCAGCAGGAACGGCGTGCGCATGCCGCCGGCCACGATGGCGGACACCTTGATGCCATGGGGCCGCAGTTCGGCATGCAATGCATGCGACAGGCCCAGCAGGCCCCACTTGGTGGCGTGGTAGGCCGACGCATTGGGCCAGGCGCGCTTGGATGCCGTCGAAGCGATATTGACGATATGCCCGCTGCCCTGGGCCTTCATCATCGGGACCACGGCGCTCGACATCAGATACGGGCCATAGAGGTTGACCATCAGTACGCGGTGCCACTGCTCGTTGTCCACCTCGTCCACGGGCAGCGTGATATCGATGGCCGCGTTATTGACGATGCCGTCGATGCGGCCGGTGCGCTCGCGCACCTGGTCCAGCGCGGCGCGCACCGCGGCCGGATCGGCCACGTCGAAGCCGAGCGCGTAGGTGTGCTCGCTGCCCTGTCCCAACCGCTCGGCGCAGTCGCGCGCGCGGCGCTCGTTCACGTCGGCGACCACCAGGTTCGCACCGGCTTCGGCCAGCATCTGGCAAATCGCCGCGCCGAGCCCCTGCCCGCCACCGGTCACCAGAAAGGCCTTGCCTTGCAGGCCTTGCGTCGCATCGTTCATGGCTGAGATCCCTTGTTCGCTGATGGGTGAATGGAGGAATGCGTGATGCGGCCGCCCTGTGTGGACGGCGCGGGGCCGTCCGGGTTCGTTTGCCGCATCACCGGTTCAGCGAATTGCATGCCAGCCGGGGCGCCGTGATAACGCGTTGATTCAAAAGCGACTTCTAAGGCAGCAGCAGTTTTTTCCGGTATGGCGCTGCCGTTTGTGCCGGTAGTGGTAAAAACTGCAGCGCCGCTCAGCCGGCGAGCGCCTGGCGCAGGCGCGATTGCGCGATGCCGCGCATCAGCGACGCCACGCATTCGGCGAATGCCTCGTCGAACCAGGGATTGGCGCCGCTGACCGCTACCACGATGCCGTGATGGACGGCGGCGCCGCCGAGCATCGACTCGCCTTCGCGCAACAGATGGGGAAAGCGCGCCTGCACGTGGTCGCTGGCGAGGCCGGTGCGCCAGCTCACCCGGGCCTTCTCGCGCGCATACCACGCATAGTCGGCATCCCAGCGCTCGCGGCCCGGGGTCGAGAACTCATGCAGGATCGCCTCCTCGAACGTGCACTCCGACGGATGCCTGGCGGGGTCCATCACCACCACGTGCAGAAAGCCGCTTTCACCCACGTCGCGGTCGCGCACGGCGGCCTCGAGCATGGGCAGCGCCATCTGGACGGCGCGGCGGGCACAGTGAAGGTTGGCGAATCGGCTGGCGCCCGCGGCGCGGTTCGGTTCCGACGACAGATGCTCCATGGTGACTCCTGGAAGAATGAAAAACGGGGGATGGGGGACAGGTATTGCGGAAAATCAGTTCGGCGGCCGGGTCGGCGCCAACGCGTCGGGGTCGCGCATGCGGGCGAGCGAGCGGATCGCCGCCACCAGTTCGCCGACCTGCACCGGCTTGGACAGATACAGCTGGAAGCCGGCCATCATCGCGCGGATGCGGTCCTGCGCCTCGGCATGCCCGGACAGCGCGATGGCCGTCAGGCGCCGCGACAGTGGCACGTTGCACTCGGTCTCCAGCCGGCGCACGCGGCGCAGCACCGTATAGCCGTCTTCGTCATCGAGCGCGATATCGCAAAGTAGCACCGGCGGCCAGTCCGCGGGCGACTCCGCGCGCAGCGTCGCGATCAGCTCGTCGCCGCGGGCGAAGGCGGTGGCCTGCGCGCCGAAGTCGCCCAGCGCGGCGGTCAGCACCTCGCGCGTGGGCTCGTCGTCGTCCAGTACCAGAATGCGCAATCCCTGCAAGGCATTGGACTCCAGCAAGGGGGCGCTCTCGGTGGGCACGACCGGCGGCAGTGCCGGCGTTTCGCGCACCGGCCGCAGCGGCATGCTGAGCAGGAAGGCGTGCGCGGCCGGGTCCGCGGTGAGCGCGATGCCGTGCTCGCCAAGCCAGGCCTGCATGCCCTGCACGTCCTGCAGCGGCATCTCGCGGCCGGGCGCGGACACGCGCATGCAGGCCTCGCCGCCCTGCCGCTCCAGCCGCAGCTCCACCCGGCCGCCCGGTTCGATGCCGTCGATGATCAGGTTGCACAGGTCCCAGATCGCCTTCTGCAGCATGCCGGGATCGCCGGTAATGCTCAGCTCGGTCTCGCTGGAGACGGTAAACAGATTGACCTGGCGCTCGGCGATGGTCTCGCGCAGGCCGTCGATGACGCCGGCCACGATCAGCTCCAGGCGGATGGGTTGCAGCGCCAGCCGCTGCTCGGTGCGCTCCAGTTCGCGCTGCTGCTGTTGCAGGCGCCACATCTGCGCGTAGACGCCGCGCTTTTCCAGCAGCGTCTGGTGGTCGCCCTCCTCCACGATGCGGCCGTGCTCCATCACGAGGATATGGTCGGCATCCGCGATGGTGGACAGACGGTGCGCGATGATCAGCGCGGTGCGCTCCTTGGCGACCTCGGCCAGCTCCTGCTGGATCGCCCGCTCCGAGCGCGTATCCAGCGCGGAGGTGGCCTCGTCGAAGACCACGATGGGCGGCTTCTTCAGCAGGGCGCGGGCGATGGCCACGCGCTGGCGCTCACCGCCGGACAGGCGCACGCCACGCTCGCCCACCGGCGTCTCGTAGGTATCGGGCAGGCGGTCGACAAACGATTCGAGCTGCGCCGCGCGCGCCGCCGCGACGATGTCCGAGCGCGTCGCGCCCTCGCGCCCATAGCCGATGTTGTAGGCGATGGTGTCGTTGAACAGGATGGTGTCCTGCGGCACGATGCCGATCACTTCGCGCAGGCTGGACTGCGTCACCAGGCGCAGGTCCTGGCCATCGATCTTGATCGCGCCGCTGTCGGGTTGATAGAGACGGAACAGCAGCCGCGCCAGCGTCGATTTGCCCGAGCCGCTGCCCCCGACCACGGCCACCGTCTGGCCGGCGCCGACCTTGAAGCTCACATCCCACAGCGTCTGCCGGCTGGGGTCGTAGCTGAAGTTGACGTGGTCGAACACGATTTCGCCGCGCGTGATCACCAGCGGCCGCGCCCCTGGCGCGTCGTGGTCCTCGCCCGGCGCGCCATGGGCGTCGAGCAGCGCGAACAGGCGCTCGACCTGGGTCATGGCGTCGTTCGACTCGCGGAAGATGAAGCCCAGCGTATTGAGCGGCAGCACCACCTGGATGATGTACGCGTTGATCAGCACCAGGTCGCCCACCGTCAGCGCGCCCTGCACGACGCGTTGCGTCGCCAGCAGCATGACCATCGCCACGCCCACCGCGATGCACGCGCTCTGGCCGATATGCAGCGACGACAGCGCGTACTGGTTCTCCACGCTGACGCCAACCCAGCGGTCCAGCAGCGTCGACAGGCGCCGCGTCTCGAACGACTCGCGCGCGAAGAACTTGACCGTGTCGTAGTTCAGCAGGCTGTCTACCACCCGGCTGTTGGTCTGGGCCTCCACCGCGTTGACCTTGCGCTGGATGCGGGTGCGCCGCCGTGTCAGCACGAAGGTGTAGCTCGCGTACAGCACGAAGGTGCCGAGAATGATCAGCGCGAAGCTGGCCCCGTAGGCGGCGATCATGATGACCAGCACCGAGGCGATCTCCATCAGCGTCGGCACGATGGTGAAGACCGCCACGCCCAGCAGGAAGCCGATCGCGGCCGTGCCCTTCTCCAGATCGCGGATCACGCCGCCGGTTTCGCGGCGCGAATGGAAGCGCGCGCCCAGCGCATGCAGATGCGCGAAGGTGCGCTCCATGAAGGTGGCGACGGTGCGCTGCGTGACGAAGGCGAATACCACGTCCCGCAGTTCGTTGAAGGCGTTGCCGAGCAGCCGCAGGATGGCGTACGCCAGCACGAGGAAGACCGGCATCGAGATCGCCGCGCCGGCCATGGCGGCCGCCCCCGTGGCCACCGGCGCGACCTCGTCGACGATGTGCTTGAGGACCAGCGGCACGCCGATCGCCGCGGCCTTGGCCAGCAGCAGCAAGGCGATGGCGATGCCCACGCGCAGGCGGTAGCGCCAGATGGCGCGCCAAAGCTCCGCGGCGATCCGGCGCTTGGAGGCGGGTGGTGGCGCGGCGTGCGTACCGGGCATGTCGTGCTACCGGCTCGCCGGAGCCCGAGGTGGCAGGCCGGAGAGACCCCCGGCGCGCGGCCTCAAGGAAATCCGCATCGGATCAGGAGCGGTTGTCCACGGGCGGCGCCCCCGGCGTCGCGTTGCCGGGGTCGCGCAACTGCTGCTCGCCCACCCCCGGAGGCGACTCGCCGCGCCGTACCTTGCGGTCGATGTCCTTGTCGTCCTGCGGTTCCGGCGTGGTGGTGGCGCCGCGCACGAGGTTCGGCCCCGTATCGCGCTCCTCCGGTGGCCGGTACGACGCGGCCTGCTCCCAGTCCTCGCGGCGGCTGCCAGTGCCCTGTCCGTCCTCTTGCCCCTGCTGCACCTGGTTGGCCCCCTGTCCCTGCTGCGTGCCCTTGGCCGCGTCGTCGTTGCCTGTTGCCACGGTGTCGTCCTTTCGTTGAAACGATGTCGATGGTTGTGATGGCGCCGATGGTTCCGCCGCACGCTCGCCCACCGCCTGGTCGATCTCCGCGCCCGGATCTTCGTTGCCGGTAAATTCCACGGCCGCCGCGCCGAACTGGCCGGAGCGGGCGTTATCCGGGCCCGTGGTACCGGTGGCTTCGCTGTCGTAGGCGCGGCCGGGCCGCTGAGAGCCCTGGGCGGTGCCGCCAGTGTCGGTGCCGCGCGGGGCACTCTGCTGCGCCACTGGCATCGGCACGGTGAGCGCGGCGGGGTCGAAGTCGGTCCAGCGGCCGTTCTCCCAGCGCCCTTCCGCGCGTTCGACATCGCGCGCGCCGGCGGCGTTGAGAATGTCGGCGGCCTGCGTCATCGCCTCGCCCTCGGCCCGGGCGGAAAGCAGCACGCCCGCGGGGCGGTTGCCGCGCGCGGTGCCGGCATCGCCGCCCACGCTGAAGATCGATACGTCCCACACCGAGAATCCCCGCGCGTAGAGTTCGCGGGCCGCCCGCTCGGCATCGGGCAACGTCGGAAAACGTCCTGCCACTATGGACGACATGATTTGCCTCCGTTATCAGGCGGTGCCGGGTACGCTTGCAAGGTCCGCGCCGGGCTGCCCTTGTCCCGCCGATACGAGCACACCCCTGCCCACGCCCGGGTTACGGCGGCGCCACCCTCCATGAAACGCGCGGCATCGCCATGTGAAAATTTCACGGAATGCTCGCTTCTACAAATGCGGCGACAGAATGGCTGGCCGCCACGACAGTCAGGGGCGCGGCGCCGAGGGCTCGACCGCGTCCTCGTCGACCTTGGCCAGCCGATCCGCCAGCCGGCTCGCTTCGCGCTTGATCGCCTGGTTGGCGTGGGCGTCCTCCACATCGTGCGTTTCGTCGATGCCGCCGTCGCGCTCGGACAGCTCGGACAGCCGCCGGTAGAACACCGCCAGCTTCTTCAGCTCTTCCTCGTCCAGGTCTTCGATGGCCACCAGCCGGTTGCTCGCCAGCTTGTGCGACGCAAGCAACTCGTTCAGCTTCAGATGAATGGCCAGGGAGTCCTTGTTCTGCGATTGCTGGATCAGGAACACCATCAGGAACGTAATGATGGTCGTGCCGGTATTGATGACCAGCTGCCACGTTTCGGAGAAGCCGAACATCGGACCCGTCACCGCCCACAGCGCCACCGTCAGCACCGCCAGCGCGAACGCCGTGGGCGACCCGGCGCCCCGCGTGGCGATGCCCGCGAAGCAATCGAAGCGGTGCATCAGCCGGGCATGCCAGCCCTTTCTCGACGCTGTTTCCTGATTCGCCCGCGGCGGGCTTTCCATCGACGTGTCCATGCTGCGCTCCTGCCTGCTGATGTTGTTGTCCGCCGTGCGGCGCACGGATCGGCGTGCGCGGGGCGGTATGCCGGCATACCGGCAATTTCCGTTCCTCCCCGCGCGCCGGTCCTGTGCGATGCGCCGGCGGTACTTTTTACAAGGCGGGTCGCGAAATGCGTTTTCCCTGGGGCCGCGCGTCCGCCCGCCACGGTGCGCGCCGCGGCCATCCCGCACGGCGGCGTGCCCGGGGTACGGTTCTTGCGGCACACGGCAATGCGGGCCGGCACAAGGCCGGCCATCCTGCAATCGGCGCGCCGGCATGGGCGCCATCGCAATCAAGGAGCACCAGATGGCAAACGACAGCAACCAGCGCTTTCGCGGCGGCTTCGGCGGTAGCACGAATGCGGGCCGTAGCCAGTCCGGCTATGGCGGCTCGGGCGGCAACCAGTTCCGCTCGGAAGACGACTTCGGCGGCACCGAGGATTTCGGCAGCCCGCCGACCGAATGGGGCGAGGAATGGGGCCAGGACTGGCGCGGGCGCCATGGCAGCGGCCAGCAGAGCCCCTGGTACGAGGGCGATCAGGGTGGCGGACAGCGCCGCGCGGGCTCGGGCCAGCGCTACGGCTCGCAGGGCGAGACAGGCGAAGGCAATCCGTACAGCAGCGGCTATAGCCGCGGCGGCGCCGGCGGTGGTGGCGGCCGCGGCTACGGCGGCAGCGGCGGCGGCACCGGCGGCGGCTTCGGTGGCTACGACCCGCGCGGCGCCGAGTCGCGCTATGGCATGTATGGCGTGCGCGATGCGGGCGGCGGCGGCGGCAGTGGCAGCGGCATGGGCCGCTCCGGTCCCGATCAGGGCGAGAACCGCGGCCAGCGCTGGGGCTCGGGCTCCGGCGGCGGCATGGGCGGACGCCAGGGCTACGGCGGCGGGATGGGCCAGAGCCGCGGCATGGGCCAAGGCATGAACCAGGGCATGGGCCAGGGCGGACGCGGTGGCCCGGAAACCTGGAGCCGCATGGAAAACCGCGACAGCGAACGGCGCGGCGGCCAATCCAGCTATGGCGGCGGCTACTTCGGCAGCGGCGACCAGGGCGGCCAGTCGTTCAGCGGCGGGCAGCGCATGTACCCCGGCGATCCGGGCTATCGCCACAGCCAGGAACAGGGCGGACAGCGCGGCTATGGCCTGGAGAGCTACGGCGCCGCCGGCCAGCAGGGATACCAGCAGCAGAAGCGGCGCGTGGGTCCGAAGGGATACCAGCGGTCGGACGAGCGCATTCGGGAAGATGTGTGCGAACGGCTCGCCGATGCGCCGGCCATGGATGTGAGCGAGGTATCCGTGGAGGTCAAGTCGGGCGTGGTCACGCTGACCGGTACCGTCCGTGCACGCCATGAGAAGTACGCGATCGAGGATATCGCCGACGATATCTTCGGCGTGCAGGAGGTGCAGAACAATATCCGCGTGTCGCGCGAGTCCGGCTCGCAGTCCGGCTCCCAGGGCGGCTCGCAGTCCAGCGGCTTCGCCGCGGGCTCCGAAGGCGGCGACTACGGCGGCGCCGGCATGAGCGGCGGCACCTCGGGCCTGGGCGTCACGGGCGGCACGGTCGGCACCAGCCGCGGCACCACCGGCGGCACGCCCGGTACCAGCAGCGCAACGACCGCCGGGGGCGCGAGCCTGTCATCGTCGTCGTCCCTGAGCGCGGGCGCCGGCACTGGCGCCGGCACCGGTGCCACCGGTATCAGCAGCACCTCGACCAACAAGAGCGGAAGCCAGGGCTAGATCGGCCGCCCCTGCCGACCACGGAACGGACCATGGCCGAGACAACGATGAAGAAAGGGAGCAAGCTGCGCGTGCATATCGCGCAGCTTCGCCCCACCCAGATGACGATCGGGAGCCACCACGTCAAATGCAAGATGGTCTCGACCCGCAAGGTCCCCGACGAGGAACGGGAGGCGTTCTTCGACAAGCACCGCATCCACGTCGTGCTGGGCCCCGATGCGACGGTCTACATCGTCGACCATCATCACTGGGCGCGGGCATGGCACGACGTGGGCATCGATTCCATCCCCGTGATCGTGCGCAAGGATCTGAGCCACGCGTCCTGGGACAAGTTCTGGGACTACATGCTGCGCCGCCATCTCGTGCATCCCTACGACGAACACGGCAAGCGCCGGCCGCTGGAGGACCTGCCGCTGCACGTGGCCGACATGCGCGACGATCCGTACCGCAGCCTGGAGGCCTTCGCGCAGATCGCCGGCGGCTATCTGAAGGTGAAGGAGGCCTATCCCGATTTCAAATGGGCAGACTTCTTCCGGCGCCAGATCAAGGGACCGATCGACACCACGGAGTCCTTCGCGCTGGCACTGGCGAACTCGGTCAAGCTCGCGCGCAGCAAAAAGGCGCGCGGGCTGCCGGGGTATATCGGCGAATAGCCGGCGGCGCTACGGTGGCGATCGCCTGCGGCGGCGCAGGATGCCCGTCACGGCCAGCGCGAGCGCGGCGCCGGCGATAAAGCCCGCGCCGATCATCGGCACGCCATCTCCGGCCGCCGCGCCCGGCGTCGCGCCAGATGCCGGTGTGCCGGATGGCAGGGCGGCGAACGCGCTTTTCCATTCCGCCGCGCTGATCTGCGTCATGCGGCCCATCTCCCCGAGACCGTAGACGCAGATCTCGCCGCCCGGCAGCTTGCAGAACCGCTCGGCCGGGCAGGCCTTGAGGATCTCCTGCGGCTGTCCGGCCCCGCATTGCGCGCCGCCGCTGCGCAGCACCTGCAATGTCACGTCGGGATGCTTCGTCAGTTGCTCGGGCATGGCTGCCTCCCCGGAATACGGCCCCTACCCGCAATGTAGTACGGGCGCGGCCCGAGGTCAGGCGGAGGCCGCCGGGTCCCGCGCGGCGGGTGCGCGCCGGTAGGCGCCCGGCCCTACGCCGAAATACTGCTTGAACACCCTGCCGAAGGCAGCCTGTGAGGCATAGCCGCAGGCCTCTCCGACCGCCGCGGCCGACATGCCGGTCGTTTCCAGCAGCCGGGCGGCGCGCTCCATGCGCAGCGTGGTGACGAAGGCCAGCGGGCTCAGGCCCCCGGCCTCGCCGAAGCGGCGCGCCAGGGTCGCCCGCGACATGCTCGCCAGGGCGGCAAGGTTGGCCACCGTCCACGGGCGCTGCGGCTCTCCCACCACCGCCGCCACCGCCTTGGCCAGCCGGGCATCGGCCATCAGCGCGAGCAGGCTGCGCGCAACGCCGCCGCGGCCGACGATGGTCCGCAGCAGCATGGTGAACAGCGCTGTCGACAACTCACCCACGATGGCGCGGCTGCCGGCGCGCGGCGCTTCGGTCTCGCTGCGCATCATGGCGAGCAGGCCGCGCAGCCAGTCGCTGTCCGCCTCGCCCGCCGTGCCGATATGGACGATCTCCGGCAGCGTGCGCAGCAGCACGCTGCCCGGCGCCCCCAGCACGAACGTGCCGCACATCAGGTCGAGCGCGTCGCCCTCTTCGCCATCCGCGTTCCGGCCCCGGCTGCCGGGCAACGTGACCTCCGTCACCAGGCCATTGAAGCCGGAGCGCGTACGCGCCGCCGCGCGCGCGTCCGGGGCCCCGCCGCCGAAATGCACGTAGTGCGCCGCGCCGCGCGGGAACAGCACCACGTCGCCGGCCGCCAGCCGCACCGCGCGAGCGCCGCTGTCCACGCGCGCCTCGCCACGCAGCACCACGTGATAGGGAATATGGCCAACGGGCGCGGGCTGCTGCGCGGCGGTCCACGGGGCGGCGATGCGGCAGCGCAAGTCCACGGTGCCCGAGGGCGACAGCATCTGCACCAGTTCGCTGAGGGTGTCTACGGGATGGCCTGGCATGGTTGAGACGATTGAGCAATAACCTGCGCCATTCTATGCCATATGGCGCACGTGCCGCGGCTACCATGCAGTCATGGAAACGCAGCGACGCGGCGACCGGCAAAGACAAGGCCAGCCGGCCGTGTTGGCGCAGCGGATCCAGCCCGACGCAACACAACCCAAACGCAATACCACCAACACGAAAGGAACACCATCATGTCCCGCATTCCCGCCCTCGATCTCCAGACCGCCACCGGCGAAACCGCCGAGTTGTTCGCCAATATCAAGCGCGCCGTCGGCAAGGTGCCGAACGCCTATGCCGGCATCGGCACGGCCTCGCCGGCCGCGCTGGCGAACCTGCTGCAGACCAATGCCGTGCTGAAGAAGGGCGCCCTGTCGGCGCGCGAGTTGGAGGCAATCAACCTGGCCGTCAGCGAGGCGAGCGGCTGCGACTATTGCGTGGCCGCGCATACGATGACCGGCAAGATGGCCGGCTACTCGGCGGAGCAAACGCGCAAGTTGCGCGCGGGCGCCTATGACGACGATCCCAAGATCGACGCGCTCGTGCGCTTTGCGCTGACGCTGGTGAAGACCTCGGGCACCGTGCCGGCCCCGGCGCTGGCGGCGGTACGCGAGGCCGGTTACAGCGATGGCCAGGTGGTGGAGGCGATCCTTGCCATCACGGCGATCCTGTTCACCAACATGTTCAACCGCGTCAACGACACCACGCTGGACTTCCCGCCGGTGCAATGACGCGCTGCGGAAGGCCGTGGCGGCATGGCGCACCCGCGCCATCCCGCCTCGGCCTGGCATCACTGGCCGCGGCCAACCGGCTGCATGCCGGGATCGAAGTCCGGAAATTCGTCGTCGAGTATCTCGAAGACCGCGGCCGCCTTGCCGCGCAGTTCGTGCGTCAGGTTGCGCACCAGATGCTCGTCCGAGCGCAGCCAGTGATAGGCGGCGTGGACTTCCTCCACGGACGGCTGGACCTCGAGAATCCGTGCGATCACCTCGTCCTCGAAGGGCCCGATGATCGCGCGGATCTGCTGGGCGGTGGCCGGCCGGACTTCGGCCTTCACGGTGTTCATCGCGATGTCTCCCTATGTCGACGCGACGCCGCAGGGAAATCCGCTGCGGCGGTGCCGCGATATGGTCGTTTCCGCAATCGCGCGGCAAAGCCTGCCGCGGGGCGCGGGCGCTACTCCGAAGGTCCGGTGCCGGACTGCCCCGGATCGGTCGGGCGCGCGGCCATCAGTTGTTGCCGCGCTTCCTCCCAGTATTCTTCGGCGCGGCCGTCGGGACTGCCAGACGCCAGCCACAGCTGGTAGGCACGGGTGCGGATATCCTCCTCGGCCGGCATGGGCGCGTCGGCGGCAGGATCTGTGTTCGCCATGGTGTTCTCCTCGTCTGTGCGGTTGCCCTGCAGATCAGTGTAGACATTGATCGGCGGCCGTTGCCCCTGATGCGAACCCGCCCATGCCCGACGCCGGGCATTGCGCGGCAGCGACTTCATTTGGATCGAACCCGGCGCATCGGCCATTACAATGCGGGATTGCCACCCCCGTTGCCAGCCGCCCCGCTCCCATGTCCGCAGCAAACTCCGACCGCTTCACCATCGCCGGCCCCGCCGGCAAGATCGAGATCCTGACCGACACGCCCGATGGTCCCGCGGCGGGCATCGCCGTGATCGGTCATCCGCACCCGCTGCTGGGCGGCAACGCGGAGCACAAGATTCCGCTGCAGCTCGCCAGGCTGTTTCAGGCGCGCGGTTTCGTCGCGGCGCGGCCGAACTTTCGCGGCATGGACGGCACGGAGGGCAAGCACGACGGCGGCGAGGGCGAGACCGACGACATGATCGCGGTGATCCGGCATCTGCAGCAGGCCCACCCGGGCGTGCCGCTGGCGCTCGCGGGCTTTTCCTTCGGCGCGTTCGTGCAGTCGCTGGTGGCCCGCCGCCTGCTCGATGCGGGCGAATCGGTCGCGCATCTGGTGCTGTCCGGCATTCCGTGGGGCCCGGTCGCGGGCAATCGCAGCTACGACACGCCGAACGTCCCGGGCGACACGCTCGTGGTCCACGGCGAGAAGGACGAAAACGTGCCGCTGCAATCGGTGCTCGACTGGGCGCGTCCGCAGGAGCTGCCCGTGACGGTGATCCCGGGCGCCAACCATTTCTTCACCGGCAAGCTGCCGGTGTTCCAGCGCATCGTGGCGGCGTACCTGGACACGCGCCTCGCCGCGGCCGGCTGAGCCGGCGCCCGCCTGGTTCCGCTCCGTTCCGACCGCCATCGTGGTTCCCCCGCAGCACGGCTTCATCCTGACGCGCCATTGGCAGGACACGCCGTCCGGCACCGAGGTCGAGTTCTGGCTGGCCACCGACGGCGGTCCGCGCCTGCTGCGGCTGGCGCCGCAGCCATCGGTCGCCTTCCTGCCGAGCGAGGACGCGCAGCGCGCCGAACCGCTGCTGCGCGGCGAGCGCCGTATCGAAGTGAAACCGCTGGCGCTGCGCGACTTCCGCCGCCGGCCGGTGTCCGCGCTCTACACCCAGAGCTATCGGCATCTGCTCAAGCTCGAAAAGCAGCTGCGCCAGCATGGCTTCGACGTGTACGAGGCCGATATCCGTCCGCCGGAGCGCTACCTGATGGAGCGCTTCGTCACCGCGCCGGTCGCGTTCGCCGGCGAAGCGGCGCCGGACGGCACGCTGCGCAACGGGCAAATGAAGCCTGCACCGGGCTACCGGCCCCGGTTGCGCTGCGTCTCGCTCGATATCGAGACGAGCGCCGAGGGCGCGCTCTATTCCATCGCCCTCCAGGGCTGCGGCCAGCGCCAGGTCTACATGCTGGGCGCACCGACCAGCGACGACGCGGTGGACTTCGCGCTGGAATACTGCGAAACCCGCGCGCAATTGCTGCAGCGGCTCAACGCGTGGTTCGCGCGGCACGATCCCGACGCCATCATCGGCTGGAACGTGGTGCAGTTCGACCTGCGCGTGCTGCAGCAGCAGTCCGAGCAGTGGGGCGTGCCGCTGCGGCTCGGGCGCGGCGACGCGCCGCTGGAGTGGCGCGAGCACGGCGGCGGCAACGGCCACTTCTTCGCGGCGCTCCCGGGCCGGCTGATCATCGACGGCATCGAGTCGCTGCGCTCGGCGACGTGGAGCTTCCCGTCGTTCAGCCTCGAGCATGTTGCGCAGACCCTGCTCGGCGAGGGCAAGGACATCGACGACCCCTACGACCGGATGAGTGCGATCGACCGCATGTTCGCGCACGACAAGGTCGCGCTTGCACGCTACAACCTGAAGGACTGCGAGCTGGTCACGCGCATCTTCGACAAGGCGGAGCTGCTGGACTTCCTGCTCGAGCGCGCCACGGTCACGGGCTTGCCGGCGGACCGCAGCGGCGGATCGGTGGCCGCCTTCACGCATCTGTACCTGCCGCGCATGCACAGGCAGGGCTACGTGGCGCCGAACCTGGGCGACCAGCCCGAACACGCGAGCCCGGGCGGCTTCGTGATGGACTCGCGCCCCGGGCTCTACGACTCGGTGCTGGTGCTCGACTACAAGAGCCTGTATCCCTCGATCATCCGCACCTTCCTGATCGACCCGGTGGGGCTGGTCGAGGGCATGGCCGGCGCCGGGGACGAAGCCGGCAACGAAGCCGCCGACGCCGCCACGGTGCCCGGCTTCCGGGGCGCGCGCTTCTCGCGCGACCGGCACGCCCTGCCCGCCATCGTCGGCGAGGTCTGGCAGCAGCGCGAGGCCGCCAAGCGCGAGCGCAACAAGCCGCTGGCGCAGGCGCTGAAGATCATCATGAACTCGTTCTACGGCGTGCTGGGCTCGACCGGCTGCCGCTTCTTCGACTCGCGGCTGGCATCGTCCATCACCATGCGCGGGCACGAGATCATGCGCAAGACGCGCGAGCTCGTCGAGGCGCAGGGTTATGCGGTGATCTACGGCGACACCGACTCGACGTTCGTCTGGCTCACGCGCCCGCATGCCGACGACGAGGCCAACCGCATCGGCCACGCGCTGGTGCGGCATGTCAACGACTGGTGGCGGCATCATCTGCGCGAGCAGTTCGGGCTGGACAGTGCCCTGGAGCTGCAGTTCGAGACGCACTACCGCCGCTTCCTGATGCCGACCATCCGCGGCGCCGAGGACGGCAGCAAGAAGCGCTACGCGGGCCTCGTTACCACCGCGGACGGTGGCGACGACATCGTGTTCAAGGGACTGGAATCGGTGCGCACCGACTGGTCGCCGCTCGCGCAGGAATTCCAGCAGCAGCTGTACCGCCTGATCTTCCGGCGCGAGCCGCACCAGGAGTTCGTGCGCGACTACGTGCGGCGCACGCTGGCCGGCGAGCTGGACGCGCTGCTGGTCTACCGCAAGCGCCTGCGGCGGCAATTGGACGACTACGAGCGCAACGTGCCGCCGCATGTGCGCGCGGCCCGGATCGCGGACCGGTTCAATGCGGAACGCGGCCGCCCGCTGCAGTACCAGAACCGGGGCTGGATCAGCTATGTGATGACGGTGGCCGGTCCCGAGCCGCTCGAGGTACGGCGCTCGCCGATCGACTACCAGCATTACCTGACCCGGCAATTGCAGCCGGTGGCGGACGCGATTCTGCCGTTTGTCGGGGACAGCTTCGAGCAGCTGGTGACGCCGCAGATGGCGTTGTTCTGACGTTCGGGCGCACTGCCTTGATTTGAGCTGTCACCCTCACCAGCGACAAGCCCGCACGCAGGACAGCACTCAGCAGCGGTAATCTCCCCCATCCCGATCCAGCAACCGCAGCAGCGCCGTCCACTCGCGATCCAGATGGACCGTGTCGAGGTACGCGTAGTCGTCATGCTGCTTCGCCGCGTGCTCGCACACCGCGGCCGACGGCAGGATCACCTTCTGGCCCATCGACAGCGTGCTGACCTGGATCTCGCAGGCGCGGTTCAGATAGAACATGCGCGTGAAGGCCTCGGCCACCGAACGCCCAGTGGTCAGCAGGCCGTGGTTGCGCAGGATCAGGTAGTGGGCATCGCCCATGGAGGCCACGATGCGCTCCCGCTCGTCCAGGTCCAGCGAAATGCCTTCGTAGTCGTGGTAGTTCACGCGGTTGTAGAACTGCATGCTGATCTGGTTCAGCGGCAGCAGTCCGCACTCCAGCGCCGCGACGGCCATGCCGGCATCGGTATGCAGGTGCACCACGCACTCCACGTCGTGGCGGCTCTGGTGCAGCGCGCTGTGGATGGTGAAGCCCGCAGCATTGACCTCGAAGCGGTCGTCGCCGATGGGGCGGCCTTCGGTGTCGATCTTGACCAGCGACGAGGCGGTGATCTCGTCGAAGAACCAGCCATGCGGGTTGATCAGGAACTGGTCGCGCGTGCCGGGCACGCGCACCGAGATATGCGTGTAGATCAGGTCCGTCAGGTTGAACTTGGCGGCGAGCCGGTAGGCGGCGGCCAACTGCACGCGCACGGCCCATTCCTCGTCGCCGATGTTGTTGGGCTTGCGATTGCGGTGCGGATCGGTGGTGGAAATCATGGCAAGGGATTCCGGTTGAGGTTCCAGGACAAAGGGACAGCGGGACGCAGCGTCGGCGCGGCCGCCAGGGCCGTGCACTTCATTGCGGCAAGGCGGCGGTGATCACGATCTCCACGCGGAACGCCGGGTCGGCCAGTTCGACCTTGCCGCAGCAGCGCGTGGGCGTGCGTCCCGGTACGACCCACTCGTCCCAGACGGCATTCAAGCCGTCGTAGTCGCTCATGCTGGCGAGCCAGATCTGGGCGGTCAGCGCGCGGCCCTTGTCGGTGCCCGCCTCGGCCAGCAACGCGTCGACCTTGGCCAGCGCCTGGCGGGCCTGGACCGTGATGTCGCCCGACTTGTCGTCGGCGACCTGGCCTGCGAGATACACCACGCCGCCGTGCACGACGGCGCGGCTGCGGCGATGGTTCTGATCGAGCCGCACGATATCGCGGGCGTTGTCGGAAGCGGATTGGCGATCGGTCATGGCGTGTTCCTTCAGGCGGCGGCGATGCGGCGGCAGTGCTGCAGCGCGGCTTCGAACAGGTTGTTGTTCGCTTCCGGGGTGCGGAAGGCGGAGTGCGCGGACAGTGTGACGTTGGGCAGCGTCGTCAGCACGTGGCCGGCCGGCAGCGGCTCGACGGTGAACACGTCCAGCCCGGCGTGCGCCAGCTTGCCGTCGCGCAGCGCCTGCACCATCGCGTCCTCGTCCACCAGCGCGCCGCGCGCGGTATTGATCAGGATGGCGCCGTCGCGCATCGAGCGGATGCGCTCGGCCGACAGGAAGTTGCGCGTTTCGTCCGTCAGCAGCAGATGCAGCGAGACCACATCGCTTTGCGCAAGCAGCGTATCGAGCTCGACGAATTCCACCCCCTCGTGCTGCTTGGGCGTGCGGTTCCACGCCAGCACGCGCATGCCCACGCCGCGGGCCAGGCGCGCCAGCTCCTGCGCGATACCGCCGAAACCCACCAGGCCGATGGTCTTGCCGGTCAGCTGCACCGCATCCGAGCGCAGCCAGTTGCCGGCGCGCATCTCGCGGTCCATCCGGGCAAAGCCCTTGGCAGCGGCCCACATCAGCGAAAACGCGCATTCGGCCACCGCGGTATCGCCATAGCCCTTGATCGTATGCACGGTGATGCCCAGCTCCGCCAGTTCCTCGGGGTTCATGTAGCTGCGCGCGCCGGTGCCGAGGAACACCACATGCTTCAGCCCTTCGCACTGGCGCGCGATGTCGGTCGGCAGATGGGTGTGGTCGACGATCGCGATGGGCGTGCCGGCGAGCAGCGCGGGCAACTGCGCCGAGGTGATGTCGGGCTGCTGGTTGACCTTGAGCGGGATGTCGTCCGCCCGGTGCAGGCGCGATGCCACTGCCGCGAGTGTGGGATTGGCGTCCACAAACAGGGCACGCCATGCCCCATTTGCGGGAGTGGCGGTGCCGGCGGAGACGGTGGAAGGCGCGGCGGAAGCGGTCAAGGTCATGTGAATACTCCGTTGGAGGGATTTATACAGGGTTTTCCCGGGGCAGAACCATAATGGTGCGTGGAATGCCGGCAAAGCGTGCGGCGATGATAGCGCTTTACAGAATACGGAGCAATATATAAAGTCTGTATACAGGACGGAGCACAGACACCTACGAGCCGCCCCCCAGGTCAACCATTCCGGAGCAACAGACATGAAGATGCGTGGATTCCTTCCCCTCCTTGCCTTGGCCGTCGCTGGCGCCGCCGTGGCGCAGGACGACAAGCCGTGGCCGAGCGCTCCGGTCGCGCTGGTCAGCGGCTTCCCCGGTGGCGCCGCCACCGACATCTACGCCCGCAAGCTGGGCGCCGAACTGAGCAAGGAGTTCGGTGTGTCGTTTATCTCGGATAATCGGCCGGGCGCGGGTGGGAATATCGCCTCGGCATTGGTGGCGCAGGCCAAGCCGGATGGTTATACGTTCTTGATCGGCACGGCCGGCACCCATGCCATCAGCCCGGCGCTATATTCCAAACTGTCGTTCAACGTAGTAAATGACTTTTCCCGCATTGCGCTGCTGGGCACGCTGCCGAATATCCTGCTGGTTAATCCGACCAAGCATCCGGAAATCAAGACCTGCGAGGATCTGCTGGCGGCCGCGAAAAAGGAACCCGGCAAGCTGAATTACGCCTCCACCGGCAATGGCGCCTCCGGCCATCTGGCGGCGACGCAGTTCGCCACCGCTTCGCAGACCAGTTACCAGCATATTCCGTACAAGGGCCAGGGCCCGGCGATGACGGCACTGCTGTCCGGCGAAGTGGATTTCTTCTTCAACCAGACCTCGCCCAGCCTTGGCGCGATCGAGTCGGGCAAGGTGCGCGCGCTGGCGGTCACCTCGTCGCAGCGCGTCAGCGCCCTGCCGGATGTGCCCACGGTGGCCGAGGCTTGCAAGCTGCCGGGCTTCGAAAGCACCACGTGGTACGGCCTGTTCGGCCCCGCGGGCCTGCCGCCCGCGATTCAGGACAAGATGTCCAAGGCCGTGCTCAAGACCATCAACACCGACAGCTTCCGCCAGTGGCTGGTCAGCCAGGCGATCCTGCCGATCAAGGACGGCAGCCCGGCGGCGTTCAAGCGCACCCAGGAAGCCGACATCCGCATGTGGGCCAAGATCGTCAAGGACTCGGGAGCGAAGATCGACTGATGCCACGCATACCGGCCCGCATACAGCGCCATCATGCGGGCCGGTATGCAAGCATCGTCAGGCGGCTGTCTTCAGGTATATTCCTACCGTTTTGAAAATCGGCCGTTATCGCACGCGCTCAACCGCGGGATAACGGCCTCGGCAATAAGGAATTCCGTAACCGTGGCATCCGTCAACGTGGCGTCCGACAGCATCGTCGAACAGGTCTACGACAAGATCAAACTGATGAGCGTCGGCTATGCCTTCAAGCCCGGCGAGCGCCTGAACGAAGGCGCGCTCGCCAGCGCGCTGGGTGTCAGCCGCACCCCGCTGCGCGAGGCACTCACCCGTCTTACCACCGAAGGTCTGCTGCGCTTTTCCCCGGGCAAGGGCTTTTTCTGCCGCGATCTCGACGTGCAGGAAGTCTTCTCGCTGTACGAGATGCGCAAGATCGTCGAGATCGAGGCGCTGCGCCTGTCGCTGGAGCGGGCCAAGGACGCCGACATCGACGCGCTGCTGGCCTTCCTGGACAGCACCGGCCCGGAGCCGGGCGACCGCAGCGTCGAGGAACTGGTCCGGCTCGACGAGACCTTCCACGAGCGGCTGATGGCGATGTCCGGCAATACCGAGATGCTGCGCGTGCTCAAGAACATCAACGCCCGCATCCGCTTCGTGCGCTGGATCGACATGGAGCGCTGCGACCGCAGCCGCAGCCAGATGGAGCACCGGAATATCCTGCTGGGGCTGAAGGCGCGCGATGCCGAGCAGTGCATCCCCATTCTGAGCCGGCATATCAACCGGCGTTATGACGAGATTTCGTCGGCGCTCAAGGAAGGGCTGGCGCAGATTTATATGAACTAGCGCACGCCGGGGTGCTGCAAGCGGGTGACGGCCCGCCAAGCGCTAATACGCATAGGACAACACGATGCCCGCGCTGCCATTCCGCCCCGCCGCCGGCTCGAAATACCGGCCGTTCGCTTCGTTGACGATCACCGAGCCCGCATAGCGGCGATCGAACAGATTGTCGATGCGGGCGAAGGCGGTCAGGTTCCAGCGGCCCAGCGGCAGCACGTAGCCGGCGCTGATGGCGGTCACCAGATAACCTGCCGCCTTGTCGCTGTTGGCGTCATCCACATACATCGCGCTCAGGTAGCGGGCTTCCACCATGGCGCGGAAGCCGCGCGGCGGCACCCATCCGGCCGAGCCGTAGAAGGCATGGCGCGCCGTGCCGGGAATGCGGTTGCCGGCCGGCACTGCGGGACCGAGGCTGTCGCGATAGGTGGCATCCAGGTAGCTGTAGGCCAGCTGGCCCTGCCAGTGATCGCGCACGGTGCCCGTCCAGCCCAGTTCCACCCCGCGCCGCTGCGTCCGCCCCGCATTGCGATAGGTCGCGCGGCCGCCGCTGCTGGTGGCCGTCACGATCTCGTCGTCGGTCCGGGTCTGGAACACCGCGGCCGTCAGCAGGCCGCCGGCCAGCTTCTGCTTGGCCCCGACCTCGACGCTGACATTGGTCGACGGCTGCAAACCGAAGTTCAGGCCGGGCGCGCCGCCGGGCCGATACGAGATCTCGTTCAGCGTGGGCGTCTCGAAACCGCGCCCCGCGGAGGCGTACAGGCTCAGCGAAGGCGTGGCGAGAAAGCGCAGCGCGCCCACCGGCAGGAACCTGGCGTAGTCCGCCGAGCCGCTGTCGTCGCCATTGGGCGCGGCGATATAGCGGTCGTCCGAGGAAAAGCGCACCGTGCTGTGGCGCACGCCGGCATCGAGCGTCCAGCGCGGCGCCGGCGTCCATGACGCCTGCAGATACTGGTCGAAGTTCCACACGGTGTTGCGCTCGTCGCGACGCAGCCGGCCCTGCTCGCCCAGCTGCAGACCGCCAGGCCCGGCGATGAAGTTCTCGTAGCCGCGGCGCGTCTCGTAGAGGGAGTCGTACGCCAGCCCCGCGATCAGCGTCAGCGGCGCGCCCGCCAGCGTGGCGCGATGCGTCCAGCGCAGGTCCGCGCCGCCATAGTCCCGGTCCAGATCGATCACGCCGCCCGCGCTCAGCGGATTGGCCTGGGCGGCGGGCGGAATGGCAAGGAACTGCGTGGTCTTGCGCTGGCCGTAGTACAGCATGGCGCGCAGCTCGTCGTCGGGGCCGATGCGCCGTTCGTAGAGCAGCCCGCCCTGCGCCTGCGTCACGGTCTTGCGCGTGTCGTACTGCTCGGCGAGCGCGGCGCTGCGGGGCGCCGTCTCGTACTGCGCGCGGGTCAGGCCTAGCGGGTCCTGCGCGGTCAGGTCCACCGCATTGAACACGGCGGTCAGCGTGCTGTCGTCGTCGGGCCGCCAGTTGAGCTTGGCGTTGCCCAGGTTCTTGCGTGCGCTGCTGTGGTCGCGATAGCCGTCGGTGGTAAAACGCGTGGCGCTCACCACGTAGTCCAACCCCGGAGCGCCGGCTGGCGCGGCGCCGCTCGCCTTCAGCCCGTAACGGAAGGTGCCGAAGCTGCCCGCCGCGAAACTGGCCTCCACCGCGGGCGGCCTCGCCCCATCCTCGGTGAACACCTGCATCACGCCACCCGAGGAATTGCCATACAGGGCGGAGAACGGACCGCGCAGGACTTCGACGCGATCGATCGAGGCGATGTCGATGTTGGAGGTCTGCCCCTGCCCGTCCGGCATGGTCGCGGGAATGCCGTCGACATACAGCCGCAGGCCGCGCACGCCGAAGCTGGAGCGCGCCCCGAAGCCGCGGATCGACAGCTGCAGGTCCTGCGCGTAGTTCTGCCGGTCCTTGACCAGCAGCCCTGGCACGCCGCCCAGGCCCTCCGACAGGTTGATCTGCAGCCGGCTGTCCCGCAGGGCGATGCCGCTCACCACATCGACCGAGGCCGGCGTATCGAACACCGCGGTGTCGACCCGCGTGGCGGTGACGACCACCGGCTTGAGTTCGTCGCCCTGCACCGCCTGCGCCAGGACGGGCGGGGCGGGCGCGCCACCGAGCAGCACCGCTGCCATCAGCGGCCATCGCCTGCCCGCATCAGCGCTCATTTGCCCCCCGCCGGCGCGGCGGCGGACACCCGCCAGACCACGTTGCCCACGTCGTCCGACACCAGCAGCGCGCCGCGGCCGTCGCCGGTCACCGCCACCGGCCGGCCCAGCGCCTGTTCCTTGGCGTCGAGGAAGCCGGTCAGCACGTCCACCGGCTGCCCGCTCGGCCGTCCCTCCCGGAACGGCACGAACACGACCTTGTAGCCGCTCTTGGGCTCGCGGTTCCACGAGCCATGCTGGCCGACGAAGGCGCCCTCGCGGAACGGTTCGGGCAGGTTGATGCCTTCGGCGAACGCAATGCTCATCGACGCGGTGTGCGCGCCGAGCGCGTAGTCGGGCACCAGCGCCTTGGCCACGAGGTCGGGGCGCGGCGGCTTGACGCGGACATCCACGTGCTGGCCAAAGTAGCTGTAGGGCCAGCCGTAGAAGCCCCCGTCGCGCACCGAGGTGATGTAGTCCGGCACCAGATCGCTGCCGATCTCGTCGCGTTCGTTGACCGCGGTCCACAGCGCGCCCGTGGTCGGCTCCCAGGCCAGGCCGTTCGGATTGCGCAGGCCGGTGGCGAACAGCCGCATGTTGCCCGTGGCGCGGTCCAGTTCCCAGATGGCGGCGCGGCCCTCTTCGATCTCCATGCCCTTTTCCGCGACATTGCTGTTCGAGCCGACGGTGATATAGAGCTTGCCGCCGTCGCGGCTGGCGATCACGTTCTTGGTCCAGTGATGGTTGATGCCGGCAGGCAGGTCCGCGACCTTGACGCCCGGCTCGCTGATCGACGTGGCGCCTTCCCGATAGGGGAAGCGGACCAGCGCGTCGGCATTGGCCACGTAGAAATCGTTGCCCACCAGCACCATGCCGAACGGCGAATGCAGGTCCTTCAGGAACACCGAGCGGGTATCGGCCACGCCGTCGCGGTCGGTATCGCGCAGCAGCGTGATGCGGTCGGCGCTGGGCACGCCGGCGCCCGCGCGCTCCATGACCTTCTTCATCACCCATGCCTTGATGCCCTTGGGCGGCTCCTTGGGCTGCGGCTTGTTCGACTCGGCCACCAGCACGTCGCCGTTGGGCAGCACGTACAGCCAGCGCGGATGATCCAGGTCGGCGGCAAAGGCGTTGACCTCGGTGCCCGGCGCCGCCACCGGCTTGCCACCCTCGCTCCATCCCACCGCGGGCGCGATATTGACGGTGGGCACCAGCGTCTTGTTGGGCTCCGGCAGCGTCGGCGATGGGCCGTAGCCCTGCGCCACATCCAGCTTCGCGCGATCGCCGATGCCAAGGTAGATGCATCCGCCCACCGCGGTGGCGACGATCGCGAGGGCGAGCAGCAAGCCGATCTTTCTCATGGTGAAGTTCCAGTCTGCAAGGCGTGCAAAAACGGGACGGGCGGGCGCGGGCCGTCATCCGCCGCTACCGCGCCGGCGGGCGGGGCCGCAGCAGATTGAAGCACCGATGTGCTTCGTGAAGCAAATTTCGCGCCGTTTGGGACGGGCGCCGGCTCGGCAGCGCGGTTCAGCCGCCCGCTGCGCGGCGGCGTGCCGTGCGGCCCTTGGCGGCCCGCACGCAGTCGGCGCAGCGCCCCAGCAGGGTGATCTCGTGATGCTCGACCTCGAAGCCGGCGGGCGTGATCTCGTCGAGATGGCCGGGACAGCCTTCCAGCGGAAAGACGCGGTCGCAGCTGCGGCACTGGAAGTAGTGGCGGTGGGTCACCGCATCGGGGGCCGCGGCGAGCGCATAGCGATCCGGCTGGCCGGGCAGCACGACCGCGCTCACGCCGCCGTCCTCGACCAGCGCGCGGATATTCCGGTACACCGTCGAGAGCACCAGCGAGGGCACGGCGCGTTGCGCCACCGCCAGGATCTCGCCAGGGCTCAGGGGCCGGCCGGCCTCGTGCAGGGCATTGAAGACGGCCTCCCGTTGACGGGTCATGCGTTCCATCATTAGAATCTTATTGCAAATCGATTTTCATTAGAGACGACGTGCCGTCTCCTTCCGCCGAAACGGGGGACATGACGGCCGCCGATGCGTGCAACGTGCGCATGGGGTCTTGCCACTTCTCGGGGATTATTCCATGCCGCGTGCGCCATCGCTGACGCCGTTCGCCACCGTTTTGCTCTCGATCGCCACGTTGGCCGACGCCGCCGAGGCCGGGAATGCCGGCGACGTCGTGTTGCCTTCGGTCTCCGTGGTCGGCGCCGCGACCGCATCTTACAACCCGCAGGAGGCGAGCGGCGCCACCCGTACCGATACCCCGCTGCGCGAGGTCCCGCAATCGGTGCGCGTGCTGCCCCGCGCGCTGCTGGACGATATCGGCGCCACGCGCTTCGACCAGAGCTTCGACTATGCGAGCGGTGTCGCGCGCCAGAACAACTACGGCGGCCTGTGGGACAACTTCGCCATCCGCGGCTTCGCGGGCAGCGAAAACACCGGCTCGGCGTACCTGGTCAATGGCTTCGTCGCCAACCGCGGTTTCACCGCGCCGCGGGACGCGGCCACCATCGAACGCGTCGAGGTCCTGAAGGGCCCGACGTCCTCGCTGTATGGCAGCGGCGATCCCGGTGGCGCCATCAACATCGTCACCCGCCAGCCGCAGTTCAAACCCGCGCAAGCCTACGACTTCGAAGTCGGCAACCGCGACCGCTACCGCGTCGCGGCAGACGTGACCGGCCCGCTCGGCGAGTCGGTTGCAGGGCGACTGATCGCCGTGGCGGACCATGAAGGCAGCACGCGCGACTTCGTCAACAGCCAGCGCTACCTGATCGCCCCGTCGCTGACCTGGCTGCTCGGCAACGACACCATCGTGCAGTACGCGAGCGAACTGCAGCGCTACACCGTACCGATGGATCGCGGCGTGGTGGCGGTCGACGGCCGCCTTGGCGCCATCCCGCGCTCGCGCTTCCTGGGCGAGCCGGGCGACGGCGATATCCGCCTGGACAGCCAATCGCACCAGCTCGGCGTCGAGCACCAGTTCTCCGAACAGTGGAAGGGCCGCATCGGCGTGTCGTATCGCCGCGGCGAGCTCGGCGGCCATGCCTCCGAGGCCAGCTCGCTCGCCGCCGACGACCGCACGCTGCTGCGCCAGCGCCGCTATCGCGACTTCCATACCGAGGACCTGTCGCTGCAGGCCGATATCACCGGCAAGTTCGCCACCGGCGCCGTGCGCCACGAGGTCGTGGTCGGCGTGGACACCTATCGCTTCGACAACTCGCAGCTTCAATTGCGGCGCAACCCAACCGCCGCGGCCCCCTACGCGATCGACATCCATCAGCCGGTGTACGGTCAGCCGGCGCCGTCGATGGCCCGCTTCGCCGACACCGACGAGCGCCAGACCAATATCGGCCTCTATGCGCAGGACCAGATCAGCCTGGGCGAGCGCTGGCGCGTGCTGGCCGGCGCCCGCTTCGACGCGTTCGACCAGTCGCTGCAGGACCATCTGCGCGGCACGCGCACCGACCAGCGCCACAACGCCGTGTCGCCGCGCTTCGGCGTGACCTATCTGGCCAGCCGGAACGTCTCGCTGTTCGCCAACACCAGCCGCTCGTTCCGTCCCAATGCCGGCATCGATGCCGCTGGCGGCGCCTTCGATCCCGAGCGCGGCCGGGCCATCGAGGCCGGCGTCAAGTACGACAGCGACGACCGCCGCTTCGGCGCGACGCTGGCCGCCTTCCACATCCGCAAGCGCAACGTGCTGACGGCGGACCCCGCCGATCCCACGTTCTTCGTCGCCGCCGGCGAGGCACGCAGCCGCGGCCTGGAGCTGGACATGGCCGGCAAGCTCGGCCAGCACTGGCGCGTCTCGATGAACTTCGCATTGACCGATGCGGAAGTGACCGAGGACAATCGGCTCGCCACGGGCACACCGCTGACCAATATCCCGCGCACCAGCGGCAGCGTGCTGGCGGTCTACGAGGATGCCGCGCCCATCGGCCAGCGCTATGGCGTGGGCGGCGGCCTGCGGTACGTGGGCCGCCGCTCCGGCGATGCGCAGGACAGCTTCTCGCTGCCTTCGTACACGCTGGTCGACGTGCTGGCCTACTGGCAATACAGCAAGCAGGTGCGGCTGACGTTCAACGTCGCCAACCTGTTCGACAGAACCTACTACGCGAGCTCGTACAGCCCGGTGTGGATCGCCCCGGGCACCGGGCGCACCGCGCGGCTGGGCGTGCAGCTGCGCTACTGAACGATGTCCCGTATCGACCCGATGCCACCGGAGCGCGGCGCGCCGGTCTCCGCCGGCCCGGCCGCGCCGCACCGCCGTCTGGCGCTCAAGGCTGGCATCGCCGCGCTCGCGCCATGGCCCGCAGGCGTGGCAGCGCACCGCGCCGCCACCCCGGCGCGCGACGCGCTGCGCGTGGTGGGCCCGTGGGAGCTGTCCAGCCTCGATCCGCTGCGCAGCGGCTACCTGTTCTCGCGCATGCAGGTCACCGAGACGCTGGTCGACTACGATGCGGCCGGCAGGCCGGCGCCGGGCCTCGCCGCTGGCTGGCAGGTATCGGCCGATGGGCTGCAATGGCGATTCGCGCTGCAGCCGGGCGCGCGCTTTCACGATGGCACGCCGGTGACGGCCGGGCACGTGGTCGCGTCGCTGCAGCGGGCGCGCCACGCCGCCGGCGTGCTGCGCCACGCGCCCATCGTCGCCATCGAAGCCCACCGCAGCGATCTCGCCGCGCTAACCGTGCGCCTGTCGCGGCCTCATGCACCGTTGCCCGCCCTGCTGTCCCATAGCAGCACGCAGGTGCTCGCTCCCGCCTCGTTCGGTCCCGGCGGCGAGGTGCGCGCGGTGATCGGCTCCGGCCCCTACCGCATCGACCTGCTCGAGCCGCCGCAGCGCTTCGGCATCGTGGCGTTCGAGCAGTGGCGCGGCGCCATGCCGGCCGTGCGCCGCGCCGGCTACCTGTCGGTCGGCCGCGCCGAGATGCGGGCGCTGATGGCGGAATCCGGCCAGGCCGATCTCGCCTACGGGCTCGACCCGGGCAGCATCGCCCGCCTGCGCCGCCATCCCGCGGTGCGCCTGCACGAGGTCACCATCCCGCGCACCACGCTGCTGAAGGTCAACGCGGGCCATCCGCTGCTGGCCGACCCGCGCGCCCGGCAGGCACTGTCGCTGGCGCTGGACCGGCGCGGCATCGCCGGCGCCATCCTGCGCGACCCCGGTCTTGCGGCCACGCAGCTGTTCCCCGACATTCTCGACGGCTGGCACGTGCCGACGCTGCCGCCGCTGGCGCACGACGTGGCGCGCGCCAGCGCGCTGCTCGCGCAGCTGGGCTGGCGGGCCGGCGCGGACGGCATGCTCAGCCGCGACGGCCAGCCTTTCGCCATCACGCTGCGCACCTTCCCCGATCGCCCCGAACTGCCGGTGATCGCCACGGCGATCCAGGAGCAATGGCGCCTGATCGGCGTGCGGGTGCGGGTGGCCATCGGCAATTCGAGCGATATCCCCTTCGCGCACCGCGACGGCACGCTGGAAGTCGGCCTGATGGCGCGCAGCTATGGCGTGGTGCCCGACGCGCTGGGCACGCTGGCTCAGGACTTCGCCGGACGCGGCGGCGACTGGGGCGCGATGAACTGGTCGGACGCGCGCGTCAGCGCGGCGCTGGCCGCGCTGCCCGGCACGATGGACCCGGCGCGCGCCGCGGCGCTGCGCAGCCAGGTCGCCACCACTCTGCAACAGGCGCTGCCGCTGATCCCCGTGGTCTGGTACCGGCAGTCGCTCGCCGCCAGCCCGGCGCTGGCCGGCGTGTCCATCGACCCGTTCGAGCGCTCCTACCGGCTGACCGAACTGCAACGGCTCGCATGATGCAAGACTCCCTCCCCCTGGGCCCCGACGCGGGCACCGCGACGCCGGGCGCCGACGCCCTCGCCGCCCCGTACCGCCCCCGGCGGGGCCGCCTTGCCGCCACGCTGCTGCTGCGTCGCGGCGGGCAGGCCGTGATGGTCGCGCTGCTGGTCGGCACGCTGAGCTTTCTGATGATGCGCATGCTGCCGGGCGACATGGCCTTCCGCATCGCCGCGGGCCGCTACGGCTACGACATGGTCACCGCCCATGCCGCCGACGCGGTGCGTGCCGAACTGAAACTGGCCGGACCGTGGCTGCACGGCCTGCTGCAATGGTGGCAGGGCTTGCTGCGCCTGGACCTGGGCACGTCCACCGTGACCGGTGCGCCGGTGGCGCAGGAGCTGGCCCATCAGCTGACCCACACCATGACACTGGCGCTCGCCGCCGTGGGCCTTGGCAGCCTGTTCGCCGTGCCGCTGGGTCTGGCCGCGGGCATGCGCGCGGGCGGCACGCTGGACCGCGCCTCGCTGGCGCTGTCGGTGCTGCTGCGGGCGCTGCCGCCCTTCGTGCTCGGCATCCTGATCGTGGTGCTGCTGTCCGTGCAACTGAACCTGCTGCCCGCGGGCGGCCACGGCGAGCACGGCACGCTGATCGCACCGGCGCTGACGCTGGCGCTGGGGCTGGCCGCGACCACGCTGCGGGTGGCGCGCGACGCCATGGCCGACGTGGCGGCCTCGCCGTATTTCCTGTTCGCCCGCACCAAGGGCCTGACCGATGCCGCCGCGCTGGCGCGCCACGGCGTGCGCAATGCCGGCGTGCCGCTGGTGGCCTATCTCGGCGTGCAGCTGGTCTATCTGGTCGAGGGCGTGGTGGTGGTCGAGACGCTGTTCGCCTGGCCGGGGCTCGGCCACGCGCTGGTGCATGCGATCTTCGGGCGCGACGTGCCGATGATCCAGGGCGCCGCGCTGGTGCTGGGCCTGCTGTTCGTCGCGCTCCATGCCGTGGTGGATCTGGCCTGCGCATGGATCGATCCGCGCGGACGCCCGGGAGCATGGCGATGAACGCGCCGACCCTGCTCGCCCCGGCGCGCCGGCGCGCCGGACTCGCGCTGCTGATCGCGCTCGCCTTGTTCGCCATCGCCGGCCCGTGGCTCGCCTCGCGCGCGCCGCATGTCCAGGACCTCTACGGCGTGCTGCGGGCGCCGGACCTGGCCGAGCCGCTGGGCACCGACCACCTGGGACGGAGCATGCTGGCGCGGCTCGCGCACGCGACCCGGCTGTCGCTGGCGCTCGCCGTCGCGAGCGTCCTCAGCGCCGCCATTCCTGGCACGCTGCTGGGGATCGCCGCGGCATGGCGCGGCGGCTGGACCGAGCGGCTGCTGTCGGTGCTGGCCGATGGCGCGGTGGCGCTGCCTGGCCTGCTGCTGGTATTGCTGCTCGCGGCGTTCGCGCCCGGGGCGATGTGGCCGCTCTACGTCGGCCTGTCGCTGGTGCTGTGGGTCGAGTACTTCCGCGTCACGCGCGCCCGCGCCCGGCTGATCCTCGCCAGCCCGCACGTCGAGGCGGCGCGGCTGCTCGGCTTCGGGCCCGTCCATCTGATCCGCCGCCACCTGCTGCCGGAGCTTGCCCCGATGCTCGGCACGCTGATGAGCTTCGGCGCGGGCAGCTGCGTGCTGGCGCTGGCCGCCATGGGCTTTATCGGCCTGGGCGCGCAGCCGCCGGCCGCGGAGCTGGGACTGATGATGACCGAACTGCTGCCCTACGCCGCCGAGGCGCCATGGCTGCTGGCCGCGCCCATCGCGGTGCTGGGGACCGCCATCCTGGCGCTGGCCCTGCTCGCGGGCTCGCGGCGCACGGAGGCGGCATGAACACGATGACAGCGCCCGCGTCGGCGTCGACGCACAGATTGCTGGCCGTGGACGATTTGCGCGTGGCGGGACCGGAAGGGACACTGCTCGCCGGCATCTCGCTCGAACTGCACGCGGGGCGTGCGCTCACGCTGCTGGGCGAAAGCGGTTCGGGCAAGAGCCTGCTCGCCCATGCCCTGATGGGAAGTCTGCCTGCCGGCCTGCACGCCAGCGGGCGCCTGGACATCCAGGGGCTGCACTGCGACGCGGGCGACCGCGACGCGCGCCGCCCGCTGTGGGGCCGCGGGCTCGCCTTGCTGCCGCAGGAGCCGTGGTTCGCGCTCGATCCGACCATGCGCGTCGGCGCGCAGCTGGCCGAGACGTACCGGCTGGTGGGCGGCGCATCGCGCGGCGAGGCGCGGGAGCGCACGCGGCATGAGCTCGCTGCCATCGGTCTGGACCAGGCGGCGCGGGCCTGGCCTTTCACGCTGTCGGGCGGCATGGCGCAACGCGCGGCCTTCACCATGACGCGCGCGGGCAACGCGCCGCTGCTGATCGTCGACGAGCCCACCAAGGGCCTGGATGCGGCATGGCGCGACGATATCGTGGCAAGGCTGCGGGAGGCGCTGGCGCAAGGCTGCGCGGTGCTGACCATTACCCACGATCTGGCGGTGGCGCGGGCGCTGGGGGGCGAGATCGCCGTGATGCTCGAAGGCGCGATCGTCGAACACGGCGACGCGGCCACGGTACTGGACCGACCGCGCCATGCCTATACCCGCGCGCTGATCGACGCGCAGCCATGCCGATGGCCCGCGCAGGCGCATCCGCAAACCGGCGAGATCGTGCTGGAGGCGAGCGGTGTGGGCAAGCGCTTTGGCGCGCGTACCCTGTTCCAGGGGCTGGACCTGAGCCTGCGCGCGGGCGCTCGCGTCGCCGTCAGCGGCCCCAGCGGGACCGGCAAATCCACACTGGGCAATATCCTGCTCGGTCTGGCCGCGCCCGACAGCGGCGCGGTGCGGCGTGCGCCCGGCATCGCCGCCGTGCGCTACCAGAAGCTCTATCAGGACCCCGCGGCGGCTTTCGCGCCGCGGGTGACGCTGGGCCGATCGCTGGCCGATGTCATGCGCCTGCACGGCATCGACCGCGCCCGCATGGACGCGCTGCTACCCCGGCTCAGACTGGCACCCGCGCTGTTGGCGCGGCTGCCTTCGGCGGTCTCCGGCGGCGAGCTGCAACGCTTCGCCCTGTTGCGCGCGTTGCTGCTGCGGCCCGCGTTCCTCTTCGCCGACGAACCGACCTCGCGGCTCGATCCGGTCACGCAGCAGGAGACCATGGCCCTGATGCTGGAGGCCACCGCGGAGAACCGGTGCGCCTTGCTGCTGGTCACCCACGATGCCGATATCGCCGCGAACGTCGCCACCGACGTGATCGCGCTGTAGCGGCCGGCCCGCCGGCTCGCGCGCCGGGACGGGCCGGCCAAGCCTCACACCACCTCGATCGCCACGTCGATATTGCCCCGGGTCGCCTTCGAGTACGGGCAGATCTGGTGCGCGGTATCGACCAGCTCGCGCGCCACGGCGCGATCGACGCCCGGCAGGCTGACGTGGAGCCGGGCCTGAAGGAAATAGGCGCCGTCGGTGGTGCCCAGGTCGATCTCGGCGTCGACCGCCGCCTCGGGCGGCACCGCGACCCTGCGTTCGCCGGCGGCGATACGGATCGCGCCGAGGAAGCAGGCCGACCAGCCGGCCCCCAGCAGCTGCTCCGGATTGGTGCCCTTGCCGGCGGAGCCCGGCGAAGACAGCTGGATATCGAGGCGGCCGTCGTCGCTGCGCGCGGTGCCGTCGCGGCCCGCGCCGGCGGTATGGGTGCGGCCGGTATAGAGGACGTTATCGATGCGCGTCATGTTCAACCCCTTGCGGCGACCAGCGCGCCGTCGGTGAAGACATCGATCGTGCGGGCGCCGTCGAGATAGGGGTCCGGGGCGCGGGACGGCTCGGCCGACACGCCGCTGCGGTCCAGGCCGGCGACGATCCGTGCGCCATCGGTGTAGGGATCGGCCTGGCCGGAGCGCGCGCCCTCGGAGAACGGATCGCGTTCGCCGGTGCGGGCACCCTCGGAGAAGGGATCCCGCTCGCTGCGCGCGCCTTCCGTGAACGGGTCGCGCTCGCCCAGATGGCTCGCGGCCACGCCGTGGACGGCCGCAGCGCCGGCCACGCGGCCCGGGTCGACGGCGGCTTGCGCGGCGCCTGCGGCGGCGGCCAGCGCAAGCGCAAGCGCAGAAAGGAGATGCTTGGCGATGCTGGTTTTCATGATGGCTTCCTCGTTTGGTTGTCGGTGCCGGTGCGCGGCGGCGCATGCGGCGTAGGGAAGGCGGTGGGCTGCGCCGGTGTTGCCGAGTGCGCCGCCGCCATGTCAGGCATTAAAGGCGACCCATGTATCGCGCCCGTAGCGAGGCAGGCGCCAAACTGTCAGCCCGCGTATCGGCGCGCGCGCCGGATACAAAGGCATACAAAGTGGCGACCCGGGCCGGGGCTGGCAACGGCCGGCAATGCGCTATACAGTGACGCTCCCCGCCGACATCCGTGAGTCCCGTCTTGCCCTCGCAGTCCTCGCCATCCTCGTCCCAGCGCTCCACCTGGATCGCCGTCCTCGCCCTGATCGGTTCGATGGCCTCGCTGTGCATCGGCACCTCGTTTGCCAAGAGCCTGTTCGACGAACTCGGCGCGCAGGGCACCACCGCGCTGCGGGTCGGGTTCTCGGCCCTGATCCTGCTGGTCGCATGGCGGCCCTGGCGCATGCCGCTGAGCGGTGCCAACGCCCGCGCCATCGCGTTGTACGGGGCCGCGCTGGGCGCGACGAACCTGATGTTCTACATGTCGCTGCGCACCATTCCGCTGGGGCTGGCCATCGCCATCGAATTCACCGGCCCGCTGGCGGTGGCCATCGCCTCCTCGCGCCGTGCCATCGACTTCGTGTGGATCGCCTTTGCGGTGGCCGGCCTGCTGCTCCTGCTGCCGATCCGCGAACAGACGGCGCACCTGGATCCCGTGGGCATCGGCTACGCCCTCGCGGCGGGCGTGGGCTGGGCCTTGTACATCATCTTCGGGCAACGCGCCGGCAAGGCGCACGGCGGGCAAGCGACATCGCTGGGGCTGGCGATGGCCGCGCTGGTGGTGTTTCCCTTCGGGCTGGCCCAGGCCGGAACCACCATGTTCAGCCCCGCGCTGCTGCTGTCGGGCCTCGCCGTGGGACTGCTCTCCAGCGCGATTCCGTATTCGCTCGAAATGGTCGCGCTCAAGCGCCTGCCCCGGCGAACGTTCGGCATCCTGCTGAGCATGGAGCCGGCCATGGGCGCGCTGGCGGGGCTGGTGATGCTGCACGAGCAACTGAGCGCCCAGCAATGGCTCGCCATCGGCAGCATCATCGTCGCGTCCATCGGCTGCACGGTGACCGCGCGGCGCGCGCCGGCGTCCGCCTGAGCAAAGGAACCGACAAAACCGGCGACTGCCGGAGCGCCGCCGCCCCCCGGTCCGGCGCTCTCTGTGCGCGGCCATCTCGCCGCAATTGCGCGCGAATACTCGCGCGGGACATGAGACACCTGTAGGAAAGCCGTCTTCCCTTTCGCCATCGCCCTGCGCGTACTGGCCCCGCCCGCCGCGACGCGCTTTACTTCGCGCGGCTTCCCCTCGAATTCGGTTCCGCGCGTGGCAGGCATGCCGATCGCAGATCGGCGACGGCCCGCGCCCCGGGGAAGGGAACGGACTTCCACGGAGACCTTCATGCTCGCTGCGATTGCGGGGCGTATCCATGCCATGCCCGGCACGGTCGACCCCGCCACGTACTTCGCCGAATTTCTTCTCGCCATCCGCGAAGCGCGCCACGACGACGCCCTTCGCCTCGCCCGCCAGCAACCGGCCGTCGTCGGCATGCGCGACGCCGTCGGCAACACCGCGCTTCACTGGGCCGCGCATGGCGAGACCGGCCATCCCACGTGGCCGCGGCAGCCGGAACCGCAGCACGCCGACGTGCCGGACCCGGCCTGCCATGTCGCCATCGCGCAGCGCCTGCTCGAACTGGGCGCCGATCCACGCGCGTGCAACGACTGGGGGGAGACACCGCTGCATCTGGCGGTCTCGCTCGCGCGCGACGCGGCCCTGACGCGCCTGCTGCTCGAGTCCGGTGCCGACCCGACGCTCGCCGACGCCAGCGGCAATACGGCCATGCATCTTTCCGTGCTGCCCGGCCCGCATACGCTCGTGCTTGCCACGCTGGTCCACGGGTACGTCGGCCCTCAGGCATTGCCTGGGCCCAATGCCCATGGGCTGACGCCATGCGACATCGCGCGCGGCCACCCCGACGCCGCCGAACGAGACGTCCTGCTGGCGTTGCTGCACGAGGGCCCGGCACCGCCCGCGTTGGAGCAAGCGCGCGGCAACGGCCCGCGCCGCGATCCACCGTGGCTCATTGCCTTGCGCATGGCACGAGCGGCGATCGCCAAGGCGCAGAGCGAACCGGCCCGGCGCAGGGTCAGGGAAATCCTGTCGCCGCTGACCCAGATTTCGGCGAGCCTTCCGGAGATCGGCGCCCGCCAGGACGCGGCCGGCGTCATGCAGGAGCTGCTGCGCAGGCTGTGCGATCTGCTCGCCATGTGTGCGGAGCATGACGTGGTCCCGCTGCGCGATCTGCTGCGCGCCATGAAGGCGGCGTCGCAGCAGGTCGACAGCCATCCCCAGGCGTGGCGGCTCTACGTGGGGTACGCCGAGCTGTGGCGACGCACTCGCGAATGGCCGGAAGCACTGGCCTACGCCCACCACGCCCGCCGGCTTGCCGCGCACCGCGAAGATGCGGGCGCGATGGCGCGGGCCGAGCAGGCCATCGATGACATCGAACTCGCCGCGGTTCGGCACCACCTCTCGCTTTGGGCCCCGGCCCTGCATACCGATTTCATGGCGGCGTTCAAGAAAATGGAGACCCAATGGCGCGACACCGACGATCTCACCGGCGCGATGCAGTCCGGCGCCGCACTGTTGCGGGCGATCGCGCGCGCGCACGATGGACTGCTGAGACATGGCGTGCCGGCAATGGCGCAGGCTTTCGCCGAACTGGTCCGCCCCATGGCCGCGCCGGCACTGGACGAAAAGGTCCGGAACGCGCTCTCGGCCGCCCGGCAGAGGGCGGACCAGGCCAGCGCGTTCCGGGCGCTGGCGGAGGCCATCCTGGCATTGGCCCCGGCAACAGCATGGCACGACATTGCCGCCTGCGGGTCCGCGTGGTGTCTCGCCGTGGCAAACGCCGTCGCTGAGCCGGGAAGCTCGGACGAGGTCCGCAGCTTTGCGCGCGATGCGCATATGGAGGCCGCCGAGGCATTGCAGTATGCCGCCCACGCGCGCGGCGCCCGGCCCGAACGCCTGTTCTCCCCGCAGCCGGCGGAATGGCGCGCGTTCCGCCTGGTATTGACCGCGCTGCGCGAGCGCTTCGCGGAACAGCTGCGCGCCCTGCCCCCGCTGGCGCCCGACTCCCCCGCGCTGGTCCAGTGGCAAGCCACTCTGCCCATCGAGGCGCTGCAGCAAAGGCTGACCATGGACCTGGCCGCGCTCATCGCCACCATCGCGCAGGCTTGCGTGGACAAGATGCTGAAGGAAGCGCCCGTGGCGTTCGCGGTACTGGGACTCGGTTCGATGAGCCGTACCGACATGGGGCCCTACTCGGACTTCGAGTACGCCATCGTGGTCGCACACCGGTTCGACCCGTCCACCGTGGACGGCGCCTGGTACCACAACTGGCACCGGCTGTTCCAGTTGGCGGTGTTCTCCATCGGCGAATCGTCGCCGGGCGCCGATCATCCTGTCCCGGTACCGCCGGGGTTGCATCTGGACCACGGCGCCGCCGCCATGATGGCGCATCACGACCGGATGCTGACGCCCGACGAGCTGGCGCGTGCCATGCGCGAGCGTCACGAGGCCAACGACAACGACACGCTGCACACCGACCAGGACGTCGCGTTTTCCCTGCTCGCGCCCTGCCTCGCCTATGGCAGCGAAAGCCTCGCGCGCGACTTCGCGAACGCCCTGTCCCGCCAGCTCGACATACCGGGGGACATGCACGGTCCGTTTCCATGCGCTCCCCGCCAGGACATGGCGTTGCGGCAAATGCTTGCCGACGTCAGCCATCTGCGCGCCGCGGCATCGGCGCATGTCCACACGGTGGACTTGAAGGCGCAGTTCGCCGGGCCGCTCCAACATGGGCTGACCATCCTGGCGTTGCTGTATGGCCTGCCCGGGCGCACGCCGCACGAGATGCTGGCGCAGCTTGCGCTGTCGCGCCGTTTCACACCGGCGTTCGTGGCCGACTGGCGCTGGGCGCTCGCCACCGTCCAGCACATCCGGCTGCAAGCCCATGTTCGCCATGGCTGCCATCGCGACGAGCTAGCGCACCGCGACCTGACGCCCGAGGAAGGCGCCGCGCTGCGGAACATCGAGCTGCGCGTGGTCCGCCCCTTGTGGCGCGCGTTCGAATACTGGCTGACCGTTCATGCGTATCCGGCGAAGGGGCCGACCGCCGTGCTGCAATTGCTGCACGGCCTCAACGATTGCGACCCCGCCCTGCTGGGCTTCGAAGCGGAGCCGGACAGCGCTGGGGGCACCGCGTCGCACGAAGCGCCGGCGGCCACCCCCGCCGCCGCGGACAGCCTGGTAGCGACGCTGGTCCACCGGCAGGCGGACGCGGCCGCGGTGACCGCGTACTACTGCCGCGCCATGGCGCGCACGGCGCGATCCCAGTACGGCGCCGCCTGGGTCGCCTGGCGCGAGGGGCTGGCGTCCAGGGACGACGCGGCGGGCCTCGTTGCCGCGCTCGGCGAGTTGCCCTGCGGCGACGGGTGGCGAAGCAAGTCGGTGCAAGCGCAGCACGCGTTTCATCAGTGCGTCGGCACGTGGCTCGACGCCATGACGCAGGTACGGCCATCGCGGGACCAGGTTTCGATCCTGTTGCGCGATCCCGCCGTGCCGCCCCACCTTCCCGCACCGGTCAGGCGCTATGCGCTGCGGCCCGACATCCAGAGCCAGCTGTTCGAGTCTGGCACCCGGCTGCGCCGCAAGCCCGACAGGCAGCGTGGCCGGCATACCCTGCTGCCGGTCCGGTTCGAGGCCGATGGCCGGCAGCTGACCTACTGGCTCAAGTTCCACCCGGAAAACGCAGCGATGGAGACCCTCGTCCAGGCGCTGGATCGCCGGATCAGCGGCGGCAGCGGCTTGCCCTGCAACATGATCTGCAAGCTCGAGACGCCTCACCTATCCCACCCGGCGCTGATCATGGAGAGCGCCGGAGACGACGAGAACAACCTCGCCGTGACGCTGCGGACCCACCCCGCCATCGTGCGCGAGCTGGACCGCGCATCGTTTACCCGCGCGCTGCTGCGCGTGCTGCTGACCAATCCCGAGGACGACAAGGCGGACGACTACTTCGTACACCGGGGCGCCGACGAACGCCTGCATCTGCGTCGGGTGGACAACGAGCGCGCGTTCTTCTCGCCGGAGGAGCGCAGGTTCTTCGGCGCAAACCGCGTTCAGGTCAAGAGCATCCTCTACTGCCTTGACGACATGCAGGAGGCGCTCGATGGCGCCGTGCTGGACGACTTCTCGCGCCTCGCCCCGATGCGCGTCGTGCAGAGCTGGCTCGTGGAAGCGCAGATGCTGCATCGCCACTATCGCGAGCTGTTCTCGGATGCCGACATGGCGGTCGCCATCCGCAATGGCGCCGCGCCGGGCCTGCTGACCGTGGGTATCGCCGACGGTCTGGAGCAGGAGATCGTCAAGCGCATCGACTCCATCCACGGCGTGATCCAGCTTGCCCGCATCGACGGCATGCCGGTTACCGGCATGACCCTGCTTCGGCTCGTCCAGCCGGCGCTTGCCCGCCACTACGAACGGGCATTCCGCGAGATTCCGGTCTATTCCAGTCGCCGCGATGCCGCGTCCGAGCGCTTCGTGCTGGTCACCGGGGCGAGCTACGACGTGAACGAGCACGGCGAGCGCCGCTCGGAACTGCCGGGAATCGCGGCGGTATCCCGCAGCCTCCACGTCGGCGGGAAGCTGCGCGAAACGGAACTGCGCAGGATGGCCAGAGGCGAGTGGCTCAGCCCCACGCAGGCACTGCTGCGGCTGCAGGACATGGAACTGCGCCGCGTGCACGACATCGTGGCCGGCATGCTGATCGGCAAGCGCGCAGACCTCCTGCGGTTCTCCGCGCTGCCAACGCGCCATCGCGCCGAGGCGCTGGGCGTGGTACATGCGGCGCTGCTGCAGAATCCGGCCGCGTACGACGCGCAGCGCCAGGAGCGCATGTTGCGCGCGGTCGCCGGCGTGGCGTTCCAGGAACTGGCGCTGACGGGATTCGCCGCGGTGCTGGACGATGCGCTGCTCGAACCCATCCTGCAGGGCGCGGGCAAGTCGCTGCGCAGCATCGACCTGAGTGGCTGCTGGCGGCTGACGCAGGCCAGCGTGGTGACACTGGCCGAGACCTGCGCCGACCTGCGCGTGCTGCGCCTTCGGAACATGCAGCCGCCGGAGGGCGCCAATACGGCGCCACTGAAGGCATTGCGCAAGGGCCTGCTCTCCATCGGGGTCTTGCGCTTTCCCGAACTGCGCACGCTCGATGTGGGCGATTGCCCCGCCCTGACCGACATCCACATCGACGCGCCGGAACTCGCGGCGCTCGCCATCGACGGCTGCACCGCGCTCGGCCGGGTGCACACCGCCAGCCGCGCACTGGCGGCCCTGGACGCGAAAGAATGCGAGTCGCTGACCGAAGACGCGCTGCGATCCATCACCCTGTCATGGGCCGGCATGCGTTCGGTGCAGCTGGACGGCTGCGTGGCCCTTGCGCATATCGGTTTTCGCGAGCGGTTTCCGTGGATCGCGGCCGGGCCATGGAACCCATGGAACGAGGCGCAGATGGCGCGTTGGGAAGCGACGCTCCAGGCCGCGCTCGACAAGCTCGATGCGCGCGGCAACCATTCGCGCTGGACCGCCCGTACGCGCCTGCACGGGTGGCTGCAGACCCGGAACGGCGTCGTGCAGGCGATGGGCGATGCGATCGGCCGTGCCGCCACGCTCGATGCCCGCCTCGCGTTGGCGTGGGCGCTGGACCCGGAAGCCGCAGGGGAAGGCGAGGGGAACGCGAACGGGCGCGGAGATCCCGGCGACGACCCGTCGTCCTCCCGTTCGCTGCATGCCATCGTCGGGCGCGGTACCGACAATAGCGTGTGGCGCCTGGAAAACGGCGAGCCCCGGGCACGCGCCGCGGCAGCCAGGAGCCTGGGGCAGCTCGGCGCGAGCGCGCCGGGATATGTCACCGAGGCTTTGCTGGCCGCGCTACGAGACCGGGAGGGCGCCGTGGTCAGGGCCGCGGCCCATGCGCTCGCCCGGATCGCGATATGGCCGCGCGTGAGCGAACTGGTCCGGCTGCTACAGTAACGGCTCGATGGCGGCCAACGCCGGCGGACACCGTTTTCCTGCGCCACACGCACGATGAAGCATCCCGACTCCCTGTATGTCATCACCGGCGGTCCCGGCTCGGGCAAGACCACGCTGATCGATGGGCTGGAAGCCCTTGGCTACGCCCGCTCGCTGGAGGCCGGGCGCGGCATCATCCAGCATCAGGCCGCCATCGACGGGCCCGCGCTGCCATGGCGCGATCCTGCGCTGTTTGCCGAACTGATGCTGAGCTGGGAAATGCGTTCCTACCACGCGGCGCAGGCGCATGCCGGTCCCGTGCTGTTCGACCGGGGCGTACCTGACGTGATCGGCTATCTGACCCTGTGCGGACTTCCCGTGCCGCCGCATTGCCATGTAGCGGCCACGCGGCATCGCTACAACCGCGTGGTCTTCATCGCGCCGCCCTGGCCGGAGATCTTCCGGCAGGACGCCGAGCGCAAGCAGGATCCCGAACTGGCGCAACGCACCTACGCATCGATGGTGCAGACCTACGGCGAGCTGGGCTACGAACTGGTGGAACTACCTCGCGCCCCGGTGCAAGAGAGGTTACGCTTCGTCATCGAGCGGATCGGCCCGCCTTCCGGGCATGCCTGACACCGCCGACGTCCTCCCGCCCCCGTTCCCGGCATGAACCCCGAAGATCTCGAACTGCTCGTCACCCGCACCATGCCCTACGGCAAGTACAAGGGCCGCCTGATCGCGGACCTGCCCGGCAACTACCTGAACTGGTTCGCGCGCGAGGGCTTTCCCAAGGGCGAGATCGGGCGGCTGCTCGCGCTGATGCAGGAACTGGATCACAACGGCCTGTCGCCGCTGCTCGAACCGCTGCGCCAGCGCCATGGCGCGACGTCTTCCGGCTCGCCGGGCTCCCGCTCGCGGGGTTGAGACCGGGGCACCGGGTCCACGTGCGTCATCACGTTGAGCACGCCGGCGTGGGCCATCGCGCGCCGCCGGGCGTCCATCGCGATCGCGTGGCCCTGCTCCACGGTCAGCGTGCCGTCCATTTCGAGATGCACGTCGACGAGGATCAGGTCGCCCATCTTGCGGGTCTTGAGCTCGTGCAGGCCGAGCACGCCGGGCGTGGCAAGCATGCTGGCCCGGATGCCGGCAACGGTCTGCTCGTCGGCCGCGCCGTCGAGCAGATCGTGCATGGCCTGCACGCCGAAGCGCCAGCCCATGCGCGTGATCATCAGCCCCACCACGAGGGCGGCCGCCGGATCGAGCAGCCGGTATCCCAGCAGATTGCCTCCGATGCCGATCGCCACCACCAGCGACGAGGCCGCATCCGAGCGCGCGTGCCACGCGTTGGCGACCAGCATGCCGGATCGCACGCGCCGCGCCACCGCTAACAGATAGCGGAACAGCGCCTCCTTGGCCACCAGCGTGCCCAAGGCCACCCATAGCGCCACCGCACCGACGGGCTGCGCGGCGGCCGGCTGGTTGAGCTTGCCAACTGCCGCCCACAGCATGCCCAACCCCACGGCGGCGAGCAGCACGCCCACCACCAGCGACGCGGCGGTCTCGAAGCGCTGATGGCCGTACTGGTGGTCGGCGTCCGGTCCCTTGCGGCTCTGGTGGCTGGCGAACAGGACGACGAAGTCGGACACGAGGTCCGACAGCGAATGCACGGCATCGGCCACCAGCGCCTGGGAGCCGGAAACCAGCCCGGCAACCCCCTGCGCGGCGGTCACGGCCACGTTGACCGCGACGCTGACCAGCGTGCTGCGCCGGGCGGCCGACGGGCCCGCGAGCGGGTCCACGCGCCCGGCTCCGTGGTCCGCCATCTTCTCTTCTGCTTGCATGCGTGCTGTACCGGTGTTGTCGTTCCGGTTGGCACTTTACCCGACGCACGGCAGCACACCCGGGGCAAGGTGGCGCTGCTAACATGCGCACCATCCCCCGCCCGCACGCCATGCCATGCCGCAAGCCCTTCGCCCGCGCGATCCTTTCGTCGACCACCTGATGGAACTGATGGCGCCCGTGGCCGCGCGCGTGGGTCCGATCACGGCGCGCCGGATGTTCGGCGGCCACGGCCTTTATTACGACGGATTGATGTTCGGGCTGGTCAGCGGGGGACGCTGCTATCTGAAGACGGACGCGCGAACGCGGGCCGCCTACGAGGAAGCCGGCTGCGAGCCGTTTCGCTATCGCAGCCGGGGCCGCGACATCACCATCGGCGCATATTTCGCCGTGCCGGCCCAGTGCCTGGAATCGCCGCAGGAAATGAGCGCATGGGCGCGCGCCGCCATGGAGGCGACGCTGCGCCTGGCCAACGCCCCTGGCGCGCGGTAACGCGCGCCAGGGGCCGCCGCAGCGAAGGCAACCGCTCAGATATCCAGGCGGGTAATGCGGGCGCCGTTCAGCGAGACATCGAACATCAACCCGGCATTGGTCTGCACGAAGCCGATCACCGGCTGCCGCAGCGTGTTGGTGTCGATCACCCCGTTGGCGCCGACCCGCGCGAGCGCCACGCTGGCGTCGGCGCCAACGGTCCAGCCGCGGCTGTTCATGAACCTTTCATAGGCCTCGGGCGTCATGAACATCAGGATGACGGAGCGCGACTGCCCCCCGGCGGTCAGGCCAAACGAGGCCGCCGTGGTGCGGAAATAGCCGGTCGTCTTTTCCTTGACGCGCATGGCCCCCACGCCGGTCTCGCCGCCGACGACGAGCCCCGCCGACAACACGCGGGGGAACACCAGAACGCCTTGCGCCCGATTGCCCAGCTCGCGCGCGCTCGGCACCGATCCATACAGCCGGCTCAGCGCGCCATCGACACCCGCGTCGATTTCCTCTCGTCGCGCCGCGTCATCCCGCGGGGCGCCCGTACCGGTGCCGGTGCAGCCCGCCGCCAGCGCGGCACCAGCGATCAATCCCGATCCTGCGGTGCGAATCACGAAATCCCGTCTGTTCATGTCTGCTCTCCGGCTACTTGTGCCGTTCACGATATGCGAACAGCCGGCTGGAGTTTGGTAAAGCGTTTCGCTCCGGGCAAGCCAAATCGAAAAGATTCAGATCACGGGGTGAAACCGCTTCAATCGCCGGGCGGGACCAGCCACCCCCGCCGCCGCGTACGCCGTCAGGCCCCGGCCTTGGCCATCGCGCCCCGCGCCCACACGCGCAGCAGGCTGACCACGAAACCGCCGGTCAGCATGCCCAGCACGTAGATCAGAAACACGAGGACTGAGGCCGGCAGCGTCATGCTCATCCGGAACAGCGTCAGCGTGACCGAATCCAGGTTCTGGAACTTGAACAGCAGCACCACCGCGGTGAACAGCACGATCAGCGTGATGTAGACGTATTTCATCGCAGCTCTCCCAGGGAACTGGTCTTGTTGTAGCAGAGCCGCCGGCGATGCGGAATGCAATTCCTTCGCGTGGCCGGTCCCGGCCCGCACGGACCCGCGTCGCTGCCGCTTCGAAGCTTGGCGGCCGCGCGATTCGGGCCTTTAATACGCCACAGTGAGCCGCGCCGTCCCGCGCCCGGCGGTTTCCACGATGGAGCAGCGATGGACAACAGGTTTGCGTCGGCGGTCGCGGCGGTGCTGCTGGGCGCCGTGATCGGCTACGTGCTCTACATTGGCCGCCCGGTGATGGTGCCGATCGTCTTCGGCATCATCGTCACCTACATCATCATCGGCCTGACCACGCTGATGCAGCGGATCCCCGCGATCGGCCCGCGCCTGCCCGCATCGCTGTGCTATGCGCTGTCCATCCTGGTCATCGCGATGGTCATCGTCACCACCGTCAATCTGGTGGTGGCCAACAAGGACGTGCTGATTGCGCTGGCGCCCCGCTACCAGGACGCGGCGCTGCGCGTGTTCAAGGCCGTCTCGATGCTGTTCGAATTCGAGAGCGAGCCGACCTGGGAAACGGTGCGCCGCGAACTGCTGGCGCGCATCAACCTGCAGGCCGCCGTGGGCACGGCCATCGCCTCGCTGTCGTCGTTTCTCGTCGATATCGTGGTCGTGCTGCTGTACGCCGCCTTCCTGCTGCTGGAAAGGCGGGTGCTCGGGCAGAAGCTGGAGGCCATCTTCCGCGGCACGGGCCAAGCGGCGCGGGCCCGTGTGATGATCGCGGAGATCAGCGAGCGCATCGGCACCTATCTCGCGCTGAAGACGCTGCTGGGCGTACTGCTGGCGGTGCTCAGCTATGCGGTCATGCGCTGGATGTCGCTCGAGTTCGCCGAGCTGTGGGCGCTGCTGATCGCGCTGCTGAACTTCATTCCCTATCTCGGCTCGCTGCTCAGCGTGATGCTGCCAGTGGTCATGTCGGTGCTGCAGTTCGGCCAGCCTGGCGACATCCTGCTGTTGCTGATCCTGCTGACGGTCATCCAGTTCGTGGTCGGCAATATCGTCGATCCCTACCTGATGGGCAATTCGCTGAACCTCAGCCCGGTGGCCATCCTGGCCAGCATCGCCGTCTGGTCCTCGCTGTGGGGCATTCCAGGCGCGTTCCTCGCCGTTCCGCTGACCGTGAGCCTGGTCATGGTGCTGGCCGAATTCGGCACCACGCGCGCGGTGGCGATTCTGCTGTCCAAGGACGGCAACATGCATCACCGGCGCTGAGGGCAAATCGAAATCTCGCAGATGGGTCCGAGAAAAGATTCAGTACGCAACATCCGGCGCCGGCCCTATGGTGAAACGCCGGGCTCGTCCCGGAAACGGGCCGGGCCGGCGCGCGCCGTTCGGCCGGACAGCCCGCCGGAGGATGCATGCGTGTGCCGCAAGCCAACCGCCTGACCAATGCCGTGGCCACCAGGCTGCCCGGACACCGCCACCGCCCCACCGCCTCAGCGCGTGACGCGCGTCACGCCGCCGCCAGTGAGCACACGCACTCGCTCGCCTTCGCGGAACGGCACGTCGGCGTCCTGCGTGATCGCCACGGCCGGGCCGTTGTCGAGCTGCACCGTGATCTCGAGCCCTTCGCGGCGGGTCATGCGCGATTCCGCCGCGCTGCCCGCCATGCCGCCAAGCACCGCACCGCCGATACCGGCCGCGACCGCGCCGCGGCCGCTGCCGATATTGCTGCCCGCCGCGATGCCGCCGAGCGCAGCACCGGCCACGGTGCCCACGCCGCTCTGCCCCGGCTGGATCGTGACATTGCGCACCGATGCCACCGTGCCGAACTCCACGGTCTGGCGCTGCTGCGCCTGCCCGCCGGTGAACACCGCGCTGGAGGTGGAGGGCGGCGCGCAGGCCGCCAGCAGGCCAGCGGCCAGAGGCACGCCGATCGTCGCGCCAAGGGCACGGGCAAGGAATGCACGCATGGGAGTCACCGTAAGGGCCATGGAAGGGCATTTCATCTTAGCCAGCGGCCCGCCCCCGCCGGCAGTGAAAGTTTTCGATATCCCCCCTTAGCCCTTTCGGCGATGCCTCATGCCGTTTCCTGAAGCGATCCCGGCCCTTTCCCGCGCGGCCGCGACGCTGCCGGGCTGCCTGGCCGCGCTGCTGGCGGCCGCATGGCCCGCCGGCGGCGAAGCCGCCGTCTCCGTGCTGCAGCCTCCGCGGCAGGTCGAGGCCAGCCAGCCGCTGACGCTGACCCTGATGCTCAGCGCCGACGAAAACGAGCGGCGCTTCGCGATACCCGCCGCGATCGTCGCGACCGCGACGGCGGACATGCAGGCGCCCGTGCCGCTCACACTGCGCCGCGTGGACGACGGGCCGGCGGTGCTCGAACTCCAGCCCGGCGAATATCGCACCATCTCCTATCGCACTGAGCTGCCGGCGAGCCTGCGAGGCCGCGTCAGCCTGGACCTGCGCGATTTCGACGCCGCGCCGATGACCATCACCCTGCGCCGAAGCCCCGCGCCGGATGGTGTTGCCGGGGAACCAGCGCGGGCCACGGGCGAAACTGCCGCTGCGGCAACGGCCACCGAGCCCATCGTGGTGGGCGATCCGGCGGCGGCGAACGAGACGCTGGCCAGCAACCGGGGACGGCTCAGCCTCAACGAGCCCATGTATCTGCTGTTCGGCGCGCACCATGGCCGCAATGCCAAGTTCCAGCTCAGCTTCAAGTTCCGGTTGTACCAGGGCGACGATCCTGCCTCGCGCGGCCTGCTGGAGAACCTGTATTTCGGCTACACGCAGTTTTCGCTATGGGATCTGGCCAGCGACTCCAAGCCCTTCCATGACACGACCTATCGGCCGAGCTTCTTCTATTTTGTGGAGGACACGGGCGTGCGGCGCGGCGCGCTGACGCGGCTGGGCGTCGCCGCCGGCATCGAGCACGAGTCCAACGGCAAGGACGGCGATGTGTCGCGCAGCATCGACGTGCTGTACGTGCAGCCGCGCATGGCGTTCGGCGATACCGCCGGCTGGCATTGGATGGTGGCGCCGAAGATCTACTACTACCTCGACAAGGACGAGAACCCGGACATCGCGCGCTATCGCGGCTATGTGGATCTGCGCGTCGAATACGGCAAGGCCGACTCGTGGAAACTGGCCGCGACGGTGCGCAAGGGAACCAGCGGCAGCAAGGGGAGCATGGATGCGCAGGTCAGCTATCCGCTGGCCCGGCTGCTGCCGGGCACCGCGGGCTATCTGATGGCGGGGTACTTCGTGGGGTATGGCGAGACGCTGGTGGACTACAACCGCAAGATGCCGTGGCAGTTTCGCATCGGCTATGCGTTGTCGAGGTAGGGCGGACGTTTGTGGTGCTGGTGACCGGTCACCCTCACCCCCGCCCTCTCCCGCTGGCGGGAGAGGCGAGCAAACCCGCAGACTTTTCAAACCCTGCCGGTGTTCTCCCCTCTCCCGCCAGCGGGAGAGGGGCCGGGGGTGAGGGTGAACGCCCGCCAGTGCCAAATGGCAAAGCTCAGCGCGCCGCCACCGGCTCGCCTTGCTCCACCGGGCCCCAGCCGCCGCCGAGGCTGCGCACCAGCGACACCGTGGCCGCGGCGCGCAGGCCGGCCACCTGGTTGGCCTCGCGCTGCGATTGCAGCACGGTGCGGTCCGCGTCGATCACCGTCAGGTAGTCCACCGCACCGGCGTCGTAGCGGCTGCGCGAGATGCGCTGCGCCCGGCGGGCACCGGCCAGCGCGCCGTCGAGCGCGGTGGCCTGCTGGCTCAGCCAGCGCACATCCGCCAGGCTGTCCTCGACCTCGCGGAAGGCCACCAGCACGGTCTGCCGGTAGCCCGCCACCGTTTCCTCGTGCTGGGCGCGGGCCGCGTTCAGGTTGGCCCGGTTGCGTCCGCCATCGAAGATCGGCGCGGCGATGGTCGAGCCGATCAGCGGCCCCAGCATCCAGGTGCGCGAGGACCAGCGGAACAGGTTGGACAGGTCGCCCGACTCGAAGCCGAACAGCCCGGTCAGCGTGATGCGCGGGAAGAACGCCGACTTGGCCACGCCGATGCGCGCATTGGCCGCGGCCATCAGCCGTTCGGCCTGCGCGATATCGGGCCGGCGTTCCAGCAGTTCGGACGGCAGTCCGGCGGGAATCGCCACGGGCGCGGCATCGAACGGACGCGCGGCCAACGCGAACTGCGCCGGCGGCACGCCGGTCAGCACCGCAAGCGCATGTTCCTGGTTGGCGCGGCGGCGTTCGATGCCGGCCAGGTCCGCGCGTGCGGTGCCCAGCTCGGCTTCGGCGCGCGCCGGGTCCAGGTCGGTGGTCTCGCCCGCGTCGAAGCGGCGCTTGAGCAGTTTGACCGCGTCCTCGCGCAGCGCAATGGTGGCCTTGAGCAGTTCGCGGTCGCTGTCCAGCGTGCGCAGCGCGAAGTAGCTCTGCGCCACGTCGGCCTGCAGCGCGAGCTGCACCGAGCGATACAGGTCTTCGGCGGCATCGCCCTCGGCGCGCGCGGCGCGCACGCTGTCCGCCACGCGGCCGAACAGGTCGACCTCGTAGCTGGCGAAGGCGCGCGCCTTGAGCACCGTCTGCGGCGACACGCGCGTGCCGTCGGGCAGCCCCTGCGAGGCGGCCGACGGCTGCGAGCGCGTCGGATCCAGCCCCACGCTCAGTTGCGGATACAGGTCCGCCTCGGCCACGCCGGTGAAGGCGCGCGCCTGCTTGAGCCGCGCGGCGGCCCCGGCCAGGTCCTGGTTGTTCGCGTTGGCCGCGGCGATCAGGCGGTCGAGCTCGGCATCGCCGAACACCTTCCACCACTCGCCACGGGCCGCGCCCTCGGCGGGCGTAGCCACTTTCCATTGCGCGCCCTCGTCCTGCGCGGCCTGCGCTTCCTTGAAGGCCGGCACGGAAGCCGTCTCCGGCACCTTGTAGGTCGGCGCCAGCGAGCAGCCGGCCAGGATCAGTGCCGCGGCCAGCGTGGCGAGGCGCGGCAGCGCGCGCTTCATCGAAGTGGTCATCGAAGTGGTCATCGATAGCGTTGTCATCGTCGTAGTCATCTCGAACACCTTATTCAGCGGAGGCGATGGCGTGCGGTTCGGCCCCATGCGGCGCGGGCGCCGCGGCGGCCCGCCGGCGCTCGCCGCGCGTGGCCAGCAGGCGCAGGCTCACATAGAACACCGGCGTCAGGAACAGCCCGAAGAAGGTCACGCCCAGCATCCCGGCGAACACCGCCACGCCCATGGCCTGGCGCATTTCCGCGCCGGCGCCGGTGGAGATCACCAGCGGCACCACGCCCATGATGAAAGCGAACGACGTCATCAGGATCGGGCGCAGACGCAGCCGGCTGGCTTCGATCGCCGCCTGAACGATGGTGCGGCCCTCATGTTCCAGTTCCCGGGCGAACTCCACGATCAGGATCGCGTTCTTCGCGGATAGCCCCACCAGCACGATGAAGCCGATCTGCGTGAAGATGTTGTTGTCCCCGTTGGTGAGCCACACACCGGTCATGGCGGCCAGCAGCGACAGCGGCACGATCAGGATCACGGCCAGCGGCAGCGTCAGGCTCTCGTACTGCGCGGCCAGCACCAGGAACACCAGCAGCACGCACAGCGGGAAGATCCACACACCGGCGTTGCCCGCCAGGATGTCCTGGTAGGTCAGCTCGGTCCACTCGAACTTGATGCCCTTGGGCAGCGTCTCGGCGGCGATGCGTTCGGCGGCGGCCTGCGCCTGGCCCGACGAGAAGCCCGGCGCGGGACCGCCGTTCATGTCGGCGGCGGTAAAGCCGTTGTAGCGCACCACGCTGTCGGGACCGAAGCTCTGCTTGACCTGCACCAGCGACGACAGCGGCACCATTTCGCCGGCGGCGTTGCGCGTCTTCAGCTGCAGGATGTCGTCGGCGTGCTGGCGGTAGTTCGCATCCGCCTGCACCTTGACCTGGAACGTACGGCCGAACTTGTTGAAGTCGTTGACGTAGGCCGAGCCCAGGTAGGTTTGCAGCGTGTCGAACACGTCCGTCACCGGCACGCCGAGCTGCTTGGCCTTGACCCGGTCGAGCTGCACGTCCAGCTGCGGCACGTTGACCTGGTAGTTGCTGAAGATGCCGGCCAGCTCGGGCGTGGCCCGCGCCTTGTTGGCGAAGGCGTTGGTGGCGTCGAACAGCGCGTCGTAGCCCAGCGCGGCGCGGTCCTCGATCATCAGCTTGAAGCCGCCGATGGTGCCCAGGCCCTGCACGGGCGGCGGCGGGAACACCGCGATGAACGCATCCTGGATTGCCGCATACTCGCCGTTGAGCTGCTGGGCGATGGCATTGCCCGACAGTTCCTTGCTCTTGCGTTCCTCGAAGGGCTTGAGCGTGGCGAACACGATGCCGGCACTCGGGCTGTTGGTGAAGCCGTTGATCGACAGGCCCGGGAAGGCCACCGCCGATTCCACGCCGGGGTGCTTGAGCGCGATCTCCGACATGCGGCGGATCACGTCCTCGGTCCGGTCCAGCGTGGCACCGTCCGGCAGCTTCGCGAAGCTCACCAGGTATTGCTTGTCCTGCGCGGGCACGAAGCCCTTGGGCACGAGCTGGAACACGCCCCAGGTCAGCACCAGCATCGCCGCGTAGACGCCGAACACCGCGCCCTTGCGGGTGATCACGCCCTTCACGCCCTTGCCGTACTTGTCCGAGCTGGCGCCGAAGAAGCGGTTGAAGCGGGCGAAGAAGCCGCCCAGCACCTTGTCCATCGCGCGCGACAGCCAGTCCTTGGGCGCGTCGTGGCTGCGCAGCAGCAGCGCGGACAGCGCGGGCGACAGCGTCAGCGAGTTGAAGGCCGAGATCACCGTCGAGATCGAGATGGTCAGCGCGAACTGCTTGTAGAACTGGCCGGTCAGGCCCGACATGAACGCCAGCGGCACGAACACGGCGATCAGCACCAGCGCGATGGCGATGATGGGGCCGCTCACCTCGCGCATGGCCTTGTAAGTTGCCTCTTTCGGAGACAGCCCTTCGGCGATATTGCGCTCGACGTTCTCCACCACGACGATGGCATCATCGACCACGATGCCGATGGCCAGCACCAGCCCGAACAACGACAGCGCATTGATCGAGAAGCCGAAGGCGTGCATCAGCCCGAAGGTACCGACGATGGACACCGGCACCGCCAGCAGCGGGATGATCGACGCGCGCCACGTCTGCAGGAACAGGATCACCACTAGCACCACCAGCGCGATGGCCTCGAACAGCGTGTGCGTCACCGCCTCGATGCTGTGGCGCACGAACTGCGTGGGGTCATAGACGATGCTGTAGTCCACGCCGTCGGGGAAGTTCTGCTTCAGCTCCTCCATGGTGGCGCGCACGTCGTCCGAAATCTGGATGGCGTTGGAACCCGGCGCCTGGAAGATCGGAATGGCCACGGCCGACTTGTTGTCCAGCAGCGAGCGCAGCGCGTATTCGGACGCGCCCAGTTCGATGCGGGCCAGGTCCTTCAGATAGGTCACGGCGCCATCGGCGGAGGTGCGCACGATGATGTCGCCGAACTCTTCGACGGTATTGAGGCGGCCCTGCGCATTGACCGACAGTTGCAGGTCGGTGCCCGGCAACGCGGGCGAGGCGCCGATCACGCCGGCGGCCACCTGCACGTTCTGCTCGCGAATCGCGCGCACCACGTCGCTCGCGGCGAGCTGGCGCTCGGCCATCTTCTCCGGATTGAGCCACACGCGCATCGCGTAGTCGCCCGAACCGAACAGCTGCACCTGACCGACGCCCTGGATGCGCGCGAGGCGGTCCTTGACGTTGAGCACGGCGTAGTTGCGCAGATACGTCATGTCATAGCGATCGTTCGGCGAGACCAGGTGCACCACCATGGTCAGGTCGGGCGAGCTCTTGACGGTGGTGATGCCCAGGCGCCGCACGTCCTCGGGCAGGCGCGGCTCGGCTTGCGAGACGCGGTTCTGCACGAGCTGCTGGGCCTTGTCGGGATCGGTGCCGAGCTTGAACGTGACGGTCAGCGTCAGCAGGCCGTCGCTGTTCGACTGCGAGGACATGTACAGCATGTCCTCCACGCCGTTGATCTGCTCCTCCAGCGGCGTGGCGACGGTTTCCGCGATGACCTTGGGGTTGGCACCGGGGAACTGCGCACGCACGACGACGGAGGGCGGCACCACTTCCGGGTATTCGGAAATGGGCAGCTTGAACATGGCGATCGCACCGATCAGGAAGATCAGTACCGATAGCACGCCGGCAAAGATCGGCCGGTCGATGAAGAATTTCGAGAAATTCATGATGGTCTCGACGTAGAGGCTCCCCCTGGCAGGCCTGAATGACAGGCGCCATGAAGAGCGGGGAGCTGAAAATGCTTTTTTGTGGCTTGGGGTTGGGGCTGGGGCTGGGGCTTGCGCTTATGCAACGGGCGTTGACGGACTGGGGCCGGTCCCCTCTCCCCGCATGGGGAGAGGGTTAGGGTGAGGGGTGGTTTGCCAGCGTTTGCAGCATCGCCAGCGTTCACCCTCACCCCCCGCTCCTCTCCCGCTGGCGGGAGAGGGGCGCAAAACCTGTCAGCCCTTCTTGCCTTCGCTGGCCTCGGCCGCGGCCTGCTTGCCTTCCGGCGTGCCGGCCTTCTGGTCCGCCTTCTGGTCCAGTTCGCGCTTGAACGCCATCTGGACGGGCTTGGGCGCCACCACGTCGCCGGGGCGCACGCGTTGCAGGCCGTTGACCACGATGATCTCGCCGGCCTTCAGGCCACTGCGGATCACGCGCAGCCCTTCATACGTCGAGCCCAGTTCCACTTCCCGGTAAGCCAGCTTGTTGGCGCCGTCCACCACCAGCACGAACTTCTTGCCCTGGTCCGTGCCCACGGCGCGGTCGTTGATCAGCACCGCGTCATGGGGCGAGCCGCCGCCCAGCTTGACCTTGGCGTACAGGCCCGGCAGCAGGCGGCCATCCGGGTTGTCGAAGACCGCCCGCACGCGGATGGTGCCGCTGCGCGGGTCGAGCCGGTTGTCCACCGACTGGATGCGGCCCGCGTGCGGATGGCCATCCTCGTTGGCCAGGCCCAGGAACACCGGCAGCTTGTCGTTGTTGCCGCCGGCGCCACCGGCGCCGGGCGCGGTGTAGCGCAGATAGCTCTGCTCGTCGATCTCGAAGCTCGCGTACACCGGCGACACCGACACCACCGTGGTCAGCGCGGGCGAGGCGGCGCCGGGCGCCACCAGGTTGCCCACCGTGATTTCGGCGCGCGAGACTCGGCCGGTGACCGGCGCGGTGATGCGCGTATAGGCCAGGTTCAGCCGCGCCGCGTCCAGCGCGGCCTGGGCGCCGCGCACATCGGCGCCGGCCACGCGGGCCGCGTTGATGCGCTCGTCGAACTCGCGCTTGGAGATCGCGTTGTCATCGAGCAGCCGCTGCGCGCGGGCCTGCTCGCTCTGCGCGTGGCTCGCGCGCACCTGGGCCGCGGCCAGCGCGGCTTCGGCGCGCGCCACCTCCGCGGCATAAGGACGCGGGTCGATGGTAAACAGCGGATCGCCCTTCTTCACCAGCGCACCTTCGCGGAAATGCACGGTGTCGATGGTGCCGCCCACGCGGGGCCGGATCTCGACCCGGTCCACCGCTTCGAGGCGTCCGGAGAACTGGTCCCACTCGGTAATGGTCTTGCCCACGGCGGCGGCCACGTCCACCGCGGTTGCCTGCGGCGCCGCCACGGCTTGGGCTTCGCCGCCATGGCCGCCGCGCAGGACGGAGGTCGCGAGACCCACGCTCAGCACCGCGACAATGGCGATCGCGATCAGGGTGCGTCGATATTGCTGCTTCATTTTTCTTCACTCCATTCTTCGGGTTTTCTTCAACCGGAAAAGCAAAAGCACGAACGCCGCCTGCCGGCGCGCCAGGGCGGCCGGAAAGGTGAGACAGGCAGACAATCAATCGGGAACAGCTACGCGGTAATGCAGCGGCCGTGTCGCCCGACCGGCTTCATGGCGCCCAACCCGAAGGTTTGGCGGCAGGCCGGCGTTCGAGCCGGGATGAGGCATCGTCATCGCCCGCGAGGTACTTCCGCAGGAAATGCGCACCTTCGTTTAGCCACACCTGACATTGGTCGTGGGATTCTTCGACACCGTCGCCACAGGCGCCGGGCATGACATGGGTTTCAGCGGACACGCCGGCTTCGGCCAGCTTGCGGCCGAAGGCTTCGCCCTCCGCACGCAGCGCGTCCTGCTCGGCCACCTGGATCAGCGTCGGCGGCAGTCCCGCCATGCGCGACGCATGGGCGGGCGCGGCATAGGGATGCACGCTGGCGGCCGGCGTGGGCAGGTATTCGCGATAGCACGACGCGAGGCGCTGCAGGGTCTGCAGCGGCACGGCGCCGCTGGTGCAGGACGCATGCTGCAAGCACGGATCGGTCACCGGGCGGATCAGCCATTGCGCGCGCGGCACCGGCAGGCCGCGATCGCGCAGCATCTGCGACACCGCGATGGCGAGGTTGCCGCCCGCCTCCTCGCCGACCACGGCGAAGTCCAGCTTGTTGACCTTGAGCTTGCGGGCCTGGCGCAGCACCCATTCGGCCGTATTGAAGGCGTCCTCGGGCGCGGCGGGAAACGGATGCTCCGGGGCCAGCGAATAGGCCGGCACGACCACCACCGCCGGGACGGTCGCGGCGAGCGATTCGGTCAGGCATTCGGCCGCCTCCACGTCGCCATCCACAAACCCGCCCGCGTGCAGGTACAGCAACCAGGGCAGCGCCGACACCGGCCGCGGCTGGGCGGGATAGCCCACGTGCACGCAAATGGTGCGGTCGGCGCTGGCAATCTCGTGGCGGACCACGCGCGCCAGACCACCCGTCGTGCTGGACGGGGCGGCGGACTCGGGTCGGGACGGTTGCTTGGCCATGGCGCTCGGTGGGTTGATGCCGCGCTGCGTGCCGACGGGATGGACGCATCGCTAGCATGTTGCGATGCCTTGGATTATGGTGATTGACGCAGTTGGGATAAAGCGAACCTTTGCCAACGCACTATTCTGGATTTGGAATAATCGCGGCCGGCAACCCCAGGTCGTGCAAAGTCATCGATTTTGTGATCCACTCGCGCGTCGGCCGAGGTGGCACCCCACCGCGCCGACCGCCCTCCGTGAGCCAGCGGGGCGGCGACCCCGCCCTCCCGGGCTCCTTGCCGGAAGTCATCATGGACCGTTTCGTTTCTATGCAGGCCTTCACCCGCGTCGTCGACGTCGGCAGTTTCGCGCGCGCGGCCGAATCGCTCGATCTGCCCAAGGCCACGCTGACGCGGCTGATCCAGAATCTGGAAACGCACCTCGGCGTCAAGCTGCTGCACCGGACCACGCGCCGCATCAGCGTGACGTCCGATGGCGCCGCCTATTACGAACGGTGCGTCCGCATCCTGGCCGACGTGGAGGAAGCCGAGCAGTCGCTGACCCACCAGAACCAGACGCCGCGCGGCACCCTGGCGGTCGACACCATCAGCGGCCTGGCGCAACTGGTGTTGTTGCCCAACCTGAAGGGATTCTTCGAGCGCTACCCGGACCTGAAGCTGGAGCTCACCATCAACGGCAAGCCCATCGACCTGCTCAAGGAAGGGGTAGACGTGGTGATCCGCGTGGGGGACACGGTGGACGACACGATGGTGGCCCGCCGCATCGGCAGCCTGAAGCTGGGCCTGTTCGCCTCGCCCCTCTATCTGCGCCGCCATGGCGTGCCGCACACGCCGGAGGACCTGGCGAACCACACCGCGGTGAATTTCCTGTCGAACCGCACGGGCCGCGAGATGCCCTGGCTGATGCACAAGGACGGCAATCCGCTGGAGATCCTGCTGCCGTCGGCGCTGTCCACCAACGACGCAGAGGTCTACACCGGCGGCGCGGTCGAGGGCCTGGGCATCGCGCGCATGGCGCGCGTGCTGGCGCAGCCCTACCTGGACAGCGGCCGGCTGGTCGAGGTGATGCCCGACTGGCGGGCCGACGATCTGCCGATCTCGGCGATGTACCCGCAGAACCGGCATCTGTCGGCCAAGGTGCGCGTGTTCGTCGACTGGGCCGCCGAGATCTTCGCCGAGCATCCGCACATGGGCGAGCCGCGCCGCCTGGCCGCCTGACCGCGTGACGGCCTGTGACATACGGCCGCGCCCGCGCGCGGCCGGCCACGGTCAGGAGCGGACGGGCGCCGGTTCGGCCACTACCCCGTCGCGCAGCATCGCGGCGATCTCCTCCTCCCCATAGCCGCATTCGGCCAGCAGCGCGCGCGTATCCTCGCCCAGCCGCGGCGACGGCCGCAGGTATTGCGCGGGCGTGGCGGACAGCTTCACCGGCAGGCCGATGGTCTTGATGGCACCGGCCTCCACATGCTGCTGCTCGACCACCATGCCGCGCGCCAGCGTCTGCGGGTGGCTCAGCGCCTCGCCCACCGAGTGCACCGGCCCGGCCGGGACGCCGGCCTTGTCGAACTCGGCCAGCCAATGGGCCGACGGCCGCGTCGACAGGATCTCGCTCATCGCCGGCAGCAGCGTGTCGCGATGCCGCATGCGGTCGGCATTCAGGCGGTAGCGCGGGTCTTCAAGCCATTCCGGCCGGCCCAGCACCTGCGCGATGCGCTCCCAGTTCTTTTCGTTGGCCCCGCCCACGATGATGTAGCCGTCCTGCGTGGGGAACGCCTGATACGGCGTGGCCAGGATATGCGCCGAGCCGCTCGGCCCCGGCGACTCGCCGGTGGCGAAATGGATCGCCGCATGCCAGCACAGTTGCTGCAGCCCGGCCTCGATCAGCGAGGTCTCGACGATCTGGCCCTTGCCCGTCTTCTGCTTGTGCTGGTACGCGGCCAGGATGCCGAACGCGGCCAGCAGGCCCGCGTTGATGTCGGCGATCGAATTGCCGGTGCGCAGCGGCGGGCCGCCCTCCTCGCCCGTGATGGCCATCAGCCCGGTGAAGCCCTGGGCGATCAGGTCGAACCCGCCCTTGTCGGCGGCCGGGCCGGTGCGGCCATAGCCGGAAATCGCACAGTAGATCAGCCCGGGGTTCAGCTCGGACAGCGTGTCGTAGCCCAGCCCGAGCTTCTCCAGCGTGCCCTTGCGGAAGTTCTCGATCACCACGTCGGCCTCGCGCACCATGCGCAGGAAGACCTCGCGGCCTTCGGGCGCCTTCAGGTCCAGCGCGATGCCGCGCTTGTTGCGGTTGAGCATCAGGAAAGGCGCCGAGACGCCGTTGATCTGCGGATCGCGATAGCCGCGCGCATCGTCGCCGCCATCGACCTTCTCGATCTTGATGACGTCGGCGCCGAGGTCGGCCAGCATCATGCCGCAGGTGGGGCCGGCCATGATCTGCGCCAGTTCGAGCACGCGCATGCCGGCCAGCGCGCCGGGAGCGGCGCCGGTCGGGGAAGCAGTGGAGTTGGAGTTCGACATCGATGGATCCTTGCGGCGACCGCCGCGAGGGCGGCGCCGGTTGAGCGAAGTTGCGAAGCGGCGGGACGGCTCAGCGCCCGTTGAAGCGGGGCGTCTCCTTGGCGAGGAACGCCTGGAAGCCGGTACGGAAGTCCTCGGTATCGAAGCAGTCGAAGGCCTCGTCGAGATCGCGCGCGGACAGCGCGTCGCCCGCCACCAGCTTGCGCGCGAACTTCTTGTGCCAGCGCGCGACCAGCGGCGCGCCGGCGGCGATGCGCTCGGCGGTGGCACGCGCCTCGGCCGCGACCTGATCGTCGGGGACCACGCGCGACACCAGGCCCATGCCCTGCGCCTCGGCGGCGCCGAAGATGCGCCCTTCGAGCAGGATCTCCAGCGTTCGCGACTCGCCGACCAGCCGGATCAGCGGCGCCATTTCCGGATAGGCCATCACCAGCCCGAGGTTCTTGATCGGCGCGCCAAAGCGGCTGCTCTCGCCGCAGATGCGGATATCGGCCATGGCCGCCACCTCCAGCCCGCCGCCCACGCAGATGCCGTGGATCTGCGCCACGACCGGATGCGGGCAGTCGAGAATGGCCTGCGCCGTGCCGTGCATGACCTTGCCGTAGGCGATGGCCTGCTCCTTGTTCGAGCGCGCCACCGCGAACTCGGAGATGTCGTTGCCCGGCGAGAAGGCGCGCTCGCCCGCGCCGCGCACGACGATGCAGCGCACCGTGTCGTTGGCGGACAGCGCGCGGAACGCTTCGCCGAGTTGCTGCCACATCGGCAGCGTGAAGGCGTTCAGCTTGGCGGGGCGGTTCAGCACCACGGTGGCGATGGCGCCGTCGCGCTCCACCAGCAGCGGCGCGTCGTCGTGGTCGGTATGCATGCTCTGGGTCATCGTGTGTCTCCCTGGTTCTCGTTATTCGGCACGGACATTCAGTTCCTTCGTCATGCGCGCGTACTTGCCCAGCTCCGCGCCGACGAACTGGCCAAACGCCGCCGGGCTGTCCGGGCCGCCGAACTGGACGCCCTGCGCGACCAGCTTGGCGCGCGTATCGGCATTGGCCATCACGGCGCCAATCGCGTCGTTGAGCTTCGCGACCACGGCCGGCGGCATGCCCTTGGGCCCCATCACCGCATACCAGTTGGTCACGTCGAAGCCGCGGATGCCGGCCTCGGCGAACGTCGGCACGTTGGGCAGGCCCGGCACGCGCTGGGGCGTGGAGATCGCCAGCGCGCGCAGCTTGCCCGCGCGGATGTGTTCGAGCACGGTCGGCATGGTGTCGAAGTTCATGTCGACATTGCCGGCCAGCAGGTCGGCCACCGCCTGGCCGCTGCCCTTGTACGGCACGTGGACCATGCTCGTGCCGGCAATCTTGTCGAACAGCACGCCGGCCAGGTGCTGCGTGCTGCCGATGCCCGACGAGGCATAGGTGAGCTTGCCGGGCTGCTTCTTGGCCGCGGCGATCAGTTCGGACACCGTGTTCGCCTGCACGCGCGACGGATTGACCACCAGCACGTTGGGCACATAGCCGACGTAGCGAACGGCGGTGAAGTCGCGCGCGGGGTCGTAGTTGATCTTGGGCAGCACGTTCGGCGCGATCACGTTGGCGATCGAATGGCCCATCAGCAGCGTGTAGCCATCCGGCGCGGCCTTGGCGACGTAGTCCGCGCCGATGGTGCCCGAGGCCCCCGCGCGATTTTCCACGACCACGCTCTGCCCCAGCGTCTCGGACAGCCGCGCGGCCAGCAGGCGCGCCACCACGTCGGTGCCGCCGCCCGGCACGTAGCCGACCACCAGCTTGATGGGGCGCGACGGCCATTCGTCGGCGAAAGCGGGCGCGGCGGCGGTGAGGTTGACGGCGATCGCGGCCAGCGGCGCGGCGAAGGCGAGCAAGGGGTGGCGCATGTTGTCTCCGGTCTGGTGTCGGCATGGCAGGAGTCGGTCGCCCCTGCCTTATGATCGTCTTGACCGCGGCTGGCGCGTACGGGATATGGCGCGCCGCCGCGATCGGCCGGCCGGTCTGTCCGGCGGCCGCGCGATTTGGTATACCATATCCCAAACCCAAGCCCTGACCAAGGAACATCCGTACATGGTTTACCCTCACGACGGCCTGCCGCTGGACGAAGCACGCGCCCCGACGGAGCGCAACGGAGCCGCCCCGCTGCTGCCGGCTGCGCGCAATGGCGGCGAGCGTGGCCGGCGCACCGGCGCCGGCGTCCAGTCAACCGAGGCCGGCGCCGACCCCCTCGCGATCGAGCATCCCACGTTGGCCGCGGTAGTGGCGGAACGGCTGCGGCAGCTGATTACCGACGGCACGCTGGTGCCCGGCGTCTGGCTCAACGAACGCGACCTGTGCGAGCGTTTGCGCGTATCGCGCACGCCGTTGCGCGAGGCCTATCGGCTGCTCGCCTCGGATGGACTGGTGGTGTTGCTCCCCAAGCGCGGGGCGCAAGTGGTGGAACTGTCGGCGGACGACATCGCCAATCTGTTCGAGGTGCTGGCCGTGATGGAAGGACTGGCGGGCAAGCTCGCCGCGGAACGCGCCAGCGATGCCGAGCTGGAACACATCGCGGACCTGCACCGGCAGATGCTGCAGGCGTACGCGGCGCGCGACATCAAACGCTATTTCGAGGCCAGCATGGGCACGCACGTGGCCATCAGCGCCGCCGCGCACAATCCCGCGCTGGCGGAAACCTACCGCCGGCTCAACATGCGGGTGCAGAACCTGCGCTACAAGTCGAACGTGGAACCGGACGAGTGGTCTGCCGCGACCGCCGACCACGAAGCGTTCGTCGCCGCGCTGCTGGCGCGCGATGCCGACACCACCGAGCGGTTGATGCGCGAACACGCGCTGGAGAAGCGCGACTTCGCGCTGCGCGAGGCGCGGCGGCGGGAGCAGTAGGACCGGCCGGCATGCGCGGGCGCGCATGCCGGGCCGGGGATGGCGGCGCGGCGGAAGGGCTCAGTGCAGCTTGCCGAGCTCGCGCGAGATGTCGGTGGGCGAGTCGTACTCGCGGTCGGGAATCTGCTCCAGTTCCCCCATTACGTTCTCGTCCGCGCCGCCCTGCTTCGCCTGCGCCAGGATGTCCTCCTTGCTCGCGGGAAAGTCGATGCCCTTGAGCGAGCGCTGCACGTCGATGGGGCTGGCTTCGTCGCCGCCACCCTGGCCGCCCCCGCCTTCCTGGTCCTGGTTCTTGCCCGCTTCCTGCTTCGATGTACTCATGATCGACTCCTTGTTGGCAATATGATCCCGCCCGGCGCCAGCGGCGCGGGCATGCTGTGATCCGGCCTATTCCCGCTGCAGCGAAGCCGCGGTGCCCGCGCCCAGACGCGCATCGATCAGCCGCTGCCCCTGCTCCAGGCACGCCTCGACGGCGCTGGCCGCGTTGATGTAGCCGCCTTCGACGTCCGATTCGAAGCGGCCGGGTATATCCCTGCCGGGCATGCCATCGACCGCCGGATATATCTCGCCCTGATAGGCGTAGCGCACGCCCGTGCTGGCCCCGACGCTGACCGCATGGGCGGCAATGACGTAGTCCCGATACCGCAATTCCTTCATGTCGTCTCCCGGTGTGTGAATTCCCGCGCTGCCGCGCCGGAAAAAAAACCCCCGCGCTCGGCGGGGAGTTGGAGAGTCCGGGCGGTGAGGCGCCGACCTCCAAAAGGAGCCCGGTTCAAACGCGATGCCGCAGGCTAGGTTGCCTCGGTCACCACGGCGCGCTGCAGCCAACCCTTGACGGTCATCATGTGCTGCTCTTCATCGGCCAGCGCCTGTGCGAACGTCGTCGCCATGTCGGTATGGCCGCTGGCGCGCGCAAGCTTGATCAGCAATTCCCAGCCGGCGTTGTCGGTGAGCTCGGCGATCAGCAGCGCGTTCAGGCATTGCGGCAGCGACGTGCGCGGATCGTTGACCACCTGCAGCACACCCATGGTGGCGACGGCGGCAACGTCGGCGCATGGGGTCATCGCCGTGGGATCGCCGCCGATGGAACGGATGGCGCTGTCCACCAGGGCCATGTGCTGCGCTTCCTCGTCGCGGATGCGCTGGAGCATGACCATCATGTCGGGGTCCACCTCCGCCGTCTCCAGCCGCTGGCACTTGGTGATCATCGCGTCGTACAGCCGCGTGCCGGTGCGCTCGAAGGCAAGGCGTTCGCCGAGCTTGTCGATCAGCACCTCGGGCCGGTCGCCGCTGAGCTTGTCCATCATCGTGGAGACGACACCCTTGACGGTGCCTGGCAGCGGGATGGAGCCGATGCGCTCCGCTTCATCGACATACTCCCCGCGCATCGTGGCCGCCGGCAGATCCTGCGGGTTGGCGACATCAATGACCGCGACGCCGGTCGGCGCCATGCCGGTGGCGGCCATGCGCGTCGGCGGCAGGTCGGCGCCCGCCGTACCGGTCGCGGCGGTGGCGGGCGAAGCGGTGCCGCTACCGGCGGCCCCGCCCGCCGGGCCGGTCGCCAGCGGGTCCGGCGTGCCGGCCATCGGCGCGGCGGTCGCCGCGCCGCCGTTCAGCCCCATGTCGGCAGGCACCGTGCCGGCGGTCGCGACACCGACGGGGGCCGTGCCGCCGGCGCCATCGGCCATCGGCGTCATGCCGGCACCCATGCCGTCGCCCATGACCGGGCTGTCGGTGCCCATGGCTTCCGAGTAGCGCTGCATCTTCTCGCTGTCGATCGGCGACATCTGGATACCGGTGCGATTGGTGCCCATGTGTGTGGTCGGTTGCATCCGTTTTCTCCTGTGGGATAGGCGTGGAAGGCGCTCAGGCGTGTTCCAGCGTGCCGGCCTGCGACGGTGCACGGGCCAGCTCCGTGCCGGGCGTCCAGACATAGCCGGCCGACACGATGCGCGAGGGCGAGCCCTCCGAATTCATGTGATCGCGATAGGCTATCGACGCCGGGCTGTCCTGCTCCAGCGGCACGAAGCTCGTACCGTTGGCGCGCAGGTCCAGCTCGGCGGCCAGCACCTGGCGTACGTAGTCGCGCTGGCTGGCGAATTCGATCGGCTTGGGCAGCGGCCCGGCGAGGATCTCGGCCGGATCGCGGCGCTCGTGGTGCTTGAGCAGTTCGCAGGCCACGTGGAGGTGACCCAGCTCGTAGTCGAGGAAGCGCTCCCAGATCGCCTTGATGCGCGGATTGCTCTCCTGTTGCACGCAGCTGTAGTAGTTGTACGCCTCCATGGCTTCATGGATGACCCACTTCTCCAGCATGCTTTCGTCCGGGTCGGTCAGGGAGCCGTACTGCGTCACGTGCTGCTCCTCGATCGAGGCGATCTCCGCATAGAGCTGGCGTGCCACCGGATCGGTGAACAGCGGCCCGATGTTCATGTAGTAGTCGTGGGTCTGGTACTCGGCCGCCGTGATCATTGCCGCGTGGATCTTCGTGATCAGCGCGGCGCTGTTGCGGTCGTAGCTCTCGCGCACGTCGTCCTGGGGCGCGCGGTGCTCCACCCATGTCGAGCGGCCGGGCACGATGTCGGTATATCCCTGCGTGATGTTGTTCGGGTCCTTGCCCTCGAGCCGGTCCAGCAGCGCGCTGTACCGATACAGGTGGTCGAAGTCTTCCAGCAGGCCGAAGCGATATGCCTGAGCCTGGTAGGGATCGGGCTCGGTCTGCGCGACCGCGGCGGTGACCTCGATGGCCACCTGCTCGTAGGCGATGGTGGTTTCCAGCGGCGAATGATCCGCGCCGATCAGCCAGTTGATCATCGTGGCCTGGTGATGCTCCACGCGGCGCACCTGCGCCAGGGGAATGCGCAGCTCGCGATTGCAGCGCGCCATGATGTGCTTGAGCCGCAGTGCATCGAGCTCGATGCCGTTCATCAGGATGATGCGCACGCGGGTGAATGCGTCGTCGTCGAGCTTGCTGATCGGAGGGGGGGTCAGTTCCTTCCAGGTGAAGTGCTGTCGGCCGAGAGGACAGCCTTTGGCGTCGAGCAGATCGGTCAGGGTTTCCATGAATGCTCCATCGGTTTGCAGGTCGTCCGTTGCTGACGACGTGGGGACGTTGTGCCAACGAATGCACGCACAACGCAGGACGCCGTGCGAAACGAATCGCCTGCACGCTCCAAGCAACTCGCGTGCCGCCGGGCGAGCCACAGTCAAATGGGATGGAAGCGACGCGTGGCTGTCCGCGCAATTCGTGCGGGATAAATTCACGGCGGTAAAAACAGGTTGCACATTGCAAAACTTCCCGCCGAACCGCGGCAGGCGTCGCACGGCAGGGCGGCACCACGAGCGGACGCCTGGCACGCGCTGCCAGCGCGGGAATGCGGTGTTGCGCGACAACGCTTGCGAAGCCGTGCCGCGCCTGTGGAATGGCGCTTGCGTGAATGTCCTGGCGTGACGTTGCTCACGGGAGCCGGGCTTGAGCCGCCCGAACCCGAGCCGGCTCCCGCGAGCAATGACGCACTACTACTACAGGAGATCGACATCATGAAAGCACGGCAACTTCTGATCGTGGCCGCGGCATGCACCGCGCTTGGCAGCGCGGTCGCCATCGCGCAGACCGGATCGTCGGGGAGCGGCGGCACCGGCGCGACCGGCTCCACGCCGGGCACCACCGGCGGCCAGCGCGGCGACATGGAACACGGCCGCCGCGACAGCACCAGCGGACAGTCGCCATCCGGCGGCCGCAAGGCGCCCGCGGGCAGCGCCGGATCGGGCAAGTCGGGCACTGGCACGACGGGCTCGGGCAGCGCAGGCACCGGCAGCGCAGGATCGTCCGGCTCGACGGGCAGCGGCGGCGTCGGCTCGGGCAGCATGGGCGGCGGCACCGGGGGCACTGGGACGTCGGGCACGAGCGGTTCGGGCGGATCCGGCGGCAGTGGCGGCATGGGTAGCGGCGGCGGCATGGGCGGTACCGGTTCGGGCGGCACTGGCGGCGCCGGCGGATCCGGCAGCAGCGGCCGCTAAGGAATGCGCGCCTTTGGCGCACCCGCAGCCGGCGGCCGGAGACGGGCATGCCGGTTGCATATGACAGATCGCGGCACCCTTCGTCCGCAACCTCGGAGACCATCATGGCGAACCAGCAAAACCAACAGAACCAACAGAACCAACAGAACCAAAATCAGCAGAATCAGAACCAGCAGCAGAATCAGGAGAACCAGCAGAACAAACAGCAGAACCAAGAGAACCAACAGAACAAACAGCAGAACCAGGAGAACCAGCAGAACAAGCAGCAGAACCAAGAGAACCAGCAGAACCAGCAGAACCGCCAGCAACAGAAATAATGCTTGTAGATTCATCACCGTGCGCCCCGGTCCTTTGCCGGGGCGTTTTCATATAGACCGACCCCGCGCCGCCATGCATGCGGAAGCCGGCAGGAGACGTTGCGCAATGCCCAAGTCGTTTGAATCCGAAGACCTCGTCCTGTACGAGCGCATCAAGGATCTTTGCGGATCCCCCGCTACGGATCTGCTTGCCTGCACCATCGAGCGTGTCGACCGTACCGCCGACACGTATCGCTCCGCGATCTGGTGCTACCCCGCCGGTGGCGGCGCGCCGCGCCAGCTGACTGCCGGCACCTCGCTGGACAACTCACCCAACTGGTCCCCCGACGGCAGGCGCCTTGCATTTGTTTCCGAAGGCGAGGACGGAAACCTGCAAGTTTTTCTGATCGAGCGCGATGGCGGAGAACGGCGCCAGCTCACTCACCTGATGCAGCACGTGGTGTCGATCGCCTGGTCGCCGGACGGCCACAGGCTGCTGGTGACGGTATCGCTCGCTGTCGATCCGGTATCCGTAAGCGGAGAGGCGAAGCAAGTCGCGAGCGGCGGACCGGAGATAGTCTGGCGCCTGCCGTACAAGAGCGACGGCCTTGGCTACATCCTGAACCAACAGGTCCACCTGTTCGTGGTGGATGCGAAGACGGGCGACGCGGAGCAGCTCACCAGCGGTGCATTCGACGTGCGCGGCATGTCGTGGGCGCCCGACGGCAAGTCGATCCTGTACGCGCGCACGCGGGACGAGCGCTGCGCGCACCGAACCGACATCTGGCGCATGGACGCCGATGGCGGCAATGTTCGGCAGCTCACCTTCGACGTCGCCACCGCGCAGTTCGCCACGTGGTCCCCCGACGGGCGCACCATCGTCTTCACGGGGAGCGCGCACGAGGGCGATGCGCAGATCCGGCTGTGGACCATCGACGGCGAGACCGGCACGGTGCGTTGCATCGACAACGACACGTTCGATGTGGTCGACGGCGGCAGCGTGACATGGGACGAAGACAGCCGCGGCGTGGTGCTGATCGCCGCGCGCCGTGGCATGCAGGAGGTCGGCCATGTCACCCTGCCGGACGGCAGTTATCGCACCATCGCCGGGGGCGAGCGGCACGTGTCCGCGCTGGCGGCCTGCGGCGGAGGGCGTCTCGGATTTGCCGCGGAATCGCCGCGCGAACCGAACCAGATCTTTTCCTGTGCCCGCCGGGGAGGGTCCGAAGCGCAACTGTCGCGGCTGAACGCGTGGTGGCATGAGCGCGCGCTGCCGCGTGTGCAGGTGCGCGGCTTCGACGTACCCGATGGCGAAGGCGGCCGCGAGCGTGTCGAAGGCTGGGTCGTCAGTCCGGGCGACGATCGCGCTCCCGGGCCACTGTTGGTCGACGTGCACGGCGGCCCTGCCAGCTACGCGCTGCTGGCCTATGGCTCGCACCCGTACTGGAACGCGCTGGTGTCGCGAGGCTGGACCGTCCTCGCGCTCAACGCGGTCGGCTCCAGCAGCTATGGCCACGACTTCTCCAAGCGGCTGCGTGGCAGGTGGGGCGACCTGGACCTGCACCAGCACCTGGCCGCTGCCGACCGGCTGCATGCCGACGGCGAGGTCGACGGCCGGCTGGCCATCGCCGGCAAGTCATACGGCGGCTACGCGGCAGCATGGGCAATTGCTGCCACCCGGCGCTTTCGCGCCGCCGTGGTGTCGGCGCCCATCACCAATATGGAGACACACTACGGCACCTCGGACAGCGGCTACTACGCGGACCCGTACGACATGGTCGGCGAGCCCATGGCCGATCCGGAACAATACGCAAGGCCATCGTCCGCGCAGCTCGCCGACCGCGTGCGTACACCCGTACTCGTGGTCAACGGCAAGGACGACCAGCGCTGCCCGGTGGGGCAGGCCGAGGATTTCTTTGTGCGCATCATGCGCGCCACCGACACGCCCGCCGAGATGGTGCTGTATCCCGGAGGGGACCATCACTTCTACGAAGACGGACCGCCCTCGCAGCGCGTCGATGTGATGACCCGGATGGTCAACTGGCTGGAACGCTGGATACAGCAGCCGCTGCCGGACGACGACGGCTCCGGGCAGCCGGCAGGCTGACCGCGTCCCGCGCCACCCGCAGCAGCCGCGCCACGTGCGGGTCCTCCGCGTCGGTGCGGGTCGCCAGCGCGATGCCGATGCGCGGCAGCGGCCTGGGGCTGGACAGCGCCAGGAAACGCACGCGCGAGTTGGTGTGGCGCGCGGTGACGCCCGGCACCAGCGCCACCCCGAGGCCGCTCTCGACCAGGCTCACGATGGTTTGCACCTGCACCGCCTGCTGCGCCACGCGCGGCACGAAGCCCGCCTGCTGGCAGAGCATCATGGCCACCGCGCGCTGGTTGGGCACCTCCGTCGCCGGATGCATGATGAACGGCTCCTGCGCAAGATCGTGCAGCGCGATGGTGTCGCCGGCACGGGCATGGGGACTGTCCGCCGGCACGGCCGCCACGAAGACATCGTTCTCCAGCGGCGTCAGCACGAAATCCCCGCTGCCCAGCACCGGGAACCGCACCAGTCCCGCATCGAGCTGCCGCTTTTCCAGCCGGTCCAGGATCGAGGCGGTGGTCGACTCGTTCAGCACCAGTTCGATACCGGGGTAAGCCGCGCGAAAGGCCGGAATCAGCTTGGGCAGCAGCGCATAGGTGGCCGAGCCGATAAAGCCGATGCGCAGCGCCCCGCGTTCGCCCTGAGCCGCGGCCGCCACCGCGGCGCGCGCCTGGGCGGCGTGGAACAGCGCGCGCCGCGCATCCTGAAGCGCCGCCTGCCCGGCCTGGGTCAGCCGCACGCCGCGCGAAGTCCGTTCGAACAGCGGCGTGCCCAGTTCCGCCTCCAGCTTGCGTATCGAGATGGACAGCGGCGGCTGGGCCATGTGCAGCCGCTCGGCGGCGCGATGAAAGTTGCCGGTTTCGGCGAGCATGACGAATTGCTGCAACTGGCGCAGATCCACGCTGATATCTCCCGGATATCGGTTCCGAAAAAACTAATATTAGACCGGTCGCAGGCCCGCGCCTATGCTGTGGCATAGGTAAATCGGACGGAGAAGGCCGCATGCTTCCGCTAGCAGGTATCCGGGTGGTGGATCTTTCCACCGTGGTGATGGGCCCCTACGCCAGCCAGTGGCTGGCCGACCTTGGCGCGGACGTCATCAAGGTGGAGCCGCCGGAGGGCGATTCGACGCGCCACACCGGTCCGGCGACGGAAGACGGCATGGCCGCGATCTTTCTGGGCGTGAACCGTGGCAAGCGCAGCGTGACGCTGGACCTGAAGCAGCCGGCCGCACAGGTCGCGATGGATCGCCTGCTCGGCAGCGCCGACGTGCTGATGCACAGCATGCGGCCGCAGAAGCTGGCGGCGCTGGGGCTGGCGCCCGACGCGGTGATGGCGCGCCATCCCGACCTCGTCTACGCAAGCCTGCTCGGCTTTGCCGAGGATGGGCCCTATGGCGGCAAACCCGCCTACGACGACATCATCCAGGGCCTGTCCGGCAATGCCGCGTTGATGGCCGCGCAGACCGGGGAGGCCCGCTACTTTCCCACGATCGCGGCGGACAAGACCTGCGGCCTGATCGCGGCGCTGTCCATCTGCGCCGCGCTGGCCGGCCGCGGGGCCCGCGAGCCCGGCGCGCGCGGATCGCGCCTCGATGTGCCGATGTTCGAGTCGATGGTGTCGTTCAACCTGGTCGAACACCTGTACGGGCTGCACTTCGAACCGCCGCGCGGTCCCGCGGGCTATCCGCGGGTACTGGCGCCGCTGCGCCGGCCGTATCGCACCGCCGATGGCCACGTCTGCATGATGCCGTACACCGATGCCCACTGGCGCAGCTTCTTCCTGGCCGCGCAACGGCCCGATCTCGCGGACGACTCCCGCTTCGCCGACATCTCGGCGCGCACCCGGCATATCGAGGCGCTGTACGAGCTGACGGGCGAGATCGTGAGCCAGCGCAGCACGGCCGACTGGCTCGCGCTGTGCGAATCGCTGCAGATTCCCGTGGCCCGGGTCAACCAGCTCGCTGAACTGCCGGACGATCCGCACCTGCGGGCAACGGATTTCTTCTCCTCGCTGCACGATCCCTCGATGGGCACGCTGCGCTTTCCCGGCGCGCCGGTGCGCTTCGATGGCGAGCGCGCCGCCCCCGGCATGCCGCCACGGCTGGGCGAGCACACCGCCGCGGTGCTGGCCGAGGTCGGGCTGACGCAGGTGGAGATCGACGCGGTCCTGCGCGTCCGCGCGGCCGGCAACGCCGCGAGGACCACCACCATCACAACAACCGACAAGGAGACACGATGAACACCGAGGCATTGCCCCGGCTCGGCCAGGGCTTCTACTGGCAGGACCTGACGGAGGGCCAGGTCTTTCGCACCTTCCGCCGCACGGTGACCGAGACCGATCTGGTCAATTTCATCGGCGTCACCGGCATGCTCGAGGCCATCTTCATCGAGGACGGCTACGAGGGCGGCGCGATGGCGGGACGTCCGGTGCCGGGGGCGCTGACCTACTCGCTGATCGAGGGCTTCATCCTGCAGACCATGATCCAGGGCACCGGCCTGGCCATGCTGGAGCTGACGCAGAAGATCCACGGGCCGGTGGTGGTGGGCGACACGGTGTGGGCCACCGTGACGGTGACCGGCATTCGCCCGACATCGAAGAGCGGCCGTGCGGTGGTCGATTCGACGATCGAGGTCTACAACCAGCGCCACGAGAAAGTCATGACCTATACCGCCCGGCGCCTGCTGGCCGGACGCTGAAGCCGAAAGGCGGCCCGCCCGCCGATACCACGACGACGCGGCGCACAAGCCGCGCGGAGGAGACGACCCATGACACTGCAGCATCTGACGGCGGCCATCGCCGCCCCGCTTCTTGCCCTTGCGGCGCTGTTGCCGGCCGCGGCCCACGCGAGCGACGCCGCCGGCTTTCCGTCGCGCCCTGTCAAGCTGGTGGTGCCCTTCCCGCCGGGCGGCCCGACCGACCTCGTGGCCCGCGTGATCGCGAAGCAGATGTCCGACGAACTCGGCCAGCAGGTGCTGGTCGACAACCGCCCGGGCGCCAACGGCAATATCGGCGCCGAACTCGTGGCCAAGGCGCCAGCGGACGGCTATACCGTGCTCTACAACACCTCTTCCCTCGCGTTGAGCGCCACGCTGTACCGCAAGCTGAACTACGACAGCCGCCGCGATTTCGCACCGGTGGCGTTGACGGCGGCCGTGCCGCTGGTGATCGAGGTCAACGCGCAGTTGCCCGTCAAGACGCTGCAGGAGTTCATCGAATACGCGCGCACGCAACCGGGCAAGCTGACCTATGCGTCGGCCGGCAACGGCAACGTGACGCACCTGGCCGCCTTCCTGTTCCTGGAGGCCAATGGCATCCGCGCCGTGCACGCGCCCTACAAGGGCAGCGCGCCGGCCTTGACCGATTTGGCCGGCGGGCAGGTGCAGTTCATGGCGGACACCATCAATTCCTCCCTGCCGTTCATCCGCGACAACCGCCTGCGCGCGCTGGCGGTGACCAGCCTGAAGCGCAACAGCCTGCTGCCCAATGTGCCGACGGTCGCCGAGACCGTGATGCCGGGCTTCGAGGTCGCCGCATGGCAAGGCATGGTGGTGCCGGCGAAGACGCCGGCGGATATCGTGCGCAAGCTCAACGCGGCCACCGTCAAGGCGCTGGCGGCGCCCGAGGTACGCGCCAGTCTCGCGGCCCAGGGCGCCGAACCGCGCGGGACCACGCCGGAAGCCTATGGCAGCTATCTGGACGCCGAGACCGAGCGCTGGCGCAAGGTCGTGCACGATTCCGGCGTCACGCTGGACTGAAGCGCCGCCCCGCGCACCACCTGCCTACGCCTGACGCCCATGACCGCGCTGCTCTCCACCTTCACCCTGACCGCGCTGCCGCCGCACGCGGCCGCCTTTCGCGAACAGGTGCGCGAATTCCTGGCCGCGCATCTGCCCGCCCTGCCCGCGGAAATCCGCGCGCGCTCGTGGATGGGCTTCGATGCCGGATTCAGCCGCGCGCTGGCGGCGCGCGGCTGGGTCGGCATCACGCTCGCGCCCCGCCATGGCGGCGCGGGCCTGGATCCGTTCAGCCGCTTCGTGCTGGTGGAGGAACTGCTGGCCGCGGGCGCGCCGGTGTCCGCGCACTGGATCGCCGACCGCCAGAGCGGTCCGCTGATCGAGCGCTACGGCAGCGCGGCGCAGCAGGCGCGCTATCTGCCGGCCATCTGCCGTGGCGACGCGTTCTTCTGCATCGGCATGAGCGAGCCGGACGCCGGCTCGGATCTGGCCAGCGTCGGCACACGCGCCACGCCAGCCGCCGGAGGCGGATGGCGGCTGAACGGCCGCAAGATCTGGACGACCAACGCGGACCGCTGCCACTACATGATCGCGCTGGTGCGCACCTCCGGCCAGGCCGGCGACCGCCAGCAGGGTCTGTCCCAGGTCATCGTCGACCTCGCCGCGCCGGGTGTCACGGTGCGCCCCATCCGCGATCTGGCCGGGGACGCGCATTTCTCCGAGGTCGCCTTCGACGATGTGGAACTGGATGCCGAAGCGCTGCTCGGCCAGGAAGGCAGCGGCTGGGCGCAGGTCAATGCCGAGCTCGCGTTCGAGCGCAGCGGACCGGAGCGCCTGTATTCGAGCGTGGTTTTGCTCGATGGGTGGATCGATGCCCTGCGCCGCCGGCCCTCGCCGCACGGCGTCGAGACTGTCGGCAGGCTGATGGGACAGCTGACGGTGCTGCGTGCGATGTCCATCGCGGTTACCGCGCGGCTTGCGAACGGCGAGAGCCCGCTGGTGGAGGCCGCGGTGGTCAAGGACCTGGGGACCGCCTTCGAGCAATCGATCCCCGCGCTGGTGGAGGGCGCGCTTGGTGACGATCCCGCGCTGGCCGACGACGCGTCGCTCTACCGCACGCTCGCCTACGTGACGCAGATCGCGCCCTCCTATTCCCTGCGCGGCGGCACCCGCGAGATCCTGCGCGGCATGATCGCGCGCGGACTCGGGCTGCGCTGACGGCCGCTCCTTCTTCCTCCGATCCGTACCATGCAAAACGCCTACTCCGACGCGCTCGACACCCTGTTGCGCGACCTCTGCCCACCCGGCCGCGTACGCGCCATCGACGGCGGCGCGGCGGCCGCGGACCTGTGGGAGGCGCTGCGGGACAGCGGCTTTGCCGACTGCCTGCTGCCCGAGGGCGCGGGCGGCGCGGCGTTGCCGCTGCGCGACCTCGCGCCCGTGCTGCATATGCTTGGCTGGCATGCCCTGCCGCTGCCGCTCGGCCAGACCATCGTCGCCCGCGCGGTGTTGCACGAGGCCGGCGCTGCGCTGCCGGACATACCGCTCGCGCTCGCCAGCGTCGAAGCGGACGCCGGTGCGGCGCTGGTGGCCGACGGCGCGCACGCGCACGCGTATCTGCTGCAAAGCGGCGACCGCTGCGTGCTGGTGCCCAGAGCGGCGGCCGATGTCGAAGCCACCGGCGCGCATGCCGATGGCACCGTCCGCCTGCGCGGCAAGGCCATCGCGGAGGGCACCGGCTTCCCGTTGCCGCCTGGCACGCTGCGCCGGCTGGGCGCGTGCGTGCATGCCGCGCAGCTCGCCGGCGCGATGGAGCGGGTGCTCTCGCTCACCCTGCAGTACGCGAACGACCGCCGGCAGTTCGGCCGCGCCATCGGCAAGTTCCAGGCCATTCAGCAGCAGATCAGCGAAATGGCCGAACACGTTGCCGCCGCGCGGATGGCTGCGCAGCTAGCCTGCCACGCCGACGGCAGCCTGCCGGATCCGATCCGCGTGGCCGTTGGCAAGCTGCGCGCGAGCGAGGCGGTCACCCCCGTGGCCGCCATCGCGCACGCGGTGCACGGCGCCATCGGCATCACGGAGGAATACGACCTGCAGCTCTACACGCGGCGCCTGCATGCCTGGCGCGTCGCCGATGGCGCCGAGCCGTGGTGGGCGCGCTGGCTCGGCAACGCCGTCTGCGGGCGCACGGACGGTGGCGCCGTCGCCCTCGCGCGGGAGTGGAGCGGGCTGTGAGCCCGCCCGCCGGCTACCGCTGCGGCGCGCCGACGCCCTCGCGTCCGATTTCTTGCAGCATGCGCGTCATCAGGTAAAGACGCGGCACGATCGAGTCGATCTCGATGTACTCGTCGCGGGCGTGGTAGCCGAAGCCCGCCAGGCCGAAGCTCTCCACCACCGCCGCCTTGCCCGAGCGGCCGGCGAAGCCGGCGTCGGTGCCGCCGCCGGTGCCCTCGGCCAGCGCCAGCGGCCGCCCGTCGAGCTCGGCGTAGATCTGCTGCGCGCGCTTGGCCAGCGCGCGGCCCCGCTCGTTCGCGAGGAAGGCGGGACGGCCCTCCTCCATCGCGATGGTCGTCTCGGTGTCCGGCACCAGCCGGCCTTCCGCCACCTTGTTCTGCAGCGCCGTCTTCAGTGCCGCGGCGCCATCGGCGACGGTCACGCGCACGTCGCCGATGGCGCTCGCCCGGTCCGGAATCTGGTTGCGTGCTTCGCCAGCCTTGGCGGTAGTCCAGTTCAGCTGCGTGCCGGGCACGGACTTCGCCACGTCGCGCGTCTGCTGCAGCTGGTAGGCCAGCTCGAGCAGGGCATTGCGGCCGCGGTCCGGCGCCGCGCCGGCATGGGCAGACCGCCCCTTGACCTCCATGGTGGCCGTGGCGGTGCCGCTGGCGCCCAGCAGCAGCGCCTCGGTCTTGACCACCGCCTTCGCCGCGGTGGGCTCGCACGAGAGCACCACGTCATGCTCATCCGCCAGACGCGAGATGATGTCGCCCGAGCCCGTCGAGCCCACTTCCTCGTCCGCGTTGAACAGCACGGTCAGCTGCGCGTAGTCGCGCCAGCCCCTGGCCTTGAGAATCTCCAGCGCGTGCAGGATGACCGCGATGCCGCCCTTGTCGTCCGCGATGCCCGGCCCATACAGCCGGTTGCCGTCGAGCCGGATCGGCTGGGTGGCCAGCGTGCCGGCGGGATAGACCGTGTCCATATGGGCGATCAGCATGACGCGGCGCGTGCCGCTGCCGGACAGCGTCGCCTTGACGATCGGGCTGCGGCCCGCCGCCGGCGCCACGCGCTCGGTGCGCGCGCCGAGCGCGGCCAGCCGCCTTTCCGTGTAGTCCGCCATCGCGGCAAGACCGGCTTCGTTCGCGCTGCCCGATTCGATGGCGACCATGTCCTTGAGCGACACGATGACGGCGGGCTCGGCGGCGCGCGCCGCTTCGAGCAGGGCGGCGTCCGGCGCGGCGGCGCGGGCCGCGCCGGCGAGACAGAACGGCATGAAAAGGGGGACTGCCACCGCGGCAAGGCGGAGAAGGCGTGGCTGCATGAATGCTCCTCGTAATGCGCACGGCGTTTTTCGGAAGGTGTTCTGGACCGCGCGTCAATCGGGGATGCTAGTGCTTGTGGGCCGTTATTGCGCCAGTCAATATCGCCATTTCTATTACCGATTCCGCCATGCCCGCCACCCTTCCGCCGGCCAGAAGGCCGCGCACCGGCAAGACCAGGGCGGAGCCCGCCGAAGACCCGCCACCGGCCCTGCATGTGCGGCTGCTATGGCTGCCGCACGCCATGCCGGGCACGCTGTTCGCCGCGCTCGACGTGCTGCGCGCCGCCGACGGCATCGCGCGGCTGCAACGCCCGGGGGAGCATTCGGGCCTGAGCTGGCAGGTGATCGGGCCCTCGGGCCGCGCGCTGGCGATGCCGATGCCGGGCGTGGCCGAGGCACCGCGGCACAAGCGCGGCGCGGCCGCGACTGGGGACATGCGCTGCCTGCTGGTGGTCCCTGGCGTGCTGGCGCGCAATGCGCCGCATCTGGGCGAACTGATCGAGCGCGAGCCCGCGGTCCTCAAACTGCTGGACAAGCACATGGCCGCGGACGGCTGGGTGGCGGCCTGCTTCAATGGCATGGGCTATGTCGCGCAGCTCGGACTGCTGGACGGCGCCCGCGTCGGCGCGCCGTGGATGTACCAGAGCTGGCTGGCGCGGCGCTTTCCGCGCGCCGACTTCACCGGCGAGGAAACGGTGGCGCTGCACGGGCAGGTGTTCACCTGCGTGGCGCCAGGGCTGCAGACGGAATTCATGCTGCGCGTACTGGGCCATCTGCACGATCCCGACCTCGCGCAGGCCGCCTCCCGCGTGCTGCTGCCCCAGCCCGAGCGCCAGCAATTGATGCCGGACCTGGCCGCGCAGCGCTGGCTCGGCCCCACGGCCGACAGCCCCGTGTACCGGGCGCGCCGCTGGCTGCAGACGCATGTGGGCATGCCGTACCGGCTCGCCGACGTGGCCCGCGCCGCGGCGGTCAGCGAACGCACGCTGCTGCGGCATTTCCGCCAGGTCACGGGCGGCACGCCGCTGGACTATCTGCACACGCTGCGCGTGGAGCGCGCCAAGACCATGCTGGAGGTCACGCTGCACGGCACGCAGGCCATCGCCGAAGCCTGCGGCTATAGCGATGCCGCGGCATTCCGCCGACTGTTCCTGCGCGCCACCGGGCTGTCGATGTCGGACTACCGCGCGCGCTTTGCGTTGCGCGCCGCGCGCCGTTACTGGCGCGTGGAGAACGACAGCGACCGCGCCCGCGCGGAGGAGGAGGACGGGGCCGGGCGCTGAGCGGCCTCAGTCGCGCCCGGCCTCCTCGGAGCCGGGCTCCGCCTCGCCGGGGTTGGCCTTGCCGGGGTCCGGGCGCCCCGGTTCGGCCTCGGGGAAGTTCCGCGGCGGCTCGTCCGAGCCGTCCGGGGCTGCCGGCTTGTCGGCGTCGGGCCCCGGCGTATGGGTCTGTGTCATGTCGTTCTCCGTCTCGGTGCGCGGCGGGCAGGCGGGCCCGCCGCGCCGTCGTCATGACGCCAGGGTGGCGTTCATGGTGATGGGCGCCTTCAGCAGCTTGGACACCGGGCAGTTCTCCTTGGCGGCCTGCGCCGCCTTTTCGAAGGCCGCCTGCTCCGCGCCGGGGATCTTCACCGCGACATCCAGATGGATCGCCGTAATGCTGAAGCCGCCGCCCTCTTTCTCCAGCGTCACGGTCGCCTTGGTTTCGATGCTGTCGGCCACCATGCCGGCTTCGCCCAGGATCAGGGACAGGGCCATCGAGAAGCAGCCGGCATGCGCGGCGCCGATCAGCTCCTCAGGATTGGTGCCGGGACCGCCCTCGAAGCGGGCCTTGAAGCCATAGGGCGCGTCCTTGAGCACGCCGCTCTGGGTCGAGATCGCGCCCACGCCATCCTTGATCCCACCCTGCCACTTTGCCGAACCAATCTTTTGCATTGCCAACTCCATGGAAATGATCGCGTCCAGGCGCCACCGCGGCCGGCGGGCGCCTGCCCGGCGGCGCCGGGCCTGTCAACAATAGGACGCATTGGCCGGGACGGCCAGCGCCGCACCGGAACGGCGAAGTTGCCACGCAGCTAGCACGGTCCTTGCTAACCATGCCGTATCGCTCACACCCGCCTCAGATCGCGCCTCTCGCCACGCCATGCTGCATCCTCCCCGCGTTTACCTGTACCTGGACGCCGTCGCGCGCTGCGGTTCCATCCGCAAGGCCGCCGAGCAGCTGCACGTGGCCTCGACCGCGCTGAACCGCAAGATCCTGGAGGTCGAGGAACAGGTGGGCACCGCCCTGTTCGAGCGGCTGCCGCGCGGCGTGCGGCTAACGGCGGCGGGCGAGGTGCTGATCGCCACCGTACGGCGCGGGCTGGCCGACCTGGATGCCGCGTCCGCGCAGATGGAGCAACTGCGGGGGCTGGTGCGCGGCACCGTGCGGATGGCCTCGGTGGAATCCGTGGCTACTGATTTCCTGCCCGAGGCCATCGGCTGCTATCAGGACAAGCACCGCGGCGTGCAGTTCCGCGTCACCGTCGACGGCACCGCTGAGCTGCTGGCCGCGCTGCGCGAGGACGAAGTCGACCTGCTGCTCGCGCACGACCCGCCGCCCTCGCCCTTCCTGCACGAGCTCGCGGTCTCGTCGCAGCCGTTCTGCGCGATGATGCGGCCCGACCATCCGCTGGCCGGCCGGCGCGCGCTGCGCCTGGCCGACTGCCAGCCCTACCCGGTGGCGTTGGGCCCGGAGTCCTTCGGCAGCCGCCGCGTGATCGAGGCCATCTGCGCGCGCAACCGGCTGAACCTGCGCGTCATGCTGGAGGCCACCACGGTGGAAATGCTCAAGGGCTTCGCGCGCCAGACCGGCGCCATCTGCTTCCAGTTCCACGCGGGCACCCTGCGCGAGGCGCGCCAGGGCACGCTGATTTCGGTGCCGCTGTCCGACCCCGAGCTGTCGATGGGCCGGCTGGTGCTGGGCGCGCGCAAGGGCCGGGCGTTGCCGCCCGCCGCGGCCGCGTTCGCCGAGCACCTGAAGGCCGCGATGGAGGGACTGCGCCAGCCGCTGACGCTGGCGGCCTGAGGCATGAACCGGCGTGGGGCGAGCGCACACATTTTGTGCGCGCTCCGAGAAGAAAAAGGTGCTGGTTGCGCGCGCTCGATTTCCGCACACTGGCCCTCACCCGCGCCGCCGAACAACGCCGCACCGGATTACCACAACGAGGCGTCCGCATGCCATCCGGCATGACGGCACGCCCACCACAAGAGCGAACCCGCCAGAGCCAGCACACGAGAGAAATCAGGGTCAACCATGGAGGTCGTTATGAAAATGAAGTTCAAGCCGGCTCGCAAAGCGGCAGCAATGGCGGCAGCGGCCGCGGTACTGGCCAGCGGCGGCGCGATGGCGCAATCGAGCGTCACGCTTTACGGGCAGGTCGATTCGTTCGTCGGCAGCGTCAAGGCCAGCGGCGCGGAACGCGCCTATGTGGTCGGCGCGGGCGGCATGCAGACGTCGTACTGGGGCATCAAGGGCACCGAGGAACTCGGCAACGGCGTCAAGGCCATCTTCGACCTGAACGGGTTCTACCGGGTCGACAACGGCCGCTCGGGCCGCTTCGATGCGGACGGCATGTTCACGCGCAGCGCCTACGTCGGCCTGCAGAGCAACGACGCCGGCACGCTGCGGCTGGGCCGCAATACCACGCCGTATTTCCTGTCCACCATCCTGTTCAACCCGCTGGTGGACTCCTACGTGTTCTCGCCGGCCGTGTTCCACACCTACCTGACCGCCAACAACGGCCGCGTGACGACCCGGGCATCATCGGCGACTCCGGCTGGAGCAATTCGGTCGTCTATTCGACGCCGAAGTTCGGCGGCCTCACCGCCAACTTCATCTATGCGTTCGGCGAGCAGCCCGGCGACAACGGCAAGAACAAGTGGGGCGGCAACCTGATGTACTTCAACGGTCCGTTCGGCGCGACCGTGGCGTTCCAGCAGGTCAAGTTCAACAACACGCCGGGCGATGTGGTCTCGCCCGCCGCGCTGGCGGGCTTCGACAAGCAGAACGCGGTGCAGGCCGGCCTGAGCTACGACTTCAAGGTGGTGAAGCTGTTCGCGCAGGCTCAGTACATCAAGTCGGACATCAACAGCGCAACCGGCGACATCAAGCACACGAACGGCCAGCTCGGCGCTTCGGTGCCCATCGGCGCCGGCAGCCTGCTGCTGTCCTACTCGTACAACAAGACGGAAAACAACGTCGACGACTTCAAGCGCAATACGGCGGCGGTGGCCTACGACTACAACCTGTCCAAGCGCACCGATGTCTATGTCGCGTATTTCTACGACAAGCTGACCGCGCAATCGCATGGCGACAGCTATGGGGTTGGCGTGCGTCACCGCTTCTGAGCGGCTGGCGTTTTACCTGTTGCGACCGGTCAGCTACTCCGGCCCTCTCCCGCGGGCGGGAGAGGGAAAACACCGGCGGTCCTTCGAATCGCTCGCGGTTTGCTGCCCTCTCCCGCCAGCGGGAGAGGGGCCGGGGGTGGGGGCGAACGTCCGCTCGGTGCCACGGGCTGCGGAACAACGCACCGCGCGCCCTTTACCCAGACACTTCCCGCGTCGCGCTGGCCTGACCAAACACCGGCAACACCTCCTTCCCCAATTCCTCGAGCACTTCCTCCCACGGCCTGGCAGACGAAAGGCTCAGCGCGACATGATGCGTGCCGCTGGCCCGCTGCTGCTCCAGCACGTCCACCAGCGCCCGGCTGCCGGTGCGGTAACCCAGTTCGATGGCGGTGGGCGGCGCATCGGCGCGGTCGGCCAGTTCCACCCGCATGGCCGAACTGAAGCTGCGGAACGCGCCGGGCGCGGAGCGCTCCACCGCCTGCCGCCATAGCCGATAGCGCTCGCGCTGCACCTGCGGCTCGCGATGGTAGGTGGCCCAGCCGACCGCATGGCGCGCGATCCAGTCCACGCTCTGGCCGGCCGAGCCCACGGACAGCATCGGCACACGCGCGGACGGCCGGGGCAGCAGGCTGAAGCGCGACGGTGCGGCGTCGGGCACGAGATCCGGCACCACGCGGGAATCGACGTCAAGAGCCGCGGCCACGGTGTCCCAATGCGCGCGGAACAGCGTGCGCCTTTCCTCCGTATTGCGCCCGAACGCAGCGTATTCGGCGGGCCGGTCGCCGGAGCCCAATCCCAGCACCAGCCGCCCGCCCGACAGCGCGCTGACCGACACCGCCGCCTTGGCCACATGCAGCGGATGGCGCAGGGTCAGCACGATGGCGCCGGTTATGAGCGCGATCGCGCGCGTGCGCGCCGCCAGCGCGCCGAGCAATACCCAGGGATCGCTATGGCCGGTGGGGTCCGGGTAGTCCGGACTGTTCAGCGGCACGTCGCGTATCCACAGCGCCGCGAAGCCGAGCGCCTCGGCATGCGCGGCGAGCGCAAGCTGCTGGTTGAGGTCGACCTCGGACGCGCCGGGGGACATCAACGGCAGAGTCAGCCCGATACTGAGATGGCCTTCGCGGAAGACCCGCCGCTCGACCGTTCGCTCGGTGGAAACATCTGCCAGCGAAGCCGTCATGGTGAACTCCATCCGGAAAATCGAAAGAACCGGAAAAAAGTATAGCCGCGGCATCGCAATCCGCATTGCATCCGCAAGACACCGAACCTGGACGGGATTTGCCGTGCACCGGAATGCCCCGGATCCGGATGACGCAATGGACGGGGCGATGCCAAATGCCAATGCCGATACCAGCATGGCAATCAGGGAAAACCATCGATGAAGGAAATGGCGGCGGTACGTTATCGCGTTATCGCACCGTCACGTTATCGCGCTATCGCGCCGGTGCACTGGCGCGCCTCGCCGCCATTATGGTCCGCGCCGAATGCGGCGCACGTCCCTTTTCTGAAGTTGCCGTTATTGGGCGATCAGGAATTTGTCGCGATTCTTGCCCAGCCACGCGGGTGCGCGGCCACGGCCCGACCAGGTCTTGCCCGTCTTGGGGTCCTGGTACTTCGGCGTGCCGGTGCTGGCCCGGCCGCCGCCTTCCTTGCGCGGACGCCCGCGGCGCTTGCGGGCCAGGTCGTCCACGGTCAGTCCATACTCGTCCATCAGGCCGTGGATCTGCGCAATCACGGCGGACAGTTCGGTTTGCCTGACTTGCTCGAGTTGGGCTTCGAGCTTTTCCTTTTCCGCCAGCAATTGCTTGTAGGTCGCCATGTCGAATTCCGTGGATTGGAGTTGGCAATATCCTAGCTTACGCGTTTGCGGACGTCACGAAAACGTTGATGCGGAAATCGGCAATAACACGAGAATCCGGCCGCGGCGGCAATGCCGGCGGCCGGTGCGCGCTTTGCAATCCGCCGTGCGCTTTGCTATTACGCCGACAATTTCGCCTGTGCGTCGCGCAGCGCGGTGCGCAAACCCTCTTCCACCACCGGGTGGTAGAACGGCATTGCCAGCATTTGCGCAATGGTCAGATTCTGCTGATATGACCACGCCAGCAGATGCGCGATATTTTCCGCACGCGGCCCCATCCATTCCGCGCCGAGGAAACGGCCCGTCGCCTTGTCCGCGTAGACGTGCATCAGGCCCGTGTTCTTCAGCATGACGCGGCTGCGCCCCTGGTCCTCGAAGCTCACTTCGCCGGTGACGAAGCTCTCCGGCACGAGGTCGGCATGGCGCTGGCCCACCATGGCCAGTTGCGGATCGGAGAACACCACCCCGAGCGAGGCACGGCGCGGCACCGGCTTGATATCGGGGTAGGCCGCGGCGTTCTCGCCGGCGCTCTTGCCCTCGTCGGCCGCCTCGTGCAGCAGCGGCAACACGTCGTTGGCATCGCCCGCGATAAAGATCGGCGCGGAGCCGCATTGCAGCGTGGCGGGGTCGAACACCGGCATGCCGCGCTCGTCCAGCGCGAGCCCGGTATTTTCCAGGCCCAGGCGATCGACATTCGGCTTGCGGCCGGTGGCGGCCAGCACATAGTCGAAGCGCTCGGTGACGGTATTGCCGTCGCGGTCCAGATACGTGATGACCGCCTCGTCGCCCTCGCGCGCCATGGCCGTGACCTTTGCGTCCGGGTCGAGATAGAACTCGCGCCGGAAGGCCTCGGCGGCATATGCCTTGATGGCCGGATCGGTCAAGGGGCCCACGCCACCGCGCACGCCGAAGACGCGCACCTGCACGCCCAGGCGCGACAGCGCCTGGCCCAGTTCGAGGCCGATCACGCCGGGACCGAACACCACGACGCGGCGCGGCAGGTCGTCCCACGCGAACACATCGTCGTTGACCACCAGCCGGTCGCCGAACACCTCGAACGCCTTCGGCACCATCGGGCTGGAACCGGTTGCGATGACCACGCGGCTCGCTCGCACCACGGTGTGCTCGTCCACCTGCAGCACGGTATTGTCGATGAAGCGGGCATAGCCGCGAACCCGGTCTTCCTCCGGAATGCCTTCCACACCGCGCACGACGAAGCCGACGAAGCGGTCGCGCTCGCGCTTGACCCGGTCCATCACCTCGCGGCCGTCGATGCGGATCTCGCCGTCGACATGCACGCCGAACGGTGCCGTATGCCGCAGTTCGTGCGCGGCGTCGGCCGCGGCGATCAGCAACTTGGAGGGCATGCAGCCCACCCGGGCGCAGGTCGTGCCATAGGCGCCGCCCTCGATGATCACGGCGCGCTTGCCGGCAGCCTTCGCGGCGCGGTATGCCGCGAGGCCGGCAGTGCCGGCACCGATCACGGCGACGTCGGTCTGGATGGTGTTCATGTCGTTATCCTGTCAATCTGAAATAGCGGTCAATCGGCGGACCGGATGGCACCATGCGCGGCGCGCACGCTGCCATCGGGCCCGGCGACTGCGGGCCTCGCTGGAGGCGAAATCGAAAGCGGGGGCGGGACCGGCCCGCCCGACGGGACGGCTTGCGCGTCAGGCGGCCAAGTACTGCTCCACCTGCTCGGCGCCGCCGATCAGCTTGCCGTTGATGAACACCTGCGGGGCGGTCATGGTGCCCGAGACGGCGCCCAGCACCTTGCCGCGCACCTTGTGCTCCAGCGGCAGGTCGATGTAGTCGTAGCCGTTGTCGGCCAGCAGCTGCTTGGCCTTGGCGCAGAAGGGGCAACCTTCCTTCGAGAACACCACTACCTGGTCGGGCTTCTTCGCGGCCGGCGCGATGAAGTCGAGCATGGTGTCGGCATCGGAGACCTTGAACGGGTCGCCCGGCTCTTCCGGCTCGATGAACATCTTCTCGACCACGCCGTTCTTGACCAGCATCGAATAGCGCCAGCTGCGCTTGCCAAAGCCCAGGTCGGTCTTGTCGACGAGCATGCCCATGCCGTCGGTGAATTCGCCATTGCCATCGGGAATCATCACGATGTTCTGCGATTCCTGGTCCTTGGCCCATTCGTTCATCACGAACGTGTCGTTGACCGAGACGCAGAGAACGGCGTCCACGCCGTGCTTGGCGAACACCGGCGCCAGCTCGTTGTAGCGGGGCAGGTGCGTCGAGGAACAGGTCGGCGTGAAGGCGCCCGGCAGTGAAAACAGCACGACGGTCTTGTTGTCGAACAGCTCGGCGCTGGTGACCGTCTTCCAGTCGTTGTTTTCGCGGACGCGGAACGTAACGGCCGGGACGCGCTGACCTTCGCGGGATTGCAACATGGGATAACTCCTTGGCGGTTCTTGAAATGGCTGCGGCATGCAGTGAAGGCCCGATTGTGAAGACGAGGCCGCGATTTGTACAATTTATCGTTTAAACCAGAGTCATTCGGTTTATCTATCGACTAATAGCCGCCTGACGTCATGCGTTGTCCTCGCTCCCTGCTCGGTGTCCGGATGAATCCCCCAATAGTGCGCCTGTCTGGCGAAAAGGCGCCATACCATGCGCGAACCGAAAGCCGTCCGTGACGATTTTGGCCAATCTCCGCGTTTTCTCACCCAAAACGCCACCATGTACCTGTTCCAACCCTACCCAGGCGACGTACGGACATCTCAAGTTTCCTCGCACACGACGGACTGGCTGGCCGGCCTGGTCACCGTCGAGGGCGGCCATGCCGACAGACCGCAAGAGACGAAGACGAACGCGGCGGACAGCGTGGACCAGGCGGCGGCCAGGCCACCGTGGCTTTGCAAGGCTCACGAGTATCTCGATATAGCGCGCCGCCTGGCCGGCGAACTCGCCCCCGCGCCGGCCGCTGCGGGGCCGCAACCCGCCGAAGCCGGGGCGATGGCGCTGGCCCTGCGCGAGTGCGAGGCGGGGTTCGACAACATCGAAACGGCCATGGCGCGCCTGGACCGTCTGCGGGAGGCGGTGCCGGCCCTGGCCAGCGGCCCCCGCGCCTTCCGGATGTTCGACCATGTCCAGCGCCGGCACGAGGCAGCGCTGAAGCAAGCCTGCAGCCGTACCTTCGAGGCCCTGGGCGGCCTGCAAACCGCAATCGGCGATGCCGCGCGGCACCACAATGCCGAAGCCCCCGCGGGAACCGCCGGGCCGGTGGTTCCCGCACTGCACGCGTTGCATCAGGTGATTGCCGCAGCCAAGGGGCTGGTTGCGATGATCATGGCGGCTTTGATGGCACCGGATCGCCTGGGCCACCATCCGCCCGCAAACGGGCCCGCAACTTCGGCTCCGGCGACCAGCGATGTCGAACACGCGGCGGCGGCATTGCGCGAGGTGCGGCAACAATGCGCCGACATGCGAGCCGCATTGCTCGATGCCGAGCCGGGCGACGATCCCGACTTCGGGTCAGCGCCGGACGACGAGCCCGAGGCCGGCGACGCGAACCGGAAGATCCGATCGTTCTTCGCGATGTTCGAGTTGGTTAACTTGATCGACGACGCACCCCCTCCGGGGAAGCCCTCACCGCAGGAATTGCGGCTGCGGGCGACGAAGCTGCCTGTGCCCGCCCACATGACGATGGAACTGGCGCAAGCGCTGGAGGCCACGATCGCGCGCTATCCGCGAGCGCAGCAGGAAGCGCTGCAACAGCTCTACGCGCTGGCATTTCCCGAGCGCGCCGCGGCGGCGCCGGCCCCCGACGCCGCCCCGGTCCTCACCGATCCACCCGCCGACGAACCGGTGCCAGCCGCCGTGGTCGTTGACGAACCGGCGCCAGAGGCTCTCGCCGAACCCGCATCGCGGTCGTGGCGCGACGCGGCGCGGGCCTACTTGCCGCTGGTGGCGTTGGCCCTGCTGTACAGGACGATGAGCATGATGTGACATGACCTGGCGCGCTCAGCGCGCCGAGGCGTCGCCCCCCGCGCCGGCGGACAGGCCGGCTGACGGCGCGCGGCCGTCCGGTCCCATCAACGATCCGGCATAGACGCTCACCACCCGCTGTGGATCCAGATACCGGCGGATCGCCGTATTGACCTCCTCCACCGTTGCGGCCTCGATCCTGGCATCGAGCTGCGCCGTGAACGCCATGGTGCGCTTCACATAAAGCTGATTCGCGAGGATGGAGACCAGCCCGGCATCGCGCGTGCGGGACAGCATGCCCTGCTGCAACAGGCCGCTCTTGGCCTCCTGCAGTTCCTGCGCGGTGATGCCGTCGCGCACGAACCGCGCCAGTTCCTCTGCCACGCCCTGCTTCAGCCGCTCCAGATTGGACGGGGCGAACAGGGCCTGCACACCGAAGCGGCCTGCGGTATCGAGCGTGCCGATCTGCAGATAGCTGGAAGCGGAATAGCTGATGCCGTCCTTCTGGCGCAGCCGGTCGGCGATGCGCCCCTTCATGCTGCTGGCGCCGAAGATGCGGTTGGCAAGCGCGATCCTCGCGTAGTCGGGCGAGTCGGTGGTGAGCTCCAGCGGCAGGCTGCCGATATAGATCGCGTTTGCCTTGGGCGGCGTGATCACGGTGAGCGTGGCAGGCGGGATGGGCTCGTAGGCCCTGACCACCCTGGAGAACGGCGCGGGCGCCCGCCAGTCGCCGAGCAGCGCGCCGATACGAAACTGCGCCTCGTCCGGATCGAAATCGCCGACCAGCGCGAATTGCCCGTGGTTCGCGCCATAGAAGCGGGAGTGAAAGGACCGGATGTCCTCCAGCCTTACCGCCTTGTAGTCGGCCACGGCTTCCTCCAGCAGCGGTGCATAGCGCGGATCGCCCTTCGGCCACGGATTGCCATGCCGGCCGATGGCCACCGGCGCCAGCGCCTCCGGCTGGCTGACGCGGCTCTGGATGCCGGCGATGGTGGCGATGCGCAGGGTTTCCAGTTCCTCGGCCGGAAAGCTCGGCGTGCGCACGATGTCGCGCACCAGCTCCAGCACCTGCCCGAGGTATTCGCGCCGCGTCTCGAAGCTGACCGTCACCCGCTCGGCATCGCCGCCCACGCCTATCGTCGTCTTCAGCGCGTCGAGCACGTCGGCAAGCTGCTGGCGGTTGCGCGTCGCGGTGCCGCGCATCAGCATGCTGGCAGTCAACCCGCCGGTCGCGGTCAGGCCCTGCAGGCTGTCGGCATCGCCCATGCGCAGCACCAGCACGCCATTGACCGTGCCCCCGCGCGTGGGCTTGGGCAGCAGGGCCAGCTCCATGCCGTTGGGCAGCACGGCGCGGCGGGTATGGGCCTCGATATTGGCAGGGCTCGGGTCGAACGCCGGCACCGGCGCGGCCGCGGGCTTGCCCTGGTATTGCGCGACCATGCGAGCCACGTCCGGCATCGGGGGCATGGCCGCGACCACCGGCGCATCGGACGGGACGAACTGCCCCAGCGTCCGGTTGGACGGCCGCAGGTAATGGCGCGCAACGCGCTGCAGGTCCTCGACGGTGATGTCCTCGACCTGATCGCGCGCGATCAGCAGCAGCCGCCAATCCCCCTTGGCGATGGCCTCCGACAGCGCCACGCCGTAGCGCGCCGGGTCCTGCAGCAGGCGCTCGTAGCCATTGCGCATGCGCGTGCGCACGCGCTCCAGCTCGGCCTGCGTGACCGGGCGGTCCGCCAGTCCCTCCACCTGTTCCAGCAGCGCGGCGCGCGCGGGCTCCAACGCCTGGCCCCGGCCCACCTCGGCCAGGAACACCACCGAGCCGGGGTCTTTCATGGCGCGCAGGAAGCCGCCCTGCCCCGCGGCACGCTTTTGCTCGATCAAGGCCTTGTACAGCCGGCCCGCTGGCGCGTCGGTCAGGATGCCGACCAGCATCGACATCGCCACGGCATCCACATGCGCGCCCGGCGCGGCGTGGTACTGGACGGCCACGATCTGGGTGTCGCCGGGCCGGTGCAGCGTGACCTCGCGCGCGCCCTCCTGGGGCGGTTCGATCGTTGATTCGGGAGGAAGCGTTCGCGCCGGCCGCGAAATGGCGCCGAAATAGCGCTCGATGCGAGCCAGCGTGTCGGCCGGATCGAAGCGGCCGGCGACCACAAGCACCGCGTTGTCTGGCTGGTAGTAGCGGCGGTAGAAGGCCTGCAGGCGCTCGATGCCCACGCCCTCCACATCGCTGCGCGCGCCGATCGGGGCCTTGCCATAGTTATGCCACTGGTAGGCGCTGGCCAGCATCTGGTTCAGCAGCACGCTGGTCGGGCTGTTTTCGCCGCGCTCCATCTCGTTGCGCACCACGGTCATCTCGCTGTCCAGCGCCTCCCGCGCGACAAGGCTGTTGACCATGCGGTCCGCCTCCATCCGCAGCGCCCAGTCCAGATTGTCGTCGCTGGCGGCGAAGGTCTCGAAGTAGTTGGTGCGGTCGTGCGCCGTGGTGCCGTTGAACTGCATGCCCCGGCGCATCATCTCCTGCGAGATCGCGCCGCCCGGCAATGTCGGCGTGCCCTTGAACAGCAGGTGTTCGAGAAGATGCGCCATGCCGCTCTCGCCATAGTTCTCGTGGCGGCTGCCGACAAGATAGGTGACATTGACCGTGGTGGTCGGCAGCGTGGCGTCCTGGGCCAGCAGCACCCGCAGGCCGTTGGGCAGACGGTATTCGGTGATGCCCTCCGCAGTGGCGACACGTTTGGCCGTCGCGGCCGTGGTCTCGGCCGCCGGCGCCGCGTGCGAAGGGGCGCCCGTGGCGAGGACGCAGGCAAGCAGCAGGCCCAGGCCCGCGGCCCACTTGGCAAGGCGAAGCATCGAGGGGTCGTCCGTTACTGCGTGCACTTGGCGCGGTACGACGCCTCCAGCGACTTGCGGGTCCGGTCGCGTTCCAGCCCCGGCGACGACAGCCCCTGCGCGGTTTCGATCTCCGGCCCCGTCGCGTTGTACCGGCGCTGGCGCGGGGTCGCATTGAGCTTGTCGGCCAGCGACTGGCATTCGGCTTCCAGGCTCAATTGCTCCTTGGTCTGCGCCGGCGTCAAGGGACGGTAGCGCGTCTCGCCACTCTGGACCGCCTCGCTGATGGCGTTGTTGATGGCGCGCTCGTCGCCCGTCTGCTGCGCATGCGCGGACGCGAGACACAACGCCCCCGCGCATAGCGCGATGGCGGTACGCAGGGGAAAGCTCGAATTGGCGGTCATGGGGCTACCCGTTCGGAGGGGAATGGGGCCTGGCGATCCAGGCGGCGGCACGGCGGGCGTGCATTGCGCGAGCGTCCCCGCCGTCACCCAAAGTGTACGCCGCAAAGGGACGCCGTGTCGCCAGTGGACAAGCGCGGGCGCCGTGTACCCCGACAAGCCGCGGCGCCCGCGCTCCCGAGCGCCGCGGAACCACCTCGGCCACACGGGGACAAACCCTCGTGCCGATCAAAATGGTTTAGCCTTCACCTCTGGAGGTTCTGTACCAACGAAGCCAACAAGACAACATGAATTCCCTGACGCGCAAGGTTCTTGCGGCCGCCGGCCTGACGGCGTCCGGTTTCATCGCCTACTGGAGCTACCTGACTCTCAACCAGGACCGCCTGCTGTTCGATGCGCGCCGCCGCCCGCCGCGCGAGCTGCCCGAAGGCATCACCGCCTATTCGCACGAAGTGCCCGGCGGCCTGCTGCGCGGCTATATCTATCGGGTCGACGAAGCCCAGCCGGTGCGCGACCTGCTGTTCTATCTGCCAGGCCGTGGCGAGGACGTGCTGGAGACGATGTCCTTCCTGGCCGGTCTGCCCGGGCAGGTCGGCTTCGCGACCTTCGACTATCGCGGGTTGGGGCATTCCGACGGCAGGCCGTCCGAAGCGGCCGCGGTGGCGGATGCCAGCCAGTTCCTGCTCCATATCCGGCGGCTGCTGCCGCAAACACGCATCCACGTCGTGGGACGCAGCCTGGGCACCGGTGTCGCGATCCAGCTGGCAGACCTGCAGGAATTCGAGAGCCTGCAATTGATTACGCCTTACGACTCGCTGCTGGAGATCGTGCGCAAGCGATTCCCGCTGGTCCCGTTGCGCCAGTTGATGCGCCACCATTTCGATTCGATCTCCCATTGCAAGAAGGTCGTCCAGCGGACCAAGGTGCTGCTGGCGGAAGTGGACGAGGTGGTGCCGCATGCATGCTCCGAGCGGCTGATGGCAGCCTGGCCCGTGCCGGTCGCGGTCGAGACCATTCCCGCCACCGACCATTCGAACATCGTCGAAGACCCGCGCACGTGGCGGGCTCTGAGCGACTTCGCGCTGCAATGCGCCGCGGCGCCTGACCCGACGGCCGATGCGGTGCGCCAGCCGCAGGAGCCGGGGGCTGCGCATGAACAGCCGCTGCCCGAACCGATGACGGGAACGGCGTGAGCCCGTCGCGATGCGTCGCAGGGGAAGTCAGCGTTGAGCGGGAAAAAGGGCCGGGTTACGCGCCGGCCGTAGAGGGGGGTGAGCCTGGCTTGCGCCCTGCCGCCGGGGCGGCCGGAACCGGCGCGGGCCGGCCCGCGAGATCATTTCGACAGATAGATCACGATGGCAATGACGCCCAGCGCTGCAAGCGTGAGAAGGATGAAGGTCAGCACGATGACACCGGTTGCGTTGCTTCTTTGAAGTATCCGGGACCGCCCTGGCGCACGCAGTAGGTCACATGCTGATTCGTTGCGGGATTCCTCCTACATGGCGATGCGGCCCACGTCCCCTCACCATCACAAGCCCGTGCCGGGATGATGGACATGCCGATGCCGCGCGGCCACAACAGCGACGAGAACGGGGTCCGCTGTTGTCTTGACAGCGATCGCGTCGGCGCGGAGGCTGACAGCAACGCGCGCCCAGCAGTGCCCGCCGGGAGCGGGCATGATCCATCCACGGCGGGGATACCGCCCGCAGCGGCCGACGCAGTCGAGGAGAACGAGGTATGCGACCACATCCCGCCACCAGGGACGATCTGGAGGAAATCAAGGCGCTGTTGCGCGACTGTGCGCTCGACATCGCCGACGCCGACTGCCGGATCGAGCAGTTTCTTGTCGTGCGCGACATCTCCGGCATCATCGGCTGCGCCTGCGTGGAACAGCACGGCACGACCGGCGTACTGAAGGCCATCGCGGTGGCCGAGCGGGCGCGCTCGGCAGGCCTTGGCGAACTGCTGGTCGGCTCGCTGGTCGCCGATATCCGGCAGCGCGGGGTCCAGACCCTGGTACTGCGCACGGACTCGGCCACCGGCTTTTTTTCGCGTCTGGGCTTCACGCCCATTCCGGCCGAGGAGATTCCTCCTCCGTTGCAACCCCACCTCGACATCCCGGCCGACGAGCCAACCGCCGGCACTGTCATGCAAGCGTGGCTGTAGCGTCCGCCACGGTGACGGACTCACAACACTCGCTCACACATTCGAAAGCAGGCAGGCACGGCGAAGCCCACTATCCACCCACCGCGCCCGGCGTGCACTTGATGATCGCGCCAGGCGCGCCTCCCTTCGTGCATTCCCCATTCCCATTCGCCTGCTTGCCCGCCATGCCCAGACCCATTGCCCGCCCATTCATCGCATCGCTCCCTCGTTCCCTTGAAGACAGCAACGACGTTCTGCTAGGTATGGGCAAAGGCCGGCCATGGCGCTTCCGGATCGCCCAGGGTTCGCCTCTGCAACGCGCCAAGCGCTGGCTGGCCGCTGTCGTACGCGTTCTGCTCAGGATCGTCGGCATCGTCCCGGCGCGAGATGTCCGCGCGTATGCCGTGGATCCCTTCACGGGAGAACCCTTCAGGGCCATTCCGAAGCCCCGGCGAGGCATCGTCTACAAAGGGCTGTAGTCGCGAACCCGCCGGCGCTGACGGACCGGCCTACCCCTCTCGGCCCATGCAAATTCGGCATCATCGCGCTCGCGCGCTTGTGGAAGAATGCGGCATCTCCATTCTTCCCCTAGCCCCACCATGAGCGATGCCATCGTCTACCTGAACGGTCAAATGACCCCGCTGTCCGAGGCCCGGATTCCCGTCCTGGACCGCGGGTTCATTTTTGGCGATGGCGTCTACGAGGTAATTCCCGTGTATGGCGGCCGGCCATTCCGCGCCAGCCACCACCTGGCCCGCCTGGCGCGAAGCCTCGAAGCGCTCGGCATTCCGAATCCGCATGACGAGGCGCAATGGCTGGCGCTGTGCGAGCGGGTGATGGCCGCCAACGCGCTACCCGACCAGATGCTCTATATCCAGGTAACGCGCGGTGTGGCCAAGCGCATGCATGCCTTCCCGCCCGAAGTCACTCCCACCGTCTTCATCATGAGCAATGCCATGACGCCGCCGTCGGCGCGCATGTGCGAGGAAGGCGTGGCGTGCGTCACGATGGAAGACAAGCGCTGGCTGCACTGCCATATCAAGTCGACCTCGCTGCTGGGCAACGTGCTGGCCGCGCAAACCGCCGCCGAGCATGGCGTCACCGAGGCCATCCAGTTCCGCGACGGCCTGCTCACGGAAGCCTCGGCCTCCAACGTATGGGTGGTGAAGGACGGCGCTGTCGCGGCGCCGCCGAAGGACAACCGCATCCTGGAAGGCATCCGCTATGGCCTGATCGAGGAGCTGTGCGCGGCCTTCGGCATCGGCTTCGAAGCCCGGCAGATCTCGCGCGAGGAAGTGTTCGCCGCCGACGAGGTGCTGCTGTCTTCCGCCAGCAAGGAAATCCTGCCGGTGGTGCGCATCGACGATCGAACCATCGGCGCGGGCGTGCCGGGACCGGTCTTCCAGACGCTGTATCGGGCCTACCAGGCGGCCAAGGTGGGCAACCCCGTGCGCTGACGCCTCACCGAGCCGGGATGCCGGCGCCGGCATCCGAAGACTCCAGCATCCGCCACAGGTCGTGCAGCGTCGGGTTGGCGCTGTGGCGGGGCCGATAGGCGCAAATCTCCAGCCCCGAACACCAGGCAGCATTGCCGGCTTTCACCAGCGTGCCGTCGGCCAGCGCATCGGCCGCGGTGCTCTCGGGCAGCCACGCCACGCCATGCCCCTCGGTTGCCATCTTCAGCAGCAGCATGGCCATGTCGGCTTCGTAGCAGCGCTCCAGCCTGCGCTGCGCCGGCGCGCTCTCCAGCACCGCCTCCACGACCCGACCCAGCGTCGTCGTCGCCGTATAGGCCAGGAAAGGTATCGCGCGGCCGCTATCGTCATCGAGCGGATATAGCGGCGCGCCGCGCGCATCTGGCACGCACACCGGCAACAGCATGTCGCGCCCCACCGTCAGGCTGCAGAACCGCTCGGCGTCGAGCGAGACCGGCACGCGCGGGTGGTTGTAGCCCAGCATCAGATCGCAGGTGCCCTCGGACAACGCCACCACGGCGTCCAGCACGTTGGCCGCGACCACGCGGGCGTTGAAGGGTCCGCACTGCCCGCGGCACTGCTTGAGCCAGGCGGGCAGGAAGGTCAGCGACAGCGTATGCCCCGCGGCAATTTCGATAGCCTTGCCGGGCATCCGCGTTTCCTGCCGCAGCGCCGAGCGGGTATCCATCAGCAACCCCAGCGCCTCGCGGGCCGGCCCGCAGAACGCCTTGCCCGCCGCGGTCAGCTCCAGCGGAAACGTGTTGCGGTCCACCAGCTGGGCGCCGGCCCATTCCTCCAGCGACTTGATTCGCCGCGACAGTGCGGACTGCGTGATATGCCGCAGTTCCGCCCCGCGGGAGAAGCTGCGGGTGCGCTCGAGCACCAGCAGGTCGTCAATCCATTTCAGCTGCATGTCATCTTCCCGCCCCTATTCCGAAGTCGCATAGGTCTATCGCCAATCCGCATCCCGAAATGCACGGACCATGCCTAGAATGGCCGCTTCCCATCAGCGACTGCCCGCGCCCTGCGCGCGGGTCCTCCAGCATGACGGGCGCGATCCAAAGCCAGCAGTCAAAGTGGCTGCGCGCCAGATGTTCCGCAATGACCTATGCCGTCGCCGTATTCGACGCACCCCGGAGCCAAAGATCATGTTTACCCAGTCGCTTCATCTTGCCCGCACCCTCGTGGGGCAAGCCTGCACCATCATGAAGGCCAGGCCCGCCCGTGCGGGCCTCGTCGCCGCCGTGGCGCTGGCGGGTACCGCCATGGCGCCCGCCGCGCACGCCGAGTATCCAGATCGTCCGATCCAGCTCGTGCTGTCGTTCCCCCCGGCCGGCGCTACAGACGTGCTGGCACGCGCGGTCGGCCAGCGCCTGTCGCAGGTCCTGCAGCAGCCCGTGGTGGTGGAGAACCGTCCCGGCGCCGGCGGGGCGATCGGCCTGTCGTACGCGGCCAAGGCCGCGCCGGATGGCTACACGCTGTATCTCGCGGCCGTCAGCAACGCGGCCATCGCCGCGGCCACCTATTCGAGCCAGCCGGCCAGCCTTGCCAAGGACTTCGTGCCCATCGCCGGCATCGGCACCGTGCCCCATATCCTGGTGGTGCCAGCCTCGCTGCCCGTCAACAGCGTGCCCGAACTGGTCAGCTACCTGAAGGCCTCGCCCGGCAAGCTGAACTTCGCCTCGCAGGGCGCCGGCACGCTGTCGCACCTGGAGTCCGAGCTGTTCAAGCTGCGCACCGGCGTGGACGTGCTGCACGTGCCGTACAAGGGCAGCTCGTTCGCCCTGCCGGACCTGATGGCCGGCCGCGCCAGCATGATGTTCGACAGCATTCCGTCGGCCCTGCCGCACGTGAAGGCGGGCAAGCTGAAGCTGCTCGCCGTTGCGTCGGAACAGCGCCTGGAATCGCTGCCCGAGGCCAAGACCATGGCCGAGGCCGGCATCAAGGACTTCCGGGCGGATAATCTGTTCGGCCTCGTCGCGCCCAAGGGCACGCCGGCGCCGGTGGTGAAGAAGCTGGCCGCGGCCGTCAAGGAAGCGTTGGCCTCGCCGGAGCTTGGCAAGACCATGGAAGCGCAGGGCGTGCAGATCAAGTACACCGCGTCCGACGAGTTCGGCCGCATGATCGGCGACGAATTGCGTACGTGGAGCAAGGTCGCGCAGGCCGCCAAGGTCAAGATCGACTGATCCGAGAACCCCCGGCCGCCCCTGGCGAGCCGGGTTCTCCCAACCCGAACCCCCATCACCATGAGCGATTTCTGGAACTTCCCCTATCCGTCGCAACGCGTGCCCGTGCTGGCCGACAACGTGGTTGCCACCTCCCAGCCGCTGGCGGCCGCCGCCGGGCTGCGCATGCTGGCGCGCGGCGGCAATGCGGTCGATGCCGCGCTGGCCACCGCCATTGCGCTGACCGTGGTCGAGCCCTGCATGAACGGCATCGGCGGCGACGCCTTCGCGCTGATCTGGGATGGCTCCACGCTCCACGGCCTGAACGCCTCCGGCCGTGCACCGCGCCGCTGGACGCCGGGGCACTTCTCCCGCTACGAGCACATGCCGCCGATCGGCTGGGACAGCGTCACCGTCCCTGGCGCAGTATCGGGATGGCGCGCCACCTGGGAGCGTTTCGGCACCCTGCCCTTCGAGGACCTGTTCGAACCGGCGCTGCAGTATGCGCGCGAGGGCTTCACCGTATCGCCCACCGTGCATCGGCAATGGCAGGCCCAGGTTCCCGTGCTGTCCGGCCAGCCCGGCTTCGTTGAGGCATTCGCGCCCACGGGCCGCGCCCCGCTGCCTGGCGAGCGCTTCATCTGCCCGGGGCAGGCCGACACGCTCGAACGTATCGCCCGCAGCAAGGGCGAGGACTTCTACCACGGCGAGCTGGCCGCAAAGATCGCCGCCCATGCACGCAACACCGGCGGCCTGATCGAGGAAGCGGACCTCGCCGCGCACCGCGCCGACTGGGTCGAGCCGATCCGCATGACGTACCGCGACGTGGAGTTGTACGAGATCGGACCCAACGGACAGGGCATCGGCGCGCTGATGGCGCTGGGCATGCTCGATCATCTGGATATGAAGGGCATCGCGCCGGACTCGGCGGAGGCCACCCATCTGCAGATCGAGGCCATGAAGCTGGCCTTCGCCGACCTGCAGGCCTACGTCGGCGACCCGGCCACCATGACCGAGGTCAGCGCGGAACATCTGCTGGACCGCGCCTACCTGTCGCGCCGCGCGGCGCTGATCGATCCGGCCAAGGCTTCCAACCCCGGCCCCGGCAAACCTCATAGCGGCGGCACGGTCTACCTCACTGTGGCGGACCGCAGCGGCATGATGGTGTCGTTCATCCAGTCCAACTTCAAGGGCTTCGGCTCCGGGGTGGTGGTACCGGATACCGGCATCGCGCTGCACAATCGCGGCTGGGGCTTTACCCTGAAGGACGGTCACCCCAACCAAGTCGGGCCGGGCAAGCGTCCCTTCCACACCATCATTCCGGGCTTCCTGATGCGCAACGGCGCGCCTCTGGCCAGCTTCGGCGTGATGGGCGGGTCGATGCAGGCGCAGGGGCATGTGCAGATGACCAGCCGCCTTGCCGACTTCGGCCAGAACCCGCAGACCGCGTGCGACGCGCCGCGGTGGCGCGTGATGGATGACAACGCCACGGTCGCCGTTGAATGGAACTGCCCCCCGGAGACGGTCGAGGGCCTGCGCGCACGCGGCCATCGCGTCGAGGTGGCCCCGCGCGGCAGCCTGGAGTTCGGTGGCGCGCAGATCGCCATGCGGATGCCGCATGGCTATGCGGCGGCCTCGGATTTCCGCAAGGACGGCTATCCGGTTGGCTTCTAGGCGGCAATGACTGGCGCCCGGCCCGGAGCGGCCGGGCCGTTCTCATGCTTGCGTCTTGTCTTTCGGTGCCCGCCGGGCCGCCTTTGCCGGCCCGGCGGCCGCCGATGCCGTTTTGGCCGTCGCGGTTTTGCGGGGCGCCGCCGTTTTCCTGGTGGGCGGGGCCGTTTTCGCCGCAGCGGCCGCTTTTGCGGCAGTCGTCTTCTTGGCGGCAGTTGTCTTCTTGGCGGCAGTCGTCTTCTTGGCGGCAGTCGTCTTCTTGGCGGCAGTCGTCTTGTTGGCGGCAGTCGCCTTGTTGGCGGCAGTCGTCTTCTTGGTGGCAGCCGTCCTCCTCGCGGGCGCAGCCTTCGTTGCGGTAGCGGCCGGCTTTTCCGGCACGGCCTCCGCACCATCGGACGCCTCCCCCGCCCTACCGGCATTGCGCCTGGGCTTCACGGTCGCGCCCATGTCCAGTTCGATCCAGGTCGGCGCATGGTCGCTCGCATGCGGCTCGCCGCGGACCCATCGGTCCACTCCACCCGCGCGCAGCCGCTGCGCCAGCGACCGGCTCAACAGCAGATGGTCGATGCGCAGCCCCGAATTGGTCTGCCAGTGCTGGCGGAAATAGTCCCAGAAGGTATAGATGCGCTCGTCGGGATATAGCGTGCGCAGCGCATCGGTCCACCCCTGCGCCAGCAGCCGGCGATAGTATTCGCGGCTCTCCGGCTGCAACAGGGCATCCTTGAGCCACGAGCGCGGGTTGTAGATGTCCTCGTCGGTCGGCACCACGTTGAAGTCGCCAGCCAGCACGACCGGATGCCCGCTTTCCCACAAGCCCGCGGCATGCGCCAGCAGCCGCTCGAACCAGGCCAGCTTGTAGTCGAACTTTGGGCCGGGCTGCGGGTTGCCATTGGGCAGATACAGGCAGCCCACCAGCACGCCGTGGACTGCCGCCTCGATGTAGCGGCTATGCGTATCGTCGACGTCGCCGGGCAACCCCCGTCGGGTTTCCAGCGGGTCGGTGCCCCGGGCCAGAATCGCCACGCCGTTCCACGACTTCTGCCCGTGCCAGATCGCGCCATAGCCGGCGGCGCGGATCGCCTCGGCCGGAAAGGCGTCGTCGGACGTCTTCAGTTCCTGCAGGCAGGCAACGTCCGGCGCCTCGCGTTCCAGCCATGCGAGCAGCGCCGGCAAACGCGCGCGCAGTCCGTTGATATTGAAGGTGGCGATCTTGAACGAATCCATGGAACCTCCCGTGTCCTCCCTTTCTATGAGACGCCACGGCACGGCACAATCCGGCAATGTCCGACAGACGCTCGCCGCGCGCGTTCAGAGCAGGGCTGGCAACTGGGCAAGCAGGTAAAGCCCCGCGCCGATCAGGCCGCCGACCACGGTCCCGTTCATGCGGATGTACTGCAAGTCCTTGCCCACGTTGAGTTCGATCTGCCGCGACATCTCCCTCGCATCCCAGCTGCGCACGGTGCTGCTGATATGGCGCGTGATGAAGTCCGCGAAGTCCGGCGCCATGCTGCGCGCCGCATCGCGAAGATGCTGGTTCAACGACTGGCGCAGCGCTTCGTTGCGCGCCAGTTCGGCGCCGATCCACTGGCCGGCCGCCACCACCCGCTGATAGATCGCCGAGTCCTCGCGCGCCAGATCCGCCTTCAGCCGTTCGCGCCATTCCGCCCACAGCTCGCCGATATAGGCATTGAAGGCCGGATGCTGCTTCAGGTAGCGCTTGATGTCTTCGGCCTTCGCGTGGAACGACGCATCGTTCTTCAGTCGCCCGATGAGGCCCCGCACTACCTCGTCGAACTTCCCGCGCAACTCGTGGCTATCGTCCTGCTCCACGTGTTCCAGTATCCGGCCCAGCGCGTCGGAAATCATCTCGGCGCCATTGCTGCCTATCCATTCCGTGGGCAGCACCTTTTCCTTGCGCGGGTGCTCCGTCTTCAGCCATTCGACGATCCGCCCCGCGATCAGCTCCCGCGTCGCCGGCTTCCTGAGCAACTCGACCAGATGCCCGATCGCATCCTTCAGGAGCGCCTGGTGCCGGTTGTCGCGCGTCAGGCTGTCGAGAATCTCCGCGGCCGACTGGCTCAGGTCGACCCGGTCGATCATGGCGTCGATCGCCCGCTTGGCAAAGGCCTGGATGCTCTTCTCGTCCAGCAACTCCAGCGTGCCGCGCGCGAAACGCGCCACCGCGTCGCCCAGGCGCCGCGTATTGGCCGCCGAGTCGAGCCAGTGCGTCAGGGCCGCGGCCGGATCGTGCTTGTCGATCAGCGTCACCAGGGAATCCCGATCGAGAAATTTCTCCTTGACGAAGACCGCCAGACCATCGGCGATGTCGTCGCGCTTGCGAATGATGATGTTGGTATGACGGGCCAGCCCCGGCACCGGGATTCGATGGAACAGCGCGGCGACCGCGAACCAGTCCGCCATGCCGCCGACCATCGCCGCTTCCGCGGCGGCACGGACCCACTCCGTGGCGAAGCCGTGCGGCATGAACAGCGTGGCGATAAACACCGCCGCGGCAACGAGCAGGAATGCCATGGCCTTGCGCTTGGCAGCGCGCAGTTCGGCGTCTTGAGTCATAGGCGATCAGGAAAAGGGGATCGAACAACCGCATCGGAAAGGATACCCGACGAGCCATGGTCGAAAGCTCATACATGGGAGCCGTTTCCAAAAGTCATGGTGCTCCGGCACACCGCACTATCTCCCGAACACCGGTAGCGCGCCTCCGGTGGATCGTCCCCGCCGCGGACTGGCGGATTCCATCTCACTTCGTCAGGAGCAACGCATGTCTGGCAATCATCCTGTCGCATCGAGTGACCCGGTGGTCTCGAGTCCACAGCCCCCCAGGGGCAGCGATGTGCAAACCAATCGCGGAACAATGGCCGTACAGGCCGGCGGACGTTCCGCCGACATCGAATACCTCCCTTTTCCCGAACGACCCCCAAGCCGCCCTGCAAGCGAGGACCGCAGCGGCCCATGGAACGCGATCCTGTCTTTCTTCGGAGTACGAAAGGCCCCACCGCTGCCGAAGCGGCCGCCGAGCGTCGAATTGCAGTCGGGGCCGAGCAAACCGGCGCGGCAGGAACGAAACCAAGCGGCTCTTGTTATTGCGCCCTCTGCCTCAGACATCAAACCCGTACAGCCATTTCCGTTCCTCGACCTACCCTTCGAACTGCTCTGCGAGGTAATCGCCCGTGTCCCTCCAGGTCAGCGGCATCTCTTCTACGATGGGTCGCCGCTAGGCACTACGTGCAAAGCGTTCTACGCAGCAGTAAGCGCAGTTTCGGCGATGCCGGACTACCGCGACGACGATGTCATCGCTCGTCGCGTAGTCGGAATGAGACGCAGCACCCAGGTCCAGCCAATGTTGGACGCGATTGTCAATGCGGCACCGGGCATTCGCGAATGGGCCGCTGCAACGGTAGTCCTCATGACCGCAGGAATGCCAGAAATAGCGAGGCGATCTCAACTGACTACGGCACTTGATCGCGCCAGAAATCATTCCTCCTTGTGGGAATTCGAGTTGATGCGCCACCTTGCCTGGTGGATACCCGACACGGACAGCGAGCTGTTCTCTCTGCTGACAATACGTGCCCTACAGTTCGAGCCGAAGAGCGAAGACGAATACCTTGCCAAGGCGCGAGTATTAGCGCAGCTGGCACAGCGGATCAGTCCTAATGACCTGGCTGGCACCGTGCGTCGTTGGGAATCCATTTACCAATCCGTGGTGGCGCGCCCGCGTAACGAGGATGTTTTGACCGTGACCGGCCTCAGAACCGGATTCAACCACCTCAGCGACATCTTTCAATGCAAGTTCAGTGTCGACTCCGAAGGCATGCTGCTTTGCAAACTCATTCGGCTATACCGCACCGTCGATAGCCTTCAGACGAAGAAATTCATGGCGGCGTGCAATCCCGAAGAACTGCACCCGAGGGTGCCACCTACACCATTGCCAGGTACGGTAAAGCCCCAAGATCCAATGCGCGCACTCAGCAGCTTCACCGTTCGACCCATTCCCACAGTACATCGTTTGCCGTCCCACATCATGTAGTAGCGCAATGCTGTATCAACCGTTGGTCTCATAAGAATCCTTACGTGCTCCATACCAACGAAAAAGGGTAGTGCTTTCACAAGTCTAGAAACAATGGCGGCGGAGGAGACGATGCCAGTAGAAGGCTGCAGCAGACAAACCCACCCACGGGGATACCCCACCCCAGATTCGGAATATGTAGTCGATGGTTTCAATATTAAGGATGAAAGTCACACTGACGTCGATTCATCGCAGGCCAACACGGATTTCGTTCCACGACCATACACGGACGTCGACCCCGATACAGAACGGCGGGTTCCGACGAGCCCACCGCACACATTGGAATGCCATCCCGATGTAGACCGAGAGAAGAGCGTAGTCGTCGCCTCGGAGGCCGGCCTCACGAGCGGAATCTCGGCTGCCTCGGCCAGCCCCGTCGTCCCTTCCCCGTCCCCCGCGTGGCCACCCTTCTATCTCTCTGACGCAAAGCTGGCCGATGCCAAGGGTTGGCACTTGCTGAATCAGTACACCTACGGCTTATGGGCCATGGCTGCAGCGGGTCGTGAGGTAATCCACATTCTCGGCTGGGCAAAGGGGGATCCGGCGAGCATTTCGATTGCCTCTCACCTTCCCGCCTCAAACGGCGGCGCGATGGTCAGCGGCGTATTTGCGGTGCTAGAAGCCGCCGGAACCGCTCATCTGGTTTGGAAAGAAAAGAAGAAGAAATCCGAGATCGACCGGGCACTGCGCGAGCATGCCGATGGACATGAACGTTTCATCGCCGGCAATCCAGGGATCGCTTCGCTACTGGGCGAAAGACATGCACTAACAAGCCTGCTTCAGACGTGGCCTCGCGACGATAGCGGGGGACGAATCGCTGAATGGCAGCGCGATTCCATCGTACCGATGTTCAACCTTCAGCGTGTTGAGGCAGACCTGAAGGACGTCGGTTCTAAACTAGAGAAGCTGGCGCTCGAACTCGCTGACAACTTCGAGCACTACGTTCTTTACGAAAAAGCGGCCAACCAACTCACTGAGTCCAATGACAATATTCGGGCGCTAGGCATCGCCGTTGCGCGCGACTGTGTCGTCCAGTTGGGCGGCACCGCGTGTAACGCAACGGATACGGCAACCAAACTCGGCGCACACGGGGTTGACCTGGTAGCCAACGGTATCGCCAGCGGAGCGTTTGGCATCGCGATGGGCGCTCTGCACGTCGGTGCGGGAATCGTGGGATGGTATCAGTCGGAGCGGCGGCTGCAAGACCTGAAGGTGGTGCGCAATCTGCGTTCCGACTTGCGGACGTCCCAGGGCAGGGACGCGCATGTTCAGCATGCCATCGTGACACACCGGCAGTGGTTGATCGACGAGGCGGCGCAAACTCAGTGCGCCGACGTTCGGAATGTGCACACCGCCAACGCCGCCGCGACAATGTCGGCAGAAGCCGCCGGCGACGTCGCGGCGGCCAAGCAGTTGGTCGAGGTACTAACCCATCATCAGGCAAAGGCGTTTCAGAGCATCGAATCCACCGAACTAAAAAAGAACTCGAGGGCAAAACAACGCGTGGCATACGGGACTGTGTCCATCGTAATGGGAGCCGGTGCAATCGTCGCGGCAACCGTAGCGTCGGGAGGCATATTCGCGCTGGTATTGTCGGCGGTCGCCTTCGGCCTAGGCTTCTACTGGCTCGGTTCGGCGTTTCTCCGTTTCCTCATGGATCGCATCGAAGAAAATCTGGTTGCAAGACGTGACACTCAACAAAAGATCGAGGCGGAACGAATTCTCAAGGAAAGCCGCCGACCGACTATCCATGAGATGCGACGCAACAAATTTGTGGCAATCGACGGAATGCTGATGGCTCTCATAGATGGAGAGCGGCCCATCACTAGATGCGCTCTTGCCGATGCGCTGATCTCGCTTGGAATGGACCGGAATCTCGTGGAGGCATTAAGGCTGCGCTCCACCGTTCGGCTCGATGGCACATATGCACAGGACAGAGAGGACATCCTGAAAAAACTCCGATGTTTCGTGGCTCATTCACAAACCGATGCACTGAAGGCGGCCATCGGTGGAACGACATTGCGCAACGATGAAGCCATGCTCAAGTCGCTGCGGCAACTGTTCCAGGAATTTATCGAAGGAAGGACAGCGATGCGGCAGCAATACGAACGCCGCACAGGTGCCCTTGCCTTCCTGGCTCAGAGATTCCGTGAATGGCTTCCCGGAAAGTGCATCGTCAGCGAGCAACAAAGAGTGGAATCCCCGGCGCCGTTTGCGCCGCCGTCCGAAGCCCAGACGCGGGCAGCCGCACCCATCTAGCGCCTCAGGCCGGGCACGCGCTCAACACACGGGCCGCGTGCCTCTGTCCAGCTGCGGTGGCATAGTCCAGCGCCATTCTGCCGAGGCGGTCCCGGCGCCGGCCGTCGGCGCCTGCCCCCAGAAGCAGTGAAAGAATCTCGATATGGCCATTGCGCGCAGCGTGCATCAAGGCAGTAGCGCCGAAGGCATCGCAGGCATTCACCGTCGCCCCATGCGCGAGCAGCATGCGCACCGCCTCGCGATAGCGACCACTGCCACGGCTGGCATCCTCGGGTTGCGCCTTGGCGTTTGCGACCGGCGCACCCGCCGGCAGTCCTCTGATGCGCTGCGATATCGACGGCCCCGATTCGACAGCCCTCGCATGCAACGCGGCGTAAGCCAACGCAGTGCGCCCTTCAGCGTCGCGCGCGTCGACTGCCGCGCCATGCCGCAACAACAGGCCGACCACGGCCGCATGACCCGCGACGGCGGCGAACATCAGCGCAGTTCTTTCCAGCGCATTGTGACTGTCGACAGCCGCGCCGGCCTTCAGCAGCCGCTCGGCAATACCCTCATGACCGGAAATGGCCGCGGCCATGAGGGCGGTGTCTCCGCCCTCGCTTGGGACCTCGGTCGCCGCCGATTCGGCGAGTAGCCGCTCCACCACGGCCACATGGCCGTGGAAGGCGGCCAGCGTCAGCGCGGTATCACCGCTGGGCGCCGCCACGTTCAGTTGCCGCAGGCCGTACTCCCGCGCGTGGACGAGCAGCATGTCGACGACATCCGCATGGCCGATTTCGGCGGCCATCATCAGCGCCGTCTTGCCTTGATCAATGACCAGATCCAGCGGCATCTCGAATGCCAGCAACGCCGCCAGCCCGTCGAGATCGGCGCGTTTCACGGCTTTCGCCATGTTTGCCAGGTAGGCGCGATACCACCCATCGTGCCGTTGCAGCGCGGCGATCGCCGATTCCATCTCCCGTCTGGGCTGCCGATGGGCGTCGAGAGCCCGCTCATAGGCATGGCGACCGTTGGCATCGGGCAAGAAGGCCGCGATCCGTGCGCCTCCATCGCCGTTTCGAGCGGCATGGTGGAGCAGCAGGGCCAGCAGTCGCGTGTCGACGTTGGTAAGTCCGCATGCAATATGCACCGCGGTATCGCGGTGCATATTGCATGCGTCGGGCTTGGCGCCTTGCTGGATCAGAAACTCCACCAGGGCAATGGGCGCGCCGGAGCGGATCGCAAAGTGCAGCGGCGGATCGCCCTTGTCGTCGCACCGCTGCAGCGCGTCAGGGTCCGACGCAAGTGCGCGGCGAATCGCGACCAGTTTGCCGCTGCGAATGGCCTCGTGAACAGGCGGGGAAGGCATGAGGAGCGCCGGCGCTGGGCGGGGTACCGGTGCCGCATCGGCGGGAATGGGGTTGATTGCGTCGCGGTCCATCGCATCCTCCATCGGACTGGCTGGCCGCTGGACGAGCCTCGCACGGAGGATTCGGCGGCCATTTCGGAAAAGGCCAGCCTACTGTGCGAACGGCGGCGCGTCTTGCGCGCGCGTTCCTGCAGTTCAGGGTTCGCAACGTGGGTCGATGCGATCCGCGCTTACGCCGACCTCACGACAGCCAGGCCGCTCGCGGGCGGTCGCGGCACGAATCGATGGCTCTGGATGTCGCTGCCCTTTGCCATCAGGATCGTGGCCTCGGGAATCTCCTCCCAGACGCCCTGCACATCGATGAGTGGTTCGGACAGCACGAGGAAAGCGTCGTCACCGGCGGCGAGGATGCGAGGGTCCTCCGGATAGAGCGCCCGCAGTTGCCGGAACGACGTGCTGTGGAAGAGCGACCGCGAGGCGCCCTCGCTGGAGTAGCGCACGGCGACGACCTGCTCGCCGTCGGTGACGCAGACGGTCATGTTCAGCGGTTCCTCGACGTCGTAACGGCGTCCCACTTCCTCGATGAGGCCGGCCATCTGCTCCAGCGCCCCACGCGGATCGCGCTCCAGGCCGAAGGTGAGCGCCAGGAAGAACATCACTTCGGAATCGGTGGAGCCCTCGATCCACCGGAACAGATGCGGCGCCACGGCCATCATCAGTTCGCGCCGCATGTGCGAGTACTGGCGGATCATCCCGTTGTGGACGAACAGCCAGCGCCCGAAGCGAAATGGATGGCAGTTGGTTTCCTGCGTCGGCGTGCCGGTGGCGGCCCGCACATGGGCCACGAACAGGGGTGCCCGGACCGCGCGGGCGGCCTCCCGAAGATTGGTGTCGCTCCAGGCGGGGTGCAGGCTGCGATAGCGGAACGGCAGCTCGGAATGGCGCCCGTACCAGCCGACGCCAAACCCATCGCCGTTCGTCGTGGTGTGACCGAGGCGCGAATTGAGGCTCTGTTCGATCAGCGAGTGTTCCGGCTGGAACAGCACCGCCTCCAGCGGGACGGAACGGCCGGAATAGGCCAGCCAGCGGCACATGGGGCGACTCCTCGACGTGAATGTTCGGCTGTCGGACGGCAATGCCCTGCGCGGGGCGGCGGCCATTGCGTCCTTCGGTTGCCCCTACTATGCACAACATTGCGGCCGGAACACAAGCGCGGCCGGGCACACCGGCCAGCGCTCACCTTCCCGAAATGTCAGACAGTGACGGACGCGGACGGGTGGGGGACCGCCCCCTGCCTGCCGATCCGTGCGGCGGTGCCGGCGCGGCTCGGGCACGTCAGCGGCCCCGGCCGTGCGCTGTCATTTCGTCTCGTCGGCGTGGATCCGCATTGCCTCGAGGAAGCGCGAAACCATGTTGTAGGCCGCGATCGTGGCCGTCAGCTCGACGATATGACGGTGCGAGAAGCGCCGTGAGATCTCCTCGAAGGCTGCGCGGTCAACCTGGATGTCCCGCGTCATTGCATCGGTGTAGGCCAGCACGGCGCGCTCCTCGTCGCCAAACTGCGTGCTGTCCCGCCACGCCGGCAAGGCATCGATCTGAGCCTGCGCCATGCCTTCCTTCAGCGCGATCGGCGCATGCTGGTGGGCCTCGTAGGATGCGCCGTTGAGCCACGCCACCCGCATGATCACCATCTCGCGAAGGGACCCGGGCAAGGTGGACTTCTGCCGGATAGCGGTCAGATACGTGAGCCACCCTTCGGCTACTGGCGGCGCGTGCAGCAGCATCTGGTACAGGTGCAATACGCTGCCGCGCTCGGCGGCAATGCGGGCCGCGAGCGGCTGGATGTCGGGCGCCGAGAGATCGGCATAGGGAATGGCGGCCATGATAGCGGTCCTGTCGTGATTGGGCGGCGCGCGGTCTCCCCAGGGCAAGGGAGTCGCGTCCGTGCGCCATCGTAGCGCAAGGCATGGCGCAAGCCACACCGCCCGCGGCCGCTCCGGAATGGCGTGCTAGCGCTGACCGCGCATCGGCTCGTCCAGGTCTGGGGCGGCCGGCGCCGGATGCCATTGCCCGGGCGGCACCATTACGGGGTCCTTGGGTTGCAGTGCGAAATGCGGCGACATGATCTGTACGTGATGGCGGTTGAACTCGTCTTGCACGGCGGCGTGCAGCGTGGACAAGGCGAAGAAGCGCTGGCGCGGATCGCCGATGCCGAAGAACAGTTCGTACTCGACATAGAAGTCCGATAGCCCGCGCTGCAGCACGAACGGTGCCGGGTCCTCGACCAGGTTCGGTACCTCCCGCACCGCGTTGAGGAGCATCGCGTGCACCTGGCGCCATGGGGTGTCATAGCCGATGGTGACTGTCGTGGACAGCAGCGCGCCACGGCCGCCGTCCGGGTCCTGCGACCGCGAATAGTTGTGTACGGCGCTCGCGACCACGATGGCATTGGGCAACGTGACCTGCTCCCGCCGCAGATTCACGAGCCTCACCGAGAGCGGTCCAAGTCCTTCGACCCAGCCGACCGTCTCGCCGATGCTGACCATGTCGCCGACCCGCAGCGCGCGAGAGTAGACCAGCACCATGCCGCTCATGATCTGGTTCACCACATTGGCAGAGCCCAATGTCAGCATGAACCCGAGCAGCACGGAAACGCCCTTGAACACGTCGCTTTGCGAACCCGGGATATAGGGATAGGCGAACGTGAAACCCAGCGCCCACACCAGCACCGACACCAGCCGGCGGGTCGCCGGCACGGTTTCGGGATGCAGGCCGGGAACCTTCAGCTTGCCGCGCGCGGTGGCGGCGAATACGCTGGCCACGACAATCTGCACGCCGCGCGTCAGGAACACGATGATCGCGACGACGAGCAATCCGGGGACGGCATCGACCACGGCCACGCCAAGGCGTTCCAGCATGCCCCACAGATAGGCGGACATGCGCTCGCCAAGCGGATACGTGAGCGGAAACTGCAGCAGCGAGAATTCCACCCAGATAAAGACGAGCAGCGCGAGCAGCGCCATCGTGACGACCCGAACCAGACGATCGGTGAGCTGGTAGACCGCGGCGGTCCAGTCGAACCCGTCCGCCGTGCGCGCGTTCAGATGACGCTGCAATCCCGCTTCGACGCCGCGCCGGAGCAGACGGCGCATCCGCGACAATCCCCAGCCAAGCAGCACGAGGCCGGCCAGCGCGCCAAGGGTGCGGACGGCCCCGCGAATCAGGGTAGGCCAATGCTGCTGCGCGCGGCGCGCCGCCACGGCGGCGCCGACGCTGTCGGTCACCTGCCTGACCAGCGCGTCAAACTGGATTTTCTCCTCCGGATCGACGTCCCCCTCGACGACCGCCATCAGCAACCGTTCGCCGACGTAAAGCCCCACGCCGTGCTGGCCGCCCAGCTCGCCTGGCGTGACGTTGACCGGCTGCATGAGATCGTAGGGTGTCAACGCATCGAAGCGATCCCGTGTCCGCTGGGCCCTGACTTCCGGCGTCACGCCGGCGAGCGTTGCACGCAGGACCACGATGGGTCGATTCATCAGCCAGACTTCGACCGGAGCCGTGCCGCCTGCGCCCGCGTCATCGGGCGCGGCCCTGACCGGGCCCAAGCCAGGAATCGCGAGCACGAGCACGAGCATGAACCTGAGCGCGGCGAGGGCTGCGACCGGGCTGCGGCGAGGGGGCCGACGTACGATGCCGATCGGGAACCATCCCGCAACGGCGCGATCACCGTGGGGCCACATGGCCGGCGCTCAGTAGGGCGGGTTCACGACGACGTACTGCCCGGCTTGCGGCTGATACCACGTACCGCCGCACTGTTGGTACACCATGCCGCCGTAGTTGACCGGGACGCAATTGGGAGGAACCGAGCGAACGATCGAGCCCACCACCGCCGAAGTGACCGCCACCGTGGCGGTCACAGCCGCCGCGGTCGCAACCGGGTGATAGTCGTCGTCCCAGCCGTGGCAGCAACCGCCGTGGTCCACATTGACGTTGACGTTGCGGTTGGTATTGATGTTCACATTGCGGTTCGCATTGACGCTGTTGACACTGCTGCTGCGCACATTGTTGGCCCGCGCATCGATCTGCCGGTTGTCCAGCTGCCGCGCGCCTCCTCCCCCGCCGTGCGGTACGGCCCCACTGTGGACGCCACCCTGCCCGCCGTGTCCGCCGCCGCGCGGACGCGCTTGCGCGATGGGGGCCCACGCCGTCGCGGCGGCAAGTAGGGTCACGGCCATCGCCATCACGAGGTCCTGCCAGGCAGAGCAGCGCATGATGCGACTCCTTTACTGGGTCTTCATGGGAACGAACTCCGCCACGCGTGCCTCCTTGGGAGGCGCAAACGTGAAGAACGACTCCCGGAAGCGCGGATTGAGATTCCACCGGATCAGCGAGACCGATTGCGGCCGGGCTTCGTCGGCGCGGTTGGTGATGACCAGCTTGCGCGGTAGTTTGCGCGGCCCGGCGGCGATCCAGATCTGCCAGTCGATATCGCCCTGGCGGAAGGCGTAGTGGTCGCAGACCTCGTCGTCCACGATGTCCTGGCCGGCATTCATCGCGGAAGTCATGCCGTCCAGCGGTGCCTGCGGCGTGCCCCAGAGGAACAGGTCCGCCATCGGCAGCTCGATCCCGTACCGCTCCTGCAGCCGCCCGGCGAGGTCAGCCAGGTTGCCGCTGAACGCGGCCCTGGAGTAGTACCTTTGCGCCGGCATGTAAAGCACCACGGTCTTGCCGTCGTAGATCAGTTCCCGCTCCGAACGGACGCTGCGCATCCGCGCGCGCAGCTGGTTCGGGCGCTGTGCGGCTACCGTCGCCGAAGCCATGTGGGTCAGCTTCTGCCCGTCCTCGAGCACGCGCTCGCCCGTCAGATCTACCGTGACCTCGAACTTGCCGAGCGTCTGCAGGTAGCTGCCCATGCTGCGCAGCGCCTGCACCGCTTCGGGGTTCACGGTGCCGGCAGTCGGAGCGGTTGTCACCGCCTTTGAAGACGCCGTTGCCGACGGCTGGGCGGGCGCAGCCGCCCCCGTCGCCGTCGCCGTCGCCGTCGACGTCGGTGGCGCATGGGTACAACCGGCAAGCGAAACAGCGAGCACGCTCAATCCCACGATTCTGCGCATGGCAACACTCCCACTCGAACTCGTTGCAGCCCGCCACCTTCGCCGGCCCCTCCCTCCGCGCCGGTGTCGGACCGCGCCACAGACCCGAACCGCGTTCAGAAGCGATCGCGCGGCAGCTCGCCCGCCAATGCGGCGCCGCCCGGCCTGGCGAATCGGGCGGCCAGGACCGCGGCCACCCGCGTGCGCGCCGGGACCTCGCCAACGACAACGATAAGCCCGGCGTCCACGGCCTGCGCCCAGCCGATGCGCCCCTCCAGCAGGCCGCGCAGGACCGACTCTGCCGTGACGACCACCACATCGCCGTCCACGGGGCCCGCCTCATGCCCTGCGTGCACGTGGGCCTGCCGGCTGGCGGCGGGGGCATAGCGCGTCCAGAGCCGCGACTCGACGAGCAGCAACGCGGTGGGCGGCAGCCGGGACCGCGCCGAGGCGAGCGACCGTTCGAGCCGGTGCGCGGTGTCATCCGCCCGCAGCCGCGCCTCCTCGCCGGTGGCGCCCGGCATCGCGGGCAGGCTTCCGGCTTGCACCGCATCGTGCAGCGCGAAGGCAACGCCAATCGAGGCGGGATGCGCGGCAGAGACTTCATCGCCGAGGACGAACTCCGAGCCGCACGCGGCGACGGGCTGCGATACCGATACCAGCCATCCCGCGAGGATGGCGCTCGCTAGGGTGATGGTCTTTTTCATGGGGTCACGATGTTGAACCAGAACGGGAAGGTGTCGAGCAAGGCGAGGAAATCGCCGAGCGCTTCGCGCCGGCCCTCGATCTTCATATCTCCCTTGGCGATGGCGTTTTCGACCGTGGTTTCCTTGAGCTGGATCGCGTCGAGGGTCGCCTTCGACATCGCGATGTTCGCGTCGGCTTGGGCCAGCGGCTTGCCGTAGTTCAGCACCGCGTTCTCCACCGCGAGGCCATACTGTTTGTTCAGGTCGGTGAAAGTGAAGTTAAGGCCGATCTTCTTGCCCGCCGCCTTCGGGCCGTTCAGCCGAACCGCGAGGTAGTCGAACAGCATTTCCGGCGGCATTGCGCGAATCGTGTCCGGACTGGCGGTGGTGGTGCCACCGGCCTGAGGCACGCCATTGCGCAGCTCGTAGGCGCCCATCAGGTAGACCGCCCGCCATGGGCCACTCTCGGCCTGATAGCCAAGCTGCTCCAGCGAATCGGCGAGCAGCTCCTTGCCCGCCTTGCTGTCGGGATTGGCGAACACGACCTGCTTGAGCGCTTCGGCCGTCCAGCGGTACTCCCCTTTGTCGAAGTCCGCCTTGGCCCGGCGCAGTACCGCCGCTTCGCCGCCCATGTATTCCACATACTTCCTGGCCGCCATCTCCGGCGGCAGGTTGTTCAGGCTGACCGGATTGCCGTCATACCAGCCCATGTAGCGCTGATAGACCGCGCGGGAATTGTGGCGCAGCGTGCCGTAATAGCCCCGGTTGGGCCAGAACTTGTCCAGTTCCGGAGGCAGCTTGATCATCTCGGAGATTTCTTGTCCGGTGTATCCCTTGTTCATCAGGTTGACCGACTGGTCATGGGTGTACTTGTACAGGTCACGCTGCTTCTTCCAGTAGTCGATGATCCGGGCATTGCCCCACATCGGCCAGTGGTGCGCCTGGAATTTGAAATCGACCTGGTTGCCGAACGTATCGATCGTCTCGTTCAGGTAGCTGGACCACTTGAGCGCATCGCGAACCTGCGCGCCGCGCAGCGTCAGGATGTTGTGCATGGTGTTGGTCGTGTTCTCGGCCATCCACATGCCCCTGAACTGCGGAAAGAAGGTGTTCATTTCCGCCGGCGCCTCGGTGCCGGGCGTCATCTGGAACACCATCTTCACGCCGTCCACGGTGATCTCGGTACCGGTCTTGCTGACGATATCGGTCGGAATGATGAGGCCCGCATCACCGGCCGACACCGTCTGGCCAAGTCCGCCGTTGACCCCGCCCCGCTCGTTGCGCGGCAACAGCGCCCCATACATGTAGACCGCGCGGCGGCCCATGGCATTGCCCGCAATGACGTTCTCGCTGATGGCATGCTCGGTGAAGCCTTCCGGCGCGAATATCTTGATCCTGCCCGCGCGTACATCGGCTTCGTCCACGATGCCGCGCACGCCGCCGTAATGGTCGATGTGCGAATGGCTGTAGATGACCGCATGCACCGGTCGCTGGCCCAGCGTCTTCGTCACGAACTCGTAGGCCGCCTTGGCCGTTTCCGCCGAGATCAGCGGGTCCAGCACGATCCATCCGGTATCGCCCTGCACGAAGGTCACGTTGGACAAGTCGAATCCACGGACCTGATAGATACGGTCGGACACCTTGAACAACCCATGCTGCATGTTGAGCTGGGCGTTGCGCCACAGGCTCGGGTTGACCGTGTCGGGCGCAGCCTTGTCCAGCGAGATATACCGCTTGTACGCCTCGAGGTCCCACACCACGTCACCCTTGGCGTTGCGGATCGTCAGGGTATCCGGCCTTGCCACGAGCCCCCGCTGCGCGTCTTCGAAATCCGCCTTGTCGTTGAAGGGCAGCTCGTTCAACACGGCAGCATTGGCCGCCCTGGTCGCCGCGGTGGCCGGCTTTCCCCCGACCGGTTGCGGCTGGGCCGCCGCCATGGAAATCCAGCCCACGGTCATTGCCGCGGTCATCACGAATGCCATCTTCATCGCACCGACTCCTGTAAGAGCAAACCAACACATCGAGATACGATCCATTTCCGCACCCGCATGTCTTGCCGCCGTTCCGCATCTACTTGGGAAACAGGAACGTCACCACCCCCCGTGCTCCCCACCCGTGAGGGCCCGACTCGGGACTCTCCGCCCAGTACGTCGCGAACACGCCGAAGCTCACGGGCTGCTGGCCAAACTTCACCACCTTGCTGACGCCGGCATGGACAGGTGCGCTCCATTGCGAGCGCTTCCAGTCGTAGGTGGACTCGGTATTGACGGTGTAGGACCATGCGGTCGGCGTGGTGTAGCTAAGGAATGGCTGGATGAACGTGCTGCTAACGGACGGCCGTCCGTTGTCTCCCGCGACTGACCAGATGTGGTTCGCCAATGCACCATAGGTCAAGGGACCATGCTGGACGAGCGCCACCCCCGTCGGGCCCAGTCCCCACTTCCTGCCACTGAGTTCGTTCTCGGTGCCGGTCGGCAGCAGCATCGCTGGTCCGACTCCCCAGATCAGCCCTCCGGCGGTCGGGGTCTTGGGAGAGAAGAAGACGCTCTGCAAGGTATCGCCAAGCCCCGTCTGCGTGCCCGACCCCGGCGTGATCGACGATTGATGTGTCAGCGGCAGGATCGTGCGCGATATCAGGTTCCAGTCCTGGTTCAGCGAGATAGGTACGACCGGCTGGATATTGAGCGTGAAGCGGTCGCCGTCCCGCGCCGGGCCGATGCCCCGGTCATAGTTCAGTTGGAGCGGCACGCTGATCAGGGCGGCGACCGGATTGCTCAGCTTCTTGGCCAGGTCGGACGCATCTTCCTGAGCGTTCGCAGCGGCCGCGGCGATCATGATCGCCGGCGCCATGGCAGCGTGGATCGTTTCGGTTGCGGTTCGCATGGCCTGTTCCCATTGGCGCCGGACGGGCCAGCGCCGATACCCCCGAAGAGACACGATCAATTGCCGCTCGGCAGCGGAATGCTGAACCCATCCTTGGCCAGCATCTCGCGTACGTAGCTGAAGCGTTGGTACTGCGACAGCGTGATGGGGCCGGAATACCCTTCGCTCTGCAGCCTGCGCGGCGGATATTTGATGTAGGTCTGCATCGTTTCCTTGACGGCCTGGTTGAACACCACCAGCGTCCACGTGCTTTCCGTGAAGTTGTTCATGAACAGGTCGTAGCGTTCCTGCGGGTCTGCCCACAGGTCGAAGATCTGCGGCACGGTGGCCACATACTTGTCGGGCCCTTTCCAGCCGAGATTGCTGTCCACCGCGAGCCCGCCGGTGGCTTGGCCGTTGTCGCCGCGCAGGTTGAACACCGCCTTGTAGTTGCCCACGCGCACCGCACCCGGCGTGAGCTCGTTCTCGGTGAAATAGAACCATGCCTTGCGCTGGGGCTTTCCGGTACCGAACAGGGCCGGTGACATGTCGAAGCTGTCGAAGATGGTTGGCTTGCCCTCCCGGTCATTCGCAGGAAGCTTGATCCCGGCGACAGATGCGAAGGTGGCCATCAGGTCCAGGCCGCCCACGAGGTCGTGGTTCTTCACGGCCGGCTTGATCCTGCCGGGCATCCATGCAATGGCCGGCACCCGGTTTCCGCCTTCCCGCACGGTCCCCTTGGTGCCGCGCAACGGCGTGTATCCGGCGTCGGGGTAGACATCCTGCCAGGCGCCGTTGTCGGTCGTGTAGAAGACCAGTGTGTTCTTGTCCAGCCCCAGGCTACGCAGCTTGTTCATGATCGCGCCGATGCGGGCGTCCATCTCGACAACCGAGTCGGCGTATTTCGAACGCGACAAGGATTTGTACTGAAAGTCCGGATGCGGCATGTTGGGCTGGTGGACCTTCATGAAGTTGACGTTCAGGAAGAACGGCGTACTGGACTGGCTGGCCCTGTCCAGAAATTCGAGCGCGGCTTTTTCGACGTAGCCGTCGAAATACGGGATGCCGACCACACCGTTGGGATAGTCGGCCGACCGTTCCCCCGGCTTGTCGACGTATTGCCCGTTGATCTTGAAATCCTCCGTCGCTTTCTGCCCGGCCCTCCCGGACAGAGAGCCGACGGTCACCTTCTTGAACATCGCCCGTAGTTCGGGATCCATGCCCGGGAACCAGTTCTGGTCGGCATAGGTGTAGGCATTGAGGTGATAGAGCCCGACGTAGCGCATTTCGTCGTAGCCCTGCGCCGTGGGCAGCGCGTAGTCGGCTTCGCCCAGATGCCACTTGCCGGTAAAGAAGGTCGCGTAGCCCGCGGTCTTGAGCACGGACGCCAGGGTCCACTCCGCCGCCGGCAGGCCGCCACCCTGGCCCTGGAAGGCGACGGTGGTCATTCCGCTGCGATTGGGAATGCGACCGGTCTGGATCGCGGCGCGTCCCGGTGTGCAGCTGGGCTGCGCGTAGAACGAGTAGAACGTCATCCCTTCCGCCGCCAGCCGGTCGATGTTCGGCGTTGGCATGCCACGGCCCTCTCCGCCACCGTAGGGACCAAGGTCACCATAGCCCGTATCGTCGGACACGATGAGCACGATATTTGGCTTGCCTTGCGCCAGGACTGGCAATGCCGTCAGGCATGACAGCAGGCCCGCCATGCAGAGGAGGGTTGGCTTCATTCATGGGCTCCGGTTTGGTCGTCTTGCGCGAGCGCATCCCCCGCTCCGTCGTGCGGTCCGAGCATGTTGGCGCCATACCAGTGTTGGGCACCGGCGGCACGGCTTCAATCGGGGTTTAGGGCAAAGGCGGGAGGGTTCGCCGGCCGTAGCGGCTGGCGGGGCGGCGCGGCCGGCTGCAGCGCGGCCGGGAAGGACCGTGCGTTGCTGCGGTGCCGATCTGCGCGGTGCTGGCGCAATCGCTGGATTTGACTATATTGCAACCGCCGCGGTCGGATCGCGGCCGGCGCTGGAGGTCAAACTGAGAGCGAGGAGACGAGGGATGACAACAACATGGAAACGCGGGCTGCTGGCGGCAGGCATGGTGTGCTGCGCCTGGTCGGCCGCGGCACAGCAGAGGCCATCGATCGTCGTCGATGGAGACGACTGGCTCAAGGCCTCCGTCACGGAGCGCAAGGCTTTCCTGGTGGGAGCCGGCAACATGATCCTGGCCGAGAATGCCTATGCCAAGCGCAACAACACCGCCCCGCCTCCGGCCGGCGTGCGCATCGCGGCGGCGGCGCAGAACATGACCATCGCCGATATCGAGGCGCGCGTGACGAAGTGGTACGAAGCCAATCCGGGCATGCGGTCGACGCCCGCGATGGCGGTGATCTGGCAGGACCTCGTCAAGCAAAGCAAGCCTTAGCCACGGAGGACACCATGTACGACAGACTGAAGAAACTGCTGATGGTGGTCTCGCTGGTGGCCGTCGCCGCATGCACCACGGCCGGGGGTAGCAGCAGTAGCACCAGCGGCGGAGGCGGAGGCGGCGGGATCGGCGAGAGCAAGGGCCGCGCCGTGTTCGGTACGGACAGCGACCTGATGTTCCGCACGCTCGCGTGAGCACCGGCAGGTGTTCAGCCGGCTGGCGGGGCGACCTGTCGCGCCGGAGACGCACCGCAATGGGGTGGGCAGGAGGAGGAAAGCGGCCGGGCTTTCGTTCCGGCCGCGCGTGCGGTCAGCACGGCAAGACGGCGCAGGACGGTCGCGGAGACCGCCGGCGCGCCGCCCCGATTACTTCAGATAGTTGAACAGGTTCATGCCCTGGATCTGCATGAAGGACTGCTGCGCTGCCTGCAGCGCCATCGAGCGCTGGTAGTACTCGGAGATGGCCGCCGCGTAGTCCACGTCCTGCAGGGCCGAGAGGGTCTGCTCGTAGGTCAGGCCGCGGTTTTCGCCGATGGTGTCCAGCGCATCCAGTTCCTGCATGCGCGAGCCCACGGACGCACGCACGGTCAGCACGTTGTCCAGCGAGTTGCTCATCTTGCGGTTGGCCGTGGCGAGCGTGTTGTCCAGCGCGGCGCGGTCGGCGTCGGTCGCCAGCGGCTTGCGCAGCGCGGTAATCACGTCCTGCACGTTCGCGAACACGTCGGTGCCGGCCTGCTTGGCCGGTGCCAGCGACATCGTATCGCCGTCGGCGGGCACGCCCGACACCGCGAACGAGACGCCGCCGACTTCGATTTCGTCGCCGGCGGTGTAGGGCGTGGGCAGGCCCACCGCTGCCGGCGGTACCACGCTGTTGTCCATCACGGTATAGCTGGTGGCGTTCGTCAGCGGGTCGATGGCGAACTGCACCTCGAACTTGTGGCCGTACAGGGGGTCGGTCGGGTCGGTCACCGACAGGGCGCTGAAGGTGGCGGTACCGGTGTTGGCGCCGCCGGCTTGCAGCACATAGTTGGCCGAACCGGTGACGCTCAGGAAGATGTCCTGGCCGTTGTCGCCCGCCGCCATCTGGCGCTGCACGTCGACCTGGAGCAGTTGCGCGCCGGTATCGCCGTTGTATTGCACGGTGGTGCCGGACTTGGCGAACGGCGGCGTGCCCGACTTGAAGCCGGCGAACAGGTACTGGCCGTTGCCGTCGTCGCTGTTGGCCAGGCCCAGCAGCTGGTTGTAGTTGCCTTCCAGTTCGGTGGCGATGGCGGCGCGGTCCGAGTCGCTGAGACCGCCGTTGCCTGCCCGCACCACCAGGGTCTGGATGTTCTGGATGGTGGTGATCACGCTCTGCAGCGCCTTTTCCTCGGTCTTCAGGCTGTTGCTTGCCTGCACGCGCGAGCTGGCGTACTGCTCGTTGACGGCGCCGGCCTGCGCAACCGTCAGCGCACGCGTCGCGCCTACCGGATCGTCCGACGGAGTCAGGATGCGCCGGCCCGTGCCGAGCTGTTGCTGCACGTGCAGCAGCGAGTGCTGCTGGCCGTTCATCGAGGCCAGGCCGAGCTGGTAGAAGGTGGAAGATGCGACGCGCATGCTGGTTTCCCTTGTGCTGATAGCTGTCTGTTCAGCCTGTTCCGCATGACGACCGGGGCATGGTGCTGCCCCGATCGCTGATGGCGATGGCTGGTGGCTGTGGCTTACGGTCAGGCGATGCCGATGATGGTGTCGAACAGCGACGACGCGGTCTGGATCACCTGGGCGCTGGCCTGGTAGAGCTGCTGGAAGCGCAGCAGGTTCACGGTTTCCTCGTCCATGTTGACGCCGGATACCCCTTGCTGCGCGGTCCTGACCTGCGTGGTGATGCTGTCCTGCGAATTCGACGCGATGTCGATCGACTTGGCCCGGCTGCCGATATCGTTGACCAGCAGCGCGTAGGCATCGTTGAAGCTCGATACGCCCTTGATGGTCTTGGCGGTCTGCAGCTTGGCCAGCCCCAGCGCATTGCCGTTGTCGGTGATGCCGCCGGCGTTCGACCCGAAGGTGAACGTGTCGCCGGTCGCCGGCGTGCCATCGAAGCTGATCGTCACGCCGTCGAAGGTGTACTCCACCGCGGTGCCGTTGGGGACCGGGCCCGCATCCGGCGTGACCGGATTGCCGGCCGCGTCGGTGAAGGTGTACGTCGTGCCATCGAAGGTCGCGGTCACCTTGGACGGCGGCACGGCGAAGCCCTCGGCCACGTTGGCCACCTTGATGGTGCCCTTGCCGGTGTTGGAGGCCACCACCTGCGCCAGCACGGGCGAGGCCGCGGCCAGCTTGGCCGGGTCCTTGATGACGACTTCGAACTGGCTGGCGACGTTGCGGGTCGGCTGGATCTGGAACGAATCGCCGGCGGCCATCGCGCCGCTGGCGGTAATCTCCAGGCCGTCCACGTTGAAGGTGGGACCGGCGCCGCTCGCCACGACCTTGCCGTCCGTCAGGCGGGTCAGGCTGTAGTTCGTGCCGTCGAACTTCATCGTGTAGTCGCTGGCTTCCAGCGCGCCGGCGTTCGCCACGGTCACCGCGAGCGTGCCCGTGCCGGTATTCGTGGCATTGCGCATCACCGCCGGCGAGCCCATCCTGAACAGGTCGCCACCGATGGCGCCGTTCAGGTCCATGCCCAGCTGGTGCTGCTTGTTGAAGGTCTGGCCGAGCGCCAGCGACAGCCGGCCGATGGCGTTCTGCGCGGCATCCAGCGTCTCGCTGCGGAACTTGAGCAGGCCGCCGACGCTGCCGCCCTTCAGGATGCTGTCCTCCATCTCGATCGCGGTGCCGTCCGGCAGCGTGTACGCGATGGCGGTGCGCGACGGATCGGCGGCCGAGTTGACCGCCTTGAGATCGTAGGACGAGGTGCCCACCACGAGGGGCTGGCCGTTGCCGACGAACACGTTGTAGCTGCCGCCGTCCTGCTTGACGACCTTCACGCCTACCTGCTTGTTCAGTTGCGCGATGACTTCGTCGCGCTGGTCCATCAGGTCGTTGGGCGGTTCGCCGCCGCTGGCGGCTGTCGCCTTGGCGATCTCGCCGTTGAGCGACGCGATCTGCTTGGCGTAGGCGTTGATGTCCGACACCGCGCCCTTGAGCTGGTTGTTGATGCCTTCCTGCTGCTGCGAGAAATACTCGGAAGCCGCGCGCAACTGGCCGGCGAGCGACTCGGCGGCGTTCAGCAGGCCCTGGCGCGTCGCCGTGTCGGCCGGCGTATCGGCCATGCCCTGCACCGCGGCGAAGAACTTCTGCATCAGCGGGGCGATCCCGCCCTTCTGGTCGGCCAGCAGGTTGTCGATCTGGCCGATCTGCTCGGAATAGGCGGCGTACTGCGCGCTGAGCGTCTCGGTGTTGCGCAGCTGCGCGGTCAGGAATTCGTCATAGACGCGCATCACCGTGATGGTGTTCGAGCCTTGCCCGAAGAAGCCCTGGCTCGTGCCCTGGCCACCCGCCGAGGCGATGATGGTGTTCTGGCGCGTGTAGCCGGCCGTTGCCGCGTTGCTGACGTTGTGGCCGATGGTGGTCAGCGCATTCTGCGCCGTGTTCAGGCCGGAAAGACCGATATTGAAGAGTGACATGCACTAACCCCGGATCTGGTAGCTGCCGCCCACCCGGCGTGCAACAGCCGGGACAGCGGAAGTGGATGTGGTGTCTAACGGCACTTTGGGGCGCGGACTTTAACGCTGTTTCGCGCCCCGGAAATCTGTGCTACATCGCGCGCGCGGGACTCGGCGCGGCTCATCGGCCGGCCAGCGCATGCGCGCGGCCGGCAGGCACTCAGGTCGAGACCTTGCGCATGATCCGGACCAGCTTTTCGCCGTATTCCGGATCGGTCGCGTAGCCCGCGCGCTGCAGGCCGCGGGCGGCCTCGTCGGCCGAGCCGGCGGACAGAACCGGCGCGTAGCGCGGGTTGTTGGCCAGCAGGCGGGCGTAGTCGTGGAACGCCTCTTCATACGAGCCGTAGGCACGGAAGCGCGCCCGCACTTTCTGCGGCTGGCCGTCGATGTATTCGGTGGTGGTGATCTCGGCGGTCGGGCCCTTCCAGTTGGCGCCGGCCTTGATGCCGAACACGTTGTGGGTGGTGCTGCCGTCCGGGTGCGTGATCTCGCGCTTGCCCCAGCCGGACTCGAGCGCGGCCTGGCCCAGGATCAGCCTCGCCGGCACGCCGGTGGCCTGCGACGCCGCGGCGGCCGGTGCCGACATGCGGGACACGAACGCGGTGACGTGCGGCGGTGCATCTTCGGGCACGGCGATCTGGTTGCCCTGCCATGCGCCGGTCTCCTGCGCCTGGTACTGGCGCAGGCCGGCCGTCGGGTTCCAGTTCGAGCCCAGCACCACGGTGCCGGCGCGCGGCGTCTCCGAGAATTCGCCGCCCGCCTCCGTTGCGCCGCGGCTGTCCAGCAGCCCCGCCACGCTGGCGGCGGCCGCGTCCATCGGCGTGGCCGGCTTGCCCTGGACCTGTCCGGGCACCTGCATGCCGCTGGCGCGCGCCAGCTGCTGCACCATGACATCGGCGAGGCCGATGCCGCGCGAGGACAGATGCTGGGACATCTGCTGGTCCAGCATCGACATGTACAGCTTGGTCTGTTCGTTGTCGAAAATGCCGTCCTGCGGCGTGGCGTCGCGCATGCTCTTGAGCATCATGTGCGTGAACACGGCCTCGAACTGCTTGGCCGCCGCCTTCAGCGCCTCGCCACCACCATCGGCGCGGGCGCTCTGCTTGAGCATCTCGAAGCCCTGCGTATCAAGCGCGAAGCGCTGCGAGACATCGGCCTGTGCGGACAGATTCCTGCTCATGGTCGGCTCCGGGCTGGCGTCAGATGATTTCCAGCTCGGCGCGCAGGGCACCGGCGGCACGCATCGCTTCCAGAATGGTCTGCAGGTCGGCCGGGGTCGCGCCCAGCGCGTTCAGCCCGCGCACCACCGCCGCCAGCGAGGCGCCGGCCTTGACCACCTGCAGCGAGCCGCCATCGCGCTTGAGGCTGATCTCCGAGACCGGCGCGACCACCGTCTCGCCACCGCTGAACGGCGCGGGCTGGCTGATCACCGGCTGCGTATTGATGACGACCGACAGGTTGCCGTGGGCGATGGCGCAATCGTCCACTGTCACGGCCTGGTTCATCACGATGGAGCCGGTACGCGCGTTGAGCACCACCTTGGCCGCGGCCTTGCCCGGCGTCACGTCGATGTTTTCCATGCTGGCCAGAAAGCTTACGCGGCCGGCCGGCGTGGGCGGCACGCGCACCTGCACCACGCGGGCATCCAGCGCGCTCGCCACGCCGCCGCCCAGCTTGTTGTTGATCGCGTCCACCACGCGCTGCGCGGTGCCGTAGTCGGTGCTCTTGAGCTCGAGCGTGAGCATGCCGTTGTCGGACTGGAAGGCCGGCACGGCGCGCTCGATGATCGCGCCGTTGGCGATGCGGCCCACGGCGAGCTGGTTGATCTGGACCTTGCTGCCGTTGGCCGACGCGCCCGCGCCGCCCACCAGCAGGTTGCCCTGCGCGATGCCGTAGACCTGGCCATCGGCGCCCTTGAGCGGCGTCATCAGCAGCGTACCGCCGCGCAGGCTCTTGGCATTGCCCAGCGACGAAACGACGACGTCGATCTGGCTGCCCGGCTGCGCGAACGGCGGCAGCGTGGCGGTCACCATCACCGCGGCCACGTTCTTGAGCTGCATGTTGCGGCCGGCGGGCAAGGTGATGCCCAGCTGCGACAGCATGTTGCTCAGGCTCTGCGTGGTGAACGGCGTCTGCATGGTCTGGTCGCCGGTCCCGTCGAGACCGACCACCAGGCCGTAGCCCACCAGCGGGTTGTCGCGCACGCCCTGGATCGTGGCCAGGTTCTTCAGGCGCTCGGCCTGCGCGGTGCCCGCGGCGAGGCCCAGCGCGAGCGCCAGGCACATGCCGGCGAGGCGCGCGGCGGCGCGGCGGGTACGGAAGAGATCAGGCAGACGCAAAGACATGAGACAGCTCAGAACGGTGAAACGTTGAGGAAGAAGCGCTGCAACCATCCCATGTTCTGCGCTTCGTCGATATAGCCCTTGGCGGTGTACTCGATGCGGGCATCGGCCACCTGCGTGGACAGCACCGAGTTGTCTCCGGCGACCGTGCGCGGATTGACCACACCCGAGAAGCGGATGAACTCGGCACCCTGGTTGATCGCCATCTGCTTTTCGCCGGATACGACCAGGTTGCCGTTGGGCATCACCTCGATCACGGTCACGGTGATGGTGCCGTTGAAGGTATTGGCCGCGGACGAGCCGCCGCTGGCCTGCATGGCATTGGCGCCCTCCATCTCGGCGTTCTGGCTCGCACCGAACAGGCCGCCGAGCACACGCGGCACCGAGCCGAACGACAGCGCGGTGTTGGCCGTGCGGCTGGCATTCGAGCCCGAGTTCTTCGAGGCGTTCAGGTTCTCCCGCACCAGGATGGTCAGGATGTCGCCGACGTTGCGCGGCCGGCGGTCCTCGAACAGCGGATTGCCGGCGTACGAGCTGGCGTAGATGGAGCCGGTGGGCGCAGGCATCGGCCGCTGTTCGGCCCGGGCCGAAGTGGGCAACTGCACCAGCGGTTCGCGCGGCACCAGCGCGCAACCGGTGGCGAGCAGGCACAGGATCATCGTGCCCAGGCGAGACAGCGTTTGCATCATGTTCAACCCAATTGCGTCAGGCGCTGCAGCATCTGGTCGGACGTCTGCACGGCCTTGCTGTTGATTTCGTAGGCGCGCTGGGTCTGGATCATGCTGACCAGCTCTTCCACCACGTTCACGTTCGACGCTTCCACATAGTTCTGCTGCAGCACGCCGGCGCCGTTCAGGCCCGGCACGGTGGGGTTGGGCTGGCCCGAGGCGTCGGTCTGCACGTACAGGTTCTCGCCCAGGCTTTCGAGGCCGGTCGGGTTCATGAAAGTGGCGAGCTGCAGCTGGCCGACCTGCACGTTGTTGCTCGAGCCCGGCTGCGTCACTGACACCGTACCGTCGCGGGCGACGGTCAGCGACGTCGAGTTCGCGGGAATCGTGATGGCCGGCTCGATGACAAAGCCGCTGGCCGTGACCAGCTGGCCGTTGGCATCGACCTGGAACGAGCCGTCGCGCGTGTAGGCGGTGGTGCCGTCCGGCATCGTGACCTGGAAGAAGCCCTGGCCGATGATGGCGACGTCCTTCGCATTGCCGGTCTGCTGGGGATTGCCCTGCGTGTGGATGCGCTCGGTGGCGACGGGGCGCACACCGGTACCCAGCTGCATGCCCGAGGGCAGCACGGTCTGGTCCGACGACAGCGCGCCGGGCTGGCGGATGGTCTGGTACATCAGTTCCTCGAACACGGCGCGGCCGCGCTTGAAGCCCGAGGTCGAGACGTTGGCCAGGTTGTTCGAGATCACGTCCATCTGCGTCTGCTGCGCATCGAGGCCGGTCTTGGCAATCCAGAGAGAGCGGTTCATGGTTGTCCTTGCGTGGCCGCCGCGGCGGCGCGGCATGCCCTTGATTCGGTTGAGTCGGTGGGTCCGGTGGCGATGCCCGCGGGCATCAGCGGTTGGACAGCAGCTGGTTGGCGCTCTGGTCGTTGGTGTCCGCGCCCTGGATCATCTTGATCTGCATCTCGAAGCGGCGGGCGTTGGCGATCATGTCCACCATGGCCTCGACCGGATTGACGTTGCTGCCCTCGAGCGCGCCGGTGATGACGCCGATGGTCGGATCGCGCTCGACCGGCGCAGCGCCGGGCCGCAGGCGGAACAGTCCGTCGTCGCCGCGTGCGATGGCGTCGGCGGGCGGATTGACCAGGCGCAGCCGGCCCACCTGCGCAAGGCCCTGAGCGGTTTCGCCAGGACCGCGCGCGGTGATGGTGCCGTCATTGCCGATGGTGACCATCGAGCCGGGCGGTACCGCCAAGGGGCCGCCGTCGCCCAGCACGGGACGACCGCTCATGGTCTGGATCTGCCCGTCCGCCGATACCTGCAGCGAACCGGCGCGGGTGTAGGCCTCGCCGCCGTCGGGCGTCTGCACGACCAGCCAGCCGTTGCCCTTGATCGCCACATCGAGCGAGCGCTCGGTATAGGTCAGCGGGCCGGCCTTCAGGTCGGCGCCCGGCGTGCTCGCGAGCGCAAAGGCGCGCGTCGGCGTTTCCTGCCCGACCACCGGCACGGCGCGGAACATATTGACCTGGGCCCGGAAGCCGGGGGTCGACACGTTGGCCAGGTTGTTGGCCACCGCGGCCTGCTGGTCCATCGTCTGTTTCGCGCCCGACAGGGCGGTGTAGATCATGCGATCCATATGCGATCTCTAGCGTTCCGCGGGCAGCGCGCGCGAGCGCGCCGCCCTTGGCGTCATCAGATGTTGACCAGCGTCTGCAGGACCTGGTCCTGCGCCTTGATGGTCTGCGCGTTCGCCTGGTAGTTGCGCTGCGCGACGATCAGGTTGACCAGCTGGCCCGAGAGGTCCACGTTCGACGCCTCGACCGCGTTGGACTGCAGCTTGCCCATGCTGCCGCCCGGCTGGCCGATCAGCGGCTGACCGGAGGCACCGGTCGCCGACCACACGTTGTCGCCTTCCGGCTGCAGGCCTTCGACATTGCCGAAGGTGGCCAGCGCGACGGTGCCCAGCGATTGCGTTTCCTCGTTCGAGTAGCTGCCGCGGATGGTGCCGTCGGCCTCGATCGAGAAGCCCAGCAGGCTGCCCGAGGTGTAGCCGTCCTGGTCGATCAGCTTCGGATCGTTGTCGTCGCCGAACTGCGTGGTACCGGCCAGGCTGAAGGCCACGTTCATCACGTCCGCGCCGTTGGCGGCGGGCATGGTCACGTTGACCGGGGTGCCCGGCGCCGGCGTGACGAGCGCGCCGTTCAGGTCGAAGCGCATCGCGTTCGGGCCCGACAGCAGGGCGCCGGTGGCGTCGGTCACGTACATGTTCCAGTTGGTGCCGGTCGCATCGCTGGTGCCCTTGGCGAAGTAGGCCGTGAGCTGCTTGGCGTTGCCGAGCGAATCGAACACTTCGATGGTGCTGCTGTAGTTGAACATCGAGGCATCGGGCGGATCGCCGGCGGCCGTCGCGAACGACGGGGCGCTGCTGATCGTGTACGCGTCGCCGGCGGCAACGGTGCCGCTCATGGTGACGGTCAGGCCGTCGGCCGTCAGCGTCGGGCCGGCGCCGGTGGCCACCACCACGCCGTCCGAGGCGCGGGTCATGCTGTAGTTCGTGCCGTCGTACGTGATGTTGTAGTTGCTGCCGGTCAGCACCTTGACGTCCGACACCGACGCCGTGGCGGTACCCGCGCCGGCCGTGGTCGTCTCGGTCAGGGTCGGGTTCGGAGGCACGCTGCGCGAGTCGAGGTTGTACTGGCCGGTGATGCTGGTGGTGGCACGCGGGGGCATCTGGGCATTCGAGACGACCAGCGGCTGCGGCTGCGCGCCGCCGCCCGGCGCCACGCCAGGCGCGTAGCCGGTCAGCTGCAGGCCCTGCGCGTTGGTCAGGCGGCCGTCGTCCGTACGCAGGAACTGGCCGTTACGCGAGAAGAACACTTCGCCGTCGGTGCTCATCAGGCGATAGAAGCCGTTGCCACCGGTGATGGCCACATCCAGCGAACGGCCGCTGGCCTCGATATTGCCGGCGTTGAACGATTGCACCACCGAGTTCACGCGCGTGCCCAGGCCCACCTTGGAGCCGGCGTACACGTCGGCGAACTGCGCCGTCGATTGCTTGAAGCCGACGGTGTTCGCGTTCGCGATGTTGTTGCCGATCACATCCAGGTTCTGCGCGGCGGCGTTGATGCCGCTTACCCCTTGACCGAAACCCATGTTTTTCCCCTTGTTTCCTGTCTAACTCTGCTGTCTAACTTTGGGACCCTTATCGCACCGCGATCCGGTCCGGCCAATGGATAGTGCCGGCGCCGGTGTGCGACAGCGGGCGATTAAAGAATCTTGCGAACTTCGTCGACGTTCGACTTGGTGCCGCCGGCCAGGTTGACCAGCACGCCCGTGGCGTCGCCGCTGATGCTCTCGACCTTGCCGTACACCAGCGCCACCGGCTGCACGCTGGTGCCGTCGGCGGTCGCGTTGACCTTGAAGGTGTAGTCGCCATTGGCCACCACCGCGCCGGCGTTGTCCTTGCCGTCCCACTCCACGTCGTGCACGCCGGCGACCTGACCCTTCAGGTCGATGGTGCGCACCACCTTGCCGTCCGCGTCCAGCACGTCGACCGTCACGGCGTCGGCCGTCTTGGGCAGATCGATGCCGATCTTCGACGCCACGCCGTCCTTGACGGTCACGTCCGAGCCCGGCACCACGACCGTGCGGCCGATCAGCGCGGCCGAATCCATCGCGCGGCTGGCGCTGGTTTGCGCCAGCAGCTGCATCATCGTCGCGTTCAAGGTTTCCATGCCGCTCACGGTGCTGATCTGCGCCAGTTGCGAGGTCAGCTCCGAGTTCTCCATCGGATTGAGCGGATCCTGGTTGTTCATCTGCGTCACCAGCATCTTCAGGAAGTTGCCCTGCAGGTCCGAGGCGCTCGACGAGTTGCTCTTGAGCTGATCGGCCAGGCTCTGGCTGCTGGTGTTGTTATTAACGGGAGTCGTCATGTCGTATTCCGGTTTCACTGACCGATGGTCAGCGTCTTCAGCATCATGTTCTTGGCGGTATTGAGCACCTCGACGTTGGCCTGGTAAGACCGCGAGGCGGAGATCATGTTGACCATCTCTTCCACCGGGTTGACGTTGGGCATCACGACATAACCCTCGGCGTTGGCGAGCGGATGCGTGGGGTTGTGGACCATGCGCGGCGGCGACGGGTCTTCCATCACGTTCTGCACCTGCACGCCGCCGATGTCGTTCTGGCCAGGCGTGGGCGCGAGGCCGAACACCACCTGCTTGGCGCGGTAGGGCTGGCCGTTGGGCGCCACGGCGCTGTCCGCGTTGGCCAGGTTCGAGGCCGTCACGTTCATGCGCTGCGCCTGCGCGGCCATGGCCGAACCGGCCACGTCGAAGATGTTCATTGCTGGCATGGCTTCCTCACTGCTGGATCGCGGTCAACATCGACTTGATCTTGCCGCTCATCACCGTCAGTCCCATCTCGTAGCGGACCGTGTTGTCGGCAAAGGCCACCCGCTCCGTATCCATTTCGACGGTATTGCCGTCGATGCTGGACTGCATCGGGATACGGTAGGCCAGTTCCTCCTTGGTCATCGTCACGCCCTGGCCGGGCAGATGGCGATTCGAAGTCGTGGACAGCGTCACGCCGTCGGCGCGCTTGCCGCGTTCGACGGATTCCGACAGCCGGCTGGCGAAGTCGAAATCGCGCGCCTTGAAGCCGGGCGTGTCCGCGTTGGCGATATTGGCGGCAATCACCGATTGCCGTTCGTTGCGCAGGCTCAATGCCTCCTGTTGGAAGCGCAGTGCCGCGTCGAGTCTGTCGATCATGTCTGTATCTCGCGTCCCGTTTTTGCGTCCGTGTTGCGTCGGTTTGCGTCCGTGTATTGCGCCTCGATCTCGCGCACGCACGTCGCGTCGAGTGAGAAAGCGATGAAGGCAGGTGCCATGGGCGACCTTCTTCACGGCTGCCATCTTAGGTGCGGCATGGCCACACCAATCGACTGAATAGGAGTGGGAAATCCGCGTATTTCGCCCTGAGCCGGACGCTGCGGCTCCCTACAATGGGCACCGTTGACAGAGACGCGCTTCGCGCCCGCGCGAGCCGCTCTCTTCCTTGCTGGGATGACAGGATGAGCATGACCGTTTCGACCGTGGCACACCGTATGGCACTGGCCCGCCTTTGGGCGTCGCTGCCCGCCGCCGTGGCGGCACTGGCGCTGGCCGGCGCCGCCCTGGCCGCACCGCAGCCGGCGCAGGTGGCACAAGTCACGCCGGTCGGCTCGATGCCGGCTGCGCACGCCGCCAGCGTTTCCAGCGTGCAGTTTCCGGACGATCCGGTCCGTGTCGCGGTGGAGCAGTTCCTGCAGCAGCAGACCGCCGGACTGCCTGGCAAGAGCACCATCCAGGTTGTGCCCCCATCGGGCGGGCGCGCGCCGCATTGCGAGAATCCGGAGCCGTTCCTGCAGCCTGGCGCCACGCCCTGGGGCCGGATCTCGGTCGGCGTGCGCTGCGGCGGCGACCGGCCGTGGACGCGCTATGTACAGGCACGGGTCTCGGTGGTGGCGGACTATTACGTCGCCGCGCGGGCGCTGGGCGCCGGCGAGGCGCTGAACGCCGCGGATCTCGAGCTGCGCCAGGGCGACCTGGCCACCCTGCCCCGCGCCGTGGTCACCGATCCCGCCCAAGTGGCGGGCGCCACCACGGTGAACCGGGTCGCGGCGGGCTCGCCGCTGCGCATGGACATGCTGCGCAAGGCCATCGCGGTACGCCAGGGACAGAACGTAGCGGTCAAGTTCGAGGGCGAAGCCTTCCATGTCACGAGCGAAGGCAAGGTGCTGGCCGATGCCGCGCCGGGCAACAGCGTGCAGGTCAGGCTCAAGAACGGTCAGGTGGTCAACGCGCTGGTGCGCGACGCCGACACCGTAGTGCTTCAATAGTCATTTTTTTGGAGGTAAGTCGGCCGGCATTTCCCCCTCCGGCACGCCGTGCGAACCAGCCGTGCGACAATCCGGACCGGGCCCGTCAGCCCGCCGACTACCCCCTAAAGTTCTGGAGAATCCGGCCGTTAAGGCAAGGAAACCCAGCAAGGAATACCCGTGAAGATCAATAACACCACTCCGCCGAGGACGGGCGATGCCGCCGAAAGCCCCGCCCGCAACGTTTCCGGCGCCGCTGTCACCGCGGCCACGCCGGCACCGTCCGACGTCCGGATGAGCCCCCTTTCCGCCCAGGTGCGCGATATCGGCGCCGGCCTTGTCAATGACGCCGATGGCGATATCGACCAGGCCAAGGTGGAAGAAATCCGTCAGGCCATCGCCGAAGGCCGCCTGACGATGGACTCCAGCAAAATCGCCGACGGCCTGCTCGCCTCCCTGCGCGAACTGGCTCAAGGCGGCCAACCCTAAGCCCTACTCATGACCGAATCCATGGTTCAGGGGATGCAGCGCGAAACCGAAGCCGTTCTGGCGTTCGCCGCAGCCCTCAACGAAGAACGCCAGGCCATCCGGGCCGGCGACTTTGCCTTGCTCAACACGTTGCTGGAGCGCAAGACCCAGCTCGCCGCGATGATCGGCGAGCTCGGCGCGACCCGCCAGGCGCAAATGTCCGCACTGGGCATCCGCGTGGGCGCCGAGAGGCAACTGCTGGGCAAAGGCGTGGATTCGGCCGTGACAGCGGCTTGGCAACAACTGGTCTTCGCGGCCCGCACCGCGGCCGACGCCAACGACTTCAACGGTGCCATCGTCAACGCGCACCTGGAGTACACCCAGGACGCCCTGCAGGCCCTGCGCCAGCGCGGCGGCGATACCGGCACGCTGTATGGCCGCAACGGACTGGCCAAGGCCGGTCCGCAAGGGGTGAGCCTGGCAGCTGGCTGAGCGGTTACTGCTGGATTGAGAAAAGGCACGTAGGCCTGGCGGTGTTCCGCCGGGTTGACGTGCCTTTCTTGCATTCGAGATGGCGATCGGCACCGGAAGCCGGAGCGCCGGGCATGTCCATCGGCCGCCCGGTCCCGCCCTCTTGTCGACTGCGCATTCAGCGCAACACTTCTAAACAGAACGGCTCGACGCTATCGGGATTCGATCGCGCGCGCCGACGTTCCGCGCATACCGGCTGAGAATCGGCTCACCTCAACAGCCGATCAGGGGCCATGCCGTGAGCCGATCCGCCAACGACACGAAAGCCGTCACTACCTCCGCCAACCTTCTCGGGACACTGCATGCACTGTCGTCACAGGGCGGGAGCCAACTGAGTTCCGTCGAGCTGGCCACCGCTACCGGGGTCAGCGTCGCCACAGCGAAGCGGGCCTTGCAGCGACTGGTCGCGTCGGGGCGAGTCCGAAGGACCGGCAAGGCCCGGACCACCCGATATGCCGCCACGCACGATTTCCCATTCGCCCCGGGTGCAATGGCGGTCTTGCTCCGCGAGCCTGATGTGGCTTCGCCGCCCTGGTCTGCGGCAAGTCTGCGGCTTGCCTCTGTACTGCGCCGCCCGTTGATGACGAGAGACATCGCGACATATCAGCGCGGCTTCGTGGACGGCTACGTGCCCAACAGAGACAGCCTCTTGCCTCGCGACGCCGCCGACGATCTGGCCATGCGGGCGCGCCTGCGCGGGCAACAGCCGGCAGGGACATATGCGCGCCGCGTACTGGAGCAATTTCTCATCGACCTTTCGTGGTCGTCTTCGAGGCTGGAGGGCAACCGCTTTTCGTTGGTGGACACGCGCAAGCTCTTTCTTTCCGGCTTGCCCGGCAGCAATGCCGACGCCGTCATGCTGCTCAATCACAAGAGAGCCATCGAGTTTCTGGTCGATGCGGCGCCGCGTGGCGGCTTGACGACGCTTCTGGTCCGCAATCTTCACGGTTTCCTGATGCGCGATCTGCTGGACGACACGGGAAGCCTGGGCGCCATCCGGAACAGAGCGGTGTATATCGGGCAAAGCACCTATCTGCCCTCGAACGTGCCTCACGTGTTGGACGAGATGTTCCGCACGATCCTGGAGAAGGCGGACCGCATCGCCAACCCTGTGGAATCGGCGTTCTTTCTCTGGGTCAATCTCGCGTATCTGCAGGCATTCGAAGACGGCAACAAGCGTACGAGCCGTCTGACAGCCAATGTCCCGCTGCTGCTTCGCAACTGCGCGCCCCTGTCGTTTCTTGGCGTCGACGCGAATGATTACGCAATGGCGATGATGGGCGTCTACGAGCGGCTGGACACGTCCATGGCAATCGACCTCTTCACCTGGGCGTACGGACGCTCCATAGACCGGTACGCCTCGGTGCTGGAGGCCATGGAAGTGCCCAACGCCTCGGCGCTCCGATACAGGGAATCCGTGAACCGCGCCGTCCAGGCCATCGTGCGGGACGGAATGCCGCTCGGCGAGGCCGTCGCGCTTGAAGGCCGCTCGGCTGTCCAGACGTCGGAACTGCGCCGGCTTGTCGAGGAGGCCTTGCGCGGCCTTCAGACCTACAACTGCGCGCACTTCGGCATCGGCAGCGAAACCGCGGCGGCGTGGATTGCCCGAGGACGGCCACCAGGGCCGGCGGCTAGCGGAAGCTGACCGTCACCTCGTTGGACTGCGCGCGCAAAACGGGCGCGAGCGGGCCCTGCCCCGGCACGCGATAGGCAAACACGAAGCCCTTGCCCGCATCGTCGCCGCGAAATGCCTCGGTGCGGCCTTCGGCGCCCGGCAGCAGCACGCAGCGGTTGGCATTGCACAGATAGGCTTGCAGATTGGTCGGCGGCACGCGGGTGAAGCGATAGCGCCAGCGCACGGCGGTGATGACGCCTTCCGCCTGCGGGAGATGGCCAACCGGTTCGATCGGCGGCGACACCGCGCGCTGGCCTTTGCCATAGAGCGCCGGCCCGTTGACCGTGGCCGTCCACGCGTGGCGCGAATCGCCGGAGTTGGAAGCGGATGCGGCGCTCGCCAGCAAGCCGAGCGCGAGGGCGGCCGCCTGCCACAGGCGGCCGGTGGTAAAGGCGGCAAGCGAGGGAGACGGCCAGGCCATCATGGCTGTCAGAGCAGGCCGCGCAGCTGCGTGCGCAGACGGTTGATGGCCTGGCTGCGGATCTGGCAGACGCGCGACTCGGTCACCTCCAGCACCGCGCCGATTTCGCGCAGGTTCAGCTCCTGGTCGTAGCACAGCGACAGCACCAGCTTCTCGCGCTCGGGCAGCTTGTCGATGGCGCGGATCAGCGCGCCGCGCATGCCGCTTTCCATCAGCACCGTGAGCGGATTGCCGTCGTCGCTGACCGTCAGGTGGCGGTCCAGGAAGTCCTCCTCGCCGGAGCGCTCGAAGTCTTCGTAGTGCAGCAGCTGGCAGCCATAGACCTCGTTGAGCAGCAGCTGGTATTCGTCCAGCGGCATGTCCAGCTCTTCGGCAACCTCGGAGTCCTGCGGCGTGCGCCCGAGCTTCTGCTCGAGCTGGCGCACTGTCTTCTCGATGCGGCGGGTGGACTGGCGCAGGCTGCGCGACTGCCAGTCGTTGGCGCGCACCTCGTCCAGCATCGCGCCGCGGATGCGCTGGCTCGCATACGTCTCGAAGCGGGCGCCGTGCGTGTCTTCATAGCGGCGGGCCGCATCGAGCAGGCCGATCATCCCGGCCTGGATCAGATCGTCGAGCTGCACGCTGGCCGGCAGCTTGGCCGCCAGTTGCAGCGCGATGCGACGCACCAGCGGCGCATGCGTCTTGACGGTATCCGTCTGTTCGAGTTTTCCCTGGATCGTGTACATGGTGGAATCCTCGCTTGGTTCCTAGCAGGCCAACGCCGCGGCAGGCGGCACGAACGGCGCTGCGCGGTTTGAATCGGTTTCTGGTTTCAACGGCCACGCGGCGATGCCGGCGGCGATACGGCGCAGCGACGCGGTAGCGGCGGCGCCCGGAAAAGCTTCGACCACGCAGCGGCCAAGCGCGGTGCTGCGCGCGATCAGCGGGTCGAACGGCAGGGCACCGGCGAATACCGCCTGCACCCCGAGATACTGGCTGGCGGTGCGCGCCAGATTGCGCGCCGCGGTGGCGACGGTGTTGTCGTTGTCCGCGGCATTCACCACCAGATGGAAATGGCGGCAGGCATACAGGTGATGCAGGCGCTTGATGCATGCATACGCCGCGGTGATCGACGCCGGCTCCGCCCGCGTGACAACCACGAGGTTGTGCGCCGAGCCGCCAAAGCGCGACAGCATGCCGTCCGGGCCGCTGCGCGCGTCGCACAGCACCGAGCGGAACTCGCCCAGGGCCCCCAGGTCGCCCCAGGCCTGCGGGTCGCCGGGCAGCACGGCGGGCGCGCCCTGGGCGCGGTCGCCCGTGGCATCGGCCGCGCTGGCGGATCCCGTCAGCACCTGGGCCAGCGTGCCCCGCGGGTTGGCGCCGGCCAGGCGCGTGGCGCGCGAGCGCGCGGCATCCTCATCCACCAGCAGCACGCGTTCGCCCTGCAGGGCAAGCGCATTGGACAGACCGAGCGCAACCGTCGTCGCTCCGGCGCCCGGCTCGCACGCCACCACGGCGATACGCCGGGTGGTGCGCGGTGCCAGCATGCGACGAAGGCTTTCGGCCTGGTCTGAAGCGAGCGTGCTCACGAATCAATCTCCAAGGGCAGCCATTTGCTGCGCCAGATGCTTGGCCGACTCCGGCACGGTGCGGCGCTGGGCGGGCATGGCGCTCGCGATCAGCGTGTCCTCATCGTCCGCAGGCGACGCGGGTGCGGCTTGCCGAAGCGCGGGCCGATGCCCACGCGCCGGATAGTTTTCCAGTACGTCCAGCAGGGCCAGCAGACGGCCCAGGCCGTCCACCAGCGTCGCCGCGGCGATCGCGCCCTTGCTGGTCTTGCCGGTCAGGCGCGCCAGGAACGGCGCCGCCGTGACGGCCGGACGGTGTTCCAGCCGCAGCGCGGTGATGCCGGCCTGCAGCGCCACCAGCTGCGCGCACGGGGCGGACACCGCGCCCTCGGCGCCGGACTGGCGCAGATGGGTGGTGGCGAGCCGCAGGGTGCGGCAGCGCGACTCCGCGCCTTCGCTCCAGCGCGCCCAGCGCGCGACCTGCGACCCTTCCGGGGAAAGCGCACCATCGCACAGGGTGTAGTCCACGGCCAGGGTCTGGCCGTTCTCGCGGTCGATCGCGCGCGAGACCACCAGCGTGGCGTCGATGCCGTTGTCCGCGCCCGCGGGTTTGACGGGGCGATGCTGGGCATCGACCACGCGCACCGAAGTCTGCGCGACCCACTGCAGTGCCTCGCGGCCGCGCACCTGGGTTTCGCCAATGGCATGGAAGGTCAGCGTGTCGGCGAGGGCGTCGAGCTTCCACGCCGTGCCGTCGCAGATCACGCGGGTGCTCTTGCGGGCGGCGGCCAGCCAGCGCTCGCCGGCGGTCTGCCAGCGGGCGATGGCCGATGCGGCGGGCATGGCTTCCAGGACATTGACGACGCAGCGGCGCGCGCCCACCGCGGCGCGCAGATCCGCGGCTTCCGTATCGGGGGCCCCGTTGGCGCCGTGCGAGCCGCGGCCGGTCGGGGTGATCGTGGCCGCGAGCGGCATGCCGTCGCGGTCCGACAGCCACACCGTGTTCAGCCAGGATTGCGGCGCGCGGCGGCCCGGCACGGGCACCGACGTCGTCGTGGCGCAGGCAAGCACGTAGCGGTCGCAATGCTGGCTCACGTCGCGGGCCACCGCGTCGCGTACCGTCTGTGCCATCGCCTTGAGCGCGGTATCGGGCTCGTCGCGCTGAGGCCACAGCTGGCGCAACAGGTCGAAGCCGTACTGACCGTCCTGCAGCTCGTTGACGCAGGCGCCGACTGCATGGCTGCTATCGGTAATCGAGCGCAGCACGTCGTGCGCGGCGTCGGCGTTGTCGTCGCCCTCCGGAGCGGGGCCGCCGGCAAAGGCGCTGCGGGCGGCCTGGGCTTCGGCGAACACGGAGCCGCGGCGCGGCATCGCGAAGGCGCGCTCGACCAGCAGATCGCCGCGGGCCAGTTCCAGATGCTCCGGCACGCGCTGGCCGGTCGAGGCATAGAACACGGGCAGGCGATGGCGGATGACCACATCCAGCACGGAGCCCAGATGGGTCGCCTCGTCCAGCTTGCTGATGATGCAGCCGTCCACGCCCCCGCCGGGCGTGGCGTCGTTGCGGTAGGCGTGCACGACTTCATTGAGCGTGTCGCCGTGGCTGGCGCCATTGAGCAGCAGCACGCGCTGCACCGGCGCCGGGGCGCCGGCCAGCATGGCGATCTGCTCGGAAAGGTTGCGGTCGCGCTGGCTCATGCCAACGGTGTCGATGATGACAAGATGCTTCTGGGCAAGCGCGGACAGCGCGATGCGCAGGTCCGAGGCGTCCTTGACCGCGTGCACGGGCACGCCCAGGATGTCGCCGTAGATGCGCAGCTGCTCGTGCGCGCCGATCCGGAACGAGTCGGTGGTCAGCAGCGCGAGTTTCTCCGCGCCGTGCTTGAGCACGAAGCGTGCGGCCAGCTTGGCGGTGGTCGTGGTCTTGCCGACGCCCGTCGGGCCGACCAGCGCCAGGACGCCGCCCTGGCCGAAGAGCGCGTCTTCGTCGGTCAGCACCGGCACCTTGCTGGCGATCTCCTGGCGGATCCAGCTCATCGCGGCGGGTCGATCATGGCCGACCGGCAGCCGCGACAGCAGCGTGCGGGCCAGTTGGCCGGAGAAGCCGGCCCCGACCAGCCATTCGAAGAGCGAGTCCCGCAGCGGATCGCCGCCGGCGGCAGGCACGCTGTGTGCGCCGATGCCGGACATCTGGCGCTCGATCAGCGCGCGCATCGATTGCAGCTCGCCGCGCAGATCGCCAATGACTTCCTGCGCCGCGGGCTGGATCACCTCGGGCACCGGCGGGGTCGGGGGCACGAACGGTTGCGCGCTGCCCGAGATGGCGCCCAGATCGGTATCGCGCATGGCGACGATCTCCACGCCGCCGTCCACCGTGCGGTTGGACAGCACCACGGCGTCCGGCCCCATGGCCTCGCGCACCTGGCGCAGGGCTTCGCGGCCATTGGCCGCCACAAATTTGGCTACGCTCATCTCTCGCGACCCTTGTTTCAGCGGGATGCTGCGGCATCGCCGCTGCATGGCGAAGCGGCATCAGACCACTTCGACGGTCTTGATTATCCGAGCGTGGGGGTCGCGCTATTAGGGGGAATAGGAAGGGGATTGCGGCGCTATTTGGCCAATGACGGACCGTGCGGCGGGACGGTCTCGGGCCAGAACGGCCTCGTGCCAGTGTTATCGGCAGCCGGGCGGCGTTCTTTTACCCCCGGCTTGCGAGAGACGACGCCGGCTGCCTGCTACTGGCCCCGGCAATCGGCCGTGCCCGCGGCGGACGCGGCCGCGCGGCCATCAGGGCCGGAAAATCTCGTCGAGCGTATCGGCACGCAACAGGCGCCTTGCCCAGACGTCGATCTGCTCCGTCGTGGCGGAGGCGACCGTGGAAGCCAGCTCGGGCGATAGCGGACCGAACCGCTCCGTCAGCATCATGTGGAAGAGCATCGCCTCGCCCGCCCGGACCCCTTCCTGCCGCCCTTCCTGCCGCCCTTCCTGCCGTCCTTCCTGCAGGCCCGCCTGCAGACCCTCCTGCCGGTACTGCGCCGACCATTCCTTGAAGCGTTGTGCCAGTCTCATCTTCAGCTCCTTCAGTTCCCGAATCTTGGACAGCGACAGCGCTTGGTCGCTGTGCCGCGAGACTACCTCGGACAGCAGCAGCGCAAAAGCGCGTTTGAGCTCGGGATTGTCGCAAAGCAGCTCGTTCAGCCGGTCCACCACCTGCCACAGCACCTCGCCGCGGGGTGCCTGCTCGAAGCGGAACAGGCAGGCGACCACGTTGTGCATCCGGGCCAGCTGCTGGTCGGAGTACTGGCCCTGGTCGACCAGGAAATACCGCAGCCGCGGCCGATGGCAAGCCGGCAGCCCGGGCGCCTCGAGGATCAGATCGGCAATGTCCGTGGCCGCCGTCCATGCCGCCTCGCCGTTGTACATCACGATCGGCAGCACCGGAGGCAACCTGCGGCCCGGCAGCACCTCGCCGCTGCGGATCAGGTCCTGATACAGCAGCGCCAGATAGGCCATGATCCTGACCGCCATGAACGGATCGACCGTGCTCTGGAATTCGATCAGGAAATAGCAGTAGACCCACTCGCCATCGGCCCTGATCCGCCAGACGACATCGTCGGCGCGCTGGCGCAGGTCGTCGGTGATGTAGCTGGAGGGGACTTTCTCGAGCGTGGTCCAGTCAAGGGCATGCAGCCAGTCGTCCGGGACAAAGCCCAGGATCAGGTCCCGCACGGTCTCGGGGGACGAGAAGACCATCTTGTAGGAGGCATCGCATTGCTTGCGCATCACGGACAACCAGGAAGGCTGAAAGCCGGTGCGGCAAGGATGCGGTGGGAGGGCGCGATGCGATGCCAGAAAAGCGGCCGCCCTAGCGGTTACTGAAATGTTTCGGCGCGCGGCGCGCAGCACTGCCACGCGCCGCCCGCCGTGGCGGACATCAGCCGTTGCCGCCGATCATCGCGGTGATGCGGATATTACGGTTGTCGGGCACCTCGGCATGCGACAGGACCTTGAGCTGCGGCATCGTGCGGCGCAGGAAGCGGGCGAGCAGCGCCCGCAGTGGATGCGGCACGAGCAGGACCGGGTCCAGTCCCTGCTGCTCCTGGCGCGCGGCGGCGGCCTGCGCCTGCTGCAACAGCGCATCGGCGAGTCCCGGCTCGATGCCGCCGCCCGAACTCAGCGCCTGCGACAACACGCGTTCCAAGCCGGCATCGAGGCCGATGACCTGCAGGTCCGCGCCATTGGGGAACCATTGCTGCGTGATGGCCCGGCCCAGCGACATGCGCACCAGCGCGGTCAGCTCGTTGGGGTCCGTGACCTTCGGGGCGTGTTCGGCGATCACATCCAGGATGGTGCGCATGTCGCGGATCGGCACGCTTTCGTCCAGCAGGTTCTGCAGCACCTTTTGCAGCGACGTCAGCGAGATCAGCTTGGGCACCAGATCCTCGGTCAGCTTCGGCGACTCCTTGGCGATGCGGTCCAGCAGTTGTTGCACTTCCTGGCGGCCAAGCAGTTCGGCCGCATGCAGGTGGATCAGGTGGTTCAGGTGCGTCGCCACCACCGTGCTGGCGTCCACGACCGTGTAGCCCAAGGCCTGGGCCTGTTCCTTCAGGCCGCTGTCGATCCAGACGGCCGGCAGGCCAAACGCCGGATCGCGCGTGGTCGTGCCGGGCAGCGTGCCCGACACCTGGCCCGGGTTGATGGCCATCCACTGTCCCGGCGTGGCCTCGCCCGTGCCGATCTCCACGCCCTTGAGCGTGATGCGGTAGGCGTTGGGCCGCAGCTCCAGGTTGTCGCGGATATGCACGACGGGAACCAGAAAGCCGATCTCCTGCGCCACCTTCTTGCGGATGCTCTTGATGCGCCCGAGCAGTTCGCCGTCCTGGCCGCGATCCACCAGCGGAATCAGGCGGTAGCCGACTTCCATGCCAAGCGGGTCGACCAGCGTGACGTCGTCCCACGTGGCTTCGGTGTTCTCCTGCGTCAGCGCCGGCAGGCGCTCCTCGCGCGTCTTCACCTGGGTCGCGGTCTGCTCCTTGCGGGCGACGTAGCGGCCGAACCAGATCAGCGCCGCGGCGAACAACAGGAAAGCGAAATGCGGCATGCCCGGGATGATGCCGAGCATGCCGACGATGGCGCCCGTCAGATACATCACCTTCGGGTTGGAGAAGAGCTGACCGGTCAGCTGCTGGCCCACGTCCTGCTCGTTGGACACGCGCGAGACGATCACACCGGCCGCGGTGGAGATCACCAGCGCCGGGATCTGCGCGACCAGGCCATCGCCGATGGTCAGCAGCGTGTAGTTGTGCACGGCGGTGGCGAAGTTCAGATCGTGCTGCACCATGCCGACCACCATGCCGGCGCCGACGTTGATGAACATGATCAGCAGGCCGGCGACCGCGTCGCCGCGCACGAACTTGCTGGCACCGTCCATGGCGCCGTAGAAGTCCGACTCCTGGCTCACCTCGGCACGGCGCTTCTTGGCGCCCTCCTCGTTGATCAGGCCCGCGTTCAGGTCGGCGTCGATCGCCATCTGCTTGCCGGGCATCGAGTCCAGCATGAAGCGCGCGCCGACTTCGGCAATACGGCCGGCACCCTTGGTGATCACCATGAAGTTGATCACCACGAGGATCGCGAACACGACGATACCGACCGCGAAATTCCCGCCAACCAGGAAGTGGCCGAAGGCCTCGATCACCTTGCCGGCGGCGTCCGGGCCCTTGTGGCCCTCGAGCAGCACCACGCGGGTGGACGCCACGTTCAGCGACAGCCGCATCAGCGTGGAGAACAGCAGCACCGCCGGAAACGCCGCGAAATCCAGCGGCTTCTGCGTGTACATGCTCACCAGCAGCACCATGATGGACAGCGCGATGTTGAAGGTGAACAGCAGATCCAGCATGAACGGCGGCAACGGCAGGATCATCATGCCGAGGATCATGATGATCAGCAGCGGTCCTGTCAGGGCCTTCATCTGGCCACCCGCCTGGGCGCCAGGCAGCTTGAAGAGGGAGGTCAATGCGTTCATGCGGTGCTTTCCGGTACGGCGAGTTCATCGGGCACGGGCAAGCCGGTCGGAGCGTCCGGATGCGGGCCGTAGGAGTGATGCCAGTTCTTCAGTGAATAGACCCAGGCCAGAACTTCGGCCACGGCGGTATAGAGTCCCGCCGGAATGTCGTGCCCGAGCTCGACATGGCGGTGCAGCGCGCGCGCCAGCGGCGGCGCGGACAGGATCGGGACGCGGTGTTCCGCGGCCAGTTCGCGGATGCGCGCGGCCACGTCGTCCATGCCCTTGGCCACCACGCGCGGCGCGCTCATGCGGCCTTCGTCATAGCGCAGCGCCACCGCGAAGTGGGTGGGGTTGGTGATGACCACATCGGCCTTGGGCACCTCGGACATCATCCGGCGGCGCGCCATGTCGCGCTGCGCCTGGCGGATGCGGCCCTTGACGTGGGGGTCGCCATCGCTTTCCTTGTGCTCCTGCTTGACCTCTTCCTTGGTCATGCGCAGCTTCTTGTAGTGGTCCCACAGCTGCCAGGGCACATCCACCGCCGCCACCAGCACCAGCGAGCCGGCCACCACGCCGCAGCACAGCAGGACCAGCTCGATCATGTGCAGCAGCGCTTCCTGCACCGGCGCATTCATCAGCGCCACGGTGTCCGGCAGGTACTTCCACAGGACCCACGCGCCAACGCCGCCGACCAGCAGCGACTTGGCGATGGCCTTGAGCAGTTCCACCAGCGAATTGACCGAGAACAGGCGGCCGAGCCCCTTCAGCGGCGACAGCCGCTCGAATTTGGGAGCCAGCGCCTTGGTCGAGAACAGCCAGCCGCCAAGCATCATGGGCGCGGCCAGCGCCGCCGCGGCGAACAGCAGCAACAGGGGCATGACGACCAGCAGGATTTCCCAGAACATCTCGGCCATGCGGATCAGCATCCGGTCCGTCTGCAGCGCCGTGGCCGGCTCGAATGCCAGGCTGGCCCGCATCACGGCATGCAGCCGCTCGCCAATCATGCCGCCCAGTCCCCACAGGCCGAACACGCCGGCCATCAGCATCACAAGCGTGCCGAGCTCGCGCGAACGCACCACCTGCCCCTCCTCGCGCGCCTTTTCCAGGCGCCGGGGTGAGGCGGGTTCGGTTTTCTCGAGATCGCTGTCTTCGGACATTGCCGCTCCGTTGCGAAGGGGCAATGCGGGCGATGGGGCCCCTTCGACGGTGTCGATTATCGGAGCGGCGACGGCATCCTATTAGCGGGAATAGGCGGTGGATTGCGGCGCTATTTGGCCAATGAGTGGCGGACGGACGGGCCTTTTTCGCGCCAACGTCCCGATTCCGGGTTAACGGCGGCCCGCGGCGATTCTTTCGCCCTTGTGAAGGCTCGCGCAAGCCTGAGGCGCGGATTCGACGGTTTGACGGCCGTTCCCGGAAGTCGCCGCCTCCATCGCCGGGCAGACTGGCATGGATCCGCAGCGGTTTCCTCGTCGTCCGTGCTTCACCACCGCGCTTCGCGTGGCGCTGCCCGTCCGACCCTCCGATCCCGCCATCACGCCATCACGCCAGCAGCGCCATCGCTGTCACGCGATCGTCGCGGCGCACCAGTCAATCACCATGCCATTCGGTACATTTCTGCCATTGCCGGGATCCTCCGATCCCGCACCGCCGCCGCTCCGGCCCGAGGCAGCGCCTCCCCTGGATGCCTCATCGAGCGCGGGCCCGCAAGGCCATATCCTGCGTCTGGACGAGCTGCCGCAAGAGATCGTCCTTCGTGTGGCGCATTACCTGAGTCCCGGGAAAGCGTTGGCCTTGGCCGCTGCGTCGCAAAGTACCTTCGCCATGCTGCGCACCGACATCGTGGAGGTACAGCGCCTTGGCGGTCGGATCAGGTGGGTCAGCGGCTTGTCGGCCTTCGAGGCGGCGTTGGCCGACCTCCTGCTGGTCCCTACGAAGTGCAGGGATCCGCTGGTGCGCGCCCTGGGGGAGCGCCTGCCCGTGTTGCCCGAGCCGCTGCGGGGGCCGGCACACCAGGCGCTGCAGCCGTACGTGCGTGCCTGCGCGACGCCAACCGGTCAGGACGCCGGCCACGGATCGCGTCCGGAGTGGCATCGGCTGGTCGACGCCGGCATCGCCGGCGACCCGCAGGATCTGCTGCACCGCATCCTCGCCTCGCCCGCCGATGCGCGGGCGGCGCTGGTGGAAGCATGGGTCGGGTCCGACGTCCCGCCCCCACCGCCCGTGTCCCTGTGGCCGCGGATCCTCGATGCCCTGCCTGCGCCGGCGCGCGCAGCGGTACTCGCAACGATGGCCCAGACGATCCCCGACGCCGAGTACGGCAAGGCCCTGCAGATCATCATTACCGCCGTACAGGCGTCGGTGGAGGGGGACGGCTTCCTGCCCGCGGACCTTGCGCGTACGCTTGCCCGGCTTGCCGGCGGGCTGGGCTGGCAAGTTTCGAACGAGGTACCGGCCAGACTCGGACAATACTGGGACGAGGTGTTCGGGCTCGCGCGGCGGCTTCCATTGCCGGCACAGCCGGAGGTGATGTCGCAACTGGCAACGCTGGTACATGCGGACGATGCTCCTTCGCCAGCCGACGATGCCGCAAAGCCGAGGCCGCGCTGGAGCGGCTTCATCGGCTATGTCAGTGCGCACTTCGCTCCGGCGGACGCGACCCGGATTCTCGGCGATCTGGCGCAAGCCAGTTCGAACGCGGAGGACGGGGAACGCCATCCGCACGCCGCGCCCTTGAGTCGCGCGCTGTGCAAGGCGGCCATGGCACTGCCCGATACCTGGTGCGCAAAGCTCCTTGCGATCGTCCTGGACTGCGCGCCGGCGGACGAACTGGCGGCGCTGGCGCTGTGGGAAGAGGGCTTGCGTGCCGGCGAACCGCTCGCCGCCAGCGTTGCCGCGCCCCTCTACACATCCCTGGCACGCAGCATCCGAACCCTTCCGGCGTCCCATCAGGCGGCATGCTGGGATGCCCTCTGCCACTGCCTGGAAACCCATGCTGACATTGCGCCGCTGACTCCCGCGATGCTGGAACTGGCGAGGCATGCCATCGGTTCCCGCTCGCTCGAACGGCGGACGCTGCTGCTGCGGACCGCAGGGCGTCTGCCGGCCGAAGACCGCGGCCGGCTCTGCGCGGCCATGACGATGACCAGCGATATCACGCCGGCGCTGTGGCGGGCCCAGGTCATGGATCTGGAGAGCCTGCCGCTGCATGTCCGCCACCGTACCGCGGCATGGCTTTCCGTCGCGCTGTTCGGCTACCAAACGGGCCCCCACGGCTTTCGGCCGGCTTTGACCGAGCCGTTCCTGCCGGACCCCGGCGGCCTAGCCGCCGCCGAATATCCGCGCAATGCCGCGCAGGCCCTGGACAGGCTCTCCGATATCCTGGTTCTGCTGCCGCTTGCGGACAGAGGCGCCGTGCTGGTGTCGCTTTCGCGGACGGGCGCTGGCCTGTGCGTCAATCCACTGCCGTGGAGCGCGGCCAGGGTGAACTGGCTGCTTCGCGAGGTAATGAAGCTCGCTCCGCTTCACCACCATGGGCTGGACGTCGTGACCAATGTCGCGCACTCGGCGGCGCGCCAATGTCCCAGCGAGGCGGAGGCGCTCGCCGTCTTTTCCGCGTTTCATGGCGCCGTGGCCGCGCTTCCCGCCGACGCCCGCGTGTCCGCGCTGTTCCATCTCACCGCGATGATGCAGCGCCTGGTGAAAGACCAGAGAGCGCTGCAAGCCATCAATCCGTTGTGGGTCGGGCTACCGGCTTCCGATCTGATGCCGCTTCGGACCCGCAAGAGGAAGGAGCCGCCCGAAGGGGCAGCGGACTAATCAACAGGGACACTGCCACCATGCCGTTCGATCGCCTTTCGTCCTTGCCCACCCTCTCGCCCTCGGGGCAGCCAACCGGATCTTCGCTCAACGTACCTCCTGCTGGCGAGTCCGCGCCGGCCACGCGCCATCCAATCCCTGTCTTGCGTCTGACCGACTTGCCGTCGGAAATCCTGCTGCAGATCGCGCGTTGTCTCAAGCGCAGCGAGGCGCTGCTCTTCAGCGAGACCGCGCGCGGCATCCTGGCGGCGCTGAAGGTCGACATCGTCGACCCCGTTCGCCTGGGCGGCAGCATCAGGTGGGTGACCGGCCTGTCCCGATTCCAGTGCGCGCTGGCGGCGATCATGGGCGCGCCCGGGCCGTGTCAACGCCGGTTGCTGAAACGGCTCGCGGAGCGCGTCTCCGCATTGCCGGAGCATCTTCGCAACGCGGCGTGCGACCTGCTGCAGCCGCATCGATCCCTGCTGGCGCCGTCACGCGCCCGCACGCAGCGTCACCGCCCGGACGGAGAATGGCGCCGGCTGCGCCAGTCCGGCGCCGCCGACGATCCTGACGCACTGCTCGACCGAGTCCTTTCCCTGGCCCCCGACGCGCACTTGCCCTTGCTGGCCGCGTGGTCCGCGTCATGCAGCGTGGCCTCGCCGGCTATCTCGGCCTGGAACCGCATCCTCGACGCAACGCCGCCGCCGGCACGGGGACAAGCCCTTCTGACAGTGACCGCGGACTTCCCATCCTGGGACCAATGCGAACACGCCGTGCAGACGATCATCGCGGCCGTACGGCAAGGGTTGGATACGGTTGGCGCCGTGGCGGAGGACTACGCCGCTGCGCTCGCCCAGGAGGCCAGCAGGCTGCCGGGATACGAAAGATGGTTGAGCGAGAAGCCGCTGGTCCAATACTGGGACGACATCTTCGATCTAGCGTGCCGCTTCCCGCTGCCGGTGCAAGTGCAGATCCTGTCCGCACTGACGCGGACGCTCGATCGCGACGGTCCGCCCAAAGAAGGCGCGTCGCCGCAGGCAGTCCCACGGTGGCGCCGGTTCATCGACGATGTGCTCGGGCGTTTCGCCCCCGGTGACGCGACCAGTATCCTCTGCGGCCTGGCATCGAGCAGCGCAGCGTGGCGAAAGCATGAGGGCGGCGAAGGCGCGATGCCGGTGGTCCACGCATTGTGGGCCACCGCCCGGACGCTGCCGGAAGCGTGCTGTGCAAAGCTGCTGAGCGGCATCATTGCGTCGCAGGCACAGGACGAGGACTTGTCCCTGGCGCTTTGGGACAGCGCTTTCCATGCGAGCGAACCGTGCGCTCCCGGTGCGGCCGCCCCGCTCTACCTCCGGCTGGCGACGGCCATCCGCAAGCTTCCCGAAGCGGCCAGGGAGCGCTGCTGGGATGCGCTTTGCCAGCGCCTTGCAGGCGTCGACGACCTGCTTCCCGTCACGCATGCCGTCAATGAACTGGCGCAGCAGCCATTCGCCACGGATTCGCCGGGCCGGCGCGCCCGCCTGTGGCACGTCGCGCGACGGCTGCCCGCAGATGTCCGGGCCGCCATCTGCAAGGACATGATCGTGAGTTACGGGATCACTCCGGCCCTGTGGCAAGCGCAGGTTCTCGAGATGGCCGATCTGCCACCGGTTGCGCGTCACGGTCCGGCGGCATCGCTGGCCTATCTGCTGTTCAGATACGACGGCGACGCGGACGTTTTCACCGGGGCGGTTCCGCCTTCGCCGGACCCGGCGGCTCCAGCCGTTGCGCAGGTTCCCTGCAATCTGGGACAAAGCCTGGCACGGCTCTCGGACATTCTCGCCATGCTGCCGCTCAAGGACAGGGCAGGCCAACTGTTGTCGCTGTCGCAAATGGAATCCAGTCCACCGTCATACAACGAGGGACGCGCAACGCGCGTGGTCTGGCTGCTCGAAGAAACCATCAAGCTGGCGCCGCTGCACCACCACGGCATCGAGGTCGTGACCAAGCTGGCCATGTCGGCGCAACGCGATTGTGCGACGGAAGCGGACTTGCGCCGCATCTTCCCGCCCCTCCTGAGGGCGGTGGCCGCGCTGCCCGCGGACGCGCGGATATCGGCGCTGAGCAGCGTGGCCGCGCTGGTGGAGCGTCTGCTGCCCGGCGACACCCGCTGGATGCAGGCCGTCGTGGCGCTCACCGCGGGGCTACCGGCCGCCGACACGTTGCCGGCGCCATCGCGCAAACGCAAGGAACCGCCCCGATAGCGGCAGGGCGCTGGAACGACAAGGCCCGCGGCGCGCCAGAAGCGCGCCGCGGGCCTTGTTCGCCGATTGCGGCTGGCTCAGAAGCCCAGGCTGGCGAGCAGATCGTCCACCTGCGACTGGTCCGAGACCACGTCGGGCTTGCCTTCCGGATTGACCTGCGGGCCGTTCATCAGCGTGCCGGGCGCTTCGGTACGGCGTTCCGCCGGGACGTTGTCCAGCAGCACCTGCAGCAGCTCCTGCTCCAGGGTGTGGATCATGTCCATCATCTTCTTGATGACCTGTCCGGTCAGATCCTGGAAGTCCTGCGCCATCATGATTTCCAGCAGATGGCTGCCAGTCGCGCGCGCCTGCGAGGGCACGTCGGTCAGGAAGGCACGGGTGTCCAGCACCAGTTCGCGCGCATCGCCCAGTTCCACCGGCTTGGCGAACCACTCGTCCCAGCGCTTGTCCAGCGCCTCGGCATGCTTTTCCAGGTTGGACTGGATCGGCTGTGCCAGTTCCACCGCGGTCAACGTACGCTCGGCCGCCTTCTCGGTCATGGCGGCGATATAGCCAAGGCGATCGCGGGCGTCCGGAATGGCCTGCGCGGCCCGTTCGATCTCTTTGTCGAGACCCAGTTCGCGCATGTTGTCGCGCAGCATCCGCGTCAGATTACCAATGCGCTGGATAATCTGTTCGGCCGAGTCGTTGCTGATGTTCGGAGTCATCGACATGTCGGCACCTATGCCCCTTCCTTGGCGATCTTCTCGAAGATCTTCGTGATCTTCTCGTCCAGCGTGGCCGCGGTGAAGGGCTTGACCACATAGCCGTTGGCGCCGGCCTGGGCCGCGGCGATGATGTTTTCCTTCTTGGCTTCGGCAGTCACCATCAGCACCGGCAGCTTGGCCGTGGCGGCGTTCGCGCGGATGCCCTGCAGCATGGTCAGGCCATCCATGTTCGGCATGTTCCAGTCGGAAACGACGAACTGGAAGCTGCCGTCCGTCGCCTTTTCCAGGCCAGCGGCGCCGTCTTCGGCTTCCTCGACGTTCGAAAAACCCAATTCCTTGAGCAGGTTGCGGATGATCCGACGCATGGTCGGGAAGTCATCGACCACCAGGATCTTCATGTTCTTGTCCACGTTCACGGCTCCAAATCAGTTGTGGATGATTGCGATGCGTTCGGCTGCCACACTACCCATTCTCGGCAGCCGGGCTCATTTCCTTAAACCCGTTGCGCGCGCGCGCCGAAGGTCGCCAGGCGCGCCATCACGCGCTGGCTCATAGACTGCAGGGGTACCACCTCATGCACGCCGCCGGCCGCGATGGCTTCCTTGGGCATGCCGAATACGATGCAGCTGTGCTCGTCCTGCGCCAGGTTGTACGACCCGGCGTCGCGCATGCGCAGCATGCCCTGCGCCCCGTCGCGGCCCATGCCGGTCAGGATCACGCCGATGGCGTTCTTGCCGGCATGCACCGCGGCGGAGTCGAACAGCACGTCCACCGCCGGACGGTGCCGGTTGACCGGCGCTTCCTGCGACAGGTGGGCGACGTAGTTGGCTCCGCTGCGCGCCAGCCGCATATGCGAGTCGCCCGGCGCGATATAGGCATAGCCCGGCAGCACCCGCTCGCCGTGCTCGGCCTCCTTGACGGTGATGCGGCACAGGCCATCGAGCCGATGCGCGAACGAGCGCGTGAAGCCGGCCGGCATGTGCTGCACGATCATGACCGCGGGGCAGTCCGGCGGCATGGGCATCAGGAATTCCTTGATCGCCTCGGTGCCGCCGGTGGAGGCGCCAACGATGATGAGCTTTTCCGTGGACAGCAGCGGGCTGCGCAGCATCGGCGCCGCGGGGGCCTCGCCCTCGGGCGCCGGCGCGGCCGCCTTGATGCGGGCGCGCGACGCGGCACGGATCTTGTCGGCGATCGTGTCGGTGTAGTCCATCAGCCCGTCGCGGATGCCGAGCTTGGGCTTGGTGACGAAATCCACCGCCCCCAGTTCCAGCGCGCGCATCGTGATTTCCGAGCCGCGCTCGGTCAGCGACGAGACCATCAGCACCGGCATTGGCCGCAGGCGCATCAGCCGCTCGAGGAAGTCCAGCCCGTCCATGCGGGGCATTTCCACGTCCAGCGTCAGCACGTCCGGGTTCAGCCGCTTGATCATCTCGCGGGCGACCAGCGGGTCCGGCGCGGTGCCGACCACTTCCATGTCGGACTGGCTGTTGATGATTTCCGTCATCAGGCTGCGTATCAGCGCGGAGTCATCCACGCACAGCACCTTGATCCTGGCGGCAGTCATGATCGGAACATTCCTTCGTGGTTCAGGAGCCGGCGGGCGTGGGCGCCCGACGGCCAAACAATTCGACACCGCCGGACGGGGACGTCGCGGAAATTACCCGCGCCAGGGCCCGTTCGTTGCGCTCGACGACCACCTGGTCGTCCTGGCGCGTGAGCCGGCGCACCAGCGCCAGGCCCGTCTGCGGGAAATAGCTGACGCGGCGCGCATGCGGGCCGCGCAGGTCCTGCGCGGCCACCCGGATCTCTTCGGTCTTCAGATAGCGCAATACGAATTCCGCGTTGCGGTCGCCGATGTTCAGCGTGGTCATGTTGGCCAGCACCGCGCCGCCGCCGAACACCTTGGCTTCGAGCCGCTCGCGGCGCGCGCCCGCCTTGAGCAGATCGTTGATCAGCACTTCGAGCGCGTAGCAGCCATAGCGCATGGAAGCCGACAGCACGCGGTCGCTGCCCGCGCTTTCGTCGTCCGGCAGCATGAAGTGGTTCATGCCGCCGACGCCGATGGTCTCGTCACGGATGCACGCCGCCACGCACGATCCCAGCACCGTGGTCAGCACCACGTCCTGCTTGGTCACGTAGTACTCGTTCGGCAGCAGCTTGATGGCCTGCTTGCCGAACTCGCGGTCGAAGTACGTGCGGGTGGCGATGGCCTCCGGCAACTGCGGCGTGTGCATCAGGCCGCTCCCCCGTAACCGGAACCGGAGGCCAGCTCGTAGACGGTCTGCCCGCGCAGCTGGAACGAGCGCGTGACATAGGAGAAGTTCTCGGAATGGCCGGCGAACAGCAGGCCGTGCGGCTTGAGCAGCGGGACGAAGCGCTCGAGGATGCGGCCCTGGGTCGGCTTGTCGAAATAGATCATCACGTTGCGGCAGAAGATCGCATCGAAGCGCTCGCGGATGCCCCAGTCCGGCGACAGCAGGTTCAGCGGCGCAAACGTGACCGTCGAGGCCAGCTCAGGCTTGACCTTGACCATGCCGGCGCGCGCGCCGGAGCCCTTCAGGAAGAAGCGCTTGAGGCGTTCCTGGGACAGCTTGGCGACCTGCTCGCTCGAGTACACTCCGGCCGCGGCCTTGGCGAGCACCTGGGTATCGATATCGGTGGCCAGCACGGTGGCGGCGCGATCGCCCAGCGCCTCGGCCAGCGTGATGGCGATCGAATACGGTTCCTCGCCCGTCGAGGCCGCCGCGCACCACACCGAGTACGGGCGGCCGGTCTTCTTCGCATGCTCCGCTAGCAGCGGGAAGTGGTGCTGCTCGCGGAAGAACGAGGTCAGGTTGGTGGTGAGCGCATTCGTGAAGTACTCCCACTCGTCGGAGTACTCGTCGGCGTCGAGCATCGCCAGGTAGCTGGCGAAGTCGTTCAGCTGCAGCGTGCGCAGGCGCCGGGCCAGCCGGCTGTAGACCATCTCGCGCTTGTGGCCGCCCAGCGAGATGCCCGCGCGCCGATGGATCAGCGTGCGGATCTTCTCGAAGTCGCGCTCGGTCAGCAGGAAGTCGCGCGCGTCGTCGCGCAACGCGGTCGCGGAGGTCTGCTTGGCGAAGGCGGAGGCGCTTGCGGCGGGGGAACGAAGCGACGTCATGGTCCGTTGGTGGTGCTCGTGTTGCGCGTGTTGCTCGTGGTGCGGTATTGCTCGTACTGCTTCGTGTTGCTCGTGCCGCTCGCAGCGCTGGCCGCCGGGGCCTGGGCTGGCGGGGGAACCCGGCGCGCCGCCGGGTTCGCCGCCGTCAGGCGGCCTCGGCCTCGATCAGCTCCATCTCGGGGCTGGTCATCAGTCGTTCGATATCGATCAGGATCAGCATGCGGCCATCGACGGTGCCCAGGCCAGTCAGGTGCTCGGTCGACACCGACACGCCGAACTCCGGCGCCGGCTTGATCGCTTCGCTGGTCAGCGTCAGCACGTCCGACACGCCATCGACCACGATGCCGACCACGCGGCCGGCGATGTTCAGGATGATGACGACGGTCTGGTGGTCATAGCGGACATTGCCCAGGCGGAACTTCAGGCGCAGGTCGACGATCGGCACGATCACGCCGCGCAGGTTCGTCACGCCCTTGATGAAGTCCGGCGCGTTGGCGATGCGGGTCACCGCGTCATAGCTGCGGATCTCCTGCACCTTCAGGATGTCGATGCCGTACTCTTCCGAGCCCAGCGTGAAGACCAGGAACTCGTGACCCGAGGCGTCGCTTTCCGTCGTATCGATATGTCCGATGCCGGCCATGATGTCTGCTCTCTCCGATGTGTTGAACGATTGTCGTGCGCGGGCTTACTGGGCGATGACCGGATCGATCCGGCGCACGCCGCTGCGCTGCAGGGCGCCCACGTCGACGATCAGTGCCACGCTGCCGTCGCCCAGGATGGTGGCGGCGGAGATGCATGGCACCTTGCGGTAGTTGGTTTCGAGGTTCTTGAGCACCACCTGGTGCTGGCCGATCAGCTGGTCCACCAGCAGCGCGAAGCGCTTGCCTTCGGACTGCAGGATGATGGCGATGCCCTGAGTCGGCTCCTGCACGGCGTCCTCCACGTTGAACACGCGGTGCAGCTCCAGCAGCGGCAGGTACTCGCCACGCACATGCATCACGCGCTCGGTATTGGCGGCGGTATGCACGTCCTCGGACTTGGGCTGCAGCGACTCCATCACGCAGTTCAGCGGCAGGATAAAGGTCTCGGCGCCCACGCGCACCGACATGCCATCCAGGATGGCGAGCGTCAGCGGCAGCACGATGCGGGTGGTGGTGCCCAGCCCCGGACGCGAGCTGATCTCGACGTGGCCACCCATCTCCTGGATGTTCCGCTTGACCACGTCCATGCCGACACCGCGGCCGGACAGGTCGGTCACCGCCTCGGCGGTGGAGAAGCCCGGCGCGAAGATCAGTTGCCAGACTTCCTCGTCGCTCATGCTTTCCGATACCGGCAGGCCGTTCTGCATGGCCTTGGCCAGGATCTTGTCGCGGCGCAGGCCGCCGCCGTCGTCGCTCACCTCGATCACGATATTGCCGCCGTGATGCTGGGCGGACAGGATCAGCTGGCCCGTCGGCTCCTTGCCGGCGGCCACGCGCAGGTCCGGCGTCTCGATGCCGTGGTCCAGGCTGTTGCGCACCAGGTGGGTCAGCGGGTCGATGATCCGCTCGATCAGGCTCTTGTCCAGTTCGGTGGCCTTGCCGAAGGTCACCAGGTCGATCTGCTTGCCGAGCTTGCCGGCCAGGTCGCGGACCAGGCGCGGGAAGCGCGAGAACACGTAGTCCATCGGCATCATGCGGATCGACATCACGGATTCCTGCAGGTCGCGGGCGTTGCGCTCCAGCTGGCCCATGCCGGAGAACAGGCGGTCGAACAGCACCGGGTCCAGCGACGAGGCGGTCTGCGCCAGCATCGACTGGGTAATCACCAGTTCGCCGACCAGGTTGATGATCTGGTCGACCTTCTCGGTCGGCACGCGGATCGAGCCGTTGTCGTGGCCCGCGGCCGCGGCGGCCGGCTTGGCCTTTTCCTTTTCCTTGGCGGGCTCTTTCGGCGCTGCGGCCGCGGCAGGCGCCGCGGCGGGCGCGGGCGCCGGTGCGGCGGCAGCCGGCGCGGGAGCCGCGGCCGGGGCGGCGGCCGGAGCGGCGCCGCCGGCCTCCACCACGATCTGCTCGCCGTCGATCACGAAGCAGCAGACGGCGATGATGTCATCGGCGCTGCATTGCGTGGACAGCCAGATCGCGAGTTCGCCAGGGCTCTCGGCCTGGCCTGTGATCTCGCCAAGGTTGGCCAGTTCCTCGCGCAGCAACGTCTGGTCGGCCGGCGAGACGTTGAGCAGGCGCACCTTCAGGCCGCCGCCGGCTGCGGGCGCGGCGGCGGGAGCCGCTGCCGCGGGTGCCGCGACGGGGGCCGGGGCCGGAGCCGGGGGGGCCTCGCCACTGGCTTCCTGGGCCAGCTGCTGCAGGACGGCACAGATGCGTGCCATCGTCTCGGGATCGGGTTCGGTGCCGTTGCGATAGGCGTTGAGCTGGTCTTGCAACACGTCCTTGGTTTCCAGAAAGGTGTCGATGATGAACCGCGACAACGCCATTTCCCGCCGCCGTGTCCGGTCGAGCAGGTTTTCGAGCAGGTGAGTGGTCTCGGTCAGCGCAGCGAAGCCGAAGGTGGCCGCGCCGCCCTTGATGGAGTGCGCAGCGCGAAAAATCGCGTTGAGTTCTTCCGAATCCGGGGATTCGAGGTCCAGCCCGAGCAGAAGCTGCTCCATTTCAACAAGCAGTTCCTCCGCCTCCTCGAAGAAGGTCTGGTAAAACTGCGTGATATCGATATCGACAGACATGACCGTCCTGACTCACTAGATTGCTTTGCGAAAGCCGTTGCCAGCCTCTGTTTATCGTCCCCGCCGTCGTCCTTATTTAGCCCTGCCTGAAAAAATGCTCAGGACTGACGCTCCGGCACCGCCCGTTGGCGGCGCGGGAGCGCGGCGAGGCGCTGCGGTCCTTCAGATGGCACCATGCCCGCGGCTTGCGCGGGCGGTGCCGGAACATGCTTTCCGCTACGGCCTGCCGGGGCCGAGCGCCGAAGGCGGCGTCGGCGCGGCGGGCACGGGCGGCGCCGGTGGCGCCGGCGGCGTGGCGCCGGCCAGTCCGCTTTCCATGTCGCGCGCCGCGCTACCGGCCTTGGCTTCGACCGCTACGTCGGCCGCGCTGGCGTTCTCCGCCTCGAACTTCGCCTGGGCGCGTTGGTTCAGCACCACGATGCTGATACGGCGGTTGACCGGCGCCAGTGCGTCCTTCTTGTCCAGCGGCATCGTCGCGGCCAGGCCCAGCACGCGCAGTACCTTGCCCTCGTTCATGCCGCCGGCGATCAGTTCCTGCCGCGAGGCGTTGGCCCGATCCGCCGACAGTTCCCAGTTGCTGTAGGTCTTCTCGCCGTTGGAATAGGTGGCCGAGTCGGTATGGCCGGACAGGCTTACCTTGTTGGGCATCTCGTTGAGCACCGGCCCGATCTCGCGCAGGATGGTGCGCATATATGGCTCGACGGCGGCGCTGCCGGTGCGGAACATCGGCCGGTTCTTGGTATCGAGGATCTGGATGCGCAGGCCCTCGCTGGTGATATCGAGCAGCAGCTGCGGGCGGAACTGCCGCATCACCGGGTTGTTCTCGATGACCTGCTCCAGCCGGTGCTTGAGCGCGCGCAGCCGCTCGCCCTCCTGCTGGTCGCGGCGCTTCTGCGCGGCTTCCGGATTGTCGTCGCGGGCACGCCAGACCTCGGCGTCCTTGCGGGCCGGATCGAGGCCGCCGCCCGGGATCACGCTGGACGACAGGCTGCTCTTGTCGCCGCCGGCGATCGCCACTTTCAGCGGGGTACGGAAATATTCGGCGACCTGGACCAGATCCTGGGGCGTGGACGCGCGCAGCAGCCACAGCACCAGGAAGAAGGCCATCATTGCCGTCATGAAGTCGGCGTAGGCGATCTTCCAGCTATGGTTGCCGTGCGGCTTGCTGTGGGCAGCCGCGCGCCGGACGATGATGGGGCGCGCGTTGTCGGATTGACCGGCCATGACTCGATGCCTTGTTTGTGCCGTGGATCAGGTAAGGCTCTTGACCTCGCGGACGTGATCGTCCAGCTCGAGGAACGAGGGCCGCACGCTCGAATACAGCACCTTGCGGCCGAACTCCACCGCGACCAGCGGGGCGTAGCCGTTCAGCGAGGCCAGCAGCGTCACCTTGATGCACTCGTACATCTTCACGTTCTCGGCCACCTGGTGCTCGACACGCGAGGCGAGCGGCGAGATGAAGCCATAGGCGAGCAGAATGCCGAGGAAGGTGCCGACCAGCGCGTGGGCGATCAGCGCGCCCAGCACGGCGGGAGGCAGGTCGGCCGAGGCGAGCGCGTGGACCACGCCCATCACCGCGGCGACGATGCCGAACGCGGGCAGGCCGTCGCCGACGCGCGACAGGGCGTGCGCGGGAATCTCGGCTTCGTGGCGGAAGGTCTCGATCTCGTGGTCCATCAGGGCCTCGATCTCGAAGGCATTCATATTGCCGTTGACCATCATCCGCAGATAGTCGGTGAGGAATTCCATCATGGCCGGGTCGGCCAGGATGCGGGGATATTGGCTGAAGACGCTGCTCGCCGCGGGATCGGCGATTTCCTTTTCGAGGAACAGGATGCCCTCGCGGCGCGCCTTGGACAGCAGCACGTAGAGCAAGGCCATGACTTCCATGTACAGCGCCTTGTTGTACTTGCTGCCACGGAACAGCTTGGGCAGCGCGCGCATGGTGGCCTTGATGGCCTTGCCGCTGTTCGCGCTGATAAACGCGCCCACCGCAGCGCCGCCGATGATCACCAGCTCTGCCGGTTGGTAAAGCGCACCCATGTGGCCGCCGGTCATGGCATAACCGCCAAGCACCGCCGCCACCACGACGACATAGCCGATAACTACTAGCACGATCGAATCCCCGTCTGAAAAACACGCGTCAGGCACGCACGAGCCCGCCTGCCGGGGCGAACGGCATCCCGTCCTCCCTTGCAGGGCTCGCCTGCCGCGCAGGTGCCGCCGGTATTCAGGCGGCGACTTGCGCGGGCGCGGCGTCTTTCGAGAGCTTCTTTACCTTGCCAGCGCGCGACGGCGGACGGCACAGACTGCATACGAAGTTCGCATGCGGTTCGTAAGCGTGCGTCACGAACTGTCCGCCGCAACACGTGCAGCAGGAAAGCTGCAGCATATTGCTCTCGAAGAACCTTACTAACGTCCATGCGCGGGTGAAACTTAAGACAATTTCACCGCCGAGCAGGGAGACGTGCTCGAGGTAGAGGCGATAGCTGGCGACCACCGCGCGAATACCGGCCGTCTCGCCCTGCTGGACCATGAACTGATAGGCCGAGAAGAACAGCGACGAATGGATATTCGGCAGCCAGGTGGTGAACCAGTCCGTCGAGAAGGGGAGCATGCCCTTGGGCGGCGATACGCCCCGCAGCTCCTTGTACAGGCGGATCAGCCGGTCGCGCGAGAGGGTGGTCTCGGTTTCGAGCACCTGCAGGCGCGCGCCGAGCCCGATCAGCTCGATGGCGAGCTGCGTCTGGCTGGCGTCCTGCAGGACGCTCTTGCGATTCGGGACGGGGGTGGCCGTGGTGCTCATGGCCGCTTGGGCTTGGAGCAGTGCGGTCAATTGAGCGACTCCACCGGTTGCCTGGCCAACAGGATCGCAGCGTGGATCTGCTGCATGTCGTGGCTCTTCGCGGTATGGGTCAGCGTCGACAGCAACGCGTGATCGTCGAACCGGAAGCGGCACAGGACCATGTTGGAGGCTGCCAGCTTGACCAGCTGGGCAGGCGTGAGCTTGGCGAGGATGTCGGCAATTTCCTTGCTGACGCCAAGACGGAACATCGCTTCGAGATGATTTTCGCGAACCAGACGTTGCGCGAGCAGCAGATAGGCGAGATTGACCTCCCTGATCTCCTGCAGAACTTCACTGCTTTCCAATTTATCCCCGCTACCAATAGCCCTTTCGCTCGCTTGTCCAGCGCTTACCTGCGGAAAACCGCCGGCGACCGGATCGTTGAAATGCTTGCGAATGGGTAAAACCTAAACTTCAGGAACTACGCTTGATCCACTTTGTGTCCCGCCGCACCGACCTGAAACGTTACAAGTGTTACGGAATGTAAGTGGATGGGTTGTTTTATATCGGGAATTGACCGGCCCTGCCAATCCCTACTTTCGTAGGGGGTATATAAATGTCGCAGGAAACATACATGAAGCGACGCACAACATACTTTTGACACGGTAAACCGGGGCTTTCCGGGCGATTCTTCGCGTAAACACCGAGCCGCAAAGAGGTCCGCCGCAACGTTGCGTGGAGGGTCGAAACGGCACACGCACCCCCATTTCGGGGGTGCGCCCCGAAGCAAGGTCGCCGGTTATTGTTACGGATTTTGTAACGGCTCTCGGCTGACTTGTAACGACGGTCGTTACAAGTTCGTTACGAATCTTGTTACAAGGCCGTTACGTGCCTCGTTCATCACGCCGAGAACACTTTCCGCAGCCAGGCCGCGATGCGTGCGAACACGTCGTCCGGCTGATCGCGGAACAATTGCGGCCGCGCGTGCTCGACCTGCTCCATAACGCGTGAGGCCTCCTCGGCGCTGACACTGCCGTATTCGAGCGCCAGCGCCAGGACGGCGCGCAACTCGCCGAGCTTGCGCAACGCGCCCGGGATGCCGGTTTCGGTCTGCACCGCGTACATCAGGTCGTAGGCGCGCGCCCGCAGGCTGTCCGCCAGGCGCCAGGCCGGCGTCTGCATCTGCTCCTCGATGGTGCGGATATCGATCGCGGTGGCGGCGATCTGGGCCGCCAGGCTGTCGGCGAGGCTGGGGTCCACGCCGGCCTGCTCCAGCATCTCCACGGCCCATTCCCGGGCGTGGGCAAGGCGCTCCTGTGGCGGCCATTCGGAGCGCACCGCCAGCCCGAAGCCGAAGCGCGGGGCGTCGCGCATCAGGTTCACCATGGCGTTGGGCAGTTGCTTCTCGAACACCCGCTTGGCCCAGGCGTACTCGCCGCCGGACAGCATCCGCGACACGGCGCGTTCGGTCAGCGGTCCCTCATGGTGCAACACGCGCGCACGCAGAAAGTCCTCGAAGGCCGGAGGCTCGAACTGGCTGTCCAGACCGGTCGACAGGCGCACGAAGTGGTCGAACTCGCCGCGTAGCTTGTCCGCTGCGTCCTTGGGCAGGTGGAAGGTGATCTGGGTGGTCATGGTGGATCTTGTCGATGGCGGGGCGCGGTGGGCGTCAGGGCCGGAGCGGGCATCCGCGCCAGGCCCGCCTCCATCCGGAGGATGCGGCGCGAAAGGTCGGCCCGGACCTCCCGCAGAAAGTGAATCTCACGCCATAGGACGACGGCTTCCGCCCGCGCATCCGGGTCGGCCGCCGCGGGCCCGGCGCCATCCGTCGGCGGCGCGTGGCGCAGCCGGCGCAATTCGCTCGCCGCCGCGGCCGCGTGCTGTTGCCGCAGTCCGCTCAGCGTCATCGCGATCAGCGCAGGGCTGGCGCGTGCCAGGTTGCGCTGCAACGCCGCCTCGAGCAGCGGCCTGACGGGCGCGACGGCGTCGCCTTGGCGCCGCAGCGCGTTTAGAAGCTGGGCTTCGAGGCCAAGCAGCTCGGCCTCCGCGCAATCGAAACGCTCGCCCACCAGCAGCGTGGCGCGGTCCGCCGCGGCAATGCCACTTCCGGTGCTGTCGTCACGCCCCGTCATGATCGGATGCCTCTGCCACCGGCACCGCCGGCATCGCCGGATGCCGCGGTGCCGGCCGGCTCAGGGCTCAGAACGCGCTCCAGTCGCCGTTGTCGGCACCGGCGGTGGCCGCCGCGGGGCGGCTTGCGGCGGCGCGCGGGGCGGGCGCCGGACGGGCGGCCGGGGCCGGCGCAGGCTCGACGTCGTGATCTTCGTCAGCCGCCTCGGCCACTGGGGCCTCGAGCTGGGCAAATGCCTCGCTGCGGCCCGCCGAACCCTGGAAGCCGCCGAAGCTCTCGGCGTGCGCAAGGCGGAAATGCGCGATCGAGGCCTGCAGTCGGGCTGCCTGGTCCTCCAGCGAGCCGGCCGCGGCGGCAGCCTGCTCGACCAGCGCCGCGTTCTGCTGCGTCACCTCGTCCATCTGCGCCACCGCCTGGTTCACCTGCTCGATGCCCGAGCTCTGCTCGGCCGAGGCCGCGCTGATCTCGCCCATGATGTCCGTCACGCGCTTGACCGCCTGCACGATCTCGTCCATCGTCTTGCCCGCCTGGCCCACCAGCGCCGAGCCGTTGTCCACGCGCTCGACCGTATCGCCGATCAGGCCCTTGATTTCCTTGGCCGCGTTCGCGCTGCGCTGCGCCAGGCTGCGCACCTCGCCGGCCACCACCGCGAAGCCGCGGCCCTGCTCGCCGGCACGCGCCGCTTCCACCGCCGCGTTCAGCGCCAGGATGTTCGTCTGGAACGCAATGCCCTCGATCACCCCGATGATGTCGACGATCTTCTTCGAGGCGCCGTTGATCTCGTCCATGGTCTGCACCACGCGACCCACCACCTCGCCGCCCTTGACCGCGGTCTCCGAGGCGTTGGCCGCCAGCCCGCTGGCCTGGCGCGCGTTGTCCGCGTTCTGGCGCACCGTGCTGGTCAGCTCCTCCATGCTCGAGGCGGTCTCTTCCAGCGACGCCGCCTGCTGCTCCGTGCGCTGCGACAGGTCGTTGTTGCCCGCCGCGATTTCGCGCGAAGCCGAGGCGATCGATTCGGCGGAGTCCTTGAAGCCGTGGACCATCTGCGACAGCTGCTGCTGCATCTGGCGCATCGCGTACAGCAGGCTGCCCTGGTCGCCGGCGCGCAGCTTCACGTCCGAGGAGAAATCCCCACCGGCGATGCGCGCCGCGATACCGGCCGCGTAGGCCGGCTCGCCGCCCAGCTGGCGCGACAGCGCGCGGGCGATGAACAGCCCGAGCAGGATCGACAGCGCCACGCCGCCGACCACCAGGCCGAGCATCCACAGGCGCGAGCCCTCATAGACCGAGCGCGCCTCTTCCATATTGCCCTTGGCGCGGGCGTCCAGGCCCTTGACCATCGCGAACATGACCTCTTCCAGCGCGCGGCTTGCCTTGAGCAGGTCGGTGCTTTCCGTAAACACTGTGCTCTCGAACTGCGAGGTATCCAGCGGCTGCTTCGAGACCAGTTCCACGTACTTGTTCATGCGGTCGCGGTAGGCCGGCATCAGCGCATCGAACTGCTTGACCAGCGCCTGGCCCTCTTCGGTCTTGAAGGCATCGCGCGCGTGCTTCATGCGCTCGTCCACCATGCCCAGCGACTTTTCGATCTGCGCCTTCTCGGTGGCGCGCTCACCCATCGTCGAGGCCGACAACAGGCCGATCTGCGACCGGCTGGAGTAGACCAGGTTCACGTTGCCGTCCTGCACGGCCTTCAGGGCCTGCAGATCCTCGTGGTAGATCGTGCTGGTCCACTCCGTCATGCGCCCCATGTTGATGACGCCGAGCAGGCCCATCACAAGACCGATGAGCGACACGATCAGGAAGCCGGCGACCAGCCGGGTCGTGACTCGCAGTTGATTGAACCATTGCATGAGAACTACCTCTTCTTCTGGATGACGGATCGAGCCTCGCCGCGCCGTCGCCATCGGGATGACGGCGCACGCGACTCGGCGGGTTTATCTTGTCGTTCGTTATCGTTGCTGCTGCAGCGGAGTCAGCCTGCGCGTCATGCCTGCGCGAGCTGCTTCCGCGATTCTGCCGACGGCTCCCGGCGCGCACGCTTGGGACGCACTTCCGCCTGCATGCCGATCCGGAAGGTCGACACGGCATCGCGCAAGCGCGCCGCCTGATCTTCCAGCGAGCCGGCCGCGGCGGCGGCCTGCTCGACGAGCGCCGCGTTCTGCTGCGTCACCTCGTCCATCTGCGCCACCGCCTGGTTCACCTGCTCGATGCCCGAGCTCTGCTCGGCCGAGGCCGCGCTGATCTCGCTCATGATGTCCGTCACGCGCTTGACCGCCTGCACGATCTCGTCCATCGTCTTGCCCGCCTGGCCCACCAGCGCCGAGCCGTTGTCCACGCGCTCGACCGTATCGCCGATCAGACCCTTGATTTCCTTGGCCGCGTTCGCGCTGCGCTGCGCCAGGCTGCGCACCTCGCCGGCCACCACCGCGAAGCCGCGGCCCTGCTCGCCAGCGCGCGCCGCCTCCACCGCCGCGTTCAGCGCCAGGATGTTCGTCTGGAACGCAATGCCCTCGATCACGCCGATGATGTCGACGATCTTCTTCGAGGCGCCGTTGATCTCGTCCATGGTCTGCACCACGCGACCCACCACCTCGCCGCCCTTGACCGCGGTCTCCGAGGCGTTGGCCGCCAGCCCGCTGGCCTGGCGCGCGTTGTCCGCGTTCTGGCGCACCGTGCTGGTCAGCTCCTCCATGCTCGAGGCGGTCTCTTCCAGCGACGCCGCCTGCTGCTCCGTGCGCTGCGACAGGTCGTTGTTGCCCGCCGCGACCTGGCGCGTGGCCGAGCCGATGCTGCTCATGCCGTCCTGGATTTCGCTGACGACAGACAGCAGGCTGCGCTGCATGGTCTGCATCGAGCGCGCCAGCGCGCCCACTTCGTCGGCCGCCTGGTAGTCGAACGTCGTGGTCAGATCGCCCGCGCCCATGCGCAGCGCGAAATCCAGCATGTCCTGGACGGGGCGGTTGACGCGCGCCAGCAGCATGGCGCCGGCGATGCCGGCCGACACCGCGGCCAGCGCGAAGCCGCCCCACAGCCACGGCCGCAGCGACTGCGCCGCGGTGGCGTCGGCCAGCGTCTCGAAGGCAACCAGCGCGGCCAGGAACCACGCGAGCCCCGCCGCCTGCGACCACACGATGCGGCTGCGCAGTCCAACCCGGCGCAGGCGGTCGAGCCAGCCCAGCGGGCCCCGCCGCAGCACCATGCCGCGATGCACCGTCAGCCCCGCCCCGCGTCCTTCGCGGATGCGCGTATAGGCGGCGTCGGCGGCGGCGATCTCTTCCGGCTGTGCCATCGAGCGTACCGAGGTAAACCCCACGATCTGCCCGTTGATGCGGGTCGGCGTGACCGTCGCGCTCACCCAGTAGTAGTCGCCGTTCTTGCGGCGGTTCTTCACCACGCCCATCCAGGAATGCCCGTCCTGGATGGTCTGCCACAGGTCGACGAAGGCCTCGGGCGGCATGTCGGGGTGGCGCACCACGTTGTGCGCCGCGCCGAGCAGCTCTTCCGAGGCGAAGCCGCTCGCCTCGACGAAGGCGCGGTTCGCGAACGTGATCCGGCCCTTCAGGTCCGTACGGGAGATCAGGTAATCGTTGGGCGAGAGCTTGTACTCGCGGCCCGTGACGGGCTGGTTATTTTTCATGACTGGAATGCAGGTAAATCAATGCGGCGCGCGGGTCTCCACCGCGCCCTTCCTCAGGCTGCCGCGGCGGCCTCGATCGCGGCCAGTTCTTCGGTGGCCAGCAACTTCTCGATGTCGACCAGGATCAGCATGCGGTCGTCGATGGAGCCCAGGCCCCGGATGTAGTCGGTGTTCATGCCACCCGAGAACTGGGGGGTGGGCTTGATCTGCGCGGGCGGCAGCGTCAGCACGTCGGACACGCCATCGACCACGATGCCGGTGGTGTGCTGGTTCAGGTCGACGATGATGACCACGGTGTACTGGTCGTAGCTGACCTTCTCGTGCTCGAACTTGATGCGCAGGTCCACGATCGGCACGATCTGGCCGCGCAGGTTGATCACGCCCTTCAGATACGCGGGCGCGTTGGCGATCTGCGTCACAGCCTCGTAGCCGCGGATTTCCTGGACCTTGAGGATGTCGATGCCATATTCCTCGCCGCCCAGCGTGAAGGCGAGAAACTCCTCGCCCGCGCCCTCCAGCTTGTTGCTGTCCTTCATGTTGCGCTCCCTACCTGTACTCGTGGTCGTGAAAACCCCGGCTTGTGCCCGACCACTGCTGCCGGCCGCCCTTGCCTGGCGCACCGCCGTTGCGGACGGCGCGATCTGCGTCCCTTGTCTTATCGGCACCGCGGGCGCCAAGCTGAAGGGTCGCAAGGCGGCGAAATCACCCCTCTTCGGTGGGGGCCAGCAAGGCCTGGACCGAGCGCATCAGCTGGTCCGGATCGAAAGGCTTGGGCAGGAAGCCCGAGGCGCCCGCCTCGCGGGCCTGCTCCCGGATGGTGTGGTCCGCCTCGGTGGTCAGCATCAGGATCGGGATGCCGGCGTAAGGCGCCGTCGCCCGCAGCGAACGGATCAGCGTCAGTCCGTCCATGCCGGGCATGACCTGATCGGTCACCAGCATGCCGAATGGCTCCTCCGCGGCCGCGGCCATGGCGACCGCGTGGGCCTCGTCGCCGTCGACCGCCTCGGTCACGACATACCCACCCGCGCGCAGGCAGGCGCCGATCATCCGGCGCAGGGAAGGTGAATCGTCGACGACGAGAATGCGGTGGGATGGCATGGCGGCTCCGGATCTTCTTAACGTTGTACCGAGGGATGACGGTGGCTTGCGGGCGCTGTGCGCACGACGCGCGCCGCCCCTGTTACGTCAGCATATCGGCGCTGCCGGGCGCATTCTTTAGGAGCATCGGAGGTGGGCCGCGGCGGATCCGCGGCGGCGGATGCCGGCCCGGGCGAGGCGGCCCGGGCCAGGTGCCTGGCTCAGGCGCGCGCGCGGCGCCCGTCGACCAGCAGGTCGGCGAAGGAGGCGGCGTCCTGCGGGCGCGCCAGCAGGTAGCCCTGCACCTCGTCGCATCCCATGCGGGCGAGGATATCGAGCTGGGCGTTGGATTCCACGCCCTCGGCCACCACGCGCATCTTCAGCTCGTGCGCCAGCGCGACCATCGAACCGACGATGGCGCGGCCCTGCGCGTCGGACTCCAGGCCCCCGATCAGCGTGCGGTCGATCTTCAGGGTGCCAACTCGCAGGCGCTTCAGGTAGCCCAGGCTGGAATAGCCGCTGCCGAAGTCGTCCAGCGCGACGTGGATGCCCAGCGACTGCAGCTCGGCCAGCGTCTCCAGCGACTGGGCGATGTCCTTCATCGCCGCGGTCTCCGTGATCTCCAGCGTGATCGCGGAGGGCGGAATGTCGTGCTGGTGGATCTGCTCCAGCAGGTACTGCGGGAAGTCGCGGCTGGCAAAGCGCAGCCCCGACACGTTGACGGCCACGGGCGCCACGGTGAGGCCCGCATCCTGCCATTCCCGGATCTGCCGGCACACGGTGGCGATCACCCAGTCGTCGAGCTTGTCGATCTGCCCGGACTGCTCGGCCACCATGATGAACTCGGACGGATTGATCGCGCCCAGCGTGGGATGGCGCCAGCGGCAAAGCGCCTCGGCACCCACCAGCCGCCGGTGCGGCACGTCGAACTTGGGCTGGTATTCGAGCGACAGGCCGTCGTCCTGAATGGCCAGCCACAGGTCGCGCCGGATCACGCGCATGCGGCGCGCCCGCTCGCCCGCGGCCGAATTGAAGACGCGCACCTGGTTCGAGCCGCTTTCGCGGGCTTCTGCCAGGCTCACGCGCGCCGCCTGCATCAGCGCCTCGGACGTCTGCGCATCGCGCGGATAGATGGCGATGCCGATATTGACCCCGATCTGCATCTGCAGGCCGCGCGCCGCGACGAACTCCGCCAGCGATCCGAGGACCTTGGCGCCCAGTTCGTGCGCGCGGTTGGAGTTGACCAGATCGGGCACGCCGACCGCGAACTCGTCCCGGGCCAGCCGGGCAAGGAAGTCGTGCGGGTCGAGCGCGGCGTGAGCCAGCGCGCCGGCGTCCTGCGCCAGGATATCGTCGGCCCGGACCTCGAACACTTCGTCGACCTCGCGGAAGTCGGCGATATGGACCAGCAGCACCGCACAGCTGGTCTCTGCCAGCCGCGCATGCGCGATAGACTGGTCGAGCCAGCGGGCGAAGGCCGCACGGTCCGGCAGATCTGTGGAAACACTGTATTCCCCGACCGTGCCATGCCCCCGGCTGGTTGCCCGAACCGTGAGCCGGCCATTCGGACGCACGCCGGTACGCCGCGCGAGACGGGCCGGCATCAGGGGCGTGGCGATCTCGGGCAGGTCGCCGGGTGCCTCGTCGGCGCGATCGGCTTCGCCCAGCGGCGCCAGGCGGCGGCGCTCGCGCAAGTGGTGCAGCGCGAAGATGGTAGTGAACAGCAGGGCCAGACCCAGACCCAGCCAGGCCGGATGCATCAGATTCGTGGCGTTCATGCACGAGGCCCGCATCGCGACAGAGCCGCCGCAATGGCGGCCCAGGCTGACACCGGCCGCGGCGATCAGCCCCGCCCCGGCCATCGTGGCCATCAGCGCCGCGCCGCGCCAGTACGCGAAGCCGCGGCCGATCCAGTGGGCCGTCACCCCGGCCAGAGCCAGGCCACCGAGCACGCCCAGTACCGCTTGCGACAGTTCCTCGGTTCCCGGGACACTGCCCGACAAGAGCACCACCCAAAGCGGCAGACCTACCGACGCCTGCGACACCAGCCCCGTGGTCAGGGTCAGCATCAGCCCGGACCGGGATGCGGCCCCGCGGCTTCGGCTCGCTGCGCGGATGACCAGCCCGGCTGTCAGGCCGAGCAGGACAGCGGACAGCAGTACGCTAAGACTCATAACGATGGTGGCGCTGCGCGAATCGTGTGTTGGGGGATGCGGCGGCCCGCGTGGCGGACCGTACCGCGTCACGGTTTCGACCTAGGTCCAGGGCCTTGCGGCCAGGCGCCACACCCAGGTGTTCAGAAGGCGCTCCAGTCGTCGCTGGCACCGGCGCTGCTCGCCAGCGCGGCTCGGCCGGGCTGTGCCTTGCGCGTGATGGGCGCGCGCTGCCGGGAAGGTAGCACAGGCGCGCGCGTCGTAGATGCCGAAGTTGTAGCCGGCTTCGCCGCCGCGGCCGGCGCGGCGGTCTTGGCCGGGGTCTTGGCCGAGGCCGGAGCCAGCGCCTTGGGGTGCGCGGCGGGCGGCGCGGCGGGCGAAATCAGGCGGGGCGCCTGGTTGCCACCGTACTCGCCAGCCGGCGCGCCGCCCTGGTCGCCCAGGCGGAATACCGACACCACGCCCTTGAGCTTCTGCGCCTGTTCTTCCAGGGCGCCGGCAGCAGCTGCGGCCTCCTCGACCAGCGCGGCATTCTGCTGCGTGACCTCGTCCATCTGCGTCACGGCCATGTTGACCTGCTCGATGCCGGTGGTCTGCTCCTGCGAGGCGGCGCTGATCTCGTTCATGATATCGGTCACGCGCTGCACCGCCTGCACGATCTCGCCCATGGTCTGGCCGGCCTCGGCCACCAGCCTGGTGCCGCTTTCCACGCGCTGGCCGGATTCGCCGATCAGCGATTCGATTTCCTTGGCCGCTGCGGCGGAACGCTGGGCGAGGCTGCGCACCTCGCCGGCCACCACCGCGAACCCGCGGCCCTGCTCGCCGGCACGCGCGGCTTCCACCGCGGCGTTCAGCGCCAGGATATTGGTCTGGAAGGCGATGCCTTCGATCACGCCGATGATTTCCACCACTTTGCGCGACGAGCCGTTGATCTCGTTCATGGTGTCGACCACGCGGCCAACCACGTCGCCGCCCTTGAGCGCGATCTGCGACGCCGCGCCGGCCAGCTTGCCGGCCTCGCGGGCGTTGTCGGCGTTCTGGCGCACCACGGTAGTCAGCTCTTCCATGCTGGCAGCGGTCTGCTCCAGGGACGACGCCTGTTCCTCGGTGCGCTGGGACAGGTCCAGGTTGCCGGTCGAAATCTGCTGCGTGGCCGAGGCGATCGAATCGGTGCCGCCGCGAACCTGCGACACGATGTTGGCCAGGCTCGCCTGCATGGTCGCCAGCGCCTGCATCATGCGGCCGATCTCGTTGCGCGACGTGCTGGTGATGCGCGAGGTCAGGTCGCCCTGCGCCATCTTGCCGAACACCGCCAGCGCCTCTTCCACCGGCTTGACGATGGCGCGATTCAGCGTGGTCGTGCACAGCACGGCGATCAGCACGCCCAGCGCGATCAGCGCGATGGTAACGGCGCGGACCACTTCGAAGCGGTGTTGCGCCTCGTTGAAGTTCGCCTCGCCGCTCTCCATCTGGAACTTCTGCAGCGCATCGTGCGCGCTTGCCATGGCGCGCTGCAAGTCGGGCAGCACGTCCTTGGCAATCGTCAGCGCCTGCGGGTCATTGGCCTGCAGGGCCTTTTGCAGCGGCACGATGCCCTTGTCCATGAACGCCTGGCGCTTGCTTGCCAGATCGTCGGACAGGGCCTTCTCGTCGGCGCCTTGAGGCAGGGCCGTATAGCGCTTCCACGCGGCATCCGAGCTCTTGACGAAGACCATCGAACGCTCGACGTGCTTCGCGCCGTCGGCCTCGCCGCCCGGCATCACGCCGCGGTCGAGCGCCAGGCGCATGCGGGTGGTGCTCAGCATGGCCTCGCCCAGTGCCAGTGACGAGGCGAGCTGATTGCTGTACGTGGCCTTGAGCGCGTCGTTGCTGTGCGAGATGCCATACAGGCCGGCACAGCCGACGATGACAAGAAGGAGCGACAGCGTCGCCATGGCGCTGCGCAGCAGTGTCTTGATCTGGAGATTGCGATGAAAGGACATGGTGAACCCGATTCAGTAGTTTGCCCCGTGCCGGATCCGGCCACGTGCAACGGTCCGACACCCCGGCGGCCCGCGTTCTTGGGATAACGGCGCCTCTGCTTCCTACTTGAGCAAACACTACGGAAGCGCCTTTTTAGTCTCACCAATGCCTGTGAACTCATGGTCAGCAAATGAATACGGTCGAAATGCTTCCGGCTTTTTGGTTTTTCGTACGTCATCGCAACAGAGGCCGAAAATCGCGGCGCGCCGGGCAGCGCCATTAGACGCGGGCTTTGGCAGACTGCGGCCGATGCCGTCTTCAGCAATTCCGAATATCCGTATTGAAAAATCGTGAAAATGCCATTCGGCGCACCGCGCACGGGCATGGCCGCCCGCGGCAACGGCGGCGCGGCGGAAAAATCCCCGGTCATCGGCATTAATAAAATACGTAGCAGGTCCATTGTGCCGGTTTGCAGCGCAGGTCAGGGTCGTTATAATCGCCCCATTGTTCACGCCCACCGCTACCGAGGTCGAAATGGCAACCTATCAGGAAATCGTACAAAAAATCAGCGAATTGCAGAAGCAGGCGGAGGAAATCAAGGCACGGGAACAGCAAGCTGTGATTTCCGAAATCCGCGCGAAGATCGAGGAATATGGATTGACCCCGGAAGACCTGGGTTTTGGCGGCAAGGTCGTCGCCAGCAAGAAGGCAAGCCGCAAGGTGCCGGTGCGCTACCGCGACAGCGCGGGGAATACCTGGACCGGACGCGGGAAGCGGCCGGGCTGGCTGACCCAGGCGCTGGCTTCCGGCAAATCCATCGACGATTTCCTGGTGCGCTGACGCGCGCCAGTCGGCAAAAAGCCGGGCCCAGCCCGGCTTTTTTCATGGCCCCCCGCCATCCGGGCGTGCGCCCTGGCCGGCATCCGGGGATTATCCGGCGGCAAACCCCAGCGGATTCATCGATTGCCAGCGCCAGGAATCGGCACACATCCGGTCGATATCGTGGCGCGCCTGCCAGCCGAGTAATTCGCGGGCCGCCCCCGGATCCGCATAGCACGAGGCAATATCCCCGGTGCGGCGGGCGACGATTTCATACGGCACCGGCCGGCCGCTGGCGCGTTCGTAGGCCCGCACCACCTCCAGCACGCTGTAGCCGCGGCCCGTGCCGAGGTTGACCGTTACCCCCTTGCGCTGCTCCTGCAAATAGTTCAGCGCCGCCAGATGGCCCTCGGCCAGGTCGCAGACATGGATATAGTCGCGCACGCCGGTGCCATCGATGGTCGGGTAATCGCCCCCGAATACCATCAGTTTCTCGCGCCGTCCGCCCGCGACCTGCGCGACATAGGGCATCAGATTATTCGGGATGCCGCCGGGATCCTCGCCGATCAGGCCGCTCTCATGCGCCCCCACCGGATTGAAATAGCGCAGGTAGGCCAGTTGCCAGGACGGATCGGAACGCTCCAGATCGCGCAGGATCTGTTCGCCCATCAGCTTGGTCTGGCCATACGGATTCGTCGCAGACAGCGGAAAATCCTCGCGCACCGGCATCGACGCCGGATTGCCATAGACGGTGGCGGAAGAGCTGAACACCAGTTGCCTGACGCCCGCCGCGCCCATGGCGGCGCATAGCGTGATCAGGCCGTTCAGGTTGTTGTCGTAGTAAGCCAGCGGCTGGGAAACCGATTCGCCGACCGATTTGAGGGCCGCGAAATGGATCGCGCCCGTGATGCCGTGTTCGGCGAACAGGCGGTCGAGCAAGGCGCGGTCGCGCACGTCGCCCTCGACGAAATGCGGCGTCTTGCCGGTAATGGCGGCGACGCGCTCGACGACCACGCGGCTGCTGTTGCTCAGGTTGTCCAGGCCAATCACGTCGTAGCCGGCATTGAGCAGAACCACCCAGGTGTGCGAGGCGATATAACCGGTGGCGCCGGTCAGAAGCAGGGTTCGGGACATAGAGAAAATCAGGAATTCAGGAAGGACGGCGGGCATCCGGCCATCCCGCGCATCGGACGCTATGGTAACCGCTAGGGGAAGGCACGAAAGCGCGCTGGCCCACGCAGGTGCGCCGCTACGGTGCATCCGCCGTGCCGGACGGGCCGGCGGCGCCCGCGGCGAGCTGGCCGCTGCGGGCGATCCAGGCTTCGTAGGCGGCCCTTAGCCGCCAACCGGATTCGAGATCGCGCATGCCGAGGTATTGCGCCACCGCGGCAGGCCCGGCGCCGGCCTCGAAATGCATCGCGCCATAGGTATTGCGCAGGGTCTGGGGCGAGGCCCGTTCGCTGCGGCCGGCGAGAACGCCGGCCTCGTCGAGCAGGCGCTCGACGCGCCGGTACAGCGAGGCGGCATGCAATGGCTGGCCGTCGGTCGTGGTGGGAAACACCAGGTTGCCGAGCGCTCCGCTCGCCCGGCGCAGCGCCAGCCAGTCGAGCAGGACCGGGCGCGCGAAAGCGAACACCGGGATGTCGTAGGCGCGCCCATTGTCCGTGCGCACCACATGCACGGCGCTCGCATCGTCCGCCAGGCTGTCGATGCGAAGGTGGCGGGCCTCACCCACTTTCAGTCCCGCGCCCAGCAGGATCGCGACCAGCGCCGTATCGCGCGAGCGCTTCCACACCGTGGGGCTTACCGCGCGCCCCTCGGGCCGCGGCGGCAAGCCGGGTGCCAGCACGCGCGAGACGATGGCATCCCGCTCGGCCGGCAGCAGGAAGGCGGTCGGATCGTTCTCCCCTTCGGCCAGATGCGCGCGCACGGCCTGGCTCCCCGGGTTGTGCAGGCCCGCCTGCCGCAGCGACAGATGGTGGAACACCCGCTCGATCAGCCGCGTATAGCGGTAGCGATGGTGCTTCTGCAGCCCATGGGTGTCGAGAAACTCGCCAATCTGTTCTGCCGACCACGACAGCGGCGCCAGCCCGCGCTCGGCCGACCAGCGCAACAGCTTGCCCCACATGGAGCGGTACACCACAGCGGTGGCATGGCCGAAACCGTGCCTGGCCATCCAGGCATCGAACGCCTGTTCGGGATGCCGACGCCAGCCTTCGGCGTCCGCTTCGAACAGATCTCGCGGCGTGGCGTCCGATTGGGGGTTAGTGGTCACTGGCTTACCTTACGGGCCGTGGAAATGCAGACATTGTAGACAAGGTCGGGGGGACGGCGGATGCCGCACAAGCCCGGCCAGCTCGTCTCGGGCACGGGCAAAAGCCGTTGCCACTCCCTCGCCCGCGTGCTACCTTTGAGCGAACCATGCAACTGGTTGCATAGAGAAGCCATACGGCCTTTCGCCCGCGCCCATCCCGTTCAACCCGCCCGAGACCCCGCCATGTCCCTTCCCCCCATCCTGCAGAACCGCCTGTCGCTGCCCGTGGTTGCCTCGCCGCTGTTCATCATCTCCAACCCGGACCTCGTGATCGCCCAGTGCAAGGCGGGCGTGGTCGGCTCCTTTCCGGCGCTCAACGCCCGCCCCGCGCCATTGCTGGGCGAATGGCTGGACCGCATCACGACCGAGCTGGCCGAGCACGATGCCCGCCATCCCGACCGTCCCAGCGCGCCGTTCGCGGTCAACCAGATCGTCCATCGCTCCAACGACCGGCTGGATCACGACCTCGAGCTGTGCGTGCGCTATCGGGTCCCCATCGTCATCACCTCGCTGGGCGCGCGGACCGAGGTCAACGAAGCGGTGCATTCCTACGGCGGGATCGTGCTGCATGACGTGATCAACAACACGTTCGCCCGCAAGGCCATCGAGAAAGGCGCGGACGGCCTGATCGCCGTGGCCGCGGGCGCCGGTGGCCACGCGGGCACGCAATCGCCCTTCGCGCTGCTGCACGAGATCCGCGAATGGTTCGACGGTCCTCTGCTGCTGTCCGGCGCGATCGCCTCGGGCAACGGCGTGCTGGCCGCGCAGGCCGCGGGCGCGGACCTGGCCTATATCGGCTCGGCCTTTATCGCCACCGAGGAGGCGAACGCCGACCCGGCCTACAAGCAGATGATCGTGGACAGCGCGGCGGGGGACATCGTCTATTCCAACCTCTTCACCGGCGTCCATGGCAACTACCTGCGCCAGAGCGTGATCAACGCGGGGCTGGATCCGGACGCGCTGCCGGAGTCGGATGCGACCAAGATGAATTTCGGCTCGAACCGCGTCAAGCCGTGGAAGGATATCTGGGGCGCCGGCCAGGGCGTGGGCGCGATCAAGCGCGTGGTGCCGGCCGCCGCGCTGGTGGCGCGGCTGATCGACGAGTATGCGCAGGCGCGGCATCGGCTGGGCCTGCCGGCGACGAACGCCGCGGCACGCCAGGACTCGCCCGCCGAAGCGATGTAAGGCGCGCGGCGACGGTCAGCCCTGGCTGTCGCCGCCCTCCCCCCGCGGCGGGCCGGCTTCCACGTCGAGCAGCGGCAGCAGTTCCACGCCCCACTCCACCCAGTCCTGTTCGTAGCGGATGCCGCGCCGCAGCAGCGCATGGCGCAACCGCTGTCCGCGATCGAGCCCCGTCCCGGAAAAGTCGCGTTGCTCGATCCGGTGATATTGCGCCAGCCGTTCCTGGTGCAGCGCGATCATGCGCCGCATTTCGGCGCCGAGGCCCAGCGGGCCGATCACCGCGTCCGCGCGCAGCTTGACCAGGATCTCGTCGCGCTGGTCCAGACCGGAGGTAGGCATCAGCACCCATCGCATCAGTTCCTCGCGGCCCGCTGGCAATACCGAGTACACCTTCTTGCGGCTCTTCGGATCGTCCTCGTTGTCGGGCGCGGCAATCCAGCCGCTGTCGGCCATGCGCCCGAGTTCGCGATAGATCTGCTGATGCGTGGCATGCCAGAAATAGCCGATGGAGCGGTCGAAGCGGCGCGCCAGTTCATAGCCCGAGGACGGCTTCTCTAGCAGGGAAATCAGGAGGGCGTGCTGAGTGGACATGCGTAAGGTGGGGCGGCGCATCGGTTCGGCGGGATGCGCCATGGTAATGCAAGCCTGCGCGCGCAGCCCGGCGCCGTGTAGGAGGAGCGCCCCTTGCGCGCCCGGAGTGCCCGTACTAGGCTGGTCGCAATCGATAGAGGAGGGCTTCCATGTCGCCTGCACGAACCTTGAATCCAACCCGTATCGCCGCGCGGATCGGCGCATCGCTCGCGCTGGCGCTGCTGTCCGCGGCCACCGCGCCCGCCCTTGCGCAAGGCACGCAGCCCGCCCAGTCCGGCTACACGGGGCCGTCCACCGTGCCCGTCATGACGGTGAAACAGCTGCTGGACCAGGGCAAGGACGACCAGCAGGTAACGGTGCGCGGCAAGCTGGCGCGCCATATCGGCGGCGATCGCTATGTGCTGGTGGACAGCACCGGTGAGATGCAGGTGGATATCGACAAGCGCTATTTCCCGCAGGGCCAGCCTATCGACGCCAACGACACGGTGGAGCTGACGGGGGAGTTCGACAAGGAAACCTTCGGCACATCCGAGCTTGACGTGAAGCAGGTCAAGCTGATTCCGGCCCGATAGGCACGCAGGAGCCATCCGATGACCATGACCCAGACCTACGCGCCCACCGAACCGCCGCGGGCGGATGTCGACGCCATGACAGGCCCCACGGTGGTCGAGTTCGGCGCGCCCTGGTGCGGCTTCTGCATGCGCGCCCAGCCGCTGATCGCGTCGGCGTTCGCCAACCATCCCGACATCCGCCATCTGAAGATCGAGGATGGCAGCGGACGCCCGCTGGGGCGCTCGTTCCGCGTCAAGCTGTGGCCGACGCTGATCTTCCTGCGCGACGGCAAGGAGATCGGCCGGCTGGTGCGTCCGAACGATGCCCGCGCCATCGCCGATGCGCTGAACCAGATCGATGGCGGCTCCGGCAGCGCATCGCCGGAATGAGCGCCGGCGCCGCCGGCTAGTCGATGATCTCGGCGCAGGCGTCGGTCGGCAATGCCGCCACGCCGCCGACCAGGGGCACCATCTTGATGCCCGCCGAGGCCACGCGGCACGGCGCCGCCAACACGCCGCAGCCGCTCAGCGGCGCCACCAGCGCCAGTACCATCAGAAGTCGCTTCACGTCGATCCCGTCATCGTAGTCAGCCCGCCGGCTTACCGGACCTTGACCCGGCCGGCGGCGTCCTTCGCGCGCGCCCGGGCGGTTTCCACATCGGCGTCGTAGGCGAGCGCCACGCCCATGCGGCGCTTGGCAAAGCTCTCCGGCTTGCCGAACAGGCGCAGCTCGGTCTGCGGAACGTGCAGGGCCTCATCCACGCCGTCGAACGCCACGCCCTTTCCTTCCACGCCGCCATAGATCACCGCGCTGGCGCCCGGGCTCTTGAGCGCCGTGCTGACGGGCAGGCCCAGAATGGCGCGCGCGTGCAGCTCGAATTCGTTCTGCCACTGCGTGATCATGGTCACCATGCCGGTATCGTGCGGGCGCGGGCTGACTTCGCTGAACCATACCTGCTCGCCCTTGACGAACAGCTCGACGCCGAACAGCCCCTGGCCGCCCAGGTCGCCGGTGACGGCGCGGGCGATCTCGCGCGCCTTGTGCAGCGCGGCCGGATGCATCGGATGCGGCTGCCAGCTCTCGACGTAGTCGCCCGCCACCTGCACGTGGCCAATCGGCTCACAGAAGTGCGTCTGCACCTGGCCGTCCGCGCCCAGCGCCCGCACGGTCAGCAGCGTGATCTCGTAGTCGAAGTCGATAAAGCCCTCGACGATCACGCGGCCGTGGCTGACGCGCCCGCCCGCCATCGCATACTCCCACGCCGCCTTGACGTCCTGCGGGCCGTCGATCTTGCTCTGCCCCTTGCCGGAACTGCTCATCACCGGCTTGACCACGCACGGATAGCCGATGCCGCTGTCGATGGCCGCCTGCAGCTCATCCAGCGAATCGCAGAAGCGGTACGGGCTGGTAGGCAGCCCGAGCGTCTCGGCCGCCAGGCGGCGGATGCCCTCGCGGTCCATGGTCAGGCGCGCGGCGCGGGCGGTCGGGATGACGCGCACCGTGCCGGCGGCCTCCAGCGCCTCGAGCACCGGCGTGGCGATGGCTTCGATCTCGGGCACCACCAGATCCGGCCGCTCCGCCTCGATCAGTGCCTGCAACTGCGCGGGATCGCTCATGGCGATGGTGCGCGCGTGGTGCGCCACCTGCTGGCCCGGGGCATTGTCGTAGCGGTCAACGGCGATCGTTTCGACGCCGAGCCGCTGCAGCGCGATCAGGACTTCCTTGCCGAGCTCGCCGGAGCCGAGCAGCATGACTTTGGTGGCGGAGGGAGAGAGCGGGGTTCCGATGGTGGCCATGTCAGACGCCAGAAAGAGGAAAGGACGAATTGTACGTCCCCCACGCCGGCCTCCGCGGCCAATATACTGCGCGTTTGTTCGCGACATCGACCGCGTCCCGGCAAGCGGGACGCGCCGCCAACCGAGGAATGACGACATGCCCCGACATATCGGCATCGTAGGCTGCTCCGCCGAAGGCGCGGCCCTGTGCTACCGGACCATCTGCGTGGAAGGCGCCCAGTGGCTCGGCCCCCATGCGCACCCCGAAGTCTCGCTGCATACGCACTCGCTGGCCGCCTATGTGCAATGCCTGGATGCCGGCGACATGCAGGGCGTCGCCGACCTGATGCTGTCGTCAGCCCGGAAGCTGGCCGCGGCGGGGGCGGACTTCGTGATCTGCCCCGACAACACGATTCACCAGGCGCTCGCACTGGTCACGCCGCGCTCGCCGCTGCCGTGGCTGCATATCGCGGAGGTGGCGGCGGAACAGGCCGCCGCGCGCGGCTATCGCCGGATCGGCGTGCTCGGCACGGGCTGGCTGGTGGATAGCGATGTCTATCCCGGCGCGCTGTCGGCGCGCGGCCTGACAGCCATCCGGCCGACCCGCGACGAACGCGACGAGGTCCATCGCATCATCATGGACGAACTGGTCAGCGGCGTGTTCCGCCCCGAGTCGGTGGCGAGCCTGCAGGGCGTGATTGCCCGCATGAAGGCGGACGGCTGCGATGCGGTGGTGCTCGGCTGCACCGAACTGCCACTGGTATTGAACGATCAGAACGCGGCCCTGCCCACGTTGGACTCCACGCGGCTGCTGGCCCGGGCGGCCCTGCGCCACGCCACGGCGCAAGGCACGATGGCCTGACCGCCGCGCGGGCGGCATCCGGGCCTCGTCGCGTCAGCCGCGCATGCTCACGTAACCCTCGTCCGAAATGTGCCAGCCTGGGTTGTGGGCGATCTCCCATACATGGCCGTCCGGGTCGGCGAAGCAGCCGGAATAGCCGCCCCAGGGCGTGGCCTTGGCCGGCTTCAGGATCGGCGCGCGCAGCGACAGCGCGAGCGCCATGATGCGGTCGACCTCCCCGGGAGACTCGACGTTGTGGCCCAGCGCAAAGGCATGGCCATGGCCGGCGCTGGCCGCCTGGATGTCCTGTTCGAAGGAACGCCGGGACCAGAGGGCCAGCACGAACCCATTGCACTGGAAGAACATGACGTCACCGTCGTCGAAGCCGGGGGTCCAGCCCAGGCCCGCGCAATAGAAGGCCCGGGAAGCAGCCAGATCGGTGACGGGCAGGGTGATGACGCTCACACGCTGTTTCATCTCGCACTCCTTGTATGGGGGCAGCATGGGCATCCCCGGGCGGGTCAAGGAGAGGAGCACGCGAGCCCTCCGCCTGGAGCGCCAGGAGAAGGTCGCGGGTCGGGCAATGCCGACTGAATGCCCGTGCCGGGCATGGGCGGACTAACCGATACCGCCCCGTCATTTTCGACGGAGGCTATTTTGCCGCCGGGACGGGGCCGGCGGCAAGGGTTCCGCTGGCGCGAAGCGGTGCGCTACGACGGGTCTTTCGTCCGCGTGCGGGACACGGCGGCCATGATGCCCAGCCCCAGCACGATCACGCAGGCGATGGCCACATAGACCTGCGCCACGCCGGCCGTGATCAGGGCCCAGGCGATACCGCCCACCACCAGCAAAACACCGAGCAGATACAGCGCGAATGACATAGGTTGCTCCTGTCAGTTGGCCAATCGTCTTGTTCTGTCTGCAACGGTAGCAAGCGGCCGCGCGAGCGTGGATAGGACGCAGGCGGACACTGGCGTAGGTCCAGTCTTACCAGCGCGATGTGCGCGGTGCGATACGGACTCAATAAAAAATGCCGCCCGGCGCGCAGACCATGGCGGCATGTCAGGGAAGCCAGTGCGCGGCTCAGGCCATCGCCAGCGAGCGCGGCGTGGCCACCGGCAGGCTGCCGGGCGCGTCCTGGGTCTGGCCGCGCGCAGGCAGCCGAAACACGTTCACGGCCTCGGCCAGCTTGTGCGCCTGCGCCTCCAGCGAGGCGGCGGCCGCCGCGGCCTGTTCGACCAGGGCGGCGTTCTGCTGCGTCACGCCGTCCATTTCCGCGACCGCGCCGTTGACCTGGTCGATGCCGCGTGCCTGCTCTTCGGACGCGCCCGATATCTCCGCCATGATGCCGGTCACGCGCTGGACCGCATCCAGGATCTCCTGCATGGTGGCGCCCGCGGTCTTGACCTGCTCCGAGCCCACCTCGACCTTCTGCACGGAGTCTTCGATCAGCCCCTTGATTTCCTTGGCCGCGGCCGCGCTGCGCTGCGCGAGGCTGCGCACCTCGGTGGCGACCACCGCGAAGCCCTTGCCCTGCTCGCCCGCCCGTGCGGCTTCCACGGCGGCATTGAGCGCCAGGATATTGGTCTGGAACGCGATGCTGTCGATCACGCCAACGATTTCGGCGATGCGCGTCGAACTGCCCGCGATCGCGCCCATGGTCTGCACCACGCTGTCCACCGCCTCGTGGCCACGATGCGCGACGCTCGATGCCTGCGCCGCCATCTGGTTGGCCTGGCGCGCGCTGTCGGCGTTCTGCTTCACGGTAGAGGCCAGTTCCTCCATGCTCGCCGCGGTTTCCTCCAGCGACGCGGCCTGCTGCTCGGTGCGGCTGGACAGGTCGGTATTGCCCGAGGCGATTTCCCTGGCGCCGATATTGATCTCATCCACGCCCTGGCGCACCTGGCTGACGGTGCGAGCCAGGCTGGCCTGCATGCGACGCAGGGTCGCCAGCAGCGTGCCCACCTCGGTGTTGCCGCGGTCCTCGATCGGATTGGTCAGGTCTCCGGCGGCGATGCGCGTGAGCAGCGCGCCCACCCGTTCCAGCGGCCGCACGATCAGCTGTCGCGACAGCTGGTGGGTGGCGAAAGCCGCGGCCACGCTGATCGCCAGCACCACGCCAAGGACGGCAACGAACAGGCGATGGAACACGGCGATATCGTCCATGGCGGCGCGCCCCACCTGCTCGGACATCGCCATGAAGCCGTCGCGCGCGTCCATGAATTTGTCCTGCGCCTTCTGCGTGCCCTGCTTCAGGTAAGCCTCCATGTCGCCGGCCTCCAGCACGCGCCCCACGCCTTGCAGGTTGCCGCTGAGGTTGCGATAGGCGTCGATCAGCGCGGCGCTGGCCTTGCGGTCCTCCTCCGTCAGCGCGGCCTCGAAGGCCGCGAAGCTCTTGTCGGCCGCGGCGAGATGCTTGCGCGCGGACAGCAGCGACGTCTTGTCCTCGCCATTGCCCTGTGCCACGCGGGTGGAGTAGCGGCTCATGTCGGTACGCGCCGCGACCAGCGACAGCGAGGCGGCGTTGACGCTGTTGCCCTCCTGCACGGAGTTCCGATACAGCGTGTGCACGTCCGCGTTCACGCGCTGCAGCGCGAAGTAGCCCAGCGCGCCCAGCGACAGTTGCAGCACCAGGAACAGCACCACTACGGCAAGCAGCGCCTGCGAGATCTTGATCTTGTTGAACATACCCGTTTCCGTCGATTCAGGACCGTGGCCGGAATGGCCGCGCGCGCAGGCGGCGCACGTCACGATGCGGCGGGACCCACCGCCGCACCGGCGCCGCCCGGCACGCTCAGTCCAGTTGCAGTTTGGCTTGCGCCGCGACCTTCTTCCACTTGGCGATCTCGCCGCGGCGGAAGGTGTCCAGTTCGGCCGGCGAGGAGCCGATGATTTCCGCGCCGATGCCCGCGAGCTTCTCGGCCACGGCGGGGTCCTTCAGCGTCTGCGACAGCGCGCGCGAGACCTGCTCGATGATGGCCGGCGGCGTGCCGGCCGGCGCGAACACCGCATTCCACTCGTAGCTTTCGTAGCCCGGCACGCCGGATTCGGCAATCGTCGGCAGATTGGGCACCGCCTTGGAGCGCTGGCCGCCGCCCACCGCCACCGCGCGCAGCTTGCCGTTCTTGATGTGCTGCGAGGCCGAGCCCAGGCTGGCGAACATCACCGGCACCTGCCCCGCCATCACGTCGACCATGGCCGGACCGCCGCCCTTGTAGGCCACGTGTTCCAGGTTCGTTTTGGCCAGCACGTTGAACAGCTCCCCCGCCAGATGCTGCGCCGAGCCGTTGCCGGCGGAGGCGAAGTGGATGGGCTTGCCGGAGTCGGGCTGGCCGAGCTTGATCAGGTCCGCGACGGACTGCACCGGGTAGGAGGGCGTGACCACGAGCACATTCGGCACACGCAGCAGCAGCGAGACCGGCGCGAAGTCCTTCAGCGTGTCGAACTGCATCTTGCTGTGCAGCGCCGGGTTCTGCGCGTGGTTCGATGCGTCGAGCATCAGCGTGTAGCCATCGGGCTTGGCGCGCGCGGCAAAGGTACCGCCGATCATGCCGCCGGCGCCGCCGCGGTTGTCGATCACGACGGTCTGGCCCAGCAGCGTCGACAGCTTGGGGGCGATCAGCCGCGCGACCACGTCGACGGTGCCGCCAGGGGGATAGGTCACCACCAGCGTGATGGGACGGTCGGGATAGGCCGCCGAGGCCGTGCCCGCGACACCGGCCAGCAGGGCGCCGGCCATCCATACGCCCGCGCGGCGGGACAGATGCTGGACAAGGGAGGAAAGTCTCATGCTGGTTCTCTCTGGAATTGAAACAACCGCAGCGGCGTGTCGGCCAACAGGATGCGACGCTGCGTGGGATCGTCGACCCAGGCCTCCAGCCACTGGCGGGCGGGCGGGTACGACACATGACGGTGTTCGGTGTGCGGCCAGTCGCTGCCCCACATCAGGCGCTCGGCGCCGAAGGCGCCCAGCAGTTGCTGCGCCGCGGCGCGCGGCGCGCTGGCGCACTGGTCCGCGTCCCAGGTGCGATACGGGGCGGACAGCTTGACCCAGACCCGGCGGCTGTCGGCCTGGCGCAGCAGGAAGCGAAAGCCCGGATCGTCCACGCCCAGAGCCGGATCGGGCCGGCCGAAATGGTCGACCACGACGCGGCAGCCCGCATCGAGCAGCGCGGGCAGCACCCCGGGCAGGCGCGCCGCGGGCACATGAACCTCGACGTGCCAGTGCGCGGCATTGACGAGTTCGAGCAGCCGCCGCCATTGCGGCGCGCCCAGTTCGGGATCGGGCATGCCGAACAGGTTCAGGCGGATGCCGACGACGCCGGCGCGCGCCAGGGCGTCGATGCCTGCGGCGTCGATGTCCGGCTGCACGACCGCGACGCCGCGCAGGCGACCTTCGCTGGCCTGCAGCGCGCCCACCATGTAGCTGTTATCGGCGCCGAGAAAGCTGGGCTGAACCAGCACGCCATGGGAGAGCCGATGCGCGTCGAGCAGCGCGACATACTGCGCCGGCAGCGCGTCGTAGTCGGGCTTGTAGCGCCGGGTGGGCGCCAGCGTCAGGCCGCGGTGAAACACATGGGCATGCGAATCGACGGCCGGCTCGCAGAAAGTGGATGGCAGGGCCGGGGGCAAGGCGAAACTCCGAAAGGCGCCGTTGCGCGCGCCGTAGGGCGCCGTAAAGCGGCTTGTCAGCGACTAGGGGAGGATTTCCCCTCTTGCTTTGGGGATCGATTCTAGGAACGGCGGGTATAGTTTTCCATTCCCAATGCCATGCATTTTCATATCGCTTCATTATGGAAACCCGGCACCTCAGACACTTCCTCGCCGTGGTCGACCATGGCAGCCTCTCCGGCGCGTCCGACTGGCTCGGCATCGCCCAGCCAGCGCTCAGCACCTCGCTGGCCCGCATGGAGAAGGAGCTCGGCGTGCGCCTGTTCGAGCGTTCGCGGCGTGGCGCCGCGCCCACGCCGGCCGCGCTGGCGATTCTGGAGGACGTGCGTACCAGCGTGGCGCGCATCGACGCCGCGGCGCGCCGCGCACAGGACATCGCGCGCGGCTGCGCGGGTCAGCTGACCATCGGACTGGTGTCCTCCGCGCTGTTCGACACGCTGCCGCGCGCGCTGCGCGAGCTGCGCCGGCGTGCGCCCGGCGTGCGCGTGGTGCTGCGCGAGATGAGCAATGCAGAGCAGGCCGAGGCGCTGCAGACCGGCGCCATCGACATCGGCCTGATGCATACGCCCGTGGCCGTGGGCGGCAAGATGCGCGAGCGCCAGCTGCTGCGCGACCGGCTGGTCGCGGCGGTGCCCGACGATTTCGCGGTGGAGGCGGACGGCAAGGTCTCGCTCGCGCAGATCGCTGCCGCCGGACTGGTCATGTTCCCGCAATGCCAGTTGCCCACGTTCTGCGTAGGCATCCTGGACGCGATGCGCAAGGCGGGCCACGAGCCGTTCGTCGCGCAGGAGGCCAACCGCACGCTGACGGTGCTCTCCTGCGTGGCCGGCGGCTGCGGCGTGGCCCTGCTGCCGAGCTGGATCCGCTCGATGAACCTGCACGGCGTGCGCTTTTGCGAGGTCCGCGACGGCGAGGTGCTGCCGACCTTCGACCTGAGCGCGATCTGGCCGGCGCGCTCGGTGCCGACGCTGGCCGACATGTTCGCCAGCCTCGACCTCGGCACCGCGGCGGGCTGAGCCGCGGGGCTAGCCGATCAGCTTGAGCAGCGCCGGCACGGTCAGCACCGCGGTGTAGTAGCCCATGAACTGCACGCCGGTATTGAAGCCGATGGTGCGCGAGAGCAGCCCGCCCAGCAGGCCCATCGTGACGATCACCAGCACGCCGAGCAACTGCCCTTCCCACACGCTGATGACCAGGATCAGGCCGACGAACGTGGCGATGATGGCCTCGTGCGACACCCGGCGCGACACGAACAGCGCGGCGCGGCGGGCAAAGTTCATCGCGAACGGGTACGACACCAGCGCGGCCAGCACCACGGCGAGCAGGCCGTAGCCGAGGAACTCCCAGTGGTTCAGCAGGTTGTGCAGATTGTGGGTCTGGCCGCCGCCCGCATCGACCGTGAACACCGGCGGCGCGTTGAACAGCGGCGCGGCGGGCCCGGCGGCCACGGGGCTGAGCGGCAGGCCGAAGGCGATCAGCGGAATCAGCGCCTCGGCGATGTAGGTCGCCTCGGTCACGCCGTTGCGGGCCGTCAGCACGGTGGTGAGCCGATGATAGGCGTGCCTGACGCGGGCGCCGACCAGTTCGCCGAGCACCACGGTCATCGCCACCGGGCTGAACACGAAGGTGGCGCTCGATACCGTCGCGGTGGCCACGGTCCAGCGCGTCTGGCTGCGGTCCAGCACCTTCAGCGGATTGGGGAAATACCCGGACCACCCCTTGACGTCAGGCGCCAGCGAGAATGTCCGCACTCTGTCGCGCCGCATGCGCGGGCGATCCATCGGCGAGATGGACGAGAACAGGTCGGCGATCAGCGGGCCGATGGCGATGCCCAGGAAATAACTGATGCTCAGCTTCACGCCGAACTTCGCGGTCAGCGTCTGCAGCGCCACGACCACCACCACGAAGGGCACCAGCGTCGCGACCGACGCCCAGCGGCCGGCCGAGCTGTAGGCGATGATCACGGCGGCCGCGACGAAGATCCACGGCGCGGCCTTGGTGATCGTGGGGCCGAACGGTGCCAGCAGCACCGCGAACAGCACGGCCAGCGGCACCGCGACGAAGGCGGCGATCAGCGCGCCGGAGATCATCTTGCGCAGCGCGATATGCGGCGCGCCCAGGTTGCGCAGATGATTGGCATCCTGCAGCAGCGGGGTCGCCATCGTGTCGCCGGGAATGCCCAGCAGCGCGGTCGGCACGGCGTGCGTCATGTGCTTGGCCACCGCGCCGGCGAGAAAGAAGGTGAACACGCCGGCGGGCGGCACGCCGAGCAGCACCACCAGCAGCGTCAGCGGCGCGAGCGTGGCGGTTTCGTCGGTGCCCGAGACCAGACCGATCGCGGCGAAGACGACGGCGCCGACCAGGCCCATCGCCGCGGCGATCAGCACCTGGGTCAGTAGGGTGGATTCCATCATGGGAGTCTCCGGATAGAGGGCGGCGGATTCAGGCGGCGTTCGAGCGCACGCCGGCCAGCGCATCGCGCGCCTCGTCGGCACCCGCCCGTACCGGTGTGGCGCTGACGGCCTGGGCACGCTCGCGCGCGGCGAACAGCTCGTAGAGCTCGAGTTCCTTAAGCTCGGCCACCACCGCGGGCGGCAGGTCGGCCAGCGTGCCCAGGCCACCCGCTTCCTCGGCGAGCTTGTCCAATGCCTGTTCGCGCCACGCCACGTCGCCAGGCTGCGCGCCGTGGCCCTCCACCACTTCCCGCTTGGGCGGAAACAGGCGCGCGCAGATCGCGCCCGCCAGCAGGCATCCCCCCAGCCCGGCGAGCATGGCGTAGGCGCGCGCCAGTTCGGGCGATCCGGCGAGGCCGACCAACGCGCGGCTGGCCAGCAGGAAGCCGGCCAGGCTGACCACGGCGCCGATCGCGATGGACCACGCGAGATGGCCCGTATCGGCGGTGTCGCCCCATATCTCCACCAGGCCGCGCGCGCGCGGCGTCTGCTGCTGCTTCATGGCAATGTCTCCGGATTGGCGGCGGCGTGGCGCATGCGCAGGCATGCGATGCCGCTCTCTTCGTTGGTCGTTCTGGCGCCGCGCCCGCCGCGTCGTCAGCGCTGGCGCAATTGCGCCAGCAGCGCGAGCGCGCGGTCCGTGCGCACGTCCTGCTCTTCGGCCATGCGCCTGGCCACCTGCTCGATCTCGTCGCCGGTGGCGCCCGCCACCAGCGCGATATTGCGGGCGTGCAGCGCCATGTGGCCGCGCTGGATGCCCTCGGTCGCCAGCGCGCGCAGCGCGCCGAGATTCTGCGCCAGCCCCACGGCGACCGCGATCTCGCCCAGCTCCTGCGCCGAGGTCACGCCGAGGATCTTCAGCGACAGCCGGGCGAGCGGATGGGTGCGGGTGGCACCGCCGACCAGCCCCACGGGCATCGGCATCTCGATGGTGCCCACCAGCGCCCCGCTGGCGTCCTTCTCCCAATGCGTGAGCGAGGTATAGCGGCCATTGCGGCTGGCATAGGCGTGCGCGCCCGCCTCCACCGCGCGCCAGTCGTTGCCGGTGGCCACGATGACCGGGTCGATCCCGTTCATGATGCCCTTGTTGTGCGTCGCGGCCCGGTAGGGATCGATCGCGGCGAAGGTATAGGCGTCGATCACGCCCTCGACGATCTCCGCGCCGCTGCGCTGCCGCGTGCCGAGCACCGGGGCGGGCAGCCGCACCCGCGCGCGCGCCAGCCGCAGATCGGCGAGATTGGAAAGGATGCGCAGCCGCACCGAGCCGCCCGTCACGGACTCCACCAGCGGCGAGACTGCCTCGGCCATGGTGTTGACGGTGTTGGCGCCCATGGCATCGCGCACGTCGACGATCAGATGCATCACGATCATCGGCCCGCGCGCGGTGTCGGGAAACACATGGACCTCGATGTCCTTGCAGCCGCCGCCCAGCTCGATCAGCACCTTGTCGCGGCCGTTGGCCACCTCGATGATGTCCTGCCGGTGCCGCAGCAGCGCCTGGCGGGCCCCATACGGATCGGCGACGCCGAGAATCTGCACCTGCGCGCGCATCAGGGGCCCGCTGCTGGAGGTCTCGAAGCCGCCGGACTCGCGGGCGAGCTTGGCCATGTACGACGCGGCGGCCACGACCGACGGCTCCTCGACCGCCATCGGCACCAGCACGTCGCGCCCGTTGACCTGGAAGTAGCCGGCGATGCCGAACGGCAGCTCGAACGTACCCACGACGTTTTCGATCATGCCATTGGCGCGGTCTGTACCGAGCGCGCCCGGTTCGGCCAGCAGGCGCGCCTCGTCCGCGGTCAGCCCGGCCGCGGCGGCCACATGGCGCAGCCGCTCGGCGGGCGCCATGGCGCGGAAGTTCGGCAGGCGGGAATCGGCCACCATCTGTGTCTCCGTGATGATTAGAATGGGCACAGTTTAGGCATGCTGTACCAGGCCAAAAAGGTACAGTTGGCCGGGACAGTGTCCCCGCAATGCAGCAATGCCGCCGTCGTCGATCCCGCCCTCCCCCATCGCACCGTGAACCCGCCGCGCTCCCAGTCGATTGCCAAGACCCTGGCCGATTCCATCGAACGGCAGATCGCCGAGGGCGCCTGGCGCGCCGGCGACAAGCTGCCGTCGCTGCGCGAGCTGGCGCAACTGCATCGCTACAGCAAGAACACCGTGGTGGCCGCGTTCGAGCTGCTGGTGGGCCGGGGGCTGGTCGAGCCGCGCCGTGGCGCCGGCTACTTCGTGCTGGACCGCGCCGCCGCGCCGCGCCAGGAGGAGGACGCGGGCTCGCTCGGACGCGCCATGGACATCGTCTGGCTGATGCGCGAGCAGTTGAAGAGCCGGCCCGACGTGCTGGCCGTGGGCGACGGCTTTCCGCCGGTGCAGTGGCTGTCCGAGGCGCGCCTGGACAAGTACCACCACAAGGTCGTGCGCACGGGCCTTGGCACGCTGTTCCGCTACGGCAGCCGCTTCGGCTACGGGCCGCTGCGGGAGCATCTGGTGCGCAAGCTGGGCGATCTCGGCATCGGCGCCGAACCGCGCGACATCGTGCTGACGCACGGCGCCAACGATGCCATGGACCTGGTGATCCGCTACTTCGTGCCCGCAGGCGCGACCGTCCTGGTGGACGACCCCGGCTATTACCCGCTGTTCGGCAAGCTCAAGCTCGCGGGCGCGAGAATCGTCGGCGTGCCGCGGCTGGCCGACGGTCCGGACCTGGAAACGCTGGAGCGGCTGCTGGCGCAGGAGCGGCCGCGCCTGTTCTTCACGCAGTCGGTGGCGCACAACCCGACGGGCTCGGACATCTCCGCCGCCAAGGCCTTCCGCGTGCTGCAGCTCGCGCAGAAATACAACCTGCTGCTGGTGGAGAACGATGCGCTGGCGGACTTCAAGCCCACGTCGCTGCCCCGGCTCGCGGCGCTCGACCAGCTCGAGCGCACCATCTACATCGGCAGCTTCTCCAAGTCCTTCTCGGCGGCGCTGCGCGTGGGCTTCATCGCCTGCAATCCCGACCTGGCGAGCGACCTGGCCGATCTCAAGGCGCTGGTGCACGTGAGCAGTTCGGAGTATTGCGAACGCACCGTCGATGTGATCCTGAGCGAAGGCCACTACCAGCGCTACATCACGCGGCTGCGCGCGCGGCTGGCCGATGCCACCGCGCGGGCGGTCCGCCTGTTCGAGGACCTGGACGCGACGGTCTTCGCCAGGACGGAGCAGAGTCTGTATCTGTGGGGCGCGCTACCGGCGGTCGACGATTCGCTCGCGCTGGCCGAACGCCTGCTGCCGAGCAAGGTGGTGATCGCGCCCGGCCGGGTGTTCCGCGTCAATTCGGAGGCGGTGTCGCCATGGTCGCGCTTCAACGTCGGCGCGGTGCTCGATCCCCGCTTCGAACCCGCGATCCGGTCGGTGCTCGGATAGCGGGGCGAGGCCCGGCGCCCACGGCTGCCGGCGCAGCGCCTCGGTCACCAGCGCTTCGCCCCTTGGGAAACTCCCACGCTTAGATCGCGCCGCGGCATGGGCGGGAGTGCGGACCGCTGTCCCACGCGAAACGCAGCTAGCTGGCATAATCCGCAGCCGCTGTGCCCCCCGCCAATCAAAAAGAACAGGAAGTGCGATGACCACACTCGATATCAACGGCAAAGGCCACGAGGTCGATCTGCCCGCCGAAACGCCCCTGCTGTGGGCCCTGCGCGATGAACTGGGCTATACCGGCACCAAGTTCGGCTGCGGCATGGCGCTGTGCGGCGCCTGTACGGTGCATGTCGACGGCCAGCCCACGCGCTCCTGCGTCACGCCGATTTCCGCGGTCCAGGGCAAGAAGATCAGCACCATCGAGGCGATGGAAGGCGACCGCGTCGGCCGCGCCGTTCAGGCGGCCTGGGTCGAACTCGGCGTGGCCCAGTGCGGCTACTGCCAGGCGGGCCAGATCATGACGGCCACCGCGCTGCTCAAGGACAATCCCCAGCCGAGCGACCAGCAGATCGAGGCCGCCATGAGCGGCAATATCTGCCGCTGCGGCACCTACAACCGCATCACCGCGGCCATCAAGACCGCCTCGGCGACGCTGCGCGGAGGCAAGGCATGAGCGAATTCGCCAACGCATCCCAAGCCACGCGGGCCGTCGACAAACCCGCGCGCCGGCGCTTCCTCCAGGGCGGCGCGGCGCTGACCCTGGCCGTGCAGGCCAGCGGCCTGGTGTCGCTCGCCCATGCGGACGAGGGCGCCAAGCCGAAGGCGTACGGCGCCGATTCGATGCCGGGCGGCACCGTCGACGATCCGCTGGTGTTCGTGTCGATCGCCGCCGATGGCGCCGTGACCATCGTCGCGCACCGCGCCGAGATGGGAACCGGCGCGCGCACCAGCCTGCCGATGGTGGTCGCCGACGAGATGGAAGCGGACTGGGGCCGCGTGCGCATCGTCCAGGCGGACGGCGACGAGACGCGCTATGGCAACCAGAACGTGGACGGCTCCCGCAGCATCCGCCATTTCCTCGCGCCGATGCGGCGCGTGGGCGCGTCCGCGCGGCACATGCTGGAAGCCACCGCCGCCGCGCGCTGGGGCGTGCCGCGTGCCGAGGTGCAGGCGCGCAACCACGAGGTCATCCACCTGCCGACGGGCCGCCGCTTCGGCTTCGGCGAACTGGCGCAGGACGCGGCAAGACAGCCCGTGCCCGCCGCGGGGCAGCTCACGCTGAAGTCGCCCGACCAGTTCCGCTATATCGGCAAGGGCAAGGTCATGCCGTTCGACAACGGCGACATCGCGCGCGGGCGCGCGACCTATGGCATCGACGTGCGGCTGCCGGACATGGTCTACGCCGTGATGGCGCGCCCGCCGGTGTTCGGCGGCAAGCTGCGCGGCTACGACGCGACCGAAGCGCTGAAGGTACCGGGCGTGCTGCGCGTGATCGAACTCAAGGGCTACGAGGGCCCCCCGCTGTTCAATCCGCTGGGCGGCGTCGCGGTGGTCGCAAGGAACACGTGGGCCGCGATGCAGGGCCGCGCCGCATTGAAGCTGGAATGGGACGACGGCCCCAACGCCGGCTATGACTCGGCGGCCTTCCGCACGGCGCTGGAAGCCGCGGCCCGGCGCCCGGGCAAGCCGCTGCGCAACGAGGGCGACGCGCTGGCGGCGCTTGCCGGCGCCAATCCCTCGCGCAAGCTCGCCGCCGAGTACTACATCCCGCATCTGGCGCACGCCACCATGGAAACGCCGGTGGCCACCGCCCGCTTCGTCGACGGCAAGTGCGAGGTGTGGGCGCCGGTACAGAACCCGCAGGGGGCGCGCGACAGCGTGGCCAAGCATGTGGGCCTCGCCGCGAAGGACGTGACGATGCATGTCACGCTGCTGGGCGGCGGCTTTGGCCGCAAGTCCATGTCGGATTTCGTCTCCGAGGCCGCGCTGGTGTCCAAGGCGCTGGGCGGCAAGCCGGTGAAGATGCAGTGGACGCGCGACGACGACATCCATCACGACTACTTCCACACGGTCTCGGTGGAGCGGATGGAAGCGGCGCTGGACCCGCGCGGCCGCCCGCTGGCGTGGCTGCATCGCTCGGCCGCGCCGACGATCGCCTCCACGTTCGCGGTGGGTGCCCAGGGCAAGGCGGAGTTCGAGGCCGGCATGGGCGCCATCAACGTGCCCTTCGTGATCCCCGGCATCCGGCTGGAATCGGCCGACGTGCCGGCGCACACCCGCATCGGCTGGTTCCGCTCGGTGTCCAATATCCCGCATGCGTTCGCGGTGCAGAGCTTCGTCGCCGAGCTGGCGCACAAGGCGGGACGCGATCCGAAGGACTATCTGCTGGAGCTGATCGGTCCGCCCCGGCGGATCGATCCGGCCACGCTGTCCGACAACTGGAACTACACGGAGTCGCCGACGCTGTACCCGCTGGACACCGGCCGGATGCGCCGCGTGGTGGAGGAAGCGGCCAGGCGCGCCGGCTGGGGCCGCAAGCTGCCGAAGGGGCATGGCCTGGGCATCGCCATTGCCTACAGCTTCATGTCCTATGTCGCCGCCGTCGTCGAGGTCGCGGTCGGCCCGAAGGGCGAGCTGACGATTCCGCGCATCGACATGGCGATCGATTGCGGTCCCCAGGTCAACCCCGAGCGCATCCGCTCGCAGGTCGAAGGCGGCGCGACCATGGGCGTGAGCCTGGCGCTGTCCGGCGAGATCACGTTCAAGGACGGCCGCGTGCAGCAGAGCAACTTTCACGACTTCGAGGTGCTGCGTGCCACGGCCGCGCCCCGTGCCATCCGCACGTGGCTGGTGGGCAACGACTTCGACGTGCCGGCTGGCGGCGTCGGGGAGCCGCCGGTGCCGCCGATCGCGCCCGCGCTGTGCAACGCGATCTTCGCCGCTACTGGCAAGCGCATCCGCTCGCTGCCGATCCGGGATCAGCTGACCCGTACGTAAGCGCCGTGCCTGCGGGAGCGCCATGCCGTGGTCGGTGGCGTTCCCGCGCTCGTCATGGCGTCGCTAGAAGCCGCCGGGACGCCGGGGAAACTGGCCGAAGCTCGGCACCCGCTGCGCGAACACGTAGTGGCTGAACTCCTGGAAAAAGCTCAGGTAGCAGACCACCGCCGATGCCGCTGGGTCCGGATATTCCTCGTCGGGCGGCTGGCCGGTGAAGGCAAACGAAACTTCCCGGTTCGCCATCCGGTGCCGGAACTGCGGTGCCTGCGCCACGCACAGCAGCAGGCGGCCCAGTTCCCATTGCCTCGCCCGCAGCTCGGGAGCGAGGCACCAGTGATAGTCCTCCCGCAGCAGCCGGCCAAAGCCGGGCACAAAGAAATGATTGACCTCGCTGGCCAGATGCTCCGAGACCACCACGCCGCGGCGGAACGGCCCGGGCCACGCGGTCAGCAGCGCGCGTAGTTCGGTACGCACTTTCTCCTGGTCGTTCAGGTAGGCGCGCGCGGTCTGCAGCTGCTGGGCCAGATCGGCAAACCCGGTGGGCGGCGTGGGGTTGAGGCGCCGCTGCGCCAGCCACTCGATGGTCTCCGCCTTCCACTGATGCAGCAGCGCGGCCGGATATTGCTCGGGGAAACGGTCGGCCTTGCGGTGGCAAGTCGGGCACAGCCAGATGCCGTTGGCCGCCGATTCGCGCACGTCGCCGTCCATGTCGATGTCGTGCCGGGGCGCGGACAGCCCGCTGCCGGCGATATGCGCGCCGTCGCCGAAATTGGGGCCGTATCCCGGCACGCCGGGAATGCCCACCAGGATCCGGCAGTGCGGTGCCGAACAAAAGCCGGCGACTTCCGCGGCAAGCTGCTGCCGGACGGCGGGGTCGAAGGGCATAGAATCTCCATCTTTACCGACTCATATCGGCCGGCGCCGCGCAGTCTTGAGCCCCGTAGCGAACCTGCGCCCCTCACGCCTTTCCACCCCTTCGACTTTGCCCGACCTCATGCCAACACAACCTGCCGCCCGCCCGTCCCTGCCCTGGCGCTGGCTGTTCGCGCTGTGCGCGCTCAGCGTGCTGGTGCTGTCGCTGCTGCCGCCGGCAACGCCCCTGCCCTCCACCGGATGGGACAAGAGCAACCATCTGCTCGGCTTCGCCGTGCTCGGCTGGCTGGGGCTGCGCGCCTATCCGCGGCATGTCGCGGCGGTGCTGGTGGGGGTGGTCGCCTACGGAGGCCTGATCGAGGTGCTGCAGTCCTTCACGCCCGACCGCTTCGCCGACTGGATCGACCTCGTGGCCGATGCGCTCGGGGTTGGCATGGGTTATGCCGTCTGGCGGCTGGAAACGCGGTTGTTTGGGCCGCGTGCCGCGCGCCAGCGGAGCCTCGAGGGCTGACGAGGCCACGAAGACAGGCGGGCGTCCGCGGCCCGCGAGCCGGCCCTGGCCGGCTTTTTTCTTGCCGTGCGTGGCCTATAGTCAAAGCCTCTTTAGCGGAGGTGCGACATGGCCACGTGGAAGCCCGATCCCAGTTTTTACCCGTCCCCCAGAATGGCGGCGAAGGCGCCCGCCGAAACCCTGGCCTATGTGGCGATGTTCGATCCCACGCGAAGCCGGCCCGACGGCCTGGCCGTGGTGGACGTCGACCCCGCATCGCCGACCTACGCCAACATCGTCGGCCAGCTCGCCATGCCGCATGCCGGCGACGAGCTGCACCATTTCGGGTGGAACGCCTGCTCCTCATGCCTGTGTCCGAACGCGCCGCATCCGCACATGGAACGGCGCTACCTCGTGGTGCCGGGCCTGCGCTCCTCGCGCATCTATATCGTCGACACCAAGCCGGACCCGCGCAAGCCGCAGATCGTCAAGGTGATCGAGCCCGACACGCTGGCCGAGCGCACTGGCTACACGCGGCCGCACACGGTGCATTGCGGCCCCGGCGGCATCTTCGTGACCGCGCTGGGCAATGCCGAGGGCAAGGGCCCGGGCGGCATCGCGCTGCTGGACCCGCAGAGCTTCGAGCCGCTGGGCCAGTGGGAGGTGGACCGCGGCTCGCAGCATTTCGCCTATGACGGCTGGTGGCATCTTGGCCACGACACGCTCGTCACCAGCGAATGGGGCACGCCCGACATGTTCGAGGAAGGACTGGTCCCCGACATCCTGCTCGGCAGCCGCTACGGCCGCCGCCTGCATTTCTGGGACATGACCCAGCGCAAGCACGTGCAGGAAATCGATTTCGGCGAGGAGCACCAGCTGGTGTTCGAGCTGCGCCCGGCGCACGATCCCACCAAGGCCTATGGCTTCGTCAACTGCGTGATCAGCCTGAAGGACCTGTCGTCATCCATCTGGGTCTGGTATCGCGAGGGCAACCACTGGGCGGTGCGCAAGATCATCGAGATCCCCGCCGAGCCGGCCGATCCCGCCCAGTTGCCCCCGATGCTCCAGAGCTTCAGCGCGGTCCCGCCGCTCGTCACCGACATCGACCTGTCGATGGACGACCGCTTCCTCTACGTATCGTGCTGGGCCACCGGCGACATGCTGCAATACGACGTGTCCGACCCGTTCGCGCCGAAGCTGACGGGCAAGGTGCGCATCGGCGGCATCGTGTCGCGCGCCTCGCACCCGGGCGCGGGCAACGGGGCGCTGAACGGCGGCCCGCAGATGGTCGAGGTCAGCCGCGATGGCCGGCGCGTGTACTTCACCAACTCGCTCTATGGCGCGGTGGACCCGCAGTTCTATCCGGAAGGACTCGACGGCTGGATGGTCAAGCTCGATGCCGGTCCCGACGGCGGCATCGAGTTCGACCCGCGCTTCTTCCTCGCTTGGCCCGAGGGCCATCGCCCGCACCAGATCCGCCTGCAGGGCGGCGACTGCTCCTCGGACTCGTATTGCTACCCGTGATGGCGCGGCGATGTTCGATGCGGCAAATCCCTCGCTCGGCGATCCGGCCACGGCATGGGCGGCATGGTGGCCCTGGCTGACCGTCGCCGCGCTGGGCCTGTTCCACGGACTGAACCCCGCGATGGGCTGGCTGTTCGCCGTCGCGCTGGGCCTGCATCGCGGCCGCCGCGTCGTGCTGCTGTCGCTGCTGCCGATCGCGCTGGGCCATGCACTGGCCGTCGGCCTCGTACTGGCCGGGGCGGTGGCGCTGGGCAACCTGCTGGACCGCGAACTGTTCGCGCGCGCGGGCGGCGCCGTGCTGATCGGCTGGGCGCTGTGGCACCTGCTGCGCGGCCATCGCCGCCGCCCGCGCATCGGCATGCGCACCGGCATGGCGGGGCTCGCGCTGTGGTCCTTCATGATGGCCGGCGCCCATGGTGCAGGCCTGATGCTGGTACCGGTGCTGCTGCCGCTGTGCACCTCGGCGGCGGGCGCGGCGAGCGGCCCCATCCTTCCCGCCGTGCTCGCGCTGGGCCTGCACAGCCTCGCCATGCTGCTCGCCATCGCGGCCATCGCGCTGCTGGTCTACGACCGGATCGGGCTCGCGTTTCTGCGCACGGGATGGGTCAATGTGGATCTGGTGTGGACAGGGGCACTGGTCGTTTGCGGGGTGGTGTTGCTGGTTGGGTGAACCGCGTTGCCCAGCCCTGTCGCGGCAAAAAAAAACCGCCCGGCATACACCGGGCGGCTTTCGGCGTGCAGCTCGACAGCGACGACTTACACCGCCACCGTGTCCGCCACGTCCTTGAAGTCCTCGATCTGGTCGAAGTTCATGTACTTGTAGATCTTGTCGCCATTCGCGTTGATGACGCCAATGTCGGCCATGTACTCGTCCTTGGTCGGGATGCGGCCAAGGCGCGAGCAGATCGCGGCCAGTTCGGCGGAGCCAAGGTACACGTTGGTGTTCTTGCCCAGGCGGTTCGGGAAGTTCCGCGTGCTGGTCGACATCACCGTGGCGCCTTCGCGCACCTGCGCCTGGTTGCCCATGCACAGCGAGCAGCCCGGCATTTCCATGCGCGCGCCAGCCACGCCGAGCACGCCGTAGTGGCCTTCCTCGGTCAGTTGCTTCTGGTCCATCTTGGTCGGCGGGGCCACCCACAGCTTGACCGGGATATCGCGCTTGCCCTCGAGCAGCTTGGATGCCGCGCGGAAGTGGCCGATGTTGGTCATGCAGCTGCCGATGAACACTTCGTCGATCTTGGCGCCAGCGACATCCGACAGCGTCTTCACATCGTCCGGGTCGTTCGGGCAGGCCACGATGGGCTCGTGCACGTCGGCCAGGTCGATCTCGATGACGGCGGCGTATTCCGCATCGGCGTCCGGCTCGAGCAGCTTCGGATCGGCCAGCCAGGCTTCCATGGCCTTGATGCGGCGGGCGATGCTGCGCGCATCCTGGTAGCCCTGGGCGATCATCCACTTGAGCAGCGTGATGTTGCTCTGGATGTACTCGATGATCGGTTCCTTGTTCAGGCGCACCGAGCAGCCCGCGGCCGAACGCTCGGCGGAGGCGTCCGACAGCTCGAAGGCCTGTTCCACCTTCAGGTTCGGCAGGCCCTCGATTTCGAGGATGCGGCCGGAGAAGATGTTCTTCTTGCCTTGCTTGGCGACCGTCAGCAGGCCCTGCTTGATCGCGTACAGCGGGATCGCGTTGACCAGGTCGCGCAGCGTCACGCCCGGTTGCAGTTCGCCCTTGAAGCGGACCAGCACCGATTCCGGCATGTCCAGCGGCATCACCCCGGTGGCGGCGGCAAACGCGACCAGGCCCGAGCCGGCCGGGAAGCTGATGCCGATCGGGAAGCGCGTGTGCGAGTCGCCGCCGGTGCCGACGGTGTCGGGCAGCAGCATGCGGTTCAGCCACGAGTGGATGACGCCGTCGCCCGGGCGCAGCGAGATGCCGCCGCGGGTGCTGATGAACTGCGGCAGCGTGTGGTGCGTCTTCACGTCGACCGGCTTCGGATAGGCGGCGGTGTGGCAGAACGACTGCATCACCAGATCGGCCGAGAAGCCCAGGCATGCCAGGTCCTTCAGCTCGTCGCGGGTCATCGGGCCGGTGGTGTCCTGCGAGCCGACGGAGGTCATCTTCGGTTCGCAGTAGGTGCCCGGACGCACGCCCTTGCCTTCGGGCAGGCCGCAGGCGCGGCCGACCATCTTCTGGGCCAGCGAGAAGCCCTTGCCCGTATCGGCCGGGTCCTTCGGCAGGCGGAACAGCGTCGAGGGCGCCAGGCCCAGCGCCTCGCGCGCCTTGGCGGTCAGGCCGCGGCCGATGATCAGCGGAATGCGGCCGCCGGCGCGCACTTCGTCGAACAGCACGTCGGACTTGACCTCGAACTCGGCGATCACTTCGCCGTTCTTCAGGGCCTTGCCGTCATACGGGCGCAGTTCGACCACATCGCCCATTTCCATCTTCGACACGTCGAGCTCGATCGGCAGCGCGCCGGCGTCTTCCATCGTGTTGTAGAAGATCGGGGCGATCTTGCTGCCCAGGCACACGCCGCCGAAGCGCTTGTTCGGCACGAAGGGGATGTCTTCGCCGGTGAACCACAGCACCGAGTTGGTGGCCGACTTGCGGCTGGAGCCGGTGCCGACCACATCGCCCACGTAGGCGACCAGGTGGCCCTTTTCCTTCAGCGACTCGATGAACTTGATCGGGCCGCGCTTGCCGTCTTCCTCGGGCTGGAACGCCGCGCCTTCGCGCTTGTTCTTCAGCATCGCGAGCGCGTGCATCGGGATGTCGGGGCGGGTGGTCGCGTCCGGAGCCGGCGACAGGTCGTCGGTATTGGTCTCGCCCGGCACCTTGAACACCGTGATCGTCAGGCTCTGCGGCACTTCCGGACGGCTGGTGAACCATTCGGCATCGGCCCAGCTTTGCAGCACGGCGCGCGCGTTGGCGTTGCCCTTGTCGGCCTTTTCCTTGACGTCGTGGAAGGCATCGAACATCAGCAGGGTTTTCTTCAGCGCATCGGCGGCGACCGAGCCGACGTCGGCGTCATCCAGCAGCTCGATCAGCGGCGAGATGTTGTAGCCGCCCAGCATCGTGCCCAGCAGCTCGGTAGCGCGGGCGCGGTCGATCAGCGGGCAGGCTTCCTTGCCCAGCGCCACGGCGGCCAGGTACGAGGCCTTGACCTTCGCGGCGTCGTCCACGCCGGCCGGCACGCGGTGGGTGATCAGGTCCAGCAGCGTCTGCTCTTCGCCCGCCGGGGGATTCTTCAGCAGTTCGATCAGCTCCGCGGTCTGCTTGGGAGAAAGCGGCAGAGGGGGGATGCCAAGCGCGGCGCGTTCGGCGACATGGGCGCGATAGGTTTCTAGCATGAGGACCTGCGGGTGAGTTGTTGCGGTTGCGGGTGACGATCGACGCGCCGCCCGTGTGCCGGGGACGCGGCAAAACTTGTTTTGCCGCGATTTTAAGCGCTGCGGGGACATTGGTCAAACGTCTTATATCTTATATAAGACTTATCGCCCGCAAACCCTTGTTCCACCGTGATCCGCCCGGAAAATCCGCGTGGCTTCGAGCCAACAGCGCCCCACCCTGCCGCCGCCCGCTAGCGGCCTACCGGCCCGTCGGCCAGCGCCGCAGCGCGCGCCGCCAGCGTCCGCTTGGCGATATTGAGCTGGTGGATCTGCGTGGTGCCCTCGTACAGCCGGAACACCCGCACATCCCGATAGAAGCGCTCGGCCACCGTGCGCGCCATATAGCCGCTGCCGCCGAACACCTGCACCGCGCGGTCCGCCACCCGGCCGCACATCTCGGAGGCGAACATCTTGCACATCGAAGCCTCCATGGTCACGTCTTCCCCGGCGTCGCGCTTGCGGGCGGTTTCCAGTACCAGCGCGCGCGCCGCGTGCAGCTCCGTATTGCTGTCGGCGATCATCTGCTGCACGAGCTGGTAGTCGGCGATGGCCCGGCCGCCCTGCTGGCGCTGCGCGGCGTAGCGCACCATCTCGTCGACCAGCCGGATGGCGGGGCCCACGCACAGGCCCGCGAGGTTGATGCGCTGCTTGTTCAGCGCCTTCATCGCCGACCTGAAGCCGCGCCCGGGCTCGCCGCCAAGGATCGCCGAGGCAGGCACGCGGCAGTCCCGCAGATACACGTCGCCCACCGGCGAGCCGTGTTGGCCCATCTTGCGTTCCGGCTCGCCGGTGGACAGCCCCGGCGTGCCCCGCTCGATCAGGAAGGCGCTGATGCCGTGGGCGCCGGCGATATCGGGCTCGCTGCGCGCGAACACCGTGAAGAGGTCGGCGATGGGCGCATTGGTGATGAAGCACTTGGCGCCGTTGAGCACGTAGTGGTCGCCGTCGCGCACCGCCGTGGTCCGCAGCGAGGTGGCGTCCGACCCGGCCTCGGGCTCGGTCAGCGCGAAGCAGCCGGTCAGCTCGCCGCTCGCGAGCCGCGGCAGATAACGCTGCTTCTGGTCGGGCGTGCCGTCGGCGATCAGCGATTCGGAGGCGATGCCGGTATTGCCGCCGAAGCGCGCGCGGAACACGGTGGCCGCCTGCGAAACCTCGATATTGACCAGCGACAGTTCCTCGGAGGTGAGCCCGCCGCCCCCGTATTCGCGCGGAATGCTGTGGCCGAACAGGCCGAGCGCGCGCATGCCGTCGACCACGGGTTCGGGAATCACGTCCTCGCGGTCGATCTGGGCCTCGAGCGGAATGCAGGTCTGGAGCACGAAGCGTCGCAGTTCGGCAAGCAGGTCCTGCATGCGTTGGGGATCGGTAATCATGGCAATGCTCGCGATGGTTGGAAGGTTCGGGAAGACGCGGCGGAACGCTATTGCGGATTGACGCCCGCGGCCTTGAGCACCCTGGCCCATTTGCGCGTCTCGGCGCCCACGTAGCGGTCGAATGCCGCGGCGGATTGGGGCGCGACGTCCATGCCCAGCTCGGTCAGCCGCGCGACGGTCTCCGGCTGAGCAACCGCCCTGGCGGCGGCATCGGAGAGCTTGCGGACGACCGCGTCCGGCGTCTTGGCGGGCACGACCATGCCGAACCATGCCCCGACTTCGTAGCCGGCCAGACCCGCCGCCTCGGCCACCGTTGGCACCTCCGGCATCGTGGCGGACCGTTTGGCCGACGTCACCGCCAGCGCGCGCAGCTTGCCGGACTTCACCTGCTGCTGTGCGATGGCGACCGTCAGCGCCATCATGGACACACGGGCACCGAGCACGTCGCTCAGTGCCTCGGGCTGGCCCTTGTACGGCACATGCGTGATCCTGACGCCGGCCATCTGCGCCAGCAGCTCGGCGGACAGATGGTTGGACGTGCCGATGCCCGCGCTGGCGTAGGTGATGCTGTCCGGCTGCCTGCGGGCCGCCTCGATCAGCTCGCGCAGCGTCTTGTACGGGGACGAGGCCGGCACGACGATGGCGTTCGGGATCATGCCGAAGCCGCCGATGGCGCGGAAGTCGCGCTCGGCGTTCCACGAGATGCTCTGGTTCAGCAGCGGTCCCACCGCATGGCTGGGGCTGACCGCCAGCACGGTATAGCCGTCCGGCGCGGACTTGCCCACGATATCGGTGCCGATGGAGCCGCCCGCACCGGTCTTGTTCTCGACGATGACCGGCTGCTTCAGGCTCGCGGCCATCTTCTCGCCCGTGGTACGGGCCACCAGGTCGACCACGCCGCCGGCCGAGAACGGCACGATCAGCCGGATCGGCCGCTCCGGCCAACCGGCCGCATCCGCCCCCGCGGCCGCCTGTCCCCACGCGGGCGCGGCGCCCGCCAGCGCCGCGGCGCCCAATGCCGTCAGCAAGCGCCGGCGGCCTCCATTCGTGTTTCGCTCCATGCCTGTCTCCGTTTCGTCGATACCGTGCGCCCTCTGCGGGACACTGTTCCAATTGCCGGCGACTGCACGGGAGCGGTATTTGTCTCCTACCTCGTGCAGGCCAGCTCGATCTGTTTCACTGCCTCCAGCATCCGCGGCGCCACCTCGCGCACCAGCAGGCTCCCCCTGTCCCGCGCCGCGGACACGGTGCAATTGATCGCAAACGCGTCCTGATGCAGCCCCTGGCGCAGCGGCGCGGCTATCGCATGGATGTCGCTGCGCCACTCGCCCCGGCTCAGGCAGAAGCCATGCGCCTGAAAATGCCGGCAGTCGTCGAGCCACATCGGCTTTTCCCGCGCGAACCGCTCCGCGTCGTCCACCCGCAGCCGGTTCAGGATCGCGGTGCGCTCCTCCGCCGCGCAGCCCAGCAGCACCGCGCGCCCGATCGACGTCGCCAGCAGCGGGCGCGAGCTGCCGATGTCCGGCTGGTAGACGTTGCCGGGATCGACCCGGCAGGTGTCCACGTACACCGCGGCCAGCCGGTCGCGCATGCCCAGGTTCACCGTGCAGCCGGTCTCGCGGGCGATCGCTTCCATGTAGGGACGGGCGATCTGCCGGATCGACAGTCCCGCCAGCATCGGATAAGCCAGCGACAGCACCCCCGCGCCGAGGCGATAGCGCTGGCTGCCCGGCACGCGGCTGAGAAAGCCCAGCAGGGTCAGCGTGTAGGTCAGCCGCGATACCGTCGCCTTGGGCAGTCCGGTGCGCGCGACGATGTCCTGGTTGCCGAGCACCGGACTGCCGGGCGTGAAGGCGCGCAATACATCCAGGCCGCGGGCGAGGTTGGTGGCGAACTGCCTGTCGCTGGCCAGTTCCTCGGCGCTGGCCAGCCCCGGCGGTGCGTTCGGTTCCATGGCGGGCTTGCTGTCGTTGGGAGTCATGCTCGGTTCCGGCGAGGGGAGAGTCAACGTTGTAGCACGACGGTTTCGCTGTGCGAAACCGTGCTTGCTTCCGGTCCGCCCCGCTGCCAGGCTGGCCGGATCGATTGACGAAGCAGGCTCACGACATGACTACCCACCCCGAGACGCAGCCGCCAGGCGCACAGGCAGGACCGCTCAGCGGCGTCAGGATCCTGGACATGGCCACCGTCGTGGCGGGCCCCTTCGCCGCGACGCTATGTGCCGACATGGGCGCCGACGTGGTCAAGCTGGAACTGCCCGACGGCAGCGATCCGCTGCGCGGGCTCGCGCCGGTCAAGGACGGCATGCCGCTGTACTGGAAGGTGACCAACCGCGGCAAGCGCGGCATTTCGCTGGACGTGCGCACGCCGGAAGGGCGCGAGCTGTTCCTGCGGCTGCTGCCGCAGTTCGACGTGCTGGTGGAGAATTTCCGCACCGGCACCATGGCGCGCTGGGGGCTGGACCTGGACACGCTGCACGCGGCCAACCCCCGGCTTACGGTGCTGCGGCTGACCGGCTTCGGCCAGACCGGGCCCTATGCCGAGCGGCCGGGCTTTGCGCGCGTGTTCGAGGCGATGAGCGGCTTCACCAACCTGAGCGGCGAGGTCGAGGGCAGCCCCATGCACATGAACTACCCGGTGGGCGACATGATCGCGGGGCTGTTCGGCGGGTTCGCGATCGCGGCCGCCGTGGCGGACCAGCGGCGCGCCCCCGACCAGCGCGGCCGCGAGATCGATCTGTCCGCCACCGAGGCGCTGCTGCGCCTGCTGGAGCCGCTTGCGGTGGAGCACGAACAGCTCGGCGTCGCGCGCCAGCGCGCCGGCAACCGCGCCACCTACACCGCGCCCTCCAATATGTACCGAACCGCAGACGGCGAGTGGGTCTCGCTGGTGGCCTCGTCCGAGTCCACCTTCCGGCGCCTGTGCGAGGCCATCGGCCGGCCCGAGATGGCGGGCGACGCGCGCTTTGCCACCAACCCGGCCCGCATTCGCCACCTCGACACCCTGGACCGCGCCATCGCCGACTGGTTTGGCGCGCAGCCGTACGCCGCGGTCGCCGCGGCGCTGGAGCCGCGCGGGGTGCCTTTCAGCAAGGTATGCAGCATCGCCGACGTCATGGCCGACCCGCACCTGCGCGCGCGCGAGGCCATCGTGCGGCTGCCCGATCCGGAACTGGGTTCGATCCCGGCACCGTGCGCGGTGCCCCGTTTCTCGGGCTTCGCGCCCCCGCCGCCGCGCTCGGGGCCGGCGGTCGGCGAACACAACGCCGAGGTGTTCGGGGCGCTGGGCCTGACCGACGGCGACCTGGCCGCATTGAGCAAGGCGGGCGCGATCTAGTCCGAGGCGCGGCTATGCGGGCGGGCGCGGGGCAGCCGGCATCGCGCCGGACATCGGCGGTTCGTCGGCTGCCCACCCGCCCCCGAGCGCGCGAAACAACGCAGCCAGGGCGCTTTGTCGCTGGACGGCCACCTCGATCAACGCGGTCTGCGCCGCGTAGTGGCTGCGCTGTGCCTCCAGGTAGCGCAGGTGGTCGTCGACGCCGGCCCGATAGCGCGCCTCGGACAGCCGCAGCGTCTGCTCGCTGGTCTGCGCGGCAGCGCGCCGCGCGATCTCCTCGCGGCGCAGCGTGTCGCCCGCGGCAAGCGCATCCGAGACTTCCCGGAACGCGATCTGGATGGTCTTCTCGTACTCGGCCACGGCCATGTCCCGGCGCGCCTGGGCGAGGTCGAGGTTAGCGACATTGCGGCCGCCGGAGAAGATCGGCAGGGTCAGCTGCGGTGCGAACGACCACACCGCCTGGCCCGCGCCGAACAGGCCGGAGAGCTCGTCGCTGGCGCTGCCGAACATGCCGGTCAGGGTAATGCGCGGGAAGAAAGCGGCCCGCGCGGCGCCGATGTCCGCGTGGCGGGCACGCAGGCGCTGTTCCGCCGCGCGGATGTCGGGACGGTCCGCCAGCAGGTCCGATGGGGTCCCCGCCGCCAGCCGCTGCACCAGCAGCAGGTCGTCGCGCGGCGCGTCGGGCAACGTCGGTACCGCATCCGGGACGCCCACGAGCAGCCCGAGCGCATTGGAGGCCTGCCGCACTTCGCGGTCGGTCCTCTCCAGATCGGCACGCGCCTGGTCGGTCAGCGCGCTCGCCTCGAAGAAGTCCAGCGCGGTGGCGGTGCCGGCCTGGCGCCGTTGCGCGATCAGGCGCAGGGACGCTTCCCGCGCCCGCAGCGTCTGCATCGTGAGCAGGTGCCGGCGCCGCGCGCCGTCCCGCGCCAGATAAGCCTGCACGACCTCCGCGATCAGGCTGACACGGACGCCGCGGGCCGCCTCCTCGGTGGCCAGGTATTCGCGCAGCGCCGCGTCCGACAGGTTGCGCACGCGCCCGAACAGATCGAGTTCGAACGCCGGCAGGGCCGCCGTGGCCTGCACGGCCTGCTGGACCGGCGCCACGCCCGCCTGGCGCAGGTCCTCCGCCAGGCGTTGCCTGCTGCCGCCCGCCTCCGCCTGGATTGCGGGAACGCGTTCGGCGCGCTGCACCCGGTACACGGCCCGCGCGGCCTCGATATCGAGCATCGCCTGGCGCAGACCGCGATTGTTCCCGATGGCCGTCGCGACCAGCCGGCGCAACTCGTCGTCCACGATGAATTGCTGCCATTGCAGCACGCGCGCCGCGGAGGGTGCCACGGGCCCGGCGTGCGGCTCGTTTGCGCTCGCCTGGCCGGAGGCCCATTGCGTTGGCACGGGCGAGGCGGGGCGTTCGTACACCGGCGCGAGCGAGCAACCCGCCACCAGCGCGGCGGCGGCGAGCACCGGCCACGGCAGCATCGTCGACATTCGCTTGCGCTTCATCGGGCCCCCTCGCTCGTCGTGTTCCCGGTCGGGGAGGCGGGGCGCGCGCCGTCGCGATAGCGCCGGAAGCGCGAGAGCACCCAGACGAAGAAGACCGGCGCGAACACGACGCCCAACGTGGTCGCCGTCAGCATGCCGCCGATGACGCCGGTACCGATCGCACGTTGGCTGGCCGCCCCGGCTCCGGTGGCAATCGCCAGCGGCACGACGCCGAGGATGAACGCCATCGATGTCATGACGATCGGACGGAAGCGCAGCCGGCTCGCTTCCAGCGCGGCGTCGAGCAGCGGCATGCCCTGTTCGCGCAACGACTTGGCGAACTCCACGATCAGGATGGCGTTCTTCGCCGCGAGGCCGATGATGGTGATCAGGCCCACCTTGAAATACACGTCGTTGGGCATGCCGACGGCATTGACGGCCAGCACCGACCCCAGCGCCCCGATCGGCACGATCAGCATCACGGCGCCCGCGATGGCCCAGCTCTCGTACAGCGCGACCAGGAGCAGGAACACCACCAGGAACGACAGCGCGAGCAACAGCGGCGCCTGCGCCCCGGCCTGCCGCTCCTGATACGACAATCCGGTCCAGTCGTAGCCGATACCGGCGGGCAGGCCCGCCGCGATGCGTTCGATCTCCGCCATCGCCTCGCCGGTACTGAAGCCCGGCCTGGCGTCGCCGATGATCTTGACGGCCGGATAGCCGTTGTAGCGCGACACCTGCACCGGCCCGATCTCCCACGCCGGCGTGGCGAAGGCGCTCAGCGGGACCTGCTCGCCGCGCGTATTGGGCACGTTCAGCGCCAGCAGCGCCTCCGGCGTCATGCGGTCGCGCACGTCGGCCTGGACCACCACGCGCTGCAGGCGGCCCACGTTGGCGTAGTCGCCCACCGTTGCCGAGCCATACGCACTGGAGAGCGCGGTGTTGATGGCCTCGAAGCCCACGCCAAGCGCCTCGGCCTTGTCGCGGTCGACGTCGATGCGCAGTTGCGGCGCGTCCTCCAGGCCTTCCATCATCGCGTAGGCCAGCACCGGCGAAGCGTTGGCCTGGCTCAGCAGCGTATCGCGTGCCGCCATCAGCGCGGCATGGCCCACGCCGCCCCGGTCCTGCAGCCGCAGCGCGAAGCCGCTGGCATTGCCCAGGCCTTCGATCGGCGGGGGATCCACCGCCATCACCCGCGCCTCCTTCATTCCCGCGAACTTCGCGTTGAAGGCGGCGACCTCGTCGCTGGCGCGTTCGCCGCCGCCCCGTTCGGACCAGTCGGTCAACGTGGGGAAACCCAGCGCGGCGTTCTGTCCGCTGCCCGAGAAGCTGAAGCCCAGCACCATCGTCGTCGACGCCATTGCCTTGCGCGCGAGCAGATGGCCCTCCAGTTCCTTGACCACGGCCTCGGTGCGTTGGTACGTGGCGCCCGGCGGCAGTTGCACGTCCACCACGAAGTAGCCCTGGTCTTCGATGGGCACGAAGGACTCCGGCAGCCGCGCATAGAGAAACGCCAGCAGGCCGACCACCAGACCGTAGACGATCATGCAGCGGCCGGCGCGGCGCAGCAGCTTCGCGTTCAGCACGGTAAAGCGCTCCGTGAGGGCGCCGAACTTGCGGTTGAACCAGCCGAATACACCGCGCTTTTCCTCGTGGTGCCCGGCCGGAATCGGTTTGAGCAAGGTCGCGCAGAGCGCCGGCGTCAATGTGAGGGCGAGAAAGCCGGAGAACAGGATCGAGACCGCAAGAGACAGCGAGAACTGGCGGTAGATCACCCCCACCGATCCCGACATGAAGGCCAGTGGCAGGAACACCGCGGCCAGCACCAGCGTGATGCCGACGATGGCACCGGACACCTGGCTCATCGCCTTGGCGGTGGCCTGCACCGGTCCCAGCCCCTCGTCCGCCATGATGCGCTCGACGTTCTCCACGACGACGATGGCATCGTCGACGAGGATGCCGATGGCCAGCACCATGCCGAACATGGTCATCATGTTGACCGAGAAGCCCAGCGCGTACATGACGGCCAGCGTCCCGCCCAAACATACCGGCACGACGATGGTCGGAATCAGCGTGTAGCGCAGGTTCTGCAGGAACAGCAGCATCACCAGGAAGACCAGCACCACCGCTTCGAGCAGCGTGTGGATGACCTTCTCGATCGCCACCTCCACGAAGCGCGAGGTGTCATACGGGATCGAGTACTCGATGTCCTCGGGAAAGGATTTCGACAGCTCGTCCAGCCGTGCCTTGACGCCGCGCGCCGTTTCGAGCGCGTTGGCGCCCGGGCGCAGCTGCACCGCGGCGCCGACGGCGCGCTTGCCGCTGGTCAGCATGTCGAAGTTGTAGTCCTGCAGGCCGACCTCCAGCCGCGCGACGTCCGCCACGGTGACCTTCGAGCCGTCCGGATTGGCGCGCAGCACGATGGCACCGAATTCCTCGGTGGTGGCCAGCATGCCCTTGACCGCGATGGTGGCGGTCAGCTCCTGCTCGGCGCTGCCCGGCCGGCTGCCGAAACTGCCGGCCGGCACCTGCACGTTCTGCGCGGCGATCGCCTCGTTGACATCGGCCACGGAAAGCCCGTAGCCCAAGAGCTTCTGCGGATCGATCCATACCCGCATCGCGGCTTCGGCACCGAAGAACTGCACCTTGCCGACGCCTGGCACGCGGCGGATCTCGTTGTTGATCCGCCGCGCCGCGTAGTCGGCCAGCGTCACCATGTCCTTGCCGGCGTCGTCGCCCTTGAAGTTGATCGCGTACACCAGCAGGAAGCCCGCGCTGACCTGCTCGGTGCGCAGGCCCTGGCGCGTGACGGCCGCCGGCAGGCGTGCCTCGGCCTGCTTGATCCGGTTCTGCACATCCACCTGGGCAAGGTCCGGGTTCACGCCCGGCGCGAACGTGACCGTGATTTCCGCGATGCCGGCGGAGCTGCTGGACGAGTCGTAGTACAGCATCCCCTTGGCGCCGTTGAGCTCTTCCTCGATGACGCTGGTCACCGAGTCCACCAGCGTGGTGGCGGACGCGCCCGGGTACATGGCGGTGATGGAGATCTGCGGCGGCGCCACCGTGGGGTACTGCGACACGGGCAGCGACGGGGCCGCCAGCAATCCGGCCAGCACGATGAAAATCGCCAGCACCCAGGCGAAGTTGGGGCGGTGTATGAAAAATCTTGGCAGCATGATGTGTGTTCAGTGGCGCGGCGTCCGGGTGGTCAGCCGCGATCGGCCGGACCGGCCTGCACGGGTTCGGCGCCGGCGGCCCGCTTTCCCGGCGGCGCGACAGGGGTGACGGTCACCTTCTGTCCCGCGTTCGCCTCGCCGCCCACCACGATCCGGTCGCCGGGCGCGAGGCCTTCCACGATCTGCCATTCGCCCCCCAGCATGCGGCCGGTGCGTACCTGCCGGGCCTGAGCCACATCGTCCTTGCCGACGACCAGCAGTTGCGCCTTGCCATCGGCACTGCGGCGTACCGCCCGTTGCGGCACCAGCAGGGCGGCCGGGTCAACGGCGTGCGTGACCTGCACCCGCACGTACATGCCGGGCAGCAGCAGGCCGTCCGCGTTGGGCAACTGGCCCCGCAGCGACACCTGCCCCGTGCCCGGATCGACCGAGATGTCCGAGAACAGCAGGCGCCCCTCGCGCTTCCTGTCGGTGCCCTCGATGGTGGCCACGATGGGCACGCCGGATTGCGCGTCCGGCTGCAGGCGTCCCTGCTCCAACCCTTCCCGCATGCGCAGCACGTCGGCCACAGGCTGTTTGAAGTCGACGTAGACCGGATCGAGCTGCTGGATGGTCGCCATCGGCGTCGCCTCGCCCTGTCCCACCAGCGCCCCTTCGGTGACCAGCGCACGGCCGATGCGCCCCGCAATCGGGGCCCGTACCGTCGCATAGTCCAGATTCAGGCGCGCCGTGCGGACCTCGGCGGCCGCGCTGCGGCGCGCCGCCTGCGCGCCCTTCAGCGTCGCCTGCGCCGTGTCGAAATCCTGCCGGCTCACGGCATCGATCTCGACCAGCGGCGCGTACCGGCGCGCCACCGCCTCGGCGTCGGACAGCGCGGCTTCGGCGCGGGCCAGTTCGCCTTCGGCGCGAGACAGCGCCGCCTGCAGGGGCGCGGGATCGATCTGGAACAGGGCATCGCCGGCCTTCACGTCCGCGCCCTCACGGAAATTGCGCTTGAGCACGATGCCGGGAACCCGCGCCCGCACCTCGGCCACCCGAACCGGTTCGATGCGCCCGGGCAGTTCGCTGCTTACCGCCATCGGGCGTGCCTGCAGCGTCACCACATCCACTGCCGGCGGCGGCGGCGCGGCGGGCGGCTCCGCCTTGCCGCATGCGGCAACCAGCACGGCGGCAACCACGGCGGCGCGGGTGCCCCGGCCACGGCTGGAAAAGTGCCCCATCTCATACCCTCGTCAGCGTTGCATAAGGACGCGGATGGTACTCTGTTTAATCAATTGAATCAATAATGATTCACGCGGGATGTGCGGAACGGTTTTTGCCGGATAATCGGCAGCAAGCCAAGCTGTTTCCGGCCAATCCGGCATGGAAAGTGCATCACCAGACTTATCAAGTGGAATCAACATCGACATGACGGCTGCCAACGCATCGCATGAAGACAACAGCCGATTGCTCGCCGCACTGGCCCTCGCGCTGGTGGACCATCCCCGCGGCACGCTTCAGGAACTGGCAAAGGCCGTCGGCATCAGCAAGGCCACCCTGTACCGTTTCTGCCGCACCCGCGACGAACTGATCTCCCGCCTGATAGAACACTGCGCCGGCGTGCTGGCCGGCGTCATCGATTCGGCAGGGCTGGACGACCCTTCCCCACTGGCGGCGTTGCGCCGCCTGAACGCGAACATGATCGAGCAGCGCGAGGTCGCGGCCTTCCTGATCTATTACTGGCGGGAAGTAGTCTCGGGCATGTCGACCGACTGGCAGACCGGCTGGGAAAACAAGCTCGACGCATTTTTCCTGCGCGGCCAGCAGAAAGGCGTGTTCCGGATAGACATCAGCGCGCCCGCGATGATGGAGATGTGGGCGTCGCTGCTGATCGGACTGCTCGACGGGGAGCGGCGCGGGCGCATCGCGCGGGCCGGGCTGCCGGCGCTGGCCGAGCGCGCCTTCCTGCACGGCGCGGCGGCTTCCCCCGCCTAGGAAACCGCGCGCCCCCCGGTAGGGCGGCGCGGACCTTCAGCGCGGCAGCGGTTGCCGCTTGAAGCGCTTCCACATCCTGCGCAGCGCCTCGTCGTCGGCGCGCACGCGGGAGGCCAGATAGCCACGCGCGAAGCCCGCCCCCGCACCGGCTTCCGGGCGCTCTTGGGCCAGCGTCTTCAGCAGCCCGTCCGCCACCGCGACATCGTTGCGCCAACCCAGGTCGTCCTGCAGCTTGCCCAGCGCCGAGGCGAAGCGGCGCACCGCTTTCTCCGGATACAGGCAGGCAAAGAACTCCGTGGCATAGCGCAGCTTCTTGGCCGCGATGCGCGCGCGGTGGCGCTGGTGCGCATCGAGCCGGGACATGCGCCGGCCGCGCTTGAGCAGCTTGCGGCGGCGCTCGCGCAACGTCCGGTTGGCGAACTTCACGATGGGCATGTCCAGCGCCTGCCGGGCGGCCGGGTCCATGTCCTCGCGCCAGCCGCGCCGCTCCACCCACCCGGACAGCGCCATCATCAGCCGCGCGTAGCGTACGGAATCCACCGCGGCGGCGGCCCGCCCGCGGTTCGCGCGCGCGGTGTCCTCGCAGGCCCGCCCGAGCGCCGCCACGCTGGCGTCTTCCGGTGCGGCGCCGGCCACCTCGGGCAGCGTCGTGCTCGCCAGCACGTGCCAGTCGCGCGCCTGCCCGAGTTCGCCGGCGATCCAGCGGATTTCCGTCTCGAGCTCGGACGGCAAGGCAATCACCGGGGCAACCAGGTCCGCCGCGGACCGCAGCCGGCGCAGGCCCACCCGCATCTGATGGACGCTGCCGGCGTCGTCGCCCGCCACCACCCCGCGCTCGTTGCCGTGGACCTGGGCCAGGCAGTTCCCGACCATGCGCTGGAAGGCGCGTTCGAGGGTATCGCGCCTGGACAGCGCCAGCGGCTCGGCGCGCACCGCCCGGCGGTGCTCGCGCCCCAGCAGCTCGTAGCCGCGCTCGCTCTTGCTGAGGTAGCCCGGGCGCAGCGGCACATCCTCCAGCAGATCCAGCGCAAAGCGGTACAGGTGTTCCGGGGCGCCGCTCTTGAGCTCCATTTCCACCTCGTGGATCGGCGCCGAGGCCTCTCCCGCCTCCACCACGCCCTCGTCCAGCGCCAGTTCGATCTCGTCGCCCTTGGGCAGGCGCAGCAGGGAAATGGACCGCCTGACCCGGGTGACGAAGACAGGCGCCAGGCGCGACGCCAGCGCCCCATTGCGCAGCAGCTTGCCCAGGTCCGACCCCTTGGGCAGGTGCGCCCGCAGGGCGCCCAGGTCCGGCTTGCCATCGGCGACCGGGCCCTCGAACTCTCCGCGCTCGTAGAACCCGGCCCGCACGCGCCCGGCGGTCTTGAGCGTCTGGACATGGTGGTTGCCGGCCGTGCGCACCCGCAGCGAGGCGCCAAGACGGTGCAGCGCCAGATCCGGGGTATCGAAATACGTGCTGACCAGTTCCTCGGCATGCGGCGGTTCGGTCTGCAAGGACGCCAGCAGGGCCGAATCGCGCAGTTGCGCCGCCTGGCCATCGCCCAGCTGCAGTTTCAGTTCGCGTTCCATGGTTTCCCTTTCGTGTTCGATGCACGGGTCGGCGGCCGTCCGGATGGCGGGAAACGGTCCTCAACCGCCACATCCGGCTCGGTCGGCGCCAAGCTGGCCCCGCGTGCGCCGCCGGGTTGCAATGGGTTTCCCCGCGCCATACGAGACGGCCACCGCTTTCCAGTCCGAACACGCCGGCGCCCTCAAGTTCCGCCAACAGCATTCGTTAACGCTGTCATAGACGCTGGAATTGCCTTCCGCCCGGCGCGGATGGCGCTGCCCGCTCAGCTCAAAGGGCCAAGCTGAGCGGCTTTACCCCTTTTTTTCGGCCCATTGCTTGCCCTCGATTCCCTCAAGATGGCGGGGCATTCCGATACAGGCATCTCATGGCGAAAACGCTCACTTCCTCCCCGGCCACTGGCGGCTCGGGCAACCGCGGCAAGCTGGTGCTGGGTGGCATCGTGGTGGCTGCCGCGCTGGGCGCGGGCAGCTTCTTTCTCGGCAGCCTCCTGAGCAACCGCGCCGCCCCGCCGGCGCCGGCCGCACCGGTCATTCCCGCCCCGATCTTCGTGGCGCTGGATGCGTTCACCGTCAACCTCAAGGGTGAAGACGGCGACCGCTTCCTGCATACCGGGCTGTCGATCAAGGTGGCGGACGCCGCCACCCAGGCGCGCATCGCCGAGTACCTGCCCGAGGCACGCAGCCGCATTCTGCTGTTGCTGTCGGCCAAGCAGCCGCCGGAACTGGCGACTGTGGAGGGCAAGCACAAGCTCGCCGAGGAGATCAAGCAGGCGCTGGCCAAGCCTTTCGCGGGCGGCCTGCCGCCGCAGCAGATCACCGATGTCCTGTTCACTTCCTTCGTGGTGCAGTAAGCCCGTGCCCTGCCCCACTCGCCAACCCGACATGAAGCCCACTATCCGAGCCTTTACCGCTTGCCCGAGCCGATGCGCAAGCCGCGGCGCCGGCGGGCCCGGATATGCGACGTTTCATTAATTCCGCCGTTCATGGGGCAGGACACTAGATGGCCTACGACAAGTTCCTCTCGCAGGACGAAGTAGACGAACTGCTGAAGGGCGTTTCCGGCGAAGCCGATACGCCCGAGGCAAGCGCGCCCGTCAGCGAGGACGGGGTACGCCCGTACAACCTCGCCACGCAGGAGCGCATCGTCCGCGGCCGGCTGCACACGCTCGAGATCATCAACGAGCGTTTCGCCCGCCAGCTGCGCACGGCGCTGTTCAACTTCATCCGGCGTGGCGCCGACATCTCGGTCGGCTCGATCCGCATCGAGAAGTACGGCGATTTCGTCCGCAACCTGCCGGTGCCGACCAACCTGAACCTGGTGCACATGAAGCCGCTGCGCGGCACGGCACTGTTCGTGTTCGACCCCAACCTGGTGTTCCTGGTGGTCGACAACCTGTTCGGCGGCGACGGGCGTTTCCACACCCGTGTAGAAGGGCGCGACTTTACCCAGACGGAACAACGCATCATCCGGCGCATGCTGGACCTGGCGCTGGCCAGCTATGGCCACGCCTGGCAGGCAGTGCATCCCATCGAGTTCGAGTATGTCCGCTCGGAGATGCACACCAAGTTCGCCAATATCGCGATCCCGACGGAAGTGGTGGTGACCACCGCCTTCCATATCGAACTGGGCGCGGTGGGCGGCCAGCTGCACGTCTGCTTCCCGTACTCGATGATCGAGCCGGTGCGCGACCTGCTGATGAATCCGCTGCAGGACGAAGTGGAAGTGGACAAGCGCTGGATCGAACAGCTGTCCCACCAGTTGCGCGCCGCGGAGGTGGAACTCATTGCCGAGTTCGCCCATATGAACAGTACCGTGGCCGAAGTGCTCGCACTGCGCGCCGGCGATGTACTGCCGATCGAGCTGCCCGAGCAGGTGTTCGGCAAGGTAGACGGCGTGCCCGTCATGCAGTGCGGCTTCGGCACCATGAATGGCCAATACGCGCTGCGCGTAGAACGCATGATCAATCACCAAGACAGCGATTCCAACAAGGAAACCGACCATGACTGACGGCAAAGAGGACAAGCCGGCCGATCCGATGGACGACTGGGCAAGCGCCCTGGCCGAGCAAACCAGCACCGAAGCCGCCACCGCGGCGCCGGCCGCGGCCCCCGCTGCCACGCCGGCCGCGTCGACGGTCTTCCAGCCGCTGGCCCGCGAAGCCACGAGCGGCTTCCACAACGATATCGAGATGATTCTCGACATCCCGGTGCAGCTTACCGTGGAGCTTGGCCGCACCAAGGTGCCGATCAAGACGCTGCTGCAGCTGGCGCAGGGCTCGGTGGTGGAACTGGACGGCCTGGCGGGCGAACCGATGGACGTGCTGGTCAACGGCTACCTGATCGCGCAAGGCGAGGTCGTGGTGGTCAACGACAAGTTCGGCATCCGCCTGACGGACATCATCACGCCGTCCGAACGCATCCGGAAGCTCAACAAATGACATGCCGTAACCTCCGGCCCGGCCTGCTGGCGCCGACCCTCGCCCTGCTTCCCGGCCTCGCGCTGGCGGAGGAAGGCAAGGTCGTCGTCAGCGGCGCGGCCGGACTCGCGCAGGCCGGGCTTGGCCTGTTCGCCGTCATCGCCCTCATTCTGGCGCTCGCCTGGGCGGCGCGCCGCACCGGGCTGGTGAGACCCGGCAATGCCGGCGCGATGAAGGTGGTCGGCACGACCTCGCTCGGGCCGCGCCAGCGGCTCGTGCTGGTCGAGGTCGGCGGCACCTGGCTCGTGCTCGGCGTGGGCGCGGGCGAAATCCGCACCTTGCATACGCTGCCGGCGCAAGACGGCGGCGAGGCCGATGCCATGGGTTCCATGGGCATGCCGCCGAACCGGGGGTCCACCCCGCCGATGACCGGCACTTTCGCGCAGCGCCTGCTGCGCGCGATGCAACACAACCTGAAGTCATGAATCGCACGTTTTTCGCGCCGGCACGGCCTCGGGCCGGCATGGCGCTCGCGCTCGGCGTGTGCCTGGCCGCCGCCCTGGCCCTGTTGCCGGGCCTGGCCGAGGCCCAGACGCTCCCCGGCGTGGTGAGTCGTCCCGGTCCCGGCGGCAGCCAGACCTGGTCGCTGCCGCTGCAGACGCTGGCGCTGCTGACTTCGCTCTCGTTCCTGCCGGCCGCGCTGCTGATGATGACGGGCTTCACCCGCATCGTGATCGTGCTCGGCCTGTTGCGCAGCGCGCTGGGTACCGCGACCTCGCCGCCCAACCAGATCCTGATCGGCCTGTCGCTGTTCCTGACGCTCTTCGTGATGGGTCCGGTGCTGGACCAGGTCTACAACGACGCGTACAAGCCGCTGTCCGAGAACCGCATCAGCCTCGAGCAGGCCGCCGAACGCGCGGCCGCGCCGATGAAGAGCTTCATGCTCAAGCAGACCCGCGAGAAGGACCTGGCGATGTTCGCGCAGATGGCCAAGACGCCCGACCTGCAAGGTCCGGAAGACGTGCCCATGCGCATCCTGGTACCGGCCTTCGTCACCAGCGAACTGAAGACCGCCTTCCAGATCGGCTTCACCATCTTCATTCCGTTCCTGATCATCGACCTGGTCGTGGCCAGCGTGCTGATGGCCATGGGGATGATGATGGTGCCGCCGGCGACCATCTCGCTGCCGTTCAAGCTGATGCTGTTCGTGCTCGTCGATGGCTGGCAACTGCTGCTGGGCTCGCTGGCCCAGAGCTTCATGAACTGAGCGGGCGCGCCATGACTCCGGAAACAGTAATGACCATCGCGACCAACGCGATGAAGATGACCCTGATCCTGTCCGGGCCGCTGCTGCTGGTGGCGCTCGCCGCGGGCCTGATCGTGAGCCTGTTCCAGGCCGCCACGCAGATCAACGAAATGACACTGTCGTTCATTCCGAAGCTGCTGGCGTTGTTCATCACGATGGTGCTGATCGGCCCGTGGATGATCAACACGTTCGTCGACTACATGCGCGAAGTGTTCGAGAGCATTCCCGGCCTCGCACACTGACGCAGTTCCGACATGGTGTCCGTGACCACGGCCCAGCTGTATGGCTGGATTGCCGACTTCCTGTGGCCGCTGTTCCGCCTGCTGGCACTGATCGGCACCGCGCCGCTGTTCGGCGAGACCACCATTCCGCGCCAGGCCAAGATCGGCCTGGCCGCGCTGATCACCGTCGCCGTGGCGCCCACCATCGGCGACATTCCGGTGGTGCCGGTCTACTCCTTCGATGGCTTCCTGATCATCCTCAACGAGATCGGCATCGGCATCGCGCTCGGCTTCTCGATGCGGCTGGTCTTCACCGCCGTGCAGTACGCCGGCGAAATCGTCGGCCTGCAGATGGGCCTGTCGTTCGCCTCGTTCTACGACCGCAACTCGGGCGGCCAGACCATGGTGCTGGCGCGCTTCCTCAACGTGATCGCGGTGCTGTTGTTCCTCGCCATGGACGGCCACCTGCTGATGCTCGCCACCGTGGTCGACAGCTTCTCGGCCCTGCCCATCAGCGCCACGCCGCTGTCCAGCAGCGGCTGGGGGGCGGTGGCGCGCGCCGGGGGCACGGTCTTCTCGTCCGGCGTACTGCTGGCACTGCCGCTGATCGCCGCGTTGCTGACGCTGAACCTGGTGATGGGCATCCTGAACCGCGCCTCGCCCCAGCTTTCCATCTTCGCGGTGGGCTTTCCGGTGACGCTGGCCGGCGGCATGGTGCTGATGATGCTGGTGATGCCGCAGATGGGCAGCTTCATGTCGCACCTGCTGGAGAACGCGTTGATGGGGCTGACCAACATCCTGGCGCAGTTGCAGCCGACGGGGCGGTAGACGCCGGACGCCAAAAATACCCACAGCGTTCCCGACAAGCGGTAGAGTTACGTCCGGCGCACATCGAAGGCGCCGACCAAAACAACTATACGCACGGGAAAAGCACGGTATGCGGTCGATTCTGTGTTGCCTGCTGGCCAGCGCATCGCTGGCCAGCGGCTGCGCATCCATTGTCAGCGGCACCACGCAGGACGTGCTGGTGCAGACCCATCGGAATCAGCATCCGGTGGAAGGCGCCAGCTGCGAACTCACCAACAGCAAGGGCACGTATCACGTCACCTCGCCGGGAACGGTGCCGATCAATCGCGCGTATGGCGATCTGGCCGTGCACTGCGAAAAGCCCGGCATGGACGCCGGCACAGCCACTGTCGCCTCGAGCACGAAGGGCATCGCATTCGGCAATGTCCTCATTGGCGGCGCCATCGGTGCCGCCGTGGATACCGCCTCCGGCGCGGCCTTCGAATATCCGGAACTGATCCGCGTCGAGATGGGATTCAACACCGTCCACGACGGTCTGCCCACGCCGATCGACAGCGCCGCCGGCTCCACCGTACGCACGGACTCCACGACCGTCGCAGCGAATGCGCCTGCACCGTTGGCGCCGGTCTCAGCGAGCCTCGATGCGCCGGCAGTTCCGGCCCGAGCGCCCGCGGCCGCCAGCACCGCACCGTCCAGCGGCAAGCCTGTCGCGATGGACGACCTGCGCCATCTGCTCGCGCCACGCTGATCCGAACCGGCCCGGCTCCGACGGGCCTTCCCATGTTTCCACGTTTTCCCGCTTGCCTGCCACCATGCGTTTGCCGCTGAACACTTCCGCGCTGCTTGCCGCCACCCTTTCCCTGTCGTCCGCATTCGCCGCCGAGTCCGCGCCCACGATCGCCAAGCTCGGCCAGAGCGTCTACGGCGTGCGCACGTACAGCGCCAACGAGGCGCCCCTCGCGGGCGGCTCCGCGGTGGTGGTGGGCCCGGGCCTGCTCGCCACGGCCTGCAACGTGCTCGCCGGCGCCCACACCATCGCGGTGCGCCGCGACAACATCAGCTATGGCGCCACGCTGGAGGCGCCGGACGTCGAGCGCAATCTCTGCCTGCTGCGGGTGGAAAACTTCACCGCGCCCGCGGTCGCCATGGCGGCGTCGGTACCCGGTTTCGGCCAGAAGGCCTATGCCGCGGCGGTCAGCGATGGACGCACGCTGGCCTTGCGCGAGGCGCAGGTCACCGGCCTGCAGGCCGGCCCGGACGGCAAGCTCGACCGCATCCAGCTCTCGCTCGAGGCTGACCCGGCGGCCGGCGGCCGCGACAGCGGCGGCGGACTCTTCGACGAACAGGGACGCCTGCTCGGCATCGTGTCGGCGCCGGCCACCGGCGACCGGCGGCTGCGCGCGCTCCCCGCGGCCTGGATCGGCGAGGCGCGCACGCGCGGCGCGGCCGCCATGGCGAACTACCAGAAGACGGCCGCCACGGCAGCGGCGGCGCCCACGGCGGTGGCCGCCGCAGCGCCGGCCGCTCCGGCTGCCGCTGTCGCGGCCGAAACGGCGGGCCCCACTTCGCCGCGTGTGGGCGAACGCTGGATCTACACCCTCACCGACAAGCTCACGAACAAGCAGACCCCCATCACGCTGCGTGTGGATCGCATCGAAGGGGACCGCGTGATCTTCAACCAGGGCGCGCGCCTCGAACGCAAGGACGGCCGCCTGGAGCGGATCGAGACGCCGATGGCCGGCGAGTTCGACCTCGCCTCGCCTCCCGGGGGCTGGGTGCCGCCGGGGGCCAGGGTGGGTACGCGCTGGAAGACGTCGTTCAAGCAGGCGTCGAGCGGCGTGCGCACGGAGTTCACCGCCACCGTCGGCAGCGAGACGACCGTCCGCGTACCGGCCGGCAGCTATCGCGCGCTGCGCGTCACCTTCGACGGCTACATCCAGCGTCCGTTCTACGGCTTCAACGCAGAGTCGGGAAGTACGACCTCGGTGCCGTACACGGCCGTCGCCTGGTATGCGCCGGAGTTGGGCCGCATCGTGCGGTTCGAAGCCCGCTTCGCGTCGAAACTGGAAAGCCGGCACGAGGTGCTGGAGCTGTCGGAGCACCGCTTCGACTGACCGCTCCCGCTATCGCGACTGGTTCGCTCCCCTCTCCCGCCAGCGGGAGGGGGGCTGGGGGCGAGGGTGAAAGCCCGCAGCAACGACAGCGCAAGACTCACCCCTGCCATCCCCCGCCCGTAAGCTGCTCACCGCATCGCCCCATCGTATGATGGCGCGGCACAGTCCCCTCCCGGCAACCCGCACGCCGACCCCGGCGCGCCTCCACCGAGCGAGCATCATGTCCACGCCAACGTCCTTCCACGGCCGTCCCGCCGCCGTGGTGCCGTGTCTGCTTGCCATGGCCGCGGCGCTCCTGCACGGCTGCGCCACGCCCGACATCCCCGCCGCACAACTGCCGCAGCCCTTCGCCTGGGTCCAGATGGGCGCCGACGGCCAGGCCATGGCGCGCGCCGCGGTGGCAGGCAGCTGTCCCGCGATCACCATCGACGGCAACGCCCGCCCGATGTCCCTGCGCGCGCCCGCGGGCACCGCGCCGCTGCGGCCCTCGGCATCCGCGCCGGATGGCAAAGCCGCGAACTTTCCCCTGGCGGTCTGCGAGGCGACCCTCCCGGCCGGCGCCCGTGACGCGCGCATCGGCGATCAGCCACTGCCATTGCCCAAGGCCGCGCCGCGCCGCATTCTCGTGCTCGGCGACAGCGGCTGCCGCATGAAGCGCGGCGCGCCCTTCCAGGACTGCAACGACCCGCTCGCATGGCCCTTCGCCTCGATCGCGGCGATGGCCGCGCGCTTCTCGCCGGACCTGGTGATCCACGTGGGCGACTACCACTACCGCGAGAATCCATGCCCGCCCGGCAACGCCGGCTGCAGCGGCAGCCCGTGGGGCTACGGCTGGGATTCCTGGCAGGCTGACTTCTTCGCGCCCGCCGCGCCGTTGCTGGCCCGCGCGCCGTGGGTCTTCCTGCGCGGCAACCACGAGGAATGCCGCCGCGCCGGGCAAGGCTGGTTCCGCTTCCTGGACCCGCATCCCTACCGGGCCGACCGTTCCTGCGACGATCCCGCGCACGACGCCGGCGCGGACCACACCGAGCCGTATGCGCTGCCCCTGGACGAGACCACGCAGCTGATCGTCTTCGACTCCGCCCGCGCAGGCATGCGGCCACTGTCGAGCGCCGATGCGCGCTTCGGCGTCTATCGGCGGCAGATGCAGAAGGTCGCCGCGCTGGCGGCCCGGCCCGGCATGGGCACCACGGTGTTCGCCAGCCACCATCCCGTGCTGGCCTTCCATCCGGAACCGGGCGACCCCCGCCCCACTGGCAACCTGGCGCTGCAATCGGTGCTGGCGAGCCTGCACGGGCAGGCCTACTATCCTTCGGGCATCCAGCTGGCGCTGCACGGGCATGCCCACAGTTTCCAGGCGCTGTCGTTCGCCTCGCCTCATCCGGCGACGATCGTCTCCGGCAATGGCGGCGACAACGTCGACGAGGCCCTGCCTGACCCGCTGCCGCCGGGACTGGTGCCAGCCCCGGGCACGCGCATCGCCGGCATCGCGCACCACCTGCGTTTCGGCTTCCTCGTGATGGAGCGCGGCCCCGAGCCGGCGGCGCCCTGGACCTTCACCAGCCATGACGGCGACGGCAACCGTCTGGTGGGCTGCGTGCAGGACGGCCGCGCGCTGCGCTGCGACCGCGCCGGCAGGGTCGCGCCCTAGCCCTTCCGTTGCCTGCTTGCGGCCCGGCGATGCCTGCCACCGGAGCCACGCGCGCGCCATATACCACAAAGCCCGCGTTTGCGAGCGAGACGGCGCGCGCCGATAATGGCGCGCCGGGCGCAGCCGGCTGCCGGCGATGCCCGATCCCCGTTGTTCCGCTGCTTGCCATGGCGGCCCATGCATCGAGCGCTCGCTCGCGCAGGCCGCTTCCGTTGCTCACCGCTTCAGCCAGATGCAGCCACATCAAGGTCTTCCGTACCCTCAGCGCCTGTGGGCCATCGCCACCGTGCTTGGCGGCCTCATCATGGCCGTGCTCGACGGCTCCATCGCCAATATCGCGCTGCCGTCGATCTCGCGCGACCTGCAGGCCGATCCCTCGCGCACGATCTGGGTGGTCAACGCCTACCAGCTCGCCGTCACGGTCTGCCTGCTGCCGCTGTCTTCGCTGGGCGATATCCTGGGCTACAAGCGCGTCTACCGCTATGGGCTGGCCACCTTCCTGGCCGGCTCGCTGCTGTGCGCCGTCTCGGTCAATCTGCCGATGCTGGTGGCCGGGCGCGTGGTGCAGGGCATCGGCGGCGCGGGCATCATGAGCGTGAACACGGCGCTGATCCGCTTCATCTATCCGCCCACGCAGCTTGGCCGCGGCATCGGCCTCAATGCGCTGGTCGTGGGCATCACCATCGGCATCGGTCCGTCGGTGGGCGCCATGATCCTGTCTGTCGCCAGCTGGCCTTGGCTGTTTGCCGTGAACGTGCCGGTGGCAATCTTCGCGCTGGTGCTCAGCCGCAACGCGCTGCCCGTCACGCCGCCGCAGCCGCGCGCGTTCGACTATCGCAGCGCGGTGGTGTCTGCCGCCGTGTTCGCGCTGTTCATCCTCGGCGTGGATGGCCTGGGCCACGCGGCAATGCGCCCGCTCGCGGCGGGCGCGCTGGTGGCGGCGGTGCTGCTGGGCTGGTGGCTGGTGCGCATGCAGCGCGAGCAGCCGGCGCCGCTGGTACCGGTGGACCTGTTCGCGAGCCGGCCATTCACGCTCGCGGTGGGCACGTCGTTCTGCTCGTTCATGACGCAGATGCTGTCGTTCGTCGCGCTGCCCTTCTACCTGGAATATCAGCTGGGCCGCTCGCTGCAGGAGACGGGCCTGCTGATCACGCCGTGGCCGCTGATGGTGGCGCTGATGGCGCCGGTGTCGGGACGCTTGTCCGACCGCTATCCCGCCAGCGTACTGGCCGGCATCGGGCTGGTGTGCCTGGGCGCGGGGCTGGTCTCGCTGGGGCTGCTGGACCGCGACGCCGGCAGCGTCGATGTGGTGTGGCGCATGGCGCTGTGCGGGCTGGGGTTCGGCCTGTTCCAGTCGCCCAACAACCGCGCGATGATCGGCGCCACGCCGCCGCACCGCAGCGGCGGCGCCAGCGGCGCGCAGGCCACCACGCGCCTGCTGGGGCAGACCACGGGCACCGCCGTGGTCGCCGTGCTGTTCGGCCTCGGCCTGTCGGCCGCGCCCCGCGTGGCGTTGTATGTGGCCGCGAGCGTCGCGGCGCTGGGCGCGGTCATCAGCTTCAGCCGGCTGCGCGAGCGCGAAGCGGCGCCGGCCGAGCGGCCCGTGCAGATGCTGGACGAGTAGGCCGGACGAACAAGATGAAGCCAGCCGGACGGCGGGCCCGCCGGCTGGCCGTCCTGCGCGCGCCTTATTCCGCCTTCGCGCCCGACTCCTTCACCACCTTCGCCCACTTGGCGATTTCCTTCTTCTGATGCGCGGCAAGCGCCTCGGGCGTGCCGAGCACCGGGTCCAGGCCCAGCGTCTTGAGCTTGGCCTGCACGTCCGGCAACGTGAAGATGCGGTTCAGCTCGGTATTGAGCTTGGCGATCACGTCCTTGGGCGTGTTGGCCGGCGCGAAGATCGCGAACCACGAGTCGGCTTCGAAGCCGGCAAGACCCTGCTCGGCCAGCGTCGGAATGTCCGGCGCGGACTGCGAGCGCTTGAGGCTCGTCACGCCGAGCGCGCGCAGCTTGCCCTCCTTGATGACGGGCAGCGCCGACGGCAGGTTGTCGAACATCATCGTGATATGGCCGCCGAGCAGATCGGGAATGGCCATCGCGCGGCCCTTGTACGGCACGTGCGTGATCTTGACGCCCGCCATCGAATTGAACATCTCGCCCGCGACGTGCGGCGAGGTGCCGACGCCCGGCGTGCCGAATGTCAGGCCGCCCGGCTTCGCTTTGGCCAGCGCGATCAGCTCGGCCGTGGTCTTGGCCTGCACGCCGGTATGGACCACCAGCACGTTGGGCGTCGAGGCGACCAGCATCACGGGCGTGAAGTCCTTGACCATGTCGTACGGCATCTTGCTGTACAGCGCCCCGTTGATCGAGTGCGTGCCCACCGTGCCGAGCGCCAGCGTATAGCCGTCGGGCGCCGAGCGGGCCACCGCCTCCGCGCCGATATTGCCGCCAGCGCCGGGCTTGTTGTCGACGATGACGGGCTGGTTCCACGAGGGCGAAATCTTCTCCGAGACGATGCGGGCCAGCGTGTCGGGCGCGCCGCCGGTGGGAAAGCCCACGACAATGCGGATGGGCTTGGAGGGGAAGGTGTCGGCATGCGCCAGCGGCAGCGCCAGGGCCGAGGAAAGCGCGAGCATCGCGCCCGCGAGTCGGGAAATACGCATGGTGTTTGTCTCCGTCTTATTTATGGTCGTCACCGCCGCCGTCGCGGGCGGTCTGCTGGCAAGCGCGGTGCGCCGGACTCAGCCCGGAATGCCGCCGAACTCGCTCATCACTTTATCGTGCAGCCGGCGCATTCCCTTTAGCCAGCGATCGTAGTCCTGGCCCTTGCGCCGGTAGTATTCGAGCACCTCCGGATGCGGCAGGATCAGGAAGCGCTCGTCGCGCACGCCGTCGAGGGTGACCTGCGCCACGTGCTCGGCCGTGACGGAGCCCTCCTGCAGGAAGCCCTTGCGCTCACCCTTCTCGCCGAACAGCATGCGCGTCTGCACGCCCTGCGGACAGATGCAGCTGACCTTGATCCCGCGATCGCCATAGGTGATCGACAGCCATTCGGCGAAGCCGATCGCCGCGTGCTTGGTCACCGCATACGGCGCCGAGCCGATCTGCGACAGCAGGCCGGCGGCCGACACCGTGTTGACGAAATAGCCCTCGCCGCGCGCCAGCATCTGGGGCAGCACCGCCTTGGCGGCATGGATATGGGCCATCACGTTGATTTCCCAGATGCGCTGCCAGTCCTCGGCCGATGCCTCCAGGCCCTTGCGCAGGATGATGCCGGCGTTGGAGCAGAACACGTCCACCTGGCCGAAGCGCTGCGTGGCCTCGTCGACCAGCCCCTGCACGGCCGCTTCGTCGGCCACGTCGACACGGCGGCCGAACGCCTCGCACGCCGAGGCGGCCGAGGCGACCTCGCCGGCCACCTGCACCGCGCCCGCCTCATCGAGGTCCGCCACGGCCACGCCGCGCGCGCCGCCCTGCGCGAATGCGAGTGCCAGCGCGCGGCCGATGCCGGTGGCCGCGCCCGTCACGACGACGGTCTTTCCCTGGATATCCATTGTCCTGTCTCCTTGGTCGGTCGTTGGTATTGGTCTGTGCCGTGCCGATCCGGTGCGGTTTCGCTGAACGCGTGCGGCGCGGCGCTATCCCTGCCCGCGCCACAGGCGGCCCTGCACCGCCTCGGCGAGCTGCCGCACGCGCGGCCCCAGATTGGCTTCGAGAATCTCGGGCGACAGCCGCGTGGCGGCGCCGCCGATATTGATGGACAGCACTTCCGCGCCGCCTTCGAGCACCACCGGTGCGGCCACGCCGCTGACCGTGCGGTCCCATTCGGCATGCGCCAGGCAGAAGCCGCGGCGTGCGTAGTCGCGCAAAGCCCGGTCCAGCTTGCTGCGGATGCCGGGCCAGCGCGCCTGGTAGTGGCGCTCCAGTTCGGCCAGCACGCCCGCGCGGCGCGCGGGCTCCAGGCCGGCCAGCCACGCGCGGCCGATGGCAGAGGTGGCCGTCGGCAGGCGCGAGCCCGGCGCGAGCCGCATCACCAGCGCGCCGCGCGGCTGGCACACCTCGAGGTAGACCATCTCATGCCGGTCCGAGGCGGCCAGGGCCACGGTGCAGTCGGTGGCGAACGCGAGCGACTGCATCAACGGTTGCGCGACCTCGCGGATCCCGGAATTGGACAGGTAGCGGTGGCCCAGCACCATCGCGCCCTGGCCCAGCCGGTACTTCTCCAGCGGCTCCGCGTAGACGAGATAGCCCAGGCGCGTGAGCGTGTAGGTGAGCCGCGACACCGTGGGACGCGGGATGCCGGTGCGGCGCGACAACTCGGCATTGCCGAGGTAGTCGTCGTCCGGCCCGAAGGCGCGCAGCAGTTCGAGTCCGCGCGCGAGCGCCGTGACGAAGCTGCGGTCATCGCCCTCGTCGCCGGCCGTGCCGGCCATGCCGGCCATGCCGGGAGAGGCGGCATGCACCCCCGCCGCGAGCATGGCGGCGGGTGCGTCGGGTCGGACCGGGATCGAGGTGGTGCGCTTCATGACACGGCGGATGACGGCGGCGAATGACGGGACCGGCGAGGTCCCGCGAGCGACACAAGCGGAAGCCGCACGGCTATTTCGCTGTGCGGAAGACTCTTCCAATGTCCTTGACTGTGCCTCAAGCCCTATGCAACAGTCAATTAAAAGAACGACCGTGCGGGAAGGCCCTGACAGCCTCCACGACACGTCGTCACCGGCACGCGGGGCCGCCCATCCGGAAGCCATCCGGGACAACCCGAATTCAGGAGACAAGCATGCAAAACCCTTCGACACGGCAGGCCGCCACGCGCCGCCGCTAAGCCCTCACCCCGTTTTTCCGCCGGCGCTCTGGCGCCGGACATTCTTCGCACGTCCCGGCCTGCCGGCCGGACGCGTGCGCCCTTGTTCGTGAATTGCTCGAGGTGAGCCCGTGGCACTGTTTCTTCAACAAGTCCTCAATGGCCTGACGCTCGGCGGGGTGTACAGCCTTGTCGCGCTGGGCCTGACGCTGGTCTACGGCATCCTGCACGTACCCAACTTCGCGCACGGCGCCTTCTATATGGCCGGTGCCTACGTGTCGTACTACATGATGACGACGCTGGGCGTGAACTACTGGCTGGCGATGGGCGCGGCCGCGCTGTCGGTGGCGCTGTTGTCCATGCTGGCCGAGCGGCTGGTGTTCCATCCGCTGCGCAACGCGCCCGAGCTGCACGACATGATTGCCGCCATCGGCATCCTGCTGTTTCTGGAGGCCGGCGCGCAGGCGCTGTGGGGCGCGGACTTCCACCGCATGCCCACGCCCTACGGCCAGATGGTGGAACTGTTCGGCCTGACCGCGCCGCTGCAACGTCTGCTGATCATTGCCGCCGCCTTCGGCCTGATGGTGCTGCTGCATCTGTTTCCTCACGCGCACGGTCACCGGCTCGACCATCATGGCCATGGCGCAGAACCGCGAGGGCGCGGCGCTGGTGGGCATCGACGCCACGCGCGTCACGCTGCTGGTGTTCGCCATCTCGGGCGCGCTGGCCGCCATCGCCGCGACGCTGTACGCGCCGATCAATCTGGTCTACCCGAGCATGGGCAACCTGGTGATCACCAAGGCGTTCGTGATCATCATCCTGGGCGGCATGGGCAGCATTCCCGGCGCCATCCTGGGCGGCCTGATCATCGGCATGGCCGAGAGCTTCGGCGGCTTCTACGTCTCCACCGACTACAAGGACATCATCGCCTTCGTGCTGCTGGTGGTCATCCTGTCGATCCGGCCGCAGGGCCTGTTCGCCGGCAAGCACGCCTGAGGAGCGCAACGACATGAACGCATTGCAAGGCAAGACGGGCTGGGCGCTGCTGCTGCTGCTCGCCGTGGTGTTCCCGCTGGTGACACCGAACAGCTACTACCTCACCGTGATGACGATCGCCTTCATCTACGCGATCGCCACGCTGGGCCTGAACCTGATTACCGGCTACACCGGCCAGCTCAATCTGGCGCACGGCGGCTTCATGGCCATCGGCGCCTACACGCTGGGCATCCTGACGGTGGACCACCAGGTGCCGTTCTGGGCCGCGTTCGCGGTGTCCGGGCTGGTCTGCATGGTGATCGGCGCCGTGGTCGGCGTAGTATCGCTGCGGCTCAAGGGCCATTACTTCTCGATCTTCACGCTGTGCATCGGCTACATCATCTATCTGGTGATCGAAAAGTGGGAAAGCCTCACGCACGGCACGGTGGGCCTGATCGGCATTCCGGTGCCCGCCGCGATCGGCCCCATCGCCTTCGACAACGTGCAGGCGCAGTACTACCTGGTGCTGTTCTTCCTCGTCATCGGCGTGTTCCTGATGCACCGGATCGTGACCTCGCTGATCGGCCGCAGCTTCATGGCCGTGCGCAACAGCGACGCGCTGGCCGAGGCGCTGGGCATCAACCTGATGCGCACCAAGGTGCTGTCGTTCGTGCTGTCGGTGGGCTATGCGGGCTTCGCCGGCGCGCTGTACGCGGGGCACGTGCGTTTTCTCGGTCCCGATATCGCGCGCACCGACCTGACCTTCGACATGGTGATGGCGATGCTCGTCGGCGGCATCGGCACGCTGCTCGGGCCGCTGCTCGGCGCGGTGCTGGTGCCGTGGATCACGCAGTCGCTGCAGTTCCTGCAGGACTACCGGATGCTGGTGTTCGGGCCGGCGCTGGTGCTGTTGATCATCTTCTTCCCCGACGGCGTGGTGGGCTCCTACCTGAAGCGCCAGGCCCGCCGGGCGGCCGCCGCGCGCCGCGGCAGCCGCGCGCCGAAGTCGGTCCACGGCGCGCATGCCGGGTCCGCGCCCGCCGCCGCCCCCGCCAACGCAGGAGCCGACCATGCTTGAGATCCGCAACCTGACCAAGAAATTCGGCGGCCTGACCGCGGTGAACGATGTCTCGGTCACCTTCGAGGCCGGGCATATCAACGCCATCATCGGCCCGAACGGTGCCGGCAAGACGACCTTCTTCAACCTGGTGGCCGGCACCCATGCCCCCACTTCGGGACAGGTGCTGTACAAGGGCACCGACATCGCCGGCCTGCGCGCGGACCAGATCGCGCGGCTCGGCGTCGCGCGCACCTTCCAGGCCACTGCGCTGTTCGACCGCGCCACCGTGCTGGACAACCTGATCGTCGGCCACCGCCTGCGCACCCGCACCGCCCTGCGCGACGTGCTCTTCAACACGCGCCGCCAGCGTGAGGAGGAGCGGCTGTGCCGCGCCAAGGCGGAGGAGGCGCTGGACTTCGTCGGCCTCTCGCACCTCGCGCACGAGGTCGCGTCCGATATCACGCAGGAAGAGCGCAAGCGCGTGGCGTTCGCGCTGGCGCTGGCCACGGACCCCGAGCTGCTGCTGCTCGACGAGCCGGCCGGCGGCGTGAACCCCGAGGAAACCGTGGGGCTCGCCGAGCTGATCCGCAAGATGGTCCGGCACGGCAAGACCGTCTGCCTGATCGAACACAAGATGGACATGATCATGCGGCTGGCCGACAAGATCATCGTGCTGAACTACGGCGAGAAGATCGCCGAAGGCACGCCCGCCGAAATCCAGCGCGATCCGCGCGTCATCGAGGCCTATCTGGGAGCGGACCATGTTGCAGCTTGAACGCGTATCGCTGTCGTACGGCAGCTTCCGCGCCCTGGACAATGTCTCGCTGCACGCCAAGGCGGGCGAACTGGTCGTGCTGCTCGGCGCCAACGGCGCGGGCAAAAGCTCGATCTTCCTGGCCATGAGCGGCATCCATCGCACCAGCGGCGGCAGCATGCGCTTCGACGGCCGCGAGCTGTCCGGCATGAAGCCCTCGCAGATCGTGCAGTCCGGCCTCGTGCATTGCCCCGAGGGCCGCAAGCTGTTCCCGGCCATGAGCGTGCAGAAGAACCTGACGCTGGGCGCCTACGTGCACCGGCGCGACGCCGCCGGCATCCGCCAGTCGCTGGAGGAAGTCTTCGAGATGTTCCCCATCCTGCGCCAGAAGAAGGACGACATGGCGGGTTCGCTGTCCGGCGGCCAGCAGCAGATGGTGGCGCTGGGCCGCGCGCTGATGGGTCGCCCGCGCGCGCTGCTGCTCGACGAACCGTCGCTGGGGCTGGCGCCGCTGGTGGTCAAGCAGATGTTCGAGGTGATCCAGCGCATCAACCGCGCCGGCACGACGGTGCTGCTGGCCGAGCAGAACGCCTACGCGGCGCTGGGCATCGCCCATCGCGCCTATGTCATCGAGAGCGGCCGCATCGTCATGGAAGGCGACCGGGACTCGCTGCTCAATGACGAGGGCGTGCGCCGCGCCTACATCGGCGGCTAGCGCGCGCCGCTTCCCCGGACCCATCCTCGCAACCCCGAATAACAAGACCAACAGGCAACAACCTTTTTGGAGACAGGAAATGCAAATCAACAGGACGCGACGCTTCTTCCCCCTGGCCGCCACCGCGCTGGCCGCCTTGCTCGCCTCCGGCGCCTCGTTCGCGCAGGAAGTGGTCAAGCTGGGCTACACCGGCCCGCTGTCGGGCGGCGCCGCGCTGTACGGCAAGAACGTGCTGTCCGGCATCCAGATGGCGGTCGACGAAATCAACGCCTCGGGGCTCGAGGTCAAGGGCAAGAAGGTCAAGTTCGAAGTGGTGGCGCTGGACGACAAGTACTCGCCGGCCGAATCGGCCATCAATGCCCGCCGCCTGGTGCAGCAGCACAAGACGCCGGCAGTGTTCGTGCCGCACTCCGGCGGCATCTTCGCGCTGCAGGCCTTCAACGAGCAGGAGAAATTCCTGGTGATGGCCTATTCCAGCGTGCCGCGCATCACCGATGCGGGCAACAAGCTGACCATCCGCATCCCCCCGGCCTTCACCGGCTATATCGAGCCCTTCGTCAAGGCGCAGATGAAGCGCTACGGCAAGAACGTGGCGCTGGTGCCGGCCGACCACGACTACGCCAAGGCGTGGGTGCAGGCGTTCGTGCCGGCTTGGGAAAAGGCCGGCGGCAAGGTGGTGGGCAACAACCCGATGTCGTACACCAAGGCCACCGACTTCTACAGCGGCGTGTCGCGCGTGATGGCCGACAAGCCGGACGTGCTGTTCGTCGGCGGACCGTCGGAGCCCACGGCGCTGGTCATCAAGCAGGCCCGTGAGCTCGGCTTCAAGGGCGGCTTCATCGTGATGGACCAGGCCAAGCTGGACGAGATGGCGCGCGTGACCAACGGCCTGGGCATGCTCGAAGGCGCCATCGGCGTGCTGCCGCTGGCCAGCGACAGCCGCCCGGCGGCCAACGGCTTCAACGCCAAGTACAAGAAGCTGCACGACAACCGCGACGCCACCACCGAGATGTCGCTGAACTACACCATGGTCTAGGCGCTGGCCGGCGCGATGAAGATGGCCGGCACCACGTCCGACACCGCGGCCATCCGCGCCAAAATGCCGGAGGCGATGAAGGCATTGCCCAAGGAGGCCAACCCCAACGAGATCGACGGCCTGGACGCCAAGGGCGGCACGCAGGCGGATACCGTGGTGGGCTGGGTGCAGGAGGGCAAGATCGCGCAGGTGCGGCTGTCGGAGCTGGCGAAGTAAGGCTTCGGCCGACCATGCAAAAGGGCCGCCCATGGGCGGCCCTTCTTCTTAGTAATGATGGCGGCATTGGAGTACGTGGATCACGCCCTTCTGCACGATCTAAACGCCTTCTTGTCGCATGCCTTCAGGAAATGGCCAATTGCTGTCCAACCAGCCGGACCGGTCGCAGCGGCCAATGGAACCCTAAAAAGGGGGCGCGCAGTGCGAGCTTCTCGGGCGGCTTGTTCGCGTGCCGGCGCGCCTTTCAGCGGGCCGACTGGCGCAGGAATTCGGTCAGCTTGTCGGCCGGCATCGGCCGCCCGTACAGGTAGCCCTGGACCTCGTGGCAATGGTTGGCGACCAGGAAGTCGCGCTGATCCACGGTCTCGACGCCCTCGGCCACCACGCCGATATCGAGCGCGCGGCCGACATTGATCACGGACTGGACGATGGCCGCGTCGACGGCGTTGCTGGTCACGTTGCGGATGAAGGACTGGTCGATCTTGATGCGATCGACGGGGAACGACTTCAGGAAGCTCAGCGACGCGTAGCCGGTGCCGAAGTCATCGCAGGTCAGGGTCACGCCGTCGCGGCGCAGCGCCTGCAGCTGGCCGGAGAACTCGTCGCCCTGCTGCAGCGCGATCGTCTCGGTGATTTCGAGCTCGAGACGGCCCGGCTCCAGCGCCAGTTCGCGCAGCACGTGCCTGACCTCGGTGAGCAGCCGGCTCTCGGTCAACTGGGCGGCGAACAGATTGATGGCCACCCGCGGCGGCGACAGCGGAAAGCGCAGCGCCCAGGCGCGCGCCTGGGCGCAGGCCGTGTGCAGCAGCCACATGCCGACGTCGCCGGCCACGCTGCTGGCGGCCAGCGCATCGATAAAGGCGGCCGGCGACAGCAGGCCCTGGGTCGGATGGCGCCACCGCATCAGGGCTTCGGCGCCCACCACGCGGCCATCGCGCAGGTCGATCTGGGGCTGGTAGAGCAGCTCGAACTGGCGCTGGGCATAGGCATCGCGCAGGGCCTGCACCAGCGACAGGCGCGTGGTGACGTCGGTGCGCATCTCCGGGCGGAAGAAGCGTATGGTCCGCCCGCCATCGCGCTTGGCGCGGCCCAGCGCGAGGCTGGCCGAAGCCAGCGCGTCCGAGACGCCATCGCCCCCGGCCGGCATCACGCAGGCGCCGAGGCTGGCCAGCACATGGTGGCGGCGGCCGCCGAATTCGTGGGGCTCGGACAGCAGGGAAAGAATGGCGGCGCCGACATGGCGCACCAGCGTGGGATCGGAAATCGAGGGCAGCAGTACGCCGAACTCGTCGCCGCCAACACGGCCGATCAGCGCATCGCGCGGCGACGCATCCCGCAGCCGGCGCGCCACCCTTTGCAGGATGGCATCGCCCTCGGCATGCCCATGCATGTCGTTGAACGCGCGAAAGTCGTCGATGCCGAGCAGGATCAAGGCGCAGCGAGGCACCGCCTCCGCCTGCAACCGGGCTTCCAGCCTTTTCAAGAACGCCTGACGGGAAGCCACGCCGGTCAGCGAATCGGAATCCGCATCGGGCGCGGCACCGGCCGCCTCCACTTCCGACCTGGCCACCATCCCTGCCTTGTATGTGATTGTCGACATCGCCGCTTTTTGTACTATTTGCGAAGTGTGACGAAAAATCCAGAAAAATCAAGCAAAGACCCCTCGGGTTTCCACCCCCTCCCGCGGCCAAAACAACGGCAAGCCGCCGCTTGACTCCTAAGGTTTGTTCCCGTCCGGTCGTTACAGTACCCTTGGCCGCGCGTACATAGCACGGCCCTTGCAGAGGCCGCAAGGCGGCTGCCGCGCCGCGCTTCCTCGAAACACAACCGGGACTGACGTTGAACCATCGGACCATCCGCACGCGAATCGTAGCCAGCTTCGCGCTGATCCTGGCCATCATGCTGGTAACGGCGGCCATCGCCTACAAACAGTTGTCCGACATCGACCGCGAGGTGGCGACGCTGCGCAACGACGCGCTGCCGGGCCTGGACACCGCCACGGTGCTGCGCGGCGCCTGGGGCGAGATGTATGTCGTGAACCTGCGGCTGGCCACGGCCACCAACGAGGCGGAGCGCACGCAGTCGCTGGCGCGCCTGGAGGACTTGCGCCAGCGGCTTGACGCCGCGCTGCGTTCCTACGACCTGACCATTGCCACGGCCGAGGACCGGGCCGCCTTCCAGCGCTTCCAGCAGATCCGCCAGCAGTACGAACAGACCACCGCGGCCCTGCGCGAGACCGACGCCGCCGGCGCCGCCCCGCCACCGGCCCGGGGCCCGCTGCTGAAGCTGTGGGAGGAAGGCCGCACCACGCTGCAGCAGCTGGTGGAGGACAACAAGCGCACGGCCACCGGCGCATCGGCCAATATCGTGGAGGCGGTGGACACGGCCAAGACCCGGATCGAGATCGCGCTGATCGTCGCCATCGTGGCCGCCGTCGTCGCCGGCTATCAACTGTTCCGCTATCTGGCGGTGCCGATGCGCGCCTTCGTCGGCGTGCTGCGCACCATGCGCGGCGGCGACCTGCGGGCGCGGCTTTCGCTCGGGCGGCGCGACGAGTTCGGCCAGCTGGAGCAAGGCTTCAACCAGATGACGGACGACCTCACCACGCTGGTGGGACAGGCGCAACGCTCGGCGATACAGGTGACCACCTCGGTCAACCAGATCGCCGCCACCGCGCGCCAGCAGCAGGCCACCGCCACGGAGACCGCGGCAACGACCACGGAGATCGGCGCGACCTCGCGCGAGATCGCCGCCACCTCGCGCGACCTGGTGCGCACGATGAACGAGGTATCGCAGGCCGCCGAACACACCGCCGGCCTGGCCGGCACCGGGCAGGCCAGCCTCACGCGCATGGAATCGACCATGCACCAGGTGATGGACGCGGCGGCCTCGGTCAACGCCAAGCTCGCCGCGCTCAACGAGAAAGCCGGCAATATCAGCCAGGTGGTCACCACCATCGCCAAGGTCGCCGACCAGACCAACCTGCTGTCGCTGAACGCGGCCATCGAAGCGGAAAAGGCGGGCGAGTACGGCCGCGGCTTCTCGGTGGTCGCCACCGAGATCCGCCGGCTGGCGGACCAGACCGCGGTGGCCACCTACGACATCGGGCAGATCGTGCGCGAGATCCAGTCGGCGGTATCGGCCAGCGTGATGGGCATGGACAAGTTCGCCGAGGAAGTGCGCCGCGGCATGGCCGAGGTCACGCAGGTGGGCGACCAGCTGTCCCAGATCATCGGCAACGTGCAGTTGGCCGCGCCGCGCGTGCAGATGGTCAACGAGGGCATGCAGGCGCAGTCCACCGGCGCGGAGCAGATCAACCAGGCGCTGATGCAGCTGAGCGAGGCCGCGCGGCAGTCGGTGGAGTCGCTGCGGCAGTCCAGCCAGGCGCTGGACGAACTGACCCTGGTGGCCAACGATCTGCGCACCGGCGTGTCGCGCTTCCAGGTCTGAGCCGGAAGTCCCGCGCTGTCAGGCTGATGGCACCATGAACACCATGAAGCTGTACCTGCTTTTTCGCATCGGCGCCGACCACTACGCCCTGGATGCCACCGAGGTGGCAGAAGTCCTGCCGCTGACCGCGCTCAAGGCCATGCCGGGCACGCCGGGCTGGGTGGCCGGGCTGCTGCCCTGGCGGGGCGGCCCGGTGCCGGTGATCGACATGAGCGCGCTGGCCACCGGCTTGCCCGCGGCCACGCGCACCAGCACGCGCACCGTCCTCGTCCACTACCGCCGCCTTGCCACGGAGCCGGCCCGGTTGCTGGGCCTGCGGCTGGAACACGCGACCGAGACCCTGCGCTGCGATCCCGCCGCGTTCATCGACGCCGGTGTCGATACCGCCCCGGCGCGCTACCTGGGGCCGGTTCTTCACGAGGCGCGCGGGCTGATCCAGCGGGTGCGCGTCGCGGACCTGCTGCCCGAGGCGGTGCAAGCGCGCCTGTTCGCCGCCACGGACGCGGCCCTGCCATGACCAGCGCCGCCCATATCGAAGCATTGCTGCGCGAGCGCATCGGACTCGATGCCGGCTCCATCGGCGCCGGTGCGGTCGCCCGCCTGCTGCGCGAGCGCATGGACGCGCGCGCGGTGCACGACATCGGGGCGTACTGGTCGCTGCTGCACGCGGACCCGGCCGAATGGCAGGCGCTGATCGAGGCCGTGGTCGTGCCCGAGACCTGGTTCTTCCGCCATCCGGAGGCGCTCGCCGCGCTGGGGCGCTACGCCGGCGCGCGGCTGGCCGACCCCCGCCACGGCGGCGGGCCGCTGCGCCTGCTCAGCGTGCCATGCTCCACCGGGGAGGAGCCTTATTCCATCGCGATGGCGCTGCTGGACGCCGGCCTTGCGCCGGCCCGCTTTCGCGTCGATGCCATCGATATCAGCGCACGCGCCCTGCAGCGGGCGCAGGCCGCGGTCTACGGCGGCAATTCCTTCCGCGGCGCCTCGCTGCAGTTCCGCGAGCGCTATTTCACCCAGGCCGCCGCCGGCGGCTACGCGCTCGACGGGAGCGTGCGCGCGCAGGTGCGGCTGCTGCAGGGCAACCTGATGGACCCCGGCCTGCTGGCCGGCGAGCCACCCTATGACTTCGTGTTCTGCCGCAATCTGCTGATCTACTTCGACCCGGACATGCAGCAGCGCGCCTTGCACACGCTGCAGCGGCTGACCTGCGCCGACGGCATGCTGTTCGTCGGCCCGGCCGAGGCGAGCCTGCTGACGCGGCACGGCCTGGCGCCGGCCGGCGTGCCGATGACCTTCGCCTTCCACAAGTCGCGGGCCCATGCGGCCCCGACCGACACGCGCGGCACGCTGGCGCCGCCGTCGCCGGCCAAGCCCCCGCCGCACCGGGCGCCGCCCACCCGTGCCAAGCCGGCGGCGCCGTGGCGCCCTCCCTCGGTCCCCGACCGCTCCACCGCCGAAGCGGACGCCCTCGCCAAGATCGCCGCGCAGGCAGATCGCGGAGAACTCGATGCCGCGATCGCGGCGTGCCGCGCGCATCTGGCCGCCCACGTTCCGACGGCGTCCGCCTATTGCCTGCTGGGCGTGCTGCACGACGCGCAGGGCGACGCCGCGCAGGCACGCGAAGGCTATCGCCGCGCCCTCTATCTGGACCCAGGCCATCCCGAGGCGCTGCACCATCTGGCCGCGCTGCTCGACGCCGGGGGCGACAGCGAAGGCGCCGCCCGCATGAGGGCGCGCGCGCGGCGCGCCCCGGATACCGGGACGAACACCGCGACGATGAGGCCGCGCCATGGTTGAGCCGCGCTTCGCCGACCCGGGCGGCATCGGGGCCTTCGAAGACTGTTGGCGCCAAATCGGCGTGCAGGGCGACGGCAGCTGCCCGCGCCTGGCCGAACACATCCATTGCCGCAACTGTCCGGTGCATGCGCGCGCGGCCGTGGCGCTGCTCGATCAGCTGCCGGTCGTGCAGGAGGCGCCCGGCGAAGCCGCGCGCGATGCCACGCGAGCGTCCGCGCCGTCCTCGCCGGCGGACCTGTCCTGCCTGGTCTTCCGCGTCGGGCCGGAATGGCTCGCGCTGCCGGCCCCGGCGCTGACCGAGGTCAGCCCGCCCTGCCCGCTGCATACGCTGCCTCACCGGCGCAATGCCGCGGTGCTGGGACTGGCCAGCGTGCGCGGCACCCTGCTGGTGTGCATATCGCTGGCCAGGCTGCTCGGCATTGCGGCCGACGAATCCGCGGTACGGCCGGGGGAATTGCCCGCGCAAGCGGATGCGGGCGCGGCGGCGCATCAGGCGCGCGGTCCCGTCACGCCCGGCAGCCGGCTGCTGATCATGGGTCATGGACGCGATGCGCTGGCGATGCCGGTGGACCAGATCGCGGCGGTCGAACGCGTCGCCACGGCGGCGCTCAAGCCCCTGCCCACCACCGTGGTGCGCACCGCCGGCCATCTGACGCAGGGCCTGCTGGACGTCTCCGGCCGCACCGTCGGACTGCTCGATGCCGCGCTGCTGCAGCAGGCCATGCTACGGAGCGCCGCATGAACTCCGATCAGCTGCGCGACGCCTCGCTGCTGGAGCTGTTCGCGCTCGAGGCGGAATCCCAGGCCGGCGTGCTCGATGCGGGGCTGCTGGCGCTGGAGCGCGAACCGACCGCGGCCGTCCATCTCGAGGCCTGCATGCGCGCGGCGCATTCGCTCAAGGGCGCGGCGCGCATCGTCGGACTGGACGGCGGCGTGCGCCTGGCCCACGCGATGGAGGACTGCCTGGTCGCGGCGCAAGGCGGATGCCTGCTGCTGGCACCCGAGCATATCGACGCGCTGCTGACCGGCACCGACCTGCTGCAGCGCATCGGCGCCCCGCCCGACGGGGACGTGAACTGGGCCGAGCACGCGGGCAAAGTGGAGATCGATGCCGTGGTAGCGCGGTTGAACGCGCTGCTGGACGGCGCCGACACGGCGCCCGCGCCGCGAAAGGCCGCACAGACCGTGGCGTCCGTCCCCGCGGCCGCGCCGGACGGCGCGGATGCGAACGGAGCGGCAGCCGCACCGGACGAGGCAACGAAAGCCGCCGAAGCCATCGCGGCAACCGAAGCGGCCGAAGCGGCCGAACGCGCCGACCCGCGGCCGAGCGGCGAGCAGCCGGAGCGGATGCTGCGCGTCACCGCCGACAATATCGACCGCCTGCTCGGCCTGTCCGGCGAGGCGCTGGTCGAATCGCACTGGCTCAAGCCCTTCGGCGACGGCCTGCAGCAGACGCGCCGGCTGCAGATGCGCGCCATGCAGGCACTGGATCGGCTGCAGTCCGCGCTCGGTACGGGCGCGGCCGAGATGCAAGGCATGGCACAAGCCGACACGAACGCCGCCGCGATGCTGGCCGAGGCGCGCCGGCTGCTCGACGAGAGCCATCGCCAGCTCACCAGCCGCGCCGCCGAACTGGAGCTGTTCGATCACCGCGCCGGGCGGCTGTCGCGCCGGCTGTACGACACCGCGCTGGCAAGCCGCATGCGGCCGCTGTCCGACGGCATCGGCGGCTACTCGCGCATGGTGCGCGACCTGGCGCGCTCGCTGGGCAAGCAGGCGCGCCTGGAGATCGTGGGCGAAGGTACCCAGGTCGACCGCGACATCCTGGAACGGCTGGAAGCGCCGCTGGGCCACCTGCTGCGCAATGCGATCGACCACGGCATCGAGGCGCCAGGGCGGCGGCGCGAGGCCGGCAAGCCGGTGGAGGGCCGCATCACCCTGGCCGCGCGCCAGAGCGCGGGCCGGCTGCTGATCGATATCGGCGACGACGGCGCCGGCGTGGACCTGCACGCGCTGCGGAACGCCGTGGTGCTGCGCGGGCTGGCCAGCGAGGACACCGCGTCGCGCCTGTCGCAGGCCGAGCTGCTCGAATTCCTGCTGCTGCCGGGCTTCAGCATGCGCGAGGCGGTCAGCGAGGTTTCGGGCCGCGGCGTGGGGCTCGATGCGGTGCGCGACATGATCCGCCAGGTGCGCGGCAAGCTGCGCATCAGCCAGCAGACGGGCCAGGGCATGCGCTTCCAGCTGGAACTGCCGCTGACGCTGTCGGTGGTGCGCGCGCTGCTGGTCGAGGTGGCCGGCGAGGCCTATGCCTTCCCGCTCGCCTTCGTGGCCCGGGCCGCCAGCGTCGAGCCCGCCGACATCCAGCAACTGGAGAACCACGAGCATTTCCACTTCCGCTACGGCGACCGCCATGTGGGCCTCGTCAGCGCGGCGCAGATCCTCGGCCGGCCCGAGCCCCCGCGCGACGGCCGGGCGCTTCCCGTGGTGGTGGTCGGCGAGCACGAGCGCACTTACGGCATCGCCGTGGACCGTATGCTGGGCGAACGCGTGCTGGTGGTGCAGCCGCTGGCGCCGGCGCTGGGCAAGATCAAGGACATCGCGGCCGCGAGCCTCGCCGAGGACGGCACGCCGGTGTTGATCTTCGATGTCGAGGACATGGTGCGCTCGGTGGAGCGGCTGCTGTCCGAGGGCCGCGTCGAAGGCGTGCGCCGCGCCGGCGCGGCGGCGGTGCCCGGGCGGCGCAAGCGCGTGCTGGTGGTCGACGATTCCCTGACCGTGCGCGAGCTCGAGCGCAAGCTGCTGACCCACCGCGGCTTCGACGTGGCCGTGGCCGTGGACGGCATGGACGGCTGGAACCAGCTGCGCGCCGAGGCCTTCGACCTGGTCATCACCGATATCGACATGCCGCGCATGGACGGTATCGAGCTGGTCGGCCTGATCAAGCAGGATGCGCGGCTGCGCCAGTTGCCCGTGATGGTGGTCTCGTACAAGGACCGCGAACAGGACCGCCAGCGCGGCCTGGAGGCCGGGGCGGACTATTATCTGGCCAAGAGCAGCTTCCACGATGCGGCGCTGCTCGACGCGGTGCATGACTTGATCGGGGAGGCGCAGGCATGAGGATCGGGATCGTCAACGACTCCGCGCTGGCCATTGCGTCGCTGCGGCGCGCCCTCGCACTGCAACCCGGCCTCCAGGTGGCATGGGAGGCGGCCGATGGCGAGCAGGCGGTCGCCAGCGCCGCGGCCGATACGCCCGACCTGATCCTGATGGACCTGCTGATGCCGGTGATGGACGGCGTCGAGGCCACGCGCCGCATCATGGCCGCGACGCCGTGCGCGATCGTCGTGGTGACCACCGACCTCGGGCGCAATGCCAACCTGGTGTTCGACGCCATGAGCCATGGCGCCATCGATGCGGTGGACACGCCCACGCTGACCGAACCGGACGCACGGCTGCTCGCCGGGCCCCTGTTGCGCAAGATCGGCAACATCGGCAACCTGCTGGCCGCGCGAACCGGCCGCGTGCCGGCGCCGCAGGTCGGCGCGCGCGTCACCGGCGGCTCTTCGTGCCTGGTGGCGATCGGCGCATCGGCCGGAGGACCGGCGGCGCTTGCCGGCCTGCTCGGCGCGCTGCCGGCCGACTTCGGCGCCGCCATCGTGACGGTGCAGCACGTGGACGAGGCTTTCGCGGCGGGCATGGCCGACTGGCTCGATGCGCAATGCCGGCTGCCAGTGCGGGTAGCATGTGACGGTGACCGTCCGCAGCCGGGCGTGGTGCTGCTGGCCGGCAGCAACGATCATCTGCGCTTTGCCCCGGCCGACGCCACGCCCGCCGGACCGAAGGCGCCGGCTCGGCTGGTCTACACGAGACAACCCGTCGAACACGTGTACCGGCCGTCGATCGACGTATTTTTCGAAAGTCTGGTCCGCTACTGGCAGGAGCCCGCCATCGGCGTGCTGCTGACCGGCATGGGCCGGGACGGAGCGCAGGGATTGAAGGCGATGCGCACGCGCGGCTGCCTGACCATCGCGCAGGACGAGGCCACCAGCGCGGTATATGGCATGCCCAAGGCGGCCGCCGCCATCGACGCGGCCAGCGAGATCCTGCCGCTGGAGCGGATCGCGCCGCGGCTGATGCAGGCCTGCGGAATACGCCGGCTCTGAGAGGGGCGCGAACGCCAAGGACCATGCGAACGGGATGGCGCGGCCGCGGGACCCGGGCCCAAACGACATGAACGCCCGGGATCGCCGGACGGATCCACACGACGCATTCACAGGAATCGATACGAGGCTATGGAAGCCAACCAAACTCCCCCGCCACTCATCCCCACGCGCGTGGGCGACGAATACCAGGCCATGGTGCTGCTGGTGGACGACCAGGCCATGGTCGGGGAAGCCGTGCGGCGCGCGCTCGCCACCGAACGCGACATCGACTTCCACTATTGCGCCCGGCCCGAGGACGCGGTGGCGGTCGCGCAGCGCACCAAGCCCACCGTGATCCTGCAGGACCTGGTGATGCCGGGCATCGACGGGCTCACGCTGGTGCGGCACTACCGCGCCAATCCGGCCACGCGCGATATCCCGATCATCGTGCTGTCGACCAAGGAAGAACCGACGATGAAGAGCGCCGCCTTCGCGGCGGGCGCCAACGACTACCTGGTCAAGCTGCCGGACAGCATCGAACTGGTGGCCCGCGTGCGCTACCACTCGCGTTCCTACCTGAACCTGTTGCAACGCGACGAGGCCTATCGCGCGCTGCGGCAGAGCCAGCAGCAGCTGCTGGAGACCAATCTCGAACTGCAGCGGCTGACCAATTCGGACGGCCTCACGGGCCTGTCCAACCGCCGCTATTTCGACGAATACCTCGGCGCGGAGTGGCGCCGCGCGCAGCGCGAACAGAGTCAGCTTGCGCTGCTGATGCTGGACGTGGATTCGTTCAAGGCGTTCAACGACACCTATGGCCACGTGGCGGGCGACGACGTGCTGCGGCGCGTGGCGGCCGTGATCCGCGACAACTGCGCCCGCCCGGCGGACCTGCCGGCGCGCTTCGGCGGCGAGGAGTTCGCCATGATCCTGCCCTCGACTTCGCCAGGCGGCGCGCGGCTGCTTGCCGAGAAGGCGCGCCGCGCCATCGAGGGCATGCAGATCCCTCATGCGGGCTCTACCGTCAGCCCCTATGTCACCGTGAGCATTGGCGCCGCGGTGCTGGTGCCGGCCATCGACGTGCCGTTCAGCAGGCTGGTGGAGACGGCAGACTCGGGGCTCTACATGGCCAAGCGCAACGGCCGCAACCAGGTCATGATGGCCTGACGTTTCCCTTCCGGATCGGGTCCGGCGCGGTCCAGCGGTGTGGGAATTGTCCGACACCCGTATCGGACCCGGCGATGTGGTTCCCCCGCGCGCTCGCCGCTATCGTTCCATCACGGCACGCGACTGCCCTTTTCGTCATATTCGATAACACGGTACGGCGCGAGCAGCCGGCAAGTTTTTCGATTTCACCTGTAAGGGGAACCCTATGAAGATCTTTTCCAAAACCGGGATCGCGCTTGGACTGGCCATGGCGGCCACGGTCGCATTGACCGCCTGCGGCGGCGGCGACGATGACGGCATCGACGATCGACTGAGCATCAGCAAGCCGACGGTCCGCGTGGTCCACGCCATCCCGGCGGGCCCGAACGTCGACGTGTACCAGAACGGCGGCAAGACGAGCATCGTCAACGTGCCGTACAAGTTCGTGTCGAAGTACTTCGACATCGACAGCGACAACGACCAGACCTTCTCGATCAACGTCGCCGGCACCACCACCGAGCTGGGCCGCACGACGTTCAACGGCGAACACGGCCACAAGTACACCGTGGTCGCCCTGCCGGGCGAAGGCCGCGCCGATATCCTGACCATCGACGATCCGTACGGCAAGGGCGTGTTCTCGGACAAGGCGCGCGTGCGCGGCCTGAACGCGTCGTTCAACGCGCCGAACGTGGATATCTATGTGACGCCGGCCAACACGAACCTGGCCAATGTCACGCCGACGTTCGCCAACGTGGGCTACAAGAGCGCCGTGCCGGCATCGGGCAGCGACTCCATCGACCTGAACGGCGGCGACTACGTGATCCGCGTGACCGCGGCCGGCACCAAGACGGAGATCTTCAACTCCGGCGTGGTCAACATCGGCAACAACGCCGACTGGCTGATCACCACGATCCCGACCGACGGCATCAGCGCGGTCGTGCCGGGCAATATCAAGGTCCTGGTCGCCAAGGCCAACGACGACGCGCAGACCGCGACGGAGTTGCTCGACCAGTAAGCCTCGCGGCCGGGCGGGCCCCGGCTCCGGTCGGGCCGGCTCGCGACGACGGCACCAACGACATCGGCGGCGCCCTTTACGGGGCGTCGCCGATGTCGTTATGGAGCACGTCAAGATGGGCGAGATAGACGTCCAGCTCCTCGCGGCCGCGGTCCGTGATGCTGTAGACGCGACCGGTGCCCTCTTCGAGCTGGGCGGTGATCGCGCGGGCCATCATCAGGCTGCGCAGGATGGGCCGCAGCGCGCGGATGTCCTTGTCGATGCCGCGCTCGCGCAGCCGGTCGGCCAGCGAGAGCACGGTGGACGGATGCGAGCGGACGAACTTGAGGATGTAGAGGCGGGAGACGAGACTGTCGAGAGCCGGTCTTTTCATGCGGGCAAAGCGCGGACAACGCGGGGCGGAGGCGCGATGAACGCCGCCCGCCCCTGTCCGCTTATTCTTCCTGGAACGCGACTTCGCGCTTGGCCTTGATCGACGGCAAGGCCACCACGGCCACCAGCGCGGCGGCGGCGATCAGCAGGCCCACCGACAGCGGCCGCGTCACGAACACGCTGAAATCACCACGCGAGAGCAGCAGCGTGCGGCGGAAGTTCTCTTCCATCATCGGCCCCAGCACGAAGCCGAGCAGCAGCGGCGCCGGTTCACACTTGAGCTTCAGGAACAGGTAGCCGACGATGCCGAAGCCAGCGGCCATGAACACGTCGAAAGTCTGGTTGTTGACCGAATACACGCCGATGCCGCAGAACACCAGGATCGCCGGGTAAAGGAAGCGGTACGGCACGGTCAGCAGCTTGACCCACACGCCGATCATGGGCAGGTTCAGGATGATCAGCATCAGGTTGCCGATCCACATCGAGGCGATCAGGCCCCAGAACAGCGCGGGGTTGCTGGTCATCACCTGCGGACCCGGCTGGATGTTGTGGATGGTCATTGCACCGACCATCAACGCCATCACCGCGTTGGGCGGAATGCCCAGCGTCAGCAGCGGAATGAACGAGGTCTGCGCGGCCGCGTTGTTGGCCGACTCCGGACCGGCCACGCCTTCGATGGCGCCCTTGCCGAACTCGTGCGCGAACTTCGAGGTCTTCTTTTCCAGCGAGTAGGCCGCGAACGACGCCAGTGCCGCACCGCCGCCGGGCAGGATGCCCAGCGCCGAACCCAGCGCCGTGCCGCGCAGCACCGCGGGGATCATGCGCCTGAAGTCTTCCCTCGTCGGGAACAGGTTGGTCACGCGGTCCGTGAACGTCTCGCGGGCTTCCTTCTGCTCCAGGTTGGCGATGATTTCCGCGAAGCCGAACATCCCCATGGCGAGCGCGACGAAGTCGATGCCATCGGTCAGCTCGGGCACGTCGAACGAGAAGCGCGCCGCACCGGAGTTCACGTCGGTGCCGACCAGGCCCAGCAGCAGGCCCAGCACGATCATCGAGATGGCCTTGACCAGCGAACCGGAGGCCAGCACCACGGCCCCGATCAGGCCCAGCACCATCAGCGAGAAGTATTCGGCGGGACCGAACTTGAACGCCAGTTCCGACAGCGGACCGGCGAAGGCCGCCAGGATCAGCGTGGCCACGCAGCCGGCGAAGAACGAGCCCAGACCGGCGGTGGCCAGCGCCACGCCGGCACGGCCGCGGCGGGCCATCTGGTAGCCGTCGATGGTCGTCACCACGGACGACGATTCACCGGGCAGGTTGACCAGAATGGCCGTGGTCGAACCGCCGTACTGCGCGCCGTAGTAGATACCGGCCAGCATGATCAGCGCGGCCACCGGCGGCAGCGTGTAGGTCACCGGCAGCAGCATGGCGATGGTCGCCAGCGGCCCGAGGCCCGGCAGCACGCCGATCAGCGTACCGAGCACGCAGCCCAGGAACGCGTACGCAAGGTTCTGGATCGAAAGCGCCGTGGAGAACCCCAGCGAAAGATGCTCGAACAATTCCATTTGGCCGTCTCCTTAGCCCGTAATGAACGCAGGCCACACCGGCATCTGCAGATTGATGCCGTAGACGAACGCGCCCATGCTGATCAGCACCAGCACGATGCTGTTCAGGATGGCGCCCTTCCAGCTGAATTCATGGCTGGCCATCGACGACACCAGCACCAGCACCAGCACCGAAAGCACCATGCCCAGGGGCTTGAGCAGCAGGCCGAACAGCACCACCGAGCCGAGGATCCATAGCAGGATCTTCACGTCCCAGCGCGCGAGCTGGTCCTCTTCGCCCTTGCTGGAGAGCGCGCCGATCAGCACCAGCGCGCCGAGGAAGGCGAGCACGAGACCGAGCAGGAAGGGGAAATAACCGGGTCCCATCTTGGCGGCGCTTCCCATGGAATAGCCGCGGGCGACCCAGGAAAAGCCAAGTCCGACCAGGACAAACATCAGGCCGGAGGCAAAGTCCTTTTGGCTGCGTATGCGCAAAACGATTCTCCTCAACAATGTATCAATCGGCGCGCCGTCGTGACTGGCGCAAGCGATGCGCAAGCGCATCCGCAAAACGGATGCAACGTTAGAGATGCGTTCTTTCAGTGCTCTTTCAGGCCGCTTTCAGTGGCCTTTCACTGTGGGCGTCCAAGGGTTAACCACCACGTCGGATCACGCCGTGATGGAATTTGAAAGCTGGCGGTAAGGCGCGTGAAAGCGCGGTGCAGGCGTGTTGAAGGGAGAATGAAAGGATGTGTTGCAGACCCCGCCCGAGGCCGGTGCGGGCGCCCCGGGGTGCAGAGTCACCGCCGACGCGCTAAGCTTGCGGTTTCGACCGCGGGCGCCAGCCGGGCGCCGGCCATCCCAGACCAGGAGAACAAGGCATGTACCAGGATCTCGCCCTCTATATCGATGGAGAATTCGTCAAAGGTGGGGACCGTCGCGAACAGGACGTGATCAATCCCGCCACGCAGGAAGTCCTCGGCAAGCTGCCGCACGCCACCACCGCCGACCTGGACCGGGCACTGGCCGCCGCGCAGCGCGCCTTCACCACCTGGAAGGCCACCTCGCCGCTGGAGCGCTCGAAGATCCTGCGCCGCGTGGCCGAACTGACCCGGGAGCGGGCCAAGGACATCGGCCGCAACATCACGCTGGACCAGGGCAAGCCGCTCGCCGAGGCGGTGGCCGAAGTGATGGTCTGCGCCGAACATGCCGAATGGCATGCCGAGGAAGGGCGCCGCATCTATGGCCGCGTGATTCCGCCGCGCCAGCCCAATGTGCGCCAGATCGTCGTGCGCGAGCCCATCGGCGTCTGCGCCGCCTTCACCCCGTGGAACTTCCCGTTCAATCAGGCCATCCGCAAGATCGTCGCGGCGCTGGGCGCCGGCTGCACGCTGATCCTCAAGGGTCCGGAAGATTCGCCCAGCGCCGTGGTCGCCCTGGCGCAGCTGTTCCACGATGCAGGCCTGCCGCCCGGCGTGCTCAATATCGTGTGGGGCGTGCCGAGCGAGGTATCGACCTACCTGATCGAGTCGCCAATCGTGCGCAAGATCTCGTTTACCGGCTCGGTGCCGGTGGGCAAGCAGCTGGCCGCGCTGGCGGGCGCGCACATGAAGCGCGTGACGATGGAGCTGGGCGGGCATTCGCCGGTGCTGGTATTCGACGATGCCGATATCGAGCCGGCCGCGGAGATGCTGGCCCGCTTCAAGATCCGCAACGCGGGCCAGGTGTGCGTATCGCCGACCCGCTTCTACGTCCAGGAAAAGGCCTACGACAAGTTCCTGGCCCGCTTTACCGAAGTGATGGGTTCGATCAAGGTCGGCGACGGCCTGCAGGACAGCACGCAGATGGGCCCGCTGGCGCATGAGCGGCGCATTGCCTCGATGGAGCAGTTCCTGGACGATGCCAGCCATCGCGGCGGCAAGGTCGTGGCCGGCGGCGGGCGCATCGGCGACCGCGGCTATTTCTTCGCCCCCACGGTCATCACGGACCTGCCGGACGATGCCAAGCTGATGGTCGACGAGCCCTTCGGACCGGTGGCGCCGGTGGTGCGCTTCAAGGACGCCGAGGACGCACTGCGCCGGGCCAACAGCCTGCCGTTCGGCCTTGCCTCCTATGTCTTCACCAACTCGCTGAAGACGGCCACGCTGGTGTCCAACGGGCTGGAGGCCGGCATGGTCAACATCAACCACTTCGGCATGGCGCTGTCGGAAACGCCGTTCGGCGGCATCAAGGACTCCGGCATCGGCAGCGAGGGCGGCACGGAGACGTTCGACGGCTACCTGGTGACGAAGTTTATTACCCAGGTCTGAGACACCGCCGTTTTGCTTCCCTCTCCCGCCAGCGGGAGAGGGAAGAAACACCTCACCGCCACGCCTGCGTAAACTCCCCGATCACCCGCTCCAGATGGCCGCGCATCGCCGCGCGCGCCCCGTGGGCATCGCGCTCCATCACGGCGGCGAAGATCTTCTGGTGATCCTCCTGCGTGGCCTCGCGCAGCGACGTGGTGTGGAAGTGTTCCTCGATCTTCCTCCACAACGGATCGCCGCGCGCGCTGTCCCATAGCGCCGCGACCATGTGCGACAGCACCTGGTTGCCGGTGGACTCCGCCAGGCACAGGTGGAACTGGCGGTCCGCCGCCTCGTTGGCCTGCTTGTCGTGCATGTGCTCGCGCATCCGGCTCAGGGCGACGAACATCCGATCCAGGTCCGCGTCCTTGCGCTCGGCCGCCGCGAGGCTGGCGACTTCGCCCTCGATCAGCACGCGGGCCCGCAGCGTTTCGATGGGTCCGGGCCGCCACGCCAGCGCGAACGGATCCGGGGCCGCGGCCGCGCCCGGGGCGGCGCATACATAGATCCCCGAACCCACCCGCACCTCCACCATTCCCTGCACTTCCAGCGCGATGATGGCCTCGCGCACCAGCGTGCGGCTGACGCCGAAGCGCTCGGCCAGCGTCCGCTCCGACGGCAGCCGCATGCCCGGCGAAAACTCGCCGGAGGCGATCAGCGCACGCACCTGCCCCGCCAGGCTCAGATAAGACCGGTCGGTGGCGGCGGACTCTTCTATTGTTGGAGGGGAAGTGGGGGCGCTGGTGGCTGGTCGCATCGATATGAGGGCGTCGGACTGCTGAGTGGTGGACCGGCCGCGCGGCAACGGGCGGTCCGACCCATGCGCACCATGGTAAACCATGAGGGCAAAATTGGGCACCCAGTTCATAATTGGTGAACCACTATGGTTCACCAATATGGGCGCTGGCTCGGCCGCTGTCCATCTTCGCCACAACCGCTCATCAAAGGCCGCATCCATGAAGATGTCATTCCGCTGGTTCGGAACCTCCGACCCGGTCAGTCTCGAATACATCCGGCAGATCCCCGGCATGACGCATATCGTCTCGGCGATCTACGACGAGCCCGTCGGCGAGGTCTGGCCGATGGAAAAGATCCTCGCCCTCAAGGCCACCATCGAGGCCGCCGGGCTGCAGTTCACGCTGGTCGAATCGGTGCCCGTGCACGAGGACATCAAGCTGGGCAAGCCGACCCGCGACCGGCTGATCGCGAACTACCAGCAGAACATCCGCAACCTGGCCGCGGCCGGGATCGAGGTGATCTGCTACAACTTCATGCCGGTGTTCGACTGGACCCGCACGACGCTCTCGAAGAAGCTGGAGGACGGCTCGACGTGCCTCGCTTTCAGTACCAAAGAGGTCGAGGAGATCGATATCAGCAAGGGCATCTCGCTGCCCGGCTGGGATTCGAGCTACCGGCCCGAGGAACTGCAGGCGCTGCTGACGGAATATCGCGAGATCGACGAGGAAAAGCTGTGGGCGCATCTGGCCTACTTCCTGCGCGCCATCATCCCGGTGGCCGAGGAATGCGGCGTGCGCATGGCCATCCATCCCGACGATCCGCCCCGCCCGATCTTCGGTCTGCCGCGCATCGTCAAGAACCGCGACGACCTGGCCCGCATCCTGAAGATCGCCGACACGCCGGCCAATGGCCTGACGCTGTGCTCGGGATCGCTGGGCGCCGGCCCGCAGAACAACGTCGAGGCGCTGGTGCGCGAATTCGGCGGCATGGGGCGCATTCACTTCGCCCATCTGCGCAATATCAAGGTGACGCCGGAAGGCGATTTCGAGGAGACCGCGCATCTGTCCAGCTGCGGTTCGCTGGACATCGCGGCCATCGTCAAGGCGTATCACGACGTCGGCTTCGACGGCTATTTCCGTCCGGACCACGGCCGCATGATCTGGGGCGAGACCGGCAAACCCGGCTATGGCCTCTACGATCGGGCCCTCGGGGCGGTCTATATCAACGGCATGTGGGAAGCGCTGGACAAGGCGTCCTGACGGACGCGGCGCGTGTCGCCATCCCAAAGAAGAACAACTGGAGACGAGTCATGGAAATCACCAAACACACTTTCGCGGCATCGCGCCGCCTCGCGCTGGCCGCGGGTATCGCCACGCTGGCCCTCGGGGCGATGGGTGCGACGAGCGCCTGGGCGCAGAACAGCTGGCCGACCAAGCCGGTCTCGCTGCTGGTCGGCTTCCCCCCGGGCGGACAGACCGACTTCGCCGGCCGCGTCCTGCTCAACGGGCTGCAGAACGCGCTGGGCCAGCCGTTCGTGATCGACAACAAGGCGGGGGTGAACGGCAATATCGCCTCCATCGAGGTCATGCGCGCGCCGCCCGACGGCAGCAAGCTGCTGGTGGGCAACGGCTCGATGACCATCATGCCGCATGTGTACACCAAGCTGGGCATCGTCGATCCGCAGAAGCTGACGCCGATCGGCGTGCTGCTGCAATCGCCGCTGGTGCTGGTGGTGCCTTCGACGTCGCCGATCAAGACCTATGCGCAGTTCGTCGAAGAGGTGAAGGCGCGCGACAAGGCGGGCAAGGCGATCGACTACGGCTCCGGCGGCAACGGCGCGCTGCCGCACGTCACGATGGAACTGCTGCGCGAACGGATGGGCGGGCCGAAGATGAACCACGTGCCCTACAAGGGCAGCAGCCCCGCGATGATGGACCTGATGGCCGGGCGCCTCGACGCGATGTTCGACGCGACGTCGGTCGTCGCGCCGTTCATCAAGTCCGGCCAGCTGCGGCCGCTGATGGTCACCGGCGCCAAGCGCGTCGGCATGATCCCGGACGTGCCGACGGCCGCCGAGGCGGGGGTCAAGGACTTCACCATCATCTCGTTCATCGGCCTCTACGGGCCGCCGGGGCTTCCCGCCGACATCGTGAAGAAGGCCAACGCCGGGATGAACACCGCCCTCAAGGACCAGACCATCGTCAAGAACATCGTCGACCGTGGCGACGAGCCCGGCGGCGGTACGCCGGAACAGCTCGGCACGCTGACGCAGACCCACTACAAGATGTGGGGCGATGTGGTGCGGGCCAACCGCATCACGGCGGACTGAGGTGGCGCGGACGGACCGCGCCGCCCGGCCCGGTCCGTCAATACCCGTACGACGCCTGCCCCGGATAGTAGCCCCCGGGGGCCGCCTGGCAGGGGACATAGGCGCGGTCGTATTCCCGATAGCAATAGCCGGGCGGAATGGCCGGCTGGGCGTAGGTCACGGGCGCCGGGGCATAGCCGACCGGCGCGGGCGAGACGACCACGGGCGCAGGCGGCGGCGCCGCCGCGGCGCTCAATGCCACCGCGCCGAGCGCCAGGCCTACGATCGCCCCTACCGCCAGCGCCGCGCCGTTGTCGCCCCCACCCCCGCGGTAGGCGTGTCCATGGCCGCGATGTCCGTGATAGTGGTCGCGCGCCATTGCCTGGCCCGAGGCCAGCGTCGTTGTGCAAAGCAATGCGACAGCAGCCAGCCGAAGGGCATTGCGCATGATGGACTCCTGAAAGAAGCGAATGAGCCGCAAGCATGCCTCAATGCAACGCACGGCGGGTTGCGGCGTGGTGACGGAATCTTTGAACGTGTAACCAGACATTGCCGCACCGCCGCGAGCCTGTGCCGGCCGGCCGCGCGTTCCGCGTTCGTTGCGGATTGCTGACCGGTGTATTCCAACCCGGGCATTTCTTCCGGGGCGGGTGCTTGCTACTCTGGTCTGCAGGGCCGGCAGGACGCGCATCGCCGGCCCTGCCATCTCTTCGTGGCGTTTCTTCATTTCGGGGCCGGCCCGGGCCGCGCCCCGCTCTTTCGCGGCAAACCTCTTTCAGGACACGCGATCATGCCAGCCAAGCCAGTCCGCATACCGGGCCCGGACCACCCCATCGACATCGCGCCCCAGCCGGCGCGCGTGGTGGTAACGGTAGCCGGCCGCATCGTCGCCGATACGCGCGCCGCGCTGACGCTGCGCGAGGCCTCCTATCCGCCGGTGCAGTACATTCCGCGGGAGGACGTCGACATGACCCTGCTCGCGCGCACCGACCATGCCAGCCATTGCCCCTACAAGGGCGATGCTGCCTACTTCAGCATCCCGCACGGCGGCGAGCGCGCCACCAATGCGGTCTGGACCTACGAGGCGCCGCACGCGGCGGTCGCCGCCATCGGCGGCTACCTCGCCTTCTACCCTGACCGCGTCGACGCCATCGACATCGGCTGAAGCGGCCCGACCGGGGTCCGGACAGCTTTCACGGAAGACCACCATGATCGACCACACCGGCATCACCGTCAGCGACTTCGGCAAGAGCAGGGCCTTCTACGAGGCCGCCCTGAAGCCGCTCGGCTACGCCATCCGCAAGGAACGCGACAAGTCAGCCGGATTCGGCACCGAGGCCGACGCCCGCGAAGGCGACCCCAGCGGCGACTTCTGGCTGTTCGAAGGTCCGCCATCGACCCCGCGCATCCATCTGGCCTTCCGCGCCGCGAGCGCCCGCGAAGTCGATGCCTTCCACAGGGCGGCGCTGGCCGCCGGCGGCAAGGACAACGGCGCGCCCGGCTTGCGGCCGGTCTATCACGCCAACTACTACGGCGCGTTCGTGCTGGACCCCGACGGCTACAACATCGAGGCGGTCTTCCACGGCGGAGACCAGCGCGACGCCCGATAAGGCGAGGGCTTGCTTACCTGTGCGCGGTAACAGACAGAAGCGCGCCGCCGGCGTGCGCAAGCTGTGGGGACCGATGTCTTCCGCCGGAGCGCCGTCATGCTGTCCCGCAAGGTTCTTATCGCGTCCCTCGCTTTGAATGTGGCGCTCGCCGGCGTGATCGGCATGGCGATCCATCGCCTGGGGGGCCTCGAATACCTCGCCTTCAAGATCCGCAATGGCGACGACGGCTCCGGATACAGCGTGGGCCGGCTGGAACACCTGCAGGCGATGGACCAGCGCGGTGGCACCGGAAAGATCGTGTTCGTGGGGGACTCGATCACCGAGGCGGGCGAATGGGGCGAATTCCTCGGCAACGCCAACGTGGTCAACCGCGGCATCGGCGGCGATTCGATCGCGCGCGTGCTCAACCGGATCGAATCCATCGCGAAGACCAGGCCGGCCAAGATCTTCCTGATGGCGGGCATCAACGACCTGGCCGTGCTAGACCACAGGCAGGTCTTTGCGCAGTATCAGCAGACCGTGGAGCGCATCCGCGCCATCTCCCCGGCCACGCGCATCTATGTCCAGAGCACGCTGCCGGTCAACCGCTCGGTGCGCGACACGGGGCGCGACAACCGCGAAGTGACGGCACTGAACCGGCTGCTCGCGGGCCTGCCGCAGAGCGATCCGCTGATCCGGTACATCGATGTGGGCAGCGGCCTGCTCGACAGCGACGGCGACCTCGGCCGCGAATACACGCATGACGGCGTGCATCTGAACGGCAAGGGCTATGCCCGCTGGCGCGCCGCGGTGCTGCCGCACGTGACGGAGCCGCTCGGCGACGCCACGGCCACGGCCTCTCGCTAGCGGAAGAACTCGCCGCGCAGCAGGAACGTGTAGTCGGCCTCGACGGCCATGAGCCACACCAGCACCAGCAGGCACAGCGGCGGCAGCAAGATGGCGTAGACCAGCGCCATCCGCTCCCATGCCATATGCATGAAGACCGCCACGATCAGCCCCGCCTTGAGCAGCATGAACAGGATGATCAGCGTCCAGCGCAGCATCCCTTGCACGTGGAAGTAGTCAACCGCGTACGAGAACGCGGACAGCACGAACAGCAGCGCCCATACCTTCAGGTACACCCCGATGGGATGCACGCGTCCGGGCGCGTGCGAGCCGGCCGCCGTGGCGGAGTCGGGCGGATGCGCGGCGGCGCCGGGCGGGGGGGTGGTGGCCGAATCTGCCATGGCATGCCTCACCACAGGTAGAAGAACGCAAAGATAAAGACCCATACCAGGTCGACGAAGTGCCAGTACAGGCCGGCGATCTCCACGATCTGATAGTCGCCCAGCCGCTCGTAGCGCCCGCGCAGCACGCGCAGGGCGACGACCAGCAGATAGATGACGCCGCAGGACACGTGCAAGCCGTGGAAGCCGGTGATCATGAAGAACGCCGAGCCAAACTGCGCGGCGCCCATCGGATTGCCCCAGGGCCGCACCCCTTCCGAAATCAGCTTGGTCCATTCGAAGGCTTGCATGCCGACGAAGGTCGCGCCGAACAGCACCGTCGCGAACATCAGCGCGGCGCAGCGCGCCCGATCGCGCCGGTAGGCGAAGTTGACCGCCATCGCCATGGTGCCGCTGCTGGTGATCAGCACGAACGTCATGATGGCGATCAGCACGAGCGGCACGTCCGCGCCGCCGATATGCAGCGCGAACACCTCGCTGGGATTGGGCCAGGGCACCGTGGTGGTCATCCGCACGGTCATGTAGGCGATCAGGAAGCAGCTGAAGACGAAGGTGTCGGACAGCAGGAAGATCCACATCATCGCCTTGCCCCACGACACCTTGAACGCCGACTGGTCCGACGACCAGTCGGCGACGAGGCCCCGCAGGCCGGCGGGAAGATCCGGCGTGCCGGGCGCCGGCGGCGCGAGATGCGAGGGCATGGGCGTGGACATGGCGGCTCCTGTGTCGTGGTCGAAGGCGCAGGCGGTTGCGGCGGCGTGCGTCAGTCCGTGCCGCAGATGAAGCGGACGATCTCCGGCGTCAGCCAGCCCAGCGCGGCCAGCAGTACCAGCCAGACCGCGAACAGGAAGTGCCAGTAGCGCGCGCACAGCCGCATGCGCAGCACCGTGTCCACCTGGTGGCGCCGGCCGAAGCGCGCCATGCCCCAGCCGACGAGCCCGCCGACCACGTGCAGCGCGTGCATGCCGGTCAGCAGATAGAAGAACCCGGCGGCGGGATTGTTCGCTGGCAACACGTCGGCCGCTTGCAGCGCCTGCCAGGCCCACCATTGGCTCGCCACGAAGCCGGCGGCCGCCACACCGCCCCAGGTCATGGCAAGCCGCGCCCGCTCCGGCTCGCCGGCTTGCGCCGCGCGCACGGCCAGCGACATGGCGAGGCTGCCCGCGGCCAGCAGGGCCGTGGACAGCCACACCTGCCACGGCAACGCGACGGCGTGCCAATCCGGCGAATCCATGCGCAGCGCGAAGGCCACGACGAACAGCGAGAACAGCGAGGTGGCCACCCCCATGAAGGCCCACAGGCCGATGCTGTTTGGCTGCGCGCCGAAACCGCGGCCGGTCGCGCCATCCGGATCGGTCGGGGCCGGCCCGAAGTCGTCGCGAACGACTTTGTAGGTGGCATCGGGTGTCATGCGATAGCTCCCTTGCTGGCATGCGGCTCCGGTTCCGCCCCGCCCTCGTCGGGCGCGGCGTTCTGCGCGATGAAATCCTCGTTCGCGCCCGGCACGCTGTAGGCATAGGCCCAGCGATGGACCACCGGCAGATGCGGCCCCCAGTTGCCATGCCCCGGCGGTGTTTCGGGTGTCTGCCATTCGAGCGATGCCGCGCGCCATGGGTTGGCACCGGCGGGCTGGCCACGGCGCACGCTCCAGATCAGGTTGAATACGAACAGCAATTGCGCGGTGGCGACGACGAAGGCCGCCACCGAGATATAGGCGTTCAGCGTGTGCGCGGATTCGGGAATGAAGCTGTAGTTCTCGAAGGCGTAGTAGCGCCGCGGCATGCCCAGCACGCCGAGGTAGTGCATCGGAAAGAAGATCGCGTACGTGCCGACGAAGGTCACCCAGAAATGGATACGGCCCATCGTGTCGTTCAGCATCCGCCCGGTCACCTTGGGATACCAGTGATAGATGCCGCCGAAGACCACCAGGATCGGCGACACGCCCATCACCATATGGAAGTGCGCCACCACGAAATAGGTGTTGGACAACGGGATGTCGACGCTGACGTTGCCGAGGAACAGCCCGGTCAGACCGCCGATGACGAACGTGCTGATGAAGGCGATGGCGAACAGCATCGGCACGGACAGGTGGATGTCGCCGCGCCATAGCGTCAGCACCCAGTTGTAGACCTTGATCGCGGTGGGGACGGCGATGATCAGCGTGGTGGTGGCGAAGAAGAATCCGAAGTACGGATTCATGCCGCTGACGAACATGTGGTGGGCCCACACCACGACCGACAGCAGCCCGATCGCGAGGATGGCCCACACCATCATCCGATAGCCGAAGATGCTCTTGCGCGCATGCACGCTGATCAGGTCGGACACGATGCCAAAGGCGGGCAGCGCGACGATATAGACCTCGGGATGGCCGAAGAACCAGAACAGGTGCTGGAACAGCAGCGGGCTGCCGCCCTTGTAGTCCAGTTGCTGGCCCATCGACACCATGGCCGGCATGAAGAAGCTGGTGCCGATCACCTTGTCCAGCAGCATCATCACGCCCGAGACGAACAGCGCCGGAAACGCGAGCAGCGCCAGAATGGTCGCCATGAAGATGCCCCATACCGACAGCGGCATCCGCATCAGCGTCATGCCCTGCGTGCGCGCCTGCAGCACGGTGGTGACGTAGTTCAACCCGCCCATCGTGGCCGCCACGATAAAGATCAGCAGCGACACCAGCATCAGGATGATGCCCCAGTCGTAGCCGGGCGTGCCGGGCAGGATGGCCTGCGGCGGGTACAGCGTCCAGCCCGCGCCGGTGGGGCCGCCCGGCACGAAAAAGCTGGCGAGCAGCACGATCACCGACAGCAGGTAGACCCAGAAGCTGAGCATGTTCAGGAAGGGGAACACCATGTCGCGCGCCCCCACCATCAGCGGGATCAGGTAGTTGCCGAAGCCGCCAAGAAAGAGCGCAGTCAGCAGGTAGATCACCATGATCATGCCGTGCATGGTCACGTACTGGTAATAGCGGTTGGCGTCGATGAACTCGAAGCGGCCGGGAAAGCCCAGCTGCATGCGCATCAGGTTCGACAGCGCCACGCCCACCAGACCGACGATGATCGCGACGATGGTGTACTGCACCGCGATGACCTTGTGGTCCTGGCTCCAGACATAGCGCGTCCAGAAGCTGCCGTGGGCGTGATGGGCGGCATCGTCGGCGTATGCCATGGTGTCCCTCCTGTGTGCCCGGGGCCCGTACGCGGTGGCCGGGCTCCGTCTTCGCCTGCTGCGTCGTCCCGCGGCTTCGCGGCCCGCGGTACCGCGGCTACTTGCCGGCCGCCTCGGCCTTGCCGTCCCCCGCCTGCGAGCGGATATAGGCCACCAGCGCCTCGACCTCGTCCTCGCGCAGCGGCATCTTGGGCATGATGGGCTGGAAGCCCTTCACCACGCGCGCCTGCGGATCGACGATTTCGCGGCGCAGATAGGCATCGTCGACCTTTGCGCTGCTGCCGTCGGCGAACGTGCTGGTGTGTCCGTACAAGCCTTTCCACGTCGGTCCCACGCCCGGGGCGCCGTCCACGCTGTGGCATCCCACGCAGCCCTTGCTCTGGGCCAGCGCCCTGCCCTGCTCGATCAGCGTGGCGGGCGTGGCCGCGCCCGGCTTCTGCGCCGGGCTGCCCGCGCCTTCGCCGGCGGGCTGCGGCGCGCGCGCGGCCGCCACGGGCGGGGCCGCCACCTGCATCGCCGCGAAGTTCTGCTGGCGCTGCAGCCAGCCCGCGAACGCGGCCTGGTCCTCGACCACCACGTTGCCGCGCATGTTGTAGTGGCCCACGCCGCAAAGCTGCGCGCACAGGATGTCGAAGCGTCCCGCCTGCGTGGGCGTGAACCAGAACGAGGTGACCATGCCGGGCACCATGTTCATCCGCGCGCGAAAGGGCGGCACGTAGAAGTCGTGCAGCACGTCCTTGGAGCGCAGCAGGACCTTGATCGGGCGGTGCAGCGGCAGATGCAGCTCGGGGCTGGTGATGATGATGTCGTCCTGCCCGTTGGGGTCCTGCGGATTGAGGCCGAGGGGATTGCCTGGCCCGACGAAGCGCGTATCCGTGGTGCCCAGTTCGCCGTTGGGACCGGGAAAGCGAAAGCCCCAGGACCACTGCTGGCCGACCACCTCGACCACCATCGCGTCGCGCGGCGGACGCACATAGTCGGCATAGACGAACAGGCCCGGCGCCAGCAACGCGATCACGCCGATCGTCGTGCCGCCGATCAGCCAGAGTTCGAGCTTGCGGTTTTCCGGCTGGTAGGCGGCGCGCTGGCCGTCGCGATGGCGGTAGCGCCAGAGCATGTAGCCGAGAAAGAGGTTGATGCCGATGAAGAAGGCGCCGGTGATGAGGAGCGTGATGGTCAGCGTGTCGTCCATCTGCTGCCAGTTGGACGCAAGCGGCGTCGCCCGCCACGGGCTCAGGACATGGAAGAGCACCGAGGCAAGCACCATGACGACCAGAACGATGGCCATTGCCATATCAACCCCCTCCAATGCCCGGACACGGCATGAGGCTGCGGAAAGACCCGCAGGGTTGAGCTAAGACTAGTGCATGCGCTCAGGCCATCGCAAGGCGACATCCGGATGTTTGGATGGCGCGCCGCGGCAAAAGAAAAAGGCGGCCCGTGATGGGCCGCCCGTCGTAGCCGCCGCGCGCTCCGGAACCGCTCAGTGCAGGACGTCCTTGCTCTCGAGCTTCCAGTACGCGATGGCCGCGCACGCGCCGAACAGCAGGTGGCCGAACAGCGTATGCCAGCCGCGCGCATCCACGAACCACGGGAAGAAGCGCGTCATGACATAGAAGTTCAGCAGGTAGATCACCAGCCCGAACACCGCGCCGGTCAGCATGGCCATGCCGATGCTCGAGTCCAGCGTGAAGGGCGCCATGATGGCGCCGAGGATCATGCCGAGCACGGCGCCGAGCACGAAGTGGATCACCAGGGCGGCGACCGTCGTGCCGAGACTGAACATGGAGCTCTGCAACACCTCCGGTCCCATGACGATGCCCGCGATCATGCGCGTGGTGGGCCAGGGATTGGTGCCGACCATCATGGTCGACCAGAACAATTCGGCCACCAGCAGCAGCGCGCCAGCCGCCAGCCCGGACACCGCCGCCGCGCTCCAGTCCGGGGTACGGCGCACATAGTGGTGCGAGTGCATGTGCAATTCCATATCCACCTCCACACGTTGTGACGAGACAGAACCTACTGCACAGGATAGGACACGCGCGCGAGAAACATACCGCTGTGCAAGGCGCTGTGGCGCCATTGCCAACGCCCCCGGGCGAGAGAGACGCGCATGCCATGACATTGCGGCGGCACACGACGTGCGAAGCCGGGCATGACGGATCACAGCGACACTAGGGAGAACCCTAGGTTTGCTTCGTTCTCGCCTCCCTATACTGAAAACACAACAGAACACCACTGAGAGAGACAGGAGACGGCCATGTCATTCCATCTGCACGATCTCGTGTTCCTGATCCCCATGGCGCTGGTCGGCATGATCCTCATGGGACTGGTGCCGGTGGCGGCGCGGGCGCTGAAGATCAGCTGCCGGACCATCGGCGTCGTGGCGGGGGTGCTGTTCGGGGTGTTGGTGCTGGAGGCGATACCGCTGCTGATCTAGCGGCGGCGCCATCCGGGTGGTCCGCCCGGTGCGCAGCGGTGTGGCGCGCAACGCCGGGCGGCGTGCGCGCGTGCAACCGCGCGCTATCGGATCATCAGATCTCGATCATGGCGAACTCGGCCTTGCCGACGTCGCATTCGGGGCAGCGCCAGTCTTCGGGGATGTCTTCCCAACGCGTGCCCGCGGCGATCCCGTCCTCGGGCCAGCCCTGTTCCTCGTCATAGACCCATCCGCAAATCACGCAAACCCACGTCTTGTAGGCGACGGCTTCCTGTTGCAAAGCAAAACTCCTGTATGACCTCGATCGATTCCGGGCGGAATCATACGCGGATTTGCGTCGCAACATTCCCGCACCCGCCATAGCGGCGCGCAGCCCACTTGCCCCGGCGCAAGCTGCCGCACAATGGGGCCCGCCCGCCACACGCTCGTCTACTGCCTGACCATGAAGTCCACACGGTTGGGCATCCCCTTGTCCTTGATGCCCTCCGGCGTCAGCTTCGGTGCGGTCAGGAACAGGCGAGCCTCGGGCACCTTGCCCTCGCGCTCGAGCGTCTGCTTGACCAGCAGCGCCCGGCGCTCGGCCAGCTCCCGCAACCCCGCATCGGTCACGGGTGCGTTCTCCAGCAGCAGCTTCTCCATCTCGGCCGTGGGCAGCGATTTGGTCAGCCCGATCACGTTGCGCGGCTTCTTGAAGTCCGCACGGTCGTACACCTGCGCGAGGTACTTCGGATATTCCTGCGCCGTCACGGTGACCTTGGCGCCCTGTTCGCCGCCGTCGCCGTCGGCCTCCTCGGCGGCGCTCTGGCCACGTGCGCGCTGGCGCTGGTCGCGCACTTTCTGCTCGAGCACCTGGGCGTCGAGCCATGCCTTGCGCGCGCCCTCAGCGTCGGTGGCCGGATCGATGCGGCCAGTAATCTCCAGCCGCAGCGCCGGGCGATCGTTCATCGCCCTGGCGAGCGTGGCGAGCTTCTCGCGCTCCTGCTTGCCCAGGGTCGCGGTGCCGGGCGCGAACTCGACATAGCCCAGCTCGTCGCCGCCGCCGAACGCGGACGCGATCAGCGAGAACGGCGACGTGATCGCCTTGGTGAGCAGGTTGACGATGACCCGTGCGATCACGCCGCCAATGCTGAATTCCGGGTCGGACAGCGAGCCGGACACGGGCAGGTTGACGTCGATCACGCCGTTGCGGTCCTTGAGCAGCGACACGGCCAGCAGCACGGGCAGCTTGGTGGCGTCGGGACTGTCCACGCGATCGCCGAAGGTGAGCTGATCGAGGAACAGATGGTTGCGCGCGTCGAGCCTGCCATTCTCGATCTTGTACCCCACATCCACCGTCATCTTGCCCTTGGTGATCGGATAGCCCGCGTACTTGGCAGCGTAAGGCGTGAGGCGCGTCAGCTCGACGCCGGCCGCCTTGGCCGCGATATCCAGGTAGAGCTGCTCGCCGAGCGGATTGAGCTTGCCGCTGATCGTGACCGGCGCATCGTCGTCCAGCCGGCCCTCCAGCACCAGGTCCGCCGGCGCGGGATCGCCGGTGGCCACCTTCGACACCGAGCCCTTCATGCCCGTCAGGTTGGCGGTGTAGTTGGGCCGCACGAAGAAGTCGGAGAAGTTGATATTGCCCTTCTCGACCTTTACGCCCCCGATGCGGATCTCCGGCTTCGGACCCGCCGGCGTCTCGGCCACCGGTGCGCTGGCCGCGCCGGGCGACGCCTGCGTGAGGCTCCTGGTGGGCGCGCTCTCTCCCTTGTCCGCGCCGCCCGACATCACATCCTGCAGGTTGAGCCGGCCATTGGCGTTCAGGATCACGCGCGCATAGAAGTCCGACAGCACGATGTTGTCCAGGCCCAGCTTCAGCGGACCTTTGGCCTCGTCCATGCGGAAATCGATGCCGGCCACCGCGACGCTGCGCCAGCGCAGGAAGTCCTCGCCGCTGATGCGGTCGACGGTCCGCACATTGGCCAGCCGGGCATTGCCGGCATAGCTCACGGCGAGCGGTTTTCCCGGCGCCGCGACCAGCGCCAGCTTGCCCTTGGCGGATGCGGTGCCGCCGCGCAGCGCGGCGTTGAAGCGATCGGCCAGGTAGGGCTGCAGCGGGGCGATGTCGAGGTCGTTCAGATCGAGCTGCAGTTGCATGGCCGGTGTGGCGGGTGCCACCGTGCCATCGATCGCCAGGGCCCCGCGCCGCCCCGATTCGGCCTTGAAGCTCAGCGGGATCGCGGCCGGCGTCATCGGCCAGCGGATGGGACCCGTGGTGAGCGCGACGTTGCGCAGCTGGTGGACCACCGGGCGGTTGCGGTTCGCGGCGGCCGGCGCGTAGTCGGACAGGCGCACGGCGCCGCCCTCCACGGCCACCTTGCCGACCAGCACGTTCCATGGCGCCGGCTGCGCGGGGCGTGCGGCGGATGCCGCGGCGGACGCCGTGGCATCCGCGCGGGACCGAGGCGGCGCGGTGGCCGCGCGGCTCTGCGCCGCGCGCGATTCGACGGCCCAGATCCGCGCCGTCTCGAGCAGTTCGCCGCGATGGTCGCGCGTCACGGCGAACTGCGGCCTGGCGAGCCGCACCTCGTCCAGTTGCACCGATTGCCGGGCCAGATCGAAGGTCAGGCCCTCGACGGCCACCTTGTCGGCGCGCATCAGCGGCAGCTTGTCTCCCACCAGATCGCCGCGCTCGCGCGCGATGCGCTCGCGCCGCTCGCGCCGCGCCTGCTGCTGCGCATCGGCGGCGCCATTGCGGGTGCCGGTATCCGCGCCCGTCGGCACGCCGACGGCATTGCGCAGCGTCGCCTGCAGCGGACTGACTTCGATACGGGACTTGTCGAGCACGAACTGGAACACCGGCTCCGCCCATGACATGCGGTAGTTCAGCTCGGCCTGCACGGCCGACTCGCCAAGCTGCAACTGCAGCGCGGTGGGCCACCAGGCGGCGAACCCCTGCGGGCGGACGCCGTCCAGCCGCACCGTGCCGGCAAGCGAGCGGTCGCGCAGCGACAGCGCGCCGTTGTGCCGGACCGTCTGGCCCTTCGCGACCGCAAGCGTGGCATCGAGCGCGGCGGGCTTGTCGCTGTTGCCCGACAGGTTGTCCACGCGCACGTCGAGCGGCCCGATGGCCAGCGTGCCGGGGCCCGAAGGCGCGGCTTCGTCGCGCAGTGCGAGCCTGGCCTGGTTCACGGAGATGCGGTCGACGGCATAGGTCCAGGGCGCGGGATCGGTCGCGGGCGCGGCCGCCGTGCCCGAAGGCGCGGGCGCGCTGGCGGCATGGGGAGCGCTGGCCGCCGCGGCCGCGCTCGCGGGGGCGGGTGCGGAGGCGGGTGCGGCCGATGCCAGGGGTGCCGGCGCGGCCGCCGCCGGGGCAGGCTTGGCGGCGGGCGTCGGCACGAACGCCGTGGCGAGGTCCAGCGAGCCATCGGCGCGGCGCAGGGCCTGCACGTCGAGCCCGTCGAGCGCCACGGCCTTGACGTGCGCCTTGCGCGCCAGCGGTTCCAGCCGGCCGATGTCGACGGCCAGCGTGCCTGCCTTCAACAGCGGGGAACCATCGCGCTTGCGTACATCGGCGTCGCGCAGCGCCAGCGTGCCCGACAGGAAAATGTCCTGCCTGTCCTTGTCCTGGCGAAAGCCCACCGCCAGTCGCGTATCGAGCTTGCCGCCCTGGACCCGCGCGTCGGCAAGCGGAGGCGCGAAGACCATGTAGCGCGCCACGTCGAGGCCATCGACATGCAGGTTCAGATTGGCCTCGCGCGCGTCCGCGAACGGCAGCATGGTGCCGCTGAGCGCCAGCGGCGACCCGTTGACCTGCGCGCTGACGGTGGGCTGCGTGACGATATTGACGTCGTGCGGCAGGTTGGACAGGAACGGCAGCGTGATCGTCAGGTGCTCGATGCGCTGGGTCTGGCCCAGCAGCCTGTCATCGAACACCACCGTGCCGCCGGTCAGCGCGATGTTGTTGATCGAAAACCGCGCCGGCTCCTTGGGCGAGGGCTCGGCCGGCCGCGCCGCCAGGCGTTCCTGGATGTCCGCGTAGCTCATGCGGCCGGCGGCATCGCGCGCCAGGTTGACGGTCAGCCCGTCGAGATGGACGGTGTCCACCACGGGCGCGAAGCGCCACAGCGATGCCGAGGCCGCATCCACGTCCGCCGAGCGCAGCGTCACCATCGGCGTCGTGCCGTCGGGCTGGTAGATGGTCACGTCGGAGACGGTCGCGGCCAGCGAGAACGGCCGCACGCGCGCGTCGCCGATCGTCACCTTGCGGCCGAGCGCCTCGCTGGCCTTGCTGGCGCCGAACGACTTGATCAGCACGGGTGCGCCGGCGTAGCCGGCCACTGCGAACAGCGCCACCGCGGCGACCACGCCGCCCGCGACGCGCAGGGCCAGTCGGCGACGCGGCGTGGCGGTCGCCGCCCCGAAGGAAAACTTGGATGCCATGTGATTCCAGAAGATGCGACCCCGCCCGGAAAAGGCGGCTCTTTGTCCGCTACGCCGGTCTTTGTGCCCCGAATTTCACTTTTTGCGCCGACATTATCGCAACGGATAGCGGCAAAGCAAAGGCAATTCGGGCAGGCGGGAAGGACCGGAAGGCGCCAAATGCCCGTGCCATTGTTGATAGGAACGAAAGGGTTTTGAAAGCGACCTCTGGTATCGTTTCGGCTTCGCGAAGCGTCTCCCCGCATGCCAGTGGCTTATCCGCCGTTGGCTTCGGCATTTCCCGCGCTGTACCCCTCGGCCATCCCCGTCACGTATTCCGTGCCAACGCTTCGCATGCGAGTGCCTTCTCATGCGAGTTTTTTCATGTCCACCACCAGCAGTACCGTCGGCACGGCCGACGCGCAGCCCGGGCGCGGCGCGCGTCCCCTGACCGGCCAGGATTACAAGACCCTGTCCCTTGCCGCCCTCGGCGGCGCGCTCGAGTTCTACGACTTCATCATCTTCGTGTTCTTCGCGGCGGTCATCGGCCAACTCTTCTTCCCGCCCTCGATTCCCGAATGGCTGCGGCAACTGCAGACCTTCGGCATCTTCGCCGCCGGCTACCTGGCGCGTCCGCTGGGCGGCATCATCATGGCCCACTTCGGCGACCTGCTCGGCCGCAAGAAGATGTTCACGCTGTCCATCCTGCTGATGTCGGTGCCGACGCTGCTGATGGGCTTGCTGCCTACCTACCATGCGATCGGCCTGTTCGCGCCGGTGGCGCTGCTGCTGCTGCGCGTGATGCAGGGCGCGGCCGTCGGCGGCGAAGTGCCGGGCGCCTGGGTGTTCGTCTCCGAGCACGTGCCGGCACGCCATGTCGGCTACGCCTGCGGCACGCTGACCGCGGGCCTGACGGCGGGCATCCTGCTCGGTTCGCTGGTCGCAACCGGCATCAACACCATCTTCGATCCGGCCGAACTGGCGGACTGGGGCTGGCGCGTGCCGTTCCTGCTGGGCGGCGTGTTCGGTATCGCGTCGATGTATCTGCGCCGCTGGCTGCATGAAACGCCGGTATTCGCCGAGTTGCAGAAGAAGAAGGCCCTGGCCGCCGAAATGCCGCTCAAGGCCGTGGTGCGCGACCATCGCGCCGCCGTCGCGGTGTCGATGCTGCTGACCTGGATGCTGTCGGCGGGCATCGTGGTGGTGATCCTGATGACGCCCACCTTCCTGCAGAAGCTATACGGCTTCGATGCGCGCACCGCGCTGGTGGCCAACAGCGTCGCCACGCTGTGCCTGTCGATCGGCTGCGTGGTGGCCGGCATCCTGGCCGACCGCATCGGCGCCCGCCGCACGCTGTTCTTCGGCGGCCTGCTGCTGGCGGCCAGTTCCTACGCGTTCTACACGACCATCGGCGCGCGGCCGGACCTGCTGGTGCCGCTGTACGCGCTGGCCGGCTTCGCCGTCGGCACCATCGGCGCGGTGCCCTATGTGCTGGTCAACGCCTTCCCTGCGCATGTGCGGTTCTCCGGCCTGTCGTTCTCGTACAACCTGTCGTATGCGATTTTCGGCGGCCTCACGCCGATGATCGTCACGCTGATGCTCAGGAACGATCCGCTGGCGCCGGCGCACTACGTCGTCGCCCTGTGCGCGCTCGGCATGGCGACCGCGCTGTTCGCCAACGTCGGCAAACGCGCCTGAGCACCGGCTGCGCGGCTCGCAAGCAAGACGGGAGAGCATGGCTCTCCCGTTTTTTTTTCGTCGCGAGTTCAGGCGCCCCGGCGATGCTGGCGGAAGAACTCCCACATCAGCCGGGCGGCGTCGGGGCCGGTGGCCGAATGGAAGCGGAAGTTGTCGTCCCCGCCGCTCCAGGCGTGGCCCAGCCCGGCGATTTCGCACAGCTGCACGAGATCGCGCTGCTGCGTGCGAAAGCGCGCGTCGACATAGTGCCCCGGGGGCATGGCCGAGGCGGCCTCGCGCCCGTCGCGCGTGCCGTCGATCTGGTCGTCGAGCCGGTCGGGCAGGTTGTTGTAGGCGAGGAACTGGCGGGCCAGCAGCCGCGCGTTGACCGGATGCACCGCGTCGTCGTCCATGCCATGCAGGATCAGCGCGGGCATCGGTTCCCAGCCCGGGCTGATGCCCGCCGCGTCGAGCAGCAGCGCGGGATCGCCCGCCGCGCCCTGCCGCATCACCTTCAGGCCCGCGCGCGGCGAATCGGCGGCGCCGATGACCACGCCGGAGTGCAGCGCCACCGCGGCGAACTTGCGCGGATACCGCAGCGCCAGCACCGCCGCCATGGCGGCGCCGGCCGACAGCCCGGCCAGATAGATACGGTCAGGGCGCACATCGGGGCGGGCCGCCAGCGCATCGACCAGCGTCGCCAGCGCCTGCACTTCGCGGCCGCCCTCGCCGGCGCGCAGGTCGAACCATTGCCAGCAGCGCTGCAACTGCCGGCGCAGCGGTTGCTCCGGATAGGCGACGAGAAAGCCCTCGCGCTCGGCCAGCGCGTTCATGCGCGTGCCGGCGGCGAAGTCCTCCGGCGTCTGCTTGCAGCCGTGCAGCATTACCACCAGCGGACGCGGCATGCCCGCGTCGCGCACAGGCTCGTACAGGCGGTATGACAGCTGGGGCAGCAACTCGCCGGGCAGCGGCGCCAGCCGACAGCGGTGCGAACTCCACCCGCCCGGCAAGGGGCCGCTCGGCGCTTCGCGCACCGGCCCGGGCGCGCGCGTTCTTGGCGTCGGTGCCGCGGGATGGAACCCTTCGAGACGCTCCAGCCACCGCTTCCAGTGCGAAGCCGCCTTGCGCGGACCACGGCCGATTTGCCGCAACTGCTCGTGCCACTCGGCAGAAAGGCTTTTGATCATTGCTGTTCCCTGCTTGTCTGAAACCGCACTCCAACGGAATGCTGCATTGCAGCGTAGCACAGCCTCGAAGCCCTAACAGGCCGCTTTGCGCTTTAAAATGCACCTAAAGCCGGAAAAAATCCGGCCGTAGTTGTTTCTATGACAAAACATTAAGGGAAGTGGCAGCGTTGTCACAATGCTGACACCCGAAGTGCGGCCCTCCTTGTAGGACGATGCCGGACAGCGTAGCGAGGCCAAGCTGGTTATGGTCGCACTGTGCCGCTGGCCTGCATCGCGGCACAGGGAGGAATATCCCGCCACGAAGGGCGACGCTCATAACCTGATCTCAATGCGACATTCGTCTCCCGGCCTCTGTTTCTCCCTCGCGACGCTGTCCGCGTTGCTCCCTCTCGCGGCCGCGGCGCAGCAGCAGCAAGTGGTCGCCGAGTCCGTGACTCCCCCGTCGTTCACGCCGCTGGCGCGGCTGCTGTTCGGCGTGGCCGAGGGCAAGCCGACCGGCATGACGGGCGTCACCCGCCTGACCAGCCCGGGCGCCGTCGATTCGGCCCTGGGTTCCGCCTGCCGGGAGCTGACCCGTGCCGGGCCCTTTCCGCTCGATACCGCCACCCGGCTCGATGGCTGCCACACCGGCACGGCCAAACGCGTGATCTTCCGCCTCAACCTGGTCACGTTCGACGCCACGCGCGAAGGGACCACCGCCTTCATGACCAGCGCCCGGCCCGCGCTCGTTCGTGGCATCTGCCGCAATCCCGACGTGCCCGTGCTCGGGCGCCTGGGACTGACGCTCGTGTTCCAGTACACCGGCATCGGCAACCGTCCCGTCGGGGAAGTCGCCATCGCGCCAGGCAGCTGCGATACCTGAGTTTTCGCGCGCCCGCGCGGACAGTCATGTCGCGCCACCACGCGACATTCGCAATCGTTCTCAATCAGAAAGTGGCGCGCCAACCCTAGGAAGTTGCAAAGCGGTGTATTAAGCTACTTCCGCAATGCGCCATATCGATTGCCCGCGAGCCGCGGCCAAACTCGCCGTTCAGCAAGGGCAGCATCGCAGAGCCGGAACGGCAGTTTGCCGCCGCTCCGGCATCCTGGCGCAGCATCGGGCCTGAGGATCCGGGGTCGCTTTACCTGTTTGTCGGATGCACCGACAAGGGAGCCACCCTATGTCTGTTACCACCATCGCCAGAACCGGCACTGCCCGCGCCGCGTTCCTCGCTTTGCGCGCACCACCCGCCGCGCCGGGCGCCTCACCCACACCGCGCCGCCCCCCTTTCTCCTAGCGCCCCGCGCTCGCCACCAAGGCACGACACTGAACGACGCCCGGGCAATCTCCCGGGCGGCAAGGCCCGATGATGGCCAACGACATTGCGGCTGGACTGGACTTCACACACGAAAGGAAGACCTATGCGCCACGTCAGCACCAAACTTTTGGGCGTCTTTGTGTTGTTGATGGAATATCGCGACCTGCACGCCGTGGCGGTGCGCACGCAGGGGCGCGTGCCGACCGTTGCCTACGGCCTCGCACGGCTGCGCGAGATCACGGGGGATCCCTTGTTCGTCAAGCGCAACGGCATGCTGGAGCCCACGCCGCACGCGTTGCGGATGGAGCCTACCGCGCGCCAGATCCTCGCCCAATGGGCCAACCTGACGCGCCCTGGCGGAGCGGCAGCGACCACCGAGGCCGCGCTCGACATCGACAGCATCGCCCTGCACCGCGCCAGCAAGTCCATCGCCGCCGACGCGCCGCGTCCGCCGGGCGATAGCCTGGCCCACCGTGACAGACACCGTTTGGGCGAAGTTCGATAGTTTCACATTCCGCAACCGGCTAGCTTTTCCCGGCAGCTCCATCCCGACGAGCTGACCGGAGAAACCTGTATGCCGTTGCCACGCCGCATTCTCGCGGTCCGCCGTTGCGGGCCGCGGCCGCACCGCATTCGCCGCCCCGCCTGCTATTCGCCCTCTCCCCGTGCCCACCTTGCCGCATCGCCACGCCATGCATAGCGAACAGCGGCGTTCCAGTGCGGCCGCCTGTTGCGCGGCGGCGGTGTGCGTGGCGTTGCTGCCGGGCCAGATGGCGCGGGCGGCCACGCGCGGCGGCCCGGCCCCGGCGCATGCGGCCCCTCCCCCGGCCATGACAACGACCTCCGTGGCGTTGCGCTATGGGGACGACAAGGTGGTGATGCCGCTCAGGCGTGAAGCGTCCCTTGCCGGTGCGCGGATCGCGGCCCGGCAGGGCAACGGGGATGCGCTGCCGGCCTTGCCTGCCGCTGCGTTTCCCCGGCCCCCGGAGCTGCTCGCCGGCATGTCGCTGCGGGCGTGGCTGATGTGGGCCGTGCTGATGCTGGCAGTGAGCGCGGTGGCGCTGCTGGCGGCGCTGTTCGCATTGCGGCGCCGCGGCCGGCATCTGACGCGGGCCACCCGCACGCTGCGCGTCTGCATGGCTTTCGATGCGGCCCTGTTCGAAGGCTTGCCCGACCCGATCTATCTCTGCGACGGTTCGGCCCGCCTGATCGGCTGCAACACGGCTTACGAGCGCTTCCTCGGCATCTGCCGCGACCAGTTGCTCGGCAAGACGCTGAATCAGGCGGACGCCCGGACGAGCGCCATCCCGGCGGAGGTGGCGATGGCAATACGGCAGGAAGACCAGCGAATGCTGGCCTCCCGGCGGCCGATCCGCTGCGGCCACAGCTGGCGCAGCGGGGATCGCGAGATTCGCGTGCGGCACTGGTCCCGCCCGCTGATCGCCGCCGATGGCGGCGTGGCCGGAATGATGGGCGGCTTCGTCGACATCAGCCCTGCAGCGGACTGCGCGGATGCCGGCATCGCCCAGCCCTCCGCGCTGGCGATGGCGGGCCATGAGATACGCACGCCCCTGCAGGCGTTGATCGGCATCCTCGATATGCTGCTGCGCCAGCACGGCCTGCGTGGCGGTGTCCGGCGCCAGCTGGCCACCGCCCACGGCGCGGCGCGCGCCTTGCTCGGGCTGGTGGACGATATGCTGGCCATCGCCCGCACCGGCGAGCGCGGCCCCGCCATCCGGCCCGAGGCCGTCCATGTCGGCTCGCTGCTGTGGGAAGCGGTACGGATGTACCGGCCCATGGCCACGGACAAGGGGCTGCGGCTCAATGCGCATGCCGCGCCCATGCCGCACCGGCATCTGGCGGACCCGGCGCGGCTGCGGCAGATCCTTGCCAACCTGATCGGCAACGCCATCAAGTTCAGCGCGCAAGGCGAGATCTCGATCGCGCTGGAGCACTGCGGCGAAACCGCCCAGGGCGACCGCCTGCGCCTGACCGTTCGCGACCAGGGCATGGGGATCGACCGCACCGAACTGCCGCGCCTGTTCGAACCATTCTTCCGTGCCGCCACGGCGCGCGGCATCCCCGGCACCGGGCTCGGCCTGCCGATGGCGCGGCAACTGGCGCGGCAGATGGGCGGCGACCTGGAGGTGGACAGCGAGCCGGGGGTCGGCACGGTGGCCACGCTGTCGCTGGTGCTGCCCCGCCATGCCGGGCCTTGCCAGCGCGCGCGCAGGCACGCGGCGCGGCGGCCGGCGCAGCGCGCGGTGCGCCTGCGCGTCATGGTGATCGACGACCATGACGTCTGCCGCCTGCTGCTGGCACGTCAGCTCCGGTACCTGGGGCACGAAGCCATCTTCGCCAGCGACGGGGCCCAGGCGCTCGGGCTGGCGCAGTCGCGGCGCGAGGAACTGGATGCGCTCGTGATCGACTGCAATATGCCCGTCGTGGACGGCTTCGAAGCGGTGCGGCGATGGCGCGCGCTGGAGCGGCGGCACCACTGGCCGCGCAAGCCCGTGATCGGCTATACGGCCGACCCGAGCCCGGAGAACGAGGCCAGCGCCCGGCAGGCCGGCATGGATGCGTGCCTGGTCAAGCCGGTGGATATCGAACAGCTCGGCAGGCTGCTGCTGCGTCTGGCGTCCGGCCGCGCATGCCACGCGCCATGTGCCACGCCCGTCGACCTCGGTGTGGCCCGTGCGCGCGGGCGCGACCGCCTGCGCGAGCTGCTGCAGTCGACCAACGCCGCGGACCTGCGCTCGCTCCAGGAGGCCGTGCGCGATGCGGACTGGCATGCCTTCGGGTCCGCGCTGCACCGTATCAAGGGGGCCGCGCGGATGGCCGCTTGCGAGCGCGTGGCGCGCTGCTGCCACGCTCTGGAACTCGCGCTGCGCCGGCACGACACGGCGGCGCTGGCCAACGGCGTCGCGCAGCTGTCGCGCGCGCTGCGGGCCTGGACAGACGTCCCGTGCGGAACCGGCGCCGCCAATGCAACGAGCCGGCGCTAGGCCGGCTCGTTGCGAACTGCGTGCTGCTTGCGAAGCGCGTTGGGGATCAGTCCACCGTTGCGCCCGAAGCCTTCACCACCTTGGCCCACTTGGCGGTTTCCGCCTTCATGAAGGCCGCCAGTTGCGCGGGCTTCTCGGGATTCGGCTCGGCGCCCTGGCCGTCCATCTGCTTCTTGACTTCCGGCATGGCCAGGATCTTGACCACTTCGGCGTTCAGGCGATCGACGATGGCCTGCGGCGTGCCGCCGGTGGCGTACAGCGCGAACCAGGAGGTTGCCTCATAGCCCGGCACGCCGGCTTCGGCGACGGTCGGCACGTCCGGCAGCGCGGGCGAACGCTTGCCCGAGGTCACGGCCAGCGCACGCAGCTTGCCGGCCTTCACGTGCTGGTACGACGACGGCAGGTTGTCGAACATCAGGCCGATCTGGTTGCCCAGCAGGTCGTTGACCGCCGGCGCGCTGCCCTTGTAGGGGATGTGCTGGATATTGAGGCCCGTCATCGAGTTGAACAGCTCGCCCGACAGGTGCATCGACGAGCCGCTGCCCGACGAACCGTACGACAGCTTGTCCGGATTCGCCTTCACGTAGGCGATCAGTTCCTTGATGTTCTTCGCCGGCACGGCGGGGTTCACCACCACCACGTTCGGCACCATGGCCACGCGGGTGATCGGCGCGAAGTCCTTGACCGGGTCGTACGGCAGCTTCGAGTACAGCGACTGGTTGATCGCGTGCGTGCCGATGGTGCCCATGAACAGCGTATAACCGTCCGCCGGTGCCTTCGCGGCGAGCGACGCGCCGATATTGCCGCCTGCGCCCGGACGGTTGTCCACGACCACCGGCTGGCCGAGCGCCTTGCCCAGTTGCAGGCTGACGATGCGGGCCAGGATGTCGGTGGTGCCACCGGCGGAGAACGGCACGATCATGGTGATCGGCTTGGTCGGGTACGTGCCTTGCGCGAAGGCCGAGCCGGACACGCCGGCAAAGCCGGCGGCCAGCGCCACACCGGCGGCCAGCAGGCGCCGGCGCGAGGGTTGGGTGTTGAACTTCATCGTGTGCTCCAGGGAGAGAGTGTGTCAGGCCGGCACGCCGCGGCGCGCCTTGACTTGTTATACGGGCGCAACGCCCAATGTGGTCCCGCCACAGACGTACAGCACTTGTCCGGTGACAAAACCGTTTTCAGGGGAAAGGAAGAAGAGCGTGGCACGTGCCACGTCCTCTGGCGTACCCATGCGTTTCACCGCGATGCTCGCGAGGATGCGACGGGTCTGTTCGCTGCCCTCGGGATTGCTGCGGCGGAACAGTTCGGTGGCGATGGGACCGGGCGCGACGGCGTTCACAGTAATGCCATCGCCCCCAAGCTCCATCGCGAGTGTGCGGGTCATGCCGATCAGGCCGGCCTTGGTGGCGGAATACACAACGCGTTCCGGCTTGCCCAGCGCGGCGCGCGACGCCATGTTGACCACGCGGCCGAAGCCGGCCGCGCGCATCGCGGGCAGGCACGCCTGCGTCAGCAGCAGGGACGCCTGCAGGTGCAGACCCACCACGTAGTCGAGGTCTTCCACCTTGGCGGTGTCGGCGGTGCCGGGACGCGTGGCGCCGGCATTGTTGACCAGCCGGGTCACGGCAAAGCGCGAGGTCACCTGCTGCGCCACCGCGCGCGTGGCGGCGGCATCGGTCAGGTCAGCCTGGAAAAACGTCATGTTGGGATGCGACCAGTCAGGCGCGACATAGTCGACGTTGACGACCTGGGTCACACCATCGGCCAGCAGCATCTCGCTGATGGCACGGCCAATGCCGGAACTGGCGCCGGTCACCAGCGTGGCGACGGGAAGAGACATCATTGACTCCACTCCGGCACGGTAACGTACCGGGCATGCGCAAAAAGGACGCGGCGGGACCGGCGAGCCAGTCGGCCCGGCCGCTAAGCTTTACTGCGTTGGGAAACCTGAGACGCCGCGACGGATGCCGCCGAGCCGTTTCCTGCTGGCTATAACGGCAGACCCCGCGGCCGACTTGAGGGCAAGAGGGTCAGGGCCGGCAGATGCCGGCCCGAACGCGGGCGCTCAGACGCGCTCGATCACCATGGCGATGCCCTGGCCCACGCCGATGCACATCGTGCACAGGGCGAAGCGGCCGCCGGTACGGTGCAGCTGGTACATCGCGGTGGTCACCAGGCGCGCGCCGCTCATGCCGAGCGGGTGGCCCAGCGCGATGGCGCCGCCGTTGGGGTTCACGCGGGCGTCGTCATCGGCCACGCCAAGCTGGCGCAGCACCGCCAGGCCTTGGGCCGCGAACGCTTCGTTCAGCTCGATCACATCGATCTGGTCCATCGTCATGCCGAGCTGCTTGAGCAGCTTCTGCGTGGCGGGCGCCGGGCCGATGCCCATCACGCGCGGCGCGACGCCGGCGGTGGCCATGCCGACGATGCGGGCCTTCGGCGTGAGGCCGTGCTGCTTCGCCGCGGCTTCGCTCGCCAGCAGCAGGGCGCACGCGCCGTCGTTGACGCCCGAGGCGTTGCCGGCGGTCACGGTGCCGTCCGGGCGGACCACGCCCTTGAGCCGGGCCAGCGCTTCCATGCTGGTGGCGCGCGGGTGCTCGTCGCGCTCGACCACGATGGCCTCGCCCTTCTTCTGCGGAATCGAGACCGCGGTGATCTCCTGCGCCAGCGTGCCGTCGGCCTGCGCGCGCGAGGCCTTCTCCTGGCTGCGCAGCGCCATCAGATCCTGGTCTTCGCGGCTTACCTTGTAGTCGGTGGCGACGTTCTCGGCCGTCTCCGGCATCGAATCGACGCCGTAGGCCGCCCGCATGGCGGGGTTGACGAAGCGCCAGCCGATGGTGGTGTCGAAGATCTGCGCATCGCGCGAGAAGGCCGTGGTGGCCTTGCCCATCACGAACGGGGCGCGGCTCATGCTCTCGACGCCGCCGGCGATCATCAGGCCCGCTTCACCGGCGCGGATGGCGCGCGCGGCCGTGCCCGTGGCATCCATGCCGGAGCCGCACAGGCGGTTGATGGTGGCGCCCGGCACGCTCTCGGGCAGGCCGGCCAGCAGCAGCGACATGCGCGCCACGTTGCGGTTGTCTTCGCCGGCCTGGTTGGCGTTGCCGTAGATCACGTCGTCGATCGCGGACCAGTCCAGGTTCGGGTTGCGCGCCATCAGCGCCTTCAGGGGCACCGCGCCCAGGTCGTCCGCGCGCACCGCGGACAGGCTGCCGCCGTAGCGGCCGATGGGGGTACGGATGGCGTCGCAGATAAAGGCTTCGGTCATGGTTGTCTCGTCTGTCTCGTGTTTGTCGTGGATATCGGCGCGAACCCGTTCAGGCGGGTTGGGCCTGCTTGAGCGGCACGCCGGTCAGGCGCTGCAGTTCCTCGAAGGTCAGTCCCTCGACCAGGTCGCGCGCGACCAGGCCGTCGGGCGTCACGTCGATGGTGGCCAGATCGGTATAGACGCGCGTCACGCAGCCGATGCCGGTCAGCGGATACGTGCACTCCGGCACGATTTTGCTCTCGCCCTGCTTGGTCAGGTGCTCCATCATGACGAACACCTGCTTGGCCCCGATGGCCAGGTCCATCGCACCGCCCACCGCGGGGATCGCGCCAGCGGCGCCGGTGTGCCAGTTCGCGAGGTCACCGCCTTGCGAAACCTGGAACGCGCCGAGCACGCAGTAGTCCAGATGGCCGCCGCGCATCATGGCGAAGGAGTCGGCATGGTGGAAGTAGGAACCGCCGGCCTTGATGGTCACGGGCTGCTTGCCGGCATTGATCAGGTCGCCGTCTTCCTCGCCGGGCGCGGGCGCCGGGCCCATGCCCAGCAGGCCGTTCTCGCTGTGCAGCAGGATTTCCTTGTCGGCCGGCAAATGGTTGCCGACCAGCGTGGGCAGGCCGATGCCGAGGTTCACCACGGCACCGTCCGGAATGTCTTTGGCCACGCGCGCGGCCATCTGATCGCGTGTCAGGCGTTGCATATCGTTTCTCCTTTGCGCTTCAGGCGGCGTTGGCGTTCTCGGCGGATGCGCCGGCGGCGCCCACCTTGACCACGCGCTTGACGAACAGCCCCGGCGTGACGATGTGCTCGGGATCCATCTCGCCGAGTTCCACGACGCGGCTGACCTGCACGATGGCGCATTTGGCGGCCATGGCCATGATCGGGCCGAAGTTGCGGGCGGTCTTGCGATAGGTCAGGTTGCCCCAGCGGTCGGCGGTGTCGGCCTTGATCAGCGCGAAGTCGGCATGGATCGGGGACTCGAAGACATAGCCCTGGCCGTCGATGATGCGCGTTTCCTTGCCCTCGGCCAGCGGCGTGCCGTAGGCGGTGCGGGTGAAGAAGCCACCGATGCCGGCGCCGGCGGCGCGGATGCGCTCCGCCAGGTTGCCCTGCGGCACCAGTTCCAGTTCGATCTCGCCCGCGTGATACAGGGAGTCGAACACATAGGAATCGACCTGGCGCGGGAACGAGCAGATGATCTTGCGCACGCGCTTGGCCTTGAGCAGGGCCGCCAGGCCCGTCTCGCCGTTGCCGGCATTGTTGTTGACGATGGTCAGATCGCGGGCACCGTGGGCGATCAGGGCGTCGATCAGTTCGGCCGGCATACCCGCCAGGCCAAAGCCGCCGATGAGAATGGTGGCGCCATCGTGGATATCGGCCACCGCCGCTTCCACCGAGTCAAAAAGCTTGTTGATCACGTGCGTTCCAGTTCGAAAGCCCGGTCCTGGTCGACCGGAGCTGCCGCAAGGCGCGGCGCGAACGTGCTGTCTCCGGAGGACTGGCCAGGCGAGGGGTCCGGCTCGGCACCGCAAAGGGCGGGCACGGCGGACGTGGCTAGCAGACCTGAATCTGGTTGGACTTCGTGCGGCTCTTGGGGGCCTGTTCGCTCTTTGCGGCGGTCCGTGCGATTGCGTCCGCGGTTCGACATCGGCAGCCCGGCCACCTGTTGTTCGAATTACGAACTTCAATTCGCTAATTGAACACGAGGTTACACCTGCGGCATCGGCAGGTCAAGGCGGCCCCAACGGACGCCGCCCGCCCCGCGCACCGTCCTGCGACGGCGTGCGGAAAGCGGGCGGCATGGAAGAAAGGGGCGGCCACGGCCGCCCCTTCCGGGCCTCAGTTCACGCGGAAGCCGACCTTGATGGTGACCTGGAAATGGGCCACCGCGCCGTCGACGATATGGCCGCGCGTCTCGACCACTTCGAACCACTCCATGTTCTGGATCGTCTCCGCGGCCTTGGACACGGCGCTGCGAATGGCCGCGTCCACGCCGTCCGGCGACGAGCCAACAATTTCGACAAGCTTGTAGGTATGGTTCGACATCTCACTCTCCTTGGCATCTGCCGGTTGATAAAGAAAAAAGACCGCGGTGCGCCTCGGCCCGCGACCGCACTGACCTTCATACGTCACGCCTTGTCACGCAACGCATAGGCTGCTAGCCTGCCGGCCCTTGCCGACATCGTGACTTCTGTGTTTCCGCGCCTACGCCCATTGACGTCCTGTCTCGCCCTGCTGGCGGGAATGCTTGCGGCCCATCCGGCCGCTTCCGCCACCGCCGCCGACGCCGTCGCGTCGCTTGCGCCCTCCGTGTCGGCCGCCTTCCAGCGCAGCCTGCAGCCGTTCACCGAGGAAAAGCCGCGCGCCTTCTCCGATGGCGCGACCTACACGCTGTGCTTCACCCCCGACGGCGCCAGCTGCCAGGACCTGCTGATCGACGCCATCGACCGCACCCGCCGCAGCCTGCTGGTCCAGGCGTATTCGTTTACCAGCAAGCCCATCGCGCAGGCCATCCTGCATGCGCGCAAGCGCGGTGTCGATGTGCGCGTGATCGTGGACAAGAGCCAGGTATCCGAGCGCTATACCAGCGCGACCTTCCTGAAGAACCAGGGTATCGCGGTACTGATCGACCGCAAGCCGGCGATCGCCCACAACAAGGTGATGATTTTCGACAAGGAGGCAGTTTTTACCGGCTCCTTCAATTTCACCAAGTCGGCCGAGGAGCGCAACACCGAGAACGGCATCCTGATCCGCGGCGATGCCCGCCTGGTCGATCGCTACGTCGAGAACTGGCGCACGCGCGAGCGCGTGTCGCAGCCCTACTAGCATCGGGCAGGCGCTCGCGGCCTACTGCTTGCCGCCGTTGTCGGGAGGCGGCACCCGCTGACCGCGCGAGCCGTACAGGTCGGTTTCCTCGAGTCCGCGCTCCTTGTCGCTCGCGGCCTGCTCGACCACCGGACGCGGGCCGCTGTGCTGGCTCTGGTGAGTTTCGTCACGCTCGTGCGGCAGCCGGGGCATCGCGTCGGACTGGCCGTCCTGCGCGCGAGTGCCCGGCGGGTTCGCTTCCTTGTCGGGCACCGTGCCGTCCGGGCCTGCGGTCGCCTTGCCGGCTTCGCTCTTCTTGACGCCCGTGCGCGAGCCGTTCTTGTCGCCTGCGGTATCGCTCATCGCTTGCTCCTGTGGTCATCGTCGTTGTTATCGGTCGTGCCGCTGCCGCGGCAAGTCGACCGCTGTCCACCTCGAACACGCAAACTCCGTTCCCGCGCGATGGATGTCGAACGGCGCCAGCGTTACCGATGTTGGCCTACAGCGGTCTGCGACTGCGCCGGACACTGCCGCGTTGCCGTGTGGGCTAAGTTGGATCGATTAGGGCAGGCGGCCGGCCGCTGCGCACATCGCGTGGGCGCTCCGCTCGCGGCCGCCGCCACTGCCATACGGAGACGAGCGTGTTCGCAACGTGGGCGTTGGTGATCGGCGGACTGATGGTGACCATGGGACTGATCGGCTCGGTGGTCAGGCGCCTGCCCATCTCCGCATCGGCGCTGTACCTGGTGTTCGGCGTAGCGCTCGGTCCGGCCGGCGCCGGGCTGATCGTGCTGGACCTGCACGACCCGGATCACGTCCGCGCGCTCGAAGTGATCACCGAAGTGGCCGTGCTGATATCGCTGTTCGGCGTCGGCCTGCGCCTGCGCATCCGCATGTTGTACCCCGTCTGGCGCCTGCCGATCCGGCTCGCCACCGTGGCGATGGTACTCACCATCGCCGGTGTCGCTGCGCTCGGCATGGGATGGCTCGGCATGCCGCTCGGCATCGCGATACTGGCCGGTGCCATTCTCGCGCCGACGGATCCGGTGCTGGCTTCCGACGTGCAGATGGCGACCACCGAGGACCGGGATCTGGTGCGCATGGGACTGACGGGCGAAGGCGGCCTGAACGACGGGACGGCGTTTCCGTTCATCATGCTGGGGCTTGGCCTGCTCGGCCATCATGAACTGGGCAGCGGTCTGACGCGCTGGATCGGCGTGGACCTGATCTGGGCCACCCTCGGCGGGCTGAGCATCGGCACGGTGCTGGGATGGCTCACGAGCAGGACGGTTCTCGCGTTGCGCATGCGCTTTCACGAAGCGGTCGGCCTGGAGAGCTTCTTTACGCTGGGGCTGATCGGACTTGCCTATGGTGCCGCGCTCGCGGCGAACACCTACGGCTTCCTGGCGGTGTTCGCCGCCGGCGTGGCGATGCGGCAGGTGGAGCGGCAGGAGAACCCGTCCACGCCGCCTGAGGACGTCATCGGGCCGATGCAGCACAAGGAGCTCGAACAGATCGCGACGCACAAGAACAAGGCCGCGGCCTATCTGGCGCAGACCGTCTCGGAATTCTCGCTGGATGTGGAGCGCCTCGCGGAACTGTGCGTGACCCTGATCGTCGGCGCCATGCTGACGCGCGAAAGCTTCAGTGTGCAGAGCCTGGGCGTTGCGCTGCTGCTGATCATGCTGATCCGGCCGCTGTCCGTCTATGCGTCCACCGCAGGCATGCGACTGCGTCCCGCGCAGCGGCGCCTGACGGCGTGGTTCGGCATCCGGGGCATCGGATCGCTGTACTACCTTGCTTACGCGATGGCCCACGCGCCCGGGCTTCCCGCCGCCGACCTGCTTCTGCACATCACGCTATGCACGGTCGTGGTCTCCATCGTGCTGCATGGCTCGACGGCCACGCCGCTGATGCAGATGTATCAGCGCATGCGGCGCTAGGCGCCAGTGCGGCGCGGTCGTCATGCCGTGAGCCATCCTTGGATCGCCCGTCACGCCGTTGGCATATCCCTTGCACCTTTCCGGTTGCGGCAGTTCCGCCGCGACATGGAGACAGTGATGAAACAGCAACAGCCAGGTCAATCCTCCGGTGGTCAGCAGCAGCAACAGCAACCGCAGCAGCAATCCGGCATGGGCGGCCAGCAAGGCCAGAACCAGGGCAACCAGTCAGGCCAGTCGGGCACGCAAGACCAACGCAGCGGCCAGCCGCAGCAAGGTCAGCAGGGACAGCAGGGCCAGCAAGGTCAGCAAGGCCAGCAAGGCCAGCAAGGCAGCCAGGGGGGCGGCCAGGGCCAACGCAAGTAAGGCCCACGACACCTGATGCTGAAATAATGCGCTGACACGCTGCCTGCCGCAGCGCCGCCCCGTTCGCGGGGCGCGGACAGTGTCGAGGCTCAGGCCTCGGATGCCGGGTTGGAAAACCAGATCCAACCCGGCTTTTCTTTGCCATCCGTGCGTCCAATCCGTGCGCGGTCGGCCCCCGCGGTTGTGGTCTTTCGCTGACAAGGAAATCGGCCGGCCTGCCGCGGCCATGTCGGCCGCGCCGACGGCCAGCGGCACGCTGCCGTCCTAGGCTACAGGCATGGACCGCGCGCACGCGCGCCGCGTCCGGACCAGCCTGGTCCGGCTTCGTGAACGGGAGATCGGTGCATGAGGATACGAGAGGAATCCGGGAAGCGTTCCAGCGAGCGCTCGCTGCGTCCCATGGTGCGCAAGTGGCTACCGGTGGCCGAAGGACCCGCCCGCGTCACCGCTTTCGGCCGCACGGGTGCCGGACGCGTGCCCTACGTCAGCGTCGCCGTCGAGCGTGCCGGGGAGTTGCTGTCGATCATCTTCTTCCGGCACCGCGACGGATCGTGGTGCGTGTTTCCGCCGTGCCGCTGAGACAGCACGGATAAAAGCAACACGGCCCGGCGCACATCTTGCCGCCGGGCCGCCGCTCAGTTGGCGGGTTCCATTAGCGGCTCAATTGCCGCCGTCGAGGAACTGGCTGCGCCGGCCGACGCGCGAGCCGAGCGTGTAAAGGTCGTGATAGTGCGTGTCGTCGCTGCCCATGTACCCATGCGCCCCATACGTGCCCGACATCGACTCGGCGCCCGTCGGCGCAAGCGATTGGCGCGTGGACTGGTTCGCGCCCTGGGTGTAAGGATCGAAGCGGTCGGTACGCGCGCCGCTCGTATACGGGTCGCGGGTGCCCCCTGGCGCCGGATCGCCTGCGGGGCTGTACTGCGTCGTCGGCGCAGTGCTGGTCTGTGCCTGGGCCACCGTGATGCACGAGCCCGCCAGAACCATGGCTACGAGCGCGGATTTGGAGAGGCTTTGCAATGTCATTGAATCACTCCTGCTATGCCTGCGAGACGCTGGCCGCGGCAAGCCGCGGCAAACCCCTGCGCAGGACGGTGAATAAGCAGTCCGCACCGCTGGGCGTTGACGGACAAGACTACGTGTTGCCGGCATCGCTCTAGGTTGTCGGGCGATGCGCAACCAAGGGGAAACGACGCGAAACCCATGCCAACATGCGCTGCGCCGTGCACGTTGCCGCGTTCGCGCTTCGCGTGGGCAAGCGCATTTGCGCCCGGCAACCCGTCACCGCAAGCGCGCGGTGTGCCGCGTGCTCGACATCGGGGACCGCTTCTGTTTCGTACTTTTTACCAGCGGCTGCATAAAGTTCATGGCGCGAGTCGCGCGCCTCGAGGACTGTAGGACGTGGCCCGATGGTTCCCCTTCACCGCTGTGTCTTATAAGCACACTTAGAACCCGCACATAGCGTCGCGCGTTGCAGCGCGTGGCATCAACGACGTCTTAACGGAGCGTTCATATGGCCAGGAGCCCAACCGCCTCGACACCGCGCGCCGCCACGAAGTCTGCGAAGGCCGCGAAGACGGCGACGCCTGCAAAGAAAGCGAAGACATCGAAGACAGCGAGGACATCAAAGACAGCGAAGGATCCGAAGCCTCGGAAGACGGCGCCGGCAAAGCATGACGTGGCGGCGGACCCGCTCGCGCGATATCGCGGCATGCGGGACTTCGGCACGACCAGCGAGCCCAGCGGCGCGGCGGGCGAGCCGGCGCGCAAGAGCGCGACACGCGCGAAAAAAACGCCCGCGCTGTCCTTCGTGATTCAGAAGCACGCCGCGCGCCGTCTGCACTACGACTTCCGGCTGGAACTCGACGGCACGCTGAAAAGCTGGGCCATCCCGAAGGGGCCGAGCCTGGACCCCGCGGACAAACGCATGGGCGTGCATGTCGAAGACCACCCCCTCGAATACGCGAGCTTCGAAGGCGTGATACCGGAAAAGCAGTATGGGGCTGGCACCGTGATCGTCTGGGACCGAGGCACCTGGGTGCCGGTCGGTGATCCGCACGAAGGCTATCGCAGCGGCAAGCTGAAGTTCGAGCTGCAGGGCGAGAAGTTGCACGGCGGCTGGACCCTGGTGAAGATGAAGAACCGCGCCGACGCGCGCCAGGAGCCCTGGCTGCTGATCAAGGAGCGCGACGACTGGGCGCGTCCGGCCGCGGAGTTCGACATCACGCAGGCGCTGCCGGACAGCGTGCTGTCCGGCGTCATGCCGGCCGCCGGCGCCACGAAGGCGAAGAAGACAGCGGCCGGCGCGGCGGGCGCCAAGGCGTCGCGCGTCGCCGCGGCCGTCGAGGAACTCGAGCAGGACGAGGATGTGGACGAGGGCGAGAGGGACGACGCCCCGCGTCCCGCGAAGCGCGGCGCACGCGGCAAGCGCGACGACGCGGCGCTGCCCGAAGGGGCGCGCCCCGGCCCGCTGCCGCTGACGCTCGCGCCGCAACTGGCCACGCTGGTGAGCGAAGCCCCGGCCCATCCGGACCAATGGGTCTACGAGGTCAAGTTCGACGGCTATCGCATCCTGGCGCGCGTCGACGGCGGCAAGGTGACGCTGTTCACCCGCAACGGCCACGACTGGACCGCGAAGCTCAAATCGCTGGCGCAGCAGGTCGCAGCGCTCGGCCTGCCGTCGGGCTGGCTGGACGGCGAGATCGTGGTCGTCGGCGAGGATGGCAACACCGATTTCCAGGCGCTGCAGAACGCGTTTGACAGCGCGCGCACCGACAGCATCCAGTACTTCGTGTTCGATCTGCCCTTCTACGCGGGACACGATCTGCGCAAGGTACCCCTGGTGGAACGGCGCGCGCTGCTGCGGCGCCTGTTCCAGTCCGATGCTCCGCCGCACCGCGTGCGCTTCTCCGAAAGCTTCGAGGTGGGCGCGGGCGAGATCCTGACGGCGGCGTGCCGGCTGCGGCTCGAGGGCGTCATCGGCAAACGGCTCGACGCGCCGTACGTGTCCCGCCGCTCGGACAGCTGGATCAAGCTCAAATGCAGCGAGCGCCAGGAGTTTGTCATCGGCGGCTTCACCGAGCCGCAGGGCAGCCGCACCGGCATCGGGGCGCTGCTGCTCGGCATCCATGACGAACAGGGACGGCTCGTGTACGCGGGCAAGGTCGGAACCGGCTTCGATACCGATACGCTGCAGGACATCCGCAGGAAACTGGACGCCGTGCGCGCCGAGGCAGCGCCCTTCCACCACGTGCCCACGGGCGTCAAGGGACTATGGGTGCGGCCCAAGCTCGTGGCCGAGGTCTCGTTCGGCGCCTGGACCAAGGACGGCCTGATCCGGCACTCCGTGTTCCATGGGTTGCGCACCGACAAGAGCGCGGGCGCGATCGGCCGGGAGAAGGCGGTGCCACCGCCCGACAGCGATAGCGGCGGCTCGCCGCCGCGCGGGGCCAGGGCCGCCGCCAAAGCCGGGCCCGCCGCGGGCAAGGCCGGCCGCCCCGCCCCGGGGGGGACCACGGGCGCTGCCGCGGCCCGCTCTGGCGGCAAGGGCGGCGCCGGCACGATCGGCGGCATCAAGGTAAGCCATGCCGACCGCGTGATCGACCCGTCGACGGGACTGACCAAGGGCGACCTGGTCCGCTACTACGAGGCCGTCGGACCGGTCATGCTGCCGCACCTGGCCGGGCGCCCGGTGGCGCTGGTGCGCGGCCCCACGGGCGTGGGCGGCGAGCTGTTCTTCCAGAAGCATGGCGACACGCTGCGCATGCCCGGCATCCGGCAGCTGGACCCCAGCCTCTGGCCGGAGCACCCGCCGCTGCTGGAGGTCGCGACCGAGACCGGGCTGGTGGCCGCCGCGCAGCTCAACGTCATCGAATTCCACACGTGGAATGCGGACAAGCGCAGCATCGAGAAGCCGGACCGCATCGTCTTCGACCTGGACCCCGGCGAGGGCGTACCCTGGCAGCACGTCACCGAGGCGGCCGCCCTCACGCGAGCCATGCTGGAGGAGCTGGGTCTGGTGCCGTTCCTGAAAACGAGCGGCGGCAAGGGGCTGCACGTGGTCGTGCCGCTGCAGCGCAAGCTGGAGTGGGACGAGGTGAAAGCGTTCTCGCAGGACGTGGTGGTCCATATGGCCCGGACCATCCCCCAACGCTTCGTGGCCAAGAGCGGGCCGCGCAACCGCGTCGGCAAGATCTTCATTGACTACCTGCGCAACGGCCGAGGCGCCACCACGGCGGCCGCCTTCTCGGCGCGGGCCCGCCCGGGGCTGGGCGTCTCCATGCCGATCCATTGGGAAGAACTCAAATCGCTGCGCTCGGGCGCGCAATGGACCATCGACGACGCCATCGCGCGGGTGAACGAGATGGCGGACGACGATCCCTGGGCCGGCTACGCGTCCACGCGCCAAACCCTCGCCGCTGCCATCAAGCGCATCCGCGCCGACTGAACTGAAGGGCCCCGACGCGGCGGGTGCAGCCGGCACCGCGGAGGGCACGGTTCTTGCCACTCTGTGCGCATGGAAACGCTCGCCGGCCTGCCCGGCCGCGGGCGCATCACGACCGTTCGCCGCAGGGAGGCCCTATGAACCGTTCTCCGTTTGCCAACTTCGCGACCTCCGTCGCCCGCGCCCTTGCCCCTCGACCGTGGCTGGCCGCAGCCGCCTTTGCCGCCGCGCTGGGCGCCCTGCCCGCGCATGCGAAGCTGCCCCCGCCAACACCGGAGCAGCAGCAGGCGGCCGACGCCAAGAAGGCTCGCGAAGCCGAGGAAGCCAAGCGCCAGGCGGAGGCGCTGGGCAAGGTGCAGGACACCATTGCCGCCCGTTTCGGCAAGGGCCCCAGCACCCCCACCTCGCAGACCGCTCCCGGCGACTTGCCCCAGAAGGCAGTCGAAGCGCCCGGCACCAGCGGCCCGCGCGGGGGCACCGCACCTAGCGCGGAGGCTCACTCTGGCGAAGCGCAACGCCGTTGAGGCGCCCGGACCACTGGAGGGTCAGACCTTCCCGGCGGGTAACGCCGGGATCTGCGGAGCCACGCATTCTTTACAACACGTCTTTCGGCACGCTGGTAATTCCTACAACACACCATGCGTAGACCGGCGGTCCGTGCCCGGGAGCCCGGACCTCGCCGAATGCAACAGGCTGATTTGAAAAACGATATCCCTGAACACGCCATGAATAGTCAACCCCCTCCGTCCACGCCCGGTCCCGCTGACGCGACGCGCCCTTTGCTGCTGGTGGTGGATGACAACGATGGGTCCCGCTATGTGAAGAGCCGCATCCTGCGCCGCGCCGGCTACGCCGTGCTGGAAGCGAGCACAGGCGAGTCGGCGCTTGCGCTGGTGCGCCGCTATGGTCCCGACCTGGTGCTGCTGGACATGCGGCTACCCGACATCGACGGCCTGCGGGTGTGTCAGTTGATCAAGGACGACCCCGAGAGCGGCCGCACGCTGATCCTGCATACCTCGGGCAACACCAGCAATCCCCGCTACCGCGCCGAGGCGCTGGATCACGGCGCCGACAGCTATCTGGTCGAGCCGGTCGAGCCGGAGGAACTGGTGGCCAGCGTCAAGGCGCTGCTGCGGCTGCGCCAGGCCGAGGAGGCGTATCACCGGACGTCGCAGGCCCTGCGCGACAATGAACTGCTGTTCCGGCAGCTGGCCGACAACCTCTCCGATGTGCTGTGGATCTTCGATCCGGCCGAACGGCGTTTCCTGTTCGTCAGTCCGGCGTTTTTCGCGCTGAGCGGGCGTCCCCCCGAGGCGCTGCAGAACGGCGGGAGCCGCAGCTTCGAGTGGATCGACCCCAGGGACCGCGAGCGCGTTCGCACCGCGTGCGACTCCATGCTGCGCGATGGCCGCCTGGACATCGAGTTCTCGCTGCTGCGCCCCGACGGCGAGGCGCGCCAGGTGCGCGCGCGCGCGTTCCCGGTGACCAACGTCAAGGGCGAGCTTTATCGCGTGGCCGGCGTCTGCGAGGACGTCACCGAGCAGAAGCGCGCCGAGAAGATGCTGGTCGAGGAGGAGCGCCGCAAGGACGATTTCCTCGCGATGCTGGTTCACGAACTGCGCAACCCGCTCGCGCCGATGCGCAGCGCCGCGGATCTGATGATGCATCTGGCGCCGTCGCGCGAAGACAACTTCAAGGCGCGCGACATCATCGCGCGCCAGCTCTATCACCTGACCCGGCTGGTGGACGACCTGCTCGACATCTCCCGCTTCACGCAGGGCCGCATCGTGCTGCGGCACGACCTGGTCGAGCTGCGCAACGCCTTGAGCACCGCCGTGGAGACGGTCAAGCCGCTGATCGAATCGCGCAACCACACGCTGCGGCTGTCGGTGCCCGAGGGACCGATGCCGGTGCGCGGCGATCTGGTCCGCCTTACGCAGATCTTCGGCAACCTGCTGAACAACGCTGCCAAGTACACCCCGCCCGACGGATTGCTGACGCTGGATGTCACCGCCGATCAGGGCATGGTGACGGTGCGGATCACCGACAACGGCACGGGCCTGTCGCCCGAACGCGTGCGCGCGATGCGGGACAGCTTCGCCACCACGGACTCCGGGGCGGTCGCCGTCTCGGGCGGCGATGGCCCGGGCATCGGCCTGTCGCTGGTACACAAGCTGGTCAGCCTGCACGGCGGCCGGCTCTCGGTCGAAAGTGCGGGCCCCGGCCACGGCAGCACCTTTATCGTGTCGCTGCCGGTGGAGCCGTGGCGCAGCTGGAAGCCGTCAACGCGCTCGCTGCACCAACCCGCCGGCCGTCCCCGCAACGTGCTGGTGGTCGACGACAACGTCGATGCGCTCGAAGCGATGGCGATGACGCTGGAGGCCCTGGGCCACACCGTGATCACCGCGCTCGACGGCGGTGCCGCCATGGTCCGCGCGCTCAAGTACAAGCCGGACGTGGTCCTGCTGGATTTGGGAATGCCGGGCATGGATGGCTTCGAGATCGCGCAGCGGCTGCGCGCCATCCCGGACCTCGCCCACATGCGCATCATCGCCCTGACCGGCTACAGCCAGCCGGCCGACCGGGTGCGCACCAAGGCGGCGGGGTTCGACCATCACCTGACCAAGCCGGTCGACCTGGAAGAGCTGTCGCGGGTGCTGAACGCCGATGGCGGCGCTTCCGGCGACGGCGCCGCTTCCGCACCTGCCGACAAGACAGACAAGGAGACCACCATGCATACCACGCCCGAACCCGACACCACGCCGGATACCCCGCCGGTGCCGCCCGGCCCCGAGGTGCCCGATCCCGATCCGCACGAGCCCGTCATGGATCCGCCGCCGGGCGACATTCCCCCGCCCCCGCCGCAGCGCGCCTGAGCGATGACGGCGCAACGCACCAGATCGCGCCGGGCGGCGCGCTTCGCCTACGGGCGCCACTAGCGGGAGAACTGCCATGCCACGCGTCATCTGGAAGGGCGCCATCTCGTTCGGCCTGGTCAATATCCCCGTGGTGCTGAAGGCGGCCGCGCGCGACAACGCGCTGGACTTCGACTGGCTGGACGAGCGTGACATGTCGCCGGTCGGCTATCAGCGGGTGAACAAGCGCACCGGCAAGACGGTCGACAAGGACCACATCGTCAAGGGCTACCAGTACGAGAAAGGCGAGTACGTGCTGCTGTCGCCGGAAGACTTCCGCCAGGCCAACGTGGAGGCCACGCAGACGGTCGACATCGTCAGCTTCGTCGAGGCGGACCGGATTCCGCCGTACTACTTCGAGACGCCCTACTACCTGGAGCCGGACAAGCGCGGCGACAAGGGCTACGCGCTGCTGCGCGAGACCCTGCGCCAGACCGGCCGCGCGGCGCTTGCGCTGGTGGTGATCCACAACCGGCAGCATCTGGCCGCGGTGCTGGTGCTGGACCAGGCGCTGGTGCTCAACACGATGCGCTGGGCCGAGGAAGTGCTGCCGATGGACGACCTGCGCCTGCCTGCTGGCGGCACCAAGAGTGCCGGCGTCAGTCCGCGCGAGATCGAGATGGCGGCGAGACTGGTCGAGGACATGCAGGAAGACTGGTCCCCCGAGGCCTACCGCGATACCTACCGCGACGATCTGCTCAAGCGCATCGAGGAAAAGATCTCGGCCGGCAAGACCCATGTGCTCACGCCCGCGGACGCGGGCGACACCGGCACGCGCAAGTCCGCCGACGTCATCGACATGATGGCGCTGCTCAAGCAGAGCATTGCCCAGCGCGGCGGCGACGGCAAGGCGGCGGGCAAATCGGCGAAGGCCGAGAAGCCGGAGAAAGCGGAGAAAGCGGAGAAGCCTGCCGCGAAGAAAAGCACGAAGGCCAGCACCAAGCGGGCACCGGCGAAAAAGAAAACGGCCGCTTCAGCGAAGCGGCCGGCGACCAAGGCGGCTCAGCGCAAGACAGCCTGAGCCGGGCGCCCGCGCCGGGGGCGGCTTGACCACCGGCGCGGCATCGACGCTCAGGCCCACGGATCGTAGCGATCTTCCTTCCAGTACGGCGAAGCGCCGTAGTAATCATGGATGCTGGTGGCCCACTGCGAATCGGCCATGGTCGGCCAGTGCTCCTTGTCGAAGCCGGGCGCCGCCTGCAGCTTTTCCTTGTCCACGCCGAGCACGAAACATTTACGGCGGGTATCCAGTGTCAGCGCGGACCACGGCACCGCGAACAGCTTCTCGCCGATGCCGAGGAAGCCGCCGAACGACAGCACGGCGTAGGCCACGCGGCCGCCGCGCACATCGAGCATGATGTGGTCGATGGTGCCGAGGTCCTCGCCGCCGGGGCCGATCACGTTGTTGCCTTCCAGCGTATCGGCGGCCATCACGAAGGGGCCAGGACCGCTGCGGTTCTCGTCGATGTCGCCGACGATGGCGGCGCCGCCGGTGGGAAGATCGCCGGTGGGGGGTTCAACTGGATTCATCTGCATTACCTCCTGCTCGGTGGTGAACCTGGTACGCGACCGGCGGCAACGGCCGCGCGATCAACGGGTGAAGCGGGGTGAATTCACGGCCGGCTGGCCGGCACGGGCGGCACCAGCGGATCGAAGTCCACCCATCGTCCCTCGCTCCAGCGGCCATAGGCGCGTTCCAGATCCATCGCGCCAGCCTCGCGCAGCACGTCGGCCGCGGTCTGCCGGTTGTTCTCGTCGACGCGCACGGCCAGCAGCACGCCCGCATCGCGTTCCGTCTTGCCGTCGATGGTGTTGGTCGCCGGCAGGTTTTCCTCGCGCGGCGCATTGGAGGCGCCATCGCGCGTCATGGCCAGCGCGCCGACCAGCGAACCGAGATAGGCGCCCAGGCCCGTGGCCAACGCCATGACGAGCACCGACGCCTGCATCAGCGCGAGCGCCACCGCGCCCAGCACGGCACCGGCGATCGCACCGATCACGATGCCGCGGCCAGCACCCGCGCCGGCCTTCTTGGCGCCGGCATCGACCTTCACATCGCCGCCGATCGGAAAGCGGCCGTGCTGGCCGGCCGGATTGACAAAGAAGAGGGTGACGTCGTCTTCCTGAAAGCCGCGCGAAAAAAGCTGGCCGGCGGCAGCTTCCGCGGCGACGAATGTGTCGAAGCGACCGGCAATGATGAGCGACATGGCTTCTCCTGCGGATCAAGCGAACGCAGCGCCGGCGGCGCTGCGCGGGGGTCTTGGGTGGTTGGGGTCCCGGACGCCCGGCGCGCGGTCTACTTGCCCGACTTGGCCTTGGCGGACTTGCTGTCGGCGTCGGACTTGCCGTCGGTCTTGCCGGCGCGCTTGGCGGCCGGCTTTTCCGGGGGCTGGTGTTCGCTGCCCGGGGGAAGCTCCCAGTCCGTGTCGTCCTGGGAAGTCGCGGTCTGCTTCTCGGCGTGCATGGCTGCGCTGGGCGAAATCGGGTCGCTGGCCGGGAAGGTCATCTCCAGCGATTCGTCGACGGCGCCCTGGTAAGTCTTGCTGCCTTCATCGGCATCGCGCCCTTCCATCGCGGATGGCTTCTTCTGGGCGTCGGACGACGCCTTGCCGGTCCCGGCGCTGCTCTTCGCAGTGCTTTTGGCGGCGGGCTTCGCGGAGGTGGAGGCGGCGGATTTGGCCTTCTGCATGGTGGACTCCTTTCGAGGTGTACCCACCATGGCTATGCAAGGCACGGGCCAGTCGGGAAAGCCGGGAAAATAGGGAAAACGCGGGGAATTTGCAGCGTCCCTAGGTGCACTTTTATGCAGAAGCGGTAAAAAGTACAGTGGCGCGGCGGGGCACCGCGGCGTGCGGCGGCCCAAGTCAATGCGGCCGAGGCGCCCTCGGGAAAATCACGGCGATACAGACGTTCCCATGGTTGGCCGAACACTGGTCCTCCTGCTCGGCGGCCAGACGCCCGCCCAGCATTTCCACCATCCGCCGCGTGAGCATCAGCCCCGAGCTCTGCCGCGGCGGCGTGCGGCTGCCCGGCACGGCGCGGCGCCCGAAGAAGTCCGTCAGTGTGGACACGCGCTCCTCGGCGCGCCTGCCATGGACGTGGCTCTCGGTGATGCGCAGCTGGACCTCCTCGTCCGACGGCGTCAGCCGTACCGTGATGGTGTCGCCGTTGCGCGCCTGCTTCAGGCAGTGCAGCAGCAGATGGCGCAACAGCGGTTCCAGCCGGCGCGGGTCGCCCTGGACCGTGGTGTCGGCATTGCCGTTCACGGCGTCCACCACCACCTCGGGCAGCGCGATGCGGCGCGGCTCGGTGGCCGGGCGCACGCCATCGATGGCGGCGTTGACAGCGGCCTTCAGCTCCGTGGGCTGCCACAGCGGCGGCGCGTCGTCCGCCAGGAGCCGCACCGACTCCTCCATATGTTCGATCAGTACCAGCTGCATGGCGGTGCGCAGGCCTGCCAGCGCGCGTTGCGCGGGCGGGGGCGCGGCGTCCAGCGAGTGGTCCAGCACATAGGCCCAGCTCTGGATGCCGTTCAGGGCGGAGCGCAGGTCGTGCGCCACCTGGTCGATCAGCGAGGCCACTTCCGCTGCCGATCCGACGCCCGAAGCCTCCGGCATCGCCTCGGAGGGCGCGGGTACCGCGCCGCCGTCGTCGCGCCCCGCAGCCGCATGCTGCTCGGAGGAGGGGGAGAATTGGGGCCGCTCAGACATGGGCACTCAGGTTGTGATGAACCACCATCGCGGGCGGAAAGGTTTGTGGTTGCCGGATGCCAAGCATACCTTGGGCCAAGGAGCGTCCCTCGGATGGTCGTGCCCGGTCGGGATGCGGGTGCAACGGGCGGTGCGGGACATCATGCCCGGGAGCGGTGTCGCGGCGTGCCGTGCTTGTGGGCCGCGCCACCTCAGTTGGAGGCCGTGGAGCGGCCCTCGACAGGGTTGCCGCCCCCGGGCTTCAAGGAGTCCGGCAACTTGCCGCCCGCGGCGTATTCCTCTAGCCGGTTGTACAAGGTTTTCAAACTGATGCCTAAAATTTCCGCCGCATGCTTCTTCACGCCGGCGCATTGCTCCAGGGTGGCGAAGATCAGCTGGCGGTCAGCGTCCGCGAGCGACATGCCGACCGGCACGGACACGACGGCGGTAGTGGGCGAATGCACCGCCGCGGCCTGCAGCGGCACGGGCGATTCGGCGATGACGTCGGTCTCCGCCATGATGTACGCCCGCTGCACGAAATTGCGCAGCTCGCGCACGTTGCCGGGCCATGCATGCATGCGGACATTGACCAGCACGTCCGGGCTGAAGCTGCGCTGGGTACCATGCTCGGCGTTGAGCTGGTCCAGGAAGGCATTGGCCAGCTGCACCACGTCGTCGCCGCGCGCGCGCAGCGGCGGCAACTCGATCGGGAAGACGTTGAGCCGGTGATAGAGGTCGGCGCGCAGCTTGCCTTCGGCGACCGCTTCTTCCGGATTGCGGTTGGTGGCCGCGACCACGCGCACATCGGCGCGCAGCTCGCGGTTGGTGCCTACCCGCATGAACGTGCCGGCCTCCAGCACGCGCAGCAGCTTGACCTGCAGCTCGATGGGCATCTCGGTGATTTCGTCCAGGAACAGCGTGCCCCCGGCCGCGCGCTCGAAGTAGCCCTTGTGCTGGCGCTCCGCGCCGGTGAAGCTGCCCCGCTCGTGGCCGAACATCTCGGACTCGATCAGGTTCGGCGAGATGGCGCCGCAGTTCACCGCGAGGAAGGGCTGGCGGCGGCGCGCCGACAGCTCGTGCACGGTCTGCGCGGCCAATTCCTTGCCGGTACCGCTTTCGCCGATCAGAAGCACGGTGGCCTCGGTCGGGGCCACCTTGCCGAGCTGATCGTAGACGCTCTGCATCGTTTCCGAGCTGCCCAGCAGCCGGCCGAAACGCCCGAACCGGCGCAGCTCGCCACGCAGCGAGCGCACTTCCGCGCGCAGGTCGCCGGTGGTGGCGATGCGCTTGAGCACCGTCTGCAGGCGCGCCACGTTGATCGGCTTGACCAGGTAGTCGGTGGCGCCCAGGCGCAGCGCATCGACCGCACTCTCGACGCTGGCATAGCCGGTCATCAGGATGATGTCGACGCCCGCCGAGCCGATCTCGTTGAACAGGTCCTTGCCGTCGCCGTCGGGCAGCTTCAGGTCGGCCAGCACGGCGTCCGGCATCTGCCAGCCGATCTGCAGGCACGCCTCGCGCAGGTCGCCCGCGGTGGCAGCCGTAAACCCTTCGGCCGCGGCGATCTCGGCCAACGCGGCACAGGTATTTTCATCGTCATCGACGATCAGCAGGTGTGGCATAGGCTTGAAGTAGCTGCGGCCGGCGCGCCGCGCCGGCTTGGCATGGATTACACGGAAGCCGGCGGGCAATGGTGGCGCCGGGAGCCGGCTTCCTTCGAAAAGGCGGCCGGGGCGGAACGCCCTGAGCATGAAGCCGGAACGGGTCCAGCCTGCGTGCCCGCTATTGCGCTCGTGCGGGAGATAGATTCCATTCTATGCAAGGCTGGCAGCGCAACATACCAGTGTTCGTCTGACATGAAAACGGCGCTGCCCGTGGTAAAAAAAACAATTGGTCGCGCCCCCACCCAGGCGCTAGCATTGCTTACAACCGTTCACCATCACGTTGCCGCCCGGCCGCAGGCCTGCGGCAACGTGTGTTTATAGCCAGCCAACGTCCATGTCCAGCAGCGTAGTGTCCGACTCCCCCGCTTCATCGACGCCCCATCGCCTGCATCCGCGCGACGCGCAGATCGGTCAGATGTCCATGTTCTGGCAGAGCACGTCGCCGGCCATGCAGGGCCTGCTGGCCCAGATCCCGCGCGTGGCGGCAACCGATGTGCCCATGCTGGCGGTCGGCGAAAGCGGCACCGGCAAGGAACTGGTGGCCCGGGCGGTACACGAGCGCAGCAACCGCCAGGGCAAGCCTTTCATTGCCGTGAACTGCGGCGCGATTCCGGCCACGCTGATCGAGTCGGAACTGTTCGGCCACGAAAAGGGCGGTTTCACCGGTGCCGTGCAGCAGAAGGCGGGCTACTTCGAGCAGGCCCACGGCGGCACGCTGTTCCTGGACGAGGTGACCGAGATGGCGCTCGACATGCAGATCAAGCTGCTGCGGGTGCTGGAGACGCGCACCTTCCATCGCGTCGGCGGCGACACCCAGGTCGTGTGCGACGTGCGCATCGTGTCGGCCACCAACCGCGATCCCATGGAGGCCGTGCGCAGCGGCCAGCTGCGCGAGGACCTGCTGTACCGGCTCGCCGTGTTTCCGCTGCATATCCCGCCGCTGCGGGACCGCCGCGAGGACATCGTCCCGATGGCCAAGCATTTCCTGGCCGAACTGAACGCGGCCGAAGGCACCGACAAGGTGTTCTCCAACAGCGCGCTGGAGCGGATGTGCCAGTACGGCTGGCCGGGCAATGTGCGCGAACTGAAGAACACGATCCACCGCGCCTTTATCCTGGCCGATCGCGTGATCGAGGTACCCAATCCCAATATCGCCTCGCAGCCGCCGGTGCCCATCGCCGCGGACGGCATCCTCAACGTGCGGATCGGCACCTCGCTGGCGGACGCCCAGCGCGGGCTGATCCTGGCCACGCTGGCGCGCTTCGACGGCGACAAGCGGCGCGCCGCCCATGCGCTGGGCATCAGCCTGAAGACCCTGTACAACCGGCTCGATACCTACCGCGACGGCTGACGCGCCGGCCGCGGAAACCCCCGGCGAACGGCCGGGCGAAGGATGGGACGCTAGCCGGGAAACAGCCGCAGCCGCGAAACCAGCGGCAGGTGGTCCGAGGCGCAGCGCGCCAGCTCCGAACGATGGCTAGCAACGGAGACCAGCACCGCGCGCGGCGAGCTCCAGATCCGGTCCAGCGCGAACACCGGCAGCCGGGACGGAAAGGTCGCCACATGCGGCGCACGCTCGAAATACGCATGCAGCCAGCGCAGCGGGCGCCCCCACAGGAACCACTCGTTGACATCCCCCAGCAGCACCGTCGGCACGCCCGGCTGCTCGCGCAGCGAGGAAAGCAGACGCTTGACCTGGAGCCGGCGCTCCTTGGGCCACAGCCCCAGATGGGTGGCGATGACCCGCAGCGGGAAATGCTCCCCTTCGGACACCGTGCAGGCGAGCATCGCATCGATCGCCCCGCGCGGTTCCCGCCGCGGCACGCTCAGGTCCAGGCGGCGCGTCGACAGGGGCGCAAAGCGGGTCAGCAGCGCGTTGCCGTACTCGCCATCCGGGCGCACCAGCGTGGGTCCCGGAATCGCGTGATAGCCAGTGTGCTCGGCGAGAAAGCGCAGCATGTCGAAGCCCGTGGTGCGCGACTCCACCTCCTGCAGCGCGATGATGTCGGCGGCGATCTCGTTGAGCACGCCGGCCACGCGCTTGGGCATGAACCGCCCGTCGGTGCCCACGCCGCCATGCACGTTGTAGCTCGCAACCTCGATGGTGGTGGGCAGGGCCACGGCGCCCGCCGTGTCGACCGTGCCCGCCGTGCCGGACCTATCGCCCGCAACCAGCGCCTCGACCGCCGTCGCTACGTCGGCGGCCCCGTCCAGGTCCGCGACGTCGTTGGTGTTTTCGTAACCTGTCTTCACGTTGGATGTCCTCCATGCGCGCCGCGCGGCGCGGGACCATGCGCCAGCGGCTCCTGCGCGGCCGCCGCGGCCTGTCGCTTGCGCTTGCGCCGCAGGATCAGCAACGCACTGATCGGGATCAGCAGCACCAGCAGCAGCAGGGCGAAGGTCAGCGGGCCGGGGTTGCGCGCCGCCGCCGCGATGCGGTCCACCAGCGAGGCCGAGATGACGATGCCGGGCGTCATGCCGAGCGCCGTGCCCAGCAGGCAGTCGCGGAAGCTGATGCGCGACGCCCCCACCACCAGGTTGACCAGCGTGAACGGCGCCACCGGCACCAACCGCAATACCACCATGGCCAGGACCCCGTGCTGCCCCACCTGCTTGCTCAGCGCATTGAGCCGCTTGCCGCCGAATCGCCGCACCGCGTCGCGCCCAGCCACCCGTCCCAGCCCGTAGCCGGTCGCCGCGCTCAGCACCACGCCCGCCAGCGCATACAGCGCGCCCAGCACCGGGCCGAACACGATGATGGTGACGACGATCAGCACGGTCACGGGCACGAGGACCAGACCGCCCGCGACAAACGCGCCGATCATGGCGAGCGGCGCGAACGGCAGCGTGTCGAACTGCTCGACCAGATCGAGCACGCGGCGGAAATCGGCCCACTCGCGCAGCGGCGTATAGCGCCACGCGAAGGCCAGCGTGCCGAGCAACAGCAGCAGCGCGATCAGAATGCCGACGCGGCCGACCACGCGCGGCCGCGCCTCGTGGGTCAGGAATTCGTCGACCAGGTTGTCCGGCTCGATCGGCTCGATCGGATCCAGCAACGCGGCGTCCGGCAGCATGGCGTCGATCTCGGGCAGCAGCGGCGGATCGAAGGCGTGCAGGGTGCGCTCGCCCGGTCGGTGGTAGCGCGCGATGGTGTCGTGCAGCGCTTCGCCGCGCTCCTGCGCGGCGACCAGTTCCTGCGGCGGCACGTCCAGATGCTCCCCGATCAACCGCGCGCGCATGGCGCGGATGGCCGCGGCGATACGCGGGTCGCCGTTGGACTCGATGACCAGGTTGCATTCGGTATCGAGCCCCATCGAGCGGTTGTTCAGGTTCGCCGAACCGATGGTCAGCAGCTTGTCGTCGACCACCATCACCTTGCTGTGCACGTTGACCCCGGGCTTGCCGGCCGCGGTGTCGGTGTCGTCGTCTTCGCCCGGCACGCGCGGGCAATACAGCCGGTAGCGGTGATGTTCGTCGACCGTGCGCAGCTTGCGGTGCGCCCGCGCCCGCAGCGCGCCCATGCTGTGCTCCTCCAGCCAGCCGCTTTCGCTGCGGCGCGAGACGATGGCCACCTCGGGGCCGTCCGCCTCGGGCAGCCGCTCGGCGAGCGCATCGGCGACCAGCGCCGAGCTGAAGTACTGGTTCTCCATGTAGAGCGTGCGTTCGGCCGCGGCAATGGCGTCCAGATGCAGCGCCCGGATCTCACCGATGCCCGGTTCGTCCTCGAACCGCGGCGCGGTGCGCGCGATGGCCACCGGCACGTCGGTCAGATCCGGCGTCACCCCCGCCGGCCACAGCCGGCGCCTGACCTTGTCGGGCGGCCGCGGCCAGCGGCCAGTGGCGCGGTGCCAGCGCTCGGCGGCCATTTCGCCGAGCGCGCGCGCCGCCGCGCCGTCGACGGCCGCCTGCACGTCGTGGAACGGGCCGTAGGGCTTGCCATCGGGATCCACGCGCATGGGGTCGTCCAACGCATGGCGCGCGGTATCCCAGCGGCAGCGGGTCAGGTCCAGGCCACCGGCAAACCCCAGGCAGTTATCGATCACCACCACCTTCTGGTGATGCGAGGCACCGACCGGGTGGCGTCCGTCGAGCCGGAAGGTGAGGCGGCGATGTGTCTGCCAGTCGAGCTTGACCGCCGGCAGCCACTCGCGCTCCATCGCGTAGACCATGGCGAAGTCCCAGCTCAGGACGTAGATGCGCAGCCGCCGCCGGCGCCGCACCAGGGCATTGAGAAAATCGCGCAGGCCTTCGGGAAAGCCATCGTTGGCGCCGCCGGGGACGAGCTGGAAGCGGCTGTCGATATCCCAGCCCAGGATGAATACGGTGTGCTCGGCCTCGATCAGGGCGGCACGCAGCGCGCGGAAATACGCCTCGCCATCGACCAGCATGGCGAAGCGCTCGGCCGGCTCGATGCGCCAGCAGTTGCGGCCGGGCTGCAGGATGGCGGAGCCTGGTCGGCGCGGCGGCGGCTCGGGCGTCAGCATGGCGGCCGACTGGCCGGCGGCCGTGCGCGCGTCGGCGCCGGTCGTGCCAGCGAAAGCGGCGAAAGGTGGTTTCTGGTCGGTCATGACGGCCTGTGAGCACAGCGACGCGCCAGGGTCCGGGCGCGCGCGCCGCGATTGCAATGTCGACCTGTGCCGCGCGTCAGCCGCTGCCATGCCGTGGATCGGCCCAGCGGCGCGGCGGCAAGGGAACAGGAACGGGCGCAAGCTCCATGCCAGCGGTGGCAGCCCGCAAAGCCGCAAAGGCTCGTCCCGCCGCCAGGCGTCGCTGAAAAAAGTGCCGGCTACGATTCCCGCCTTGCAGTTTTTACAATCGCCAGCGGCGGCACGCCGCAGGGGGATCAGCCGCGCTCGCCGCCGTCGTCGTTGAACGCCGTCAGACGCGCGATGCGGAAGGTATTGCGCAGGGACTGGAGTTCGGCCCGATGGAGCACCGCCAGGCGGTTCAGGCAGCGTTCTCCCTTGGCGAGCAGATGGACCTCGACGATGCGGCGATCGTCGGCGTTGACCCGCCGGCGCACCAGCCCTGCGGCTTCGCAACGGTTGACCAGCGCCACCACCCCGTGCTGCTTCGCCTGCAGCCGCTCGGCCAGTTCGCCGATGGACGCCCAGTCCTTGCCCGGACAGCCCCGGATATGCAGCATCAGCAAATACTGCTGGACCGTCACGCCCTCCGCGCGCACCGCGTCCTCCGAGAAACGGAAGAAGCGGCGAAGCTGATAGCGGAAATCGGACAGGGCCTCGAAATCCTGCTTCTCTAGCTGGGGCTGGTCGGGGACGGACTTTCGGGTCATGGGGAACGCGGCGGCGGGGCGCCGCCAGATTGGGCTGGAAGCACATTATATGGCCGCCCTCCGCGCCGCCGGCCCCGTGGCGGGCGGCGCGCTGTGCGGGCCCGCACACGCCTGTGGCGCCCGGGTGGGAAACCCAATGGTGTTGCACGGCCGATGCACCGTCCGCCGGGGGCGGTATGGCAGAATCTGTGCGTTCGCGGACACCTGCGCCAATCCACCAACGGAACCACGATGTTCACGGAAATCGCCATCTTTCTGATCGACACCATCTTTACGCTGTTCGCCATGGCGCTGCTGCTGCGGCTATGGATGCAACTCACCCGCCTGCCGACGCGCAATCCCGTCTCGCAGGGCGTGTTCCAGGTCACCGACTGGCTGGTGCGGCCGCTGCGCCGGATCATCCCGGGCCTGGGCGGCATCGACTGGGCCACGGTCATCGCCGCGTGGCTGACCGCCGTGGTGTTCCTGCTGCTGGTGCTGGCGCTGTCCGGGGGCGACCCGCTGGGCTATCTGCCGCTGGTGCTAGTCATCGCGGTCCTGAACGTGCTCAAGTGGGGCATCAGCCTGGTCATGTGGGTCACCCTGCTGATGGCCATCCTGTCCTGGGTCAATCCTCATTCGCCGATCACCCCGGCCATCCAGCACCTGACCGAGCCGCTGCTGCGCCCGATCCAGCGCGTGATGCCGCGCCTGGGCGGCTTCGATATCTCTCCGCTGGTGCTGTTCGTGATCGCGCAGATCCTGCTGATGGTGCTGGCGGCGATGAGCGCGGAGCTGTTCGGCGCGCGCTTCCGGCTCTGATCCCGTCCCCGGTTTCCGCTGCCCCCGCTTGCCGCGGCGGCGCATTGTTCGCGTGGGCGAACGGTGTGTCGCCGCCATCGGCTTTTTCCGGTTCCTGCTCCTGACTAGAGTGTCAGGGACGTGGCAAACGCCACGGTCCTGAAACCATAAGGAAAAAAGCCATGAAGACTCTTGCACACTCCCGCCGCTTCGCCCTGACCCTGCTGTGCGCCGCCGGCCTGTCTGCGGCCGCTTCGCTCGCCCATGCCGGCGAACTGCACGACAGCACGCTGCGCCTGGACGGCTCCGCAGCCCGCGTCGGTGCGGCCGATCCTTACACTGACGGCGCCTCCGCCGTCGGCGCGCGGGATGTCTACACCGATGGCGCGCGGGCGCTGAACCGGCATGAAGCGGGAGCAAGCTCGCATGTCGCCGACCAGCGCGACGCGTTCAGCCAGGGCGCCTGATTCTTCCGACCGAAAAATCGCGCCAGCCAGCCGCCCCTGTGGGCGGCTTTTGTTTTGAGCCATGCCGCCGCGACGGCGGCATTGTCCGCGACCACGGACAATGTATCCAGCGGACGCGGTTTTTCAATGCGGCACGGCCGGCTAAGCTGCCGTCATGCCGCAAGTCACTTCGACCGCTCCCAGCGTTTCGCCTCCTCCCCGCCCGGGTCTCGCGCTCGCCTCGCATCCCGAGATGAGCCATGCCCGCGTGTCGGGATTCGGCCTGACGCTGGGGCTGGTCACCGGCATCGATTTCTCCGCCGCGCTGATGATGGGCGTGGCAAGCCAGCACATCCAGGGCGGCGTGGGCGCGGCTCCCTCGGACTATCTGTATGCGGTCAGCGCGTACGCCGCCAGCGCGGTGCTGATGAACATGGTGCTGGACCAGTTCGCCCGCCGCATCTCGTACCGGCGCTTCACGCTGGCTTCGCTGCTGGTCTTCGTCGTGGGCGCGCTGATCTGCGCGGAGGCGACGAGCCCCGCCGGCCTGATCGGCGGCAAGGCGGTGCAGGGCCTTGGCGCGGGCGGCCTGTTCGCGGCCTCGCGGATCCTCGCGCAACTGGTGTCGACACCGGCCGAGCGCGGTCCGCTGATGCTGCGCTTCGGCATCGGCGCATTCGGCCTGCTGGCGGTCACGCCATGGCTGACCGGCGTGTTTCTCGACGACATCGGCTGGCGCGCGGTATTTCTGTTTCAGGCCGGCATCGCGCTGCCGGTGATGCTGGCGGTGGCCCTCACCTATCCGCGCCGCGCCCCGCGCGACCCGCATCCGCCGGTCTCCACGCTGGACTGGCCCGCCGCGCTGGCCGGTGCCGGCGGCGCGCTGGTGCTGCTGCATACCCTGCAGGAGATGCGCTACACCCGCTTTTTCAGCGGCCCGGAAATGCCGCTGATGGCGGCGCTGGGCGTCGCGCTGATCGCACTGTGCGGCTGGCGCCTGCACCGGCATCCGGACCCGTGGATCGACCTGTCCCGGCTGGCCGGGCGGCGCTATCTGTTTGGGCTTGGCTTCTACGCCCTCTACTATCTGCTGTCGGCGATCTGGAGCTTCCTGCTGCCCACGCTGACGCAAAGCGGACTGGGCCTGACGTTCCGCACCACCAGCATGCTGCTGTCGGCCAGCGGCACGGTGGCGGCCATCGCGGCGATCGTCCTCACGCTCGCCATGTCGCTGGTCTTCCGCAAGCGGCGCATCATCGCCGCCGGCTTCGTGGTCTACGCCTGCGCCGCAATGCTGCTGTCCCAGCGGCTGATGTCCGGCGCACCGGACTATGCGCTCGTGCCGGTCGTGCTGCTGGAGGGACTGACCCCGGCGCTGCTGATGGTGCAGGTGGCGTCGATGACGTACCTGGACGTGCCGGTGGAGGACTTCTCGCACGCCTATCAGTTCAAGAACGTCTGCAAGCAGATCGCCACGGCCGTCGGCACCGGGCTGGCCAGCATGTTCATGCAGGACGGCGTCGCCACCCACCGGACCCATCTCGTCGAGCACGTGACACGGTTCGAGCCGGCGCTGCAGCAGCCCGGCGCGCTGACCGCCGAGGCGCTGGCCCGGCTGTCCGCGGAAATCGACCGGCAGGCCAACCTGCTGGCAGGCGTCGACGTGCTGCACGGCTTCGCGCTGGCTTGCGTGCTGGGGGCCGTGTTCGTGGTGCTGCAAAAGAGCTTCCGGTAGGCGCGCCCGGGTCCGCAGCGCCCCCGACGGGGACCGATGGCCAAGGATCGCGGGCACGCCCGCTCACTGGCGGATTGCCCGCATTTCCTCTACTCTTTCGGCCTTTCCACGCGCATTCGGCGTTTTGCCGTTTCCAGATGGCCAGCCCCGCCTCTCAAGAACCGCCCGCAGACCATCCAGACCAGCCGCCGGGCACCCCGGCCGAAAAGCCGAGCGACACCTATGTGCAGTCCTTCGCCCGCGGGCTGTCGGTCATTCGCGCCTTCAACGCGCAGCGGCCGGCACAGACGCTGACCGAGATCGCGCAGGCCAGCGGCCTCACGCGCGCAGGCGCCCGCCGCATCCTGCTGACGCTGGTGGGACTGGGCTATGTCCAGGCCGACGGCCGGCTGTTTCGCCTGACGCCGAAGATCCTAGACCTGGGCTTTGCCTACCTCACGTCGATGCCGTTCTGGAACCTGGCCGAGCCCATCATGGAGGCGCTGTCGCAGCAGGTGCACGAGAGCTGTTCGATCTCCGTGCTCGATGGCACGGAGATCGTGTATGTGCTGCGGGTGCCCGCGCGCAAGATCATGACCATCAACCTGTCGATCGGCAGCCGGCTGCCCGCGTATTGCTCCTCGATGGGCCGCGTGCTGCTGGCCGGCCTGCCCGACGACGAGCTGGACCGCACGCTGCGCGCGAGCGACTTGCGCCAGCGCACCCAGCGCACCGTCACCGATATCGACGCACTCAAGGCCATCATCGCCGAGATCCGCGTGCGCGGCTGGGCGCAGAACGATCAGGAACTGGAAGAAGGACTGGTGTCGCTGTCCGCGCCGATACGCAACCGCTCGGGACAGGTCATCGCCGCGATGAACATCAGCGGCCAGGCCAACCGCACCAGCGCCGAGGAAATGGTCCGGCGCTTCCTGCCGCCGCTGCTCGACGCCTCCGACAAGATCACCAACCTGGTCAGCCTGCGCAGCTAGCGCGTGCCTATCCGGCCAGCGCGCCTACTCCATCGGCGCGGCGCCCACGTCGACGCTACCGAACTGCGCCGAACGCGAGCCGGGCACCGGCTGATTGCTGCGGCCATGGTAGGCAAAGGCGACCGACAGCTTGACCGTGTCGGACAGGTTCTGGCCGGCGCTGTGGAACAGGCGGCTGTCGAAGAACAGCACGTCCCCGCGCCGCAACGGCACCGAGGTCGTGCCGGCCAGCAGCGCCGCGCTGGCCGGGTGCGACTCGATCAGGAATTCCGCGGCATCGAGCTGGCCCGGCTCCAGCGCCGCATGGTGCGAGCCCGGTATCACGCGCAACGCACCGTTGCGCTCGTCCTCGTGGCCCAGCGCCAGCCAGACCGTAACCAGGCGCGGGCTGGTGAACGACCAATAGCGCGTGTCGCGATGCCAGCCGGTCTGGCTCCCATAGGCGGGGTGCTTCGTCATGACGCAGTTGTGGTGCGCCAGTGTGAGCCGCGCCGGCTCGCCGAGCAGCGCGGCAACCACGCCGGCCAGCGCCTCGCCGGTGGCCCATTGCCGCAGCGCCGGATCGCGGTCGTAGGCTTGGCGCAGGCGCCGCACGGTGCCGCCGCCGGCGGCATCGCGGCTCGCTGGCGCGCCTGGGTAGCCCAGCTCCGCCTCGTATTCGACCGGCGCGACGGCGTGCGCCAGCTGTTCGCGGGCGACGCGTTCCAGCACGTCGCAGGCCCGCTGCGAGGCGAATCCGCGCAACACGATGAAGCCTTCGGTGTCGAACCGGGCCGCCAGCGCCGCCATCTCGGCGGGCTCGGGCGGGGTGGCGAACGGCTGCGGCAAGGACTGCGTGGAAGGGGAATCCGGGCGGGTGGCAGGAGGCAACGTCATCGCGGCTGATCGCGGCTAGGGGCAAGGGGAAGGTAAGGCCCGCGCTGCGGCGGGTCCGTCAATTACGATGATGCCAGAAGGCGACGCGGCGCGTCTTTGCGCCAGCGCAATCGGTGCGCCAGCAGACGGTCGGCGCGCGCACGCGTGCCGCTACAATGGCCGCACCCGGATGCCGCCAGCAGGGGGCAGATCCGCGCAACCGGACATCAGGCTACCGTGACCGCACGCCCCATGATCGCCGCGCCGCTTACCCAGGCCCACGACCAGCTTGGCCGCATCCTGCTTGGCAAGTCCGGTCAGATCCGCCTGGCACTGGCCTGCCTGCTGGCGCGGGGTCACCTGCTGCTCGAAGACCTGCCGGGCGTGGGCAAGACCACGCTGGCCCATGCGCTGGCCCGCACGCTCGGCCTGCAGTATCAGCGCGTGCAGTTCACCAGCGACCTGCTGCCCGCCGACCTGATCGGCGTATCGGTGTTCTCGCAGGAAGCCGGCCAATTCCGCTTTCACCGTGGGCCGGTGTTCGCCCAGGTCGTGCTGGCCGACGAGATCAACCGCGCCACCCCCAAGGCGCAGAGCGCGCTGCTGGAGGCCATGGCCGAGGGCCAGGTCACGCACGACGGCGTCACCCATGCGCTGCCCGTGCCGTTCTTCGTCATCGCCACGCAGAATCCCCTGGACCAGCTCGGCACCCACGCGCTGCCGGAATCGCAGCTCGACCGCTTCGCGATGCGCCTGTCGCTCGGCTACCCCGACCCGGCCTTCGAGCGGGCGCTCTACCTCGGCGGCGCCACCGCCCCCGATGTCGCGCCGCTGATGGGGCCGGAAGACGTGCTGGCCCTGCAGCAAGCCGCGGCGCGGGTCCATGCCAGCGCGGCGCTGGTGGACTATGTGCTGGCGCTGGTGCAAGCCACGCGCGGCCATCCGCGCTTTGCCGCCGGCCTGTCGCCGCGCGCCGGGCTGTGCCTGCTGGCATGTGCGCGCGCATGGGCCATGCTGGCCGCGCGCGAACACGTGGTGCCGGAGGACGTGCAGGCCGTGTTCGCCGCCGTCGCCGCGCATCGCCTGCAATCGGCAAGCGCGGGCAGCGCCGGTGCGGCCGACACCGCCGATGCGCTGGACCGGCTGCTGGCGGAAGTCGCCATCCCCTAGCGCGATGCCGCGCGGCCGCCCCGGGTTCGCCAGCGCCCCGCCGGCCGGGCGTTTTGTCCGGGCCTGGCGTTCGCGCCCCCGCGCGCCGGTGCAGGGCCGCGTGACACTGGACCGCCGTCATCTCTATATCCTTCCCACCCGCGGCGGCCTGGGCTTCGGCGTGCTGCTGCTGGCCATGCTGCTGACGGCGCTGAACTACAACGTCAGCCTCGGCTTCGCGCTGACGTTCCTGCTCGCGGGCGTTGGCATGGCCTGCATGTGGCAGGCCTATCGCAACATGCTGGACGTGGCGGTGGCCGCCGGCGACGGGGCCCCGATCTTCGCCGGCGCCACCGCCGTCTTCCCGCTGCGGCTGTACAACGGCGATCCGCATGTCCGCATCGGCATCCAGTGCAGCCTTGAAGGAGAGGTTGACCTGCCGCCCGTCGACGCATCGGTCGATGGCAACGGCGAGGCCGCGCTGTCCCTTCGCCTGCCCGCGCCCGTGCGCGGCCGGCTCGCCTTGCCGCGCGTGACGCTGTCCAGCCGCTTTCCTCTTGGCCTCTTTCACGTCTGGAGCCACGCCGACTTCGCCGCCGGCGCACTGGTCTACCCCGCGCCGGAGCGCGCGGCGCCCCCGCTTCCCCTCGCGCTTCGCCATCACCAGCACGGACACGCCGCGGCGTCGGCGTCCGACGAGATGGACGACGCCCTGCGCCGCTATCGCGCGGGCGACCCGCTGCATCGGATCGCGTGGAAGCACAGCGCGCGCACCGGCCACCTGCTGTCGCGCACCGGCGAAGCCGGCAAGCCGCCGGCCCTGTGGCTGGACTGGGACGCCCTGCCGCAGCACATGGACGCGGAGCGGCGGCTGTCCCGCCTGTGCGCCTGGATGCTGGCCGCGGGCGACGAGATGGAGTTCGGCCTGCGCCTGCCGGGCGTTGCGCTGGCACCCGCGCGGGGCGCGCCGCACCGGCGGGCGTGTCTGGAGACGCTCGCGCTGTGGCGGGCCCCGGCCGCACCCTCCGCCGCGCCACCGCCACCCTCCAGACCAGCGGGCGGCGCCACATGAACGCCCAGGCGCGCGCGCTCGACCATGCCGAACACGGCATGCTGCTGGCGCAACTGGCGCTGGTGCTGGCCCCGCTGGCCCGCGCGCTGCCCTACACCTTCAGCCTGCTGCTGGCGATGCTGATGCTGTGGCGCTGGCTGCTATGGCGGCAGCACGCCGCGCTGCCATCGCGCGCCATGCTGGGCGTGGTCGCTACCATGGTGCTGGCGGTGGCCGGTCTGCTGGTGTGGCAGGCCGGCGGACAGATCGGGCGCGAGCTGTCGGTGGCGCTGCTGGGCGCCTTCGTCATTCTGAAGCTGCTGGAATGCCGCGCCCTGGCCGACGCGACGCTCGTCACGCAGCTGTGTTTCTATCTGCTGCTCGGCCTCTATCTGTTCGACCAGCCCTTCTGGCTGGCGATCCATACGGTCGCGGCCGCAGCCTGGATACTGCGCAACTGGCTGTTCCTGCAGCATCCGCAGGCGCGCGGCCGCATCGCGCCATGGCCGCTGCTGGGCCGCATGGTAGCGGGCGCGCTGCCTTGGGCGCTGGTGCTGTTCCTGCTGTTTCCCCGGCTGGAGCGCCCGCTGTGGCGCTTGCCGCAAAGCGCACCGAGCGCCAGTACCGGCATCGGCGACACCATGAGCCCCGGCAGCGTGGGCCGGCTTACGCCCTCCACGCAGATCGCGCTGCGCGCCGACACCGGCGGCCGCGCGCTCCCTCGCGGCGAACTCTATTGGCGCGCACTCGTGCTGTGGCAGTTCGATGGCGGCACCTGGCGCACCGTGCCTGCCCGGCAAGCCCGCATGCGACCCGCTCCGGCAGTCCCGGACGAGACGGCAGGCGGCGCAGCGGCAGGCATCGACTACACCATCACGCTGGAACCGACCCAACGCCAGTGGTTGTTTCTGCTCGACCGCGGCCAGGCCATCGGGCAACAGGCCGATGCCATGGTCTCGCCCGATGGAGAATTTCTCGCCCGCACTCCCGTCGGTCAACGGCTGTTGTACCGGGCCCGCTCCGCGCCCGCGGCGGCCGAGGCGGTGGAGCCGTTGGACCCGCAGACCCGCCAGCTCGCCTTGCGCCTGCCCGCCGGCAACCCCCGGGCCCGCGCCCTGGCCGCGCAATGGGCCGAACGCCATCCCGAGCCCGCCGACCGGGCGCGGGCCGCGCTGGCCCTGTTCGCCGCGGCACCCTTCGCCTACACGCTGTCGCCACCGCCGCTGGGCAGCGAGCAGATCGACGGGTTCCTGTTCGGCACGCGCCGCGGCTTCTGCGAGCACTACGCGGGCAGCTTCGTTTTCCTGATGCGGGCCGCCGGCGTGCCCGCGCGCGCGGTCATCGGCTACCAGGGCGGCGAATTCAATCCGGTCGGCGGCCACTACATCGTGCGGCAGGCCGACGCGCATGCATGGGCCGAGATCTGGCTGGAGAACAGGGGATGGGTGCGCGTCGATCCGACGCATGCCGTGGCGCCCGGCCGGATCGAGCGCGGCATCGATGCGCTGCACGACGGCGAGATCGCGGCGCTGCGCGAAGCGCGGCGACCGGGCTGGCTGCGCGACGTGCGCTGGGGCATGGACGGCATGGTGCATCACTGGCACCGCTGGGTATTGCAGTACGACCACCGCATGCAGCTTCAATTGCTGCGGCAAGCCGGTCTGGGCGGCAATCTGCTGCCGGTCATGCTGGCCAGCATGGCCCTGCTGGCGGCACTGGCGATGCTGCCGCTGCTGCTGCGGCGGCGCGCGCGCGGCGGCGACCCGGTACGAGCGGTTTACGCAAGCTTCGCGCAAATGCTGGCGCGGCACGGCTGCGTGCGGGCGCCCGGCGAGGGACCGTGCGACTTCGCCAGACGCGCGGCAGCGATGTACCCGGCCGCCGCGGACGCCGTGCAGGCCTTCACGGAACAGTACATCGCGCTGCGCTATGGCAACCGTTCGGCGCACGCCGACAAGGCCGGCGCGTCGGGGCTGCGCCGGTCTCTCGCGCGCGTGCGCGGCGCGCTGCGCCGCGGCGCGCCACGCGCGGACGGGAACGAGTCCCGATAGGGCGCAGGCATTTTCACAAAGGCCGTCCGGACCCCGCACCTACATTGGCGGCTCGGCGTGCACGGCCAGCCGGGTCCTTCATGCGGCGCGGCCTACGGCGGCAATCGGGCACGCCATCTCAACCCAGAAACTTCATGGAGATGCCTATGCTGTCGTTGATCGTCAACCGCTTCAGCGCGCGCGCGGAACATCTGGACACCAGCGTGGCTCGACTGGCGGCCCAGCGCGATACGGAGATCGGCCCGTTCGAGGAAGAGGAGCAATGGTTGCGGCGGCGCCTGCGCGTACTGGACGCGCAGATCGCCCTGCTGCGCGAGCACCCGCGCCCAGGACCGGAGACCTGCCAGGACCGCTACCAGGCGACCCTGAACACGCTGGCTCATGAGTTCGTCAGCGGACATCGTCAGCGGCTGGACAGCCGGCTGTCGGACATCGTTTCGAGGACGCCGGCGCGAGGTCCTGGCGGCGAATTGGCAAGGCACCAGCGCAGCCTCCAGCAGTTCGAAGAGCGTGTGGCCGCGGAAATGGCATGCCACCGCCAGTTCTGCATCGAGCGCCCGGAGCCGCGGCCGCAGTCCCTGGTGAGTGACCTGGAGCACGAGAAGGAATCGATCGAAACGATCCTGCATGCGCTGCGGGACAACATCGCGACGATGAGCGCCGCCGTCGAACGCACCGCGTGCGACCTGAGTGGAAGGCTTACCGACCTGCGGCGCGAGCGCGAGTCCGCGCTTGCCGATGCGCAGCGCCACGAGCAGTGGCTGAGCGCCTGCGCGAAGGCCGATCTGGTCAATGTCATCGCAGGAATGCGCAGGGTTGCTTTGGAGGAGCGAGCGGCGTTCATCAATCGGCTCGGCGATGGCGGCCGCAACGCATTGCATCTGGCCTGCGAGACCACGGATGTGGTCATTGCGAACCTGCTGCTGTCCGGCGGCGGCTCGCTCGAGGTTCCGACGGACCGGGGACGCCTGCCGATCCATATGGCCTGTCGCAGGGACTGTGGCGCCCAGACCGGAACGTTTCTGTCCTGGCTCAAGGGGAGCGGGGCAGACGTCAATGCGTGCGATGGCGATGGGCGCGGCCCGCTGAACGAGGCGGCTTATTACGGCAACGTATCCGCTGTGCGCTGGCTGGTCCAGAACGGCTGCCAGCTAACGGCATGCGACCGCCAGGGGCGCACCGCGCTGCATGTCGCCGCGGCGGCGGGCCAGGCCGCCATGGTGGAAGAACTGCTGGCCCTCGGCGTGGATCCGACGAGCGCCAATCGTGCTGGCGAGCGGCCGCTGGTGGAAGCCTTGCGCAACGGCCATGCAACCGTCGCAATCGCGTTCTTCGATCGGGGGCTATGGCTGCCCGCCTCGGAAATCGCTGCCTTGCAAGGCAGCGCGGCGTGGCAAGTCGCGGCGGTCAGGCACGCCTTCTGGGCGCCGGTGGAGCAGCAGCTCGCGAAGCGTCGCGATGAGGCGCTGCGGGCCGGAATCAGCGGCACGAGCGCATAGCGCGCGGGTGATGTCGTGGGGTACTGACTAGCGGGGAGCCGGCGTTCGTGCCGGCCGGGTGCAGCGGTCGTGCGCTGGAGACGGGTCATCATCGGCGGCGCTGCCGATGTGGGTCAGGCGGATATCGGGAGAAACAGGAGCGTCGTAGGCTGCGGGCTTAGAACAAGGCAAGCTGGCGCATGCCGAACCCCACCGTCTCTTCGACGCGCATGCGGGCATGCATCAACGAACCCTCTGCGCCGGAGTAGTTGCCGGCGGCCCAGCGATACACGACCGGAATCTCGCCGCGGTCCGACAGTCGCACTTCGCCCAGCTTGTCGCCGCGCTCGTTGCGATAGAAGTGCGAACGATAGCCGCGCTCCCAGTGGGGAGGTTCGGCCTTCTTGCGTCGGCGGGGTGCCGGCGCAGTGCGCGGCAGGCGCCGCACTCGTTCGGTACCCGCCGTCGATGTTGCGCGGGTCAAATCCAACTGCATAGACGTCCTCGTTCGTCGAGTCCGCAAGACGATCCCTGTCTTGCATCGCAGTCGTGATGATACCCCTTACCGACACTTCTGTGAGCGTCTTGGTGACAATTGACTACCTTGAAAGCCGCGCCGGCCAAGGCTTGCAGGGTCGGCGACGCCGTGTCGGACGGCGCCGACCCGCTTGCCATCCCGATCAGCCCAGTTCGAGCGGCACGAACAGACGGGTGTCTTCACGCTGGACGAGCAGCGCTACCTCCTTGCCCGACTTGCCCACCAGCGAGCGCAACTGCTCGACCGAAGTAATCGGCGTGCCGTTGAACGCGAGAATCACGTCCCCCGGCTGGATGCCGACGCGCGCGGCCGGTCCGCCGACATCCTCCACCACCAGTCCGCCCTCGATACCGCTTTGGCGTTGCTCGGCCGGGCTCAACGGCCGCACCGCCAGTCCGAGCTTGCCACCGGCCTGCGCCTCGCCCGCCTTCTGCGCAACGTTGTCTTCGCCGGCGGTGCCCACCCGCGCGGTCAACGTCAGCGTCTCGCCCTTGCGGATGACCTTCAGCGGAGTGTCCGTGCCGGGTTTGATATCGGCCACGCGCTCGGGCAGTTCGCCGGAATGATCCACCACGTTGTTGCCGATCTGCACGATCACGTCGCCCGGCTTCAGGCCCGCCTTCGCGGCGGGACTGTCGGGCTCCACCGTGTTCACCAGCGCGCCCGTCGGCTTAGGCAATCCGAACGACTGCGCCAGCGCCTGGTTGACTTCCTGTACCCCGATGCCCAGACGCCCACGCGTGACCTTGCCGTGCGCCACCAGCTGCTGCTGGACCTTGGTAGCCACGTCGATCGGAATCGCGAACGACAGGCCCTGGTAACCCCCGGTGCGGCTGTAGATCTGCGAATTGATGCCGATCACTTCGCCATTGCGGTTGAACAGCGGGCCGCCCGAATTGCCCGGGTTCACCGCGACGTCGGTCTGCAGGAACGGCACATAGGTGTCGTCGGGCAGCGACCGCGACTTGGCGCTGACGATACCGGCGGTCACGGTGTTCTCGAAACCGTACGGCGATCCAATCGCCAGCACCGGCTCGCCGACCTGCACGTTCGACGGATCGCCCAGGCGCACCGTGGGCAGGTCCTTGGCGTCGATCTTGAGCACGGCGATATCGGTCTGCTTGTCCGCGCCGAGGACCTTCGCCTTGAATTCACGGCGGTCGGTCAGCTTGACCGTGACCTCCTGCGCGCCCGCCACCACGTGGGCGTTGGTCAGAATCACCCCGTCGGCGCTGACGATAAAGCCGGACCCGAGTCCGCGCGCGAGCTGCGGTCGCTCGTCCTGCTGCGGCCCCTGGAACTGCGGGCCAAAGCGCTTGAAGAACTGGAACAACGGATCGTCCGGGTCCATGCCCGGCGGCATCTCGGCCGAAGTACGCTGGGTGCGTGCGGTAACGCTGATGTTGACCACGGCCGGGCCGTACTTTGCGACGACACCGGAGAAGTCGGCAGGCGCGGCAACTGCCGTGCCCTGTACGGGCGCCGCGACCGGCGTGGGCGCCGCGTAGCTAGGCGCGATCGCGTTGTTCTGAAGGAGTGCATAGCCGCCGACCAACGCCGCAACGGCTGCAGCGCCAATGGCCGATCGAGCAAGGGTCTTGCGAATCATGATGTGTCCTCTCGGTGTGATTCCCTGCGCCGACTTTCCGGCGCGACAGGGGAATGCTAGCCATGAAGACTTAAGCCAGCCTTAAGAGAGGAAATCCGAATGCAAAATCGCGTTGCTGGGAGTCTGAAGCGCGCTCAAGCCATTGGCTTTGCGGCCCGCTGCGGCACCAGGTCGGCCACTCCCAGCACGGCGCCCTGCGTGAGCCGCAGGCAAATGGCGCGCTTGTCGGTAGCGCTCAGCCGCTTCATGGCCGCCTCGGCTCGCGATGCCTCCGAGCGGCCTTCGAACGACATTGTCCCGAGAATAAGCAGTGGCCTGCGCGAGCGCGTGTATTTGGCCCCGCTGCCGGCCTGATGCTCGGCAAAGCGGCGCTGCACGTCCGTAGTGATGCCCGTATAGATGCTTCCCCCCTCGCATTCGAGCAAGTACAGAAACCACGGGACAGCTTGCGACATGGCAATCGACGACGAGTCTTGAACAGACGGCAGCGTAACAAAAAGGGCGCCGGGTGTAGCGCCCGGCGCGTCGAAATCGGCGGCGTATTAACACGCGCGCCCAAAGCAAAACACCCCAGCTTTGAGGGCTGGGGTGTTCTGGGAATAAGAGCCTGGCGATGACCTACTTTCACACGGGTAGTCCGCACTATCATCGGCGCGAAGTCGTTTCACGGTCCTGTTCGGGATGGGAAGGGGT
>NZ_CAJZAH010000005.1 GCF_914271545.1 Cupriavidus respiraculi
GCTCAGGCCGCCGCGCCGCGCCAGCCCGAGGCCAGACCCGCAACGGCCACGCCCGTGCCGGCGGCACCGGCCGCCTACGCGCCCATGTCGCCCGCACGGGCGGCGCTGGCCGCCGCGCGGCAGGCATCCGCGGGGCGCGCGGGCGGTGCCCGTCCGTCGGCCAATGCCCCGGCCCCGGCACCCGCCGCGGCGGCACGCCAGTCCGCGCAGCCCCTGCGGCCCACGCCCGCGGCGCCGGCCGCCAGGGCCTCGCAGCCGGTCCCGGCGCCGCAGGCGCGTCCCGCACAGCCCGCATCACAGCCCGCATCACAGCCCGCAACGCAGCCCGCAACGCAGCCCGCATCCCAGCCCGCACCCGCCCAGAAACGCAGCCCGGCCGCCGATACGTCGGACGTGCCGCCGTGGGAGGTGGCCGGCGGCAGCGATGTGCCGCCGTGGGAGGAGTTGCCGCCTGACCTGCCGATCATCGGGCCGTACGACATGGAGCCGGCATTCGCGCCGCCGCCCGCGTCGCGGCCCATGCCCGCGCCGCGGGCCGAAGCCGTGCCGGCGGCGCGGCCGGTTCCGCAACCTCGCTCGATGCCGGATGACGGCGCGACGCGGCCAGCCGAACCGCAGGCCCCGGCACGCGCGGCCACGCCGGCCGCCGCGCCCGCGCCCGCCGACGATGGCACGCCGCCCGTGTTTACCGGCGAATGGCCGGCGCTGGCCGCCAGCCTGCCGCTGAAGGGGCTCGCGCAGCAGCTGGCCTATCAGAGCGAGCTGACCGCCGTGGTCGGCCGTACGATCACGCTGCGCGCGCCCGTTGCCGCAATCACCGAAGGCGGCACCGTCGAGCGCCTGCAGCAGGCACTCACCGATCATTTCGGCGTGCCGGTGCGCGTGCAGTGCGAGGTCGGCGCGGTCGCGCAGACCGCCGCCGCCGCCGATGCGCAGGCACGGGCCGAGCGCCAGCGCGAGGCGGAGATCACCATCGACAACGATCCTTTCGTTCAGGGCCTGTTGCGCGAATTCGGCGGGCAGATCGTGCCCGGCTCGATTCAGCCGCGGGCGGCCTGAACGCCATGGACCGAGCAGGCGCACCCGCCGCCGGTCCCGAACCCATCCATCCCATACCAGGAGAGACGCCATGATGAAGGGCCAGATCGCCGGGCTGATGAAGCAAGCCCAGCAGATGCAGGAAAACATGAAGAAGATGCAGGAAGAGCTCGCGCTGATCGAGGTCGAGGGCCAGTCCGGCGCCGGCCTGGTCAAGGTGGTGATGACCTGCAAGAACGACGTGAAGCGCGTGACCATCGATCCGAGCCTGGTCGCCGAGGGCGAGGACAAGGAACTGCTGGAAGACCTGGTGGCCGCCGCGTTCAACGACGCGGTGCGCAAGGCCGAGGCCACGACGCAGGAGAAGATGGGCTCGATGACCTCCGGCCTGCCGCTGCCCCCGGGCTTCAAGCTGCCGTTCTGAGCTGGCGCCGTTGCCTCTGAATCCCCATAGCGCGAGCGCGGTCTCGCCGCGGCGTCCACTGCGATGAAGGCCCCGACCCCGACCTCCCTGCAGGCCCTGATCGAGGCCCTGCGCGTCCTGCCGGGCGTGGGGCCGAAGTCGGCCCAGCGCATGGCCTACCACATGCTGCAGCATGACCGGGAGGGCGCGCGCCGCCTGGGCGACGCGCTGCGCGGCGCGGCGGACGGCATCCGCCACTGCATGCGCTGCAATACCTTTACCGAGCGCGAGATCTGCGAGACGTGCCTGGACGAGCGGCGCGACGCCACGCTGCTGTGTGTGGTGGAGACGCCCGCCGACCAGGCCATGATCGAGCAGACGATGACCTACCGCGGCCAGTATTTCGTGCTGATGGGCCGGCTCTCGCCGCTCGACGGCGTGGGCCCGCGCGAGATCCATCTGGACCGGCTGCTGGCACGCGCCACCGATCCCGAACTCGGTGGCCCGGTGTCCGAGGTGCTGGTCGCGACGAACTTCACCAGCGAGGGCGAGGCCACCGCGCACTATATCGGCGAGATGCTCAAGGCCCGCGGCCTGAAGGTGTCGCGGCTGGCGCGCGGCGTGCCGGTGGGCGGCGAGCTGGAGTACGTCGATGCCGGCACCATCGCCCGCGCGGTGATGGACCGCCGCACGCTATGACGCGCCCGCCGGCGGCCTGTCGCGATGCCCGCGACCGCTGCCACGCCCGCACCATCGCCCCATGAATCTCGCCCGCTTCGATCTCGTCACGCTCGGCCTGTTCGTTGCCGTCGCGCGCCAGGGCAGCATCTCGGCCGGCGCGCGCCAGTCGCATCTGGCGGTGGCCGCGGCCAGCAAGCGCATCTCCGATCTGGAGACCGCGGTCGGTGCGCCGCTGTTCTTCCGGCACGCCGCGGGGGTCCAGCTGACCGAGGCGGGGCAGGCGTGCTTCCACCATGCGCTGACCATCCTGCAGGACGTGGAGCGGATGGCCGGCGTGATGTCGGACTATGCGTCCGGCGTGCGCGGCCAGGTGCGCGTCTGCGCCAATACCTCGGCCATCACGCAATTCCTGCCGGACGACCTCGCCGCGTTCATGCAGCTGCATCCCACCATCCGCATCGAGCTCGAAGAGCAGAACAGCAGCGATATCGTCGCGGCGCTGGTGGAGAACCGCGCCGACGTCGGCATCTTCGCCGACCGCACCCCGTGCGCGGGACTGGTCACCGTGGAATACCGGCAGGACGAACTGGTCATCATCACGCCGCCCGGCCATCCGCTGTCGGGGCGGGGACCCGTGCGCTACGCCGATACGCTCGAATACGACTTCGTCAGCCTGCCGCAGGTCACCTCGCTGGCCGCGCGGCTGCTCGAGGAAAGCAGCCGGCTGGACCGGCCCTTCCGGCTGCGCATCCAGGTGCGCAGCTTCGATGCGATGTGCCGCATGGTGATGGCGCGGCTGGGCGTGGGCGTGCTCCCGCGCATCGCTGCCGAACCCCATGTCAAGTCGATGGGCCTGTCGCTGGTCGCGCTGCAGGACCCGTGGGCGCGCCGCTCCCTGCTGATCGGCATGCGCGATCCCGCCGCGCTGACGGTCTCCGCCCGGCTGCTGATCACCCATCTCTGCGGCGACCGCGCGCCGTTCTAGGCGGCGGGCCCCGATGGCCCTGGGTGGCTTTCGCGTTACGAGAAAGCCCGCTTCTCCGATTGGCGATTCCCGCCACCTCCCCGCTGCGGCACACTCCGTCAAAACCCGCGTGGCGGCATCGCACACACCGCGACAGCCCGCCAACGCCGGACCCCACAGCCATCGCACGGAGACAACCCCATGGCGCGACAGATTCTGGAAGGCATCCGGGTGCTCGAGCTCGGACAGCTGATCGCCGGCCCCTTCGCCGCCAAGACGCTGGCCGACTTCGGGGCCCATGTCATCAAGGTGGAGCCGCCCGGGCAGGGCGATCCGCTGCGCAAATGGCGGATGCTGTACGAGGACACCTCGGTCTGGTGGGAAGCGCAGTCGCGCAACAAGCAGTCGATCTGCATCGACTTGCGCAGCCAGGAAGGGCAAGACGTGGTGCGTAAGCTGGCCGCCGAATGCGACGTGCTGATCGAGAACTTCCGCCCCGGCACCATGGAGAAATGGGGCCTGGGGTGGGACGCGCTGCATGCCGCCAATCCGAAGCTGATCATGGTGCGCGTATCGGGCTACGGCCAGACCGGTCCCAAGCGCGACGAACCGGGTTTCGCCGCCGTGGCCGAGGCCATGAGCGGCCTGCGCCATCTGACCGGCGAACCTGGCCGCCCGCCGGTGCGCGCGGGGTTGTCGCTGGGGGACACCATCGCCGGCCTGCACGGCGCGCTGGGCGTGCTGCTCGCGCTGTACCAGCGCGATGCGCGCGGCGGCGAAGGGCAGGTGATCGACGTCGCGCTGTACGAATCGCTGTTCAACCTCAGCGAAAGCCTGCTGCCCGAGTATTCGGCCTTCGGCGCGGTGCGCCAGCCCGCTGGTGGCGCGCTGCCCGGCATCGCGCCGTCCAACGCGTATCCCTGCGCCAGCGGCGAATACGTGCTGGTGGCGGCCAACGGCGATGCCATCTTCAAACGGCTGATGCTGGCGATCGGCCGCGCGGATCTGGCCGAGGACCCGGCGCTGGCGCGCAACGATGGCCGCGTGCGCCGCGTCGACGAGATCGATGCCGCCATCGCGGCATGGACGCGCACACAAACGGTGGAGGCCGCGCTGGCGGTGCTCAAGACGGCCGAGGTGCCGTCCGGCCGCATCTATACCGTCAAGGACATCGCGGAGGACCCGCACTACCGTGCCCGCGGCGTGATCGAGAGCGTCACGGCCGCGAGCGGGCTGACCGTGGAAGTGCCGGGCATCATCCCGAAGCTGTCCGCCAACCCGGGCGCCATTCACGATCGCGGCCCGACGCTGGGCGAGCACACCGATGCGGTGCTGGCCGAAGCCGGCTTCGACGCCGGCACCATCGCCGATCTGCGCGCACGCGGGGTGGTGGCATGAACGACATCAGACCAGCCGGCAGGGCCGCGGCATTTCCGCTGCGCGGGCCCGCCCGCATCGAGATCAACGAGGTGGCGCCGCGCGACGGCCTGCAGATCGAGCCCGTCGTGGTGCCCACCGATGCGAAGGTCGCGTTCGTCGATGCGCTGGCCGCCTGCGGCTTCGCCCGCATCGAGGCCACCTCGTTCACGTCCGCCAAGGCGATCCCCGCGCTGGCCGACGCCGAAGCCGTGATGCACCGCATGCAGCGCGTGCCCGGCGTGCGCTACACCGCGCTGGTGCCCAACCTGCGCGGGCTGGAGCGCGCGCTGTCGTGCCGGCCCGACGAGGTCAATCTCGTGATGTCGGTCAGCGAGACCCACAACCGCGCCAACCTGCGCATGACGCGCGAGCAGTCGCAGGCGCAGCTGCTGGCCATGACCGGGGCGGCCACTGCCGTCGGCGTGCCGGTCAATGTCTCGCTGTCCACCGTGTTCGGCTGTCCCTTCGAGGGCGACATCGAGCCTGATGCCGTGATGGCGCTCGCCCAGCGCTTCGCCGGGGCCGGCGTGGCCGGTATCACGCTGTGCGACACCACCGGCATGGCGTATCCGAACCAGGTGCGCGCGCTGTGCGAGACGTTCCAGCAGCGCTTCCCCAAGGTGGGGCTGACCATCCATCTGCACAACACGCGCGGCATGGGGCTTGCCAATGCGCTCGCCGCATGGGAGGCGGGCGTGAGCCGCTTCGACGCGGCCGCCGGCGGACTCGGCGGCTGCCCCTATGCGCCCGGCGCCAGCGGCAATGTCGCCACCGAGGAGCTGGTGCATATGTTCGACGCGATGGGCGTCGATACCGGCGTGGACCTGGAGCGGCTGCTCGGCATGGTGGCCGCGCTGCCGCAGCTGGTCCAGCGCGACATCGGCAGCCAGCTGCTGCGCGCCGGCACCCGGCTGCGCACGCACCAGCCGCCGGCCTGGCTCGCGGAGCATTTCGCCGGACAACCGTGATTTCGCGCCTGGCTCGCCGGCGCACCAAGTAGTCGAGCACAACAACAAACACAGGGTCATCAGGAGACAACACATGTCCAAGCAGCAGCCTTCGCACGTCCAGCAAACCCGCACCGGCGCAGCGGTGGTATCCCGCCGCCGCGCCCTGTCCACGGTCATGAGCGCGGCCGCGCTGGCCGCCATGGGCCTGGCCGCGTCCGGCGCCTCGGCGCAGGACGGCGCCTATCCGAACAAGCCGGTCACGCTGATCGTGTCCGCGGCCGCCGGCGGCACCACCGACATCGCGGCGCGCATGATCGCCGAGCCGCTGAGCAAGGCCCTCGGCCAGCCCGTCGTGGTGGACAACCGTCCGGGCGGCAACGGCGGCATCGCCGCCAGCGCGGTGCAACGCGCCAAGCCGGACGGCTATACGCTGCTGGTGCAGTACTCGGGCTTCCACGTCATCACGCCGCTGCTGATGAAGAACCTGCAGTGGGATCCGGTGAAGGACTTCGCGCCGGTGGCGAACCTGCTGTCGGCGCCCCAGGTGCTGGTGGTGCGGCCCAGCCTGCCGGTGAAGTCGCTGAAGGAACTGGTGGCCTACGCCAAGGCCAATCCCAACAAGCTGAACTACGCCTCGTCGGGCAACGGTTCGCTGCAGCATGTGTCCACCGAACTGCTGAACCAGATGGCCGGCATCAAGATCACGCACGTGCCGTACAAGGGCACGGGCCCGGCGATGACGGACCTGCTGGGCGGCTCGGTGGACCTGACGATCACCACGCCGCCCCCGCTGATCCCGCATATCGCCGCCGGCAAGCTGCGTCCGCTGGTGGTCACCAGCAAGAGCCGCATCCCCAGCCTGAACGACGTGCCGTCCGCGCCCGAGGCAGGCTATGCGGATCTGGACGTGTCCTCGTGGTTCGCCATGTACGCGCCGGCCGGCACGCCCAAGGCGGTGGTCGACAAGCTGGCCGGCGATATCGAGGCCATCATGCGCACGGACGCATTCCGCAAGAAGGCCGAGACGCTGGGCGCCGAAGCGAAGTTCATGGGCCCGCAGCAGCTGGACCAGTACCAGCGCGCCGAACTCACGCGCTGGGGCAAGGTGATCAAGTCCGCCGACATCCAGGCCGAATAAGCGGAAGGGCCCTCGCGGGCCCGCATGCCGGGCCGGGCGTGGCCGCTAGGTATTGATCCCGATGCGGCGAACGAGCGCTTGCGGGTAGCATCGCAACGAGCCGCATGGCGGCGCGACACGAGACACGCCCGGCCTTTCCCTCGGACCGGGAGCGAAGAGGCAGGAGACAACATGTACAACAAGAAATTCTGGAAGCAGGCGCTGATCGCGCTCGCGCTGTTCCTGGCGGGCTGGTTCACCTTCGGCGGCTTCGCGCACGCGCAGGGCAAGCCCGAGAAGACCAAGGTCACCATCGCGGTGGGCGGCAAGAACCTGTTCTACTACCTGCCGCTGACCATCGCCGAGCGCCTGGGCTACTTCAAGGAAGAAGGGCTGGACGTCGAGATCGTCGACTTCGCCGGCGGCGCCAAGGCGCTGCAGGCCGTGGTCGGCGGCAGCGCGGACGTGGTCTCCGGCGCCTACGAGCACACCATCAATCTGCAGGGCAAGGGCCAGCAGTACCAGGAATTCGTGCTGCAGGGCAGGGCGCCGCAGATCGTGCTGGTGGTGTCCAACAAGACCATGCCCAACTTCAAGTCGATCGCCGACCTGAAGGGCAAGAAGATCGGCGTGACCGCGCCCGGTTCGTCGACCAACATGATGGCGAACTTCGTGCTGGCCAAGGCCGGGCTGAAGCCGTCGGACGTGTCGTTCATCGGCGTGGGCGCGAGCGCCGGCGCGGTGGCCGCGATGCGCTCGGGCCAGATCGACGCGATGGCCAACCTCGACCCGGTGATCTCGATGCTGACGCAGAAGAACGAGGTGCGCATCGCCTCGGACACGCGCACGCTGAAGGACACGCAAGCCGTGTTCGGCGGCAACATGCCCTCGGGCTGCCTGTACGCGTCGACCGCCTTCATCCAGCAGAACCCCAACACCACGCAGGCGCTGACCAATGCCATGGTGCGCGCGCTGAAGTGGCTGCAGAAGGCGGGCCCGTCGGACATCGTCAAGACGGTCCCCGAAAGCTACCTGCTGGGCGACCGCGCGCTGTACCTGTCGGCCTGGGAGAAGGTGCGCGAGGCGATGTCGCCGGACGGCATGATGCCCGCCGACGGTCCGCGCACCGCGCTGAACACGCTGCAGCAGTTCGACGCCGAGCTGAAGGGCAAGACCATCAAGCTGGAAAACACCTTCACCAACAGCTTCGTGCAGAAGGCGAACGCCAAGTACAAGTAATACGCGCGGCGCCGATCCGCGGCCGGACGACAGGGCCCGCTCTTGATACGGCGGGCCCTTCTGTTTCCCGCGGGGCGCCTTTGTATCAGACAACGCCGCGCCCCTGGGCGGCGAGGCACGACGACGGTCCGCCATGAGCACTTCCGCACCTGTATCCGCTGCATCCCCCTCCCATGCCACGCCCGCGCTGTCCCTGGACAACGTCACCTGTACCTTTGTCTCGCGGGAAGACCGCAGCCAGCGCTATACCGCCGTCAAGGACGTCACGCTGCACGTGGCGCCGGGCGAGTTCGTCTCGGTGGTGGGGCCCACCGGTTGCGGCAAATCCACGCTGCTCAATGTCGGCGCCGGACTGCTGCAGCCCTCGTCGGGCGAGGTGCGCGTATTCGGCGAGCCGCTGGTCGGCGTCAACAAGCGCGCCGGCTACATGTTCCAGTCCGAGGCGCTGATGCCGTGGCGCAGCGCGCTGGACAACGTGATCGCGGGCCTGGAATTCCGCGGCGTCGCGCGCGCCGAGGCAGTGAGGGAAGGCGAGGAATGGCTGCGCCGCGTGGGGCTGGGCGGCTTCGGCGACCGCTATCCGCACCAGCTCTCCGGCGGCATGCGCAAGCGCGTGAGCTTGGCGCAGACGCTGGTGCTGGATCCGGACATCATCCTGATGGACGAACCGTTCTCCGCGCTGGACGTGCAGACCCGGCAGCTGATGGAGAACGAGGTGCTGGACCTGTGGGCGGCCAAGCGCAAGGCGGTGCTGTTCATCACGCACGACCTGGACGAGGCCATCGCCATGAGCGATCGCGTGGTGGTGCTCTCTGCCGGACCGGCGACCCATCCCATCGGCGAGTTCGACATCGATCTGCCGCGCCCGCGCGATGTGGCCGAGGTGCGCAACCAGCTGCGCTTCGTCGAGCTGCACGCGGCGATCTGGGACGTGCTGCGCGAGGAAGTGCTCAAGGGCTATGCACAGCAGCGCAAGGCCGCCTGAGCCCGCGACCGCGAACACGGCGGCAGCTGCCACGGCAGCGACAACGACAACGACAACGGCAACGACGACAACAACGATAACGGCCGCGACGGCCGCAACGGCGAATTCCATGGCATTCCGATCCGACTCCAAGTTCATGCTGCGCGTGTGGCAACTGCTCGTCCTGGTGGCGATCCTGGGCGCATGGCATGCGTTCACGCGCTCGCAGCAGGTGTCCTTCTTCTTCGGCGAGCCGCTGGTGGTGGCGCAGCGCATCTGGAACTGGTTCGTCGTCGAGCGCGATATCTACATCCATCTCGGCGTAACGCTGCTGGAAACCGTGCTGGCCTTCGGCATCGGCACGGTGGCGGGGCTGGGCGTGGGCCTGTGGCTGGCGCTCAGCCCGCTGACCTCGGCCATTCTCGATCCCTACGTGAAGGCGATGAACTCGATGCCGCGGGTCATTCTCGCGCCGATCTTCGCGGTGTGGTTCGGCCTGGGCATCTGGTCCAAGGTGGCGCTGGCCGTCACGCTGGTGTTCTTCATCGTGTTCTTCAACGTCTACCAGGGCGTCAAGGAAGTCAGCCCGGTGGTGCTGGCCAACGCGCGCATGCTGGGCGCCAACCAGAAGCAGCTGCTGCGCCATGTCTATCTGCCCAGCGCGACGAGCTGGGTGTTCTCGTCGTTGCATACGTCGGTGGGTCTGGCCTTCGTGGGTGCCGTGGTCGGAGAGTATCTGGGCTCCGCGCGTGGCGTTGGCTATCTGATCCTGCAGGCCGAAGGCACCTTTGACATCAACACGGTCTTCGCCGGCATCGTGGTGCTGACCGCCTGCGCGCTGGTGCTGGACTGGATGGTGGGCATCGCCGAGCGGCGGCTGATGAAGTGGCAGCCGAGCAGCGGGGAAACGGAAAAGCTGTAGGGCGCCCGGCGGGGCGCTGTCGCCCGCGGGGACTATCTCCTTGCGCGGCGTGGGGTCATGCGGGGACTAAGGGTATTCCCTATAATCGGCCGGACGTGCTGCGCGGCGCCCCTGGGGCGCCGCCAGCGACCCCGACCGCTTCCCCCCAAACACGGCCCCCCCGATGACTTCTTCGCTGTTCCAGCCCGCGCAAGCGGGCGCCGTATCGTTGCCCAACCGCGTCCTGATGGCGCCGCTGACCCGCTCGCGGGCCGGCCAGCCGGGCGATGTCCCCACCGACCTGAACGTCGAGTACTACGTCCAGCGCGCCAGCGCCGGACTGATCGTGACCGAGGCCACGCAGATCTCCCGCCAGGGGCAGGGCTATGCCTGGACCCCGGGCATCTATACCGATGCGCAGGAAGCGGGATGGAAGCGCGTGGTGGACGCCGTGCATGCGCGTGGCGGACGCCTGTCGCTGCAGTTGTGGCACGTGGGCCGGATTTCGCACAGCCTGCTGCAGGAGAACGGGCAGGCGCCGGTGGCGCCGTCCGCGTTGATCGCCGAGAACTCGCAGTGCTTCGTGGTGCAGCCCGACGGCACGCCGGCCAACGTGCCGACGGAAACGCCGCGCGCGCTGGCCACCGACGAACTGCCCGGTATCGTCCTGCAGTACCGCGATGCGACCCGCCGCGCGAAGCGCGCGGGCTTCGACCTGGTGGAGATCCACGCCGCCAACGGCTATCTGCTGAACCAGTTCCTCGCGACGGGGAGCAATCAGCGCACCGACGCCTACGGCGGCTCGCTGGAGAATCGCGCGCGGCTGGTGCTGGAGGTGGTGGATGCCGTCGCGGCCGAGATCGGTGCCGATCGCACCGGCATCCGGCTGTCGCCGCATTTCTCGGGGCATGGCATGGTCGACGACGAGAGCGAGGCCATCACCCTCTATCTGGCGCGCGAGTTCACGCGGCGCGGCCTTGCCTATCTGCATATCGCGGAGCCCGACTGGGCTGGCGGGCCCGACCTGACCGACAGCTTCCGCCGCCAGTTGCGCGAGGCCTTCGGCGGCCTGCTGATCTTCTGCGGCAAGTACGACCGCGACAGCGCCGCGGCGCTGATCGATGCCGGCATCGGCGACGCCGTGGCCTTCGGCCGCCCGTTCATCGCCAATCCGGACCTGGTCGAGCGCATGCGCCGGGATGCGCCGCTGAACAAGCCCGACCGCAACACCTTCTACGGCGGCGGCGCCGAGGGCTATACCGACTACCCGGCGCTGGCGGCCTGACGTCGGGCCTGATGCGCGTCGCGGGGACGTCCGATTTCCCCGCGCGCGCACCGCGTCAAACGCAGGGTCAGGGCACGATCACGATCTTGCCGGTGACCTTGCGCGCCTCCATGTCCTTCAGCGCCTGCGTGGCCTGCTCCAGCGGATAGCGGGCCGAGATATGCGGGCGGATCTTGCCCTCCTGCATCCAGCCCAGCATCTGCGCCATATTGGCCTGATTCGCGCGCGGCTCGCGCCGCACGAACTCGCCCCAGAACACGCCCACCAGCGAGGCGCCCTTGAGCAGCGCCAGGTTCAGCGGCATCTTCGGAATCTCGCCGTTGGCGAAACCCACGACCAGATAGCGTCCGCGCCAGCCAATGGAGCGGAAGGCCGGCTCCGCGTACACGCCGCCCACCGGGTCGTAGACCACATCGGGGCCCTTGCCGGCGGTCAGTTCCTTCACCCGCTCGCGCAGGTCCTCGGTGCTGTAGTTGATCAGCGCATCCGCGCCGTGCTCCTTGCACACCGCGAGTTTCTCGTCGGTCGAGGCCGCGGCGATCACGCGCGCGCCGATGGCCTTGCCGATCTCGATGGCCGCCAGGCCCACGCCGCCCGCGGCGCCGAGCACCAGCATGGTTTCGCCGGCCTTGAGCTCGCCGCGGTCGACCACGGCGTGGTGCGAGGTGCCATAGGTCAGCGTGAAGGCGGCGGCGGTCTCGAAATCGATGCCCGGCGGCATCGGCACCACGGCCTTGGCCGGAGCCTTGGCCTGCGAGGCGAACGCACCGTTGCCCAGGTAGGCGATGACCTTGTCGCCCGGCTTGAACTGCGTCACGCCTTCGCCGACGGCGCTGATCACGCCGGCCAGTTCGGAACCGGGAGAGAAGGGCAGTTGCGGCTTGGCCTGGTACTTGTTCTGGATGATCAGCACGTCGGGAAAATTGACCCCGGCCGCCTTGACGTCGATGACCACTTCGTCCGGACCCGGCACGAGGTCGGGCAGCGTTTCCAGAACCAGCGAATCGGGCGGACCCCAGGCTTTGCACAGCACGGCTTTCATCTTGTCTCCTCGGATAGTGGTTGTTTGCGCGCCGCAACGCAGGCGCGCGGGCCGATCAAGTGTAGCGCACAAAAGTACGACCGTTCAGTTCGGTGAGAGGCGCGCCGGAAGCGGCCGCGCGGTGCGCTGGCGCGCCTTTCGCGCGTGGCGCGGCGGCATTGGCGGGGTTTGCCTCAGGTACAATCGCGGCCATGCATATCCTTCTCGCAAACGATGACGGTTATCTGGCGCCAGGACTTGCCGTCCTGCACGCCGCGCTCGCGCCGCTGGGTCGCATCACGGTGATCGCGCCCGAGCAGAACCATAGCGGCGCCTCGAATTCGCTGACGCTGCAGCGTCCGTTGTCGATCTTCGAGGCCACCGAAGGCGTGCAGAAGGGCTTCCGCTTCGTCAATGGCACTCCGACCGACTGCGTGCATATCGCGCTGACCGGCTTGCTCGACGAAAAGCCCGACCTGGTGGTGTCCGGCATCAACCAGGGGCAGAACATGGGCGAGGACGTGCTGTACTCCGGCACCGTCGCCGCCGCCATCGAGGGCTTCCTGCTGGGCATTCCATCGATCGCCTTCTCGCAGCTGGACAAGGGCTGGGAACATCTGGACGCCGCCGCCCGCATCGCGCGCGGCATCGTCGAGCGCGCCATCGCCGCGCCGATGCCCGAGCCGTTCCTGCTCAACGTCAATATCCCGAACCTGCCGTTCGAACATATCAAGGGCCATCGCGCCACGCGGCTCGGCAAGCGCCATCCGTCGCAGCCCGTGATCGCGCAGGTCAATCCGCGCGGCGAGACCAACTACTGGATCGGCCCCGCCGGCGACGCGCGCGATGCCAGCGAGGGCACGGACTTCCATGCGACCGCGCAAGGCTACGTGTCGCTGACCCCGTTGCAACTCGACCTCACCCATCGCGCCGGGCTGGAACAGATCAGCGCATGGCTGAAGTAAGCCGGTCCGCCATGCGCGCAGCGCCGATACCGTCGCCATGAGTTCGGACTCGCGTCGAAACAAGTGGCCGTTGCCGCTGGACGCCGTCGTCGAGCGCAAGCCGGCGCCGGCGCGCACGGCCGGCCTGCCGGCAGTGGGTGCCACCCGCAAGCCGACCGCCGCGCCGGCACCGGCACCGAAGCCGCGCGCGGCGTCGAGCCCCGCCAAGCCCAAGCCGGCCGCCCCGGCCCCCGCGCCGGCCAGCGCGGTGCTGGCCAAGGCGAGCGCCGCCAGCGCGGGCGGCGGCGGCATGGCCTCGGACAGGGCGCGCGGCGCCCTGGCGGCGCGCCTGCGCGCCGGCGGCATACGCGACGAACGGGTATTGGGCGCGATCGGCACGGTGCCGCGCCATCTGTTCGTCGAGCCCGGCCTGGCCTCGCAGGCGTACGAAGACGCCGCGCTGCCGATCGGGCATCAGCAGACCATCTCCAAACCGTCCGTGGTGGCACGGATGATCGAACTGCTGCGCCATGGGCTGGCGCCGGGGCAGCCGCTGGAGAACGTGCTGGAAATCGGCACTGGATGCGGTTACCAGGCCGCCGTACTTAGCCTGGTGGCGCGCGATGTGTTCTCCATCGAACGGATCCGGCCGCTGCACGAGCAGGCCAAGGCGAACCTGCGTCCTTTACGCCTGCCCAATCTGCGGCTGCACTATGGCGATGGCATGCTGGGCCTGCCGCAGGCGGCCCCGTTTTCATCCATCATCCTGGCGGCGGCCGGCATGGAAGTGCCGGAGGCGTTGCTGGAGCAGCTCGCCATCGGCGGGCGGCTGATCGCCCCCGTGGCGGTGGCGCCCAGCGCCGGGCCGGGACAGGCGGGAACGCAGCAGTTGCTGTTGATCGAACGGCGCGCGCGTCACCGTTTTCACCGTACCGCGCTTGAAGCCGTTTTCTTTGTGCCATTAAAATCGGGCACCACCTGAGTCGAACTATGCACAACATCGTGATTTCGCAACCGATTGCGCAACGTCTGGCACGTGCCGGGCAGTTGGCCACCGTTTCCTCGCTGGTCGCCCTGCTGGCCGCGTGCGCGTCGTCGCCCATGCCCGCCCCGGTGGTCGACCGCACCACCGGCGGCACCGCCGCGGCCCCGGCCCCGCTCGAGCCCGCGCCCCCCGGCTTCTACCGCGTCAAGCGCGGCGATACCCTGTACCGGATCGCGCTCGAGAACGGGCAGTCCTATCGCGATGTCGCGAGCTGGAACAACATCGTCAACGCCAATCAGATCGAGGTTGGCCAGTTGCTGCGCGTGGTCCCGCCCGGTGCCGAGGTCAATGCGGCCACCGGCGTAGCCACCATGCCGATAGCGCCGGGCAGCGTGCAGGCCCAGCCGATCGACCAGGCCACGCCAGCCGCCACGCCGATGCCGTCCGCGCCCGTCGCCACCACCCCGTCCACGCCGCCGTCCGCGCCTGCCGCGGCCTCGGCCCCCGCGGGCGAGGGCTCGGTCGCGCTGGCCTGGCCGGCGACCGGCCAGCTGCTCGGCCGCTTCGATGACAAGGGCAACAAAGGCATCGATATATCGGGCAAGAAAGGCGATGCCGTGCTGGCCGCGGATGACGGCCGCGTGATTCACGTCGGCCCCTTGCGCGGCTACGGGAATCTTGTCATCATCAAACACAACGAGACTTTTCTTACTGCCTACGGCCACAACGAAAAGGTTCTGGTCACCGAGCAATCGACGGTCCGCAAGGGCCAGAAAATTGCGGAAATGGGCAACACTGATGCCGATCGCGTGAAGCTGCACTTCGAGGTACGCAGAAACGGGAAGCCGGTTGATCCGATGCGGTACTTGCCGCCACAGTGAGGGTTCATGCCACGCCAGAAAACTGTCTCCTCCGGAAATACCACACGGACCCGCCGTGCCAAGGAACCGGAAGTCCGCTCTGGTGTGGCACAGTCCGAGGTTGAGATCGACGGCTTCGACGGCGATCTCGCGGCGGACATGGTCCCAGTGACCGACGAACCCATCGCGCCCGGCGCCTCCGTCGCCGAACTGCGCGAAGCCGATATCCTCGCCGACGACGCCGGCTCCGCCCGCGATGACGACGACGGCGACGACGATGCGGACGAGGACGAAGCCACGGCCGAGCCGGCGGCCACCGAACACGAGGAATTCCGCAGCGCGCTCCATACCGAGCTGGCCGCCGATACGGTGCAGCACTACCTGAACCGCATCAGCATCAAGCCGCTGCTGTCCGCGCCCGAAGAACTGCATTTCTCGACCCTGGCCAAGGACGGCGATTTCTCCGCGCGCCAGGTCATGATCGAGCGCAACCTGCGGCTGGTGGTCAGCATCGCGAAGGGCTATCTGAATCGCGGCGTGCCGTTGCTCGACCTGATCGAGGAAGGCAATCTCGGCCTGATGCACGCGATCGAAAAATTCGATCCCACGCGCGGGTTCCGCTTTTCCACCTACGCCACCTGGTGGATCCGCCAGAGCATCGAGCGCGCGATCATGAACCAGGCGCGCACGGTACGGCTGCCGGTCCATGTCATCCGCGAACTGAATCAGGTACTGCGCGCCAAGCGGCATCTGGAGAAGGGCGGCACCGACGGGCGCGACGCCAGCCTCGAGGACATCGCGCACCTGCTGGGCAAGACGCCCGACGAGATCCAGGATGTGCTCGCGTTGAACGAGCACACCACCTCGCTCGATACGCCGTTCGACCTGGACCCGGGCTCGAGTCTTCTGGACTTTCTCTCCGACGAACACAATGCCGCGCCCGATCAGGAAGTCGCGCACCGCGAACTCGAAAACCTGATGAAGCTCTGGCTCGCGCGCCTGTCGGAGAAGCATCGCTACGTGGTGGAGCGCCGTTTCGGCCTCAACCATATCGAACCCGCCACGCTGGAAGAGCTTGCCGAGGAAATGGGCCTGACACGCGAGCGCGTGCGCCAGATCCAGCAGGAAGCCCTCGTCAAGCTGAAGCGGCATTTCGCCTCCCAGGGCGTAAGAAAGGACGCTGTTCTATGACGCCTGTGCTGGTCTTCGACATCGAGACCATTCCCGATGTCGCCGGCTTGCGCCGTCTGCACGACCATCCCGATTCCCTCAGCGATGCCGACGTGGCGGAGCTCGCCTTCGCGGCGCGCCGCGAAAAGACCGGCAGCGATTTTCTGCCGCACTACCTGCAACGGGTAGTGGCCATTTCCTGCGTACTGCGCCGGAACCAGCGCGATGGCACGGCGGTATTCCATGTCGGCTCGCTCGGCTCCGAGGAAGATGGCGAAGCGGCGCTGATTCAGAAGTTCTACGAATTGATCTCGCGCTACAGCCCCCAGCTCGTGTCGTGGAATGGCGGCGGGTTCGATCTGCCGGTGCTGCACTATCGCGGCCTCGTCAATGGCGTGGTCGCGCCGCGCTATTGGGAGATGGGCGAGGGCAGGGACGACGACAGCCGCGACTTCAAGTGGAACAACTACATCAGCCGCTACCACATGCGGCATCTGGACCTGATGGACCTGCTGGCGATGTACCAGCCGCGCGCCAGCGCGCCGCTGGATGACCTGGCCAAGCTGTGCGGCTTCCCCGGCAAGATGGGCATGGACGGCAGCAAGGTGTGGCAGGCCTTCCAGGACAATCAGCTCGCCGATATTCGCGCCTACTGCGAGACGGATGTCGTCAACACCTATCTGATGTACTGCCGCTTCCAACTGATGCGCGGCGGCCTGACGCCCCAGGAGTTCGATCTCGAGATGGAACTGGTGCAGCAGACGCTGGCCGAGCTGCCCGGCTCGCAGTGGATGGAATATCTGCGCGCGTTCCGGCTCTCGCCGATGCACGTCGAGACGGAAGAAGATTGAGCCCCGGCGGCCGCCGCGCGCCCGCCGTTGTCCGAAGCCGCTAGCGCTCCAGCGAGATCGTCAGATGCACGGGCTGATGGTCCGATGCATCGGTTTGCGCATTGACCTCGCATCGCTCGATGCCCGCTTCCAGGTCCTCCGTCACGAACATGAAGTCGCAGGCGAACGGTGGCTGGGGCCATTGCTCCTTGTCGTAGAGACCGCAGGTGGGCGCGTGCGCAAGGTCGGGATGGGTATGGAGCCAGGCGTCGCGCCACCCCGGGATGCCCTCGTCGAACGGGGCAACCGTGCGCTGGTAGGCAACATCGTCCGGCCTCGCATTGAAATCGCCGCAGAGAATGGCCGACTGTGGCCGCGGCTCCGGCGTAAAGGGGCCCGGATAGCTTTCGCCTGGCGCGGGATGCAGCGCGCGTTGGCAAGCCTCCTCGTGCCAGCTACGCAGCGCCTCGGCCTGCGCGGTGCGCTGCCGCTCCGAGTAGTACTCCAGGTGGGTGCAGATGATGCGCACGGGCCGGATGCCCGCCAGCAGCGTGACTTCGAGCGCCACGCGCGGCATCGAGGCCACATGCGGGTCCACGGGCCACGGCAGCGGCCGCCGGAATACTTCCCGCACCGGCAGCCGGGTCGCGATCAGGTTGCCGAACTGCCGCGGCGTGCCGGCCTCGGAGCGCCGGTCCACGCCCGGCGCAAACAGGATCTCGTAGTCCGGCAGCAGTCCCTCCAGTTCCTCCACCTGGTCCCGGCCCGGCGTGCCGCGCAGTTCGGGAAAGCCGCGGGAGACCTCCTGCAGGCACAGCACATCGGCATCCGCCATGTCGCGCAGCGTGGCGACGGTACGGGCCAGGTCGACCCTGCCGTCGCAGCCGCGGCCCCATTGAATGTTCCAGCTGATCAGATCCATGTCATGCCTTCCGGTTGAGTGCGGCGCGCCCGGCCAGCGGTTCGACTGGTCTACAATCGCGCTTTCGCAAAACAATACTCAGGTCCCGCAGGTGTCTCAAGCCGTATCCCCTTCGCAAGCCCCGCTCGCGGCCGCCGCCGCGCCGGCCGATCCCACGGTCACCATCGAAAGCCTCGATATGGAGGCACGGGGCGTGGGCCGCCTGGTCAACGAGGACGGCACGCCCGGGAAAGTGGTCTTCGTGGAAGGTGCGTTGCCCGGCGAAGTGGTGAGCTACCGCAGCTTTCGCCGCAAGCCCAGTTACGAGCAGGCCCATCTGGTCGAGGTCAAGCAGGCCTCGGTGATGCGGGTGGCGCCGGGATGCCAGCATTTCGGCGTGTGCGGCGGCTGCTCGATGCAGCACCTGGACGCGCGCGCCCAGCTTGCCATCAAGCAACGCATCCTGGAAGACAACCTGTGGCATCTGTCCAAGGTGCGGCCTGACATCGTGTTCCGCCCCATCGCCGGGCCGGATTGGGGATACCGCTATCGCGCGCGGCTGACCGTGCGGCATGTCGCCAAGAAGGGCGGGGTGCTGGTCGGTTTCCACGAACGCAAGAGCAGCTACGTGGCGGACATGACGCGCTGCGAGGTGCTGCCGCCGCACCTTTCCGCGATGCTGGTGCCGCTGCGCGAACTGGTGGGCGGGCTGTCGATCCGCGATCGCATGCCGCAGATCGAGGTGGCCGTCGGCCACGAGGTGACCGCGCTGGTGCTGCGCATCCTGGAGCCCCTCACCGACGCCGACAAGGATCTGCTGCGCGCCTTCGCCGACCGGCATGGGGTGCAGTTCTGGCTGCAGCCCAAGGGCCCCGACACCGTCGCGCCGTTCTATCCGCTGGACGTGGAACTGGCTTACGAATTGCCGGAGTTCGGCATCCGCATGCCGTTCAAGCCGACCGACTTCACGCAGGTCAACCACCAGATCAATCGCGTGCTGATCGGCCGGGCGCTGCGGCTGCTCGATGCCCAGCCCGGCGACCGGCTGCTGGACCTGTTCTGCGGTATCGGCAATTTCACGTTGCCGCTGGCGACCCAGGGACGCGCCGTGGTCGGCATCGAGGGCAGCGAGGCGCTGACCACCCGCGCGCTGGCCAACGCCGAATACAACGGTCTCGCGCACAAGACCGAGTTCGCCTGCCGCAATCTGTTCGAGGTGGGCGCCGAGGACATCGCGGCGCTGGGCCGCTTCGACCGCTGGCTGATCGATCCGCCGCGAGAGGGCGCGCTGGCCGTGTGCAAGGCGCTCGGCGAGCTGGCCGAGCAGGGCAGCGATGTGCTGCCGCGGCGTATCGTCTATGTGTCGTGCAATCCCGCCACCCTGGCGCGCGATGCCGGGCTGCTGGTGCACGAGGCCGGATATCGCCTGACCGGCGCCGGCGTGGTGAACATGTTCCCGCACACGTCGCACGTGGAATCCATCGCCGTCTTCGAGCGGGACTGAGCAGCAAGAGGCGCAAAAAAAAGAGCCAGCTCGCGCTGGCTCTTTTCACATGGGCCGCAGGCCCGGGTGCGTATGGGTCAGTCCCTGTTGCCGCCGAAGATGCCGAGCAGCGCGAGCAGGTTGACGAAGACGTTGTAGACGTCGAGGTAGATCGCCAGCGTCGCCGTGATGTAGTTGGTTTCGCCGCCATTCACCACGCGCTGCACGTCGTACAGCATGTATGCGGAGAAGATACCGATCGCCAGCACCGACACCGTGATCATCAGCGACGGCAGTTGCAGCCAGATATTGGCCACGCTCGCCAGGATCAGCAGGATCACGCCGACGAACAGGAACTTGCCCATGTTCGAGAAATCGCGCTTGCTGACCGTGGCGACGGTCGCCATCGTCGCGAAGATCGCCGCGGTGCCGCCGAAGGCATACATGATCAGCGCCGGGCCGTTGGAGAACTGCAGCACCGAGCCGATCAGCCGGGACAGCATCAGCCCCATGAAGAACGTGAAGGCCAGCAGCAGCACGACGCCCATCGAGCTGTTCTTGGTCTTCTCGATGGCGTAGAAGAAGCCGAAGGCGATGCCGAGGAACAGGATCAGCGACAGGCCGGGGCTGCCCGCCATGAAGCTGAAGCCCGTCGCCACGCCGATCCAGGCGCCCAGCACGGTGGGGATCATGGACAGCGCAAGCAGCCAGTAGGTGTTGCGCAGGACCCGGTTGCGAACGGCGACGGAACCCGCCGTCGTGCTCGCGCTGCCGAAACTATAGGTGTTCAGCTTGTCGTTCATGGTGACTCCTGTGTCGGAAGATGCGGCGCCCCGGTTCTGCCCGGGCATACCCACCGCCAATGTGGCACCGACCAATGGCGATTGCAAGCCCTGGAAGGTAGGGAAAAAATCACATTTCGTTGAAAAAGTGCGCTGTCCCAACGCTGCTTAGTGTGGTTCGGTGGCGAGGCCGTTCCCATGTATTGCACATTTGTAATGTTGGCTCGCCGCTCAGCCCGCGCCGGGCTTCCCGGCGCCGGTCCTGTTCTCGAAAGTCATGCGGTCTCATGCTAGAATCTCGCGTTTCTTCCATTGGTAACCCCTTCATTTTTCGGAGTTTTTATGGCGATCGAACGCACCCTGTCGATTATCAAGCCCGATGCCGTGGCTAAAAATGTCATCGGCCAGATCTATGCCCGTTTCGAAGCCGCTGGCCTGAAGGTCGTGGCCGCCAAGATGGTGCACCTGTCGCGTGGCGAAGCCGAGCAGTTCTACGCCGTGCACAAGGCCCGCCCGTTCTTCAAGGACCTGGTGGACTTCATGGTTTCCGGCCCGGTCATGATCCAGGCGCTGGAAGGCGAGAACGCCATCGCCAAGAACCGCGAACTGATGGGCGCGACCGATCCGAAGAAGGCCGACAAGGGCACCATCCGCGCCGACTTCGCCGACAGCATCGACGCCAACGCCGTGCACGGCTCGGACGCCGCGGAAACGGCCGCCGTCGAAATCGCCTTCTTCTTCCCGGGCATGAACGTTTACTCGCGTTGATTGTCTGGTCTGTCACGCAACACTAGACTGACATCCAAGCGGATACTGCCGTCATGAACGATCTCGTCAACCTGCTCGATCTCGATGCGGACGCGCTCACCGCCTATTGCGGCGAGCTCGGCGAGAAGCCGTTTCGCGCGCGGCAGTTGCAGCGCTGGATCCACCAGTTCGGCGCCAGCCGTTTCGACCAGATGTCGGACCTGGCCAAGTCGTTGCGTGAAAAGCTGGCTACCCGCGCCGAGATCCGCTCGCCGGGCGTCATGGCCGACCACCTGTCGGCCGATGGCACCCGCAAGTGGCTGCTCGACGTGGGCAACGGCAATGCCGTCGAGACGGTATACATCCCCGAAGAAACGCGCGGCACGCTGTGCGTTTCCTCGCAGGCGGGATGCGCGGTCAATTGCCGCTTCTGCTCCACCGGCAAGCAGGGCTTCTCGCGCAACCTGACCACCGGCGAGATCATCGGTCAGCTGTGGATGGCGGAATTCGCCATGCGCGCGCAGCTGGGCCGCGGCCCCAAGGACGACCGCGTCATCTCCAACGTGGTGATGATGGGCATGGGCGAGCCGCTGCTGAACTACGACGCGGTCGTGCCGGCAATGCGCCTGATGCTGGACGACAACGCCTACGGGCTGTCGCGCAGGCGCGTGACGCTGTCCACCTCGGGCGTGGTGCCCATGATGGACCGCCTTGCCAGGGATCTGCCGGTCGCGCTCGCGGTGTCGCTGCACGCGTCGAACGATGCACTGCGCGATGGATTGGTGCCGCTGAACAAGAAATATCCGCTCGCCGAACTGATGGCCGCCTGCCGCCGCTATCTGGAGTTCGCGCCGCGCGACTTCATCACCTTCGAATACTGCATGCTGGACGGTGTCAACGACAGCGTCGAGCATGCGCGGGAACTGTTGAAGCTGGTGGCCGACGTGCCATGCAAGTTCAACCTGATTCCTTTCAATCCCTTCCCGGAGTCGGGGCTGAAGCGATCCAACAACGAGCAGATCCGGCGTTTCGCGCAGGTGTTGCTGGATGCCGGCATCGTCACCACGATCCGCAAGACGCGCGGCGACGATATCGACGCGGCCTGCGGCCAGCTCGCTGCCGAAGGGCGCGTGCAGGACCGCACGCGGCTCGCCCAGCGCGGCAAGTTCGGCAAGATCACGCCGATCGTCGCCGCGCCCGCCGGGGACGAGGCCAAGGCTCGGGAGGCTCGCCCTGCATGATGCGCCTGATTGTGGCGGTCTGTTCCGGGCTGATGCTGCTGTCCGCCTGCCAATTGCCGCACACGCCGGCGCAAGACATCCAGACCGCTTCGGACCAGACCGATGCGCGGCGGCGCGCCAGCATCCGCCTGCAGCTGGCCAGCAGCTATCTGGAGGCCGGACAATACGCGGTGTCGCTGGACGAGGCCAAGCAGGCCATCGCCATTGACCCGTCGCTGGTGGACGCCCACCATGTGAAGGCGTTGGCGTACATGGGCATGAACGAGAACGCGCTGGCCGAAGACAGCTTTCGCACCGCGTTGTCGATGCGGGCCAGCGATGGCGACCTGCTGAACAACTACGGTTGGTTCCTGTGCCAGTCGGGCCGCTATGCCGAAGGCATGGCGACGCTGCGGCGCGCGGTGGCTTCGCCCTCCACAGCGGGGGCCGGCAAGCCGTTAACCAGTCTGGGCGCGTGCCAGTTGCGCGCCGGCGACGCGGTGGCGGCGGAAAAGACGCTGCTTGCCGCGCTCGGTTACGACCGCAACAACCCGGTGGCCAACACGAGCCTTGCGCAACTGTATTACCAGCGGGGCGACTACCCGCAAGCCAGGCAGTACGTCGGACGCGTCAACAGCGGCATCTACGCCAGCGCGCAATCGCTGTGGCTGGGTGCGCGCGTGGCCCGCCGGCAGGGCGATACGGCGGCGCAGAATGCGCTGGTCGCCCGGCTGCGCGAACGGTTTCCCCAGTCGCGCGAGTTGACCGCCTACGAACAAGGAGCATGGGATGAGTGAACACGAGCGCGCCGAGAGCCCGGCCGTCTCGCCGAACCAGGTGGCCGGCAGCCCCGCGGAAGCGGTGGCCCGCGAGATCGGTGCGAGTCTTGCCCGCGAACGCGAGGCGCAGGGATTGTCGCTCGACGACGTCAGCGCTCGCCTGAAGGTGGCGGGCAACAAGCTGGCCGCGATCGAGGCGGGGCGCATCGACGCGCTGCCTGACCTGACGTTCGCCAAGGGCGTGATGCGCGCCTATGCACGCATGCTGCATGCGGACATCGACAATCTGCTCGCCCGCTTCCATGCGCAGGCGATGCCCGCCGTGGATGTCGGCATCCGGCGGCAAGGCACCATCAACGAGAGCTTTGACGACCGTGCGCGCTTCCGCTCCAGCGGCTCATTCCGCTCCAGCGGTTCGAGCGGCTCGGGTGGCCGCTGGGTCTGGCTGGCGCTGATGGCGGCGGTGGTGTGCGCCGGCGCGCTGTTCGGCGTGGACCATATCAAGCAATGGATCGACGCCCAGCGCGAAGGGTTTGCCACCTCCGCCCCGGCCGACGAGACGACCGCGACGACCACCGAGTCGGGCACCGTGGTGGCGCCGCTGCCGCAGGTGATGGCGGGCGCCGATGCGTCGGCACCGTCCGAGTCGCCCGCCATCGGCGCGACGGCGACCACCGGCACGACCGGCACCACCGAAACGCCGCTCGCGGCGCCCCTCGGTGGCGCTTCCGCGCCCGTGGGCACGGTGGCTCCCGCCGCTTCCGCGCCGGTGGCCGCTCCCGCCGTTGCCACGGCGCCGGCCGCCAGCGGCGACGTGCGCCTGCGCTTCGTCGCCGAAACGTGGTACGAGGTGCGCGACAGCAGCGGCAAGGTCGTGATCGGCGGCACCGCCAAGGCGGGCGACGAAATCGCAGGCACCGGCACGCCCCCCTACAAGGTCGTGATCGGCAACGTCAAGGGCGTCGAATCGATGACCCGTGGCGGCGCGCCGGTCGACGTGCAGGCGGCCAACCGTAACAACGTGGCGCGCCTGACGCTGCCTTGAGCGAAGCTCGGCGGCGCAGGTGCAATGCAAGGTGGTAACGCTATGAACCAACAGGACGGCTCGCCGGTACTGCCCGGCTCGATGCCGCGCCGCCAGACCCGGCAGGCGCGGGTGGCGTGGGGCGACAACATCGTCACCATCGGCGGCGACGCGCCGGTGCGCGTGCAGTCGATGACCAACACCGACACGGTCGACGCCATCGGCACCGCGATCCAGGTCAAGGAACTGGCGCGCGCCGGCTCGGAGATCGTGCGGATCACGGTCAATACGCCGGAAGCCGCCGCGGCGGTGCCGGGCATCCGCGAGCAGCTCGACCGCATGGGCGTGAACGTGCCGCTGGTCGGCGACTTCCACTACAACGGCCACAAGCTGCTGCAGGACTATCCCGAGTGCGCGCAGGCGCTGTCCAAGTACCGGATCAATCCGGGCAACGTGGGGCAGGGCGCCAAGCGCGACACGCAGTTCGCGCAGATGATCGAACTGGCCTGCCGCTACGACAAGCCGGTGCGCATCGGCGTGAACTGGGGCAGCCTGGACCAGGCGCTGCTGGCGCGCGTGATGGACGAGAATGCGCAGCGGCCCCAACCGTGGCCGGCGCAGAGCGTGATGGTGGAGGCGCTGATCACCTCGGCCATCGAGTCCGCGCGCAAGGCCGAGGAGATCGGACTGGCGGGCAACCAGATCATCCTGTCGTGCAAGGTGTCGCAGGTGCAGGAGCTGATCGCGGTCTACCGCGAGCTCGCGCGCCGCTGCGATTACGCGCTGCACCTGGGCCTGACCGAGGCCGGCATGGGCAGCAAGGGCATCGTCGCTTCGACCGCGGCGCTGTCGGTGCTGCTGCAGGAAGGCATCGGCGATACCATCCGCATCTCGCTGACGCCGGAGCCCGGCGCCCCGCGTGAGAAGGAGGTCTATGTCGGGCAGGAAATCCTGCAGACCATGGGCCTGCGCAACTTCACGCCGATGGTGATCGCGTGTCCCGGTTGCGGACGCACCACCAGCACGGTGTTCCAGGAGCTGGCGGCCAGCATCCAGGCCTATCTGCGCGAGCAGATGCCGGTCTGGAAGACCGCCTATCCGGGAGTCGAGGAAATGGACGTGGCCGTGATGGGCTGCATCGTCAACGGTCCCGGCGAGAGCAAGCACGCCAATATCGGCATCTCGCTGCCGGGCTCGGGCGAGTCGCCCGCCGCGCCGGTGTTCGTCGACGGCGTCAAGGTCCGGACCCTGCGGGGCGACCGGATCGCCGAGGAATTCCAGGCCATCGTCGACGACTACGTGCGCACGCACTACGGCAAGGACGCCAAGCCTGCCGCGCCGGCGGCCTGAGCCGAACGAATCGCGCTCGCGCGAGCATATTGAGAACAATGAACCAGACCGAGAAAGCGGCGCCCGGCGATGGCGCCAAGCCTGAAGAAAAGAGCAAGCCGGCCAAGGCGCTGCAGGGTGTGAAGGGCATGAACGACATGCTGCCCGCCGACGCGCCGCTGTGGGAGCATTTCGAGAGTGCCGCGCGCGCGATGCTGCGCGCCTATGGCTACCAGCAGATCCGCACGCCCATCGTCGAGCACACGCAGCTGTTCGTGCGCGGCATCGGCGAGGTGACCGATATCGTCGAGAAGGAGATGTACTCCTTTACCGACGCGCTCAACGGCGAGCAGCTCACGCTGCGCCCGGAGGGCACCGCGGCCGCGGTGCGCGCCACCATCGAGCACAACCTGCTGTACGACGGTCCGAAGCGCCTGTGGTACACCGGCCCGATGTTCCGCCACGAGCGCCCGCAGCGCGGCCGCTACCGCCAGTTCCACCAGCTTGGCGCCGAGGCGCTCGGCTTCGCCGGTCCCGATGTGGATGCCGAGATCATCCTGATGTGCCAGCGGCTGTGGGACGACCTGGGCCTGACCGGCGTGCGGCTGGAGCTCAATTCGCTGGGGCAGGCGCACGAGCGCGCCGCCCATCGCGAGGAACTGATCAAGTACCTGGAAGGCTTCCAGGACATCCTGGACGAGGACGGCAAGCGCCGGCTCTACACCAACCCGCTGCGCGTGCTGGACACCAAGAATCCCGCGCTGCAGGAGATGGCCGCCAACGCCCCCAAGCTGATCGACTTCCTCGGCGAGGAATCGCTGGCCCATTTCGACGGCGTGCAGCGCCTGCTGAAGGCCAACAATATTCCGTTCAAGATCAATCCGCGCCTGGTGCGCGGGCTGGACTACTACAACCTGACGGTGTTCGAGTGGATCACCGACAAGCTCGGCGCGCAGGGCACCATCGCCGGCGGCGGCCGCTATGACCCGCTGATCGCGCAGATGGGCGGCAAGCCGGCGCCCGCCTGCGGCTGGGCCATGGGCATCGAGCGGATCATCGAACTGCTGCGCGAGGAAAAGCTGGCGCCGCAGGCCGAGGGCTGCGACGTGTACCTGGTGCACCAGGGCGAAGCCGCCGCGCAGCAGGCGATGGTCGTGGCCGAGCGCCTGCGCGATGCCGGCCTGGACGTGGTGCTGCATGCCACCCCGGACGGCAAGAGCGGCAGCTTCAAGTCGCAGATGAAGAAGGCGGACGCCAGCGGCGCGGCCTATGCCGTTATCATCGGCGACCAGGAAGTGGAGGGCGGCGTGGCACAGGTGAAGGATCTGCGCCAGGCGGCGGGCGGCGAGACCAACAACCAGGTCACCGTGCCGGCCGATGTGCTGGTCGACTACGTCATCGACGCCATGGTCGGCGCCAGCGAATGAGCGCATACCGCTCGAACGCCTGATCGCAGCAACGGGGCGGCGCTGGCCGGCTCCGGCAGTTCAAGGGGCCGCCAGCGGGCGGCCTTGCCCATAACGGAAACGACAACGGAACGCGGGTGGATCCCTCGACATGGCTTACGATCTAGAAGAACAGGAACAGCTCGAGAACATCAAGGCATGGTGGCGCCAGTACGGCAACTTCCTGACCTGGCTCCTGATCGCCTGCCTGCTGGCATTCGCGGCATGGAACGGCTGGAACTACTGGCAGCGCAAGCAGGCCGGCGAGGCGGCGCTGCTGTACGAGCAGGTGATGAAGGCGGCCGAGAGCCGCGACGTCGAACGCACCAAGCGCGCGGCCGGCGACCTGGAGCAGAAGTTCGGCAAGACCGCCTATGGCCAGATGTCCGCCATGGTCGCGGCCAAGGTGCTCTATGACGCGGGCGATCTGGCCGGCGCCAAGAGTCATCTGCAGTGGGCCGTCGAGCATGGCGACGGCGAATACGTGCATCTGGCGCGCGTGCGCCTGGCCGGCATCCTGCTGGACGAGAAGGCGTACGACCAGGGCCTGGCGCTGCTCAAGGACGAGCCGCCCGCACCGTTCGTGTCGCTGTACGCCGACCGGCGCGGCGATCTGCTCGCCGCCCAGGACAAGCGCGAGGAAGCGCGCGCGGCCTATCAGAAGGCGCTCGACAAGATGAGCGCCGGCGATGCGTCGATGCGCCAGATCATCCAGTTCAAGCTCGACGCGCTCGGCACGGCATAATCCGCACACCCGAACCGGCCAGTCCGCCGCTCCGTCCGCCCTTCGGTGAAGGGGCGGCCCGAGGTGGCGGATTTTCGCTTCACCATTTTCAGGAACGACAAGCACATGACGTCCATGCATTACGGAGCCGCCCGGATTTCGCGCCATGGCGGATTTGCAGGTGCCCTGACGGCCGCGGCCTGCGCGGCCCTGCTGGCAGGCTGCTCGCTGTTCGGCAAGGCCGACAAGCATCCGCCCAACGAACTGAAGCCGTTTACGCAGACGCTGTCGATCAAGCAGGCGTGGAGCGCCAGCGTCGGCAAGAGCGGGCCCTACTCCCTGCAGCCGGTCGCGGTGGGCGACAAGGTCTACACGTCGTCCAATGGCGGCAACGTGCTGGCGCTGGACGGCGCCACGGGCCGTACGGTGTGGCAGGCGAAGACCGATGTGGACCTGACCTCCGGCCCCGGCAGCGACGGCACGGTCACCGCGGTGGCCGGCGAGAAGGGCGCGGTGTTCGCCTTCGACGGCAGCGGCAAGCAGCTGTGGAAGAAGCAGGTCAACGGCGAGGTGCTGTCGGCCCCGCTGGTGGGCAACGGGCTGGTCGTGGTCCGCACCACCGATACCCGGGTGATGGGCCTGGATGCGCAGACCGGCGAGCGCCGCTGGATCTACCAGCGTTCGCAGACGCCGCTGAATCTGCGCGCCGCAATGGGCATGGTGTTCGCCGGCGACGGCATCGTGATGGGCTTCCCGGGGGGCAAGCTCGGCGTGCTGGCTCCTTCCAACGGCGTGTTGCGCTGGGAAAGCACGATCTCGTATCCGAAGGGCGTGTCCGAGATCGAGCGGCTCAACGACGTGACGGGCCTGCCCATGGTCAACGGCCGCCAGGTCTGTGCCACCACCTTCCAGGGCCGCATCGCGTGCCTGGAACTGGCCAACGGCCAGCCGCAGTGGGGCAAGGAATTCTCGTCGCCGACCGGCCCGACGCAGGACGACACCTCGCTGTTCGCGGGCGACGAGCGTTCGGTACTATATGCATTCGACCGCTCGAACGGGACCGAACGCTGGCGCAACGACCAGCTGCTGAACCGGCGCCTGGGCGTGCCGCTGGCCCTGGGCCGTTCCGTGGTGGTAGGCGACTTCGAGGGCTATGTCCACTTCCTGTCGCGCGAGGACGGGCAGTTCCTCGCGCGCGTCAAGGCCGACGGCAGCGCCATCACCGCCGCGCCCGTGGTATCGGGCCAGACCATGGTGGTCCAGAGCCGCGACGGCGATATCTACGGTTTCCGGCCGGAATAAGGCCGGACCGACAACCAACCGGCATCCAGCCGCGCACCTGTCGGCGCGGCGGACGTCCAACCCGGCAGCATGATCGTCGCGATCGTGCGGGTGAATACGGAAGGGGCGACGCACCCTTTCACCCGACAGGATTGCCGGCCGGCAGCGCAGCGCGCGCCGGCCCTCGGACCAACGTGACTCCGGAGTTGTTGGGGGCGGCGCCAGCCGGCCCCCATTTCCGCTTATTGCATGAAACCAGTGATCGCAATCGTCGGCCGCCCCAATGTGGGCAAGTCGACGCTATTCAACCGCCTGACCCGCTCGCGCGACGCTCTCGTCGCGGACCTGCCGGGCCTGACGCGTGACCGCCACTATGGCGAGGGACGCATCGGGGAGCGGCCCTTCATCGCCATCGATACCGGTGGCTTCGAGCCGGTGGCCAAGGAAGGCATCGTCGCCGAGATGGCCAAGCAGACGCGCCAGGCGGTGGTCGAGGCCGACGTCGTCATCTTCATCGTCGATGGCCGCCTCGGGCTTGCGCCGCAGGACGAGGTCATCGCCGACTACCTGCGCAAGACCGGCCGCCGCGTGATGCTGGCGGTCAACAAGGCCGAGGGGATGAAGTACACCACGGTCACGGCGGACTTCTACGAGCTGGGCATGGGCGATCCCTATGTCATCTCGGCCGCCCATGGCGATGGCGTGCGCGAACTGGTGGACGAGGCGCTGGACCTGGCCGTGCAGGAGCGGCCGGAGCTGGCCGAGCCCGAGGACGAGAATCGCCGTGGCGTGAAGATCGCCATCGTGGGCCGGCCCAACGTGGGCAAGTCCACGCTGGTCAACACGCTGATCGGCGAGGAGCGCGTGATTGCGTTCGACATGCCGGGCACCACGCGCGATGCCATTTATGTCGAGTTCGAGCGCGGCGGCAAGCCGTACACGCTGATCGACACCGCCGGCCTGCGCAAGCGGGGCAAGGTCTTCGAGGCCATCGAGAAATTCTCGGTGGTCAAGACGCTGCAGTCGATCGCCGACGCCAATGTCGTCGTGCTGCTGCTGGACGCCCAGCAGGATGTCTCCGAACAGGACGCCCATATCGCGGGCTTCATCGTGGAGTCGGGCAGGGCGCTGGTGGTGGGCGTGAACAAGTGGGATGGGCTGGACGGACATGCGCGCGACCGGATCAAGCACGATCTGGAGCGCAAGCTGAAGTTTCTCGAGTTCGCAAACTTCCACTTTATTTCGGCGCGCGAGCGCACCGGCATCGGCGCGCTGCTGCGCTCCGTCGACGATGCCTTCGCCGCGGCGATGCGCAAGCTGCCGACCCCGCAACTGACGCGCGTGCTGGAGGAGGCGGTCACCTTCCAGCAACCGCGCCGCACGGGTGCGACTCGGCCCAAGATGCGCTATGCCCACCAGGGCGGCTCGAACCCGCCGATCATCGTCGTGCACGGCAATTCGCTGTCCGGGGTGCCCGAGACTTACCGGCGCTACCTGGAAGGGCGTTTCCGCGCCGCCTTCAACCTGAAGGGCACGCCGTTGCGAATCGAATTTCGCACGAACAAAAACCCGTATGCCGACTCGAAAGACTGAGTCAGAAGGCAAGTCTGCGGGGCGCTTGCCCGGGCAAGTTTCGTTTGCGTTCGTTTGGAACTGCGGCTAAATTCACGATAGCAGGGAGGCCCTGCGAGTTGATGCCGGCTTGGTACCGTTTTGACTTTTTTCTGGCGCGTTTTTGTGCCGACTTACTTGAAATCGGGGACTTCGGTCCCCATCATCCATCACTAAATCTATAAATTTGGAGTGTGCCATGAGCAACAAAGGGCAATTGCTACAAGACCCGTTTCTGAACGCGCTGCGCAAGGAGCACGTGCCGGTTTCCATCTACCTCGTCAATGGCATCAAGCTGCAAGGCAATATCGAATCGTTCGACCAGTACGTCGTCCTGTTGCGCAACACGGTGACCCAGATGGTCTACAAGCATGCAATCTCCACTGTGGTTCCGGCACGCGCGGTCAACTTCCGCGTGGACGATACCGCCGAGGGCTGATCGCTCCCCGGGGCCGCGCCGGCGCGCGGCCAGCGCATTCGACGGCCGCCTCAGCACCGGACACGCTGGCGCGGCCGCTTTCACGAGCACGATCCCCTGTCCACCCCTGTCATCCGTTTCTCACGCCGGTCCGCCGGCCCCCGGCCGCTCCATTGGCCGCCCTTGCACGGGCAGGCCACGCAGGCAGCGAGACCCCTCGCCGGGCAGGCCATGATGCCGCCCCGCACACCGATCGTCGTTATCCGCGTCTTCGACGCGCCAAGGTAAATTCCACGCTTGCAAGCTAGACCCACCTCCAATTCCGAGCCTTCCCGCGCCGTTCTCGTCGGCGTCGATTTCGGCAAGCACGATTTTCAGGAAAGCCTGAGCGAGCTTGCCTTGCTGACGTCCACGGCCGGTTCCATGCCCGTGCACACGCTGACGGGCAAGCGGTCGCGTCCCGACCCGGCGCTGTTCATCGGTTCCGGCAAGGCCGCGGAACTGAAGGAAGCGGCCGACGCGCTGGATGCCGACATCGTCGTCTTCAACCATGCCCTCAGTCCGGCGCAGCAGCGGAATCTGGAGCGCTTCCTGCAGCGGCACGTGATCGACCGCACCGGCCTGATCCTCGATATCTTCGGGCAGCGCGCGCAGAGCCATGTCGGCAAGGTGCAGGTCGAGCTGGCGCAGGTCCAGTACCAGGCTTCGCGGCTGGTCCGCGCCTGGAGCCACCTGGAGCGGCAGAAGGGCGGTATCGGCATGCGCGGCGGCCCTGGCGAGCGCCAGCTCGAGCTGGACCGCCGGATGCTCGACGAGCGCGCCAAGCGGCTGAAGTCGGACCTGTCGCGCCTGCAGCGGCAGCACACCACGCAGCGGCGCGCCCGTTCGCGCAACGACACGCTCAGCATCTCGCTGGTTGGCTATACCAATGCCGGCAAGTCGACACTGTTCAACGCGCTGACCAAGGCGCGCGCCTACGCGGCGGACCAGTTGTTCGCCACGCTCGATACGACCTCGCGCCGGCTGTATCTGGACGGCCTGGGCAATGTGGTGCTGTCCGATACGGTCGGCTTCATCCGCGACCTGCCCACGCAACTGGTGGCGGCGTTCCGCGCCACGCTCGAGGAAACCGTTCACGCCGACCTGCTGCTGCATGTGGTGGACGCCTCCAGTCCCGTGCGGCACGAGCAGATCGAGCAGGTCAATCGCGTGCTGGCCGAGATCGACGCGGACGATATTCCGCAGATCGTCGTGATGAACAAGATCGACGCCGCGCCCGAACTGCTCGAGCAGGGCCCGCGCATCGAGCGCAACGAGGACGGCGTGCCGACCCGCGTCTATATCAGCGCGCGCGACGGCATCGGACTCGATGCGCTGCGCGAGGCCATCGTCGACGTGGCCCGCTGGCTGGCGGAGCGCCCACCCGAACCCGAACTTCCCGATGCGCGCCTGGTCGACCCGGCCGTGCGTCAGGATGGGTCGGTGGACCCCGCGCCGGACGACTCGCAGGCCACCGACGCTCCCTGACAGGCCGGCGGCCAATCGCCGCCGGTTTGGACGAAATGAGCAAAAGTGGCGTCGATGACTGCTAGAATCCCCCGTTATCAATCTCCCGGACCCTTGCCCTTCATGCCCCAGTTCTACCGGAATACTGATTCGAGCATGCCTCGACGCGACCGTCCCGCAACGGTGTGGCGGCGTCTGCGTGCCATCTTCTCGTTGAACGACCCGCGCTGGGGCAAGGGCGGTGACGACGACAAGGATGGCCGCGACAACGGCCGCCAGAACCAGCGGCCGCCCGAAGGCGGCCCTCCGGACCTGGACGAGCTGTGGCGCGACTTCAACCGCCGGCTCAACAATCTGCTGGGCCGCAAGGACAACGGCGGCGGTGGCAACAACCAGAACTACGGCGGCACGCCGCGCGTGCCGGGCAAGGGCTCGGGCATCGGCGCGGGCGTGATTCTCGCGGCGGTGGTCGGCATCTGGCTCGCCAGCGGCTTCTTCATGGTGCAGGAAGGGCAGACCGCGGTGATCCTGCAGTTCGGCAAGTTCAAGTACACCACCGGCCCCGGTATCAACTGGCGCATGCCGTGGCCGATCCAGTCGGCGGAGATCGTCAACCTGTCGGCGGTGCGTTCGGTCGAGGTCGGCCGCTCGACGTCGATCAAGGACAGCAACCTGAAGGACTCGTCGATGCTCACGCAGGACGAGAACATCATCGACGTGCGCTTCACGGTGCAGTACGACATCCAGGACGCCACCGAATTCCTGTTCTTCAACCGCACCGACCGTGGCGGCGACGAAGAGCTGGTGACGCAGGCCGCCGAGACCTCGGTGCGAGAGATCGTCGGCCGCAACAAGATGGACTCGGTGCTGTACGAGAACCGCGAGCAGATCGCCCAGCAGCTGGCGAAGTCCATCCAGGCCATTCTCAGCGCGTACAAGACCGGCATTCGCGTGATCTCGGTGAACGTGCAGAGCGTGCAGCCGCCCGAGCAGGTGCAGGCCGCGTTCGACGACGTCAACAAGGCCAGCCAGGATCGCGAGCGCGCGATCAGCGAGGGCCAGGCCTACGCCAACGACGTGATTCCGCGCGCCCGCGGTACCGCCGCGCGCCTGATGGAGGAAGCGCAGGCCTACAAGTCGCGCGTGGTCGAGCAGGCCACCGGTGACGCATCGCGCTTCAGCCAGGTCCAGAACGAATATGCGCGGGCGCCGCAGGTGACGCGCGACCGCATCTACACGGAAACCATGCAGCAGGTCTACTCCGCCACCAGCAAGATCCTGGTCGACACTACCAAGGGCAACAACCTTCTGTACCTGCCGCTGGACAAGCTGATGGCCCAGTCCCAGGGCGACCCGCGCGCCGCCACGGCCACCGCGCCGCAGGGTGCCCCCGGCGTGCCGGCGGTGCCGGAAGCTGGCGCCGATTCCCGCTCGCGCGAAGCGCTGCGCAACCGCGATCGCGACTCCCGCTGAGAAGAGGCCCCGATATGAACCGTCTGATTTCCATTGTTATCGGCTTCTTCATCGTGCTGGCCATCGCTTCGTCGATGGTCTTCGTGGTGGACCAACGCCAGTACGCCGTCGTGTTCGCCTTCGGCGAGATCAAGCAGGTGGTGCGCGAGCCCGGCCTGCATTTCAAGCTGCCGCCGCCGCTGCAGAACGTGGTCTTCATGGACCGCCGCCTGCAGACCATCGACGTGGCCGCCAGCGAGCGCTTTCTGACCGCCGAGAAGAAGAGCATGGTGGTGGACTGGTTCGTCAAATGGCGCATCACGGATCCGCGCAATTTCTTCGTGGCGTTCGGGGGCAATCTGCGCGGCGCGCAGGACCGCATGACGCAGCGTATCGACGCGGCCGCCCGTGAGGAATTCGGCCGCCGCACCGTGGCGGACGTGGTCGCCGGCGAGCGCGAGCAGGTCATGCAGAACATCCGCAACAGCATGGTCGAGTACGGCAAGTCGGTCGGCGTCGAGATTCTCGACGTGCGCCTCAAGCGCGTGGACCTGCTGCCGGCGATCAGCGAATCGGTCTACCGCCGGATGGAAGCCGAGCGCAAGCGCGTGGCCAACGAACTGCGCTCGACCGGCGCCGCCGAGGGCGAGAAGATCCGCGCCGATGCGGACCGCCAGCGCGAAGTGGTGCTGGCCGAGGCCTACCGCGACGCGCAGAAGATCAAGGGCGAGGGCGATGCCCGCGCCTCGCAGATCTATGCCGAGGCATTCGGCCGCGACCCGCAGTTCGCGCGCTTCTGGCGCAGCATGGAGGCCTATCGCTCGACCTTCCGCGACAAGCGCGACGTGCTGGTCCTGGAACCGAACTCCGAGTTTTTCCGATATATGCAAGGCTCCGGTGGCGCGACACCGGCGCCGGCGCCAGCGCCACGTCGTTGATCCGCGGGCGCATGACGGTTGTGCGGTATCACGGAACCCCGGCTTGCCGGGGTTTTGTTCGGATGCGCGACTGACTTGCCTGCCTGCCACTGTCTTACCGAGAAGAGAAGCACCATGTCCAACCACTGGCTCCTGCCTGAGAACATCGCCGACGTGCTGCCGTCGGAAGCCCGCAAGATCGAGGAACTGCGTCGCCGCATGCTGGACATGTTCCGCACCTACGGCTACGAGCTCGTGATGCCGCCGATGCTCGAGTACATCGAATCGCTGCTGACCGGCACCGGGCACGATCTCGACCTGCGCACCTTCAAGCTGGTGGACCAGCTGTCGGGGCGCACCATGGGCCTGCGGGCCGACATCACGCCGCAGGTGGCCCGCATCGACGCCCACCTGCTGAACCGCCCCGGCGTGACGCGGCTGTGCTATGCCGGCAACGTGCTGCACGCGCGTCCGGCGGGTTTTCACGCCACGCGCGAACCGATCCAGGTCGGCGCCGAGATCTACGGCCATGCCGGCCTGGAGGCCGACGTCGAGGTGCAGGCCATGATGCTGGCCGCGCTGCAGGCGGCCGGTCTCGACGAGGTCCGGCTGGACCTGTGCCACGCGGGCATCCTGGCGGCGCTGCTCGATGGCCTGCCTTCGACTCGCCAGAACGAGGACGCGCTGTTCGCCGCGCTGGAATGCAAGGACATCTCGTCGCTGCGGGAGCTGACGGCCGGGCTGCCGCAGACGGAGCGCGAGGCGCTGCTGGCGCTGCCGACGCTGTACGGCGGCGCCGATGTCATCGAGCGCGCCCGGGGGGTGCTGCCGGCCAGTCCGGCCATCGGCCGCGCGCTGGACGAGCTCGCTTTCCTGGCGGGCCAGGTGCGCGGCGCGAGCGTCAACATTGACCTGGCCGACCTGCGGGGCTATCACTACCACAGCGGCGTCATGTTCACGGCCTACGTGGCCGGGCTGCCCAACTATGTCGCCCGTGGCGGCCGCTATGACAAGGTGGGCGAGGCCTTCGGCCGGGCCCGTCCGGCCACCGGCTTCTCGCTGGACCTGCGCGAAGTCGCGGCGCTGTCTCCGGTGCAAGTCCGGGCCTTCGCCATCTTCGCCCCGTGGGATGCCGATCCGGCGCTGGGCGCGGCGATCGCCGACCTGCGCCGTGCGGGGGAGATCGTGATCCAGTCGCTGCCCGGCCACACGCACGAGCTGGACGAGTTCAATTGCGACCGCCAGCTGGTGCGCCAGGGCGCGGCCTGGGTGGTGATGCCGCGCTGAGGGCGGGCGCCGCCCGACAGTCCGATTCCGGCGTTGCCGGAGGCGTCCGGCCGTTTTGGCGGGACGCCCCGGCAACGAGAGTAGAATACGTTTTTAACCCTTCTGACCCAATCAAAATGTCCGCTTCAGCAGTAAGCCAGGGACGCAACGTCGTCGTGATCGGCACCCAATGGGGTGACGAAGGCAAAGGAAAAATCGTCGATTGGCTTACCGATCATGCAAAGGGCGTGGTGCGGTTCCAGGGTGGCCACAATGCGGGCCACACGCTGATCATCGGCGGCAAGAAGACCATTCTTCGGCTGATCCCGTCGGGCATCATGCGCGAGGACACCGTCTGCTACATCGGCAATGGCGTTGTACTGTCGCCCGAAGCGCTGTTCCGCGAGATCGAGGAACTGGAAGCCGCCGGCCTGAAGGTGCAGAACCGCCTGCGCATCTCCGAGGCGGCCACGCTGATCCTGCCGTACCACGTCGCCATCGACAAGGCGCGCGAGGCGCGCCGCGGCGCCGGCAAGATCGGCACCACCGGCCGTGGCATCGGCCCGGCCTATGAGGACAAGGTGGCCCGCCGCGCGCTGCGCGTGCAGGACCTGTTCGATCCGCAGCAGTTCGCCGAACGCCTGCGCGAGAACCTGGACTACCACAACTTCATGCTGACCCAGTACCTGGGCGCCGAAGCCGTGGACTTCCAGCAGACGCTGGACGAGGCGCTGTCCTATGCGGCGCGCCTGAAGCCGATGGTGGCCGACGTGTCGGCCGAGCTGTACGCGGTCAACGCGGCTGGCCAGAACCTGATGTTCGAGGGCGCGCAGGGCACGCTGCTCGACGTCGACCACGGCACCTATCCCTTCGTCACCTCGAGCAACTGCGTGGCCGGTGCGGCCGCCGCGGGCGCCGGTGTCGGCCCGGGCCGCCTGCACTACATCCTGGGCATCACCAAGGCTTACTGCACGCGCGTCGGCTCCGGCCCCTTCCCGAGCGAGCTGTACGACAACGACAATCCCCGCTGCCAGGACCCGGTCGGCGTGCGTCTGGCCAATGTCGGCAAGGAATTCGGCTCGGTCACCGGCCGTCCGCGCCGCACCGGGTGGCTCGACGCCGCCGCGCTGAAGCGCTCGGTGCAGATCAACGGCGTGTCCGGCCTGTGCATGACCAAGCTGGACGTGCTCGACGGCCTCGAAACGCTGCGCCTGTGCGTGGGCTACAAGGTCGACGGCAAGCAGGTCGATATCCTGCCGCGCGGCTCCGACGCCGTGGCGCGCTGCGAGCCGGTCTACGAGGAATATCCGGGCTGGAACGAGTCCACCTTCGGCGTCAAGAGCTGGGATGCGCTGCCGGAACAGGCGCGCGTGTACCTGAAGCGCGTCGAGGAAGTGGTCGGCATTCCGATCGACATGATCTCCACCGGTCCCGACCGCGACGAGACCATCCTGCTGCGTCATCCCTACCTGGTCTGACGCCCGCGGTCCGCGACGGACCGAGGGACGTCCGGAACGACGCACCGCACGACACCGGCCCCATCGCGGGCCGGATTTCATATCGGGCCCCATGCCGACGCACGCGGGCCCGCGACACACGAAGCAAGAAAGAGCAAGACCATGACCCTGCCGCCCAACGATGACGAGAATCTGTGGATCTCCTGGGACGAATACCACCGCCTGATCGCACGCTTGTCGCTGAACGTGCACGAGTCGGGCTGGAAGTTCGACAAGATCCTGTGCCTGGCGCGCGGTGGCCTGCGCGTGGGCGACCAGATGTCGCGCATCTTCGATGTGCCGCTGGCGATCCTGGCGACCAGCAGCTACCGCGAGGCGGCGGGCACCCAGCAGGGCGATCTCGATATCGCGCAGTACATCACGATGACCCGCGGCGAGCTGTCGGGCAAGATCCTGCTGGTCGACGACCTGGTGGACTCGGGCGTCACGCTGGAGCGGGTGGGGCGCCATCTGCAGGAACGCTATCCGGCCGTGACCGACGTGCGCTCGGCGGTGCTGTGGTACAAGGCCTGCTCGAAGGTCAAGCCCGACTATCACGTGGACTTCCTGCCCTCAAATCCCTGGATCCACCAGCCGTTCGAGGAATACGACACGCTGCGTCCGCACAACCTGGCCGCCTGGCTCAAGCGCGGCCGCCGTGCCGAACCGGCCGCCGGCGACGTCGCCTGAGCGCGCGCCTTCAATATCAGTAGCCCACGGTGAAGCGCTGGCGCGAATGCGCCGGCGTCTCCAGTTCGTCGACGAGTGCGGTGGCGTAGTCCTCCATCGAGATCCAGCTCTTGCCCGTCGCATCGGTCAGCAGATCGTCCTTGCCGATGCGGTAGCGGCCGGTGCGCTCGCCCGGCTCCAGCAGGGCGGACGGCGACACGAACGTCCAGTCCAGTTCCACTTCCTGGTTCAGCACCGACAGAAAGTCGCGCCCGGCGCCGGCCTCGATCCGGTAGGCCTCGGGAAAGTCGGGCGTGTCCATCAGCTGCATGCCGGGCGCCACGAACAGGCTGCCGGCGCCGCCCACCACCACCAGCCGCGGCACGCCCGCCTTCTTCGTCAGGCTGACCAGCGCTTCGGGGTCGGCCAACCGGAAGGGCATGGCGCTGACCATGGCGTCATGGCCGCCGATCGCGCCGACGATGGCGGGGCCGTCGGCCGCATCGATATCGCGCGTGACGAGGCGGTCGCGCGCCGCGAGCGTGCCGGCGTGGCGGGCGATCGCGGTGACGGCATGGCCGCGCCGCAGGGCTTCATCGGCGATGCGGCTGCCGACGCGGCCGGTGGCTCCCAGAATGGCAATCTTCATATCCGTCCTTGTGCTTGGCGAAGCGGGTGGATGGCGTGCCGTGGCTGACGAAATGGCGCGCCTCGGATATATAGTCTGAAATGGTCCGGCATGGTTCGCCATGCGGCAACATCGGCCGGCGGGTTGCCGTAATTGGGCGGCCGGGCGAGGAAGAATGCCGGAATCGCCACTGAAGCTGATACACTGCCCGACACGCGCATGGTATCCACCGTGGCGCCAGGGATGGTCCCCGGGCAATTGCCCGACGAAGGCGCCATCCGGAACGCGGTCTTGCGAGACCGCAAGCGCGACGGCAATCGCGGTCGCAGAGCGACGCGGCATTGCCGGCGTATTGAACAAGGAGCGCAAGTTTGTCGGATCGAAGGCCAGAAAAGAAAAAACCCGCAAGGCTCGAAAGCGCTGCGGGTCTTCTTTTTACTGCTTTGATCTGGTGCCCAGGAGAGGACTCGAACCTCCACAGTGTTGCCACCGCTAGGACCTGAACCTAGTGCGTCTACCAATTCCGCCACCTGGGCAGGTGTCGAAACAACCGAAGCGCTCATTATATCGACGACTTTTCGTTTGTCAAATCCTTCCAAGAAAAAATTGAATCAGAACAGTTATCCGATCCCCAGTCGGGAAGAAATCCTCGGGGTCCTGAGAACCTCGGGATCGCCCCTGTCGGCCGGCGACATCGCCAAGGCCCTGGCGGTCACGCGCAAGGAGCACGATGGTTTTCAGAAGCGCCTCGCCGCGATGGAGCGGGACGGCCAGATCGAGCTGAACCGCAAGGGCCGCTATGAGCTGGCCCATCAGCCGAACTTCGTGGTCGGCCGTGTGCAGGGCCATCGCGACGGCTTCGGCTTCCTGATCCGGGACGATGCCGAGGACGACATCTTCCTGCCCGAGCGCGAGCTGCAAAAGGCGATGCACAATGACCGCGCGCAGGTGCGCGTGGTGGGCTACGACCGTCGCGGCCGTCCTGAAGGCCAGATCGTGGAGATCGTCGAGCGCGCCAACCGCTATGTCATCGGCCGCCTGCTCAACGAGGGCGGCGTGCTGGTGGTGGCGCCCGAGGACAAGCGCATCAGCCAGGACATCCTGATCCCGCCCAAGGCGCAGGGCAAGGCCAAGGTGGGGCAGGTCGTCAGCGTCGAGATCGTGGAGTATCCGGACCGTTATGTGCAGCCGGTCGGCCGCGTGATCGAGGTGCTCGGCGATATCGACGACCCCGGCATGGAAATCGAGATCGCGGTGCGCAAGTACGGCGTGCCCCATGCCTTTTCGCCGGACTGCCTCAGCGAGGCCGCGGCGCTGCCCGATTCGGTGCAGCAGGCCGATCTCGATCACCGCATCGACCTGCGCGACGTGCCGCTGGTCACCATCGACGGCGAGGACGCCCGCGACTTCGACGACGCGGTCTACTGCGAGCCGGTCAAGATCGGCCGCACCAAGGCGTGGCGCCTGGTGGTGGCCATCGCGGACGTGTCGCACTACGTGCGTCCCGGCACGGCGCTGGACGCCGACGCCATCGACCGCGCCACCTCGGTGTACTTCCCGCGGCGGGTGATCCCGATGCTGCCGGAGAAGATCTCCAACGGCCTTTGCTCGCTCAATCCGCAGGTGGACCGCCTGTGCATGGTCTGCGATACGGTGATCACGTCCAAGGGGGAGATCAAGGCGTACCAGTTCTATCCGGCGGTGATGCATTCGGCCGCGCGCCTGACCTACAACGAGGTGTGGGCCGTGCTGTCGAACACCAAGGGTCCGGAGGCCCACAAGCGTGCCGATCTGGTGCCACACCTGCAGAATCTGTACGAGCTGTTCCAGACGTTGCTGAAGGCCCGCCGGCAGCGGGGTGCGATCGACTTCGATACCACCGAGACCTACATCGTCTGCAATGCGCAGGGCAAGATCGAGCAGATCCTGCCGCGCACCCGCAACGATGCGCACCGGCTGATCGAGGAATGCATGCTGACCGCGAACGTCTGCGCGGCCGACTTCCTCGAGCGCTTCAAGCATCCGGCGCTGTACCGCGTGCATGCCGGTCCCAACGAGGAAAAGCTGAAGAACCTGCGCGAGTTCCTGCGCACCGCCGGGCTGTCGCTGGGCGGCGGCGACAAGCCGCACGCCTCCGACTATGCCGAGGTGATGGACAAGATCAAGGCGCGGCCGGATGCGCCGATGCTGCAGACCATGCTGCTGCGCTCGATGCAGCAGGCCGTCTACAGCCCGGACAATATCGGCCACTTCGGGCTGGCCTACGAGGCCTATGCGCACTTCACCAGCCCGATCCGCCGCTATCCGGACCTGCTGGTGCACCGCGCGATCAAGGCCGTGCTGGCGCATACGAAGTACAAGCCGGTATTCGGCCACGGCATCCAGTTCAATACCGCCGTCTCGCCCAAGGCGCGCCGCCTGCAGGCCAAGGACGCGGCCGCGAAGGCGGAGCTCGCCGCGGGCCGCGCCCAGCGCAACGAGGGTGTGTGGGACGAGCTCGGCCTGCACTGCTCGGCCAACGAGCGCCGCGCCGACGAGGCGTCGCGCGACGTGGAGGCGTGGCTCAAGTGCTATTTCATGCGCGACAAGCTGGGCAGCGAGTATGCGGGCACGGTCAGCTCGGTGACCTCGTTCGGCATCTTCGTGCAGCTGGACGAGCTGTACGTCGAAGGCCTGGTCCATGTGACCGAGCTGGGCAGCGACTATTTCCAGTACGACGAGGCGCGCAACGAGCTGCGCGGCGAGCGTACGGGCATCCGCTACCGGCTGACGGACCGCGTGCGCGTGCAGGTTTCGCGCGTGGACCTGGACGCGCGAAAGATCGACTTCCGCCTGGTGCAGGAGCCGTCCGTCAAGGCGCCGCGCGCGCGCCCGACGGTGGCTGACGTGGCGCCGCACGTGCCCGCCGCCCACGCGGTGCCGGCGCGCAAGAAGGGCCGCCAGCTCGCGGCGCTGCTGGGCGGTACCTCCAAGCCGGAAGAATCCTTCGACGAGACGCTGGACCGCGTCATCGAGGAGCAGCCGGTGTTCGAGGCGGTGATCACGCCGATCGACGCGCCGCCGGGCACCGGCGGCAAGCCGTCCCGTCGCACCGCCAAGCCCAAGCCCCAGCATGCGGGCAACGCGCGCAAGAGCGGCGCACGCTCGGGCGCCAAGACCGGCGCGAAGGCAGGCAAGGCGGGTGCCAAGTCGGCCAGCAAGACCAGCCGGGCCGCGCGCAAGCGGTAACGGCGGCGGGGAGCCGGCCCGTGCGCCGGCTCCCGCCTTGCCGGCGGGTACAATCCCGCCATGGCTAAACAAAAACTCCTGATCGGCTTTCACGCCGTTACCGCGCGCCTGCGCCAGCATGCCGCTGGCGTGACCGACGTCTACGTTGAATCCGCCCGGCGCGACCGCCGGATGCAAGACTTTATCCGCATGGCCGAGGGCCTCGGCGTGCGCCTGCACCCGGTGGATGCCGAGCGCCTGCGCGGCATGGCCGGCACCGACAAGCACCAGGGCGTGGTGGCCCGCGCCGAGGATGTCTCCCTCGCGCTGAACCTGGACGAACTGCTCGACGGCATCGAAGGCACGCCGCTGCTGCTGGTGCTCGATGGCGTCACCGATCCCCACAACCTCGGCGCGTGCCTGCGCGTGGCCGACGGCGCCGGTGCCCATGCCGTGATCGCGCCCAAGGACCGCAGCGTGGGCCTGAACACCACCGTCGCCAAGGTCGCCAGCGGCGCGGCCGAAACCGTTCCCTATATCACCGTCACCAATCTGGCCCGCACGCTGCGCGAATTGCAGGAGCGCGGCATCTGGGTGGTGGGCACCGCCGACGGTGTCGACAAGACGCTGTACGACGTCGACCTCAGGGGGCCGATGGCGCTGGTGATGGGCGCCGAAGGGGAGGGCATGCGGCGCCTGACGCGCGAGACCTGCGACGAGCTCGTCGGCATCCCGATGGCCGGCGGCGTGGAGAGCCTGAACGTTTCCGTGGCGAGCGGCGTGTGCCTGTACGAAGCGGTGCGCCAGCGGCGCCTGCCGCGCTGAGCATGGCCTCTCCGCCCGACACCGCGACCCTCGACGCCGCCCGCGCCACGATCGCGCGCGCGACGGACGTGCTGGTCCTGACGGGCGCGGGCATCTCGGCCGAGTCGGGCGTGCCGACCTTCCGCGACGCGCTGACCGGCCTGTGGGCGCGCTTCGATCCGGAGGAACTGGCGACCGAGGCCGCCTACCGCCGCCAGCCCGGACTGGTCTGGGACTGGTACCAGCACCGGCGCGAGCTGGTCAGTGCCGCCCGGCCCAATCCCGCCCATTACGCGCTCGCGGCGCTCGCCGCGCGCACGAAAATGACGCTCGTCACGCAGAACGTCGACGGCCTGCATCAGCGGGCCGGCAGTACCGACGTGATCGAGCTGCATGGCAACCTGTTCGCCAACAAGTGGCTGGACGGCTGCGGCCGCTGCGAGGCGGCGCCCGGCGATACGGCCAGCCCGCCGCGCTGCGTGCACTGCGGCGCAATGATGCGGCCCGGCGTGGTGTGGTTCGGCGAAGACCTGCCGCGGGTCGCGAGCTACCGGGCGGACCATGCGGCGCGAAGCTGCGGTCTGTGCCTGGTGGTGGGCACCTCGGGCCTGGTGTATCCGGCGGCCGGGCTGCCCGGCATCGCGCGCGACCAGGGTGCCGAGGTGATGGTGATCAATCCGCAGCCCTCGGCGCTGGACGATACCGCGACACTGGTGGTGCGGGCCGCCGCCGGCGAGGCGCTGCCGCTGCTGTTGCCCGCGGGCGGCTGAGCCGCCTCGGGCGCCCGGCGGTCCGCAGGTTGCGGCGTTTCGCTCAAGCCGGCTGCTCGACGGCCCATACCCGCGTATCGCGCGGCGTATCGATCAGGTAGTCGCTGTAGCGGCGATCGAACAGCTCGGTGCCAAGACGCTCCGCTTCGGCCACGGCACCGGCGGGGTCGCGTACCACTTCCCCGCGGCGATTGCCGGTACCGCGAACGACGCCCACCAGCTCCGAATGCGTATAGCGCGCGTACTCCTGGAGTTGATGCACGATGCCCAGCGCCGCGCCGCCATAGCTTTCCTCGGAGGCCAGCACCAGTCCCAGGCGCTTGCGGCCCATCCGGGCCAGCACGTCGGCGGAGTCGGGGTGCGAGGCCGCGTAGTAGCAGAACATCCGGTCGAAGAAGGCCTTGGTCTGCGCCGACATGCCATACCAGTAGATCGGCGAGCAGAACACCACGCCGGCGGCCGGCAGGAAGTCGTCGCGCAGCAGCGCGCCATAGCCGTCGTCGATGCCGCAGCTGCCGTCGGCGCGCCGGCACTGGCGGCAGTCGCGCAGCAGTCCGCCGATGTAGTCGTCCAGAAAGCGCAGCTTGACCGGTGTGCCGGCTTGCTCGGCGCCGCGTCGCACGGCTTGCGCGAGCACTGCGGAATTGCCGTCGCGCCGCGGGCTGCCCACCAGGATCAGTAGCGGTCCGCTAGCGTGCGGGTGGGCGGGTGTCATGTCCGTCATGGTGTCGTTCCTTACATTGGTGGCTGGGACATGGCGACTGTAGGATGGCGGTTTCGGCGCGACAAACGAACAATGCTTGCGCCGGACAAGCTGCATTCACCCCAGATACTTTTCGCATTCGACTGGAGCGCGACGCATGTTCGCTTCCTTGCCCATCGCCGCGCTGCGCGTGTTCGAATCCGCCGCGCGGCACCTTAGCTTCAAGGCGGCTGCCGCCGAGCTGTCCGTCACGCCCGCGGCGGTGTCGCACCAGGTGCGCGCACTCGAATCGCGCCTGGGCGTGGCGCTGTTCGACCGCCAGCCGCGCGGCGTGGCGTTGACCGCGGAGGGAGAGCGGCTGTTCCACCGGCTGCATGGCGCGCTGCTGGATGTGGCGCAAGCCGTCGATGCGATGCGCCCGCGGCCGGCGGCCGGCGCGTTGATGGTCACCACCTCCGCGTCGTTTGCGGCGCTGTGGCTGGTCCCACGGCTAGGGCGCTTCTACCGGGCGCATCCGGAAATCCAGGTACGGATCGATAGCGACGGTACGCCGGTCAACCTGCATCAGGAAGGGCGCATCGACGTGGCGATCCGCTATGGGCATGCCGAGTCGCCACTGCTGCGGAGCGCGGGCAGGCTGCAAGAGACCTTCGGCGTTTATGGCGCGCCGGCGCGGATCGCGGCGCTCAGCGACGGCATGCCGGAACTGATCACCGTGCGCTGGAGGGACTCCACGCTGTACGACGATGGCTGGCAGGCATGGTGCGAGGCCGCCGGCGAACGATGGCTGCGGCAAGGGGCGACGATGCGCGCGTACGACGAGGAAAGCTACGCGCTGCAGGCCGCCATCGCGGGCCAGGGGCTGGTGCTGGCGAGCTCGATCATGGTGTCGGACAGCGTGCGCAATGGGCTGCTGCTGCCTTACCGCCCGGAGATCGCCGTGGCCGGCGCCGCGTACACGGCGCTGTGCGTGCCGGGGCGGGAGCGCCATCCGCCCGTGCGCGCGTTCCTCGCGTGGCTGGCGCAGGAGTGGGCATGACCGGCCGGGATCGCATCGCCTGCGCCGATGGATTGCACCAAGGAAAAGGCCCGCCGTAGCGGGCCTTGCCGGGGTGCTGCGCGGAACTCAGGCCGCCAGCTCCGCGATCAGCTTCTCCAGCTTCACCGCGTCCGCCGCGAAGAGGCGGATGCCTTCGGACAATTTCTCCGTGGCCATCGGGTCTTCGTTCAGCTGCCAGCGGAACGATGCCTCGTCGCACGCGATGCGGGCAATATTGCCGGCCTGGGCGTGATCCACCGACAGCTTGCGCTCCAGCGGGCCCTCCGCCGCCGCGAGTTGCTCCAGCAGGTCGGGGCTGATGGTGAGCAGGTCGCAGCCGGCCAGCGCCGCGATCTGGCCGATGCCGCGGAAGCTCGCGCCCATCACCTCGGTCGGGTAGCCGAACTTCTTGTAGTAGTCGTAGATCTGGCGCACCGAGCGCACGCCGGGGTCGTTGTCGCCCGCGTTGGCGGCGGCGTCCCACTGGTCGCCGGCCTGCTTGCGGTGCCAGTCCAGGATGCGGCCGACGAAAGGCGAGATCAGCTGTGCGCCGGCTTCCGCGCAGGCCACGGCCTGCACCAGCGAGAACATCAGCGTCATGTTGCAGCGGATGCCTTCGCGCTGCAGGATCTCGGCGGCGCGGATGCCTTCCCAGGTGGCGGCGATCTTGATCAGCACGCGCTCGCGGGCGACGCCGCGCTGCTCGTACATCGCGATCAGGTGGCGTGCCTTGGAAACGGTGGCTTCCGTATCGAAGGACAGCCGCGCATCGACCTCGGTGGACACGCGGCCCGGCACGATGGCGAGGATCTCGGTGCCGAAGGCGATCAGCAGCGCGTCCATCACGGCCTCGGCGCCCTGGTCCGCGCCGGCGCCGAAGTCGCGCACCGCCTGCTCCAGCAGGGGACGGTACTCGGCCTTCTGCACGGCCTTCAGGATCAGGGACGGATTGGTGGTGGCGTCCTGCGGCTTGTACTGCTTCATCAACTGGAAGTCGCCGGTATCGGCCACCACCGTGGTGAACTGCCTGAGTTGTTCGAGCTGGTTCATGGTCGTGTGTCGCTGCTTGTCGTGAAAACGTGGCGGCGCGAAAGGCCGCCCCTGGCGGGTCGGGACCATTGTAACGTCGGCGGTCTGGCCCACCGTGCGATCCGTTACACTACGTGGCTTCTCCCACCCTCAATCCATAGTGGCTGTTGTCATGACTCAGGATGAACTCAAGGCGCTGGTGGCGCAAGCGGCGGCTGACTACGTGCGCGAGGAAGTGCCCGCCGGCTCGGTGCTCGGCGTGGGCACCGGCTCCACCGCCAATCTCTTTATCGATGCGGTGGCGGCGTTCAAGGAACGCTTCGCCGGCGCAGTGTCCTCCTCGGAGGCTTCGACCCGCCGCCTGGAACAGCATGGCTTCAAGGTGCTGGACCTGAACGAGGTCGACGATATTCCGGTGTACGTGGACGGCGCCGACGAGATCGATGCCAGCGGCGCGATGATCAAGGGCGGCGGCGGCGCGCTGACGCGCGAGAAGATCGTCGCCTCGGTGGCCCGCCGCTTCGTCTGCATCGCGGACGGCAGCAAGCTGGTCGGCGTGATGGGCACGTTCCCGCTGCCGGTCGAGGTGATTCCGATGGCACGGGCGGCCGTGGCGCGCAAGCTTGCCACGCTGGGCGGCCAGCCGCGCCTGCGCATGACCAAGGAAGGCGGCATCTACAAGACCGACAACGGCAACGTCATCCTGGACGTGGCGGGCCTGGCGATCGGCGATCCGCGCGACCTGGAGCAGACGATCAACCAGGTGCCCGGCGTGGTGACGGTGGGCCTGTTCGCGTTGCGCGGCGCCGACGTGCTGCTGCTGGGCACGGCGGATGGCGTCAAGCGCACCGACTTCTGAGCGGCACGCGGCCATGAAAAAGGCGCCCATGCGGGCGCCTTTTTTCGTTGCGGTGGCGGCTCAGCCCTGCGGCGGCGGCACATAGCCGGCGGCGGCATCGGCGCCTTCGCCGAAGAAGTACTTCTCGGTCTGCTTCAGCAGATACTGGCGCGCACGCGCGTCGGCCATGTTCAGGCGGTTCTCGTTGATCAGCATGGTCTGATGCTTGAGCCAGCCCGCCCACGCTTCCTTCGACACGCTTTGCCAGATCTTCTTGCCCAGCTCGCCGGGCAGCGGCGGAAAGTCCAGACCTTCGGCTTCCTTGTTCAGTTTGACGCATTGGACCATGCGGGCCATGGGAACTCCTTGTATTCGTGGGGGTGCGGCGATGCCGGTATTGTAGCGAAGCAGGCCGCGCGCGGCCCGACGTCCCTACGCGGCCGGGGCCTTTGGCGGCCCCGCCGGCCTACAGCTTCTTCATCAGCACCATCGACTTGCGCTGCCAGTTGTAGAGCTTGCGCTTGTCCTCGGGCAGGTCGTCGACGGTGGCGTGGACGAAGCCGCGCTTGAGAAACCAGTGCTCCGTGCGCGTGGTGAGCACGAACAGCCGGTCCAGTCCGAGGGCGCGGGCACGGCGCTCGATGCGCTTGAGCAGCCGCTCGCCGTCGCCGGTGCCCTGCGCCTCGGAGGACACCGTCAGGCAGGCCATCTCGGCCATGCCCTCGCGCGGATAGGGGTAGAGCGCCGCGCAGCCGAACAGCACGCCGTCGTGCTCGATCACCGAGAAGTTGCCGATATCGCGCTCGATCAGATGGCGGCCGCGCGGCACCAGCGTGCCGTCGAGCTCCAGCGGGGCGATCAGCTGCACGATGCCGCCCACGTCGTCCAGCGTGGCTTCGCGCAGGCTCTCCAGGTCGGTGTCGGCCAACATCGTGCCAACGCCGTCGTGCAGGAACAGCTCGAGCAGCACCGAACCGTCGAGCTGGAAGGGGATCAGGTGGGCGCGCGGCACGCCGCCGCGCAGCGCCTTGACCAGATGCTCCAGGTAGTTGGCGACGTCCGGCGTCAAATGGTTGTTCTGCAGCCGCTCGACCGCGGTGCGCAGCGACATCTCGGGCATCAGCTTGCCGGTGGCGTCCTGCACGCCGGGCACTTCGGTGATGAAGATCAGCTTGTCGGCCTTGAGCATGGTGGCCGTCGCGCTGGCCACGTCCTCCATCGACAGATTGAACGCCTGCCCCGTGGGCGAGAAGCCCAGCGGCGACAGCAGCACGATCTTGCCGTGCGTCAGCGACATCCGCACCGATTCGACATCGACCTTGCGCACCAGCCCGGTGTGCTGGTAATCGACGCCCTCGACGATGCCCACCGGCCGCGCCGTAACGAAGTTGCCGGACACCACGGACAGCTGCGCGCCGGCCATCGGCGTATTGGGCAGGCCCTGGCTGAACGCTGCCTCGATATCGAGGCGCAGTTCGCCGGCGGCCTCCTTGGCGCATTCGAGCGCGGCGTTGTCGGTGATGCGCACGCCCGCCTCGAAGCGGGAGGCCACCTGCCGCAGCGCCAGCTGCTCCTCGACCTGCGGGCGCGAGCCGTGCACCAGCACGATCTGCATGCCCATCGCATGCAGCAGCGCCACGTCGTTGACCAGCGCGTTGAGCATGCCGGCCTTGACCAGCTCGCCGCCGAAGGCGATCACGAAGATCTTGCCGCGGAAGGCGTGGATATACGGGGCGACCGCGCGCAGCCAGTCGACGAACTGCTGCTGGTCGGGGCCGCTGCGCTCGACGGGGTCGGGAGCGGCGACGACGGCGGGCTGGATCGCGGTGGCCAGCATGGCGGGGGTGGGCTGCGCGGCGGCGCTGTCGGCGGTCGTCGGGGCCGGAGAGACGGGCGATGCGGGGTGGGCCGCGGCGGCGGACGGGTCGGTTGGGGCTTTCATGCGGCGGATTATAATCCTGCCCAATGTCAGAACACCGTCCCGCCAAGCCGTTGCCACCCGGCGCAAAGCCAGCCGCCGAGCCCGGCGCCCGAGCCGCCCGGCCAGGCGCCAACCCCGGCGCCCCGCAAGCCCGGCCACCGTCCGCCAAGCCCCAGCAGCCCCGACCGCCCCGGCCGTCCGCGCAGGATGCCGCGCAGGCCGGCGCCGCCAGTTCGCCTCGTCCGCCTCGTCCGCCTCGTTCTGCGCTCCCCGCCGGATCGCCTCGCCCCGCCGGCGCGCCCGACGCACGCGGCCCGCGCGCGCCGCGTCCGCCGCGGGCCGCCAATCCGCTGCCGCCGATCACCTTTCCCGAGGCTTTGCCGGTATCGGCGCGCCGCGACGAGATCGCGCAGGCGCTGCTGGCCAACCAGGTGGTGATCGTCTCGGGCGAGACCGGCTCGGGCAAGACCACGCAGCTGCCCAAGATCTGCCTGTCGATCGGCCGCGGTCCCGGCACCGGCGAGCGCGCCGGGCAGGGTGGCCTGATCGGGCATACGCAGCCGCGGCGCATCGCGGCGACCTCGACGGCCAAGCGCATCGCGCAGGAGCTCGGCTCGCCGGTGGGCGAGCACGTCGGCTACCAGGTGCGCTTCAACGACACCATGTCGCCCGGCGCCTCGGTCAAGCTGATGACCGACGGCATCCTGCTGGCCGAGACGCAGACCGATCCGCTGCTGCGCGCCTACGACACCATCATCATCGACGAGGCGCACGAGCGCAGCCTCAACATCGATTTCCTGCTGGGCTATCTGAAGCAGATCCTGCCGCGACGGCCGGACCTGAAGCTGATCATCACCTCGGCCACCATCGATGCACGGCGCTTCGCCGAACACTTCGGCACCGCGGACAAGCCCGCGCCGGTGATCGAGGTCAGCGGCCGGCTGTATCCGGTCGAGATCCGCTACCGGCCCATCGAGAGCGATGCGCCGGCACCGGGTCAGGGCGGCGCACAGGGCGCGCCGTCGAAGACCACGCAGAAGGACAGGGACCGCGATCTCTACGACGGCCTGGTCGACGCCGTCGACGAGCTGTGCCGGCTGGGCCCGGGCGACGTGCTGGTGTTCCTGCCCGGCGAGCGCGAGATCCGCGAGGCCGCCGAGGCGCTGCGCAAGCACCATCCGCCCCATACCGAGATCCTGCCGCTGTTCGCGCGGCTGTCGGTGCAGGAGCAGGAGCGCGTGTTCCGCCCCTCGAACACCCGCCGCATCGTGCTGGCCACCAATGTGGCCGAGACCTCGCTGACGGTGCCGGGCATCCGCTACGTCGTCGATACGGGCCTGGCGCGCGTCAAGCGCTATTCGTACCGCAACAAGGTCGAGCAGCTGCAGATCGAACCGATCTCGCAGGCCGCCGCCAACCAGCGCGCGGGCCGCTGCGGCCGCGTGGCGGACGGCGTCTGCATCCGGCTGTACGACGAGACCGACTTCGCCGGCCGGGCGCGCTTCACCGACCCGGAAATCCTGCGTTCGTCGCTGGCGGCCGTGATCCTGCGCATGAAGGCGCTGCGGCTGACCGAGATCGAGTCCTTTCCGTTTATCGAGCCGCCGCTGGGCCGGGCCATCGCCGATGGCTACCAGCTGCTGCAGGAGCTGGGCGCGGTCGACGACGCCAACGCGCTGACGCCGACGGGCCGCCAGCTGGCCAAGCTGCCCCTGGACCCGCGCGTGGGCCGCATGATCCTGGCCGCGCGCGAGCAGCACTGCCTGCGCGAGGTGCTCGTGATCGCCAGCGCGCTGTCGGTGCAGGACCCGCGCGACCGTCCGCAGGAAGCCCAGGAAGCCGCCGACCAGGCGCATCGCAAGTTCATGGACGAGCGCTCCGAATTCCTCGGCTGGGTCAAGCTGTGGAAGTGGTTCGAGGAGGCCGTCGCGCACAAGAAGAGCAATCGCCAGCTGCAGGACCAGTGCCGGGCCAACTTCCTGTCGCACGTGCGGCTGCGGGAATGGCGCGACGTGCATTCGCAGCTGCTGACCACCGTGGCCGAGCAGGGCTGGAAGCTCAACGACAGCGAGCCGACCTACGAGCAGGTCCACAAGGCGCTGCTGACGGGGCTGCTGGGCAACGTGGGCCTGAAGCTGGAGGAAGCCGACGGCCGCGGCCGGGAATACCTGGGCGCGCGCGGCATCAAGTTCCACCTGTGGCCCGGCTCGCTGATCGCGCGCAAGGTGGGCCGCTGGATCGTCGCGGCGGAGCTGGTCGAGACCAGCCGGCTGTTCGCCCGCACGCTGGCGAAGATCGAGCCGGACTGGCTGGAGCAGGTCGGCCGCCATCTGCTGAAGGTCAGCTGGAGCGAGCCGCACTGGGAAAAGAAGGCGGGGCAGGTGCTGGCGCTGGAGCGGGCCACGCTGTACGGGCTGGTCGTGTACCAGCATCGCCGCGTCCACTACGGGCCGATGAACCCGGCCGAGGCGCGCGAGATCTTCCTCCGGCGGGCGCTGGTCGAAGGCGAGTTCGATACGAAGCTGCCGTTCTACGCGCACAACCAGCGCTTGCGGCGCGAGATCGAAAACCTGGAACACAAGTCGCGCCGGCAGGACGTGCTGGTCGACGACGAGCTGATCTATGCCTTCTACGACCGGCTGGTGCCCGCCGACGTCAATCAGCAGACCGCCTTCGAGGCGTGGTACCAGAAGGCCAGCGCGCAGGACCGCAAGCTGCTGTACCTGAACCGCGACGAACTGATGCGGCACGAGGCCGCCGGCATCACCACCGACCTGTTCCCGAAGGTGCTGCCGGTGGCCGGCGTCGACATGGCGCTGACCTACCACTTCGAGCCGGGCAGCCACCGCGACGGCGTGACGATGGCCGTGCCGTTGTACGCGCTGAACCAGGTGCGGCCCGAGCGCACCGAATGGCTGGTGCCGGGCATGATCAAGGAAAAGGTGCACCTGCTGCTGAAGTCTCTGCCGCAGAAGCTGCGCCGGCATTGCGTGCCGCTGCCCGACTACGCGGCCGGCTTCGTCGACCGGCAGCCCTTCGGCGAGGGCGAGCTGATCGACGTGCTGATCGCCGATATCCGCGAGCAGACCGGCACGCAGGTCAAGCGCGCGGACTTCAAGCTCGAAACGCTGCCGGCGCACCACTTCATGAACTTCAAGGTCATCGACGAGCATGGCCGGCAGCTGGACATGGGCCGCAACCTGGCCCAGCTGCGCGCGGAGCTCGGCGGGCAGGCGCAGCAGTCGTTCCAGAACATCGTGGCCGCCGATACGCCGGCAGCCGAGGCCGGCCAGTACGAAGGCCTGACCGCATGGACGTTCGGCGAACTGCCGGAGCTGCTGGAGATCCGCAAGGGCAACCAGCGCCTGTACGGCTATCCCGCGCTGGTGGACCGCGGCGACCATTGCGACGTCGAGGTGTTCGACGATCCGCAGGAAGCCGAGCGCATCCACTACGCCGGCCTGCGCCGGCTGTTCGCGCTGCAGCTGCGCGAGCAGATCAAGTTCGTGCAGAAAAACATTCCCGGCCTGTCGCAGATGGCCATGCAGTACATGACGCTGGGCACGCAGGACATGCTGCGGGACCAGATCGTGACGCTGGCGCTGGAGCGGGCCTGCATGCAGGCCCCGCTGCCGCGCAACGACGCCGAATTCGCGGCGCGCAAGGACGAGGGCAAGACGCGGCTGTCGCTGCTGGCGCAGGAGATCGCGCGGCTGGCGGCGGCCATCCTGGCCGAGTACATGGGGCTGCCGCGCAAGCTGCTGCAGGCCAAGCCGTTTCCCGCGGCGCATGCCGACATGGAGGCCCAGCTCGGGCGGCTGATGGGCAAGCATTTCCTGGCCGATACGCCGTACGGCCAGCTGGTGCACTTCCCGCGCTACCTGAAGGGCATCGCCATGCGGATCGACAAGCTCAAGGGCGATCCGGGGCGCGACGCCCAGCGCCTGCAGGAGATGGCGCCGCTCATCCAGCAATGGCAGCGCGCCGAGAAGCAGCTGCGCAGCCAGGGCAGGGGCGTGGAGGACGCGCGCCTGGACGAGTTCCGCTGGATGCTGGAGGAGCTGCGGATCGCCCTGTTCGCCCAAGAGCTGCGCACCCCGGTGCCGATGTCGGTCAAGCGCCTGCAGAAGGTGTGGGAGTCGATGCAGCGCTAGGCCGGGAGGGAGCCGGCGACGACGGCCAAGGGCGGTTGTCGCGCGCTTACGACGCCCGGCATCCGGGTTTGCGACAGGTCATCGGAACGCGATGTTCAGCCGTTAGAATGCCTGTCCCGCAGACGGCCACAGCGGGCCCGCCGCGGTCCGCCGTGGCGGCTTACGGCCGCAGATCTTTCCCTTCTCGTTCCATCCCTATGTCCGCATTGCGTCGTGTTGTTGCAGCCGTTGTTTCGGCCGGCTCCCTGGTAGTGGCTTTGCTTCCGGCCCCGGCCCTCGCGGAAGTGGTGGTGGTGCTCAATTCCGGTGATGCCAGCGTCACGCTGATCGACCGGGACACGCAGAAGGTGCTGGAGACCTTTCCGGTCGGCAAGGAGCCCCACCACCTGATCGCGACGCCGGACAACAAGTCGCTGATCGTCGCCAACGCGGTCGGCAACGACCTGGTGCTGCTGGACCCGGTCACGGGCAAGGTGCAGCAGCGCGTGGCCGATATCGACGATCCTTACCAGATCGGCTTCTCCCCCGACCAGAAGTGGTTCGTGGTGACCGGCAACCGCCTGGATCGCGTCGATCTGTACCGCTGGGACGGCAAGGCGCTGAAGATGGCCAGGCAGCTGCCGCTGGCCAAGACGCCCAGCCACGTCGCCTTCACCGACGACAGCCGCATCGCCTTCGTCACGCTGCAGGACTCCAACGAGGTGGTCGCCATCGACCTGCCGACGCAGACGGTGATGTGGCGCATGGAGGCGGGCTCGGCGCCGGCCGGCATCTGGGTCACGCCGGACCAGAAGTACCTGCTGGTGGGCATGACCGGGGCCGACTACGTGGCCGTGATCGACTGGCGCGCCCGCACGGTGGTCAAGCAGATCCAGACCGGCAAGGGCGCGCACAACTTCCGCGCGCTCGGCGACCGCCGCCACCTGTTCCTGAGCAACCGTGTCTCCGGCACCATCAGCATCATCGACCAGCAATCGCTTTCCAAGGTGGGCGATATCACCGGACTGCTGCCCGGCCCCGACGACATGGAGCTGAGCGCCGACGGGAAGACCCTGTGGGTGACGTTCCGCTGGGCGCGCGCGGTAGGCGTGATCGACGTGCCGTCGCGCAAGCTGATGAAGACCATCAAGGTCGGCAAGTCCCCGCACGGCATCTATTTCCGTACGCGCGCGCCGCTGTACTAGAGGCCAGCCATGCAAGCCGCCCACGGGCCTCGTACCACGTTGCCGCGCCGGCTGCTGGCTGGTGCGGCGGGCCTGCTCGCTTCCGCCGCGCTCATGGTTTCCGCCGTTGCCGCGGCGGCGGCCCCGGCTGCCGCGCCGAAGGGCGCCTGTCCCGCCGGCACCCTGTACCTGACTTTCGACACCGGCAGCATGAGCCAGGCGGCGCTGATCGCCGACGTGCTGCGCCGCCATCGCGTGCCGGCCACGTTCTTCCTGGCCAACGAGCCCACCGTGCGCCAGGACCATTCGCTGGATCCTTCCTGGGCCGGCTACTGGCGCGGGCTGGTCGCCGACGGCCACCTGTTCGGCTCGCACACTTTCGACCACGTCTACCTGCGTTCCGCGCGCGACGGCAAGGTGACCATGCGCCCGCAGTTCGGCCCCGGCGCCGGCCGCGATGTCGCGATGGACGCCGCCTCGTTCTGCGCGGAGCTGAACCGCAGCGCCGAGGCCTTCGAAGGCATGACCGGCGCCAGGCTGGCGCCGCTGTGGCGCGCGCCCGGCGGCCGCACCGCGCCGGCGACGCTGGCCTGGGCCGAGCAATGCGGCTACCGGCATGTCGGCTGGGCCGACGCCGGCTTCCTGGGGGACGAGCTGGACTCGGCGCGCTACCCGAACGCCAGGCTGCTGGAGCGTGCCCTGGCCAATCTGCGCGATGGCGATATCGCCATGGCGCACCTGGGCATCTGGTCGCGCAAGGATCCCTGGGCGCCCGCCGTGCTCGAGCCGCTGGTCACCGGCCTGCAGCGCAAGGGCTTCTGCTTTGCCACGCTGCGCGCGCATCCGGCGTACCGCGACTGGTTCGCCCGGCAGCAGGCGCGGCCGCGCGATGTACCCGGCAAAGAGGAAACACGCCGATGATCGAGACGCTGGAAACATGGTTTGGCGAGCTGGAAGGCACGCTGTTCCAGGACATCATCCTGCCGGTGGTCTATCAGCTCGGGTTTGGCGGCTATGCGGAGGAGGCTTTCACCGGCACCGAGTGGCTGCTGGTGGGGCTGATCCAGATCGCCGTGATGTTCCTGATCCTCGGGCCGCTGGAGCGGCTGCGCCCCGTCGAGCCCGTGACCGACCGCGCCGCCATCCGCACCGACATGCTCTACACGGCCATCCACCGGCTCGGGCTGTTCCGGCTGGCGATGTTCTTCGTGCTCGGCCCGACGATGGACTGGGTCGAAGGGCATCTGCGCCTGCTGGGCTGGCAGCGGATCAACGTCGAGGACTGGTGGCCCGGCGTGACCTCGATCCCGCTGGTCAGCTTCTGCGTCTACCTGCTGCTGTTCGACCTGCTGGACTACTGGTACCACCGCATGTCGCACACCTGGCGCTGGTGGTGGAGCCTGCATGCGCTGCACCACAGCCAGCGGCAGATGACGGTATGGAGCGACAACCGCAACCACCTGCTCGACGACCTGCTGCGCGACGCGGTATTCGCCGTGGTGGCGCTGGCCGTGGGCGTGGAGCCGTCGCAGTACGTGGTGCTGGTCGCCCTGTCGCAGTTGCTGCAGAGCCTGCAGCATGCCAACCTGCGGCTGCATTTCGGCCGCATCGGCGAGCGCCTGCTGATCTCGCCGCGCTTTCACCGGACCCATCACGCGGTGGGGGTCGGCCACGAGGCCAGCGGCCAGCCGCAACGTCTGGGCGGCTGCAACTTCGGCGCGATCTTCCCGTGGTGGGACATGATGTTCGGCACCGCGCGGTTCGCCGACGGGTATCACGCCACGGGCATCCGCGACCAGCTGCCGCCGCCGGTCGGGCGCGGCCGCGACTACGGGGCCGGCTTCCTGCGGCAGCAGTGGTATGGGCTGAAGCGGCTGCTGGGACGCGGTTGAGGACGGCCGGCGGATGTGACGTGTGCTAGTCTGTCCGTCCGGTTGTTCTCCTTTCCGCTGTTCCCCTTCCTGACGTCGAAGCGCATGAGCCATCTGTTCCGGGCGTTCGCCCGCGCTCTTATCAGCCAGCTGCATCCGCGCATGCTGGCGCTGACCCTGCTGCCGTTCGTCATCGCCACGCTCGCGTGGGGCGGTGCGCTCTACTGGGGCTGGGACCCCGTCATGTCGGCGGCGCGCTCCTTCCTCGAAACCTCGGTGATGACGCGCTGGATCTTCGGCGCGCTGGACTGGTTCGGCCTGCCTTCGCTGCGCGCCGCCGTCGCGCCGCTGTTCGTGATCGCCACCATGATTCCGCTGGTGATCGTCTCCATCCTGCTGTTCATCAGCGTGGTCTCCGTGCCGGCCGCGGTGCGCTTCCTGGAGCGCGCGTATCCAGGCCTGGCCAAGGCCAAGGGCGGGAGCCTCGCCGGCAGCGTCGCGCGCGCGCTGGGCAACACGCTGGTGTTCCTGCTGATGATCGTGGTGACGCTGCCGCTGTGGCTGGTGCCCCCGCTGTTCGCGCTGATTCCGCCCGCGCTGTGGGGCTGGCTGACCTATCGCGTGATGACGTACGACGCGCTGGCCGACCACGCCACGGCCGAGGAGCGCAAGACCATCATGCAGCGCCATCGCGTGCCGCTGCTGACGATGGGCATCGTGGTCGGGCTGCTGGGCTCCGCCCCGACGCTGCTGTGGGTGTCGTCGGTGGCCATCATCTTCCTGTTCCCGTTCGTGCTGATCGGCGCGCTGTGGCTGTACGTGCTGATCTTCATCTTCTCCGCGCTATGGTTCGGCCACTACTGCCTGCATGCGCTGGCCCAGCTGCGCGCCGAGCGCGCGGCCGAAGCGCCGCCGCCGACGCCGCAGGGCGGGGGTGACATCATCGACCTGGCGCCGTCGGACGTGCGGCGCATCGAACACACTTGACTAGCAAGAGGGCATCATGGGTTTCGGCTTGATCGTCATCGGCGACGAGATTCTGTCGGGGCGGCGCGAGGACAAGCATCTGCGCCGCACCATCGAACTGCTGGGCGCGCGGGGGCTGGCGCTGGATTGGGCGGAGTACGTGGGCGACGAGCGCGCCCGCATCACCGCCACGCTGCGCCGCACCTTCGCCGGCGAGGACGTGGTGTTCTGCACCGGCGGCATCGGCGCGACGCCCGACGACCATACGCGCCAGTGCGCCGCCGCGGCGCTGGGCGTCGGGCTGGAGCTGCATCCCGAGGCGCGCGAGCAGATCGCGCTGCGTATCGCGGAGACCGCCAACGGCGATCCGGTCAAGGCGGACTTGAACCAGCCGGACAACCAGCATCGTTTCAAGATGGGCGAGTTTCCCGTGGGCGCCCGCATCATTCCCAACAGCTACAACCGCATCCCGGGCTTCTCGTTCGCCGATCACCACTTCATGCCGGGCTTTCCGGTGATGGCGTGGCCGATGATGGAGTGGGTGCTGGACCAGTACTACCCGCACCTGTTCCATCAGGCGGTGCAGGTCGAGCGTTCGTTCTTCGTGTTCGAGGCGCCGGAATCGACGCTCACGCCGCTGATGGAGCGCGTGGAGGCGGCGTTCCCAGGCGTGCGCGTGTTCAGCCTGCCTTCGGTGGGCGATCCCGAGCGCGGCGAGGGCTTCGGCCGCCGCCATATCGACCTGGGCGTGAAGGGGCGGGGCGACGAGGTGCTGCAAGCCTACGTCATGCTGCACGAGGGCGTGAGAGAGATGGGGTACGAGACCGTGGAGGCGCCGGTGGCGACGTCGTTGCCCTGAGGCGGCGACGCCGTTGCCCTGAGGCGGCGACGGCAGGAACGAAAAACGGGCCCCTCGGGGCCCGTTCTCGTTGGCGGCCGGCGCGTGTTGCCGGCCGCGGCGGCGATGCGGCTCAGGCGCCGTGCCAGGGCAGGCCGCGCACGCACCAGCCCTCGACGGTCTTGCGGTGGTGCTGCTCGTCGCGCGCGCCCTCGAAGCCTTCCAGCACGTCCATGGCGAACCGGTAGCCGGCCTCGGTGGCCACGCGCGCCGCATGCTTGGAGCGCGCGGCGCTGCGGCACAGGAACAGTACCGGCGCATCGACCGGCACCCGTGCCTTGAGCTCCTCGACGAAGCGGGGATTCTGCGCGCCGCCCGGGTAGCCGGACCATTCCACGTGGGCCGACTGGGCTTCGGGGACGTCGGGCCCGCCGATCCAGTCCAGTTCCGCCTGAGTCCGGACATCGACCAGCACGGCGCGCGGGTCCGCGCGCAGCAGGTCGTAGGCTTCCTGCGGGGTCAGCGCGCCGAAGTAGGGGAGTTGGTCCTGTTGCCGGCGCTCTTGCGCGGCCTGAAGCAGAGTGTCTCGGGAAGTCATCGGATGGGGAATCGGGTTGGAAACCGGCGCGGACGCCAGACGGCTATTCTAGCGCGGCGCCCGTGGCCCGCTGCGAAAACCGCATGGACTTGCCACAAAGGCAGTGCGGCCCGTCCACGGTGCAGCGTGCACGATAACAGTGCTTTCTAGAGCGAGACTGCACCATAATGGCGATTCCGTCGTCCTCGCAAGGCAGCGCAGGTGCGGCTTTCCGCAGGGCCGGCGCCCGCATGTGGCGCCGGACTTGCCCATGCGCCAGCCGGGTGCGCGCGGCCAGGCCGCGGCACTGCACAGTTTTCGGGAAACCGCCGTGTCTGGACGCGAAAGGGAGCCGGAGCTTGGCATGCTTTCTGCTAACATTCGACGTCCCTTTCACGGCCGGTCGTCGGCGCCGCGGCATACCGCGAGCCTCCTCCGGGACGACGTCCGGCACAAGAATGACTCCCACCGACCTCAGCCGAATTATCAGGAGATAGGCATGTCCCAGAGCGTTGCAGATGTGATGAAGCTGGTGAAGGAAAACGACGTCAAGTTCGTCGATTTCCGCTTCACCGATACCAAGGGCAAGGAGCAGCACGTGTCGGTGCCCGTGTCGCACTTCGACGACGACAAGTTCGAGAGCGGCCATGCCTTCGACGGTTCCTCCATCGCCGGCTGGAAAGGTATCGAGGCTTCCGACATGCTGCTGATGCCGGATCCGAACACGGCCCACGTGGACCCGTTCTACGAAGAACCGACCCTGGTGATGACCTGCGACGTGGTCGAGCCGTCGGACGGCAAGGGCTATGACCGCGATCCGCGTTCCATCGCCAAGCGCGCCGAAGCGTACCTGAAGAGCACCGGCCTGGGCGACACCGCCTTCTTCGGTCCCGAGCCCGAGTTCTTCATCTTCGACGGCGTGACCTGGAACATCGACATGCAGGGCTGCTTCGTGAAGATCCATTCCGAAGAAGCCCCCTGGTCGTCGGGCAAGGACTTCGAGCACGGCAATTCGGGCCACCGCCCGGGCAAGAAGGGCGGCTACTTCCCGGTCGCCCCGATCGACACGTTCCAGGACATGCGTTCGGAGATGTGCCTGATCCTCGAATCGCTGGGCATCCCCGTCGAGGTCCACCACCACGAAGTGGCTGGCCAGGGCCAGAACGAAATCGGCACCAAGTTCAGCACGCTGGTGCAGCGCGCCGACTGGACGCAACTGCAGAAGTACGTGATCCAGAACGTGGCGCACACCTACGGCAAGACGGCGACCTTCATGCCGAAGCCGGTGGTCGGCGACAACGGCTCCGGCATGCACGTGCACCAGTCCGTGTGGAAGGACGGCCAGAACCTGTTCGCGGGCAACGGCTACGCCGGCCTGTCGGAGTTCGCGCTGTACTACATCGGCGGCATCATCAAGCATGCCCGCGCGCTGAACGCGATCACCAACCCGGGCACGAACTCGTACAAGCGCCTGGTGCCGGGCTTCGAGGCGCCGGTGAAGCTGGCCTACTCGGCCCGCAACCGCTCGGCATCGATCCGCATTCCGTACGTCGCCAACCCGAAGGGCCGCCGCATCGAAACGCGCTTCCCGGATCCGCTGATGAACCCGTACCTGGGCTTCTCGGCGCTGCTGATGGCCGGCCTGGACGGCGTGCAGAACAAGATCCACCCGGGCGAGGCAGCCGACAAGAACCTGTACGACCTGCCGCCGGAAGAGGATGCAAAGATCCCGACCGTGTGCTCGAGCCTGGATCAGGCCCTCGAATACCTCGACAACGACCGCGAGTTCCTGACGCGCGGCGGTGTGTTCTCCAACGCGATGATCGATGCCTATATCGAGCTGAAGATGGAGGAGGTCACGCGCTTCCGCATGACCACGCACCCGCTCGAGTTCGAGATGTACTACTCGCTGTAAGGTGACAGGGTTGCCGGGCGATGCCGGGCAATCCCGCCATCGCCGCACCACGAAGGGGCAGCCACGGCTGCCCCTTTCCGTTTGGGTCGCTAGAATTGGACTCCCGAACGAACACCGACCCCAGTCCATGACCGCGCCTACGCTTTTCGCCCCGATCCCGCACCATGGCGGTGCCCGCCGACCGCGCCATGCACGCCTGGCGTGCGCGGCCGGCCTGGCGCTGGCTCTCGGACTCTGCGCCGGGCTGCCCGCCCGCGCGCAATCGTCCGACGTCTATGTCTGCAACGGGCCGAACGGCGTGCCGGAGTATCGCAACGGTCCCGGGGGCAAGGGCTGCAAGCGGCTGAACCTGCCGGACGTGATGACGGTGCCCGGCGTGCGCACCGCGCCCGCGGGCCGCGCCAGCAACGCGCCGGCCGCCAATGCCGGCAACGCGGCCACCGTGGCCGGCTTTCCCCGCGTGGACAGCGCCACGCAGCGCAGCCGCGACAACGACCGCCGCGCCGTGCTCGAGCACGAACTGCAGGCGGAAGAAGCCAAGCTGGCCGCGCTGCGCGCCGAATACAACAACGGCGAGCCCGAGCGCCAGGGCAACGAGCGCAACTACCAGAAGTATCTCGACCGCACCAACGCGCTGCGCGACGATATCGCGCGCACTGAGGCCAATGCCGCCTCGCTGCGGCGCGAACTAGCCAACATGAGGAATTGAAGCCGTATGCGACGCCTGATCCGCAGCGTTTCCCGCAAGGTCGGCGGGGCAGACCGTGCCCCGGCCGCCGACGCCGCCAACGAGGTCGGGAGGGCGCCGGGCGTCGCCGCCTTCCATCCGGGCTTTCACCCGGGCCTGGACATGGTGCCCAATCCGGTGCTGCTCGTGCGCCAGCCGGGGCTGCGCGTGGTCTACGCCAACCCCGCGGCCGAGGCCAGCTTCGGCATCTCGCGCAAGGCCATGCTGGAGCTGTCGCTGGACGATCTGTTCGGCCCTTCCGAGGAACTGGGCACCATGATCGGCTCGGTGATCGAGCGCCAGTTCGATGCGCGCCGGCAGGACGTGCTGCTGCATCCGCCACTGCAGGAACCGATGCATGCCCACGCGGTGATCGGCGCGCTGGACGGTTGCGCGGACGCGGTGCTGGTCGAGGTGCTGCCCACCGAGCAGAAGGTGCGCAGCGACCGCGAGGAACGCATCCTGGACCTGACCTCGGCCAACAAGGAGCTGATCCGCAATCTCGCCCACGAGATCAAGAACCCGCTGGGCGGCATCCGCGGCGCGGCGCAGTTGCTCGAGTTCGAACTGCCCGAGCGGGCGCTGCGCGAATACACGCAGGTCATCATCAAGGAATCGGACCGCCTGCAGACGCTGGTGGACCGCCTGCTGGAGCCGCACCGCCATCCGCACATCGTCTCCGAGCTGAACATCCACGAGGTGCTCGAGCGCGTGCGCTCGGTGGTGCTGGCCGAGTTCCCCAACGGGCTCGACATCGTGCGCGACTACGACGCCAGCCTGCCCGACCTGCGTGGCGACATGGAGCAGCTGATCCAGGCCGTGCTCAACATCGTCCATAACGCGGCGCAGGCGCTGAGCGAGCGCATCGCGCGCGGCGATGCGCAGATCGTGCTGCGCACGCGCGTCGCGCGGCAGGTCACGATCGCCAAGCGCCTGTACAAGCTGGCATTGGACTTGCATGTCATCGATAACGGCCCGGGCATTCCCGAGGATATCCGCGAACGCATCTTCTACCCGCTGGTTTCGGGGCGGGATGGCGGCAGCGGACTCGGTCTCACACTCGCTCAAACCTTCGTGCAGCAGCACGAGGGCTTGATCGAATGCGAGAGCCGGCCGGGCAGTACCGATTTCCGCATCCTGCTGCCGCTGCACTAGCCGGCGCGACGTCGCATCCATCGCGGCGCCGTGCGGCGGGCGGCAGCGCGGAACACCCCTACACCGAGCAGACAAGCGACGCACATGAAGCCGATCTGGATAGTCGACGACGATCAATCAATCCGCTGGGTCCTCGAGAAGGCCCTCGCCCGCGAAAGCCTGCTGTCACGCAGCTTCACCAACGTGCGCGACGTGCTGGCGGCGCTCGAGGACGACGAACCCCAGGTGCTGATCTCCGATATCCGCATGCCGGGCGGCTCGGGCCTGGACCTGCTGCAGGCGATCAAGACGCGCCATCCCGGCCTGCCGGTCATCGTGATGACCGCGTACTCGGATCTGGACAGCGCGGTCGCCGCGTTCCAGGGCGGCGCCTTCGAATATCTCGCCAAGCCCTTCGATGTGGACAAGGCCGTCGAGCTGATCCGGCGCGCGCTGGAGGAAAGCCTGCGCGAGGAGGAGATGGACGCCCAGCTGGTCGACGCCCCCGAGATCCTCGGCCAGGCGCCCGCGATGCAGGACGTGTTCCGCGCCATCGGCCGGCTGTCGCAGTCCAATGTCACGGTGATGATCACCGGCGAGTCGGGCACCGGCAAGGAACTCGTCGCGCGCGCGCTGCACAAGCACAGCCCGCGCGCCAACGGACCCTTCATCGCCCTCAATACCGCGGCCATTCCGAAGGACCTGCTCGAGTCCGAACTGTTCGGCCACGAGCGGGGCGCCTTCACCGGCGCGCAGACCATGCGGCGCGGACGCTTCGAGCAGGCCGAGGGCGGCACGCTGTTCCTCGACGAAATCGGCGACATGCCGTTCGACCTGCAGACGCGCCTGCTGCGCGTGCTCTCCGACGGCAACTTCTATCGGGTGGGCGGCCACAACCCGCTGCGCGCCAATGTGCGCGTCATCGCCGCCACCCACCAGAACCTGGAGGCGCGCGTCAAGGAAGGGCTGTTCCGCGAGGACTTGTTCCACCGCCTGAACGTCATCCGGCTGCGCCTGCCGCCGCTGCGCGAGCGTCCCGAGGACATCACGCTGCTGGCGCGGCATTTCCTGCAGAAGAGCGCCAAGGAACTGGGCGTCGAGCCCAAGCGCATGTCCGACGAAGCGCTGGCCTATGTCAGCACGCTGCCGTTCCCCGGCAACGTGCGGCAGCTCGAGAACCTGTGCAACTGGCTGACCGTGATGGCGCCCGCGCAAACCATCGAGGTCAAGGACCTGCCGCGCGAGATGATCGGCACCGGCGTGTCCAACGGCCACGCGCATGCGCCGCGCATCGCCGAGCGGATGACGGAGGGCGCGCTGGCGACCGAAGGCGTCGAGACGATGGCAAGCGCCGAGTACGGCGGCGTTGTGGCGATGGCCCCGGAGGTCGACACGCTGGCCTATGCCACGCGCGCGGCCGTGGTCGGCGCCCATGCGATGGCCACCGCCAACGCGGCACAGGGGCTCGGCGCGAGCTGGGAAAGTCTGCTTGCCGGCGAGGCGCGCTCCATGCTGGAGGCGGGCCAGACCGAGGTCATGGACGCGCTCACGCGGCGCTTCGAGAAGGCCGTGCTGGAAGCCGCGCTGGGCGTCACGCGCGGCCGCCGCGTGGAGGCCGCCACCCGGCTGGGCATCGGCCGCAATACGATCACGCGCAAGCTGCAGGAGTTGGGCTTCGATTGAGCCACCGAAGCGCGGCCCACACTGGTGCGATCCACTGCAACACCCCGATCGTCGACGGACGATCGGGGTGTTTTTTTTGATGTCGCTCTGGCCGTAGTCCGGGCCGCAAGTCAGACAATTTTCGGTAATTGCGGTCGCATGCGGTTCTGTTCACAGACGTGCGTTTGCAGTGCGGCTTGCCTATGGCTCCGTGCGTTGTCGCGGAGTACGATCGGCCCGGCATGTTTCGTGGGGGAACAACATGGTCGGAAAAATCAGTGGTGAAGGGTCGAAGCGTGCGACCGGCAGGTCGGGCATGTCGGCAGCAGGGGGTTCGAAGGCAAGCGAAAAGGGCCGCAAGCCCCGGGCGACTGAGAACGATGACCTCGCCGCGCGGCTGATCAGGTGTCTGGCAAACGTTGGCGGTGTCCGCCTGAAGTTCAAGAAGACGATACCGATCTACTATGCCGACGCGAAGCGACCCTGGCTGGTGGTGCGTGAGCTTGGCAAGCGAAAGGAAACAGGCCGGATCACGAAAAAGGGCCGCTTCGTCAAGGTCCCGTGATGGCCCGGTCCATCGGTACGGCGCTCGCCGCCGCGCTGGGGGCGCGAAACGCGCCGTTTTCCATCATCCTTGCCGGTCACAACGGAGCGGGCAAATCGACGCTGTGGCACGAGCATCTTGCCGATCATGTGCAAGTCCCGCTGGTCAACGCCGATCGCGTGATGCTGGCCCTTCTGCCGGAGCCGGATCCGGCGCAGGGTTTGCGGCGCTGGGCAAGGGAGCTGCGCGATACCAACGCATCCTGGATGCAGGTGGCGAGAAGGGCGGTCATGGCATTGGTAGCCGAGGCCGCCGGTACCGAGGTCTCGTTCGCGATGGAAACCGTCTTCTCTCATTGGCCGCCGCAGCCTGACGGCACCGTGCGCAGCAAGGTTGACTTGATCCGCAAGCTTCAACGGTCGGGCTACTTCGTGTTGCTGATCTTCGTCGGCATGGCGAACCAGGGCCTGTCGATCGTCCGTGTGCGAAACCGCGTCATGCAAGGCGGACACGCAGTTGCCCTCGACAAGCTGGTCCATCGTTTCCAGCGGACACAGCAGGCGGTACGCGAGGCGCTGGATGTTGCGGACGCTTCGGTACTGTTCGACAACAGCCTGTCCAGGGCAAGTGCCTTTACCCCGGTACACGTGCGCAGGCGCGGCACAGTGCTGTTCGATGTTCGGCAGTCCAGCAACACAGTGCCGGAGACCATCACGGCTTGGCTGGACATCGTCGCGCCACGGCGATGAGCGGTCCGGGCGCCGTGCCAAACGGCGCGGCGCCCGCGCCGGTCAACCCTGGCGCTGTCCCATCGTAAAGGCGATATCCGCCAGTCCCGCGACCCCGCCGGTCACCTTGTCGCCCGGCTCGATCCTGCCCACGCCGGCCGGCGTGCCGGTGAAGATCAGGTCGCCCGGGGCGAGCGCCACGCTCTGCGAGATATAGGCGATGACATCGGCCACGGGCCAGATCAGTTCGTTCAGGTCGCCTTCCTGGCGCACCTCGCCGTTGACCGCGAGCCAGATCCGGCCCTGGGCCGGATGGCCGACCGCCGACACCGGATGCAGCGGGCCGCACGGGCCCGAGGCGTCGAAGGCCTTGGACCAGTCCCACGGCCGGCTCATCTTCTTGGCGACATCCTGCAGGTCGCGGCGGGTCAGGTCGACGCCGACGCCATAGCCCCATACATGCTCCAGCGCGCCGCCCACGGCGATATCGCTGCCGCCCTTGCCGATGGCCACCACCATTTCGATCTCGTGGTGCAGGTTGTCGGTCAGCGGCGGATAGGCGACCGTGCCTTCGGCCGGCACGACCGCGTCGGCCGGCTTGGTGAAGAAGAAGGGCGGCTCGCGGTCGGGATCCTTGCCCATCTCGCGCGCATGCGCGGCATAGTTGCGTCCCACGCAGAACACGCGGCGGATCGGAAAGCGGGCGGTGCCGCCGGCCACGGCGACGCTGGCTTGCGGGGCGGGCTGGATGACGAATTCGGTCATGGAAGGTATCGGTTGGGTTCCGGGAGGGGCCGCGTGCGGCCTTACTTGGCGAAGACCTGGCTCATGTCGCCGAAGGCCTTGAATTCCAGCGCGTTGCCCGACGGGTCCAGGAAGAACATGGTGGCCTGTTCGCCGACCTGGCCCTTGAAGCGCACGTGCGGCTCGATCACGAACTTCGTGCCGGCCTGGCGCAGCTTCTCGGCCAGCGATTCCCATTCCTGCATCGGCAGGATCGCGCCGAAATGGCGCACCGGCACGTCGTCGCCGTCCACCGCGCTGGTGGCGCGATGGCCGCATTCCTCGGGCGCCAGGTGAGCGACGACCTGGTGGCCATAGAAGTTGAAATCGATCCAGGCATCCGAGCTGCGGCCTTCCGGACAGCCCAGCAGGCCGCCGTAGAAGCGGCGCGCCTCGGCGAGGTCGTTGACGGGGAAGGCGAGGTGGAACAGCGGAATGGCGCTCATGGGGGGCGGTCCTTGGTGGGGTTTGTGGTGGTTGGCGTCGGCGCGGCCCGCGGGCCGGCGCGCCCGGTCGTTGATTGTAATCAGCAAGACTCGTAATATGAAACGAATCATTTTTGCCCTGAGCATCAAAACTTTCGATAGATGATCCGCTACTTCCAGACGTTCATCGTGGCGGCGGAGACTGCCTCGTTCTCGGCCGCCGGCGCGCGGCTCGGGCTGACGCAGTCCGCCGTCAGCACGCAAATCCGGCGGCTGGAGGAAGACCTCGGCTGCTCGCTCTTCGACCGCGCCGGCAAGTCCGTCGCGTTGAGCGAGGAGGGCCGCAAGCTGCTGCCCGAGGCGCTGCGCTTCGTGGCGCTTTACCAGGGCATGAAGGGGCTGGCGCAGGCGCAGCCGCAGGCGGACATGGCGCCGCTGGACCTGGGCGCCGTGTCGACGGTGCAGGCCACGCTGCTGCCCAAGGCCATGCAGCGCTTCCGCGCCGCCTATCCGGCCACCTACGTGAACATCGTTCCCGGCATGTCGAACCAGCTGCTGACGCAGGTGGATGCCCGCGAGCTCGATATCGCGGTGATGATCCGTCCGCGGCTGGGCCTGTCGGCCGAGCTCAAATGGGTGCCGCTGATGCAGGAGCGCTTCGTCTGCGTCGCCCCGGCAGGGGCCCCCACGGAGATGAAGGCGGTGCTCGCGGCGCTGCCGTTCATCCGCTACAACCGCCATTCGATGGGCGGCCAGCTGGTGGACCGCTATCTGAAGGGCCACCGGCTGTGGGTCAACGAGGGCATGGAGCTGGACGAGCCGGCGGTCATGCTGCAGATGGTGGAAGAGGGGCTGGGCTGCGCCATCATCCCGTCCGAACTGGTGCCGCTGCGCGAGACGCCCAACGTGCAGGCGGTGCCGATGCCGGGGCCGCCGATTCACCGCGAGATCGGCGTGCTGGTGCGCGCGGCCGCGCTCAAGCGGCCGTCCACCGAGGCGTTGATCGAGGCGTTCGTGGCGGAAAGCCGGCGCTGGGAAGCGAGGAACCGGAGCGCCGGCAAGGCCGCGAAGGCTCGCCGGCCGACGAAATCCGCCGCCGCCCGCGCCGCCAAACCAAAATAAAATTTTGGTTAATCGGTTTGTTAATCGCTTTTTCTTGCTTCCCAAGGTCTCCACACTGGCGGTCACGGCGCGCCCATGCCTTTGCATGCGGACATGGCGCCGGCGATAACAAGACCAGGAGACCTCATGACCACCCCACTGCAACGCGCATCCCGCCGCCACTGGCTCGGCGCCGGCCTGCTGACGCTGGCGACGATGCTCGCACCGGTTCCCTTCGCCGCGGCCCAGGCCACGTATCCGGACAAGCCGGTGCGGCTGGTGATTCCGTATCCGCCGGGCGGCGCCACCGACGTGATCGGCCGCATCGTGGCGGCGCGGCTGGGCGATGCGCTCGGCCAGCAGGTGGTGGTGGAGAACCGCGGTGGGGCGGGCGGCAATATCGGCGCGGAGGTGGTCGCCAAGAGCGCGCCGGATGGCTATACGCTGCTGATGGGCGCGCTGACCTCGCATTCGACCATGGCCACCCTGGAGAAGGGCCGGCTGCGCTATGACATCATCAAGGACTTCTCGCCGGTGATGGTGGTGGGTTCCGTTCCGCTGGTGGTGGTGGTCAATCCCAAGCTGCCGGTCAATACGCTGGACGAGCTGATCAAGTACGGCAAGGCCAATCCGGGCAAGCTGAACTACGCGTCCTCGGGCGCGGGCGCGCCGCAGCGGATGGCCGCCGAGATCTTCCGCAAGGAGGCCGGCATCGATATGGTCCACGTGCCGTACAAGGGCAGCGGTCCCGCCATGACCGACCTGGTCGCGGGCCAGGTCAACATGATGGTCGAGACGGTGCCGGCGGCGCAGCCCTTCATCAAGAGCGGGCAACTGCGGCCGGTGGCCGTCGCGGCCGCCAAGCGCATTTCGATGCTGCCGGACGTGCCGGCCGCGGGCGAGGCGGGCATGCCGTCGCTGGATGTCAGTTCCACCTTCGGCGTGCTGGCCCCGGCCGGCACGCCGGCACCGGTGATCCAGCGCCTGAACGGCGCGCTGGCAAAGATCCTGGAGATGCCCGACGTGAAGGCGCAGTTCCTGCAGCAGGGCGTCTATGCCGCGCAGGCCACCACGCCGGACAAGGCCGCCGAGCGCCTGCGCGACGAGGTCTCGCGCTGGCAGAAGGTGATCACCGATGCCAAGATCCAGTCCGACAGCTGAAGCCGCGCGACCGGCGGCCGTATCGCGGTACATGCAACACGCAACGCATTCAAACCGAGTCCCACGTATCCACGATGAGCACTACCCCGAAGACGCCGGCCGCTGCCGGCGATGACACCACGCAGGGCGACACCGGCCTGCGCAAGGGCCTGACCAACTACGGCGACCGCGGGTTCTCGCTGTTCCTGCGCAAGGCCTTTATCAAGGGATCGGGCTATACCGATTCCGCGCTGGACCGGCCCGTGATCGGCATCGCCGACACCGGCAGCGCCTTCAACCCCTGCCACGGCAACATGCCGCAGCTGATCGAGGCGGTCAAGCGCGGCATCATGCTCGCCGGCGGGCTGCCGATGGCGTTTCCGACCATCTCCATCCACGAGAGCTTTGCCGCGCCGACCAGCATGTATCTGCGCAACCTGATGTCGATGGACACCGAGGAGATGATCCGCGCGCAGCCCATGGACGCGGTGGTGCTGATCGGCGGCTGCGACAAGACCGTGCCCGCGCAGCTGATGGGCGCGGCCTCGGCCGGCGTGCCCGCGATCCAGCTGGTGACCGGCGCCATGCTGACCGGCTCGCACCGCAGCGAGCGCGTGGGCGCCTGCACCGACTGCCGCCGCTACTGGGGCAAGTTCCGCGCGGGCGAGATCGATGCGGAGGAAACCTCGCAGGTCAACGACCAGCTCGTCGCCAGCGTGGGCACCTGCTCGGTGATGGGCACGGCAAGCACCATGGCATGCCTGACCGAGGCGATGGGCATGAGCCTGCCGGGCGCGGCCACGCCGCCGGCGGTCACCGCCGACCGCATTCGCATCGCCGAGCAGACCGGCGCGCGTGCGGTGGCGATGGCGCGCGAGCGGCTGACCATCGACTGCGTGCTGACGCCGGCCGCCTTCGAGAACGCCATGCGCGTGCTGCTGGCCATCGGCGGCTCCACCAACGGCATCGTGCACCTGGCCGCCATCGCGGGGCGCATGGGCCTGGACATCGACATGCAGGCGCTGGACCGCATGGGGCGCGAGACGCCGGTGCTGCTGGACCTGAAGCCCAGCGGCCAGCACTACATGGAGGACTTCCACAAGGCCGGCGGCATGGCGACGCTGATGCGCGAACTGCGGCCGCTGCTGCGCCTCGATGCGATGACGGTCACCGGCCGCACGCTCGGCGAGGAACTGGACGCCGCCGGCCCGGGCTTTGCGCAGGACGTGGTGCGCACCATGGCCGATCCGATCTATCCGCAGGGCGGCATCGCGGTGCTGGTCGGCAATCTGGCGCCGGGCGGGGCCATCATCAAGCAGTCGGCCGCCGATGCGAAGCTGATGGAGCACGAGGGCCGCGCCGTGGTCTTCGAGAACTCGCAGGACCTGGTCGAGCGCATCGACAGCGACGATCTCGACGTCAATGCGGACGACATCCTGGTGCTGAAGAACATCGGGCCCAAGGGCGCGCCGGGCATGCCGGAGGCGGGCTATATCCCGATCCCGCGCAAGCTCGCGCGTGCCGGCGTCAAGGACATGGTGCGCATCTCGGACGGGCGCATGAGCGGCACGGCCTTCGGCTCGGTGGTGCTGCACGTCACGCCCGAGGCGGCGGTGGGCGGGCCGCTCGCCTATGTGCGCACGGGCGACCGCATCCGGCTCAGCGTCAGCCGGCGCGAACTGAGCCTGCTGGTGTCCGACGAAGAGCTCGAGCAGCGGCGCGCGGCGCAACCCGTGGTCGAGCCCAGCGCGCCGCGCGGGTACATGAAGCTGTTCCTGCAGACCGTGACGCAGGCGGACCAGGGCGTGGACTTCGACTTCCTGCGCGGGGCGAAGCACATGGGCAAGACGCCGGAGTAGGCTCTGGCGCCGGTTCCTCCCTCTCCCGTCAGCGGGAGAGGGAGGAACCATCGTCGGCGTTGGTTGCGTGTTCCAGCAGCGTGCGCGACAGCGCGCCGTGCGCGGCATGCGGCGACCACAGCAGGCCCACCTGCCGCACCGGCGCGCGGCCCGGCAGGGGGACGCGCGCCACGCGGATGCCCTCGGGCCACGGCGGCGTCCAGTCCGGCACCAGCGAGACGCCGATGCCCTGGTGCACCATGCTGGCGATGGCGTTCAGCGCATCGATCTCGAGCCGCTCCTGCGGCACGATGTTGTGTTCTTGCAGATAGCGGTCGGCCACCATGCCGCCCCACATCCCGCGGTCGTAGCGGATAAACGGCTCGGTCGCCAGCAGATCGTGCGCGCCGCGATGGGCCATCGCTTCGGGCGCCAGCACGATGAACGGCTCGGTGACCAGCACGTGCCATTCGAACGCCTTCGGGATGGTGAACTGCGGCGCCACGATGATGCCGGCATCGAGATCGCCGCCCACGATGCGCCGGTACAGGTGCGACGACGAACCCGGCTCGACGAATATCTTCAGGCGCGGATGGGCGGCGTAGAGGCGCCTGAGGATGGGCGGCAGCAGGCCGGTCAGCGCCGATGTCGATACGCCCAGCCGCAATTCCCCCAGCAGGCTGTCGTCATGCGCCACCGCGTTCAGGTCGCGCACGTCGCGGACCACGGCGCGCGCCTTGGGCAGGATGCGCAGACCGCCTTGCGTCGGCACCACGGTGCGGCCGGCGCGCTGTACCAGGGGCGTGTCCAGCGATTCTTCCAGCGCCTTGACGCGCGCGGCGATGGCGGCGGGCGTCAGGCCGAGCCGGCGCGCGGCCTCGGCGAAGGAGCCGTGTTCGACGACGGCGACGAAGCTTTGGAGGTAGCGGATGTCCACGGCTGGGGTTTGGGGTTGTTGTGGTTGTCGTTATGTTGGGGCTCTTGGCCGGCGGTCACCCTCACCCCGCCCATCTCGCCGGCGGGAGACGGGAGACGGGAGAGCACCGCCGCCGCATGAAGCCCTGTCGGTTTGCTCCCCCCGCACGCGGGAGAGAGGCCGGGGGTGAGGGTGACCGACCCCGCGAAGTCCGGCTCACCGTCGCCGCGTCCGCCCCGTCTTCTGCGCGGCAGAAGGCTTCCCGAACAGCGCGATGGCCTCCGCCAGCAGCGCCTCGGCCAGCGATGCGCGCGGCCCCTGGGTCGCCCAGATCAGGCCGACGCGGCGCACGGGCGCCCGCGCGGGCAACGGACGCCGTGCGATGCGCAGGCCGCTCTTCCACATGGGTGCCCAGTCGGGCACCAGCGCCACGCCGAGCCCCTCGGAGACCAGCGTCGCGATCGCCATTAGCCCGTCCACCTCCAGCCGCTGGTGCGGATGGATGCCGTGATCGCGCAGATAGCGGTCGGCCAGCTGGCCGCCGAGCACCGAGCGTTCGTAGCGGATAAACGGCTCGTTGGCCAGCAGCTCATGCGGATCGCGCGTCGCCATCGACTTCGGCGCCACCACCACCAGCGGCTCCTCCAGGATCTGCGCCCAGCGGTAGCCCTTGGCGACGGCGAACTGCGGCTCGACCACGAGCGCCGCATCGAGCTCGCCATTGGTCACGCTGTGACACAACTCCACGGAGCCGCCGGGCTTGACGAAGAAGCTGACGTCCGGGTGCTGGCGGTACAGGCGTGCCAGCACCGGCGGCATGATGCCGGTCATCGCGGAGACGAACACGCCGAGGCGGAATTCGCCCAGCGCGGCGCCCGCACTTGCCACCGCGCTCATGTCGCGCACGTCGCGCAGCACCTGCCGCGCGCGGTCCAGGATCCGCATGCCGGCTTCGGTCGGCAGCACCGAGCGGCCGGCGCGCTTGACCAGCGGCGCGCCCAGCTGCTCCTCCAGCGAATGCAGGCGTGCCGCGATCGCGGCCGGCGTGAGGTCCAGGCGGCGGGCGGCCTCGGCAAGCGAGCCGACGTCGACCACGGTCACGAAGCTTTGAAGGAATCTGACATCCATCAGGAAATGTTAGCAAAGCATCGGTGGGAAGATAGTTTTTTTATTGATCGCCGGCGCCGGATCTTTGCCATCCGGCCGCGGCTTTGGCCGATACTGTTCGCCGCCGCCGCGCATGACGGCCCGCCAACACCGCAGGAGACACGATGCCAGCCAACACGCCACTGACCGCGGACGCCCGCGGCGTCTTCCCGATCGCCCCCACGCCGTTCTTCGAGGACGGCACCATCGACGTCGATTCGATCGACCGCATCACCGATTTCTACCTGGCCTGCGGCGCCACCGGCGTGACCGTGCTCGGCCAGCTCGGCGAGGCGCCCAAGCTCGAACACGCGGAGTCGGTGGACGTGGCCGAGCGCATGATCCGCCGCGCCGGCAGGCTGCCGGTAGTGGTGGGCGTCTCCGCCCCCGGCTTTGCCGCCATGCGCGCGCTGACCCGCGAGGTCATGGACCGCGGCGCCGCCGGCGTGATGATCGCGCCGCCGAACACGCTGCGCACCGACGACCAGATCGTCGGCTACTACCGCCAGGCCGTCGAGGCCATCGGCGCCGACGTGCCGTTCGTGCTGCAGGACTATCCGCTGACGTTCTCGGTGCAGATGACGCCCGGCGTGATCCGCCGCATCGTGCAGGAGTTGCCCTCGTGCGTCATGCTCAAGCACGAGGACTGGCCCGGACTGGAGAAGATCTCGGCGCTGCGCGGCTTCGAGCGCGACGGCTCGATGCGGCATATCTCCATCCTGTGCGGCAACAACGGCCTGTTCCTGGACTACGAGGTGGAGCGGGGCGCCGATGGCGCCAATACCGGCTACGCGTTTCCCGACATGCTGTGCGACGTGGTGCGGCTGCAGGCCGAGGGCCGCCGCGAGGAGGCGCATGACCTGTTCGACGCCCACCTGCCGCTGCTGCGCTACGAGCAGCAGCCCGGCGTGGGACTGGCCGTGCGCAAGTACGTGCTGATGCGCCGCGGCCTGCTGAGCTCGGCGGCGCAGCGCAAGCCGGCGGCGGCCATGTCGGCGCAGGCGCGCGCCGAGGTCGACCACCTGCTGTCGCGGCTCGCGCGGCACGACCCGCGCGCGGCGGGGCTCGCCTCGGCGTGATGGCGCGCGGTGGCAGACGAAAAAATATTTATCGTTTGAAGCAGCCGCGCGCTGCTGTTTCCGTGGGGCAGCGGTTCCTAGAATTGGGGCCGTCGCAATAACTACAACACCCACAGGAGACCACCATGACGTTCCCATCCACGCCCGCGCCGCGCCGCGCGGGCTTGCGCCTCGCACTGTGCGCGTCCGTGTCCGCCGTCGCCGGCTTCGCCATTGGCGCTGCGGCGCCGGCGTCGGCCACCACCGACGGATTTCCCAGCAAGCCCATCCGCATCGTCGTGGGCTTCGCCCCGGGCGGCGGGGCGGATATCGTGGCGCGCCAGCTCGGCGCGCAACTGTCCAAACAGATGGGGCAGTCGGTGGTGGTCGAGAACCGCCCCGGCGCCACCGGCACCATCGCGGCGACCAATGTCGCGCAGTCGGCGGCGGACGGCTACTCGATCATGCTGGCGTCGCAGTCCACGATGGTGATCGCGCCCAGCATGTACGGCAAGCTGCCGTTCGATCCGCTGAAGGACTTCCTGCCGGTCACGCAGGTCGTCTCGATGCCGCTGGTGATGGTGGTCAATCCGTCGGTGCCGGCCAGCACCGTCAAGGAAGTGGGCGAGCTGGTGCGCGCCGGCAAGCTGGCCAGCTATGCGTCGTCCGGGCCCGGCGGTCCGCAGCACATCGCCGGCGAACTGTTCAACACCATGAGCGGCATCAAGCTGACGCACGTGCCCTACAAGGGCGAGTCGGCCGCGCTGACCGACGTGATGGCAGGCAACGTGCCGGTGATGTTCGCCAACGTGCCGGTGGCCGCCCCCTTCATCAAGTCCGGCAAGCTGAAGGCGATCGCGGTGTCGAGCCTGGCGCGCGCCCCCGGCCTGCCGCAGGTGCCCACGGTCGCCGAAGCCGGCCTGAAGGACTTCGAGGTGCTGACGTGGTACGGCCTGTTCGTGCCGGCCAGCACGCCGCGACCCGTGGCCGCCCGCATCAGCGACGAGGTCGGGCAGGCGCTGAAGGAGCCGGGGCTGCGCACCAAGTTCGCCGAGCAGGGCCTGACCATCCTTGGCACCAATCCCGAGCAGTTCGGCAAGTTCATGACCAGCGAAGTGCCCAAGTGGGCCACGGTGGTCAAGTCCGCCAATATCCGGCCGGAATAGCCCGCCGGGCCAGGCAGTACGGCGCCCCTCGCGCGCCGATATCAATCCCCACGCACCACGGAAGGCTGTATGGAAACCCGCCACGAAAAAAGCATCATCGGACCCTGCATCCGGCTGCATCCGGCCGACAACGTGCTGGTCGCCCGCATCAACGTCGGCATCGGCGCGCAGGTGCCGGGCCAGACCTGGACCACGCGCGGCCAGGTGCCGGCCGGGCACAAGATCGCCGCGCGCGCCATTCGCGCCGGCGAGCCGATCGTCAAGTACAACGTCTGCATCGGCTTTGCCGCCACCGATATTCCGGCGGGCAGCTACGTGCATTCGCACAACGTCAGCTTCCAGGAGTACGAGCGCGACTACGCACATGCCCGTGACTACGTGCCCGTCGAGCCGGTGCCCGCCGCGCGGCAGGCGACCTTCGACGGCATCGTGCGGGCGGATGGCCGCGTGGCGACGCGCAACTACGTGGGCATCCTGTCCACCGTGAACTGCTCGGCCACCGTGGTGCGCAAGATCGCCGACTGGTTTACGCCCGAGCGGCTGGCGGACTTCCCTAACGTGGACGGCGTGGTGGCGTTCAGCCATTCGCTGGGCTGCGGCATGGAAATGACCGGCGAGCCGATGGACCTGCTGCGCAGGACCATGGCCGGCTACGCGCGCCATGCGAACCTTGGCGGCACGCTGATCGTGGGGCTGGGCTGTGAGCGCAACCAGCTCAAGGGGCTGCTGGAGACCCAGTCGCTGGAGGACGGCCCCTTGCTGCGCACGTTCGTGATGCAGGACACCGGCGGCACGCGCAAGACCATCGAGGCGGGCATCGCGGCGGTGATGGAACTGCTGCCCGAGGCCAACCGCGTCGAGCGCCGGCCGGTGCCGGCCAGCCATCTGACCGTGGGCCTGCAATGCGGCGGTTCGGACGGGTTCTCGTCGATCACCGCCAATCCGGCGCTGGGCGCGGCGGTGGACCTGCTGGTGCGCCATGGCGGCACCGCCATCCTGTCGGAGACGCCCGAGATCTACGGCGTCGAGCACACGCTGACGCGCCGGGCCGCGAGCCGGGCGGTCGGCGAGAAGCTGCTCGAGCGGGTGCGCTGGTGGAAGGAGGAGTATTCGGTCGGCCGCGACGTGCAGATCAACGGCCAGGTCAGTCCGGGCAACCAGATGGGCGGGCTGGCCAATATCTTCGAGAAGTCGCTGGGCTCGTCGATGAAGGGCGGCACGGGGCCGCTGATGGAGGTCTACCGCTATGCCGAGCCGGTGACGCAGAAGGGCCTGGTCTTCATGGATACGCCGGGCTACGACCCGGTGTCGGCCACCGGCCAGATCGCTGGCGGCGCCAACCTGATCGCCTTCACCACGGGGCGCGGCTCGATGTTCGGCGCCAAGCCGGTGCCGAGCCTGAAGCTGGCCACCAACTCGCCGATGTACCGGCGGCTGGAGGAGGACATGGACATCAACTGCGGCACCATCCTCGACGGCGAGAAGACCATCGAGCAGGTGGGCGAGGAGATCTTCCAGCTGATGCTGCGCACCGCCTCCGGGCAGCCGTCCAAGAGCGAAATGCTGGGGCTGGGCGACAACGAGTTCGTGCCCTGGCATATCGGCATCATGAGCTGATGCCGCGCCGGGGACGCGGGCCCCGGGCTTGCCTCAGGCGAACTTGCGGCGCGCGTCCAGCGCGAGGCCGGAGCCGATGCCGCCGAAACGGTCGCCCTCGATGTTCTTGGCCGCGGGCAGCAGCGCGGCCAGGCGCTGGCGCAGCACCGGCACGCTGCTGGAGCCGCCGGTAAACAGGATGGTATCCACCGCGTCCGCACCGATGCCGGCCGTGCGCAGCAGCCCCTGGACCGTGGTTTCGATCTTCGTCACCAGCTTGCCGATGGCGTCGTCGAACTGCGGGCGCGTGATCTCCAGCGATTCCCCAGGTGCGATGCGGCCCATGTCGACGGCCGTGGCGTCCTGCGTGGACAGCGCGATCTTGGCGTCTTCCACCTGCATCGCCAGCCAGTGTCCGGCGCGTTCCTTGATCAGCCGGACCAGCCGGTCCAGCGGCACGGTGTCCGCGGCATCGCGGTAGTTGTCCATCACGTGCGCCCACGCCTTGCGCGTGTAGATCAGATTGATGGTGTGCCAGCTTGCCAGGTCGAAGTAGTAGCCCGACGGCATGGCCTTGCCGTTCTTGAGCGAACTGCCCAGTCCGAGATACGGCATGGCGCTGGCCAGGCTCAGGTACTTGTCGAAGTCCGTGCCGCCGATATGCACGCCGCCATTGGCCAGGATGTCCTCGCGCCGGTCGGTCTTCGCCGCGCGCTCGGGCGACAGGCGCACCAGCGAGAAGTCCGAGGTGCCGCCGCCGATATCGGCCACCAGCACCAGTTCCTCGCGCGTCATCGTGGCCTCGTAGTCGAACGCCGCGGCGATCGGCTCGAACTGGAATTCCACGTCCTTGAAGCCTGCGGCCGCCGCGATCTCGCGCAGGGTGTCTTCGGCCAGGCGGTCGGCCTGCGGGTCGTCGTCGATGAAGTACACCGGGCGGCCCAGCACGGCGCGGTCGAAGGCGGTGCCCGCGGCGCGCTCGGCGCGCGCCTTCAACTCACCGATGAAGTGGGCGAGCAGGGTGCGGAACGGCATGGGCCGGCCCATCACCTCGGTGCTGTCGTCCATCATCGAGGTGCCGAGCAGGCTCTTCAGCGAACGCATCATCCGGCCTTCATAGCCGGCCAGATAGTCGGTCAGCGCCGCGCGGCCATAGCTGACCAGCGGGTCGTCGGCGTGGAAGAAGATCACCGAGGGCAACGTGTCCTTGCCATCCTCGAGCGGCAACAGGGTCGGGTGCGCCGGCCGGATCCATCCGACGGTGGAATTGGACGTGCCGAAGTCGACGCCGCACGCGTTAGACATCAGGGGGCTCCTGCAGGAAGGGGGAACGGAAGAGCAAAGGAGGGGCCGCGCCCGGACAGGGTCGGGGCGCGGCAGCCGGGCATGATAGCAAGACGCGGCCGGCCCGCCCAGCGGCGCGCCGGCCGGGGCTTCCGGCGAGGTCAGGCGTTGCGCGCGGCCAGCAGCCGGTCGGCCATCTCGGCGAAGCCTTCGCCGCAGGCCGCTTCGGTGACGTAGGCGGGCGGGCTGGGCAGCAGCGGCAGGATCTCCCGCACATTGGCCACGCCGACCGACAGCGGGAAATGCGCGAACATCGCCGCATCGTTGGCCGAGTCGCCGATAAACAGCCACTCGTCGCGCGCGGCATCGACGTCCGCGCCCAGCAGTTCGGCCGCGCACAGCCGGCTCATGGTCAGCTTGTCGTGGTCGCCGAACCAGCCGTTGACATGGATGGAGCTCACCGTGGCCGTCATGCCGGCTTCGCGCATCAGCGCCACGATGCGGTCCACGCTGGCCGGCGGCAGCGGCGCCACGTCCTCGGCATGGTCGATGGCGAGGTCGGCGGCATGCCAGGCCTGGTCCGAGGCCAGCGCGCAGCCGGGCACCTCGCGCACGATGCGCTCGCCGAGCGCGTGGATGCGGGCCAGGTTGTCGGCCCGGGTCGCCGCGTCGTCCAGATAGCGCGTGACCAGCTTGCCGTCGCGCAGATACGAATAGAAGGCGCCGTTTTCGCCGATGATCGCGTCCACGGGCCATAGCCGCGTCAGGATTTCGGCCCACGCGATGCAGCGGCCGGTGACCGGTATCACGTGCAGGCCGGCCTGCTTGAGGCGGTCCAGCGCCATGTAGGTCGAGGCCGGCAGCCGGCCGTCGGTGGTGAGGGTGCCGTCGATATCGGTCAGGACGCCGCGCACCTTGCGCAGGGCGGCGGGGGAGAGGGTGCTCAGTGCTTGCATGGCGGCGGATTGTACCGGCCGGCCCGCCGTTTTGGCGATGTCACCGTGCGGTCATATCCCATTCGGACCCCGCCAGGGGGGAAAACATTGGGGGAAATGCTCGGATTTCCATTTATCCCTTGGCGATGTAACATCCGGCTGTCACAAAAAGTACATAGATTCGGGTCCGTTGGATCCGAATGAAGCAATAAGAAAAGGAGTGAAGTCGATGTCCGTCAAACGTAATGCACTCAAGCTCGCCGCCATCGCGCTGATGGCCGGTGCGGGTCAGGCGCAGGCCGCCGTGGAAATCCAGTGGTGGCACGCCATGCAGGGCGCGCTGAACGACAAGGTGAACGAGATCGCCAACAAGTTCAACGCCAGCCAGTCCGACTACAAGGTCGTCCCGGTCAACAAGGGCAACTACGACGAAACCATGGCCGCCGGCATCGCGGCCTTCCGCGCGGGCGGCTCGCCCGCGATCCTGCAGGTATTCGAAGTGGGCACCGCGACCATGATGAGCGCCAAGGGCGCCATCAAGCCGGTCTCCACCGTGATGAAGGAAGCCGGCGAATCGTTCGACCAGAAGCGCTACATCCCGGCCGTCGCGGGCTACTACACGTCGGCCAAGGGCGAGATGCTGTCGTTCCCGTTCAACAGCTCGACCACGGTGTTCTATTACAACAAGGACGCCTTCAAGAAGGCCGGCCTGGATCCGAACAAGCCGCCCAAGACCTGGCCCGAGGTAATGCAGTATTCGGCCAAGATCAAGGCCTCGGGCGGCAACTGCGCCTACACCACCGACTGGCAGGGCTGGGTGCACCTGGAGAGCTTCTCGGCCTGGCATAACACGCTGTTCGCCAGCAAGAACAACGGCTTCGGCGGCACCGATACGCGCCTGGCCTTCAACTCCCCGCTGCACGTCAAGCACATCGGCAATCTGCAGGACATGGTCAAGAAGGGGTATTTCAGCTACGGCGGCCGCAAGGCGGAATCGCAGGGCAAGTTCTACAACGGCGAATGCGCGATGTTCACCGGTTCGTCGGCGACGCTCGCCAACGTCCGCAAGAACGCCAAGTTCGCGTTCGGCGTGTCGCAGCTGCCGTACTATCCGGATGTCGAGGGCGCGCCGCAGAACACCATCATCGGCGGCGCTTCGCTGTGGGTGATGGGTGGCAAGAAGCCGGAGGAGTACAAGGGCGTAGCCAAGTTCTTTACCTTCCTGTCGCGCCCGGAGATCCAGGCGGACTGGCATCAGGCCACCGGCTACCTGCCGGTCACGATGGAAGCCTATGAGCTGACCAAGAAGTCCGGCTACTACGACAAGAACCCCGGTGCCGACGTGTCGGTGCAACAGATGGTCGTCAAGACCACCGACAAGTCGCGCGGCGTGCGCCTCGGCAACATGGTGCAGGTCCGTACCGTGGTCGACGAGGAACTGGAAGCCGTGTGGGCCGGCAAGAAGGAGCCGAAGGAAGCGCTGGATACCGCGGTCAAGCGCGGCAACGAGCTGCTGGAGCGTTTCCAGAAGACCGCGCGCGAATAAGCGCGGCGGTCAGCCGGAATGGCCGCCCCCCTCCACAGGGGTGGCGGTGCGACGGGCGGTGGATCACACTACCGCCCGTTTTGCTTGCCGGGTTCCGCCCGGCGGCGACAAGACAAGCATAAGGGCGCGCTGGCGCCCGATCTGATTCGGCGCCGCAGCCCTGGCGCCCATTCACACTGATAGCGCATGGAAAAACGGGTCGTGTTCCGTTCTCGATGGCTGCCGTATCTGCTGGTGCTGCCGCAGATCGCCATCACGCTGATTTTCTTCTTCTGGCCCGCGGGCCAGGCCCTGTACCAGTCCGTGCTGCAGCAGGACGCCTTCGGCATCAGCCTGGAGTTCGTCGGCCTGGACAACTTCCGCACGCTGTGGAACGACCCGCTCTACCTGGAGTCGTTCCGCATCACGGCCGTGTTCGCCGCCGGCGTGGCGCTGCTGGGCATGTCGTTCGCGCTGCTGTTGGCCTACTTCGCGGATCGCGTGCTGCGCGGGGCGATGGCCTACAAGACGCTGCTGATCTGGCCGTATGCGGTCGCGCCGGCCGTGGCCGGCGTGCTGTGGATGTTCCTGTTCAACCCCACGCTGGGCGTGGTGGCGTACGCGCTGCGCAAGGGCGGCGTCGAGTGGAACTTCCTGCTCAATGGCAACCAGGCGCTGCTGCTGGTGATCATCGCGGCGGCATGGAAGCAGGTCAGCTACAACTTCCTGTTCTTCCTCGCGGGATTGCAGAGCATCCCGAAGTCGCTGATCGAGGCCTCGGCCATCGACGGCGCTGGCCCGTGGCGCCGTTTCTGGTCCATCGTGTTCCCGCTGCTGTCGCCGACCACCTTCTTCCTGCTGGTGATCAACGTGGTGTACGCGTTCTTTGACACCTTCGCGATCATCGACGCGGTGACCCACGGCGGTCCTTTCAACTCGACCAATACGCTGGTGTACAAGGTGTTCCACGACGGCTTCCGCGGCATGGACATCGGTGGCTCCGCGGCGCAGTCGGTGGTGCTGATGGTGATCGTGATCGCGCTGACCGTGGTGCAGTTCCGCTACGTGGAGCGCAAGGTCCAGTATTGAACGGACGCCCCCGCGGCGGCGCTCCGATAGCCTGACGAACATGGCCAAGCAAACATGGTAGAACGACGACCTTTTCTGGATTTCCTGACCCACCTGGTGCTGATCATCGGCATCGTGATCGTGGCGTTCCCGGTCTATGTGACCTTCGTCGCCTCGACGCTGACCGCCGAGGAGGTGCTGGACGCGCCGATGACGCTGATCCCGGGCAGCCACTTCCTGTCCAACTACGCGACTGTGCTGTTCAAGGGCGGGACGGGCGTGGCGGCCGCGCCGGTGTCCACGATGCTGATGAACAGCATGATCATGGCGCTGGGCATCGCGCTCGGGAAGATCGCCATCTCGATCATCTCGGCTTTCGCGGTGGTGTATTTCAAGTTTCCGCTGCGCAAGACCTTCTTCTGGATGATCTTCATCACGCTGATGCTGCCGGTGGAAGTGCGCATCCTGCCGACCTACAAGGTGGTGTCGGACCTGGGCATGCTCAACAGCTACTTCGGGCTGACGGTGCCGATCATCGCCTCGGCGACGGCCACCTTCCTGTTCCGGCAGTTCTTCCTGACCATCCCCGACGAACTGGCCGAGGCCGCGCGCATCGACGGCGCCGGTCCGATCCGCTTCTTCCGCGACGTGCTGCTGCCGCTGTCCAAGACCAGCATCGCGGCGCTGTTCGTGATCCAGTTCATCTACGGCTGGAACCAGTACCTGTGGCCGCTCCTGATCACCACGGAAAAGTCGATGACGCCGGTGGTGGTGGGCGTCACCCAGATGATCTCGCGCTCCGGCGATGCCACGACCGATTGGAATCTGGTGATGGCCACCGTGATGCTGGCCATGATCCCGCCCGCGGTGGTGGTGATCCTGATGCAGAAATGGTTCGTCAAGGGCCTGGTCGAAACCGAGAAATAACAAAGAATCAGACATGGCAAAACTGTCGCTTCGTAACGTACAGAAGACCTACGCCGGCAACGTCGCCGTCGTGCACGGCATCGACATGGAAATCGCCGACGGCGAATTCATCGTGATCGTGGGCCCCTCCGGCTGCGGCAAGTCCACGCTGCTGCGCATGGTCGCGGGGCTGGAAACGATCACCGGCGGCGAGGTCCATATCGGCGACCGCGTCGTCAACCAGCTGGAACCGGCCGAGCGCGATATCGCGATGGTGTTCCAGAACTACGCGCTCTATCCGCACATGAGCGTGTACGACAACATGGCCTACGGCCTGAAGATCCGCGGCATGGCCAAGGCCGAGATCGACCAGCGCGTGCGCCACGCCGCCGGCATCCTCGAACTGGGTCCGCTGCTGGAGCGCAAGCCGCGCCAGCTCTCCGGCGGCCAGCGCCAGCGCGTGGCCATGGGCCGCGCCATCGTGCGCGAGCCGGCGGTGTTCCTGTTCGACGAACCGCTGTCGAACCTGGACGCCAAGCTGCGCGTGCAGATGCGCCTGGAGCTGAAGGAGCTGCACCGCCGGCTGCGCACCACCAGCCTCTATGTCACCCACGACCAGGTCGAGGCGATGACGCTGGCCGACCGCATGATGGTGCTCAACGGGGGCAGGGTGGAGCAGATCGGCACGCCGCTGGAGGTCTACAGCAAGCCAGCCAGCACCTTCGTCGCCAGCTTCATCGGCTCGCCGCCGATGAACCTGGTGCCGGTGGCCCGCAACGACGCCGGCCAGCGCGACGAGGTGGCGATGCGCGTGACCGGCGCCGACGGCGCGGTGACCGACGCCACGCTGGGCCATCTGCCGATGGGCCTGCATCTGCCCGAGCGCGCGCTGCTGGGCCTGCGCCCGGAACACATCGAGCCGTGCGCGAGCGAGCAGGCCATCGCCCATATCGATGTGCGCGTGGTCGAGGCGCTGGGCGCCGACTCGTTCGCCTACGGCACGCTGGGCGGCCAGCCGGTCGTGGTGCGGCTCGAGAGCCATCAGCGGGTGGCCTCGGGCGACCGCCTGCCGGTCACCGCGTCGGCCGACCATCTGCACTTCTTCGACGTAACCACCGGCAAGCGCATCGAGGCCTGAGCATGAGCGCGTCCAACCCGTCCTCTTCCGCGCCGGCCGCCGCATCGCTGGCCCCGTGGCCGTATCCGCGGCATATCGCCCACCGCGGCGCGGGCAAGCTGGCGCCGGAAAACACCCTGGCGGCGATGCGCCACGGGGCGTCGTTCGGTTACCGGATGTTCGAGTTCGACGTGAAGCTCTCGGGCGACGGGCGGGCGATGCTGCTGCACGACGCGACGCTGGACCGCACCACGAGCGGCCGCGGCCGCATGGACACGCTTACCTTCGCCGAACTGGCGCAGCTGGACGCCGGCGGCTGGCACAGCCCCGCCTATGCCGGCGAGCCGATGCCCACGCTGGCAGCGGTGGCGCGCTATACCCGCGCCAACGGCCTGCACGTCAATATCGAGATCAAGCCCGTGCCGGGCACCGAGGCGCGCACCGGCGCGGCGGTGGCGCTCGATGCGCTGTCGCTGTGGGCCGGCGCCGAGGTGCCGCCGCTGCTGTCCTCGTTCTCGGAGGTGGCGCTGGAGGCGGCCCGCGCCGTGGCGCCGGACCTGCCGCGCGCCTTGCTGCTGGACCGGCTGCCGGCCGACTGGCTGGAGCGGCTGCGCCGGCTGGAGTGCGTGGCGCTGGACGCCAATCACCGCGAGCTGAATGCACAAGTCATCGCCGCCGCGCATGAAGCGGGGTTTCGCGTGGCCTGCTATACGGTCAACGACCCGGCCCGCGCGGCGCAACTGCTGGATTGGGGGCTGGATGGGCTGATTACCGACGCGGTGGATTTGATTCCCCCGTCGGCCTGAATCCCGGCGCGTGTTGCAAAATCGTTCCGTATCACGAAAAGGTGCTGGACATTTGTGCAAACGTGCTATTCTTACGCGCAGTGAAGACTTAGGTCCTTCCCCGCACAACTTGCCCTTTCGGGCCTCCTGCTTAGCGTGTTTCCGGCACCCGTGTTGGTGCCGTTTGCATAATGGGGCGGCCTCCAAGAGTTGTTTGCAATCCGCTAACCGGTCAAGCCGTGTCGCGGAAGGTTGATAAACCCGCTGAACTCCGGCATTCCCGGAGAATAGTGAGCGCCCCATGATGCAGCAGTACCAGAGCAATTCGTACCTCTTCGGCGGTAACGCCCCGTATGTGGAAGAGCTGTACGAGGCTTATCTCCAGAATCCCTCCTCGGTCCCCGACAACTGGCGCGCGTATTTCGACGCGATGCAGAACGTGCCGGCCGTCGACGGTTCCAATTCCCCCGATATTCCCCACGCCCCGATCGTCGCTTCGTTCGCCGAGCGCGCCAAGCAGGGCCCGATCCGCACCATCGTCGCCTCCGCCGATGCGGACATGGGCCGCAAGCGCGTGGCCGCGACGCAGCTGATCGCCGCCTACCGCAATATCGGTTCGCACTGGGCCAATCTCGATCCGCTGCAGCGCCAGGAGCGTCCGCCCCTGCCTGACCTGGATCCGGCCTTCTACGGTTTCTCCGAAAGCGATCTCGATATCGTTTTCAACGCCAGCAATACCTATTTCGGCAAGGAAACGATGAGCCTGCGCGAGCTGCTCAACAACCTGCGCGAAACGTATTGCAGCAGCATCGGCGCCGAATTCATGTACATCAGCGACCAGGCGCAGAAGCGCTGGTGGCAGGAGCGCCTGGAAACCACGCGTTCCAAGCCGGTGTTCACCGCTGACAAGAAGAAGCACATTCTCGAGCGCCTGACCGCCGCCGAGGGCCTGGAGCGTTTCCTCCATACCAAGTACGTCGGCCAGAAGCGCTTCTCGCTGGAAGGTGGCGACGTCTTTATCGCCGCGATGGATGAACTGATCCAGCACAGCGGCAGCAAGGGCGTGCAGGAAATCGTCATCGGCATGGCCCACCGCGGCCGCCTGAACGTGCTGGTCAACACGCTGGGCAAGATGCCGGCGGACCTGTTCGCCGAGTTCGAAGGCAAGCACGTCGACGACCTGCCGGCCGGCGACGTCAAGTACCACAAGGGCTTCTCCAGCGATGTGTCGACCCCGGGCGGCCCGGTGCACCTGTCGCTGGCGTTCAACCCGTCGCACCTGGAAATCGTCAACCCGGTGGTGGAAGGCTCGGTCAAGGCCCGCCAGGAACGCCGCGGCGAAGACGCCGGCCATCGCGAAGTGCTGCCCGTGCAGGTGCACGGCGACGCGGCCTTCGCCGGCCAGGGCGTGGTGATGGAGACGCTGAACCTGGCGCAGACCCGCGGCTACGGCACGGGCGGCACCATGCACATCGTCATCAACAACCAGATCGGCTTCACCACCTCCGATCCGCGCGACTCGCGTTCGACGCTGTATTGCACGGACGTGGTCAAGATGATCGAGGCTCCGGTGCTGCACGTGAACGGCGACGATCCCGAAGCCGTGGTGTTCGCGATGCAGCTGGCGGTGGACTTCCGCATGGAGTTCAAGAAGGATGTCGTGGTCGACATCATCTGCTACCGCAAGCTGGGCCACAACGAGCAGGACACCCCGGCGGTCACGCAGCCGCTGATGTACAAGAAGATCGCCCAGCATCCGGGCACGCGCAAGCTGTACGCCGACAAGCTGGCCACGCAGAACGTGGTGCCGGCCGAGTTCGGCGACGAGCTGGTCAAGGAATACCGCGCGGCCATGGACGCGGGCAAGCATACGGTCGACCCGGTGCTGTCGAACTTCAAGAACAAGTTCGCCGTGGACTGGATGCCGTTCCTGAACCGCAAGTGGACGGACGCCGCCGACACCGCCGTGCCGGTGACCGAACTGAAGCGCCTGGCCGAGCGGATCACCACGATCCCCGAGCACCTGAAGCTGCATCCGCTGGTGGAGCGCGTGGTCAAGGACCGCGCCAACATGGGCCGTGGCGACCAGCCGCTGGACTGGGGCATGGGCGAGCATCTGGCCTTCGCCTCGCTGGTGGCATCGGGCTACCCGGTGCGCATCACCGGCCAGGACGCCGGCCGCGGCACCTTCACCCACCGCCATGCCGTGCTGCACGACCAGAACCGCGAGCGTTGGGATGCCGGCACCTATGTGCCGCTGCAGAACGTCTCCGAAGGCCAGGCGCCGTTCACGGTGATCGACTCGGTGCTGTCGGAAGAGGCCGTGCTCGGCTTCGAATACGGCTACTCGACGGCCGAGCCGAACGCGCTGGTCATCTGGGAAGCCCAGTTCGGCGACTTCGTCAACGGTGCGCAGGTCGTGATCGACCAGTTCATCTCGTCGGGCGAAGTGAAGTGGGGCCGCGCCTCGGGCCTGACGCTGATGCTGCCGCACGGCTACGAAGGCCAGGGTCCGGAACACAGCTCCGCCCGTATCGAGCGTTTCCTGCAGCTTTGCGCGGACCACAACATGCAGGTCTGCCAGCCGACCACGCCGGCCCAGATCTTCCACCTGCTGCGCCGCCAGATGATCCGTCTGTTCCGCAAGCCGCTGGTGATCATGACGCCGAAGTCGCTGCTGCGTAACAAGGATGCGGTCTCGTCGCTCTCGGAACTGGCCAACGGCCACTTCCAGACCGTGATTCCGGAGCACGAGGAACTGAACGCGGCCAAGGTCAAGCGCCTGATCATGTGCTCGGGCAAGGTGTACTACGACCTGGTTGCCACCCGCAAGGAACGCGGCGCCAACGACGTGGCCATCATCCGCATGGAACAGCTCTATCCGTTCCCGCACAAGGCGCTGGCCGCCGAGCTCAAGAAGTATCCGAACGTCACCGAAATCGTGTGGTGCCAGGACGAGCCGCAGAACCAGGGCGCCTGGTTCTTCGTCCAGCACTACATCATGGAAAACATGACGGAAGGCCAGAAGCTCGGCTACGCCGGTCGTCCCGCCTCGGCCTCGCCGGCGGTGGGCTACTACGCCAAGCACAACGAGCAGCAGAAGGCGCTGCTGGATGCGGCCTTTGCCAAGCTGAAGGGCTTCGTACTGTCCAAATGACCGGGATGAACATGGCGGCATGCGCCGAGGGCGCGCCGCCATGTTTTTTTGCTGCCCGCCCCAAGATCACACGCATACAACAAGGAAATACCAACCATGGCTATTGTTGACGTCAAGGTTCCGCAACTGTCCGAATCGGTCGCCGAAGCGACCATGCTGAACTGGAAGAAGAAGCCTGGCGAAGCTGTCGCCCAGGACGAAATCCTGATCGAGATCGAGACCGACAAGGTCGTGCTCGAAGTGCCGGCGCCGTCCGCCGGCGTGCTGTCGCAGATCATCAGGAATGACGGCGATACCGTGGTTGCCGACGAGATCATCGCGAAGATCGATACCGAAGCCACCGCTGGCGCCGCGGCTCCCGCCGCTGCCGCTCCGGCTCCGGCCGCCGCCGACGCCGCCAAGCCGGTCGCCGGCTCGACGGCCGCCGCCCCGGCCCCGGCAGCCGCCGGTGGCGTGGCCATGCCCTCGGCCGCCAAGCTGATGGCTGAAGCCAACCTGCAGCCGGGCCAGGTCGCCGGCACCGGCAAGGATGGCCGCATCACCAAGGGCGACGTGCTCGCCGCCGGTTCGGCCCCGGCCGCCAAGGCCGCGCCCGCGCCGGCTCCGGCCGCCGCCAAGCCGGCGCTGCAGCAGGTGTCGACCCCGGTGGACTTCGCCGCGCTGGGCGACCGCCCGGAAGAGCGCGTGCCGATGAGCCGCCTGCGCGCCCGTATCGCCGAGCGCCTGATCCAGTCGCAATCGACCAACGCCATCCTCACCACCTTCAATGAAGTGAACATGAAGCCGGTGATGGACCTGCGCGCCAAGTACAAGGACCGCTTCGAGAAGGAACACGGCGTCAAGCTCGGCTTCATGTCGTTCTTCGTGAAGGCCGCGGTCCACGCGCTGAAGAAGTACCCGATCATCAACGCCTCGGTCGACGGCAACGACATCCTGTACCACGGCTACTTCGACATCGGTATCGCCGTGGGCTCGCCGCGTGGCCTGGTGGTGCCGATCCTGCGCAACGCCGACCAGATGAGCCTGGCCGACATCGAGAAGAAGATCGCCGAGTTCGGCGCCAAGGCCCGCGACGGCAAGCTGTCGCTGGAAGAGCTGACCGGCGGCACGTTCTCGATCTCGAACGGCGGCACCTTCGGTTCGATGCTGTCGACCCCGATCATCAACCCGCCGCAATCGGCCATCCTTGGCGTGCACGCGACCAAGGACCGCGCCGTGGTGGAAGACGGCCAGATCGTGATCCGTCCGATGAACTACCTCGCCATGTCCTACGACCACCGCATCATCGACGGCCGCGAAGCCGTCCTCGGCCTGGTGGCCATGAAGGAAGCGCTGGAAGATCCGGCACGCCTGCTGCTGGACCTGTAAGGGCAGAACGCGCGGTCGCGCCACCGCCACGAGCCGGCCCGGTGCCGGCCGCGGCGGCGGCGCGCGAGACTCGACTTAGGAATTCCCATGAGCAAACAATTCGATGTGCTGGTGATCGGCGCCGGCCCCGGCGGCTACATCGCCGCGATCCGCGCCGGCCAGCTGGGCCTGAACGTGGCCTGCTGCGAAGACAACCCCTATGACGATCCCAAGGGCGAACCGCGCCTGGGCGGCACCTGCCTGAACGTGGGCTGCATCCCGTCCAAGGCGCTGCTGGCCTCGTCGGAAGAGTACGAGAACGTCCAGCACCACCTGGGCGCGCACGGCATCACCGTGGGCGACGTCAAGGTCGATATCGCCAAGATGCTCAAGCGCAAGGACGATATCGTCGGCAAGATGACCAAGGGCATCGAGTTCCTGTTCCGCAAGAACAAGGTCGCGCTGCTCAAGGGCCACGGCTCGTTCGTCGGCAAGAACGCCGACGGCTTCCAGGTGGAAGTGGCCGGCAAGGACGGCACCGAAGTCGTGACGGCCAAGCAGGTCATCATCGCCACCGGCTCCAAGGCGCGCCATCTGCCGGGCATTCCGGTCGACAACGTGCTGATCGCCGATAACGAGGGCGCGCTGAAGTTCGCCGAGGTGCCGAAGAAGCTGGGCGTGATCGGCGCCGGCGTGATCGGCCTGGAGCTGGGCTCGGTGTGGCGCCGCCTCGGTGCGGACGTGACCGTGCTGGAAGCGCTGCCGACGTTCCTGGGCGCCGCCGACGAAGGCGTGGCCAAGGAAGGCCAGAAGCTGCTGACCAAGCAGGGCCTGAAGTTCAACTTCGGCGTCAAGGTCAACGAAGTCAAGACCGGCAAGAACAACGTCACCGTCAGCTATACCGACAAGGACGGCGCCGCGCAGACGCTGGAAGTCGACCGCCTGATCGTGTCGGTCGGCCGCGTGCCCAACACCGACAAGCTGGGCCTGGACAAGGTCGGCCTCGGTACCGACGAGCGCGGTTTCATTCCGGTGGACGACCACTGCGCCACCAGCGTGCCGGGCCTGTGGGCCATCGGCGACGTGGTGCGCGGCCCGATGCTGGCGCACAAGGCGGAAGACGAGGGCGTGGCCGTGGCCGAGCGCATCGTCGGCCAGAAGCCGCACATCGACTACAACTGCGTGCCCTGGGTGATCTACACCTACCCGGAAATCGCCTGGGTCGGCAAGACCGAGCAGCAGCTCAAGGCCGAAGGCCGCGAGTACAAGTCGGGCCAGTTCCCGTTCATGGCCAACGGCCGTGCGCTGGGCATGGGCGCTTCGGACGGCTTCGTCAAGATGCTGGCCGACGCCAAGACCGACGAGATCCTCGGCGTGCATATCGTCGCGGCCAACGCCTCCGACCTGGTGGCCGAAGCCGTGGTGGCGATGGAATTCAAGGCCGCGAGCGAAGATATCGGCCGCGTCTGCCATCCGCACCCGTCGATGTCCGAAGTCATGCGCGAAGCCGCGCTGGCCGTGGACAAGCGTCAGCTCAATATGTAAGACGGCGCGCGCCGGGGAGGCGTGCTTCCCTTGCGCGCGACGGCGCGTCGCATCCGCGGCGCGCTTTTTTTTGCTTTGCTCCGCTCTCCCGCCAGCGGGGCCAGGTGAGTTTTCGCTTTGCTCCCCTCTCCCGCCAGCGGGAGAGGGGCCGGGGTGAGGGTGAACGCCGGATGCGATGGGTTTGGTGCTCGCGCGGACCGCAATCAGACCTGCCGCCAGGTAAACCGAACACCATCGGCCCTGGTACACCGTCACCCTCAGCCCCAACCCCTCTCCCGCCAGCGGGAGAGGGAAGCACACCAGCGTGTATTTGTACGCCCGACGATTGACCCATTTCACCCCATGAACGTCACCGAGTACTACCACAACGAACTCAGGCAGCGCGGCTACCAGCCCGACGAGGCGCAGTTGCAGGCCGTCGCCCGCCTGCAGCGTTGCTATGACGAATGGGTGGAATACAAGAGCCGCCGCAGCAGCACGCTGAAGAAGTGGCTGGTGCGACCGGAGGTGCCGAAGGGCGTGTACCTGTGGGGCGGGGTGGGGCGCGGCAAGTCCTTCCTGATGGACAGCTTTTTCCATTGCGTGCCGGTGGTGCGCAAGACGCGGCTGCATTTCCACGAGTTCATGCGCGAGGTGCATCGCCAGCTCGAAGAGCTGCGCGGCCGTCCCGATCCGCTCGACGAGCTGGCCAAACGGGTCGCGCGCAAATACCGCCTGATCTGCTTCGACGAATTCCATATCAGCGACGTGGCCGACGCGATGATCATGCACCGGCTGCTGGACCAGCTGTTCGTCAACGGCGTGCAGTTCGTCATGACGTCGAACTACCGTCCCGACCTGCTCTATACCGACGGCCTGCACCGCGACCGCGTGCTGCCCGCCATCGCGCTGCTGCAGCAGAAGCTGGACGTGCTGAACGTGGACGCCGGCATCGACTACCGCAAGCGGGCGCTGGAACAGGTGCAGGCGTACCACACGCCGTTGGGGCAGGAGGCCAGCGCGGCGCTGCGGGCCGCCTTCACCACCATCGCGGGCGTCGCCGACGAGTCGCCGCTGCTGCATATCGAGCACCGCGAGCTGCAGGCGCTGCGCAAGGCCGATGGGGTGGTGTGGTTCGACTTCGCGACGCTGTGCGGCGGCCCGCGCTCGCAGAACGACTACCTGGAGCTGGCGTCGCGCTTTCACACGGTGATCCTGTCGGACGTGCCGAAGATGACGCCGCGCATGTCGTCGGAGGCGCGCCGCTTCACCTGGCTGATCGACGTGTTCTACGACCACAAGGTCAAGCTGCTGATGTCGGCCGAGGTGCCGGCCGACGAGCTGTATGTCGAGGGGCAGATGGCCAACGAATTCCACCGCACCGTGTCGCGCATCATCGAGATGCAGTCCCGCGAGTACGTCGAGGCGCCCCGGCGCACGGTGGATACCGCGCTGGCCTGAGCGGCCGGCACCGGTACTTGATCTGCATCAAGGCGGCTGGACCGCCCGGGCGCTACGATGCGCCGGGTAAAAAAGGGTCTCGATGCCGCCATCCCATTCTCTGTTCGCTTCCGTTGCTCCCTTGCCGCTGGTGCCCGCGGCGGGCACCTGTGCGCCCGTCGCGTGCTGCTTCCATTGCGGACAGCCGGCGGGCAAGGCGCCGCTGCGCGCCGCGGTCGACGGCGCCGAACGGACCTTTTGCTGCGGCGGCTGCCAGTCGCTGGCGCTGACGCTGCACGACGCCGGCTTCGGCCATCTCTACGACGGCGAGGCGCGCTTCTCGCGCCCGCTCGACGGCGCCGCGCGCGACGAGGCCGCGGCGCTGTGGCCGGCCTACGATACCGAGGAGCTGCACGCGCAGTTCGTGCGTCCGCTGGAGGGCGGCCGCGCCGAAATCACGCTGGCGCCCGAAGGCATCCGCTGCGCCGCCTGCGCCTGGCTGATCGAGCAGCAGCTCTCGCGCCTGCCCGGCGTGGAATCGGTGGTCGCCAACGTCGCGACCCGGCGTGTGCTGGTGCGCTGGCGCGCGGCCGAGCAGCCGGTATCGGCGCTGCTGGCGGCGCTGGCGGACATCGGCTACCTGGCGTGGCCCTTCGAGGTATCGCGCACCGACCGGCACGAGAAGGCCCAGCGCCGCGGCCTGCTGATGCGGATGGCGGTGGCGATGCTGGGCATGATGCAGGTCATGATGTACGCGTGGCCGGTCTACACCCATGAGGGCACCATCGACGCCGGGCACCTGCAGCTGATGCGCTGGGCCAGCTTCGCGCTGACGCTGCCGGTGATGTTCTACTCGGCCTCGCCGATTTTTGCCGGCGCCTGGCGCAGCGTGCGCCGGCGCCATGTCGGCATGGACGTGCCGGTGGCCCTGGGCCTGGCGGCGGCGTTCGCGGCCAGCGCGGTGGCCACGCTGCGCGGCAGCGGCGAGGTGTACTTCGATTCCGTGACGATGTTCGTGGCGCTGCTGCTGCTCGCGCGCTATCTGGAGCTACGCGTGCGGCAGGCCTCGCGCAGCGGCGCCGAGATGCTGGCGCGCCAGTTGCCGGCGACCTGCGAACGCCTGGGGCCGGACGGGCAGGCCGAGCGCGTGCCGGTGGCGCGGCTGCGCGCGGGCGAGCGCATCCGCGTGCGGGCCGGCGAAATCGTGCCGGTGGACGGCGAGGTGCTCACCGGCCGCAGCGAACTGGACGAATCGATGCTGACCGGCGAGAGCCGCCCGGTGCCGCGCGGCGTCGGCGACGCGGTGCTGGCCGGCTGCTTCAACGCCGCCAGCCCGCTGGAGATCCGTGTCGACAGGCTCGGCGCCGGCACGCGGCTGGCGGAGATCGTCGCGGTGCTGGACCGCGCGCTCGCCGAAAAGCCACGGCTGGCCGCGCTGGCCGACCGCGTGGCCGGCTGGTTCGTGGCGGCGCTGCTGCTGCTGGCCGCGGCGACCGCGCTGGCGTGGTGGTGGATCGATCCGTCCCGGGTGCTGCCGGTCACCGTGGCGGTCCTGGTGGTCAGCTGTCCGTGCGCGCTGTCGCTGGCCACGCCGGCGGCGCTGGCCGCGGCCGGCGCCGCGCTGTCGCGCCGGGGCCTGCTGCTCACGCGCGGCCACACGCTCGAGACGCTGGCGCGCGTGACCGACGTGGTGCTGGACAAGACCGGCACGCTGACCGAAGGCCGCTTCGCCGTGGCCGGCATCTTTGCCGTGGGCGGGGCCGACGAGCGGCAGTGCCTGACGCTGGCGTGCGCCCTGGAGCAAAGCGGCGAGCACCCCATTGCGCGGGCCATTGTCGAGGCGGGGCGGCGCCGGGGCGTCGAGCCCGTGGCGGCGCCGGCCGCGGGCCTGCGAAACGTGCCCGGGCAGGGCATCGAAGCCAGGGTCGACGGCCGCCTGGTGCGGCTGGGCAGCAAGGAATTCGTCGGCGGCCTGTGTCCCGGCGCGGCGCCGCCCAACGACGGCCAGTTCGCCGCCAGCCTGCACCACGGCGCCACGCCGGTGTGGCTGGGCGATGCGCACGGCTGGCTGGCGCTGTTCGTGCTGGCCGATGTGGAGCGCCGCGCCACGGGACGGCTGCTCGCGCGGCTGCGCCGGCAGGGCGTGACGTGCCATCTGGTGTCGGGCGACAGCGCCCCGACCGTGCGCTGGTGGGCCACGCATTTCGGCATCGAGCGCCAGCACGGGCAGGTCGGCCCCGAAGGCAAGCGCGACTACGTGGCCGCGCTGCAGCGGCAGGGCGCCATCGTGCTGGCGGTGGGCGACGGCATCAACGACGCGCCGGTGCTGGCCCAGGCGCAGGTGGCCATCGCCATCGGCAGCGGCGCGCCGCTGGCGCAGGCCGGGGCGGACGCGGTGCTGACCCACGACGGCATCGACGAGATCGCACACGCGCTGGCGGTGGCGCGCGCCACGCGCCGCGTGGTGCGGCAGAACCTGGGCTGGGCCTTCGCCTACAACGTGGTCGCGATTCCGCTGGCCGCCGGCGGACATGTCAGCGCGTGGATGGCGGGCGTGGGCATGTCGCTGTCCTCGCTGCTGGTGGTCGCCAACGCCTGGCGGCTGCTGCGCGCCGGTGCGGCCCGGGAGAACTGAACGCATGGAAACGCTCTATCTGCTGGTGCCCATGAGCCTGGTGCTGGTCGGCGCGATCGCCGGCGCGCTGTGGTGGGCCGTGCATGCGGGCCAGTACGACGACCTCGACCGCCCGGCCGAGGCCATCCTGCTCGACAACGACAAGCCCTGAGCGCGGGCCGCTGTTGCGGCCGCGCATCGCGCGCAGGCCGCTTCTCGCCGCGCTTTTCCCCGGGTTCCCTTCCTCTCGCGGCCGCTTGATGCAGATCAACGCGGCCGCTTCCCCAAGTTCCTAAAGTGGCGTCATCGCATCGATGTTCACTATCAACTCGGGGGTCTTTTCATGGATGTCACAGCCGCGGGCTCGCACGCGGGCACCTTCAGCGGGGCGCAAGCTCCCGCGCGCGCGGAAACCTTCAACTACGGGGTGGTGCGGCAGTTCGCCGTCATGACCGTGGTATGGGGCATCGTCGGCATGGCCGTCGGTGTCCTGCTGGCCGCGCAACTGATCTGGCCCGAACTCAACTTCAATACGCCGTGGCTGTCGTTCGGCCGCCTGCGTCCCTTGCATACCAACGCGGTGATCTTCGCCTTCGGCGGCTGCGCGCTGTTCGCCACGTCGTACTACGTGGTGCAGCGTACCTGCCAGGCGCGGCTGTTCTGCGCGCCGCTGGCGGCCTTCACCTTCTGGGGCTGGCAGCTGGTCATCGTGGCCGCGGCCATCACGCTGCCGATGGGCATCACCACGTCGAAGGAGTACGCGGAACTGGAGTGGCCCATCGACCTGCTGATCACGGCGGTCTGGGTGGCCTACGCCATCGTCTTCTTCGGCACCATCATCAAGCGCAAGACGCGGCATATCTACGTCGCGAACTGGTTCTTCGGCGCGTACATCCTGACCATCGCGATCCTGCATATCGTCAACAACATCGAGATGCCGGCCTCGATGTGGAAGTCCTACTCCGCGTATGCGGGCGTGCAGGACGCGATGATCCAGTGGTGGTACGGCCATAACGCCGTGGGCTTCTTCCTCACGACCAGCTTCCTCGGGATGATGTACTACTTCATCCCCAAGCAGGCCGGCCGCCCGATCTACTCGTACCGCCTGTCGATCGTCCACTTCTGGGCCCTGAACTTCACCTACATGTGGGCCGGCCCCCACCACCTGCAGTACACCGCGCTGCCCGACTGGGCGCAGTCGCTGGGCATGGTGTTCTCGCTGATCCTGCTGGCGCCGTCCTGGGGCGGCATGATCAACGGCATCATGACCATGTCCGGTGCCTGGCACAAGCTGCGCACCGATCCCATCCTCAAGTTCCTGGTGGTGGCGCTGTCCTTCTACGGCATGTCGACCTTCGAGGGTTCGATGATGTCGATCAAGACCGTCAACTCGCTGTCCCACTACACGGACTGGACCATCGGCCACGTGCACTCCGGCGCGCTGGGCTGGGTCGCGATGATCTCCATCGGCTCGCTGTACTACCTGGTGCCGCGCCTGTTCGGCCAGCAGCGCATGTACAGCATGCGCATGGTGGAGTGGCACTTCTGGGTCGCCACCATCGGCGTGGTGCTCTATATCGCCTCGATGTGGATCGCCGGCGTGATGGAGGGGCTCATGTGGCGCGCCACGCAGCCGGACGGCACGCTCACCTATGCCTTCGTGGAAGCGGTCAAGGCCAAGTACCCGTTCTACCTGATCCGCCTGCTCGGTGGCCTGTGCTTCCTCGCCGGCATGCTGATGATGGCGTGGAACGTGGCCAAGACCATCGCCGGCAAGCCCGCCTTCGACGCGCCGGTTCCCACGGGCCTTGCCGCCAACGTGGCTCACTGAATATCCAGGAAGAAAAACGATGTCAGAAAATCGACGCTTCTTCACGCACGAGACGCTGGAGAAGAATATCGGCTGGCTGATCGTCTGCACCATCCTCGTGGTCAGCATCGCCGGGCTCGTGCAGATTGTCCCGCTGTTTTTCCAGCACTCCACCACCAAGCCCGAGGCCGGCATCACGCCGTATTCGCCGCTGCGCCTGATGGGCCGGGACATCTATATCCGCGAAGGCTGCGTGGGCTGCCATTCGCAGCAGGTGCGCACGCTGCAGGCCGAGGTGGAACGCTACGGCCACTACTCGACGGCCGGCGAGGCGGTATACGACCACCCCTTCCTGTGGGGCTCCAAGCGGACCGGCCCCGACCTGGCCCGCGTGGGCGGCCGCTACTCCGATGACTGGCAGCGCGTCCACCTGCGCAATCCGCGCGACCTGGTGCCGGAATCGGTGATGCCGTCGTACCCGTGGCTGGAGCGCACGGCGCTGCGCACCGACGATATCGCCGCCCGCATGCAGGCGCTGCGCCGGCTCGGCGTGCCGTACTCCGACGCCGAGATCGCCGACGCGCCCGAGCAGCTCGCGGGCAAGACCGAAGAGGACGCGCTGGTCGCGTACCTGCAGGGCCTTGGCATCAACAAGCGCAATGTGCGCGCCGACGTGGCCGCCGCGGCCGCGCTCGCGAAGGAGTAAGCGATGGCCATGCTTGCCGCCATCTCCACGGTGGTGTCGTTCGCCGCCTTCATCGGCATCTGCTGGTGGGCCTGGTCGTCCGGACGCCAGCGCGCCAACCGCGAATCCGCGATGCTGCCGTTCGCCTTGCCCGATGAGGGCCCCGCCGGCACCGTCGCGACCAACCCATCCAGCAGGAACAACCTGTCATGAGTGATTTCTTTTCCGACTTCTGGAGCTACTACATCGCCGCCATCGCGCTGGCCGGCATCGGCTGGTGCGTGTGGCTGCTGTTCTCCCAGCGCACCATGGCGGGCGACGGACCCGCCGACGACACCGGCCACGTGTGGGACGGCGACCTGCGCGAACTGAACAATCCGCTGCCGCGCTGGTGGGCGTGGATGTTCCTGCTGGCCTGCGTGTTCGGCCTGTCGTACCTGCTGCTGTATCCGGGCCTGGGCTCGTATCCGGGCATGCTCGAGACCTCGTCGCGCGTGGAGCTCGCCGAGCATCGCAAGGCCGCGGAAGCGCGCCAGAACGAGGTCTACGCCAAGTACCTGTCGATGGACATCAAGCAGGTGGCGGCCGACCCGCAGGCGCGCGAGATCGGGCAGCGCCTGTTCCTGAACACCTGCGCGCAGTGCCACGGCTCGGACGCGCGGGGCAGCCGCGGCTATCCGAACCTGAGCGACACCGACTGGCTCTACGGGGGCGATCCGGACACCATCGCGCAGACCATCGCCAAGGGCCGCCACGGCATGATGCCGTCGTTCGCGGGCGCGGTGGATGCGAAGCAGGCCGGCGACGTGGCGCAGTACGTGCGCTCGCTGTCGGGCCTGGCCAGCGATCCGATCCGCGTGGCGCGCGGCGAGCCGGTCTTCAAGACCACCTGCGCCGCCTGCCATGGCGCCAGCGGCAAGGGCAACGCCGCGCTGGGCGCGCCCAACCTGAGCGACAAGGTCTGGCTGTACGGCAGCTCGGAGGCCAGCATCGTCGAGGCCATCCTGAAGGGCCGCGACAACCGCATGCCGGCGCACGAGGACATCCTGACGCCCGAGCGCATCCGCATGCTGACGGCCTACGTGTGGGGTCTGTCCAATACGTCGGGAGCGCGGCAATGAGCGACGCCCCCGGATCCGGAACGCCGGCGCGCGGGAAGGGCGGTCAGCGATGAACGCCCCCGACTGGCGGCCTCTGCGCCCGGCCTCGGGCGCGGACGAGCCCACCGAAACCTCGCTGTACGAGGTCCGCCGCAAGATCTATCCCCGCTCGGTCACCGGCGCGTTCTCGCGCTGGCGGGTGTGGATGGTGATCCTGACGCAGCTGGTGTTCTACGGCATGCCGTGGCTGCAGTGGAACGGCCGCCAGGCCGTGCTGTTCGACCTGGGGGCGCGCAAGTTCTACCTGTTCGGCCTGGTCATGTGGCCGCAGGACGTGATCTATCTCGCGGTGCTGCTGGTGATCTCCGCGCTGGCGCTGTTCCTCTTTACCGCCATTGCCGGGCGCCTGTTCTGCGGCTATGCCTGTCCGCAGACGGTCTACACCGAGATCTTCATGTGGATCGAGCGCAGGGTCGAGGGCGACCGCATCGCCCGCATCCGGCTCGACGGCGATGCGTGGAGCCTGCGCAAGCTGCGCCTGAAGGCGGCCAAGCACGGCGCGTGGGTGGCGATCGCGCTGTGGACCGGCTTTACCTTCGTCGGCTACTTTTCGCCGGTGCGCGAGCTCGGCGGCGCGGTGCTGCACTTCTCGCTGGGGCCGTGGGAAGGCTTCTGGATGCTGTTCTACGCCTTCGCCACCTGGGGCAACGCGGGCTTCATGCGCGAGCAGGTGTGCAAGTACATGTGTCCCTACGCGCGCTTCCAGAGCGTCATGGTGGACAAGGACACCTTCGTCGTGACCTACGACGAGGGCCGCGGCGAAGCGCGCGGCGGCCGCTCGCGCAAGGCCGATCCGCGGCAGCTTGGCCTGGGCGACTGCGTGGACTGCAGCATCTGCGTGCAGGTCTGCCCCACCGGCATCGACATCCGCGACGGGCTGCAGTACGAGTGCATCGGCTGCGGCGCCTGCATCGATGCATGCGACCAGGTGATGGACAAGATGGCGTACCCGCGCGGACTGATCCGCTACACGTCGGAGAACGCCATGCGCCAGGGGCTGTCGGCCAGCGCGGCGCGCAGGCGGCTGCTGCGTCCGCGCACGATGCTGTATGCCGCGCTGTGGCTTGCGCTGATCGCCGGCTTCCTGGTGTCGCTGGCGATGCGCAGCCCACTGAAGGTCGACATCATCCGCGACCGCGGCACGCTGGGGCGCGAGGTGGACGGGCGCTGGATCGAGAACGTCTACCGCCTGCAGCTGATCAACACGACCGAGGCGCCGATGCGCATTGCGATTAGCGCGGACAGCGACGCGCTGCCCGGCATCGCCATCGAGTACGACGACGCGGCGGCGCGGCTCGAGCCGGTCTCCAACCGCCTGCTGCCGGTACGGGTCAGGGTGCCGATCGAGAACGCCTCGCGCGGCACGCACAAGATCGAGGTGAGCGTGGTCGGCGAGACCGCCGGCGGGCAGCGGCCCGAGATCCGCGAGGCGACCAGCTTCATCGTCCCGCGCAATCCATGAACCTCATCGCCCGACAACAAGGAGCGGCAATGCAGATCGAACAAACGGACAGTGGCAGGCCCTGGTGGAAGGAGCCGTGGCCGTGGCTGCTGATGAGCGGCCCGCTGGTGGCGATGGCCGGCTGCGCCGTCACCATCTGGCTGGCCATGCAGCACGCGGATACGCCCATCGTGGACGGCGTGCAGCGGCGCGGACTGGTGATCGAGCAGGCCGGCCGCGCGTCCGGCGCGCAGGCGCCGGCGGCGGACACGCGGACGGCGGGGCGGCCATGAGGTGGCGCTGGCTGATGTGGGTGCTGTGGCCCGGCTTTCTCGCCGCGGGCGTGGCATGCGCGGTGGTCTTCGCCGTGGTGGACCCGGGCGACGTGCACGTGCTCGGGCAGCCGGTGCAGGCCTCCCGCGAGGCGGTCTATACGGTGGGATTCCTGCTCGCGTGGGCGCTGTGCGCGATCTCGAGCGGGCTGACGCTGTTCACGCTGCCCGCGAGCCTGCGGGACACGGACGAACTGGAGTGATGCGGCGATGGCGGCAATGACGGCCCGGGCCGCGGCGTGCGCGGGGAACGCTTCAGCAGGACTTGCCGACGAGCTGCTTGATGCCGTCCATGTCCACCAGCTTCACGTGGCGCTGGCGGATCTGGATCAGGCCCGCCTCGGCAAAGCGCGAGAACAGGCGGCTGACGGTCTCCAGCTTCAGGCCCAGGTAGCTGCCGATCTCCTCGCGGCTCATGCGCAGCACGAACTCGGAAGGGGAGTAGCCGCGCGCCCGCAGGCGTTCGGACAGGTTGACCAGGAAGCCGGCCAGCCGCTCCTCGGCGCGCATGGAACCCAGCGTGATCAGCATGACCTGGTCCTGCGTGATCTCCTTGCTCATCAGCCGCATGAACTGGTGCTGCAGCGAGGGCAGGGATGCGGACAGCGTCTGCATCTCGTCGTAGCGGACCACGCAGACCTCGGTGTCCTCCAGCGCGGTCGCGTCCGAGGCATGCTGCATCTCGGCGAAGCCGTCGAGCCCCACCACCTCGCCGGGCAGGTAGAAGCCCGTGACCTGGGAGCGGCCGTCTTCCATCGTCACGTGCGTCTTCAGCGTGCCGAAGCGCACCGCGTACACCGCGGTCAGCGGCTCGCCCAGGCGGTACAGCGTCTCGCCCTTGCGCACGCGGATGCGGTCCTGCACCAGCGCATCCATTTTCTGCAGATCCTGCGCCGTCATGCCGACCGGCAGGCAGAGCTGTCCGAGCGAGCAGGTGGAGCAGCGCGGCGAATGTTCGGAAACCGGAATGGAAGTCAGCAAGGTGGACCTGTAATGGAAAACGGTGCAGGCAGCCCTGCGATCGACGGTGCGGCCAACGCCGATGGCGCGGACACGGCATGCGCCATGCGCCCGGGCGGGCAATACCGCGATTCTAACTTGCCATGTGACGCCGATGGGGGCACACCGTGACCGCGGCCGTCCTCTCCAGCGTATTTTTGATGGCACTGTTGGGCGGTGTCCACTGCGCCGCCATGTGCGGCGGCATCGCGCTGGCGGCCGAATCCGGCGCCCGGGGCGCTGTCACCGTGGTGCCGGCGGTCGTGCGGCGGCGGCCGCGCGACTGGCTCGTGGAGCAGCTCGCCATGCACGCCGGCCGCCTGCTGACCTATATGGTGCTGGGCGCGGCGCTGGGCGCGCTGGGCGCCGCCGCGTGGAAGACCCAGTATCTGCCGGTGCAGCGCTGGCTGTTCGGGGCGGGCAGCGCGATGCTGCTGGTGTCGGGCCTCGCCATGCTGGGCACCGGCGTGCCCGGCTCCGGACTGGCCGAGCGCCTGCTCGGGCGGATGGGCCGCCGCACCGGCGCGCTGTCCATGGCGTTCCGCAGGGCATCCGGCGGCACGGGGAACCACGTGCTGGCACGCCGATTCGGCATCGGCCTGGCCTGGGGACTGGTCCCCTGCGGCATGGTGTACGGGGCGCTGGCGCTGGCGCTGCTGGCCGGCAGCGCCCCGTCGGGCGCACTTGTGATGGGGGTGTTCGGGCTCGGCACGCTGCCCAATCTGCTGATGCTGTCCGGGCTGTCCGGCTATCTGCGGCGCCTGTCGCGCCGCCCGGCGTTCCGGCTCGGTGCCGGCGCCGCCATCGCGATATTCGGCGCCGCCGGCGTGGTGCGGGCCGCCACGCTGCCCGACACGCTTGCCGCACACGGCTTCTGCCTGGTGTTCTGAGGCGGACGCGGGCGCCGCGCCCGCGCGAGCCCCGGCAAGCAAATCGGTTGCGGCGGCGCCCGTGTATGCCATACAATCCCGGGAACAGCGATAACGCGCCACGCCTTTCATCGTGGCATCGCCAGGCGGCACCGGTTTCCAGAGGTGCCTGCCCAAGGGTCCGGTGGCTTTCGAACGACTCATCGATTGAAGACCGACCGATTGAACGACCGACCCTATCCCCGCGCATCCGGGTTCCACACGGCAGTTCCAGGCACCATCCGGTCCACCATGTCTTCCTTGCCTTCCGGCTCCAGCGATCCGGCGAGGCGGTCGAGGGCGACAGGCGGGCGGCGGTGCGGACGCCGCGATCGGTAATCACGGCACCAGCCGGCGGGCGGCGAAGCGAATCGCGCAGGAACGATATCCGTTTTTATTCTTGCTGACCGGGCGGTCGAGGTCGCCCCGGACATGTCCGCCAATAGGGGAGAGGCGCGACGCAAGAGGTTCTGCAGCCGGCAAATAGCGCGAGCAATATCGCAGGCAGCGCCGGCGGCCGAACGATTCTCCTGCCGGACCGAACCGGCATTCGAAGCAAAACAAACAGGCGCTCGCGCCCGATGCCTTGCATCAGGGCTCGCTCCGCGATGAATGGCGGCGGCATTCCAGACCGCTGGATCCGAAAATCTCCGGTGCGCCCGGCTACCCGGGCGCAGGTGCAAAGACAGGCTGCACACAATCAATATGAATACCCAAGAGGCGAAAATCGTCCTCGAGACCGCGCTGATCTGCGCGCAGGAGCCGTTGCGCGTCAGTGACCTGCGGCGCTTGTTTGCCGACGATCTGGGCGCCGACACGATCCGTGTCCTGCTGGACGAGCTGCGGCGGGACTGGGAGCCGCGGGGCGTCGAACTGGTGGCGCTGGCCAGCGGCTGGCGCTTCCAGAGCCGGCCCGCGATGCGGGAATACCTGGACCGCCTGAATCCGGAAAAGCCGCCGAAGTATTCGCGCGCCGTCATGGAGACGCTGGCCATCATCGCCTATCGCCAGCCCGTGACCCGGGGCGATATCGAGGAAATCCGGGGCGTCACGGTCAGCACCGAAGTCGTCAAGAAGCTGGAGGACCGCGGCTGGATCGAGGTCATCGGCCATCGGGACGTGCCGGGCAAGCCGGCGCTCTACGCCACCACCAAGGCCTTCCTGGACGACCTCGGGCTGCGCACGCTGGACGAGCTGCCGCCGCTGGAGGATCCGCAGGCCCAGGCCCAGGCGGCGCTGCTGAACCAGCAGGCCATCGACTTCGAGGCGGTCGCCACGGCCGCCGGCGCGGACGAGGAAACCTTCGCCGCGCCGCTGAACGGCCATGCCAGCGAGACGCTGGCCGAGGCCGACGGCGCGGCCCAGCACCCGGCGGCAGCGGAGGCGGCGACCGAAGCGGCGCCCGCCGGCACCGAACACAACGAACCGGTTGCGACAGCCAACGGCTTCCCCACGGAAGGCACGTCGGGCGATTCGCTTGCCGAAGACGAGGCCGCTCCCACGGCCACTCCGTCGCACCCCAGCGAGCACGACGAGCGCGTGTCCAACTGACTTTCATGCAACAACCGACAGTGAACAATTTGTCCGACAACATCGACCAAGAGGTCCGCCAGGCAGACGCGCCCGGCAAAGCGGGTGCCGACGGCGCCGACTCCGGCGCGGCCGCCGACGGCGCGCCGCGCCGCAAGGGGCTGCGCCGCGGTCTGCGGAATCTGGTCGCATCGCGTCGGCAGGCCTCGCAGGACCGCGAAGCCGGCCGCGACGACAGCGGCGGCGAGTCCGCGTCCGAGGCCGGCGCCGGCAACGGCGCCAACGGCCCGCAAGGCGCCGCTCCCGCGCCGCGTGGCGATGCCGGCCGTGGCGCACCGCGCGGCCGCGGCAAGCGCAAGCCCGCCGCCGAGGGCGACGCCCCGCGCGAAGGCGCGCCGCGCCGCCGCCAGCAGGGCGGCCAGCGTGGCGAAGGCCAGCAGCGTGCCGAGGGCGGCAACGGCCAGGGCGGCCAGGGCAACCCCCGCGGCCAGGCCCGCAAGGGCGGGGCGGGCAAGGGTGGTGGCGCCGGCAAGGCCCGCGCACCGCAGGCCGCCGCGCCGGCGGACAAGGGCGGCGCCTCGGGCGAGGACCTGTTCCGCTTCGTCATCTCGGGCCAGTACGATGCCGACGGCGGCGCCGTGCCGCGCGGCAAGGCCAAGCCGGTGCGGGAGCTCTCGGCCGACGACGATGCGCCTAAGCTGCACAAGGTGCTGGCCGAAGGCGGCCTGGGCTCGCGCCGCGAGATGGAAGAGCTGATCCTGCAGGGCCGCGTCTCGGTCAATGGCCTGCCCGCGCATATCGGCCAGCGCATCCTGCCGACCGACCAGGTTCGCGTGAACGGCAAGCTGATCCACCGCAAGGTCAGCAGCAAGCCGCCGCGCGTGCTCCTGTATCACAAGCCGGCCGGCGAGATCGTCAGCCAGTCGGACCCGGAAGGCCGTCCCACGGTGTTCGACAGCCTGCCGCGCATCAAGGCGGGCAAGTGGGTGGCGGTGGGCCGGCTGGACTTCAATACCGAGGGCCTGCTGATCTTCACCACCTCGGGCGATATCGCGAACCGCTTCATGCATCCGCGCTACGGCGTGGAGCGCGAATATGCGGTGCGCACGCTGGGCGAGCTGGCCGAGGCCGATCGCCAGCGCCTGCTGCACGGCATCAAGCTCGATGACGGCGAGGCGAACTTCCTGCGCATCGCCGACGGCGGCGGCGAAGGCGTCAACCAGTGGTACCACGTGGCGCTGACCGAGGGCCGCAACCGCGAAGTGCGCCGCATGTTCGAGGCCGTCGGCCTGACCGTCTCGCGCCTGATCCGCACCCGCTATGGCCAGTTCCTGCTGCCGCGCGGCCTCAAGCGCGGCCGCTGGCAGGAGCTGGAGGCCGACGACGTGCGTGCGCTGATGGGCACCATCGGCCTGAAGGCACCGGCCAAGAACGGTGCCGGCAAGGGCGGTGGGGCCACCAAGGTGGGCGGCCGCAAGGCGCGCGCGCAGGCGGCCATCGACGGCATGCCGATGCATACCGGCATGGACGGCCTGCCGCGCTTCAACAAGGAAGCGCCGCGTGGCGGCGGCGCCGCGCGCGGCCAGCCGGATCCGATGCAGACCTCGATGGGCTATATCAACGGCCCGACGCTGCTGACCTCGCACTCGGCCAAGTTCGGCGGTGGCATGGGCGGATTGCCCGGCATGGGCGGGCTCGGCGGCGGCGCGGGCGGTGGCAAGGGCGGCCAGCGCGGCCCCCGTGGTGTGCGCGGTCAGGCGCAGCCCCAGGGGCAGGCGCAGCCACGTGGCCGTGCCCCACGACGGGGCGGCGAGGCCAACGGCAATGTGGCCCCCAAGGCTGCCAAGCCCGGCGGCAACCGGCGCCCCCGCACGCGGGACGGCAATCGCTGAATTTGTCCGCGGCGGCGCCGGCATATTGCCGGAATGCCGCCAGTTGCTTTGCCTTTTGGGGATTGTCCGCGTATAATCCCCATCTATTCAAAAAGTCATCCTCCAAAGGGGTGGGCGAATGATGGGCATTGCGCCCATTTTTTTTTGGTTCGCCCGTTTTGTTTTCCCCTGGCGTCCCCATCGTGGTGCGGGAGGAAGCAGGCAGGCAGACCGCGGATGGTTCGCGGTGTTCGCCGCCGGTTTATCGTGGATGGTGGCGCGAATGCGCCGCCGATATGTCGCGGTCCCGGCGCGGACCCGGCGGTCCGCAAGGATACGCGGCGGCCTCGTCGCAATCATGGCCGCCTCGCCTGTCCCCAGGTTGATGGCCAATTTTCGGAAATACAGTGCATCTGGCAGATTTGATCGAAACCACCCTGATTGGCATGGGGTACGAGCTGGTTGAGCTCGAACGCGCTCCGCAGGGACTCTTGCGCGTATACATCGATCAGCCTGACACCGGCATTGCCATTGAGGACTGCGAGAAGGTGAGCCGCCAGCTCACCCACGTGCTGACGGTCGAGAACGTCGACTACGAGCGCCTCGAAGTGTCCTCGCCGGGGCTGGACCGGCCGTTGAAGAAGCTGGCGGACTACGTCCGTTTCGCCGGCGAGCAGGCGCGGATCACGCTGCGCCTGCCGGTCAACGGTCAGAAGAACTTCGTCGGCACCCTGCAGGCTCCGACCGGTGAACCCGGCGCGGAACACATCGGGCTGGAGTTCGAAGGCAAGGACGGCCTGGCGCTGCTGGAATTCGCCGTATCCGATGTCGACAAGGCACGCCTGGTGCCGGTGATCGACTTCAAAGGAAATCAAAGAAAAGGGAACAAGCAATGAGCCGCGAAGTTCTGTTGCTCGTCGATGCGCTTGCGCGTGAGAAGAACGTCGACAAGGATGTGGTATTCGGTGCGCTGGAAGCGGCTCTCGCTTCGGCCACCAAGAAGCGTTTCGAGGAAGACGTCGATATCCGCGTGGCCATCGACCGCGAGACCGGCGAACACGAGACCTTCCGTCGCTGGCTGGTCGTTCCCGACGAACAGGGCCTGCAGGAGCCGGACAAGCAGATTCTGCTGTTCGAGGCGCGCGACCAGGATCCGAACATCAACCTGGAAGATTTCGTCGAGGAGCAGATCGAGTCGGTCGAGTTCGGCCGTATCGGTGCCCAGGCCGCCAAGCAGGTGATCCTGCAGAAGATCCGCGACGCCGAGCGCGAGCAGATCCTCAACGATTATCTGGACCGCGGCGAGAAGATCATGACCGGCACGGTCAAGCGTGCCGACAAGAAGGGCCTGATCGTGGAATCCGGCCGGGTGGAAGCCCTGCTGGCACGGGATCAGATGATTCCGAAGGAAAACCTGCGCACCGGCGACCGCGTCCGCGCCTATATTCTGAATGTCGACCGCACCGCGCGCGGCCCGCAGATCGAGCTGTCGCGCACGTCGCCGCAGTTCCTGATCAAGCTGTTCGAGAACGAAGTTCCCGAAATGGAGCAGGGCCTGCTGGAGATCAAGGCGGCGGCGCGCGATCCTGGCGTGCGCGCCAAGATCGCCGTGGTGGCGCATGACAAGCGCATTGACCCGATCGGTACCTGCGTCGGCGTGCGTGGCACGCGCGTGACCGCGGTGCGCAACGAGATCGGCGGCGAGGCGGTGGACATCGTGCTGTGGTCGGAAGACCCGGCGCAGTTCGTGATCGGCGCCCTGGCGCCGGCGCAGGTGCAATCGATCGTCGTCGACGAGGAAAAGCACAGCATGGACGTGGTGGTGGACGAGGAAAACCTCGCCGTCTCCATCGGCCGCAGCGGTCAGAACGTACGCCTGGCGTCCGAGCTGACCGGCTGGCAGATCAACATCATGACGCAGGAAGAATCGGCGCAGAAGCAGGCCGAGGAAAGCGAAGTGGTGCGCAAGCTGTTCATGGCGAAGCTGGACGTGGATCAGGAGGTTGCCGACATCCTGATCGACGAAGGTTTCTCCTCGCTGGAAGAAGTGGCCTATGTGCCCATCAGCGAAATGATGGAGATCGAGGCCTTCGACGAGGACACGGTCAATGAACTGCGCAATCGTGCACGCGATGCGCTGTTGACGATGGAACTGGCCCGGGAAGAAAAGGTGGAAGCGGTATCGCAGGATCTGCGCTCGCTCGACGGCCTCAACCCGGAACTGATCGGCAAGCTGGCCCAAGGTGATATTCACACGCGCGACGACCTGGCCGAACTGGCCGTCGACGAGCTGGTCGAGATGACCGGCATCAGCGAGGAAGACGCCAAGGCGCTGATCATGAAAGCACGGGAACACTGGTTCAACTGAGGGACACGTTCGCATAGAGCGCGCTTTCCGCACAAGACTGTCCCGACGTAGAAACCGAGCATTGAAAGGGTTTGAATGGCAAGCACAACAGTTGCCCAACTGGCCGCAGAACTAAGTCGCAGCGCAGCTGCCCTGCTGGAACAATTGCAGGCAGCTGGGGTGGGCAAGACGACGTCCGACGACGTCATCACCGAATCCGACAAGGCCAAGTTGCTGGATTATCTGAAGCGGTCGCACGGGCAGGCCGATGACGGCTCGCGCAAGAAGATCACGCTGACCAAGCGCGAGACTTCGGAGATCCGTCAGGCGGACGCTACGGGCAAGACCCGTACCGTCCAGGTCGAGGTGCGGAAGAAGCGCGTGCTGATCAAGCGCGACGAAGCTTCCGCCGACGCCGGCGCGGATGGCCAGGAGATGGCCGCATCGGTGGTCGACGAAGCGGAAAATGCCCGCCGCGAGGAAGAGGAGCGCCGCCAGGCGGAGCTGCTGGCTCGCCAGGAAGCCGAGCTGAAGGCGCGGCAGGAAGCCGCCGAACGCGAGGAGGCCGAGCGCCGCGCGCGTCAGGAAGCGCTGGAGGCGGAAGAACGCCGCCAGGCCGAACTCGCCGCCCGCAAGGCGGAAGAGGAAGCCGCCGCGCTGCGCGCCGTCAGCGACGCTGCGCAGGACGACGCGTCCCGCAAGAAGGCCGAGGACGACAAGGTGCGCCTTGCCGCCGAGCGTGAGGCCGCCCAGAAGGCCGCGGACGATGCCAAGGCCGCCGCCGACAAGGTGCGCGCCGAGCAGGACGCCGCCCGCAAGCGCCGCGAGGCCGCCGAGGCCGAGGCCCGCGCCATCCAGCAGATGCTGAATGCGCCGGCCCGCGTGCTCAAGGCGCCGTCGGAGCGCAAGGCCGAGGAAAAGAAGGCCGAGCAGACCGGCACGCTGCACAAGCCGGTGAAGCCGGCCGGCGCGACCGACGCGAAGAAGGACGAGAAGAAGCCGGTGACGGCCACGGCAACCACGACGGTCGACAAGAAGACCGGCAAGGTGGTCAAGGGCACGTCGTCGACCTGGCAGGACGAAGGTTCGCGCAAGAAGGGCAGCGGCCTGAAGACGCGCGGCGACTCGTCGGGCGGCGTGGGCGGCTGGCGCGGTGGTCCGCGCGGCCGCGGCGGCCGTCATCAGCAGGACGACAGCCGCAGCAACTTCCAGGCGCCGACCGAGCCGGTGGTGCGCGAGGTGCATGTGCCCGAAACCGTGTCTGTCGCCGATCTGGCGCACAAGATGGCGGTCAAGGCCTCCGAGGTCATCAAGCAGATGATGAAGCTCGGCCAGATGGTGACCATCAACCAGGTGCTGGACCAGGAAACCGCCATGATCGTGGTGGAGGAAATGGGCCACAAGGCGCTGGCGGCCAAGCTGGACGATCCGGAAGCGCTGCTGGTGGTGGGCGAGGACCATGGCGATGCGGAGCAGTTGCCGCGTCCGCCGGTGGTGACCGTGATGGGCCACGTCGACCACGGCAAGACCTCGCTGCTCGACTACATCCGCCGCGCCAAGGTGGCGGCGGGCGAAGCGGGCGGCATCACCCAGCATATCGGTGCCTACCACGTGGAAACCGAGCGTGGCGTGATCACCTTCCTGGATACCCCGGGCCACGAGGCCTTCACGGCCATGCGTGCCCGCGGTGCCAAGGCGACCGACATCGTGATTCTGGTGGTGGCCGCGGACGACGGCGTGATGCCGCAGACCAAGGAAGCCATCGCCCACGCGAAGGCGGCCGGCGTGCCGATCGTGGTGGCCATCAACAAGATGGACAAGCCCGAGGCCAATCCCGACCGCGTCAAGCAGGAACTGGTGGCCGAGCAGGTGTTGCCGGAAGAGTACGGCGGCGACTCGCCGTTCGTGCCCGTGTCCGCCAAGACCGGTGCCGGCATCGACGACCTGCTGGAGCAGGTGCTGCTGCAGGCCGAAGTGCTGGAACTGAAGGCGCCGGTCGATGCGCCGGCCAAGGGCCTGGTGGTGGAAGCCCAGCTCGACAAGGGCAAGGGTCCGATCGCCACCATCCTGGTCACCAGCGGCACGCTCAAGCGTGGCGACGTGGTGCTGGCCGGCAGCGCCTACGGCCGCGTGCGTGCCATGCTGGACGAGAACAGCAAGCCGACCAAGGAAGCCGGCCCGTCGATCCCGGTCGAAATCCAGGGCCTGTCCGAGGTTCCGGCCGCGGGCGAGGAAGTGCTGGTGTTGCCGGACGAGCGCAAGGCCCGCGAAATCGCGCTGTTCCGCCAGGGCAAGTTCCGCGACGTGAAGCTGGCCAAGCAGCAGGCGGCCAAGCTCGAGACGATGCTGGAGCAGATGGCCGAGGGCGAGGTGCAGACGCTGCCGCTGATCGTCAAGGCCGACGTGCAGGGTTCGCAGGAAGCGCTGGTGCAGTCGCTGCAGAAGCTGTCGACCGACGAAGTGCGCGTGCAGATCGTGCACGCCGCCGTGGGTGGCATCACGGAGTCCGACGTCAACCTGGCCACGGCATCGAAGGCCGTGATCATCGGCTTCAACGTGCGCGCCGACGCAGGCTCGCGCAAGCTGGCCGAGAACAACGGCATCGACATCCGCTACTACAACATCATTTACGATGCGGTGGACGAGATCAAGGCGGCGATGTCGGGCATGCTGGCGCCGGAGAAGCGCGAGGTCGTGATCGGCCAGGTCGAGGTGCGCCAGGTATTCCGCGTGCCGAAGATCGGCGCGGTGGCCGGTTGTATGGTCACCGACGGTACGGTCAAGCGCGGTGCCTTCGTGCGCGTGCTGCGCAACAACGTCGTGCAGTTCTCGGGCGAGCTCGATTCGCTCAAGCGCTTCAAGGACGATGTCAAGGAAGTCAAGCAAGGCTTCGAGTGCGGTCTGTCGATCAAGAACTTCAACGACGTTCAGGAAGGCGACCAGCTCGAAGTGTATGAAATCACCGAGGTGGCGCGCTCGCTGTAAGGCGGCGCACGGCGGCGGGTCCGGTTCACGGGCCCGCCGGCACTACCTCACGGAGCCGACCTCACGGTCGTATTGAATGGCCAAGAAAGGCAATATCTCTTCCCGCAACCTGCGCCTGTCCGACCAGATCCAGAAGGACCTGGCCGAGATGATCCAGCGCGAGCTGCGCGACCCCCGCCTGGGGCTCGTCACGCTGCAATCGGTCGCGCTGACCCCGGACTATGCGCACGCCAAGGTGTACTTCACCGTGCTGGGCGCGGAGCCCGAGGACGCGGCGGCCATCCTGAACGAGAAATCCGGCTACCTGCATTCGCTGCTGTACAAGCGGCTGCATATCCATACCGTGCCGACGCTGCGGTTCTTCCACGATACGTCGGTCGAACACGCGATCAAGATGTCGCAACTGATCAACGAGGCGAATGCCACGCCGCCGAAGGACGACTGAACGCTGTCGTCCGTCCGAGTCGCCAGTCCGGCCCGCCTAGGCGGGCCGTGCTGTTTCTGCGGCATGCGCCTTCGCTCCCATCCCGTTCCGTTTCATGACCGCTCCCAACGATAACGCCGCACCCCAGCGCCCGCCGCGGCTGCCGCGCCGCGATGTGCACGGCGTGCTGCTGCTCGACAAGCCCCTGGGCCTGTCGTCCAACGATGCGCTGGTGCGCGCCAAGCGCCTGCTGCGCGCGCAGAAGGCCGGCCACACCGGTACGCTCGATCCGCTGGCCAGCGGCCTGCTGCCGCTGTGCTTCGGGGAGGCGACCAAGTTCTCGCAGGACCTGCTGGAGGCAGACAAGACGTACGAGGCCGTGGTGCGGCTGGGCCAGAAGACCAGCACCGGCGACGCGGAGGGCGAGGTCATCGCCGAGCGGCCGGTGCACTGCGACATCGAGGCGGTGAAGGCCGCGCTGCTCCGGTTCACCGGCGAGATAGAACAGGTGCCGCCGATGCATTCGGCGCTGAAGAAGGATGGCCGTCCGCTGTACGAGTACGCACGTGCCGGGCAGACGGTCGAGCGCGCGGCGCGTCGCGTCACCATCCGGGAGATCGCCTTGCTGTCGTCCGGCCTGCCCGGGACGCCGGAGTTCGCCATGCGCGTGACCTGCAGCAAGGGCACCTATATCCGGACGCTGGGCGAAGACATTGGCGAGACGCTAGGCTGCGGTGCGCACCTGACCGCGTTGCGGCGTACCGGCGTCGGCGACCTGTCGCTGGCCGGCGCGGTGACGCTGGAGCAGCTGGAGGCGGTCTCCGACGAGGAGCGTCCGGCGCTGCTGGCGCCCGTGGACGCGCTGCTGCAGCGCTGTCCCGTGGTGGTGCTCGACGCCGCGGCGATGACCCGCTTCCTGCAGGGCCAGCGCATCGCCGCGCGCGACCTGCCCGCCGGTGCCGCGCCGGAGGAGGGCGCGCTGGCGCGCGTCTATGGCGGCGAGCCGCGCCGTCTGCTGGGCGTGGCGCGGATGCGCGAAGGCGCGCTGCGGCCGGAGCGGCTGGTAAAGCTGTAGACCGGCGCGCTGGCGTACGAAGCAAAAAAGGGGCGCCCGCATGGGCGCCCCTTTTTGCTTGCTGCCGATTCCCCTCGTGTCGCGCGTACCGCTCAGTGCGCCGCCATCGCGTCCGCCGAACCGCCGCCTTGCTTCCCGGGCTTCGTCAGCCAGACGAATACGATCAGGAAGAAGAACAGCACGCCGGAGATCCAGAAGATGTCGTTCGCCCCCAGCATGGCGGCCTGCTGCGAGATGGTGCGCTCGATCACGCCGACGGCCTGCGTCTGGCTCATGCCCAACTGCGTCAGATGGTCGAGCTGCGCGGTATAGGTCGGGTTGTACGGATTGACCTGTTCCACCAGCCGCGCATGGTGCAGGGCCGTGCGGTTCTCCCAGATGGTGGTCGAGATCGACGCCCCGATCGCACCGAAGGTGATGCGCACGAAGTTCGACAGGCCCGACGCCGCCGGGATCTTGTCCGGCGGCTGGCCGGACAGGATGATCGACGTCAGCGGGATGAAGAACATCGCCATCGCCGCGCCTTGGATCAGCGTGGGAATCATCAGCGTGGTGGTGTCCACGTCGATGGTGAAGCGCGAGCGCATCAGGCTCACCACGCCGAAGGTGATGAACGCTGCGGTGGCGACCCAGCGCGCGTCCATCTTCGGCAGGTTGCGGCCGATCACCGGCGACAGCAGGATCGCGAAGATGCCCACCGGCGCCATCACGATGCCCGCGTCCGTGGCGGTGTAGCCCACGATGGTCTGCAGCCACAGCGGCAGGATCACCAGGTTGCCGAAGAACAGGCCGTAGGCGACCGAGATCGCCACCACGCCCGCGCTGAAGTTGCGCCCCTTGAACAGGTGGATGTCCACCACCGGGTGCTTCTCGTAGTTCTCCCAGGCCAGGAAGAACAGGAAGCCGACGATGGCGATGACCGTGAGCGCGACGATCTCGGGCGACTGGAACCAGTCCAGCTCCTTGCCCTTGTCGAGCATCAGCTGCATCGACCCCACCCAGATGACCAGCAGCGCCAGGCCGATGCGATCGATCGGCAACTGCTTGGTTGGCGTCTCGCGGTCGCGATAGATGGCCCAGGTCGCATAGGCCGCGAGAATGCCCACCGGGATGTTGATATAGAAGATCCACGGCCAGGTCATGTTGTCGGAGATCCATCCTCCGAGCAGCGGGCCCATGATCGGCGCCACCAGCGTGGTCATGCCCCAGAGCGCGAGGGCCATGGTGCTCTTGTGCGGCGGATAGCTCGACAGCAGCAGCGACTGCGAGAGCGGAATCATCGGGCCGGCCACCGCGCCCTGCAGGATGCGCGCGGCCAGCAGCACCTCGAGGTTGGGCGCGATGCCGCACAGCCATGACGAGATCACGAACAGCAGGATCGACGTGATGAACAGCCGCACCTGGCCGAAGCGCGTGGTCAGCCAGCCGGTGAGCGGCACCGAGATGGCGTTGGCCACCGCGAACGACGTGATGACCCACGTGCCCTGGTTGGGCGCGACGCCGAGATCGCCGGAGATGGCAGGGATAGAGACGTTGGCGATCGACGAGTCCAGCACGTTCATGAACGTGGCCAGCGACAGCGCGATGGTGCCGATCAGCAGCTTGCCGCCCGTGAGCGGCGCATGTACCGCACCGGCCGGCGGCTGGGGCGCGGCCGCGGCGGGAGGGGCCGGCGGCGCGCCGGCGGCGTTGGCGGAGGTAGCCATGATCAGGTGTGGGCCGGCTTGGCGCCGCGCGCAACGGCGGGCGCGGCGGCGGGCGCGCCCGTCTGGCGGCCGCCATTGTTGACCGCGATGATGCGCGCGATCAGCTCGTCCGCCTCGTGGCCCACCTTGTCATAGACGTTGGTCTGCATGGGCGCGACCGCATTGGCCGAAACCAGCGAGGCGCCGTCTTCCTTGCGCACGTCGACGGACACGTTCATCGACAGGCCCACGCGCAGCGGATGGTCCTTGAGCTCGCGCGCATCCAGCGCGATGCGCACCGGCAGGCGCTGCACCACCTTGATCCAGTTGCCGGTGGCGTTCTGCGCCGGCAGCAGCGAGAAGGCCGACCCGGTACCGGCCGAGAAGCCGGCCACCTTGCCGTGGTATTCGACCTTGGAGCCGTAGACGTCGGCTTCCAGCGTGACCGGCTGGCCCACGCGCATATGGGTGATCTGCACCTCCTTGAAGTTCGCATCGACCCAGACCTGGTCCAGCGGCACCACGGCCATCAGCGGTGCGCCGGGTGCGACGCGCTGGCCGACCTGCACCGAACGCTTGGCGACATAGCCGGTAACCGGCGCGGGCATCGTCGAACGGGCATAGGCCAGGTAGGCAGCGCGCAGGTTGGCGGCGGCGCGCTGCACGCTCGGATGCTTCTCCACCGTGGTCTGGTCCGTCAGGGCGCGGTTCGACGCCAGCTGTTCGCGCGCGGCCAGCAGCGCCGATTCGGCGCCCTTGAGCGTGGTCTGCGCGTGCGACAGTTCCTCGCTCGACACGGCGCCCGAGCCGGCGATCGCCTGGCGGCGCTTGTAGTCCTCCCGGGCGCGCGCCACGTCGGCCTCGCGCAAGGCGACATTGGCCGCGAGCGAGCCGTTGTTGACGTACAGTGTGCGCACTTCGCGCACGGCCTGCGCGAGCTGCGCCTCGGCCTGCTCGAGGGCGACCTCGGAGTCGGCGCGGTCCAGCTGGATCAGCGGCTGCCCCGCGGTCACGAGCTGCGTGTCGTCGGCGCCGATGGAGATCACGGTGCCGCCGACCAGCGGCGTCACCTGGACCACGTTGCCGGCGACATAGGCGTCGTCCGTGCTTTCGAAATGGCGGGCGTAGGCGGCCCAGTACGCGCCGTAGGCGAGGCCCGCGACCACCACCGCGGCGGTCAGCGAGAGCAGCAGGCGCTTGCGCTTGCCGTTGTTGTCGGGTGCGGATGCGGCCGTGGCCGGAGTCTGGTTGGTGCTCATGGTGTCGTTGTCAGTGTTCTGGATGTTCTGGATGTTCTGGATGTTCTGGACGCTTCAAGCCGGATTCGTCGTGGATGGCGTCAGCCCTGCGCGCCCGCGACTGCGCGAGCGCCGTGCGCTGGCGCGGTCGCGGCATGCGCGTGGTCTTCGGCCGGTTCGCGATAGCCGCCGCCCAGCGCCTTCATCAGGCCCATCTGCAGGTCCAGGCGGCGCGCCTGCAGGTCGGTGGCGAGGCGCCGCTGCTGCAGCACGTTGCTCTCGGCGTTGAGCACGGTGAGCTGGGTGCCCAGCCCCGCCTTGTAGCGCATCGTGGCGAGCGAGTAGGCGCGCTCGGCCAGGGAGAGCGCCTCGCGCTGGGTCTGGATCTGCGCGTCAACGCTGCGCAGGCTGGCGACGTTGTCGGCGGTTTCGCGCAGCGCATCGACCAGCGTCTGGTTGTAGTTCGCCACGGCCAGGTCGTACTGCGCGTACTTGCCCTTCAGGTTGGCGCGCAGGCGCCCGCCCTCGAAGATCGGCAGGTGGATGGCGGGGCCGATGCCGAACGTCCGGCTGATGCCCATCAGCAGGTTCGAGGGTTCCAGCGACGCGAGCCCGGCGAAGGCGGTCAGGCTGACGGCGGGCAGGAACTCGGCCTTCGCGACATCGATGTCCCGGGACATCGCTTCCACGCGCCAGCGCGCGGCCACGAGGTCGGGGCGCCGGCCGAGCAGGTCGATCGTCAGGTTGTCCGGCAGCCGCGGCGTGTCGTGCGCGAGCAGGGTGGGGCGCGCGATGGCCAGGCCGCGGTCGGGGCCCTTGCCCAGCAGCGCCGCGATCTGGTTGCGCGCCAGCGCGATGTCCTCGTCCACGCGTTGCAGCTCGGTCTGCGCCGCGGCCACGGTGCCGCGCGCCTGCGTGGTCTCGACCTGCGTATCCAGGCCCGCGGTCAGCCGCTGGTGCGACAGCTCGGTGAGGTCGCGGCGCTGCGCGATCGCGCGCTCGGCCACATCGCGCTGCGCATACAGCGCCGCCAGCCGCGCATAGTTCCGCGCCACGGCGGTGGTCAGGATCAGGCGCGACGCCTGGCTCTCGGCCTCGGCGGCGCGGTCGTCCGACAGTGCGGCCTCGAGCGCGGCGCGGTTCTTGCCCCAGAAGTCGAAATCGTAGGACAGGCCGGCCTGCAGGCGCGACTGGTTCTGCCACGAGCCCGCGAGCGGCGTGCCCTCGAACAGATCGGTTTCGGAAAAGCGCTGGCGGGTCAGGCTGGCTTCGAAATCGGCGTGCGGATAGAGCGCGCTGCGGGTGGCGTCGGCCATGGCGCGCGAGGCCTCGACGCGGGCCAGCGCGGCCTGCAGGTTGGGGCTGTCCTTGACCGCTTCGTCGACGAGGGCGCGCAGCTGCGCGTCGCCGAACTGGTCCACCCAGTCCTGCGTCGGCCATTGGCCGTGCTCGGAGGGCAGGGTCTGCGCGCTGGCGAGCGCGGCAGGCTTGGTCATGACCTGGGTGCTGTGGGAATTGCCGAAGGCGGCGCAGCCGGCCAGCGCGGCGGCGGCCAGCGCGGTCAGCGCGAAGGCGCCGGCGCGGCGCAACGGCGCGTATGCGGGCGTGGCCGGACGGTGGAAGAACGATGGGTTCATGGTGATGCTCGACTGCGGTAAGTAGGGTTCAGGCAAACGGCGTTGGCGAAAGTGAGACGACGGCGTCGTGGCCCTATCCGCTGTTGTTGCCGATGATCCGCAGCAGCATGCCGCGAAAGGTCTCGATCTCGTCCCGGGTGAAGTCGCGGAAACGCCGGTTGAGCACGCGGCAGAAGATCGGCGGCAGGGCGTCGGCCACCGCGTGGCCGGCCGGCGTGATGGACAGGTCGACGATGCGGCGGTCCGCGTCGCTGCGATGGCGCTCGATGAGCCCGCGCTTTTCCATGCGGCTCAGCAGCCGGGTGATCGATCCCATGTCGCTGTTGAGCAGACGGCCGAGGTCGGTCACGGTGCGCGCGCGCCCGGTGGCCAGCATCATCAGGCAGGTGCCCTGCGCGTGCGTGATGTCCAGCGCCGCGACTTCCTGCTCCACCTCGTAAGAGAGGGCGTTCTTGGCCTGAGCCATCAGGTAGCCGACGCTTTCGCCCATGCAGTAGGCGAGAGGGTCGAAGAGCCCGGCATCGGCTTCCTGTTGCCCTTGTGCAGGCTGCGGCACGGCGGGTTGGTCTGTCATTCTCTTGTCCCTGCAATCATTGTCGTGGCAAATATATGCCGCACTCGAATGAACGGCAAGAAGCGCAACTGGTTATTTCGGAATGAGAAACAGTGGAGGCGACAGCTTTCGTCAACCGGAAGAAGGGGTTTTGCGCCGCAGCATGCTAGAATGTCGGGTTACTTTTGATGCTTTGCACTAAGCGAGACGCCGCAATGACCCGCGCAATCCGCAATATCGCCATCATCGCCCACGTCGATCATGGCAAGACCACCCTCGTTGACCAGCTCCTGCGCCAGGCAGGCACCTTCCGCGACAACCAGCAAGTCGTGGAACGCGTGATGGACTCCAACGACCTGGAAAAGGAACGCGGGATCACCATCCTCGCGAAGAACTGTGCCGTCGAATACAACGGCACCCATATCAATATCGTCGACACCCCGGGCCACGCCGACTTCGGCGGCGAGGTCGAGCGCGTGCTGTCGATGGTCGACGGCGTGCTGCTGCTGGTCGATGCCGTCGAGGGCCCGATGCCGCAGACGCGCTTCGTGACCCGCAAGGCGCTGGCGCTGGGCCTGAAGCCGATCGTCGTGATCAATAAGATCGACCGCCCGGGCGCGCGTCCGGACTGGGTCATCAACCAGACCTTCGACCTGTTCGACAAGCTGGGCGCGACCGACGAGCAGCTGGACTTCCCGGTGATCTATGCCTCGGGCCTGAACGGCTACGCCGGCCTGACGGAAGAGGTGCGCGACGGCGACATGAAGCCGCTGTTCGAGACCGTGCTGGACAAGGTGCCGGTCCGTAACGACGACCCGAACGGTCCGCTGCAGCTGCAGATCATCTCGCTGGACTACTCGAGCTACGTCGGCAAGATCGGCGTGGGCCGCATCTCGCGTGGCCGCGCCCGTCCGCTGCAGGACGTGGTGGTCAAGTTCGGTCCCGAGGGGAACCCCATCAAGGGCCGTATCAACCAGGTGCTGAAGTTCCGTGGCCTCGAGCGCGAGATCGTGCCCGAAGCCGAGGCCGGCGACATCGTGCTGATCAACGGCATCGACGAACTGGGCATCGGCTGCACGGTGTGCGCGCCGGAAGCGCAGGATGCGCTGCCGATGCTGAAGGTCGACGAGCCCACGCTGACCATGAACTTCCTGGTCAACAGCTCGCCGCTGGCCGGCCGCGAGGGCAAGTTCGTCACCAGTCGCCAGATCCGCGAGCGCCTGGACCGCGAGCTGAAGTCGAACGTGGCGCTGCGCGTGGCCGACACCGGCGACGACACCGTGTTCGAAGTGTCGGGCCGCGGCGAACTGCACCTGACCATCCTGCTGGAAAACATGCGCCGCGAAGGCTACGAGCTGGCCGTGTCGCGTCCGCGCGTGGTGTTCAAGGAAATCGACGGCGTCAAGCACGAGCCGTACGAGCTGCTGACCGTGGACGTGGAAGACGGCCACCAGGGCAGCGTGATGGAAGAGCTGGGCCGCCGCAAGGGCGAACTGCTCGACATGGCGTCGGACGGCAAGGGCCGCACGCGCCTGGAATACCGCATTCCCGCCCGTGGCCTGATCGGCTTCCAGGGCGAGTTCCTGACGCTCACGCGCGGCACCGGCCTGATCAGCCATATCTTCGACGACTACGCGCCGGTGCGCGAAGGCGGCCTGGGCGAGCGCCACAACGGCGTGCTGATCTCGCAGGACGACGGCGAGGCCGTGGCCTACGCGCTGTGGAAGCTGCAGGATCGCGGCCGCATGTTCGTCAAGCCCGGCGACCCGCTGTACGAAGGCATGATCATCGGCATCCACAGCCGCGACAACGATCTAGTGGTCAACCCGATCAAGGGCAAGCAGCTGACCAACGTGCGCGCCTCGGGCACCGACGAAGCTGTGCGCCTCGTGCCGCCGATCCAGATGACGCTCGAGTACGCAGTGGAATTCATCGCCGACGACGAGCTGGTCGAGATCACGCCGAAGAGCATCCGTCTGCGCAAGCGCCACCTGAAGGAGCACGAGCGCAAGCGCGCCTCGCGCGAAGGCGCGTGATCGCGTGATCGCGTAAGTCGCCGCGCGGCGCGCTTCGGCGCTTGGCACGCAGCGATCCGCCACGGCAAAAAGCCGCGCCATTCGTGCGCGGCTTTTTGCTTTTCCGGCATCGTCGAATGCGGAACGAGGACGCGAATGTGCGCGGTGCAACGCCCCGCATCTCCTTACTTCGATGCACGACAGAGAAACATACCGATCACCGTTAAGGAAGGGCCGGCCCCGCCGTTGATAGCGGGGCGGCGGGAAAAGCCGCCGTCATCAACGGGGAGCCAGTATGTTTCGCAACACCACCATCGGCACCAGGCTGTGGGTCCTGATTGTCGTCACCAATATTCTTCTGCTGATTGTCGGTGCCTTCGGCTGGCTTGGCATGTCGCGCAGCAACGACGCCACACGGCAGATCTATCAGCAGCAACTGGCGGCCGCGGTGCATCTGTCCGAAGCGCGCGCCAACCAGCTGCTGGTGCGCGTGCTGCTGGATCAGGCCACCTTCAGCACCGATCCCGCGGAAGCGCAGAAACGCGCGGCCACCGCGGACGGCTTTGCCAAGCAGTCGAACGCGGCCTGGAACGCCTATCTCGCCTTGCCCCGCTCCGCCGAGGAAAACAAGGTCGCGCAGGAAGTCTCCGCGCGGCGCGAGGCCATGTACACGCAGGGGGTGGCGCCGATGATCGCCGCGCTGCATGCCGGCGACCGCGAACGGGTGATGGGCCTCGTGCTCGACACCATCCCGAAGCTGGATATCGCCTTCACCACCGTCAACAGCGAGCTGGGCAAGCTGCAACTCGCTGGCGCGCAGGCCGTCTACGCCGATTCGCAGCAGCGCTATGCGCGGCTGCGCGCGTGGTCGCTGGCGGTGCTGGTGCTGGGCGTCGTGTTCAGCACGGTGGTGGCCTGGCGCCTGCGCCGCTCGATCGTCGCGCCGCTCGATGCGGCCATCGTCCGCTTCGAGCGCATCGCCGCGGGTGACCTGAGCGCGGCGGCAAGCGGTCGAGACGCGTCTGCCCGGCACGGCGCCGAGGATGAACTGAACGCGGACCGCAGCGAAACCGGCCGCATGCTGCAGATGCTCACGCGCATGGAGGTTTCGCTGGCCGCAATGGTGGGCGAGGTGCGCACCGGCGCCGACGCGATCGCGGCGGCAAGCCGGCAGATCGCGATGGGCAACACCGACCTGTCGCAGCGCACCGAGGAACAGGCGGCGTCGCTGGAAGAGACGGCATCGAGCATGGAGCAGCTGACCGGCACGGTCCGGCAGAACGCCGACAACGCGCGGCAGGCCAGTACGCTGGCCGTGGACGCGAGCGGGCTGGCCGAGCGCGGCGGCGATGCGGTGGGCCGCGTCGTCGACACCATGCAGGCCATCGACGCCAGCGCCAACAAGATCGTGGACATCATCGACGTGATCGAGAAGATCGCGTTCCAGACCAATATCCTCGCGCTCAACGCCGCGGTGGAAGCGGCGCGCGCCGGCGAGCATGGCCGCGGTTTTGCCGTGGTGGCGGGCGATGTCCGCGATCTCGCCCAGCGCTGCGCGTCGGCGTCCAAGGAAATCCGCGGCCTGATCGACACCTCGGTGTCGAACGTGCGTACCGGCAGCGGCATGGTGGACGAGGCTGGCCGCACGATGGAGGACATCGTGGCGGCCGTGCGCAAGGTCACCTCGATCGTGGGCGGCATCAGCGCGGCCTCGCACGAACAGTCGCAAGGCATCGAGCAGGTGAATCAGGCGGTGACGCAGATGGACAGCATGACGCAGCAGAACGCCGCGCTGGTGGAGCAGGCCGCGGCCGCCGCCACGTCGCTGGAAGACCAGGCGCAGCGCCTGAACGCGCTGATGTCGCGCTTCCGGCTCGCGTGAGCGCGGCGGCGCACTGCGCGCGCCGGCCAGGGAATCGGCGCGCGCAAGGCCCGGTGTAAAGTAGCGGATTGATCTTCGCACACGCAGGAATCCGCTGACATGACCGATTTTGTCCAGGCCGAGGTCCACGGTGGCATCGGCTATCTGACCCTGAACCGCCCGCAGGCGCTCAATGCGCTGTCGCTCGACATGATCCGCGCGCTCACGCGCACGCTCGATGCCTGGGAAGGCGCCACCGACGTGGTCGCGGTGGTCATCGCCGGTGCCGGCGGGAAGGCGTTCTGCGCGGGCGGCGATATCCGCTTCTTCCATCGGGCCGCGCTCGCCGGCGATCCGCTGCTCGACCAGTTCTTCGTCGAGGAATACGCGCTCAACTACCGTATCCATCGCTATGCCAAGCCCTATATCGCGCTGATGGACGGCGTCGTGATGGGCGGCGGCATGGGCATCTCGCAGGGCGCGCGGCTGCGCCTGGTGACGGACCGCACCAAGATGGCCATGCCCGAGACCAATATCGGCCTGTTCCCCGACGTGGGCGGCGGCTGGTTCCTGTCGCGCACACCCGGTCGTGTCGGCGAATATCTCGGCCTGACCGGCGCCGTGATTCACGCGGCGGATGCGCTCCATGCCGGCCTGGCGGACGCCTATCTTCCCGCCAACGCGCTGGCCGAACTGCAGGCCGCGATGCGCGCCGCCACGTTCGCCACCGGGGACGCCGTACTGGATTTCATCGCCGCGCGCACCGCCCCCCATCGGGCGGCGTGCAATCCGGGCGAGAGCCAGCTCGCGGCTCAGCGCGACGCGATCGACGCCGATTTCGCCCATGCCACCGTCCCGGCAATCCTGGCCGCGGTCAGCGACCGCGAGGGCGACTGGGCGGCACAGACCGCCGCGATGCTGCGCACCCGTTCTCCCTCGATGCTGTGCGTCACGCTGGAGCAGATCCGTCGCGCCCGCTCCATGGAACTGGCCGACGAACTGCGGATGGAGCTCGACATGATGCACGGCGTGTTCCGCCACGGCGACGGCGTGGAAGGCATCCGCGCGCTGGCGGTCGACAAGGACCACAGCCCGAAGTGGCAGCCCGCCCGGCTCGACGAGGTGAGCCGCGAGCGTGTCCAGGCGTTCTTCGAAAGTCCTTGGTCGCGCGCGGCACATCCATTGGCTTCGCTGTGACAGCCACGTGACGTCGAAGCCATACGGAGGGAGGATGGGAAGCAGGGCCCGGAGTGGGGTAGAGTGACGGTTTGGCCGGGGGCTCATGCCCCGGCGGCGCGACAATCGGCCATGGTGGCGGGTTTGCAGCCCGCGCCGACCGATCTCTTTCTCAACGAAGCCAAGGAGCCGTGATGAGTACTCCCCGTGATGTGGCCGTGCTGGTGGGCAGCCTTCGCAAGGAATCTTTCAACCGCAAGATGGCCCTCGCCATGGCCGCTCTGGCCCCGGCAGGCATCAAGCTGGAAATCGTTGAAATCGGTCAGTTGTCGCTCTACAACCAAGACAACGACGACAACCCGCCCGCCGAGTGGACCGCCTTCCGCGATCGCATCCGTCGTGCCGACGCCGTGATGTTCGTCACGCCGGAATACAACCGCTCCGTGCCCGCCGCGCTGAAGAACGCCATCGACATCGGCTCGCGGCCCTACGGATCGAGCGCCTGGGATGGCAAGCCTGGCGCCGTCATCAGCGTGTCGCCCAGCGCGATCGGCGGTTTCGGCGCCAATCACCATCTGCGCCAGTCCCTGGTGTTTCTGAACGTGCCAGTGATGCAGCAGCCGGAGGCCTATATCGGCGGCGCCGACAAATTGTTCGATGAGCAGGGCGGTATCGCCAACGAATCGACGCGCGCCTTCGTGCAGAAGATTCTGACCACCTTCGCCGCGTGGATCGAGCGCAACGCGCCGGCCTGAGCCGGCACTTCAGGCAGGAGCGTCCGACGCGGGGGCCGGCATGCCGGCCCTCAAGCATTGTCCGCCGTTGCCGTTAGGGGATGGATATGGACTCAAGCGATCTTTTCGGCGAAGGCGCCGCCAATGCCGAACGCGTCGGCTGGGCCGCGGCCTCTCCGCAGGTCATCGCCACGGTGCTCAACAGCGCCATCGATGCCGAGGATCTGTCCGGGTTCGCCGCGCTGCTTTCCGACATCGCGCGCGACCGCGGGCTCAAGGGCGCGCGCGACGCGCACCAGTCGATCTACGACATGCCGTATGCCAGCCTGCTGCCGCGCCAGCAGCACCTGCTGGCCGACGCCTTCGATCTGCTGATCCGCCTCGGGCTGGAATTGAAGCCGCGCGGGCCGAGGGCCGTGGACTGACCGTCGGGACGGCTGGTGCCCGTGGCATCCCGGCCCCGTTCTCCCGTCCGGTGGTAAACTCGCGGCCATCCTGAGTTTCCGATCGCCACCCGGCCCTGCCGGCGTGCGCCGATCCAACCCGCTCGGCATACCGCCGCGACCACGGTCGCGACCAAGGCCCTTCGGCCACTGCGGCAAGCCGACCTCCACGCCCGAAATGCCCGATCACCCCGCCGAAGCGGCCGCTATCAATCCCCGCCGGATCTCGGTTGCTCCCATGATGGACTGGACCGACCGGCACTGCCGCATGTTCCATCGCCAACTCAGCCGCCATACCTGGCTCTACACCGAGATGGTGACCACCGGCGCGCTGCTGCATGGCGACGTCGCGCGGCATCTCGATTTCGATGCGGCCGAGCAGCCCGTGGCCCTGCAGCTCGGCGGCAGCGAGCCCGCCGATCTGGCGCAGGCCGCGCGGCTGGGAGAGAAGTGGGGCTATGCCGAGATCAACCTGAACTGCGGATGCCCGTCCGAGCGCGTCCAGCGCGGCGCCTTTGGCGCCTGCCTGATGGCCGAGCCCGAACTGGTGGCCGATTGCGTGAAGGCGATGCGCGATGTGGTAGCGGTGCCCGTGACGGTGAAGCACCGCATCGGCATCGACACCATTGAGCACTACGATTTCGTGCGGGATTTCGTCGGCACGGTGGCGGCCGCGGGCTGCGGCACGTTTATCGTCCACGCGCGCAACGCCATCCTCAAGGGCCTGAGCCCCAAGGAAAACCGCGAGATTCCGCCGCTGCGCTACGAAGTGGCCTACCGCCTGAAGCAGGAATTCCCCGGTCTGGAGATTCTGATCAATGGCGGTATCACGACGCACGACGAGATCGCCGCCCATCTGAAACATGTCGACGGCGTGATGATCGGCCGCGAGGCCTATCACCAGCCCTATGTGCTGGCCGGCGTGGATCCGCGCTTCTATGGTGCCGACATCTGCGCGCCGTCGCGGCTCGAAGTCGAGCTGGCGATGCAGCGCTATATCGGGGATCTGGTGGAGCGGGGCGGCTACATGGGCGCGGCCACGCGGCATATGCTGGGATTGCACCGCGGCATCCATGGCGGACGCGGCTGGCGCCGCGTGCTGTCGGACGCGCGACGGATGCAGGCGATCCGTACCCGTTCCGGCGTCGACGCGCTGTTCGAGGAAGCGCGCGCGCATCTGCGTCACGAGGCGCCCGAAGCAATGGAGGCGGTGGAGGCGGGCTAGGCCGGTCGCGACGGTTGGAGGTATTCCTCTAGAACCGAACCGGCGAATCGTGCCGTGGACATCTTTCGTTGTGGTCGCGTCACTTTGCGCACGTTTGTGGCGCGTATTGGCCGCGAACCCGCATGTCCAAAGGGAATCCCCTAGATAGCCAAGCGCGGCTTACCTTTCTTAAACTATGTCGGCCCTCCAATACAGGGCTTTCTTCAACTGATTTTTGAGCCCGCTTCATGCGGGCTTTTTTTGTGCGCGGCGCAAGGCAGCGGCGGGTGCGAACTGCGCCTGTTCGGACACCCGGGGACTCATGCGGGTTCCCTCCGTTTACCCGAATGGTGCGGGTCGACAATGACGGCTACATTGCAAGGGCCTTCAGGGCATTGAGATCGCAAGAGTTGAGAGTCCGCGTCGCGGGCTCTCTTTTTTTGTGCCTGCGATTTGCAAGCCATGAACGAGCGCCATGGAAAACGCGCGACGCCACTCGACTGCCGGGCGCTACGAAACGGTACTGCTGCGGGAGGTTGCACTGGAGCGCCGGGGAGCCTCGTCGAAACAAGGGGCGTCAATGCGAGGGGAAACTGGGGTGGCTGATGGGACTCGAACCCACGACGACAGGAATCACAATCCTGGACTCTACCAACTGAGCTACAGCCACCGTAGAGACTGACCAGCGAGTGCTGAGCAGCGAAGAACGAAATTATACAAACATCGTCTCGCCGTGGCTAGTACTCTGCACAAAAAAATTCAAAGACGTCGGGGCCACCCTTTGTCTTCCGCTCAGGCGTGCAGCTTCGCCGGCGGATCGAGCTCCAGCATCCGGCAGATGGCCGCCATGCTGCCCACCATGGTGCGGCGCTGCGCGCCTTGGTAGATGCGTACGCCCTTGGACTGGCGGAACGGCACGGGCTTGACGGGAAGGCGGGCGGGGGAGCGATCGGCTTGCAGCATGGTTAACCTCATAAATTGCGGCAACAACGGGCCCTGGCGCCCGGCGGGCAGCCATGGATGAACCGGCGAAAGGCGGCGGCGCCGCCCTCGCGCCTTCAGAAACCGGAGGAGCGGATCAGCCCGACGGCGATACCTTCCAGGGAGAACTCTTCGCGCCCGGGTTCGACGATGATGCTGGCAAAGTCCGGGTTCTCGGCGATCAGCTCGATGCTCTGGCCGCGGCGCTTGAAGCGCTTGACCGTGACGTCATCGCCGAGACGGGCCACCACGATCTTGCCGTTGGTGGCCTCGGAGGCGCGCTTGACGGCGAGCAGGTCGCCATCGAGGATGCCCGCGTCGCGCATGCTCAGGCCGCGCACGCGCAGCAGATAGTCGGGGCGCTCGTCGAAGACCGAGGCATCGACCTGGTACTGGCGGTCGATGTGTTCGGCGGCGAGGATGGGGCTGCCGGCCGCGACGCGGCCGACCAGGGGCAGCGTCAGTTGCAGCACGCCGGCCAGCGGCAGCGAGAACTGGTCCGGCAATTCCGATTCGCTGCGCGATACCTTGAGCCGGATGCCGCGCGACGCGCCCGGCGTCAGTTCGATGACGCCCTTGCGGGCCAGCGCCCGCAGATGTTCCTCGGCCGCATTGGGCGACGAGAATCCGAACTCGGACGCGATCTCGGCCCGCGTGGGCGGAATGCCGGTCTGCCGGATGGTGTTGCGGATCAGGTCGAAGATCTGTTGCTGCCGCGGTGTCAGGGTCGCCATGGAGTTGCTGGTTCCTTCGCTGTCGGAGGCTTGGCCGGATTGCCGGGCCGTGCCGTGAGGCACTGTATGCATGAACAGTGTGCTGTGATTTTATACAGTATCGTGTGAAGTGCAAGTGGAATTTGCGATGATGCTCATGGACGACGGTCCATCGTGCGGAGACGCGTCAAGGCCGCAGCGGGGCAAGCGCCGGTACAATCTGGCGCTTCGTCATCCCCTGTTTACCTGCGCAGCATTCATGTCCCTCTTGCCTCGCGTCATCGTCCTTGCCACCGGCGGCACCATTGCCGGCACCTCTTCCAGCGCTGCCAGCAGCACGCGCTACCAGGCCGGCACGGTGCCGATCGACGCGCTGCTCGATGCGGTGCCGGTATTGAAGCAAGTCGCGCGCATCGAAGCCGAACAGGTGGCCCAGGTGGACAGCAAGGACATGTCCTTCGCGCTGTGGGCCACGCTGGCGGCGCGTGTTTTGTATTGGTCGGCGCAGCCGGATGTGGCGGGCATCGTGGTGACGCACGGCACCGATACCCTGGAAGAGACGGCGATGCTGCTGCATCTGGCGTGCGATACCGCGCGCGTGCCGGTGGTGCTGACCGCAGCGATGCGCCCGGCGACGTCGCTGTCCGCCGACGGCGCGCTGAACCTGCTCGACGCCGTCCGTGTCGCGCGGCATCCCGAGTCGATGGGCAAGGGCGTGCTGGTGGTGCTGAACCAGGTGATCCATGCCGGCCGCGATGCCGTGAAGGCGCATACCTCCGCCGTCAACGCCTTCGTCTCGCCGCTGGCCGGGCCGCTCGGGATCGTCCAGGACGAACTGGTGCGCTACCTGCGCGCGCCGGTGGCATTGCCTGGCGCGCCCTGGGCGGTGCCGGCAGCCTGGCCCGCGGTCGAGATCGTGGCGAGCTATGCCGGGCCGGGACGCGTGATGGTCGATGCGCTGGTGGCGGCCGGGGTGCGCGGGCTGGTGGTGGCCGCGGCCGGCAACGGCTCGATCCACGAGACGCTGGTCGCGGCGCTGGCCGACGCCGCCCGTGCGGGCGTGGCAGTGCTGCGCAGTTCCCGCACGGGGCAGGGCCATGTCACGCTGTGCAGGCATCCGGACCCCCAGGCCGGGCTGTTCGCGTCCGCCGGCGATCTCAATCCCTACAAGGCGCGGGTGGTGCTGGCGATGGCGCTGGCGCGTGATCCCGCCTTGGCTTCGGACCCCAGCGGGTTGCAGCGCCTGTTCGCCGAGATCTGATCGGGCTTGTCTGGTCAGCCGTTGCCGCGCTATAATCGCCGGCTATTTAAACCTTGCCACACCGGACAGACGCCCGGGTGGCTTATCCCAAAAGGACCATCAATGCGTCATTACGAAATCGTTTTTATCGTCCACCCGGACCAGAGCGAGCAAGTCGGTGCCATGATCGAGCGTTACAAGACGCTGGTCACCTCGCAGCACGGTCAGGTCCATCGCGTGGAAGACTGGGGCCGCCGTCAGATGGCCTACATGATCCAGAAGCTGGCCAAGGCTCACTACGTCTGCATGAACATCGAGTGCGGCAAGGAAACGCTGGCTGAACTGGAACATGCGTTCAAGTTCAACGACGCCGTGCTGCGCCACCTCATCGTCCAGACCAAGAAGGCCGAAACCGCGCCGTCGCCGATGATGAAGGAAGTCCAGCGCGAAGAAGCCCGCAAGGCCTCGCAACAGACCAGCGAGACCCCGGCTGCTTGAGTGCGATTGCGGCAGCGCCCGCCCGTTGAACGGGTCCGCGCCGCCGGCTGCCAGCAAGCGAGTGTGATTTGAATCAGGTTCGGCTCCACGCCACGCTCGCCGAGCGTGACGCCCTGCGATATACGCCCGCCGGCATTCCCGTCGTCAACTGCATCCTGCAGTACTCCGGGGAAACGGTGGAGGCGCAGACGCCAAGGCAAGTGGAGTTTGCCATCGCGGCAATGGGCGTCGGGCCGATCGGCCAGCGCCTGGAGCGGCTACCCCTCGGTACGCTGCTGGACTGCGAAGGATTCCTCGCCCGCAAGCATCGCAACAGCAAAGGTCTCGTCTTTCACATCACTGGATGTAAAGCATTCGTAAAGGATTGAATCATGGCATTCGTCAAACGTGACAACAAGAACAAGAAGCGCTTCCAACAGCAGAACCCGCTGTTCAAGCGCAAGCGCTTCTGCCGCTTCACCGTGGCTGGCGTGGAACAGATCGACTACAAGGATCTGGACACCCTGAAGGACTTCATCGGCGACAACGGCAAGATCACGCCGGCTCGCCTGACCGGCACCAAGGCGCACTATCAGCGTCAGCTCGACACGGCCATCAAGCGCGCGCGTTTCCTCGCGCTGATGCCGTACACCGACCTGCACAAGAACTGATAGCCCGGTCGACAAGGAGAAAATACGATGCAAGTCATTCTGCTGGAAAAAGTCATCAACCTGGGCAACCTGGGTGACATCGTGCGCGTGAAGGACGGTTACGCCCGTAACTTCCTGATCCCGTCGAAGAAGGCCCGCCGCGCCACGCAAACCGCCATCGACGAGTTCGAGGTCAAGCGCGCCGATCTGGAAAAGGCAGCCGCCGAGAAGCTGGCCGCCGCGCAAGCCGAAGGCGAGAAGCTGAACGGTCTGACGCTGCAGATCACCCAGAAGTCGGGCGTGGACGGCCGTCTGTTCGGCTCGGTCACCAACGCCGACATCGCCGAAGCCCTGGGCACCCAAGGCTTCAAGGTGGAGAAGGCGCAAGTGCGCCTGCCCAACGGCCCGCTGAAGATGGTGGGCGACCACCCCGTCAGCGTGTCGCTGCACACCGACGTGCTGGTCGACGTGACCGTCTCGGTGCTGGGCGAGCACGCCTGAGTCGTGGCATCTTCCCGGACGAGGCTGGTCCTCGCCCGGTGCAGGAAGTCCCCAAAGGCAGAAGCGAAGGCTTCTGCCTTTTTGTTTGCCTGTTCGTTGCCGATCGATTGTCCGATCGACCGGCGCCGACCGCTGTAGCGCGGATCAGGCCGCTATAATCCCCACCCATGAACGCGCCCGTCGCCGACCCCCAACTCGACAATCTCAAGGTACCCCCGCACTCCATCGAGGCCGAACAGTCGGTGCTTGGCGGGCTGCTGCTGGACAATGCCGCCTGGGACCGCATCGCGGACTTCCTCTCCGACGCGGACTTCTACCGCTTCGATCATCGGGTGATTTTCCAGAGCATCGCCCGGCTGATCTCCGATACCAAGCCTGCCGACGTCGTCACCGTCTACGAAATGCTGCAGGTGGCCGGCAAGGCCGAGGAGGTGGGCGGCCTGGCGTACCTGAACTCGCTGGCGCAGAACACGCCGAGCGCGGCCAATATCCGCCGCTACGCGGAAATCGTCCGCGAGCGTTCGGTGCTGCGCAAGCTCGTGACGGTGGCCGACGATATCGCGACCGCCGCCTTCGCCCCCAAGGGCCGCGCCGTGCGCGAACTGCTCGACGAGGCCGAATCCAAGGTGTTCGCCATCGCCGAGGAAGGCTCGCGCGGACAGAAGGGCTTCCAGGAAATCCAGCCGCTGCTCACGCAGGTGGTGGAACGGATCGACGAGCTGTACCACCGCGATTCGAATACCGACGTGACCGGCGTGCCCACCGGCTTCATCGACCTGGACCGCATGACCAGCGGCATGCAGCCCGGCGACCTGGTGATCGTCGCGGGCCGCCCCTCGATGGGCAAGACCGCGTTCTCGCTCAATATCGGCGAGCACGTGGCGGTGGAGCAGGGCCTGCCGGTGGCGGTGTTCTCGATGGAAATGGCCGGCACGCAGTTGGCCATGCGTATGCTCGGTTCGGTCGGCCGGCTGGATCAGCACCGCCTGCGCACGGGCCGCTTGCTGGACGAGGACTGGCCGCGCCTGACCCATGCGATCCAGCGCATGAACGACGCGCAGCTGTTCATCGACGAGACGCCCGCGCTGAATCCGATGGAGCTGCGCGCGCGCTCGCGGCGGCTGGCGCGCCAGTGCGGGCAGCTTGGCCTGATCATCATCGATTACCTGCAGCTGATGTCCGGCTCGGGCGGCGGCGAGAACCGCGCCACCGAGATCTCGGAAATCTCCCGTTCGCTCAAGGGGCTGGCCAAGGAACTCAACTGCCCGGTGATCGCGCTGTCGCAGCTGAACCGAAGCCTGGAGCAGCGGCCGAACAAGCGGCCCGTGATGTCCGACCTGCGGGAATCCGGCGCCATCGAACAGGATGCCGACGTGATCCTGTTCATCTATCGCGACGAGGTCTACAACCCCGATTCGCAGGACAAGGGCAGCGCGGAAATCATCATCGGCAAGCAGCGTAACGGTCCGATCGGCACGGTCCGCCTGACGTTCCTGGGCCAGTTCACCAAGTTCGACAACTACAGCGGCGGTCCGGCGTTCTTCGACAACGACACCTGACCGCAACCGCGTCCCGGGCGCGCCGCCGCGAAAGCGCCGGCGCGTTGTTTATCGGCAAACGCCCGGCGCGCGCCGGCAAGCCTGTAGAATATTGCCTTTTTGTGACAGCCGGTTTTCGCCGCCGGCCGTCGGCATCTTGCCCGCCAAGATCCAGCAACAAGAGAGAGCCTTCGCTCATCCACAAGGAACCTCCATGTTCGGCCGTTTCATGCCCACCGAGGGCAAGTTCTTCGAATATTTCAATCAACACGCCGAGTGCGCGGTGACGGCTGCCCGCGAACTGGTCGACCTGATCAACGATCTGTCGAACGCGGAAATCCATGCCCGCCGCGTGCAGGCCACCGAGAAGAAAGCGGACCGGATCACGCACGACACGATCGATCTGCTGCACAAGACTTTCATCACGCCGCTCGATCGCGACGAGATCCACAAGCTCATCACGACCATGGACGACATCCTGGACCTGATGGAGGACGTGGCCGAAACCATCCTGCTGTACGACGTCACCAGCCTGACCGACGACGCGCGCAAGCTCGCCATCATCTGCCTGCAGACCTGCGAGCTGGTCAAGATCGCGGTGGGACTGCTGGAGGACATGGGCAATGCCAGCACGATCCTGAAGACGGCGCAGCAGATCGACCAGCTCGAGTCCGAGGCCGATACCGTGATGCGCTCGGCGATCTCGAAGCTGTTCCGCGAGGAAACCGACGTCAAGCGGCTGATCAAGCTGAAGGCGATCTTCGAGCAGCTCGAAACCATCACCGACAAGTGCGAGGATGTTGCCAACATCATCGAAGGCATCGTGCTGGAAAACGCCTGACCCGGAACCCGCATGCAGACCGTACAAATGAGCTTGTGGGTGATCGTCCTGCTGGTGACGCTCGCCCTGCTGTTCGACTTCATGAACGGCTTCCACGATGCCGCCAATTCGATTGCCACGGTGGTGTCGACGGGCGTGCTCAAGCCTCACCATGCCGTCGCCATGGCGGCAATTTGCAATGTCGTCGCCATCTTCGTGTTCCACCTGAAGGTGGCGGCCACCGTGGGCACCGGGACGATCGATGTGCAGATCGTCGATCACTACGTGATATTCGGGGCGCTGGTGGGCGCCATCGTATGGAATCTGATCACGTGGTACTACGGCATTCCGTCCTCCTCCTCGCACGCGCTGATCGGCGGTCTGGTCGGTGCCGCGGTGGCCAAGGCGGGCACCGGCGCCCTGGTGACCAGCGGGTTGCTCAAGACCGTGGCCTTCATCCTGATCTCGCCGTTCCTGGGCATGCTGCTCGGTTCGGTGCTGATGGTGGTGGTGGGCTGGACCTTCTTCCGCACGCCGCCCTCGCGCGTGGACCGCTGGTTCCGCCGGCTGCAACTGGTCTCGGCCTCGCTGTATAGCCTCGGCCACGGCGGCAACGACGCGCAGAAGACCATCGGCATCATCTGGATGCTGCTGATCGCCAGCGGCCACGTGATGCAGGGCGCGGCCGAGCCGCCGCTGTGGGTCATCATCAGCTGCTATGTGGCCATCGGCATGGGCACGCTGTTCGGCGGCTGGCGCATCGTGCGGACCATGGGCCAGAAGATCACCAAGCTCAAGCCGGTCGGCGGCTTCTGCGCGGAGACGGGCGGGGCGATCTCGCTGTTCCTGGCCTCGGCGCTGGGCGTGCCGGTCTCGACGACGCATACCATCACCGGCGCCATCGTCGGCGTGGGCTCGGTGCAGAAGATGTCGGCGGTGCGCTGGGGCGTGGCCGGCAATATCGTCTGGGCCTGGGTGCTGACCATTCCGGCCTCGGCCTTCATGGCCGCGGTGGCGTGGTGGATCGGCCGCCAGATACTCTGAGCCGGTTCCCGGACGCGAAAAAGCCAGGCAATTGCCTGGCTTTTTTCATGACTTGTTGGCGAAGGCGGCGATCGGATCGTCGTCGGGGGCCGGTGCGGGTTCCGGCGGCGCCGGCTGCGGCCGATACTGCGGCGCGGGCGCCGGCACCGGATCGATGGCCGCGGCGACGCGGCGCGCGCCGTTGTAGCGCGATGCCCAGTAGGGCTTTGTCATGTCCTCCAGGCGCACCGTGCCGCCGGTGGCCGGCGCATGCACGAAGCGGTTCTGGCCGACGTAGATGCCGACGTGGGAATTGCCGCGGCCCGTCGTATTGAAGAACACCAGATCGCCGGAGGCGACCTCGCTGCGCTGCAGCGGCGTGCCGCGCGTGCCCATGGCCTCGGTGGTCCGGGGCAGGTTCACATTGGCCGCGCGCGCGACGACGTAGCGCACCAGCCCGCTGCAATCGAAGCCCGAGTCCGGCGTATTGCCGCCGTAGCGATAGGGGGTGCCGACCAGCGACATGGCCTGGATCGAGATTTCCTCGAGGCCCGCGCTGGGATCGACGATGGGCTTGCCGGAAGGCCGGGAGGACTGGCCGTGGCGCACCGGCGGGGAGCCGGCGCAGGCGGCGAGCAGCAGGGCGAGCCCAAGCGTCAGCGGCAGGGTCAGGCGCGCGCGGCGCGCTTGCGATGTCGTACTCGAAGGCATGGTGGTCGTCGGAACTCCTGGCCAGTCGCCTGCCGGGGAACGAACCGGCGCCGCCTCCGAGACCCGCATGCCCGCGCGCGATTGCAGCGGTGCGGCTACCAGCGGATCTGCGCGTTGCGCGTACCGGTCTTGACCACGACGGTCTTGGGCTGGCCGTTGTAAACGGCGTGCACATTGTAGCTGCCTTCGGGTGCCTTGATCAGGCAACGCGGGCCCGAGGCGCGAAACTTCGCGGCCTCGTGGCCGTCGCGCACCAGCCGCACCTCGACGTCGGACAGATATTCGCCGCGCGCGCCTTCGGTAAACAGCAGCCCCATATTGAAGTTCTTCTCGCGCGAGGCGAGCTGGCGCTGTTCGTCGTCGGCAACGCCGCCGCATACGTAGCTGACGGCGCCGATGGTGCGGATCACCAGTTCGGCGGGCGTGCCGGCGGGCGCCGATGCCGCGGCGGCGGGCGTTGCGGGGGAGTGCGGGATCGCGCCGGGCGAGGACGCTTCCTGCGCCTGCGTGGCGGTCGGCGCCAGGGCCATCGCGGCCACGGCAGCCACGGCGGCGACGGCACCGAACGCCATCGCGCAGGCGCTGACGGAGCGTCGGGCCGTGGTCACGGAAAACCGGCCGCGAGACCGGCAAAACGAAATGAAATCCATCGAAGCCTCCGTAGGGTTGCCGGCGGGCCGCGCGGCACAACGGCCGCGCCGCGTCCGGCCGCTGCGGCCGTTCCGGCAACTGGCACAAGGGAATCGGAAAAAGGGCGCGCCAAAGAAAAAGCGCCCGCCAGGCGGACGCTCGGCGCGGTTGTATCGTAGGACAGCCCGGCCGCCAAAGCTGCCGGGCGCGGTCCTACACACACACCGCCAGGGTGGCAGGGTCAGAGCACGTCGGCCGCGTGGTCGGCCAGGCGCGAGCGTTCGCCGCGCGCCAGCGTGATATGGCCGCTGTGGCTCCAGCCCTTGAAACGATCCACCACGAAGGTCAGGCCCGAGGAGCCCTCGGTCAGGTAGGGCGTGTCGATCTGCGCGATATTGCCCAGGCACACGATCTTCGTACCCGGGCCGGCTCGGGTCACCAGCGTCTTCATCTGCTTGGGCGTGAGGTTCTGGCCCTCGTCGATGATCACGAACTTGTTGACGAAGGTGCGGCCGCGCATGAAGTTCATGCTCTTGACCTTGATGCGCGAGCGGATCAGTTCCTGCGTCGCCGCCCGGCCCCATTCGCCCGCGCTGTCGTCGCTCTTCTGCAGCACCTCGAGGTTGTCGTCGAAGGCGCCCATCCACGGCTGCATCTTCTCTTCCTCGGTGCCCGGCAGGAAGCCGATGTCCTCGCCCACCGGCACGGTGGCGCGGGTGACGATGATCTCGTTGTACAGCTTCTGGTCCAGCACCTGCTCGAGTCCGGCGGCCAGCGCCAGCAGCGTCTTGCCGGTGCCGGCCTGCCCCAGCAGCGTCACGAAGTCGATCTCCGGATTCATCAGCAGGTTCAGCGCGAAGTTCTGCTCGCGGTTGCGGGCCGTCACGCTCCACACATTGTTCTTGTGGTGGGTGAAGTCCTTCAGCGTCTGCAGCAGCGCCGTCTTGCCGTTGATTTCCTTGACCTGCGCGTAGAGCGGCAGGCTGCCGTCCATCGGTTCGAGGTAGACGAACTGGTTGACCAGGAACGACGGTACGAGCGGGCCGGTCAGCCGGTAGAACATCGCGCCGGACTTGGGGTCCTGCCAGCTTTCGACGCCCTTGCCGTGCTTGGTCCAGAAGTCGTTGGGCAGCACCATCACGCCCGAGTACAGCAGGTCCTTGTCCTCGAGGACCTGGTCGTTGAAGTAGTCCTCGGCGGGCAGGCCCAGCGCGCGGGCCTTGATCCGCATGTTGATGTCTTTCGACACCAGCACCACCTGGCGCTCCGGATACTGCTGCTGCAGCGTGCTGACCACGGCGAGGATCTGGTTGTCGGCCTTGCCCTGCGGCAGCCCTTCCGGCAGCTTGGTGTCGTTCAGGCGCGTCTGGAAGAACAGCTTGCCGGCGGCATCGCGGTTGCCCAGCTTGGCCAGCGGCAGGCCCTCGTCCAGCACGCCGTCCGTGCCGCCCACCAGCGCATCGAGCGTGCGGCTGACGGTGCGCGCATTGCGCGCGACCTCGCTCATGCCCTTCTTGTGATTGTCCAGTTCCTCGAGCGTCATCATCGGCAGATAGATGTCGTGCTCTTCGAAGCGGAACAGCGAGGTGGGATCGTGCATCAACACATTGGTATCGAGCACGAACAGCTTGCTCGGACCCGTGTCCTTGCGCTGGCGCCGGCCGGCCGTGCCGGCGGTGGGTTTGACCAGGCTGACCGGGGACGCCGGCCTGGCGGGCGCGGCCGGCGCCTCCTTGCCGCGCGCGCGGGCGCCGCCGGCGCGGGCCTCGGCCAGCGGAATCTGCGGTGCGCTTTCGCCGGTTTCCATCAGGGCCACCCGCTCCAGATCCGGCACGGGTTTCTTGCCCTGCGCCGCGGAGGTCGGGCGCGGCAACTTCACCGGCGCGAATTCACTCGGATCCAGCAGTTGAGCAGGCTTGGCGGGCATGGTGGGCAGCGGCATGCTTGGCTTTCCTTTCAGGCGAACGGGGTGGTAAGGCGAAGAGAGGGCGAAGCGGATGAAGCTGGTACAGCGAAAACAGCGGAGACAGCGGATGCGGCCGGGAAAGGAGTGGGGCGGGCCACGGGGCGCGGCGCCGCGTGGAGACAAAAAAGCCGCCAGACCTGACTGACAGGCATGGCGGCTTTGGGGCGGACGCGCGACACGGCAGGTCCGCTACCGGCCTCCAGCGGTGACCGCCTGGGCCGGGATGGCGAAACAACGTGGCATCCGGAATCTGAACTCATTACGGGCCAATGTATCCGAAGCCTTTTGGTTTGGCAATGCAGTTTGCAGATCTGGTTTAAGTGTTGGATATTCGCCGCCCGGGGCACTTGCGGGCCCCGTGTTTCCTTACATCGCACGCACCAGTTCGAGCACTTCGTCCACGTGGCTGGGCACCTTGATGCCGCGCATCATGTGGCGCAGCTTGCCGTCGCCGTCGATCACGAAGGTGCTGCGCTCGATGCCGCGCACCTCCTTGCCATACATCTTTTTCATCTTGATGACATCGAACATCGCGCACAGCGTTTCGTCGGCGTCCGAGATCAGTTCGAAGGGCAGCTCCAGCTTGGTCTTGAAGTTCTCGTGCGACTTGAGGCTGTCGCGCGAGATGCCCACGATGGTGGCGCCGGCCGCGACGAAGGCATCGTGCTGGTCGCGGAAATTCATGGCTTCGGTGGTGCAGCCGGGGGTGTTGTCCTTGGGGTAGAAGTACAGCACCAGGGTCTTGCCGCGCTGGTCCCGCAGGCGGAACTCGCCGCCGGTGGCGGGAGCGGTGAAGTCGGGTACGGCCTGGTTGAGACTGACGGTCATGCTGAGGGCTCCTCGGGAGGGCGGCGTGGAAGACGGGATGCGGGGCCCGCCGCCTTATCGGCGCTAAATGGGGGCGGGCGGCGGCACTTCAAGTGTGGCGTTCGATAGACCTCGCGGCGGCCGTCCCGGGCCGGCCGGCGAGCCGCACTCAGCCGGCGGGCGCCTCTTCGACGAGCAGCACCGCGGCCACCTTGCGGCCCTCGGCCATCAGGATGTTGTAGGTGCGGCAGGCGGCCTGCAGGTCCATGGCATCGACGCCGATATGCTTGCGCGACAGCGCCGCGGTCAGCCGGGGATGGGGAAAGCGCAGGCGGTCGCCGGTGCCCAGCAGCACCACCTCGGGCGCCTGGGCCAGCAGCGCCTCGAAGTGCTCGGCTGCCAGGTCCTCGAAGCGGCGCACCGGCCAGGGCTGGACCTCGCCCTCGGGCATCACGAGCACGGAGTCGGTATAGCGGACCATGTTGATCTCGATATAGCCGGGTCCGTAGGCGGTCACGGTATTGAGGGCATTGGGCTGGTCGGCGTGCAGTTTCACGGTGAGCCTTGTCGGTACGGTCGCGCGGCGTGCCGCCTGGGGCGCGGTCCGGGCCGCGGCGGCGGGGACAGCGCGGGCCGCCGCTGGGCGGCGACGGAAAAGGGCGGGGCGCGGGGCCTGTTGTATGGGGTGAAAGCTCGGCGTCGCGGCTACGCTGCAATGCAAGAATTGCCGCCGAACTCTGTCATAATCGCAAAATTATAACTTTGGCCTCCCTGCTGCCGTTATTTACCCACGCAGCAGCCTTGCAATCCGCCCCGCCATACCCGTGCGAGGCGATGGGGCGCACCGCATGGCGGCGCGGCGGAACGTGCCCGAGCCGGCTCCGCCGATTCCAGTTTCGACCCAGATCCCGCGTCATATCCAGTTCGCCGCCGGACGAGCCCGGTGGCCCTTGCCTCCAGCCGACAACGCCGTGAAACCGATCCAGAAATCCCAGAAGCTGAACAACGTTTGCTACGACATCCGTGGGCCCGTGCTGGAGAAGGCCAAGCAGATGGAGGAGGAAGGCCACAAGATCATCAAGCTCAATATCGGCAACCTCGCGGTATTCGGCTTCGATGCGCCGGAAGAGATCCAGCAGGACATGATGCGCAACCTGCCGAACTCGGCCGGTTACTCCGATTCCAAGGGCATCTTCGCCGCGCGCAAGGCGATCATGCACTACACCCAGCAAAAACAGATCCAGGGCGTGGGCCTGGACGACATCTACGTGGGCAATGGCGCGTCCGAGCTGATCGTGATGTCGGTCAACGCGCTGCTCAACAGCGGCGACGAGGTGCTGGTGCCGGCCCCCGACTACCCGCTGTGGACCGCAGCGGTAAGCCTGTCCGGCGGCACGCCGGTGCACTATGTGTGCGACGAGGCCAACGACTGGATGCCGGACATCGACGATATCCGGGCCAAGATCACGCCCCATACCAAGGGCATCGTCGTCATCAACCCGAACAACCCGACCGGCGCGCTCTACTCGGACGAACTGCTGCTGCAGATCGTGGCCGTCGCGCGCGAGCACGGGCTGATCATCTTCGCCGACGAAATCTACGACAAGGTGCTGTACGACGGCGCCACCCACACCTCGATCGCCTCGCTGTCCACCGACGTGCTGACGGTGACCTTCAACGGCCTGTCGAAGAACTACCGCTCGTGCGGCTATCGCGCCGGCTGGATGGTCGTGTCGGGCGACAAGCGCCCCGCGCACGACTATATCGAGGGGCTCAACATGCTGTCCTCGATGCGGCTGTGCGCGAACGTGCCGGGCCAGTGGGCCATCCAGACCGCGCTGGGCGGCTACCAGAGCATCAATGACCTGGTCGCCGAGGGCGGCCGGCTGCGCCGCCAGCGCGACCTGGCCTACGAGCTGATCACCCGGATTCCCGGCGTGACCTGCGTCAAGCCGAAGGCCGCGCTGTACCTGTTCCCCAAGCTGGACCTGTCGATGTATCCGATCCAGGACGACCAGGAATTCATCTACGAGCTGCTGCAGGAGTCCAAGGTGCTGCTGGTGCAGGGCACCGGCTTCAACTGGGGCAAGCCCGACCATTTCCGCATCGTCTTCCTGCCGCACGAGGAAGACCTGCGCGAGGCGATCGGCCGCGTCGGCCGTTTCCTCGAAGCCTATCGAAAGCGCCACGGCGCCGCGGCATGACGTCCGGGCCCGCCGCGCGGGCCATGACTTGCCACCGCCCATCCAATATTTCAGTCAGTCACAAAGAGTCAGTTCCATGCAACCCATCAAAGTAGGCCTGCTCGGCATCGGTACCGTCGGTAGCGGCACGTTCGACGTGCTCAAGCGCAACAAGGAAGAGATTCGCCGCCGCGCCGGGCGCGGCATCGAGATCGCCATGGTCGCGGACCTGAACACCGAGCGCGCCCGCGAGCTGACCGGCGGCGAGGTGGAGGTGGTGAACGATGCGAACCTGGTGGTGGCGCGGCCCGACATCGACATCGTGGTCGAGCTGATCGGGGGCTACGGCATCGCGCGTGAGCTGGTGCTCAAGGCCATCGAGAACGGCAAGCATGTGGTGACCGCCAACAAGGCGCTGCTGGCCGTGCACGGCAACGAGATCTTCGAGGCCGCGCGGCGCAAGGGCGTGATGGTGGCCTTCGAGGCGGCCGTCGCCGGCGGCATTCCCATCATCAAGGCGCTGCGCGAAGGACTGACCGCGAACCGCATCCAGTGGATCGCCGGCATCATCAACGGCACCACCAACTTCATCCTGTCCGAGATGCGCGACAAGGGGCTGGACTTCGACGTCGTGCTCAAGGAAGCGCAGCGCCTGGGCTATGCGGAAGCCGATCCCACCTTCGATATCGAGGGTATCGACGCCGCGCACAAGGTCACGCTGATGAGCTCGATCGCCTTCGGCATGCCGGTGCAGTTCGACAAGGCCCATGTGGAAGGCATCACGCGCCTGTCGGCCATCGACATCAAGTACGCCGAGGAACTGGGCTACCGCATCAAGTTGCTGGGCCTGACGCGCCGCCGCGAGAACGGCATCGAGCTGCGCGTGCATCCGACGCTGGTGCCGGCCAAGCGCCTGATCGCCAACGTCGAAGGCGCGATGAACGCCGTGCTGGTGCAGGGCGACGCCGTCGGCGCGACGCTGTACTACGGCAAGGGCGCGGGCGCCGAGCCGACGGCCTCGGCCGTGATCGCCGACCTGGTCGACGTGACCCGCCTGCACACCGCCGACCCCGGCCACCGCGTGCCGCACCTGGCCTTCCAGCCCGACGAGCTGTCCAGCGTGCCGGTGCTGCCCATCGACGAGGTCACCAGCTCGTACTACCTGCGCATGCGGGTGTCGGACGAGAAGGGCGTGCTGGCCGATATCACCCGCATCCTGGCCGACGCCGGCATCTCGATCGACGCCATGCTGCAGAAGGAATCGCGCGAAGGCGAGCCGCAGACCGACATCATCATGCTGTCGCACCTGACGCTCGAGAAGCATGTCAACGCGGCCATCGCCAAGATCGAGGCGCTGCCGACCGTGCTGTCGGGCGTGACGCGCCTGCGCATGGAAGAGCTGAACTGAAGCGCTGAACCGAGGCTCCGCACACCCATGAAATACCAGTCGACCCGCGGCCACCGGATGCCGCAAACCTTCTCCGAGATCCTGCTGGGCGGCCTCGCGCCGGACGGCGGGCTGTATCTGCCCGAGGTCTACCCCCAGGTCAGCGCCGACGAGCTGGAAGCCTGGCGCGAGCTGTCCTATGCGGATCTCGCTTTCGAGATCCTCTCCAGGTTCTGCGACGATATTCCGGCGGCCGACCTGCGCGCGCTGACGGGCAAGACCTATACCCCCGAGGTCTACTGCAATGCGCGGCCCGGCGACAATATCGCCGACATCACGCCGCTGCGCCTGCTGGGCGAGGAGGGCGCGGACGGCGCGGACGGCAAGACCCCGCTGCATCTGCTGGGCCTGTCCAATGGGCCGACGCTGGCCTTCAAGGACATGGCGATGCAGCTGCTGGGCAACCTGTTCGAGTACGCGCTGACGCGCGCCGGGCAGGAACTGAACATCCTGGGCGCCACTTCGGGCGACACCGGCAGCGCCGCGGAATACGCGATGCGCGGCAAGCGCGGCATCCGCGTGTTCATGCTCAGCCCGCACAACAAGATGAGCGCGTTCCAGACCGCGCAGATGTTCAGCCTGCAGGACGAGAATATCTTCAACCTGGCCATCGAGGGCGTGTTCGACGACTGCCAGGACATCGTCAAGGCGGTGTCCAACGACCTCGACTACAAGGCGCGCCAGAAGATCGGCACCGTCAATTCGATCAACTGGGCCCGCGTCGTGGCCCAGGTGGTCTACTACTTCAAGGGCTGGCTGCTGGCGACCAGCGGCCCGGGCCAGAAGGTGTCGTTCTGCGTGCCGTCGGGCAACTTCGGCAATGTCTGCGCCGGCCATATCGCGCGCATGATGGGTTTGCCCATCGACAAGCTGGTGGTGGCCACCAACGAGAACGACGTGCTCGACGAGTTCTTCCGCACCGGCGTGTACCGGGTGCGCAAGTCCGCCGAGACCTATCACACGTCCAGCCCGAGCATGGACATCTCGAAGGCCTCGAACTTCGAGCGCTTCGTGTTCGACCTGCTGGGCCAGGACGCCGGCAAGCTGGCGGCGCTGTTCCGCGACCTCGACACCAACGGCGGCTTCGACCTGCGCGGCACGCCCGAATTCGAGCGCATCCGCGAGTTCGGCTTCGTCTCGGGTCGCAGCACGCACGCGGACCGCGTGGCCACGATCCGCGACCTGTCCTCGCGCTATGGCATCACCATCGACACCCACACCGCCGATGGCGTCAAGGTGGCGCGCGAGCATCTGACGCCGGGCGTGCCGATGCTGGTGCTGGAAACCGCGCTGCCCGCCAAGTTCGCCGACACCATCCGCGAAGCGCTGGGCCGCGAGCCGGAACGGCCGGCGAGCTTCGAGGGCATCGAGGCGCTGCCCCAGCGCTTCCAGGTGATGGCGGCGGACGCCAGCCTGGTCAAGGCCTATATCGCCGAGCATACCGGCCTGTAAGGCGCCCCCGGCGCTCCGGCCGACCCGGCGGGGCGCCAAGCCATTACAATCGGACCGGGCGGCGTGCCTTGCGCCGCCGGTGCTTTCCATCACGGCCGCCATCGCCGCCGCGGTCCCGCGCCGCGCGGTGCGCCGCCGCGGCCCTGCCAAGACGAGTCCAGCCACCATGCAAAACCGCCCCCCCATGCTGACCATGGCCCAGGCCCTCGACGCGCTGCTGGCCGGCGCGCGCCCCCTGGCCGATACCGAGACCATCGATACGCTGCAGGCCAACGGCCGGGTACTCGCCGCGGACGTGCGCAGCGGGCTCGACGTGCCGCCGGCGGACAACACCTCGATGGACGGCTATGCGGTGCGCACCGCCGATATTCCGATGCCCGGCGCGCGGCTGCGCGTGGCGCAGCGGATCCCGGCCGGGCATGTCGGCGTGGCGTTGGAGCCCGGCACCGCCGCGCGCATCTTCACCGGCGGCCTGATTCCGCCGGGGGCGGACGCGGTGGTGATGCAGGAACAGTGCGTGGTGGAGGACGACCATGTCGTCGTCAATCACGCGCCAGGTCCCGGCGAATGGATCCGGCGCGCGGGCGAGGACATCATGGCCGGCAACGTCATCCTGCCGGCCGGCACGCGGCTCACGCCGCAGGCGCTGGGGCTGGCGGCCTCGGTGGGGCAGGCCAGCGTCGAGGTGGTCCGCCGGGTCAGGGTGGCCGTGTTCTTCACCGGCGACGAACTGGCGATGCCGGGCGAGCCGCTCAAGCCCGGCGCCATCTACAACTCCAACCGCTTCACGCTGCGCGGCCTGCTGGAGAACCTGGGCTGCGAGATCGACGACCTCGGCATCGTGCCCGACACGCTGGACGCCACGCGCGACGCGCTGCGCCGCGCCGCGCGCGGCCACGACCTGATCATCACGTCGGGCGGCGTCTCGGTGGGCGAGGAAGACCATATCAAGCCGGCCGTCGAAGCCGAAGGCCGCCTGGACCTGTGGCAGATCGCCATCAAGCCGGGCAAGCCGCTCGCCTTCGGCCAGGTCCGGCGCGAGGACGGCGGGTTTGCCGCCTTCCTCGGGCTGCCGGGCAATCCGGTGTCCAGCTTCGTGACCTTCCTGCTGTTCGTGCGGCCCTTCATCCTGCGGCTGCAGGGCGTGGAGCACGTCGCCCCGATGCGCATTCCGCTGCGGGCGGATTTCGACCAGAAGAAGCCGGACCGCCGCAACGAATTTCTGCGCGCGCGCATCAACCACAAGGGTGGGCTGGACCTGTTCCCCAACCAGAGCTCGGGGGTGCTGACGTCCACCATCTGGGGCGACGGCCTGATCGACAACCCGCCGGACGTGCAGATCCGGCAGGGCGACACGGTGCAGTTCATCCCGTTCGCCGCGCTGCTGGGCTAGGAGCGACGATGAAGATCGAATTGCGGTTCTTCGCCAGCGTGCGCGAGCAGCTCGGCGTGGGCCAGGAAAGCGCCGACGTGCCGGCCACGGTGACCACCGTGGGCGAGCTGCGGCAATGGCTGCGCCAGCGCGGCGGCGCCTGGGAGCAGGCGCTGGCCGAGGGGCGGGCGCTGCGCATGGCGGTGGACCACGCGGTGGCGCGGGCCGATACCGCGGTGGCCGAGGGCTGCGAGGTGGCCTTCTTCCCGCCGGTGACCGGAGGCTGACATGAGCGTGCGCGTGCAGCAGGAGGACTTCGACCTCGGCGCCGAGGTCGCGGCCCTGCGGGCCGGCCGTCCCGGCATCGGCGCGGTGGCCAGCTTTATCGGCACGGTGCGCGATGTCAGCGATGGCAGCGAAGTCCGGGCGATGGAACTGGAGCACTATCCCGGCATGACCGAGAAGGCGCTCGAGCAGATCGAACACGCGGCCCGCGCGCGTTGGGCGCTGGAGGGCGTGACCATCGTCCACCGCGTCGGCGCCTTGCTGCCGCAGGACCAGATCGTGCTGGTGGCGGTGGCATCGGCCCATCGCGGCAACGCCTTCGCGGCGTGCGAATTCATCATGGACTACCTGAAGTCCGAAGCCCCGTTCTGGAAGAAGGAAGAGACGCCGCACGGCGCGCGCTGGGTCGATGCCCGCGTCACCGACGAATCGGCGCTGGCGCGCTGGGGCGTGCGCTCGCTGAACGCCAGCGGCGAGGACGGCGCGTCCCCCGCGGCGGCCACGGCGGAGCCGCGCGGCTGATGGGCCCCCTGGGCTTTGTCGCGGTTGGCGTCGGCGCGGCCGTCGGTGCCTGGCTGCGCTGGGGCTTCTCCGTGCTGTGGAATGCGCTGAACCCGGCCCTGCCTTACGGCACGCTGGCCGCCAACCTCGTGGGCGGCTATCTGGTCGGCGTGGCCGTGGGGTTCTTCGGCAGCCATCCCCAGTTGTCGCCCGAATGGCGCTTGCTCGTCGTCACCGGCTTTCTCGGCGGGCTGACGACATTTTCCACGTTCTCGAGCGAGGTCGTCGCCAACCTGATGGCGGCCGACTATGGCTGGGCCGCGGCCCACCTGCTGCTGCATCTCGGCGGCTCGCTGGCGCTGACCGCGCTGGGTCTGTGGTCGTGGCGCCTGCTGTCCTGACGCCCCGGCCCAAAGCGATGCCGGCGCCCTGATCGCCGCGTCTCGGCTACCCCCGTATTTCACGCTCTCAAAACCCGCTTCGCTGACTCGGCACGCCTCGCGATGGCGTCCGCCGCCGTGTCCCTCGTTTTCGGCCTGCAGGTCACGTAATCGTCGCCTATTGTTCTTCGTGAGCGCGGCACGCCACCCGGCGGCGCGGCGACGGACACATAAGCCAGGGCTTGCCGGCCGATGCGGCCGCCCGCCCGCAAAGGAGACAGACGGATGCGGCGCAATCAGGCAGAGAAGGCGACAGGGGCATGGGCGCGCAGGGCGGCCCGCGGCGGCGCGGCGGCGGCGGTGTTGCTGCTGGCCGCCTGCGGCTCGGGAAATGACGATGGGGACCATGGGAGTGGCGGCGGGGGCGGCGGAGGCGGGGGCACCGGCGGCGGCCAGGCCAACGCCAAGCCGGCCTATATCGGCGAGGTCCGGGTCCAGACCTACGACGGGGTCGCCGACGACCTGCTGACCGCCGGCCTGGGCAAGGACGGTCTCGCGTCGGCCACGCCGCCGCTACCGGCCGATCCGGCCGCACCGACCGCGGCGGAGCTGCGCCGCTATGCGATCCATTCGAACTATCGCGCCCTGGTCGACACCTCGGCCAACGGCGGCTACGGCTCGCTCTACGGGCCCAATGTGGACGCCCGGGGCAATATCACCGGCGGGCAGGGCAAGGTCGCCGGGGTCGAGTACCTGGCTTACTCGGACGATGGCACCGGCCGGCAGAACGTGACCATGATGGTCCAGATCCCGTCCACCTTCGATCCGGCCCGTGCCTGCCTGATCACCGCGACGTCGTCGGGCTCGCGCGGCGTGTACGGCGGCATCTCGACCGGCGAATGGGGCCTGAAGCGGGGCTGCGCCGTGGCCTATACCGACAAGGGCACGGGCGGCGCGCCGCATGACCTGGAAACCGACACCGTGCCCCTGATCGACGGCACGCGCGCCAACCGGCAGGCCGCCGGCGCGGCCGCCCAGTTCGTGGCGCCGCCGGGCGACACCACGCTCGCGGACTTCAACGCCGCGGCCCCGCACCGCCTGGCCTTCAAGCATGCCCACTCGCAGCGCAATCCCGAGAAGGACTGGGGTCTGTTCACGCTGCAATCCGTGGAGTTCGCCATCTGGGCCATCAACGACCGCTACGGCGCGCAGGCCGCGGACGGCACGCGGCAGCGCACGTTGGACAAGGACCGGATCATGGTCATTGCCTCGAGCATCTCCAACGGCGGAGGGGCCGCGGTGGCCGCGGCCGAGCAGGACGGCGACGGGCTGATCGACGGGGTGGCGGTCACCGAGCCCAACCTGAACCTGCCGTCCAACACCGGCGTCACGGTGCAGCGCGGCGGCGCCGCGGTCAGCCGCTCCGGCCGCACGCTGTTCGACTACACCTCGCTCGCCAACATGCTTCAGTTGTGCGCTTCGCGCGATCCGGCCCATGCCGACGCGGCCGGGCTGGGCTTCTATACGCTGCTGGGGCTCGATGCGGCCGCCGAAGGGCGCTGCCGCGCGCTGGCCGAGGCGGGCATCGTGACCGGCGGCAATCTCGGCCAATGGGCCGCCAGCGCGCTGCAGCAGCTGCGCGCCTACGGCTGGGAGGCGGAGTCCGATGCGCTGCACGCGTCGATGGCGGTGTTCGAGGTGTCCAATGCCATCGCCGTGACCTATGCCAACGCGCTGTCGCGCGCCAGCGTGACGGAGCGGCTGTGCGGCTTCAGTTTCGCGGCGACCGGCACGGCCCTGGGCCCCGTGACCATGCCGGCGGCGCCGCTGGCGACGATGTTCTCGACGGGCAACGGCATTCCGCCCAACTCCGGCGTGCAGCTGGTCAACGACCTGGACCCGCGCGGCCCGCGCCGCGACGTGCTGTCGCGCTCGCCGCAACTGGCCTATGACGACGCCAACCTGGCCGGCGCGCGGTGCCTGCGCGAGCTGCTGACCGGGGGCACGCCGGCGGGTGTGCGGCTGCGGACGGGCGAGGCCGAGACGCTGCGCTCGGGCAACCTGCGCGGCAAGCCGGCCCTGATCGTGCATGGGCGCAGCGATGCGCTGCTGCCGGTCAACCATACCTCGCGGCCCTATCTCGGCTACAACCGCCTGAAGGAGGGCGCCGCCAGCCGCCTGTCGTACGTCGAAGTCACCAATGCCCAGCATTTCGACGGCTTCATCGGCGTGGTGCCCGGCTATGACAACCGGTACATTCCGCTGCACCTGTACCTGAACCGGGCACTCGACGCCATGTTCGACCACCTGGGCGGGGGGGCGCCGCTGCCGCCCTCGCAGGTGGTGCGCACGGTCCCGCGCGGCGGCACGTTGAACGCGCCCGCGCCGGCGATCCTGCCCGCCAACGTGCCGCCCATCGCCGCCAGCCCGGCCGCGGGCGACCGCATCGTGGTGGAAGCGGACGGTATCGTGCGGGTTCCCGACTGAGGCGCGCTGGCAGGCGCGCGGCCCGGCGCGGCGCACCGGGCCGCGCCGGGCCCCGATCCCCGGCCCTGCCGCCTTGAAATGTCAGCCCGAAGCCTTATCTTTCGGGAAGACATCCAGTGCCCTGGTCGAGAGAGCGCCCCCGCGGCCGCTCCCGCATCGGGACACGCATTCGAGAGAGAGAGAATCCCATGCGTCTAGACAAACTGACGACCCGTTTCCAGGAAGCGCTGGCCGATGCCCAGACCCTGGCGATCGGTCACGACAACCAGTACATCGAACCCCAACACGTCGTGCGCGCGCTGCTGGCGCAGAACGACGGCTCCGCGCGCGCGCTGCTGTCCCGCGCCGGCGTCAACATCAACGGGCTCACGGCCGCGCTCGATGCGGCGATCGACCGCCTGCCGCAGGTGCAGGGCAACAGCGAGGTGCAGGTGGGCCGCGATCTCGCCGCCCTGTTCAATGCCACCGAGAAGGAAGCGATCAAGCGCGGCGACCAGTTCATCGCCAGCGAGCTGTTCCTGCTGGCCGTGTCCGACGACAAGAACGAGACCGGCCGCATCGCCCGCGAGAACGGCATGTCGCGCAAGTCGCTGGAGGCCGCCATCGAGGCGGTGCGCGGCGGCGATGCCGTCAACAGCGCGGACGCCGAATCGCAGCGCGAGGCCCTGAAGAAGTACACCATCGACCTGACCGAGCGCGCCCGCATCGGCAAGCTCGATCCGGTGATCGGCCGCGACGACGAGATCCGCCGCGCGATCCAGATCCTGCAGCGCCGCACCAAGAACAACCCCGTGCTGATCGGCGAGCCCGGCGTGGGCAAGACCGCCATCGTCGAAGGGCTGGCCCAGCGCATCGTCAACGGCGAGGTGCCGGAGAGCCTGAAGAACAAGCGCGTGCTGGTGCTCGACATGGCGGGCCTGCTGGCCGGCGCCAAGTACCGCGGCGAGTTCGAGGAGCGGCTCAAGGCCGTGCTGTCGGATGTCGCCAAGGACGAGGGCCAGACCATCGTCTTCATCGACGAGATCCACACCATGGTCGGCGCCGGCAAGGCCGAGGGCGCCATCGACGCGGGCAACATGCTCAAGCCCGCGCTGGCACGCGGCGAGCTGCACTGCATCGGCGCGACCACCCTGGACGAGTACCGCAAGTACATCGAGAAGGACGCCGCGCTGGAGCGCCGCTTCCAGAAGGTGCTGGTGGACGAGCCCTCGGTGGAGGCGACCATCGCCATCCTGCGCGGCTTGCAGGAGAAGTACGAACTGCACCACGGCGTGGAGATCACCGACCCGGCCATCGTCGCCGCGGCGGAGCTGTCGCACCGCTATATCACCGACCGCTTCCTGCCGGACAAGGCCATCGACCTGATCGACGAGGCCGCCGCGCGCATCAAGATGGAAATCGACTCCAAGCCGGAGTCGATGGACAAGCTCGAGCGCCGCACCATCCAGCTCAAGATCGAACGCGAGGCGGTCAAGAAGGAAACCGACGAGGCGTCGCGCAAGCGGCTGGAGCTGATCGAGCAGGAAATCACCCGGCTCGAGAAGGAATACGCCGACCTGGACGAGATCTGGAAGGCCGAGAAGGGCGCGGCCCAGGGCGCCGCCACGCTGAAGGAAGAGATCGACAAGATCAAGCTGGAGATCGCGCGCCTGCAACGCGAGGGCAAGCTCGACAAGGTGGCGGAGCTGCAGTACGGCAAGCTGCCGAACCTGGAGGGCAAGCTCAAGGCCGCGACGGATGCGGAGACCGCCGAGCAGAAGCAGCCCAACAAGCTGCTGCGCACGCAGGTGGGCGCCGAGGAAATCGCCGAGGTGGTCAGCCGCGCGACCGGCATCCCGGTCTCGAAGATGATGCAGGGCGAGCGCGAGAAGCTGATCCAGATGGAGGACTATCTGCATCGCCGCGTGGTGGGCCAGGACGAGGCCGTGCGGCTGGTGTCCGACGCCATCCGCCGCTCCCGCGCGGGTCTCGCGGACGAGAACCGGCCCTATGGCTCGTTCCTGTTCCTCGGGCCGACCGGCGTGGGCAAGACCGAGCTGTGCAAGGCGCTGGCCGAGTTCCTGTTCGACTCGCAGGACCACCTGATCCGCATCGACATGAGCGAATTCATGGAGAAGCACAGCGTGTCGCGCCTGATCGGCGCGCCGCCGGGATACGTGGGCTACGAGGAGGGCGGCTACCTGACCGAGGCGGTGCGGCGCAAGCCGTATAGCGTGGTGCTGCTCGACGAGGTCGAGAAGGCCCACCCCGATGTGTTCAACGTGCTGCTGCAGGTGCTGGACGACGGCCGCCTGACCGATGGCCAGGGCCGTACCGTGGACTTCAAGAACACGGTGATCGTAATGACGTCGAACCTCGGTTCGCACATCATCCAGTCCATGTCCGGCGAGCCGCACGAGGCCGTGAAGGGTGCCGTGTGGCAGGAGGTGAAGACGCATTTCCGGCCCGAGTTCCTGAACCGGATCGACGAGGTGGTGGTGTTCCACGCGCTCGACCAGAAGCATATCGAGTCGATCGCCCGCATCCAGCTGCAGCGGCTGCAGGCACGGCTGGCGCGCATGGACATGACGCTGGAGGTCAGCGAAGCGGCGCTCGAGCGCATCGCCAGCGCGGGCTACGACCCGGTGTTCGGCGCGCGGCCGCTCAAGCGCGCCATCCAGCAGAACATCGAGAATCCGGTGGCGCGCGCCATCCTCGAAGGCCGCTTCGCCGCGAAGGACGTGGTGCCGGTGGATTACCGGAACGGGGAGTTCGCGTTCGGGGAGGCCGCGCAGTAAGGCCGGGGGGACGGTGACGGCCGGGCCGCCGCGATGGGGTCCAAGCGCCGGGCCGCCGGCTCGGTCGTCGCGACGCAGGCAACGGCACCAATACGCCCCGCCTTGACGCAAGTCAAAACGAACCGGCGCCCCACGCCCTAACATGACCCTGTCATGGAGATGCGGGGGCGCTCTCCATGGCGTCTACCCGTTTCCAGCCAGGAAACTTGGCCCGCGGCATTTCTGATGCCGCGGGCTTTTTCTTTTGTGGGTGCCCATCCGAGGGGCCCACCGCGACTGCCGTCCCCGGATATGCCGATATTTCCGCAAGTTCTTATGCGGAAAACGGGCATGGATGGGCAAAACCATTCGTTCCGTTTGGATACGCGCATCGATAGCCTTCGATGACGGCGCAATTCACAAGCGCCATTTCGACGATATTCCGACGGGAGCAATGACGATGATGCGCAAGCTGGCGATTGGCCTGGCCGTTCTGGCCGCAACGGGAGCGAGCCCGGCCGTATGGGCGGACACCACGCTGCTGAACGTGTCCTACGACCCCACGCGCGAGTTGTATGTCGACGTGAACGCCGCCTTCGCCAAGGCATGGAAGGCGGCTGGCGGCGACAACGTGACGATCCGGCAGTCGCATGGCGGCTCGGGCAAGCAGGCGCGCTCGGTCATCGACGGGCTGCAGGCCGATGTGGTCACCCTGGCCCTGGGCTACGACATCGACGCGATCGCGCAGAAGGGGCTGCTCAACGCCGACTGGCAGAAGCGCCTGCCGCACAACGCGTCGCCCTATACCTCGACCATCGTGTTCCTGGTGCGCAAGGGCAATCCCAAGGGCATCAAGGACTGGAACGACCTCGCGCGCCAGGGCGTGCAGGTCATCACGCCGAACCCGAAGACCTCCGGCGGTGCGCGTTGGAACTACCTGGCGGCATGGGGCTATGCGCTGCGCCAGCCGGGCGGCAGCGAGGCCAAGGCGAAGGACTTCGTCGGCCAGGTGCTGAAGAACGTGCCGGTGCTCGATTCCGGCGCGCGCGGCGCGACCACGACCTTTGTCGAGCGGGGCATCGGGGACGTGCTGGTGGCCTGGGAGAACGAGGCCATCCTGGCCGTCAAGGAACTGGGCCCGGACAAGTTCGACATCGTGGTGCCCTCGATCTCCATCCTGGCCGAGCCGCCGGTCGCCGTGGTCGACAAGGTGGTGGACAAGAAAGGCACGCGCAAGGCCGCGGAGGCCTATCTCAAATTCCTGTACTCGGACGAAGGCCAGGAAATCGCCGCGAAGAACTACTACCGCCCGATCTCGGAAAAGATCGCGGCCAAGTACGCCTCGGCCTTCCCCAAGGTGCGGCTGTTCACCATCGACGAAGCGTTCGGCGGCTGGCAGAAGGCGCAGGTCGCGCATTTCGCCGATGGCGGCACCTTCGACCAGATCTACCAGCCCGGCCGCAGCAAGTGAGGCCGCACGGCCGGCGCCCGCGCCGGCCGCTTCTACAGGGGAATACCGCAATGCCGATCCTGGCCGCCCATACCGTGGGCACGTCCGGCCTGCCGGCGCCGCTGGCCCGCTATCTCGACACGCTACCCACGCGGCCGCGGCCCGATCGCCCGATGTGGCGCGACGCCGGTGGGCAGGTCCAGGCGCAGTATTTCCGCTGCGCGCTGACCAGCGCCTTCGAGCCGCTGATCCGGCTGGCCGACCATGCGCCGGTGGCCCACGAAGGCGTGCTGCGCACCTATGCGGACGATGGCGTGGGACTGGCCGCGTGGAAGTTGTTCGCGATGGCGGCCGACGACGAGGCGCTGGTTGCGCTGGACCGCCTCGCGCGCCTGGTCCACGCCATCAACTATTTCGCCGCCTCCGGCGAAGGCAAGCTGGTGCTGAACGTGCACAACCGCCTGCTGGCCGCGGTGGCGGCCGACCACGGCGCCGCCTTCCGCCATGCGCTGCAGGCGCTGGGCCTGCCGCAGGAGCGCTTCGTGATCCAGGTGCCGGCCAGCGCGAACGACGATCTGTCGCTGCTGCTACAGGTCGTTGGCAACTACCGGCGCAACGGCTTCGCCGTCAGCCTGCAGGCGTCCGATCCGGCCGAGGCCGGCGCGCTGATGGCCCATGCGCGGCCGGACTGGCTCAAGCTCGATATGCGGCGCACCTGGACGGACCGGCAACTGGCCGGCCTGCATGCCAGCGCCGGCAATGCCGGTGTCACGCTGATAGGCCGGCGCCTGGACGACCCTGTGAGTGTGGAACGCCTGCAGGCCGCCGGCATCGCGTTGGGGCAGGGCGTCTACGCGGGCGGGCCGGTCCGTCCCCGCGATGTGGCGACCGCACCGGCCGGCCGCGTATTCACGCAGGAGGCACCATGCCCCGGTTCCACGCCACGATAAGGCCCGACGAAGGCACGGCCGTGAATGCGCCTTTGCGGCTGGACGTACCCAAGGGCCTGGCGGTGCTGACCGTCCCGGGCCTGCATGGCAGCGGACCAGCGCATTGGCAAAGTCGCTGGGAGGCGCGTTTCCCGGGCTGGCACCGCGTGGAACAGCACGACTGGTCGCGCCCCAGCCTGCATCTGTGGGCCGATCGCGTGCATGAGCGCGTGGCACAGGGCCGCCAGAGCGCGCCGCGCGGGGCGGTGCTCGTGGCGCACAGCTTCGGGTGCCTCGCCACCGTGCGACAGGCTGCGCTCGATCCCGAGGGAATCGCCGCCGCCCTGCTGGTGGCGCCCGCCGATCCCGACCGGTTCGGCGTGGGACCGCTGCTGCCGACATGGCGCCTGCCGTTTCCGACCGTGCTGGTGGCCAGCCGCAACGACCCCTGGATGGCGCAGCGCACGGCGTTCAGCTGGGGCGCGCTGTGGGGCAGCGAACTGGTGGACGTCGGAATGCTGGGCCACGTCAATGCCGATTCCGGACTGGGAGACTGGCCCGCCGGCGTAGGGCTGCTAGGTGGCTTGCTGCAGCGCCTGGAGGCCGCTGACAGCGGCCGCTCCCGGTCCCCAGGCGATAAACGGGACTGGGATAGCGAACTCGAAGTCTCTTTGACACCCCCTTATATCTAATCCGATTAAAGACATTCGGAAATATTCGTTCTCGGCATAAGGCGACGTCAGCAGAATCGTTCCGTTGTCCTGCCCCGCGTGCGGGACGTTATCCACGCGCCCCGGCCCTTACTTTCCATGCCACCTTCGATCTCTCTGACGGAAAACGGCGCGCCGCTGCCCGCGGCGCTGCCAGCCACGGCCGTGCCCCGCCGCCCGAGCGGCCGCTTTTCGGTATTGCCCGGCTTCGGGCTGTCGCTGGGCGTCACCGTGTTCTATCTGGCGCTGATCGTGCTGGTGCCGCTGTCCGCCACCTTCCTGAAGACCTTCACCATGAGCTGGGAGGCATTCTGGGCGGTGGTATCGGCGCCGCGGGTGGTGGCGTCGATCCGGCTGACCTTCGGCGCCTCGCTGATCGCCGCGCTGATCGACCTGGTGTTCGGGCTGCTGGTCGCCTGGGTGCTGGTGCGCTATCGCTTTCCTGGCCGACGCCTGGTCGATGCGCTGGTGGACCTGCCGTTCGCGCTGCCCACGGCGGTGGCCGGCATCGCGCTGACCGCGCTGTTCGCCGGCAATGGCTGGGTGGGCCGCTATCTGGAGCCGCTGGGCATCAAGGTGGCCTTTACTCCGCTGGGCATCGTGGTGGCGCTGACCTTCATCGGCCTGCCGTTCGTGGTGCGCACGGTGCAGCCGGTGCTGGAGGACCTGGAGCGCGAGCTGGAGGAGGCCGCCGCCAGCTTGGGCGCGAACCGCCGGCAGACCTTCGCGCGGGTGATCCTGCCCGCGATCCTGCCGGCGCTGCTGACCGGCTTTGCGCTGTCGTTCGCACGCGCGACCGGCGAGTACGGCTCGGTGGTGTTCATCAGCGGCAATATGCCGATGGTCTCCGAGATCGCCCCGCTGATGATCTATTCCAAGCTGGAGCAGTACGACTATGCCGGCGCCACCGCGGTGGCCGTGGTGATGCTGGTGCTGTCGTTCGCGATGCTGCTGTTCATCAATCTGCTGCAGGCGTGGACCCGGCGGCAGCATCGCGGCCCCAGCCACACAGGCCAACATAAGGGAGACCAATAAGATGGCCGGCGCCACTGCAAGCCGCCTGGGCACCGCCGCCCATGCGCCCGCGTTCCGCCACGGCATCGACGAGGCGCCCTGGGTGCGCCATGCGCTGATCGCCGTCGCGGTGCTGTTCCTGTCGCTGTTCCTGTTCCTGCCACTGGCCGCGGTCTTCTACGAGGCGTTGCGCAAAGGGCTGGACACGTACTGGGCGGCGCTCAGCGAGCCCGATGCGCTCGCTGCCATCCGGCTGACGCTGACGGTGGCGGCCATCGCCGTGCCACTGAACCTGGTGTTCGGCGTGGTGGCGGCCTGGTGCATCGCGAAGTTCGAGTTTCCCGGCAAGAGCCTGCTCACCACGCTGATCGACCTGCCGTTCTCGGTGTCGCCGGTGATTTCGGGCCTGATCTATGTGCTGCTGTTCGGCGCGCAGGGCTGGTTCGGCCCATGGCTCGAGGCGCACGACATCAAGATCATGTTCGCGGTGCCGGGCATCGTGCTGGCGACCATCTTCGTGACGTTTCCCTTCGTCGCCCGCGAGCTGATCCCGCTGATGCAGTCGCAGGGCAGCGAGGAGGAAGAGGCCGCCATCGTGCTTGGCGCCTCGGGCTGGCAGACCTTCTTCCGCGTCACGCTGCCCAATATCCGCTGGGGTTTGCTGTACGGCGTGATCCTGTGCAACGCGCGGGCCATGGGCGAGTTCGGCGCCGTGTCGGTGGTGTCGGGCCATATCCGCGGGCTGACCAACACCATGCCGCTGCACGTGGAGATTCTCTACAACGAATACAACTTCGCGGCCGCGTTCGCGGTGGCGTCGCTGCTGGCGCTGCTGGCACTGGTGACGCTGGCGATCAAGACGCTGGTGGAGCACCGTGCGCAGGCGGCGCAGGCGGGTGAGCGCGGCGACGGCGGCGCGGCGCATTGAACGGCATCGCGGGACAGAACGGCATCACGACGAGACGGCAATCATGAGCATTCAGGTCAAACACATCGACAAGCGCTTCGGCAATTTCGTCGCGCTGGACAACGTATCCCTGGACTTCGGCGAAGGCCAGCTGACGGCATTGCTGGGTCCGTCGGGCTGCGGCAAGACCACGCTGCTGCGCATCATTGCCGGGCTGGAGCGGGCCGACGCGGGACAGATCCTGCTGGAGGGGCGCGACGCCTCGCACCAGCACGTGCGCCAGCGCCAGGTGGGCTTCGTGTTCCAGCACTACGCGCTGTTCCGGCATATGAGCGTGTTCGAGAACGTGGCGTTCGGCCTGCGCGTGAAGCCGCGCGGCGAGCGGCCGTCGGAGCAGCAGATCCGCGACAAGGTGCGCTCGCTGCTGGAGCTGGTCCAGCTGGACTGGCTGGCGGACCGCTATCCCGCGCAGCTCTCGGGCGGCCAGCGCCAGCGCATCGCGCTGGCCCGCGCGCTCGCGGTGGAGCCGCGCGTGCTGCTGCTGGACGAGCCGTTCGGCGCGCTCGATGCCAAGGTGCGCAAGGAACTGCGGCGCTGGCTGCGGCGCCTGCACGACGAACTGCACGTGACGAGCATCTTCGTCACGCACGACCAGGAGGAAGCGCTCGAAGTGGCCGACCAGGTGGTGCTGATGCATCGCGGCCGGGTGGAGCAGGTGGGCAGCCCCGAGGCCGTGTACGAGCATCCGGCCACGCCGTTCGTGTTTGGCTTCCTGGGCAACGTGAATCGCTTCCATGGCCGGCTCGAGCCGGGGCAGGGCGGCGGGGTGCTCCACATGGCCGACGGCGCGCTGCCGGTCACGCACGGGCACGACGCGGTCGCGGGCGATGCGGTGGCCTATGTCCGGCCGCACGACCTGGACATCGAGCGCTACGCGCCCGGCGCCGAGGGCATCGTGGTGACGCTGCGGCGCGCGCTGACGCTCGGGCCGGTGGCACAGCTCGAACTGGAGCGCGAGGACTCCCATCAACTGATCGAGGTCGCGCTGCCGCTGGAGCGGTTCCGCCATGCGGCCTTCCGCGAGGGCGAACTGCTCGCCGTGCGCCCGCGCCGGCTGCGCGTGTTCCCGCAGGCCCCGGCCGGCGAGCCGGCGCCCCGGGCGGCTGCGACCGTGGAGGCGGCACCATGAACTTCCAGCAACTACGTTCGATCCGCGAGGCGGTGCGGCGCAATTTCAATCTGACCGAGGTCGCCAATGCGCTCTACACGTCGCAGCCCGGCGTCTCGCGCCAGATCCGCGAACTCGAGGAAGAGCTCGGCGTGGAAATCTTCGAGCGCTACGGCAAGCGCTTGACCGGTCTGACCGAGCCGGGCCGCGAGATCGTGCGCATCGTCGAGCGGCTGCTGCTGGAGGCGGAGAACCTGCGCCAGGCCGGCGACGAGTTCGCCGGCCGCCATACCGGACGGCTGACGGTGGCCACCACGCACACGCAGGCGCGCTACGCGCTGCCCAAGGTCGTGCAGGCGTTCCGCCATGCGTATCCGCACGTCACGCTGGCGCTCCAGGAAGCCTCTCCCACCCATATCGTCGAACTGCTGCTGACCGGGCAGGCCGATATCGGCATCGCCACCGAAGCGGTCGCGAACGAGCCGGGGCTGACTTCGTTCGAGGCGTACACCTGGCAGCACGTGCTGGTGGTCTCGCCCGGCCATCCGCTCACGCTCCTGCCGGAGCCCACGCTGGAGGATCTGGCGGGCTTTCCGCTGATCACCTACGACGCCGGCTTTACCGGTCGGCGCAAGATCGACGGCGCGTTCGCCGCCGCGGGGCTGCATCCGGAGATCGTGCTGACCGCGCTGGATGCCGACGTGATCAAGACCTATGCGGAACTGGACCTGGGCGTGGGCATCATCGCGTCGATGGCCTATGACCCGCGCAAGGACGCGGCGCTGACCTGCATCGCCGCGCGCCATCTGTTCGAGGCCAACACCACCAGCGTGGCCGTGCGCCGGGGCGCCTACCTGCGCGGCTACGCGCATGCGTTCATCAACATGTTCGCGCCGCAGCTGTCCCGCGATGCCGTGGACAGCGCGCTGTCCGAGGCGGCAGCCGACAAGACGCAGGCCCTCGCGGCCTGAGGGCCACATGCCGGCGCGCGCGGCGCCGGGCACGCCATCCCGCCGGCGGCGGCGCGAATCTGCCGTTCGCCCGCCCGAACCGCCATTCATCGCATGCGGCTTCACATAGCGTGCACTCGGCGTTAGAGTCGCGGAAAGCGCCGGGCTGTGCCCGCCGCGGTCCCCAACGTCCGTCTGCGTTGCCCGCCTGCGTCCGCGCCCCGGCTCCATGCCCGGGTTCCGCCGGAGAGGCACGGCAGGGCAGGCTGGCTAGAATGGGACCGGCGCCGTGCCCGGCCCGGGCGCTGGCCTTCGATGCCGTTTCTTGTGGTCCCTGCGATGCTCCATATCAGGCCTTCTGCCGACTGCAGATTCATGAAAGCCACCGAGCGTTGCCTCGTCACCGCCGTGCCGTCGCGCCTGACGATGCTCACGCGCGACCTGGTGTTCGTGCTGGCGATGAATACGGTCATCGCCGTCAGCCTGAACTACGGCTTCCAGACCGGCGGCTCGCTGTGGCACAACTTCGTGTACAGCCAGCTGATCGGCCTGTCCATCTGGACGCTGATCGATATTCCCCGTGTGCTGATCTGGTGGAGCGAGCCGCCGCGCCGCGTGCCGTTCATGCTGCTCGCCGCCGCCGCCGTGCCGCTGGGCGTGCTGGCCGGCACCTGGGCCACGCGCGCGGTGCTGGACCTGCCGCCGAAGTCGGACACCGAGATCGGCGGCATGCTGCGCATGTGCCTGGTGGTGGGCATGCTGGGCGCCGCGAGCATGATCTATTTCTACTGGTCGCGCGAGAAGCTGGCGTATCTCCAGCGGCAGGCCGCCCTTGATGCGCTGCAGCGCGAGGAAGCCGAGAAGCAGTTGGTGCGGGCGCAACTGATGGCGTTGCAGGCCCAGATCGAGCCGCATTTCCTGTTCAATTCGCTGGCGAACCTGGACGGGCTGATCGCCACCGACCCGCAGGCCGCACGTCGCCTGCTGCAGCGCCTGATCGGCTTCCTGCGCATGTCGCTCGCGCATACGCGGGCGGAGCAATGCACGCTGCGGCAGGAATTCGAACTGTTGCGCAGCTACCTGGATATCCAGGCGCTGCGCTTCGGCTCGCGGCTGTCCTACCGCATCGACCTGCCGCCGGAGCTGGCCGAGGTCGAGATTCCGCCGATGCTGATTCAGCCGCTGGTGGAGAACGCCGTGAGCCACGGCATCGAGCCGTCGATGGAAGGCGGCACCATCTCGCTGTCGGCGCGCGCGCTGCGTCCCGACGCGGTCGAGGTGGTGATCGCCGATACCGGCGTCGGGCTCGGCCACGGCCATGGCAACGGCAACGGCAAGGGATCCGGCCTTGGCCTGACCCATGTGCGCGAGCGCCTGGCCCGGATCTTCGGCGCGCTGGCCGCGATGCAGATGGAAGAGAACACGCCCCACGGGTTGATCATCCGGCTGACGCTGCCCATCGCGCAGAAGCCCGCCGCGCCGGCGCCGGCCCCAGCGGGTTGCGCGGCGGCACCGGCGCCGCACGGCGCACCCGACAGCGCCATCGCGGTGCCGGCGGTGTCCCGTTCGTAAGGCCGCCGCCGATTTCGCCAGCGGCTCCGCTCATGGCTACCCGCTTGCCGCCCGATCCCGCTTTCTACTTGCCCGCCTGCGCATGACCGCTCCCACGCTGCTGATTGCCGACGATGAGCCCCTGCTGGCACGCGTGCTGCACGCCGAACTCTCCAGCCTGTGGCCCGAGGCGCAGATCGTGGCCATGGTCCACGACGGCGTGTCGGCGCTGAACGCGGCGCGCCAGCACAATCCTTCGGTCGCCTTTCTCGATATCCGCATGCCCGGCATGAGCGGCATGGAGGTGGCCCGCGAACTGCTGGAGCACGACCACCCGCCGCTGGTGGTGTTCGTCACCGCCTACGACCAGTTCGCGGTGGAGGCCTTCCAGCACGCGGCGGTGGACTACGTGCTCAAGCCCATCCAGCGCGAACGGCTGGAGGACACGGTAGGCCGGCTGCGTTCGCGGCTGTCGCCGGCGGCTTCGGGTGACGCCGGCGGGAGCCCCCGCCCCGGCGCGGCGGACGTCGACCGCCTGGCCGAACTGCTGGCGCGGCTCGAGGCGCTGGACCTCGACCGGGTGGGCGCCGGGAACGGCGCGGGCGGGCAGCGCCCCGGCGCGCAGGCCGGGCCTTACCTGCGCTTCATCAAGGCGCTGGTGGGGCAGGAGATCCGCATCATTCCGGTGGACGAAGTCATCTACCTGGAGGCCACCGACAAGTACGTCAACGTGGTGGCCGCCAGTGGCGAGGCGCTGATCCGCACCAGCCTGCGCGAACTGGCGCAGCACCTCGATCCCAACCGCTTTTGGCAGATCCACCGCGGCACCGTGGTCAATATCGATTGCGTGGCCAGCGCGGTGAACCAGTCGCTGGGCCGGCTCGCGCTGCGGCTGCGCGACCGGCCTGAAACGCTGCCGGTGGCGCGCCAGTACGCGCATCTGTTCAAGCAGATGTAGGGCAGGGCGCGCCGCGCCGCGATCGCCTTTCCACTATGATGCGAATTTGCGCCGCACGCGGCGCGGCGTGCCCGTGCTCCGGACCGGCGTCCGGTCCTTCCCCTCCCTGATCGCCCGATGACTACCGCCACCCTGCAACCCGGACAGAATCCGCTGCGCCATGACGCCCAGGTCATCGGCCTGGTGGGCCTGGCACACAGCGTCTCGCATTTCTTCCATCTGATCCTGGCGCCGCTGTTTCCGTGGATCAAGGTGGAGTTCGGCCTGAGCTACGCGCAGCTGGGGCTGCTGATGACGGTATTCTTCGCGGTCTCGGCGGTGGTGCAGACCGCCAGCGGCTTCATCGTCGACCGCGTCGGACCCCGGCCGGTGCTGTTCGGCGGCATCGCCTTTCTCGGCCTGTCCGCCTTGCTGCTGTCGACCAGCCCCAGCTACGCCATGCTGCTGCTGGGCGCCGGCGTGGCGGGCCTGGGCAACGGCGTGTTCCACCCGGCCGACTTCACGCTGCTCAACAAGCATGTCTCGCAGCCGCGGCTGGGCCACGCGTTTTCCGTGCACGGCATCTCGGGCAACCTGGGCTGGGCCGCGGCGCCGGTCTTCCTGGTCACCATCGCGAACCTGAGCACCTGGCGCACGGCGCTGGCCTGCGCGGCGCTGGTGGCGTTCGCGGTGCTGGCGGTGCTCTTCTTCTACCGGCATGTGCTGGACCCGCGCGAGTTGAAGGGCGCCGTGGCGCGGCCGGCCGCGAAACCGGCCGCGGGCGGCATGCTTTCGTTTTTGAAGCTGCCGCAGGTGTGGGTGTGCTGGGCGTTCTTCCTGATCACCACCTTTTCGCTGTCGGGCATCCAGAGCTTCGCGCCCACGGCGCTCACGCAGCTGTACGGGATGCCGCTGGCGCTGGCCACCGCCTGCTACACCATCTACATGCTCAGCAGCGCGGGCGGCATGGTGGCCGGCGGCTTCGCCGCCGGACGCACCGCCAACCACGACCGGCTGATCGCGATGAGCTTCGGCGTCTCGGGCCTGGTTGCCATCCTCGTGGGCATGGCGCTGGTGCCGGCGCTGGCCGTGCCGGTGCTGCTCGGGGTGATCGGGTTCGGCGCCGGGATCGCCGGTCCGTCGCGCGATCTGCTGGTGCGGGCGGCCGCGCCCGCGGGCGCCACCGGGCGCGTCTACGGCGTGGTCTATTCGGGCCTGGATATCGGGCTGGCCACCGGTCCGCTGTTCTTCGGCGCGCTGATGGACGCGCGCTGGCCCAACTGGGTGTTCTTCATGATCGGCGGTCTGCAGCTGCTGGCCATCTTCACCGCCATCACCGTGGGCAACGGCAACCGCAGCCGCGCCGGCCACGATACCGGGCGCGCCTCGCCGGCCTGACCCGCAACGGCGCCGCGGCGCCGGGATACCGCGATACCGACACACTGACCAGCCGACACAGGAGGATGTTGATGGAGTTCGCCACCACCGATCTTTGCGACGACCACGAGGACCGCCTGGCCGACGGCACGCTGCGCGTGCTGTCGCCCGGATTCCGCCATTTCGGGCAGCGGCAGCGCTTTGCCGGCCCGGCGGCCACGCTGAAGGTGTTCGAGGACAACTCGCTGGTGCGCGAGGCGGTGGAGTCGGCCGGCCACGGCCGCGTGCTGGTGGTCGACGGTGGCGGTTCGCTGCGCTGCGCGCTGGTCGGCGGCAAGCTGGGCGAGCTGGCGCAGAACAATGGCTGGGCCGGCATCGTCGTCAATGGCTGCGTGCGCGATACCGCCGAGCTGGACGCCTGCGCGATCGGCATCCGCGCATTGGACACCCATCCGCGCAAGAGCCAGAAGCGCAATGCCGGCGAACGCGAGGTTGCGCTGCAGATGCCGGGCGCCGTGGTGCGCCCCGGCAACTGGATCTACGCCGACGCCGACGGCGTGCTGGTGTCGGACGTCGCTCTGCTCGAGGACTGAGCCATGCCGCTGGTATTCGTGTACGGCACGCTGCGCGCGGGCGAAGCGAACGACCTGAACGAGGCGGCCCGCCGCCATGGCATTGCCGCGCCCCGTCTGGTAGGCACCGGCTACGTCAGCGGCCGCCTGTACGACTTCGGCAGTTACCCCGGCTATGTGCCCGCGGCGGACGGCGCCCGGGTGGTGGGCGATATCTACGAGATCGACGAGGCGCTGATCCCGGTGCTGGACGAGATCGAGGAAGTCTATCCAGGGCAGGCGAGCCTGTTCGTACGGGTGGAGCATCCGGTCGAATGTCCCGACGGCGCCGTGTCCTGCCTGCTGTATCCGGTCGGGGAACACGCCGTGGCCGGCCTGCCGCCGATTCCGCAAGGTGACTGGGTCAGCTACCGCCGGGCGCGCGACGCCGGGTAGCCGGCAGCGCGCCGGCGCATCACCGCAGCGGCGGCCGCCTTCGGGCGGCCGCTCTGCGTTTACGCGCTCGCCGCATTGATTTCACGATGCGGAAAGTTGTTTTGGTGCGCAAAAATACATGCGTGCAAGGCACAAGGGCACGCTCTCATGATGGGGGATTGCTTGCCGTATCGTGAAATACGTTCGGCAAGCCCATGAAAACAAAGAGAAATATTTATCGGCGGCGGAGCGGATCGAGGCTGTTGCAACGCGGAAGCGTTCTCTACACTCTTATATAAGACATATGACTTACGGCGCTTTCCGGGCTTGGCCCCGGCCAGGACCCGCGGAATCAGCGCCCCGTCCGTCGCCAGTTTTGTCTTTGCCCGATCCAACTCAACACCAGGAGAGTGACATGTCCCGCCAACAGGAAGCCCAGAAGCTCAATCAAGATTGGGAAACCAACCCGCGCTGGAAAGGCATCAAGCGCAACTTCACCGCCGACGACGTCGTGCGCCTGCGCGGCTCCGTCCAGATCGAACACACGCTGGCACGCCGCGGCGCGGAAAAGCTGTGGAACCTGCTGACCACCGAGCCCTTCGTCAACACGCTCGGCGCGCTCACGGGCAACCAGGCCATGCAGCAGGTCAAGGCGGGCCTGAAGGCCATCTATCTGTCGGGCTGGCAGGTTGCCGGCGATGCCAACCTGGCCGGCGAGATGTATCCCGACCAGTCGCTGTATCCGGCCAACTCGGTGCCGCAGGTGGTCAAGCGCATCAACAACACCTTCCAGCGCGCCGACCAGATCCAGTGGAGCGAAGGCAAGGGCGACATCGATTTCTTCGCCCCGATCGTGGCCGATGCCGAGGCCGGCTTCGGTGGCGTGCTGAACGCCTTTGAGCTGATGAAGGCGATGATCGAAGCGGGCGCCGCCGGCGTGCACTTCGAAGATCAGCTCGCCTCGGTCAAGAAGTGCGGCCACATGGGCGGCAAGGTGCTGGTGCCGACCCGCGAAGCCGTCGCCAAGCTGACCGCCGCGCGCCTGGCCGCCGACGTGATGGGCACCCCGACGCTGGTGATCGCCCGTACCGATGCGGAGGCCGCCGACCTGGTGACCTCGGACATCGACGAGCGCGACCATCCGTTCCTGACCGGCGAGCGCACGGTGGAAGGCTTCTTCCGCACCAAGCCCGGCATCGAGCAGGCGATCTCCCGCGCCATCGCCTACGCCGAGGTCGCCGACCTGGTGTGGTGCGAAACCGGCAAGCCGGATCTGGAATTCGCCCGCAAGTTCGCCGAGGCCGTGCACGCGAAGTACCCGGGCAAGATGCTGGCGTACAACTGCTCGCCGTCGTTCAACTGGAAGAAGAACCTGGACGACGCCACCATCGCCAAGTTCCAGAAGGAACTGGGCGCGATGGGCTACAAGTTCCAGTTCATCACGCTGGCCGGCTTCCACTCGCTGAACTACTCGATGTTCAACCTGGCCCACGGCTATGCCCGCAACCAGATGAGCGCCTTCGTCGAACTGCAGGAGGCCGAATTCCAGGCTGCCGAGAAGGGCTTCACCGCGGTCAAGCATCAGCGCGAGGTGGGCACCGGCTACTTCGACGCCGTGACGCAGACCATCGAGGGCGGCCAGTCGTCGACGACCGCGCTGAAGGGTTCGACCGAGGACGAGCAGTTCTTCGACAAGAAGGTCGCCTGAGCGGCACGCGCCTGACCCGCCAATGACAACCGCGCCGTGCCCTTGCGGGACACGGCGCGGTTGTCTCTCGGTGGGCGGCGTTGCTAACAGGGTCAGCGGTAGACGATGACCGGGATGTCGGTGTGCGTGAGGACCTTCTGCGTCTCGCTGCCGAGCAGCAGGCCGGAGAGCCCGCGGCGGCCGTGCGACGACATGAAGATCACGTCGCAGCCATGGCGCTCGGCGGCGTCGATGATGCCCAGATAGGGCACGGCGAAGGTGGTCATTTCCGCATCGCACGGCACGTCGAGCGCGGCGGCCGCGGTCTGGATCTCCTTCAGGTACAGCTTCGCCTGGCTTTCGATGCGGTCGCGGAATGCCTGCGGCGCTTCGACCACGATTTCGCTGAAGGGCGTGTACGGATATTCCTCGAGGCAGACATAGGCGGTCACGCGCGCGCCGATCGCCTTGGCCAGTTCGAGGCCGCCGTCGATGGCCTTCTTGGACAGCTCGGATCCGTCGGTAGGGAGCAGGATGTGCTTGAACATGGTGATCTCCTCGTGGCTGATTGACGGGCAGGCCGTGCGGCGCCTGTGACGTATCCATTGTAGTCAGTGTGGCGCGTAATCCATTGCGCTATATCAAACCGAGGGCTTGGGGTTGTCCCGGAGCCTCGTGCCGGGGCGTCCGCTGCTCGGCGCGGCGCCAGTACGCGGGGTTGCCATAGGTGTTCTTTAGATGATCGATAAAGAGCCGCACGCGCAGCGGCAGGTGCTTGCGCTGCGGAAAGACCGCATGGATGCCGATCGGCGGGGCCTGGAATTCGTCCAGCACCGTGACCAGGCGCCCGGTCGCGATCTCGTGGCCAACCTCCCACCACGAACGCCACGCCAGCCCGTGCCCCTGCAGGCACCACGCGTGCAGCACCGCGCCGTCGGTGCACTCCATCGTGCCCCCGACCTTGACCGATACCGCCTGGCCGTCGATCTGGAACACCCAGCCGCGCTGCACGTTGGCGCTGGCGCCGAAGGCCAGGCAGTTGTGCTGCGCGAGGTCTTCGGGGGTCGCCGGGGTGCCACGGCGGGCGAGATAGTCCGGCGCGGCCACGACCACGCGGCGGTTCTCCGCGAGCCGGATCGACACGAGGCTGGAGTCCGGCAGGTCACCGAGGCGGACGGCGCAGTCGAAGCCTTCGTTGACGAGGTCGACGACGCGGTCGGACAAGTCCAGCGTCAGCGTCACGTCGGGATGCGATTCGATGAACAGCGGCACCAGCGGCGCTACATGCTTGCGGCCGAAGCCGGCCGGCGCGGTGATGCGCAGATGGCCGCTGGCCTTGACGCCGCCGGCCGACACGCTGGCCTCGGCGTTCTGCAGGTCGTTGAGGATGCGCTGGCAGTCTTCCAGGAACGCCGAGCCTTCGAACGTCAGCGTGATCTTGCGGGTGGTACGCACCAGCAGCTTCACGCCCAGCCGTTCCTCCAGCGCGTCGATGCGCCGGCCGATGATGGCGGGCGCCACGCCCTCGGCGGCCGCGGCGGCCGACAGGCTGCCGCGCGATGCGACCGAGACGAATGTCGTCAGTTGTTTGAAGTGATCCACGGGCTTTGCGGGTTTGCGCCGCAGCCGCCGCAGGAAGCAGCGGCCGAGCGGGCGAAGAAGGAAATTCGGGTGCGGATGCGCCTATCGCCCGCCAAGATTAGTGGTGCAAAAGTAAAAGATCAAGTGACCGGGGCCGGCTATGCCGCGCTGCAGCGGCTGCCTACAATGCCTCCATTCCGGTCAATACTGAGTCCATCCGCTCATGCCTCCCATCCGTGCCGTCGTGTTCGATGCCTATGGCACGCTGTTCGATGTGTATTCGGTCACGGCGCGCGCGGAGCAGCTGTTTCCGGGCAAGGGCGAGGCGCTCGCGGTGCTGTGGCGCGACCGCCAGATCGACTACACCCGGCTGCGCACGATGGCCGGCGGGGACGGTGCCTACTACAAGCCGTTCTGGGCCATTACGGTGGACGCGCTGCGCTACGCCGCGCAGCGGCTGGGCCTGGACCTGGGCGAGACGGCCGAGACGCAGCTGCTCAAGGAGTACGCCTGCCTTTCCGCCTTCCCGGAAAACCTCGGGGCGCTCAAGCGGCTGCGCGGCGCGGGGCTGCCGCTCGGCATCCTGTCCAACGGCAATCCCGAGATGCTCGATATCTCGGTCAAGAGCGCCGGCATGCAAGGCCTGTTCGACCATGTGCTGTCGGTCGACGCGGTGCGGCGCTTCAAGACGGCGCCGGAGGCCTATGCGCTGGGCCCCGCGGCCTTCGGCGTGCCGGCCGCCGAGATGCTGTTCGTGTCGTCGAACTGCTGGGACGCCTGCGGCGCCACGTGGTTCGGCTACACCACGTTCTGGATCAACCGTGCCGGCCATCCGGCGGAGCGGCTCGACGTGTCGCCCGCCGGCACCGGGCACGACATGAATGACCTGCTCGCATTCGCCCGCTCGCGCGGCGTGGCGGTATGACAAGAGCGGGCGCGACATCCCAACCATCGAACACAGGAGAACACTGATGGCCATCACGCTGCCTGCGGGCATGAAGATTACCGGCGATATCCTGCCGGCCTACGAAGACATCCTCACGCCGGAAGCGCTGGCCCTGGTGGACAAGCTGCATCGCGCGTTCGAACCGCGCCGCCAGCAATTGCTGGCCGCCCGCGTGGAGCGCGCGCGCCGCCTGGACGCCGGCGAGCGTCCCGATTTCCTGGCCGAGACCAAGAGCATCCGCGAAGGCGACTGGAAGGTCGCGCCGATTCCGCCGGCGCTGCATTGCCGCCGCGTGGAAATCACCGGCCCGGTCGAGGCCAAGATGGTGATCAACGCCTTCAATTCGGGCGCCGACAGCTACATGACCGACTTCGAGGACTCGAACTCCCCGAACTGGCACAACCAGGTCCAGGGCCAGGTCAACCTGAAGGCCGCCATCCGCCGCACCCTGACGCACGAGGCCAACGGCAAGCAGTACAAGCTCAACGACAAGATCGCCACGCTGCAGGTGCGCCCGCGCGGCTGGCACCTGGACGAGAAGCACGTCACCATCGACGGCCAGCGCGTCTCGGGCGGCATCTTCGACTTCGCGCTGTTCCTGTTCCACAACGCCAAGGAGCAGCTGGCGCGCGGCGCCGGCCCGTACTTCTACCTGCCGAAGATGGAGAGCCATCTGGAAGCGCGCCTGTGGAACGACGTGTTCGTGATGGCGCAGAACGAGATCGGCCTGCCGCAGGGCACCATCAAGGCCACCGTGCTGATCGAGACCATCCTCGCCGCCTTCGAGATGGAAGAGATCCTGTACGAGCTGCGCGAGCACAGCGCGGGCCTGAACGCCGGCCGCTGGGACTACATCTTCTCGTGCATCAAGAAGTTCAAGACCGACAAGGACTTCTGCCTGGCCGACCGCGCCAAGGTCACGATGACGGCGCCGTTCATGCGCGCCTATGCGCTGCTGCTGCTCAAGACCTGCCACAAGCGCGGCGCGCCCGCCATCGGCGGCATGAGCGCGCTGATCCCGATCAAGAACGATCCGGAGAAGAACGCGGTGGCCATGCAGGGCATCATCAGCGACAAGCGCCGCGATGCCGAGGACGGCTACGACGGCGGCTGGGTCGCGCACCCGGGCCTGGTCGAGCCGGCGATGAAGGAATTCGTCACCGTGCTGGGCGACAAGCCCAACCAGTTCGAGAAGCAGCGTCCGGATGTCAACGTAACGGCCGCCGACCTGCTGAACTTCCAGCCGGAGACGCCGATCACCGAGGCCGGCCTGCGCATGAACATCAATGTCGGCATCCACTACCTGGGCGCGTGGCTCGACGGCAACGGCTGCGTGCCGATCCACAACCTGATGGAAGACGCCGCCACCGCGGAGATCTCCCGCTCGCAGGTGTGGCAGTGGATCCGCTCGCCCAAGGGCGTGCTCGACGACGGCCGCAAGGTCACCGCCGAGCTGGTGCGCGCGCTGATTCCCGAGGAACTGGCCAAGGTCAAGGCTTCGGTCGGCGGCAGCCAGGCCTACGACCGCGCCGCGGTGATCTTCGAGCAGATGTCCACCTCGGAGCAATTCGCCGAGTTCCTGACGCTGCCGCTGTACGAGGAAATCTGAACGGGGGCCCTTGCCGGCTTTCCGCCATGCAGCACGAAAAACCCGCCGCCTCGCGCGCGCGGGTTTTTTTGTTTTGGGTGGCGCCCGAAGCGATTCATAATGGCGGCTAGCAGATTCGGATGGAGAGAACGTTGTATTTCGAACACCTGGTTGAGATAAACGACCCCGGCAATGCCGGCCTGGAGCCGCTGACCGCCGAACAGCTCTGGCAGGGCCTGGTGCTGCGGACCCAGTCGCCGGAGCTGTTCGTGCTCGGGCTGGACCGCGCCGAGATCGTGGGTCAGGGCGAGGACTGGGTCGAACGGGTGCTGCATTTCGGCGCCGCCTCGGTGTGCGACCGCGTGGTCCTGGAGCCCCGCCGTCAGGTGCGCTACGAGACCGCCGCCACCGACCAGCACGCCGGCGGTACGCTGACCATGAGCATCGAGACGCCGGGGCCCGGCGCGTTGCTGCTGCGCTTCACCTACCAGACCACGCTGCCATCCACCGACGAAACCGGGGACGACCGCTATTCCGAAATCGTCAAGTCGGCCTATCACGAGGCCGATATCGATACGGTCCGCAAGATCCGCGAACTCGCCAGCAGCGGAAGGCTCGGGTGAGCGCGGGGGCGATGCCGCCAGACGGGGAGGGCGGCCGGGGGCAGCCCACCCGCGCCTCGCTGCGCGCGCGCTATGGCGACAAGGCGCGCTGGCTGGTTCTGCTCACCCTGATGCTCGGGACGATGTCGTCGATCGTCTCGTCCACCATCGTCAACGTCGCCATCCCCGACCTGAGCCGGCATTTCGCGCTGGGGCAGGAGCGCGCGCAGTGGGTCGCCGCCAGCTTCATGATCGCGATGACGCTGGCGATGCTGCTCACGCCGTGGCTGCTCAACCGCTACGGCCTGCGGCGCACCTTCCTCGGCGCCTCGTTGCTGCTCGGCACGGGCGGTCTGATCGGCGGGCTCGCGCCGAACTACGGCATCATGATCGCCATGCGCGTGGCCGAGGGCATCGCCGCGGGCATCATGCAGCCGCTGCCCAATATCCTGATCCTGCGCGTGTTCGAGCAGCGCGAGCAGGGCAAGGCCATCAGCCTGTTCGGCTTCGGCGTGGTGCTCGCGCCCGCGCTGGGGCCGAGCCTGGGCGGCTTTCTGGTCGAGGCCTTCGGCTGGCGCTCGATCTTCTTCGTGGTGATTCCGCTCACCGCCATCAGCATCTGGATGGCGCGCCGCTTCATGGCCATCGATTCGTCGATGATGGGCGAGCGCAAGCCGCTGGACTGGCAGGGCCTGATGCTCGCCGGCGTGGCCACCGTGGTGCTGCTCAACGGCGTGGTGGAGCTGCGCAACGACATCGGCATCGGCCTGCTGCTGATCGCGCTGGGCGTGGCGCTGCTGCTGTGCTTCGTGCTGTGGCAGCTGCGCGCGTCCGACCCGCTGATGAACATGCGGCTGTACAGCTATCGCCAGTTCGCCGCGGGCGCGGTGGTGGCGTTCATCTATGGCGCCGGGCTGTTCGGCTCGACCTATCTGCTGCCGGTCTACATGCAGATGGCGCTGGCCTACACGCCCTCGCGGGCGGGGCTGGTGCTGCTGCCGGCCGGCATCGTGCTGGGCCTGACCATCGCGGTGGCGGGGCGCATGACCGACCGCGTGCCGCCGCACTACCAGGTCTCGTTCGGGCTGGCGCTGCTGGCGCTGTCGTTCCTGCTGATGGCCACGGGCTCGCAGGCCACGCCTTACCTGCTGCTGTTGCTGTGGGCGGTGATCGGCCGTATCGGCCTGGGTTGCATCCTGCCGTCGCTCTCGCTCGGCGCGATGCGCGGCGTGGACTACTCGCTGATCGCGCAGGGCTCCAGCGTGATCAACTTCCTGCGCCAGCTTGGCGGCGCCATCGGCGTGGGGCTCGCCGGCGTGGGCCTGCAGTGGCGGCTGGAGTCGCACGGAGCGGTGCTGGGGGACGTGGGCGGCGCTGTCGGCGGGGCGGTGGATGCCGCGGCGTCCGCGGCCCGCATCCGCGCCTTCGACGAAACCTTCCTGGCGGTGGGCGTGGTCATCGCCACCGCCATCCTGGCCGCCTGGCGCATACGGCCGAAGCCGGCGGCGCCGGCGGCCTGAGCGGCGCGGCGCTCAGCTCGCCGCGCCGCTTTGCAGTTCCTGCACCAGCTCGATGTACTTCTGCATCGCTTCGTCCTTGCTCGTGCCCTTGAGCGATTCCCAGGCTTCGAACTTGTAGCGGCCGACGAAGTCCGTCATGCCGGGCTTGTCGCCGTGGGCGTCGCCCTCGCTGCCTTGCTTGTACAGCGCGTACAGGCGCAACAGGGTCATGTTGCTGGGCCGCTCGGCCAACTGCTTGACGTCGGACTGGGCCTGCTCGAAGCGGGTGGCGAGATCGCTCATGGTGGTGCTCCTCGGTACGTGGATGGACCGGCCGATGATAGCCGCGCCCGGGGTCCGCGGGCGCCGTAAAAAATGGAGGGCGGCCTCGGTCGCTCCGCGCCGGGCGCTCGGCGCGGCGCCAGGCTGCGGCTACAATCGCGGCATGTCCTGGATTCTCGCAGTTGAAACCTCCACCGAGTGGTGTTCCGTCGCGCTCGGGCGCCGTCGCCCCGATGCCGGCGAAGGCGGCCCCGCGTGCCTCGTGCGCCATGAACACACCGGTCCCCGCTCGTCCAGCCGCATCCTGCCCGCCGTGGGCGAGGTGCTTGCCGAGGCCGGCATCGCTCTGGCGGATTGCGCGGCCATTGCTTTCGGCGCCGGTCCCGGCTCCTTCACCGGCCTGCGTACCGCCTGCGGCGTGGCGCAGGGCCTGGCCTTCGGCGCCGATCTTCCCGTGGTTCCTGTCAATTCGCTGATGGCCTGCGCCGAGCGCGTGCGCCTGGGCGAGCCCCGCCATCCCGCGCTGCCCGCGGGCATGCCGGTACTGGTCGCGCTCGATGCGCGCATGGACGAGGCCTATGCCGGCGCCTTCCGCTACGACGCCGCGGCGCGCGCGTGGCAGGCGTTGACGCCGATGCAGGTCTGCGGCCCGGACCGGGTCGTGCTGCCGGACTCGCCGTTCTGGCTGGCCGGCAATGCCGCCACCGTGTTCGGCGAGCGCCTGGCCGCCGCGGGCGCGGCCGCGCATGCCGTGCCCGAAGCGATGCCGCACGCCGCCGCCGTGGTCTCGCTGGCGCTCGATGCGCTGGCGCGCGGCGACACGGTCGACGCGGCGGACGCCATGCCGCTGTACCTGCGCGACAAGGTCGCGCAGACCATCGCGGAGCGCCAGGCCGCGGCCGAGAGCCGCGCGACGCTGGCCAGCGCCGGAGAGCGGCCGTGACCGCGGCGGCCGGGGACAGCGGCATGCGCGCGGGCGCCGGTGCGATGCCGGGCGCGGCATGGCCCGCCGTGCCGCGCATGCCCGAATTGCCAGCGGGCTGGCGGCTGGGCCGGATGAGCGCGCTCGATGTCGAGGCGGTCAGCGAGATCGAGGCGCGGGCCTATCCCTTCCCGTGGACGCGCGCCAATTTCGAGAACTCGGTCAAGGCCGGCCACCTCGGCCTGACGCTGCGCGATCCGGCCGGCGCGCTGGTCGGCTACGCGGTGCTGATGCCCGTGGTCGACGAAATGCATCTGCTCAATATCACCATCGACCCGCGGCGGCAGCGCCAGGGCCATGGGCGCCTGCTGCTGTCCCTGGCGCTGGCCACGTCGGAGGATCATCGCTTGCCCACCATGCTGCTCGAAGTGCGGCCGTCCAACACCGCCGCGCTGGCCTTGTACCGAGAGGCCGGGTTTGCCGAGATCGGCCGCCGCAAGGGCTACTACCCGGCGGGCGCGCAGCAGCGCGAGGACGCGCTGGTGCTGCGCCGCAGCTGGGCCGGCGGGGAGGGCGCGCCATGAGCCGCCGCGCCCGTTTCCTGGAGGCGCTGGGCATCGGCGTCGAATGGGTGCCGCGCGGCGGCGCGCCCGACGCGCCGGACGCGCACGCGGAGCCGTCCGCCGTCGCGCTGGCCGCCGATGCCGCCGTGGCGGCCGAGGCGATCCCGGCCGCCGAAGCGGCCACCCACGACATGGCGGCCGCGGTGTCCATGCCCACGCCGCTGTCGCGCACCGCGCGCGAAGACGAGATCGCCGCGCTGGAATGGGCGCCGCTGCAGACGGCGGTGTCGGGCTGCATGGCCTGCCAGCTGTGCGAGACTCGCACGCAGACGGTGTTCGGCGTCGGCGACCCGCAGGCGGAGTGGATGCTGATCGGCGAGGCGCCCGGCGAGAACGAGGACCTGCGCGGCGAACCCTTCGTGGGGCAGGCCGGCAAGCTGCTCGACAACATGCTGGCGTCGCTGTCGCTCGCGCGCGGGCGCAATGTCTTCATTGCCAACGTGCTCAAGTGCCGGCCGCCCGGCAACCGCAATCCGGAGCCCGCCGAGGTCGAGCAGTGCGAGCCTTACCTGCGCCGGCAGATCGCGCTGATCCGGCCGAAGGTGATCGTGGTGCTCGGGCGCTTCGCCGCCCAGTCGTTGCTGCGCACGACCACGCCGATCGGCAAGCTGCGCGGCACCGTCCACCGCTACGAGGGCATTCCGGTGGTGGTGACGTATCACCCGGCCTACCTGCTGCGCACCCTGTCCGACAAGGCGCGCGCGTGGGAGGACCTGTGCCTGGCCCGGGAGGTCTACGACCGTGCGGGAGCCCAGGCCTGAGTTCGCGGCGCTGACCGGCGGCCCGGTGTCCGGGGCGCCGCTGTGGCGCGTCGCGCCGTCGCAGCGCGTGCGCGACCTGGCGTGGTGCACGCTGTCGCCCGGCCTGCTGAGCAGCCTGAGCCTGGCCGTCGGCGCGGCCGGCGACAGCCACGGCGCGGCGCTCGCGCGCTGGCCCGTGGCGGCCGCTGCGGCATGGGAGCGGTGGCTGCGCGCCGCCGACCCGCGCGATCTTCCCCCCACCATCGAGGAACTGGCCGCGGCCTACGCCGGCGGCGAACCGTCGAACGGCCGCAGCCTCCGGCTCGGCCGGCATGCGGAATCGCTGCTGCATTTCGCGCTGGAGCGCGTCAGCGGGCTGCGCCTGGTGGCGTTCAACCTGCCGGTGCGGCGCGCGGGCGCGCGCGGGGTGCAGACGCTGGGCGAGCTCGATTTCGTCTGGCGCGATCTGGCCAGCGGGCAGACCGTGCACTGGGAGATGGCGGCCAAGTTCTACCTGCTGGTGCCGCCCGAAGGCCCCGGGCCGGACGGCGCCACCGGGGCGCCCTGGCTGCGCAATTTCGTCGGGCCCAACCTGGTGGACCGGCTGGCGGACAAGCTGGAGCACATCGTGCGGCGGCAGCTGCCGCTGTCGCACACGCCGGAAGCGCAGGCGGTGCTGGGCGCGCCGGTCGATCGCAGCGAGGTCTATCTGCTGGGCTGGCTGTTCTATCCGGACGGCGTCGAGCCGCCCGAGGCCGCGGCGCACGGGCTGGCGCCCGATCATCTGCGGGGCTGGTGGTCGACGCTGGAGGGGTGGGCCGAGCGCGTGGCGCGCCGGTCCGGCGGCTCGCCCGGCACGCGCTGGCACCGGCTGCCGCGCTCGCGCTGGATGTCGCCCGCCGTGGTGGCAGGAGCGGATACCGAAAGTTTCGAGGACGTGCGCGCCGCGCTGGCCGAGCGCTTCGCCGACTCGCACGAGGAGCGCGGCTGGCGCCGGGAGACGCCGGTGATGCTGTGCGAACTGGAGCCGGCGGCGGACGGCCCGGGGCTGTGGCGCGAACGTTCGCGCGGCTTCGTGGTGCCGCCGGGCTGGCGGGAGCGGGCCCGCCAGCGGGTCGCCCAGGAGGCGCCGCGCTAGCGCCGGCGCGCGCCCGCAAACGGGGGCATCAGTGGTGCTTGTCCTCGCCGATCATGGCCAGCGAGTTGAAGGTGCGCACGTTGTAGCGGTGCTGGCGCATCACCAGCAGCATGGTGCCGCAGACGAACAGCCCGAAGGCGACGATGACGATGCCGATCGGCACGTTCAGCTTGATCAGCAGCGCGTACAGGCACAGCATCAGCAGCACCGAGACGTTCTCGTTGAAGTTCTGCACGGCGATCGAGTGGCCGGCCGACAGCAGCACATGGCCGCGGTGCTGCAGCAGCGCGTTCATCGGCACCACGAAGTAGCCCGACATCGCGCCCACGATCATCAGGAACACATAGGCGATCGCCATATACAGCTGCATCGTGATGCCGGCGAACTGCAGCGTCACGTGGGGCAGGGTGTCCTTGGTATAGAAGGCCATCAGCATCACCACGGCGCCCATGGCCACGCCGAACGGCAGCACCGACAGCGACTTGCGCAGCGGAATGCGCATGGCCGCCATGATGGCCCCGGCCGCCACGCCCACCGCCACCACGGCCTGCAGCAGCGCGCCCTGCGACAGGTTCAGGCCCAGCGACTTCTCCGCCCACTTCAGGACGATGAACTGCAGCGTGGCGCCCGCGCCCCAGAACAGCGTGGTCACGGCCAGCGAGATCTGGCCCAGCTTGTCGCGCCACAGCGCGGTAAAGCAGTCGGCGAACTCGGCGATCAGCTTGATCGGGTTCTTTTCCTGCTGCGGATAGCGCGCGCCGGTATCGGGAATGAACAGGTTGAAGATGGCGGCGATCACGTAGAACAGCATGATCACGACCATGGCGGCCTCGGCCGGCGTCGTGATGCCGGTATCGATGAAGGGCAGGTCCAGCGCCAGCATCATCGAGGACAGGTGCACCGAGATCAGCGCGCCGCCCACGACCGTGCCCAGGATGATGGAGCCCACCGTGAGCCCCTCGATCCAGCCATTGGCGGCGACCAGCTTCTCGGCGGGCAGCAGTTCGGTCAGGATCCCGTACTTGGCCGGCGAATACGCCGCCGCGCCGAAGCCGACGATGCCGTAGGCCAGCAGCGGATGCAGGCCGAACATCATGATGGAACAGCCGACGATCTTGATCGTATTGGTGATGAACATCACCTTGCCCTTGGGCATGGAGTCGGCGAAGGCGCCGACGAAAGCGGCGAGCACGACATAGGACAAGACGAAGAACAGCTTGAGCAGCGGGGTCATCCACTGCGGGGAATGCAATTCGGCAAGAAGGGCGATGGCGGCGATGAGCAGAGCGTTGTCGGCCAGCGAGGAGAAAAACTGCGCGGCCATGATGGTGTAAAAACCCTTCTTCATACCTTCGACTCTGTCTCCATCATTACCGTGCGAAACGGGCGCGCCGAGGCCGTCGAGTGCGGCTGGCATCGCCCGGAAGGAAGCTGGTGCGGCCGTCGCAAGGTGATTGGCCCTTCGCGCGCGCGGCTGTCTCTGGTTGTACCGGACCGGAGCTGTCATATTGCATCACTTTTAGAACATGGCCGGAACGTCCGGCTTTATATCACGAAAGTCAGGCATTTCCGAACATGGGCAGACCGCGTTTTTGACAAGCGGACCCCCTTTCGATTCCCGGCCCGGGCGAATGAATGTGTTCAAATAGCGGATGCCGGGCTGTCGTCGCTGCCCGGCGCGGCGCCCGGCGCCGTCCCGGTGCGCCGCCGATGCCGGCCCGCCGCGTTCCTTCCCTTCTCGATGCCATGCCAAGACCGATTCACGCCGTCATCCATCAGCCCGCCCTGGCCAACAATCTCGACGTGGTGCGCCGTTGCGCACCCGACGCGCGCGTATGGGCGGTGGTCAAGGCCAATGCCTACGGCCACGGCATCCGGCGCGCCTTCGCCGGGCTGCGGGGGGCCGACGGCTTCGGGCTGCTGGACCTGAACGAGGCGATCCTGCTGCGCGAGCTGGGATGGCAGGGTCCGATCCTGCTGCTGGAGGGCTTCTTCCAGCCGCAGGACGTGCCGCTGCTGGAGCAATACCGGCTGACGACCGCGGTGCACTGCGACGAACAGCTGCGGATGATCGAGACGGCGCGCCCCAAGGGGCCGCTCGCCATCCAGCTCAAGCTCAATACCGGCATGAACCGGCTCGGCTTCCCCGCCGGCCAGTACCGCGCCGCGTGGGAGCGGGCCCGGACGCTGCCGGGCGTCGGCAGCATCGTCCACATGACCCACTTCTCGGATGCCGACGGCGCGCGCGGCATTGCTCACCAGCTGGAAGTGTTCGAGGCCGCCACGGCCAACCTGCCGGGGGAGGCGACCCTGTCCAACTCCGCGGCCACGCTCTGGCATCCGCAGGCGCACCGCGCCTGGGTGCGGCCCGGCATCGTGCTGTATGGCGGCTCGCCGACCGGCGTCGAGGCGGATGTCGCGCAGTTCGGCCTGCAGCCGGCGATGTCGCTGCACAGCGAACTGATTGCCGTGCAGGAACTGGCGGTGGGCGACACAGTGGGCTACGGCTCGCTGTTCCGGGCGGAGCGCCCGATGCGCATCGGTGTGGTCGCGTGCGGCTATGCCGACGGCTACCCCCGCCACGCGCCGGGCTGGGGCGACCAGCCGGCGCCGGTGCTGGTCGACGGCGTGCGCACCCACCTGGTGGGACGCGTGTCGATGGACATGCTGTGCGTGGATCTCACGCCATGCCCCAAGGCCCGCGTGGGCAGCCCCGTCACGCTGTGGGGCCAGGGCCTGCCGATCGACGACGTGGCGCTGGCCAGCGGCACCGTGGGCTACGAGCTGATGTGCGCGCTGGCGCCGCGCGTGCCGGTCAGTGTCGCGACCATGTCGGCACCCGAGACCCGGGCCGAAGCACTCTGACGCCGCCCGCCCCGCGCGGGCGGTTCCCTTTTTCAAGCAAGGATTCCAGTTGGCGAAGTCCAAGACCGTCTATACCTGCACCGAATGCGGCGGCACCTCGCCGCGCTGGCAGGGCCAGTGCCCGCATTGCCAGCAATGGAACACCCTGGTGGAAACCGTGGCGGAAGCGCCGTCGGCCAAGCGCTTCCAGCCGCTGGCCAGCTCGGCCACCGTGCGCAAGCTGTCCGAGATCGACGCGGCCGACGTGCCGCGCTTTTCCAGCGGCATCGACGAATTCGACCGCGTGCTGGGCGGCGGCCTGGTCGCCGGCGGCGTGGTGCTGATCGGCGGCGACCCCGGCATCGGCAAGTCGACCCTGCTGCTGCAGGCGCTGGCCAATCTGGCGGCGTCGCGCCCCGTGCTCTATGTCAGCGGCGAGGAATCGGGCGCGCAGATCGCGCTGCGGGCGCAGCGGCTGGGCATCGAAAGCCCCAGCCTGGGACTGCTGGCCGAGATCCAGCTGGAGAAGATCCAGGCCACGCTGGAGGCCGAGAAGCCCGAGGTGGCGGTGATCGACTCGATCCAGACCCTGTATTCGGAGGCGCTGACCTCCGCGCCCGGCTCGGTCGCGCAGGTGCGCGAGTGCGCGGCGCAACTGACGCGCATCGCCAAGAGCAGCGGCACCACCATCATCCTGGTCGGCCACGTGACCAAGGAGGGCAGCCTGGCCGGTCCGCGCGTGCTCGAGCATATCGTCGATACCGTGCTGTACTTCGAGGGCGACACGCACTCCTCGCACCGGCTGATCCGCGCGTTCAAGAACCGCTTCGGCGCGGTCAACGAACTGGGCGTGTTCGCGATGACCGAGCGCGGCCTGCGCGGCATCAGCAATCCGTCGGCGCTGTTCCTGTCGCAGCACGAGCAGACCGTGGCGGGCTCCTGCGTGCTGGTGACGCAGGAGGGCTCGCGTCCGCTGCTGGTGGAGGTGCAGGCGCTGGTCGACACGGCCCACGTGCCCAATCCACGCCGGCTGGCGGTGGGCCTGGAGCAGAACCGGCTGGCGCTGCTGCTGGCGGTGCTGCACCGCCACGCGGGCATCGCCTGCTTCGACCAGGACGTGTTCCTGAACGCGGTGGGCGGAGTCAAGATCACCGAACCGGCGGCGGACCTGGCGGTGCTGCTGTCCATCCATTCCTCGATGCGCAACAAGCCGCTGCCGCGCGGCCTGGTGGTGTTCGGGGAGGTGGGGCTCGCCGGCGAAATCCGACCCAGCCCGCGCGGGCAGGACCGGCTCAAGGAGGCGGCCAAGCTGGGCTTCACGCAGGCGCTGATTCCCAAGGCCAACGCGCCCAAGCAGAAGATCGACGGGCTCGAGGTGATCGCGGTGGAGCGGATCGAGCAGGCCATCGACCGCGTGCGGCACCTGGAGTAGTCCGCCGGGGGCTTCAGCCGGTGCCCGAGCCGTTGATGAAATCCTCGGCAATGGCCCCGCACAGGCACGCCAGCATCGCTACCGTCGAGGCGACCAGCCAGCGCACCGTCGTGCGGTACTCGTGCACGTCGTCGTCCTCGACCCGCAGCGAGCGGAACAGCGCGACGATCTGCAGCACGACTGCGGCCACCAGCGAGACCGCCACCAGCAGCGAGCCCAGGTTCCATTCGCCGGGGCTCTCGAAGCCCCAGAAGCGCCAGAACGCCAGCGAGAAGCCGAGCAGCACCGAGATGGCGGTGATGATGCCCTGGCGGTAGCCGACCGGCAGCGGCCGGGGTTCCGGCGCCGCAGGCGGCAACGGCGACGAGCGGGGCGGGGCGGCGGGAGCGGCGGGCTTGGCGGTTCGGGTCGATGGCAGCGGTCGCATTGGCGTTTCCCAGGGCTGGGTGGCACATATGGCGGGCCATTGTTCTCGTCCGGCTCGTCGAGGGCAACCTCCCACGCGGCGCTTGCGGCAATCGGCCGCAAGCCCGTGCGTGCCGTGCAATGCCCCCGTGGCCTGCCGGGTCGCCAAAATCGGTAATAATGCGCGTCTGCGTCGGACCGCCTTCCCGGCGTGTCCGGCCACGAACCGGATCCCATCTCGCCAGCCATGCAAGCCAATTCCCGTGCCTTTTTCCTGTTGATCGCCCTGGTGTCGTTCGGGCTCGTGGGCTATGCCCTGTACCTGCAGCATGCCAAGGGCTACGAGCCGTGCCCGCTTTGCGTGATGCAACGCTTCGCCTTCGTGGCGATCGGGTTCTTCTGCCTGCTGGCGGCGGCCGCGCAGAACACGCGCAGCCTGTGGCAAGGGCTGGGCATGCTCAGCGGCGTGGCGGGCATCGCGGTGGCGGGCTATCACGTGTCCCTGCTGCTGAACCCGAAGGCAAGCTGCGGCATCGACCCGCTGGAGAACTGGGTCAATGCGCTGCCCACCGCCCGCGTGCTGCCGCAACTGTTTCGCTCGGACGGCCTGTGCACGGCGCCGCTGCCGCCGGTGCTGGGCCTGTCCATTCCCGCGTGGTCGCTGATCTGGCTGGTGCTGCTGACCGGCACGCTGGTCGTCGGCCTGATCCGCCGCGAGAAGAATTACCGCTGACGGGAATCCCGCATGCGGGCATGACGCGGCCTGGCGCCGCCATGCCGCGGCCGGCAAGCGCCGGCTCCCGTCCCGCTCACCACCCATGCAGCATGCCGCCCGCCGGCAGCAGCCGGCGCCGCGCGCGCATGCGTGCCGGAGACCGATGTGTTCGCATGGTTCGAACGACTGATCGACAGCTATCCCGAGGCTGTCCCCCCGCCGCCGCCAAGGAACTGGCTGCGCTTCCTGATCGCGTGTACCAAGGGCGTGCGCGGCTATATCGCCGCCATGACGCTGTGCGCGGCCGGCATCGCCGCGTTCGAGGCGTTGCTGTTCAGCCTGCTCGGGCAGCTCGTGGACTGGCTCGGCGCCACGCGCCCCGACCAGGTCTGGGAAACGATGGGTCACAAGATGCTGCTGCTTGGCGGCATCGTCGCGCTCAGCATCGTTGTTGTCGTGCTGTGGACCATGCTGAAATTCCAGACGCTGCAGGGGAATTTCCCGATGCGGTTGCGCTGGAACTTCCACCGCATGATGCTCGGCCAGAGCATGGGCTTCTTCCAGGACGAGTTCGCCGGCCGCGTGACCACCAAGGTCACGCAGACCGCGCTGGCCGTGCGCGAAGCCGTCATGATCGTCACCGACGTGCTGGTCTATATCGCGGTGTATTTCGTCTCCGCCGCGGTGGTGCTGAGCACCTTCGATAGCTGGCTGCTCATCCCCTTCGGCCTGTGGCTCGTCTGCTATCTGACCGCGGCGTTCTACTTCGTGCCGCGGCTGGGGCAGGTGGGCGCGCAGCAGGCGGATGCCCGCTCGGTGATGACGGGCCGCATCACCGACGCCTATACCAATATCGCCACGGTCAAGCTGTTCTCGCACTCGCGGCGCGAGGCGACCTATGCGCGCAGCGCGATGCAGGAGTTCATGCGGCCGGTGTACGCCCAGCAGCGGCTGGTCAGCGGCTTCGAGATCGTCAACCACACGCTGAACATGCTGCTGATCGTCGGCACGGCCGGCATGTCGGTGTGGTTCTGGTCCGAGGGCATGATCGGCATCGGCGCCGTGGCGGCCGCGACCGCCATGACCATGCGCTTCAACGGCATCTCGCAGTGGGCCATGTGGGAACTGGCGGACCTGTTCGAGCATATCGGCACGGTGCAGGACGGCATCACCACGCTGACGCGCCCGCGGCTGGTCGTGGACAGCGCCGACGCGCGCACGCTCGACGTTCCGCGCGGCGAGATCCGCTTCGACGATGTCAGCTTCAGCTATGGCGGCGACAGGCGCGTGCTGGATCGCTTCTCGCTGACCATCCGCCCCGGCGAGAAGATCGGGCTGGTGGGGCGCTCGGGGGCCGGCAAGTCCACCATCGTCAATCTGCTGCTGCGCTTCTACGACGTGGAAAGCGGGCGCATCCTGATCGATGGCCAGGACATCGCCCATGTCACCCAGGACAGCCTGCGGCGCCAGATCGGCATGGTGACCCAGGACACCTCGCTGCTGCACCGCTCGGTGCGCGACAACATCGTCTACGGCCGGCCCGACGCGAGCGACGCCGAGATGATCGCCGCCGCGCGGCGCGCCGAGGCGCACGAGTTCGTGCAGGATCTGTCCGATCCGGCGGGGCGGCGGGGCTATGACGCCCACGTCGGCGAGCGTGGCGTCAAGCTCTCCGGCGGCCAGCGCCAGCGCATCGCCATCGCGCGCGTGATGCTCAAGGACGCGCCGATCCTGCTGCTGGACGAGGCCACCAGCGCGCTGGACAGCGAGGTGGAATCGGCCATCCAGCGCAGCCTGTACCGGCTGATGGAGGGCAAGACCGTGGTGGCCATCGCGCACCGGCTGTCGACCATCGCCGCGATGGACCGGCTCATCGTGCTGGACCAGGGGCGCATCGTCGAGGAAGGCTCCCACCAGGAACTGCTGGCCCGGAGCGGGCTGTACAGCCGGCTGTGGGCGCACCAGAGCGGCGGCTTCCTCGGCGAGGAAGAGGAAGCGGCCGTCTCCGACTGAGGCGGCTGCGCACGGCGCAAGGTCCGGCCGGCGGCGGGGCGGGGCCGGCACGCTCCATCACGCCGTGATACATTGGCGCCTTCCTTTTTTCGCTCGCCCCAGATGTGGTCTTCCCTTATCGCCGCCACCGGCGGCCGGTTGTCGGGAGTCGTGTCGGCCTTGCTGCCCGGCTTCCTGCCGGCGGCCGTGGCCCCGGCCCGGCACGAACGTATCAAGAGCTGCGTCGGCGCGCTGCTCGGCCTGTTTCTCACCGAATGGCTGTGCCGGCAGGCCCTGGGTGCCTTCAACCCGTGGTTCATCGCCCCGATGGGCGCCTCCGCGGTGCTGCTGTTCGCCGTGCCGTCCAGCCCGCTCGCGCAGCCGTGGTCCATCATCGGCGGCAACCTGGTATCGGCGGTGGTGGGCGTGGCCTGCGCGCGCTGGATTCCCGATCCCGGGCTGGCGGCCGCCTGCGCCGTGTCTCTGGCCATCGCGGCGATGTTCGCGCTGCGCTGCGTCCACCCGCCGGGCGGCGCGGTGGCGGTGACCGCGGTGTTCGGCGGGGCCGCCGTCACCAAGCTGGGCTTCGCCTTCGCGGTGTTCCCGGTGGCCGTCAACTCCATGCTGATGCTGGTGGTCGCGCTGATCTTCAATAACGCGATGCGCCGGCGCTACCCGCACCGGCCGCACGAGCAGGGCAATATCCACCGCACCGCCGATCCGATGCCGGCCGACCGCATCGGCTTCAACCGCGCCGACCTCGACGCCGTGCTGGAGGCGCGCGGCGAATTTCTCGACATCGACCCGGAAGACCTCGAGGACATTCTCGTGGCCGCCGAACTGCGCGCCTATCGCCGGCGTTTCGGCGAGGTGCGCGTGGCCGACATCATGTCGCGCGACGTGGTGGCGATCGACGCGGACCGGCGTATCGGCGAGGCGTGGAAGCTGCTCAGTACGCACCGGCTGCAATCGCTGCCCGTGATATCGCGGGCGCATGGACGCCTGGTGGGCATCGTGACGCTGGCCGATCTGGTGACCACGCAGCGCGGCGGCACCGGCCTGCTGCGCGACGGCATCGTGCGCGACGTGATGATGACCCGCGTGCCGGTGGCGCTGCCGGACCAGCCGATGGTGGAACTGGCGCGCAGCCTGCTGGAACAGGGGCTGCACCATATGCCCGTGGTGGACGAGCGGCACAGCCTGATCGGGATGGTGACGCAGTCGGACCTGATCGGGGCGTTGATCAGGGCGCGGGTGGAGGGATAGGTTTTTCTTGGTTTGCCGAAGCCACCACCGCCGAAATCACCTCAAGCAATCTGCTCGATCTGCTCCTGCAATTCGAGCCAGCGTTCCTCCAGCGTCTCCAGCTCCCCGCCCACTTCCCCCTGGCGCTTGAGCATCTCCATCAGCTTCGCCTTGTTGGCTTCCGCATAGCTCGTCTCGTCGGCCATGAACGCGTCGATCTCCGCCTTGGCCTGTTGCAGCACCGCCATGCGCTTTTCCACCTTTTCCAGCTCCTTGGCCAGCGGCTTGCGCAACTGGTTTAGCCGCTGGCGCTCGTCGGCTTCGGCGCGGCGCTGGTCGCGGCGGTTGGTGGCCGGCTGCGCGCCGCTGCCGTCGCCGTCCTGCTGGTGCGCCGTCGCCGCGGCGTTGCGCTTGGCCGCGGCCTGCTGCAGCAGCCAGTCGCGGTAGTCGTCCAGGTCGCCGTCGAAGGGCTTGAGCGTGCCGTCCGCCACCAGCAGGAACTGGTCGGTGGTGGCGCGCAGCAGGTGGCGGTCGTGCGAGACCACGATCAGCGTGCCGTCGAACTGCGCCAGCGCCATGGTCAGCGCCTCGCGCGTGTCCAGGTCCAGGTGATTGGTCGGTTCGTCGAGCAGCAGCAGGTTGGGCTTCTGCCAGACGATCAGCGACAGCGCCAGGCGCGCCTTCTCGCCGCCCGAAAAGGGCTCGATGGGCGCGGTCGCCATATCGCCGCGGAAATTGAAGCTGCCCAGGAAGTCGCGCAGCTCCTGTTCGCGCGTGTCGGGCGCGAGCCGCGCCAGGTGCTGCAGCGGCGAGTCGTGGTCGCGCAGCGTCTCCAGCTGGTGCTGGGCGAAATAGCCGATCTGCAGGCCCTTGCCCTGGCGCAGCGTACCGGCCAGCGGCGGCTGCGTACCGGCCAGGGTCTTGACCAGGGTGGATTTGCCCTGTCCGTTGGCGCCGAGCAGGCCGATGCGCTGACCGTTCTGGATCGACAGCGTCAGGTTGCGCAGGATGGTGATGGGCGGCTCTGCTTCGTAACCGCAGTCCAGCGCCTCCAGCACCATCATCGGATTGGGCGCGGAGTCCGGCTCGCGGAACTCGAACGAGAAGCCCGCGGCGGCATGCACCGGCGCGAGCCGCTCCATCTTTTCCAGCGCCTTGACGCGGCTCTGTGCCTGCCGGGCCTTCGAGGCCTTGGCCTTGAAGCGCGTGATGAACGATTCGAGATGCGCGATTTCCTTTTGCTGCCGCGCATAGGCCGACTGCTGCAGCGCCATCTGCTGCAGGCGCAGCGTCTCGAACTGCGTGTAGTTGCCGCCGTAGCGCTTGAGCTGCTGGTTCTCGATATGCACCGTGACGTTGCAGATGGCGTCGAGGAATTCGCGGTCGTGCGAAATCATCACCAGCGTGCCGGCGTAGCGCGCCAGCCAGTCCTCCAGCCAGACGATGGCGTCCAGGTCCAGGTGGTTGGTCGGTTCGTCGAGCAGCAGCAGGTCGGAGGGGCACATCAGCGCCTGCGCGAGATTCAGCCGCATGCGCCAGCCGCCGGAGAACGAGGCGACCGGCTGCGATACCTGCGCCAGCGTGAAGCCCAGTCCCAGCAGCAGCGCCTCGGCGCGGGCCGGGGCGGTATAGCCGTCGGCATCCGCGAAGGCGGCATGCGCGTTGCCCTCGGCGGTGCCGTCGCCGCTCGCCTGCGCCGCGGCGATGCGCGCCTCGATCTCGCGCAGCAGCACGTCGCCGTCGATCACGTAGTCCAGCGCGCTGCGCTGCACGGCCGGCGTTTCCTGGGCGACATGGGCGACGCGCCACTGCGGCGGGATCGCGACATCGCCGCCGTCCGGATGCAGCTCGCCGCGCAGGATGGCGAACAGCGTCGATTTGCCGCTGCCATTGGCGCCGACGAGACCGGCGCGTTCGCCCGGGTTCAGCGTGACGCTGGTGTGGTCGAACAGCACCTTGGTGCCGCGCTGGAGGACTAGCTGGTCGATTCGGATCACAGAAGGGGAGGCGAGAAAGAAGGAGGGACGATCGGGCAGGCGGCATTGTAGCGCCTGACGCCGGGCGGGCCCCGCCGAAGCACCCGCGCGCGACGCCCTGCCGCCCCCCGCGGCAACCCACGCCGAACCTAGGGATTACCCTGAACTCGTAAAACTCTATTTTCGTGGCACAGCATTTGCGTGTAAATTCATTTACATAGGCCGGCGCCCCGAAGCGGGGCAGCCGCTCTTCACTCGCAAGCGCAACCGCCACCGACCTTCATGACTTCGCAGCAGGGCCAGTCCATCACCGAACGCATCGCCCGCGTCTATCCGGCGCTGACGCCCGCGCACCAACGGATGGCGGACTACGTGCTGGCCAACCCGTTCCGCGCCGCGACCATGCGCATCGACGAGTTCGCTTCGGCAGTGGAGGTATCGGTGGCGACTGCAAACCGGTTCTCGCACGCGCTCGGCTTCGACGGCTATCCGGCTTTTCGCGCCGAACTGGTGCGCGGATTCGAGGCGACCCTTGCACCAGTCGAGAAACTGCGCACCGGTTTGGAGCGTCCGGCCACGGTCGCCGAGATCTTCGCGGCCTCGCTGGACGAGGACATCCGCAATCTCGAGGCGACGCGCCGCGCGCTGGTGCCGGACGTGTGCGAGCGGGCCGTCACCGCGATCATCGAGGCCGAACGCATCTTCGTGATGGGCTTCGGCGCGAGCGGCTATCTGGCGGGGCTGTTGCAGCACGGCCTGGACATGTACTGCCGCACCGTGATGTCGGTGTCCGCCGCCGGCGGCGCCTCGCATGCGGCGCGGCAACTGTTCAAGCTGCAACCGACCGACCTGATCATCTCGATCGGCTTTCCGCGCTACGTGTTCGACACCGTCACGCTGACGCGGCGGGCCCGCGACCACGGCGCGCGCATCCTCGCGCTGACCGACGGACCCACCTCGCCGCTGGCCCCGCTGGCCGATATCGCGCTGTACGCGCAGACCGGCCGCCAGCTCTCGGCCAATTCGGACGCGGCGGTGCTGGCGATCATCGAGGCGCTGTGCGGCGCGGTCGCGCACCGCTCCAGCCATTCGCTGAAGAACGCCGCCGAGATGACCGAGTTCGTGCTGCCGTGGCTGCACGGCGCGCCGGCGAACCAGGCGCGCGAGGCCCGGCCCGGCGGCCCCGTGGGCGACGACAGGCGGACCCCGGTGGCGCCGCGCAAGCGCACGCCGAAGTCGCCGAAGTAGGGGCGCGGCTCCCGCATCGGCTCACCATTCCATACGCATTACCGACAGCATCGTGAATTCTCTGAACACCCCAGTCATTGCCATCCACGGCGGCGCCGGCACCATCACCCGCGCCGCCATGGACCCCGCCAAGGAAGGCGAATACACCGCCGCGCTGCAGGCCGTGCTGCAGGCCGGCCAACGCGTGCTCGCCGACGGCGGCAGCGCGCTGGACGCCGTGACCGAGGCCGTGCGGCTGCTCGAGGAATGCCCGCTGTTCAACGCCGGCAAGGGCGCCGTGCTGACCCATGCCGGCACGTACGAACTCGATGCGGCCATCATGGACGGCGCCACGCTCGCGGCCGGCGCGGTGGCCTGCGTCAAGCGCGTGCGCAATCCGGTGCTGGCAGCGCGCGCGGTGATGGAGAAGAGCGAGCACGTGCTGTTCGCCGCCGAGGGCGCGGAAGCGTTCGCCGCGGCGCAGGGGCTCGAACTGGTCGAGCCCGGCTACTACTTCACGCAGGCGCGCCACGAACAATGGCAGCGCGCGCGGGCCACCGCCGGCATGGCGCTGCTGGACCACGATGCGGCGGCGCTGGCCGCGCGCGCGGGCAATGCCGCCCCCGGCGCGCTGGCCGAGCCCATCGACCCCGATACCAAGTTCGGCACCGTCGGCGCCGTGGCGCTCGACGCGCAGGGCCGCCTGGCCGCGGCCACCTCCACCGGCGGCGTCACCAACAAGCAGGTCGGCCGGGTGGGCGATACGCCCATCGTCGGTGCGGGCTGCTATGCCGACGATGTGGCGGCGGTATCCACCACCGGCACCGGCGAGATGTTCATCCGCACCGTGGCGGCATACGACGTGGCCGCGCAGATGCGCTACGCGGGCGTGGCGCTGGACGAGGCCGCGCGCCGCGTGGTGATGGAGAAGCTGCCCGCCATCGGTGGCCGCGGCGGGCTGATCGCGGTGGACCGGCAGGGCAACGTCACGCTGCCGTTCAACACCGAAGGCATGTATCGGGGCTTCGCCCGCGTGGGCGGGCCGGTCAGCGTTTCGATCTACGGCTGACGCCGGCCCATGCGGCCGTCCCGCCCAACGCAACGTCATTCAGGTATTCCAGGAGCATCCGTGGTTGCAACCGCTGCAAATCCGACCCCATCGCCATCGATCCTCGCGCTGCCCGAGCAGCGCGTGGTGGCGGTCAATGACCTGACCGTGCGCTTCTCCACCTCGGAGCGCACCGTCGAGGCCGTGCGCAATCTGTCCTTCCACGTCGACCGCGGCGAAACGCTGGCGGTGGTGGGCGAGTCGGGCTCGGGCAAATCGGTGACCTCGCTGGCGCTGATGCGCCTGGTCGAGCATGGGGGCGGGCGCATCGCCAGCGGCACCATGGCGCTGCGCCGGCGCGGCGGGCAGGTGCTGGACCTGGCGCGCGCAGACGCGGCCACCATGCGCCATGTGCGCGGCGCCGACGTGGCGATGATCTTCCAGGAGCCGATGACCTCGCTGAACCCGGTGTTTCCGGTCGGCGAGCAGATCGCCGAATCCATCCGCCTGCACCAGAACAAGAGCCACGCCGCCGCGCGCGCCGAGGCGCTGCGCATGCTGGAGCTGGTGCGCATTCCCGAGGCGCGCCGCGTGCTGGACCGCTATCCGCACCAGTTGTCCGGCGGCATGCGCCAGCGCGTGATGATCGCGATGGCGCTGTCGTGCAAGCCCGCGCTGCTGGTGGCGGACGAACCCACCACTGCGCTGGACGTGACCATCCAGGCCGAGATCCTGCAGCTGATCCGCAATCTGCAGGCCGAGATGAACATGGGGGTGATCTTCATCACCCACGACATGGGCGTGGTGGCCGAGGTGGCCGATCGCGTGCTGGTGATGTACCGCGGCGAGAAGGTCGAGGAGGGCGACTCCGAGACCGTGTTCGCCCGCCCGGCGCACCCGTACACGCGCGCGCTGCTGTCCGCGGTGCCCAAGCTGGGCGCGATGACCGGCACCGACTGGCCCGCCAAGTTTCCGCTGGTGCAGACCGACGGCGCGGCGCCGGTGGATGCCGCGCCGCAGGACACCATTCCCGCGGGCGCGGCACCGATCCTGCGCGTGCGCGACCTGGTGACGCGCTTCGACGTGCCCGGCGGCATGTTCGGGCGCATCACCCGCCGCGTGCATGCGGTGGAGAAGGTCAGCTTCGATCTCTATCCCGGCGAGACGCTTGCGCTGGTGGGCGAATCCGGCTGCGGCAAGTCCACCACGGGGCGCTCGCTGCTGCGGCTGGTGGAAAGCCAGAGCGGCACCATCGAGTTCGCGGGCCAGAACATCAGCCAGCTGGCCGGTGGCGCGCTGCAGAGCCTGCGCCGCAATATCCAGTTCATCTTCCAGGACCCGTTCGCCTCGCTCGATCCGCGCGTGCCGGTCGGCTACTCGATCATGGAGCCGCTGCTGGTGCACAAGGTGGCCAGCGGCAAGGAAGCCGAGCAGCGCGTGGCATGGCTGCTGGAAAAGGTGGGGCTGACCGCCGCGCACGCGGCGCGCTACCCGCATGAGTTCTCGGGCGGGCAGCGCCAGCGCATCTGCATTGCGCGGGCGCTCGCGCTCAATCCCAAGGTGGTGGTGGCCGACGAATCGGTGTCGGCGCTGGACGTGTCCATCCAGGCGCAGATCGTCAACCTGATGCTGGACCTGCAGCGCGAGATGGGCATCGCCTTCCTCTTCATCTCGCACGACATGGCGGTGGTCGAGCGCGTGAGCCACCGCGTGGCCGTGATGTACCTGGGCCAGATCGTCGAGATCGGCCCGCGCCGCGCCATCTTCGAGAACCCGCAGCACCCGTACACGAAGAAGCTGATGTCGGCGGTGCCGATCGCCGATCCGGCGCGCCGCCACCTGAAGCGCGAACCGCTGTCGGACGAGATTCCCAGCCCGATCCGCGCGGTCGGCGACGAACCGCTGGTGCAGCCGCTGGTGGCCGTGGCGCCGGACCATTTCGTCGCGCGGCACGCCGTGGGCGGCGCGTATTGATGTCGCCCGTGTGGATTGCAGTTTGTTGATGTTGGCGGACCGCGCGTGGCGCGTACCGTCAGAGCCTTGATGTATCGACCCGTCGTAAGGAGAAATCAATGATGTTCCCCCGTTTGGCCCCGTCCACGCTGCTCGCCGGCGGCCTGGCCCTGGCGGCACTGACCGCAGGTCCCGCCTTCGCCGCCAAGGATGCCGTGATGGCGGTGGCGTCCACCTTCACCACGCTGGACCCGTACGACTCCAACGACACGCTGTCGCAGGCGGTGTCGAAGACCTTCTACCAGGGGCTGTTCGGCCTGGACAAGGACATGAAGCTGGTCAACGTGCTGGCCGAGAGCTATGACGTCAGCAAGGACGGCCTGTCCTACACCATCAAGCTGAAGAAGGGCGTCAAGTTCCACGACGGCACCACGTTCGACGCCACGGCCGTCAAGGTCAACCTCGACCGCGTCACCGATCCGGCCAACAAGCTCAAGCGCTACACGCTGTTCAACCGCGTGGCCAAGACCGAGGTGGTCGACGCCGGCACGGTGCGCATCACGCTGAAGGAGCCGTTCTCGCCGTTCATCAACGTGCTGTCGCATCCGTCGGCCGTGATGATCTCGCCCACCGCGCTGAAGAAGTACGGCAAGGACATCGCCTTCAACCCGGTCGGCACCGGACCGTTCGAGTTCGTCGAGTGGAAGCAGCCCGATCACCTGAAGGGCAAGAAGTTCGCCGGCTACTGGCGCACGGGCCTGCCCAAGATCGACACCATCACCTGGAAGCCGGTGGTTGACAACAATACGCGCGCCGCCGTGATGCAAACCGGCGAGGCCGACTTCGCCTTCAGCATTCCGTTCGAGCAGGCCGCGGTGCTCAAGGGCAGCGCCAAGGTGGACCTGATCGCCGCGCCGTCGATCATCCAGCGCTACCTGTCGCTGAACACGCAGGTCAAGCCGTTCAACGACCCCAAGGTGCGCCAGGCGATCAACTACGCGATCAACAAGGAAGCGCTGGCCAAGGTGGCGTTCGCCGGCTATGCGGTGCCCGCCGAAGGCGTGGTGCCCCCGGGCGTGGACTTCGCCGAGAAGCTGGGCCCGTGGCCGTACGATCCGGCCAAGGCGCGCGCGCTGCTGAAGGAAGCCGGCTACCCGAACGGCTTCGAGACCACGCTGTGGTCCGCGTACAACCACACCACCGCGCAGAAAGTGATCCAGTTCGTGCAGCAGCAGCTGCAGCAGGTCGGCATCAAGGCATCGGTGCAGGCCCTGGAAGCGGGCCAGCGCGTGGAGAAGGTCGAGAGCGTGCAGAAGCCCGAGGACGCCGGCGTGCGCATGTACTACGTGGGCTGGTCGTCCTCGACTGGCGAGTCGGACTGGGCGCTGCGTCCGCTGCTGGCCTCGGAGTCGATGCCGCCGAAGCTGCTGAACACCGCCTACTACAAGAACGACCAGGTGGACGCCGACATCGCCGGCGCGCTGCGCACCACGGACCGCGCCGAGAAGGCGAAGCTGTACAAGGACGCGCAGCAGCGCATCTGGGCCGATGCGCCGTGGGCCTTCCTGGTGACCGAAAAGGTGCTGTTCGCGCGCAGCAAGCGCATGAGCGGCGCCTACGTGATGCCTGACGGGTCGTTCAACTTCGACGACATCGACGTCAAGCAATAAGTTGCAGTAGCCGCAGCAAGCCGTGGGGCCGCCTGCCCTGAAGTCGCGGGGGCAGGGGGCGGGCGGCCAACGGTCTTTCCTCACCTGGTACGTCATGCTGAATTACTTTGTCAAACGATGCCTCGGCGTCATTCCCACACTGCTGATCGTGGCGGTGCTGGTCTTCCTGTTCGTCCACATGCTGCCGGGCGATCCGGCCCGTCTCGCCGCCGGCCCCGAGGCCGACCAGGCCACGGTGGAACTGGTGCGCAAGGACCTCGGACTGGACAAGCCGCTGCCGGAGCAGTTCGTGACCTTCTTCACCAACGCGCTGCAAGGCGAGTTCGGCAATTCGCTGCGTACCAAGCGGCCCGTCAGCGAGGAGATCGGCGACCGCTTCATGCCGACGCTGTACCTGACGCTCGCCTCGATGGTGTGGGCGGTGATCTTCGGCATGCTGATCGGCATCTGCTCGGCGGTGTGGCGCAATCGCTGGCCCGACCGCTTCGGCATGACGCTGGCGGTCTCCGGTATTTCCTTTCCCGCCTTCGCGCTGGGCATGCTGCTGATGGAAGTCTTTTCCGTGCAGCTGGGCTGGCTGCCGTCGATCGGCGCAGAGAGCTGGAAGCACTATGTCTTGCCCTCGATCACGCTGGGCGCGGCGGTGGCCGCGGTGATGGCCCGCTTTACCCGCGCCTCCTTCGTCGAAGTGCTGCAGGAAGACTTCGTGCGCACCGCGCGCGCCAAGGGCGCCCGCGAGACCGTGATCGTGCTCAAGCACTGCCTGCGCAACGCGATGATTCCCGTGGTGACCATGATGGGCCTGCAGTTCGGCTTCCTGCTGGGCGGCTCGATCGTGGTCGAGAAGGTGTTCAACTGGCCCGGCCTTGGCCGCCTGCTGGTGGATGCCGTCGAGATGCGCGACTACCCGGTCATCCAGGCCGAGGTGCTGCTGTTCTCGCTCGAATTCATTCTGATCAATCTGGTGGTGGATCTGCTGTACACGGTGATCAACCCCACCATTCGCTACAAGTGAGGCCGGCATGACCCAGCTTTCCACGCCTGCCACCGCCGCGGCACCTCAGGCCAACACGGCGCCCGAAGCCGTGCGCACGCCCTGGACCGAGTTCTGGCGCAAATTCCGCAAGCAGCACCTGGCGCTGGGCGCCGCGGTGTTCGTGCTGCTGCTGGTGCTGATCGCGGTGTTCGCGCCGTATATCGCGCCCTACGACGCCGAGAACTACTTCGACTACGACGCACTGAACGCGGGGCCCTCCGCCGCGCACTGGTTCGGCGTCGATTCGCTCGGGCGCGATATCCTGAGCCGCATCCTGGCCGGCACGCGGATTTCGCTCGCCGCCGGCTTCCTGTCGGTCATCATCGGCGCCATCGTCGGCACCGTGCTGGGGCTGCTCGCCGGCTACTACGAAGGCTGGTGGGACCGCATCGTGATGCGCATCTCCGACGTGCTGTTCGCCTTCCCCGGCATCCTGCTGGCCATCGGCATCGTCGCCATCCTGGGCAACGGCATGACCAACGTGATCTTCGCGGTTGCGGTGTTCAGCATTCCGGCGTTCGCGCGGCTGGTGCGCGGCAATACGCTGATGCTCAAGCGGCTGACGTATGTGGAGGCTGCCCGCAGCATCGGCGCGTCCGACTGGACCATCCTGATGCGCCATATCCTGCCGGGCACCATCTCGTCCATCGTCGTGTATTTCTCGATGCGGATCGGCACCTCGATCATCACCGCGGCCAGCCTCTCGTTCCTGGGCCTGGGCGCGCAGCCGCCCACGCCGGAGTGGGGCGCGATGCTCAACGAGGCGCGCGCCGACATGGTCACCGCGCCGCACGTGGCCATCTTCCCGAGCCTGGCGATCTTCCTGACGGTGCTCGCGTTCAACCTGCTGGGCGACGGGCTGCGCGATGCGCTCGACCCGAAGATCGACCGGCGCTGAGAGCGGGCTGACGATGAACCAGGCAACTGCCGCCGATCTGCCGCAGGTCGGCGCGCTTGCGCCGGGCAGGCGCAACAGCATCGCCGACGTGCCCGGCGTCACGGTGGGCCATTGCACGCTGGACGCGGGCGCGCTCCAGACCGGCGTCACGGTGGTGATGCCGCACGGCGGCGATCCCTTTGCCGCCAAGGTGCCGGCCGCGGCGGCCGTCATCAACGGCTTCGGCAAGAGCGTCGGGCTGGTGCAGGTGGACGAGCTGGGCGTGCTGGAGACGCCCATCGCGCTGACCAACACCTTCGCCGTGGGCGCCGTGGCCCAGGCGCAGATCCGCCACGCGGTGGCGGCGAACCCGGAGATCGGGCGCGCCTGGCCCACGGTCAATCCGCTGGTGTTCGAGTGCAACGATGGGCATCTGAACGATATCCAGACGATGGCGGTGGGCGAGCCGCACTATGCGGCGGCGTGCGCCGCGGCGGCCGCGGACTTCGCCCAGGGCGCGGTCGGCGCCGGCCGGGGCATGTCGTCGTTCGGGCTGAAGGGCGGCATCGGTTCCGCGTCGCGGCAGGTGCCGGGCGGCTTCCACGTCGGCGCGCTGGTGCTGTCGAACTTCGGCACGCTGCCGACGCTGACGATGGCGGGCAAGCGCCTGGGCGAGGAACTGCAGGCCCGGCTCGATGCGCAGCAGGCCGGCCCGGAGAAAGGCTCGATCATCATGATCCTCGCCACCGACGCGCCGCTCGACGCCCGCCAGCTGCGCCGGCTGTCGCTGCGCGCCGGCGCGGGGCTGGCCCGCACGGGGTCGGTGTTCGGCCACGGCTCGGGCGATATCGCGCTGGCGTTTTCCACCGCGTACACGGTGCCGCAGGACGCCGACGCGGCGATGCCCTCGGTGGCGATGCTGCACGAGAGCCGGCTCGATCCGTTGTTCCATGCCGCCGCCGACAGCGTCGAGCAGGCGATCTACCACGCGCTATGGCTGGCGCAGGGCGTGACTGGCCGCGATGGCCATCGCCGCGCCGGCCTGCGCGAACTGATGCCGGATCTGCCGGCGCGGCTGCGTTCCTGAAAGCGACATGCGAATCCTGATTTCCACCGATATCGAAGGCGTCGCGGGCGTCTTCCATCCCGAGCAGACCCGCGCCGGCAACGGCGAATACGAACGCGCCCGCGCCTGGATGACGCGCGAGGCGAACGCGGCGGTGCAGGGCGCCTTCGCGGGCGGTGCCACCGAGGTGCTGGTCAACGACTCGCACGGGGGCTTTCGCAACCTGGTGCCGGACCTGCTGGACCCGCGCGCCCGACTGGTGCTCGGCAAGCCCCGCTATCTGGGCATGATGAGCGGCATCGAGTCCGGCTGCGACGGCGTCTGCATGGTCGGCTACCACGGCCGCGCGCAAAGCCGCGGCATCCTCGCCCACACCATCAACAGCGGGGCGTTCGCCCGCGTCTGGTTCAACGCGCAGGAACTGGGCGAGGCCGGACTCTATGGCGCGCTCGCCGGCGAACTGGGCGTGCCGGTGCTGATGGCCAGCGGCGACGATGTCTTTGTCGCCGAGACGCGCGAGCTGATGCCGTGGGTGCGTTATGCGCAGGTCAAGACGGCGGCCGGGCAGGGCAGCGGCAACACGCTGTCGCCGGCGGCCGCGTGCGAGACGATCGCGCAGACGGTGGAGCAGGCGGTGCGCCAGGCGGATGCCGCGCGCCCCTTCGAGATCGCCGGGCCCATCGCCTGCCGCCTGCAGACGCAGACGCCCGCGCACGCCGACCTGTTCTGCCAGTGGCCCACGCTGGAGCGCGTGGACGGCGTGACGCTGGCCTTCGATGCGCCCACGGTGCAATCGGCCGTGCGCATGCTGAACTGCCTGTCGGCGATGTCGTTCATGCTGAAGTAGGGAGGCGAACCCGGGCGGCGGTCCGGGGGCGAAGCGGGCAGTGAAATAAGGCGGCACCGCGCCGCCGCGATGGGCGACAATGCCGGCTGGACGCGCTCGCGTCGCTTCACGTGGCAGGCATTACCTCATGATTTCACGACTCGACGGTGCGACGGCGCCAGGCGGCTGGACCGCGGTGCGCAGGGATTTCGTCGAACCCGGCAGCCGTTGCACCGGCCGCGACGGCCAGGCCCGCGGCCATGGCATTCCCTCGGGCCACGCCTATATCCTGCGCGATGCCGACGGCCACGAGCATCCCTTCGGACCGGACTGCGCGCGCGCCGTCGTCGGCGATCCGGCCCGCCTGACCGGAATTCCCGACTACACCGCGCGCGATGCCGCTGGGGAGCCGGGTGCCGGATCGCGCGCCACGGCGGTGCCATCGCGCCGCGCGCCCGGCTCCCCCGCCGAGGAGGCGGCGCTGCGGGCGGCCGCCATCCGCTATCTGGTGCTGCGCATGGACAAGGTCGGCGGCCTGCCGCGCATCCAGCCAAGCGTGAGGTTTTCCCCGCTGGAGGAACTCCATGCCGCGTTCGCGCGCACCGGCCAGCTGACGCTCGCGCAGGCACGCCGCATCCTGGCCATCGAGGCGAGCCCCGCCACGCCGGTCAAGCTCAAGACCACCAACCTGCTCGATGTCTATACCGCCCATGTGCAGCTCGAACGCCAGCTGCGCGCCTCCCCGCGGCCGGAGCACGCCAGGTTCGTGCGCGGGCTGATGGACTGGCTGGCGCGGCATCTGGCGCTCACGCCCGCGCAGGTGGCGAAGTCGGGGCTGAGCCTGCATCCGCGGGCGTTTGCGGTCGCGGTGGTGGGGACGGGGGACAGCGGGGAATTCTGATGGTTGCGTAATGCGCGGGTCGCCGCTCTTGGCGAGCGGTCACCCTCACCCCCGGCCCCTCTCCCGCTTGCGGGAGAGGGGAGCAAACCACGGGTCTTGGAAGTGCCAACTGTTTTCTCCCCTCTCCCGCCAGCGGGAGAGGGGCGGGGGTCAGGGTGACCGCCCGCAGCACCCGAGAAGCCGGATCGACCCACACCAAAACCCGTCTGTTCATCCGCCCCCACATCGCGTCTAATACCCACACCGCCCACTCGCGCCAAACCGCCATGACCCTGCACGACGGTTTTTCCCGCAGCTACGCCGAAGCCCGCACGAAGTTCCAGCAAGCCGCCAGCCGTGCGGGCGCCAGCCTGACGCCGTTCCCACATCCGACCCGGCGCGGCCTCGATGACGAAGAACTGGCGATGGACGCGGCGTGGCTGGGTGAGCCCCTGGCGCAGCGCTTCGTGCTGGTCACCTGCGGCATGCACGGCGCGGAAGGCTATTGCGGCTCCGGGGCGCAGGTGCGGTTGCTGGGCGACGCCGACCTGGCCCGAGAATGCGCGGACGCCGGCGTGGCGCTGCTGCTGGTGCATGCGGTCAATCCGTTCGGCTTCTCGCACATGCGGCGGGTCAACGAGGACAACGTCGACCTGAACCGCAATTTCATGGACTTCACGAAGCCGCTGCCGGGCAACGCCGCGTACCGCGAGGTCGCGCCGCTGCTGCTGCCGGCGCAGTGGCCGCCTTCGGAACGGGACGAGGCCGCGCTGGCGAGGATCGTCGCGGAGAAGGGCATGGCGTGGTATCAGGCGGCCGTCAGCGCCGGCCAGTACGAGGACCCACGCGGCATGTTCTTCGGCGGGCAGGCCGCCACGTGGAGCAACTACACGCTGCGCCGCATCCTCGCCCGCCACGGCGCCGGCCGTACCGCGCTGCGGTGGGTCGATATCCACACCGGGCTCGGCCCGCGCGGGTATGGCGAACCGATCTACATGGGGCCGGACGACGCGGCGCAGGTCGGCAAGACACGGGCGATCTGGGGCGCGCGGGTGACCTCGACCTACGATGGCTCGTCGACGTCCGCGCCGCTGACCGGCCTCGCGTGGCATGCGGTGCCGCAGACGCTGCCGACGCTGGACTATGCCGGCATCGCGCTGGAGTTCGGCACGGTGCCGCTGGGAGAGGTGCTGGATGCGCTGCGCGGCGACCACTGGCTGCATCTGCATCCGGAGGCGGACAGCAACCAGCGCGAGCGGATACGCGACGGGATGTGGCGGGCGTTCTACGGCGACAGCGACGACTGGCGGGCCGAGGTGGTGGAGCAGACCGCTGCCGCGGTGCGGGCGGCGGTCGGGTCGCTGCGCTGATCTACGCGGCCGGCGGTCAGCCGGGCAGCGCTTCGTAGGTCAGCAGGAAGACCTGGTCGTCCCCCGCGGTGACCGGCAGCCACACCAGTGCGAGATCGGGGAAGGCGGCCTCCACATAGGGCCGCTCGTTGCCGATCTCGACCACCAGCACGCCGCCCGGATTGAGCCGCGCCTTCGCCCCGGCCACGATGCGGCGCACCACGTCCATGCCGTCGTCGCCGCCGGCCAGCGCGATGCGCGGCTCGGCCTGGTACTCCGGCGGCAGCGCCTGCATCGAGCCCTCGTTCACATAGGGTGGATTGCTCAGGATCAGGTCGTAGGCCGCGCCGGCCGGCAGGGGCGCGTACAGGTCGCCTTCGTGCAGCGTGATGCGGTTCTGCATGCCATAGTCGTCGACATTGCGGCGCGCCACTTCCAGCGCATCGGGCGAGATATCGACGGCGTCGACATGCACCTGCGGCCAGGCATGCGCCGCCAGGATCGGCAGGCAACCCGACCCAGTGCACAGGTCGAGCACGGTGCACAGCGGGGTAGAGCCGCCCAGCCACGGATCGAGGCCGTCGTGCAGCAGTTCGCCGAGGAAGCTGCGCGGCACGATCACGCGCTCGTCCACATAGAAGCGCATGCCGTGCATATACGCTTCCCGCGTGATGTAGGCCGCCGGCACGCGCTCGTTGACGCGGCGGTCCAGCACGGCGAGCACCGCCGCGATCTCGTCGTCGAGCAGGCGCGCGTCCAGGAAGGGGTCCAGCGTATCGAGCGGCAGGTTCAGCGTATGCAGGATCAGATAGACCGCCTCGTCGTAGGCGTTGTCGGTGCCGTGGCCGAACGAGAGCTTGGCGGCGGAAAAGCGCGAGACCGCCAGGCGCAGCAGATCGCGGACGGTACGGAGTTCTTGAAGAGTGGCCATGGCGGAAAGGGGGAGTGGGGTGCGATGAGGGGCGCCGCGGCGCCCCGGGACATTCAGTCGGTCAGGCGACCAGGCGTTCCAGCACGCCGCGATAGACGTTCTTCAGCGGCTCGATGAAGCGTACCTCGACGTGCTCGTCGATCTTGTGGATGCTGGCGTTGGGCGGCCCGAACTCGATCACCTGCGGGCAGATGGTTGCGATGAAGCGGCCGTCCGAGGTGCCGCCGGTGGTGGACAGCTCGGTCTGCACGCCGGTTTCCGCGGCAATGGCGCCGGACAGCGCCTCGGACAGTTCGCCGCGCGGCGTCAGGAACGGTTCGCCCCCGAGCGTCCAGTCCAGCGTGTAGTCGAGCTGGTGGCGGTCCAGCAGCGCATGCACGCGGTCCTTCAGGCCGTCGGGCGTGCTGGCCGTCGAGAAGCGGAAATTGAAGTCGATGGTCACGTGGCCCGGGATCACGTTGGTGGCCCCGGTGCCGGCATGGATGTTCGACATCTGCCACGTGGTCGGCGGGAAATACTCGTTGCCGGCATCCCAGCTTTCGGCGGCCAGCTCCGCCAGCGCGGGCGCCGCGAGATGGATGGGGTTCTTCGCCAGATGGGGATAGGCGATATGGCCCTGCACGCCCTTGACGGTCAGCTTGCCGGACAGCGAGCCGCGGCGGCCGTTCTTGACCATGTCGCCGAGCGTATCGACCGAGGTGGGCTCGCCCACCACGCAGTAGTCGAGCCGCTCGCCGCGCGCCTTGAGCGCCTGCACCACCTTGATGGTGCCGTCGTGCGCGGGGCCTTCCTCGTCGCTGGTGATCAGGAAGGCGATCGATCCCTTGTGCTCCGGATTGGCCTGCACGAACTCTTCCACCGCCACCACGAAGGCGGCGATCGAGGTTTTCATGTCGGCGGCGCCGCGGCCGTAGAGCTTGCCGTCGCGATGCGTCGGCAGGAACGGGTCGGACTGCCACTGCTCCAGCGGGCCGGTGGGCACCACGTCGGTGTGGCCGGCGAAGGCGAGCAGCTTGCCTTGCGCGCCGAGCGTGCCGCGCCGCACGGCCCACAGGTTCGTCACACGGAAGGTGTCGGGGCCGCTGACGATGGATTCGCACTGGAAGCCCAGCGCGGTGAGGCGGGCCTCCAGCACGGCCTGGCAGCCTTCGTCGGCGGGGGTCACCGAACGGCGGCGGATCAGGTCTTCGGTAAGGGCGAGGGTGGCGGTCATGGCGGCGGGGGTAGGCGGGTCAGGGCGGTTTCAGGCACCGGCGGGAAACAGGCTGGCGTATTGGTCGGCGGCGAAGCCCACGGCGACGCGGTCGCCGTGCACCAGCACCGGCCGCTTGATCAGCGAGGGGCTCTGCCGCATCAGCGCGATCGCGCCAGCCTCGGTGTCCGCGCGCGCCTTGTCGGCGTCCGACAGCGCGCGCCACGTGGTGCCCTTGCGGTTGAGCAGCGTGGCGAGCGGCACCTGGGCCAGCCAGCCGCGCAGCAGCGCCTCGTCCACACCCTGCTTCTTGAAGTCGTGGAAGTCATGATCCACCGCGTTGGCGGTGAGCCAGGTGCGGGCTTTCTTGACGGTATCGCAGTTGGGAATGCCGTAGAGCTGAACGGTCATGGCTTGCATCGGATCGGTAAGTAGGTCAGCGCAGTTCAGCGCAGCAGCGCGTTCACGGCCACCACCACGCCGGCCAGCCCGAGCGCGAAGCCGGCCATCGCCACGGCGGTCATCAGGCGCAGCCGGCGATCCAGCCGCGCGGCCTCCTTGCGCAAGGCCTCGATGGTGATGGCGTGCTGCTCGGCGAGCATCTTGACGGTCTCGGCCTGCTGCACGGCGGCGTGCTCCAGCTCGGCGATGCGGGTCGCGGTGTCGCGTCCGCCCGCGATCTCGCCGGGCACGTCGGAGGTGCCGCCGGCCTCGTCCTTGCGCTTGCCCTTCTTGATCTTCTCGATGGTCTTGTTGGCCTGCTCGAGAATGGTCGGCAACAGGGACAGCACGGTACTGACGGTAGCGGGATCTAGGGCCATGAATCGCTTGCGGAATAGGGGCACGGTGAACTCGCGCGGGAAAGACATGCGGCCCGCAACCGGGCCGCCGCTTCGCCACGGCGCAGCCGCGGCGAAGTACGTCATGTGCCGATGGCGGTCGGGCTCAGTCGCCGCGCAGCAGCTCGTTCAGGCTGGTCTTGGCGCGGGTCTGCGCGTCGACCTTCTTGACGATCACGGCGCAGTACAGGCTGTACTTGCCATCCTTGGACGGCAGGTTGCCCGCCACCACCACCGAGCCCGCCGGCACGCGGCCGTAGTGGATCTCGCCGGTTTCGCGATCGTAGATCTTGGTCGACTGGCCCAGGTACACGCCCATCGAAATCACCGAGTTTTCCTCGATGATCACGCCTTCGACCACTTCCGAACGCGCGCCGATGAAGCAGTTGTCCTCGATGATCACGGGATTGGCCTGCAGCGGCTCCAGCACGCCGCCGATGCCCACGCCGCCGGACAGGTGGACATTCTTGCCGATCTGCGCGCACGAGCCCACGGTCGCCCAGGTGTCGACCATGGTGCCTTCGTCCACATAGGCGCCGATATTGACGTAGGAGGGCATCAGCACCGCGTTCTTCGCGATGAACGAGCCGCGGCGGGCCACGGCGGGCGGCACCACGCGAAAGCCGCCCTTGGCGAAGTCGTCGGCGGTCCAGCCGGCGAACTTGGTCGGCACCTTGTCGTAGAACTGGGCGAAGCCGCCGGCGGCCATCGGCGCGTTGTCTTCCAGGCGGAAGGACAGCAGCACGGCCTTCTTGACCCACTGGTTGACGACCCAGTCCTTGCCCTGCTTCTCGGCCACGCGCAGCGCGCCGGTGTCCAGCTGGGCGATCACATTGGCCACGCCTTCGCGGATATCGGCGGGGGCGGACTTCGGCGACAGGCTGGCGCGGTCTTCCCAGGCCTGGTCGATGAGGGCTTGCAGTGCTTGCGTCATAGCGTTGTTTTCAGTGGTTGAGCGTTGTTCGGATATGGCGGCCCGCGCAGCCGCGGGCGAGCCGGGTCAGGCGCCGCGGGCCTGCAGCGAGCGGCAGAAATCGACGATGCGGCGCGCGCCTTCGAGGCACTCCTCGGGCGTGGCGACCAGCGCCATGCGGACACGGTTCGCGCCCGGATTGACCCCGTCGGCCTCGCGGGCCAGATAGCTGCCGGGCAGCACGGTCACGTTCTGCTCGGCCAGCAGCCGTGCCGCAAATTCCGTATCGGTCAGGCCGGTGCGCGAGACGTCGGCCCACAGGTAGAAGCCGGCGTCCGGCAGCGCGACGTCCAGCACCTCGGCCAGCATGGGCGTGACCTCGGCGAACTTGCGCACATAGGCGGCGCGGTTCTCGCGCACGTGGTCCTCGTCGTTCCAGGCGGCCAGGCTGGCGGCCTGCACCGCCGGGTTCATCGCGCCGCCATGGTAGGTGCGATACAGCAGGAAGGCCTTGAGCAGCGCGGCGTCGCCCGCGACGAAGCCGGAGCGCAGGCCCGGCACGTTCGAGCGCTTGGACAGGCTCGAGAACATCACCAGCCGCTCGAAGCCGCGGCCCAGCTTGTGCGCGGCCTCCAGGGCGCCCAGCGGCGGGCGGCCCTCGTCGAAATAGATTTCGGAATAGCACTCGTCCGAGGCGATCACGAAGCCGTGGCGGTCGGACAGCGCGAACAGCTGCTTCCAGTCGTCCAGCGACAGCACGGCGCCGGTCGGATTGCCGGGGGAGCAGACGTAGACCAGCTGCACGCGGGCCCACGCATCGTCGGCGATGCGGTCGAAGGCGGGGGCGAAATTGCGCGCCGGATCGCTGTTGGCGAAGACCGGCGTGGCGCCGGCCAGCAGGGCCGCGCCTTCGTAGATCTGGTAGAACGGATTGGGGCACAGCACCAGCGCGCCGGGGCGGGTGCCGTCGATCACGGTCTGCGCGAACGAGAACAGCGCCTCGCGCGAGCCGGTCACCGGCAGGACCTGCGCCATGTCGACGCGGGGCAGCCCGTAGCGCCGTTCCAGCCAGGCGGCGATGCCCTTGCGCAGGCTGTCGGCGCCGGCCGTTGTGGGATAATTCGCCAGCCCCGCGAGCGAGCCGGACAGCGCGGCCTTGATGAACTCGGGCGTCGGATGCTTGGGTTCGCCGATGCCGAAGCTGATCGGCGCCAGCGCCGCGTTCGGCGCGATGTCCGCGCACAGCGCCTTCAGTTTCTCGAAGGGGTAGGGCTGCAGCAGGTCCAGACGCGGGTTCAGATTCGGGCGCGGATTCACTTGAGTTCGAAGGCCGGTTGAAACGCAGCATTATAGAGGAAGGGCGCATGGCGCCGGCCGCGCGCAGGGCCGCGCGCGAGACCATGCCCCGATCCCCATCCTTCGCCTCCCGCCGAGGCACTCCGGAGTTCCATGAATCACGAGCAAGGCAGCACGCCGGCGACCGCGCCGCGTGCCCACGATCCCCATTCCATCAAGTCCTCGCTGTCGATCCTGATCGGCGCCTCGGTATGGGGCATCGCCTGGTTTCCGTATCGGCTGCTGGCCGGCTGGGGCCTGGGCGGCATGACCGCCGCCGCCGTGGTGAGCTCGCTCGCCGCGCTGCTGGCCCTGCTGGCGCTGCGCCGGCATCTGCCCACGTTCCGCTGGTCCTGGCTGTTCGTGGCGATCGGGCTGGCGGCGGGCGTGACCAACGTCGGCTTCGTCTGGGGCAGCGTCAATGGCCATGTCATGCGCGTGCTGCTGCTGTTCTACCTGACCCCGGTCTGGACCGCCGTGTTCGCGCGGCTGTTCCTGGGCGAGCGGCTGTCCGCGCCGGGCCTGCTGCTGGTCGCGCTGGCGCTGTTCGGCGCGGGCCTGATGCTGTGGACGCCGGAGGTCGGCGTGCCGGTGCCGGCCAATGCGGCCGAATGGGCAGGACTGGTGGCGGGCATGGCGTTCGCGGCCAACAACGTGCTGTCGCTGCGCGCCGCCCAGCGCTTTCCGGACATGGACGGCCGGCTGCGCACGGTGGTGGTCTTCCTGGGCGGCGCCTCGGTTGGCGTGCCCTGCGCGCTGTGGCTCGAGGGCGGCGCGGTGGCCCTTGCGCCCCAGGCCACCGTGGCCGCGCCCCTGCTGGCCGTGGGCCTCGCGGCGACGCTGGTGGTGGGCAATGCCGTGGTGCAATACGGCCTGCAGCGGCTGCCGGCCAACCGCGTCTCCCTGCTGATGCTGTTCGAGATCGTGGTGGCCGCGGTGTCGTCCTGGTGGCTCGCCACCGAGACCCTGAGCTGGAAGGAGGGCGCCGGGGGTCTCTGCATCATCCTCGCCGGCGCCTTGTCGGGCCTGGTGCACCGCCCGCGGCGTGCGCCGCAGGCCGCATCCCAGCCGCCGGACCGGGGCCTGATGCCGCAATAGCGCCCGTCCGGCGAGCCCGCCGCGGCGCGCGTTGCAGTGCGGCAGAACACCCCCGCGGGCGCCCGGAAAGCGGCGGGAACGCGGGTCACCGATGGTATGATTAGCGCCAACTTTCGGGCACAGGCGCGCCCGGGGTGAGGCGTCATCGGCACGCCGCGCCCCCGGTTGCCGCGCAGCCCGGTCCCTGAACGCTGCAATAGCCGATACCTCCAGACCAACCGTGCGACTGTCCTCGATCAAGCTGGCGGGCTTCAAGTCCTTCGTCGATCCCACCAATTTTCAAGTGCCGGGCCAACTGGTCGGCATCGTCGGTCCCAACGGCTGCGGCAAGTCCAACATCATCGACGCGGTGCGCTGGGTGCTCGGCGAGTCGCGCGCCTCCGAGCTGCGCGGCGAGTCGATGCAGGATGTGATCTTCAATGGTTCCACCGCCCGCAAGCCGGCCGGCCGCGCCAGCGTCGAGCTGGTGTTCGACAACGCCGAAGGCCGCGCCGCCGGCCAGTGGAGCCAGTACGCCGAGGTCGCGGTCAAGCGCGTGCTCACGCGCGACGGCACCTCTTCCTACTACATCAACAACCAGCCGGTGCGCCGCCGCGATATCCAGGACATCTTCCTGGGCACCGGCCTCGGCCCCCGCGCCTACGCCATCATCGGCCAGGGCATGATCTCGCGCATCATCGAGGCCAAGCCCGACGACATGCGGATCTTCCTGGAGGAAGCGGCCGGCGTCTCCAAGTACAAGGAGCGGCGCCGCGAGACCGAGAACCGCCTGTCCGACACGCGCGAGAACCTGACCCGGGTCGAGGACATCCTGCGCGAGCTCGGCAGCAACCTCGAAAAGCTCGAAGGCCAGGCCGAGGTTGCCCAGCGCTTCAAGGCGCTGCAGGCCGACGGCGAGGAGAAGCAGCACCTGCTGTGGCTGCTGCGCAAGCGCGAGGCCCAGGCCGAGCAGGAGCGCAACCAGCGGGCCATCGAGCAGGCCCAGATCGACCTCGAAGCGCAGATGGCGCAGCTGCGCCACGTCGAGGCCGAACTGGAAACCATGCGCGCGGCGCACTATGCCGCCTCCGACGGCATGCATGCCGCGCAGGGCGCGCTTTACGAGGCCAATGCCGAAGTGAGCAAGCTCGAGGCGGAGATCCGCTTCGTGGTCGAGTCGCGCAACCGCGCGCAGGCCCAGATCGCCGCGCTGACGGCCCAGCGCGAGCAGTGGCAGGGCAAGGCCGAGCAGGCCAACGACGACCTGGCGCGCGCCGAGGAAGAGCTGGCGGTGGCCGAGGGGCGCACCGTCGAGGCGCAGGACGCGGTGGCGCAGAAGTCGGACGAGCTGCCCACGCTGGAAGGCCAGTGGCGCGACGCGCAGGCGCTCGCCAACGAACAGCGCGCGGGCATCATGCAGGCCGAGCAGCAACTCAAGCTGGAAGCGGCGCAGCAGCGCAGCGCCGACCAGAACCTGCAGCAGCTGGAGCAGCGCCGCGAGCGCCTGTCGCTGGAGCAGAAGGGCCTGGACCGCCCCGACGAAACGCGGCTGGAGGCGTTGCGCGCCGAACTGGCCGAGCACGAGGCCAGCCTGGAAGAGGCGCAGGCCCTGCTGGCCGACGCCGAAGACAATCTGCCGCGCCTGGATGCCGAGCGCCGCGCCGCGCAGGAGCGCGTGCAGAGCGAGGCGGCCGCCATCGCGGCGCTGGAAGCGCGCCTGGCCGCGCTGCGCCAGCTGCAGGAGAACGTGCAGAGCCAGGGCAAGGTGCAGCCGTGGCTGGCCCGGCACGAACTGGCCGAGCTGCCGCGCCTGTGGAAGAAGGTGCATATCGAGCCGGGCTGGGAAAGCGCGCTCGAAGCGGTGCTGCGCGAAAAGCTGGCGGCGCTCGAAGTCTCGAACCTGGACTGGGTCAAGTCCCTGCTGGCCGATGCCCCGCCCGCCAAGCTGGCCTTCTATACGCCGCCGTCGGCGGCGCGCCCGCTGGAGACACCGGCCGGCCTGCGCCCGCTGATGTCGCTGGTGCAGATCACCGAGCCGGGCATCCGCGCGGTGATGCAGGAATGGCTGCGCGATGTCTACACGGCCACCGACATGGAGAGCGCGCTGGCCGCGCGCGCCACGCTGCCCGAGGGCGCGTGCTTCGTCGTGGCCGAGGGCCATCTGGTGGACCGCGCCTCGGTGCACCTGTATGCCGCCGACTCCGAACAGGCCGGCATGCTGGCCCGCGAGCAGGAGATCGAGAACCTGCAGAAGCAGGCGCGCGCCCAATTGCTGCTGGCGGACGAGGCCAAGTCCCAGGCCGTGCGCGCCGAGACCGCCTACACCCACGCGAGCGCGGTGCTGATCGATGCCCGCGCGCGCGCCGAGCAGTCCACGCGCCGCGTGCATGCGCTGCAGATGGACGTGCTCAAGCTGTCGCAGGCGATGGAGCGCTACAACGCCCGCAGCGACCAGATCCGCGAGGAACTGGACGAGATCGGCGCGCAGATCGACGAGCAGCGCGCCATCCGCGCCGAATCGGAGGCCAGCTTCGAGCAGCACGATGCCGCGCTGGCCGACATGCAGGCCGCGCACGAGGAACAGCAGATCGCGTACGAGGCGCTGGACGCGAAGCTGACCGCCGCGCGCCACCAGCTGCGCGACCTCGAACGCGCGGCACAGGAGGCGCTGTTCGCCGAGCGCAACCTCGTCAACCGCATCGACGAGCTGCGCCGCAATATCCAGGTGTCGGCGGACCAGTCCGAGCGCATCGCCGAATCGCTGGAAAACGCCCGCGCCGAACTCGAGACCATCAACGAGCAGACCGCGCACACCGGCCTGCAGGAAGCGCTGGAGCGCCGCGCCGAGAAGGAGGAGAAGCTCGGGGCCGCGCGGATCGAGCTCGACGCGCTGTCGGCCGAGCTGCGCAAGTTCGACGAGCAGCGCCTGGCCGCCGAGCGCAGCCTGCAGCCGCTGCGCGACCGCATCACCGAATTCCAGCTCAAGGAGCAGGCCGGACGCCTGGCGCAGGAGCAGTTCGCCGAGCAGCTGGCCGCGGCCGAGGTGGACGAGGCCGCGCTCGCGCACAAGCTCACGCCGGACCTCAAGCCCTCGTACCTGCAGGGCGAAGTCACGCGGCTGAACAACGCCATCAACGCGCTGGGCCCGGTGAACATGGCGGCGCTCGAGGAACTGGCGGCGGCGCGCGAGCGCAAGACCTTCCTCGACGCGCAGTCGGCCGACCTGAACGACGCCATCACCACGCTGGAAGACGCGATCCACAAGATCGACCAGGAAACCCGCGCGCTGCTGCAGGGCACGTTCGACCAGGTCAACCACCACTTCGGCGAGCTGTTCCCGCTGCTGTTCGGCGGCGGCCAGGCCCGCCTGATCATGACCGGCGAGGAAATCCTCGACGCCGGCGTGCAGGTGATGGCGCAGCCTCCGGGCAAGAAAAACTCCACCATCCACCTGCTGTCCGGTGGCGAGAAGGCGCTGACCGCGATCGCGCTGGTGTTCGCCATGTTCCAGCTCAACCCGGCGCCGTTCTGCCTGCTCGACGAGGTCGACGCGCCGCTGGACGACGCCAATACGGAGCGCTACGCCAACATGGTGGCCCGCATGTCCGACAAGACGCAGTTCGTCTTTATCTCGCACAACAAGATTGCAATGGAAATGGCGCACCAGCTGATCGGGGTGACGATGCAGGAGCAGGGGGTGTCCCGCATCGTGGCGGTGGACATGGACGCCGCGGTGTCGATGGCGGAGGCGGCATGAAGGCATACCAGATCCAGTGGACGGAGGCGAACGCGTGATGGACCTGCAAACCGCTCTGGTCGTGGCCGGCATCGTCCTGCTGCTGTTGGTGGTGGCGTACAACCAATGGCAGATCCGCAAGTCGCGCCGCCCGCGCGCGCTCCAGCCCGAGGACGACGTGCCGCCGATGCGCGAGCCGGTGGTCGGCGGCTCGACCAAGCCCGAAGTCAGCGCCAAGCTGCATGAAACGCCGCCGCCCGATCATATCGAGCGGCGCGAGCCCACGCTGACCGGTGGCGCGGCCGCCGTCGGCGACGCGACGCCCGCGGCGCGCACGGCAGGTACCGACGAGGCCGGGGACGCCACGCTCGCGGCCGCCGCGGCATCGGCGGCGCAGTCCGCGGATGCGGACGACCAGATCGCCGAGGAAGTCGCCTACGGCACCGGCCAGGCCGCGCGGGGCGATGCCGCGGCGCGCGCCGCGGTACCTCCCGCCGCCGTGCAATCCGACGAGCAGGGCGACCTGGCGGTGATCGAAGGCCAGCCGCGCCCGGCGGTGATCGATCCGCTGATCGACTGCATCGTGCCCCTGCACCTGGAGCGCAAGGCGTCGGGCGACCGCATCCTGCCGCTGACGGGGCGGCTGCGCCGCGCCGGCACCAAGCAGGTCCATATCGAAGGGCTGCGCGAGGCGGCCAACGCGTGGGAGCCGGTGACGGCGGGCCACCAGTACGAAGACATCCAGGTGGCCGTGCAACTGGCGAACCGCAGCGGGCCGCTGAATGCGCTGGAGTTCTCCGAATTCGTCAATGCGGTGGAAGGGCTGGCGGAGGCGCTGGACGCGTCGGCCGAGTTGCCCGACATGACGGAGACCGTGGCCAACGCCCGCGAACTGGACAACTTCGCCGCCACCTGCGACGTGCAGCTCGGTGTCAACGTGATTTCGGACGGCGCGCCGTGGTCGGCGGCCTATGTGCAGAGCGTCGCCACGCAGGACGGCCTGGTGCTGTCGCGCGACGGCACGCGCTTCACGCGCTATCAGGCGGACCAGGACGGCATCCAGCGGGCGCTGTTCACGCTGCAGTTCGGCGATACCAACTTCCTGCGCGACGACCTGACGGTCAAGGCCGGCCACCAGATCACGCTGCTGCTCGACGTGCCGCAGGCCGCGCAGCCGGCCAAGCCGCTGAAGCTGATGTGCGAGTATGGGGACAGCCTGGCGCAGCGCATGGGCGCGCGCCTGGTGGACGACAACATGCGGCCGCTCACCGAGGCGTCGTTCGTGGCGATCTTCACCCAGTTGCAGGCGCTGTACGACAAGCTCGATGCGCGCGGCATGCCGGCCGGTTCGCCGGTGGCGCTGCGCCTGTTCAGCAACTGATTCTTTCCACTGCTTTCTCGCCGGAACGCCCGCACGGCTTCCGGCATTCGCCGCTATGACCGCAGACAAGAAGGGCGCGCAGGCCAACGCCTCCGCGCCCGCGACCCATGCCCGGGACCCGGCGACGCCGGCGGCGCGCGCCGACTGGCTGCGCGAGGAAATCGAGCGCCACAACTACCAGTACTACGTGCTGGACGCACCCTCGATTCCCGATGCGGAATACGACGCGCTGTTCCGCGAACTGCAGGACATCGAGGCCGCCCACCCCGAGCTGCTGACGCCCGAATCGCCGACGCAGCGCGTCGGCGGCCAGCCGGTGTCTGCCTTCGCGGCGGTGCGCCATCGCGTGCCGATGCTGTCGCTGGGCAATGGCTTCACCGACGAGGACGTGGTCGCGTTCGACCGGCGCTGCGCGCAGGGGCTGGGCCGCGCCGCGCCGGCGCAGACGCAGGCGCCGGACCTGTTCAGCGCCGCCGAGGCCGTCGAATACGCCTGCGAGCTGAAGTTCGACGGGCTGGCCATGTCGCTGCGCTACGAGAACGGCAGGCTCGTGCAGGCCGCCACGCGCGGCGATGGCGAGACCGGCGAGGACGTGACCGCCAACGTGCGCACCATCAAGGCGGTGCCGCTCAAGCTCAAGGGCCGGGCGCCGGAGGTGATCGAGGTGCGCGGCGAGGTCTTCATGTACCGGCGCGAGTTCGACAAGCTCAATGCACGGCAGGCCGAGGCGGGCGAAAAGACCTTCGTCAATCCGCGCAACGCCGCCGCCGGCAGCCTGCGCCAGCTCGACCCGCGGCTGACCGCGCGGCGGCCGCTGTCGTTCTTCGCCTATGGGCTCGGCGAGCTGCAGGGCGTGGACCGCCCCGCGACGCATGCCGACTTGCTCGAGGGCCTGGCCGCGTACGGCTTTCCGGTCTGCGCCGAACGCGCGGTGGTCCGGGGCGCGCAGGGCCTGCTCGATTTCCATCGGGCGGTGGGCGCGAAGCGCGACCGGCTGCCCTACGACATCGACGGCGTGGTGTACAAGGTCAACGCGCTGGCCGACCAGGAACGCCTGGGCTTCGTCTCGCGCGCGCCGCGCTTCGCGCTGGCACACAAGTTTCCGGCGCAGGAGATGACCACGGTCGTCGAGGATATCGAGGTGCAGGTGGGCCGCACGGGCGCCATCACCCCGGTGGCGCGGCTGGCCCCGGTGTTCGTGGGCGGCGTGACGGTAACCAATGCCACGCTGCACAACGAGGACGAGATCCGCCGCAAGGACGTGCATATCGGCGACACGGTCATCGTGCGCCGCGCCGGCGACGTGATTCCCGAGGTGGTGGCGGTGGTGCCGGAGCGCCGGCCCGCCGATGCGCGTGCCTTCGTCATGCCGGTGGCGTGCCCCGTCTGCGGCTCGCATATCGAGCGGCTGGAAGACGAGGCGATCGCCCGCTGCACCGGCGGCCTGATCTGCGCGGCCCAGCGCAAGCAGTCGCTGCTGCATTTCGCGCAGCGCCGCGCCATGGACATCGAGGGCCTGGGCGAAAAGGTGGTGGATCAACTGGTCGAGCAGGGCATCGTGCGCACGCCCGCCGACCTGTACAAGCTGGGCGTGGCCAAGCTGGCCGCGCTGGACCGCATGGCCGACAAGTCCGCGGCCAACCTGGTGGCCGCCATCGAGGCCTCGCGCGAAACCACGCTGAACCGCTTCATCTTCGCGCTGGGCATCCGCCATGTCGGCGAGGCCACGGCCAAGGATCTGGCCCGGCATTTCGGCAAGCTGGACAACCTGATGGCGGCCGACGAGGCCGCGCTGCTCGAGGTCAACGACGTGGGGCCGGTGGTCGCACAGTCGATCGCCAACTTCCTGGCCGAACCGCACAACGTCGAAGTGGTGGAGCAGCTGCGCGCGGCCGGTGTCCATTGGCCCGAAAGCGAGCCGGCCGCCCGTGCGCCGGCGCCGCTTGCCGGCAAGACCTTCGTGCTGACCGGCACGCTGCCCACGCTCTCGCGCGAGGAAGCGAAGGAAAAGCTCGAGGCCCTCGGCGCCAAGGTCGCGGGGTCGGTATCGAAGAAGACCGACTACGTGGTCGCCGGCGAGGAGGCGGGCAGCAAGCTGGACAAGGCACTCGCGCTCGGCGTGCCGGTGCTGGACGAGGCCGCCATGCTCGCCCTGCTGCGGGAGTCGGCCGGCTGAGGCCATCCCGCGATGCCGCGGATCGCGCGCCGGGACAACCGTGCCGCGATTCGCGCAGGTGACTCGCCTGCGATGGTTCCTGCCCGAATTGGATAGCACGATAGCGCGGCACCGTTAGGCTGCGCTGGTCCTCAATTCCGAGAAGGAGACCGAGATGTCAGCTGGTGCAATCACGACGACGCATGCCGCGACCCGATGGGTATCGCGCGGCATGGTGGCAAAGGACTGGGCGGAGCTGTCCGCCGTGATGGACGCGTTCGCCAAGGGCGCGCAATGCGACCCGGGCAGCTTCCGGGTCGAGACCGTGGCCTTCCGGGGCAACGTCTACACGATCGAATACCTTCCGGCCAGCAAGACGGACGACGTGGCATCGGGGCAGGCAGGCGCCTCGCCGCGCGAACTCGCCACCGCTTCGGGCGGACCTCACCCCGCCGTGCGCGTTGGCGCCAGAACGGCTTGTCCTTTCTCGTGCGAACCCGCGCGCGACGTCTGGACGCGATTCATCGGCACGCTGTCGCGGCTGCTTGGGCGCGTCACCGGCCGCTTCGACGCGGCGCGGCGCGAGGCGATCGGCTACGAGGGCCTGTTCGAGTCGTGCGAACGCGGGCTCGAGCGCTACGTCCGGCTGAAGCTGAGCGGATGGGTGGCGATGCGCAGGCCGGTGGACGATATCGAGGCGGTGTTTTCCGACCGCGGTGTCAGGGACGCGCGGTGCCCAACCCGCCGCCCAATCCGCCGCGGGCCGCCGACGGCGGCATTGCGCTGACCACCGAAGGACCGCGGCGCGCGGCCCCCGAGGATGGCTTCGCTATAATCGGCCGAGGTATCCCGGCCGGACCAGACTGGTGCGGGACCGTCACGAGGAAAGCCAGATGATCCGCGACATCCTGAAAATGGGCGACCCCCGGCTGCTGCAACCCGCCCGCCCGGTCACGCGCTTCAATACGCCCGAACTGCGCAATCTGATCGACGACATGTTCGACACCATGGACCACGCCAATGGCGCCGGCCTGGCCGCGCCCCAGATCGGCGTGGACCTGCAGGTGGTGATCTTCGGCTTCGACCGCAACCCGCGCTACCCCGACGCGCCCACCGTGCCCAAGACGGTGCTGATCAATCCCGAACTGACGCCGCTGTCCGACGAGATGGAGGACGGATGGGAAGGGTGCTTGTCGGTGCCGGGGCTGCGTGGCGTGGTGCCGCGCCACACCAGCCTGCGGTACTCGGGCTTCGATCTGATGGGCAACCGCATCGAGCGTGTTGCCGATGGCTTCCACGCCCGCGTGGTCCAGCACGAATGCGACCATTTGCAGGGCATCCTCTATCCGATGCGCGTGCGCGACTTTTCGCGGTTCGGCTTTACCGAGGTGCTGTTCCCCGAAATGGCGGGGCAGGGCGACGACTAGCGGCTGTTTGCCGCCCGCCGGTCCGCATGGCTTGCGGGCGTCCGGGCAAAAAAAGCGGCGGATCATGTCCGCCGCTTTTTGTTTGCGCATCTCCGATCAGAACGCGATCAGAACTTCTCGAACGGGCCCAGGAAGCGCCACTGTCCGACCGGCAGGTCGCCCAGCACGATCCGGCCCATCCGCACGCGCTTCAGGCCCACCACCTTCAGGCCGACCTGTTCGCACATCCGGCGGATCTGGCGCTTCTTGCCCTCGCGCAGCACGAAGCGCAACTGCTCCTCGTTCTGCCAGCTCACCTTCGCGGGCTTCAGCGCTTCGCCATCGAGCGACAGGCCGTGGCGCAGCTTGTCCAGCAGCTCGGGGGGATAGACCTCCGAGATGTTGCGGTCCACCACGCCGTCCGGCGATTCCCACACGACGCGCACCAGGTATTCCTTCTCGACATTGGAGTCTTCGCCGATCAGGTGGCGGGCCACGCGGCCGTCCTGCGTCAGCACCAGCAGCCCGGTCGAATCGATATCGAGACGGCCGGCCGGCGCGAGGCTCTTGCGCTGCCACGGCGCGAAGCGCTTGCGCGTGGGGTCGTTCTCCCACTGGTTTTCCGGCGTGAACAGCGCGGCGGCGGGCTCGTAGCCGTCCTCGGCCTGGCCCGATACGTAGCCCACCGGCTTGTGCAGCAGCACGGTCACGCGCTCGCCCTGTTCCGAGCGCGCGGCTTGATGGATCTCGATGACGGCGTCGGGCGAGACGCGCGAACCCAGTTCGGTGACGGGCTTGCCGTCGACCAGGACCCAGCCGCGCGGGATCCACTCGTCGGCTTCGCGCCGCGAGCAGAGTCCGAGTTCCGACATGCGCTTGGAAAGGCGGACGAGGCCGTCGGTCGGAGCCTCGTCGTCGCGGGACGTCGCTGCGGGACGCACCGCCGCGGGTCGGGCCGGACGCTCGATGCGCTCGGATGGCTTCGGGGCGCGGCCCGGGCCACCGCCGTAACCGGAACGGGCCGGACGGACTTCGCCTTCGCTGCGCCGTGCCGGCGGACGGGTGTCGTCGCCATAGGGGCGCCGTGCTGGCGGACGGTCGTCGCCGCCGCGCTGGCGCGCGTAGGCGGCGCGGGCCTCATCGCCAAAGCTGCGGCGCTGCGGCGGGCGCTGGTCGTCGCCAAAGTTGCGGCGCTGGGGCGGACGCTGGTCGTCGCCAAAGCTGCGGCGCTGCGGCGGGCGCTGGTCGTCGCCAAAGCTGCGGCGCTGGGGCGGGCGCTGGTCGTCGCCAAAGCTGCGGCGCTGCGGCGGGCGCTGGTCATCGCCGAAGCTACGACGCTGCGGCGCACGTTGGTCATCGCCAAAGCTGCGGCGCTGCGGTGCACGCTCCTCGTCGCCAAAGCTGCGGCGCTGTGGCGGACGCTGGTCATCGCTGAAACTGCGGCGCTGCGGCGGGCGCTGATCGTCGCCAAAGCTACGACGCTGCGGTGCACGCTGGTCGTCGCCAAAGCTGCGGCGCTGCGGTGGCCGCTGGTCGTCGCCAAAACTGCGCCGTTGCTGCGGCCGCGATTCGTCGCCAGCGGCGCGCGCGCGCGGTGGCCGGCTGTCGCCCGTGCCTGCGGGGCGACCGGCGCCACCGGGGCCGTCCGGCTTGCGCGGCGCCTGCCGCTTCCCGGCCGCGGCCTTCTTGCCCTCGTTCGCTTTTCGGATGCCTTCTGCCACCGCCTGCACGCGCTTGCGGTTCAGGTCCGAGACCCGTACCGGACGGGAGGTGCCGGTACGTGCGGGGCCGCCGTCGGCGGTCTTCAGGCCCAGGGTCTTGCGCTTGGGCTTATCGCTGTCGTTCATATCGTTGTCGCCGCGGTCCGGGCCTAGATGGCCAGCGCCGCGAGCAAATCCTGTTCAAGCTGCAGTTGCAATCGGTTGTCGGCGGCAAGACGGCTGCCGTCGACCAGAAACATGTCCTCGACGCGCTCGCCCAACGTGTTGATGCGCGCCGTATGGACGGAGATGCGGTGTTCGCCCAGCACGCGGGCGATAGCGTAGAGCAGGCCGGTGCGGTCGTTGGCGGACAGCGACAGCAGGTAGTACTGGCCGCGCTCGTCCGGGCGCAGGTCCACGCGCGGCTTGATCGGGAAGCTGCGCGACTGGCGCGACAGCCGGCCCTGCGCCGCCTCGGGCAGCGGCGCGGCGTGCTGCAGGCGTTCGCACAGCTCGTGTTCGACCAGCGCGATGATGTCGCGGTAGTCGCCGGTGATGCCGGGGTCGGTCACCTGGAAGGTATCCAGCGCGTAGCCGTGCCGGGTAGTGTGGATCTTGGCTTCCTGGATCGAGAAGCTCTTGCGCTCGAAATAGCCGCAGATGCGCGCGAACAGGTCTGGCTGGTCCTTGGCATAGACCGCGATCTGCAATCCTTCGCCGGCCGGCGAGATGCGCGCCTTGACCACCGGCACCGGGCTGTCCACCTTGTTGTACAGGTGGCGCGTGAGCCAGGCGATATCGCGCGCGTCGTGGCGCAGGAAGAAGGCCACGTCCAGCTGCGCCCACAGCGGTTCGCCCAGCGCGGTGTCGAAGGTCATCAGCCGCAGCTGCGAGATGGTCTCGTCGCGGCGCTGCGCCCACAGCGAGTGCGGATCGACGCGCGCGCCGCCCAGCACGCGCAGGGTGATGCGGTACAGGTCTTCCAGCAGCTTGCCCTTCCAGGCGTTCCACACCTTGGGGCTGGTGCCGCGGATGTCGGCCACGGTCAGCAGGTACAGCGCGGTCAGGTAGCGCTCGTTGCCGACCACGCGGGCGAAGGCGTGCACGACCTCCGGGTCGGTCATGTCCTGCTTCTGCGCGACATGGCTCATCGTCAGGTGATGCTCGACCAGCCACGCGATCAGGTTGGTGTCCTCGCGCGCGATGCCGTGCTGGCGGCAGAAGCGCCGCGCGTCGGCGGTGCCCAGCTTGGAGTGGTCGCCGCCGCGGCCCTTGGCGATATCGTGGAACAGCGCCGCCACCCACAGCACCCACGGCTTGTCGAAGCTGGCCATCAGCTGGCTGCAGAACGGGAACTCGTGCGTGTGCTCGACGATGGCGAAGCGGCGCATGTTGCGCACCACCATCAGGATGTGCTGGTCCACGGTATAGACGTGGAACAGGTCGTGCTGCATCTGCCCGACGATGCGCCGAAAGTTGATCAGGTAGCGGCCCAGCACGCTGGTCTGGTTCATCAGCCGCAGCGCGTGCGTGATGCCCTGCGGTTCCTGCACGATGGCGAGGAACAGGCGGCGGTTCTCCGGATCGCGCCGCCAGCTCGCATTCATCACGGTGCGCGCGTTGTAGAGCCCCCGCAGCGTGCGCGGCGACAGGCCCTTGACGCCGGGCGTGCGCTCGTAGACCAGGAAGGTTTCGAGAATGGCGTGGGGCTCGCGCTCGTACAGGTCGTCGCTGGTGATCTCCAGCATGCCCTGGCGCTCGACGAAGCGTTCGTTGATCTGCCGCGTGACCGCCGACTCGCACGGAAACAGCATCGCCTCGATGTTCAGCAGCAGTACGCTGTTGAGCTGGGTGACCGCCTTGGCCGCCCAGTAGTAGCGCCGCATCAGCTGCTCGCTGGCGCGCTTGTTGTTGTTCTGCCGGTAGCCGAACGCCTCGGCCAGCGCCGTCTGGAGGTCGAAGACGAGCACGTCCTGGCGCCGTCCCGCCACCAGGTGCAGGCGCGCGCGGATGGTCTTGAGCAGCCGCTCGTTGCGCGCCAGTTCCACCGCCTCGCGCTCGGTCAGCAGGCCCTTGTCCAGCAGTTCCTTCCAGCTATGGCCGAAGCCCGCGGCCTTGGTCATCCACAGGATCACCTGCAGGTCGCGCAGCCCGCCGGGGCTTTCCTTGGAGTTCGGCTCCAGCGAGTAGGGCGTGTCCTGGTACTTGGCGTGCCGCTGCCGCATTTCCAGCAGTTTGGCCTGGAAGAAGGCACGCGCGTCGAGCGCGGCGTCGTAGCGCGCGCGCAGCTCGGCGAACAGCGTGGCGTTGCCGGTCAGCAGGCGCGCCTCGAGCAGCGATGTGCGGATGGTGACGTCCTGCCGGGCCTCGCGGATGCAGTCCTCGACGGTGCGCACGGCGGAGCCGATCTCCAGCCCCAGGTCCCAGCACAGGCCGATGAATTTCTCCAGCCGCGACACGGTCTGCTGGTCGGGCTCGGCCGCCAGCAACAGCAGCACGTCGACGTCCGAGTAGGGGAACAGTTCGCCGCGTCCATAGCCGCCGACCGCCACCAGCGCCATGTCGCCGGGCAGGTCCAGCCCGCGCCACGCTTGTACCAGGGCGTCGTCGACCGCGCGGCTCAGGCGCGACAGCAGCGCGCCGACCGGACCGCCGGACTTGAAGGCGTCGAACAGCCGCTGCTTGTCGGCCTTCAGGCGGTCGCGTACACGTGCGGCGAGGAGGAGTTCGGGAGTCGTGTCCATGGTGGTCGGAGGCGCGTCCTGGGGTGCGTCGGTCGGTGCATTCACCGCGGGGTGGGCCATGGCTGCGTCGGGGTTTGCGGCGGTTGCGCCGGTTTGTCGCCCGCGAAAACAACAAGGGCGCCTGCCGGCGCCCGTTCGTCAGGCCGCGACCGGATCTGTCACGAAGGCGGGCGGGGCCTGCGTGCCGGCCGATACCGTCAGCACCTCGTAGCCGGTGTCGGTCACCAGCACGGTGTGCTCCCACTGCGCCGACAGGCTGCGGTCGCGGGTCTTCACCGTCCACTGGTCCGGCATGGTGCGGATGTCGCGCTTGCCGGCGTTGACCATCGGTTCGATGGTGAAGATCATGCCGGCCTGGATCTCCATGCCGGTGCCGGGACGGCCGTAGTGCAGGATCTGCGGGTCCTCGTGGAAGTTCTTGCCGATGCCGTGGCCACAGTATTCGCGCACGATCGAATAGCCGGCGCTCTCGGCATGCTGCTGGATGACGTGGCCGATATCGCCGAGGCGGGCGCCCGGTCGCACCTGGGCGATGCCCTTCCACATGCATTCGAAGGTGATCTGCGCGAGGCGCTTGGCCAGGATCGAGGCTTCGCCCACCAGGAACATGCGGCTGGTGTCGCCGTAATAGCCTTCCTTGGTGATGACGGTGATATCGAGGTTGACGGCGTCGCCGTTCTTGAGCACGCGGTCGCCCGGAATGCCGTGGCAGATCACGTCGTTGACCGAGGTGCAGATCGCGCCGGGGAAGGGCGGATAGCCCGGGGGCGCGTAATTGAGCGGCGCCGGCACGGTACCCTGCACGTCCCGCATGTAGGCATGGCACAGGCGGTCCAGCTCGCCGGTGGTGACGCCCGGCTTGATGAAGGGCGTGATGTAGTCGAGGACTTCGGAGGCGAGCCGGCAGGCGACGCGCATGTTCGCGATGTCTTCGGCGGTCTTCAGGTGAATGCTCATGCTGCGGGGCGGGAATAAGTGACGCACTAGCCGCTGGCCAGGGCGGTATTCAAATGGCAAAGTGGGATTATCGCACCATCGGACGGGGGATGGCACCCGGCACCGCGCGGGCGCAGCCGCATGGCCCGGCGGCGGCGCGATGGAATGGTGCTTGAGCGAGTGTGGACTTTGTTGCTACAATCGCGGGCTGGCTTGGCGCCGACCGTGGTGGTCGCCGTCAGGTCCAGTGAAATCAATCAGTGAAATCGCAAGTCAGCCCATCCGGGGTGTTCCTTTTCAGGAATGTCGGGGCTGGCTTAAGACCAAACCCTATTGGAGAGCTTTATGTCCGTCACCATGCGCGAAATGCTGGAAGCCGGTTGCCACTTCGGCCACCAGACCCGCTTCTGGAACCCCAAGATGGCTCCGTTCATCTTCGGCCATCGCAACAAGATCCACATCATCAACCTCGAAAAGACCCTGCCGATGTACCAGGACGCGCTGAAGTATGTGCGTCAGCTGGCGGCGAACCGGGGCACCATTCTTTTCGTGGGTACCAAGCGCCAGTCGCGTGAAATCCTCGCCGAGGAAGCCGGCCGCGCCGGCATGCCGTACGTCGATGCCCGCTGGCTCGGCGGCATGCTGACCAACTTCAAGACCGTCAAGATCTCGATCAAGCGCCTGAAGGACATGGAAGCCGCCAAGGAAGCCGGCGCGCTGGAAACCATGAGCAAGAAGGAAGCGCTGATGTTCGAGCGCGAAATGGACAAGCTGCAGAAGTCCATCGGCGGCATCAAGGACATGGGCGGCGTGCCCGACGCCATCTTCGTGGTGGACGTCGGCTACCACAAGATCGCCGTGACCGAAGCCAACAAGCTGGGCGTGCCCGTGATCGGCGTGGTCGATACCAACCACTCGCCCGAAGGCATCGACTACGTGATCCCCGGCAACGACGACTCGAGCAAGGCCGTGGCCCTGTACGTGCGCGGCGTGGCTGACGCGATCCTGGAAGGCCGTGCCAATTCCGTGCAGGAAACGGTCGAGGCAGCCCGCGGCGGCGACGAGTTCGTCGAAGTCGAAGAGGCCTGAGGCCCTCTCGCCCAAGGGACCCCATAGCGCATCAGGCAGCGAACGCTCGAACCGGGCCACAGGCAGGGACATCTTGCCGGTGAGCCATGCGTGGCCGGGGTCTCCGGCGACAGAAGGGGGCGCCATCCGACGCCCCCTTTTTTTGAATTGTTGTCATCCGCGGCAGGCATGCTTGAGCGCGGGTGAGGTTGAACACCACTCAGCCGCCGTCCCGGCATTCGTACAGTCGTACAGGGGCGTCGGCGCGAACCATTCAAGGAGTGACAAATGGCGGCAATTACCGCAAGCATGGTGGCTGAACTGCGCGCGAAGACCGACGCGCCGATGATGGAGTGCAAGAAGGCCCTGACCGAAGCCGACGGCGACCTGAACAAGGCCGAAGAGCTGCTGCGCGTCAAGCTGGGCAACAAGGCCAGCAAGGCCGCTTCGCGCGTCACCGCCGAAGGCGTGGTGGTGTCGTTCATCGAAGGCACCACGGGCGCGTTGGTCGAGCTGAACTGCGAGACCGACTTCGTCTCCAAGAACGACGACTTCCTGGCCTTCGCCGCCAAGGTGGCCGAGCTGGTCGCCAAGCAGAGCCCGGCCGACGTGGCCGCGCTGTCGGCGCTGGAAATCGACGGCGTGTCCGTCGAGGCGACCCGCACCGCGCTGATCGGCAAGATCGGCGAGAACATCGCGATCCGCCGCTTCCAGCGCTATGCCGACGGTGGCAAGCTGGCTGCCTACCTGCACGGCACCCGCATCGGCGTGATGGTCGAGTTCGACGGCGATGACGTCGCCGCCAAGGACGTGGCCATGCACGTGGCCGCCATGAAGCCGGTGGCGCTGTCGGCCGCCGACGTGCCTGCCGAGCTGATTGCCAAGGAGCGCAGCATCGCCGAGCAGAAGGCCGCCGAGTCGAACAAGCCGGCCGACATCGTCGCCAAGATGGTCGAGGGTTCGGTCCAGAAGTATCTGAAGGAAGTGTCGCTGCTGAACCAGACCTTCGTGAAGAACGACAAGCAGACCGTCGAGCAGATGCTCAAGGCCGCCAACACCACCGTCAAGGGCTTCACCCTGTACGTGGTGGGCGAGGGCATCGAGAAGCGCCAGGACGACTTCGCCGCCGAAGTGGCCGCGCAGGTCGCCGCCGCGCAGAAGGGCTGAGCCTGAAGGCGGTGTGGTCCGGCGCGCAGATGGCGCCGGGCGGGGCCGCCGTATAATCCCGAGGGGCACCGCAAGGTGCCCCTCGACGCAATGACAGTGCGCGCGGGGCGGCCATACCCGCTGCGCGCACGAGCCTGCTTTCGTCGTCGTCCGTTCCGACCGTACGTGGTGCCCCGAGGCAGCGCGGCGCGGCGCCGGGCGACGCGGAAAGCCGGCTTGGCCGGGGCGGCACGAGCGCCCGCGGCCGACGTCCAGATCGAGAATTGAACCAGCCCGGGGTGAAAATGCCAGCCTACAAGCGCGTCCTTCTGAAACTTTCCGGCGAGGCCCTGATGGGCGACGATGCCTTCGGCATCAACCGGTCCACCATCGACGGCATGGTCAACGACATTGCCGAGATCGTGAAGCTCGGCGTGCAGGTGGCGGTGGTGATCGGCGGCGGCAACATTTTCCGCGGCGTCGCGGGCGGCGCGGCCGGCATGGACCGCGCCACGGCCGACTACATGGGCATGCTGGCCACCATGATGAATGCGCTGGCGCTGCAGGACGCGATGCGCCACGCCAACGTCGAAGGCCGGGTCCAGTCCGCGCTGCGCATGGACCAGGTCGTCGAGCCCTATATCCGCCCCCGCGCCATCCGCCAGCTCGAGGAGGGCAAGGTGGTGATCTTCGCCGCGGGCACCGGCAATCCCTTCTTCACCACCGACACCGCCGCCGCGCTGCGCGGTGCCGAGATCGGCGCCGAGGTGGTGCTCAAGGCCACGAAGGTCGACGGCGTCTATACCGCCGACCCGAAGAAGGACCCCAGCGCGACGCGCTACACCACCATCAGCTTCGACGAGGCCATCTCGCGCAACCTGCAGGTGATGGACGCCACCGCCTTCGCGCTGTGCCGGGACCAGAAGCTGCCGATCAAGGTGTTCTCCATCGTCAAGCCGGGCGCGCTCAAGCGGGTCATCCTCGGCGAGGACGAAGGTACGCTGGTACACGTATAAGCGCCGCCATGGCCGGCCACAGGGTGGCGGGCACAACGGCAAAGAGTAGAATGATTTGTTTTCGATCCCGCGGGTCGGGATCATGGCTGTCAGATTTCCGGAGGTTATGATGAGCGTCGCCGACACCAAGAAGAGCGCCGAGCAGAAGATGCAAAGGACCATCGAAGCGTTCAAGGCCGATCTGGCCAAGATCCGCACGGGTCGCGCCCACACGGGCCTGCTCGACCATATCCAGGTCGATTACTACGGCTCGCCGGTGCCCATCGGCCAGGTGGCCAACGTCGGCCTGGCCGATGCGCGGACCATCACGGTCCAGCCGTGGGAAAAGAAGATGGTGGGCGTGGTCGAGAAGGCCATTCGCGACAGCGACCTGGGCCTGAACCCGTCCACGATGGGCGAAGTCATCCGCGTGCCGATGCCCGCGCTGACCGAAGAGCGCCGCAAGGAACTGACCAAGGTCGTCAAGGCCGAGGGCGAGGGCGCCAAGGTGGCGGTGCGCAACCTGCGCCGCGATGCCAACGAGCAGCTCAAGAAGCTGGTCAAGGACAAGGCCATTTCCGAGGACGACGAGCGCCGCGGTCAGGACGATGTCCAGAAGATGACCGACAAGTTCGTCGCCGAGATCGACCGCATGGTCGCCGAGAAGGACAAGGAGATCATGACGGTTTGAAGCGTCGGGCGGCCCTTGCGGCCGCCCGAGCGCGTCGCGCCGTCCCCATACCCATGCAGCACGTCAGCTCCACACTCGCGATTCCGGACACCGGCTACGTGCCACGACACGTGGCCATCATCATGGACGGCAATGGCCGCTGGGCCACGCAGCGGCATTTGCCGCGGGTGGCCGGCCACAGCCGCGGGCTGGATGCGGTGCGCGCCGTGGTCGAGGCCAGCGCCGCGCGAGGCGTGCAGTTCCTGACGCTGTTCGCCTTCAGCTCCGAGAACTGGCGGCGCCCGGAGGACGAAGTCTCCTTCCTGATGCGGCTGTTCATGATGTCCTTGCGTCGCGAGGTCGTCAAAATGCACGCCAACAATATCCGCCTGCGCGTGATCGGCGATCTGTCCAAGTTCAGCCCGCGCATCCAGCAACTGATCCGCGATGCGGAGAAGCGCACCGCCGGCAATACCGGCCTGACGCTGACCATCGCCGCCAACTACGGCGGCCGCTGGGATCTGCTGCAGGCCATGCGTCAGATGCTGGCGCGCAATCCGATGATGGACCCCGCGACGCTGGACGAATCGGTGCTCGCGCCGCATCTGGCGATGGCTTATGCGCCGGAGCCGGACCTGTTCATCCGCACCGGCGGCGAACAGCGCATCAGCAATTTCCTGTTGTGGCAGCTCGCCTATTCGGAGCTGTACTTCACCGACGTGTTCTGGCCGGACTTCGACGCGGCCGAACTGGACAAGGCGTTCGCCTCGTACCGCCAGCGCGAGCGCCGTTTCGGCCGTACCAGCGCGCAGGTCATGGCGCCGTCCGGCCTGTCCGGCACCGCCTGACCTTTCCACCACCACTTCCGGGACCCGCAGCGCATGCTCCTTACCCGTGTCATCACCGCCCTGTGCCTGTTGCTGCTGATCCTGCCGATCCTGTTCCTCGGCCCGCCGCCGGTGCTGGCCGGGCTGATGGCCGTGATCGTTGCCCTGGCCGGGTGGGAGTTCGGCAGGCTGATCGGGTTGCGCCGCTTCTGGCCCTATGTATACGGGCTGGCCTGCGTGATCGCGATGATTACGTGGCATGACCTGCCGGGGCGCCACGCCATGCTGTGGCTGTTGCAGGCCGCCGTGGTCTGCTGGGGCATTGCCGTGATGCTGCTCTCCTGCGGCGTGCGCAAGCCTTCGCCGCTGATCTCCGTCGTGGTCGGCGTGATCGGTCTGATCATCCTGCCGGCCTTCGGCCATGCCACGCTGCTGCTGCGCGACCTGGGCATCGGCGTGCTGCTGTCGGTGGCCGTACTGGTGTGGGCCGCCGATATCGGCGCCTATTTCGTCGGCAAGGCGATCGGCCGGCGCAAGCTGGCGCCGACCATCAGCCCGGGCAAGTCCTGGGAAGGCGCGCTGGGCGGCTGGGCATGCGCGCTGGTGGTGGCGCTGGTCCTGGCGACCACGCAAGTGTTCGCGCCGACCTGGTTCTCGCGCGTGGCCCAACATTCCGGCCTCGTCAGCGTGGTGCTCGTGGCGACCCTGCTGGTGGTGGCGAGCGTGGTCGGCGACCTGTTCGAGTCCCTGCTCAAGCGCCAGGTCGGCAAGAAGGACAGCAGCCGCCTGCTGCCGGGCCACGGCGGCGTGCTGGACCGCATCGACGCGCTGATTCCCGTGTTCCCGCTGGCCGCCCTGATTGCGTATTACCTGTGAATTTGCCTGATATGCGTCGCATCACCGTTCTCGGCGCCACCGGTTCCATCGGCGACAGCACGCTTGACGTGGTCAGGCGCCATCCCGAGCGGTATGCCATTCACGCGCTGACGGCGCACAGCCAGGCCGACAAGCTGGCCCGGCGCTGCATCGAATTCCGTCCCGCCCGCGCGGTGGTCGGCACGCCCGAGGCGGCCGCCACGCTCGAGACGTTGCTGCGCGCGGCCGGCGTGCCGACCGACGTGTCGCACGGCGAGGATGCGTTGGCGGAAGTGGCGGCGGACGACGGCGCCGATACCGTGATGGCCGCCATCGTGGGCGCCGCCGGGCTGCGGCCGACGCTCGCCGCCGCCCGCGCCGGCAAGCGCGTGCTGCTGGCCAACAAGGAAGCGCTGGTGATGTCCGGCCGCATCTTCATGGACGCGGTGCGCGAGCACGGCGCCACGCTGCTGCCGATCGACAGCGAGCACAACGCCGTGTTCCAGTGCCTGCCCGCCGACGATCCGCGCTACTGCGCCGGCGTGTCGCGGGTAATGCTGACCGCGTCGGGCGGCCCGTTCCGCACGCGCGAGCCGTCCACGCTGCACGACATCTCCCCCGACGAGGCCTGCGCCCATCCCAACTGGGTGATGGGGCGCAAGATCTCGGTGGACTCGGCGACGATGATGAACAAGGGCCTGGAGGTCATCGAGGCCCACTGGCTGTTCGGCGCGCCGGCCGAGCGCATCGAGGTGCTGATCCACCCGCAGAGCATCGTGCATTCGATGGTCGCCTATGCGGACGGCTCGGTGCTGGCGCAGCTCGGCAATCCCGACATGCGGACCCCCATCGCCTACGGTCTCGCCTATCCCGAGCGCATCGACGCCGGCGTGACGCCGCTGGACCTCGCCCGCGCCGGCACCCTGAGCTTCGAGACGCCCGACCTGTCCCGTTTTCCCTGCCTGGGCCTGGCCTTCGACGCGCTGCGCGCGGCGGGCGTGGCGCCCGCCGTGCTGAACGCGGCGAACGAAATCGCCGTCGAGGCCTTCCTGCGCAAGGCCATCCGGTTCACCGACATCGCCGCCATCGTCGCGCGGGTGCTCGAGCGCGCCGCGCAGCCCGCCGACGCCGCGGCCTCGCTGGAAGGCGTGCTCGCTGCCGACGCCGAGGCGCGCCGGCTGGCCCGCTCGCTGCTGCCGGCCGGGGCGCTGTCCTGACCCGCGCGGGCCGCCACCACGCCACCGCCGTGGCAGCCAGCATCCACCGATAGCACCAAAGGCCAAGCCGAACCCGTCATGCAAACCGTCCTCGCCTTTGTCGCCGCACTGTGCATCCTGATCTATGTGCACGAGATGGGCCACTATCTTGCCGCGCGCGCGTGCGGCGTCAAAGTGCTGCGTTTCTCGATCGGCTTCGGCCGTCCGCTGCTGCGCTGGGTCTCGAAGAACCGCGACCGGACCGAATGGACCATCGCCGCGATCCCGCTCGGCGGCTACGTCAAGATGCTCGACGAGCGCGAGCGCGACCCGGTCCACGATCCCGCCATCGACCCGGCCGAACTCTCGCGCTCCTTCAACCGCCAGCCGGTCGGCAAGCGCTTCGCCATCGTGGCCGCGGGCCCGTTCGCCAACTTCCTGCTCGCGGTGGTGCTGTACTTCACGCTGTTCGCGGGCGGCATGCAGGAGCCCGCGCCCATCGTGTCGGCGCCGCCGGCGGGCAGCGTGGCCGCGCAGGGCGGCCTGCGCGACGGCGACCGCGTGCTGTCGCTGACCGCCAATGGCGAAACCGAGACGGTCCGCTCGTGGAACGACCTGCGCATGGCGGTCTTCGCCCAGGGCTTCGGCGATGCCGCCGCCACGCTGCGCGTGCGCGGCGCCGACGACGCGGAGCGGGATGTCGCGCTGTCGCGCCTGCCCAATACCGGCGGCAATCCCGAGCAGGACCCGCTGGCCACGCTGGGCCTGGCGCTCAAGGGCGGCCCCGTCACGGTCAGCGAGGTGCTGGAGAATTCCGCGGCCGCGCGGGCCGGCCTGCGCCAGGGCGACCGCGTCGTGGCTTTCGAGGGCAAGCCGCTGTCGCAGGCCGGCGAACTGATCCGGGCGGTGCGGGCAAGCCCCGGCGCCGACGCGGTGCTCGGCATCGAGCGCGACGGCAAGGCGCTGGACGTCAGCGTGAAGCTCGATACGGTGCCCGGCCAGGATGGGGCCAGCGCCGGCAAGCTCGGCGCCGCGCTGTCGCAGGCGGTCAAGATGGAACTGGTCCGCTACGGGCCGGTGGAGGCGCTGTCCCGCGCGGCCGGCCAGGTGTGGAGCACCAGCGTGCTGTCGCTGAAGCTGCTGGGCAAGATGCTGGTGGGCCAGGCCTCGCTGCAGAACCTGAGCGGGCCGCTGACCGTGGCCGATTATGCGGGCAAGGCGGCCAACCTCGGGTGGCAGCCGTTTATCGGCTTTCTGGCGCTGGTCAGCGTGAGCCTGGGCGTCTTGAATTTGTTACCCATTCCGGTATTGGATGGGGGGCATTTGCTGTATTATTGCGTGGAATTTTTGACAGGCAGGCCTGTTCCAGATCACTGGCAGGCTGTGCTGCAGAAGGTCGGCATCGCCTGCATCCTGCTCCTGACTTCGCTCGCCTTGTTCAATGACGTCAGCCGCCTGTTTCTGGCTCGAAGCTAAAAAGCCAGAAACCCGAGTGGGCGGCGGTACGGCCGCGTCGCTCGATGCCGCCGGCCGGCACGGCATGAACGGGGCCAAGCCCGGCGAAACATCAGAGCCAAATCCTGCATGGAATCAAAGAGGGGATCAAGATTGATCAGACATAAGCGCATCTCGCTTAGCATGCTGGCGAGTGCCATCATCGCGGCCTGGACACCAGCGAGTTGGGCCGCGGATCCATTCGTCGTCAGGGATATTCGCGTTGAAGGGCTGCAGCGCGTCGAACCGGGCACCGTGTTCGGTTATCTCCCGGTCAAGGTCGGCGAAACGTTTACCGACGACAAGGGCGCCGATGCCATTCGCGCGCTGTATAACACCGGCTTCTTCAAGGATGTGCAGATCCGTGCGGAAGACGGTGTGCTGGTGGTGCAGGTGGAGGAGCGCCCGGCCATCTCGCAGCTCGAGTTCGTCGGCATCAAGGAATTCGACAAGGACACGCTGCGCCGTTCGCTGCGCGCGGTCGGCGTCGCCGAGGCCCGCTATTACGACAAGGCCCTGATCGACAAGGCCGAGCAGGAGCTCAAGCGCCAGTACGTCGCGCGCGGCTACTACGCGGCCGACGTGCAGACCACGATCACCCCGGTGGACCGCAACCGCGTCTCGGTGGTGTTCAACGTCGACGAAGGTCCGGTCGCCAAGATCCGCCAGATCAATATCGTCGGCAACAAGGCCTTCAAGGAAGGCACGCTGCGCGACGAGATGCAGCTGTCCACGCCGAACTGGCTGTCCTGGTACACCAAGAACGACCTGTACTCGAAGCAGAAGCTGACGGCCGACCTGGAAGCACTGCGCTCGTTCTACCTGAACCGCGGCTATCTGGAATTCGCCATCGAGTCCACCCAGGTCTCGATCACGCCGGACAAGAAGGACATCTTCCTGACGCTGAACATCAAGGAAGGCGAGCAGTACAAGGTGTCCGACATCCGCCTCGCCGGCGAACTGCTCGGCAAGCAGGAGGAAATGGAGAAGCTGCTGCAGCTGAAGAAGGGCGAGATCTTCTCGTCGGAGAAGCTGACGCAGAGCACCAAGGCCATCACCGACCTGCTGGGCACCTACGGCTACGCGTTCACCACGATCAACCCGCAGCCGCAGATCGACCAGGCCAACCGCGAAGTCGCGCTGACGCTGATGGTGGATCCGGGCCGCCGCGTCTATGTGCGCCGCGTCAACGTGGTCGGCAACAGCAAGACGCGCGACGAGGTGGTGCGCCGCGAAATGCGCCAGATGGAAAGCTCGTGGTTCGACAGCGAAAAGCTGACGCAATCGCAGGCGCGCATCAACCGGACCGGCTACTTCACCGACACCAACATCACCACCGAGGACGTGCCGGGCGCGCCCGACCAGGTCGATGTGAACGTCAACGTGACCGAGAAGCCGACCGGCCAGATCAGCCTGGGCCTGGGCTTCTCGTCCACCGACAAGCTGGTGCTGCAGGCCGGCCTGCGCCAGGACAACGTGTTCGGTTCGGGCACCAGCCTGGGCCTGGATGTGAACACCGCCAAGTCCTTCCGCACGATCTCGCTGACGCAGTACGACCCGTACTTCACGGTGGACGGCATCAGCCGCTCGACCGACGTGTACTACCGCACGTCGCGTCCGCTGTACTACACGGGCGACCAGGACTACCGCATCGTCTCCGCCGGCGGTGGCTTCAAGTTCGGCGTGCCGTTCTCGGAAAACGATACCGTGTTCTTCGGCATCGGCTTCGAGCGGACCGAGCTGACGGTGTCGAACAACACGCCGATCCAGTACCAGAACTGGGTCCGCGAGAACGGCGACGTCACCAACAACTTCCCGTTCACCATCGGCTGGGCGCGCGATCGCCGCGACAGCGCGCTGATTCCGACCAAGGGCCCGTATACGCAGGCCAACCTCGAAATCGGCCTGCCGGGCATCGGCGATACGCAGTACTATCGCGCCACCCTGCAGCAGCAGTACTTCTACCCGCTGTCCAAGGCCTTCACGCTGGCGTTCAACGGCGAAGTGGCCTACGGCCACGGCTACGCCGGCAAGGACTTCCCGGTGTTCAAGTACTTCTACGCAGGCGGTATCGGTTCGGTGCGGGGCTATCAGACCAGCACGCTGGGTCCGAAGGACCAGAACGGCAACCCGATCGGTGGTGCCTCGAAGATGATCGGTAACATCGAATTCATCTTCCCGCTGCCGGGCTCCGGCGTCGACCGCACGCTGCGCCTGTTCACGTTCTTCGACTTCGGTAACGTGTACCAGGAAGGCGAGGCGCCGCGCTTCAGCGACCTGAAGTACTCGACCGGTATCGGCATGTCGTGGCTGTCGCCGATCGGCCCGCTGAAGGTCAGCATGGGTTTCCCGCTGAAGAAGGACGAGACCGACAAGGTCCAGCGCTTCCAGTTCCAGATCGGCACGGCGTTCTGACCAGGATAGATTCATGAGACAAGCGAAACCTTTGATCCAATCCCTGGCCTTTGCCATGGCCGCCGGCGCGATCGCCGCGGCCACCCCGGCACTGGCGCAGGAAGCGCGCATTGCCGCGGTCAATTCCGAACGCATCCTGCGCGATTCGCAGCCCGCCAAGGCGGCGCAGGTCAAGCTGGAACAGGAATTCTCCAAGCGCGACCGCGAGCTGCAGGACATGGCCCAGAAGATCAAGGGCATGGCCGACAAGCTCGACAAGGACACGGCCGTGCTGGCCGACGCCGATCGCCAGCGCCGCCAGCGCGAGCTGGCCGACCTGGATCGCGAGTTCCAGCGCAAGCAGCGCGAATTCCGCGAAGACCTGAACCAGCGCCGCAACGAGGAACTGGCCCAGGTGCTGGAGCGCGCCAACCGCGTGATCCGCCAGATCGCCGAACAGCGCAAGTACGACCTGATCGTGCAGGAAGCTGTTTACGTGAATCCTCGCATCGACATTACCGACGATGTGATGAAAGCCCTGAACGCCGGCGGCAAGTAAGCCGCCAGCGTTCGCCGTTCAAGGAAGTACCGCGATGAATACACCCACACTGGGTCAGCTCGCCACCGATACCGGCGCGCACGTTGTGGGTGACGCCACCCTGGCCGTGCGCGGGCTCGCGCCGCTGGACCAGGCGGCCGGCGACCAGCTTTCCTTCCTCTCCAATCCCCTGTACCTGCCGCAGGCGCTGTCCTCCGGCGCCGGCGCCATCATCGTGTCGCCGGCCGATCTCGCGCAGATCCGGGAGCAGGGCGGGGCGGACGGCCGCAGCTGGCTCGTGGCGGACAAGCCGTATGTGTGTTTCGCACACATCGCGCAGCAGTTCGACCGCGCCGCCAATCACGATCCCCGCACCGGCATCGATCCGCGCGCCAGCGTGGCGCCCGATGCCGTGGTGCCGGCCTCCTGTTTCATCGGCCCGAACGTGGTGATCGAGCGCGGTGCCCGGCTCGGCGAGCGGGTCCGCATCCTGGCCAACGGCTATGTCGGTGCCGGTGCCAGCATTGGCGACGACACGCTGTTGTATGCCAATGTCTCGGTCTACCATGGCTGCGTGATCGGCGCGCGCTGCATCCTGCATAGCGGCGCGGTGATTGGCGCGGACGGCTTCGGCTTTGCGCCCGATATCCGGCCCGATGGGATGTCGTTCGTCAAGATCCCGCAGGTTGGACGCGCGGTGCTGGGCGACGACGTGGAGATCGGCGCGAACACGGCCATCGACCGCGGCGCCATGGGCGATACCGTGATCGAGGAAGGTTGCAAGCTCGACAACCAGGTCCAGATCGCGCACAACGTGCGGGTCGGCGCGCATTCGGTCATCGCCGGCTGCGCGGCCGTCGCGGGCAGCACCAAGATCGGCCGTTTCTGCATGATCGGCGGGTCGGCCAACTTTGCCGGCCACCTGACTATCGCCGACCGCACCACGGTGTCGGGCGGCACCTCGATCACCAAGTCCATTACGAAGCCGGGTGGCCATTTCACCAGCGTGTTCCCCTTCCTGCCGCATGGCGAATGGGAGCGCAACGCCGCCATCGTGCGCGGGCTGTCGAAGCTGCGCGAGCGCGTGGTGCAGCTCGAGAAGCGCCTGCGTGGCCAAGGCCCCGGACCCACTACCCAGAATACCGAAGAGAAATCGTCATGAGCCCCGTCGACATCGATATCCGCAAGATCCTGAAACTGCTGCCGCATCGCTATCCGATGCTGCTGGTGGACCGCGTGCTGGAACTTGAGCCGCAGAAATGCATCAAGACCCTGAAGAACGTGACCATCAACGAGCCGTATTTCATGGGTCACTTTCCCGAACAGCCGGTGATGCCGGGCGTGATGATCCTGGAAGCGCTCGCGCAGTCGGCCGGCCTGCTGACGTTCGGCGCCGACATGGAGCGCAAGGAAGGCGCGCTGTATTACTTCGTGGGCATCGACGGCGCGCGTTTCAAGCAGGTCGTCTACCCGGGCGACCAGCTGCACATGACGGTATCGGTCGAGCGCTATATCCGCGGCATCTGGAAATTCAAGGCCTTCGCCACCGTCGACGACAAGGTCGCCTGCGAAGCCGAACTGATGTGTACCGTCAAGCAGGCCGACGCCTGACGCCGGCGTGCCGCGGCGGCACGCCGCGCGGCACCGGCACGGACACCCGACCTCAGACCCTAGGACAGCACGCATGACGCAAATCCATCCCACCGCACTGGTCGACCCGAAAGCGGAACTGGCCTCCGACGTGACCGTCGGCCCGTTCTCCATCGTCGGTCCCAACGTGCGAATTGGCAGCGGCACGCAGATCGGCGCGCACAGCACGGTGGAAGGCCATACCACCATCGGCGCGGACAACCGCATCGGACCCTATGCTTCGGTCGGCGGCATGCCGCAGGACATGAAGTACCGCGACGAGCCGACCCGGCTGCTGATCGGCGACCGCAACCGCATCCGCGAATTCACCACGATCCACACCGGCACGGTGCAGGACGAGGGCGTGACCAGCATCGGCGACGACAACTGGATCATGGCCTACGTGCACATCGCGCACGATTGCCGCGTGGGCAACCACACCGTGTTCTCCAGCAATGCGCAGATCGCCGGCCACGTGCAGGTGGGCGACTGGGCCATCCTGGGCGGCATGAGCGGCGTGCACCAGTTCGTGCGCATCGGCGACCATGCCATGCTGGGCGGCGCCTCGGCGCTGGTGCAGGACGTGCCGCCGTTCGTCATCGCGGCCAGCGACAAGAACGGCAACAAGGCCACGCCGCACGGCGTCAACGTCGAAGGGCTGCGCCGCCGCGGCTTCGATGCCGGCCAGATCGCCGCGCTGCGCCAGGCCTACAAGCTGCTTTACAAGTCGGATCTGAGCTTCGAGACGGCACAGGCCGAGATCGGCCAGCTGATCGCGCAGTCGGACGCCGGCGCCGGCAAGCCGCTGCGCGCCTTCCTCGACTTCCTTGCCGCGACGCAGCGCGGCATCGTCCGCTGATTCCGGGCCACGCCATGTCGGACCCGATCCCGCCCATGGCGGTCGCCTCGCCGGGGCAGCCGGCCTCGCTGCACGGCACCGTCGCGATGGTGGCGGGAGAGGCCTCCGGCGACCTGCTGGCCTCGCTGCTGCTGGCAGGATTGAAGGCGCGCCTGTCCGACTCGGTCAACTATGCCGGCATCGGCGGCCAGCGCATGATGGCGCAGGGCTTCGTGTCGCACTGGCCGATGGAGACGCTGTCGGTCAACGGCTATGTGGAGGTGCTGGGCTCGCTGCGGGAAATCCTCGCCACGCGCCGCGCCATCCGCGACCGCCTGCTTGCCGAGCCGCCGCTGTGCTTCATCGGCGTGGACGCACCGGACTTCAACTTCGGCCTGGAAGTGCCGCTGCGGCGCGCCGGCATCCCGGTGGTGCACTTCGTCAGCCCGTCGATCTGGGCCTGGCGCGGCGGCCGCATCCGCACCATCGCGCGCGCGGTCGACCATATCCTGTGCCTGTTCCCGTTCGAGCCGGAAATCTACGCCAAGGCCGGAATTGCCGCGACCTACGTCGGGCACCCGCTGGCCGACGTGATCCCGATGGTGCCCGACACCATGGGCGCCCGGGCGCGCCTGGGCCTGCCCGCCGGGCGGCGCGTGGTCGCGGTGTTGCCGGGCAGCCGCCAGTCCGAGGTGCGCAATCTCGGCGCGACCTTCTTCGCCGCGATGGCACGCATGCAGCGCATGGATAGTGCGCTGACCTTTGTGGTCCCGGCCGCCAGCCCGCCGCTGCGCGCCATCATCGAGGGCCTGCATGCGCAGCATCCCGAGGTGGATGTGACCATCGTGGACGGCCAGTCGCATACGGTGATGGAGGCCGCCGACGTGGTGCTGCTCGCCAGCGGCACCGCGACGCTGGAGGCGGCGCTGTACAAGAAACCGATGGTCATCTCGTACAAGGTGCCCTGGCTGACCGCGCAGATCATGAAGCGCCAGGGCTATCTTCCGTATGTCGGACTGCCTAATATTCTTTCCGGACGCTTCGTCGTGCCCGAACTGCTGCAGGACGATGCCACGCCCGACGCGCTTGCCCGCGAGACGCTGCTGCAGCTGAACGACGAGAGCAACGGCGCCTTTCTCCGCGAACATTTCACGCAGATGCACCAGACGCTCCAGCGCAATACCGCCGACCTCGCGGCCAATGTCGTCGTGGACCTGATGGCCGCCCGGGCCGGGGCGGGCCGCTGATGGCGCGCCGCGGGTCCGCCCAGGCATCGGCGCAACTCGGGCTCGAGCTGTCGCCTGCCGCCGCCGCCGTCCAGCGCCGCTGCGGCGTGGACGAAGCGGGCCGCGGGCCGCTGGCCGGGCCGGTATTCGCGGCGGCCGTGGTGCTGAACCCGAAACGCCCGATCCGGGGGCTGGCGGACTCCAAGATCCTCACGGCGAAACGGCGCGAGGAACTGTACGAGCAGATCTGCGAGCGTGCGCTGGCCTGGCATATCGCCCAGGCGTCGGTCGAGGAGATCGACACGCTCAATATCCTGCACGCCACCATGCTGGCCATGCAGCGCGCGGTGCAGGGACTGGCCGCCAGCGGCTGCACACCTGACCTGGTGCAGGTGGACGGCAATCGCTGCCCGCAGGTGCCGTATCCGGTCGAGGCCGTGGTCAAGGGCGATGCGCTGGTCAAGTCGATCTCGGCCGCCTCCATCCTCGCCAAGGTCGCGCGCGACCGCGAACTGCTGACGCTGCACGCGATGTTCCCGCAGTACGGCTTCGATTCCCATGTGGGCTACGGCACGCCGCAGCATCTGGCCGCGCTGGCCGAATTCGGCGCCACGCCGCATCACCGCCGCTCGTTTGCGCCGGTGCGGGAGGCGCTGAGCCGCACCCCCGCCACGATGGCCGCGATGCTGGCTGCGGGCGAGCCGACCTCGTCGCTGGCAACCTTGCCGGCACTGTCGCCCGAAGCCGATTCGGCCTGGTAACCGCAGTCCCATCCCCAAGCCCCCGTGAAGCACGTCAGCTCGCGCGACAACGCGCTGTTCAAGCATCTGAAGGCCCTGGTCACGTCGACCCATCAGCGCCGCAAGGCCGGCCAATCCGTGCTCGACGGCGTGCATCTGGCCGACGCCTATCTCGGCGCGATGGGCCAGCCGGTCAACTGCGTGGTGTCCGAGCGCCATCTGGACCATCCGGAGGTCGCGCCGCTGCTGCGCCGGGTGGACAGCGACCACGTCGTGGTGCTGGCCGATGCGCTGTTCGGCCAGATCACGGGCGTGGTCAACGGCATCGACCTGATGTTCGTGATCGACACCCCGGCCGGTCATCTGCCCTCGCATATCGATACCGACTGCATCATTCTCGACGGCGTGCAGGACGCGGGCAATGTCGGCTCCATCCTGCGCAGCGCCGCGGCGGCGGGCATCCGGCACGCCTTCCTTGGCACCGGCTGCGCCTTTGCCTGGTCCACCAAGACCCTGCGCGCCGGCATGGGCGCCAACTTCCATCTGAACATCGTCGAGCACTGCACGCTGGAGATGCTCGCGCCGCGGCTGGCGGTGCCGCTGCTGGCCACCTCGTCGCATGCGGATGCCGATGTCTACGACACGGACCTGCGCGGCGCGGTGGGCTGGGTGGTGGGCAACGAGGGCTCGGGCGTGAGCCCGGCGTGGATGGAGCGCGTCTCGCGCACCGTCGGCATTCCGCAGCCGGGCGGCATGGAGTCGCTGAACGTGGCGGCCGCGGCCGCCGTGTGCCTGTTCGAGGCGGTCCGGCAGCGCCGCGGCCGCTAGCCGGCCGGTCGGGCAGGGTGGGCTAGTAGTTGTCCCGCTCGACCTTGATTTCCTGCAGGATGGTGGTGGCGATTTCCTCGATCGACTTGTGCGTCGACGACAGCCACTTGATGCCCTCGCGCCGCATCATGGCCTCCGCCTCGTTGACCTCGTAGCGGCAGTTTTCCAGGGCGGCGTATTTGCTGCCCGGGCGGCGCTCGTTTCGGATTTCGGTCAGGCGCTGCGGATCGATCGACAGTCCGAAGATCTTGCTCTTGAAGTCGTACAGCGCCGAGGGCAGGCGGCCGCGCTCGAAATCGTCCGGAATCAGCGGGTAGTTGGCGGCCTTCAGGCCGTACTGCATGGCCAGGTACAGGCTGGTCGGCGTCTTGCCGCTGCGCGAGACGCCCACCAGGATCACGTCGGCTTCGGCCAGGTTCTTGTGCGACTGGCCGTCGTCGTGCGCCAGCGAGAAGTTGATGGCCTCGATCCGGTTCTTGTACGCCTCGGTATCCGCGTTCTGGTGGAAACGCCCGATGGCGTGGGTCGATTTGAGCCCCAGTTCCTTCTCCAGCGGCTCGATAAAGGTCTGGAACATGTCCAGGATCATCGCCTTGGCGCGCCGGATCGCTTTGTTCGATTCCGCATTGACCAGCGTCGTGAACACGATAGGCTTGACGCCTTCGGCATAGAACGCCTCGTTGATCTTACCCACCGCGACATGTGCCTTTTCAGGCGTGTCGATAAATGGCATGCGCACCTTGCGGAACCGCATTTCGAACTGCGCCAGGATGGAATGGCTGAACGTTTCGGCCGTGATGCCGGTGCCGTCGGACACGATGAAAACAGTACGGACGGCCGGCTTTTCTTCGCGCGGCGCTTCGGGCGGTTGCATGTCTGGACAATTATTTGGAAGGGGTGCCCGCGAAAGTGTGGTGCGGCACGGTAGAATAGCGGCGATCTTTTCGCTAAGCAATTCTGCGGGGCGCCGGCCCGGCATCCAATCCGGGGCGAGATTGTCGACAATGGGCGGTGACAGGGCTTTCCGGCAGAGCAGTCATCCCGCCGGTCCCTCCTCGATCATGTCCGCCATGGTCGTCAACGCGCACGCATCGTCGGCCTGTCACGGCATGACAGACGATGCCGTGCGTCCCTCGGCGCCAGCCGCCGTCCCCCACGCGGGAATGCTTAGCCAAGCGATTCGTCCGGGCACAGAACGCCAACAACATACCGGGCGCAGGCGACAAGTTTCTTACTTCGTTTTGAGGCTGTTATGACCAACCAGGCCAATCCGGCAATTGACGGCGCCTACGTGCTGCCGTTCGAACAATTGCGCATGTCCGATGTGGAAGTCGTAGGCGGAAAAAACTCGTCGCTTGGCGAGATGATTTCCCAGCTCGCGCAGGCGGGCGTGCGGGTGCCCGGCGGTTTCGCCACCACCGCGCTCGCCTTCCGCGATTTCCTCGAACACAACAAGCTGACCCAGCGCATCTCCGACCGCCTCAAGGCGCTGAACGTCGATGACGTCAAGGCGCTGGCCGAAGCCGGCAAGGAGATCCGCGAGTGGGTCGCCACCGCGCCGTTCCAGCCCCGGCTGGAGCAGGAGATCCGCGAGCACTATGCGCGCGTCGCGGAGCGCGAAGGCTCGGAGGCATCGTTCGCGGTGCGCTCGTCGGCCACCGCCGAGGATCTGCCGGACGCCTCGTTCGCCGGCCAGCAGGAGTCCTACCTGAACGTCAGCGGCATCGACGACGTGCTGGACAAGATCCGCCACGTGTTCGCCTCGCTGTACAACGATCGCGCAATCTCGTATCGGGTGCACAAGGGCTTCGCCCATGACGTGGTGGCGCTGTCCGCCGGCGTGCAGCGCATGGTCCGTTCGGACCTGGCCGCCTCGGGCGTGATGTTCACGATCGACACCGAATCGGGCTTTCCGGACGTGGTCTTCATCACCTCCAGCTACGGCCTGGGCGAAACGGTGGTGCAGGGCGCGGTCAATCCCGACGAGTTCTACGTCTTCAAGCCGACGCTGCAAGCCGGCAAATACCCGATCATCCGCCGCTCGATCGGCTCGAAGCTGATCAAGATGGAATTCACCGCGCCGGGCGAAGCCGGCCGCGTGAAGACGGTCGATGTCCCGGCCGAGCTGCGCAACCGCTATTCGATCACCGACGACGACGTGTCGGAGCTGGCGAAGTACGCGATGATCATCGAGAAGCATTACCAGCGCCCGATGGACATCGAGTGGGGCAAGGACGGCAAGGACGGCAAGATCTATATCCTGCAGGCCCGCCCGGAAACGGTGAAGAGCCAGCAGGCCGGCAAGGCCGAGCAGCGCTTCAAGCTCAAGGGCACGGCGCCGGTGCTGACCACCGGCCGCGCCATCGGCCAGAAGATCGGCACGGGCCCCGTGCGCGTCATCAACGACCCGTCCGAGATGGAGCGCGTGCAGCCGGGCGATGTGCTGGTGGCGGACATGACCGACCCGAACTGGGAGCCGGTGATGAAGCGCGCCTCGGCGATCGTGACGAACCGTGGCGGCCGTACCTGCCACGCGGCCATCATCGCGCGCGAGCTCGGCGTGCCGGCCGTGGTCGGCTGCGGCGACGCCACCGACGTGCTCAAGGACGGTACGCTGGTGACCGTCTCGTGCGCCGAGGGCGACGAGGGCCGGATCTACGACGGCATGCTGGAGACCGAGATCACCGAAGTCGAGCGCGGCGACATGCCCGAGATCGACGTCAAGATCATGATGAACGTCGGCAACCCGCAGCTCGCCTTCGACTTCGCGCAGATTCCGAACAGCGGCGTGGGCCTGGCCCGTCTCGAATTCATCATCAACAACAATATCGGCGTCCACCCGAAGGCCATCCTCGACTATCCGCAGGTCGACGCGGACCTGAAGAAGGCCGTCGAGAGCGTGGCCCGCGGCCATGCCAGCCCGCGTGCGTTCTATATCGACAAGCTGGCCGAGGGTATCGCCACCATTGGCGCCGCCTTCTATCCGAAGCCCGTGATCGTGCGCCTGTCGGACTTCAAGTCCAACGAGTACAAGAAGCTGATCGGCGGTTCGCGCTACGAGCCGGACGAGGAAAACCCGATGCTGGGCTTCCGCGGCGCGTCGCGCTATATCGCCGAGGACTTCGCCGAGGCCTTCGAGATGGAGTGCCGCGCGATGAAGCGCGTGCGCGACGAGATGGGCCTGACCAACGTCGAGATCATGGTGCCGTTCGTGCGCACGCTGGGACAGGCCGAGAAGGTTATCGAGCTGCTGGCCAAATACGGCCTGAAGCGCGGCGAGAACGGCCTGCGCATCATCATGATGTGCGAGGTGCCGTCCAACGCCATCCTGGCCGAGGAATTCCTGCAATTCTTCGACGGCTTCTCGATCGGCTCGAACGACCTGACGCAGCTCACGCTGGGCCTGGACCGCGATTCCGGCATGGAACTGCTGGCCAAGGACTTCGACGAGCGCGATCCCGCGGTGCGGTTCATGCTGTCGCGCGCGATCTCGACCGCGCTGCGGCTGGACAAGTACGTGGGCATCTGCGGCCAGGGTCCTTCGGACCATCCGGACTTCGCGGCGTGGCTGGCCAAGGAGGGCATCCTGTCGATCTCGCTGAATCCCGATTCGGTGGTGGATACCTGGAAGCAGCTGGCGTCGTGAGATGGGAAGTTCCTCCCCTCTCCCGCTAGCGGGAGAGGGGGCAAGCCGGCGGACTATCTACCCCCGTAGCGCCCTCGCGTTGCGGGGGTTTTTGTTTGTGCTTTCCACCTTCAACGAAAGGAGCTTCATGGCGGCGCATTTCATCTGGTTTGCCCTGGCGGTCGTGCTGGTGATCGCGGAACTGGCGAGCCTGACCCTGTACCTGCTGATGCTGGCGCTCGGCGCGGTGGCGGCCGGCATTGGCGCCGTGTTCGGCCTCGGTGTCGGCGCGCAGATCGTGATCGCGGCGCTGGTGGCGCTGGCCGGCTTCGCGGTGTTGCGGCGCCTGCCGTATGGCAAGGTCAGGCGCGGCGCGGCGGCCACCGATCCGAGCGTCAACCTGGATATCGGCCAGGAAGTCGACGTGCCGGCGTGGGACGCCGACGGCCGCGCGCGCGTGCCGTATCGCGGCGCGCAGTGGAACGTGCAGTTGCGCGAGGGCGCGGTGCCGATGCTCGCGCCCGGACGCTACCGGATCGTCGAGGTACGCGGCAATACGCTGTTCGTCATGCCGCGCCAGTAAGCTGGCCCCATTCCTTTTCTTCGTAACGGAGCTTTCATGTTCGATGTCATTGGCAGCGCGCTGCCCCTGCTGGTTTTGATCGCCGTGATCGTGCTGCTGGCGCAGAGCCTGAAGATCGTGCCGCAGCAGCATGCCTGGGTACTGGAGCGGCTGGGCAAGTACCACGGCACGCTCACGCCCGGGCTCAATGTGGTGCTGCCCTTTATCGACCGCGTGGCCTACAAGCATGTGCTGAAGGAAATCCCGCTCGATGTGCCGAGCCAGGTCTGTATCACGCGCGACAACACGCAGCTGCAGGTCGATGGCGTGCTGTACTTCCAGGTCACCGACCCGATGAAGGCCTCGTATGGATCGAGCAACTTCGTGGTGGCCATCACGCAGCTGTCGCAGACCACGCTTCGCTCGGTGATCGGCAAGCTCGAACTCGACAAGACCTTCGAGGAGCGCGAGTTCATCAACCACAGCATCGTCAATGCGCTGGACGAGGCGGCGTCGAACTGGGGCGTCAAGGTGCTGCGCTACGAGATCAAGGACCTGACGCCGCCCAAGGAAATCCTGCACGCGATGCAGGCGCAGATCACCGCCGAGCGCGAGAAGCGCGCGCTGATCGCGGCGTCCGAGGGCCGCCGGCAGGAGCAGATCAACCTGGCGTCAGGCGCGCGCGAGGCCGCCATCCAGAAGTCCGAGGGCGAGCGTCAGGCGGCGATCAATTCGGCGCAGGGCGAGGCGTCGGCGATCCTGGCGGTGGCCGAGGCGAATGCGCAGGCGATCGAGAAGATCGGCCGTGCGATCCGGGGCGAGGGCGGCATGGAGGCCGTCAACCTGAAGGTGGCCGAGGAATACGTCAATGCCTTCGGCAATCTGGCCAAGGCCGGCAATACGCTGATCGTGCCGGGCAACCTGGGGGACATGAGTTCGATGGTCGCGTCCGCGTTGCAGATCGTCAAAGGGCACAAGGCGGGGTAGGTGGAACAGGTGCGCGGCGCGATAGGGCGCCGCGCTACTCCTTGGCGCCGCCCTTCAGAATGCGCGCCTTCTCGCGCTGCCAGTCGCGGTTTTTCTCGGTCTCGCGCTTGTCGTACAGCTTCTTGCCCTTGGCCAGGCCGATCTCGCATTTGACGCGGCCGCGGGTGTAGTGCAGGTTCAGCGGCACCAGCGTATAGCCGCGCTGCTCGACCTTGCCGATCAGCTTGCTGATCTCGTCGGACTTGAGCAGCAGCTTGCGGGTGCGCACCGGGTCGGGCGTGACGTGGGTCGAGGCGCTTTGCAGCGGGCTGATATGCGCGCCGATCAGGAACAGCTCGGCGTCGCGCACCACCACGTAGCCCTCCTTGATCTGCACGCGGCCGGCGCGGATGGCTTTCACTTCCCAGCCTTCGAGCACGATGCCGGCTTCATATCGCTCTTCGATGAAATAGTCGAAGAACGCCTTCTTGTTGTCTGCGATGGTCATGCGTTGGGGAGAGAGAGGGCGGGATGCCGGGGCGGGATGCCGCTCGGCATGTCGCAAAGGATGTCCCTTGCTCCCGTGTCGGCTAAAATCCGGATTCTAGCAAACAGACCCGGGCCGGTATTGGCTTTTGCGCGCCGCCAGGCGGTAAAGGCAGGCGAGCCGGCCGTTCGGATTGATCGAGATATGGCAGACGTCCATAAGACCGTGCTGCTCGGCTACTCGGCCGAACAGATGTATGACCTGGTCACGCGCATCGAGGACTATCCCAAGTTCCTGCCCTGGTGCGGTGGCGTGGAAGTGTTCGAGCAGACCGAGACGCTGCTCGATGCCAAGCTCCATATCCACTTCAACGGCATCAAGCAGTATTTCCACACGCGCAACACGCAGCAGCGGCCCACGCGCATCGACATGAATTTCGCCGATGGCCCGTTCAAGGCGTTCAACGGCTACTGGCATTTCATTCCGCTGCGGGCCGATGCCTGCAAGATCGAATTCCACCTGCACTACGAGTTCTCCAGCATTCTGCTGGAGAAAATCATCGGCCCGGTATTCAGCATGATCGCCAATACCTTTGTCGATGCTTTCGTCAAGCGCGCCGAAGTCGTCTATGGCGCCAGCTGATTTGCCGAGTTTGCCCAATTCGGCGTCCCCGGTTCGCGTCTCGGTCTGCTTCGCGCGGCCGGGCGAGGTATTCCTGCGGGATGTCGAGGTGCCGGCCGGCACCACGATCGCAGCGGCCATCGCGGCCTCGGGTTTGCTGCAGGCCTGCCCGGAGGTCGATCCCGCGACGATGCGCGTGGGCATTTTCAGCAAGTTGAAGACGCCGGACACGGCGGTGCGCGAAGGGGATCGGATCGAGGTCTACCGGCCGCTGCTGGCCGACCCCAAGACCGCGCGGCGCAAGCGGGTGCTCAAGACCCGCCAGGGCGGCACGCGCGAAGGGCAGAAGTGGTTGCGAGGGGCGGTGGATACGCCCGAGCAGGGCAGCTGAGCGGTCGCGGCCCCGCGCCCCGGCCCCTTTTCAGCGCGGTGCGCTAGGCGCAGAACTTCGCCAGATCCGCGTTCGCCTTGCTCAACTCGGCCTCGCGCTGCGCGGCGTCCATCGGCTGCAGGCTGCCGTCCGGTCCCGCGACGGCGGTGCGCCGGCCCTGTTGCAGCGCCTCGGCGTAATGGCGCAGGCTCGCGCAGCGGCTCTGGCGCTCCAGCCCCGCCTGCAATTGCGCGGCTTCCTCCATCTCGACCTTGCGTTGCGCCTCGCGACGCTGCCGGAACGCGGCCTCGGCGTCCGGGGCGGGCCCGGCCGCCACGGCGGCCACGCCGGGTGCCTTGGCTTGCGGCGCGGGCTGGGTGTCCGGCTCGGTCACGGGGCGGAACTGGCCGGCAAAGCGATCCGGCACCTTGACGAGGCTGCGTGCGGGCACCGAGGGCGGGGGCGGCACGTCGCTGTAGACCATACGTCCATTGGTGTCGCGCCACTGCCACTGCGATTGCGCGGCGGCGGGCAAGGGCAGCACGGCCAGGCCGGCGAGGGCCATGCAGGCGAAAGCGGCGAAAGGCGGGAGGCAGCGGGTCATGGCGGCGCGCGGGGAGGCCAGATCGGACCCGGCGCGCGGGGGCGCCAGGTGACGTGCGCGCTAGTTTAGGCAGCTTTGTCGGTGGCGTGCAAGCGCACCGACCAGGCCACGCCGACCATCAGCAACACGATGGCGGCGATCTCCAGCGGGCGGGGCCAGCGCGCATCGAACACGAAGCCGTAGGCCAGCGCGAACAGCGTCTCGAACACGATCATCTGCCCGGACAAGGTCAGCGGCAGCCGCCGGCTGGAGATATTCCACAGGTTGTTGCCGATCAGCGACGCGCCCAGCGCCACGGCGGCGTTGACCATCCAGAACCATTGCCAGTCCCGGCCGCTGCCCGGCGCCGTCAGCGCGTCGCCCGCCACCAGCCAGCCGACCAGCGCGAGGCACAGGGAGACCAGGCCGGTGGACAGCCCATACAGCGCCGACCATTCGTTGCCGCTGTACTGCGGATTGCGCTGCAGATAGCGGGCGTTGTCCACGGCATAGAGCGTCCAGCAGATCAGCGCCCCCACCGCGCACAGCACGCCGGCCATCTTCTGCCATGCGGTGCGCGCCGCCTCCCCGGCGGCCGCCCCGTGGGCGCCGCCGCCATGGCCGGCGAACAGGTCGATATTGATGCAGGCGATACCGGCCGCGACCACCAGCAGCGGCCAGACCAGCCGGGACAGCGGCACCGCGCCGTGGTCGCGGCGGCCCATCAGCGTGACGGAGATGGGCAGGATGCCGATGATCAGGGAAGTGGGCCCGACGCCGGCGAGCTGGACGCCGAACGCCAGCAGCACGTAGTACAGGAGATTGCCGGTGAAGGCCTGGCGCAGCAGGGCGATGCAGTCGGCCCGCGTCAGCTTGCGGGCGATGCGGCGCATCAGGGGCAGGGCGGCGACGAAGGCGACCAGCCCGTAGGCCAGGTATCGCCCGATGGCCAGCTCCCAGGGGGAGAATACGGGCAGCAGCTTGGGGGCGATGAATACCATGCCCCAGAACGCGCCGGCCAGCAGGCCGCACAGTACGCCTATGCCCATCGATCCGCGTCCCCCGCCTGAAAAAAGCCTTCGAGCATAGCAGACTGGGACTCGCGGTCAATGCCGGACGCGTCAACGCGTAGGCATTACTGTACAATTCGCTTTTGCGCCTAGAGGAATTGCTATGCGTCTTGTCCAGAAAGCACTCACGTTCGATGATGTGCTGCTCGTGCCGGCCTATTCGGCCGTCCTTCCCCGCGACGTGTCGCTCCGCACTCGCCTGTCCCGTTCGATCGAATTGAATATCCCGCTGGTGTCCGCCGCCATGGATACCGTGACCGAGGCGCGCCTGGCGATCGCCATGGCGCAGGCGGGCGGTATCGGGATCGTTCACAAGAACCTGAAGCCGGCCGACCAGGCGCGCGAAGTGGCGCGGGTCAAGCGCTACGAGTCGGGCGTGCTGCGTGACCCGATCACCATTTCCCCGGAAATGAAGATCCGGGATGTGATCGCGCTATCCCACCAGCACGGCATTTCGGGCTTCCCGGTGCTCGAGGGCAAGACCGTGGTCGGCATCATCACCAACCGCGACCTGCGCTTCGAGGAAGAGCTGGACGCGCCGGTGCGCGCCAAGATGACGCCGCGCGAGAAGCTGGTCACCGTGGCCGAGGGCGCCAGCCTGGACGAGGCCAAGCGGCTGATGAACCGGCACCGCCTGGAGCGCGTGCTGGTGGTCGATTCGGCCTTCGAGCTGCGCGGCCTGATCACCGTCAAGGACATCCAGAAGGCGGTCGAGCACCCGCTGGCCAGCAAGGACGCCCGCGGCCAGCTGCGCGTGGGCGCGGCGGTCGGCGTCGGCCCGGACAACGACGAGCGCGTCGAACTGCTGGTCAAGGCCGGCGTCGATGTGATCGTGGTCGACACGGCCCACGGCCATAGCCAGGGCGTGCTCAACCGGGTGCGCTGGGTCAAGGACAATTTCCCGAACGTGCAGGTGATCGGCGGCAATATCGCCACCGGCGAAGCCGCGCGGGCGCTGGTCGAGCATGGCGCGGACGGCGTCAAGGTCGGCATCGGCCCCGGCTCGATCTGCACCACGCGTATCGTCGCCGGCGTCGGCGTGCCGCAGATCTCGGCGGTGTCGAACGTGGCCGAGGCGCTCAAGGGCACCGACGTGCCGCTGATCGCCGATGGCGGCGTGCGCTACTCCGGCGATATCGCCAAGGCCCTGGCGGCCGGCGCGCACACGGTGATGATGGGCGGCATGTTCTCGGGTACCGAGGAAGCGCCGGGCGAGGTGTTCCTGTACCAGGGCCGCTCGTTCAAGAGCTACCGCGGCATGGGCTCGGTGGGTGCGATGAAGGAAGGCGCGGCCGACCGCTACTTCCAGGAAGACAACACCGCCAACGTCGACAAGCTGGTGCCGGAAGGCATCGAAGGCCGCGTGCCCTACAAGGGCTCGGTGATGGCCATCATCCACCAGCTGTGCGGCGGCGTGCGCGCCTCGATGGGGTATTGCGGCAGCAGCTCGATCGCCAACTGGCACGAGACCTCGCAGTTCGTGCAGATCACGGCGGCGGGCATGCGCGAGTCGCACGTGCACGATGTGCAGATCACCAAGGAAGCGCCGAACTACCATATCGACTGAGCGCCGACCGGGTCGCGCCGGCCGGTCCGCGGGGAGGCGGGATGCCGCCTCCCTCATCGGGGCCTGTCGCATTGCAGGGCAGGAAGCGACAGCCACGTTCGAGGAGATGCGATGAAGGTCCTGCTGAGAACCGTGCTGTTCTTCAACGCCTTGCTCTACCTGATGGCCGGCCTGCTGCTGCTGGTCGCGCCGTTCGCCACGCTGTACAGCGCGCTGCAGCTGCCCCAGCCGCAGCCGGCCATGTATGGCCAGTTGCTCGGCGTGGCGCTGGTGGGCATGGCGCTGCTGTCATGGCAGGCCACGGTCCACGGCGAGCTGGCCGCCGCCGTCGGGCGCACCATGGGCCAGGTCAACGTGGTCAGCGCGATGGTCGTCGCGGCATGGCTGGTGTTCCTGGACCTGCCGGTGCAGGGCGCGGGAAAGATCTGGCTGTGGCTGCTGGCGGCCATGCTGGGCATCTTCGCGCTGATGCTGCTGCCCACGGCCAAGACCATCCGCATCCGCGAGCGCGAACAACGTAAAGCCCGACAGAACGACAAGACCCACGATATTGGCCCGGTGCCGGCGACGCCCGCCGGCCGTCCGTACCAGGCCCCAGAATTCCGGCGCGAGCCGGTCGTCACGCCGCCGCCCGGCTATGGTCCCGGCACGGAAGTGGTGACCGAGCCCGATCCGGTCGATACGCCACCCGCCCATCATGCACGACAAAATCCTTATCCTTGATTTCGGCTCGCAGGTCACCCAGCTGATCGCCCGCCGCGTTCGCGAAGCCCACGTCTATTGCGAGATCCATCCGAACGATGTGTCGGACGCGTTCGTGCGCGAGTTCAACCCGAAGGGCATCATCCTCTCGGGCAGCCACGCCAGCACCTATGAAGACCACCAGCTGCGCGCGCCGCAGGCGGTATGGGACCTGGGCGTGCCGGTGCTGGGCATCTGCTACGGCATGCAGACCATGGCCGTGCAGCTGGGCGGCAAGGTCGAGTGGAGCGATCACCGCGAGTTCGGCTACGCCGAGGTCCGCGCCCGCGGCCATACCGCGCTGCTCAAGGACCTGGAAGACTTCGCCACGCCGGAAGGCCACGGCATGCTCAAGGTCTGGATGAGCCACGGCGACAAGGTCGCCGAGCTGCCGCCCGGCTTCAAGCTGATGGCATCGACGCCGAGCTGCCCGATCGCCGGCATGGCCGACGAGGCGCGCGGCTACTACGGCGTGCAGTTCCACCCCGAAGTCACCCATACGGTCAAAGGCCGCCAGCTGCTGGAGCGCTTCGTGCTGCAGATCGCGGGTGCCAATCCCGACTGGGTCATGCGCGACCATATCGAGGAGGCGGTGGCCCGCATCCGCGAGCAGGTCGGCGAGGAAGAGGTCATTCTGGGCCTGTCCGGCGGCGTCGATTCGTCGGTCGCCGCGGCGCTGATCCATCGCGCCATCGGCGACCAGCTCACCTGCGTCTTCGTCGACCACGGCCTGCTGCGCCTGGACGAAGGCAAGATGGTGATGGAGATGTTCGCCGGCCGCCTGCACGCAAAGGTCGTCCATATCGACGCCTCGGAACAGTTCCTCGGCCATCTGGCCGGCGTGACCGACCCCGAGCAGAAGCGCAAGATCATCGGCCGCGAATTCGTCGAGGTCTTCCAGGCCGAGGCCAAGAAGCTGAAGCAGGCCAAGTGGCTGGCGCAGGGCACGATCTACCCCGACGTGGTCGAGTCCGGCGGCACCAAGACCAAGAAGGCCACCACGATCAAGAGCCACCACAACGTCGGCGGCCTGCCCGAGACGCTGGGCCTGAAGCTGCTGGAGCCGCTGCGCGACCTGTTCAAGGACGAAGTGCGCGAGCTCGGCGTGGCCCTCGGCCTGCCGCCCGAAATGGTCTACCGCCACCCGTTCCCCGGCCCGGGTCTCGGCGTGCGCATCTTGGGGGAGGTCAAGCGCGACTACGCCGAGCTGCTGCGCCGCGCCGACGCGATCTTCATCGAGGAACTGCGCGGCACCATCGCCACGGCGCAGGACGCCGCCGCGGGCCTGTGCACCGAGGACCAGGTGGGCAAGAGCTGGTACGACCTGACCAGCCAGGCCTTCGCCGTGTTCCTGCCGGTCAAGTCCGTCGGCGTAATGGGCGACGGCCGCACCTACGACTACGTCGTCGCGCTGCGCGCCGTGCAGACCACCGACTTCATGACGGCGCACTGGGCACACCTGCCGTACGCGCTGCTGGGCCGCGCGTCGAACCGCATCATCAACGAGGTGCGGGGTTTGAACCGGGTGGTGTACGACGTGTCGGGCAAGCCGCCGGCGACGATCGAGTGGGAGTGAGTGGACGTCCTTCGAAGACTATCGCCAGTTATCGAGAAATCGTCGTAACGCGTTGATTCGACAGGCAAAAACGCGTCACGGCATCTATCGGTGGCTAGCGCCGGCCCGCGAAACGAGTTGACGGTGGCACTGGCGGTAAGAATTCGAGACCGGTTGAGACACACTCGCTCCCCATTTGAGACCTTTGCCGTCCTTGACGGTAAAGGTCTCGCCGCAGTGATCGAGCCGTCCATGACACGTCCACCGGGCGCTTCCTGCTGATTCCGCGGGGCTTGCGCATCCTCGGCCGCTATCCAGAGAAGGGCGGCCGCGCACAGTCACGTTTCTCTTCAGCTTGCAGCGAGCAGAACCGTCGATGCCGACCTCGCTCGGCCGGCATGGGCCCAGATCTCTCAGCGCCTCGGAAATTCGGCGAGCGCAGGCATGGCCTGCTGCGGAGCCTCCTCCATCACAGCCAATGCCCCGAGCCCCTGACGATGAGGCCCTCGAGGCTGGAATGCACCAGCTGGCCTGGTCGACCATCAGCGCGGCAGCCATTGCGAATTGCATGAATCGCAGGGAGGCATTCTCGATCGTCTCCCCGGAGTCAGAGGGCCTGAGTCAAAGTTGGCTCATGCCGCCGTCGGCAATGATCTCGGAGCCCACGATGTAGGCCGACTCCGGCGCCGTCAGATGCAGCACCGTCGCCGCGATCTCTTCCGCCGTGCCGAAGCGCCCGAGCGGGATCTGGCTCTGGATCTGCGCGGCTGTGGCCTCCTGCGCAGACGTATCCAGCCCCAACTTGCCGTAGATCGGTGTGGCGACCGGCCCTGGGCTGACCACGTTGACCCGCACGCCGCGCGGCAGCAATTCCGCCGACAGCGTCTTGGCTAGCGAGATGACCGCGGCCTTGCTGGCCGCGTAGACCGAAGAATTCGGCATTCCGATGCGAGCATTGATCGAACCATTGATCAGGATGGCCGCTCCCGGGTTGAGCAGCGGCAGCAGCGCTTGGAGCTGGAAGTAGGGGCCCTTGACGTTGGTGTCGAATATCTGCTCCCACAGGCGTTCGTCCACATCCGCAAAGGCGGCGAACTTGGCCACGCCGGCGTTGAGGAAAACGGCATCGAGGCGCAGGTCCAGTTCGGCAAGCCTACTGGCCAGCGCCTTGGCATCGGCCAGGTTGCCTGCATCGTTGCGCAGACCAATGGCGTTGCCGCCCACCGCGGCCTGAGCTTGTGCCAGGGCGGCGGCATCCCGGCCCGTAATGACGACGCGGGCGCCTTCGGCGGCGAAAGCTTTGGCGGAGGCTAGGCCGATACCACTGCTGCCGCCGGTGACGAGTACGGTCTTATCGGAAAAGCGGTTCATGAGTTTCTCCTTCGAAATCAGCGAATTGCTGTATCTGAATAATGGCGCAGCGTCAGAAGCTTTACGTATCATGTTCGTGATGAAATCGTGCGAAGGAATCGAACATGTTGTCCATCGATGAACTGGCCCTGCTGGAAGCCATCCGGGATACCGGGAGCCTGTCGCGTGCCGCAGTTCGATTGCGCAAAGCACCGTCCACGGTGTCGCATGCCGCGAGGCAGATGGAAGAACGGTTCGACGCTCTGCTGTTCGACCGACGCCGCTACCGGCTGCAGCTCACGCCAGCGGGTCAGCTGCTGGCCCAGGAGGCTGCCCGTGTCATGCTGGACGTCTCCCGGTTGACGCAGCGAGTCAAGCAGGTGGCGGGTGGTTGGGAAGACCGTTTGTGGATCGTTACGGATGAAGTGCTCGAATTTGAAACCCTGGTGCCGGTGATCCAGGCGTTCGATGCACTGAAGTCCGGCGTTACCCTCCGCCTTACCCAGGAGGTGCTGACCGGCACCTGGGATGCATTGCGCGAAGGCCGTGCCGATCTGGTGGTGGGCGCCACTAACGAGCCGCCGGTAATTCCCGGGCTGCGCTGGTTCGAACTGGGCGTGATGGATTGGGTCTTCGCTGTATCGTCGCGCCATCCGCTGGCCAAGGCGAAGGAGCCGCTGGACCGGGATGCAGTCATTCAACACCGATCGATCGTCGTGGCCGATTCTTCGCGCAGGTCGGATGTGCGCGGCTATGGCGTGCAGAGCGGTCAAGCCACGCTTGCCGTACCAAGTATGCGCGCCAAGATCGAGGCCCAGCGCCAGGGTCTGGGCGTCGGCTGGTTACCGCGCGATCGTATCGCCGGCTTACTCGAGCGCGGCGAGTTGATCGAGAAGGAGATGGTCGATCCGCGCGAGCCCAACCAACTCTTCGTGGCTTGGCGCGGCGACCATCAGGGGCGTGGACTGGATTGGTGGCTGAAGCAGTTGAAGGACAAGCGGCTGGGGGCGCGGTTGGTGCGGGGCATCGACTTCACTGCCGTCGTGGGATAGTGTTCGCGGTTCACGCCCGCGCGCCGTTCTTCGTCGTGCACTCCGCAATGAGCCGCCCTCTGTGATGGCGGGCGGATTATCAATACCTCCACTCACGCTGACTGCAGGCACGCGCTCAACTGCCTCGCAAAGTCAGCCGCCCGAGCCGCCTCCAGCGCCGACGCGGTAATCCTCAGCGCCGGCACCGCCGACGCGATCGCGAACGCATCGCCGGTACGCACGTTCCATCCAAGCCTCGCCAGTGCCTGCGCAACGCGGGCCGCGTCCGCATTCGCCGGCAAGGGCACCCACACATTGAAACCATCGCAGGGCTGTAGCGCGGTCAGCCCCTCGGCGCGCAGCGCCGCGATCAGCGCGTCGCGCCGCTGCGCGTAGGTCTTGCCCGCCGTGCCGATGCGCGCCATGGCGCGTTTCGAGCCCAGCAGCCCGCGCAGGGCCGCCTGCAGCAGGTGGCTGACCCAGCTGGTGCCCGGCGCGAGCCGCATCGCCAGCCGCTGGGCCGTGCCGTCGTCGCTGGCGAGGAAGGCGGCGCGCAGGTCGGGGCCGAAGCCCTTGGAGACCGAGCGCACCAGTGCCCAGCGCGCGGTCGTGGGCGGGACGATGGACCAGTAGGGCGACTGCGCGAGCAGGGCGAAGTGGTCGTCCTCGATCACCAGCACGTCCGGATAGCGCACCAGCACGCGCCGCAGCTCGCGGGCGCGTTTCTCGGTCAGGCTGCAACCGGTGGGGTTCTGCGCGCGCGGCGTGCACAGTACCGCGTGGGCGCCCGCGGCCAGCGCGGCCTCCAGGGCGTCGGGCAGCATGCCGCGCGCGTCCATTGCCACCGGCGCCGCCTGCAAACCCGTGCAGCGCAGGATATTGAGGCTGCCCAGGAAGCACGGGTCCTCCACGGCCACCTTGTCGCCCGGCACCAGATACGCCGCGAGCAGCCGCTCGATGGCGTCCACCGCGCCGTGGGTCAGCGTCAGGCGGTAGCCGGGGCGGCAGTCCGGTTCCAGCCATTGCCGCGCGAGCCGTTCCAGTTCCGCGTCGAATACCGGTTCGCCATACAACGTGGGCTGGTAGCCCTGTGCCGCCAGCGCCTGTAGTGGATCCGGCAGCCACGCCGGGTCGGGGTTGCCGCCGGCAAGGTCGACCAGCGGCGACCCCGGTGCGAGGCCCTCCTGTTCGATGGCGGTGGCCGACGAGCGGATCACGGTGCCATTGCGGCCCAGCGTCTGCGCGATGTGGGCGGCGACGAGCCGGCGGTATGCGGCGGCCACGGTGTTGCGGTTGACGCCCAGCCGTTCCGCCAGCTCCCGCACCGGCGGCAGCGACTGGCCCGGCGCCAGCCGTCCGGCATGCGCCTCCCGGCGGATGCTGTCGAAGATATCGGCGGCGGTGGTGCCGGTGATTTCCGTTTGTCCCATGGCGATATATACTTTGTCCTATGACAATGTAGCAGCGCACCGAGGACCTGTCCATGGACCTTCCGCATTCCACCCATTATCCCGCGGCGCACAGCGTCGAGGACTTCCGTCGCAACGTGGCGGCGGTGCGCGACCGCATTGCGGCCGCCTGCCGGCGCGCGGGCCGGGATCCGGCCGAAGTGCGGCTGTTGCCGGTCAGCAAGACCGTGCCCGAGGCGCGCATCCGCCTCGCCTACGCAGCGGGTCTGCGCGAGCTCGGGGAAAACAAGGTGCAGGAGGCCGAGGGCAAGGCGGCGGCGATGGCCGATCTGGCGGACCTGCGCTGGTCGGTCATCGGTCATCTGCAGACCAACAAGGCGAAGCTGGTCGCGCGCTTTGCCAGCGAATTCCAGGCGCTGGACAGCCTGCGCGTGGCCGAGGCGCTCGATCGCCGCCTGCAAGCCGAGGGACGCGGGCTGGACGTGCTGATGCAGGTCAATACCTCGAACGAGGCCAGCAAGTTCGGGCTGCCGCCGGACGATGTGGCGCGCTTCGTGCGCCAATTGCCTGCGTTTTCCGCGCTGCGCGTGCGCGGGCTGATGACGCTGGCGCTGTTTTCGGCCGACCCGGCGCTGGTGCGGCCCTGTTTCGTCCGGCTGCGCGAGCTGCGCGAGCGGCTGCGCCAGCAAGCGCCGCAAGGGGTTGCGATGGACGAGCTTTCCATGGGGATGTCCGGCGACTTCGAGCTGGCCATCGAGGAGGGCGCCACCGTCGTGCGCGTGGGGCAGGCCATCTTCGGTGCGCGGGACGTGCCGGACAACCACTACTGGCCGGAGGCCCGACTCGGCCGCCAACCGGGCCCCACATTGTCATCCACCTGATCGGAGCGATTGCATGAAGACCGCGCTGGCCTTGCGCCACATCCATTTCGAAGACCTCGGCACGCTGGAGCCACTGCTGCGCGAGCGCGGTTTCGCGGTGCGCTATGCGGACCCGGCCGTCGACGACCTGTCGGCCGTCGATATCGACTCGCCCGATCTGGTGGTCGCGCTCGGCGGCCCGATCGGCGCCTACGACGAGGCCGTCTATCCCTTCCTTGGCACCGAACTGGGGCTGATCGAGCGGCGTCTGGCCAGCGGGCGACCGCTGCTGGGCATCTGCCTGGGAGCACAGCTGATCGCGCGGACGCTGGGGGTCCCGGTGGCGCCGATGGGGTTCAAGGAGATCGGCTTTGGCGAAGTGACGCTGACCGAGGCGGGCCGCGACTCGGTGCTCGCGCCGCTCGCGGGCGTGCCGGTGCTGCACTGGCATGGCGACCGCTTCGATGTGCCCGCCGGCGGCACGTTGCTGGCGAGCACGGCGCAGTGCGCGCAGCAGGCCTACGCGGTGGGCGATGCGGTGCTGGGATTGCAGTTCCACCTGGAAGCCGACGCCAGCCAGATCGAACGGTGGCTGGTGGGCCATTGCAGCGAGTTGCTGCAAGCCGGAGTCGATCCGCGCGCGGTGCGCGAGGACGCGCGGCGGCATGGCGAGGTGCTGGCCAGGGCGGCGCGCGAGGTGATCGGCGGCTGGCTGGACCGGCTGGAATGAACGCGATGGCGCCCCGCCCCCGGTGAGGGGCGGGGCGCCATCGGGCTTGCCGCTTACTTCAGCGCGACCTTGGGGAAATCGACGGGCACGTCCAGCGCCACGTTGATGTAGTTGGTGAAGAGGTTCAGCGCGACGTGCGCGATGATCTCCACGATCTGCTCGTCGCCGAAGCCGTTCTCGCGCAGGCTGGCGATATCGGCGTCGGTCACTTGCGCACGCTGCTCGACCATCTTGATCGCGAACGCGAGGGCCGCGGCGGTCCGGGGATCCGCGGCGCGGCCGCCCTGGGCATCGGCCATCTCGGCCGACGAGGCCCCGGCCTTGCGGCCCAGCGCGGTGTGCGCGGCGAGGCAATACTCGCAGCGGTTGCGGTTGGCGATGGCCACGGCGATCTGCTCGCCGAGCCGCGCGCCCAGGGTGCCGCTGCCCAATGCGCCGAAGGCGGCCCACATGCTTTGCAGGGCGGCGGGCGAGTTGGCGACGGCCTTGAACATATTGGGCGTGGCGCCGAAGGCCTGATGGATCTGGGACAGCAGGGGCTGGCTGGCCGCGGGTGCGGATTCGGTCTGGATGCTGACGCGGGACATGACGATCTCCTTGAGATTGGGGTTTGGTTCGGAAACACTGGTAGCGAAGCGGCATGGCTTGTGGTGCTGTCTTGCCGATTCGTTGGAAGCAGTGTGCCCGGCCTGGGCGTATCATTGGGATCGTTTCGTACACCAAACATACCAATTCGTTCTATGCGTGACACGCCGCCCATCGACCGCCTGTCCGGCATCCTCGAACGCTTCCGCGTCCATGCGCAGCTGCATCACGCTGGGGCGCTCTGCGGCATCGACCATTTCGACGCGGGCGAAGGCAACGGCTACCTGCACGTCCTGCGACGCGGCTCGCTGAAGGTGACCCACCCCGTCGCGCGCGATGTGCCCGAGGTGATGCACTTCGACGAACCGACGCTGCTGCTCTACCCGCGGCCCTTTACCCATCGCTTCCACAATCCGCCGGTCGGCGGGTCCGATTTCACCTGCGCGCGGCTGCGCTTCGACGGCGGGGCGTACAACCCGCTGGCCCGCGCACTGCCGACGCTGATCGCGCTGCCGCTGGCGCGCGTGGAAGGGCTGGGGCCCGCGCTGGAACTGCTGTTCGCGGAAACCGAGCGCGTGCGCTGCGGCCAGCGCCTGCTGGCGGACCGGCTGTTCGAAGTGGTGGTGCTGCAGCTGCTGCGCTGGCTGCTCGATCATCCGCAGGAAGCGGGCGTGCGCCCGGGGCTGATCACCGGCCTGTCGGACCCGCGCCTGGCCCGCGCGCTGGTGGCCATGCACGACACGCCGGGCCAGGCATGGACACTCGAGCGCATGGCCGCGCAAGCCGGCATGTCGCGCACCGCATTCGCCACGACGTTCCGCGAACTGGTGGGCCAGACGCCGGCCGACTACCTGACCGGGTGGCGCATGGCGCTGGCGCAGAGCCGGCTGCGGGAGGGGCGCCCGATCAAGATCCTGGCCGAGGAACTCGGCTATGCGAACCCGTCGGCACTGTCCCGGGCGTTTGCCGCGAGGATCGGCATGTCGCCGCGCGACTGGCTGGTGCGGGGCGCCGCGGCGGGAGAGGCGGCGGTAGAGGCGGCGGCTACGCCGTCCGTGCAGTAAGCACCTCGATCATCGCGCGCGCCGCCGCCGACTGGCGGCGGTGCGGGGAATAGACCACGGAGAACGGCCGCGTGCGGCCGCGCAGCTGCGGCAGCAACTCCACCAGCCGCCCGCGCGCGATGGCGTCGCGCACGATGAAGTCGTAGCTCTGGCAGATCCCCATGCCCAGTTCGGCCAGCGACACGACGCCGAGCACGTCGTCGGACACCTCGACGGTGGCTGGGGGCATCCACTCGATATCGCCTTGCCCGTCGCGAAACACCCATGGCGCGCGACGGCCGGTGCTCGGCATGACGAAGGGCACACAAGCATGGCGCCCCAGCTCTTCCAGCGTGCGCGGCGTTCCGGCGCGTTCAAGGTACGCCGGAGCGGCGACCAGGCACAGCGGTGCCTCTTCCAGTGTGCGCGCCACCAGTCCGCTGTCCGGCAGGTGGCCAAGCCGAATCGCGAGGTCGAACCCTTCGGACACCAGGTCGACGTTGCGGTTGGTGATATTGAGCTCGACCCTGACCTGCGGGTACTGCGCGGTAAAGCGCGCCAGCAGCGGCGGCAGCCGGTGGTGGCCGTAGGTCGTCGGCACGCTCAGGCGCACCCGCCCCGTGAGCGCGCCTTCCCGACCCTGCACCTCGCGCTCGGCATCGTCCAGCAGCGTGAAGGCGGCGCGCGCCTGCTCCACGTAGAGACGGCCGGCATCCGTGAGGCCGATGCGGCGGGTCGTGCGCCGCAGCAGCTGGTTTCCCAGCCTGGCCTCCAGCCGCGTGACCGCGCGGCTCAGTACCGAGGGTGTGGTCGACAGCGCGACGGCCGCAGCCGTGAACGAGCCTTTTTCGGCCACGGCCAGGAAGCCTTCCACATCGCCAAGGTAGTCGAACCGACGGCTCATTTTGTCTCCAGAAGAACAGATGATTTCCCGAGGGCCGAGTTTATCTCCGCCGGCGTGAGCAATAAAGTCCGGGCATGGGATGGACGCCGCGATCGCAGGGCGTTCGCACTGACCTCACTGAAGGAACAACCATGGATCTGAAGTCAAAGAGCAAGACGGCCGTCGTCCACGGCGCCACCCCCGGCATCGGCCTGGCCATGGCCGCCACGCTCGCCGCGGCTGCCTTGGCCAGCGCATCGCCCTGGGCCCACGCGGCGCAGGAGCTTTCCCTGGAGCGCTGGCGCAGCTACACCGGCGTCAGCTGGGAGCCGCCGCGCGACGGCGCAAATCCGGCGCCCTTCGCGGGCTCGGTGAACGCGCCGATCGCCGGCATCCATTTCGATGCACGGGGCCGGGCGTTCGTCAGCACGCCCCGGCTGGTCGCGGCCGATGCGCCGGCCACCCTTAGCGTGCTCGATCTCGATGCCACCTCGGGCCCCGCGCGGCTCACGGCATTTCCCTCGGTGCGGGGCAATTCGGTGAGCGCTGCCCCCGAAGCGCACCTGCGCAATGTGCTGGGCTTTCATATCGACCGTCGCAACGGATGGCTGTGGGCGCTGGACCAGGGCTTCGTCGCGGGCGAGACAGAGGCGCCGGCGGGCGCGCAGAAGATCATGGTGTACGACCTGCGGACGGGGCGCATCGTCAGGCGTCTCGGGCTCGACGGCGTCGCCGACCGGCGGGGCAGCTTCCTGAACGACATCGTCGTCGACGAGCGCCGCCGCGTCGCTTACGTGTCGGACAGCGGCCTGCGCAGCGCGCCACGGAACCAGGCGGCCATTCTCGTGGTGGACTTCGCTTCGGGGCGTGCGCGGCGCGTACTGGACCAGCATCCGGCGCTGATGCCGGAGCCGGGCGCGAGCGTGGTTTCGCACGGCGCCGAGGTGTGGCCCGGCAAACCGCTGGTGCTTGGCATCAATGGCATCGCCCTGTCGCCGGATGGAGGCACGCTGTACTGGACGGTGACGACGGGCACGCGCGCCCATGCCGTGCCGACCCGGCTGCTGCGCGATGCAGGCGCGAAGGCGGACGCGATCTCGGCGGCCATCCGGAATCTCGGCGATGTCGGCGGCAATACGGACGGCATCGTGACGGACGGCGACGGCAACGTGTACGTCACCGACGTGACTCACAACGGCATCGTGAAGTACGACCCGCGCAGCGGATCGATGGCGCGGCTCGCCGCCGACGAGGGCGTGCGCTGGCCGGACACGCCGGCGATTGCCGCCGACGGCAGCCTCGTCTTCACGGCCAGCAACCTGAACCAGCATTTCGCTGGCGCGGTGAAGGCGGGCGAGGAGCGTTACGAGCTGTGGCGGCTGCCGTTGAAGCGCCAGCCCGGGAATAAGGACTGAGGCCGCGCCCTACGGCGCCGCCACCTGCCGCGCCGGTTCCGAGGCGGCGCTCCTGGCCGCATCGGTATCCCGGGCCGGTGGCAGGCCGAACATCCGGCGATATTCCCGCGTGAACTGCGACACGCTCTCGTACCCCACGGTAAACGCGGCGCCGCTGGCCGTGGCGCCCTCGGCGATCATCAGGCGGCGTGCCTCGATCAGGCGCAGCTGCTTCTGGAACTGCCGCGGCGAGAGCGACGTGATGGCGCGAAAGTGTTCGTGGAACGACGAGGCGCTCATGCCGGCGGTCGCCGCAAGGCGGTCCACCGGCAAGGGCCGCATGAAATCCGCCCGCAGCACCGCGACCGCGCGCGCGATGCGCTGCGCCGGTCCATCGGGCCAGCCCAGCCGGCGGATCGCGGGCCCGTGCCGGCCGGCCAGCAGCCAGTAGTGCAGCTCGCGCATCCGCTGCGCATGCAGTACCGGCACCGCTTCGGGCCGCTCCAGCAGGCGCATCAGGCGCAGCGCGGCGTCCGCGACCTCCGCCTCCGTCGGTTCGGCCCGCACCGGACCGCCGTCCGCCGGCGGCGCCGTCCGCATCTGTGCCGCCAGTTCCGCGATCACCGCCAGGTCCAGATCCACCACCAGCGACAGATAGGGCTGGGCCACGCTGGCCCGCGTGACCTGGCTGACGGTGGGCACGTCCGCCGTGATCAGCATCGAATCGCCGGCGTGGAACGCGAATGTCTGCGTCCCCATGGCAATCTCCTTGCTGCCCTGCAGGACCAGGCAGACGAGCGGACGGGACACGGCATGGACGAGCCCGCTCGGCGCGGTGGCGCGGATGGTCGTCACGCCCGGGATGGGCGTCTGGGCAAGGCCGCTCGGATCGGCATAAGTCTGCACGTAGCGGCGAACGGCATCGAGCAGGGCATCTGTCATGGCGCGATCGTAATCGGTTTTGCGCGAACGTTCGTGGCGTTCGGAGAATCGGGCAAGCAAGGCCGAGTTTTCGGCAACGACACGGAGCCGCTGGCTCGGAATAATCGGCTCTGTTCCAACCCACCCATGACAGGAGCCCGCATCATGAGCAAGATCGCTATCGTTACCGGCGCCAGCCGCGGACTTGGCCGCAACACCGCCCTGAGCATCGCCCGCCGCGGCGGCGACGTCATTCTGACTTACCAGCGCCGCGCCGACGAGGCCGCGGCCGTCGTGGCGGAGATCGAGGCCATGGGCCGCAAGGCCATCGCCCTGCAGCTGGACAGCGGCGACGTCGCCGGTTTCGGCCCTTTCGCCGCGCGCGTGCGGCAGGCGCTGCGCGAGGGCTGGCAGCGCGAGACGTTCGACCACTTGGTCAACAACGCCGGCCACGGCGACTACGCGCTGATCGATCAGACGACCGAGGCGCAGTTCGACAGCCTGGTCAATGTTCATTTCAAGGGCGTGTTCTTCCTGACGCAGGCGCTGCTGCCGCTGCTCGCGGACGGCGGCCGCATCGTGAACGTGTCGTCGGGCCTCACGCGTGTGTCCTATCCCGGCTATGCCGCCTATGCCGCGGTCAAGGGCGCGGTCGAGGTGCTGAGCGTCTACATGGCCAAGGAATTCGGCGTGCGCGGCATCGCGGTCAATAGCGTGGCCCCGGGCGCCATCGAAACCGACTTCGGCGGCGGGGCGGTACGCGACGACGCCGAGCTGAACCGCGCGTTTGCCGCGATGACCGCGCTGGGCCGGGTCGGCCTGCCGGACGATATCGGCCCGATGATCGCGAGCCTGCTGTCGGAGGACAACCGCTGGGTCAACGCGCAGCGGATCGAAGTCTCCGGCGGGCAGGCTATCTGATCGCCATGATGGCGCCCTCGTGGCGCCATCATGGCGACACGCGAACGCAAGCATCTTTTTACTCTGCCATGCACTTATTACGCGATGGCCGGTCCGCACGGACGCCGGCATCGCCGCGCTCGCGCGAGCCGGGGCGGTCCGGGCGCGCGGGCGCGGAATTTGCAGAATGCTGCGCATCATCCACTGAAACAGGGAGATGCCATGCGCATTCGTACCGCAACCCTCGCCACCGCCGTTGCCTGCTCGCTGCTGCTGTCGTCCGGCCTGATGGCCCAGACCACCGGCACCGCGCCCAAGAGCACCGGGGGCAGCAATATGCCGGCCAACGGTGCCAAGGATACGAGCCAGTTGAACCGCACCGACCGCAGCTTCCTCGAAAACGCGGCCCAGGGGGGCCTGGCCGAGGTAGAAGCCAGCAAGTTGGCGGAACAGAAGGCGTCCAGCGCAGACGTGAAGTCGTTCGCAGCGCAGATGATCAAGGACCACACCAAGGTCAACGATGAACTGAAGCAACTGGCCTCGACCAAGGGCTACACGCCGCCCACCGAGCCCTCGGTGATGCAGCGGACCGAGATGAAGGCCCTGAGCGTGCTCGATGGCGAGAAGTTCGACAAGATGTACAGCAGCCGCATCGGCGTCGCCGCGCACGAAGCCACGCTCAAGCAGTTCAGGGAGGCGGCGCAGCGCGCGCAGGACCCCGATGTGAAGGCGTTCGCCGCCAAGCATGTGCCGGACCTGGAGCATCACCTGCAGATGGCGCGCGACCTGAACAAGAAGGTCGGCAACGACAAGTAAGCCATTGCCCGGGGCGGCGCCTGCCGCCCCTTTTTCCTTTTGGGGATACCAATGGCCGATTCCGACCATGCATCGACTAGCCGGCGCCGCTTCGTCGGCGGCGTGACCACGGGGCTGGTGGCGGCGGTGGCCGTTCCGGCAGGGGCGCAGACGGGCGCCGCGGCCGGTGCGCAGCGCGCCCCGGCCCAGACCGTGAAGCGCAATCCGGTGGACCAGTATCCGAAGCCGCCCTTTGCGCGGCAGACGCAGTCGCCGCCCGGGCTCGCATCGCGGATGCAGCCGCGGCCGGACCATGGCGAAGGCACCTACCAGGGCACCGGCAGGCTGCTGGGCCGCAAGGCGCTGATCACCGGCGGGGATTCGGGCATCGGGCGCGCGGCGGCGATTGCGTATGCGCGGGAAGGTGCGGATGTGGCCATCGGCTACCTGCCGGCGGAGGAATCGGACGCGCAGGAAGTCGTGGCGCTGATCCGCGCGGCGGGGCGCAAGGCCGTGACCATTCCGGGCGATATCCGCGACGAGGGGTTCTGCAACAAGATGGTCGCCACGGCAGTGCAGCAGCTGGGCGGGCTGGACATCCTGGTCAACAACGCCGGCATGCAGCAGGCGGTCGAATCCATCACGGATCTGACCACCGCGCAGTTCGACGCCACGTTCCGCACCAACGTCTACGCGATGTTCTGGATCACCAAGGCCGCCATGCCGCATCTGACCCCGGGGGCCTCGATCATCAACACCGCGTCGGTGACGGCATACGATCCGCCTGCGCACCTGCTCGACTATTCGCAGACGAAGGCGGCCATCGTCGCGTTCACCAAGTCGCTGGCCAAGCAGGTCGCGACCAAAGGCATCCGCGTCAATGCGGTGGCGCCCGGTCCTTACTGGACGCCGCTGCAGCCCAGCGGCGGGCAGACGCCGGAGAAGCTGGTGCAGTTCGGCGGGGACACGCCGATGGGGCGGCCCGGCCAGCCGGCCGAGATCGCGGGCATCTATGTCCTGCTTGCCTCGCATGAATCGAGCTTCGCCACCGGACAGGTGTACGGATCGTCCGGCGGCAATGGCAATCCGTGACGGCGGCGGCGCGGCGGCGGCCGGATACCGCCGCCACGCCGGGCCCTTGCCACAGGACGATGCTCAGTGCGACTGCTGTGCCATCCGGCGGCTCAACGCTTCGGCGCTTTCCTTGCGCTCGCTGTAGCGGTCCACCAGATAGGGCGATACGTCGCGCGTGAGCAGCGTGAACTTCATCAGTTCCTCCATCACGTCGACGATGCGGTCGTAGTAAGGCGACGGCTTCATCCTGCCGTGCTCGTCGAATTCCTGATACGCCTTGGCCACGGACGACTGGTTCGGGATGGTCAGCATCCGCATCCAGCGCCCCAGCACGCGCATCTGGTTGACGGCATTGAACGACTGCGATCCGCCAGATACCTGCATCACCGCCAGCGTCTTGCCCTGGGTTGGCCGCACGGCGCCTACCGAGAGCGGAATCCAGTCGATCTGCGTCTTCATGATGCCGGTCATCGCGCCGTGCCGCTCCGGCGAGCACCACACCATGCCCTCGGCCCACGTCGCCAGTTCGCGCAGCTCGCGCACCTTGGGGTGGTCCTCCGGCGCGCCATCTGCCAGGGGCAGGCCGGCCGGGTCGAAGATTCGCGTTTCGCCGCCCAGCGCGCGCAGCAGCCGCGCACATTCCTCCACCGCCAGCCGGCTGTAGGAGCGCTCGCGCAAGGAGCCGTAGAGCAGCAGGAAGCGCGGCGCGTGCGTGGCGCGATGCTGCGGCCACAGGCGCGCGCTGTCAGGCATCGCGAACAGCGCCGTATCGAGATTGGGCAGGTCGTCGGCCCATTGGGAGACGGCTTCAGACACGCTTGCCCTCGGCATCGATCACGCGCTCGCCGTCTTCCTTGCTGAATTCGCCGCGTTGCGGCTGGGGCAGGATGTCGAGCACCGCCTCGGACGGCCGGCACAGGCGGGTGCCCAGCGGCGTGACCACGATGGGACGGTTGATCAGGATGGGATGCTCCAGCATGAAGTCGATCAGCTGCGCATCGGTCCACTTCGGATCGGCCAGGCCCAGCGCTTCGTAAGGCGGCGCCTTGGCGCGCAGCACCTCGCGCACGGGAATGCCCATGGAGGCGATCAGCGCTTCCAGCGTGGCGCGATCCGGCGGCGTCTTCAGGTATTCGATGACCCGCGGCTCTTCGCCGCTATTGCGGATCATCGCCAGCACGTTGCGGGAAGTGCCGCAGGCGGGGTTGTGGTAGATCGTGATTTCGCTCATGGTGAGGTCGTGAAGGTGGGTCGTGAACGGGTAGGGAAGAAGGACTCAGACCGCCATGCAGACGGGTTTGTCCGCGGGCAGCGCCGCATCGCAGCCGCTGCCTTCGCAGCAGTGCTCGGTCAGATAGCCCAGCAGGCCGTTCATCTGCGGGAACGCCGCGCGATAGATCAGGTTGCGGCCCTGCTGCTCGATGGTGACGAGTTCCGCCCGGGCGAGCTCCTTCAGATGGAAGGACATGGCATTGCGCGCCACGCCGAGCTGTTCGGCCAGCACGCTGGGCAGGAGCCCGGCAGGGCCCGCCACGACCAGGGCGCGGAATACCCGCAAGCGCTGGGGATGGGCGAGGGCGGCAAGAGCGGCGACGGCACGATCTTCGGTCATGGTTCGATGATACAAGGATAATTGAATTATCGGTAGAGAATCGTGCTGTGCGCAGCCGGCTGTTTGATTTCTCTTGGCGGGCTTGATATTTACGTCAATAATACGATGTCTATCCCAGTTTATTGACATATACATCAAATGCAGACCCTGTTCGAATTGGGTGAAGCCGTGGCCGAAAGGCGCCGTGCCCTCGGCCTGAAGCAGGCGGATGTCGCCGTGCAGGCCGGCATTCCCGCGGAAACACTGTCGCGCTTCGAGCGCGGGCGGGTGGCGGAGTTCGGCGCGCGCAAGCTGCTCGCCGTGCTGGCCACGCTGGGCATGGAGCTGGAGTTCGCCGCGCAGGGCCAGTCCGGCACGCTGGACCAGCTGCGCCGCGAACGCGGCGGCGGTGAGACGGCGGCAGGAGGGCGCGCATGAAACTGTCGGTCCATGTGCTCGGCCGCGATGTCGCGGTGCTGGAGCAGGCGGGGGACTTCCGCAGCGTGCTGACCTACCACGCCGATGCGGCCACCGACGACTTCGTCTCGCTGACGATGCCGGTGCGTACCGAATCGTATGTATGGGACGACCAGTTGCCACCGGTGCTGCAGATGAACCTGCCGGAGGGCTATCTGCTGCAGGTGCTGCAGGAACAGTTCGGTCCGCATATCGGCGCCAGCCCGATCGCGCTGCTGTCGGTGATCGGCCGCAACATGGTCGGGCGGCTGCAGGTGGCCGCGCCCGGTGCGACGCTGGACGAGCCCGCCGATCCGGTCGAGGTCGCGGCGCTGCTCAAGGGCGACAACTCCGAGGCGGCCTTCGCCGAGCTGGTGCGCCGGCATGCCACCAGCGGCGTGTCAGGCGTCGTGCCGAAATTTCTCGACGCGGAGATCGAAGCAGGCGGGGCCCCGCCGCTGACCCTGCACAGGAAGGCCAGCGTCGTCACGCGGCGGCACATCGTCAAGGGCTCCAGCAGCCGGCTGCCTTTCGTCGCGCTCAACGAGCATCTGTGCATGCAGGTCGCGGCGCGCGTGATGCCCACCGCCAGGACCGAGGTGTCCGACGACGGGCAGGCACTGGTGGTCCATCGCTTCGACGTCGGCGCGGACGGGCTGCCGCACTGGGGCATGGAGGATTTCTGCGCCCTGCTGGGCCTGCGGCCCGCGGCCAAGTACGAAACCACTTGGGAGCGCATCGCGCGCGCCGTGCGCGACCATGTGCCCGGCAGCCGGCGCCTTCAGACCTTCCGCCAGATGGCGACGATCCTGCTGCTGACCTACGCGCTGCGCAACGCGGACTGCCACGCCAAGAACCTGGCGCTGCTGTACACCACGCGTGCCGACGTCCATCTGGCGCCGGCCTACGACATGCTCACTACGGCGGTCTATGCCGGCTTCCAGCACAACCCGCCAGGCATCGAGTTCATGGGCAAGAAGACCTGGAAGCCGGGCAGGAACCTGCAGAACTTCATCGCCGCGACCTTCGGCATCCCGCCGCGCGAGCAGGCGCTGCTGGTGGAGGCGATCAGCGATGCGGTGTCGGACGTCGGCGCCCAGGTGCGCGAGGCCATGCGCACGCATCCGGGCTTCGAGGAGCTTGGCAAGCGCATGCTGATGACATGGGCCGAAGGCGTGCAGGGTCTGCGCGACAAGCGCGTCTACGCGGTGGGCGACTGGCAGCCGGGCGCGGCCTTCGATGGGTTCTCCGAGCCGCCCAAGCTCAAGAGCGGCACCACCACGATCGGACGCTCGCCGCTGCTGGGAGAGCGGTAGCCGGCGAGCGCTAAGGAGCGGCCTGCGGCTACGGCGCGGGTGATCTATCCTTACGGCCGGCGCCGGTGGCGCTGCCGGGGCAACGCCACCCGCGCCATCCCCCAAGATCCACGCAATTTCCCTTACGCAAGGAACACAGACGATGTCCCTCTCGATGTACGAAGCCTCCGTGCCGCTGTTCATTCGCGCGCTGAACAATCTGTCCGCCATCCTGGAAAAGGGCGCGGCGCACGCGCAGGCGCAGGGCATGGACCCGGCCGACCTGATCCAGACCCGGCTGGTCAGCGACATGGATGCGCTGCCGGCGCAGATCCAGCGCGCCAGCGATTCGGCCAAGGGCTGCGCCGCGCGTCTGGCGGGCATCGAGGTGCCGGGCATGGCGGACACCGAGACGACTTTCGCCGAGTTGCAGGAGCGGATTGCGAAGACCGTGGCCTTCCTGAAGACCATCACGCCCGCGCAGCTGGAAGGCAGCGAAACCCGCAGGATCGAACTGAAGGTGCCGCCCGAGCCGATGTATTTCGACGGCAAGGCGTATCTGCTCGGGTTTGCGCTGCCGAACTTCTATTTCCACATCACCACCGCCTACGACATCCTGCGGCACAAGGGTGTGCAGATCGGCAAGCGCGACTACCTGGGGCTGCGCTAGCCCTGCGGGGCGCACGCCGTCCCAGGGGTGTGCCCTTAGTCCCAGCGCGGCGCGAAGTCCGGGTTTGCCAGCCGCTCGTTGCGGTCCAGCGCCGCGATCGCCTGCATGTCGGCGTCCGACAGCGCCACATCCGCCGCGCGCAGATTGCTTTCCAGATTCGAGCGCTTGGTGGACGACGGGATGATGGCGAAGCCCTGCTGCAGCAGCCAGGCGAGCGATACCTGCGCCGGCGATACGCCATGCGCCTGCGCGATCCGTTGCAGCTCGGCGTCCTGCATCACCTTGCCGTACGCGAGCGGCATGTAGGCGGTCACGTGGATGCCCTGGCTGCGCGTGAAGTCGGCCAGCTTGCGGTTCTGCAGGAAGGGGTGAATCTCGATCTGCTGCGTCGCGATCTCGGCCGCGCCCACTGCGTCGATGGCCTGCCGCAGGTGCGCGATGGTGAAGTTCGAGACGCCGATGGCCCGGGTCAGCCCCTGCGCCTTGGCCTCGGCCAGCGCTTCCATATAGGCGCTGACAGGCAGCGCATCGCCGGGCGCCGGCCAATGGATCAGCGTCAGATCGACCTGGTCCATGCGCAGCTTGGACAGGCTTTCCTTCAGGCTCGGAATCAGCTTGTCGCGGCCCAGGTTCTCGGTCCAGATCTTGGTGGTGACGAACAGCGAGTCGCGTGCGACGCCGCTGTCGGCGATGGCCTTGCCGACCTCGGCCTCGTTGCCGTAGATCTGCGCGGTGTCGATATGGCGGTAGCCCAGTTCGAGGCCGGTGGTGACGGAGTCGATGACCTGCTGGTCCTTGAGGCGGAAGGTGCCGAGTCCGATGGCGGGGATATGCATGATGGTCCTTGTTCGGTGAAAGAGAAAAATTGCGCGGCGCGGGACGCGGGGCCCGCGCGCCGATACAGCGTTTGCTTCAGTGCATGCCGGCGGCCAGCGCGGTGCCGCCCTTGTGTTCGATGCCGTCGGCGCGGTCCAGCCGGCCGCTCAGCGCGGTCAGGCCATAGGCGACCAGCACCACCAGCGCGCCGATCCACGGCGTGTGCTGCAGGCCCACATGGGTCACGATCAGTCCGCCAGCCCATGCGGCGCCGGCGATGCCGAGGTTGAACGCGGCGATGTTCAGGCCCGATGCCACATCGACCGCCTGCGGCGTGAAGCGTTCCGCCTGCTTGACCACATAGACCTGCAGGCCCGGCACGTTGCCGAAGGCGACGGCGCCCCAGGCCAGCACGGTGGCGAACACCAGCCACGGATGCGGCGTGGTGAAGGTCAGCACGAACAGCACGGCGGCCAGCAGCAGGAACACGGTCTTCAGCGCGGGGATCGGCCCGAGGCGGTCGGCCAGCTTGCCACCCCAGATATTGCCGAAGGCCACCGAGACGCCGTACACCAGCATCACCACGCCCACCATGTTGGCGCTGAAGCCGGAGATGTCCTGCAGGATCGGGGCGAGGAAGGTGAACGGGATAAAACTGCCGCCGTAGCCGACCGCGGTCTTGGCGTAGACGAGCAGCAGCCGGGGCTCTGCCAGCACCTTGGCCTGCTGCAGCAGCGAAGCCGGCGGCGTATGGCGGATGCTCGACGGCACGAACAGCGCGCTGCCGACGAAGGCGATGGCGCCCAGCACGGACACCGCGAGGAAGGTCTCGCGCCAGCCGAAATGCTGGCCGATGAAGGTGCCCAGCGGCACGCCGGTCACCAGCGCCACGGTCAGGCCGGTAAACATGATCGCGATGGCGCTCGCGGCCTTGTCCTTGGGCACGAGGCTGGTGGCGATGGTCGAGCCGATCGAGAAGAACACGCCGTGCGTGAGGCCGGTGAGGATGCGCGCCATCACCAGCGATTCATAGCTGGGCGCCTGCCACGCCAGCAGGTTGCCGAGCGTGAAGACGGCCATCAGGGACAGCAGCAGCAGCTTGCGCGGCACGCGGCCGGTCAGGGCGGTCAGCAGCGGCGCGCCGATGGCGACGCCCAGCGCATAGAGGCTGACCAGCAGGCCGGCCGAGGGCAGGGAGATGCCGAGGTCGGCGGCGACGGTGGGAATCAGTCCGACGATCACGAATTCCGTCGTTCCGATGGCGAACGCGCTGATGGTCAGCGCGAGCAGGGCGATTGGCATGATGGCCTCCATAACAGAATGGAGCGCATTGTGCCGGTGCCGCCTTTGCAGATTAATGGGCTAATATGGCAAAAATACTTGATCGGTAGTCAATAATCCCCGCCATGAAAATCACGCTGGAAGAACTGCTCGCCTTCGTCACCGTGGTGGACAGCGGCTCCATCACGGCCGCCGCCGAGCAACTGGAGCAGACGGTCTCGGGCGTGAGCCGCGCGCTGGCCCGGCTGGAGGAGAAGCTGGGCACCGCGCTGATGCGCCGGACCACCCGGCGGCTGGAGCTTACCGAGGAGGGCGCGGCGCTGCTGACCCATGCCCGCGGCATTCTCGAATCGGTGGAGCTGGCCGAGGACCAGATGGCGCTGCGGCGGCAGCAGCCCGCCGGCAAGCTGCGCGTCAACGCCGCGTCGCCCTTCATGCTGCATGTGATCGTGCCGCTGGTCGGCGAATTCCGCCGGCAGTTTCCCGAGATCGAGCTGGAGCTGAACACCAGCGACCAGATCATCGACCTGCTGGAACACCGCACGGACGTGGCAATCCGCATCGGCGCGCTGCGCGACTCCACGCTGCACGCGAGGCGGCTGTGCAGCAGCCGCCTGCGCGTGCTCGCCAGCCCCGCCTATCTGAAGGAGCGCGGCCGCATCCGGCGCGTGGCCGACCTGGCGCAGCACTCGCTGCTGGGCTTCACCCAGCCCGAGACGCTGAACCGCTGGCCGCTGCGGGACGAGGCGGGCAACGAAATGCAGATCGTGCCGGACGTGGCGGCCTCCAGCGGCGAGACGCTGCGGCAGCTCGCGCTCGCCGGGCAGGGCGTGGTGTGCCTGGCGGATTTCATGACGGGCGCCGACCGCCGGCGCGGCGACCTGGTGCAGGTGCTGCCGCGCGAGACGCTGGAGGTCAGCCAGCCCATCCACGCGGTCTATTACCTGAATACGCAGCTGTCGGCCCGCATCGCGTGCTTTCTCGATTTCCTCGGCAGCAGCCTGGAAAAGGGCTATCCCGAGGCCGTCTGAGGCGTCGGCGCGGCCCCGGCACGGAAAAGGCGGGGCTGGTATACTCGCGCGCTTGGCCGAGGCCCGGCGAAGGCCCTTTCCGGGCTCGCTTCGTCCCCGCGTCGTTCCGCATCCTCCAGCGCGGGCCGCCGTTTCAGCCCTGACCCAAACGGGCGGGCCCCGAGGGGCCCCTATTCGACACGACGGTCCGCGTTCGCACCGGACCCGGCCCCAACACCACGAATTCAAGGTCGCTCAGACCGCAAGCATGACTTACGCCGTCAAGGAAATTTTCTATACGCTGCAAGGCGAGGGCGCCAACGCGGGCCGCGCCGCGGTGTTCTGCCGTTTCGCCGGCTGCAACCTGTGGACCGGCCGCGAGGAAGATCGCGCCCGCGCGGTCTGTCAGTTCTGCGACACCGATTTCGTCGGCACCGACGGCACCCTGGGCGGCAAGTACAAGAGCGCGGATGAACTGGCCGACATGGTCGCCTCGCAATGGCCCGACGGCGCGGGCGGCCGGCCGCTGGTCGTGTGCACGGGCGGCGAGCCGCTGCTGCAGCTCGATGCCCCGCTGATCGCCGCGCTGCACGCGCGCGGCTTCGAGATCGCCATCGAGACCAATGGCACCATCGCCGTGCCCGAGGGCATCGACTGGATCTGCGTGAGCCCCAAGATGGGCGCGGACCTGGTGGTCACGCGCGGCGACGAGCTCAAGGTCGTGATCCCGCAGGACGGGCAGGACCTGGCCGCATACGAGCAGCTTGATTTCCGCTATTTCCTCGTGCAGCCCATGGACGGTCCGCTGGCCCGGCACAATACCGCGCTCGCCGTGGACTTCTGCCAGCGCCATCCGCGCTGGCGCCTTTCGCTGCAAACCCACAAGATGCTCGGCATCCGGTAGGCACCGGTACTCATGAACAAGCAAGTCTCCATCACGCGCCGGCTCGAATTCGATGCCGGCCACCGCATCCCGAACCATGGCGGCCAGTGCCGCAACATCCACGGCCACCGCTATCGGCTGGACCTGACGCTGTCCGGCGAGGTGCTGCGGCGCGAGGGCGCGTCGGACGAAGGGATGATCCTGGACTTCGGGGACATCAAGTCGCTGGCCAACGAGCATCTGGTCTCGCAGTGGGACCACGCCTTCCTGATCCATCGCGGCGACAGCGCGCTGCTCGCGTTCCTGCAAGGCATGGACGGCCACAAGACCGTCGTGCTGGACGCGATCCCGACCGTGGAGAATCTCGCGCAGATCGCCTTCGACATGCTGGCGCCGGTGTTCAAGGATTGCTTCGGCCATCAGCTGCAACTGACCCGGCTGGTGCTGTTCGAGACGCCCAACTGCTGGGCCGAGGTCACCGCGCCGGCGACGCTGCCGGCGCAGGACTGAGCGCGGGCCCATGAGCGAGGCATCGCTGCCGCCGCGGTTCACGGGCCCGGGCGCCGCCGAGCGCGACGCGCATTTCATGCGCGCGGCGCTGGAGGAAGCGCGGCTGGCCGAAGCCGCGGGCGAGGTGCCCGTGGGCGCCGTCGTCGTGTGGAACGACGCCATCATCGCGCGCGGCCACAATTTGCCGATCCGCTCGGTGGACCCGTCCGCCCATGCCGAGATGCAGGCGCTGCGCGCCGCGGCGCAGGTCATCGGCAACTACCGCATGCCGGAGTGCGAGCTGTATGTCACGCTGGAGCCCTGCGCCATGTGCAGCGGCGCGATCCTGCACGCGCGCATGCGCCACGTCGTGTTCGGCGCGCATGATCCCAAGACCGGGGCGGCGGGCAGCGTGGTGGACTTGTTCGCCGAGGCGCGGCTCAATCACCAGACCACCGTGACCGGGGGCGTGCTGGGCGGCGAGTGCGGGCAAATGCTGAAGGATTTCTTCGGCGCGAAGCGCCGGGCGCAGAAGGCCGCCCAGCTGGCAGCGCAGCAGCTGGCGCAGCAGGCCGCGCCAGCCGGTCCCGCCACGCCGGCTGACCCAACGTCGAACCCGAGCCCTAAACCATGACCGAGCCGAGCGCAGCACCGCACACCACCGTCCGCCTCGTCGCGCCATCGGGCTATCCGCACGATGACGCGGTCGCCGCGCGCGGTGTGGACTGGCTGGCCGCGCACGGCTACCGGATCGGCAACCCCGAGGTTCTGGCCCGCCGCTACCTGCGCTTCGCCGGCACCGACGAGGAGCGGCTGGCGGACCTGCATGCCATCGGCAGCGGCGGCCGTGGCGAACTCGCGCTGGCCGTGCGCGGCGGCTATGGCCTCGCGCGCCTGCTCGATCGCATCGACTTCGCCCGCATCGCGCGGCAGGCACGGGAAAACGGCACGGTCATCGTTGGCCATAGCGATTTCACGGCGTTCCAGCTCGGCCTGCTGGCGCAGACAGGAGCGGTCAGCTTTGCCGGCCCGATGCTGCTGGCCGACTTCGGCGCGCCGGTGGCCGATGCCTTCATGTGGGAGCACTTCGAGACGGTGCTGCGGCACGACGCGCATGCCATCGAGGTGGCGGCGCCCCAGGCCGGCGGGAAAACCCTCCCGGCCCAAGTGTCGGGTACGCTGTGGGGCGGTAACCTGGCCATGATCTGCAGCCTGCTCGGCACGCGCTTCATGCCGCGCGTCGAGGGCGGCATCCTGTTCCTGGAGGACGTCAACGAGCCGCCGTACCGGGTGGAGCGCATGCTGCTGCAGTTGTGGCAGGCGGGCGTGCTCGATACCCAGCGCGCCATCGTGCTGGGCGATTTCTCGAATTACCGCACCACCGACTATGACAACGGCTACGACATGGACGCGGTGGTGTCGTACCTGCGCGAGCGGCTGCCGGTGCCTGTGCTGACCGGCCTGCCGTTCGGCCATTGCCCGCGCAAGCTGACGCTGCCGGTGGGCGCGCCGGCGCTGCTGCGCCCGCATGCCGACGGCTTCAGGCTTGAGTTTTCCGGCTACCCGACGCTGCCGGCGGCCGGCTGAGACACCATCCGCGCTGCCGGCGGCGCGCGAGGGTGGTAAAATCGCCGGCTATTCCCCAAGTTCATGCCGCTCGCGCCGCCGGGCCCTTTGCCCGCCGCGCAGGCACGCGACCGGCTTCGACCGGAGCCGCCCGCGCCGGCGCCCATCCCGAAGGTCTGACGCGCACGCACTACCGCACCGACGTATTGCCGGCGCCGCCATTCCGATTCGCTTACCGCATTTTTTACCGCATCACCACAGAAGGTCTACGACGTGCTATCTACCGCAAACATCACCATGCAGTTCGGCCCCAAGCCGTTGTTCGAGAATATCTCGGTCAAGTTCGGCGAAGGCAACCGCTACGGCCTGATCGGCGCGAACGGTTGCGGCAAGTCCACCTTCATGAAGATCCTCGGCGGCGACCTGGAGCCCAGCTCCGGCAACGTGATGCTGGAACCGGGCGTGCGCCTGGGCAAGCTGCGCCAGGACCAGTTCGCCTATGAGGACATGCGCGTGCTGGACGTGGTGATGATGGGCCATACCGAGATGTGGGCCGCGGCCGCCGAGCGCGACGCCATCTACGCGAACCCGGAAGCGACCGACGAAGACTACATGAAGGCCGCCGAACTGGAGGCCAAGTACGCCGAGTACGACGGCTACACGGCCGAGTCGCGCGCCGGCGAACTGCTGCTGGGCGTGGGCATCCCGACCGACCAGCACCAGGGCAAGATGAGCGACGTGGCGCCGGGCTGGAAGCTGCGCGTGCTGCTGGCGCAGGCGCTGTTCTCGAATCCGGACGTGCTGCTGCTGGACGAACCGACCAACAACCTGGACATCAACACGATCCGCTGGCTGGAAACCGTGCTCAACGAGCGCGACTCCACCATGATCATCATCTCGCACGATCGCCACTTCCTGAACTCCGTGTGCACGCACATGGCCGACATGGACTACGGCACGCTGAAGGTCTACCCGGGCAACTACGACGACTACATGGAAGCCTCCATGCAGGCGCGCGAACGCCAGATGGCCGCCAACGCGCGCGCCAAGGAGCGCATCGGCGAGCTGCAGGACTTCGTGCGCCGCTTCGCGGCGAACAAGTCCAAGGCGCGCCAGGCGACCTCGCGCCTGAAGCAGATCGACAAGATCAAGGTCGAGGACATCAAGCCGTCGTCGCGCCAGAACCCGTTCATCCGCTTCGAGTTCGAGAAGAAGCTGCACAACCTGGCCGTGTCGACCGAGAACGTCACCAAGACCTACGATCGCAAGATCCTGGACAACCTGAGCCTGTCGATTCAGGCCGGCGAACGCGTGGCGATCATCGGCGAGAACGGCGCCGGCAAGACCACGCTGCTGCGCTGCCTGCTCAATTCCGCGGTGCGCGGTGGCGTCGAGGTGGACCGCGGCACGGTCAAGTGGGCCGAGAACGCCAACGTGGGCTACATGCCGCAGGACACCTACGAGGAATTCCCGGACGACCGCGACCTGATGGACTGGATGAGCCAGTGGACGCAGCCAGGCGACGACGACCAGTCGCTGCGCGGCACGCTGGGCCGCCTGCTGTTCTCGGCCGACGACATCAAGAAGTCCGTCAAGGTGCTGTCCGGCGGCGAGAAGGGCCGCATGATCTGGGGCAAGCTGATGCTGGGCCGGCACAACGTGATGGCGCTCGACGAGCCGACCAACCACATGGATATGGAATCCATCGAATCGCTGCAGATCGCGCTGGACAAGTACACCGGCACGCTGATCTTCGTCTCGCACGACCGCGAGTTCGTCAGCGGCCTGGCCACGCGCGTGATCGAGATCCGCACCGACGGCACGCTGACCGATTTCGGCGGCACCTACGACGAATACCTGCAGTCGCAGGGGATTGCGGACTGAGTGCGCGAATCGCGCGGATGGACTGCGAAAGGCCGGCGGCGACGCCGGCCTTTTTCTTTGCGCAGTGCAGCGGGTAGTGCGGGGCGGCAGGGTGTCGCGACAGAAGCGGGCCGGCCGGCCGATTATCGCCATCTCGTTGAACGCCCCGGCGACGCCGCGAAATCCTTGCGGGAAAACGGTTCTACAATGTGGGGCACTTATAAAAAGTAACAAGATTTGCAACCGCCGATCGACTCACTTGGGGACTGTGGCTATGCAACAACGAGACAAACTATATCAACGGTAAATGGGTAAGCCCGCATGGCAAGGGGCTGATCGATGTCACGCACTCCGCCACCGAGGCGGTCATGGGCCGGATTCCGGAAGGCCATGCCCGCGACGCGGAGGACGCCATCCAGGCGGCCCGCGCCGCCTTCGACGGCTGGTCGTCGACGCCGCCGGCGGTGCGCGCCGAATACCTGCGCAAGGTCGCCGAGGGGCTGAAGGCCCGCGCCGAGGAACTGGCGCAGTTGATCGCGGGCGAGGTCGGCATGCCGATCAAGCTGGCGCGCGCGATCCAGGTCGGGGGACCCGTCTACAACTGGGGACAGACGGCCAAACTGCTGGAGAGCTTCGATTTCGAGGAAGAGGTCGGCAATTCGCTGGTGGTGCGCGAGCCGGTGGGCGTGGTGGGCGCGATCACGCCGTGGAACTATCCGCTGAACCAGATCACGCTGAAGGTCGCCCCCGCGCTGGCCGCCGGCTGCACCGTGATCCTCAAGCCGTCCGAGGTCGCGCCGCTGAACGCCTTCGTGCTGGCCGAGGTCATCGAGGCCGCCGGGCTGCCGCCCGGCGTGTTCAACCTGGTCACCGGCTATGGCCCGGTGGTGGGCGAGGTGCTGGCCAGCCATCCGGAAGTCGACATGGTGTCCTTCACCGGCTCGACCCGCGCCGGCAAGCGCGTGTCCGAGCTGGCCGCGCAGACCGTCAAGCGCGTGGCGCTGGAGCTGGGCGGCAAGTCCGCCTCGGTGATCCTCGACGACGCGGACTTCCCCGCGGCGGTCAAGGGCACGCTGAGCGCCTGCCTGCTGAACTCCGGCCAGACCTGCTCCGCCCATACCCGCATGCTGGTGCCGCGCTCGCGCTACGAGGAAGCCAAGGCGCTGGCGGCCAAGGTGGTGGAGGGCTATACCGTGGGCGATCCGCTGCAGGAAACCACGCGGCTCGGGCCGCTGATCTCCGCCACGCAGAAGGAGCGGGTGGTCAGCTATATCAACCGCGGCCTGAACGAGGGCGCCGAGCTGGTCGCCGGCGGTCCGGAAGCGCCGGCGGGGCTGGACAAGGGCTACTTCGTCAAGCCGACCGTGCTGGGCAACGTGGACCCCCGCGCGACCGTGGCGCAGGAGGAAATCTTCGGCCCGGTGCTGTCGATCATCTGCTACGACACCGAGGAAGACGCGGTGCGCATTGCCAACGACAGCATCTACGGGCTGGCCGGCGGCGTATGGTCCGGCGACGAGGCGCGGGCGCTGCGGGTGGCGCGGCGCATCCGCACGGGCCAGATCGATATCAACGGCGGCCAGTTCAATATGCTGGCACCGTTCGGCGGCTTCAAGCAGTCCGGCATCGGCCGGGAGGCCGGCAAGTACGGCATCGAGGAATTCCTCGAATACAAGGCTCTCCAGCTGAAGAAGCCGGCGGCCTGACGGCGCCGCGTAGCGAGGCTGAACCCCACCAATGCCCGGCTGGTCCGGGCATTTTTTCGTGAGCGATAATGTGGCGCTTCGATGCGGTGCGGGTCGGTAGCGGGACAGAACAACAAGGAGCGCCGCAGGCAAGGGCGAGCGTTCGGGAGGAGCGATCGATGCAATGGTTGAAACGGCTGGCCTGGACGGGGGTGATCGTCGCCGGCACGGCGCTGATGGCGGCGGTGGCCGCCTACGTCTGGTATCGGCAGGCATCGCAACCGCTGACCGCGGGCACGCTGAGCCTGGAGGGCCTGCGCGGCAAGGTCACCATCGTGCGCGACCGCAACGCCGTGCCGCATATCACAGCCACTGACCCGCTCGATGCCTACTACGCGCTCGGCTATGTGCATGCGCAGGACCGCCTGTGGCAGATGCAGATGAACAAGCGCATCGCGGCAGGCCGGCTCGCCGAGATACTGGGCGCCGGCGCCCTCGACACCGACCGCTTCCTGCGCACCCTGGGCGTGCGCCGCAATGCCCAAGCCATCTTCGATCGCGCCACCCCGCAGACGCGCGACGCGCTGCGGGCGTATGCGGATGGCGTCAATGCGTCCATCGCCACGCGCAAGGGACCGCTGCCGCCGGAATTCCTGATCCTGCGCACCGAGCCCGAGCGCTGGGAGCCGGCCGACACGCTGGCCTGGCAGACCATGATGGCCTGGGACCTTGGCGGCAACTGGACGCAGGAGACGCTGCGCATGCGGCTGGCCCAGACGCTGCCGGTGTCGCGCATCAACGAATTGCTGGCGCCGTATCCGGGCGACAAGCCGCTGCGTACGATGGACTATGCCGCGCTGTACCGCCGCCTGGCGCCGCTCGCCACCGCAATGGCCAGGGTCGAGGCCATGGCGCCTGCCGGCTATGTCGAGGGCATGGGCTCGAACAACTGGGTCGTGGCGGGCAGCCGCACCCGCTCCGGCAAGCCGATGCTGGCCAACGACCCGCACCTGGGGCTGCAGGCGCCCGCACTGTGGTATTTCGCCAGCATGCGGGCCCCCGGCCTCGATGTGTCCGGCGCGACGTTGCCCGGCATGCCGCTGGTGGTGCTCGGCCACGGCGCGCGGATCGCATGGGGCTTCACCAATACCGCGCCGGACGTGCAAGACCTGTACATCGAGCGGATCCAGCCGGGCAATCCGGAGCGCTATCAGACGCCCACCGGCTGGGCCACCTTCGAGACCCGCACCGAAACCATCCGCGTCAAGGATGCAGAGGACGTGACGCTGCGCGTACGCGTCTCGCGCCATGGCCCCGTCATTTCCGATGTGGCGGAGCCTCTGGCCACCGCCGCCGCGCCGCTCGGGGCGCAGTACGCCATCGCGTTCCAATGGGCGGCGCTGCGGCCCGACGACCTGACGCTGCAGGCGGGCCTGAAACTGAACCAGGCGACCGACTGGGCCAGCTTTACCGAGGCGCTGCGCGATTTCCACGCGCCGCAGCAGAACATGGTCTACGCGGACGTGGACGGCAATATCGGCTTCATCGCGCCCGGCCGCGTGCCGCTGCGGCGCGCCAGCAACGATTTGAAGGGGCTGGTGCCCGCGCCGGGCTGGGATGCGCGCTACGACTGGCCGGGCTTCATTCCGTTCGAAGAACTGCCCCGCAGCTACAACCCGCCCGAGGGCGTGATCGTTACCGCCAACCAGAAGATCGTCGCGGACGACTACCCGTATTTCATCACCAGCGAATGGACCGTGCCGTACCGCTACCAGCGTATCCGCACGCTGATCGACGCGACCCCGCGGCACCATATGGACTCGTTCGCGGCCATCCAGCGCGACGTGGTCTCGCTGGCGGTGCGCGACGCGCTGCCGCTGCTGCTGGCGTCCGGCGTGGCCAAGGATACGGCCCGCCCGCGGCGCGAGCGCGAGCTGTTCGACGCCCTGGGCCGCTGGGACGGCGCCATGCGCGCCGACCGCGTGGAGCCGCTGGTGGCGACGGCCTGGCTGCGCGAACTGTCTCGCGTGCTGTTCCAGGACAAGGTGGGCGAGGGCGTGTTCGGCCGCATGTGGGAGCAGCGCAACGTGCAGCAGCCGATGCTCAACGTGCTGCGCGATCCCGAGGGACTGGGGGCATTCTGGTGCGACGACTCCACCACGCCGGCCCGGGAAACCTGCGACGACGCGGTGGCGCTGGCATGGACCCGGGCGCTGGCCGACCTGGCGCAGCGCTACGGCGACGATCCGGACCGCTGGCGCTGGGGCCCGGCCCACGCGGCGCGCTCGGAGCACAAGCCGTTCGCGAAGGTGCCGTCGCTCGCGGGCTTCTTCAACGTCAAGGTGCCGACCGGCGGGGATACCTACACGGTCAATGTGGGCCGCCACAACCTGCGCGACGACGCGACGCCGTTCGAGAACGTCCACGCGGCCAGCCTGCGGGCGATCTACGATCTGGCCGACCTGGACGCTTCACGCTTCATCAGTTCGACCGGGCAGTCGGGCAATGTCCTGTCGGCGCACTACCGCGACTGGACGGAACGCTGGGCGAGGGTGGAATTCGTGACGCTGGACAGGGCGCGGCGGCAGGCGGGCGGCGATGCCTTCGAGACGCTGGTGCTGGTGCCGGCCAAGGCGGCCAGCGGACAGTAGAGTGTTGGAGGGAAGGGCGGCGGTCAGCCTTGCCGGAAGCGCCGTGCGGTGCCTTCTCGCGTGATGCGCTCCCAGACCGCCTGCTTCTCGTCATCGCTCAGGAACACCCAGTTGCTGACTTCCATCGCGGTGCGCCCGCAGCCCTGGCAGATGTCGTCGAACAGGGTCGAACAGATGCCGATGCACGGGCTGTCAGGACGGTCGAACAGGCGTTCGTCGCCACTGTCCACGGGGGCGGGAGCGAGGGGATCGGGCGGTGTGGTCGGCATCGTGGAAGGGGTCGGCGGCTGGGGCGACATTATAAGCGCAGGGGCGGCGGCGCCCGGCCGCGGGAGGCGCGCGATTACCTCCGAAGTCATTGAGCGGCGGCGCGCCTCGCCGCTACGCTAGCCACATCCTCATTGTCACCGCCAAGGAGACCCGATGCTGCCATCCATTGCCGCCACGCCGAGCGCGAGCACCGCCGACAACGATAGCGCCGTTCCGGCGCGCATCCGCGAGATGGTGGAAGCCATCCTGATCGCCTCGCCCGTGGCGCGCCGTCAAGGGGAGGTGCTCGACACGCTGGCCCGCGACCATGTCGAACTCGTGCTGCCGTTCAGCCCGGACAACGTGACCGTGCGCGATACGGTGCATGGCGGGGTGATCGCCACCCTGATCGATATTGCCGGCGCCGCGGCGGCGGCATCGGGTGCCGATCCGGCAACCGTGCGGGGCGGGGCCACAAGCTCGCTGTCGATCCAGTACCTGGCGCCGGCCAACGGTATCGCGCTGCGCGCGGTGGCCATCGTCGTGCGGCGCGGACAAAGGCAGGTGGTGACCGATGTGTCGGTCTATGGCGAGGACGCGGAACAAGCGACGGTCGTGGCCAAGGCCCTGATGAGCAGCGTGCTGTTCTGAGACCCCGCAAAAAGAAGAAAGGGCCGCCGGCCCTTTTCTTAAAATGCAATTAGCGGCCGGGGCGACATACCACCGGCCTTGGCCGGCGACCTGTGCCAGGCCGCCGGCGAAGCGGCACACAACGCAGCGGGAGCCGCCCGGCCGAGGCCGTCAGATCACATACAGATCCACATACTCGTGCACCGGCATGGCCTCGAGCCGGGCCTGGTCCAGCGACACGGCCAGGATCGCCTCCTGCTGCCTGGCCGGGAAGCGGCGCGCCAGGTTGGTGCGGAATTTCTCCACCAGCAGCGGAATGCCGTCGGCGCGCCGGCGCTTGTGGCCGATCGGGTATTCCACCACCACCTCC
>NZ_CAJZAH010000006.1 GCF_914271545.1 Cupriavidus respiraculi
GGCGTTGAACTCGTGCTCGGCGTACAGGATCAGCGAGGTGTGCATCGCGCGCTCCCACAGCGCCGACGGCGCCTCGCCGTGCAGCAGGTGCAGGAAGTGTCCGCCGATGGATTCGTCGTCGGTCTCGACCTCGATGCGCCGGCCGTTATGGCTGTAGTGGTACCAGTACAGCAGCATGGAGCCGAGCGAGGCCATCAGGCGGTCGGCGATATCGCGCGCGCCGGGCGTGTTGTGGTCCTCCTTCTCCGGCAGCACGGTGCCCAGCACCGACACGCCGGTGCGCATCACGTCCATCGGATGGGCCGAGGCGGGCACCCATTCGAGCGCGGCCTTGACGTTGGCGGGCAGCCCGCGCAGCGCCTTGAGCTTGCGCTTGTAGGCATCGAGCTCGGCCTGGGTGGGCAGCTTGCCGTGCACCAGCAGGTAGGCGATTTCCTCGAACTCGCAGCTCTCGGCCACGTCCAGGATGTCGTAGCCGCGGTAGTGCAGGTCGTTGCCGCTGCGCCCGACCGTGCACAGCGCGGTATTGCCGGCGGTCACGCCGGACAGCGCCACGGACTTCTTGGGCTTGGGGCCGGCGGGCTGCACGGGTGCTGTCGGAGCCGAGTGGGCTTCGGGAAAGGGCGCGGACGCTGCCGGGGCGGCGCCGGCGTCTGGCGTGCCGGACATGCCCGCGAATTCGGCGGACGGTTGCGCGTGGTTTTTCTTGGGCGAGCGTTTCGACATCCGTGTCTCCTGTGCCGCCGGCCGCCCCGCATGGGCCGGCGCAGCGTGTTGTTGTCAGCGTCTTGTTTCAGCGGTTTGCCGCTGGCGCGGCCGCATGCCGCGCTCAGTCGAAAAACAGCTCGCGGGCATTGTCGGGCAGGGCGGCCCCGGTCGCGTGCGCGCGCTGCAGCAGCGACCAGTAGTAGCGGTAGCTGGCGCGGTCGTGCAGCCGTCCCTGGTGGCGGATCGGGGCCCAGTTGTTCTCGTGCGCCGCCAGCAGGATCTCGCTGGCCAGCCCGATCTCGTCGCGCCCCGGCTGGAAGGCCTGCACGATGGGATCGATCTGGCTCGGATGGATGCTCCACTTGCGCAGGTAGCCGAACTCCGCGCGGGCCCGGTGCGCGTCCTCGCCCGCGCTTGCCGGGCGCTGGATATCGGTGCTGACGTTGTGCGACGGCACCTTGCCATGACGGTGGCAGGCCGCCGCGATCTCCAGCATGGCGCGGCGGATCAGCGGGTGTTCGAACTGCTGCGGCGAGCCCATCGCGTCGCCCGGGATGGCGCCGTGGTGCGCGGAGACGAAATCCATCAGGCCGAAGCTGAGGCATTCGACCTGCACCAGCGCCGCGATGTCGAACACCTGCTCGAGCGCGGCATGGGTCTCGATCAGCACGTGGATGGGAATATGCCGGGCCACGCCAGCGGCGCGCGCCGCCTGGTTGACCCGGTCGGTCACGCGCGCGACCTCGACCACGTCGGTGACCTTGGGCACCACCACATAGGCCAGCCGCGCGCCGGCGCGGCTCACCAGAATATCGATGTCGTCGCGCCAGTGCGGATGCGCCGGATCGTGGATGCGCACGCCGACGCGATTGTGGGCGTTGTCGGGGCCGTTGATGATGGCGGCGCACAGCTCGGCATGCTCGCGCTCGAGGCCGACGGCCGCGCCGTCCTCGCAGTCGAAGGTAATGTCGAATACCGGCCCCAGCTCCTGCTGCAACGCAAGCGACTTGCGCATCAGCTTTTCGCTGCCGGCATAGTGATCGCACACCGGCAGCTGCGCCGGTATGGCTTCGCCCTGGAACAGGACCTCGGAAGGATGCACGTTTGGCTTTGGTGGGGTAGGGGTTGGCATCAGGCGCCGCGCCGCCGCTCGCGGGCGCGGCGCCATGAAAAAACCGGGGCCCGCAGCGATCCGTGAATCGTTGCGCAGCCCCGGTCTGTCATGGTGCTGAAAGCGCTAAGCGCGATCGTCGGCGATCAGCCCAGCAGGTGCTGCACGCCGGCACGCTCCTCTTCCAGTTCCTTGAGCGTGATGTTGATCTTTTCCTGGCTGTAGGCGTCGATTTCCAGGCCCTTGACCAGCTCGTACTTGCCGTTGGCCGTGGTCACCGGGAAGCCGAACATGGTGTCGGCCGGGATGCCGTAGGAGCCGTCCGACGGGATGCCCATCGTGACCCACTTGCCGTTCGAGCCCAGCACCCAGTCGCGCACGTGGTCGATGGCGGCGTTGGCTGCCGAGGCGGCCGACGACAGGCCACGGGCCTCGATGATGGCGGCGCCGCGCTTGCCCACGGTCGGCAGGAACACGTCGTTGTTCCAGGCGTGGTCGTTGATCAGGTCCTTGACGCTCTGGCCGTCCACGGTGGCGTAGCGGTAGTCGGCGTACATGGTCGGGCTGTGGTTGCCCCACACGAACAGCTTCTCGATCGAGGCGACCGGCTTGCCGGCCTTGGCGGCGATCTGCGACAGCGCGCGGTTGTGGTCCAGGCGCAGCATCGCGGTGAAGTTCTCCTTCGGCAGGTTCGGGGCCGACTTCATGGCGATGTAGGCATTGGTGTTGGCCGGGTTGCCGACCACCAGCACCTTGACGTCGCGGCTGGCGACTTCATCCAGCGCCTTGCCCTGCACGGTGAAGATCTGGGCGTTGGCTTCGAGCAGGTCCTTGCGCTCCATGCCCTTGCTGCGGGGGCGGGCACCGACCAGCAGGGCCACGTCGGCGTCCTTGAAGGCCACCTTCGGGTCGTCGGTGATCACCACGCCGGCCAGCAGCGGGAATGCGCAGTCTTCCAGTTCCATCACCACGCCCTTGACGGCGTTCTGGGCTTGCGGCAGGTCCAGCAATTGGAGGATGACCGGCTGGTCTTTGCCCAGCATGTCGCCATTGGCGATGCGGAACAGCAGGGAGTAGCCGATCTGGCCAGCGGCGCCGGTGACTGCGACGCGCATTGGGGCTTTAGCCATGTGTAAATCTCCAAACGAGAAGAGGGGAAACTGGTCGGTGCCGCGCCGGCCATGTCGCGTGCGGGATCCGCGGGCCGCGACAGCCTGCGCCTGGACGTACCGAAGCGGGATTGCCGCCACGACGGGGAAGGCGGCCCCCCGGGCGCGGCATCGGGCCGGCGCGAGGGTCGCGACAGTCGTGGTGGCGACAAGGCGTAAGTCTACTGCCAAGCGCGGGCGCACATCCACTTTGGCGCGTCCCGGGCTGGCGGGAGTGTAGGCTTACGCACTATACGTGTCAATTCATATGTCTTATATAAGACATAAGACGTTTCATATCAGGCTGGACGCCCTTTGTCGATCTGTGGTGAAATCCGCCTATGCCTTCGCTACCTTCGTCCCTTGCCGCCGCTTCCTTGCCGGAAGCGCACGATGGCGCCGCTTCGTCCGGCGCCGGGACGTCGGTGCCTGTCCCGCCCCAGTCCGGCGCGCTCGCGCCCGCGACGCCGGCTCCCGCCGCTCCGGCCCCCGCTTCGGCGGGCTCCGCGGCATCGTCCTCCGCCCCGTCCCCCACTTTCAGCCCGCTGTACCAGCAGATCAAGGCATTGATCCTGCAAAGCCTGCAGTCGGGCGAATGGAAGCCGGGCGAGATGATCCCGAGCGAGATGGACCTCGCGGCGCGCTACAAGGTGAGCCAGGGAACGGTGCGCAAGGCCATCGACGAGCTGGCCGCCGAGAACCTGGTCGCGCGGCGCCAGGGCAAGGGCACTTTCGTCACCACGCACCACGAGGACGGCGTCAAGTTCCGCTTCCTGCGGCTGGTGCCCGACGAGGGCGAACCGCACTACGGCGCGAGCCGGGTGCTCGAATGCAAGCGGCTGCGGGCGCCGGCGGAAATCGCGCGGCTGCTGGAGATCCGCACCGGCGACAGCGTGGTGCAGATCCGCCGCGTCCTGTTCTTCTCGGGCGAGGCCACGGTGCTCGACGAGATCTGGCTGCTGGGCGCCAACTTCAAGGGCCTGACGGCCGAGAAGCTGACGGAATGGAAGGGGCCGATGTACGCCCTGTTCGAGGCGGAATTCGGCACCCGGATGATCCGCGCGACCGAAAAGATCCGCGCGGTGAGCGCCGATGCGCCCACCGCCGCGCTGCTGTCCGTGCAGCCGGGCGCGCCGCTGCTGTCGGTGGAGCGCGTGTCGTTTACCTACGGCGACCGCCCGGTCGAGGTGCGGCGTGGCCTGTACGTGACCACGCGCCACTTCTACCGCAACGAGCTGAGCTAGGCCGGCGGCGCCGGTTGTCGCGACGATTGTTGCGCAGGCCGCGATAGCCGCTCTGGCTGTTGCCGAAAATACCGCGAATGGTCCCGGCGGAAGCGGTTTTGCACGCTTGTCGTGCACGCCATGATGGTGCTCGATAGCTGAAAATTATTGGTGCGCCGCGCAACAAAGGCGCTAAAATCACGTGATTTTGCACTTTGTGCACTATGAAGTTTCGCTTTTGGCTGTACCGCGTGTCGCTGGGTTTTGCACGCGTCTTTGTTTACCGCTAGTTTGTTCTACCGCTAATGGGGTCTCGCATGGCTGAAGCCGTCAAAAAAGCCAGGCCGGAATTCCGGAACATCCATGTGACGCAGCTCGCGCGTTACAGGTTGCCCTGGGCCGGCAAGGTGTCCATCCTGCATCGCGCGAGCGGCGCGCTGATGGTTCTTCTTCTTCCCTTCGTTCTGTACCTGTTCGAGCAGAGCGTCACTTCCGAACTGAGCTTCGCAAAGTTCTCGGATCTCCTGTCCGGCGGCTTCGTCAAGCTGGTTCTGCTGGCGCTGATCTGGGCCTACCTGCACCACTTCTGCGCGGGCATCCGCTTCCTGCTGCTGGATGTGCACGTCGGCGTGCAGAAGCCCGCCTCCCGCCAGTCCGCGATTGCCGTGCTCGTCGTCAGCCTGCTGCTCACCGTGGTCTTCGGCCTCAAGCTGTTCGGCCTGTTCTGAGGAGAATCCAAGGTGGCAAATAATAATATCGGTCCCAAGCGTCTGGTCGTCGGTGCGCACTACGGTGTGAAAGACTGGCTCGCGCAACGCATCACCGCCGTGATCATGGTGATCTTCACCATCGTCCTCGCGGTCGCCTTCCTGCTGTCGAACGGCGCTTCGTACGAAGCGTGGGCAGGGCTCTTCGCCAACCAGTGGATGAAGATCCTGACGTTCCTGACCGTCCTGTCGCTGGCCTATCACGCCTGGATCGGCGTGCGCGATATCTGGATGGACTATGTGAAGCCGGCCGGCATCCGCCTGGTCCTTCATGTTCTTACGATTCTGTGGCTCGTCGGTTGCGCGGGCTACGCTGCTCAGATTCTCTGGAGGGTGTAATACATGGTCGCAGTCAAGACTGGATTGCCGCGTCGCCGCTTTGACGTGGTCATCGTCGGGGCGGGCGGCGCAGGTATGCGCGCATCCCTCCAGCTCGCCGAGGCGGGCCTGAACGTGGCCGTGCTGTCGAAGGTGTTCCCGACCCGCTCGCACACCGTGGCGGCGCAGGGCGGCATCGGCGCCTCGCTCGGCAACATGAGCGAAGACAATTGGCACTATCACTTCTACGACACCATCAAGGGCTCCGACTGGCTGGGCGACCAGGACGCCATCGAGTTCATGTGCCGTGAAGCGCCGAAGGTCGTGTACGAGCTCGAACACTTCGGCATGCCGTTCGATCGCAACCCCGACGGCACGATCTACCAGCGCCCGTTCGGGGGCCATACGGCCAACTACGGCGAGAAGCCCGTGCAGCGCGCCTGCGCCGCGGCCGACCGTACCGGCCACGCGCTGCTGCATACGCTGTACCAGCGCAACGTGCGCGCCAAGACCCACTTCTTCGTCGAATGGATGGCGCTGGACCTGATCCGCGACCAGGACGGCGACGTGCTGGGCGTGACCGCGCTCGAAATGGAAACCGGCGAGGTCTACATCCTCGAAGCCAAGACGACTCTGTTCGCCACCGGCGGCGCGGGCCGCATCTATGCCGCGTCCACCAACGCCTTCATCAATACCGGTGACGGCCTGGGCATGGCCGCGCGCGCTGGCGTGCCGCTGGAAGACATGGAGTTCTGGCAGTTCCACCCGACCGGCGTGGCCGGCGCGGGCGTGCTGATCACCGAAGGCGTGCGGGGCGAGGGCGGTATCCTGCGCAACAAGGACGGCGAGCGCTTCATGGAGCGCTACGCGCCGACGCTGAAGGATCTGGCGCCGCGCGACTTCGTGTCGCGCTCGATGGACCAGGAAATCAAGGAAGGCCGCGGCTGCGGCCCGAACGGCGACTACGTGCTGCTGGACCTCACGCACGTCGGTGCCGAGACCATCATGAAGCGGCTGCCGTCGATCCGCGAGATCGGCATGAAGTTCGCCAACGTCGACGCGATCAAGGAACCGATTCCCGTGGTGCCGACCATCCACTACCAGATGGGCGGCATTCCGACGAACTTCCACGGCCAGGTGGTCACGCCGAAGAACGGCAACCCCAACGAAGTGGTCAACGGCTTCTACGCGATCGGCGAATGCTCGTGCGTGTCGGTGCACGGCGCCAACCGCCTGGGCACCAACTCGCTGCTGGATCTGGTCGTGTTCGGCCGCGCCGCGGGCAACCACATCGTCGCCACCGCGCTCAAGCAGAAGGAACACAAGCCGCTGCCGGCCGACGCCGCCGACCTGGCGCTGTCGCGCCTGGCGAAGCTGGAAAGCTCGGCGTCGGGCGAGTACACGCAGGACATCGCCAACGACATCCGCCGCAACATGCAGTCGCATGCCGGCGTGTTCCGCACGCAGAAGCTGATGGACGAAGGCGTGGAGCGTATCCTGGAAGTGGCCGAGCGCGCCGACAACATCCACCTGAAGGACAAGTCCAAGGTCTTCAACACCGCGCTGGTCGAAGCCCTGGAAGTGGCCAACCTGGTGGAAGTGGCCAAGGCGACCATGATCTCGGCCGCGGCACGCAAGGAATCGCGTGGTGCCCACGCCCACAGCGACTTCCCGAACCGTGACGACCAGAACTGGCTCAAGCACACGCTGTTCTACAGCGAAGGCAACCGCCTCGATTACAAGCCGGTGAAGATGGAGCCGCTGACGGTGGAAAGCGTTCCGCCGAAGGCCCGTACCTTCTAAGCACCGCCGTAGAGGACCCACAGGACCTAAAGAAATGAAGCGTATTTTCGAAGTCTACCGCTACGATCCGGACAAGGACGCGGCACCCCGCATGCAGACCTACGAGGTCGAGCTCGACGGTCACGAGCGCATGCTGCTGGACGCGCTGGTCAAGCTGAAGAAGCTGGACGAGACCATCTCGTTCCGCCGCTCGTGCCGCGAAGGCGTGTGCGGTTCGGACGCGATGAACATCAACGGCAAGAACGGCCTGGCGTGCCTGACCAACATGCGCGAGCTGCCGGACCGCATCGTGCTGCGCCCGCTGCCGGGGCTGCCCGTCGTGCGCGACCTGATCGTCGACATGACGCAGTTCTTCAAGCAGTACAACTCGATCAAGCCGTTCCTGATCAACGACGAGCCGCCGCCCGAGAAGGAGCGCCTGCAGTCGCCGGAGGAACGCGACGAGCTGGACGGCCTGTACGAGTGCATTTTGTGCGCGAGCTGCTCGACGTCGTGCCCGTCGTTCTGGTGGAACCCGGACAAGTTCGTCGGCCCGGCCGGCCTGCTGCAGGCCTACCGCTTCATCGCCGACAGCCGCGACCAGGCCACCAGCGAGCGCCTGGACGACCTGAACGATCCGTACCGGCTGTTCCGTTGCCACACCATCATGAATTGCGTCGACGTGTGCCCGAAGGGACTGAACCCCACCAAGGCCATCGGCAAGATCCGTGAATTGATGGTCCGCCGCGCGGTCTGACCGGGCGGCACCAGGGGCGGGGCGGCAACGTCCCGCCCGAGAAGTACAAGCCATGACCGAGAGCCTTACCAACGCAGCCCCCGCTGCGAACTATTCCCATCAGGCCGATCCGCACAAGCGTGCGCGACTGCGGTGGCGCGCCCGGCGCGGCCTGCTTGAGAACGACATCATCGTCGAACGTTTCTTCAACCGTTACGAGGAGAGCCTGTCCGACGAGGATGTGGCATCGTTGAGCGTACTGTTCGAGCTCAGCGACAACGAGTTGATGGACCTGCTGCTTGCGCGCAAGGAGCTGGACGGTGAGCTCGACACGCCCCCGATGCAGCGCCTGGTAGGGCTGCTGCGCTCGGTGTGAGTTTGGCCAACATTACTATTCATAGCATTAGAAGGAACCGACATGACGCCGTCCGATGTGAAAGCCACGCTATCGTTCTCCGATGGTTCCCCCAGCGTTGAGCTGCCGATTTATACGGGCACCGTCGGCCCGGACGTGATCGATATCCGCAAGCTCTATGGTCAGACCGGCAAGTTCACCTACGACCCGGGCTTCATGTCGACCGCCTCCTGCAATTCGAAGATCACCTATATCGACGGCGACAAGGGCGAGCTGCTGTACCGCGGCTACCCGATCGAGCAACTGGCCGAGAAGTGCGATCACCTCGAGGTCTGCTACCTGCTGCTCAAGGGCGAGCTGCCCAACGCCAAGCAGAAGGAAGAGTTCGTCAACTCGGTGATGAACCACACGATGGTTCACGAGCAGATGCAGTTCTTCCTGCGCGGCTTCCGCCGCGACGCGCACCCGATGGCCGTGCTGACGGGCCTGGTGGGCGGCATGAGCGCCTTCTACCATGACGCGATGGACATCGACGATCCGCACCAGCGCGAGATCTCGGCCATCCGCCTGATCGCCAAGATGCCGACCCTGGTCGCCATGGCGTACAAGTACAACATCGGCCAGCCGTACATCTTCCCGCAGAACGACCTGTCCTACTCGGGCAACTTCATGCGCATGATGTTCGCCACGCCGTGCGCCCCGTACAAGGTCAACCCGGTGCTGGAGCGGGCGCTGGACCGCATCTTCATCCTGCACGCCGACCACGAGCAGAACGCCTCGACCTCGACGGTGCGCCTGGCCGGTTCGTCGGGCACCAACCCGTTCGCCGCGATCGCCGGCGGCGTGGCCTGCCTGTGGGGCCCGGCACACGGCGGCGCCAACGAGGCGGCGCTGAACATGCTGGAAGAGATCGGCAGCGTCGACAACATCAGCGAGTTCATCAAGCAGGTCAAGGACAAGAACTCGGGCGTGCGCCTGATGGGCTTCGGCCACCGCGTGTACAAGAACTACGACCCGCGCGCCAAGCTGATGCGCGAGACGTGCCACGAGGTGCTGAACGAACTGGGCCTGCACAACGACCCGCTGTTCAAGCTGGCGATGGAGCTGGAAAAGATCGCGCTGGAAGACGAGTACTTCGTCAGCCGCAAGCTGTACCCGAACGTCGATTTCTACTCGGGCATCGTGCAGCGCGCGCTGGGCATCCCGACCTCGATGTTCACCTGCATCTTCGCGCTGGCCCGCACGGTCGGCTGGATCTCGCAGTGGGAAGAGATGATCACCGATCCGGAATACAAGATCGGCCGTCCGCGCCAGCTGTTCAACGGCGCCGCCGCCCGCAACGTGCCGGACATGGGCACGCGCTGAGCGCAGCGTTCGCATCGCCGCCGGCCACCGGCGGCGGTACGAGGAAAACCCCGCGACCGTTCCCCGGCGCGGGGTTTTTTCTTTGGGCCGCGGGTCCCGCGGGGTGCGTTGAACACGACCTTTTCGCCATCGGCGAAATCCCCCTTTCGCCAATCACAGTCGGGCGCCAGGCCAGTGCCGGCGCGGTGCCGTGGCATAATCGGCCACGAAGTCAATCGCTGCAGCCACCGCGATTCGACCGCCTTTCCGCCACGATTCGCGCCGGCCACCCCGTCATGAATCCGTCCGCGCCGGCGCCACGACAGGGCCCGGCCGGTGGCGCCATTCAGGGCGGTCGCGCTGCAAAACAATATCCCCGCAAACTCATACGCGGCGCTACCCCGTTCCATGCCGGAGCGGCGGCACGCCCGCCACGCACCATGGCCAAGACGCTCTACGACAAACTCTGGGACGACCATACCGTGCACGTCGAGGAAGACGGCACGACGATGCTCTATATCGATCGCCACCTGCTGCACGAGGTGACCAGCCCGCAGGCGTTCGAGGGCCTGAAGCTGGCGCAGCGTCCCGTCTGGCGCATCAGCGCGAACCTGGCCGTGTCCGACCACAACGTGCCGACCACCGACCGCACCCACGGCATCGCCGATCCGGTCTCGAAGCTGCAGGTCGATACGCTGGACGCCAACTGCGATAGCTACGGCATCACCCAGTTCAAGATGAACGATCACCGCCAGGGCATCGTGCACGTGATCGGGCCGGAGCAGGGCGCCACGCTGCCGGGCATGACGGTGGTCTGCGGCGACTCGCATACCAGCACGCACGGCGCGTTCGGCGCGCTGGCGCACGGCATCGGCACCTCCGAGGTGGAGCACGTGCTGGCCACGCAGACGCTGCTGGGCAAGAAGGCAAAGAACATGCTGGTGCGGGTGGAAGGCAAGCTGCCGCGCGGCTGTACCGCCAAGGACATCGTGCTGGCCGTGATCGGCAAGATCGGCACCGCGGGCGGCACCGGCTACACCATCGAGTTTGCCGGCTCGGCCATTCGCGAACTGACCATGGAAGGCCGCATGACGGTGTGCAACATGGCGATCGAGGCCGGCGCGCGCGCGGGCCTGGTGGCCGTGGACGACGTCACGCTCGAATACGTCAAGGGCCGCCCGTACGCGCCGCAGGGCGTGGAGTGGGAGCAGGCCGTGCGCTACTGGCGCACGCTGCATTCCGACGCCGGCGCGCATTTCGACGCCGTGGTGGAACTGCGCGCCGAGGAAGGGCGCCCGCAGGTCACCTGGGGCACCTCGCCCGAGATGGTGGTCAGCATCGAGGACCGCGTGCCCGATCCCGAGAAGGAGAAGGACCCCAACAAGCGCAACGCCATCGAGCGCGCGCTGCAGTACATGGGACTGGAGCCGAACGTGCCGATGCAGAGCATCAACATCGACAAGGTCTTCATCGGCTCGTGCACCAACAGCCGCATCGAGGACATGCGCGCCGCCGCCTGGGTCGTGCAGAAGCTGGGCCGCCGCGTGGCGTCCAACGTGAAGCTGGCCATGGTCGTGCCGGGCTCGGGCCTGGTGAAGGAACAGGCCGAGCGCGAGGGGCTGGACAAAGTGTTCAAGGCCGCGGGCTTCGAATGGCGCGAGCCGGGCTGCTCGATGTGCCTGGCGATGAACGCCGACCGGCTGGAGCCGGGCGAGCGCTGCGCCTCGACCTCGAACCGCAATTTCGAAGGGCGCCAGGGCGCCGGTGGCCGCACCCATCTGGTCAGCCCCGCGATGGCGGCCGCCGCGGCCATCGAAGGCCACTTCGTCGACATCCGCTCGCTCGGCTGAGCCGGCCGACCGCGCAGAACGAAAGAGAACAAGCCATGGACAAGTTCACCGTACACAAGGGCCTGGTGGCTCCGCTCGACCGCGAGAACGTCGATACCGATGCCATCATCCCCAAGCAGTTCCTCAAGTCGATCAAGCGGACCGGTTTCGGTCCCAACCTGTTCGACGAATGGCGCTACCTGGATGTGGGCCAGCCCGGCCAGGACAACAGCCGCCGCCCGCTGAACCCGGACTTCGTGCTGAACCAGCCGCGCTACCAGGGCGCCTCGATCCTGCTGGCGCGCCGCAATTTCGGCTGCGGCAGCTCGCGGGAGCACGCGCCGTGGGCGCTGACGCAATACGGCTTCCGCGCCGTGATCGCGCCCAGCTTCGCCGACATCTTCTTCAACAACTGCTACAAGAACGGCCTGCTGCCGGTGTCGCTGACCGAGGCGCAGGTCGAGCAGCTGTTCGACGAGACCAATGCCTTCAACGGCTACCAGCTCACCATCGACCTGGACAAGCAGGTGGTGATGACGCCGTCCGGCACCGGCTTCGCGTTCGATATCGCGCCGTTCCGCAAGTACTGCATGCTCAACGGCTTCGACGATATCGCGCTGACGCTGCGCCATGCGGACAAGATCAAGGCATTCGAGGCCGAGCGCGTCGCCAAAATGCCGTGGCTGAACAACCGCCTGGTCGGCTGACCGTTCGCGCGAAGCCACCCCGACGGCCGGCGCGTGCGCCGGCCGCCTCACAACGAAACACAGCAAACACAAGGGCACCACAGCATGAAGATCGCAGTCCTGCCGGGTGACGGCATCGGCCCCGAGATCGTGGCGGAAGCCGTCAAGGTCCTGAACGCGCTCGACGAGAAGTTCGAGCTGGAAACCGCGCCGGTGGGCGGCGCGGGCTACGAGGCAAAGGGCCATCCCCTGCCGGACGACACGCTCAAGCTCGCCAAGGAAGCCGACGCCATCCTGTTCGGCGCGGTGGGCGACTGGAAGTACGACAGCCTGGAGCGCCCGCTGCGCCCGGAACAGGCCATCCTGGGCCTGCGCAAGCATCTGCAACTGTTCGCCAACTTCCGCCCCGCGATCTGCTATCCGGAACTGACCGGCGCCTCGAGCCTGAAGCCCGAACTGGTGGCCGGGCTGGACATCCTGATCGTGCGCGAGCTGAACGGCGACATTTACTTCGGCCAGCCGCGCGGCGTGCGCGCCGCGCCGGACGGCCCCTTCGCCGGTGCGCGCGAGGCCTTCGATACCATGCGCTACAGCGAGCCGGAGATCCGCCGCATCGCGCACGTGGCATTCCAGGCCGCCGCCAAACGCGGCAAGAAGCTGTGCAGCGTCGACAAGGCCAACGTGCTGGAGACCTTCCAGTTCTGGAAGGACATCGTCATCGACGTGCACAAGGAGTACCCGGAAGTCGAGCTGTCGCACATGTACGTCGACAACGCGGCGATGCAGCTGGTCAAGGCGCCCAAGAGCTTCGACGTGATCGTGACCGGCAATATGTTCGGCGACATCCTGTCGGACGAGGCTGCCATGCTGACCGGCTCCATCGGCATGCTGCCGTCGGCGTCGCTCGATGCGAACAACAAGGGCCTGTACGAGCCCTCGCACGGCTCGGCGCCGGATATCGCCGGCAAGGGCGTAGCCAATCCGCTGGCCACCATCCTGTCGGCGGCGATGATGCTGCGCTTCACGCTGAACAAGGCGGAGCAGGCCGACCGTATCGAGAACGCGGTCAAGAAGGTCCTGGCCCAGGGCTACCGCACCGGCGACATCCTGACGCCGGGCTGCAAGCAGGTGGGCACCCGCGAGATGGGCGACGCCGTGCTGGCGGCGCTGTAAGGCCGCGAGAAGCGCAAAGGGCGCCGAGCGGCGCCCTTTGCATGGAAATGTCGCTGGTTTTCCGCCCAATTCCGTCGTGCGGCGGCGCGGAAAAATCGTGTAGACTCGCGCAATGGTCCGAATCCTACAGTCCCTTCCGATTGTCGCAAGTAGCTGCGCCGCTGTCGTGCTGACGACGCGCGGGCTCGTGTGCATGGATTCGCACGGCCGCACGATCACCGCAACGACGATTAAAACCATTACCAAAAAAGCGATCGCCTAGATCGTTCGTCGTGCCTGCCCGTCTTCCCCGCGCAGCCACGCCGGGCGAGGAAAGTGCGGGGAAGTGTTCATACAAATCCGAGGTTAGTCATGATTGTAGGTCTCGTCGGTTGGCGGGGAATGGTTGGCAGCGTCCTGATGCAGCGCATGCAGGAAGAGCGCGATTTCGACCATATCGAGCCCGTATTCTTCAGCACGTCCAACGCCGGCGGCAAGGCGCCCGCCATGGCCAAGAACGAAACCACGCTGAAAGACGCCAATGACATCGACGCGCTGAAGAAGTGCGATGTCATCCTGACGGCACAGGGCGGCGACTATACCAACGACGTCTTTCCCCGCCTGCGCGCCGCGGGCTGGAACGGCTACTGGATCGACGCGGCTTCGTCGCTGCGGATGAAGGACGATGCCGTCATCGTGCTTGATCCGGTCAACCTCAACGTGATCAAGGACGCGCTGACCAAGGGCGGCAAGAACTTCATCGGCGGCAACTGCACGGTCAGCTGCATGATGATGGGCCTGGGCGGCCTGTTCCAGCACGACCTGGTCGAGTGGATGACCTCGATGACCTACCAGGCCGCCTCGGGCGGCGGCGCCCAGCACATGCGCGAACTGCTGACCCAGTTCGGCACGCTCAACGCCGCGGTCAAGCCGCTGCTGGACGATCCCGCCTCGGCCATCCTCGAGATCGACCGCACCATCCTCGCCACCCAGCACGGTTTGCCCGCGGAAGACACCAAGCAGTTCGGCGTGCCGCTGGCCGGCAACCTGATTCCCTGGATCGACAAGGACCTGGGCAACGGCGTGTCCCGCGAGGAATGGAAGGCAGGCGCCGAGACCAACAAGATCCTGGGCCGCGGCGAAGGCTTCGTCGGAGCCACCGGCTCCGCGCCGATCGCCGTCGACGGCCTGTGCGTGCGCATCGGCGCCATGCGCTGCCACTCGCAGGCGCTGACCATCAAGCTGCGCCGCGACGTGCCGCTTGACGAGATCGAAGGCATGCTGGCCGCCAACAACCAGTGGGCCAAGGTCGTGCCGAACACCCGCGAAGCCAGCATGACGGACCTGACGCCCGCCGCCGTGACCGGCACGCTGACCATCCCCGTCGGCCGCCTGCGCAAGATGCAGATGGGCGGCGAGTACCTGTCGGCCTTCACCGTGGGCGACCAGCTGCTGTGGGGCGCGGCCGAACCGCTGCGCCGCATGCTGCGGATCCTGATCGAGAAGTAACCGGCGATCGTCCCGGAAGTGCCCTTCAGGGCTTGCGGCACGATTCGTTGCTCCATGGCAACAGAATCGGCGCCGATCCCCGCAACGCCGCGCGCCCGCGCGGCGTTGTCATTGCCGCGTGCCTATTCGCACAGCCCATGGGTCACAATACAGCCGGCGTGGGCCCGGGCCTTCCGGTCCCAGGCCGTGTCGGTCCGGTCCGGGCCGGCCTCCGGCGATGCCGCGGCGGGGCAGGGAGTTCGCCGACTTGCCGCGCCAAACCCAATGATGCAAAGTTCGTTTCGCTACTAAAACACAACGGAGCACGAGGTGAATGTGAGCCAACATCGCCGGAAAGATGCGCCTATCGCCCGTCAGCGCTGGTCAACGCTGGCCTTCACGGCAATCGGGTTGCTGTTCGCCCAGCCCGCGGCCTACGCCGCCGGCTTCGGACAATTGCGGGTTCAGTCGAGTCTGGGTCAGCCGCTGCAGGCGGAGATCGATATCAGCGGGGTCACGCCGGAAGATACGGATAACCTCGCGGTCAAGCTCGCGCCGCCGGACGCCTATGCGCGCGCCGGCCTGACCTATCTGCCGGCGGTGAGCGGCGTGCGCCTGCAGCTGGAGCGCCGGCCCAATGGCAGCTATGTCGCCAAGGTGCGCTCCAACCAGCCGGTCAGCGAGCCCTTCGTCGACATCCTGATCGACATGACGTGGTCCAGCGGCAAGGTGACGCGGGCGTACACCTTCCTGCTCGATCCGGTCGGCTCGTCGCAGGCCAGCCAGTCGGTGTCCCCGACCCCCATCGTGCAGGCCGCCACGCCGGAGCCCGCTACCGCGCAGCCCGCGCCCGCGGTCGCCGCGGCCCCCGCGCAGCCCGTCACGCCGCGTCCGGCTCCGCAGGCCCGAGCACCGCAGCCCGCCCCGGGCGCCGCCGGCGACAGCTACACCGTGCAGCGCGGCGACAGCCTCTACGGCATCGCCGGCGACGTGTCGCAGGGCCAGGACGAGATTTCGCTGGAGCAGATGCTGGTGGCGCTGTACCGCGCCAATCCCAACGCCTTTATCGGCGGCAACATGAACCGGCTGCGCGCCGGTGCGGTGCTCAAGGTGCCGTCCGCGCAGCAGGCCCAGGAGGTGACGCCGCGCGCCGCGCGCCGCGAAGTCGTCGCCCATACGCAGGGCTTTGATGCCTATCGCAGCCGTCTCGCGACGGCCGCCGCGGCCCGCACGCCCGAGGCGGGCAGCGGGCGCGCGCAGTCCGGCAATGTGACCGCGCGCGTGCAGGAGCAGTCCGCCCCGGCGGCCGGTCCGCGCGACGAGCTGAAGCTGAGCAAGCCGGACGCCGGCGCGCAGGCGCCCAACGCGCTGGCCGAGGCCAACGTGGCCAAGGACCGGCAGTTGAAGGAGGCCGAGGCGCGGCTGGCGCAGCTGGAGAAGAACGTCGGCGACATGCAGCGCCTGCTGGAGCTGAAGAACGCAGAGATCGCGCGGCTGGCGCAGGGCAATGGCGCCAGCGCGGCCCAGGGAGCCAGGACGGCGCCCGCCGCGGACACCGCGCCGCAGGTGGTCGCCGCCGGCAATGCCGGTGGCACGGAACCCGCGGCGGCCCCGGCCGCCGCGCCGGCGCCCGAAGCGGCCGTCGCCGCCTCGGCGCCCGCCGTGCCGGCCACGCAGGCGGCCGCCTCGGCGCCGGCCGTTGCCCCCGCCACGACGGCCAGCGCCGGCAACCAGCCCGCCGATGCCTCCGCGCCGGCCGCCAAGCCGCCGGTGGTGGTGCAGGCCCAGGTGCCGCCGCCGTCGTTTATCGACGAACTGCTGGCCAATCCCATGACGCTGCCCGGCGGCGGCCTGGTCCTCGCGCTGCTCGGCGGCTATGTAATCTATCGCAGCCGCCGCAAGCAGAAGGAAGACGAGGGCGCGGCCTTCGAGAACAGCATCCTGTCGCAGGAAAGCACGGTGATGGCCGGCTCCCACTCCCTGTTCGGGACGGCGGGCGGCCAGAGCGTGGATACCTCGCAGCACAGCGTGTTCGGCGCCGATTTCCGCATCGGCAACAACGTGGCCGAGGCGCACGAGGTAGATCCCATCGCCGAGGCCGAGGTGTATATCGCCTACGGCCGCGACGCCCAGGCCGAGGAAATCCTGCGCGAGGCGCTGTCGCGGGAGCCGGAGCGCCAGGCCATCCGCCTCAAGCTGCTGGAGATCTACGCCAAGCGGGAGGATGTCGATGGCTTCCGCGTCATCGCCGAGGAAATGTTCGGGCAGACCGGCGGACAGGGCGCGGAATGGGCGCAGGCGGCCGAGATGGGCCGCCGCCTGGAGCCGGGCAACGCGCTGTATCTGACCGTGACCCCGGACGCCGATGGCGCCGGACCGCTGACCGCCGGAGGCGACCAGTGGCGCACGCAAGACCCGTCGCTGGATGCCGATGTGCCGCCTCGGGACACCGCCCTCGACAGCCCGCTCGGCGACCTGGCACTGCCGCTCGACGCCTTTCCGGCGCCCGCGCCCGGCGCGCCCATCACGGCCCCCGAATCGGCCACCCGTGCCTTCGGCGATCCGGACGGTTACCCGTCCGCGCGCCTGGACGAGGAAGCGGATCCGGGCCTGCCCGAAGGCGACGATGCGCATGCGGGCGTGCCCCGCCTGGACGAGCCCACGCGGGTCCGCCCGCTGGACTTCGACATGAGCGGCATTTCGCTCGATTTCCCGGACGCCCCGTCGGCGCCTTCGGCCCAGTCGGTGCCCCCGGCGCAGCCGTCGCCGGTGGAGCCGCAGGGCGACGGATCGGCATCGCTGCCGGCGCCGACGCTGCTGCGCGACGGCAAGCTGGTGGAGCCGCTGGACCTGTCGCACTTCTCGTCCGCCGCCCCGGCCGACACCGTCGGCGGCATCTCGCCGACCACGATGTCCGCCGATACGCTCGATGGCGGCCGCGACATGCAGATCAAGTTCGACCTGGCCAAGGCGTATATCGAGATCGGCGACAAGGAAGGCGCCCGCGAACTGCTGCAGGAGGTGGTGGACCAATCCGCCGATCCGCTGCGCGGCCAGGCGCGGCAGTTGCTGGCCGAAGTGGCCTGATATCATGGCGGCTTCGGCCTGACGCCACGCGATCGGGCGCGACATGACGCGATACGCCGGAAGCGATCCTTCCGGCGTATCGCTTTTGGCAACGACGTTTTCGCCTCCCGCAACGACGCCATTCCCGTGATGGCTCCCGGCGCCGGCCCCGCCGCGCCGCTTTCCATTAATCCATGACCCGCATCGCCCTCGGCCTTCACTATGACGGCGCGGCCTTTTCCGGCTGGCAGTCGCAACCGCACCGCAATACCGTGCAGGATCTGCTCGAGGATGCGATCGAGCGCTTCGCCGGCGTGCGGCTGCAGACCACGGTGGCGGGCCGCACCGATGCCGGCGTCCATGCGCTGGGGCAGGTGGTGCATCTGGACACCGCGTTGTCCCGCGAACCGTTTTCCTGGGTGCGCGGCATCAACGCCTTCCTGCCGCCGTCCATCGCGCTGCAATGGGCCAAGCCCGTGGACGACAGCTTTCACGCGCGTTTCCTCGCCTTCGAGCGCATGTACTACTACGCGCTCTATGTCGGGCCGCACCGTGCCCCGCTGGTGCATGGCCGCGCCGGCTACCTGATGCTGCCGCCGGGCCGCCGGCTCGACGTGGAGGCGATGCGCGAGGCCGCCGGGTGCCTGCTGGGCGAGCACGATTTCTCGGCCTTCCGCGCCGCCGAATGCCAGGCGAAGTCGCCGGTCAAGACGATGTACGACGTGACCCTGAAAGCCGACCGCGACTGGGTCTTCCTGCGCTTTCGCGCCAGCGCCTTTCTCCACCATATGGTGCGCAACCTGACCGGCTGCCTGGTGGCGGTGGGGCGCGGCCGCTATCCGGCGAGCTGGATGGCCGAGGTGCTGGCCTCGCGCCAGCGCGCACGGGCGGCCCCGACGTTCATGCCGGACGGGCTCTATCTGGCGGACGTGAAGTATCCTGAGGCGTACGGCATCCCGCCGGCCAATCTGGCGGGCAGCCTTTTTCATGGAGTGTTCAGCGATGGCTTCGGAGACCGCGCAGCAGATGGACCAGCGCCCGGCGCAAGCAGCGGCGCAAACACCGGAGCAGGCGATGCCCAGCCCTGATTTCGCCACCAGCCCGCGGGACGAGGCGGCGGCCCACCGGACGCGCATCAAGATCTGCGGCCTGACGCGGGAGGAAGACGTGCGCGCCGCGGTGGATGCCGGGGCCGACGCCATTGGCCTGGTGTTCTATCCCGGCAGCCCGCGCCATGTCGATCTCGCCCGCGCCGCCGCGCTGGCCGAGGCGGCGGGGCCCTTCGTGTCGGTGGTCGGCCTGTTCGTCAACGCGGATGCCGACGAGGTCGCCCACGTGGCCGAACGCGTGCCCCTGACCCTGCTGCAGTTCCACGGCGACGAAAGCGTGGACGCCTGCGCCCTGGCGGCCCGCCGCAGCCGGTTGCCGTTCATGCGCGCAGCCCGTGTGCGCCCGGGGCTCGATTTGGTAGAATTCGGCGATCAATACCGCGACGCCTCCGCCGTCCTGCTCGATGCCTTCGTCGAAGGCTATGGCGGCGGCGGCCACGTCTTCGACTGGACCCTGATTCCCCCCGCATGGATCGCGCCAAGCAGCAGCAACCCGATCGCAAGCGCCGCTCCTCGCATCGTTTTGAGTGGTGGCTTGAACGCGCAAAACGTCGCTGGCGCGATTGAACGCGTGCGACCCTACGCCGTCGATGTCAGCAGCGGCGTGGAGCTCGCCAAGGGCGTGAAAGACCACGCCCGCATCGCCGACTTCGTGCGCGCCGTGCGCGCGGCGGACGCGGCCTGACCCGGTGGCCGGCTTCGATTCTTCGCTACGCCCCGACCGCGTCGCGCCCGCTCCGGTCCTGCCCGGCCCTGCCGCACCCCGGCCCCATCATCGCGTTGCCGCCCCGCGGGGCGCGCATGCCATCCGGAAGCTCTGAACCATGTACGACTTGCCCGATTCCCGTGGCCACTTCGGCCCCTATGGCGGTTCCTTCGTGTCCGAAACGCTCGTCCACGCGCTGGACGAACTGCGCGAGGCCTACGAGCGCCTGCGCAATGACCCCGACTTCGATGCCGAATACCGCCGCGAACTGAAGCACTTCGTCGGCCGTCCGTCGCCGATCTACCATGCGCAGCGCTGGAGCGAGATGCTCGGCGGCGCGCAGATCTTCCTCAAGCGCGAGGACCTGAACCACACCGGCGCGCACAAGATCAACAACGTCATCGGCCAGGCGCTACTGGCCAAGCGCATGGGCAAGCCGCGCGTGATCGCCGAGACCGGGGCAGGGCAGCATGGCGTGGCGACCGCCACCATCGCCGCCCGCTTCGGCATGGAATGCGTGGTCTATATGGGCGCCGAGGACGTCAAGCGCCAGGCCGCCAACGTGTACCGGATGAAGCTGCTGGGCGCGACCGTGGTGCCCGTGGAAAGCGGCTCGCGCACGCTCAAGGACGCGCTGAACGAGGCCATGCGCGACTGGGTCACCAACGTCGAGAACACCTTCTACATCATCGGTACCGTGGCCGGGCCGCATCCCTACCCGATGATGGTGCGCGATTTCCAGTGCGTGATCGGCGAGGAAGCCAAGGTGCAGATGCCCGAGCTCACCGGGCGCCAGCCCGACGCCGTGCTCGCCTGCGTCGGCGGCGGCTCCAACGCGATGGGCATTTTCTACCCGTATATCGAGCACAAGGACGTGCGCCTGATCGGCGTCGAGCCTGCGGGCGACGGCATCGAGACTGGCCGCCACGCGGCCTCGCTGATCGCCGGCACGCCGGGCGTGCTGCACGGCAACCGCACCTACCTGTTGCAAAGCCCCGACGGCCAGATCATCGAGACGCATTCCGTGTCCGCCGGCCTGGACTACCCCGGCGTGGGCCCCGAGCATGCCTGGCTCAAGGACAGCGGCCGCGCCGAGTACGTCTCGATCACCGACGACGAGGCGCTGCAGGCTTTCCATGACTGCTGCCGCATCGAGGGCATCATCCCGGCGCTGGAGTCGAGCCACGCCATCGCCTACGCCTGCAAGCTGGCGCCGACGCTGTCTAAGGACAAGCTGCTGCTGGTCAACCTGTCGGGCCGGGGGGACAAGGACATGCACACCGTGGCCGAACGCGCCGGGCTGGTCCTCTGATGCGCGGCCTGCCTGAACCGGGCCTGGGCGGGGCGGGCGGGCCGCCCGATGGCGGCGCCGGCCCCGCGCCGATTCCGCTGTCGACGCCCCCCGCGCTGCCCAGCGAGCTGTTCCAGCAGGACATGCTCGAAGGCATCCACCGGCTGGCCGACGGCTCCATCGACCTGATCGTCGCCGACCCGCCCTACGGGCTCGGCAAGGACTACGGCAACGACTCCGACCGGCTCTCGGGCGACGCCTACCTGGCGTGGTCCGAGCGCTGGATCGACGCCGTGGTGCCCAAGCTCGCGCCGCGCGGTTCGCTGTATCTGTTCTGCACCTGGCAGTACTCGCCCGAACTGTTCGTGATGCTCAAGCGGCGGCTGACGATGATCAACGAGATCATCTGGGACCGCCGCGTGCCCAGCATGGGCGGCACCACCCGCAAGTACTCGTCGGTGCACGACAACATCGGCTTCTTCGCCAAGGCGCGCGACTACTACTTCGACCTGGACCCGGTGCGCGTGCCCTACGACGCCGAGACCAAGAAGGCCCGCAGCCGGCCGCGCTTCGAGGGCAAGAAATGGCTCGAGGTCGGCTACAACCCGAAGGACCTGTGGAGCGTCTCGCGCATCCATCGCCAGGACCCGGAGCGGGCGGACCACCCGACGCAAAAGCCGCTGGAGATCGTCGAGCGCATGGTGCTCGCCAGCTCGCCGCCGGGCGGCCTGGTGCTCGATCCGTTCGCCGGCAGCGGCACCACGGCGGTCGCCTGCGCGCGCCACGGACGCCGCTTCGTCGGCTTCGAGATCAATGCCGACTACGTAGAAGTCGCGCGGGCGCGCGTGGCGCCGATCGTGCCGCTCAAGCCCGGCCCCGAGCCAATCGCCGCGGCCTGTCCCGCCATGCCGTCCACGGTACCCCATCCCGCGGCCGCGAACGACGAGCCGTCGTCCGCCACGCTGCCCACTCTCGCACAATGACCATGTCCCGGATTTCCTCCACTTTCGCGGCCCTGTCCGCACAAGGGCGCAAGGGCCTGATTCCGTTCATCACCGCCGGCGATCCGGAACCCGGTCTCACCGTGGCGCTGATGCATGCGCTGGTCGAGGGCGGCGCCGACGTGATCGAGCTGGGCGTGCCGTTCTCCGACCCGATGGCCGACGGCCCGGTGATCCAGCGCGCCTCCGAGCGGGCGCTTGCCAACGGCGTGACGCTGGCCAAGGTGCTGGAGTGGGTGCGCGAATTCCGCGAGCGCGACGCCACCACGCCGGTGGTGCTGATGGGCTACGCCAACCCGATCGAGCGCATGGGCCAGGAAACCTTCGCCCGCGCCGCGCGCGAGGCCGGGGTCGATGGCGTGCTGGTGGTGGACTATCCGCCCGAGGAATGCGAGTCCTTCGCCGGGCTGATGCGCGAGAACGGGATGGACCCCATCTTCCTGCTGGCGCCTACCTCCACCGAGGCGCGCATCGAGGCCATGGCCAAGGTGGCGAGCGGCTATCTGTACTACGTGTCGCTCAAGGGCGTGACAGGTTCGGGCGCGCTGGACCTGGACAGCGTGGCGGCCAAGCTGCCACTGATCAAGCGCCATGTGAACCTGCCGGTGGGCGTGGGCTTCGGCATCCGCGACGCGCAGACCGCCCGCGCCATCGGCGGCATCGCCGATGCGGTGGTGATCGGCAGCCGCCTCGTGCAGCTGCTGGAAGATGCGCCGCGTGCACAGGCGGTACAATCGCTGCGCGCGTTCATCGCCGAGATCCGGGCCGCACTCGACGCCAAGGCGTGAGCGATCGGCCACATCGCGACGGTTTCGCTTAGGGGCAGGGGCGCAGGCGTGGTAAATTCGCGCCCTGGCCGCCTGACCCCTCGTAAACCCGCCCTCGGGACGGGATGCAGCGAGCCGCCGCTGCCGCAGATTTCCCGCCCGAACCGTTCGCGGGACCGGCATTATCCGAAAGGAGCCTGATATGAGCTGGTTGGATAAACTCCTGCCCCCCAAGATTCAACAGACCGACCCTTCCTCCCGCAAGGGCATCCCGGAAGGGCTGTGGGTCAAATGCCCGGCCTGCGAGTCCGTGCTGTACCGGACCGACGTCGAGGCCAATCTGCATGTCTGCCCGAAGTGCGACCACCATATGCGCATCCGCGCCCGCGAGCGCCTGGACGGCCTGCTGGACGCCGAAGGCCGCTATGAGATCGGCCAGGAGATCGTGCCGGTCGACGCGCTGAAGTTCAAGGACACCAAGAAGTATCCGGACCGCATCAAGGCGGCCATGGACGACACCGGCGAGACCGATGCCATGGTGGTGATGGGCGGCGCGATCCACACCATCCCCGTGGTGGTGAGCTGCTTCGAGTTCGAGTTCATGGGCGGCTCGATGGGCTCGGTGGTGGGCGAGCGCTTCGCCCGCGGCGCGCAGGCCGCGCTCGAGCAGAAGGTGCCGTTCATCTGCATTACCGCCACCGGCGGCGCGCGCATGCAGGAAAGCCTGCTGTCGCTGATGCAGATGGCCAAGACCACGGCCATGCTGAACCAGCTGTCCAACGCGAAGCTGCCTTTCATCAGTGTGCTGACCGATCCGACCATGGGTGGCGTGTCCGCCAGCTTCGCCTTCCTGGGCGACGTGGTGATCGCCGAGCCAAAGGCGCTGATCGGCTTCGCCGGCCCGCGCGTGATCGAGCAGACCGTGCGCGAAAAGCTGCCCGAAGGCTTCCAGCGTGCCGAATTCCTGCTGCAGAAGGGCGCCATCGACATGATCGTCGACCGCCGCAAGCTGCGCGCCGAAATCGCGCAACTGCTGGCGCTGCTGCAGAAGCAGCCGGCCGACGCGGTGGCCTGACGCGGGGCCTTCGCATCGCAGTCGCATGCAGCGCGGACCCGGTCCGCGCTTTTTCGTTTGCGGCGACGGTGGAACCACCGTCGCGCGCATCGACTCGAAATTCCGCAGCCTGACCAGCAGCCCGACAGAATCGACCATCCGCACCGGCGCGCACGACCCATCTCGTGCCCATGCCCGCTGCCCCGTGCTACCGACCATGCCAATCTTTTCTTCCCTCCCCGAATGGCTCGCCCATCTCGAAACCGCCCATCCGGTGGGCATCGACATGGGTCTGACGCGCATCACGCGTGTCAAGGAAGCGCTGGGCTTGCGCATCGATGCGGTGGTGTTCACCGTGGGCGGCACCAACGGCAAGGGCTCGACCTGCGCGATGCTCGAACGCATCCTGCTCGAAGCCGGCTACAAGGTGGGCTGCCATACCTCGCCCCATCTGCTCACGTTCAACGAGCGCGCCCGCATCAATGGCGAAATGGCCACCGACGCGCAGCTGCTGCCGCATTTCGAGGCGGTGGAGCGCGCGCGCAACAGCTTCGCCGACCCCGTGAGCCTCACGTACTTCGAATTCACCACGCTGGCCATCATCCACGCCTTCGCGGCGGCGCGGCTAGACGCGATGATTCTGGAAGTGGGCCTGGGCGGCCGGCTGGACGCGGTCAATGTGATCGACCCCGACTGCGCGGTGATCACCAGCGTCGATATCGACCATACGCAATACCTGGGCGACACGCGCGAGGCGATCGGCTACGAGAAGGCCGGCATCTTCCGCCCGCACGTGCCGGCGATCTGCGCCGACCCCATGCCGCCGAAGTCGCTGGTCGACCATGCCGAGGCCATCGGCGCGGACCTGTGGCTGGTGGGGCGCGATTTCCACCACCAGGCCGCCAAGGGCCAGGAGCGCCAGCAGTGGGACTGGAGCGGACGCGAGCGCAAGCTCAACGGCCTGGGCTACCCGGCGCTGCGCGGCGCCAACCAGCTGCTGAACGCCTCCGCCGCGCTGGCCGCGCTGCAGGCAATGCGCCCCCGGCTGCCGGTGAGCGCCCAGGAAGTGCGCAACGGGCTGGCCTTCGTCGAACTGCCGGGCCGTTTCCAGGTGCTGGCGGGGCGCCCGACCGTGATCCTGGACGTCGCGCACAACCCGCACGCCGCTGCCACGCTGGGGCAGAGCCTGGAGAACATGGGGTTCTTCCGCTACACGTACGCGGTCTTCGGCGCCATGGCCGACAAGGACATCGCCGGCGTGCTGCGCCACCTGTCCGACAAGGTCGATCACTGGTGCTTGTGCGACCTGCCGACCGAGAGGGCCGCCAGCGCGCAAAGCCTGCTCGAACGCCTGGAGGAGGGCGGGTTCCGCGCCGGCCCGGATGCCACGGCGGCGTGCTTTTCCAGCCCCGAGGCGGCGTATCGGGATGCCATCGAGAGAGCGACCGAGAATGATAGAATCCTGGTCTTCGGATCGTTCTACACCGTGGCCGGCGTGATGGCATATCGCGCCACCCAGGCCAACTAGGCCAACCAGGGTCAGCGGACTGGGCAACCAGATCAGGCAACCAGGCCGCCAGAGGCTTCCCAGCTTCGCGGTGACGAGCGGCAGAACCAGCGGCTTGTCACCACGGCCGTCGCACCGAACCAATCTATGGGCTTGTTTTCGCTGTTTTCCTCCCGCAAGGGCAATGACCCGGCACCGGCGCGCACCCGTCGCTCGCGTACCGATGCGGGCGCGGGCATCGCCTCGTCGCGCCGTCTTGCCGAGGAATATGCGGACGATACGCTCGACCCCGAATTTCCCCAGAAGCAGCGCGCCCGCCGTCGCCTGATCGGCGCCGTGGTGCTGACCGTGGCGGCCGTGATCGTGCTGCCCATCGTGTTCGAGACCGAGCCGCGTCCCGCCGTCGACAACATCGCCGTGCGCCTGTCCAACGGCCATGGTGGCGACGATGCCCGCGCGCGGCCGGAGCAGAAGAAGGCCGCGGCGCTGCCGCCCGCGCCGCAGCCGAAGATCGAGGCCCAGGCGCTCGACGCCGGCGAGGAGCTGATCAGCGGTACGCCGGCCGATGCGCGGCCCGCCGAAAAGCCCGCCGCCAGGGCCAGTGAAAAGCCGGCCGACAAGCCCGCCGACAAACCGGCGGACAAGCCCGCCCAAGCCGAGGCCAAGCCCTCCGGCAGCGGCAAGTACGTCATCCAGGTGGGCGCGTTCTCGTCCGAGGACAAGGCAAAGAACTGGGTGGCCAAGTTGAAGGCCGCCAAGGTGCCCGCATATATCGAGAAGAAGACGCTCGCCGATGGCGAGCGCGTGCTGCTGCGCGCGGGACCGTTCCCGGACCGCGGCGCCGCCGATGCCGCCGAGAAGCGCGTGCGCGCCGCCGGCCTCACCGCGAGGGTCGTGGAACAGTAGCCCCGGCCGGGCATACGGATTCCCAAGCATGCAGCCAACCTTCTTCGATTACAGCGTGGCGTTCGTGCTGGTCACCTCCGGGCTGATCGGCGTGCTGCGCGGCCTGATGCGCGAACTGCTGTCGCTGGTGGGCTGGGTGGTGGCGTTCTGGGTGGCCTACACCTATGTGGGCGTGGCGGCCGAATGGATGCCCGAGGCCATGCCTGGCGGGGCGCTGGGACGCAGCGCCGCCGGCTTTGCCGTGCTGTTCTTCGGCACCGTGATCGCCGCCGCGCTGGCCAGCGCCGTGATCGGCGGCCTGCTGGAGACCACGGGCCTGAAGCCCGCGGATCGCGGCCTGGGCCTGGTGTTCGGCCTGGCCCGTGGCGTGCTGCTGGTGATGGTGCTGGTCACCCTGGCCGGATTTACCAAGTTGCCCGAGGAACCGTTCTGGCGCGACGCGGTGTCCCGGCCCTTTGTGGTACAAGCGATGGAGGCGGCGCGGCCATGGCTGCCCCCCGAGATCGCCAAGTACGTCAAGACATGACATGACGCCGGGCACGGCGCCCGGCGCTAATTCGCAGCGCTCGCCACGGGGGCGGAGCTGCAGCCGATTCGGCAGCTTTTATTGGAGCCTGGCATGTGCGGTATCGTCGGTGTGGTGTCCTCCACGCCCGTCAACCAATTGATCTACGACAGCCTGCTGTTGTTGCAGCATCGCGGGCAGGATGCCGCCGGCATCGCAACCGCCAATGGCAGTACCTTCCACATGCACAAGGCCAACGGCCTGGTGCGCGACGTGTTCCGCACGCGCAACATGCGTGGCCTGCCGGGCTCGGCGGGCATCGGCCAGGTCCGCTACCCGACCGCCGGTTCGGCGTCGAGCGAAGAGGAGGCGCAGCCGTTCTACGTCAATGCCCCCTACGGCATCATCCTGTCGCACAACGGCAACCTGACCAACTGGCAACAGCTGCGTGAGGAGATGTTCCGCCGCGACCGACGCCATATCAACACGCACTCCGACACCGAGGTGCTGCTGAACGTGCTGGCCGACGAACTGCAGCGCGCCAGCAACGGCATGTCGCTGGACCCGGAGATCATCTTCACGGCCGTCGCCGGGATGCATCGCCGCGTGCGCGGCTCCTACGCCATCGCCGCGCAGATCGCCGGCTACGGCATGCTCGCCGTGCGCGATCCGTTCGGCATCCGCCCGCTGTGCCTGGGCAGCGTGGATACCCCGCACGGCAAGGAATGGATGGTGGCGTCCGAATCCGTGGCGCTCGAAGGCATCGGCTACCGGCTCGAGCGCGATGTGGCCCCGGGCGAGGCGATCTTCATCGACCTCGACGGCAAGCTGCACACCAAGCAGTGCGCCGACAATCCGCAGCTCAATTCCTGCATTTTCGAGTACGTGTATCTGGCCCGCCCGGATTCGTGCATCGACGGCGTGCCCGTGTACGAGGCCCGCATGCGCATGGGCGACTACCTGGCCGAGAAGATCGCCCAGGAAGTGCGCTCCGGCGACATCGACGTGGTGATGCCGATTCCCGATTCCAGCCGGCCGGCCGCCATGCAGGTGGCCAACAAGCTGGGCCTGGGCTATCGCGAGGGCTTCTTCAAGAACCGCTATGTCGGCCGCACCTTCATCATGCCGGGCCAGGCGGTGCGCAAGAAGTCGGTGCGCCAGAAGCTCAACGCGATGGGCGTGGAGTTCAAGGGCAAGAACGTGCTGATCGTCGACGACTCGATCGTGCGCGGCACCACCTCGTTCGAGATCGTGCAGATGGCGCGCGACGCCGGCGCCAACAAGGTGATCTTCGCCTCGGCCGCGCCGCCGGTGAAATTCCCCAACGTGTACGGCATCGACATGCCCACGCGCAGCGAACTGGTCGCGCACGGCCGCACCCATGACGAGATCGCGCGCATGATCGGCGCGGACCAGCTGGTCTACCAGGACGTCGAAGCGATGAAGCAGGCGGTGCGCGACATCAATCCGGCGCTGAAGGATTTCGACGCGTCGTGCTTCGATGGCAAGTACATCACCGGCGATATCGACGAGGCTTACCTGGAGCGGCTGGAAACGGCGCGCAGCCAGGCCGACCGCGACGGCACCGGCGGCGATACCGAACGTTCGCAGCTGCACCTGCAGCGCTCGGGCGGCAACGAGTAAGGACGGCGAGAGAGCATGAGCGAACCGTTCAACCCCGACGCCCTCGGCATCGACACGCTGGGCGTCCGCGCCGGCACGATGCGCAGCGAGTTCATGGAGCATTCCGAGGCGATGTACCTGACCTCGAGCTTCTGCTTCGGCAGCGCCGCAGAGGCCGCCGAGCGCTTTGCGAACTCGGAGGAGGGCTTCACCTACTCGCGCTTCACCAATCCGACCGTCAGCATGTTCCAGCAGCGGCTCGCCGCGCTGGAAGGCGCCGAGGCCTGCATGGCCACGGCCTCGGGCATGAGCGCCATCCTGTCGGTGCTGATGTCGTCGGCGCAGGCCGGCGACCACGTCGTCAGCTCGCGCGCGATCTTCGGCTCGACGATGACGCTGCTGGGCACCATCTTCGCGAAGTTCGGCATCGAGACCACCTTCGTCGACGGCACCGACTTGCAGTCCTGGCGCGCGGCCGTCAAGCCGAACACGAAGCTGTTCTTCCTGGAAACGCCGTCGAACCCGCTGACGGAAGTGGCCGACATCGCGGCCGTGGCCGATATCGCCCACAACGCCGGCGCGCTGCTGGTGGTCGACAACTGCTTCTGCTCGCCCGCGTTGCAGCAGCCGATGAAGTTCGGCGCCGACATCGTGGTGCATTCGGCCACCAAGCATATCGACGGCCAGGGCCGCGTGCTGGGCGGCGCGGTGCTGGGCTCGCGCGACTACATCATGGGCAAGGTGTTCCCGTTCGTGCGCACGGCCGGCCCGACGCTGTCCGCGTTCAACGCGTGGGTGCTGCTCAAGGGCATGGAAACGCTGGGCATCCGCATGGAGCGCCATTCGGCCAACGCGCTGGCGCTGGCCGAATTCCTCGAGTCGCATCCGGCCGTCGCGCGTGTCTACCATCCCGCGCTGAAGTCGCATCCGCAGCATGACATCGCCATGCGCCAGCAAAGCGGCGGCGGGGCCATCGTGTCGTTCGAGCTCAAGGGCGCCACGCCCGAGGCCCGGCGCGCGAATGCCTGGCGCGTGATCGACAACACCCGGCTGTGCTCGATCACCGGCAACCTGGGCGACACGCGCACCACGGTGACCCATCCGTACACCACCACGCACGCGCGGGTCAGTCCCGAGGCGAAGGCGGCGGCGGGGATCGACGAAGGGCTGATCCGCCTGGCGGTCGGCCTCGAATCGGCGGCGGACCTGAAGGCAGATCTGCTGCGCGGCCTGGGCGACTGAACGGCGAACGATCCAGCGCTGCTCCGGCAACATGAAAACGCCGCGGTGTCCCACACGCGGCGTTTGTCATTTCAGCGCAGCAGGCGCCGGCGCAGCAAGGCCAGCGCCACGACGAGCGCGACGGCGGCATAGGCCGCCAGCACGGCCACATGCAGGCCCGGATTCTCGATCGGGCGGCCCAGCATCAGCGGGCGGATCAGCGCGACCGCGTGCGACAGCGGCAGCACCTCCGTCGCGGCCCGCGCGCCGGCGGGCAACTGCTCCAGCGGGAAGAAGACGCCCGAAAGCAGCAGCATCGGCGTGATGATCAGCGTCTGGTAGAACATGAAGAAGTCGTAGCCCGGCGCCAGCGCCGTGACGATCATGGCGAGGCTGGCAAAGGCGATGCCGGCCAGCACGATCACCGGCAGCGCCAGCAGCGCGCCGGGCAGCTCGGCATAGCCGAGCGCTCCCGCGACCAGCATGATGGCCAGGCCCGACAGCACGGCCTTGCTGGCCGCCCAGGCGATCTCCCCCAGCACGATGTCGCCCAGCGTCAGCGGGGCGTGCATGATGGCCTCCCACGTGCGCTGCACGTGCATGCGAGAGAACGCGGAATACATCGATTCGAACGTCGCCGACATCATCACGCTGGACGCGGTCGTGCCGGCCGCGAGGAAGGCGATATACGAGACGCCGTCCACCTTGCCGACCAGCAGGCCCAGCCCGAGCCCCAGGCCGAACAGGTAGATCATCGGATCGGCGAGGTTGCCGATCATCGACGGGATCGCCAGCTTCTTCCACACCATGAAGTTGCGGTACCAGACCATGGTCCAGTTGCTCAGGTTCATCGGCAGCAGCGGCTGAGGGTAGGGGCGCCCCCCGCGTGGCGGGCTTCCCGCCGGCTGGACCGGGACGCGCGCCGGCGTCGGTTGCGGATCCTGTTCGCTCATGCTCAGTCCCTCATCTCGCGGCCGGTCAGCCGCAGAAACACGTCTTCCAGATTGGCCGGGCGGTGCAGATAGCGCACGCCGCCGTTGCCGTGCAGCGCGGCCAGCAGCGGGCCGGGCTCTCGCACATAGCAGAACAGCGTCTCGCCGCTTTTCTCGGTGCGCTCGGACATCGGGGCCAGGCGCGCGCGCAGCGCGTCCAGATCGTCTCCATAGACCTCGACCACGTCGCAACCGATCTGCCGGTCGATCAGCTCGTGCGGACGGCCCTCGGCGATCTTGCGGCCGCCGTCGATCACGCACAGGTGGTTGCACAGCCGTTCGGCCTCTTCCATGAAATGCGTGGTCAGCAGGATGGTCTTGCCCGCGGCCAGCAGCGACTTCAGGCGGTCCCAGATCAGGTGCCGCGCCTGCGGGTCCAGCCCGGTGGTGGGCTCGTCCAGTACCAGCAGGTCGGGATCGTTGATCAGCGCGCGCGCCACCGTCAGGCGCCGGCGCATGCCGCCGGAGAGGGCGCGCACATGCGCGTCGGCGCGGTTCTCCAGCCGGGCGAACTCGAGCAGCGCGGGCACGCGCCGCTCGATCTCCACCGAGCGCAGGCCGAAGTAGCGCCCGAAGATGCGCAGGTTCTCGACCACGGTGAAGTCCGGGTCCAGATTGTCGAACTGCGGCACCACGCCGACGCGCCGGCGCGCCTGCGGCGCGCGCTCGGGCACCGGCTCGCCGCACAGCGTCAGCGTGCCGGCCTCGGGCGTGGTGAGCCCCAGCAGCAGCCGCAGCGTGGTGGTCTTGCCGGCGCCGTTGGGGCCCAGCAGGCCGAAGCATTGGCCGCGCTGGACTTCCAGGCTCAGATCGTCGACGACGACGGTATCGCCGTACTGCTTGCGCACGTTGCGCAGTTCGAGGATGGCGGTCAAAGGCGGGAATCCGGTGGCTGCATCGGCTGACGCGATTGCCGCCATTATGCCGGTCCGCCACGCTATGGTTCCTGGCGCGCCGCAGCAGAGCAACAGGGCGCGGTGCGAGCAAAATCCGTCGCCCAAAAAACAAATCCGCCAGTCATGAGCTGGCGGATTTCTTTTGGCCGGGAGGCGCCGCGCGGCGCGTCCGTGGCCGGCACGCAGAGCGCGAATCAGTACATCTTCTTCGGCAGCATCTGCATGCGAAGGCGCTTGCGCAGACGCGACTCGGCGGCCTTCTTCTTGCGCTTACGTTCAGTCGTGGGCTTCTCGTAGGCGGTACGGCTCTTCAGTTCGACGATGAGGCCGGTCTGGAGGATAGCCCGGCGGAAACGCCGCATGGCCACTTCGACGGGTTCGCCGGGTTTCAAAACGATCTTAGTCAACTCTGTCCTTTAATGCCGAGCGGGCGGCTGGTTCGAAGATGAGACATTGCCAGCACAAACGCATTTCCGCGGCTGCGACTGGTATTGCGCTCGTTCTCAGTGGGTTTGGCGGAGCGCCCCGCGAGAACGGGGTAGAACTGAACAGGTCCGTCGCCAGCATCAAGGAAACAGCCGCCAAGATTCCTTCGAATCGAATCTTGAAGTCTTGAGGGGCCGGTTTTGGGTGCCAGTCTCCGCGGGAGTCCCTTGTCAGGGAGGGCGCCAACAACGCGCCCACTTGCTTTTACACACTCGTTCCAGGCATGTCAAGAACAGGCCATGGAATTCGTTTTTCGACAGCAGGCGAGAGGCTTATCGGCCTCCCTTCCACCATCGTTCATGGCCCGCGGCGCCGCCACCGTGGCGGATCCAGGGGACATGCTTGCCTCGCGATGAGCATCCGGCGCCGTCGACTTCCCGACACCGAATAACCACCGCAAGCCAAATGAAAAAGGCCCGCCATCTGCATGGCGGGCCTTCCCGATCTTTTGGCTCCCCGACCTGGGCTCGAACCAGGGACCTGCGGATTAACAGTCCGTCGCTCTACCGACTGAGCTATCGGGGAACAGCAGAGAAGCGAATTATATTCAGATTCTCGTCACTTCGTCAACAACGTTTCGACATTTCGTTTGGATCCGTTCCTGTCGATACGCGCCGACGAAGCCTACTGCGCTTCGCCATCCACCGTGCGGTCCGTTGGACGCGCCGCCGTGAATGTTGGCGAGGGGCGCATTATAGACGGGGGATTTCGCCGGTGCAAGAAAAAACCGCTCCGGGGAAGGCCGCGGAGCGGTTTTTTTTTCAAGCCGGGCTCAGTCGAAGACCGGCGAATCGACGCCGAGGATCTTGTGCAGCTTCGGCGAGGTGGTCGTGTACTGCATGTGGATCTTCTTCTCGGGGAAGATGTAGGGCGCGGCGCCGAACGCGGCCAGCGCGGCCTCGTGGAAGCCCGAGAGGATCAGCTTCTTCTTGCCGGGGTAGGTGTTGATGTCGCCCACGGCGAAGATGCCCGGGATATTGGTCTCGAACTTCTCGGTGTCGACCTTGATCTGCTTGCGCTCCAGGTCCAGGCCCCACTCGGCGATCGGGCCGAGCTTGGGCGACAGGCCGAAGAAGACCAGCAGGTCGTCCACGGGCATGCGGCGCGTCACGCCGTCGCCGCCGGTGACCTTGATCTCGCACAGCACGCCGTCCTTTTCCTCGAAGCCGCTGATCTGGCCCACCAGGAACTGCATCTCCATCTGCTCGCACAGGTCCTTCATCTTGGCGACGGAGGCGGGCGCGGCGCGGAAGCCGTCGCGGCGGTGGATCAGCACCACGGATTCGGCCTTGCCGACCAGGTCCAGCGTCCAGTCCAGCGCCGAGTCGCCGCCGCCGACCACCACCAGGTTGCGGCCGTGGAAGCGGCTCGGGTCCTTGACGCGGTAGTACAGCTGCTTGCCGTCGAACTTGTCGATGCCCTCGACCTTCAGCGTGCGCGGCTGGAACGAGCCCACGCCGGCCGCGATGAAGATGGTCTTGGTAATGAAGCGGGTGCCGATCGACGTTTCGACGAAGAAGCGGCCGTCTTCACGGCGCTCGACCACGGCGACTTCCTGGCCCAGGTGGAACGTGGGCTCGAACGGCTCGATCTGCTTGAGCAGGTTGTCGGTCAGTTCCTGCCCGGTGCAGATGGGCACCGCGGGGATGTCGTAGATGGGCTTGTCGGGATAGAGTTCGACGCACTGGCCGCCGACCACCTTCAGCGAATCGATGACGTGGGCCTTGATTTCGAGCAGGCCCAGTTCGAACACCTGAAACAGGCCCACCGGGCCGGCACCGACGATGAGCGCATCGATTTCGAGCGGCTGGCCGCCAGCGTTGCCGGAGGCAGCCTGCTTGGTGGTGTCCGCGACGGGATTTGGGATGCTCAAGTCCATATTGATCCTGATACGTTGTGGGCAACGACGTGCCCGGCATTGCGGGAAAGCGCGTGGGGACGGCTTTCTGTCTTGTGTCAGCGCTCCAGGTACTGCAGCTTGCCGGTGGTCTCCCGCCATTCCTCGGCCTCGGGCAGCGGGGCCTTGGTCTTGGTGATGGAGGGCCAGGCGCGGGCCAGGTCGGCATTGAGTTCGATGAACTGCTGCTGGTCCGCCGGAACGTCTTCCTCGGCATAGATGGCGTTGACCGGGCATTCCGCGACGCAGACCGCGCAGTCGATGCACTCGTCCGGATCGATGGTCAGGAAGTTCGGGCCTTCGCGGAAACAATCGACCGGACACACATCGACGCAGTCTGTAAATTTGCAGCGGATGCAGGATTCGGTGACAACGTGAGTCATTTCTGTTCCAGGAAAAACGGGCGGCTTTTGAAGGGATCGTTATGCAGGCCGCAGGCACCGTCGAGTACGGGCCCCGTCCGGGGCCACCGGGCCACCGACGGGGCGGGCGCCCCGATGGCCGCCTCGGATGTTCCGCGCGTGCGCGTGCCGTGGCCTTTCAAAGACCGTTATTGTAGCCGAGGCGCACACCCTGCACACCCGCGCTATATAGCCAGACTAGACAGTTTTCTTATTTCTTTATGCGCGAACGGGTGATCCCGGCGGCGCGGCGGCCGGGGTATTTCGCTGGTCCCGGGCCGGGTATCCGGCATTGCCGTCTGGCGCGGTGCGCATCATGGGGTAGCATGAGGGCCTGACACGGCACAGGCGTCCGGCCCCATGATCATTCAATCCCTGCTCGACACCGATCTGTACAAATTCACCATGATGCAGGTCGTGCTGCATCATTTTCCGGCGGCACAGGTCGAATACCGCTTCAAATGCCGCAATGCCGGCGTGAATCTCGTTCCCTATATCGACGAGATCCGCGCCGAACTCGACGGTCTTTGCCGGCTGCGTTTCGATGAAACCGAACTGGACTATCTGCGCGGCCTGCGCTTCATCAAGAGCGACTTCGTCGATTTTCTCGGGCTGTTCCAGCTCAATGCCAAATATGTCTCGATCACGCCGTCGCCTGCGGGCAACGGCGAAATCGAGATCGCCATCCGCGGGCCGTGGCTGCACACCATTCTGTTCGAGGTGCCGCTGCTGGCCATCGTCAACGAGGTCTATTTCCGCCGCACGCAGCGCCATCCGGACTGGAAGGAAGGGCGCCGGCGGCTGACCGAGAAGCTCGGGCTGCTCAAGCTGCCGCAGCATGCTGGCTGCGTCATTGCCGACTACGGCACGCGCCGCCGCTTCTCCCATGCCTGGCAGGAGGAAGTCGTGATGTCCATGCGGGCCGAGCTCGGGCCGCAGTTCGCGGGCACCAGCAACGTCTATTTCGCCCGCAAGCACAACCTGACGCCGCTGGGCACCATGGCACACGAGTATTTGCAGGCCTGCCAGTCGCTGGGGCCGCGGCTGCGCGATTCGCAGGTGTTCGCGCTGGAGAACTGGGCGAAGGAATATCGCGGCGACCTGGGCATCGCGCTGTCGGACACGTACGGCTTCGATGCCTTCCTGCGCGACTTCGACCTGTACTTCTGCAAGCTGTTCGACGGCGTGCGCCACGATTCTGGCGACCCCATCGCCTGGGGCGAGCGGATGCTGGCGCACTACCAGGCCAATCGCGTCGATCCGCTGACCAAGACGCTGATCTTCAGCGACAGCCTGACCATCCCGCGCGTGATCGAGCTCTCCGAGCGCTTCGGCGGGCGCTGCAAGCTGGCTTTCGGCGTCGGCACCAACCTGACCAACGATCTGGGCTACACCCCGCTGCAGATCGTGATCAAGATGGTGCGCTGCAATGGCCAACCGGTGGCGAAGCTGTCCGACACGCCGGAAAAGAGCATGTGCGACGACCCCGCGTACCTCACCTACCTGCGCCAGGTTTTCGGCGTCCAGCCGCGCGCCTGACGTTTTTCCCGGTGGCCGGGGTCTTATAATCGGCGTTTGCCCGCGGCGGCGGCCGCGCACGGCCGGGCGCGCCATCCCGGTTCACCCGTTCACCGCTCACCGCTCACCGTTCACCATTCACCATCCGACCTGCCATGGACACCAGCATCGCCCGCGACCGTATCTTCGCCCGTATCCGCGCCGCCCAGGGCAGGGCGCCACAGGCCAGCCGGGGCGAACGCGAGGCGGTGGCCGACTATCTCGCCCGCCATCCCGCCGGTCCCCGCCCCGGGGTCGACGGCGACCGCGTGGCGGCGTTCACCGCCCAGGCACAGCGGATGGCCTCGACGGTGGAGCGGGTGGCCACCCTGGCCGACGTGCCCGGCGCCGCCGCGCACTATCTCGACAGCCTCGGGCTCGTGCGCCGTGCGGTGGCCTGGAACACACTCGGCACGCTGGACTGGCAGGGCGCCGGCCTCGCGGTCGAATGCCGCCCGCCGGTGCGCGACGTGCAGGGAGACCACGACCATGGCGATCTGGTCGGCATCACCGGCTGCTTCTGCGCCATTGCCGAGACCGGTTCGCTGATGCTGCTGTCCGGCCCCGATACCTTCGCGTCGGCCGCGCTGCTGCCGGAGACGCATATCGCCGTGGTGCCCGTCTCCCGCATCGTCACCGACCTGGAGGACGCCTTCGCGCTGGTGCGCGCGGAACGCGGCGAGTTGCCGCGGGCCACCAACATCATCAGCGGACCCTCCCGCACCGGCGATATCGAGCAGACCATCGTGCTCGGCGCGCACGGTCCGTACCGCGTGCACGTGATCCTCGTCGACGCGGCATAGGCCGGCGAGGGAACCGCCTTTTTTCTACAAATCGGCGCCGGGATCCCGATGGCGCCGCCTTGCCCACAGGAGATCCGATCCGATGCATCGTGCCCCCGCGCTCGTGCCCTTGCTGGCCGTGCTGGCCCTGTTTCCGTCCCTTGCCGGGGCCGCCGAACTCGATGGCGCGACGCTGTCTCCCTTATGGGCCATGCCGTTTGCCGGCACGCTTTTGTCGATCGCGTTGTTCCCGCTGCTGGCTCCCCGCTTCTGGCATCACCACTTCGGCAAGATCACCGCGGTGTGGGGCCTGCTGTTCCTGGTGCCTTTCGCGGTCACGTTCGGCACGCATGCGGCCGCCGCCAATGCCATCCACGCGCTGCTGGGCGAGTACATCCCGTTCATTGCGCTGATCGCGGCGCTGTACGTGGTGGCGGGCGGCATCTGCGTGCGCGGCAACCTGCATGGCACGCCGGCCCTGAATACCGGCATCCTGGCGCTGGGCACGGTGTTCGCGAGCCTGATGGGGACCACGGGGGCGGCCATGCTGCTGATCCGGCCGCTGCTGCGCGCCAACGATAACCGCCAGCATGTGGCACACGTCGTGGTGTTCTTTATCTTCCTGGTGGCCAACGCGGGGGGCTCGCTCACGCCGCTGGGCGATCCGCCGCTGTTCCTCGGTTTCCTGAAAGGCGTGGATTTCTTCTGGACCATGCAGAACATCTACCTGGAGACGCTGTTCCTGTGCGTCTCACTGCTGGTCATCTTCTACTTCCTCGACCGGCACTACTTCCTGAACAAGGAAGAGCAGCTGCCGCCGGCGCTGGACCCGACGCCCGACTCGCCCGGCATCCGCATCGAGGGCAAGGTGAACTTCCTGCTGCTGCTGGCGGTGGTGTGCCTGGTGCTGATGAGCGGCCTGTGGAAGCCCGGCATCGTCTTCGACATCATGGGCACCGAGGTCGGCCTGCAGGCGGTGGTGCGCGACGTGGCCCTGGTCGCGGTGGCCCTGCTGTCGCTGCTGATCACGCCGACGTCGGCGCGCGCCGGCAACGAATTCAACTGGGAGCCGATCCTGGAGGTGGCCAAGCTGTTCGCCGGCATCTTCCTGACGATCATTCCGGTGATCGCGATGCTCAAGGCTGGCACCGAGGGCGCCTTCGCCGGCGTGATCCGGGCGGTCAGCGACAGCCAGGGGCAGCCGATCGACAGCATGTATTTCTGGGCCACGGGCCTGCTGTCGTCCTTCCTCGACAACGCGCCCACCTACCTGGTGTTCTTCAACACCGCCGGCGGCGACGCGGCGACGCTGATGACCCAGGGGGCCACCACGCTGGCCGCGATCTCGGCCGGCGCGGTGTTCATGGGCGCCAACACCTATATCGGCAACGCGCCCAACCTGATGGTCAAGGCCATCGCCGAGAACCGCGGCGTGCGCATGCCCAGCTTCTTCGGCTACATGCTGTGGTCCGGCGCCGTGCTGGTGCCGCTGTTCCTCGTGATGACGTTCCTCTTCTTCCGGGTCTGAATGCCATGAAACCGTCCGTGCTTGTCACCCGCGCCGTCTTTCCCGATGTGATCGAGCGGCTGTCGCAGTATTTCGAGGTCGACGACAACCAGCCGGACGCGGTGCTCGACGGCGCCGCGCTGAAGGCGCGGCTGGCGGGCAAGGCGGGCGTGCTGGCCAATGCCGCCGACCGCATCGACGCCGACCTGATCGCCGGCCTGCCCGGCCTGCGCGCGGTGTGCAATATGGCGGTGGGCTACAACAACCTCGACGTGCCGGCGCTGACGGCCGCCGGCATCGTCGCCACCAACACGCCCGACGTGCTCACCGAGACCACGGCCGATTTCGGCTGGGCCCTGCTGATGGCCACGGCGCGGCGCGTCACCGAGAGCGAGCATTGGCTGCGCGCGGGCAAGTGGGAACGCTGGGCCTACGACATGTTCCTGGGCATGGACCTGTACGGCAGCACGCTGGGCATTCTGGGCATGGGCCGCATCGGCCAGGCGCTGGCGCGGCGGGCGGCCGGGTTCGGCATGACCGTGCTGTACCACAACCGCAGCCAGCTGCCGGCCGGGACCGAAAGCGCGCTCAACGCGCGCTACGTCAGCAAGGACGAGCTGCTGGCGCAGTCCGACCACCTGATCCTGGTGCTGCCCTACGGCCCGGCCAGCCATCACGCCATCGGTGCCGCCGAACTGGCGCGCATGAAACCGACGGCGACGCTGATCAACCTGGCGCGCGGCGGCATCGTCGATGATGGCGCGCTCGCCCAGGCGCTGCGCGAACGACGCATCTTCGGCGCCGGCCTGGACGTATTCGAGGGCGAGCCCGCCGTCCATCCCGATCTGCTGACGGTGCCCAACGTCGTGCTGACCCCACATATCGCCAGCGCGTCCGAAAAGACCCGCCGCGCCATGGCCAACCTCGCCGCGGACAACCTGATCGCCGCGCTGGACGCGGGCCCGCGCGCCGGCCAGCCGCCCTGCGTCGTCAATCCGGAAGTGATGGCGCGGCGCCGCTGACCATGGACCTGATCGCGCTGATGACGCTGGCCGCCGCGGTGGTGGCGGTGCTGCTGCTGCTGCTGCTGGTGTTGCGTCCCGGCGGCCGCCAGGGCGGCGGCGACGCCGAGCTGCTGCGCAGCTTCGCCGAATGGCGCGATGCCGCCGAGCGCGACAGCGAACGGCTCGAGCGCGGCCTGCGCGGCGAGGTGGCGGAGACGGCGCGCATCAATCGCGACGAGGCGGGGCAGCAGATGATGCGCTTCCAGCAGGCGCTGTCGTCGCAGCTCACCAGCATCGCCACGCTGCAGAACAACCAGATCGACATGTTCGCGCAGCAGCTCGCCAAGCTGACCGAATCCGTCGCGCAGCAGCTGGAGCAGGTGCGCCAGCGCCTGCTGCAGGAAGGCGTGCAGGCGCGCGAGGAGCAGGGCGCCGCGCTGCGCCGTTTCGGCGAGGGTTTGCAGCAGCAGCTGGGCCAGATGTCCGAGGCCAACGAGCGGCGCCTGGCGGAGGTGCGCGCCACGCTCGAACAGAAGCTCAAGGATATCGAGGCCAACAACGCCGCCAAGCTGGAGGAGATGCGGCGCACCGTCGACGAGAAGCTGCATGCCACGCTGGAGCAGCGGCTGGGCGAGTCGTTCCGGCTGGTGTCGGACCGGCTGGACCAGGTGCATCGCGGCCTGGGCGAGATGCAGATGCTGGCGCAGGGCGTGGGCGATCTCAAGCGGGTGCTGACCAACGTGAAATCCCGGGGCACCTGGGGCGAGGTCCAGCTCGAGATGCTGCTGGAGCAGATCCTGACGCCCGACCAGTACGCGAAGAACGTCGAGACGGTGCGCAACACCGGGGCGCGCGTGGAATTCGCCATCCGGCTGCCGGGCAAGGACGCGTCCGGCGCGGCGGTGTGGCTGCCGATCGATGCCAAATTCCCCAAGGAACAGTACGAGCGCCTGGTCGATGCGCAGGAGCGGGGCGATGTCGACGGCGTCAACGCCGCCGGCCGCGAACTCGAAGCGGCGATCAAGCGCGAGGCGCAGACCATCGCGGAGAAGTACCTGTCGCCGCCGGCAACCACCGACTTTGCCATCCTGTTCGTGCCGACCGAGGGGCTGTACGCCGAAGTGCTGCGCCGGCCCGGATTGACCGACCTGCTGCAACGCGCCCACCGCGTGACGGTGGCGGGCCCGACGACGCTGACGGCGCTGCTCAACAGCCTGCAGATGGGCTTTCGCACGCTGGCGCTGGAAAAGCGCTCCAGCGAGGTGTGGGAGGTGCTGGGCGCGGTCAAAACGGAGTTCGGCAAGTTCGGCGACGTACTTGCCAAGACGCGCGACACGCTCGAGCGCGCCGCCCGCAATATCGAGCAGGCCGAGGTGCGCAGCCGCCAGATGGAGCGCAAGCTGCGCAAGGTCGAAGCGCTGCCGGGCGAGGCGGCCCAGCGGTTGTTGGGCACGATGGATGACACGGGCGAGGGCGACGAGCCAGTACCGGGTGGGTCGTCTTCTCTCCCGCCAGCGGGAGAAGAGCGGGGGCGAGGGTGACCGCCCGCAGTACCGCAAGACCGACAAACCCGGGATCGCACCCACAAAAAAGCCCCGCCATGCGGGGCTTTTTCATTGGATAGACCTGCGCGTCACTGCGGCGGCAGATCCCGCACCGTCACCTCGATGCCGCCGAAGCGCGCGGCCACCCAGTTGTATGCCTTGCATGCCAGCCACAGCAGTCCGAACCCGATCAGGGCATTGAGGATCAGCGCCGTGAACACCGTGATACCGGGCAGATCGCCATAGCGGATGAAGGCCACGAACAGCCCCATCGACACGATCGGCACCGAAAAGCAGAGGTAGACCAGCACCAGCGCGCGGGCGGTCTTCACGGGGTGGAGGTAAGCGATCTCCTGATTCATGACAGCAAGGGCAGTAGACGAAGTTGTGTTGCGCAAGTGTAGCGAATGGGGTCGTGGCGGGTCACCAAAACAATGGTGGCCGGGGCGTTTCGTGGCGAAAATGCAGCGCAAAAGAGACACGGTCGGAACGGCGTCTGCCCGCCCGGGCCTTCACCGCTCAAACCAGCCCATCGAACAGCATCACCTCCACCATATCGCCCGCGCCCACCGCGCCCTGCTCGTGCCCCAGCACGATGAAACAGTTGGCCTCGCTCATCGAGCGCAGCACGCCCGAACCCTGCTGGCCGGTGATCCGCACCTCCGGCACACCGTCGGCGCCGGCGCCGAGAATGCCGCGCTGGTATTCCGTGCGTCCCGGCTTCTTGCGGATTGCCTGCGCGCTGCGCACGCGCATCAACGGCAGTGGCGCGACGCTGGCGCCCATCAGCCGGTGCAGCGCCGCCCGCACGAAATGGTAGAAGGTGACCATCACCGCGACCGGATTGCCCGGCAGGCCGAACAGCAGTGCATGCTGGCCGTGCGATTCGATGCGGCCGAACGCCATCGGGCGGCCGGGACGCATGGCGATCTTCCAGAAGGTGACGTCGCCCAGCTTCGCCATGATGGCCTTGGTATGGTCGGCCTCGCCCACCGACACGCCCCCGGACGTGATCACCGCATCGGCGTTCTCGCAGGCACGGCGGAACGCCGCTTCCAGCGCCTGCGGGTCGTCGCGCACCACGCCCATGTCGAGCAGCTCGACGTTGAGCCGGCGCAGCATGCCGTGCAGCGTGTAGCGGTTGGAGTCGTAGACGCAGCCGGCGTCGAGCGGCTCGCCGATGGAGCGCAGCTCGTCGCCGGTCGAGAAGAACGCTACGCGCAGGCGCCGGCGCACCTTCACCTCGGCGATGCCCAGGGAGGCCAGCATGCCGATATCCGCCGGCTTCAGGATGCGGCCGGCGGTCAGCGCGGGCTGGCCCTGTGCCAGGTCCTCGCCCCGCAGGCGGCGGTTATCCCCCGGGCGCACCGCGTCGGCGGCGAAACGGATCCGCGTGGCACCGGCGGTTTCGTCGACGCCCTGCACGAATTCCTGCGGGATCACCGTATCGCAGCCGGCCGGCATGACGGCGCCAGTCATGATCCGCACGGCCTGGCCGGCGGCCGGGACGAGGGCCGCGGCATCGCCGGCGAAGCGCGTGCCGATCACCGTGAGCGCCACCTCGTTTCCGCCCGCCAGGTCTGCGCTGGCGAAGGCATAACCGTCCATGGCCGAGTTGTCATGCGCCGGCACGTCGATGGGCGAGATCACATCCTCGGCCAGTACCCGGTCCAGCGCCTCGCGGATGGCCAGCTGCTCGATGCCGCTGACCGGCTCCGCGACGCCCTCGATGATCTGGTTGGCCTGCGCCACGGGCAGGGCGGTGGGATCGTAGTCGGACAGGCACGAGATGACGGATTGCAGGGATGGCATGGAGCGTGTCGGCGAGAGGTTGTCGATGTGGCGGGGCGGTTCAGCGCGACTCCAGGGTCCGCAGTTCGTCCAGCGTGTTGATATTGGCGAAGGCCGCGGCGTCGTCGAACGGCACCTCGGCCACGCGGTGCGTGCGCAGCCACGCTTCGATCTTGCGGTTGCCGCCATTGAGAAAGGCCACCAGGCTGTCCAGCGCCGTGGTGGGCATCAGGCAGAACACCGGCTGCGTGCGGCGCGTGCCGTCCGCGTCCACGGTGACGGGAATCGCCAACTCCGCCTGCTCCGCTTCGATGGCCTGCGCGAGGCGCCGCACCAGGTCGGTGGGCAGGAACGGCGAGTCGCACGGGGCGGTCACCATCCACGGCGTGGCGCACTGTTCCAGGCCGGCCAGCATGCCGGCCAGCGGACCGGCGAAGTCCGGCACCGAGTCGGTGACCACCGGCACGCCGAACGATTCGTAGGCCGCCAGGTTGCGGTTGGCGTTGATCAGCATCGCGCCCGCCTGGGGGGCGAGCCGCATCAGCGTGTGCATGGCCATCGGGGCGCCGCGAAAGGCCTGCAGGCCCTTGTCGGTGCCGCCCATGCGGCTGCCGCGTCCGCCGGCGAGGATCAGCCCGGTAATGTCGTCGTGTTCGATCATGGTGGGTGCGCGGCCGTCCTGCCCCGGGGGCAGCACGTACCGGCTTGCAAGTTAAGGCCAGGAAAGCAGGGCGGCGAGGCGGGCCAGCCGGGCCGGAGCACGGCTGCGTGGCGATGGCGACATCGCCCCGGCCAGACCCCTAGCCGCCGATATAGGACATCTCGATCTTGCGCTGCGCGCGCGCCTGCCGTACCGCGGGGTTGCTGCGCTGCTCGGAGTAATTATCGGTGCGGCCACGCCACAACTGGGCGATGGCGTTGGAAATTTCGAGGTCGCTGTGTCCGGCCCGCAGCAGGGCGCGCAGATCGTGCCCCTCGGTGGCGAACAGGCAGGTGTAGAGCCGGCCCTCGGTGGACAGGCGCAGCCGCGAGCAATCGCCGCAGAAGGCGTGCGTGACGCTGGAGATCACGCCGATTTCGCCGGCGCCGTCGCGATAGCGCCAGCGCTCGGCGGTTTCGCCGGTGTAGTTGGCCGCGATGGACTCGAGCGGAAACTGGGCGTCGATGCGCGCCACGACCTCGGCGGAGGGCAGCACGTCGTCCATCCGCCAGTGGTTGCTCGCCCCAACGTCCATGAATTCGATAAAGCGCAGGATGATGCCGCTGCCGCGGAAATGCCGCGCCATCGGCACGATCTGCGCGTCGTTGGTGCCGCGCTTGACCACCATGTTGACCTTGATCGGCGCCAGGCCCGCCGCGTGCGCGGTTTCGATGCCATGAAGCACGTCGGCCACGGCGAAGTCGACATCGTTCATGCGGCGAAAGACCGTGTCGTCGATGGCGTCCAGGCTCACCGAAACGCGGGTCAGGCCCGCGTCCTTCAGCGCCCGGGCCTTGCGCGCGAGCAGCGAGGCGTTGGTGGTCAGCGTCAGGTCCAGCGGCTTGCCGGACGGCGTGACGATGCGCGCCAGCATCTCCACCAGCTTCTCGATGTTCTTGCGCAGCAGCGGCTCGCCCCCGGTCAGGCGCACCTTTTCCACGCCATGGGCGACGAACAGCCGCGCGGCGCGCTCGATCTCCTCGAAGCTGAGCAGTTCGGAATGCGGCAGGAAGGTGTAGTCCTTGTCGAACACTTCCTTGGGCATGCAGTAGATGCAGCGGAAGTTGCAGCGGTCGGTGACCGAGATGCGCAGGTCATGCAGCGGCCGGCCTCGCGCATCGGCGACCAGCCCGGTGGGCGCTTCCAGATGCGCCGGGATGGACGGCGTCATCGAGCGATACCGGTGGTCGCGCAGATCGAAAATGGGAATGACGGATTCGGTCATGTCGTGGGGGAGGCGGCGCGACGAACGGTCGTCTGCCATGTCTGCCGTCATTCTAGCCGACGGTTGACGGTATCCGTTCGAGCGTGCCCTTGGCGCGGCACGGGCAAAGAAAAAGGGACGGCAATCGCCGTCCCTTTTCCGCTGGCACCCGGGGGCGCCGGCTTATTGCTGCTGCGAGTCCGCGCTGGTCTCGCGACCGCCGGTCTCCACCAGGATCATCGGACCCTGGGGCAGCGGCGGCAGCGGCTTGCGCTCGCGCGGCACGCGGGGTGCCGGCACGATGGCGGCCGCGGCCTGCTGGGCGGCGCGATACTTCGCGTCGTCGGTGTGGACCCACTCCAGGCCGGCTGCGTTGAGCATCGGCTGCAGGTTTTCCACGGCGACCGGAGCGACCGGTGCGGCCTTGGGCGCGGCGGCCGGGGCCGGAGCCTCGGCGGCCCATGCCGGTGCGGGCACCGGCATCGCCTCGCTGGCGACGGCAGGCGTCAGTGCGGACGGGGCGATGAACTCCGTGGCGGCGCTGGCCGCTTCCACCGGCAGCGGCAGCGGCGCCGCGGGCGGCAGCGCGGCCGGTTCAGCGGCCGCGGCCACCGGCTCGGCGCGGGCGATGGCCGGCTCCTCGACCTGCGGCGCTGCGACCGGAGCGGGGGCGACCGCGTCGGCCACGGCCTCGGGCTCGGCAACCGGTGCCGGCGCGAAGGCCGGGGCCGGTGCTTCCACCGGGGCCGCCAGTTCGGCACCAGCGGTCGGTGCGGCTTGCGCCGGCGCGGCGCCGTCCGACAGCTCGGCGCCATCGCTGGCGGCTTCGCTGCCCTGCACCTCGTCGCGCTCGCGGCGATAGCGGTTGCGGCCGCGGCGGTTGCGGCGGCGGCGTTCCTCGCCTTCGCCATTCTCCGTGGTTTCGGTCGCTTCCACGCCCTCGACCAGATCGGCACGCTCGGTCACGGCCTCGTCGCGCGGGACCGGCGCGCGGGGCGCGGCGGCCACCTCGGCGATCACGGCGCCGGCTTCGGCCATGGCGATATCGGCGGGCACTTCCTCGCGCGTCTCGCGGTTGTCGCCACGCTCGCGCTGGCGCTCACGGCGGTCCTGGCCGCGCTCGCGGCGCTCGCCGCGTTCACGGCGGCCTTCGCCGCGTTCGGCCTGGGCGGCGTCGCCCTGGCGGGCCTCGATCGCCGGCGTTTCGGCCGGCTGGCGGGGCTGGCGGGGCTGGCGCTCGGCGCGCGGCTCGCGCTGCTCGGCGCGCTCGCCGGCTGCCTGGCGTTCGCCGCGCTCGGCACGGTCGCCGCGTTCTGCGCGCTCACCGCGCTCGGCGCGTTCTCCGCGCTGGCCACGGCCCTGCTGGCGTTCGCCGCGTTCACCGCGCTCGGTTCGTTCGCCGCGCTCGGCGCGTTCGCCACGCTGGCCGCGGCCTTCGCCACGCTCGGCGCGCTGGCCGCGCTCGCGACGGGCTTCGCCATTACGCGTCTCGGCGGGGGCCGGCTTGACTGGCTCCACCGGGGCGGGTGCCGGCCGGGCGCCGAACAGGCCCTTGAGCCAGCCCAGGAAACCGCCGCTGGCGATCGGCTGAGTGGCGGGAGCGGGGCGGGCGACGGGAATTTCGGGGCGCGGCGCGCGTTCCGGACGGGGCGTCGACACCGGGGCCGGCTGCTCGGGCGTGATGCCCTTGACGGCGGCTTCCTGGCGCGGCTTGGCCTCTTCCTTCTTGCGGCTGCTGTAGCTGGTGTCGGCCTCCAGTTCCTTGGCGGCGGCCTCGGCCATGCGGTAGCTGGCGGTGCTGTCCTCCAGGCGCGGATCGTCGTGGCGCAGGCGTTCCAGCTTGTAGTGCGGCGTTTCCAGATGCTTGTTCGGGATCAGCAGCACGTTGACCTTGAAGCGCATCTCGATCAGGTTGATGTCCTGGCGCTTCTCGTTGAGCAGGAAGGCGGCGACCTCGACCGGCACCTGGCAATGAATTGCCGCGGTGTTTTCCTTCATCGCCTCTTCCTGGATGATGCGCAGCACCTGCAGGGCGGACGATTCGGTATCGCGGATATGGCCGGTGCCGTTGCAGCGCGGGCAGGTGATGTGCGAGCCTTCGGACAGCGACGGGCGCAGGCGCTGGCGCGACAGCTCCATCAGGCCGAAGCGGCTGATCTTGCCCATCTGCACGCGGGCGCGGTCGTGGCGCAGGGCGTCCTTCAGGCGCGTTTCCACGTCCTTCTGGGCCTTGCTCGACTCCATGTCGATGAAGTCGATGACGATCAGGCCGCCCAGGTCGCGCAGGCGCAGCTGGCGGGCGATCTCGTCGGCGGCCTCGACGTTGGTGCGCAGCGCCGTCTCCTCGATGTCGGCGCCCTTGGTGGCGCGGGCCGAGTTGACGTCGACCGAGACCAGCGCCTCGGTATGGTCGATCACGATGGCGCCGCCGGAGGGCAGCATCACCATGCGGGAATAGGCGGACTCGATCTGGTGTTCGATCTGGAAGCGGGAGAACAGGGGAACGTCGTCGCGGTACTTCTTGACGCGGTTCATGTTGTCCGGCATCACCACGCTCATGAAGGCGCGGGCCTGTTCGTAGATCTCGTCGGTGTCGATCAGGATCTCGCCGATGTCGGGCTGGAAGTAATCGCGGATGGCGCGGATGACCAGGCTCGATTCCAGATAGATCAGCAGCGGGGCCTTGTTGTCGACGGCCGCGCCGTCGATGGCCTTCCACAGTTGCAGCAGGTAATTCAGGTCCCACTGCAGTTCCTCGGCCGAGCGGCCGATGCCGGCGGTGCGGGCGATGATGCTCATGCCATCGGGCACGGTCAGCTGGCCCATCGTCTCGCGCAGTTCCTGGCGGTCCTCGCCCTCGATGCGGCGCGACACGCCGCCGCCACGCGGGTTGTTCGGCATCAGCACCAGGTAGCGGCCGGCCAGCGAGATGAAGGTGGTCAGCGCCGCGCCCTTGTTGCCGCGCTCTTCCTTCTCGACCTGGACGATCAGTTCCTGGCCTTCGTGCAGCGCGTCCTGGATGCGCGCGTTGCGCACGTCCACGCCGTCCTTGAAGAAGGCCCGGGCGACTTCCTTGAACGGCAGGAAGCCGTGGCGCTCTTCGCCGTAGTTGACGAAGCACGCCTCGAGCGACGGCTCGATGCGGGTGATGACGCCCTTGTAGATGTTGCCCTTGCGCTGTTCGCGCCCGGCGGTTTCGATGTCGATATCGATCAGCTTCTGACCATCGACGATGGCGACGCGCAATTCCTCTTGCTGCGTCGCGTTGAATAGCATGCGTTTCATCGCAATACCTCCCTGCAGTGCCGCGCTCGACGCCCATGGTGCAAAACCGATGGGTGCGCGCGGCGTTCCGTGGAGCACGCGAGGAAGCCGGAGGAGGCGTGAGAATTGCCAAAAACGCCGGCGCGATGGACGCGGCCGGCAGGGCACGGGTGAAAGAGAGACTAGCGCGTCAACCGCGCCATCCGCGAACCGGAGAGAACGCCAGCCACGGCTCGATGGCCGCGGCTCGGTGGCGTGTCCGGTAGATCGGCTGCGGCGCGGACCGGCTGGTGGGCAGCGATCGTCATCGTGGACAGACGCCGTACCAGCGCAGGAAGAGCGGCCCGGCTACGGGGCCACGATGCGCCGCGACCGGCCGCGGAAGGCCAAGACGCGTCAAAGAGCAAATTGTCGGACACGGCTATACGGCTTTCGCGACGTGTGGACTGAAGCGACAGTCTCCGGCAGGCGCACCTGCTACTTCTTGGAGTTCTGCGACCGGGCGCCGGTATCAAATCAGTCGGTCGGAATGCACGCTCGCCGGCCGGCACCGGTTACCGATGCGGGCGGGACTTCTCTCACCGAAGCGAATGCCCGTGGGCCAGGCCCCGCGCATTCGCTTTCAAATTCTGTTCTACCTGAACACTCTGCTCCCACGTCACCGATTCCGTTGCCGAAGTCGCCTTTGGGCGGCTTCCTGCGCGAAAGCGATACCGTGCGTGCTGCTTATTACTGCCATTTGCCTGCCTGGCGCTCGCGGGGTACGCAAAGAAACGGGAGGCGGGCCGGGTTGGCGGTGACCCGAAGTGTAAAATACGGCGATTCGCTTACACGGTTCGCTTACACGGGATTGCGCTGCCGGCTTTGGCCGGAGCTGCGCGGAAATTATATTGAAAATGAATGAGTTACGCCATCGAATTGAAAAAGAGGTGCGATCCGCGCAAAGCGGTCCCCAGGTGGCGTATGTGACGATCGGGGACGAAGCCGACGGCCAGCGCATCGACAACTATCTGCTGAAAGTCGCCAAAGGCGTGCCCAAGAGCCACGTCTACCGGATCCTGCGTTCCGGCGAGGTGCGGGTAAACAAAGGCCGGGTCGACGCCACCTACCGGCTCAAGGCCGGCGACGTGGTCCGGATTCCCCCGATGCGGGTCGCGGCCGCGGAATCGTCACAGTATGTGCCGCCTGCATCATTTCCCGTTCTGTTCGAAGACGCACACATGCTGGTCATCGACAAGCCGGCCGGCATCGCCGTGCATGGCGGCTCCGGGGTAGCCTTCGGGGTGATCGAGCAATTGCGGCAGGCCCGGCCGGAGGCGAAGTTTCTGGAACTGGTGCATCGGCTGGATCGGGAAACGTCGGGCATCCTGATGCTGGCCAAGAAGCGCTCGGCGCTGGTCGGGCTGCACGAGCAGATTCGCGGCAATACGATGGACAAGCGTTATTACGCGTGCGTGGCGGGGGAAATGCCCAACGCGCGGCAGCATGCGCGTTTTCCGCTGTTCAAATACAGCACCGCGGACGGCGAGCGGCGGGTGCGGGTCCAGGAGGACGGGCTGGCGTCGCATACGGTCTTCAACCGCATCGGGATTTTCAGCGGATTCACGCTGGTCGAAGCGGAGCTCAAGACCGGCCGGACGCACCAGATCCGCGTGCACCTGTCGCATCTGGGCTTCCCGATCGTGGGCGACGACAAATACGGCGATTTCGGGCTGAACAAGACGCTGGCGCGCAGTGGCGCGGTGCCAGGCCTGAAGCGGATGTTCCTGCACGCGCACCGGCTGAGCTTCCAGCATCCGGCCAGCGGAGAAGCAATGACCGTGTCGGCGCCCATGCCCGGGGAGTGCGAGGCCTTTCTGCAACAATTGAGGCAACCGGGCGGCGCCGGCTAGGCCGCGCGGCAAGGCGGCATCCCAAGCATCAACCCGGCGCCGATGGGCGCCAACGAGGAATCTAATGGCCAGGCAACGCTTCGACTTGATCGTCTTCGACTGGGACGGGACCCTGATGGACTCCACCCCGACGATCGCCAAATGTATACAGCTCGCCAGCAAGGACCTCGGCCTGCCGGTCCCCGACGACAGTGCGGCCAGCCACGTGATCGGCCTCGGCCTGAAGGATGCCCTGTCGTATGCCGTGCCGACGCTGGACCCGGCCGACTATCCGCGCCTGGCCGAGCGCTACCGCTATCACTTTCTGACCCGCGACGCCGAACTGGTGCTGTTTCCTGGCGTGCGCGAGATGCTCGAAGCCTTGCATGCCGAGCACTATTTCCTGGGCGTGGCAACCGGCAAGACCCGCGTCGGCCTGCAGCGCGCGATGGCGGCCACCGGCCTGACCACACTGTTCGACGCCACCCGCTGCGCCGACGAGACGTTCTCCAAGCCGCACCCGGCCATGCTGCAGGAACTGACGCGCGAGCTGGGGCAGGACATGGGCAGAACGGTGATGGTCGGCGACACCACCCACGATCTCCAGATGGCGGTCAATGCCGGCGCGGCCGGGATCGGCGTGTGCTACGGCGCCCATCCGGCCGACTCGCTGCGGGCCATGGAACCGGTGCATTGCGCGAAGTCCATCGCCGATCTGTCGGACTGGTTGCTGACGCATGCCTGAGCCCATGGTGACGCCGACGCCGGAGGCACGGCGCCTGTGCGCGGCCGACGAGCTGGCGGACGGCGGTGCCGGCGTGCGCTTCACGGTGCAGGTGGGCGGGCGCGCCGTGGGCGCCTTCGTGGTCCGCTACGAGGGTGTGGTACACGGCTATCTGAACCAGTGCGCCCATGTGCCGATGGAACTGGACTGGCAGGAGGGGCAGTTCTTCGAGTCCTCGGGCCTATACTTGATGTGCGCCACACATGGCGCGGTCTATGCGCCGGACAGCGGACTGTGCGTTGGCGGCCCTTGCCGCGGCGCCTCGCTCTCCAAGCTGCGCATCGAAGAACGGGAGGGCCAGGTGTACTGGCTGCCCGAGTCTCCCTACGACGCCCCACCGGATTGACCTGCGCACCGCGCTGCGCCCGGCGCGTAGACGTCGCGTCGATGAGCAAGAACCCACGGACCGAACCTGACGAGCCGAACCTGACGAGCCAATTGCATGACAGATCAGCACAAACCGCCTTTCGATGAACCGGGTCGCGAAGACGCCGCGGCCGGTGCCACGCCGCCGCGCGAGTCGGCTCCGGCGGCCGACAACGAGCGCCTGGAAACGGCCAGCCGGTCCGACTATCCCCTCGAGGACGAAATGCGGGACGCCGAGGCGGCGGAACGGCGTGAGACGCGCGAGCGCAAGTCGTGGCTGCGGGGCGAAGGCGGCCGGCCGGTCAAGACCGGCCCCGGCTGGGAACGCGACGTGCTGGAGAAGGTGCTGATGGCCACGCTGCGCGAGCAGCGTGCGGCGCGCCGCTGGCGCATCTTTTTCCGGCTGGGCACCGTGGCGCTGCTGCTGCTGGTGTTCTTCACGTTGTTCGACCTGAAGACCGACGGCGCCATGACCGCGGGCGGTCGCCATACCGCCATGGTCACGCTCGACGGCGAGATCGCGGCCGGTACGCCGGCCAGCGCCGAAGCCATCAACGCCTCGCTGCAGGCGGCCTTCGCCGATGCGAACGCGGCCGGCGTGATCCTGAAGATCAATTCGCCGGGCGGCTCTCCGGTGCAGGCGGGCATCATCAACGACGAGATCCAGCGGCTGCGCGAGCAGTACCCGAACAAGCCGCTCTACGTGGTGGTCGAGGAAATCTGCGCGTCCGGCGGCTATTACGTGGCGGCCGCGGCGGAGAAGATCTTCGTGGACAAGGCCAGCATCGTCGGCTCCATCGGCGTGCTGATGGACGGCTTCGGCTTCACCGGCCTGATGGACAAGCTGGGCGTCGAGCGCCGGCTGTACACCGCCGGCGCCAACAAGGGCATGCTGGACCCGTTCTCGCCGCAGTCGCCGCAGCAGAAGCAGTTCGCCGAAACCATGCTCAACGAGATCCACCAGCAGTTCATCGCGGTGGTCAAGGAGGGCCGCGGCGACCGGCTCAAGGACGATCCCGAGCTGTTCTCCGGCCTGTTCTGGTCGGGCGAGCGCAGCGTCGAACTGGGTCTTGCGGACGGGCTGGGAAGCGCCGACTACGTGGCGCGGGATCTGTTCAAGGCCGAGGAAATCGTCGACTACACGGTCAAGGAAAATATCGCGGAACGGGTGGCCAAGCGCTTCGGCGCGGCGGTCGGCACGGCGGCGATGAAAACCATGCTATGGAGCGGCCGGATGCAGCCGGTGCGCTGAGCGGTCCGGTGGTGACAGGAAAGGGGCGGTCGGACCGCCCCTTTTGCTTTTGCGCTTCAGCCGGCGAGCAGCGAGAAGATCGCCGGCCGCTTGTGCAATGCAAGCTGGCCGGGTTGCCAGGCCGACAACGGTCGCGTGACGATCGTCTCGCTCGGCAGCGTCAGGTCCACCGCCACGGACAGCAGTGTCGTGCCCGCGCAGTGCTGGCGCATGGCTTCGAGCAGCGCGTCGTTGCGGTACGGCGTCTCGATAAAGACCTGGGTTTGCCGGGCCCGCCGCGACAGCTGCTCCAGTTCGCGCAGCCGTTGCGCCCGCTCGCCGGCGTCCACGGGCAGATAGCCGTTGAAAGCGAAGCTCTGGCCGTTCAGGCCGGAGCCCATCACCGCCAGCAGGATGGAACTGGGGCCGACCAGCGGCCGCACCCGCACGCCGCTGGCATGCGCCAGCCGCACGAGGTTGGCGCCCGGATCGGCCACGGCGGGCACGCCCGCTTCGGACAGCAGCCCGGTATCGCGCCCGGCCAGCGTCGGTTCGAGCAGCGCGCGCAGCGCCTCGTCCGGGGTGTTCACGTTCAGCTCGCGGATCTCGATCTGCTGGATCGCGCGATCGTGCGGGCACGTCTCGCCGCTCTTCTTCAGGAAGGCGCGCGCCGTCTTGGCGTTCTCGGCGACGAAATAGTCCAGGCGGGAGATGACCTGCTGCACGCCGGCGGGGATGACATCGGCCAGCGGGTCGGCTTCGTCGCGCTTGCCGAGGGTATTGGGGATCAGGTACAGGGTGCCGCTCATGCGTCTCTCCGGCCGGTCACGACGCGTACAGCGGATATCCCGCCTGGCGCAGCATGGTGGTCAGCGCGATCAGCGGCAGTCCCACCAGCGCGGTGGGGTCGTCCGACTCCACGCGCGACAGCAGCGCGATGCCCAGCCCCTCGGACTTGGCGCTGCCGGCCACGTCGTAGGGGTGCTCCGCATGCAGATACGCCTGCAGTTCGCTATCCGGCAGCTCGCGGAAGGTGACGCGGGTCTGCACGTCGGCGGTATGTGCCCGGCCATCGCGGCTGTCGAGCAGGCACAGGGCGGAGTGGAAAATCACCGTGCGCCCGCGCATCAGCCGCAACTGGGCCAGCGCCCGGTCGTGAGATCCCGGCTTGCCGATCTGCGCGCCGTCCAGCGTCGCGACCTGGTCCGAACCGATCACCAGGGCGCCAGGATGGCGCGCGGCGATGGCCTCCGCCTTGCGGCGGGACAGCCGCAGGGCGGTCTCGTGCGGGGCCTCGCCGGCGAGCGGCGTTTCGTCGATATCGGGCGAGGCGACCTCGAACGGAATCCGCAGGCGCTCCAGCAATTCGCGGCGATAGCGGGAACTGGAGCCCAGCACCAGGGGCGGGCGGGGCACGGACGACTGCGCTGACGACATAAGTGATTGAACAGAAAGAGGAATACGGGGCGATTCCGTTGATTGAATTTTGACCGCGGCGCGGAAAACCACGTATAATCTCGCGTTTTGCCGCCCAGCCAATTGTGGTGCCGTTGCTGTTGCAACGTGTCAGTCACTTCCTGGTCTGTCGCGCCGCTCGGGTTTTCATCGCCGCGGCGACAGCGACGGAAACGCCAGGCATGGCGGCGGGCAGCGAAGCGGTACCTTCATCGCCATGACCCAGCAGACCCAGCCGATTGACCTGCGAGCGTTCGACGTCTTCGCGTTTTGCCGTAACGGGGCTTCCCTGGCGGGCGAGATCGCGGTGCGGGAACTGCCGCGCATCATAGCCGAGACCTCGGCCGAAGCGCCAGCAACGGCGGCGGCGGAAGCGTTCAGCTACCGGGTGTCCGGCTTCGTCAGCAACGAGGCAAGCGCGCCCGGTGCGCCGGTGCGCCAGCGCTCGTATATCGAACTGGCCGTGACCGGCCAGGTATGGCTCGATTGCCAGCGTTGCCTGCAGGTGTACGCGCAGCCGGTCTCCACGTCGATGCGTTTCGAGGTGGTGGGCAGCGAGGCCGAAGCCGATGCGGCGCCGATGGACGACGACGAAGTCGACGTGATCGCCGGTTCCAAGCAGTTCGACCTCGTGGAACTGATCGAGGATGAAATCCTGCTGTCGCTGCCGGTGGCGCCCAAGCATGAAGTCTGTCCGTCGGTGCACGAAAGCCTCGTGACGGGTGCGGACGGGCAGGTGGAACCGGAAGAACCGGAAGAAGAAAAACGGCCGTCGCCCTTTGCGGCGCTGGCCAGTCTGAAGCAGAAGCACTGAAGCCGCAGGGCGGCGCGGGGCATCGCTTCCTGTAGTACCCAGATAAGCATCCGGCCGGGCCCGGCTACGCCTCGTGCGGGATGCGTGTGTTAATATCCGAAAATTCTCGAAGGAGTCATCATGGCTGTTCAACAGAACAAGAAGTCGCCGTCCAAGCGCGGCATGCACCGTTCCCACGATCATCTGTCGGTCGCACCGCTGGCCGTCGAGCCGACCACCGGCGAAACGCATCTGCGTCACCACGTCAGCCCGAACGGCTACTACCGTGGTCGCAAGGTCATCAAGACCAAGAACGACTGACAGACCGCTTGGCGTGACCTTGCGTCCCGCTCGCGCACGTTGGTGGAACACACAAAAAAGCGGCAAACTCGTTGCCGCTTTTTTGTTGGGCGCTTGAAGACGATGTGGCGTGTGTCTTCCGCAATCGGTCTGGCGCTGGCCGGGCGGGCCTGGTCTGCCGCCGATCCGTGCCTCTGTATCAGGAAACAATGACGATAAAACTTGCTATCGACTGCATGGGCGGCGATCACGGCGTATCCGTGACGGTGCCGGCGGCGATCAGTTTTCTTTCCGCTCACGAGGACGCGGAAGTCGTGCTCGTGGGCCGTCCCGACGATATCGCACGCCAGCTCAAGACACATCACGCGGTGAACCATCCCCGTATCCGCGTGGTGGCGGCGAGCGAAGTCATCACGATGGACGATCCGGTCGAGGTCGCGCTGCGCAGGAAGAAGGATTCCTCGATGCGCGTGGCCGTGAACCAGGTCAAGGAAGGGCATGCCGATGCCTGCATCTCCGCCGGCAATACCGGCGCGCTGATGGCGGTATCGCGCTACGTGCTCAAGACGCTGGAAGGCATCGAGCGTCCGGCCATCGCCACGACCATTCCGAACGAGCAGGGCTGGGGCACCACGGTGCTGGACCTGGGCGCGAACGCGGACTGCGAGCCCGAGCATCTGCTGCAGTTCGCCCGGATGGCGGAAGCCATGGTCGCCGTGGTCGACCACAAGGAGCATCCCACGGTGGGGCTGCTCAATATCGGCGAGGAAGTCATCAAGGGCAACGAGGTCGTCAAGCGCGCGGGCGAACTGTTGCGCGCCTCGGAGCTGAACTTCTACGGCAACGTCGAGGGCAACGACATCTTCAAGGGCACCACCGACATCGTGGTCTGCGACGGCTTCGTCGGCAACGTGGCGCTCAAGAGCACCGAGGGCCTGGCCAAGATGATCGGCAGCATGATCAAGGAAGAATTCACGCGCTCGTGGTTCACCAAGCTGCTGGCCGGCATCGCCATGCCGGTGCTGCGCCGGCTTGCCACCCGGCTGGATCCGGCCCGGTACAACGGCGCATCGCTGCTGGGCCTGCGCGGGCTGGTCATCAAGAGCCACGGTTCCGCGGATGCCCACTCTTTTGAGTGGGCGATCAAACGCGGGTATGATGCGGCCAGGAATGGCGTAATCGCCCGTATCACACAGGCCTTCGCCAATAAATCGGGCACGGCCGGCACGCCGCCCGGCGGTCCGGACCCGGACGCGCCGGACGCGCATCCCAGTGTGCATGTCGCCTGAGACGCCGTAGAGACGCGCAACAGACGTCGCCAGAGACCGCATCCGAGACCCGAGACAGCCCGAGACCGCTCCACTGCCTGATCCCGGCGTAGCGCCTTCGCGCCACGAGGCCGGCATCACGATCCGACACTACATGACAAGCTACGCAAAAATCATCGGCACGGGGAGCTATCTGCCTCCGCGGCGCGTCACCAATCAGGAATTGGCGGCGCAACTGGCCGAGAAGGGCATCGAGACCAGCGACGAATGGATCTTCACGCGCAGCGGCATCTCGGCACGGCATTGGGCCGACGCCGATGTGACCAGCAGCGATCTGGCCGTCAAGGCCGCCGAGCGCGCCATCGAGGCGGCCGGCATCGACCGCCAGACCATCGACCTGATCATCGTCGCCACCTCGACCCCCGACTACGTCTTCCCGAGCTCGGCCTGCCTCGTCCAGCAAAAGCTTGGCATCACCAACCACTGCGCGGCGTTCGACCTGCAGGCCGTCTGTTCCGGCTTCGCGTACGCGCTGGCCACCGCGGACAAGTTCATCCGCAGCGGTTCGCACCGCAACGTGCTGGTGATCGGCGCCGAGGTGTTCTCGCGTATCCTGGACTTCAATGACCGTACCACCTGCGTGCTGTTCGGCGATGGGGCCGGCGCCGTGGTGCTGACGGCGTCCGACGAGCCGGGTATCCTCTCGTCCGCCATGCATGCCGACGGCAGCCATGTCGATATCCTGTGCGTTCCGGGCAATGTGGCCGGCGGCAATATCACCGGCAACGCCTTCCTGCACATGGACGGCCAGGCCGTGTTCAAGCTGGCGGTGGGCGTGCTGGACAAGGTAGCGCGCGAAGCGCTGGCGGCGGCGGATTTCACCGCCGACCAGGTGGACTGGCTGATTCCGCACCAGGCCAATATCCGCATCATGCAGGGCACCGCCAAGAAACTTGGCCTGCCGGCCGAGCGGATGGTGGCGACCGTGCACGAGCACGGCAATACGTCGGCGGCATCGATTCCGCTGGCATTGGACGTGGCCGTGCGCGACGGCCGCATCCGTCCGGGACATCATGTGCTGATGGAAGGCGTCGGTGGCGGCTTCACGTGGGGCGCGGTGCTGCTGCGCATGTAGGAAGCGCGCCGGCCCGCCGCGCAAGCCGCGCAGGGCTGCCGCGAGTGTCATCGTAACGATCGGATTCCATGAAATTTTCCTTTGTATTCCCCGGCCAGGGCTCGCAGTCCGTCGGGATGCTCAACGCATTCGCCGATCACCCCGTCGTGCAGGCGACGCTGGAGGAAGCGTCGTCCGCGCTGGGGCAGGATCTGGGCCGGCTGATCGCCGAAGGCCCCGCCGAGGAACTGAACCTCACCACCAACACGCAGCCGGTCATGCTGACCGCCGCCGTGGCGATCTACCGCGTCTGGCTCGATGCCGGCGGTCCGGCACCGGCCCTGGTTGCCGGCCATAGCCTGGGCGAGTACTCGGCACTGGTGGCGGCGGGCGTGATTCCGTTCGCGCAGGCCGTGCCGCTGGTGCGCTTCCGCGCGCAGGCCATGCAGGAAGCCGTGCCGGTGGGCGAGGGCGGCATGGCCGCCATTCTGGGCCTGTCGGACGAGGACGTGCGCGCCGCCTGTGCCGAGGCATCGGCCAGCGGTGTGGTGGAGGCCGTCAATTTCAACGCGCCGGCGCAGGTGGTGATCGCCGGCCACAAAGGCGCGGTCGAGAAGGCCTGCGAAATCGCCAAGGCCAAGGGCGCCAAGCGCGCGCTGCCGTTGCCGGTGTCCGCGCCGTTCCATTCGAGCCTGCTCAAGCCGGCTTCGGACCGTCTGCGCGAGCGGATGGAAAGCCTCGCGTTCGCGGCGCCGTCGATTCCGCTGGTCAACAACGTCGACGTGGCCATCGTCGACGATCCGCAGGCCATCAAGGATGCGCTGGTGCGTCAGGCCGCGGCGCCGGTGCGCTGGGTGGAATGCGTGCAGAAGATGGCGGCAGAAGGCGTCACGCACGTGATCGAATGCGGGCCTGGCAAGGTGCTCGCGGGTCTGACCAAGCGTATCGACGGCAATCTCGTCGGCGCGGCCGTGTACGATCCGGCTTCCTTGCAGGAAGCGCTGGCCCTGGTGAAGGCTTAAGGAAAGGCTGTCATGACCAAAACTCTGGAAAATCAGATTGCGCTGGTGACCGGCGCGTCGCGCGGCATCGGCCGCGCCATCGCGCTGGAACTGGCCCGCCAGGGCGCCACCGTGATCGGTACCGCCACCAGCGAGGCTGGCGCGGCGGCGATCGGCGGCTATCTTGCCGAGGCCCAGTGCAAGGGCACCGGCGCGGTGCTGAACGTCAACGACGCGGCCCGTTGCGAATCGCTGATCGAGGAAGTCATCAAGACGCATGGCGGCCTGAACATCCTGGTCAACAATGCCGGCATCACGCAGGACCAACTCGCGATGCGGATGAAGGACGAGGACTGGGCCGCCGTCATCGACACCAACCTGTCCGCGGTATTCCGCTTGTCGCGCGCCGTGCTGCGGCCCATGATGAAGGCACGGGGCGGCCGCATCATCAATATCACCTCGGTGGTCGGATCGACCGGCAATCCGGGACAGATGAACTACGCCGCCGCCAAGGCCGGCGTGGAAGGCATGACGCGTGCGCTGGCCCGCGAGATCGGCAGCCGCAACATCACGGTCAACTGCGTGGCGCCCGGTTTTATCGACACCGATATGACCAAGGTCCTGTCGGACGAGCAGCATGCCGCACTGAAGACGCAGATTCCGCTCGGCCGGCTTGGCCAGCCGGAGGACATCGCCCACGCCGTGAGCTTTCTGGCCGGTCCGCAGGCCGCTTATGTGACCGGCACCACGCTGCATGTGAACGGCGGCATGTATATGAATTGACGGTTTCAGTACATTGCGGAAGCCCCTCGCGGCGCCCCGCAATGCGGCAGTACAAGGTTTTCTCAACTCAAACGGGCGTGTTTCTTGCAAAAGACCGCAGGCAGCATATCTAGGCAATCAAACCTGCTAAAATGCGCCCACTTTTTTGTCGAACTTCCCTGGAGGGCTACATGGACAATATCGAACAACGCGTCAAGAAGATCGTGGCAGAGCAACTTGGCGTCGCCGAGGCAGACATCAAGAACGAATCCTCGTTCGTGAACGACCTCGGTGCCGACTCGCTCGACACGGTCGAACTCGTGATGGCGTTGGAAGATGAATTCGGCATGGAAATTCCCGATGAGGAAGCCGAAAAGATCACGACCGTGCAGCAGGCTATCGACTACGCCACCGCGCACGTCAAGGCGTAAGCCTGTCGTTTCTGATTCCGGGCCACAGAAGGCGGGCGGAGGGCCAGATCGGCCCGTCGCTGCTTTCTGTGGCTTTCGTTTGTTGGAAGAGGCATTACGGGAAGGGGCCGCCGGTATCGATCGGCAGGCCCGGTCTGGCCGGGCGCGCTCCATCGACACGATGGCCGCGTCCGGTCACCCGTCCTGCCTCACGCACCCGTAGGAAATCATAGTGAGCCGTCGTCGCGTCGTCGTCACTGGGCTTGGCCTTGTGTCTCCGGTCGGAAACACGGTTGCCGAAGGCTGGGCCAATCTGGTTGCCGGCCAATCCGGCATCGCCACCATCACCAAATTCGATCACTCCGCCCTGGCTGTGCATTTCGCCGGCGAAGTGAAGGGCTTCAACGCCGAGGAATACATCCCGGCGAAAGAAGCGCCGCGCATGGATACGTTCATCCATTACGGCATCGCGGCAGGTACACAGGCGCTGAAGGACAGCGGCCTGGAAGTGACGGAAGAGAACGCCGAGCGCATCGGCGTGCTGGTCGGTTCGGGCATCGGTGGGCTGCCCATGATCGAGGACACCCATTCGGAGCTGACCAACCGCGGCCCGCGTCGCATCTCGCCGTTCTTCGTGCCCGGTTCGATCATCAACATGATCTCGGGCCACCTGTCGATCTATCACGGCCTGAAGGGTCCCAACCTTGCCGCCGTGACGGCCTGCACGACCGGGCTGCATAGCATCGGCCTGGCTGCGCGCCTGATCCAGGCCGGCGACGCCGACGCCATGCTGGCCGGCGGCGCCGAATCCACCGTGTCCCCGCTGGGCATCGGCGGCTTCGCCGCGGCCCGCGCGCTGTCGACCCGCAACGAGGATCCGGCGGCCGCTTCGCGCCCGTGGGACAAGGAGCGCGATGGCTTCGTGCTCGGCGAGGGCGGCGGCGTCATGATGCTGGAGGAATACGAGTCGGCGAAGGCCCGCGGCGCCCGCATCTACGCGGAACTCGTGGGCTTCGGCATGAGCGGCGATGCCTTCCACATGACGGCTCCCAATACCGATGGCCCGCGCCGCTGCATGGTGAACGCGCTGCGCGACGCCGGCGTCAATCCGGACGAAGTCCAGTACCTGAACGCGCACGGCACCTCGACGCCACTGGGCGACAAGAACGAGACCGACGCGATCAAGCTGGCGTTCGGCGATCATGCCTACAAGATGGTGGTGAACTCGACCAAGTCGATGACCGGCCATCTGCTGGGCGGCGCTGGCGGACTGGAGTCCGTGTTCACGGTCCTGGCGCTGCATCACCAGGTATCGCCGCCGACCATCAACCTCGTCAACCCCGATCCGGAGTGCGACCTCGACTACGTGGCCAACACGGCGCGTAAGATGAAGATCGACGTGGCGGTCAAGAACAACTTCGGTTTCGGCGGTACCAACGGCACGCTCGTCTTCCGTCGTGTCTGACACCGGCCCCGGCCGGCCAGCGTATGGCCGGTCCCCGGCCCGGTGGGCGGTGCTGGCTCTCTGTGCCTGCCAGCTGGCCGCTCTTTGCCTGTTGTGGATTCGGTGGTGGAATGCGCCGCTCACGGCTTCGCCTTCATGGCTGCTGTGCGCGGCATCGGCCCTGCTTGCGGCATGGGCAATATCGCAGTGGCCGGCGTGGTGGCGCGCCGCGGGATACCGGTTTGCCGGCATGGCACCCGGCGATCGCGCGTCCACCCGAATTCGCGTTGCGTGCCCTGACGGCGCGCTCACCGAGGCGGTGGTAACGGATAGCTGGAAACTGGGCGAGGCCGTCACGCTGCTCGCCCTGTCGGCGCAAAGCCGCCGCGTACCGCGCTTGTTGGCGGTCGTCGCGGGGGAGGGCGGGGCGACGGAATGCAGGGCGCTGCAACGGGCGATGCGCGCGGGTCCGCGCGCGCGGCCGGCCGAAGGGGCCGGCTTGCACCGACGTGCCGGGCGCTGACTGCGCCGCGGGCGACGTAGGTAAAATACAACGTTTGCTGTTTGAACAAAACCAAGAGATACACTGCAGGTGAACTATTCGTGAGCGAACGCGAAGCCGACCAGCTCCTTGTTGAACGCGTCCAGCAGGGCGACAAGCGGGCGTTTGAACTGTTGGTGGCGAAGTACCACCGCAAGATCATCCGGTTGATCTCGCGTCTGGTCAGGGATCCCGCTGAAGTGGAGGATGTGGCGCAGGATGCCTTCATCAAGGCATATCGTGCCCTGCCACAATTCCGCGGAGACTCCGCGTTCTACACCTGGCTGTACCGGATCGCCGTCAATACGGCCAAAAACTACCTGGCCACCCAGGGACGACGTCCCGAAGCATCCAGCGATATCGATGCCGAGGAGGCTGAAACTTTTGCGGATGGTGAACAACTAAGGGATATCAATACGCCGGAGTCCATGCTTCACACGCGTCAGGTGGCGGACACAGTCAACCGCGCGATGGAGGCATTGCCGGAAGAATTGCGGACCGCCATTACCCTGCGCGAAATCGAGGGCCTCAGCTATGAGGAAATCGCCGAAGCCATGGGGTGCCCGATCGGCACGGTGAGGTCCCGCATTTTCCGGGCCCGCGAGGCGATTGCGGATAAATTGCGGCCCCTGCTGGGAACGGCGGAGGGCAAGCGGTGGTAGTGGAAGTCAGAGTGTCGTGGGGCCAGCGTTGCAGCCAATTCCTGCACCGAGAAACGACAGATTGTGACGGGATTGTCGGAATTCACTGAGATATCTAGGGGTTGGAAATGGGTCAGGCTCAAAGGCAGTCGGTTCATGCAACGGAAGCAGCGGAGCAAATCTCCGCATTGATGGACGGCGAGCTGGCGCCGCAGGAAGTGGAAGCAGTGGTGGCGCTCGCAAAGAGCGACGCCGGGTTGGAAAGCTGGACCTCGTTCCAGCTGATTGGGGACTCGCTCCGTTCGGAAGACCTGCTGCATGCGGGCTCGACCACTGCCTTCGTGTCGCGCTTCGCCGCATGCCTCGATAACGAACCGCATCTGCTCGCGCCGGCCGCAGCCCGTTCGGTGGGCCGCCATCGCCTGCTGTTCAAGCCCTCGTGGATGCGCCGCGTCGTGCCGGGCACCGCCATCGCGGCGGCGGTGGCAGCGGTCAGCTGGGTCGTGGTGCCGCAGATGCAAGGCGGTACCGATCCCGCCACCGGCGCCCCCATCGTGGCGCAGGCCCCGGCGCCCGCCGCGGCAGGCGTGGTGACCGTGGCCGCCGACAACGCGGCGATGATCCGCGATCCGCGTCTGGACGAATACCTGCGCGCGCATCGCGTTTCCGTGCCGAACAGTGCCGTCGTCCCGACGATGCGCAATGTCGCCAACAGTGCCAGCTTCTCTCAGGACAATACGCAGGAATAATGCCGGACATGCAAAAAGGATGGTCGCCCGCCTATGTAGCGGGCGCACACGGAATAAGGGCCCTCAGGAGGTCCTTTTTTCTCGCCTTGTGTCTGACGGCAGCGGTTGCAACGGCGCAGACGCCGGACAATACGCTCGCTCGCCGGGATGCCGCAGCGTGGCTGAACAAGATTCACCGTGCCGCCCAACGCGAGAACTATGTCGGGACACTGATCTATCAGCGTGGCAGCGTCATGCATGCCTCGCGCATCCAGCACTACAGCGATCTCGTCAACAACGAGTACGAACGGCTCGAAACACTCGACGGCAAGCCGCGCGAGGTGCTGCGCCAGAACGATATCGTGCACAGCCTGATTCCCGAGGCCAAGCTCGTGGTCGTCGAGAAGCAGGACGCGAAGGATCGTTTTCCGGCCCTGCTGGCGACCAACAAGAGCGATGTGCTCGAGTTGTACGACATGCGCAAGCTGCCGTCCGAGCGGGTGGCGGGAATGGAGTGCGAAGTGTTCGCGCTCGAGCCGCACGACGCTTCGCGCTACGCGGTGCGCCTGTGGGCCGAGAAGAATAGCGGCCTGCTGATGCGCGCGCAGACCGTGGGCGAGGGCGGCAAGGTGCTGGAGCAGGTCGCGTTTTCGCAGATCGAGATCGGCGTGCCTTCCGAGAAGCAGAAGATTCTCGGTGCGATCAAGAATGCCAGCGGGTGGAATCACTACGAGATCACCTACCAGCCGACCAACGTGATCGACGAGGGCTGGTCCATCGCGGTTCCCGTCAAGGGCTTCCACAAGATCCGCGAGGTGCGGCGGCCGCTGGGCGAAGTGCGTGCGCCCCAGGATGCGGGCAAGAAGGGTCAGGTCTTCGAGGTCCTGCAAGTCGTGTACAGCGATGGTCTGACCGGGCTGTCGGTGTTTATCGAGCCGGTATCCGACCAGCGCGTGCGCCGCGAGGGCGTTGCGTCGATGGGCGCGACGCAGGTCGTCGTGCGCAGGGTGGCAGATTTCTGGATCACGGTCGTCGGCGAGGTGCCCGCCAGCACGGTCAAGCAATTCGCCGCGGCGGTCGATTACCGCTCGCCCAAGCCGCGTTAAGCTACAGGGTCCGGGCCGTGGTGGCGACATGCCCGGCGCGGCGTGCGACGGCGCGGCCGCCAGCGGGGCGCCACCCCGATCCGCAGGCGGCCGGGCGCGCCGGCTCACCGCCGTTTGCGCCTTCCGCGACGCGCCCACACATATACATTTCTGATTCGCCGAACACCGGGAGCCGATAATGCCGTCTCGCTATCCTGCCTTGGTCAGGACCATGGTCATGGCCGCCATTCTGGCGGCCACCCCTTTCGTGGCGGAGCAAAGTCATGCGCAGGCCACGGCTTCCCACTACAACCTGCCGGACTTCACCGACCTGGTCGACAAGGCCGGCCCGGCGGTGGTCAACATCCGCACGACCGAACGCGTCAAGCCGCGCGGTGCGCCGAGCACGGAAGAAGAGGAAATGGCCGAGTTCTTCCGCCGCTTCTTCGGCGTGCCGATGCCCGGCGCGCCGACGCCGCCGGGACGCCGCGGCCAGCCGCCGCAGGGCGAGGAGCAAAGCCGGGGCGTGGGCTCGGGCTTCATCATCAGCCAGGATGGCTACGTGATGACCAACGCGCACGTGGTGGCGGACGCCGAGACCATCTACGTCACGCTTCCCGACAAGCGGGAATTCAAGGCCAAGCTGATCGGCTCGGACAAGCGCACCGACGTCGCGCTGATCAAGGTCGAGGCCACCAATCTGCCGAGCCTGCCGCTGGGCGACTCGGACAAGGTGCGGGCGGGTGAATGGGTGCTCGCCATCGGCTCGCCCTTCGGCCTGGACAACAGCGTCACGGCGGGCATCGTCTCGGCCAAGGGGCGCGATACCGGCGACTACCTGCCGTTCATCCAGACCGACGTCGCGGTCAACCCGGGCAATTCGGGCGGCCCGCTGATCAATCTGCGCGGCGAGGTGATCGGCATCAACTCGCAGATATACAGCCGCAGCGGCGGCTACATGGGCATCTCGTTCGCCATTCCGATCCATGACGCGTTGCGGGTCACGGACCAGCTGAAGGCGACCGGCAAGGTGACCCGCGGCCGCATCGCGGTGGCCATCGGGGACGTGACCAAGGAGGTCGCGGACTCGCTCGGCCTGGGCCGCGCCCGCGGCGCGCTGGTCGGCAGCGTGGAACCGGGCGGTCCGGCCGAGAAGGCCGGCATCGAGCCGGGCGACATCATCCTGAAGTTCAATGGACGCGATATCGAGCGCGCGTCGGACCTGCCGCGCATGGTGGGCGACACCAAGCCGGGCGTGCGAGTGCCGATGCAGCTGTGGCGCAAGGGCGCGACGCGCGAGGTGACCATCACCGTGGCCGAGCTGGAAGCGGACGGCAAGCCGCGTGCCCGCGCCGGCAGCGTGCCGCGCGAGGAAAATCCCGGCGTCGCGGCCAAGCCGAATGCACTGGGCCTGGTCGTCAGCGACCTGAGCGAGGCGCGCCAGAAGGAGCTCAAGATCAAGTCGGGCGTGGAAGTCGAGGCGGCGGAAGGGCCGGCTGCCCGCGCGGGTATCCGTCCCGGCGATGTCATCCTGCGCCTGGGCGATGCCGATATCACCGGCGCGCGCCAGTTCAACGAACTGGTGCAGAAGCTGGACAAGAGCCGTATCGCCGCGGTGTTCGTGCGGCGTGGCGATGCGACCCAGGTGCTGACCATTCGCCCGAGCGGCAACGCCGGCCGCTGAGACCCGCGGCCCGTCGGAACCGACGCCTGCCGGGAAGCGGTAACCGCCACTTCCCGGCCACCTTCCCGTGCGCCGTTCCCGCGGCGCCATTTCCCGGCGGTGCCCCCTGGAAATCCGGTAAAATCGCGGTTTGGCGCGAAAATTGCGCCACCGACCTGCGGCCGGAAGCGGGCACCCTCCGGGGCGCCGCTTCCTTCCCGTTCATGACCTGCTGTGCCGCTTCGGATTCGCCGCGAGTCCCGAGCCGATGCCCCGGCGCTCCCTGACCATCAGATGGACCATATCCGTAACTTCTCGATCATCGCCCACATTGACCACGGGAAATCCACCCTGGCCGACCGCATCATCCAGCGTTGCGGCGGACTCTCCGACCGCGAGATGGAGGCTCAGGTTCTGGATTCGATGGATATCGAAAAGGAGCGCGGCATCACGATCAAGGCGCAGACCGCCGCGCTGCACTACAAGGCGCGCGACGGCAAGACCTATAACCTGAATCTGATCGACACCCCCGGACACGTGGACTTCAGCTACGAAGTCAGCCGCTCGCTGTCCGCCTGCGAAGGCGCGCTGCTGGTGGTGGACGCTTCGCAGGGTGTCGAGGCGCAGACGGTGGCCAACTGCTACACCGCCATCGAGCTCGGCGTGGAAGTGGTGCCGGTGCTCAACAAGATCGATTTGCCGTCGGCCGATCCCGACAACGCCATCCAGGAGATCGAGGACGTCATCGGCATCGACGCGCATGACGCCACGCATTGTTCCGCCAAGACGGGCCAGGGCGTGGAAGACGTCATCGAGGCGCTGATCGCCAAGGTGCCGCCGCCCGAGGGCGATCCCGACGCGCCGCTGCAGGCGCTGATCATCGACTCGTGGTTCGACAACTACGTTGGCGTCGTGATGCTGGTGCGCGTGGTGAACGGCACGCTCAAGGCCAAGGACAAGATCCTGCTGATGGCCGCCGATGCCCAGCAACTGGTGGAGCAGGTGGGCGTGTTCTCGCCGAAGGCGCTGCAGCGCGACTCGCTGTTGGCCGGCCAGGTCGGCTTCGTGATCGCCGGCATCAAGGAACTGAAGGTGGCGAAGGTGGGCGACACGATTACCACTGTCGCCCGCAAGGCCGCCGCGCCGCTGCCCGGCTTCAAGGAGGTCAAGCCGCAAGTGTTTGCCGGCCTGTATCCGGTCGAGGCCAATCAGTACGAAGCGTTGCGCGAATCCCTGGAGAAACTGAAGCTCAACGACGCCTCGCTGCAGTTCGAGCCGGAAGTGTCGCAGGCACTGGGCTTCGGTTTCCGTTGCGGCTTCCTCGGCCTGCTGCACATGGAAATCGTGCAGGAGCGCCTGGAACGCGAATTCGACATGGATCTGATCACGACCGCGCCGACGGTGGTGTATCAGGTGCAAATGCGCGACGGCACGCTGGCGCAGGTGGAAAACCCCGCGAAAATGCCGGACCCCAGCCGGATCGAGGCGATTCTGGAGCCCATCGTCACGGTCAATCTGTATATGCCGCAGGACTATGTGGGCTCGGTGATCACGCTGTGCACGCAGAAGCGCGGCACGCAGGTCAATATGAGCTACCACGGCAAGCAGGTGCAGCTGACCTATGAAATGCCGATGGCCGAAATCGTGCTCGATTTCTTCGACCGCCTGAAGTCGGTATCCCGCGGCTATGCGTCGATGGATTACGAGTTCAAGGAATACCGGGCCTCCGACGTGGTCAAGGTGGACATCCTCATCAACAGCGACAAGGTCGATGCGCTGTCGGTGATCGTGCACCGTTCCAATTCGCAGTATCGCGGCCGCGAAGTCGCCGCCAAGATGCGCGAGATCATTCCGCGCCAGATGTACGACGTGGCGATCCAGGCGGCGATCGGCGCGAACATCATCGCGCGCGAGAACGTCAAGGCCCTGCGCAAGAACGTGCTGGCCAAGTGTTATGGCGGCGATATTTCGCGCAAGAAGAAGCTGCTGGAAAAACAGAAGGCGGGCAAGAAGCGCATGAAGCAGGTCGGCACGGTGGAGATTCCGCAGGAAGCCTTCCTGGCCATTCTGCAGGTCGACGACAAGTAGGGCGACTGCGTAGTGGGCGCGCCCCTGCCAGCGGCAGTGGCGCGCGAATTCCAAGAAGATTCCGCAACATAATCAGCCGTCATGAATTTCGCACTGATCCTCTTTGTGCTCGTCGTCATCACGGGCATTGCCTGGCTGGCCGACAAACTGGTGTTCCAGAAACAGCGCCGGACGTCCGCGCAAGCCGCGCTCGCCGAATTCGATTCGCGCCTGGCGACCACGGGGCAGGGCGGCGCCGCCACGCCGGAAGTGGAAAGCTCGCGCACCCGGATCGCCGAGGAGAAGCTGCGCCAGCCATGGTGGCTGGAGTATTCCGCCAGTTTCTTTCCGGTCATCCTGGCGGTGTTCGTGCTGCGCTCGTTCGTGGTGGAGCCGTTCAAGATTCCGTCCGGCTCGATGATTCCGACCCTGGTGATCGGCGACTTTATCCTGGTCAACAAGTTCGTCTACGGCATCCGCCTGCCGGTGGTGAACAAGAAGGTCGTCGCCATTGGCGAGCCGCAGCGGGGCGACGTGATGGTGTTCCGCTATCCGAAGGAGCCGTCGCTGGACTATATCAAGCGGGTGATCGGCGTTCCGGGCGACGTGGTGCGTTACGAAAACAAGCGGCTTACCATCAATGGCAAGCCGGCCGAATACCGTCCGCTGCCCGAATATCTCGACGAGGAGCGGCTGTCCTATTCCCAGCAGTTCCGCGAGACCCTGCCCGGCGCGGTGGACCACGGCATTCTCAACGACGCCGACCGGCCTCCCTATATCTCGGGCCCGGACGCCGATTTCCCGTTCCGCGATAACTGCACTTACAATCAGCAGGGGCTGACCTGCAAGGTGCCCGCCGGTCACTATTTCGTGATGGGCGATAATCGCGACAACAGCCTGGATTCACGCTACTGGGGGTTTGTCCCGGATGAGAATATCGTCGGCAAGGCGTTCCTGATCTGGATGAACCTCGGCAATATCGGACGGGTGGGCGGTTTCAAATAAAAAGGCCAGCCCGCCGGCGCAAAAAAACACGCGGACAAAGCGAGGCAAGCGCATCATGGGTCGAACGGGTCGAAAGGGTCGAAGCGGGCGGACGGTTGGAGCCGGCCGCCGGCGGGCGGGCGGATTTTCGCTCGGCACATTGCTGGTGGCCATCGTGGTGGTGGGCGGCCTGGTGATTCCGGCGGTCCGCGCGCTTCCGAGCGTGCTGGAGTATTTCTCGGTCAAGCGCGCCGCCGGCTATGCCAAGCAGCGTGCCACCAACAAACGCGAAGTGGTCGATTATTTCGACAGGCAAGCCCAGATCGACCGGATTTCCGCCGTGCGCGGCGATGATTTGACTGTGCGTGAAGACGAAAACGGCGCGATCCGCGCGGTCGACTTCTCCTACCGGAGTGAAGTCCCGCTCTACGGTCCCTTGACCCTGTTGATCACCTATTCGGGAACGCAGTAAAGACATATGAACCTCGAAGCCCTGCAGCAACGTCTCGGCTACCGTTTCAGCAAGCCCGAATTGCTGCAGCAGGCTTTGACGCACCGCAGCCATAGCGCGCAGCACAACGAGCGCCTCGAATTCCTTGGCGACTCCGTGCTGAACTGCGCGGTGGCCGACATGCTGTACGGCATGTTCGGCAAGCTGGACGAAGGCGATCTGTCCCGCGTGCGCGCCAACCTGGTCAAGCAGCAGGCGCTGTACGAGATCGCCCAGATGCTGATGCTGTCCGAATCGCTGCGCCTGGGCGAGGGCGAACTCAAGAGCGGCGGTTTTCGCCGCCCTTCGATCCTGGCCGACGCGCTCGAAGCCATCGTCGGCGCAGTGTTCCTCGATGCCGGCTTCGAGGCCGCCCGCACGCTGATCCGCAAGCTCTATATCCCGATCCTGGAGCAGGTGGACCCGCGCACGCTGGGCAAGGACGCCAAGACGCTGCTCCAGGAATACCTGCAGGGACACAAGATCGCCCTGCCGCAGTACAACGTGATCGCGACCCATGGGGCCGCGCACAACCAGCAGTTTGAAGTCGAGTGCACGGTGCCTAAACTGGAAGTGCGCGTGTTCGGTACCGGGGCATCGCGCCGCGCGGCCGAACAGGCGGCCGCCAAGCTGGCCCTCGACGAAGTGCAGAAGCTCGTGCCGCAGCTGCTCAAACGCAGCCGCGCCGAGCGCACCGGCAAGACGCGCAAGCAACCGCTCCCGCCGGATCCCCAGTTGTCTCTCAGGTTGAAGGAATGACCGAATCCAACGATCCGCGGCAGGACGCCGCGGATACTCCCTCCGCGGCGGCATTCCGCTGCGGCACCGTGGCCATCGTCGGTCGTCCCAACGTCGGCAAGTCCACGCTGGTCAACGCCCTGGTCGGCCAGAAGATCAGCATCACGTCGCGCAAGGCGCAAACCACCCGCCACCGCATCGTCGGCATCCAGACCACCGACGACGCGCAGTATGTCTTCGTCGACACCCCCGGCTTCCAGACCCGGCACGCCAGCGCGCTGAACCGCTCGCTGAATCGCGCCGTCACCTCGACGCTGTCGTCGGTCGATCTGGTGCTGTTCGTCGTGGAGGCGGGATATTTCGGCGCCGACGACGAGAAGGTGCTGTCGCTGCTGCCCAGGAACACGCCGGTGCTGATGATCGCCAACAAGCTGGACCGGCTCTCGGGCGATCAGCGCATCGAGGTGATGATGCCCTTCCTGGAGAAGATGGGGCAGCTGTTCCCGTTCCGCGAAGTGGTGCCGATGTCGGCCAAGACGCACGACCATATCGAGCGCCTCTTTGCCGTGATCCGGCCCTATCTGCCCGAGGGCGAGCCGATGTACGACGCCGACGCGATGACCGACCGCAGCGAGCGTTTCCTCGCCTCGGAGATCATCCGCGAGAAGGTGTTCCGCTGGACCGGCGACGAATTGCCGTACACCAGCACGGTGATCATCGACAAGTTCGAGACGGAAGGGCGGCTGCGCCGCGTGTTCGCCACGATCCTGGTCGAGCGAGATTCGCACAAGGCGATGATCATCGGCAACAAGGGCAGCAAGCTCAAGCAGATTTCGACCGAAGCCCGCATCGATATGGAAAAGCTGTTCGACGGCAAGGTCTACCTGGAGATGTGGATCAAGGTCAAGAGCGGCTGGGCGGACAACGAAGCCGGATTGCGTGCCTACGGTTATGAGTGAGAAGGCGGGCGGGCCAGCGACCAGGGCCCGCCGCACCGCAGAACCGGCGCGCCGCGGCGACCCGGTGGCCGAGGAGGCCGCCGAGCTGCTGGACAGCCAGGCCGTGCCCGGCATGGCCGTGGCCGCCGAGCGCGCGATGATGGACCGCGCACTGCGCATCACCCCGGCCCGTACCGAGCTGCGGGTCTCGAACCAGCCCGGCTTCGTGCTCCATGCCTGGCCCTACCGCGAGACCAGCCTCATTCTCGATGTCTTCACGCGCGACCATGGCCGGATGGCGATGGTCGCCAAGGGCGCCAAGCGCCCGCACTCGGCCTTGCGTCCCGTGCTGCAGCACTTCCATCCCGTGTCGCTGTCATGGAGCGGGCGCGGCGAGGTCAAGACGCTGACGCGCGCCGAGTACGTCGGCGGCATGCCGCCGCTGGCCGGCGACGCGCTGCTCTCCGGCTTTTATCTGAACGAACTGCTGCTGCGATTCTGTCCGCGCGAGGACGGCCATCCGGCGCTGTTCCGCCACTACATGGCGACGCTGACCCGGCTGGGCCAGGGCGAGGCGGCGGCTCTGGTGCTGCGCGGTTTCGAGCGGGTGCTGTTGCAGGAGACCGGCTTCGCGGTGGCGTTCGATCGCTGCGCGGGTTCCGGCGAGCCGGTGCAGCCCGGGCTCGACTACGTGTACCAGCCCGAGCGGGGCGTGCGCCGCGCCCATGCCAGCGATCCGTCGTCGTGGCCGGTGGTCTCGGGGCAGACGCTGCTCGACATGTCCCGCGACGACTACGGCCGTGCGCAGACCGCCTCGCAAAGCCGCGCCCTGATGCGGTTCCTGCTGCATTATTATCTGCAGGGCATCCCGCTCAAGACCCGCCAGATTCTCATCGATCTGCAATACCTATGATCTTCCACGCTCATCCCGGCGTCATCGACCTCGGCGTCAACATCGACCACGTGGCGACCCTGCGCAACGCGCGCGGCACGGTCTATCCCGATCCGCTGCAGGCGGCGCTTCAGGCCGAGCAGGCCGGCGCGGACCTGATCACGCTGCATCTGCGCGAGGATCGCCGCCATATCCGCGATGCCGACGTGCGGGCGCTTCGCCCCACGCTGTCCACGCGCATGAACCTCGAGTGCGCCATCACCCGCGAGATGCTCGACATCGCCTGCGAGATCGGACCGCAGGACGTGTGCCTCGTGCCCGAGCGGCGCGAGGAAGTGACGACGGAAGGCGGGCTCGACGTGGCCGGCCGCTTCGAACAGGTCAAGGCCGCCTGCCAGCAGCTGGCGCAGGCCGGCATCCGCGTGTCGCTGTTCATCGACGCGCAGGCCGACCAGATCGCCGCGGCAGCCGAGTGCGGCGCCCCGGTGATCGAACTCCATACCGGACGCTATGCCGACGCCCATACGCCGGACGAACAATCCGCGGAATTCCGCCGTGTGGCCGAAGGCGTCGATGCGGGCCTGCGCCATGGTCTGGTGGTCAACGCCGGCCACGGCCTGCACTACACCAACGTGCAGCCCATTGCCGCGCTGCCGGGCATCACCGAACTCAATATCGGCCACGCGATCGTGGCGCATGCGGTATTCGTCGGCTGGCAGAACGCCGTGCGGGAGATGAAGGCCATCATGGTGGCCGCCCGCCTCGGCAGCAGCTACCCGGTCCCGGGGACGCCGGCGTGATCTACGGACTGGGCACCGACATCATCCAGATCGACCGCGTGCGCGGCGTGATGGAGCGCACCGGCGGCCGCTTCGCCGAGAAGGTGCTCGGCCCGCAGGAATTGCAGAAATACCACCAGCGCAAGGCCCGCTCGGAAAAGCGCGGGCTGGCCTTTCTCGCCACGCGCTTCGCGGCCAAGGAAGCCTTTTCGAAGGCGATCGGGCTGGGCATGCGCTGGCCGATGACATGGCGCGCGATGGAGCTGATGAACCTGCCTTCCGGCGAGCCGGTGGCGCAGTGCCACGGCGAACTCGCGCAGTGGCTGCAGCAGCGCGGCCTCGTCGTGCGGGTTTCCGTCAGCGACGAACACGAATATGCGGTCGCCTTCGCGATCGCCGAGCAGGCCCCGCAAGGCGGGCCGGATCAGAAACCTCGCAATCTCCCATGACCAAAAAGAATTCTGGCAAGCGTCCGGGCCCTGTGGTGCTGGACGTCGAAGGCAAGCAGCTGAACGCCGACGATGCGCGTCGTATCGCCCATCCCCTGACCGGCGGCGTGATCCTGTTCGCGCGCAATTTCGAGTCGCGCGCGCAACTGCAGGCGCTGACCCGCGCCATTCGCGAAGTGCGCGACGACGTGCTGATCTGCATCGACCACGAAGGCGGCCGCGTGCAACGCTGCAAGACCGATGGCTTCACGCATCTGCCGGCGATGGCTCGCCTGGGCGAGCTGTGGGACAAGGATGTGCTGATGGCCACCAAGGCGGCGGTGAGCTGCGGCTATGTGCTGGCGGCCGAACTGCGTGCCTGCGATATCGACCTGAGCTTCACGCCGGTGCTCGATCTCGATTACGGCCGCAGTGCCGTGATCGGTGACCGCGCCTTCCACGCCGACCCGCGCGTCGCGACCATGCTGGCCAATCACCTGAACCACGGCCTGCTGCTCGCCGGCATGGCCAATTGCGGCAAGCACTTCCCCGGCCACGGCTACGTCGAGGCGGACTCGCACGTGGCGATCCCCGTGGACGAGCGCGACCTCGACACCATCCTCGCGCAGGACGCACGGCCCTACGAATGGATGGGCACGACGCTCGCGTCGGTGATGCCGGCCCACGTGATCTATCCGAAGGTGGATCCCAATCCCGCCGGCTTCTCGCGCTTCTGGCTGCAGGACATTCTGCGTACGCAACTCGGGTTCGAGGGCGTGATCTTCAGCGACGACCTCAGCATGGAGGGCGCCAGCGTGGCCGGGACCGTGACGCAGGCCGCGACGGCCGCGCTGGATGCCGGCTGCGACATGGTGCTGATCTGTAACCATCCGCAGCGTGCCGACCAGTTGCTTGCCGAACTGCAGGCGCAGCCCGGCAAGGCCTCGCAGCGGCGCATCCGCAAGCTGTTCGCGCGGCGCAAGCCGATGGACTGGAACAAGCTGGAGCAGGAGCCGGAATACCGCGCGTCGCTGCGCACGCTGAAGGAACTCTCGCTGATCGCATAGCCGCGTCGCGGCGGCCCGGCCTTTCCGGGTCTCGTGTCTCTATGGCTTTTCGTCGTGGCTTTTCCATCCCCGACGCGCAGGCCGTTGCGTGCGCCCGAGGCACCTGCGCACCCCGCTTAGCATGAGGTCGCCGGCATCCGCGCTCCGCTGCGATGCCGGCACCAGTATGCCGACCAATGCGCGACCAACGGAGACACCTGTGTGGATCTTTCGAAAGTACCAAGCCATTCCCAGCGCACCACTGGCTGGACGCGCCCCCTCACCGTGGGACGATTCGGACGCGGCCGACGAAGTCAGACGAGGCCATGCGATCAATAGTCCGGCCGACGACCGCGGCCGGATCGCCCGACTGACGGACCGTTGCCACGAGGGTTTCAACAAGCATCGGAAGGTTTGCGCCGTCATGCTGTTTGCTCCCACTGCAGTGCTTGTCACCGTAGGCGGCCTGGCCGCGGCAGATGACCCGGGCGACGTGGCGACATACGGGGTGGCATTCGGAGGTGGCGCGATTCTGGCCGCTTTGACGGCGCTCGGCCTATGCGCCGCCCGCCGCCGCCCGCCGCGGTCCATATAGCGCCAACGGACACCGCAGGGCAATGAAAAAGGGCAGCCGCGCGGCTGCCCTTTTTTCGACTGCTTTCCATTGCCCGGCCGCTGCTCGCGGCAGTCGGCCAATGCGCCTTAGTTGGCGCGGCTGCGGTATTCGCCGGTACGCGTATCGATTTCGATCTTGTCGCCGATATTGCAGAACAGCGGCACCTGCAGTTCGAAACCGGTGTTGATCTTGGCGCTCTTGAGCACCTTGCCCGACGAAGTGTCGCCCTTGACGGCCGGCTCGGTGTAGATGATTTCGCGGACCAGCGTGGTCGGCATTTCGACCGAGATGGCCTTGTCGTTGTAGAACACGACCTCGACGTTCATGCCGTCCTCGAGGTAGTGCAGGGCGTCGCCCATGTTGTCGCTTTCGACTTCGTACTGGTTGTAGTCGGCGTCCATGAATACGTACATCGGATCGGCGAAGTACGAGTAGGTGCATTCACGGCGGTCGAGCACGACCACTTCGAACTTGTCGTCGGCCTTGAAGACCGATTCGCCCGGCGCGTCGGTCAGCAGGTTCTTGTACTTCATCTTCACGACCGCGGAGTTGCGGCCGGACTTGTTGTACTCGGCCTTCTGCACGACCATCGGATCGCCGCCGATCATGAATACGTTGCCGACGCGGAGTTCTTGTGCGGTTTTCATCTGAACTGGTTTCCTGAAAAAGTGTCTCGGAATTCGGTATAGCGGAAGCGCGTTTGCTGGCATGGCGGCGACCCACGGCGCTCCGAGCCGCTCGCGCTGGCTGGCCGCTTCGCCGCGGCCGGCTCGCGCAGATCGTGTGCGTCGATATGCCTGTTATGCCTTGTTGTGCCTTGATGTGCCCTGGTGAACCCGAACCATCGTTCCGGGCCCGTGTGACTTCAGGCCGCGCTTCGCGATCCGTGCCAGTCCCGAGCGGGATTCCATATGGGACATCCGGCGCTGTGCCGGAAGGCCGTGGTCAGGCGCGGTCGCCATCAAAACAACCGGCTATTCTACCCGATTCTCGCAAAACGCCACCAGGTTTGCGGCAAGGTCGCCGACGTGGGCCATGGCGCCCTCCCAGCGTGCCGCGGCGCTCGCCAGGGTCTGCAGCGAGGCATGCAGCGGCCCCCACTGGGGTACGTCGCCGGCGCCGTTCCAGGCGTGCCAGAAGGCGGTCAATGCCGCGGCCGCGGCCTGGCCCGCATCGCCGCGCCGGCGCAGCGGCGTCGTGTAGGCGTCGAGAAAGGCGTCCAGCTTGACGCGGTGCGCGTCGTCGTCCTGCGGATAGATCTGCCACACGAAGGGCCGCAGCGCCCATTGGGCCCGCACGAAGGAATCCTCGCCGCGCACGAAGTTCACGTCGCACGCCCACAGCAGTTCGTCGTACTGCTCCTGCCGCAGGAAGGGCACGACATGCAGGCGCAGATTGCCGCAGGCGTACTCGGTGCCGACCGGGGCCGGCGCGCCGGTCCAGGCTTCGACCTGCCGGGCGGACAGGCCGCCGGCAACGATGCATTGCACGGGGCCGGCGCCATCGCGCCATTGCTCCAGCAGCGCCGGCATCGCGGCGTTGCCGTACGAGAACAGGCTGATGCGCAGCGCCCCCGGCTGCGGCGTTACGCCGAGGCGGTGCCACAGCCGCGCCTGCGCGGCCGGGGACGACAGGAAGGCGGCCCGCTGCGCGCCGAGCATGGACTCGCGCAGCACGCCGCCCGTGCCGGGCTCGAACCCCGGGAAGAAGAAATATTTCGTCAGCGGCAGTCGCGGGTGGGGCGATGCCATGCCATGGTGCTCGCGCACCCAGCCTTCGGCGCTCAGGTACTCCAGGTTGATCCAGGCCGGCGGGGTGGCGCGAGCGGCCATGCGGGCGAGGAAATCGTCGGGCAGGTCGCAGGCGAAAGCCTCGACCACCACGTCGTGCGGCACCACATCGTCGCCCATGGCGGCAGCGCGGCCGCCGGTCCAGTGGCGGATCTCGACGCCGGCCAGGCGCTGGCGCGCCGCACCCGCCTCGATCTCCGGCGCGAGCCGCGCGAAGCTGGCGAGATCGTCCACCCACAGGCGCACCGCGTGGCCATGCTCCTGCGCAAGCTGGCGCGCCAGACGCCAGCAGACGCCGATGTCGCCGAAGTTGTCGACGACGGTGCAGAAGACATCCCAGGAGCGGACAGGCATGGCGGGGCGGGCGGCGCTTGGACCGAATTGCTCTAAACTTGCGATTCTAGAGCCGCGCCGCCCCTTGTCGCGCAGCCGGCGTCCAAAAGCATGCAATAGCGTTTCCCCCATCCGCGATGTCCCAGCAGGAACCCGGTTCCCTTTCCCCCAGCGACGAGTCCACGCAGCCGGCCCCCGCCGAACAGGACGCCGTGGTGCCGTTCGATGCCAAGGCCGTGATCGCCGACCTGCCGGGCCTGCCCGGCGTGTACCGCTATCTCGATGCCAGCGGCGGGGTGCTGTACGTGGGCAAGGCGCGCGATCTGAAGAAGCGCGTCTCGAGCTATTTCAACAAGACGCTGCTGTCGCCGCGCATCGCGATGATGGTGGCCAAGATCGCCCGCATCGAGACCACGGTGGTGCGCACCGAGGCCGAGGCGCTGCTGCTCGAGAACAACCTCATCAAGGCCCTGGCGCCGCGCTACAACATCCTGTTCCGCGACGACAAGTCCTATCCCTTCGTCAAGCTGACGGGCCACCGCTTTCCGCGCATGGCCTACTACCGCGGCACCACCGACCGCAGGCACCAGTACTTCGGCCCGTTCCCGAGCGCGCATGCGGTGCGCGAAAGCATGCAGATCCTGCAGAAGGTGTTCCAGTTGCGCACGTGCGAGGACACGGTGTTCAACAACCGCACGCGGCCATGCCTGCTGCACCAGATCCATCGTTGCACCGGTCCCTGCGTGGGCGCGATCTCCGAAGAGGACTATGCGCGCGACGTGTCCAATGCCGCGCGCTTTCTGCAGGGCCGGCAGAACGAAGTCCTCGCCGGCCTGCAGACGAAGATGGAAGAACATGCCGAGCGCCTGGAGTTCGAGCAGGCGGCGGCGGTGCGCGACCAGATCGGCGCGCTGTCGACGGTGCTCAAGCGCCAGGCCGTGGAGGAGGTCGGGCAAGCGCGCGATATCGATATCCTCGCCGTGGCGGTGCAGGGCGGACGCGCCTGCGTCAACCTCGCCATGGTCCGCGGCGGGCGCCACCTGGGCGACAAGGCCTACTTCCCGGCGCATGCCGACGAAGCGGCGATGATCGTCGAGGAGGAACTGGAAGAGACCGCGGCGCCGGAATCCGCGGTCGCGCCGGAAGGCGCAAGCGGCGAAGCGGCCGCCGGCGAAGCCGCCGGGAACGGCCAGGCCGTCGACGGTGGCGTGCCGGCTCGGCAGCAGGCCATCAGCGTGGACCGCATCGCCGCCAATGTGCTGGCGGCCTTCATGGCCCAGCATTACCTGGACCAGCCGCCGCCGCCCATCGTCGTCGTCAGCCACGTGCCCGCGGACGCCGCGCTGCTGGAGGCGCTGGCGATGCAGGCGGGGCGCAAGGTGTCGCTGGTACGGCAACCGCAGGGGCAGCGGCGCGCCTGGCTGGAGATGGCGCAGCAGGGCGCCGATCTGGCGCTGGCCCGCCGGCTGGCCGAACAGGGCAGCCAGCAGGCGCGCACGCGGGCGCTCGCCGAAACCATCGGTATCGAACTCGACGACCTGTCGCAGCTGCGCGTCGAGTGCTTCGACATCAGCCATACCGCCGGCGAGGCGACGCAGGCATCGTGCGTGGTATTCCACCAGCACGCGATGCAGAACAGCGAGTACCGCCGCTACAACATCGAGGGCATCACGCCGGGGGACGACTACGCCGCGATGCGCCAGGTGCTCACGCGCCGCTACCAGAAGCTGGTGGAGCGGGCGCAGGAGAGCACGGCGCTGCTGCCGCACATCGTGCTGATCGACGGCGGCAAGGGGCAGGTGGAAGTCGCGCGGCAGGTGTTCGAGGAAGTGGGCCTGGACATCGGCCTGCTGGTCGGCGTGGCCAAGGGCGAGGGGCGCAAGGTCGGCCTGGAGACCCTGGTGTTCGCCGATGGCCGGCCGTCGCTGGAACTGGGGCAGGGCAGCGCCGCGCTGATGCTGGTGGCGCTGATCCGCGACGAGGCGCACCGCTTCGCCATCACCGGCATGCGCGCGCGGCGCGCGAAGACGCGGACGACGTCGCGGCTGGAGGAAATCGAAGGGGTCGGGGCGCGGCGCCGGCAGAAGTTGTTGACCCGCTTTGGCGGGATCCGCGGCGTCATGGCGGCAAGCATCGACGAGCTGTGCAGCGTGGAGGGAATCTCGCGCGGACTGGCCGAGGAAATCTACCGGCAACTGCATTGATCGGGGCGCTGCAGGGGCCGGGCCCGCGGTCCGGAAGCGCAAGAAATGATCGGTTCGTGTGGAAATAGGCGACAATCGCGGAATTGCTGGTCGTCGATGTCCGCCTCAAGATCCCACATGCCGCTGAATATTCCGATCCTGCTGACCTGGTTGCGCGTCGCCATGATTCCCCTGGTGGTAGGTGTCTACTACCTGCCGGAAGCCTGGCTCCCCATGCATGCCAAGAACCTGACGGCGGCCGTGTTCTTCATCGTCGCGGCCGTGACCGACTGGCTCGATGGCTTTCTTGCGCGGCGCTGGAACCAGACCTCGTCGTTCGGCGCGTTCCTCGATCCGGTTGCCGACAAGCTGATGGTCACCGCCGCGCTGCTGTCGCTGCTCGCGCTGGACCGCGTGACCGACGTCATCGCGCTGATCATCATCGGCCGCGAGATCACCATTTCCGCGCTGCGCGAATGGATGGCGCAGATCGGCGCGTCCAGGAGCGTGGCCGTCAATTTTCTCGGCAAGCTCAAGACCTCCGTGCAGATGACCGCGATCCCGCTGCTGCTGTTCAACGACCGCCTGCTGGGCATCGACGCGGCGATGCTGGGATCGTGGCTGATCTACGTGGCCGCCGTGCTGACGCTGTGGTCGATGTTCTATTACATGAAGCTGGCGTGGCCGCAGATTCGCGAGCGCAGCGGCGTGTCGGGCAGGGCCTCCACGCAAAAGTGAGGGGCAATGCAAAAATATGCTTGACGCGTGTATTCGTTCTTTGCCATAATTTCGTTCTCGCTTCTGACGTAACAACGAAAACGAAGCGAGATCGCAGAGAATGCGGCACGTTGTAAGCCGTTCGATTGCGAGCGGTACATGCGGGAGTAGCTCAGTTGGTAGAGCGCAACCTTGCCAAGGTTGAGGTCGCGAGTTCGAGACTCGTCTCCCGCTCCAGGTTCTAGTCTGCCTGGTCTTGCATCACGATATGGCGCACCTTGCATCATGGCGTGATGGAATTGCCAGGCTGGCATCAGCGGTTAATGCGGGAGTAGCTCAGTTGGTAGAGCGCAACCTTGCCAAGGTTGAGGTCGCGAGTTCGAGACTCGTCTCCCGCTCCAGTCCAAAAGGGAAGCTGCGCTTCCCTTTTTGCTTGTAGCTGCGGTGGTCTGTCGCTACGCTGTCGCCAGCATGCTGTTGATGCGACGATACCGAGCGCGGTGGCAGACAGCAGTACAATTAGCAGGTCACCCGGCGGGGTGGCAGAGTGGTCATGCAGCGGCCTGCAAAGCCGTGTACGCCGGTTCGATTCCGACCCCCGCCTCCAATACCGACAACGGCGCTCATCGAGCGCCGTTGTCTTTTCCGGCGCGTGTTGCAAGCGTCGTGTCGCGACCCTCGGTCCGGCATGCGCGGCGCGGGTATCACCACCGCTTTGCGGCTGCCATTTCCCCTATTTGAAGCGCTTTCCGGGCGGTGTTCGGATTCGTCGCGGGTGGCGGCCGTGTTACATTAATCGAATCGCAGCTCCCGTCGCATGGCGGCCGTGTTCCGGCAGTCACCGTGGCGTCATGGCAGCGCACGTCGTCGGCGGACCATCGCCGGTCATCGCGTGCGTGGGCCAGGCTGGTTGCGAACTTCCCTTTGTCCCAATTCGATACGGTCGTCCGTCCCCGGACATGCCGCCAGGCAGTCGGCTTGCCCTGGCGATGCGTTCGCCGGGATACGCGACGGCGTCGAACGGGGCCCTGTGTCCGCCGGCTCGCCGGCTCATCGAAAGGAACCGACCACGCATGCACCATGCAACCCCGTTAATCAGCACCATCGTCGGCGGCATCGTCCTGGCATTCGTTCTCGGCGCCGTGGCCGGACGCCTGAAGTTGCCGCCGCTGATCGGCTATCTGTGCGCGGGGATCGTGGTGGGTCCGCATACGCCCGGCTATACGGCCGACCAGGCACTGGCTCCCGAACTCGCTGAGCTGGGCGTGATCCTGCTGATGTTCGGCGTGGGCCTGCACTTCTCGATCAAGGACTTGATGGCGGTCAAGAAGATCGCCATTCCGGGGGCGGTGGTGCAGATCGGTCTGGCCACCCTGCTGGGCATGGGAGTCGCGCTGGGGTTCGGCTGGTCATGGGGGCAGGGCTTCGTCTACGGGCTGGCGCTGTCGGTGGCAAGCACCGTGGTGCTGCTCAAGGCCCTGCAGGATCGCGACCTGGTGGAATCGCCGCAAGGCCGCATCGCCGTGGGCTGGCTGGTGGTCGAGGACCTCGCGATGGTGCTGGCGCTAGTGCTGCTGCCGCCGCTGGCCGGGCTGCTCGCCCCGACGGGGGCGGCCGCTGCGGTCGGCGCGGACGTGCTGCCCGAAGCCGGTCCCGGCGCCGCCGATATCGCCTTGGCGGTCTGCTACACGCTCGGCAAGGTGGCGGCCTTCGTGGCGGTGATGCTGATCATCGGACGCCGGTTCATTCCCTGGATGCTGGAGCGCATCGTCTGGAGCGGCAGCCGCGAACTGTTCCGGCTCGGCGTGCTGGCCACCGCGCTGGGCGTGGCCTTTGGCGCCTATTCGCTGTTCGGCGTGTCGTTCGCGCTGGGCGCCTTCTTTGCCGGCATGGTGCTGGCCGAATCCGAATTCAGCCATCGCGCCGCCGAGGAGTCGCTGCCGCTGCGCGACGCGTTCGCGGTGCTGTTCTTCGTATCGGTGGGCATGCTGTTCGATCCGAAGGTGCTGATCAACGACCCCTGGGGCGTGCTGGCGACGGTGTTCATCATCGTGGTGGGCAAGTCGGTCGCTGCCCTGGCCATCGTGCGTGCCTTCGGGCATTCGAAGGGCACCGGCTGGACCATCGCGGTCAGCCTGGCGCAGATCGGCGAGTTCTCGTTCATCCTCGCCAGCCTCGGCGTGTACCTGAATATCCTGCCCGAGCGCGGACAGGCGCTGATCCTGGCTGGTGCCTTGCTTTCCATCGTCATCAATCCGCTGCTGTTCCGGCTGCTGGACCGCTATGTCGCGCGCACGAACGCGATGGCCGCGAAGACGGAGACGGCCGCGGCCTGACGTCAGTCCGCGACCGCCGGGGCCTTTTCCCGCAAGTACTCGGTGAAGGCCAGCAGGCCCTGCGTCGGGTACTTGTCCTGGTGCACCACCAGCTGGAACGGGCGGACCCATCGTGGCAGGCCGGCGCGCAGGGCGACCAGTTCGCCGCGTGCGAGCTCGTCCGCGACCACATGCAGTGACAGGCAGCTCACGCCGAAGCCGCTCATCACCGCGCGCTTGACGGCCTCGGCATTGCCCAGTTCGAGCGCAAAACGCAGTTGCCCCAGCAGTGGGGCCAGCCGCTGCTCGATGATCTCGCGGGTGCCGGAGCCGCGCTCGCGCACAACCCAGTCCGCATCGCGCAGCGCCTCCATGTCGCCGGCCCGCTGCGCCAGCGGGTGGCCCGCGCCGGCCACTACCACCATCTCATCGTCCCCCCAGTGCACCGCCCGCAGTTCCGGTTCGTGGCAGGTGCCTTCTATCAGTCCGATATCGACATCGAGCCGCAGCAGGGCTTGCAGCACGTCCTGGGTATTGCCGATGCGCAGGTCCAGCGTGCAGGGCGCCGTCTGGGCGTGGCGAAAGCCGGTCAGCAGGGTCGGCAGCAGATAGCTGCCGATGGTGTTGCTCGCCGCGATGCGCAGTTCCACGCCGCCTTGTGCGGCGAACCGTTCGAGTTCGTGGGCCTGGTCGAGCAGAGACAATGCGCGCGGAAAGAATTGCCGTCCGGTTTCGTTGATGCTCAGGCGCCGCGCGATCCGGTCGAACAGCGGCCGTTGCAGGGCGCGCTCCAGATCGGCGAGCGCCGCGCTGACGGCCGATTGCGACATGGCAAGCCCATCGGCCGCGGCGATGGTGCTGCCGTGCCGGGCCACGGCGACGAACACGGACAACTGGCGCAGCGTGAGCCGCAGGGGTGGCTGGTCCATATCTGAAAATCCGGTAAAGGTAAGAAATATAACCCGTTTTACAGATTGAACGCCCGGCGGTAGCCTCGCGGTACTTTCATGTCACTCGAAGGACGTCCGTCCATGTCCACCGTGCCCACTACGCCAACTGTCGCCGCTTTGCCGCCCACATGGTCGCAACGCCTGTTGACCGTGATTCCGCTGGGCGGCGTGGCCTGGCTCGCCTCGGTGCTGGCCGCGCATCCCGCCATCTCGCATCTTGGTATCAGCCCGCTGATGCTGGCGATGTGCGCCGGCATGGTGGCGTGCAACACCATGCCCAGGCACTGGCTGGCGCCGCTGGGCCCAGGCATGCAGTTCGCCCGCCACCATATGCTGCGCGTGGGCGTTGCGCTATATGGGCTGCGGCTCACGTTCGGCTCGATGGCAGCGCTCGGCGCGGCCGGCGTACTGGTGCCGCTCGCCATGCTCGTCGCCACGCTGGTGGTCGGTACCTGGATCGGCACGAGATGGCTGGGCCTGACACGGCGCGAAGCCATCGTGGTCAGCGCGGGCAGCGCGGTGTGCGGCGCGGCGGCGGCGATCGCAATGGCCTCGGTCGTGCGCACCGACGATCGCCAGACGGCGGTCGCCGTTGCCACCGTGGTGCTGTTCGGCACCGCCGGGATGTTTCTCTATCCCTCTCTGTTCGAGCTGGCGACTGCGCAGTGGCACTGGGCCGTGAGCCAGCGCGCGTTCGGCATCTATACCGGCGCCACGTTGCACGAGGTGGCGCAGGTCATCGCGGCGGGCAAGATGATCGGCGATCCCGCGGCCGACGCCGCGGTGCTGGCAAAGATGGTGCGCGTGCTCGCGCTGGGCCCGCTGCTGCTGGTGATGGCCATGTGGCCGGGCATCGGCGAGGATGCGGACACGCGGGCCGGGAAGCATCGCGGCGCGGCGCAAGCGGTGCCGGCTGCCAGCCGCAGCCATCTGCGTTCGCTGCTCAAATCGGTGCCCTGGTTCGCGGTCGGCTTCGTCGCCGTGATGGCGATCAATTCGGCGGGTCTGGTGCCTTCGTCGTGGCAGCCGGGTCTGGTGGCGCTGGACAACTGGTTGCTGGCATGCGCGATGCTGGCGATCGGGCTGCATACGCGCATCGCGGATCTGCTGCGCGCCGGACGCAAGCCGCTGGTGTTGGCAGCACTGCTGTTCGGGTTCCTGATGGTGGCCGGTGCGCTGCTGTGCGCAGCCACGCTGTGAAGCCGCGTGTCGCGCGGTGAGGGGTGCGGTGGCGCTGGTGCGGCCGACGGGACTCGAACCCGTAAGCCTGGAAGGCGGCAGATTTTAAGTCTGCTGAGTCTACCGATTTCTCCACGGCCGCACGGCAAGCCCGGTATTGTGTGCGGTCGCAGACCGGGGCGCAAGTTCTTCTCCCGGAATGACGATATCCTCTATGACGGCGTGAAACTCGGGTCGCAAAGCGCCGCGCTGGATGCGTGACGTGTGGGCGTTACTGCTCGTAACAATGTAGAACCTGCCGTTTCACCTGCGTATCCGGTTGCACCTAAAATATGAATTATCAAAAACCTATCCTTTAAGCGAGGAAACGATCATGAAACGCTGGATGCTTGCGGGGCTTGGAGTGGTGGCCGCATTGGCGTCCGGGGTCGCGATGGCACGTGTGGATGTCGGCATTGCCATCGGCGTTCCGGGTGTGGTCGTCGGCGGTCCGGCCTACTACCCACCGCCGGCCTATGTCGCGCCGCCCCCGGTCTACTATGGTCCGCCGCCCGTCGTGGTGCATCCGCGTCCGTACTATGCGCCGCCGCCGCGTTATTACGGCGGTCCGGTCTACTATGGACCGCCGCGCGGACACTGGCACGGCCATCGGCATGGTTACCGTGGGCACGGTCATGGACATGGTCATGGCCGCGGACACGGACACGGCCATCGGCACTGACGTTGCCGAACACAAAAAAGGGCTCCTTGTCGGAGCCCTTTTTCATTGGTGCCGGCGGCCGTAGGCGCGTGCCGGGCGGCCGCTATCGTGGTCACCATGTGGTCGCGGCGCTATACTGCCGGCACCCATTCGATTAGATAGAGGAGAAGGGAATGCAGCAAAAGACCGTACTGACTGCGGATGATGTGAAGAAGGTGTTGGCCGCAGCGGAAACCGAGGCCAGGAATCACCACTGGGCAGTGTCGATCGCCATCGTGGATGACGGCGGCCATTTGCTGGCACTGCAACGCCTCGACGGCGCCGCGCCGATCTCGGCCTATATCGCTACCGAAAAGAGCCGCACCTCGGCGCTGGGTCGTCGTGAATCGAAGGTGTACGAGGACATGATCAACAACGGCCGCCACTCGTTCCTGTCGGCGCCGGTGCTGCACGGCATGCTCGAGGGCGGCGTGCCCATCGTCGTGAACGACCAGGTGGTCGGCGCCGTTGGCGTGTCGGGCGTCAAGTCGACCGAGGACGCGCAGATCGCGCGCGCCGGCATCGCGGCCCTGGGTCTGTAAAGACGTCGCGGCAGGCGGCCGATCGCGCGCCGCCTGCGTCCCCCTCAGCGGGCTGCCATGGCGCCCGTCCCGTCCGTTCAGTTTTCCTTTCTGCCCGGCAAACTCGCCAATCGTTACTTGGTGAGAATCAGCTTGCCGTAGCGCGTTTTCCGCAGGATATACACCTCGCCGTTATGCAGGATCGGCAGCGTCGTCGCGCCGTGCATCAGCACGTCCAGCGGCACCGCGTCGGCGGCCGCCACATTGCTGGCCGGCTTGCTGTCGCGCACCAGCGCTTCCAGCCGCGCGGGCAGGGAAGCCACGGCGGAACGCACGGTGTCCATGGCGGAGGGCGCCGGCTGCTCCCGTTCGCGCCGGGTCGGCTCGGCGGGCGCGGCCACCACGACACGGCGCAGCGACAGGCGGCGGCGGGACACTTCGCGGGGTTGGGACATCGGCAAGGTAAGCGTGCTCATGTGGGCTCCAGGCTGTGGTTGGCAACGCGCGGACAACGCGTCCTGTGTGGAATGGGTAGATCATAAATGAGAACAGTTCTCATTACAACATGCGCTGGACGTTATTTTGCCCGGCGTGCGCCGAAACGCAAAAACGCCCGCCCAAAAGCAAAACCCCACCGCAAGGGTGGGGTCGTTGCCGCGATCACGAAGCCGTCTACTGCTGCTTCGGCTCGGTGATAAAGCCGATCTTGCCGAGGCCGCCCTGCTGGGCGGCGGCCATGACTTCCGCCACGCGCTCGTAGCGGACTTCGCGGTCGGCGCGCAGATGCAGCTCCGGCTGCGGCTCGTGCTTCGCCGCTTCGGCGATGTTCGTCTGCAGCGTGGCCGGGTCGACTTCCGCCTGGTTCCAGTAGACCTTGCCGTCCGCATCGATCGATACGTTGATGTTCTGCGGCTTGGTGTCGTTCGGCTGGTTGCTGGCGCGCGGCAGGTCGATCTTTACCGCGTGATTGATCACGGGGATGGTGATGATGAAGATGATCAGCAGCACGAGCATGACGTCGACGAGCGGCGTCATGTTGATCTCGCTCATGACTGCGTCATCATCGTCGTCGAGGGTTCCGAATGCCATGATGACTTCCTGGTGAGCGTTCAGTTCTTGACGGCGAGGCGCACGGCGTTGTCGTCGGCGGTGCGGGCGTTGGTCGGGCGCACACGGGCGCCGGTCACGAAGTACGCGTGCAGGTCGTGGGCGAAGCGGTTCAGCTTCGAGATCACCGACTTGTTGCCGCGCGTCAGCGCGTTGTAGCCGAGCACCGCGGGGATGGCCACCGCCAGGCCGAAGGCCGTCATGATGAGCGCTTCGCCCACCGGGCCGGCGACCTTGTCGATCGTCGGCACGCCCGAGGCGCCGATGCCGATCAGTGCATGGTAGATGCCCCACACCGTGCCGAACAGGCCGACGAACGGCGCGGTGGAACCGACCGAGGCCAGCACGGCCAGGCCGGATTGCATGCGGGCCACGGCTTCGTCGATGGCGCTCTTGAGCGAGCGGGTCAACCAGTCCGAGATGTCCATCACGTCGTGCAGCTGCGGCTGGCTGGCGCGGTGGTGCTGGGCCGCTTCCTTGCCGGTCAGGGCCAGCGTGCGGAACGGGTTGGCGTCATTGCTGCCGAGCGTTTCGAGCGCGTGGTCGAAATCGTCCGAGTGCCAGAAGCGCTTTTCCGCGCCGTGGGCCATTTTCTTGAGGCGGAACAGATCCCACGTCTTGGTGAGAATCACGATCCACGACGCCAGCGACATGACGAGCAGAATGATGGCGGTCGCACGCATGACGAAATCGCCTTGCGCCCACAGATGGCTGAGTCCGAGGTCCTGCATGATGGTTCCTGGTGAGTCCGTATTGAGGTTCAGTTGAGTTCGAAGGCAATCGGTTGCTGCGCCGTGACGGCGATGGCGCGGCCGTTGTCCACATAAGGCTTGCACCGCATGCGCTGCACGGCGTCCACGGCGGCCTGGTCCAGGCGCGACGAGCCGCTGGAGCTCACCACGCTGGCCTTGACGACCTTGCCGGTATCGTCCGTCGTCAGTCTTACCACGGCCTTGCCGGTCTCGCCCATCCGGCGCGCCTGCGAAGGATAGGTCGGCTGCGGCGTCGAGCACTGGATTTCGCCGATGCCGACCGCGCGGGGCGCGGCGGAAACCGGAGGAGGCGGCGGCTCGGGTGCCGGGGCGGGCGGAGCGGGCGGCTCCGGCGGAGCCGGCGGCACTTCGATGGCGGTCGGGGTCGGCGGCAGCGTCGGCACGGGCTCCGGCGTCGGCTGACGCTTGGGCGGTTGCGGCTTCGGCGTGGTGACCTTGACCTGCTTGGGCGGCGTTTCTTCCTTCGGCTTGGGTTTGGGGATTTCGGGCGCCGGTTTCTGCGGCGGTTCCAGCGGGATGATTCGGGCGACGATCTCCGGCGCGATCACGGCTTCCGTGAGTTTGCGCGCGAGGCCGCTCTGGATCAGGTACAGCAATCCCGCATGGAACAGGACCACGGCGAGCGTGATCTTGATGAAGCGTTGATCAAACATGTGAGAACGACAGGTATCCGCAAACTGGCTGAGCAAAGCACGCCGCAGGGGTCATTTGCGAGAGAAGAGGACCAACGAGATGCCGAAACCGACCAGCAGGCTAATCAGCAATTCCATGTTAAACGCTCCATCAACGGGTAAGCCGGGGGGAGCGCTACTCTCTGGCAGCGTGTCAGGCGGTGAGTATAAACGATAATGATTCTTATTTGTTGAGCTTTTTACTCCACTTTTTCGCCGGATGGGCTTGCCAGGTGATTTGCGGGGCGCTGGCGGCCCGAATCGATCCGGGGCGGGCTGCGGCCTGGGGCGCGCCCACAATGGCCGATTCGCCATAATTCGCGCTAGCATACAAAAAAGCAGGGGCTTGCCGCGCCGCTCCGGCGCACCTGTGCGAGGGGACCAGCCCATGGACTTCAGCCGTTCCGCCGACGATGACCGCTCCACCGTCATCCGTCCCAATGCCGGCGTGGCCGCCACGTCCGCGCTCGACTGGATGTGCGCGCAATTCGCGCTGCGGGTGGTGTGCGCGCTCGGCCCGCGCTTCAATCTGCGCAGCAATATCAATGACGTGCTGGCCGTCAGCGCCCAGGAAATGGTCTGGCCGTATGGCGTGGTGCTGCGCGTGCAGCGTTTCCTGTCGGCCCGCTGTGCCGACATGCCGGCCTGGAAGGGCGCTTCCCGCCTGACCCCGGAGGAATTCCTCGAGCGCCATGGCCAGTGGAACAGCGCGTTCGACGAAAGCGCGCTGTTCTATTACCTCGACGAATACGTCAAGCACCATGCCAAGGACATGTTCGCGGTCTTCGACGTGTCCGCCGCAGCGCTGGCCGCCAGGCTGGATGGGGAACGCGTGCTGCTCGTGCGCAATATCGACATGCTCAGCCATGTGCTTGGCCTGCCCGAGCACGAGCGCAAGCTGCTGCTGTACGCCGCCCTCGCCAAATACAAGCGCGACCTGCGCGCGGTGATGGTGGACTGCAAGGTCGCGCACAGCCAGGAGGCGTTCCAGATCCTGGCCGGGCTGACCGGCGCCACGCCGGGCGAGGTGGCCGCCTCGCTGCGCCCGGGGTCGCGGCTGGAGACGCTGAACCTGATCGAGCAGCCGCTGCCGGAGAACAGCGTCACGGACCTCGGCGATCTCATGCGCCTGTCCGACCGCCTGTTGCACGTGCTGCTGGGCAACTACGCCAACGAGGCGGAGATGATGGCGGTGTTCACCCGTCCCGCCGCGCCGCCGACGCTGGGCACCAGCGACTATCCCCACGTCGAGGACGACGCGCGCTACCTGACGGCGCTGCTGTCCAACGCGACCCGGCAGCATGCCGAGGGCGTCAACGTGCTGATCTACGGCCCGCCGGGCACCGGCAAGACGGAATTCGCCAGGCTGCTGGCGCGCGAGGCCGGCTGCGAGCTGTACGAAGTCGATTGCCTGGACCGCGACGGCAACAGCCTCTCGGGCAAGGACCGCTACCGCTCGCTGCAGGTCTCGCAAGCGTTCCTGCGCGGCCGCCCGCGCACCGCGCTGCTGTTCGACGAGGTGGAGGACGTCTTTCCCGGCAGCGCGCGCGAGTTGATGAGCCTGTTCGGCCAGGAGGACGCGCGCGCGTCCGTCAACGGCAAGGCGTGGGTCAACCAGACGCTGGAGCGCAATCCGGTGCCGGTGATCTGGATCTCCAACTCGATCCGGCAGATCGACCCGGCCTACCTGCGCCGCTTTCAGTTCCACCTCGAACTGAAGATTCCGCCGCCGCTGGTGCGCGAGAACATCATCCGCAAGCATCTGGGCGCGCTGGACGTCAGCACGGAGTTCATCGCCGCGCTGGCCGCGCGCAAGAGCCTGACGCCGGCGCAGGTGCAATCGGCGGCGCGCTTCGTGCAACTGGCGCAGCCGGATGTACCGGAGCCGGTCGAATCGCTGATCCTGCGCCAGCTCGATCACGCGGACCGCGCCATGGGTTTGCGGCAGGAAGCCGAAGCACGTCCGGTGGTGACGCGCTACCGGCTCGACCATCTGAACCTGGAGACGAAGTACCGCGTCGACCGCATCATCGGCGCGCTCAAGGAGCGCCAGCGCGGCACCATGTGCTTCTACGGCCCGCCCGGTTCGGGCAAGACCGCGCTGGCCGAGCATATCGCCGCGGCGCTGGACCTGCCGCTGATGATCCGCCGCGCGTCCGACCTGATGAGCAAGTACGTGGGCGAGACGGAGCAGCAGATCGCGGCGATGTTCGCGCGCGCCGAGGAGGACGGGGCGGTGCTGCTGCTGGACGAGGCCGACAGCTTCATGCAGAGCCGCCAGCAGGCGGTGCGCAACTACGAGGTGTCCGAGGTCAACGAGATGCTCCAGGGCATGGAGCGCTTCAACGGCATCTTCATCTGCACCACGAATCTGTTCGACCGTCTCGACGAAGCGGCGCTGCGCCGCTTCTCGTTCAAGATCCGCTTCCTGCCGCTGCTGCCGGCGCAGCGAGAGTCGATGTTCGTGGACGAGGCGCTGGAGGGCGATGCCACGCGGCTGGATGCCGCCATGCGCGGGGAGCTGGCGGCGCTGGACGGGCTGACGCCAGGCGACTTCGCCACGGTCAAGCGCCAGAGCGTGCTGCTGGGCGACGTGCTGTCGCCCGACGAATTCCTTGCGCAACTGCGCCAGGAGCATGCGGTCAAGCCGGAGGTGCGGCAGCGACGGCCGGTCGGCTTCGTGCGCTAGGCCGGTGGGCCGCGGACGCTCAGGCGAGCGCGGGGGCGGGCTCGATCACCACCGTTTCGGCCGTGGCGTCCACGCCGAGCAATGCGGCCGCCATCGCGCGCAGATGCGCCGCCTCCATGGTCGTGCAGTAGCGATCCGCCGGTAGCGCCGTCCCATCGGCGGCGACATCGGCGGCCAGCCCATGTTCGATCAGCCGGCGCTGCAACTGGCGGGCCACCGCGACGCCGGTGTCGATCAGCGTCAACCGGTCGCCCACCATGTCGCGGATCGTGTCGGAGAGAAAGGGGTAGTGCGTGCAGCCGAGCACGAGCGTGTCTGCGCCGGCGTCCAGCATGGGCTCCAGATACCCGCGCAGCTTGTCCCGCACGGCCGGGCCCGACACGTCGCCCTGCTCGATCAGCGGCACGAGGCCGACGCCGCCCTGGCATACGAAGCGGCTGTCGCCCGACAGGGCTTCCAGCAACCGCGCGAACTTCGCGCTGCGCAGCGTGCTCGCCGTGGCCAGCACGCCGACGACCTTGCTGCGGCTGGCGGCCGCGGCCGGCTTCAGGCCGGGCTCCACGCCGACGATGGGCAGCGCCAGCCGTTCGCGCAGCGCCTGGATGCCATGCGCGGTGGCCGTGTTGCACGCGACCACCAGCGCCTTGCAGCCCTGGTCCGCCAGCCAGCCGCACACCTGGCCCGTGCGCGCCGCGACGAACGCTTCGGGCTTTTCGCCATAGGGCGCATAGCGCGAATCGGCCAGGTAAAGCAGCGATTCGCCGGGCAGCAGTGCACGGATTTCGCGCAGCACCGACAGGCCGCCGAGGCCGGAATCGTAGATGCCGATCGGGGCGCTGCGGGCGGCGCGGGGCGAAGGTGGGGAGTCGGACATCATCGCAGTGGGCAACAAAAAGGCCGGGCCATGTGGCCCGGCCAGCGGACTTGCCGTGTTGGCGATTCCGTCGGGATCAGGCCGTGGCAACCGGGATCTTGCCGATCTTCGCCTGCCATTCGGCGGGGCCGGTCTTGTGCACCGAGGTGCCCGAGCTGTCCACCGCCACCGTGACCGGCATGTCCTTCACGTCGAACTCGTAGATGGCTTCCATGCCGAGGTCTTCGAAGGCCAGCACCTTGGCGCCGCGGATTGCCTTGGAGACCAGGTAGGCGGCGCCGCCCACGGCCATCAGGTAGGCCGACTTGTGCTTCTGGATCGATTCGATCGCCACCGGGCCGCGCTCGGCCTTGCCGATCATGGCGATCAGGCCCGTCTGCGCCAGCATGGTCTCGGTGAACTTGTCCATCCGCGTCGCGGTGGTGGGGCCGGCCGGGCCGACCACCTCGTCGCGCACCGGATCGACCGGCCCCACGTAGTAGATCACGCGGTTGGTGAAGTCGATCGGCAGCTTTTCGCCCTTGGCCAGCATGTCGGCGATGCGCTTGTGCGCGGCGTCGCGGCCGGTCAGCATCTTGCCGTTGAGCAGCAGGGTCTGGCCCGGCTTCCACGAGGCCACTTCCTCGGGCGTGAGGGTGTTCAGGTCGACGCGCTTGGACGTCTCGGTGTTGGGCGCCCATTCCACCTTCGGCCATTGCGACAGGTCCGGCGCTTCGAGCTTGGCCGGGCCGCTGCCGTCCAGCGTGAAATGCACGTGACGGGTGGCCGCGCAGTTCGGGATCATCGCGACCGGCTTGGACGCCGCATGCGTCGGGCAGGCCATGATCTTGACGTCCAGCACGGTGGCCAGGCCGCCCAGGCCCTGCGCGCCGATGCCCAGCGCATTGACCTTCTCGTACAGCTCGACGCGCATTTCCTCGATCCAGTCGCGCGGACCGCGGGCGATGATGTCCTGGATGTCGATGGACTCCATCAGCGATTCCTTGGCCATGACCATGGCCTTTTCCGCGGTGCCGCCGATGCCGATGCCCAGCATGCCGGGCGGGCACCAGCCGGCGCCCATCGTGGGCACGGTCTTCAGTACCCAGTCGACGATGGAGTCGGACGGGTTCAGCATCACGAACTTGGACTTGTTCTCCGAGCCGCCGCCCTTGGCCGCCACCTGGATATCCACCGTATTGCCGGGAACCACTTCGTAGTGGATCACGGCCGGGGTGTTGTCCTTGGTGTTCTTGCGGCCGCCTTCGGGCGGGCTGACGATCGAGGCGCGCAGCACGTTGTCCGGATGCGTATAGCCCCGGCGCACGCCCTCGTTGATCATGTCGGTCAGGCCCATGGTGGCGCCGTCCCAGCGCACGTCCATGCCCACCTTGACGAAGACCGTCACGATGCCGGTGTCCTGGCACAGCGGGCGCTTGCCTTCGGCGCACATGCGGCTGTTGGTCAGGATCTGCGCGATCGCATCCTTCGCGGCCGGGCTCTGCTCCAGCTCGTAGGCACGGCCCAGGCTGGTGATGTAGTCCATCGGGTGGTAATAGCTGATGTACTGCAGCGAGTCGGCGACGCTCTGAATGAGGTCTTCCTGCTTGATGACGGTCATTTTCTTGTGGGGAGGCAGTCGGGAAAATTCAGCCCGTGATGATACACCGACCGCTGGGCCGCTGTCCGGGCGCCCGACACCCGGACAGCGGCCCAAGTGACGCCCCCGGCGCGGACTGTCGCGCCCCCGCCGCGCCGGCTTGCGCCCATGAAAAAACCGCGGCACGGGCCGCGGTTTCGGGGGCGGGGTGGCAGCGCCCGCGGTTCAGTGCTGGACCGCGTGGCCGTCGCGGCGGGCCGCCGGGGCGCCATGCGTGATCATCCGGTCCACGTAGGCCATGGCCACGGCCGACAGCAGGAAGGCCAGGTGGATGATCACTTGCCACATGATCGTGTGCGTGTCGCGCTGCGGCGCGTCGATGAAGGTCTTGAGCAGGTGGATCGAGGAGATGCCGATCAGCGCCATCGACAGCTTGACCTTGAGCACGCCGGCGTTGACGTGGTCCAGCCATTCCGGCTCGTCCGGATGCTCCTTGATGCCGAGCCGCGACACGAAGGTCTCGTAGCCGCCCACGATCACCATGATCAGCAGGTTGGAGATCATGACCACGTCGATCAGGCCCAGCACCACCAGCATGATCTTGTTCTCGTCGTACTCGGTGACGTGCGAGAGCAGGTGGAAGACCTCGATCAGGAAGTGGTACACGTAGACGCCCTGGGCCACGATCAGGCCCAGGTACAGCGGCAGCTGGAGCCAGCGCGAGGCGAAGATCAGGCGGGGAATCGGACGCAGCGGCGGCGGTGACGGCGGAAGGGTCGATGCCATGGAGTCGGGAAAAAGTGGACGAACGGAAACCGCCGGATTGTACATTGCCGGCTTTTCGCTTCTGTCGGCGGGCGCGCACTGGAGGGCTGGCATCGTGCGGCGGCTGTGCTAGCCTAATGGAGTACGCTGCACATGCGGGCCGCCCTGGCCCGGTACGATCCGCGCGGCCCCAGCCGGCCGCCGATGCGCGCGGCCCTCGCGCCGCGGCGCCCTGCGTCAGGTATGCGTAAGGACGCCGGGGTACTTTTGCAGCAAAGCAAACAAGCCACATCAGGAGACCAGGCCATGTCCGCCATCGAATCGGTGATGCAGGAGCATCGTGTATTCAACCCGCCCGAGTCGTTCGCCAGGACCGCCGCCATTCCCAGCATGGATGCGTACCGCGCGCTGTGCGACGAGGCCGCGCGCGACTACGAGGGTTTCTGGGCGCGGCATGCCCGCGAGCAGCTGCTGTGGGCCAAGCCTTTCACCAAGGTCCTGAACGAAAGCCAGCCGCCTTTCTACAAGTGGTTCGAGGACGGCCAGCTCAACGCGTCGTACAACTGCCTGGAGCGCAATCTCGACAATGGCAACGCCGACAAGGCGGCCATCGTGTTCGAGGCCGACGATGGCGCGATCACGCGCGTGACCTACCGCGAGCTGCACGCCCGCGTGTGCCAGTTCGCCAACGGGCTGAAGTCGCTCGGCATCGAGAAGGGCGACCGCGTCGTCATCTATATGCCGATGTCGATCGAGGGCGTGGTGGCGATGCAGGCGTGCGCGCGCATCGGCGCAACGCATTCGGTGGTGTTCGGCGGCTTCTCGGCCAAGTCGCTGCAGGAGCGGCTGGTTGACGTGGGCGCGGTGGCGCTCATTACCGCCGACGAGCAGATGCGCGGCGGCAAGGCGCTGCCGCTGAAGGCCATCGCCGACGAGGCGCTGGCGCTGGGCGGCTGCGAGGCCGTCAAGCACGTGGTGGTGTATCGCCGCACCGGCGGCCAGGTCAACTGGACCGAGGGGCGCGACCGCTGGATGCAGGAGCTGTGCGCGGGCCAGCCCGAGACCTGCGAGCCCGAACCGGTCGACGCGGAGCATCCGCTGTTCGTGCTCTACACCTCCGGCTCCACCGGCAAGCCCAAGGGCGTGCAGCACAGCACCGCCGGCTATCTGCTGTGGGCGCTGATGACGATGAAATGGACCTTCGACATCAAGCCCGACGACCTGTTCTGGTGTACCGCCGACATCGGCTGGGTCACCGGCCACACCTATATCGCCTATGGGCCGCTGGCCGCTGGCGCGACGCAGGTGATGTTCGAGGGCATTCCGACCTATCCGAACGCGGGCCGCTTCTGGGACATGATCGCCCGCCACAAGGTCAGCATCTTCTACACCGCGCCGACGGCGATCCGCTCGCTGATCAAGGCGGCCGAGGCGGACGAGAAGGTCCACCCGAAGCAGTACGACCTGTCGAGCCTGCGCCTGCTGGGCACCGTGGGCGAGCCCATCAATCCCGAAGCGTGGATGTGGTACTACCGCAATATCGGCAACGAGCGCTGCCCGATCGTCGACACCTTCTGGCAGACCGAGACCGGCGGCCACGTGATCACGCCGCTGCCGGGCGCCACGCCGCTGGTGCCGGGCTCGTGCACGTTGCCGCTGCCGGGCATCATGGCGGCCATCGTGGACGAGACCGGGCAGGACGTGCCCAACGGCAGCGGCGGCATCCTGGTGATCAAGCGGCCGTGGCCCGCCATGATCCGCACCATCTGGGGCGATCCCGAGCGCTTCAAGAAGAGCTACTTCCCCGCGGAACTGGGCGGCACGCTGTATCTGGCGGGCGACGGCTCCATCCGGGACAAGGACACCGGCTACTTCACCATCATGGGCCGCATCGACGACGTGCTGAACGTCTCCGGCCACCGCATGGGCACGATGGAAATCGAATCGGCGCTGGTGGCCAACCCCATCGTGGCCGAAGCCGCGGTCGTGGGCCGGCCCGACGACACCACCGGCGAGGCCATCTGCGCCTTCGTGGTGCTCAAGCGCGCGCGCCCGACCGGCGACGAGGCCGTGCAGATCGCCAACGAGCTGCGCACGTGGGTGGGCAAGGAGATCGGCCCGATCGCCAAGCCAAAGGACATCCGCTTCGGAGACAACCTGCCCAAGACCCGCTCGGGCAAGATCATGCGCCGCCTGCTGCGATCGCTCGCCAAGAACGAGGAGATCACGCAGGACACCTCCACGCTCGAAAACCCCGCCATCCTGGAACAGCTCAAGCAGGCCCAGTAAGGCCGGTCGGCCGGCGGCCCGCCTCCCGGCGGGCGCCGGCCTGTCGCGCCGGCGCCCGCCTGCCCATCCATGCCCGAGACCCAGTCGCGCTTTCGCCGCCGGCTGGCGCTGTACTACAGCGTCTTCACCCTGAGCCTGTTCGGCTTCATCGGCATGATGGGGCTGCTGGAGCGCTCCAACTCGGACGCGCTCTGGCTCGGCTACGTCTTCCTCTTCGTCACCATCGCGATCTATGCCTGCATCGGGCTGATCTGCCGTACCTCGGACCTGAACGAGTACTACGTGGCGGGGCGGCGCGTGCCGGCGCTGTACAACGGCATGGCGATCGCGGCCGACTGGATGAGCGCCGCCTCGTTCATCGGCCTGGCCGGCATCCTGTTCGCCTCCGGACACGAGGGCCTGGCCTACGTCATGGGCTGGACCGGCGGCTATTGCCTGGTCGCCTTCCTGCTCGCGCCGTATCTGCGCAAGTACGGCGGCTACACGATCCCCGATTTCCTCGCCGCCCGCTATGGCAACGGCAAGCCGGGCGGCAACCTGCCGGTGCGGGCTATCGCGGTGCTGGCCGCCTCGCTGTGCTCGTTCGTCTATCTGGTCGCGCAGATCCAGGGCGTGGGGCTGGTGGTCACGCGCTTTATCGGCGTGGAGTTCGCCGTGGGCGTGTTCTTCGGGCTCGCGGGCATCCTGGTCTGCTCCTTCCTCGGCGGCATGCGCGCCGTCACGTGGACCCAGGTGGCGCAGTACATCATGATGATCGTGGCCTTCCTGGTCACGGTGTCGATGATCGCGTGGAAGCATCACGGCGATCCCCTTCCGCAGGTTGGCTACGGCTCGATGCTCGCGCGCATCGAGGCGCGCGAGCACGAACTGCGTAACGATCCTGCGGAGCAGGCCGTGCGCGCCTCGTACCGCCAGCAGGCCATCGACCTGCAGGACCGCATCGCGCGGCTACCGGCGTCGTTCGAGCAGGAGCGGGCCGAGATCGCCGAGCGCCTGCAGGAGCTGCGGGCGCGCAACGCGCCGCTGCGCGAGATCAAGGCGCTGGAGCGCGAGCGCGCCGAGTATCCCGCCGACGTGGCCGCCGCGCAGTTGCAGTGGAACCAGATGCGCGAGGAGGCGCTGGCGCGCAGCCGTCCGGCGGTGTCGTCCACCGAGCCGTTCCCGGCGGCGTCCGCGGAAGAGCGCAAGACGCAGCGGCTGAACTTCGTGCTGCTGGTGTTCTGCCTGATGCTGGGCACCGCCAGCCTGCCGCACATCCTGACCCGGCTCTACACCACGCCCTCGGTCAAGGAGACGCGCAAGTCCGTGGCCTGGGCGCTGTTCTTCATCGCGCTGCTGTACGTGTCGGCCCCCACGCTGGCGGCGCTCGTGAAGTACGAATTCTTCGAGCACGTGGTCGGCATGCCGTTCGCGGACCTGCCGCAATGGGTCAACCAATGGCGCAAGGTCGATCCACCGGTGTTCGGCATACGGGACGTCAATGGCGACGGCATCGTGCAATGGGCCGAGATCCTGATCCAGCCCGACATGATCGTGCTGGCCGCGCCGGAAATCGCCGGTCTGCCCTACGTGATCTCGGGGCTGGTTGCCGCCGGCGCGCTGGCCGCCGCGCTGTCGACGGCGGACGGCCTGCTGCTGACCATCGCCAACGCGCTGTCGCACGACGTCTTCTATCACATGGTCGACCGCACCGCGAGCCACCAGCGGCGCGTCACCACGGCCAAGATCGTGCTGCTCGGCGTGGCCCTGTTCGCGTCGTACGTGACCTCGCTGCGGCCCGGCAACATCCTGTTCCTGGTGGGAGCGGCGTTCTCGCTCGCCGCCTCCAGCTTCTTCCCGGTGCTGGTGCTGGCCATCTTCTGGAAGCGCACCACCGCGGCCGGCGCCTTCGCCGGCATGGTCGCCGGGTTGGGCGTCGCGGTGTACTACATCTTCGTCAACTACCCGTTCTTCACCCGCATCACCGGCATCTTCGGCAACCGCTGGTTCGGCGTGGATCCCATCGCCTCGGGCGCCTTCGGCGTCCCGGCCGGGTTTGCCGTGGCCATCGTCGTCAGCCTGCTGACACCACGCAACGCGCCGGTGATCGACCGGCTGGTGACGTATCTGCGCAAAGGTTAGGGCGGGGCACGGCCGGATCGCGCCGAAACGCTTGAGTGCAAAACCAACTCTGCTATAATCGCCGACTTCCCGGAGAGATGGATGAGTGGTTTAAGTCGCACGCCTGGAAAGCGTGTATGGGTTAATAGCCCATCGGGGGTTCGAATCCCCCTCTCTCCGCCAGATTCGAATGCCCGCGCAAGCGGGCATTCTCGTTTCGGAGAGAAGCAAGCCAATAGTTTGGCTTGCGTGGGGGATTCGAAGGGATTCGCTTGCAAGCGAATCCGCGGCCTGCGCCGGTGTAGGCGAATCCCCCTCTCTCCGCCAGATTCGAATGCCCGCGCAAGCGGGCATTCTCGTTTCTGCCTGCGCAGGCGGATCCCCCTCCGATTCCGCCCCCCGGATGCGTTCCGCACTCCCGCTTCCCCGCCGCTTTCGTATCCTGTTATAGAAATGAGCTTTAGACTGCCTGAATGCCGACATGGCGCAGCCCGGCACGTCTGCGCGTTCATCGAGCCCGGCCTGTGCCGGCTCGACATGGCGCACACCGGTCGAACTGGCGGAATTCGCGAAGGAGGAAGCAAATGACCCTGTCCGACTTTATCGAAGCGAACCTGGATGGATTGATCGATGAGTGGAGCGATTACGCCAGAACGATCTGCCGGAGCGAGCCAGATCTGTCGGAAGCGCAGCTGCGCAATTCGGCCCGGGAACTGCTGACTGGCATTGCCGGCGATATGCGGAAAGCACAGACGGCGACGCAGCAACATGCCAAGTCAGTGGGAAACCGGCCGCACCCGCAATCGGACTTCAACGCGACGGCGCACCGGCACGCGGACGACCGTCTGGCGCATGGCTTCGAAATCAATGGGCTGGTGGCCGAGTATCGCGCTCTGCGGGCGAGCGTGCTACGGAGGTGGCAGGCGGCTCGTCAGCTGGACGACGCCGCGATCCAGGAAATGATCCGCTTCAATGAAGCGATCGACCAGATGCTGGCCGAATCGGTCCGGCAGTATGCCCAACGCACCGAGCGCATCCGCGATCTGTTCGCCGCCGTCCTGGCGCACGACCTGCGCTCGCCGGTCGGGGCGATCCTGAATTCGACGGCGGTGTTGCTGCAGGACGAGAATCTTGGCGCCACCAGCGTGCGGGCGGGCGCGAACCTGCAGCGCAGCGCCATGCGCATGAAGCTGCTGATCGATGACCTGTTCATCTTTACCCGCACGCGATTGGGCGACGTGCTGCCGGTGGAACCCACGAAGCAGGATCTGGGACGCATCTGCGAGGGCGCGGTGGAGGAAGTGCGCGCATTGTTTCCCGACGCGCGTATGCATCTGCAACTGGCGGGCGACCTGGCTGGCGTATGGGATGGCGGCCGGATCAGCCAGCTGCTCGTGAACCTGCTGTCGAATGCCGTGCAGCACGGCAGCGGCCGTATCACGCTGGCGGTCCGGGAGGACGGCGGCGACGTCGCGGTCTCCGTCTCCAATGAGGGCCCCCGGATTCCGGCCGATGCGCTTCCCACGCTGTTCGATCCGCTGACCCGTGTCACGCCCTTGCCGGCCGAGAGACGGACGGCGCCCGGCATGGGTCTGGGACTGTACATCTGCCGGTGTATCGCACACGCGCACCGGGGCTCCATCGCCGTGACATCGACTGAGGGCCAGACCGTCTTCACGGTCCGGATGCCGCGTAGTCCGTCGTTGCCCGCCTGAGAGGGCGACAGGGGCATGTCCGGAACACCGGCTTCCGCCACAGGGAGCCAGCGCAGTAGCCCGGCTCGCGACGGCGCGACCCATCGTCCTGGCTCTTGCCGGGCATTTCAGAGCCTTCCCATTCGTGGGGGCGAACCTCCTCGCTAAGTTTGCACTGTGGCTGCGTGACACGACGGGCGCAGCCGGGAGTGCGGCGAGCCATGGTGGCGGGGGCAGGCGTGAGCCCCGGTTCCTTCGTGTTCGCAGCACCTGTTGCCACCTTGCGATGGGGGAGCGGGCATGCGGTCAGCGGGAACATGGCCTGCCACGGACGGTGGCAGCTTGCAGCGAACGCCGGCGCGCATGGGCCGCATCGCCGCGGCGGCCCTCGTGTCGGTCGCGGGTTGCGCCATGGCGTCGGTGGTGCCGGACGGTGGATCGGCCACGGTGGTGGCGACGGGCGCCGACGGGCGGGTCACGGTCGGCATCGCCGGCACCGTCGGCGGCGTCTCCGTCAACACGTATCGGCAGTTCCATGTACTGCGAGCCGGTGTCGATCTGGACAACCGCGGCGTGGGCGCGCGCACGATACTCAACCAGGTCACCGGCACCGACCGTTCTCTGCTGGCGGGACCATTGGGCGTGCTGGGGCCGCGCGCGAACGTGGTCATCGCCAATCCCAATGGCATCAGCGTCAACGGCATGGTGCTCCGCAATGCCGGCAATCTGGCGCTGACCACCGGCCAGGTGACGTTCCGCGATTTCGCCACCGGCAATGGCGGCGTGCAGCGCAACCTCGTGCTCGATACGAGCGACGGCGCGATCGAGATCGGCGCAGAGGGACTGGCCGGCTCGCTGCTCAACCTCGAGCTGGCCGCCAGGTGGATCCGGGTCGACGGCCACGTCGAGAACCGCTACAGCGACCCCAATGCGCGCATTCGCGCGGTGGTGGGCAATAGCCGCGCCCAGATCGATACCAGCATCTCGCCCACCGATAACCTGTCGCCCTGGATCCGGTACGTGGCGCCCTCGGTGGCTGCCGGCAAGCCGGTTGCGCTGGATATCACCGCGGCGGGCGGCCTGACCGCGGGGCGCATCGAACTGCTGATCACGGACCGCGGCGCGGGCGTGCGGCATGCGGGCAACGCGCTGGCGACGGCGGGCGACTTCGTGCTTTCCACTACGGGCGATGTGCATCTGGGAGCGGGAACTGTTCGCGCCAATGGTGCAGTTCACGTGCGCGGGGCATCGGCGACGCTGGATGCCACCGCGATCGATGGCGTCGCGGGCACCGCGCTGACCGCCAACCGCATCGCCATGCAACGTGCCACCGTGCGGTCGTCCGGCGGGGCGGTGACGCTGACCGCGGCGGACGACTACGTGCAACGGGACAGCGATGTGCTGGCCGCCGCCGGTATCGCGCTGCGCGCCGGCACGGTGACGCTGGAGTCGGTGCAACGGCAGGCGACGATGATCGCGGACGGGGCAGGCGTGCTGGTGCAGTCGCGGGATGCACTGACGAACCGCGGCGCACTGGTCCAGGGCCGGTCCCGGCTCGCCGGCGAAGCCGCCTCCCGCGGTGCCGTCACGTTGCGGGCCGGCGGGACCGTCGTCAACGAATCCACGCCGCGGCATCTGGGCATCGTGTTCGGCCTGGCGGACGACATCGTCGTCGAGGCGGGAGGCGACGTGGTCAACCGCCATGCGCGCATGCTGTCGAACGGCTTCCTGAACGTGATGGCCGCCGGGGACGTTCGCAACGAGGTCACCGCCGCGCCGGCGCCGCATGGCGGGCAGCCGGTCTCCTTCCGCGACGCCGGGCGTCGCTGGCTGTGGCTGTCGAAACGCACCGCGGGCTTCGACGTGGACTACGGCGCGCTGGAGCGGCCCGGGCAGACCGCCTATTTGCTGTCCGGGAAGGGCACCACGCTGCGCGGCCGCGATGTCGTCAACCGGGGCGGCGAGATCTACGCCAATGGCGGTGACATTACCGTCCGCGCGGAGCGGTCGTTCCGCACCGAAGGCATCGCCGTGGGCAGCGCGCACTATGCCCGCCGCTGCATGATCGTGTGCCGCATGTCGGCATCGTCCACCACGGCCGTCGCGGGCGGCTTGCTGTCCGCGGGCGGAAACATCGATATCCGTGCCGGCGACAGCGCCGCCAATGTCGGCGGGCGCGTACTGGCGCTGGGCAACCTGCTCGTCGTCGCGCCGCTCACCTATGCCGTTGGACTGGCGAACTACACGCCGCTCGCGCGCGATCGCGGCTTCAAGGCCTTCTTCGGCGACACCTGGGCGCGCCTGTACGCGGCCGATGTCGGCGGCAACTGGATCGCGGTGGGCCGCGGGCGTATCGACGGCGACGCCGTCATCGAAGGCGGCAGCGTCGATGGCGACGTCGAGATCGCAGGCGACACGGCGGTCGTCCGGCCGCGGCTGCGTACGCCCGTCACCGTGGAAAACCATCTGGGCATGACGTCATGGCTGTGGCGATGAACCTGCGTATCGCCGCGTGCGGGCGGCGCCTTCCCTGGCTCGCCATGCTGGCGGTGCCGCAGGCCCTTGCTCAATTGCCGCCCGTGCCGCCGGAAGACCCGGCGCAGCGCCTGCTGCGCGAGCAGCGGCAGCGTGATATCGAGCGGGAGGCGTCGCAGAGGGGCCCGCGGATCGATCGGCGGCAGGCGCATCCGCCGGACGTCCAAGCGGACGCTTCCGGCGAGCCAGCGGTGACCTTCGCCATCGACACCATCGAAGTGCGGGGCAATACCGTGCTGCCGGAAGACACCATTGCCGCCATGACGGCGCCGTTCCTGCACAAGCGGCTGGGCAGCCGCGACATCGACCTGCTGCTGCGCCGCTTCACCGAAGCGTTCGTCGCCGCGGGCTATATCACGACCCGCGCCTACGTTGCGGCGCAGAGCCTCGCCGGCGGCCGCCTGATCGTCACCGTCGTGCCGGGCAAGGTGGAAGCCATCCGCCTGAACGACCGCAGCATCCGCCCGGACCAGGGCGGATGGTTCGATACCGTGGGCGGTGGCTGGCTGACCGATGCCGGCACCGCGTGGCAGCTGCCCGCGCCCGGGGACACGCTGCAACTGCAGGCGCTGGAGCAAGGGGTCGATCAGATCAACCGGCTGCGCCGCAACCGGGCCGAACTGCGGATATTGCCCGGGCAGAGCCCGGGTGGCTCCGTGGTGGCGCTGTCCAATCCGTATGGCGACCGCTTCCGTTTGCATCTCGGAGCGGACAACCACGGCAGCCGCGCCACGGGCATCTCCCGCACGCGGCTGGGCATCGACGCCGACAACGCGCTGGGGTTGCAGGAAGCCATATCGGGAACCTACATCGGTACGGTGGACAGCCATGCCGCCGTGATCTCCGCCGCGGTGCCGCTCGGCTTCCATACCTTCAGCTATACCGCCTCCGTGTCGGAGTACCAGGACACCATCGGCGATACCGCCTTGCTGTACGGGCGCAGCAGCGGCCATACCCTCGGCTGGAACCGGGTGGTCTCGCGCGGCCAGCGCGGGCGGCAGGCGCTGGACCTGACGCTGTCGTACCGCAGGAGCGAGCGTGACATCAACAACATGGCGCTCGAACCCCAGCGGCTGGCCGTGCTGCGCGGCGCATGGAGCTGGCTGCGCCGCTTCGCGATGGGCGGGCAGCCGGGCTACGCGACGGCGGAAGCCGGCATCTCGCGCGGCCTGACGGCGGTGGCGGCGACACGGGATCCGTCCGACATCCGACGGGACGAAGCGCATGCGCAATTCACCAAGTTCGATGCCAACGCCGCCATGCAACTGCCATTGCCCGCGTTCGGCCCGATTCGCTGGGCCTGGCGCGCGCAAGGCGCCGGTCAGTGGGCCAACGTCGCGCTGTTCGGATCGGAACAGCTGTTTGCCGGCGGGGCCAGCACGGTGCGCGGCTTTCGCGAAGGCGCGATCGCCGGCGACCGTGGCGCCTATCTGCGCAACGAGATGGTGTGGGCCAACGTGCCGGCCGCCGCGGCCCTGCGGCTGGAGCCGTATCTGTTTCTCGACGGCGGCCTGACCGGCTATGTGGCGACGCGCCGCTGGCAGGCCGTGGCCGGCGCGGGCGCCGGCGTGCGCATCGCCGCGCAGTGGGCGCAGCAGATGCTGTCCGGCGAGTTGCTGCTGGGTACGCCGCTGGCGCAGCCCGGCTATCTGCCCGCGGCCAGGGCGCTGCTGCTCGCCACCATTCACTGGACCTATTGAAGCATCGACCCGACAAGGACCCATCATGCCAATCCGCATTCGCACGCTGATCGCTTCCGCCCTGATGCTTAGCGTGCACGGCGCGCACGGCGCCACCGTCAACGGCGTCGCGATTTCGGAGGAGCAGGTGTCGCAGGCCATGGCGCAGGCGCGGCTGCCGGACTCGCCGCAGGCGCGCGCCGCGGTCAGGCAGCAGTTGATCGCCCAGGAACTGTTCCGCCAGGAGGCGGCCCGCGACAAGACACTGGAGACACGCGGCGACGTGCAGCAGGCCCTGCGCGAGGCCCGGACGCAGATACTGACCCAGGCCTGGCTCAAGGACCGCATCGAGCCGGAACCCGTCACAGAGGCGCAGGTGCGCGAGCGCTATGACGCCATCGTCGGCTCGCTTGGCGAGAAGGAATACAAGGCGCGCCTGATCGAGGTCGCGGACAACGCCACCGCGGCCGCCGCGCTTGCACGGATCGAGGGCGGGGAAGACTTCGGCAAGGTGGCGCGCGACGTGAGCCTGGCGCCGACCAAGGCTAGCGGAGGCGCGATGGACTGGGTCAGCTTCCCGGTGCCGCCGCGGGAAGGCCGCACCCAGAACCTGCCGCTTCCGCTCGCCGAGGCCATCGCCAGCCTGCCGGCCGGTGCGGCGACCACCGCTCCGATTGCGTGGAACAACCGCAGCTATCTGGTCCGCGTCGATGAGGTACGGACGACGCAGGTGCCGACCTACGACCAGGCCCGGCCCGCCATCGAGCAGGTCCTGCGCGCGCAGGCCCTGGAGCGCGCGACCGCCGCGCTGGTGGTGGAGTTGCTGGGCAAGGCCAGGATCACCCAGTAACCGAACGCCGGCGCGCGACGACCGCGAACGACACCCGCACCACCATCGCCAGGACCACACTATGACCCGTGTACCGCAGGGCAGGTCTTGCCTTGATATCGACACGGCTGGCGCGCCGCCGCCATGCATGTCGCTGGCGGATCGCGGGCGGCGCAGCGTGCCGGCCCGGATGCTGGCGGGCTTCGTCGCCGCGACGATATGGGCGGGTCCACCCGCGGCCCACGCGGCACCTATCGCCGACCCGGCCGCGCCGGTGCGCTTCGCGCCCACGATGACGGCGACCACGGGTGCGGCGGCGCCCGCCGGCGGCGTCCCCGTGGTCAATATCGCCACGCCGAACGCGCAGGGCATCTCGCTCAACCAGTACCGCAGCTTCGTGGTCGATCCCGTTGGCCTGATCCTGAACAACAGCAATATCGGCGGAGGCAGTTTCCTGGGCGGGCAGGTGCGGGCGAACCCGCACCTGTCGCGCTCGGGGCCCGCGGGTCTTATCGTCAATCAGGTCAGCGGTCAGGCGCCGGCGCGGCTCAACGGGACGGTGGAGGTCTATGGCGGCGCGGCGGGCGTGGTGATCGCCGCGCCGGGCGGCGTGTACACGCAGGGTGCCGGCTTCACCAATACGAAGGACGTCACGCTGACGACCGGTACGCCGCAATGGCTGACCGCCTCGGGCACGGCAACGGGCTTCGACGCGGCCGCAGCCGCGGGCTTTCTCGTCGAGGGCGGGCGCCTGCAGATCGGCAACGCGTACCCTGGCAATCCGGGGGCCGCGGGCATCGAGGGCACGGTCGCCAACATGCATCTGATCGCCGAACATATCGGCATCGATGCCGCCTTGTACGCGGGGGAGCGGATCGACGTCATTGCGGGACGGCAACGCGTCACGCCGGCCCCGGACGGATTCTCCGTGTCGCCGCCGATGGCCGTCGGAGCCGCGAGCACGCCGGCACCTGCGGCTCTTGCCATCGACGCGACGGCGTTCGGTGCCATGACGGCGGGACAGATCCGGCTCGTGAGCACGGCGGTGGGTTTCGGCGTGCGTGCCGACGGCGGCCTTGCGGCATCGGCGGGCAGGCTGGCCATCGACGCCGCCGGCAACGTGAAGGTGGGAAGCACCTATGCGAAGGACACGGTGCGTATCGACGCCGCGGGCGACGTGGCCACGGTGGGCGCTGGCCTGGGCGAAGGCGGCTACGCGATCCGCGCCGGCAAGGACGCACGGATCGATGGCGCGCTGGAGTCCGGCAGCGGCGTAGCGGTGTCCGCCGAAGGCGCTATCGCCGGGGGCGGCAAGGTGAAAGCCAGGGAAGCGGTGGCTCTTGCGGCGGGCGGCAGCGTCGATGTGGCCGGAGCGCTTGGCGGCGCGGCGATCCGCATCTCGGCGGCGGGCCGCGATGGCGCAGGCGATATCCGCCTCGGTGGCGACGTCGGCGCACCGGGTGCCATCGCGCTCAACGCCGCGCGCGATACCACGATCGATGGCAGCGTCGTGTCGGCAACCGGTCTCCGCCTGGCGACGCCGCGCAACCTTGCGGTTCACGGCACCGCGGGCAGCAGTGGCGACGAGGTTGCGTTGACCGGGGTGCGCGGCGACGTCGTCACTACCGGCCATGTGGTTTCTCCGCACGCGGTCACCGTGACGGCGGGCCGGGACGCCATGCTGGGCGGCAAGGTCGTCGCCAACGGGCCCGTCAGCGTCGCGGCAAGCGGGGGCAGCATCGTCGGCAGCGCGGACATCGCCACCAATGGCGACCTGACGTTGAGGGCGGGGCGGCAGGTGAACGTCGGCGGCGCGGCGCGGAGCCTGGGGACGATCGCGATCGAAGCGCGCGCCGGCTCGGCTTCGATCGCGGGCACGCTCGTCGCCGACGGCGCTGTGGCGGTCATGGCGGCGCGGGATGTTGCCATGAACGGAAGTATCGCCAGCGGCGGCGGCACCACGATCATCGCGACTGGCGGTACGGCGGCTATCGGTGGCGCGCTGGGCAGCATGGCGGATGCGACAGTGAAGGCGGGGCGCGACGTGCTGCTCGCCGGCAGCCTCACCACCGGCCGCAATGTGTCGGCGAGCGCCGGCGGCAAGCTGGCCGTGGGCGATCTGACCTGGATCGGCGGCGACGCGATGCTCGATGGCGGCGACGTTCGCATCGGCTCGGCGCCGGGCAGGGCCAACGTCGTCAACGGCAGCCTGTTTGCCACCGCCCGCGGTGGCGTCGCGCTCGGCGGCGACACGCAGGCAGACGATATCGCGTTGCTCGGCAAGGCGGTCGCCAACGAGGGCACCACCGTGGCGGCGGGGCGGATGACCGTCGGCGGCGCGCGCCTCGAGAACACAGGCATGCTGGCCGGCGAGCGGGTCGATGTCGCGACGGGCGATCTGGTCAATCGCGGCACGCTCGGCGGCCAGGACGTTGGCATTGCCGTGACGGGCGCCTTGGACAACGCGCAGGGTCTGCTGGCCGGCGCAAGGACGCTCGACGTCACGGTCGGCGCGCTGGCCGGCAACCGGGACGGGACGCTGTTCGCCGGCGACCTGACCGGCAAGGACCCCACGGTGGGCGATCTTTCGCTGGTCATCACCGGCGCCGAGGGAGGCTTCGACAATGCCGGCGGGCAGGTCGTTGCCGGCAATGACCTGACGGTCCACGCGCACAACCTGGCCTTCGATCCATTGGCCACCGACACCGGCAAGCTGGACGCCAACGGCACGCTGACGCTGGCCGTGCGCGCCATCCGCAACAGCGGCACCTGGCAGGTCGCGGGCGGCAATGCCGTGCTGCATGCCGACGAAGGCATCGCCAACACCGGCACGATGCTGAAGGCTGGCGATCTGGCGCTGCATGCGGGTGGGCAGCTCGACAACAGCGGCCAGATCATCGGCACGGGCAGCCTGTCGCTGTCCGGCTCCGCTATGGTCAACACCGGCATCGCGCACGCCAACCGCGATCTCCGGCTCGGCGGCACCGTGATCAACCGGGGCACGGCGGAGGCGCTGGGCGACATGGCGATCACGGGCGGCGGCTACGACAACCGCGGCGGCATCACGCAGGCCGGCCGCGATCTGTCGATCGACGCCTCGGGAACCGTCGACAACATCGGCAGTGTCATCGGCGCCAACGGCGACATGCATATCGCGGCGGCGGCGATCGTCAACGACAGAACGGCACCGGTCGAGGCCGGCAGCACGACAACGAAGGCGGTCAACGAAGGTCTCGTGGCGAGCACCGTCATCGGCAGTTACCGGCCATGGCTCGATGGCGGCAGCTGCGACGGGTGCACGGGCCCGGTGGAAGGGCCGCCGCAGTCGATCACACTGGCCGACCTGATGCGTGGTCCGGACGGTAGCATCAGGATGGTGATGGGGACCGAGCGCGTCTATGTCGGCGTCGAACAATCCGCGGCCGACGGCTACTTCTGGCACCTGATTCCGGCCACGGCAAGTCCGCTGGCCGTCCCCTCGGCGCACGGCGTCGGCGGCGTGCCGACGGTGGACCGGACGGTGACGAGGCAGTCGGACGGTGTCGCCGGGCAGATCGTCACCGACGGCAGTCTCGACATCGTGGCGGCAACGCTGTCCAACGTGGGCGGCGTCCTGTCGGCGGGCCGCGACGTCACGCTGGACGTGGGCCGTCTCGACAATGGCCGGTCCGCGACGCTGGCCGGTAGCGTGACCGACTCTGTGAACCGGGACGAATTCGCGGCCCTGTTGGCGACGCTGGCTTCCTACGTGAATCAGCGCTATGCCAGCACGGTCACCGGCCCGCTGGTCTATGGCGTGCCTTCGCCGCGGGGCGACTGCGACGCCTGCACGGGTCCGCCGCCGTGGTCGCCCATCGCGCTCGGGGTGGCGGGCGACGGGGCGCCGGCCTCGGCGCCGACCCTGTCCTCCGTCAGTTATCAGTTGGGCAAGGCGGGGCAGATTTTGGCGGGTGGCGATCTGCGTCTCCGCGGACGCGGCGATCTCGCCAACGACGGCGATTTCGCCGCGGCGGGCGGCATCTCGATCATGACGCCGGGCACGTTCACCAACCGCGGTGTCTACGAGAGCAGGCTGACCGCCACGCCAGGCTGCATGGCGGGTGCGCCGGATTGCCCGGACGATTCCAGTCCGCATGTGGAGAGGCTGGCGTGGCAGCAGACGCCGGCCACGGTGGCCGCGGGCCGGTCGCTGGACATTCAGGCGGCCAATATCCAGAACCTGAACGCGACCCTGGCGGCGCAGGGCAATGTCAGCCTCGGCGCCGGCGGCAGCGTGATCAACGCGTCGGGCGCCGTGCAATCGTTGCTGGGCGACGTGGCCCTCGACGCGCCGGCCTTGGTCAACAAGGCCATGGACCCGGCGAGGGTTCACAAGAGCTATGGCGGCATGAACCCGCCCTATGCGGGCGGCTGCAATCCGGCCGGGACCCATGGCAATAGCCAATGCGCCGCGGAGGAAGACACGGCGGCCGGACCCGCCGGCATCATCGCCGCCGCTCGTGACGTAAAGCTGGCCGGGACTACGCTGTCCAACCGCGGCGCGCTGATCGCCGGCGGCCGCGACGTCACGGTCGACATGGTGGACGGCGTGGACAACGCCAGCATCGCGCTGAATGCCGACTGGATCGGGCGCTGGCAAGAGAGGCGTGCCGGCGGAGACCGCTGGCACGACACCGGCGGCCGATCCGCCATTGGCAGCCTCGAGTCGGCCATCCAGGCAGGCGGCTCGCTGTCGGTCAGTGCGGGCGGCCGGATCCTCAATACCGGCAATCTGCTCGGCGGCGCGGTCGACGTCACCGGCGCCGCGCTGATCAACGGCTTCACGAGTCCGGCCCAACCGACGCCGCCGGCCACTGCCGTGCGGCAGGTGATCCCACTGGGACCGGTAGCGGCGCCGGAGGGCGCCGTGGCGGCCGCCAAGCCCGTGCGCGATCCCACGCGGCCCTGGCACTTCGCGCCCGCCGTCGTGGCGACGCCGGTTTCCCCGACGGTGGGAGGTCCCGCCACCGTGGAATGGCACTTCCATGCGGCGCTGCCCGGTGACCGTGTCTCGCCGCCCGAAGGCCGCGCGCAGTACGTTGGCCTGAGCGCCGCCCAGGCGGTCCTCGCCGGCATCACGCCAGACAGCCTGCTCGCGCAGTTGCCGGCCGAACTGCGGGGCGGCGGCGTGGCCTTCTACTACGACCCGTACACGGAAGGACTGAGACTGCAGCAGGCCGCGCTGCAACACTCCGGGCAATCGACCTTTCTCGATGGGCTGGCATGGGACAGCCAGACCCGCCTGTCCATCGCCGACCAGGAAAAGCTGGTTCTCTACCGCAACGCCGCCGAATACGCGAAGGCGCACCACATTGCGCTCGGGCAGGCGCTAACGGCCGAACAGGTTGCCGCGCTCGATGCGCCGATGCTCTGGTACGTCGAGCAGGCCGTTCCGGATCCGGACTGCGATGCGGTGGCCGGCAACGCCTGTCCGCTGGTCCATGCGCTGGTGCCGCAGGTCTACCTGCCGGCGGGACACGCACGGGCCCTGACCAAGGCTACCGGCGGCAATATCGCGGGCGGAAACGTCACGCTCGATATCCAGGGACAGCTGCGCAACAGTGGCAGGGTGCTCGCCACGGACAGCCTGTCCGTGCGGGCAGGCAGCATCGAGGCGGCGCCGAATGTCGTCAGCATCGGCACCTCCGCATACCGGACGAAGGGCGGGTGGAACGAGGTCACGGGCACGGCGGTGCAGCCCGGCGGCGTCATGAGCGCGATGCGGATGCAGATCGACGCCGGGGCCCTCCACGCGGTCAATGACGCCTTCCTGATCCGCGGGGCCGACGGGTCTGTCGACGAAGCCGCAACGCTGCGGCTGCTGGACCAACTGAAGGCGAACCTCGGGCTCGACTACACCGAGGGCACGGTCGCCGACGACATCCATACGCGCTTCATCAAGGAAAGAACCGGGGTGGGGCCGATCGGCCAGATCGCGATGATGGTGGCGGCCGTCGCGGTGGCCGTGGTCACCTCGGGTGCGGCATCTGCGGCGCTCGCCTCGGCACAGGCGGCAGCCGCCGAGTCGGGAATGACGACGTTGATCGCGACCGGTTCCGTGGTCGAAGCGTCGGCCGCCGGAGGCGTGATGGCAAGTTCGGCCTTTGCCGCGGGCGGCATCGGGAATCTCGCCATTGCCGGCGCGCTGGGCGGGATGGCGTCGAGCGCCGCCATGCAACTGGGCATGACAGGCAAGCTCGACCTGAAGCAACTGGCGACGGCGGGCGTCGCGGGGGCGGTGACGGGCGGCGTGACCGGGTATTACGGTCCCTCCTATGGCGTCGAGCGCCTGCTCGCCTCTGCCGGCACCGGTTGCGCGACCGCCGCGATACAAGGGGACGATTGCGGCGCCGGTGCCATCGCGGGCTTCGGGACCGCGGTGGTGGCATGGGCCGCCGACGCGATGCGGCAGGACCAGATCGAATCGTCGCGGCGGTTCAAGGGCATCGTCGATGCCGGCAAGGCGGGGCCGCCCGAACTGGTGTCGAACGCCACCGGCAAGAGTGTCGGCGTCAACGGGGACCGGTTCAAGCTCGCCGGTACGCGGGTCAGCGTGGATGACCTGCGCAAGTATGGGACGGTCGAGCCGCTAACCGATGGTGTGCTGGCGTTCCGGGGTGTGGCGCTGAACCCGAAGACTAAAAAGACATGGACGCTCGCCGAGGCGCTGGCAAAGGACGGCGGCTTTACCGGCGGATTCCAGGGAGGTGACGGCACGTTCGGGGGCGAGCCATATTCCCCCGGATCGTTCGCGGACAAGCTGATGGAGTCGTTCGCCGGCCCGCACGATTACCTGGGGAGTTTCGCGGGCTATGACCCACTGGGAAATCTGAGGGGAGGCATGACCACGTTTGAGCGGGCGATGTTCGAAATCCAGACCGTTATCGACATCCCGCTCGCAGCACCATTCGCAGGCGTGACGCTGCTCGAACAATACGGAATGGATTGGTCTGCGTTTCATCATCAGAACGAGCGATCGAGGAGGAACAATTGAGAACGACAGCCTGGGGTTACTGGATACTGGTCGGTGCCGCGTGCGGTGGATGCCTTCATTCCCCGGCGAACTACCCTGGTGCCGGGGGCAGCAACATCGACCCGGACCAGTACATGAACGCGGCATGCCCGGACCTGAGCGGCAGGTATGCGGGACGGGGAGACCTTCTCGAAGGAGACCCGAATACGCAGCGATGGAGCAAGACGATGCCCATTGACTATGCCTTTCCGTTCGCCAGCAACGCCGAGCAGATTGCGTTCTACAAGCCGTCCGAGTCGGACGGGCCAACCAAGGGCAGGTCCTATCCCAAGGTCGGCGAACTGCGAAAGGAGGGAAGCCGTTCCTTCCACTTCAGTGTCGACTACGCAAACGGGAAGTCTTCCTCCTACGTCGTCTCGTTCGAGAACAAGGGCGGATTCGTCTGTACCGGCGCCGATGGCAAGATCGTCTGGGGCGGCGCCAGCAAGGGGGGACGCTCCGAGTTCGGACCGAACACTTCCGATGCGATGGTCATGCTGTATCTGGACGAGCAAGGCAATCTTATTTCCGAGGAGACAACGCAGGTCCACATGAGCATGCTGTTCGGCCTGATCCCGACCGGCACCGCCAGATACTTCTCCAAATACCGCTTCCAGCGGATCAGATAGCCCGCATAAACCGCGCGCATCGACAGTGATACACTCGCGCCTGCCCGTCGGGGCGGGCGCCCGCAACCAGGCGGGCCGGCACCGTCACCGACACGATCTCCGTTTCCCCGTACGCTCCCCACGCCAATGTAAGTCCCCGCGCCTCCACCATCGTTTTCGCTTTTCACGGGCTGGAGGCCGGAACTGGTCACAGGCACACGCGCACGCGCGTGGCCGGCGTCTCCCTTCGCGTTGCCGCGCCCGCGGCCGCCATGTAGGGTCGCCTCTGCGATATCCCCAATCGCCGGCACGCGTCGCGCGCCGGGATGGCCGACCAGGGCTCGCCTCCATGCGCATCGCGTGCGCCATCGCCGTTCGCCGTACGCGCCACTGGAGTCATTGATGATCTCGAACAAATACCGCCAGGAATGGCTATCCAATATCCGCGGCGACTGCCTGTCCGGCATCGTCGTCGCGCTGGCCCTCATTCCCGAGGCGCTCGCCTTTTCCATCATCGCGGGCGTCGAGCCCAAGGTCGGCCTCTATGCCGCCTTCGCCATCGCGGTGGTCACGGCCATCGCGGGTGGCCGTCCCGGCATGATCTCCGCCGCCACCGGCGCGGTGGCGCTGCTGATCACCTCGCTGGTGAAGGATCATGGCGTGCAGTATGTGTTCGCCGCCGCGGTGCTGGCAGGCCTGCTGCAGATCGGCGCCGGTGTGCTGAAGCTCGGCGCGCTGATGCGCTTCGTCTCGCGGTCGGTGGTCACGGGCTTCGTCAATGCGCTGGCCATCCTGATCTTCCTGGCGCAGCTGCCCGAACTGATCGGCGCGCCGATGGCGGTCTATGCGCTGACCGCGGGCGGACTGGCCATCATCTACCTGTTCCCGCGCCTGACGCGCGCGGTTCCTTCGCCGCTGGTCTGCATCGTCGTGCTGACCGCCATTGCGGTCACGCTGGACCTGCCGGTACGCACGGTCGGCGATATGGGCGCCTTCCCCGACCAGTTGCCAGATTTTGCGTTGCCCGCGGTGCCGCTGACGCTCGATACGCTGCGCATCATCTTTCCCTATGCCGTCGCGATCGCGGTGGTGGGGCTGCTCGAATCGTTGATGACCGCCGCCATCGTGGACGACTTCACCGATACGTCCAGCGACAAGAACCGCGAATGCCGGGGGCAGGGCCTTGCCAACATCGTCGCGGGCTTTCTCGGCGGCATGCCGGGCTGCGCGATGATCGGCCAGTCGATCATCAACGTGAAGTCGGGCGGCCGCGGCCGGCTGTCGAGCTTCGTGGCCGGCGCCTTGCTGCTGGTGCTGGTCGTGTTCCTCGGACCCTGGGTCAAGCAGATTCCGATGGCGGCGCTGGTCGCCGTGATGATCATGGTGTCGATCAGCACGTTCAGCTGGCGCTCGCTGCTGAATCTGCGGACCCATCCGCGCAGTTCGTCCGTGGTCATGCTCGCGACGGTGGCCGTGGTGGTGTTCACGCACAACCTTGCGATCGGCGTGCTGGTGGGCGTGCTGCTCAGCGCGCTGTTCTTCGCCTCCACGGTTCGCAGCGTGCTGAAGGTGGAATCGGTGCTGGAGAACGGCGGCCAGCGCCGCCGGTATCTGGTGCGCGGCCAGGTGTTCTTCGCCTCGTCCGAGGCGCTGGTTGCCGAATTCGACTTCAAGGAGCCCGTCGCGCACGTGACGCTGGACCTGTCGCATGCTCACTTCTGGGACATCACCGCGGTCGACGCGCTCGATCGGATCGTCCACAAGTTCCGCCGCAACGGCATCGCGGTCGAGGTCTGCGGCCTGAATCGCGCCAGCGTGACGATGGTGGAGCGCTTCGGCACGCACGACAAGGCGCAAGCCGGTCCGGCCGGCCACGGTCATTGATCGTGCCCCGAGCCTCCGTTCATTGCCAGCCGGTGAGGTACTTCGCGTTGGCGACGAACTGGGACAGCAGGCTGGTCTTCGGATGGAGGACGGGCGTCAGCGCATACACCAGCACGACCGCCAGCGCGACGCCGCGGACCACGCGGTGGCGGGCCGACAGGATGCCCATCAGCGCGAAGGCCATCACCGCATAGAACCCCCCTTCGACCAGCCGCGTGCGCAGCGCGAACTGCTGGGCGTAGTCCCATGACATGGCGGGAAAGTCCGTGTGGATGCGGATGAAGTCCATGCAGAACAGGCCCGTTACCAGAAAGGCCATGCCGACGAAGGCGCCGTCGGCCACGCGGCTCTCCCGCAGCCGGCTGCCCAAGACCAGCGCGGCGAGCACCATCGCCAGTACGAAGGGCACGCCATAGCGCTTGGCGAAGTTGGCAAAGTCGTACTGGTGTCCCACGGGCCAACGGTCCAGTGCAAAGATGCCGGCGCCCAGCCATTCGGCGCCGGTTCCGAGGAAGGCGCTTTGCGGCAGCAGTACGCCGTGCTGCGCGAGCAGGGGGATCCGCGCGCCCGTGAGCAGCACCGGAAAATTGCCGACGCACAATCCCAGCACCACACCGATCACCAGCAGCCCGGCCCAGCGATGCCACGAGCGCGCCGGTGGCACCGCACCGCGCCGCATGGCGAGCTCGCCCGCGCAGGCCGCCGCCACGAGGACGATGGCGCCGGCGAGCAGGGGGCCGCCCCAGCTCCCATAACTGGCGAACGAGCGGTATGTGAGGGGCAGCACGAGCGCGCAGACGCCCACCGCCGCGAAGAACGACAGGGGGAGGCTGTCTCGGCCGCGCAGATGGCGCAATACGATGCCGAACGTGATGAGCGCGACCACGCCCAGCGGCACGTTCAGGGTCACGGTGGACAGGCCGACGCCTAGCAGCAGCGTGGCGGGCACCCCGATGCGCGGGTCCAGCGCCCACCCGCCGGGCCGGCGTTCCAAGGCGGCCAGTGCCGCTAGCGTCCATACGACGTACAGCCCGCTGACCAGCCGGCCCGGGTGCATGACGTAGAACGCCGGATTGGCCGAATCGAACAGGTAGGCCCGGGCCGTGGGATCGAAGGTATGTGCGCCGAAGAACAGCAGCGCCGCGATGGCGGCCGCGCCCGCGCGCGGCGTCTTGAAGACGCGCGCGCTGAAGTACGTCAGCGCCAAGGCGCTGCATTTGGCCAGCGTCTGCATGCCCCAGATGCCGGCGAGCAACTCCACCGGGTCGGGCAGCCCCGTGCGCGAATAGAGCGCCGGCAGCAGGAAGGCCAGCTCGTCGTAGTGGTAGGCGACCAGCGGGAAGTGCGCGCGGGCCCCGAGACGGTACGGACCGGCGAGGACCGCGGCGTGCAGCTCGCGGATGGTCGCGTCGCCGGTGACGAAGGTAAAGCCGTACTGGACCGACAGGACGGCCGCCACGCCAAGCAACGCGGCACCGGCGAGCCATGCGGCCTTGTCGCGGTCCCGCCGCCTCGCCCCGCGCAGCGCGATCCCCAGCGCCGCGGCGAGCGTCAGCGACAGGGACAACAGCGCCGCCGCCTTGGCCGGCATGGCCAGGGATACGATGCGGTTGAATCCGCACAGCATCAGGTAGACGGGAAGAAAGCCCGCGAACGCCAGCAGCGCGCGCTCGGCCGACCGCAGCGACGGGAGCCACGGCTGCGCGAGCGTGCGCGCCAGCCGCGCGCCAAGGTAGAACGCGGCGCCGAGATACAGCGCGAACAGCACCAGCCGTCCCGGCGAATAGTCGATCTCCAGCGCGGAGCGCCGCCACCAGACGGCGCGCCAGTCGCCCTCCAGCCAGTTGGCATGGGGCGGCTGGGTGACCGCGTACATGTAGGTGTCGTAGACGTGTACCGGTACGCCGGCGCCGTGCCATATCCACCAGGCGACGGCCGCCAGCAGCGCGGCCAGTCCCGCGATGCGGACGGTGCGCCGCGGCATCAGCGTGCCGGTGCCGAAGCTCCCGCGGGCGGTGCCGAAGCCGGGCCGGCCTGCGCACCGCGCGGGTGCTGGTGCTCGATGCCGGTGGGATCGGTGAGCTGCACCACCCGTCCCTTCTGCCAGGCATCGGCGCCGGGGTCGATCGGGGGGGGCGGCGATGCCCTCACGCTGCTTTTTCTTTTCCGCGCTATCGATCCCCAGGCGCTTGTCGCGCTCTGCGATCATCGCCGGATCGGCCTGGCCGTCCGCGGTGAAGCCCATCATCAACTGCGGCACGCCCAGCGGCAGCTCCTTGTGCAGGTCGGTGTGCCACGTATGCCAGGTCTTGCCATAGGTGCCGACCAGCTTCTTCATCAGCTCGTGCTCCGCCGCCTGCGGAATCCCGGGCGCTACCAGGGTGCCCGACTTGACCTCGTGCACATGGCTGTGCCACAGGGCCTTTTCGGCGTCGGGCAAGGTCTTGAAAATCCGCTCGCTGACGATGTACTCGACACCCATCAGCTTGGCCGACTTGACGTTGCCGTCGTAGATCGCGCACTGGATGACGTCCTCGTTCAGCACAGCGCAGTAGTGATGCGCCTCCATCTGTCCTTGCATGCGGCCGTTGTAAAAATGAAAGCCGTCGAGATAGGCGTTCAGGGCTTCCAGCGGCGGCTTGTCCTGCAGCGCGGCGGCGCCCGCTTCCAGCACCTTGGTCTTGACTGACGGATCCTCGCCGGGGGCCTTGACGTTGGAGGGCGTGTTCTCGCCACCGCAGGCGGCCACGGCGCAGGCGAAGGCCAGCAAGACAGGGGAGAGGGCGCGCATGGGACATCCTTGCAAGGTCGTGAACCTGTCGACATAAGCAAGGGGGATGCCCGCGCCGGCGCACGGCATCCGGCGGATGGGCGCGGACCGCTGGAGGGAGTAGAGTGATCCCACGCGGCTGGACAAGGGGCCGATCGGCGCGTCTTGTTCCCGTCCGGCCTTCCCACCACTGCTGCACGTCCGCCAGAGGCCCGCATGACCCGGATGCACTACTCGGTAAAGCTGTCATACCAGGTACTCGACCGCACGGCCGATTTCCTGCTCAACATTGAAGCGGCGCAGACTTTGCGCCAGCGCATCGTGTCGGAAAGCCTGGTGCTGCCGCCGGCCGTCCAGCTGAGCCGCTACACCGACCCCGTGCTGTGCAACCGGTTGATCCGCCTGCGCGCCGCTACCGGGCCGGTGGAGATCCGCTACGACGCGGTCGTGGACATCGACCATCGCTTCGACGATCCCGCCTCGCTGTCTGAGATGCCCATCTCGGAACTGCCGTTCGAGGTGCTGCCCTACCTGACGCCAAGCCGCTATTGCGAGTCGGACCGGCTGATGGAGTTCGCCATGCGCGAGTTCGGCGCGCTGCCGTGGGGCTATTCGCGCGTGGTGACGATCAAGGAATGGGTGCGCAATCACGTGCGCTTCGTCTCGCAGTCCACCAGCGAGCGCACCTCGGCGTGCGATACCGTGCTCGAGCGCAAGGGCGTCTGCCGGGACTTCGCGCATCTGATGATCGCGCTGTGCCGCGCGCTGAGCATTCCCGCCCGCATTTCGAGCAGCCTGGACTATGGCGCCGATCCGGCCATGGGCCCGCCCGACTTCCATGCGTTCGTCGAGGTGTTCCTGTCCGGAAACTGGTATCTGATCGACCCGTCCGGCGTGGCGGTGCCCACCGGGCTGCTGCGCATCGGCACCGGCCGCGACGCCGGCGAGATACCGTTCGCGGCCATCTTCGGCGCCGTCGTCTCGGAGCCGCCGCTGGTGGTCATCGAGCCGGTGACGGACCCGGCGGGGGGCCTGCCGGTGTCGACCGACCGCGCCATTTCGACGTGGTGAGGGCGCGGCACGGGCGGGCGTTATCGCGCGCCGCTATCGCAGGCGGCTATTGCGAAATTCATGGCGCCGGCTTGAGGTCCCCAAGCACCGTGGGAATCAGCTCCGAAACCGTGGGGTGGATCGGCACCGCCCATTGCAGCACGGGCCACGGCTGGTCGGCGTGCATCATGTCAAGGATGCCGTGGATGGCTTCGTCGCCGCCGGTGCCGAGGATGGCCGCGCCGAGGATGCGCTGGCTGTCCGCATCGGCGACGATCTTGATGAAGCCGCGCGTCTCGCCTTTCTCGACGGCGCGTCCGACGCGCGTCATCGGCCGCTTGGAGACGAGCACGGCTTTGCCGGAGGCGCGCGCCTGCGCTTCGGTCAGGCCCACGCGGCCGAGCGGCGGATCGACGTACAGCGCGTAGCCGGAGACACGGTCCGAGACCCTGCGGCTTGCGCCATCGAGCAGGTTGGCCGCGATGATCTCGTAGTCGTTGTAGGCCGTGTGGGTAAAGGCGCCGCGCCCGTTGCAGTCGCCCATGGCCCAGATGCCCGGGACATTGGTGGCAAGTCCTTCGTCGACGCGGATGTAGCCTCGTTCGTCCGTGTCGACGCCGGCCTTGTCCAGCCCGAGGTCGTCGGTGTTGGGGCGGCGGCCAACCGCCAGCAGGACGTGCGAGCCGACCGTTTCCTGCGGGCTCGGTTCACACTGCATGTGCACGGTCACCTGGCCGTCCGCGTGCGGCGCGAAGCTGATGCACTCGGAGCCGGTACGCACCGCGATGCCCTCGGCTTCGAGGATCTCGCGGACGGCCTCCGAGACATCCTCGTCTTCGCGCGAGACCAGGCGCGGACCTTTTTCGACCACGGTCACGTCCGCGCCCAGGCGCCGGAAGATCTGCGCGAATTCCAAGCCGATGTAGCTGCCGCCGATCACCACCAGATGGCGGGGCAGCGTGTCGAGCGCCAGGATCGTGCTGTTGGTGAGGTGCGGCACGTCGCCTACGCCGGGCATGTCGGGCACCAGGGCCCGTCCCCCCACGTTCAGGAAGATGCGCGGGGCGGTGAGCACGGTATCGCCCACGCGCAGCGTGGACGGCCCTTCGAAGCGCGCGTGGCCACGTATCACGGTCACGCCTTGCATGCGTTCCAGCCACGATTCGACGCCGGCGCGCGCGTTGCGCGTGACCGTGCGCGCCCGCTCCATGACCCTGGCGAAGTCGATGCGCACGCCGCCGTCGATCATCACTCCGAAGTCGGCGCCCCGGCGCGCGAGATGCGCGGCGTAGGCGCTGGCCACCAGCGCCTTGGTGGGCATGCAGCCGGTATTGACGCAGGTGCCGCCCATCAGATGGCGCTCGACCAGTGCAACCTTCATGCCGTTGCCTGCCAGCCGCGCCGCCAGCGAAGGGCCGGCCTGGCCGGCGCCGACCACGATGGCATCGTAGCGGGCGGTCATGGCAGCACCGCCACGATCAGTACCGCGCCGAGGATGGCCACGGCGTCCTCGATCAGTGCGGCCGGCAGGTCGCGGCGGAAGGCGGCCGCCAGCCGCGCACGCGCGGCCGCGCCACCGAGCGTGCCGATCACCGCGCCGATCGCGCCCAGTACCGCCCCGATCATCCACATGCCGCCCGCCGCGCCGAGCGTGGCGCCGGCCAGCCCGCCCGCCACGACACGCGCGCCGAACTGATGCGGCACCTTGCGGCTGGGCGTGGCGGGCAGCTTGTCGACGAGGAGCTCGGCGGCGGCCATCACGGACAGGACCCATGGGGTATAACGCCAGCCCATGAACTCGAGCGGGGTGCCGGAGGCGTCGATCATCCCGAGATGGACGGCCCAGCTGGCGGCGGCCGGCGCGGTCATGGTACGCAGGCCGGCGATGACGCCGATCAGCAATGCGAGCAGGGGAATCGTCATGCCGGCTGGTCTCCGTGTCGGCGCGCGGCCGGGTCGGTGGGAGAAGCGCCCGGCGTTTGCGGGCGCGGTGTGCTGCGGCAAGCATAGTGCAAGCCACGCCGTATTCCCAGTTGCGCCGCGGAGGAGGCCCCGGGGCGGTCGTAGGCCGGAAGCCGACGCCGGCGCGCCGGACTTGGGTGTAATCTTCCCGAAGCCCGTTCCCAAGGAGTTGCCATGGCCGCGCGCTCGATTGCCTCCCTCTCGCTCAGTTTCGGACTGGTGTCGATTCCCGTGAAGGTGTTCTCCGCCACCGAAAGCAAATCCTCCGTCGGCTTCAACCTGCTGCACAAGGGCTGCGGCTCGCGGCTCAAGCAGCAGTACATCTGCCAGCGCGAAGGCGTGGTGGTCGAGCGCGCCGACATGGTCAAGGGCTACGAATTCGAGAAGGACCGCTATGTGGTCTTCGAGCCGGACGAGCTGGAGGCGCTCGAAACTACCGCGCAGCACACGGTCGATATCGTCGCCTTCATGCCGGCCGGCGCCATCGACCCGCTCTATTTCGACAAGGCGTACTACCTGGGACCGGACCGCCGCGGCACCAAGCCGTACAACCTGCTGGCCGAGGCCATGCGCAAGACCGGCACCTGCGCGCTCGCGCGCTGGGTGTGGAAGGGAAAGCAGTACATGGTGCAGGTGCGGGCCATCGACGAAGGGCTCGTGCTGCAGCAACTGCTGTACGCGGACGAGGTGCGCTCGATGGCGGACCTGGGCGTGGAGCGCGTGGACATCCAGCCGGCGGAACTGGCGCTGGCCGAGCAGCTGATCGACCAGAACGCCGTGGACGGCTACGACCCGTCGGCCTACAAGGACGAGGAGAAGCAGCGCATCCTCGAGGAGATCGACCGCAAGATCGCCGGCAAGAAGATCACCGTGGCGGATACGCCCGAGCCTTCGGCCGGCGCCGAGGTCATCGACCTGATGGAGGCGCTCAAGGCAAGCCTGTCCAAGAGCAAGCGCGGGGCCGCGGCGGCGGACGACGGGGCCGCGCCGGCCAAGCGCGCCGCGCCGGTCGAACGCAAGGGCGCCAAACGCGCCGCCGCTCCGGCCGCGGCACCGGCGCCGGCGCGGCGAGCGGCCAAGAAATGACGGCGCCTGCCACGCACTGACCGCTTCCGACACCAACTCCGCCACGCATGGGCACCTACACGCTGCGCGATATCCAGGGCATGTTCGGCATCTCGCGGGCCGTCGTCAGCAGCCTCGTCGCCGCGGGCCTGGTGTCTCCCACGCGCGGGCCGCGAGGCGAATACCGGTTCTCCTTCCAGGATGTGGTGATGCTGCGCACCGCCCATTCGCTGCATGCGTCGCGGGTACAGCGCCAGCGCATCATCCAGTCGCTCAAGGGCCTGCGGGAGGCGCAGTCGGCGGATCAGCCGCTGACCGGACTGCGTATCTGCGCGGTGGGCAAGGATGTCGCCGTCAAGGGACGCGACGGCCGCTGGCAGGCGGTGACCGGGCAGTTGCTGATCGATTTCGACGCGCAGGCCGATGCACGCTCCGGCACCGGCACCGTCCACGCGCTGCGGCCCGCGCGCGGCGCGCAAGGCGGCAGCGCGCACGACTGGTTCGCGCTCGGCTGCCAGAGCGAGGGCGGGGACGATCACGATGGCGAGGCCGAGGCCGCCTACCGGCGCGCGCTGGCGCTGGATCCCGACTATCTCGATCCCTACCTGAACCTCGGTTGCCTGTTGTGCGATGCGGGAAGGTACGAGGAAGCGGTGGCGCTGTACCGCGAGGCGCTGCGCCACTTCGCCGACGAGGCGCTGATTCATTTCAACCTGGCGGTGGCGCTGGAAGACCTGGGCCAGAGCGAGGCCGCGCTCGCCAGCTACGATGCCTGCATCGCGCTGTCCCCGGATTTTGCCGATGCCCATTTCAACGTGGCGCGGCTGCACCAGGTGCTCGGCGACAAGCGGCGGGCGATCCGCCATTTCAACCACTACCGCAAGCTGCAGACGCGCTCCTAGCGGGAGCCGCCTGTGCGGCCGGCAAGGGTGCGCAGCGAGAAAAGCAGGTTTCACTTTCTTATCGCCGCGAGGTTTCATATTCTCGTCGGGATGCCCGCGGCAAACGCGGTGATGTGTTCGCTACATGGCCGCGGCGTCGCGGCGGCGAGCGGGCGTGGCAACAAGGGGAGCGCAGGGGAGGGCCGGCACAGGACAGGGCGCGCTGCAAGCCGCACGTGTCCACGGCGCCGGCGGCCGGTGCAAAAAAAATGGGCGGGAACATCACGCCCATCGACCGGTCGACCTTAAACACGCAGGCGGAAAGCCGTTTCGGCGACCCGCCTGCTATGGTGAAGGCAATCGCCCGGCTTGCGTCGCCAATGGGCGGCGGGGCCGTTTTTTCCCTTGGTTCACACTCGCGGAGACCGACATGATCCGACCCACCGTCCAGGAAAACGCCCAGCGCTACGCCGAATGTATCGCCGCCTGCCGCACCTGCGCCGCCGCCTGCCTGCAATGCGCGGCGTCCTGCCTGGAGGACCAGGATGTACGCAAGATGACACGCTGCATCGCCCTAGACCTGGACTGCGCGGGCATCTGCGAACTGGCTGCGTCGTACATGCTGCGCAACAGCGAATTCGCGCCGCTGGTGTGCGAGGACTGCGCCGAAGTGTGCAAGTGGTGCAAGGAGGAGTGCGAGCGTCACGGTGCCCAGCACTGCCAGGACTGCGCCAAGGCCTGCGCCGAATGCATGGAGCTGTGCCTGAAGATGACGGCCTGATGGCGTTCCTCCCTTCTCCCGTGGCGGGAGAGGGGAGGAACAGGGCGCCTCAGCGGGTCATCGCCGCATACACCTCGTTCCTGAACCAGGCCCGGTAGTACTCGCGCTGACCCGGGGCCTGCATCATCCAGATCGCTACCGTGTTCTCCTGCGGATCGATCCAGAAATACGTGCCACCCACGCCGCCCCAGTAGTGATCGCCGATGGAGCCCGGCACCGCCGCTTCGCCGGTGGCGACGCGGGTGCCGAAGCCCAGGCCGAAGCCATAGCCCGGTCCCGGCAGATAGGCGAGGCCGCGCGCCTGCGAGCGCTGGCGCATGATACCCAGGTGATCGGCGGTCATATAGCTGACGGTCTTGGGCGACAGCAGCCGGACGCCGTCGAGCTCGCCACCATTGAGCAGCATCTGCGCGAAGCGCAGATAGTCGGCGGCCGTGGACACCAGCCCGCCGCCGCCGGATTCCAGCTTCGGCGGCTTGCGTACGTCGATCAGCCGCACCGGCGTTCCGGTCGCGGGATCCAGCGGGAATGGCTCGGCAATGCGCGCCTGCTGGGCCGGCGGCACCCAGAAGCCCGTGTCCTGCATCTTCAGCGGCGTGAAGATACGCTGCGACAGATGCTCCGCCAGGGTCTGGCCGGACACGCGCTCGAGCAGGGCGCCCAACACATCGGTGGAGCGGCTGTATTCCCACACGGTGCCCGGCTGGAACTGCAGGGGCACGGTGGCGAGCTTGCCGATGAATTCGCGATTGGTCTGGTCCGTGCTGTCCACGCCGGCGCGCTTGTACTCGTCCTTGACCAGCGAGTTGCCGAACACGCCGTAGGTCAGCCCGGAGGTATGGCGCAGCAGATCCTGGATGGTCATCTCGCGCGCCGCGGGCACGCGCTCGAGCTGCGGCTTGCCATCGGGGCCGGGCTTCTCGACGCCCACCTGCAGGCCCTTGAGCTCGGGCAGGTAGCGCGAGACCGGCTCGTTCAGCTGCAGGCGCCCGTCCTCGACCATCATCATTACCGCCGTCGACACGATCGGCTTGGTCATCGAGTAGATGCGGAAGATCGAATCCGCGCGCATCGGCACCTTGCGCTCCGGGTCCTGCCAGCCGATGGCCTGCTGCTGCACGACCTTGCCGTCGCGCGCCAGCAGGAAGACCGCGCCGGGAATCCGCTGCGCGGCGACGTCGTCGCGTACGCGCGCGGACATGGCCTCGAGGCGGGGCGCGGCAAAGCCGGACGACTGCGGCGCGGTATGGTGCGAAGACGGGGGTGCGGCGCAGCCCGCGAGTGCGGCCGCGATGCATGCGGCCGAGGTGGCAAGTCGGATCATGTCGAAGTCTCCTGTCTGATGCTCTTGTCGCCGGCTCCGTTCGTTCCGCGCCGGTCGGAGCCGGTCGTATGCGGCCCGGCGGCGATCATCGCACGATTGCGCGGTTCGCATTCGGACGCGCCTGCGGCAATGCAGTCGATGCGAGGGGGCGGGCCGAGGGGCCGTATGCCACGCCGCCATGCTAGGATCGACCGGCATGGACAGGAACGCAGACAGGAGACGACGCCGATGCCCAAGCCAGTGTTTTCCCGCGCGCAGTATCTGAACATCCTGAACGAGAGCCTGCGCAACCATCCGGGCTGGCGTCCCGGCATGGCCTTCGTCTTCCTGCCGCCTGGCGCCGACGAACACAGCGCGACGGGCGTGGGCTGCACCGGTCCCGACGAGGCGATGCCGGTCTACGAGGACATCGAGGCGGTGGCGTCGCGGCTCGTGCGCGTGAAGCTCTGAGGCCCGCACCGGCCGCTCGTGCGCGGGCGCCGCGGTCGAACTGCGTACAATGCCGGTTTAGACCGAACCAAGGAAACGCCCGGACAAGCCGGCGGCACGCTCGTGAAGAAAACCGATCTCGAAAAGAACAAGGGGCTCAAGCTCACCAACAGCATGAAGCAGGCCAGCACGCGCTTCGGCAAGGACGCCGGCGCGGCCACGCTGGACCGCCGCGAGCAGCGCAAGCTCGATCAGCAGATGGGCCTCGTGCCCTTCGCGTGCAAGCTCAACGGGGATCTGGTCAAGCGCCTGCAGGCGCAGGCCGCCAACCACCCCGGCGGCATGACCGGCCTGCTGCAGGAAGCGCTGGAGCGGGGCCTGCCCGCGCAAGAGCAGGCCGGCTGAACCGACACGCTCCTCACTGCCGAACGAAAAACGCCCGCTGCATCACAGCGGGCGTTTTTCATCGTGCCGCCATGCCGCCGGCGCGGGCCGGCGAGGCGGCAGGGGGAGGGACGGGACCGGCGCCTCAGCGTGCGAAGAACCAGATCAGAATCAGCACGAAGGCCGGGACACCAAGCAGCCAGGCGAGGATATAAGGCATGTCGTTGCTCCTTTCCGTATAGCGTGAGTTCACTATACGCACCGGGCTTCGACGGGACTGTCGGGGCGGCTCCGCTTGCCTTGTAGGACCCGGCCGACGAAGTGTCGGCCTACCGTCCCGGGGCTCAATCCTCCTCGTCGTCCTCCGCGTCGAGGAAGTCGCGCCGCATCATCCAGTTCTGGATCGCCTCGTCGCACACCTTCTTCAGCTTCTCGCGGTCCGGCAGCTTGTCGAACAGCTCGAAGTTGACCAGCGCCATGCCGGCGTCGGTGATGTAGAACAGCCGGCTCGGCTCGTCATAGTGGACGATGCGTCCATCGATGCCGGATTCCTCGCTGTCCGCGGGCATGTCCTCCAGCTCGACCACCCGGCAGGTGAAGCGGGGGCTGCGGGTGTGGGTCAGGTATTCGAACTCGTCGTGCATTACTTCGCCGCCTTTGGTGGTGGCGATGGCGAAGCCCCAGATGAAGCGGGGCATCGGCAGATCGGACAGATCGTCTATCTCGTCCATGGTGTTCTCCGTCAATCGACAAGCCGCATTATCGCCCGGACCGGCGCGCCCGCTCAAATCCCTCGGGCGAAAAGCACATCATTTGGTCGCGCGGCAGTTCTGGTACGGCGCCGGGCCGTTGGGGTCCTGCGTGATGTCCTCGAGCCTGCCCTCGTCGCCCTTGGTGATCCACAGGTGCCGCCCGTGCGCGTAGCGCGCGCCCGAGCCGCTCAGCACGGCGACGAACAGCACCGGCCTGCCGTCCAGCCGCATCGCCGCGAGCTGGGTGTCCGGGCTGTTGAAGTACCGCACGGTCAGCGCCTTGTCGTCGTCGCAGCGATAGCGCACCGTGATGGGCTTGTCGAACTGGATGCCCGCGGTGGGCTGCTGCGCGAGGGCCGGCGTCGCCAGCAGGCCCGGCAGCAGCGCCGGAAAAAAGCGGTTGAGCCAGTGTAGCGAACGCATGCGGCCTCCTGTAGGGATAGCGTGGCTGGCGGGGCGCGGCGGCGGGCATGCGCTGCGGGGGGCCGCCGCGCCGCGGCATCAGTTCAGCATATAACCGGCCGCCAGCGCGCGGAAGCTCTGCACCTCCGCGTCCTGCCACGCGGCATCGTGCCCCAGTTCCTCGGCGAGGATGGCGGCGACCTGGGGCGCCGCCGCGCTCGCGGCGCGCGCATCGAGGAAGAGCGCGCGATTGCGCCGGGCCAGCACGTCCTCCACGCGCCGCGCCAGTTCGTGGCGGGCGGCGTAGCGCACGTGCGCGGCAGTCAGGCCCGCCTCGGGGACCAGCATCGTGTCGGCGCCCGCGAGCGCGCGCACCGCCGGCAGGTCGCTGCCGTAGTAGCGCTCCGGCGAGCCGCTGCCGGCCGCGGGCAGATCCGCCGGCATGCCGGTCGCGCCGTGCAGCGGCAGGTCGGCGGTCACGCACGGCGCCGCGGGCAGCAGCTGCCGCCGGATCGCCGTCTCCAGCACGTCCTCGGCCATCTTGCGGTAGGTGGTCCACTTGCCGCCGGTCACGGTGATGAGGCCAGCCTTCGATACGAGGATGGTGTGCTCGCGCGACAGCGAGGCGGTGGAGGCTTCGCCGGTTGCCTTGACCAGCGGCCGCAGCCCGGCCCAGACGCTGGTCACATCGTCGCGCGTGGGCGTGCGCGACAGATAGCGGGCCGCCGTCTCCAGGATGAAGTCCACATCCTCGCCGCCGGCGCGGGGCTCCACCGGCAGGTCGCGCCGCGGGGTATCGGTGGTGCCGACGATGGTGTGGCCGTTCCAGGGCACCAGGAACAACACGCGGCCGTCGTCGGTCTTGGGCACCAGGATGGCGCGATCGCCCGGCAGGAACTTGCGCGGCAAGGTCAGGTGCACGCCCTGGCTGGGCGCCACCATGCCCGCGGCGCGGCCGTCCTCCATCTGCCGGATCGCATCGACCCAGACGCCGGTGGCGTTGATCACGCAGTCGGCCCGCAGCTCGAAGGTGGCGTCGCCCAGCGCGTCCTGCACCGTCACGCCGCCGATCACGCCATTGCGCAGCGTCAGGCCGCTCACGCGCATGTAGTTGACGGCGACCCCGCCGACGTCGAAGAGCGTGCGCATCAGCGCGATGGCCAGGCGCGCGTCGTCGAACTGCCCGTCGAAATACAGATTGCCGCCGCGCAGCGGCCGGCCGCCGGCATGCTCGGCAAGCGTGGGCACGGCGGCCAGCGCCTCGCGGTGGCTGAGCCAGCGGCTGCTCGACAGGTTCAGGCGGCCGGCCAGCAGGTCGTACATCTTGAGCCCGATGCCGTAGAACGGCTGGTCCAGCAGTTGATAGGCCGGTACCACGAAGCCCAGCGGCCATACCAGGTGGGGCGCGTTGCGCGCCAGCAGGCCGCGTTCGTGCAGCGCCTCGCGCACCAGGCTGATATTGCCCTGGGCCAGGTAGCGCACGCCGCCATGCACGAGCTTGGTCGCCTTGCTCGAGGTGCCCTTGGCGAAGTCGGCCGCTTCGAGCAGCAGCGTGCGATAGCCGCGCGAGGCGGCATCCACCGCGGTGCCGAGGCCGGTAGCGCCGCCACCGATGACGATGACGTCCCATTTGCGTTCGCTCTGGAGCGTGGCCAGCAGGGCGGCGCGGTCGGGTGGCAGGGTGGGTTTGGTGTGGATCTGCATGTTCCGGTCGTTGAGGCGAGGCTTACGGCTTCGAATGGGTAAAGGGTTGTCGGGCTGGGTCAGGCGTTGTCCTCGCGGGCCCAGTCTCGCGAGCGGTCGACGGCGCGGTGCCAGCGGGCGAGCTGTGCCGCGCGCGCGTCGGCCGACAGGTTTGGCTCGAAGCGGTGCTCCACCTGCCATTGGCTGGCCAGTTCCGCTTCGTCGCTCCAGTAGCCGGTGGCCAGGCCGGCGAGATAGGCCGCGCCCAGCGCCGTGGTCTCGGTCACGCGAGGCCGGACCACGGGCGTGCCCAGCAGGTCTGCCTGCATCTGCATCAGCAGATCGCTGCGCGAGGCGCCGCCATCGACGCGCAGTTCGGCCAGCGCGATGCCGGAGTCCTTCTGCATGGCGGTCAGCACGTCCACGCTCTGCAGCGCGATGGCCTCCAGCGCGGCGCGGGCGATGTGCGGACGCCCCGTGCCGCGGGTCAGCCCGACGAGCGTGCCGCGCGCGAACGCGTCCCAGTGCGGCGCGCCCAGGCCCGCGAAGGCGGGCACCAGCACGACGCCGCCGGTGTCGTCGCACTGGCGGGCGAGCGGCTCCACTTCGGGCGCGCTCTCGATGATCTGCAGCCCGTCACGCAGCCACTGGATCGTGGCGCCGCCCATGAAGACGCCGCCCTCCAGGCAGTATTGGGTGGTGCGTGCGCCGGGCGCGCCGCCAAGCTGCCAGCCGATCGTGGTGAGCAGCCGGTTGTGCGAGGTGACGGGCTGGGTGCCGGTGTTCATCAGCAGGAAGCAGCCGGTGCCATAGGTGTTCTTCGCCATGCCCGGCGACAGGCAGGCCTGGCCGAAGGTGGCCGCCTGCTGGTCGCCCGCGATGCCGGCGATGGGAATCTGCGTGCCAAAGAGGCGTGGCGCGGTACGCGCGACCTCGCCGCTGGAGGGCACCACTTCGGGCAGCAGGCTGCGCGGGATGTCGAGCAGCGACAGCAGGGCGTCGTCCCACTCGAACGTGTGGATGTTGAACAGCATCGTGCGCGCGGCGTTGGAGACGTCGGTGACATGGCGCGCGCCATCGGTGAGCTGCCAGATCAGCCAGCTGTCCACGGTGCCGAAAGCCAGTTCGCCGCGTTGCGCGCGGGCGCGGGCGTCGTCGTAGTTGTCCAGCATCCAGCGCAGCTTGGTGCCGGAGAAGTAGGCGTCGATGACCAGGCCGGTCTTGTTGCGGAAGAGCGCCTCGTGGCCTTCGGCCTGCAGCGCCTCGCACATCGGCGCGGTGCGGCGGTCCTGCCAGACCAGCGCGCGGCCCACCGGTTCGCCGGTCTTGCGATCCCACAGCACCGCGGTCTCGCGCTGGTTGGTGATGCCGATCGCGCGAATCTGCGTGGCGCTCACGCCCGCGTCATTGAGCACCGCATGGGCGACCGCGAGCTGCGATTGCCAGATCTCGTAGGGATCGTGCTCGACGTGGCCGGGTTGCGGATAATATTGCCGGAATTCGCGCTGCGCGATCCGTACCACGTTGCCGGCGTGGTCGAACAGGATGGCGCGGGAGCTGCTGGTGCCCTGGTCCAGGGCCAGCACGTAGTCGTTGGGAGTGGGCGTCATGCGTTCAGTCCTGCCTTGCTTGCTGTTCCATGGCGGCCGCGCAATGCCGCGAGCCGCGCCTGATGATCCTGCCGATGTCCTCGATGTCCTCGATGCCCCTGTCCGCACCGCTGCCCGCGTCCTCGTCCGCCGTCGTTGCCGAACGCCTTGCCGCCTCGCTCGCCGCGCGCAGCGGTTTCGATGCCACCGCCCATTTGCGCCTCACTGTCGAGGGCACGCAGGTCGGCTGGCTGCCGCGCCGGCATGCGGCGTTACTGCGGGAGATCGGGGGCGTGCTCGGCAGCGAGCGCGACGGCGCGGTGCCGCTCCTGCCCGGCGTGGGCACCGTGGCCGCACGCAGCGCGGCGCTCGCCGGCGTGGCGGGGCGGCTTAGGGAGGCGGGGCATGTGCGCGGCTGGCGCAACGAACTGTTCGGCGTGACGGCCGCGCTGTCCGCGCCCGCCTTCGCCGTGATCGAACGCGCGGCGGCGCGGTACTTCGGCCTGCTGACCTTCGCCTCGCACATGAACGGCATCGTGCAGGGGGAGCCGGCGCTGTGGATCTCGCGGCGTAGCGCGTCCAAGGCGGTGGACCCGGGCATGTGGGACAACCTGGTCGCCGGGGGCATGCCCCATGGCAGCGATCCGCTGGCGACGCTGATCCGCGAATGCGACGAGGAGTCCGGCATTGCGCCCGAACTGGCGGCCCTCGCGGAGCCCCACGGCGTGATCGACGTCCTGCGCGAGATTCCCGAAGGCGTGCAGTGGGAAGCGGTCCACGTGTATGACCTGCTGCTGCCGGCGGACTTCGTGCCGCACAACCGCGACGGCGAGGTCGCGGAGCATCGCCGTATCGAGCCCGCGGCATTGCTTGCTATCATGGCGGATGGCGCGATGACCCTGGACGCGACCCTCGTCACGCTGGACACCCTGCGCCGGCGCGGCTGGGCCCCGGGGGCCCGAGCGGCGCCACGGCCAGCTACCGCGCCCCTCCCACCGAACAAGACACAATGAGCAACACCGGCTTTATCCTTACCATTTCCTGCCCGGACAAGCCGGGCATCGTCCACGCGGTTTCCGGCCTGCTGTTCCAGCACGGCTGCAATATCCTCGACTCGGACCAGTACGGCGACGAGTACACCGGCCGCTTCTTCATGCGCGTGCATTTCGCCACCGCGCCGAACGGCCCCGACCTCGCGGCGCTCAAGGCCGCCTTCGGCCCGGTGGGCGAGCAGTTCGCCATGCAGTGGGGCCTGTTCGATGCCAGCGTCAAGCCGCGCGTGATGATCATGGTCTCCAGGATCGGCCACTGCCTGAACGACCTGCTGTTCCGCGCCAAGGCCGGCGGCCTGCCGGTGGAGATCGCGGCCATCGTGTCGAACCACCGCGACTTCTACCAGCTCGCCGCGTCGTACGACGTGCCGTTCTTCCATCTGCCGCTGATGAACGCATCGGCCGAGCAGAAGGCCGCGCAGGAGGGCAAGGTGTTCGAAGTGGTGCGCGACCAGAACATCGACCTGGTGGTGCTCGCGCGCTATATGCAGGTGCTGTCCGACGACCTGTGCCGCAAGCTCGAGGGCCGTGCCATCAATATCCACCACTCGTTCCTGCCCAGCTTCAAGGGCGCCAAGCCGTACTACCAGGCGCACGACCGCGGCGTGAAGCTGATCGGCGCCACCGCGCACTACGTGACCGCGGACCTGGACGAAGGGCCGATCATCGAGCAGGAGATCGAGCGGGTCGACCACAGCATGGATCCGGACCAGTTGACCGCCGTCGGCCGCGATGTCGAATGCGTGGCGCTGGCGCGCGCCGTCAAATGGCACGCCGAGCACCGCATCTTGCTGAACGGACACAAGACCGTCGTCTTCAAGTAAGCCCGCTGGGCGTCCGCCCGGGCGCTCAGTCCTCTGTCGCGACCACACAGCGCACCTCGCTTTCCTCGAGGATCCGCTCGAACGGCGCCATCAGCGGCTGATCGGTAAACAGCCGGTCCACGTCCGACAGATGGCCCAGTTCCACCATCGCCTGGCGGTTGAACTTGGTCGCATCGGCCGCCAGCCACACCTCGCGCGAATGCTCGATGATCGTGCGCGCCACCTTGACCTCGCGGAAGTCGTAGTCGCGCAGGCTGCCGTCGGCCTCGATGCCCGAGATGCCGATCAGCCCGATATCCACCTTGAACTGCCGGATGAATTCGACCGTGGCCTCGCCGACGATGCCGCGGTCGCGCGAGCGCAGCACGCCGCCCGCCACGATCACCTCGCAGTCGGGGTTGTCGGCGAGGATATTTGCCACGTGCAGATTGTTGGTGATGACGCGCAGCCCGCGGTGATGGATCAGCGCGCGGGCAATTTCCTCCACCGTGGTGCCGATATTGAGGATCAGCGAGCAGCCCTCCGGCACGGCGCCGGCCACCGCGCGCGCAATCCGCGCCTTGCCCTCGGCATTGAGCGACTGGCGCTGCCGGTAGGCGATGTTCTCGGTGGTGGAATGGTCCATGCGCACCCCGCCGTGGAAGCGGGCCAGCATGCCGTTTTCGGCAAGCAGGTTGACGTCGCGCCGAACCGTCTGCAGGGTCACGCCGAACTTGCGTGCCAGCTCTTCGATGGAGGCGAAGCCCTGGTTGCGGACCTCTTCCAGCAGCGCGGTTTGGCGGGGATTTAGCGTCATGCCGGCATTCTAGATCAAACAGAAACGAAAACAAATGACGCAATGCACGATTGTTTTTCGTTCGTTTCTTTGCTAAAACGAGCACACATCGGAACCCGGGCCCACCCGGGTCAGCGCGTTTTGGGGAGCGTTTCTGGGGTGCGCGGCATGGACGCCTGACGTCCATCCCTGCCGCACCGCAATACGGCACGACGCACGGGAGACCGGATGCAGCTTCGACTGGAAGAGATCGCGCAGCAGGCAGGTTCGCAGACCCATCTTTATCCGATGTCCCTGGCGCCGGTTCCCGGCGCCGTTACCGTCCTGCTTGGCGCGACCCAGGCCGGCAAGACGTCGCTGATGCGTGTGATGGCCGGGCTCGACCGGCCCAGCGCCGGCCGCGTCACCGTCGACGGCGCCGACGTGACCGGGATGCCGGTGCGCGAGCGCAACGTTTCGATGGTGTACCAGCAGTTCATCAATTACCCGTCGCTGACGGTCTTCGACAATATCGCCTCGCCGCTGCGCCTGCGCGGCGGCCGCGCGGACCGCGCCGGCATCGCGGTCCGGGTGAAGGACCTCGCGGCGCGGCTGCATATCGACCATCTGCTCGAGCGCTATCCGGCCGAACTCTCGGGCGGCCAGCAGCAGCGCGTGGCGCTGGCCCGGGCGCTGGCCAAGGAGGCGCCGCTGATGCTGCTCGACGAGCCGCTGGTGAACCTGGACTACAAGCTGCGCGAGGAATTGCGCGAGGAACTGACCCAGCTGTTCGCGCACGGCGACGCCACCGTGATCTACGCCACCACCGAGCCCGGCGAGGCGCTGCTGCTCGGCGGCCATACGGCGGTGCTCGATGCCGGCGAGCTGCTGCAGTACGGGCCCACGCCGCAGGTCTTCCACTATCCGGACTCGCTCCGCGTGGCGCGCGCCTTCAGCGATCCGCCGATGAACCTCGTGCCGGGGCAGATGGAGGACGGCCACGTGATGCTGGCCGGCGGCATCGATATCGCGCTGCCCACCGCGGTGCCCTACAGCGGTCCGGTGACCCTCGGCGTGCGCGCCGGCGCGGTCGGGATCGCGGGGCAGGGCGGGACCGGGGTGAGCGGGGGCGCGGTGCCCGCCACGATGCCCGTGCCCGTGCCGGGCAAGGTGGCGCTGGCCGAGCTGTCCGGCTCCGATACCTTCGTGCACGCCGATACGCCGGTGGGCAACCTGGTCGCGCAGTTCCAGGGCGTGCTGGAGCTGGCGCTGGGCGAGGCCGTGACCATGCTGCTGCCTTCCGCGCAGCTCTACCTGTTCGATGCCGAGGGCCGGCGCATCCATGCGCCGTGCCAGCCCGGCACGCGGGAGGCATGAGATGGCCCGCATCGATCTGGACCTCGCGCATACCTACCGGCCCGATCCCCGCTCCGACGAGGACTATGCCCTGCTGCCGCTGAAGTTCACCTTCGAGGATGGTGGCGCCTACGCGTTGCTGGGTCCGTCCGGCTGCGGCAAGACCACGCTGCTCAACTGCATTTCCGGCCTGCTGCGGCCCTCGCAGGGCACCATCGCCTTCGATGGCCGGGACGTGACGGACGCCACGCCGCAGCAGCGCAATATCGCCCAGGTATTCCAGTTCCCGGTGATCTACGACACCATGACGGTGGGCGAAAACCTTGCCTTCCCGCTGCGCAACCGCGGCGTGCCGGCCGCTCAGGTGAAGGAACGGGTGGGGCGGGTGGCCGAGATGCTGGAGTTGTCCGGCGCGCTGGACCGGCGCGCGAGCGGGCTGTCGGCCGATGCCAAGCAGAAGATTTCGCTGGGCCGGGGGCTGGTGCGGCAGGACGTGTCGGCCATCCTGTTCGACGAGCCGCTGACGGTGATCGACCCCCACCTCAAATGGCAGCTGCGCCGCAAGCTCAAGGAAATCCACCACGAATTCCGCCTGACCCTGATCTATGTGACCCACGACCAGACCGAGGCGCTGACCTTCGCCGACCAGGTCGTGGTGATGTCGCGCGGCAAGGCGGTGCAGGTTGGCTCGGCCGATGCGCTGTTCCAGCGACCCGCCCATACCTTCGTGGGCAACTTCATCGGCTCGCCGGGCATGAACTTCCTGCCGGCGCGCTGGCGCGACGGCTTCGTCGAGATCGCCGGCCGCCGCTACACGCCCGACCTGCTGCCGGCGGTGGCGCAGCAGCTGGAGGCCGCGGGCGAGTTCAAGGTTGGCGTGCGGCCGGAATACGTGCGCCTTGCCCCGGACGGCGACCACCAGGCCGTACCGGCCCGCATCCAGCGCGCGCAGGATATCGGCACCTACTGGCTCGCCACGGCGGCGCTGGCCAGTCCTGGCCAGGGCGACGCTACCGCACCGGCGCAAGCCGAGGCGCCGGCCGCCACGCTGCTGCGCGCGCGCCTTGGCAGCGAGGCCGCGGCGCTGCGCACAGGCGACACCGCGTGGTTCTCGGTGTTCAACCGGCACACCTGCTATTACGTGAACGAGGAGCTGGTGCAATGAAGCCCATCAACCAGAAGGCGTGGCTGCTGGTGCTGCCGGTGGTCGTCTGTGTGGCCTTTTCCGCCATCCTGCCGCTGATGACCATCGTCAACTACTCGGTGCAGGACATCATCTCGCCCGAGCGGCGCGTGTTCGTCGGCACCGAGTGGTTCCGCACGGTGCTGCGCGACGAGGAACTGCACGACGCGCTGCTGCGCCAGCTCGGCTTTTCGCTGGCGGTGCTGGCGGTGCAGATTCCGCTGGGCATCCTGCTCGCGCTGGCGATGCCGGCCAGGGGCTGGAAGGCCTCGGCGGTGCTGGTGATCGTCGCGCTGTCGCTGCTGATCCCGTGGAACGTGGTGGGCACCATCTGGCAGATCTTCGGGCGCACCGATATCGGCCTGCTGGGCGCCGCGCTCTCGGCAATGGGGCTGGACTACAACTACACCGGCAATGCGCTCGACGCGTGGCTGACGGTGCTGGTGATGGACGTGTGGCACTGGACGCCGCTGGTGGCGCTGCTGTGCTACGCCGGGCTGCGCGCGATTCCCGATGCCTACTACCAGGCCGCGCAGATCGACGGCGCCTCGCGCTGGGCCGTGTTCCGCCATATCCAGCTCCCCAAGATGCGCGGCGTTCTGATGATCGCGGTGCTGCTGCGCTTCATGGACAGCTTCATGATCTACACCGAGCCGTTCGTGCTGACCGGCGGCGGCCCCGGCAACGCCACCACGTTCCTGTCGCAGTACCTGACGCAGAAGGCGGTGGGGCAGTTCGACCTCGGTCCGGCCGCGGCGTTTTCCATCGTGTATTTCCTCATCATCCTGCTGCTGTGTTTCATCCTCTATAACTGGATGCAGCGCGCCGGAACCGCGCGCGAGGAGGTGCCCCATGCCTGAACGTGGAACGTGGTGGCGCGGGATATTCCTGGCGCTGTACCTGGTCTTCGCCATCCTGCCGATCTACTGGATGGTCAACATGTCGTTCAAGACCAATGCGGAGATCGTCTCGACGCTGTCGTTGTGGCCGGCCGCATTCACGCTGGAGCACTACCGCACCATCGTCACCGACCCGTCCTGGTACTCCGGCTATATCAACTCGATGATCTATGTGGCGCTCAATACGGTGATCTCGCTTACCGTGGCGCTGCCGGCGGCCTATGCCTTTTCCCGCTACCAGTTCATCGGCGACAAGCACGTGTTCTTCTGGCTGCTGACCAACCGCATGACGCCGCCGGCGGTGTTCCTGCTGCCGTTCTTCCAGCTCTACACCACCGTTGGGTTGATGGACACCCACCTGGGCGTGGCGCTGGCGCACCTGGTGTTCAACGTGCCGCTCGCGGTGTGGATCCTGGAGGGGTTCATGTCGGGCGTGCCACGCGAGATCGACGAGACGGCCTATGTCGACGGCTATTCCTTCCCCCGCTTCTTCCTGACCATCTTCCTGCCGCTGATCAAGGCCGGCGTGGGCGTGGCGGCGTTCTTCTGCTTCATGTTCAGCTGGGTGGAACTGCTGCTGGCGCGCACGCTGACGTCGGTGGACGCCAAGCCGATCGTCGCCACCATGACGCGCACGGTGTCGGCATCCGGCATGGACTGGGGCGTGCTGGCCGCCGCCGGAGTGCTGACCATCGTGCCGGGCGGCATCGTGATCTGGTTCGTGCGGCACTACATCGCGAAGGGCTTCGCGATGGGCCGCGTCTAGCAAAAGGGGAGGGCCGCATGCTGAGCTGGATGGTATGGACCACACCCGTCGCGGTGTTCTTCGCCAGCGTGGTGCTGATGCTGATCGGCATGACGATCTGGGAGATCCGGCAGCCGACCGTGCTGCGCAAGGGCTTCCTGCCGATCGCCACCACGCGCGGCGACCGGCTGTTCATCGGCCTGATGTGCGCCGCGTGGGTCAACCTGGCCTGGGTGGGCCTGGGCGAACGCATGATGGGATGGTTCTCGCTGGCCGAGGAACCGTCGATCTGGATCAGCTTCGTGCTGTCGATGGTGGTGCTGGCCATCGTGATGCGCAAGGGATGAACACCGACGCAAGGGCAAACCGACACTGACGGGCTTCTCGTCAACCGGGCTGCGCGGCTCGCACCTTCCCCGGCCGCGGCCCGACCATACAGGGAGGGAGATTTTCGAGGAGACGTTCATGCAGGTACTGAGACTACTGAAGGTGGTGCAGTCAGACGCGAAGCTCGGAATGACAGCCCTGGCGGTCGCCGCCGCGCTGGTCTGCGCGCCTGACGCGCGCGCGGGCGAGGCCGAGGCGAAGAAGTGGATCGACAACGAATTCCAGCCTTCGTCGCTTGCCAAGGACAAGCAGATGGCCGAGATGAAGTGGTTCATGGAGGCGGCCGCCAAGCTCAAGGCCAAGGGCGTCACGCAGATCAACGTGGTGTCGGAGACCATCACCACCCACGAATACGAATCCAAGACGCTGGCCAAGGCGTTCGAGGAAATCACCGGCATCAAGGTCAATCACGACCTGATCCAGGAAGGCGACGTGGTCGAGAAGCTGCAGACCTCGATGCAGTCGGGCAAGTCGATCTACGACGGCTGGATCTCCGACTCCGACCTGATCGGCACCCACTACCGCTACGGCGCCATCCTGCCGCTGACCGACTACATGAACGGCGCGGGCAAGGAGTGGACCAACCCGGGGCTGGACGTCAAGGACTTCATCGGCACCAAGTTCACCACCGCGCCGGACGGCAAGCTGTACCAGCTGCCCGACCAGCAGTTCGCCAACCTGTACTGGTTCCGGGCCGACTGGTTCGCGCGGAAGGATCTGCAGGACAAGTTCAAGGCGAAGTACGGCTACGACCTGGGCGTGCCGACCAACTGGTCGGCCTATGAGGACATTGCGAACTTCTTCACCAACGACGTCAAGGAGATCGACGGCAAGAAGGTCTATGGCCATATGGACTATGGCAAGAAGGACCCGTCGCTGGGCTGGCGCTTCACCGATGCCTGGCTGTCGATGGCCGGCACCGCCGACAAGGGCCTGCCCAACGGCATGCCGGTCGACGAATGGGGCATCCGCGTGGCGGACGACAAATGCACGCCGGTCGGCGCGTCGGTGGCGCGCGGCGGCGCCACCAACAGCCCGGCCGCGGTCTATGCGCTGACCAAGTACATCGACTGGATGAAGAAGTTCGCGCCGCCGCAGGCCATGGGCATGACGTTCTCGGAGGCGGGGCCGGTGCCGGCGCAGGGCCAGGTCGCGCAGCAGATCTTCTGGTACACGGCCTTTACCGCCGACATGACCAAGAAGGGCCTGCCGGTGGTCAACCCGGATGGCTCGCCCAAATGGCGCATGGCGCCGTCGCCGTACGGCCCGTACTGGAAGCAGGGCATGCAGAACGGCTACCAGGACGTGGGCTCGTGGACCTTCTTCAAGAAGACCGATCCCAACCGGCTGGCCGGCGCCTGGCTCTACGCGCAGTTCGTCACGTCCAAGACCGTGTCGCTGAAGAAGTCGCTGACCGGGCTCACCTTCATCCGCGACAGCGATATCAACCACGACTACCTGACCAAGAACGCCTCGCGCTACGGCGGCCTGATCGAGTTCTATCGCAGCCCCGCGCGGGTGGCATGGACGCCGACCGGCACCAACGTGCCGGACTATCCGAAGCTGGCCCAGCTGTGGTGGAAGAACGTGGCCACCGCCGTGACCGGGGAAAAGACGCCGCAGGCCGCCATGGACAGCCTGGCCGACGAGATGGACCAGGTGATGTCGCGGCTGCAGCGCGCCGGCATGAGCAACTGCTCGCCTAAGCTCAACGCCAAGGGCGATCCCGCCAAGTGGCTGTCCGACGAGCACGCGCCGTGGAAGAAGCTGGCCAACGAGAAGCCCAAGGGCGAGACCATCGCCTACGACAAGCTGCTGCAGGCGTGGAAGGAAGGCAGGGTGCGGTAGGGCAGGCCGGCCTCCGGGGCCGGCGGCGATCTCCGCCACCGGCCCGGTGTTCGAGCGCCAAAAAAAATGGCGACCCGCAATGGGTCGCCATCTCTTTGCTCCGCACGCCGGGATCAGTCGGTGCTGTACTTCGGCGAGCGCGGCCCGTAGAGGATACCGCCGGGCTGGCCGGCCGAGAGCAGCCGGTTGCTCGCCACGCCGGCCACGGAATGGCTCGCGTCCATGGCGCTGTTGACGATCTGCTTGACCGCCGCGGCCACCAGCATGCCGACGAGGCCGCCGCCACCGCTGTTACCGCCTTCGTTGTTCGATGCGGAAGCCTGGCCGCTCCAGAGGCTGGTGCCCGTCTTCAGGTCCACCAGCTTGGCGTTGGCGGTCACCACCGTTGCGCTGTTGATGACCGTGTAGCGGGTGCCGTAGTTGGTGACGGTGATGTAGAGCGCCGCATCGGCACCGAAGATTTCGCGCAGCTTCTCGGGCGCGACGGCGTGGATTTCGCCGGGCTGCGTCAGCCCGTTCTGCTTGAACGTCTCGTCCACCAGCGTCACGGGCATGACGTAGTAGCCGGCTTCCGCCAGCGGGAAGGTCGCCTGCGACAGCACGCTGTAGCTGGCCTGGACCTCGGGCGAGTCGTTCTGCGGAGGCAGCACCAGGATCGTGCGCGGGCGTGCCTGTTTGAACGCGGCGTAGTCGACCTGCCTCGGCGTCGCGCAGCCTGTCGCCAGCACGGCCACCGCTACCAGCGGCAGAAGGCGTTTACACAGTGTTTTCATCGCTTGAGCTCCACCTTCTTGTCGTCGGCCTGGGCCTTTTTGTCGGTGCGCTTCACGTTGCGCAGCAGGAAGTCCACATAGGTGCCGGACTCGGGAAACAGCCGCTTTTCGGTCTGGAATTCACGGACCATTTCGTCGTCCTTGCCGAGGTCCGCGTACAGCAGGCCAAGGTGCGCGTGGTAGCCCGGAGGCGGCAGCTTGCCGGACGCCTTGATCTTCTCCAGGTCGGCCTCGAGCACCTGGATCTGTGCCTCCTTGGGTTCGCCCTTGAAGTACTGATAGACCTGCGGCTGATAGCCCTCCCACTGGTACAGCGTGGCTTGATTGGCGCAGCCGACCAGCAGCGCCGTGCCCACCGCGGCCAGCCATGCCGACCGCGAGGTGTGCAAACTCTTGTTCATGATGACCCGTTCCTCGAACGATGATTACTGAATGGCGGGCTTCCAGGCCCCGCTCTCGATACCGCCGACCAGCTTGGTAACCGCCTCGCGCACGGCCAGGTCCAGCACCTTGCCGTTGAGCGTCGAGTCGTAGCTTTGCGTGCCGCCGAAGCCGACGATCTCGCGGCTGGACAGCTCGTATTCGCCGGCGCCCTGGCTGCTGAAGACGACTTCGGACGTCTTGATGTTGACGACGTTCAGCGCGACCTTGGCGTAGGCCACCTGGGTCTTGCCGCGGCCCAGCAGGCCGAACAGCTGGCGGTCCCCGACTTCCTTGCGGCCGAACTCGGTGACGTCCCCCGTGATCACGAAGTCCGCGCCCTTCAGGCTCTGCTGTTGCTGCTTGATGGAGGCCTCGCGCTTGATCTCCTCGAGGTTGTCGCGGTCCAGCACGTTGAAGCGGTTGGTCTGCTGCAGATGGGTCACGAGGATGGTCTTGGCCTGGCCGCCGAGACGATCGACGCCGTCCGAGAAGACGCCCCGCATATAGCTGGAGCGGTTGTCGAACTTGCCGACGGCGATGGGAGCGCGGGCGCCGTGGTACGCGCGGCTCGCGGCTTCGACCTGCTGCACCGGCAGCGCGCGCGACGATTCGGCGGCGCAACCGGCCAGCGCGGCCGCGGCCGCGATGACGAGCAGGGGGAGGGCATGCACAGTCTTCACTCAGAGTTCTCCATGGCAATGAACCCGGGCCGGGCAAGGTCCGGGGATACGGGGTTAACGGAGGGCGAGTGAGAACGTGTAGGGCAACGACCGAGGATCCCCACTTCAGTGGGGGGCGATGGGTGAGCAGATCCATGGAGGCGGACTTTTCTCTGGCCTCGGCGGGGCCTGATGCATACTACGGCCTTCGCAAATTGACGCCGATTGACGAGGTGGCCCAGCCGCCGCGTCCGGACCCCCGATGAACCGCATTCTCGTCATCAAGATCACTTCTCTCGGCGATATGGCGCATACGCTGCCATTGATCTGGGACCTGCGCCGCGCCTATCCCGAGGCCAAGATCGACTGGGTGGCGGATGCCTCGTGCGCCGATATCCCGCGCTGGACCGTGGGAATCGACCGGGTGATCGCGCCCCCGCTGCGCGGCTTCAAGAAGTCGCGCAAATGGCGAGACCTGAAGGCGATCTTCGGTGCGCTGCGCCAGCTGCGGCGCGAGAAATACGACGTGGCCATCGACGTGCATGGCGTCTACAAGAGCGCGATCGTGGGCTGGCTGTCCGGCGCCCCGCGCCGCTTCGGCTACGCCGCCAGATACCTCGGCGAAGGGCGGGCCGAGTCCTTCTATACGGATATCTTCGGTCCGCACGGCGACGCGACGGCGCGCCACAAGATGCGGCTGGTGGCATCCCGGGCGCTCGGCTACGAGATCGACCAGCAGGAGCACTACGAACTGCGCGTGCCCGCGCCGGCCGCGCCGCTGAACGAGGACGGCGCGCCGCGCGCGCTGCTGTTCCATGCGACCTCGCTGGATGCCAAGAAATGGCCGGCGCAGCGCTGGATCGCCGTGGGCGCGGAACTGGCCGCGCGCGGCTATCGCGTGCAGCTGCCGTGGGGCTCGCCCGCGGAGCGCGAACAGTCTGAAGCGCTGGCACGCGAGATTCCCGGCTCGGTGGTGCTGCCGCGCATGACCATCACCGAATGCGCGCAGCGGGTCGATGCCGCCGCGCTGGTGGTGGGCACCGATACCGGCTTCGTGCATCTGGCCCATGCGCTGGGCAAGCCCTCGGTGATGCTGTTTACCGCGACCTCCCGCGAGCACTTCGGCATTTCGGCCCCGGGACGCGCCGTGTCGGTGGGCGATCGCGGCGTGGTGCCGGAAGTGTCCGAGGTGCTGCAGGCCATCGACGAGGTGACCGGCCGCGCCACTGCGGGCTCCTGCGCAGCCCCGCCCATACCGGCAAGGATGGCCCAGGCCTGAACGACAACGCCGCCCTCGGGCGGCGTTGTCATTTGCGCGGTCGCGGCGCTCAGGGGGCGACCGACGCCATCAGCAACTCGTCGGCCGCGTCGAGCCGCTCGGGGGTGCCGAACAGCCGCGAGGCGATCAGGCCGTTCTGCAGCGTGGCGAACACCGCCTGCGCGATGGCCTTGGGCGGCAGCGGCAGGGGCTGCTCGCGCTGCGCGGCGGACTGCTCCAGCAGATGCCGGATCCAGGCCTCGTTCATCGTGTAGAAGTCCTTCAGCACCCGGTGCACGGGCTCGGGCAGCGACATGGCTTCGGTCGACAGCATGCCGGCCAGGCAGATCAGGTCGCCATGCGCGCTGTCGCGCCACGACTGCAGGTAGCGCCGCGCCTGCTCCGTGGACGGCAGCGTGTCGTCGATGGCCCGCAGTTCGCTGGCTACGCGGTTGCTGTACTCCGTCACCGCAGCCAGCACGAGGTCTTCCTTGGTGGGGAAGTGGTAGTGGACGCTCGAGGTCTTGACGCCGACCAGATCGGCCAGGTCACGATAGCTGAAGCCATTGAATCCCCGGCGCCGCAGTAGCACCAGGGCGTGCTCGAGCAGTTGTTCGCGAACGGATGGGGCTTTCATGGTGCACTCGTCTATCTGTCGATAGTCCTCAAGGTTTGGTTGGATCGTTTGCTTGCTTCGCGATTCGGTTGCGTGGCGGCGGTCCGGGGCGGCTCAGGCGGGCAGGACCTGCGCCACCATCGCCACCGCCGAACCGCTCACCACGCAGACCGCCAGGTAACCGGCGATCAGTATGCTGTTGCGCTTGTTCATGATGGGCTCCGTCTGTTGCGGAGCCGTGGTCATCGGCTCCGCGCTGTGTTGCTATTTGTGCGATTCGTCATGCGACGCGGCCTCAGGCGTTGGCGCCTTCGGAGAACACGTCGAACTGGCCGCTGCGCGCGCCGTCGGTGAAGGCGCTGCGCTCGCCGGTGCGGGCGCCGTCGGTGTAGACGTCGCGGGCGCGGCCGGGGGCGGCGGACACGCCGGTGCGATCCAGGCCTGCGACGATGCGGGCGCCGTCGGTGTACGGGTCGACCGAGCGGGCGCCGTCCGTGAAGTTGCTGCGCTCGCCGGTGCGGGCACCGTCGGTGAAGGCGCTGCGTTCACCGGTGCGGGCGCCATCGGTAAAGGCGCTGCGCTCCAGGCGGGCGACGATGCGGGCACCGTCCGTGTACGGGTCGACCGAGCGGGCGCCGTCGGTGAAGCTGCTGCGCTCGCCGCTGCGGGCGCCATCCGTGAAGGCGCTGCGCTCGCCGGAGCGGGCACCGTCGGTAAAGGCGCTACGGTCCAGGCCGGCAACGATGCGGGCACCGTCGGTGTACGGATCGACCTTGCGGGCGCCATCAGTGAAGGCGCTACGCTCGCCGGTGCGGGCACCGTCGGTGAAGGCGCTGCGCTCACCGGTGCGGAATTCGTAGCCGTACTTGTCGGCGGCAACGGGGGCGGCCTGCGCGGTGCCGGCGACGAAGGCGGCGGCGAGGGTAGCGGCGGTGATGACGGTCTTGGCAAAGGTCGATGCGGTCATGATGTTCTCCATTCGGTAGCGGTCTCGCCTTGGCGAGGATGGTTAAGAGGTACGGGTTGGGGACTGTCTCCGGATCGGTTATCTACTAATAGATAGAGAGGCCGGTCCAAAAAAAGAGGGAAGTCCCCCGGGTGTTGCTTGGTCGCGCCGCCTGCCTCGTCGTTCACTTGGGAGGGGGTGCCGCGTCCATGGATCGAATAGTATCTACTGGTAGATAGATAGTCAAGGACTTTTTTCGGCGACCCCGGAAGTTGTATGGTGGCTTCCGGGTGCGCAACGCCGTCGCCATCTCACTCCTGCGCGAAGGCGCAGGCTTCGCGCACCCCGCGCATCGGAAAGCGTGCCGGGCGCGCTCTCCGGTCTATGCCAGTCCGTCTACGGAATTTTCAGGCGAACGGCGACAAGCGCGGACGTCGTCGCGGCGGCGCCGAGAATCCCGGCAGAACCGGCGAAGAAGTTCTACAACTCCAGCAGAGAGCGGCGTTTGCCATCGGGCCTTCGTCTGCGGCAGGGATCCGGCGTGGGTGCCGGAACGGCCGTGAGAACGACGAACGGAAAAGGGCGGCGCAAGCGCATCCAGACCGCGGCACGGTCCGCGGCGCGGCGTCGCGGCGTCGCGGACCATGCTACAGGCTGGTACACGGCGCTCCCCTTCTGCAAGGAGAACTCATGCGGCCCATGCCTCTTTCGGAATGGACTTTCTCTCGCGGGATGCTCGATGTGCTGATCCGCGCCGGGCTGATCGCCGTCCTCGCGATCTTCTGCTTCCGCATCTTCTATCCGTTCCTCGATATCGTCCTGTGGTCCGTCATCCTGGCCGTCACCATGTATCCGCTGCAGGTGCGGATGCGCCGGCGGCTCGGCATGCGCGACGGTCGCAGCGCCACGCTGATCGTGCTGGTGTCGCTGGCCCTGATCATGGTGCCGGCCTACGTGCTGGGTGTGGCGTTGCTCGAATCGGTGGAGAACGCGATGCACGCGGTCCGCAACGAAAGCATCCGCATACCCCCGCCTCCGGACTTCGTCGCGGGCTGGCCGCTGTTCGGCCAGCGGCTGCATGCGGCATGGCTGTCCGCGTCCACGGACATGACCGGCATGGTGGAGAAGTTCCTGCCGCAGTTCCGCGGCATCACGATGGCGGTGCTCGGCAAGCTGGCGAGCCTGGGCGTCGCGCTGCTGGTATTCGTGCTCGCGCTGTTCCTCGCGGGCATCATCATGGCGTACGGGGAGGAGGGCCATCGCAGCGCGCTGCGCATCGCCGCGCGGGTCTTCGGCGCGGAGCGGGGCCCGCGCATCGCGCTGCTATGCACCGCGACCATCCGGGCCGTGGCCCAGGGCGTGGTCGGCATCGCGTTCATCCAGATGCTGCTGATCGGCATCGCCTTCGTGGTCAAGGGCGTGCCGGCCGCCGGCCTGCTGGCGCTGCTGGTGCTGTTGCTGGGCATCATGCAATTGCCGGCCACGCTGATCACGCTGCCCGTCATCGCTTATGTCTTCTACACGGACGGCGTCAACCTCGCCACGGTGATATTCGCCGCCTATGTGTTCGTCGCCGGCCTGGCGGACAACGTGCTCAAGCCGCTGATGCTCGGGCGCGGCGTGGACGTGCCGATGCCGGTGGTACTGATCGGCGCGCTGGGCGGCATGGTGACGGGCGGCGTGATCGGCCTGTTCATCGGGCCGGTGGTGCTGTCGGTGGGTTACCGCCTGTTCTGGCTGTGGGTCGACGAGCCGCCGCTGGCCGTCCCGGCCGACGAGCCGACCGCGAGGGTGAGCCCCTGATGTCGATGCCGGGCACGGCGCCGTTGGCGGACAGCGGGCGCCACGCGCGACGATCGTTCGGCCGTAACGACGATGCCGCCCCGAAGGGCGGCATCGTTCATCTCACGCGCGATGCGGATCTCAGGCGTTGGCGCCTTCGGAGAACACGTCGAACTGGCCGCTGCGCGCGCCGTCGGTGAAGGCGCTGCGCTCGCCGGTGCGGGCGCCGTCGGTGTAGACGTCGCGGGCGCGGCCGGGGGCGGCGGACACGCCGGTGCGATCCAGGCCTGCGACGATGCGGGCGCCGTCGGTGTACGGGTCGACCGAGCGGGCGCCGTCCGTGAAGCTGCTGCGCTCGCCGGTGCGGGCACCGTCGGTGAAGGCGCTGCGTTCACCGGTGCGGGCGCCATCGGTAAAGGCGCTGCGCTCCAGGCGGGCGACGATGCGGGCACCATCCGTGTACGGGTCGACCGAGCGGGCGCCGTCGGTGAAGCTGTTGCGCTCGCCGCTGCGGGCGCCATCCGTGAAGGCGCTGCGCTCGCCGGAGCGGGCACCGTCGGTAAAGGCGCTACGGTCCAGGCCGGCAACGATGCGGGCACCGTCGGTGTACGGATCGACCTTGCGGGCGCCATCAGTGAAGGCGCTACGCTCGCCGGTGCGGGCACCGTCGGTGAAGGCGCTGCGCTCACCGGTGCGGAATTCGTAGCCGTACTTGTCGGCGGCAACGGGCGCGGCCTGCGCGGTGCCGGCGACGAAGGCGGCGGCGAGGGTAGCGGCGGTGATGACGGTCTTGGCAAAGGTCGATGCGGTCATGATGTTCTCCATTCGGTAGCGGTCTCGCCTTGGCGAGGATGGTTAAGAGGTACGGGTTGGGGACTGTCTCCGGATCGGTTATCTACTAATAGATAGAGAGGCCGGTCCAAAAAAAGAGGGAGTCCCCCGGGTGTTGCTTGGTCGCGCCGCCTGCCTCGTCGTTCACTTGGGAGGGGGTGCCGCGTCCATGGATCGAATAGTATCTACTGGTAGATAGATAGTCAAGGAGTTTTTTGCTGCACCCCCCAATTTATTGATTCGCCCGCGAGAGGCCGTGTCATCGGAAGCTGGCCCGATACTGCGCGGGCGACACGCCCAGCCGCTGCTGGAACACCACGCGCATGCGGTCCACGGTCACGAAGCCGCACCGATGGGCGACGGTCTTGAGCGGCAGGGCGCTGCCCTCTAGCAGGTTGCGGGCCATATCGATCCGTGCCGCTTCGATGAAGGCGTGCGGGGTCATGCCGGTCTGCGCCACGAAGAGGCGCACGAGGTTGCGTGCGCTCATGCCGAGTTCCGCCGCCAGCAGCGGCAGGGTGAGCCTGGCGCCGAGATTGGCCATCACGTAGGCCTGTATCCGCGCTACCGGTGAATCGGCATGCTGTGGCGCCACGGTGAGGTAGGGGCTGAACTGCGACTGACCGCCCTGGCGCTGGGCGACCACGACGAGCCGCTTGGCGACCGCCAGCGCCACCGCGCCGCCATGCGCCTCGCGTACCAGCGCGAGCGCCAGATCGATGCCGGCCGTGACCCCCGCCGACGTGACCAGCGGCCCGTCGCGCAGGTGGATGCGGTCGTGTTCCACCGTGGCCGCGGGGAAGCGTGCCGCCAGTTGCGCGGCGTTCTGCCAGTGCGTGGTCACCTTGCGCCCGTCGAGCAGGCCGGCGTGACCCAGCACGAACGCCCCCGTGCAGACCGAGCCATGCAGACCGGCCCGTGCCGCCGCGGCCCGCAGCCACCGGGAGACCGCCGCATCCGCCGGCGCGGCAGGCAGACCGGGCCCGCCCGCGACGAGCACGATGTCGAAGCGCCCGTCGGCCTGCGCCATCGACAGATCCGCGATCAGCTGCATGCCGTTGGATGCGCGCAGCGGTTTGCAGCTGCGCGCGACCAGACTCACCTGATAGCGGGCGCCGGGCTCGAGGAAGGCGTTGGCCTCGCTGAACACGTCCACGGGGCCCGCCACGTCGAGTGCCTGCACACCGTCCAGCATCAAGATGGCGACCTTGGTCTCGTTCATTTCGGGGTTCCGATCCGGCTGTCCTGAAGCACCGTCAAGATGTCCAGATCCGACGGATTGCCGCCATTGTAGCCATCCGGGCGGGGCTCCAGAATGAATGCGCTGAGAGGGCGCCCACGCTGCCGCACGGCAGTTGCCGGGCCGGCCCGCTCACGTTCATCCCCCGCCATGGCGGGGCACCGCGCGCCGTTGCCGATGCCCGCCATGCCAACACCGGAGCAGATCCATGACAGACATCATTGCGGGCATTCGCGTGCCCGACAGCGCGATGGCGCGTGCCGCGACCGAACTCGTCCGCGATACCGAGGACGACCTGCTGTACCACCACAGCCGACGCGTCTTTTTCTGGGGCGCGCTCACCGGCACGCGCCGGGCGCTCGCCTACGATCCCGAGTTGCTGTATGTCGGCGCCATGTTCCACGACATGGGCCTGACCGAGCCGCATGCCAGTCCCGATCTGCGGTTCGAGGTGGACGGCGCCAACGCGGCCCGCCGCTTCCTGCAGGAATACGGCATTGCGGAGCGCGATATCGACGACGTATGGGCGGCCATCGCGCTGCACACCACGCCCGGCATCCCGCAGCATATGCGGCCCACCATCGCGCTGGTCACCGCCGGCGTCGAGATGGATGTGCTGGGCCTGGGGTACCACGACTTCACGGCGGAGCAGCGCGACCACGTGTGCCGCCACCATCCGCGGGAGCACAACTTCAAGCAGGGGATCATCGACCATTTCGCCGAGGGCACGCGGCGCAAGCCGCAGACCACCTTCGGGAATGTGAAGGCCGATGTGCTGGCGCTGCGGGACCCGGACTACCAGCGGATCAACTTCTGCAGCCTGATCCTGGGATCGGCCTGGCCGACCTGAGCCGGCCCGCCGCCCGCGGGGGCGGCGGGGCAAGCCATCAGCGCACGAAGTCGCCCAGTCCCTCCTGGTCGTAGAACTCCAGCCATACGCGGTCGCTGGAAAATTCGGCGCGCGAGATCATGCCCGGCATCGCGTTTTCGTTGCTCAGCGTAAAGGTGAAGACATCGCCGTCCCAGTGCGTCAGCGGAACCTGCAGCGGCACGGGGCCGATGGACATGACCAGCGCTCCGGCCTGTTCGGCGATCTGGATCGGCCCGTGGTAGTCGTTCCGGTAGGTGCCGGTGTAGATGGACAGCGCGCGGGCCGGCAGCGGGGAGGTGGGGGGCGGCGCGCCGACAAGGCGGCCCTCGGGAGCCGTCACCTGCGCCAGCGCGCGCGCATAGAGCGCGGGCCAGTCGTGGCGGATGGCGCCGAACTGCACCAGGTCCGCGAACTGCGCGTTCAGCGCCTCGGGCAGGCCGATCGGGTAGCCGTTGGTCAGCGTGACGATGCCCAGGTCGAGCGTGGGGAGCGCGAAGAAACTGGTGGCGGCGCCCACGCCGAACGCGCCGGAATGGCTGTAGGAAGCGAGCCCCGATTCCGTGGTGCCGACGTTGAAACCATAGCCATAGTGGCCGGCGGGATAGTCGGCGGTGGGCGGCGACGACTGCATCTGCGCCGTCAGCGCGGGGGCGAGTGCGGCCGCTTCGACGATTCTCCTGCCCCCGGCTTCGCCCTTGGCCAGCACCATCGCCAGCCATCTGGCCATATCGTTGACCGACGAACTGACGCCGCCGGCCGGCGCCTGGGCGTCCGGCCGGGTGCCCATGCCCTGCACCCATTGTCCGTTCGTGCGCACGTGGCCCAGCGCGCGGTTCGGGCGCGCGGCGAAATCCGCGTAGCGCGAGCTGGTGCTGGCCATGCCCAGCGGCTGGTAGATGGCCTGCTCGGACAGCGAGGCCCAGTCGAGGCCGGCGGCCGCGGCCACCGCCTCCGCGCCGGCGGTCAGGCCGAAGTTGGTGTAGGCGTAGTGCGAGCGCAGCGGCGCCACGGGCAGGTAGCGCAGGCGCGTCAGTACCTCGCGCTGGCCGTAGCCCAGGTCTTCGAGCCGGTCGCCGGCGTGGTCCGGCAGGCCGGAGCGGTGCGCAAACATGTCGCCGATCGTGACGGCGGCGGTGGAGTCGGGGTCGGACAGCTCGAACCACGGCAGGTGATTGCGTACCGGCGTGTCCCAGCCGATGCCGCCAAGTCCAACCTGGCGCGCCACCACGGTGGCGCCGACGGATTTGGACAGCGAGGCTAGCTGGAACACGGTATCGGCGTCCACGGGCGCGGGGTCCGTCACCACACGCCGGCCGAATCCTTTGGCGTAGACCGTCTTGCCGCCGTGCACCACCGCGACGGCCATGCCCGGCACTCCGGAACTTGCCATCAGCTGGGCCGCCATGGCGTCGAGCTGGCCGATGGCGCTGGCGATGCGCGCGTCGGATCCGGTATCCGGCGGAGGGGGCGGCGGGGCCGGCGAATCGTCATCGCCGCCGCAGGCGGCCAGGGGTGCCAGGGCGGCGAGCGCCGCGGCCTGGAGGAAATGTCGACGACCTTGCAATGGGTTCACGGCTACTCTCCTGGCGCGCGGGCGCCCTTGATGAAACGTCCCCGGTACCTGGGACGTTGTAGTCGCTCCGCGGTCGCGGCCCAAGGCATTGTTATCGCCACATGTGAAAAGGGCCCCCGGCGCGTGCCGGGGGCCCTGACGGGAGCTCCAATGTGAAAAAGGCCCTCGGCTTGCGCCGAGGGCCTTTCCCGTGCGGTTTCCCGCGAATCTGGTGGGTGGTACAGGGATTGAACCTGTGACCCCTGCCGTGTGAAGGCAGTGCTCTACCGCTGAGCTAACCACCCCTGCCGCTGCGTCGTACATCGCGCAACAGAGAAAACGCGATTATGTCAGTGTGGCTGTACCTTGTAAAGCCCTTTTTTCACGCCGCAAGGTCCGTGGGGACTTCGGCGGCGGCAATTTCCTTCCACACCGTCTTGCCGCGGCTCTCGTCGTCCAGGCTCTTGAGCACCATTGCGTGGGCGGCCAGTTCCTCGGCGGTGGGGGCGAGCACCGGCAGTTGCAGGCGCGACAGGTCCGCACTGGCAATGGCGTTGCCGCTCGCGCCGGCGCCGCCGTCCAGCATGTCGATCACCAGCGAGTTCTGGCCGCGCGTCATGGCCAGGTAGACCTCGGCCAGCAGCTCGGCATCGAGCAGCGCGCCGTGCAGCGTACGGTGGGCGTTGCTGATGCCAAGTCGGTCGCACAGGGCGTCCAGCGAGTTGCGCTTGCCCGGGAACATCTGGCGCGCCTCGCGCAGCGTGTCGATGACGTTGGCCACGTGCTCGCGGAAGGGCGGCAGGCCCAGCAGCTGGAATTCCATGTCGAGGAAGCCCAGGTCGAACGCGGCGTTATGGATGATCAGCTCGGCGCCCTCGACGAACTCGCGCACGTGGTGAACGATTTCCCCGAACTTGGGCTTGTCCGCCAGGAACTCCAGCGTGATGCCGTGGACCGCGATCGCGCCCTCGTCGATGTCGCGCTCGGGGTGGACGTAGTAGTGGAGGTGGCGCCCGGTCAGGCGGCGGTTCACCAGTTCGACGCAGCCGATTTCGATCAGGCGGTCGCCGGTGGCGGCATTCAGGCCGGTGGTTTCGGTGTCGAGAACGATCTGTCGCATGGCGGGCATTCTAACCGGCGACGGCACGGGTGCCGGTCAGCATGGCGACGCCGCGGTTGGCCAGCGCGTCGGCGTGCTCGTTGCCGGGATGGCCGTTATGGCCGCGCACCCAATGCCAGCGCACCTCGTGCTGCTGGGCCAGCGTGTCCAGCGTCTGCCACAGGTCGGCGTTCTTGACCGGCTTCTTGTCGGCGGTCTTCCAGCCGCGCGCCTTCCACCCCGGCAGCCATTCGCCGATGCCTTTCTGCACGTACTGCGAGTCGGTGTAGACGTCCACGCTGCAGCGGCGCTTGAGGGCGCGCAGCGCTTCGATCACCGCGGTCAGCTCCATGCGGTTGTTGGTGGTGTTCGCCTCGCCGCCGAACAGCTCCTTCTCGTTGCTGCCGGAGACCAGCACGGCGCCCCAGCCGCCGGGGCCGGGGTTGCCCTTGCAGGCGCCGTCGGAATAGATCGTGACTTCTTGCATGCGTCTTCAAAAAGATGGCCGCCCGGGGTTGCCGGGCGGCGCGGTGTCGGGATGGCGGCGACGAAGCGGCCGCGTTCAGTTTTCGTCGCCGGGCGAGCTCTTGCCGTGGGTGCCGGTGGGCGTGGCCACCGGCGCGGCGACGGGCGCGAGCGCGGGCTTGGAGGTTTTCCAGGCCGGGCCGACCAGGCGGATGTTGCGCACGCGCTTGACCGCCGAGATCATATAGACCGCGCCGAAGATCGGCCACCAGCGGTCGCCGGCCTTCTCCATGAAGGCGGCGCGCTGCAGCCAGCGCTCGGTGCGGTAGGGCGGGCAGTAGCAGCCGAAGCGGCCGCGGATGATGTCGAAGCCCAGCAGCTTGAGCCAGTCCTTGATCCGCACGAAGCCGATCGACTGGGCGTCGGCGGGCAGGAAGGGGTCGGCCCCCAGCCGGTTCAGGCCCTGCCGCGCGCCCCACAGGCTCATCGGGTTGAAGCACGAGACGATGACCTGGCCCTCGGGCATCAGCACGCGCGAGACCTCGCGCAGCACTTCGTGCGGATCGTCCGAGAACTCCAGCACATGGGGCAGGGTGACCAGATCCACGCTCTGCGTATCGAAGGGCAGCTCGTCGAAGCGGCACAGCAGCTGGCGGTTGTCCGCCTCGTCCTGGCGCGGGCCGTGGGGCCCGGCGGCGGGATCGAGCGCCAGCGCACTGAACGGCATGCGGTTCTCGCGCAGCGTATCCATGACGGGCAGGCCAAGCTGCACCGCGTGATAGCCGAAGATATCGGCCACGGTCCGGTCGTATTGCTGGCGTTCCCACTCGAGCATGTACTGCCCGGGCGGGGAAGTGAGCCAGTTATCCCAATCTATAATCGGACGCTTGGACATAGGAGCAACGCATGTTGAAGGTGGAGCCAATCCCCGCATTCCAGGATAACTATATCTGGGCGATCCACGATGGTCATGCCGTGGCTGTGGTCGACCCGGGCGAGGCCGCTCCGGTCGAGGATTTCCTGGCGCGCAACGGGCTCGCGCTGGGGGCCATTGTAATCACCCACCATCACGGCGATCACCAGGGCGGCGTCGAAGCGCTGCTGCAGCGCCACCCCAGCGGACCGGACGGCAAGCCCGTGCCGGTGGTGGGACCGGCGGGCGAGCGCATCGGCCATCGTACCCTGGCCGTACGCGAGGGCGATACCTTCGACCTCCGTTTCCCCGCCCTTTCCATGCGCGTGCTCGACGTGCCCGGCCATACCGCCGGGCACGTTGCCTTCGTGGCCGACCTGCCCGGCGCGGGGCCGTCGGTCTTCTGCGGCGATACGCTGTTCGCCAGCGGCTGCGGGCGGCTGTTCGAGGGCACGCCGGCGCAGATGCTGGACTCGCTCGACAAGCTCGCGGCGCTCCCCGCCGAGACGAAGGTCTATTGCGCGCACGAATACACCCGCAGCAATGTGCGCTTCGCGAGGGCGGTGGAGCCGCACAATCCGGTGCTGTCCGAGTGGGATGCGCGGGTGGAGGCACTGCGCGCGACCGGGCGGCCGACGCTGCCCACCACCATCGGCCACGAACGCGAAGTCAATCCTTTCCTGCGCTCGCGCGAAGCGGCGGTGCGCGAAGCGGTGGCAGTCGAGGCGGGCACGCAGGGCGAAGACGATGCCGCCGTGTTTGGAGCACTGCGCAAATGGAAGGACGGTTTCCGCTGAGGCGGGCGAGTCGCCCCAGGCGGGAGGCAGAGCCAGCGAGGCCGGGAAAAGCCCGCTGCGTCGGGCCGTTCCGGGGTCCGCGCCCGGAAAATTTCATTGACTCGCAGGCACGTTTTTCATAGCATCGCTCAACTTTTTAGCGTCACGATTCGAGAAATTAATGGAATTTGGTCGATTACTGGCGGTGATTGCGTGCTCCGCGCTGCTTGCAGCGTGTGCCGGCACGCCAACGTCGCCCGATGCCGGCACGGCCGGCGAGCCGACCGCCCAGACAGCCTCCCGCCCCGATCCCCTAAACACCATCCACCCGCCGGTCTCGGCGGCCGCCGGCACGGCGCCGCTGGTCAATGTCGACGAGCAGAGCGTGGAATGGCTGCGCGGCCCCTCGCAGGACATCTGGGTCCGTATCCGCCGCGGCTTCGCCATGCAGGATCTGGAAGGCACGCTGGTCGAGGACCGCACGCAGTGGTATGCCGCGCGGCCCGACTACATGGAGCGGATGGTGGGCCGGTCCAGCAAGTACCTCTACCACATCGTCGCGGAGCTCGAGCGCCGCAACATGCCGACCGAACTGGCGCTGCTGCCCTTCGTCGAGAGCGCGTTCAACCCGCAGGCCGAGTCCACCGCCAAGGCGGCCGGCATGTGGCAGTTCATCCCGAGCACCGGCAAGGACTACAACCTCAAGCAGAACATGTTCCGCGACGAGCGCCGCGACGTGCTGGCCTCGACGGACGCGGCACTGGACTACCTGTCCCGGCTGTACGACATGTTCGGCGACTGGCATCTGGCGCTGGCGGCGTACAACTGGGGCGAGGGCGCGGTGGGCCGGGCGATCGCCCGCAACCAGGCCAAGGGGCTGCCGACCGACTACGCGAGTCTCAATATGCCTAACGAGACGCGCTACTACGTGCCCAAGCTCCAGGCGGTCAAGAACATCATCGGCAATCCGGCGATGTATGGGGTCAAGCTGCCGGAGATTCCGGACCACCCGTATTTCGTCACGGTCACCACCTCGCGCGATATCGATGTCTCGCTGGCGGCCAAGCTGGCCAACCTGCCGCTCGATGAATTCCGCGCGCTCAATCCATCGTTCAACAAGCCGGTGATCCTGGGTGCGTCGAATCCGCAGATCCTGCTGCCGTTCGACAACGCCGAGCGCTTCCAGTACAACCTGAACACCTATCGCGGCGGACTGTCGAGCTGGACCGCGGTCACCGTCGATGGGCGCGAGCGCATCGAGACGCTGGCGGCGCGGCTCAACGTCGATCCGGACACGCTGCGCGAGGTCAACCGCATTCCCAAGGGCATGCGGCTGAAGCCGGGGTCCACGGTGATGATTCCGCGTTCGGACCGCTACAGCGAGGACATCAGCGCCAAGATCGCCGAGACGGCGACGCTGGCGATGGAGCCGGACGTGCCGGAGCCGCGCCGCATCGTCGTGCGGGCCGGCAAGCGCGATACCGTGGTGACGGTGGCGCGGCGCTATCGCGTCACCCCGCGCCAGGTGCAGGCGTGGAACGACCTGTCCGGCAGCAAGCTGGTCGCCGGCCAGAGCCTGGTGCTGATGGTGCCGGCCGGCCGCGCGCGCGCGCTGGTGCGGGATGCGGACCCGTCGCCGCGCGGCAAGGTCGAAGTGATCCGGGTCTCCGGCAAGCGGGGTGGCAAGGCCGCGCCGGCCGGACGCCAGCGCGTGGTGGTGGAAGCGACGCCGCGCAGCAAGGGCGGCAACGTCAAGGCGTCGGCCAAGGCCTCGGCGAAGGCTTCCGCCAGAAGCACGGGCACGGCCAGCGCGAAGCCCGCGGTCAAGGCCTCCGGCAAGGGCAAGTCCCGCTAGCGGGGTACCGGCGCGGCCGGGCCGGAAGGAAAGGGCATGCGCCAGCGCATGCCCTTTTTGTTTTTTCCGGCCCCTCCGGCCCCATCGCGGTAAGGCCCGCGTAAGTCGGTCTGCCGACACTGTGAATGACCCGGGCCGCTCGCGCGGTGGCACACTTGCCGGGCACCGCTACAGATAACCGCGACCACGCGGAGGAGACACCGATGACAGCGACGAGCGCCATGCATGCGCGTTCCCTGGCCGATCCCGAAGGCTTCTGGGCCGAACAGGCCGCCCGGATCGAATGGCAGACCCCCTGGCATACCGTGCTGGACCACAGCAACCCGCCGTTCGCGCGGTGGTTCGTCGGCGGCCGCACCAACCTTTGCCACAACGCGGTGGACCGCCATCTGCGCGAGCGGGCGGACCAGCCCGCGCTGATCCATGTCTCGACCGAGACCGGCGCCGAGCGCACCTATACCTTCGCGCAACTGCATGCGGAGGTGAACCGCATGGCCGCCATCCTGCAGGCGCTGGGCGTCGCTCGCGGCGAGCGGGTGCTGATCTACATGCCGATGATTCCCGAGGCCACCTTCGCCATGCTGGCCTGTGCGCGCATCGGTGCCATCCATTCGGTGGTGTTCGGCGGCTTCGCCTCGGTCAGCCTCGCGGCGCGCATCGACGACGCGCGCCCGCGCGTGATCGTCGCCGCGGACGCCGGCTCGCGCGCGGGCAAGGTCGTGCCCTACAAGCCGCTGCTGGACGAAGCCGTGGCCCTCGCCGGGCACAAGCCGGAAAAGGTCCTGCTGGTGGACCGCCAGTTGGCGCCGATGGAGCGGGTGGCGGGGCGCGACGAGGACTATGCCGCGTGGCGCGAGCGCGTGGGCGAGGCGTCCGTGCCGTGCGCGTGGCTCGAGTCGAACGAGCCGTCCTATGTGCTCTACACCTCGGGGACCACCGGCAAGCCCAAGGGCGTGCAGCGCGATACGGGCGGGTATGCGGTGGCGCTCGCCGCATCGATGGAATACATCTTCTGCGGCAAGCCCGGCGACACGATGTTCACCACTTCGGACATCGGCTGGGTGGTGGGCCACAGCTATATCGTCTACGGGCCCCTGCTGGCCGGCATGGCCACCGTGATGTACGAGGGCACGCCGGTGCGGCCCGACGGCGGCATCCTGTGGCAACTGGTGGAGCGCTACCGGGTGAACCTGATGTTCAGCGCGCCGACCGCGATCCGCGTGCTGAAGAAGCAGGACCCGGCGCTGCTGCATCGCCATGACCTGTCCAGCCTGCGTCTGCTGTTTCTCGCCGGCGAGCCGCTGGACGAGCCCACCGCCAGCTGGATCCAGCAGGGCATCGGCAAGCCGGTGGTGGACAACTACTGGCAGACGGAAACCGGCTGGCCGATCATCGCGATCCAGCGCGGCATCGAGGCGCTGCCGCCCAAGCTCGGCTCGCCCGGGGTGCCGGTGTACGGCTACGACGTGCGCATCGTCGACGAGCAGACCGGGGAGGAATGCGCGCCGGGCCAGAAGGGCGTGGTCGCCATCGCGGGACCGCTCCCGCCCGGATGCATGAGCACGGTATGGGGCGACGACGCCCGCTTCGTCAGGACGTACTGGTCCAGCTTTCCCGACGCGCCGCGCTATTCCACCTTCGACTGGGGCGTGCGGGACCAGGACGGCTATCTGTTCATCCTGGGCCGCACCGACGATGTGATCAACGTGGCCGGCCATCGGCTGGGCACCCGCGAGATCGAGGAGAGCATCGCCTCGCATCCGGCCGTGGCCGAAGTCGCGGTGGTGGGCGTGCGGGACGCGCTCAAGGGGCAGGTGGCCATGGCGTTCTGCATCGCCCGCGACGCCGGCCGCACCGGCACGCCGCAGGACCGCCTCGCGCTGGAGGGCGAGATCATGCAGACGGTGGACCGGCAGTTGGGCGCGGTGGCGCGCCCGGCGCGCGTGCTGTTCGTCAACGCCCTGCCCAAGACGCGCTCGGGCAAGCTGCTGCGGCGCGCGATGCAGGCGGTGGCGGAGGGCCGCGATCCGGGCGACCTGACGACGATCGAGGATCCGGGCGCGCTGGCGCAGGTGCAGGCCGCGATGCAGGGGTAGCCGGCCGGCTGGCGGCGCGGCGGGCGCGATCCCGCCGATTTCGCTTGCCCTGCACGGGCGCGCGCACTAATATTTCAAACATAAAATATTTAGCCATGAGCTAAAACGATGCCTGGACGGCCCTAGCGCGCGACGACAAGGCGTCGCCAGGACGACGATCAGGCAAGCGAGCCGCATTTCGAGGTGGGGCGCCACAGGCCACCCGCCTCGCCAGGAGACGACACAATGCGTGTGCTGTGCATCGGCGGTGGTCCCGCGGGCCTGTATTTCGGCCTGCTGATGAAGCTGCAGGACCCGCGCAACGACGTGGTGGTGGTCGAGCGCAACCGGCCCTACGACACCTTCGGCTGGGGCGTGGTGTTTTCCGACGCCACCATGGACAACCTCAAGGAAGCCGACCCCGTCAGCGCCGCCCAGATCAACGCGGCCTTCAACCACTGGGACGATATCGACATCCATATCGGCGGGCGCACGCTGCGCTCAGGCGGGCATGGCTTTATCGGCATCGGCCGCAAGCGGCTTCTCAATATCCTGCAGGCGCGCTGCGAGGAGCTCGGCGTGCGGCTGGTGTTCGAGACCGACGTCGCCGACGACCAGCAGCTGGCGCGGCAATACGAGGCCGACCTGGTGATCGCCGCCGACGGCGTCAACAGCCGCGTGCGCGCGAGCTATGCGCAGACTTTCGCTCCCGATATCGATACCCGCCAGTGCCGCTTCGTCTGGCTGGGTACGCACAAGCGCTTCGACGCCTTCACCTTCGCCTTCGAGAAGACCGAACACGGCTGGTTCCAGGCCCACGCCTACCGCTTCGACGACGACACTTCCACCTTTATCGTCGAGACGCCCGAGCCGGTGTGGCAGGCCGCGGGGCTGGACCGCATGAGCCAGGAGGAGGGCATCGCGTGGTGCGAGCGCCTGTTCGCGCGATACCTCGACGGCAACCGGCTGATCAGCAACGCCACCCATCTGCGCGGCTCGGCCAACTGGATCCGGTTCCCGCGCGTGATCTGCCATACCTGGGTGCACTGGCAGGCGCTGCCTGACGGCCGCCGCGTTCCCATCGTGCTGATGGGCGACGCCGCGCATACCGCGCATTTCTCGATCGGCTCCGGCACCAAGCTCGCGCTGGAGGATGCCATCGAGCTGGCGCGCAATATCGGCGCCGCCGGGCCCGAAGGGTTGCCCGCGGCGCTGGAGCGCTACGAGGCGGTGCGCAGCGTGGAGGTGCTCAAGATCCAGAACGCCGCGCGCAATTCCACCGAATGGTTCGAGCATGTCGAGCGCTATGCCCATCTCGCGCCGGAACAGTTCGCCTATTCGCTGCTCACCCGCTCGCAGCGGATCTCGCACGAGAATCTGCGGCTGCGCGATCCGGACTATGTGGCCGGGTTCGAGCGCTGGCTCGCGCTGCAGGCCGGCGTGCCCGAGCAGGCGCTGCGCCTGCGCGAGGGGCCGCTGCCGCCGATGTTCACGCCGTACCGCGTGCGCGGCGTGACGCTGAAGAACCGCGTGGTGGTGTCGCCGATGGCGATGTACTCGTGCGTGGACGGCGTGCCCGGCGACTTCCACCTGGCTCACCTGGGCGCGCGCGCGATGGGCGGCGCCGCGCTGGTGATGGCGGAGATGACCTGCGTGTCGCCCGATGCACGCATCACGCCGGGCTGCCCGGGGCTGTGGAACGACGCGCAGCGCGACGCGTGGCGGCGCATCGTCGATTTCGTGCACGCGAGCACCGATGCCCATATCGGCATCCAGCTCGGCCACGCGGGCCGCAAGGGGTCGACCCAGCTCGGCTGGGAGGCGATGGACCATCCGCTGGCCGAGGGCAACTGGCCGCTGGTCTCGGCCTCGCCGCTGCCCTACCTGCCTGGCATCTCGCAGGTGCCGCGCGAGATGAGCCGCGCGGACATGGAGCAAGTGCGCGATGACTTCGTCGCCTGCGCCCGCCGTGCCGCGCAGGCCGGCTTCGACTGGCTGGAGCTGCATTGCGCGCACGGTTACCTGCTGTCGTCGTTCATCTCGCCGCTGACCAACCGGCGCACCGACGAATTCGGCGGCTCGCTGGCGAACCGGCTGCGTTTTCCGCTGGAGGTGTTCGCCGCGGTGCGCGCGGTGTGGCCGGTGGACCTGCCGATGTCGGTGCGCATCTCCGCCCATGACTGGGTCGAAGGCGGCATCACGCCCGACGATGCCGTGGAAATCGCCCGGGCGTTCCAGGCCGCCGGCGCCGACATGATCGACTGTTCGTCCGGCCAGGTCAGCCCCGACCAGGCCCCGGTCTACGGCCGCATGTACCAGACGCCATTCGCCGATCGCATCCGCAACGAGGCCCGCATCCCCACCATCGCGGTGGGCGCGATCTCGGAGGCGGACCATGTGGACAGCATCATCGCCGCCGGGCGGGCGGACCTGTGCGCCATCGCCCGGCCGCATCTGGCCGACGCCGCATGGACGCTGCGCGAGGCCGCGCGCCTGGGCGTGCGCGACGTGAACTGGCCGAAGCAGTACCTGGCCGCCAAACGGCAGCTCGAAACCAATCTGGAGCGCGCGGCGCAGGCGGCGGGAGGCAAGGCATGAGCACCGCCGACCGGCCCACGGAGCAGGGCGCGCTGCGGGGGCGGCATGCGCTGGTCACCGGCGGCGGGCGGGGCATCGGCGCGGCCATCGCGGCGCGCCTGCTGGCCGATGGCGCCAGCGTGACGCTCGTGGGGCGCGATGCGGCCACGCTGGAAGACGCCGCGGGCACGTTGGCGCGCGAAGGCGGCGACGCCCGCGTGGGATTCGCGCCGGCCGACGTCACCGACGAGGACAGCGTGGCCGCGGCGTTCGCCGCCGCGCAGGCGCGCTTCGGCCGGGTCGACATCCTCGTCAACAACGCGGGCCAGGCGCACAGCGCGCCGTTTGGCCGCACCGACCTCGCGCTGTGGCGCCGCATGCTCGACGTCAACCTGACCGGCACCTACCTGTGCGCGCACGCGGCGGTGGGACCGATGGTGGCCGCGGGCTGGGGGCGCATCGTCAACGTGGCGAGCACCGCCGGGCTGATCGGCTATGGCTACGTCAGCGCGTATTGCGCGGCCAAGCACGGCGTGGTCGGACTCACGCGCGCGCTGGCGCTGGAGCTGGCCCGTAGCGGCGTGACGGTCAACGCGGTCTGCCCGGGATTCACCGAGACCGACATCGTGCGCGATGCGGTCGTGAACATCGTGCGCAAGACCGGCCGCAGCGAGGACGAGGCGCGCGAGGAGCTGTCGGCCCGCAATCCGCAGAAGCGCCTGATCCAGCCGGACGAGGTGGCCGACGCCGTGGCCTGGCTGTGCCAGCCGGGCGCGGGCGCGATGACCGGACAGGCCATCGCGGTGGCCGGCGGCGAGGTCATGACGGGCTGATGCCGCACCATCGGACAAGCGCCGCAGCAACGTGTAACCACGAGGGAAACCCATGAGCACCGACCGCGAGATCGCTCTCGACATGCGCCACCACAAGCGCACCTTCGCCGACTATCAGCCGCAGCACTTCCTCTGGAGCGTGTCCGGCGACGGCAAGGTCGGCACCGTGACGCTGAACCGGCCCGAGCGCAAGAACCCGCTGACGTTCGACTCGTATGCCGAGCTGCGCGACCTGTTCCGCGCGCTGTGCCACGCCAGCGACATCAAGACCGTGGTGGTGACCGGCGCCGGCGGCAACTTCTGCTCGGGCGGCGACGTGCACGAGATCATCGGCCCGCTGACGCGGATGACCATGCCGGAGCTGCTGGACTTCACCCGCATGACGGGCGACCTCGTCAAGGCCATGCGCGCCTGCCCGCAGCCGGTGATCAGCGCGGTGGACGGCATCTGCGCCGGCGCGGGCGCCATGATTGCGCTGGCCTCGGACATGCGGCTGGGCACGCCCCAGGCCCGGACCGCCTTCCTGTTCGTGCGCGTGGGACTGGCCGGTGCCGACATGGGCGCCTGCACGCTGCTGCCGCGCGTGATCGGGCAGGGCCGCGCCAGCGAGCTGCTCTACACGGGCCGGGCGATGACGGCGGACGAGGGCATGCAGTGGGGCTTCTTCAACGCGCTGCACGCGCCGGAGCAGGTGCTGGCCGAAGCGCAGGCGCTGGCCGCCACGCTGGCCGCCGGCCCCACCTTTGCGCACGGCATGACCAAGAAGCTGCTGCACCAGGAGTGGAACATGGGCGTGGACGAGGCCATCGAGGCGGAGGCCGAGGCGCAGGCCATCTGCATGCAGACGCGGGATTTCCGCCGGGCCTACGATGCCTTCGTGGCAAAGACGCGTCCGGTGTTCGAGGGCGACTGACCATGACCTCGCCCACCACGACCATGGCCGGCGGCGGCCACCTCGACCTGCCGTTCTTCGACGACACCCACCGCGAACTGGCGCGCGAACTGGACGCATGGTGCGCGGCGTCGCTGGCGGTGGACCATGCCGATACCGATGCCGCCTGCCGCGCGCTGGTGCGCCAGCTCGGCGCGGCGGGCTGGCTGCGCTACTGCGTGCCGCAGGCGCATGGCGGCGTGCTGCCCGCGCTGGATTCGCGGGCGCTGTGCCTGCTGCGCGAGACGCTGGCCCGGCACGACGGGTTGGCGGACTTCGCTTTTGCGATGCAGGGACTCGGCTCGGGCGCCATCACGCTGGCCGGCAGCGACGCGTTGCGCGAGCGCTACCTGCCGCGCGTCGCGCGCGGCGAAGCCATCGCCGCGTTCGCGCTGTCGGAGCCGGAGGCGGGGTCGGATGTCGCCGCGATGCAATGCCGGGCCACGCGCGATGGCGACCACTACGTCATCGACGGCAGCAAGACCTGGATTTCCAACGGCGGCATCGCCGACTTCTATTGCGTCTTCGTGCGCACCGGCGAGGCACCCGGCGCGCGCGGCATCTCCGCCTTCGTGGTCGATGCCGATACGCCGGGGCTGAGCATCGCCGAGCGCATCGATGTGATGGCGCCGCATCCGCTGGCCACGCTGGCCTTCGACGGCTGCCGCGTGCCCGTCGCCAACCGGCTCGGCGAGGCGGGGCAGGGCTTCAAGGTGGCGATGATGACGCTCGACATTTTCCGCGCGTCGGTGGCCGCCGCCGCGCTCGGCTTCGGCCGCGCGGCGCTGGACGAAGCCGTGGCGCGCGCCACCACGCGGCCAATGTTCGGCGGCGTGCTGGCCGACCTGCAGCTGACGCAGGCGGCGCTGGGCGACATGGCCACCGCCATCGACGCGGCGGCGCTGCTGACCTATCGCGCCGCCTGGCTGCGCGACGTGCGCGGCGTGCGCACCACGCGCGAGGCGGCGATGGCCAAGATGGTCGCCACCGAGAACGCGCAGCAGGTGATCGACCGCGCGGTGCAGATGTTCGGCGGCCTGGGCGTCAAGGTCGGCACGCGCGTCGAGAGCCTCTATCGCGAGATCCGCTCGCTGCGCATCTACGAGGGCGCGACCGAGGTGCAGAAGCTGATCATCGCGCGCGAGACGCTGGCCGCGCATCGCGCATCGTCTTCCCCGTCCACGCAATCAAGCTGAAACCCCGACCGGAGGCAGCAATGGCAAGCACGGCTCACCTGGACACTTTCGCGCGGGACCGCCTGCCGCCGCCGGCGCAGTGGCCCCGGTTCGTGTTCAACGACGACACGGCGTATCCCGAGCGCCTGAACTGCGCCGCGGAGCTGGTGGACCGGCACGTGCGCGAGGGACGCGGCGCGCGCATCGCCATCCGCCATCAGCCCGGCGCGGCGGACGCGCCCGTCCAGACGGTCAGCTACGCCGCGCTTGCGGCGCTGTCCAACCGCATCGCGCATGTGCTGGTGCAGGACATGGGGCTGGTACCGGGCAACCGCGTGCTGCTGCGCGGGCCCAACAACCTGATGATGGCCGCAAGCTGGCTTGCCGTGCTCAAGGCCGGCCTGATCGCGGTGCCGACCATGCCGCTGCTGCGCGCGCGAGAGCTGAAGCAGGTCATCGACAAGTCTCAGGTCTGCGCCGCGCTGTGCGACGCCCGGCTGCGCGAGGAGTTGGACGCCAACCTGCGCGAGGGCGAGCACCATTGCCCGAGCCTGGCGCGCGCGCTGTACTTCAACGGCGAAGGCGAGGGCTCGCTGGAGGCCGCAATCGCGGGCAAGCCCGACGAGTTTGCCGTGTGCGACACGGCCGCGGACGATATCTGCGTGATCGCCTTCACCAGCGGCACCACCGGCCAGCCCAAGGGCACCATGCATTTCCACCGCGACGTGCTGGCGATGTGCGACCTGTTCCCGCGCCATGTGCTGCGGCCCGGTCCCGACGACATCTTCTGCGGCACGCCGCCGCTGGCCTTTACCTTCGGCCTCGGCGGCCTGCTCTGCTTTCCGCTGCGCCTCGGGGCCTCGACCGTGCTCGCCGAGAAGCTCACGCCGGACGGCCTGCTCGCGCTGATCCAGCGCCACCGGGCCACCATCGTGTTCACCGCGCCGACCTTCTATCGCCAGATGGCCGCACTGGCGCAGGGCTATGACCTGACCAGCCTGAAGAAAAGCGTCTCCGCCGGCGAGGCGCTGCCGGACGCGACGCGCCAGAGCTGGAAGGCCGCCACCGGCATCGAGATGACGGACGGCATCGGCGCCACCGAGATGATGCATATCTTCATCTCCAGCGCGGGGAAGCAGGTGAGGGCGGGCGCCATCGGCAAGGTTGTGCCCGGCTACGAGGCGCGGATCGTGGACGACGACATGCAACCCGTGCCGCCCGGCACCGTCGGCAAGCTCGCGGTGCGCGGCCCCACCGGCTGCCGCTACCTGGACGATCCGCGCCAGGCCAACTATGTCAAGGACGGCTGGAACCTGCCGGGCGACACCTTCGTGGCCGATGCGGACGGGTACTACTACTACCAGGCGCGCTCGGACGACATGATCGTCTCGGCCGGCTACAACATCGCCGGCCCCGAAGTGGAGGCCGCGCTGATGCAGCACGAGGCGGTGGCCGAGTGCGGCGTGGTGGGCGCGCCCGACGGCGAGCGCGGGCAGGTGGTGGCCGCCTATGTCGTGCTGCGCCCCGGCGTGGCCGCCGACGAGGCGATGCGCGCGGCGCTGCAGGAGCACGTCAAGCGCCAGATCGCCCCGTACAAGTACCCGCGCCGCATCGTCTTCGTCCCGGCCCTGCCGCGCACCGAGACCGGCAAGCTGCAGCGCTTCCGGCTGCGCCAGATGGCGTCGCAGCCGGAAGCCGCGGGCGAGGCGCCCCGCACCACGCCATGAGCGGGGTATTCGCGCGGCCGGTGCGGGTGCGCTTCCAGCATTGCGACGCCGCCGGCATCGTGTTCTTTCCGCGCTACTTCGAGATGCTGAACGGCCTGGTCGAGGACTGGTTCCGGGAGGCCCTCGACTGGCCTTTCGACGAAATGCACGGCGCCGGGCACGCCGGCGTGGCGACGGCGGACCTGCAGTGCCGCTTCGTCGCGCCGAGCCGGCTGGGCGAGGTGCTGGCAGCGGAATTGCGCGTGGCACGGCTGGGCGGCTCCAGCTTCACGCTCCACGTGCGCCTGCGCGGGCCCGATGGCGGCACCCGGGTGGAAATCACGCAGCGGCTGGTCTGCGTCGATACCGGCCGGATGGCGCCCCAGCCATTGCCGGAGCGTGTGCGGCAGGCCATGTCCGCCTATGTCGCGGCCGGGCCCGATGACGAGACACCATGACAAGCAAAACGGAAACGACCATGAAAGTGCTGCAACCTCCCGACTGGGCGCCGCCGCGCGGCTATGCCAACGGCATCCTGACCGAATTCCAGGCCGGCAGCCGGCTGATTTTCGTCGGCGGGCAGATCGGCTGGAACGGCCAGTGCGAATTCGAGACCGACGACTTCGCCGGGCAGGTGGCGCAGGCGCTGCGCAATATCGTCGCGGTGCTGGAGCAGGGCGGAGCGGGGCCGGCGCATATCGCCCGCATGACCTGGTATGTGAAGAACAAGGCCGAATATGTGAACGCCTATCCGGCGATCGGCGAGCACTACCGCGCCATCATCGGGCGCCACTACCCGGCGATGTCGGCGGTCGAGGTGGCCGATCTGGTCGAGCCGCGCGCCAAGGTGGAGATCGAGGTCACGGCGGTGGTGCCGCCCGCGCCCTAGGCCGTCCGGCGGCCCGCGAGGGGAGGCCGGCGGGCGGTCCGGCAGCCGTCGCGGCGCGCATGCAAGTCCTTGAAAACTTGGAAAATTGCGCCGCGTGGGGTAGAATCCGAAAGTTTCGCTTTCAGAACCCTTCACCCTAGCGCCAACCGCATTCCACCTTCCGCCGCCCCCAGTCCGCCACGCCGGAATTCCCATCGCGACGCCGCCTGCCCAACCCGCACGGGCCCGGCAACGCAAGCAGTCCAGGGAAATCGCGTGCCGCGGCCGGCCCCGACAGTCCCGGCGCACCGCCGGCGCTGCGGCGCCCGAGCCAGTCAGGGGGCAAGAGGCGTCGATCAGGTCGGTCACGGGGTGAATCCAGCAGGAGCCTACCCGTGTTACCGTCTTTTCCGTCCGCCATTCTCGCGCTTGCAGACGGCACGGTCTTTCGTGGCTATTCCATTGGCGCTTCCGGCCATACCATCGGCGAAGTGGTGTTCAACACCGCGCTGACCGGTTACCAGGAAATCCTCACCGACCCGAGCTATTCCCGGCAGATCGTCACCCTGACGTATCCGCATATCGGCAATGTCGGCGTCAACGTTGAGGATGTCGAAGCCACGAAAGTCCATGCCGCCGGCCTGATCATCAAGGATCTGCCGCTTCTGGCGTCCAACTTCCGCAAGGAACATACGCTCTCGCACTACCTGAAGCAGGAGAAGGTGCCCGCCATCGCCGGCATCGACACCCGCAAGCTGACCCGCATCCTGCGCGACAAGGGCGCGCAGAACGGCTGCATCCTGGCCGGCGAGGACAATGTGCAGAAGGCCATCGACCTGGCGCGTTCCTTCCCCGGCCTGGCCGGCATGGACCTGGCCAAGGTGGTGTCGGTCAAGGAACCGTACGAATGGAACCAGACCGAATGGGCGCTCTCGCGCGGCTACGGCAAGCAGACCGACCCGCGTTTCCATGTGGTCGCGTTCGACTACGGCGTGAAGTTCAACATCCTGCGCATGCTGGCAGAGCGCGGCTGCCGCATCACGGTGCTGCCGGCCCAGTCGACCGCCGAGGACGCGCTGGCCTATAACCCGGACGGCATCTTCCTGGCCAATGGCCCGGGCGACCCCGAGCCGTGCGACTACGCGATCCGCGCCACCCAGGAATTCCTGCGCCGCGGCATCCCGACCTTCGGCATCTGCCTGGGCCACCAGATCATGGGCCTGGCGGTCGGCGCCAAGACGCTGAAGATGAAGGCCGGCCACCACGGCGCCAACCATCCGGTCAAGGACATGGACGACGGCCGCGTGGTGATCACCTCGCAGAACCACGGTTTCGCGGTGGACGCCAGCACGCTGCCGGCCAACGCCCGCGTGACGCACGTCTCGCTGTTCGACGGCACGCTGCAAGGCTTCGCACTGAACGACAAGCCGGCGTTCTGCTTCCAGGGCCACCCCGAGGCATCGCCGGGTCCGCACGACGTGGCGTACCTGTTCGACCGCTTCACGGCCATGATGGCCGACGCGAAGAAGTAAGCGAGAGTCGCCAACGCTGCAACGATGTTTCGAAGAACGCAGGACGCCCGATGAACGCCTTCATGCACGCCTCGCTCGGCATCACCGATTTCTGGACCTTCGTGGTCGGCACGATCTTCATCGTGCTGCTGCCGGGGCCGAACTCGATGTTCGTGCTGTCCGTGGCCGCCCAGCGCGGCGTGCGGCAGGGCTACCTGGGCGCATGCGGGGTGTTCCTCGGCGACGCCATCCTGATGGTGCTGTCCGCCGCGGGGGTCGCCTCGCTGCTCAAGGCGAGCCCCGGCCTGTTCTATGCGGTCAAGTATGTCGGCGCGGCCTACCTGGTGTGGATCGGCGTGCAGATGCTGCGCGGCGCGCTGCGCAGTTGGGCGAACCGCAACCAGCCGGCCGAAGCGGCCGCGGTGACGGTGGAAAAGGCCGGCAACCCGTTCCGCAAGGCGCTGGTGATCAGCCTGCTGAACCCCAAGGCGATCCTGTTCTTCATCTCGTTCTTTATCCAGTTCGTCGATCCGCAGTTCGCGTATCCCGCGCTGTCCTTCGTGGTGCTGGGGCTGGTGTGCCAGGTCTGCAGCTTCGCCTACCTGACCGCGATCATCTTCGCGGGCGCGCGGCTGGCCGAGGTGTTCCGGCGCCGGCGGCGCCTGTCCGCGGGCATGGCCAGCGGCGTCGGCGGCATGTTCATCGGCTTCGGCGCGAAGCTGGCGACGGCCACCCTGAACTGAGACCGCGCCGGGCGACAGCCACCGACAACGTCATCCTGATATCCGGCCGGCCCGTGCCAAGCGAGCCGGCAACAAAGTGAGCGTGCAATGCCAAAACGCACAGATATAAAAAGCATCCTGATCATCGGCGCGGGCCCCATCATCATCGGCCAGGCGTGCGAGTTCGATTACTCCGGGGCCCAGGCCTGCAAGGCGCTGCGCGAGGAAGGCTTCAAGGTCATCCTGGTCAACTCCAATCCGGCCACGATCATGACGGACCCGAACACGGCCGACGTGACCTATATCGAGCCGATCACCTGGGAAGTGGTGGAGCGCATCATCGCCAAGGAGCGTCCCGATGCGATCCTGCCGACCATGGGCGGCCAGACCGCGCTGAACTGCGCGCTGGACCTGCATCGCCATGGCGTGCTGGACAAGTACGAGGTCGAGCTGATCGGCGCGTCGCCGGAGGCCATCGACAAGGCCGAAGACCGCCAGAAGTTCAAGGAAGCGATGACCAAGATCGGACTGGGCTCGGCCAAGTCCGGCATCGCGCATTCGATGGAGGAAGCGCTGTCTGTGCAGGCGCAGATCGCCGGCGAGACCCAGTCCAGCGGCTATCCGATCGTGATCCGCCCCTCGTTCACGCTGGGCGGCACGGGCGGCGGCATCGCCTACAACCGCGAGGAGTTCGAGGAGATCTGCAAGCGCGGCCTCGACCTGTCGCCCACGCGCGAGCTGCTGATCGAGGAATCGCTGCTCGGCTGGAAGGAATACGAGATGGAAGTGGTCCGCGACAAGGCGGACAACTGCATCATCATCTGCTCGATCGAGAACCTGGACCCGATGGGCATCCACACCGGCGACTCGATCACCGTGGCCCCGGCCCAGACGCTGACCGACAAGGAATACCAGATCCTGCGCAACGCCTCGCTGGCCGTGCTGCGCGAGATCGGCGTCGATACCGGCGGCTCGAACGTGCAGTTCTCGATCAACCCGGCCGACGGCCGCATGATCGTGATCGAGATGAACCCGCGCGTGTCGCGTTCGTCGGCGCTGGCCTCCAAGGCCACGGGCTTCCCGATCGCCAAGGTCGCCGCCAAGCTGGCGGTGGGCTACACGCTGGACGAACTGAAGAACGAGATCACCGGCGGCCAGACCCCGGCTTCGTTCGAGCCCTCGATCGATTACGTGGTCACCAAGGTGCCGCGCTTCGCCTTCGAGAAGTTCCCCCAGGCCGACAGCCACCTGACCACGCAGATGAAGTCCGTCGGCGAGGTGATGGCCATGGGCCGCACCTTCCAGGAATCGTTCCAGAAGGCGCTGCGCGGCCTCGAAGTGGGCGTGGACGGGCTGGACGAGAAGTCCACCGACCGCGACGAGATCGTCGAGGAAATCGGCGAGGCCGGCCCGGACCGCATCTGGTACGTGGGCGACGCGTTCCGCCTCGGCATGTCGCTGGAGGAAGTGCACGCCGAGACCGCGATCGACCCGTGGTTCCTTGCGCAGATCGAGGACATCGTCAAGACCGAGGCTTTGATCAAGGCCCGCACGCTGCCCAGCCTGTCGGCCGCGGAGCTGCGCCACGTGAAGCAGAAGGGCTTCTCGGACCGGCGCCTCGCCAAGTTGCTCAAGACCGATGCCAAGTCGGTGCGCCAGGCGCGCATCAAGCATCAGGTGCGCCCGGTCTACAAGCGCGTGGACACCTGCGCGGCGGAGTTCGCCACCAACACCGCCTACATGTACTCGACCTACGAGGCCGAGCATGGCGAGTGCGAATCGAACCCGACCGACCGCCGCAAGATCATGGTGCTGGGCGGCGGCCCGAACCGGATCGGCCAGGGCATCGAGTTCGACTACTGCTGCGTGCATGCCGCGCTGGCGCTGCGCGAGGACGGCTACGAGACCATCATGGTCAACTGCAACCCGGAGACCGTGTCCACCGACTACGACACCTCCGACCGCCTGTACTTCGAGCCGGTGACGCTCGAGGACGTGCTCGAGATCGTCGACAAGGAAAAGCCGGTCGGCGTCATCGTGCAGTACGGCGGCCAGACCCCGCTGAAGCTGGCGCTGGACCTGGAAGCCAACGGCGTGCCCATCATCGGCACCAGCCCCGACATGATCGACGCGGCCGAGGATCGCGAGCGCTTCCAGAAGCTGCTGCAGAAGCTGGACCTGCTGCAACCGCCCAACCGCACCGCGCGCACCGAGGACCAGGCGCTGAAGCTGGCGGCGGAAATCGGCTATCCGCTGGTGGTGCGTCCTTCGTACGTGCTGGGCGGACGCGCGATGGAAATCGTCCATGAGCCGCGCGACCTCGAGCGCTACATGCGCGAGGCCGTCAAGGTCTCCAACGACTCGCCGGTGCTGCTGGACCGTTTCCTGAACGACGCCATCGAGTGCGATGTCGACGCCCTGTGCGACGGCAAGCGCGTGTTCATCGGCGGCGTGATGGAGCATATCGAGCAGGCCGGTGTGCACTCGGGCGACTCGGCGTGCTCGCTGCCGCCGTACTCGCTGTCGCAGGCGACCGTCGACGAGCTCAAGCGCCAGACCGCCGCGATGGCGATGGCGCTGAACGTGGTGGGCCTGATGAACGTGCAGTTCGCCATCCAGCAGAAGGACGGCAAGGACATCGTCTACGTGCTCGAAGTCAATCCGCGCGCGTCGCGCACGGTGCCGTACGTGTCCAAGGCCACCGGCCTGTCGCTGGCCAAGATCGCCGCGCGCTGCATGGCCGGCCAGTCGCTGGACGAGCAGGGCGTGGGCGACGAGGTGGTGCCGCACTACTTCAGCGTCAAGGAAGCGGTGTTCCCGTTCAACAAGTTCCCGGGCGTGGATCCGGTGCTCGGACCCGAAATGCGCTCCACCGGCGAGGTGATGGGCGTGGGCACGACCTTCGGCGAGGCGCTGTTCAAGAGCCAGCTCGCCGCCGGTTCGCGCCTGCCCGAGCGCGGCACGGTGCTGCTGACCGTCAAGGACAGCGACAAGCCGCACGCCGTCGGCGTCGCCCGCATGCTGCACGACATGGGCTATCCGATCGTGGCCACGCGCGGCACCGCCTCGGCCATCGAGGCCGCGGGCATTCCGGTGCGCGTGGTGAACAAGGTCAAGGACGGCCGTCCGCATATCGTCGACATGATCAAGAACGGCGAGCTCGCGCTGGTGTTCACCACCGTCGACGAGACCCGCACGGCGATCGCCGATTCGCGTTCGATCCGCATCTCGGCGCTTGCCAACCGGGTGCCGTACTACACCACCATCGCCGGCGCGCGCGCCGCGGTCGAGGGCCTCAAGCACATGCAGAGCCTGGAGGTCTACGACCTGCAGGGCCTGCACGCCTCGCTGGCCTGAGCCCCCGCCGGCATTGCCGGGGAGTCCGCCGCAGTTGCTGCCGGCGGACTTCTTGGCCTAAACTACCGGCAAAACCAAGGCGTCCCAGACGCCGATTCAACCCAAAGCCGCGGTTGAGCGGAAGTGCCTCCGGCCCTATGTCGTTGTGATTGCGATGTCGAGCGATGTCGCACCCGACCTGTCCGGATGCATGATTCCTGCTCCGCTGCGGCTCATTTTTTTGCCTAACGAAGACATGAGCACGATTCCGATTACCAAGCGCGGCGCAGAACTCCTGAAGCAGGAGCTGCAACGCCTGAAGGCCGTCGAACGTCCCGCGGTGATCAATGCCATTGCGGAAGCGCGTGCCCAGGGCGATCTGTCCGAGAATGCGGAGTACGACGCCGCCAAGGAAAAGCAGGCGTTCATCGAGGGCCGGATCATGGAGGTCGAAGCGAAGCTGTCGGCCGCCCAGATCATCGACCCGACCCAGCTCGACACCGATGGCCGCATCGTGTTCGGCGCCACCGTCGACCTCGAGGACCTCGAGTCCGGCAAGCCGGTCAGCTACCAGATCGTCGGCGAGGACGAGGCGGACCTGGACAACGGCAAGATTTCCGTCAGCTCGCCCATCGCGCGCGCATTGATCGGCAAGTTCGAAGGCGACGTGGCCACCGTGGTGGCCCCGGGCGGCGAACGCGAGTACGAGGTGATTACCGTCCGCTACGTCTGACGACGGGCGCGCCGTGTTCTCCTCTTCCTATGCCCACGAATCGCCGCTGCCGCACCGGCTCTTTCTGCTGTTGACGGTGGTGTGGGCGGGCAGCCTGTGGACCACCGGCTACATGGTGGCGCCCACGCTGTTCTCCGTGCTCCCGGCCCGCGAGATGGCCGGCATGGTGGCGGGGCATTTGTTCCGCAGCCAGGCCATTCTCGGGGTCGTCGTCGGCGTGCTGCAACTGGCGCTGTGCAACGTGATGATCCGCCGCGGCGCCGAGCGCTACCGCGCGCTGCGCTGGCTGGTGCTTGGCATGTTGTGCTGCGTGCTGGTGGGGTATTTCGGCATCCAGCCGTTCATGGAGAGCCTGCGGCAGAAGGCGGCGGCGCTGGGGATGGCGGTTTCCGCTTCCCCGTACCGCGGCCAGTTCGGCATGCTGCACGGCGTCTCCAGCGGCTTCTATCTGCTGCACAGCCTGCTGGCGCTGGCGCTGGTGTGGCGCAGTTCCGCGCCGCGGGCGTCGGGCGAGTAAGGCCCGCAGGTCAGGCCGGGGCGGCGGCGTTGCGCCGGCCGCCCGGAACGCGGGCGCTCAGTCGAGCGCCTTCTTTTTGGGGCTGGCCTGCCGGGTCTTGGCGCGCTTGACGTTGCCGCCGGCGGTGACGCGCTCGTTGCCGAGGACGGTGACCGTGGAGCGGGTAGGGCGGCGATTCGGCGCGGCGCTGGGTTTGCGCACGGTGACCGTGCGCGGGGCGGCGCCACCGCGGGGGGCCATCCGGCCCAGGTCCTGCGGCTTGTTCTCCTTCAGGCGGGCCGGCCCGGGGCGCCAGACCACCAGCAGCTTGCCGATATGCTGGATCGGGGCGGCGTCCAGGCGGTCGCAGATTTCTTCATACATCGCGATGCGCGTCTCGCGCTCGTCGCCGAACACGCGGATCTTGATCAGGTCGTGCGAGGCGAGGCTGCGGTCGATCTCGGCCAGGACGGCCGGGGTCAGGCCCTCGGCACCGATCATCACGACGGGGTTCAGGCCATGGGCGCGCGAGCGAAGCTCGGAGCGCTGGGCGGGAATCAATTGAATGGCAGGCATAGTAGGGTAACGGGGCGCGTGAGGCGCGCTGAATATGGGGCTGACCGGCAGGCGCATCCAAACGGGGCGAGCGGGCAGCCAGGCGGCTGGTAAGGCGCAGGGTTTGCGCAACGGCGCGTATTATCCGTCAAACCGGCGCGGCCGGGCGGCAAAATCGGCAGGACAGGGAAAAAGGCGGGGAAAAAATCGCACGGCGCCGCACGGCACGGGCGGGATGGGTACCGCGGATCCCAAGCAGGCATTCTGGAATGGCCAAAAACAAGTTCAATCAGTCGTGGCTGCACGACCATATCAACGACCCCTACGTCAAAATGGCGCAGCGCGAGGGCTATCGCGCCCGCGCCGCCTACAAGCTCAAGGAGATCGACGAGGTCGACAAGCTGATCCAGCCGGGGCAGGTCATCGTGGACCTGGGCGCCGCGCCCGGTAGCTGGAGCCAATATGTGCGCAACAAGCTGGCGGCGTCGTCCCGCGCCCGGGATGGACATATCGACGGGGCGGTGATCGCCATCGACATGCTGCCGATGGAGCCGGTGGCCGACGTGTCCTTCATCCAGGGCGATTTCCGCGAGGAAGAGGTGTTCCGCCAGTTGGAGGCCATCGTGCTGGAGGCCTCGGGCGGCCGCAAGATCGACCTTGTTTTATCCGATATGGCCCCCAACCTATCGGGCGTGGCCTCGGCGGACGCGGCGCGCATGGAATATCTGTGCGACCTGGCGCTCGAATTTGCCCAGGCCCACCTGAAGCCCGACGGAGCATTGCTGGTAAAGTGCTTCCACGGCAGCGGCTACAGCCAGATCGTGGAGAAGTTCAAGCGCCAGTTCAAGACGGTAGCCAAGCGTAAGCCCAAGGCGTCGCGCGACAAGTCGTCCGAAACCTTCATTCTGGGTCGTCAATTGAAGACCGTGGGTTGAACCCGGCACTATCGGGCCGCCTATCGGTCCGATAAAAACGCTATTCGCCCTTCGGGGCGGGCGCTGCATTACAATGCAATGCAGCTATCCGTTGGCAAGGCATTTGCAAAGGAGTTCGGCCTTGAATAACAACCTGTTTCAAAAGGCGGCAATCTGGCTCGTGATCGCGCTGGTGTTGTTTACCGTCTTCAAGCAGTTCGACAAGCCCCGTGCGCAGGAAGGCGTCACCTACTCGCAGTTCATGGAGGACGCCAAGAACGGCAAGGTGAGCCGGGTCGACGTGCAGGGCCGGAATCTGGTGGTCTCCCCGAAGGAAGGGCAGAAGTACACCATCATCTCGCCGGGCGACATCTGGATGGTCGGCGACCTGATGAAGTACGGCGTCCAGGTGACCGGCAAGGCCGATGACGAACCCAATATGCTGGTGCAGGCCCTGTATTACCTCGGGCCGACCCTGCTGATCATCGTCTTCTGGTTCTACATGATGCGGCAGATGCAGGGCGGCGGGAAAGGCGGTGCCTTCTCGTTCGGCAAGTCCCGCGCGCGCCTGATCGACGAGAACCAGAACGCGGTCACCTTCCAGGACGTCGCCGGTTGCGACGAATCCAAGGAAGAAGTGGTCGAACTGGTCGACTTCCTGAAGGACCCTCAGAAATTCCAGAAGCTGGGCGGCCGCATCCCCCGCGGCGTGCTGCTGGTCGGCCCCCCGGGCACCGGCAAGACGCTGCTGGCGCGCGCCATCGCCGGCGAGGCCAAGGTGCCGTTCTTCAGCATCTCGGGTTCGGACTTCGTGGAAATGTTCGTCGGCGTGGGCGCGGCCCGTGTCCGCGACATGTTCGAGAACGCCAAGAAGCAGGCTCCCTGCATCGTGTTCATCGATGAAATCGACGCGGTCGGCCGCCATCGCGGCGCCGGCATGGGCGGCGGCAACGACGAGCGCGAGCAGACCCTGAACCAGATGCTGGTCGAGATGGACGGCTTCGAGGCCAACTCGGGGGTCATCGTGATCGCCGCGACCAACCGCGCCGACGTGCTGGACAAGGCGCTGCTGCGTCCGGGTCGCTTCGACCGCCAGGTCTACGTCGGCCTGCCGGATATCCGCGGCCGCGAACAGATCCTGAAGGTGCATATGCGCAAGGTGCCCATCGGCAACGATGTGGACGCCTCCGTGATCGCCCGCGGTACCCCCGGCTTCTCGGGCGCCGACCTGGCCAACCTGGTCAACGAGGCCGCGCTGTTCGCCGCCCGCCGCAACAAGCGCGTGGTCGACATGCAGGACTTCGAGGACGCAAAGGACAAGATCTACATGGGTCCGGAGCGCAAGTCCACGGTCATGCGCGAAGAGGAACGCAAGGCGACCGCGTACCACGAGTCGGGCCATGCGGTGGTAGCCAAGCTGCTGCCCAAGGCCGACCCGGTGCACAAGGTCACCATCATGCCGCGCGGCTGGGCGCTTGGCGTGACCTGGCAGCTGCCGGAGCACGACAAGTACTCGAAGTACAAGGACAACATGCTGGACGAGATCGCCATCCTGTTCGGCGGCCGGGCAGCCGAGGAAGTCTTCCTCAACGCCATGAGCACCGGCGCGTCCAACGACTTCGAGCGCGCCACCAAGACGGCGCGCGACATGGTGACCCGCTTCGGCATGAGCGATTCGCTGGGCACCATGGTGTACGTGGATACGGAGCAGGACGGCATGTTCGGCAAGATGTCCTCCAAGACCGTGTCCGAGGCGACGCAGCAGAAGGTCGATGCGGAAATTCGCCGGATCGTCGACGAGCAGTACGCGCTGGCCAAGCGCCTGCTCGAGGAAAACCGCGACAAGGTCGAGGCCATGACGGCCGCGCTGATGGAGTGGGAAACGATCGACGCCGAGCAGGTCAACGACATCATGGCCGGCAAGCCGCCGCGTCCCCCGCGCGGAGTGTCGGGTCCGAGCGGTGGCGGCAATACGCCCCCGGGCGGATCGCCGGTCACGCCGTCGAACGCGCCGGCCGCCGCCTGACCGCAATACCGGCAAGCCAGCGCTGATTGCGCCGGCTGCCGACAAGCCGGTGCCTTGCGCACCGGCTTTTTTCGTTCAGCGGCCGCTGATTCGCCTTGCCCGACGGTGGCCCGCCACACGGGCCGCCGTCCCGCCATCACGGGTTCCATCTTGCCGACTTCCTTCTTCCAGTGCGGGCGCTACCGCTTCGCACTCGACCGCCGCCCCCTGGTGATGGGCATCCTGAACGTCACGCCGGACTCCTTTTCGGACGGCGGGCAGCATGCCACGCGCGACACCGCGCTGCGCCATGCCGAGGCGATGATCGCTGAGGGCGTGGACGTCATCGACATCGGTGGCGAGTCCAGCCGGCCCGGCTCCGTGTCCCTGCCGCTCGACGAAGAACTGGCGCGCGTGATACCTGTCGTGGAGGCGCTGCGCGATTGCGGCAAGCCGCTCTCGGTCGACACCTACAAGCCCGAGGTCATGCGCGCCGCGCTGGCTGCGGGGGCAGACCTGATCAACGATATCTGGGGCTTCCGGATGCCGGGCGCCATCGAGGCGGTGGCGGCGGGCGACGCTGGGCTGTGCGTGATGCATATGCAGCGCGATCCCGCCACGATGCAGGAAGACCCCCATTACGACGACGTGGTCGGCGAGGTACAAGCCTTTCTGGCCGAACGGGTCGCCGCGCTGCGGGCTGCCGGCGTGGCCGACGAACGCATCACGCTGGACCCGGGCTTCGGTTTCGGCAAGACGCCGGATCACAACCTGCGCCTGCTCGGACAGTTGCCCCGCCTGGGCGTGGACGGTCTGCCACTGCTGGTGGGGCTGTCGCGCAAGTCCACGCTGGGCCGGATCCTGGGAGGCCGCCCGCCGCAGGGCCGCGTCGCGGCCAGCGTGGCGGCGGCGGTGTGCGCGGCGGAGCGCGGGGCCTATATCGTGCGGGTGCATGACGTACAGCCCACCGTGGACGCGATCCGGACATGGTGGGCGGTGCGCCAGGAAGCCGTGCCGGCCGTGGAGTGACCGCCCTCGAGGCGACGAGAATCGATAACGCAAACGACCCACAACCAAAATCACAGCGGGATCGCGGAAGCCGGGCTGGTCCGGCGCGCGTGACCCGCGCAGAACAATACGGAGAGGAACGTATGACTCGCAAATATTTCGGGACTGATGGCGTGCGGGGCAGGGTAGGCGAGGCGCCGATCACGCCGGACTTCGTGATGCGCCTGGGCTACGCCGCCGGCAAGGTGCTGGCGCTGGGCGCGAAGCAGCAGTCTCAGGGCCGCCCCACCGTGCTGATCGGCAAGGACACGCGCATTTCCGGCTATATGCTCGAAGCGGCGCTGGAGGCCGGCTTCACGTCGGCCGGCGTGCACGTGCTGCTGACCGGGCCGTTGCCCACGCCAGGCGTGGCGTATCTGACCCGGGCGCTGCGCCTGGCGGCCGGCGTGGTGATATCCGCCAGCCACAATCCCTACTACGACAACGGCATCAAGTTCTTCTCGTCCGGCGGCGACAAGCTGCCCGACGAGGTGGAACTGGCGATCGAGGCGGAACTGGAGAAGCCGATGATCTGCGTGCGCTCGGACGACCTGGGCCGGGCGCGGCGCATCGAGGATGCGGCGGGCCGCTATATCGAGTTCTGCAAGAGCACTTTCCCCTACGATCTGGACCTGCATCAGCTCAAGCTGGTGGTGGACTGCGCCCATGGCGCGGCGTACCACATCGCACCGCACGTCTTCCATGAACTGGGCGCGGAGGTCATCACGATCGGCAACCAGCCCGACGGCCGCAATATCAACGCCGGCTACGGCGCGACGGCGCCGGAAAAGCTGATCGAGGCGGTCAAGACCCATGGCGCGGCGTTGGGTCTCGCCTTCGACGGCGATGCCGACCGGCTGCAGATGGTGGACGCGAGCGGGCGCCTGTTCAACGGCGACGAACTGCTCTACGCCATCGTCCAGGACCGTCTTGCGGCCGGCCAGCCCGTGCAGGGCGTGGTGGGCACGCTGATGACCAATATGGCCATCGAACTGGCGCTGCAACGCCAGGGTGTGGAGCTGGTGCGCGCCAAGGTGGGCGACCGCTACGTGCTGGAGGAACTGAACAAGCGCGGCTGGGTGGTGGGGGGCGAGGGCTCGGGCCATCTGCTGTGCCTGGACCGGCATAGCACGGGCGACGGCATCGTGTCCGCGCTGCAGGTGCTGGCGGCGCTGCGGCGCAGCGGCAAGACGCTGGCGCAGATGCTGGAGGGCGTGTCGCTGTTCCCCCAGACGCTGATCAACGTGCGCGTGGAAAAGGGCTTCGACTGGCAGACGCACGCCGGCCTGAGCGCCGCCCGCGCGGCGGTGGAGCCGGAACTGGCCGGCAAGGGCCGCGTCCTGATCCGGGCCTCCGGCACGGAGCCCGTGGTTCGGGTGATGGTGGAAGCCGAGCAGGTAGAGACTGCCGAACGCGCGGCGCAGACGCTCGCGGATGCGTTGCGTGCCTGAAAGAGCACATATTGGTGACAAAAACGCCGGCCGAGCCGGCGTTTTTTTATGGCGCTTTCATAACACCGAAACAGAAAACAAAAATTAAGGCCAGGCTTCAAGAACATTTCGCGATGTCATGGAACTGTCACAGTCAGAGCCTAAAGTTCGGGATGTCAAAAATCTGTCATTCCCCAACCAATGTTCTCTGGAGGACATATGAAGCTGGTCAAGACTGCCGTAGCGGGCATCGTTTCGTTGATGACGGTGGGTTCCGCGTTTGCGGCAGAAATCACCGGTGCAGGCGCGTCTTTCCCCGCGCCCGTCTATTCCAAGTGGGCCGACGCCTACCAAAAGGCAACGGGTAACAAGGTCAACTATCAATCCATCGGTTCGTCGGGCGGCATCAAGCAGATCAATGCCAAGACGGTCGATTTCGGCGCCTCGGACGCTCCCCTGAAGGACGAGCAACTGGCCAAGGACGGTCTGGTCCAGTTCCCGACGGTCATCGGCGGCGTGGTCCCCGTGGTCAACCTGCAAGGCTTCAAGCCGGGCGACCTGACCATCAACGGCGAAGTGCTCGCCAACATCTACCTCGGCAAGATCAAGAAGTGGGACGATCCCGCGATCAAGGCGCTGAACCCCAACGCCAAGCTGCCGAGCCAGGACATCCTGCCGGTGCGCCGCGCCGACGGTTCGGGCACCACCTTCATCTTCACCAACTACCTGTCCAAGGTCAGCGCGGACTGGAAGAACTCGGTGGGCGAAGGCACCACGGTGAACTGGCCGGGTGGCGGCACGGGCGGCAAGGGCAATGAAGGCGTGGCCGCCTTCGTGCAGCGCCTGAACGGTGCGATCGGCTACGTCGAGTACGCCTACGCCAAGCAGAACAAGATGACCCACCTGAACATGAAGAATGCTTCGGGCGCGGTGGTTCAGCCGAGCGACGACTCCTTCAAGGCCGCCGCCGCCGGTGCGGACTGGAGCAAGACGTACTACCAGATCCTGACCGAGCAGCCCGGCAAGGACGCCTGGCCGATCGCGGGCGCCACCTTCGTCCTGGTCCACAAGAGCCAGGCGAAGCCGGAGCAGGGCACCGAAGTGCTGAAGTTCTTCGACTGGGCCTACAAGAACGGCGGCACGATGGCGTCGGACCTGGACTACGTGCCGATGCCCGAGGCCGTGGTCAAGCAGATCCGCGCCACCTGGTCGAACAGCGTCAAGGACGCGTCCGGCAAGGCCGTGTTCAACTAAGCGGCGCCCGAGCCCTGCCTGCCCGTGCGTGTTCCGGGCGGCAGGGCCCACCGTCCCGCCTTATCGCACCATCGCTCGCCCGCTAGGGCGCTTCTCCGAACCGAACGTTCTCGATCACCATGGCGACTCCGACCGATTTTCCAGCCGTGCGCGCACCCAGCCGTACCGGCGACCTGCTGTTCGGTGGCCTGACGCGCGGCGCCGCGATCGTGACGCTGCTCCTGCTCGGGGGCATCATCATTTCTCTGGCCGTCAGCGCCTGGCCCTCGATCCAGGCGTTCGGCATCAGTTTCCTGTGGTCGTCGGAGTGGGATCCGCCGGCCGACGTCTACGGTGCGCTGGTACCCATCTACGGCACCATCGTCACCAGCCTGATCGCGCTGATCATCGCCGTGCCGGTGAGCTTCGGCATCGCGCTGTTCCTCACCGAGCTGTCGCCCGCGTGGCTGCGCCGCCCGCTGGGCACGGCGATCGAACTGCTGGCCGCGGTGCCTTCCATCGTCTACGGCATGTGGGGCCTGCTGGTGTTCGCGCCGCTGTTCGGGGAGTACTTCCAGAAGCCGCTCGCCAACACCGTCGGCCAGCTGCCGCTGATCGGCAAGCTGTTCCAGGGGGCGCCGCTGGGCATCGGCCTGCTGTGCGCGGGCGTGATCCTGGCGATCATGATCATTCCCTACATCGCCGCGGTGATGCGCGACGTGTTCGAGGTCACGCCGGTGCTGCTGAAGGAATCGGCCTACGGCGTGGGCTGCACGACGTGGGAAGTCATGTGGAACGTGGTGCTGCCCTACACGCGCGCCGGTGTGATCGGCGGCATCATGCTCGGCCTGGGCCGGGCGCTGGGCGAGACCATGGCCGTGACCTTCGTGATCGGCAACACCAATCTGCTGGACAACGTCTCGCTGTTTTCCCCCGGCAATAGCATCACCTCGGCGCTCGCCAACGAATTCGCCGAGGCCGGCGCGGGCCTGCATACCGCCGCGCTGATGGAGCTGGGCCTGATCCTGTTCTTCATCACCTTCGTGGTGCTGGCGCTGTCGAAGGTCCTGCTGATGCGCCTTGCCAAGAATGAGGGCACGAAATGAACCAAGCCACCGCTACCGCGTCGCCGGCAACGGCCTCGTCCATTCCCGCCGTGCGGGCCGATGCGGACGCCGTGCGCACCCGCCTGCAGGCGCGCCGCCGCCGCATCAATGTCTACGCGCTGACCGCTTCGCTGGCCGCGATGGCCTTCGGCCTGTTCTGGCTGGCGTGGATCCTGTGGACCACGGTGAGCCTGGGCATCGGCGGCCTGTCGTGGGAGCTGTTCACCGAGATGACGCCGGCGCCGAATACCGCCGGCGGTGGCCTGGCCAACGCCATCTACGGCAGCTTCGTGATGGTCGGCATGGCCACGCTGCTGGGCACGCCGCTGGGCATCCTGGCCGGCATCTACCTGGCCGAATACGGCCAGAAGTCGGCGCTCGCCAGCCTGATCCGCTTCATCAACGACATCCTGCTGTCGGCGCCGTCCATCGTGATCGGCCTGTTCGTGTACGCGCTGGTGGTGACCCGCATGGGCCATTTCTCGGCGTGGGCGGGCATCTGCGCGCTGGCGCTGCTGCAGATTCCGATCGTGGTGCGCACCACCGAAAACATGCTGAACCTGGTGCCCAACGCGCTGCGCGAGGCCGCCTTCGCGCTGGGCACGCCGAAGTGGAAGATGGTCCTGTCGATCACGGTGAAGTCGTCCTACGCGGGCATCATCACCGGCGTGCTGCTGGCGGTGGCGCGCATCGCCGGCGAAACGGCGCCGCTGCTGTTCACCGCGCTGTCGAACCAGTTCTGGACGACGGACCTGAACAAGCCGATGGCCAACCTGCCGGTGACGATCTTCCGCTTCGCCATGAGTCCCTTCACCGAATGGCAGCAGCTTGCCTGGGCGGGGGTGTTCCTGATTACCCTGGGCGTGCTGGCCCTGAACATCCTGGCACGCGTGCTGTTCAAGAAGTAAGACGGGAAGCGCCGGGCGCCACCATGCGGCGGCGTCCGCCACCGGTCCGACTCCAACAGATTCCAAGCGAGACACAAGCATGACCTCCACCGTCATCGATATTCCCGACAGCGTCCGCGCCAAGATCGACGTGCGCAACCTGAACTTCTACTACGGCCAGTTCCATGCGCTGAAGAACATCAACATGTCGATCCCCGACCGCAAGGTGACGGCCTTCATCGGCCCGTCCGGTTGCGGCAAATCGACCCTGCTGCGCACGCTGAACAAGATGTACGCGCTCTATCCGGAGCAGCGCGCCGAGGGCGAGATCAACATGGATGGCGAGAACCTGCTGACCTCGCGCCAGGACATCGCGCTGCTGCGCGCCAAGGTGGGCATGGTGTTCCAGAAGCCGACGCCGTTCCCGATGTCCATCTACGACAACATCGCCTTCGGCGTGCGCCTGTTCGAGAAGCTGTCGCGCTCCGAGATGGACGACCGCGTGGAATGGGCGCTGACCAAGGCGGCGCTGTGGAACGAGGCCAAGGACAAGCTGCACCAGTCGGGCTATGGCCTCTCCGGCGGCCAGCAGCAGCGCCTGTGCATCGCGCGCGGCATCGCCATCCGCCCCGAAGTGCTGCTGCTGGACGAGCCGTGCTCCGCGCTGGACCCGATCTCGACGGGCCGCATCGAGGAACTGATCGCGGAACTGAAGGACGAGTACACCGTGGTGATCGTCACTCATAATATGCAACAGGCGGCGCGCTGCTCGGACTTCACCGCCTACATGTATCTGGGCGAGATGATCGAGTTCGGCGAGACGGAAAAGATCTTCATCAAGCCGCACCGCAAGGAAACGGAAGACTACATCACCGGCCGTTTCGGCTGATCGCAAGCGACAGGCCAAGGCATCGATCCAACCCTTGGCGGCCAGGAGAACATCATGACGGACAAGCATTTGTCGACCCAGTTCGACGCCGACCTCAACGCCATCAGCACCAAGCTGTTGCAGATGGGCGGTCTGGTGGAATCGCAGATCGAGGTCGCCATGAAGGCGCTCGCCGACTTCGACGGCGCGCTGGCCGACCAGGTGATCGCGCGCGAGCACAGCCTCAATGCGCTGGAGCTGGAGATCGACGCGGACTGCGGCAATATCATCGCGCGGCGCCAGCCCACCGCGCGCGACCTGCGCCTGGTGATGGCGATCTCCAAGACCATCACCAACCTGGAGCGCGCCGGCGACGAGGCCGAGAAGGTGGCCAAGCGCACCAAGCACATGATGGAAGATCCGGCCGCGCACGCCATCAACTACTCCGAGGTCAAGGTCTCGGGCGCGATGGCGGTGGCGCTGCTGCGTCAGGCGCTGGACGCGTTCGCCCGCCTGGATACCGTGGCCGCGGCCCGCATCGTGCAGGAAGACAAGGCCATCGACGAGGAATTCCGTGCCTTCGTGCGCAAGCTGATCACGTACATGATGGAAGACCCGCGCACCATCTCCGTGGCGCTGGATTTTCTCTTCATCGCCAAGGCGATCGAGCGCATTGGCGACCATGCCAAGAACATCGCCGAATTCATCATCTACATCGTCAAGGGCACCGATGTCCGCCATTCCTCGCGCGAGGACATGGAGCGGGAAGCGTTGAGCTGACCGGCGCCCATCGCGGAGAAACATGCACATGCCAAGCAGCATCCTGGTAGTCGAAGACGAACCGGCCATCGCGGAACTGATCGCGGTGAACCTGCAGCACGCGGGCCATTATCCGATCCGTGCCTACAACGCCGAGCAGGCACTGTCGCTGATGAGCGATGTGCTGCCCGACCTCGTATTGCTGGACTGGATGCTGCCCGGCAAGTCGGGCGCCGTCTTCGCGAAGGAATTGCGCAACAACGAGCGCACGCGGCAGATTCCCATCATCATGCTGACCGCCCGCAGCGAGGAGCAGGACAAGGTGATGGGTCTGGAGGCTGGCGCCGACGACTACGTGACCAAGCCGTTCTCGCCCAAGGAACTGCTGGCGCGCATCAAGGCGGTGCTGCGCCGCCGCGCGCCCCAGCTCACCGACGACGTGGTCGCCATCAACGGCCTGCGGCTGGACCCGGCCACGCACCGCGTGACCGGCCAGGACGAAAGCGGTCCGATCAAGCTGGATCTCGGCCCGACCGAATTCCGCCTGCTGCATTTCCTGATGACGCATCCCGAGCGCGTGCACAGCCGCTCGCAGCTGCTCGACCAGGTCTGGGGCGACCATGTGTTCGTCGAAGAGCGTACCGTCGACGTGCATATCAAGCGGCTGCGCGCGGCGCTCACGCCCGGGGGCTACAGCAACATGATCGAGACGGTGCGCGGCAGCGGCTACCGGCTGGCGAAGGCGCCCAACCACTGAGGCAGCCGTCCGGCTTCATCCCGAAGTCATCTGGACGTCTCCAGCACGGGCCCCGCCGCGAGCGGGGCAACGCGGCGGCGGACGCGGCGGCCCCGGCCGTCGCGCTCCGCCGGTTTCGTGGCACACTGCTGCGCATCGCGCGCCGCGGTGCGGCCTGCCAGCCATCCCTGTCTTCATGAACGTCATCTGGGCCCGGTCCGCGGCCATTCTCGTCATCCTCACCGTCGTCACCGCCGGTCTCTACCTGTGGGTCGGGCCGGTGCCGGCGCTGGCCTTGCTCGGCGCCGTGCTGATCGCGCTGCTGGTCTACTACCTGTACCAGATCAACCGGCTGTGGAAGGTGCTCGACGCCCCGGCCTACGGCGAGATCCCCAGCGCGCTGGGCATCTGGGGCGAGGTCTACTACCGGCTGCACCGGCTGGTCAAACGCTGGCGCACGCAGGTACTCCAGGTGGAACAGCAACACACCCGCTTCATCCAGGCCATCCAGGCCTCGCCCAACGGCGTGCTGATGCTCGACGACGCCGACCAGATCGAATGGTGCAACGAGGTCGCGGAGCTGCATTTCGGGCTGAATGCGCGGCGCGACGTGCGCCAGCGCATCACGCACCTGATCCGCCGCCCCGAGTTCGTGCAGTACCTGATGCTGGAGCACTTCGACGAACCGCTGACCATGCGCGACATGGGCGAGCACAAGCAGAGCGTGCTGTCGGTGCAGATCCTGCCCTATGGCGACAACCGCAAGCTGGTGCTGACGCAGGACATCACCAAGCTGGAGAACACGGAATCGATGCGCCGCGACTTCGTCGCCAACGTCTCGCACGAGCTGAAGACGCCGCTGACGGTGCTCGCCGGCTTCCTGGAGACGGTGCGCGACCTGCCGGTCAGCGACGAGGACCGCCGGCGCTACGTCGACATGATGCTGGTGCAGTCGATGCGCATGCAGCATATCGTCGAGGACCTGCTGGCCCTGGCCAAGCTCGAGAGCGACATGCAGCCGCCGCACAGGGAGCCGGTCAACGTGGGCGCCATCGTCGCGCACCTGCGCCACGATGCCGAGGGCCTGTCGCAGGGCCGGCACGAGATCGCCATCGAGGTCGATCCGACGGTGGGCATCCGCGGCGCCGAGACCGAACTGCTGTCGGCCTTCGGCAATCTGGTCTCCAACGCCGTGCGCTATACGCCCGAGGGCGGGCGCATCGGCATCAATCTCGCCTGGCAAAGCGGCCACGCGGTGTTCTCGGTCAGCGACACCGGCCTGGGCATCGCCTCCGAACACATTCCGCGGCTGACCGAGCGCTTCTACCGCGTGGACCGCAGCCGTTCGCGCGATACCGGCGGCACGGGCCTGGGGCTTGCCATCGTCAAGCACGTGCTGTCGCGCCACCATGCGGACCTGCGCGTCAGCAGCGAGGTCGGCAAGGGCAGCGTGTTCCGCGTGGTGTTTCCGGAGGAGCGCAGCTACCGCGCCGCGGCGGCGCCGCAGTCGGCCGGCGGCAATGGCGGGCAGCGCGCGGCATGAGCGAAAGAGCGGGCGGGGAAAGCGGGCAGCGAAATGCGCGGCGAGATAGGGCAGCGAAATAGGGCCGGGCAGGGCACGCCGCCGTGCCCGCCGGCCGCTGCGCTCAGGCGCCGCCGAAGCGCTTGAGCAGGTCCTGCTGGCTGATGTGCGGGTGCTTGGACTTGCTGCGCCGCTGCACATAGGTGCCGTCCGCCTGCATTTCCCACGCGGAGGCGTTGTCCCGCAGATGGACCATCAGGCTTTCCTTGATCACGCGCGCCTTCAGCGCCTTGTCCAGCACGGGGAAGGCCACTTCCACGCGGCGGAAGAGATTGCGGTCCATCCAGTCGGCGCTCGACAGGTAGATCAGCTCGGCGCCGTCGGCGTAGAAGTAGTTGACGCGGTGATGCTCCAGGAAGCGCCCGACGATCGATCGCACCGTGATGTTCTCGGACAGGCCGGGCACTCCGGGCTTGAGCGCGCAGACGCCGCGCACGATCAGGTCGATCTTCACCCCGGCGCGCGAGGCCTTGTACAGCTCGTCGATGATCGACGGCTCCAGCAGCGCGTTCATCTTCGCCATGATGCGTGCCGGCTTGCCCGCCCGCGCATTGCGCGCCTCGGCGCGGATATGCTCGACCAGGTTGTTGTGCATGGTGAAGGGCGACTGCCACAGATGCTGCAGGCGGATCGACCCCGCGGTGCCGGTCAGCAGCTGGAAGACCCGATGCACGTCCTCGCAGATCTGCTCGTTGGTGGTCAGCAGGCCGAAGTCCGTGTACAGGCGCGCCGTGCGAGGATGGTAGTTGCCCGTGCCCAGATGCACGTAGCGGCGCAGCTTGAAATGCTTGTTCTTCGGCCCCGCCAGTTCGCGCCGCACGATCAGCAGCATCTTGGCGTGGCACTTGTGGCCCACTACGCCGTACACCACGTGCGCGCCGGCCGATTCCAGCCGCTCCGCCCAGTTGATATTGGTTTCCTCGTCGAAGCGCGCCAGCAGCTCCACCACCACCGTCACTTCCTTGCCGTTGCGCGCCGCCGTCATCAGCGCTTCCATCACTAGCGAATCGTTGCCGGTGCGGTAGACGGTCTGCTTGATCGCCACCACGTTCGGATCGGTGGCCGCCGTCTGCAGCAGATCGAGCACCGACGTGAAGCTCTCGTATGGATGGTGCAGCAGCACGTCGCGCTGGCGCAGCACGTCGAAGATCGGCATGCCGGCGACGAACTCCTTGACTGGCGCGGGCACATGCGGCGGGTACTTCAGCGCGGGGCGGTCGATCATGTCGCCGATGGACAGCAGGCGCACCAGGTTCACCGGCCCGCTGACGCGGTACACATCCTGCTCGGCCAGGCCGAATTCCAGCAGCAGCCGGCGCGTCAGCGGCGCCGGCGTTTCGGACGCGACCTCCAGCCGCACCGTATCGCCGAAATGCCGCGTCGACAGCTCGCCCTGCAGCGCCTCGCGCAGGTCGGTGATGTCGTCCTCCGACACGAACAGGTCGGAGTTGCGCGTGACCCGGAACTGGTAGCAGCCGCGCACATCGATCGAGGGAAACAGCTCGTGCACGAAGCCCTGCATGAACGAGGACAGCAGCACGAAGCCGTACGGGTAGCCCGACAGTTCCTCCGGCATGCGCACCACGCGGGGCAGGGCCCGCGGCGCCTGCACGATGGCCAGGTCCGCGTCGCGGCCGAAGGCGTCCTTGCCGGACAGCTCCACCACGAAGTTCAGGCTCTTGTTGAGCACGCGCGGGAAGGGATGGGCGGGATCGAGCGCGATCGGCGTCAGCACCGGCCCCAGCTCGCGCACGAAGAAGTCCCGCGCCCAGGCGCGCTGGGCCTCGTTCCAGTTGGTGGTCAGGTGGAAGAAGACCCCTTCCTTTTCGAGCAGGGGGAAAATGACGTTCTGCAGCATGTCATACTGCGCGGCAACGAGCTGCTGCGTGCGCTCGCTGGCCAGCTGATACGTCTGCTGGTAGGAAAGGCCGTCGGGCGTGAGCCCGGACGGATTGTCGCGCATCGTTTCCTTCAGGCCCGCCATGCGGATTTCGAAGAATTCGTCCAGGTTGCTGGACACGATGCAGATGAATTTGAGGCGCTCCAGCAGCGGGACTTTCGGGTCCGCCGCCTGGGCCAGGACGCGGGAGTTGAATTCCAGAATGCCGAGTTCGCGGTTCAACAGCGTACCGGGCGGGGTCGTCGTCATGGGCATGACCTTCTTTGGGTAATGCGGCGACTTTTTCATAATTCCGTGTCAACTTGATGACACATCGATTTTGTCATGACACCGACATGACCAAGTCATATTTTTAGTGGCTCGATACAGGTTCCAGACGCGCCCGGCGCGCGTCCGACCCATGACCCATCGGCCGCGGTCGCAATTTCCTTTTTCACTACTGCGATGAACGACAATCCACGCCTGCTCGCTGCCGTCGATATGGGCTCCAACAGTTTCCGGCTGATGATCGGCCGGGTCGACGAAGCCAATACGGCCAGCGGGCCGGCCAGCCAGATCTTCCAGGTCGATGCGCTGCGCGAGCCGGTGCGGCTCGCCGCGGGGCTGACGGCGGACAAGTACCTCGACCAGCCGGCGCGCCGGCGCGGCATCGACGCGCTGCGCCGCTTCGGCGACCGGCTGCGCGAGTTCTCGCCGGACCATGTGCGCGCCGTCGCCACCAACACCCTGCGGGTAGCCAAGAATGCCGCCGAATTCCTGATCGAGGCCGAGCACGCGCTCGGGTTTCCGATCGAGATCATCGCCGGGCGCGAAGAGGCGCGACTGATCTATCTCGGCGCCTCGCACGATGCGCCGCCGTGCGCCGGCAACCGGCTGGTGGTGGATATCGGCGGCGGCTCGACCGAATTCATCATCGGCAGCGGCTACGGCGCCAAGCTGATGGAGAGTCTGTATATCGGCTGCGTGTCGCACAGCCGGCAGTTCTTTCCCAGCGGCAATGTCGACGAATACGCGATGAAGCAGGCCGAGCTGGCCGCGCGGCGCGAGATCCAGGTGCTGGTGCGGCAGTATCGCGCCGCCGGGTGGCAGCAGGCGGTGGGCTCCTCAGGCACGGCACGCGCACTGGCCGAGCTGATCGAGCTGAACGGCATGAACGACAGCCCGCACGAGCATGGCATTTCGCGTGAAGGGCTGGAGCGGCTCAAGCGTGCGCTGATCAAGGCGGAGAACACCAACCGCGTGAAGCTGATCGGCCTGAAGCCGGACCGCATCCCGGTGCTGCCGGGCGGGCTGTCCATCATGCTGGGCGTGTTCGCGGAGCTCGATGTCGACCGCATGGACGTGACCGACGGCGCCCTGCGCCTGGGCGTGCTGTACGACCTGCTGGGGCGCTCCCACCACGAGGACATGCGCACCGTGACGGTCGACCAGTTCATGCGCCGCTACGCGGTGGACCGGGCCCAGGCCACGCGCGTGCGGCTGACCGCGCAGGCGCTGCTGGCGCAGTTTCCGGAGCCGGTGCACGAGCGGCGCGAGGACAATCTGGCGCTGCTCGGCTGGGCGGCCAGCCTGCACGAGATCGGCATGACCATCTCCCACAGTGGCTATCACAAGCACTCGGCGTATATCGCGACGCATGCCGACATGCCGGGCTTCTCCAAGACGGATCAGGCGCGGCTCGCCACGCTGCTGCTCGGCCATGCCGGCAAGCTGGGCAAGCTCTCGGGCAGCGGCAAGTTTCTCGACTGGCGCATGCTGTTCAGCCTGCGCCTGGCCTTCGTGCTGTGCCGGCGCCGTTCTGACGAGCCGCTGCCGGAGATCACCGTGCGGGAGCGCACCGAGGCGCTGGACGAGGGCTTCGAGGTGTCGCTGCCCAAGCGCTGGGTCGAGACCAATCCCCTGGTGGAGTACAGCCTGGCCAAGGAAGCCGACGAGTGGGAGCGCATCGGCAAGCGGTACAAGGTGGTGTACGTCTGAGGGGCCGGCGCAACGCCCGGTCGCCACGAAGAAAAAAGCGGCCTTGATGGCCGCTTTGCCGTCGTTCGGCGCCGAAGCCGTTCAGCCCCGGTTCAAGCCGAGGAAGTGGCGCGCGTAGCGGGGGTTCATGTCGTTCACGCGCAGCAGGGTCAGGAAGTCCGCCACGTTGAAGTCAGGATCCCATGCCGGCATGCCGCAGATGCGCGCGCCCAGGCGCAGATAGCCCTTGATCAGCGCCGGGGGCTCGACCTCGAGCGTCTGGTTCAGCTCGTGCACCGGCAGCGGCAGCCGCGGGAAGGCGTGGTACTCGATGGGCGCCAGCGCGGTCTCCGAGAACAGCCGGCTCAGGCTGGCCGCCATATGGCCGCCGTCGCTCATCGGCACGCTGGCGCAGCCGAGCATGGTCTCGATGCCCCAGCGCTGCAGGTACTCGCCCAGGCCGCCCCACAGCGCCATGATGACGCTGCCGGAGCGGTAGTCGCGATGCACGCAGGAGCGGCCCAGCTCGATCATCTTCGGCTTCAGATGCGCGAGGCGCACCAGATCGAATTCGGACTCCGCGTACAGGCAGCCGATGCGCTTGGCCTGGTGCGGCGGCAGCACGCGGTAGGTGCCCACGACCTTTAGCGTCGTCATGTCGCGCACGATCAGGTGATCGCAGTAGGCGTCGAACATGTCGACGTCCAGCTCGGGCGTGGCGGGATTCAGGCGGGCGCCCATCTCCTCGGCGAAGACCTTGTAGCGCAGGCGCTGCGCCTCGATTACTTCGTCCTGGTGGCGCGCCCACGCCACGCTGAGAGCAGGCGGTTCATTTGCCTGTGTATCCGGTTGGCGATGAAGACGCCTCCGCGCCGAATGGCCGGCCAGGCCATTGGGCAAGGAATCGAAGAGCGGCTGGGTCGGCGTGGGGAGGTCTCGCATCAGCATGTCCTTTTGGTGACGAAACTGCTGCGAAACAATGTAGAGAGGGCGGATGACAGCGCCGTGAAGCGACCATGACGGTTGCGTGAAGTGCAACGGCGGCAGCGAGCCCGGCGGGAAAGCGGCTTACAGGAAGTCCGGGTTGACCACGGCGCGCAGCACGACCTGTGCTTCGCTTTCGCGCGTGCGGCTGGACAACCACCAGATGCCGGCCTTGCGCATGCTCCAGTTCATCTCGTTGCCGGCCAGCAACAGGCTGGCGACACGCCCGATCCACGGCTGATGTCCGACCACGACGGTGGTCTGCTCGCCCTGCGGCCAGTCGATCGCGGCGAGCACCGCGGTGACATCGGCGTCCGGGGCCAGCGCATCGGCGATCTCGGGCGTTGGCGTCAGCATGGCCGCGGTCTCGCGCGCCCGGACCGCCGGGCTCGAAACGATGCGCGCATCCTCGGGCAGATGCTCGCGCAGCCAGGCCGCGGCGGCCTCGGCCTGCTTGCGGCCGCGCTTGGTCAGCGCGCGCTTCATGTCCGCATTGCGGCTTGCACTGAGCGTCTCGGGCAATTCCTCGGCTTCGGCGTGGCGCCACAGGATCAGGTTCATGGCTGACGGCTTGGTGAAATCGAAGGTGGGGAAGTGGTCATCGCTGACCCGCCGAGTATGGCCGAGCGCCCAGGACGGTGCAAGGCACCTGCCACCGCGAGGTGGGGGCCGGCTCGGAACAGCATGATACGGAGCGAAGGATGCGGCAGTGTGGCCGACGGGGATGTCAGCCATATGACCGCCTGCCGGCGACGAACGTCGCCAGCGGGATGCGCCAGAGGTGCCGCGTGGTCGCGGCCGTCAGGCGTTAGTTCTTGTGGCGGAAATTGATGCGACCCTTGGTCAGGTCGTAGGGCGACATTTCCAGGGTGACGCGGTCACCGGCCAGAATACGGATGCGGTGCTTCTGCATCTTGCCCGAGGCGTATGCCCAGATTTCCACGCCGTTTTCCAGCAGTACCCGATAGCGGTTGTCGGGCAGGGCTTCCGAAACGACGCCGCCAAATTCAATCAGTTCTTCCTTAGCCAATCTTTCTTCCTTTGTAGCAGCCGGGTTTGGCTGCATGCGTTGATACGGGTCCGCGGTCGCGGTCACGGCGAGCGCCACGGGGGCGCATCGCAAAAAAGCACGTCGATGGAGGGATCCAGGACCGCGACCACGGAGTCCACACGTGAGTCGCGAAGCCAACCCGGTGGGCGCAGGAGCGGCCAATTGGCGCCGGAGTCCTCGCTGGTAGCGGATTGCGATGCTGCCGTGATGCGCGGTTGGTTGCGGATGGATCGCGGAAACTGCCGCGGTACCGCAGCGCAATGGACTGCGCGTTGTTCCTGAATCTGCTGCGTCGGGGCGGGGCGGGCGTCAAACGGCGGGCACGCTGCGCCTTCGGCGGATGCGCGATTGTAGCACGATCGCACTTGCAACATTTGACGCAAAAATGCAAGTGGCCACTGCCTCATCGCCGAGATTACTGAGCTCCGGGCGAGCCATCAGGCACATATGGGTGGCTCCGGGCAGGCGGTCCACACTTGCCGCCGCGGCATGCCGGTGGCACGCGCTTTGCTGCTAGGTGGCGACCAACCGTAACCGGAGCATCCTATGAAAACGACCTGGGTGGTCGTGGCCGACGAGGCCATTGCCCGTATCCTGCAGTGGAACAAGGATGACAAGGAACTGGAACCGGTCGAGGAACTGACCGACCCCGCGGCCCACGCGGACGGTGCCGACCTGCGGCGCGACGCCTATGGGCGGCGTTCCGGGGCAAGCCTGCAGGCCGCCAACAGCAATACGTCGAGCCGGCAGAGCAGCCCGGCCAACGTCACCTCGTCGGCGGGACAGGCGGAGCAGCACCAGGAGGCGGAGGAATTCGCCCGCCGTGTGGCCGCGCGCCTGGGCGAGGCCTTCCAGCAGAACCGCTTCGAGGAACTGCGCATCGTCGCGGCGCCGCGTTTCCTGGGTCTGCTGCGCAAGTCGCTTGGCACGCAGGTCACCAACGTCGTCACGGACGAACTGAACAAGGACCTCATCCACATGGACAACCGCGATATCTCGCAGCGGCTGTTTCCGGAGCGCATGGCCGGCCGCAACAACGGCGCGGGGCAGTGAGGCGCGCATCGGACCCGGCGGACGTCAGGAAAAGAATGCAAACTGACACGATTTTTCCGGCCGGCGTCGTCCGCGCGCCCGGGGTGCGCCGGACGTCATTCCATCAGCGGACGGCATAAGCAAACGGCATAAGCAAAAACGGCCCGGACATCGCTGTCCAGGCCGTTTCCCGCTGAAGCTCTCGAAGCCTGCGCAAGGCAGGACTTCGGGGTAAAACCAAACCAAAACTGGTCGGAGCGATAGGATTCGAACCTACGACCCTCTGATCCCAAATCAGATGCGCTACCAGGCTGCGCTACGCTCCGAAGCCGCGCATTGTAGCCGGGGCAGGGGATGGGGTCAAACAACTTCCCGATCTTTCTACCTGCGCCGGTAGCCGGCATAACGCCGCGTACGGTGGCTTCAGCAATTCCAAACAGCGGTGAAGCGGGACGTCGCGAAGCGCGTAGAGCGGCATCGCGGCTGAGGTAGAATGCTGCCCTTCGCGTCCTTAGCTCAGTTGGATAGAGCACTCGCCTTCTAAGCGAGCGGTCAGAGGTTCGAATCCTCTAGGACGCGCCAGCCTCCCACCCTTCGCTTCTCCCCCGCTCCTTACTCCTCCGCCGGCAGGCTCGCGCCCACGATATTGAAGCCGGCATCGACGTAGGTGATCTCGCCGGTCACGCCGCTTGCCAGATCCGACAGCAGGAACGCGGCCACATTGCCCACTTCGTCGATGGTGACGTTGCGGCGCAGCGGTGCGGCTTCCTCGAAGTGTCCCAGCAGCTTGCCGAAGCCCTTGATGCCCGATGCCGCGAGCGTCTTGATCGGGCCAGCCGAAATGCCGTTGGCGCGGATGCCGCGCGGCCCCACCGAGGTGGCCAGATAGCGCACGCTCGCTTCGAGCGACGCCTTGGCCAGGCCCATGGTGTTGTAGTTCGGAATCACGCGCTCGGCGCCCAGATAGGTCAGCGTCAGCAGCGAGGCCTTGTCGGACAGCATCGGCAGCGCGGCCTTGGCCAGCGCCGGGAAGCTGTAGGCGGAGATATCGTGCGCGACGCGGAAAGCTTCGCGCGACAGGCCGTCGAGAAAGTCGCCGGCGATGGCTTCGCGCGGCGCAAAACCGATCGAATGCACCAGCCCGTCGAATTTTTCCCAGCGCTGGCCCAAGGCGGCGAAAGTCGCCTCGATCTGTTCGTCGCTGGAAACGTCGCAGTCGAAAATCAGGTCGCTGCCGAATTCCTTGGCGAAGTCCTGGATGCGGTCCTTGAAACGTTCGCCGACATAGGTGAACGCCAGTTCGGCGCCTTCGCGCTTGCAGGCCGAGGCAATGCCGTAGGCGATCGAGCGGTTCGAAAGCAAGCCGGTGATCAGGATCCGCTTACCTGCCAGAAATCCCATAAATTCTCCATCGTGGTCTTGTGAGGCTCGGGCACAATTCGTGCTCTGCCGATCGGCGGCGGCGCGGGCGCGGCGGCGAGGCCGGCACGGCGTGCCGTGTACTGGAATGTCCGGATGGCTGGAGAGCCGCCGAACGAATGTAAAATTGTCTCACAACTTGGCGGCCGCTCGAGCGGCCTGGGCGCCATTCCGGAATCAGTTGGAGGACTTCGACCCCGATGTATATTCGCGCACGTGGGCCGCTTCTGGCGGCATGGTACCGCTTCCGCTCGCAAGCGGTGCTACGGTGCGGGGCAGTGCTCTTGCTGGCGGCGGCGCTACCGTCCGCGGCATTCGCCGCGCATGGATTCGCGCTGCATGGCGACCTGAAATACCCTCCCGATTTTCCTCATTTCGAATACGTTAATCCGAATGCCCCGCGAGGTGGCACATTGACGCTGGCCAATCCGGACCGGCGCACCAGTTTCGATAAATTCAATCCTTTTACCCTGAAGGGCACGGCCGCGCCGGGCCTGAACGCGCTCATGTTCGAGTCGCTGCTGATCGGCAGCGCCGACGAGACCGCCAGCGCCTATGGCCTGCTGGCCGAGGATGTGACCGTCGCCCCGGACGAGTTGTCGGTGACCTTCCGGATCCGCCCGCAGGCGCGCTTCTACAACGGCGACCCGGTACTGGCGACCGACGTCAAGTATTCCTACGACATGCTGATGAGCAAGGCGTCCAGCCCCGGCTATCGCAGCATGTGCGCGGATGTGAAGACGGTGGTGGTGGTGGACGCGCGCACCGTGCGGTTCGACTTCAAGCAGCGCAACGGGGAGCTGCCGCTGATCGTCGGCTCGCTGCCGGTGTTCTCGAAGAAATGGACCGAGAAGGTGCCGTTCGAGAAGCTGACCTTCGAGCATCCGATCACCAGCGGCCCCTACCTGATCGAGCGCTACGACGCCGGCCGCGGCATCGTGTTCAAGCGCGACCCGAAGTACTGGGGCAAGGACCTCGCGGTGCGGCGCGGCACCTTCAATTTCGACCGCGTGGCGTACCGGCTGTACAAGGACGACACCGCCAAGCTCGAAGCCTTCAAGGCCGGCGAGTTCGATGCCATCGTCGAGTACAAGGCCAAGAGCTGGGCCAAGAGCTATGTAGGCAAGCGCTTTGCCAACGGCGAACTGCTCAAGAGCGATTTCCCCCATCGCAACGGCGCCGGCATGCAGGGCTTCGTGATGAACATGCGCAAGCCGCTGTTCAGCGACGTGCGCGTGCGCCAGGCGCTGATCCTCGCGCTCGACTTCGAATGGCTCAATCGCCAGCTGTTCTACGGTGCCTACAAGCGGCTGGACAGCTGGTTCTCCAACAGCGAGCTGGCCGCCAGCGGCACCTTCGACGGCCGGCCCGGACCCGGGGAACTCGCGCTGCTGGAGCCGCTGCGCGAGCAGCTGGCGCCGGAGGTGTTCGGCCCCATCGTGACGCAGCCCAACACCAACCCGCCGCGCTCGCTGCGCGACAATCTGCGCGCCGCGCGCCGGCTGCTGGCGCAGGCGGGATGGACCTACACGGATGGCGCGCTGCGCAACGCCAAGGGCGAGGCCTTCCAGTTCGAATTCCTCGACGATGGCGGCGCGATGAGCCGCGTGATCACCACCTATGTGCGCAACCTGGAGAAGCTCGGCATCCAGGTGCACCAGCGCACCACGGACTTCGCGCTGTACCAGAAGCGGCTGGAAGACTTCGACTTCGACATGGTGTCGATCCGCTTCCCCGATTCGCAGAGCCCGGGCAACGAGTTGCGCGACCGCTTCACCGCCGAGGCCGCGGCCATGCCGGGCTCCGACAATCTGTTCGGCCTGAAGTCGCCGGCCATCGACAAGCTGGTGGACAACGTGCTGCGCGCGCAGACGCGGCCCGAACTGGTCAACGCGGGCAGGGCGCTGGACCGGGTGCTGATGCACGGCTACTACATCGTGCCGAACTGGTACAGCGCATCCCACCGGATCGCCTACCGGCGGGAGCTGGTCTATCCGGAGCGGCTGCCGATGTACTACACGGCGGAGGGCTGGGTGCTGAGCGGCTGGTGGCGCAGCGATGCGAAGCCCGCCGTGGCGGCGGCGCCGGCCACGCAGGCCAAGGCGCCATGACGGGCACCACCATGCGCGCGACCATGCGCACCACCGCGCCGCGCCACAAGGAACGGGCATGCTGACTTATCTGCTGAAACGCATCCTGCTGATGATCCCGACGCTGATCGGCGTCATCACGCTGACCTTCGTCGTGATCCAGTTCGTGCCGGGCGGCCCGGTCGAGCAGATGATGATGGAGCTCAAGGGCCGGGGCGGGGCCGGCGAGGCCAGCGGCGGCGGCGCCGAGTACCGCGGCCGGCGCGGCGTCGATCCGGAGAAGATCAAGGAGATCCAGGCGCTCTACGGCTTCGACAAGCCGCCGCTGGAGCGCTACCTGATGATGCTGGAGCGCTTCGCCCGCTTCGACCTGGGGCAGAGCTACTTCCAGCATCGCAGCGTGTGGGAACTGGTCAAGTCCAAGCTGCCGGTCTCGGTCAGCCTCGGGCTGTGGACGTTTTTCCTGACCTACCTGATATCGGTCCCGCTCGGCATCGCCAAGGCGATCCGGGCGGGCAGCCGCTTCGATGTGGTGACCAGCATGATCGTGCTGGTCGGCTACGCCATTCCCGGTTTCGTGCTGGGCGTGCTGCTGCTGGTGCTGTTCGGCGGGGGCACCTTCGTGCAATGGTTCCCGCTGCGCGGCCTGACCTCGGACGACTGGGACCAGTTGTCGCTGATGGGCAAGATCATGGATTACCTGTGGCATCTGGTGCTGCCGATCACTGCCTCGGTGGTGGGCAGCTTCGCCGTGGTGACCATGCTCACCAAGAACGCGTTCCTGGAAGAGATCCGCAAGCAGTATGTGCTGACCGCCCGCGCCAAGGGCCTGGCGGAGCGGCGCGTGCTGTGGAAGCACGTGTTCCGCAACGCGCTGATCCCGCTGGTCACGGGCTTTCCTGCCGCCTTCATCGGCGCCTTCTTCACCGGCTCGCTGCTGATCGAGACGCTGTTCTCGCTGGACGGCCTCGGCCTGCTGTCCTACGAGGCCGTGCTGCGGCGCGACTATCCCGTGGTGCTCGGCACGCTCTACCTGTTCACGCTGATCGGTCTGGTGACGCGCCTGATCTCGGACGTCTGCTACGTGCTGGTCGACCCCCGCATCCATTTCGAGGCGATGCATCGATGAAATTCTTCCCGCGTCCCGTGCCCAACGGCCTGCCGCATTCCCTGTCGCCGCGGCAGCGCGCGTGGCAGCGTTTCCGCCGCAACCGGCTCGGCTACTGGAGCCTGATCCTCTTCGTCGCCATCTTTGTCCTCAGCATGTTCGCCGAGGTGCTGTCGAGCGACCGGCCGCTGGTGGTCAAGTACAAGGGCGAATGGTATTTCCCCATCGTCAAGACCTATGCGGAGACAACCTTCGACGGCGACTTTCCGACCAAGGCGGACTACCTGGACCCGTTCATCCACGATCGCATCACCCGCAATGGCAACTTCGCGATCTATCCGCCCAACCGCTATTCCTACGACACCCTGAACTACTTCTCGCGCGAGCCGAACCCCGCGCCGCCGTCCTCGGAAAACCTGCTGGGCACCGACGACCGCGGGCGCGACGTGCTGGCGCGCCTGCTCTACGGCTTCCGCGTCTCCGTGCTGTTCAGCCTCGCGCTCACGGTGATCGGCGTGCTGATCGGCACGCTGACCGGCGCGCTGATGGGCTTTTTCGGCGGCCGCTTCGACCTGGTGTCGCAGCGCGCGATCGAGATCTGGAGCTCGATGCCGGAGCTGTACCTGCTGATCATCTTCGCCTCCATCTTCGAGCCGAGCCTGGCGCTGCTGATCATCCTGCTGTCGCTGTTCGGCTGGATGGGTTTGTCCGACTACGTGCGCGCCGAGTTCTACCGCAACCGCTCGCTGGACTACGTCAAGGCGGCACGCGCTCTCGGCCTGTCCAACCTGCAGATCATGTGGCGCCATATCCTGCCCAACAGCCTGACCCCCGTGATTACCTTCCTGCCGTTCCGCATGAGCGCGGCCATCCTGGCGCTGACCAGTCTCGACTTCCTTGGCCTGGGGGTGCCGCCGACCACGCCGAGCCTGGGCGAACTGCTGGCGCAGGGCAAGGCCAATCTCGATGCGTGGTGGATCTCGCTGTCCACCTTCGCGGTGCTGGTGATGACCTTGCTGCTGCTCACGTTCATGGGGGACGCGCTGCGCGATGCCTTCGACACGCGCCTCGGGCTGGCCGCGCTGCGCGGCCGGGTCGAACCGAAGGCGCCCGCCGATGTGCCGGCAGGGGTGACGCCATGACCATGCCCGCACAGATGCCGCTCGAGCGGCCGCAGACGCCCGCCGCGCCGCGACCCGAGGCGGGCTCCACGCTGATGTGCGTGGACCGGCTGTCGGTCACCTTCGGCCACGGCGAGCAGGCCACGCGGGCGGTGTGCGACGTCAGCTTCGACCTGCGCGCGGGCGAGCGCTTCGCGCTGGTCGGCGAGTCCGGCTCCGGCAAGACCGTGACCGCGCTGGCCATGCTGCGGCTGGTGGAGGACGCGCAGTACCGCGGCTCGGTGCGCTTCGAAGGGCGCGACCTGATGCAGGCCTCCGACCGCGAGATCCGTGCGATCCGCGGCAGCGAGATCGCGATGATCTTCCAGGAGCCGATGACCGCGCTCAATCCGCTCTACACGATCGGCAACCAGATCGTCGAGACGCTGACGCTGCACGAAGGGCTGGACCGGCGCAGCGCCCGCGAGCGCGCCATCGCGCTGCTCGCGCGCACCGGCATCAGCGATGCCGCCCATCGCTTCGACAGCTTCCCGCACCAGCTCTCCGGCGGCCAACGCCAGCGCGCCATGATCGCCATGGCGCTGGCCTGCCGCCCCAAGCTGCTGCTCGCCGACGAGCCGACCACGGCGCTGGACGTCACCATCCGCGTGCAGATCCTCGAGCTGCTGCGCGACCTGCAGGCCGAGTTCGGCATGGCGGTGATGCTGATCACCCACGACCTGAACATGGTGCGCGCCTTCGCCGAACGCGTGGGCGTGATGGAAAAGGGCGTGCTGGTGGAGACAGGCGAGACCGCGGAGGTATTCGCGGCGCCCAAGCATCCCTATACGCAGCGGCTGATCGACAGCCACCCGCGCCGCGCGGTGCTGCCCCTGGTGCCGCTGGCGCCGGTGCTGCTGCAGGTGCGCGCGCTGGGTGTGACCTACAGCCGCAAGCGCAAGGGCATGGCCTCGTGGTTCGGCCGCGACCAGTTCCAGGCCGTCAAGGGCGTGGATTTCGAGCTGCGCGAGGGCGAGACGGTCGGCATCGTGGGCGAGTCCGGCTCCGGCAAGACCACGCTGGCGCATGCCGTGCTGTCCCTGCAGCGCAAGAGCGCCGGCGAGATCCTGTTCCTCGGCCGCAGCCTGGCCGACGTCGACCGCAAGGAGCGCGGCGCGCTGCGCTCGCGGATGCAGGTTGTCTTCCAGGATCCGTTCGGCTCGCTGTCGCCGCGCATGACCATCGAGCAGATCGTCGGCGAGGGCCTGGCGCTGCACCAGCCCGAACTGGGCCGGGAGGCCACGCGGCAGCGCGTGATCGAAGTGCTGCGCGAAGTCGGGCTGGACCGCACCGCGCTGGGCCGCTATCCGCACGAGTTCTCCGGCGGGCAGCGCCAGCGCATTGCAATCGCCCGGGTGCTGATCCTGCGGCCCCAGGTGCTGGTGCTGGACGAGCCCACTTCGGCGCTCGACGTGTCCATCCAGCAGCAGGTGCTGGCACTGCTGTCGCAGCTGCAGCACAAGTACAACCTCAGCTACCTGTTCATCAGCCACGACCTGGCGGTGATCCGCGCCATGGCCCATCGCGTCCTGGTGATGAAGGAGGGCGAGGTGGTCGAGTCCGGGGACACCGAAGCGGTGCTCGGTGCACCCCAGCATCCCTATACCCGCAAACTGATGGCCGCCGCGCTGCTCGGCACGCCGGCTTCGTCCCCTGATGCGGAGATCGCCCCGTAGCACATTCCCGGCTGCTTCAAAGCCAAGAATAAGGGTGCAAGACCCCTGCTAGTTCGTTGATTCGATGCGATATTCGGACGATTTTGTAACGAACTTTGACAGCAAAGGTATTGACCTTATAACATCCCGCGAGAACTTATTTTGGGATGGCCGGTAATCCGCTTTCCGCCTACAAGCGTTGGAATGGTGCACCGGTGATGGTCCGGCTCTTGCGTACCAGCCATCCTGTGCCTATTACGAGACTTCGGTTTGCGTGCCGCGCGAGCGTGCGGGACGGGACCTCAGGAGAACCAATGCAGACAGTGCTTCATTCCCTGGCGCGCGCCGCCGTCGGAATCGCCCTGGCATGCGGAGCCGCGCTATCGAATGGCGCGCTGGCGGATACGGTGTTCAAGGACGCCGACAGCCGCATCGATGCCGTCGAAGCCCATCCGGAAGCCAAGCGGGGCCTGCTTTCGTCGATGATGAATTCCACCTCGCAGGTCGCCAACAAGGCTGGCGATCTGGTGATGAACGCGCTCGGCCTGATCGGCGTGCGCTACCGCTTCGGCGGCAACAGCCCGGAATCGGGCCTGGACTGCAGCGGCTTCGTCCGCTACGTCTTCAACGACACCTTCGGCTTCATGCTGCCGCGCCGCTCGGTCGAGATCAGCCGCGTGGGCACCACGGTGGCGTCGGAAGACCTGCGTCCCGGCGACCTGGTGTTCTTCAACACCATGCGCCACACCTTCTCGCACGTCGGCATCTATATCGGCGACAACAAGTTCGTGCATGCTCCCTCGACCGGCGCCAAGATCCGTGTCGACGACATGCGTGCCTCGTACTGGGTGAGCCGCTATAACGGCGCGCGCCGTATCGACGACGTGCAGCAGGCGGGCGGCGGCTCCGGCGGTCTGGGCAACGTGGTGGAGACGCTCAAGCGCTTCGACCCGAACACCGGCGGCGGCCGCGCGATGTACACCGGCTACGGCGGCTGAGCGTCTCGCGCATCGGCCCGCGGTAACGAGAGAGGACTGCCCCGGCAGTCCTCTTTTGCATTGGGCGTCTATTGACCGGCCAGCGTGCCGGTAGGGCGCTGGCGCGCCGCCGCGAGCTTTTCCCGCAGCGAGGCGAGCACCGCCGCGGTGGCCTGCTCGCCGGCCAGGATCGCGCGGTTGCGCGAGCCGAAGTCGCTGCCGCTCATGTCGGCCAGTTCCGGGCGGATCACCACGTCGGCGCGTGCCAGCGCGAGGTTGTTGATCGACTGGCCCATGATCGCCGTGGTCTGCAGCAGCACGCCGCTCTGCCCGGCATTCTTCTGGCTGGCCGGATCGGCCGAGATATTGACCGCGATCACGAAGTCCGCGCCCATCGCTCGCGCCGAATCCACCGGCACCGGTTCCACGAGCCCGCCATCGACGTAGTCGTGCCCGGCGATCGAGACCGGCTGGAACACGCCCGGGACGCTGCTGGAGGCGCGCACCGCCTGCCCGGTATTGCCGCGCCGGAACAGGATGGCCTTGCCGCTCTGCAGGTCGGTGGCGACGATGCCCAGGGGCAGCTTCATGGCCTCGATGGGGCGGTTGTTGACCAGCCGGTTCACATAGTTTTGCAGCGCCTCGCCCTTGAGCCAGCCGCCGAAGCGCGTGCCGAACGGCAGCGCCCAGTCGGCGATGGTGGCTTCGTCCATGGTCAGGGCCAGCTTGTTCAACTCGAAGCCGTTCATGCCGGTGGCGTACAGCGCGGCCACCACGGCGCCGGCGCTGGTGCCGCTGACCAGGTCCGGGCGGATGCCCTGCGCTTCCAGCGCCTTGATTACGCCGATATGGGCGAAGCCTCGCGCGGCGCCGCCGCCCAGGGCGAGGCCGATCTTCAGCGGCCGCGGGGGCGGGGCGGCCACGGCCGGCTGGGTTGGCACGGTCGGGGCGGGCTTGGGACCGAAGCTGCAGGCGGACAGCAGGGCGGCCGCGGTGGCGCCCAGGAAAACACGTCGTTGCATGGATGCGAGGGTAAGGCGGTGAAGAACAGGCGCCGCGGGTTGCGGCGGGCCGGGGTCGCGGACCGGCGACAGCATAATGGATTCCGGGCGGCATGCGCGCGGAGCGGGGTAGAGGATACCCCCTTGCTATAATGCCTCGCTCCGACATATCGGCCTGCGCGCATCCGTGCGCGGGCTTTTTTGTTTCCTACGGCAATGACACAACGCGTCCGCACCCGCTTCGCTCCCAGCCCGACCGGCTTTATCCATCTGGGCAATATCCGCTCGGCGCTCTATCCCTGGGCCTACGCCCGGCGCATGGGCGGCGACTTTATCCTGCGCATCGAGGATACCGACGTCGAGCGCTCGTCCCAGGAAGCGGTGGACGTCATTCTGGAAAGCATGGCCTGGCTCGAGATGGATATCGACGAGGGCCCCTTCTACCAGATGCAGCGCATGGACCGCTATCGCGAAGTCGTGGCGCAGATGCTGGACACCGGGCTGGCCTACCACTGCTACATGAGCACCGAGGAACTCGATGCCCTGCGCGAGCAGCAGCGCCAACGCGGCGAAAAGCCGCGCTACAACGGCTTCTGGCGGCCCGAGCCGGGCAAGGTGCTGCCCGACCCGCCGGCCGGCGTGCAGCCGGTGGTGCGCTTCAAGAATCCGATCGGCGACAGCGTGGTGTGGGACGACGCCGTCAAGGGCCGCATCGAGATTTCCAACGACGAACTCGACGACCTGGTCATCGCCCGTCCCGACGGCACGCCGACCTACAACTTCTGCGTGGTGGTGGACGATCTGGACATGCAGATCACGCACGTCATCCGCGGTGACGACCATGTCAACAATACCCCGCGCCAGATCAACATCATCCGCGCGCTCGGCGGCACGCCGCCCGTCTATGCGCACCTGCCGACCGTGCTGAACGAGCAGGGCGAGAAAATGAGCAAGCGGCACGGCGCCATGGCGGTGACCGGTTATCGCGACGAAGGCTATCTGCCGGAGGCGGTGCTCAACTACCTCGCCCGCCTGGGCTGGGCGCATGGCGACGCCGAAATCTTCTCGCGCGAGCAGTTCATCGAGTGGTTCGACCTGGAGCACCTGGGCAAGTCGCCGGCGCAGTACAACCCGGAGAAACTCGCCTGGCTGAACAACCATTACATCAAGGTGGGCGACAACGCCCGCCTCGCCGGCCTGACGCAGCCTTTCATCGAGGCGCTGGGCGGCAAGGTGGAAGGCGCCGATCTGGTCGGCGTGGTCGCGCTGGTTAAAGACCGCGCCAATACGCTGAAGGAGGTCGCGCAAGCGGCCCTGCTGTTCTACCGCGGCGAGCCGCAGCCGGATGCCGCGCTGCGCGCCGAACATCTGACCGCCGAGATCATGCCGGCGCTGCGCGCGCTGGCCGACCGCCTCGCCGCGCTGCCCCACTGGAAGCGCGAGGACATCGGCGCGGCCTTCAAGGCGGTGCTCGGCGAGTTCGGCCTGAAGATGCCCAAGCTCGCCATGCCGGTGCGCCTGCTTGTGGCCGGGCAGTTGCAGACGCCGAGCATCGATGCCGTGCTCGAGCTGTTCGGCCGCGAAACGGTGCTGCGCCGGATCGAAGGCGGGCTGTCGGCATAGTTGTTGTCAAAATCCTGGCGAGAGGGGCTTGCGCTTTCGCCGGGACTTCAGCATAATCTCGTTCTCCCTGCAGCGCGGTGCAAACCAAGCGGGCTTCACGAAAGCGGTGGCGGTCCCGGCAAATAGCCAGGCACCGGCAGCGAAAAAAAGGTGAAAAAAGGGGCTTGCAAAGGAATCAAGGTTGTTTATATAATCTTGGCTTCGCTGGAAACGACGAGATAATCGAAGATTCAAGCGAGGCAGCAAGTGCAGTAAATAGCAGTGAATATGGGGCTATAGCTCAGCTGGGAGAGCGCTTGCATGGCATGCAAGAGGTCAGCGGTTCGATCCCGCTTAGCTCCACCAAAATGCCGGCGGTATCTGGTTGCAGTTTCAGATGCTGCCTCGACGGAACGAGTTGAAAGACAAGTTTCTGTCCCCTTCGTCTAGAGGCCTAGGACATCACCCTTTCACGGTGAGTACAGGGGTTCGAATCCCCTAGGGGACGCCAGTTCATGGGCGTAATCAAACGTCCAGTTGGTTGTCAGGAGTTCGCTCCGGGCAATATACCGACAAGGAGTGGTAGTTCAGTTGGTTAGAATACCGGCCTGTCACGCCGGGGGTCGCGGGTTCGAGCCCCGTCCACTCCGCCAATACTAAACCCGCATGGTTATGCCATGCGGGTTTTTCTTTTTCCGCTCCCCATTCCGTTGCTCTGCCGACCTATATTCGCCGGCCGGCCATTCCGATTATCGCGCCGCCGATAATGCGGCCGCGATAATCGGTCAGCCGCGGCCTTCCCGGCTGACGACGATGAAGTAACGCACCAGCAGGGTGGCAGCCACGGCGAGGCTGACGCTGTTGGCCAGCCAGAAACCGGACGCTCCCCGCGTCCAGGCCGGCAGCTCCCCCAGCAGCCCGAAGCCGAGCACATAACCGCCTCCCACACCGATCCCCCACAGTGCAAGCGCGTAGATCGCCGTGGGCACCACCGCGATCTTGTAGGCGCGCAGCACGAAGCCGGTGGTGACCTGCACGGCGTCGAAGACCTGGTAGAAGGCGACGAAGACCATCAGCGGCAGGGCGGCCGCGATCACTGCGGGATCCGTCGCATACGCGCCCAGCAGCGGCGCGCGCAGCAGCCAGCACGAGGCACCGACCAGCACGGCCAGCCCGCCCGCCAGGCCGATGCCACGCCGGGCCACGCGCCGCGCGCCCTCGCGGTCGCGCGCGCCCAGCGCCTGGGCAACCAGCGTGGAGGTGGCGATCGATAGGGACAGGGGCAGCATATAGGCCACCGCGCTGAGGTTCGCGATGATCTGGTGGCCCGCCAGCGTCACGGTGCCCATGCGCGTGATGAACACCGACATCAGCGTGAACGAGGTGATCTCGATCAGGTAAGTCAGGCCCATCGGCACGCCAAGGCGCAGCAGCGCGCGCTGGTGCGTGCGCCGCGGCCAGCTCCAGGCGTCGAAGATGCCCAGCGCGGCATAGGTCGCGCCCCGGCGCAGGATGGCGATGCCGGCCAGGCACCAGATCCAGCTGATGATGGCGGACGCCAGCGCGCAGCCGGGCCCGCCCATCGCCGCCAGCCCGAAGCCGCCGTGGATGAACCAGGCGTTCAGCGGGATCTTGACGCACAGCCCCACCAGCTGCAGCACGGTGACCATGATGGGCCGCGACATGGCGTTGTTCAGCGCCGAATAGATCCGGAAGCCCAGCGCGGCCGGCAGTCCGAAGGCCTGGAAATGCAGGTATTGCGTGGCCTTGTCCACCAGCTCCGGCGGCGCCTTGGCAAAAGCCAGCAGCGGCCCGGGAAACGCCAGCAGCAGCATGCCGGGAATCGCCAGCGCGACGCCCAGCCACGCGGCCTGGCGCACCTCGACGCCGATCTCCGGGTGGCGCCCCGCGCCGTAGAGCTGTCCGGCAATGGGCGAGAGCGCCTGAAGGACGCCCATCAGGCTGATATAGACGGTGATATAGAGCGAGCCGCCGAGGCCCACGGCGGCCAGGTCGGTGGCCGATGTCCGTCCGGCCATGATGGTATCGATGACGCCGAAGGCGATCACCGCGAGCTGGCCCACCAGCACGGGGCCGGCGAGCGCGGCGATGCGACGGATATCCTGGAGCGGACTCATGGCTCGTGGTTGCGCCGGCGCCCGCATGGGCGCGGCAACGCGGCCGGCAAGCCGGCCGCGGTGATCAGGGCTGGCGCGGCAGCCGCCTGGACGGCTTGGCCGGCTTGACGGGGGCGGGCGCCGGTTTTTCGATCAGCTGGTACATGCGGAAGCGCTCCTCGCGATCCGAAGGGCGGCGGCCTTCCCAGATCAGTCGCCATTCGTAGCGCGAGATGCTGCCCGGCGCGCCGAAGTCGGTTGGATCGTGGCGCAGCAGGATGTCGCAGCCATCGTCGGGTCCGCCGAAACGGAAGTGACCGAAGAAGGCGAACGACGCGAGCTGGGCATCGCCCATGCGGATCGGCTGCACGCACTCGTAGGTCGGCGGCAGGGCCATCGAGGCGGCCTGCACGACGTCGCGATAGGTCTTGCCGTAGTTGATCGACGGCAGCCACAGCGTCATCGCCATGACCCACATCAGCGTGGTGCCGGCCGCCGAAATCACCACCGGGCGCCAGATCTGCTTGGGCGCGCGCGACAGCCGCCAGCGCACGATCATGATCCACGCGACGGTGGCGGCCAGCGCGAAGACCACCGCGCTGGCGGAGAACGCGTGCTGGTAGCCCGGCAGCTGGCGGAAGATGTTGTTCGCCACGCGCGGCGGCCAGCCCGTGGTCTTGGCGATCCACATGAACCAGACGAAACCGCCGAAGATGGTGAAGAACAGCAGCGCGAACCAGTCCACGGCGTTGATGGTGGCGCGCGTCAGTGTCGGCAGTCCGAACGCGGCGAGCACGGCCATCGGCGGCAGCAGCAGGATGAAATGCACATCGCCCGGCTGACGCAGCAGGAACAGCAGGATCAGCAGCGGCAACATCAGCGCCAGGGGCAGCGCCACATGGGGCGCGCGCCGCATGCCCGACCAGCTGATCCACGACCAGATCGCGATCGGCCATACCGGCCAGGCGAACAGCAGCAGGTTGCGGGCGACGAAGCCCAGCGCGAGCCGGTTCGGCGGACCATAGGTGCGGCGATCGTAGCGGGACCATTCGCGGATGAAGCTCACCGCGTCGTTGCGGTCGTTGGCGCCGAAGTAGGTTGCGCCCAGCCACAGGGCCACGATGGCCAGCGCCAGCGGGGTGCCGACCGTCAACAGATGGCGCAGGGGCAGGGCGGGACAGACGAGGGCGCACAGCAGCGTGGCTGCCAGCAGCACCAGCGGCAGGATCGGTCCGCTGGCCAGCGTCAGCGCGCCAAGGCCGAAGCCGAACCACAGGCTGCCCTCGACCGGTTTGTCGAGGCTGCGCACCATGCCGTACAGGGTGATCGCGACGAAGCAGACCTGGCCCACCTGCGGCGTGGTCTCGTGGCTGCGCAGCGCCAGGCCCACGCAGGCCAGGAAGATCAGCAGCGCGCCATCGGCGAGCGTGCGGCCGTAGTCGCGCGCGTTGGGCTGGCCGCCGAAGGCGAAGGCGAAGGGCTGGACCTCGGCGCGCCGCCCGAGCAGATAGGTGGCGTACCAGATAAAGCCGCAGGTCAGGAAATAGAACAGGGCGGTGGCGACGCGCGCGGCATCGGGCGCGCCCAGCCAGCCGCCGAACAGCCGGATCGCCGCGGCGCCGACCCAGAACACCAGCGGACCGTCCTGCCCATAGGGCCGGCCGGCGATATTGGGCATCAGCCAGTCCTGCAGGCCGCCGATGGCCACCTGCCACATCACGCCAAAACCCGCGGCGTCCTCGTTCTTCCACGGATCGCGGCCGAACAGGCCGGCCAGTCCGTAGATGATGCAGATGGCCAGCAGCAGCGCGCGGGGCAGCGCACCGGTCGCCGCGGCGGTCAGGTGAACGGGGGAGGTCTTGACGGAACTCATCGGTGGCTCAGGTGGGGTCCGGTCGACTGGGGGCCTGGCCCGCGCCGGTCAGCGGGGGCGCTACGCGGTACGGCGGTACCGCGGTACAAAAGCAAAGAGGCAGCCTTTGCTGCCTCTTTGCCAAATCGTGCCATCGTGCAAGACGGGATCGAGCGAGCGGTGCCTGGCATCCGTATCCGCGCACCCCGTCTTCGCTGGCGTTCTTACTTCGCCGCAGCCTTGCCCAGCTTGCTGCCGAACTTCTGGCGGAACTTCTCGACGCGGCCGGCCGTGTCCATGATCTTCTGGGTGCCGGTGTAGAACGGGTGCGATTCCGACGACACTTCGATCTTGGCCAGGGGATATTCCTTGCCGTTGTATTCCATCGTTTCGCGCGTCTGGATGGTCGAGCGGGTCACGAACTTGAAGTCGCACGACACGTCGACGAACAGCACTTCGCGGTAATTCGGGTGGATGTTTTCTTTCATGATGTTTCCTTACAGGTTTGGTAGCCAGTCCGCTCCATGAAGCCACCCGCGCTTTGCCTTGCAGCCGTCATCGCCCGGTGTTCGGGGATGCGCGGAAAACCTGTTGCAGGGACGGCGGGCGAGCGAACCACTTGCCGGTGACGGACAAACGCGGATTATGGCAGAAAAACAAAGGGTTGGGCAAGGCTTCGTTGACGCCGCAAGGCGTGTGGCGAGCCGCCTCCAGCGTCACTTTCCGCCTGCGGCCAGCGCTGCGGGGTCCTGCCGGTAGAAGTCGGCGAGGCAGCGATATACCTCGGGCCAGTGCCGCCGCAGGCCGGCCGGATCGGTGAAGAACGACTCGGAAGCCACCGCGAAGAATTCCCCGGCGGCTTCGGCGCCATAGGGGTCGATCACCCGCAGCGCAGGCGGCAGCCGCTGCGCGTCGTCCCAGTCGCTTTCGTCGCAGCGGTCGCACGCTTCGGCGAAGCGCTCGTATTCGTCCAGAAAGGACTCGGCCCACGCTTCCCGGTCCAGGCCCGCGTGCAGCGAGCGCGAGAAGGGCGGCACGCCGTCCGGCTCGCCGTCGAGCATGTCCAGCTTGTGGGCGAACTCGTGGATCACCACGTTGTACGTATCCTCGACCTGGCCGGCGCCGTGCGTGCCGCCGTCCGGGCCCGCGCCCGGCGTATCCACGTCCGGCCACGACAGGATCACCGGCCCGCGCTCCCAGGCCTCGCCGCTGGCCTCCTCGACCACGCCGTGCACCAGCCCGATCTCGTCCTCCACGGTACGGCGGATGATGAATTCGCCGGGATAGAGCACGATGCCGTGCCAGCCGCGGTACCACTCGATGCCCAGTTTCAGGATCGGCACGCACGCCTGCACCGCCACGCTCGCGACCATCTCGTCGGTCAGCGGCAGGTCGTGCGCGGTGCTGTATTCCTTGTCCGCGATGAACAGCGTGGCCAGTTCGCGCAGCGCGGCCCGCTCGTCCGGGCCATAGCGCTGCACGAAAGGCAGCGCCGCCACAGTGGCGGCCCACAGTGCATCGGGAATGGCATAGCGCTCCAGCTTGCGAGAGCGCGAGCGCGTGCGCAGGAATCGGGTCAGGCGTTCCAGCATGGCGGGCGGCGGAGAAGCGATGGCGTCGCGGCGGGCGGAAAAAAGGCGCGCCGTGGCGCGCCTTCCCTTGGCATGGCGGGGCGGGGCGGTATCAGCCGCCGCGGCGCATCATGTCGAAGAACTCGGCGTTGTTCTTGGTGGCCTTCATCTTGTCGAGGATGAATTCCATCGCCTGCACTTCGTCCATGTCCGAGATGAACTTGCGCAGCACCCAGATCTTTTGCAGGATTTCCGGCTTGATCAGCAGCTCCTCGCGGCGCGTGCCGGACTTGTTCAGATTGATCGAGGGGTAGACGCGCTTCTCGGCCAGTCGGCGTTCCAGGTGCACTTCCATGTTGCCGGTGCCCTTGAACTCTTCGAAGATCACGTCGTCCATGCGGCTGCCCGTTTCGATCAGCGCCGTGGCGATGATCGTCAGCGAGCCGCCTTCTTCCAGATTGCGCGCGGCGCCGAAGAAACGCTTCGGGCGCTGCAGCGCGTTGGCGTCGACACCGCCGGTCAGCACCTTGCCCGAGGCCGGCACCACCGTGTTGTAGGCGCGCGCCAGACGCGTGATCGAGTCCAGCAGGATCACCACGTCGCGCTTCAGCTCGACCAGGCGCTTGGCCTTCTCGATGACCATTTCGGCCACCTGCACGTGGCGGATCGCCGGTTCGTCGAACGTGGAAGCCACCACCTCGCCGCGCACCGAGCGCATCATCTCGGTCACTTCCTCCGGCCGCTCGTCGATCAGCAGCACGAACAGGTCGGCTTCGGGATGGTTGTTGGCGATGGCATGCGCGATATGCTGCAGCATCACGGTCTTGCCCGACTTGGGGGAGGCCACCAGCAGCGCGCGCTGGCCGCGGCCGATCGGGGCGATCATGTCGATCACGCGGCCGGTGATGTTTTCCTCGGCGCGGATGTCGCGTTCGAGCGTGAGCGGCCGGTTCGGATGCAGCGGCGTCAGGTTCTCGAACATGATGCGGTTCTTGACCGCTTCGGGCGGCTGCCCGTTGACCTTGTCGACCTTCACCAGCGCGAAATAGCGCTCGCCGTCCTTGGGGGTCCTGACCTCGCCCTCGATCGTGTCGCCGGTATGCAGGTTGAACCGGCGGATCTGGGAGGGGCTGATGTAGATGTCGTCCGTGCTTGCCAGGTAAGACGTCTCGGGCGAGCGGAGAAACCCGAAACCGTCGGGCAATACTTCCAGCGTGCCGTCGCCGTAGATGGTTTCGCCCAGCTTGGCGCGCTTCTTCAGGATCGCAAACATCAGTTCTTGTTTGCGCATCCGCTGTGCGTTGTCGATCTCGAGGGTCGCGGCCATTTCGAGAAGGGCAGACACGTGAAGCGATTTGAGTTCTGTCAGGTGCATAGACGAGGGGTACAGAAGGGCCCGAACGGGCAGGAACCTAAGGAGGGGAAAGAAATGAGCGAACGCTCGGGGAAGTTGTTGGGAGGCATCTTAGCACAATCCAACCGGCGCACCAGGGCTGGTGCGCGCGCGTTGGATCGGTACTTCTCCGGAGTGCCGATGCCGGGCCCGAGGGCCCTGCACCCCGTCTCGCTGCGTCTTACAGATTGCCGTCGAGGAAGGCGGTCAGCTGCGACTTCGACAGGGCGCCGACCTTCTGGGCGGCGACCGCGCCGTTCTTGAACAGGATCAGCGTGGGAATGCCGCGGATGCCGAATTTGGCGGGCACCTGCTGGTTCTCGTCGACGTTGATCTTGGCGATCTGCAGCTTGTCGCCATAATCCTTGGCCACTTCGTCCAGGATCGGGGCAATCATCTTGCAGGGACCGCACCATTCGGCCCAGAAGTCGAGCAGCACGGGTTTGTCGGACTGGAGCACGTCGGCGTCGAAGGAGGCGTCGCTCACATACTTGATTTGTTCGCTCATGGCGGAAAACCTCAGGAATCGCTCGGTTTATGTGGAGGGCTGGTTTTGCCGAACCGCTACATTACACGACTTTGCGCGGGCTCGTCCGGGCTCGCGCCGCGCCGTGCAGCGGATGGGCCGATGCTGACGATATGGGCCTGGCGGTGTCGGATTCAATAGCGCCCGAACAGCGCTCGGCCCGGCGGACCAGAATCCGATCCCTCCGAATGGCGGTCATCGCGACTGCAATGGACCTTTGGCAAGGAACGTCCCGCTATTCTGCCCGCGCCGGCGCCGTCCTGCCAAATGATTGTCTAAATGGCGGCCAGAGCTTTTGCCAATGGGCCGACATGGCGCCGCCGCCGGCCCGGCATGCCGGAGCGCACACTTTTGGCCATGCCGGCGGACCCGCGTAGAATGGTCCCGACGTCGCCGCATGCGCGGCCGCCGCCCGCCCGGGCGGTCCAGGCCGCGGCCATTGCGCAGACCTTCCAGCATTTCGACGAGGCCACCACCATGACGCCCGATCCCACCAAGCCAGATGCCGACAACCGCCCCGATGTGGAGCACCTGAGCGATGCGCTCGACCATATCAACAGCGCGGTCCAGCAGGACAGCATCGCCGTGGGCGCCGCGCGCGGGCTGGTCTACAGCGTGATCGAGACACTCGGCACGCTGGTCGGCGACCCCGATCTGCCCGAGCATGCCCGGTCCGGCTACGAAGGGCTGCTCGAGACCGCGCGCGAGATCCGTGCCCGGCTGGATAGCGGCAAGCACTGAGGCCTCGCTCCCGATCCGCCCGGCAGAGCGGGCGACACTGCGCCGTCGCCGGCCGCGGCCCGCGGCCGCCGCGGCTTGCCCGTCACGAATGCCATCCTTGATGCAGCGCCCATTGCCCGATCCATCCCCATCGCACGCCCGGCCCGTGGCCGTCTCCCTGCTCCCCGGAATTCCCTTGCGTCAACTTTCGCCTGCCGACGCCATCGCTTCATGACGACGTTGCGTTTCCGTCCCGGCCCCGATTTCCTGCCCAGCGCCGCCGCGGCCGCCTGGTATTTTCTCGACCGTTGCGCCGAAGGCGGGCGCGCGCCCGTGGCCCATGTGGTGGTGCCCACCGCCGCGCAGATCCCGGGCGTGCGGCAGGCGCTCGATGCCGCCGCGCGCGCGGCCGGCGCGCCGCGCCTGCTGCCGCGCGTGCTGACGCTGGGACACTGGCTGCTCGACTTCCCGCCCGAGCTGCTGGCCGGCGGCGGCCCCGTGCGCAGTCACGCGGCGCGCCTGCTGGCCGTGCAGCAGGCCATTCGCGGCCAGGACTGGTTGCGCCGCGCATTCGGCGCGCAGACCGAGCCGGCGGCGTGGGGGCTGGCGCAGACGCTGCTGACGGTGTGCGACGAACTGAGTGCGCGCTGGCTGGAAGACGCCGCCATCCGGGACGACGATGACGTGCTGGGCGACGACCGCGCGGCGTTGCTGCAAGGGGCGCTGGAGCGCACCTACGCCCGGCTGTCCGAGCGCTTTCTCGGCGAGGAGGCCCGCATCGTGCTGGCCTTCTGGCAGTCGCTGTCGGGCCCCGACGATCCGCTGCCCGCGCGGCGCCGCGCCCTGCATGCGCTCGCACAGCATCTGGGCGGCCCGGTGATCTGGCTGGGGCCCACGCCGCCCGAACCGATCGAGGCCGCCTTCCTGCGCGCGGCGGGCGAACTGGTGCCGGTGCTGGAGATCGGCTACGACTGGTCGGGCGACACCGACGCGCCAAAGGCAAGCGCCGACTGGTACGACACGCTGCTGGCGCTGTGGCCGGAATGCCGCCAGCCGTCGGCGCCGTCCCGGCCCGTGGACCTCGCGCCGGTGCTTCCGGACGCGCGGCCGCGGATCCGCGTGATCGGCAGTGCCCGCTTCGAGGACGAGGCCATCGCGGCCGCCGATCAACTGGTGCAGTGGCTCAACGAGGGCCGCCGCAATCTCGCGCTGATCGCCCATGACCGCGTGGTCGCGCGCCGCGCGCGCGCCCTGCTGGCGCGGGCCGGCGCGCCGGTGCGCGACGAGACCGGCTGGAAGCTGTCCACCACGCGCGCCGCCGCGGCGCTGATGCGCTGGTTCGATGTGGTGGCGCAGGACGGCGACACCGCCGCGCTGCTCGATCTGCTCAAGAGCCCATTCTGCTTGCCGGCGCATCCGTTGCGCGGCGCTGCCATCGCGGCGATCGAGCGGCAGGTGCGCCGCGACGGCATCACCGGTGGCTGGCAGCGGCTGCAGCAGCGCTTCGCCCCGGTGCGCGCGGTGCAGGCCGCCCATGAAGCGCGCGACGCCGGCACCGACGAGGACCAGCGCCAGGCCGCGCACGCGGCGGCCTGCGAGCTGATAGGACAACTGGCGCAGCAGGCGCGGGCATGGCCACGGGGCCTCGCGCAGCGGCCGGTGGCCTTCTGGCTCGAGCGGCTCGACCAGAGCCTCGATGCGCTGGGCATGCGCGCGGCGCTGGCCGCCGACGATGCCGGCCAGCAACTGCTCGATGCGCTGGCCGGGTTGGCCGAGCTGCCGCGCGACGAGGCCGGGGCCACGCTGGGTCTGGCCGAATTTCGCGCGATGCTGTCCGCCATGCTGGAGTCCGTCGCCTACAAGGAGCCGGCCGCGCAGAGCGCGGCGCGCATTACCATCCTGCCGCTGAACGGCGCGCGCATGCGCCGTTTCGATGGCGTGGTCGTCGTGGGTTGCGACGACGCGCAACTGCCGTCGACCGCCGCGGAGCTGATGTTCTTCTCCAACCAGATGCGGCGCGAACTGGGGCTGGAGGACCGCGAGGCGCGCTTCGCGCAGCAGGCGCGCGATCTCGCGGAGGTGCTGCTCAACAACGACGACGTGGTGCTGACCTGGCAGCGCTTCGGCGGCCGTGGCGAGCCCAAGCATGTCTCCGGATGGCTGGAGCGGCTGTCGGCCCACGCGCAGCGCGCGGGCGAGACGATCGAGGCGAGCGTCGCCCCGGCGTGCCACGAGACGCAGGCCCATCCGGGCGGCATGCCGGCGCCCGCGGCCCCGGAACTGGTGCCCGAGCGCTGGTCGGCGCAGGCGTACAACATGCTGCGGCGCTGCCCCTACCAGTTCTTCGCCGGGCGCATGCTGGGCCTGTCGGGACTGGAGGAGGTCAACGACGATCTGGAAAAGCGCGATATCGGCGAACTGCTGCACCAGATCCTGATGCGCTACCACCGCGAGGCCGAGCAGCAGGGCCTGCGCGACGATACCGCCCGCGCGGCGCGGCTGGCGCAGATCTCCGACGAAGTGTTCGGCGCGCTGACGGCGCAGGACGGCAATGCCATCGGCTATCACCGCCGCTGGCGCGAGGTGATCCCGTCCTATATCGCCTGGCAGGCCGCGCGCGAGGCGCAGGGCTGGTTCTTCCGCGCCGGCGAACTGGATGCCGGCGTCGATCTGGCCATGCCGGACGGCCAGCCGATCCGGCTGCATGGGCGCATCGACCGCCTGGATCAGGGCCGCGACGGCAGCCATGCCGTGCTCGACTACAAGACGCAGAGCGCGACGCGCCTGAAGCGCAAGGCGCGCGAGATCGAGGAGGACTGTCAGCTGCCGTTCTACGGCCTGCTGCGTGCCGATGCCCATGTGGGCAGCTGGGTCGCGCTCGAAGGCGCGGGGAACGACGGCGGCGCGGCCGCGCAGCGCGAAGTGTCCCTGCCCGAATTCGACGATGCGGTGGCATGGCTGGAGCGCCAGTTGCGCGATGACGTGATGCGCCTGCGCGGCGGCGCGAAACTGGCGGCGTTCGGCGATGCCGGCGCCTGTACCTATTGCAACGCCCGCGGCCTGTGCCGCAAGGGCTTTTGGGAGTCGACCGCCTTGCCGGACGATCTGGGAGGGCCAGCCGCATGACGGTGCATGCCTATCTGCGCGATGGCGCACCGGTGGCCGAGGCCGATTTCACCCGCGCGGCCTGCGACCCGGCCAGTTCGGTGGTGGTCGAGGCGTGCGCGGGCAGCGGCAAGACATGGCTGCTGGTGGCACGGCTGGTGCGGCTGCTGCTGGCGGGCGCCGATCCCGGCCAGATCCTGGCCATCACTTTCACGCGCAAGGCCGCCGAGGAAATGCGCGAACGCCTGCTCGAGGTGCTGGCGCAGCTGGCGAATGACGACGAGGCCGCGGTGGTGGCCGCGCTGATGCAGCGGGGCATGAGCGCCGAGGCGGCGCAGGCCGCGCTGCCGCGCGCCCGCGCGCTGCATGCGCGCGTGCTGGCGTCGCCGGGCCGCATGGCCATCGATACCTTCCACGGCTGGTTCGGCACCCTGCTGCGCGGCGCGCCGCTGGCCTCGGGCATCGTGCCGGGCGCCGCGCTGCGCGAGGACGCGCTGCGCATGAAGCGCGAGGCGTGGGCGCCGTTCTGGCGCGCGCTGGCGCTGCCCCAGCATGCGGAATTGCGCGCCGCCTACGAACGGCTGGTCGATGCCATCGGCGAATTTTCCGCGCGCGGCCTGCTCGACGCGATGTTTCATGCGCGCAGCGAATGGCTGGCCTTCCGCGAGGTGGCGGACCCCGCCGCGGCGCTGGCCGCCGATCTCGGCGAGGACGCCACCATCGACGTACTGGCGGTCGCGCTGGCCGACGAGGCGTGGCTGGAAAGCCTGCAAGGCATGGCCACGCGGCTGGGCGCGGGCGGCAAGACGGAGCAGAACCATGCCGCGCGCATCGCCGACGGGCTCGCCGCCGTGCGCGCGTGGCGCGAGGCGGGCTCGCAGTCCGGCAAGCCCGCCGAGCGCGCCTTCGCGGCGCTGTGGTCGGCGTTCTGCACGGCCACCGGGGAAGCGCGTTCGATCCGGCGCACCGCGGGCCTGGCCAAGGCCGCCGGCGGCGACGCGATGGTGGACGCGCTGGTGGCCGAGCACGGCGACATTTGCGCGGCGCTGCGCGAGCTGTCCGAACGCCGCTGCGAAGCCGCCGTGCTGGCGGTGAACCGCGACCTGTACGTGCTGGGCGACGCGCTGCTGTCGCGCTACCAGCACCACAAGTCCGAACAGCGCGCGATGGACTTCGCCGATCTCGAATGGCTGGCCGCGCGGCTGATGGCGGACGAGGACACCGCCACCTATCTGCAGGTGCGCCTCGATGCGCGCTACCGCCATCTGCTGCTGGACGAATTCCAGGACACCAACCCGCTGCAATGGCGCATCCTGCAGGGCTGGCTGGCCGGCTACCAGGACCAGAGCGAACGCCCCACGGTGTTTCTGGTGGGCGATCCCAAGCAGTCCATCTATCGCTTCCGCCGCGCCGATGCGCGCCTGTTCGATACGGCGCGCGAAATGCTGCAGGAGCAGTTCGGCGCCACCGTGCTGCGCACCAATCGCACGCGCCGCAACAGCCCCGAGGTGCTGGCCTGGGTCAACGCGGTGTTCGATGGCGCGCGCGCCGAGGGCCGCTATCCGCTCTACGACACGCAGACCACGGCGCTGACCGCGCCCGGCGGCCCGGTGTGGATACTGCCGCTGGTGGCGCCGGCCACCGAGCTGGAGTCGGCGGGGAACGCCGAGGGGGGCGAAGACAGCGCGAAGGCCGACGCGGGCGCCGCGGCCGCCGAGGCGGCGTCTTCCCGCGACACGCTGACGCAGCCGCGCGCGCAGCTCGGGGACTCGTTGCGCTTCGAGGAGGGGCGTCGCGTGGCGGCATGGCTGCGCCATCTGCGCGAGACGGTGGCGGTGCCCGAGGGCGACGCCTCGCGGCCGGCGCGCTGGAGCGATTTCTACCTGCTGGTGCGCCGCAAGACCCATCTGGCCGACTACGAGCGCGCGTTCCGCGAGGCCGGCGTGCCGTGCCTGAGCCCGCGCCGCGGCGGGCTGCTGGCGACCCTCGAGGCGTTGGACTTGTCCGCGCTGCTGGCCTTCCTGATGACGCCCGAATCGGACCTGGATCTGGCCCACGTGCTCAAGAGCCCACTGGTGGGCGCCACCGACGAGGACCTGCGGCTCGTCGCGCGCCTCGAAGGCGAGGGCGGCTGGTGGGCAAGGCTGACGTCGACGCCGCTGCCGGCGCACGCGTCCATCGCGCTGCGCGACGGCATCGCGCGGCTGGCCCACTGGCTGCGCATCGCGCCGCACCGGCCGGTGCACGATCTGATCGACCACATCTATCACGGCGGCGAGGTGCGCCGCCGCTATGCCGAGGCCGCGCCGGCGGAGATCCGCGAGCAGGTGCTGGCCAATCTCGATGCGTTTCTGAAGCTGTCGCTCGACCTGGACGGCGGCCGCTATCCGAGCCTGCCGAAGTTCATCGACGAGCTGCAGGCGATCCGCCGCGGCGACGAAGCGGAAAGCCCGGACGAGGGCGGCATGGGAGACCAGGGCGACAGTATCGACGAGGCGGTGGAGGACCAGGCCGCCGACGATGCGGCGGGGTCCCTCGACGCCGTGCATATCCTGACCGTGCATGCGGCCAAGGGGCTGGAGGCGCCGTTCGTGGTACTGCTCGACGCCAACCATAGCGAGCCGGCGCCGGACCGTGCCGGCATCCTGATCGACTGGCCGCCGTCGTCGCCGGCGCCCGTGCACTTCTCCGCCTACGGCAAGCGCAGCGAGCGCGGACGCGCTCGCTGCGCGCGCTTCGAGGCCGAGGCGGCGCTGGCCGAGCGCGAGAATTGGAACCTGCTGTACGTGGCGATGACGCGCGCGCGCCAGGGTCTGCTGGTCAGCGGCGTGCAGCGCGGCAAGGCCAATGGCCGCGCGTCGGGCGACGAGCCCGGCGCCGAGGTGGCCGGCAGCTGGTATGTGCGGCTGCAGGCGGCGGGCACGGGGGAGACGATCGAGGCCTACCCGCCGCGCTCCGCGCAGTGGCGCGTGGACGCCGGGCGCGACGACGGCCGCGTGCGCTACACCGACTTCCGCGTGCGTTTCCACGATGCCGGCGACGCGCTCGCGCCCGTGCCCATGCGCGGCGACGCGGACGAGCAGGCGGATGGCGACGCGGTCCTGGAAGAGGAAATCGTGTTCGACGCCGCGGCGGCCAGGCACGGCGAACTGGTGCACGCACTGCTGGAGCGGATCACGCGCTATCCCGGCGCGTTCGACGCGGTGCCCGATACCGATACGGTGATGCGCTGGTTCCCGCTGGCCGGCGTCGCGACCGCCGAGGCGCGCGCCCAGTGGCGCGAGCAGGTGCATGCCGCCGTGCAGGCCGCGCAGACCATGCTGGCTGCGCCCGCGCTGCGGCCCATGCTGTTCCCGGGTCCGGAGGCGGATGCACGCAACGAGGTCGAACTCTATGACGCGCGCGGCCGGCTGCTGCGCATCGATCGCCTGATCCACTATCCGGACCGCATCGTCATCGTCGACTACAAGCTGCGGCTGCTGCCGCAGGAGCACGCCAGCTACGCAGCGCAACTGCGGCGGTACGAGGCCGCGGTGCGGCCGATGTTCCCGGGCAAGCGCGTCGAGTCCGGCGTGGCGACGGCCGATGGGGCATGGATAGCGGTGGAGAATCTGGTGGCCACGCCGCTGGCGCGGCAGGCTTCGCTGTTCTGAGGGAAGGCGGGCGCGGGACGGGGCGGCATGTTGGGACTAACATGTCGCTCAAGGCGCCGGTTCGCGACGCGTGAAGCCACCGCGCGGCCGTTGGGCGGCCAATGGGCGGCCAATGCGCGTGCGCGGGATGCAAAGGCAAAGCGGGGGATGAACGGACGAACGGAAGAAGGGGGACGAGCCTGACCCTCGGCACTGATGGAAAACGGCTATGGCTGCTTCGTTCCCGACCTGACCAGGTTGACCGCGCCACCATGCGAGGAGGCCCGTCCGGTGCGCATTGTAACCCAGAGCGTAAGAGTCGCGCCAGAAATGCTTGGCATTGCGCGATTCGGGCAAGGAAATGGCGCGACGAAGCGGGCGGGATGAAGCGGGCGCGACGAAGCGGACATGCGGGCCGGCGTCCGCGGCCGGTCAGCACGGCCCGCGTTCCACGTGATGGAGAACGGTAAGCGATGAATGCCAACGACCAGATGATCCATGCCGGCATGCCGGCGCAGGAAATCTCCACCGAGGTACTGCTGGAGAAGTACGCCAAGGACGGCGAGACCAGCATCGCGCAGGTCCGCGCGCGCGTCGCGCGGGCATTGGCCGAGGCCGAGGCGCCGGACCAGCGCGAAGCCTGGACCCAGCGCTTTCTCGAAGCGCAGCAGAACGGCTTCGTGCCCGCGGGGCGGATCGCGTCGGCCGCGGGTACGGGCATCCAGGCCACGCTGATCAACTGCTTCGTGCAGCCGGTCGGCGATTCGGTGTCGGAGCCGCGGGACGGCAAGCCCAGCATCTACAGCGCGGTGGCGCAGGCCGCCGAGACCATGCGGCGCGGCGGCGGCGTGGGCTACGACTTCTCCGCCATCCGCCCCGCGGGTGCGCTGGTGCGCGGCACCCATTCGCGCGCGTCGGGACCGGTCTCGTTCATGAAGGTGTTCGACGCCTCGTGCGCGACCGTCGAGTCGGCCGGCTCGCGGCGCGGCGCGCAGATGGGCGTGCTGCGCGCGGACCATCCCGATATCGAAACCTTCATCCATGCCAAGGACAATGGCGAGCTGACCAACTTCAATATCTCGATCGGCGTCAGCGATGCCTTCATGCAGGCAGTCGAGGCGGACGGCGAGGTTGAGCTGGTGCACGAAGCCGAGCCCGGCGCCGACGCCATCGCGGCCGGGGCCACGCGCCGCGCCGACGGCATGTGGGTCTACCGGCGCGTGCCCGCGCGGCAACTGTGGGACCAGGTCATGCAGGCCACCTACGATCATGCCGAGCCGGGCATCCTGTTCCTGTCCCATATCAACGACGACAACAACCTGTACTACTGCGAACGCATCGAGGCCACCAATCCGTGCGCGGAGCAGCCGCTGCCCTCGTATGGCTGCTGCGACCTGGGCTCGATCGACCTGACGCGCTTCGTGCGCCAGCCGTTTGCCGCCGACGCGGAATTCGACTTCGACGCCTTTGCGCAGGTGGTGCGCGTGGCGGTGCGCATGCTCGACAACGTGCTCGACATCACGTTCTGGCCGCTGCCGGAGCAGCGTGCCGAGGCGATGGCCAAGCGCCGCATCGGGCTCGGCTTTCTCGGCCTGGGCAGCGCGCTGGTGATGCTGGGCATCCGCTACGACAGCGAGGCGGGACGCGAACTGGCCGCGCGCATCGCGCAGACCATGCGCGACACCGCCTATCTGGCCTCGACCGGACTGGCGCGCGAAAAGGGCGCGTTCCCGCTGTACGACGCCGACGCCTATCTGCGCGGCGGTTTCGTGGCCCGCCTGCCGGAGGCGGTGCGCGCCGCGATCCGCCGCGATGGCATCCGCAATTCGCACCTGCTGTCCATCGCGCCCACCGGCACCATCACGCTGGCGTTCGCCGACAACGCCTCGAACGGCATCGAGCCCGCGTTCTCGTGGACCTACAGCCGCCGCAAGCGCATGGCCGACGACAGCTACAAGGTGTTCGAGGTGGCCGACCACGCGTGGCGCCTGTACCGGCATCTGGGCGGCGACGTCGCGCAGTTGCCCGACAGCTTCGTGACCGCGCTGCAGATGTCCGCGCTGGACCATATGAAGATGCTGGAGGCCGTGCAGCCCTATGTCGACACCAGCATCAGCAAGACCGTCAACGTGCCCGAGGACTATCCGTACGAAGCCTTCCGCAACCTGTACTTCGAGGCGTGGAAGGCGGGACTGAAGGGGCTGGCGACCTACCGGCCCAACAGCGTGCTGGGCGCGGTGCTGTCGGTGCCCGCGCCCGCCGGTTCGTCCGCCGGCCCGGGCGCGCCCGCCGACGATCCGCTGCGCCGGCCCTTCGAAAGCCGGCCGCTGGGCGACCTGGAGGGTGTCACGTCCAAGGTCGAGTACCTGACGTACGAGGGGCACAAGACGGTCTACCTGACCGTCAACTTCATGCGCGTGAGCGGCTTCCACGACGGCCAGCCGGTCACCATCGAACGCCCGGTCGAGTTCTTCATGCCGGCCGGGCAGCGCAGCGAAGGGCAGCAGTGGATCACCTCCACCATGCGGCTGCTGTCGATGGTGGCGCGCTCGGGCGGCTCGATCGCCAAGGCCGTGGCCGACATGCGCAGCGTGGTGTGGGACAAGGGCACGGTGCGCTACGGCGTGCTGACGCGGCAGGACGGCAGCGAGGTGCCGCGCTTTCACGACTCCGAGGTGGCCGCGATCGGCTACGCCCTGCAGCGCATCCTGATCAAGCGCGGCTTCCTGGACCCGGAAGGCGCGCAGGTGCCCGTGCCCACGCTGGCGGCCCGGCTCGCGCTGCGCGACGATGGCGGGACCGTGGACGACTTGGCGGCCGCGGCGCCGGGGCTGGCTACCGGCTCGTCGGCGCGCGCGATCGCCTCGCCCGGCGTGGGCTCCGGCAAGCCGTGCCCGGACTGCGGCGCGCATGCCCTGCACAAGGTCGACGGCTGCGCCAAGTGCGCCAACTGCGGGTATGTGGGGGAGTGCGGCTAGGCCGCGGGCGGGCGCGGGTCCGGCCGGGCCGGCATCGGCCCGAATCTCGCCGGGGCGGGGGCGCCCTTTGCTACAATCGCCGCCATGAGTTATCAAGTTCTAGCGCGCAAATGGCGCCCCAGGGATTTCACCACGCTGGTCGGCCAGGAGCACGTGGTCCGCGCCCTCACGCACGCGCTGGAACAGCAGCGGCTCCATCACGCCTATCTGTTTACCGGCACCCGCGGCGTCGGCAAGACGACCCTGTCGCGGATTCTCGCCAAGGCGCTGAACTGCACCGGCCCTGACGGCAACGGCGACATCACCGCCCAGCCCTGCGGCGTGTGCCGCGCCTGCACCGAGATCGACGCGGGCCGCTTCGTCGACTATATCGAGATGGACGCCGCCTCCAACCGCGGCGTGGACGAGATGGCGCAGCTGCTGGACAAGGCGGTGTATGCGCCGGCCAGCGGCCGCTTCAAGGTCTACATGATCGACGAAGTCCATATGCTGACCAACCACGCCTTCAACGCCATGTTGAAGACGCTGGAGGAGCCACCCGGACACGTCAAGTTCATCCTCGCCACCACCGATCCGCAGAAGATTCCCGTCACGGTGCTGTCGCGCTGCCTGCAGTTCAATCTGAAGCAGATGCCCCCGGGCCATATCGTCGGCCATCTCGAACGCATCCTGGGCGAGGAGGGCATCGGCCACGACGGCAATGCGCTGCGCCTGCTCGCACAGGCCGCGCACGGTTCAATGCGCGATGCGCTGTCGCTGACGGACCAGGCCATCGCCTACAGCGCGGGCCAGGTCTCGGAGGAGGCGGTGCGCGGCATGCTGGGCGCCATCGACCAGAGCTTCCTGATCCAGCTGCTGGACGCGCTGCTGGCCGAGGACGGGGCCGCGATGCTGGCCGTGGCCGACGGCATGGCCGATCGCAGCCTGTCGTTCGCCGGCGCGCTGCAGGACTTGGGTTCGCTGCTGCACAAGATCGCGCTGGCGCAGGCCGTGCCGAGCGCGGTGCAGGACGAATGGCCCGAAGCGGGCGACGTGCGCCGGCTGGCCGCCGCCTTCGATGCGCAGGAAGTGCAGCTGTTCTACCAGATCGCCAATCTCGGCCGCAACGAACTGGCCCTGGCACCGGACGAATACGCCGGCTTCACCATGACGCTGCTGCGGATGCTGGCCTTCCGGCCGTCGGGCGATCCGGCGCCGGCGGCTGGTGCGGGCGGCAGCGGCGGGGCCGGGGCGCAGGCACCGCGCGCCCGTCCCGCCGGCGCGGCACCGGCGGCCGCCGTCCGCGAGGTTGCCGCGGCGGCACCCGTGGCCGCACGCGCGCCC
>NZ_CAJZAH010000007.1 GCF_914271545.1 Cupriavidus respiraculi
CTTGGTCAGGTAGCCGGACGCGCCAGCGCGGATCAGGTTGATCGCGTACTGGTCCTCCGGGTAGGTGGACAGGATCAGCACGGGCAGGTCGGGGTAGCGTTGGCGGATCAGGTTGATCGCGTACTGGTCCTCCGGGTAGGTGGACAGGATCAGCACGGGCAGGTCGGGGTAGCGTTGGCGGATCAGCTTCAGCACGTCGATGCCGTTGCGGTCCGGCATCGAGATGTCGAGCACCACCACGTCGAACTCGCTCTCGCGCAGCCGCGTCATGACTTCGTCGCCGCTGGCGGCTTCGCCCTCGACGCGGATATCGGGCTCGTCGGAAATAAACTGGCGCAGACCGGCGCGGACGATCTGATGATCGTCGGCGATCAAAACGCGAATCATGGAGTTCTCCCTGTCGGTGGGGTGTCGCCCCGGACGCCGGGACAGCGTGTGCTGCGGACTGAAGCATTGTAGTCCTTACAAGTCGCACGGACTGTCGGTGTCAGGCTGACACCAGAACGTCAAACCCGCATGAAAAAAAGGGACGGCCGAGCCGTCCCTTTTGCTTTGCGCGCCGCCGCCGGGCGGGCCGGGTGCCTACAGATTCGGCGCCAGCGCCCGCTCCAGTTCGCGCCGCTCCTCGCCGCGGCGTGCCACCATGTCGTCCAGCTGGTCCTGCCCGATCTTGCCGACGCTGAAGTAGGTCGCGTCCGGGTGCGACAGATAGAAACCGCTGACCGAGGCCGCCGGCGTCATGGCCAGCGCATCGGTCAGCGCCATGCCGATCTCGCCGGCGTTCAGCACCTCGAACATCGGCCGCTTGACGGTGTGCTCCGGGCAGGCCGGGTAGCCGGGCGCCGGTCGGATGCCGCGGTACGACTCGGCGATGAGCTCGTCGTTGGACAGCGCCTCGTCCGCCGCATAGCCCCACAGGTCCGTGCGCACCCGCCGGTGCAGGCATTCGGCGAAGGCCTCGGCGAAGCGGTCGGCCAGCGCCTTGAGCATGATGGCGCTGTAGTCGTCATGGTCCGCCTCGAACTGCGCCTCCTTCTTCTCGACGCCGAGCCCGGCCGTCACGGCGAACAGCCCGACATAGTCCGCGATGCCGCTGTCCTTGGGCGCAACGAAGTCGGCCAGGCAGCGGTTGGGCCGCATCACGCCGTCGATCACCGCGCGCTCGCTCTGCTGGCGCAGGTTGTGCCAGGTCAGCGCGACTTCGCTGCGCGTCTCGTCGGTGTAGATCTCGATATCGTCGTCGTTGACCGTATTGGCAGGCAGCAGTGCGATCACGCCGTTGGCGGTCAGCCAGCGGCCCTGGATGATGCGCGAGAGCATCGCCTTGCCGTCCGAGAACACCCGGCGCGCCGACTCCCCGACGATCTCGTCGTTGAGGATCGCCGGAAACTTGCCGGCCAGGTCCCACGTCTGGAAGAACGGCGCCCAGTCGATATAGTCGGCCAGCTCGGCCAGATCGTAGTTGCGGAACACGCGCCGGCCGACGAACCGGGGCTTGGGCGGCACGTAGCCAGACCAGTCGACCGGCGTCTTGTTGGCGCGCGCCTTGGCCAGCGACACCATCGGCGTAGCCTTCTTGCTGGCGTGCTGGTGGCGGATGCGCTCGTAGTCCGTCTTCAGCTCGTCCAGGTAGCGCGCCGCGCCCTCGTCCGACAGCAGGCTGGAAGCCACGCTGACCGAACGGGAGGCGTCCGGCACGTAGACCACCGGGCCCTCGTAGTTCGGCGCGATCTTGACCGCGGTATGCACGCGCGAGGTGGTCGCGCCGCCGATCAGCAGCGGAATCTTCTTGATGCGGAAATAGTCGTCGCGCTGCATCTCGGCGGCCACATAGGCCATCTCCTCCAGCGACGGCGTGATCAGGCCCGACAGCCCGACGATGTCCGCGCCCTCGACCTTGGCCTTGGCCAGGATCTCGTTGCACGGGACCATCACACCCATGTTGACCACTTCGAAGTTGTTGCACTGGAGCACCACCGACACGATGTTCTTGCCGATGTCGTGCACGTCGCCCTTGACGGTGGCGATCACGATCTTGCCGCGCGAGCGGACCTCGCCGCCCGCCTCGACCAGCAGCCGCTTCTCCTCCTCGATGAAGGGCAGCAGATGGGCCACGGCCTGCTTCATCACGCGGGCGCTCTTGACCACCTGCGGCAGGAACATCTTGCCCGCGCCGAACAGGTCGCCGACCACGTTCATGCCGTCCATCAGCGGGCCTTCGATGACCTCGATGGGCCGGCCGCCGCGCGCGGCGATCTGCTGGCGCGCTTCTTCCGTGTCCTCGACGATAAAGGTCGTGATGCCGTGGACCAGCGCGTGCGCGAGGCGGTCCGCGACCGGCACCGGTGCCTCCGGCGTGCCGCGCCACTGCAGGTTTTCCTCCCGCTTCGCGCCGCCGCCCTTGAAGCGGTCGGCGATCTCCAGCAGCCGGTCGGTCGAATCGGCCCGGCGGTTCAGCACCACGTCTTCCACGCGCTCGCGCAGCTCGGGGTCGAGCTGATCGTAGACGCCGAGCTGCCCGGCATTGACGATGCCCATGTCCATGCCGGCCTTGATGGCGTGGTACAGGAACACCGTATGGATGGCCTCGCGGACCACGTCGTTGCCGCGGAACGAGAACGACACGTTCGACACGCCGCCGCTGACCTTGGCGTACGGCAGGTTCTGCTTGATCCAGCGCGTGGCCTCGATGAAGTCCACCGCGTAGTTGTTGTGTTCCTCGATGCCGGTGGCCACCGCGAAGATGTTCGGATCGAAGATGATGTCCTCGGGCGGAAAACCGACCTCGTTGACCAGCACGTCATAGCTGCGCTTGCAGATCTCGGTCTTGCGCGCGTAGGTATCGGCCTGGCCCTGCTCGTCGAAGGCCATCACCACGGCGGCCGCGCCATAGCGGCGGATCAGCGCGGCATGGTGGCGGAACTGCTCCTCGCCTTCCTTGAGCGAAATGGAGTTGACCACCGCCTTGCCCTGCACGCATTGCAGCCCGGCCTCGATCACTTCCCACTTCGAGGAATCGATCATGATCGGCACGCGCGCGATATCGGGCTCGGAGGCGATCAGGTTCAGGAAGCGAACCATCGCGGCCTTCGAGTCCAGCATGGCCTCGTCCATGTTGATGTCGATGATCTGCGCGCCGTTCTCGACCTGCTGGCGCGCGACCGCCAGCGCCTCGTCGAACTGGCCGTTCAGGATCATCCGCGCGAAGGCTTTCGAGCCGGTCACGTTGGTGCGTTCGCCGACGTTGACGAACAGCGTGCCCTCGTCGATGGAAAACGGCTCGAGGCCGGCAAGGCGCATCGGGCGCGGGGCAAGGGTAGCGGTGGTCATGGCGGATTCTGTGTCTTGGGGCGCGGGGCGATTCATGCGGCGGCGGGGCTGTCGCCGCCAGCGTCCGGGTCGCGGTACTGGCCCGGCCAGGCGCGCGGCTTGCGGCTGGCCACGCGCTGAGCGATCGCCGCGATATGTTCTGGCGTGGTGCCGCAGCAGCCGCCAACCAGGTTGACCAGCCCCGACGCCGCGAACTCGTCGACCAGCGACGAGGTGACATCGGGCGTTTCGTCGAAGCCGGTGTCGCTCATCGGGTTGGGCAGGCCGGCGTTCGGGTAGCACGAGATCGCCGCGTCGCAGACCTTGGCCAGCTCGGCCACATAGGGACGCATCAGCGCGGCGCCCAGCGCGCAGTTCAGGCCGAAGGTAATCGGGCTGGCGTGGCGCAGGCTGTTCCAGAACGCCTCCACGGTCTGGCCCGACAGGATGCGGCCGGAGGCGTCGGTGACGGTGCCGGAGATCATGACCGGCAGGCGTTCGCCCGTGTCCTCGAAGAGCTGGTCGATGGCGAACAGCGCGGCCTTGGCGTTCAGCGTGTCGAAGATGGTCTCGACGAGGAACACGTCCGCGCCGCCTTCCATCAGCCCCTTGCCCTGCTCGTAGTAGGACTGGCGCAATTCCTCGAAGGTCACGTTGCGCGCGCCCGGGTCGTTGACGTCGGGGGAGATGCTCGCCGTCTTGGGCGTGGGCCCGAAGGCGCCGGCGACGAAGCGGGGCTTGTCCGCCGTGCTGTACTTGTCGCAGGCCGCGCGGGCCAGGCGCGCGGCCTCCACGTTCATCTCGTAGGCCAGATCGGCCATCTTGTAGTCTTCCTGCGCCACGCGGGTGGCGCCGAAGGTATTGGTCTCGATCAGGTCGGCCCCGGCGGCCAGGTATTGCTCGTGGATCTCGCTGATGACGGCCGGGCGGGTCAGCACCAGCAATTCGTTGTTGCCCTTGACGTCGACGTGGTGGTCGGCGAAGCGCTCGCCCCGGTAGTCGGCCTCGCCCAGCTTGTAGCGCTGGATCATGGTGCCCATCGCGCCGTCCAGGATCAGGATGCGCTCGCGCAGCAGCCGCGGCAGGACCGCGGCCCGGGTATAGGGTCGCGCATAGGGCCGCGCATCGGGGCGCGGACTTGGCGCGGCGGGGCGGGAGGCGGAACTCGGGGCGGCGCTCATGGCAAAGGCTCGTTACGGGGAAAAGACAGCGATTTTAGCAGTTGGCCCCGCCGGACGCGGGGCGGCGGCTTGCGGCGCAAGGGCCGGCGCGCCTACACTCGGGCCATCCTCCTGCCCCAGGCGCCACGCCATGCGACACCTCACTCCCGCCGACGCCCAGGCGCTCCTTGCCGATGCCCCCGACGCGCTGTTCGTCGACTGCCGCAGCGAAATGGAATATCTGTTTGTCGGCCACCCCAAGGGCGCGCACAACGTGCCCTGGAACGACGGACCGGACTGGGAGGTCAACCCGCATTTCGTGCAGGCGGTGAAAAAGCTGGCCGGGCACGCATCCGCCCGTCCCGTGCTGCTGATCTGCCGCAGCGGCAACCGCTCCAACGCGGCCGCCCAGGCGCTGGAAGGCGCGGGCTTTACCAATGTGTACAACGTGCTGCATGGCTTCGAGGGCGATCTGGATGCGCAGCGCCATCGCAATACCGTCAACGGCTGGCGGCACGACGGCATGCCCTGGGAGCAATATTGAAGCCGCGATCGGTCGCGGTTGAAAAAAACGCCCGCGAAGCGGGCGTCGTTCTTTATGGATAGCGGCAAGACCGCGGCGGCTCAGTGCATGACCAGGGGATGCGTCATCACGGTGTCGAACTTCGCAAGAAAGTCATCCACCTCCTCCACCGACGGTTCGCTCTCGATCAGACGTTTCACGTCGGCGCGGAAATGCTCGGCCAGTTCTCCGCCGAGAAAGATCTCGCGCTTCAGATTCTTGTCCACGATCTCGTAGCCGCCGGAAGCGAGAGGTGCATGCTCGACGTCGGCACCGAATTCCACGATGCAATAGTTGTCGCTGTTGTAGATCATCTGCATGGCAAACCTCCTGGCTGTCATGGGTCAAGCGGAAGTGGTTTGTTGATTGTTGCTCGACCGGATAAAAAGCGGTCTTCTTCCGCAAATTCACCTCTAAGCTGAGGGTGACTGCAGCGATTTCAAGCCATGCCAGGCTTCGGAACGACTCGGATTCGGTGCGCCCTCCACAGATTGGGCACTTCTATGGCGTGCAAGTTCTGGGCCCAGCGGAGAAAAGCGCCGGCCAATTATTACGGCGTATCACACTGCGTGCCGCAAGCGGCGCGCCCCAGGAATCCGTCGAGGATCTCCCCGAAACGGGCGGGCTGCTCCACCGGCGGCAGGTGGGCGGCCTCGGGGACGATCTCCAGCCGCGCCCCGGGAATGGCGCTGGCGATCGCCTCGGCCTCGGCCACGGGGGTGCCCTGGTCCTGCTCGCCCACCACCACCAGCGTGGGGCAATGGATGCGGCCGATCGCCTGGTCCAGGTCGTATTCGAGAATGGCCAGGCACGCGCCGACGTAGCCGTGGACCGGCGTGGCGAGCACCATGCGGCGGATGCGCTCGACCTCGTCCGGATGGCTGGCGCGCCAGGGAGCGGTCAGCCAGCGCTGCAGGGCGCCGTCCACCACGCCTGCCATGCCGTGCGCTTCCGCATGGCCGATCCGCTCGTGCCACATCGGATGCGCCTCCATCGGCGTGCGGCGCGTGGTGTCGGCCAGCGTCAGCGACAGCAGGCGTTCGGGATGGCGCACGCCCAGCGTCTGGCCGATCATGCCGCCCAGCGACAGTCCGACGAAATGCGCCTGCGGCACTTCGAGCGCATCCATCAGCGCGACCACATCGTCGGCCAGCCGGGTCATCGTGTACGGACCGACAGGCGCGCCGCTCTTGCCGTGCCCGCGGATGTCATAGCGCAGCACGCGATAGCGGCCGGCCAGGTGCGCGGCGGTGGCATCCCACAGCGTGTGGTCGGCGCCGAGCGCGTGGGACAGGATCACCCAGGGGCCGTCGGCCCCGTCGATGCGGACTTGCAGCTCGATGTCGCCGACGGAAATCCGGCGCGTTTCGAAGGGGGGCAGATTGCTGGTCATGACGGCTCCTGACGGGAAGACGTGAATGGGACCGCGACGCGCTAGCCGCCGCGCAGTATCAGGTCGATCTGCGTGCCATCGGGTTCGGTCTGGCGCAGCTTGACCGGCATCCAGCCCACCGCCTCGGCCAGCCAGACCTCGACCCGGCGGTGGTCGTCGGCGCGGCGCGGCAACCGGATGAAATGCCGGGCGCGCACGAAGCCGTTGCCGGTATCGACCTCTTCTTCCCCGACATACTGCACGCGCATCGGTTCCAGGTCACGCGTATCGGCCACCTGAAACGTTTCGGTGACGCCCGGCGTGGCATAGCGCTGCGGGTTGCCGCGCACCAGTCCCACCAGTTGCAGGAACACGCTGAAGCGGTCCTGCACGCCCTCGGGCAGCGGCTCCTGCCGTCCGGCCGCCTCGAAGACCAGGGTGCGCGCCGCGCGATCGAAGCGCACCGCCTGCTTGCGCTTGCGCCGCTCCTCCTCGTAGCGCTCGGGCGCGAGACCGCGCTCATCCAGCGCGCCCTCGCTGCGAAAGGCGAAGCGGAACCAGAGCATGCGCATTTCGACGGACAGCCGGTAGCGGCCGCCGCCCTGCTCCCACTGGATATTGCCGTCCGGGTTCTGCACGCCGTTGACGAAGCTGGCGTAGCGCAGCGTCGTGGACGGCGGCGCGGCGTAGCGCAGCGCGGGTGCGGCCGGCTCCTGCGGGGCGCCTGCCGCAGGCGCCGCGGGCGGTCCGGGCGGGGCGGCCGGCGCCGTGCCCTCGCCGCCGCTGCCGGCGGCCGTGGTGGTATCGCCGCCTTCGGAGGTGGCGAGCGGCGGCGCGGCGTCGGGTTCGGGCGCCGGCGCGGGAGGGGCCGGCCTCGTGGCCTTGGGCGGCGGCCGGGGCCGGGGCGGCGGCACGGCGACCGGCTGCGGCGGCACGAGGATGGCCTCCAGCACCGGCAGGTCCGGGGCGAGGGGCAGCGCAGGGCCGGGCATGCGCACGAGGCCGACCCAGACCAGCAGATGGGCGCCCACCACGAGCGCGATCGCCACCGCCCAGCGCAGGCGGCGCCCGGTCTTGCCTTCAGGAGTGGCCGGCGTCTCCGGCCGGCGTTTGCCCGCCAAGGTATCCAAGTTCCGTCGAGATCTGTTGCGCGATGGCGCGCACGCGGCGGTCCACCGCGCCGCCCCATTCTGCATCGAACACGCTCTGGGCGCCGAGCACGATCAATGCCATCGCCACATGGCCGTTGGCATCGAACACCGGCATCGAGATCGCGTTGATACCGGGCAGCACCCCGCCGCGGATGCGCGCCGCGCCGTGCGCACGCACGTCCGCGCAGACGGCATCGTAGTCGGCCAAGGTGCGGGGCAGGTCGGGCACCTCGTCCTGCTGGCGTTCCCGCAGCTCGCGCTCGATCAGCGGCAGCGTCTGGCGGCGCGGCAGATAGGCGCCGAACAGGCGGCCGGTGGCCGAATTGAGCATGGGCATGACATCGCCCAGGCGCAGGCTGACGGTCACGGGATGGCTCGACTCTTCCCAGTGCACGATGGTGGGGCCATGGTTGCCCCATACCGCGATGCCCGCCGTCTGGTCGATTTCGTCCCGCAGTTGCGACAGGATGGGCCGCGCCTTCTTCACGGGGTCCAGCCGGTTCAGCCCCGCCAGGCCCAGCTGCAGCGCGAACGGCCCGAGATCGTAGCGCCCGCCCACGGGGTCTTGGGCGACCACGCCCAGGCGCTGGAAGCTGACCAGATAGCGGTGCGCCTTGGCCGGATTCATGTCGGCGGCGGCCGCCAGATCGCGCAGCATCATCGCGCGCGGCGAGGCGGCGAGCGCCTGCAACAGCTTGAAGCCTACCTCGATGGACTGGATGCCGGAGCGCAGCCTGGAGTCGTCGTCGTCTGGTTCTGTCATGCGGGGTCTTTCGGTTGGCGCGGCCCGGGCCGGCGTGGCCGGGAGCGGCGGGACCAATTTACTATAGCGAAATGAATTTACCAATTTTTAAGCCCCGCGCGCTTCGTCCGGCGGCCCCACCGCGAAAATGCGGCGCCGCATCACGGGTAGACTAGCGGCCTACCAGCGCCGGCGCGCCGCCGGCCCCGTCATGACGCAGGAACATCGATGAAACTCGCCACCCTCAAGGACGGCTCCCGCGACGGCCAGCTCGTGGTCGTGTCGCGCGACCTGAAGACCGCGCACTACGCCACCGACATCGCCGGCAAGCTGCAGACCGTGCTGGACGACTGGTCCTTCTACGCGCCCCAGCTGCAGGACCTGTACGACGCGCTCAACGCCGGCCGCGCGCGCCACCCCTTCGCGTTCGATCCGAAGCACTGCATGGCGCCGCTGCCGCGCGCGTACCAGTGGGCCGACGGCTCGGCCTACGTCAACCACGTCGAACTGGTGCGCAAGGCGCGCGGCGCCGAGATGCCGCCCGAGTTCTGGACCGACCCGCTGATGTACCAGGGCGGCTCCGACGACTTCATCGGCCCGCAGGACGATATCGTCTGCGCCAGCGAGAGCTACGGCATCGACTTCGAGGGCGAGGTGGCGGTTATCACGGGCGACGTGCGCATGGGGGCGACGCCGGAGCAGGCCGCGGAGAGCATCCGGCTGGTGGTGCTCGTCAACGATGTCTCGCTGCGCAATCTGATTCCCGCCGAACTGTCCAAGGGCTTCGGCTTCTTCCAGAGCAAGCCGGCCACCGCCTTCTCGCCGGTTGCCGTGACCCCCGACGAACTGGGCGACGCCTGGCGCGATCGCAAGGTGCATCTGCCGCTGTCGATCTGGTGGAACAGCAAGAAGGTCGGCACGCCGGACTGCGGCACCGACATGGTGTTCGACTTCGGCCAGTTGATCGCCCATCTGTGCAAGACGCGCAATGCGCGCGCCGGCAGCATCGTCGGCTCGGGAACCATCTCCAACGTGGATCGCGGCAAGGGATACGCCTGCATCGCAGAGAAGCGGACGCTGGAGACGATCGACGGCGGCAAGCCGGTCACCGAATTCATGAAGTACGGCGACGCGGTCCGGATCGAGATGCTGGACGCGCAGGGGCGCAGCATCTTCGGCGCCATCGACCAGGTGGTGGCCCCGCCGGCGTAAGTCCAGGCACGGGACGCCGCGTTGGGGGAAACACGGCGTTGAGGCGGCCCGGGGATTGCATATAATTTGCCGACCGATCGGTCGGCGAAAGCAGTCGCCGGTCCGATTCCCGCGCCGTGCCGCTAGGCCCGGTCCCACTACGCCGTCGACCGAACTGGCTCGCGCCAGCCCCTCCGATGACCGCCACGCCTGCCTCCGCACCGTCCCCCTCCCCGTCGTCCCCGCTCTCGCCGCGCTATGCGCGCTACAGCGCGCTGACCCTGCGCCAGCACGGGCCCATCCTCGAAATCGTCATGGGCGCCGCGCAGTCGGCCAACCAGAAACTCGCCACCGCGGATGCCAACATGCATCGCGAACTGGCGGAAATCTGGCGCGACGTCTCTGCCGACCCCGACGTGCGCGTCGCGCTGATCCGCGGCGAGGGCAAGGGCTTCTCCGCGGGAGGCGACCTGGCGCTGGTCGAGGAAATGTCCAACGACTTCGCCACCCGCACGCGCGTCTGGCACGAGGCGCGCGACCTCGTCTACAACCTCGTCAACTGCGACAAGCCCGTGGTGTCCGCCATGCACGGGCCGGCGGTCGGCGCGGGCCTGGTGGCGGGACTGCTCGCCGATATCTCGATCGCCGCGCGCACCGCCCGCATCGTCGATGGCCATACCCGGCTGGGCGTGGCGGCCGGCGACCACGCCGCCATCGTGTGGCCGCTGCTGTGCGGGATGGCGAAGGCCAAGTACTATCTGATGCTATGCGAGTCGGTCAGCGGCGAAGAGGCCGAGCGCATCGGCCTGGTATCGCTGGCGGTGGACGAGGGCGAGCTGGTCGGCAAGGCCTTCGAGGTCGCCAACCGGCTGGCCGCCGGATCGCAAAGCGCAATCCGCTGGACCAAGTACGCGCTGAACAACTGGCTGCGGATGGCGGGCCCCGCCTTCGATACCTCGCTGGCGCTCGAATTCATGGGCTTCGCCGGGCCGGATGTGCACGAGGGCATGGCGAGCCTGCGGGAAAAGCGGCCGCCGCGCTTCGACTGACGGCGAAGTAGCGGCGACAGGCGCAGGACCGCAGCATGGCTGGCACAAGCAGTCAGGCAGACAGACCCACGGCCGCGCATCCGCGCGCCACGGCACCGGAGGCGACACCATGTTTGGACAGATTCCCGATTTCAACGACGGCTTCGAGTTCCTGCGCAAGATGTGGGGCAACGCCGCGGGCATGCCCGCCGGCCTGATGCCAGGGCTCTCGTCGATGACCCCGCCGATGGACCTGGAGGAAGTGGACAGGCGCATCCAGGAACTGAAGACGGTGGAGAGCTGGCTGCAGTTGAACACCAACCTGCTGCGCACCACCATCCAGGGCCTGGAGGTGCAGCGCGCCACGCTGGTCGCGCTCAAGACCTTCGGCAACGCGCTGTCTCCGGAAGCCATGCAGAGCGCGATGGAAAACGTGGCGCGCGCGGCCAACGCGCCGAGCGCCTCGCCGCCCCGCCGGGACACCCGCCCGGAGCCGGCGCAGCCGTCGGCGGCGGGCCACGATCCCGACGCCGACAATAACGAGGAGGACGAGGAAGAACCCATTCCGGGCCAGCCCCCGTTCGAGCCCTCGTCTGCCGGGGAGGCGGCCGGTGCCGGCGCCACCGCGGGCGCCTCCGCCGCGCCCGAACCGGCCGCCCATGCCAACCTGTGGTGGGACATGGTCCAGCAGCAGTTCAACCAGATCGCGAGTACCGCCGCGGCCGCCAGCCTCGCGTCGCTTGGCAACATGGGCGGCTTCGGCGTACCCGGCGGCGGCGCGACGGAGGCGCCAGTCCCGTCGGGAACCGGCCCGACGGGGCAGCCGGCGGCCAAGCGCGCGCCCGCGAAGAAGGCGGCCGGCGCGAAGGCCGGCGCGAAAGGCGCCAACAACGGCAGCGCCAACGGCCGCAGCGGCAAGGCAGGCGCCAAGTCCGCCGGTACGGCGGGCAACGAGGGCGCCGGGAAAGGCCGCGCCAGGCGCGCAGGCCCGGACGGCGGCAAAAGCTGATTCCGCCGCGCCCTCGCAGGGCAGACCCGGCGCGGCGGGGCAAGCTCCGCTTGCGTGGCTTTTGCCGCCGGTAAAGTCGGGTCGGACTCACCGGACGCACGATATTGCGGGCAAGGGACGGATAAGCGCCGAACCTTTGCGCCGCGACGGGTTCTCACTTCTTTGGGGCGATTGGAAAAGCCCTATAAGAATGACTCGCATCTGGTAGAATCCGCCAGTAATTTCAAAGGCTTACCATGCTCTACCCCGAACTGTTCAAATCGCTGGAAGCGGTGCGCTGGCACATGGACAAGGACATCCCCTGGGATTCCTTCGACGCCAGCCTGCTCACCGACGACCAGGCCAAGACCATCCGCATGAATGCCATCACCGAGTGGTCCGCATTGCCGGCCACCGAGATGTTCCTGCGCGACAACCGCCACGATTCCGACTTTTCGGCATTCATGAGCATCTGGTTCTTCGAGGAGCAGAAACACTCGCTGGTATTGATGGAATACCTGCGCCGCTTCCGCCCCGACCTGGTGCCGACCGAAGAGGAACTGCACGCGGTGCGCTTCGAATTCGATCCTGCGCCGCCGCTCGAAACGCTGATGCTCCATTTCTGCGGGGAGATCCGCCTGAACCACTGGTATCGCCGTGCCGCCGAATGGCACACCGAACCGGTGATCAAGCATATCTACCGCACGCTGTCGCAGGACGAAGCCCGCCATGGCGGCGCCTACCTGCGCTACATGAAGAAGTACCTGAACCAGTTCGGCGACAGCGCGCGCTCGGCATTCGCCAAGATCGGCGTGCTGATGGCCTCGGCGCGCCGCACCGAGAAGCCGCTGCACCCGACCAACCTGCACGTGAACAAGTCGCTGTTCCCGAACGACACCGTGCAGTCCCGCCTGCCGGATCCGGACTGGCTCGAGCACTGGCTCGATACGCAGATCCGCTTCGACGAGGGCTGGGAGAAGAAGGTGATCGAGCGCATCCTGCACAATATGTCGCTGCTGTTCGAGCGGACCTTCGAAACCGTGCAGGACCTGAACCGGTATCGCAAGGAACTGAACGCGCGGCTGCAGGCGGCCGGCGGTGCGCAACCGGCGGAGATCTGAGCCGGCGCCAACCCGCCCCAACGCAGTACCCACGAACCCCATCCCCCGGATGGGGTTTTTTGTTTTTCTGGCCCCGCAACGCCCCCCGGCCACCAAGCCGGTGGGGAGCGACCAAAGTCGAAAGAGCGCATGCGAAATCCGGAGCGATCGGCGCCGAAGACGGCTACAAAGCAGTCTCCTTGTTCGCCAGACTGCCTGCGCGACGAGGTTCGTTCCGCGCCGCCACCATCCGGATTGCCATGCCAGTACCTCCCGCTTCGCTCACCCCCACTTCCCTTGCGCTGACCAAGCGCGTGTACGACGTCGGCCCGGTCGACAAGCCGCGATACGAGCGCGCGCAAAATCTGATTCATCTGATACTGACCAACAAGGTGCCCAAGGACGAGGCGGCGCCCCGCTCTCTGGTCATCCGCCTCCATGAGGCGCTGCAGAAAGTCGTCGACCTGTTCAAGCTGTTCGTCGGCCGCCATCATCCGGATGCCCCCGATCGCAACACCATCGCGAATTGCGTGGCGTCGTTGAACTGGCGCGACCTGGCCTACCTGCACGAATGGCTCACCTACAACGAGCGGCCTCTGGCTGCGATGCTGGATCGAAACACGACGGCCGTCGCGGCGGACTTCACGCTGCTGCGGCAGTGCGTCGACGAAGAGTGGGTCGCACGGGACGCGCAGTTGCATACGGCCCCCTATTCCCAGGACCGATTCCAGGCCGCGCTCCGTGAGGCGCTCTACAAGATCGACGGCCGGGCACAAGCGGTCTGCGACCGCGAAGCGGCCGCCACCGACCTGAGAAGCGCGCTGACGGAGCTGACCCGACACGCCGGCGGCGGCAAGGGTCTGAGCGACGCGGAAAAGGCGCAATACCACGACACCATCAAGGCCACGCTCGCAGAGTTCGACAAGCCGGCGCTGCGCCGGATCACGGACTGGTTCGATGGTCGCGACCTGGGCAACGCGGGCCCGGCGGCCCGCGAATTGCTGGACATCGAAACGTGGCTGCGCACCTATATGGCAAGTCCGGAGTCATTGCGCGCCGACCGGCTCCGGCTCAATGCGGGCTTCTTCAAACAACAGCATCGCTGCCTGCAAGCCATCGCCGCCGGCATCGCATCGCCGGACGGTGCGCCGTTCCCGACAGCGCTTCCCAAACACCTGCTTCATTCACTGACGCCGGCCGAGCAAGACCAGCTGCATCTCGTCATCGACGCATATGGCAAGGCGTTCTCGCCCGTCGTGCGTCGCGAGATGCCGCAGTTGGTGCGCGGCCTTGCCAACGCGTTGGTTGCCGAACACGACATGCTGGCGCGCGGGGCGGAACGCGGCGAGCTGTCGCCCTCCGCCGTTGGCCATATCCATGACGTCGTTCACGACGCCGTGGCAGCGATGAAGGCGGAAGGCTACCGACAGGGCGCTGCCTCCGTGCGCTATGTCGAGAGGCATCTGACCCGGGAAGGCGTCGATCACCTCAGGGCCGGACTTGCGAGCGAGCATCCCGCCGAGAAGCAGGCGGCGCAGTCGAAGCTTGCCTTGCTGGTCCGGCATATGCGCTTGCTGTCCGAGCTGCAACGTGTGCCGGCTCTGGGGGGCAGGGCCGATCCGGGCAACATCCAGTTCGGCAGCGAGACGCGAATGGCCTACGTGGGGCTGCTCGCGAGCGTCGGGCCGTTGCTTGGGGCCGATGCGTTGCGTCAGCTTGGCGAATGCGATCTCTTCGGATCGGGCACCGACGCGGTGGAAGCCAGCGGGCAGATGGCCCGCGCCATCGAACTGTGCATTGCGAGCAGCGTCGATGCCAACGGCTTCACCGCGTGCTTCAAGGACCTGGTCGAAGCCGGCGTGGCGCTCACCGCGCAGGCCTTCGTGACCGACGCGGCGCCGGAAGACGCCGCTGACAGCAGGAATGTCGCGGTCTACGCCCGCTTGGCGGACACGATCGGCATGGCGCTCGAACCAGTACTTGACGGCCTGGCGCCGGACGCGCTTTCGGCGCTATACGCCAACCTGCGCAATCCGGTGTACGACGCCGTCACGGACGAGCTGACGCAGTCGGCCATCAAGCTCTCCCCTAAGCAGTCGATCGACCCCAAGACCGGCGCGCCCGTGACGATCAATGGACCGTTGCAAGGGGCGTCGCCCAGCGCCGTTGGCGGTATCACCGGAGCGCTCGTTGCAACATGTCAATGCTTCGACGCGCTTCGTGAGAGTGTTCGGGAAAGGTGCGGCGCGCAGGAGATAGCCGCGCCGGTCCCGGAAGACGCCCAGTTGGAGGCAGCCGCCGTTGTCCGTCGGGCGTACGGGATCGACACCGAGAGAACCACCGACGCAAGCGCCGCCATCGATGGCCTGACGTTCGTATTCATCGATCCGGATTCCGGTCGGCCCTATCGGGCTATCGTCAACTATGGCGAGATGACGCCGGAGCGCGTCGACGAGATGTGGGAGCGGCAGGCGAAGACGTTTTTCGACGTGCTGGATCCGGCTCGACGCGAACAATTGCATGTCGATGTGAATGGCCAGCTCATCCTTTTCGAGGTCGACGAGCAGATGCCGAAGGACTTCAACCGCGGCCCTTATTTCCTCGACGGTATCGAGTACGGCAGCGCCAGAACCGATGAAACACTGGCGGTGACGCTGCCGGCGTTCGTCGGCAAGTTGGCTAACCGGCTGGACAATGATCCCCAGTGGGTGCTTTCGGTCAGCAGGCTGGCATCGCAGATGACGCAGTCTGCCCCCCAGACCCTCATCGAACGCCCAATCGGAAATCCGGTTCTGGGCATGCTCGGACCCGGTTACTTCAGCGACCGCCATGGCACCCCCTCGGCCTACCACATCACGCGACAAGGAGACGAGGCACTGGTCGTGGCCACATGGAAAAAGACCGACTTCGGACGCTTCGTATCGACTCCGGACGAGAACGGCGACCCTTTAGACACCCGATGCGCATACGACATACTGGGGTCGCACAGCTTTATCGAGTTCAGCACTGCGCTGGTTGCACGAAAGGACGGCACTGGCGCATTTTCCCGGGACGTGCCATGCACGGTAGCCATGGTGCTGGCTTTCGACCCTCACAGCCGACCGGCATAGGAACTCCAGCGGGCGTCGTACAGGCCGGCGGGATCCACTTTCATCGGGAGCGCAAGATGAAGCAATGTGTTTCTGTGAACGCCTATGGGACGCGTGTCAGCCGCAGCGATATCAAGCGGGCAGCGCACGGTTCGGACAAACCGACCGCCCGGCCAATCGCGAGCCGCGACGGTCCCGCCGGGCCGCTTGCCAAGGGCGCCAGGTGTCATGCAGGCCGGACACCGAAGCAGGCAGGTGTCGGCCTGGAGACCGTACTCGCCGCGTTGCCCCCGCGCCAGATCAAGAAGATTTTCTGCACCGACGGTAAATCGCTGCGGGCGCTCAGCGTGACATCGACCGCGATGTCGTCGCTGTTGCGAGCCGATTATTTCTGGACCCACGTACCTTCCCCCAATACTCCGAAAACCATGATGCAGCTTGCCGAACTGGGAGTGGACAAAGACATGGTCGAACGCATACCCGTTCGCATGATCATGGCGCTGGCCAATGCCTACCTGTCGGGCCAGTGCTCCCGGCGGCAGTGCAGATACGCGCTCAAGCTCCTGGCGCAGCCGCGGCCCCTCCGCCCCGGCGACGATGACCTGGCGCAGATGGGCCTGTCCGAAGCATCACGCCTTATCGAGGGACGCAGATTCCTGCTCGACGAGTGGGCGGTCATCGGGCTGATGAATGGCATCATCGATGTGCACGACTTCGCCTACATCCGACCTGGGATTGGCATCGCGTTTCCCGAATTCTGGGCGCGGCGCTTTCCCGCCATGCGCAAGGAGTCGCCGTTTGCACTGATACCGCAGGACTTGCGCTACATCGGCGTCTATACGCCCGCAGCAATCGACTTGATGCGCGTCGGTCTGCTCCGCGACCGACCCGTCACGCTCGATGGGCCCTGCCGGACCAATGTGCTTGATGTGGCGGAAACCCTCGGCGTCTATACGGGACGAATGCACTACCTGCTGGGCATCGTGGCCGCGCGCGCGGCGGGCAGAAGCCCCGGGCCGCTGGGTGGAGACGCGAGCAATGAGGCGTTGAACCTGTCCTTCCAGGCCGCGTTCGGCATCGCCGTGGAACCGGCCGAAGGCGGGAACCGCGCCGCCGCGCCTGCCGCGCCGCGCCATCGGGAATTCTGTCATCTCGTCTGAGCGATGCGCCGCCCCGGCGGCGTAGTCGCCTAAAATGCCGGTGTCCGACGGAAACCCAAGCCGTCGGCTCCGCGCACGATCTGGCCAGAACTGTGTAGCAGCCCTTCCTGCAATGGCTGCCTCTTTCTCCGGTGCCATTTCCTCCCTGTCGCGGACCGCAAACCCATCCCGGCCGCCAGACTCCATCGCGGCCGGCGCCACACACCGGAACCATGGCCGCCCCGAATTTCGAATCCAAACTGGTCCCCCCGGGGAACCCCGAAGCGCTGCAACGACAGCTTTCCGCCCTCCCCCGCCCCATGGTCTTCACCAACGGGGTATTCGACATCCTGCATCGGGGCCATGCCACCTATCTGGCGCAGGCCCGCGCCATGGGTGCGAGCCTCGTGGTCGGCGTCAACAGCGACGCTTCGGTGCGCATGCTTGGCAAGGGCGACGACCGGCCGCTGAACAGCGAGGCGGACCGCATGGCGCTGTTGGCCGCGCTGGAATCGGTGGACCTGGTGGTGATGTTTACCGAGCAGACGCCGGTCGAACTGATTCGGCAAGTGCGCCCGGACATCTATGTGAAGGGCGGCGACTACGATATCGATACGCTGGAGGAAACGCGGGTGGTCCGCAGCTGGGGCGGGCAGGCGCATGCGATCGCGTTCCTGCACGACCGCTCCACCACCAAGCTGCTGCACAAGGTGCGGCAAGGCGGCTGAGCGAGATACCTCCCGCGCGCCGGCGCCCGGCGTCAGCCAGCCGTGGCGCCAGCCATCACGTGCAGGCCCAGCAGTACCAGGTTGTCATGCATCTCGAAGGGCATCGGCAGCGCGGGCGCCAGCACGTGGCGGGCGCCGCCGGACAGCAGGCAGTGGGCCGGTCCGAGCGCTGACAGCGCCCGCCATGCGCGTTCGATGGCGCCCACCTGGGCGGCGAGGCAACCCGCGGCGATGGCGTCGTGCGTGTTGTCGGCCCAGGGCGCCCGGGCCGCCGCGTCCTGCGGATCCACCGCAGGCAGCTGCGCGGTATTGCGGGCGAGCGCGTTCATCATCAGCTCCAGCCCCGGCAGGATCTGTCCGCCGGCGAAGCGCGCGCCGCCATCGGGCTGCGCGAGCACGACGTCCAGCGTGGTCGCCGTGCCGGCGGTGACGATCAGCAGATGGCCGGCGCGCCGGAACGCGCGGGCCCCCACGCTCCCGGTCCAGCGGTCCACGCCCAGCTGCGTCGGTTCCCGGTAGCCGTTGACCAGTTCGCCCGCCGCGGCGGCGCTGCGCACCCAATGGATGCCGGGCAGCACGCCGAAGACCGCGGCCAGCGCGGCGTCGACACGCTCGGCCACCACGGGACCGGCCACGTTGCTGATCCAGACCGCCGGTGGCGCGCCGGCCGCCGAGGCCAGCGGCAACAGCGGCCGCCATTGCGCGGCCAGCGCGTCGGCGTCGTGGTGCGCGACCGCGCTGGCGTGGCGCCACGGTGTCGGCAGCGCTGCCGCGGCGTCCACGTTCGCGTGCGTATCGCACCAGGCCCATTTCAGGCGCGTATTGCCGATATCGATCAGCAGCAGCGGCGACGAGGGCGACGCGCTCATGCCTGCGCCCCGGCAACCGCGCCGCCCGCCGTGGCTGGCCGCAACGACAGTTCCCCGCTGGCGATGCGCTGCAGACCGGCATCGGTCTCCAGCAGCAGATGGCCCTCGCCATCCACGCCGCGCGCCATGCCCTGGGCCAGCAGCCGGCCGTCATGCAGCAGCCGCACCGGCTGGTCCCGGTAGGCATCGTGGGCGCACCAGCGTGGCGCCATCGGGCCGAAGCCCTGCGCCAGGAAATCGGCGTGCATGGCGGCGAGCCGGTTCAGCACGGCGGCCAGCAAGGCGGTAGGCCCTTGCACGACGTCGAAGCCGGTCGCGATCTCCGTCACGCCGGCCAGTTCGCGGCCCAGTGCGGCCTCCATTGCGGGATCGCGCACGAGGTTCAGGCCGATGCCGATCACCGCCCACACGCGTTCGGGCCCGGCCGGCACCGACTCGATCAAGATGCCGGCCAACTTGCGTTCGTCGATCTGCAGGTCGTTGGGCCACTTGAGCCCCACCGCGCGGCCCAGCGCCGGCTCGAAGTCAGCCAGCGCCTCGGCCAGCGCCAGCCCGACCGCCAGGCTCAGTCCGCTCAGCCGCGCCGGCGGCAGCGCCAGGGGCAGCGCCACCGAGAAGGTCAGGCCCGCCTGCCCCTGCCACGGGCGCCCCTGCCGGCCACGGCCGGCGCTCTGCCGGTAGGCCGCGCGCACGCGGCCGCCGCCGCCCCAACCGGCCTCGCGCACCGCGCGCGACAGGTCCGCATTGGTGGAACCGGTTTCGTCGACGATTTCCAGCAGCCAGTCGCGCGCGGTGCCGCCTAGCGCGGCGCGCAGGGACGGCGCGTCGATGCGCCACGGCGCAGGGGCTGGATTGGCTTGAAAATCGGGCGGGTCGGCTGGCATGGGAAGGCGCGGAAGCGGGGCGGGAAAGCGGTCAGCCCGCATTGTAGCCGCGGCCCCCGCGGGCGATCGCCGCGACGGCCGTGGCGCCCGCGCCCGCCCTTCGCCCGACCGTGGTGCTTCGCGATGCCCCCCGCGTGGCTTAGAATCGGCACTCGTTCATCAGATCACCGACCCTTTGGAACGCTATACGAGGCCAGATCTCGAGGTCACCCGGCAGGACGGCGCGGCGGCGGTACGCCTGCAAGGCGACTGGACCGCCCTGTCGCTGACCGAGGACCGCTGCGCGTTCGAGCTGCGCCGCCAGCTGCGCGAACTGGCGGGCGAGCGGACGCGATGGTCGCTCGCCGACATGGGCCGCCTGGACCATATCGGCGCGCAGCTGCTGTGGCAGGGTTGGGGCGCGAAGATGCCGGCCGCGCTCGAAGCGAACGACGGCCAGCGCCGCACGATCGAGCGGATCGCGGCGGTGCAGCGGCAGGGGTGGAAGAAGCGCATGGTCGAACGCTTCAACCCGATCACCCTCTTGGGCGCGTCGATCCTGTCGATGCTGTCGCAGCTGGGCAATGGCATCACCATGCTGGGCCAGCTGATGCTGGACCTGCTGCGCTTTGCCGCCGCGCCGCGCCGCGGCCCCTGGCGCGAGATCTCGGCGAACATCTACAACGCGGGTTACAAGGCGCTGGGCATCACGGCGCTGGTGGGCTTCCTGATCGGCATCGTGCTCGCCTATCTGTCTGCCAACCAGCTGCGCACCTTCGGCGCCAGCATCTTTATCGTCAATATCCTGGGCATGGCGGTGATCCGCGAACTCGGCCCGGTGCTGGCCGCGATCCTGGTCGCGGGCCGCTCGGGTTCGGCCATCACGGCGCAGATCGGCGTGATGCGGGTCACGGAGGAACTGGACGCGATGCGCGTGATGGGCATTCCGCACGGCTTCCGCCTGATCATGCCGCGCGTGGTGGCGCTGTCGATCGCGATGCCGCTGCTGGTGTTCTGGACGGACCTGATGGCGCTCGCCGGGGGCATCATGGCCGCGCGGCTGCAACTGGGCATCAGCGCCACGTTCTTCCTGCGCGAGCTGCCGGAAGCGGTGCCGGTGGCCAATCTGTGGTTCGGCCTGGGCAAGGGCGTGGCGTTCGGCATCCTGATCGCGCTGACCGCCTGCCACTTCGGGCTGCGCATCAAGCCCAATACCCAGAGCCTGGGCGAAGGCACCACCGCGTCGGTGGTCACCTCCATCACGATGGTGATCGTGGCCGACGCCATCTTCGCCATCCTGTTCCGGAACGTCGGCATATGAGCGCGGACACCGGCCGCATGCCGGCAGACACCATCATCGAGGTACGCGACCTGGTCAAGCGCTTCGGCAAGGCCGTGGTGCACGACCATCTGAACCTCGACGTGTACCGCGGCGAGGTGCTGTCCATCGTGGGAGGATCGGGCACCGGCAAGACGGTGCTGCTGCGGCAGATCGTCGGACTGGAGCGGCCCACCTCCGGCACCATCCGCCTGTTCGGCGAGGACGCGACCCGGCTCGGCGCGCGCGAGCGCCAGTCGATGCGCAACCGCTGGGGCATGCAGTTCCAGCGCGGCGCGCTGTTCTCGGCGCTGTCGGTGCTCGACAATATCGCGCTGCCGCTGCGTGAACTTCGCTGCCTGCCCGACAATCTGATCTGCGAGGCGTCGCTGCTCAAGCTCGAGCTGGTCGGCCTGTCCGCCAAGGACGCGGACAAGATGCCGGCGGACCTGTCCGGCGGCATGGTCAAGCGCGTGGCGCTGGCCCGGGCGCTGGCGCTGGAGCCGGAGCTCGTGTTCCTGGACGAGCCCACGGCGGGCCTGGATCCGATGGCCTCCGACGACTATGTGGCGCTGATCCGCGACCTGCGCCGCGAACTGGGACTGACGGTGGTAATGGTGACGCACGACCTGGACACCCTGGTCGCGCTGTCGGACCGCGTCGCCGTGCTGGCCGACCGCAAGGTGCTGGCGGCGCTGCCGCTGCCGCAACTGGTGAAGGTCGACCATCCCTTCATCCACGAATATTTTCTCGGCGAGCGCGGCCAGCGCGCGCTGCAGGCCCTGCCCTCGCCGGCGAGCCCGATGCCCGGCGACGGGCAGTCTGGAGAGATGTAATGGAAAACAAGTCCAACGCCTTCCTCGCGGGCGTCTTCACCATCGGCCTGGTGGTGCTGACCGCGGCGGCGATCTTCTGGTTCAGCACCGACCATACCGAGCGCGTGCCGTTCGACCTGGTGACCCGCTCCACCGTCAACGGCCTCGGCCCCCAGGCCGACGTCAAGTATCGCGGCCTCGACGTCGGCAAGGTCGTCTCGATCCGCTTCGATCCGTCCGTGCCCGGCCAGATCATCGTGCGCATCAGCGTCGACAAGAACGCGCCGATCACGCGTACGACCTACGCCACGCTGGGCTTTCAGGGCGTGACCGGCATCGCCTACGTGCAACTGGACGACACCGCCGCGCAGGAAGGCAGCAATGCGCCGTCCCCGCCGCTGGCCACTTCCGAGCGCGCGGTCGCGCAGATCACGATGCGCCCCGGCTTCCTGGAGCAACTGGAAAAGCGTGGGGATACGCTGCTGACGCAGGCCGAGATGCTGATGACCTCGATCAACGACATGTTCCAGGGCGAGAACCGCCGCGAGGTCATGACGACGATTCGCTCGGTCAAGGAAGCGGCCGACGACTACGCGCGCCTCGCGCGCCGGCTGGAGCCGGCCGTGCGCGACCTGCCCCAGGTCACCGCCAACCTGAACGCCACGCTGGCGTCCACGCGGCGGCTCGCGCAGGAACTGGGCAGCCCCAACGGCACGCTGCTGCGCACGGTCGACAACGTGGGCACCGATCTGCAAAGCGCCGCGCAGTCGGTGCAGACCGCGGCCGGCAGCCTGGGCGAGGACACCCTGCCGCAGATCAACGGCCTCACACGCGACGCGCGCCAGACGGTGCGCTCGCTGGACCGCGCCGCCAGCCAGTTCAACGACAGTCCGCAGAGCGTGCTGTTCGGCGGCTCGGCGACGCCGCCCGGTCCGGGCGAACCGGGCTTCAGCGCGCCATGAAGGCCGCCACGAGGATCGCCATGAGACTGCGCACCACGTCGGCCATCCGGTCCCCACGCGGGTGGACCATCGAACTTCATTCAAGGCATGTCATGACACGTCTGCTTTCCCCGTTCCGCCGCGCGCGGGCCGCGCTCGCGGCGCTGGCCATCGGCGCCGTACTGGCCGGCTGCTCGCTGGTGCCCGACACGCAACCGGTGGTGACCTACGACCTGGGCCCCGCCGTCGCCACGACCGCGGCCACGCCGGCGGCCGCCACGCCGCTGCCGCCCCTGCGGGTCTTTCCCACCGACGGTCCGGCGTGGCTTGACGGCAATGCCATCTACTACCGGCTGCACTATGCGCAGGCCGAACGGCTGCAGCCTTACGCCACCCAGCGCTGGGTGATGTCGCCGGTGCGGCTGTTCGACGAGCGCATGCGCGAGGCCATCTCCGCCCGTGGCGCGCTGGGCTGGACCGGCGACAAGGCCACGCCGGCGCTGAAGGTGGACCTGCTGGACTTCGAGCAGGTGTTCGACAGCGCCACCGCCAGCCGTGGCGTGGTGCGCGCGCGGGCCACGGTGTTCCGCGACGGCGTGGTCGGGCAGAAGACCTTCGTGGCCGAGCAGCCGGCCCCGTCGGCCGATGGCGCCGGCGGCGTCAAGGCGCTGGCGGCGAGCTCCGACGCGGTGGTCCACGCGATCATGGACTGGGTCGCGACCCTGCCGCTGCGCTAGCCAGGGCGACGGACAAGGCAAATTCGCATGGCCACGGTCGATCCCGCAACGGCCTCCCCGCCGCCACCGCCCCCGGTACAACCCGCCGACGCGGCCCCGGCTCCGCGGCATTCGCCGCTCGCGCGCGTGGGCCTGCTGTGCTTCACGCTGCTGGTGATTTTCGCCAGCCTGTATCCGTTCACGGGCTGGACCGACAACGGCATCTCGCCCTTCGCCTTCCTGACCGCGCCCAAGCCGCGCTATATCACCGACTTCGACCTGCTGACCAATGTGATCGGCTATTGCCCGCTGGGCGCGCTGGTGGTGTTCTCGCTGCATCCGCGCGTCTCGGGCACGCGCGCCACGCTGGTGGCGCTGGTGGCCGGCGCGCTGCTGTCGGCCGTGCTCGAGGCGCTGCAGACCTGGCTGCCCAACCGCATCTCGTCGAACATCGACCTGATCACCAATGCGCTCGGCGCGCTGCTGGGCGCGGCCATCGCCGCGCCGTTCGCCGCGGCGATGATCGACCGCGGTGCGCTGCGCCAGCTGCGCATCAGCTGGTTCGAGCCGCACGCCAGCTTCGCCATCATGCTGATCCTGCTGTGGCCGTTCGCGCAGATCTTTCCGCAGGAGCATCTGTTCGGCATGGGCGGCATCGTGCGTCAGTGGCTGACCGATCCGGATTCATGGCCGATGCAGCTGCTGCAGATGGTGCTGCCCGGCGTGACCACGATCCAGGAGGACCTGGGCCTGCGCCCCGACGACATGCACAGCCAGGAGTTGCTGGAATCGCTGGTGACGGCCTGCGCCTGGCTTGGCACTGGCCTGTTCGCCTCGGTGGCGATGCGCCGGCAGGCCCCGATGCTGGGCATTCTGGCGGCGCTGCTCTCCAGCGCGCTGCTGCTCAAGGCCTGGGTGTCGGAGCTGCAGTTCCGCGCCGACAGCCCGTTCAACTGGCTGTCGGAGGGCGGCCGCTTCGGCCTGCTGACCGGCTCGCTGCTGCTGGTGCTGCTGCTGCGGGTGCCGCGCTGGCTGCGCGGGGTGATCGCCATGGCGGCGCTGGCGGCGCTGGTGGTGCTGACCAACCTGCTGCCGTCCAATCCCTATGCGTGGATCTCGGACGAGAGCTGGCGCCTGGGCCGCTACGTCCATTTCAACAGCCTGTCCCAGTGGCTGGGCTGGCTGTGGCCGTTCCTGGCCTTCTGCTATGTGGCCTGGCGCTTCGAGCAGTTCGGCCTGCGCCGGCGCAGCGAACGGCGCGCGCGGCGACGCGCGGCGCGCCGCGCCGGCGGCGGAAATCCGGACGCCTGAGCGCGAAGGCAGGGCTCAGTGCAGCTGGCCGCCGCTCTCGCGGGCGTCGGTCGCGGTGGACAGCGCGGTGGCCACCGCGCAACGCAGCCCCGCCACCAGCGTGGCGAGCGCCAGGCTGGGCTGGCCCGGGTGACGCGCCGCCTGCTCCGGCAGGTAGGGGATATGGATGAAGCCGCCGCGCGTATTGCGATCGCGGTCGCCGTGGCCGGCGAGCGCATGCATCAGCCCGTAGAACACGTGGTTGCAGACGAAGGTGCCGGCCGTCTGCGAGACCGAGGCGGGAATGCCCGCGGCGCGCATGTCGCGCACCATGGCCTTGATCGGCAGCGTCGAGAAGTACGCGGCCGGGCCCCCGCCGGCGATGGGCTCGTCCACCGGCTGGCGGCCGGCGTTGTCGGCGATCCGCGCATCGTCGATATTGATGGCCACCCGCTCCACCGACATCTCGGCCCGGCCTCCGGCCTGGCCCACGGCGATGGCAACGGCCGGCCGCAACTCTTCCAGCAGCGCCGCCATCGCGTCGATCGCCGCGCCGAACACGCACGGCAGCCGGCGCGCCACGATCACCGCGTCGCCCACGCGCTCGCCGTCCAGCGCGCGCACCGCCTCCCATGACGGATTGATGGGCTCGTTATCGAAGGGCTCGAAGCCGGTCAGCAGCACGGTACGCATCGCAGGTCCTCGGGATGGGTTCACATCGGCGTCAACGGCGCTCTTCCGCGTCAACCGCCGGCCCGCACGGCGATGCCTTCTGCGCCGAGCCGCTCGCGGATGCGCCGCGCGAAGGCCAGCGCGTGCGCGCCGTCGCCATGCAGGCAGACCGTCTCGGCGCGGATCGGCACCCAGCTGCCGTCGACGGCGCGCACCTTCTGCTCGCGCACCATGGACAGGGTCTGGTCCAGCGCCACCTGCTCGTCCTCGTGCAGCGCGCCCGGCGTGCCGCGCCTGACCAGTGAGCCGTCCGGGTTGTAGCCGCGGTCGGCGAAGACTTCCTCCTTGACCTTCAGCCCCGCCTCGCGCGCGGCGCGGATCATCGCGCTGCCGGCCAGGCCGAAGAAGATCAGCCCGCCATCGAAGTCGCGCACCGCGCGCACGATGGCGCCGGCCAGCACGGGATCGCGCGCCGCCTGGTTGTACAGCGCGCCGTGCGCCTTCACATGGGCCAGCCGGCCGCCCTCGGCCCGCGCGATGGCCGCCAGCGCGCCGATCTGGTACAGCACGTCGGCGTAGACGAGCTCCGGCGCGCGGTTCATCTCGGTGCGGCCGAAGTTCTCGCGATCCGGATAGCTGGGATGCGCGCCGATGGCCACGCCGCGCGCCAGCGCCCATTGCACCGTCTGGCGCATGGTCGCGGCGTCGCCCGCGTGCCAGCCGCAGGCGATATTGGCCGAGCTGATCAGGTCCAGCAGCGCCTCGTCGTTGCCGCAGCCTTCGCCGAGGTCGGCGTTCAGATCGATTTGCATGGCTCTCTCCTTGTCGATGCGCGCGGCCGGCGCGCGGCGGTGCGGTGCTGTCCGGTTACGTCGTTACGGTGAGCTCCGCGGCCGGTTCAGACCACGGACCGCGTGATGGCGCGGCGGCGCGCGGCGAGCGGCGCGCCGCCCGCACCCGCCTGCCACGCCAGCGCCAGATCCACCTGGCGCAGGTAGCGGTCCAGCGCGGCCTGCGCCTCGGCCGCCTCTTCCAGCGAGACACGCACGAAACGTACCGCGCCGCCCAGCGGCGCCTGCGCGAGCCGCCACAGGTCGGCGCCGATCACCACGCCGATCTTGGGATAGCCTCCGGTGGTCTGCGCGTCCGCCATCAGCGCGATCGGCTGGCCGCCCGGCGGCACCTGCATCACGCCCGGCACCACGCCGTGCGAGAGCAGGTCGGCGCCCTGCCAGGCCAGGCGCGCCAGCGCCGGGCCCTGCAGCCGGAAGCCCATGCGGTTGCTGTTCGGCGTCACGGTCCAGTCCGCCTCCCACAGCGCGGCCTGCGAGGCCGCGTCGAACTGCTCGTATTCGGTACCCGGCAGCATGCGGATCGGCATGGCGGTGCCCAGAGGCTTTACGGGCATGGCCCAGCCCGGTGCCTGCACACCCAACGAACCCTGCTCGGCGGCCACCCCGGGCCTGCCCACCGGCAGCCGGTCGCCGTCGCACAGCGCGCGGCCGGCGAAGCCGCCGAAACCCGCCTTCAGGTCGGTGCTGCGCGAGCCCATCACCGGCGGCACGTCGATGCCGCCCGCCACGCAGAGGTAGGTGCGGGTGCCGCCCTGCGCCGCCGGCAGCGTCAGCGTCTGCCCCTCGCGCACGTCGAAGGCGTGCCAGGACCAGACAGGCACGCCGTCCAGGTTCGCGCGGCAATCGGCGCCGGCCAGCGCCACGCGCATGTCGGCACGGAAACGCACCGCGGCGCGGCCGAGCGTAAATTCGATCGCGGCGCAGTCCGCGGCGTTGCCCACCAGCCGGTTGCCGACCGTCAGCGCCACGCGGTCCAGCGCGCCGGTGCTGCCGACGCCGAAGCGCCGATAGCCCGTGCGGCCCAGGTCCTGGACGGCGGCCAGCGCGCCGGGACGCAGGATCTCGATCACGCGAGCACCTCCTGCGCCACGAAGCGCACCGTGTCGCCCGGTGCGAACAGGGATGGCGGATCGCGGTCGGCCACGAACAGCGCGGCATCGGTATGGCCGATCAGCTGCCAGCCGCCGGGCGCGGTGGCCGGATAGATGCCGGTCTGCTCGCCGCCGATGCCCACCGAGCCGGCCGGCACCGCCATGCGCGGCTCGGCGCGGCGCGGCGTGGCGAGGGCGGGCTCCAGCCCGCCCATATAGGCGAAGCCGGGCTGGAAGCCGAGGAAGTAGACGACGTACTCGCCGGCGCTGTGCCGGCGCACCACCTCGCGCGGACTCAGGCCGGTATGGGCCGCCACGTCGGCCAGGTCGGGCCCGTGCTCGCCGCCATAGCGCACGGGAATCTCCACCAGCTTGCCGGTGGTATTGCGCGATTCGCCCGATGCCCAGGCCAGCTTCAGGTTGCGCTCCAGCGCCTCCGGGTCGGCCTGGCCGTCGAACACCAGCGTGAGGTTGTTCATGCCGGGCACCACGTCGACTACGCCGCGCCAGTCCCCGGCGCGCTCGGCCATGGCCCAGATGCGGCGCTGCACCTCCAGCGTAGCGGGCGGCGCTACGCTGCAAAGCAGGGCGTGCTCGGCAAGACGGTGAACGGTGCAACGGGTCATTGGCGGTGTCGGTGGTGGCCCAGCGTGCAGTGTAAGCCGCAGCAAGCCTGCGGAGCGCAAGCACAGGCCGAATATCGCTTCCGGTAATTCATCGACAATTTATCTACAAATCATCATAAAGGAACGGGCGGAGCCGGGCAGTCGGGGTTGACCCTAGGTGCGCGGCCGGGACCCTTTACGGGGCGCGGACGAAAAAAAAACCGGCCGGTGTGGCACCGGCCGGTTTTCCCTGGCTGGACTGCTGTCGCCTTACGCGAAGCCGGCCAGATGCGCCTGTTCGTCGGCGTGGTAGGAGCTGCGCACCATCGCGCCCACGGCGGCGTGGGTGAAGCCCATCTTGTAGGCCTCTTCCTCGAACATCTTGAAGGTGTCGGGATGCACGTAGCGGGTCACCGGCAGGTGGTGGTTCGACGGCGCCAGATATTGGCCGATGGTCAGCATGTCGATATCGTGGGCCCGCATGTCGCGCATGACTTCGAGAATTTCCTCGTCGGTCTCGCCCAGGCCCACCATCAGGCCGGACTTGGTGGCCACGTCCGGGCAGCGGCGCTTGAACTCCTGCAGCAGCTTCAGCGAGTGCGCATAGTCGGCGCCCGGGCGCGCCTGCTTGTACAGGCGCGGCACCGTTTCCAGGTTGTGGTTCATCACGTCGGGCGGGTTGCCCTGCAGGATGTCCAGCGCCTTGTCCAGGCGGCCGCGGAAGTCGGGCACCAGCACCTCGATGCGGGTGAGGGGCGACAGCGCGCGGGTTTCGCGGATGCAGTCGACGAAATGGCCCGCGCCGCCGTCGCGCAGGTCGTCGCGGTCCACGCTGGTGATCACCACGTAGTTCAGCTTCAGCTGGGCGATGGTGCGCGCCAGATTGCCCGGCTCGTTGACGTCGAGCGGATCGGGACGGCCGTGACCCACGTCGCAGAACGGACAGCGGCGGGTGCACTTGTCGCCCATGATCATGAAGGTGGCCGTGCCCTTGCCGAAGCATTCGCCGATATTGGGGCAGCTCGCCTCCTCGCACACCGTCACCAGGTTGTTGGCGCGCAGGATGTCCTTGATCTCGTAGAAGCGGGAATTGCCGGTGGCCGCCTTCACGCGGATCCATTCGGGCTTCTTCAGCTTCTCGGCCGGCACGATCTTGATCGGAATGCGGGCCGTCTTGTCGGCGGACTTCTGCTTGCGGGTCGGGTCGTAGGCCTCGGGGGCCGTTGCGGGTGCTTCGCTGGAAGCGGCGATCAGGGCATCGCTCATCGTGTTCTCCGCACGCCCTCTGGCGTGCAATGTCGGCTAACCCGGCGCAATGCCGGTTCAGGCTGTGTCAGGCCGTGGCGGCAGACCGATCCGCCGCGACCGCGCGCTCGTGCGCCGCCGTCAGCACCTCGCACAGGGCCGCCGCCAGGCGCCGCGCGATCTCGGGTTGATGTGCCGCGCTCACCGGCTCGGCACGCAGTTCTCCACTGGCATCCGCCGCGCCGCGCGTGGCGCCGGCGCCGGCCATGTCGACCGTCTCGAGGCCGGCATAGCCGCAGGGGTTGATGCGCAGGAAAGGCGCAAGGTCCATCTCCACGTTCAGACTGACACCGTGATAGCTGCAACCGTTGCGGATCTTGAGGCCGAGCGCGGCAATCTTGGCGCCGCGGTGCGGCCCCGCGGACAGATAGATGCCGGGGGCGCCGGGCTTGCGTTCGGCTGCGAGATTATACGCCGCCAGCGTATCGAGTACCGCCTGCTCGATGCCGTGGACCAGTTCGCGCACCATCAACTTGCGCCGGCGCAGGTCCAGCAACAGGTAGACGACGATCTGGCCGGGGCCGTGGTAGGTGATCTGCCCGCCCCGGTCGATCCGTACCAGCGGGATCGCGGGGTCGGGTGCCAGCAGGTGCGAGGGATCGCCGGCCTGCCCGAGCGTATAGACCGGGGGATGTTCGACGACCCAGATCTGGTCGGGGGTGTCGGGCGTGCGCGCGTCGGTGAAGGCGCGCATCTCGTCGAAGCAGGCCTGGTAATCCACGCGGCCCCGTTCGAGGACTTCGATATCTGGCATGCCCGAGAGTGTAACGAAAAGGGCCGGATCGCTCCGGCCCCTGTCGTGTCATGGGTTTGCGCCGCCCGGGCCCGCCGCCTCTGGCGCGCGGCGAGAATGCACCAGCCGCAGGGGGCCGCGGGCGATGCCGCCCGCCGCCGGCCCCACCGCGTCAGGCGGCCGTGACGACGTTCTGGCTAGGCGTCCATTCCGTGCCTCGAACCAGCCGGCGTCCGATGCGCGCCACGACGTGGCCGAGGTGGGTGCCGGCGGGCCGGCGCGCTTCGGCGATCAGGGCCAGCCGCACCGGGCGCTGGGCGCGCGGATCGACGCTTAGCGTGACCTCTTCTCCCGCCGACAGCAGCAGGCTGCCGCCGCAGCGCAGCCAGTAGTCGGCCGAATCGCTATCGCGCGTGGCCCACAGGTCGACCCCGGCGGCATCCTCGACGTGCAGGCGCTGCGCGGTGTGGATCGACAAGGTCGTGACTTCGCCCGGGCTCAGGGAAAAAACGGTCGTTGTGAGCAAGGTTTCCATTTTGTGCACCCTTCAGATGACTTGGCCCGTCAGCTTCACCCGCCGGAATGGCGCTTCCGGGATCGTTGCCCCCGCAGGGGGCGGGCCGGAAATCGATGCAAAACCGCAGTGCCGATGGAGTGCATTCTAGTGATTGCCAAGGCGCTGCCAAAACGATATATATTGCGCTGGCTTGTTAGCAAAACTCACAACGGGAAGCCTTTGCGAACGCCGTTCGCAGCGGCCTTGCAGTACCGCACAGCCCCGTTCCCAATGTCATTCCGGAGTCCACCATGGCGTTCAAACTGTCCCGGGACGTCGACATGCCGCGCGCCTGGCACCGCGAACTGCCGCGCCTGCCGGCGCTGACCGCGCTGCGCGCGTTCGAGGCCGCCGCCCGCCACGAGAGTTTTTCCCGGGCGGCCACCGAGCTGTTCGTCACGCATGGCGCGGTCAGCCATCAGGTGCGGGCGCTGGAGGAAGAGCTCGGCCTGCCGCTGTTCGAGCGCCACGGCAAGCGCGTGAAGCTGACGCCGTCGGGCCGCGTCTACGCCGAACGGGTGCGCGACGCGATGCTGCAGATCGCGGACGCGACGCGCGTGCTGCAGGCCGGTGCCCGCGACAAGCGCCTGACCATCAGCACCATGCCGTCGTTCGCGGCGCGCTGGCTCACGCCGCGCATCGGCAGCTTTATCGAGCGCCACCCGGAGTTCGACGTCGAGCTGATGTCCTCCAACACGCTGGTGGACTTTGCCCGCGAGGAGGTCGACGTGGCGCTGCGCATGGGCAGCGGCGACTATCCCGGCCTGTATGTCGAGCGGCTGATCGACGATGTCTTCTTTCCCGTCTGCAGCCCCGACTTCAATGGCGGCAACCTGCCGCGAGCGCCCGCCGACATGCAGGGCTTGCCGCTGCTGCGCGGCGAGGGCGATCCGTGGAAACCGTGGTTCGAGGCGGCCGGGCTGGACTGGCCCGAGCCGCGCAAGGGCCTGTTCATGGAGGACTCGTCGCTGCTGCTGCAGGCCGCCGCCGCCGGCCAGGGCATTGCGCTGATCCGCTCCTCGCTGGCCTACAACGACCTGCTGGCCGGGCGCGTGGTGCGGCTGTTCGACGTGACCATCCCGTGTCCGTGGCTGCTGTATTTCGTCTGCGCGCCGGCCATGCTGCAAACCCCGAAGGTCCAGGCGTTCCGCGAGTGGCTGATGCCGGAAATGGAGGCGTTTCGCGCCGTGCTGGCGCAGTGGCGCTAGGCCGCCGGCCGCGCTAGCGGCCGCTCGTCCCGTCGATGTCGTTCCCGCCGTCGGCGCGCGGTGCGCCGTCGTCCGCGGTGGACCCCACGCGGCCCGCGCGGGGATGGGCCTTGTCGTAGACCTTGGCCAGGTGCTGGAAGTCCAGCGCGGTATAGATCTGCGTGGTGGACACGCTGGCATGGCCCAGCATCTCCTGCACCGCGCGCAGGTCGCCGGAGGATTGCAGCACGTGCGTGGCGAACGAGTGCCGCAGCATGTGGGGATGCACGTCGGCCGGCACGCCGGCGCGAATGCCCTGCTGCTTGATGCGCAGGCGCACCGTGCGATCCGACAGCCGGCGGCCGCGCGCGGTCAGGAACAGCGCATGCGCGTCCGAGGGCTCGGCCGTGGGACGCAGCCACGCACCGCGCACCGCCAGCCAGCCGCGCAGCGCGGCGACGGCCTTGGCACCGACCGGCACGGTGCGCCGGCGCGAGCCCTTGCCGATCACCGTGACCTCGGCGCTCGCCAGGTCGATCCAACCGTTGGAGCGGTAGGCGCCATCCTCGACGTAGCGGGCATCGAGCTGAACGAGCTCCGATACGCGCAGCCCGCTCGAATAGCACAACTCGTAGACCGCCTGGTCCCGCAGCGCCTCGGGACCCTCGCCGGGCGGCTGGGCCACCAGCGCCACCGCATGCTCCACGGACAGCGCCTTGGGCAGCGGACGGCCGGCCTTGGGCGCGCGCACGCCCTCCACCGGATTGGCGGTGACGCCGTGCCCATGGCGCGCCGCCCACAGATAGAAGCCCCGCCATGCCGACAGGGCGCGCGCGATGCTGCTGGCGGCGAGACCCGAGGCGCGCAGGCGCGCGGCGATATGACGGATATGGTCGGTGCGCAGCGCGACCACGGCATGCCCGGGCGCGTGGCGGGCGGCCTGCGACTGCAGCACGCCGAGCTCGCGGGCGTAGCCGGTCAGCGTGTGCGCGGCCAGCTTGCGGCTGGTCGCCAGCCATTGCAGGTACGCCAGGATCAGCGGGTCGGTGGCCGCTGGCGCGGCGTCGGCATCCGTGCCGGCCGGTGGCGCGCCAGCAGCGGGCGCGGAGCCGGGAGCGGGCCGCGAGGCTGCCATGGCGGGAGACTCAGTCGCGCAGGCGGTTCAGCGCGGCGCCCGCGACTTCGCCGATCTGGGCCAGATAGGCGGTGCCCATGCCTTCGTGGAAGCGGCGCGCGTCGGGCGAACCCAGCACCAGCAGCCCGAAGGCGGGCCCCGGTCCGTCGTCCTCGCGACCCGGCGCGCGCAGCGTCACCATCGCCAGCGATGCGATGTCGTCGCGCTCCAGCCAGGCCGCGGCCTCGAAGCCGCTGTTCGGTCCGCAGTACGGGGTACGCAGGCCGTCGGCGAACAGCCGCACGTCGTCGCTGATACCTTGCGCCACCTCCATGTGGGTGTAGCTCTCCGCCACGCCCCACAGCCGCAACGCCACCGCGGGGACGTCGAAGACCTGCTGCAGGCCGTCCTGCACGGCGTACGGCAACGCGTGCGCATCCGGCTCGGCCAGCAGGCGCAGTTGCCACGTGTGCATGCGGCGCTGGGTACGGTCGTTCTCGTGGCCGTGACGCACCAGGTCCGCGAGCCGCAGCTCCAGGCCCTTGTTCTTCTCGCGCAGGATTTCCATCTGGCGCTCCTGCAGCGACACCGCGCGATGGCTGTGCGGGCTGGTCAGCTGCACCGCCGCCAGCAACTCGGCGTGGTCTTCGAAGAACTGGGGATTGGTCTGCAGATAAGTGGCGACGTCTTGCGGATTCATTGGGTGTCCAGCGGAATATGTCCGCCGGAGTTTAGCAAAGGTCGCCAGCGAAGACGGCGCTACCGCCGCGGTCCCGCTCATACGGACGCTCGCCGCAAAGCGACCGGATGCCAGCCAGGCGCGGATTTCGCCGCGGCCGCGGTCGGCGTGCCCGCGGGCACGATTCCCGTCAACGCCGCGTCGAGGTCCAGATGCACCTCCGCGCCGCGGCGCTCCACGCCTGGAAGGGTCACGCCGAACTGGTCCATCGTCTGGTGGAAACGCTCGCCGAAGTCCAGCGCCGCGCGTTCCATCCGCCTTGCATCCGCATGCCGCACCGAACCGGCGGCATCGCATTGCACGCACGCGGCCTCGGCCTGTCGCGCGATGTCGTAGAGCGCTTCCACGGCCGCGGCGACGAACGGCAGGCCGTGATCGTCGACGGCCGCGAGAATGGCTTTGTAGCGCGGCGCGATCAGCCCGGCGCGAATGGCGTCCGCGATCAGCGCCACGAAGGGCGCATGGATCGCGGTCTTCAGGGCCCCCTTGGCAACGTGCTCCAGCCGCTCGACGCGATGCGCGCCGCCCTTGCCCCCGAAGCGGGTCGTGACGAAGTGGAGCATGTGGGCGACATTGCGGTGCGCCGCCTCGACGCCATAGGCCAGCCGCCGGCCGATGCCGGCCGGCTCGCGCAGGCGCAGCGGCGGCCATCCCGCCTTCTCGAACTTGACGAAGAGCTGCGTGCCGCCGGTGCCGGGTTCGCGCAGCGTGTCGAACAGCAACGCCCCGCCGCCGCCGGGAAAGCGCTTGCGCATGTCTTCGATGCCGAACTGCCGGGGCGACGCGCCCGCGAACAGGCCCAGCCAGCGGAACCGCTCGGTGGCGGCCGACTTGCTGGCGAAGTGCGTGGAAGGGCGGGGATGGGCTTGCGGCGCGCCTTGCAGGAAGCGGTAGAGGCGCTGCTCCGGATCCCGCATGACCAGCGAGCCGTTGGTGACCATCTCGCTCAGGACGGCCGGCGGCGCATCGTCCAGCGGCCCGCTCGCGCGCGCCGCCGTGTCCTGCGCCGCGGCCACCGCCATCATGTACCAGGTGAGCGCGCGCGCCAGCCAGGCGTTGCAGCGCACCGCGTGGCCTTCGAGCCGGGCGGTACCCTGGTCGTCGCCCGGCAGCGCCGGCTGGCGCAGCGCGAGCGCGAGGTTCTGGCCGGCATGGACGAGCTCGGTGATCTCCCGCGGCGTCAGTGGCGTTCCGATCCTTGCCGCGTAGGCGTGCAGCACGCCGAGCGCCGCTTCGTCGATGCCGCGAGCCCGCTTGCGCAGCAGCGCGCCTTCGACCGCCGGCGCGAGCCCCGTCCCGCCCGCCCCGCCGCTGCCGTCGACCGCCCGGCACAGCCTTGCCGCCAGGCGCATGCCTGCGTGCAGCACAAGGGCCGGCACGGCCAGCGGCAGGCCCAGCACCACGCCGGCCAGCGCCAGGCCGGCGGCCTTGAACACCGCCGCCGTGCGCTCGCGATGCGTCAGCACCGTGCGGCGGCGCTGGCCGTCGCCGGGCCGCACCAGCCGCGCGGCGAGCCCGTCGACGATGCCCGTGGCAGGGCCGCCGGGCGTTGCCGCCGCAGGCCAAGTGCGATCGGCGGCGTGGATGATGGCGCCGGCGTCGCGCGCGCCATGCGGCGGTCGCGCCGGCGGGGCCGTCAGCAGTGGCAGGCCATTGGGCATGTCAGGCACTCACCCCTCGCATCGACACGATGCGGCGCTCGCCCTCGGGCGCTTCGAGCCTGCCGCGCCAGAAATCCGCCACGTCGGCGAAGTCGCCCAGCAGCCCGGTCAGCGCTGCGCCGTCCAGGCGCTCCAGCGCAAAGCGTGCCCACAGCATGACGGTGCCGGTGTCCTGCTGGACGCCCAGCGTGCAGCCGCCGGTTCCCGCGCCCAGATAGTTGGCTTCGAGCAGGCCGCGCAACTGCGACGCGTCCGCGTTGGCCGCCAGGCGGCCGACCTGCGTGAACAGGTGGATATCGCCCGGACCGTCCGCGGCGGGCTCGTGGGAAACGCCAATGACGTTGCCGTCGATCTCGATTTCCTCGGTCTGCAACAGCTGGTCGGGCGCGATGGCGACGGCGAGCGCAGCCTGGCGGAGCAGCTCCTCGTAAGACGATGGCATGGCTCAGACTCGGTGAATGGCGTGGCTAGCGGGGCCGTGTGGGGACGCGGCAGCGGCAAGGCGCCAGATGGGATGGCACGAATGCGCGCCAATGTAGAGGCGTCGCACCGGCATCGTCTTCCGCTTTGCGCGGCAAGCCTAGCTTCGCGCACGCCGTTGTGCCGGGGCATCAGGTATCGGCCTGATTTCGGCGGGCATGCCGCGTGCGGGCTCGGGCGCGCGCAGGCCGATGCGATACGCAGACGAGGGAGGAGAGGACGGCGGAAGGAGGGAGAGAGGAAGGCCGGACGCCACGCCAGGCGGCGTCCGGGGTTGCGGGGTGCCCCCCGCTCAGCCCAGCTTCTGCTTCAGCAGGGCATTGACCTGGGCCGGATTGCCCTTGCCCTTGGTGGCCTTCATGGCCTGGCCGACCAGCGCGTTGAACGCTTTTTCCTTGCCGGCGCGGAATTCCTCCACCGACTTGGCATTGGCCGCCAGCACCTCGTCGATGATGCGCTCCAGCTCGCCGGTGTCGGACATCTGCTTCAGGCCCTTGGCCGCGATGATCGCGTCGGCGTCGCCGCCCGCCTCGCCCGCCCACATGGCCGGGAACACGTCCTTCTTCGCGGTGTTGTTCGACACGGTGCCATCGGCGATGCGCGCGAGCAGCGTCGCCAGCTGGGCCGGCTTGACCGGCGCCGCGTCCAGCTCGATGCCCTCGCGGTTCAGCAGCGACGCCACGTCGCCCATCAGCCAGTTGGCCGCCGGCTTGGCGTTCGCCGCGCCGGCCGCCGCCACCACGGCCTCGAACCAGCTGGCCATGGACTTCGTCGCGGTCAGCACGCTCGCGTCATAGGCCGACAGCCCGTACTGCGAAACGAAGCGCGCCTGCATCGCGGCGGGCAGCTCCGGCATGCCGGCCTTGACGCGGTCGATCCAGGCCGGCTCGATCTCCAGCGGCAGCAGGTCCGGGTCGGGGAAGTAGCGGTAGTCGTGCGCGTCTTCCTTGGTGCGCATCGCGCGCGTCTCGCCGGTGTCCGGGTTGAACAGCACCGTGGCCTGCTGGATGGCGCGGCCGTCCTCGATCTCGGCGATCTGCCACTGGATCTCGTATTCGATGGCCTGCTGCAGGAAGCGGAACGAGTTCAGGTTCTTGATCTCGCGCCGCGTGCCGAGCTTGTCGCTGCCCATGGGTCGCACCGACACGTTGGCGTCGCAGCGGAAGCTGCCTTCCTGCATGTTGCCGTCGCAAATGCCCAGCCACACCACCAGCGAATGCAGCGCGCGGGCGTAGGCCACGGCCTCGGCGGCGCTGCGCATTTCCGGCTCCGTCACGATCTCCAGCAGCGGCGTGCCGGCGCGGTTCAGGTCGATCCCGGTCATGCCGGCGAAGTCCTCGTGCAGCGACTTGCCGGCGTCCTCTTCGAGGTGGGCGCGGGTCAGGTTGACGGTCTTCTCGTACGACTCGCCCTTCTTGCCCTCGACCTGGAACGTGAGGCTCCCGCCCTGCACCACCGGGATCTCGTACTGGCTGATCTGGTAGCCCTTGGGCAGATCGGGATAGAAGTAATTCTTGCGCGCGAACACGCTTTGGGGCGCGATCGTCGCGCCGATGGCCAGGCCGAACTGGATCGCGCGCTCGACCGCGGCGCGGTTGAGCACCGGCAGCGTGCCGGGCAGCGCCAGGTCAACCGGGCAGGCCTGCGTGTTGGGCGCCGCGCCGAAGGCGGTGGACGCGCCGGAAAAAATCTTGGAGGCCGTCGACAACTGCGTATGCGTCTCGAGGCCGATCACCACTTCCCATTGCATGGCGGTATTCCTGTTCTCTTCGTTGGCGGCGGGCCGCGGCCCGCCTCCTGGTATCTGTTTTCTAGCGCGTCTGCGCGCAGGCGCCGGTACCCGGCTCGAACATCACGGGCCAGGCGTTCTCGTAGATGCCCGGCGTGCAGCGGCGCTCGCAGTTGGCATGCGCGAGCGTCACGCGCCGCGGGTCCTGCCAGACCATCAGCTTGCAGCCGCTGCCGTCGCGCGCGGCCAGCTCGACATGCGGCTTCTTGCGGACCTGGCGGAATTCGGCCAGGTCGAAGCTGCACGAACCGCGCTTGCCCACCCACAGCTTCCACGACAGCTGCTGCACGGTGTTGTCGTCCACGCGCAGCTGCGCATCCTCGCGAAAGCCGTCTTCCTCCGTGCGCTGGCAGTTGCCCACCAGGTCGATGTCGCGGCTGGCGATCGGGCTGGGCGTGCCGAAACGCGGCAGCGGAATGCAGCCCGCCACGGCCGCGGCCAGCGCCAGCACCACGGCGAGCCGACGCGCGGTCATGCCTGGGCCGGCTGGCGCAGGTGCCAGTCGGTGGCCTGCTGGAACGCGTGCGCGGTCTGCAGCAGCTGCGCCTCGCCGAAATAGTTGCCGATCATCTGCAGGCCCACCGGCATGCCACCTTGGCCGAAGCCGCAGGGCACGCTCATGCCCGGCAGTCCCGCGAGGCTGGTCGACAGCGTGAAGATGTCGGCCAGATACATCTGCACCGGGTCGGCGCTCTTCTCGCCGAGCTTCCACGCCACCGTCGGCGCCACCGGTCCCATGATCACGTCGCACTGCGAGAAGGCGCGTTGGAAGTCGTCGGCGATGATGCGGCGGATCTTCTGCGCCTGCAGATAGTAGGCGTCGTAGTAGCCGTGCGACAGCACGTAGGCGCCCACCAGGATGCGGCGCTTGACCTCCCAGCCGAAGCCCTCGGCCCGGGTCTTCTTGTACATGTCCAGCAGGTCGCGGTATTCGGCGGCGCGATGGCCGTAGCGCGCGCCATCGAAGCGCGACAGGTTGGACGACGCCTCGGCCGGCGCGATCACGTAGTACACCGGGATCGACAGCTCGGTCTTGGGCAGCGACACCTCGACCAGCGTGGCACCCAGCTTCTCGTACTCGGCCAGCGCCGCGCGCACGGCCTGCTCGACATCGGCCGACAGGCCCGCGCCGAAATACTCCTTCGGCAGGCCGATGCGCAGCCCGGCCATCGGGCGCTCGGCGCTCCCGCCGGCGCGCGGCTGGCCCAGGTGGCGCGTGAAGTCCTCGTCCACGCCGCCCTGCGCGGGCGCGAGGCTGGTGGAATCGCGCTCGTCGAAGCCGGCCATGGCATTGAGCAGCAGCGCGCAATCCTCGGCGCTGCGCGCCATCGGGCCGCCCTGGTCCAGCGACGAGGCGAACGCGATCATGCCGTAGCGCGACACGCGCCCGTACGTCGGCTTGATCCCGGTGATGCCCGAGAACGACGCGGGCTGGCGGATCGAGCCGCCGGTGTCGGTGCCGGTGGCCGCCGGCGCCAGCCCCGCGGCCACCGCGGCGGCCGAGCCGCCCGAGGAACCGCCCGGCACGCGCGCCGGATCCCAGGGGTTGCGCACCGGGCCGAAGAACGAGTTCTCGTTGGACGAGCCCATCGCGAACTCATCCATGTTGGTCTTGCCCAGCGTGACCATGCCGGCCGCGGCCAGGCGCTCGACCACGGTGGCATCGAACGGGCTCTCGTAGCCGGCCAGCATCTTCGAGCCGGCGGTCGAGCGCCAGCCGCGGGTCACGAAGACGTCCTTGTGGGCAATGGGCACGCCCGTCAGCGGGCCGGCCTCGCCGCGCGCGCGGCGTTCGTCGGCGGCGCGCGCCTGCGCCAGCGTCAGTTCGGCGTCCACATGGACGAAGGCATTGAGCGCGCCGGCCGCCTCGATGCGGGCCAGGTAGTCGCGCGCCAGTTCCTCGGCGGACAGGGAGCGCGCCGCCAGCGCGTCGGCAAGCTGGCGCAGGGAGGTCACGGGCGAAGCGGAGAAGGAGGAGGACATGAGAATCGGGAAAGCGTCAGGGAAGCACCCGGAAACAGGAGCGCGCCGGATGGGGGCGCTGCGCTGCGGCCGGCGAGCCGTTGTGGCGCGGCCGCGCGCGGCGGCCGCCGCGCGCTATTCGATGACCTTGGGCACCAGGTACAGGCCCTCGGCGGTGGCCGGCGCCGGGCGCTGATAGTCGTCGCGGCGGTCCGGCTCGGTCACCGCATCGTCGCGCAGGCGCTGGGTCATCTCGCGCACCGCCGACAGCGGGTGCGCCAGCGGCGCCACGCCGGCGGTATCGACCGCCTGCATCTGCTCGACCAGGGAGAAGAAATGATTCAGTTGGCCAAGCGTCTGCCCCGCTTCGTCATCGCTGATGTCGATGCGGGCGAGATGGGCGATGCGTTTGACGTCGGAAAGCTCGAGGGCCATGGCGAGGTAGGTACGGCGACGATTCCGTGCCGCTCCCGCCCGGCGGATGCACCGCGCCGAAGCGGGTCGTGCGGGTCGCGCACCGGGGAGAGGCAAGCGGTCCGCAGGTGATGCGCGGGACGCCTGGAATCGTCAGATTTAAAGGTTTTTTCGGCCTTAATCCGGCCGAAACACGCGGAATTATAAGGTATCATTCCGTGTCTTCGCCCCCCTGCGGCGGCTCCGTCTCACGGATGTCCGGACGCGAAGCCAGGATCCTCCGATTAGATCGCCCCCCGGCACGTCATTGTGCCAGCCGCGCATGCCGCCAGAACTTTCCGGCGGCGTCTAATCAAAGGTTCCCAAGGAGAACGTTCCGTCACTGCGGACGCCGCCTCCAAGGATCGTAGTACGCGGGCCGCCTGGATGCTTCGATACCAGGCGGCCGTGATGGCCCGGGACCCTGAGCCCGGGCGACCGGGCAGCGCGGACGACGCTGTTCCTCGACAGATTGACATGAATACCGCGGCCGGCCCGACGAGGGCGCCGGCCGCTTCGCATACCTGCGAACCACCAGATACAGGATCCCTGATGTTCGGATTTCTCCGCAGCTATTTTTCCAACGATCTCGCGATCGACCTCGGCACCGCCAACACCCTGATCTACATGCGCGACAAGGGCATCGTCCTGGACGAACCCTCGGTGGTCGCCATCTATCTGGGCGGCGGCCCCAACGCCAAGAAGTCGATCCAGGCCGTCGGCAAGGAAGCCAAGCAGATGCTCGGCAAGGTCCCGGGCAATATCGAGGCGATCCGCCCGATGAAGGACGGCGTGATCGCCGACTTCACCGTGACCGAGCAGATGCTCAAGCAGTTCATCAAGATGGTGCACGACACCAAGCTGCTGCGTCCCTCGCCGCGCATCATCATCTGCGTGCCCTGCGGCTCGACCCAGGTCGAGCGCCGCGCGATCCGCGAATCGGCGCTGGGCGCCGGCGCCTCGCAGGTCTACCTGATCGAGGAACCGATGGCGGCCGCGATCGGCGCGGGCCTGCCGGTGTCCGAGCCGTCGGGCTCGATGGTCGTCGATATCGGCGGCGGCACCACCGAGGTGGGCATCATCTCGCTGGGCGGCATGGTCTACAAGGGTTCGGTGCGCGTGGGCGGCGACAAGTTCGACGAGGCGATCGTCAACTACATCCGCCGCAACTACGGCATGCTGATCGGCGAGCAGACCGCCGAAGCGATCAAGAAGGAAATCGGCTCGGCTTTCCCGGGCTCCGAAGTGCGCGAGATGGAAGTCAAGGGCCGCAACCTGTCCGAGGGCATTCCGCGCGCCTTCACGGTCTCGTCCAACGAAATCCTGGAAGCCCTGACCGATCCGCTGAACCAGATCGTGTCGACGGTGAAGATCGGCCTGGAACAGACGCCGCCGGAACTGGGCGCCGACATCGCCGAGCGTGGCATCACGCTCACGGGCGGCGGCGCGCTGCTGCGCGACCTGGACCGCCTGCTGGCCGAGGAAACCGGGCTGCCGGTGCTGGTGGCCGAGGATCCGCTGACCTGCGTGGTGCGCGGCTCCGGCATGGCGCTGGAGCGCATGGACAAGCTCGGCAGCATCTTCGCCTACGAATAAGACAACCGGCGGGGACGGTTCGTGCCGATGCGCGGCCTGCCTGAGCGAGCGGAGCCAGCCGCCTCGCGGCGCGGCGACCGCGCGCCCTGCACGCGGCGCCGCCCGGGACCCCCGTCCCGCCGCGCCGGCGCACCGGACCTTCCCGCCACCGCCCGCCCCCACCTTCTGCAGCCCGCGCCATCGCGCCGCCCGTCGGCGCGCCGGCGCGGGCCACTCCTGCCTGCGCACGGGTAAATGGATTACACGCCGCCGCCGCTCTTCAAGCAAGGGCCCTCCGCTGTCGCACGCCTGGTCATCTTCGTGACGATCGCGCTGGTGCTGCTGGTCGTCGACGCGCGCTTCGATGCGCTGCGCGTCGTGCGCCAGGTCGCCGCCACGGTGCTGATGCCGGTGGAGCGCGCGGTGCTGGTGCCGCGCGACATGGCGCGCACCGCGTTCGACTACCTGCAGTCCTCCGCCACGCTGGCCACGGAGAACCGCGAGCTGAAGCGCCGCGCCGTGGCCCAGGCCGACGATGCGTTGCGCCAGGCCCAGCTAGACGCGGAGAACCGCCAGCTGCGCAAGCTGCTCGGGCTCAAGGAGCAGTCGGCCACGCCGGTGACGGCGGCCGAGGTGCTGTACGACGCGCGCGATCCGTACAGCCAGCGCATCGTGATCGACCGCGGCAGCCAGCATGGCGTGCGCGCCGGCTATCCGGTGATCGACGACCGCGGCGTGGTCGGCCAGATCACGCGCGTCTCGCCCTTCCAGTCCGAGGTCACGCTGCTGACCGACAAGGAACAGGCGATCCCGGTGCAGGTCGTGCGCAACGGCCTGCGCAGCATCGCCTTCGGCGGCGCCCGCGCCGGCCTGCTGGACCTGCGCTTCATGGCCGCCTCGGCCGATCTGCAGCAGGGCGACCTGCTGGTGACCTCCGGGCTGGACGGCGTCTACCCCGCGGGCCTGCCGGTGGCGAAGATCGTGCAGATCGAGCGCAAGGCCGATACCGCGTTCTCGCGCGTGTACTGCGAGCCGGTGGCCGGCGTGCGCTCGCACCGCCAGCTGCTGGTGGTGCGCTACGACGCCAACCTGCCGCCGCGCGACCAGACCTCGCCGCCCGAAGCGCCGGCGGCCAAGAACAAGCTCGGCGCCCCGCGCGGCACCGCGCCGTCGCAGAGCGCCGTGGCCAAGGAAGCCGCCAAGGCAGCCAACCAGGAGGCCGCGCAGTGACGCATCCCCACTACCTGCTGCGCCCGGTCAATCCGGCGTTCATCGCGCTGAGCTTCGTGCTGGCCTTCCTGTTCAACCTGATGCCCTGGGGCGACATCCTGTGGGTGCCGGACATGGTGGCGCTGGTGCTGGTGTTCTGGAACATCCACCAGCCGCGCAAGGTCGGCATGGGCGTGGCGTTCGCGCTGGGCCTGCTGATGGACGTGCACGACGCGCGCCTGCTGGGCGAGCACGCGATGGCCTATACGCTGCTGGCCTACTTCGCCATCACCATCCATCGCCGCGTGCTGTGGTTTACCGTCTATACGCAGGCGCTGCACGTGCTGCCGCTGCTGTTCGTCGCGCACGCGGTGCCGGTGGTGATCCGCCTGGCGATGGGCGCGCCGCTGCCCGGCTGGCCGCTGCTGCTCGCGCCCGGCATCGAAGCGCTGCTGTGGCCGCTGGCCACCGGCCTGCTGCTCGCGCCGCAGCGCCGCTCGACCGACATCGATGAAACCCGCCCGATCTAGCGCCCCGCGCGCCCGCCTGGCTTTCGCAGCACCATGACAGAAATCCGCAACGTCGAACTGGAACTCGGCCGCTTCCGCACGCGCGCAGCGGCCGCGGGCCTGTTCGCCGTGATCTGCTTCGGCCTGCTGTTCGCCCGCTTCTTCTGGCTGCAGTGGTACAAGCACGACCAGTACTCGGCCAAGGCCGAGGACAACCGCATCTCGGTGGCGCCGATCGAGCCCAACCGCGGCATCATCATGGACCGCAACGGGGTCATCCTCGCGCGCAACTATTCGGCGTATACGCTGGAGGTGACGCCGTCCAAGCTGTCCGACACGCTGGACAACACGCTGGAGGAGCTGTCCAAGCTGGTCGAGATCCAGCCGCGCGACCGGCGCCGCTTCAAGCGGCTGATGGAGGAATCGCGCAGCTTCGAGAGCCTGCCCATCCGCAGCCAGTTGACCGACGAGGAAGTCGCGCGCTTTTCCGCCCACCGCTTCCGCTTCCCGGGCGTCGATGTGCGGGCGCGGCTCTTTCGCCAGTACCCGCTGGGCGAGTCGGCCTCGCACGTGGTCGGCTATATCGGCCGCATCTCGCAGCGCGACCAGGAGCGCATCGAGGCGATGGATCTGGCCAACGACGCCAACCCCAAGGACTACGATCCGCGCCGCGACGCCGACAACTACAAGGGCACCAACTACATCGGCAAGATCGGCATCGAGCAGAGCTACGAGGCCGAGCTGCACGGCCTGACCGGCATCGAGGAAGTCGAGGTCAGCGCCGGGGGCCGCGCCATCCGCACGCTCTCGACGGTGCCCGCCACGCCGGGCAACAATCTGATCTTGTCGCTCGATATCCGGCTGCAGCAGCTGGCCGAGGCGCTGTTCGGCGAGCGCCGGGGCGCGCTGGTGGCGATCGAGCCGGCCACCGGCGACATCCTCGCCTTCGTCTCCAAGCCCACCTACGATCCGAACCTGTTCGTCGAGGGCATCGATACCGCCACCTGGAACGAACTGAACAACTCGCCGGACAAGCCGCTGCTGAACCGTCCGCTGCGCGGCGCCTATCCGCCGGGCTCCACCTACAAGCCCTTCATGGCGCTGGCGGCGCTCACCACTGGCAAGCGCACCGCGAACTGGGGCATGTCCGATCCGGGCTATTTCACCCTGGGCAACCATACCTTCCGCGACGACAAGCCGGGCGGCCATGGCTGGGTGGACATGCACAGCTCGATCGTGGCCTCGTGCGATACCTACTACTACGCGCTGGCGCGCGACATGGGCGTCAACGCGATCCACGACTTCATGAAGCCGCTGGGCTTCGGTCAGCTCACCGGCATCGATATCGAGGGCGAGAACAAGGGCATCCTGCCGTCCACCGACTGGAAGCGGCGCGCCTACCGCAAGCCCGAGCAGCAGAAATGGTATGACGGCGAGACCATCTCGCTGGGCATCGGCCAGGGCTACAACACCTTCACCATCCTGCAGCTCGCGCACGCCACCTCGATCATCGTCAACAACGGCGTGGTGATGAAGCCGCACCTGGTCAAGGCGGTGGAAGACTCGGTCACGCGCCAGCGCAAGCTGACGGTGCCCAAGGAAAGCTACCGCATCCCGTTCAAGCAGGCCCATATCGACGTGATCAAGAAGGCCATGGTCGGCGTCACGCACTCCGGCACCGCCGCGCGCGTGTTCGCCGGCGCCGCCTACGAGTCGGCCGGCAAGACCGGCACGGCGCAGACCTATTCGCTCGCCAAGGGCGAGAAGTACAACCACCATGCGCTCGAGGAGCGCAAGCGCGACCACGCGCTGTACACCGCGTTCGCGCCGGCCGACACGCCGCGCATCGCGCTGGCGCTGATCGTGGAGAACGCCGGCTTCGGTGCGCAGCACGCCGCGCCGATCGCGCGCAAGGTGATGGACTACTACCTGCTGGGCAAGTGGCCCGAGGAACTGGCCGCCATCGCGCCGCCCGCGAGCGAACGCGCCGGCGGACTGCCGCCGGTGGACCGGCCCAGCGTCTTTACCACCGGCAACACCGCCAGCATCGCCAGCGCCACCGTGATGGCGGCCAGCGAGCCCGCGGTGGCGACCTCAACCGGCGCGACCGGCGCCCCCAGCGCCGCCAGCGCCGCGCAGGCGGCGCCCGCGGCCACCGTGGCGCACGCCGCTTCGTCGGCGATTGCAGCCCCGGTCATCGACCCGGCGGCAATCCCCCCGGCGTCGGCGCCGCTCGCGCTCGACGAGCGCATGCTGCAGGCCCTGGGCCACAGCAAGCCGCTGCAGCCGCCCCAGCCCGCCTCGGCGCCCGCCGCCAGCCCGGCCGCCGCGCCGGCGAGCCCTAAACCCCGCGTCCGCCCGGTAGCCACCGCGCCGGCGAACGCGGCAACCCGTTGAAGGAGGCGCAGATGGATCGCCGCCGCGCCCTGTCCCTCGTCAAGACGTTCCTGACCGGCTTCGACAAGCCGCTCGCGCTGATCGTGTTCCTGCTGTTCGCCACCGGCATCGTGGCGCTCTACTCCGCCTCGGTCGACGTACCCGGGCGCGTCGAGGACCAGTTGCGCAACATCCTGCTGTCCTATGTGGTGATGTGGATCATCGCGTACCTGCCGACGCAGACGCTGATGCGGGCGGCGGTGCCGCTGTACACCGTCGGCGTGGCGCTGCTGATCGCGGTGGCCATGTTCGGGCTGATCCGCAAGGGCGCCCGGCGCTGGCTCTATGTGGGCATGGTGATCCAGCCCTCGGAACTGATGAAGATCGCCATGCCGCTGATGCTCGCGTGGTACTTCCAGAAGCGCGAAGGCACGCTGCGCTGGTTCGACTTCATCGTGGCCACGGTGCTGCTGGGCATACCGGTGGGGCTGATCGCCAAGCAGCCGGACCTGGGCACCGCGCTGCTGGTGCTGGCGGCCGGGCTGTACGTGATCTATTTCGCCGGGTTGTCGTGGAAGATCATCCTGCCGGTGATGGCGATCGCGATCACGCTGATCACCGCGCTGGTCACGTTCGAACACGACATGTGCGCGCCTGGCGTGAACTGGCCGGTGCTGCACGACTACCAGCAGCACCGCGTCTGCACGCTGCTGGACCCCACCACCGACCCGCTCGGCAAGGGCTTCCACACCATCCAGTCGACCATCGCGATCGGCTCGGGCGGCACGCTGGGCAAGGGCTGGCTCAAGGGCACGCAGACCCACCTGGAGTTCATCCCGGAGAAGCACACCGACTTCATCTTCGCGGTGTACTCCGAGGAGTTCGGCCTGGTCGGCAACGCGGTGCTGCTGATCCTGTACCTGCTGCTGATCTTCCGCGGACTCTATATCGCGGCGAATGCGCCGACGCACTTCTCGCGCCTGCTGGCCGGCGCGGTGACGCTGATCTTCTTTACCTATGCCTTCGTCAACATGGGCATGGTCAGCGGCATCCTGCCCATCGTCGGCGTGCCGCTGCCGCTGATCAGCTATGGCGGCACCGCGCTGGTGACGCTGGGCATGGGCATCGGCATCCTGATGAGCATTTCCCGGCAGAAGCGGCTGATCCAGACCTAGCGGCGCCGCGCTACATCGCTCCCGGCGGGCGCGCGCGCACGGTCTGCTCCAGCAACGCGCGCAGCTTGGCCATGGCGCCGGGATCGCCCCGCGCGGCCGAGCGCGCGTACCAGATCTTGGCCTGCTCGATATCCTGCTCCACCACGCCCGGTTCGCCGCGCTCGTAATAGCTGGCGACGATGTATTGCGCGCCGCCGTCGCCCGCGGTCGCCGCGCGGCGATACCACTCGAACGCCTTGGCATAGTCGCGGTCCACGCCGCGGCCGGTGAAGTAGTTGGTGGCAAGCGCCACCTGCGCCTGCACATGGCCGCCCTGCCCCGCCTTCTCGTACCAGCGGTTGGCCTCGGGCAGCGACCTGGCCACGAGGTCGCCGCGCTCGTGCAGTTCGCCCCAGGTGAACTGGGCGTGCGTCATCTCGTTGTCCGCCGCCTTCTTCAGCCAGCCCAGCGCCTCCTGCGGGCGCGGGGCGGTGCCATCGCCGCGCAGCAGCATCATGGCGTAGTTGAACTGCGCCAGCCGGTTGCCCTGCCGCGCCGCCTGCGCGAAGTCGCGCAGCGCGGCGTCGAAGGCCCCTGCCTCGTAGGCGGCCACCGCCTGGCGCGTCATGGCTTCGGCCGGTTGCGGAGGACGCGGCGCCGCGCTCGCGCCGAGCCAGCCGGTGCAGACGAGAAGCGCGCAGGCGGCGCGGCTGGCAAGGCGGCGGGGGATCGGCATGGGTGGCTCCACATTGGGTCGCGCTTCCCAGCCAGTGTAGGAGCCGGCGTGAGGGGGCGGAAGCGGGCACGCGCTGGCGGCGCAGCCGAACTGCCGCGCGTCGTGACACTCAATCATTCACGCCAGTAATGAGGCACGCTGACATTCCGCCCGCAACATCCGTTGCGGTAATGGCTCGCGTCGCGCGCTTCAGCCGACGAACCGATACCCCACGCCGACCTCGGTCAGCAGGAAGCGCGGCTGTGCCGGATCGGCCTCCAGCTTGTGCCGCAGATGGCCCATGTAGACGCGCAGGTAGTGACTGCTGTCCGCATGCGAGGGCCCCCAGACCTGGCGCAGCAGTTCGCGGTGGGTCAGCACCTTGCCGCGATGCGCGATCAGCACCGACAGCAGGCGGTATTCCAGCGGCGTCAGGTGCACGGGTTCGCCGTCGCGCGTGACCAGGCGGTTGACCAGATCGATCTGCACATCGCCCAGCACCAGTTGCGGGCTGCCCTGCGGATTGCCGCGCGCGTGCCGGCGCAGCAGCACGCGCAGCCGCGCCACCAGTTCGCCTACGCCGAAGGGCTTGGTCAGGTAGTCGTCGGCGCCGGCATCGAGCGCCGCGATCTTGTCGGCCTCCGCGGTGCGGGCGGACAGCACCAGCACCGGCACCTCGGTCCAGGTGCGCACGGTGCGGATCAGCGCCATGCCGTCGCCGTCGGGCAAACCCAGATCCAGGATCACCAGGTCGGGCTGGCGCGTGCCCGCTTCGGTCAATCCGCGTTTGAGCGACTCGGCCTCGTGCACGGTGCAGCCCTCGGCTTGCAGCGCCTCGCGCACGAAGCGGCGGATATGGGGTTCGTCCTCGACCAGCAGCACGCTGGGTGCAAATTCGAATGGCATTCAGCGGGGCTCCGGCTCCAGGGGGGTGATGGCGGGCGGCTCGGGTTCCACCGCGGGCGGCTCCCCGCGCGGCAGCGCCACGACGAAGCGCGCGCCGCCGGTTCCGGAGCCGGTGGCACGGTGGGCCGGTTCGACCCAGATGCGGCCGCCATGCGCCTGCATGATGGCCTCGCAAACCGCCAGCCCCAGGCCCACGCCCGCGGTCGCGGACTCGCGGCCGCCGCGATGGAAGGTCTCGAAGATGGCCCGTTCCTGGCCGCGCGGCACGCCGGGTCCGTCATCCTCGACCGTGAGCCAGACCTCGGCGTCGGCCACGCGCCCGCCGATGCGGATCGCGGTGCCCACGGGCGTGTGCTTGGCGGCGTTCTCCAGCAGGTTGCACAGCACGCGCTCCATCAGCACGGCATCGCATTGGACCAGCGGCAGCGCGGCCAGAGCGGACACGGCGACGGGATGGCCCGCCAGCGCCTCGCGCATGCCGGCCAGCGCCGCGCCGACCAGTTCCTCGGCCGACTGCCATTCGCGCCGCAGCGGCACCGCCCGGCCCTGCAGGCGCGCCATGTCCAGCAAGTTGACCACCATCGCCCGCATGCGGGCGGCCTGCTCGCGGATCGCGGCCACCGTGACGGCCTGCCGCGGCGTGAGCGCGGCGCCATCGCGCTGCAGGCTCTCGGCCATGCCCATCAGGCCGGTCAGGGGCGTGCGCAGATCGTGCGACACCGCCGCGAGCAGCGAGCTGCGCAGCCGTTCGGACTCGATCGACACCAGCGCCTGCTGCGCGACCTCGACGTAGTGCAGCCGCTCCAGCGCGACCGCCATCAGCGTCGCGAACATCTCGGCCTGCCGCCGGGCGGCCGGCTGAGCCAGCCGCTGCCAGGCGCGCGCCTCCACCGCCAGCACCCCGCGCGTGTGCATCGGCGCCTTCAGCGGCAGGTACAGCACGGTGCTGCCCGGTAGCGTGCCCGTGCCGGTGCCGGCGGCCTGGCCATGATCGAACACCCATTGCGCCAGCACCGGGTCGATGGCCTCGCCGTCGCCCGGGTGCTCCCCGCCCGGCGCGGCGTCCTCGCGCACCAGCTCGACCCGCCCGCCGGCCGGCCCCAGGAAGACCGCGACTTCGGCGTCGAAGGCGGCGCGCAGGAAGCGACCGCCGACCTCGACGATCTGGTCCGCGGTCAGCGCGCCCGACAGCTCGCGGGCGAGTTCGTACAGCGTGCGCGCTTCGGTCTCGCGCCCCACCGCCACCTCGGCCTGCTCGCGCAGGCCGGCGGTGAGCTGCCCGATGACCAGGCCCACGGCGAGCAGCACGACGAAGGTGAGCAGGTATTGCACGTCGCCGACGGCAAACGACAGCCGCGGCGGCACGAAGAAGAAGTCGAAGGCCGCCACCGACAGCAGCGAGGCCAGCGCGGCGGGGCCGCGCCCGTGGCGCAGCGCCACGCCGGCCACGGCGGCCAGATACAGCATGGCGATATTGACCGGGTCGAACAGCGGCCGCGCCAGCGCCGACAGCGCGGTGGCGCCCAGGCACCAGGCGGCGGCCCACAGATAGTCGCGTCCCCGCGCGCCGGCGGGCGCAAGCGGCGCCTCGGCAGCAGCGCGCGCACGCGCGGCGCCGGCCACGTCCTCGCGTGCCACATGGACGACATCGATATCGGGGCAGCGCTGCGCCAGCGCGCGCGCCGTGCCGGGCCGGCCGGCACGCGCCCAGCGCCAGTCCAGCGGCCGAAGCATCGCGTCCCCCAGCCGGGCGCGCCAGCCCCGGTGGCCGTCCGCCGCGGACGGCAGCGGCGCCGGCGAGCGTCCGAGCACGGCTTTGGTCATGCTATGGCGCCGCACATAACCGGCGAGCGCGGCGCCCACGTCGGCGCCGGCCAGCGTCGCGGTGCGCGCGCCCAGTTCCTCGGCCAGCCGCATCGCGGCGGGAATGGCGCCGTCGTCGCGCCGCACCAGGCGCGGCGTCGCCACGGTCACCGCATGCCAGTCGCAGCCAAGCTGGCGGGCGAGCCGGCGCGCGCCGCGCACCACCTGCTCCGCGTCGGCGCCGGGGCCCACGCAGGCGAGAACCGCCTCCCGCGTGCGCCATACCGGCTGCACCGACGCCGCGTGGCGGTAGGCCTGCACGTCGTCGTCCACCCGCTCCGCGGTACGGCGCAGCGCGAGTTCCCGCAGCGCGATCAGGTTGCCCTTGCGGAAGAAGTGGCGGGCGGCCTCGCGGGCCTGCTCCGGCAGGTAGACCTTGCCCTCCTCCAGGCGGCGCAGCAGCTCGTCCACCGGCAGATCCACCAGCACCACTTCGTCGGCCTGGTCGAACACGGCATCGGGCACGGTCTCGCGCACGCGGATGCCGGTGATGCCGCCGACCGCTTCGTTCAGGCTGTCCAGGTGCTGGACGTTGACCGTGGTCCAGACGTCGATGCCGGCGGCCAGCAGTTCGTCGATGTCCTGCCAGCGCTTGGGATGCCGGCCCCCGGCCACGTTGGTGTGGGCCAGCTCGTCGACCAGCAGCAGCGCGGGCCGGCGCGCCAGCGCGGCGTCCAGGTCGAACGCCTGCAGCGTGCGGCCGCGGTACGGCACGGCCCGCATCGGCAGCCGCTCCAGGCCGGCGGCCAGCGCCGCGGTGTCGGCGCGGCCGTGGGTCTCGATCACGCCGATGAGCACGTCGGCCCCGCGCTCGCGCAGCGTCACCGCCGCGCTCAGCATGGCGTAGGTCTTGCCGACGCCCGCCGACGCGCCGAAATACACGCGCAGCTTGCCGCGCGCCGCGCGCGTGTGCTCCGCCTGCACGCGGCGCAGCAGCGCATCGGGATCGGGCCGTTCGGAGGGGTCGCGCCGGGCGGCGTCTGGCATTCGGATAGGCGGCTCAGCGGGTCGGTGGCGCATTGGAGCGCGGGGGCACGGCGCGCCGGCGCGGCGGCGCACGGCCGGGCCGAGTCACGGACGCGATTCTGCCACGCCCGCGCGCCGCGCACCCGGCGCTATTGCAGCGCGTCCAGCGCCAGATTGAGCCGCAGCACGTTGACCACCGGCTCGCCCAGCACGGCCAGCGGCGGCGGCTCGGTATGGTCCTGCACCAGCGCGAGCACACGCTCGCGTTCCAGGCCGCGCAGCCGCGCCACGCGTGCCGCCTGGTAGCGCGCGGCCGCCGGGCTGATATGCGGATCGAGGCCGCTGCCCGAGGCGGTCACCAGGTCCACCGGCACCGGCTCGCGGTTGTCCGGATCGGCGGCGCGCAGCGCCGCGATGCGCGCGCGCACGGCCTCGGCCAGCGCCGGATTGCTCGGCCCCAGGTTCGAGCCCGACGACGCCGCGGCGTTGTAGGGCATGGGCGCGGTCGCCGACGGACGGCCCCAGAAATGGCGCGGGTCGGAAAACGGCTGGCCGATCCAGGCCGAGCCGACGGTCTTGCCGTCGCGTTCGATCAGCGAGCCGCCGGCCTCGTGCGGAAAAGCCATACGGGCGATGGCGGTGACCGCGCCGGGATAGAGCAGTCCGGTAACGATCGAGAGGACCGCGAACAGCGTCAGCGCCGGACGCAGCAGGCTCTGGCGCGGCGCCGGCTCCGCGGTCGCGCGATGGATGGAAGTCGATGTCATGGTGAGGGGTTCCAGCGAAACAGCACATGAGAAAGCGTCAGGCCCAGCCCAGCGCGGCGATGACCATGTCGATGGCCTTGATGCCGGCGAACGGCACGGCGATGCCGCCCAGCCCGTAGACCAGCAGATTGCGCCGCAGCAGCACCGCCGCGCCCAGCGGGCGGTAGCGCACGCCGCGCAGCGCCAGCGGAATCAGCGCCACGATGATCAGCGCGTTGAAGACCACGGCCGACAGGATGGCCGAGGCCGGCGTGGCCAGGCCCATCACGTTGAGCAGGCCCAGTTGCGGATAGGTGGTGGCGAACGCGGCCGGGATGATGGCGAAGTACTTGGCCAGGTCGTTGGCGACGCTGAAGGTGGTCAGCGCGCCGCGCGTCATCAGCATCTGCTTGCCGATCTCCACGATCTCGATCAGCTTGGTCGGATTGCTGTCCAGGTCCACCATATTGGCCGCCTCGCGGGCCGCCTGGGTGCCGCTGTTCATCGCCACGGCCACATCCGCCTGCGCCAGCGCCGGGGCATCGTTGGTGCCGTCGCCGGTCATCGCCACCAGCCGGCCCTCGGCCTGGTACTGGCGGATCAGCCGCAGCTTGGCCTCGGGCGTGGCCTCGGCGAGAAAGTCGTCCACGCCCGCCTCCGCGGCGATCGACGCGGCGGTCAGGCGGTTGTCGCCGGTGATCATCACGGTGCGGATGCCCATGCGGCGCAGCTCGCCAAAGCGCTCGCGGATGCCGGCCTTGACGACGTCCTTGAGCTCGATCACGCCCAGCACGCGCACATCGGCGCCGGTGCCGTCGCCGGTACCGGCTGACTCCACCACCACCAGCGGCGTGCCGCCGGCACGCGCGACCTCCTCCACCGCCCGGGACACCGCATCGGGAAACTTGCCGGCGCGCGCGGCGACGTAGCCGCGCACCGCGTCCGCCGCGCCCTTGCGCAGCGAGCGCACCGCCTGCATGCCGCCCGTCGCCTCTGCGCTCCCGCGCAAGTCCACGCCGCTCATGCGCGTCTGCGCGCTGAAGGCGACGAAGTCCACCTCCGTGGGCGCGGCGGGCGGCGCGGCGTGCGCCTGCCCCTGCCGGGCGAGCGCGACGATGCTGCGGCCTTCCGGCGTGTCGTCCGCCAGCGACGCGAGCCAGCATGCCTCGGCCAGCCGCGCGGCATCGACGCCCGGTGCGGGAATGAAGCGCGCGGCCTGGCGGTTGCCGTGCGTGATGGTGCCGGTCTTGTCCAGCAGCAGCACGTCGACGTCGCCCGCCGCCTCCACCGCGCGCCCCGATGTAGCGATGACGTTGGACGCCATCATCCGGCTCATGCCCGCCACGCCGATGGCCGACAGCAGGCCGCCGATGGTGGTGGGGATCAGGCAGACGAGCAGCGCGACAAGCACGGTGACGGTCACCGGCACGCCGGCCTGCGCCACCATCGCGCTGTACAGAGAGAACGGGCGCAGCGTGGCGGTGGCCATCAGCAGCACGATGGTCAGGCTCACCAGCAGGATGGTCAGCGCCAGCTCGTTGGGCGTCTTCTGCCGCTTCGCGCCCTCGACCATGGCGATCATGCGGTCGATAAAGGTCTCGCCGGGATTGGCGGTGATGCGCACCACGATCCAGTCCGACAGCACGCGCGTGCCGCCGGTCACCGACGAGAAGTCGCCGCCGGACTCGCGGATCACCGGCGCGGACTCGCCGGTAATGGCGCTCTCGTCGACCGAAGCCACACCCTCGACGACCTCGCCATCGCCGGGAATCGTATCGCCGGCTTGCACCAGCACCACGTCGCCCCGGCGCAGCGCGGCCGCGGCGCGCGGCTCGGTGGCGCGCGCGTGCGCCGGGCGGCCCGGGAGCAGCACCTTCGCCATCACGGTGGTCTTGAGCCCCCGCAGCGCCTGCGCCTGCTGCCGGCTGCGGCCTTCGGCCAGCGCCTCGGCGAAGTTGGCGAACAGCACGGTGAACCACAGCCAGACCGTCACCGCGAGCACGAAGCCCCACGATTCGCCGCCCGCCGGTGCCCATGCCGCCCGCACGCACAACAGTGTGGTCAGCAGGCTGCCGACGTAGACCACGAACATCACCGGGTTGCGCAGCTGCTGGCGCGGCGAGAGCTTGCGCACCGCCGCGACCAGCGCCGGACGGATCAGCGCGGCCGTGAACGCCTTGCCGGGGATCGGGGACGAGACCGGCGGCGGCGCCGCATCGGTCCGATGAACGCCATCGGCGCCGCGCGCCGTGGCCAGGGATTGCTGCTGCATACGCTCTTCTCCGCGTTTCGCGGCGGGCGGCGCGCCGCGCTGGACGCCGCCGCCCGCTGCCGTGATGGGGGATGTCAGGGGACCGGGTGGCCGGCGGCCGCGGCGCCTTGCAGGTGCTCGGCCACGGGCCCGAGCGCCAGCGCCGGGATATAGGTCAACGCGCCCACCATCAGCACGGCGGCGACCAGCAAGGCGACGAACAGCGGGCCGTGCGTGGGCATCGTTCCCGCGCCGGCGGGCAGGCGCCGCTTGGCCGCCAGCGAACCGGCCATCGCCAGCACCGGCACGATGACCGCGAAGCGGCCCAGCCACATCGCCACGCCCAGCAGCACGTTGTAGAACGGCGTGTTGGCGGACAGGCCGGCGAAGGCGCTGCCGTTGTTGTTGGCGGCCGACGACAGCGCATAGAGGATCTCCGCATAGCCGTGCGTGCCCGGATTGAGCACGCCGGCGCGCCCGGCCTGGGCCATCACCGCGATGGCGGTGCCGGCCAGCACCAGCAGCGGCGTGACCAGGATCGCGAGGGCGGTCATCTTCATCTCGAAGGTCTCGATCTTCTTGCCGAGGTATTCGGGCGTGCGGCCGATCATCAGGCCGGCCACGAACACGGCCAGCACCGCGTAGACCAGCATGCCGTAGAGGCCCGAGCCGACGCCGCCGAACACGACCTCGCCCAGCTGCATCAGCACCATCGGCACCATGCCGCCGAGCGCGGTGAACGAGTCATGCATGGCATTGACCGCGCCGCACGACGCCGCCGTGGTGATGACCGCGAACAGCGCGCTCGCCGCGATGCCGAAGCGCGCTTCCTTGCCTTCCATGTTGCCGCCGGCCTGCAGCGCCGAGGCGGCATGGTCCAGCGGCAGTCCGGCCAGCGCCGTGCCGGTGCCCCGCTCGGCCGCCGCCGCGAAGCAGGCCATGACGACGAAGATCGCGGTCATGGCCGCCAGCACCGCCACACCCTGGCGCCGGTCCCCGACCATCTCGCCGAACACGAAGCACAGCGCGGCCGGAATCAGCAGGATGGCCAGCATCTGCACGAAGTTGGCCAGCGCCGTGGGGTTCTCGAACGGATGCGCCGAATTGGCGTTGAAGACGCCGCCGCCGTTGGTGCCGAGCAGCTTGATGGCTTCCTGCGAGGCAACCGGGCCCATCGCGATCGTCTGGGTCCGCGCGGTCAGCGGCTGCGTTTGCGGCTGCCCGGCCGCATCGGTCACAGGGTTGCCGGCCGCGTCGAGCACCGGCGCGTCGTAGGTTACCGGCGCGACCAGCGCCACCTCCTTGTACGGGTCCAGGTTCTGGATCACGCCCTGGCTCGCCAGCACGAGCGCGACCACCGTGGACAGCGGCAACAGCACGTACAGCGTGCAGCGCGTGATGTCGACCCAGAAGTTGCCGAGCGTCGCCGCGCCCTGCCGCGCGAAGCCGCGGATCAGCGCGAACACCACCGCGATGCCGGTGGCCGCGGAGACGAAGTTCTGCACCGTCAGCGCCAGCATCTGGGTTAGATAGCTCATCGTCGCCTCGCCCGCATAGCCTTGCCAGTTGGTGTTGCTCACGAAGCTGATGGCGGTATTGAAGGCGGAATCGGGCGATACCGCGCCGAAGCCCTGCGGGTTCAGCGGCAGCACGCCCTGCAGGCGCTGCAGCGCGTAGACCGCGAGCACGCCAAGCACGTTGAACGCCAGCAGGCTGAGCCCATAGTGGCGCCAGCCCATGCCCGCGTCGGCCCGCACGCCGGCAAGGCGGTACAGCGCACGCTCCAGCGGGCGGCCCCAGGCGGTGGCGCGGCTCTCGCCATCCTCCATCGCCACGCGCAGATAGCGGCCCAACAGCGGCGCGAGCACCAGCAGCACGGCCAGGTACAGCAGCAGCAGTCCGAGGAATTGTCCCGACATCAGAAGGCCTCCGGACGCAGCAGCGCGGCAAGCAGATAGGGCAGCAGCGCAAGCGCCAGCGCGGCCGCGAGCAAATCGGTCCAGTCCATCAGCGCACCTCCCCGGCCACGGGTTGGCCGGCGGCGGCGCCGCCCGGCGTGCCGGCGTCGAGCGCCGCGCACAGCGGTAGCAGCGCGCCGGTCAGCGCGCCGAGCAGTAACAGCAAGGTGCAATAGAGTGCGTCCATGGCGGGATAGCCCGGTGTCCATTCAAGGCTTGCAGCTTAGGGAGGCGGACGTAAAAACGGTGTAGAGAGACAGGCGCGGGGTGTAAACGCGATATAAAGACGGGGATGCCGGGGGCGAGGACTGCGGCCCGGCGAGAAAGACAGGAGCCGACGTGAAGCTGATCGACATCGAACCGTTGCAGGGCGTGCTGGCGGAATTCGTCCGCGCGCGCGGCTGGCAGCGTTACCACTCGCCGAAAAATCTCGCGATGGCGCTCAGCGTGGAGGTGGCCGAACTGGTGGAGATCTTCCAGTGGAGCACCGAGGCGCAATCGCGTGCCATCATGGGTACCGCCGAGAGCGAGCACGTCCGGCACGAGCTGGCGGACATCTTCCTCTATCTGACGCAGTTGGCGAGCGCGCTCGACGTGGACCTGAACGCCGCGGTCGAAGCCAAGCTCGCGCTGAACGCGAAGAAGTACCCGCCGCCGGACGAGGCCGAGCGCAACCAGGGCTGAAGCACGAGAACAGGAGACCATCATGACCGCCAAGTCCGGCGCCTCCAAGGCGCCAGCCGGCCCCGCCAATATCCGCGTCGGCATCGGGGGATGGAACTACGAACCGTGGCGCGACAACTTCTATCCCGCGGGACTGGCGCAGACGCGCGAGCTCGAATACGCCAGCCGCCACGTCAGCGCGATCGAGATCAACAGCACCTACCACGGCACGCAGAAGCCCGCGTCGTTCGCCAAGTGGCATGACACCGCGCCGGAGGACTTCGTCTTCGCCGTCAAGGCCTCGCGCTACGCGACGAACCGGCGCGTGCTGGCCGAGGCCGGCGAATCGATCGATCGCTTCATCGGCAGCGGCATCGCGCAGCTGCGCGCCAAGCTCGGGCCGATCGTGTGGCAGTTCGCGCCGACCAAGGCGTTCGACCCCGAGGACTTCGAGCGCTTCCTCGAACTGCTGCCCGCCGAGGTGGAAGGCCGCCCATTGCGCCATGTGCTGGAGGTGCGCCACCCCAGCTTCATGAGCGCCGAGTACCTGAAGCTGGCGCGCAAGTACAAGGCCGCCACGGTGTTCACGGATTCGCCCAAGTTTCCCTCCTTCGCCGACCTGACTGCGGACCTGGTCTATGTCCGGCTGATGCGCAGCGAGGCGCAGCGCAAGACCGGCTATGCGCCCCGGGCCATCGAGGAATGGTCCACGCGCGCGCGCGAATGGTCCGCCGGCGGCGTGCCGCAGGATCTGCCGCGCATCGAGGAGAAGGCGCCCGCCCGGCGCCAGCGCGACGTGTTCGTGTTCTTCATCAACGGCGCGAAGGAGCGCGCGCCGGCCGCGGCCGCGGCGCTGCTCGATACGCTGGGATGGGAGCCGCGCGAGCTGCCCGCGCGGCGCAGCGCGGCGCGGGCCTGAGGCCGGCCCCCGGGGCGGCGTGCGGCCGGTCCCACATGAATCTTCTACGCCACCCTGGGATGCCGATCGATACTTTGCTAAGCTGAAAGCGGCAGATAGTGCTGCGTCGCCGGTCGGCGCTGGCTGGGCGGCCCGTCGACCGCGGCGCGCCGTCATTCCTTTCGACCTCACGGAGTGGATGATGAAAACCGCACGCCAAGTCCTGGAAACCAAGCCGACTCAGGCCATCTACAGCATCCAGCCCGGCGCCACCGTCTACGCGGCGCTGCAGATCATGGCCGAGAAGGGCATCGGCGCGCTGCTGGTGATGGAGCACGGCCGCATCGTCGGCATCCTCAGCGAACGGGACTACGCCCGCAAGGTGATCCTGATGCAGCGCACCTCGCGCGAGACGCTGGTGCGCGACATCATGACGTCCTCGGTGATCTACGTGCGCGCGGACCAGACCACCGACGACTGCATGGCGCTGATGACCCAGCACCGCCTGCGCCATCTGCCGGTCATGGACGGCGACGAGCTGATCGGCATGCTGTCGATCGGCGATCTGGTCAAGGACATCATCTCGGAGCAGCGCTTCATCATCGAGCAGCTGGAGCAGTACATCGCCGGCGCGCGCTGAAGCGGCGCCGATTCGCCCGCGGCAGGCAGCAAATCGTCGAAGCCTGGTCGATGCATTGGCGATGCATCGGCGATGACGGGCGTGATCGCGGGCAGGCGCCTATAATGGCCCCTTCCCCGCGAATCGCGCCGCCAAGGCGCATCTTGCAGCCCCATCCGCCGACGCCGGGCAGGCATCGCCCCCGCCAGCGCGCGATGCCGCGCATGCCCGCCACGTATTACCGATGCCCGCGTCCCAGCCTCCCGTTCGTCCTCCGCTCGACCCCACCGCTCGCCCTTCCGTCTCCGCATCGTCCCCCGCGCACCGCGTACCGGGACCGCTCGACCGCCCGCTGAACCACCAGGCCATCATGCGCGTCATCGGCGGCATCGTGCTGTGCATCCTGCTGGCCGCGCTGGACCAGACCGTCGTCATTCCGGCCGTGCCGGCCATCGCGCAGGACCTGAACGGCTTCGGGCAGCTGTCGTGGATCGTCACCGCGTACCTGATCACCTCGACGGTGACCACACCGCTGTACGGCAAGCTGTCCGACACCTATGGCCGGCGCCAGCTGCTGATGGTGGCGATCGCGCTGTTCATCGTCGCGTCGCTCGCCTGCGCGCTGGCCCGCTCGCTCGAGCAGCTGATCCTGTTCCGGGCGCTGCAGGGCATCGGCGGCGGCGGGCTGATGTCGCTGGCCCAGGCGGCCATTGCCGATGTGGTGGCGCCGCGCCAGCGCGGGCGCTACCAGGGCTACCTTGCCAGCGTCTGGGCGGTGGCCTCGGTGGCCGGGCCGCTGGTGGGCGGCTGGGTGTCCGACCACGTCTCGTGGCGCTGGCTGTTCTGGATCAACCTGCCGCTGGGCCTCGTGGCCATGTGGATGTGCCATCGCGGCCTGCGCCAGCTGCAGGCGCACGGCGTCAGGAATCCCGTGGACTGGCTGGGCGCCTTGCTGCTGACCGGCACGATCGTCGCCTTCCTGCTGGCGATGAGCTGGGGCGGCGATGTCTACGACTGGCTGTCCGCGCCCATGGGCGGACTGGCACTGGCCTGCGCGGCATCGACGCTGGCGCTGGTCTGGCGCGAGCGGCGCGCGGCCGATCCGATGCTCCCCCCGCGGCTGTTTTCCAATCGCGGCTATGTGATGGGCGTGGGCGCGTCGGCGCTGGCCGCGCTCGTGCTGTTCCTGTGCATCTTCACGCTGCCGCTGCATTTCCAGCTGGTGCGCGGCGCCAATGCGTCCCGCTCCGGCATGCTGGTGGTGCCGTTCCTGCTGGCCACCGTGGCCGGCAACTTCGTGGTGGCGGCGCTGGCCCCGCGCCTGGGCCGCATGCGCGGCATCCTGACCGGCGCCTTCGCGCTGACGGCGCTGGGCCTGGCGGCGCTGGCCGCGATGACGCCCGCCACCGCCCTGGCACTCGTGCTGGCGGCGATGATCGTGGGCGGCATCGGCGTCGGCATGGGCATGGTCGGCACCCTGATCACCGTGCAGAACGTGCTGGAGCGGCGCGACACCGGGGCGGGCACCGGCGCCCTGCTGGTGCTGCGCTCGCTGGGCAGCGCCTTCGGCGGGGCGCTCGCCGGCACGCTGCTCACGCTGGAATTTCGCCGCGCGCTGGCCGCCTCGGGCGTGGGCCGGGCGCTGGACCTAGGCGCGCTGCGCCACGGCAGCGAAGCGTTCGCGCAACTGCCGCCCGCCGTGCAACACATGCTGGCGGCCGGCGTGGAGTCCGGCTTCCAGCTGATCTTCGCCGCGGGAGCGGCCGCCGCGCTGCTCGCGCTGCTGATCGTGCGTCGCATGCCGGACGTGGAACTGCGCAGCGGCGTGGCCGAACACGCCGCCACGGCCGCGCTGGAATGACCTTGCGCGCGGCCTGGCCGCGGCCGTCCGGCAGCGTGCGCGGGCGTACACTACGGCGAGTTCGACCGACGGAGTGTTTCGCCATGCGCCGTGCCAATCCGCCCGCCCTCGGGCATCCCCTTTCCCATTGCGCGGCCGCGCTGCTGTGCGCCGCCGTCTCGTTCGGCGCCGCCGCCGCGGAACCGGCCGCGGGCGCTGCCGCCCGGCCGGGCCAGCCGGCCACCGCCGCATCGGGCTCGTGCCCGGCCACGCTGGATTTCCGCTTCCCCCGCCTGCAGGACGAGGCGCCCCAGAACCTGTGCCAGTACGCGGGCAAGGTGGTGCTGGTGGTCAACACCGCCAGCTATTGCGGCTTCACGCCGCAATACGAGGGACTGGAGGCGCTCTACGCCAAATACCGCGAGCGCGGGCTGGTGGTGCTGGGCTTCCCGTCCAACGATTTCTCGCAGGAGCCCGGGTCGGCCAAGGAAATCGCCGACTTCTGCTACAACACCTACGGCGTCAAGTTCCCGATGATGGCCAAGACCCATGTGCGCGGGGCCGACGCCAATCCCATGTACGCCCTGCTGGCGCGCGAAAGCGGCGATACCCCCAAGTGGAACTTCTACAAGTACCTGCTCGACCGCAACGGCCGGGTCGTCGGCAGCTACGGCAGCAAGGTCTCGCCCAGCGACAAGCAGTTGGTGGCCAGGATCGAGCAGCTGCTCGCCGCGCCGCGCTGAGCCCCTTTCCCCCTGCGCACGACAAGAGGAGCACGATGAAACTGGTGAGAACTGGCGCGCCCGGCGAAGAACGGCCCGGCATGATCGATGCAGGCGGGCGCGTGCGCGACCTGTCGGGCGTCATTGGCGGCGTCACGCCCGAGGTGCTGTCGCCGCAGGGGCTGGCGAAGCTGGCGGCGCTGGACCCGCAGACGCTGCCGCTGGCGCAGGCCGGCCGCTTCGGCATGCCGTGGACCGGCATCGGCAAGGTGGTCGCCATCGGCCTGAACTACGCCGACCACGCCGCCGAGGCCGGCATGCCGCTGCCGGCCGAGCCCATCGTGTTCCTGAAGGCCACCAGCTCGCTGAACGGCCCGGACGATCCCGTCATGCTGCCGCGGGACTCGGTCAAGACCGACTGGGAGGTGGAACTCGGCGTGGTGATCGGCACGCGCGCCCGCGACGTGCCGCGCGAGGCGGCGCTGGACCATGTGGCGGGCTATTGCGTGGTGAACGACGTCTCCGAGCGCGAATTCCAGATCGAGCGCGGCGGCACCTGGGACAAGGGCAAGGGCTGCGACACCTTCTGCCCGGTCGGGCCGTGGCTCGTCACGCGCGACGAGGTGCCCGACCCGCAGGCGCTGCGGCTGTGGCTGGACGTCAACGGCGAGCGCGTGCAGGACGGCACCACCGCGACCATGGTGTTCGATGTCGCGACGCTGGTCAGCTACGTCAGCCGCTTCATGACCCTGCATCCCGGCGACCTGATCTGCACCGGCACGCCGCCCGGCGTGGGCATGGGCTTCAAGCCGCCACGCTTCCTGAAGGCCGGCGACACCATGCGCCTGGGCATTGACGGACTGGGCGAGCAGAGCCAGGCCGTGGTTGCCTACGACACGCAGCTCTAGCCGAGCCGCGGCGACGGAGAAACCCTGCTGCGAGCAGGGATGCACCACCTGCGGTGCCCTCGCGAGGGGCATCGCCTCTGATGGCTCGCAAGGGCTCGAGTTCCGCGTCGTTACCTGCGGTTCCATCTGTTGCCTTCTGCGCTCGCCGAACCGTCCCCCGTTCGCAACAGTGCAACACTCATTTACGTCTTAACGGCCCGTTTGCGTTTCACCGCGCGGTATAGCGTGGAATACTGTTCTTCATCAGCATTCGCTTGCACGAGCAGAGTCCATGTCAGAAGCCGACCCCGTCTTTCTTGCTCCCCGTTTCTGCGAACTCGCGGATACCGCCGACAGCCGTGACGAGCTTCAGGCGATCCGCCGCACGCTGCACCAGCATCCCGAACTGGCGTTCCAGGAGGTGCGTACCGCCGAGCTGGTCGCCTCGCGGCTGGAGCAATGGGGCTACGAGGTGACGCGCGGCGTGGGCGGCACCGGCGTGGTCGGGACCCTGCGCAACGGGGTGGGCAGCGGCAGCGTCGGCGTGCGGGCGGACATGGATGCGCTGCCGATGCAGGAGACCACCGGCCTGCCGTACGCGAGCGTCTGCGCCAACACCATGCATGCCTGCGGCCATGACGGCCACACCGCGATCCTGCTGGGCGCGGCTCGTCAACTGGCCCGCACGCGGAATTTCTCGGGCACGGTCCATCTGATCTTCCAGCCCGCCGAGGAAATCGGCATCGGGCTCAGCGGCGCGCAGCGCATGCTGGCCGACGGGCTGTTCGAGCGATTTCCCTGCGACGCCATCTTCGGCCTGCACAACCACCCGGGCGTGGCCGCCGGCACCTTCATGTTCCGCACCGGCCCGATGATGGCCGCGTGCGACACGGTCACGATCCGCATCCACGGCAAGGGCGGCCACGCCGCGCGGCCGCATCACGCGATCGATCCGATCCTGGTGGCCGGCAGCCTGGTGATGGCGCTGCAGACCATCGTGGCGCGCAATATCGATCCCAATGAAACCGCGGTGGTCACCATCGGCTCGCTGCACGCGGGGCACGCGCCCAACGTGATTCCCGAGAGCGCGACGCTGGAGATGAGCGTGCGCTCGTTCAGCCCCGAGGTGCGCGCGACACTGGAGACGCGGATCCGCAATCTGGTGCGGGCGCACGTGGAGGGCTACGGCGCCGAGGTCGACATCGACTACCGGCCGGGCTATCCGGTGGTGGTCAACAGCGAGCGCGAGACGGCGTTCGCGCGCCAGGTGGCGGAGGAACTGGTGGGCCCGGACAAGGTGGTGCCGCAGATTCCGCTGATCTCCGGCAGCGAGGACTTCTCGTACTTCCTGCAGCAGCGCCCGGGCTGCTATGTGCGGCTGGGCAACGGCGCCGGCCGGCCGCTGCTGCACAACCCCGGCTACGACTTCAACGACGACAACCTGACCGTGGGCGCGGCCTTCTGGACCCGCCTGGTCGAGCGCTACCTCGCCGCCTGAGCGGCCCGTCGGCCCAACATTCGTGCAACGCCGCAGATCGCGCCGGATTTGCGGCATCATGGCGGGATGACGTCCGCCGTTCCTTCCAGCGCGCCCTCCGGCCCGCCCATCCCCCGCCCCGCCCTGCCCGGCTCCGCCTGCGGCCACTGTGTCGCGCTGGCCGCCGACGCGCGCCGGCGCGAGCCGCACGAGCGCCTGGCGCTCAGGCACACCGCGCCGCTGGTCAGCCAGAGCGCGGCCGGCGTGCCCTTCAGCATGCTCAGCTTCGTCTGCCGGGAATGCGGCACCGGCTGGCGCCTGTACGATCGCGCCAACGAACTGTTCGTCTCCTGGGTGCCGGAGCGCGCCCCGGCCCCGCCCGGCTGAGCGCTTCGGCTAAGATAGCGGCCGGCGCGGGCGCCGGCCCGCGCGCCGTCTCTTCCATCGTCTCCCTTTCCGCCATGGCTATTTCCATTTCCACTCGCAGGCTGGCCGCCACGCTGATCGCCAGCGCGGCCGCCGCGGTTGCAGCGCCCGCCGCCAACGCCGCCGATCCCTATCCCTCGCGGCCCATCCGGCTGATCGTGGCCTATCCGACCGGCGGCATCAGCGATACCGTGGCGCGCGCGCTCGGCGAGCGCCTGTCCGACCAGATGGGCGCGTCGGTGGTGGTGGAAAACAAGGCGGGCGCGGGCGGCAGCATCGGCATGGACGCGGTGGCCAAGGCGGCGCCGGACGGCTACACGCTGGGCTTCTCGTCGACCAGCCCGCTGACGCTGAACCCGCACGTGGGGCGCGTCAACTACGATCCCCAGCGCGATATCGCGCCGGTGATGAGCGTGATGTATTCCCCGGTCGTGGTGGTGGCGACGCCGGCCTTCACCGGCAAGAGCTTCCAGGACCTGGTCGCGCAGGCCAAGGCCAAGCCCGGCACGGTGCGCTGGGCCACCTCGGGGCTCGGCACCGTGGGCCATGTGGTGCTGGAACAGGTCAAGTCGAAGGCGCAGGCCGACCTGACGCTGATCCCGTACAAGGGTGCCGGCCAGCAGTTGAACGACGCGCTCGGCGGCCAGTTCGAGGTGATGAGCACCAACGCCAGCCCGGCGCTGACGCAGCAGATGCAGGCCGGCCGCCTGCGCGCGCTGGCGGTGGGCGCGCCGAAGCGCATCGAATCGATGGCCGCTGTGCCCACCTTCGCGGAACTGGGCTTTCCCAAGGCCAACCTGACTTCGACCTTCGGCGTGTTCGCGCCGGCCAAGACGCCCCCCGCGATCGTGGCGCGCCTCAATGCGGAGCTCAACAAGGCGCTGTCCTCGCCCGAGGTGCGCGACCGCCTGCTCAAGGGCGGCGAGGTGCCGACCGGCGGCACGGCCGCGCAGTTCGCCGGCGCGATCCGCGAGGAGTACGAGGACAACGCCCGCATCGTCAAGGAAGCCGGCATCAAGGCCGAGTAAGCCCGCCGCCCGCGCCCTCAGCGCGCGGGCACCACGTCCAGCCGGTTGCCCACCGCATAGATGGTCGAGAGCCGCACGCCGTTGTGCGGCCACAGCGCCAGCTTGGTACGCACCCGCGACAGATGGCTGTCGAGCGTGCGCGAACCGTCGGGCACCTGGCGGCGCCACACGGCCTCGATCATGGTCCGGCGCAGCAGCAGTTGCCCGAGATGGCGGAACAGCAGGATCGCCAGGTCGAATTCCTTCGGCGCCAGCGACACCGGCCGCCCATTGACATAGGCACGCCGGTCGGCGGTCGCGAACCGGTACGCGCCTACCGCCAGGTCGAAACGCTCGAGCGCGCACGAAGCGGTGCGGCGCGCCAGCGCATGGACCCGCGCCCCGAACTCCGCGCGCCGCAGCGGCTTGACCACGTGCGCGTCCGCGCCGTCGGCCAGGCATCCACACACATGCCCTTCGTCGGCTGCGCCACTGAGCAGCATCACGGGCAGGCGCGGACCCAGCGTGCGCCGCACCCACAGCAGCACGTCGCGGGCGGCGATGCCGCGCACCTCCCAGTCCAGCAGCAGCATGTCGAACGACTCGCGGCGCAGCGCCTGCATCAGCGCGCGGCCCTCGCGAAAGCGGATGCAGCGATGTCCCCCCAGGGTCAGCGTCTGCTCCAGTACCAGGGCCTGGGTCGGGTCGTCCTCCAGGGCGGCGATCTTCATGGCGGTTTCTCCTGACGCGGACGGCCGGCACCGGCGCGCCGCTTGGTCGTTGACGGGGACCGCCACGCGGCCTGCAGCGGCGAAGCGGTCCCGGGCATCGTAAGGGCGGCCCGGCCCGGACCGTTAGTCAGAATTTGTTGAAGCCGCAGCTTGAGGCATTTCCTATTCAGCCGTGCGCCGCGAGCGTTTCTAATTGCCGAAGCGGCATGGCGGCGTGCCACGCGATCGTGACACCGCGCCGCCATCGCCGTGCGCGGAAATGGCTACCCCTTTTGCCCGCCATGCGGGCCTACGGACATGGGCATGAGAATCGCATCGCTGGAGGACGAACCCGCCCAGGCGGCATGGATCCATCGGATCGTGACCGACGCGGGGCATACCTGCGTCAGCTTCGCAGCGGGCCAGTCGCTGCTGCTGGCGCTGCGCGACGACAACTTCGACCTGCTGCTGCTCGACTGGCAGGTGCCGGACATGAGCGGCCACGACATGCTGCTGTGGACGCGCGCCAACCTGGACCGCCATGTGCCGGTCATGTTCCTGACCTGCCGCCAGGCCGAGGAGGACATCGTCGAGGCGCTGACCGCGGGGGCGGACGACTACATGGTCAAGCCGATCCGGCCGCGGGAACTGCTGGCGCGCATCCAGTCGCTGGTCAGGCGCCTGAGTCCCGACCCCGCGCAGACCGGCGCGCCGCTGTCGCTCGGCGGCTATGTGTTCGATCTGGGCGCGCGCACGGTCACGCACCACGGCCGCGCCATCGGGCTCACGCCCAAGGAATTCGACCTCGCGCTGCTGCTGTTCCGCAACGAAGGCCGGATCGTCGCGCGCAACCATATCGTCGCGGCGGTGTGGGGCCGCGAGGTCTCGCCGCTGTCGCGGACCATCGATACGCATATGTCGCGCGTGCGCAGCAAGCTCGGCCTGCGGCTGGAGAACGGCATGCGGCTCACGCCGATCTACACCCACGGCTACCGGCTCGAATGCCTGCAGGGGCAGGGCTCGTGAGGACGCTGCTGTCGGCGCTGCGGCGTCGCCCCGGTTGCGCGGCCGGTGCCGCGCCCGATGCCGAGGTGTGGCAGGCCATGGCCGGCATCGTGGCGCACGACCTGCGCGCGCCGGCCGCCGCCATCCTTGCGCTGTCGGATCTGCAACGGCTGCGGGCGCTGCCCGGGGATGCCTTCGTCGAGCAGGTGTCCGGCCAGGCCAGGCAAGCCCTGGTACTGGCGGACGAACTGGCGGCCCTGCTGCGCGAGCCGCGGCATGCGTACCGCATGGCGCCGCTCGATCTGCTGGCGCTGTTGCAACACAGGATCGCGTCACGCTGGTGGGGCGACGCCGAAGGTGGCTGCCGCGACGGCGGGGCGCCGCGCCTGCGCGCCCACGCCGACGAAGCGTGGGTGCGGGCCGATGCCCGCATGCTGGGCGAGGCAATCGGCGTGATGCTGGAACGCGTCTGCCTGTGCCGCCATCGCGCCGGCGGCTGCGACGTCGAACTGCGGCGGCATCCCGTCGCCGGCGTGCACCTCGCGATCCGCGCGCGCGGCGCAGGCGATGCCGCTACGCAGGCGCTGTCCGCCGCGGCGCCGGCGGGCCTGCTGGTCCGGCGAGTGCTGCATCGCCATGGCGGGGCGCTGCTGAGCTGCGGCGAGCGGCAAGCCGATGGCGCGGTCGAATGGCGGCTGGCACTGCCGGCGCTCGTGCCGAGCCGGCGCCGCGCGCCCAACAAAAAAGCACCCGAAGGTGCTTTCTTGCCATCCGTTGCCTGAGCGTCGTGACGACGATCAGAAGATGTGGCGGATACCCACTGCCACGCCCGTCTGGTTGCTCTTGCCCGGCAGTTCGGTGATGGCGCCGTCCTTGACCTTGTTGTAGTCGACGGTGCCGTACACCTGGGTACGCTTGGACAGCGCGTACTCGGCCAGCAGCACGCCGGTGTAGCGCTTGCCATCGTTGCCTGCGACGCCATCCTTGTTGTCGATGTCGTCGTAGTAGAACGCGCCGGTCAGCGCCAGGGCCGGGGTCAGCTGATAGGTCATGCCGAAGTAGCCGATCATGTCCTCGCGCGGGTTGGCAGCGTGGTTGCCGCCGGCCGGGACCAGGTTGCGCGACGTGGCCGGAGCCGGATTCATGTACGCGTTGTCGATGACACCGGTCTCGTCCTTGCCGCCGATATAACCCAGGAACAGCTTGACCGGGCCGGTGGTGTAACGGCCAGCCACGCCCCACATCTGCTGCTTGTTGTCAGCGCCGACGCGGATTTCCTGGAACACGCCGCCGATCGCGAACGGACCGAAGGCGTACGAAGCGCGGGTACCCCAGTACTGGTTGGTACGGACGCTACCCGGGGTTTCGCCGAAGCCATAGCTGGCGCCGACGTTCAGGCCGCCGAACTTGCCGTCATAGCTGACCACGTTGTTGTTGCGCAGCTGGGTCAGGAAGTACGGCCAGGCGTTCTGGTTGTAGTTGCCGATGGTCAGCGGATCGAAGTCGCCGAACAGGTTGAACCCTTCGGTGTACTGGCGGCCCAGCTTGACCGTGCCGAAGTCGCCGGACAGGCCGACGTAGGCTTGACGGCCGAACAGGCTGTTGTTCTGGTTGGCGCGGCCGGTATCCGGATCGAAGCCGCCTTCCAGCTGGAAGATCGCCTTCAGGTTGTTGCCCAGCGCTTCGCTGCCCTTCATGCCCCAGCGGCTGTTGGTGATTGCGCCGTTGGTCAGCTCTACGAGGCTGTTGTCGGCGGCATTGGCGTTCGTCGTGTAGCGGATGCTCTGGTCGACGATACCGTAAAGGGTCACCGAGGTCTGTGCATAGGCGCTTCCGGCGAGCAAGCTGCCGAGCGCGAGAGTGATGGCCGATTTCTTCATGGTGCTCCTTTTCTGTCTTGTGGTATTGCCACCGGATCGCGGCGGCATGGCTCTACGTTGTCGGTAGACGCCGCGAAAATTTATCAAAACAGAAAAGGTTTAGACACAAATCCGCGCACCATTCCGGCGGCGGGGACGCTGTTGGTGCAAAAGCGTTGTCCCGCCGCGACACCGCCACGGTTTGGTGCACCGCGGGGCAGCGTGCGCTTCGCCGGACCATGAAAAAACGCCCGTGAATACGGGCGTTTCGGCGCAAGGCGCCCCGATCGGCGCCTCCATGCAAACCCCTAAGGGTTAGCCCTGAGGGATCTCGATTTTGACTTCCAGCACTTCGAGATTGTCCTGGCGTTCGAGGCTCACGCGCAGATCCTGATCGCTGATCTTCACGTACTTCGAAATCACCGCGACAAGCTCGCGTTGCAGGGCCGGCAGGTAGTCGGCCGGGGCCGAATGGCCGGTGCGCTCGTGGGCGAGGATGATCTGCAGCCGCTCCTTGGCGACCGACGCGGATTTCTTTTTTTCTCCCAGCAGGAAGGACAGGATCGACATGGGCTCAGCCCTCCTTTACTTGGTGCCGAACAGGCGCGACAGCAGGCCCGGCTTTTGGTAGTCGGTGAAGCGCATCGGCTTTTCCTTGCCGAGGAAGCGGTCCACGATGTCGCCATAGGCGTCGGCCACGTCCGTGCCTTCGAGATGAATGGCGGGCGTACCCTGGTTCGATGCGTGCAGCACCGCCTCGGACTCCGGCACCACGCCGATCAGCTTGATGCGCAGGATCTCCTGGATATCGGTCAGCGACAGCATCTCGCCGCCATGCACGCGCTTGGGGTTGTAGCGCGTGATCAGCAGGTGTTCCTTGATCGGGTCGCCGCCCTCGGTGGCGCGCTTGGTCTTGGACGCCAGGATGCCAAGGATGCGGTCCGAATCGCGCACCGAGGACACCTCCGGGTTGGTGACGATCAGCGCCTCGTCGGCAAAGTACATGGCCATCAGGGCGCCCGATTCGATGCCGGCCGGCGAATCGCAGACGATGAACTCGAAGCCCATGTCGATCAGGCCGTTGATGACCTTCTCGACGCCGTCGCGCGTGAGCGCGTCCTTGTCGCGCGTCTGCGAGGCCGGCAGGATGAACAGGTTCTCGCACTTCTTGTCCTTGATCAGCGCCTGGTTCAGGTTCGCTTCGCCCTGCACCACGTTGATCAGGTCGTACACGACGCGGCGCTCGCAACCCATGATCAGGTCCAGGTTGCGCAGGCCGACGTCGAAATCGATCACGGCAGTCTTGTGGCCACGCAAGGCCAGGCCGGTGGCGAAGCTGGCGCTGGTGGTGGTCTTGCCTACGCCCCCCTTGCCGGAGGTCACAACGATGATTTTTGCCATGGCTCTTGGTCCAGTAATGTTCAAACTTGCGATGCGGTGTTGCGGGCTCGGCCGGCCTTACTTCATGCGCAGCGGCTCGAGAATCAGTTTTTCGTCGGCCAGCCGTATCTGGGCCGATTTGCCCAGCACGTCGGCGGGCAGCGCTTGCTCGGCGGTACGGTAGATGCCGGCGATGGAAATCAGTTCGGGCTCCAGGCACGTGCAGAAGATGCGCGCCTGGGCGTTGCCCTTGACCCCCGCCAGCGCGCGGCCGCGCAGCGGGGCATAGACGTGGATATTGCCTTCGGCGATGACTTCGGCGCCATAGCTGACGACGTCCAGGATGACCACATCGCCCTGCGCGTAGATCTGCTGGCCCGAGCGCAGCGGCTTGTCGATCAGCAGCGTGGGGACAGGCCGGGCGGGCTCGGCGGCCGGGGCCGCGGCGGGCGCCGGGGCAGGCGCGGCGGGCGCCGGGGCAGGCGCGGCGGCGCGCTCCTCGCCGTCCCGGGCCGCCTGGCCGTTCGCCGGGGCGCCCTTGCCGCCGCGGCGGCTCTGGCTGTCCAGCAGCGGCAGCCCGAACGCCTCCGCCCAGGGGCGCTGGGCCTCGCGGGCGACCACGCCGATGGCGCGCGCCTTCAGCGTGGAGAGCGTATCGATCACGGTATCGAGCGCGAGCTGCTGGCCGTCCTCGAGGGAACGCAAGTCCAGCGCGATGACGTCGTTCGAGAAGAAATCGGGGGTCGCTTCGAAACGGGAGAGGAGGTCGTCCCGCAGCGCCGACGCGTCGGCGGTGTTCAGTGCGAGAAGGAGGGCGTCGACATTGCCACTGCGCAGCTCGAAGTGTGGCGATTTCTTCTGGGACATAGCCGGGTGACCGTGGAAATGCGACATTCTAACTGCCTCGCCACCGCGAACTGTAACAAATGGCCGCGCGCGGCGCGCCAGTGCGGCATGCGGCGCGCCGCGCGCGCGCGCGACCCATCGAACGTCACAGCAATACGGTCTGCAGCGGCACGGGCGGCCCGCCCTTGTTACGATCACGGCATTCCGGCACTGGAGTCCCCATGGGCGCGATCGTCAACAGCATGGCTTACCGCAACGGCAAACGGCTCGGCGACGTGCCGCTGGACGATATCAGCGAGGAGATCGGCACCCCGGGCACCTTCGTCTGGCTCGGCCTGCACGAACCCGACCTGGAACTGCTGCGGCGCGTGCAGCACGAGTTCGGCCTGCACGACCTGGCCGTCGAGGACGCGCTGGACGCCCACCAGCGGCCCAAGCTGGAGACCTACGGCGACTCTCTCTTCATCGTCCTCAATACCGCGCAACTGGTGGACGACGAGGTGATCATGGGCGAGACCCATATCTTCATCGGCCCCAGCTACGTGGTCTCGGTGCGTCACGGTGCCAGCAGCACCTATGCGCCGGTGCGCGAGCGCTGCGAGATGGATCCGCGCGGGCTGGCCAACGGGCCGGGCTACGTGCTCTACGCGCTGATGGACTTCATCGTCGACCACTACATGCCGATCGTGAACCGGCTCGAGGACACCTTCGAGCAGCTGGAGCAGGGGCTGTTTCGCGACGAGTTCGACCGCCGCACCATCGAACGCCTCTACCACATCAAGCGCCAGGTGCTGCGGCTGCGCAACGCGGTCTATCCGATCGAGGAGATGTGCGGGCAGCTGATCCGCCTGCACGAGGACCTGGTGCCCAAGGAACTGCGCGCCTACTTCCGCGACATCGAGGACCATGCCAGCCGGCTGCTGCGTACGCTGGACGTGGTGCGCGAGATGCTGACCACCGCGGTGCAAGTCAATCTCGCGCTGGTCACCGTGGGACAGAACGAGGTGGTCAAGCGCCTGGCCGGCTGGGGCGCCATCCTGGCCGTGCCCACGGTGGTGTTCAGCCTGTACGGCATGAACTTCGAATTCATGCCGGAGCTGAAATTCCATTTCGCCTATCCCGCCGTGATCGGTTTCACGGCGGTCGCCTGCACCGTGCTCTGGCGCAAGCTGCATCGGGCCGGGTGGCTGTAGGGCGGCGGTCGGCGAACTTCGCCGCGGTTGGCTATCCTTGAGCGTCGATCCGTTTCTTTCCCTCGCCCCGCGTCCTCGTTGCCGCGGGCCTTCCCGGAGAAAAACATGAGCGCATCGAACGCCCCCGCCGCTGCGGCCGCCATAGCGCATCGCTTCGTCGATGTGGACGGCATCCGTCTGTTCTATCGCGAAGCCGGTCCGGCCGACGCCCCCGCCGTGCTGCTGCCCCACGGCTATCCCTGCTCCTCGTTCCAGTTCCGCCGGCTGCTGCCCGCGCTGGCCGACCGTTGGCGCGTCGTCGCACCCGACTATCCCGGCTTCGGCTACAGCGATACCCCGCCCCCCGAAGCGTTCGGCTACGGCTTCGACGACTATGCCGCCCTGCTCGGGCGCTTTGCCGACGCGGTCGGCCTGCAGCGGTTCGCGCTGTATCTGCAGGACTACGGCACCTGGATCGGGCTGCGCCTTGCCATGCGCGACCCGTCGCGCATCACAGGGCTGATCGTGCAGAACGGCGATATCTACGAGGATGCAATGGGACCGAAGTACGAGGTCATCCGGCGATACTGGTCCGACCCCTCGCCCGCGAACCGCGCCCCGCTGGAGCAGGCCGTCAGCGAGCACGGCTTCCGCGATGAATTCGTCGGCGAAGTCGGGGAGGAACATGCCGCGCTCATTCCCCCGGACCTGTGGAAGCTGCACTGGCCCCTGATGAACACGCCCGCGCGCCGCGATCTCGCGGTGCGGCTGATGGGCGCGCTCAAGGCCAATATCGACGACTGGTTTCCGCGCTACCAGACCTTCCTGCGCGAGCACCAGCCGCCCACGCTAGTCGTCTGGGGGCCCCGCGATGGCTATATGCCCGAGGCGGCCGGGCGCGCCTATCTGCGCGACCTGCCCAACGCCGAATTCCATCTGACCGACGGCGGGCATTGGCTGCTGGAAACCCATTTCGACCCCGTCTGCGAGCTGATACGGGACTTCCTCGCCAGGCTGCCCGAATCGCTTCCGCCTCGTCGCCGATAAGGTCAAGGTGGTGGGGGAGCCCGGCCCGGCGCGCCGCGTTCAGTGCGTTGCCGGAGCGAAGGCCAGCGTGCCTTCGTCGCGGCGCGACCGCGCCTCGCGTACCAGCGCCTGCGGCGGGCGGCCGAGCGTGCGCAGGAAGGCCCGGCGCATCCGGTCCTCGTCGCCGAAGCCCGTCACCGACGCCACGCGCGCGATCGACGACTCGCCGTCCTCGATCAGCGAGCGCGCGGCCTCCAGCCGCAGCTTCTCGATGGCCTTGGCCGGCGTCAGCCCCGTCTGCAGCTGGAACTCCCGGCTGAAATGCCGCGGGCTCCAGTGCACCTGCTCCGCCAGCTGCTCCACCGACAGCGGCTCGCGCAGGTTCTCCTTCGCGAACGCCAGCGCCGCGCGGATGCGGTCCGAGTTCGGCTCCAGCTCCGACAGCGTGGAGAACTGCGATTGCCCGCCGGTGCGGCGGTAGTGGATCACCATCTTGCGCGCCACCGAGCGCGCGATCTCGCCGCCCACGTCCGCATCGACCAGCGCCAGCGCCAGATCGATGCAGGCCGTCATGCCCGCCGAGGTCCAGACCGGCCCGTCGTTGACGAAGATCTTGTTCTCTTCCACCGTCACCGTCGGATGCGTGACGGCCAGCTGCCGCGCCAGCGCCCAATGCGTGGTGGCCCGCCTGCCGTCCAGCAGCCCCGCCTCGGCCAGGATGAAGGCCCCGGTGCAGATGCTGGCCAGGCGCCGCGTGCGCGGCGCGACCCGGCGCAGCGCCGCGATCAGCTCCGGCTCGGTGGGCGCCACCACCGTCGCGCCCGCCACCATCAGCGTGTCGTAGTGCCGCCGCCCGATCGCCTCGGTATCGATCCGCACGCCCGCAGAACTGACCACCATGCCGCCGCCATGCGACAGCGCCATCACCTCGTAGGCGGCTGGCTTGCGGCTCTGGCCGGCGAGTTCGAACACGGTCAGCGCCGCCAGGTCGAGAACCTGGAAGCCCGGGAAGACGATAAGACCGATACGTGCTGGCATGGGATACGGGAAAGCGCGGTTGGACCGGTCGACCGGTTGAACGTGGGCGGCGCGGCGGCAAGGCCGGTAAAGCGCCCATTGTAGTGCGCATCGCCGCTTTCGCACCGCTGTGCCGCCATGTCCGTTTTTGCTGGCTTTTGGTCATTTCGGACTTTTGCGCCGGTCCATAGAATTCATTCCAAGCGCTACCGAGCGACTTCGACGACAACGAAATTCAAGGACACCAACATGCAACTCACCAACAACACCATCTTCATCACCGGCGGCACCTCCGGCATCGGCCGCGGCCTGGCCGAAGCCTTTCACAAGCTCGGCAACAAGGTCATCATTTCCGGCCGGCGTACCAAGCTGCTGGAGGAAGTCACCGCCGCCAATCCGGGCATGGCCGCCATCCAGCTGGACATCGCCGACCCGGCCAGCATCGAGGCGGCCGCCTCGACGCTGATCCGCGACTACCCGACGCTGAACGTGCTGATCAACAACGCCGGCATCATGCCCTTCGACCAGGCCGACGGCGCCATCGACGAAGCGACCATGCAGTCGACCATCGTCACCAACCTGATGGGCCCCATCCGCATGACCTCGGCCCTGATCGAACACCTGAAGCGCCAGCCGCGCTCGGTGGTGATCCACAACACCTCGGTGCTGGCCTACGTGCCGCTCGCCACCACCGCGGTGTACTCGGCGACCAAGGCGGCGCTGCACTCGTACGCCCTGTCCCAACGCTTCATGCTGCGCAACACGTCGGTGCGCGTGCAGGAGATCGCGCCGCCGTGGGTCAATACCGACCTGATCTACAAGAGCGACGACCCGCGCGCGATGCCGCTGGACGCGTTCATCGAGCAGACGATGGCGGCGCTGGCCACCGACGCGGAAGAGGCGATCGTGGCCGACGTGGTGCCGCTGCGCGACAACCCGGGCGCCAACGAGCATGCGTTCGTGCACGGGTTCAACGAGAGCCTGGTGGCCAATCCGATTCCGGTGGGTTGAGCGGCAAGCGTCGCCGCGCGGCGGTGGCGACGGGCTCGGCATGGCGCCGAGCCCGTCCTGGTTTGCAGCGACCTCCATGGAGCATCGCCGGCTCGCAGGTAATGGGCGACTTGCGATGCCGCTGCGCGGCATGCGCCTCTGTCGCGCGATCGCGCCCGCCATGTCTGCATTGTTATCGGTAGTCGTCCGGATTTTCTTTTTGCGCCTTCGCGCGGCACGCGCGCGGCCCTGTCGCTCCTTGCCTTTTGCGGTGAAACGGCTTAGCTTTCAAATGCATCGCGGCCTGACACACTCGTCGGCCGCTTGGCACAAGGGGTCGGGAAACAGCATGGCAAAGCGTGGCCAGACACACGCGCACACGCTGTTTCGATACATCGATTGAGGGGGAGGAATCCATCTCTACGGCGGCGTGGGCATGCGACCGACGCCGCCGCGCTGTTTCGTCGGCGGCTTTCCGATCGGGCCGCCGATGCGAGCTACGACCGCCTCCTTGATGCCCCCCCGATGATCCATTGGTTCCCGCGCCTGCAAAGCGTGACGATTCGCATGAGGACGATCGCCCTGTCGGCGGCCCTCATGCTGCTGGCCTTCGTCCTCGTGACGTGGGCCGTCTCGGACCAGATGGTCAGCCACGCCAGGCAGGACCGCGCGCAGGTCCAGGCCATGTACGTCGCCAGCAAGGAAAAGGAGCTGCGCCACTACGTGGACCTTGGCCACGCCACGCTGGTGCGCATCGCCAGCGACAGCGGCGAGGACGCGGCACTGCAGCAGCGCGCGCTCGCGGCGCTCTCGCGCATGCATTTCGGCAACGACGGCTATTTCTTCGTCTACGACCGCCTCGGCAATCTCCTGCTGGACCCGGGCAGCATGGGTATCGAAGGCGTCGATTTCTGCGACCCCGCCGATGCCGGCAGCGACCAGGCGATGCTGCTGATCAACAAGGCCCGCGACGGCGGCGGCATTGTTCGATACAACTGGACCAAACCGTCTTCGGGCACCGAAGCGCCAAAGATGTCGTACGTGCGGACCGCCGATCAATGGGGATGGATTCTCGGCGCCGGCCTGTACATGGACGACGTAGAGCGCGAGCTGGCGGCATTCGATGCCAATGCCGCCCGCAACCTGCGCGATACGCAGATACGGCTCAGCGCCTTCGCGCTCGGCACCATCATGCTGATCAGCCTGGGCGGTCTCGCGCTGAACCTGCGCAACTCCCGGATCTCCGGCGAGAACCTGCGCCGGCTGGCGCGCCGCGTCGTGAGCTCGCAGGAAGAGGAGCGCGCCCGCGTCGCGCGCGAGCTGCACGACGGCGTGGTGCAGGTGCTCGTGTCGTCGAAGTACCTGCTCGAGACGGCCCAGGTCCATCTGGAGCATCAGCGGCCATCCGCGCCGCGGCACAACCCGCAGGACCTGCTGTCGCAGGGACTGGGCCGGCTGCAGGAAGCGCTGATCGAGATTCGCCGCGTCTCGCACGGCTTGCATCCCGCCCTGCTCAGCGATCTTGGCCTGGCAGCCGCGCTGCGCATGCTGGTCGAGCAATGGCGGCCGCAGTGCGGCGTCGACCTGCGCTTTGCCGAGCATGGCGCGATACCGGCCCTGTCGCAGGCCGAGGCCACCGCGCTGTACCGCGTCGCACAAGAGGCCCTGAACAATGTTCTCGTGCACGCGCATGCGGGCTGGGCGCAGATCACGCTGAACGGCCACGGACGCCACGTCGAGCTGACCATCGAGGACAACGGCCGCGGCTTCGACCTGAAGAAGGTCCGCGCCAACGGCAAGGGCGGCATCGGCCTGCGCAACATGCGCGAACGGATCGAGAGCCTGGAGGGCAGCGACTTCGCCATCCACACCGGGCCGCAGGGCACGCGTATCGCCGTGCGCCTGTACGTGCCCGTCCCGGAACCCATGCGCGTGCCGGACCCGCCGGCCATCGTCACGTCACCAGGAGCCCTGCCGCATGACCTCCAACCTTCGTGTGCTGCTCGTCGATGACCATCCCTTCGTGCTGGACGGCGTTCGCCTGCGCCTGGAGGCCACCGGCGAGATGACCGTGGTGGGCGAAGCCTCCAATGTGGAGGACGCCGTCGCGCTGGCGCAAGCACTCCGCCCGGATCTCGTCGTCTCCGATATCCACATGCCCGACGCCAACGGCCTGCAGCTCGCCGCGTGCTTCGCCGAGCGGTTCCCGTCGATACGCATCGTCGCGCTCTCGATGCACAAGGATCCAGAATACGTGCGCCGGGCCTTTGCGCTCGGCGTCGCCGCCTACGTCCTGAAGGAAGCGCCGGCGCGCGAACTCGTGACCGCGATCCGGACCGTCGCGGCGGGCGGCACCTACCTGAACGAGGAGCTGCAGGGCTACCTGCCCGCGGACGAGCCCCCGCCGTCCCCCCGCCGGATGCTCACGCCCAAGGAAGCCACGGTGCTCAGGCTGCTTGCCGATGGCTGCTCCAACAAGGAGATCGCCGAACGGCTGGGCACCTCGGTAAGGACCGTCGAGACGCATCGGCTCCACGTACGCAGGAAGCTGCAGGTGGGCGGACGCGCCGAACTGGTCAGGTACGCGATCCAGTTTTCCGATCTGCATGCGTTGAACGGTGACGCGGTGACGGCTGACGGCTGACGGTATTTAGCTCCCCGCGCCATTGCACCGCGCAAGCCCGCCTGCGCGGCGCCGGCTTGCGACCTTGGCCGGCGCGCCCTCTGTATTACTGCGTAGGGGAAAGTCGTGCTGCTGCTGCGCGCGCCGTTTGCATAGACTTTTCTCGGGCGCCATGCAGGCACACGCCAGCGATGCCATGGCGCCGTGGGACCGATCGTGGAACGGATGGTGTAACAACCGGGAGAGCACCATGCAAGAGCTGAAGCAAACGCAGCGACAGACCATCGCAACGCCGCCGCAGATGGAAGACCCCGCGACATGGACGCCCAAGCGACGCGAATTCCTGCGCATGCTTGCCTATGGTGCCGGCTCCCTCGCCCTGGCCCCCCTGTTCGGCGCCTGCGGGGACGACGCCTCGGCGCAGGCATCGGACCTGCGCTCGCAGCTCATGCAGGACGAAGCCTTCTGGGCCCAGGTCCAGGCCATGTTCGTGCTCAAGCCCGAGAAGGTCTACATGAACATCGGCACCGGCGGCTCGATGCCGCAGACCGTGCTCGACACCTTCCAGCAGGAGAATTTCGCCAAGGCCGCCGACTCGTCCAGCGGCTACGGCAACCTCGCCGACCTGCGCGCGGCGGTGGCCCCCGGCTTCGGCGTCGACCGCGACGAGCTCGCTTTCTCGGCCAACACCTCGTCGGGCATGTGCCACGCCATCCTCGGCATCAAATGGGAACCGGGCGATGTCGTCGTGACCACCAACCACGAGCACGGCGGCGGCCTGACCCCGCTCAATATCGCCGTGGACCGCTACGGCATCGAGGTCTCCATCATCCAGCTGCCCGTGGGCAACCGCCAGACCGCGGCCACCTATGTCAACCTGTTCGACGAACGCATCCGCGCGCTGAAGGGCCAGGGCAAGCGCGTGCGCGCGATGATGTGGTCCTCGCCCACCTACAAGACCGGCACCATGCTGCCGATCGCCGAGTTGATGGAAGTGGTCAAGACCCACGGCCTGATCAGCATCGTCGACGGCGCCCACCTGCCCGGCATGATGGCGTACGACTACGGCGCGCTCGGCATGGACTTCATGTCCGGCGCCGGCCACAAGTGGCAGTGCGGGCCCGGCTCCACCGGCATCCTCGTCGTGCGCAACAAGATGCGCGCGTCGAACCCGTTGCCGCTGCCCGACTGGTTCCCCATCCACACCAGCACCTATGCCCGGCAGCAGCCCCGCGGCGCCTACGACATCGCCGCCACCATCACCTCCTGCGGCAGCCTGCACGTACCGATGTTCCGCGCGCTGGCCAAGGCCTGCGAAATGTGGGACTCCATCGGCCGCAAGAAGATCGAAACCTACGACCTCACCCTGTCCGCCTACCTGAAGGAAAAGATCGTCGAGCGCTGGGGTACCGAATCGTTGTACTCGCCCAAGGACGACCCCAAGCTCGTCTCGGCCCTGACCAGCTTCAACCCGTTCCGCAACCGCGACGACGTGATGAACCAGCAGAAGGCCACGATGTTCGTCAACCGCATGCTCAGCGACTTCGCGCCCGGCTTCGTCATCCGCTCGGCCAACTTCGAAGTCATCGGCGCACCGTCGGACCACTACGGCATCCGCATCTCCACGCACCTGTGGCACGATGCCAACGACATCGACAGGCTCGTCGAATCGATGTGGACCCTGTCCCGCTCCATGTAACCGATCCCGACTTCCTACAACGAGAGCCAGCCCATGAAAAGAACGATCGCTGTGTTTGCCGCCGCCCTGTCCGGCGCGGCGTTGCTATCGGCTTGCGCCCACCACGGCGGCGGCGGCGAGCTACGCGCCGTCTCGTCGCCCGACGCGCCCAAGGCCATCGGCCCCTACTCCCAGGCGGTCCGCGCCGGCAACGTGCTGTACCTCGCCGGGCAGATTCCGATTCATCCGAAGACCGGGGAATTGCTCAAGGACGCGCCGATCGAGGCGCAGACGCGGCTGGTGCTGGACAACCTGAAGGCGGTGCTGGCGGCCGATGGGATGACGATGGCCAACGTCGTCTCGACCACGGTGTATCTGAAGGACCTGAACGACTTCGCGAAGATGAACGAGGTGTATGGGACTTACTTCACCGGCACCACGCCGGCGCGGGCTACGGTGCAGGTGGCGAGGTTGCCGAGGGATGTGGGGGTGGAGATTGGGGCGATTGCGGTGAAGCCTTGAGGGAGCATTCTGGCGTGTAAAGCAAAAGAGGCCCAGTGAACTGGGCCTCTTTCATGTCGGGTCTATGTCGTTGTCCGCATCGTCCAACGCGATCACACGTCGATATTCTGCGCCACCAACGCATTCGACTCGATGAAGTTCCGTCGCGGCTCCACGTCATCCCCCATCAGCGTGGTGAAGATCTGATCCGCCGCAATGGCATCCTCGATCTGCACCCGTAGCAAGCGCCGCTGCGTCACGTCCAACGTGGTCTCGAACAGCTGCTCGGGATTCATCTCGCCCAGGCCCTTGTAGCGCTGGCGCGAAACGCCGCGTTCGGCTTCCGCCAGCAGCCATTGCATGGCCGCGTGGAAGTCGGTGACGGTCTGGTCGCGTTGCTTCTCGCCTTCGCCGCGCTTGACCTTGGTGCCTTCCGGAATCAGGCCCTGGAAGGTCTTGGCCGCGAGCGCCAGCGCCGCGTAGTCGGCGCCGTGGACGAAGTCCGAGTCGATATGCGACAGGCGGACGTTGCCGTGGTGGCGGCGGGCGACCATCAGGCGGTGCTTTTCGCTCTTTTCGTCGAACTGGGCGTAGACGTCGGCGGTGCCGTCGTCGTTGACCGCGGCGCCGTTCAGGCGCTTGGCGTGCATTTCGCCGAGCTTGGCCTTGAGGGCGCGGGCGGAGGCTTCGGCCGCTTCGGCGCTGTCCAGGTTCAGTTCGATGCCGTCGGCGATGGCGCGCAGCGCGTCGGTATCGACGATGCGCGACAGGCGGCCGATGACGCCCTCCGCCAGCTGGTACTGGCGTGCCAGTTCGGTCAGCGCGTCGCCGGCGATCTCGCTGCCGTCAGGGCGCTGCAGCGCGGCCTTTTCCATCGCGAGGCGCAGCATGTAGGCGTTGAGTTCGCCGTCGTCCTTGATATAGCGCTCTTCCTTGCCGTGCTTGACCTTGTACAGCGGCGGCTGCGCGATATAGACGTAGCCGCGCTCGATGATGTCGGGCATCTGGCGGTAGAAGAACGTCAGCAGCAGCGTGCGGATGTGCGAGCCGTCCACGTCCGCATCGGTCATGATGATGATGCGGTGGTAACGCAGCTTGTCGAGGTTGTAGTCGTCCTTGCCGATGCCGGTGCCGAGCGCCGTGATCAGCGTCAGCACTTCCTGGCTGGACAGCATCTTGTCGAAGCGCGCGCGCTCGACGTTGAGGATCTTGCCCTTGAGCGGCAGGATCGCCTGGAACTTGCGGTCGCGGCCCTGCTTGGCCGAGCCGCCTGCGGAGTCGCCCTCGACCAGGAACAGTTCGGACTGCGCGGGATCCTTCTCCTGGCAGTCGGCGAGCTTGCCAGGCAGTCCCATGCCGTCGAGCACGCCCTTGCGGCGGGTCATTTCACGCGCCTTGCGCGCGGCCTCGCGGGCGCGCGCGGCGTCGACGATCTTGCCGCAGATGATCTTGGCGTCGTTGGGCGTCTCCAGCAGGAAGTCGCTCAGCGCCTTGGACACGAGCTCTTCCACCGGCAGCCGCACTTCGGACGACACCAGCTTGTCCTTGGTCTGCGAGCTGAACTTGGGTTCGGGCACCTTGACCGACAGCACGCAGGCGAGGCCCTCGCGCATATCGTCGCCGCTGGTTTCGACCTTGGCCTTCTTGGCGATCTCGTGTTCTTCGATGTACTTGTTGATGACGCGGGTCATCGCGGCGCGCAGGCCGGTCAGGTGGGTGCCGCCATCCCGCTGCGGGATGTTGTTGGTAAAGCAGAGCACCTGCTCGTTGTAGCCGTCGTTCCACTGCATGGCGACTTCGACGGTAATGCCTTCCTTCTCGGCATTGGCGTAGAAGATATTCGGATGCAGCACGCTCTTGGCGCGGTTGATGTATTCGACGAAACCCTTCACGCCACCCGAGAACGCAAAATCCTCTTCCTTGCCGGTGCGCTGGTCGGTCAGGCGGATATGCACGCCGTTATTCAGGAACGACAGTTCGCGAATGCGCTTGGAGAGAATCTCGTAATGGAATTCGACGTTGGTGAAGATTTCCTCGTCGGCGAGGAAATGCACCTCGGTGCCGCGCTTGTCGGTCGGGCCGAGCAGCTTCATCGGCGAGACTTCGACCTGCTGGCCGTCCGGGCCCGGCACGGTTTCCAGGATGCGGTTCTGCACCACGCCCTGGGCGAATTCGATCAGGTGCGCCTGGCCATCGCGGCGCACCGTCAGGCGCAGCCACTTGGACAGCGCGTTCACGCAGGACACGCCCACGCCGTGCAGGCCGCCCGAGACCTTGTAGCTGTTCTGATTGAACTTGCCGCCGGCGTGCAGCTCGGTCATGGCGATTTCCGCCGCGCTACGCTTTGGTTCGTGCTTGTCGTCGAACTTGATGCCGGACGGAATGCCGCGCCCGTTATCGGTGATCGAGATGGAGTTGTCGCTGTGGATGGTGACCTGGATCTCGTCGCAATAGCCCGCCAGCGCCTCGTCGATGGAGTTGTCCAGCACCTCGAACACGAGATGGTGCAGGCCGGTGCCGTCGGAGGTGTCGCCGATATACATACCCGGCCGCTTACGTACCGCCTCCAGTCCTTCCAGAATCTGGATGGAGGATGCTCCGTAGCTGTTTTCCTGTTGCGGGTTCTGCTTGTCGGTCATGTTTTCCTACTCACGGCAAATGCGGCAGCCGCGCCGCGCCCGGACGGGGCACAGCCGGCGGATACCGCATGGCGGGTTACATAAAAACGGCAAAAGGGGCGGATCGGGTGGATCCTGCCCCTGCTGCGGTGGTTTTCGCACGGTGGATGCGAGCGCCGTAGCCTGCCGTTCGATGCTCCGGTTTCCTGCGTATCTGGGCGTCCTTTAGCGGAACATCAGATGCGCATCGGCATGACGACATACTTGAAGTTGTCGTCTTCCGGCACAGTAATCAGCGCGCTCGAATTCGAGTCGCCGAGACTGACTTGTACCTGCTCGCTCTTCAGGTTGGCGAGTACGTCGAGCAGATACGTGACGTTGAATCCGATGTCGAGGGCGTCCCCCGAATAATCGAGTTCCAGCTCTTCCTGCGCCTCTTCCTGATCGGCGTTGGTGGAGCTGATCTTCAGCGTGTGCGTATCGAGAATGCAGCGCACACCCTTGAACTTGTCGGTGGTCAGGATCGCGGTACGCTGCAGCGCCTGCTGCAGGCGGACGCGATCGATCGCGAAGGCGTTCTTGTAGCCCTTCGGAATCACGCGCTGGAAGTCGGGGAACTTGCCCTCCACCAGCTTCGAGATCAGTTCGATATTGGCGAAGGTGAACTTGACCTGGTTGGCACCCAGCTGCACCTGCACCGGATCGTCGTTGTCCTCGAGCAGGCGTTGCAGCTCCAGGATGGTCTTGCGCGGGATGATGACTTCCTGGCGCGCGCCGGCACCGGTCGCCTCGTTTTCCAGTTCCACCGCGCAATACGCGAGGCGGTGGCCGTCGGTGGCGACCGCCATGACTTTCTTGCCATCCACCACGAGCAGCATGCCGTTCAGGTAGTAGCGGATGTCCTGCTGCGCCATGGCGAAATGCACCATCGCCAGCAGATGCTTGAACGTCTTCTGCGGCACGCTGACCGAGGCGGTGTATTCGCTCGCTTCGGCCACCGTCGGGAATTCCTCGGCCGCCAGCGTCTGCAGCGCGAAACGGCTCTTGCCGGACTGCACGGTCATGCGCTTGTCGGACAGGGACAAGGCGACATCGCCATCGGGCATGGCGCGCAGGATGTCCAGCAGCTTGCGGGCGGCCACGGTGGTGGCCACGTTGTCACTGCCCACGCCGCATTCGGCATGGGTCGTGATCTGGATTTCGATATCGGTGGAAAGGAAGGAAACGTTGGCGCCGTTCTTGCGGATCAGCAGGTTGGCCAGTATCGGGAGGGTGTGGCGGCGCTCCACGATGCCGCTCACGATTTGCAGCGGACGCAGCAGATTGTCTCGCGATGTTTTGACCAATTGCATTGATTTCTATCCTTCGTCGTTTGTAGTAAGCGACCGCAGGGCGTGGAACGACTCCAAAATCACTTATGAATCAAGGAGTTAATGTGGTATTTTACCCTGAAACAGCCCGTGCGGCCAAGCACAACGATGTGCGGCTCGTGTGCGTATTGTGCATGAAAAGCCACGGTCTACCCAAGTACCACCCGTTCCACCAAAGCCAAGCCCATGGCGGCTTTGCGGCCCGCATCCGCGTATTCGCGTCGACCGCTTTCCGCCGCCCAGACGGGCCCCGGCGCGCAGCCCACAGTATGCCAGCACCGCGTGACGGACCCCTGAAAAACGGGGGCCGCGCGAGGCGCTTGCCGTCAGCCCTTGAGGGTCTGCTCCAGCACGTGCAGTTCGTGGTTCAGCTGCGCGTCCTTGCTGCGTTCGTCGGCGATCTTGCGGACCGCGTGCAGTACGGTGGTGTGATCGCGGCCGCCGAATAGCTCGCCGATTTCCGGCAGGCTCTTCTGCGTCAGCTCCTTGGCCAGATACATCGCAATCTGGCGCGGACGCGCGATATTGGCGGGCCGCTTCTTGGAATACATATCGGCGACCTTGATGTTGTAGAAGTCGGCGCATGTCTTCTGGATGTTCTCCACCGAAATCTGACGGTTCTGCACCGTCAGCAGGTCCTTCAGCGCTTCGCGCGTGACCTCGATGGTGATGTCCTTGCCGTGGAAATTGGAGAACGCGAGGATCTTGCGCAACGCGCCTTCGAGTTCGCGCACGTTCGAGCGCAGATGCTTGGCGACGAAGAAGGCCACCTCCTCGGGCACCGACACGTTCTCCGCGGCAGCCTTCTTCATCAGAATGGCCACGCGCATTTCCAGCTCGGGCGGCTCGATGGCCACCGTCAGGCCGGAATCGAAGCGCGAAATCAGGCGGTCGTCGATGCCGGTGATTTCCTTCGGATAGGTATCGCTGGTGATGATCACCTGCGCGCGGTTGGCGATCAGCGCCTCGAACGCATAGAAGAACTCTTCCTGCGTGCGGTTCTTGCCCGAGAAGAATTGAATATCGTCGATCAGCAGCAGGTCCAGCGAGTGGTAATACCGCTTGAACTCGTCGAACGCCTTGCGCTGGTAAGCCTTGACCACGTCCGAGACATATTGCTCGGCGTGGATATAACGGATACGGGCGCGCGAATTCTCGATCAGCATGAAGTTGCCGATGGCGTGAATCAGGTGGGTCTTGCCCAGGCCCACGCCCCCGTACAGGTACAACGGGTTGTACGACTTGCCCGGGTTGTTGGCGACCTGGATGGCGGCCGCGCGCGCCAGCTGGTTGGCCTTGCCGGTGACGAAGTTGTCGAACGTGAGGATCGGATTCAGGCGCGAGCGCTCGTGCACCGTATCCGACTGCTGGATCTGGCCGGGCACGGGCGGGGGCGCGACGCGGTACGAGCGCGCACTGGCCTCGGCCGGGTCCAGTTGCGGGATGTCGACGTCGATCGATTCGCCGGCGCCTGCCGGCGCACCGCGCGCCATGTCCTGCATGGTGCCGTAGGGCACGCCCTGCTGGCCGCCCGCGGCGTTGCCCATGCCGCCCATTGCACCCTGCTGCGCCGGCGCGCCATAGGAGGCAGGACCATATGCCGGCGGCTGGCCGGCCTGTTGACCCGGATGGTGGCCGTGCTGCTGGCCGTGCTGCTGGCCCGGATAGCCGAAATGCTGACCCGCCGGCTGCGACGACGGATACGATGCCCCGGCTGAACCCTGCCCCGGATGCCCATAGCCGGCCTGCGCGGGATCGGTCCCGCCGCCGGCGCCCTGGCCGGCCGGCGCATAGCCGGCCGCCGCCCGGCCAGAGGCGGTCGGGTCCAGCACGAAGTGCACGCTGACCTGCGCCTCCCAGTACTCGCACGCCAGCGCGGTGATACGACCCGAGAACTGGCTCTTGACCCAATCGAGCTTGAAGCGATTGGGCGCGGCGATCCGCAGCGCGAGCGCGTCCTCATCGAACGCGACGGGCGCCAGCGGCTTGATCCAGGTCTTGAACTGTTGGGGCGTCAGCTCGCGCTCTAACTGCGCGGCCGCCGCCTGCCAGAAATCTTGCATGTGTTGTTGTTGGGTGTTCGCCACGGATGCGCGCACTGCAGCGTGCACTGCATGCGCCCTGAAACAAAAAAAGGCGCCGCCCGCCAGGCCGGTGCGGCAAGTCGGGTCAAGGGGCGCGTGACACACTTCGGTCCCGCGCTTCACCCTGCTCGGTTGCCATGCGACCAACCCGGTTTGCGCTGCGCCACGCAGTCCGTGTGGTGTTTGGACCGGGATTGTACCCCCCGCCCGAAGTTATCCACAAAGGATAAGTCTGTGGACAACTTGTGAAGAAGCGGTGGATCGCTGTGCACAACCACCCCTCGCAAGTGGCTGTGACGGCTCTTGTCAGAAGCCAACTGCTTGATTTCGCAGCAGCTTTTCCACAGCGGCCACCCGCCGGCAGGCAGCATGAGGCACATGGAAAATTGCCTCGAAATCGTGTGGACAAGCAAAGCCTTGTCGGACCCGGCCGCCGGCGCGCCGTGCACGCATGTCCGGTTCTTTCCTTGACACTTTGCAAGAAACTCAGTTAAATGGCGGGTTCTGCGATGCGGCAGGGGATCACGTATGCGCATCGCCGGGTCTGACCCGTTCCACGCGAGCCGTGCCGCCCCCAGGGCGTGTGCGAATCGATCCGGCTGGAGCGGCGGCGGGCCGAAGCAGGCTGACGAGATGGGTCAATAGATTGTTATTGCGCCATCGCCCCGGGCCTGCGTCGCGAGACACACGGCCGGCATCAGGACAAAACACCACCGTCGGCGATATTGCTTCGGCAACAAGCTTCGGCGGCAGCCCCAAGCGAACCATACGCGGCAGCCTCGGCGCCCCCGTCCGGCAGCCGGGCTAGCCCAGATCAACCAGAGAGTGCAACATGAAACGTACCTACCAACCTTCCGTTACCCGCCGCAAGCGTACCCATGGTTTCCGCGTGCGCATGAAGACCCGTGGCGGCCGTGCCGTCATCAACGCGCGTCGCGCCAAGGGCCGCAAGCGCCTGGCAGTCTGAGGGCGCGGCGACCGGCCTGAACGGCGCGGTGGTGGCGGGTTGCGCGCAACCTGCATCCCTGCGCTTCGTTCCGGCCTCCCGCCATGCCTGCCGGACGGCCGGAAGCTTGGTGCAAGGCGCATCAGCGTTGCCCGCATCGCCCATCGTGCCGACCCATGCTTTCCCCAAAGCCGCGAGGCTCACAAAGACGGATGAGTTTTCATCCGTTTTTGCTTTGCGGCCCCGGCGGCGCAGTCCGCATTTCGTGCTGTATGTGCGCGAGAACGGATTGCCGCAGGCGCGGCTGGGCATCGTGGTCGGCAAGAAGTTTGCCGCCCGCGCCGCCGAACGGAATCTGGTCAAGCGCTTGGTGCGGGAACTGTTCCGCCAGCGGCAGGACCAACTCGCGGGTCGCGACGTCCTGCTGCGGTTGCAGGCCAAGTTTCCGCGCGCGGACTTCGCCAGTCGCAGCGCGGTGCGCCGGACCTGCCTCGCGGAACTGACCGGCCTGATGGAAGTGGCGGCACGCCCGCTGCCACCGCCGCCAGCCCCGATCCCACCCAAGGACAGCGTGGCGCCCGCCGCCGCGCCGCCCGCGGCCCCGCCTCACTGAGCGTCACCGAGCGCCCCGTCATGAAGCGTATCCTGCTAGCCCTGCTGCGCATCTACAAGATCGCCCTGAGCCCGTATGTCGGCTCGCAGTGCCGCTTCCTGCCGACCTGTTCCGACTACGCCCGCGAGGCGATCGTCTGCCACGGCGCCGGCCGCGGCAGCTGGCTCGCCGCCTGCCGGCTGTGCCGCTGTCATCCCTTTGCAAACGGCGGGTATGATCCTGTGCCGCCGGCCTCCTCCGTGCCGTCCGACCAGGCCGACGCCGCACCCGCTGGGGCGCGCGCCACGATCCGGCTCCCCAGACCCTGATTTCCCCGAACACAGCGAGACATGGATATCAAACGCACCGTCCTCTGGGTCATCTTCTCGATGTCCCTCGTGCTGCTCTACGACAACTGGCAGCGCGCCAATGGCCACGCCTCGATGTTCTTCCCGAGCGTGACGCAACAAGCCGCGGCGCCCGCCAGCGCGCCGGCCGCGCAAGGCGATGTGCCCAAGGCCGACACGCCCGCCGCCGTGCCGGGCGCGCCCGCTGCACCGCAGGCGGCCGCGCAGCCGACCGGCGAGAAGATCGTGATCACGACCGACGTGATGCGCGCCGAGATCGACAGCGTGGGCGGCATCGTCTCGCGCCTGGAGCTGCTCAATCACAAGGAAGACACCGGCAAGCCGGTGGTGCTGTTCGACCGCACCGCGACGCATACCTATCTGGCACGCTCGGGCCTGGTCAACGGCGATCCGCCGAACCACACCACGCAGTTCACGGTCGCGCCGGGTCCGCGTGAACTGGGCGGCGCGGACAAGCTCGAGGTAAGCCTCACCGCCGAGAAGGATGGCGTCAAGCTGGTCAAGACCTATGTGTTCCGCCAGGGCAGCTTCGTGATCGACACGCGCTTCGACGTGACCAACGTGGGCACCAACCCGGTCTCGCCGACGCTGTACCTGGAACTGGCGCGCGACGGCAGCAAGATCGAGCAGTCGCAGTTCTACAGCACCTTCACCGGTCCGGCCGTCTACACGGACGCGGAGAAGTACCACAAGATCAGCTTCGAGGACATCGCCAAGGGCAAGGCCACCGTGCCGCCGGCCGCCAACGACGGCTGGATCGCGATGGTGCAGCACTACTTCGCCTCGGCCTGGCTGCCGCAGACCGGCAAGGAGCACAGCTTCTATGTCGAGCAGCTAGCGCCGGACCTGTACCGCGTCGGCGTGCGCCAGCCGCTGGGCGAGATCGCCCCGGGCGCCACGGTGACCACCGGTGCGCGCCTGTTCGCCGGCCCGCAGGAGGAGCACATGCTCGAGCAGATCGCGCCGGGCCTGGAACTGGTGAAGGACTATGGCTGGCTGACCATCCTGGCCAAGCCGCTGTTCTGGCTGCTGGAAAAGCTGCACGGGTTCCTGGGCAACTGGGGCTGGTCCATCATCGCGCTGACGGTGCTGATCAAGCTGGTCTTCTTCCCGCTGTCGGCCGCCAGCTACAAGTCGATGGGCAAGATGAAGGACCTGCAGCCGCGCATGACGGCCATCCGCGAGCGCCACAAGGGCGATCCGCAGAAGATGAACACCGAGATGATGGCGCTGTACCGCTCGGAGAAGGTCAATCCGCTCGGCGGCTGCCTGCCGATCCTGATCCAGATCCCGGTGTTCATCGCGTTGTACTGGGTGCTGCTGTCGTCGGTGGAGATGCGCGGCGCGCCGTGGCTGGGCTGGATCCACGATCTGTCGGTGCCGGATCCGTTCTACATCCTGCCGGTGGTCATGGCCGTGTCCATGTTCGTGCAGACCAAGCTGAACCCGACGCCGCCGGACCCGATCCAGGCCAAGGTGATGATGATCATGCCGCTGGTGTTCTCGTTCATGTTCTTCTTCTTCCCGGCCGGCCTGGTGCTGTACTGGGTGGTGAACAACATCCTGTCGATCGCGCAGCAATGGCAGATCAACCGGATGCTGGCCAAGGGCAAGACCCCGGCGCCCGCCAAGGGCTGAACGAACGGCTCCGCAGCAATGCAAGAAGCCTGGCGCAAGCCAGGCTTTTTTTATGCCGGCGCGTCCTGACGCAGCGCCCACAAGGCGGCGTCGCGGACCGCGGCGGACAAGGTATCGAGCACCGCCGCGTTCAGGCGCCAGCGATGCCAGAACAGCGGCACGTCCAGGTAGCGGCCGGGCACCAGCTCCACCAGTTCGCCCGTACCCAGTGCTGCGCCGACGAAGGACTCCGGCAGCATGCCCCAGCCCAAGCTCCGCCGCGCCACGCCGACAAACCCCAGCGCCGAGGGGACATAGTGCGTGGGCGGCTGCAGCGCCTGCCCGCACAGCAGCGCGGCGAAGCGTTGCTGCAGGGCATCCTTGCGGTTGTAGGCGAGCATCGGCGCGCGGGCCAGCGAGGTCGCATCGACCCCATCCGCAAAGTGCGTCCGCATGAAGTCCGGCGACGCCACGCCAAGATAGCGCATCGTTCCCAGCGGCTCGACGACGCAGCCCTGCACCGGCTGCGCGCTGGCGCTGACCGCGGCCATCACGGTGCCCTCGCGCAGCAGCGCGGCCGAGTGGTCCTGGTCTTCGACGCGGATATCGAAGCCGATGGACGCACCCGACGGCATGGCCGCGAAGACGTCCAGGAACCAGCCGTCGAGGGAATCGGCGTTGACCGCCAGCGGCACCCGCAGGTGGGGCGCGGGACAGGCCTGGCCGGCGATGTCGGCGAGCGCCTCGGCCTCCAGCACGGCAAGCTGCTGCGTGAAGCGCTCGAGCATCTTGCCGGCCGCGGTGGGCCGGCACGGCGTCGTGCGCTGCAGCAGCACCTGCCCCAGGCGCTCCTCGAGCTGGCGGATGCGCTGGCTGACGGCGGAAGGCGTCACGTGCAGGCGGCGCGCGGCCGCCTCGAAGCTGCCTTCGGCCAGCACCATGGCGAAGGCGGCGAGTTGGGCGTTGTCCAGTTGCATTAAGAAATACTAAGCCACCACCAGAAACTTTAGTTTTCTTTCTGCGCTCGCGGCCGGTAGCCTTGCGTCTTTCCTTTCCGCCCGCTCCGCTCTCCGTTATGGCCGCCCATCTCGTCGCCGGTTTCCTGTCCAGTCTCGTGCTGATCGTCGCCATCGGCGCGCAGAATGCCTTCGTGCTGCGACAGGGACTGCGGCGCGAGCATCTTGTGCCGATCGTGGCCATCTGCGCGCTGTCGGACGCGGCGCTGATCGTGGCCGGCATCGGGGGTCTGGGCGCGCTGGTGCAAACCCATGCCGGATGGCTCGCGCTGATCCGCCACGGCGGCGCGGCGTTCCTGCTCGTCTACGGCGCGATCGCGGCGCGGCGCGCCTGGCGCGGCGGGCAACTGAACGTGGGCGACGAAGGCGGACGCGAGCCCTTGTCCCGCCTGGCCGCGATCGCCACGTGCCTGGGCTTCACCTTCCTGAATCCGCACGTCTATCTGGATACCGTGGTGCTGCTCGGCGCGCTGGCCAACGAACGGGGCGCGGGCGGGCGCTGGTGGTTCGGCGCGGGCGCCGCATCGGCCAGCCTGCTGTGGTTCGTCGCGCTCGCGTGGGGCGCGGGCCGCCTCGCGCCGCTGTTCGCGAAGCGGCAGGCGTGGCGGGCGCTCGATTCGCTGATCGCCCTGGTGATGTGGGCGCTGGCGGCGGCCATCCTCGCGGGATAGCGCGGGCGCGGTCCACAGCCGCAACGATCTGCGACAATACCGCCCATGACTGAATCCCACGTTCCCATCGCCGCCATCGCGACCGCTCCCGGACGGGGCGGCATCGGCGTGGTGCGCGTCTCGGGCCGCGACGTGCTGACCGTGGCGCAGGCGGTCTGCGGCCAGACCCTGAAACCACGGCATGCCACCTACCTGCCGTTCCTCGACGGCAAGGGCAACGTGATCGACCATGGGCTGGCGCTGTATTTCCCCGGCCCCAACTCGTACACCGGCGAGGACGTGCTGGAGCTGCAGGGCCACGGCGGGCCGGTGGTGATGCAGATGCTGCTGGCGCGCTGCCTCGAAGCCGGCCGCGACATCGGTCTGCGACTGGCCGAACCCGGCGAGTTCACCCGCCGCGCCTTCCTGAACGACAAGCTGGACCTGGCCCAGGCCGAAGCGGTGGCCGACCTGATCGAAGCAAGCACCGAGGCCGCGGCGCGCTCGGCGGCGCGCTCGATGGAGGGCGCGTTCTCGGACGCGATCCGCGCGCTGGTCGAGCGCGTCATCCGCTTGCGGATGCTGGTCGAGGCGACGCTCGATTTTCCCGAGGAAGAAATCGACTTCCTCGAAGCCTCGGACGCGCGCGGCCAGCTCGACGCGATCCGCAACGCGCTGTGCGCCGTGCTGGGGCAGGCCAAGCAAGGCGCGCTGCTGCGCGAAGGGTTGTCCGTGGTACTCGCGGGCCAGCCCAATGTGGGCAAGTCCTCGCTGCTCAATGCGCTGGCCGGCGCCGAACTGGCCATCGTCACGCCGATTCCGGGCACCACCCGCGACCGCGTGCGCGAGACCATCCAGATCGAAGGGATTCCGCTGCATATCATCGACACGGCCGGCCTGCGCGAAGACGCGGCCGACGAGGTCGAGCGCATCGGCATCGAACGCACGTGGGACGCGATCGGCCGCGCCGACGTGGTGCTGCACCTGGTCGATGCCACCGACTACCTGAACCATGGGCTGTCCGAGACGGACGACGCCATCGACGACCGCCTCTCCGGCCATCTGCCGCCGGGCTCGGCGATCCTGCGCGTCGTCAACAAGATCGACCTGGCCCCCGCGGTGGGCGACATCGGCTTCGGCGGCAACCGGCCCCATGTGGTGGTGGCCAACGGCCCCAACCCGACCGAGATCTGGATCTCGGCGCGCACCGGCGCCGGCATCGATCTGCTGCGCCGCGAACTGCTGCGCGCGATCGGCTGGCAGGCCGGCGGCGAAGGCGCCTTCCTCGCACGCGAGCGGCACCTGACCGCGCTGCGCAACGCGCTGTCCCACATCGACCTGGCCAAGGAGCAGGCCGCGCACCAGGCGCAGGCACTGGACCTGTTCGCCGAGGAACTGCGGCTCGCACAGGATCACCTGAACAGCATCACTGGCGAGTTCACCAGTGACGATCTGCTGGGGACGATCTTCACGCGGTTCTGCATCGGAAAGTGAATCGGCGTCCCTGCGGACTGCCTGTGCGGCGCAAGGCCAATCCCACTGTCGAATTTGGTACCAAATGGGGTAGTAGCGTCATTGAAACGGGGTATTTTTGGCCGGTTTACCTCTTTTAGAGATATTCTTGCGGCCTTTCCCACGTCCGGAGGGAGCCCTCGTGCACTCGCTGACCCCTGCCTACCTGGCTGCGCTTCGCTACGACGGCACCCAGCTCGCGACGCTGCGGGCGTTGGGAGAATACCGAGGTAAGCAAAGGCTCTATGCCGCGCAGTCGCCCGAGGTCTTGAAGGATCTGCGCCAGATCGCGGCAATCGAATCCACCGAGTCATCCAACCGACTTGAAGGCGTCGTTGTCGCGCCGACGCGACTGAAGTCCTTGGTCGCTCGTAACGCTGCACCCAAGAGCCGCTCGGAACAGGAAATCGCCGGATACAGAGACGCCCTCGCGTTGATTCACGAATCGGCCGCGGATATGCAATTCAGCGCAAGCGTAGTCCAGCAGTTGCACACCGTTCTATCGGTACATGCCGCAGGCCGGAGGGCGATGGAAGGCAACAAACAACGACATTGTCGAGCGCCATCCGGATGGGTCCTCCCGGCTGCGTTTTCGGCCGGTCGCGGCGCACCTTACGCCAATGGCCATGGACGACCTCGGCCAACACTTTGCCAATGCGCTGGACCGCGACCTGGCCGACCCGCTGGTGCTCGTGCCATTGGCGATGCTCGATTTCCTTTGCATTCATCCATTTCCCGACGGCAATGGACGCATGTCGCGTCTGCTCACATTGCTACTGCTCTACCGATTTGATTACCAGGTAGGGCGCTACATCAGCCTCGAGCGCATTTTCGAAGAGACGAAGGAGAGTTACTACGAGACGCTCGAAGCCAGTTCTCGAGGCTGGCATGAGGCAGGGCATGACGTCAAGCCATGGCTCGATTACTTCTGGGGTGCCTTGCTGCGGGCCTATCGGGAGTTCGAAGAACGCGTGGGTACGGTCGAACATGGCCGCGGCAGCAAGGGCGACCGCATCCGCGCGGAAGTTCGCAAACGCAGCAAACCATTCTCCATCACGGAAATCGAGGAAGCGTGCCCCGGGGTGAGCCGCGACATGGTGCGCCTGGTATTGCGTGCCATGAAAGCCGAGGGGCTCATCGCGCCTAGTGGCAAAGGTCGTGGAGCAAAATGGTCCCGCATCATTGGAGGCACTCCAGCCCAACAATAGGCGCAACGCGCCGACGCCGATTTTCGCAGCGCTATGAAGCCCTTTGCACGAGCCCTGCTTTCTACCTCTCCTTACTTGCTACGACCACGCCAATGCTCAGCCGAACCCGCCAGATCCTGATCGCCATCGTGGCGCTCGCCGTCCTTGCCATGCTGTGGCTGACCGGCAATGACCAGCCGCCGCAGCCCGAGCTGGCGAGCGCTCCCGTGGCGGAAACGCCGGCACCGCCGGCGCCCGGCACCGCGCGCGGCGTGCCGCGCGATGGCACGCTCGATCCGGTCAGCATCGATCCGAAGCGGTCCATGGACGAACTGCCGCAGTACCAGGCGGCCGCCATCCAGGCCGACTATCGGGCGGATGCGGCCGCGGCGGACCAGCGCTATCGCGGCCAGTATTTCATCGTGGAAGGGGTGGCCACCGGCGTGCGGCGCGAGGCCAACGACCAGGTGTTTCTCGATATCCGCACCGACGACGCAGGGCAGCCGGTGCGGGCCGCACTGCTGCGCGAGCAGATCTGCGGGCCGGCCGGCCGCACGTGCGAGGTGGAGGCCCGCGCCACGATGGTTCGCCGCGGTCAAAAGGTCGCCGTGGAATGCACCGGCGCCGGCCTGGTGGATGGCGCGCCGCGGCTGGAGGGCTGTCTGGTTCGGGGCGGCGCGAACTAGTACGCCGGCACAAAGCCGGCCGCGGGAAAAACGCGAAAGCACGGCCGCTGATAAGAAGTAATGCTGCACTCTTTGCGTCGGGCAAAGAGACAAAGCGTGAACTGGCGGAACCCAGCCCACTGGGAAAGATGGGCAGATCGCACGATCGAAGGCGTGTCCTATTCCTTCGGCCATCTCGCTCCCTTCGACATGCGCCTCCTGAGGCCGGCTAGACCCAACCTGCCCCCAATGGACATCGGAATTCGCGTGGTATTCGATTGCCACGTCGTTACCGAGAAGACTGACGGGAACCGGCAGCAAGGATCAACGGAGGATCAAGCGTTTTGGGTCGACTGCGGCGGCAACGAAAGGCGTTTTCATCCCGACCGCTATCGGCTCTCGCAATCGCTTCCCGATCTGATCCGCGGGCTGCCCACGGGGCGTACCAAGTGCTACGGTACGCGGAAAGCAAACTACATGGTTTGCAAGGCGGTCGGCGCCCACTTTGGCGGACCTCACTATCAGGTCTTCTTCGACATGTACCGGAGCCACGGCACAACCGCAAGACTGGTCATGTACGTACAGACGGCCTATCTAAAAGATCGGCCGCATAGTGCGCAACGCCAGAACGAGAGGCCGTTCGCCACCATCTGCGCACAGATTGCCGGCCTGATACCGAAGGCGCAGAGCGGCGAGCGGCGGCGGGCGTCCGCGAAAACGCAGTCCTAAAAGCAGAAGCCCCGCATGGGCGGGGCTTCTGTACATCGGGACCGGTTCCTCTTATCAGCGATTGCTTGACCGTCTTGCACGGTGGGCGGCTCCTCGCACCGGCATAGGGAGCCTCGTCGCCGCTGTGTAGCGCTGCAACGTCGGGGCATTCTAGCATCGCGTTTTGCGGGTTGGATAGCCGGCCGCCTCTGTTAAGAGCCCGTTTTGTAGGACTTCACCCACACCACTATCGGTATTCCGTCAATGTGGCCCGCACGGGGCGCTCTGTATCGTTCATCTCAACACAAACAGATGTCGCGAACCCGCCTCCGAGCCGGTTCGGGACCACAACAAGTTGTAGAGGCAAACGAAATGGTCGCCGCCACACCCGCCCGCATGCCAGTCGAGCATGCCGAGGCACTGAACCGGATTCTTGCAGTTACCCGTCGCGAATGGGGCCTCGAAGTCAGCGCCCCGATCCCCAGCGGTCCTACCGATACCCGTCTGAACGCCCAGCCGCCGCGCAAGCGCGGCGCGCGCCGCAAGCATCTGGCGCAGCTGGCCGCCCGCGCCTTCGAGGCGCAGGTCATGGCGCTGCGCTGCCGGCAGGCATTCGTCGCCTGATACCGCCCAGGGCCGGCGCCCTGCGTTGGTCTGAACGTGTGCGGCCGTTGCCGTTCACGTTCCCGGATTTACCGCCGACGTGTGTATTTCCGTCCATGTCATCCGTCCGGGACGCTGACCGGATCTCCAATTCCCTTGCTATTCAAAGTGTTACACGCGCCGCCTGAGGTGGCGGGCGGTGGCACGCGCATTGCGTTCTGAGCCCGCACTGCCGCGCAAGACGGCAGGACGGACCGTGCGCGCCGGGATGCCCCGCCGCGCATTGGCATGCCGGCGCCCGCCGGCCACCAACAGGAGACAGCAATGCAGCTCAACGAAGCTCGAGGGATCAACACGTCCATGCGCGCCTGCGCGGCGCTGGCGGCACTGTTCGTCGCGGCGTGCGGCGGCGACGACGATGACGACAAACCCGGCGGTGGCAATCCACCCACGCCGCCAACGGCGACCGTGCAGGCGACCGTGCTGTCTTCCGCGCCCGAGCGCGTGACCGGCGGGGATGCGCTGATCCGCATTGCGGTCTCCGAGCCGGCCGCGGGCCAGGAATTCCAGGTCAGCGCCAACGGCGCCGACGTGACCTCGGCCTTCACCGCCACCGGCAACGGCGAGGCGCTTGGCATCGTCAGCAACCTGAACGTGGGGCAGAACACCGTCGAGGTGAAGTACGGCGCGGCCACCACGACGCTGTCACTGACCAACTATCCGATCACCGGGCCGGTGTTCTCAGGCCCGCACGAGAAGCCCTACCTCTGCGCGACCAGCAACTTCGCGCTGCCCGATGGCAGCACGCTGGGCGCGCCGCTGGACGCGAACTGCTCCGTCGAGCGCCGCGTCCACTACGTCTATCGCTCGACGTCCGGCACCTTCAAGCCTCTTGCCATGCCGGTCGGGTCGTATCCGTCCGACATGGCCTACGTCACCAACAGCGATCGTATCAACGTGGCTTATATCGTGCGCCTCGAAACTGGCACGATCAATCGTGCCATCTATCAGACCGCGATCCTGCACGACCCGCTGCGGGACAAGGAACCAGCCCCGCTGGCGCCGCCTGCGGGCTGGAACCGCAAGATCGTCTACCCGCTCGGGGGCGGCTGCCAGGGCGGCTGGTACATGCAGGGCACGCCGGTGCAAGTCCTGAACGACACCCATCTGCGCAAGGGCTATGCGGTGGCCAGCGCCTCGCTCAACACCTTCGGCAACAACTGCAACGACCTGCTGTCGTCCGAGACCATCGCGATGGTCAAGGAGCGCCTGATCGAAAACTATGGCGTACCCGTGTACACCATCGGGACCGGCGGCTCCGGCGGCGCCTATCAGAGTCACCAGACCGCGGACAACTACCCCGGTCTGTTCGACGGCATCATCGTGACCAGCGTGTTCCCGGACGTGACCTCGTCGACCATCTTCAAACTGCACGACTCGCGCCTGCTGCACCTGTATTTCACCAGCACGCCGCCGGGCACCTACACCGACGCGCAGCGCGCCGCGATTTCCGGCTACCTGCAGCCGGGCAATATCGCGGCGATGAGCACCAGCGCCGGCCGGCTCGATCCGGTGGTGTCGTTCCCGACCGGCTTCCCGGCCGACCAGCGCTACGACCCGGTGACGAACCCGACCGGCGTGCGCGCCACCGTGTACGACCATACCGTCAACGTCTATGGCAAGGACGCGCGCGGCTTCGCCAAGCGTCCCATCGACAATGTGGGCGTGCAGTACGGCCTGAAGGCGCTCAACGACGGGGTGATCACGCCGGCCCAGTTCATCGACCTGAACCAGAAGATCGGCGGCGTGGACGTCGACTTCCGGCAGGTGCCGCAACGCACGGTGGGCGACCTCGACGCGATCGCGCGCGCCTATCAGTCCGGACGGATCACCTATGGCGGCGGCGGCCTGGCCAGCACGCCGATCATCGACCAGCGCGACTACTTCGATGACCGCGTCAACGGCGACATCCACAACAAGATCCACAGCTATTCGACGCGCGCGCGGCTGGAGGCGGCCAACGGTACGTACCAGACGCAGGTCATCGTCGGCCCGGGAGCCATCACCGACGACAACTTCGAGCAGATGGACCGCTGGATCACCGCGATCCTGAAGGACACCGCGGCGGGCACCGGCACCGAGAAGGTGGTGCGCAACAGGCCGGCCGATCTGGTCGATGCCTGCTGGGATGCCGGCCGCAACAAGATCGTCGAGACGCAGACGGCGCAGGGCCCGGGCCAGTGCAACACTCTTTACCCGGCCGGCACCACGCCGCGCATGGTGGCGGGCGGCCCGCTGGCGGACAACATCGTCAAGTGCCAGCTCAAGCCCGTCGATCCGGCGGACTACCGCGTGATGCTGACGCCGGCGCAGCTGTCGGAACTGCAGGCGATCTTCCCCACGGGCGTGTGCGACTGGTCCAAGCCTGGCGTGGAACAGCAACCGCTCAAGGGCACGTGGCTGTCCTTCGGGCCGTCGCCCGTCGGCCTGCTGTTCGATGTGACCAAGCCCTGAGCCGGGACGGAACGGGCGTCCGGGTGCGGGCGCCCGGGTGCTTGCGCTGCAGGCACCCGGCGCCGCCCCGCCCTAAAGTTTTGCGGCGATGCGGCCGACAATGTGGCAGACAGCCGGGCGAGCGCGCATTGCGCGTCGCGCGTCCCGGGCCATCCAACCCTCCGCAATCGCTATCCCTATGAAAATCGCTACGCTCGTTGCCGGCCTGGGCCTGCTGGCCGGGGGCTGCGCCACCTACCAGACCGTGAGCCCGGTCGAAGCGCTGGATTCCGTGGCGCGCATGGAGGCGGGCCAGGGCACGCTGTTCTGCGTCATCGACAGCCAGTCGGCCGCCACTCCCTACATGGAGTCGCTCCAGGCCGCGCTGGTGCGCCGCAGTTTCGAGGTCAAGGTGCTGCCCCCCTATTCGTCGATCGCCGCCTGCCCGCTGACCGCCACCTACGCGGCGAACCGCCAGTCGTACTGGCGGCCCTACCTGGTGTCGGCCGACCTGACGATCTACCGCAACGGCGACCGCGTGGGGCGGGCCAGCTACGACGCGCTGCGCAGCGCGGGCGGGCTGAACCTGAGCAACTGGGTCGAGCCGGAGGCCAAGATCGAGGAACTGGTCGATCGCCTGTTCCCGGGCCTGCGTCCGCTGCCGGCCGCGGCGCCGGACGGCGGGACGGCTCCCGCCCCCGCCGACCCGGCCCAGCCGGCGGGCGCTACGCCAGCCTGAAGACCTCCACCGCCTCGCGCAGCTCCTGCGCGCGGTGGTTCAGGCTTTCGGCCGCCGCCGCGGCTTCTTCCACCAGCGCCGCGTTCTGCTGGGTGACGGTGTCCATCTCGGCCACCGCGCCGCTGACCTCGGTGATGCCCTGCGACTGCTCGCGCGAGGCCGCGCTGATATCGCCCATCAGCGAGGCGATGCCCTCGACGCGGCGCACGATATCGTCGATCGCCTCGCCCGCCTGCTGCACTTCCTCGTTGCCGGTGCGCAGGTCCGACACGGTGCGCTCGATCAGGGTCTTGATCTCGCCCGCCGCCGTGGCGCTGCGCTGCGCCAGGCTGCGCACCTCGCCCGCCACCACCGCGAAGCCGCGGCCATGCTCGCCGGCGCGCGCGGCTTCCACCGCGGCGTTCAGCGCCAGGATATTGGTCTGGAACGCGATGCCGTCGATCATCCCGATGATGTCCACCACCTGCTGCGCGTTGCGGTGCACGCCCGCCATGGTCTGCACCACGCGCTCGACCTTGGCGCCGCCGGTGCGCGCGGCTTCCGCCGTGGTACGCACCGCCTCGTTGGCGTCCTGCGCGCTGTCGGCGTTCTGCGTGACGGTGGCGCTCAGTTGCTCGATGCTGGTCACCGTGCGCTCCAGGCTGCTCGCCTGGGTCGCCGTGCGGGCGGACAGGTCGGCGTTGCCGCTGGCGATCTCGCTGGTGCTCGCGGCAATGGCCGAGGCGCTGGCGCGCACCGTGCCGACGATGCCGGACAGGCCCTGGCCCACGCCGTCGATGGCGCGCATCAGCTCGCCGATCTCGTCCTCGCGGCGGCTATCGAGCCGCGTGGCCAGGTCGCCGGCGGCGACGCCACGGGCCGCGCTGGCGGCAGCCGCGAGCGGCACGCTGACCATCCGGCGCAGCAGCCACCAGAAGGCGGCCGAGACCAGCAGCGCGAGTACCAGGCCCGCGCCCAGGAACATGTTGCGCTTGTTCACCAGCTCGGCGCGCAGGCTCTCGAGCGGCACGGTGCCGACGATCAGCCATTGCCATTCGGGATAGGTCTCGTAGGCGGCCAGCCGCGCGACCATGCCTTCGGGCGGCGCGCCCGCGGCGACGGTGTGCGTCGTGCTGCCGCGCTTGCCCTCGATCATGTCGCTGAGCCAGGGCTTGTCGTCCGCGTCGCGCGCGTCCAGCAGCTTGCTGCCTTCGCGATGGCGGTCCACCAGCAGCTTGCCCTGATCGGGGCCCGGCTTGGCGTCGACCACCATCCAGTGGCCGGCGGCGCCGATGTTCTTGCGCCGGATGCGGTTCTTGAGCATCGCCAGTTCCGCGCTGACCTCCACGCCGACATACAGCGCGCCGACGACCTTGCCGGTGCCGTCGCGCACGGCCTCGTACTTGCTCATATAGGGCTTGCCGAACAGCCACGCCAGCGCGCGGTAGGAGCGACCGGACTGCACCGCCGCGTAGGCCGGATGCGAGCGGTCGAGCAGCGTGCCGACGGCGCGCTGGCCGTCCTGCTTCTTCAGCGAGGTGGTCACGCGCACGAAGTCGTCGCCGCGGCGCGCGAACACCGTGGCGATGGTGCCGCCGGTGGAGGCGGTAAAGCGGTCGGGCACGTCGAAGTTGGCGTTCAGCACGGTCTCGCCGCTGCGGAACTGCGGCGTGGCCTGGCCGGCTACCTCGATGGTCTGCTCCGGATCGAGCGCATAGGGGCCGGGGACGACCGAGGCGAAGGTCATCAGGAAGCGGTCCGCCTCCTGCAGCATGGTGTCGTCGAACTGGCCGATCAGGTCGCGCAGCGTCTCCGCCTCGGCCGCGATGGCCTGGCGCTGCTGGGCCTCGAGCAGGCGCACGCTATTGGTGGACAGGACCAGGGCGAAGGCCACGAACACCACCACCTGGACGGCGAGGATGATCAGCGCCAGGCGGGTGCCGATGCGCCAGGCGCTGGGGCGAAAGACGAGACGCCCGGAAGAGGGGGACGCGTTCCGCGCCCAGGTGGGCGGGGACGCGGACGGATCGATAAATGGCACGCGGGTAAGGGGGCGCAAAATAAACGGCTCCAACAAGTGTTGCCGGTGCCACATGACACCGGGGGACGCATGATCTGGGTCACGTCGTCATCCCGGTGTTTACGGTCCAGGCCCCGCCCGTATTGAGCGGGTTAGTACATTCCCTCCAGTCGGGAGATCGGCACGGCCTCAGGCATGACGCTTCAGGCACATTGGCGTCTCCGCAACTTTCGGGGCGCGAACCGAAAGCTGAATCTGGCTGCGCCGCCCACACTCGCGCCCTTCCCTTCATCCGGCTCTGCGAGGACCTCCATGTACGACCACGCCATCTCCCCCGCCAAACACGTTCCCGCCCCGGCTGGCCAGACCAGCGCGGGTTCCGGCCTGCCGCCGCCGACCGGGGCGCTGCCGGTCGGCCACGACGCCACCGCCAACATTTCGTGGCTGCCGGCGGAAATGCAGCAGCACGTCGCCAGCTATCTGCCGGCGCGCTCGTACCTGAGCCTGCGCGCGACCTGCCGCGCTTTCGATGCGTCCCTGACGCCCGACACGAGCGCGCGGTACGCCGCGCTGATCGGGCATCGCTTCGCCCGGCAGTACGTGCCGGGCGGCCCGATGACGCTGCTGCTGGACAACATGAAGACGTGGATTTCAGAGGACCGGGTCGATGTACTTCGCGCGTTCGCCGGCAGGGGTGCAATGCTGGAAGGGGCCGATGACCGCGGCGCGATGGTGGCGCGGCTGGCTTCGTACTACAGGCATCTGTCGCCGGCCGAACAGGCGCAGGTCACCGTGGCGATCGTCCAGGCCTATGGCCGCGGCGAACCGGCCGGGACGGGCGCCGACATCGATCTCATCGTGGACCACCTGCACTACTACGGGACATCCGCGCAGTCGCCGGCCGATCACTGGCACGCCGTGCTCGCCGCCGCGCAGGCGCTGCCGCCACAGGCACGGGCCGGCGTGTTTCGCTACCTCGCCGGCGCCCTGCGCAGGGAAGTCTTCATGGCGGACACCAGCGACGTGCGGCCGCCGCTGGTCGACGATCCCGCCAACGGCGCGGCGGCCCGATGCCATCGGCTGCTCGATGCCTTCGAGGCGCAGCCCGGACCGGTCCGCACCTCGCTGGGTACGGAGTTCCTTGATCTCGTGGGGACGGTCGGCGTCGCGGGCGCCGAGGAAAGGGCGGCGCTCAGGCAACGCATCGACGGGATGCCGGCCTGAGCGACGCCGCGGCGTGCCTCAGGACTGCAGGCGCCCCAGCCGCACCACCGTCACGCCCGGCCGCAGTTGGCGCAGCGACGGCATCACCAGCACGCAATCGGGATACGGCGTGGTCACCGGCTCGCCGCCGTTCCAGCCGATGACCGTGCCGGCCTCGGCGAAGGTTTCGAGACCCGTGTAGTTGTCCGCGAAGCGGAAATCCATGCTGGTCGCCACCACCGGTTCGGTGACCCGCACCACCCGCTGCGCGGAGCTCGCCGGCATCGTCCAGCCGGCCGGCACGTCGCCGTCATCGATGACGCCAGCCGCGAGCAGGAAGCGCGCGGCGCTGTCGCGTGCGACGTCCACCGCGGCCGGCTCCCAGTGCTGGCCGCATTCGACCAGCAGCGCGTTCTTCGCGCTGGCCGGGTCGCCGAAGCCCTCGTAGTCGCGCATGCGGCGCCCTTCGGGGTGCCCCTCGTCGACGATCACGTGCGCCGGCGCGCCGAGCCTGCGGGCGAGCGCGATGCCCTTGTCCAGCGGACCGGACACGATCAGCGGCAGGCTTTTCTCGTGCATCGAGTGCAGATCCAGCAGCAGGTCCACCGTATCGATCACCGGGCGCATCTCGCGCGCGCGGCGCAGCTCGGACGAGTCGCGCGTCGTGTCGTCCAGCACCGCGGCGGTCCACACCCGGTTGAAGTCCTGGTCGACATAGCGCGACGCGTCGGGACGCGCCGCATCGAAGCGGCCATAGGCCTCGACATTGGCGAAGGCCAGCGTCAGGCGGCCACGGCGCGGGCGCAGCGCGAGGTCCAGCAGATCCTTGACCGCGATCGCGCCGCATACCTCGTTGCCGTGCGTCAGCGCGTTGATCATCACGTGCGGACCCGGCACGCCGCTGTCGAAGGTATGGACGTAGGGAATGCCGCCGGTGCCGGCCGCATAGGGCCGGATGTCGGGGAACGCGACGTCGACGGGATAGTGTTCGATGGTCATCGGGGCGTGCTCGCGGTTATTGCTGGATGCCGGCAGTCTGCACGATGCCGCGGTACTTGGCCGTCTCGCGCTTGACGAAGGCGGCGAACTGGCCGGGATTGCCAGGTGCCACCTCCACGCCGGCTTCCGCCAGCTTGCGGCGCACCTCCGGCATGGCGAGCACCGCCTGCATCTCGGTATTGAGGCGGTCGACCACGGCCTTGGGCGTGGCGGCCGGCGCCATCAGGCCAAACCATACGCTCATGTCGACGCCCTTGAGCGCCGCGCTTTCCGCCAGCGCCGGCACGTTCGGCGCCACCGCCGCGCGGCGCGTCTCGGTCACGCCATAGGCCTTCACCTTGCCGGACTGGATGTGGGGCAGCGCGGAAGACAGCACCATCACGGCCAGATCGATCTGGCCGCCCAGCAGGTCGGTGGCCATCGCGGGCGCACCCTTGTACGGCACATGGGTGATGCTGACCTTGCCCTGCTGCTTGATCAGCTCGCCGGCCAGGTTCAGCGGCGTGCCCACGCCCGACGAGGCATAGGACAGCTTGCCCGGCTGGGCACGCGCCAGCGCGATCAGCTCGTCCGCATTGTTGGCCGCGAGCGCCGCCTTGCCGACCAGCACCATCGGCTGGGTGCCGACGAAGGTCACCGGCGCCAGGTCCTTCTCGCCGTCGTAGCGCACCGCCGGGTTGGTCAGGCGCGCGATGGAGACCTCGCTGCCCGAACCCATCAGCAGCGTGTAGCCGTCGGCCTCGGCCTTGACGACCTTCGCGGCGCCGATGGTGCCGCCCGCCCCTCCCAGGTTGTCGACCACCACGCTCTGGCCCAGGCGCTTGCCCAGTTCCGGCGCGATGGTGCGCGCCACGAGGTCGACGCTGCCGCCGGCGGTGTAGCCCACCACCAGCGAGATCGGCTTGGCTGGCCAGGGATTGGCCCGGGCCTGGCCGGCGGCGAGGACGGACAGGCAGATGGAGGCGGCGGCGGCCGCGCGCAGCATGGCGTTCATGGCAGTGGTTTCCCCTTGGTGGTCGCGTGTCGTTCGTGGTGACGCGGTTTGTTGTGACGCGATCTTAGAAAACACGGAGCCGCCGCGGCGTGCGGCTTTGGCAACGGGGATTGCCGTTTCGGCAATGGGTGGGCGCAAGCGGGGCGCAAGCGGGGCGCAAGCCGGGCGCTGGCCGGGCTCAGGCCGACGCCGCTTGCCAGAACGCCTCTGCCAGCGGCCGCAGCGGCGCGCGCGGGCGGTACAGGCGGATCTGCAAGGCCAGGTCGGTCTCGCCGGCATCGGCCCGCACCAGCCGGCCGGCGCGCAAGTCGTCGGCGATCAGGCGCGCCGGCAGCCAGGCGAGGCCCATGCGCTCGCGCACCATCTCGTGCACCGACTCGGCGAAGTCGCTGACCGCGATCACGTCCAGACGGCCGGCCAGCTTGCGGCGGGCCACCTCGTGGTTGACCATGCGGCCCATCGTCAGCGTCTCCGCGTAGGCGATCATCGGCACCGGCGCCCTGGCGCGCGCGGACAGCCTGTACAGCGCGCCCCCGGCATCATCGGCGGCGCTCGCGCAGACCAGGCGCTCGATGCCGACGGCGTGGAACTGGTATTGCGCGTCGTCCAGCGTCACGGGGGCGTCCGGCGGGCTGTAGCACAGCAGGAATTCGGCGTCGCCGGCGGTGAAGACCGCCAGCGCGTCGTGCATCGAATACGTCGACAGGCGGGTGCGGAAGCCCGCGGCGAGCGGGTCGTCGCGCAGCGTCTCGCGCAGGTGCGCGAGCCAGGCGGGCACCATCGAACGTGCCAGCGTCTTGCCGGTGGCGATGATCACCGTGCGCGCATCGGCGCGGCGGCTGGCGCGCAGCGACACGCGCACCTCGTCCAGCGTCGTCAGCGCCGACTGCGCGGCCTCGAGGAACTGCCGGCCCTCGGCGGTGAGCCGCACCGGGTAGACGCCCCGGTCGATCAGCGGCGCGCCGGCCCACACCTCCAGGGCCTGGATGCGCCGGCCGAACGCCGGCGGTGTCACGTTGCGCAGTTCCGCCGCGCGGGCGAAGCTGCCCGCCTGCGCGAGGCAGACGAAGTCCTCCAGCCAACGGGTATGCATGTGGTCTCGCTTGCGTCGGGCCGCGCAGTGTGGGGAACGCCATTCTAGTGGAGGCGCGCCAGCGCGAGGACGAAAGCGATAGAGCGGCAACGTTGATGAAATGCATACGCACGCGCGGCGCGCATGCTCGCGGCTTCGGCGCCCCTGCGCCTTCCTTCGCGAACGACGAGAGACACGCACCATGGACACTTCCCACACCGGCCACGGCAAGCACGCTGGCCGCTTCCAGCGCTTCCGCCCGGGCCGCCATGACTGGAGCACGGTAGACAGGATTGCCAGGCGGGTGGACTGCATCGAGCAGGCGCGGCACAGCGCCGATAGCCGAGCCGAGCCGATCAGTCCCGCCAATGTATTCTCCGGCGTGGGCGCCGGGATCGCCCTGATCTTTTCCGTGATGGCGTGGATCACCGCTTCCGCGCAGGACAAGGTCGACAAGGGAACAGGTCCGCTGTCGGTGCGGATCGACGAGATGGACAGGCGCCTCACCGGCCGTCTCGACGCCGTGGACAAGCGGCTGACCGACAGCCTCGGCGCCTTCGACAGGCGACTGACCGAGAGTCTGAACGGCATCGACAAGCGCCTCGATCGCATCGAGGCGCATGCTGAGAAGACCGATGAGCGCTTGTCGTCGATCGAGCGCAAGCTGGACCAGCTGGTCAGGCGCCGCTGAGCGCTTGGGCCGCGCGCGCGGAATGCTGGCGAGCGACGCGCTTTTGCAAAAGCGCGGCGTGCAGGCGCCGGGCACAGTTCCGTCTCCGCGACCCGGCGCGCACAGGGGCACGCGAACCCGTGTGCCCCTGTGCGCGCTCTTCTTTGCCGAGCCCACCATGCCCTTGCAATCCTCGGTCCTCCATGCCTCGCCATCGCTGCCTCCCGCCGTGCCCGACGGCAACGATACGCAGGCCCCCGCCACGGCTTCCGCCACCCTTCCGTTGTCCACCGACAATCGCGGCGAACAGACTGCCCGCATCGCCCTGCTTCCCTCCGAACTGCTCGCCAACATCGCCGGCTTCCTGTCGCTGCGCGAGGCCAACACGCTGGGCAACACCGCCTCCGCCTTCTGGGACTGGCTCGCCACGAGCCGATGCGAGGCGCGCGCATCGCGGGCCCGGACGGTGGCCGACTTCGACAGGCTGATCGCCGATGTGATGCCCGCCCCGGCGGCGTTCCGCCGGCACGTCATCGCGCTGCTGGACGACCGCATCGGTGCGCTGCCGCCCATGGAGAGTCGGCGCGCCGTGGGCACGCTGCGCGGCGCGCTGTTCTCGACCATCGATATCGAGGCTGCGGTAAGGAACGTCCGCAACGACGGTGACGTTCGCCGGCTGGTCAGGGACGCGACGGACGCGCCGGACGCCACGCGCGTTGCGCTGGCCCGCGCCTTGTGGGACCGCATTGCGTCGCTCGACGTGTGCGCGCAACCCGGCAGCTGCCGGGCCCTTGTCGGGCTGATCACGAACACGGAGTCGATCGGGCGCGACCCGCTATGGATGGAACGCGTGGTGGAGCTGTACACGCTCTCGGATACCGCTCAAATCAAGGTCACGAAGGCGCAGCGCGAGCAGGAATTCCAGCGCCAGCGCAACGCCCTGCTCGTGCAGCATCTGGCCACGTGGCTTGCCGATCCGCGGGGACCGCTGCAGGGATTGCTGAACGACACAGCGCACGATCGCCAGGGGCATCCGTAAGCCCTGTCCCGCGACAGGAATCCTGACGCGATCCGGACTTGCAGTGCCGTTGAATGCCGGCAACGCCCCCGCCCTGCTCCGCTCGCGCCACCGCTCTCCGGCCATCGCTTTGGAGGCGCCATGCCCAGCGACACCGCCAGCACCCTCTCCTCTTCGCATCGCCTCGACACCTGCACGCCCCCTCCCGTACCGCCCGAGAACGGCGGCGCGGAGTCCCAGCTTCTGCGCCCGATGTTCGTCGGCCACTGCCTGGACGTCGTGCAGGGCCATCTCGGCCTGCGGGCTACCAGCGCACTGTCGCGTACTTGCTGGATGCTTCACCACCGGCTGGATATTGCCGTCGCGGCCCGGCGCATGGAACTGGAACTCGAAGCGCTGGAGATCGCGGACCGGGCCGGCAACGCCGCCTCGCCACTGGCGGTGGCGGCGGTGCTCGCCGAGACAGCCCGTAATCCCTTCGCCGACCGTGACGCCATTGCCGGAGCGCTGATGAGGCAGGCGAAAACGATGCGCGCCGGAAAAAACGAGGCACAACGGCTGCTCAGGATCGCCATCGACAAGGAGTCCGATCTGCGGGCATGCCGGCTGCGGTATGGCGTCTGTCTCAGACTGTTTACCAATGAACAGCTCGCAACCATGCGGCAACGCGACGTGGCGAGGTTGCGGACATTGCCACCGGAGGCGCGCGGCAAGCTGCTGGCCATCATCGTCAGGTCGCACGACAAGGAGCACGGCTTCGATGCCGCGGCGATGAAACGCTACGTGGACATCGCCGCGACGCTGCCCGCTGCGTCGTGCAGCACCGTGGCCCGGGCATTGGTGGACAGCCACAGCGCGTTCAGCTATTTCCGGGCGGGTCCGCCGGCGCTTGCCCTGTATGGGACGCTCATCGGCATCGCCATCCAGATGCGCGAGCCGGACGGCAATCTGGATGCCCATGGCCGCGCGATCTTCGAGTCGCTGGTCAAGCCGCTGGAATGCCACATTGCTCCCGACGTGAAGGAGCGCCTGCCCGCGGGCAGCTTCAGCGGCGTGTTCAATTGGGTGTGCAACGCCATGGGATCCATCGCGCCGGCACAGCGTGGACCGCTGCTTCGGTCTCTGGCGACGGGATTGGGCTTCGGCTTCTGCGCCGACACCGCGCAGGGGCGCATGCAGGGATGGTCGTGGCTCTACGACGCGGCGGCGTCATTGTCGCCGGAAGTGCGCGCCGAATACTTCGCAGGACTGCTCAGGTGGTTCGAGTCGGCGCCGCCGGCCGAGATTGCCACGTACCGGTCATGGTGGCTCAACGGGGTCGCGACACTGCCCGCGCCGCAGATGGCGGCGTTCCTGGCCAGCTTCTGCACCAGCCACACGGACACGCCGTGGGATACCGCCACCAGGGACACCTTCATGACCCTCATGGATGCGCTGCCGCCTCGGCAAAGATCCGAGGTGCTGCGCGCCTACATCAGCGCCCGCGGCTCGCCGGATGCGCTTCCCGAGATTCACGCGGGCCTTGGCTCCCTGCCGCCCGAAGAGCGGGAGCGGCCGCTGGGTGCGGCGCTATACCTGCTGATGTCGCACCACAACTGGCGCAGGCCCTACGACCCGCTCGCCGCCACCAGCGCCCCGGCGTCGGCCAAGCGCCGGAAAGGCGACGATGCGTTGACCTGGATCCTCGGGCATCTGGAAGCGCTGCCCGTCTCCTCCCGCGCCGCGGTACTGCTCGACTACGTCGGCCACTGGTTCTCGTCGGTCGACCGCGCATGGCGGGCGATCATGCAATTGGTCCAGGGACTTCCAGCGCCGGAGCGCGAGTCCGGCATCAGCGAGATGGTGCGCGCCACGCTGCATCCCCATTCGCGCCACAAACTGAGCCACACCAACTGGTGCGCATGCATGAAGGCGGTGCTGACCATTCCCGCAACGTCACCGCAGCGTGCATGCGCGCTCAAGGCGCTGGAAGACAGCATCCACCTGCTTCCGGCCGCCAAGCGGGCGGCTTGCGAGAAGCAGCTCGCCGATGCCGCGGCGCCGGCCCCGCCTCCGGCCGAAAGCTGACCCGATGCGTGATGTGCCGCCCGCCCGCTGGCGAACAAAAAAAACGGCCGCCAGGTGACTGGCGGCCGTTTCGCTGGGTGACGCCCAGCCCTACTGCACGGCCTGCGGCGCGCTCGCGGGCGCTGCCGCCACGGGCCCGGTCTCGGTCAGGCCGCCACCCAGCGCGCGGTACAGGTCGATGGCATTGTTCAGCCTCAACTGCCGTGCCTGCACCAGGGCCTGCTCGGCGCTGAACAGCTGGCGCTGCGCATCCAGTGCTTCGAGCTGACCGGTCACGCCCGCGCGGAAACGCGCCCGTGCAAGTTCGAAGCGGGCGGCTTCGGCGTCGCGCACCTGCTCCTGCCCGGCGACCTGATCTTCCAGCGTGCCGCGCGCCACCAGCGTGTCCGCCACCTCGCGGAAGGCCACCTGGATGGTCTTCTCGTAGTTGGCGATCTGGATGTTCTTGCGCACGTTGGCCAGGTCCAGGTTCGACAGGTTGCGGCCGAAGTCGAAGATCGGCAGCACCAGCTGCGGGGCGAACGACCACGCGCCGGTGCCCGAATCGAACAGCGACGAGAACGTCGGGCTGATGCTGCCCGCCTGCGCCGTCAGCGTGATGCGCGGGAAGAATGCCGCGCGCGCCGCGCCGATATTCGCGTTGGCGGCCAGCAGTTGCTGCTCGGCCTGGCGTATGTCGGGACGCTGCTCCAGCAGGTCCGACGGCATGCCGGCGGGAATATCGCTGATCAGCCGTTCGGCCGACAACTGCGTTTCCTGCGGCAGGTCGGCAATGCTGCCCAGCGGCCTGCCGACCAGCACCTCCAGCGCGTTCTGCGCCTGCGCGCGCTGGCGGGCCAGCTCGGCGGATGCGACGCGCGCCTGCGCCACCAGCGATTCGGTGTCGCGCAGCTCCAGCGCCGAGGTGGCGCCGGCTTCGAAACGCTGGCGCGCGAGGCCGAAGGTCTCCTCGCGGGTGCGCAGCGTGTTGCGCGCGATCTCGTACTGTTCCGAGTAGGAACGCTCGGCCAGGTAGGCCTTGGCGACTTCGGCCACCAGCGAGATCTGCGCCGAGCGGCGCGCCTCTTCGGTGGCGAAGTACTGCGCCAGCTGCGCGTTGGTCAGGCTGCGCACGCGGCCGAAGAAGTCCAGCTCGTACGAGGTGATGGCGCCACCCGCCTGCCAGTACTCGGCGATATAGCCGGTGCCCAGCGGCGACTGCGCGCCCGACAGCCGCTGGCGCGTGTAGCCGCCGGTGGCGTTGACGGTGGGCAGCAGGTCGGCACGCTGCACCTGGTACAGCGCGCGCGCCTCCTCGATGCGCAACGCGGCGGTGCGCAGGTCGCGGTTGTTCTCCAGCGCGTTGGCGATCAGCACCTGCAGCCGCGGATCGGGGAAGAACTCGCGCCAGCCGATATCGGCCGCGCGGCGAGATTCGCCGCTCTTCACCTCGGCCTGCCCGTAGCCCTCGGGCGCCGCCGGGAACGTCGCGGCCACCGGCGCGGCCGGGCGTTCATAGCGGGGTGCCAGCGTGCAGCCCGACAGGACGCCCGCCACCAGCAGCAACGTGGTCAGTGTCTTGGTCATGTCAGATTTCCTCCTGCGGCTCGCGCCACTTCTGGTCGAGCATGCGTTGGCGCTTGCTGCCCTTGAATCGCTTGCGGATCACCACGAAGAACACCGGGACCAGGAAGATCGCCAGCACCGTGGCGGTGATCATGCCGCCCATCACGCCGGTGCCGATCGCGCGCTGGCTGCCCGAGCCCGCGCCGGTGGAGATCGCCAGCGGCAGCACGCCCAGGATAAAGGCCATCGACGTCATCAGGATCGGGCGGAAGCGCAGATGCACCGCTTCGAGCGTTGCCTCGATCAGACCCTTGCCCTGCGCCTGCAGATCCTTGGCGAACTCCACGATCAGAATGGCGTTCTTCGCGGACAGGCCGATCGTAGCGATCAGGCCCACCTTGAAGTACACGTCGTTCGGCATGCCGCGCAGCGTCACGCCCAGCAGCGCGCCGAGCACGCCCAGCGGCACCACCAGCAGCACCGCCACCGGGATCGACCAGCTTTCGTACAGCGCGGCCAGGCACAGGAACACGATAATCAGCGACAGCGTGTACAGCATCGGCTCCTGCGAGCCGGCCAGCCGTTCCTCATAGGACTGGCCCGACCACTCGAAGCCGAAGCCAGGCGGCAGCTTGGCGTAGATTTCCTCCATCGCCGCCATCGCCTCGCCCGTGCTGCGGCCCGGCGCGGCCTGACCGGCCAGCTTCACGGCCGGCAGGCCGTTGTAGCGCTCCAGGCGCGGCGAACCCATGACCCACTTGGACGTGGAGAACGCCGAGAACGCCACCATGTCGCCGTTGCCGTTGCGCACGCGCAGCTTGCCCAGATCCTCGGGCAGCAGGCGGTCGCCGCCCTCGGCCTGCGCTATCACGCGGCGCACGCGCCCTTCGTAGATGAAGTCGTTCACATACGAGGAGCCGAACGCGATCGACAGCGTCTGGTTGATGTCCGCGATCGCCACGCCCAGCGCGCGCGCCTTCTCGCGGTCGATATCGATCTGCAGCTGCGGCGCGTCTTCCTGGCCTTCCGGACGCACGCCGGCCAGCACGGGGTTCTGCGCGGCCATGCCGAGCATCATGTTGCGCGCTTCCATCAGCTTCGCGTGGCCCTGGCCCGAGCGGTCCTGCAGGCGGAAGTCGAAGCCCGAGGAGTTGCCCAGTTCCGGAATGGCCGGCGGGTTCAGCGGGAAGATGATCGCGTCCTTGATGCCGGACAGCGCGCCGAAGGCACGGCCCACCATCGCTTGCGCGGTCTCGTCGGCGCCGGTGCGCTCCTTCCAGTCCTTGAGCCGCACGAACGCGATACCGCCGTTCTGGCCGCGGCCGAAGAACGAGAAGCCCGCCACCGTGATCATCTGGTCGACGATCTTGGCTTCCTTGTTCAGGTAGTAGTCCTCGATCTGCTTGAGCACGCCGATGGTGCGCTCCTGCGTGGCGCCGTTTGGCAGCTGCACCACGGTGATCGTGTAGCCCTGGTCCTCATCGGGCAGGAACGACGACGGCAGCTGGCGGAACAGCAGCACCACGGCGACCACGATCAGGCCGAACAGGATCATGTAGCGGCCGGTGCGTCCGAGGATGCGGGCCACCACGCCCTGGTAGCCGGTGGCCGCGCGGGCGAAGGTACGGTTGAACCAGCCGAAGAAGCCCTTCTTCTCGTGGTGGTGCCCCGCTTCGACGGGCTTGAGCAGCGTCGCGCACAGCGCCGGGGTCAGCGTCAGCGCCAGCAGCGCCGAGAAGGCCATCGAGGCGATCAGCGACAGCGAGAACTGGCGATAGATGTTGCCCACCGAGCCGGCGAAGAACGCCATCGGGATGAACACCGCGGTCAGCACCAGCGTGATGCCGATAATGGCGCCGGTGATCTGGCCCATGGCCTTGCGGGTCGCCTCGCGGGGCGAGAGCCCCTCCTCGCTCATGATCCGCTCGACGTTCTCGACCACCACGATCGCGTCATCGACCAGGATACCGATGGCCAGCACCATGCCGAACATCGTCAGCACGTTGATCGAGAAACCGAACGCCAGCAGCATGCCGAACGTGCCCAGCAGCGCGACCGGCACCACCAGCGTCGGGATGATCGTGGCGCGGATGTTCTGCAGGAACAGGTACATCACCAGGAACACCAGCAGGATGGCTTCCAGCAGCGTCTTGATGACCTCCTCGATCGAGATCTTGACGAAGGCCGACGTGTCGTAAGGCACCGTGAACTGGTAGTCGGCCGGGAAGAACTTGGCCAGCTCCTCCATCCGCTCGCGCACCGCGGTGGCCGTGGCCAGCGCGTTGCCGGTCGGGGCCAGCTTGATGGCGATGGCCGCCGACGGCTTGCCGTTGGTGCGGGCCTGCGTCGAATAGTCGGCGCCGCCCAGCTCTACCGTGCCCACGTCGCCGATGCGCACCGACGAGCCGTCCGGGTTCACGCGCAGCAGGATGTTGGAGAACTGCTGCGGCGTGGTCAGCCGGCTCTCGGTGGTGATCGTCGCGTTCAGCTCCGTGCCGCGCGGCGACGGCGTGGCGCCCAGCTCGCCGACGGCCACCTGGATGTTCTGCTCCGAGATCGCGCGGGTGACGTCGATCGGCGTCAGGTTGAAGCCGGTCAGCTTGGCCGGATCCAGCCAGATGCGCATCGCGTATTCGGTGCCGAACAGGTCGGCCGAACCCACGCCGGGCACGCGGCGGATCGAATCGATGACGTTGGCCGAGATGTAGTTGCCCAGCTCGATCGCGGTGGCCGTGCCGGACTTGGACGTCACGGTCAGGAACATCATGTAGTTGTTCCCGGCCTTGTCCACCCGCACGCCCTGCTGCCGCACTTCGGCCGGCAGGCGGGCCTCCACGCGCTTGAGCCGGTTCTGCACCTCGACCGAGTTCAGGTCGACGTTGGAGCCGGGCTGGAAGGCGATGGTGATCGTCGCCAGGCCCGTCGACTCGCTGGTCGACGTGTAGTACATCAGCCCGGGCGCGCCATTGAGCTCCTGCTCGATCACCGAGGTGACCGAGTCTTCGAGCGTCTTGGCCGATGCGCCGGGATAGGTCGCCGAGACCGAGATCGTGGGCGGCGCGATATTGGGGTACTGCGCGATCGGCAACTGGAAGATCGACAGTATCCCGCCCAGCACGATGATCAGCGCGATCACCCACGCGAACACCGGCCGGTCGATGAAAAACTTGGCCATAAGACTGGCTCCCTTCGTATTCCGCTTTGATTAGCCTTGCTTGGCCCCGGCCTTCGCATCCGACGCCGCCGCGGGCGCCGCGGGGGCGCTGGCGCCGGCCGCGGGCTGCGGCTGCGCGCCTTGCGCCTGGAACGGCACGGCCTTGGCGGGCGCGCCCGGCTTGACCTTCTGCAGGCCTTCCACGATCACCTGTTCGCCGCCCTTCAGGCCCTCGGTCACGACCCAGTCGGTGCCGATGGCTACCGGCGCCTTCACGGGCACGGCGGCGACGTTGCCGTCGGCGCCCACCACCATCACCGAGGCGCCCTGCGCGGTACGGATCAGCGCCCGCTGCGGCACGGTCAGCGCGTTCTGGTCCAGGCCCTGCTCGATCTTCACGCGCACGAACGTGCCGGACAGCAGCTCGCGCCGCGGATTGGGAAACTGGGCCCGCAGCGTGATCGCGCCGGTGGTCGGATCCACCGTCATGTCGGAGAACAGCAGCTTGCCGGTCTGCTCGTACTCGGTGCCGTCGTCCAGCAGAAGGTGCACGCGCGCGCCGCCGTTCACCGACTGGAGGCGGCCGGACTCGATGGCGCGCTTCAGGCGCATCACCTCGTTGGCCGGCTGGGTGAACGTCACCCAGATCGGATCGACCTGCTCCACCAGCGCCAGCCGGGTCGCCTCGCCGTTGCCGACCAGCGCGCCTTCGGTCACCAGCGCGCGGCCCGCGCGGCCGGAAATGGGCGCAGTGACGGTGGTGTAGCCAAGGTTGATCTGCGCGGTGGTGACCTGCGCCTTGGCCGACGCGATATCGGCGGTGGCCTGTCCGGCTTGCGCCACGGCCTCGTCGTATTCCTGCTTGCTGACGGCGTTGATGGCCACCAGCGGCTTGTAGCGCTCGGCCTTCTGGCGCGCGGACACCGCATTGGCCTCGGCGCGCGCCAGCGCGGCCTTGGCCGAGGCGAGCTGCGCCTCGTACGGCGCCGGATCGATGCGGAACATCACCTGCCCGGCCTTGACCTCGCCGCCCTCGCGATAGTTGCGCGACAGCACGATGCCTTCGACCCGCGCCCGCACTTCCGCGGTACGCACGCCTTCCAGGCGGCCCGGCAACTCGTTGACGACCGGCACGGCGGTGGGCTTGATGGTCACCACACCCACTTCAGGGGGCGGCGGCGCGGCGCCTTGCGGCGCCTTGTCGCCACAGGCGGACAAGGTCAGCGCGGCCGACACCGCAACGGCAACGGCAACCAAACTGGAACGTTGGGACTTCCTCATCGATAACCCCATGATGGCAATGTGAGATCGGCCACACCGCGCCTGCGAGCCAGGCGAGCGGAAACAGCCGAGCCCGCCGCGGAGCCGCAGCGGGAAAAAAAGGACAATGCTAGCCACTTTTCGTAGCCAAGCTATGACGTAAGCGACGAACGGCCGGGAATGTGTTGCGAGTCGCCAGCACATGAGCGCGAACGGCAATCGCCGAGTGCATCAAGCACCGCACCGATACGCCGTGCTGGCCGAACGGGTGACTGGGGCGTAGTATATATACATCCAAGCATGTATGTAAATCTTTGTGCAATGCAAGATTACCTGCAGCGCTTTTCTTGACAGGGACCATCCCCATATGTGCAAGTCGCCCACTACGGTAGGATGCGCGCCTTGCGCACTGCAACAGGCCGAACCGTGCCCCACCCGAGTATTGTGATGAATTCTACGCTTCGGCGATTCCCCCACCCAAGTGCGAGCCCGCGCGCTACGGCCTCGCGCTGAGACGATCATGGCCCGACGAACCAAGGAAGAGGCGCTCGAGACGCGCCACCGGATCCTCGACGCAGCCGAAGCCGTCTTTCACGCCCGCGGCGTGGCGCGTCCCTCGCTGGCGGATATCGCGGAAGCGGCGGGCGTCACCCGCGGCGCGATCTACTGGCATTTCAAGAACAAGAGCGATGTCTTCGCCGCCATGTGCGACCGGGTGCACCTTCCGGTCGAGGCGCTGTGCGAGCCGGAGCGCATCGCGCGCCAGGAAGACCCCCTCGGCGGCATCCGCGATGTCTGCGCCTTCGTGATGCGCCAGACCGTGATCAATCCCCAATGGCGCCGGGTGTTCGAAATCATCTTCCACAAGTGCGAAATGGTCCAGGAAAACGGCGCCATCCTGGACCGGCAGCGCCAGTCGCACGAGGAGGGCATGGCGCGCATGCGCGAGCATCTGCGCCTCGCGCTGGAGCGCGGGCAGCTGCCCGCCGACCTGGATCTGGACATGGCGGTCAACGCCTTCCATGCCGCGATCGGCGGCGTGCTGGCGCACTGGCTGTTCGCCCCCGGCGATTTCGACCTGGACGCCAACGCCGAGCGGCTGTCCGACGTGTTCATCGACACGCTGCGCCTGTCGCCGTCGCTGCGAAAGGGCTACGTGCCGCGCCCGATGGCCAAGCTCGATGCCGAGGTGGCGTCCTTCTGCCTGGGCTCGCCGCAGGCCGCCGCCGAGGTGAAGTAAGGCGCGGCGGGCAGGGTGCTAGGCCCGCATCGCATCGCGCCAGCGCGCCAGAAAGGCACGCTTGCGCAGCGCGTCCTGCGCCGCGAGCAGCCCCGGGCCCACGCTGATCGGCTTGAAGGCGTAGCCCAGCCGCTCGGCCAGCGCGATGGCGTTGTGCTGGCTCTGGGTATCGGTGCGGATGGTGTAGAGCCGCGACGCCGAGCGCGCGAGCAGCGCCTGCCCCTCGCGCGAAAGCAGGAAATCCAGCCATAGCCGCGCGGCGTGCGGATGCGGCGCGCGCCGCTGGATCAGCGCCACGCGCGACATCACCAGCGTATAGTCCGCCGGCGCGATCACCTCGATATCGGCGCCGCGCTCCATCAGTGACAGCGCATACGAACCCAGCAGGTTGTACCCGGCCACCAGCTCGCCGCTGGCGATGCGCTCGACCATGTCGGCGGTCGACGCCGACAGCCGCACGCCGGCGCGTCCCAGCGCCTGCGCCAGATACCAGAACTCGTCGCCCATGCGCGCGTCCTGCTGCGCCAGCAGATAGCCCACGCCGGATTGCTCCACGTCGTAGGTCACCACGCGGCCGCGCCAGCGCTGCGCGTTGTCCTGCAGGATCCGCGCGAGCCCGCTGCGGCTCTTCGGCATGGCCATGCCCGCGAAATGCCGGCGGTTGCACACGATCACCGCCGGCTCGAAGGTCGTGCCCCAGGCCTCGTCGCGCCACACCGCCCAGCCGGGCAGCCCGGCGCGTTCGGGCGAGAGGTAGCGCAGCGCGTGGCCGTCGTTGACCAGCTTGATCTGCAGGTCCATCGCCGTGCTCCACAGCACGTCGGCATGGTCGGGGCTGGCGGGCCTGGCGGCGTCCGCGAGAAAGCCCCGGTCCAGCTCGATGGTGTTCAAGTCACGGTAGCGCACGCGCAGGCCGGGATAGCGCGCCTCGAACGCCGCGATCAGCGGCCGGGCGATATTTTCATCGGTCGAGGCATGGACATTGACCGCGCCCTCCTGGATCGCCCGCGCGATCAGGTCCGGGTACGCCGCCGGATATCCCGCGGGCGGCGGCGGCAACGACGCGGGGGCGGGGGCGCCCGCCGCGGGCCATGCCGCGCCGAGGGCGAGGCTGGCCGAGGTCGCGATCAGGCGCCGGCGCGCGGGCGAGGGCGGGACATCGGGCGGGAGATCGGCTGCGGACAAGATCGGACGCGGAAGAAGGGGCGCGAGGCACCGCGCGCACGGGGCCGCCGGGCGTCGGCCGACGTTCGGGGCGGTTTATTATAGGCGCCGAATAAAACCGATCGACCCAAGCCGGCAAGGGGGCCGGGCATGCGCATCCTTCTGGTGGAAGACGAAACCGAACTCGCGCGCTGGGTGACGCGGGCGCTGGAGCAGGGCGGCTTCGTGGTGGAGCACGTGCCCGACGGCCTGCAGGCCGAGGCGCGCCTGCAGGCCGAGGAATACGACGCCGTGGTGCTGGACCTGCGCCTGCCGGGCAAGGACGGGCTCGCGGTGCTCAAGGCCATGCGCGGCCGCGACGACCGCACGCCGGTGCTGATCCTGACCGCGCAGGACACGCTGGATGAGCGCGTGCGCGGGCTGAACCTGGGAGCCGACGACTATCTGGCCAAGCCCTTCGCCATCGCCGAACTGGAGGCCCGCATCCTCGCGCTGATCCGCCGCAGCCGCGGCCGCGCCCACCCGCGCCTGCAATGCGGGGCGCTGGTGTACGACGGCGAGACGCGCGGCTTTACGCTCTCGGGCGTGCCGCTCGCGCTGACCCCGCGCGAATCCACGCTGCTGGGCGCGCTGCTCGCCCGCAGCGGCCAGCCCCTGACCAAGGCGCAACTGCTCGACAAGGTGTTCTCGCTCGATGCCGACGTGAACCCCGACGCGATCGAGGTGCTGATCTACCGCCTGCGCAAGAAGCTCTCCGGCCACGGCGTGACCATCGTCACGCTGCGCGGCTTCGGCTATCTTCTGGAGCCGGAGAGCGGGGGCTGATGGCGGGCGGCGCGCCAGGGAACCAGGCCGCCGGCCCGTCGCGCGGCGGCGCCGGCCGGCGCTGGCTGGGCGGCAGCCTGCGCCGGCAGCTGCTGGTACTGCTGGTGCCCGCGCTGGCCGCGATGATGGCGCTGGACACGTGGCTGACCTACGGCACGCTGCGCGATGCCGCCAACACCGCCTACGACCGTTCGCTCTATGGCTCGGTGCGCGCCATCGACAACGCCATCGGCATGGCCGGCGAGCGCATCCAGTTCACCATGCCCGACGCGGCCATGGAGATGTTCGAGAGCACCGCGCAGACGCGGGTGTTCTACCGGGTCTCGCTGGAGCGCGACGGCGTCATCGAGACGCTGACCGGGTACGAGGCGCTGCCGCTGCCGGCCGGTGCGCCCGCGACCCTGGCCAACAACGCGCCCCGCTTCTACGACGCGGTCTATCGCGACGAGCCCGTGCGCATCGCGGCGCTGGCGCGCCCGGTGTACCGGCCCGACGCGCGCATGCGGGTCATCATCCAGGTTGCCGAATCCGCCGAGCCGCGCGCGGCGCTGATCGCCACCGTGTGGCGCAGCGCGCTGGCGCGAGACGTGCTGCTGATCCTGGCGAGCGCCGCTATCCTGGTGGGCGGCATCACCTTCGTGCTGCGCCCGCTGGCGCGGGTACGCGACGACGTGGAGGCGCGCTCGCCCGACGACCTCGCGCCGCTCGCGTTCGACAACGTGCCCGCAGAGGTGCGCCCGCTGGTGGACGCGGTCAACCGGCACGTGTCGCGCTCGGCGGCGCTGGGCGAGGCGCAGGCCCAGTTCATCGCCGATGCCGCGCACCAGCTGCGCACGCCGCTGGCGATCCTGAAGACGCAGGCCGAGTTCGCGCGGCGCCAGCTCGACGCTGGCGGCGACCCCGCGCCCGCGCGCGAGGCGGTGGGCGGCATCGTCACGCAGCTCGAGCAGGCCGTGCGGCTGACCAACCAGCTCCTGGCGCTGGCCCGGGTACGGCAGCACGCGCAGCCGCACGACGGCGCGGGCGAGGTGGCCGATGCCGGCGCGGGCGGGAGCGGGGAGGGCGACGTCCCCCTGATCGACGCCGCCGCGGTGGCCGCGCAGGTCGCGCTCGACTACCTGCCGCTGGCGCGCCGCAAGCAGCAGGACTTCGGCTGGGAGCATCCGGCCGGCGGCGGCTTGCCGGTGCGCGCCGACGCGGCGCTGCTGCGCGAGGCGCTGGCCAATCTCGTGCACAACGCCATCCAGTACTCGCCGCGCGGCAGCCGCATCACGCTGTCGGCCGCGCGCGCGGGCGCCCATGCGTGCCTGGTGGTGGAGGACGACGGGCCCGGCATCCCGCCCGAGGAGCGCGACAAGGTGTTCGCGCGCTTCTACCGGCGCGTGGGCCATGGGGAACCCGGCTCGGGCCTGGGGCTGGCCATCTCGCGCGAGATGGCCGCGCGCTTCGGTGGCGCGGTGACGCTGGGCGATGCCGCGCAGGGCAGGGGGCTGCGGGCCGAACTGCGGCTGCCGTTGGCCGACGCGGGCTAGCGGGAACGCCCTGGCCACGCAAGATCCTTCGCGTAAACCCCGAGCCATAAGCTTTCGTTTTGACAGCTTATTGACAGTTTTGGCCTCCTAGAATCGCCCCCATGGTCGGTTTCCGCCGGCCAGCATTCGAAATCAACAAGAACGATGTCCGGCATGCAAGGCATGCGCGCGACAGGAGACACGACCTCACCGGCGCCTCGCGGTCGATCCGCTTTCGCCGTGTCTTCCGTCCCGCGCATGGCGCGTCACCGAGCCGGATGCCGCGCGGCGGCCGCCATCGCAGCCCCGCGCAGTCTGACCGAACCGACCGACAGCAGAATCAGGAGACCCCCCATGCGTCGCAGCCTTTCCCGTCTTGCCCAGCTCGGCACCGCCTCCGCCGTGCTCGCCGCCGCCGCCTTCGCGGTCGCGCCCGCCCACGCCGCCGAGGCCATCAAGTTCATGATCGGCGCCAATCCCGGCGGCGGCTGGGACCAGACCGGCCGTACCCTGGGCGCGGCCATGGTCGCCGCCGGCACGGCCAAGTCCGCCTCCTACGACAACAAGGGCGGCGCGGGCGGCACCATCGGCCTGACGCAGTTCGTGAACACCGACAAGGGCAACCCGAACGCGATGATCGTCACCGGTGCGGTGATGATCGGCGCCATCGAGACCAACAAGCCGCCCGTCACGCTGAAGAACGCCACGCCGGTGGCGCGCCTGATCACCGACAGCATGGTGATCACGGTGCCGGCCAACTCGCCGCTCAAGTCGGTCAAGGACCTGACCGCGCAGCTCAAGGCCAACCCGGGCAGCGTCAGCTGGGGCGGCGGCTCCAAGGGTTCGATCGACCACATCATGGCCGGCCTGATCGCCAAGGACGTGGGCGTCGATCCGAAGAAGGTCAACTACGTGCCGTTCCAGGGCGGCGGCGAAGCGTCCGCGGCCATTCTCGGCGGCCACGTGACCGTGGGCGTGTCGGGCGTGTCCGAATTCCTGCCCTTCATCAAGAGCGGCAAGATGCGCGCGCTGGCCGTAGCCTCCAAGGACCGCGTGGCCGATATCCCGACGCTGAAGGAGCAGGGCGTCAACGTGGAGATCTACAACTGGCGCGGCGTCTATGGCGCGCCCGGCATCAGCGCCGATCAGCGCCGCGCGCTGATCGACGCGGTGGTCAAGGCCACCGAGTCGCCGAGCTGGAAGCAGGCGCTGGAGAAGAACGACTGGACGCCGTTCCTGCTGACCGGCGACGAGTTCGGCAAGTTCGTCGACGCGGAGTCGGCGCGCCTGGGCGGCACGCTGCGCGAACTGGGCGTGGCCAAGTAAGCCTGCCGTATTCACCCGTCGTCGCCCCGCGGTGACGACGCGTCCGTTGCCTCGCCGCGCGCCGCGGCGAGGTGCCGTTCCGATCCTTGCCCGCGGCGCGCCTCTGCCGCCGGGCCACGGGAGTCTCCCATGAAACCTTCCCATACCGCCATCGGCATCGTGGTGCTGATGCTGGCCGGGCTGTTCTTCGCCGGCATGACGGTGATCGAGGGCGACGCCGGCTACGCGGGCCTGTCGCCCCGCTTCGTGCCCACGCTGGTCGCCATCGGGCTGGCCGTATGCGGCGCGGCGCTGACGTTCCAGGGCCTGCGCGGCGGCTTTCGCGCGATGCCGGAGGAAGACGCCGAGCTGCCTTCGCACCCGCACAGCCCGCGCGGCCTCGCATGGGTGGCCGCCGGCCTGGTGCTGAACATGGCGCTGATCGGCCCGCTGGGCTTCGTGATCTCTTCCACGCTGCTGATGGTCTGCGTGGCGCGCGGCTACGGCAGCCGGCGCCCGCTGCGCGACGCGCTGATCGGCCTGGCCATCACGCTGCCGATGTGGGGGCTGTTCGATTTCCTGCTCGGCATCAACCTGCCGCTGCTGCCGTTCCTGCCGATGGCGGGCCTGTAAGCCCGCCGGGAGACAACGATGGATACCCTGAACCAGCTGATGCACGGCTTCGCCGTCGCCATCACGCCGCTGAACCTGATGTGGGCCCTGGTGGGCTGCTTCCTGGGCACCGCCATCGGCGTGCTGCCCGGCATCGGCCCCGCGCTGACGGTAGCCATGCTGCTGCCGCTGACCGCCAAGGTGGAACCCACCGCGGCACTGATCATGTTCGCCGGCATCTACTACGGCGCCATGTACGGCGGCTCGACCACCTCGATCCTGATGAACACGCCGGGCGAATCGTCGACCATGGTCACGGCGATGGAAGGCAACCTGATGGCCAAGCGGGGCCGCGCGGGCCCCGCGCTGGCCACCGCGGCGATCGGCTCCTTCGTGGCCGGCACCATCGCCACCGTGCTGCTGTCGATGTTCGCGCCGATCGCGGCGGACGTGGCGCTGCAGTTCGGCCCGGGCGAGTACTTCATGATCATGCTGCTGGCCTTCACCACGGTGTCGGCCGTGCTGGGCTCCTCGCTGCTGCGCGGCATGACCAGCCTGTTCCTCGGGCTGGGCATCGGGCTGATCGGCATGGACTCGCTGTCCGGGCAGACGCGCTACACGATGGGCATCCAGGAGCTGTACGACGGCATCGACATCGTCGTGGTGGCGGTGGGGCTGTTCGCCGTGGGCGAGGCGCTGTTCAACGCCTTCTTCCCCCAGCCGGCCGGCACCTTCAACAAGGTCAGCTCGGTGATGATGACGGGCTCGGACTGGAAGCGCTCGATCCCGGCGTGGCTGCGCGGCACGTTCATTGGCTTTCCGTTCGGGTTGATTCCCGCGGGCGGCGCCGAGATTCCGACCTTCCTGTCGTATGCGACCGAGAAGAAGCTGTCCAGGCACCAGGAGGAATTCGGCAAGACGGGCGCCATCGAGGGCGTGGCCGGCCCCGAGGCCGCCAACAATGCCGCCGTCACGGCAACGCTCGCGCCGCTGCTGACGCTGGGCATTCCGACCTCGAACACCACCGCCATCCTGCTGGCGGCCTTCCAGAACTACAACCTGCAGCCGGGCCCGATGCTGTTCCAGACCTCGGGCGACCTGGTGTGGGGGCTGCTGGCCTCGCTCTATATCGGCAACGTGATGCTGCTGGTGCTGAACCTGCCGGCCATCGGGCTGTGGGTCCGCATGCTGCGCATTCCCACGCCGCTGCTGTATGGCGGCATCCTGATCTTCGCCGGGCTCGGCGCCTATGGCATCCGCCAGTCGTGGTTCGACCTGCTGCTGCTGTTCCTGATCGGGCTGCTGGGCATGGCGATGCGCCGCTTCGACTTTCCGACCGCGCCGGTGATCGTCGGCCTGATTCTCGGCCCGATGGCGGAAAAGCAGCTGCGCAACGCGCTGTCGATCAGCCAGGGCGACTGGGCGCCGTTCGTGCAGCACCCGATCTCGGCCTCGATCCTGGCGCTGACGGTGGCGGTGGTGGTGGTGCCGCGGCTGCTGCGCTGGCTCTCGCGCCGCTCGGCGACACGGCGCATGGCGGACGCGCCGCGCTGATTCAGGCAAAATGCCGCAAGGCCCGGGGCTCCCGGGCCTTGTCGTTTTCATGGCAAGCGTGGCGGCAGAGCCGCCGCCCGCGCGCCGATCACAAGAATGCGGCGGCGGCCCGGTGTCCATCCGCTCCGGTCGCACGCCGCTCGCCGACCATGCCCTCTTCGCTGCTGCGCTGGCGCCCCTTCGCGCTGACGATCCTGCTCGGCCTCGCGGCCGCGCTGCTCTGTACCCTGCTGCATACGCCGCTGCCGTGGATGATCGGTCCGCTGCTGGCGGTGGCCGGGGCCCGCATGGCCGGCGCCGACCTGCGCGCGCCCACGCATGCGCGCAACGCCGGGCAGTGGGCCATCGGCACCTCGCTCGGGCTGTACTTCACGCCCGACGTCGCGGCCAAGCTGCTCGAATTCCTGCCCTATATCGTCGCCGGCTCGCTGTTCGCGCTGCTGCTCGGCACCAGCGGCGCGCTGCTGCTGCGCAAGACCACGGGCGTCTCGTTCAAGACCGCCTACTTCGCCACGGCCATCGGCGGCGCCTCCGAGATGGCGAACCTGGCCGAGCGCAATGGCGCGCGCATCGACCAGGTGGCCGCGGCGCATTCGTTGCGCGTGCTGATCGTGGTGGTGCTGGTGCCCACGATCTTCCAGTACGGCGGCATCCACGGGCTCGATCCGTATATCCCGGGACCGCGCACCGTCGACGCGCTGGGCCTGGCGGGGCTGGTCGCCATCACCGTGGCCGCGGCGCTGCTGATGCAGCGCTTGAACCTGCCCAACCCCTTCGTGATCGGCACGCTGATCGCCGCGGCGGCGCTGACCGTGTCCGGCATCGAGCTGTCCGCCATTCCCACGTGGATGAGCCGCACGGGCCAGCTGCTGATCGGCGTCTCGCTGGGCGTGCGTTTCTCGCGCGAGTTCCTGCACACGGCGCCGCGCTTCCTGTCCGGCGTGGGCCTGTACACCATGCTGGCGCTGATTGTCTCGGCGCTGTTCGGCTGGGCGCTGTCGGCCATGTCCGGCGCGCATCCGGCCACGCTGATCCTGGCCACCACGCCGGGCGGCATCGCCGAGATGTGCATCACCGCCAAGGTGCTGGAGGTCGGCGTGCCGCTGGTCACGGCCTTCCATGTGGTACGGATGGCCTTCGTGGTGATCTGCACGGGGCCCCTGTATCATTGGCTGAAACATCGCGCCGCGCCGGGCGAAGTCGAGTAGCGTCCCGGTCCGCGGCTTTTCCTCGAATGCAGTCCATGCATCCCGCGCCCCGAGACAGGCGCCACCACGCCGCCATGCCCGAGACATCCCTCCCGCTTGCCGAGATCGACGCCATCCTGGACCAGGTGCTGGCCCCCTGGGTACGCCAGTTGCGCCTGCGCGCCCATAGCGTGCAGCCCGACGGGGTCACGCTGCTGCTGCCCTTCGACGAAGCGATGCGGCACGCGGGCGGGGTGGTGTGCGGGCAGGTACTGATGTCCGCCGCCGATACTGCGATGATCGTGGCCATCTCCAGCGCGCTGGGCGGCTTTCGCCCGATGACAACGGTCAGCCTGACCACCAACTTCATGCGCCCCGTGACCAGCGGCGACATGCTCGTGCAGGCCATCGTGCGGCGCCTGGGCAAGACCGTCGTGTTCGGCGAGATCGCGCTGCACGGCCCGGACGGCAAGCTCGCCGTGCAGGCCACCACCACGTACGCGCTGCTGTGACGGCGGTCCTGGCTACCGACGGTTCCGCGAAGGCCGGGCAGGCGCGCGGTCCGTTCGACCAGATCGTGTTCGCCGGCGGCGGGAACCGCTGCTGGTGGCAGGCCGGCTGGTGGGACGTGGTCGCGCCCGAGCTGGACCTGCGCCCGCGCATCATCACCGGCATCTCGGCCGGCGCCGCCACCGCGTGCATGATCTATACGCACGATGCGCGCGAGGTCATGTCGTACTACCACGGGGTGCTTGCCAACAATCGCCGCAACGCCTACTGGCGCAATCTGTTCGGCGACCAGCGTGTGTTTCCCCACTACGGCATCTACCGCGCCGCGCTGCTGTCGATCCTGGGCGAGGGGCGGCTGGCGTTCCTGCAGGATGCGCCGGAAATCCGCATCGGCGTGGCGCACATCCCGCGCTGGACCAGTCCGCGGCTGGCGGTGCTGGCCGGCCTGCTGGCCTACAACATCGATAAGCACCTGCTCAAGACGCTGCATCCGCGGTTGGGGCGCCGGCTGGGCTTTCATCCCGAGTTCGTGCGCGCGCAGGATTGCGCCACGCCGGAACAGCTGGCCGACCTGCTGCTGCAGTCGTCCTCCACGCCGCCCTTTACGCCGGTGCTGCGCCGCGATGGCCGCGCGGTGCTCGATGGCGGCCTGGTCGACAACATCCCCGTCGATGCGCTGGACCCGGACCCGGGCGACGTGCTGGTGCTGGTCACGCGCCGCTATCCGCGGCCGCCGCGCTTCGTGCTGCGCGAGGGCGGCCAGCGCCGGCTGTACCTGCAGCCCTCGCAGCGCGTGCCCATCTCCAGCTGGGACTACACGCGCCCCGCGGGCATGACCCAGGCGTACGACCTGGGCCGGCGCGACGGCGAGGCGTTCCTGCGCGACTGGCCCGGCATCGCGGCACGAGAGCTCGGACCGCCGCCGTAAGCACCGCGCGACGGCGGGCGCTTTGTTCGGATAACCCGCGGCGAAGGCCGCGACAGGAGGGACGAATGACGAAACGGCAAGCCGGAGTCCAGGGTGCGCGCAAGCGTGCGAGCAAGGTGTCGGCGGCACCGCCGGTGGAGCAGGTGCCGCGCGGCGGCTCGCGGCGCGCCGCGGGCGCGCCCCGGCAGGCGGACTTCGTCGTGGTCGGCGGCGGCTCGGCCGGCGTGGCCGCCGCGATCCGCGCCGCGTCGCACGGCGCCAGCGTGGCGCTGGTGGAGCGCGACGCGATCGGCGGCACTTGCGTGCATCGCGGCTGCGTGCCCAAGAAGCTGCTGTCCTATGGCGCCAACTGGGCCGCCGTGCTGTCGGGCTGCCTGTCGCACACCGGCGGCCGCGAAGACTGGAGCGACGCCATCGTGCGCGTCAACGCCGAGGTCGCGCGGCTTGCCGTGGTCTACCAGGAACGGCTGCAGCAAGCCGGCGTGCGCATGATCCGCGGCGAGGCGCGGCTGAGCGGCCCCGACACGGTGGCCATCGGCGCGCAGGCCATCCGCGCCCGCCGCATCCTGGTGGCCACCGGCTCGCGCCCGCGTCCGCTGCCGGTGCCCGGCGGCGAACTGGCGGCGACCTCCGACGACGTGTTCGGCTGGCAGAGCCTGCCGGCGTCGCTCGCCGTGATCGGCGGCGGCTATATCGCGGTGGAGCAGGCGTCCATCCTGTCGCGCTACGGGGTCAAGGTGGACATGCTGGTGCGCGAGGACCGGCTGCTGGAGAACTTCGACCGCGACCTGTCCACCGCGCTGGCCGAGGCACTCGCCGCCAAGGGCGTGCGCCTGCATTTCAACGCCGAGGTGGCGCTGCTGGACGAAGCCAACGGCGCGATCGAGGTCTGTTACCGGCAGGGCGGCGCCGCGCGCACGCACAGCCTGCGCGTGCAGGCGGCGCTGGCCGCCGTCGGCCGCGATCCGCACTGGCGGGACCTGGGGCTGGAGGCGCTCGGCGTGCAGCAGGACGAGGAAGGCGGCATCCGCGTGGACCGGAATTTCCGCAGCGACGCGCGCACGGTCTACGCCATCGGCGATGTCATCGACGGCCTGCACCTGACGCCCACCGCCATCGCGCAGGGCCGCTGGCTGGCCGACCGCCTGTTCGGCCGGCGCGGCGAGCGCGCCGATTTCGACCTGGTGCCCACCGCGGTGTTCTGCGATCCCGCCATCGGCACCGTCGGCATGAGCGAGGCGCAGGCGATTGCCGATGCCGGCAAGCCCGAACGCATCGCCACGCGCGTCAAGCGTTTCGTCTCGCTGGAGAACCGCTTCGCCGGCAGCACGCAGGCCTCGCTGGTCAAGCTGGTCTACAACGCGCGCAGCGGGCGCATCCTCGGCGCGCACCTGCTGGACAACGCCGCGCCGGAGATCGTGCAGTCGTTCGCGCTGGCGCTGCGGCTGGGGGCGCGCATGTCGCATCTGCAAACCACGGTGCAGCTGCATCCGACGGTCGCGGAGGAACTGTTCGGCTGAGCCGGGAAGACGCTGGGGTCCCGCGTTCGCGGCAACGGCGGGGATACGGGGGGATACCGCGCGGGGGATACCGCGCGGGGGATTACCGCACGGGGATTAGCGCGTGCGCGGCTTCGCGTCCTTGCAGGGATCGGCGCGCTCGACCGGCCGCACCAGCACGACCTTGTCGTAGGCGCCGGCTTCGTCCGGCGCCGCCGCTTCGAGATAGCCCACCGAGAACACCTCGGCCGGCTTGGCGCCGAGCCAGTGCGGCACGCCGATGTCCTCGCGCACATGCCCGTTGCCCGCGAGCAGCACCACGCCGTGCTCGGCATGCGCGCGCAGCGCGGCGGCCATCACGGCATCGCGCGCCGCCTGCGCGTTCAGCATGCCAGGCAGCATGGCGGCAGGGAAATGCCCGCAGTGGCCGCGCTCGAGCACCGCCGTCTGCGTCGCGGCGAGCGCGGGCGGCAGCGGCCGCGCCAGCCCCAGCCGTTCGCGCTCGGCCTCGCTGAACACCCCGGCCCCGCGCATTACGCCGCGCGCGTCCTCGCGCGACAGGTTGGCCGCGACCAGCGGCAGGTCGTGGCGCAGCGCCAGCGCCACCACGGGCCGGTACAGCGACCAGTCCCATCCCTTGGTCCCGGCCTGCGCGATCAGGTAGTCCGCATCGCCGGGCCGCTCGCGCCGCGCGCGGTCGATATCGGCCTGCCGTTCGCGGTCGAACTGCTCCATCGCGATGGCCGGACGCCAGCCGGCGTCGATGGCATGCGCAAGCGATGCGAGCCGGCGCCGGTGCGCCTCCGGGTTGTCGTGTACCTCGCCAAGCAGCACATAGCGATAGGCGGCGAGCTGGTGGATTTCGCCTTCGGACTCATGGGGCGCGCCCGCGCACCCGGCCAGCGCAAAAGGCACGGCAAGCGCGGCGGCGAGAGCCGCGGCGCGCGCCGTGGTGAGCATGATGTCAGCGGCCCGCATTGGCCTCCACGGTCTGGGGAATCCGGTTGCCATCGGCGTCGATCTGCATCGGGCCGGTGCCCGAAAAGCGGTCCAGCGCGAGATAGATCACCGGCGTGATGAACAGCGTGATCACCTGGGAGAACAGCAGCCCGCCGACGACCGCCAGGCCCAGCGGCTGGCGCAGCTCGGCGCCCGCGCCCAGCCCCAGCGCGATGGGCAGCGCGCCCATCACGGCGGCGAGCGTGGTCATCATGATCGGCCGGAAGCGCAGCAGGCACGCCTGGCGGATCGCGCGAGCCGGGGTCATGCCCTCGTCGCGCTGCGCCGCGAGCGCGAAGTCGATCATCATGATGGCGTTCTTCTTGACGATGCCGATCAGCATCAGCACGCCGATCATCGCGATCAGCGACAGCTCGACGCGGAAGATGAACAGCGTCAGCAGCGCGCCGATGGCCGCCGACGGCAGCCCCGCGAGGATGGTCAGCGGGTGGATGTAGCTCTCGTACAGCACGCCCAGCAGCACGTAGATCACCGCGATGGCCGCCACCAGCAGCACGATCTGCGTCGCCTGCGACGACTGGAACACCGCGGCATCGCCACCCCAGCTGGTGAAGATGGCCTGCGGCATGGCGATCTCCTGCTTGAAGCGGTCGATGCGGGCCGAGGCGTCGCCCAGCGCCGCGCCCGGGGCGAGGTTGAACGACACCGTGACCGACGGCAGCTGCCCCTGGTGGTTGACCGCGATCGGCCCCACGCGGCGCTCGGTGGTCGCGAACGCCGACAGCGGCACCATCTGGCCGGTGCGGCTGCGCACATAGAGCTTGGCGAAGGCGGTCTCGTCGATGCGATCGATATCGGCCGCCTGCAGGATCACGTAGTAGCTGTCGATCGGCGTGTAGATCGTCGACACCTGGCGCTCGCCGAAGGCGGAATAGAGCGCGGTGCGCACGTCCTGCATCTGCACCCCGAGCGCGTTGGCCTTGTCGCGGTCGATGGCCAGGTGGGCCTCCAGGCCCGACTGCTGCGAGTCGCTGGTCACGTCGCGGAAGACCGGATCGGCGCGCATCTTCGCCATCAGCTTGTCCGAGCTGTCCTGCAGCGTATCGGCCTGCACGCTCTGCATGGTGTACTGGTAGCGGCTCTTGCTGACGCGCCCGCCCAACTGCAGGTTCTGCACCGGACGGAAATACACCGCCAGCCCCGGCATGCCGGAGACATCCTTGCGCAGCGACTCCACCACCTGCGCCATCTTGGGCCGCTCGCCCTGCGGCTTCAGTTCGATGAACATGCGGCCGGTGTTGATGGCGGGCGACGGGCCGCCGCCGATCGACACCACGATGCTCTTGACCGCCGGGTTGGCCCGCATGCGGTCCGAGGCCTCGCGCATGCGCGCGGCCATGGCGTCGAAGGAAATATCCTGCGGGCCTTCGGCGTTGACCTGGATCTGCCCGATGTCCTCTTCCGGGAAGAAGCCCTTCGGGATCACGGCGAACAGCACGCCGGTCAGCACGAACGTCAGACCCGCCACGCCCAGCACGAACTTGCGGTGCGCCAGGCACCAGTCCAGCCCGCGCGCATAGCGGTGCAGCGTGAATTCGAACAGGTTCTCGAACCACTGCGTCGAGCGCAGGCCCCAGCTCTGCTTCTGCGGATGGCGCGGCGCGTGGGCGGCATGCGCCGGCGCGTCGCCATAGGCGTGCTGCGACTCGTCCACCGGCACGTTGTCGGCCGACAGGAAGCGGGCGCACAGCATCGGGATCAGCGTCAGCGACACGATGGCCGACACCAGGATGGCCAGCGACACCACCGCGGCGAACTCGTGGAACAGCAGCCCGATCACGCCGGGCATGAAGAAGATCGGGATGAACACCGCCACCAGCGAGATCGAGATCGACACAATGGTGAAACCCATCTCGCGCGAGCCGACCAGCGCCGCCTTCAGCGGCGGCACGCCGTTCTCGATATGGCGGACGATGTTCTCCAGCATGACGATGGCGTCGTCCACCACCAGGCCCACGGCCAGCGTGATGGCCAGCAGCGAGACGTTGTCCAGGCTGTAGCCGAAGGCCTTCATCAGCGCGACCGTGCCGATCAGCGAGATCGGCAGCGACACGGTGGGAATCAGCGTGGCGGCGGCGCGGCGCAGGAACAGGAAGATCACCATCACCACCAGCGCCGCGGTCAGCGCCAGCGTGAGCTGCACGTCGTGGATGGATTCGCGCACCGAGCGCGAGCGGTCGTTGACCACGGTGACGTTGACCGAGCCGGGCATCTGCTGGATTAGCCGCGGCAGCGCCGCGCGCACCGCGTCGACCACCGCTACCGTATTGGCGTCGGGCTGGCGCTGCACGGCGAGCACGATGGAGCGCTCGCCGTTGAGCCAGCTGCCGGTCTTGAGCGTCTCGACGCTGTCCTCGACCTCGGCCACGTCCGAGAGCCGCACCAGCGCGCCGTTGGGCTGGCTGGCCACGATGATGTTGCGGAAGGCGTCGGCGTCGGCGAGCTGCCGATTGGCCTGGATGGTCAGCGTCTGGCGCTGGCCGTCCAGCGTGCCCACGGGCGTGTTGGTGTTGGCGCGGTTGAGCGCCGCGGCCAGTTCGTCGAGCGTGAGCCCGCGCGCCGCCAGCGCGTCGGGGTGCGCGCGTACCCGCACCGCGAAGCGCTTCTGCCCGAAGATCTGCACCTGCGCCACGCCGGGCAGGGTGGCGATGGTGGGCGAGATCAGGTTGTCGCCGAACGCATTGAGTTCGGCCAGGCTCATCGCCGGCGAGTTGATCGCCAGCAGGATCACCGCCGCGTCGGCCGGATTGACCTTGCGGTACGACGGCGGCACCGTCATCTCGGTGGGCAGCTGGCGCTGCGCGCGGAACAGCGCCGACTGCACGTCCACCGCGGCCGCGTCGATGTCGCGGTCGTTGTTGAACTCGATCGTGATGCTGGAATTGCCCAGCGTATTGGACGAGCTGATGACCGACACGCCCGGGATGGTGGCGAACTGCTTCTCCAGCGTGGTCGCCACCGACGCGGCCATGGTCTCGGGGCTCGCCCCGGGCAGCGTCGCGGTGACCTGGATCACCGGCGAGTTGAAGCTGGGCAGCGCCGCGATCGGGATGGTCGGGTACAGCACGATGCCGGTCACCACCAGTGCCAGGCACAGCAGCACCGTCATGACCGGACGGCGGATACAGAGTTCGGAGAGCGTCATGGCTCAGTGCTTCCCGGCTGCGCCCGCGGGGGCGGCCTTGGGCTGCGCGGTCGGCGCCTCGCGCACCGTCACGCCCGGGCGCAGGTTCTGCACGCCCTCGACCACCACGCGGGTGCCGGGGCCGATGCCCTCGACCACCGCCGCGGCCGCGGTGCTGGCCAGCAGTTGCACCGGCATCGCGCGGACCGTGTTGTCCGGCTGCACCGCATAGACGAAGCGGCCTTCGGGTCCGGTGACCACGGCCTGCGGCGGCACCGACAGCGCGCCCTTGAGCGTCTGCACCACGGCCTCGACATTGGCGTAGGTGCCGGGCCACAGCCGCTGCTCCTCGTTGTCGAACTGAGCCTTCACGCGGATCGTGCCGTACTGCGGATCGACGGTGTTGTCGACGAAGGTGATGCGGCCCTGCACCGGCTCCTTGCTGCCGTCGTTGGGCAGCGCCGTCACCGGCACGGGTCCGGCCCGCAGCGCGTCGCGCAGCGCGGCCAGCTGGCGCTCGGGCAGGGTGAAGGTCACGGCGATGGGCTGGATCTGCGCGATGGTGACCATCGGCGTGGCGGTGGTCGGCGTGACCAGCGAGCCGGGGAAGACGTTGATGGCGCCGGTGCGCCCGGCGATGGTGGCGCGCAGCGCGCCGTAGCTGACCGCCACGCGGCTTGCCTCGATCGCGGCCTGGTCGGCCCGCACGGTGGCGACCAGCGCATCGACCTTGGCCTGCGCGGTGTCGACCGCGCTCTTCGAGATGAAATTGCGCTCCAGCAGTTCGTTGCTGCGGGACAACGCCCGGCGCGCGTCGGTCAGGTCGGCCTGGTCGCGCAGCAGCTGGGCCTGCGCGCGCGCCAGGTTGGCCTCGTCCATGCGGGTGTCCAGCGAAAACAGCAGGTCGCCCGGCTTGACCGTCTGCCCTTCCTTGATATGCACGGTACGGATGGTGCTGGAAACCTGGGGGCGCACTTCGACCGTGGACAGCGCGGTCACGTTGCCGTTGACGCTGACGCGCAGCGGCACGTCGCCCTGCTGCGCCACCGCGGTGGTGACGACCACGGCCGCCGGTGCCTTGGCCTGCGGCTTGGGGGCGAACCACGCCTTCCAGCCGTACCAGCCGCCCACCGCCAGCAACAGCACCACCACCACCGTCAGCCATGGCGACACGCGCCTGCTGCCCATGCCCATGGCCGGACTCCAGCTACCGTCGACAAAGCCGCTGGCCTGGTCGATTCCCTTCGATTTCATGATGAACCCCATTCCCTCCGCGCCTCTCGCGCGCCTCCTGCGCTCGTTCCCGCCGCGCTCCCCGTCGTGATTCCTGCATGCCGGCCCGCCCTCTGAGGAGCGTGGCCGCCGCGGCATCCCCGTGGTAACAGGCGCAAGCCATGGCTGGCAAGCATTGTTTCCATGCCCTTGTTTACAAGCCATTACAGAAAGGGGGGCCGCCTTGTATCAGGCACCAAACATTAGCAGAAAGCGCGCCAGGGACGCTACGGGCGTGCACCCCCGCCCCGGCGCGGAGGCTAGCCGAGGCGCTTGTCGCGCTGGCGCTGGTTCAGGCTGTCGATGGCAACCTCGCGCGGGCCGGGCTCCAGGACCACGGTGTCGCCCGCGCGGATCTCGCCGGGGCGGACCACGCTGAGGTAGACCCCGGAGTGGCCGGTGCGCACCATGTCCCTGACCGCCTGCGGGTATCCCATCACGGCGTTGAACTTGTGACAGGGCTTGCGCGGCGACTCCACGCGCAGCGTCACGCGGCCGATCACCAGCCGGTCGCCGACCCACAGGTCGCGCTCCAGCAGCCCTTCGAGCGTCAGGTTTTCCCCCATCGCGCCGAAGGACAGGGGCCGGCCCGCATCGGGCAGCCCGACCTCGCGCCGGCGCTGGTTCCAGCCCGCGTAGTGTTCGAGAGGATAGGCGTAGACGGCCTTGAGCGGCCCGCCGTGGACGCTGCGGTCGGCCTGCTCGTCGCCGGACACGCCGGACGGCCGCACCTGCACCCACAGCGGATGGGCCAGCGTGCTGACCGGATGCTTGCGGATGCCGGACTGCACCACGGCTTCCCGGCCGGCGCCGGCCACCACCAGGGGCACCGGCTTGCCGATGCTGACCGCCAGCACGCGGCCGGTGGCGGTGGCCGGGCTCGCTTGGCCGTGCCGTTCCCGTTCCGCTTCCTGTTCCGCTTCCCGTTCCACTACCTGCTGATCCCGCATCATGGCGCTCCCCCGGTATGGTTGGATGGCCCTCAGGCCTCCGATGGCCGCCGGCGGTCATGCGCCTGGCAGCTCAGGGCCCGCGCCCACTGCGAGAGCGCGAGGCCGGCGAGCATCAATATAGCGGCGCCCCAATGCAGCGCATGTGCGCCGGCCATCGTATAGATCGCCGCGCCCACCAGCGCGCCGATGGCCTGTCCCAGGTAGATCGACGAGGAATTGAGCGAGATCGACACCGAGGCCCGCTCAGGCGCCAGCGCCACCAGCCGCGCCTGCTGGGCGCTGTTGGTGGCAAACCCCCCGATGCCCCACAGCATGAAGATCGGCACCAGCGCCAGCGTGCCCAGCGAGGCGAGCGGCCACAGCACCATCGCCGCCAGCGAGGTGGAAATCGTCACCAGCACCACGCGCGAGGGCGTGTAGCGGTCCATCCGCGAGGCGGCCACCACGTTGCCGAGCAGGCCGCAGGCGCCGTAGGCCAGGAACATCAGGCTCAGCGAGCCGCCGCTGATGCCGTGCACGTCGCGCAGCATCGGCGCGATATAGGTGAACATCGTAAACATGCCGGCCGACACGATCATGGTCGTGGCCACCACCAGCATCACCGGCGCATGGCGCAGCACCGCGCCCCAGGCGGCGCGCCCGACCGGCGCCACGGTCAGCCCGCGCGGCAGCGTGCGCCACAGCGCGGCCGCCACCGCCAGCGACAGCACGCCCACCACCGCCATGCTGACGCGCCAGCCCAGCGTGCTGGCGATCCACGTGCCCATCGGCACGCCCACCACGCTCGCCACGCTCCAGCCGAGAAACACGAAGCTGATGGCGCGCCCCCGTTCCAGCGGGCCCACCAGCAGCGGCAGCGTGGCCGCGGTCTGCGGCGTGTAGATCGCGGCGCCGATCGCGGTGAGCAGGCGCAGCGCGAGCAGCACGCCGAAGCTGGGCGCGAACGCCGAGGCCAGGTGGAGCACGCCGTAGAGCACCAGCGAACCGGTCAGCAGCAGGCGCCTGTCCACGCGCGAGCCCAGCGTGGCGAACACCGGCGCGCCGACGCAGCAGGCCAGCGCGAACACCGAGATCAACTGCCCCGCCGTGGCCGCGCCCAGCGCGAAGTCGCCGGCGATGTCGTTGAGCATGCCGGTCACCATCATGGCGCCGGAGCCGATGACGAAATTGCCGACGCAGAGCGTCACGAGCCTGGAATCCATGCGGGCGGGAAGGGAGGGTCGGAAGTGCCGCGCCGGCCAGGGGCCGGCGGGATGCCCGCGAGTGTAGCGGGTTTGCGCAGTTCGGGTTTGCCCCGAGGCGGGGCGGGAGCGGGCCGCACGGGGACGGCCCGCCGGCGCGCTCAGCGCGTGAGCACCGGGGCGAGCGCCTGCGGATTGACGATGCTGTCGTGCTTGCCGGCCAGCACATCGAGGATGTTCTGGAACGCGGTGCGGAAGTACAGCTCGTAGCTGTCGCGCTCGACATAGCCCAGATGCGGCGTGCAGATGCAGTTCTCCATGCGCAGCAGCGCGTGGCCCTGCAGGATGGGCTCGGACTCGAACACGTCCACGGCCGCCATGCCGGGGCGCCCGCGATTGAGCGCGGCGAGCAGCGCGCCTTCCTCCACCAGCTCGGCGCGGCTGGTGTTGACGAACAGCGCGGTTGGCTTCATCCGGCTCAGGTCGGTGAGCTTGACCATGTGGCGCGTCTCGTCGTTCAGGCGCAGATGCAGCGTCAGCACGTCGCTGTCGGTAAAGAGCTGTTCCACCGAATCCGCCACCGCCAGGCCGTCGGCGCGGGCGCCCTGCTGCGAGGCCTCGCGGCCCCACACCAGCACGTTCATGCCGAAGGCGCGGCCATAGCCGGCCAGCAACCGGCCGATCTTGCCGTAGCCCCAGATGCCTAGCGTCTGGCCCTGCAGCTTCTGCCCGAGCCCGAAGTTCGGCGGCATGGTGGTGGACTTGAGCCCCGACTGCTGCCACGCGCCGTGCTTCAGGCTCGCGACATACTGGGGAATGCGCCGCTGGGCCGCCATGATCAGCGCCCAGGTCAGCTCGGCGGGCGCCACCGGCGAACCCACGCCTTCGAGCACCGCGACACGCCGCTCGGTGCACGCATCCACGTCGATATGGCCGCCCGGGCCGCCGACGCGGCCGGTCTGGCTGATGATCCGCAGCTTGGGCAGCTTCTCCAGCAGCTGGCGGGTGATGCGGGTGCGCTCGCGGATCAGCACCACCGCTTCCACGTCGGCCAGCCGCGCGGCCAGCTGGCCCACCCCCTTGACGGTGTTGTTGAACACCTTGACGTCGTGGCCATCGAGCAGGCGGAAGCAGGGCAGCTTGCGCACGGCGTCCTGGTAATCGTCGAGTACGGCAATCTTCATCGGCAAGTTGGCCTCACTGGGGCAAGAGGACTACGGGGCTAGAGGGCAGGGGAGCGGTACGGGCGCGCAGCGCTGTGTCCGGCTTCGGTACGCGTCCCCACAGAGCGGCACGGGTTCGCACAGTATTGTTGACTACCCCGCGGCGAGGCAATGGCGTCTCGTCGCGGAACCCGCGGCCGCTGGCACGAACCCGTCCGGAGCGGCCTGCGCGCGGCCGCCGGCCGCGCCAACCTTGCTGCAGAGCAAAAAACGGAGACAAGCAGCGATGGTATCCTTGCCGCCTTCGGTATTGCGTCGGACCGCCGGTCGAGCCCCGCTCCCGGGTACCGCGCGACACCGGACAAAGCCTGCCTGGCCCCCGCGGCGTAGCGCCCGCGGAAAAACCGCCACTGTAGCGCAGCCACATGGTCCACCGCGGAAATTCCCCGCCAATCGCCGCCCTGGACTTGTAACGGCATGTGTCGGTCCCGCCCGGCCAGATTCCCGCGGGAGTCGGCCCCGCGCGGAACCGCCTCCGTCGGCAAGTGGTCCCTACAGCATGCGGCAGCGATCCGCGTCCCCTTCCTTCCGAGGTTTCCGACGCCCTCGCCCAGCCCGGCTTTGCCAGATTTCCTTTCGCTTTGGAGTATCAGCATGAACCACCCCACCATGCAGGGCACGCCCGCACTCAACGTTCCCGCCTGGGTCAAGCACCAGAAGCTGGTCGCCTGGGTCGCGGAGATCGCGGCGCTGACCAAACCCGACAGCATCTACTGGTGCGATGGGTCGCAGGAGGAATACGACCGCCTCTGCGAGCAGATGGTCGCCGCCGGCACCATGAAGCGCCTCAATCCCGCCAAGCGGAAGAACTCCTTCCTCGCGCTGTCCGATCCGTCGGACGTGGCCCGCGTGGAAGACCGCACCTTCATCTGCTCGCAGAAGCAGGAAGAGGCCGGCCCCACCAACAACTGGATGCCGCCCGCCGAAATGCGCCAGACGCTCGGCGGCCTGTTCGACGGTTGCATGCGCGGCCGCACCCTGTACGTGGTGCCGTTCTCGATGGGGCCGCTCGGCTCGCCGATCGCCCACATCGGCGTGGAACTGTCCGACAGCCCCTACGTGGCCGTCAACATGCGCATCATGACCCGCATGGGCCGCGCGGTGTACGACGTGCTGGGCGCGGACGGCGAGTTCGTGCCGTGCGTGCACACCGTCGGCAAGCCGCTGGCCGCCGGCGAGAAGGACGTGCCGTGGCCGTGCAACCCCACCAAGTACATCGTCCACTTCCCGGAGACGCGCGAGATCTGGTCGTTCGGCTCGGGCTACGGCGGCAACGCGCTGCTGGGCAAGAAATGCTTCGCGCTGCGGATCGCCTCGACCATGGGCCGCGACGAAGGCTGGCTGGCCGAGCACATGCTGATCCTGGGCGTGACCTCGCCCGAGGGCAAGAAGTACCACGTCGCCGCCGCGTTCCCGTCGGCCTGCGGCAAGACCAACTTCGCGATGCTGATCCCGCCCAAGGGCTTCGAGGGCTGGAAGATCAGCACCATCGGCGACGATATCGCGTGGATCAAGCCGGGCCAGGACGGCCGCCTGTACGCGATCAATCCGGAAGCGGGCTACTTCGGCGTGGCGCCGGGCACCAGCGAGAAGACCAACTTCAACGCGATGGCTACGCTCAAGGAAAATGTCATCTTCACCAATGTCGCGCTGACCGATGACGGCGACGTGTGGTGGGAAGGCATGACCAAGGAGGCCCCGGCCCACCTGATCGACTGGCAGGGCAAGGACTGGACGCCCGCCATCGCCAAGGAGACCGGCGCCAAGGCCGCCCACCCGAACGCGCGCTTTACCGCGCCCGCGGTGCAGTGCCCCTCGATCGACGACAACTGGGACAACCCGGCCGGCGTCGCCATCGACGCCTTCATCTTCGGCGGCCGCCGCTCGACCACGGTGCCGCTGGTGACCGAGGCGCGCAACTGGACCGAAGGCGTCTACATGGCCGCCACGATGGGCTCGGAAACCACCGCCGCGGCCGCCGGCCAGCAGGGCGTGGTGCGCCGCGACCCCTTCGCCATGCTGCCGTTCTGCGGCTACAACATGAGCGACTACTTCGGCCACTGGCTCGCGCTGGGCAAGAAGCTCGAGGCATCGGGCGCCAGGCTGCCCAAGATCTACTGCGTCAACTGGTTCCGCAAGGACGCCGACGGCAACTTCGTGTGGCCGGGCTTCGGCGAGAACATGCGTGTGCTGTCGTGGATGATCGACCGGATCGAGGGCAAGGGGCAGGGCGAGGAACACGTGTTCGGCACCTCGCCGCGCTACGAGGACATCAGCTGGAACGGCCTGGACTTCTCGTCCGAGCAGTTCGGCCAGGTGACCTCGACCGACCGCGCCGCCTGGGAACAGGAACTGGCGCTGCACGACGAGCTGTTTACGCAGTTGAAGAACGGGCTGCCGGAGGCGCTGACCGAGACGCGCCAGGCGCTGGCCAAGCGGCTGGCTGCCTGATCGGGGCTCTGCCTCCCGCGTGGCGGGAGGCTCCCGGCTCTTGCCGGGCGCTCACCACCAATGCAAAACGCCCATCTCACGACGAGATGGGCGTTTTGCCTTCCGCGGACCGCTACTGGCCGCCCCGGGGCTCAGCTACCGCCCCCCAGCTGCTCCACCGCATACTTCACCAGCCCGGCCCGGCTCTCGATGCCGAGCTTGCGCTTCAGATTGAGCCGGTGCGTCTCCACCGTGCGCACTGACACGCCCAGCGCGGCGGCGATTTCCTTGTTGGCCTGACCGCGCCCGATACAGGCGAGGATGTCGCGCTCGCGCGGCGTCAGCGCGTCGAGCGGCCCGGGCGCCGGCATTTCCTCGGCCATGCGCCGCGCGATGCGGGCGCTGTAGAACACCCGGCCCGCCAGCACCGCCTGGATCGCGGCGACGAGCTCGTCCGCCGGGGCGTCCTTGAGCACGAAGCCCCGCGCGCCGGCCCGCACCGCCTGGCGCACGTATTCCAGGTTGTCGTGCATCGACACGATCAGCACGGCCAGTTCGGGATAGCGCTCGTGCAGCGCCCCCGCGAGCGCGATGCCGCCCATGCCGCGCATGCCGATATCGGTGATGACCAGATCGGGCATCGTCCGCGCATCGGCGCGCGCAAGCCACGCCAGCGCGGCCTCGCCATCGTCGGCTTCGCCGACCACGGCCAGCCCGGGCTGCAACGCCAGATGCATGCGCATGCCATCGCGCACCAGCGCGTGGTCGTCGATCAGCAGCACCCGCGCGGGGCCGCCGTGGCCGGCGTAGGGGGTCGACATGGAAATCATGATGGCGAGACCTCCGTGGCGGCCGGCCGCGAGCCCGCGGCGGCGGCGTCGGGCAGGCGCGGCGCGGGCGTGCCGGGCAGCGGCAGCGCGGCCGCCACCAGCGTGCCTTGCGGCCCCGAGGCGATATCGAACCGGCCGCCCAGGGCCGCCACGCGCTCGCGCAGGTTGCGCAGCCCGATGCCGCGGCGCGGGTCCAGCTGCATGCGCGCCACGTCGAAGCCGCTGCCATCGTCCTGCACCGTCAGGCGCACGCTGTCCGGACCATACGCCAGCACCATGCGCACCCGCCGCGCCCTGGCATGGCGCTCCACATTGGTCAGTGCCTCCTGGGCGATGCGGAACAGCGCGGTGGCGGGCTCGCTGGGCAACTCCCGGGGTTGCCCGCTCGTGGTGACGCGGATCTCCAGCTGGCTGGCCTCCTGCATCTCGCGCGCCAGGTGCTCCAGCGCGGGAAACAGGCCGAGGTCGTCGAGCAGCGCCGGGCGCAGGTTCCGGGCGACGCGGCGCACCTCGTTGAAGACGGTATCGAGCCGGTTCAGCGCCATGCCCAGCACCGGCGCCGCCGCCGCGCCGTCGGCCGGCTCGCGCCGCAGGCGGTCCACCGCGGTTTCCAGCACCAGCTTGACCGAGACCAGCAGCTGGCTGACCCCGTCATGCAGCTCGCGCGCGAGCCGGACGCGCTCCTCCTCCTGCGACTGCACCACGCGCTGCGCAAGCTGGCGCAGCTTGGCGTCGGCCTCGCGATGCTCGCTGACGTTAAGGGCCAGGCCGCTGGCGGCCACCAGCAGGATGCTGATGCCGGCGATCACGCCGATCCACGCCATCGTCTCGCGGATATCCGTCTCGGCGCGCGCGTCCAGCCGGCGCAGCGTCTGCTCGACATCGTCCAGGTAGATGCCCGTGCCCAGCATCCAGGCCCACTCGGGCACCGCCACCACGTAGCCCAGCTTGGGCGCGACCTGCTGCGACGACGGCTTGGTCCACAGGTAGCGCACGGCGCCCCCGGCGCTGCCGCTTTGCGCGGCCGCGATCAGCTGCTGGATGGTGGGCGCGCCCTGCGGATCGCGCATGTCCCACAGGTCGCGTCCGACCAGGTCCGGCTGGCGCGGGTGCATCAGGTTGCGGCCCTGCAGGTCGTACAGGAAGAAGTAGCCGTCGCGGCCGTAGTCCAGCCGCGCCAGCGCCTGCATGGCCGCCTGCCGCGTGGCGGCGTCGTCGCGGCCGGAACGCACGAAGGGCGCGATGGTGCTCTGCGCAAGTTCGACATAGTGGCGCAGCTCGGTTTCCTTGCTCTGCAGATAGGCGGCCTCGACCAGCACGCGCTCGTGGCGGGCGAGCGAGGTGGCCTGGAAATGCACCGCGAGCGCAATGCCCAGCATGGCGAGCGCCAGCGGCGCGACCGCGAGCAGCAGGATTTTCTGGCGGAGTTTCACGGCGGCGGCGTCGGAAGAATCTGTGGCGGGTTCGGGCCGGTCCGGGGCGGATCCGGGGGCCACTTCCGGCAACTACGGGTAAATCCCGACCCCGGCAAGTGGTGTGTGGCCGTCGCGCTACGTAGTACTACGCAGCGGCGCTGCGTAGTTACGCGCTTGTGCCGGGGGTGGCGGGTGTCAATACTACACGCCGGACGCGCGGCCGCTGGCGCAGGGCCACGCGCGACGTCCACCGCAACGGGATGCGGATGTGCCGCGCACGGCCGCATCACCCGCCTGCCACGACAAGATCCGGCGAGACGCCACCCGGACGACGGCGGTACGACCGTACCCCGCCCTCGGAGACAACGCACCACGGATGGTCGGCGCGCCGCTCGCTGGCGCGCTATTCGCTTGGCCTGGAGCCGGGCGCCAGCCGTCGACACCGGACTTGGCCCGCGGGCATTCTCATCAATCGGTCTGAGGAGACCTTCATCATGAATCGCATCGGGCAACACCTGATGTGGCTGGCCGTCGCCATTCTCGGCGCCTTCGCCTTCGCCACCGTTGCACTGTCTCGCGGCGAAGCCGTCAGTGCCTTGTGGATCGTGGTCGCCGCGGTCTGTATCTATCTGATCGCCTACCGCTACTACAGCCGTTTCATCGCCGACAAGGTCATGCAGCTCGATCCGAACCGCATGACGCCCGCCTGGCGCCATAACGACGGCCTCGACTACGTGCCGACCAACAAGGCGGTGCTGTTCGGCCACCATTTCGCCGCCATCGCCGGCGCCGGTCCGCTGGTGGGTCCGGTGCTGGCCGCGCAGATGGGCTACATGCCCGGCATGCTGTGGATCCTGGCCGGCGTGGTGTTCGCCGGCGCCGTGCAGGACTTCATGGTCCTGTTCATCTCCACGCGCCGCGACGGCCGCTCGCTGGGCGACCTGATCAAGTCCGAGATGGGCACGGTGCCCGGCATGATCGCGCTGTTCGGCTGCTTCATGATCATGATCATCATCCTCGCGGTGCTGGCGCTGATCGTGGTCAAGGCGCTGGCCGATTCGCCGTGGGGCACCTTCACGGTGGCCGTGACCATCCCCATCGCGATCTTCATGGGCCTGTACACGCGGTATATCCGCCCGGGCCGCATCGGCGAGGTGTCGGTCATCGGCTTCGTGCTGCTGATGCTGGCCATCATCGGCGGCCAGTACGTGCACGAGAGCCCGACGCTCGCCCCGCTGTTCACCTTCGACGGCCGCGCGCTCACGTGGATGCTGATCGGCTACGGCTTCGTGGCCGCGGTGCTGCCGGTGTGGCTGCTGCTCGCGCCGCGCGACTACCTGTCCACCTTCCTGAAGATCGGCACCATCATCGCGCTGGCCATCGGCATCCTGATCGTCGCGCCGGACCTGAAGATGCCGGCCTTCACCCAGTTCGCCGACGGCGGCGGCCCGGTGTGGTCGGGCAACCTGTTCCCGTTCCTGTTCATCACCATCGCCTGCGGCGCCGTGTCCGGCTTCCATGCGCTGATCTCCTCGGGCACCACGCCCAAGCTGCTGGAGAACGAAACGCATGCGCGCTTCATCGGCTACGGCGCGATGCTGGCCGAATCCTTCGTCGCCATCATGGCGCTGGTCGCCGCCTCGGTGATCGAGCCGGGCGTGTACTTCGCCATGAACAGCCCGGCGGCGGTGATCGGCACCACGCCGGAAGCCGTGGCGGCCGCGGTCTCGAACTGGGGCTTCGTGATCACCCCCGACGTGCTGGTGCAGACGGCCAAGGACGTGGGCGAGAACACCATCATCTCGCGCGCCGGCGGCGCGCCGACGCTGGCCGTGGGCATCGCCCATATCCTGCACCAGGTGGTGGGCGGCCAGGCCATGATGGCGTTCTGGTACCACTTCGCCATCCTGTTCGAGGCGCTGTTCATCCTGACCGCGGTGGATGCGGGCACCCGCGCCGGCCGCTTCATGCTGCAGGATCTGCTGGGCAGCTTCGTGCCGGCCCTGCGCCAGACCGATTCGCTGCCGGCCAACCTGATCGCGACCGCGCTGTGCGTGGCCGCCTGGGGCTACTTCCTGTACCAGGGCGTGGTCGATCCGCTGGGCGGCATCAACACGCTGTGGCCGCTCTTTGGCATCTCCAACCAGATGCTGGCCGCGGTGGCGCTGGTGCTGGGCACCTGCGTGCTGGTCAAGATGAAGCGCGGCCGCTATGCCTGGGTCACCGCCGTGCCGACGGTGTGGCTGCTGATCTGCACGCTCACGGCCGGCTGGCAGAAGCTGTTCGACCCGGATCCCAAGGTCAGCTTCCTGACCCACGCCGCCAAGTTCAGCGACGCGATCGCGCAGGGCACCGTGCTGGCACCGGCCAAGTCGATGGAGCAGATGCACCGCATCGTCTTCAACGACTACCTGGACGCCGGCCTGTGCGCGCTGTTCATGTTCGTGGTGCTGTCCATCGTGTTCTACGGCTTCAAGACCGCCTTCCAGGCGCGCGGCATCGCCAGGCGCACGGACCGCGAGACGCCGTTCGAGCCGATGCCGGCCGCCGCCGCACAACGCTGAACCGCCAATCCGCAAGGAGACCCGCCATGCTGGAATCGCTCGAGAAAGCCGGACGCTATCTGGGCCAGTCGCTGCGCCTGATGGTCGGCCTGCCGGACTACCAGACCTATGTGGCCCATATGGAAAGCACCCATCCGGACCGCGAACCGATGAGCTACGAGGCGTTTTTCCGCGAACGCCAGGAGGCGCGCTACGGCGGCGGGCAAGGGAAGTGTTGCTGACGGGTGCGCGGTTGTAACAGCCGATTCCGGCCGAAGTGCCGGAGCCCCCGAAACGACAAGGGCTGCCTGATGGGCAGCCCTTGTTGCGTTTCTGCAGCAGAAATATGCCCTTACAGGTGGTTACAGCAAAGGCAAGGACGCAAAACTACACTTCGATCACAGTTTGGCAAACAGAGGAAAAAACATATGTCTCGCCACATCGTTCGCAATATGACCCTGGCCCTCGCCCTGGCGGCATCGTCTCTGCCAGTTTTCGCGAGCGACATGAACAACGCGCTGGGCGGTGCCCTGGGCGGCGTGGCCGGCGCGGCCGTGGGCGGCGCCCTCGGCGGCTCGACCGGCGCCGTGGTCGGCGGCGCGCTGGGCGGTGGTGCCGGCGGCGCCATCACCTCGAACCGCCGCGAGCGCACCGGCGCGATCCTCGGCGGTGCCCTGGGCGGCGGCGCAGGCACGGCGGCCGGCAACGCGATGGGCGGCCGGGGCGGTGGCCTGATCGGCGCCGCGGTGGGCGGTGGCGCGGGCGCGGCGCTGGGCGGCAACGTCTCGCGCAGCAACTCCTACGAGAACGACCGTGATCGGTACTACAAGAGCGGCTATTACAAGAACGGTAAGGGCAAGTACAAGCGCAGCAAGCACCGCCACCGTCACCACGATCACGATTGACGCATCGGGCGCGCGGGATCCCGGGGGATCCCCGACGCACCCGACGCAGCGCCGGGGACGGGCCAGCAATGGCCCGTTTTTTTCGTCCGGCCGGCGTCGTCCCAAACGAAGACGCCCGTACCTTTCGGTACGGGCGTCCTTGTTGCAGCCGGTGCGGCGGCTCGGCGCCGCCGTGGCTCAGCGCGCTGCGCCGTCGGTGTACGGGTCGAACTTGCCGACCTTGGCACCGTCCGTGTACGGATCAAACTTGCCGACCTTCGCGCCATCGGTGAACACATCGAACTGGCCGATCTTGCCGCCGTTGCTGTAGACCGAGGTTTCGGCGCGGGCGCCGTCCAGGAAGGGATCGAACTTGCCGGCCTTGGCGAAGGCGGGCGCGGCGACGAGGGTGGCCGCGAGAGTCGCTGCGGCGGTGAACAGGGCGAGACGCGTTGTTTTCATGATGAGGCTCCTTTGCTCGGGGGATGTGAGCCTGCTGGCGTTCTTCGCTGCAGTGCCGCATCCGATGGCTGGATATTAGGCATTTCCCTCATATGAATAAATATTGGCGTCCACAATGATTAGTTCTAATTTCAACAACAAACGTCCCCGTTTTATAAAAAATCGACCGAACGGGAGGGAGACTATGTCATGGACCGGCTTCAATCGATGCGCGTGTTCTCCAAGGTTGTCGAGCTAGGCAGCTTTGCGCGTGCGGCGCAGCAATTGGAAATGTCGAACGCGGTGGTGACCCGCTACGTCGCCGACCTGGAGAGCCATCTGGGTACGCGGCTGCTCAATCGCACCACCCGCAGCCTGTCGCTGACCGACGCCGGCGAGACCTATCTGCAGCGCTGCCAACAGATCCTGGACGATGTGGAGGAAGCGGAATCGATCGTCACCGCGCGCGGACAATCGCTGTCAGGGACGCTGAGGATCGTCACCCCGGTGATGTTCGGGCTGCACCTGCTGCCGCCGATGCTGGCGAAATTCCAGGAGACGTATCCCGACGTGGTGTTCGACGTGCAGTTGTCGGACCGCATCATCGATATCGTCGAGGAGGGGCGGGACGTGGGGGTGGTGCTGTCCGACCTGGGACTGGGTTCGCATCTGGTCGCGCGCCCGCTGCTGTCCGCCGAGATCATCCTGTGCGCGTCACCGGCCTATCTGCGCGACGGCCCGCCGCTGCGCCACGCGCACGACCTGACGCACCACCGCTGCATCGCGCTGCGCCTGCCCAATGTCGATCATGTATGGACCCTGTCAGGTCCCGAGGGGCAGGTAACCGTGCCGATCCGCCCCGGCCTGCTGTGCAGCAACGCGGAACTGGCGCACCAGGCGGCGCTGGCCGACATGGGCGTAGCCATGCTGTCGTCATACCTGGCGCGGCCCGCGATCGAATCCGGACGGCTGACGCACATCCTGCCGCAGTACCAATTGCCGCGCCGCGATATCAGCGTGGTCTATCCCAGCCGCAAGTTCCTGCCCACCAAGGCGCGGGCATTCATCGATTTCCTGCTGGAGGAAGGCCGCGCCAAGAGCGGCACCGGCTAGGGCCCGCCGGGCACCTGCCGGCACCGGCTCCGGACTTACTCCTCGGCGTCGGCCGTGGCCTTGGCCTTGCCGGCCGGCCGCGTCTTCTTCGCGGCCGCCTTGGTGGCGGTTTTGGCCGCCGCCTTGGCCGGAGCCTTCTTCGCCGCCGCCTTGGCCGGCGCTGCCGCTTCCTCGTCCTTGCCGGCCGTCTTCGCCGCGGCCCGGGCGCCGCCCTTGGCGGCCGTCTTGGCGCCGGCCTTGGGTTCGCGCGCCTCGAATTCGAAGCCGATCTTGCCGTCGGGCTGCTTGACCAGGTACGCCTTGAAGTTGCGGCCCGTGCGCGACGACTTGAAGCCGGTCAGCAGGTCGGTGCGGCCATCGGTGAGCAGCTTGCCGATCTGCTCGCGCGAGATCTCCTGCTGCAGGATGATCTTGCCGGTCGTGAAGTCGCAGGTCTTGGGGTTGGCGACCGTGTTCTCGCAGACGTATTTCATGCCGTGCTCGAACACCGCACCGGCGCACTTCGGGCAGCTGCCCACCGGCTCCTGGCCGCTGAAGTCGATCGGCTCGCCGTCGTTGTCGTCGTCGTTCTGGCCGAAGTCGAACTCCATCTTGTAGTGGCCGTCGTCGTCCTTCGCGAGCTTGAGGATGGCGGCGAAGGGCCGGCCCATCTTGCTGCGGAAGCCCTGCAGCGGCCCGATGGTCTTCTCGCGCAGCAGCTCTTCCACTTCCTCCAGCTCGAACTGGCGGCCGCCGGGAATCTTGCTGATCGAGAAATCGCACGCGGTGCAGGCAAAGCGGCGGTAGTTCTCGCGCACCTGGCTGCCGCACTCCGGACACGGCGTGGATAGCGTCGCGTAGTCGCCCGGGATGGTGTCGCTGTCGTACTCCTTGGCCCGCTTGACGATCTGCTGCGTCATCTGCGCGATCTCGCGCATGAACTCGTCGCGCTTGAGGCGCCCGCGCTCGATCTGCGCCAGCTTGTGCTCCCACTCGCCGGTCAGCTCGGCCTGGGTCAGCTCCTGCACGCCCAGCCCGCGCAGCAGCGTCATCAGCTGGAACGCCTTGGCCGTGGGAATCAGTTCGCGGCCCTCGCGCACCAGGTATTTCTCGGTGAGCAGGCCCTCGATGATGGCCGCGCGCGTGGCCGGCGTACCCAGCCCCTTGCCCGCCATGGCCTCGCGCAGCGCGTCGTCGTCCACCAGCTTGCCGGCGCCTTCCATCGCCGACAGCAGCGACGCTTCGTTGTAGCGCGCCGGCGGCTTGGTGGTCAGGCCCACCGATTCGACCTTGTCGGTCTTGACCTTCTCGTCCTTGGCCACGGCCACCAGGTTGGCCTCGTCGCCCTGCGCCTCGCGACCATAGATCACCAGCCAGCCCGGATTGACCAGCACCTTGCCTTCGGTCTTGAAGTGGTGGCCGGCGACCTCGGTCACACGCGTGGTGACCTGGAATTCGGCCGCGGGGAAGAACACCGCCAGGAAGCGGCGCACCACCAGGTCGTACAGCTTCTGCTCGGGCTCGGACAGGTTCTTGGGCGCCTGCAGCGTCGGGATGATGGCGAAGTGGTCGCTGATCTTGCTGTTGTCGAAGATGCGCTTGTTCGGCTTGACCCAGCCGTTGTTGAGCACCTTCTTCGCATGCGGCAGATAGTTCGGCGAGCTGTCGGCCAGCATCTCCATGGTGTCCTTGACCGTGCCAAGGTAGTCCTCGGGCAGCGCGCGCGAATCGGTACGCGGGTAGGTCAGCACCTTGTGCTTTTCATACAGCGCCTGCGCCAGGCCCAGCGTGTTCTTGGCCGAGAAGCCGAAGCGGGAATTGGCCTCGCGCTGCAGGCTGGTCAGGTCGAACAGCGCCGGCGACTGCTGCGTGGTGGGCTTGGACTCCTCGGTCACCGTGCCGGTCTTGTCGCGGCAGGCGGCGACGATGCTCTTGGCCTCGGCCTCGCTCCACAGCCGCGACTCGCGCGCCTCGGGATCGAACTCGTTCTTCTTGAACTTCGGATCGAACCAGCGCCCTTCGTACAGGCCGGCGGCGGCGATGAACTCGGCGCGCACCTCCCAGTAGTCGCGCGGCACGAAGTGTTTGATCTTCTCCTCGCGCTCCACCACGATCGACAGCGTGGGCGTCTGCACGCGGCCCACCGTGGTCAGGAAAAAGCCGCCGCCCTTGCTGTTGAACGCGGTCATCGCACGCGTGCCGTTGATGCCCACCAGCCAGTCGGCCTCCGAGCGGCAGCGCGCGGCATCGGCCAGCGGCAGCATGTCGGCGTCCTCGCGCAGGCTGGCGAAGCCGTCGCGGATCGCCGCGGGCGTCATGGACTGCAGCCACAGGCGCTGGATCGGCTGCTTGGCCTTGGCCTGCTGCACGATCAGCCGGAAGATCAGTTCGCCCTCGCGCCCCGCGTCGCAGGCATTGATCAGGCGGGTCACGTCCTTGCGCTTGATCAGCCGGTTCAGCACCTTCAGGCGCGACTCGGACTTGGCGATGGGGCGCAGGTCGAAGTGCGGCGGGATCACGGGCAGATTGGCGAAGCTCCACTTGCCACGCTTGACCTCGTAGTCGTCCGGCGCGGCAATTTCCACGAGGTGGCCCACCGCCGACGACAGCACGTAGTCATCGCTTTCGAAGTACTCGTCGTGCTTGGTAAAGCCCCCGAGGGCGCGCGCGATATCGGCGGCAACCGATGGCTTTTCCGCGATGATGAGGGCTTTAGACATGGAAGGGATCCTTGCCGGCCGCCGTCGTGGCGACCCGCGAATTGCACTGCACTATATGTAAACAGACGCTTTGAGGCTCCCGGGAGCCACGAGGCGCCAATAATAAGCGGGCTGTCAAGGCCGGTGCAAGCCGGCCCCGGGCGCCAGCCAGCCCAGCACGTCCGGCGCCCCGGCGCCCGCCGCATGCATCGCGCCGCCGCGCGCCAGCATGCGCTCCAGCGTTTCGATATGCGGCAGCAGGGTGCCATAAAACTGCGGTTCGGCGGCGCCCACGCCCTGCACCAGCACGGTCGGAAAATTCTCGACGTCGATATCGCCAAGCCGGTCGGCATGGGTTTCGATATCGATCCACACAAAGCAATCGTCGGGGCAGCGCTCGGCCAGCCCCCGGAATGCCACCAGATATTCCTTGCACGTGCCGCACCAGTCCGCGCACAGGCACGCCACCAGGCGGCCACCGGGGCGTTGCGCCAGCGCCTGCGCCAGTGCGGGCAGATCGTGCTCGGGGAAGTAAACGGTCATGGGCCAGTAAACATGAGGCTTTTCAGCCACTCGACATCAGGGGATTGTAGCGGCTTGCCGCGCGAGTCCCCTTATTGCGCGGCCAGGCGCCGATACCGGCCGCCCGGCAGGCGTTCCACCCCTCCGTCCATTTCCAGCCGGAAAAGTTCGGCGACCACGGCCTCCGGGCTCAGCCCGCAACGCTCGCAGATGGCGTCGATCGTCAGGGGATCGTGGGCAAGGGCGGCGCCGAGCGCATCGGCGGGAACCGCCGTCACGGCGGGGCGCGCCGAACCCTTTGGCGGCGACGCGCGGCGGCCGAGGCCCAGTTCGTCCAGCACGTCCTGCGCGCTTTCGACCAGCGCGGCGCCGTCGCGGATCAGCCGGTGGCAGCCGCGCGCAAGCGGCGCGTGGATCGAGCCCGGCATGGCGAAGACATCGCGCCCGAGTTCGGCCGCCAGCCTCGCCGTGATCAGCGAGCCCGAGCGCAGCGCCGCCTCTACCACCAGCACGCCGCGCGACAGGGCCGCGATGATGCGGTTGCGCTGGGGGAAGTGGTGCGCCCGCGGCGGCGTGCCGAGCGCGAACTCGCTGACGATGGCGCCCTGTCCCGCGATACGGTCGGCCAGCACCCGATGGCGGGACGGATAGACCACGTCCACGCCCGTGCCAACCACGGCGACGGTGGCGCCCGCGGCATCGAGCGCGCCCGCATGCGCGGCGGCGTCGATGCCCAGCGCCATGCCGGACACCACCGTCACGCCCGAGCCGGACAGCGCCTGGGCGACGGCGCGGGCATCGCGCCCGCCCTGCAACGTGGCATTGCGCGCGCCGACGATGGCCACCGCCTGGCCGTGCAGTGCGGCCAGGTCGCCGCGCACATGCAGCAACGGCGGCGCATCGGCCAGGTCCAGCAGCGCGCGGGGATAGGCGCCGTCCGCGAGCGTCACCAGATGGTGACCCGGCTCGCGCAGCCACGCGACGGTGCGCGCGATCAGTGCCGCCATGCGGGCGTCCGGTGGGGCCAGCAGGGCGCGCGCCGCGGGCGCCGGCAGCACGGTGGCCAAGCGCGCCGCGCCCAGGCGCAACATCCGCTCGGGCAGGCCGAAGAGGGCGAGCAGCCGCCGTACGGTGGCCGGGCGCAGGCCCGGGGCCATGGTCAGCCGCAACCACGCGGCGACCTCGTCGGGATCGCGCGTGGTGGCGGCGGCCGCGGCCGCCGGGACGAGGGGAACGCTCAAGATCCGCTCAACGCGGCGAGGTGACCTGGTCGCCGACCTCGACCGTGTTGGACGCGTCCGTCACCAGCGCATAGGCCAGTCCCGGAAACACGCGGAACACGAAGGCGAGGCCATAGCGCTCGTTGGGCAGCGTGATGGGACGCGCGTTGTCGGTGACATCCCTGACCACGCCGCCGGTGCGCGACAGCGCCAGCACCGTGCCCGGCTCCAGTCCCGCCGCGCTACCCACGTTGAGCACCACCACCTGCTTGGCCCCGCCGTACTTGACGCCGCCGTAGACCGCGGCCACGACGCCGTCCACGGCCGACGCCGGCGCATGGGGCACGTAGCGCACGGGCTCGCGCGCCGGCTGCGGCATCAGCAGCGTGCCGGGCCCCATCTCCTGCACCGCCTGCGTGACGGTGACGGTGGATACCGCATCGGGTCCCTGCGGTCCCCGCACCAGCCGCACGTTGCCCTGGTATTGCGCCTCGTAGCCAAGCACCTTGCCCGTGCGCGGATCGCTGATCGGGCTGACGGGCTTGTACGCCTGCCAGTCGCTGCCCGCCGCGTCGCCGACGATGCCCCGCGCATAGGCGGTATCGCCGCGCCCCATGTAGACCCGGGCCTCGGGCAGGGCGACGATGCGGGCCGACGTGTCCAGCGTGCCCTGGTCCACCACCAGCGGGCGGATGAGGAAAGGCTCGATATCGCCGGCCGGGATGCTGGCGATGGCGCTGGCCTGCGCATCGCCGTCGCGCACACCGGGCGAGAGCCGTACCACGTCGCCGGCGGCGGCTGCGGGCGCGGTGGACAGCCAGGCGCGCCCGTCGCGCTGGATCAGGTACAGCACCTGGCCGGGATAGATCAGGTGGGGATTGCGGATCTGCTGCCGATTCATGCCCCACAGCTCGGGCCAGCGCCAGGGCTGGCGCAGGAATTGGGACGAGATGCCCCACAGCGTGTCGCCCTTGCGTACCCGGTACTGCGAGGGCGCACCCGCGGCCAGATCGCTCGCGGGTATCCCCTGCCGCGCCGCGAGATCGGCCTGGGCGTGCTGTGCTGGAGTGACGGGGAGGTCGGCCGAAACGGCCTGGGAGGAGGGGAAGGTGATGCCGGCGGCGCCGAGCATCAGGAGTGCGAACGTGGGCAACCCGCGGCCCGACACCGCCTGGTGTTCTTTGGTAAGATCGCGCATTTTCCTGACCGGCCCGTGGCTGGACCGGATTGACCCTGGAGAGCGTGCCTGCTTGCGGCGCGCCTTGAATTTTTGTACTTGCGCCCCGATTCTGCATGTAAACCCCTGCCGCCGCAACGCGGCCCTCACGGGCATCATCGCCGGCGTTGCGCCCCCGCATCATGGCTAAACTGGACATCCTGACCTACCCCGATCCCCGCCTGCATATCGTCGCCAAACCCGTGGCCGAAGTGGATGACCGCATTCGCCAACTGGTCAAGGACATGGCCGAGACGATGTACGAGGCGCCCGGCATCGGCCTGGCCGCGACGCAGGTCGACGTGCACGAACAGGTCATCGTCATCGATACCTCGGAGACCCGCGACGAGCTGCGCGTGTTCATCAATCCCGAGATCGTCTGGGCCAGCGACAACCGAAAGGTATGGGAAGAGGGCTGCCTGTCGGTGCCCGAGGTCTACGACCGCGTGGAACGCCCCGACCGCGTGCGGGTACGGGCGCTGAACGAAAAGGGCGAGACCTTCGAGCTCGACGCGGACGACCTGCTCGCCGTCTGCATCCAGCACGAAATGGATCACCTGAAGGGCAAGGTCTTCGTGGAATACCTGTCGCCGCTGAAGGTCAACCGCATCAAGTCCAAGCTGCAGAAGCGCTCGCGCAGCCGCATGTAAGCCGGCGCCCCAACGCTTCGCAAGCACCCGAGCCGGCCGCCCACGCGGCCGGTGCCGTTTTCCGGACCCCTCTCACGCGAACCGCCGATGTCAGACTCCGCCTTCCCCCTCGACTCCGCCACGCCCGCACCGCATGCCGGCGCCCTGCGCGTGGCGTTTGCCGGCACGCCGGAATTCGCCCGGGCCGCGCTCGAGGCGATCCACGCGGCCGGCTTTCCGGTGGTGGCGGTGCTGAGCCAGCCGGACCGGCCCGCCGGTCGCGGCATGCAGTTGCAGGCCAGTCCCGTCAAGCAGTACGCCGTCGCGCAGGGTCTCGCGCCCATCCTGCAGCCGCGTTCGCTGCGCCGGCATGGCAAGTATCCCGAGGAGGCCGGCGCCGCTGTCGATGCGCTGGCCGCCTGCGCGCCCGACGTGATGGTGGTCGCGGCCTACGGGTTGATCCTGCCGGCCGAGGTGCTGGCACTGCCGCGCCACGGCTGCCTGAATATCCACGCCTCGCTGCTGCCGCGCTGGCGCGGCGCCGCACCGATCCACCGCGCCATCGAGGCGGGCGACGCCGAGACCGGCATCACCCTGATGCAGATGGACGAAGGGCTCGATACCGGCGCCATGATCGCGCGCGAGGCCGTGCCCATCGGGCCGGACACGACCACGGCGCAACTGCATGACACGCTGGCCGCGCTCGGCGCGCGGATGATCGTCGACGCGCTGCGCCGGCTGCGGGCCGAGGGCGGGTTGGCCGCGACGCCGCAGCCGGAGGCGGGCGTCACCTATGCCGAGAAGATCGGCAAGGACGAGGCGCGCCTGGATCTGCGCCGGCCCGCCGCCGAGCTGGCGCGCCAGGTGCGCGCCTTCGATCCGTTTCCGGGCGCGACGGTGCAGGTGGGCGACACCGCCATCAAGTGCTGGCAGGCGCAGGCCATCGAGGCCGGGGGCGAACCCGGCACCGTGCTCGCGGCCGATGCCGACGGCGTGGTGATCGCCTGCGGCGAGGGCGCGCTGCGCGTCACTCTGCTCCAGAAGCCCGGCGGGCGCCGCCTGCCGGCGCGCGAATTCCTGCAGGGCATGCCCATGCCGGCCGGCACGCTGTGCGTGCTGCCCCAGCGGGCCGACTAGCCCCCGAAGCGGTCCCGCGCCGCACCTCGCGCCCCCGCCCGGCACGTTGCGCCACCCCGGGGCCATTCGTCCAAAAAGGTTGAATTCACAGGCCGCGGCATCATCTAAGTGACACCGCGCCCCGCTCCGAATTCCGGGCGGCGTGGCCCGCTACGGGACCACCGCGCGGCACGACGATGTCACGGAGATCACTGCAATGTTCAACTGGGTCAAGACCTTCATGCTGATGGCGGCCATCACGGCGCTGTTCATCGTCATCGGCGGCATGATCGGCGGGCGCAGCGGCATGATGTTCGCGCTGGTGATGGCGCTGGGCATGAACTTCTTTTCGTACTGGTTCTCGGACAAGCTGGTCCTGCGCATGTACAACGCGCGCGAGGTCGATGCCAGCACCGCGCCCCAGTTCTATGCGATGGTGCAGGACCTGGCGCAGCGCGCCAACCTGCCCATGCCGCGCGTCTACCTGATCGACGAGGACGCGCCCAACGCCTTCGCCACGGGCCGCAATCCCGAGAACGCCGCGGTGGCGGCCACCACGGGCATCATGCGCGTGCTGTCGGACCGCGAACTGCGCGGCGTGATGGCGCACGAGCTGGCCCACGTGCAGCACCGCGATATCCTGATCTCGACCATCGCCGCGACCATGGCCGGCGCCATCGCGGCGCTCGCCAACTTCGCCATGTTCTTCGGCGGGCGCGATGCCGAAGGCAACCGGACGAATCCGATCGCCGGCATCGCGGTGGCCATCCTGGCACCGCTGGCGGCCTCGCTGATCCAGATGGCGATCTCGCGGGCGCGCGAGTTCGAGGCGGACCGCGGCGGCGCACAGATCAGCGGCGATCCGCAGGCGCTGGCGATGGCGCTGGACAAGATCCACCGCTATGCGCAGGGCATCCCGTTCCAGGCGGCCGAAGCCAATCCGTCCACGGCGCAGATGATGATCATGAACCCGCTGTCGGGCGGCGGCATCGCCAATCTGTTCTCGACGCACCCGTCCACCGAGGAGCGTGTCGCGCGGCTGATGCAGATGGCGCAGACCGGCACCTATCCACTCTGACGAGGGCGCGGGCGACGCCGCGGTGGCATCGGCAAGCCGCCCCGGGCAGGCGCCATGCGCGCACAGGGTAAACTGCCCGCCGTATTCCGCGTGGAATCGGCGGGCTTTTATTTGGGCAGCCGTTTTGCCAAGGGGCTCGCCGCCTGCCTGACCTGATTCCGCTCCCGCCGTATTCGTCGTTCCCGCCGGCCGTGCCGGCATTTCCGTATTGAAGTCATGCGCCTGCCTCGTGAATCCCTAGCTTTCCAAATGCTGGCCGCCGCCGCCGCCGTGCGCGGCGTCAACGAAGGCAGCGCGCTGCCGCAGGCCATCGAGGCCGCCGCGTCGCAATTCCGGCTGGACCGCCAGGCCGACGCCGCCACGCGCGGCGCGCTGCAGGACCTGGCCTACCGCACCATGCGGCAGTTCGGCACCGTGCGCCTGCTGGTCACGCGCATGGTGTCGCGCCCGCCGGGCGCACTGGTGGACTCTCTGCTCGCGGTGGCCCTGACCCTGCTGATCGACAACGAAGGCAAGCGTGGCAGCGACGACAAGGCGAGCGACAACGACCGGGACCGCGGCGGCTACACCGATTTCACGGTGGTGGACCAAGCAGTGAGCGCCGCCGCCTCCGAACCGAAGACCGCGCATGCGCGCGGCATGGTCAACGCGGTGCTGCGCCGCTTCGTGCGCGAGCGCAATGCGCTGCTGGCCGATGCGCGCCAGGACGAGGAGGCACGCTGGAACCTGCCGCCGTGGTGGCTGCGCACGCTGCGCGAGGCGTATCCCCAGCAGTGGCAGGCGCTGGCCGAGCATGCCAACACGCGGCCGCCGATGACGCTGCGCGTCAATACCGCGCGCGTATCCGTGCAGGACTATCTGGGACGCGTGGCCGATGCCGGCATGGCGGCGCGCGCCATCGGCCCGCAGGCGGTGCGGCTGGTTCGCCCGTTCCCCGTATCGATGATTCCCGGCTTCGACGCGGGGGACGTGTCGGTGCAGGATGCCGGCGCGCAGCTGGCCGCTCCGCTGCTGGAACTGGCCGATGGCATGCGCGTGCTCGATGCCTGCGCGGCGCCCGGCGGCAAGACAGGCCATCTGCTGGAGCTCGCGCGGGTCCACGTGACCGCGGTGGAGAGCGACGCGGTGCGCGCCGAGCGCATCGAGGAGAACCTGGCGCGGCTGTCGCAGCAGGCCGAGATCGTGGTCGGCGATGCCAGCCGGCCCCAGACGTGGTGGGACGGCGAGCCCTTCGACCGCATCCTGGCCGACGTGCCGTGCTCGGCCTCGGGCATCGTGCGCCGCCATCCCGATATCCGCTGGGTGCGGCGCGAAGACGATATCGCGCGCCTCGTGAACGAACAGCGCCGCATCGTTTCGCAGCTGTGGCCCCTGCTCAAGCCGGGCGGCATCCTGCTCTATGTGACCTGTTCTATTTTCCCAACGGAGGGCGAGGAGCAGGCCCGCTGGTTTGGTGCCCAGCTACCAGATGCGATACGATTGCAGGCGCCCGGCCAGATGCTGCCCGGCACGCAGACGCGGGATGTGGCTGGTAGCGGGACCGGCGGCCACGCCAGCCTGCCGTCGGATCACGACGGCTTCTTCTACGCCCGCTTCCAGAAACGCCCCTGAGCACTTACCGCCAGCCCGATGCCGAGATCGCTTCGCTTGTCCGTCTTCCGCGTCCATGACGACAATGCGACCCTCCCGTATCCGGCCGGCGCGGCCCGCGCTCCATCCCGGGCCCGGGCTGGGCTGATGCGCTTCCTGCTGTGGGCGGTCCTCGTGGTGGGGGCGCTGCTGATGCTGCCGCCCACCGCCAGCGCGCAGGTCATCGAGGTGACGGAGGCCCGCATCGATTACCAGGAGGGCGGCTTCGACCTGAGCGCAAGCTTCGACTTCGAACTGACCCCGGCCCTGGAAGACGCGCTGCACAAGGGCATCTCGCTGTATTTCGCCATCGACTTCCAGTTGAGCCGTCCGCGCTGGTACTGGTTCGACGACAAGCCAGTCAATACGACGCGCAGCGTGCGGCTGTCCTACCATCCGCTCACCCGGCAATACCGCGTGTCCACCGGCGGGCTGCAACTGCCGTTCACGCGGCTCAAGGGCGCGCTCGACTTTATCCGCCATGTGCGCGGCTGGCGCGTGTTCGAGCGCAATGTGGTCAAGGTGGGCGAGACCTATCAGGCCGAAGTGCGCATGCGGCTGGACCTGTCGCAACTGCCCAAGCCGTTCCAGATCAACGCGGTCAACACGCGCGACTGGAATCTGGCCTCCGAATGGCGCCGGTTCGACTACACGGTTTCGCTGGAGCCGCGCACGCCGCCACCGCCCCCGCCCACGCCGCCCGCCCCTCCGTTCCCCGCACCGGCCTCGCCACCGCTGCCCGCGCCCGCGCCTTCGTCCGCCCCCGCGCCGGCGGCCCCTGCGCCCGCGGCACCGGCCAGTGCGCCGCCTTCGCCCGCCTCGCCGCCGGCCGCGACGCCGCCCGCCTCGGCGCCGGCCGCGCGAGAACAGCGCCCCGGACCCAACCTGCGCGCGCTGGCGTGGAGCCCGATCCCGGGCATGGCCGGCCGCGCGCGGCGATCATGAAACGCAGGCTCGGCAATTTCCTCGACGGCCGCCTGCGACGGGTGGTCTCGCGCGTGCTGGTCGGCATCATCGTCTTTCTCGCGCTGGTGCTGGTGGGCCTGCTGGCCGGCGCATCGGCCAATACCGAATTCTTCGACCGCTATTTCACGCTGCTGTACAAGGTGAACCTTGTTATCGGCGTGCTGCTGGTGCTGATCATCGGCGCGCTGGCGATCACGCTGTGGGTGCGCTACCGACGCGGCAAGTTCGGCGCGCGCCTGATGACCAAGCTCGCGGTGTTCTTCGGCGTGGTCGGCGTGCTGCCGGGCGTGCTGATCTATCTGGTGTCGCTGCAGTTCGTCTCGCGCAGCATCGAGTCGTGGTTCGACGTGCGCGTGGAAACGGCGCTCGAGGCCGGGCTGAACCTGGGCCGCTCCATCATCGATAGCGCGCTGGCCGACGTGCAGGGCAAGGCGAGGCAGATGGCCGACCAGATCACCGCGTCTTCCGAGCCCACCAGTTCGCTGCAGCTGAACCGGCTGCGCGAGCAATACGGCCTGCAGGAAGCGTCCATCTTCACCGGCAGCGGCCGGGTCATCGCCAGCGCATCGAGCAGCTACGTGTCGCTGGTACCCAGCCTGCCCTCGGCGGTGCTGGCCGAGCAGGCGCGCCTTGCCGGCGGCTACGCGGCAGTCGAGGGCGGCACCGATCCTTCCGCGGGCGACCCCGACAATCACGCGCCGGCCGACCGCGCCGACGGCACGCACCTGTACCGGCTGCGCGTGATCATCCCGCTTGGCCCGGCACCGGCCAGCGGCGATGGCGGCGTGGGTGCGCAGCCCGGGCAAAGCGGCGCGGGCTCGGCGACCTTGCGGGGGCAATGGGCGGGATCGGGCCTGTCGGTCGAGCGCCGTCCCGAGGATTCCGCCTCGATCGGGTTCGGCCTCCTGGGCGACACCGTCCGCGAGGAGCGTTACCTGCAGATCGTCCATCCGGTGCCCGCGGTGCTGGCGCGCAATGCCGACGAGGTCCAGCGCGCCTATCAGGAGTACCAGGAAAAGGCGCTGGGCCGCACGGGCCTGCGCAAGATGTATATCGGCACGCTGACGCTCACGCTGTTTCTCGCGGTGTTCATCGCGGTGATGCTTGCGCTGCTGCTCGGCGGGCAGCTGGCGCGGCCGCTGCTGATGCTGCTGCAGGGAACCAAGGAAGTGGCCGAGGGCGACCTCTCGCCCAAGCGCGAGCTCAAGAGCCGCGACGAACTTGGCATGCTGACCCAGCAGTTCAACATGATGACGCGGCAGCTGTCCGAGGCTCGCATGGCCGTGGAGGCCAATCGCGCCGCGCTGGAGCACTCGAAGGCGTTCCTCGAGAGCGTGCTGCAGAACCTGACCGCCGGCGTGCTCGTGTTCGATCGCCAGTTCGAGCTCGTCACGGCCAACCCCGGCGCCGAACGCATCTTCCGCCGGCCCTTCGGCGACGCTGTCGGGCAGTGCATCGACAGGATCCCGGGCCTGGAGGCCTTTGGCGACATCGTGCGCCAGGCATTTACCGAGCAGAGCACCAGCAAGATGCTGGGCGGCGCGGAACACTGGCAGAAGCAGATCGAGATCGCGCAGGGCGACGAGGAACAGCCGCTGACGCTGCTGGTGCGCGGCGCGCGCCTGCCCGGTGGCGACAGCACGCTCACCGACACCGCGGAGCCCGGCTACGTGGTCGTGTTCGACGATATTTCGGATGTCATCTCGGCGCAGCGTTCGGTCGCGTGGGGCGAGGTGGCACGCCGGCTGGCGCACGAGATCAAGAACCCGCTCACGCCGATCCAGCTATCGGCCGAGCGCCTGCAGATGAAGCTCTCGCCCAAGCTCGATGGTCCCGAGGCCGAGGTGCTCAAGCGCGGCGCCACCACCATCGTCAACCAGGTGGCCGCGATGAAACGCATGGTCGATGATTTCCGCGACTACGCGCGCACGCCGCCGGCCATGCTGCAATCGCTGCAGCTCAACGGGCTCGTGGCCGAGGTCCTGCACCTGTATGGCATCGACGATCCGGCCTCGCAGGAACACGCGGTCATCCATCCGCACCTGGCCGCCTCGCTGCCCGAAATCAAGGGCGATCCCACGCAGTTGCGCCAGGTCATTCACAACCTGCTGCAGAACGCGCAGGATGCGGTCGCGGAGAACGTCGCGGCGGCCCGGCCGGCGCCCCGTATCGCTCTGCACACCGAGCCTGTAGAATACAAAGACCCTGCCGGCGAAAATCGGCAGGCTGTCAAGTTAACCATCGCGGACAATGGCCCCGGATTCGCCCCGCGCATTTTGAGCCGCGCATTCGAACCATACGTGACCACCAAGGCAAAAGGCACCGGTCTGGGCCTGGCGATGGTAAAGAAGATCATAGACGAGCATGGCGCGCGCATCGAATTGCGCAATCGCATGGAAGGCTCCGAGATTATCGGGGCGCAGATCTCCATCCTGTTCGTTAAACTGGCATAGTCAAAAAGTAGCGCTCCGTACCGGAACGCCGCGGTGGGGTTAAGAGGGGAAGTATGGCAACGATCCTCGTAGTCGATGACGAAATGGGTATCCGGGAATTGCTCTCGGAAATTCTCAGCGACGAAGGCCATGTGGTCGAAGTCGCCGAAAATGCCCAGAAAGCGCGCGAATATCGGTCGGGCAATACGCCGGATCTGGTACTGCTCGATATCTGGATGCCGGATACCGACGGCGTTACGCTGCTCAAGGAATGGTCCTCGCAGGGCCAGCTCACCATGCCCGTCATCATGATGTCGGGCCACGCGACCATCGACACCGCCGTCGAGGCGACCAAGATCGGCGCGTTGAATTTCCTCGAAAAACCGATCGCCCTGCAGAAACTGCTGGCGGCGGTGGAGCAGGGACTGGCGCGCGGCCACGAAAAGCCGCGCAGCACTCCGGCCACGGCCGCGCCGGCGCTGGACGCGGCGCGCGAACCGGTTCAGGCCGCCGCGCCCGAGGCGGCGCCCAACGGTGCGGCCCAGCGCCTGCCCGAAGCCGAGATGCATTTCTCGTTCGACATGCCGCTGCGCGAGGCGCGCGACCTGTTCGAGCGGGCCTACTTCGAATATCACCTGCTGCGCGAGCACGGCAGCATGACGCGCGTGGCCGAGAAGACCGGCCTGGAGCGTACCCACCTGTACCGCAAGCTCAAGCAGCTGGGCGTCGAACTGGGCCGCAACAAGCCCGAGCCCGCGGAGCAGTAAGGTCAGGCCGGGGCTACCCCTCTCATCGTCAAATGCGTTGCGAAGGGTTGACCGTCAAAAAAAGCGCTGCTATAGTTTCGCTTCTTTGGCCCGGTAGCTCAGTCGGTAGAGCAGAGGATTGAAAATCCTTGTGTCGGCGGTTCGATTCCGTCCCAGGCCACCAGGTTGAAAAGGAAACGGAGGCTTCGGCCTCCGTTTCCTTTTGCAGTCTTCAGTTCGGACGCCGCGTCCGCATCCCGCCGTTTCGGCTTTCCCCGTTTTCGCTTTCCCCTTGCCGAATATCCGCGCGCTGAATTGGCCCGGGGAGGCCCGGTGCCGTTTTCGCCAACTTGCGCGCCGATTTGGCCAACGTTCCAAAATCGTTGTCCCCACGCCGCCGCGGCCGCGAAGGAATTGATAGACTGCGACCCGCGCATGGCTGCGGGGTGTTCGATAAAGGTCATGCGCGACTTCGGCGCCGGCCTGGCTACGCGCGCCGTCGATGCAGTAGACAAACGCACAAAAAAGACAGGACTGCCAGGCGGCGTCTTCACCGTCCGCGGTGAAGACGCCGGTTCTCCGGCCGGCTTGCTTCGCGCATTGGCGCCGCCTTCCGCGCCGTCCCAGCTTTCCCCCTCTCGCCGATTCCCGCCATTCGCAGCATTGCTGCGAAGCAACGGCATTTCGCGTCCTACACTGGATGGGTCGTTTTGCCGGGACTGCCGCCATGCCCCATATCGTCTTTGCCCCTGCCATCCAGCGGCACGTCGCGAGTCCCGATCGCGAAGTGCGGGCGAGCACCGTGAACGACGCGCTGCAAGCGGTATTCCAGTTGCAGCCGGAACTGCGCCACTACATCGTCGATGACCAGGGACAGTTGCGCCGGCACGTCGCCGTATTCGTCGACGGCACGGCCATACGCGATCGCCGACGGATGAGCGACCACGTCGGCGAAGCGAGCCGTGTCTACGTGGTGCAGGCGTTGTCCGGCGGTTGAACCACGGAGCCTGTCGACATGAGCGATCGCCTTCTCGTTGCCACACGCAAGGGACTGCTGGTGCTGCACCGTCAGCACGAGGGCCGCTGGCACCATGCCGAAACGCATTTCCTCGGCGAACCCGTCAGCATCGCGCTGGCCGACGCGCGCGACGGCACCTGGTACGCCGCGCTCAATCTCGGCCACTTCGGCGTGAAGCTGTGGCGGCGTCCGTCCGGGTCCCAGGCCTGGACCGCCTGCGCGGCGCCGGAATATCCGCCGCAGCCCGAGGGCGAGATGGCCGCTGCACCATCCGCTTCGGCCGCGGACCAGCCCGACCGTCCGCCGCCGGCACCGTGGACGCTGCAGCAGATCTGGTCACTGGAGACGGGCGGCGCCGACGAGCCGGGCGTGCTATGGGCCGGCACCATACCGGGGGGCCTTTTCCAGTCCCGCGACGGCGGCGCGAGCTGGGCGCTGAACCGCCCCTTGTGGGACCGGCCGGAGCGCGCCGAATGGTTCGGCGGCGGCTACGACTATCCCGGCATCCATTCGATCTGCGTCGATCCGCGCGACAGCCGCCATGTGTCGGTCGCGGTCTCGTGCGGCGGCGTGTGGCAGACCACCGATGGCGGCGAGAGCTGGCGCGCCACCACGGCCGGCATGAGCGCCGGCTATATGCCACCCGAGCGCAGCGAGGATCCGAATATCCAGGACCCCCACCGCATGGCGCACTGCGCGGCGCAGCCCGATGCGCTATGGGTGCAGCATCACGACGGCATCTTCCGCTCCACCGATGGCGGCCGGTCATGGCGCCGCGTGGTGGCCAGCCCGTCCAGCTTCGGCTTTGCGGTGGCGGTGCATCCGCGCGATCCCGATACCGCCTGGTTCGTGCCGGCGGTCAAGGACGAATGCCGGGTGCCGGTGGACGGGCGGCTGGTGGTGACGCGCACGCGCGATGGCGGGGGCTCTTTCGAAGCGCTGCATGACGGCCTGCCGCCGCCGCCGGCCTACGATCTGGTCTACCGCCATGGACTGGCCGTCGATGCCACCGGCGAGCGTCTTGCCATGGGATCGACGACCGGGGCGCTATGGGCGACCGAGGACGGCGGGGACCACTGGCAATGCCTGTCGGCCCATCTGCCGCCCGTCTACGCGGTGCAGTTCGCCTGAATCGCAGGGACTCTACGGCGGCCGCGGGAGCGCGCGCGCCTTACCAGCGCCGGTTGAGCTGGATGCCGAAGATCGACCCCGAAGCCTGCGAGGCCCAGGCCTCGGCCGGCGCGGCGAAGGAGATGCCCTCGACATCGTTGGAGCGGCTATAGGTGTAGAAGGCGCGCAGGTTCGCGTTTCCGGCAGACTTGCCCAGCGTGAAGGTCGGCGCCACCGTTAGCGCGGTGCGCTGGCCGCTGGCGCCGAAGCCCGACGAGATCTGGTCGTGCGCAACCTCGAAGGTCAGCTTGAACTGGTCGCTGGCGACGTAGCTCGGGCGCACCCGGGTCGCCATCCACTGCAGCGTACCCAGCGCCGACTGGTCGAACTGCATGCTCGATTCCACCGAGCCGCCGAGGCCGGACTGTCCCTTCCATTCCATCGACTCGGCCACGCGCACGCGCGAGAGCGAGGCGCCCATGCCGGTATAGCCCGTCATGGCGGTGCGGCTGCCGCTGCCGTACTGCACCCCCAGCCGGTTGGTGCCGGCGAGCACGCCTTTCTGTTCGTGCAGCGCGGACGCCCACCAGGCGCTGCCGGCATCCTGCGAGGGATCCTGCGATTCGACGCGCGTAAAGCCCAGCTGCAGCGAGCCGCGGTCGTTGGTGCGGATCGGGCCGGTGCGCAGCGAATGGTAGCTGGGCAGGTGCTGGCCATTGGTCTCGTCGCGGGCGGTGAACTGGTAGCTCAGGCCGACGCTGCCGACGCGGGCGTTGTCCACGCCGAAGCGCATTGCGTTGGACGTCGGCGGCAGCAGGCCGGATGACAGCAGGAAGGGAGACACGTCGCGCCGGCCCATCCACATCGTCGCGCCGTCGAGCTCGGACAGGCCGCTGACCGCGGTATAGAACTGCGGCACGAGCTGGTACGGATCGACGGCGGCCGGCCGACCGTTGACCGTGGTGGCCTCGGTGCCGCGCGCCTTGGCCACGACCTGCACCTGGCCGCCGCCGTCCAGCGACAGCAGCGATTCCTTGACGCTCACCTCCCCGGTACTGCGGCACGCCACGCCGGAGCCCAGGCCGCTGGACAGGCCGGCGCCAGGACAAACCCGGCTCGACGAGCGGCGCTCCTCGTAGGCCGCGCGGCCGCTGTAGCTCAACCGCCATACCGATTCCTCCGCCGGCTCCATCGCGGGGAGGCTGGAGGCGAAGACAGGCGGCGCGTCCGGCGGCGTCTCGGCGCTGGCCTCGCCCTGCTGCGCCGGCGCCGGCGCAGGGGGATCGGGAACGAAGACGCCGACGCGCTCGGGGAACAGCACCACCGGCGGCGGGGGCGGCGGCTCCGGCGGGCCGGCCAGTTCGACCGGCTCCTCGGCGGCAGGCGCCTCGCCGGTGGACGGGTCGACCTGCGCCTGCCCGGGCTCGCCGGCAGCGGCGGGCGCCGCGGGCTGGTCCAGCGGTTGGCCAGGCTGGTCCGGCGGCGCGGCCTGGGCCGTGGCGGCACCGTCGTTCGCAGGAGCGGGGGCGGGGGCTGAGGCTGAGGCTGAGGCGCCACTGTCCGGCGCCGGCACGGAGGCCCCAGCGCCGTCCGCGGCCGCATCGAGCAGGGCGCCCAGCGGATCGGCGGCCGGCGCGGCGGATTCGCTCGATGCCGGAGGAACCGCGACCGTGGCCACCGGCGGCACGGCGGGCGGTGCTCCGAGCTGCGGCGGGGCCAGCAGCGCGCTGTCTGCCGCCTGCTGCACGGGCTGGGCGCACGCAACCATCCCCCAGGCAGCGAGCACGGCCATGCTCAGGCGGCGGGAGGAAAGGCGGGGAGCGAATGGCACGGACGGCAGCATGGGACCACTGGAGCGAAGGCAATACACGAACCCGGATGGGTCCGCCGGGGTCAGCCCGGCGGGGCAACTTTTTTATCAGCCGGCCTTTTCGACCGCAAGCGGGGTTACAAAATCCATGCAGATATGACTTTCTTGCGATACGAAACCGGGCGCAACTGTTGTTTTACGAGACGTTCGTGACAAAGCCATTCACCTTGCGCATGGTGAAAATCCCGCCGTATTCCTAGCGAAAACCCGCACACCATCGCTACCCCGTGCCGAATTGGCCACCGCTATAATCGGTCAGCCTGTCGGTACGGGTCAGGACGGGCCCGAGCCTGTTACCGGCGCACACGCAATGACAGGTGTGCGCCGGTAACAGGCTCCGTGTTGCTCGGCGGCTCAATATTGCGCGCGGCCTTTCACGGCCTGGCGCCGCATCAAAAATCCATAACGAGGAGAATTCATGGAACGTCGTTCCTTTTTGTTGAAGGCAGGGGCGGTCGCCGCCACCGGGGCACTGGCCGCATGCGGCAAGGACGAGCAGCCGGCCGCGCCGGTCGCCGCCAGCGGGCCGGCCGCACCGGCCGTGGTGGGCAGCAACCCCGCGGTGGAATGGCGCCTGGCTTCCAGCTTTCCGAAATCGCTCGACACCATCTATGGCGGCGCCGAACTGCTGTCAGCCCGCGTGCGCGAACTGACCGACGGCAAGTTCAACATCAAGGTTTTCGCCGCCGGCGAAATCGTGCCGGGCCTGCAGGTGCTGGACGCCGTGCAGAACAATACGGTCCAGATCGGCCACACGGCCGGCTACTACTACTTCGGCAAGAACCCCACGCTGTGCTTCGACACCACGGTGCCGTTCGGCCTGACCGCGCGCCAGCAGACCGCCTGGATGATGCAGGGCAACGGCATGAAGGTCATGCGCGAATTCTTCAAGGAATACAACGTCGTCAACTTCCTGGGCGGCAACACCAACGCGCAGATGGGCGGCTGGTTCCGCAAGGAAATCAAGACGGTGGCGGACCTGCAGGGCCTGAAGTACCGCGTCGCCGGGTTCGCCGGCGTGGTGCTGGCGCGCCTGGGCGTGGTGCCGCAGCAGATCGCCGGCGGCGACATCTACCCGGCGCTGGAGAAGGGCACCATCGACGCGGCCGAGTGGGTTGGCCCCTACGATGACGAAAAGCTCGGCTTCTACAAGGTCGCGCCGTACTACTACTATCCCGGCTGGTGGGAAGGCAGCGCCCAGCTGTCGTTCTATGCCTCGGCACCGGAATTCGAGAAGCTGCCGGCGCTGTACAAGCGCGCGCTGGAGACTGCCACGGTCGAGGCCCACACCAACATGATGGCCAAGTACGACAACGTGAATCCGCAGGCGCTGGCCCGCCTGCTGGAGAACGGCGTGAAGCTGCGCCCGTTCTCGAAGGAAATCATGGAGGCATGCTTCAAGGCGACCCAGGACGCCTACGCCGAGGAAGTGGCGAAGAACCCGTCGTTCAAGAAGATCTACGACGACTGGCGCGTCTTCCGCAACAACCAGGCCGCGTGGTTCAACGTGGCCGAGCAGGCGTTCGCGCAGTTCAGCTTCGCGCGCAAGCTCTGATCGTCGCTGCGCTGGAGCGGGCGCCGTGCCCGCTCGGCCGCGGTGGCGGCCCCTCCGAGCCCGTGCCTGCACGGGCTTTTTTGCGCCGGTAGAATCTGCCCCTTCTACAGGGGTGTTCCATGCGGATAGGCATTCTGTACGCGTTGCTGGCGTACATCATCTGGGGCGTGCTGCCGCTCTATATCAAGGCGCTGCAGGGCATCGCGCCGTTCGAGATCCTGCTGCACCGGATGGTGTGGTCACTGGTCTTCCTCGGCCTGATCCTGGCCGTGCGCCGCCACTGGGGCTGGCTGCGGCAGGCCTGGTCCAGTCCCCGCCTGCTGATGGGGTTCGTCGCCAGCGCCTTGCTGTTGTGCGGCAACTGGTTCCTCTATATCTGGGCGGTGTCCACCAACCGCGTGGTGGACGCGAGCCTGGGCTACTTCATCAATCCGCTGTTCAGCGTGCTGCTGGGCGTGGTGTTCCTGCACGAGCGGTTGCGACCCGGGCAATGGCTGGCCATCGCGGTAGCCACCGCCGGCGTGGCGTGGCTGACCTTCGCCGCCGGGCAGTTGCCCTGGATCGCGCTGGCGCTGGCGGCCACCTTCGGCGGCTACGGCCTCATGCGCAAGACCGCAGCACTGGGTACGCTCGAAGGGCTGTCGCTGGAAACGCTGTTGCTGTTTCCCTTCGCCGCTGGTGCGCTCGCCTGGATGGCCCATACCGGCCGGGCGGATTTTCCCGACGCCAGCCTTGGCACCCAGTTGCTGATCACCATGGCCGGGCCGGTCACCGCGGTGCCGCTGCTGTTCTTCGCCGCCGCCGCGCGGCGCATTCCGCTCTCCCTGCTGGGACTGCTGCAGTACACGGGGCCCACGCTCCAGTTGCTGCTCGGCGTATGGCTGTGGCACGAGCCGTTCCCGGCCGACAAGCAGATCGGCTATGCCATGATCTGGGTGTCACTGGCCATGTATGCGGTCGAAGGAATATGGGCGGGACGGCGCCGCGCGCCCGTCACGGTGCCGGAATAGATCAGCGCCATTTATCGTTAGTTTCTCTTCCTGCTCACTCCGATTCGTCGCATTGATTAGTCACGTCGGCGGAAGATCTGCTTACCGCAGGTCCCCGCCTTGGTACATTCAGGCCACTAATCAGCGACCGCGCCAGCCGCCAGCCAAGATTCAACACGCGAATTCCAGAACGCCAGTCCCATCGGCCGACATGTCCCTGTCTCCCGCCCCTGCCGCCACGCCGCAGCGCAAGATCATCCATTGCGATTGCGACTGCTTCTACGCCTCGGTCGAGATGCGCGACGACCCGTCGCTGCGCGGCCGGCCCATGGCGGTCGGCGGGGCGGCGGACCGGCGCGGGGTCATCGCCACCTGCAACTACGAGGCGCGCGCCTTCGGGGTACGGTCGGCGATGTCGTCGGCCCAGGCGCTCAAGCGCTGTCCCGACCTGCTGATCGTGCGGCCGGCGATGGACAAGTACCGGGAGGTGTCGCGCCGGATCTTCGCCATCTATCGCGAATACACGGAACTGGTCGAACCGCTGTCGCTCGACGAAGCGTATCTGGACGTCAGCGCATGCTCGCGGCATCAGGGCAGTGCCACGCTGATTGCCGACGAGATCCGCCAGCGGGTACGCGAAGAGGTGGGGGTGACGGTGTCCGCCGGCGTCGGGCCGAACAAGTTCGTGGCCAAGATCGCCAGCGACTGGAACAAGCCCGACGGGCTGTTCGTGGTGCGCCCGGGGGCCCTGGATGCCTTCGTCGCCGCGCTGCCGGTCGAGCGCATCCATGGCGTCGGCGAGGTCACGGCCGCCAAGCTCAAGCGGCTGGGCGCCACGACGTGCGCCGACCTGCGCGAGTGGTCGCCCGACATGCTGCACCGGCACTTCGGCGCGTTCGGCGGGCGGCTCTACCATCTGTGCCGCGGGGTGGACACGCGCCAGGTCACCCCGGAGCGCGAGCGCAAGTCGATCAGCGTCGAGGAAACCTATTCGGACGACCTGCCCGACCTTGCCGCCTGCCTGGCCGAGCTCGATGCGCTGGTGGCCATGCTGGAGGCGCGCATCGCGCGCGCCCAGGCGCACGGCGCCATCCACAAGCTGACGGTCAAGCTGAAGTTCTCGGACTTCCGGCAGACCACGGTGGAGTGCCGCGGCCACGCGCCGGACCGCACCGTCTATGCGCGGTTGCTGACCGAGGGACATGGGCGCCGCGGTCTGCCGGTGCGGCTGCTGGGGGTGGGCGTGGGCACCAGCGATCCCGATACCGCGCAGCTCGACTGTTCGCGGACCCGCCCGCGGCGATCCTGCCCGAAGCGTCCTGAGGCGCGCGTGCCGGCCTAGGGCAGCTGGTTGCGCATCACCAGCAGCCACGGCATGTGCGAGTTGGTCAGCCCGTCGATGCGGCCGCTGTCGCCCAGCTCGATCACCTCCATCGACACCGATTGCTGCAGATTGCCGCCAATCGACTTGACCACGCGCGCGGTGGCGTCGACCTCGACCACGATGTCGCAGTGCATGGGCGTGGTGCCGAAGCCCACCTCCGCCGGCGTGCCGATGTATTTGTCGCGGCCGCGTCCCGCGCAGACGATATCGCCCGGGCGCGGCATCGCGGGGACGGGTTCGATGCGGAAGGCGGGCGCGGGCAGGATGCCGTCGCGCGCGTCCACCACGTACATCGAGTGCGATTCGCCCGTCAGGAACTGGCGCTCGTCCAGGCCTGCCTGGCGCAATACCCACGAGATAAAGACCGCCGACCATGCCCAGCGGCCCTGCGTGATCTCGTAGCAGTCCGGCGTCTTGCCCACGATGGCCCAGTAGCGCTGGGCCATGGCGCAGCCCTGCACGGTGGCCTCCATGCCGGTGCCATCGGGAAAGCCGGGGCAGGTCGCGGCCTGCGGCGCATCGTCGGCGCTGGGCTGGCCGGCGCCGGCCGCGATCCCGTTACCCAGCAGGCCGGCATCGGCGAGAGGATCGCCGCCCGGCGATGCGCCGGCGGTCGCGACGGCGGGAGCCGGAACCGGCAGCGGACTCGACGTGATGCAGGCCGTATCGTCGCGGCCGATGCGGATGGTCTGCCCGCCCCAGCGCTGCCACTCCTGCAGCGCGATATCCACGATGCGCTGGCGCGAGGGGGTACCCGCGGCGGGCTGCGCGGGCTCGGCCTGCGGCAGCGGTCTCGCCTGGGGCCGCGCCGTCGCCGGTGCGCGATCCACGGCCGTGGGACCGGCGCAGCCGGCCAGCAACAGGGCCGCTGCGCACAGGGCGGCTACCTGTGGAAAGAATTGTGAGAAACGATGTGAATAACGCTGTGGAAATCCGGGCAGGGGCGATCCAGTCGGCATGATGGCGTGTGAGTAGCCGGCGCTACGCGCGGTCCCCGCAACGCCAGTATTGACAGGGGGTGGCCGCCGATCGAGCGCGCCATCGCGGCCCGGATGGCGAGGGTATTGCACGGTCCACCGCCCCGGTGGATAAGCGGGGATACCGCGCGAGGGCGGCTGTGGATAACGTGCCCGCCTGGCGCCCGTGCGCCATTGGCGCCAGGGGCGCGGCTGGGCGGGCGGCACGGCGGGATCATGAGGGCTGGAGCAGGTCGGAGCCGCCCCGCGCGCTTCACTGGTTGACGGCGTCCTTGAACTTCTGGCCGGCCTTGAACTTGATGGTCTTGGCTGCTTCGACCTTGATTTCCTCGCCGGTGCGCGGATTGCGCGCCATGCGTTCGCCACGCTCGCCCTGGCTGAAGGTACCGAAGCCGATCAGGCTCAGGCTGTCGCCCTTGGCCACGGCGTCCATGATGGCGTTCAGGGTCACGTTCAGGGTCTGCTCCGCCTTGGCCTTGGTCAGGCCGTCCACACCGGCGGCGATGGCGTCGATCAGTTCGGTTTTCGTCATGCTTCACTCCGTATCGAGTTGGAAAAACACACGCGCTGCCCCTTCGGGACGCGCCGGGCTCAGGCCCCGGCAAAGGCGCTGCGGGCCACATCATACCGTGTCGGGGTGGGGCTACCGGGATTCCAGTTGTTACAGCGTTTGCCCGCGCGGCCTTGCCAGACCGACAGTCACGGCATGTGGAGGGTTCCGGAAGCGGTCGCGCGGAAGCTGGCGGCGGGTGCCATCGTATCGACGCCAGGAGCCTGTGGGACCCGTGGAGGCCACCGCCGCGCGTATACGTGGCGCTGGCGCTGCCGGGACGTGCCAGGCGCGCCAGAGCCGTGTAAACGCGTCTGGGACGATCCTGCAGGGCGATGCCGATGGTCGGAGGAGGTCGTCGGACAACCAGGACAGCGCGTCAGCGACCGCCCGAAGACACCACATGCACTATCGTGCATGCCGCGATACCGCTTGCCCGGAGGCATTCACGCGATGAATGCCTGCTGCCGGACAGGGTTCCAAGGGGTATACGCGGTAAACGCGCGGCTTCCCCAAGGCAAGGTAAGCGATCTCATACTTTTGGCCGAATCCACCGTTCGGTGGACCACAGAGCTGGCATATCCAAGTGTTTACATAGATCTTTTGATGTATACGGATAGTAGTAGTAGGTAAACGCCGCCGTTTTCTGTGGACAAGCCGGTAAACCGCTTTGGCATCAACGGGTTATCTCATGCAAAAGGATAGGGACGCCGTGTTGTCCGCGGTGTATGACTCAACCTTTGGGATGAGGCCGGGCGGTAAACCCTCCAACTTGTTCCCGAGGCATCCCCAGTCCAGCCCCAGGCAGCCCACATCATTCCAGCCGACTTATCCACAGATTTGGGCGGCTTTGTCCACATCGACACGGGTGCGTCTTCGGTGGCGGTTATCATCCTGTCCGCGCCGGCAAAGCCGGCAGGGCATCTCGGCAACCGAACGTATACGGGAACGTCAATGGCGGAAGACGCACAAGTCAGCAAGGGCAAGAGCAAGGGCAAGACGGTGAAGGCGAAGGCGGCGGAGAAAGCCGGCCAGTCGGCAGGCAACGGCAAGGCAGGTAAACGCAAGACCGCGTCAGACCGCATCGAGGTTCGCCAGTCCGGCGTGCACGGCAAGGGCGTATACGCCATCGCGCCGCTGGCCGAGGGCGAGCGGATCATCGAGTACAAGGGCGAGCATATTTCCTGGAAGGAGGCGCTCAAGCGCCATCCGCACGATCCGGACGATCCCAACCACACCTTCTATTTCAGCCTCGAAGACGGCGACGTGATCGATGCCAAGTTCGGCGGCAATCGCGCGCGCTGGATCAACCATGCATGCAGCCCCAACTGCGAGGCGCGCGAGAAGAAGGGCCGGGTGTTCATCCACGCGCTGCGCGACATCGCGGCCGGCGAGGAGCTGTTCTACGACTACGGGCTGGTGATCGACGCCCGGTACACGAAGAAGCTGAAGAAGGAGTTCGAGTGCCGCTGCGGCAGCCCCGATTGCCGCGGCACGATGCTGGCGCCGAAAGGGCGGAAGTAAGAGGCAGGGGCGCCGCGGCGCCTATGCCGCCCCGGGCGCCTCGCAGGGAATGCGGATCACGAAGCGCATCAGGTTGCGGCCGGGGTCCCTGGCGGAGGGCACATCTTCGATGCCGATGGTGCCTTGGTGCAGCGTGATGATTTCATGCACGATGGCCAGCCCCAGCCCGGCACCGCCGGGCGCGCCGATCTGGGCTTGGCGGCCCGGCGTGTGGTCGCCGCGGAAGAAGCGCTTGAAGACTTCCTCGCGCCGGCCGGGCGCGATGCCGGGGCCGTTGTCCTCCACCATCACCACCGCCATGCCGCGGTGGCCCAGCGTCTCGCCGCCGGCGCGCACGGTGATGCGCCCGCCCGCCGGCACGTACTTGACGGCGTTATCGATCAGATTGCTGAGCGCCTCGCGCAGCAGCACGCGGTTGCCCCGCACCGTGGACGGCGCCGCGCCGGTGAAGGTCGGGCCCGGCAGCGTCTCGAAGCCCAGGTCGATATGGCGCGCCAGCGCCTGGGGCACCCATTCGGCGCCGGTTTCGAACGCCAGCGTGGCGAGGTCGAAATGCTCGACCGGACCCAGCCGTTCCAGCGACAGCCCCGGCTCCGCGCGGGCCAGCGACAGCAGCTGATTGGACAGCCGCACCGCCCGGTCGGCCGCCGACTGCAGTTCGCGCAGCGCGTGCCGGGTCACTTCCTCGCTGTGGGAGGCCACCGCGCGATCCGCGTGCAGCTTGACCGCGGTGAGTGGCGTGCGCAGCTGGTGCGCCGCATCGGCGATGAACTTGCGCTGGGCATCGAGCGCATCGCGCAGCCGCGCCAGCAGCGCATTGAGCGCGCGGATCAGCGGTTCGACTTCGGCCGGGACCTGGGTCTCGTCGAGCGCGGCGAGCGAACGCGCGGTCTGCCGGTTGAGCTTGTCCGTCAGGATGCGCAGCGGAACGAGTTCTTCCTTGAGCACGTGCGACAGGATCAGGCTGCCGACCAGCAGCAGCAGGATCAGCGGCACGGACACCGACAGCAGGATCTCGTTGGCCGCCGTCTCGCGCCGGTCCAGCAGCTCGGCCACCTCCACGATGATGGGACCGCGCAGCGGGCGCTCGCCCAGCGCGGGCGGCGGCGCGGCCTCGCCGCCGGCATCCGCGCTGGCTTCCACCGGGTTCTGCGCCTCGGGCGGAACCGCCGCGTCCAGATGGACCGGCAGCCGTACCGCCCGCACCTGGCGGCCGCTGAACCACGCGTAGAACAGGCGCGCGTCGTGCAGCGTGGTCTGGCCGGTGCCGTAGCCGAGCCAGGTGTCCATGCCGCCGATCAGCCCTTCGGGGCCGTGGATGCGCCAGTAGATGCGATCGCTGCCCTCGGCCTCGACCAGCGTCTGCGCGATCATCGGGATGTCCTGCTCCAGGCGCGGTCCGGCGATGCGGATCTGCTGGGCGATATTGTTCGCTACGCCGTAGAGGGCGCGGTCGAAGACCTGCGTGGTGTAGTGCGCCGCCAGCCAGTACGACAGCGAGCCGCTGGTCAGCACCAGCGCGAACAGCGGCGTGGCGAGCGCCCGCAGCAGGTGGACCCGCAGGCTCTGCGTGGAGGCGAGGCGGACCTGCTGGCCGCCCGGGGCGGCGGTGCCGGATGCCGGACCGGCCGCCTGGGATGAGCCCGGTGGGGGCTGGGTGCGCAGCCGCATCGATCGGTGGAGGTGGGTGGGCGTTGTCCGGCGCTACGCGTTCACGCGCATCTGCAGCAGGTAGCCGAAGCCGCGCACCGTGACGATCTCGACGTCGCTGTCCTCCAGCTTCTTGCGCACGCGGTGCACATAGACTTCGATCGCGGTGTCGCCCACCGTGTCGCCGCCTTCGCCGGCCGGATGCGCGAAGGTCGCCAGGTGGTCCTGCAACTGCGCCTTGCTGACCACGCGGCCCTGCCGCTGCAGCAGCAGCTCGAGCACGGCGAACTCGCGCGGCGACAGGTCCAGCGGCCGGCCATCGATAAAGATGCGCCGGTCGCCGTCGGACAGCCGCAGCCGGCCCAGCCGCACGTCGCGCTCGGGTGCCGCTTCGCCATGCTGGCTGCGGCGCAGCAGCACGCGCACGCGGGCTTCGAGCTCGGGAAAGGCGAAGGGTTTGACCAGATAGTCGTCGGCGCCGGCGTTCAGGCCCGAGAGCTTGTCTTCGAGCTCGTCGCGCGCGGTCAGGATCAGCACGGGAGTGGTGCGGTTGCGGGCGCGGTAGCGCGCCAGCAGTGTCATGCCGTCGATGCCCGGCAGGCCGAGATCCAGGATGACCAGGTCATGCTGCTCGCGCAGCAGGTGTTCGGTGGCGTAGACCCCGTCGTGCACCACGCGCACCTGGTGCCCGGCCTGGAACAGGCCGGCTTCGACGCCGCTGGCGATCTGGCGGTCGTCCTCGATCAGCAGGATACGCATGAAAAAAGCCCGGGATTTGGAACCAGCGGTCGATTGTACAGCGCAGGGCGTCGCCTTTTCTTACGGAATGCCTACAGCGCGGACACCCGGGCTCAGCGCTTGCGGGACACGCCGGCGGCCGCGTTCTCGATGAAGCGGGCCAGGTCGATATCGCGCTGGGTCAGGCCGTTGGCGTCATGGGTGGACAGCGTGATGTCGACCCGGTTGTAGACGTTGAACCACTCGGGATGGTGGTCGGCCTTCTCGGCCTGCAGCGCCACGCGCGTCATGAAGCCGAAGGCGGCGTTGAAGTCGTCGAAGGTGAAGCGCTTGTGAATGGCATCGCGGTCCGGCACCGGCGTCCAGCCGGGCAGGCCGGCCAGCAGCGGGGCGCGCGCTTCGGCGGAAAGTGGGGTCATGATGGGCTCGATCTGTAGGTGGGGTTGCAACAGCGGCAGCGAGAACGAAAGCGGCAGGGGCAATCGGCCCGCCCGGCCGCGCGGGCGGCGGGCTTGCCGGCATTGTTCCACAAAGCGCGTCAGATATCGTCGCTGTCGGCCCAGCCTTCGCGGCTGCCGGTGTGGATCACGCGGTCGCCCGGCTCGATATCGCCGGCGCCGAGCGTGGGCTGCGTACTCAGTGCTGCGTACAGCGGCGTGAAGTCCGGGCGGGTGGCGTCGAACAACTGGTCGAAGCTGTCGATGACGAAGTACGTCTTCTGGAAGGTGTCGATGCGATAGCGCGTGCGCATGATGCGCCGGACGTCGAAGCCGATGCGGTTGGGGCTGGCCGAGTCCAGGCTGTAGATCGATTCGCCCTGGCTGGACAGGATGCCGGCGCCGTAGATGCGCAGCCCCTGCCCGGTGCGGATCAGGCCGAATTCCACGGTGTACCAGTACAGCCGCGCCAGCATGTCCAGCGCGCCCATGCTGGCCGCCTTCAGGCCGCCCTTGCCATAGGCCTGCATGTAGTCGGCGAAGACGGGATTGATCAGCAGCGGCACATGGCCGAACACATCGTGGAAGCAGTCGGGCTCCTGCAGGTAGTCCAGCTGCTCGGGCTTGCGCATCCACCAGCTCGCCGGAAAGCGGCGGTTGGCCAGATGGTCGAAGAACACCTCGTCCGGCACCAGCCCCGGCACCGCCACCACCTGCCAGCCGGTGGCGCGCATCAGCGTCTCGTTCAGGCGCTCGAAATCGGGTACGCGGTCGGACGCCATGCCCAGTGCCGCCAGTCCTTGCAGGAATTCGTCGCAGACCCGGCCGCGCAGCATGCCGGCCTGCCGCTCGTACAGACGGGCCCAGACGGCGTGGTCGCTGGCGGTATAACGGTGCAGCGGCTGCTCGATGGTGAAATCCGGGCGCAGCTGCTGGCCGGACAGCAGCCCGGCTTCGAACTGCTCCCTGAGCTTGTCGGTCAGCGTGCCTTCGAAGCTGTCCTCGAGCGTGGCGGTGCCTGCGTCGGCGGTAACCAGTGATTCCATGAAGCGGTCTCCTGCGGGATTTCTGCACAGTCTAGCCAGTCGCACCCGCAAATGGCTCGCATATCCGGCTTGGAATGGCGGCGTTATGCATGTAACCTGCATGAAATTAATGATTCGTGCAGGAATCCCGTATGCCGACCCTGGACACCTTCGACCTGGCCCTGCTGGCGGCGCTGCAGACGGACGGGCGCTCCACCCACCAGCAGCTGGCCGAGCAGGTGCACCTGTCCTCGAGCCAGGTGGGCCGGCGGCTGGCGCGGCTGGAAGCCGACGGCATCATCACCGGCTACCGCGTGGTGCTGTCGCCGCCGGCACTGGGACTGGGGGTGCTGGTCTTCACCAGCGTCAAGCTGGCCCACCACGGCGACACCATCATCGAGCGTTTTCGCGAGGAGATCCTGCTGCTGGAGGAGGTGCAGGAGTGCTATTCGGTGGCGGGCGAAGCCGACTATCTGCTGCGCATCGTGGTGGCCGATCTGCCCACGCTGGCCGAATTCACCATGCGCAAGCTGATGCGCGTGCCGGGCGTGGAGAGCGTGCGCTCCAATATCGTGATGACCGCGCTCAAGCGCGACGGTCCGCTGCCGCTGTCCCATCTGCGCTAGCCCGGGGCGCGCTTGCGCTCGCCCGCGCCCCATGTCACCCTCGCCCCCGGGTGCAGCGCAGGGCCCATCGGGAACCCAGAACAACGGAGAAGGATGCATGAGGGAAACGGCCGCCGCCTTGGCGCATGCCTTGCAACGTAGCTGCCGGCGTGTCCTGCGCGCACGTGCGGGGCGCCGGGACGCGCGGCGGTTGGCGATGGCGTTCGTGCTGGCGCTGGCCGCGCCGGCCGCGCTGGCCGCGCAGATCACGCGCTTCACGCCCGAGGGCCAGGTGCCCGGCGTGCGCCAGGTGGCCATCCGCTTCGACGAGGCCATGGTGCCGCTGGGCGATTTGCAGGCCCGCGCGCCCGCCAGCGTGTCCTGCACCGGCGCGCCAACCCCCGGACAGGCTCGCTGGCTGGACGCGCGCAACTGGGTGTTCGACTTCGAGCGCGACCTGCCACCTGGTGTGGCCTGCACCGTGCGCATCGCCCCGGGCCTGAAGAGCCAGGCCGGCAACGCCTACACCGGCAAGCCGGAATATCGCTTCGAAACGGGCGGGCCCATCGTGGTGGCGAGCCGTCCCGCCGGCGGCCAGGTCGACGAGGACCAGATCTTCGCGCTGCGCTTTAACGGCGCGGCCACGCCGGCCTCCGTCCGCGAGCATGCCTGGTGCCAGGCACAGGGCCTGGGCGAGCGCATTCCGGTGCGGCTGGTCACGGGCAAGGAACGCGAGGCGGTGCTCGACGCCATCGGCTGGAAGCGCCACGCCGCCACCGCCGACGCCGTGCACCTGCTGGCCTGCCAGCAGCGCCTGCCGCCCGGCGCGCGCATGCAGCTGGTGCTGGGGCGCGGGGTGGCCACGCCGTCCGGCCTCGCCGCGCGCGACGAGCGCCGCTTCGACTTCACCGTGCGCGAGCCGTTTACCGCCAGCTTCAGCTGCGAGCGCGAGAACGCGCAGGCGCCCTGTACGCCGCTGAGGCCGATGGCGCTGTCATTCTCCGCGCCCATCGCGCGCCGCGCCGCCGCGCAGGTGGTGCTGCGCACCCCGGCCGGCCCCGTCGCCCCGAAGCTGGACGAGGATCTGGCCCCGGACGCTACCGTGACCGAGCTGCGCTTTCCGGCGCCGTTCGCCGAGAGCGCCTCGTTCACCCTGGAGCTGCCGCGCGACCTGAAGGACGATGCCGGCCGGGCGCTGGCCAACGCCGACCTGTTCCCGCTGAAGATCGCGACCGCGGCGATGCCGCCGCTGGCCAAGTTCTCCGCGGCGCCGTTCGGCGTGCTGGAGCGCTTCGGCGAGCTGCCGCGCGGCAAGGCGCCGGCCGACCATCCGCCGCTGTTGCCGGTGACGCTGCGCAATGTCGAAGCGGACCTGGCGGTCCAGGGCGTGCGCGCGCAGGCCGGCACCGTCAGCCGCGTGAAGGTCGACGAGGACGGGGCGGTGCTGCGCTGGCTGGGCCTGGTGCGCCGCCTGCACGAGACGTCGTGGACGCGGCCGGAGCTGGACGCGATCCTGGCCGGCAAGTCGCCGTCGCAGGTGCGCATCCCGCGCGATGCGCCCTCGGTGCAGACCCGCGAGATCTCGTTGCTGGAGAAGGCGCCCGGCGCGCGCAGGCTGGCGCTGCCGCAGGCGGGCGGACCCGGGGCGCGACCGTTCGAGGTGGTGGGCATTCCCCTGCCGGAGCCCGGCTTCCATGTGGTGGAAATCGCCTCGCCGCGCCTTGGCGCCGCGCTGCTCGCGCGGCAGGCACCGATGTATGTGCGTACCGCGGTGCTGGTTACCAACCTGGCCGTGCACTTCAAGTCGGGGCGCGACAACGCGCTGGCGTGGGTGACCACGCTGGACGACGGCAAGCCGGTGCGCGATGCCAGCGTGGTGGTGCGCGACTGTGCCGGCCGGCAACTGGCGGCAGGCCGCACCGATGCCGCGGGCGTGCTGCGCCTGCCGCAGCTGGAGGACGTGCGCGAGCGGCAGTGCGCGGACAGCGGGCTGTCCGGCTATTTCGTCTCGGCGCGCATTCCCGCCACGCATCCCGACGCGCGGGGGCAGGCCGACATGGCGTTCGTGATGTCGGACTGGAACCGCGGCATCGAGACGTGGCGCTTCAACGTGCCGACCGACACCAGCCCGGCGGCCACGCTGCGCGTGCATACGGTATTCGACCGCACGCTGCTGCGCGCGGGCGAGACGGTGTCGATGAAACACTTCGTGCGGGCGGAGACCGCCGCCGGGTTTGCGCTGCCCGGCGCGGACCAGCCGCTGCCGGACAAGGCGGTGATCCGCCACGAGGGCAGCGGGCAGACCTACGAGCTGCCGCTGGCATGGCGGGCCACCGCGACCGGCGGGCGCAGCGCGGAAAGCACGTTCCAGATCCCGGCCGCGGCACGGCTCGGGCGCTATGCGATCGAGCTGACCGATGCCCGGCAGCGCGGCTACGACAGCGGCGGCTTCCGGGTGGAGGCCTTCCGCCTGCCCGTGCTGGCGGGCACGCTCAAGGCCGGCGCCGGCAAGCCGCTGGTGGCGCCCGCCGAACTGCCGCTCGATGTCGAGGTGCACTACGTCTCGGGCGGCGGCGCGGCCGGCCTGCCGGTGCGCGTCTCGGCGCTGCTGCGCGAGAGCCCGGTGCGCTTTCCCGGGTTCGAGCCCTATGCCTTCGGACCGCCCCGGACCGTGGAGGCCGGCGATGCCGGTGGCGACGAGGACGCCGGCGACGACGAGGACCGCAACCAGACGGATGACGGCGGCCAGAAGCTGGTCGCCGACAAGCTGCCGCTGGTGCTGGACCGGCAGGGCGGCGGCCGGCTGACGCTGAAGGACATGCCGGCGGTCGACGCGCCGAAGGACCTGCTGCTCGAGGCCGGCTTCGCCGACCCCAACGGCGAGATCCAGACGCTGCGCCAGACCGTGCCGCTATGGCCGGCCGCGGTGGTCGCCGGCATCCGCACCGACGACTGGATCTCGGTCCGGCAGAAGACCACGGTGCATGGCATCGCGCTGGACACCGCGGGCAAGCCGCAGGCGGGGGTGCCGATGCAGGTGCATGCCCGCGCGCGCATCACCACGTCCGCGCGCAAGCGCGTGGTCGGCGGCTTCTACCGCTACGACAACCGCAGCGAATACAAGGACCTCGGTAAGGTCTGCGAGGCGAAGACCGATGCGCGCGGCCAGATGCGCTGCGATATCGCGCTGGAGCAGGCGGGCCAGGTCGAGCTGATAGCGCGCGCCACGGACGGCGCGGGGCGCGTGTCGCAGGCCGCCACCACGGTATGGGTCACGCGCCAGGGCGAGCTGTGGTTCGGCGGCGAGAACCATGACCGCATCGACCTGCTGCCCGAGAAGACCTCGTACGCGCCGGGCGAGACCGCCAGCTTCCAGGTGCGCATGCCGTTCCGCCACGCCACTGCGCTGGTCGCCGTCGAGCGCGAGGGCATCCTGGAGACGCAGGTGGTGCAACTCGACGGCAAGGACCCGACCGTGCGCGTGAAGGTGCAGCCGCAGTGGGGTCCCAATGTCTACGTGTCGGTGCTGGCGCTGCGCGGCCGGCTGCGCGAAGTGCCCTGGTACTCCTTCTTCAGCTGGGGCTGGCGCCAGCCGGGCGAATGGTGGCGCGCATTCCGCGGCGAGGGGCGCGAGTACGCCGCGCCGTCGCCGCTGGTCGACCTGTCCAAGCCCGCCTTCCGGCTGGGGCTGGCCGAAATCCGCGTCGGCAACGAAGCGCACCGGCTCGACGTGAAGGTGGTGCCCGACCGCGCCACCTATCCGGTGCGCGGCAAGGCGCAGGTGACCGTGCAGGTCAGCCTGCCCGATGGCAAGCCCGCGGCCAACGGCGAGGTGGCGCTGGCCGCGGTGGACCAGGCGCTGCTGGAGCTGATGCCCAACGCCAGCTGGGACCTGCTCGACGCGATGCTGCAGCGGCGCAGTTACGGCGTGGAGACGGCCACCGCGCAGATGGAGATCGTCGGGCGGCGGCACTATGGTCGCAAGGCCGTGCCGGCCGGCGGCGGGGGCGGCAAGAGCCCGACCCGCGAACTGTTCGACACGCTGCTGCTGTGGCAGCCGCGGGTGCAGCTCGACGCGCAGGGCAAGGCGACGCTGACGGTGCCGCTCAACGATGCGCTGACAAGCTTTCGCATCGTCGCGGTGGCCGACCTGGGCGTCGGCCGCTTCGGCACCGGCAGCGCCACCATCGCCGCGACGCAGGACCTGCAGATCCTGTCCGGGCTGCCGCCGCTGGTGCGCGAGGAGGATCGCTACCGGGCCATGTTCACGCTGCGCAATACCACGCAGCGCGCGATGACGGTGACGGTCTCGGCGCGCGCCGCGGTGGCCGGCGCGGCGGGTACGGCGGCAGCCGGCGCCTTGCCCGCACTGACCGTGCAGGTGAGCGCGGGCGGCGCGCAGGAGATCGGCTGGGACGCCGTCGCGCCGCTGGTGGCCGGCATGGCGCCGTCCGCGCAGGACGGCACGGTGCAGTGGGAGGTGGAGGCGCGCGAGAGCTCGCAGGCCGCCGGCGCGGCCGCCGCGTCGGACCGCATCAAGGTGTCGCAGCGCGTCGTGCCGGCGGTGCCCGTCACCGTGCAGCAGGCCACGCTGGCGCAGCTGGCGCCGGGCGTGTCGATGCCGGTGCGGCTGCCGGCCGCGGCCCTGCGCGACGCGGCGGGGCTGCCGCGCGGCGGCCTGCAGGTGGACCTGCAGTCCTCGCTCGCCGGCGGCTTGCCCGGCGTGCGCAACTGGTTCGCGCAATACCCGTTCACCTGCCTGGAGCAGCGCGCGTCCAAAGCCGTGGGCCTGCGCGACGCCGCGCTGTGGCAGGCGGTGGCCGCGCAGCTGCCGTCCTATCTCGATGGCAACGGTCTGGCGGCCTATTTCCCGCCGAGCGGCGACGGCGACGCCAGCAGCGGCGGCAGCGAGGTGCTGACCGCCTACCTGCTGGTGCTGGCCGACGAGGCCGCGCGCGCCGGCCTGCCATTCCGCCTGCCCGACGAAGCCCGCGCGCAGATGGAGCGGGGCCTGGCCGCGTTCGTCGAAGGCCGCATCCAGCGCAACCGCTGGGCGCCGACGCAGGACCTGGACGTGCGCAAGCTGGCGGCGCTCGAGGCGCTGTCGCGCAGCGGGCAGGCGCACGCGCGCATGCTCGGCTCCATCCAGATCCTGCCCGAGCAGTGGCCGACCTCCGCGCTGATCGACTGGGTCGCGCTGCTGGCGCGCGTGCAGGACATCCCGCAGCGCGAGGCGCGGCTCGCGCAGGCGCAGCAGCTGCTGCGGGCGCGGCTGACCGTGCAGGGTACGCGCCTGGCCTTCTCCACCGAAGCCAGCGACAACTGGTGGTGGCTGATGGCCGGCGGCGACGTCAACGCGGCGCGGCTGCTGGCGCTGGCCGTCGATCTGCCCGGCTGGAAGGACGAGGCGCCGCAGCTGGCGGTGGGACTGCTCGGGCGGCAGACGCGCGGCGCGTGGGGCACGACCAATGCCAACGCGCTGGGCATGCTGGCCGTCGAGCGCTTTGCGCAGGCCTTCGAGAAGACGCCGGTGGCGGGCTCCACGCGCGTGTCGCTCGACGGTGCGGCAGCGGCCGCCGCAGAGGGCGGCGCCGACGGCGCGCGCACCTTCGACTGGCAGGCTGCCGCCCGGCGCGACGGCGTGGCGGCGGGCAGCCTCGCGCTGCCATGGCCGCGCACGGCGGATGGCGCGGGCACGCTGCAGGCCAGCCACGGCGGGCCGGGCAAACCCTGGGCCACGATCCGCGCGCTGGCGGCGGTGCCGCTGACGCAGCCGCTCGCGGCCGGCTACCGGATCCAGCGCAAGGTCGCGCCGGTGGAACAGGCGGTCGCGGGCAAGTGGTCGCGCGGCGATATCTACCGCGTGACGCTGGCCATCGAGGCGCAGGCGGACATGACATGGGTGGTGGTCAACGACCCGGTGCCGGCGGGCGCCACGGTGCTCGGCAGCGGCCTCGGCCGCGACTCGGCGATCGCCACGCGCGGGCAGGGCACGGACCGGCGGGTGTGGCCGGCCTTCGTCGAGCGCGCGCAGGACGCCTACCGCGAGTACTACGCCTACGTGCCCAAGGGCGGACTCTCGGTGGAGTACACCGTGCGCCTGAACAACGCGGGCCAGTTTGCGCTGCCGCCCACGCGCGTCGAGGCCCTGTACGCGCCCGACGTGTTCGGCGCCGCGCCCAACGAGAGGCTGGTGGTGGAGGCGCGGCCGTGAACGCGATCGCGCCGATCTCCGCCGGGGCGATGCCGCCGCGCGTGCGCGAGTGGTGGAGCGCGGGCGTGGTGGCGGGCGTGATCTACGGCGGGCTGCTGCTGTCGGCCTGGCTCGAACTGCCGGCCGGCACGCCGCTCGCCGGGCGCATTCCCTACCAGGCCGCGTGGAAGACCGCGATGGCGCTGCTGCTGGCGCGCGCGGCGTGCTTTCACACGCTGCGCGGCGAACGGCGCTGGCTGGTGGCGGCGCTGCTGCTGTCCGCGCTGGGCGACCTGCTGCTGGCGCTGCCGTGGCTGCCGTTCTCGTTCGCCGGCGGCCTTGGCGCCTTCCTGCTGGCGCACCTGGCGTACCTGGCGCTGCTGGCGCCGCTGGCCGGCGACCTGCGCGCGCATCGCCTCGTCGCCTGCGGTGTGGTGGTCGGCGTGGCCGGCACGCTGCTGGCGCGCTTCTGGCCGAACCTGGGCACGCTGATGCTGCCGGTATGCCTCTATGTCGGCGCGCTGGCCGCGATGGCCTGCGCCGCGCTGCTCGCCCGCCTGCCCACGCCGCTGGCCGCGGCCGGTGCGCTGTGCTTCGTCGCCTCGGATGCCCTGATCGGCGTGGCCCGCTTCCTGTCGCCGTTCGAGCGCTTCGAGCTGAGCATCTGGTGGACCTACGCGGCGGCCCAGGTGCTGCTGGTGGCCGGTATCGTCACGGGGCGCGAACCATGATGCCGCGCCGCGCCGGAATGCGCGCCTTGCCGCTGGCCGTCTGCTGCGCCGCGCTGTGCGCCCTGCTGGCGGGGCCGGCGCGCGCGGTGCCGTCGTTCGACACGGTGCGCGCCCAATGGCGCAGCGCCGATGTGACCGTGCGCGACCGGCACGGCGAGACGGTGGTGTCGCTGCGCGAGGACTTCGCGCAGCGCCGCGGCGAATGGGTGTCGCTGACCGATATCTCGCCGGCGGTGCGCACCGCCATCGTGATGTCCGAGGACCGGCGCTTCCACGCGCACAGCGGCGTGGACTGGCGCGGCGTGGCCAGCGCCGCCTGGGCCAACCTGTGGAACACGCGCACGCGCGGCGCCTCCACGCTGACCATGCAGCTGGCGGGGCTGCTCGACGACGACCTGCGCCGCGGCGCCGGCGGGCGCAGCGCGCGCCAGAAGGTGGGGCAGGCATGGCGGGCCACCGCGCTCGAGCGCGGCTGGAGCAAGAGCGAGATCCTGGAGGCGTATCTGAACCTGGTGCCGCTGCGCGGCGAGCTGGTGGGCATCTCGGCGCTGTCGCAGGCGCTGTTCGGCAAGTACCCGAGCGGGCTGGACGCGCGCGAGGCGGCGCTGGCGGTGGCGCTGGTGCGCGCGCCCAACGCGCCCGCGGACCAGGTGGCGCGGCGCGCCTGCGGCATCCTGCGCGAGATGGGCGTGCCGGGCGAGTGCGAGGGGCTGGACGGCTTTGTGCAACTGGCGCTGCTGCGCACCGGCCGCGGCTCGACGGCGCTGCGCCCGCAGCTCGCCCCGCACTTCGGCCGCATGCTGGTCGCGCGGGAGCGCGCGCACGGGGCGGCGCAGGACGGCAGGCAGGACGGCAGGCTGCCGGCCACCATCGACTCGACGCTCGATGCCGGCGTGCAGCGCGTGGCGCTGGCCAGCCTCGCACGCCATCTGCGCGAGCTCGCCGGCCGCCATGTCGAGGACGGCGCGGTGGTGGTGCTGGATAACGCCAGCGGCGACGTGCTTGCCTATGTGGGCTCGTCCGGCGCGCTGTCCGCGGCGGCGCAGGTCGACCACGCCGGCGCGCTGCGCCAGGCCGGCTCCACGCTCAAGCCCTTCCTGTACGCCCAGGCGCTGGAGGAGCGCCGGCTGACCGCCGCCTCGCTGCTGGACGACCGCCCGGTCAACCTGCCCACCGGCGGCGGCCTCTACATCCCGCAGAACTACGACGGCCACTATGCCGGCTGGGTCAGCATGCGCGCGGCGCTGGCCGCCTCGCTGAACGTGCCGGCCGTGCGCACGCTGGTGATGGTCTCGCCCACGCGCTTTCACCGGCGCCTGGTCGCGCTGGGCCTGCCGCTGACCGAGGCGGGCGACTACTACGGCTACAGCCTGGCGCTGGGCAGCGCCGACGTGTCGCTGCTGAGCCTGACCAACGCCTACCGGGCGCTGGCCAACGGCGGGCGTCCCGGCGCGGTGCGCCTGCGCGCGGACGCGCCCCCGGTCCCGGCCGCGCGCCAGGCTCCGGTGCTGGCGCCGGCCGCCGTGCATATCGTCGCCGACGTGCTGTCCGACCGCCACGCGCGGGCGCGCACCTTCGGCCTGGACAGTCCGCTCACCACGCGCTTCTGGACCGCGGTCAAGACCGGCACCAGCAAGGACATGCGCGACAACTGGTGCATCGGCTGGTCCCAGCGCTACACGGTCGGCGTCTGGGTGGGCAATGCCAGCGGCGCCGCCATGCGCGACGTGTCCGGCGTCTCGGGCGCCGCGCCGGTGTGGCACGACGTGATGGCGTACCTGCACCGCGCCGAGCCGAGTGCGCCTCCCGCGCCGCCACCGGGCGTGGAGCGCCGTACGGTAACGTTCGCCGGCGCGCTGGAGCCGGCGCGCGAGGAACTGTTCGTCGCCGGCACCGCGCTGGGCCGCGTGCAGGCCGCCAGCGCGGACCATGGCGCCGTCGCGCGCGCCGCCAACCCGGCCATCGCCAGCCCCGCGGACGGCACCGTGTTCGCGCTCGATCCCGACATCCCGCCGGCGGTGCAGCGCGTCTGGCTGCAGGCCCAGGGCGTCAACGGACAGACCGCCCGCCACGTGAGCTGGCGGCTGGACGGCAAGCCGCTGGGACGCGGCGGCACGGTGGCCTGGCTGCCGTGGCCCGGCCGCCACCGGCTGGAACTGCTGGACCAGCGCGGCGAGGTGGTCGATCGCGTGCAGATCGAAGTGCGCGGCGCGACCGTGCGCGAGCCCAGGCCGGGGCGCGAGGCGCCGCCGGCCAGCCGTGGCTGAACATCGACGGTCCGCGCGCACGCCGCCGGTCCACCCTGAATCAACGGAGCCCACTGCCTTGTCCACGACCCTGCTCGATGCCGCCGCCACCGCGGCGCGCCTGCCGTACCCCGAACTGGCGCAAGCCATCGCCGCCATGCTGGCCGAGCTGCGCGCCGGCACCGCGTTTGCCCCGCCGCGGGTGGCGCTGCCGGTGGGCGACGCGGCGCGGGGGCAGGGCACGCTGCTGGTAATGCCCGCGCGCAATGCCGATCTGGTCATGACCAAGAACATCACCGTGCATGCCGGCAACCCGGCGCGCGGCCTGCCCGCCATCCTGGGCGAGGTGGTGGTGGCCGACGCCCATACCGGCGAGCGGCTGGCGCTGCTGGATGGGCCCACCGTGACCGGCAGGCGCACCGCGGCGGTCTCGCTGCTGGCGGCGCAGACCTTCGCGGCGCGGCCCGATGGCGAACTGCTGATCGTGGGCGCGGGCGTGCAGGCCATGACGCATCTGGAGGCCTTTGCCGCCGGCCTGCCGCTGCGCCGCGTGTGGCTGCATTCGCGCACCGCGGACAAGGCCGAGGCGCTGGCCGCCCATGCGCGCACGCTGGGCCTGCAGGCCGAGGTGGCCACGTCGGCCGCGGCCGTGCTGCCCCGGGTGTCGATGGTCGTCACGGTGACCTCCAGCCTGCGCCCCGTACTGCCGGATCTCGATTCCGGGCTGTGGCGTGACGACCACTTCATCGCCGCGGTGGGCGCCTTCCGGCCGGAGATGTGCGAACTGCCGCCCGCGCTGTGCCGCCACGCTTCGGCCACCGGCCGGCTGCTGGCCGACACGCTGTTCGGCATCGAGGAGGAGGCGGGCGATCTGCTGCAGGCGGGGGTGGACTGGGCGACGGTGCAGCCGTTCGAGACGGCTATCCTCGCGGCCGACGCCATCCGCGCGCGCGGCGGCTGCCCGCTGGTGTTCAAGAGCGTCGGCTATGCGCTGTGGGACCTCGCCGCGTGCGTGCTGGCGGCCTGGGCACAGCCGGGCGGGCCGCCGGTGTGCCGCTAACATTGTCTCTACTTTGATACAGTGTGCCGCCCGAAAGGTAGCGAAAACGCCCCTTCTTTGCTGGTAAACCCTCGCTTTAGGCACGCTCCTCTACAAAAAATTTCGCGAACGAAACGGCCGCATCAGTCGTGGCGGGATAATGCCTGCCTGCTTGCTGTAGAACACTGAAGAGAAGAGGAGTGAAGATGTCCTATAAGAAGATGCTGCCTGCCGTTGCCGCGATGCTGCTGGCCGGTGCCGCGCACGCCCAGACCGCGGGAAGCAATGTCATCAGCCTCGGCTGGTTCCGCGTGATGCCCAACAGCTCCTCGGACCCGCTGTCGATCGACACGGTGGGCGGCCGCTGGGTTGGCCAGACGCGCCCGGATACCGGCGCGGAGATCAAGTCGGCCGACACCGTGGGCCTTGCCTTCTCGCACTATTTCACCGACAACATCTCCACCGAGTTCGTCGCCGGCATCCCGCCCAAGCACGAGGTCGAGGGCGCCGACGGCTACGCCAAGTATGGCAAGCTTGGCACGGTGCGCCAGTGGAGTCCCGCGGTGGTGGTCAAGTACCACTTCTTCGAAGCCAAGTCGAAGTTCCGCCCCTATGTCGGCCTGGGTATCAACTACACCTGGTTCAGCGACGAAACGATCACCAACCAGCAGTTCGTGCGCCAGGAGTTCGGCCCGAACGCGACCATGACGGGCAGCGCCAAGAGCTCGTGGAATCCGGTGTTCAACATCGGCGCCAACTACGCGATCACCGACAAGTGGTTCCTCGGCCTGTCGGTGTCGTACGTGCCGATCTCGACCACGGCGACCTTCACCACGCGCAACTCGGCGCTGGGCGGCGCGACCATTACGTCGCACACGAAGATCAAGATCAACCCGATCGTGACCTTCCTGAACGTCGGCTATCGCTTCTGATTCACGCCCGCTTCGGGTATCACGGGCGTCCACAGGGGCGCCCGTTTTGTTTTGCGGATGGCCCAGCTGGCCGCCGCGGGCGCCGGTTCAGGCGGCGACCGGGTAGCCGGCGGCTTCGATGGCCTGGCGCACCGCCTGCTCGCCCGCGCTGGTCTGGACCCGCACCTGCTGGGCGGCGATGTCCGCATTCACGCTGGCGCCCGGGTCCAGCGCCTGCACGGCGCGGGTGATGGCGCCCACGCAGTGGTTGCACGACATGCCTTCGACCTGAAACTGCATCATCTCGGTTCTCCTTGCTTGGGGTTGGAAGCTTGGCTGGTGGCCATGCGCGGCTCGGCCCGCCACCGGTCAGCTGTAGTGTGGACCTTCCCACCATGGGAAGCGCAAGCGCGATCTTCGCATTCACCGGTTGCGCCAGTGGCTTCACCGGAACTCCCTCCCGGCCTTGACCCTCCCATCATGGTAAGGTCCAGGATGCTCTCACTGGCAGCCGATTGCCAACGTCAACCGTAGAGGGTATCGCCGTCATGGCCACTTCCACCTATCCGCTTTCCCCCGCCCCCGCCGACAGCGCCGAGTGGCGCCTGCCGATCGAGGGCATGACCTGCGCCTCGTGCGTGCGCCGCGTCGAAACGGCGCTCGGCAAGGTGCCCGGCGTGCGCGCCGCCTCGGTCAATCTCGCCACCGAGCAGGCCACGCTGCAGGCCGACAGCCCCGAGGTACTGCCCGCCGCGGCCGCCGCCGTGGCGGCGGCGGGCTATGCGATTGCGCACGCCACCATCGCGCTGGACATCGCGGACATGACCTGCGCCTCGTGCGTCGGCCGGGTCGAAAAGGCGCTGCGCGCCGTGCCCGGCGTGGTCGACGCGCAGGTCAACCTCGCCAGCGAACGCGCCGAGGTCACCGTCATGCGCGGCGCGGTGGACGCCGCCGCGCTGGCCGCCGCCGTGGCGCGCGCGGGCTATGCCGCCACGCCGGTGCGGGACGACGCGGCGGCGCCGGACGCCGCCGCGGGCGCTGATTTCTGGTCCGGCCCGTGGGCGGTCGCGGTGCCCGCGCTGCTCTCGCTGCCGCTGCTCGCGCCGATGGTGCTGCCCTGGTACGGCCTGCACTGGATGCTGCCGGCCTGGGTGCAGTGGCTGCTGGCCACGCCGGTGCAGTTCGTGTTCGGCTGGCGCTTCTACCGTGCCGGCTGGAAGGCCGTGCGCGCGGGCGCGGGCAATATGGACCTGCTGGTGGCGCTGGGCACGTCGGCCGCCTACGGGTTGTCGCTGTGGCTGATGTGGCGCGATCCGACCGGCACGCCGCACCTGTATTTCGAGAGCGCGGCGGTGGTGATCACGCTGGTGCGGCTGGGCAAGTGGCTGGAGTCGCGCGCCAAGCGGCAGACCGCCGCGGCCATCCGCGCGCTCGCGGCGCTGCGGCCGGAGACGGCCACGGTGCGCCGCGGCGGCGCCGAGACCAGCGTGCCGCTGGCCGACGTGCGCGTCGGCGACGAGGTCGTGGTGCGGCCGGGCGAGCGTATTCCGGTGGATGCAGTGGTGGTGGAGGGCGAGAGCCACGCCGACGAATCGATGCTGACCGGCGAAAGCCTGCCGGTGGCCAAGCATCCCGGCGAGCGGCTGACCGGGGGCGCGATCAACGGCGAGGGCCGGCTGGTCGCGCGCACCGTCGCGGTGGGCACGGAGACCGTGCTCGCCCGCATCATCCGCATGGTCGAGCACGCGCAGGCGGCCAAGGCGCCGATCCAGCGCCTGGTGGACCGGGTCAGCGCGGTCTTCGTGCCGGTGGTGCTGGCCATTGCGCTGGCGACGCTGCTGGGCTGGGGCCTGCCCGGCGGCGACTGGCAGGCGGGCTGGCTCAACGCGGTGGCGGTGCTGGTCATCGCCTGCCCGTGCGCGCTGGGCTTGGCCACGCCCGCGGCGATCATCGCGGGCACCGGCGTGGGCGCGCGGGCCGGCATCCTGATCAAGGACGCCGAGGCGCTGGAGACGGCGCACCGCGTCAACGTGGTGGCCTTCGACAAGACCGGCACGCTGACCCAGGGCAGGCCGCGGGTGGTGGCCCTGCATGCGGCGCGCCCCGGGCAAGGGCAGGGCGCCGCGAACCGGAGCGAGGAGGCTGGCGGCGACACGGTCGTCGGCGCGGCTAACGACGGCGCGGACGACGGCGTGGACCAGGCCGGCCGCATCCTGCTGACGCGGCTGGCCGCGCTGCAGGCCGGCAGCGAGCATCCGCTGGCGCGCGCGGTGGTGGAAGCCGCGGTCGCGCACGAGATCGCGGTGACGCCGGCGCGCGATATCCGCGCGCTGCCGGGCCGTGGCATCGCCGGCACCGTCGACGGCATGGCGCTGCAACTGGGCAGCGAACGGCTGCGCGCGGAACTGGGCGCCGACCCGGGACGCATCGCGCAAACCGCCGAACGGCTGCAGCGCGATGGCTGTACGGTGTCGTGGCTGATGGCGGTGGACGGCAGCGGCGAGGCCCGCACGGCCCGCGTGCTCGGTCTGGTGGGCTTCGGCGACGAACTCAAGCCCGGCGCGCGCGCCGCCGTGCAGCGCCTGCGCGCGGCGGGGGTGCGCACGGCGATGCTGACCGGCGACAACCGCGGCGCCGCTCGGCGCGTGGGCGAGGCGCTGGGCATCGACGAGGTGGTGGCCGAGGTGCTGCCGCAGGACAAGGCGGCGCGCGTGGCCGCGCTGCGCGATGCAGGGGGCGATGGCCGGGGCCGCGCGGTGGTCGCCATGGTCGGCGACGGCATCAACGACGCGCCGGCGCTGGCCGCGGCGGACGTGGGCATTGCCATGTCCACCGGCACCGACGTGGCGATGCAGGCGGCGGGCATCACGCTGATGCGCGGCGATCCGGCGCTGGTGGCCGACGCGCTGGCGCTGTCCGCCCGCACCGTGCGCAAGATCCGCCAGAACCTGTTCTGGGCCTTTGTCTACAACGTGGTGGGCATCCCGCTGGCGGCAGCCGGGATGTTGAACCCGGTGGTCGCCGGCGCGGCGATGGCGCTGTCCAGCGTCAGCGTGGTCGGCAACGCGCTGTTGCTGCGGCGCTGGCGCCCGTCTCCCGCCGCACGGCCGAGCGAGGAGAACGCATGAATATCGGAGAAGCGGCGGCGGCCTCGGGCGTGTCGGCCAAGATGATCCGGCACTACGAGTCGATCGGCCTGCTGCCGTCGGCGCCGCGCAGCGAAAGCGGCTATCGCCGCTACGATGCGCGCGCGGTGCATACCTTGCGCTTCGTGCGGCGCGCCCGTAATCTCGGCTTCTCGCTCGACGAGATCCGCGGACTGCTGGCGCTGTGGCAGGATCGCGGCCGCGCCAGCGCGGACGTCAAGGCCATCACCCTGCGGCACGTGGACGAGCTCGAGCGGCGCATCGCCGAGCTGCGCGCCATGCGCGATACGCTGGCAAATCTGGCCAGGGCGTGCAGCGGCGACGCGCGGCCGGATTGCCCGATTCTGGCGGACTTCGCCGATGCCGATGCCGAAGCCGATGCCGGCGCGCCGGCCTGCCACCGCACGGATTCCGGCGACCCACGCTGAGCCCAGCCGCACCGCAGCGCACCCAAGGAGATCACGGGATGGATGCATCGAGCACCGCCACCGCGGTGGAAAGCCGGCAACGGATGCGCGACGGCACCGAGCTGCTGGTGCGTACCTGGCATCCCGATCCGTTGCTGCATCCCGAGCCGCTGGGCACGCTGCTGCTGGTGCACGGCATGGGCGAGCACAGCGGGCGCTACGTGCATGTGGTGCAGCGCCTGCTGGCGCTGGGCCTGCGCGTGCGTGCCTACGACCAGCGCGGCCATGGCGCGAGCGGCGGGCCCCGCATGGTGGCCGAGCGTCCCGACGTGTTCGTCGACGACCTGGCCGAGATCTACGACGCCACGGTGCAGAGCTGGCGCGAACTGCCGTTCGTGTTGGGCCACAGCCTGGGCGGCCTGGTGGTGGCGCGCTTCGCCACCGCGCGCGTGCGGCCGGTGCGCGGCGTGGTGCTGTCGTCGCCGGCGCTGGCGCTGCGGATGTCGGCCGCCATGCATGCGCTGCACCGCACGCTGCTGGCGCTCGCGCCGCGGCTGCGCGTGCCGCAGCCGATCGATGCGCGCCTGCTGTCGCACGACGCGACGGAAGTGGCGCGCTACCGCAGCGATCCGCTGGTGCAGAAGACCTGCACCGCCGGGCTGATCGAAAGCATCCTCACCGGCATGGCGCGCGCGCATGCCGATGCGCCGCTGCTCGAGGCGCCGACGCTGCTGCTGGTGGCCGGCGCCGACCGCGTGGTCGATCCGTCCGGCAGCCGCCGCTTCTGCGACAATGCCCCGGCCGATCTGCACGAATGCGTCTGGTTCGACCACGCCTACCACGAGGTCTTCCACGAGGCCGAGCCCTTGCGCAGCGAAGTGTTCGCCGCGCTGGAGCGCTGGCTGCGCGGTCACCTGCAGCCGTCGAACGAGCCCGTGCCGCGCTGACACGCGGCGGATCGGCAAGCCGGCGGTCCATCGCCGCGGACCCTGTCCCGCCGCCTGCGGCGGACATCACCACACGACAAGAAAGATATCGATGGAGACTTACGACTACATCATCGTCGGCGGCGGTTCGGCCGGCTGCGTGCTGGCCAACCGGCTGACGATGGACGCCGACGTCAGCGTGCTGCTGCTGGAGGCCGGCGGCAAGGACGACTACCACTGGATCCATATTCCGGTGGGCTATCTGTACTGCATCGGCAACCCGCGCACCGACTGGATGTACCGCACGGTGGCCGAGCCCGGCCTGAACGGCCGCGCGCTGGGCTATCCGCGCGGGCGCGTGCTGGGCGGCTGCTCGTCGATCAACGGCATGATCTACATGCGCGGGCAGCGCGAGGACTACGACGAGTGGGCGCGCATCAGCGGCGACGACGGCTGGCGCTGGGACGCGGTGCTGCCGCTGTTCAAGCGCAGCGAGGACCATTACCGCGGCCCCAGCGAATTCCACGGCGCGGGCGGCGAATGGCGCGTGGAGCCGCAGCGCCTGCGCTGGGACATCCTCGAGCGCTTTATCGAGGCGGCGGGCGAGGCCGGCATTCCGCGCACCGAGGACTTCAATCGCGGCGACAACTTCGGCGTGGGCTACTTCGAGGTCAACCAGCGCCGCGGCATCCGCTGGAATACGGCCAAGGCGTTTCTGCGCCGCGCATCGGAACGTCCCAACCTGACGATCATCACCGGCGCGCAGGTCAGCGCGCTAACGTTCGACGCCCGCCGCTGCACCGGCGTGCAGTACGTGGGCGGCGGACGCGAGCACAAGGTCGCGGCGCGCGGCGAGGTGGTGCTGGCCGCGGGCGCCGTCAACACGCCGCAGTTGCTGGAGCTGTCAGGCATCGGCCAGCCGGAGCGGCTGCGCGAGCTGGGCATCGCGGTGCGGCACGCGCTGCCGGGCGTGGGCGAGAACCTGCAGGACCATCTGCAGCTGCGCACCGTCGTCAAGGTCGAGGGCGTGCGCACGCTGAACACACGCGCGGGCAACTGGTGGGGCAAGCTGGGCATCGGCCTGCAGTACGCGCTGAACCAGAGCGGCCCGATGAGCATGGCGCCGTCGCAGCTGGGCGCCTTCGCGCGCTCCGATCCCGCGCAGACGCGGCCCAATGTCGAGTACCACGTGCAGCCGCTGTCGCTGGACAAGTTCGGCGATCCGCTGCATCGCTTCAACGCCTTCACCGCGAGCGTGTGCAATCTGCGCCCGACCTCGCGCGGCAGCGTGCATATCGGCAGCGCGGACTTCCGCGAGCCCCCGGTGATCGCGCCGAACTACCTGTCGACGGACGAGGACCGCAAGGTCGCCGTCGATTCGCTGCGGCTCACGCGCCGTATCGTGTCCTCGCCCGCGCTGGCGCCGTACCGGCCGCAGGAGTGGCTGCCGGGCGCGCAGGTCGAGGGCGACGAGGCGCTGGCCAAGGCCGCGGGCGAGATCGGCACCACCATCTTCCATCCGGTGGGCACCTGCCGCATGGGGCGTGGCGACGACCCGCAGGCGGTGGTCGACCATCGCCTGCGCGTGATCGGCATCGACGGCCTGCGCGTGGTCGATGCCTCGGTGATGCCGCTGATCACCTCCGGCAATACCAACTCGCCGACCATCATGATCGCCGAGCGCGCCAGCGACATGATCCGCGAGGACCGGCGCGAGCGCGCGTAGTCGTGCCGTGCCAATCGCCGCGCATGGCGAGTGCGAAAAACGAACATCCGAAGCCAAGCACTCGCTTTTCGGCTTGACATCCGGGCCATGTATCACGACTAGTGCAAACCCGGATGTTTTGCGACGCAGCAGACGCACACAATAGACGCCGACATGCCGTGATGTAGCCCTCACATCCAGGGCGCATCGCGCACGATGGCGAACCTGCCCACCTGCCCAGCGGCGTGCACCAAACTGGCAGCACTCAGACGAAGACGCCGGCAAAGACCGGCGCGCGGCGAACCCGTGGGGAGCGATTCGGCCAGAAGCCGGCGTGTCTCCACTCAGCACGGGCAGGAGACCAATGAATCAGCAGGACATCATCCTGGAAACGCGGAACCTCACCAAGGAGTTCAAGGGGTTCACCGCGGTCAGCGACGTCAATCTACAGGTGCGGCGCGGCTCCATCCATGCGCTGATCGGCCCCAACGGCGCGGGCAAGACCACCTGCTTCAATCTGCTGACCAAGTTCCTGGTGCCCACCACCGGCACCATCCTCTTTAACGGCATCGACATCACCGGCGAGAAGCCCGCGCAGATCGCGCGCCGCGGCGTGATCCGCTCGTTCCAGATCTCGGCGGTGTTTCCGCATCTGACCGTGATGGAGAACGTGCGCATCGGGCTGCAGCGCCAGCTCGGCACGGCCTTTCATTTCTGGAAGAGCGAACGCTCGCTGCAGGTGCTGGACGAGCGGGCGATGGCGCTGCTCGACCAGGTCGGCCTCACCGAGTTCGCCGACACCGTGACGGTGAACCTGCCCTATGGCCGCAAGCGCGCGCTGGAGATCGCCACCACGCTGGCGATGGAGCCGGAACTGATGCTGCTGGACGAGCCCACGCAGGGCATGGGCCACGAGGACGTGGACCGCGTCACGCAGCTGATCAAGAAGGTGTCGCAGGGCCGCACCATCCTGATGGTCGAGCACAACATGAACGTGGTCTCGTCGATCGCCGACACCATTACCGTGCTGCAACGCGGCGCGATCCTGGCCGAGGGCCCCTACGCGCAGGTGTCGAAGGACCCGCGCGTGATGGAGGCCTACATGGGCACGGCCGAGGCCGAACTGCAGGGCGCGCACTGAGGGGATGGGCATGAGCACACAACAGAACGCCACGGGCGTCCCCGCGCTGGAGATCACGGGCCTGCAGGCCTGGTACGGCGAGTCGCACATCCTGCATGGCGTGGACCTGACCGTGAACCGCGGCGAGGTGGTGACGCTGCTCGGACGCAACGGCGCCGGACGCACCACCACGCTGCGGGCGGTGATGGGCCTGACCGGCACGCGCAAGGGTTCCATCAAGATCGACGGCAAGGAGACCATCCATCTGCCGACGCACAAGATCGCGCACTACGGCATCGGCTATTGCCCCGAGGAGCGCGGCATCTTCTCCAGCCTGTCGTGCGAGGAGAACCTGCTGCTGCCGCCGACGCTGAAGGCGGCGCGGGGCGCCGACGGCAAGGCGGGAATGAGCGAGGCCGAGATCTACGAGATGTTCCCCAACCTGGCCGAGCGCCGCCACAGCCAGGGTACGCGTCTGTCGGGCGGCGAACAGCAGATGCTGGCGGTCGGACGCATCCTGCGTACCGGCGCGAACCTGCTGCTGCTCGACGAGATTTCCGAAGGGCTGGCGCCGGTGATCGTGCAGGCGCTGGCGCGCATGATCCTGATGCTCAAGAGCAAGGGCTATACGGTGGTCATGGTGGAGCAGAACTTCCGCTTCGCCGCGCCGCTGGCGGATCGCTTCTACGTGATGGAGCACGGCGCGATCGTGGAGCGTTTCGGCGCGAGCGAGCTGCAGGCCAAGATGCCGGTGCTGCACGAATTGCTGGGGGTCTGATCCGTACGGGTCGGTGGCATGGTGGTAGGGAAATACGGGTGGCAGGACAGCCGCCGCAACTGAAGGAGACACAACATGAAGATGACTCGGCTGGCGGCCACGATGGCAGCCTTGGTAACGGGCATGGCGGCCGCTTCGGCCTCCGCGCAGGTTTCGAACGACAGGGTGAAGATCGGCTTCCTCACCGACATGTCCAGTCTCTACGCCGACATCGACGGCAAGAGCGGCCTGGAGGCCGTGAAGATGGCGATCGAGGACCACGGCGGCAAGGTGCTGGGCAAGCCGGTGGAACTGGTCTCCGCCGACCACCAGAACAAGGCCGACATCGCCGCCTCGAAGGCGCGCGAGTGGATGGACCAGGAAGGCCTGGACATGCTGCTGGGCGGCACCAACTCGGGCACCGCGCTGGCGATGAACAAGGTCGCGCAGGAAAAGAAGCGCGTCTATATCAACGTGGGCGCCGGCACCTCGCGCCTGACCAACGAGGAATGCTCGCCGTACACCGTCCACTATGCGTATGACACGGTGGCGCTGGCCAAGGGCACCGGCAGCGCGGTGGTCAAGCAGGGCGGCAAGTCGTGGTTCTTCCTGACCGCCGACTACGCCTTCGGCCACTCGCTGGAGACCGATACCGCGGCGGTGGTCAAGGCCAACGGCGGCACGGTCGTGGGCCAGGTGCGCCATCCGCTGTCGGCGTCGGACTTCTCGTCCTTCCTGCTGCAGGCGCAGTCTTCCAAGGCGCAGATCCTCGGCCTGGCGAACGCTGGTGGCGACACCATCAATTCGATCAAGGCGGCCAAGGAATTCGGCATCACGAAGAATATGAAGATCGCCGGTCTGCTGATGTTCATCAATGACGTGCATAGCCTCGGCCTGAAGAACACCGAGGGCCTGCTGATGACCGACAGCTGGTACTGGGACATGAACGACGAGAGCCGCAAGTTCGCCCAGCGCTTCTTCAGCAAGAACAAGAAGATGCCGAGCAGCCTGCAGGCCGCGGACTATTCGGCGGTCAGCACCTACCTGAAGGCGGTCGAGGCAGCCAAGACCGACGATCCGGACAAGGTCATGGCCGAGCTGAAGAAGATGAAGATCAACGACTTCTACACCAAGGGCTATATCCGCGGCGATGGCCGCGCCATTCATGACATGTACCTGATGCAGGTCAAGAGCGCCGACGAGTCGAAGAAGCCCTGGGACTATCTGAAGGTGGTCGCCACGATTCCGGGCGACCAGGCCTTCACGACGGTCGCCGAGTCCAAGTGCGCGTTGATGAAGAAGTAAGGCAACAGATGTCGCCCCCGCCCCGGGGGGCGCGGCCGGAGCCCGCGGGCCCGGGGGGGGGGCCCGGGGAGGACCGCCCCCCGGGGCC
>NZ_CAJZAH010000008.1 GCF_914271545.1 Cupriavidus respiraculi
ACGACTTCGCGCCGATGATAGTGCGGACTACCCGTGTGAAAGTAGGTCATCGCCAGGCTCTTATTCCCAGAACACCCCAGCCCTCAAAGCTGGGGTGTTTTGCTTTGGGCGGCCCGCCATCGCCGGGTGCTCCAAGCGCGGCTTGGATGGCGCCAGAGGCGCGCCAGGCGGCCCCTATAGGGTAGGAGGACATGTTTCGCAATGTCCTGCGATATGGCGCATGGCGCGGTCCCTGGAGGCCGCGGAATGGCGCGGCAGCAAGGGGTTTCCGGTACAGAAGTAAGGCCGAAAATGCTTGACCTGCCTAGCCAGTTGCCCCATAATCGCAAGTTCTCTGCGGAGAGGTGCCCGAGTGGCTAAAGGGGGCAGACTGTAAATCTGTTGGCTTACGCCTACGTTGGTTCGAATCCAACCCTCTCCACCAGAATGCAAAAGCAGCAGTAATCCGGCGAGTGTCGGTGAAGTGAAGTAACCGGGCGGGTGTAGCTCAATGGTAGAGCAGAAGCCTTCCAAGCTTACGACGAGGGTTCGATTCCCTTCACCCGCTCCAGAGCACGGATTGCTGTTCAAGTCGTACACATCAAGTTTCGCCCATGTGGCTCAGTGGTAGAGCACTCCCTTGGTAAGGGAGAGGTCGGCAGTTCGATCCTGCCCATGGGCACCAAATACCGCACTGGCAATATCGCTACCGAGACAGGAGTCGCGAAATGGCAAAGGAAAAGTTCGAGCGGACTAAGCCGCACGTGAACGTTGGCACGATTGGTCACGTTGACCATGGCAAGACGACGCTGACGGCGGCGATCGCGACGGTGCTGGCAGCGAAGTTTGGCGGTTCGGCCAAGAAGTACGACGAGATCGACGCAGCGCCGGAAGAGAAGGCACGCGGTATTACCATCAACACCGCGCACGTGGAATACGAAACGGCTAACCGCCACTACGCCCACGTCGACTGCCCGGGCCACGCTGACTATGTGAAGAACATGATCACGGGCGCCGCACAGATGGACGGCGCCATCCTCGTGTGCTCGGCCGCTGACGGCCCGATGCCGCAAACGCGCGAGCACATCCTGCTGGCCCGTCAGGTGGGCGTGCCCTACATCATCGTGTTCCTGAACAAGTGCGACATGGTGGACGACGCCGAGCTGCTCGAGCTGGTGGAAATGGAAGTGCGCGAGCTGCTCTCGAAGTACGAGTTCCCCGGCGACGACACCCCGATCATCAAGGGTTCGGCCAAGCTGGCGCTCGAAGGCGACAAGGGCGACCTGGGTGAAGTGGCCATCATGAACCTGGCCGAAGCGCTGGACACCTACATCCCGACGCCGGAGCGCGCCGTGGACGGTACGTTCCTGATGCCGGTCGAAGACGTGTTCTCGATCTCGGGTCGTGGCACGGTGGTGACCGGCCGTATCGAGCGCGGCATCATCAAGGTCGGCGAAGAAATCGAAATCGTGGGCATCCGCCCGACGGTCAAGACCACCTGCACCGGCGTGGAAATGTTCCGCAAGCTGCTGGACCAGGGCCAGGCTGGCGACAACGTGGGCCTGCTGCTGCGCGGTACCAAGCGCGAAGACGTCGAGCGTGGCCAGGTGCTGTGCAAGCCGGGTTCGATCAAGCCGCACACGCACTTCACCGGCGAGGTCTACATCCTGTCGAAGGACGAAGGCGGCCGTCACACCCCGTTCTTCAACAACTACCGTCCGCAGTTCTACTTCCGTACGACCGACGTGACCGGCTCGATCGAGCTGCCGAAGGACAAGGAAATGGTCATGCCCGGTGACAACGTGTCGATCACCGTCAAGCTGATCGCCCCGATCGCCATGGAAGAAGGCCTGCGCTTCGCTATCCGCGAAGGCGGCCGTACCGTCGGCGCCGGCGTCGTTGCCAAGATCCTGGATTAATCCGGATCGATAGCGGGCGCAACACCAACCGGTTGCGCTCGTTGCCAGAGGGGTTGGCGTCATCGCCGACCCCGAAGTTGTTTTAGGGGTATAGCTCAACTGGCAGAGCGTCGGTCTCCAAAACCGAAGGTTGGGGGTTCGATTCCCTCTGCCCCTGCCAATTCAATCAGCCGCGTCGCGAGAATCCATCGTGACGCGGCTTAGTCTCGTTTGCGAAACATGGCCAATCCCAATGTAGAAACCGTCAACGCTTCCAGTGGCAAGTGGCTGCTGGGCGTCGCCGTGCTGCTGGTGATTGCCGGTGTCGTCGGATTCTATGCCCTCGCCCAGCAGCCGTCCTACGTGCGTGGCGCGGCGCTGCTCGGTGGCATTGTGCTCGGTGTGATCGTCGCCCTGGTGTCTGCTCCGGGCAGGGAATTCGTAGGGTTCTCCAAGGAATCCTATCGGGAAGTCCGCAAGGTCGTTTGGCCGACCCGAAAAGAAGCCGGACAGATGACGGGCCTGGTGTTCGTCTTCGTCGTCGTGATGGCGCTCTTCCTGTGGTCGGCCGACAAGCTCATCGAGTGGGTGATTTTCTCGCTCGTGCTGGGCTGGAAATAAGGGGCAAGACATGACGGACAACGTACAGCAAGACACCGCGGCACCGCAGTCGCCTCCTTCGAAGAAGCGCTGGTATGTGGTTCATGCCTACTCCGGCATGGAGAAGAGCGTGCAGCGCGCGCTGCAGGAGCGCATCGAGCGCGCCGAGATGCAGGACAAGTTCGGACGCATCCTGGTGCCGTCCGAAGAAGTGGTGGAAATCAAGGGCGGCCAGAAGGCCGTTACCGAGCGTCGTTTCTTCCCCGGCTATGTGCTCGTGGAAATGGAAATGACCGACGAAACGTGGCACTTGGTGAAGAACACCAGCAAGGTCACCGGTTTCGTGGGCGGTGCGCGTAACCGTCCGAGCCCGATTTCCCAGAAGGAAGTCGACAAGATCATGACGCAGATGCAGGAAGGCGTCGAGAAGCCGCGTCCGAAGACGCTGTTCGAAGTAGGCGAAATGGTGCGTGTCAAGGACGGCCCGTTCACCGACTTCAACGGCAATGTCGAGGAAGTGAACTACGAGAAATCGCGCCTGCGCGTGTCGGTCACGATCTTCGGTCGTGCCACCCCGGTCGAGCTCGAGTTCGGCCAGGTCGAGAAGGTTTGAGGTTGTAGCAGTTTCGTCCGGCCAGGCCCAGCGATGGGCGGGGTCGGCGACGGTTCTCCCGAAGGGGCGGACCACAAGAGGAGCGTGAGGTCGCCGCCGAGAGGCACGACGCCAGCGCGTTACCACTCAACAGGATCGTCTCCGCGCAGGAGCGGTCTGGATTGGAGTCAAAATGGCCAAGAAGATTATTGGCTTTATCAAGCTGCAAATTCCGGCTGGTAAAGCAAATCCCTCCCCGCCCGTGGGCCCTGCACTGGGTCAGCGCGGTCTGAACATCATGGAGTTCTGCAAGGCGTTCAACGCGCAGACCCAAGGTATGGAACCCGGTCTGCCGGTGCCGGTGGTGATCACCGCCTTCGCCGACAAGAGCTTCACCTTCGTGATGAAGTCGCCGCCGGCAACCGTGCTGATCAAGAAGGCCGCCGGTATCACCAAGGGTTCGGCGAAGCCCCACACCGACAAGGTCGGTTCGATCACCCGCGCCCAGGCTGAAGACATCGCCAAGGCAAAGAACGCCGATCTGACGGCTGCCGACCTGGACGCAGCAGTGCGCACCATCGCCGGTTCCGCACGTTCGATGGGCATCACCGTGGAGGGTGTGTAAATGGCTAAGGTTTCCAAGCGCGTTGCCGCCAACAAGGCGAAGATCGAGCGCACCAAGTTCTACCCGATCGACGAGGCCCTGGGCCTGGTGAAGGAATGCGCGTCGGCCAAGTTCGACGAGTCGATCGACGTCGCCGTCCAACTGGGCATCGACGCCAAGAAGTCGGACCAGGTCGTTCGTGGCTCCGTGGTGCTGCCCGCCGGTACCGGCAAGTCGGTCCGCGTGGCCGTGTTCGCCCAGGGCGACAAGGCCGAGGCTGCCAAGGCCGCCGGTGCCGACATCGTCGGCATGGAAGATCTGGCCGAGCAAGTGAAGGCCGGCAATCTGAACTTCGACGTGGTGATCGCCTCGCCGGACACGATGCGTATCGTCGGTACGCTGGGCCAGATCCTCGGCCCGCGCGGCCTGATGCCGAACCCGAAGGTTGGCACCGTGACCCCGGACGTGGCCCAGGCCGTGAAGAACGCCAAGGCCGGTCAGGTTCAGTTCCGTGTCGACAAGGCCGGTATCATCCACGCCACCATCGGCCGCCGCTCGTTCGATGACGCCGCGCTCAAGAGCAACCTGGCCGCGCTGATCGACGCGCTGGTCAAGTCGAAGCCGGCCACCAGCAAGGGCGTGTACCTGCGCAAGGTCGCCGTGTCGTCGACCATGGGCGTTGGCGTCCGCGTGGACCAGACCTCGCTGTCGGCCTAAGCCGCGGCGTATCGCAATACGTTGGCCGGACCCGATAACGCCGGCCAGTGAAGAATTGAAGTCCTGAACAGTTTTCAGGATGGCTCCGGAACGTGGGCACATGCCAGAGCGGCAGTGGCGGCGTGACGAGAGACAAGGCTTTGGGCAGTGGTGCGAGGGAGACGACAGTCGCCGTGCACTGCTGGTTATCAAAGACCGCTGGCGGTCACGCGATCGAAACGAGATCGCGCGGCCTTAATCGGCGGGATGTCACGGCAACGTGGTGACGTGTCCCGGCGGCCAGCGCAGATGGCGAACCCGAAGGATTGAAGAATCCGGAGCGTGCTCCGGGTGATTCGGGCCGATCGGACGCCGTTCGTTTGGACTGATGCAGGGTCCCGGGATCAACCCGGAAACCGCATCGTTTTGGAGCTTAACCGTGCCACTGAATATTGAAGATAAGAAGGCCGTCGTTGCTGAGGTGTCGGCGCAAGTCGCTCAAGCCCAGACCATCGTCGTCGCCGAATATCGCGGCATCACGGTTGGCGATCTGACCAAGCTGCGTGCTACCGCCCGCCAGCAAGGCGTCTACCTGCGCGTTCTGAAGAACACGCTGGCTCGCCGCGCTGTGGAAGGTACCCCGTTTGCAGGCCTCGCGGAGCAAATGACTGGCCCGCTGATCTACGGTATTTCCGCAGATGCAGTGTCGCCCGCCAAGGTTCTGAACGACTTTGCCAAGACCAACGACAAGTTGGTTCTGCGTGCAGCGTCGTACGACGGCAAGGTGCTCGATGCTAACGCCGTCAAGGCGCTGGCCTCGATCCCGAGCCGCGACGAACTGATTGCTCAGCTGCTTGGCGTGATGCAGGCACCGGTGTCGGGCTTCGCCCGTCTGCTGGCCGCCCTGTCCGCCAAGAAGAGCGAAGGTGCCCCCGCTGAAAGCGAAGGCGCCGCGGCCTGACGGCCGGCTTGTACCGATCGCATTACCGATACCGAATCACATCTAGGAGTAATCCAAATGGCAATCAGCAAAGACGACATCCTCGAAGCCGTAGGCTCGATGTCCGTGATGGAACTGAACGACCTGGTCAAGGCGTTCGAAGAGAAGTTTGGCGTGTCCGCCGCAGCGATGGCCGTGGCCGCCGCTCCGGGCGCTGGCGGTGCTGCCGCTGCCGAAGAGCAAACCGAGTTCAACGTTGTGCTGGCTGAAGTCGGCGCGAACAAGGTTGGCGTCATCAAGGCAGTGCGCGAAATCACCGGCCTGGGCCTGAAGGAAGCCAAGGACCTGGTGGACGGCGCTCCGAAGGCTGTCAAGGAAGGCGTCGACAAGGCTGCCGCCGAGGAAGCCAAGAAGAAGCTGGAAGACGCCGGCGCGAAGGTCGAAGTCAAGTAAGCAGGTTTCGCGTGCCCTCGCGGCACGCGGAGGGGGCTGGCAAAGGGGAAATCCCGGCGCCAGCCTTTTTGCGCTTTAGTGCGGTGTGTTTTAGAAAACACTCCGGCTCGCGCAAGTGGCGAGTAATATACGCGGACTACCAGTATTTACGGTCGCCGCAGCAGAAGCTAAACATCAGTGGCACACTAAACGGTTGCTGATGTTTGTCTTCTGAACCGACTGCAGAAGACAAGTTTGGTCGGGTGTCCCCGAGCCGGGCGTGGCGCGAATGCGTGAGCATTCGCCGGACTGCGCAGGCTCGCACCGTGCGGGCACCGTCAGCCAGAGGTTGGTAGCGGCCAACCGCCAAATATCCTCCCCAGTCGCTGAACACCTCAGGCGCCGGCCGATTTTAGGCAGTCCAGCCAGCCCTGCGATGATTCGGAGATCCCATGGCGTACAGCTTCACCGAAAAGAAGCGCATTCGCAAAAGCTTTGCGAAGCGCGCGACGGTTCACCAGGTTCCATTCCTGCTTGCGACCCAGATCGAATCCTACACCCAGTTTCTGCAAGCAGATACGCCAACCTCGCGTCGCAAGAGCGAGGGCCTGCAAGCGGCCTTCAACGCAATCTTCCCGATTGTGTCGCACAACGGCCTCGCCCGTATGGAGTTCGTCTCCTACCACCTTTCCAACCCGCCGTTCGACGTCAAGGAGTGTCAACAGCGTGGCCTGACCTTCCATTCGGCCCTGCGCGCCAAGGTCCGCCTGATCATCAACGATCGCGAGAACCCGGGCAAGGTCAAGGAAGTGAAGGAACAGGAAGTCTACATGGGCGAGATTCCGCTCATGACCTCGACCGGTTCCTTCGTGATCAACGGCACCGAGCGCGTCATCGTGTCCCAGCTGCACCGTTCGCCGGGCGTGTTCTTCGAACACGACAAGGGCAAGACGCACAGCTCGGGCAAGCTGCTGTTCTCGGCCCGGATCATTCCCTACCGCGGTTCGTGGCTCGATTTCGAGTTCGACCCGAAGGACATCCTGTACTTCCGTGTCGACCGTCGCCGCAAGATGCCGGTCACGATCCTGTTGAAGTCGATCGGCCTGACGCCGGAACAGATCCTCGCGCACTTCTTCGTGTTCGATAACTTCACGCTGCAGTCCGAAGGCGCGCAGCTGGAGTTCGTGCCCGAGCGCCTGCGCGGCGAAGTCGCGCGCTTCGACATCGCCGACAAGGACGGCCGTGTCGTGGTCGAGAAGGACAAGCGGATCAACGCCAAGCACATCCGCGATCTGGACAACGCCGGCACCAAGCTGATCAGCGTGCCGGAAGACTATCTGCTCGGCCGCGTGCTGGCCAAGAACATCATCGACCCGGACACGGGCGAGGTGATCGCCAACGCCAACGACGAGCTGACCGAGACGCTGCTGGAAAACCTGCGCGAAGCCGGTGTCAAGCAGATCCAGACGCTGTACACGAACGACCTGGACCAGGGTCCGTACATGTCGCAGACCCTGCGCGTGGACGACACCGCCGACCAGACCGCCGCGCGTATCGCGATCTACCGCATGATGCGCCCGGGCGAGCCGCCGACCGAAGACGCCGTGGAAGCGCTGTTCCAGCGCCTGTTCTACAGCGAGGAGTCGTACGACCTGTCCCGCGTTGGCCGCATGAAGGTCAACAGCCGTCTGGGCCGCCCGAGCGGCGAAGGCAGCATGGTGCTGCAGGACGAGGACATCCTCGAGACCATCAAGATCCTGGTCAACCTGCGCAACGGCAAGGGCGAGGTCGATGACATCGATCACCTGGGCAACCGTCGCGTGCGCTGCGTCGGCGAACTGGCGGAAAACCAGTTCCGCGCCGGCCTGTCGCGTGTCGAGCGCGCGGTGAAGGAACGTCTTGGCCAGGCCGAGACGGAAAACCTGATGCCGCACGACCTGATCAACTCGAAACCGATTTCGTCGGCGATTCGCGAGTTCTTCGGTTCGTCGCAGCTGTCGCAGTTCATGGACCAGACCAACCCGCTGTCGGAAATCACGCACAAGCGCCGCGTTTCCGCACTGGGCCCGGGCGGCCTGACGCGCGAGCGCGCCGGCTTCGAAGTCCGCGACGTGCACCCGACCCACTATGGCCGCGTGTGCCCGATCGAAACGCCGGAAGGTCCGAACATCGGTCTGATCAACTCGCTGGCACTGTACGCCCGCCTGAACGAGTACGGCTTCCTGGAAACCCCGTACCGCAAGGTCGAGAACGGCAAGCTGACCGACCAGGTCGACTACCTGTCCGCGATCGAGGAAGGCAAGTACGTGGTGGCCCAGGCCAACGCGACGGTCGATGCCGACGGCAACCTGATCGACGAACTGGTCTCCGCCCGTGAAGGCAGCGAGCGTGAAACCCGTATGGTCACGCCCGACCGGGTGCAGTACATCGACGTGGCGCCGTCGCAGATCGTGTCGGCCGCTGCCTCGCTGGTGCCGTTCCTCGAGCACGACGATGCGAACCGTGCACTGATGGGCGCGAACATGCAGCGCCAGGCCGTGCCTTGCCTGCGTCCGGACAAGCCGCTGGTCGGCACCGGCATCGAGCGTACCGTCGCGGTCGACTCGGGCACCGCCGTGCAGGCGACCCGTGGCGGCGTGGTGGACTACGTCGATGCGATGCGTATCGTGATCCGGGTGAACGACGACGAAGCCGTGGCCGGTGAAGTCGGCGTGGACATCTACAACCTGATCAAGTACACGCGTTCGAACCAGAACACCAACATCAACCAGCGTCCGATGGTGAAGGTCGGCGACATCGTGGCCCGCGGCGACGTGATCGCCGACGGCGCCTCGACCGATCTGGGCGAGCTCGCGCTCGGCCAGAACATGCTGGTCGCGTTCATGCCGTGGAACGGCTACAACTTCGAAGATTCGATCCTGATCTCCGAACGCGTGGTCGCCGAAGACCGCTACACCTCGATCCACATCGAGGAACTGTCGGTCGTCGCGCGCGACACCAAGCTGGGACCGGAAGAAATCACGCGCGATATCTCGAACCTGGCCGAAGCGCAACTGGCGCGTCTGGACGAGTCGGGCATCACGTACATCGGCGCGGAAGTCGAAGCGGGCGACGTGCTGGTGGGCAAGGTCACGCCCAAGGGCGAGACCCAGCTGACGCCGGAAGAGAAGCTGCTGCGCGCGATCTTCGGCGAAAAGGCCTCGGACGTGAAGGACACCTCGCTGCGCGTGCCCTCGGGCCAGAGCGGCATCGTGATCGACGTGCAGGTCTTCACCCGCGAAGGCGTGGTCCGCGACAAGCGCGCCCAGTCCATCATCGACGATGAACTGAAGCGCTATCGCCTGGACCTGAACGACCAGCTGCGTATCGTGGAAGGCGATGCGTTCCAGCGTCTGGAGCGTCTGCTGCTGGACAAGACCGTCAACGGCGGTCCGAAGAAGCTGGCCAAGGGCGCGAAGCTGACCAAGGAGTACCTGGACGATCTGGACAAGTACCACTGGTTCGACATCCGTCCGGCCGACGAGGAAGTCGCAGCCCAGCTCGAAGCCGTCAAGGAATCGATCGAGCAGAAGCGCCACGAGTTCGACCTCGCGTTCGAAGAGAAGCGCAAGAAGCTGACGCAGGGCGACGAGCTGCCCCCGGGCGTGATCAAGATGGTCAAGGTGTACCTGGCCGTCAAGCGCCGCCTGCAGCCTGGCGACAAGATGGCAGGCCGTCACGGTAACAAGGGCGTGGTGTCGAAAATCGTGCCGATCGAGGACATGCCGTACATGGCGGACGGTACGCCGGCCGACATCGTGCTGAACCCGCTGGGCGTGCCGTCGCGGATGAACGTGGGTCAGATTCTCGAGACCCACCTGGGTTGGGCCGCGCGCGGTCTGGGCCAGCGCATCGGCGACATGCTCAAGGCACAGGCCAAGGCGCAGGAACTGCGCACGCTGCTCGCGCAGATCTACAACGAGAGCGGCAAGGCCGAAGACCTGGACAGCCTGTCGGACGCCGAAGTGCTGGAGCTGGCCAACAACCTGAAGAAGGGCGTGCCCTTCGCGACGCCGGTGTTCGATGGCGCGCACGAGCAGGAGATCAAGCGCATGCTGGATCTGGCCTATCCGGACGAGGTGGCCAAGGAGAAGGGCCTGACCGCTTCCAAGCAGCAGGTCACGCTGTTCGACGGCCGCACCGGCGAGGCGTTCGAGCGTCCGGTGACGCTGGGCGTGATGCACATGCTCAAGCTGCATCACCTGGTCGACGACAAGATGCACGCGCGTTCGACCGGTCCGTACTCGCTCGTGACCCAGCAGCCGCTGGGCGGCAAGGCGCAGTTCGGTGGCCAGCGTTTCGGTGAGATGGAAGTGTGGGCGCTCGAAGCCTACGGCGCATCGTACGTGTTGCAGGAAATGCTGACGGTGAAGTCCGATGACGTGAATGGTCGTACCAAGGTGTACGAAAACATCGTCAAGGGCGAGCACTCGATCGATGCCGGCATGCCGGAGTCGTTCAACGTGCTGGTGAAGGAAATCCGCTCGCTGGGTATCGACATCGACCTCGATCGCTATTGATCGGCGTCGTGCGGCGGGCGGGGGCGTAGCGCCCGTCCGCGCCAGCGAAGGGTTTCCCACAGAATGAATGCCAGCGGCCGGAAATTCCCGGCCGGTGGCGAAACAAGGAGTTGCAATGAAAGCATTGCTCGATCTCTTTAAGCAGGTTCAGCAGGAAGAGCAGTTCGACGCGATCAAGATCGGTCTGGCCTCGCCGGAGAAGATCCGCTCGTGGTCGTACGGCGAAGTGAAGAAGCCGGAAACGATCAACTACCGCACGTTCAAGCCCGAGCGCGATGGCCTGTTCTGCGCCAAGATCTTTGGCCCGATCAAGGACTACGAGTGCCTGTGCGGCAAGTACAAGCGCCTGAAGCACCGTGGCGTGATCTGCGAGAAGTGCGGCGTCGAAGTGACGCTGGCCAAGGTGCGCCGCGAGCGCATGGGCCATATCGAACTGGCTGCGCCGACCGCGCATATCTGGTTCCTGAAGTCGCTGCCGTCGCGTCTGGGCATGGTGCTCGACATGACGCTGCGCGACATCGAGCGCGTGCTGTACTTCGAAGCGTTCGTGGTGCTCGAACCCGGCATGACCCCGCTCAAGAAGAGCCAGATCATGTCCGAGGACGACTACATCGCGAAGTGCGACGAGTACGGCGAGGGCGAGTTCGTCGCCATGATGGGTGCCGAGGGCATCCGTGAACTGCTGCGCGGCATCGACATCGAGAAGCAGATCGAACAGATCCGCGCCGAGCTGCAGGCCACGGGTTCGGAAGCCAAGATCAAGAAGTACGCCAAGCGCCTGAAGGTGCTCGAGGCCTTCCAGCGTTCGGGCATCAAGCCCGAGTGGATGATCCTCGAGGTGCTGCCGGTGCTGCCGCCCGAGCTGCGCCCGCTGGTGCCGCTGGACGGCGGCCGCTTCGCGACCTCGGACCTGAACGACCTGTATCGCCGCGTCATCAACCGTAACAACCGTCTGAAGCGCCTGCTCGAGCTGAAGGCCCCTGAAATCATCGTGCGCAACGAAAAGCGCATGCTGCAGGAAGCCGTCGACTCGCTGCTGGACAACGGTCGTCGCGGCAAGGCCATGACGGGCGCCAACAAGCGTCCGCTGAAGTCCCTGGCCGAAATGATCAAGGGCAAGGGCGGTCGTTTCCGTCAGAACCTGCTGGGCAAGCGCGTGGACTACTCGGGCCGTTCGGTCATCGTGGTGGGCCCGACGCTGAAGCTGCACCAGTGCGGCCTGCCCAAGCTGATGGCGCTCGAACTGTTCAAGCCGTTCATCTTCCACAAGCTGGAAACGATGGGCATCGCCACCACGATCAAGGCGGCGAAGAAGGAAGTGGAAAGCCAGACGCCGGTGGTGTGGGACATCCTCGAAGAGGTGATCCGCGAGCACCCGGTGATGCTGAACCGTGCGCCGACGCTGCACCGCCTGGGTATCCAGGCGTTCGAGCCGGTGCTGATCGAAGGCAAGGCCATCCAGCTGCATCCGCTGGTCTGCGCGGCATTCAACGCCGACTTCGACGGTGACCAGATGGCCGTCCACGTGCCGCTGTCGCTGGAAGCGCAGATGGAAGCCCGCACGCTGATGCTGGCCTCCAACAACGTGCTGTTCCCGGCCAACGGCGATCCGTCGATCGTGCCGTCGCAGGACGTGGTGCTGGGTCTGTACTACACGACCCGCGACAAGATCAACGGCAAGGGTGAAGGCATGACCTTCGCCGACGTCAGCGAAGTGCTGCGCGCCTACGAAAACAAGGAAGTCGAACTGGCTTCCCGCGTGAACGTGCGTATCACCGAGTATGAAGTCGTGAACCCGGAAGCCGACGGCGACGCGCGTTTCGCGCCGAAGATCACGCTGCAGGCCACCACGGTCGGCCGCGCGATCCTGTCCGAGATCCTGCCCAAGGGCCTGCCTTTCTCGGTGCTGAACAAGCCCCTGAAGAAGAAGGAAATCTCGCGCCTGATCAACACCGCGTTCCGCAAGTGCGGCCTGCGCGAGACGGTGATCTTCGCCGACAAGCTGCTGCAGTCGGGCTTCCGCCTGGCCACGCGCGCCGGTATCTCGATCGCGATCGACGACATGCTGGTGCCGCCGCAGAAGGAAAAGATCATCGCCGACGCGGCCGCGAAGGTGAAGGAATACGACAAGCAGTACATGTCGGGTCTGGTGACGGACCAGGAGCGCTACAACAACGTCGTGGACATCTGGGGCGCCGCCGGCGACCAGGTGGGCAAGGCGATGATGGAGCAGCTGCAGCACGAGGACACGGTCGACCGCGACGGCAACAACGTCAAGCAGGAATCGTTCAACTCGATCTACATGATGGCCGACTCGGGTGCGCGTGGCTCCGCCGCGCAGATCCGCCAGCTGGCCGGCATGCGGGGCCTGATGGCCAAGCCGGATGGCTCGATCATCGAAACGCCGATTACGGCGAACTTCCGTGAAGGCCTGAACGTTCTGCAGTACTTCATCTCGACTCACGGCGCCCGTAAGGGCCTGGCCGATACGGCACTGAAGACCGCGAACTCGGGTTACCTGACCCGTCGTCTGGTCGACGTGACGCAGGATCTGGTCGTGGTGGAAGACGATTGCGGCACGACCAACGGCGTGGCCATGAAGGCTCTCGTCGAAGGTGGTGAAGTCATCGAAGCGCTGCGCGACCGTATCCTGGGCCGCGTGACGGTCAGCGACGTGATCAACCCCGAGACGCAGGAAACCGCGATCGAGGCCGGCACGCTGCTGGACGAAGATCTGGTCGAGATGATCGACGCGATCGGCGTGGACGAAGTCAAGGTGCGCACCCCGCTGTCGTGCGACACGCGCTACGGCCTGTGCGCCATGTGCTATGGCCGCGATCTGGGTCGCGGCGTGCTGGTGAACTCGGGCGAAGCGGTTGGTGTGATCGCCGCCCAGTCGATCGGCGAGCCGGGTACCCAGCTGACCATGCGTACGTTCCACATCGGTGGCGCGGCATCGCGTGCGGCGGTGGCATCGAGCGTGGAAGCGAAGGCAACCGGTATCGTGCGTTTCACGGCGACGATGCGTTACGTCACCAATGCGAAGGGCGAGCTGATCGTCATCTCGCGTTCGGGCGAGGCGCTGATCACCGACGACCACGGCCGCGAGCGCGAGCGCCACAAGATCCCGTACGGCGCCACGCTGCTGGTGCAGGACGGCCAGTCGATCAAGGCCGGCACGCAACTGGCCACCTGGGACGCGCTGACTCGTCCGATCGTGTCGGAGTACTCCGGTACGACCAAGTTCGAGAACGTGGAAGAAGGCGTGACCGTCGCCAAGCAGATGGACGAGGTGACCGGTCTGTCGACCCTCGTGGTCATCGACGCGAAGCGCCGCACGGCTGCCACCAAGGGTCTGCGCCCGCAGGTGAAGCTGCTCGACGCCAACGGCCAGGAAGTGAAGATCCCGGGCACGGACCATTCCGTGACCATCGGCTTCCAGGTCGGCGCGCTGATCACCGTGAAGGACGGCCAGCAGGTGCACGTGGGTGAAGTGCTCGCGCGTATCCCGACCGAGTCGCAGAAGACCCGTGACATTACCGGTGGTCTGCCGCGCGTGGCCGAGCTGTTCGAAGCGCGTTCGCCGAAGGACGCCGCCGTGCTGGCGGAAGTCACCGGCACGACGTCGTTCGGCAAGGACACCAAGGGCAAGCAGCGTCTGGTCATTACCGACCTCGACGGCAATGCGCACGAGTTCCTGATCGCCAAGGAAAAGCAGGTGCTGGTCCACGACGGTCAAGTGGTGAACAAGGGCGAGATGATCGTGGAAGGTCCGGCGGACCCGCACGACATCCTGCGCCTGAAGGGCATCGAGGAGCTGGCGCACTACATCGTCGACGAAGTGCAGGACGTGTACCGTCTGCAGGGCGTGAAGATCAACGACAAGCACATCGAAGTGATTGTTCGTCAGATGCTGCGCCGCGTGCAGATCGCCGATGTGGGCGACACCAAGTTCATCCCGGGTGAACAGGTGGAGCGCTCGGAGCTGCTGGACGAAAACGACCGCGTGATCGCGGAAGGCAAGCGTCCGGCAACCTACGAGAACCTGCTGCTCGGTATTACCAAGGCGTCGCTGTCGACCGACAGCTTCATCTCGGCGGCATCGTTCCAGGAAACGACGCGCGTGCTGACCGAGGCCGCGATCATGGGCAAGACCGACGACCTGCGTGGTCTGAAGGAAAACGTGATCGTGGGTCGTCTGATCCCGGCCGGTACCGGCCTCGCCTACCACCGCGCCCGCAAGGCGCGCGAGGCGGCGGAGCGCGAACGCGCCCAGGCGATCTCCGAAGAAGAGCAGTCGCTCTTCATGGAGCCGTCCGAAGTGCATGCCACCACCGAAAACGGTGGCGACCTGCCGGCGGTGTAAGCCAGTCGTTGTCGTAAAAGTGAATGCCCGGAGCGGGGAACCGCTCCGGGCATTTTTTTTTGTGACTGCAATCCGGCCGCGGGGCTGACGCCGGCGGCGCGGGGCGCCGGCCCGACTTACACGTAAGCGCGTGCACCGACGGTCGCCGTGGCCGCCGGCTGCGGGAATGCCGTGCCGTCCAGGCTCGCCACCGCCTGCCTGTCGCGGGTCTTCAGGATCAGCTCGGCGAGCTGACCGTACTCGCGCCAGCCCAGCTTTTCTCCATGCTGCTTCAGGAAGGCGTCGATCGGGACGCCGGCCGCCCGGAGAGACTTGATATCGGAATCGCTCAGCGTTTCCACTTCATAGCGTCCGGTCTGCTTCGACAGGGCCTCCAGCTCGCCCGACTTCTGGCGGTAGTACTTTTCGGCGGCAAACAGGTCGAGGTCGCCGGGGCCCTGCGCGGCGGCAGTCAGCGGGCTGGCCGCGTCGACGCACGGATGCTGCGGAGACTGTGCGAGCGGGTGGGCGTGATGGTCGTTATGGGATACGGGTGAGACGAACATGCAAAAACTCCAAGGATCTTGAATCGCGATTGATGGCGCAACGATTGCGCGGCGCCATCTTCGCCTTGGCATGGCGGACATGTCTTGCGGTTTCCTGGGCTGAGTTTTGATTCTCGAAGTAATCGATTCGGCGGCATGAAGCGATGGTCGAAATTCGCAAGTTCTCAATCCGCAGTCGTGATACGGCAAAGACCCGATGGCGCAACGGACGTGAACGTGTGAATCGGCGCGATCGGTAACGAATCGTCCTCGTGCGCAGTGGTATGGTTACGCCTTTCCCGGTACCCTGCCGTCCTTCGACACCTTCGTTGCCCTCGCTGTAACCCCTATGCCGCATGCGCTGACCATCCTCAAGGATGTCTTTGGCTACCACGCCTTCCGTGGCCGCCAGGCGGAAATCATCGACCATGTCGCCGCTGGCGGCGACTGCCTCGTGCTGATGCCCACCGGCGGCGGCAAGTCGCTGTGCTACCAGATTCCCGCGCTGCTGCGCCAGCAGGCGGGCCACGGCACAGGCATTGTCGTGTCGCCGCTGATCGCGCTGATGCAGGACCAGGTCGCCGCGCTGACCGAGGCCGGCGTGCGGGCGGCGGTGCTCAATTCCACGCTGAGCGGCGCGGATGCCGCGTCAGTGGAGCGCGATCTGCTCGCCGGGCGCCTGGACATCCTGTACGTCGCGCCCGAGCGGCTGATGACTCCGCGCTTCCAGGATCTGCTCGGACGGGCTCGCATCGGCCTGTTCGCCATCGACGAGGCACACTGCGTGTCGCAGTGGGGCCACGACTTCCGTCCGGAATACATCCAGTTGTCCGTGCTGCACGAGCGCTTCCCGCACGTGCCGCGCATCGCGCTGACCGCCACCGCCGATGCGGTGACGCGCGACGAGATCGTCGAGCGCCTGGCGCTGGATGAGGCGCGCATCTTCGTATCGAGCTTCGACCGGCCCAATATCCGCTACCGGATCGTCGAGAAGGACAACGCGCGGCAGCAGTTGCTCGCCTTCATCAAGGCGGAGCACATGGGCGCCAACGGTACCCATGACAGCGGCATCGTCTATTGCCTGTCGCGCCGCAAGGTGGAAGAGACGGCGAGCTGGCTCTCCGGCCACGGCATCAACGCGCTGCCGTATCACGCGGGCATGGACGCCGCGGTGCGGCAGCAGCACCAGGCGCGCTTTCGGCAGGAGGAGGGCATCGTGATGGTGGCGACCATCGCGTTCGGCATGGGCATCGACAAGCCGGACGTGCGTTTCGTCGCCCATCTGGATCTGCCCAAGAGCATGGAGGGCTATTACCAGGAGACCGGCCGCGCCGGCCGCGATGGCCTTCCGGCGAATGCGTGGATGGCCTATGGCCTGGGCGACGTGGTGCAGCAGAAACGCATGATCGACGAGTCGGACGCCGACGAGGCGCACAAGCGCGTGTCGTCCGCCAAGCTCGACGCACTGCTCGGGCTGTGCGAGACGGCCGGTTGCCGCCGCGTGCGCATCCTCGCCTATTTCGACGAGCCCAGCGAGCCCTGCGGCAACTGCGACACCTGCCTCGAGCCCCCGGCCACCTGGGACGGCACGCGCGAGGCGCAGATGGCGCTTTCCTGCGTCTATCGCACCGCACAGGCCAGCCGCGTGCATTTCGGCGCCAGCCACCTGATCGACGTGCTGCGCGGCAATGCCTCCGAAAAGGTGCGCCAGTGGGGCCACGACAAGGTGTCCACGTTCGGCATCGGCGCCGATCGGTCGATCTCCGAGTGGCATGCCATCTTCCGCCAGTTGATCGCCCATGGCCTGCTGGTCATCGACCATGGCGGGCACGGGGCGCTGCTGCTGGGCGATTCCGCCCGGGCGGTGCTGAAGGGGGAGGCGCAGATCACCCTGCGCCGGCAGGCCAGCAAGCCGGCCAGGTCCGGAGACCGGGCGGCCCGCGGCAATCGGCCCGACCACACCGCCAATATGGACGCGGACGCGCTGGCAAACTGGGAAGCGTTGCGCCGTTGGCGGACGCAGGCGGCGCGCGAGCACGGGGTGCCGGCCTACGTCATCTTCCACGACGCGACGCTCGCCGAACTCGCCCGCAGCGGCGCGGACTCCCTGGACGACCTGGCGGAAGTCCCCGGTATCGGCGCGGCCAAGCTGGAGCGCTACGGCGAGGAGATTCTCGAAACGCTGCGTGGCGCCTAGTGCGCTCGCCACCGCCCGCCGCCTCGCACCGGGCGGTTCTCCGTTCGGGGCGGCTTGACCGTTGCGTAAACCGCTGCTAGCATGCCGGATTCGAGTTTTTGGCTTCGGATTCGCTCGCCTGTCGGTTTCGTGTGCCCTGGTGCCCCGATCGACATGACCCCGGCGGCCCCAGACAGGGTGCAAGATCGCCGCAGCGCATCCCAAGCGAGCTCTCGCTCTTTGGCAAGTCTGTCCGTCACAGGTCCGTCCCAGAGCGTCCGCTCACTACTCCCGCCCAAAATTCGTCGTTGCCTTTTCGGCTGTTATTGATGCCGAGGAGGTGTTTTTCTGTAAAACCAAGTGGATTGAACAATGCCAACTATCAACCAACTGGTTCGCAAGCCGCGCGTCTCTGAAGTCGTAAAGAGCAAGAGCCCCGCGCTTGAGAACTGCCCCCAGCGTCGCGGCGTGTGCACCCGTGTGTACACCACGACGCCGAAGAAGCCGAACTCGGCACTGCGTAAGGTCGCCAAGGTGCGTCTGACCAACGGTTTCGAGGTCATCTCGTATATCGGCGGTGAAGGCCACAACGTGCAGGAACACTCGGTCGTGCTGATCCGCGGCGGCCGTGTGAAGGACTTGCCGGGTGTGCGTTACCACATGGTGCGCGGCTCGCTTGACCTGCAAGGCGTCAAGGACCGTAAGCAAGCCCGTTCGAAGTACGGCGCGAAGCGCCCGAAGGCCGCCTAAGCAGGCTGCCGAACGGCGGTTGCGCAAGCAACCAGAACCGATGGCCGGTGGCGCGAAGCGTCATGGGGCTGTCACCAGGCGGCGGTACAACGGAGCTTTTTTGCGCCGTGCCGTCGAGTAAGTGGTCACCCGGCGAATTTGCTGTCAACGAGTGCAAGCTAGTTGGTGACCGGAGGGTGGAAAGAGAACCCGCTCTCAACTGAATCTAAAGGAATAGAGATGCCACGTCGTCGTGAAGTCCCCAAGCGGGAAATTCTGCCTGATCCGAAGTTCGGTAACGTCGAAGTTGCCAAGTTCATGAACGTGCTGATGCTGGACGGCAAGAAGTCGGTTGCCGAGCGCATCGTGTACGGCGCTTTCGACCAGATCGAAAAGAAGGCAGGCAAGGCCCCCATCGAAGTCTTCTCCGTTGCGATCAACAACGTGAAGCCGGTGGTGGAAGTGAAGAGCCGTCGCGTGGGCGGTGCAAATTACCAGGTTCCGGTCGAAGTTCGTCCGTCGCGTCGTTTGGCATTGGCGATGCGGTGGCTGCGCGAGGCCGCGAAGAAGCGCAGCGAGAAGTCGATGGCGCAGCGCCTGGCTGGTGAACTGATGGAAGCCGCCGAAGGCCGCGGCGGCGCGATGAAGAAGCGCGAAGACGTGCACCGCATGGCCGACGCCAACAAGGCGTTCTCGCACTTCCGCTTCTAAAGCGCGCGAGCTACGCAGTTGGTTGCCGGGCGGGCTGTGTTTTACACATCTCGCCCGTTTGTGTTAGGGGCGCGGCCGAAGAGCGGCCGGCGCCTCATGGACGATAGAGGATTAAAGTGGCTCGTAAGACTCCCATTGAGCGCTACCGTAATATCGGTATTTCGGCTCACATTGACGCGGGAAAAACCACCACGACCGAGCGGATCCTGTTCTACACCGGTGTGAACCACAAGATCGGTGAAGTGCACGACGGCGCGGCCACCATGGACTGGATGGAGCAGGAGCAGGAGCGCGGCATCACCATCACGTCCGCTGCGACCACCGCCTTCTGGAAGGGCATGGCCGGCAACTACCCCGAGCACCGCTTCAACATCATCGACACCCCGGGCCACGTGGACTTCACCATCGAGGTGGAGCGTTCCATGCGCGTGCTGGACGGCGCCTGCATGGTGTACTGCGCCGTGGGTGGCGTGCAGCCGCAGTCGGAAACCGTCTGGCGTCAGGCCAACAAGTACGGCGTGCCGCGTCTGGCCTTCGTCAACAAGATGGACCGTACCGGCGCGAACTTCTTCAAGGTCTACGACCAGCTGAAGACCCGCCTGAAGGCCAACCCGGTGCCCGTGGTGGTGCCCATCGGCGCCGAGGACGGCTTCCAGGGCGTGGTCGACCTGCTGGAAATGAAGGCGATCATTTGGGACGAAGCCAGCCAGGGCGTGAAGTTCGAATACCAGGACATCCCGGCCGAACTGAAGGAAACCGCTGAAAAGTGGCGCGAGCAGATGGTCGAGTCCGCCGCCGAAGCCAGCGAAGAGCTGATGGAAAAGTACCTGGGCGGCGAAGAGCTGACCCGCGCCGAGATCGTCAAGGCGCTGCGTGACCGTACCATCGCCTGCGAAATCCAGCCGATGCTGTGCGGCACCGCGTTCAAGAACAAGGGCGTGCAGCGTATGCTCGACGCGGTGATCGACTTCCTGCCGTCGCCGGTCGATATTCCGCCGGTCAAGGGCGTGGACGAAAGCGACGACGAGAAGAAGCTCGAGCGCAAGGCCGACGACAACGAGAAGTTCTCGGCGCTGGCGTTCAAGATCATGACCGACCCGTTCGTCGGCCAGCTGATCTTCTTCCGCGTCTACTCGGGCAAGATCAATTCGGGCGACACGGTGTACAACCCGGTGAAGCAGAAGAAGGAGCGTCTGGGCCGTATTCTGCAGATGCACGCCAACCAGCGCGAAGAAATCAAGGAAGTGCTGGCGGGCGACATCGCCGCCGCGGTGGGCCTGAAGGACGCCACCACTGGCGACACGCTGTGCGATCCGGCGGCACCGATCGTGCTCGAGCGCATGGTGTTCCCGGAGCCCGTGATCTCGCAGGCTGTCGAGCCGAAGACCAAGGCCGACCAGGAAAAGATGGGCATCGCCCTGAACCGCCTGGCCGCCGAAGATCCGTCGTTCCGCGTGCGTACCGATGAAGAATCGGGTCAGACCATCATTTCGGGCATGGGCGAGCTTCACCTCGAAATTCTGGTCGACCGCATGAAGCGCGAATTCGGCGTGGAAGCCAACATCGGCGCGCCGCAGGTGGCCTACCGCGAAACCATCCGCAAGAAGGCCGAGGACGTCGAAGGCAAGTTCGTCAAGCAGTCGGGCGGCCGCGGCCAGTACGGCCACGCCGTGATCACGCTGGAGCCGCAGGAGCCGGGCAAGGGCTTCGAGTTCATCGACGCCATCAAGGGCGGTGTGATTCCTCGCGAATACATCCCGGCTGTCGAGAAGGGTATCGTCGACACGCTGCAGTCCGGTATTCTGGCGGGCTTCCCGGTGGTCGACGTGAAGGTGACGCTGACGTTCGGTTCGTACCACGACGTGGACTCGAACGAAAACGCGTTCCGCATGGCGGGTTCGATGGCTTTCAAGGAAGCCATGCGCAAGGCCAGCCCGGCTCTGCTCGAGCCGATGATGGCCGTGGAAGTGGAAACGCCGGAAGACTACACCGGTACCGTGATGGGCGACCTGTCGTCCCGCCGCGGCATCGTGCAGGGCATGGACGACATGGTGGGCGGTGGCAAGATCATCAAGGCCGAAGTCCCGCTGTCGGAAATGTTCGGTTATTCGACCGCGCTGCGTTCGGCCACGCAAGGCCGCGCCACCTACACCATGGAATTCAAGCACTACGCCGAGGCGCCGAAGAACATCGCCGAAGCAGTGATTGCGGCCAAGGGCAAGTAATTAGATGTATGCCGCCGGGCCCACGAGGGCGCGGCGGCGTGATGAATCGACAAGACTGCATTCCATTAGGAGCTGAAAAATGGCAAAGGAAAAGTTCGAGCGGACTAAGCCGCACGTGAACGTTGGCACGATTGGTCACGTTGACCATGGCAAGACGACGCTGACGGCGGCGATCGCGACGGTGCTGGCAGCGAAGTTTGGCGGTTCGGCCAAGAAGTACGACGAGATCGACGCAGCGCCGGAAGAGAAGGCACGCGGTATTACCATCAACACCGCGCACGTGGAATACGAAACGGCTAACCGCCACTACGCCCACGTCGACTGCCCGGGCCACGCTGACTATGTGAAGAACATGATCACGGGCGCCGCACAGATGGACGGCGCCATCCTCGTGTGCTCGGCCGCTGACGGCCCGATGCCGCAAACGCGCGAGCACATCCTGCTGGCCCGTCAGGTGGGCGTGCCCTACATCATCGTGTTCCTGAACAAGTGCGACATGGTGGACGACGCCGAGCTGCTCGAGCTGGTGGAAATGGAAGTGCGCGAGCTGCTCTCGAAGTACGAGTTCCCCGGCGACGACACCCCGATCATCAAGGGTTCGGCCAAGCTGGCGCTCGAAGGCGACAAGGGCGACCTGGGTGAAGTGGCCATCATGAACCTGGCCGAAGCGCTGGACACCTACATCCCGACGCCGGAGCGCGCCGTGGACGGTACGTTCCTGATGCCGGTCGAAGACGTGTTCTCGATCTCGGGTCGTGGCACGGTGGTGACCGGCCGTATCGAGCGCGGCATCATCAAGGTCGGCGAAGAAATCGAAATCGTGGGCATCCGCCCGACGGTCAAGACCACCTGCACCGGCGTGGAAATGTTCCGCAAGCTGCTGGACCAGGGCCAGGCTGGCGACAACGTGGGCCTGCTGCTGCGCGGTACCAAGCGCGAAGACGTCGAGCGTGGCCAGGTGCTGTGCAAGCCGGGTTCGATCAAGCCGCACACGCACTTCACCGGCGAGGTCTACATCCTGTCGAAGGACGAAGGCGGCCGTCACACCCCGTTCTTCAACAACTACCGTCCGCAGTTCTACTTCCGTACGACCGACGTGACCGGCTCGATCGAGCTGCCGAAGGACAAGGAAATGGTCATGCCCGGTGACAACGTGTCGATCACCGTCAAGCTGATCGCCCCGATCGCCATGGAAGAAGGCCTGCGCTTCGCTATCCGCGAAGGCGGCCGTACCGTCGGCGCCGGCGTCGTTGCCAAGATCCTGGACTAAGGCAACCTGCGGGGACATGCGCATACGCATGTCCCCTTACTTTCGGGCACGCGGTGCCCATCGCTCTTTTAAGGAAATATCATGCAGAACCAGAAGATCCGTATCCGCCTGAAGGCTTTCGACTATCGCCTGATCGACCAGTCGGCCGCCGAAATCGTGGATACCGCCAAGCGCACCGGCGCGATCGTCAAGGGCCCGGTGCCCCTGCCGACCCGCATCGAGCGCTTCGACATCCTGCGTTCGCCGCACGTCAACAAGACGAGCCGCGACCAGTTCGAGATTCGCACGCACCAGCGCCTGCTGGACATCGTCGACCCGTCGGAAAAGACCGTCGACGCGCTGATGAAGCTCGACCTGCCGGCCGGCGTGGATGTCGAGATCAAGGTGTAAGACATGATGTGCCGGGCCCGGCGACGGGCCCGTTGCAGCGGAACGGCGAACGCGAGTTCGCCGTTTTTCTTTGGTAGCAACGCACCGCGGCCACCGCGTGCGGCGTGCAAACCACGTCGCCACAATTTTCCCCAATTCGCAAGCAGAAAGCGCAGCGATGCAGTTGCTCTTTGGATATTGCTGCGATATAGTGTGCGGCTACCCGTTTACCTACGGGTATTGGGCTGGCCGCTTTGGCCGCGCGCGACTTTCAGCGCAAGCCCTCACACTGCAAACACAGTTTTCGTGTATCAATCAGCCCCGGCCAATCGCAGCTGGGAATGGAGCAAACCATGAGCCTTGGCCTTGTAGGTCGCAAGGTTGGCATGACCCGTATTTTCACGGACGACGGTGATTCGATTCCCGTTACCGTGATCGAGGTCGGCGACAACCGCGTGACGCAAATCAAGACGGACGACACCGACGGTTACACCGCGGTGCAAGTCACCTTCGGCGCCCGGCGCGCAAGCCGCGTCACCAAGCCGCTGGCGGGTCATCTCGCCAAAGCCGGCGTGGAAGCGGGCGAAGTCATCAAAGAATTCCGCGTGGATGCAGCCAAGGCTGCCGAACTGCAAGCTGGCGGTTCGCTCTCGGTCGACCTGTTCGAAGTCGGTCAGAAGATCGACGTCCAGGGCGTCACGATCGGTAAGGGCTACGCCGGTACCATCAAGCGCTACCACTTCGCATCGGGTCGTGCCACCCACGGTAACTCGCGTTCGCACAACGTGCCGGGTTCGATCGGTATGGCGCAGGATCCGGGCCGTGTGTTCCCCGGCAAGCGCATGACCGGCCACCTCGGTGATGTCACCCGTACCGTCCAGAACCTGGTGATCGCCAAGATCGACGCGGAGCGCAAGCTGCTGCTGGTCAAGGGTGCCATCCCCGGCTCCAAGGGCGGCAAGGTCATCGTTACCCCGGCCGTCAAGGCCAAAGTTGCCAAAGCGGCTTAAGGAGCGGAATCAATGGAACTCAAGCTCCTCCAGGACAATGGCCAGATCGGTGCAGGCGTAGCCGCCTCGCCCGAAGTCTTCGGCCGTGACTACAACGAAGCCCTCGTTCACCAGATCGTCGTCGCTTACCAGGCCAACGCGCGCAGCGGTAACCGTAAGCAGAAGGATCGTGAAGAGGTCAAGCACACCACGAAGAAGCCGTGGCGCCAGAAGGGTACGGGCCGTGCTCGTGCCGGTATGTCTTCCTCGCCGCTGTGGCGCGGGGGCGGCCGTATCTTCCCGAATTCGCCGGAAGAGAACTTCAGCCAGAAGGTCAACAAGAAGATGTTCCGTGCCGGCATGCGCTCGATCTACTCGCAGCTCGCACGTGAAGGTCGTATCAACGTGGTGGACGGTTTCACTGTCGACGCGCCCAAGACCAAGCTGCTGGCCGAGAAGTTCAAGGCCATGGGTCTGGATTCGGTGCTGATCATCACCGACAACCTCGACGAAAACCTCTACCTGGCTTCGCGCAACCTGCCGCACGTGTCGGTTGTCGAGCCGCGCCACGCTGACCCGCTGTCGCTCGTGCACTACAAGAAGGTGCTCGTGACCAAGGCGGCCGTCGCGCAGATTGAGGAGTTGCTCAAATGACGCAAGTAGCCAAGAACGATCATCGTTTGATGCAGGTGCTGCTCGCGCCCGTGGTTTCCGAAAAGGCAACCCTGGTCGCCGACAAGAACGAACAAGTCGTGTTCGAAGTCGCTCGCGACGCCAACAAGGCGGAAGTGAAGCAGGCTGTCGAGCTGCTGTTCAAGGTCGAGGTGCAGTCCGTTCAGATCCTGAACCAGAAGGGCAAGCAAAAGCGTTTTGGTCGCTTCATGGGTCGTCGTAACCATGTGAAGAAGGCCTACGTTTCGCTCAAGCCGGGTCAGGAAATCAATTTTGAAGCGGAGGCCAAGTAATCATGGCACTCGTCAAGACCAAACCGACTTCCCCGGGCCGCCGCTCGATGGTGAAGGTCGTCAACAAAGACCTTCACAAGGGCGAGGCATACGCGCCGCTGCTGGAAAAGCAATTCCAGAAGTCCGGCCGTAACAACAACGGTCACATCACCACCCGTCACAAGGGCGGTGGTCACAAGCACCACTACCGCGTGGTCGATTTCAAGCGCAACGACAAGGACGGCATCCCGGCCAAGGTCGAGCGCCTGGAATACGATCCGAACCGCAGCGCCAACATCGCCCTGGTGCTGTTCGCCGACGGCGAGCGTCGCTACATCATCGCTACCCGCGGCATGGCCGCCGGCCAGGTGCTGATGAACGGCCCGGAAGCGCCGATCAAGGCTGGCAACAACCTGCCGATCCGCAACATCCCGGTCGGTACCACGATCAACAACGTGGAAATGCTGCCGGGCAAGGGTGCACAGATCGCGCGCGCCGCCGGCGGTTCCGCCGTGCTGCTGGCTCGCGAAGGCATCTACGCCCAGGTTCGCCTGCGCTCCGGCGAAGTGCGCCGCGTGCATATCGAATGCCGCGCCACCGTTGGTGAAGTTGGCAACGAAGAGCACAGCCTGCGCGTGATCGGCAAGGCCGGCGCGACGCGCTGGCGCGGTATTCGCCCCACCGTCCGCGGTGTGGTGATGAACCCGGTGGATCACCCGCACGGTGGTGGTGAAGGCAAGACCGCTGCTGGTCGCGACCCCGTGTCGCCGTGGGGTACCCCGGCCAAGGGTTACCGTACCCGCAGCAACAAGCGCACTGCCAGCATGATCGTGCAGCGCCGCCACAAGCGTTAATCGGTAGGTAGGAGCCTAGACATGACACGTTCCGCAAAGAAGGGTCCGTTCTGTGACGCCCACCTGCTGAAAAAGGTGGAAGCGGCCACGGGCGGCAAGGACAAGAAACCCATCAAGACATGGTCGCGTCGCTCGACCATTCTGCCGGAGTTCATCGGCCTGACGATCGCCGTTCATAACGGTCGCCAGCACGTGCCGGTGTACGTTACGGAAAACATGGTTGGCCACAAGCTCGGTGAATTTGCGCTGACGCGCACGTTCAAGGGCCATGCGGCTGACAAGAAAGCGAAGAGGTAAGGTGCCATCATGGAAGTGAAAGCGATTCATCGCGGTGCCCGCATCTCCGCCCAGAAGACGCGCCTGGTCGCTGACCAGATCCGCGGTCTGCCGATCGAGCGCGCGCTCAACATCCTGACGTTCAGCCCGAAAAAGGCTGCCGGGATCGTGAAGAAGGTGGTCGAATCGGCCATCGCCAACGCCGAGCACAACGAAGGCGCCGACATCGACGAACTGAAGGTCACTTCGATCTACGTCGACAAGGCAACCTCGCTCAAGCGCTTCACGGCACGGGCAAAGGGCCGCGGCAACCGCATCGAGAAACAAACCTGTCACATCACTGTGACGCTCGGCAACTAAGGAGTCACGATGGGACAGAAGATTCATCCGACTGGCTTCCGTCTGGCCGTCAGCCGTAACTGGGCTTCGCGTTGGTACGCCAACAACACGAAGTTCCCGGGCATGCTGAAGGAAGACATCGAGGTTCGCGACTTCCTGAAGAAGAAGCTGAAGAACGCCTCGGTTGGCCGCGTCGTCATCGAGCGCCCCGCCCGCAATGCACGCCTGACCATTTACAGCTCGCGTCCGGGCGTGGTCATCGGCAAGAAGGGTGAGGACATCGAACTGCTGAAGGCTGAGCTGCAGCGTCGCATGGGCGTGCCCGTGCACGTGAACATCGAAGAAATCCGCAAGCCGGAAATCGATGCGCAGCTGATCGCCGACTCGATCACCCAGCAGCTCGAGCGCCGCATCATGTTCCGTCGCGCCATGAAGCGCGCGATGCAGAACGCGATGCGCCTCGGTGCCCAGGGCATCAAGATCATGAGCGCCGGTCGTCTGAACGGTATCGAAATCGCTCGTACCGAGTGGTATCGCGAAGGTCGCGTGCCCCTCCACACGCTGCGCGCCGATATCGAGTACGGCTTCTCCGAAGCGAAGACCACCTACGGCATCATCGGTGTCAAGGTGTGGGTCTACAAGGGGGATCACCTCGGCCGCAACGAAGCGCCGGTGGTGGAAGAGCCGCAAGACGACCGCCGTCGTCGCCCGGGTCGTCCGGAAGGTCGCCGCCGTGAAGGCGAAGGCCGCCCGGCTGGCAACCGCCGTGGTGCGGGTGCCGGTGCAGGTCGCCGCGGTGCGCCTGGCGCAGACGCGAAGAGTGGAGAATAACGATGCTGCAACCTAAGCGCAGAAAATACCGCAAGGAGCAGAAAGGCCGCAACACGGGTAAGGCTACCCGTGGCAACGCCGTGTCTTTCGGCGAATTCGGCCTGAAGGCAATGGGCCGTGGCCGTCTGACGGCTCGCCAGATCGAGTCGGCACGTCGTGCGATGACCCGCCACATCAAGCGTGGCGGCCGCATCTGGATCCGGATCTTCCCGGACAAGCCGATCTCGAAGAAGCCCGCCGAAGTCCGTATGGGTAACGGTAAGGGCAATCCGGAATACTACGTGGCTGAAATTCAGCCGGGCAAGATGCTGTACGAAATGGATGGCGTGAGCGAAGAGCTGGCGCGTGAGGCGTTCCGCCTCGCCGCGGCGAAGCTGCCGATCGCCACCAATTTCGTGGTGCGTCAGGTCGGGACGTAAGGAGAGCAGGGATGAAAGCATCCGAACTTCGCGGCAAAGACGCCGCCGGGCTGAACAACGAGCTCTCCGAGCTCCTGAAGGCCCAATTTAGCCTGCGCATGCAAAAGGCCACCCAACAGCTGCAGAACACCAGCCAGCTGAAGAAGGTGCGCAAGGACATCGCGCGGGTGCATACCGTGCTGAATGAGAAGGCGAGCTCGAAATGACAGAAACTGCACAAACGGAATCGTCGCTTCGCCGCACGCTGGTCGGTCGGGTAGTTAGCGACAAGATGGACAAGACCGTTACGGTCCTGGTGGAAAACCGCGTCAAGCACCCGCTGTATGGCAAGTACGTGCTGCGTTCGAAGAAGTACCACGCACACGACGAAGCCAACCAGTACAAGGAAGGCGACAAGGTGGAGATTCAGGAAGGCCGTCCGCTGTCGCGGACCAAGTCCTGGGTCGTTTCCCGCCTGCTTGAAGCTGCACGCGTCATTTAAGAACCACAGCGTTCTTTCTTGACTTGCGAGTCCAGGGTTATGTGTCTATAATCCTGGACTTCCGCTTTATTGCGTCCGCCCTAGCACCACCACCCCGGCGAGCCCTTAAGGCGAATACAGGCCGAGCGGTACCTGATAAACATTGGGCCGCCTGGCAACAACCGACTTCAAAGTTGCTCAACCCAAACGGTAGCTGGCGCAAAGCCAGAGGCCGACGGGACCAAGACTGACCGGCGGGCGTTGCCCGGTGGATTAAGTTGGGAAGATAACACCATGATTCAGACAGAAAGCCGGCTCGAAGTGGCCGATAACACTGGTGCGCGCGAAGTTTTGTGCATCAAAGTGCTGGGTGGGTCCAAGCGCCGCTACGCGAGCGTGGGCGACATCATCAAGGTGACCGTCAAGGACGCAGCGCCGCGCGGTCGCGTGAAGAAGGGCGACATCTATAACGCCGTCGTCGTGCGCACCGCCAAGGGCGTGCGTCGCGCTGACGGTTCGCTCGTCAAGTTCGACGGCAATGCCGCTGTCCTGCTGAACAACAAGCTCGAGCCGATCGGCACCCGCATTTTCGGGCCGGTGACTCGTGAACTCCGCACCGAGCGCTTCATGAAGATCGTGTCGCTCGCACCGGAAGTGCTGTAAGGAGCCGCCATGAACAAGATTCGCAAAGGCGACGAGGTCATCGTCCTGACCGGCAAGGACAAGGGCAAGCGCGGTACGGTCCAGGCCGTGCTGGGCGACAAGGTCGCGGTTGAGGGCGTGAACGTTGCCAAGAAGCACGCTCGCCCGAACCCCATGCTGGGTACGACGGGTGGTGTGGTCGACAAGGTCATGCCCCTGCATATTTCCAACGTTGCGCTCGTGGATGCCAATGGCAAGCCGTCGCGCGTCGGCATCAAGGAAGTGGACGGCAAGCGTGTGCGCGTGCTGAAGACGACCGGCGCCGTCGTGGCCGCTTGATTCTGGGCACGGATAGGAGTTGAGCATGACAGCACGTCTGCAAGAGTTTTACAAAGAACAAGTCGTCCCGAAGCTGATCGAGCAGTTCGGCTACAAGTCGGTCATGGAAGTGCCGCGCATCACCAAGATCACCCTGAACATGGGTCTTGGCGAAGCCATCAATGACAAGAAGGTCATTGAGCTGGCCGTGGGCGACCTGACGAAGATTGCCGGCCAGAAGCCGGTCGTGACCAAGGCTCGCAAGGCTATCGCAGGTTTCAAGATCCGCCAGGGTTATCCCATCGGCGCGATGGTGACGCTGCGCGGCGAGCGCATGTTCGAATTCCTGGATCGTTTCGTGACCGTGGCCCTGCCGCGTGTGCGTGACTTCCGTGGTGTGTCCGGCAAGTCGTTCGATGGCCGCGGCAACTACAACATCGGGGTGAAAGAGCAGATCATTTTCCCCGAAATCGAATACGACAAGATCGACGCGCTGCGCGGTCTGAACATCAGCATCACGACGACGGCTAAGAATGACGAGGAAGCCAAGGCTCTCCTCGGTGCATTCAAGTTCCCGTTCCGTAATTAAGGGGTAACCGTGGCTAAACTGGCTCTGATTGAACGTGAGAAGAAGCGCGCCAAGCTCGTGGCGAAGTATGCCGAGAAGCGCGCTGCCCTCAAGGCCATTATCGACGACCAAGAGAAGTCGGAAGAAGAGCGTTACAGCGCGCGTCTCGAGCTGCAACAGCTCCCGCGCAACGCGAACCCGACTCGCCAACGCAATCGTTGCGCGATCACCGGTCGTCCCCGCGGTACCTTCCGCAAGTTTGGCCTGGCGCGTAACAAGATCCGCGAGATCGCCTTCAAGGGCGAGATTCCGGGTCTGACGAAAGCCAGCTGGTAATTACGCACAGGCTACAGGAGAAACAGTATGAGCATGAGCGATCCTATCGCCGATATGCTGACGCGCATCCGCAACGCCCAGGGCGTGCAGAAGGCGTCGGTTGTCATGCCGTCGTCGAAGCTGAAAGTGGCGATCGCCAAGGTCCTGAAGGACGAAGGCTATATCGACGACTATGCCGTGACTGAAGAAGGCGGCAAGGCACAACTGAACATCGGTCTGAAGTACTACGCCGGCCGTCCCGTGATCGAGCGCATCGAACGCGTGTCGAAGCCCGGTCTGCGCGTGTACAAGGGCCGCAGCGAGATCCCGCAAGTGATGAACGGCCTGGGCGTCGCGATCATCTCGACCCCGCAGGGTCTGATGACCGACCGCAAGGCGCGCGCCACCGGCGTGGGCGGCGAAGTTCTCTGCTACGTCGCTTAAGGAGTAAACCATGTCCCGTGTAGGTAAGGCTCCCATCAAGCTGCCGAAAGGCGCAAAGATCAGCGTGGCAGCTGGCGTGCTCTCCGTGGAAGGCCCGCTGGGTAAGCTGTCGCAGCCGGTCCATCCGCTGGTCAAGGTCAATGTCGAAGACGACGTGCTGACCTTCGCCCCGGCCGATGAGTCCCGCGAAGCAAACGCGCTGCAGGGCACGATGCGTGCCCTGGCGAACAATATGGTCAACGGCGTGACCACCGGTTTCCAGCGCAAGCTGAACCTTGTCGGCGTGGGCTATCGTGCCCAGCTGCAAGGTAACGCGCTGAAACTCCAGCTTGGTTTCTCGCACGACGTGATCCATGAGATGCCGGAAGGCGTGAAGGCGGAAACGCCGACGCAGACCGAGATCATCATCAAGGGTGCGGACAAGCAGAAAGTCGGTCAGGTTGCCGCGGAAGTGCGCGCGTACCGTCCGCCCGAGCCCTACAAGGGCAAGGGCGTGCGCTACAGCGACGAGCGCGTCATCCTGAAGGAAACCAAGAAGAAGTAAGGGGTGCAATGATGAACAAGAAAGACGCTCGTTTGCGCCGTGCACGTCAGACCCGCAGCAAGATTGCCGAGCTGAAGGTCAATCGTCTGACTGTGTTCCGTACGAATACGCATATTTACGCTCAGGTCTATTCGCCGTGCGGCACCCAAGTGGTTGCCTCGGCGTCGACGGTCGAAGCAGAAGTGCGCAAGGAACTGACCGGCAGCGGCGCTACCGCTGCGGCCGCTACCCTGATCGGCAAGCGCATCGCCGAGAAGGCGAAGGCAGCTGGCGTGGAAACCGTCGCGTTCGATCGCGCTGGCTTCCGCTTCCACGGTCGCGTGAAGGCCCTGGCTGACGCTGCGCGCGAAGCCGGCCTCAAGTTCTAAGCGCACACAGAGAGATACGTCATGGCAAAAATGCAAGCAAAAGTCCAACAGGACGAACGCGACGACGGCCTCCGCGAGAAGATGATCTCGGTCAACCGTGTCACCAAGGTGGTGAAGGGTGGCCGGATTCTCGGTTTCGCTGCGCTGACCGTGGTTGGTGACGGCGACGGCCGCGTCGGCATGGGCAAGGGCAAGGCGAAGGAAGTGCCCGTGGCCGTGCAGAAGGCAATGGACGAAGCCCGTCGCAAGATGGTCAAGGTCCCGCTGAAGAACGGCACGCTGCAACACGAAGTCGTTGGCAAGCACGGCGCCGCCAAGGTGCTGATGATGCCGGCCAAGGAAGGTACCGGCGTGATCGCCGGCGGCCCGATGCGCGCCATCTTCGAAGTGATGGGCGTGACGAACGTCGTGACCAAGTCGCACGGCTCGACCAACCCGTACAACATGGTTCGCGCCACGCTGGACGGTCTGACGAAGATGAGCACGCCGAGCGAGATCGCTGCGAAGCGTGGCAAGTCGATCGAAGACATCCTCGGTTAAGGCAGGTGAACGAAATGTCGCAGAAAACCGTAAAAGTGCAACTCGTGCGCAGCCTGATCGGCACGCGCGAGGATCATCGCGCCACCGTTCGTGGTCTTGGCCTGCGCCGCATCAACTCGGTGTCGGAGCTGCAGGACACGCCCGCCGTGCGCGGCATGATCAACAAGGTCTCGTACCTGGTCAAGGTTCTGGCCTGATACCGGGGACTCGGAGAGCAACATGCAACTGAACAACCTGAAACCGGCCGCCGGTTCGAAGCACGCCAAGCGTCGCGTCGGCCGCGGTATCGGCTCCGGCCTGGGCAAGACCGCCGGTCGCGGGCACAAGGGCCAGAAGTCGCGTTCGGGCGGCTTTCACAAGGTGGGCTTCGAAGGCGGTCAAATGCCGCTGTATCGTCGTCTGCCGAAGCGTGGCTTCACCTCGCTGACGAAGGAATTCACCGCCGAGGTGACCCTGCGTGACATCGAGCGTCTGGAAGCTGCCGAAGTGGATCTGCTCGTTCTGAAGCAGGCTGGCCTGGTGGGCGAGCTGGTCAAGAGCGCCAAGGTCATCAAGGCCGGCGAGCTGACCCGCAAGGTAACGATCAAGGGTCTGGGCGCCACCGCTGGCGCCAAGGCAGCGATCGAGGCCGCCGGTGGTCAGATCGCGGCGTAATTCAGCAGCAGATTTCGCAGCATAGGCGAGTCACAGTCGGAGCATCGTTTGGCCACGGCGAAACCCAATGCAAGCGCACAAGCCAAGAACACGGCGAAGTATGGCGACCTCAAGCGCCGGCTGATGTTCTTGGTGCTGGCCCTGATCGTCTACCGCATCGGTGCGCATATTCCGGTGCCGGGAATCGATCCGGAGCAGCTCGCGAAGCTATTCCAGAGTCAGTCGGGTGGCATCCTCGGGATGTTCAACCTGTTCTCGGGCGGCGCCTTGTCGCGCTTTACCGTCTTCGCGCTCGGCATCATGCCGTACATCTCGGCGTCGATCATCATGCAGTTGCTGACGATCGTGCTGCCGCAGCTGGAGCTGCTGAAGAAGGAAGGGCAGGCAGGACAACGCAAGATCACCCAGTACACGCGCTACGGCACGGTGTTGCTGGCCACCTTCCAGGCTTTCTCGATCGCGGTCGCGCTCGAGTCCCAGCCTGGCCTGGTGATCGATCCGGGCATGATGTTCCGGGCGACCGCGGTGATCACGCTGGTCACGGGAACGATGTTCCTGATGTGGCTGGGTGAGCAGATCACCGAACGGGGCCTGGGCAACGGCATCTCGATCATCATCTTCGGTGGTATCGCGGCGGGCTTGCCCAATGCGATCGGTGGCCTGTTCGAGTTGGTGCGTACCGGTTCGATGAGCATCATCGCGGCGATCCTGATCGTGGCGATCGTCATCGGCGTCACGTTCGCGGTGGTGTTCGTGGAGCGTGGCCAGCGCAAGATCCTGGTGAACTATGCCAAGCGTCAGGTCGGCAACAAGGTGTACGGCGGTCAGTCGTCGCACCTGCCGCTGAAGCTGAACATGGCCGGGGTGATTCCGCCGATCTTCGCATCGTCGATCATCCTGTTCCCGGCGACCATCGCGGGCTGGTTCACGTCGGATGCGACGGGGTCGGTGGGTCGGGTGATCAAGGATCTGGCGGCGACGCTGTCCCCTGGTCAGCCGGTGTACATCCTGCTCTATGCTGCGGCGATTGTATTTTTCTGCTTCTTCTACACGGCGCTGGTCTACAACAGCCGCGAAGTGGCAGACAACCTGAAGAAAAGCGGTGCCTTCATTCCGGGCATCCGTCCGGGCGAGCAGACGACGCGCTATATCGACAAGATTCTGGTGCGACTGACGCTGGCTGGCGCGATCTACATCACGCTGGTGTGCCTGCTGCCGGAATTCCTGGTGCTGCGCTGGAACGTTCCGTTCTACTTCGGCGGAACCTCGTTGCTGATCATCGTGGTCGTCACGATGGACTTCATGGCCCAGGTCCAGTCCTATGTCATGTCGCAGCAGTACGAGTCGCTGCTCAAGAAGGCGAATTTCAAGGGCAATCTGACCTTGCGTTGAAGTAGTAGGGTTGGTTCGGACCGGTTCGGACTCTCGGTATGGCAAAGGACGATGTCATCCAGATGCAGGGGGAGGTACTGGAAAACCTCCCGAACGCAACGTTCCGCGTCAGGCTCGAGAATGGCCATATCGTGCTGGGGCACATCTCCGGCAAGATGAGAATGAACTACATCCGGATTCTTCCGGGTGACAGGGTGACGGTTGAACTGACCCCATATGATCTGTCACGAGCGCGCATCGTCTTCCGGACGAAGTGAGCCGAACAGGAATTGAAGGAAGAGGAAAATCATGAAAGTGCTGGCTTCTGTTAAGCGCATTTGCCGCAACTGCAAAGTTATCAAGCGCAACGGTGTCGTGCGCGTGATCTGCTCGTCGGATCCCCGCCACAAGCAACGCCAAGGCTAATCGTAAAGAGGATTGACGAATGGCACGTATCGCAGGGGTTAACATCCCGAACCACAAGCATACCGAGATCGGCCTGACGGCTATTTACGGTATCGGCCGCTCGCGCGCCCGCAAGATCTGCGAGGCCACCGGCGTTCCCTTTGATAAGAAGGTCAAGGACCTGACTGACGCCGACCTGGAAAAGCTTCGTGACGAAGTTGGCAAGGTCACGGTCGAGGGTGACCTGCGTCGTGAAACCACGATGAACATCAAGCGTCTGATGGACCTTGGTTGCTATCGTGGCCTCCGTCACCGCAGGGGCCTGCCGATGCGCGGTCAGCGCACCCGTACCAACGCCCGTACCCGCAAGGGTCCGCGTAAGGCCGGCGTGGCTCTGAAGAAGTAAAGCCCAAGGCAGAGGAAGAAACTAATGGCAAAAGGTCCGAACAACGCAGCCCAGCGCGCGCGTAAGAAGGTGAAGAAGAACGTCGCGGACGGCATCGCGCACGTCCACGCCTCGTTCAACAACACCATCATCACGATCACCGACCGTCAGGGCAATGCCCTGTCGTGGGCGACGGCAGGCGGCCAGGGCTTCAAGGGCTCGCGCAAGTCGACCCCGTTCGCAGCCCAGGTGGCCGCGGAGAACGCCGGTCGTGTGGCGCAAGATCAAGGCATCAAGAATCTGGAAGTTCGCATCAAGGGCCCGGGCCCGGGTCGCGAGTCCGCCGTCCGTGCGCTGAACGCGCTGGGCATCAAGATCGCCATCATCGAAGACGTGACGCCGGTTCCGCACAACGGCTGCCGTCCGCCGAAGCGCCGCCGCATCTAAGGGCGCTGCATAGCTGGATTCCGCAGGGGTGTCCCTAACGCGGTTTCCAGTTGTGATAGAATCTCGCGTTTTCCTGCTGCAGAAGTTCGCGGCAGGATTTCGCGTTTTATATGGCAACGTCGCCAGGGCGCTCGAGGCGTCCGTGTGTCGTTTGCCCGCATCGCTGATTTGCGGGCTCTCATGCCGGGAGCCCGTTGGATAAGCCCACCGTTCGCCCAATACGCTGTTTCGCGGCTCTTGCCCGAAGCACGTCTGGCGGACTCGCGGCGCGTCATGATGGCGCCGTGATCGATCAGGAAGGAAGATAAAGTGGCACGTTATACCGGCCCGAAGGCCAAACTCTCCCGCCGTGAAGGTACTGACCTGTTCCTGAAGAGCGCACGTCGCTCGCTCGCGGACAAGTGCAAGCTCGACAGCAAGCCCGGCCAACATGGCCGCACGTCGGGTGCCCGCACCTCGGACTACGGCACGCAGCTGCGTGAAAAGCAGAAGGTCAAGCGCATCTACGGCGTACTCGAGCGCCAGTTCCGCCGCTACTTCGCGGAAGCCGACCGCCGCAAGGGCAACACCGGCGAGAACCTGCTGCAACTGCTGGAAACGCGTCTGGACAACGTCGTGTACCGCATGGGCTTCGGTTCGACCCGTGCTGAAGCGCGTCAGCTGGTGTCGCACAAGGCGATCCTGGTCAATGGCCAGACGCTGAACGTGCCGTCGGCCCAGATCAAGGCTGGCGACGTGGTTGCCATCCGCGAGCAGTCGAAGAAGCAAGTGCGTATCGCCGAATCGCTGTCGCTGGCCGAGCAGTCGGGCTTCCCGACCTGGGTCGCCGTGGACGCGAAGAAGTTCGAAGGCACGTTCAAGCAAGTGCCGGATCGCGCCGATATCTCGGGCGACATCAACGAAAGCCTGATCGTCGAATTGTATTCGCGCTAATCGCCTGATCCCTGTCCGAACGGTCAAGGCTTGCGCTTTTCGTCGAGCTCAATTTTTCAGCCCGGCGCGCTCATGCGCGCCGGGCTTATTGCCCATCGTAGGATGGGTTTTCAGGTTCCAAACGTCAGCCTTATCGGTGTAACGAGCCGAGGGTATTGAAAAGGACAACCTAATGCCAACAGCACTTCTCAAGCCTAAAATCATCGCCGTCGAGCCGCAAGGCGATCATCACGCCAAGGTCGTGATGGAGCCGTTCGAGCGGGGCTACGGCCATACGCTCGGCAATGCCTTGCGTCGCGTGCTGCTGTCGTCGATGGTCGGCTATGCTCCGACCGAAGTGACAATCGCCGGGGTGGTCCACGAGTATTCCACCATTGATGGCGTGCAGGAAGACGTCGTCAACCTGCTGCTCAACCTGAAGGGCGTCGTCTTCAAGCTGCATAACCGCGACGAAGTCACGGTATCGCTGCGCAAGGAAGGCGAAGGCGTGGTGACGGCCGCTGATATCGAGCTGCCGCACGACGTCGAGATCATCAACCCGGGCCACGTGATCGCCCACCTGTCCGCCGGCGGCAAGCTGGACATGCAGGTGAAGGTCGAGCAGGGCCGCGGCTATGTGCCCGGCAACGTGCGCAAGTTCGGCGACGAGTCGAGCAAGGTGATCGGCCGCATCGTGCTGGACGCCTCGTTCTCGCCGGTTCGCCGCGTGTCGTATGCGGTCGAGTCCGCCCGTGTGGAACAGCGTACCGACCTGGACAAGCTGGTGATGAACATCGAAACCGACGGCGTGATCTCGCCCGAGGAAGCGATTCGTCAGTCGGCCCGTATCCTGGTGGACCAGCTGTCGGTGTTCGCCGCGCTGGAAGGCACCGAGTCGTCGGCGGAAGCCGCGTCGAGCCGCGCGCCGCAGATCGATCCGATCCTGCTGCGTCCGGTGGACGATCTGGAGCTGACGGTGCGTTCGGCCAACTGCCTGAAGGCCGAAAACATCTACTACATCGGCGACCTGATCCAGCGTACCGAGAACGAGCTGCTGAAGACCCCGAACCTGGGTCGCAAGTCGCTCAACGAAATCAAGGAAGTCCTCGCTTCGCGTGGCCTGACGCTCGGCATGAAGCTCGAGAACTGGCCGCCCGCTGGCCTGGAAAAGTAATCTGCGTGGCCGGGCGGTTCGCCGCCCGGCCATCAGGACCCGCCGCTGACTCCGGTTCGCGGCACCGACCGACTACCGGCCCGCGCCGGGCGGAACGACCCGAAGGGATCGCGCCGCTGGCGATAGAAGAGCTGGTCAAACACTGTAATCAAAAGGAATCATCATGCGTCACCGTCATGGCTTGCGGAAACTGAACCGCACCTCGTCGCACCGTCTCGCGATGCTGCGCAACATGTCCAACTCGCTGTTCCAGCACGAGCTGATCAAGACCACCCTGCCGAAGGCGAAAGAGCTGCGCAAGGTCGTCGAGCCGCTGATCACGCTGGCCAAGAAGGACACCGTGGCAAACCGCCGCCTGGCCTTCGCCCGTCTGCGCGACCGCGACATGGTCACCAAGCTGTTCAACGAACTGGGCCCGCGCTACGCCACCCGTCCGGGCGGCTACACCCGCGTGCTGAAGTTCGGCTTCCGTCAGGGCGACAACGCGCCGATGGCGCTGGTCGAGCTGGTGGATCGTCCGGAAATCACCGAAGCCCCGGCCGAAGAAGCCGCGGAATAAGGTTGCATCCGCCGCCCATCGCTCGTCGATGGGTCTACCGGACAACGCTTACAATCGAGCCAGGCAATGCCTGGCTCTTTTGTTTTTTGGCGCCCGAGGCGATGGATGCGATGAGCGAGAACGGAACCGACAAGCAGGCCGGTAGCGACGTCATCGTCGTGATGACCAATCTTCCGGACGCGCAGAGCGCGGCGAGCCTGTCGCGCTCGGTGCTGCAGGCGCGGCTGGCCGCCTGCGTGAACCGGCTTGGTCCATGCCAGTCGGAGTACTGGTGGCAGGGCGGGCTGGAACAGGCCGAGGAATGGCCGGTGCTGATCAAGACCACGCGCGCGCGTTATGCCGAACTCGAGGCGCTGATCTTGGCGGCGCATCCCTATGACGTGCCGGAGATCGTCGCGATGCCGCTGGTGGCAGGCTTCGCGCCCTATCTGGCGTGGGCCGCGGGCGAGACCGGCGCAGGCGCGAACATGGAAGAGGACAACGGATGAGCAGCACGGTGTGGACGCGGACGGGCGCGGACGGTAGCAGGACGATGCGTCAAATCGCCGCGGCGGCGTGGGCGATCGTGACCACGACGGTCCTGGTGCTGCTCGCGTTGGCGACCGTATCGCCCGCTCGCGCGGCGGGCCAGGACGATTTCCTGCCGCCCGAAAAGGCGTTCCGCTTCGCGGCGCGCGAGATCGATGGGCAGAACATCGAGGTGCGCTTCGATGTCGCCGACGGCTACTACATGTACCGCGAGCGCTTCGCGTTCACCGCGCAGCCGGCGGATGCGGTCAAGCTGGGCCAACCTGAATTCCCGGCCGGCAAGGTCAAGTTCGACGAGACCTTCGGCAAGGAGATGGAGACCTACCGCGGCACCGTGACCATCCGCGTGCCGGTGGTCTCCGCGCCCGCCGACGGCAAGTGGTCGCTCGTGGTGACCTCGCAGGGCTGTGCGGACCAGGGGCTGTGCTATCCGCCGATGGAAAGCGTCCACCAGGTCGGCGGCGGTGCGCTGGCCGGCTGGTTCGGCAAGCGGGACAGCACGCCGGCCGTCACGGCGGCCCCTCTGCCCGCGCAGCGCCGGCAGGCGGCGACGGGCGCGGACGTGGGTGGCGGGCGCGCGGTGGACGACAGCGAGGGCATCGCAGGCACGCTGGCAACGGGCAATCTGGGACTCATCGTCGCGCTGTTCTTCGGGCTCGGCCTGTTGCTGACCTTCACGCCGTGCGTGTTGCCGATGGTGCCGATCCTGTCGTCCATCGTCGTCGGCGAGCACGTGCATCGCGGGCGGGCGCTGGCCGTTTCGCTGGCCTATGTGCTGGGCATGGCGGTGGTCTACACCGCGGTCGGCGTCGCCGCCGGGCTGCTCGGCGAAGGGCTGGCGGCGGCATTGCAGAATCCCTGGGTGCTCGGCGTCTTCGCGGCACTGATGGTGGCGCTGGCGCTGTCGATGTTCGGCGCCTACGAATTGCAGTTGCCGCAGCGCTGGCAGACCCGGCTGACGGAGTCGTCGAACCGCCGCCGCGGCGGCCAGGTTGCCGGCGCGGCGGCGATGGGCGCGATCTCGGCGCTGATCGTGGGTCCCTGCGTGACCGCGCCGCTGGCCGGGGCGCTCGCCTACATCGCGCAGACCGGCGATGCCGTGACCGGCGGCGCCGCGCTGTTCGCGATGGCCATCGGCATGGGCGTGCCGCTGGTGCTGGTGGGCGTCGGCGCCGGCAACCTGCTGCCGCGCGCGGGGCGCTGGATGGAGGCTACCAAGCGCTTTTTCGGCTTTCTGCTGATCGCGGTCGCGATCTGGATGGTGGGACCCGTGCTGCCGTCGTGGCTGCTGATGCTGGCGTGGGCGGCGTGGCTGCTGATCGCCGCGGTCTTTCTCGGCGCGCTGGACGGGCTTGGCGCCCAGCCGCACCCGCTGACCCGGCTGGGCAAGGGGGTGGGGGTGCTGGCGGCGCTGGGCGGCGCCATCCTGCTGGTGGGCCTCGCCTCGGGCGGACGCAATCCGCTGCAGCCGCTGGCGCATCTGGCGCTGGCGCCGGAGACGGTGGGATCCCCGCAGGGAGCGGCGAGCGCCAATGCGCATGCAGAGGTCCGCTTCGAGCGCGTGCGCTCGATCGCCGAACTCGACGCCCGGCTCGCCCAGGCGGCCGCCGCCGGGCAACCGGTGCTGCTCGACTTCTATGCCGACTGGTGCGTGAGCTGCAAGGAGATGGAGCGCTTCACCTTCAGCGATCCCAAGGTGCGCGCGCGCCTGGCAGGCGTGGTGATGCTGCAGGCGGACGTGACGGCCAACAATGCCGACGACAAGGCCCTGCTGAAGCGCTTCGGGTTGTTCGGCCCTCCCGGCATCATCCTGTTCGGCGCCGATGGACGCGAGAGCACGGTGCGGGTGATCGGCTACCAGTCGGCCGGCCGTTTCCTGGCCAGCCTGCAGCGGGCGCTCGGACCCGCCACGGACGCCTGATTGCCGCGCGGCTCAGCCGCGCCGCAACCGCCTGCCCACGAACCACGCCACGGCCAGGCTGACGATGACGCCGCCCATCAGGCCGATCGACCACCAGAAACCGGTGGGCTCGCGCAGCCACGGCATGCGTTCGAAATTCATGCCGAAGATGCCTGTGATCAGCGTCAGCGGCATGAACAGCGCCGTGATCATGGTCAGCATGCGCATGGTGTTGTTGGTGCGGTGCGCCACGGCCGAGAAATGGATCTGCACCGCCGATTCGATCGAATCCTCCAGCCGCCGGGCGTGGGCCAGGACCCGCGAAATATGCTCCATGACGTCGTTGATGCGCACCAGCAGCACTTCGTCGCGGTCCGTCACGCCGCCGCCGGTCTGGCTGCTGTAGCTGTTGTCGAGCAGGCCATCGCGGAATTCCTGCAGCGCGTCGCGCTGCTCCTCACACAGATGCTCGAGCCGGCGCAGCTGGATACGGGCATCGAGCAATCCCTCCCAGCTCGAGAAACCGCTGTCGGCGTTCAGCAGCGCGCGCTGCCAGCGATCGAGCTGGCGTGTGAGCGGGGCTCGCAGGTCCAGGTAGCGGTCCACCATCGCGTTGAGCAGGCGCAGCATCAGGTCCTCCGGCCGCGTCGGTGGACGGATACCGTGCACCAGCGTCACCTGGCCATTGGTGCGGTTCGCGGGGCGGGAGGCCTGGCATAGCTCGATCAGGCGCTGCCGCACCTGCTCGATCGTGCGGGACTGGCTGGGCCGCACGGTGATCAGCACGTTGTCGAAGACGAAGAACGTGACAGGCTGGGTGTCGATGCGCGCCAGCGCCGGCAGAAAGCCGGGAGGGTGCCGCCGCGGCTTCACCGGGCCAGCGGTGGACGATACCGAAGTCATGGACGGCGGTGGGTGGGATGCGCCGTTGGCGGCCCCGTTGACTGGCGCAAGCGGCGCTGCGGTGTGCGGTGCCGGCGGCGTATCGGATACCGGCCGGCCCTGCACGGTGGCGGCCGGCACCGCGACCGCGGCCGGTGCGGCGGCAAGCGCCGCCGTCGCGGCCGCTTCCCCGCCTTCGGCGATCAGCCGGCTGGTCTCGAAGGTCAGCTTGCGGAAGATCACCATGTCGTACGCGTGCGTCGTGTCGAAGTACGACGGATGCGCCGGATTGATGGCGTCGGTCAGGTGCAGATCCAGCACGGGCGCGCCTGCCACGGTCTGCATGGCTTCGCGCCATGCGGTGGGATTGGCGGTGACTTCCTCGATCGGGCAATCGATCCAGACGAAGCGCGCCGCGGCGTTGCCGACGAGGAATTCGCGGGCCGCCTCGAGCGTGGCGAGCGGATGGACCTGGCTGGCGGAGAACCCTAGCAGCTGCATGCGGTGCGGGGCGCGAGTCGTGCCTAGCCCTGCATCAGACGCGCCGCGTCGCGCGCGAAATACGTCAGGATGCCGTCCGCGCCGGCGCGGCGGAAGGCCAGCAGCGATTCCATCATCACCTTGTCGTGGTCGAGCCAGCCGTTCTGCGCGGCGGCCTTGAGCATCGCGTACTCGCCGCTGACCTGGTAGACGTAGGTCGGAAAGCGGAATTCGTCCTTTACGCGGCGCACGATGTCCAGGTACGGCATGCCGGGCTTGACCATCACCATGTCGGCGCCTTCCATGATGTCCTGCGCCACCTCGCGCAGGGCCTCGTCGGTATTGGCCGGGTCCATCTGGTAGGTCATCTTGTTGCTCTTGCCCAGATTGGCGGCGGAGCCGACGGCATCGCGGAACGGGCCGTAGAACGCCGAGGCGTACTTGGCCGAGTACGCCATGATCCGCGTGTGGATATGGCTTTCGTTCTCCAGGGCGGCGCGCACCGCGCCGATGCGGCCGTCCATCATGTCGGACGGCGCGACGATGTCCACGCCCGCGTGCGCCTGCACCAGCGCCTGCCGCACCAGCAGCTCCACGGTGGTCTCGTTGATGACGTAGCCGTTCTCGTCCAGCACGCCGTCCTGGCCGTGGCTGGTGTACGGGTCCAGCGCCACGTCGGTCATCACGCCCAGTTCGGGGAAGCGGTCCTTCAGCGCGCGCACCGCGCGGGGAATCAGGCCCTCGTCGCGCGTGGCCTCGATGCCGTCCGGCGTCTTCAGCGAGGGGTCGATCACCGGGAACAGCGCCATGACGGGAATGCCCAGCTTCACGCATTCCTCGGCCACGGGCAGCAGCAGATCGACCGAGAGCCGCTCCACGCCGGGCATCGACGCCACGGTCTCGCGCTGGTTCTGTCCGTCGAGGATAAAGACGGGGTAGATCAGGTTGTCGGGCGAGAGCCGATGTTCACGCATCATGCGGCGGGAAAAATCATCGCGGCGCATGCGGCGGGGGCGGTATTCGGGAAAGGTCGACATGGCGGGATCGAAAGAAAATCGCGGAAATGCACCGGCGGGATCACAGCGGCATCGCAGCCGTGGGAAAGCGTGTCCGCCGTGAAAGAAAAACTAAACTTTTGGGTGTGCCCGCTATCATACTCGCGGACACTCTGCGTTGCGCCTCGCGTGGCGCGGTGTCCCCCGCTACTCCTCCCTGAGCGGGTACCCGCCTTCAAAGCGGGAAAGTTCATCCCCGTTGCTTGCAGCGGGGTTTTTTTTTGCGCGCTTCAGTCCTGCGCGGGCGCGGCCGATCCGTCCTGCCCATCCGTGCCGTCCGTGCCGTCCGCGCCGTTTGCGGCATCGGCCGGCGGACTCGCTTCGGGCAGCGCCAGCCAGCCGGCGATACGCTGCTGGGCCTCTTCGATGCCGCGCCGTTTCAGGCTCGAGAACAGCTGCGCGGTCAGCGTCGCGGTGCCCGCGGCCTGCTTCGCATAGTCGGCCAGCACACGCCGCGTCTCGCGCAGCGCCAGCGCGTTCTCGCTGCTGGTCAGCTTGTCGGCCTTGGTCAGCAGCACGTGGATCGGCTTGCCGGTGGGCAAAAACCACTCGACCATCTGGCAATCGAGATCGGTGAACGGGCGGCGCGCGTCCATCATCAGCACCAGCCCGGCCAGCTGCGGACGCGACTGCACGTAATCGCCCAGCAAGGCCTGCCAGTGGTATTTGGCCGAGCCCGACACCTGGGCGTAGCCGTAGCCGGGCAGGTCGACGAGAAAGCCCAGCGCGTCGGGCGCCTTGACCGGGGCGATGGTGAAGAAGTTGATGTGCTGGGTGCGGCCCGGCGTCTTGGAGGAGAACGCAAGCCGCTTCTGGTTGCACAGCACGTTGATGGCGGTGGACTTGCCCGCGTTGGAACGTCCGGCAAAGGCCACTTCCGGCACGGCCGTGGTCGGCAGGTCGCGCAGGTGATTGACGGTGGTGAAGAAGCGGGCCTGATGGAGAAGGGACATGCGGATCGGGGCAAGGAGCGGGTGGGCGGGGCGAGCCACTGGTGGCTCGGTCCACCTCGCGAAAACATTGGCTGCGGGTGGCAGGGGCGGCAAGGTTGCCGCCGTGGCCGGCAAGCCGCGCGGGGTGTCCGAAGCGGCTTTCCGGGAAGGGTTTTATTGTACAATAACCCGGTTTACGGCCTCCCGACCGGGTGGCGTGTGGCATTCACCGCCACCCGCCGCGGCCCCGCGGCAGGCCCGCATGTCGTTCCATCGTGGCAGCAGTGGCAACACAATCCGGCGGTAATCCCGTTTCGGCCCGGTCAGGCCGGGACGGAGATCACGGCGGTTTCCCGGCCCTCGCGGCCTGCTGACTCTCCGATGTCCAAGTCTTCGCCCAGCGCGTCCTCACCGCGGGCGGGAGGCTGAACGGCAAGCATGACGGTATTCAAAAACAATCAGACAAGGTGTGCGAATGAACCGCATTGCGAAACTTCTGGCTGTCGTGGCGCTGGCACTGCCGGCAACGGCCATGACCGGTCTGGCATCTGCCGCAGAGCAGGCCGCCGTCAAAGCTGATCCGGCCAAGGGCGAAACGCTTTTCTCGCAAGGCGCGCCCGATCGCAATGTGGCCGCCTGCCTGAGCTGCCATGGCGCCGGCGGCAACAGCGGCGCGGCGGTCAACCCCAAGCTTGCCGCCCAGCACCCCGAATACATCGACAAGCAGTTGAAGGACTTCAAGACCAAGGTCCGCAACAACCCCATCATGACGCCCATCGCCGCGCAGCTGACCGACCAGGAAATGCGCGACCTGGGCGCCTATCTCGGCAAGCAGGCCCTCAAGCCGGCCACCGCGAAGAACAAGGACACCATCGAGCAGGGCCAGAAGATCTATCGTGGTGGTATCGCCGCGAAGGGCGTGCCGGCCTGCGCCGCCTGCCACGGCCCGACCGGCGCTGGCATCCCGGCCCAGTATCCGCGCATCGGCGGCCAGTTCTCCGAATACACCGAAGCGCAACTGGTCGCCTTCCGCCAGGGCAACCGCAAGAACAACCCTGTGATGACCGCCATCGCGGCCAAGATGTCGGACGCCGAGATCAAGGCAGTGGCCGACTACGTCGCCGGCGTTCGCTAAGTCGTTCCGCGTCGGGGCGTCCCTCGGGGACGCCCGGGCCTTGCTTCGGCGGGGTACCGGACCGCAACCAAGCGGCCCGACAACAATCGAAAAGGGTGGCCTGCGCGAGCATGTCCACCCTTTTTTATTTCACCGCCTCGGCCTCATCCGCACATGTCGACCGTTTCCACTTCGGGCCTGCACCTGAAGACATCCCACCGCCTGCTGCGTGACGTCGTCGAGCTGCTGTCGTCGATGCGTTTTGCCATCGCGCTGCTGACGGTCATCTCGATCGCCAGCGTGATCGGCACGGTGCTCAAGCAGAACGAGCCGTATCCGAACTACGTCAACCAGTTCGGTCCCTTCTGGGCCGACCTGTTCCACGCGCTGTCGCTGCAGAAGGTGTACAGCTCGTGGTGGTTCCTGCTGATCCTGGCCTTCCTGGTCGTGTCGACCTCGCTGTGCATCGCGCGCAATGCGCCGAAGATGATCGCGGACATGCGCTCGTGGAAGGACCATGTGCGCGAGCGCAGCCTGCGCGCGTTCCACCACCGGGGCGAGTTCGACAGCGGCAACGGCCGGGCCGACACGGTGGCGCGGCTGGCGGCACTGCTGGTCAACCGGCGCTACCGGGTCAAGCGGGTCGAGCACGAGGGCGCGACGCTGATCGCGGCCAAGGCCGGGGCCTTCAACAAGCTGGGCTATATCTTCGCGCACGTGGCCATCGTCGTGATCTGCATCGGCGGCCTGCTCGACGGCGACATGCTGATCCGCGCGCAGATGTGGTTCGGCGGCAAGACGCCGGTCAGCGGCAACGCGGTCATCAACGAGATTCCGCCGCAGCACCGCCTGCCGGCCAGCAACCCGGGCTTTCGGGGCAATGCCTTCGTGCCGGAGGGCGCCACCGTCTCCACCGCCATCCTGAATGTCGCCGACGGCGCGCTGGTGCAGGATCTGCCTTTCAGCCTGACGCTGAAGAAGTTCACGGTCGAGCATTACTCCACCGGCATGCCCAAGCTGTTCGCCTCCGACGTGATCGTGACGGACCGCGCCACCGGCAAGCAGACGGAGGCCACGGTCAAGGTCAACGAGCCGCTGATCGTGGACGGCATCGCCATCTACCAGTCCTCGTTCGAGGACGGGGGCTCGCGCCTGAAGTTCGTCGGCTATCCGATGCAGGGCGCGCAGACCGGCACGTTCCCGCTGGCCGGCACGGTGGGCGGGCAGTTGCCGCTCAAGGGTACCGGCACGGCCGCGGACGACGCGGGGCTGACGGTCGAGTTCGCCGACTTCCGGCTGATGAATATCGAGAACGTCACCGACGCCTCCGGCAAGCCGGACGCGCGCGGCGTCGCCCGCAAGTCCTTCAACGAGCAGCTCGAGGCCCGGCTCGGCTCGGCGGCCAATCCCGAGCGCGGCAAGGAGCTGCGCAACGTCGGCCCGTCGGTGCAGTACAAGCTGCGCGACCGCAACGGCCAGGCGCGCGAGTTCAACAACTACATGGTGCCCGTGGCGCTGGACGGCCAGCTGGTCTTCCTTGCCGGCATGCGCGACTCGCCGAGCGAGGCCTTCCGCTACCTGCGCATCCCGGCCGACGACCAGAACACGGTGGCCGACTGGATGCGCCTGCGCGCGGCGCTGCAGGACCGCGCGCTGCGCGGCGAGGCGGCACGGCGTTTCGCGCAGGCCTCGATGCCTGGCGACGACAAGGCGCCGCTGCGGGCGCAGCTGGGCGAGAGCGCACAGCGCGCGCTGGACCTGTTTGCCGGCGCCTCGCGCGGCGACGGCGAGGCGCCGCCGGGCGGCTTCACGGCCATTGCCGCCTTCCTGGAAAAGTCGGTGCCACCGGCCGAGCAGCAAAAGGCCGCCGACGTGCTGCTCAAGATCCTGAACGGCACCATGTGGGAGCTGTGGCAGCTCGCGCGCGAGCGCGACAAGCTGCCCGTGGTGCCCAACAGCGCGCAAAGCGGCGCGTTCCTGCAGCAGGCGATCAACGCGCTGTCGGACAGTTTCTTCTACGCCGCGCCGGTCTTCCTGCAGCTCGACGACTTCCAGGAAGTGAAGGCCAGCGTGTTCCAGATGACCCGTGCGCCGGGCAAGAACATCGTGTATCTTGGCTGCCTGCTGCTGGTACTGGGCGTGTTCTCCATGCTCTATATCCGCGAGCGCCGCGTCTGGATCTGGGTGAAGGACCGGGCCGACGACCGCACGAGCGGCGGCGCCGCCGACGCGGGCGCGGCCGATGCCGATGCCACCGGCAGCCATGTGCTGATGGCCATGTCGACCCAGCGTCGCACCCTCGATTTCGAGAAGGAATTCGCGGCCCTGCGCGACGACGTGCGGCGGGCCGCGGGCGGCACCGCGGTGCCGGACGCCGACTAGCGCGGCCGGGTCCACCCGCCGCTCCCCACTTAAGAGCAGGTAAGGATATGTCCTCCAACGCTACCAACATCAATCCGCCGGCGGCGGCCCGGGACGCCGCGGCGCCCGAGGGCGTCTACATGCAGCCGCCGCTGCTGCGCCGGCTGTCCTGGGTCGACTGGGTCTACGCAGTGCTGCTGGCGGTCGGCGCCGGCTTCGCGCTGACGCGCTACGGCCAGTGGATGGATGGCTACGACAAGGGCGTGCTGGTGGCCTCGGTGCCCACCTTCGCCTTGATGGGCTGGTACTGGAAGCCGGTGCGGCCGCTGATGGCCGGGCTGACGGTGCTGTCGCTGCTCGCCATCCAGCTTTATCAGGGCGATCTCGCCCGCGCCGAACAGGCGTTCTTCCTGAAGTATTTCCTGTCGAGCCAGTCGGCCATCCTGTGGATGTCGGCGCTGGTGTTCCTCGGCACGCTGTTCTACTGGGGCGGCCTGCTGGGCCGCTCGGAGGCCGGTTACAGCATCGGCAGCAAGATGGTGTGGGCCGCGGTGGTGCTGGGCTTTACCGGCATGCTGGTGCGCTGGTACGAGTCGTACCTGATCGGCACCGATATCGGCCATATCCCCATCTCGAACCTGTACGAAGTCTTCGTGCTGTTCACGCTGATCACCTCGCTGTTCTACCTGTACTACGAGGGCCGCTACCAGACGCGCGCGCTGGGCCCCTTCGTGATGCTGGTGGTGTCGGCGGCGGTGGCCTTCCTGCTGTGGTACACGGTGAGCCGCGACGCGCACGAGATCCAGCCGCTGGTGCCGGCGCTGCAAAGCTGGTGGATGAAGATCCATGTACCGGCCAACTTCGTCGGCTACGGCACCTTTGCGCTGGCGGCCATGGTCGCGGTGGCCTACCTGCTGAAGCAGCGTGGCATCCTGGCCGAGCGGCTGCCCTCGCTCGACCTGCTGGACGACGTGATGTACAAGGCCATTGCAGTTGGCTTTGCATTCTTCACCATCGCCACCATCCTGGGCGCGCTGTGGGCGGCGGAGGCTTGGGGCGGCTACTGGAGCTGGGACCCCAAGGAGACCTGGGCGCTGATCGTTTGGCTGAACTACGCGGCCTGGCTGCACATGCGGCTGATGAAGGGCCTGCGCGGCACCATGGCGGCCTGGTGGGCCGTGGTCGGCCTGCTGGTGACGACCTTCGCCTTCCTCGGCGTCAATATGTTCCTGTCGGGGCTGCACAGCTACGGCGAGCTCTGATCCGCGGGCCCGCCGGCCCGCTCCCGGACGACAAACCTGCCCCTCGGGGCAGGTTTTTTTTCGCCGGCATGGAATAAATGCATCACATCGGGTGTTTACTGAGGGGCAGGGCGCCGGCTGGCGGCGCCCCCAGACCAGGAGACCGCATCATGGCCCTTTCCCGCCGTTTCGCTTCCGGAACCGCGTCCCTGTCCCGCACGACGCTCCGCTCGGCCTTGCTGGCCACCACCTGCGCGGCCGTTCTGCTGTCCGGCTGTTCGACCCTGGCCGGCGATGGCGGCGGCGCGAAGGCCGGCATGCCCGCCGCCGTCAAGGTGGCCGACGGCGTGCTGACCGATCCGCAGGGGCTGACGCTCTACACGTTCGATCGCGACACCGCCAACAGCGGCAAGAGCGTCTGCAACGGGCCCTGCGCCACCAACTGGCCGCCGCTGCTGGCGCAGCCGGGCACCGCGCCGACCGGCGGCTACACCGTCGTCACCCGCGATGACGGCACGCGCCAGTGGGCCTACAAGGGCAAGCCGCTGTACCGCTTCGCCAAGGACGCCAAGCCGGGCGACCGCACCGGCGACAACCTCAACAACGTGTGGCACGTCGCCAAGCCCTGACGGCCTGGACTGCGGCGCACGCAGGACCGGATCATCGCCACGGCCCCGGGCATGGACGGGTTTGACCGCCAACTGATCGCGCTGGCGCCGCGCCTGCGGCGCCATGCGCGCGGCCTGACTCGCGACGTGGCGGCGGCCGACGACCTGGTGCAGGACACCCTGGAGCGGGCGCTGCGCTATCGCTGGCGTTTCCGCCTGCGCACGGGCGCGCGCTGGGGCGACGGCGGCGACGGCCTGCTGTCGTGGCTGCTGACGCTGATGCACCGGCTGCGCCTGAACGGCGTGCGCCGCGCGGATCTGGTGGTCGCGGCCGATGTCCTGCCCGACGTTGCCGCACCCGGCGCCGATCCCGGCCTGCGCCGCGATCTCGCGCGTGCGCTGGAGGCGCTGCCCGAGGCCCAGCGGGCGGTGCTGCTGCTGGTCAGCCTGGAGCAGTTCTCCTACCAGGAGGCGGCGCGCGTGCTGGACGTGCCGGTCGGCACCGTGATGTCCCGGCTGGCGCGGGCCCGCGAGCGCATGCGCCAGTTGCTCGACGGCGAGACGGCACCCGATGCGGCGACGACCGCCGGCGCACCGCGGCCGGCCACCCGACCCGGCCTGCAAAGAATCAAATGACGCCCCCACCGATCCCGGACGAAGACGAACTGCATGCCTATGCCGACGGCCGGCTGGCGTCCGCCCGCCGCGCCGAGGTGGATGCCTATCTGGCCGCCCACCCGCAGGCCGCGGCGCGCGTCGCGTCGTGGCAGCGGCAGGCGCGCGAACTGCATGCCGCGCTGGACGGCGTGCTCAACGAACCGGTGCCGGGCCGGGCCCTGCCGGCCGGGCTGCGCGGGCAGGACGGCGCGCGCGCGCCCTCGCCGGGGCGCCGCACGGCATGGACGGTGGGACTGGCGGCCAGCGTCGCGTCGCTGGCGCTGGGCGCCGCCATCGGCTGGATGGCGCACGGCAGCATGGCCGCGGGCGGCGCGGGCGGCGGCCTGATCGCCACCGCGCCGGCGGTGGAGCGCTTCGCGCGCCAGGCGCTGGCCAGCCACGTGGTCTACGCACCGGAGGTGCGGCATCCGGTCGAGGTGACGGCCGACGACGAGGCGCATTTGGTGGCATGGTTGTCCAAGCGCCTCGGCGCGCCGCTGCAGGTGCCCGACCTCTACCCGCTGGGCTTCCGGCTGATGGGGGGGCGTCTGGGGGTCGCCGAGGGCGGACCGTCCGCCATCCTGATGTACGAGGGCCAGGACGGTACCCGCCTGTCGCTGCAGCTGCGCCGGATGGCGCAGGGCACGCCGGACACCGGTTTCCGGATGGAAAGAATGGGCCGCGGCCCGAGCGACCGGCCTGCCGATGCGGCCCGCACGATGGCCTTTTACTGGGTCGACCGGGATGTCGGGTTTGCGCTGGCCGGCCCGCTGGAGCGCGACCGGCTGCTGGCGCTGGCCCAGAGCGTATATCGCCAGTACCGCAGCGGTTGAGACCGCGCGGGGCGCGACCGAACGCCGCAGGTGGCGTTGCCGGCGGGCCGCGCACCCTGGACCGCTGCACCGGTCCAACGCAGTAAGGAATACCCCGGTCGCGCCGTGCCGGCCCGGCCGGGAAGTCGCAACGCAGGCAGGTCCGCCCGCTTTACACGCAAAGGAATGACGATGCTGATCCCCTCACCAAAGTGGCTGCGTGGCGACGATGTCGCCGCCAGCGAAATCACGCCGCGCGAGGTGTTCGAGTCGCGGCGGCGCTGGCTGGCGCTGGCGGCGGCCGGCGCCGCTGGCGGCGCGCTGGGCCCGTGGTTCGCGCGCGAGGCGCTGGCGCAGAACCCCGCCGCGCAGAAGCTGCCCGCCACGCCCAACAACGCCTACGTGCTGACCGACAAGGCCACGCCTTACGACGACGTCACCACGTACAACAACTTCTACGAGTTCGGCACCGACAAGTCCGACCCCGCGCGCAATGCGGGCAGCTTGCGCCCGCGCCCGTGGCAGGTCTCGGTCGAGGGTCTGGTCAAGCGGCCCAAGGTCTACGACATCGACGAGCTCACGCGGCTGGCGCCGCAGGAGCAGCGGGTCTACCGGCTGCGCTGCGTCGAAGGGTGGTCGATGGTGATTCCCTGGACCGGCTATTCGCTGGCCGAACTGATCCGCCGCGTCGAGCCGCAGGGCAGCGCGAAATTCGTGGAGTTCGTCACGCTGGCCGACAAGAAGCAGATGCCGGGGCTGGGCAGCCCCGTGCTGGACTGGCCCTACACGGAAGGGCTGCGGCTGGACGAGGCCATGCATCCGCTGACGCTGCTGACGTTCGGGCTGTATGGCGAGGTGCTGCCCAACCAGAACGGCGCGCCGGTGCGCCTCGTGGTGCCGTGGAAGTACGGCTTCAAGAGCGCCAAGTCGATCGTGAAGATCCGCTTCGTCGAGAAGCAGCCGCGCACCAGCTGGAACATCGCGGCCCCGCAGGAATACGGCTTCTATTCGAACGTGAATCCGGACGTCGACCATCCGCGCTGGAGCCAGGCCACCGAGCGCCGGATCGGCGAGAGCAAGGGGGGCGGCTTCGGTGCGCTGTTCGCGCCCAAGCGCAAGACCCTGCCGTTCAACGGCTATGCGCAGCAGGTGGCGTCGCTGTACCAGGGCATGGACCTGCGCAAGCAGTTCTAAGCGCCGCCGCGACCATCACGGGACCGATATCGATGAGGACCGACTCTTCCGCCCGCAACGCGCCAGCCAATGTTGCGGGCCTCGACCGGCCGGCGCCAGGCGCGGCCCGCGCCGCCGCCAAGGGAGGGCTGGCCGGCCTGGCCCCGGCGCAGGTACGGCTGGTCAAGGCCGCGCTGTGGCTGCTGGCGCTGCTGCCGTTCGCGCGTCTGCTGTATCTGGGCGCGACGGGGCAATTCGGCGCCAACCCGCTGGAGTTCGTCACGCGCTCCACCGGAACCTGGACGCTGGTGATGCTGTGCGCCACGCTCGCCGTCACGCCGCTGCGGCGGCTGACCGGCTGGAACTGGCTGCTTCGCCTGCGCCGCATGCTGGGCCTGTTCGCCTTCTTCTACGGCCTGATGCATTTCCTGCTGTGGCTGGGCGTCGATCGCGGCTTCGACCTGGCCTATATGGCCAAGGACGTGGTCAAGCGACCCTTCATCACGGTGGGCTTCGCCGCGTTCGTGCTGATGGTGCCGCTGGCGCTGACCTCGACCAACGGCATGGTGCGGCGCCTGGGCGGCAAGCGCTGGCAGGCGCTGCACAAGTCGATCTACGCGATCGCGGTGCTCGCCATCCTGCACTACTGGTGGCACAAGGCGGGCAAGAACGATTTCACCGAGGTGTCGATCTATGCCGCGGTGGTCTTCGTGCTGCTGGGGGTGCGGGTCTGGTGGTGGCGGCGCAACGCAGCCGGCCGCTGAGGCAAGCGGCCGGCGGAGGGCGGGGTCGCCGGACGGCGGCGCCTCAGCGGGGCAGCAGCCGCTCGTCGCGGAACAGGTCCTCGGCGCGCTCGCGGGCGCGCACCAGATGGACGGCATCGCCGTCGACCATGACTTCGGCGGCGCGGCCCCGCGTGTTGTAGTTCGAGCTCATCACGAAGCCATAGGCGCCCGCCGACATCACGGCCAGCAGATCGCCCGGCGCCACGGCCAGCGAGCGGTCGCGGCCCAGCCAGTCGCCCGATTCGCACACCGGACCCACCACGTCGTAGACCACGGCGGCGGGGTCGGATGACGAGCCGGCGGCGGCCACCGGCTCGATGCGGTGGTAGGCCTCGTACATGGCAGGCCGCGCCAGATCGTTCATGGCGGCATCGACGATGCAGAAGTTCTTGGCGACGCCGGGCTTGAGGAATTCCACGCGCGTGAGCAGCACGCCGGCGTTGCCCACCAGCGAGCGGCCCGGTTCGAACAGCACCTCGCGATGGCCGTGGCCGCGCTCGGCCACCCGGTCCAGCAGGGTGGTGGCGAAGGCGGTGATGTCGGGCGGCGTCTCGTCGTCGTAGGTAATGCCCAGGCCGCCGCCCACGTCGATATGCTCGAGCCGGATGCCCTCGCGCTCCAGTGCCTCGACCACGTCGAGCACCTTGTCCAGCGCCTCGATGTAGGGCGCGACCTCGGTGATCTGCGAGCCGATATGGCAGTCGATGCCGGCCACTTCCAGATGCGGCAGCGCCGCGGCGGCGCGGTAGGTCGGCAGCACGTCGTCGAACGCGACGCCGAACTTGTTGCCCTTCAGGCCGGTGGAAATATAGGGATGGGTCTTGGCGTCGACGTCCGGATTGATCCGCAGCGACACGCGCGCGCGCTTGCCGACGCGCCCGGCCACGGCGTTGAGCCGGTCCAGTTCGGGAATGGACTCGACGTTGAACGACATCACGTCGTGCGCGAGCGCCAGCTCCATCTCGGCCTCGGACTTGCCCACGCCGGAGAACACGACCTTGCGCGGATCGGCGCCGATGGCCAGCACCCGCTGCAGCTCGCCGCCCGACACGATGTCGAAGCCCGCGCCCAGCTCGGCGAAGACCTGCAGCACCGCCAGGTTCGAGTTCGCCTTCATCGCGTACTGCACGCGCGCGCGGCGGCCCTTGCAGGCCGCGGCGTAGGCCCGGTACGCGGCGGTCAGCGCCGCGCGGGAATACACATAGGTCGGCGTGCCGAACTCGGCGGCGATACGGGCAAGCGGTACCTGTTCGACGGCGAGCGCGCCGTCGTGGCGATGGAAAAAGGCGGTCATGTTCTACTTGGCGGGAGAGGCGGAGCCGGGTGCCGATTGCGGCGAACGGGGTGCGGACGAATCGGCCGGTGTGGACGTTGCGGACGGGGCGGCGCCGTTGGCGGGCGCGACGAACTCGCTTGGCGCCGGGGCGCCGGCCTTGCCGAGCCCCGGGTCCGGCACGGTCGGCGCGGTCGGTGCGGGCGGGCGCTTGGGCATCGTCAGCGGTCCGCGAATGCCGCATCCCGCCAGCAGGGACATCGCAAGGGTGGCGGCAAACGCCGATACAATCGCAACACGACGCAACATCGGGTCGTCCTTAGAGTGCGGTCCCGGCGGGACCAGAAGACAATAATCAACGCAGCGCCGGCAAGCGCGCGCCCGCATCGAAGGAGCGGGAAAACCGGGTGGTGGGGTTTGACGGCGGTTCGTGCCTGCGGACGCCGACCTCGCCGATCCCCGGCGGCGGCCCGGCGGTCTTGGAGTTTAGCATGCCCCCCTTGAGCGAAAGCGAGTTCGTGACCCTGGCCAGCGCGGCGCTGGATCGGCTGGAAAGCGACATCGAAACGGCGGCCGACGCGGCCGATGCCGATATCGAGATCAACCGCACCGGCAACGTGATGGAACTGGAGTTCGAGGACGGCTCCAAGATCATCGTCAACAGCCAGGCGCCGATGCAGGAGCTGTGGGTGGCGGCGCGCGCGGGCGGCTTCCATTTCCGCCGCGATGGCGAACGGTGGGTCGATACGCGCAGCGGTGGCGAGCTGTACCAGGCGCTGTCGCAGTACCTGAGCCAGCAGGCGGGCACGACCATCACGCTGCGCTGAGCCGGGCCCGCAAGGGCCCTTTGCATCGCCCAAAGACAAAGCCGGCCACATGGGCCGGCTTTGCCGTTTCTCGTGCGTCCCGCGGGCGGGCTCAGCCCCCGCCGCCGAACATCTCGAGGATGCGCCGCTTCTCGGCCTCGACGTCGACCTGCGGCGGCGCCGCGGGGTCGACCTTGCCCGGCCACGGATCGCCCAGGCCCACCGACGCCACGCCGCTGCCGCCGGCGTTCTCCTCCAGCGTCCAGTCTCCCGCTACCATCACCACGCCCTCCGGCGGCTGGCGCTCGGGCGCTTCCGGCATGCCCTTGAGCATCTTGCCCATGTAGCTGATCCAGATCGGCAGCGACAGCCCGCCACCGGTCTCGCGCACGCCCAGGCTCTTGGGCTGGTCGTAGCCCATCCAGGCAATGGCGACCAGCTTGGGCGTATAGCCGGCGAACCACGCGTCGACCGCGTCGTTGGTGGTGCCGGTCTTGCCCGCCAGGTCGTTGCGGCCCAGGCGCTGCTTGGCGCTGTATGCGGTGCCGGTGCGCACCACGTCGCGCAGCATGCTGTCGGCGATGAAGGCGACGCGCCCGTCGATCACGCGGACCGCATCCTGCCCGGCGCGCTGCGGCCGGGTTTCGGACACCACGTTGCCGCGCGCGTCGACCACGCGCTGGATCAGGTACGGATTCACGCGGTAGCCGCCGTTGGCGAACACCGAATACGCGGCCGCCATCTGCAGCGGCGTCACGCTGCCCGAGCCCAGCGCCATCGGCAGATAGGCCGCGTGCTTGTCGGCGTCGAAGCCGAAGCGCGTGATGTAGTCCTGCGCGTACTGCGTGCCGATGGCGCGCAGGATCCGCACCGACACCAGGTTCTTGGACTTGGCCAGCGCGCGGCGCATGGACATGGGGCCCTCGAACTTGCCGTCGTAGTTCTTCGGCTCCCACACCTGGCCGCCGGTATCCGGGCCGATCGACAGCGGCGCGTCGTTGATCACGGTGGCCGGCGAAAAGCCCTTCTCCAGCGCGGCCGTGTAGATGAACGGCTTGAAGCTGGAGCCGGGCTGGCGCCAGGCCTGCGTGACGTGGTTGAACTTGTTGCGGTTGAAGTCGAAGCCGCCGACCATGGCGCGGATCTCGCCGTCCTCCGGGTTCAGCGACACGAAGGCCGAAGCCACTTCCGGCAGCTGGGTCACCGTCCACGCGCCCTTGGCGTCCTGGATCACGCGGATGATCGCGCCCGGCCGGATGCGGGTCTTCGGCTGCGCGTTGCTGGCGAGCGAGGGCGCGATGAAGCGCAGCGCCGCGCCTTCGATCGTGACCACCTCGCCCGACGGCAGCGTGGCCTTGACCTGCTTGGGCGAGGCGCTGGTGACCACCGCCGAGCGCAGGTCGTCGCTGGCGGGATGCTCGACCAGCGCGTCGTCGATGGCCTGCTCGCGCTCGGCCGGATCGTTGGGCAGGTCGATGAAGGCTTCCGGCCCGCGATAGCCGTGCTTGCGTTCGTAGCTCATCACGCCGTCGCGCACCGCTTCGTAGGCCGCGTCCTGGTCGGCCTTGGTCAGCGTGGTGTAGACGGTCAGGCCGCGCGTATAGGTCTCCTCGCGGTATTGCGCGTACATCAGCTGGCGCACGATCTCGGCCACGTACTCGGCGTGGGTCGAGAACTCGTTGCCCTCGCTGCGCACCTTCAGTTCCTCGTGAATCGCTTCCTCGTACTGCGCCGGCGTGATGTAGCCGAGGTCGCGCATGCGCATCAGGATGTATTCCTGGCGGACCTTGGCGCGCTTGCGGTTGACCACCGGGTTGTAGGCGGACGGCGCCTTGGGGAGACCGGCGAGCATCGCGGCCTCGGCGATCGTCACGTCCTTTACCGACTTGCCGAAGTACACGCGCGCGGCGCTCGAGAAGCCGTAGGCGCGCTGGCCCAGATAGATCTGGTTCATGTACAGCTCGAGGATCTGGTCCTTGGTCAGGTTGGCCTCGATCTTGTACGACAGCAGCATCTCGTAGATCTTGCGCGTATAGGTCTTCTCGCTCGAGAGGAAGAAGTTGCGCGCGACCTGCATGGTGATGGTCGACGCGCCCTGCGACAGGCCGCCGCGCATGTTCGCGATGCCGGCGCGCAGCACGCCGATGTAGTCCACGCCGCCGTGCTCGTAGAAGCGGTCGTCCTCGATCGCGAGCACCGCCTTCTTCATGACGTCCGGAATCTCGGCAATCGGCACGAAGTTGCGGCGCTCCTCGCCGAATTCGCCGATCAGCACGTTGTCCGCGGTGTAGATGCGCAGCGGAATCTTGGGACGGTAGTCGGTGATCGTATCGAGCGATGGCAGGTTGGGCGCCGCCACCAGCAGCGCATATCCGATCAGCAGCGCCACCGTGACGATACCCGCAGCCAGGAGGCCGAGCGCCCAGAAGGTGGCTCGCATCCAAAGCGGGCGGCGAGCCGGAAGGGCCGGCTTCTGTTGTGCTGTTGCCATAAGGGAAATACCTAGTAAGGAGTGCCGCGATTATATCGCCCGGCCCCCCGCGATCCCGCCATGCGGTGCCCTTCCCGCCGCAATGGCGCTGTTACAAGATGTAATGCAACTGAACACAGAATGAAGCGAAAGGAAGGTCGGAAGAGGCGCCCGGCGCGTCGCGGTAACGGTGCGGTCAGGGAGCGTCGGATTTTGGCAACGCTTTAATGAGGGGGCTCGCAAAAAGAAAGCGTGGTCAGACCGGCACATTGCCACGCCATACTTTCTTTGTGAGAATCCACCAACAGAAAAGACAAAAAACGTTTCATTCCAAGAAACAGCCGCCCGATTAGAGCATCCATGCCAGGGGCGAGTTCAATGTCAGGGGGTCACCTTGCGACGAGGCATCTTGTCGGGGTTTCTGCGCCGTTCTACGGTCGGCGTGGATATTGGGTCGTCCAGCATCAAGGTGGTAGAGCTGTCCGTCGGGGGCAAGCGCAACGACTACCGGCTGGAAAAATGTGCCAGTGAACTGCTGGACCGCAATGCCGTCGCCGACGGCAGCGTGGTCAATATCGAGGCGGTCGGCACCGCGCTGCGGCGCGCGCTCGGCAAGGCGGGAATCCGCGGCCGGGACGTCGTGCTCGGCGTGCCTTCCATGCTCACCGAATCGCAGACCGTCAGCCTGCCGGACAACCTGTCCGACGACGAGCTGTACGTCCAGGTCGAGTCCGAGGCGCATCGCCTGTTTCCGCCTTCGCAGGCCGTCAATTTCGACTATGCCGTGATCGGCCCCAACGAGACCGAGGGCGGCATCGGCGTGCGCGTGACCGCCACCAACAGCGAACGGGTGCAGGAGCGCGTCACCGTGGCCGAGTTCGCCGGGCTCAAGGCGCAGGCGATGGATGTCGAGGAATACGCCGTCCACCGCTCGGTGGCGCAGATGCTCGCGGTGCCCGAGGCGCTGTCCGAGACCGATGCCAAGGACCTGCCGGTGGTGGCGGTCATCCATCTGGGCGGCAGCCGCTCCAAGGCCATCTTCTACCAGGGCTGGAAGGAACTGTACGAGCAGCCGCTGAACAGCTACGGCGACCAGCTCACGCAGAGCGCCGCGCGCATGTTTACGCTCGACGTGCTCAAGGCCGAGATCAAGAAGCGCAAGAACACGCTGCCGGACAACTGGCGCGCGCAGCTGCTCAAGCCCTCGCTCGAGGCGCTGGGCATCGAGGTGCAGGGCGCGGTGCGCAACTTCCTCGCGAGCTCGAGCCTGGGCCGCGTCGACGAGATCCTGCTCTGCGGCGGCCATGCGTCGCTGCTGGGCGTGCAGGCCGCGATCGAGCAGCACACCGGCATCGCGACCACGCTGGCCAATCCGTTCGCCAACATGGCGACCGCCGGCAAGGTGAACGCGCGCTACCTCCAGCGCGACCTGCCTGCCTACATCGTCGGCGCCGGCCTCGCCTTGCGCGGGCTGCAGTGATCCCGGGGAGGGAATTCGTATGGCAAACAACGCGATCCCGACCGTCAACCTGCTGCCTTACCACGAAGCCCGCAAGGCGGCGCGGCGCAGGCAGGCCTATGGCGGGCTCGGCGCGGCCGCGGGCAGCGGGCTGCTCGCGGTACTGCTCGGCGGCTGGTATATCGACCACCAGACCGCGTCCGTCGATGCGCTGAACCAGGTGCTGATCGCCGAGAACAGCCGCATGGATGCGCAGATCCGCGAGGTCAATTCGCTGAAGAAGGATATCGACGCGCTGCTGCAGCGGCAGAGCGCGGTCGAGAGCCTGCAGCTGCAGCGCAACCGGCCGGTGCAGTTGCTGGAGGAACTGGTGCGCCAGGTGCCCGAAGGCGTCTACGTGACGAGCCTGAAGCAGACCGGCGAGGCTTTCACGCTGGCGGGCATCGCGCAGTCGAACGAGCGCGTGTCCGAGCTGCTGCGCAATCTCGGCGCGGTCGCGTGGCTGGACAAGGCCGAGCTGGTGGAGTCCAAGGCGGTGAGCATGACGAACAACCTGCGCGAGCATCGCCGGCTGTTCGACTTCTCGATGCGCTTCGCCTATCGCGCGCCCGAGGCGCCCGCCGCGGGCGCCAAGCCCGGGACGCCCGCCACCGGCGCCACCCAAGGGAAGGGCTGACATGAAGCTCAATAGCGAAATCTCGCTGTCGGACCTGACGGGCCAGTTCAGCGGCCTGAACCTGAACGAGCCACAGACGTGGCCCGCCGCGCCGCGCGTGGTGTTCTCCGTGCTGGCAGCGGCGCTGGTGCTGGGCCTGGGCTGGCAGCTGTACTGGAGCGGCAAGCTCGAGGAGCGCGATCGCAAGCGCATGGAGCAGGAGTCGCTGAAGCAGTCCTACCAGGCCAAGGTGGCGCAGGTCGCCAATCTCGATGCGCTGCGCGCGCAGAAGCGCGAGGTAGAGCAGCGCGTGGCGCAGGTCGAGCGCCAGTTGCCGGACAAGGCCGAGATGGACGCGCTGCTGGCCGACGTCAACCACTCCGGCGTCGCGCGCGGATTGCAGTTCGAACTGTTCAAGCCGCAGCCGGCGGTGCTCAAGCCCTATTTCGCCGAGATGCCGGTCAACCTGCGCGTCACCGGGCGCTATCACGACGTGGCGCAGTTCAATGCCGATGTCGCGGGCCTCTCGCGCATCGTGTCGATCCAGGGCATGCAGCTGACCGCCGGCAAGGACGGCGCGGGCCTGGCGATGGAGGCGGTGGCCATGGCCTATCGCGCGCTCGATGCCGAGGAGCTCGCCGCGCAGCGCAAGGCCGCCGCCGCGGCGGCCGCGGCCAAGGCGCAGGGAGGCCAGAAATGAGCCGCGCGCCGATACGCCGCGCGAGCGCGCTCGCCGTCGTCGCCGCCTGCCTGCTGGCCGGCTGCGGGCCCAGCGACGAAGACATGCTGCGCCAGTGGATGGCCTCGGCGCGCAGCGCCAAGGTGCCGCCGCCCCCGCCGTTGCCCGAGCCCAAGCCCTATGCGGCGCGCGAGTACGCCGCGCGCAATGCGCCGGAGCCCTTCGCGCAGACCAAGATCGGCGAGCTGACGCGGGCACTGTCCGAGTCGCCGGAAGCGCACCGTCCGCGCGAGGCGCTCGAGGATTTCCCGCTGGAGAACTTCAGGATGATGGGGTCGATGCGCCGTGCTGGCGAGACCTACGCCATCGTGCAGGTTGATAACAAGGTCCACCATATCAGGGTGGGTCAATATCTCGGCCAGAGCTACGGCCGGGTGGTCCGCATCACCGATCGGGAGATCGTGCTGCGCGAATTGGTCCGGGAAGGGGTAGGCGAGTGGAAAGAGAAAATGACCAGCCTGAAGCTGGAGGTGCCGGCATGACGATCCGGCGCTGGCATCGGGCGCGCACGCATGCGTGCGCCACGTTGGCGTGGTTCGCGGTGGCCGCCGCGCTGGCGCTGCCGGGGGCGCAGCGGGCCCACGCGCAGGGCGGCGCGCCAGGCAGTGCGCCCGGCAATGCGATCCAGCAGGTCGAGGCCACCACGGTCGGTGAGCAGACCGTGTTTACCGTCACGCTGCAGGGTCCGCTCGCGCAGCCGCCGGCCGACTTCACCACGCAGAATCCCCCCAAGATCGCGCTCGACTTCGTCGGCATGGGCTTCGCGCAGGGACGGGCGCAGTACGACTACGGCGGCAAGCTGCTCAAGGGCGCCAACGTGGTCCAGATCGGCGACCGTACCCGCGTGGTACTGGATCTCACACGGGCGGCGAGCTACCGCACGCAGTCCCGGGGCAATCAGTTCGTCGTGCTGATCGACAACGTGGCGCCGGCCTCGCGCTCGAGCGCGCCGACTTTCGCCGCCAACAACGCACAGGCGCAGTCGCAGCTGTCGTCGCGGCCGGCGCTTCGTCAGATCGATTTCCGCCGCGGGCCCGACGGTGCCGGTCGCATCGTGGTGGACCTGTCCTCGCGCGACGGCGGCGTCAACATCGCGCAGCAGGGCCAGAACGTGGTGGTGGACTTTCTCAACACCGCGCTGCCGGAACACCTGCGCCGCCGCTACGACGTAAGCGACTTCGGCACGCCGGTGCAGGGCATGCGCGCGACCGACACCAACGGCAATGCCCGCCTGACCATCGAGCCGCGCGGCAACTGGGAGTACAGCTCCTACCAGACCGACACGCAGTTCGTGGTCGAGGTGCGGCCGATCAAGGAGGATCCGGGCAAGCTGATCAGCGGTCCCGGCTATCGCGGCGAGCGGCTGTCGCTGAACTTCCAGAACATCGACATCCGGGCGCTGCTGCAGGTCTTCGCCGACTTCACCAACCTGAACATCATCACCAGCGAGAACGTGCAGGGCAACCTGACGCTGCGCCTGAAGGACGTGCCGTGGGATCAGGCGCTGCAGATCGTGCTCGACGCCAAGGGCCTGGCATCGCGCCGCAACGGCAACGTGCTGTGGGTGGCGCCGCGCGCCGAACTGGCGACCAAGGAAAAACTGGAGCTGGAGTCGCAGCAGCAGATCACCGATCTCGAACCGATCCGCAGCCAGGTGTTCCAGCTGAACTACCAGCGCGCGGAGGATGTGCGGCGCATGCTGATCGGCGGCGGCACGGTGGGCGGCACCACGGGCGCCGCCGGCGTCGGCGCGCAGGCGGGCGCGGCGGCCATGGGCGCCAACCGCATGCTGTCGCGGCGCGGGTCGCTGACCGCCGATGCGCGCACCAACCAGCTGTTCGTGTCGGACGTGGCGAGCAAGCTCGAAGAGGTGCAGAGCTTCCTGATGAAGATCGACATCCCGGTGCGCCAGGTCATCATCGAGGCGCGCATCGTGGAGGCGGACGACAAGTTCAGCCGCAACCTCGGCGTCAAGCTCGGGTTCGCCGGCTCGTTCAACAACGCGCGCGTGGGCAACACCTACAACAACGTGCTGCCCGGCGCCACGTCGGACAATGGCCCGTTCCTGAGCCTGCCCGCCGGCTCCATCAACGGGGCCAGTCCGGCCAACCTGGCGGTGAGCCTGTTCAACAGCGCCGCCACCCGCTTTCTCGCGCTGGAGCTCTCGGCGCTGGAGGCCGACGGCAAGGGCAAGATCATCTCCAGCCCGCGCGTGGTCACCGCCAACAACATCAAGGCGCTGATCGAGCAGGGCACCGAGCTGCCCTACCAGGCGGCCACGTCCAGCGGCGCGACCTCGGTGCAGTTCCGCAAGGCCAACCTCAAGCTGGAGGTGACGCCGCAGATCACGCCGGAAGGCAACGTGCTGCTCGATGTCGACGTCAACAAGGACAGCGTGGGCATTCAGACGACGCAGGGCTTCGCCATCGACACCAAGCACGTGCAGACGCAGGTGCTGGTCGAGAACGGCGGCACGGTGGTGATCGGGGGCATCTATACCCAGACCGAGCGCAACGACGTCAACAAGGTGCCGCTGCTGGGCGATATCCCGGTGGTGGGCTACCTGTTCAAGAACAATGCGCGCACCAACGATCGCACCGAGCTGCTGGTCTTCCTGACGCCGCGCATCCTGAACGACAGCGTCTCGCTGAAATAGGCCCAAATCGCCCGGCGCGGGCGCGATGCAGTAGACTGGCAGGCCGCATCGCGCCGATGCGGCTTTTTTTATGGCCCGTTGCGCCGCAGGCGTCGGAAGCCGCGCCGCGGACGTTGGCAGGGCGGCCGAAGCGGCCGCTTTCTTGCGTGGCCCGCCGCAAAATAAGAAGATGATGCCGTTCCTTACCTGCGGGGACGAAGCCTGCGCCAATGCGCCTGCTGCCGTTCCCGCGACACGCCAGTGACAGCAACCCGTCCGAACCTTTTCTTCGTCGGCCTGATGGGCGCCGGCAAGACCACCGTCGGCCGCACCGTCGCCCGCCGGCTCGACTACCCGTTCTTCGACTCGGACCACGAGCTCGAGGCGCGCTGCGGCGTCCGCATCCCGGTCATCTTCGACCACGAGGGCGAAGCCGGCTTTCGCGACCGCGAGGCGCACATGATCGACGAGCTGACCCGGCGCCAGGGCGTGGTGCTGGCGACCGGTGGCGGCGCCGTGCTGCGTCCGGCCAATCGCCAGTGCCTGAAGGAGCGCGGCACCGTCGTCTATCTGCGCGCCAGCCCGCACGACCTGTGGCTGCGCACGCGTCACGACCGCAACCGGCCGCTGCTGCAGACCGAGGACCCCAAGGGCAAGCTGGAGTCGCTGTACGCCGAGCGCGATCCGCTGTACCGTGAGGTGGCCGATTTCATCATCGAAACCGGCAAGCCCTCGGTGGCCCAGCTTGCTAACATGGTGCTGATGCAGTTGGAGATGGCCGGCTTCGTGGCCGCGGCCACCAGCATCGAACATGGCGACGACGACGGCACGCCGTCGCCGCAGGACAGTCTTCCCAACAAGCCCTCCCGATGATTACCCTCGAAGTCGACCTCGGCTCGCGCAGCTATCCCATCCATATCGGCACCGGCCTGCTCGACCGCGCCGACCTGCTGGCCCCGCACGTGCGCGGCCAGCATGCCGTCATCGTCACCAACGAGACCGTCGGTCCGCTCTATGCCGCGCGCGTCGAGGCGGTGCTGTCGGGCCTGGGCAAGAGCGTGCGCACCGTGACGCTGCCCGACGGCGAGTCGTTCAAGCACTGGGAAACGCTGAACCTGATCTTCGACGCGCTGCTGTCGGCCGGTGCGGACCGCAAGACCACGCTGATCGCGCTGGGCGGTGGCGTGGTGGGCGACATGACGGGGTTTGCGGCCGCCTGCTACATGCGCGGGGTGCCCTTCGTGCAGATGCCGACCACGCTGCTGGCGCAGGTCGATTCGTCGGTCGGGGGCAAGACGGGCATCAACCATCCGCTGGGCAAGAACATGATCGGCGCGTTCCACCAGCCCAATGCGGTGATCGCCGATATCGACACGCTGGCGACGTTGCCGCCGCGCGAGCTGGCCGCCGGCTTGGCCGAGGTGATCAAGCATGGCGCCATCGCCGACGCCGACTACTTCGCCTGGATCGAGCGCCATATCGCCGCCCTCAACGGCTGCGACGCCACGCTGATGGCGCAGGCGGTGCAGCGTTCCTGCGAGATCAAGGCCGCGGTGGTCGCCCAGGACGAACGCGAGGGCGGCGTGCGCGCCACGCTGAACTTCGGCCATACCTTCGGCCATGCCATCGAGGCCGGCATGGGCTATGGCGCGTGGCTGCACGGCGAGGCCGTGGGCTGCGGCATGGTGATGGCCGCCGATCTGTCGCACCGGCTGGGCTTTATCGACATCGAGACGCGCACCCGCATCCAGCGCCTGACCGCCGCGGCGATGCTGCCCGTGGTGGCCCCCGACCTGGGCGCCGACCGCTATATCGAGCTGATGAAGGTGGACAAGAAGGCCGAGGCCGGCCAGATCAAGTTCATCCTGCTCAAGAAGCTGGGCGAGGCCTTTGTCACCACGGTGCCCGATGCGGACCTGCGCGCGACGCTGGCCCACGCCGTGCTGCACCCTCCCGTCGAAGCGCCCGTCGCCTGAGCGGGCGGCCTGGCCTTGCAGCCCCGGCGATGCCCGCGTCGCCGGCGCGCCCGCCGCAGTTGCCCAACCGGATAGCCGCATGACCGATCTCGAAAGCCATCTCGCCCCCTACGCCGCGCGCTCGGCCCAGTCGCGCGGCCGCGTGCATGCCGAAGCGGCGTCGTCCTCGCGCAGCGAGTTCCAGCGCGACCGGGACCGGGTCATCCACAGCACCGCGTTTCGCCGGCTCGAATACAAGACCCAGGTCTTCGTCAACCACGAGGGCGATCTGTTCCGCACGCGACTCACGCACAGCCTGGAGGTGGCGCAGATCGGCCGCTCGATCGCCCGCAACCTGCGGCTGAACGAGGATCTGGTCGAGGCCATCGCGCTCGCCCACGACCTGGGGCACACGCCGTTCGGGCATGCCGGCCAGGATGCGCTGAACGCCTGCATGAAGAACCACGGCGGCTTCGAACACAACCTGCAGAGCCTGCTGGTGGTGGACGAACTGGAGGAGCGCTACGGCGGCTTCAACGGGCTGAACCTGACGTTCGAGACGCGCGAGGGCATCCTCAAGCATTGCTCGCGCGTCAACGCCGCCGCGTTGGGCGAGCTCGGCCGGCGCTTCCTGGAAGGCACCCAGCCCTCGCTGGAGGCCCAGCTGGCGAATCTGGCCGACGAGATTGCCTACAACAACCACGATATCGACGACGGCCTGCGCTCGGGCCTTCTGACGCTGGAGCAGATGGACGAGGTGCCGATGTGGGGCCGTCACCGCGCCGAGGTAATGGAAGCCTTTCCCGGCATCGCCGGCCGCCGGATGATCAACGAGACGGTTCGCCGCATGATCAATACGCTGATCGTGGACCTGATCGACACCACGCGCGGCCATATCGCCGAGGCCGAACCGCGCTCTATCGACGCGGTGCGGGCGGCAAGGCCCCTGGTCGCCTTCAGCCCCGCCATGCGCGAGGAGGCCACCGCGCTGAAGCGCTTCCTGTTCAAGCACTTGTACCGGCACTACCTCGTGATGCGCATGTCGGCCAAGGCGCAGCGGATCATCTCCGACCTGTTCGACGCCTTCATGGGCGACCCGCGCCTGCTGCCGCCGCAATACCAGGGGCACGGCGGCGAGCAGCCCCGGTTGATCTCCCACTACATCGCGGGCATGACTGACCGCTATGCGATTCGGGAGCATCGCCGCATCTTCGCGGTGGGCGAGGGCGTCTGACCGACCCTATCCCGACTGTTCCGGTAAATAGGGACAGATGACGTATCATCGCGCCATGGCGTTTTGCGGATCGCATCCATGGCTCGACTTCCCCGTTTTTCCCCCACCGGCATGCCGACGCTGGTGTTGCAGCGAGGCAACAATCGGCAGCCGGTCTTCCTGGGACCCGACGATTACCTGACCTACCTGGACGCACTGCGCATGGCGGCCCGCGAGCACGATCTGGCGGTCCATGCCTATGCGTTGCGGCCCAACCATATCCACCTCGTGGCCACGCCCCGCGCGCCGGACGCCCTCAGCCTGACCATGCAGGCCGTGGGCCGCCGCTACGCGCGCTACTTCAACAGGACCGCTGGGCGCACCGGCACGCTGTGGGAAGGCCGGTTTCGCTCGGCCGTGTTCGAGCCCGAGGCGTGGATGCTGCCCGCCATGCTGTACGTCGAGGGCAATGCCATACGCGCCGGCGAGGTAATGGCGCCCGCGGCCGATCGATGGAGCAGCTACCGCCACCACGTGGGGATTGAAGCCAGTCCGTTTGTCAGCGATCACTCCGTCTATTGGGCGCTTGGCAACACGCCCTTCGAGCGTCAGTCGAACTATCGGGTCCGCTTCGATGAGGGCCTGTCCATGCGTGCCCTCACCACGCTGCAACGCCACGCGCACAGCGGCTGGCCGTTGGGGGACGACGCCTTCCTCGCCCAACTGGAGCGGCATGCGCCGCGCCGCGTGCAGCCTTTGCCACGCGGCCGGCCGAAGCGTACCGAAACTGCCGCTGGCGATGCGCAGTCGGGTGACGCTACTTAATGTGTCCCCATTTAATGACCATAGTGAAAACAGGGCACGAATAATTATGTTCTGACCCCATTTAATATTTTTGCTAGGGTTTGGTGATTCTCTTATAGTTGCTCCACCCACATTCATTGTGCGGCGCGTCACGCTCGTGTACGCCGCTGCGGCTCCCCGCCTGCTCTCGGTCTCCCCGGTTCGTTTCTCCGGCCCCACCGATTTGCCCGCGCAAGCCGTTCCGGTCGGCAGCGGACAGCGCAGCCTCTTACCGGAATACGCCCGTGGACCAATCGCAAATCCAGCCGGCCCAGACCCTGGCCACCCAGGCCGAGGACCAGACCTCCGCCTTCGTTCCCGCCGGCCGTCCCGCCGCGCAGGGCCTGTACGACCCCGCGAACGAGCATGACGCCTGCGGCGTCGGCATGGTCGCCCATATCAAGGGCAAGAAGAGCCACGAGATCGTGCTGCAGGGCCTGAAGATCCTGGAGAACCTGGACCACCGGGGCGCGGTCGGCGCAGACCACCTGATGGGCGACGGCGCGGGCATCCTGATTCAGATCCCCGACCAGTTCTACCGCGAGGAAATGGCAAAGCAGGGCGTGACCCTGCCGCCGGCCGGCGAATACGGCGTCGGCATGATCTTCCTGCCCAAGGAGCACGCGTCGCGCCTGGCCTGCGAGCAGGAGCTCGAGCGCACCGTGCGCCTGGAAGGCCAGGCCGTGCTGGGCTGGCGCGACGTGCCGGTCGACGGCGCCATGCCGATGTCGCCGACGGTGCGCAAGACCGAGCCGGTGATCCGCCAGATCTTCATCGGGCGCGGTCGCGACATCATGACCACCGACGCGCTGGAACGTAAGCTGTACGTGATCCGCAAGACCGCGAGCCACGCCATCCAGGCGCTCAAGCTCAAGCACGGCAAGGAATACTTCGTGCCGTCGATGTCGGCGCGCACGGTGGTCTACAAGGGCCTGCTGCTGGCCAACCAGGTCGGCCAGTACTACCGCGACCTGCAGGACACCCGCGCCGTCTCGGCGCTCGCGCTGGTCCACCAGCGTTTCTCGACCAACACGTTTCCGGCCTGGGAACTGGCCCACCCGTACCGCATGGTGGCGCACAACGGCGAGATCAACACCGTCAAGGGCAACGTCAACTGGATCAATGCGCGTACCGGCGCGATCTCGTCGCCGGTGCTGGGCGAGGACCTGCCCAAGCTGTGGCCGCTGATCTATCCGGGCCAGTCCGATACCGCGTCGTTCGACAACTGCCTCGAACTGCTGACCATGTCGGGTTACCCGCTGGTGCACGCGATGATGATGATGATTCCGGAAGCGTGGGAGCAGCACACGCTGATGGACGACAACCGCCGCGCCTTCTACGAATACCACGCCGCGATGATGGAGCCGTGGGACGGCCCCGCCGCCATCTGCTTCACCGATGGCCGCCAGATCGGCGCCACGCTGGACCGCAACGGCCTGCGCCCGGCGCGCTTCTACGTGACCGAGGACGACGTGGTGGTGCTGGCCTCCGAAGCCGGCGTGCTGCCGTTCCCCGAGTCCCGCATCGTCAAGAAGTGGCGCCTGCAGCCGGGCAAGATGTTCCTGATCGACATGGAGCAGGGCCGCATCATCGACGACAAGGAACTGAAGGACAACCTGGCCAACGCCAAGCCGTACAAGAGCTGGATCGACGCCGTGCGCATCAAGCTCGACGAGCTCGACGCCAAGCCCGAGGACGTGGCCGCCGAGACCAAGCCGTCGGCCAAGCTGCTGGACCGCCAGCAGGCGTTCGGCTACACGCAGGAGGACGTCAAGTTCCTGATGGCGCCGATGGCGCTGGCCGGCGAGGAAGCGACCGGCTCGATGGGCAACGACTCGCCGCTCGCCGTGCTGTCGTCCAAGAACAAGACGCTGTACCACTACTTCAAGCAGCTGTTCGCACAGGTGACCAACCCGCCGATCGACCCGATCCGCGAGAACATGGTGATGTCGCTGGTGTCGTTCATCGGTCCGAAGCCGAACCTGCTGGAGCTGAACAACATCAACCCGCCGATGCGCCTCGAAGTGTCCCAGCCCGTGCTGGACTTCAAGGACATCGCCAAGATCCGCAACATCGAGCACTACACCGGCGGCAAGTTCCGTTCGTACGAACTGAACATCTGCTATCCGAGCGCGTGGGGCAAGGAAGGCATCGAGGCGCGCATCGCGTCGCTGTGCGCGGAAGCCGTGGACGCCGTGCGTTCGGGCTACAACATCCTGATCGTGTCGGACCGCATGGTCGATCCGAACCAGGTCGCCATCCCGGCGCTGCTGGCGACGTCGGCCATCCACCATCATCTGGTGGAAAAGGGCCTGCGTACCTCGACCGGCCTGGTGGTGGAGACCGGCTCGGCCCGCGAGGTGCATCACTTCGCGCTGCTGGCCGGCTACGGCGCGGAAGCCGTTCACCCGTACCTGGCGATGGAAACGCTGGCCGAGATGGCCGCGGGCCTGTCGGGCGACCTGTCGCCGGAAAAGGCCGTCAAGAACTTCGTCAAGGCGATCGGCAAGGGCCTGCAGAAGGTGATGTCCAAGATGGGCATCTCCACCTATATGTCGTACACCGGCGCGCAGATCTTCGAGGCTATCGGCCTGTCGCGCGAACTGGTCGGCAAGTACTTCCACGGTACGGCGTCGAACGTCGAAGGCATCGGCATCTTCGAGGTCGCCGAGGAAGCGCTGCGCCTGCACCGCGACGCCTTCGGCGAGAGCCCCGTGCTGGAAGGCATGCTGGAGGCCGGCGGCGAATACGCTTACCGCGTGCGCGGCGAAGAGCATATGTGGACGCCGGACTCGATCGCCAAGCTGCAGCACTCGGTGCGCGCCAACGACGGCGAGGGCGCCTACCAGACGTACAAGGAATACGCGAACATCATCAACGACCAGAGCCGCCGCCACATGACGCTGCGTGGCCTGTTCGAGTTCAAGGTCGATCCGTCGCGCGCGATCCCGCTGGAGGAGGTGGAGCCGGCGAAGGACATCGTCAAGCGTTTCGCCACCGGCGCGATGTCGCTCGGCTCGATCTCCACCGAGGCGCACACCACGCTGGCCGTGGCGATGAACCGCATCGGCGGCAAGTCCAACACCGGCGAAGGCGGCGAGGACGAGAAGCGCTACCGCAACGAGCTGCGCGGCATCCCCATCAAGCAGGGCGACACGCTCAAGAGCCTGCTGGGCGAGGGCATCATCGAGAAGGACCTGGAACTGCGCGAGGGCGACTCGCTGCGCTCCAAGATCAAGCAGGTTGCCTCGGGCCGCTTCGGCGTGACCGCGGAGTACCTGGCCTCGGCGGACCAGATCCAGATCAAGATGGCGCAGGGCGCCAAGCCCGGCGAAGGCGGCCAGCTGCCCGGCCACAAGGTGTCCGACTACATCGGCAAGCTGCGCTACTCGGTGCCTGGCGTGGGCCTGATCTCGCCGCCGCCGCACCACGACATCTATTCGATCGAGGATCTGGCACAGCTGATCCACGACCTGAAGAACGTCAATCCGGCCTCGGACATCTCGGTCAAGCTGGTGTCGGAAGTGGGCGTGGGCACCGTGGCCGCGGGCGTGGCCAAGGCCAAGGCCGACCACGTGGTGATCGCCGGCCATGACGGCGGCACCGGCGCCTCGCCGTGGTCGTCGATCAAGCATGCCGGCACGCCGTGGGAGCTGGGTCTGGCCGAGACGCAGCAGACGCTGATGCTCAACGGCCTGCGCAACCGCATCCGCGTGCAGGCCGACGGCCAGATGAAGACCGGCCGCGACGTGGTCATCGGCGCGCTGCTGGGCGCCGACGAGTTCGGCTTCGCGACCGCGCCGCTGGTGGCCGAGGGCTGCATCATGATGCGCAAGTGCCATCTGAACACCTGCCCGGTCGGCGTCGCCACCCAGGATCCGGTGCTGCGCCGCAAGTTCCAGGGCAAGCCCGAGCACGTGGTGAACTTCTTCTTCTTCGTTGCCGAGGAAGCGCGCGAGATCATGGCGCAGCTGGGCGTGCGCACCTTCGACGAACTGATCGGCCGCGCCGACCTGCTCGATACCCGCCCGGGCATCGAGCACTGGAAGGCGCGCGGCCTGGACTTCTCGCGCATCTTCCACCAGGCGCCGTTCGGCAGCGACATGTGCCGCTACCACACGGACCGCCAGGACCACGGGCTGTCGGTGGAGGAAGGCAAGGCGCTGGATCACGTGCTGATCGCCAAGGCGCGTCCGGCCATCGAGAAGGGCGAGCGCGTCTCGTTCATCCAGCCGGTCAAGAACGTCAACCGCACGGTGGGCGCGATGCTCTCCGGCATGGTCGCCAAGCAGTACGGCCATGAAGGGCTGCCCGACGACACCATCCATATCCAGCTGCAGGGCACCGCCGGCCAGTCGTTTGGCGCGTTCCTCGCGCACGGCATCACGCTGGACCTGGTGGGCGACGGCAACGACTACGTCGGCAAGGGCTTGTCGGGCGGCCGCGTGATCGTGCGCGCCCCGCACGAGTTCCGCGGCGATCCGACGCAGAACATCATCGTCGGCAACACCGTGCTGTACGGCGCCATCGCCGGCGAGGCGTTCTTCAACGGCGTGGCCGGCGAGCGCTTCGCGGTGCGCAATTCCGGCGCGGTGGCGGTAGTGGAAGGCACCGGCGACCACGGCTGCGAGTACATGACCGGCGGCACGGTGGTGGTGCTGGGCGGCACCGGGCGCAACTTCGCGGCCGGCATGTCGGGCGGCGTGGCCTACGTCTATGACGAGGACGGGCTGTTCGACAAGCGCTGCAACACCTCGATGGTGGCGCTCGAAGCGGTGCTTGCCGCGGCCGACCAGGAGAAGGGGCAGGGCGAGTCCGGCTGGCACAAGCACGAAGGCCGCCGCCAGCTCGACGAGCACATCCTGAAGGGCCTGATCGAGCAGCACTTCCGCTACACCGGTTCCGAGCGCGCCAAGGCGCTGCTGGCGGACTGGACCACGGCGCGCCGCAAGTTCGTCAAGGTCTTCCCGACCGAGTACAAGCGCGCGCTGGGCGAGATGTACGCCAAGGAACAGGCCGCGCGCGACAGCGACCGGGAAGCCATCGCCGCCTGATCCGCGGCCGGCCGGTCCCGAGGACCGGCCACAACCAAACAGCACGGAGCGCGGCGCAGCGCCGCCTCCTCAAGATACTGACCTCACGGCGAGGCCGGCGTATGCGCCGGCGCGCCACAGCATGACCAAGGAAGCGACATGGGTAAGGCGACTGGCTTTCTCGAATTTCCGCGCCAGAACGAAGGCTATGAGCCCGTCACGAAGCGCGTGAAGCATTACAAGGAGTTCGTATTCCGGCTGACGGACGCCGAATCGAAGCTCCAGGGCGCGCGCTGCATGGACTGCGGCATTCCGTTCTGCAACAACGGCTGCCCGGTCAACAACATCATTCCGGACTTCAACGACCTGGTGTATCGCCAGGACTGGAAGGCCGCGGTCGATGTGCTGCACCAGACCAACAATTTCCCCGAGTTCACCGGCCGCATCTGCCCGGCGCCGTGCGAGGCCGCCTGTACGCTCGGCATCAACGAGGCGCCCGTCGGCATCAAGTCGATCGAGCGCGCCATCGGCGACAAGGCGTGGGAAGAGGGCTGGGTCGCGCCGCAGCCGCCCAAGCACAAGACCGGCAAGACCGTGGCCGTGGTCGGCTCCGGCCCCGCGGGCCTGGCCGCCGCGCAGCAGCTGGCGCGCGCCGGCCACGACGTGACGGTGTTCGAGAAGAACGACCGCATCGGCGGCCTGCTGCGCTACGGCATCCCCGATTTCAAGCTGGAGAAGTGGCTGATCGACCGCCGCATCGCCCAGATGGAAGCCGAAGGCGTGACCTTCCGTGCCGGCGTGATGGTGACCGACGGCGCGCTGCCGGCCGGCATCAAGAACTACGCGAACGAGACCGTGACCGCCCAGGCGCTGATGGACCAGTTCGACGCCGTGGTGCTGGCGGGCGGCTCCGAAGTGCCGCGCGACCTGCCGGTGCCGGGCCGCGATCTGGCCGGGGTCCACTACGCGCTGGAATTCCTGATCCCGCAGAACAAGGAAGTCGCGGGCGATGGCAGCAACGAGATCCGCGCCGACGGCAAGCATGTGATCGTGATCGGCGGCGGCGATACGGGCTCGGACTGCGTGGGCACCTCCAACCGCCATGGCGCCGTCTCGGTGACCCAGTTCGAGCTGCTGCCGCAGCCGCCGGAGGAAGAGAACAAGCCGCTGGTGTGGCCGTACTGGCCGATCAAGCTGCGCAGCTCGTCCTCGCACGAGGAAGGCTGCGAGCGCGACTGGTCGGTCGCCACCAAGGAGTTCATCGGCGAGAAGGGCAAGGTCACCGCGCTGAAGGCCTGCCGCGTCGAGTGGAAGGACGGCCGGATGCAGGAAGTGCCGGGCAGCGAGTTCATCCTGCCCGCCGACCTGGTGCTGCTGGCCATGGGCTTCACCAACCCGGTGGGCTCGGTGCTGGACGCGTTCGGCGTGGACACCGACGCGCGCAAGAACGCCAAGGCCGCCACCGAAGGCGACCGCGCCTACTACACCAATGTGCCCAAGGTCTTCGCCGCCGGTGACGTGCGCCGCGGCCAGTCGCTGGTGGTGTGGGCGATCCGCGAGGGCCGCCAGGCCGCGCGCTCGGTCGACGCCTTCCTGATGGGTCATTCGGAGCTGCCGCGCTAAGCGCCAGCCTTCCGGCCCGCTGGGGCAGAACCCGCCGGTGCGAGCCGCGCGGGTTTTTTTTTCGTCCTTACCGGGCCGCGATACCGGCGCGCGCCATCAGCACGGCGTCCGCGCCGTAGCGCGCCAGCTGCGACGGCGCGTCGTCATCGTTCTTCCCAGTGACGGCGGCGTAGCCGAGCCGCTCCCACCAGGCGGCGGCCGCCTGCACGGCGATCAGCCGCGACGAGCGCAGCCCCGCGGTTGCCGCCGCCGCGCGCGCCGCCTCGTACAGCCGGCGCGCCAGTCCGCCGCCCCGGCCCGCCGGTGCCACCGCCATGTCGTGCACGAACCACGTCAGCTCGTCGGCGGGCCATTGGACGCAAGCCGCCGCCAGCGGCGCGTCCAGCGCGGGAAGGCTGTCCCGCGGCCACGGGTGGGTAAACAGATAGGCAGCCAGGGCATCGCCCCGCGTGGCGACCCAGCACAGCGCGGGCGCAAGCGCCAGGCGGCTCGCCAGCGCGGCGGCGGATTCGATCAGGGCGGGGGGATAGCACTGTTGCTGCACCGCGAGGACCGCGGGCAGGTCGGCGGCCACCATCGGCCGCAGCGAGAACTCGGACATGGCCGGCATTATAGCGGCGCGAAGCGCCGCGATCCGTGCGCGTTGGCCGGCGTAGGCACCGGGAGAGAGCGCATGCGGGGCTTTCAGGGTTGTCCCGGCTATGGTTTACGCGCTTTGTGCTGGCTGTGATGTTGTTCGTACAATTTCCTCCATACCAAGAACAAGCACTGCCTCGCCTTTCCTTTTTCAGCCGACCCAGGTGCCCCGGTCACACCCGGCGGCCCGGAGCAAATCGATGTTCAAAGGACGTAAGCCGGGGCAACGTTCGCGAAATGGGGAGTCCTGGCGGGGCAGACTCTCACGGCGCCATGGCGCCAGTCATCGGCGCATCGGGCGCGGGCGTGGCCGCTGGGGTGCCCTGGCCGTCGCCATCGTTGCCGTGCTGATCGCCCTGTTGGCGTTCTCCCCGCCCTTGCTTGCCGCGCCGCGGGGCAGCGAGCGCGCGGCGGAGCGCTCGGCACTGATGTCCTACCCCGGCAGGCCCATCCGGCTGATCGTGCCGTTTCCCGCCGGCGGCGTGCCCGATGCTGTCGCGCGCATGCTGGCGGAGCGGCTGACGCTCACGCTGGGCGCGCCGGTGGAGGTGGACAACCGCACCGGCTCCGCCGGCACCATGGCCGGCGAAGTGGTCGCCAAGGCCAGCTCGGACGGCCATACCCTGCTGTTCCACCAGTCCACCATGCTGATCCAGCAGGGCGTCGATCCCATGCCCTACGACGTGGTGCGTGATTTCACGCCGGTGGTGCGGGTCGCCTCGGCCCCGCTGTTCCTGGTCGTCGACGCCCGCCTGCCGATGCACTCCCCCGAACAGTGGCTGCATGCCGTCCGGTCCAGCCCCGCCGCCTACAGCTTCGGTTCGGGCCAGGCCGGCACCCCGGCCCATCTGTACGCCGAATACTGGGTGCGCGGCGTGCGTAACGGCGTGCCGCTGGTGACCGCCAAGGGCGAGGCCGCCGTGGTCCAGGAGATGCTGGCGGGCCGGATCAGCGCCTGCTTCTGCAGTTTCGCCACGGTGCAGTCGCATGTGCGCAGCGGCGCGCTGCGGCTGCTGGGCGTGACCGGGGCGGCGCGCTCGCCGCTTGCGCCCACGGTGCCGACGCTGCACGAGACCGGCATGGACGGCTACGGCAGCGCCCCATGGTTCGGCGTGATGGCGCCCGCCAAGACGCCGCGCGCGATCGTCGCGCGGCTTGCCACGGCGCTGCAGAAGGTCACCGCCGAGCCGGAGGTGCGCGAGCGCCTGCTGTCGGCGGGACTGACGCCGCTGGAGGACTCGCCCGACGCCTTCGCCACCGCGATCCGCTCCGAGTCCATCCAGTGGCAGGTCATCCTGCGGCAGGCGGGCGGGCCGATCAACCCCTGACCGGCCGCCCCGACCGCCCCCGTCCATGGCGGGGCTGCGGGCCGGGCGCAACCCGCCCGCCGGGGGGCACGGGCACTGCGCTGCACGCCCGCCGGACAGGCGTAGGTGTTAGCACTTATAATGCGCACCTCCAATGCGGTGCCAACGTGACCGAATCCACTTCCAATATCGTCGAGCTCGATGCTGTTGACTTCGCCTACGGCGATGGCGGCAAGCCCATCCTCTCCGGCCTTTCCATGCGTTTCCCGCGCGGCAAGGTCGTTGCCGTCATGGGCGGATCGGGCTGCGGCAAGACCACCGTGCTGCGCCTGATCGGCGGCCAGGTGCGCGCGCAGCGCGGCCAGGTCCGCTTCAACGGCGCCGACGTCGGCACGCTGGGACAGGGCGCGCTGTACGCGGCGCGGCGCCAGATGGGCATGCTGTTCCAGTTCGGCGCGTTGTTTACCGACCTGTCGGTTTTCGACAACGTCGCGTTCCCGCTGCGCGAGCACACCGACCTGCCCGAGGCCATGATCCGCGATCTGGTGCTGCTCAAGCTCAACGCGGTCGGGCTGCGCGGCGCGCGCGACCTGATGCCCTCGCAGATCTCCGGCGGCATGGCCAGGCGCGTGGCGCTGGCCCGGGCGATCGCGCTGGACCCGGCGCTGCTGATGTACGACGAGCCGTTCGCCGGCCTCGATCCGATTTCGCTGGGCCTGACGGCGCGCCTGATCCGCACCCTCAACGACGCGCTCGGGGCGACCACCATCATCGTCTCCCACGACGTCAACGAGACCTTCCAGATCGCCGACTACGTGTATTTCGTCGCCAACGGGCGCATCGCCGCCGAGGGCGAACCGGAGGCGCTGCGCGCGTCGACCGATCCGTTCGTCCACCAGTTCGTGCACGCGGAGCCCGACGGCCCGGTACCGTTCCATTACCCGGGGCCGTCCCTGGCCGAGGATTTCACGGCGGGGGGCATGCGATGATCGGCATGATCACCACGCTCGGCCGCACCGTGCGCGAGGCGGTGGAAGGCCTGGGCCGGGCCAGCCGCATGATGCTGTCGATGCTGGCGATGTCGCCCGCGGTGCTGCGCCGGTTCCGGCTGGTGTCGGACCAGATCTTCTTCGTGGGCAACCTGTCGCTGGTGATCATCGCCGTGTCGGGCCTGTTCGTCGGCTTCGTGCTCGGGCTGCAGGGCTATTACACGCTGAACCGCTACGGCTCGGAGCAGGCGCTGGGCCTGCTGGTGGCGCTGTCGCTGGTGCGCGAGCTCGGCCCGGTCGTCACCGCGCTGCTGTTCGCGGGCAGGGCAGGCACCTCGCTGACGGCCGAAATCGGCCTGATGAAGGCCGGCGAGCAGTTGTCGGCGATGGAGATGATGGCCGTGCATCCGTTGCAGCGCGTGGTCGCGCCGCGCTTCTGGGCGGGCATCATCGCCATGCCGGTGCTGGCCGCCATCTTCAGCGCGGTGGGCATCTTCGGAGGCTACATCGTCGGCGTGCAGCTGATCGGCGTGGACGCCGGCGCGTTCTGGTCGCAGATGCAGGGCGGCGTCGATGTGCGGGCCGACGTACTGAATGGTGTCATCAAGAGCTTTATTTTTGGTATCGCGGTGACGTTTATTGCCCTGTATCAGGGCTATGAGGCCAAGCCGACGCCCGAGGGCGTGTCGCGCGCCACCACCCGTACGGTGGTGATCGCGTCGCTCGCGGTGCTGGGGCTCGATTTCCTGCTGACGGCGCTGATGTTCGGTGCCTGAGCGTCGCTCGGTACCGGCCTCTCGCCGCGGCGTTGCGGTGGTTGAACAAGAGAATCCGATGAAAAAGAACGCACTCGATTTCTGGGTGGGGCTGTTCGTGGTGGCGGGCATCGTCGCGCTGCTGTTCCTGGCGCTGAAGGCCGGAAATATGAGCGCCTTCTCCTTCCAGGACACCTACGCCGTCCAGGCCCGCTTCGACAATATCGGCGGCCTGAAGGCCCGCGCCCCGGTCAAGAGCGCCGGCGTCGTGGTGGGCCGCGTGGCGGACATCCGTTTCGACGACAAGACCTATCAGGCCACGGTGGTGCTCAATCTGGACAAGCGCTACCAGTTCCCGAAGGACACGTCGGCCAAGATCCTGACGTCCGGCTTGCTGGGCGAACAATACATCGGCCTTGAGGCCGGGGGCGACGAGGCCATGCTGGCCGAAGGCGCGCGCATCACCATGACGCAGTCGGCCGTGGTGCTGGAAAACCTTATCGGGCAATTTCTCTATAACAAAGCCGCCGACGCAGGCGGTGCGGGAACGGAAAAATGAAGAAGCGGCACAGACATCAGCACGCGGGGGTCCGGCGGTGGTTCGCGGCCAGCATATTGGCACTCACCGTCACCGGCTGCGCGACGGGGCCGAACGCCGACCCGCGTGACCCGCTCGAGCCGTTCAACCGCGAAGTCAACAAGATCAACGAGGACTTCGACAAGGGCATCCTGCGGCCCGTGGCCGAGCTGTACGCCGACTTCATCCCGTCTCCGATCCGCACGGCGGTGGGCAACGCGTTCTCCAACGTCAGCGACGTCTATTCGGCGCTGAACAACCTGCTGCAGGGCAAGCCCACGCGCGCCGCCGAAGACACCATGCGGGTGGCGATGAACACGGTTCTCGGCATCGGCGGCCTGATCGACATCGCCACGCCCGCCGGCCTGCCCAAGTACAAGGAAGACTTCGGTCAGACGCTGGGCGTGTGGGGCGTGCCGCCCGGGCCGTTCCTCATCCTGCCGCTGTTCGGGCCCAGCACGGTGCGCGATACGGCCGGCATGCTGGTCGACCGCCAGGCCGACGTGTCGGCCTATCTGCATCCGGTATGGCTTCGCAATACGCTGACCGGGGTACGCATCGTCGACGGCCGCGCGCGCCTGCTGGGCGCCAGCACGCTGTTCGAGCAGGCCGCGCTGGACCGCTACACCTTCCTGCGGGACTCGTATCTGCAGCGCCGCCAGTACCAGATCTACGACGGCAACCCGCCCGACCAGGACGGCGACACTCAGGACGGCGAAGAACAGCAGGTGCCGGAAAGGGCGGATGAGCCCAGCCAGACCCTGCCCGTGCCGGCCGTCCCCTCGCTTGGACCGTCGCTGCGGTTCTGATCCCAGCGGCGCTGTCCGGGCCGAAAAGCCGCCGCGGCGGCACTTCGGGACCGAAAAGTGCGGCGCTGCTGCAACAAAGTGTGAGATGTGGTGCCTCGCGCAGGTGGCGTGGGCACCATGAACTCCCCGGGGTCGCCCGGTATCCAATCACCGCGACTCCCGCCGGTCCCACCGGCGCCACGGCGCTCCGCCACGAGCGGAAGCCGCGAGATTGACTGACAAGGACTTAGATCATGCTCAAGCAACTGTTGCTTCCCTTCATTGCCGCCTTTGCCCTCGCCGGTGCCGCCGGTGCCCAGACCGTGGATGCCAGTACGCCGGACGGGCTGATCAAGGGGCTCGTCGACGACGTGATGAGCACCGTCAAGGCCGACAAGGACATGCAGGCCGGCAGCATCCCCAAGATCACCGCGCTGGTCGAGCAGAAGATCATGCCGAACGCCAACTTCCAGCGCACCACCCAGATCGCCATGGGACGCAACTGGTCCAAGGCGTCGCCCGAGCAGCAGAAGCAGATCACCGAGGAGTTCAAGACCCTGCTGATCCGCACCTATGCCGGCGCCATCTCGCAGATCCGCGACCAGACCGTTCAATTCAAGCCGTACCGCGGCGCCGCCGACGATACGGACGCGACCATCCGCACCCAGGTCGTCAACAAGGGCGAGCCGATCCAGATGGACTACCGCCTGGAAAAGACCGCCCAGGGCTGGAAGGTCTATGACATCAACGTGCTGGGTGCCTGGCTGACCGAGGCCTACAAGGGCAGCTTCAACACCATCGTCGGCCAGCAAGGCGTCGAAGGCGTGATCAAGACCCTGCAGGACCGCAACCGCCAGCTGGCCAACGCCAAGAGCTGAGCCCCGGCCCCGTCCTGCCCGTCCCGCCGGGCGAGACGCGCCGCGGCGAAGTGCTCTACAATGCCAACTCGCTCCCGCTTCGGCGGGAGCGCCGTTTCAGGCCCCGCCGTCGTTACGGCATCACGCTGACCCTTCTCTCTGCACGCCGCTTGCCGCCATGCTGTCGCTCGGAACCTCGCTGACCAACCGGAATGCCGCCGCCATGCTGCGTGACGGGCTGGCGCGCGTCGCACAGGGCGAGGCGGAAATCGATTGCGGCGCGCTTGGCCAGGTGGACTCCGCCGCCGTGGCCGTCATGCTGGCTCTGGCGCGTGCCGCCCAGGCGCGCAACACGGCGCTGCGCTTCGTCGCCGTGCCGCGCCAGCTGGCCGAGCTCGCGACGCTGTATGGCGTCGATGGCCTGCTCGGCCTGACCCCGCAGACCGCTCCCCACCGACATTGAACCGGCATCCGTGGCGCCGTGCGGCACGCGCGCCATCGATGCCCCGGTGTCCCGGCGTCGTCCTCCGACGGATGCCGGCCACCGCGCGCAAAGCGGGAATGTCCCCGCATCCCCTATAATTCCGGGTTATTCGGCCGCCAGGGAACTCCCGGGCAGGATGAGGCACGAAGTGCAGTTCCACGGCGCATCGCGCTCCAAGACCATGTTTCGCCGAAGTAGCGGTGTCCCCCTGTCTGGCCGGTTCCAGCGCATCGGATCATGGTTGCGGCTCGCTCCGATCCACTCCCTGGTCCGTTCCGTGCGCCGTTCCACGATCCACCCCTTGGTGTACCGGGTCTGCTCCGACGAGCCGGCCCGCGCGGCGCTGCCATTGCCGGCACGACCGCACAACGATATCGGCCATGAAAGCCATTGAAATTTCCGACGTCCGCAAGCGCTATCGCCAACTGCAGGCGCTCAAGGGCGTGAGCTTCAGCGTCGAGCGCGGCGAGTTCTTCGGCCTGCTCGGCCCCAACGGCGCGGGCAAGACCACGCTGATCTCGATCCTGGCGGGCCTGAACCGCGCCGACTCGGGCAGCGTCCAGGTCCATGGCCACGATGTGGTGTCGGACTACCGCGTGGCGCGCCGCATGCTGGGCGTGGTGCCGCAGGAGCTCGTGTTCGATCCCTTCTTCACCGTGCGCGAGACGCTGCGGCTGCAATCGGGCTATTTCGGCCTCACGCGCAACGACGACTGGATCGACGAGATCATGGCCAACCTCGATCTGACCGACAAGGCCGACGCCAATATGCGCCAGCTCTCCGGCGGCATGAAGCGCCGCGTGCTGGTGGCCCAGGCGCTGGTGCACCGCCCGCCGGTGATCGTGCTCGACGAGCCGACCGCCGGTGTCGACGTCGAGCTGCGCCAGACGCTGTGGAAATTCATCTCGCGGCTCAACCGCGAAGGCCACACCATCATCCTGACCACCCACTACCTCGAAGAGGCCGAGGCGCTGTGCGACCGCATCGCCATGCTCAAGTTCGGCGAGGTGGTGGCGCTGGACCGCACCAGCAACCTGCTGACCCAGTTCGCCGGACTCCAGCTGGCGCTGACTTTCTCCAAGGGCTCGCTGCCGCCGTCGCTCGAGCCGCTGCGCATGCCGGCCAATCCCGGCGAGCGCGCGGTGCGGCTGCGGCTGTCCGGCTACCAGGTGGTCGAACCGCTGCTGGCCACCTGCCGCGAAGCCGGCTGCGAGATCGAAGACATGGAAATCAACAAGGCGGACCTCGAAGACGTGTTCGTCCAGATCATGAAGCGCGAGCGGGAGGACGCCGGCGCGGTGCCGGGCTCGCAGATGGAGGCCGCGGCATGAAGGCGCAGACCGAAGTTAAGACCGCGCGGACGGCCAAGGCGCCGCTGCATCCGGACGACGCCAACCGCCTCGCGCCCATGGCCGTGGGCGGACTGGTGGGCTTTCGCACGCTGCTGTTCAAGGAGGTGCTGCGCTTCTGGAAGGTCAGCTTCCAGACCGTCGCCGCGCCGGTGCTGACCGCGATCCTGTACCTGCTGATCTTCGGCCACGTGCTGGAAGACCGGGTCAAGGTGTACGACCAGATCAGCTACACGGCCTTCCTGGTGCCGGGGCTGGTCATGATGAGCGTGCTGCAGAACGCGTTCGCCAACAGTTCCTCCTCGCTGATCCAGTCCAAGATCACCGGCAACCTGGTGTTCGTGCTGCTGCCGCCGCTGTCGCACTGGGAAATGTTCGGCGCCTATGTGGTCGCCTCGATCGTGCGCGGCCTGGCGGTCGGCGTCGGCGTGCTGCTGGTGACCGGCTGGTTCGCCGACCTGCACGTGGCCAATGTGGGCTGGATCCTGGTCTTCGCGCTGCTGGGCGCGGCCATGCTCGGCAGCCTCGGCCTGATCGCCGGCATCTGGGCGGAGAAATTCGACCAGCTGGCGGCCTTCCAGAACTTCCTGATCATGCCGGCGACGTTCCTGTCCGGCGTCTTCTATTCCATCCATTCGCTGCCGCCGTTCTGGCAGAAGGTGTCGCACGCCAACCCGTTCTTCTACATGATCGACGGCTTCCGCTACGGCTTCTTCGGCGTGTCCGATGTCTCGCCGCTGTTCAGCCTGGCCGTGGTGGGCACCGCCTTCGTGGTGGTCGCGGCCATTGCGCTGCGCCTGCTCAAGACCGGCTTCAAGCTGCGGCATTGAGCCGCGCGCCAGGACCAGACCAGCGAACGCCGATCGGCGACACTTGAGAGATACCGCCATGCTGCCAACACCGGAACAAGTCAGGAACTACATCGCCCAGGGCCTGCCCTGCGAGCATCTGGAAGTGGAGGGCGACGGCCAGCACTTCTTTGCCACCATCGTCAGCGCCGAATTCGAGGGCAAGCGCCTGATCCAGCGGCACCAGCGCGTGTACGCGGCGCTGGGCGACCGCATGCGCGCGGAAATCCACGCGCTGTCGATGAAGACGCTGACGCCCGCGGAATGGCAGGGCGGCCAGGGCGGCGAACCGGCGGCCAAGGCCTGACGGGGCGCGCGCCCCACGCGATTGCATTGGCCGGGTGCGTCCGCATCCGGCGAACGAAGACGATATGGACAAACTTCAGATCCAGGGCAACGGACCGCTCAGCGGCGAGATCCGCATTTCAGGCGCGAAGAATGCCGCGCTGCCCATTCTCTGCGCGGGTTTGCTGAGCGCGGACACGGTATCCCTGGACAACGTGCCGAACCTGCAGGACGTGCGCACCATGCTCAAGCTGCTGCGGCAGATGGGCATGCGCGCGGACCAGGATGGCGCTTCAGTGACGCTCGGCGGCGGCGCGGTCGATTCGCCCGAGGCGCCCTACGAGATGGTCAAGACCATGCGCGCGTCGATCCTGGTGCTTGGCCCGCTGGTGGCGCGCTTCGGCGAGGCCCGGGTATCGCTGCCCGGGGGCTGCGCGATCGGCGCGCGCCCCGTGGACCAGCACATCAAGGGCCTGCAGGCGATGGGCGCGCAGATCTCCATCGAGCACGGCTACATCCACGCGCGCGCCAGCCGCCTCAAGGGGGCCCGCGTGGTGACGGACATGATCACCGTCACCGGCACGGAAAACCTGCTGATGGCCGCCACGCTGGCCGAGGGCGAAACCGTGCTGGAGAACGCCGCCCGCGAGCCGGAGGTCACGGACCTGGCCAACCTGCTGGTAAAGATGGGCGCACGCATCGAAGGCATCGGCACGGACCGGCTGGTGATCCAGGGCGTGGAGCGCCTGCATGGCGCCACGCACCGCGTCGTGGCCGACCGCATCGAGGCCGGCACCTTTCTGTGCGCCGCGGCCGCGACGCGCGGCGACGTGGTGCTGCGCAACGTCGGCACGGACATCCTCGACACGGTGCTGGAGAAACTGCGCGAGGCCGGCGCCTCGATCGAGGCCGGCGACGACTGGATCCGTCTGGCAATGCAGCGGCGCCCGCGCGCGGTGAGCTTCCGCACCTCCGAATACCCGGCGTTCCCCACCGACATGCAGGCGCAGTTCATGGCGCTGAACTGCGTGGCGGATGGCGCCTCGCGCATCACCGAAACCATTTTCGAGAACCGCTTCATGCACGTGCAGGAGCTCAACCGCCTGGGCGCCAGCATCGCCGTGGAGGGCAATACGGCGCTGGTCACGGGCGTCGATGCGCTGTCCGGCGCCAATGTCATGGCCACGGACCTGCGCGCCTCGGCCAGCCTGGTGATCGCGGGCCTGATCGCCGACGGCGAAACCGTCATCGACCGCATCTACCATCTGGACCGCGGCTACGACCGCATGGAAGACAAGCTGTCCGCCGTGGGCGCAAACATCCGCCGCATCGCCTGAGCGGGAATCACAGGAACAAGAATCAAGATGAGCCCCTCTCCCAACCAGCTGACGCTGGCCCTGTCGAAAGGCCGGATCTTCACCGAGACCATGCCGCTGCTCGCCGCGGCCGGCATCGAGGTGACCGAGGATCCGGAAACGTCGCGCAAGCTGATCCTGCCGACGACCGATCCGGACGTGCGCGTCATTATCGTGCGCGCTTCGGACGTGCCCACCTATGTGCAATACGGCGCCGCGGACTTCGGCGTGGCCGGCAAGGACGTGCTGATGGAGCACGGCATGGCCGGCCTGTATGCCCCGATCGACCTGAATATTGCGCGCTGCCGCATGTCGGTCGCGGTGCCGGCCGGTTTCGACTACGCCAGCGCGGTGCGCCAGGGCGCGCGCCTGGCGGTCGCTACCAAGTATGTGCAGACGGCGCGCGAGCATTTCGCCAAGAAGGGCGTGCACGTCGACCTCATCAAGCTGTACGGCTCGATGGAACTGGGTCCGCTGGTGGGCCTGGCCGATGCCATCGTCGATCTGGTCAGCACCGGCAACACGCTGCGCGCGAACAATCTGGTCGAAGTGGAGGAGATCGTGCAGATCTCCTCGCGCCTGGTGGTCAACCAGGCAGCTCTGAAACTCAAGCGCGAGCGGCTGTCGCCGATCCTCGACGCGTTTGAACGGGCCTCCGCGGCCGTGGTCTGACGACCATGACCGACGGCCCGGGGAATGGAGTCATGAAAGAAGAATCCTTGGCAATACGCCGGCTCGATTCGTCCGAGCCCGGCTTTCCTATCGCACTGCGTCAGGTGCTGGCCTTCGAGGCCGGCGAGGACGAGGCGATCGACCGCACCGTGGCGCAGATCCTGGCGGACGTGAAGGTCCGCGGCGACGCGGCGGTGCTGGAATACACCGCCCGCTTCGACCGCATGGAAGCGGAATCGGTGGCGGCGCTGGAACTGGCGCCCTCGGCGCTGGAAGCGGCGCTGGACGAACTCGAGCCCAAGCGCCGCGCGGCGCTGGAGGCGGCCGCGGCGCGCGTGCGCGCCTACCACGAGAAGCAGAAGATCGAGTGCGGCAGCCATAGCTGGGAATACACCGAGGCCGACGGCACGGTGCTGGGCCAGAAGGTGACGCCGCTCGATCGCGTCGGCCTGTACGTGCCGGGCGGCAAGGCCGCCTATCCGTCGTCGGTGCTGATGAACGCGATCCCGGCCCGCGTGGCGGGGGTCAAGGAAGTGATCATGGTCGTGCCCACGCCGGACGGCGTGCGCAACGAGCTGGTGCTGGCCGCCGCGGCCATCGCGGGCGTGGACCGCATCTTCACGATCGGCGGCGCGCAGGCGGTCGGGGCGCTTGCCTACGGCACCGAGACGCTGCCGCAGGTCGACAAGATCGTCGGCCCCGGCAACGCCTATGTCGCCGCGGCCAAGCGCCGCGTGTTCGGCACGGTCGGCATCGACATGATCGCGGGGCCGTCCGAGATCCTGGTGATCTGCGACGGCACCACCGACCCCGACTGGGTCGCGATGGACCTGTTCTCGCAGGCCGAGCACGACGAACTGGCGCAGTCCATCCTGCTGTGCCCCGACGCGGACTATATCGGCCGCGTCGAGGAAAGCATCCGCCGCCAGCTCGACACCATGCCGCGCCGCGACGTGATCGCCGCCTCCATTTCCGGACGTGGCGCGCTGATCCAGGTCCGCGACATGGAGGAGGCCTGCGAGATCGCCAACGCCATCGCCCCCGAGCACCTGGAGATCTCCGCCGAGAACCCGCGCCAGTGGGCCGAGAAGATCCGCCATGCCGGCGCCATCTTCCTGGGCCGCTATACGAGCGAGTCGCTGGGCGACTACTGCGCGGGCCCCAACCACGTGCTGCCCACCTCGCGCACCGCGCGCTTCTCGTCGCCGCTGGGAGTCTATGACTTCCTCAAGCGCTCCAGCCTGATCGAGGTCAGCGAGACCGGCGCGCAGATGCTGGGCCAGATCGCCGCGGAACTCGCCTACGGCGAGGGGCTGCAGGCGCATGCGCGCAGCGCGGAATACCGGCTCAAGCGCTGAGCGCCGGGCCCCGGCGTCCGCTCCCCAGTTTTTCTTCGTCCGACCGGCCGGCAGGCCGGCGGACGCCATCCCCTCCTACCTGATGAGGAAACCATGCCTGCAGTCGACCCTACCCTGATCGAGCGGATTGTCCGTGATGATGTGCGCGCCATGGGCGCGTATCACGTGGCCGACTCGCATGGTCTGGTCAAGCTCGACGCCATGGAGAACCCTTACGGCCTGCCGGACGATCTGCGCCGCGAGCTGGCGGCGCGGCTGGCGGACGTGGCGCTGAACCGCTATCCGGTGCCGAGCAGCGCGGCCCTGCGCGCAAGCCTGCGCAGCGTGATGAAGGTGCCCGAAGGCATGGACGTGCTGCTGGGCAATGGCTCGGACGAGCTGATCAGCATCCTGTCGCTGGCGGCCGCCAAGCCCGGCGCCAAGGTGCTGGCGCCGGTGCCCGGCTTCGTGATGTACGCGATGTCGGCGCAGTTTGCCGGGCTGGAATTCGTCGGCGTGCCGCTGCGCGCCGATTTCACGCTGGACCGCGAGGCCATGCTGGCCGCGATGGCCGAGCACCAGCCCGCCATCGTGTACCTGGCCTATCCCAACAACCCGACGGGCAACCTGTTCGACGAGGCCGACATGGAGGCCATCGTCAGGGCCGCGCGGGGCCCGGCCAGCCGCAGCCTGGTGGTAGTCGACGAGGCCTACCAGCCGTTCGCCCAGCACAGCTGGATGCCGCGCCTGCCCGAATTCGACAACCTGCTGGTGATGCGCACCGTCTCCAAGCTGGGCCTGGCCGGCATCCGCCTGGGCTATCTGGCAGGGCCGCCGGCGTGGCTGGAGCAGTTCGACAAGGTGCGCCCCCCGTACAACGTCAACGTGCTGACCGAGGCCACCGCGCTGTTCGTGCTCGAGCATGCCGACGTGCTCGACGCGCAGGCCGAGCAGCTGCGCGCCGAGCGCGCGACGGTGGCCGCCGCGCTGGCCGCCCTGCCGGGCGTGACGGTGTACCCGAGCGCCGCCAATTTCCTGCTGGTGCGCGTGCCCGATGCGGCCAAGATGTTCGAACGGCTGCTCGCGCGCAAGGTATTGATAAAGAACGTGAGTAAAATGCACGCATTGCTGGCCAACTGTCTGCGCGTGACGGTCAGCACCCCCCAAGAAAATGCGCAGTTTCTCGAAGCCTTCGCGGCTTCGTTGCAGGATTAACACCATGCGTGTTGCTGAGGTCACCCGCAATACCTCCGAAACGCAGATCCGCGTTTCGCTCAATCTCGATGGCTCCGGACGGCAGAAGCTGGCGTCCGGCGTCCCGTTCCTGGACCACATGCTGGACCAGATCGCCCGCCACGGCATGTTCGACCTCGAGGTCGAAGCCACCGGCGACACCCACATCGACGACCACCATACCGTCGAGGATGTCGGCATCACGCTGGGCCAGGCCGTCGCCAAGGCCATCGGCGACAAGAAGGGCATCACGCGCTATGGCCACAGCTATGTGCCGCTGGACGAATGCCTGTCGCGCGTGGTGATCGACTTCTCCGGCCGCCCGGGGCTCGAATTCCACGTGCCGTTTACCCGTGCCCGCGTGGGCACCTTCGACGTCGACCTGACCATCGAATTCTTCCGCGGCTTCGTCAATCATGCGGGCGTCACCCTGCATATCGACAATCTGCGCGGCATCAATGCGCACCATCAATGCGAAACGGTGTTCAAGGCCTTCGGCCGGGCGCTGCGCATGGCGGTGGAGCGCGACGCGCGCGCGGCCAACACGATTCCATCGACCAAGGGCACCCTCTGACCTTTGCGGCATGACCGCGTCGCACGGGGCCGCCCGCGAGGGCGGGCCCGCGCGCCGAGCACGGGCAGTGTGGCCGACCCCAAACGATGGATACGCTCAAGTCGTTCATCTCCCTGCTGGCGCTGATCAATCCGATTGGAGCGATTCCTTTCTTCATCAGCCTGACGGCGCAGCAGACCGAACTGGAAAAGCTGCGCACGATCAAGATTGCCTCGATATCGGTGGCGATCGTGGTGGGCATGTCGGCGCTGCTGGGGCAGCAGATCATCGAGTTCTTCAATATCTCGGTGGCGTCGCTGCAGGTCGGGGGCGGACTGATCATGATCATGATGGCCATGAACATGCTCAACGCGCAGACCAGCCGCACCAAGGCGACGCCGGAAGAAGAGGACGAGGCGGGCGCGAAGGCCAGCATCGCGGTGGTGCCGCTGGCGCTGCCGCTGCTGACCGGGCCCGGCTCCATCAGCACGGTGATCGTCTACGCGGGCAAGACCCAGCACTGGTATCAGTTGGCCATTCTGGTGGGCATCGGCATCGTGCTCGGGGCGGTGGTGTATCTTGTGTTTCGCGCGGCCGATCCGATCGCCCGCATTATCGGGCGCACTGGCATCAATATCGGCACGCGACTGATGGGTCTGATCCTGTCGGCGCTGGCCGTCGAATTCATCGTGGACGGGCTGAAGACGCTTTTGCCTGTTTTGAAATCATGACTACCATAGCAATTGTTGACTACGGCATGGGCAATCTGCGCTCGGTGGCGCAGGCCCTGCGCCAGGCCGCGCCGGAGGCCGACGTGCGCATCGTGGACGCGCCCGAGGGCATTCGCACGGCCGACCGGCTGGTGCTGCCGGGACAGGGCGCGATGCCGGACTGCATGGCGGCGCTGGGCGCCTCGGGCCTGCAGCAGGCCGTGCTCGAGGCCGCGGCCAGCAAGCCGATGCTCGGCGTGTGCGTTGGCGAACAGATGCTGTTCGACGCCAGCAGGGAAAGTAGGGCCGGTGGCACCAGCACGCCGTGCCTGAGCCTGATGCCCGGCGAGGTCGTCCGTTTCGAGCTCGACGGCATGACGCAGCCGGACGGCTCGCGCTACAAGGTGCCACAGATGGGCTGGAACCGCGTGCACCAGACGGTGTCGCACCCGATGTGGAACGGCATCGCCGACAATAGCTGGTTCTATTTCGTGCACAGCTACTACGTGGTTCCGGAAAACCCCGCGCATACCGTGGGCGAAACCGAATACGGCGCCGTGTTTACCAGCGCGGTGGCGCGCGATAATATTTTTGCCACGCAGTTCCACCCGGAGAAGAGTGCGGCGATGGGCTTGCAGCTTTACCGGAATTTCGTGCACTGGAACCCGTGATGGCGCTCCCGTTGCGGCTTCCGTCGTCCGGTCGGCCCAGTATTCGGTTACCTTTCCGATCGTCCGTCCGGTCCGTAGTCCGCTTCATTGTTCGAACCTTTACCTGCACCACCCGGCACGCACCGCAGGTCGCGTCGGGACACCTTTTCACTCAATCACGCTCGTCACGCTTATGTTGCTCATTCCGGCCATCGACCTGAAGGACGGTCAATGTGTACGCCTTAAACAAGGCGATATGGACCAGGCCACCGTCTTTTCCGAGGATCCCGCCGCCATGGCACGTCACTGGGTTGAGCAGGGCGCGCGCCGCCTGCATCTGGTCGACCTGAACGGGGCGTTCGTGGGCAAGCCGCGCAACGAGGCGGCCATCAAATCCATCATCGCCGAAGTGGGCGACGAAATCCCGGTGCAACTCGGCGGGGGCATCCGCGACCTGAACACCATCGAACGCTGGCTCGACGACGGCCTGTCGTACATCATCATCGGCACCGCCGCGGTCAAGAATCCGGGCTTCCTCAAGGATGCGTGCTCCGCGTTCGGCGGCCATATCATCGTGGGACTGGACGCGCGCGACGGCAAGGTCGCCACCGACGGCTGGAGCAAGCTCACCGGCCACGAGGTGGAAGACCTGGCCCGCAAGTACGAGGACTACGGCGTCGAGGCCATCATCTATACCGATATCGGGCGTGACGGCATGCTCCAGGGCATCAATATCGATGCGACCGTGCGGCTCGCGCAGTCGGTGTCGATTCCCGTCATCGCCAGCGGCGGCCTGTCGAACCTCGCGGACATCGACCGCTTGTGTGGTGTGGAGAACGAGGGCGTGGAGGGGGTGATCTGCGGTCGCGCCATCTATTCCGGCGACCTCAACTTCGCCGAAGCCCAGGCCCTCGCCGACAAACTCGGGGCCGAACAGCAGTAAGCCAGGCAACGCGCCGACGGCGCAGCCGCCGTCCCGCCCGGCGCGGGGTGGCGGACAAGGAAACACATGCTAGCCAAACGTATCATCCCCTGCCTCGACGTGACCAACGGGCGGGTGGTCAAGGGCGTCAACTTCGTCGAACTGCGCGACGCGGGCGACCCGGTCGAAATTGCCCGGCGCTATGACGAGCAGGGCGCCGACGAAATCACTTTCCTGGACATCACCGCGACCAGCGACGGCCGCGACCTGATGCTCCATATCATCGAGGCGGTCGCTTCGCAGGTATTCATCCCGCTGACCGTTGGCGGTGGCGTGCGTACCGTCGAGGACGTGCGGCGCCTGCTCAATGCCGGCGCGGACAAGGTCAGCGTCAATTCGTCGGCGATCGCCAATCCGCAACTCGTCTCCGATGCCACGGCCAAGTACGGCTCGCAGTGCATCGTGGTGGCCATCGATGCCAAGCGCGTCTCGGCACCCGGCGAGCCGTCCCGGTGGGAAGTGTTCACGCACGGCGGGCGCAAGGCCACCGGCCTGGACGCGGTAGCCTGGGCACGCGAGATGGCGGAGCGCGGCGCCGGCGAGATCCTGCTGACCAGCATGGACCGCGACGGTACCAAGAGCGGGTTCGACCTGGAACTGACCCGTGCGGTCAGCGACGCGGTGCCGGTCCCGGTCATCGCCTCGGGCGGCGTCGGCGACCTGCAGGACCTGAGCGACGGCATCCGCCTCGGACATGCCGACGCCGTACTAGCCGCCAGCATCTTCCACTACGGCCAACACACCGTGGGCGAAGCCAAGGCATTCATGGCCCGCGAGGGCATTCCCGTGCGGATGTGATCATGCCGAAGAAGTGGCTCAACAAGGTCAAGTGGGACGACAACGGCCTGGTGCCGGTGATCGTGCAGGAAGTCGGTTCGAACGATGTGCTGATGTTCGCGTTCATGAACCGCGAGGCGCTGCTGCGCACCGCGGAGATCGGCGAGGCCGTGTTCTGGTCGCGCTCGCGCAAGCGCCTGTGGCACAAGGGCGAGGAATCCGGCCACGTGCAGAAGGTGCATGAGATGCGCCTGGACTGCGACGAGGACGTGATCCTGCTCAAGGTCACGCAGGTGGACGGCATCGCCTGCCACACCGGCCGGCATTCCTGCTTCTTCCAGAAATTCGAAGGCGACGCAGACACCGGCGACTGGCAGACGGTCGAGGCCGTGCTCAAGGATCCTTCGGCCATCTACTCCAAGCCATGAGCGATACCCCCACCAGCCAGGCCGACGTGCTGGCGCGCGTTGCGCAGACGCTGGAGTCGCGCAAGCCGGAAAACGGCGGCGACCCCGACAAGTCGTATGTCGCGCGCCTCTTCCACAAGGGCGACGATGCGATCCTGAAGAAGATCGGCGAAGAGGCCACCGAGACGGTGATGGCCGCCAAGGACGCGCGCGCCGCCGGCCTGTCGCGCGAAGCGGTGGACAAGGTCGTCTACGAGGTGGCCGACCTGTGGTTCCATAGCATGGTGCTGCTGGCCCGCCTGGGCGCCACGCCCGCCGACGTCGTCAATGAACTGGCGCGCCGCGAGGGCCTGTCGGGCCTGCAGGAAAAGGCCATGCGCCGCGACGGCTAGCATGGCGGCAACGTCGGGAGAGGGCGATGAGCAATGACTTCACGGGGCAGGTGGTGACCACGGACGCCGAGCGGCTGTCCAGCCTGCGCAAGCTGACGCATATACTTTATGCGCTCTACGCCATTTTCTGGGTCACCGGTGGCATCACGGCGGTAATCGCCATCATCGTCAACTACGTCAAGCGCGACGATGCCCATGGCACTCTCTATGCGTCGCACTTTACGTGGCAGATCAAGTCGTTCTGGTGGTCGGTCGCATGGACCGTCCTCGGCGGCCTGCTGTTTGCCACGGTGGTGCTGATCCCGGCCGCATTCGCGGTGTGGGGCGTGTTGTCGCTGTGGATGCTTTACCGTATCGTCAAGGGCTGGCTGTATCTGAACGACAGCAAGCCGATGTACCAGGACCGGGCGCCCTGACGGCGTGGGGGCGTCCCCATGGGGTCGCTCCGCGCTTTGCGTGACTTTTTGGCTTCGCCATAAAACTTTCATGAACGCACAAGACAATTGCATCTTTTGCAGGATCGTGGCCGGGCAGATCCCCTCGCGCAAGCTGTACGAGGACGACGACATGGTCGCCTTCCACGATATTCACCCGAAGGCACCGGTCCACTTTCTGATCATTCCCAAGTCGCATGTCGAGTCGCTCAACGAGTGCGGGGAGGGCGAGGGCGGCGTGCTTGCTAGAATGCTGCTCAAAGCGCCGCAACTCGCCCGCGAGGCGGGATGCGGGAACGGGTTCCGGACGGTGATCAATACCGGACCCGACGGCGGGCAGGAGGTCTACCATCTCCATATGCACGTCCTCGGTGGACCCCGGGTCGAATGGAAGGCGCCGCTGCCCTGAGGGCAAGGCGCAACACGGTTTCAACGACCGGGCCGGCGGGCCCGGTCGAGCTTCGCCGGCCACCGTCGCCCGGCGCGGCCATTCATGGACGGAGTAACGGGTCCGGGCGGCAAGGTATCGTCCGGGGCTTTATCAGGAGCAGGAAATGGGTTCGTTTAGCATTTGGCATTGGGTCATCGTCCTGGTGATCGTCATGCTGGTTTTCGGTACCAAGAAGCTGCGCAACATCGGGCAGGACCTCGGTGGCGCGGTCAAGGGCTTCAAGGACGGCATGAAGGAAAGCGAGGAAGCCAAGGCCGCGCAGGCCAAGGAACTGCGCGAGCCCACCACGATCGACGTGGACGCCAAAGAGAAATCGCATTCGCAGCAGTGAGGCCGGCCCTTCTGGTGGATACGCGCCCGGCGCGTCCGCGCCTGTGCGCCGTTGAGCGCCAATTCCGTTTCGCACCGGTCCCCGCATGATCGATCTCGGCATTTCCAAACTGGCCCTGATCGGTGCCGTCGCGTTGATCGTGATCGGCCCCGAACGGCTGCCCAAGGTGGCGCGCACCGTCGGCGCGCTGGTCGGTCGCGCCCAGCGCTATATCAGCGATGTAAAGGCGGAGGTCAGCCGCGAGGTCGAGCTGGAGGAGCTGCGCAAGATGCGCACGGAGTTCGAGGACGCGGCCCGCGACGTCGAACGCACCATCCACAAGGAAGTGGATGAGCAGGCCCAGGCGATCAACGAGGCATTCACCGGCGAAACGCCCGGCGGTGCCGGCAGCGGCCTCGAGGGCGGCAGCGGCTACGTGCCGAGCTGGACCAGCGCCCACAAGTCCCACAACGGACGTAAAAGCTGGCGGGTCAAGCAGGGCGCGATGCCGAAATGGTACAAACGCCAGCATAATGTCCGCACCTGGGCGCAGTCCGGCGCTGCACGGGTGAAGCGACACCGGCCGTCGTCCCGTCCCGCCCGCTCGTTCTTCGAATAATCATGCAAAGCCATGGCACCACGCCGGTAGCCCGTCGCGCCGCCGCGGCGCCGGCTTGTCGATGATGCGCCCGCCAGGCCGGTTTTCCGCCACCCACCTTTCGATGCCGTCCGCGCTTGCCGGGCGGTCGACGCCATGAGCGAACCCCGTTCCCAAGACCCCCAGGACGAATCCCCTCAGGAGACGTTCATCTCCCATCTGGTGGAGTTGCGCCAACGCATCGTCCGGGCGGTGGCCGGCGTCCTCGTGATCTTCATGAGCCTGGTCTACTGGGCGCCCGACATCTTCAATCTGTTCTCCAAGCCGCTGATCGAATCGCTGCCCTCGGGCGGCAAGATGATCGTGACCGACGTGACCGGCTCGTTCTTCGTGCCGATGAAGGTCACGCTGCTCGTGGCATTCCTGATCGCGCTGCCGTGGGTCCTCTACCAGATCTGGCAATTCGTGGCGCCGGGCCTGTACCAGCATGAGAAGCGGCTCGTCATGCCGCTGGTCACCAGCAGCTACATCCTCTTCCTGTGCGGGGTCGCCTTCGCGTATTTCCTCGTCTTCCCGACCGTCTTCCACTTCATGGCGCACTACAACGCGCCGCTCGGGGCGGAGATGTCCACCGACATCGACAAGTACCTGAGTTTCGCCATGACCACATTCCTGGCCTTCGGCATCACGTTCGAAGTGCCGGTGGTGGTGATCGTGCTGGTGCGGTTCGGCGTCGTGCCGCTGGAGAAGCTCAAGCAGATCCGTCCCTACGTGATCGTGGGCGCCTTCATTATCGCGGCCATCGTGACCCCGCCGGACGTGCTTTCCCAATTGCTGCTGGCCATTCCGCTGATCGCGCTTTATGAGCTCGGTTTGCTGCTGGCGCGCTTTATCGGCCGGCCTCCGGAAGAAGTCGCGAGCTCCGGGGAAACGCAGACGCATTGAGCCGAAGGGCTCCCCCGCAGGCCCCAAATGGCCTCCGGACCGGGAAATCTGGCTATCGCGCTGTTGCTGACCAGCAACATATTCCGTCGGTAATGTCGGTTTACGTAGAAAAAGCCTTCAGGCCGCCGGGGGGGCTGACACATAATACGCACCAGACGTGAAGCAAAATGCGTCGCCCAAGCACTTGGGCAAGCCAAGATTTCCCAATCAGTTGACAAGGAAAGTGTCGATATGAAGATGAAACTGTTTGCAGCTGCAGTAGCAGCCCTGGCCGCCGGCGGCGCGTACGCCCAATCGAGCGTGACCCTGTATGGCGTGGTCGACGCTGGTCTCGAGTACAACAGCAATGCTGGCCAAACGGGTGAGAACCTGTTCCGCATGGCTTCGGGCAACCAATCGGGCTCGCGTTGGGGCCTGCGTGGTGTCGAGGACCTGGGCGGTGGCCTGAAGGGTATCTTCGTGCTGGAAAGCGGTTTCGAACTGGACGATGGCCGTTCGGCTCAAGGTGGCCGTCTGTTCGGTCGTAACGCCTACGTTGGCCTGCAAGGCAACTTCGGCTCGATCCTGCTGGGCCGTCAACAGACCACCCTGTACGACTTCGCCCTGATCTATGATCCGATGGCCATCTCGACGCGCTACTCGAGCACGGCACAAGCTCCCGAGTTCGCCTCGCGTGCTGACAACGCCGTCAAGTACGTCGGCAAGTTCGGCGGCCTGACCGCGTCGGCTCTGTACTCGTTCCAACGCGATGGCGCTGAAGTCGCTGGCTCGAACGTGTTCGGCCGCGAAATGGGTGCCTTGCTGTCGTACAGCGCTGGCCCGTTCTCGATCGGTGCTGCGTATGACGACCTGCACGTCGGCACGCCGACCGCTCAGGATCCGGTGATCCGCCGCGCTACCGTTGCTGGTACGTACGCATTCGGTCCGGCCAAGGCATTCGTCGGCTACCGTTGGGCGAAGGCCTACGACGGCGCAGTGCTGCCGGGCGCAACCGGCGGCTCGAGCTCGTCGAACCTGTACTGGGCTGGCCTGGCTTACCAAATGACCCCGGCCTTCTCGCTGTCCGGCGCGGCTTACTACCAAGACTTCCGCAACACCGGTGCTGATCCGTGGCAATTCGTCGTGACGGGCGACTACGCGCTGTCGAAGCGCACCGACGTGTACACGTCGCTGTCGTACGCCATGAACAAGGACGGCTCGGCTCTGGGCGTGAGCGGTTTCAACTCGGGCACCACGTTCAACGTGGAACCGGGCAAGGACCAGTTCGGCGCAGTGGTTGGTGTTCGCCACAAGTTCTAAGCTGACGCGATCGTAAGATCGCTGCGACTTGGTTAGAAACGCCGGCATCCGCGAGGATGCCGGCGTTTTGCTTTGTGCGTCCGCATGGCGGCGGTGCCGGACCGCCGCGGTGTGGTTGGATAGCTCTGTCGCCGCGCGTCGGCGGGTCGCCATGCTGGCGCCTGTTCGACCGGGCGACCGGCTCCTTCGGCGGGTTGGGGGTGCCCGGAGTTGAACTTGGCCCGTGGCCGGCCGCCGGGCGCCATGCGGGTCGGTGGAGCTTCGAGCCGTCAAGCGACCGATCCCCCCGATCAAGGCATGTCCCGGCTCCTAGCCTTGGCGCCGGCAAGCAGCGCGGGCCGATCCCGCGTGGGACCCGCGGTCAAGCAGTCCCGCCAACGCCAGCCGTCTTCCCGTACTGCGCATAACAAAAAAGCCCCAACGCGCATCGCGGTGGGGCTTTGTACTTTCCAGCAGTTTGCAGTCTGGCGGCCAGAACCGTGTCCGGCCGCTAAGCGTTATTCCTCTTCCTCCAGCGGCAGTGCGCGCCGTGGCGGGGGAGGCCGCTTGCCGATCGTCACCGTGACCTCGGTCGGCTTGCCACGCCGCACCAGGTTCATCTTGACCGCGGCACCGGGCTTGAGCTGGGCGATGGCGTTGAGAAGCGCGGTGGTATCGGAGATCGACTGTCCGTCGACCGACACCAGCACGTCGCCCGGCTTCACGCCGGCCTTGTCCGCAGGGCCGCCCTGCACGATGGCGGCGATCAACGCGCCTTCCTTGGCGTCCAGGCCGAAGGACTCGGCGATCTCCGGCGTCATGTCCTGCGGCTCGACGCCGATCCAGCCCCGCGTGACCGAGCCCGTGGCGATGATCGACTCCATCACCTGCTTCGCGGTCGAGACGGGAATCGCGAAGCCGATGCCCAGCGAGCCGCCGGAGCGCGAATAGATGGCGGTGTTGATGCCGAGCAGGTTGCCCTGCGCGTCCACCAGCGCGCCGCCGGAGTTGCCGGGGTTGATGGCCGCATCGGTCTGGATGAAGTTCTCGAACGTATTGATGCCCAGGTGGCTGCGGCCCAGTGCGGACACGATCCCCATGGTGACCGTCTGGCCAACCCCGAAGGGGTTGCCAATCGCCAGCACCACGTCGCCGACCTTCACGTTCTCCAGCCGCCCGAGCGTGATCGCCGGCAGGTCCTTCAACGTGATCTTGAGCACCGCGAGGTCAGTTTCGGGATCGGAGCCCACTACCTTGGCGTCGGCCTTGCGGCCGTCGGTCAGGGCGACCTCGATCTCGTCGGCGCCGTCCACCACGTGGTGGTTGGTTAGAATGTAGCCCTCGGCGCTGACGATGACCCCGGAGCCCAGGCTGGACACCGGCTCCTGCCGCTCCGGCAGCCGGTCTCCGAAGAAAAAGCGGAACCACGGATCATCCGCCTGCGGATGCGGTGCGCGCTTCGATCCGTTCTTGCTGGTAAAGATATTGACGACCGCCGGCATGGCCTCCTGCGCGGCCTCGCTGTACGAGCGTTCGGCCAAGGGGCCGGGAACGTTCGGCACGACCTCCTTCAGCGCGACGATGGGCGAACCGGATTGCACCGCGACCCGTCCGCGTTGCAGCCATTCGGGTTTCAGAGTCGCCACAACGAACCACACGGCGAGAACGACCGTGACGGCCTGGGCAAAGAACAGCCAAAAGCGGCGCAACATATTGGGAGTTTGAGCGGAAAATGAAAACAAAAGAGCTTGAATTGTACTTGAACGACCTTCTGGAAGTGCCCCGCTACAAGGATTACTGTCCTAATGGCATGCAAGTCCAGGGCCGGCCCGAAACCGGCCACATCGTCACCGGCGTGACCGCCAGCGTTGCACTGCTGGACGCGGCGATCGAGGCGGGCGCGGACACCATCCTCGTCCACCACGGCTATTTCTGGAAGGGCGAAGATGCCCGGGTGGTGGGCCAGAAGCACGCCCGGTTATCGCGCCTGCTGGGAGCCGATATCAATCTTCTGGCGTATCACCTGCCGCTGGACGGCCATCCCGAATATGGCAACAACGCCCAGTTGGGGCTGCAGCTGGGCTTCGTGCCGACCGGGCGTTTCAGCGACGATGGCCTGGGCTGGATCGGCACGCTGCCGCAAGCCATGCCGCTCGCCGCGCTGGCGGCGCATGTGTCGGGCGTGCTGGGGCGCGAGCCGCTGGCGATCGGCGAGCCGGACCGGCCGATCCGCACGGTGGGATGGTGCACGGGCGGCGCGCAAGGGTATTTTGGCGCCGCGGTCGCGGCGGGAGTCGATGCCTACCTGAGCGGCGAAATCTCCGAGCAGACGACGCATCTGGCGCGCGAGAGCGGCGTCGCGTATCTGGCTGCGGGCCACCACGCGACCGAGCGCTATGGCATACGCGCGGTTGGGGAACACCTGGCGGAGCGGTTCGGCCCGCGCCACACGTTCATCGATATTCCGAACCCGGTATGAAATCGGCGGGCATCGCGCCCGCCGTCATCCTGCCCGCTATCCTTCTATCCCTCTCTCCCGCTCAGCGCTTCAGGCTGTCGCGAATCTCGCGCAGCAGCATGATGTCTTCCGGCGTGGTCTTGGGCGGCGGCGGTTCCTGGGCGCGCAGCTTGTTGATCGCGCGCACCATCAGAAAGATGATGAACGCCAGGATCACGAAGTTGACGAGAATGGTCAGGAAATTGCCGTAGGCAAAGACCGGCACGCCGGCTTTCTTCAACGCATCGAGCGTTCGGGGTATTCCCGGAGGCGGGTCGGCCAGCACGATGAAGAGATTGGAAAAATCCAGTTTGCCGATGACCCGGCCCACCAGCGGCATGATCAGGTCATTGACCACCGAATCCACGATTCTCCCGAATGCGGCCCCGATAATGACGCCAACGGCGAGGTCGACGACGTTGCCGCGCACGGCGAAAGTCTTGAATTCCGAGATCATTCCCATGCCTGGACTCCTTTTGTTCGTTCTTCGGGTTGAAGCGGCCTTGCCGTTTACCCTGCCCCAGGAACGGCCATAACGCAACCCCGAAGGCGCTTTTTCGGTGCCGGGCGTGCATCCGGGGCGTGCATCCGGCGCCACGATCCTTTCATCGGCGCATGTGCCTAAGGTACAATTTACGGTTGACGCAAAATCTAATTTGACATCCCCTGGGGTTTGGAATGAGTGACCAGCAAAACGTGAAGAACGTGGATAAGGGTCGCCGCAATTGGTTGATTGCGACGTCTGTCGCTGGCGGCATCGGAGGCGTGGCGGTCGCGGTGCCGTTCGTCAGTACGTTTGCGCCGTCAGAGAAGGCAAAGGCCGCCGGGGCTCCGGTCGAGGCCGACATCGGTGCCCTGAAGCCGGGCGAGATGATGACCGTCGAATGGCGCGGCAAGCCGGTCTGGATTCTGCGGCGTACCGAGGAAATGCTGGCCTCGCTCAAGAAAACCGAGGGTGAAGTCGCCGATCCGAACTCCGAACTTCCCTTCACGATGGAGACCCCGGAGTACGCCAGGAACGAAACCCGTTCCCGTCCCGAGCACAAGGACGTGCTCGTCGTCGTGGGGATCTGCTCCCACCTCGGTTGCTCGCCTTCCGGTCCTTTCCCCGCTGGTGCCAACCCCACGCTCGGCGCCGACCCCGGCTTCCTGTGCCCCTGCCACGGTTCGACCTTCGACCTGGCGGGCCGCGTCTTCAAGAACAAGCCGGCTCCCCAGAACCTCGACGTTCCCCCGTACCAGTTCCTATCCGACAGCAAGATCGTGATTGGCAAAGACGAAAAAGGAGAGGCTTGATCATGGCGGCCGAAAAAGAAGTCAAGACGACTGGCCTGCTCGGCTGGATCGATGCCCGCTTCCCCGCGTCGCAGCTGTGGGAAGACCACCTCTCCAAGTACTACGCGCCGAAGAACTTCAACTTCTGGTACTTCTTCGGCTCGCTCGCCCTGCTGGTGCTGGTCATCCAGATCGTCACCGGCATCTTCCTGGTAATGAACTACAAGCCCGACGGCACGCTGAACGCGGCCGGCGTGCCGGTGGCGTTCGCCAGCGTCGAGTACATCATGCGCGAAGTGCCCTGGGGCTGGCTGGTGCGCTACATGCACTCGACCGGCGCCTCCGCCTTCTTTGTCGTGGTTTACCTGCATATGTTCCGCGGCCTGCTGTACGGCTCGTATCGCAAGCCGCGCGAGCTGGTCTGGATCTTCGGCTGCCTGATCTTCCTCACGCTGATGGCCGAGGCTTTCATGGGCTATCTGCTGCCGTGGGGCCAGATGTCGTACTGGGGCGCGCAGGTGATCGTGAACCTGTTCTCGGCCGTGCCGGTGATCGGCCAGGACCTGTCGCTGTTCATCCGCGGTGACTACGTGGTGAGCGACGCGACGCTGAACCGCTTCTTTGCATTCCACGTGATCGCCGTGCCGCTGGTGCTGCTGGGCCTGGTCGTCGCGCACATCATCGCGCTGCACGAAGTGGGTTCGAACAATCCCGACGGCATCGAGATCAAGGCGAACAAGGACGCCAACGGCATTCCGCTCGACGGCGTACCGTTCCACCCGTACTACTCGACGCACGACCTGCTGGGCGTGGGTGGCTTCCTGCTGATCTTCTCGGCCGTCATCTTCTTCTTCCCGGAAGTCGGCGGTTATTTCCTCGAGCACAACAACTTCATCCCGGCCGATCCGCTGAAGACGCCGCCGCATATCGCTCCGGTGTGGTACTTCACGCCGTTCTACTCGATGCTGCGCGCGACCACCTCCAGCTTCCTGCCGGTGCTGTGGCTGTTCTTCGCCGTGCTGCTGGGCATGCTGTTCCTGCGCACGAAGAGCATGCGCGTGAAGGGCATCGCCGTCGCGGTCGCCGTGCTGCTGGCTGCGGGCTTCTACTTCATCGAAGCGAAGTTCTGGGGCGTGGTCGTGATGGGCGGCTCGGTCGTGATCCTGTTCTTCATGCCGTGGCTCGACCATTCGCCGGTCAAGTCGATCCGTTACCGTCCGGGCTTCCACAAGACGATCTTGTCGGTATTTGTCGTGGTGTTCCTGGTCCTCGGCTACCTCGGCGTTCAGCCGCCGTCGCCGGTGGGCGAGAAGGTGTCGCAGCTGGGTACGCTGCTGTATTTCGCCTTCTTCCTGGCCATGCCGCTGTGGAGCCGCGTCGGCCAGTTCAAGCCCGTGCCTGATCGCGTCACGTTCAAGCACCACTGAGCCCGAGAGACAGAGGACAAGGACACAAGCATGAAAAAGCTGCTTTCGATTCTCGCGCTCGCCGGCGCCTGCTTTGCCGGTGCGCCCGCCCAGGCTGCGGAAGGGGGCTATCCCCTGGAGCCGGCTCCCGTCAACACCAGCGACCTGTTCTCGCTGCAGCGTGGCGCCAAGCTGTTCGTCAACTACTGCCTGAACTGCCACGGCGCGTCGATGATGCGTTACAACCGCCTGCGCGATGTCGGCCTGACCGATGAGCAGATCCGCGAGAACCTGCTGTTCAGCGCGGACAAGGTCGGCGAGACGATGACCATCGCCATGCAGCACAAGGACGGCAAGGAGTGGTTCGGCGCCGCGCCGCCGGACCTGTCCGTGATCGCCCGCGCCCGCGGCGACGCCTGGCTGTACACGTATCTGCGTACCTTCTACCGCGACGACGAACGCGTCACGGGCTGGAACAACCTGGTGTTCCCGAACGTCGGCATGCCGCACGTGCTGTGGGAGCTGCAAGGCCAGCGCGCCGCCAAGTTCGTCAAGGAAGACCACCACGGCGAGCAGGTGACCAAGTTCGCCGGCTTCGAGCAACTGACGCCGGGCAAGCTCAAGCCGGTGGAATACGACCAGGCCGTTGCGGACCTCGTCACGTATCTGGACTGGATGGCCGAGCCGGCGCAGAACCACCGCAAGCGCCTGGGCGTCTGGGTGCTGCTGTTCCTCGGCGTGTTCACGGTCTTCGCGTGGCGCCTGAACGCCGCCTTCTGGAAAGACGTCAAGTAAGGTAATCGTCCCCAAAGGGGCTAGAGCGGAGGTTGCGCCATGCGACGCCGCCCTGGCCCTTTTCTTTTTGGTTGCATCTGGGGCCGCTTTTGCGGCCTATTTGTAACGAATTTGCTTTCCGATAGTCGGTTCTGACAGAATGTTTGACCCAACTTCGGCTTAGCCCTGCAAGGAATCCAACCATGATGGTGTTGTATTCGGGCACCACCTGCCCGTTCTCCCAACGTTGCCGTCTCGTCCTGTTCGAAAAAGGCATGGACTTCGAGATCCGCGACGTTGACCTGTTCAACAAGCCGGAAGACATTTCGGTGATGAACCCGTATGGCCAGGTTCCCATCCTCGTCGAGCGCGACCTGATCCTGTACGAGTCCAACATCATCAACGAGTACATCGACGAGCGCTTTCCCCACCCGCAGCTGATGCCGGCCGATCCCGTCCAGCGCGCCCGTGCCCGCCTGTTCCTGTTCAACTTCGAGAAGGAGTTGTTCACGCACGTCTACGCTCTCGAGAACGAGAAGGGCAAGGCCGCGGAGAAGAACCACGAGCGCGCTCGCGCCGCCATCCGCGATCGCCTGACGCAGCTCGCACCGATCTTCGTCAAGAACAAGTACATGCTGGGCGAAGACTTCTCGATGCTCGACGTCGCCATCGCCCCGCTGCTGTGGCGCCTGGATCATTACGGCATCGAACTGTCGAAGAACGCAGCGCCGCTGCTCAAGTACGCCGAACGCATCTTCAGCCGCCCGGCCTATATCGAAGCGCTGACCCCGTCCGAAAAGGTGATGCGCCGCTAAGCCGTCCGCGAGGCGGTCCGATTCCGGATCGCCCCGCGCGGCCGACGCCATTGGAAGCTCCATGCCCGAAACGTCCACCAAGCCTTACCTAGTTCGCGCCATTTACGAATGGTGCACGGACAACGGATTCACGCCGTATATCGCCGTATTCGTCGACGCCAACACAAGCGTCCCGCGCGAGTTCGTCAAGAACAACGAGATCGTGCTGAACGTCAGCTTCGACGCCACCAGCGGTCTGGACATGGGCAACGAGTGGATTACCTTCAGCGCGCGCTTCGGCGGCGTCTCGCGCAAGATCGACGTGCCGATGGAGAACGTGCTGGCAATCTACGCCCGCGAGAACGGCCAGGGCATGGCCTTCCCGGTGGAGCGCAGCGTCCCGGACACCCAGGCCGCAACGGAACGCGAACTGAATCCGCCGCCCAAGCTGAGCTCGGTCGACAGCGAAGCGCCGGTGGAAGCGGAAGTGGAAACGGCCCCGCAGGACGACGATCCCAACCCGCCGCCGGTGCCCCGGATAGGCGGCAAAAAGCCCGCCCTGAAGGTCGTCAAGTAAGACCTCGTCAAGGCAGACCGCTTCAAGTAGAATCCCGGTCTGCACCAGACATGCCGGCTTAGCTCATCAGGTAGAGCAGTTGATTTGTAATCATCAGGTGGCGGGTTCGAGTCCTGCAGCCGGCACCATATAAAACAAGGGGTTACGCGAAGTTTGCGTGACCCCTTGTGCTTTCTGGGCGCCGAGAAGTACATTTTCGGTACAGTCAGCTCCCAGAACAGGTACATGGCGACCATTGTCAAGACGCCTTCCGGCACGTGGAAGGCCGTCATCCGCAAGACCGGCTGGCCAACCACGGCCAAGACCTTCCGCACCAAGCGCGATGCCGAGGATTGGGCGCGAAGAACCGAGGACGAGATGGTTCGCGGTGTGTATCTGTCTCGCGCACCGTCCGAGAAACTGACTGTATCCGCTGCGCTAAAGCGCTACCTGGCGGAAGTGTCGACGACCAAAAAGCCGACTACGCAGCGCAGTGAGCGCTTCACGTCCCAGCATCTCGAAGCCTTCTTTGGCAAGTACTCAATGGCGGCGGTCGGCGCCGAGCTGGTCGCCAAATATCGTGACGAGCGACTAGCGGCTAGTAAGTCAAACAACACAGTCCGCATCGAGCTGGCGCTGCTGGGTCACCTCTTTCGCATCGCGATTCAGGAGTGGGGCATCGGTTTGACCTTCAATCCGGTCGCCAACGTCCGTAAGCCGAGTCCTGGAACCGGTCGGAGTCGCCGCTTGAGCATTGCGCAGCAACAGCAGCTGCTCGACGCGGTCAGGGCACACTCTAATCCAATGCTCGGATGGATAGTGACCCTCGCCATAGAGAGCGGCATGCGCTCGTCCGAGATCACTGGGCTCAGGCTCTCACAGGTCGATGTGGAGCGACGTATCGTCAGACTACCCGATACAAAGAACGGGTCTATTCGCTTGGTACCTTTAACGCGGACGGCGACAGAGGCCTTAAGGGCGGCTATCGACAACCCCCTTCGACCTGCCGAAACGGATCTAGTCTTCTTTGGAGAGCCCGGGCGCGACGGAAAGCGGAAGCCCTACGTATTCCAGAAGCTATGGGCGGCGGCCGTACAGAAGCTGGGGCTCGCGGACCTGCATTTCCACGATTTGCGACATGAGGCGGTGAGCCGCTTAGTGGAGGCTGGCATGAGCGATCAAGAGGTCGCGGCCATCAGCGGTCATAAGTCGATGCAGATGCTGAAGCGCTACACCCATCTTCGGGCGGAGGATCTGGTCGGGAAGTTGGATAGACTGATTGGCACGTAATGCGACTCGCCGTCAGCTTGCCTGCTCGGAGTCTTCTGCTACTGCGTTCTCCTCGAGGCGCGCCCAAATGTCAGCGCGCCAAGCCTTCCACTTCTCGATCGAGGATAGGTCGGTCGGATCGACTGCAGGTTCCCCACTGACGCTTCCCAGCATGATCCACTCGGTGAAACGTGGACGATAGCTGCAGACGAGTCGGATCATCTCGATCGTAGGTTCCTCCATACGAAGGACAACCTTCGACCAGTCCGCCGCGGGAATCCGCCCACCCGACTTCCCTTCGAGATACCTGAAAAGGTGCTCTCCGCTGGGGGATGCCCATTCTTTGATCACCCAGTTCAGACGATCGCCCACCGTTTGCCCTTCCCAATCATGTGGGATGGGCGCAGCAAAGGGAAAGCCCTCTTTAGCGGACTGATCGATGCCGGTAGTGAGCCACACCTTTTCCATGGGGTAGCTCTTACACCAAAACTCCAGCATATCGGGCGTGGCGTCTTGCTTCCGATAGTAGAAGTTCTTCCACCGAGCAGCCGAGATGCCGCTAATTTCGGCAAGGACTGTGAACCTTCCCCTGGACGGATACTTATCGTCTATCAGGCATCGGAGCCGCTCACTGACCTCTTGACGATTGGAGTCTCTGACCAATGGCATCTCTCACACCACTTGTGACGTGTATAACAACAGTGTAAATTGAGTACACCATACCGGAATATGGCGTATGCAGTGTCGCCTCGGACGGGGCGATATCAGTGTACTTGAACTTGCGCCACTGAAGCGCTGCTGCCGCTGTCGAAGCGGCCAAAGGAACGTTGATGACCAAAACTGAGCAAATGATCGTCGGCCGGTTCGGCGTCCTGTTGTCACTGGACGACTGTGCCACGTTGTTGAACAGAAGCCCCCAGGGACTCCGCGTCACTCTTAATGGTGACAACGAACTAGCGCAGCGGCTCCGTCCAGCGAAGCTGAAGATCGGCCGCCGAGTGTTGTTCCGCGCGACTGAGCTGGCCAGGCTCTTGGACGAGGCCTGAAATGGGCCGACAACGTACGATCGACGATGCCAGCTTCTGGCGCTCTCCCGCCATCTCCGAATGTACCCAGGAGGACAAGGCGACGTTGCTGTACCTCCTGACCTCCCCGAGCAGCAACGTTATTGGGGTCTACCAAATCGTGATGCGGGTCGCCGCGGCGGAGATGGGCTGGACGCCAGATCAATTGGCACAAGTGCTTCGTCGCCTGCAGGAAGCGCAGCTGATTCGCTTCGACGACAAAAGCAGCTATGTCTGGGTCAAAATCTGGTGGGCACACAACTCGGCCAAGATGGCCGTGGGCCAGAAGCTACGGGAGCGGACGCTTGTTCAGATCTCTCAGATACCCCCGCAATGGGTGGAGGAGTATCTTGCCGATTTCGCGAAGCAGTTGCCGCGTGATCTGCAACAGGCGCTAGGCCTCTTGATCGATGGCAACTTATCCACAGTAGCCGGCGACCTTCAGGGTCGTCAGCTCTCCGATAGCGTATCGGATAGGGTATCCGACCGCGGTGGCCTTAACACTAACTCTATTAATATTCAAAACAGTAACTTTACGGCCGCAGCAAGGGCTACGCCGGCAGCGGGCGAAGTGTCCACCTTCGCAAGGCTGTCTACGCTGTTTGACCTGCCGGCCGCCAATCCCGCTGTCATAGCGCAGAGCACTGACGGGCGGACCGTTGTACCCGGAGTGGCGGAGCTTGAGTTGGCTAAGATTCGGAGCATCCGGTTGAGCCGCGAAGAGCGCGGCGGTCGCGGGTGAAAAAAGCAGCCAATCCCAGCCAATCATCGAAGAGGACGAAACGCATGCCTTTGCCCCCACGGTTAGACGCCGAACATTTGAAGAGCCTATTCGCCGCTGGTAAGCGTCCCGAAGACGTCGTGATGCCGTGTCAGGCATGCGGTGTCATGCCGGCAATCAAGGTCAATCTGGTAGGCGTGGAAAAGCGGCTGTGCTCGCCTTGCCATAGCAATGAGTGTTCCGACAATTGGGAAATCTGGAACAGCTGATACCTTCTGCGCAAGGCACCGAGCCGCAAGCCGTGGTGGAACGATGCCGAGCACTGGGACTGTCGATCGATCAGGCGCGGCGTCTAGCCTCCATGCTGAGCGCTACTGACGCTCACGCCCTTGCCCGCGCGCTGGGGCTCGACACGAGAACATTGCAGCCGCTGAAGGCGCGCCGCTGGCTTTGGATGGCTGCTCAGTCTTCCAGCGTGAGCTACCGCGGAACGCTTACCGAAGACGAGCTGGAAGACATTCTCATCACCGGTACTGTTCCTGTTGGGCGTGAGGCGCATGTTGGGCACTTCGTTGATGAGGTGCCGATCCAGGTGGTCGTTATGGCGATCGAGCAGGTGGCCCTACGTCGAAGGATTCCCATCGGTGAGGTATGGGCGGTCTTCGGCCGGCTCTTGCGCAAGTACGGCTACCAAAAGCAGGCCGCACAGTGGCTTGAAGTGCTGCAGCACTGAATTCCGCCTCGCACCTATCAAGGGCCTTTGCTTCACCGTCACATTCCCCTTCACCGTTGAGTCCAACGCGAACCGCTACGTCGGCCTCCAGGACAGCTTCTGCGCCAGACTCGACGGCAGCTTCGACTTGTGAGCAGCAAGCTCTTGGACAGGATAGGGAATGTACGTACGCGACGAGTCTTGCACGTACACCAGACAAAAGCACTCCGTGGCATTCGCCCCATCGCACTGTTGTCCGTTCCATTCAACTCAGGGCTCCGCCCCGAGACCCATAAGCGCCAGGTGGGGGAGCAGTCGGCGATCTCGTTGTGCCGAGAAGAGCGGCTACGACATGGCGCGTCCAACCTATCCTTTCTTGGTCAAGCTGAACTTTCCGTCTGGCCCCAGATGCATTGCTTGGATGTACTTGCCGCAGCAGCTGGTATCAACATTGCTCCGGCTGAGCTCGATCTGGCTACCGTGGTTGGCAATACCGTGGACCAACTCCGTGCAACTCATCCGGACCGCTGCAATATCGCCTTTGTCGCAAGCTTTCTCAAACCGACCCGCCACCGGTACATCCGGTGAATGCCCGAGCGTGGCCGTTCCCCGATAAGGTGGCAGGCCGGCCTGCAGCGCTCAGCTCGGCTCTGGCGGCCGGTGCCAGACTGCCTTGGCTATCCCGCCCGCTGTCTGCTCGATCAGCGACCTTGAAGAAACCGCGCATTAGATGCCAACGGCAGCTGCATCGATCTTGGTTCCCGACTTGATCATCTCGTAGACCAACGCCACCAGTGGTGCCATGGCCTGCTGGTCGTTCTTCATCACATGCTCGGCTAGGTCGGAATGCGAGGTCATTGCCCGTACGACAGCGGACTGGACTGTGCCCTTGATGTTGCCGCTCATGGCCACCTCGCGCGGGTTGTTCTCGATCTGAGCTATGGTGTTGGCGTCCTCGCGGGCGATATCGGCGATGTGGTTCACAAAGGCAACCTTGTCCGTGAGAGGCGTAGCCTCGCCGAAAATCGAGTTCAGGCGGGCAATCACCTGCCGCAGGTAGACCGGCAGCGCGGCCTGGCCATCGCCGCCGGGGCCCACTGGCTTGAGGATCCGATCGTCCTCGTTGCCTTGGCCGGGGTCAGGTAGCTCCTTCGGTTTGATGTCGAAGCCGGTCAGCAGAAGTGCGGAGACATCGACCTGATCCGGCGGTATGCCTTCCAGACGTTTGGACAGTAGTCGCGCAAAGCTGGCGAAACCTTCGAGACTAGCATCACCGAATTCGATGGTCTGGGCGATGTAGGTGTAGAGGGTCCCAAACCGGGCCAGCCCAGACTTGAAGTTCAGTAACCCTTGGAGCGCATCGGCAGCTTCGTTGCGGCGGGCATCGGCGGCCTTCATGCCATGCTCATTGCCCTGGCCCTTGGCGGCCTCAAAAGCGGCCTCGGCCGACTGGATCTCGCCGCGCAGATTTTGTAGGCGATCGTTAAAGCGCTGGGTTGGCGCACTAGTCGCAGCGTAAAGCTCCTTGTGCTGCGCCTGCTCGCCTGCGGCGTAGGCCGCCGCCGACTTGAAGCGCACCGCAGTGAAGGCAGCCACCTCGGCCGGCGTGTAGATACCGGCTTTTTCCAGCTCGGACTGGAGATCGTAGACTACATTGGCATCCTGGACGGTCTGGATGCGGGCACCAGCATCGTACTTGGCGAACGCGTCCAGCACTACCTGCGGGTCGTTTACGAAGTCGACGACGAAGGTGGTGTCTTTGCCCGGGGCGATGCGATTGAGACGGGAGAGCGTCTGGACGATCTCCACTGGATTGGCGATCTTCTTGTCCAAATACATCGCGCACAGCTTGGGCTGGTCGAACCCCGTCTGGAACTTATTAGCTACGACCATCACCCGGAACTCCGGACGATCGAACACCTTGCGCAGATCGGTGCCATACTGGCGCGGGTTCATGGCGCTTTCGGTGAACTGCTCATCATCCTGGGCGGCGAAGTGGTCGTCCCCCAAATTGTCGTCGGATGGGTGCTTGACCTCCTTGCCTGTCAGCGAACCGGAGAAGGCGACCAGGGCTCGGAAGGCATTGTGCTGCGGATGCGCCTGCGTGTACGCGTCGAACGCCCGCTTGTAGCGCACGGCTGCGGCACGCGAAGATGTCACGATCATTGCCTTGGCCGAGCCGCCCAGCAGTGGAGCGACGTTGGCGGCGAAGTGCTCGACGATGAATTCAACCTTCTGGGTGACGTTAGTCGCATGAAGCGAGAGCCACTTGGCCAGGGCGCGCTTGGCCGCCTTGCTGTCCACGCGCTTGCCGTCCTTGCTTGGCTCGGCCAGGTTAAACGCGGTCTTGTAGGGCAAGTAGCCCTGAAGCACATCCAGGATGAAGCCCTCCTCGATGGCCTGGCGCATCGGGTACTTGTGGAAGGAGATCGGCAAATTGTCCTTGCTCGCCTGCTGACTCGGGTCGGCTGGCCGGCCGAACAGGGTCATGGTGGCGTGCTTGGGAGTGGCAGTGAAGGCGAAGTAGCTGACGTTTTTCGGACGGACGCGCGAGGCCTGGATCTTCTCCAGTAGCTCCTCGACAGTCAGGCCTTCCATGGCATTGGCATCCCGGAGCGCCAGGGTAGCCTGAAGCTTCGAGGCGGCGGTGCCGGTCTGGCTGGTGTGGGCTTCGTCGATGATGACCGCGAAGTTGCGGTCAGCAAGCTTCCCGTTGGTAAGAATCTGCTCCATCGCGTAGGGGAAGGTCTGGATCGTGACCACGATGATGGGAGTCTGGCGCTCCAGCGCTTCAGCCAGTTCTGCCGACTTGCTCCTGCCGGTGTCCTTGTCGCCGATCGCGGCGATCATGTCGTGCTGGTGGTCGATCTGCTGGACGGCGTCCTGGAGTTGCTTGTCCAGCACGGTGCGGTCGGTGACCACGATGACAGAGTGGAACAGAGAATCGCCGTTGGCCGTGCGCAGCCGGATCAGGTCGTGTGCGGTCCAGGCGATGGTGCTGGTCTTGCCGCTGCCTGCCGAGTGCTCACACAGGTAGGGCTGGCCGGGGCCTTTGGCCTTGGCGTCGGCGATCATTCGGGTCACGGCGTCCCACTGGTGGAAGCGCGGGAAGATCAGCGTCTCCTTCCTATGGTGATTGCCGGCCAGGTCGACCGCGTCCTTCTTCTCGGTGTAGACGAAGCTGTGGAAGATGCGCAGCCAATTGTCGCGCTGGCAGACTTGCTCCCAGAAGTAGGCCACCGGGTACTCCCCATCGGCGCGCAGTGGGTTGCCGGCATGGCCGTCCCGGCCCAAGTTGAAGGGCAGGAAGTAAGTGTCGGCGCCGGCCAGTTTGGTCGCCATTCGTATGTCGCTATCCGACATCGCGAAATGGACGACTGCGCCGCGCTTGAAGGTGAGCAGCGGCTCGACGCGACGGGAGGTCGGATCCACCGGCAGTCGGTCGTTCTTGTACTGTTCCACGGCCGCGCCCGCGAACTGGGTGAAGTCGGTCTTGACCTCCGCCGTGGCCACCGGGATGCCATTGATGAAGAAGACCAGGTCGATGGCCAGTTGGCTGCCGGGGCGGTACTTCAACTGCGGCACCACACGCAGACGGTTAGCCCCGTAGCGCTCCCAGGCAGATGGGTCGCGCTTGTCCTCGGGCAGGCCCTCGCTCAGGCTGATCTCGCCCACACCGGCCAGCTTGATGCCGCGGCGCAGGACGTGGACCGTGCCTTCCTTGTTCAGGGCCTGGGCCAGGCGGTCCATGAGGGTGCCCGTGGCCTTGTCACCGTTGCCCGCCACCAGCTTCTCCCACCTAGACGGCTGTGTGGCCTTAATCCACGCGACTAGGTCCTCTGGGTAGAGGGCGTGGTTCTGATCATAGCCGGAAGTCTCGCCCACCAGCCAGCCGCGCGCGGCGAGCTGCTGGACGATGTAGGCCTCAAAGTACTTCTCGCGGTGAGCGGTGTCGGTAAAGGCGGGGTGCATGGCTGGTCCTTATGCCGCGTCTCGGAGGTCAATTTTGCCGGTGACGGCTGCAGTGATGAGGGCGGTGCGGTGCTCGCGCAGCAATTCGATCGAGCGCTCGGTCTTGGCGATCAAGGTATCGATGCGAGCGGTAGCACGGTCTAGGTAGGCGACGATGGCGCGCTGCTCTGGAAGAGGAGGCATGGCGATCATCTGGGCCTTAAGCCATTCATCCTGAACGCGCTTCTGGCCAGCAGATCCTTCCATGTGGCCCTCGGCATAAGAACGGAACCCAGTCGCAGAGAATAGCCACCAGGAAAACTTGCCATCGGTACCTGGCGATGGCCGCAGAACGATGAGCTCCGTTGTGCCAAAGCCGATTCCACCGACCAGCCCTTCTACGCTGGCGCCTTTCCCGTTTTCGAAGCAAGGGGTGATCTTCGCAATGACGGTGTCTCCGTTCGCGAAATATGAGTAACCGGATTCAACCTCACCAATCGGCCGTACCCGCGTAAGGTCCAGCTCGCCGCGTTCGCTGATTGCCTCCATTGGCAAAAAGGAAACTTCCTCGTCGCGGGAGCGCCTAGCGATCTCCCTCTTGGATGGATTGAACGTTAAGAAGCGGCGGGCAGCGCCAATGGTCCAGCTCGCCGGCACCTCCCCCAGCCACTCGACCCCGCTATCCTTCATCGGCACGCCCGCATCCAGCCCCTTGGTCACGGCGTGCGTGATCAGGGCCTGGCGCTTCTCGCGCAGCAGCTCGATAAAGCGGGTCTTCTTGGCGACAAGGCCGTCGATGCGGGCGGTGGCGTAGTCGAGGTAGGAGGCGATCAACTCCATTTCGTCATCTGGTGGGACGACAACAGGAAGGCGCTTGAGATCCGCGAACTTCATGGATTGCCGAATGCCACCGCCGATCCCATAGAACACCTTGGTTGTGTCGTACGAGCGCATCAGGTACTCAAAGAAGCGCGAATTGGCATGAGGGCGGACGGTGACGTAAGCGGAGGTGATGATGCCGCGCTCCTGGGCTCGGGCGGATCGCAAGCTAGTCTGGTCGTTTTGAAGATCGGTAAGCCGAAAGACGATGTCGTTGGCCTCGATGACGTTGTAGCCCTCGAAGCTGGCTGGAGTCAGGCCATTCAGGCGATCAATGTCCTTTCGGACCAAGCGGCCGTAGCTCAACGACAGCAGATTGCGCTCCTTCATGCCGGCATTCGGATGATCGACCTCTTCCGCAAACGAGTAGAAAGGCTGCGTCGACCAGTGAGCGGGAATTTCTCCTACCCACTCAATGCCGGAGTACTTCATAGGATGATTACTTTGCGCTGGTGTCATTTCGCCACCTCATCCAATAGCGCTGCAATTTCCGCTTCTACCGCCTTGAGCTCAGCATCGATCTCGTGGAGGTCGCGTGGCGGCACATACTTGTAGAAGTAGCGGTTGAAATTGATCTCGTAGCCGACCTTGCCGACCTTGCCATCGCGTTCGTCGGTGTAATTGGTATCCACCCAGGCATCCGGAACATGAGGAAGCACTTCGGCCGCCATGTAGGCGTCGATAGCCTGGCCAAGCGGCACGCTCTCGAAGTCCTCCAGCTCCTTGTCCGCCATTTGCTTGCCATCAACTTCCACGATAGGCGCGTCCGGGTCGCGCACGCAGAGTGCATTTTCCAGAGCGGTTGCCAGCGGCTTGGCGACCTTGCCCAGGCCGGCCTTCTTGGCGGCGGCTGGGAGAGAGTCCAGCCAGGTATAGGGGTAACTTTCGCCCAAGTGTTGGCGCAACAGGGCCAGCCAACCCGCCTGCTCCGCTTCATCCAGCTTTGCAAAGGCCTTGGCGGACTGCAAGGCGGTCAAGGTGTCTTCGGTGACGTGGACAGCGAGGCGCAGCGGGCGCTGGACCTTGATGCGGCGGTAGCCGAAATCGCGGTAGTCCACGATGCGGATGTTCTCGCCTGTCTCGAAGTCGGCGTAGAGGCGGGCAATGACTTGGATCTGATCATCGCTGATGAAGCGGCGTTTGTTGCCCTCGGACTTGCGCATCGGGCTGTGGAGGCCAGTGGCGTCGATCAGTTGGACCTTGCCCTTGCGCGCATCCGGCTTCTTGTTGGTCAGCAGCCAAATATAGGTGCCGATACCCGTGCGGAAAAAGATATCGGTGGGCAGGGCGACGATGGCCTCGATGTAGTCGTTCTCGAGTAGCCAGCGGCGGATCTCGCTCTCACCCTGGCCGGCGTTGCCGGTGAACAGCGGCGATCCGGACAGAATAATGGCCGCGCGCCCGCCGCCTTTGGCGGGGCGTTCAAGCTTGTCGACTAGGTGTTGGACGAAGAGCATCGAGCCATCCGACACTCGCGGCGTGCCGGCGCCGAAACGGCCCTCGAAGCCCTTCTCCTTGGCCTCGCGCTCGACAAACGCCTGATCCTTCTCCCACTTCTTGCCGAAAGGTGGATTGGAGAGGCAATAGTGAAAGTGCTTGCCGGAGAAGGCGTCCTGGGAAAGCGTGGACTTGGGACCAGCGATATTGGCTGACAGATCGCGGGAGGGCTCGGTTTCCAGGCGGCGCAGCAGCATATTCGCCAGTGCAACGGCGTGGGTCTCCGGTTCCAACTCTTGGCCGAAAGGAATCAGCACAGGCGGGGCCTTACCTTGGGCACTGAACCCGTCGACGTGGTTCATCGCGTCGGTCAGAAAGCCTCCGGTACCACATGTTGGGTCGTAGAGGGTACGGATCAGGCCAGGGTTGTTGCGGAATAGCTCGTCGTCCGGATCCAGAAGCAGGGTGGTGGCTAGGTGGACGACGTCGCGCGGGGTCATAAAGTCTTCGGCCGCCTCGTTGACCTCGGCACCGAAGCGGCGGATCAGGTGTTCGTAGATGTTGGACATCACCCGGTCCGGAACAACATCCGGATGCAGGTCGGTGTTGGCGAAGTTCTGGCAGATTTTGAACAGGATGTCCGCGCGGGCTAAGCGGGCGATCGTGTCCGAAAAGTTGAACTGCTCGAAGATGACGCGGGCGTTGTCCGAGAAGCCAGCGACATAGGCCTCAAGGTTGGCCTTGGTTTTGGTAGCGCCCAAGGTGTTCAGCGCGTACAGCGACGTGTTGTAGAACGGCAGCTTTGCCGTCTGGCGCAGGATGAGGTCGATATCGAGGCCCTTGTCCTTGAACTTCTCGTGGGCTTGGCGGACCGCGTCGCGAGTGGGCTCGAGTACGCACTCCAGGCGGCGAAGCAGCGTGAACGGAAGGATGATCTTGCCAAAATCAATGTGCTTAAAGTCGCCCCACAAGTCCTCAGCGTTCTTCCAGATGAATGCGGACAGAGTGGTGTCGGAGGCCTTCGTGGTCTCCATGGAGGGGGCTGAGTTGATAGCTTGCTGATCGTTCATGTCGCCTTTTTGATGCGCGGAATTAGTCTTCGCTGAGCGGGATTGGCCAAGTTGGTTCACCTTCTGCAACGGCGTATCCCGATTGAGCAAGGAACTTGCTCAAGGTGCGCCGTTCGGGTAGTGCATTTTAATTCACTTGCAACCTTATTGATGACTCCGCGAAAAGGCGGAATTTTAATGCCTGAGAGACTTACATAGTGGGCCGCAACATAAACACGCACGACGCCAAGCGTTCGGTGAGTCAAGCGCTTGATAGCAGCCGCTCGGTCGCAAGTCTTCTTTGTCCGGTAAGGGTCGGTAGTCGCCTCTGACGCAGGCAAGTCTCCCGCGCAGACGATCCGAGGACCGAGACCGACTAGAAGCGGTCGGCCGACACGGTCCCTAAGTGGAGGCAGAGTCGTTCCTCTGGGGTGGGGGCCGGACACCTGCTTCAGAGGTTTCCCCTTCGGTGACGCTGTGGGGGTGCGCAAGCATCCGGTGTTCGATCCTGGGGTGCCAGATACGCTTATTTCCATTGGCGTTGAGCAATGACGTAGAAGCCTTACGGAAGTAGTAGTCTTCCCCAGTAACCCGAATCAGTTCTACGTAAGGCTTGAAATACGGCGCAACGGTAACGATGGTGTCGTCCGGAGAAATCATTGCCTTTGTGCGTTTAAGGGATCGGCTGCGTGGGGAACCACGCCTCCTATGGCGCACGGCGGCACTGCCGATCGAGATGCCCGCGATACCACCGAGATTTTCGCGGTGCTGCGAATGGCGGAAGGTGTCAGGAAGAGGCTAATCGAACGGGTGTACTTCAACCGTCCGCTGCGGGCCGGGTATCGCGTTGAGAAGATCCTGAACGGGCTCAACCCACTTCTGACCGCCGACAATGGCCGAGACAATGTAGGTTGGCGCGATGCTTTCCAGCACCTGAACCTCGGCTTCCGGATCCGTGGGCCAGCTTGCGGCCATGCCACCTCTCTCTGCGTCGCTTCCTGCAAACATCTCACCAAATGCCCAAGGACCGCCGCGAAACCCGCGGCAATCCTTGATCTCTTTGGTGGCGGCATTCGTCCAGCAAAACAGGCAGTCGCGTTCCCACAGGATCGCCGATGACAGAACCAGGACCACCCAGTCCGAGTGTCCACTCGCGTGACGCTTCAGTCTGAAAAGCGCCTCGCTCACCCGGGACACAGAAACAGAGATCGCGCCGTACTTTTCGTCAAGCCGATCTTCCGCGCTTACGTAAGCGGCGTGCTGATCAGCCACTAGTTGCAACCTGGATTTGAGTCCGTGGTTGACGATCCCAGGAAGGTTTGTAAGCTGCGTGAAGTGACCGAGATACTGCACTCCGCGCTCGAGCGCGATGGCTCTAATTCTGTTCCGGTAGTTTGTTGCCACAAACGCATTCCTTGCTTTCTTAAAGCCGAAGATGGGCGCGTGGGAACACCCTGCCGTAGGCATTCAACTCGATACCGAATGTCCGGGGTCGACGTGCAAATTCGCGCCTGCACGGTGCTTCTTTGACCCTACGGGCGATTACACACAACTCGCGCGCCGTCTACAACCCGCCGAACGGGTGGACCTTCAGCGTAGAGGGGAAGCCTGATTCAGGCGTGACGGTACAGAAGAGCTTGGCTTGCAAGAATGGAAGCGACGGCGACGGCGACGGCGACGGCGACGGCGACGGCGACGGCGACGGCGACGGCGACGACGACGGCGACGACGACGACGACGACGATCGCGGTGACTCTATGGGGCGGAAGCGACAACGAAACGCATCAGTCCACCACTGATCGCGGCACGGTCGCTTCGGGTCGGGAAGAGACGATTGAGAAGCGGCAAACCAAGCTCTGGTGCGCACTGCGCCTTGCTGCACCCATAGGGGCCGGCGAAAACAAGGCCTCGCGGGAAGCCCGCTACCCCTTCCGGTTCGATCCACTGGAAGCTCTGGACCCGCGGATCGTGCTTCCCAGCTCGGCGCTCAATACCGATCATGTAATACGATGAACCAGGTCCGGCTAGTCCCGCCGTCTCGGTATCGCAATCTCATCGGCAGCGAGCTCCACTAATTCATTTCCCGACACCAAAGATGGCCGTGGCAAGCGGCCCTGGGACGATCACGCGTTGCCGAAGGGAAGCGTAGCCGGCCCGATCCGAGCTGGTCTGTCGGAGGATCTTCGGTACGCTTGCGGTACACCGATGCGTTTTTTCTGCTTACATTCAATTACGCTAAGTTATTGAAGTTAAAGTGTTTTGTATTGCGGAACGTTATTGCCAATTTCCTTTGCGTATCAGTAACTTAGTGATTTACAAGGGAATTTGTAATCATCAGGTGGCGGGTTCGAGTCCTGCAGCCGGCACCAGATTCCCTTCCAACGCTTCCGAGCGTTGCCTAGAAAACCCCGCGCAGCCTTGCTCCGCGGGGTTTTTGTTTGCAACGTAGCCAAGCCATGTCGCATCGCACAAAGTCACCAAGCGCAGAAGTGGGTGATTTCCCAAGTTGTAACTTATCGTAACTTGTGATGGAATCGAAAGATCGCTCTTCTGTCGGCCCTTGAGCAGCAACGGTCAGGGGCGGAATAGCGCCGGTAGGGGACAGTGTTCTGTCGAATAGCGGTAACCCGTCCGCCGGGACGTCATAGATTATGTAGAAGACAGATGAGCACTTGGGAGCCGGCAAAGCTGCATCCAATGCTGAAGCTTGCGCTGAAAAGCGGCGTGACAGCCGCCGTGGCGTTCCAGCTTCGCAGGTCCGATTGCGCTAACGCGCGTGACGCAAATGGTGACACGCCGCTAATGATCGCCGCAGCCAACGGCCATCTGGATGTCTGCAAGCTGCTTGTCGAAAACGGTGCGGATCCGTTAGCCACCGACCAGATGGGCGCGACCGCCTACTCCAAAGCGCTAGCTTCCAAGAAATTGGACGTGGTCGAGTTACTCGCATCCATCGTGCAACAGTCGACGCCCGTGCCGGCACCCATGATCGTTCGCGGGGCGGAAAACCTATCCTGCGTTTCCGATTTCCCAAAAATTCCCTCGGCCGGGTATGTCGATATCCGTCCCAGTCTCGCTACGGAAGCCATCGCTCAGAGCATTGACGAGGGGGCAACGCAAGTTGGTTCGGCCACTTCCAACTTGATTGCTGATGAAGGGGAATTGTTCGGATGGGCCCCCGAGGAAATCTCTGCGATCCCTTCAAACGACGCTGTTTGTCGAGCGGTAGCGGAAGAGGAGCAGAAAGCGATCAGCCGGCATAAGCCGCAAGATAGCGATGCGGATTGGACGGACGTGTCCTTTGACTTGCCCGAAGGGCAGGGTGTCTTCGTCCCCCAATCGGGCGATCTGTCACTCATCGCTGACCTCATCCATGAAGGTTTGGCCGTCGGGAGGTTGTCTTCTTCTTCAATCGCTGCTGCGTGCGATTCGCAATTTGGAGATGCAGGGAAAGATGTTGTTCCCCTGCTTATCGCCATCCTGCTTGATCTGCCCATCATCATTGACGCGGAAGACCTTTCGCCGAGACACGGAACTCCTGAGCCAAATGCTTTTGATGCAGACCTCGCCGCGGCCGCGCTTGCACGCCTGCAGGAGAGACTCAATAGCACCGCGGACCGCGTCGGTGCGTTGTACTTCCGTGATATCGGTGCGGTCGATCTGCTAACGCGCCAAGAGGAAGTTGCGACAGCTAAACGCATCGAAGCGGGGCTCAGGGACACAGTCCTTGCCTTATGTGATTGTCCATCGATCATTGCAGATTTACTAGCCGCAGCCGAACGCGTCGCCAATGACGAAGCTCGCATCGATGAGCTCATTGATGGCCTGATCGATCTGGATGTCGGCGATGAGATATCTATTAGCGATGAGAATTACTTTCCGTCGGGCGTAACGCGCGCAATTGACGACGAACGTGTCGATGAAGACGACGACTCCGCCGATGACTCTTCGTCGCAAGAACTCGTGGTGCTCAAGCAGAACGCGTTGGAAATATTTCGTGCAATCGCGCCGCACTTCGAAGCAATGGAACAGGCGCTGGAGAACGATGGATATGGATCCGCTCCATACGACCGCGCGCGCGACGCCATTCGCACGGAGTTGGGCAAGATTCGCATTGCGAATCGCGCCGTGGCGCAACTGTGCGACACGTTGCATGGATGTGTCGTCCGGTGCAGCGAGCTGGAAAGCGAGATCCGTCGCATTGCAGTGGATAAATGCGGCATCCCAGCCGCCGTCTTCGAGATGCATTTTGTCGGGAACGAGATCGGTCTCGACTGGTTTTCGAAGGCCAGTGCTGCGGGCGTACCGGACCAGCAACTGCTCAAGCGCCAAGCCCCTGCTTTGCTGGAACTACGGCAACAACTTGTTGCTTTGCAGTCCAAGGTGAGACTGCCACTAAGGGAGCTCAAGAACGTTCACGCCAGGGTGCAGGCGAGCGAATCGCGCACGCTACGAGCAAAGCATGAGATGACAAACGCCAACTTGCGGCTTGTCGTCTCGATTGCAAAGAAGTATTCGACCTCCGGCCTCGATTTCCTTGATGTTGTTCAGGAGGGGAATATTGGTTTGATGAAAGCCGTGGACAAGTTCGAGTATCGACGCGGCTTCAAGTTCTCTACTTACGCCACCTGGTGGATCCGGCAAGCAATCACGCGCGCAATTTCGGATCAGGCTCGGACGATTCGCGTTCCAGTGCACATGATGGAGTCGATCAACCGCTTGAATCGCATCTCCCGACAGATCGAGCAGCGTACGGGTTCCTTGCCCAATGTGACGACTCTTGCCAGAGAGCTGGATGCTTCCGAGGATAAGGTCCAGCAGTACCTCCGGATTGCTGGGGGGGAGCCTACGTCTCTGGACATTAGTTCGGATGGCGCAATTGAGGAGAGCATTGGCGATGGCTTGATGGACCCTTCTCCCACTCCCGAACAATCCCTGTTCAAAGCCCAGATGGCTCAAGCGATCGACTACGCCCTCTCCAACCTGCCGCCGCGATCGGCGAAAGTCTTGAAGCTGCGATTCGGACTCGAGACGAAGACCGATTTCACCTTGGAGGAGGTTGGGAGATTGTTCGATGTCACGCGCGAGCGCATTCGGCAGATAGAGAGCAAGGCGCTACGCACATTGAAGCATCCCAATCGGTCCACCGCCTTAGCCGCTTTTCTGGACGCAGATTGAGTGCGGCGTCTTGATAGATAGAAAGAGCCAACACTAAAAGATGGAAACATCGACGAAGTCTGCCCCGCCTCCGTTCTCCCGCCATGCTCCACCGAAGGCGGCGGCCATGATTGAAGCGCTCCGCGGGTTAGGTTACAGCACGGCAACTGCTTTGGCGGATATCGTCGATAACAGCATTGCCGCCGATGCGACTCACGTCGCAATCCGGTTCGAATGGGCCGGCGGCGAAAGTCGGGTTTCCATTCAGGACGACGGTAGCGGTATGAATGCCGAGGCGATCGACAAGGCCATGCGCCTAGGAGAGCGCAATCCGCTTGAGGAGCGTGCGGCGGCTGATCTCGGCCGATTCGGGCTTGGCCTGAAAACCGCATCGTTCTCCCAATGCCGACGGCTGACCGTCGCATCTTGTGGACAGGATGGTTTTCACTGTCTGCGGTGGGATCTCGATGTGTTGGCAAAATCCACTGGCGACGGATGGTACTTGCTTGAGGGGCCATCACCAGGATCGGAGCCTTGGTTAGAGCCTGTCAAAGAAGCACGGCACGGCACACTCGTGCTATGGGAAAGTCTCGATCGAATCGTGACGGACGGCTTCAAAGAACAGGACTTCCTCGAACTCATCGATCGCGTAGAGCTGCACCTGTCGATGGTTTTCCATCGCTACCTCGAAGGCACGCGTCCATCTCTGAAAATCACTATCAACGGCAAGCGACTGGTGCCTTGGGACCCGTTCCTCGCTGGCCATCCTGCCAAAGCATGGGAATCGCCCCTTTCGCGCTCACCACACGGGAACGGCGTCGAGGCGAAGTGCCATGTGCTGCCGCACAAGGACAGGCTGAGTCCCAAGGAATATGAAGATGCGCAGGGACCCGATGGCTGGACGTCGCAGCAGGGCTTCTACGTCTATCGGAATCGGCGCCTGTTGGTGGCCGGGAGCTGGCTCGGACTTGGCCAGGGGCGCTCATGGACGAAGGATGAAGCGCATCGACTTGCCCGTATCCGGCTGGACATTCCGAACTCTGCTGATGCAGATTGGAAGATCGATATCCGCAAGTCAACGGCTCGCCCACCCGTGGCGCTGCGGGCTTGGTTGATCCAACTCGCCGAGAACACACGCTCGCGTGCGCGTCGGGCCTTCGTGCATCGGGGTATGGGGCCTCGTACCGCAGACAACAAGCCTGTGGAACAAGCCTGGCGCGCTGAACACTTCGCCGGCGGAATGCGATATCGGATCGATCTCGACCACGCGGCTGTGCGCGGAGTCCTCGACGAAGCAGGAGGCTTGCTGCCCCAAGTGAAAGCGATGCTGAGGGTCATCGAGGAGACCATCCCCGTTCAGCGTATCTGGCTAGATACGGCCGAGAACCGGGAAAGTCCGCGGACCGGGTTTGGCGGCTCGCCTCCAGAAGAAGTTGCAGACGTTTTGCGAGTGCTATTCCGCACCATGGTTCAGCACAAGGGGATGTCTGTCGAGATGGCGCGCGAGCGGCTCCTGCATACAGATCCCTTCTGTAACTACCCGCAACTGATATCGACCCTGTCGTAGCGACGGGTTGGAAGGCATCCAATGCTCAACGAAGCGAACAGCCTGAATGTACTGAAAGTCGTCCAGATGCTCTTGCAGGAAGAGCAGGACAAGTCCTGCATCACGCCGGCAGTGATCGAGCAGAAGATTTCGCTCGCCTTGATGCTCAACCGCGGCTGGGTGGAGGGTCTGGATCGCGAATGGGTCGTGGAAGAGCTGATTCGCCGGTTCAGTGTCTGGATTGGCAAGGATACGTCGCTCGTCGATAACGTTGGTCACAAGCCATGGCTGACTCCCGAGCGGAAGAATAACTGGCGCTATTGGCAACGCTATCGTGAATGGCAGGAGGCGAAGCTGCCTTGGTCGGCCATTGACGGCCTTGATGCTTCGACCGACGATGTACTGGGTTCGCTCGAGGATCCTCTTCGTCCCGGAAGCTGGGACCGTCGTGGCTTGGTAGTCGGGCACGTGCAGTCGGGGAAGACCGGAAACTACACGGGTCTGATCAGCAAGGCTGCGGATGCAGGCTACAAGATCATCGTGGTCCTCGCCGGCATGCATAACAACCTGCGGTCGCAAACGCAGATGCGACTCGACGAAGGCTTCCTTGGTTATGCCACCAGCGCCTTCCAGGATGGAGCACTTAACGTCATCGGAGTGGGGGTGATTGACGGCGACCCTGCAATTCGGCCGAACTACGCGACCAATCGATCGGATAACGGGGATTTCAGCGCAAAGGTTGCCAAGAATTTGGGCATCACACCCGAGCAGCGCCCCTGGCTCTTCGTCATCAAGAAGAACAAGTCGGTCTTGCAGCGACTGCTGCATTGGATCACCAGTCATGTTGCGAATGCATCGGATCCAGATACGGGGCGCCGCATCGTTACGAACCTTCCCCTGCTCGTCATCGACGATGAGGCGGATCACGCGTCTGTGGATACGGGCGAGCAGCTGATTGGCGAGGATGGCGTCCCTGATCCCGAGCATCAGCCTACAGCAATCAACAGCCTGATACGCAGGATCCTGCATGCCTTCACAAGAAAGGCGTACGTGGGCTACACGGCCACTCCTTTTGCCAACATCTTCATTCACGAGCGTGGTGCTACGCATGACGAGGGCCGGGACCTGTTTCCGTCGAGCTTCATTGTGAATCTCGGAGCCCCGTCCAACTACATTGGTCCGACGAAGGTATTCGGGCTTGCAGGGCCAGATGGGCGGGAGGGCGGCTTGCCGCTGGTGCGAGTGGTTTCCGATCACTGCTCCGAGGATGGCAAGTCAGGTTGGATGCCGGTTTCTCACAAGGCAACCTATCGTCCGCATGACCCCTCAACCGAGTCGGGCTTGCCCGAGTCTCTCGCCGAGGCGATCGATGCGTTCATCCTCACCTGTGCGATTCGCCAACTGAGAGGTCAAGGAGGGGAGCACTCCTCCATGCTCGTACACGTGACGAGATTCAATGCCGTGCAACAGGTGGTCCATCAATGCATCGACAGCTATGTGCGCCACATGCGCCAGCGCGTGTTGCGACAGATTGGGAGTGAACCCATCCTGGCGCGGTTGAAAGACCTCTGGCGGAACGACTTCGTGCCGACCACAGAGGCAATGGCTGCATCGTCTCTGTCAGCCACCGGTACGAGCGAGACCTGGGAACACATCGTAGAAGCTCTGCCCGTTGTCCTGGAAGCTATCAGTGTTCGGATGATCAATGGCACGGCCAAGGATGCGCTCGATTACGCAGATAGTGCGACCGGGCTGAAAGTGATTGCCGTGGGCGGGGACAAGCTTGCGCGCGGGCTTACTCTCGAAGGCCTTTGCACCAGCTATTTCCTCCGGGCGTCTCGCATGTATGACACGCTGATGCAGATGGGGCGCTGGTTCGGGTACCGCCCTGGCTACCTGGATGTGTGCCGGCTCTATACGACTAGTGAGCTGGTGGAGTGGTTCGAACACATCGCAGATGCTGCGGAGGAGTTGAGGGAAGAGTTCGACGAGATGGTGGCTAGCGGTGGAAAGCCGATTGATTTCGGCCTAAAGGTCAAGTCCCATCCGGTGCTCATGGTGACCTCTCGCTTGAAAATGCGCTCGGCCAAATCGCTTTACCTATCGTTTAGCGGGAGCGTCGTGGAAACCGTGACTCTCTTCCGAGATCCCGTAAAGCATAAAAGCAATCTGGACGCGTTCCGTCGTCTATCCGCGACGCTAGGCCCGTCGCGAGGGAAGCCCTCTCAGAAGCGAAATGGCACGACGGAGTCTTGGGCTGCGGCCATGTGGAAAGACGTGTCCTGGGAGGCTGTGGTCGCCTTCCTGCAGGACTACGAGACTCATCCTGAAGCCCTTAAAGTAAACTCGCGAGTGATTGCAGAGTTCGTCGCCGCGATGGCAAGAGCGGGTGAGTTGACGTCTTGGACGGTTGCAGTGATCGGAGGTAGTGTGAACGAGCGAGTGGAGGAGGTTGGAGGACAACCTGTCCCGCGAATGGTGCGTACGGCGAAACCAAAGCACGACGATCGCTATTCAATCGGCCGCCTGCTGTCACCGAGGGACGAAGGTCTCGATATCGAAGAGACCGCTTGGCTTTCGGCTTTGAATGCTACTCGCAAAAAGTGGCACAAGGATCCCGGAAGAAACTCCAGCACCGAAGCACCGACTGTGCCAAGCGGCATATCGCTGCGAGCTGCGCGTCGTCCTGAAACGGCACTATTGCTACTTTATCTGCTAGACCCGGAAGAATCGAAGGTCGATTCATTGAAGGGCAAGGGGCCGGTGATTGCGTTCGGCATCAGCTTCCCTGGCAGCGAATCTGGCACCAAGGTGGAATACAAGGTGAACAATGTCCTCTGGGAGCAGCAGTATGGCGCTTCAGAGTAAGTCTGAGATTGCTCTTGCCTGGCGCGCGTTGTCCGATACGGGGCAGCAATCCGGCTGGCGGTGCATCCCCATTTCGACGGCCGGCACCGTCGGCGCCCTTGCGGGCCGACACTTTCCAGATAACGCGGAGGCGATCCTCGTTGGATTTCGTACGCTGAGCCAAGCAAACAGTGCAGCGTTTCCCAAGGGCAATGGGTTTCGTGTGGAGCGCGCAGAGCTAGAAGCTGATGGAAAGACCTGGGTCGCGTTGATTCGCGAAGCGTCGGCCTCGCTCGATATGTTCACGTTGATGGCGGAGGACGTATCGTCCGTGCTCGCCTCTCGCGGAGCGGCTCACGATGGTGCTCTCTTTCAAGCTTTCTTGGGCCGCATTCGCGCGTGGCAATCGTTCATGAAGAACGGTGATCTGGCGCTAGGTCCGGAAGCGGAACTTGGGTTGGCAGGTGAACTCACTTGCCTCAATCAACTGTTGGCGAACGGTGTTCCAGCGCAAATTGCTTTGAACGCTTGGGTGGGTCCCTTGGACGGGCTTCAAGACTTCGAACTTGGCTCGGGTGCAATCGAGGTGAAGAGCACGCTAGCAATCGCCGGTTTCCCGGCGAAGATCCTCTCGCTTGAGCAACTCGACGACTCTGTTCGGCAACCGCTTTACGTGTGCGCATGTCGATTCCGGCCATGCGAAGAAGGTATGACATTGCCGATGCTGGTGAAGACGCTTGAAGACGCACTGGCCGAGGCCGGTGCATCTGTGGCGGATCTCCGTGTCGCGCTGCTTCATGCAGGATACCTTGATTCGCAGGCCGACCGATATGTACGCAAGCTCGCCAACGTATCGTGCGATTTCCGACTGGTGACCGACGGGTTTCCTCGGCTCACGCCTGGTACGGTGCCCCCAGGCGTACGCGCCGCTCGTTACGACATTGACCTGGACCAAGTGGTAGGGGACACGACTCCGATCACCCAGATGCTTTCAATCCTTATGGGGCGGTGAGATGGAACTGCTGGAATTCCTTCATCAGACACAAGAACAAATTCGCGCAGAGATTGCCGACAGGACCGGTCCGGGGATCGACATGCCTTTTGGCGAGCTGGTCTTCACGGAAGTGGTGGCGAAACACATGGCGGATTCAGGTATGACGTGCGGAGACCCGGTGGCATGCCATTACACAGCGAAGGTCGGTAACTCCCCAGTCCGTTTGAGCGGGTATGCGGTTTCTGATGATGGCGATCAGCTCGATCTTTTCGTCAACCTTTATCAGGGCGCTACTGAGCTCGCGACCATCTCGGATCCGGAAGTCGCGAAGGCAGCGGAGCATTGCTCGCGCTTCCTCTCCGCATGCGTGGAAGGAAAGCTCGGAACGAAGATGGACGAGTCCAATGACGCATATCCGATGGTCCTCACCATCGAGAAAGTCTATAGCGATCTCGATCAGATAAGAATCTATGTGCTAACCGACGCGCAAGTGAAAACTCGCGTGTTCCGTCCACGAGAAATTGCCGGAAAGACCGTCAAGCTCGAAGTGATGGATATCGTTCGCCTCTACAACCATTGGCAAGAAGGCAAGCCTCGCGACGAGCTTGTTGTGAACTTCGAGGAAGTGTGTGGTCAAGCGCTGCCTTGCGTCTGGGTGCCAGGGGAGAACGGGGAGTACGACTACGCAATGACCGTGGTCCCTGGCGAGGCCCTGCGTTTTATCTACGAGAAATTTGGCACGCGGGTACTGGAAGCCAACGTGCGATCTTTTCTGAGCCCGAGCAAGGAAGTCAACAAAGGAATCAGTAACACCCTGCGAGAATCCCCCGGACGTTTCATGGCTTTCAACAACGGAATCGTCATCGTTGCCGACGAAGCCCGTATCGGCCGTGTTGAAGGCGGTGCAGGTATATCGTGGCTGAAGGGCATGCAGATCGTGAATGGTGGACAGACGACGGCCTCCATGTTCTTCACGAAAAAGAAGTATCCATCGACCGATCTCGGGCCGGTTCGTGTCCCCGCGAAAATCATTGTCTTGGGTGAACTTGACCAGTCGCGTGAGGAAGAACTGATCGCCGATATATCCAAGTACGCAAATTCACAGAACAAAGTGAACGCGTCGGATCTTTCGGCCAACAAGCCCTTCCACGTCGCAATCGAGAAGCTCGCATTGACGACATATTGCCCCGATGGATACGGACGCTGGTTCTACGAGCGCGCCGCGGGCAGTTACAAGGTCATGCTTGAGCGAGAGGGGAAAACAGCGGCAGGCATCAAGCGCCTGCAGGAATCAATGCCACCTGCGCGCAAGATCACGAAAACCGATCTTGCAAAGTATGTTTGTGCATGGAAGCGCCGTCCAGATCTTGTAAGCTTGGGGGGACAAAAGAACTTCAAGGCATTCATGGAAGAGATGGTGGACGCTCCCGGCGACGGAGAAGAGTCAATTCCGGATGCGGCCGAGTACAAGAAGATGATCGCCTGTGCCATTGTCTTCAAGGCTGCGGAGAAGGCGATACGGGTGAGCAAGGAGTTTCCGGCCTTCCAAGCGAACATCACAGCGTATACCGTTGCTATGCTGTCTGTGCTGAGAGGCGAAGCGATTGACCTTGGCATCATCTGGCAAAAGCAAGATATCAGCCACGATCTGTCACGCGAGATCTTGGCGTTGGCGACGGAAGTGAGTGCGTGTCTGCATCAGACTTCCGGCGGCCGAATGATCTCCGAGTGGGCTAAAAGGGCAGAGTGCTGGCATAGCGTTTCAACTGCCACGTTTGGTACACGTTTGACTTCCACTTACTAGCCGTGGTGGGCTGGCAATGCTGTCGCGCAATCCCGATGCCGATCCCAGTCTGAAAACCCGGGCCCCCGCCGAAGCTCTCTTGGCGGGCTCATCTCTATAGCATGGATCTCTGCTATTCGCCAACTCGAGCGAGTAATGTCAGTTCCGAGTCGAGCTCCATTGCAGCTATCACCTTCGCAATTTTGTACGCCAGCAGTGGAGGGACGGCATTGCCAACTTGGTGGAACTGTTCGGTGCGGTTCCCCTGAAAAAAATAGTTGTCGGGGAACGTCTGTAATCGTGCGGCCTCCCGTACCGTAAGACTTCGGCACTGGCTGGGATCAGGATGGATGAAGTAGTGCCCATCCTTCGCGATATGACTGGTGATCGTGGTGGACGGACGGTCGTACGCTTGCACCCTGAACCGGTCGGCAAACTTGCCAGACTCCCAGTTGCGATGCTCGGGGCGAAGTCCGCTCAGTAACGAGAAGTCTTCGTGCCCCTTGGGCGAACGTTCGAAGGCTTTAGCGAACGCAGCCGAAAAGGCATATCGCCTGAGGTCGCTGCTCATATGGCCCCTCGTTTCTGAATTTAGCCAGACGCGAAGGTTGTCGTCGTGGTACCACTTCTGCAACGGTGTGCAGGGTGTGAAATCGAACTTCGTTCGCGGCAGTCGAACGTCTCCGGTGCCAAGATCGTCCGAGAGGCCGCTAATCGCTTCCTTCAACTCCACCCGCAGCCGTTTTAGATCAGCACGGCCCTTGGTTTCGTTCAACAGCTCGGTGAGATGTTGTTTCACGATTTGATCCCAAGGGGCCACCTGCTCGGAACGCCGACTCAAGTCGCTTCGTAGTCTTGGCAATCCATACAAGGCCTCTTCGAGATGCGCTTCTTCAGCACGCTGAAGCTGTGCCGGAGTTGCTTCTATGTCTTTGCGAACTCCCAGCAGGATTACGCGATGGCGTGCCTGCGGTACACCGTAGTCCTCGGCTCGAACGACGAATTCGCGAGCATCAATGTCATCCGGAGACATGTCGCCATGGAAAGCCGTTTGCGACGCCAGCGAGTGAATCGCATATTCGTGCTTTGCTTGCTTCCCCAGTGCGGAGTCGGGGGAGGCGAGATCGGCGAGGATATCGTGGAAGATTCTCTGTTCGCCTACTCGCGAAGTCAGAATACCCTTGACGTTCTCCATAACGAAGACGGCAGGCTTGTATTTCTGAATGATTTGGAGATATTCGCGATAGAGAAAATGCCGGTAATCTTCCTCGGGCTTGTAGCTGGCTTTACCGCGATTACGCGAACGGCCGACCAGCGAATATGCCTGGCAGGGTGGCCCCCCAATGAGAACCCAAGGCTTGTCCGGACCTAGGCCGGCGTCCCGGATGGCACGCTCCAGCTCAGCATTGCCTTCCGGCGTCCCAAGTGTGATCCGGCGCGCTTCCTGTTCCGCTTCCTCCCATGCAGCCAGCGTCGCCATGTCCCATGGCGTGTCGCTTCGCCCATTGCAGAACTGGTAGTATGATTTCAGGGCGGCGGGACCTTCCCGCTTGAGCAGGCGGTAGAATGCGCGCAATCGGAGCGTCTCGTGCGCAGGCTCGCTCATCTCCGCAGAAACGATGATGCGAAATGCCCTGCCATCATCGAGAGCCGAGAAACCTTCGCCTAGGCCCCCAGGGCCCGCAAACAAGTCGACGACGGGTATTGGTGGTGTTGACCTACGCATCTGTTACCACGGAAAGAGCTTGGAAGAGCGGCACCTTACCAGGAACGGAGCTTGCAGTCGAGTATGGGCGATCAGGAGTTCCCCCGCTTGGCCATATTGCAGCAGGTCCGAGCGACTTCACTATTGCAGTCATCGCTCATGGTGGATGTAGTTTCGGCCGAAACGCGGTCCCGCATGATGTCCGGTATCCGAGGCAAGAACACTCGCCCGGAGATGCGCTTACGGAGCTTTCTTCATAAGGCAGGCTTTCGATATCGGCTGCACGATCGCTCTCTTCCGGGCAGTCCAGATCTGGTACTGCCAAGGTACCGCACTGTCATATTGGTTCACGGCTGCTTTTGGCATCGGCATTTAAATTGCCGGCTTGCAACAACACCCGGCACCAATGTTGAGTTTTGGCAGCGCAAGTTCTCCTCCAACGTCGAACGAGATTCCCTTGCGGTCCAAAAGCTACTCTCGGAAGAGTGGCGCGTAATCGTAGTCTGGGAGTGTGGCCTTAAATCAGCGGCCGCTGAGCAGTCGCTCGATTGGCTTCCGGGCTATATCAGGGATAGCTTCGAGCCGTATTTGGAATGGCCGGCCACGACGTAAGTGCGAGATCGTTAGCGCCTCTCTCCGCGCCCACCAGCGCAAGAACTCCCTCTTTGTGACGCCTCGTGCGCATGGGTGTGGGCTTTCAATCACCTCACCCTTCTAGAGCCCGCCGCCAGTTCGGCCGCGGCTTTCCGCTAGCCCGGCCGCGCCATGGTTGCCTCGGCTTAGCGATTGCGGTCGCCGTCATGTTGCTCAGTGAGGTCGTGGTCTTTGACGCCGTGATGAAGCTGGGCGTGAGCGTCGCTGTGGACATCCGGGTGGGCGCCTCGCCAGAAAGATTGCCATCAAGGACGAGGGCAGTGTGCTCGACAAAGACAGGAGTTTGGCGTCATCGCGCTGATGCCCGCGGCCAATCGCGTCTCAGGCCTCGCCGCTGGAAGCCGGGGCGCACGCCTTCAAATCCCGCCAGATCAAAAACAACCGCGCATCGAACTCCAGCTGGTGATACGACGGCTCCATGTACTCGCACAGTCGATAGAACGCCTTGCCATGCTCGCTCTCCTTCAGATGCGCCAGCTCGTGCACGACGATCATCCGCAGGAATTCCGGCGGCGCCTCCTTGAACAGCGACGCCACGCGAATTTCCTTCTTGGCCTTCAGCTTGCCGCCCTGCACGCGCGAGATCGCGGTGTGCAGGCCGAGCGCGAGATGGACGACGTCGAGCTTGGGGTCGTAGCCGACCTTGTGCAGCGGCGGGGCGCTGCGCAGGAATTCCTGTTTCAGCGCGGCGGTGTAGTCGTACAGCGCGCGGTCGGTCTGGATGGTATGGCGGTCCGGGTATCTGCTGGCGAGATGTTCGCCGAGGCGATCGGCGGCGATCAGCTTGCGGACCTGATCGATGACGTGATCGGGATAGCCGCCAAGGTAGCGCAACGGGTCGCCGGGCGCGGGCCGCCAGGAAGGCGCGCTCGGTGGCACGAAGGAGCCGGCGGACGGCGGTGTGTTCATGGCCGGTCCTCGATCACCGAGTTGGGCTCAGCTTAGTGATGATGGTGATGGTGGGTCCAGTTGGCATCCACAGAATTCACATACGAGGCGACGGCGTTCTCATCGCCGGTGGCATGACGCATCAGCTCGCCGCACTTGCACCAGCCCTGGTACGGGGTGATATGCGAGCAGGCCGACACCTTTTGCAGGAACAGGGTGACGGGCTTTGCGCATTTCTTGCACTTGAAGGTGAGGGTGCGGGTGGGTTTGGGGCTCATGACGTATCTCGAAGCGGCAGGGCGCCGACAAAAGCGCCCTCGGGCAAAGGCGGAATGATACCGCGCACGGCGTTTTGCCGCGGCGTCGAGGCCGTTCGCGGGCCTTTGCGGGCAGGGGGTTTGCTACACTGCCGCCATTCCCAATCACACACCGGTGCGCCGCATGGCACAGTACGTTTTCACGATGAATCGCGTGGGCAAGATCGTTCCGCCCAAGCGTCAGATCCTCAAGGACATTTCCCTGTCCTTCTTTCCCGGTGCCAAGATCGGCGTGCTCGGTCTCAACGGCTCCGGCAAATCCACGCTGCTGAAAATCATGTCGGGCCTCGACAAGGACATCGAGGGCGAAGCCACGCCGATGCCGAACCTGAACATCGGCTATCTGCAGCAGGAGCCGCAGCTCGATCCCGAGCAGACGGTGCGCGAGGCGGTCGAAGGTGGCCTCGGCGAGGTGATGGAGGCGCGCAAGAAGCTGGACGAGATCTATGCCGCCTACGCCGAGCCGGATGCGGACTTCGATGCGCTGGCCGCCGATCAGGCCAAGTACGAGGCAATCCTGGCGGCGAGCGACGGCAACAATGCCGAGCAGCAGCTGGAGATCGCCGCCGACGCGCTGCGTCTGCCGCCCTGGGATGCCAAGGTGGGCCATCTGTCCGGCGGCGAGAAGCGCCGCGTGGCGCTGTGCCGGCTGCTGCTGTCGCGCCCCGACATGCTGCTGCTGGATGAGCCGACCAACCACCTGGACGCCGAATCGGTGGACTGGCTGGAGCAGTTCCTGACCCGCTTCCCGGGCACGGTCGTCGCGGTGACCCACGATCGCTACTTCCTCGACAACGCAGCCGAGTGGATTCTCGAACTGGACCGCGGCCATGGCATTCCGTGGAAGGGCAACTACAGCTCGTGGCTGGACCAGAAGGAAGCGCGCCTGAAGCAGGAAGAGGCGACCGAGTCCGCCCGCCAGAAGGCGCTGAACAAGGAACTGGAGTGGGTGCGCCAGAACCCCAAGGGCCGGCAGGCCAAGTCGAAGGCGCGTCTGGCGCGTTTCGACGAGCTGAACAGCCAGGACTACCAGAAGCGCAACGAGACCCAGGAGATCTTTATCCCGGTGGGCGAGCGCCTGGGCAACGAGGTGATCGAGTTCAACAACGTCAGCAAAGCCTACGGCGACCGCCTGCTGATCGACAATCTGAGCTTCAAGGTGCCGCCGGGCGCCATCGTCGGCATCATCGGTCCGAACGGCGCCGGCAAGTCGACGCTGTTCCGCATGCTGACCGGCAAGGAGCAGCCGGACAGCGGCGAGATCAAGATCGGGCCGACCGTGAAGCTGGCCTATGTCGACCAGAGCCGCGACGCGCTCGATGGCAGCAAGACGGTGTTCGAGGAAATCTCCGGCGGCGCCGATGTGCTGACCGTGGGCCGCTACGAAACGCCCTCGCGCGCTTATATCGGCCGTTTCAACTTCAAGGGCGGCGACCAGCAGAAGCATGTGGGCACGCTGTCGGGCGGTGAACGCGGGCGCCTGCATCTGGCCAAGACGCTGATCGCCGGCGGCAATGTGCTGCTGCTCGATGAGCCGTCGAACGACCTGGATGTGGAAACGCTGCGCGCGCTGGAGGATGCGCTGCTGGAATTCGCCGGCTGCGTGATGGTGATCTCGCACGACCGCTGGTTCCTGGACCGTATCGCGACCCACATCCTGGCTTTCGAGGGCGACTCGCACGTCGAGTTCTTCCCGGGCAACTACCAGGAATACGAGGCGGACAAGAAGAAGCGCCTGGGCGAGGAAGCGGCCAAGCCCAAGCGCATCCGCTACAAGCCGATCGCGCGCTGAGCCAGGCGGCGGGCGGTAAGAACGAGGCAGCGGTCCGCACGGGGCCGCTGCCTCGTTTGCTTTACGGGGCCGCTTTGACCAGCCGGACCAGCGTGATCTCGGACGGTGCGCCGAAGCGCTTGGGCGGGCCCCAGTAGCCGGTGCCGCGGCTCACATAGACCTGCATCGTTTCATGGCGGTTCAGGCCCGCGACGAAGGGCTGCTGCATCGGCACGAACAGGTTCCACGGCCAGAACTGGCCGCCGTGGGTGTGGCCCGACAGCTGCAGGTCGAAGCCGGCCGGCGCCGCGGCGAACGCGCTGCGGGGCTGGTGGGCCAGCAGGATGCGCAGCGCCGCGTGGGCCGGCGCGCCGGCGATGGCGCGCTCCGGGTCGCTGCGATGCGCGGGGTCGAACTGCCCGGCCGAATAATCGGTGACGCCGGCGAGCACCAGCGCCGCGCTGCCCCGCTCGATCACCACATGCTCGTTCATCAGCACGCGTAGGCCGAGCCGGCGCAGTTCGGCGATCCAGGCCGGCGCGCCCGAGTAGTACTCGTGATTGCCGGTGACGACGTAGACGCCATCCGGTGCCGACAGCTGCCCCAGCGGCGCGGTATGCGCGGCGAGCTCGCGCACGGTCCCGTCGACCAGGTCGCCGGTCACCGCGATGGCATCCGGCCGCAGGCCATTGACGCGTTCGACGATGCGCTCCAGGTAGGGCCGCTTGATGGTGGGCCCGACATGGATATCGCTGATCTGCGCGATGGTGAAGCCGTGCAGCGCGTCGGGCAGGCTGGCGATCGGCACGTCGACCGTCTTGACCCGCGCCAAGCGGCGGGCGTTGAAGAATCCGGCCAGCGTCACCAGCAGCGCCAGCGCCAGCGTGGCCGCGGCGCTCATCCATGTCAGCGCGGGCGGATGCCAGCCGGCCAGCGCGCAGATCGCCAGCACCAGGTCGCGCGCGACGGTCAGGATCAGCAGCGACGAGAACAAGCCCATCGCCAGCATGCCCGCCCATGACAGCCGGTCCGACCACGGTTGGCTGACGCGCCGCGCCATCAAGGCGGCCGGCAGCAGAACGCTGGAAACCACCAGCCACAGTGCGCCGAGGATTTTGACCGCCAGCGGGATGGGCAAGGGCGGCAACAGGCGCAGGCCGATATACGCGTGCAGCAGGGCGACGATGACGGCGGCGAAGCGGATCGTGATGCGGGGGGCCATGATGCCTTCGGGAAGGAGGGCCGCCTTCGGTGCGAGGGCGGCGGGGGTAACGTCCCGAGTGTAGCTGAGGGCATACGCGCCCCGCTTCAAGACTCACCCCGCGCCGCAGATGCCGCGCTTGGCTATCGCACCGACCACACCGCGCGCCGCACTCCCATGGCGGTAAAGGCGCCATACGCGGTGATGCCCAGCGCCACGCCGAGGAAATGGCCGTCGAGCCCCATGCCGGCCACGTGGGCGAGCACCCAGCCGCCGCCCGCCGCCAGCGCGATGCGCGCAAGCCCGGCCGCGATGGGATAGCCCATGCGGCCCGCGCCCATCGAGGCGAAGTACAGCGCCATGCCCAGGCCGAAGCCGCCAAAGGCCGGGGCGACCCACGACAGCGCGCGCGCCGCGATCGCGGCCACTTCGGCGTCGCTGGTGAACCACCTCGCGAACGTCATGGGCGCGAGCCCGACCGCCGCGCCGATGCTGCCGGCGATGGCCAGGGCCACCAGCGCGCCGACCCAGGCGATGCGGCGCGCGCTGTCCCAGTCGCCCGCGCCCACCGCGCGGCCCACCAGCGCGGTCAGCGCCGAGCCCACGCCGAAGGCCAGCGGGATCATCAGGAATTCCAGCCGCGCGGAAATGCCGTAGGCGGCCACCGCCGCGGTGCCGTAGTCGCGCAGCTGCGCGGTCACCAGGATCGTGGACAGGTTGGCCACCGCGGCGAGCGCGCAGGCCACCAGCCCGACCGACAGGATGCGCCAGAACAGCGCGCGCGAGGGCCGCAGCCGCAGCACCGGCACGAAACCCGCCCCGCCGCGCAGCACCACCACGGACATGGCGATGGCCGCGGCCCACGATACCAGCGCAAGCGACGCCCCGATGCCGGCCAGCCCCATGCCGGCGGGCTCGGCCAGCGCCCATGCCAGCACCGGAAAGACGATCCACATCGACGCCAGTACGCGCGCGGCCAGCGCATGGCGCCCACCGCCGCGCAGCACCGAGGCGAGCGTGTTGGCGAGCCAGGCCGGCACCGCGCCCGCGCCGAACAGCCAGATCGCGTAGGTGGCGGCGGCCTGGGCCGCGGTTTCGCCGCCGACGGCGCCGAGGATGGCATGCGGGAAGCCGGCCAGCGCGATGGCGAAGGCCAGCCCGGCCGCCACGGCGATCAGGATGGCGTGCAGCACCAGCGACGAGGCGTCCTCGCGCTTGCCCGCGCCCAGCGCGCGGGCGATGGCGGCCACCACGCCGCCGCCCATCGCGCCGGTCGACATCTGCTGCAGCAGCAGGGCGAAGGGCAGCACGACGGCCCAGCCGGCCAGCGCGGCGGTGCCCTGGCGCGCCGCGAGCCAGGTTTCGACCAGCTGGCCGGCGGCCTGCAGCAGCGCAATCAGGCTGGTGGGCGCGGCCAGGCTGGCGATACGGCGTAGCACGTCGCCAAAAGGGGCGGTGGAGGCGGGCAGCGGCGCGGCAGCGGCAGCCGGGGACCGGGACGGGGACGGGGACGGGGCGGGCGGCGCGATGGCCTTGGGCAGCGGGTCGGCGATGGCCTCGCGCACCGGCGGCGCGGCCGGATCGGCAACCAGCGCGGCGGCCCCGGTTTGGCTGGCGTCAGTCATGGCTGCCCTCCAGTTCGGCGGATTCGGCCTCGGCGAAGCGCTGCCGCAGATGGCGGCCGGCGCCCGGGCCGGGCACGACGCGCAGATCGTCCAGCGACAGCGCCGAGCCATCGTCGCGCGCCAGCGTCGGCGCGGTGATCTCGCGGCCGGTCTGCCGGTCCTGCAGCACCGTCATCGCGCCGCGCTCATCGGTCATCCAGCGGTCGGCCCACGCTTTCAGCGCGACGAAGGCCGGAAAGAAGTCGCGTGCCTTGTCGGTGAGCACGTAGCGGTGCCGGGCGCCGCCATCGGCCGGCACGCGCTCGAACATGCCGTGCGCGACCAGTGTGCGCAGGCGGGCACTGAGGATATTCGGCGCGATGCCCAGATGCCGCTGGAATTCCTCGAATCGCGTGCTGCCGTAGTACGCCTCGCGCAGCAGCAGGATCGCCCAGCGCTCGCCCAGTACCGCCATCGAGCGCGCGATCGGGCACGCCATGCTGGCAAAGTCGGTATGTCCCATGCCTGTGTCTCTCCTCCAACTTTCAATTTGCAAGCAGTGTAGCTTGCAAATTGAAAGTTGGGAAAGGAATCGATGGGCGGCGCGGCCGGCGTCTCGGGCTAAGCGCGCATTGACCCGCTTGTCGGGTCGTCGTTACAGTGGCCCGGAGCAGCGCCGACACGACAAGAACGCGACAGGAACGCACAAGACAGGAGACATGCGATGGCAGCCGACCTCTGGTTCGAGAACCTTCACCGCACCGGCGACGTCCTGCTGGATCGCGGCAGCCGCCTGGCCGGAGGCCTGCGCCGGCTCGGCGTGGCCGAAGGCGACGTGGTCGCCGTGCTGCTGCGCAACGACCCCGTCTTCGCGGACGTGGTCCATGCCTGCCGCACGGCCGGCTGCTATTACTGCCCCATCAACTGGCACTTCACCGCGGAGGAGATCCGCTTCCTGCTGGCGGACAGCGGCGCAAAGGTGCTGATCGCGCACGACGATCTGCTGCCGGCGCTGGAGGGCGTGATTCCCGCCAAGGTTTCCGTGCTCACCGTGCGCGCGGGCGAGACTGCCGCGCCGCTCGGCAAGGCGCTGGACTACGAGACGTGGCTGGCGGACCAGCGCGCCTACGACGGGCCGCGGGTCGCTCCGCGCGGCCACATGGCCTACACGTCGGGCACCACCGGACGGCCCAAGGGCGTGCTGCGCGCCGCGGTGCCGCTGGACCAGCTGGACGCGCAGCTGGCGCGCATGCGCTCGGTGGTGGCCCAGACCATGGGTGTCGTCGAGGGGTGCCGCGCGCTGATGTCGGCGCCGCTGTACCACAGCGCGCCGGGCGTATTCATCCAGAACGTGCTCCAGATCGGCGAGCGGCTGGTGGTGACGCCGCGCTTCGATCCCGAGCAGGTGCTGTCCCTGGTGCAGCAGCACCGCATCGACGTGCTGTACCTGGTGCCGATCATGTACGTGCGCATGCTCAAGCTCGCGCCCGAGGTGCGCGCGCGCTACGACCTGTCGTCGCTGCGCTTCGTCGCCTCCACCGGCGCGCCGTGCGCGCCGGAGGTCAAGCGCGCGATGCTCGACTGGCTCGGGCCCGTGATCCACGAGACGTACGCGTCCAGCGAGGCCGGCATGATCACGGTCGCCACGCCGGCCGACGCCGCGGCCAGACCCGGCACGGCTGGCCGGACCGTCGACGAGGCCCGCGTGAAGATCCTCGACGAGAGCGGCCGCGAATGCGCGGTGGGAGAGGTTGGCCTGATCTACGTGCGCCAGCCCGCTTATCCCGACTTCACCTACCGCAACAACGACGCGGCGCGCCGCGCCATCGAGCGCGACGGCCTGGTTAGCCTCGGCGACATGGGCTACCTCGATGCCGAGGGCTATCTCTTCGTGTGCGACCGCGCCTCGGACATGGTGATCTCCGGCGGCGTCAATATCTACCCGGCCGAAATCGAGCACGAGCTGGTGCGCTATCCCGGCGTGGCGGACTGCGTGGTGTTCGGCGTGCCCGACGACGAATATGGCGAGCGCCTGCTGGCCATGGTGGAGCCGATGCCCGGCGAACACATCACGCAGGACGACGTGATCGCCTTCCTGCGGGAGCGGCTGTCCGGCTTCAAGGTGCCGCGCACCGTGGTGATCGCCGACAAGCTGCCGCGCGACGAAACCGGCAAGCTGGCCAAGCGGCGCCTGCGCGACCAGTACTGGCAGGGGCGCGAACGGCGCGTGTGAGCCGCGTCTCCGATCCCGTTTTTCGTTTCACCGCAGTGCAGACTGACGATACAGAAAGACAACGACAAGGAGACGCTATGAAACGCTGGATATCAGGATGGCGCGCCGGCCTCGGCGCGGCGGCGCTGGCCTGCGCGCAACTCGCGGGCGCGGCTTACCCCGACCGGCCCATCAAGCTCGTCGTGCCCTACACGCCGGGCGGCTCGACCGACCAGTTCGGGCGGGCGCTGGCCGAAGGCATGAGCCGGGAGCTCAAGCAGACCGTGGTGGTGGAGAACAAGCCCGGCGGCGCCACGCAGGTGGGCACCAACCTCGTCGCCAAGGCGCCGGCCGACGGCTACACCATCGTGTTCGCCACCAACGGCAGCATGGTGCTCAACCCGATGCTGTACAAGAAGATCGCCTACGACCCGCCGCGCGACTTCAAGATCTTCAGCATCGGCGCGGAGGCGCCACTGGTGGTAGTGACCAATACGCAGGTGCCGGCCAGCACCATTCGCGACTTCGCCGCCTACGCGAAGTCGGCCGACGGCAAGCTGAACTACTCCTCCGTGGGTTTGGGCAACGCGCTGCAGCTTGCCACGGAGATGCTCAAGTCGGACCTGGGCATCAAGGTCACGCACGTGCCCTACAACGGCAGCGCGCCGGCGCTCGCGGCGCTGCTCGCCAACGACGTGCAACTGATGGTGGATGTGGTCAGCACCTCGCTGCCGCATATCAAGGCGGGCAAGCTCAAGCCGCTGGCGGTGACCTCGCGCAACCGCCTCGAAGTCCTGCCCAATGTGCCGACCGTGGCGGAAAGCGGCTACCCCGACTTCCACGCGGCCACGTGGTTCGGCCTCGCCGCGCCGGCGGACACGCCGCCCGAGGTGATCGCCCGCCTGCGCGCCGCCGCGGATAGCGCGGTGCGCGATCCCAAGTTCCGCGCCACGTTCGACGGGCTCGGGCTGGTGGTGCAGCAGCCGCGCAGCCAGGCCGAGATCGATCGCTATATCGAGGCCGATCGCGCGCACTGGGGCAAGGTGATCCGCGCCAACAATATCAGCCTGGATTGAGCTCGCGCCGGGCGGCGGCGCCGAACGACGACGGGCCGCCGCCTTGGGGACCGGGCGGGCGATGCGGGTATAGTTGGGGGCACCCTGCTATGGGCGGCATCGGCTGCACAGGCCGAACGCCGCCGTAGCGCACGCGGCGCGCGGGCCCAAGGCGCCGCCGCCGCCATGCCGCCACACGCCCCGCTGCATCGATGACAGACTCGACTCCCGACCCGCGCGGAGACGCCGGCAAACCGGCGCCGCCGTCCTCTGCCGCCTCCGCCTCCGCCGACTCGCCGCAACACCCGTCCGCCCCGGATTCGCCCGACGCCGGACCCGTCCCCGAAGTCCCCGCCGTCTCTCCCGCCGTCTCCCCGGCCGAAGCCGCCGCCAGTCCCGCCGACCCCGGCCGCCTGCGTGCGCTGCGCCACCGCGCGCGCCGGGCGGCCTGGCGCAAGTCGCGCCAGGCGGGGCGCATTTCGCGCACGACGCTGCGCTATGCGGTGTTCATGTGCGGCGCCGGCCTGGTCGCGCTGTTCTCCCTGCTGTTCGCGTGGATCGCCGAGCTGGCGCTCGAATGGAACCGCCACCTGACCGCGTCCACGCCTTGGCTGGCCTTCGTGATGCTGCCGTTCGGCCTGCCCGCGCTGCGCTGGCTGACGATCCGCGTCGCGCCCCAGGCCCGCGGCAGCGGCATTCCGCAGGTGATCGCGGCGGTCACATTGCCGCCGGGCGGCGCCGCCCAGACGGTGCTGGTGTCGTTGCGGCAATCGATGTGGAAGGTGCTGCTGACTACCGGCGGGCTGCTGGCCGGCGCTTCGATCGGCCGCGAAGGTCCGTCCGTGCAGGTGGGCGCCGCCGCCATGCTGGCGTGGGGACGCTGGTGCCATCAGCGGTTGCGCTTTCGCATCGGCTTCCATCCCAACGCGCTGATCGCCGCGGGGGCCGCGGGCGGGCTCGCCGCCGCCTTCAACACTCCGCTCGCGGGCGTGGTCTTCGCGATCGAGGAACTGGGCCGGGGCACCGCGGTGCGGTGGGACCGGCTGGTGCTGTCCGGCGTGCTGACGGCGGGTTTTCTGTCGCTCGCGCTGTTGGGCAACAATCCGTATTTCCGTGTCGACACGCCGATCCTGGCGCTGCAGGAGGCCTGGGGTCCTGTGCTGCTGTCCGCCCTCGTCAACGGCGTGCTGGGCGGGCTGTTCGCGCGCGCGCTGATCGGCGGCGTGCCGGGCCTGCTGCCCGCGCCCTGGCGCGCCTGGCCGGGCGAGCATCCCATCGCGGTGGCGTTCCTGTGCGGGCTGGTGGCGGCGGCCATCGGCTGGGCCACCGGCGGCGCCACCTTCGGGACCGGCTACGAGCAGGCGTCGGGGCTGATCAACGGCGAGGCGCACACCACCTTGTGGTTCGGGGTCGCGAAGCTGGTCAGCACGGTGGTGTCATACTTCGCCGGGGTGCCGGGCGGCATCTTCACGCCCGCGCTGGCGATCGGCGCGGGGCTGGGCGACAACGCCGCCCATCTGGCGAGCGGGCTGGTCGAGCCGCGGGTACTGGCGCTGGTGTCGATGGCGGCATTTCTCGCCGCGGCCACGCAGGCGCCGATCACCGCCAGCGTGATCGTGATGGAAATGACGCGTTCGCAGGACCTGACGCTGTTCCTGCTGGCGGCGTCGCTGCTGGCGTCGTTCGTGTCGCGGCAGTTCTGTCCGCATCCGTTCTATCACCGCGTTGGCCACGCCTTCCGGCGCGAGGCCCTCGCGCTCGAGCGCAACAGTCTCCATTGAGCGCCGCACCCGCCGCCCGGGGCGGCGGTGCCTGCGCGGGCGGAACATAACCGGCCCGGCAGGCTCCAACGGAGCGTTTTCAGGAGTTTGAATGAGATTGACATTTGTCGGGCCTGGCATCGCCGGCCTTATGCTGGCGGCTTCCCTGGCCCATGCGGCACCCGGCGGCAATACCGCCGGCGCCGCGAATGGCACTGGCGCCACCAAGTCCACGGCCAGCGCCACCGTTGCCCCGGCCGGGCCGGCCGCTCCCACCGCCGGCGACGCGCTGGCCCCCATGCTCAAGATGCTGGAAATCGGCAACCCGTTGCCGCGCCTGCCGGACTGCGCGGACAGCCGCACGCCGGACGGGCGCGAAGTCACCGCGTTCTGCGTGGAGCTGCGCGGCGACGGCGTGATGCGCCAGGTCGGCGTGCCGCGCGACAAGCGCCCGGCCTTCATGGATGGCCCGCATGCGCTGGCGCTGGTGGACCGCAACGCGCTGGTCGGGCTGATCGTGCCCACCGATGGCGTGCGTTCCGAACAGGCCGCGCTGCAGGCGCTGAACGCCCGCTACGGCCAGCCCTTCCGGCAGGAACAGGTCAGCCTCGCGGACAAGGCCGGCAAGGCCGTCAACACGGTGCATGCGGGCTGGATGCCAAAGCCGCTGACCGTCGAGCTGTACGCCATCCCGGACGATCCCAACACCGGCACCATCGAACTGCTGCTGCCGCGCGCCCGCGCGCTGATGGCCGAGCAGGACGCCGCGGTGGAAAAGCAGCTCAATCCGCAGGCCGCGTCCGCGCCCAAGGCGACGGCGAAGGCCGCGCCAGCGGCCAAGGAGCCGCCGAAGAAGGGCCCGCCGGGAAGCTGGTAAGGGCTTGCCGGCCCCGGCGAGGATGGTGATGGCGGGCTACAGGCCCTCCATCACCTTGTCCAGCCCGCGCACCACGCCGCGCACGGTATGCACCTTCCGGATCGCGAGCAGCGCACCGGCCACATAGGGTTTGGCGCCGTCGCCGGCTTCGTGCCGCAGATGCAGCCGCTGGCCGTCGGCGCCGAAGATCACCTCGACGCCGAGCTGGTAGCCGGGCAGGCGCACCGCGTGGACCTGCGTGCCGGACATCGTCGCGCCGCGCGTTTGCACCGGGCCGTTGACCTTGTCGATGGGCACCACCTGGCTGGCCTGCTTGATCTGCCCCAGGCGATAGGCCAGTTCCCGCACCGTGCCCGACGGCACGTCGACCTTGCCGGCCTTGGCGTAGTCGATGATTTCCCAATGCTCCAGATGGCGCGCGGCCATCTCGGCGAATTTCTGCAGCAGCACCACCGTGATCGCGAAGTTGCCGCAGGCGAGCACGCCGCGGTCGGCCTCGCGCGCGGCGGCATCGATCTGCGCATAGTCGTCGTCCGACAGGCCCGAGGTGCCGACCACCACGTGCGCTCCTTGCCGCAGCGCGGTCAGGATGTTGCGCTTGGCCACGTCCGGCTTCGTGTATTCGACATAGACGTCGTATGGCGTGCCCGCCAGATCGTCCAGGCTCGCCACTGCCTTGCCCGGGGTGCCGGCATGCCCGGTCAGCTGCGCCAGCGTCTGGCCCGCCGCGCCGCGCGACAGGCCGGCCACCAGTTCCATATCGTCGGCGTGCGCCACGCCGCGGGCCAGCTCGCCGCCCGCCCAACCCGTGACGCCGCCCACCGCGACGCGAATGCGATTGCTCATGGATACGTTCTCCCTGTTGAAGTCGTTCAGCCGGCCGCCCGCCGCCGGTCGATCTTGCGCGCCAGTACGATCGACGTGCTGGTGTGGTTGACGCCGTCGAGCGCGCCGATCTCGTCCAGCAGCTGATCCAGCCGCGCGTGGGTATCGCAGCGGATCACGGCCAGATAGTCGACCGCGCCGCTGACGGAATTGAGCTCCACCACTTCGGGCAGCCGCTGCAGGGCGCGCAGCAGCGCGGGCGCGGCCTTGGGCAGCACCGACAGGCCGCAGAAGGCGAGGATCGCATGGTCTTCCATTTCCTTGCCGAGCCGCACGCCGTAGCCGGCGATCACGCCCTCGCGCTCGAGCCGGGCGATGCGGGCGACCACCGTGGTCCGGGCGATGCCCAGCTTGCGGGCAAGGTTCGCTGCGCTCTCGCGCGCATTGGCCTGCAGTAGCGAGAGCAGGTGGCGGTCGGTGGTGTCGAGGTCGGTCATGGATCGGGCCTTTTGACGATCCGTCAAATTGGTTCGTCGGATCGACCAATTATGTAGGCTTTTCGTCGACTTTGCCGCTTCATTCCGACTGTCACGCAAACCATACTGCTTGCAGAACCTACCTGGACACAAGGAGAAGAAGCCATGCTGCAAGCCGTCGCCCCTTCGCATCTGGCGCCCCTCGGGGCGCCGCCCGGTCCACGCGCCGTCGTCGTGCTCGGCGCCGGCAAGATCGGCCGCACCATCGCACGCATGCTGCACGGCACCGGCGACTATGCGGTCACGGTGGTCGACCGCGACGCGCCGCAGCTTGCCGGCATGCCCGCCGGCATCGCGGTCCGCCAGGCCGATCCGACCGCCGCGGGCGCGTGTATCGCGCTGCTCGATGGCGCCTGGGCCGTGCTCAACGCGCTGCCCTTCCATGCCGCCACGGCGGTTGCCACTGCCGCGGCCGAACTTGGCGTGCACTATTTCGACCTTACCGAGGACGTGGCGGCCACGCACGCTATCCGCCAGCTCGCGCCGGGCGCGCGCTCGGTGCTGATGCCGCAGTGCGGCCTGGCCCCCGGCTTTATCGGGGTGGTGGGGCACGACCTGGCGCGACGCTTCCTGCGCGACGGCGGCGAACTGCTGTCCCTGCGCATGCGCGTGGGCGCGCTGCCGCGCTATCCCAGCAACGCGCTGAAGTACAACCTGACCTGGAGCACCGAAGGGTTGATCAACGAGTATTGCAACCCGTGCGAGGCCATCGTCGGCGGGCGGCGCGTCGAGGTGCCGGCGCTGGAGGGGCTTGAGAGCTTCGCACTGGACGGCATCGAATACGAGGCGTTCAATACCTCGGGAGGACTCGGCACGCTGCCGGAAACGCTGGCCGGACGGGCGCGCGACGTGGACTACAAGTCGATCCGCTACCCGGGCCACTGCGCGGCGATGAAACTGTTGCTGGACGACCTGCGGCTGCGCGAGCGGCGCGACTGGCTGCGGGACATCTTCGACAGCGCGATCCCGCAGACCGAGCAGGACGTCGTGGTGATCTTCGCCACCGCCACCGGGCGCACGCGGGCGGGGCAGGGCCCGCTCGTGCAGGCCTCGTTCTCGGCGCGCATCGGCGGCACGGAGACGGACGCCGGCCATGTCAATGCGATCCAGCTCACCACCGCTGCGGGCATCTGCACGGCGCTGGATCTGGTGGCCACGGGCGTGCTGCCGCAGAGCGGCTTCGTGCGGCAGGAGGCGATGCCGCTGGATGCCTTCCTGGCCAACCGCTTTGGCCGGCAATACACCTGCCACCCACTGGAGGAGACCGCAGCATGAGCGAACAGATCAGCACGGAACAGCAATTCGCGGCCTGTTTCGACGAGATGGAACTGGCCGTGCCGTGGCGGCCAGGGCCCCCCGGGGCGGGCGCTTTGCCGGCCCGCTCGCCGATCGACGGCAGGGTGTTCGGCCATGTGCCGGCCTGTTCCTCGGCGCAGGCGGATGCGCGCATCGCGCAGGCGCGGGCAGCGCAAGGGACGTGGGCGCTGCTGCCCGCGCCGGCCCGCGGCGAACTGGTGCGGCGCTATGGCGAGGCGCTGCGCCGGCATCGCACGGCGCTGGGGCGGCTGGTGACGCTGGAGACCGGCAAGATCCTGCAGGAGGGGCTGGGCGAGGTGCAGGAGATGATCGATATCTGCGACTTTGCGGTAGGCCTGTCGCGCCAGCTGCATGGCCTGACCATCGCGTCCGAACGACCGGACCATGCCATGCGGGAGACCTGGCATCCGTATGGTGTGTGCGGCGTGATCTCGGCGTTTAATTTCCCGGTGGCGGTGTGGGCCTGGAACGCGGCGCTGGCGCTGGTGTGCGGCAACGGCGTGGTGTGGAAGCCCTCGGAAAAGGCCTCCCTGTGCGCGCTCGCCGCGCAGGGTCTGCTGGACGGGGTGCTGGCCTCGCACGCGCCCGACCATGCCGGCATCGCGACGGTCCTGCCCGGCGGACGCGCCCTGGGCATGCAACTGGTCGAACATCCGCACGTGCGATTGGTGAGCGCCACCGGGTCGACGCGCATGGGGCGGGAGGTGGGCGTGGCGTGCGCGGCGGCGTTCAAGCGCAGCATCCTGGAGTTGGGCGGCAACAACGCCGCCATCGTGGCGCCGTCGGCCGATGTCGAACTGGCGGTGCGGGCGATGACCTTCGCGGCCGCCGGCACGGCCGGGCAGCGCTGCACCACGCTGCGCCGCGCCTTCGTCCATGTGGATCTGATCGAGACGGTGACGCAGTGGCTGGCGCAGGTGTTCGGCCGGCTGCCGGTCGGCAACCCGCTGGAGACAGGCACGCTGGTAGGACCGCTGATCGATGAGGCATCGGCCAACGCGATGGCCGATGCGCTGGCTACCTGCCGCGCGCAGGGCAATACCGTGCATGGCGGCGATCGGGTGCTGGCCGAGCGCCATCCCGAAGCCCGCTATATGCGCCCGGCGCTGGTGCGCACGGACGAGCAGCACGACACCATGCTGACGGAGACCTTCGCGCCGATCCTCTACGTGATGCCCTACACCACGCTCGACGAGGCCATCGCGCTGAACAACGCGGCGGCGCACGGGCTGTCGTCGTGCATCTTCACCGAGTCCCTGCGCGAGGCCGAGCGCTTCCTGTCGGCCGCGGGCAGCGACTGCGGCATCGCCAACGTGAACATCGGCACCAGCGGCGCCGAGATCGGCGGCGCTTTCGGGGGCGAAAAGGCGACCGGCGGCGGACGGGAGTCGGGTTCCGATGCGTGGAAGGGCTATATGCGCCGGGCCACCAACACCATCAACTACGGCGATGCGCTGCCGCTGGCGCAGGGCATCCGTTTCGACGTGTAAGGCTGGGCCGGGCGGCGGCCGTGTATTTATTCGTAACTCGGGTTACAGAGGGATGACCCCGTATTACCGCTGCGCCCCGTATAACCTCGGCATGAACACCAGTCAGAGGTAAGGCGATGAAAGCCGCGTGGAAGGGGTTGGTTGCAGTGGGAGCGACGGCGCTGCTCGGCGGCTGTGCCGTGTATCCCGCGCCGTATGACGTGGGATACGGCCCCGGCTACGATCCGGGCTATGCCGTCGCGCCGGCGCCGGTCTACGTGCAGCCGGCCCCTGTCGTGGTCGCGCCGCGGCCGTACTTCTACGGTGGGTGGGGATACTACAGGGGAGGGGGCGGCCACGGCCATCATCATGGCCACCACCGAGGTCATCGGGGCCACGGGCGCGGGCACCACCGCTAGGCGCTGCCCGCGGCAGCCTGCCTCAGGCCTGGCCGTTCAGTCCGTCCCAGCTCGGGGCGAGCGTTTGCGGAATATCGATCAAGTCGAGCACGCGGCCCACGGTGTGATCGACCAGTTCGGCGATGCTGCCGGGCTTCTGGTAGAACCCCGGCACGGGCGGAAAGACAATGCCGCCCATTTCCGTGACCGCGGTCATGTTGCGCAGGTGCGCCAGGTTCAGCGGCGTCTCGCGCACCATCAGCACCAGGCGGCGCCGCTCCTTCAGCGTGACGTCCGCCGCGCGCGTGATCAGATTGTCGGACAGGCCATGCGCGACCGCCGCCAGCGTGCGCATCGAGCACGGCGCCACCACCATCGCATGCGCGCGGAACGAGCCGCTGGCAATGGTGGCGCCGATATCGCGCACGTTGTGCACGACGTGCGCCAGCGCCTCGACCTCGGCCTTGCCGATGTCCATTTCGTGCTGCAGGTTCATCACGCCCGCCGGCGAGACCAGCAGGTGGGTCTCGACGTCTGGCGCGGCGCGCAGCACCTGCGCCAGCCGCACGCCATAGACGGCACCGGTGGCGCCGGTGATGGCGACGATTACCCGCCGCGGGGTCGCGCCGCCGGCTGCGGACATGGCGCCGCTCAGCCCTTGAGCAGTGTTTGCAGTTCGCCGTTCTGGTACATCTCCATCATGATGTCCGAGCCGCCGACGAATTCGCCGTTGACGTAGAGCTGGGGAATTGTCGGCCAGTTGGCGTATTCCTTGATGCCCTGGCGGATGCCGTCGTCGTCCAGCACGTTGACGGTGGTGGGAGCGTCCACGCCGCAGGCCTTCAGGATCTGGATGGCGCGGCCCGAGAAGCCGCACATCGGGAACTGAGCCGTTCCCTTCATGAACAGCACGACGGGATGGCCTTTCACGATCTGGTCGATCTGTTGTTGCACTTCGCTCATGATTTCGCTTGTCAGTGTGGCGCGAGTGGATGGCCGAAAAGGCCGGTCGCGCCTTGGGGATCAGATGCGCACCTTGCCGGCGCGCGTGGAATGAGGCGATTTTACCGGATTCGGCAAGCCGCTTCAGGCGCCATCATCGCCCGCAGCGGGCCGGCGGCCGGCGGTGCAGCGCTCGTTGCCGCCGAGGTCGCGCAGGGTGGCCACATCGGCGAAGCCCGCTTGCGCGAACAGCCCGCGCACGGCCTCGCCTTGGTCGTAGCCGTGTTCCACCAGCAGCCAGCCGTCCGCCTCCAGCCTTTCCCCAGCGCCGGCGGCGATGATCGCCACGTCGCCCAGGCCATCGCCGTGGTCGGTCAGCGCGTCCAGCGGTTCGAAGCGCAGGTCGCCCTGGCCCAGATGGGGATCGCCCGCGGCGATATAGGGCGGGTTGCTCACGATCAGCGCAAAACGCCGGGCCGGCACCGCGCCATACCAGTCCGACAGCAGAAATCGCACATTGGCCGCGCCCAGCGCGTCGGCGTTCCGTTGCGCCACGGCCAGTGCCGCTGGCGAGATATCGGTGGCCCAGACGCGCGCATCGGGCCGTTCGCACGCGATCGTGACCGCCAGGATGCCCGATCCCGTGCCCAGGTCCAGCACGGCCGGCGAGTCCTTGCCGGCGAGGCGGACGAGCGCCGCTTCGACGGCCACCTCGGTATCCGGGCGGGGTATCAGCACGTCGGGCGTGACGATGAACTGCCGGCCGAAGAATTCGCGGTTGCCCACCAGGTGCGCCATGGGCTCGCCAGCCAGCCGCCGCCCCACCAGCGCGGCCAGCGCGTCGCTCGCGGCGGTGTCCAGCACCTCGGTGTCCCGGGTGATCAGTTGGGTGCGCGTCAGGCCCGTAACATGGGTCAGCAGCATCCGCGCTTCCAGCGCCGGCAGGCCGGCGCGCAGGGCGGACGCCAGCGCCTCGCGGACGGACTGGCCAGATGGTTGCGCGGGAAGGGAAGGCATCAGGGAACGGAAAGGAAAGCGAAGGTCAGGCGGTGGCGCAGACGTTGGTGCGCCCTTTTACATGAAAACGCCCCGCCGGTGTGAACCGGCGGGGCGGGGCGCATGCCGAGGACTCGCCAGTCCGGCGACGGCCCGGCTTACTTGTTGACGGCGTCGCGCGTCTTGTCCGCGGTGGTGTTCGCAGCGTCCTTCGCGGCATCGCGGGCGTTCGCCATGGCGGCGCCGGCTTCGTCCTTGGCCTTCTCGGCCGCGGCCGAGACATCGGAGGCGGCGTTGCTGGCGGCGGCCTTGGCCGCATCGGCGGCCGATTCGGCGGCCGCGGCGGCATTGCTCGCCGCAGCCTTGGCGGACTCCGCGGCATTCTGCATCGCGGTGTCGGCGCTCGTCGCGGGAGCGTCTTCCTTCTTGCTACAGGCGGTCAGTGCGGCGGTCAGCATCAACAACGCAAGCAGTTTCTTCATCATGTCGTCCTTTTTGTCCGTTTCGAGAGAGACGCCGGCCTTGTCTCGGCGGGTATTCGGTCTCGATTATAGCCAGCGAGACTGCGCCGGCCATCGCTGTTTCATGGACTTACAAGAAATAAGCCGCATTTGTCAGATAAACGCGGACAGATGTCGCCCGAATCGCCGGTGAGCGGACCTTAGCCGTCCTCGCCGAGCGCGGCCAGCTGGTCGGCCTGGTGCTCGGCGGCAAGCGTCGACAGCAGTTCGTCCATGTCGCCGTCCATGATCATGTCGATCTTGTACAGCGTCAGGTTGATGCGATGGTCCGTCACGCGGCCCTGGGGGAAGTTGTACGTGCGGATGCGGTCGCTGCGATCGCCGGAGCCAATCAAGTTGCGGCGCGTGCTCGCTTCCTTGGCCTGCGCCGCGCGCAGCTGCGCGTCCTTCAGGCGCGCGGCCAGCACCTTCATCGCCTTGTCCTTGTTGCGGTGCTGGCTGCGGTCGTCCTGGCATTCCACCACGATGCCGGTCGGCAGGTGGGTCAGGCGCACCGCGGAATCGGTCTTGTTGATGTGCTGCCCGCCGGCGCCCGAGGCGCGGAAGGTATCGACGCGCAGGTCCGACGGATTGATCTCGATCTCGGTCAGTTCGTCGGCCTCCGGCATGACCACCACCGTGCAGGCCGAGGTATGGATGCGGCCCTGCGCCTCGGTGGCCGGCACGCGCTGCACGCGGTGTCCGCCGGATTCGAACTTCAGACGCGAGAAGGCCGCGTCGCCGGCGATCCGCACGATCACTTCCTTGTAGCCGCCCAGGTCCGACGGCGACTCGCTCATGATCTCGACCTGCCAGCGCTGGCGCTCAGCGTAGCGCGTGTACATGCGCAGCAGGTCGGCCGCGAACAGCGCGCTCTCCTCGCCGCCCGTGCCGGCGCGGATCTCCAGCAGCAGATTGCGGTCGTCGTTCGGGTCCTTGGGCAGCAGCAGCTTCTGCAGGCTGTCTTCCAGCGTCTCCAGGCCGGCGCGGGCGCTGGCGATCTCGTCGGCGGCGAACTCCTTCATCTCCGGATCGTCCAGCAGCGCCTGCGCGGTGGCGAGGTCCTCCTGGGCCTGGCGGTAGCGCCCGAACTGCTCCGCGACCGGCGTCAGCTCGGCATGCTCGCGCGTGAGCTTGCGGTACTGGTCCATATTGGCCGTGGCGCCTTCGTGCGACAGCAGCGCGTTGACCTCGTCGAGTCGCTCGACCAATTGCTCGAGCTTGGCTTGCATGCTGGGTTTCATGGGATTCACGGATCGGGTTCGTGCGGCGGGAGGAAGGACCGCCAGCTGGAAAGGCGTGCCACCGGGTGCGCCCGGCGGAGAGGGGGCGCGCGCAGGTGCGCGCGGCGCGAGCGCGGCTAGCGCTCGGAGTGGCTGCTCTGGCGGAACAGGCCAGGCATCAGGCGCAGCAGCGCCTCGCGGTCTTCGCCCTGGGTGTGGTTCAGCGCGTGGGTCGGGCCGTGCAGGAACTTGCGGGTCAGCGCGCCGGACAGCGCTTCGAGCACCGCTTCGGGATCGTCGCCGCGTGCCAGCATGCGGCGGGCGCGGTCGAGCTCGGCCTGGCGCAGCGCCTCGCCCTGGCTCTGCAGGTCGCGGATCACCGGCACCACGCTGCGCGTTTCCAGCCAGTGCATGAAGTTCTGCACGCGCGATTCGATGATGGCCTCCGCCTGTGCCACCGCGGCTTGGCGCAGCGCGTTGCCCTCGCGCACGATGGCGCCGAGGTCGTCCACGGTATAGAGGAAGACGTCGTCCAGCCGCGCCACCTCGGGCTCCACGTCGCGCGGCACAGCGAGGTCGACCATCATGATCGGGCGGTGCTTGCGCAGCTTGACCGCCCGCTCCACGGCGCCCAGGCCGAGGATGGGCAGCGAGCTGGCGGTGCAGGAGACGACGATATCGAACTCGTGCAGGCGGCTGCCCAGTTCGGACAGGCGGATCGCCTCGGTATTCAGGCCCTGGCCGGCCAGCTGCTCGGCCAGCTTCTCGCCGCGCTCGACGGTACGGTTGGCGACCACGATCTGGCGCGGCGTCTGCGCGGCGAAGTGCGTGGCGCACAGTTCGATCATCTCGCCCGCGCCGATGAACAGCACGCGTTGGCTGGCGATGCTCTCGAAGATCCGCTGGCCCAGCCGCACGGCCGCCGCCGCCATCGACACCGAGTGCGCGCCGATCTCGGTCTGGCCGCGCACTTCCTTGGCCACCGCGAAGGTGCGCTGGAACAGCTGGTTCAGGTAGGTGCCCAACGCGCCGGCCTCGCCGGCGGTGCGCACGGCATCCTTCAGTTGCCCGAGGATCTGGGTTTCGCCGAGCACCATCGAGTCCAGCCCGCTGGCGACGCGGAAGGCATGGCGCACCGCTTCGGACTGCGGCAACGCATACAGGTGCGGCGCGAGTTCGCCGGCCGGCACGTTGTGGTGCTGGGCCAGCCAGCGCAGGGTGTCCTCGAAACCGTCCGAGCCCGACACCAGCAGTTCGGTGGCGCAGTAGATCTCGGTGCGGTTGCAGGTGGAGAGGATGGCGGCTTCGGTGCCGTTGCGGCCGGCGAAGTGCGTGCGCAGGGCACCCAGGGCCGGCTTGATCTGCTCGAGCGGAAACGCCACGCGCTCGCGGAGCGAGACGGGTGCCGTGGTGTGATTGATTCCGACTGCGAGCAGTTGCATTGTGGGGATTTGATATGGGGTCCCGGCTCCAGACGCGCCTTGGGGGCGCTGTGCGTGGGCACTGGGAAGCGCAATGCGCCGCCGGACCGGCTTGCATTATACCTTCGGGCGTGGCAGTTTGCCCGGGCCCGGTGTGGCGCGCATACCGCATTCCGGGGCCTTTTCGGGTAATGTCGGGGCGCATTGCGGCAGGTCAATACGCGTCTCGTGCGGGCGCAATCAGGGAGACAGAGTCATGCTGGGCACGTTTGTCGTCGGGATGGTGGTGGGCTTGGTCGGGCGCCTGTGGCACCCCGCCGGCCGCGTCCTGTCGATTCCCATGGCGCTGCTGCTGGGCGGCGTCGGCGCGCTCGCGGCGTTCTACGGCGGGCGGGCGCTGCGCCTGTTCATCGACGGACAGCTGATCGGCTGGGCCGTCGCGATCCTTGGCGCGGCCCTGCTGGTGGGAGTCTGGGGCGCCTTCGCCCGCGGCTTGCGCTAGGTTCCCGGGCTAGGCCCGCGCGGCCAGGAAGCGCCGCAGGATGCCGGCCGAATAGTGGCTGGCGACTTCGCCCAGGAACGCGGGGAAATCGAGATGGGCGCTGTCGTCCGCCCGGTCGGACACCGTGCGCATCAGCGCATGGCGCACGCCGTACTCGTGGCAGACCTGCGCCACCGCGGCGCCTTCCATCTCCACCGCGAGCAACCCCGGCAGCCGCGCGGGCAATTCCGCCGCGATTGCCGGCGCGTTGATGAACTGGTCGCCGCTGGCGATCATGCCGCGGTGCAGGGCGGGCGCGCTGACGCCGAAGCGGGCGCGGACGGCCGCCGGCACCGCCGTTGCCAGATCGTCGCGCAGAAAGCCCGCCGCGGCGTCGTACAGCGCGTCGGTCAGCGCCGGATCGGCCGCGAATTCGGCGCGTCCCAGCAGCGGCACCTCATGGCGGGGAAACAGCGGCCGGGCATCCATGTCGTGCTGCACGGTGCGATCCGCGATCACGACATCGCCCACACGCGTGTGCGGCCCGACTCCGCCCGCGAGGCCCGTGAACACCAGTTCCCGCACGCCGAACTGATGGACCAGCGTCACCGTCGTCGCGGCCGCGGCGACCTTGCCGATCCGCGCCAGCACCAGCACGCAGCGCTGGCCGAACAGTTCGCCGACATGGTAGTCGCGCATGCCGATGTGATGGACGGTGGCGCGGGCGTCCTCGTGCCGCATCGCGGCGACCAGGTCGTCGACTTCGTCGTGCATGGCGGCGAGGATGCCGAGGGTCATGGCGGTGAGGGCGGCAATGGCCGCGAACGGGAAAGGCGACAGCATACCGTCCCGGGTCCGCCATGCGTCACTCTTTGCTAGAGTGCGCACACATCGTTCCGACAGGAAGGACCATGGCCCACACCGAGCTGCAAGGTTTTGACGCGCGCCGCGCCCTCCGGCAGGCGCTGTGCGCATGGCGCGAGCGCGGCGCCATCGGTGCGCCGCGTGCGATGCAGGCGTGGCGCGCGACGGAGCCCACCGCGGCCAGCTGGGCGGCGTGGCTGGACCGCGCCTTGCTCATCCTTGGCGCCGCGTTGCTGTGCGCGGGCGTCGTCGTATTCTTCGCCTTCAACTGGCAGGCGCTGCACAAGTTCGCCCGCTTCGGCGTGCTGGCCGCCCTGGTGACCGCGCTGGCCGGCTTCGCCGCGCTGCGGCCTCCGAACGATGCGCTCGGACGGGCGGCGCTGTTCGGCGCGTCCGTCAGCACCGGCGTACTGCTGGCGGTGATCGGCCAGGTCTACCAGACCGGGGCCGACGCCTGGCAGCTGTTCGCGCTATGGGCGGCGCTGTCGATACCGTGGGCGCTGGCCGCAAGGGCCGCGCCGCACTGGTGGCTGGTTATCGTGCTGGCCAATGTCGCGCTGCTGCGCTGGTTCAGCCTGCGGCCCGGCGTGTCCGGCATGTTCGAGCTGATGTTCGGCAGCGCCGACAAGCTCGCGCCCTTGCTGCTGACGGCCGGTGCGATGGCACAGCTCGCGCTGTGGTTCGCGCTCTGCCGCTGGGCGCCGGGACTGGGCTTTCGCGGCAGGGCAGGCGCGCGCATTCTCGCGGCGCTGGCATGCGGGTACGCGGGCGCGTTGGGCATGGGCGCGGTCGTTGTTCGCGAATTCGATATCGGCTTGTTCATCGCCGCCCTGCTGATCCTCGGCCTGCTGACATGGTGGTTCCGCGCGCGGACCTTCGATGTGCTCGTGCTGAGTCTTGCGGCATTCGCCGGCATCGCGGTCACGGTGGCCGCCATCGGGCGGCTGGTCTTCGAGGGGCGCTCGGAGACCGGCGGTTTCCTGGTGCTCGGCATGGTGACCATCGGCTTGTCGGCCGCCGCCGCGACCTGGCTTACCCGCGCCTACCGGCGCAGCGTCGCGGAGGCATCGTGAGCGGCGGCGAGCGCGCGGTGCGGGCACTTTGGGATCAGCTCGTCGCGGAGGGACACGCCAGCGGCGGCTTCGCCGGACAAGCGGTCGCGCCCTGGCCGATCCGGCTGCTGATGGGCCTCGCCGGCTGGCTCGGCGCGCTGTTCTTTCAGGTCTTCGTGCTGGCCTCGGTGTTCCTGTCGGCGCGGGAGAACGGCGCCATCGTGGCGGCTTGCGGCGCGGCGCTGCTCGCGCTGGCCGCGCTGCTGTACCGGCGCCGTGCCGGACATACCGCCTCCGAACAGTTCGCCCTCGCCAGCAGTCTCACCGGCCAGGCGCTGGCCTTGTACGGCGCGGCGCAGATGCTGGGCGGCGAGGCGGCATTGCAGTGGCCGGGGTTCTGGGCCGCTATCGCGGCGCTGCAGGTCGCGCTGTATCTGCTGATGGGCAACCGGCTGCACCGCTTCGTCGTCGCGCTGTTTGCGCTCGTGGCGGTTGCGGCCTGCGTCAGCGTCGCCATGGCGCCGCTGGAATATTTCGCGTGGAGCGCCGCGCTGGTCGTCGCGCTGTCGTGGCTCGCCCCGGCGGTGGCGCTGCTGGTCACGGCGTTCGTGCTGGCGGAGCCGGCGCTGTGCGCCGCCGGTAGACAGGGCCGGCTCGAACCCGCGGCCGACGGCGGGCTCTGCTTTGCGCTGTCGGCCGCGTTGCTGCTGACGGGCGCCGGCCATCCGCTGGCGATGGTCTGGTCGCCCGGCGAAGGCGCGGCGGGTACGGGCCACTGGATCGCCGGCGCGTTGTTCGGCGCGGTATTGGTTGCTTTTGCCGCCGCCGAGGCCCGGCGGCTGCGGTTGCCGGCGGCATGGATGATTGCGTCGCCGCTGGGCGCGGCGGTACTCGCCAGCCTGCTGGCCGGCGCCCCCGCCGTCGTGGCGGGACTGCTCGCACTCGGTCTGGCACTGCGCCGTGGCTCACTGCCCTGGCTCGGGCTGGCGATCGCCACCATCGGCATCGGCTTCATCTGGTACTACAGCGCGCTGCACTGGACGCTGCTGATCAAATCCGCCACGCTGGTCGCGGCGGGCGCCGCCGTCCTGGCCATGCGGCTATGGCTGCTGCGTTCGACCGCCCGGGAGCAAAGATCATGAAGCGATGGATCGTGGTGGCATGGGCGCTCACCATCGGCGTGGCGCTTGCCGGCATCCTCGGCAAGGAACGCCTGCTGGCGCAGGGCAACGTGATCTTCCTCAAGCTCGCGCCGGTGGACCCGCGCTCGCTGATGCAGGGCGACTACATGGCCCTGCATTTCGCCGTGGCCGACGCCATCGCCCGCGCCCGCGAGGACGAAGTCAAGGCCGGCACGGCGGCGCAAGATGGCGTCGCGGTGATCCATGTCGACGCCCGCGGCGAAGCCACCTTCGTGCGCCTGCACCGCGGCGAGCCGCTCGCGGCCGGCGAAGCGCTGCTGCGCTTCCAGCAACGCACCGCGCGCTGGGGGAGGGCGCAAACGCAGATTTCGACGGATGCGTACTTCTTCGAGGAGGGGCAGGCCAAGCGCTACGAGGCGGCGCAGTTCGGGGAGTTCCGCGTCGGGGCGGATGGTCAGGCCGTGCTGGTCGGACTGCGGGGCCGGGATCTCGCGCCCCTGTGAGTGCGCAAACAAAAAGGCCCGCGCATCTGTGTCGATGCGCGGGCCCTTTTTTAGTCAGGGACGACGTCAGACGTTGAACAGGAAGTTCAACACATCCCCATCCTTGACCACATACTCCTTGCCTTCCGCCCGCATCTTGCCGGCTTCCTTCGCGCCCTGTTCGCCCTTGTACGCGATGTAGTCCTCGTAGGCGATGGTCTGCGCGCGGATGAAGCCGCGTTCGAAGTCGGTGTGGATCACGCCGGCCGCCTTGGGGGCGGTGTCGCCGACGTGGATGGTCCAGGCGCGCACTTCCTTGACGCCCGCGGTGAAGTAGGTTTGCAGGCCGAGCAGCTTGAAGCCGGCGCGGATCACGCGGTCCAGGCCCGGTTCTTCCATGCCGAGGTCGGCGAGGAACACGGCCTTGTCCTCGTCGTCGAGGTCGGCGATCTCGGCTTCGATCGCGGCGCACACGGCGACCACCGGCGACTTGGTCTGCTCGGCGTAGCCGCGCACGGCGTCCAGGTGCGGGTTGTTCTCGAAGCCGTCCTCGCGCACGTTGGCCACGTACATCGTCGGCTTGGCGGTGATCAGGCAGAACGGCTTGATGGCGTCCCATTCCTCGGGGGCGAGGTCCAGGGTGCGCACGGCCTTGGCCTGGTCGAGCACGGCCTGGGCTTTTTCCAGCACGGCGACCAGGCGCTGGGCTTCCTTGTCGCCGGCGCGGGCCGGCTTGACGTAGCGGGCGATGGCCTTTTCGACGGTGGCCAGGTCGGCCAGCGCCAGTTCGGTATTGATGACCTCGATGTCCGACAGCGGATCGACCTTGCCCGCGACGTGAATCACGTTGGGGTCTTCGAAGCAGCGCACCACGTGCGTGATGGCGTCGGTCTCGCGGATATTGGCGAGGAACTGGTTCCCCAGGCCTTCGCCTTTGGAGGCGCCGGCGACCAGGCCGGCGATGTCGACGAACTCGACCGTGGCCGGGAGGATGCGCTCAGGCTTGACGATCTCGGCCAGCGCCTGGAGCCTCGGATCCGGCACTTCCACCACGCCCACATTGGGTTCGATGGTGCAGAACGGATAGTTTTCGGCGGCGATGCCGGCCTTGGTAAGGGCATTGAACAACGTCGACTTGCCGACGTTGGGCAGGCCGACGATGCCGCATTTGAGGCTCATGGTATCTGGCGGTAAATAGCAAAGCCGATATTCTAGCGGATGGGCGCTTCCCGGCCGTTCCCGGCGACGCGCGCGCCGGGCCGCGCCGGCCGTGCCCGGGAGCGCGGGCACGCGTGGCTATAATCGCCCCATGACTCGACCCAGCGCCTCCATGCGGACCTCTCCTTCCGGTTTCCAGATTGCCGTGGTCGGCGGCGGCATCGTCGGCAAGACGTGCGCGCTGCTGCTGGCGCAGCAGGGCATGCAGGTGGCGCTGATCGCGCCGCGCCCCGCGGGGGCGGCCCAGCCCCCGGGCGAAGGCCAGTGGGACAGCCGCGTCTACGCGTTCTCCTCCAGTTCGCAGGCTCTGCTGGAGCGGCTGCGCGTGTGGGAGGCGCTGGATCCCTCGCGCGTGCAGCCCGTCCGCGACATGCGCGTGTTCGGCGACGACAGCGCGAACCGGCCCGATGCGGGCCACGACGGCGACCTGCATTTCTCCGCCTACGCGGCGGCGGTGCCGCAGCTGGCCTGGATCGTCGAATCGGGCCATGTCGAGCGCGTGCTCGATACCGCGCTGCGCTTCCAGCACCAGCTGCAGTGGTTCGACCAAACCGCGACGGCGTTCGTGCGCGACGAGACCGGCGCGACGCTCACCCTGGAAGACGGCACGCGTGTGCGCGCCGCCTGTGTGGTGGGCGCGGACGGGGCCCGCTCGTGGCTGCGTACCCAGTGCCATATTCCGGTCATCACGCGCCGCTACCGGCAACTGGGCGTGGTGGCCAATTTCCAGTGCGAACTGCCGCACGACGAGACCGCCTGGCAGTGGTTCCTCGGCACGCCACCCAAGCTGATGGCGGACGAAGAGCCCGCCAACGGCGAGATCCTGGCGATGCTGCCTCTGCCCGGCCAATACTTGTCGATGGTCTGGTCCGCGGACGAGGCGCATGCGCGGGACCTGCTGGCGCTCTCGCCCGAGGCGCTGGCGGCAACCGTGATGGAAGCGGCCAGCGGCGCGGTCGGCCGGCGCTTCGGCGCGCTGCGCTGCGTGACGCCGGCGCAGGGCTTCCCGCTGGTGCTGCAGCGCGCCGAGCAGTTCGTGCAGCCGCACGTGGCGCTGGTGGGCGACGCGGCCCATGTCGTGCATCCGCTCGCCGGCCAGGGCATGAACCTGGGCCTGCGCGATGTCGCGGAACTCGGCCGCGTGATGGCCGACAAAGAGTCGTTCCGCGGCGAGGGCGACCTGCGCCTGCTGCGGCGCTACGAGCGCGCGCGGGCCACCGACCTGCTGTCGCTGACCGCCGCCACCGATGGCCTGCACCGCCTGTTCTCGCTGCCCGGCGGCGTGGCGCGCTCGGTGCGCAATACCGGCATGCGCGTGGTGGGCGGCCAGTCGCTGCTCAAGCGCTTCCTGGTGGGCCGGGCGCTCGGCTAGCGAGACGGCGAGCGGGGCTGCCCCGCCGCCTCGCACCCGCAGCGCGACGCATTTTCGACGGCCTGGGGCCGTACCTCTCAACGCATTCGGAGACAACATGCTTGAACTCATCCGGCGCCGCGCCCTGATGCCCGCCATGGTCGCCTGCGGCATCGTGGCGGCCGGCCTGGCGCTGCACGCCGCGGCGGCCGCCGACCCCACTACCGAGCGCATCAAGGCCTCGGTACAGAAGATGCTGGGCGGCCGTGCCGAGGTGAAGAGCGTCGAGAAGACGCCCATTGCCGGCCTGTTCGAAGTCAATATCGGCGGCCAGCTGGTCTATACGGACGCCTCGGGCCGCTACATCCTCAACGGCGAGATGGTCGACACGCGCACCGGCACCAACCTGACCGAGGATCGCGTGGCCGAGCTGAACCGCATCAAGTGGTCCGACCTGCCGCTCACCCGCGCCATCAAATGGACCAAGGGCGACGGCAGCCGGCAGATGGCGGTGTTCTCGGACCCCAACTGCGGCTACTGCAAGCGCATCGAGCAGACCTTCCAGCAGATGGACAACATCACCGTCTACACCTTCCTGTACCCGGTGCTGTCGCCGGACTCGGAGGTCAAGTCCAAACAGGTCTGGTGCGCCGCCGACCGTACCAAGGCGTGGCGCGACTGGATGCTGGGCAAGGGCACGCCGTCGGGCGCTGGCAACTGCAAGACCCCGCTGGAGGAGAACCTGGCGCTTGGCCACAGCCTGAATATCACCGGCACGCCGGCGGTGTTCTTCACCGACGGCACGCGCATCCCCGGCGCGGCCGATGTCGCCACGCTGGAGCGCAAGCTCTCCAGCCTCAAGAAGTAAGCGAACGCCGGCCCCAGTTGCCGGCGTTTTGCTGTCCCCATCCGCATCCATCGATAGAAGAGCAAAGGAGACGACGATGACTTTCCAGGCCTTGCTGCTGACCCAGGCCGACGGCGCCACGCAAGCAGAAATCGCCGCGCTGGACGAGGCGCAGTTGCCGGCAGACGGCGACGTGCTGGTCGCGCTGGACTATTCGACCATCAACTTCAAGGACGGGCTTGCGATCACCGGCCGCTCGCCGGTGGTGCGCAAGTGGCCGATGGTGGCGGGCATCGACGGCGCCGGCACCGTGCTGGAGTCTTCGCACCCGCGCTGGAAGGCCGGCGACAAGGTGGTGCTCAACGGCTATGGCGTGGGCGAGACGCACTGGGGCTGCCTCGCGCAGCGCGCGCGGCTCAAGGGCGACTGGCTGGTGGCGCTGCCGGACGCCTTCACCACGCGGCAGGCCATGGCGATCGGCACCGCCGGCTATACCGCGATGCTGTCGGTGCTGGCGCTGGAGCGCGCGGGAGTGAAGCCCGGCGATGGCGAGGTGCTGGTCACCGGCGCCTCGGGCGGCGTCGGCTCGGTGGCCATCGCGGTGCTGGGCAAGCTCGGCTACCAGGTCGTCGCCTCCACCGGCAAGACCGGCGAGGCCGATTTCTTGAAGGCGCTCGGGGCAGCGGAGGTGATCGACCGCGCGCAGTTGAGCGCGCCCGGCAAGCCGATGCAGAAGGAGCGCTTCGCGGCGGTGGTCGACTCGGTCGGCTCCCACACGCTGGTCAACGCCTGCGCGCAGGTGCGCTACGGTGGCGCGGTGACCGCGTGCGGGCTGGCGCAGGGGCTGGACTTCCCGGCATCGGTCGCGCCGTTCATCCTGCGCGGCATCACGCTGTACGGCATCGACAGCGTGATGGCGCCGATGGCGCGGCGCGAAGAGGCGTGGGCGCGCCTCGCGCGGGATCTGGCGCCGGACCGGCTGGCCGCGATCACGCAAGAGATCGGGCTGGCCGAGGCCATCGACGCGGGCCGTCGAATCGTCGAAGGCGGCATGCGCGGGCGTGTGGTGGTCGACGTCAACGGCTGAGTCCGCGGCCGGCACGCCGCGGCCGCATCGCGGTGCGCCGAGGATGTGACGCTACAATCTCGGCCATGAAGCCGATCCGATACGCCATTGCCCCGCTTCAGCCCGAAGCGCACCTGTTCGCCGTCACCGTCACGGTCGACGTTCCCGATCCCGCCGGCCAGCGCTTCTTCCTGCCGGCGTGGATTCCCGGCAGCTACATGATCCGCGAGTTCGCCCGCAATATCGTGCGCATCCGCGCCGATGCGGGCGGCGAGCCGGTCGTGCTCACCAAGCTCGACAAGCAGAGCTGGCAGGCCGCGCCGGTCGATCCCGCGCTCGGTCCGCTGACGCTCAGCTACGAGGTCTATGCGTGGGACCTGTCGGTACGCGCGGCGCATCTGGACACGACCCACGGCTTCTTCAACGGCAGTTCGGTCTTTCTCTGCGTGGACGGCCAGGCCGACGCGCCCTGCACCGTCGACATCCATCCGCCGGCCGGCGAGGCCTACCGCGGCTGGCGCGTGGCCACCGCGATGCGCGAGGCGCCCGGCCGCGAGGGCGCCAAGCGCTACGGCTTCGGACGCTACCAGGTCGCCGACTACGACGAACTGGTGGATCACCCGGTGGAGATGGGCGAGTTCGCGCTGGCGACCTTCAAGGCCTGCGGCGCGCAGCATGACGTGGTCTTCACCGGCCGCGTGCCCAACCTGGACCTGGACCGCGTCTGCCGCGACCTCAAGAAGATCTGCGAGGAGCAGATCCGCTTCTTCGAGCCGCGCACGGCGCAGGCGCCGTTCCTCGACAGCAACCGCCGCTACGTGTTCATGACCATGGTCACCAGCGACGGCTACGGCGGCCTTGAGCATCGTGCGAGCACCGCGCTGATGTGCGCGCGCGGCGATCTGCCGGTGCGCGGCAACGACGAGGCCGGCGAGGGCTATCGCACGTTTCTCGGACTGTGCAGCCACGAGTATTTCCATACCTGGAACGTCAAGCGGATCAAGCCGGCCGCGTTCGTGCCGTACCGGCTCGAGCGCGAAACCTACACGCCCCTGCTGTGGCTGTTCGAGGGCTTTACCAGCTACTACGACGACCTGATGCTGGTGCGCAGCGGCTGCATCACCGAGGCGCAGTACGTCGAACTGCTGGCCAAGACCTGGAACGGCGTGCTGCGCGGCAGCGGCCGCACCAAGCAAAGCGTGGCCGACAGCTCGTTCGACGCCTGGACCAAGTACTACCGCCAGGACGAAAACGCCCCCAATGCGGTGGTCAGTTACTACACCAAGGGCTCGCTGGTGGCGCTGGCGCTGGACCTGACGATCCGCACCCGCACCGGCGGCAAGCGATCGCTGGACGACGTGATGCGCGCGCTGTGGCGCCGCTACGGCCGCGGCTTCTACGCCCCCGGCGCGGTGCAGCGCGGCGTCACCGAGGCCGACGTGCTGGCGCTGATCGACGAGGTATCGGGACTGCGGCTGGGCACGCTGGTGCGCGCGCTGACCGAAGGCACCGGCGAGATCCAGCTGGCCGCGATGTTCAAGCCGATGGGCATCGCCGCCGAAGTGCAGAAGGCCGACCGCCAGGCGGCGCTCGGCATCAAGACCCGGACCGACGACGGCTGGGTGCGCATCACCCATGTGCTGGACGGCGGCGCGGGGCAGGCGGCGGGCCTGTCGGCGCAGGACCTGTTGGTCGCGGTCGATGGCCTGCGGGTCGCGCCCGGACAACTGGACAAGCTGCTCGGCCGCTACCGCGCCGGCGACAGCGTGCCGCTGCACGTCTTCCGGCGCGACGAATTGCACGTGCTGCCGGTCACGTTCGCGCGCGAGCCGGCGACGCAGTACCGGGTCACGCTGGAGCCGGGGCGCCACGCGATGCGGGCGCGCTGGCTGGGACAGTAAGCGGGGCCCTCGCTCCCGCCGCCACCGCCGGCCCGCATGCAATACGCCCACGATCCACGGACCTTCGTCTTCTCCCACTACGTCTATCGCGGGCTGCGCTCCGCCACGGGCGTGATCGGCGCCACGCTGATCGCGCTGCATTTCTCCGACCTGCCCACCGCGATGGTGGTGTCGATGGGCGCGCTGTGCGTGAGCCTGATGGACCTGCCCAGCCCGCTGAACCACAAGTTCAACGAGATGCTGGCCGCCGTGCTGCTGTCCACGGCGGTGACGTTGGTGGTGGCGCTGGCCACGCCGTTTCCGCGGCTGCTGCCGGTGGTGCTGGTGGTGGTCACGTTCCTGGCCGGCATGATGACGGTCTACGGCAACAAGACCATGCCGCTGCAGTTCTCGGCGCTGTTCGTGATGACGCTCACGATCAACGAGGACTTCGTGGTGCGCCGCGCGTTCGAGCATGCGCTGCTGTTCGGCGCCGGCGCGAGCGCCTATCTGCTCTATGCGATGCCGGTGAGCTGGCTGCTGGAGCGGCGCACCAAGCAGCAGGTGCTGGCCGAATCGCTGTACGAGCTGGCCGGTTATCTGGAGATCAAGGCCGGCTTCTACGACGCGGGCAACGACTACGACGAACAGTTCAATGCGCTGGTGCGCCAGCAGATCGTGGTGGCCGAACGGCAGCAGGCCGCGCGCGACCTCGTGCTGCGCGCCAACCGCACCACCCGCGACGGGCTGCTGGTGCAGGTGCATCTGCGCATGCTGGACCTGTACGAGTACATCCTGTCGACCAATACCGACTACCCGCAGTTGCGCGACACCTTCGGCGGCACGCCGGTGCTCGATCATCTGCGGCGCCTGGTGCTGCTGATGTGCGAGGACGTCGAGGCCATCGCGTTCGACATCACGCGCGGGCGGCCGTCCTATGCCGAGGTGGACTACCGGCAGCCGCTGCGCGACGTGGCGGCCGAGATCGCCGCGCTCAAGCGCCACCATATCCCGCCGGCCGCGATGACGGCGCTGGACGAAACCCTGGACGTGATCCGCGGCGCCATCGCGCTGATGGCGCAGCTGCACGAGGCCTCGCGCACGCCGGTGGAGCCCGGCAAGGTCATGCCGGGCCCGGACATGGCGCCGTTCCTGACGCGCCAGAAGTACGAGTGGAGCGCGATGCGGCAGAACCTGAACTGGCGCTCGCCGGCGTTCCGCTTCTCGCTGCGGATCACACTGGCGGTGGCGGCGGGGCTGTGGCTCACCCACGTGCTGCCCTATGCCTCGCACGGCTACTGGATCCTGCTGACGATCATCGTCATCCTGAAGCCCAACTTCAGCATGACCAAGCAGCGCTACAACGACCGCCTGATCGGCACGCTGATCGGCTGCATCATCTCGGTGGTGGTGCTGCGCGTGGTGCACGAGCCGCTGGTGCTGCTGGGCGTGCTGTTCGTCGCGCTGGTGGCAAGCGCGGCCTTCGTGACCATCAAGTACCGCTATACGGCGATCGCGGCCTGCGTGCAGGTGCTGATCCAGATCAACCTGCTGATGCCGGGCAGCCAGACGGTGGTGGAAGAGCGGCTGATCGATACGGTGATCGGCGGCATCATCGCCTCGATCTTCAGCTTCGTTTTGCCCAGCTGGGAGTACCGCGCCATCCCCAAGCTGGTGGAGAACGTGCTGGAGGCCAACCGGCGCTACATCGCGGCCACGCGCGACCTGCTGCTGCGCCGCACGGACGACGACTTCGTCTACCGCGTCGAGCGCAAGCGCTTCATGGACGGCCTGTCGGCGCTGATCTCGTCGTTCCAGCGCATGCTGGACGAACCTCGCAGCCGCCACCGGGCGGTGGACAACCTGAACCGCTTCATCGTGCAGAACTACCTGGTGGCCGCCCATGTGGCCGCGGCGCGCATCCAGGTGCGCCAGCACTATGACGAGCTGGATCTGCCCGCCGCCGAGGCGGCCATCGTGGAAGCCACCGATGCCGCCACGCGCAGCCTGCTGCAGGCCAGCGAACGCCTGAAGGAAGACGAGGACCGCGAGCTGCGGGGGGTGGGCTTCGTGCGCGAGGTCGCGGTCGAGCCGCTGACCGGCACGCCGGTGCCGGTGCCCGAAGCAGCCGGGGCGACCACGGAAGCGGCTGCCGGGGGGGCGGCGGAGGCCGCGGCGGAAGATGACGCCAGCGAGCGCCGCGTGCGCCTGGCGGACTCCGCGGACCGCTGGCAGACCGAATCGCTGGTCCAGCAGGCCCAGGCGCCGGAACCTGGCCCCGCGGCCAGTTCCACCGGACGCGCGGCCAACGCGGTGCTGGAGCGCCGCCTGCGCGCGCTGCGCGCCGACGCTGCCAAGATCGCGCTGCGCACGGGCGCCATCGGGCGCGCCATCCGGCAGCGGGCGTAGCACCGGCCGTGGCGGCCGGGACCGTGCTGGCGGCCGCCGCCACATCGGCCTACCTTGAAGTCAGGAGCAGCCGCGGGAGAGGCAAATGGAAACTTGGCACATCACCGTCAGAGGCAGGGTGCAGGGCGTGGGCTATCGCGCGGCGTGCGAAGGGCACGCGATCCGCCTGGGCCTGGGCGGCTGGGTACGCAACCGCTCGGACGGCTCGGTGGAGGTGATGGCCTACGGGTCGCCGGAGCGCCTGGAGCGCCTGCGCGAATGGATGCTGGCCGGACCGCCGGCCGCGCGGGTCGACGAACTTCAGGTCGCGCCCGGCAAGGGCAAGTTCGCGGACTTCGAGATGCGGCCCACGCTGTAAGCGGTGGATGCCGGACGCCGGCCCTTCAGTGGTCGAGCCAGTCGATCGCCGCGCGCCCGTGCGCCTGCAGCCAGTCGTTGGCGAGCCGGAAGTGGCCGCAGCCCAGAAAGCCGCGGTGGGCGGACAGCGGGGAAGGGTGGGGCGCCTCCAGCACGCAGTGCGCGCCTTCGATCAGCGCCTTCTTGGCCTGCGCATGGCTGCCCCACAGCAGGAACACCAGGTTCGGCCGGCTGGCGGCCAGCGACGAGATCAGGCAGTCGGTGACCGCTTCCCAGCCGCGCTTGGCATGGCTCGCGGCCTGGCCCTGTTCCACGGTCAGCACCGTGTTCAGCAGCAGCACGCCCTGGCGCGCCCAGCCTTCCAGGTTGCCCGACACCGACGTGCGGGCGGCATTGGCATCGCCGTATTCCGCGGCGATCTCCTTGAACATGTTGCGCAGGCTCGGCGGCACCCGCACGCCGTTCGGCACCGAGAAGGCCAGGCCGTGCGCCTGCGGGATTTCCTCGCCGGCGACCACGCCGGTGCCGTGGTAGGGATCCTGGCCCAGGATCACCACCTTGACCGCATCGGGCGGCGTCAGGTGCAGCGCGTGGAAGACACGATGCGGGAAAACCGGCTTGCCGGCCGCGCGTTCGCCGTCGACGAAGCCCGCGAGGTTGCGCCAGGCCGGGGTCGCCAGGCACGGCACGAGCAGTTCGCGCCAGGCCGCGGGCAGGGCGGCCGCCTGGGTGTCCAGCGGTTCGGCCAGCACGGCGGGGGCGCCGGCCGGCGGTGCGGCCACGGCGTCCAGGCCGAACAGATCGGCTTGCGCCACGTCGGGCGTTCGCTTGCGCATCAGGGTTGTCCGTGGTCGTTGCCGTCCGTGCCGATGCCGGCAAGGCGGTAGCCGCGCGCGGCCTTGCTCGCGTCCGCGGGGGTCAGCGGTGCGATCGCGCGAAGCCGCTCGCCCAGCGCCTGCAGCGCCTGCGCGGCGCGGCCGGCATCGCCGGACAGCCATTCGAGTTCGAGCTCCTGGATCGGTTCGCTGGCGCCCGGCCGCGCGGGCACGCTGATGGTGCCCTGGTCCAGCGCCGCCTCGATCTCGCCGTCTTCCGTGCGGATCAGCCACGTGCGGCGACGAAAGTCGGTGCGGAACACCGGCGCCAGCCGTGCGGCCAGTGGCGCGAGCAGCGTGCGCGCGTCGGCCGGCAGTCGCGACAGGTCGATGGCCTCGCCCTCGACCGGCATCTCCCACTCGTTGCGCACTGCCAGTCCGCCCGCGCTGCTGCCGGCGGTCTTGAGCGTCTGCAGCCACTGCGCGCCCTTGCGGCGCAGCCGCAGCGCGGCGCGCGAGCGCGCCAGCGCGTGGTCGGGCGTGTCCAGGTAGATGTTGAGCAGTTCGAATTCGCCGCGCGGCAGCGCGTTCGCGTCCAGCCAGCCGGCCAGCGGAGCGAGCGCGCCATCGGGCACGGCGAGCTTCAGTTCGATTTCGCGTGCCATCGCCGCCTCGCTCCGTGGTGCTGGTCAGCCAAACAGCCGCGTCAGTTCCACGCCGGGCTCGGGCGCGCGCATGAACGCCTCGCCCACCAGGAACGCATGCACGTTGGCCTGGCGCATCTGCTGCACGTCGGCCGGCGACAGGATGCCGGACTCGGTGACCACCAGCCGGTCGGACGGCATCGACGGCAGCAGGTTCAGCGTGTTTTCCAGCGACACGTCGAACGTGCGCAGGCTGCGGTTGTTCACGCCCACCAGCGGCGTGGCCAGGCGCAGCGCCGAGTTCAGCTCGACCGCGTCGTGCACTTCCACCAGCACGTCCATGCCCAGCTCGTGCGCGCACGCTTCCAGGTCGGCCATCAACCCGGTATCGAGCGCGGCGACGATCAGCAGGATCGCGTCGGCGCCCCAGGTGCGGGCCTCGTAGACCTGGTACAGGTCCACCACGAAGTCCTTGCGCAACACCGGCAGCGGGCACGCGCCGCGCGCCCGCTTCAGGTAGTCGGCATGGCCCTGGAAGAAGTTGACGTCGGTCAGCACCGAGAGGCAGGCCGCCCCGTGCTTGGCATAGCTTTCGGCGATCTCCTCGGGCACGAACGGCTCGCGCAGCACGCCCTTGGAGGGTGAGGCCTTCTTGACCTCGGCGATGACACCGGCATTGCCGTTGCCGATCTTGGTGCGCAGCGCGTCGATGAAGCCGCGCGGCGCGAGGCCCGCTTCGTTGCGCAGGCTCTCCGCTTCGTTGCGCAGGCTGGCGAGATCGCGTTTCTTCTGCGCGGCGTTGACTTCGTCGACTTTGACCGCGAGGATTTTCTGCAGGATGTCTGACATGCTGGCTCTGGGTACGGGGCTCAATGGAATTGCTGGGTGGCGCGCACGAACTGATCCAGCTTTTCGCGTGCGGCACCGCTGGCAATCGCCTCACGCGCCCGCAGGATTCCGTCTTCGATGGAAGTGGCCACATTCGCCGCATACAACGCGGTGCCGGCGTTCAGCGTGACAATCTCGCGAGGGGTGCCGGGCACATCGGTCAGCGCCTCGAGCAGCATGTCGCGCGATTCCATCGCGTCGGTAACCTTCAGGCCGCGATTGGAGATCATCTGTAGCCCAAAGTCCTCCGGATGAATTTCATATTCGCGCACTTCGCCGTCTTTTAGTTCACCTACGAGGGTCGCGGCACCCAGCGAGACCTCGTCCATGCCGTCCTTGCCGTAGACCACCAGCGCATGGCGCGCGCCCAGCCGCTGCATCACGCGCACCTGGATGCCGACGAGATCGGGGTGGAATACGCCCATCAGGATATTGGGCGCGTCGGCGGGATTGGTCAGCGGACCCAGAATATTGAAGATGGTGCGCACGCCCATTTCCTTGCGGATCGGCGCCACGTTCTTCATGGCCGGATGATGCGTCGGCGCGAACATGAAGCCGATGCCGGTCTGTTCGATGCACTGGCCGACCTGCTCCGGCGTCAGCATGATGTTCACGCCCAGCGCCTCCAGCACGTCCGCGCTGCCCGACTTGGAGCTGACGCCGCGGTTGCCGTGCTTGGCGATGCGCGCGCCCGCGGCGGCGGCCACGAACATCGAAGCCGTGGAGATATTGAAGGTGTGCGAGCCGTCGCCGCCGGTGCCGACGATGTCCACGAAATTCTCGCGGTCGGCCACGGGCACCTTGTTGGCGAACTCGCGCATGACCTGCGCCGCCGCCGAGATCTCGCCGATGGTTTCCTTCTTGACCCGCAGCCCGGTCAGGATCGCCGCGGCCATCACGGGCGAGATCTGCGCCTGCATGATCTGGCGCATCAGATGGAGCATTTCGTCGTGGAAAATCTCGCGGTGTTCGATGCAGCGCGTGAGCGCTTCCTGCGGCGTGATGGACATGGCGGAGTCCTGGTGAGAGCGGTCGGATTCGGGAATGGCGGGCGAGGCGGTCGATACAGTCGATACGGTCGAGAGCGGTGCGTCAAGGCGTCTCATCGCGGCGCCTTGATGAAGTTTGCCAGCAGCGCATGGCCGTGCTCGGACAGGATCGACTCCGGATGGAACTGCACGCCCTCGACCGCCAGCGTCTTGTGCCGCACGCCCATGATCTCGCCGTCCGGCGTCCACGCCGTCACCTCGAGGCAGTCGGGCAGCGTCTCCCGCTCGATCGCCAGCGAATGATAGCGGGTCACGTCGAACTGCTTCGGCAAGCCGGCGAACACGCCCTGCTGCGTGGTCTCGATGCGGCTGACCTTGCCGTGCATCACCTGCTGCGCGCGGACGACCTCGCCGCCGAAGGCTTCCCCGATGGCCTGGTGGCCCAGGCACACGCCCAGCAGCGGCACCTTGCCGGCGAAGTGCTGCAGCACCGCGACCGAGATGCCGGCCTCCTTGGGGCTGCACGGACCGGGCGAGACGCAGATATGGTCAGGCTTGAGCGCCTCGATCTCTTCCAGCGTGATTTCGTCGTTGCGATAGGTGCGCACGTCGGCGCCAAGTTCGCCGAAGTACTGGACGAGGTTGTAAGTAAACGAATCGTAGTTGTCGATCATCAGCAGCATGGCCGTTCCTCGCTTGTCTTGACTGGTCCGGATCAGAAGTCGGAGTCCAGGCCGTCCTGGACCTGTTCCGCCGCGCGGATCACCGCGCGCGCCTTGGCTTCGGTCTCCCTCCATTCCGCCTCGGGGTCCGAGTCGGCGACGATGCCGGCGGCCGCCTGCACGTAGAGATTGCCGTCCTTGACGATGCCGGTGCGGATGGCGATGGCCAGATCCATCTCGCCGCCGAAGGACAGATAGCCGACCGCGCCGCCGTAGATGCCGCGCTTGCGCGGCTCCAGTTCGTCGATGATCTCCATCGCGCGCACCTTCGGCGCGCCCGACAGCGTGCCGGCCGGGAAGGTGGCGCGCAGCACGTCAAGGTTGCTCATGCCGTCCTTGAGCGTGCCTTCCACGGAGCTGACGATGTGCTGCACGTGCGAGTATTTCTCGATCACCATCTTGTCGGTGACCTTGACCGTGCCGGTCTGGGCGATGCGCCCGATATCGTTGCGCGCCAGGTCGATCAGCATCACGTGCTCGGCGATCTCCTTGGGGTCGTTCAGCAGCTCGGTGGCAAGCTGGGCGTCGCGCTCGGGCGTGTTGCCGCGCGGGCGGGTGCCGGCCAGGGGACGGATGGTGACGATGTGGTCTTCGCGCGCTTCCGCCGCGGTGCGCCGCGTTTCCTGCCGCACCAGGATCTCCGGCGAGGCGCCCACGATCTGGAAGTCGCCGAAGTTGTAGAAGTACATATAGGGCGACGGGTTCAGCGAGCGCAGCGCGCGGTACAGCGACAGCGGGGCGTCGCGGTAGGGCTTCATCAGGCGCTGGCCGATCTGCACCTGCATCATGTCCCCGGCCACGATGTATTCCTTGGCCTTGTGCACGGCCGCCAGATAGTCGGCCTTGTCGAATTCCCGATAGACCTCCGTCTGCACCGAGGGGCTCGTCACCGGCACGTCCACCGGCTGGCGCAGCTTCATGCGCAGCTCGCGCAGGCGCTGGCGGGCGCGCGCATACGCCTCGGGCGTGGTCGGGTCGGCGTAGACGATCAGATAGAGCTTGCCGGACAGGTTGTCGATGACGGCCAGCTCCTCGCACAGCAGCAGCTGGATGTCGGGCAGGCCCAGGTCGTCGGGCTTCTGCGTGCCGGCGAGCTTCTTCTCGATATAGCGCACCGCGTCGTAGCCGAAGTAGCCCGCCAGGCCGCCGCAGAAGCGCGGCAGGCCCGGCCGCAGTGCGACCTTGAAGCGCTTCTCGAAGGCGGCGATGAAGTCCAGCGCATTGCCTTCGTGGGTCTCGACGACCTTGCCGTCGGTCACCACCTCGGTGCGCTCGCCGTAGGCGCGCAGCAGCGTGCGCGCATGCAGCCCGATAAAGGAATAGCGGCCGAAGCGCTCGCCGCCCACCACCGATTCGAGCAGGAAGGTGTTGACGCCGCGCGTCTGCGACTGCGCCAGCTTCAGATAGAGCGAGAGCGGCGTTTCGAGGTCCGCGAGGGCCTCCGCGATCAGGGGGATGCGGTTGTAGCCCTGGTCCGCCAGCGATTTGAATTCCAGTTCGGTCATGTCGATCCTCTTGAGCCGCGTCGCAAGCGCCGCGGCAATGTCGGCAAAGGGGCTGGAAGGTCTGTGACCCGCCCCGCAGGTGGCCGTGGCGCGGACATCCGCGCGCGGCCGTTGGGGGCGTAGAAGTACGTCGTGGGCGCCGGCAGGGCGCGCCGTTCGCTCGGGCCGGACGCCGACGCTGTGGTTGGCACGGCCGCGGGCTGGCGCCTTGCGGACTGGTATGCGAACTGCGGAAGAGGGCGGGACGGATGCCGGCGGTGTGCCGGCGAGCTACCGGTCCGCCGGCCCGGCCCCGCGGCCCATGGCTGGGCTGGTGCGGGGTTCAGGAACCGTCAGCAAACTCGCGAACGTACTTTACGCCTTTTGGAAGGCACGCCAGCGACGCCAGGGCCAGGCCTGCCGATCACTGTCAGTAAAGATACGCTTGCGGTTCAGAAACATGAAATCGTGTCCAGCGACGGGTTCAGCGATTTGGTGGGAGGTGCGTCGTCGGTGCCTTGAGCCGGGGCTCAATGTGCGGCCAGCAGCTCTGCGGCCTTGACGAGCGAGTCGACTATACCATCGGCGTCGACGGCTTGTACAGGATTGCCGTGGTTGTATCCATATGGCACCAGCAGCACTCCCATGCCCGCCGCGCGGGCGGCCTGCGCGTCGTTTTCGGAGTCGCCGATGGCCAGCATGTCCGCCGGCTGCAGGCGGAAGGCCTCGCAGACCTTGAGCAGCGGCAGGGGATCGGGCTTGCGGAAGGCGAAGGCGTCGCCCCCGTAGACCAGCTCGAAATACGGCGCCAGGCCGGTCTTGGCCAGCAGCGGTTCGGTGAAGCTGTGGGGCTTGTTGGTGACGCACGCCAGCCGCAGGCCGGCGCCCTTGAGCGCCGCCAGGCCTTCCTGCACGCCGGGATAGACCGCGGCGAACTGGCCGTTGATGCGCAGGTACTCGCGGTTGTAGTGCGCCAGCGCGTCGGCGAACAGCCCATTGGCCTGCGCGGGCGGAAAGCGCGCGTCGAGCACGCGGCGGATCAGGTTTTCCGATCCCTTGCCGACGAAGCTGACGATCTCCTGCTGCGACATCGGCGCGATCTCGCCGTGGCCCGGATGCTGGTGCATCAGCGCCAGCAGCATCGCGTTGACCGCCGCGTGGAAGTCCCCCGCGGTGTCCACCATGGTGCCGTCCAGGTCGACGATCACCCCGCGCACGCCGCTCCAGCGGCCGCGTCCGGCCGTGCGCTCCACCGCCGCGCCGCCGATCATTGGCCGGCCTTGGCCAGTTCCGCGCGCAGCGCGGACAGGATGCCGCGGTAGCCGCCGTCGGCGTCGGGCTTGCCGAATACCGCGGAGCCGGCCACGAAGGTGTCTGCGCCGGCCGCGGCGATCTCGGCGATGTTGTCGACCTTCACCCCGCCGTCGACCTCCAGCAGGATGGTGCGGCCGGTGCGCGCGGTGTATTCGTCGATCCGCGTCCGCACGGCGCGCAGCTTGTTCAGCGTCTCGGGGATGAACGACTGGCCGCCGAAGCCCGGGTTGACCGACATCAGGAGGATGACGTCGAGCCGGTCCATCACGTGGTCCAGATGGTGCAGCGGCGTGGCCGGATTGAAGACCAGGCCGGCCTGGCAGCCGTGGTCGCGGATCAGCGCCAGCGAGCGGTCGATATGGTCGCTCGCCTCGGGGTGGAAGGTGATGATGTTCGCGCCGGCCTTGGCGAAGTCCGGGATGATGCGGTCGACCGGGCGCACCATCAGGTGCACGTCGATGGGGGCGGTCACGTGGGGCCGGATCGCCTCGCACACCAGCGGGCCGACCGTGAGGTTGGGCACGTAGTGGTTGTCCATCACGTCGAAGTGGATCCAGTCGGCGCCGGCCTCGGTGACGCGGCGTACCTCCTCGCCCAGGCGGGCAAAGTCGGCGGAGAGGATGGACGGGGCGATGCGAAAGGCGGGCGTGCTCATGGCGTGTTCCGGGCGTGATGGCGTGTGTCGCGGTATTCGGGGAAATGCGGTGGTTGAACGTTGTCGCGGCGGCGCGGTATCGGCTCGGCGAGGGCGGGCCTGCCGTGCCCCGGCCGGCCGGATTTCCGGCGCTCGGCCAGATTCCGGACAAGGCTTGCCGCGAAAGGGCGGTATTTTACGCCGCCTCGGGCCCGGCCTGCCGGCGGGCCGCGCGACTTGCCGCACCCCAGCCCTTGCCGCACAATGCGGCTACCCATACGAAGCCCCAAGCCCCCACCGCCATGAGCGAGTACGCCTTCTCCGTGTCCGTGCGCACGCAGTACCTGCCGGACCAGTCCGAACCCGACCGCGGACGCCATGCCTTCGCTTATACGATCACGATCCGCAACACCGGTGAAGTGGCCGCGCAGCTGATCTCGCGGCACTGGGTGATTACCGACAGCGACAACGCCACGCAGGAAGTGGCCGGGCTCGGCGTGGTGGGGCATCAGCCCCTGCTCAAGCCGGGCGAGCATTTCGAATACACCAGCTGGGCCACCATCTCCACGCCGGTCGGGTCCATGAAGGGCGAGTATTTCTGCGTGGCCGAGGACGGCCATCGCTTCGAAGTCCCCATTCCGGAATTCGCGCTGGTGCTGCCGCGCATGCTCCATTGAGCCTGCGCCGTGGCGAGCGCCGCGCGCGGAACCTACGGCGCGGGCGGGCTGTCCTGCTTCTGGGCCGGCTGCGCCTCCGTGCCGCTCCCGGTGTCGCCGGCGGCGTTGGGCGCGCCCTCGGCGCGGCGCGACGGATGATCGGCCGGCGCCCGCGAGGGACGCGGGTTCTTCTTGGCGGTGCCCATGGTCCAGACCACGATAAAGACCAGCAGGCACAGCGCGATGAGGGCCTCCAGGCCGAACAGCAGCATCGGGTGCGCTTCGAAGAATTCGCTCATGAGTACTCCGCGTCCGGGCGCGCCACGCACGCCTCTGGGCTGCCCCTTGGGGCGACGTCCGGCATTGTAGGGCATCGCCTGCCGGCATCCGCATGCGCGCATGGCCGCGCGCGCCCCTTACCGAATCCGACTTAAAGCATCCTCGTATCGAGCAAGATGGCAACTTCCGAACTGGCGAACTACCGCTGCGCATTCCCGCTTTCCACCTTCGTTCCGGGCCGACGCGCCCGCCGGTGCGCCGGCCTGGCGCTGTCCGTTGCCGCGGCCCTGCTGGCCGGTTGCATGAGCGGCCCCCCGCCGCGCATCGAGGGCGCGCCGGCTCCGACCACGCCGGTGCCGCCGGTGTCCGGGGCCAAGGGGCAACTGCAGCCCGCCACCTGGAACGAGATCGGCGGCTGGACGCAGGACGACGTGCGCGCGGCCTGGCCCGCGCTGCAGGCGAGCTGCCACGCGCTGAAGAAGCGCGCGGAATGGGGGCGCGTCTGCGCGGCCGGGCTGATGGTGGATGCCGGCGACCTGAACGCGATGCGCAGCTACTTCGAGTCGAATTTCCAGCCCTATCGCGTGCTCAACGGCGACGGCACCGACAGCGGACTGGTGACCGGCTACTACGAGCCCGTGCTGCGCGGCTCGCGCACGCGCCAGGGCGCCTACCAGGTGCCGCTATACCGCAGGCCGGCGCAGCTGGGCAACAAGCCGCTGCCCCCGCGCGCCGCCCTGCTGCAGAACCCGGCGCTGCGCGGCCATGAACTGGTGTGGGTCGACGACGCGGTGGAGGCGGCCTTCCTGCAGATCCAGGGCTCTGGCCGCATCCGCCTGACCGATGGCACGGTGATGCGGGTCGGCTATGGCGGCACCAACGACCAGCCGTTCCGCTCCTTCGGCAAATGGCTGCTGGACCGGGGCGAGATCACGCCGGCGCAGGCGACCATGCAGGGCATCAAGGCATGGGCCAGGGCCAACCCCGGCCGCGTGGAGGAGATGCTCAACGTGAACCCGCGCTTCGTGTTCTTCCGCGAGCTGCCCTCCAGCAACGATGGCCCGATCGGCGCGCTGGGCGTGCCGCTGACCGCGGAGCGCTCGATCGCCGTGGATCCGGCCACCATTCCGCTGGGCGTGCCGGTGTTCCTGTCCACCACCCGGCCGCTGTCGGCCGAGCCCATCCAGCGGCTGATGTTCGCGCAGGACACGGGCAGCGCGATCAAGGGCGGCGTGCGCGCCGACTTCTTCTGGGGCGCGGGCGATGCCGCCGGCGAAACGGCCGGCCGCATGAAGCAGGGCGGCCGGATGTGGGTGCTGATGCCGCGCGGCTGAGCTTCGGCGGCGCCGGCGCTCAGCGCGGGCGCTGATCGACGATGCGCCGCGCCTTGCCCACCGAGCGCTCGATCCCGCCCGAGGGCAGCACTTCGATGCCCACGCTCACGCCGATATAAGTCTTGATCTCGTGCGTGAGCGTGGCGCGCGCCTGATGGGCGCGGTCCGGCTCGCTGCCCTGCGCGCATTCCACGCGCACCGTCAGCACGTCCAGATGACCGTCCTTGGTGAGCACGCACTGATAGTGCGGGGCGAGCTCGGCGTGCTTCAGGATCAGTTCCTCGATCTGCGAGGGAAACACGTTGACCCCGCGGATGATCATCATGTCGTCGGAGCGGCCCGTGATCTTTTCCATCCGGCGGAAGGCCGCGCGCGCGGTGCCCGGCAGCAGGCGCGTCAGGTCCCGGGTGCGGTAGCGCACGATGGGCAGCGCTTCCTTGGTCAGCGAGGTGAACACGAGCTCGCCGAACTCGCCGTCCGGCAGCACCTCGCCCGTGTTCGGGTCGATCACCTCGGGATAGAAGTGGTCTTCCCAGATCGTGGGCCCGTCCTTCGTCTCCGCGCACTCGTTGGCCACGCCCGGTCCCATCACTTCCGACAGCCCGTAGATATCGACCGCCGAGATGTTCATGCGCTTCTCGATGGCCGCGCGCATTTCCGGCGTCCACGGCTCGGCGCCGAAGATGCCCACGCGCAGCGACGTGGTGGCCGGGTCGATGCCCTGCCGCTCGAACTCGTCGGCGATCGCCAGCATGTAGCTGGGAGTCACCATGATGACCTCGGGCTTGAAGTCCTGGATCAGCTGCACCTGCCGCTCGGTCTGCCCGCCGCCGAACGGAATGGCGGTAAGCCCGGCCTTTTCCACGCCGTAGTGGGCGCCCAGGCCCCCGGTAAACAGCCCGTAGCCATAGCTGATATGCACCTTGTCGCCGCGGCGGGCGCCGGCCGCGCGGATCGAGCGCGCCATCACGGTGGCCCAGGTATCGATGTCCTTCAGCGTATAGCCCACCACCGTGGGTTTGCCGGTGGTGCCGGAGGACGCGTGGATGCGCGCCACGCGGTCCTGCGGCACGGCAAACATGCCGAAGGGGTAGTTCTCGCGCAGATCGTGCTTGGTGGTGAAGGGAAAGCGCGCGAGGTCGGCCAGCGACCGCAGATCGCCGGGGTGCACGCCGGCGGCGTCGAACTTGCGGCGGTACACCGGCGAATTCTCGTAGGCGTGGGTCAGCGACCATGTCAGGCGTTGCAGCTGCAATGCCTGCAGCTCGTCGCGGCTGGCGGTCTCGATCGGCTCCAGGGGCAGATCGGTCAGGCGCGTGCTCATCGATGTCTCCTGCGCGAAGGCGGTGTTGGTTGGTGTGGCTGGCGTTCCGGGCGTCCGGTTCAGGCCGGCTCGGGCCTTGCCACCACCTGTCCCTTGATCTGGGCGGACTTGCCGCGGAACATGGCGACGACGTCGCCGCCGCGGTTGGTGACCCGGATGTCGTAGATGCCGTGCCGCCCGGACAGGACCTGTTCCGTGGCCTCCGCGGTCAGCACGTCGCCGCCCTGCACGGGCTTGAGAAACTCGATGCTGCAGCCGGCGGCCACCGTGTTGATGTTGTGGCTGTTGCAGGCAAAGGCGAAGCACGAATCGGCCAGCGTGAACATCAGGCCGCCATGGCAGATGCCATGGCCATTGAGGAATTCATCGCGCACCGGCATCGACAGTCGCGCGTAGCCGGGGCCGATCGCCTCGATCGTCATGCCCAGCCAGCGGCTGCACGTGTCGGCGTCATACATGCTCGCGGCCGCCGCCTGGGCCAGGGCTTGTGGATCTTCGGTCAAGCTGGTCTCCTGCTGGATGTGGGCGAAGCGGCGGCGCTATCGGCCGGTGAAGCGGGGCGCGCGCTTCTCGAGAAAGGCGTTGACCCCTTCCGCGTAGTCCTGCGACTGGCCCAGCTCGCGCTGCAGGTCGCGCTCCATGTCGAGCTGCGCGTCCAGGGTTTGCGTGGCGCTGGCATACATTGACCGCTTGATCGCGGCGAGCGCCCGTGTGGGCTGGGCCGCCAGCTGGGCGGCCAGCGCCAGTGCCTGCTCGGGCAGCAGCGGATCGTCCATGGCCTCCCAGATCAGGCCCCATTTCTCGGCCTCATCTGCGCTGAGCTTGTCGCCGGTCATCGCCAGGCCAAGCGCGCGCGCCATGCCCAGCCGCTTGGGCAGGAACCAGGTCCCGCCCGAGTCCGGCACCAGCCCGATCTTGACGAAGGCCTGGATGAAGAAGGCCGAACGCGCGGCCAGCACGATGTCGCAGGCGAGGGCCAGATTGGCGCCCGCGCCCGCGGCGGTGCCGTTGACGGCGGCGATCACCGGCAGCGGCATCGCCTGCAGGCGGCGGATCAGCGGATTGAAATGCGAGTCGATCAGGTCGCCCAGGTCCGTCATGCGGCCGGGCGTGAAGTCCAGGTCGGCCAGGTCCTGGCCGGCGCAGAAGCCCCGGCCGGCGCCCGTCAGGATCAGCGCGCGGGCGCCACCGGCCTCGACGTGGTCCAGCGCGGTGCGCAGCGCGGCGTGCATCTCCCGGGTAAAGCTGTTGAGCTTTTCCGGGCGGTTCAGCGTGATGGTCGCAACGTGGTCCTGCCAGGCCAGCAGCACGGGGCCTGACGACAGGCTGGCTGGTGCGGGCGCTTCGTTCATGGCTTGTCTCCTGCCGATATCGATATGGTTCCGGGATGACGGTGTGCCGTCATCGGCCATATTCTTAATTAACCGACCAGTCGGTCGGGCAATCTTAGCATCAATCGCGAGGCCGTAGGGCGGGTTGTGCGGCCGCTCTTCCACCCCGGAATCTGCCCCCGGGCCCCCGCTCAGGCGCTTGCCCGCGGTCGGGAGGCGCCGGCGCTGGCGCGCCCGGCACGGACTCTCTCTGCAACCGGCGCCTGCGCCTCGCCTTGCCATTGCAGCTCTTCCGGCGTGACGGCCGGCGACAGGGTGAACGACTCGCGCATGTCCCGCACCTCGTCCACGGGTGTCCGCCCGAACAGCCGCTTGAACTCGCGGCTGAACTGCGAGGCACTCTCGTAGCCGACGCGGGCCGCGGCCGAGGCCGCCGTCGCGCCATCGCGGATCATCAGCAGGCGGGCATGGTGCAGTCGCGTGGACTTGATGTACTGGATCGGCGAAGTCTGCGTGACGGCGCGGAAGTTGGCGTGGAAGGCCGGGACGCTCATGCCTGCTTCCTCGGCCAGTCCCGACACGTTCAGCGGGCCGGCGAATTCGGTATGGATCTTCTTCAGGGCCCGCGCCACGCGGCCGAACCTGCCGTTGTGCGCGAGCGCCGCCCGCATCGCGCCGCCTTGTTCGCCGGTCAGGACCCGGTAGCAGATCTCCCGCACGATCGCGGGCCCGAGGATCTGCGCATCGACGGGCGAGGTCAGGGACTGCAGCAGCCGCAGGGTCGCATCGGCCAGCGCGCCGTCCAGCGGCGTGGACACGATGCCGGCGGCGGGCGCCGCGGCGTGATGCCCGGCGGCATCGATCTGGGAGATCAGTTCGGTCAGCTCGATCAGGTCCAGGCGCACGGAGACCGCCAGCATGGGTTCCGCGGGGGACGCCTGCGTCTCCGTCGAGAAGGGCAGCGGCACCGACAGCACGAGGTAGTGCTGGGCGTCATAGACGTAAACCTCCTCGCCCAGGAAGCCGATCTTGCGGCCCTGGCAAACGATGACGATGCTCGGCTCGTACAGCACGGGCGTGCGCCCCAGCGGACGGTCCGAGCGCATCAGCCGGACGCTGTCCAGCGCCGACTGCGTATAGCCCTCGTTCGGGGCCAGCCGCTGGAGCAGCCTGATCATGCGCGCCTGTGCGGAGTCGATGACGGTCGACACGGTTCCTCCCTTCGCTTCGGTTGCCGCCATTCTAGCGGCACAACATCGCCGCGCACGGGCCTCGATAGAAATAGGCAATACCGGCATCGGACCGTGTATTTGCCCGCGCGGCTCCCGTACCTACCATTGCATCACCGGGCGACGAACAGTCCCGCTCGCCCGACGGCAAGCCGGACACGAGGCCGGCGGCGGCCCGCTGTCCACGGTGCCGTCCCAACCGATCCATCAATAGGAGTATGCAATGGCAACCCAAACGGCAGAATCGAAGGTCATCCTGATCACCGGCGCCAGCAGCGGCATTGGGGAAGGCACGGCGCGCCTGCTCAGCGCACAGGGGCATCGCCTCGTCATCGGCGCCCGGCGCACCGAACGCCTCGAGGAACTCGCCGGCTCGCTGCAGGCCGCGGGCGGCACCGTGCTCTATCGGGCGCTGGATGTCACCTCCGCGCAAGACATGGACGCGTTCGCCCGCTTCGCGCTGGAATCGTTCGGCCGCATCGACGTGCTGGTCAACAACGCCGGGGTGATGCCGCTGTCGCCCCTGAACGCACTCAAGCTCGACGAGTGGGACCGGATGATCGACGTCAACGTGCGCGGCGTGCTGCACGGTATCGCTGCGGTGCTGCCGACGATGGAGCGGCAAGGCGTGGGCCAGATCGTCAACATCTCGTCCATCGGCGGCCACGCGGTCTCGCCCACGGCGGCCGTGTACTGCGCCACCAAGTTCGCGGTCCGCGCCATCTCCGATGGCCTGCGCCAGGAGACCGACAAGATCCGCGTGACCGTCGTCAGCCCGGGCGTGGTCGAGTCCGAACTGGCCGACACCATCTCGGACGACGTCGCGCGCTCCGCGATGCGCGAATTCCGCCGCATCGCCATCACGCCGGATGCCATCGCCCGCGCCATCGCGTATGCGGTGGAGCAGCCGGCCGACGTCGACGTCAGCGAGATCATCGTGCGGCCGACGGCCAGCCCGTACTGAGCCATGCAGTTTCCTCTCAACGCACCCAGGAGCAACGCCATGACATCCCCTCAGGAACAGACCGGCGCGTTCGCCGGCAAGGTCGCCATCATTACCGGCGCCGGCAGCGGCATCGGGCTCGCTACGGCCGAACTGCTGCACGGGCAGGGCGCCCGCGTCGTCGCGGTGGACCGCAGCGACGATATCGGCCGGCTCGAGCGGCCGGGTTTGGTGCCGCTAGCCGCCGACGTGGCGAAGGAAGAAAGCGCTAGCCGGGCGGTCGCCGCCGCCATGGAGCGGTTCGGCAGGCTGGACATCCTCGTCAACAACGCCGGCATCATCATCAACAAGCCGCTGATCGACATGTCGCTCGACGACTGGAACGGCATCCAGGCGGTGAACGCGACCGGCGCGTTCCTGTTCTCGCGGGAGGCCATGCGGGCGATGGTCCCGGCCGGGTCCGGCGCCATCGTCAACGTCGGGTCCTACGCCTGCTATCAGGCGTTTCCGCAGATCGCCGCCTATGCCGCGTCCAAGGGCGCGCTGGCGCAACTGACGCGCGCGCTGTCGCTGGAGGCGATCGAGCACGGTATCCGCGTCAACGCGGTCGGCTCCGGCGATGTGGTGACCAACATCACCAATCATCTCGCGGGGGGCGGACCGGCATTCCTGAGCGAGCACGGCAAGAAGGCGCCGATTCGGCGCGCCGCCCAGCCGCGGGAGATCGCCGAGGTGATCGCGTTCCTGGCATCGGAAAAGGCCAGCTATATCGTGGGCGCGGTCGTCATGGCCGATGGCGGCATGAGCGTCGCGTTGCCCTGAAACCGTGCCGGCCCCACCGGGTTCTATGCTCAAATACCGCCACGCCGCGTCGGCGCCAGAACATCCGAACCAATCCAACGGAGAACGTATGGCTTACGAAACGATCCTTGTGGAGACCCGGGACCGCGTGGGGCTCGTCACGCTCAATCGGCCAAAGGCGCTGAACGCGCTCAACGACACCCTGATGGACGAACTGGGCGCGGCGTTGATGGCATTCGACCAGGACGAGGCGATCGGCTGCATCGTGATCACCGGCAGCGAGCGGGCGTTCGCTGCCGGCGCGGACATCGGCATGATGGCCCAGTACACCTATATGGACGTGTACAAGGGGGACTACATCACCCGCAACTGGGAAACCATCCGCCGCATCCGCAAGCCCGTGATCGCGGCCGTCGCCGGCTATGCGCTGGGCGGGGGATGCGAGCTCGCCATGATGTGCGACATCGTGATCGCCGCGGAGACCGCCCGCTTCGGCCAGCCCGAAGTCAAGCTGGGCACCATGCCAGGCGCTGGCGGAACCCAGCGGTTGCCGCGGGCGGTGTCCAAGGCCAAGGCCATGGACCTGTGCCTGACCGCGCGCATGATGGACGCGGCGGAAGCCGAGCGCGCGGGGCTGGTGTCGCGCGTCGTGCCCGCCGACAAGCTGGTCGACGAGGCGCTGGAAGCGGCCAGGACCATCGCTACCTACTCGCTGCCGGTGGTCATGATGATCAAGGAATCGATCAACGCGGCGTACGAGACCAGCCTGGCCGAGGGTGTGCACTTCGAGCGCCGGCTATTCCATGCCACCTTCGCCACCGAAGACCAGAAGGAAGGCATGGCCGCTTTCGTCGAAAAGCGGGCCGCCAACTTCCGGCATCGGTGACCGAAGTGGGCAATCCTGCGCCTCGCCATATTTCTGTGACAAAGGTATTGCCAAGGCCGCCAAAGTCCCCTAATATTCGCCCCCTCGCAACACGACAGCGGGCCTGCAAGGCAGGCGCGGCGCGGGTTGCGGGGTTGGCAGGGGGTAGTGGCGGGGCAGTTTGACCGGCACTGCGGCGACGAAAAAAAGTGCGCTGCCCTGTTGACGGGAAACGAAAAGATCTACATAATCTCGTTTCTCTGCTGCTGACGAAGCAGCGCCTGGCGAAGCAA
>NZ_CAJZAH010000009.1 GCF_914271545.1 Cupriavidus respiraculi
GCGTCCATGTGCGCTTTGATGATTACGAAAGCCACCAGCTGTCGCCCCCGCCCCGGGCCGCGAGCCTCACGCGCGGGGCGCGGGCGGCGGTCCAGTGAATTCCCGGCGCCCGTGAGCACCCGCGGCCAGCGCCCGCCGTGATCGCGCCCTTCGCGCGCGCACCGGCGGCGCGCCTCGTGGCCGCGCGCGGCGCCATCTAGCTAACGGCTGCGATGGACATCTTCGGTATTCCCCTGCCCGCCATGCTGTCCCAGCTTCTGCTGGGGCTGGTCAACGGCGCCTTCTATGCGATGCTGAGCCTGGGGCTCGCCGTCATCTTCGGGCTGCTCAACGTCATCAACTTCGCGCACGGCGCGCTGTTCATGCTCGGCGCGGTGCTGGCCTGGATGGGCATGGACTACTTCGGGCTCAACTACTGGGTGATGCTCGCGCTCGCGCCGGTGATCGTCGGCCTCATCGGCGTGGTCATCGAGAAGACCATGCTGCGCTGGATCTACAAGCTCGACCATATCTACGGCCTGCTGCTGACGCTGGGCATCACGCTGGTGATCGAGGGCGTGTTCCGCTCGATCTACGGCGTGTCGGGCCTGCCGTACTCCACGCCCGATGCGCTCTCCGGCGCCACCGACCTGGGCTTCATGATCCTGCCCAACTACCGCGGCTGGGTGGTGGCGGCGTCGCTGGTGGTGTGCCTGGCGACCTGGTACCTGATCGAGAAGACCAAGCTGGGCGCCTACCTGCGCGCCGGCACCGAGAACCCCAAGCTGGTCGAGGCCTTCGGCATCAACGTGCCGCTGATGGTCACGCTCACCTACGGCTTCGGCGTGGCGCTGGCCGCGTTCGCCGGCGTGCTCGCGGCGCCGGTGATCCAGATCTCGCCGCTGATGGGACAGAACCTGATCATCGTGGTGTTCGCGGTGGTGGTGATCGGCGGCATGGGTTCGATCATGGGCTCGATCGTCACGGGCCTGGGCCTGGGCGTGATCGAGGGCCTGACCAAGGTGTTCTATCCGGAGGCATCGTCCACGGTGGTGTTCTTCATCATGGTCATCGTGCTGCTGCTGCGGCCGGCCGGCCTGTTCGGGAGGGAAAAGTGATGGACGGACAATCCGTGGTCGGGATCAGGCCGGATGCGGCCAAAGGGGAACGAGGCGTGCGCAAGACCGTGCCTGTCGTGTTTTACGGCCTGCTGCTGGCCGGCCTGCTGGCCGCGCCGTGGATCGGCCTGTATCCGGTGTTCGTGCTCAAGGTGCTGTGCTTTGCGCTGTTCGCCTGTGCCTTCAACCTGCTGATCGGCTATACCGGCCTGCTCTCGTTCGGCCACGCGGCCTTCTTCGGCGGCGCGGGCTACGCGGCCGGCCATGCGATGAAGGTGTGGGGCGTGACGCCGGAGGTCGGCCTGATCCTGGGCACCGTCACCGGCGCGGCGATCGGCTATGTGGTGGGCGCGCTGGCCATCCGGCGCCAGGGCATCTACTTCTCGATGATCACGCTGGCGCTGGCGCAGATGCTGTTCTTCATCTGCCTGCAGGCGCCGTTCACCGGCGGCGAGGACGGCCTGCAGGGCATTCCGCGCGGCAATCTGTTCGGCGTGATCTCGCTGGCGGACGACACCACGCTGTACTACGTGGCGCTGGCCATCATCGTGGCGGCCTTCGCGCTGATCGTGCGCACCGTGCATTCGCCGTTCGGCCAGATCCTGAAGGCCATCAAGGAAAACGAGCCGCGCGCGGTGTCGCTGGGCTACGATACCGACCGCTTCAAGCTGATGGCGTTCGTGCTGTCCGCCGCGCTGTCCGGCCTGGCCGGCGCCATCAAGGCGCTGGTGCTGGGCTTCGAGACGCTGACCGACGTGCACTGGTCGATGTCCGGCACCGTGATCCTGATGACGCTGGTGGGTGGACTGGGTACGCTGTCCGGTCCGATCGTCGGCGCCTTCGTGGTGGTCGCGCTGGAGAACAAGCTGGGCGACATCGGCTCCTTCCTTGCCTCGGCCACCGGCGTGGAGTGGTTCAACTCGCTGGGCGAGTCGGTGTCGATGGTGACCGGCATCATCTTCGTGATCTGCGTGCTGACGTTCCGCCGCGGCATCATGGGCGAGTTGCAGGCGCGCTTCGGGGCAGGGCGGGACCGCTGATCCGCCAGGTGGCGCACGATGCGTGACGGTGCATCGTGAGGTGATGTAAAGCAGACATGCCCGATTTTGGGGCTAGGGTTTTTTCTAGCTTGTTGGGCACGCACCGCTTCGTTACATTGGAGTCACGGTTTTCGCAGGGTAAATAGAGGCGGAAGCGAGGAGACGACAGGCGCGCGCCCGCGGATGAGGCTGCTGCGTTTATAAAATAAAAGGCGTTGCCGGGTGATCCTCGGCAACGCCTTTTTCATTGTGGCGGCCGTTTTTCAAAACACTCGGCGCTGGCAGTGATGAGCGGTCAGCTCTGCTTCCCCCAGCGGGAGAGGCGCCGGCCAGGGTAAATGGTGGCCGAAGGCAAGGCGTTGCACCTGCCTGGTGGTTTAACGGCAAGCATGCACAAGCCTTGAGCGTTTGCGCCTCTGCTGGCCGTCGCCCTCAACCCGGCCGCCCTCCCGCCGGCGGGAGCGGGAGCACCCAGTCGGCGCTCCCTGCGCGCATGCGACAATCCCGCCACCTTGCGAGACGCCATGCTCCCCGCCGCTTCTTCCATTCCCGCCTCCGACTCTTTCGCCATCCGCATCGCCACGCGCGCCGACGCCGCCGGGCTGGCGGACTGGCTGCACGCGCACTGGCCGCTGCCCGAGCTGGCCGCGCGCGGACGGCGCGCCATGCTGGAGCGCCTGCTGGCGCGGCCCGAGCTGGGCGCCTGCGTGGTCGCCGAAGCCGCCGGACGCCCGCGGGCCTGCCTGCCGGCGCTGCTGTCACCGCATCTTGGTCTGCACGGACTGGTGGCGCAGGCGAGCGAGTGGTGGGAAGCCGGTACGCCCGCTTCCGGTGCGTACTTCGACGCCTGCCTGGCCGCGCTGGCCGAGTGGTGCGCGGCGCATGGCGTCCGCCATCTGCTGTTGGCACCCGGCCTGCCCGTCGCGCCCGCCCGCCGGCGCCGCCATGCCTCGGGCCTCTGGCATATCGGGATCGAACCCGGTGCCAAGTCGCTCGGCTAGCGTGCCGGCACGCCAACGGCGGCGTGCCGATGCGGGTTAATCCTGCCTTTTCCGCCCCAACCCCTGTGTTAGACTCGATCCGCATTCCCGACCGATCGGTCGGTGAATAACGCCTGCTGGGCGCCGTCGGCGTCCGAGCGGGCACGCCGGCGCGGCTCGCGCGGACGGGAAAATCGGTATCGGCGGGGCACCAGCGTTGTGCTCCGAGCGGCGCGGCCACAGGCCTGCCGCGATGAAGAGGCGTCGGCGGCGCATGCCGCGGAGCGTCTTTCGTTTGCAGCCATCGAAGGAGACACGATGAAATTCACGCGCGCCAGCCTGCTGGCCATTGCCGCGGGCAGCCTCTTTGCAGGCGCAGCGAGCGCTCAGGTCAAGGTCGGGGTCACGGTATCGGCCACGGGTCCGGCGGCCTCGCTGGGCATCCCCGAGAAGAACACCTTCTCGCTGCTGCCCAAGGAGATCGGCGGCAAGAAGGTCGAGTACATCGTGCTCGACGACGCCTCGGACACCACCACCGCGGTCAAGAACACGCGCAAGATGATCAGCGAGGACAAGGTGGACGTGGTGGTGGGCTCCACCGTGACGCCGAACTCGCTCGCCATGGTCGATATCGCCGCGGAGAGCGAGACGCCAATGATCACCATGGCCGCCTCGGCCCGCATCATCGAGCCGATGGACGCCAAGCGCGCGTGGGTCTTCAAGACGCCGCAGAACGACTCGCACATGGCGACCGCGATCTCCGAACACATGGGCAACAACAATGTGAAGACGGTCGCGTTCATCGGCTTCGCCGACGCCTATGGCGAAAGCTGGTCGCAGGAGTTCGGCAAGGTGGCCGACGTGCGCAAGATCAAGGTCGTGGCGAGCGAACGCTTCGCCCGCACCGATGCGTCGGTGACCGGCCAGATCCTGAAGATCATGGCGTCCAACCCGGATGCCGTGCTGATCGCCGGTTCGGGCACGCCCGCCGCGCTGCCCGCCAAGACGCTGAAGGAGCGCGGCTACAAGGGCAAGATCTACCAGACCCACGGCGTGGCCAATGCCGACTTCCTGCGCGTGTGCGGCAAGGACTGCGAAGGCACGCTGCTGCCGGCCGGCCCGCTGCTGGTGGCCGAGCAACTGCCGGACAGCAATCCGGTCAAGAAGCCCGCGCTTTCCTACAAGACCGCCTACGAGAAGGCGTTCGGCGGTCAGGTCTCCACCTTCGGCGGCCATGCCTGGGACGCCGGCCTGCTGCTGCAGCGGGCCATTCCGGAGGCGCTGAAGAAGGGCGAGCCCGGCACCAAGGAATTCCGCAAGGCGCTGCGCGATGCGCTGGAGAACACCAAGGAGCTCCCGGTGTCGCACGGCATCATGACGATGAGCCCGACCGACCACCTCGGCCTGGACCAGCGCTCGCGCGTGATGGTGCAGATCGCCGACGGCAAGTGGAAGCTGCAGACCAAGTAGGTCGCGCAGCCGGCCGCCAGGGCGCATGCATAGCCATGCGCCTTTTTTATTGGCGTCTCGCGCATGCGCGCACCGGGCGGGGGGCGACCGAAACGCTGGTCAGCCTCGCCGCCTGCCGCTATGCTCGCCCGAACCCCGGATGCGGCGCCGCGTCATCCTAGGGTTCGCCAGTATTTCCGCTATGCGTAAGGTGTTTACTATTTCGTAACGCGCGCCTCGGGCCCAGGGCGCCGCGCCGGCCGCCACGCGGCCACGGCCAGACCTGCGCCGCAACGGCGGCAGGCAGCATTCAACAAGACGGGGAGACCATGGACCTCTCGATTGCCGCCATCCTGGCGCAGGACGGGATCACTTCGGGCGCGATCTACGCGCTGCTGGCGCTGGCGCTGGTATTGGTGTTTTCGGTGACGCGGGTCATCTTCATTCCGCAAGGCGAGTTCGTCGCCTTCGGCGCGCTGACGCTGGCGGCCATCCAGGCCGGCCACGCGCCCAAGACGTCGTGGCTGCTGCTGGCCATGGGCGTGCTTACCTTCGTGTACGAGCTCGTGACCGTCATGCGCAGCAGCGAGCTGCGCCGCACCGCCGGCGCGCGCACCGCGGTGCTGGCCGGCAAATACCTGCTGTTTCCGTTCGCGGTGCACTGGCTGACGCAGTCTTACGGCGCGCAGCCGATGCCGATGCTGGCGCAGATCGCGCTGACCCTGCTGATCGTCATTCCGCTCGGCCCCATGCTGTACCGGCTGGCCTACCAGCCGCTGGCCGAGGCCAGCACGCTGGTGCTGCTGATCGTCTCGGTCGGCGTGCATTTCGCGCTGGTGGGGCTGGGGCTGGTGATGTTCGGCGCCGAAGGCTCGCGCACCACGCCGTTCTCCGACGCGCGCTTCGAGGTCGGCGCGCTGACCGTCTCGGGCCAGAGCCTGTGGATCGTGGGCGTGTCCGGCCTGCTGATCGCGGGTCTGTATTTCTACTTCGAGCGCACGATCGCCGGCAAGGCGCTGCGCGCGACCGCGGTGAACCGGCTGGGCGCGCGCCTGGTCGGCATCGGCACCACGCAGGCCGGGCGCCTGTCGTTCACGCTGGCGGCCGCCATGGGGGCGCTGTGCGGGATCCTGATCGCGCCGCTGACCACCGTGTACTACGAGTCGGGCTTCCTGATCGGCCTGAAGGGCTTCGTCGGCGCCATCGTCGGCGGGCTGGCCAGCTATCCGGTTGCCGCCGCCGGCGCGCTGCTGGTGGGACTGCTGGAGTCGTACTCCTCGTTCTGGGCCAGCGCCTTCAAGGAGGTGATTGTGTTCACCCTGATCATTCCGGTGCTGCTGTGGCGTTCGCTGACCAGCAAGCACGTGGAAGACGAAGAATAAGAGACGGGGATAGGACCAAACGATGAACAAGAACCGCATTCTGTCGCTGGCCTTCGTCGCCATCGTCGCGCTGCTGCCGGTGCTGCCGACGCCGGAATTCTGGATCACGCTGGGCAACTACATCGGCCTGTACAGCATCGTGGCGATCGGCCTGGTGCTGCTGACCGGCGTGGGCGGCATGACCTCGTTCGGCCAGGCCGCGTTCGTGGGCCTGGGCGCCTACAGCACCGCGTACCTGACCACGCAGTTCGGCCTGTCGCCCTGGTTCGGCCTGGTGGTCGGGCTCGCCATCACGGTCGTGTCCGCCTATGTGATCGGGCTGATCACCATGCGCATGTCCGGACACTACCTGCCGCTGGCCACCATCGCGTGGGGCCTGTCGCTGTTCTTCCTGTTCGGCAACCTCGAATTTCTCGGCAAGTACGACGGCATCAACGGCATCCCGGTGCTGCAGTTCTTCGGCATCGAGCTGGTGTCGGGGCGCGCCATGTTCTACCTGATCTGGGCCGTGGTGCTGCTGTCGGTGCTGGCCATGCACAACCTGCTGAACTCGCGTCCGGGGCGCGCCATCCGCGCCCTCAAGGGCGGCGGCGTGATGGCCGAGGCGATGGGCGTGAACACGGCCTGGATGAAGGTGGTGATCTTCGTCGTCGCCGCGGTGCTGGCGTGCGTGTCGGGCTTTCTGTACGCGCACCTGCAACGCGCGGTGAACCCGACGCCGTTCGGGCTCAACTACGGCATCGAGTATCTGTTCATGGCCGTGGTCGGCGGCGTGGGCCATGTGTGGGGCGCGGTGCTCGGCGCGGGCGTTCTGACGATCCTGAAGGACGTGCTGCAGGGGCTGCTGCCGAAGCTGCTCGGCGCCAACGGCAACTTCGAGATCATCGTGTTCGGCGTGCTGCTGGTGCTGCTGCTGCAGTACGCGCGCGAGGGCATGTGGCCGTTCGTCAAGCGCCTGTTCCCGAGCGGGCCGCCGGTGCGCGCGCCGCAGGACGCGCCCGCGCTGCCGGTGCGCCGCAAGCCGCAGGCTGGCGAGCTGGTGCTGGACGTGCGTGCCGCGCGCAAGGAGTTCGGCGGGCTGGTGGCGGTCAACGACGTGAGCTTCCAGGTGAACGCCGGCGAGATCGTCGGGCTGATCGGGCCCAACGGCGCCGGCAAGTCCACGACGTTCAACCTGGTCACCGGCGTGCTGCCGGTCACGCGCGGCGAGGTGCGCTACTGCGGCGAGGTCATCTCGGGCCTGCCGTCGCGCGAGATCGTCAAGCGCGGCATTGGCCGCACGTTCCAGCACGTGCATCTGCTGCCGACCATGACGGTGCTGGAGAACGTGGCCATCGGCGCCCATCTGCGCGGCGACTATCGCCCGCAGGGCGGCGTGTCGGCCGCGATCCTGCGCATGAACCGCGTCGAGGAACAGAAGCTGCTGTTCGAGGCGCGGCGGCAGCTCGAGCGCGTGGGGCTGGCCGACTGCATGTACATGGAAGCGGGCAGCCTCGCGCTGGGCCAGCAGCGCATCCTCGAGATCGCCCGCGCGCTGTGCTGCGATCCCGCGCTGCTGCTGCTGGACGAGCCGGCCGCGGGCCTGCGCTACAAGGAGAAGCAGGCGCTGGCCGACCTGCTGCGCAAGCTCAAGGGCGAGGGCATGAGCGTGCTGCTGGTGGAGCACGACATGGACTTCGTGATGAACCTGACCGACCGCCTGGTGGTGATGGAATTCGGCACGCGCATCGCCGAGGGCGTGCCCGAGGACGTGCAGAAGAACCCCGCGGTGCTCGAAGCCTATCTGGGCGGTGTGGAGTAAGGAAGCGAGATGAGCCTGATCCTGGAAGTGAAGGACCTCCACGTGCGCTACGGCAAGGTGGAAGCGGTGCACGGCGCGAGCCTCAAGGTGGAGGCCGGCAAGATCGTCACGGTGATCGGCCCCAATGGCGCGGGCAAGTCCACCATGCTCAACGCCATCATGGGCGCGCTGCCGGTCAGCGGCTCGGCCTGCGGCGCGGTCAGCTATCTCGGCCACGACATGGCCGGCGTCCCGGTCGAAGGGCGCGTCGCGCGCGGCATGTGCCTCGTGCCGGAAAAGCGCGAGCTGTTTGCGTCGATGACGGTGGAGGACAACCTGGTGCTCGGCGCCTACCGCCGCAAGCGGGCCGGCGAGAAGAACTTCCTGGACCAGATGGAGGTGGTGTACGGGCTCTTTCCCCGGCTGAAGGAGCGCGCGCGCCAGGAGGCGGGCACGCTGTCCGGCGGCGAGCGCCAGATGCTGGCGGTGGGCCGCGCGCTGATGGCCAAGCCGCAGTTGCTGATGCTGGACGAGCCCAGCCTCGGGCTGGCGCCGCTGATCGTCAAGGAGATCTTCCACATCATCAACGACCTGCGCCGCACCGGCGTGGCGACGCTGCTGATCGAGCAGAACGCGCGCGCCGCGCTGCAGGTGGCCGACTATGGCTATGTGATCGAGACGGGCGACATGGCGATGGAAGGACCGGCGGCGGAGTTGGCGGCCAATCCGAAGGTGATCGAGACCTATCTGGGACTGGCGAAAAAAGCGGCATAGCCTACGATGCACGGGATGAATGACGGTGCTCCCTGGGGCGCCGTTTTCATTCCTCCGTAAGATGCTTCCGCTGTCCTATTCTTGGGAGGAATTGACTCCCGCTTGGCCGTCGTCCGTTAATCCATTCGACCGATGACTCCTGTCGGCTTCGAGCACATCCGGGTCGCGCGCGGCGGTATCCAGCAGCCAGTCCCGGAAACGCGCCAGCGCCGGATGATCGCGGCGCCCGCGCGGCGCGCACAGGAAGTACCCGCGTGTCAGGCGGATCGGCAGATCGAACGGCGCCACCACGCGGCCCGCCGCGATCTCTTCCCGTACCAGGCAGCGCTGCAGCACGGCCACGCCCATGTCGGCGCGCACCGCCTGGATCAGGATCGACACCTGGTCGAAGCCGGTTGCCAGCCGGGGCGCAGCACTGGGTACGCCCGCGGCGTGGAACCAGTGCGGCCAATTGGCCGGCGCGCTGGTGTGGTAGAGCAGGGGCTCCCGCAGCAGGTCCGCCGGCTCGTTCCATTCGCCCGCCGCACGCCGCGCGCGGACGCGGTCCGGATGGCACACCGGCACCATTTCCCGGCCGATCACATAGTCGCACTGCCATCCCGGCCAGCGATCCGGCGTGCCCGCCAGCAGCGCCGCGTCCGGCGCTGGCCCCGAGAAGTCCTCGTCGCGCTCGTACGGGACGAAGTCAAGCCGAATGTCCGGATGGCGCCGGTGGAAGTCCGGCAACCGCGGCACCAGCCACACGCTGGCCAGGGTCGGCACGGCCGACAGCACCAGCCGGTGGGTACGGTCCTCGTCCAAGAGCGCCGCACTGGCCGCCTCGATGGCCGCCAGCGGACCGCCGACCGCCTGCAGCAGCGTGGTGCCCGCCTCCGTCAGCGCGAAGCGGTGTGCGCTGCGCTGGACCAGCGGCTTGCCGAAGTGCGCTTCCAGCCGGGCGATGGCCCGGCTGATGGCCCCCTGCGTGACGCACAGTTCCTCCGCCGCCCGGGTAAAGCTGCCCAACCGCGCGGCGGCCGCGAAGGCATGCAGTTCCGACATCGAGGGCGAGCGCAGACGCATGGGGCAGGGTGGCGGAGGATGAACTTTGGTAATGCAAGCGTGCAATATAGTCGTTTGTGCACTATGCGTAAACTGCGGACACTGAGGGCGCCAATACGTTGAATTACAAGGAGAATCCCCATGGTCCGAGCCATTTCCGCACGCCGCCGCTTCCTGTTGTCCTGTGTCGCCGGCGCGGCACTGTTGCATGCCGGCGGCGCGGCCGCGCAGGCCAACTATCCGACCCGCCCGATCCGGCTGATTGTGCCCTTCGCGGCCGGCGGCTCGACCGACCTGTCGGCGCGACTGGTGGCTGAATTCGCAGGCCGCGAACTGGGCCAGTCGATCGTGGTGGAAAACAAGGGTGGGGCGGGCGGATCGCTGGGCATGGGTGAAGTGGCGCGGGCTACACCGGATGGCTACACCATCGGCATGGCCACCGTCAGCACGCACGGCTCCAACCCCGCGGTCTATCCCAAGCTGAGCTACGACCCGATCAAGGACTTCGCGCCGATCACCAATGTGGCGGCCATCCCGAGCGTGTTCGCGGTGCACCCGAGCGTGCCGGCCAAGACCATGCAGGAGTTCATCGCGCTGGCCAAGGCCAACCCCGGCAAGTACAGCTTCGCCTCGCCTGGCGCTGGTTCCCTCGGCCACGCGAATATCGAGAACTTCATGATGCTGGCCAAGATCGATCTGCTGCATGTGCCCTACAAGGGCGCCGGGCTGGCGCTCAACGACGCCGTCGCCGGCCAGGTCAATGCGATCACGGACAACCTGTCGTCCACGCTGCCGCACGTCAAGGGAGGCCGCCTGCGCGCGCTCGCCGTGCTCGGCGCGACCCGTTCGCCGCAGCTGCCCGACGTGCCGACCTATGCCGAACTCGGCTTCAAGGACATGGGCGAAGGCGGTTGGTTCGGCATCGTGGCGCCTGCCGGCACGCCGGCCCCGATCGTGGCGAAGCTGAACCAGGCCATCCACCAGGCCATGAAGAACCCGGAGTTCAAGCGCAAGATGGAAGAGTCGGGCGGTACGCTGGTGCCGACCACGCCGGAAGAATTCAAGGCGCAGATCCAGCAGGCAATGGCGCGCTATGCCCGCGTGGCCAAGGCCGCCAATATCCAGCTGAACTAAAGCCATGGCCGACGACTTCGAACCCTTCGTTCTGACGCTGCCGCAGGGCGAGCCGCTTCCGCTGGTGTGCGACTCGCCGCACAGCGGCACGCAGTACCCGCCCGACTTCCGTGCGGCGGCGCCGATGACGCGCTGCCGGGAAGGGGAGGACACCCACGTGGAAGCACTTTGGGACGCGGTGCCCGCAGTGGGCGGAACCTTGCTCGCGGCCAACTTCCCGCGGGTCTATATCGATCCGAACCGGATGCTCGACGATCTCGATCCGGACCTGCTGGAGGCCGCCTGGCCGGCGCCGCTGGCCCCGAGCGAAAAGTCGCGGCTGGGCTACGGGCTGGTTTGGCGCAACATCGACGCCGGCACGCCAATCTACGATCGCAAGCTGACCGTTGCCGAAGTGCAGCACCGGATCAGCCACTACTACGCGCCCTACCATGCGGCGCTTGGGCAGGCGGTGGAGGACAGCTACCGGCGCTTCGGCGCAGTGTGGCATCTGAATCTGCATTCGATGCCCAACAACGCCTATGAGCGGCTGAAGAAGGTCAGCGCCCATCCGCTGGCCGACTTCGTGCTCGGCGACCGGGACGGCACGACCTGCGACCCGGACTTCGTCGCGCTGGTGGAAGGGGCGCTACGCGAGCGGGGCTATACGGTCGCTCGCAACGACCCCTACAAGGGTGTGCAACTGATCGCACAGATCGGCCGTCCGGCCGAGCGTCGTCACAGCCTGCAGATCGAGATCCGCCGTCCGCTGTATATGAACGAGCGGACGCGCGAGCGCAACGATGGCTTCGCCACGGTACAGCGCGATATGGCGCTGGTCCTTGGCAAGATTGCCGATTATCTAAGGCAACAACGCTGAACCACCCATCGCGGATAAGCCGGGCCTGGTGCCCGGCTTTTTTGTTCCACGTGAAACGTCGTAGAGGGTTCGCGGGCTCGGGCGCGTGTTTCACGTGAAACCTTTGCCCGGCCTACGGGACAAGCGGACACTTTGTTTCACGTGAAACAGGGAAGGGCGTTGCGCGATTGCCGTTATAATTCGGCATCCCAAAATTCTGTCCCAAGCCTCCCGGAGGAGGTGCGCCCATGCTTTACCCCAAAGAATTCGATGTCATTGTTGTCGGCGGTGGTCACGCCGGTACCGAGGCAGCCCTCGCGGCGGCCCGCATGGGTTGCCAGACCCTGCTGCTGACGCACAACATCGAGACGCTGGGGCAGATGAGCTGCAACCCTTCCATCGGCGGCATCGGCAAGGGACATCTGGTCAAGGAAGTGGACGCCCTGGGCGGCGCGATGGCCGCCGCCACCGACGAAGCCGGCATCCAGTTCCGCATCCTGAACTCCAGCAAGGGCCCGGCCGTGCGCGCCACGCGCGCGCAGGCGGACCGCGTGCTGTACCGCAAGGCCATCCGTACCCGCCTGGAGAACCAGCCCAACCTGATGCTGTTCCAGCAGGCGGTGGACGATCTGATGGTGGAAGGGGACCGCGTGGTCGGGGCCGTAACCCAGGTCGGCATCCGTTTCCGCGCCCGCGCCGTGGTGCTGACGGCGGGTACGTTCCTCGACGGCAAGATCCACGTGGGGCTGGACAACTACACCGGCGGTCGCGCCGGCGACCCCGCCTCGGTTTCGCTGTCGTCCCGCCTGCGGGAACTGAAGCTGCCGCAAGGGCGGCTGAAGACCGGCACGCCGCCGCGCATCGATGGCCGTACCATCGATTTCTCGCTGATGGAGGAGCAACCGGGCGACCTGGATCCGGTGCCGGTGTTCTCCTTCCTGGGCCGGCCCGAGCAGCATCCGCAGCAGCTGCCGTGCTGGATCACGCATACCAACGCGCGCACCCACGAGGTCATTCGCGGCGGCCTGGACCGCTCGCCGATGTACACCGGCGTGATCGAGGGCGTCGGCCCGCGCTATTGCCCGAGCATCGAGGACAAGATCCACCGCTTTGCCAGCAAGGAAAGCCACCAGATCTTCCTCGAGCCGGAAGGGCTGACCACCAACGAGTTCTACCCGAACGGGATCTCCACGAGCCTGCCGTTCGACGTGCAGCTGGACCTGGTGCACTCGATTCGCGGGCTTGAGAACGCGCATATCCTGCGCCCCGGCTATGCCATCGAGTACGACTACTTCGATCCGCGTGCCCTGAAGTCGTCGCTGGAGAGCAAGGCCATCGCGGGACTGTTCTTCGCCGGCCAGATCAACGGCACGACCGGTTACGAAGAGGCGGCCGCGCAAGGCTTGTTGGCCGGCATCAACGCGGGCCGGTACGCCACCGAGCGCGAGGCATGGGCGCCCCGCCGCGACCAGGCTTACTTGGGCGTGCTGGTGGACGATCTGATCACGCGTGGCGTGACCGAGCCATATCGCATGTTCACCAGCCGGGCGGAATTCCGCCTGAGCCTGCGCGAGGACAATGCCGACATGCGGCTCACCGAGGCAGGGAGAGAGCTCGGCGTGGTCGACGACGCGCGCTGGGACGCCTTCAACCGCAAGCGCGATGCTGTTTCACGTGAAACACAGCGCCTGAAGAGCACCTGGGTCAACCCCGCAGTGCTGCCGGCCGAGGAGGCGACGGCCCTACTGGGGAAGGCCATCGAACGCGAATACAGCCTGGCGGACCTGCTGCGGCGCCCGGGGGTGAGCTACGACGCGCTGATGGCGCTGCAGGGCGGCCGCCACGCTCCCGAGTCGGCTCTGAGCGACGACGCCATGCTCGCCGACCAGATTCGCGAGCAGATCGAGATCGGTATCAAGTACCACGGCTATATCGCCCGCCAGGCCGCGGAAGTCGACAAGCTCGAAGCCAACGAGGCCACCCGGCTGCCGGCCGACTTCGACTACGCGGAGGTGCGCGGCCTGGGCTTCGAGGTGAGCCAGAAGCTGAATCAACACCGTCCGGAGACGCTGGGTCAGGCGTCGCGCATTTCGGGCGTGACGCCGGCCGCCATCTCGCTGCTGCTCGTACATCTGAAAAAGAAGGGCATGGGCCGTACCCGGACCAGCGGCCAGGAGGCTGCCTGAGTGCGGGCGCGACTACACGCACCGATCGACGAAGCCGATCAGCGGCGCCGGCTGGAGGCCGGCCTCGAGCGCATCGGGCTGGCCCTGACCGGGCAGCAGGTGGATGGCCTGTTCGACTACCTGGCGCTGCTGCGCAAGTGGAACGGCACGTACAACCTCACCGCCATCCGCCACCCGGACGAGATGCTGACGCATCATCTGCTGGATTCGCTCGCCGCCGTACCGTCGCTGGCGGCGGCCGCGCGGGCGATGGAGGTGGTTGCCGCCGCGCGGGGCAGGGTGCTCGACGTCGGTTCGGGCGGCGGCATGCCGGGCCTGCCGCTGGCCATCGCCTGTCCCGACGTGTCGGTGCTGATGGTGGATATCGTCCAGAAGAAGACCGCGTTCCTGACGCAATGCCGGGCGCAACTCGGCCTGGCGAACGCCGCCGCGCACTGGGGGCCGGTCGAGCAGCTTCACGATGAACAGGGCTATGCCGTCATCACGTCGCGGGCGTTCGCCGAACTGACGGACTTCGTCACGCTGTCCGGCCACCTGCTGGCGCCGGGCGGCAAGCTGATCGCGATGAAGGGCGTTTATCCGCACGCCGAACTCGAGCGGCTGGAGGCCGCGGGCCTGATGGCGCAATGGCAGCTGGAAGAGGTCCCCCGGCTCGCCGTGCCCGAGCTGGACGCGGAGCGTCATCTGGTGGTGCTCGCGCGCCGCACGCATTGAACTCAAGCAGGAGCAGCAGGAGCTTATGGCCAAGGTATTCGTGATCGCAAACCAGAAGGGTGGGGTCGGCAAGACCACCACCACCGTGAATCTGGCCGCCGGCCTGGCGGCACAGGAGCAGCGGGTGTTGCTGGTCGATCTCGACCCCCAGGGCAATGCCTCGATGGGCTCCGGCATCGACAAGCAGTCGCTGCAGGCCAGCGTGTACCAGGTGCTGCTGGGACTGGCCACGGTGCCGCAGGCGCGGCAACGCTCGGAGGCTGGCAAGTACGACGTGCTGCCCGCCAACCGTGAACTCGCCGGCGCCGAAGTGGAACTGGTGGAGATCGACCAGCGCGAGCGGCGACTGAAGAACGCGCTCGCCGAGGTCGCGGACGACTACGATTTCGTGCTGATCGATTGCCCGCCGTCGCTGTCGCTGCTGACGCTCAACGGCCTGTGCGCCGCGCACGGCGTCATCGTGCCGATGCAGTGCGAGTATTTCGCGCTCGAAGGGCTGTCCGATCTCGTCAATACGATCAAGCAGGTCCACGCCAACCTGAACAAGGACCTGAAAGTGATTGGCTTGCTTCGTGTGATGTTTGATCCACGTGTGACGCTGCAGCAGCAGGTGTCCGCGCAGTTGGAGTCGCACTTCGGCGACAAGGTATTCAAGACGCTGATCCCGCGCAACGTGCGCCTGGCGGAAGCGCCGTCCTACGGCATGCCCGGCATCGCCTTCGATCCGGCATCGAAGGGTGCCAAGGCGTACCTGGACTTCGGCGCGGAGATGATCGCCCGCGTGCGCCAACTGGATGCGGCGCAAGGATGAGCGCCCCGAACCCGACCAGCCAGCCAGAAAGCAGAACCGACAGGAACCGACAGATGAGCACCGCGAAAAAGAAAGGCCTGGGCCGTGGACTGGAAGCCCTGCTGGGCGGACCGGCCGAGATCGTGGAGGCCGCCAGGCAGGAAGGTGCGCCGACCGTGCTGCGCCTGGACCAGTTGCAGCCCGGCAAGTACCAGCCGCGTACCCGCATGGACGAGGGCGCGCTGCAGGAACTGGCGGCCAGCATCCGGGCCCAGGGCCTGATGCAGCCGATCCTGGTCCGGCGCATCGCGGAACCGGATCGCTACGAGATCATCGCCGGCGAACGCCGCTTCCGCGCGTCGCGGCTGGCGGGACTGGACAAGGTGCCAGTGCTGGTCAAGGAGGTGGCCGACGAAGCGGCCGCCGCCATGGCCCTGATCGAGAATATCCAGCGCGAGGATCTCAATCCGCTCGAAGAGGCGCAAGGCATCATGCGCCTGGTGCGCGAGTTCTCGTTCACGCACGAACAGGCGGCCGAGTCCGTGGGCCGCTCGCGCAGCGCCGTCTCCAATCTGCTGCGTCTGCTGAATCTGGCGCAGCCGGTGCAAACGATGCTGATGGCGGGCGATCTCGACATGGGCCATGCGCGCGCGCTGCTCGCCGTCGATGGCGCGCACCAGATCACGCTGGCCAACCAGATCGTGAACAAGCGCCTGTCGGTGCGCGAGACCGAGAAGCTCGTCGCCTCCGAACTCAAGCCGTTCGACCTGAAGTCGATCAAGCAGAAGAGCGGGCAGGGCGGTCGCGACGTGGCCCGGCTCGAAGAGGAGTTGTCCGACGCGCTCGGCATGCCGGTGCAGATCAAACTGGGCGCGCGCGGCAAAGGACAGCTGACCATCCAGTTCGCCAGCAACGACGCGCTGGACGGCGTGCTCGCCCGCTTGCGCGAGCCCACGGCGGGCCAGCAGGTCGCCTGAGTACCCGCCAGGGAGGCGCTGTCAACATAAAGCGGGCGATTATCGCCCGCGCAACACCGTCGCCGGCGGACACGACACCCGCGCAGCGTCGAAACCCCCATCGTCTCTCAAGGCCGGGCGCAATCCTATTACGTCCCGCGTCATTGCCGCGCAATTTCCAGCCACGCATGATCGAGGCGTCGGAGCAGGAATGTTGCGAACATGACTGCAAGGCATCTGTAAGCAGATTGACTCAGAGAGTGGCTTCCCCGTAAAATCGTGCGGTTTGAATTCTGGCCGGTAAGCAACAGTATCCGGCCTGGAACGAGGCTAGGCAGGTGGCAGTGACAGACCATGCAACACCGCGCCAGCAGCAGCATCGGCGCCATCCGCAGACCCCGGCGCAGCGTGGCGAAAGCCAGGGCTGGGACGACGATGGACGCGAAGCCGGAAGCGGGCTGGACGATGTCGAACCGCTGTCGCACGCCGAAGCGGTCTCGCTGTTTGGCGAACAGGCACTGCGGCCATCGCGCATGACGCCGGGCCGGGTCGTGCTGGCGCAGGTGGCGGTCAGTCTGCTGTCCGCACTGGGCTGGGCGATGTTCGGCGAGGACGCGGTCCCCTATGGGTGGTCGGCCTTCCTCGGCGGCGCGGCATGCTTTGTCCCGAGCGCGTTCTTCGCGTTCCGGCTGTGGGCCGCGCGGGGCAGGGCATCCATCGGCGGGCTGGTGGTCGGCGAGGCCATCAAGGTGCTCGGCACCGTGGCGATGCTGGTACTGGTGGTGATGCTGTACCGCGATCTGCGCTGGGTCCCGATGCTGGTCACGTTCCTGCTTGCGTTGAAGACTTATTGGGTGGCGCTGGCGTTCCGCTAGCCTGCCGCCCGGCGATCGTGCTGCCTGTTGCTGCGGCCCGCTGCCTCCAGAAGTGGGGCGCGAGGGCGGCAAAGCAAGAGGTGTCAGGACGCAGAGTTTGTAAAAGTTGTGCGTACGCGCGTCACGATGGTGAAGCGCGGCGCCAGTAAGGTGCATGCGACCTTGCCCGCGGTGACCGGCCTGTCGTGCCGAAGGCGGTGCAAGAAGCGTACCGGTGTCGCGTCAGTCGCGGCTTACGGTTAACAGGTTTCGCAATATACGGTCCGTCTCGACATGTCAGCTGCCCAAGGCGCGCAAACCGCGCTCACCCCTTCCGGCTATATCGCCGAACACCTGCAAAACCTTAACTCGTTCGGTGGCAAGCAAGCCTCCGTGGTCGATTTCAGCGTGCTGAATTACGACACCGTGTTCTGGTCCGTGATGTGCGGCGCGATCGCCGTGCTGTTTCTCTACATGGCCGCGCGCCGCGTGACCTCCGGCGTGCCGGGCCGCTTCCAGGCCTTCGTCGAGATGATCGTCGAAATGGTCGACGACCAGGCCAAGGGCATCATCCACGGCGACCGTTCCTGGATCGCGCCGCTTGCGCTGATGGTGTTCTGCTGGATCACCGTGATGAACGCGATCGACCTGATTCCGGTCGACTGGGTTCACGGCCTGAACGGCCTGCTCGGCATCTTCGGCCTGCACATCCCGCACCACAAGGCGGTCGCCACGGCCGACCTGAACGGCACGCTCGGCATGTCGTTCGCGGTGCTGCTGCTGATGATCTACTACAGCTTCAAGATCAAGGGCGTGGGCGGTTTCGCGCATGAACTGCTGTCGGCGCCGTTCGGTGCCAAGTGGTATCTCGCACCGTTCAACCTGGTCCTGAACCTGATCGAATTCCTGGCCAAGGCCGTTTCGCTGGGCATGCGGTTGTTCGGCAACATGTACGCCGGCGAACTGGTGTTCCTGCTGATCGCGCTGCTGGGTTCGATGTGGACGTTCGGTGCCGACCTCTCGGCGCTCGGTTTCGTCGGTCACGTGATTGCCGGTGCGGTATGGGCAATCTTCCACATCCTGATCGTGCTGCTCCAGGCCTTCATCTTCATGATGCTGACCCTGGTGTATCTCGGCCAGGCGCACGACAAGCACTGATTTCCGGTTTTTCGTTTTTTGGTTTTTTGGTTCTAAGTCTCTCTCAATTAAAGGAGTCGTCATGCAAGAATTTCTCGCCAACATCCAGGGTATGACCGCCATCGGTATCGGCATGATCATCGGCCTGGGCGCAATCGGCGCCTGCCTGGGCATCGCCCTGATGGGTGGCAAGTACATCGAGGCCTGCGCACGTCAGCCCGAACTGATGAACCCGCTGCAAACCAAGATGTTCCTGCTGGCCGGCCTGATCGACGCGGCATTCCTGATCGGCGTGGGTGTTGCCATGCTGTTCGCGTTCGCCAATCCGCTGCTCGCCGTTATCCAGTAATTCTTTTCGGTCTGCATGATGCTGACGGGCGGCGCAGGCCACTTAGCCTGGCCGCCCTTGCGCATTTATCTGTAGTTTGATTACCGAAAGGGACACACCATGAATCTGAACGCAACGTTTTTTGCGCAGATGGTCGTGTTCTTCATCCTGTGGTGGGTTGTTGCCAAATTCATTTGGCCGCCGCTGGTGAAGGCGCTCGACGAACGCGCGAAGAAAATCGCCGATGGCCTCGCCGCTGCCGAGAAGGGCAAGGCCGAACTGGAACTGGCCAACAAGCGTGTGGACGTGGCCCTGGCCGAAGCCCGCACCGAGGGTGCTCAACGCGTCGCCGACGCCGAGAAGCGCGCCCAGATGGTCGCCGACGAGATCAAGCAGAACGCCCAGGCCGAAGCGGCACGCATCATCGCCCAGGCCAAGGCCGACGCGGATCAGCAAGTGACCAAGGCACGCGAGCAACTGCGTGACCAGGTCGCCGTGCTGGCGGTCAAGGGTGCCGAGCAGATCCTGAAGCGCGAAGTGAATGCGCAGGTCCACGCCGATCTGCTCAACCAACTCAAGGCCGAGCTCTAATCATGGCTGAAACCGCAACCATTGCCCGTCCCTACGCTGAGGCGCTGTTCCGCATCGCCAGCGAATCGAACGCCGGCAACCTGGGTGCATGGTCCGAGCTGGTGTCGGAAATGGGGCAGGTTGCCGCCAATCCCGACATGAAGGCACTGGCCGACGATCCGAACGTGCCCGGCGACAAGCTGGTGCAGTTGTTCCTGTCGGTCCTGAAGTCTCCGGTCAACGACGAGGCCAAACGCTTCGTCACGCTGCTGGTGGAGAACAACCGCCTGACAGTGCTGCCGGAGATCGCCGAGCAATTCCATGCGCTCAAGAACGCCCGCGAAGGGTCGGCCGATGTCGAGATCACCAGCGCCTTCCCGATGGAAGGCGCCACGCTGACCGACCTCGTCGCCGTGCTCGAACGCAAGTTCGGCCGCAAGCTGGTGCCCACGGTGGCGGTAGACCCGTCGCTGATCGGCGGTGTGCGCGTCAAGGTCGGCGACGAAGTGCTCGACACCTCCGTGCGCGCGCGCCTTGCCGCGATGCAAGCGACGCTGACCGCGTAAGCGCCGGCCGACGGATTGAAGAATTAGGAGCATTGTGATGCAACTGAACCCCTCAGAAATCAGCGAGCTGATCAAGTCCCGCATCTCGGGCCTTGGCGCGGAAGCTGAAGTGCGCAACACGGGCACGGTGATTTCCGTGACCGACGGTATCTGCCGCGTGCACGGCCTGTCCGGCGTGATGCAGGGCGAGATGCTGGAATTCCCCGGCAACACGTACGGCCTGGCCCTGAACCTCGAGCGCGACTCCGTCGGTGCCGTGGTGCTGGGCGACTACGAACACATCTCGGAAGGCGACCAGGTCAAGTGCACCGGCCGCATTCTGGAAGTGCCGGTCGGCAAGGAACTGCTGGGCCGCGTGGTCAACACGCTGGGCCAGCCGATCGACGGCAAGGGTCCCATCAATGCGACCCAGACCGACGTGATCGAAAAGGTCGCGCCTGGCGTGATCGCCCGTCAGTCCGTGAGCCAGCCGCTGCAGACCGGTCTCAAGTCGATCGACGCGATGGTGCCGATCGGCCGTGGCCAGCGTGAGCTGATCATTGGCGACCGCCAGACCGGCAAGACCGCCGTGGCCGTCGACGCGATCATCAACCAGAAGGGCAAGGGCGTGTTCTGCGTCTACGTGGCAATCGGTCAGAAGGCATCGACCATCGCCAACGTGGTCCGCAAGCTGGAAGAAACCGGCGCGATGGAATACACCGTCGTGGTGGCCGCCGCCGCTTCGGATTCGGCAGCCATGCAGTACCTGGCCGCCTACGCCGGCTGCACGATGGGCGAGTACTTCCGCGACCGCGGCGAAGACGCGCTGATCGTGTACGACGATCTGACCAAGCAGGCCTGGGCCTACCGTCAGGTGTCGCTGCTGCTGCGCCGCCCGCCGGGCCGCGAAGCCTATCCGGGCGACGTCTTCTATCTGCACTCGCGCCTGCTGGAGCGCGCCGCCCGCGTGAACGCCGACTACGTCGAGAAGTTCACCAACGGCGCCGTCACCGGCAAGACCGGGTCGCTGACCGCGCTGCCGGTGATCGAAACGCAGGCCGGCGACGTGTCCGCGTTCGTGCCGACCAACGTGATCTCGATTACCGACGGCCAGATCTTCCTGGAAACCGATCTGTTCAACGCCGGTATCCGCCCCGCCATCAACGCCGGTATCTCGGTGTCGCGAGTCGGTGGCGCCGCGCAGACCAAGGTCATCAAGAAGCTGTCGGGCGGTATCCGTACCGACCTGGCCCAGTACCGTGAACTGGCTGCGTTCGCGCAGTTCGCCTCGGACCTGGACGATGCCACCCGCAAGCAGCTGGAGCGCGGCCGCCGCGTGACCGAACTGCTCAAGCAGCCGCAGTATCTGCCGCTGCAGGTGTGGCAGCTGGCAGCGTCGCTGTACGCCGCCAACAATGGCTTCCTCGACAACGTGGAAGTGAAGGACATTCTGCCGTTCGAGAAGGGCCTGCACGACCATCTGAAGACGAAGTACGCCGATCTCGTCAACCGCATCGAAGATACCAAGGATCTGTCGAAGGACGACGAGGCCGCCCTGCGTGCCGCGATCGAGGATTTCAGGAAGTCCGCCGCGTTCTAACCGCGTGATTCCACGGACCGCGAGGCGCCGGCCGGGCTGACGGCGCGGCGCCTCGCGGCACGACTGGAGAGGAAGATATGGCCGGAACGAAAGAGATTCGAACCAAGATCAAGAGCGTGCAGAACACGCGCAAGATCACCAAGGCGATGGAGATGGTCGCCGCATCCAAGATGCGCAAGGCGCAGGAGCGGATGCGCAATGCCCGTCCCTATGCCGAGAAAGTGCGCAATATCGCCGCGCATCTGGCCACGGCCAACCCGGAATTCGAGCATCCGTTCATGCAGCAGCGCGAGGTCAAGCGCGCCGGCATGATCGTGGTGACGACCGACAAGGGTCTGTGCGGCGGCATGAACACGAACGTGTTGCGTGCGGTCACCAACGAACTGCGCTCGCTCAAGGAGCGCGGCGTCGAGGTGCAATCCACGGCGATCGGTACCAAGGGCCTGCAGTTCCTGGGTCGCATTGGCGCCAAGGTGGTGACGCATGTGGTGCATCTCGGTGATACCCCGCATCTGGAAAAGCTGATCGGTGCGATCAAGGTCCAGCTCGACGCCTTCATCAATGGCGAAGTCGACGTTGTGTACCTGGCTTACACCAAGTTCATCAATACGATGAAACAGGAGCCGATGGTCGAGCAACTGCTGCCGCTCGCCGCCGACAAGCTCGTCCAGACCGAAGATGAAAAGCGCGCCTACTCGTGGGATTACATCTACGAGCCCGACGCCCAGACCGTGGTGGAAGAACTGCTCGTCCGCTACGTCGAGGCGCTGGTGTACCAGGCCGTGGCCGAGAACATGGCGTCCGAGCAATCGGCGCGCATGGTGGCCATGAAGGCGGCATCTGACAACGCCAAGAACGTGATCGGCGAACTGCAACTGGTCTACAACAAGACCCGTCAGGCAGCGATCACCAAGGAGTTGTCCGAGATCGTCAGCGGTGCCGCTGCCGTCTAAGGCGTCAAGAATTCAAGCTATCGGAGATACGAAATGAGTATCGGAAATATTGTGCAGTGTATTGGCGCCGTGGTGGACATCGAGTTCCCCCGCGACGCGCTGCCGAAGGTGTACGACGCGCTGGTGCTGGAAGAAAGCAACGAAGCCTCGTTCGCCGAGAAGGGCCTGACCTTCGAAGTGCAGCAGCAGCTGGGCGACGGCGTGGTGCGTACCATTGCGCTGGGCTCGTCGGACGGCCTGCGCCGCGGTATGGCGGTGAAGAGCACCGGCGCGCCGATTTCGGTGCCCGTCGGCCACGGCACCCTCGGCCGCATCATGGACGTGCTGGGCCGCCCCATCGACGAGGCCGGTCCGGTCGCCGCCGATGAACTGCGTGCGATTCACCAGCGCGCGCCGAAGTTCGACGAACTGTCGCCTTCGGTCGACCTGCTCGAAACCGGCATCAAGGTGATCGACCTGGTCTGCCCGTTCGCCAAGGGCGGCAAGGTGGGTCTGTTCGGTGGCGCCGGCGTCGGCAAGACCGTGAACATGATGGAGCTCATCAACAACATCGCCAAGCAGCACAGCGGTTTGTCGGTGTTCGCCGGCGTGGGCGAGCGTACCCGTGAAGGGAACGACTTCTACCACGAGATGAAGGACTCCAACGTGCTCGACAAGGTGGCCATGGTGTTCGGCCAGATGAACGAGCCGCCGGGCAACCGTCTGCGCGTGGCGCTGACCGGCCTGACCATGGCCGAGCGCTTCCGCGACGAAGGCCGCGACATCCTGTTCTTCGTCGACAACATCTACCGCTACACGCTGGCCGGTACCGAAGTGTCGGCACTGCTGGGCCGTATGCCTTCCGCCGTGGGCTATCAGCCGACGCTGGCAGAAGAAATGGGCAAGCTGCAGGAGCGGATCACGTCGACCAAGACCGGCTCGATCACGTCGATCCAGGCCGTGTACGTGCCTGCGGATGACTTGACCGACCCGTCGCCCGCCACGACCTTCCTGCACCTGGACTCGACCGTGGTGCTCTCGCGTGACATCGCCGCGCTGGGTATCTACCCCGCCGTGGACCCGCTCGATTCGACCTCGCGTCAGCTCGACCCGCAAGTCGTGGGTCAGGAGCACTACGACGTGGCCCGCCGCGTGCAGCAGACGCTGCAGCGCTACAAGGAACTGCGCGACATCATCGCGATTCTGGGCATGGACGAACTGTCGCCGGAAGACAAGCTGGCCGTGTCCCGCGCACGGAAGATCCAGCGTTTCCTGTCGCAGCCGTTCCACGTGGCCGAGGTGTTCACGGGTTCGCCGGGCAAGTACGTGCCGCTGAAGGAAACCATCCGTGGTTTCAAGATGCTGGTGGACGGCGAGTGCGATCACCTGCCCGAGCAGGCGTTCTACATGGTCGGTTCGATCGACGAAGCCTTCGAGAAGGCCAAGAAGCTCCAGTAAGCACATCGCACGGGCGGCGGCGCGGTTGAAGGGCGCCGCCGCCCGTTGCGGGGCGATTGGATAAAGGAATTCACATGGCAACCATTCTGGTAGACGTCGTCAGCGCGGAAGCATCGATCTTCTCCGGCCAGGCGAAGTTCGTGGCGCTGCCGGGCGAGTCGGGTGAGCTTGGCATCCTGCCCGGCCACACGCCGCTGATCACGCGCATCCAGCCGGGTGCGGTGCGGATCGAGAAGGAAGACGGCAGCGAGGAGTTCGTGTTCGTCGCCGGCGGCATTCTCGAAGTTCAGCCCCGGCACGTCACGGTGCTGGCCGATACCGCCATCCGTGGTGGCGATCTCGACGAAGCCAAGGCCAGCGAAGCCAAGCGCGCCGCCGAGGAGCTCCTGCGCAACCAGGGCAGCGATCTGGACCTGGCTCGCGCGCAGAGCGAACTTGCCGTCGCGGCCGCGCAACTGGCGGCCATCGCGCGCCTGCGCAAGAAGCGCTAAGTACACCGCCGCTGTTGTATTTTTGGCGGCGAAACGGAAAAGGCAGCCCTCGGGCTGCCTTTTTTGTTGCTGGCCGTCTATCCTGTCGGGCGAATCGGACAAAAAAAAGCGCGCGGGCCGGGGAGGCTCCGCGCGGACGGGAAAATCCCTTCGAGGGGTCAATTCGAAGGAACGGGTTCGATTCGGTTCATCTGGGTCGCAGCATGAGCACCGCCGTCTCGAGGGTGCGTTGCTGCATTTTTTTCGCCAGCTTCACCTATTAATGTGCCGATATGCCGGGTCATTAAGTACCGCGGTCATCTTGAAGCCCACTAATGACTGTCTTTGCATTCCGGACATGCCAGCTTTGCTGTCCGAAAATAACTGCTTAATCCTTTCGAGCTTTCTTCACAGGGCCCTCGTTGTTTTACGGTTAAGGGCGCCTGACACAAATCAGCGATCTGCCAAAGCATTGTGGGGGAAACTCGGAACCGGGGCCAGTAACAAAATGTATCGTTTTGCAAGTAGATGAAAGCGATATTGGGCAAAAAACGCCCAGGTACGCACATTAACCTGTCTAAAACCGCTGAAAATTTGCGCATTCCTGCCTCACGCAGAGAATGATTCGCACTATCTTCAAGGGCTTACGTTAACAGCCCGACCGGCACGGCACGGCGAAAACGATGCCGCAACCCGGTCCGCAAAACGCCCGGGGCGCGACATTGCGATGCGGATGTTGCAACCCGCGATGCAATCCCGTGGCGAGGGCGCAGAAGCATGGAGCCCGTGGGGCTGCCCAATGCAGGCGACGGGCGGCTACACTGCCGCATCGTCGTTTACATACTTCCAGCGCCGCCCATGGCCATCGATCCCCAGCTCCTCGCCTACTATCGCCAGCTCGGCGAACGCTATGCCGGCCTGCCCGTTCCCGTCGACGCGCCGGGCCGGCGCGAGCGCTTCCGCGACATCGCCGCCGCGTCGGTGGTCCCCGATCCCGATGGTATCGAGGTGGCCGACATGCACATCCCCCTCGAGGGCCGCACGCTCGCCGCGCGGCTGTTCCGGCCAGCCGGCGTCCCGGCGCCCCGTCTGCTGGTGTATTTCCATGGCGGCGGCTGGGTCGTCGGCTCGCACGACACGCACCACACCGTGGCGTCGCTGCTGGCGGCCGACACGGGGTGCGCGGTCGCCAGCGTCGATTACCGGCTCGCGCCCGAGCATCCGTATCCCGCGCCCGCCGACGACGCGCGCGACGCGCTGCTGTGGCTGGCCGAGCAGCGCGTGCGCCTCGGCCTGGACGGCGCCTTTCTCGCCGTGGCCGGCGACAGCGCCGGCGGGCACCTGGCGGCGCAGGCGGCGGCGTGCGTCAACGACGGCGTCGTGCCGGGGCTGGTCAAGGCGCAGTTCCTGATCTACCCGGTCACCGCGCCGGTGCTCTCCAGCGAAAGCTATCGCGCCTTCGCCGACGGTCCCGGGCTGACCCGCGAGGAGATGGCGTGGTACTGGGCCCAGTTCATCGGCCCGGAGCATCTGGCGCAGGGCGCCGCAATCGACGACACCCGCATCCACCTGATGGCGGCGGCCCCCGCGCACACGCCGCCAGCCACCCTCGTCGTGGTGGCGGCCAACGATGTGCTGCGCGACGACGGCCTCGCGTATGCCGACCACCTGGTGCGCCATGGCGCGGCGGTGATCACCATCGAGGCGAGCGGCATGACGCATGGCTTCGCCCGGCTGCAGCCCGATGCGCCACGCGCCCGGGAATGGATGCGGCGGGCGGCGCAGTCGTTCCGCGGCCTGCTGGACGATATTTGAGCCTTCCGGCGTCCGCGAAAGGGGCGTCAGCGCCCGGCCATCCCGTAAAATGGCGCGCTTACGAAGGATGACCATGACCGTATTGCAGAACGACACCTTCCTGCGCGCCCTGCGCCGGCAACCCACCGACTACACGCCGCTGTGGCTGATGCGCCAGGCGGGCCGCTATCTGCCCGAGTACAACGCCACCCGCGCCCGCGCCGGCAGCTTTCTGGGACTCGCCAAGAACCCGGCCTATGCCACAGAGGTGACGCTGCAACCGCTGGAGCGCTATCCGCTCGACGCGGCCATCCTGTTCTCCGACATCCTGACCGTGCCCGACGCGATGGGCCTCGGACTGTCGTTCGCCCAAGGCGAGGGTCCGCGCTTTGCCCGCCCGCTGCGCACCGAAGGCGACGTGCGCAAGCTCGCCGTGCCGGACATGAGCGAACTGCAGTACGTGTTCGACGCCGTCAGCGAGATCCGCCGCGCGCTGATCCAGGACGGCCGCCAGCGCGTGCCGCTGATCGGCTTTTCGGGCAGCCCGTGGACGCTCGCCTGCTATATGGTCGAAGGCGGCGGTTCGGACGACTTCCGCACCGTCAAGTCCATGATGTATGCCCGGCCCGAACTGATGCACCGCATCCTCGAAGTCAACGCCGAGGCGGTCACCATCTACCTGAACGCGCAGATCGAGGCTGGCGCCCAGGCGGTGATGCTGTTCGACACCTGGGGCGGCGCCCTGGCGGACGGCATGTATCAGCAGTTCTCGCTTGCCTATATGAAGCGGGTGGTGGCGGGCCTGAAGCGCGAGCATGACGGCCAGCAGGTGCCCGTAATCGTATTCACCAAGGGCGGCGGCCTCTGGCTGGAAGGGCTGGCCGACACGGGCGCCGACGCGCTGGGCCTGGACTGGACGGTCAACCTGGCGGACGCGCGCCGCCGGACCGGCGGCCGCGTCGCCCTGCAAGGCAACCTGGATCCCACCGTGCTGTTCGCGCCGGAGGCATCGATCCGCGCGCAGGTGCGCCGCGTGCTCGATGCCTATGCCGCCGGCGGCGGCAGCGACGGGCATGTGTTCAATCTGGGCCACGGGATTTCGCAGTTCACGCCGCCGGAAAGCGTGACGGTGCTGGTGGACGAAGTGCATGCCTACAGCCGGGCGCTGCGCAGCGCCTGAGTCGGGTACGGCGGTCGCGGGACCGCCGTATCGGGCCGAACCGGTGTGCGGGGGTGTGCGTCGCAGCGGCTCTCGCCCTGTCAATGCGTTAAGTTGGTGGAGCGGCGCATCCTGCTCATTCCAGCCTCTGTCAAGCAAAATTTTTGCCCTTTTTTCTTTCGCATGCGCCGTTTTGAGGCTGTCAAGACTTGACTTATGCACATCGATGGGTTTTCTGCACTGCACAGCGGAAAGGCCGGCTAACTCGTTTGAGGGATATAGGTAAGTCCTTGATTCTTATGACCTTGCCTGGCGGCGCCGGCACGTGCCGCAGACGCGGAACGCCTTGTTTTATCAGGCTCGGCGGGCAGTGCGATGAAGTTTTCAACAAAGTTATCCACAGCCTCCACGCAGACCTTGGAAAACTGGTCATCTATCATCGACTTAGGGCCACATTTGAGGTTTTACTTTAAGTTGATGTTGCGCCGCAGCGAGTCTTCCCGTCCGTTTTCGAAAGTGCTGCCCTTGCACGAAAATCGCGCACACGTGGGTGTCTCTTGCACCACCGGCTGCGCGCTGCGCGTTCGGCGCCCTTCATGAGCACCGTGCCCACCTCGACCGTGCCAGTCGCCGATGCGGTCGACGCGGCCGCCATCGTGCAGGTCGCGCTCGACACGCCCGCCGACGATCGCTTCGACTATGCGGTCGGCGCTGCCGACCGCGGGTCCGATGTCCCGATCCAGCCCGGCGACCTGCTGGCCGTCCCCTTCGGGCGGCGCACCGTGGCGGGCGTGGCCGTGGGCCGCAGCGAGCATACGGAGGTACCGGCGGACCGGCTGCGCGCCGTGTCCGGCAGACTGTCCTGGATGCCGCCGCTCGGGCCGCACTGGCTCGCGCTGGCGCGCTTCGCGTCCGCCTACTATCACCGCCGCCTGGGCGAAGTCATGTTGCCGGCCCTGCCGCCCGGCCTGCGCGATCCGCAGGGCTGGGAGCGGCTGGCAGCCCGGGTACAGACGGCGCGCTACCGCGTGCGGCCCGGACAGGACGGTCCGCTTCTGCAGGCGGTGCCGGCGCGTGCCCGTTCGGTCATGGCGCTCGCGACCGCGCTCGCCAATGGCCCCGATGCCGGCACGGGGCTGACGATGGCGCAGGCCCGTGCGCTGTGCGGCGCGGCGCCCGCCCGGCTGGCCGAATGGCGGGACGCGGGCTGGCTGGAAGTCGAGCGCGTCGACCGGCCCCTGCTGGCGGTCGACGCCGACGCCGTGGCCACAGTCGCGCCCCCGCTGAACCCGGAACAGCGCGACGCGGTCGAGGCGATCGCCCAGGCCCAGGGCTTCGCCCCGTTCCTGCTGCACGGCGTGACCGGCAGCGGCAAGACCGAGGTCTACCTGCACGCGATCGCCGCCACGCTGGCGCGCGACCCGAGCGCCCAGGTGCTGATGCTGGTGCCGGAAATCAACCTGACGCCGCAATTGCAGGCCCGCGTGGCCGCGCGCTTCCCGCACCTGCCGCTGGCGGTCCTGCACAGCGGCATGGCGGACCAGGAACGCACGCTGCACTGGCTGGCCGCCCACCGCGGCGAGGCGCGTATCGTGCTGGGCACGCGACTGGCGGTGATGGCCTCGGTGCCGCACCTGGCGCTGCTGATCGTCGACGAAGAGCACGACACCTCGTATAAGCAGCAGGAAGGGTTGCGCTACTCGGCGCGCGACCTGGCGGTCTGGCGTGCCAAGCAACTGGGTACACCGGTGGTGCTCGGCTCGGCCACGCCATCGATGGAGTCGTGGTGGCGCGCCGAGCAGGGCGCCTATCGCAAGCTGGTGCTGCGCGAACGGGCGCAGGCCGATGCCGCGCTGCCCGCGGTACGGCTGATCGACCTGAATCACGAGCGTCAGCGCCAGCAGCCGCTGTACGAGGGCCTGTCCAAACCCTTGCTCGCGGCAATCGAGGCCCGGATCGCGCGCGGGGAGCAAAGCCTGCTGTTCCTGAACCGGCGCGGCTACGCGCCGGTGATCGCCTGCGACAGCTGCGGCTGGCTGTCGGGCTGCCCGCGCTGCTCGGCGTACCTGGTGCTGCACCGGCCCGAGCGCTGCCTGCGCTGCCATCACTGCGGCCTGGAGGCGCCGGTGCCGCGCCAGTGCCCCGACTGCGGCAACATCGATATCGCCCCGCTGGGCCGCGGCACGCAGCGCATCGAAGAGGCCCTGGCCGCGCGCTTTCCGGAAGCGCGGATCGCCCGGCTGGACGCCGATTCCACCCGGCGCAAGGGCAGCGCCCAGGCCATGCTCGACGAGGTCCACGCGGGCGAGGTCGATATCCTGGTGGGCACGCAGATGGTGGCCAAGGGGCATGACTTCCAGCGCGTGACGCTGGTCGGCATCGTCCATCCGGATGCCGCCATGTTCAGCCACGACTTCCGCGCCGCCGAGCATCTGTTCGCCTCGCTGATGCAGGTGGCCGGGCGGGCGGGACGCGCGGGCCTGGCCGGCGAGGTGCTGATCCAGACGCGCTATCCCGACGCCCCCGCTTTGCAGGCGCTCGCGCGCCATGACTATGATGGATTCGCGGCGGCGCAGCTGCGCGAGCGGCGCCAGGCGGGCCTGCCGCCCTTCGCGTACCAGGTGCTGCTGACGGCCGAGCACGGCGAACTGGCGCGGGCGGTGGCGTTCCTGCAGGCCGCCCGGGAACGGGCCGATCAGGCTGGGCTGGCCGCCGAGGTGCAACTGCACGATCCGGTGCCCATGTCGATGGTACGGATCAACCACCGCGAGCGCGCGCAGATGCTGGTGGAATGCGGCTCGCGCGCGACGCTGCAGCGGTTCGTCAGCGAGTGGGCGCAGACTTTCCCGGAGGTCGGCAGCGCCGTCAGGGGCGTGCGCTGGCAGCTGGAGATCGACCCGCTGAGGATCTGAACGGGAGGGTGCTGGTGCAACCTCCGGGACGGCCGATGCCGGCAGGGGTTGCACTAGGTTGCACCAAGGGATTTTTCGGGAGTATGATCGCGCCAATTCGCGGGGCCCCTGCAGCCGGTGGCCGCGCTACACGCGTCTTACGGAGAATCTGAAGCAATGGCCACCACTACCCTCGGCGTCAAGCTGGACGACGCATCGCGCGACCGGCTCAAGCGCGTCGCCCAATCGATCGACCGCACTCCGCACTGGCTCATCAAGCAGGCGATCTTCACGTACCTGGAGCAGATCGAGCGCGGCGACACCCCCCACGCGCCGGGCGCACAGGGCGAGGCCGACGGCGCCGACGGGCTGGACGCCGTGCCGGGCGAGGGCGCACCGCAACCGTTCCTGGAATTCGCGCAAAGCGTGCAGCCGCAGTCGGTACTGCGCGCGGCGATCACCTCCGCCTACCGCCGTCCCGAGACCGACTGCGTGCCGGTGCTGCTGGAACAGGCCCGCCTGCCGCAGCAGCAGGCCGACGCGGCGCTCGCCATGGCCAGGAAGCTGGCGCTGAACCTGCGCCAGCAGAAGGTCGGCACGGGCCGCGAGGGGCTGGTGCAGGGCCTGATCCAGGAGTTCTCGCTGTCGTCGCAGGAAGGCGTGGCGCTGATGTGCCTGGCCGAGGCGCTGCTGCGCATCCCCGACAAGGCCACCCGCGACGCGCTGATCCGCGACAAGATCAGCGGCGCCAACTGGCAGTCGCACCTGGGCCAGAGTCCGTCGCTGTTCGTCAACGCCGCCACCTGGGGCCTGCTGGTCACCGGCAAGCTGGTGTCCACGCACACCGAGGCGGGCCTGACCCGCGCGCTGACCCGCATCATCGGCAAGGGCGGCGAGCCGCTGATCCGCAAGGGCGTGGACATGGCCATGCGGCTGATGGGCGAGCAGTTCGTCACCGGCGAGACCATCTCCGAGGCGCTCGCCAACGCGCGCAAGTACGAAGCCGAGGGCTTCCGCTATTCCTACGACATGCTGGGCGAGGCGGCGATGACCGAGGCCGACGCCCTGCGCTACCTCGCCTCCTACGAGCAGGCCATCCACGCCATCGGCCAGGCCTCGCGCGGGCGCGGCATCTACGAGGGCCCGGGCATCTCGATCAAGCTCTCGGCCCTGCACCCGCGCTACAGCCGCGCGCAGCACGAGCGCGTGATCGGGGAACTGTACGGGCGGCTCAAGTCGCTCACCCTGCTGGCGCGGCAGTACGACATCGGCATCAATATCGACGCCGAGGAAGCGGACCGCCTCGAAATCTCGCTGGACCTGCTCGAGCGCCTGTGCTTCGAGCCGGAACTGGCCGGCTGGAACGGCATCGGCTTCGTGGTGCAGGGCTACCAGAAGCGCTGCCCCTTCGTGATCGACTTCCTGATCGACCTGGCCCGCCGCAGCCGCCATCGCCTGATGATCCGCCTGGTCAAGGGCGCGTACTGGGACAGCGAGATCAAGCGCGCCCAGGTCGACGGCCTGGAGGGCTATCCGGTCTACACGCGCAAGGTCTACACCGATGTGTCGTACCTCGCGTGCGCGCGCAAGCTGCTGTCGGTGCCGGATGCGATCTATCCGCAGTTCGCCACGCACAACGCCCATACGCTGGCGGCCATCTACCAGATCGCCGGCCACAGCTACTACCCCGGCCAGTACGAATTCCAGTGCCTGCACGGCATGGGCGAGCCGCTGTACGACCAGGTCGTCGGTCCGGTGGCCGCGGGCAAGTTCAACCGGCCGTGCCGTATCTACGCGCCGGTCGGCACGCATGAGACGCTGCTGGCGTACTTGGTACGCCGGCTGCTGGAGAACGGCGCCAATACGTCCTTCGTCAACCGCATCGCCGACGACAGCATCTCCATCGACGAGCTGGTGGCCGACCCGGTCGCGCAGGTCGAGCGCATGCACAAGGAAGAGGGGGAACTGGGCCTGCCGCATCCGCGCATTCCGATGCCGCGCCAGCTGTATGGCAAGTCGCGCGCCAATTCGGCCGGCCTGGACCTGTCCAACGAACACCGTCTCGCGTCGTTGTCGTCCGCGCTGCTGCACGGCGTGAGCGAGAAGCTCACGGCGGAGCCGCTGCTCGGTGCGGAAACCGCCGGCGGCGGCGAGACCGCGCCGGTGCTGAACCCGTCGGACCATCGCGACGTGGTCGGCCATGTCACCGAGGCGAGCCCCGCCGACGTGGAAGCCGCGCTGCAGGCCGCCGTGAACGCCGCGCCGATCTGGCAGGCGACGCCGCCCGAGGTGCGCGCCGCCGCGCTGGAGCGCGCCGCGGACCTGATGGAAGCCCAGATGCAGCAGCTGATGGGCGTGATCATGCGCGAGGCCGGCAAGACGTTCTCCAACGCCATCGCCGAAGTGCGCGAGGCGGTGGACTTCCTGCGCTACTACGCGGTGCAGGTGCGCGAGACGTTCTCCAACGACACCCATCGTCCGCTGGGCCCGGTGGTCTGCATCAGCCCGTGGAATTTCCCGCTGGCCATCTTCACCGGCCAGGTCGCGGCCGCGCTGGCCGCCGGCAACACCGTGCTGGCCAAGCCCGCCGAGCAGACGCCGCTGATCGCCGCCCAGGCCGTGCGCCTGCTGCGCGAGGCCGGCGTGCCGGCCGGTGCCGTGCAGCTGCTGCCGGGCCGCGGCGAGACCGTGGGCGCCGCGCTGGTGGGCGATGCGCGCGTCAAGGGCGTGATGTTCACCGGTTCGACGGAAGTCGCGCGCCTGCTGCAGCGTAACGTGGCCGGCCGGCTCGATGCCGCGGGCCGCCCGGTGCCGCTGATCGCGGAAACCGGTGGCCAGAACGCGATGATCGTCGACTCCTCGGCGCTGGCCGAGCAGGTGGTGGGCGATGTGGTCAACTCCGCCTTCGATTCGGCCGGCCAGCGCTGCTCGGCGCTGCGCCTGCTGTGCCTGCAGGAGGACGTGGCCGAGCGCGTGCTCGAGATGCTCAAGGGCGCCATGGCGGAGCTGACCATGGCCAACCCCGATCGCCTGTCGACCGACGTGGGTCCGGTGATCGACGAGGAGGCGCGCGCCAACATCCTGCGCCATATCGATGCGATGCGGGCCAAGGGCCGCCGCGTGCACCAGGCCGACGCCAACGCCGCGCAGACCGGCGCGTGCCGCCATGGCACCTTCGTGCCGCCGACGCTGATCGAGCTGCAAAGCGTCGAAGAACTGCAGCGCGAGGTGTTCGGCCCGGTGCTGCACGTCGTGCGCTACGAGCGCGACGAGCTCGACGCGCTGATCGGCCAGATCAACGGCACCGGCTACGGGCTGACCATGGGCGTGCATACCCGCATCGACGAGACCATCGCGCATATCGTCGCGCGTGCCGAGGTGGGCAACCTGTATGTGAACCGCAATATCGTCGGCGCCGTGGTGGGCGTCCAGCCGTTCGGCGGCGAGGCCCTGTCGGGCACCGGTCCGAAGGCTGGCGGCCCCCTCTACCTGCACCGCCTGCTGTCGGTGTGCCCGCAGCAAGCGGTGGCCGACGTGATCCGCGCCTCGGACACGCAGGGCGCGCTGGAAGAGAGCGCGCCGGTGCGCCGCGATGCGCTGGCGCTGCTCGCCACGTTCAAGGAATGGGCGCAGCGCGAAGCGGCCGCGTTTCCGGACCTGGCCGCACAGTGCGAGCGCTTCGCCGCAGCCTCGGCGTCGGGCCTGACGGTGACGCTGCCCGGCCCCACCGGCGAGCGCAACACCTACTCGCTGCTGCCGCGCCGCACGGTGCTGTGCCTGGCGCAGCAGGAGGCCGACCTGGCCACGCAACTGGCCGCCGTGCTGGCCGTGGGTGCCAGCGCCGTGTGGGCCGACGGCGAGCATGCGCGGGCATTGCTGCCGCGGCTGCCGAAGGCAGTACAATCGCGCGTCCGCGTGGTGCCGGACTGGACCGCGGCCGATGTGCATATCGATGCGGTCCTGCACCACGGCGATTCCGACCAGCTGCGCGCGGTGTGCGAACAGGTGGCGGTGCGGCCGGGTCCGATCATCGGCGTGCAGGGTCTGGCGCACGGTGAACCGGCGGTGGCGCTGGAGCGTTTGCTGATCGAGCGCTCGCTGTCGGTCAATACCGCGGCGGCCGGCGGCAACGCCAGCCTGATGACGATCGGCTGAGCGGCCGGACGGCTGAACGGCGGGATAGGGACTACAACGGTTTCAGAGCGCGCGCGGATGGCGGTGATCCCGCCCTTCGCGCGCCACAGAGAGCGTGGGCGCGCTGCCGGGCGTCCGAACGCTTCAACAAGCGCAGTGAACAGGCTTACAAGCCACCAAGGAGAACTGATGACCTCGACTTTCAACAAGACGGCGCTGACCGTCGCCCTTAGCCTCGCCGGCCTGACGGCCGCGACCAGCGCCTTTGCACAGGCCCAGGAAATCAAGCTGGGCTTCGCCGCGCCGATGACCGGCGGCCAGGCCCAGTACGGCAAGGACATGCAGAACGGCGTGGTGCTGGCGATCGAGGAAATGAACGCCACCAAGCCGAAGATCGGCGGCAAGGAAGTCAAGTTCACGCTGCTGTCGGAAGACGACCAGGCCGATCCCAAGACCGGTTCGGTGGTCGCCCAGAAGCTGGTCGACAGCGGCATCCAGGGCATGCTCGGGCACTTCAACTCGGGCACCAGCATTCCGGCCTCGACGGTGTACAACCGTGCCGGCATCGCCCAGATCGCCATGGCGACCGCGCCCGAATACACCCGCCAGGGCTTCAAGACCACCTTCCGCATGATGACCTCCGACACCCAGCAGGGTTCGGTCATCGGCGCCTACGTGGTCAAGAAGCTGGGCGCCAAGAATATCGCCATCGTCGACGACCGCACGGCCTACGGCCAGGGTCTGGCCGACGAGTTCGAGAAGGCCGCCAAGGCCGCCGGCGGCAAGATCGTGCGCCGCGAGTACACCAACGACAAGGCGGTGGACTTCAAGGCCGTGCTGACCAACCTCAAGCGCAGCAACCCGGACGTGATCTTCTTCGGCGGCGCCGAGACGCAGTCGGCACCGATGGCCAAGCAGATCAAGGAACTGGGCATGAAGGCACCGCTGGTGTCCGGCGAAATGTCCAAGACCGACAACTTCCTGAAGCTGGCCGGTCCCGCCGCCGAGGGCACCGTGGTGTCGCTGGCCGGCCTGCCGCTGGAACAGATGCCGGGCGGTGCCGCCTACGCGCAGCGCTACGAGAAGCGCTTCGGCGGCAAGGTGCAGACGTACTCGCCGTACGCCTACGACGGCGCCACCGCGCTGATGAACGCGATGATCAAGGCCGGCTCGGCCGATCCCACGCGCTACCTGCCGGTGCTGGCCGCGACCAACTCGCCCGGCGTGACCACCAAGACGCTGGCGTACGACGCTCGCGGCGACCTGAAGGACGGTGGCATCACTGTCTACAAGGTGGTCGGCGGCAAGTGGACCGTGCTGGAATCGATCGGCGGCAAGTAAGCCGGAGTTCTTTCGTTCCGCAAGGACGCCACCCTCCCGGGTGGCGTTTTTCTTTTGGACCGGTGCGGACACGGCGCGACACCCGCGCTGCCGTCCCCATCGGCCGTCCCCCGGCTGGCGCATAATCCCGCTCTTGCCATCCATCCCAGAAGGAGCAGTCCGTGTCCGTGCAGCAAGCCAGCTACGACCATGCCATCGAATTGGCCACCCAGGAGCGCTACGACGAAGCGCTGGCCATTCTCGATGCGCTGTCGCAGGCGCGTCCCGAGGTAGTCGATTACGACTGCCTGCGTGCGCGGCTGTACTGCGACAAGGGGGAGCCGGAAGCGGGCTTCGCGGTGCTCGACGCGGCGCTGGCGCGCCTGCCCGAGCTGCCGCTGCACCCGGCGCACCGCTGGTCTTCGCGCGGGGTCATCGTCCACCGCTACGGCGTGCTGCTGATGGGCCTGGGCCGGGTCGAAGAGGCGCTGCCCTGGCTGGAGGAGGCGGCGCGCCGCAACGGCCTGGCCTCCGGCGAGTGGACGGCGCTGTTCCATGCCGGCCTCGCGCATTTCCGTCTCGGCGACCATGCCGCCGCGGGCCGCTACTGGTACGACCTGCTGTACCGCGCGCCGGACCTTGGGGCGCACGACATCCTGGCGCTCGCCGGCGGCTACGTGCAGACGGCCGAGGTCGAGGGCAGGGCGGTGGAGCCGATGATGCGGCTGTGCCTGGCCCGCATCGGCCTGGACAATGCCGACCTGCTGGAGATGGACGAGGCGGCCGGCGACGCGCTGGCGGCCCAGCAGGCCGGCCTGGTCCTGGCGGCCGAACCAGATCATCCGCATGCGCGCCGCATCCGCGCGCCGCTGCGCTACCGGGCGGGCGACCTCGACGGCGCCTGGGACGACCTGGCCGTGTACCAGCGCCAGGTGCCCGATCCCAAGGCCCAGGTCCGCGAACTCGATCTGCGCCACCAGGCGGGCGAGGCGGAGCCGTGGCTGCGCTTCGCGCTGACCGAGGCCGGCACCGACGCGCACGGCTACTACCTCGCCGGCGTGGCGCTGGCCGAATTCATCGAACAGGTGCCGGCGTCGCGCGAGACGCTGACGCCGCAGTTGCTCAAGGCGTGGCGACTGGGGCTTGCCCGCTTCGAGCAGTACTTCGCCAGCGGGCAGGGCGGCTACGACGATGCCGATCCCCATGTCTATTCCATGCTGTGCCATCACCTGGCGCGCCGGCTGGACGGCGCCGAGCAGCGCGAGGAGCGCATCGCGCTGCATGAAAAGGGCATCGCGGTCAGCGACTTCATCGACCACTGGATCGATCTGCTGGACTGCCACGATGCCGCTGGCCAGCACCAGAAGGTCGTCGAGGTGGCCGGCGAGGCGCTCAACCGCTATGGCGTGGACCGCAATCCCGCCGATGTCGGCTGGGTCTTCAGCCGCCTGATGCATGCGTGGAAGATGCTTGGCGGCACGGAGGCCACCCATGCCGCCCGCGCGGCGCTGGCCCATATGGACGCCCAGCTCGACGCGCTGCCGGTGGAGGAGCGCAGCGAGGCGGCCCCCGCGATGGCCCACGCCCGCGCGCATCTGGCCGCGCTGCTGGCCCAGGCCGCGAGCGGCCCGGAGTCCGACGAGCGCGCCGAAGCGCTGGCCGAGATCGAGGCGCTGCAGCGGCGGGCGCTGCTGGTGCAGGATGCCTGGCTGTGCAATGCGTTCGGCCAGGTATGGCGCGGCCTGGGCAACGCCGAGCGGGCCCTGCCGCTTCTCGAGCAGGCCGTCGCGCTGACGGAAGGCGACGCCGAGGACCAAGCCGCGGCCCGGGTGCAGCGCGGACAACTGCGCAACGAGATGGGCGATTACGCCGGTGCGCTGGCGGACTTCGACGTGGCCTTTGCGGCCCGCGGCGACTGGGGGCCCGAGGCGTACCTGCATGCGACGCAGGCCGCGCTGGGCCTGGAGCGGCGCGAGGCGGCGCTCGTCACGTTCCAGCGCGCCCGTGCGTTGGGGGCAGCCGAGGGCAGGACGCGCGGGCTGTACGCCCGGGTGGAACAGGGTCTGCGGGCGACGCGGCCCAAATGGAAGCTGTGGGGCGTGTGAGGCGCGCGTGCGCGGCGGGCGTACCGGCCTGGGGCCCCCGGACGACGTCGCCGCAGTTTTTTTCCTCTGACAGTTGGAGACACGATGCCGTCGGCTTTGCGGGCGATGGCATGCTTTTATTTGCAAAAGTCGTGCCTTGTCGGACAAACGATGACAAGGCGGAACAGGGGCTTCCGGTAGCATGTCGGCCATGAATGGACTTAGCCAACTCTTTCCCTCGCTGCCGATGGCTCCGGGCGGGCTGTTCTGGGTGGGCCTCGCGCTGATCGGCGCGGGCCTGGCCGGAGAAGTCTGCCGCATGTATCTGCGCATCCCGCGCATCGTCGGCTATGCCGTCGCGGGTTTGCTGGCGGGCATGCTCGGCCGCGGCATCCTCGACGAGACCATGATCGGGCAGACCCGGATCCTGATCGACATGGCGCTCGCCTTCGCGCTGTTCGAACTGGGCCACCGCGTCTCGCTGTCGTGGCTGCGCGCCAACCGGTGGCTGCTGTTTACCAGCGCCGCCGAGGGCCTGCTGACCTGGGGGCTGGTCACCGCCACCCTGCAGTGGGTCGGCGCGAGCCCCGGCATCGCGATTCTCGCCGGCGGCATCGCCGTCAGCACGTCGCCCACCATCGTGCTGCAGCTGAAGAACGAACTGCGCGCGGAGGGCCAGGTAACCGAACGGCTGCTCGCGATGGCGGCCCTGAACAGCATCTATGCCGCCGTGATCGTGCAGTTGGCCACCGGCTGGCTGCATTCGGAATACGGCAATCTCGGCGCCGCGCTGCTGCACCCGCTGTACCTGATCGTCGGTTCGTGCCTGCTGGCCTGGGTGGTCGGCAAGGTCAGCCATGCGCTCTATGCGCGGCTGGCGTCCGACGACCAGTACAGCTTCCTGGTGCTGGTCGGCATGGTGTTGTTCACGCTGGCGCTCACGCGGGTGCTGAAGCTGTCGATGCCGCTGACGCTGATGCTGGCCGGCGTGGTGTTCAAGCACCAGGACGAGCAGCCGCGCATCTGGCCGGCGCACTTCGGCAGCGCCGGCAGCCTGCTGATCGTGGTGATGGTGGTGTCGCTGGGCCTGCCGCTGACCGCGCGGGACTGGGCCATCGGCGGCGTCGCCGCGGTGGTGCTGGTCGCGATGCGCCATCTGGCCAAGCTGGCCAGCGTGGCGGCGCTGGGGCCGTTCTCCGGCCTGAGCCTGAAGCAATGCATGGCGCTCGGGGTCGCCCTGGGGCCGATGTCGGGCCTGGCCTTCCTGCTGATGAGCGATGTGGCCCGGCTGTACCCGGGCACCGGCGAGCCGCTGGCCGCCATCGTGCTGTGCGCGCTTGCGATCGAACAAGTGCTCGGACCTACCTTGACCGCCTGGGCACTTCGTTATGCCGGTGAAGTCAGAACGACTGGAGGAGAGCGCTGATGTCCCTGGAACCGTTCAAGCATTCCGAGCCGCTGACCTTCGGCGTCGAGCTGGAGATGCAGCTCGTCAACCGCCATGACTACGATCTGGCGCCGTTTGCGCCGGACCTGCTGCGCCAGCTCAAGGGCGCCCAGCATGCCGGCGACATCAAGCCGGAAATCAGCCCCTCGATGATCGAGATCAGCACCGGCGTCTGCCACACCTATGCGCAGGCGCTGGAGGAACTGAGCACGATGCGGGACCTGATGGTCGACGCCTCGCGCTCGCTGAACCTGGGCATCTGCGGCGGCGGCACGCACCCGTTCCAGCAGTGGGCCGACCGCACGATTTCCGATTCGCCGCGCTACCAGTACATCTCCGAGCTGTACGGCTATCTGGCCAAGCAGTTCACGGTATTCGGCCAGCACGTGCATATCGGCTGCCCGACCGCGGACGACTCGCTGTTCCTGCTGCATGCGATCGGGCGCTACGTGCCGCACTTCATCGCGCTGGCTGCCTCGTCGCCGTATGTGCAGGATGTCGATACCGGATTCGCCTCGGCGCGCCTGAACTCCGTCGCCGCGTTCCCGATGAGCGGGCGGGCGCCGATGGTGCTGACGTGGGACGGCTTCGCCGCGTACTTCGAGAAGATGCGCAAGACCGGCGTGATCGAGAGCATGAAGGACTTCTACTGGGATATCCGTCCCAAGCCGGAGTTCGGCACCATCGAAGTCCGCGTGATGGACACCCCGCTGACGGTGTCGCGCGCCTGCGATATCGCCGCATACATCCAGGCGCTGGCGCGCTACCTGCTGCTGTCGCGCCCGTTCGTGCCGCAGGAGGACGACTACCTGGTGTACACCTTCAACCGCTTCCAGGCCTGCCGCTTCGGCCTGGGCGGCGAGTACGTGCATCCCAACGAACTCACGCGGATGCCGATCGCGGACCATATCCTGTCGATCTGCGATGCGCTGGTGCCGCACGCGGAGGCACTGGGCTCGCTGGAGGCGCTTGCCAACATCCGCGCGCTGGCGGCCAGCCGCAAGGGCGACGCGGAGTGGGTGCGGCAGATGAACGCGGACACGCGGAGCCTGCGGGAAACGGTGCGGCAGACTTGCGAGCGGTGGGCGACTTGATGTCGCAAGAGCCACCGCGGGATGGAACGGCGGGGCTTTTGTCGGGCTGAGGTGACCGCTCGCAGACGCGAGAACGCTCGCCTCACCTCCCCGCGCTACACCCCATGCGGCACCCGTTCCCCATCCCGTAGTCCCAGCCGCAGATTCGCTGGCACCGCCACATCGATCAGCTTCGGCTTGGGCAGATTCAGATTGCGCATCAGCGCGACGAACTCCTCGCGCGTGCGCCCGTGAACGCGGCTGTTGTGCTCGCGCTCGTGCCCGATGGTGGAGTGGGTACGCCCTTTGTAGTCGTGGGCCGGGTACACCAGCGTATCGGCCGGCAGCGTGAAGAGCTTGCGCGTGAGACTGTCGTACAGCGTCCCCGCGTCCCCGGACTGGAAGTCGGTGCGTCCGCAGCCGTCGATCAGCAGCGCGTCGCCGGTGAAGACGCGGCGCACCACGCCATTCGCCCCCGCTTCCTCCCACAGATAGCTCATGCTGCCCGCGGTATGCCCCGGGGTGTGGATCGCGCGCAGCGTCTGCGCGCCGAAGGCCAGCGTGTCGCCATCGATCAGTTGCCGGTTGGCCGGCTTGATCTCGCAGCCCGACGGCGCGGCGGTGTGCGCGCCGGTGCGCTGCGCGAGATGGCCGGCCGAGGTGATATGGTCGGCGTGCGCGTGCGTCTCGATGATCCAGGCCAGCCGGGCGCCGGTGGCCTGCACCAGCGCCAGATCGCGTTCGAGCTGCCGGTCGACCGGATCGATGAGCACGGCTTCGCGCGTGCCCGCATCGATCAACAGATAGGTGTAGGTGGAGGAGTCGGGATCGAACTGCTGGAAAAAGGTCTGCATGGCGATGGCGCGGGGCGCGGTAACGGACGGGGGCGCGCGTGTCATGATACGCGCGCGTTTCGCGCCGTCCACCCCACTGATCAGCAGGGCGCGCCGCGATCCTGGGCGGGCCTCGGCGGCTCCGGCGGCGCCGGCGGCTTCAGCACTCGACGATATTGACCGCCAGCCCGCCGCGGGCCGTTTCCTTGTACTTGGTCTTCATGTCGGCGCCGGTCTCGCGCATGGTCTTGATGACCGAGTCCAGCGACACATAGTGATTGCCGTCGCCGCGCAGCGCCATGCGCGACGCGTTGACCGCCTTGACCGACGCCATCGCATTGCGCTCGATGCACGGAATCTGCACCAGCCCGCCGACCGGATCGCAGGTCAGCCCCAGGTTGTGCTCCATGCCGATCTCGGCCGCGTTTTCCACCTGTTCCGGCGTGCCGCCGAGCACCGCGCACAGCGCGCCGGCGGCCATCGAACACGCCACGCCCACCTCGCCCTGGCAGCCGACCTCCGCGCCCGAGATCGAGGCGTTGAGCTTGTACAGCAGGCCGATGGCACCGGCGGTCAGCAGGAAGTCGATCACGCCCTGGTCGTTCGCGCCCGGCACGAAGCGGTCGTAGTAGTGCAGCACGGCGGGAATGATGCCGGCCGCGCCATTGGTCGGCGCGGTCACCACGCGGCCGCCCGCGGCGTTTTCCTCGTTGACGGCGATGGCGTACAGGTTCACCCAGTCCATCACCGACAACGGATCGGACAGCGTGCGTTCCGCGCGCTCGGTCAGATGGCGGTACAGCTCCGGCGCGCGCCGCTTGACGCGGAAGGGGCCCGGCAGCTCGCCGTCGGTGCGGCAGCCGCGCGCCACGCATGCCTGCATCACGTGCCAGATATGCAGCAGCCCCTGCCTGACCTCGTCCTCGCTGCGCCACGTGCATTCGTTCTCCAGCATCAGCGTCGCGATCGACTTGCCGCTCGCCTTGGCCATCTCGAGCATGGCCTTGCCGCTGCGGAACGGATGCGGCAACTGCCGCTCCGCCTCGATGACATGCGTGTTCGCCGCGCCGGCCGTCACCACGAAGCCGCCGCCTACCGACAGGTAGCGCCCCTCGCGCAGCGTCGCGCCGCTGGCGTCGTACGCATGGAACTTCATGCCGTTGGGGTGCTCGGCCATGGCCTCGCGGCGGTAGAACGCCACGTGCTCCTTCTCGACGAAAGGCACCGGGTGCCTGCCCAGCAGCGACAGCGTGCGCGACTGCCGCAGCGCGGCCAGCTTGTCGTCGACGGTATCGGGATCGATGGTGTCGGGCGCCTCGCCCATCAGGCCCAGGATCACGCCCTTGTCGGTGCCGTGGCCCTTGCCGGTGGCGCCCAGCGAGCCGTACAGTTCGGCCCGCACGCTGGCCACCCCGGGCAGCAGGCCGTCGCGCTCCAGCCCATGCGCGAACATGGCGGCGGCGCGCATCGGCCCGACGGTGTGGGAACTGGAGGGTCCGATGCCCACCTTGAACAGATCGAAGACGCTGACAGCCACGATGGCTCCTGGATAGGCATGCAAACCGGCTGATCAGTGCGCTGGCCAGTTGCCAGCCCAGCCTTACACCGGTCTGTCGTCGGTTGGATCCAGCCACAGCGACACGCCGGGGCCGGGAGGTTCCTTGGGCAGATCCTTGTACTTCAGCACGCTGATCGATCCGTCGTTTTCCAGGATCGCGCAGTACACATCGTCAAGGCTCGCGCAGCCCTGGCTGCGCAGGTTTTTGGACAGATCGTCGCTGGTGAGGCTGGCGCCCTTCATCACATCCGTGAACACCTTGCCGTCGCGAATCAGCACCTGCGGGCGCCCTTCGATGGCGTACTCGGCCTTGCGGCTGAACCAGCTGATGCGTCCCACCGCGAGATTGGCCCCGATCAGCGTGGCGGCCAGGATCAGGCCGCCGGTCACCGATTCGTCGCCCGCGTTGATCGCGTTCTGCACCGACTCCGACAGGATCAGCAACAGCACCAGATCGAACGGCGTCAGCTCGCCCATCTGCCGCTTGCCGCCGACCCGCAGCAGCACCAGCACCGCGACGTAGACGATCAGGGCGCGTACGACCAGCTCCCACCACGGGGCACCGAGTTCCCACATATTCCCTCCGCCAGGTAGCCGCGCCCAAGGCGCGTGATCTACCCAAGCATAGGGAGAGAATGCCGCTTGCGCCGCCCGCCGCAGTCCTACGCCGGCGGGCGGGCGCGGCGCCTTACTCCTCGTACGCGCTCATCGGCACGCAGGCGCAGAACAGGTTGCGGTCGCCGTAGACGTTGTCGGCACGGCCAACCGGCGGCCAGTACTTCTGCGTGCGCAGCGACGCCACCGGGTACGCGGCTTCCTCGCGGGTGTACTTGTGGTTCCACTCGTTGGCGGTGATCACCGCCGCCGTGTGCGGGGCGTTGCGCAGCGGGTTGTCCTCGCGGTCGAAGCTGCCGTCCTCCACCCGCGCGATTTCGCGGCGGATGGCGATCATCGCGTCGATGAAGCGGTCCAGCTCGTGCAGCGCCTCGCTCTCGGTCGGCTCGATCATCAGCGTGCCCGGCACCGGGAAGCTCATGGTCGGCGCGTGGAAGCCGAAGTCCATCAGGCGCTTGGCCACGTCCTCGTTCGAGATGCCGGTGGCCTTCTGGATCGGACGCAGGTCCAGGATGCACTCGTGGGCGATATGCCCGTTGGCGCCCATGTACAGCACCGGGTAATGCTCGGACAGCCGCTTGGCCACGTAGTTGGCGGCCAGGATCGCGTTCTCGGTGGCTGCGGTCAGGCCGGCCGAACCCATCATCGCCACATACATCCACGAGATCGGCAGGATGCTGGCCGAGCCGAAGGGCGCCGCGGAAATACCGCCGATGCCCTGCTGCGAACGCTCGTAGCCGACGCTGCGCTGGTTGGGCAGGAACTGCGCGAGGTGCGCGCCCACCGCCACCGGGCCGACGCCCGGGCCGCCGCCGCCGTGCGGGATGCAGAAGGTCTTGTGCAGGTTCAGGTGCGACACGTCGCCGCCGAAGTGGCCCGGCGCGGCAGTGCCGACCATCGCGTTCATGTTGGCGCCGTCGACATAGACCTGGCCGCCGTGGCTATGCACGATTTCGCAGATGCGCTGCACGCCTTCCTCGAACACGCCGTGCGTGGACGGGTAGGTGATCATGATGGCCGCCAGGTTGCGGCTGTGCTGCTGCGCTTTCTTCTCCAGGTCGGCCAGGTCGACGTTGCCCTCGTCGTCGCAGGCCACCACCACCACCTGCATGCCCGCCATCTGCGCGGACGCCGGGTTGGTGCCGTGCGCCGACGACGGGATCAGGCAGATATTGCGATGGCTTTCGCCGCGGCTCTCGTGGTACGCGTGGATGATCTGCAGTCCCGCGTACTCGCCCTGCGAGCCGGCGTTCGGCTGCAGGCTGACCGCGGCGTAGCCGGTGGCGGCGCACAGCATGGCCTCGAGCTGATCGATCATTTCGCGATAGCCCACGGTCTGGTCGGCCGGCGCGAACGGATGCATGCTCGAGAACTCCGGCCACGTCACCGGGATCATCTCGCTGGTGGCGTTCAGCTTCATCGTGCAGGAGCCCAGCGGGATCATGGTGCGGTCCAGCGCCAGGTCCTTGTCGGCCAGCATGCGCAGGTAGCGCAGCATCTCGTGCTCGGCGTGGTGCGTGTTGAAGACCGGATGGGTCAGGTACGCGCTCTGGCGGGCCAGCCCCGCCGGATAGGCGTCTTCCACGCTCGCTTCCAGCGCGTCGAACGCCGGTACCGGCTTGCCCTGCGCGAAGATGTCCCACAGCGCGGCCACGTCGGCGCGGGTGGTGGTCTCGTCCAGCGACACGCCGATGCGCGTCGCGCCGGCGCGGCGCAGGTTGATGCCGCGCGCGGCGGCCGCCGCGTGGATGGCCTCGGTGGCGGCGCCGGTTTCCAGCGTCAGCGTATCGAAGAACGTCGCGTTGGCGCGGGTGTAGCCCAGCGTGTCCAGGCCCGCGGCGAGCACCGCGGCCAGCCGGTGCACCCGCTGCGCGATGCGCTTCAGGCCCTGCGGGCCGTGGTAGACCGCGTACATCGACGCCATCACGGCCAGCAGCACCTGCGCCGTGCAGATGTTCGAGGTCGCCTTCTCGCGGCGGATATGCTGCTCGCGGGTCTGCAGCGCGAGGCGGTACGCCTGGTTGCCCTGCGCGTCGATGGTCACGCCCACCAGCCGGCCCGGCATCGAGCGCTTGTACGCGTCCTTGACCGCCATATAGCCGGCGTGCGGGCCGCCGAAGCCCAGCGGCACGCCGAAGCGCTGCGAGTTGCCCACCGCCACGTCCGCGCCCCATTCGCCGGGCGCGGCCAGCAGGGTCAGCGCCAGCAGGTCGGCCGCGGCCACCACCAGGCCGCCGGCCGCATGCACCGCGTCCGCGATCGCGCGGTAGTCGGCCACGTCGCCGTTCACGCCCGGGTATTGCAGCAGCACGCCGAAGGCATGCGCGCCGGCCGCGTCGGCCGCCGGGCCCACCTTCACCTCGATGCCCAGCGGCAGCGCGCGCGTGCGCACCACTTCGATGGTCTGCGGCAGCACGTCGTCGGCCACGTAGAAGGTGTTCGACGCGTGCTTGTTCACGCGCTGCAGCAGGGTCATGGCCTCGGCGGCGGCGGTGCCCTCGTCGAGCATCGAGGCGTTGGCGATGTCAAGCCCGGTCAGGTCCGTGATCATCTGCTGGAAGTTCAGCATCGCCTCCAGGCGGCCCTGCGAGATCTCGGGCTGGTACGGCGTGTACGCGGTGTACCAGGCGGGGTTCTCGAAGATGTTGCGCAGGATCACGCCCGGGGTCAGGGTGTTGTAGTACCCCTGGCCGATAAAGCTCTTGAAGACCTTGTTCTTGCCCGCGATGCTGCGGAGCTTGGCCAGCGCGGCTTCCTCGGTCAGCGGCTCGTTGAACTCGCCCAGCGGCATGCCGTCGCGGCGGCGGATCGCGGCCGGGATGATGGCGTCCATCAGGGCGGCGCGGCTGTCGTAGCCGAGCACCTTCAGCATGTGCTGCTGTTCGGCCGCGTCCGGGCCGATGTGGCGATGGGAGAAGGCGTCGCGCGCCTCCAGTTCGGCCAGCGAGGGCCGGGTGGTGTGGGCGGCGGACATGGGAGCGGAGGCGGGCAGGGGAGCGTTCATGGCAAGAAACGGAGAGCAGGTGCGGCGCGCGCCGGGCGGGGTGGTCGGCCCCTGGCCCGGCGGCGCTGGCGTGGTGAGCGCCGCGCTGGCGTCAGGCGCCGACGCTGGCCTTGTAGGCGTCCACGGACATCAGGCCGTTGACGTCGTCGCCGTTGGCCGGCTTGAGCTTGAACAGCCACGCGTCGAACGCGTTGGCGTTGACGCTTTCCGGCGCCGCGGCGGCGGCGTCGTTGACGGCGATGACTTCGCCCGCCACCGGCGCGTAGATGTCGGACGCGGCCTTGACCGACTCGACCACGGCCAGCGCGTCACCGGCGCCGACCGACTTGCCGACTTCCGGCAGCTCCAGGAAGACGATGTCGCCGAGCGCGTCCTGCGCATGGTCGGTGATGCCGATGGTCAGGGTGCCGTCGGCTTCGACGCGTACCCATTCATGCGACTCGGTGTACTTCAGGTCAGCGGGGAAATTCATCAGGGTTCTCCAGATTCAGATTCTTGTGTGGCCCGCCGCCGCGTCGTATCCGGACGGGGCGGGCGCGAAGTCGACCGTTGTGGTGCGAGCCGTCAGCTCACGAGTGCCTTGCCATTGCGCACAAATGGCAGTTTAACCACAGACGCGGTGAGTTTGCGGTCGCGGATTTCCACCTGCACGTCGCTGCCGATGGCGACGTCCTTGGGCAGGCGGGCCAGCGCGATGGACTGCGACAGCGTGGGGCTGAAGGTGCCAGAGGTGATTTCGCCGTCGCCAGCCGGGGTGATCACGCGCTGGTGCGCGCGCAGCACGCCACCCTTGTCGCGCAGGATCAGGCCGACGAACTGCTGGCTCTGGCCGGCCTGCTGCAGCGCCGCCTTGCCGGTGAAGTCGCGCTCGCTCTGCAGGTCCACGGTCCAGGCCAGGCCGGCATCCAGCGGCGAGACGTTGATGTCCATGTCCTGGCCGTACAGGTTCATGCCGGCTTCGAGCCGCAGCGTGTCGCGCGCGCCCAGTCCGGCAGGCTGCACGCCCGCGGCGCGCAGCTTTTCCCACACCCCGGCCACGTTGGCGGCCGGCACCACCAGCTCGAAGCCGTCCTCGCCGGTGTAGCCGGTGCGCCCGACCATGATCTCGCCGACGGCCGCGTCCTGCACCACCACCGCATTGAAGGGCTTGATGGCGTCGCTCGGCTGCGTCGACGGGAAGGCCTCCCATACCTTGGCGCGGGCGTTCGGGCCCTGCACCGCGACGATGGCCAGCGGCTCCACGCCGTCGGGCACGTTGTCGCCACGGCGGGGCGTGATGGTCACGCCGCTGCCGGTGGCCTCGTTGCGCTGGCGGATCCAGTCGATGTCGCCGTTGGCGGTGCCGGCGTTCACCACCAGCCGGAAATGGTCTTCCGCGAAGAAATAGACGATCAGGTCGTCGATCACGCCGCCCTTGTCGTCCAGCATGCAGGAATACAGCGCCTTGCCGGCGTTCTGGAGCTTGTCGACGTTGTTGGCCAGCAGGCCGCGCAGGAACGCGCGCACATTGGCGCCGGTCAGGTCCACCACGCACATATGCGACACGTCGAACATGCCGGCGTCGCGGCGCACCGCGTGGTGTTCCTCGATCTGCGAGCCGTAGTTGACGGGCATGTCCCAGCCGCCGAAGTCGACCATGCGGGCGCCCAGCGTGCGGTGGATGGCGTTGAGTGGCGTGGCCTGGAGCGTCATGGGAGTCCTCGGAGCGGTTCTGTTCGGTTCGGAAAACAAAAAAGGGTCATCCGCCGCGGGGCTCGCGGGGCGTCCCGTCCGGTGCGACCGGACGATGCGTTCCTTGCGAGCCGCCGTGGCGGATGACCCCTCTGTCCTCGATACCTGAGAGATTACGACCGGATCCGGTGCGGATCCCGTGTCGTGCGCCCCTTCGGTGGATACGCGCGTCGTCTGGCGTCATGGCGACGATGAATGACGGGTATCTCTCTCCAGAGTTCGATATCGATGGCGTGCATTTGCGCGCCTTCTGATCGATCCGGCCAGTCCATGGTGCCTGAGAGTTTTCGGGTGATTCCCCTTCGGCGGCGCGAAGTCCTCGCGCGCTCTCCCGGCCGGATGGCGCGACTCTAACCGGGTGACATGGACGTGTCAACGCGTGGACGTACCCGGGCCGCCGGGCGGCGGGCGAGCGCCCCGGCGTGTTAGGATCGCCGGCTCCTTCCCGGCACGAGGCGGCGCCACCGGCGCATCGCCCGGCCGCGCGCCGCCCGCGCCATCCACAGACCCTCGCTCGCATGACTCACGGACTGAACGCCGCCCAATCCGAAGCCGTCCGCTACCTGGACGGACCGTGCCTCGTGCTCGCCGGCGCGGGATCGGGCAAGACGCGCGTGATCACGCAGAAGATCGCCCATCTGATCGAGGACAAGGGCTTCGAGCCCAGGCACATCGCCGCGGTGACCTTCACCAACAAGGCGGCCAAGGAAATGCAGGAGCGCATCGCCAAGCTGATGGAGGGCAAGACGCGCGAGGGCAAGCGCATTCCGCTCAAGCAGCTCACCGTCTGTACCTTCCACTCGCTGGGCGTGCAGATCCTGCGGGCCGAGGCCGAGCATGTCGGGCTCAAGCCGCGCTTCTCGATCATGGATTCGGACGACTGCTTCGGGCTCGTGCAGGAGCAGCTGGGCACCACCGACAAGAAGCTGATCCGCAACGTGCAGAGCACGATCTCCCTGTGGAAGAACGGCATGGTCGACCCCGAGACCGCCATCGCCCAGGCCGCCGATGCCGACGAGCACCAGGCGGCGCTGATCTACCGCAACTACGTCGCCACGCTGCATGCCTACCAGGCGGTGGACTTCGACGACCTGATCCGGCTGCCCGCCGAGCTGTTCGCGCGCGACGAGGCGGTGCGGCTCAAGTGGCAGAACAAGCTGCGCTACTTCCTGGTGGACGAATACCAGGACACCAATGCGTGCCAGTACCAGCTGCTCAAGCTGCTGGCCGGCGGCTCGCATCTGCGCGCCCCCGCCTTTACCGCGGTCGGCGATGACGACCAGGCCATCTACGGCTGGCGCGGCGCCACGCTGGACAATCTGCGGCTGCTGCAGACGGACTTTCCCAACCTGAAGGTGATCAAGCTGGAGCAGAACTACCGCTCCACGGTGCGCATCCTCAACGCGGCCAACGCGGTGATCGCCAACAATCCCAAGCTGTTCGAGAAGACGCTGTGGAGCGAGCACGGGATGGGCGATCCCATCGCCATAAACCCGATGAACGACGAGGAGCACGAGGCCGAATCGGTGGTGTTCCGGCTCTCGGCCCACAAGTTCGAGCGCCGCGCGCAGTTCCGCGACTACGCCATCCTGTACCGCGGCAACCACCAGGCGCGGCTGTTCGAGCAGATCCTGCGGCGCGAGCGCATTCCGTATGTGCTCTCGGGCGGGCAGAGCTTCTTCGACAAGGCCGAGATCAAGGACCTGTGCGCCTACCTGCGGCTGATCGCCAATCCCGATGACGATCCGGCCTTTATCCGCGCCGTGACCACGCCGCGCCGCGGGGTGGGCAACACCACGCTGGAGGTGCTGGGCACCTTCGCCGGCCAGGCCAAGGTCTCGCTGTTCGAGGCGGCGATGATGGGCGGCATCGAGGCGAAGCTGCAACCCCGCCAGCTGGAGCCGCTGCGGGTGTTCTGCGAGTCGATGGTGCGCCTGGCGGACCGCGCCGCGAAGGATCCGGCCACCGAGGTGCTGGACGACCTGATGGAAGGCATCCACTACGAGGCCTATCTGTACGACACCTTCGAGGAGCGCCAGGCGCAGTCCAAGTGGACCAATACGCTGGAATTTCTCGACTGGCTCAAGCGCAAGGGGACCCGGCCCGCGCCCGAGCCGGGCGAGGAGGGCGACGGCGAGGCGGCCACCGGCTTCGACAACGCCGACGGCTTCGGCGACGAAGGCAAGAACCTGCTGGAGCTGACGCAGACCGTGGCGCTGATGAGCATGCTCGAAGGCCGCGAGGAAGATCCCGACGCGGTGCGCCTGTCCACGCTGCACGCCTCCAAGGGCCTCGAATATCCGCACGTGTTCCTGGTCGGCGTGGAGGAGGGCATCCTGCCCCACTGCCGCGAGGACGAGGACATGACCGACGAGAAGATCGAGGAAGAGCGGCGGCTCATGTATGTGGGCATCACGCGCGCCCAGCGCAGCCTGCATATCAGCTGGTGCAAGAAGCGCAAGCGCGCGCGCGACACCTACTCGTGCCAGCCGTCGCGCTTCATCGGCGAGATGAAGCTGGAGGAGGCGCCCGCACCAGCGGACGCGACGCCGGCAATGAGCCCCAAGGACCGGCTGGCCGGCCTGAAGGCGCTGCTCGGTACGGCCGGCAAGACCGCCGCCGGCTGACCCACAGGCTCAGGCGCGATGGCGCCGTCGCACCGCCCACACAACACCCCACTTACCTTCACGCGCACGCGCGCCGTGGCAGGCGCGCGCCGCCGCCGGCTTGCCCCTCTTTGGCGGGGCAAGCCACACCGCGCGCCTACAAGCGCGGTGGCTTGCGGTATGCTGCCCCGGCCGCCTCACAGGCAGGCACACAAAAATAAGACGAGGGGTCTGAAGTGAAGCGCATTTGCCTGAACATGATCGTGAAGAACGAGGCACCGGTCATCGCCCGGTGCCTGGCCTCGGTCAAGCCGTGGATCGACCATTGGGTCATCGTCGATACCGGTTCCACCGATGGCACGCAGGCGCTCATCCGCGAGCTGATGGGCGATGTGCCCGGCGCGCTGTACGAACGCCCGTGGCAGGACTTCGCGCACAACCGCAACGAGGCCATGGCGCTGGCGCGCACGCATGGCGACTATCTGCTGTTCATCGATGCCGACGAAACGCTGGTCATGCCCGCGGGTTTCCGGTGGCCGGTGCTGGCGGCCGACGGCTACCAGTTCCGCTGCGAGCTGGACGGCTGGTGCTACCAGCGCAACGCGCTGGCGGCCGCGCACCAGCCCTGGCGCTGGGAAGGCGTGCTGCACGAATACCTGACGCAGGAGCGCCCGCACACCTGGCACAGCCTGCCCGGCGCCACCATCGTCGCCTCGCGCGACGGCGCCCGGGCGCGCGATCCCGATACCTATCTGCGGGACATCGAGATCCTCGAGCGCGCCGTGCAGGCCGACCCGGACAATCCGCGCCATCGCTTCTATCTGGCGCAGAGCTATCGCGACGCCGGGCAATTCGAGCAGGCCGTGCGCGCCTACCTGACGCGCGTGGCGATGGGCGGCTGGGAAGAGGAGTGCTGGTTCGCGCTGTACCAGGTCGCCGTGCTGACCGAGGCGCTGGACGCGCCGTCTCCCGATGTGCGCGACGGCTATCTGAACGCCTATCAGGCCCGCCCCACGCGCGCCGAGCCGCTGTGCGAGCTTGCGCGCTATCACCGCCAGCGCGGCGAGCACGCGCTGGCCCACCTGTATGCGCAGCAGGCCGCGGCGATGGCGATGCCCGACGATACGCTGTTCGTCGACGAGTCCGTCTACGCCTGGCGCGCGCTGGACGAGTTGGCGGTCAATGCGTTCTACGTGGGCGCGCGCGCGCAGGGCCGGGCGGCACTACAACGGCTGCTGCACGAGGCGCGCTATCCGGCCAGCGAGGCCGCGCGCATCGAGGCGAACCGCCCGTTCTACGGCCTGTAGCGCGCTGCGGTGCGGCATCCTGGCTGCGCGCGGACGGCAAGCGGGCGAAGCGGCATGGCATCGACAGACCTTTGACGCCAGTCAAGTCCAGCGTGCGGCGCAGGCACTACGATGGCTCGACTCCATCAACAGGCCGCCTCGCATGGCTATCTCCGCCCCCATCCATCGTCCCGGCGCCACCTCGGCCGCCGCCGCCGCGCCCGAGCGCGCCGACCTCGCGGATTTCCGCGCGCTGGCGCCGCGCATCGACATGCACGGCCCGCGCTATACCTCGTATCCGACGGCCGACCGCTTCCATGGCGGCTTCGCCGAGGGCGACTACCTGGCCGCGCTGGCCGACTGCGCCGCGCGCCGTGGGGAACCGCTGTCGCTGTACCTGCACATCCCGTTCTGCGACAACGTCTGCTACTACTGCGGCTGCAACAAGGTGGTGACGCGCGACCGGCGGCGCAGCGCCCGCTATGTCGACTACCTGCGCCGCGAGATCGCGCTGGTGGCGCGGCATCTGGGCGGCCGCCGGGCCGTGATGCAGTCGCACTGGGGCGGCGGCACGCCGACCTTTCTCGACGATGGGCAGATGCGCGCCGTGATGGACGCGCTGCGTACCCACTTCGACCTGCTGCCCGACGGCGAGCACGCGATCGAAATCGACCCGCGCCGCGTGGACGAGGCGCGCATGGCGCAACTGGCGGCGCTTGGCCTGAACCGCGTCAGCCTCGGCGTGCAGGACTTCGATCCGGAGGTACAGCGCGCCATTCACCGCGAGCAGAGTGTCGAGCAGACGCAGCGAGTCGTCGACGCGGCGCGCCGGCTCGGCTTCCAGTCGGTCAGCATGGACCTGATCTACGGGCTGCCGCACCAGAGCACGGCCCGTTTCGCCGCCACCGTCGAGCGCGTGCTGGCGATGCGGCCGGACCGGCTGTCCGTCTACAGCTACGCGCATCTGCCGCACGTGTTCAAGGCACAGCGCCGCATCGATGCCGGCGCATTGCCGGCCCCCGGCGAGAAGCTCGACATTCTGGTCGGCACCATCGAACGGCTGACCGCCGCCGGCTATGTCTATATCGGCATGGACCATTTCGCGCTGCCCGACGACGGACTCGCGCTGGCCCAGCGGCAAGGGCGGCTGCAACGCAATTTCCAGGGCTATGCCACGCATGCCGGCTACGACCAGCTGGGCTTCGGCGTATCGGCCATCGGCGCGGTGGCCGGCCGCTATGCGCAGAACGCGCGCACGCTGGACGACTACTACGCCGCGCTCGACGCGGGCCGGCTGCCGGTATGGCGCGGCTTCGCCATGTCCGCCGACGACACGCTGCGCAAGGCCTTGATCGGCGAGCTGATGTGCAACGGCGTGCTCGATATCGGCGCCATCGAGCGCCGCCACGGCGTGGTGTTCGCGGACGAATTCGCGCCGGAGTTGCGGGAGCTGCGGCCGCTGGCCGCCGACGGGCTGGTGCGGCTGACGCCGCAACGCATCGAGGTCACGCCGCTGGGCCGGCTGCTGGTGCGCCGCGTGGCCATGGTGTTCGACCGCTACCTGCGCGAGGACCGCGCCGACGAGGGCAGGGCGAGGGGCGTACCCACCGCTGCGCCGGGCGCTGCCGTCGCGCCGCTGGTGCGCTATTCCCGGGTGGTCTGAGCCTTTCCGCCCCGGTGCGGTCCCTGAAACGACGAAGCCCGCGGCATGCCGCGGGCTTCGTCGTTGTGCACCCCGCCGTGGCGGGGCCTGCGTGCTGTTACTTCGACGCGTTGACCATGTAGTCGGCTGCGGCGATCACATCGGCGTCCGGGCCGGCATAGCCGCCCTTGGGCGGCATCACGCCCTTGCCCTTCAGCGCGAAGTTGTGCACGGCGTCCATGCCTTCCTTGATGCGCGGCGCCCAGGCGGCCTTGTCGCCCACCTTCGGCGCACCGGCCACGCCAGCCGCGTGGCAGGCCGCGCAGACCTGGTCGTAGACCTTCTTGCCCACTTCGGCGGAGGCGGCGGCGGGAGCGGCCGCGGCGGCCGGTGCCGCTGCCGCGGGTGCCGCCGGAGCTGCGGGTGCTGCCGCGGCCGGTGCCGGCGCTGCTGCCGGAGCGGCTGCCGCCGGGGCTGCGGCGGGTTCCGAAGCGGCGGCCGTCGCGGGCGCGGCCTGCGCCGGAGCGGGCGGCTCGGGGAACTTGGCACCGGCGCTGTCGGCCAGGTAGACCGCGGCGCGGGCCAGTTCGTAGTCGCTGTAGTCGTCGGGCGAGGTGCCGGCGCGCGGCGGCATCGCGCCCTTGCCGTTGAGGACCGACTTCATCAGCCCGTCGAAGCCCTGGCCCAGGCGCGCGCTCCAGTCGCCAGGCGCGCCTTGCTTCGGCGCACCCGCCGCGCCGGTGGCGTGGCAGGCGGCGCAGACTTCCTTGTAGACCTGCTCGCCGGTGCGGAACACGCGCGGCGCGTTGGGATCCTTCAGCTCCAGCGAGGCGACCGGCTTGATCCGGTCGTTGACGGCTTCGGCGCCGCCCGTGCCGCCGGCGCCTTCCGGCGCGCCGAGGCCGACGAAACTGACCAGCAGGATGATCACCAGGATCGGCACCAGGAAGGCTGCAATCACCACGGCAATCAATTGCTTCGGGGTCTTGATGGGAGACTGGTGTTCGTGGTGCTCGTTATGGACGTCGCTCATACGGAACTCTCGAATTTGCAGGAAACCTGTGGCCGCTCGTGCTCGGCTGCTTTTTGTGACCGGATCGGACGTTTGCGCAGCACCGGTGCACCGCACCGGCGAACCGCCGGCCGCAGCGCTCCCCGAGTGAAGGCGAAGCTGCCCCGTTTTTGCGCAAATAGCTCGCGATTATAGCCCCAAAGGCATACGCAATGGCGGCAAAAGGGGACGTTGCGAAACCTCTCCGGCCGGGCTCCGGCCTCGCGTCATGGACGCCGCCGGGCAAACACGGTATCCTATGCGACTTTCCGGCAGCGGCGTTCGCCCGCGGCCATCAGGCATCACCCTCGTGCGCCCGTAGCTCAATGGATAGAGTACTGCCCTCCGAAGGCAGGGGTTGCTGGTTCGATCCCAGCCGGGCGCGCCAAGATTTCCCCAGGTAAAACGAAGACGTACGTGTGCTTGCACGGGCTCGCGTTCGCCCGCGCCGGCCCGGCGGCAACCCGCCGGGCCGGACCGACGCAGATTTACTGCCTGGTGGCGGTCACGGTGCCGGAGGCCGTGCACTCCTGGCGCGTGGCGTCCAGCGTCCACGTCGTCGCGCTCATGTCCGCAAACGTACCCGCGAAATTGCCGGCCGCGTCGACCGTGCCCTTTACCTTGAAATAGCCCTCGGTGTAGAAGACCACGTCGGGGCTGGTCTGCGCGACCTCGCGCGGATAGATGTCGTCGATGCTGACTGCACCGCTCGCCGGGTCATAGCTGCCGACCATCTGCCCCGTCTCGCCTTCGTCCGTGTACCGCAGCACTGCGGCACGGCGCGCCGCGTCCAGAGCGATTTCCACCACTTCGGTGGTGTTCTCGGTCTCGATGCCGCAATAGATGGTCGCGGCGCCGCCGTTGCGGGAAACCACGGGCGGAATGAAGGAGGCGGTAACGACCTTGGAAAGCTGGTACTTGGCGAACTTGCCGTCCAGCGTGTCGGCCAGGTCCTTGTTGACGGCCGCGATCACTTCCGCGTTGGCCGGGTCCGCAAACCATTGCTCCGGCGTCTGGCCGCCGCTGCCCAGCGGCTGGTTCCTGACCGCCGCCGCCGCCAGGGCCAGCGTGTTCGGGGTCTGGCCACCGATCAGCGCGCTGCCTTGCGAGAAATCGATGACCGCCTTGATCAGGGTCGCCGCCTTCTGCACGACCGTGGAGTCCGGCACATAGGCGTCCTGCTCGTCCTTCGAGACCGTGCCGTCGTTGTTGGTGTCGGCCAGGGCGAAGTCGGCGGTCGTGAAATGCGTGACCTTGGCGGTGGGCAGGCTGGCGGTCGTGACGGCGCCGCCCGTGCCGGCGATGGCGAGCAATTGGTCCACCGTGCCAACCGTCGAGGCCAGCTTGATGTCGCTGCCCTTGGTGGCCACCAGCGTGATGAAGCCGGGCGCGAGATTGCGCGGAACCGTCATGGTGTAATTGCCCTGCGCATCCGTTTCGCTGGCGCAGATGGCCTCGCCGGCCGCGTTGCGCGCTTGCGCGCCGCCGGAGAACAGGCACACCTTGGCGCCCGCGATGGGGCCATCGACGACTTGTCCGCTCAGCGTGATCGTAGCGGTACCGCCGGCCGCGGGGCTGCCCGTATCGGCGTCGCCGTCGCCACCGCCGCAGGCGGCGAGGGCGGCAAGCATGGAGACAGACAGGGCAAAGCGGGTCGCTCGTGCGTTGAGGCCGAATTGCATCGGGATGGATTCCTTCTCGGTTGGAGTGATATGGCACGCTTGCGAGCCCAGCCAACGCATCTGCTTCTTCGCTGGAATGAAGGCCGGGGGCCATCTGCATATCGACCGCCGTACGAAAGGCATGCACCCCTCGGAAGTGGTAACGGGCGCCTGTTCGCGCGCATGCGAGATCGCTGCCCAGGGCAACCGGTGCGGATTGAGGGATCCATCCGCGCGTGGCAGCATATGCCGATGCCTGCCGCCGCCTCCGACACCGTCCTGCGTGACCTTGCCCGCCTGCGCCGCGTGCGCGACCGGATCGACCGGGACTATGCGCAGCCGCTGGACGTCGATGCGCTGGCCCGCGGCGTGCGGATGTCCGCTGGCCACCTCAGCCGGCAATTCCGGCTCGCCTATGGCGAGTCCGTCTATTCCTATCTGATGACACGGCGGATCGAACGCGCGATGGCGCTATTGCGCCGGGGCGATCTGAGCGTGACCGAAGTCTGCTTCGAAGTGGGCTGTTCCTCGCTGGGCACCTTCAGCACGCGATTCACCGAGCTGGTGGGCGTCCCGCCGAGCGCCTATCGGCGCGACCACGCCCGGGCGGCCGAAGGCATCCCCGCCTGCCTGGCCAAGGTCGTCACCCGTCCGATCAGGAATCGAGAAGCGCCTCGCAAGGTACCCGCTTAGACTGCCGTCCATGCCCCGGCACGCGGCGCGACTGCCGGGCTTCCCGTCTGCATCCGCCCAAGGAGAACGTTCATGGACATCACCATTCACTCGACCTTCCTGCCGCATACCGACCCGGAAGTCTCGCTGGCGTTCTATCGGGACGCCTTGGACTTCGAAGTCCGCAAGGACGTCGCGTTCGGCGATCACCGCTGGATCACCGTCGGGCCCAAGGGCAAGCCGGAGACTTCCATCGTGCTGTATCCGCCCAACGCCACGCCCGGTGTCACCGATGCGGAGAAGCGCACGATCGCCGAGATGATGGCCAAGGGCACTTTCGCGATGCTGTTGCTCGGTACCCGGGACCTCGATGCGGTCTTCCAGCGCTTGCAGCAGCGGGACGCGGAGATCGTCCAGGAGCCCACCGACCAGCCCTACGGGGTGCGCGATTTCGGCGTCCGGGATCCGGCGGGCAACATGATCCGCGTGCAGCAGCTGAAATAAGCGGGTGGTGCGGGGCCGGGCGCGGGGTCTTGGTGCGCTCGCGCATCCCGCGGTAAGCTCGGCCACCATGCCCACCGAGATCCCGCACCACGAATACGACATCACCGCCATCCGCGCCCAGGGCGCCGGCGGGCAGAACATCAACAAGGTGTCGAACGCCGTGCATCTGCGCTTCGATATCCGCGCGTCTTCGTTGAGGGAAGACCACAAGGAGCGCTTGATGCAGCTGCACGACCATCGCATCACGCGCGACGGCGTGGTGGTCATCAAGGCGCAGCAGCACCGCAGCCTCGAACTGAATCGGGACGACGCGGTGCGGCGCCTGCATGAGCTGGTGGAGAGCGTGGCACAGGCGCCGCGGGTGCGGCGCCCGACGCGGCCGACGCTGGGTTCGCAGCGGCGGCGGCTGGAGGGCAAGAGCCAGCGCAGCGCGGTCAAGGCGCTGCGCGGCAGGGTGGTGGACTGACCGGACGCGGCGGTCCGGTCGGCGGGCGGCGTTAGCGCGCGCCCTGCAGCGCGGCGATGCGGGCTTCGAGCGGCGGGTGGCTGGAGAACAGGGCCAGCCACGACGAACGCCCCGAGATGCCCAAGGCCTGCATGTTCTGCGGCAGGCCGTCCGGTTCGAGGCCGCCCAGGCGGCGCAGCGCCGAGACCATCGGCGAGGGCGAACCCATCAGCTGTGCCGCCCCCGCGTCCGCGCGGAATTCGCGGCGACGCGAGAAAGCGGCCACGATGATGCTGGCCAGGATGCCGAACACGATCTCGCAGACCACCACGGTGACGATATAGCCGATGCCGGGCCCGCTCGATTCCTCGTCGTTGCGGCGAAGCATCGAGTCGACGAAGTAGCCCACCACGCGGGCCATGAAGATCACGAAGGTGTTCACCACGCCCTGGATCAGCGTGAGGGTCACCATATCGCCATTAGCCACGTGCGCGACTTCGTGAGCGAGCACCGCCTCCACTTCTTCATGGGACATGCTCTGCAGCAGGCCGGTCGAGACGGCGACCAGCGAGCTGTTCTTGGTGGCCCCGGTGGCGAAGGCATTGGGTTCGCCTTCGTAGATGGCGACTTCCGGCATCGGCAGGCCGGCGCGGTCGGCCAGCTTCTGGACGGTCTGTACCAGCCACAGCTCGGTGCTGGTGCTCGGATGGGTGATCACCTGCGCGCCGGTGGACCATTTGGCGATGGTCTTGGACATCCACAGCGAGATGAAGGAGCCGCCGAAGCCCATCAGGGCGGCGAACACCAGCAGCATGCCGAGGTTCAGACCGTTGGCGGTCAGGAAGCGGTTCACGCCCAGCAGGCTGGCCGTGAAGCTGAGTACGAGCATGACGGCGAGGTTGGTCGCCAGGAACAACAGGACGCGTTTCATATTTGTCTGGAACGAAGAAAGACGAAAAGAAGGTGCGGACGAGCCGCGGTCGCGCGGACGCGGTCGGGCGTCCGTGCATGCCAGTCGCCGCGGCGGTTGCCGCGGGTGCGTTTCAGCCGCGCGGTGGGCGCGGCGGCAACGGCAGATGGGGTTCGGGGAGCGCGGCGCGGGCGTAGCCCGGCACGCCTGCGCGGCAAGGACCGGCCGCCAGCCGGGGAGCTGTGGCGGGAAGCAGTTGCTCGGCCAGGTCGGCGCCAGCCGGGGCGGGCTCGCCGGCCTCGGCCAGCGGGAAGGGCGCGGGGACCGGGGCGTCGGCGGGATCCGCCGCGCCCGGGGCACCGGCGGCTTCGAGCGCGCCTGGGGCCGACGGGCTGCCGGCCAGCAGTGCATCCGCGGGGATCGCAATCGCAGCGTGCGTGGAGGGCACGGTCGACATGCCGCCGCCGTGCGCGACACCGGCCGCCCAGGTCTGCAGGGGCAGGACGGCGAGCAGCACTAGCAGCAGAAGGCGCAGGAGCCGACGGGGGCGCAGCACGATGGCGATGGTCTTTTGGGGAGGTTGGCGAAAGCGGCCGAAGCGGCCATTCGCGTTCGTCGGGAATTCTACAGGAGGAGCGCGCGGCGGCGCAGCGCGGGCCGCACGTTGCGGGCCGGGGCGACAGGCCGGTCGCGCGATGCGGCGCGACGGGCTACACTGCCCTTGAAAACCCTGTAAGCGCTACAAGGTAGAAGCCATCATGCGAATCGGTGAACTTGCCCGCCATAGCGGCTGCGACGCGGAGACCATCCGCTACTACGAACGCGAAGGGCTGCTGGACCGGCCCCTGCGCGAGGACAACGGCTATCGCCGCTACAGCGGCGCGCACCTGGTGCAGCTGAACTTCGTGCGCCATTGCCGCTCGCTGGGGATGAGCCTGTCCGATGTGCGCCGGCTGCGCGACTTCGAGCGCGATCCCACGGTGGCCTGCGACGGCATCAACGCGCTGCTGGACCGCCAGATCGAACAGATCCACGCCCAGCGGGTCGCGCTCGAGGCGCTGGAGGGCCAGCTGCGGGCGCTGCGCCATACCTGCGACCATGGCCAGGCGGCCAGCGAGTGCGGCATTCTGCAGACATTGCAGCAGGCCGCGAGCGGGGGCGGCTGCGAATGCCATCCGGAGCCGAACCCGGGTGCGAACCCGGACCGGCACGGCGATGCGGCCGCGCACCCGGCCACGCACCCGGCCCCCTGAGCCGGCGGGCCGCGCCCTGTGCTAGCATCCCTTGAGCGTCGCCTTCCCGCAGGACGCACTTTTTCTTTCCAACCGTACCACCGATGACCGCCTGCCTTCCGACGTCCGCCGTTGCCGCCGCCGCCCGCCTTGCCGGGCATGCGGCCGCACGCCCGCGCGCCGTCGTCCAGGGCGTCATTGCCAAACCTGCCAGCCGGATTCAAGCGCCACTTGATCCAGCCCGGTTCCCCGCCTGATTCTTCCTCGCGCTAGCGGGCACAGGCCGAACCGGGCCTGAGCCACCTGCCGCATCCCGCTTTTTTTTTTGCTTTCCGAAGCCCGACCCCGATGTCACGGGCGGGCCGCTGGCCGATCGCCGCCCTCGTCGCGGCGAGCGGCCTTGCCAACCAAAGGAGCTGACATGACCGCATTGTCCAAGCAACCGACGCTGTACCTGACCGAACTCGACGTGACGCGCCTGGAGCGCATCGCCGAACGGCCGGGCGCCGACAAGCTGGCCGATATGCTGGACGCGCTGCTCGAGCGCGCGGCCATCGTGCCGGCCGAAACCATTCCCACGGATGTGGTGACCATGAATTCCTCCGTGCTGTGTGCGCTGGAGGGGGAGAGCGCCCCGCGCCAGTGGACGCTGGTCTATCCCGACGATGCGGATTTCGAGGGGGGACGGCTCTCGGTCCTCTCGCCCGTGGGCACGGCGCTGCTGGGCGCCCGGGCCGGCGAGACCGTCAGCTACCGGCTGCCGGACGGGCGCGAGCAGCATGTCACGGTGGTCGAGCTGTCGTACCAGCCGGAGGCGAACGGCCAGTTCACCCTCTGAGGGGGAGCGTCGTCCAGGCGGCGCCTTGCCGCCGCGGACGGTTCTCCGCACCACCGGCCCCTCTTCCGCCCGGCGGAGGGGGCCGCCACCGCACCGCCTGAGGCAGCGCGGCCGTTTCGCCGTCCCGCCACCCCTTCCCCGCAGCTCCCCGCACTCCCTCCCGCACCGACCGCTCATTCTCGAGCGTCAACGTTTCACGGCTCGCAACGCACCATTCGTCGCAGCCGTATTTCTCCCCGTCCGGCCGGCGACTAACCTTCAGTCCGTGCTCGCATGGCAACAAAGATCTGCCGGCAGCGCCAGTTCAGCAGTCGATAAAAACACCCAATCAGTTGAAGGAGTCCGAAATGAACGCCAAAAGCATCATTGGCGGTGCGTTAGCCATCGCCATCGCCGCCTCCTCGGTCGTGGCGATGGCCGCGCCGGCGGTCAATACCAAGGCCGGGAAGTTCGATGTCTATGCCGACGCATTGCGCGCCGGCCAGTTCAACACCTTCACCGACGGTGCGCGGCAGGGCCGCTTCGACACCTTCAGCGAAGGCGCCCGCCAGGGCGGCAAGTTCGATCCGTTCCTGGACGGCGCGCGCCAGGGCGATTTCGACCCGTTCACCGAAGGCGCGCGGGCTGTGCGCGGCGAGATCGCGGCGAGTTCGCTGGACAATTCGCGCTCGGGCGACGGTTCGCTGTACGGCTACCGCGTCTGACGCCCGGGCCGCCGCGGCGGCCCCTGTGTAGCGCACGACAGGCATTACCGGTTTCTCTCCCACCCCCCGGCAGACCTCCTCCTCCTTCTCTCTCTATGCCGGGTGGGTGATTTTTCCCCTCCCCTGGTTCCCGCTTCGTTCCCCCGCGTTCCGTTCAGAGCTGCTTGACCGCGAAGGCATCGCACTTGGCGATATCGCCGCTTTCCAGTCCGCGCCGCAGCCAGCGCACGCGCTGTTCGCTGCTGCCGTGGGTAAACGCGTCCGGCACCACATAGCCCTGCGACTGCCGTTGCAGCCGGTCGTCGCCGATGGCGGCCGCGGCCCTCAGTCCTTCCTCGATATCGCCCGGTTCCAGCAGTTGCTGGTTGGCGCGCTGCGCCGTGGCCGCCCATACGCCGGCCAGGCAATCGGCCTGCAGCTCCAGCCGCACCGACAACTGGTTCGCCTGCTTCTCGCTGACGCGGCGGCGCGCGCTGTCGACCTTGTCCGATACGCCGAGCAGGTTCTGCACATGGTGGCCGATCTCGTGCGCGATCACGTAGGCCTGGGCGAAATCGCCCGCCGCGCCGAAGCGCTGGCGCAGTTCGTCATAGAAGGACAGGTCGATATAGACCTTCTGGTCCGCGGGGCAGTAGAAGGGGCCCATCGCCGCCTGGCCGGTACCGCAGGCGGTGGGCGTGGCGCCGCTGAACAGCACCAGGGTGGGCGGGGCGTAGCTGCGGTTCAGGTCGTTCTGGAAGATATGCGACCAGGTGCGTTCGGTATTGCCCAGCACCTTGCGCACGAACACGGTCATCTGGTCCGTCGCCGGCGCCTGCTGCTGCTGGCTTGCCTCGGGATAGGGATCGGAGCCTTGCAGCGCCGAGCCGCCCTGCAGGATGACGGTGGGATCGATGCCGAAGAAGTAGGCGGCGGCAAGCGCGACGATGAGGGTGCCGACGCCGATGGTCTTGCCGCCACCGAAGCCTCCGCCAAATCCGCCGCCGCGGCGGTCCTCTACGTGCTGGCTTTCGGCTTCGTCGTCGAGACGCATGATGGCTCCGCAATGGTGATCGATCGCGGCACCAGGGATGAGCGGGCCGCAAGGCGCTGCCCAGTATAGCAACGGCGCTCCGCGCGCCCGCGTCCGGTCAGGCCGTCAGCGCGTCCACGGGTTCGCTGGCCGGCGCCGCGGCGGCCGGCGTACCGGCCGCGCCGCCCACCTCGGCCACGCGCAGCAGATTGGTGGTGCCGCCCTGGCCGAACGGCATGCCGGCGGCGATGGTGATCTGGTCTCCCGGCGCGGCATAGCCCTCGGCCAGCGCCGCGCGGGACGCGGCCTCCACCATCTCGTCGACGCTGCGCACATCGGGGCTGACCGTGGAATGCACACCCCACGCGAGCGCAAGCCGCCGGGCGATTTCCAGGTTGGGCGTGATGCTGACGATGGGCGCGTGGGGCCGCTCGCGCGCGGCGCGCAGCGCGGTGGCGCCCGACGAGGTATAGGCGACGGTGGCGACCGCGCCGATGATCTGCGTGACTTCGCGCAGCGCGGCGCAGATCGCGTCCTGCCGGGTGGACAGTGGCGCTTCGTGCTGCGCATCGAGCAGGTTGCGGTACAGCGGGTCGCGTTCGACCTCGGCGATGATGCGGTCCATCATCGCCACCGCGGGCACCGGATGGCGGCCGTTGGCCGACTCGGCCGACAGCATCACGGCATCGGCGCCGTCATAGATCGCGGTGGCCACGTCGGAGGCCTCGGCACGTGTGGGCACCGGCGCGTCGATCATCGATTCGAGCATCTGCGTGGCGACGACCACGGGTTTGCCGAGCTGGCGGCACACGCGCAGGATGCGCTTCTGCACGCCCGGCACGCGCTCGGGCGGCAGCTCGACGCCGAGGTCGCCGCGGGCGACCATTACCGCGTCCGAGACGCGCACGATCTCGTCGAGCTGCTGCAGCGCCGCGGGCTTCTCGATCTTGGACAGCACGCCGGCGCGCGTGCCGACGATCTCGCGCGCCTGCACCACATCGGCGGCGCGCTGCACGAAGGACAGCGCGATCCAGTCCGCGCCCAGCGACAGCGCGAAGTCCAGGTCGGCGCGGTCCTTGGCGGTCAGCGCGGGGATCGGCACCACGGCGTCGGGCACGTTGACGCCCTTGCGGTCCGACAGCGTGCCGTGGTTGACCACGCGCGTGACGATGCTGCCGCTGGCCACCGTCTCGATGCGCAGCTGGACCTTGCCATCGTCGATCAGCAACGACTGGCCGGGCGCGGCCACGCTGAACAGCTCGGCGTGCGGCAGATGCACCCGGCGCCCGTCGCCGGGCGTGGGGTCGCTGTCGAGCACGAAGACGTCGCCCGCGCGCAGGCCGACCTTGCCGGCGGCGAAGGTGCCGATGCGCAGCTTGGGCCCCTGCAGGTCGGCCAGCACCGCGATGGGCCGTCCGGCCTCGGCCTCCACCTGCCGCACGGCGAGGTAGCGCTTGCGGTGATCGTCGTGCGTGCCATGGCTGAAGTTGAGCCGGAACACGTCGGCGCCCGCCTCGAACAGCTGGCGGATCACCGCGATATCGGAACTGGCCGGACCGAGCGTGGCGACGATCTTGGCTTTGCGGTGGCGTCTCATGTGTTTCTCCTCGTTCTTTCGTGCAGGCGGGGGGCGGGCGCTCACGCGCTCAGGCGCTCTTGCGCTCACGCGCTCAGGCGATCAGGATCGCGCGGAAATCGTTGACGTTGGTACGGGTGGGGCCCGTGGCGACCAGATCGTCCAGCGCCGCGAAGAACCCGTAGCCATCGTTGTTGGCCAGGTGCGCGCGCGCGGACAGGCCGCGGGCCGATGCGCGCACCAGCGTGTCGGGCGCCAGCAGCGCGCCGGCATTGTCTTCGGAGCCGTCGATGCCGTCGGTATCCGCCGCGATCGCATGCACGCCGGGCAGGCCGTCGAGCGCCACGGCCAGCCCCAGCAGGAATTCCGCGTTGCGGCCGCCCCGTCCCTTGCCGCGCACCGTGACCGTGGTCTCGCCGCCCGACAGCAGCACGCAAGGCTTGCCGAACGGCTGCCCGTGCCGGGCGACCTGCCTCGCGATGGCGGCATGCACCTGCGCGACATCGCGCGCCTCGCCCTCGATGCAGTCCGACAGCACATGGGCCTCGAAACCCAGCGCGCGCGCGTGCGCGGCGGCCGCCTGCAGCGCGTCCTGCGCGGTGGCCAGCGTTACGCTGCGATGGCCGGCGAAGCGCGGATCGCCCGGCTTGGGCGTTTCGCCCGCGCCGCTCTCCAGATGCGCCCGCACGTTGGCGGGCAGCGCGATGCCGTACTTGGCGACCACGGCCAGCGCGTCGGCACAGGTGGTGGCGTCGGGCAGCGTGGGGCCGCTGGCGATCAGTGTCGGATCGTCGCCGGGGATGTCGGAGATCAGCAGCGTCTCGACGCGGGCGGGCGCGCACAGCAGCGCGAGCCGTCCGCCCTTGAGCGCGGACAGGTGCTTGCGCACGCAGTTCATCTCGCCGATGTTGGCGCCGCTGCGCAGCAGCGCCTGGTTGACCGCCTGCTTGTCGGCCAGCGTGATGCCCTCGGCGGGCGCGGCCAGCAGCGCCGAGCCGCCGCCGGAGATCAGGCACAGCACCAGATCGTCCGGGCCCAGCCCGCGCACCATCTGCACCATGCGCTGCGCGGCGCGCTGGCCGGCTTCGTCCGGCACCGGATGCGCGGCCTCGACGACCTCGATGCGCTCGCACGGCGCGCCGTGGCCGTAGCGCGTGACCACCAGGCCGGACAGCTCGCCCCGCCAGCGCGACTCCACCGCGCGCGCCATCGCGGCCGCGGCCTTGCCGGCGCCGATCACCACGGTGCGCCCTTTGGGCGGAGCGGGCAGATGGGGCGGCAGGCAGTTGGCCGGACTGACGGTGGCGACCGCGACGTCGAACAGCGCGCGCAGCAGCGTGCGCGGATCGGCGGAGGCGGGGCGTTGGGGCGTGAGCAGGGCGACGTGGGCGTCGGAGTGCATGGGCGGTCCTGGACGGCGTGCGCCGCCCGCGCCCGGCGCGACTGGCGCGGGCGCGGGCGAAGCGCGCTTACTTGGCGATGGTGTGGTTGGACATGATCTCGATGGCGCGGCACAGCGCGGAGTGGTCCTGCTTGCCCAGACCGTTGGCGGCGCAGGCGTTGAACAGCTCCTGCGCGGTGGCGGTGTTGGGCAGCGACACGCCCAGCGCCTTGGCGCCCTGCAGCGCCAGGTTCAGGTCCTTCTGGTGCAGCTCGATGCGAAAGCCCGGATCGAAGGTGCGCTTGACCATGCGCTCGCCATGCACCTCGAGGATGCGCGACGAGGCGAAGCCGCCCATCAGCGCCTGCCTCACCTTGGCCGGATCGGCGCCGGCCTTCGAGGCGAACAGCAGGGCCTCGGCCACGGCCTGGATGTTGAGCGCGACGATGATCTGGTTGGCCACCTTGGTGGTCTGGCCATCGCCGTTGCCGCCGACCAGCGTCACGTTCTTGCCCATCAGGTCGAACAGCGGCTTGACCTCGTCGAAGGCTTCCTTCGGGCCGCCGACCATGATGGTCAGCGTCGCGGCCTTGGCGCCCACCTCGCCGCCGGAGACCGGCGCGTCGAGATAGGCCGCGCCCAGCTTGTTGATGCGCGCGGCGAAGTCCTTGGTGGCGATGGGCGAGATCGAGCTCATGTCGACCACGATCTTGCTGTGCGAGGCCTCCTTGCCGGCGCTCTTCAAGGCGGCGGCGACGCCCTTGTCGGCGAACAGCACGGCTTCGACATGCGGGGTGTCCGGCACCATGATCACGACGATGTCGGCCCGCTTGGCCACTTCCTCGGCGCTGGTGCACACGGTCACGCCGGCATCGACCAGATCGCGCGGGGCGGGGTTCACGTCGTGCACGAACAGCGTGTGGCCGGCGGCGCGCAGGTGCGCGGCCATGGGCGCGCCCATGATGCCCAGGCCGATGAAGCCGACGTTGCGTTGGTTTGCCATTTGGGTTTCTCCTTTGGTGTTGTGTGATGTTTTTCGCTTGCGCCGTGGGGAAGGGCGATGGGCGATGGCGGTTCGATTGCGGTTTGCGCTCTTGCGGGCGGTCACCCTCACCCCCGCCCCTCTCCCGCTGGCGAGAGAGGGGAGAAGACCGCCGCGGTGTAGTCATTCGCGCTTGGTGTTCCCCTGTCCCCGCATGGGGAGAGGGGCGCACACCTTCGCGTCAGTGATGCTTTACCGAACCCCGAACTGGTCGCGCCATCCCAGGCCGGCTTCGGTGCCGGCACGCGGCTTGTATTCGCAGCCGACCCAACCCGTGTAGCCGATCTCGTCCAGCCACTGGAACAGGAAGGCATAGTTCAGCTCGCCGGTGCCCGGTTCGTTGCGTCCCGGGTTGTCGGCCAGCTGCACATGGCGAATGCGCGGCAACTGGGCCTTGAGCGTGGCGGCGATCTCGCCCTCCATGCGCTGCATGTGATAGATGTCGTACTGCACGAACAGGTTGGGCGCGTTGACCTGTTCGATCAGCGCCAGCGCCTGCTGGGTGCGCGACAGGAAGAAGCCCGGGATATCGAACGTGTTGATCGGCTCGATCAGCAGGTCGATCTGCTCGGCCGCCAGCGCTCCGGCCGCGAAGCGCAGGTTCTCCACCAGCGTCTCGTGCGCCTGCTCGCGCCGCGCGTCGGCGGGCGCGATGCCGACCAGGCAGTTCAGCTGGCGCACGCCGAGCACCTTGGCGTACTTGATGGCCTCGCCCACGCCGTCCTGGAATTCGGCGACGCGGTTGGGGTGGCATGCGATGCCGCGTTCGCCGGCGTCCCAGTTGCCGGCCGGCAGGTTGTGCAGCACCAGGTCGAGCTGGAAGCGGTTGAGCCGGTCGGCGATCTGGTCGGCGTGGAAGGCGTAGGGAAAGAGGAACTCGACGCCCCGAAAGCCGGCGCGCGCGGCGGCTTCGAAGCGGTCGAGAAAGCCGACCTCGTTGAACAGCATGGTGAGATTGGCGGCGAGCTTGGGCATCGATGATCTCCGTATCGTAGTGAGCTAAGGGAAGCGGGGGCGGGGCGGACTCAGGTCGTCTCGACCTCTTCCGCCAGGATGGCCTCGTCCGCCTCCTCGATGTCCTCGATGGGCTCGAACTCGTTGATGTTGTCGATCTCCGTGCCCATCGCGATATTGGTCACGCGCTCCAGGATGACTTCCACCACCACCGGCACCGAATATTCCGCCATCAGGTCGCGCGCCTCGGCGAACGCCGGCGCGATGTCCTCGGGCTTGAACACGCGGATCGCCTTGCAGCCCAGGCCCTCGACCACCTTGACGTGGTCCACGCCATAGCCGTCGAGCTCGGGGGCGTTGATATTGTCGAAGGCCAGCTGCACGCAGTAATCCATCTCGAAGTTGCGCTGCGCCTGGCGGATCAGGCCGAGATAGGAGTTGTTCACCAGCAGGTGGATGTAGGGCACCTTGAACTGCGCCGCCACCGCCAGCTCTTCGATCATGAACTGGAAGTCGTAGTCGCCCGAGATGGCCACCACGTCGGAGGCGGGCGAGGCCACCTTGACGCCGATCGCGGCCGGAATGGTCCAGCCCAGCGGGCCGGCCTGGCCGCAGTTGATCCAGTGGCGCGGCTGGTTCACCGACAGGAACTGCGCCGCCGCGATCTGCGACAGGCCGATGGTGGACACATAGCGCACGTCGCGCGGGAAGTACTGGTTCATCTCGCGATAGACCCGCTGCGGCTTGACCGGGACGTTGTCGAAGTCGCTCTTGCGCTTCATGGTGCGGCGGCGCTTCTGCACCTGCGCCACCCATGCCTTGCGGCACGGCAGGCGGCCGGCCTGCTTCATCTCGCGCGCCACCTCGACGAACTGCTCCAGCGCCAGCTTCGCGTCCGACACGATGCCCAGGTCCGGCCCGAACACGCGGCCGATCTGCGTGGGCTCGATATCCACATGCACGAACTTGCGGCCCTTCGTGTAGACGTCGATGCTGCCGGTGTGCCGATTGGCCCAGCGGTTGCCGATGCCCATCACGAAGTCCGAGGCCAGCAGGTTCGCGTTGCCATAGCGGTGCGAGGTCTGCAGGCCCACCATGCCGGCCTGCAGCGGATGGTCGTCGGCCAGCACGCCCCAGCCCATCAGCGTCGGCACCACCGGCACGTTGACCAGCTCGGCGAACTCGACCATCAGCGCGGCCGCGTCGGCATTGATCACGCCGCCGCCGCACACCAGCAACGGCTTGTCCGCGGCGTTGAGCATGGCGATGGCCTTCTCGATCTGCGCACGCGAGGCGGCGGGCTTGTACGGCTGCAGCGGTTGGTACGTGGCGGGGTCGAACTCGATCTCGGCCACCTGCACGTCGAAGGGCAGGTCGATCAGCACCGGGCCCGGGCGTCCCGAGCGCATCAGGTGGAACGCCTGCTGGAACACCTGGGGCACCAGCGCCGGCTCGCGCACGGTCACGGCCCACTTGGTCACCGGCTTGGCGATGGACTCGATATCGACGGCCTGGAAGTCTTCCTTGTACAGCCGCGCGCGGGGCGCCTGGCCGGTCACGCACAGGATCGGAATGGAGTCGGCCCAGGCGGAGTACAGCCCGGTGATCATGTCGGTGCCCGCCGGGCCCGAGGTGCCGACGCACAGGCCGATGTTGCCCGGCTCCGCGCGGGTGTACCCCTCGGCCATGTGCGAGGCGCCCTCCACGTGGCGGGCCAGGTAGTGCTCGATCGACCCGGCGCGGCGCATGGCCGAGTAGAAGGGGTTGATGGCCGCGCCCGGGACGCCGAACGCCACGGTGATGCCTTCCTTTTCCAGCACGGCGATCGCCGCGTCCACTGCTCTCATCTTCGGCATGTCCTGTCTCCAATCGTGGTGGGTCTTGACGTTGGAGACGATGCTATTCCCGCGCCCCGGCTGGGATAAAGGGCCGTCGCATCAGTTGATTCGATACCGCAGGTTTGCAATGATGGCGGCGAGGCGCACGGGCGACAGGCGCACAATGGCGTGGGGGAGAGCGGACGACATGGACAAGTTCAAGCAGATCGAGGCGTTCATCGCGGTGGTGGAGCACGGCAGCATGGCGGCCGCCGCGCTGACCCAGGGCGTGACGCCGGTGATGGTGGGGCGACGCATCAATGCGCTGGAGGCGCGCGTGGGCGTCAAGCTGCTGCACCGCTCCACGCGGCGCATCGCCGTCACCGAGCAGGGCGCGGCCTTCATGGAGCAGTGCAAGAAGGCGCTGGCGGAGCTGGACCGCGCCGAAATGCTGATCGCCGAGGGACGCCACAAGGCCACCGGCCACCTGATCGTCTCGGCGCCCGCCGCGTTCGGCCGCAAGCACGTGGCGCCGCACGCGCCGGCCTTCCTCGCCAGCAATCCCGAAGTGAAGATCTCGTTCAACCTGACCGACCGCGTGGTCGACCTGGTGCGCGAGGGCTACGACCTGGGCATCCGCATCGGCGGTGCCATCGATCCGAACTTCGTCGCCATCAAGCTCGCCACCAACAAGCGGGTGGTGTGCGGCACGCCGGCCTACTTCGCGCGCCACGGCACGCCGCGCACGCTGGACGACCTTGCGCAGCACAATTGCCTGGCGTTCAACCTGCAGGGCGGGCAGCAGCGCGGCTGGTACTTCAGCCAGAACGGCAAGACGGTGACCGTGCGCGTCGAGGGCAACCTCGACTGCAACGACGGCGAACTGCTGCACCGCTGGATGGGCGAGGGCCTGGGGCTGGGCTGGCGCTCGACCTGGGAGATCCTGCCGCAGCTCGAGAGCGGGGAGCTGATCACCGTGCTGGACGACTATGCGCTGCCCGACTACGACATCCTGGCCGTGTACCCGCAGCAGCGCCCGGTGCCCGCCAAGATCCGCTTCTTCATCGAACACCTGAAGGCGCAGTTCGGCCAGCCCGGCTACTGGACCGGGCGCGCCGTGCCCGGCTAGCGATGGCGGGCTGGGCCGCCGATGCCGTGGTGCTGCTGCACCTGGCCTTCATCGCCTTCGTGCTGGCTGGGGCCCTGCTCGCATTGCGCTGGCCGCGCATCGTCTGGCTGCATCTGCCGGCCGCGCTGTGGGGGGTGGTGGTGGAGTGGACGGGGTGGCTCTGTCCGCTGACGCCGCTGGAGAACGCGCTGCGGCGCGCGGCCGGCGAGCCTGGCTACGGCGGCGGCTTCGTCGAGCGCTATATCGTGCCGCTGATCTATCCGGCGACGCTGACGCGCGACACGCAACTGGTGCTCGGCGCGGTGGTGCTGCTGGTCAACTTGGCCGCCTACGGCTTCGTCTATGCGCGATGGCGGCGCGGGCGGGGGCACTGAAGGGCGGGGTGGAGGCGGGCTGGTCAGGCCAGCAGCGCCGTCACCAGATCCTTGCCGCGCGCGGAGGAACCGTCATCCTCGAAATGCAGCGCGCCTTCGACATGGCCCAGATGGTCGACCATCAGCTGCACCGCACGCTCGACGTCGCCCGCGCGCGCAGCCTCGATAAAGGCGCGGTGCTCGTCCGACGAGCAGGCGGCATCGCGGCGCGACTGGTACAGCATGGTGATGACCGCGCTGCGCATCGACAGCTCGCGCAGCATCTCTGTCAGCACCCCGTTGCCGACCACTTCCGCCAGCAGGATATGGAAGTCGCTCAGCAGCCGCGTGCGCAGTTGCGCATCGTTGCCGCCCAGCGCCTTCTTCTCCGCGGCCAGATGCTTGTCGATGCGCTTGTAGTCCGCCGCGGTTGCGCGCGCCACGAACTCGCGCGCCAGCGCGGACTCCAGGATGCGGCGCACCGCGAAGACATCCCGCGCCTCCTCGGCGCTGGGCTGCGCGACGAAGGCGCCCTTGTCGGGCACGATGCGAATTACCTTGTCCTTGGAGAGCATCAGCAGCGCGGCGCGGATCTTGGTACGGCTCACGCGATACACCGCCGCCAGGGCCTCCTCGCGCAGCTTGGTGCCGGGCGGCAGGCGGTGCGAAACGATGGCGCCGACGATATCGTCGGCGATCGCTTCGGCGGTCATTGCAGGGTCGATGTGCTCGGGCATGGGGCGAGTAGGGCGTCCCGCGCGAGGTGCGCAGGAAGGAATGCGAGATTCTAGCCTCCCGCCGCACCCCCGGGCATGCCGGCGCGGGTTTGCACCGGCGCATCGGCGGCGAGCCCGGGGGCGAGCGGTGCCGGGGCGGGCATGCCTTCCTCCAGCTCGGTGGCGGCGATGGTGCCGTTGAGCACCCCATGCGCGCGCTCGCGGTCGATGTCCTTTTCCCAGGCGGCCACCACCACGGTCGCCACGCAGTTGCCGACCAGATTGCCCACGGCGCGGGCGATGCCGATGAACCAGTCCACCGACAGCACCAGCACGAGGCCGATGGCCGGAATGGCGGGATGGGCCGACAGCGTCGCCGCCAGGATCACGATGGCCGAGCCCGGAATACCGTGCGCGCCCTTGGAGGTGACCAGCGCCACGGCCAGGATGCCGAGCAGATCGCCCATGGCCAGCGGCGTGTTGGTGGCCTGGGCGATAAAGACGGCGGCCAGCGTCAGGTAGATCGAGAAGGCGTCCAGGTTGAACGAGTAGCCGGTGGGAATCACCAGCCCCACGACCGACTTGCGGATGCCCATGAATTCGAGCTTGCGCATCACCTGCGGCAGCACGCTGTCGGACGAGGCGGTGCCCAGCACCACCAGCAGTTCGGCGCGCAGGTAGCGGATCAGCTTCAGCACCGAGAAGCCCGCCATGCGCATCACCGTGCCCAGCACGACCAGCACGAACATCACCACCGCGCCGTAGAACAGCACCACCAGGAAGCCCAGCTGCTTGAGCGAGCCGATGCCGTACTTGCCGACGGTGAAGGCCACCGCCCCGAGCACGCCCAGCGGCGCCAGCTTGATGATGAAGCTCATCATCTTGAACAGCGTCTGCGACAGGTTGTCGATCACCCGCACCAGCGGCTTGCCGGTCTCGCCGGTCAGCGACAGCGCGCAGCCGAACAGCACCGAGATCAAGAGCACCTGCAGCACGTCGCCGTTGGCGAACGCGCCCACCATCGTGCCCGGGATCAGCTTCAGCAGGAAGTCCACGGTGCCGCCGCTGGCCATCTTCGACGCGTTGTCGACATAGGCGCTCATCGCGGACGCATCGAGCGAGGCGGGATTGACGTTCATGCCGGCCCCGGGCTGGAACACGTACGCCAGCGCGATGCCCAGCGCCAGCGCGATGGTGGTGACGATCTCGAAATAGATGACCGCCTTGACGCCGACGCGGCCCACCTTCTTCAGCTCGCCGGCGCCGCAGATGCCGGCCACCACCACGCAGAACACGATGGGCCCGATCAGCATCTTGATCAGCTTGATGAAGGCGTCGCCCAGCGGCTTGAGCTTGGCGGCGAACTCCGGCGCGGCCAGCCCGAGCACCACGCCCAACACCAGGGCGATCAGCACCTGGCCGAACAGGGAACGGGTAAAGCGCACGTGAAGGGGACGGGCATCCGGGCGCGCGGCGGTGCCGGCCGCCGCCGGCGACGGGGTGGGTTGGTGCATCGTTGTCTCCATGGACGGGTCCGTGCGTCTGGCGCGGCCCATCTCGTCGGTTCAGGTCTGCCGTTGCCGTTCGATGCCCGGCCGGCGGTGGTGCGTCCGTTTCGCCGCGCCGGAAAACCCGGTGTCGGCGTCCATGTGCGCGGCCCCCCTGTTGGGGCGGATTGCACATCTGAGGCTGGCCGGACCGGATTGTCCGCAGCGCATTGTCCGAACGTGTCACCGAATATAGTGCATATAATTTTTGTATGCAAAGTTTGAATGCGCTGTGCTACCATCGATTGCACAGGGCGCACCACAAGCGCTCGCAGCGCACCACGGACGTGCCGCGCAGGCCCACAGAGCGCCGCCGGTATCCACGCCCGCATCCCCGCGCTATAACGTCATCCGGGCGGCGCGCATGGGCGGCCGCCATGCCGTCATCCCGGACGGCGACAGGCTTGCAGGAGACACGCATGGCAGCAGCATTCCCCACCCCCGCCTCCGACGTCGGCGCCCGCATCATGGACTGGGCCGACGCCCTGGCCGTGCATACCGAGCAGCCCGGCATGCTCACGCGGACCTATCTGACCGAAGCGCACCACGGCGCCGCCGCGCAGCTCACCGCGTGGATGCAGGACGCCGGCATGACCGTGCGGCGCGATGCCGCCGGCAACGTGATCGGCCGCTACGAGGGACTGGAGCCGGGCGCGCCCGCGCTGCTGACCGGCTCGCATTTCGATACGGTGCGCGACGCCGGCCGCTACGACGGCAATCTCGGCGTGATCCTGCCGATCGCCTGCGTGGCCGAATGGCATCGCCAGGGCAAGCGCTTTCCCTTCGCCATCGAGGTGGTTGGCTTCGCCGAGGAAGAGGGCGTGCGCTTCAAGGCCACCCTGCTCGGCAGCCGCGCCATCGCCGGCACGTTCGATACCAATGTGCTGGACAACGTGGACGAGTCCGGACGCACGATGCGCGACGCCATGCGCGCCGCCGGCTTCGATGCCGCCGCGCTGCCGGCCGCGGCCCGCGCGCGGGACAGCGTGCTGGCCTTCGTCGAAGTGCATATCGAACAGGGGCCGGTGCTGCTCAACGAAGGCCTGCCGCTGGGCGTGGTCACCGCCATCTCGGGCGCCACGCGCTTTATCGTCGAGCTCGAAGGGCTGGCCGGACATGCTGGCACGGTGCCGATGGAGCTGCGGCGCGACGCGGCGATGGCCGGCGCCGAAATCGGCCTTTATATCGAGCGCCGCTGCGGTGGCACGCCGGGCCTGGTCGGCACGGTCGGCCAGTTCAACGTGCCCAACGGCGCCGCCAACGTGGTGCCTGGCCGCGCCGTGCTGTCCATCGACATCCGCGCCGGCGAGGACGCGGTGCGCCAATCCGCGGTCGACGACGTGCTCGCCGAGATCGAGCGCATCGGCGCGCGCCGCAACGTGCGCGTGCAGATGCGCAAGACCCACGAAGCCGGCAGCGTGCCGTGCGCGCCGTGGCTGCAGCGGCAGTGGGCCGCGGCCATCGAGCGCCAGGGCCAGCCGGTGCGGCACCTGCCGTCGGGCGCCGGCCATGACGCGATGGCCGTGGCCGCCATCGCCGATGTCGCGATGCTGTTCGTGCGCTGCGGCAACGGCGGCATCAGCCATCACCCGACCGAGACCATGACCGCGGAAGATGCCGCGATCGCCGCGCGCGTGTTCTCGGACTTCGTCGAGCACTTCGTGCCGGCGCCCTGAGACATCCATCGCACCCAACACCTTCCACAGCACACCCACAGCACACATCCCGAGACAACGATGAACGCACCCGACCAGATCCCTTCGCTGCAAGCCACGCTGACCAGCTATATCGACGAACAACGCCCCCGCCAGCAGGCCTTCCTCGCCGAACTGGTCAAGGTGCCGTCGGACAATCCGCCCGGCGACTGCGCGGCGCACGGCCAGCGCGCCCGCGCGCTGCTGGAGGAACTGGGATTCGAGGTGGAGGCGCATCCGGTGCCGGAGGCGCTGGTCAAGGCGGCGGGCATGATCAGCGCCACCAACCTGATCGTGCGCAAGACGTTCGGCAAGGGCGGCCCCGTGATCGCCATGAACGCCCATGGCGACGTGGTGCCCCCGGGCCTGGGCTGGACCAAGGACCCCTATGGCGGCGAGATCGCCGACAGCGAGCACGGCCCGGTCATGTACGGCCGCGGCGTGGCGGTGTCCAAGTCGGATTTCGCCACCTACACCTATGCCGTGCTGGCGCTGATGGAGGCCGAGAAGCGTGGCCAGAAGATCAAAGGCACGGTGGAGCTGCAGTTCACCTACGACGAGGAAACGGGCGGCGACATCGGCCCGAAGTACCTGCTGGAGCAGGGCCTGAGCAAGCCGGACTATGCGATCTCCGCCGGCTTCTCCTACGGCATCACCTCGGCGCACAACGGTTGCCTGCATGTCGAGGTCACCGTCAAGGGCAAGCAGGGCCATGCGGCCATGCCGCACACCGGCGTCGATGCGATCGAGGCCGCCACCCATATCCTGCGCGCGATCTACGACCTGCGCGCCGAACTGGCGACCCGCAAGTCCAGGACGCCGGGCATCGACACGGCTACGCTGAACGTGGGCCTGATCAAGGGCGGCATCAATACCAACGTGGTGCCGGATCTCGTAACGTTCCGCGTCGACCGCCGCATGATCCCCGAGGAGATCGGCTTCGATGCCGAAGGCGAGATCCGCGCGGTGGTGGAGAAGGCCGCCAAGGACCGGCCGGGCATCGAAGCGAAGGTCGAACGCATCATCCTCGCCGAGCCGCTGTCCGAGCTGCCGGGCGTCGACAAGCTCATCCATGCCCTCAAGAGCCGCGCCGAGGAAGTGTTCGGCGTCGACATCCCGGTGCATGGCGTGCCGCTGTACACCGATGCCCGCCACTACACCAAGCACGGCATCCCCACCGTGCTGTACGGCGCCGGCCCCCGCACGCTGATGGAAGCGCGCGGCCACAACTCGGACGAAAACCTGCGCCTGGATGACCTGAACCGCGCGACCAAGGTGGTGGCGCTGGCGCTGGCGGATTTGATGAGGTGAGGTAGAGGCTGCGGGAGCGCAGCCGATTCGTGCCGTTCGGCGGCTACTGGAAGACCGTGCCGCCGGCGTCGTGCATGGCCCGGGCCAGAGCTTTGTCGAGCGTGGCCAGCACGGCGCCATTGCGCAGGGCGAGATCCAGGTAGGTTGCGTCGTAAGCCGTGAGCGAATGCTCGCGAGCCATCGACGGTTGGTGGCAACGTGAAACCGGTTGTCCCAAATAGAAACCGGCCCTCAATCCTGAGGGCCGGCCCGGTCGCGAAGGCTGTACAGCTTCAGGTGGGTCGCCCTAGCGGACACCCAGCCAGTGCATGGCCTCCTGACCGAAGGCGATCGCCACCAATACCACCAGCAGCAGAACCAGGGTCAACGTACTGATATAGACCGTGGCCTTGGCGGCCTCGGCCTGCTCGTCGGATGCATGAAAGCGCGCGACGGGATGCGCGGCACGGGGCCGGTGAAAGCGCTCGCTCAGGTGCCTGAAGTGAAGTTCGGGATGGAAGCGCATGGTGGACACCTCCTGTGGCTGGAACGCGCTACCGGCACGCACCGTGCGTGCCTGCCATGCATGACGAGCCACGCGGCGCCCCGCGAGGGGCGGAGCCGGCACGGACCCGCGCCGACGGTGGCACTGCCATGCACGCTTCCAATATAGGCCGGCGATACGGCCAGCGATAGCCGGATCGGCCCGCGCGGCTCAGTTTCCGTCCGCGCCGCCGTCCGGCGGCGGTGCCGCCGCGCGGGCCAGCGCGGCTTCCCGCTCGCGCAGCGCGGCCAGCATGTTGCAGAACAGGGCGCCTTGCTCCAGTGCATCGTCCAGCGCCACGTGGGTGTGCGGCAGCGGATCCTTCCACGCGTCGGGCAGCGCGGGCTTGACCGTGCGCCGGTAGGGCAGGCCGGTCAGCGCGAAGCCCAGCGTCTTGATGTCCAGCGCGGCCCAGCCGAACGGCGAGCGGCCGGCGAAGCGCATCATGTACCAGAACATCCAGGTGAAATCGAAACCGGCCGGAAACGCCACGAAGACCGGTTTGCCCGGCAGGCTCTCGACCCACTCCACATAGCGCACCATCGCGTCCTCGGGCCGCTGCAGGTCGCGCCGGCAGGCGGCCCAGGCATCGGGTTCGGTCTGCCACCACTTCATCTGGACCGGATGGCCGACCGCGCCCGGCAGCGTCTCGAGGTTGGCCGAGAACGTGCCGACCACGGTCTTGTCGGCCAGCATCGCGGCCGAGGCGAAGGACAGCATCGAATGTGGGCCCGGAATCGGGCCGTCCGCCTCGACATCGGTGCTCACGTAGATTTCCGGGCGGGTGTCGCGGGGCTGCTGCTTGGCCATGGCGTCAGGCCGCGTCGATCAGGTGATCGGCGACGTAAGGATTGCTGCGCCGCTCGTTGCCGAAGGTTGACACCGGGCCATGGCCGGGAACGAAGGTGACCTCGTCGCCCAGCGGCCACAGCCGGGTGCGGATAGAGCGGATCAGGTCGGCATGGTTGCCGCGCGGAAAGTCGGTGCGGCCGATGGAGCCGGCGAACAGCACGTCGCCGACGATCGCGACCTGGTGCGGCCGGGAGAAGAACACGACGTGGCCGGGCGTGTGGCCGGGGCAGTGGTAGACCTCCAGCGTCTCGCCGCCGAACTGCACGGTGTCGCCATCCTCGAGCCAGCGGTCCGGCTCGAATGCCTCGGCGTGGCCGAAGCCGAAGCGCTGGCTTTGGGCGGGCAGTTGCTCGATCCAGAAGCGTTCGTCGCGATGCGGCCCCTCGATCGGCACGCCGAGCTGGCGGGCCAGCGCCGCGGCGCCCGCGCAGTGGTCGACATGGCCGTGCGTCAGCAGGATCTTGTCCACCGTCACGCCGCGCTCGGCGATCGCCGACAGGATGCGGTCGAGGTCGCCGCCGGGGTCGCACACGGCCGCGCGGCCGCTTTGCTCGTCGATCAGCAGCGAACAGTTCTGCTGGAAGGGCGTCACGGGAATCAGGACAACTTGCATGCGTGGGGCGCCGGCGCACGGCCGGTCTAAGGGCTTGCGGGGATCAGGGCATTGTAGCCCCGAGTTGCGAACCAACCCTGCGGCCGGCATGGACTGACGCCCAAATGTGATCCGCAGGCGCCCGTTGTGGTACCGATGCAAATCGCCGCAATCCGTTGTCAGTTGGTGGATTGCGCGGAATTGACAGGCATTTACGACAATTCGTAACAAAATCAGCGGAAATCGTGCGCGGCGACGGTGTTAGACTCCCGCGATGCATTGGCTCAGCAAGACCTCCTATCGCCTGCGGCGCATGTTCCGCCCCGGCGTCCACGCCCTCTGCGCGCTCGCGCTGGCGGCGTGCGCCATGCCGCCCACCGCGCCCGATGGCGAAGAGGGCCAGGCGCCTACCGCGGCCACGCCGGCAACGCCGGCACCGAAGCCTTCCCGTTCCCAGGACAAGCTCGCCAAGGCGCCCGACAGCGCGAACGCGACGCCGCCGGTCGGCCGCAGCTGGAACCTGTTTGGCTGGGGCGGCGACGATGCGCTCAACGAAGGCGTCGGCCCCAAGAGTTCGCTCGAGGGCCTGCGTCCCGACCTGGGTTCGTTCGAGCAGCGCGGCGTCGCCTCCTGGTACGGCAAGGCCTTCCACGGACGCAAGACCGCCAACGGCGAGCGATTCAACATGGGCGCGATGACCGCGGCCCATCCTTCGCTGCCGCTCGATAGCTGGGTGCTGGTGCGCAATCTGCGCAACGACAAGGTCGCGGTGCTGCGGATCAACGACCGCGGTCCCTATCACGGCAACCGTGTGCTCGACGTGTCCTATGGCGCCGCCAAGCGCCTGGGCTTCGTCGACCGGGGCGCCACGCAGGTGGAGATCCGCCGCCTATCGCGCACCGAGGTGGCCGCGCTCGGTTCGCAGTACCTGCCCGAGGGCGCCGAGGGCGGTGGCGACGATGCACCGGAGCTGAGCGATGCCGACAACGCCAAGCCGGACCGTTCCACGCGCAAGGCGCGCAAGGCCGTCGCCAAGCGCAAGGTCAGCAGCAAGCGCTGAGGCCGCGCACCCGGCGATCCGGATCGCCCGCAGACCGGTGCCGCAGCCCCGTGATTCAATCCCCCGCGCGCCGCGTCAGCGCCAGCTGGTACAGCGCGTCGGTCTTCGCGCCGGTAATGGCCGCGGCAAGCTTCGCCGCGCGCTTGGCCGGCAGCTCCGCCAGCAGCAGATCGAGCACGCGCCGCGCCTGCGGATCGACGGTGTCCGCGTCGCCCGCCTGCCCCACCGCGCCGGCGCCTTCCACCACCAGGACGAATTCCCCCTTGCCCCGGCTCGCATCGGCCGCCAGCCAGTCGGCCGCTTCGGCCACCGGCATCACCGCGATGCTCTCGAACAGCTTGGTCAGTTCGCGCCCGATCAGCAGGCGGCGCGTACCCGGCAGCCCCTCGCGCAGCGCGGCCAGCGTGTCGGCGATCCGGTGCGGCGCTTCGTACAACACCCACGCATGCTCCAGTGGCGCCAGTGCCGCGATGGCCTCGGCGCGGGCCTTGGGCTTGGCCGGCAGAAAGCCGACGAAGTGAAAGCGCCCCGCGCTGGCGTCGAGCAGTTCGCCGGCGACCGACAGCGCCGTCACGGCCGCGCTCGGTCCGGGCAGCGGCACCACGCCGTGACCCGCCGCGCGCACCGCTTCCACCAGCCGCGCGCCGGGATCGGAGATGCCCGGCGTGCCGGCGTCCGACACATAGGCGATGCGCTCGCCCGCCGCCAGCCGCGACACGATCTTCACGGCGGCCTCGCGCTCGTTGTGCTCGTGCACGGCCACCAGCGGGCGCTGCATGCCCAGGCGCGACAGCAACTGACCGGTGTTGCGGGTGTCCTCGCAGGCGATCGCGTCGACCAGTCCCAGCACATGCAGCGCGCGCAGCGACAGGTCGGCGACATTGCCGATCGGCGTGGCGACGATATACAGGGTGCCGGTGGGATACGACTGGCCGGCCGCCAGGGAGATCCAGTCAGTCATGCTTGAGAACTTCCATTGAATCGCACATTCCAATCCTCGACCCAGGCGCAGGGCGACCGCGCCGAAACCAGGGCGCTGTCCTACCTCGAGGCCCAGGGCCTGTCGCTGGTGGTGCGCAATTATCGCTGCAAAGGCGGCGAGATCGATCTGGTCATGCGCGAGGCCGACGGCACGCTGGTGTTCGTCGAGGTGCGCGCGCGGCGCGGCAACGCGTTCGGTGGCGCGGCGGCGAGCGTGACGCCAGCCAAGCAGCAGCGCATCCTGCAGGCGGCCAACCACTATCTGGCCGCGCTCGACGCGGTGCCGCGCTGCCGGCTGGATGTGGTGACCATCGAGCGCGGGCGGCTCGCCTGGATCCGCGACGCGTTTGGCGCGGGCAACGAGGCGTAGCGCCGCGGGCGTCGGTCATAATGCGGGCTGATCCCGCGCGGCCCGCCGCGCCCTGCTTCGCCTTCCCCTTTTTCGCACTACCCATTGCAAGGAACGCATGACAACTTCGTCCTTCCCGCGCGACGCGCACGCCCGGGCTCAGTCCGCGGCTGAGTCGTCCACGTCCCACCCGCTGCGCGGCCTCGCTCGCGCCGCCGTCGCCGCCGCGCTGCTGCTGGGCGCCACCAGCCAGCTCACGGCCTGCTTCCCGGTGATCGCCGCGGGCGTGGCGGGCACGGTCGTCAGCGCGACCGATCGCCGCCCGACGGCGACGCAGACGGTGGACCGCGGACTGCAGCTCGAAGTCGAGAACACGCTCGCCTCGCGCTACAACGGCATCGCCCGCGTCAACGTGACCGTCTTCAACCGCAAGGTGCTGCTGACGGGCGAGGCCAAGGACGCCAACGTCAAGCAGCAGATCGACCAGTACGTGCGCGGCCTGCCCAATGCCCGCGAGGTGATCAACGATATCGAGATCGTGTCGACGCCGGGCTTCGCCGCCCAGAGCCAGGACGCCTACCTCACCAGCAAGGTCAAGACGGTACTGCTCACCGCCGAGGGCGTGCCGTCGAACTCGATCAAGGTGACCACCGAGAAGAGCGTGGTCTATCTGATGGGCGTGGTGACCGCGCCCGAGGGCGACCGCGCCACCGAGGCCGCGCGCAATGTCAGCGGCGTGGCGAAGGTCGTCAAGGCCTTCGATTTCGTCAGCGAAGCCGAGCGCGCGCGCCTGGACGCCGCGGCGACCTCGCAGAACACGCCGCCGGGCGGCGACACCGCCGGCGGCACGCCCGCGCCGGTGCAGTCCACGCCCGCGGCACCGACGCAATACGCGCCAGCGCCCGCCACCGGCGCGACGGTGCCGGCGCCGGTGACCGCGCCGGTCACGCCGCCGGTCGCGGTGCCCCCGGGCCGCGCGCTGCCCTGACGCTAGCGCCCGCCGGGCCGGCGCAACGCCGGCCCGGTATGCCTTCCGGCGCGGCCGCCCGGCCGCGCCCTGCTGATCCGCATCATCCTCCTCGCCGATTTGTCGCGCGCGCCGGCTGCGCTACGCTAGATGAGCCTGGCCTCGTCACGGGGCGACTATCGACAGAAGAAATCCGCAGCACCGCCGGCCCTCCGATGTGATACGGTTGGGCGCCTTTCTCGGCGCTTCGCGTGCATTGCCTTGCGCCCGTTGCCGAGCGGCCGGTCCCCACTCGAGCGAGGAGATCCCATGAATATCCACACCCTGATGCCACGCCGGCTGGCTGCGCTGGCGGTCCCGGTGCTGGCCGCCCTGAGCGGCGGCGCGAACGCGGCCGACGCCACGCCGACCCAGGTCCAGGCACGCAACTGGGCAGCGGCCTGCGCCAACTGCCACGGGCCGTCCGGGCGCGCCCCGGCCGGCAGCGTGGTGCCCGGCCTGGCCGGCCGGCCGCAGTCCTATCTGGTCGAACAGATGCAGGCGTTCAAGACCGGCAAGCGCGAGGCCACGGTGATGCACCAGATCGCCAAGGGCTATACCGACGAACAGATCGTGGCGATGGCGGCCTGGTTCGCCGCCGTCAAATAAGGAGCGCGACATGCAACGACGCGAATTCCTGGGCGCCGCCGCCGCGGCGGGCACCGCAGCGCTGGGTACGCTGGTGGCGGGCTGCGCCACCGGCGGCGGCAAGGCCGCCGGGGCCAAGGTGGTGGTGGTGGGCGGTGGCTACGGCGGCGCGACCGCCGCGCGCTATCTGCGCGAATGGAGCGGCAATACCATCGACGTGACGCTGGTCGAGAGCAACACCGCGTTTATCTCGTGCCCGCTGTCCAACCTGGTGATCGGCGGCAGCAAGCGGCTGGAGGACCTGACGGTGTCGTACCACGCGCTCACCCGCCGGCACGGCGTCAAGGTGGTGCGCGACACGGTCACGGCCATCGACCCGAGCCGCCGCCAGGTGCGGCTCGCCTCCGGCGGCACGCTGTCCTATGACCGGCTGGTGCTGTCGCCCGGCGTGGACTTCATGACCGACGACATTCCCGGGCTCAAGCGCCCGGGCGGCGACCAGATCCTGCACGCCTGGAAGGCCGGCCCGCAGACGCTGGCGCTGCGCCAGCAGCTGATGGCGATGCGCGACGGCGGCACCTATGCGATCACCATTCCCGTGGCGCCTTACCGCTGCCCGCCCGGGCCCTACGAGCGGGCCTGCCAGGTGGCGCACTACTTCAGCCAGGCCAAGCCGCGCAGCAAGGTGCTGATCCTGGACGCCAACGAGGACGTTACCTCCAAGGCCGCGCTGTTCAAGCAGGTGTGGGCGAACAAGTACAAGGGCATCGTCGAATATCGCCCGCAATACCGCACGGTCGACGTGGACCCCGCCACGAAGACGCTCAAGTTCGAGATCCAGAACGACGAGCGCGTGGACGTGGCCAACCTGGTGCCGCCGCAGCGCGCCGGCGCCATCGCGGTGGCGACGGGCCTGGCCACGGCCAACCAGCGCTGGTGCGAGGTCGACTTCCTCACCTTCGAGTCGAAGGCGGTGCCCAATATCCATGTGCTGGGCGATGCGATCCAGATCGCGCCGCTGATGCCCAAGTCGGGCCATATGGCCAACCAGCATGGCAAGGTGGCGGCCGCGGCCATCGTCGCGCTGCTGTCGGGCGAGTCGCCCGACCCGCAGCCGCTGTACAACAACACCTGCTACAGCTTCACCTCGGACCGCGAGGTCATCCACGTGGCGAGCGTGCATCGCTACGACCCGGAGAAGAGGACTATGGTGACGGTGCCTGGCTCCGGCGGTGTGTCGAGCGCCCCCAATACGCTCGAAGGCAGCTACGCGTTTGCCTGGGCCAACGCGATCTGGGCCGACGCGCTGGGCTGAGGGGAGGGCGCAAAGACGGGGAGAGCGGGTGGGGCGGACACGCCGGCCGGTGCGGCATTTGGCCTGCATGTGCCGCTGCCGGCATCTGGTACGCTGACGGCGGCCGCCACGGCGGCTCTTTCCCTTCCCTTGTCCCCGTCCCTCCGGTTGCCGCCCGCCATGCTGCTCAAAGACCGCCTCCTCGCCCTTGCCATCGTCTTCGTCTGGGGCCTGAACTTCACCGTCATCAAGCTCGGGCTGGCTGGCGTGCCGCCGATGCTGATGGGCGCGCTGCGCTTCATGCTGGTGGCTTTTCCCGCGATCCTGTTCATTCGCCCGCCGCGTGTGCCGCTGGGCATGCTGCTGGCCTACGGCGCGACCATCAGCCTCGGGCAGTTCGCCTTCCTGTTCTACGCGATGGCCGTGGGCATGCCGGCGGGCCTGGCGTCGCTGGTGCTGCAGTCGCAGGCGTTTTTCACGCTGGCCATCGCGGCGCTGTGGCTGGGCGAGCCGGTGCGCTGGAACAATGTCCTGGGCATGGCGGTGGCCGCGGCCGGCCTGGCGCTGATCGGCGCCGGCGCCACCGCGGGCGGTGCCGGGCACGCGGGCGGCATGTCGGTGGCTGGCTTCATGCTGACGCTGTGCTCTGCCGCGTGCTGGGCGAGCGGCAACATCGTGAGCAAGAAGATCGGCAAGGTGGATCTGGTCGCGCTGGTGGTATGGGGCGCGCTGATTCCGATCGTTCCGTTCGCGCTGCTCTCGCTGTGGTTCGAGGGCCCGGCGCGCATCGCCGACAGCGTGACCCATATGTCTGCCATGGGTGTGTTCGCCGTGGTGTACCTCGCGTTCGCGGCCACGCTGTTCGGCTACACCATGTGGGGCCGGCTGCTGACGCGCTATCCCGCCAGCATGGTGGCGCCGCTGACGCTGCTGGTGCCCGTGGTGGGGCTGGCCTGCGCGGCGGTGCTGCTCGGCGAGCAGATGGGGCCGCTGCAGTGGATCGGCGCTGCCGTTGTGATGGGCGGCCTGCTGCTGAACGTGTTCGGCGCGCGCCTGCGCGGGCTGCTTTTCGCTGGCCGCTGACGCGGCTTCGCCCTGCCGGTCCCTCCCATGTCGATGCTGCCCCGCGTCAGGGGGTAAACGTTATATGCGCATTCACGCATATACACATATAGTGAACCGCATGGACGAACTGGACCGCGTCTTCGAGAAGGTATCGAGCTACTTCAGCCTGCTGGCGGAACCGTCGCGGCTGAAGATCCTGCACGCGCTGTGCGACGGCGAGAAAGCCGTCGGCGCCGTGGTCGAGACAGTGGGGTCCTCGCAGGCCAACGTGTCGCGGCATCTGAACGCGATGTACAAGTCCGGCGTGCTGTCGCGGCGCAAGGAGGCCAACCTGGTCTTCTACGCCATCGCTGACGAAAGCGTGGTCGCGCTGTGCCGGGCGGTGTGCGTGCAGGTCGCGACGCGGATGGAGGACCACGCCGCGCTGCATGCCGGCATGGTGGACCGCTTCATGCCCGCCGCGCCGGCGGACAAGGACGTGCGGCAGCGCTGACCGCGCTGGTGCGAAACGACGCTTGACCGATAACAGGCGCGCCGCCGCCCCACGGGGCATGGCCGGCAAGCGCCGCAGGAGACCGCCTTGCCGCACAGCCTGCGCCCGGGACGCGTGAATCCAGCGCCCGAGCATTTTGTCACCCCTTCGCTGCAACAGGACATCGCCCGGCACGGGCTCGACGCGCCGCGCCGCGACTTCCTGCGCAGGAGCTTTGTGCTGGCGGCCACCGCGGCGGCCGCCACGGGTGCGGGCCGCCCGGCCGCGGCCGCGGGCGACGACGCGATCCTCAAGCCCCAGCCGTGGGCCACCTCGCTCGGTCAGCCGGTCGCCGCGCGCCCGTATGGGCAGCCGTCCACGCACGAAACCAGCATGGTCAGGCGCGAGTCGCCGGGCCTCACGCGCGTGGCGGCCGCCTCCGTCAGCTTCGCGCCGCTGCAGGGCCTGTTCGGCATCATCACGCCCAACGGTCTGCACTTCGAGCGGCACCACCAGGGCTGGCACGATATCGACCCGGCGCGCCACCGGCTGATGATCAACGGGCTGGTCAGGACGGCGCGCGTCTATACGCTCGATGAACTGATGCGGCTGCCCACGGTCTCGCGCATGCACTTCATCGAGTGCGGTGCCAATACCGGCATGGAATGGGGCAATGTCGCGGTGCCGACCGTGCAGTACACCCACGGCATGCTCTCGTGCTGCGAGTTCACCGGCGTGCCGCTGCGCGTGCTGCTGGACGACGCCGGCGCCGACCGCAAGCGCGGGCGTTTCCTGCTGGCCGAGGGCGCCGACGGCTCCTCGATGACCCGCACCATCCCGATGGAGCTGGCCGACGAAATCATCGTCGCCTGGGGAATGAACGGCGAGATGCTGCGCCCGGAAAACGGCTATCCGCTGCGGCTGGTGGTGCCGGGCGTGCAGGGCGTGTCGTGGGTCAAGTGGCTGCGCCGGCTGGAGGTGGGCGACCGGCCCTGGGACACCAAGGACGAGACGCTGCACTACGTGGACATGATGCCGGACGGCATGCTGCGCCAGTACACCCCCATCCAGGAGTGCAAGTCGGTGATCACCACGCCCTCGGGCGGGCAGCGGCTGACGGGGCAGGGCTTCTACAACGTGAGCGGCCTTGCGTGGTCCGGGCGCGGGCGCATCCGGCGCGTCGACGTCTCCACCGACGGCGGGCGCAACTGGCGCACGGCGCGGCTGGAGTCGCCGGTGCTGAGCAAATGCCTGACCCGCTTCAATCTCGACTGGGTATGGGACGGCTCGCCCGCGCTGCTGCAAAGCCGCGCCATCGACGAGACCGGCTACGTCCAGCCCAGGATGGCGCAGCTGCGCGCGGTGCGCGGCACGCGCTCGATCTATCACAACAACGCCATCCAGAACTGGCAGGTGGCGGCCAGCGGCGAGGTGTCCAATGTCCAGGTTGGCTGAGTGCGGCCGCTGGCTGCTGGCGGCGGCCTGCCTGCTGCCGCTGGGCGCGTCCGCCGCGCCGCCGCCATCGGAAAGCCAGGCGCGCGCCGCGCTGGGCCGGGCCGCCACGCCGGCCGAGCTCAAGGCATGGGACATCGATGTGCGCGGCGACTTCACCGGCCTGCCGCCGGGGCGCGGCACGGTGGCGCAGGGCCAGCGGATCTGGGACGGCAAGTGCGCGTCGTGCCATGGCGACTTCGGCGAGTCCAACGAAGTCTTCACCCCCATCGTGGGCGGCACCACGGCCGACGATATCGCGCGCGGCCGGGTCGCCGGGCTCACGGGCACGCAGCCTTACCGCACCACGCTGATGAAGCTGTCCACGGTCAGCACGCTGTGGGACTACATCCGCCGCGCGATGCCGTGGGACGCGCCCAAGAGCCTGTCCGAGGACGAGGTCTACGCGGTGACCGCCTATATCCTGCACCTGGGCGACATCGTGCCGGCCGACTTCACGCTGACCGAGGGCAATATCGGCGAGGTGCAGCGCCGCCTTCCCAACCGCGACGGCATGACGCGTGAGCATGGGCTGTGGCCCGGACGCGGGCGGCCGGACACGCGCAACACGGCGTGCATGAAGGACTGCGCGGACAAGGTGGCGGTGACCTCATCGATCCCCGACTACGCGCGGGATGCCCATGGCGACCTCGCGGCGCAGCAGCGGCCGTTCGGGCCGGTGCGCGGCGTCGCCACCACGGCCGGCCCGCCGCCGGGCAGCGCGGCGCCGCGGCGGGAAGAAGCGCCGCCGGCCGCCGGCCTGAAGCTGGCGCAGCAATACCAGTGCGTGGCGTGCCACGGCGTGGACCGCAAGCTGGTGGGCCCGTCGTTCGCCGAGATCGGCCGCCGCTACCAGCCGCGCCAGGCGAAGGGGGAGGACATGCAGCGCTCGCTGGCCGCGAAGATCAGGGCCGGCGGGCAGGGCGCCTGGGGCGGCATGCCCATGCCCGCGCAGCCGCAGGTGCCCGATGCCGACCTGCAGGCGATGGTCAGATGGATACTTGAGGCAAAATAGCGTTCTGGTCCGCGTCGTCGCCGATGCCGCGCGCCAGCGTGCCGCCGCGCCAGCCGACCCAAGATTGCGATGCGCGGCCTGTCGCCGTCCCCACGGCTCATCCAGTTCGGAGCAACACAATGAAGCAGTTTGTCATCGCAACCCTGATGCTGGCGGGCGCCGCCTCTGCCAATGCCGCGGTGGACGCGGCCAAGGCGCAGGAACTCGCCAACAAGAATGCCTGCATGGGTTGCCACCAGGTCGACAAGAAGCTGGTCGGCCCGGCGTACAAGGACGTCGCCGCGAAGTACAAGGGCGACAAGAACGCAGTGGCGGCGCTGTCCAAGAAGGTCAAGGGCGGTGGCGCGGGCGTCTGGGGTCCGGTGCCGATGCCGGCCAACCCCAACCTGAGCGACGCGGACGTGAAGATCCTGGTCGATTGGGTGCTGGCGGGCGCGCCGGCCAAGTAAGCAGGACCGCGCCACCGGGGCGAGCGCGCCGGTGGCGTGGGGCAGCAGCAAAGCATCACAGCACGACAGAACGACAGTACGACACAACATCAGCGGGCGGCCACCGGATCGCCCGCCGCCGAAGCCGGCGGACACAGCCGGCTCGGCATGCAGGTAACCCGCGGGGCGCGGATCAAGCAGGAAAGGAACACAAATGACGACGACAAGACGAGACATGCTGCGGGTCACCGCGGTGCTGTCGCTGATGGCCGCCACCGGCCTGATCGGCGAGGCGCAGGCGGCGGAATGGAACCAGGCCGCCTTCGAGGGCAAGAGCGTGGCCGACGTGATCAAGGCGCTGGGCGGCGGCAGCCCCGAGAAGGGCGGCGCGATCACCTTCAACGCACCTGATATCGCCGAGAACGGCGCCGTGGTGCCGGTGGCCGTGACCAGCAACATCCCCAACACCGAGCAGATCGCCATCCTGGTGGAAAAGAACCCCAACACGCTGGCGGCCGATTTCATGATCCCGGCCGGCACCGAGCCGTTCGTTTCCACGCGCGTGAAGATGGGCCAGACCTCCGTGGTGCATGCGGCCGTCAAGGCCGACGGCAAATGGTATGTGGCCTCCAAGGAAATCAAGGTGACGCTGGGCGGCTGCGGCGGCTGATGCCGGCCCCACCTCCATAGCAGTCCTGATTTTCCGCATTCACCGTACCAGGAGAACACCATGGCAGACCCGATGCGCGTACGCGCCACCGAAACCGGCGGCGTGGTCGACGTCAAGATCTTGATGAAGCACGACATGGAGACCGGCCAGCGCAAGGACGCTTCCGGCAAGACCATCCCGGCCTGGCATATCCAGACCGTGACCGCCCAGTGCAACGGCAAGGAAGTGTTCCGCGCCAGCTTCGGCCCGGCGGTGTCCAAGGATCCGTTCCTGAACTTCAAGTTCAAGGGCGGCGCCAAGGGCCAGAAGGTCACCGTCAACTGGATCGACAACCGCGGCGACAAGCGTACCGACGAGGCGACCATCGCTTGATGGCGGCGCCGCGCGGCGCGTGTCGCGCGGCACATCGCGCCGGCCTCTGTTAAGGTGCCGGTCCGAAGTCGGCCCTTGGCCTTGCGTGTGTCGCGCAAGAGGGCGACGCGAAGGATAACTATGCGGCGAGCATTTTTTGCGAAGGCGACGGCGGCCCTGGCCGCCATCGGCCTGGGCGCACGGGCCGTGGCCCAGACCGCGCCCGCACCGGCGGCACGCCCGGCGGCCGGCAAGAGTGGCGGCATCAAGGTCGTGTACCAGCTGTCCGAGGGCACCGACCAGGCGGTGCGCGGGATCGGCAATCTGCGCAACCACCTGGCCGGCGCGCCCGGCACGAAGATCGTGGTGGTGGCGCTGGGCTATGGCGTCGACTTCCTGGTAGAAGGCGCGCGCGATGCGCGCGGCAATACCTTCGACGCGGCGGTGGGCGCGCTGTCCGGCATGGGCGTGGAGTTCCGCGTCTGCCGCAATACGCTGAGCGCGCGCCAGATCTCCGAATCGAAGCTGCTGCTGGAGACCAAGGTGGTGCAGGCGGGCGTGGTCGAGATCGCGCGCCTGCAGTCCGAAGAGGGCTACGCCTACATCAAGCCCTGAAGTCCGCCAGGCCACGACGCCGAGCCCGTGGCGCATTCCGGTGCGTCGCGTACAACGACAACGAACCCGCCGCGCGCAGATGCGGGGCGAGGTCAGAGGAGAGAAGTCCCCATGAACACGATCCGACGACGCCTTGCCCGCGCCGCGCTGGTGGCGAGCGGCACGGTGGCGCTGGCGGCCACGATGGCCGTGCATGCGCAAAGCGGCAGCACTGCCGACGAAATCGCCAAGTACCGCCAGATGCTGGCCGAGGGCAATCCCGCCGAGCTGTGGGAAGCCGCCGGCGAGGAACTGTGGAAGAAGCCCGCGGGCCCGAAGAACGCCTCGCTCGAACAGTGCGACCTGGGCAAGGGCCCGGGTGTCACCAAGGGCGCGTACGCCGAGTTGCCGCGCTACTTCAAGGACGCCGGCAAGGTGATGGACCTGGAGCAGCGCCTGGCCTGGTGCCGCGTCACGCTGCAGGGACTGTCCGAGCAGGATGCGAAGAAGGTACCGTTCTCCTCGTCGGGCAAGCCGTCCGAGATCGAACGGCTGGCGGCGTTCCTCACCGGCGAATCGCGCGGCGTGAAAATGAACGTGCAGCTCGCCCACCCCGAGGAAAAGCGCGTCTACGCGCTGGGCGAGAAAATGTTTTTCTATCGCGGCGGTGCCTACGACTTTGCCTGCGCCACCTGCCACGCGGCCGACGGCCAGCGCATCCGCCTGCAGGACCTGCCCAACCTGCTGACCGAGAAGGGCGCGCAGGCGGCCTATACCACCTGGCCCGCCTACCGCGTCTCCCAGGGCGAGGTCCGCACCATGCAGCACCGGCTGTACGACTGCCTGCGCCAGCAGCGCTTTCCGGAACCCGCCTACGGCTCCGACGTGATCACCGCATTGACGATGTTCCTTGCCCGGAACGCCAACGGCGGCACGTACGACGGCCCGGCCATGAAGCGCTGATCGCCAGGGAGAAAGCAGATGAGCCAATACAACAAGATGCGCGCGGTCCTCGCGCTGGCGCTCGCCGCCGGCTGCGCCGCCCATGGCGCCGGCGCGCTGGCACAGGACAATGCGGCCAAGCCCGCCCGGCCGGCCAAGGCGGCCACCAAGCCCGTCAAGGTGACCGATGCCGAGATGAAGGCGCTGATCGAAGGGTCGTTCACCTCCAAGGGCCCGGCCACCGTCGAGGGCGTGCTGGAACGCGATGCCACGCAGAAGGCCTGCAGCCAGTATGCGGACCGCTCGCGCGTGCCGGCGGCCGTGGCAAAGAAGATCGAGGCGGCCGAACTGAAGCAGGTCAAGTACCCGGCGGACAACCAGTGGCTGGGCGACTGGAAGGAAGGCGAGAAGACCGCGCAGAACGGCCGCGGCATGCAGTTCTCCGACCCGGTCGGCGGCGTCAACGGCGCCAACTGCTACGCCTGCCACCAGATGACCAAGGCCGAGATCTCGTTCGGCAATATCGGCCCGTCGCTGTACCAGTACGGCAAGCTGCGCGGCGATTCCGAGGCGGTGCTCAAGTACACCTGGGGCAAGATCTGGGACTCCAACGCGTACACGGCGTGCTCCAACATGCCGCGCTTCGGCCATAAGGGCATCCTGACGGAGAAGCAGATCCGCGACGTGATGGCGCTGCTGCTGGACCCCGCCTCGCCGGTCAACCAGTAGGCGGGGCGGGCGATGCGCGGCGTGCGCCGGTTCGTCTCGGGCATCGCCACGGTGGCGCTCGCCGCGTCGCTGTGGCCGGGCGCCGCGGTGGCGCTGGAGCTGGGCGATACCGTGCGCCTGCCGCCGGTGCAGCTGCTGGACGGCCGCACGCTGCCGCCATCGCACTGGGCCGGGAAGCCGCTGGTGGTGCAGGTGTGGGCGTCGTGGTGCCCGTACTGCGCGCTGCAGAACCCCCGGCTCCAGAAACTCTACGAGAGCACGCGCGGCACGCCGCTGCAGGTGCTGACCATCAGCATCGACAAGACGCCCGGCGAGGCGAGCGACTATCTGCGCCAGCGCGGCTACACCTTTCCCGCCGCCATGGACACGCCCGCGCTGCGCGCGGCCATCTCCGGACGCAAGGGCCTGCCGGAACTGTACGTGATCGATGGCAACGGCAAGGTGGTGCAGAAGGAAGTCGGCGAAATGCTGGAAGACGACGTGGCCGCGCTGGCCCGCTACGCCAGGCCTTGAACAACTGCCCGCAGAGGCCCGGGGGTTTGCGCCGCATCGCCGGAGCGGCCCTCCACAGGACGAGACGATGAATCGACGCGAATTCATGCAGGTGCTGGCGATCGCCGGCGCGGGCGGCATGGCCTTCCCGGCCCGCGAGGCGCACGCCGCCCAGGCCGCCGCGCAGCTCTACGACGTGCCGCGCTTCGGCAACGTGCACCTGCTGCACTACACCGACTGCCATGCCCAGCTGCTGCCGGTGCATTTCCGCGAGCCCAGCGTGAACCTGGGCGTGGGCGACTACGCCGGCAAGCCGCCGCATCTGGTGGGCGAGGCGCTGCTGCGGCAATTCCGCATCCCCGCCGGCACGCCGCAGGCGCACGCCTTCACCTATCTGGATTTCACCGAGGCCGCGCGCCGCTACGGCAAGGTGGGCGGCTTCGCGCATCTGGCCACCCTGGTCAAGCGGCTCAAGGCCGGGCGCCCCGGCGCGCTGCTGCTCGATGGCGGCGACACGTGGCAGGGCTCGGCCACCGCGCTGTGGACCCGTGGGCAGGACATGGTCGACGCCGCGCTCGCGCTCGGCGTGGATGTGATGACTGCCCACTGGGAAATGACCCTCGGCGCCGAGCGGGTCAGGCAGATCGTCGATGGCGACTTCAAGGGCAAGGTCGACTTCCTGGCGCAGAACGTCAAGACGAAAGACTTCGGCGACCCGGTCTTCGAGCCCTATGTCATCCGCGAGATGAACGGCGTGCCGGTGGCCATCATCGGCCAGGCCTTTCCCTATACGCCGATCGCCAATCCCGCCTACCTCGTGCCGGACTGGACGTTCGGCATCCAGGAGGAAAGCCTGCAGCAGGTCATCGACGAGGCCCGCGGCAAGGGCGCGCAGGCAGTGGTGCTGCTGTCGCACAACGGCATGGACGTGGACCTGAAGCTCGCCTCGCGCGTGCGCGGGCTGGACGCCATTCTCGGCGGCCACACCCATGACGGCGTGCCGGCGCCGGTGCCGGTGCGCAACGCGGGCGGCACCACGCTGGTGACCAACGCCGGCTCCAACGGCAAGTTCCTGGGCGTGCTCGACTTCGACGTGCGCGACGGCAAGGTGCGCGACTTCCGCTATCGCCTGCTGCCGGTCTTCGCCAACTACCTGCCGGCTGATCCGGCCATGGAGGCGCTGATCCGCAAGGTGCGCGCCCCGCACGAGCAGAAGCTGGGCGAGACGCTGGCCGTCAATCGCGGCCTGCTGTACCGGCGCGGCAATTTCAACGGCACCTTCGACCAGCTGATCCTGGACGGCCTGATGCAGGTGCAGGGCGCCGACATCGCGTTCTCCCCGGGCTTCCGCTGGGGCACCACGCTGCTGCCGGGCGAGGCCATCACGATGGAAAAGCTGATGGACCAGACCGCCATCACCTACCCGTACACCACGGTCTCGATGCTTACCGGTGCCACCATCAAGACCATCCTCGAGGACGTGGCCGACAACCTGTTCAACCCCGATCCCTACTACCAGCAGGGCGGCGACATGGTCCGCGTGGGGGGCCTGCAGTACGCCATCGACCCCGCGGCGGGCATGGGCCGCCGCATCAGCGAGATGCGGCTCAGGGGCCAGCCCATCGAGGCGGACAAGACCTACAAGGTCGCGGGCTGGGCCCCAGTCACCGAGGAAGGCCGCCAGTCCGGCGGCCCGCCGATCTGGGACGTGATGGCCCAATGGCTGCGCGAGCGCAAGGAAGTCACCGCCGGCACGCTCAACGTGCCGCTGGTGCGCGGCATGGCAGGCAATCCGGGCATGGCCGCGTAGGCGCGCCGCCCGGGCGATGTGGCGCGGAGGTTGCACCCCTTGAAGCGTCGCGAGGAACCGGGCTACAATCTCCCGTCACGGGCCGATAGCTCAGCTGGGAGAGCGCTGCGTTCGCAATGCAGAGGTCGGGAGTTCGATCCTCCTTCGGTCCACCAAGAACAAGTCCAGAGCAGTCCAAGAAAGGCCGGCAAGCCCAATAAATACAAGGCTTCCGGCCTTTTTTGCGTCCAAGATGTTCCGAAGACACCTATTGAAATCCGGGGGCAACTAGGGGCACTATTGGGGGCAACTCGCTCATGCCCCTAGGAGATGCCCCCGCATGGCCCTCACCGATACCGCAGTCCGTACTGCCAAGCCCACCGGCAAGACCCAAAGGCTCTACGACAGCAAGGGGCTTTACCTAGAGGTGTCCCCGAGCGGCGGGAAGTGGTGGCGGATGAAATACCGCTTCAATGGGAAGGAGAAGCGGCTCAGCTTCGGCGTCTACCCGGATGTGGGCCTGAAGGACGCGCGCGAGCGTAGAGATGCTGCGCGCAAGATCCTTGCGAACGATGCGGATCCGGGGGAGGAATATAAGGCCAAGAAGGCAGCACAGGCGGACCGGGCGGCAAACAACTTCGAAGGTATCGCACGCGAGTGGTTTGCCAAGCAGGCACTGGGCTGGGCTCCGAGCCATGCCAGCAAGGTCATACAACGCCTTGAAAAGAACCTTTTCCCTTGGCTTGGAAGCCGTCCTATCGCCGAGATAGCCGCCGCAGAGCTGCTGGCAGTTCTCCGGCGGTTGGAGTCGCGGGGGGCAATCGATACCGCGCATCGCGCGCTGCAGAACTGTGGCCAGATATTCCGGTACGCCGTGGCCACGGGGCGGGCGCAGCAGGATCCCTCCAGGGATCTCCGTGGGGCTTTGACACCCGCTCAGCACAAAAATTTTCCGTCCCTTACAGAACCCATGCAAGTCGCAGAGTTGCTGCGCGCCATTGATGGGTTCAAAGGCACGTTTGTGGTGCGAAGCGCATTGCTGCTCGCGCCGTTGCTTTTCGTACGACCGGGGGAACTCCGAAAGGCCAAATGGGCGGACATCGAATTTGCTCGGGGCGAGTGGCGATACTTCGTGTCCAAAACCAAGATTGAGCACACGGTACCGCTGGCGCGGCAAGCCATTGCCATATTGAGCGACCTGGGAAACCTCACCGGAAGCCGTGAGTACGTGTTCCCAGGCCGCGACCCAAAGAAGCCGATGAGTGAGGCAGCCATCAATGCCGCGCTGCGGCGTATGGGATATGACACGAAGACCGAGATCACGGGGCACGGGTTCAGGGCCATGGCCCGGACGATCCTGCATGAAGAACTGCACGTCAAACCGGAAGTGATTGAACACCAGCTGGCGCACAAGGTGGCGGACGCATTGGGTACGGCGTACAACCGAACGAAGTTTCTGAAGGAACGCCGAGAAATGATGCAACTGTGGGCCGACTACCTTGACGAATTGAAAGGAGGCGGGAAAGTACTGCGCTTCACCTCCGCGTCGGCTTAGGTTTGCCACCTGGTATTGCTTCTAGGTCGAAACTGCCGGTATGCGTTGACATGGACGGGTCTCGGTTGCGTCCTCTCGGCCATCTCCCCTCTCTCGGGAATGTAAATGTTACAAATGCTTTACTTTGAGCACCACAGGTTTGTCCGCATTGCGCTTGAGGAGCTGATCAAGAAGAACTCCTTCGCCTCATACCTGTGGAAGAGCATTGGCGCAGAACTCCACTATGTTCTTCGTGAATGGCCAGATGACGACGAGGCGGGCTTCTCCAAGGTGTATCCGGTGGAGGCACTTTACCTCTGGCTATACAAGAGCGGAGGGCTGGACCCCATGTGGCTCGCGGATGAGGTCGGTCGGTTCGAGGACGACACGGGCCATCCTTTACCGGACGGGATTGGACCGACATATTCGCCGGCACAGCAACTGGTCGCCTACGGGCTCTGGTTGTTGAATGTCCACGGCGAAGTGAAAGGCCCTATCGTCGATGAGGGGTACAACGAGCAAGGTTGGAGCCGCGAAGACGTGCTTGAGCACCGCTATGAAACCTTACTGCTTGCCTACCAGGCACTGGTCTACGCTCAAAAACTCGCCGCCGGAATGCCGCTTACGGGCGAGGAGGTCGCGCGCGCCAAGCTCGTCAACTTCTCGAAGTTGGGTGAGGAAGGCGCAAGGAAACGGCACGAACCAATGACGCAGCTGAAGAGATGGGCAGTGGAGTTATACAAGGCCGGTACTTGGCCATCTGCAAACCGCGCTGCTCACGATTTAAAGGAGCGGGTCATCGAGCATGGTCGCACCATTGGCGCCGTCCTCAGCGACCAAAACGCGCAACGGACCATTGCCGAGTGGTTCCGGAAGTCCGTCTAGCCGGCAGACGGATACGGCACGCCCCTAGAGCGCCACGGCTGGCGGGCTGGCGCCGTAGTCCGCGCCCTACTGATCACTTCCAATGACAGCCATGCGTCCCGGATGGTCCGGGGCGGTTCAATAAGGTGCATACATGGCTGAACAAGCGCACACCGCACTAGCCATCCTGCGTCGTAAGCAGGTGGAAATCGAAACCGGACTCTCCCGCTCTACGATTTATCAGCGGATCAAGGGGAAGACCTTTCCGCCGGCCGTCCAGCTCGGTCCCCGCGCCGTTGGCTGGCGCCGTGGCGATATCGATGCGTTTCTGGCCGATCCCGCGGGATACCGCGCTGCGGCGTAAGGGGAAGGCAATGACGATCGCTTCCCAAGATGCTCGGATGGTAAGCGCGGTTCAGCCGGTCTACCGGCGCTTGACCGCGGGCACGACTTCCGACGACCTTTACACCGGATTGGCTCGCGCCTGCGCTTCGGTTGGAATCGAATGCCGGGATGTGCCCGCCGACGGGCGGTGGCACCGAACTGATGTACTCGGCGACCATAAGGGCAAAGGCGACGGCTCCATCCGGCTGTTTCCGGATGGCACTGGCGGTACGGTTTGCAACTGGAAGGGCGAAACCGAAACCTTCTTCGCCGATGCCGACCGCAACGTCCCAGCGGATCAGATCGCCGAGCGCAAGCGGCTCGCCGAGCGCGCTATGGCAGAGGTAGAAGCTGAGCGCGCCCGGAAGGCGGCTCATGCCGCCGAGGTGGCCGGAATTGTTGTTCGCGCCGCCACGGACGCGAATCCCGACCACCCGTACCTGATGCGGAAGGTTGTCGCGCCGTCGGGCAATCTGTATGAATTGGACGTCCAACGCCTTGCCGATCATCTTGGTTATTACCCCAAGTCCTGTGGGGAGCCTTTGGTCGGGCGGATCCTGATCGCCCCGGTTTGCATCGATGACCGCTTGGCAACCCTGGAGATGATCGACGAGAACGGTCGGAAGTCGGCCTTGTATGGTGGCCCGAAGGCGGGCGGGTACTGGTGCGCCAGTCCTCTCCAAGTCCAAGAAGGCCCTGCCGTCGTCTTGATCAGTGAGGGCGTTGCAACTGCGATCTCTCTGCACGAGGCGACCGGCCATCAAAGCGTGGCCGCGCTGTCCTGCGCCAACCTGGTCCGGGTGGCAGAGGCAGTGCGGGCCAAGTGCCCGAGCGCCAGGATCGTCGTCTGTGCCGACGTCGGCAACGGCTTGTCTGCTGCCGAACACGCCGCACGCGCGGTGCGCGGGCAGATTGCCACCCCTAACTTCGCTGGCAACGCGATGATCGAGGGCAAGCTCCCCACCGATTTCAACGATCTGCGTGCTTTGGAGGGGTTGGACGCAGTACGCGCCTCCCTCGAGACTGCGTTGGCTGGACAACCCGTCTTGTCCGTCAATGCCGACGTTGCGGAGCTGCAAGCCTATGGCGACGGGCGCTTTGAGGTGTCGGAGCGGGGCGTCTTCTACATCGGATCGGACCGAGATGGGAACGAAAAATCGCCGATGTTCTTGTGTTCCAAGCTCCGAATCATTGCCAAGACGCGCGACGCCAAGAGCGGGGCCTGGGGACGACTGCTGGAATGGCGCGATGACGACGGGGTGACGCATCGCTGGGCGATGCCTATCGATATGTTGCAGGGCGATGGGGCTGAGGTCCGGCGTGAGCTGTCCAGCCTTGGGTTGACCATCGCGCCCACCAAGGCGGCGCGCGACATGCTGGCCTCCTACATCCAGGTATGGCGGGTCGAGAGCCGCGCGCGGTGCGTGGATCGGCTGGGCTGGCATGGGACTGTCTACGTCACCGCGGATGAATCGATCGGCGAGAACGGCGAGATCGTGGTGTTCCAGAACGCCCACTCTATCGAGCCCGCTCTGTCCCAGTCCGGCTCGGTCGAAAGCTGGCGTGAATCGGTCGGCGCTTTGGCGGCTGGCAACACTCGTATCGTGTTTGCCTTGTCCGCTGCCTTTGCTGGTCCCCTCGCGGAGGTAGCCGGGGAAGATTCCGGTGGCTTCCACTTTCGAGGGGGATCGTCGTCCGGAAAGTCCACGGCACTTAAAGTTGCTTCGTCTGTCTGGGGCGAGCCTTCGGCCTACTGCCGCATGTGGCGGACCACCGCGAATGGCCTGGAAGGACTTGCGGGGCTGCACAACGATGGGCTGCTGATTCTGGATGAGCTGTCCCAGATCGACCCGAAGGAGGCGGGCGACGCCGCCTACCTCTTGGCTAATGGCCAAGGAAAAGTACGGGCCACCCGGTCGGGCGCTGCCCGTGCTGCGGCCCGCTGGCGCTTGCTGTTCTTGTCTGCCGGTGAGGAATCGTTGTGCGCGCTGATGGCTAGTGTGGGCAAGCGCGCGAACGCGGGTCAGGAGATTCGCCTTGCGGAGATCGAGGCTGACGCCGGTGCCGGAATGGGAACCTTCGAGCAGTTGCATAGCTACGGCACGCCAGCCGAACTGGCGGTCGCCTTTCAGGAAGCCACGAACCGCAACCATGGTGCCGTGGGGCTCGGTTGGTTGCAATACATTGTGGCCGACCGGCACGCGCTGTCGCGCTTGCTGCACGATGGAATGTCGGACTTCATGGCACAAGTTATCCCTGCGGGTGCGGCGGGCCAAGTGTCCCGCGTCGCACGACGTTTCGCCTTGGTGGGCATTGCTGGGGAGTTGGCGTCGGACTATGGGTTGACGGGGTGGCACAAGGGGGAAGCGGTCCAGGCGTCGAAGGCTTGCTTCCGTGCGTGGCTGGATTCCTTCGGCGGTTCGGGCAACCGCGAAGATCGCGCCATCCTTGCCCAAGTCCGGGGCTTTTTTGAAGCACACGGCGCAAGTCGGTTCGAGGACGTGAATGCCGAGCGGGAATCCCGGGTTATCAACCGAGCTGGATTCCAACGTACCAGCGCAAACGGCGGTCGCGAATTCCTGGTGCTGCCTGAGGCGTTCAAGCGGGAGGTGTGCCATGGGTTCGACAGCAAAGCCGTGACCCGTGTACTGCTCGGCTCCGGTTGGGTCATCCCTGGCGGCGATGGCAAGTCCACCCAGAAGCCCAGGCTGCCGGGAATGGGGCCGACCCGTTGCTATGTGTTCACGCAACGTATGTGGGAATGGGAAGGGTAACGGGAGCTTCACAAGCTCGCCGGTCTGTCCAAGGGGACACGGTGGGATCGAGGGGACGCCAGTGGTGACGCAGGGATCAGCGTCCCCCGCAGCCTTTCACGAAGGGGGAAAAAGGGGACGGCGCCGTTCCCTAGGCGTTCTCCGGGGGTAGCCGCCCGTCCCCTGCGTCCCCTATCCTTGCTCCCTTCGTGGGACGCTGCACAACCGTGGCGGCGGATCGCCCCCTGCGTCCCCTTGTCCCACTGAAAGAATTCGTCTGTCAGGGAAGGCACCATGCAAGCCTACAGGTCGAACGATGTTCAGGCGCCGAGCAGATCATAGGCATCGGAATGCCGCCAAGCCGGACCAGACAGCGATGTTCTATGAAGCCATCGCGATGGCTAGAGCAAATCTAGCTCGTCCGCCATCTCCGGCGACGCGACCAGGACGCAAGGCAAGACGTCCCGGGCCGTGATCCGCTCGCGCAGTACTGCCACTTGGCCGGCGCGGCCGGGGTTCACTACGGCGTCCAAGCACGCGGCAGCGGCGTGAAAATCGCCCAGTTGTCGCAACAGTTCGGCGCGCCGCAACTGCACGTCTTCCGAGAGATTCTGTTGCGCTTCAAGAAGACGCAACAAGGCGACTTGGTTCGCCGGCTCCACCAATTCGCGGATCCGGCGAGAGATGTCGTCAGGCCAGTTTCCGTTACGGCGTCGGGCATGATTAAAGTGCCACCAGAGGTAGGTTCGCAGGACGCATTCGCGGTGCCGGGCTCCATCCGCAAGGGCCTCTAGGGCGAGAATGTACCCGTCCGTATCGAGGGCCCGTCCGATCCCGTCTGGTTCTATATCAAGGTCCGCATTGACCGGAGCGGGACGCCGGCCACGCAGCAGCCGGGACATCCATCGCCGACCGTGAACTAGGGGTTCCTCTTTGCGACCAATGGAACGGATGCGTGCATCATCCAACCAATAGACATGCCCGCAGCGATAGCACCGGCGCAGCGGCACCTCCGCTGACGGCCAGCCCGACGTGTAACCATCGGACCAGCGCACTTGCCAGAAGTCATTAACGCTGAGGTATTGGCGCACTCGCGTGCCAAGGTTACAGGCGGGGCAATTGAAGATGCTCGGTTCGCCTAGACGGGTCATCCCGATCTCCGCGTTGGAAACATCATGCAATCTACGCTCGGTCGTCCGGGTAGTGCTACTGGGTCGGGACAATTTTTCTGGCGTAGTCCTGCAGGTACGCAAGCGGGTACGCAAGTCGGTACGCATGCCAGCACACGTATGTCACTCCTGAATCTTCCGACGGAATTTCACCGTTTGCTATCCCAAGACTCGGCCGCCAACGGCAGCTCATTCAGCTCCGCGCGAGCGTCCCGCCAGCTCGGATAGTGTTTGTCCAGCAGGTCAATGAAACGCGAACTATGCGTCGGCTCGATCAGGTGCAGCATCTCATGCACCACGACGTACTCCAGCAGGTCCTTGGGCTTCTTGACCAATTCGGTGTTCAAGCGGATCGTGCCGGTGCGGTGATTACAGCCGCCCCACTTTGTCTTCATACGCTGCAGAAAATAAGCGGATACCGACACCCCTAGCACCGGCTGCCATTTCTCGATGAGCGCTGGAATCGTCTGGTGCAACAAGGCACGATGCCAATCGCGGACAACCGCCTCGCGTTCTTCCGGCGAACTACCAGGGCGAACTACCAAGGTGATGCGCCGATGATCCAGCTTTACTTGGGGCCTGGCCTCCAACTCCTCCACTGAAAGCAGGTAGCGCCGCCCCCAAAGATAATGGCTCTCCCGCTCCACATACTGTCGTGGCGTTTCCCTGGCTTGGGCCTGGAGCCTTGCCTGTTGGGCCCGAATCCATCCGAGCTTGGAGATGGCATAGGAGCGGGCTACTTCCAAGCGCGTGCTAAGCGGTGCCACAAGGGTGACGTGACCAGCAGGCGGATGCACGGAGAGGTGTACGTTCTTGACCACCTTGCGCGTTACTTCGATGGTCAGCTCACCGAGCTGGATAATCTCGGTCACAGATAACCTTGCTGGTTTTTGATGATCTCGAACATCGCTCTGGTCGCCGTACGGTCCCGTTTGAAGAGCGGGAACAGCGCGTTCAGCACCTGGGCACCGCGCGGGCCCTCGGCGTCCTCCTGCCAACCGGCGGGGGCGTGCTCGCGGATGGCCATGTCGATCTGGAGGGCCAGTTCCGCTTTGCCGTCGTCATCGGCAGGGCAGTCAAAGTGCTCGGTGGCGATCGACGCCAGGTTGTTGAAGAGCACCGTGGCTTCCCGGTTGCCGTGCAAGACTGTCGGCACGTCAACTTGCGGCTGCTTCGCGGCGAGCTTGCGCACCAGTTCCTCGGCCTTGCGTAGGAATTCCTCATAGGCTTGTGCATCGTCCCGGCTTTGCTTGATCAGGTCGTCCAGCAGCTTAGACATGTGATCGTAAAACTTCGGATCCGTCAGATGGTCGCGGATGATGGTTTTGCGGACGTTGTTGATGATGCCTTCGGCGATGGCATTCTTGGTCAGCTTGCCTTTCTCATTCAGCTTCCTGGCGATAGCGTCGTGGATGCCAGTCTCGATGATCAGTTCCGTCAGCGACAACTCACCCAACTCCCCCAGCTCGGTAGCTGTATCGGCGTGGATGTATGTGTTGATGAGGTGGCGCATGTCCGCCTCGTAGGGCTTGATGTCAAGCTCCTCCCCCGAGTGCTTCTTAATGGCAGCACGGATATCGGTGTAGAACTCGACCTCATGCCGTAAGGCCATGGCTTCTGAATCGGTGTAGCCAGCTTCAGCCAGGTTTTGGGATACCTCGGCATAGGCCCGGGTAAACAAGGCTACCGCCTTATAGAACGACACCCGCAAAGGTTCGGTCTCGTTCAGCGCATTGGGATTGGCCGCATCGCCGCAGAAGTAGTGTAAGTACTGCTCGACCTCTTGGGGCTGGGGCACGGGCTCGCACAGGTAGTGCAGGGCTTGCTGCGCGTCCTCCAGCTGCTTTCTGCCTTCTGCCAGCGCGTCCTTTAGGTGGACGTTATTCTCGCCGCCGTTGCCAGCGTCGATGTCCAGTTCGTCGGAGCTATAGACGGCGATTGCTTGCTGCACGTCCCCGAACAGCTCCTTGTAGTCGACGATATGGCCGTAATCCTTGTCGTCGCCGTCCAGCCGGTTGGTGCGGCAGATTGCCTGGAACAGGTTGTGATCGCGAAGTTCGTTGTCGAGGTAGATGTAGGTGCAGCTGGGTGCGTCGAACCCAGTCAGCAGCTTGCTCACTACGATCAACAGCTTCAGGTTAGCCGGCTCATCCTTGAAGCGGCGCTTCACCTCATCCTCGTACTGCTTGGTCGTTTGGCCTTGCGCAAGCACATGCTTGGTGTACGTATCGAACTTGAAGCGCTCGTCGCTGTTGGCGGACTCCCGTGAAATGGCGTTATGGTTGGGCTCAAAGGAGGTGACCAAGCCGCAGTACTTCCCAAACGGCGTAGTTTGGAACAGCTGGAAGTAATGGCAGGCGTCGTATATCGAAGCAGCCACCAAAATCGCCGTGCCACGGTCGTTGTTCAAACGCGGCTTCAGTGCGAAGTCCTGAATGATGTCGGCAATGATGCGCAACTTGCGCTCTGACGCGCTCATCAGCTCCTCCATCGTCGCCCAGCGCCGACGGAGGATGGACTTCTGGAAGTTGTTAAGGTGCTTGGTCTTCTGTTCGAACCACTTGTCGATGGCGGCTCGGGACCCTAGCCGCTGGGGCACGTCCCGGGCCTCATACTTAAGGTCCAGTACCACCTTGTCGGCTACGGCTTGGTGGAACTTATAGGTGTGGATGTAGGTGCCAAACACGTCCCGCGTCATCTGCTTGTCCTTGCGCAGCAGCGGCGTGCCGGTGAAGCCGATAAAGATCGCCCCTTCTAACCAGCGCTTCATCTGCTTGTTCATACCACCGCCCTGGGTGCGATGGCATTCGTCAACAAAGACGTAGAAGCGCCCATGGACCTTGGGCGGCGCGCCTTTCAGATCGGTGGTGTCGAACTTATGGATCAGCGCGCAAAGCAGGCGCGGTGTGGTGGCACCCAGCTTCTCGATCAGCTCGGCCCGAGAGGTGATGCGCGGCGACGGACTGTCCTCGCCGATTACCCCGGCGTTACGCATGACGCCGACGATCTGCTTGTCCAGCTCATCGCGATCAGTGATGACGAAGATCCGAGCCGCCGGGTCATGTTCCAGCAGCCACTTAGCGATCAGGACCATCAGGATGCTCTTGCCGCTGCCCTGGGTGTGCCATATCACACCCCCTTCGCGCTTGGCGACCCGCTCCTGCGCTGCCTTAACACCGTGGTACTGGTGCTGCCTCGGCACCTTCTTCTGGCCAGCGTCGAAGATGATGAAGTTACGAAGCAGGTCAAGCAGACGGGGCTTGTCACATAGCTGAGTCAGTGGCCGGTCGAGTAGGCTGCCCGATTTCAGCGTCATACCCGCAGCGGGCGGTGCCTCGTCCTTCCATTCCACAAAGAATTGCTCGGGCGTGCCAGTGGTGCCATAGCGCAGCCCTTGCGAATCGCTACCGGCAAGCACGAGCTGCACTGTGCTGAAGAAGCTCTTGTTGAAGATCTCTTCTTGATTGGTGATGAGCTGACGCACGCCGTCGGCTACCTCTACCGAGCTGCGCTTGAGCTCGAGCACGGCGATCGCGACGCCGTTGATGTACAGCACGATATCCGGCCGGCGCTGGTGACCGCCCTTGAGCGTGACCTCTTCGGCCACGGCGAAGTGGTTGTTGTCCGGTGTAGTCCAGTCAATCAGGTGTACTTTGTCGTGAGGCTGACCGGCGGCCACCTGCACATCCACACCGTAGCGCAGCAACTGGTAGGTGCGTAGGTTGGCTTGGTACAGGGTAATGCCTGTCGCATCGGCTGCCGTTTCCAGCTTTTGGAGCGCGGCGGCGATGTGAGCGTCGGAGTAGCCGCGCGCCAGGAGGTTGGCTCGGAGATATTCGACCTCAATGGGGCGGTTGTTCTCCCGCTTATTCCATTCGCCCAGGTAGTCGTAGCCAAGGCAGTCCGGGCGCGACTTGTCCGTGAAGAGCGCGACGATGCGGTTCTGGGTTTTTCGTTCGGAACGCGGCTGTTCAGGCATGGACGGCCTCCGGGGCGAGCAGTCGAGTCTGGCCTGTCAGCAGTTCCTGCATCATGGCTTGCTTCAAGGCACGGGTTTTGGCGAGACGGGCTTCGAGGGCGGCCAGTTCGGCGTCCATGTCGGAGAGGACGGCTGCGATTGCAATCTGTTCAGCTTTCGATTGTGGGACCAAAACTTCGTACTCGCATAATGGCCCTTTCCCGATCTCCAGAAACGTACTGCCGCCGCATAGGCTGATAAGGCCTTGCTTTTGCCGTTGCAACAAATAGTAAAGAAAATCGACATCCGTTTCGCCGAAGGGCACAAAGTTTTTGAACCCCTGGTTTGTAGTGACAGGTGCGGTATTGATCGCACATTCCCCAATCGTAGCGCGCGACGTCATCACGACAGAATATGGCGGTATAAATTCGGCCGAGCTTGTCTTCAACCCGTGGTCCGTTATGCGCCTGCTGGTTTCACCTAAGTACTTTTTTCCTGCCAGAGCTGTTATGTCCGTAGGCGTACACCACGGAATGTCGCCACTCCATGCGGCGGCATCAGCTGTACTTGGAGTTCCACCGCTTCGTATATCTGCCATTTCTCCTAGACGCTTCGATTTCCACTCCTCCCGGAAACCCTGCAGGCGAGTTCGGCCAGTGAGAAGTTGTTGCATGGTTGCCTGCTTAAGGGCGCGCTTCTTGACGATTAGCCGGGTCAGCCCGTCGAGAAGCGCATCCACATCAGATAGCGCTTTGGCAATGGCTCGCTGTTCATCGATGTCCGGCGGAACCGACACGACTTCTTCATGCAAGTCATTGCGGTTTACTCCGGGAACGCCACTTTTTCCACTAAAGGAATGAAAGTCGAATCTCTGCAGCAGGTAATAAACGAACTTCGGATGGTTGCCATGGAACTCGCTTACATATAGGGTCGTGTTCAACGGCCAAAAAGGTCGGTCAAGATAGAACAATTCGCCGATAGTTCCATATCGACCCGTAACGACACCGGGGGCCTCGACCATTGCTACGTGGTGGCAATCCGTAATTCCAGCCGAGCTAACAAGCGGAACACCTCCAGCTTTGCGAGCTCGATGCGGTAGGTCATAGCCGCGCTGGAATGTGACTACCTTGCCTAAAGGTAACGTATGCCAATTTGTCATTACATGCCCCTTATCCGCTTGAGGTGATCCTCCACCTTGCTTGACAGCAGCGAAATGTCATTCAACAGTTGCGGCAGCGGCGTAGCGTAGCGGTCGGCTAATTCGCGAATGCGGCCGGCCAGGCTTTGGCCGACGCGGTCCAGTTCCGCTTGTAGGTCGGTGGCCAGCCGTGCCAGCCATTTGTCGTCCACCACCAGCGTCCTGATCTCATCCGCGCTCAGCTTGTCGTAGTGGTCGTGGGCTTGCCGGTCCAGCTGAGCGTCCAATTCCTTGACGGCCTTCTTGAGCTGGTTTTGCTGTTCGCAGAGCTTGAGCCATCGCTTCAACACCGCCGACTCGTCACGCGCCGCGGGGTCGGAACCGATCTCCTTGATGCGGTCCTTTACCTGTGCGGCATTGATTTTGTCGAAGCCGCCGAAAGCAGCGTCGTCGCCGCCGTGCTCCTCTTCCAGTTCGGCGATTTGGCTAATAATGGCTTCCAACTCGGCCTGCTTGGCCTCCAGTGCCTCCTGTTCCTCGGCAAAGTAGCGGGCGACGAGGTAAGGCTTGGGAATCAGGTCACAGGCCCAGCCCTTGTCCCTCGTCTTGCCTTTCTTGTCGGTTTCGACAATGCGCGACGGTTTGGCCACCCAGCCGTCGGCAGCGATCAGGTAGGCATCGTCCTGCATGGTCTCGGCCCAGTAGTCCATCAGGTGCTGATAGACATCGTATGGGTCGAGCAGAGGCGCGGCCCGGAAGGCGGCAAGGAGCGTTTCGGATACGGTGTGGATCAGAGCTTTGGGGTGGTCGCCTTGGTCAAAGCCAGTGAGGCGCGGCATAATCGCCTCGCGCCATTTGTCGAACAGCGTTTTCACCCTGCTGGTGAAGGCGGTGAATTCGGCATGGCCGAGGATGGCGGACTTTATCTCGCCCACCGGCAACTTGAGGCGGACGTAGCCTGGACGGCCCGCCGATTCAAACAAGACAGATCGCAGACCGGGCATCTGTTGCCAGTCAGCGGCAAAGGCGTCGATGTCCCGTTCCGGGATGCCGCCGTTCAGATGGGCGTCGATGTCCTGAATGTCTTCCGGCGCGCTGCTGTCGATGTAGCGCGGCAGGTTGAGGTTGAAGTCGTTCTTCGCCTCGGCGATCTCCGCGAAAGGGACCATGCGGGCGTAGCGCGGGATATCGATTTGCTGAGTGAAGGTGTCCACGATCTTGTGGATGTCCCGCTCACGCAGACGGTTCTTGTTGCCGTCCTTGATGAAGCCCTTGCTCGCATCGATTATGAACACGCCCTTGCGGGCGGCAGCATTCTCCTTATCAAGCACCAGGATGCAGGCGGGGATGCCGGTGCCGTAGAAGAGATTGGGCGGCAGGCCAATGATCCCCTTAAGAATGCCGGAGCGCACAAGCTGTTTGCGAATGGCCGCTTCAGCATTACCCCGGAACAGCACACCGTGGGGCAGGATGCAGGCAGCCTTGCCCGCGGCCTTCATGCTGCGGATGATATGAAGCAGGTAAGCGTAGTCGCCTTGCTTCGCAGGCGGCACGCCCCAGCCAAAGCGCTGGTAAGGATCATGTTCCGGCGTGAGACCAGTGCTCCAAGACTTGTCGGAAAAGGGCGGGTTGGCGACCACATAGTCGTAGGTGCGCAGCCCTTCGCCGTCCTTGAACTTGGGCGCGGCCAAGGTGTTGCCGGAAAGGATATTGGCGGTTGGAAAGTCGTGCAGGATCATGTTCATCCGCGCTAGACCAGCCGTGGTCACGTCCTTTTCCTGTCCTTCCAAGGTGATTCGCTTTCCCGCTTCAGCGGCCACCTTGAGCAGCAACGAACCGGATCCGCAGGTCGGGTCGTACGCGGTCGTGGCGGCCTTGGTGTTCTCCGGCGTGATGCCGATTACCTTGGCGATAACGCGGCTGACTTCAGCCGGAGTGTAGAACTGGCCCTTGCTCTTACCGGAGTCCTGGGCGAAGTGCCGCATCAGGTACTCGTAGGCGTCACCCAGGATATCGTCGTGCTCGGCGCGGTTCTTGGAGAAGTCCAGTCCCGGCTTCTGGAAGATGTCGATCAAATTGGAAAGCCGGTCCACCATGGCCTGGCCTTCGCCCAGCTTGTTAGGGTCGTTGAAGTCTGGGAAATCGCTGCGCGCCAGCCGGCTGTTGGCGTCAATTAGTGGCTGAATGATCGTCGTATTGATCTTGTCGCCAATGTCGGCCTTGCCCTTGAGCGACACCATGTCCTTGAAACTGGCGCCCTTGGGGATCACAACGGGTGGGGCGAACTCGTCACTGTCAGCGTACTTGTCGCTGATGTACTTGATGAAGAGCATGAAAAGGACGTAGTCCTTGTACTGGCTAGCGTCCATGCCGCCACGGAGCTCATCACAGGAAGCCCAAAGGGAAGAGTACAGATCGGATTTCTTCAGTGGCATGCGGTCCTGCGTGCGGAATACGACAAAAAGCAGAACTTTACCTTAGCGGCATGCCCAGGCGCGGAAGACGCGACAGCACGATCGGTCTGTTGCCCGCAAGATGAAGCCGTTCGCTTACGGCGGTTGCAGGTCCGCAGGGAGGTGCATGTTTCTCATACACAAACAAGGCCACCCCGGTGGGGGCAACTTTGGGGGCATATTGGAAGGGGCAGCATCGCAAATCCTTGTAGATAAGCGGATTTGCGTCAGTTGTTCGATAGCCCTTCGGCCACCACACACAGAAAAGGCCAGACATCCGTCTGGCCTTTTTTCATGGCGCGCTCCCGGTGCGTGGCGCGCCTCAGTGCCGCGCCTTCGTCCCGGCCGTTGCGCCGCGGCCTCGCGCGGCTTCCAGTTGATGGGGATAGAGGGCGCTGCGGTCCTCCGGCGGAACCGCGCGCCAGCGCGCGTCGAACTCCCGCGCCGCCTTCTCGTACTCCGCCTGGCGCGGCTCCCCGTATCGCGATGGCTCCAGAAACCACGGCGCCGCCAGGGCCAGCCCCCGTGCGATCCGTTGTTCCGGCAGCGTCATGATGGCGTGCCATAGCGCTTCCCGGGCGGGGTCGAAGTGCCGTGTGCCGTATCCCATATCGAGACGGCGCTCCAGGCGTTCGAGCTTCACCAGCATGTCCGCCCGTTCCGCCGCGGGCAGCGTGGTCGCGACCGCGAGCGCATCGGTGTACGTCTGGGCGGAGAACTTCAGATAGCCTTCCCGGTCGACCAGCAGCGGAAACAGCGCATCGAGCGCGGCGCGGCGGATGTGTGTATCGGTTCCATCGCCGCCGATCGCTTTCCATGCCGCATCGCGGATGCGGCGGGCCAGCGCGGGGGCCGCCGGCTCCTTGCTCCACCGCGCGCGCATCTGCATGACGTCGGCAAGATGCGCGAGGCGGGCCAGCAAGTCGGCATCGTGGCTGGCATCCACTTGCGGCAGCAGATCGGCCAGCCGCGCGATCAGGCGGATGTCCACCCCCCACCCGGTGCTTGCTTCCTTGCAACGGGCGGCAAACCGGTCGGCCAATGCGCCGATGACCGAAGCCGCGGTCGCCGCATCGATCTGCCGCTGCTCGATCGCGTGGAGAACGGCATTGACCATCGACTTCGGTACCCGGGTGCCGCGATGGATGTGCAGCAGGCATTCGGCCTGCCGCGCCGCGGGCAGGGGGGCGAAGGCGGCGCGGATCGGGGCCAGCATTTCCTTGTCATACCGGTAGCGTTCGATCCAGCGTGCCATCGGCTCCAGATGGCCCATGGTCGCCAGATATTCCACCTCTTCGGCGAGGATGGGCTCCTTGACGTCGCGGAACATCTCGGCAGGGACGCCGGCAAGCAGTGCGGCGCGTTCCGCGGGCTGGAGTGCGCCGAGCCGTGGCAGCAGTTCGCTGGCCCAATTGGCCCGGTCGGGGCGATGCCGGAACAAGTCGAGGATGCGCAAGCCCGTCGCCATTTCACGCTGCGAACCGCTGCTCGTCCACAGCGTCCATAGCCGCGGCCAGTGCGCAACGCCATGCTCGGGCGTGCGCAAGTGGAAGGCGGCCAGTTCGATGGCCAGCCGCTGCTCGGGCGAGGGCCTGACCTGTTGCACCCAGCGCTCCACCTGCTCCAGCCGCATCGCGCGATCCTGCTCTGTCCGGTACGTCAAGGTGCCGAGCAGCCCCGCGATGACCGGCGTGGCATGAGAGAGCGGCCAGCCGGCGGCCATCTCGAACAGCCGGTCCCAGCCTGTCTTGCCGGGCGCCGCGGCAGAGGCATCGGCCTTTTCCCATGGCCATTGCGGATTCCGATACGACGAGGAGTGCGGCGCGTTGCGCAGCAGTTGCGACAAGACCATGGACTTCAGGGCGACGGTGCTCTTCCCGTATGCGCCGGCGCCTTCCGCCGGGGCTGCCACGACCACCTGGTCCGGCAACTCCACGGCAAAACGCAGCATGGCCTCCCAGATATCGAACCGGTACCACGATCGGTCGGCCTTGCACCATGCCAGCAGCCCCTGCACGACCTCGCCCTGGCGCGACGCCGGCACGGACGGGGACGGACCGACCCAATCGGCCGACGGCATCAGGTGCCTGGCGGCCTCCTCCTGTTGCAACTTGGTGCCGTGCTTGAGCAGCGCCAGGCATGGACCGACCCGCGAGGCGGCGGGCATGCCGCGGATCGCCTCCAGCAAGCGGGCCTCGGGCCACTCCGGCATCGGCTGATACCAGCTTCCGATGGACGCCATCGACTGCGCCAGATGCAGCAGCGCGCCGGCCGCCTGTCCGGTACGGATCAGCTCCGCATCCAGCGCCTTCAGCACCGCGCATGCGCCGGCCCTTTGCTGGGGCTCCGGCAGGGCGTGCAGCCGCTTCGCCAGCATGCCGGCGACTTCCCCTCGGGCGGTCGCGGACAGGGTTGGCCGATGGGAATCGGCCGAGGGCGGCTGCAGCCACTGTCGCACGACGCCCTGCAGCGCCGACAGGGTCGACACGCTCCGCGCCGAAGCCCTGGCGGCCTCCGGACCCTCCGCCAGGGCCGCGCACGCCTGGTGCAGTGACGCCGGCGCGGGCAGGAACGATCCGATCCGTGCGACGAGCGCATCGGGCATGGCCGGCAGTGTCGCCGGATGAAGCTCCCTGTCCCGGGCCGCCTCGGCGGCCCGCATCGCCTTGTGTTTGTCGCGGGCGAGCCGCTGCTGCTCTTCCCGCGCGGCCAGCGCGTAGGCGTGGCCCTCCATTTCGGCGCGCTCGCGCCCGGCCAGTTCCCATCGGTCGCCGCCGGGCCGCCCAAGCGCGCTGCGGACCCGGTACAGCACGCCGGCAAGCACGTCCGCCAGCATCGTCTGCCACCGCGACAGCGCGCCGCCGGCGGTCGCGCGCGGCGCGGGTCCCGGGTGCGAGGCGGCAGAGCGGGCGAACGGCTGGTCCGGGGATCGCAGCCGCTCCGCGAAAAACCGGTCGCCGGCCATCGTGACCTTCACCGCGCAGGACTGGCGAAAGCGGAAGACCCCGACCACCCGCTCCACGCGCGCCCCCTGCGGCCCGTCCGCCACGGCGGATGAAGCGGCATCGGGTCGCGCGCGAAAGCTGGCGCTCGCCTGGGCGTCGTAGGCGTACGTTGCAGTGTCTGGCATGGCAGGGGAAGACAGGAAAGACGTGGGCCCATTGTGCAAGCGCGGGGCTTCGGCTGGCTTCCGCCAAAAATCGCGCTTTAATGTTTAAGTGGCGCCGAGAACCGCCCTTTGCGGATGCCGTTGCGAAGATCCAGGGCCGCCGCAGGCTCCGTGCGGCTGCGGGGCAGCGGCTGCTGCCGCCCGCGTTCCTCTGTCATGCGCCAAACCCCAGGCGTACCATAGCGGGATCACGTGCCTCCCACTTCCCATCCCATGAACGACCAAAGCCAGCCGTCCCCACCGCCCGAGCCTGGCGCCGCACCGATTCCCAGCAGCCTGGATTTCCCGGTGGTCGGCATCGGCGCGTCGGCGGGCGGACTGCAGGCGCTGCTGCGATTCTTCGAGCAGATGCCGGCGCAGAGCGGCATGGCGTTCGTGATCATCCTGCATCTGTCGCCGCGCCACGAGAGCAACGTGGCCTCGATCCTGCAGAACGCCACGCGCCTGCGCGTGACACAGGTCAACTCCCCGACGCCCATCGAGAAGAACCACGTCTACGTCATTTCCCCGAGCAAGGACCTGACCATGGTGGATGGGTATCTTCGGGTGGACGAGGCCAGGCGACCGAAGGGCCGCCATGTCGCCATCGATCTGTTCTTCCGCACGCTGGCCGACGCACACCAGCATCGCGCCTTCGCCATCGTGCTGTCCGGCACCGGCTCGGACGGTGCGGTAGGGCTGGCGCGCGTCAAGGAGTTCGGCGGCGTCACCATGGCGCAGTTGCCCGACGATGCCGAGTACGACGGCATGCCGCGCAGCGCCATTGCCACCAATGCGGTCGACGTGGTGTTGCCCGTAGCGGACATGCCGCAGAAGCTGTTGGCACTGTGGGACAACGCCTCCCGCATCGAGATGCCCGAGCCCGGCGACGACGGCACGCCGGCCCACGTGCCGCCGACCCCCGAGCGCAGCCGGGCCGCCGAAGACGCGCTGCACGACGTGATCGCCATGCTGCGCAACCGCACGGGCCACGACTTCCGCCACTACAAGCGCGCCACGGTGCTGCGCCGGCTCGAACGCCGCATGCAGGTCAACGCCGTGCCCGACCTGGGGGCGTATCGGGAACTGCTGCAGTCGAATCTGAACGAAACGCCCGCCCTGTTGCGCGACATGCTGATTGGCGTCACCAACTTCTTCCGCGATCGCGAATCGTTCGAGGCGATCGAGCGCGATATCGTGCCGCTGCTGTTCGAAGACAAGCCGGCCGGGGAGCAGGTGCGCGCGTGGGCGGCTGGCTGCTCGACGGGCGAGGAAGCCTATTCGATTGCCATGCTGCTGTGCGAGTACGCCGACACGCTGAGCCAGCCGCCGGGCGTGCAGGTGTTCGCCACGGATATCGACGACACGGCCATCGGCGTGGGCCGGGCCGGCAGCTATCCGGAATCCATCATCACCGATGTCACGCCAGCGCGGCTGCGCCAGTTCTTCACCAAGGAGGGGGCGTACTACCGCGTCAAGAAGCCGCTGCGCGACCACGTGCTGTTCGCCGCGCACAACGTACTGCGCGACCCACCGTTCTCGCGGCTGGATCTGGTGAGCTGCCGCAACCTGTTGATCTATCTGGACCGGGAGGTGCAGGCCGAAGTGCTGGAGATGTTCCACTTCGCGTTGCGCCCCGGCGGCTTCCTGTTTCTGGGCAGTTCGGAATCCGCCGACTCGGCGGCGAAGTATTTCGAGCCGGTCGACAAGAAGAACCGCATCTTCCGCGCCAAGCCGGTGTCGCGTTCCTCGCGCTACGCCGCCACGCTGCCGCTGGGCACCGAGCTGCGGCCGCTGGGGGGCAACCTGAGCATGCCGCGCGCGCCCGAGCGCCGCCGCTCCTCGTTCGCCGAAATGCACCAGCGCGTGCTCGAGCAATATGCGCCGCCCAGCGTCATCATCGACTACGAGTCCAACATCATCCATATGTCGGACCGGGCCGGCCGCTTTCTGCGCTACATCGGCGGCGAGCCGTCGCACAACCTCGTTGCGCTGGTGTACCCGGAGCTGCGCCTGGAGCTGCGCACGGCCCTGTACCAGGCGATGCAGACCAGCAAGAGCGTCGAGGCCCGCCGCACGCGCATCGAGCGCGAGGGCAGGACGTTCTACGTCAACATGACGGCGCGCCCGTTCCGCGATCCCGACGGCGGCGCGGAGTTCGTGCTGGTGCTGTTCGACGAGGTGGAAGACACGCTCAGCCACGAAAGCAAGACCGTGGCGGGCGAGGACTCGATGCTGGCCCAGCTGGAGTCCGAGCTGCAGCGGACCAAGGATCAGCTGCAGACCACCATCGAGCACGCGGAGACCTCCACCGAGGAACTGAAGGCGTCCAACGAGGAGCTGCAGGCCATCAACGAGGAGCTGCGCTCGGCCACGGAGGAGCTGGAGACCAGCAAGGAAGAGCTGCAGTCGATCAACGAGGAGCTGATCACCGTCAACCACGAACTGAAGATGAAGGTCGAGGAAACGGGCAAGATCAACGACGACCTGCAGAACCTGATCGCTTCGACCGACATCGCCACGATCTTCGTGGACAGCGCGCTGCGCATCAAGCGCTATACGCCGCGCGCGGTCGACATCTTCAGCATCATCCCGTCGGATGTGGGCCGCTCGCTGCTCGATATCACGCACCGGCTGGACTACGCGAAGCTGGCCGACGACGTGGCCGAGACATTTACCTCGCTGCGCATGATCGAGCGCGAGGTGACCGGCAACGACGAGCGCTGGTACATCGCCCGCCTGCTCCCGTACCGCACCACGGAGGATCGCATCGAGGGTGCGGTGCTGACCTTCATCGACATCACCGGGCGCCGCCGCGCGGAGGAGCGCCTGCGCGCGGGCGAGGAGCGCGTCAGTTTCGTACTGGAGAGCACCAAGGACTACGCCATCATCACGATGGACCCGTCGGGGCTCGTCACCACGTGGAACAAGGGGGCCGAGCGCATGTTCGGGTACACCGAGGAAGAGATGCTCGGGGTGCCGGGCTCCATCATCTTCACCCCGGAGGACCTGGCCGCGGGGGCGCACATCGAGGAGATGCGGCGCGCGCGCGAGGACGGCCGTGCCGAGGACGAGCGCTGGCACATGCACCGCGACGGCACACGGCTGTTCTGCAGCGGGGTGATGACGCCGCTGTCGCACGGTGCGGTGCGCGGCTATGCCAAGATCGCGCGCGATGCCACGGGCGGCAAGCGCGCGGAAAACGAGCGCGAGACGCAGCTGCAGGCGCAGCGCGAGATGAGCGCCAAGGCCCAGGCGGCCAACCAGCTCAAGGATGAGTTCCTGGCGATCATGTCGCACGAGCTCAAGCATCCGCTGAACCTGATCCACGTCAACGCCGAGATACTGAGCCGCCTGCCGGCGGTGCAGACGACCGGCACGGCCGTGCGCGCGACCGAGACGATCCAGCGCGCGGTGATGGGCCAGGCCAAGATCATCGACGACCTGCTGGATTTCTCGCGGGTGCACACCGGCAAGCTTGCGCTGCGGCGCACCGCCGTGGACGTGGTGCGGGTACTGGAGGCGATCGTCGAGGCGCTGCGCCGCGACGGCGAGGAAAGCGGCGTGGCGGTGCGGCTGGAGTGCACGGACGAGCCGCTGTGGATCCACGCCGATGCGGTGCGCGTCGAACAGATCATCTGGAACCTTGCCAGCAACGCGCTGAAGTTCACCCCGCGCGGCGGCACGGTCGTGCTGTCGCTGCGCGCCGAGGACGGGATGGCGCGGGTCGATGTGGTGGACAACGGCATGGGCATCGTGCCCGAGAGCCTGCCCCATATTTTCGACATGTTCGCGCAGAGCACGGCGGCCAAACTGGCTGGCAAGGCGGGCCTGGGCATCGGGCTGGCACTGGTCAAGGAGCTGACCGCGCTGCACGGCGGCAGCGTCGAGGCGTCGTCGGAGGGGCCCGGGCGCGGTGCGCGCTTCACGGTGTGGCTGCCGCTCGATGCGCCGGCGGCGATGCCGGCCAAGGAGGCACCGACGCAGGGCGTGCTCCAGGGCGTGCGGGTGCTGCTGGTCGACGACACCGAAGACACGCTGGAGGCGTTCGGCGACCTGCTGGCCATCGAGGGCGCGGTGGTGACCACCGCCAGCAACGCGTACAAGGCGCTGGAAATCGCACGGGGCGAAGACTTCGACGTGGTGCTGTCCGATATCGGCATGCCGGACATGGACGGTTGCCAGTTTCTCGAAACCCTGCGCCGCGAGCCGCGCGGCGCCACCGTGCCGGCCGTCGCGCTGACCGGCTATGGCCGCCCCAATGACGTCAGGCGCGTGATGGAAGCCGGCTTCAATGCGCATATCAGCAAGCCCGTGACGCTGTCCGAGCTGCTGAGCGTGCTGCAGGGGATCGGCGTGGGCGCCGCGCCGGTGCGCACCGCCGAATAGCGTCGGGGCGGACCAGTCCCGCGGCGCTGCGGCTATTCCTGCATGACGGCCCCGGCCGCTTCGCGGGGCAGCGTGATCGTGAAGCGGGTGCCGTGCTCGGGCGTCGAATCCACGCGGATCTGGCCGCCGTGCAGCGTCACCAGCTCGCGGGCGATATAGAGTCCCAGTCCCAGTCCGTCCGCGCTGCCGCCGGAGCGGCCCGAGCGGAAGGCGTCGAAGATATGCGGCAGCACGTCGGCGGGGATGACGCCGCCGTTGCGCACCGCGATCAGCAGCCGGGCCGGATGCGCGCCGTCCACCTGCACCTCGATCGGTGCGCCCGGTGCGCCGTGCTGCAGTGCATTGCCCACAAGGTTCGACAGTGCCTGCGACAGCAGGTCGGCATCGATCGCCGCCGTCGTCACGCCCTCGCAGGCGAGCGTGATGCGCGAGGCGGTGCCGTCGTGCGGGGCCTCGCGCCGGCTCTCGTGCTCGTCGATGATGGCCACGCACAGCTCGCGCACATCGGCCTGCCGCGGCGACAGTTGCACCCGCCCGCCGTGCAGCCGGGCGATATGCATCAGCTGATCGACCATGCGCACCATGCGCTGGCTGCTGCGTCGGATGCGGTCGGTGGCGGGGGCCAGCTTCTCTTCGCCGCCGAAGCGCTCCAGAAACGAGGTGGAAGCCAGGATGGCGGACAGCGGCGTGCGCAGGTCGTGCGCCAGCACGGCCATCAGCATCTCGTTGGCCTTGAGCAGGCGCTGGGTGGTTTCGAGCTGTTCGGCCAGCAACTGTTTCTGGCGCGCCAGCTGCACGAAGACGTCGACCTTGGCCGCGAGGATCGTGGCGTCGATGGGCTTGTACAGGAAGTCCACCGCGCCGGCGGCGTAGCCGCGGAAAGTGCGCTGCATGTCTCGCCCGGCGGCGGTCAGGAACAGGATGGGGATATGCCGCGTGCGGGCGCTGCCGCGCATCAGCTCGGCCAGCTCGAAGCCGTCCATCTCCGGCATGTGCACGTCCAGGATCGCCAGCCCGAACTCGTGCTCCAGCAGCAGTTCCAGCGCGCGCTGCCCCGAGCCGGCGTGCACGATGTCGATGTCGGGCCGGTCCAGTACCGCATCCAGCGCGGCGAGATTGCCCGGGATGTCGTCGACGGCTAGGATCTTGACGGGTTTTGCCATGTCTTGTTCACAGGTCGGCTTGCCGCAGGCGGCTGCCGATATCTTCGATAGTCAGTATCTCGTCCACCGGCCCCCCGGCGATCGCGTGGCTCGGCATCTCGCTCGCCTGCGCCGTCTCGGGCGCCTGCACCCAGGCGCGGCCACCGCGCGCGCGGATCGCCTGCAGGCCGCGCGTGCCGTCGTCGTTGGCGCCGCTGAGCACCACGCCGAGGAGCGCGTCGTGCCAGGCCACCGCGGCCGACTCGAACAGCACGTCGATGGACGGGCGCGAGAACCGCACCGGCGGCTCCACCGACAGCGCGAAGCGCCTGCCATCGGCGTGGCTCTCGACCAGCAGGTGGTAGTCGGGCGGGGCCACGTAGACGTGACCCGGCAGCACGGGCATCTTGTCCTCGGCCTCGCGCACCGGCAGCGCACAGCGCAGGCTGAACATCTCGCTGAGCAGGCTCGGCGTGTCGGGCCGCAGATGCAGCACGATCAGCACGGAGGGGGCGAAGTCCCCCGGCAGCAGCGGCAACAGCGCGTTCAGCGCATCGATGCCGCCGGCCGAAGCGCCGATCGCCACCGCCTGCAGCGCAGCCGCCGGGCGCACGGCCGCGGTCGCGGTGCTGACACCGCTCTCGCCGCTGCCGCGGGGCCCCGGATGCGTGCTCATAGCTTGCGGTACAGCCGCTCGCTGGCGGCGGCCGGCTCGAACGCGTCGGCGTGGGCGGTGAACTGCAGGCTCTCCTTGCTGCCCAGCCCGAGGAAACCGCGCCGCACCAGCGCGTCGCGGAACAGGCCGATGGCGCGGTTCTGCAGCGCGCGGTCGAAGTAGATCAGCACGTTGCGGCAGGAGATCAGCTGCGCCTCCTGAAACACGCTGTCGGTGGCCAGGCTATGGTCGGCGAACACCGTGCGCTCGATCAGGCTGGCGTCGAACTTGGCCTTGCCATAGGCGGCATGGTAGTAGTCGGCCAGCGAGCGGCGTCCGCCGGCGAGCTGGTAGTTGCGCCCGAAGCCGCGCAGGCGGCCCGCCTCGTAGACGCCGGCGCGCGCCGCCGCCAGGGCATCGGGATTGATGTCGGTGGCATAGAAGGTGGTGCGCTCGTGCAGCCCTTCCTCGGCGAACAGGATGGCCAGCGACCACAGCTCCTCGCCGCTGCTGCATCCCGCCACCCACACCTTGACCGACGGATAGGTCTTGAGCACCGGCGCCACCTGCTCGCGGATCGCGCGGAAATAGCTTGGGTCGCGGAACATGTCGCTGACCTGCACCGTCAGGTACTGGAAGAGGCGCGAGAACAGCGCCGGCTCGCGCAGCATGCGGTCCTGCAGCTGCGACAGCGTCGCAAGGCCCAGGTCGCCCAGCGCCTGCGTCAGCCGGCGCCGCAGCGAGGCGCGCGAGTACTCCCGGAAGTCGTGCTGGTACTTGCGGAAGATCGCCTGCAGCAGCAGGTCCAGTTCCAGCTCGAAGTCCTCGTCGGACGCGGCCTGCGTGGGCGCGCCCCGGTTCAGTTCGCGTGCAGCCATACCCGGCACAGTGACAGCAGCTTGTCCACTTCGATCGGCTTGGCGATGTAGTCGTTCGCGCCGGCCAGCAGGCAGGCCTCGCGGTCGGAGGACATCGCCTTGGCGGTGAGCGCGATGATCGGCAGCGTGGCGTGCCTGGGCTGCTCGCGGATATGGCGCATCGCGGTCAGGCCGTCCATCTCCGGCATCATCACGTCCATCAGCACCAGGTCGATATCGTCGCGCCCGTCCAGCACCTCGAGCGCCTCGCGGCCGTTGCGGGCGATCTCCACGGTGGCGCCCAGCGGCTCGATGACCTTGGACAGCGCGAAGATATTGCGCGCGTCGTCCTCTACCAGCAGCAGGGTACGCCCTTCGAAGGCGTCGTCGCGGCTGCGCACCGCGCGCAGCATGCGCTGCTGCTCGGGCGGCAGCGCCGATTCCACGCTGTGCAGGAACAGGGTCACCTCGTCGAGCAGGCGCTCCGGCGAGCGGGCGCCCTTGATGATGATCGACTTCGAATAACGGCGCAGGCGCTGCTCGTCATCGGCCGACAACTGCCGGCCGGTGTAGACGATGACGGGCGGAATGGCACGGTCCGGATCGGCCGCCATCCGCTCGAGCAGGTCGTGGCCGCTGCCGTCGGGCAGCACCATGTCCATCACCACGCAGTCGAAGGGCTGCTGCTGCAGGCAGGCCAGCGCGCCGGCGACGGTGTCGGTGGTGACGATCTCCACCGCCAGCGACTGCAGCAGTGCGCGGATGCTCTCGCGCAGCACCGCGTCGTCCTCGATCACCAGCACGCGCCGCACCTGCTGGGCCATGCGCGCCTCGAGCCGGCGGATCACCGCGGCGAGGTTGTCGCGCCCGCTGGGCTTGAGCGTGTAGCCGATGGCGCCGCGGTGCAGGGCGGCCTCCGCGTGGTCGCTGACCGAGATCAGGTGGGTCGGGATGTGGCGCGTGGCCGGATCGCTCTTGAGCCAGTCGAGCAGGGTCAGGCCGGAATGGTCGGGCAGCGCCACGTCCAGCAGGATGCCGCACGGCTGGTGCTGGCGCGCCAGCGCGAGGCCCTGGTCGGCGCTGGTGGCGTGGATGCAGTCGAAGTCGAGCTCGTGCGCGAGGTCGTACAGGATGCGCGCGAAGTCGGTGTCGTCCTCGATGACCAGGATCAGCCGCTTGCCGCGCGAGCGCTGTGCGCGGTCATCGGCGATCGGCGCGGGGAAGGGGAACGGCGTGCCGCCAGCGCTAGGGGCTGGGGCAGCCGGCAGCGCGGCCTGCTGCGCCAGCCACGCGGCCGCGGACTGGGGAGCGCCCGCTGGCGCCGGCACGGGTGCCGGGCTGCCGGCGTCAAGCGCCTGCACGGCCTGCGCGCCCTCGGCGGCCTCGAACGCCACCGGCAGCACGAGGGTGAACACGCTGCCAACCCCGGGTTCGCTCGCCACCGACAGCGAGCCCTTGAGCAGGCCGGCGAGCTGGCGCGAGATCGACAGGCCCAGGCCGGTGCCGCCGAAGCGCCGGCTGGTGGTGCCGTCGGCCTGCTGGAACGCCTCGAAGATGATCTCCTGCTTGTCCTTGGGAATGCCGATGCCGGTGTCGCGGACCTCGAAGCGCACCGCGTGGTCGCCGTCGCGGGCCATCGCCAGCGTGACCTCGCCGCGCTCGGTGAACTTGAAGGCGTTGGACAGCAGATTGCGCAGGATCTGCTGCAGCCGCTGGTCGTCCGTCACGATGCTGGCCGGCACGCCCGGCGCGCGCTCGATGCGGAAGGCGACGTTGCGCTGCTCGGCGACCGGCGCGAAGGCGCGCTCCAGCGCCGAGGCGACCGTGTCCAGCGGGACCGACTCGGGCTCGACGACGATGTGCCCGGCTTCGATCTTGGACAGGTCGAGAATATCGTTGATCAGATTGAGCAGGTCGGTATTCGAGGAGTGAATGGTGGCCGCGTACCGGACCTGCTCCGGCGTCATGTTGCCTTCCTTGTTGTCCTGCAGCAGCTTGGCCAGGATCAGCGCGCTGTTCAGCGGCGTGCGCAACTCGTGCGACATATTGGCCAGGAACTCGGACTTGTATTCGTTGGAGCGCTGCAGGGCCTTGGCCGTGGCCGCCAGTTCCGCCTGGAACTGCAGCAGTTCGACCTTCTGGCTCTCCAGCTGCTGGGTGTGTTCCTCCAGCTGGACGTTGGTCTGTTCCAGTTCCGCCTGCTGGGTCTCCAGCCGCGCCTGCGAGTCCATCAGCGCGCGGCCGCGCTCTTCCAGCTCCTCGTTGGAGACGCGCAGCTCTTCCTGCTGCACCTGCATTTCCTCGGCCTGGCGCTGCGTCTGGGCCAGCAGGGCCTCGAGCCGGCCGCGATAGGCGGCGGTGCGCAGCGCGGTGCCCAGGGTCTCGGCGGTACGGCCGAGCAGTTCGGCCACGTCTTCCAGTGGGCGCGGGCTGTCGATGAAACCCAGTTCCACCACGGCCATGACCTCGCCCTCGGCCGTCAGCGGGGCCGCGACCACGGCGTTCGGCGCGGTCTTGCCCAGCGCGGAGGCGATCTGCAGGTAGTGCCCGGGCAAGGCGCCGGCGACGATGGTGCGGTTCTCGGCGGCAGCCTGTCCCACCAGCGTCTGGCCGGGGACCAGCGTCTCCGCCAGGTCGGTGGGCGCGGCCCATGCGGCCAGGCGCCGGAGCAGGCCGTCTTCGAGCAGGTACACCACGCCGGCGTGGGCGTTGGTATTGGCGGCCAGCGAGCGCAGGAAGGCCGCAGCCGCTTCGGCGGGCGTCTGGATGCCCCGGGTCTGCTGGATCACGCGCAGATGGCTCTCCTGCAGCCACGCGACGCGGCGCATGCCATTCTGGCTCTCAACGTAGCGGTACACCACCGCGGCGACGAACCACATCAGCAGGAAGCCGAAGCTGCGGTTGGCGATCGACATCATCGGATTGCCGCCCGCCGGGGACAGCAGGAAGCCGGCAATCAGCAGCGTGGTCGCCGCGCCCGCCGTGTACAGCGCGGTGATCGGGCGCGCGGCGAAGATGCACAGGCAGATCGGCACCAGATAGAACAGCCACTCGGCCAGGCCAAGCGGGGTGATCAGGTCGATCGCGAAAATCACCACGAACAACAGCGGCACAAACACGCGTTGGAGCAGATCGCTCCGCGCAAACGATTGGGGCATACGGATGGCCAATGGGTCTGACAGCGGGCGCAGTGCCGGCGCAGAAAACCGGCTGGGGACCTGCGCAAGGACACAAATGTTATCAAACTGATACCGCAGCCCGGCGAATATGTCGATTCGGCACGTCTTCCGGGGCGCTCCGCTCAGGCGCGAATCCTGCAGGTAAAAGCTGTGCCGCATGCGCGCTATGGCAGTATGGCCGCATGGCAACGCGGCGCGGCGGTGCCCGCCAGCCCATGCCCACCATGGATGGTTTTGCCAATCCGTCCGTTTTCTTCCTCGAAGGAGCAGCAAGAATGCCAATTTTTCGCCGCAGCAGCATCGCCAGCGCGCCGGTCGCCGTCGCAGGGAGCCGCTGAGATGGCCGGAGCCAGTCTTCTCGCGCTGATCGACGATATCTCGACCATCCTTGACGACGTCGCCACCATGAGCAAGGTGGCCGCCCGCAAGACCGCTGGCGTGCTCGGCGACGACCTGGCGCTGAACGCGCAGCAGGTCACCGGGCTGAGCGCGGAGCGCGAGCTGCCGGTGGTGTGGGCGGTGGCGCGCGGCTCGCTGCTCAACAAGGTGATTCTGGTGCCGGCGGCGCTGGCGATCAGCGCCTGGATACCGTGGGCCGTGGTGCCGCTGCTGATGATCGGTGGCGCCTTCCTCTGCTACGAGGGCTTTGAAAAGCTGGCGCACCGCTTCCTGCACCCCAAGGAGGAGGATGACCGCCACCGGGCGGAACTGCAGCAGGCGGTAGTGGACCCGTCCACGGACCTGGTGGCCCTGGAGCGGGACAAGATCAAGGGCGCGGTCCGAACCGACTTCATCCTGTCGGCCGAAATCATCGTGATCTCGCTGGGCACCGTGACCAATGCGCCGTTCATCAGCCAGCTCGGCGTGCTGACGGCGATCGCGCTGATCATGACCGTGGGCGTCTACGGCCTGGTGGCCGGCATCGTCAAGCTGGACGACGCGGGGCTGTACCTGAGCCGGGCCGGTTCCTCAGGGGCGCGGGCGTTCGGCCGCGGCATCCTGACCGCGGCGCCCTGGCTGATGAAGACGCTGTCGGTGGTGGGTACGGCCGCGATGTTCCTGGTGGGCGGTGGCATCCTGATGCACGGGCTGCCCGCGGCCCATCACCTGGAGGAGGGCTTCGCGCACTGGCTCGCCGGCGTGCCGGGCGTGGGCGGCGTGCTGGCGGTGATCGGCCCGCTGCTGCTCAGCGGGCTCGCCGGCGTGGTCGCCGGTGCGCTGGTGCTGGCCGGCGTGATGGCGGTCAAATGGGGCATGCGCACGCTGCGCCCGGCGGCCCGCTAGCGCGGGACCCGGAATGCCTTGCGCTGGCGCAGCGCCTCGGCGCGCGCCCAGCAGCCCTCGTGGTGGTCGTTGACCAGCCCCATGGCCTGCATCAGCGCGTACATCGTGGTGGGGCCGACGAAGCGCCAGCCGCGCTTCTTCAGGTCCTTCGAGAGCGCGGTGGCCTCCGGGCAAGTCGTCATGGTGCGCAGCACCTCAGGCGTCAGCCTGGCCGGGCGCGAGGCCGGGTCGGGCTCGAAGCGCCAGAGATAGGCGGCCAGCGACGATTCGGTGTCGAGCAACTCGCAGGCGCGCTGGGCGTTGTTGATGGCCGCCTCGATCTTGCCGCGGTGGCGCACGATGCCGGCGTCGCCCAGCAGACGCTGGATATCGCGCTCGCCGAAGCGGGACACCTTTTCGATATCGAAGTTGGCGAACGCCTGGCGGAAGTTCTCGCGCTTGCGCAGGATCGTCAGCCAGCTCAGGCCCGCCTGGAAGCCCTCCAGGCACAGCTTCTCGAACAGCCGGCGTTCGTCGGCCACGGGAAACCCCCATTCCTCGTCGTGGTAGCGGCAATAGTCTTCCAGCGTGCCGCACCAGCTGCAGCGCTGGATGTCGGCGGGCAGGGCCTGGGCATTGGGCATGGACCGGATCTCCTCGTGGCGGACGCAAAGAGCAGCATCTTAGAGCGACCCGGCGCGCGCCACCAGCAATGTGACGGCGAGGCAAAAAGCGCAGCGGAGGGGGCGGTGACGGGCTCAGTGCGCGCCGGGGCGCGGTTCGGGCCCGTTGCGGGCGCCGGAGTCGGGCGCAGTGCCGGTCGTGGCGGTGTGGTCGCCGCCCGGCAGGGGGCCGGCATGGCCGCGTCCAAGCCACAGCCACAGGCCGCTGGCCAGCCAGCCGGCCACGAACACGGTATCGCCGACATGGTTGAGCAGCAGCGGCAGCGGATAGACGCCGATGGCGCCATCGAGCAGGCCCGCCGGCAGGCGCGCGGCGATCCACAGCATCACGGCGGGCACGCTCGCGTACAACCCCGGCTGCCACCAGTGTTGCCGGGGCTCCGTCCGCCTGGGTCGGAATGGCTTGACCACGATGCTCTCCAACGCGCGGGGCGTCCGTTTGGGCTGATATGGCTGGGCCCGTGCGCGAAGGCAGGGGCCTGTTGCCATCATAGGCCGTTGCGCGCGCCAAGGAGCGTCGCCCCCGCGCTCCGTGTGGGCCGCCCCACACAGGCGTAGGCCGCACGCCACAAAGCCGTGCCGCCGTTCAACGTTTTTGACCGACTGCTCGGAAAAGGGCACCACAACGGCGCCGTGCGCAACGTCAAACTGGCAGGCACAGACTCATGCCTTGTGAAGGACCACATCATGCAACCCGCGCTCTACGTGTCCCACGGTTCCCCGATGCTGGCGATCGAGCCCGGCCCGAGCGGGCCCGCCCTGGACGCGCTCGGCGCCACCCTGCGCGCGCGGCGGCCGCGCGCCGTCCTGGTGGTGTCGGCGCACTGGATCTACAGCACCCTGGCGGTCAGCACGCGGGAGCGCCAGCAGGCCTGGCACGACTTCGGCGGCTTCCCGCGCGAGCTCTATGCGCTGCGCTACGACGCGCCCGGCGCGCCGTGGCTCGCGCAGCGCGTCAAGACGCTGGTCGAGTCGGCCCATGTCGCCGGCGCCGGGTTCGTGGCCGCCGACGAGGAACGGCCGCTGGACCACGGTGCCTGGATGCCGCTGCGGCACTTCTTTCCCGACGCCGACGTGCCGGTGGTGCAGCTCGCGCTCAATCCCTACCTGTCGCCCGCGGTGCAGATCGAGATCGGCCGCGCGCTGGCGCCATTGCGCGACGAGGGCGTGCTGGTGATGGGCTCGGGCAGCTTCACCCACAACCTGCAGGAGATCTTCGGCGGCGAGCGCGGCCAGCGGCCGGCGCAGCATGGACCGCGCACCGAGCCGTATGTGGACGCCTTCCGCGACTGGATGCTGGCGGCGCTGGAAACCGCCGTCGCCGGCGGCGACACCAGCCTGATCGCCGACTACCGTGCCCAGGCGCCGTTCGCGCGGCGCGCGCACCCGACCGACGAGCATCTGCTGCCGTTCTTCGTCGCGCTGGGCGCGGCGCTCGGCCCGGCGGCCGGCATGCCCACGGCCGCACCGCTGGCGGTCTCGCGCGCCGCGCGCGACGTCACCTACGGCGTGCTGGCGATGGATACGTTCGTGTTCGAGGGAATGGGCGCGGCGAGCCAGGCCGCCACGGTGGCCTGACGTCGTTCCGAACCCGGGCTGGCCGGGGCCAAGGCGCGCTCAGCGCCCGTTGCCCAGGTACGGGGTGGCCTTGCGCGCGCCGGCCAGCGCGATCCAGCCCATGGTGAGCGCCACCAGCGCCAGGCCGTAGCGCAGATTGGTGGCGTGCGCCATGCCGCCGATCATCACCGGGCCCAGCATCAGGCCGATATAGCCGAAGCGCGCCACCTGCGAGATGCCCTCGGCCGGCGCCACGCCGGGCAGGCGCGAGGCGGCCACGAAGAAGATCGGCACCATGTTGGCCGCGCCCAGGCCCATCATCGCGAAGCCCAGCAGGCTGGGCAGCGGCGCGGGCCACACCAGCGCCAGCGCGATGCCGGCAAAGGCCAGCCAGGCGCTGAAGCGCAGCGTGCCGCCATCGGTCCAGCGCGCCCGCGCGATATCGCCGCTGAAGCGGCCGACTGCCATGCCGCCCGAGAACGCGGCATAGCCGAAGCTGATCCAACTGGCCGGCGCGGTCACCACCTCGCGCATGTAGACGCTGGTCCAGTCATACATCGAACCCTCGCCGACCAGCCCCAGGAACGCCATGAAGCCGAGCAGCCACAGCGCGCGCACCGCCTGCCGGGCGTGATGGGCGGACTGCGGCGGGGCGGGATGGTCGGCCAGCAGCCAGCGCGCGGCGCCCAGGCCCACCGCCGCGGTCACGGCCGCCATGCCGAAGGCGTGGGCGAGCGGCGCCACGCCCAGCGTCAGCAGCAGTCCGCCGACCGCGGCCCCGACCATGCCGCCGAGGCTGAACATCCCGTGCTGGGCCGACATGATGGGCCGGGAGCGGCTCGCCTCGACGGTGGCTGCCTGCGCGTTCATCGCCACGTCGAACACCGCGCTGGCCATGCCGAAGGCGATCAGGGCCGGGACCAGGGCGAGGAAACTGGGCATGGCGAGGATGGCGATGGTCGCCAGCGCATAGGCCACGCCGCCGGTCATGCAGGCGCGGGTGCTGCCCACGCGCGAGATCCAGCGCCCGACCGGCCCCATCGCCACGATGGCGCCGCCCGCCACGGCCAGCATGGCGAGCGACAGCACCGCGTCGGACAGCTCGAAGCGGGCCTTGATGGTGGGGATATGGACGCCCCAGGTCGCGAAGGTCGCGCCGTTGACGAAGAACAGCGCCATGGTGGCGCGGGTGGCATGCGCGGTACGCGCGGCGGAGGGTGGCGAGGCGGAGGACAGGTCGGTCGAATAATCGGTCATGGGTACGGCGGGTGGGAAACCGGTCGGGCCCCGGGCGCGATGCCGTTCGGTGCCCGGGCGTGCCATGGTCTCATACCGCCGTGACCGCCGATGTCGGTCATCCGCTGGCAGGCGTACCCAGCATGCCGCGCTGGCGCAGCGCATAGGCGAAGGCCGCCAGCGCCGTCAGCGCCAGGGCCACCATCAGCCACAGCATCAGCCAGTAGCCGCCGGCGGCGCGCCACAGCAGGGCGCCCAGCCACGGCGCCGCCGCCTGCATCAGCAGCACCGGCGTCATCATCAGCCCGTTGAGGGTGGCGTAATGATGGCGCGAGATCAGTTCGGGCATCGCCATGGCGCGCAGCATGGTGTTGATGCCGTTGGCGCAGCCGTACAGCGCCGCCGCGACCAGCAGCCACGCGCCATGGCCGAGCGCGAAGGCGAGCAGCCCCGCGCTCATCACGCAGTAGACCGGAATAGCCAGCCGCACCGGCTGCCGCACGGACAGGCGCGCCATCAGCACGCGGCCCACCACCTGTGCCGGCCCGATCAGCGCCGCCACCCACAGCTGCTCCGCCACCGGCAGGCCCTTCTCGGTCAGCATCGGGATCAGGTGCGCGCCGAGCAGCGAGGCGACGATGGCCAGCGCGGTAAAGGCCAGCACCACCGCCCAGAACACCGGCTGGCGCAGCGCCAGGTGGCCGATGCCCGGCGCGGTGGAACCCGCCAGCGGCGTGGCCGGCTGCACCGCGCCATAGCTGGGATGCGGCACATAGCGCAGCCGCGCATGCAGCGGCGCGCAGACCAGCAGATGCAGCGCGGCAAAGCCCAGCAGGGTGGCCCGCCAGCCCACATGCAGCACCAGCCATTGCGCCAGCGGAATGAAGATGGTGCTGGCGAAGCCAGCGACCAGCGTCACCACCAAAATCGGCTTCTGGTAGCCGTCGCCATAGGCCTGACGAATCACCATGAAGGCCGGCTCGTACAGCGTGGTCGCCATCGCCAGCCCGAGCGGAATCCACATCAGCAGGAACAGCGTGGGCGTGGGCGACCACGCCCACAGCACGAGCCCCGCGGCGGCCAGCACGGAGCCGATGCCCATCACGAAGCGGGCGTGGACGCGGTCCAGCAGCCGGCCGACCGCGAAGGTGCACAGCGCCCAGACCAGCAGTCCCAGCGAATAGCCGCCGGCGAGGAAGGGTTTGGAAAAGCCCAGCGTTTCCTGCATCGGCACGATGAACACCGTGAAGGCAAAGTACAGCGTGCCCCAGGAGATGGTCTCGGTAATGCCAAGCACCCAGGCGAGGCCGCGGGGCGGAGAGGGCGTCGGAGCGGGGCCATCGGCAAGATTCGCGGCCGGGCCCGGAGAGAGATCGGAGGTTGTCATGGTGGCGCCAGTCCGCTGGCGCGAGGCCGCCGATGCGGTGTCGGCGGCACAAAGTTGGCTCTGTGCGGATTGTAGCGGGGTTGGCGCCGGCGAGTGCGCCGGAGGACTGTCGTCGGCTTGACAGTGTCGCGCCACGGCCAATGCCACAATGGGCCGGACACAAGGCGCCGCAGTGCGCCGCCACAGGAGACCCCATGTCAGAGATCCTTACCGACCCGCCCGAAACCCTTCGCCGCGCCCGCTTCAGCCATATGGAGCAGGGCACGCGCGAGGACTGGGCCGCCATCTCGGCCGAATTCATGCCGTTCGCCGCGGCGCAGGCCGACCGTGTGCTGGCGCATCTGCGCCTGCTGGACGGTGACTGCGGCGGCTTTCCCGTGGACCGCCTGACCCACAGCCTGCAGACCGCGACGCTGGCGCACCGCGACGGGCGCGACGAGGAATACGTGGTCTGCGCGCTGCTGCACGACATCGGCGACACGCTGGGCAGCTACAACCATCCGGATATCGCGGCGGCCATCCTCAAGCCCTTCGTCAGCCCGGAGAACCTGTGGATGGTGGAGAAGCACGGGATCTTCCAGGGCTACTACTTCTTCCACCACCTGGGGCTGGACCGCAACCTGCGCGAGCAGTTTCGCAACCAGCCGGAGCTGTTCGAGCGCACCGCCGAGTTCTGCGCCAAGTACGACGCGGCCGCGTTCATGGCCGACTACGACACGCTGCCGCTGTCGTTCTTCGAGCCGATGGTGCGGCGGGTGTTCGCGCAGCCGCGCAATTCGATGTATGTGAAGAAGGGAGAGGGGACGGTGGCGCAGGTCGAGTGAGGGCGGGTCGGGTGCCTGGGCTCGTGGGGGCCGTCACCCTCACCCCGGCCCTCTCCCGCCGGCGGGAGAGGGAGCAAACCAGTGGTGTCTCAATCTGCGGTAGGCGTGCTCCGCTCTCCCGCTTGCGGGAGAGGGGTCGGGTGTGAGGGTGACCGCCAGCCGCAGCCGCCCACGTCAGCGTAACTCAATCAAGCCGCCCGCTGCCCCGCCTCCGGGTGCCGGAACTGCTCCAGCAGCCGGGTCCAGCGCCCGCGCGCCGCCTTCAGGTTGTTCTCCTTCACGTGCCCGAAGCCGCGGATATCGTCCGGCAGGCTCGCCAGCGCCACCGCGGTCTGGTGGTTGCCGGCGTTCAGCCCCGCGGTCACCTCATCGAGCATGGCGCGATACTCGTCGATCAGCGCGCGCTCGGTGCGGCGTTCCTCGGTCTTGCCGAAGATGTCGAGCGGACCGCCGCGCAGGCCCTTGAGCCGGGCCAGCAGCCGGAACAGCGTCAGCGTCGACGGACCGAAGCGGCGCTTGACCAGATGGCCCTTGGCGTCGCGCTTCGCCAGCAGCGGCGGTGCGAGCCAGAAGTTCAGCTGGTAGTCGCGACCCGGTTCCCCTTCGAACTGGTGGCGCAGCTTGTCGAGAAAGGCCGGGTCCGTATAGAGCCGCGCCACTTCGTACTCGTCCTTGTACGCCATCAGCTTCGACAGGTTGCGCGCCACCGCCTCGGTCAGCGGCAGCGGCTTGCCGGCGCCCACCAGCGCCACCTCGGCCGCGCGCACGCGCTCCACGTCGTCGCGGAAGCGCTGCGCCCAGGCCGCGTCCTGGTAGCCGGTCAGATGCGCCATCCGCTGCTGGATCAGCTTCTCGAGCAGCGCGCCCGACGAGGTCGGCAGCTTCACCACGTCCGCGCCCTCGGCGCTGGTCCGCAGCGAGCCGGTCAGCGACAGCACGTGCTCGGGGTCGTGCGCCAGCTGGCGGCCCCACTCGAAGGCGGCCTTGTTCCTGTCGACCGACACGCCGTTCAGTTCGATCGCCCGCACCAGCGCGTCCAGCGACAGCGGCAGCCAGCCTTTCTGCCAGGCATAGCCCAGCACCAGCGGGTTCGTATAGATGGCGTCGCCAAGCAGCGCCACGGCCAGCGCGCTGGCGTTGACGAACTCGCACTGCTCGCCCACCGCGTTGCGCACGTCGCGCTCGGCGGACAGGCCCGGGAACTGCCACTTGGGATTGCGGATGAACTCGGCGGTCGGCGTCTGCGCCGTGTTGACGATGGCGCGGGTGCGGCCGGCCTGGGTCTTGGACAGAACCTCGTCGGTGGCCGACACGATGGCGTCGCAGCCGATCACCAGGTCCGCCTCGCCCATCGCGATGCGCGTGGCATGGATATCCTCCGGCTTCGCGGCAATCTGCACATGCGACAGCACCGCGCCGCCCTTCTGCGCGAGGCCGGCCATGTCCAGCACCGTCACGCCCTTGTTCTCCAGGTGCGCGGCCATGCCGAGCAGGCCGCCGATGGTCACCACGCCGGTGCCGCCCACGCCCGTCACCAGCACGCCGTAGGGATGGTCCAGCGCCGGCAGCGCGGGCTCGGGGAGCGCGGGCAGGCTGTCCATCGACACGCCGTGCCGCTCGGGCTTGCGTACCTGGGCGCCCTCGGCCGTGACGAAGCTCGGGCAGAAGCCGTTCAGGCACGAGAAGTCCTTGTTGCAGGACGACTGGTTGATCTGGCGCTTGGTGCCCAGTTCGGTCTCCAGCGGCTCCACCGACAGGCAGTTGGACTTGACCGAGCAGTCGCCGCAGCCTTCGCACACCGTGTCGTTGATGAACACGCGCCGCGCCGGGTCGGGATAGCTGCCGCGCTTGCGGCGGCGGCGCTTCTCGGTGGCGCAGGTCTGGTCGTAGATCAGGATGGTGGCGCCCGGAATCTCGCGCAGCTCGCGCTGCACGTCGTCGAGCCGGTCGCGGTGGTGCACCTGCACCCCATCGGGCAGCTTGATGGCGGCGTTGTACTTGTCCGGCTCGTCGGTGACGATGGCGATTTTCTTCGCGCCCTCGGCGGCGACCTGGAACGCGATGTCCTGTACCGACAGCTGCCCGTCCACCGGCTGGCCGCCGGTCATCGCCACCGCGTCGTTGTACAGGATCTTGTAGGTGATATTGACGCCCGCGGCGATCGAGGCGCGGATCGCCAGCAGGCCCGAGTGGAAATAGGTGCCGTCGCCCAGGTTGGCGAACACGTGGTTGTCGCCGGCAAAGGGCGCCTGGCCGATCCAGGCCACCCCCTCGCCGCCCATCTGGCTGAAGGTGCTGGTGCTGCGGTCCATCCACACGGTCATGTAATGGCAGCCGATGCCGGCCATCGCGCGCGAGCCCTCGGGCACGTTGGTCGAGGTGTTGTGCGGGCAGCCGGAGCAGAACCACGGCTTGCGCTCGGCCGCCACGCGCGGGGTGGCCAGCGCCTTCTCCTTGGCCTCGATCAGCGCGATGCGCGCGGCGATGCGGGCGCGCACGTCGGCGGGCAGCTCGAAGTTCTGCAGCCGCGTGGCGATGGCCTTGGCGATGATGGCGGGCGACAGTTCGTAGTGCGCCGGCAGCAGCCAGTTGCTCTGCGGGATCGACCACTCGCCGCCCGCGTTGTCCTTCTCGTCGAACTTGCCGTAGACCTTGGGGCGGACGTCGTCGCGCCAGTTGTACAGCTCTTCCTTGAGGGCGTACTCCATGATCTGGCGCTTTTCCTCGACGACGAGGATTTCCTGCAGCCCCTGGGCGAAGGCCCGCGCGCCCTGCGCCTCCAGCGGCCACACGCAGCCCACCTTGTAGAGCCGGATGCCGATGCGCGCGCAGGTCTGTTCATCGAGGCCGAGGTCGGACAGCGCCTGGCGCGTGTCCAGATAGGCCTTGCCCGCGGTCATGATGCCGAAGCGCGCCTGCGGCGAATCGATCTCGATGCGGTCCAGCTTGTTGGCGCGCACATAGGCGAGCGCCGCGTACCACTTGTAGTCCAGCAGCCGCGCTTCCTGCTCCAGCGGCGGATCGGGCCAGCGGATATTGAGGCCGCCTTGCGGCATGATGAAGTCCTGCGGTAGCGCGATCTCGACGCGGTGCGGATCGAGCTCGACCGAGGCGGACGATTCCACCACGTCGGTCACGCACTTCATCGCCACCCACAGGCCCGAGTAGCGGCTCATGGCCCAGCCATGCAGCCCGTAGTCCAGGTATTCCTGCACGTTGGAGGGAAACAGCACCGGCAGGCCGCAGGCCTTGAACATGTGCTCGGACTGGTGCGCGAGCGTGGAGGACTTGGCGGAGTGGTCGTCGCCCGCCAGCACCAGCACGCCGCCATGGGGCGAGGAGCCGGCCGAATTGCCGTGCTTGAAGACGTCGCCGGTGCGGTCCACGCCCGGGCCCTTGCCGTACCACATGCCGAACACGCCGTCGAACTTGGCGCCGGGGTACATGTTGACCTGCTGCGAGCCCCATACCGCAGTGGCGGCGAGGTCCTCGTTCAGGCCGGGCTGGAACACGATGTTGTGCGCGCTCAGGTGGGGCTTGGCCTTCCACAGCGCCTGGTCCAGCGCGCCCAGCGGCGAGCCGCGATAGCCCGAGATGAAGCCGGCGGTGTTCAGGCCCGCGCCGCGGTCGCGTTCCTGCTGCAGCATCGGCAGGCGTACCAGGGCTTGGGTGCCGCTGATATAGATGCGGCCGCGCTCCAGCGTGTATTTGTCGTCGAGGGTAACGTTGGCGAGCGCGCGACGGATGGCGTCGCTGACCGGGGCGGTCAAGGGGGCATTCATGAGTGCTCCTCTGTGGGAAAGGCAGTCGGGATCGCCGACACACTTCAGTTATGGGCGGTCGCCGTCGCCTCTTGTGAAGGCTTGCGCGACCGTGTCTCTGTGCGGCATGGTAGCACCGCAGCGGAGTTGCCGGCACGGCGCGGCGCACCATGTGCGGCCCCCGCTTCCCCTCGGTTTCCCGGATGGACAAGGGCTGGCGTGTACACTGCGCTGCATCCAAGCCGAAACGGACGCCCCACCCAGGCGGCGGTACAACCCACTCCGAGGCCGACCGGCCTCCAGGACCAGACATGAATACCTCTTCCCGCCAGGGCACCGCGACCCTGGCCGTATTGATCGACGCGGACAACGCCGCGCCCGGCATCGTCGAAGGCCTGCTGGCCGAAGTGGCCAAGTACGGCGTCGCCGCGGTCAAGCGCATCTACGGCGACTGGACCAAGCCCAACCTGTCGGGCTGGAAGGAATGCCTGCTGTCGCATTCCATTCAGCCGATCCAGCAGTTCCGCTACACAGTGGGCAAGAACGCCACCGACAGCGCGATGATCATCGACGCGATGGACCTGTTGTACACGGGCCGCTTCGACGGCTTCTGCATCGTCTCCAGCGATAGCGACTTCACGCGGCTGGCCTCGCGCATCCGCGAACAGGGGCTGACCGTGTACGGCTTCGGCGAGCGCAAGACGCCCAAGCCTTTCGTGACCGCCTGCGACAAGTTCATCTACTCGGACGTGCTGCGCGCCGAGGGCGAGGCCGACGAGACCGTCGCGCCCACTCGCAAGCGCAACGGCGGCGAACTGCGCCAGGACTCGCGCCTGGTGCGGCTGCTGCAGTCGGCGGCGCAGGCCGTGTCCGACGAGGAGGGCTGGACCACGCTGGGCAGCATGGGCACCCATATCGCCAAGCAGGCGCCGGAATTCGATTCGCGCAACTACGGCTACGGCAAGCTTTCCGAGCTGGTGACCGCCACGGGCCTGTTCGAGGTGGAGACGCGCAACGGCGGCAACAACAAGACGCTGTGGGTGCGGCTCAAGCGCCGGAACAAGGGCGAGGGCGAGGCCCGGCAGGAAGAGGGCCGGCAGGAAGGACGTCAGGAAGGACGTCAAGAAGGGCGTCAAGAAGGGCGTCAGGAAGGGCGGCACGAGGGCCGGCAAGGCGAAGGGCGCGGACAGGGCCGGCAGGGCGAGGGCAGGGAACCTCGGCAAGGCGACCAGCGCGGCCAGGAGCGCGCCGCCGAGCCGCAGACGGGCGAGCGCCTGGCGCAGGCGCAACGCCAGCAGCCGCCGGCCATGCCTGAAGTGGAAGTCGCTACGCTGCCGCCGGTCATCCCCGACCAGGCGCCGCCATCCATGCCGGAACAGGCCCCCGCGCCGCGCGAGTCCGTGCCCGACGATGCCGCGCCCACGCCGGCGGCGGACGCCGAACCCCCGGTGGAGAACGACAGGTCCCGGAGCCGCGCGCGCCGTCCGCAGCGCAAGCCTGAGGTCAAGCTGAGCGAGACGCCCTGGCCGATCGACAGCGCGGTGCTGGTGCCGGCGACCATGGCCGCGGTCGACACGCCCGAGGAGGACGAGGACGAGCGGGAAGACGATGTCAACGGGAACGTCGCCGAGCCGGCCGCTCCCGCACCGGCCACCAAGCGCCGCAGCGCGGCCCCGCGCAAGCGCGCGCCGCGCAAGTCGGCGAAGGCGGCGGAATAAGACGGGCGGGATTTGTCGCGGTTGCGGGCGGTCACCCTCGCCCCGACCCTCTCCCGCTAGCGGGAGAGGGAGCACACCGTCGGTGTGCGAGCGCAATGGCTGCTTGCCTGCCCCGTACTGCCGGTTCGCTTCCCTCTCCCGCCCGCGGGAGAGGGGCCGGGGGTGAGGGTGACCGCCCGCCGAAGCCCCGGTGCCCGATCCCCTACCGCACCAGCTGATTGATCTCGATGATCGGCATCAGCACCGCCAGCACGATCAGCAGTACCACCACCCCCATCGTCAGGATCAACAGCGGCTCCAGCAGGCTGGTGAGGAACAGCGTGCGCCGCTCCAGTTCCTGGCCTTCGCCTTGCGCCGCGCGCTCCAGCATCACCGGCAGGTTGCCGGTGGCCTCGCCCGAGCGGATCAGATGCACCAGCACCGGCGGAAACTGGTTCTGCGCGGCCAGCGCGCGCGCCAGCGACGCGCCTTCGCGCACCCGCGTGGTGGCGTCTTCCACATTGGCCTTGAGCGCATCGTTGGTCAGCGTCTCGCCCGCGGCCTGCAGGCTGCGCAGGATCGGCACGCCCGCCGATACCAGGATGGCCAGCGTGCTGGCAAAGCGCGCGGTGTTGTAGCCGCGGATCAGCTTGCCCACCAGCGGCGCGGTCAGCAGCCAGCGATGCCATTCGAGGCGCACGTCCGGCTGGCGCAGCACGCTGCGCACCAGCAGCGCGACCGCGACGATCACGGCCAGCGCCGCCCACCACCAGTTGCGCACGAAGTCGGACAGCGCCAGCATCACGATGGTCAGCGTCGGCAGCTTCTGCTTGGTGTTGGCGAACACGCTGACCACCTGCGGCACCACGTACGACAGCAGGAAGATCACGATGGCGAACGCCACCACGGTGACGATGGCCGGATAGGTGAACGCCAGCCGGATCTTGGCCGTCAACTGATTGCGCGTCTCGATATAGGTGGCAAGGCGCTCGAGCACCACGCCCAGATGACCGGAATGCTCGCCGGCAGAGACCAGCGCGCGGTAGATGTCGGGAAAATCGCGGGGATGCTGCATCAGCGCAGCCGAGAGCGCGTTGCCGCCCATCACGTCGGCGCGCACATTGGCCAGCAGCTCGTGCACATAGGCGCGTTCGGCCTGGTCGGCCAGCGCGGCCAGCGCCTCGTCCAGCGGCAGGCCGGCGACGATCAGGCTGGCGAGCTGGCGCGTGAACAGCGCCAGTTCCTGCGTCGAGAGGCGGCGCACGATGCCGCCCGCGGTATTGCGGCGCGCCGCCTCGGCGCTGCCGATGGCGGCCACCGTCAGCGGCGTGAGCCCGCGCGTGCGCAGCTGGTTGCGCGCCTGCTTGGGGCTGTCGGCCTCGATCACGCCCCGGTCGGTCTTGCCGACGGCATCGACGGCTTCGTAGCGGAAGGCGGTCATGGCCGGTGCATATCCTGCATATCGTGTTTAGCCATCGATGGACCGCCCCTCAGTCGCCCGTCACGCGCAGCACCTCTTCGAGCGAGGTCGCGCCGCTGTCGATCCAGCGCTGCGCATCGCGCCGCATGGTGTGCATGCCGCGCGCCAGCGCGACTTCCTTGATCTCGGACTCGGGCGACTGGCGGTGGATCATGGTACGGATCGCGTCGTCCACGGCCAGCAGCTCGTAGACGCCCATGCGCCCCTGGTAGCCCGACTGGCCGCACTTGTCGCAGCCCACCGGGTGCCACACGCGTTGCAGCGGCCTGCCTTCGGCCAGCAGCGCCTCGGCCTGCGCCGGGGTGACCTCGATGGTCTCCTCGCGCTTGCAGTGCGGGCACAGCCGGCGTACCAGGCGCTGCGCGAGCACACCCAGCAGCGACGAGGACAGCAGGAAGGGCTCGATCCCCATGTCGACCAGGCGGGTCACCGCCGAAGCCGAGTCGTTGGTGTGCAGCGTGGCCAGCACCAGGTGGCCGGTCAGCGAGGCCTGCACCGCGATCTGCGCGGTCTCCAGGTCGCGGATTTCGCCGATCATCACCACGTCCGGGTCCTGGCGCAGGATGGCGCGCAGGGCCTTGGCGAAGGTCATGTCGATGCGCGCGTTGACCTGGGTCTGGCCGATGCCGTCCAGGTCGTACTCGATCGGGTCCTCCACCGTCATGATGTTGGTGGCCTGCGCATCGAGCCGCGACAGCGCCGCGTACAGCGTGGTGGTCTTGCCCGAGCCGGTCGGGCCGGTCACCAGCACGATGCCGTGGGGCTGGCGGATCAGCGCGTCGAAGCTGGCCAGCGTGTCGCGCTCCATGCCGAGCTTGGCCAGATCCAGCCGGCCCGCCTCCTTGTCCAGCAGACGCAGCACCGCGCGCTCGCCGTGGCCAGTGGGCAGCGTGGAGACCCGCACGTCGACCGGCCGGCCGCCCACGCGCAGCGTGATGCGGCCATCCTGCGGCAGGCGTTTCTCGGCGATATCGAGCTGCGCCATGATCTTGATGCGCGAGATCAGCGCGCCGTGCAGCGCCTTCTTGGGCCGCACCACGTCGCGCAGCGTGCCGTCGACGCGAAAGCGCACCACCGACGCCGACTCGAAGGGCTCGATATGGATATCGGAGGCACCCTCGCGCGCCGCCTGGGTCAGCAGCGCGTTGATCATGCGGATGATCGGCGCGTCGTCCTCGGACTCCAGCAGGTCTTCCACGGCGGGGATGTCCTGCATCAGCCGCGACAGGTCCACCTCGCCCTCGACCTCGCCCACCACCTGCGCGGCGCTGCCGTCCTGCCGGTTGTAGGCGTCCGTCATGGCGCGCTCGACCGCGTCCGGATCCATCACGCGCAGGCGCAGCGCGCCATGCACGCGGGCCACTTCGGCCAGCGCCGCGGGCGCGGTGGCGGCGCTCACCCACACCTCCAGCCCGTCGGGGCGCTGGTGGGCGATCAGCAGCTTGCCTTCGCGCGCGAAGCCGTAGGACACGAGGCGCGCGGCCATCGGCGAGGGCGGCTCCAGCTCGGCAGACTGTGCGGCAAGCGGCGCGGCGGGCGGCAGCGGACGCGGTGGCGCCGTGGCCGGCCCGGCGGGGGACGCGGCGGGCGGCGTCGAGAGATGCGGTTCAACCATGGCGATCCCCTTCGCTCAGCCGCCCTGGCTGAATGCCGACGGCGTGCCGGTTTCGTTGGCCGGGACGCTGGGCGCCGGCGCACGGACGGGCGGCGCGGCCGGAGCGACGGGCGCGGGCGTGCTGCCCGGGGCGGGCCCGGTCGCGGGCGGCCGTGGCTCCGGCGGCGGCAGGGTCTGCGGCACCGGCAGCGGTCCGGGCACCGGCCCGTTGGCGCGCGGGTCGACGAACGGCGCGCCGGGCGCGTCGGCCGGCGGCAGCACCGGCGTCTCGCCCGAGCGCAGCATGATGTTGGGCGACACGTAGCCCTGCTGCTGCGCGCGCATATAGCCGTAGCGGTCCTGCGAGATGCGGTCGGTGGCGCCGGAGGTGCGCATCACGTAGGGCCGCAGGAACACCAGCAGGTTGGTCTTGCCGCGCGCCTTGTTCTCGTAGCGGAACAGGCCGCCGACCAGCGGCAGGTCGCCCAGCAGCGGCACCTTCTGCACGCCGTCGCTGTAGTTGTCCTCGATCAGGCCGCCCAGCACGATGATCTGGCCGTCGTTGACCAGCACGTTGGTCTCGATCGAGCGCACGTTGGTGGTCGGGCCCTGGATCAGCGCGGCGGTGCTCGGCACCACCGACGACGACTCCTGGAAGATCTGCAGCCGCACCAGCCCGCCGTCGGTGATCTGCGGCTTGACGCGCAGCGTGATGCCCACGTCCTTGCGGTCGAACGTGTTGAAGGGCGTGCCGCCGCCCACGGCGTTGTTCTGCGCGTAGGAGCCGGTCGTGATCGGGATGTTCTGGCCGATCAGGATCTTGGCTTCCTCGTTTTCCAGCGTGATCAGGTTCGGGGTGGACAGCAGGTTGACGCTGCCGTCGGTGCCCAGCGCCCGCAGCAGCGCGCCCAGCCCCAGCGCGGTGTTGACCACGCCCACGTTCAGGCCGGCCACGTCGGGCACCAGTCCCGCGACATCCGGGATCGCGCCGGCGCCGCCCTCGCGGATCGCGGCCACCGCGCCGGTCAGGTTGATGATGTTCTGCCCGCCGGTGCCGAAGTTGGTGCCGGCAAAGAAGTTGTTGTTGCCGCCGGACGAGCTGATCAGCCCCTGCCACTGGATGCCGAGCTGGCCGGACTGCGTGGACGAGACTTCGACGATCATCGATTCGATATAGACCTGCGCGCGGCGCGCGTCCAGGTCGTCGATCACGCTGCGCAGGCTGCGGTACACGGTCTCGCTGGCGGTGATGATCAGCGAGTTGGTGGCCGGGTCGGCCTGGATGATGCCGCCGGTGGTGGGTGCCTGGTTCGGCGCGAACGAGGCCGCGAAGGCGGAGTTGCCGCCCTGGCCCGAGCCCATGCCCATGCCGGCCACGCCGGCGCTGCCGGTGTTGCCGCCGGTAAACTGCGGGCTCGCCTGCGTGGCGGCGGTCTGCAGGTTGGCGATGCCGCCGGCCGTCGCGCCCGCGCCCGTGCCCGTCTGCGATACGTTGAAGGTACTGTCGGCGGCGACGATCGCGCGCAGCGTCGGCGCCAGCTTGACGGCGTCCGCGTTCTTCAGCGGCACCACCCAGATATTGCCGGCGCGGGCATGGGGCTGGTCCAGCTTCTCGATCAGCTGGCGCGCCTGCTGCACCCGGGCGCGGCTGGAGGCGCGGATCATCAGCGAATTGCTGCGCGGCTCGGCCACCACGGTGGTGCGCAGGCTGGCGTCGCCGCCCGCCGCGCCGCCGCCGCCGGGCACCCCCACCGCGGCGGCCGGGTCCAGCAGCTTTTGCAGCACGATGGCCGCATCGCTGGCGATGGCGTGGCGCAGCGGAATGAGCTCGACCTCGCCGGAGGCCGGCGCGTCGATGGCGGCGATGATGCGGGCGATGCGCCGCAGATTGTCCGCGTAGTCCGTGATTACCAGCGTGTTATTGGCCGGGTACGCGGTGATCGTGTTGTTGGGCGCGATCATCGGGCGCAGCACCGGCACCAGCGCGTTGGCCGATTCGTAGTTGAGGCGGAAGACCTGCGTCACCACCTGGTCGCCGCGGCTGGGCGCGCCGCCGATCACGGTGGGCGAGCCCTGCAGCTTGGCGTCGGCCTCGGGCACGACCTTGGTAAAGCCGTTGCTCTCCACCATCGCGTAGCCCTGCATGCGCAGCACCGAACCGAGCGTCTGCAGCGCCTGCGCCCGCGACACCGGTTCCTCGGTCACCAGATTGACCGTGCCCTTGACGCGCGGGTCGATCACGAAGTTCTTGCCGGTGGCCTGGCCGACGGCCTTGACCACCGCGTCCAGATCCGCATTGACGAAGTTCAGCACGACCTGGTCGCGGTTGCGCGGCGTGATGTCGGGCGGCGCGCTCGGCTGGTTCGGCTGCTGGGCCCACAGCGGGGCGGGGGCCAGCAGCGACAGTCCGCACAGCAGCAGGGTCGCGCGTGCGCAGGCGGTCTTGAAGAAAGGGCGGTGAGCTGATGTCGTCATAGTTGGTTCGGGTGCTGCATGGCGGGGCCTGCGCGGCTTAGGCCGCGCCTGCCATCGCCGGCTCTCTCAAAAGCGCAGCCTGGTCACATTGTTCTCACGTCGTCCCAGCAGGCTCAACAGGGCCGCCAACTGGGTTTCGGCATCGGGATCGGCGCGCGCGGTGCCCTCGAAGCGGGCCCGGCGTCCCAGCGGACCGCCGCCCTCCAGGTGCAGCGGTCCGTCGATGGTGGTCAGCCTGAGCGTGCCGGTGGCGCCCGCCCAGTCGATTTCGGCGCGGTAGCTGCCAAGCGGCCGCAGCCGGCTGACCGCCGATGATACTTGTTCGATGCGCAGGCTCAGATGGCCCTGCATGCCGGCAGGCTCGCCGCCGCCGGCGAAGAAGCGCCCGCGCAGCGAGGACCAGTCCACGCGCATCAGTCCGTCCGGGCGCAGGGTGTTGAACGGCGCGCCCACGCCTTCGAGCAGGGAGGCCGGCAGCCGCAGCGCGCCGGACTGCGCGCGCCAGCCGGTGGGCGTCACGGTGACGGCCACGGGAGCGGCCATCGCCTCGGTATGGTTCAGCGACAGGCGCAGCGAGCCGGTCAGCAGCGGCCAGAACGCGACCGACCACTGCAGCCGGCCGGGCAGCACGGTCGCGGTGGCGCTGCCGGCGCCGGCGGACAGCGCCAGCGTCGCGCTGCCGCGCCACAGCGTGCCTTCGGCATCGGCCAGCAGCACGCGCCGCTCGGTGCGCTGCGCAATGCCGTCGGCCAGCCACGCCGCGGGCAGCGCCGCGGCGATGGTCGCCAGCACGGCCGCCAGGCCCAGCACCAGCCAGCCCAGCGTGCGTCCGATCCGTGCCGGACGGACATCGCGCCGCGCCAGCCTGAGCGCTTCCAGCCGCGCCATCAGCCGCGTCCGCCGCCGCTGCCGGCACCTGTGCTGCCGGGTCCCTGCAGGGTGGCGGTGACATTGACCACCGCGGTGGCGCCCACGTACACGATGCGGGTCTCGGTCACTTTCATCCGCTGCTGCTGGCGCACGTCCTGCAGCCAGCTGGCCACCGCGCCGAACGGCACCTTGTCCAGCTGCACCTGCACCGCGCTGTCGCCGGTGGCGGACAGCCGCGTGGCCTTCAGGCCGTGCTGCCCCAGGCTGTCCTGCAGCGCCTGGGTCAGCGCCTCGCCGCGCAGCGCGGGGGCGGGGCTGGCCGACAGGCCGCGCGCCTCCTGCGCCAGCGTCTCCATCTCGGCCAGCTGCGCGCGCTGCGCCGGCAGGGTGCGCGTCAGCGCGGCGCGGCCGTCGGCCGCCGGCTCCCACAGCACGAGGTAGCCAAGCACCAGCGCCAGCACCGCGCCGCCGCCGGCCAGGATCGCCTGCTCGCGCGGGTTGCGGGCCGACCAGAAGGCGTCGAAGCGCTCCCTCAAGCGGGCGGGCACGCGCGGGCGCAGCCTGGACAGGCGCGCGGACAGGCCGGAGGCGGCCGGGCCGCGGGCGGAGAGGTTGGTCTTTATCGGCATTGCGGGCGAAGCATGGATGGGCGCGGTCGACGGGGCATGGGCGAAAGGGCTACAGCGAGGGCTTGATGGTCCAGCGCGAGCCTTCCTGCGGCGCGGCGCCGGGAATGCCCCGCGCGGCGTCGGACGGGCCCTTGTCCTCTTCCATCGTCAGGCCGGCCTGGCGCGCGGCGCTGCGCAGCGCCGCGGTGTCGGTGCCGGGTTTGAGCGTGACGTAGAGGGTGCGGCCGCGGTATTCGAGCGCGCGCAGCGCGTCGGGCGCGAGCTGGCGTCCGGCCTGCGCGAAGCGGTCCGCCAGCGGCAGGAAATCGTCGGGCGTGCTGCGGCCGCTGGCCACGCGCAACTGCTCGACCTGCCGGCGCATCTGCAGCGGCGGGTCCACCACCACCGGCGTCTGCGGGAAGGCGGCGCGCAGCGCCTGCGTCTGCGCGGCCTGCAGGCGTTGCTGCTCCTGGCGCAGCATCAGCCAGTGCGCGTTCATGCCGACCAGCTGCACCAGCAGCAGGCCGGCGGCCAGCGCCACGGGCCAGCGCCAGGCGCGCAGGTTCCAGCGGTCGGCGCGGCCCTGGCCGAATTCGAACTGGGCCAGGTCGAGCGAGCGGTCGTGCAGGCTCTGCTGTGCGCCGTCGATCCAGGTCTGCCAGGTCAGCGGCTGCACGGCCATGGCGTCGGCGGCGGCGCGGTCGCCGTACCAGACGCCCGGAGGGGCCAGCGCCTGCCAGGCCGCGAGCGCATCGTCGCCCAGCAGCAGGCCATAGCCGGCCGCGGGACCGGTGCGCACCGTGAGCTGCCACTGGCGCGCGCCGGACGCGGCCGGGGCGGCGGCGATCTCGTCGGCGCCGAGCAGCGAGGCGTCGGCCGCCACCGCATCGGCGGCGGCTTCGAGCGCGAGCGTGGCCGCCGGCGCCTCGTCGAGCGTCGACAGCGGCAGGCACAGCTGCGCGGGCAGCACATGGCGGGTGCGATGGCGGTGGCCGGCGAAGGCGTCGAGCACGGCGCGCAGCCAGGCGCGCTCGGTCACCATCAGCAGGCGGCGGCGCGCACCGCGCGCGGCCTTGCCGGTGGCCGGCTCGTCCAGCGCGGGACCGACGGCGATGTGACACGGCTGCGCGTCGGCGGCCAGTACGTCTTCCACCAGGTTTGGCAGTGCCAGTTGCAGGCGCGCGGGCGCCAGCGGCGGCACAGTGGCGGGGGTCAGCAGCACGTCGCTGGCGGCCAGGATCAGCACGAGCCGGTCTGCGGCGGGCAGGGCCTCGACAGTGGCGTGGCCCTCGCGCAACAGATGGGGCCCGGTGGCGGCAAGGCGCCCGGCCTTGCCCTTGCCCTTGTCCGCCAGCGGCGCGCGGACCAGCGCAAACGGCAGCGCGCCGAAATGCCAAGGCTGGGGCTGGTCGTGCGGCCGGTGCGGCAGACGAACGTACAGGGTGGTACTCAAGATGTCCTTACTGCGTGTTTGGTCACACGGTCGGCCCGGTGCGCCGGGCTGCCGCGCCACGGGCGGCGATAGCGGCCGATGCCGCGCTGGCGCGCCGCGTCGGACGTGCGGTGACGGGTGGCGGAAAAGGCGCTTCCGCCAGGCAACAGCATACAGTGCCTTTGTGGCGGATTGGCGTCAATAGTCTACGCCCCGCGGCGCGGCCGGGCGCTCGGGTTTTCCACGGGTTCCCGGTCAGCGCTGCTCCGGCAGCCGGTCGGTGTCGCGCATCCATACGATGCGCGTCGCACTGGCCGTGCCCAGCACGTCGGCCCGGTGGATCAGCGACACCTGCAGGCGGCTCGCGCGCTCGTGCCGCACCAGGCCATAGATCAGGAAGTAGTGGGAGCGCACATCGAGCGTGCCGCCGGTCGTATCGGTATCGGCCTGCGGCGCGATGGCGCTCAGCTGCGTCTGCACGTCGCCCAGGTTGTTGAAGTAGGCACGATCGCGCTGGCGTACCAGTTCGCGCGCGCGATCGAGCGGCAGCTTGTCGATGACCGCCGCCAGCACCTCGGCCTCGGCGGTATTGGCGTTGACCGTGGTGCGCTCGGGCAGCACCACGACGAACGGCGACAACGTGCGGATCAGCTCCGGGCTGTAGCCGGGAATCGCCAGCAGGTCGTCGACGCCGTCGAGCGGGCGCGGCGCGGGCCGTCCCGACCCCGTGCCGCCGCGCTCGGCATCGAGCAGGTAGCGGGCCGTGGGTTCGGCCAGCGAGGCATTGAGCCCGAGCGTCTGCAGCAGGCGCCGGTAGGCGGCCAGCGCGGCCGGGTCAACGGTGGCGGTGCGGCCTTCCGCCGATGCCGTCCACAGCACAAGGTTGGTCAGGTTCAGGCGCGCCTGCGCGTCCACGATGCGCCCCGACAGGAAAGACGTTTCGCCGGACTGGTCCGTGCGCAGGCCCGCGCCGAGGAAGTCGGACAGCCGCGTCTCCGCGATGGGCACGGCCCACGGCTCCCCGAGATGGTCCACGCGGGAGCGGCGCTGGTCGTCGCGCAGGATCAGGCGCGCCCAGTCCACGGCGGCGCGCTCGATCCACGCGGCCTGCGCCACCAGGCGCTGGTTCTCCACCGAGCGGATCTGGACCTGTTGGCGCCACAGCATGCCCGATACCACCACCACGGCCAGCGTGACGACCAGCAGCGCGGTCACCACGGCGGCACCGCGCGGTGGGCGGCCGAGCCGCGGGCGCGATGCGAGGGGAGCGAAGCGAGGGCGGGCGGTCTTCATAGGCCGGTCATGCAGACCTTCTGGTAGCGGCGCGGCGTATTGCCGTCGCCCATGCGCGCGCTGATGGTCAGCTCGACGGCGCGCACCACGCCGGCGCGCGCGCCGATGGCCGCGTTGTTGGCGGCCGCCGCGCTGGCGTCGGTCTGGTCCGCCGCGGCCCGCACCCCGGCGGGCACGATGGGCAGTGCGGCGCGCACCCGGCCGGTGTCGGCGAGCCAGCCGACCGGCTCGACCCAGGCGCGGCCGAACAGCTGGTCCGCATCGGGCACCAGCGGGCGCGCGACGATGCCCGCCGCCGGCTCCGCGCCGCGCAAGGCCAGCAGCGCCGACTGCACCGCCTGCCGGCTCTGCACCGGCGCGGCGGCCGCGCGCACCACGGTGTTGCCGTCCAGCCGGTAGGCCACCACCTGCCAGGCAGCGGGCCGGCCCTCGTCGCGGCGGTCCCGCACCAGCAGCAGCTGGCCGGGGGACATCTCGAGCGGACTGGCCTGGAGCGCGGCCGGGTCGGCCAGATGCTCGCAGTCGGTCTGGAACTGGCCGTAGAGCAGCTTGAGGGCGTTCAGCCGCGCATCGTGGTCGGTCAGCCGCTCGCTGCCGCGCGTCATCGCGTCGAGCCCGCGCCAGGCGATGACGGCCATCACCGCCAGCAGCGTGATGGCCACCAGCATCTCGATCAGCGTGAAGCCGCGCGCGCCGGTGCGTCCGCTGCCGGGCCTACAGCACGTTGCGCGTTTCATGGGGAAGGATGGTGACTAGCCAGGCCAGCCGGACGGACTTGTCGGAGGCCGAGGGATAGACCGCGATCTCCACGCGGCGAAACGCCGGGTTGGGCGTGCCGGAAACGGTCTCCTCGCAGTACAGCGCGACGCCGCCCTGCGGACAATTGACGCCGCGCGTGCCGGGTTCGGGCCAGACCTTGCCCAGGCGCAGCGCGGCCAGATGGTTCTCCGCGCTCCAGGTCGCGAGCATGCGCGTTTGCAGCGAGGTGCCGGCGTCGATCATCGAGCCCATCGCCCGCATCGCCGCCGTCAGCGCGACGGCCAGGATGGTGAGCGCCACCAGCACCTCGATCAGCGTAAAGCCGCGGGCCGGCGGTCCGCGCCGGGTCCGGTGCCCGGAGGAAAGCGGGGTCATTGCGCGTTGGCGAAATAGCGGCCGCTGCCATCGCCGGCCACCTCGACGCGGATGGCCCCGCGCACCAGTACCAGCCGCTGCGGCGCGTCGATCCACTCGCGGCCGAAGACCAGGCGCGCCGGACCATTGCCGGTGCCGGCCGCGCCCGACAGCACGGAGACGCCGTCGAGCGGCAGGCGCCACGGGTGCGGGCCGAACAGGTCGCCCGCCAGCGGAATCCAGCCGGACGGCGAGGCCTCCAGGAAGCGCCAGCCGCCGCGGTCCGCCTCCCAGGCGATGGCGCGGGCGCGCAGCTGCGCTTCCTCCTGCGCCAGCTCGAACAGGCGCGCCACGCGCTGTCCGTCGTCGAGCACGCGGCCGCGCTCGTTGGGCGTGGCATTGATGGCGACCATCGACACCACGATGCCGGCGATCACCATCACCACCAGCAACTCGAGCAGCGTGAAGCCGCGCGCCCGCCGCGCCCGGAGGCCGGCGGCCGGCGCGCGGCGCGGATGGAACGTCATGGTGGCGAGGGTGCGGCTGAGGGGCGGCGGGCCGGGGAGCTTATTCCCAGTTGCCGATGTCGGCGTCGTTGGCGCTGCCGCCGGCCTGGCCGTCGGCACCGAGGCTGAATACGTCGATCTCGCCGCGCACGCCCGGGTTCAGGTACTGGTAGGGCTGGCCCCACGGATCCTTCGGCAGCTTTTCCAGATAGCCGCCGCCCTTCCAGTTGTTCGGGATCGGCTCGGTGGTGGGCCGGCTCACCAGCGCGGCCAGGCCCTGCTCGGTGGTCGGATAGCGGCTGTTGTCGAGCCGGTACAGCTTGAGCGCCTGCATGATGGAGGAGATGTCCTGGCGCGCCGCGACGATGCGCGCCTCGTCGGGACGGCTCATGATCTTGGGCACCACCAACGCGGCCAGCACGCCGAGAATCACGATGACCACCATGATCTCGATCAGCGTGAAGCCCGCGGCGCGGCGCTTGCCGGCCGCACGCGCGGCGAGGGCGGCGGAAGTGTTCGGGGAGGGATTCGAGGAAGCGGGACGCATGGAAGCGGAACGGCGGGAAAACAGCAAAGCGGATCTGCGCATCGGTTCAAGCCTTATGGAAAGTCTGCGCGGTCGGCCGGGCACGATGCTGGCCGCGTGCACGGCGTGGACCGGATGGTCGCTCAGTATAACTCCCGGCGTGTGACGGCCCGATGTGCCCGCGTACCGGCGCGGCGCGGCGGCGCGTGCGACGGCCGGGAAAGACAACTGCCATGCCGCTCTGTTACGCTTGCCGCGTCCGAGTTCCCGCGTCATCCGCGTTCATTGCCGTGCCCCTGACTCTTCAGCCCGCTCTCCGCATCGGTGGTGCCACCGCCTGGCTGCCGCGCGCCGCCACCGTGGCGCTGTTTATCGCCCTGTGCGCGCTGGTCACCTGGTGGGTGCTGCGCTTCAGCGCGATGGACACCATCCCCGTGCCCAAGACCGCGCGCGTGGCGCAGACCGAAGCGGTCGAGACCGGCGCCGTGGCGACGCTGTTCGGCGGCACGCCGCAGTCGGGCGTGCGCGACGTGCGCCTGCTCGGCGTGGTGGCGGAACTGGGCAGCGGCACCGGCGCGGCCATCGTCTCGGTCGACGGCGGCCCGCCCAAGGCGGTACGCGCGGGCGGCGCGATCTCGCCGCAGATCAAGCTGGCCGAGATCCGCGGCCGCGCGGTGGTGATCGATCGCGGCGGCGTGCGCCAGGAGATCATCCTGCCTGCGGAGCCCGTTGCCTCGCGTGGCGCGCCGCGGGCCGGCGCGCTGCCGGCGACCCCGCCGGCGGGCGCCGCCGCGCCACTGTCCACGCCGATGCCCGTGCCCCAGGTAGTGCCGGCCTCCGCGCCGATGCCGCAGGGTGCCGTGCCGCAGCAGCAGCCACAGCAGCAACAGCCTGACGGCCTGGCCGGTGGCCAGCCGTTCGCGGCCAAGGATTGAGGCCGCGCCCAACCGGTCGCGATATTCGCGAATATTGCCACGCATTACGCTGCACAGGCCATTCTGTGAGCCCGGTAACATCGTATTAATCTCATCAACTTCCCCGCATCTGCTGCGTTCTAATCGGTACAAGGTCAGTGAGACCTGTTCAGACGAAAGGAACCAGATATGCAACGCCATTTCACCTCCCGCCCCCTCCAGCAACTGCTGGCCGCTTCGGCGGTGTTCCTCGCAGTCGGCGGCAGCGCCTTCGCACAGACCGCTACGCCTGCCCCCTCGGCGGCTCCTCCGGCCGCGGCCACCGCGCCCGAACAGGCCGCCCCGCGCCACGACGGCATGCATCGCCACGGCGAGCACGGCAAGGGCCACGGGCATCATCGCCACGGTCACCACCACGGCATGCACGGCGCGATGTTCATGAAGTCGGTGGACACCGACGGCGACGGCGCGATCTCCAGGGCCGAGTCGAACGCGTTCTTCGACAAGGTCGACGCCAACAAGGACGGCAAGCTGGAGCGCGCCGAAATGGGCGCCTATCGCAAGGCCCAGTTCGAGCAGCATCGCGCCGAGATGCGCCAGCGCTTCGACGAGCGCTTCAAGGCCGCGGACAAGGACGCCGACGGCGCGCTGAGCAAGCAGGAGGCCCAGGCCGGCATGCCGCGGCTGGGCGAGCGCTTCGACCGCCTCGACGCAAACCGCGACGGCAAGCTGACGCAGCAGGAACTGGCGAGCGGCATGCAGAAGGCGCGCCATGACCGCACCCAGCGCGGTAACGGCGGCGCTACGACGACGAACCCGGCCGTGCCCTCGACCCGCGGCGGCTGAGGCCCGCGGCCGCCGGCTCGCGCGCCGGCCTGAAAACGACAACGCGCGACCCGCAAGGGTCGCGCGTTGTTCGTTGCGGCGGGGAAAAGGGCGCGGCCGTTATGCCGGCTGCTTCTTGTCCTGGCGGTCGTCGGTCAGCACGCCGCGGCGCATCTGGTCCAGCTCGATCGATTCGAACAGCGCCTTGAAGTTACCTTCGCCGAAGCCCTGGTTGCCCTTGCGCTGGATGAACTCGTAGAAGATGGGGCCGAGCTGGTTCTCGGAGAAAATCTGCAGCAGCAGGTCGCCGGGCATGCCATCGATCAGGATGCGGCGCTTCTTCAGTTCGGCGACATTCTCGCCGTGCCCGGGGATGCGCTTGTCCACCAGCTCGTAGTAGGTCTCGATGGTGTCCAGCAGCTTGACGCCCGCGGCGTTGAGCGCGTCCACGGTGCGGTACAGGTCGGTCGAGCCCAGCGCGATATGCTGGATGCCTTCGCCGCGATACATGTCCAGGTATTCCTGGATCTGGCCCGGCTTCTCGGTGCCTTCCTCGTTGATCGGAATCCGGATCTTGCCGCAGGGGCTGGTCATGGCCTTGGACTTCACGCCGGTCACCTGGCCCTCGATGTCGAAGTAGCGCACCTCGCGGAAGTTGAAGAAGCGCTCGTAGAACTCGGCCCACTCCTTCATCCGGCCGCGATGGACGTTGTGCGTGAGGTGGTCGATATAGGTCAGGCCATGGCCAACCGGGTTCGGATTGGCACCGGCGATGGGAACGAAGTCCACGTCGTAGATGCTGATGTTGCCGACGTCGCCGGGCTTGGCGCCATCCTTGCCTTCCCAGCGGTCCACCAGATAGATCAGCGAATCGCCGATGCCCTTGATGGCGGGGATGTTCAGCTCCATCGGGCCGCTCTTGTTGTCGAAGCCCCAGGCGCCCAGTTCCAGTGCGCGCTGGTAAGCCTTGGCGGCGTCCTGCACGCGGAAGGCGATGGCGCAGATCGAGGGCCCGTGCAGGCGCGCGAAGCGCTGCGCGAACGAGTCGCTCTCCGCGTTGATGATGAAGTTGATGCCGCCCTGGCGGTACAGCGTGACGTTCTTGTGGCGGTGACGCGCCACCGCGGTAAAGCCCATGCGTTCGAACAGCTGGCCCATGGCGGCGGGATCCGGCGCGGCATATTCGATGAACTCGAAGCCGTCGGTGCCCATGGGATTTTCCCAGCCGGTGAAGCGGTCGGGAGCGGCGGCCTGGGCCTGGGTCGTCTCGGGAGTGCCAGCGGTGGTGGTCATGTCAATCCTCCTTGGATGGCGCTGCCCGGGGCAAGGCGGGGCGACGTCAGGCAGCGGCAGGTTTTCTGATACCGCCGAGTGTATGACCCCGAGTTACATTAAAAATTGCGTAGTTGTGCACGCTTTGCTAAATTTGCGCAAAAAAATTGCCGACAAACATATTGCGGAGCAACAATATCGTGAGCAAGGTGGAGCTGGACAAGATCGACCGGAAAATCCTGGAGGTCCTGCAGACCAATGGCCGGCTGACCAATCTCGAGGTCGCCGAGCGCGTCAACCTCTCGCCGAGCCCGTGCCTGCGCCGCATCCGTCGGCTCGAGGAGATCGGAGTGATCCGGCAATACGCCGCCTTGCTCGAACCGGGCAAGATCGGGCTCGGACTGCTTGCGTATATCAATGTCAGGCTGGAGAAGCACGGCGGCGCGCCCAAGGGCAAGGCGCCGCTGGACCTGTTTCGTGCCGCCATCGCCATCTGGCCCGAGGTGGCCGCCTGCCACGCCATGACCGGGGAAATGGACCTGCTCCTCAAGGTCTACGTGGAAGACATGGAGCACTTCGCGCGCTTCATGAAGGACCAGCTGCTGGCCCACCCGGCGGTGATCGACGTGCGGTCGAGTTTCGCGCTGGAATCGATCAAGGACACCACGGCGCTGCCGGTGGTCGGCGCGTAGGGCCCGCCAGCGGCCCGGCTCGGGAACTGCCGCCCCAATGACAATGGCGCGCCCGAAGGCGCGCCATTGTTTCGTCGGCGGGGCGAAGCGCGGCTCAGGCGGCGGTACGCTTCTGCGGCACCATCGAGCGCCAGAAGCGCAGGCCGAAGCGGCGGGCATCGCGCAGGTTGCGGCGCACGAGGTAGTCCAGATCCGCCACCTGCTCGTCCAGCGCCTCGGTCAGCCGGCTGACCGTGTCGGCCGGCGGCAGCTCCAGGTACGCGTCGGCCTCGCCGTAGGCGTACTGCACCTTCATGCCGGCCTTCTTGGCGATATGCATCATCGCGGCGTTGCGCGACAGGCAGTGCATGTACAGCGTGCGGACATGGTTGTTGCGCCCGTGCATGGCGGCGCGCTCGAACAGCGCGCTGCCGATGCCGCGGCCCCGCGCGCTTTGCGATACCGACACGCCGAACTCGGCGACCCGGCCCTGCGCGTTGTCGCGCAGGTTGGCGAAGTGGCCCACGCCGACCAGTTCCAGATGTTCGTCGTAGACGCCGAACACGCTGTCGTGGTCGAAGTCGATGCTGTCGACATAGGCTTCGATCACGTGGTCACCAACGGACTGGCCGAAACGGAGCAGGCGATCCTCCTCGCCGAGGGCGAGGAAATGCTTCAGCAGGCGCGAGCGATGATGGGCCGCCAGTTCGCGCACCAGGGTGGTGGGACGTTGGGCGGCCTGCGCGGCGGCAGCTTTGCGGAGATCTTCGTCGGTCACGGCGCCGACGGCCCGGCTCAGTTCGAGCGGATTCACTTGCGTTCCTTCGTTGGTGTTTCGGGTATAAACATAGCACCGCCGGCGTGGTTGTCCCTCCACTTTGACCAGATCCTTGGCTGCATGGGGAAATTACCGTCTTGCCGTGATGCGGAAAGTATTGTAGCGAATTTGACGATTTCTCGTAACCCTTGTGCGATGCACCGCCTCGGCTGCCGGCGTGCAGGGTAAGAAAATGCCAGTGAAATCAATAATTTATGTACCGAGCGCAGGATCGGGTTCGCCCAATGGTGTGGAAATGTTGCAACGCCGCAGTTAACATCCGGTTCCTTTCCCCAGCGCGCGGCGCTCGCACGAGCGCGACACTCGTGATCCCCGCGCAGCCACCCGTTCTCCGCTTCTTACCTCTACCCGCATGAACCTGCGTTCTACCGTCGTGATCTATGCGCATCCGTTCCCGCACCGATCGCGCGTCAACCGGCCCCTGGCCGAAGCCCTGGCGGCGCTGCCGCAGGTGCAGGTACGCGACCTGTACCGCGACTACACCGACTACAACATCGACATCGTCGCGGAGCAGCGCGCGCTGGCCGCGGCCGACACCGTGGTGCTCCAGTTCCCGCTGCGCTGGTTCAGCGTGCCGCCGCTGCTCAAGCTGTGGCTCGACGAGGTGCTCGAGCGCGGCTGGGCCTACGGTCCCGGCGGCACCGCGCTGCGCGGCAAGTCGCTGCTGGTGGCCGCGACCACCGGCGGCACCGCCGAGTCCTATTCCCCCGCGGGCGCGCACCGGCACGAGGTCGAGGCCTTCCTGCTGCCGCTGGCGCAGACTGCGCGCCTGTGCGGCATGAACTGGCTGGCGCCGGCCGTCGCGCACGACGCGCACTACCTGCAAGCGGACGAGCTCTCCCGGTATATCGACGAGGTAAAGGCGCGCTTGAGCGCCGAGCCGCCGGCGATGCCCGTTCCGGCGCCGCCGGCCGACTCGCTGGCCGACTCATACTGAAAGGAACGCGATGAATTTCCATGATTTCATGATCGCGCTGCTGGTCTTCCTGTTCGCCGCGGTGGCGGCCGTGCCGCTCGCGCGGCGGCTGGGCCTGGGCGCGGTGCTTGGCTACCTGCTGGCCGGGGTCGCGATCGGTCCGTGGGCGTTCGGCCTGGTCACCAATGTCGAGTCGATCCTGCACTTCTCCGAGTTCGGCGTGGTGATGATGATGTTCGTGATCGGCCTCGAACTGGAGCCGAAGAAACTGTGGGCGCTGCGCCGGAGCATCTTCGGCTACGGCGGCGCGCAGATGGCCGGCTGCGCGCTGGCCATCGGCATCGCCGCCGTGCTGCTGGGCCTGTCCTGGCAGGCGGCGCTGGTCGCCGCGCTGGGGCTGGCGCTGTCGTCCACCGCGATCGCGCTGGCGACGCTGTCCGAGCGCAACCTGTTCAACACGCCGGCCGGCGTCGCCAGCTTCGGCATCCTGCTGTTCCAGGACATGGCCGCCATTCCGATGATCGCGCTGCTGCCGATGCTCGCCGTGCAGGGCGCGGCGGGGCAGCCCACCGGGCACGGCGACTGGGTGGACGCCGGCGCCGCGCTCGGCGTGATCGCGCTGGTGGTCGTGGGCGGCCGCTATCTGGTGCGGCCGGCGCTGCGCTTCATCGCGCGCACGGACATGCGCGAGATGTTCACCGCCTTCGCGCTGCTGCTGGTGGTGGGCATCGCCATGATGATGGAGGGCGTCGGCATGTCGATGGCGCTGGGCACCTTCCTCGCGGGCGTGCTGCTGGCCGACTCGGAATACCGGCACGCGCTGGAGGCCGACCTGGAGCCGTTCAAGGGCCTGCTGCTGGGCCTGTTCTTCATGGCCGTGGGCATGTCGATCGATTTCGGCGTGATGATGCGCGAGCCCGTGCTGGTGGTGGCGCTGGTGGCCGGGGTGGTGGGGGTCAAGGCGCTGGTGATGCGGCTGCTCGCGGCGCGGCTGGGCATCGCCCGCGGCCAGCGGCTGCTGTTCGCGCTGCTGATCTCCCAGGCCGGCGAATTCGCCTTCGTGGTGTTCGGCGTGGCCAAGGGCGCCGCGCTGATCGACCCCGCGACCGCCTCGCTGCTGGTGCTGGTCGTGGCCCTGTCGATGGTCACCACGCCGCTGCTGCTGGTCGCCTACGACAAGATCGTGGCGCCGCGGCTGCGGGGGATGTCCAAGCGGCCCGACGACGTGATCGAACCCCAGGACAACCCGGTGTTGATCGCCGGCTTCGGCCGCTTCGGCCAGATCGTCGGCCGCATGCTGTACGCGCAGGGCATCGGCGTCACCGTGCTGGACCACGACCCCGACCAGATCGAATTCCTGCGCCAGTACGACTTCAAGATCTTCTATGGCGACGCCACGCGTATGGACCTGCTGGAGTCCGCGGGCGCGGCCAAGGCGCGCATTCTGGTGGTGGCGGTGGACGGGCTGGAAGAGAGCCTGACGCTGATCGACGGCGTGCGCCAGCGCTTTCCGCATCTGCAGATCTATGCGCGGGCGCGCCATGTCTCGCACGTCTACCTGCTCAAGGACCGCGGCGTGCATCTGTTCGAGCGCGAGATGTTCGAGGGCTCGCTAATGCTGGGCCGGCGGGTGCTGGAAGGGCTGGGCTTCGATCCGATGGAGGCGCGCAACGCGGCGCTGAAATTCCGCCGCCACAACATCCAGGCCATCGACCGCTTCTACCCGCACTACACCGACCAGAAGAAGCTGGTGTCGCTGGCGCGGCAGGCGCGCGACGAACTGGAGGAAATGTTCCGCCAGGACCGCGAGGAGCGCAGGAAGCGCGAAGAGGCGGAGTGGAGTTGATGGCCGCCGATGTGCGCGGCTCTAGCGCCAGCGGAAGAGGGGCCGGGCGTGAGGGCCCGCCGGCGCCTACGCCGCCCGCGCCGGCGCGCCCGGCAATCCCCCGGCCAGCAGCGAGATCACCATCTCCGCGAAGTCCGCGTACGACAGCTTGCCGCCCGGCTTGAGCCAGGTGAAGGTCCAGTTGATCATGCCGAAGACCGTCATGGTCAGTGCGGTCTGGTTCTCGCGCGTGACGCTGTCCGGATAGGCCCGGCGCAGCTGCCGCGAGAAGGCGGCGACGACATCGCGTTCGCGCTTGAGGATCAGGTCGCGCTGCTCGTCGGCGAGAAACTTCACGTCGTTGATCAGCGCGATATGGCGGGTCTGGGACGTCTCGTATTCGGCCAGGAAGGCGCGGATCAGGTTGGCGAAGCTCTGCTGGTCGCTGGCCCCCTGCCGCTCCGCTTCGGCCTCCACCTCGGTGACGATCAGCATCAGCCTGCGGGTGTAGCGGTCCAGCAGGTCGAACAGGATCGCTTCCTTGCTCTCGTAATAGTGATAGAGCCGCGCCTTGGAGGTGCCGCAGGCGGCGGCCAGGTCGGCCATCGAGGTGCTCGGGTAGCTGGTGGCGGCGAAGGCGGCGGCGGCCAGTTCCAGGATCTGTTCGCGTTGTGCCTCGAAATCGGGCGCCTTGGTACGGGCCATGAAAGGGCTGGTCTCGCTGTCGGGGTCGTCGGGGCGGGTCGTAGTGTTCCGGCGCGGCGCGGACCGCTGCGCCTATTCCGCGCCGGCGGAGAGGTTGCGGCGCAGCTCGCAGGTCTGCAGCGAGTCGGCGTTGCCGCGCAATACCATCTGGCCGGCGCCGATCAGCTCGCGGCAGCGCCAGAACACGAACCAGTCGCTGGCCTGCAGGCCTTCGACCGCGCCCATGATGCTCGCCACCAGCTGCGCGGCAGGCGTCCATTGCGCGGGCGCGCGATCGAGAATCACCTCGTCGACGGTGTGATAGGCCGCGGGCACCAGCGTATTGCCCTTCCACAGCCGCACGTCGGCGTTTTCCTTCACGTTCTGCTGCCACTCGTAACCCAGGCGCCCGAGCCGCAGCACCGAGACCGGCGCGATGGTCGAGAAGCGGCGCGCCAGCTTGGCGGCGGGATACATGCCGATGGCGGCCAGATGGTTGGGCGCGGGCACATCGAGTTCGCGGATGTCCATCGCCACCTCGTTGATGCGCTGGGGCATCTGGTACAGATGGAAGACCGCACGGCGCAGCATCAGCTGGTCCGAGGGGCTCTGGCCGTGCCAGATGGCGACTTCCAGTTCGCCCTGGCGCAGCCCGTGGAGCTGGTTCAGCGCCTGCCGCATCTCGGCGACGAAATCGATATTGGAGTGCGGGGCGACCCGCTGCCAGAAGCCGGCGCGCGTAAAGCCCGAGCCGTCGACGTCGCTGATCGGACCCACGGCCAGATCGTCGCGCAGCACGACGACCGCGTCCGGTCTCGCGGCCTGAGTGAGTGCCTGGCGCAGCGTGTTGCCCGCTACGTCACCGTTGACGACGTGGATGTATTGCATGGGCGTGATTGTATATGGATAGGGCGGCGCACAGTCACCGTCCGGCACCCCAGCCGCGCGCGGAAAGGATCCGGCATGACGGGGTGAAATCCATTTTACTCACGGGCGGCCATCGCGGCCGCCGGCCGGCGGCTCAGCGCTCGTCGTAGCTGACCACCACGCGCGGCGTCAGCGCCCGCGCCTGGCAGGTCAGCACGAAGCCCTTGTCCATCTCCCACGGCTCGAGCGTGTAGTTCTTCTCCATCTCGACCTCGCCCTCCAGCACCTTGGCGCGGCAGGTGCAGCAGACCCCGCCCTTGCAGGCGTAGGGCAGGTCCAGGCCGGCCGCCAGCGCGGTGTCCAGCACGTTCGCATCTTCCATCGGCAGCCGCATCCTGTGCTGCTTGCCGTCGAGCACCACCACCAGTTCGGCGGTGCCGGCGTGATGCGCATGGTCGTGCGCGGCGGCCGGCTTCGGCGCGCGCGCCACCGGCACGCCGAAGCGCTCGGCATGGATGCGGTGCGGGTCCAGGCCCGCGTCCTTCAGCGCCGCCTCCACCTCGTCGATCATCGAGGCGGGGCCGCAGACGAAGGCGGCATCGATGTCGTCGACCGGAATCAGCGTCTCGAGGAAAGCCTTCACGCGCGCCTGGTCCAGGCGGCCATGCAGCAGGTCCACTTCCTGCGGCTGGCGCGAGAGCACGTGGTACAGCGTGAAGCGCGCGAGGTAGCGGTTCTTCAGGTCCTCGAGTTCTTCGGAGAAGATGATGGTGTCCACCGCGCGGTTGCCATAGACCAGCGTGAAGCGGCTGTGCGGCTCGGTGGCCAGCGTGGTGCGGATCAGCGACATCACCGGCGTGATGCCGCTGCCGGCGGCGAAGGAGACATAGTGGCGCGCCGCGCCCGGGTCCAGCGGTACATGGAAGCGGCCGTCGGGCGTCATCACGTCCAGGGTCTGGCCCGGCGCCAGATGGTCGTGCAGATGGCAGGAGAACAGGCCCTCGTCCACGCGCTTGATGGCCACCCGCAGCTCGCCCCGCTCGGCGTAGTCCTGCACGCCGCAGCAGATGGAATAGGAGCGGCGCACGTCCTTGCCGGCGATCGGCACCTTGATGGTCAGGAACTGGCCCTGCGTGAAGCGGTAGGCTTCGCGCAGCGCCTCGGGCACCTCGAAGGCGACGGAGATGGTGTCGGGCGTTTCGGGACGGACCTGCGCCACGCGCAGCGGATGGAACTGTGGGGTCATGGACGGTGCTCTGGCGCGAAGGGCGGTGCGCGGGGGCCGCGCCCGGCTCAATAGGGTTTGAAGTAGTCGAACGGCTCGCGGCAATCGCGGCAGCGGTACAGCGCCTTGCAAGCCGTCGAGGCGAAGCGGGCGAGCTGCTCGGTGTGCAGGCTGCCGCAGCGCGGGCACGCCACCAGGTCCAGCGCGGCCGCCGCGCGCGCGGCGTGCGGAACGAACTGCATGCGTTTGGCGCCTGCGGTGCGGGCGCCGCCTTCGCCCTCGCCGCAGCGGCCCGGCGGCGCGATGCCGTACTGGCGCAGCTTCGCGCGACCCTCGGCGGTGATCCAGTCGGTGGTCCACGCAGGCGCCAGGGTGGTGCGGATGCGCCAGGGCGCAAGGCCCGCGGCGTCCAGCGCACGGCCGATGTCCTCGGCGATCTCGGCCATCGCCGGGCAGCCGGAATAGGTGGGCGTGATCACCACCTCCAGCGTGCCGTCGCCGGCCATGGTGACCTCGCGCAGGATGCCCAGGTCCTGGATCGACACCACGGGAATCTCCGGATCGGGCACGGCCTGCAGTGCGGCCCATGCGCGGGCGGCGCGGTCGCCGCCGTCAGGGCCGCATGCCTGCACGGGCGGCGCGGCAAGGTCTTTCGGGCCCGGTCGGATGGAAACGGCGCTCATGCTGGTGTCCTCCGCCGGCTCACCACTGCGCGCCGGGGTGGGCGCGCGCCAGCCCCTGCATCTCGCCGAGCAGGTAGCTCATATGCTCGGAATGCACGCCCTGCTTGCCGGTCGACAGAAAGCCGGTGGCCGCGGGCATGGCGAGGGTGGCGGCCGCGAGCGTGTCGCGCACGGTGGCGTCCCAGGCCGCGCGGCAGTCGGACGCCAGCACGCCAATCCCTTGCGCGGCGGCTTCTCGATCGATGTCGTCGTCGGCGAAGCACTCGTTCATATAGGGCAGCAGGTGGTCCAGCGCGCGCTGCGTGCGCTGGTGCGAATGCTCGGTGCCGTCGCCCAGCCGCACCACCCAGCCGGCCGCGTGCTGCAGGTGATAGCGCGCCTCCTTGACCGACTTGGCCGCGATGGCGGCCAGTCCCGCATCGCCGCTGGCCTGCAGCCGGGTCCACAGCTCCACCATCAGCGCGCCATAGAGAAAGTTGCGCACGATGGTGACGGCGTAGTCGCGATCGCTGGCCGCGGTGCCGGCCAGCGGCCCCGTGTGCGGCAGCTCCAGCAGCGTCCAGTTGCGGAACTCGCGCTCGTCGCGCCAGAACGCGTAGTCGTCCTCGCCGCGTGGCGGCTGGTTCGTCAGCGCGGCTTCCAGCTCGCCGGCGCGGGTATAGAGCAGGCGCGACTGGCCGATCAGGTCCAGGCTGATATTGGCCAGCGCGATGTCCTCTTCCAGCACTGGTCCATGGCCGCACCACTCGGCATTGCGCTGGCCGAGGATCAGGGCGTTGTCGGCCAGGCGCAGCACGTACTGGTGCGGCGCGGTGCGCGGCAGGGAGGCGGTGGCGGTGGGCGATGTCGTCATGGTCGGGCGCGCCTACATATGGTTGACTTCATCGGGCAGCTGGTAGAACGTCGGATGCCGGTAGATCTTGTCGGCCATCGGATCGAACAGCGCCGGCTTTTCCTCCGGCGCGCTGGCGGTGATGGCGGCCGATGGCACCACCCAGATCGACACCCCTTCCTGGCGGCGGGTGTACACGTCGCGGGCCATGTGCAGCGCCTGCTGCGCGTCGGCGGCGTGCAGGCTGCCGCAGTGCTTGTGTTCCAGGCCCTGCTTGCTGCGCACGAACACTTCCCACAGCGGCCATTCCTTTTGCGTCATGTCGGTCTCCAGTCGATGGCGGTCAGGCGGCGGCCCGTTGCATGTCCGCCGCGCGCCGTGCCTGCTTGTCGGCGTGAGCCAGCGCGGCCTCTCGAACCCAGGCGCCGTCTTCGTGCGCCTTCACGCGGGTGGCCAGGCGTTCCTTGTTGCAGGGGCCGTCGCCGTTGATCACGCGCCAGAATTCGTCCCAGTCCAGCGGGCTGTAGTCATGATGGCCGCGCGCCTCGTTCCAGCGCAGGCCCGGGTCGGGCAGCGTCACGCCCAGCACCCGTGCCTGCTCCACGGCCGCGTCCACGAACTTCTGGCGCAGGTCATCGTTGGAGATGCGCTTGATGCCCCAGGCCATCGTCTGCGCGCTGTTGGTCGACTCCGCATCGGGCGGGCCGAACATCATCAGCACCGGAAACCACCAGCGGTTGACCGCGTCCTGCACCATCTCGCGCTGCGCCTCGGTGCCGCGCATCATCGCCAGCAGCGCGTCGAAGCCCTGCCGCTGGTGGAAGGACTCCTCCTTGCAGATGCGGATCATGGCGCGCGCATAGGGTCCGTAGGAACACCGGCACAGCGGAATCTGGTTCATGATCGCCGCGCCGTCGACCAGCCAGCCGATCACGCCCACGTCGGCCCAGGTCAGCGTGGGGTAGTTGAAGATGGACGAGTATTTGGCGCGGCCGGCATGCAGCGCGTCCACCAGTTCGTCGCGGGAGGCGTCCAGCGTCTCGGCCGCGGAGTACAGGTACAGGCCGTGGCCGCCTTCGTCCTGCACCTTGGCCAGCAGGATGGTCTTGCGCTTGAGCGACGGCGCGCGGCTGATCCAGTTACCTTCCGGCAGCATGCCGATGATCTCCGAATGCGCGTGCTGGGAGATCTGGCGGACCAGCGTCTTGCGGTAGGCCGCGGGCATCCAGTCCTGCGGCTCGATCTTGCCGTCCTCGGCCAGCCGGGCGTCGAAGGCGGCCTGGCGCTCGGCCTCCGGACGGTTGTCGGCATCGGCGGGCCCGTTGGCGGGCAGACCGCCGGGCAGATCCAGACTTTGGGTGTACATGGCGCCTCCTTCAGCGAGACCGCGCGGCTCGCGCTGGGGCGCGCGTCGTCGGCGGTGAACGGGCTCATTATATATAAACCGACCAGTCGGTCAATTTATCGTTGCGCGAAGGATCGGCAGGCGGAAGGGCCGTCACATGGCGGCGCCGGTGCGGCGTGACGCAGTGCCGTGCGAGGCGGTCAGTTCACGAAGCGGAAGTGGCCGCTGCGCAGCAGGATCTCCTTGGCCTGCGTCATCTCGAACACGCTCTGGGCGGTGCTCTCGATGCGCTCGCGGTGGCTGGTGAAGGCCTGCAGCAGATCCTCGCGGCGAGGCGAGCGGGCGCCGAAATGGGACTCGAGCGCCTCGGCGGTGATGGAGTAGCGCGTGCTGGTGCCGTTCACCGTGGCCGGGCACGACAGCGTGAGACTGGCGGCGCAATAGCTGGGAGCGCTGGAAGGGAAGGACACTTTCGACATGGCATGCCTCGCGCCTGGCAACGGACAATGGGACCATTCTAGGACACGCTCGTCGGGCGCCAAGGCCGATCGGCGGCGCGCTTGACGCAGATCATCCGACTCTCGCGGACGGGGCGTTCAGGCGGTGCCGCCCAGCGGCCGCGGCGGCGCCTTGTGCGTGATGGCCCGCACCGCTGCGACGCTGGCATGGGCGGCCGCCGCGTAGCCCTGGGCAAAGCCGGCCTGCTCCGACAGGAAACCATCGCGCGGGGGCAGGTCGATGAGCGCCGGCGCGCGGTCGGGGGCGGGCGCTTCGGTGCCCGGCCGGACCGCGAGTTCGGCGAGGTTGCGCTGCAGGTCGTCCAGCAGCGCGATGGTCGCGGGCGTGGGTCGCGCGGGAACGTCGGCCGCCTCGGCTTCGGCCCGCACCACGCCGGCCAGCGCCGCCATCCGCCGCAGGGTCGCGTGCAACGCGGCGTAATGCGCGGCGAGCGCCGGCGCCAGTTCGGGCCCTGCCTCGGCCAGCGTCCGCTCCGCGCGGGTGGAGCCGCGGCCGGCCGCCACGCGCAGCGCTTCCATCCGCTCGGGCGTGGACGGGCCGCCCAGGCCGGCGGTGGCGAAGGCCGCGCGCAGATACACGGCGTTGACCGCCACGGCGTCCATGCTGTGGCGATACGAGCGCGAAACCTCGGCGCGCTGCCCCAGCACCAGGTAACAGATGAGCGCGATCGCGCAGCCCAGCGCCGTGTCCACTCCGCGCAGCGCCGCGAAGTGGCTGCTGTCCGTGCCGGGCTCGGCGACCCACGAGAACAGGATGACCGCTGGCGTCAGGAAAAAGGCGAAGCGGCCGGGCTGGCCGGCCAGCCGGGTGATGTAGGCGGCGGCCAGGCAACCGGCGCTGATCGCCAGGGCGATGGCGGGCGTCGGATGGGCCAGCCCGATCAGGCTGGCCAGCAGCGCGCCGGCCAGCGACCCGCTGAACCGCTTCATCGAGATCTGCCGTGTGGTCTGCAATTGCGGACTGAGCACCATGATCACCGTGACGGCGACCCAGTAGCCGTGATGCAGGTCCAGTTGCTGCGCCGGGATCAGGCTCAGCGCGCCGGCCAACGCAAGCCGGATCGCATGGCGCAGGACCCGCGCGTCGCGCGCCCCGTGGTCGGCGAGCGCCTCGCCCCAGCGGCGCCGCCAGTGCGACACGCCCGAGCGCGAGCCGCGGAAATTGGCGCACCAGGCATCGAACGCACGAAAGCGCGCCAGGCCGGCCAGCGCGGACTGGTAGATCGCCGGCGCGCCGGCATTGGCGATGGGGCCGTGCAGCCGGCGCAATTCCCTGTGAACCGCGCTGGACAGCGCCGGCAGGTCAGGGGCATGCCGGTTCAGCGCGCCGCGTACCTGCTCCAGCATGTCGGCCACGCAGCGCTCCAGGTGCCGCACCGGCAGCCCGGCCGCGTTGCCGCGCGTGCGCAGTTCTGCGGCCACGATCAGCAGGGCGAACATGGCGTCGGCCGCGCTGACCAGATAGTGATAGTGGAGCCAGCCCGCCGGGTCGCCGATGCCGCGGCGCGCCGCGATCGCCAGCCGGGCGGCCTCGATGCGGCTGCGGATGTCGCCCTTGCAGTCGCTGGCGCGTGCCTCCCCGTCGGTCGCCGCCAGCGTCGATGTGAAGCGCTGCAGCGCCTCGAACACCGCGACGACCTCGCCGCGAGGCCGTGTATCCCGCCGGGAGGGCACGAATGCCAGGCACATCGCGCAGGCGACCAGCCCGCCGCGCAGGAAGTGCAGTCCGAGTTCGAGGGCGCGGTCCGCGCTGCCCGCATCGAGCGCAGGCTGCAGCGTCGCGGCGATCAGCGCGACATACAGCAGCTTCGCGCACATGGCCGCCACCGGCCCGCGGATTTCGCAGAAGCCGGCCGCCAGTCCGGCCGCCAGCACGAAGGCCACTGCCACGGCGGGCTGAAGGCCGAGCGCGGCGCCCAGGATGCTGGCCAGCGCGCCGCCGGTCCCCACGCAGGCGAGCGCCAGCAGGCGCTGCCGCGCGGTGCCCGGCGTATCGGCCAGGCAGGTCCAGATGGCCGCCGTCGCGGACCAGTAGTAGCCACCGTCGCCCGTCATCCAGCCGGCCGCGGCCAGCACGAGGAACGTAACGGCGTACACCGCGCCGCGCCGGACCGCGCTGGCGGGTAAGGAAAAGGAGCGAATGCGAGCAACGGCGGACATGGGAACTGGAGCAGGCGACCGCCCTACAGGACGTCGGGGCGCGGTCACACCGTCACACTGTAGAAGTCGGTGTGGTGCATCGCAACATTTTGCTGCTTGCCTGGGGTTTTTCGCCGCCGTGGTGCGCGGTGCGTCGGCGTGGTGCGCTGCGCGCGACGACTTGGTGCGAGCGGCGTCACGAACGCTTGGCGCGGGGAGCGACATCCAAGCCCACGCATATCCATATGCGTCACCTCGCCGAAAAACGCGGGACGAAAAAAAACCCGCGCAGGTTGTGCGCGGGCTGGAATCCACCGAGGTGGTGGAGGAGACAGATGTCACTATACTCGGTTTGTTGCGACGCACCAAGCTCCATCTGCAAAGCGTTGCGATCGGGCGGCAGATCGTTGCATCGGCGCAACGATTTTTGGCTGCGGATAGCGGAGCAGGGCTAACCAAAGAAGGCGTACGCGATGCCAATGGCGGCCATCAGGCCGACCAGGTCGGCGAACAACGCGCAGCCCAGCGCGTGGCGCGTGTTCCTGACATTCACGCTGCCGAAATACACCGCCAGCACGTAGAAGGTGGTTTCGGTCGACCCCTGGATGATGGCGGCCAGTCTCGCCTGGAAGGAGTCGACGCCGTAGGCCGTCATCACGTCCACCATCAGCCCGCGCGCGCCCGCGCCGGACAGGATCTTCATCAGCCCTACGGGCAGCGCGGGCACGAAACGCGTATCCACGCCCAGTCCTTCGACGCCACGCGAAAGCGCCTGCATCAACACATCCATGCAGCCGCTGGCGCGGAACAGGCCGATGGCCACCAGGATCGCGACCAAGTAAGGAATGATCTGCACCGCGACACCGAATCCCTCCTTGGCACCGTCGACGAAGGCCTCGTAGACATTGACGCGGCGCGCGGCGCCGCAGACCAGGAACACCACGATCAGGGCCAGGATGAAGACGCTCCCGCTTACCGCGGTCAGCGTGCTGACCTGCGCTGCCGGCGCATGCAGCAGCCAGGCCAGCAGGCCGCCCACCAGGGAGGCGAACACGCCGGCCGTAATCAGCACCGCGGGTTTGAGCAGATTGAGGCGCTGCGTCCAGGCAACCGCGGCGAGCCCCGCGACGAAGGACACGCAGGTCGCCAGCAGCGTCGGCAGAAAGATGTCGGCGGCGTTGAACCCGACCAGGCCCTGCTTGATGGCAACGGCCTGGCGCATCGCGATGACCGAAGTCGGAATCAGCGTCAGCCCCGCCGTGTTCAGCACGATGAACATGATCTGGGCATCGCTCGCGCTGTCGGGCCGGGGATTGAGCGACTGCAGCTCGCGCATTGCGTTCAGCCCCAGCGGGGTAGCGGCGTTGTCCAGGCCCAGCATGTTGGCGGAGACATTCATCATCATCGCGCCCTGCGCCGGGTGGCCCTGCGGCACGCCGGGAAAGAAATGCCGCAGCAGCGGATTGACCGCGCGGGCGAAACCGGCCACGACGCCCCCTCGCTCCCCGATGCGCATGATCCCCAGCCACAGACTCATGATTCCGGCGAGCCCCAGCGAGATCTCGAAGGCCGTGCGCGCGCTGTCGAACAGGCTGGCCAGCATGGCGGGGAATACCGCGGTGTCGCCGTCAATGAGGCGAATGCCGGCGACGGCGAAGGAAATCAGGAAGAAGGACAGCCAGACCAGGTTCAATGCCATCGGCGGAATGCGGCGCGTGGTTGACGGCCCCGGCCGGGAGCCGGCGCCGCGAAGCCACCCATCATAGCGGGCGGCCCGCTCGGAATGTTGCCTAAACAGCGCCGCTGCCGCCGGCTAGATGATGTCAGCGCCGCGTTTGGCCAGCAGCGCGCGCAGGATGGAGCGGTGGCACCGCTCCTCCCGCTCGCAATAGCAGCCCACCGAGAAGTTGGTCTGGTGCGAGAGCGCGGCGAGCAGGTCCAGGGTGCGCGACGCCTCGGGTTCGGCCATCGCGGCCCGGAAGCGTCGCTCGAACTGCCGCCAGCTGGCCGCGTCATCCGCCTGGAGCGCCTGCGTGACCAGTTCGGCCGACGGCGACAGATTGGGATACCAGACATCGTAGAAATCGCGGCTGGCGAATTCCGCCTTGGGCACGCCCCGGGGCGGACGGCGCACCGTGCCGATGCGCAACCCTTCCTCCGCCGCGCGCGGCGTACCCAGGCGGACGATACGGACGGCCATGGGAGGCTCCTTCTTATAGTCGAAGTCGATACGGCCGGCGCAAGGCTAGAGCGCCAGGTCCCTGATCATGGTGTCCCGCATCACGAACTTCTGCACCTTGCCGGTCACCGTCATCGGCATGTCGTCCACAAAGCGGATATAGCGCGGGACCTTGTAATGCGCGATCTGGTCGCGGCAGAACGCCCGCACCTCGTCCTCGGTGGCGGTCTGCCCCGGCTTGAGGACGATCCAGGCGCACACCTCCTCGCCGTACTTCGGATCCGGCACGCCGAACACCTGCACCGCCTGGATCTTGGGATGGCGGAACAGAAATTCCTCGATTTCCCGCGGATAGATATTCTCGCCGCCGCGGATCACCATGTCCTTTACCCGTCCCACGATGTTGCAGTAGCCGTCGGCGTCGATCGTCGCGAGGTCTCCGGTATGCATGAAGCCATCGCGTATCGCCTCCCGGGTGCGCGGCTCATCGTCCCAGTACCCCGACATGACGGAATAGCCGCGCGTGCACAGCTCCCCCGTCGCGCCGACCGGCACCACGGCGCCGTCCGCGTCCACCACCTTGCACTCCAGATGCGGCTGGACCCGCCCCACCGTGGCGACCCGTTTCTCGAGCGGATCGTCGGTGGCGCTCTGAAACGACACCGGGCTGGTTTCCGTCATGCCATAGGCGATGGTCACCTCCGCCATATGCATGTCCGCGATGACCCGCTTCATCACCTCGATCGGGCACGGGGCGCCGGCCATGATGCCGGTGCGCAGGGTCGAAAAGTCGAAAGTGCCGAAATCCGGATGGTCGAGCTGGGCGATAAACATCGTCGGCACGCCGTGCAGGGCGGTGCAGCGCTCCTCGCTCACCGCCTGCATCGTGGCGAGCGGATCGAAGGCTTCGCCCGGGAAGACCATGCAGGCGCCCACCGAAACGCAGGCCAGCACGGATAGCACCATGCCGAAGCAGTGATAGAGCGGAACGGGGATGCAAAGCCGGTCCTCCTCGCCCAGGCGCATGGCCATCGCCACAAAGCGACCATTGTTGACCACGTTGTGGTGCGTCAGCGTGGCCCCCTTTGGGTTCCCCGTCGTGCCGCTGGTGAACTGAATGTTGATCGGGTCGTGGGTGGTCAGGCCGGCGGTGACGCGCGCCAGGGTTTGCGCATCGACGTCGGCGAGCAGCGTTTCATAGTTGTACATGCCCGGGCTGCTCTCGCTTCCCATCCTGACGATATGGCGCAGTTGCGGCAGCCTCGCGGCCTGCAGCTCGCCCGGCGGGCACTCGCCCAGTTCCGGCGCCAGCGCCTGCAGCATCCCGAGATAGTCGCTCGACTTGAAGCGGGGCGCCGTGACCAGCATCCTGACGCCGGCCTTGTTCAGCGCATATTCCACCTCCGACAGCCGGTAGGCGGGATTGATGTTGACCAGGATCGCACCGATCCGCGCGGTGGCGAACTGGGTCACCAGCCACTCCGCCCGGTTGGGCGACCAGATGCCAACGCGGTCGCCGGGCTGGACGCCCCGGTTCAGCAGACCGGTGGCGAGGCGGTCCACCTGCTCGCTGAACTGCTGCCAGGACCACCGGATCCCCTGTTCCCGGAACACCACGGCCGGCGCCTGGGGTTGGGCCTCCACGGCGGCCCGGAGCAATTCGGGAATGGTCTGGTCGGACAGGGGAATGTCGGTCGATCCGAAGACGTGGGAAAGACCGTTCTCGGGAATAGAGGCCACGTTGTCTCCTTCGCTTTCTTGCGCCGTAGTGGATGAGACCCACCTTAGCTGCAGCCGGGTTCCATCGCTGTCACGGGGAAGACAATGGTGCTTCATCGCGCACAAAATATGACGTTACGATCTTGCGCCAAAAAGTACTTGCCAGCCCCGGTTGGCTGACTTAATATTCGCCCCCTCGCAACACGACAGCGGACCTGCAAGGCAGGCGCGGCGCGCGTTGCGGGGTTGGCAGGGGGTAGTGGCGGGGCAGGATGACCGGCACTGCGGCGGCGAAAAAAAGTGCGCTGCCCTGTTGACGGGAAACGAAAAGATCTACATAATCTCGTTTCTCTGCTGCTGACGAAGCAGCGCCTGGCGAAGCAAAGCGAGCCGGGGCAGACG
>NZ_CAJZAH010000010.1 GCF_914271545.1 Cupriavidus respiraculi
GTTCTGCGACACCTTGCGCCATTCGCGCCAGGTAAAGATCCGCGTCAGGTCTTCATCGCCACGCACCGGCCGGTGCGCATCGAAGTCGCTGCGCGGCACCTTGGCAAAGCGCGCGTTGAAGTCGGCGATGAAGGCCGGTGCATAGGCATTGGCGGCCGCCGGCGTGTCGATCCCGCGCAGCCGCAGCTCCTTGACCAGCCTGTCCTGCAACGTGCCATTCATTCGCTCCACGCGCCCCTTGGCCTGGCTCGAATTGGCGCACAGGATGTCGATGTTCAACTCGAACAGCGCCCGCCCGAACTGCGTGTAACCGCGTCCATCCGGCCCATCCTTGGCATTGACCCGGAACACCCCCGCCTTATCGCTGTAGAACGCCACCGGCTTGCCGTGCCGCTCCAGATAGGCCCGCGTGGCCGCAAAGTACGAGAACGTCGATTCGGTCGGCACGAACAGCAGTTGCATCAGTTGTCCGGTCGCATCGTCGACGTAGACCAGCAGCGTGCAGGCCGGCCCCCGGTCCTCGAACCAGCGGTGATCGCTGCCGTCGATCTGGATCAGCTCGCCCAGGCAGGCGCGCCGGTGCCGCGGCTGGTGCACCTTGGGCGGGCGCAGCTTCCTCGGCACCCAGAAGCCGGCATCGATCATGATCCGGCGTACCGTCTCCTTGGCCAGATCAATGCCGTGGCGCTCGCGCAGCTTCTCGCAGGCGAGCGTGGGGCCAAAGTCGGCGTAGGTGTCACGGATCAGCCCTCGGACCCGCGCCTCTAGTCCAGGAGTCAGTTGGTTATTGCCGGCACGAGCAACACGGCCATTGATTAGCGCCACCGGTCCGATGGCCTCGAATCGCCTCAGCAGTCGCAACGTCTGCCGGGTGGACAGTCCCATGCGCCCAGCCGCAATCCCGGTCTTGAGCAATCCCTCGGCCAGCGCCTGCAACACCTTCAACCGATCGATCTGCCTCATGGTCAGGGTGATCCTGTCTGAAGACATGGCCGGCTCCCATCAGATGGCAGCCGGTCAGGGTACGCCAACTCACTCGGACATTTGAACTTGGCTAAAACCGGACATTACAACTTGGCTCCAACATCATTGCTGCCGATAATAAACCTTATGTCAAATGAGACACCTGAGATCGCGCGGAGCATAGCGCGGAAAGCGTTGGCCACTTTTGCCGCATATTTCCACCGTAGTCCTAGTCGGAAGAAAAGCGCAGAGGGCCGAATCGACGCCACGGACGCTTGAACTGCGAATTTTCAAGTCCTACCGCCGCTATGCGCATTCGCGGGGTTGGCTTAGCCCTCAACGTCGGGCTGGAGCCCCAGTAGAACACCCAGGAAGCTGGCAAGCAAGGAAGCCGCTCAGCTGGCTCCAGCGGAGGTCGGCCTCCACCGGCATTGCCCCTTTGGCCGCCCCTTGCGGGCCGTTCTTTTGGCCCAACAAGCTATTGGTGTCATTTTGACGCCATTGGTTGCATTTTGGCACCACCATTGGTATGATTGGTTTCCTTCAGCCGGGGCTCAGAAGGGCCGCGGGTGAAGGCTGACGTTCTTTTAACCGAGCTTTTTTATACGAGCTTTCTATACGAGTTTTTTATACGCAGTTGTCCCGCCACGCCGTGAGGCGCCCGGGACGCATAAGGAGAGAACGACCATGTCTACGAAGCACGAAAGCGCGCAGGAAGTATCAGCGCGTGGGCGCATCACAGCCCGATTGAGTGTGGAGAAGCAGGACTTGCTGCAGCTTGCTGCAGACCTATCGGGTAGTACCCTTAACCAGTTCGTTGTGCAGGCAGCGCTACGAGCGGCTGAGGAAGTAATTGAGCACGAGGAATCCATCAAGGCTATCAAGCTGAACGTGGAACAGTCGCGGCGCTTCTTTGCGCTGCTCGATTCACCACCGACGCCGAACGAAGCTCTGAAACGCGCAATGGAACGTTTCCGGAGTTCGAAAATTGGAAATCGAGATTCAACCTTTGAGCTCGAGCCACGATCGCAACACGTTTGATTGCGGGGTCGGTTCGATGAATGCCTGGCTGCAGAAAACAGCCAGGCAGCACCAAGATAAAGGTCTGTCCCGGACGTATGTCGCGACCGCGGAGGACGATCCTAAACGGATCGTTGGCTACTATGCGGTATCGGCAACGCTGGTGGAGACCGAGGGGATGCCGGGCAAGCACCCTAAGGAAGTATCCGCTGTGCTCTTGGGACGGCTCGCCGTCGACAAGAACAACAAAGGCCAGGGCCTCGGCGGATGCCTCTTGATGCATGCCCTTGAACAGGCGGCGAAAGCGGCTGACATCATCGGTCTGCAATGCGTCATTGTAGACGCCCTCGATGCCGATGCCGCGGAGTTCTATCGCTACTACGGCTTTGCGCCGCTCACGACAGATCCCATGCGGCTTGTCTTACCGATGAGCACGGTCCGGCAGCTGTAAGCGGCTTGGGAACGCCGCCTACGGCGGCTTTCGGCAGCCACCGACCGATGTCGTCGGTGATCGCCGGCCGCGGTACAGGGAGCCGGCGCAACACTTCCACCGCGTGATCCGCCGCCCTGCCCTGCTCTACGTGCATCGATGCCGGAATTTTCAAACAACGTGGCGATATCTTCGCGACCCCGCAGCCGGGCCATCGCCGCAAGCTGTCGCTGGATGCGCCCCAGGATGGCACGCGAGGACTGGCCATGCGCCCTCTGCTCTCCCAGGTATTGCGCGACTGCCTGGCGCGTACCGAGGCCAGCATGCCAGGCGCGCAGTGCGGCCAGCGAGGCGGCGTCTGGGAAGTTCGGCGATGCGTCGTCACGAACTCGGCCGATGCGGACGCTAGTGCCGGAGCCCGCCGTCGATTGAGTCAGGGGCGATTTCATGCGCGCAAGTTTAGCCCAGTGGACTGGCTATTACGATAAGGATACTAATCTCAATAGCGTCGCTATTGGCAGCGGGATCCGGCACATGGCCTAACAGTATGCCGATCTTGCTGGCATCAGCACGTGCCTCGCAGCTCGCCATGGGGGACCGGCCTCCCTAAGCTCGTGGCTGGCGCCGCGGGAAGGTCAGAATAAAGCGGGTGAGACCGCCTGACGACTCAGCCGAGATTCCACCGCGGTGCGCCACCATGATGGCTTGCGTGATCGACAAGCCAAGCCCCACGCTGTCCGAATCAGCGCGCGCCCTGGACTTGTCGGCCCGAAAGAACCGGTCGAACAACGACGGCAACAGCTCGGGATCGATCCCCTCGCCCTGGTTCTCGACCACGATGGTGGCGCCGCCGTCTTGCTCGCATGCCTTGATCACAATCGCTTTGCCGCTGGGCGTATACCGCAGTGCGTTCGACAGCAGATTGCTCAGTGCGCGGCGCAACATCAGGCGATCGCCCACGATGCTGGCGTCGCCCTGCAGGCGCAGCTGCACACCCTTGTCCTCGGCCAAGGCGTCGTAGAAATCAAACAGCGCGCGGGCCTCGTCGCCGACATGGATCGACTCCTCGTTGGGCAGCGTGATGCCGTGCTCCATCTTGGCCAAGTAAAGCATATCGGACACCATGCGGCCAAGGCGCAGCAGCTCCTCGGCGTTGGAGGCCAACACGTCGCGGTACTTGGCGGCCTCGCGCGGCTGCGACAACACGACATGGGTCTGGGTCATCAGGTTGGTGATCGGCGTGCGCAATTCGTGAGCCAGGTCGGACGAGAATTCGGACAATCGCCGGAAATCGTCCTGCAAGCGCTCGAGCATGGCATTCAGCGTCGCCGCCAGATCGGCCATCTCCACCGGCACGGTCTCCACGGGCATGCGGGCGTCAAGGTGATTCGACGTGACACCCTTGGCGCGAGAGGCCATCGTTCGCAACGGCGCCAGACCGCGCCTGGCTGCCCACCAGCCGAACAAGCCGCTGGCGAGCACCGCCAACGTGGTATAGAAGGCCAGCGAGCGACGAAACGCGTGCATAAAGTGGGCATGGATTTCGGTGTCCATGCCGACCATCACCGCCAAGGGCACCGACTCGCCGGGCACTGTCGCGTGCGCGCGCATACCTCGGTATTCCTTGTCTCCCTGCTGCCAGCTCAAGGTCGTCTCATCCGGTCCAAGCCGGCCAATAACGTTGAGCATGGCGCCAAAATCGAACCCATTGGTGCGGTAAATGACGTCACCTTTCGCGGTGCTCACATGGGCGACAAAACCGGGGTGATGTTCCACCATTTCCGCAAGACGGCTCGGCAGGTGCGTGCTGGATTGCTCCTGAGCGATCTTTTGAATCAGACGAACGTTGTCCCCAAGCACCACATAATCTTCGTCGGCAAAATGCCGGTCCATGGAAAGCCAGATCAGTATTCCGAGGCCAAGTAGCACCAATGCCGACGTCAGAGAAAACAACAACGTCAGCCGCATGGTCAGCGACATACGGCGCTTCATTCTTGCCCCTCGGGCGCTTCCAGCACGTACCCCATGCCTCGCACCGTCTGAATCAGCTTGGCGTCGAAGTCGTCGTCGATCTTGGCTCGCAAGCGGCGAATCGCAACGTCGATCACATTGCTGTCGCTGTCGAAGTTCATATCCCACACCTGGGACGCAATCAACGAGCGGGGCAGAACTTCTCCCCGCCTGCGGGCGAGCAGTTCGAGCAGCGCAAACTCCTTGCTGGTCAGCGCTATCCGGCGACCTCCGCGCGAAGCGCGACGTCGACTAAGATCAAGCACCAGGTCGCCCACCTGAATGCGGTCCAGCCCCATCTGCACAGTGCCGCGGCGCAGCAGCGTCCGGACGCGAGCCAACAGTTCGGAGAATGCAAATGGCTTTACCAGGTAATCGTCCGCGCCGAGCTCCAGTCCCTTGACCCGATCAGCGACGCTGTCGCGGGCAGTAAGGAACAAGACCGGAACCGCGCTCTCGGCCGCGCGCAGGCTCAGCAGAATTCTCCAGCCATCGAGGTCCGGCAGCATGACGTCGAGAATAATCAGATCGTAAGACTCGTTGAGCGCCAGGTGTTGTCCATCAAGCCCGTTGCCAACCAGGTCGACAACGAATCCGGCCTCGGTCAATCCCTGGCGCAGGTACTGGCCTGTCTTGGATTCGTCCTCTACGACGAGCAGTTTCATGTTCGAGCTTCCTTTTTCCGATTGTATGGCTGCGCTTGGGTCAGCCCATGGCGAGTCTACGCAGCCCTGCTCCGAGTGGCCCGGACATTACCGGAATGTAATGTTCAGGTAAGTTGTCGGTAGCCTCGTCCTCGTTACTCTCTCTTTGCCGCTGTCCGATGCGGCCATTCAAGCAAAAAGGACTATTTCATGGGACGTGATCGACAGTCTGGCATTGTGCTGGCCAACCTACCGCGCCGCCGCTTCGTGCAGGGTCTGGCTGCGGGGGGTGTGATGGCAGGATTGTCCGGTCTTGGGGGCATCGCGTGGGCCCAAGCATCAGACAAGCCGCAAGGTGCCGCGTCGGGGACGGCGCCGGTGCTGCGGGGGACCGAATTCGACCTCGTGATTGGCGAGTCGGTGGTTAACTTTACGGGCAGCCCGCGGGTGGCAACCACCATTAACGGGATGTTGCCCGGGCCGACGCTACGCTGGCGGCAGGGCGACACGGTAACGATCCGGGTCACCAATCGGCTGCGCGAGCCGACCTCGATTCACTGGCACGGGATCATTTTGCCGTTCGAGATGGATGGCGTACCAGGCATCAGCTTTCCCGGTATCGCGCCGGGCGAGAGCTTCACCTACCGGTTCAAGGTAGAGCAGACTGGCAGCTATTGGTATCACTCCCATTCGGGCTTTCAGGAGATGACCGGCGTGTATGGCGGCATTGTCATCGACCCGGCCAGCGGCGTGGACGGCGTCCGGGCTGATCGCGATTACACGGTGCTGCTGTCGGATTGGACCGATGAGGATCCGATGCGCGTCCTCTCCAAACTGAAAGTCCAGAGCGACTACTACAACTATAACCAGCCCACGGCGATCGACTTCTTCCGCGACGTCTCGAACGACGGGATCAAGAGTGCGCTCGCCAAGCGCAAGATGTGGCAGCAGATGCGGATGAATCCGACCGATCTGGCAGATCTCTCCGGTGCCACCCTGACCTATCTGACCAATGGCGTTACGCCGGCCGGCAACTGGACCGGTCTGTTCCAGCCCGGCGAGAAGGTGCGGTTGCGCTTCATCAACGGCTCAGGCAATACCTTCTACGATGTACGCATTCCTGGCCTGAAGCTTAAGGTGTTCCAGGTTGACGGGCAGAACATCGAGCCGGTGACGGTCGACGAGTTCCGTTTCGGCGCTGGCGAGACTTGCGACGTCATCGTGGAGCCGCGGGACGAGGCCTATACCATCTTTTCGCAGGCGATGGACCGCACCGGCTACGCCCGTGGCACGCTGGCCACGCGAGAGGGCCTGGTGGCCGCGGTGCCTGCGCTGGACAAGCCCAAGTGGCTCACCATGGCCGACATGATGGGTAGCATGGGTGGAATGGGCGGCATGAATCATGGTGGTATGGCCATGCAGGGCATGGACCACGCCGGCATGGACCATGGCTCCATGGGCATGCAAGCAATGGGACACGGCGCAATGGCCATGGACCACAGCCAGCACGGCATGGGCGGCATGAACAGCATGGGCGCTGACGCATCGCTCAAGGTCCCGAGCACCAAGGCGCGGCACGCGAGGACCGAATACGGCGCCAGCACGGATATGCGGGTCGACATGGCGCGCACCAACCTGGACGACCCCGGCATCGGCCTGCGCAACAACGGCCGTCGCGTGCTGACGCTGGCCGACCAACATACCATCGGCGGTCCGCTGGACCAGCGCGGCCCAGGGCGCGAAGTCGAATTGCACCTGACCGGCAATATGGAGCGTTATTCGTGGTCCTTCGACGGTGTCGAGTTTGGTAAATCCACCCCGGTCTACTTCAAGTATGGCGAACGGCTGCGCGTCATCTTGCATAACGACACGATGATGACGCACCCGATGCATCTGCATGGCATGTGGAGCGAATTGGAGGCGCCGGATGGTGCGTTCCAAGCGCGCCGGCACACCATTGCCGTGCAACCTGCGCAACGAATCAGCTTCCTGGTCACCGCCGACGCCTTGGGACGATGGGCTTGGCACTGCCACTTGATGTTGCATATGGACGCGGGGATGTTCCGCGAAGTGGTGGTGGCCTGACCTTAACCGACTAAGAACATGCACAACAGAATAAGCACGATACTGGCCGCTCTACTCGCCACGGCAGGCATGAGCACCGCTTGGGCTCAGCACGCCCACACACCGAACAGTCAAGCAGAGCCGACTGCGCGCGGTGTCGCTGAGAGCGCTGGCCCGGCGCCGAAAGCAGGCCCGCAAAGGGAGCCTACCGGCACGCAAGGCGTGGATGACAGCCAGATGCAGGGCATGGACCATAGCAAGATGCAGGGCATGGATCACGGCCAGATGCAAGGCATGGACCATAGCAAGATGCAAGGCATGGACCACGGCCAGATGCAGGGCATGGACCACAGCAAGATGCAAGGCATGGACCACGGCCAGGCGGCAGACATGGATCATGGCGACATGCAGATGCAAGGCGGCAGCCCCCCGGCTGACGCACGCGATCCGCATGCATATTCCGGTGGCTACCAGCTCGGGGTAGGGAAATACGCCATCGGACCCGCGCGATCGCTCCATATGGCAGACGAGCACGTGTTCGCTTCGGTGTTGGTCGACCGGCTCGAATGGGTCAAAGGCAACGAGAGCAATGCCGCTGCTTACGAGGCACAGGCGTGGATCGGCGGCACGTATAACAAGCTCGTCATCAAGGCCGAGGGCGAGGCGGAAAAGCGCAAGATCCACGAGGCCCGCACCGAACTGCTCTGGGGTCATTCGATCGCAACGTATTGGGACACCCAGCTCGGTGTCCGTAACGATGCCGGCTACGGACGACCAAGCCGGAATTGGTTGGCATTCGGCGTGCAGGGCCTGGCACCGTATTGGTTCGAATTGGACGCTACCGGCTATGTCGGCACGGAGGGTCGCACCGCGCTGCGCCTATCCGCGGAGTATGAGTTGCTCATTACCCAGCGTCTGATTCTGCAACCGAGAATCGAGGCAAACTTGTATGGCAAGAACGACCGGGAGATCGGCGTCGGCAGCGGGCTTTCCAGCGGCGCGGTCGGCGTGCGCCTGCGTTACGAGTTCAGTCGCCAGTTCGCGCCGTACATCGGTATCGAGCGGTATCAGACCTTCAGCAATACCGCCGACATGGTTCGCGCCTCAGGCGGCCGTAGTGGCGAAACTCGCTTTGTGGCGGGTGTCCGGATGTGGTTCTAAGCAACTATCTATAAATCTGTAATCGGAGTTCATCATGCAAGCGCCCCGCTTTACCCTTCGTGCCACGCTGGCTGCCGCTGCCGTACTGGCTAGTTCTGCTGCTTTCGCGCACCCCAAGCTCGTTTCATCCACACCGGCGGACAAGGCAGAGGTGTCGGCTCCGCAGAAGATCGAGCTGAAGTTTTCGGAGAACCTGGCGACCCAATTTTCCGGCGCCAATCTCGTCATGACCGGCATGCCGGGCATGGCCAACCATGCGCCGATGAAAGTTGCGGCCAAGGTGTCTGGCAGCGACGATCCCAAGACGATGGTCATCACCCCAGCGCAGTCTCTGGCGCCGGGCAGCTACCGGGTGGAATGGCGCGCCGTGTCGTCCGACACGCATCCGATCACCGGTAATATCGCTTTCACCGTTAAGTGATCCACTGATGGACTGGACAACGGTTGCGGTGCGCTTCGCGCTCTATGTCGATCTAGCGGCGCTGTTCGGACTGCCGCTGTTCGGGCTGTACGCCTTGCGCCGTGACGAGATGGCGTCACGACTTGGCACGAGCTTTGTCGCTATTTGCACGGCGCTCGCTGCCATTGGCGTCGTCTTCTCATTGGCTAATATTGCCATCATGGCCAAAGGCATGACCGGCGCATCGGCGTACTCGGAGCTGCAAAGCCATGTCTTCGAAATGATCGTGACCGGCACCGATTTTGGTGCGGCCTGGGCGATGCGGCTCATTGCGCTGCTCCTGTGCGTGGCGATAGCCTTGTTTGGCCGCCGGTGGCCGACGCTTCAGTTTGCGGTGTTAACTGCGGCGGGCGGCGTGGCGTTGTCCACCCTGGCCTGGGGCGGTCATGGTGCCATGGACGATGGCGTTCGCCGCTACGTCCATCTTGCGTCCGATATTGCCCATTTGATCGCCGCCGGAGCCTGGGTCGGCGCCCTTCTCGCCTTCGTTCTGTTGTCGCACACCTCTAGCGCGCCTCAGAATGTGGTCCTTCTGAGCCGCACCTCCAACGGATTCGCCCGCATTGGGACTCTCGTCGTCGTCACCCTGGCCATCACCGGCGCGGTCAACTACGGGCTCATCGTGGGGCCAGTGTTGCCCGAACTGTCGCTGACGTCGTACGGTGGGCTGCTCGTGATGAAGCTGGCGCTATTCGGTGCAATGCTCGCGCTGGCCGCGGCCAATCGCATTCATTTGAGCCCGCGGCTCGAGCGCGCCATGCAAGGGGGCGACCAGGCCGGCGCCGTTCGGGCCCTTCGGCGCAGCCTGATGTTCGAAACCAGTGCCGCCACCCTGATTCTGGCCTTGGTTGCCTCGCTCGGCATCCTGTCGCCCGCTGGCGCGTAGCATGCCAAGGTTGCCCGATGCACTGCACGACCTGCGTCCCCTTCCTCCGTCCACCGCCAAGGAGAGGTCATGAAGACGATCAAATCATTACTGTTGGCGTTGAGCATGTCTCCGATGCTGGCGACTGCCGCCGGTATGGAGGGCAATCATGCCCATCATGACGCCGCAATCAAATCCGCTGCAGGCCAGCCTGGCGATCCCGACAAGGTAACGCGTACAGTGAACGTGGCAATGCGCGACACGATGCGCTTTACGCCCGAGGCGATTGTCGTCAAGGCCGGCGAGACGGTACGCTTTGTCGTGCGTAACCTCGGCAAGGTCGACCATGAAATGATCATCGGCACTGCCAGCGAGTTGCAGGCACACGCGCAGATGATGCGCAACATGCCGGCAGACAAGCATGCTGGCCCGAATCAGGTCACGCTGGCACCCGGACAGCAAGGCACGCTCGTCTGGCAGTTCGCTCGGCCTGAGACGGTGGACTTCGCCTGCTTGGTGCCCGGTCACTTCGAGGCCGGCATGGTGGGCAAGATCGTCGTCAGATAGCAATCGAGCATCCTCGACACGAGCGCGTGGCCGGCCCCGCTCGCCCGCTGCCAGCCGGGCCCAAGGTTTGCTCCGCTCTCTAACCGGTATAGCGGACTCCGGGCGCGGCGCTATGGCTGGCTCGCATGCTGATCGGTGACTTCGCGCTGGGCCGCCGCCACCTTGTCCGGCCACGTGCTCTCGAAGTAGGCCAGCACCGCCACAATGTCGTCATCAGACATCGACCGACCGAATGCCGGCATGTCGCTCACATAGCCTGCGGGCGCGGTGACGCCTGGAACCAGTCCATGCTTGGTGATGCCAAAGAGCACCGCATCGGCATGGTGCCAAGTATTCCCGGAAGCATCGTGCGGGGGCGCTGGCATGCGACCATTGGAAAGGTGCTCGCGCCAGTTGGGCTGGCCTTCGAGCTTGGCGCCATGGCAGGACGCGCATGCCTGCGCATACAGCTGCTTGCCGCGCGCCACGCGTACGGCGTCCGACGCATCGATGCGTAACTGCGGGGCCGAGGCCGGCCGCTTATCGGCAATTGGGGCCTCCAGGTAGCGTTTGGTCTGCAGGGCAACGGCGACGGCAGCGGCCGCGCCTAACGCCAACCATGCGGCGATGCGCCAGCGCGAATTTTCTGACTGTGCCATATCGGTTGACCGGCAGCACCTGGTGCGCCGCCAGTTCGGCCATCAGTCTTTGGAAAACGGCCGGCCAGCAAAATCGACGGTCACCAGCTTACCGCCCATCTGCCCCATTCCAGGGGAGTTGGCTGGCATGCCGGGTACCGCGACGTCTTTCATCGATGGCTTGGCAGCGAGTTCTTGGATCGTCGTTGCCGGAACGTGGCCCTCCACCACTTGGCCGCTAGCGTCGATGACGGCGGTATGGCGAGAGGCGAAGTGTGCCGGGACACCGAGCTTGTTCTTCATTGCCGCAACGTCCGGCGAATTGACCACCTTGGTTCGGATCCCTGCCTGGTTGACATGCTTGGCCCACTCTTCACAGCAACCGCGGTTGGGGTCTTTATAGACCTTCAGCGCCGGCGATGCAGCATAGCCGCTTGCACCGACGGCGAGCAACGCGACAGCGGTCAGGATACGTTTCATCGATACTCCCGAGAAAACGATGGCGATGCGTGGCTGGTAGCGCGACGCGACACCGACTGCGCTATCAAATATTGGTCTGCCTTAGCCGCAACGCGTTTGAGTCCCAGACGCGGAACTCAAACTCATCGCCAGCGCGGCAATCATAGGCGAGAGCAGCCGCCCGGTAAACGGGTACGTTCCCCCGGCCGCCAACGGCACGCCGAGCGCTTTGTAGAGGAACGCGAAGCCCAAGTTTTGCTTCATGTTTCGGATCGTGGCTTTCGATAGCGGCCGGGCCCGCGCAATTCCGCGCAGGTCGCCTTTGATCAGCGTCACTTGCGCATTGTGCATGGCGACATCGGTACCGGTTCCCATGGCGATGCCGACATCAAACTTGGCGAGCGCCGGCCCATCATTGATGCCATCACCGGCCATGGCAACGACGGCGCCGCCCTGCTGCAGCCCGGTGACTAGTTCCAATTTGTCTGCCGGCTTAACGTCGCCGTGAACCTTGGCAATATCCGGCTTTGCCGCGACCGCTTTCGCGGTGGCCACACCGACGCCGGTTGCCATGACTACTCGGATGCCTTCGGCCTTGAGGGTGGCTAGCGCTTCGGGCGTGGAGCTCTGGATGGGATCCGAGACGGCCAGCAGGCCGGCAAGGCGACCATCGACGGCGAGATACATGACACTCGTGTCTTGCGCCCGCAATGCATCGGCCCCTGCAGCGCTTCAGTTGCGCTGCCGTCGGTTTGCATCCGCGCGGTATTGCCGATCGCCATCGTCGTGCCCTCTACCCTGCCGCGCATGCCGATGCCGGTGTTCGGCTCAACGTCTTCCGCGTTCTCCAGCGCCAGGCCACGGGCGCGGCCAGCCTCCACCAAGGCCGCAACCAGCGGATGTTCGCTGCCATGTCAAGACTCGCCGCCAGACGCAGAACCTGCTCGTCCGCAAAGTCATTCGCCCCAATGCGCGCTCGGAAGCATCGTTGCGCCTGAGCCACCATTTGCACGATCTGCGACAGCACCGTTTGCGAGCCCACCTTGTCGGACCGAATGACTAGCCTGCCGAACCGCATTCATCGTCGCGCCGATGACACGCTCGCTCGACTGACTCCTTGTTGTCGTGGCGCTGCCAGGCCAGCCGCTCCGTGGAGAACGCCCAGGCAGGCCATCGGTTATACGGTGAAACTGATGCACGATCAACCGCTGCGGCCATGCCCAGCAGCGGCCGCGAAGCACCGTGGCTGCCAGACCGATGTCATCCGCAGTGGCAACCCTCGGCGCACGCGCATAGCCCGAAACTCGCGTATTCGATCGGCGTAACTGCCTTAGCAGGGCAGCATACGCGTCCCCGTCGTGGGAAAGTCAAGTGGGACGATGGCTCAAAATACGCCCCCTACCGCATACGGGGTGATGGTCTAGCCTTAGGAGAGCATTTTGGGAGACCGAAATCAACACTGACGGGCAGTGCGCAGTGTCGCACCCAGAAAAATCCCAGGAGGCAGCGCAGAGGGTAGTATCCGGCAGGGCCGCCTGCTGGGCCGCGGTGCCATCATTAGAAACGAACGACGCCCGGTGTCGCGAAAGGGATTCCGCGATACTGGGCCTCGCTTCGGGGCCAGTCCGGTATGAGCAGCCCCGCTGCAGCAAGATTAGGCGCCGTCCGTGAAGGTGTCACGATCGCCGGCCGCATGGTTGCCATCGGTGAACGGATCGCGCGTCCCCGTGGTATGGCCCCCGTGCGTGTACGGATCGCGCGTACCCATCGCGTGCGCCCCTTCGGTAAAGGGATCGCGCGGCGAATTGACACCAGCATGGGCGAAGCCAGCAATGCTGCCAAGCGTGGTAACGGTCAGTGCCACAAGAGCGGTTCTCTTCAACTTCAGCATAATGTTTCTCCTATTGGAAAGGGCTCGATGAGCCTATGAGTTCAGTCTAGCGCGTAGCACCGAACCAAGAGCTGACAGCGACGTTACAAGCGCGTCATCTCGCTCGTTGGCTGCAGCGCTGCCTTAGTTCATCAGCCACCGGTGAAGAGTTGGCTGCGTTCGATGTAGACCCGCACGCCCTTTGCATTGGACAACGCCGGAAAGAGAACGCCGAGATCGACAGTGCTGCCGTGAACGAACTCGGCAAACGTCCAGGCCATCTCCTGAGCACCGCTCCGGAACGTGACCGTGTCGCCGGAGGCCACGCGCACGGTTTTCAGTCCTGGCGTAAGCGTGACCGCCCGTGATGCCGTGTTGGCCTGAGCGGGACTGCCGAAAAGCGCCGCCTGAGGTCCCAACGAAGTGGCGGCGTCCGATCTAGCCTTTGCCGCTGCCACGCCCGGAGCGGGCGACGTGCCGACCGGCTCGGCGGCTTGCCGCTGGACGTGCTCGGCCCAGTTATCGCCGGCGTTCGTTCTGGCCTTGTCCGCACTCCATGCCGTGGAAGTGGCCATCAGGGTAACGATGGACAGCGCGGTGAGCGCAGTTGTTTTGGTTTTCATGAAGCTCTCCATTGACGTTTCGAGGTAGAACCTCTTGAGCACAATGGTAGGCAGGGGCGCCTCTCCGAAGCGTTACTCGACTATTACATCCTCGTAAGTGGCGCGGCTTGTCGCGGGCGCCGATATAAATGGTTGGTGCCATGGTGAGTAGCGAGGGTTCTCCGACAACGCCCGTCTGGCATGGGCCACAGGGACTGAGAGTTCCCTTACTTGTCGGCGATCGAGCCCCAGGCCGATACGCGTGGCTTGCGCAGACAAGCGCTACTAGCATCTCGAACATTCGGGCGGTCGTGGTCTAGGCGACGCCAAGCCTAAGGACATGCTGGCCTGGGTCGGTCGGGATCTGAACCGGTTATGGGTCAAATCGGAAGGCACGCATATGTACGGCAACACGGTGGAGGCAAAAGCTGAGGCATTGTGGGGGCACGCCTTGGCGACATTCTGGGATTGATAACTCGGGGTGCGCCAAGACTTTGGCAATGAGCCGCCGCGCACTTGGGGCGCCTTTGGCGTGCAAGGTCTGGCACCGTACTGGTTGATATCGAAGCCACGGCTTATCTAGGGTCGGCCGGACGCGCTGTCGCCCGGCTGCGTGTTACCTACGATATCCGCCTCACGCAACGCCTGCTGTTGACGCCGGAACTCCAGGCGAGGCGGTTGCGGCGCGAGGCATAGGCAGCGGCGTGTCCGAGTTCAAGCTTGGCTTGCGACTGCGATACGAAATCCGACGGCAGTTCGCCCCCGACATCGGCGTGGTTTGGGGCAAAAAGCTGGGCAATACCGCCGATTTTTCGCTCGCGCCGGGGAGCGGACCACCGACAAGCAAATCGTTGCCGGCGGGCGCATCTGGTTCTGAACGCATTTCAGGCGCTGGTCAGGTGCTGGCCCGCGGGTGGTTAACCGCCAGCTTGCCGTGTGATTACATTTCGTATCCAGCTTACCAAGGCCAATCGCGTGCAAATAGAATGGCGACTATGGTCACGCGGCGGCCCTAATATGGGCGCGGCGGCTTGTGGCGTTAGTCTGAGTCCCGTTTGCATTGCCATGCCTGCGCAGCTTGGCATGAGTCGCCAACCCAGGAATGATCCATGAACGTCGGAAGGTTGCTAGTCGTGCTCGGTGGTACAGCAATGAGGATCGCGCCCGGCTCGATCCGCGCCATTCAGTTCGGTCGGAAGTCCACGCGAAATCTCAGTAGCCGCTAGTGGCAACAGTGCGACGGCGGGCCGGCCGCTACCCCGCCCGCGATGTGGCCTACCGTGGACCAGAAATGGGCAATTGGGTTGCTGTACTGTGCGGCGCAGCGGGACAGGGAAACCCGGCGATACGCGCTTGCCGCGGCACCGGTTATTCAATCATGGCAACGGCGCCGCGACTGCGCCGACTCGGACCCAGCGAAGCCATTGCCAGATGCGAGGCGGCAAAAACGTGACCGCGGCGAGCCCCGACCGCCGACACCGCAGTGATCTTGACGCGCCCTTTCGACACGCGCTTCAGCACGTGCCAACGCAGTCTTAACCTGGTCCATCGAGCGAAAGGAGACCTTGAAGATGAAAAGCGTACTCGTTGTTGCAAGTCTGATTGCCGCGGTATCGCTTACCGCGACCGCGACCGATCTGAGCACTGTCGTGAAAACCTATGAACTCAAGGACGGATCAAAAGTCCACGTTTTCAAGGACGGCAAGATGGGGATGGAGAACAAGTACGGGAAGGCCGTCAACATGCCACAAGGCAAGGTCATGGAAACTAAGGACGGCAGCAAGATCCTGATGAAGGGCAACGAGGTGTTCCGCCTCGAGGACGCACTGATTCAGGGTCACCGCGAAGGCGGCTAACCGGGCGACTTGACATTGGCCAGCGCATGCGGGCGCCCATGAGGCGTCCGCTTTTTAAAGCTAGTCCGTGCCTTACCAATGTCAGCGTTACTCAGCCCTCTCCCAAGATGAGCCGCGGATGCACTATTTAGCCTCAGGGTAGACGGACACGCTGAGGGGTCGGGACACCTGCAGTGTTGGGCATGACGACCATACCCATAAACCCGCGGCGATACCGGCCGCGTACAACGCATTGCGTGCCCGGCGTTATCTTGGGACCCGGGCCGGCTCATTCCCGGGACTGTCTAGGACCAGCACACAATCTCTTCCTGCGACAAGCGTTCGGCACCATGTTGCGTTGGACCGGCCCCGACGTCGATCAACCACTCAGCAGGGGGCGACTCGGCCGGGCCACCCGGCGTGAAAGCGGCAGGCGCCGATCAAGATCCAGCATGGCTGCTTGCGCCAACGCCGAAGCCCTCGCACCGACCCGCAACGCCCATAAGCCGGCTTGGATACCATTCAATCGAAGTCTCCCTCAAAGATGTGGGATGTGACCCGTCGCGCGATGTAATGGTAAGCCGCGCGCTGTGACATGCTCAAGGGTTGCTCGGTCGCGTTTGCCTACTGCAGCGCCCACGATTCTAGGCGGCGGGCCTATCAGGAAAACTATGAGGACATGGCAGTAGTGTCCTTTTTGACAACGCTCGACATCAAGGGGCGCGTCGTCACGCACCCTTCCCCTTCTTAACCAGGTTCTTTCCGGCTGCGCTGCTCGTTGCAGCGACCGCTGCGGTCGACAGAAGTTGCATCGTCCCGGATCAATGTAACCGGCTTGCAATGTCGCAGTAACCTTGGTCTGACTAGACTTCAGTGGCCTACCAAATTCCAAAAAACATGGCGGGCTGGAGACACTATGAAAAGAAAAGGAATGACTGCCGCGGGCATGCTGCTTGGGTCGCTGTCGCTGGGCGCCTATGCCCAGACGAGTGTCACGCTATATGGCGTCGCAGATGTCGGGATCGAGTATTTGTCGAATGTACCGTCATCGAGCGGGGGCAGCAACCAAATGCGCATGTCGGCTGGCAACATGTCGACCTCGCGCTGGGGCCTGCGGGGCACGGAAGATCTCGGCGGTGGCCTCAAAGCGGTGTTCGAACTCGAGAGCGGATTCTCGCTCGATACTGCCCAATCGAGCAGCGCTGGCCGTTTGTTCGACCGGGGCGCGCTGGTCGGTCTGTCCAGTCAATATGGTCAACTCACCCTTGGTCGCCAGACGACGGTGCTATACGACACCGCCATTCAGTTTGACCCGATGGGTTTCGCGCCGCGATATTCGCTCTTCAAGAGCGACGATACCATTGCTGGTCGCGCGGACAATTCCGTCAAGTACAAAGGCACATTTGGCGGGCTGACCGCCATGGCACTGTACAGCTTCGGCCGCACTGGCGGCGGCGAGGTCCCCGGCGAGCCGAAAGCAGACCGGGAGATGAGTGCCGGTCTGATGTATGCGACCGGACCGCTTTCCGTTGGCGCACTGTACGACGAGTACCGAGGGCTGACCGTTGCGTCACAGGGGCAGAAGGACCGGCGGGCGCTGGTGGGGATCAGCTATGGGATCGGCCCGGCGAAGCTGTATGCCGGCTACCGTTGGCTCAACGGTAATATCTCGAGCGCCGCGACGGCTATGCGCTCCAATCTGTATTGGGCAGGCGTGCGCTATCAGTTGAGCTCGGCGCTGTCGCTCACCGGGGCTGCGTATTATACGGATGTGCGGGGTTCCGACGCTGATCCGCTGATGTTCGTCGCCTCGACCGACTACGCGTTTTCCAAGCGCACCGACGTGTACTTCAATGTCGGCTATGTCCGAAACAAGGGTGGCTCGCAGCTGGGATTGAATGGCTTCAACGCCAGCAGTGGCGCCCCGGTCAACGTCGTGCCGGGCGATAACCAAACCGGCGTCGTGCTGGGAGTGCGGCATAAGTTTTGAGCCTAACCGTTCAAAGAACTCAAAGTCGAACGGTCCTTTTAGCGAAGGACAAGCAGCCACCGACCGCAACGCCGTGGCTACTTCATGAAAAAATTTCCGGACCGTAGCGACGGGGTTAAAGCCAAACGCCCCTAGCTGCGCGCCGTGTTTCGCTCAGGAGGAAACGTCAGAAGCGCGTTGTGCCGTCCGACGATTCCGCCGAACCCTGGCCACCATATGCGACCAATATGGCTTGCGTGATGGAAAGCCCCAGCCCCACGCTTTCGGACTCGGTGCGCGTGCCACGGAATGGTGAAACGCATGCATAAATGCGCATGGATCCCCGTGTCCATGCCGGCCACAACGCGCAATGGTCCAATTCGCGGGTCGGCCACTCTGTGCTGCGCGCGCATGCTGCGGTATTTCCGCTCGCTTTGCTGCCCGACGAAGGTATTGTCACGCGCCAATTCGCGTGGGATCGCCGCGAAAACGATCGCGAAATCAAAGTCTTGGTCGCACAGCTTTTGGCCCTGACCAGTCTGCACTTGTGCAACAGAGTCAGGATGGTGATTGACCAACTCCTCAAGCCGCTGGGGCAGCCGCTCGACCGGCGTTTCCCGGGCAAATCCCTTTCGATCAGGCGAATGTTGTCGCCGGAGCAACACATAATCTTCGGTGGCGAAGTGCCGATACATGGCCAGCCAGATGAGGACGCTCAAGCCAAGCAGCACAACCGTAGAGCAAAGCGAGAACAGGATGGTCAGTCGCATCGTTAAGGACACGCGATGCGTCATGCCTGCTCCTTCCGATCCATCGCCGGTGTTACGGTACTGCGACGGAGTAGCGTGCGCGCGCGAGCAGTTCCGAGAAAGCGAACGGCTTGACGGGATAGTGGTCTACGCCCATCTCCAACCCTCTGACTAGGTCGGTCACGCTGTCGCGGGCGGTCAGGAATAACACCGGGACCGTGTTATCCGCGGCACGAATCGTCTGCCGAACGCGCCAACCATCGAGATCTGGTAGCCTGACGTCCTGGATAGTTGCCTGGACTCTATGGGGATAGGTGGTGGACGATCGTCTGTTGAGTTGAGCGGCCTTTTCCGGGAACTACCGGAAGCGAAAGGCATCACGGCTGTTATCGCGCCAAGCCTGCTGTATCGGGGCTGCTGAGGACGTGCCGTCTGGCGGCGCGTGCCTGACCATACGGCGACTTCGGCGGCTATGCCCAACGACGCCAACAGGCCCACGCGGGCCGCCGAGTGATTCGCTGTGGGCGGTGGCCCTGACGCTTACACGCGTGCCGCTGATATTGGGGGGAACTACGGTCTAGCCATATCGCGGCGTTTGCTGCGCAACGCGGGCGCGTGGCCTAGCTGCGTATGCGCGGTTGCAGGCCAGCATAGCGTGGCTAATGCAGTCGCGCGAGGACATGCAAAATGTCGTTGCCCCGCGTCGTGATGTGGAGACGATCGCCGTAACCCAAATCTTCCAGATGCACCAACTGCCGCTCAACCAATGCCTCGATCGTCGCGCGATCGAGGTCGGCGACATTTGGTGCTGCGTCTTCGATCAGCATGAGTGTGGCAACTTCATGTGGTGTCAGCATCGTTGTCTCCAGAACCCCCAGGACTGAATCGGCGGATGATTCCGCTCTCGCGGCGACGGGCTTCAGTATTCACTCAATGCCGGCAGCGCAGAGTCGTCAAGGTAAGACACTGGTCGCGGGTTTGCCATAAGGCGATGCCCTACTTTCCTTGACGGCTATGAGGCCCCCCTTTACCAGCTGGGCCATCCAGACCAGTCCCTGCATGGAATGCCCTACGACTTTGGGGGCGGCGCTAGTCGTGCGCGGCATTTTGTACCTCTTTTGGGCGACATAACGATTGCTGCCGCGCACCGTTTGCCGATCTCGGCTACGACAAGGCTTCGGCATGCCGAACCCATCTCGGAGCGCAGTTTGGGCGGCGTGCGCACCGCTGAAGGCGCACAGCCGTGTCCCAGTCTGGACCCTGGTGGAGCGGCACGGAAATCCCTATCCGAGATGCAAAAGCCTGAATGCCAGCAAGCCGGCCGCTTGAAAACCGCGCTGCTGCTGGCGCAGGCGTGCACACCGCGACGGGGCCGCGCAGGTTCGCCGCGCAGCCCATCCTAGGCCCCGTAACTGAAGTCGGTCCGCGTGCCTGGAGCGCCGGCTTGCGGTGGTTGCTTGGTCCCTACTTCGCGATGCCGTCGACCGGCACCTTCTCTCCAGGCCTCACACGCGAGAAATCGCCGACATGCTGCGTCTGCGCCGTGGCGCAACTTGAAGCCGATGACCAATGCAGTGCCGATCAGGATTGGACTGATGGTCCCGGAATCAGCGCCGGCGCCGCGCCGTCATTCTACGAAAAGGAAATCTTGGCGTGAGCGCAGCAAAAACCTAGATTCACGGTAGCGCATTGCCGTTTGCAAACCGCTTCGCTGGTTTGTCAGTCGAGCCACAGACCCGCCCATGGTTCGCCCGCTGGTATCTCCCTGTACGACCAAGGAGGACTTTATGCGTATCCTATTGCTGATCACGGTCATGTTGGGTGGATGCGCGACCGTGGGCTAACGTACCGCGCAAGCCCAGCGCGACATGGACATCTCACTAGGGGTTCGGGGACCGGCTTGCAAAAGCTTGCACATCAGAAGGCTCGGATCCGTGGCGTGACTGCGTGTTACGGCTCAGTGCAGGAAGCGGACCATCTATGCATCGACGGTTTTGAATCCGATCGCCCCGTACCACGGGGCGTCTCACTGTCAGTTGGCTTCCCACGCAGCCCCGACGCGTAGCAATTGCGCGTTGCATTACCGCTTCCGGTTCTTTTCAATTGCTGCGCGAATGCAACCCACGCACTGCTTAACCTTACCCCCGTGAAAAGGTCCATAGTACAAATGAGGACGGCATGTCGGCGATCACGCCATGGCTGCACCACGCGCCATGGCGGGACACCTGCTCGCCGCGACGACGCTATCGCGCGTCGGCTCGGAGGGCCCAATGCGTAAGCCTATGAATCAGCTTTTGCGTGTCATCGTGCTGCTGACCTTGGCACTGGCTTTGCCCCTGCGCGCGCACGCCTGGCCATTGGACAGTTGCTGTATCGTCGGCATCGCTCAAATGCTGACACACATGCTTGTTCAAGAGGGGCAAGCCAGCGTCGATACCAGCAGTCAACATGGCTGCGTCAGTCAATCCAGTTGTGCCGGTCGTCTTCCCTGCCCGGCCTCCGCGTGTGCAGCCTTCGCGGGCACGCCGTGGGCCAGCGGATGGGCCACGGATGCATGGGCCAGCGTGTTGGTCGCGCATCCGGAATTCGCGTATCGCTCCATCGTTCCGCCCCGTATCGAGCGCCCGCCCAAACGGAACCGTGTGTAGCGCGATCCGCCACACAGGGATGCCGCACTTGGTGGCGTCTCACCAGCACGCTCCTGTCTGACTTGGACATCAGCGGCGTTGCCGGCCGCTCTCTTGGGTGCCCGGCGAGCTGCATACACCGAATGAGGAAAATCATGAAGTCCCTACTCCACGCGCTCGTGGGCGCCGTCTCCCTTCGCGTCTCCCTGTCGGCCGTCGCCGGGCCGAACTGGGATGTGATTGAAAGCGCTCGTACCGCCAAACGGGCTGAAGCGCAGCAACACAAGCCACAGAAGCCGGACGACTCCAAGGCGATGTTGCGCCACCATGACGCCATGATGCAAAAGTGTCGCGAAATGATGGATCAGGCCAAGTAACCCAGCCGCTCTCCGGTGCGCTGCGTGCGCGCGGTCGCCGGAGCGATCTCCGGGCGGGCATCAACTAGGCGGCCACCGCCCTTACCCGGCGCACTACGCGGCCGCCGGTCCAGCAACAACTTAGCCCGCCCATCATGCGCTTATGCATCAACAGCATGCCTACCACAGCCAGGATGGCAATCACGCAGATGATCGTGCACACAACTAGCACGGAGGCGGCTCTTCCGATGGACCCGCGATGGGTGGCACGCCGCAGCCGCCGGCACGAATGAGCGACTTCGTCAACGGTGACGGCGCAACGAATCGACGCTAGGGATGTCTTCGCCATGCTCGACCGGACGCTGAGACGGCATCCCGTCGCTGCTGGTGGCGGCGGGAAGAACCGACGCGTTTAATGACAGCGACGTTGCAGTCCTGTAATCCGCGCGGGCTTTCGCGTGACCGTAGAGAGCCAAAAAATTAGCCTCATGGCCGTTCTGCCGTTGGCAGCCCATCGTGCTACGCCATGGCGCGGCATGCCTGCGCACAACGCCGGCACGCTTGAGCGCATTCCTGGCAATGCTGAGCCGCATGTCGCTCGCACTCGGCACCGCATGCTTCGCAAGCGGTCGCGCAAAGGTTGCATAGATCCTTGGCGAAGCGACTTCCCCGCGCCATATAGGCGCTGGCCATCCGGCACATTGCGGCGCAATCGAGATCCAGGCGGATGCACTCGGCCATCTCCTGTACGTTCGGCTCACTTAGACACGAGGCGGCGCAGTGCTCGCATGCCACTGCGCAAGCATTGCACTCGTCGATGCAGTGTTGAAAATTCTGATGCGGCATGGTCGGCTCCTTGAAGTGATGGCGCCACGTCGGCGCCGCTATCGTCACAGCAATATTTGGACCGGCCGAACCGCGAGGCCGCAGCGCTCGCACGTTTTGCCCTCGCTTTGCTCGCGACGGTGCTATGACCGCGCTCATTTCCGCTTAAAGATTGGGGCCAAATTACAAGCCAAGGAATATCTTTCAGGAATAAGCTTGCGCGTTGATTACAGCCCGGTAATGTCGTGGCCTGCCGGCACTTCGAGTTTATGGCGACTTAGTAATTTCGCTGGTCATGCGCGGATGACTCCGTTTGATTCGCTTCCTTGGGAGGGGCGATGCCAACATTGCTCGGGCTGACCAGTTCGTCCCGCACACGCGCCTCGTCTCGCGTTGCCTTCGCCGACGAACGTTCGCCCGCGCGATGCCCGGCGCTCAATTTGAGACCAGCATTCACGCGCGGGCTATCCAATCACGGCACGCGCTTTGCTATCTGCTTTGCTATCTGTTGGGTTGCCAGTACCGCCGCGCCACCAAGGGACGGCGCCCGGCGCACGCAAGCACCATGGCGTTGACCCGCGATGTCGGGAAGGCCTGGACGCCTGCGCCGATAACCTGTGCCGCCATGAAACTCGGTACAAGGAGGCATGATGGGCTCGATCTCCATCTGGGCGGCCACGCGCCCGCGTCGGCCTCGACCGGCCCTTGAGGGCGACCTGCGCGTCGACGTGGTGATCGTCGGTGCCGGCATCACGGGCCTGACCGCCGCCCTGCTGCTCGCAAAGACCGCCCGGTCGGTGGCGGTGATCGAAGCCCGTGCCGTAGGCGCGGGTGATAGCGGCGGCTCCACCGGTAACCTGTATCAGACCGTCACCGGTGGCCTCGAAACGCTGGCGGCCAAGTGGGGAGCGGACACCGCCCGCGCCGTCGTAGCGTCTCGCGGGGAAGCGATCACCTGGATCGAGCAGCAAGCGCAGGCGATGGGGCCGAGCAGCGGCTTCCGCCGCTGCCCGATGTACCAGTATCCGCTAAGCCCGGATGCCGAGCCGACCATACTGGGAGAGCTGAAGGCATTGCGCGCAGCAGGTCTGGACGCGCAGTTGGCCTCTGAGATGCCCCCTGGCTTGCCCGCCGCAAAGGGCGCGGTGCTTCTGCTTTCGGCACAAGCGCAGTTCCATCCGATCGGCTATCTGCATGCCTTGGCCCTGCAAGCCGAACACGCCGGCGCCCGCCTCTTCGAAAACTCCCCTGCCCTCGAGCTGGACCTGGAAGCCGGCGTCGTTCGCACACGGACCGGTACCGCCTTCAGCCACCATATTGTGCTGGCCACCCATTCCCCGCTGGGTTTTCACTTGGTGCAAGCCGGCATGGCTGTGCGCCGCGAATATGGTTTGGCCTTCCACGAACAAGCCGTTCCGGCTGGCATCTTCTGGGCGCAGGGCCATCCCAGGCTATCGGTCCGCGGATTGGAGGCAAACGGCAAGCATTACTTGCTTTGCATCGGTGAACACCACGAAACGGGAAGGCATGATGCAGCCGCGGCACTCGCTCAACTTGAACGGGCCGCGCAGGAATACCTGGCTGTCGGTTCACCGGTTCAGCGCTGGTCGGCGCAACACTTTCATTCTCCGGACGGCCTTCCCTACATCGGCCGGGACGAGTCAGGGGCTTTCATCGCCACCGGTTTCTCCACCGACGGGCTGGTGTACGGCACAGTCGCGGCCCACATCATTACTGATCAGATCATCGGCGCGCAGAGCCGTTGGAGTTCGCTGTACCTTGCGAAGCGCTTTGAGCCGGTCAAGGCAGCACGCAACACCGTCAAGACTAACGTCGATGTTGCAAAGGCCTTCGTGCACGACTATCTGACACACCGCGAGGCCCAACCGCTGGATCGACTTTCGCCAGGGCAAGGGGCACTCGTGCAGTTGCCGCACGAGCGCGTTGCAGCGTTCCGGGACCCCCACGGAGCGCTCCATGCGGTATCGCCCGTGTGTACGCATATGAAGTGCATCGTGCATTGGAATCCGGTCGAGCAAAGCTGGGACTGTGCTTGCCACGGCAGCCGCTTCGCGGTCGATGGCCGCGTGCTCCAAGGCCCCGCGATCGCCCCGCTCGCGGACCGGCTTCCTGCGCTCCTGCGGCGGCTGGGATGAGGTAAGAAGCGTGGCCTCGGTCCCTCCATCCTGGCGCCGCTATTCCCTTGGCCTTGCGGTCGCAATCACGTTCAAAGACCGAAGACCAGCAACACAGGAAGGCTTCTTACGATGCGATGAACGGGGCATCGCAACCGCCTTACTCGCCCCCGCAAAAGGAGTTCCATCATGCATATCCCCAGAAATCGAGCCATTGCGAGTCTATTTTTGGCCGGCACGGCGCTGCTTCTCGACATGCCATCCGTGTTGGCTCAACACCCTACCGGCCAACACGGCCATACGGCGATGGCAGGTGAAGCAACCGGGCAACAGATGCATCGATCGATGGCTGCTGGCATGGACAAGATGATGTCGATGCAGTCCACCGGCGACGTTGATCGCGATTTCGCCACCATGATGAAGATGCATCACCAGATGGCGATCGATATGTCGAGCGCAGAAATGGAAAAGGGCAAGTCAGCCGAGATGAAGAAGTTGGCTGAAGGGATCATCAAGGATTCGCAGCGCGATATCAAAAGGATCGACCAATGGCTGGAACAGAAAAAATAGCGTTGATGGAACGGGCTGGTCCACCCGTCCCCAGCATTCTCAGCGCCCCCAGGTTTTATCGACCGTACTCCCCACGAATCAGTGATCCAAACCTTTCCTTCGGAGAACAAAAATGACGACACCAAATGCCTACGCTGTGGACGATGAACGCCCTTCGAGGACGGCATCGCTGCGCAAGCGCCTTGCTCGCAAGACCTCACTTAGCGTGTTGGGAATTGCTACGCTGGCGGCGCTGATCACAACACCTGCAGACGCCGCTGAACCGGGCAGGGGAATTACCGCCAGCTTTGAGGTCCGGCTGATGCAGCTGATCATTGACCACCATTATTCCGCGCTAAGGATGACCGAGTTGGCAGCCGGCACGGACCCGCAAAGAACCGGAAACATAGCGCCGAGCGAGGGCACTTCGCCTACCCCGGGCTATCCCCCAACCCGTCCGAAGTCCTCCCTTGATGAAGTCAAGTCGATGGCGAGGATGGAGAATCGCTCCCAGCGCGAACAGTTAGCGCAACTGCGAATGTTCTTGCTGCAGTGGTACGGCGTGGAGTATCAGCCGCGTGTGCGCCAGGAACAGCAGCAAATGCTCGCCCATTTGGAACATGCGCAGCCGGGCCGGGATTTCGATCATGTGTTTCTTGAAGTCTTCAGCCGCCATCACTACACGTTGCTCCAACCAATGAACGCATGTATCACAGGGGCCGATCGCCGTCATGATGAGCTGATACGACTCTGCGGGCAGATGTGGCATATGCAAACGACCGGGGTAGACGAGATGCGACAGCTGCTCGAGCGCCATTTCAATATCGTCGACTATCAACCCTTTGCAGGGGACCGGCCCTTACATTCGCAAGGTGGGAGCCCGAGAGGTCAGCATAGCGGGGGCGACTGACGTCGGTTGTGCCTTCCAGGCGACGTTGGCTTGTCAGGGGCGAACGCACGCGGCACCACACCTTCCGGTGACCACGCCGTTCTAGCAGGAGCCCCGCTTTCCATAACGCCGAGTGAAGGTTGACGGCAGCGTCCTTCGGTGATTGCGGGCGAATTGTCCAGCGCTGCTGTGCGAGCGCCGGCCCGGACGTTGATGCCGGCAAATGGATTGGCCAAGATGTATCGCCGATCAACCCGTCCGCGGCAATGGCTGCCGGGATATAGAACGTGCCCGGCTGCGTGAAGTCGTTCACGCAAAAGCCCGCCTCCCACAAGGCGGTGTGCAGGTCGGCCGCCGCATACAGCCAAAAATTCGCGTGGCGCCCGTCTGGCCCGGCGAAGGCGGCGGGCGGGCCAAATCGATAGGTGCGCTCCACATACGGCGGGATGACCGCGCCCGGATGCCGAACCGCCCGATAGAGGCGAGTGCCGGCGGACAGGGTGAGGTGGGCGCCGGCCAGCGCGCGGCGCAGGACCGGCGTTGGCGGCAGGGTTACAGCAATGTGTTCGGGTGCAAGGTTTGTTGGCGTTGTCATCAGCTGATCAGATCCGAACTGCGCGAGGGCAGCGCGGCCAACTGCGCGATCACCCTACCCTGCCGCTCATTGGCGGGTTGGGCGAGGTGACCACGCTGTGCGGCGCTGAGCGCCGCACGCGATTCGAAGGCCTTACCCGCCAGCAACTCGGCTGGCGTCAGGTCGTCGAAGGCGTCGACCGGGGTTACCCAGAACGCGTGGATTTCGCTGCTCGGCAAGTCTTTCATCTGCCGCAGGACCGCAGCCAATAGCTCCGGTACCGGTGGCGAGAATTGCCAGGCCGGGAACGCGCGGCCGATCGCCTTGCCGCGCGGCGTGACGCAATAAAAGCGAGCGTCTTCCACCGCGCGGTACAGCGTTGCCTGCGACATGTCGACCAGACCTTGGATGACCTCCGAGGGCTTCAGATATGACACGGCGAGTCGATCCTCGACTTCGACGGCCGGCGCTTCACGGATTCCGAGCGTTGCCGTGAGGCACTGACGCACGATGGCCATCACGCGGGCGCGCTCGCCGGCGTCAATGGTGTGCTCCAGGTGCTCATCGATGTCGTGGACCAATTTCTCGACCAGTTGGGGGCCGCGGCTGGCGACGGACGACGTATGGGCGTGCTGTGTCATATTGATCTCCATCAGATGACCGCATGGGGCGGCGCAAATGCCGGGTGAACCTTCGCATCGCGGTTGGAGCGAAGGCAGGACTCCACGTCCTTTGCTGCGGAAGCGATCCGCAGCCTGGCCAGGGCAATGATCAAGCGGATCCGGTCGCCCTTTTTGCCAACCGTATCGGCAAACCATTCGCTCGGCCCTCCCCGAGACACCTCGACGATCAGAGCGCCGGATTCCAATAAAACTTATGTCAAATCATGTAATCCTTTCTGAGGTGGCTTTCACTGTCGACGAACTGATCGCCGACGGGCCGCCGGTGAACGGGCGCAAGGTACGCGATCAAAAAGGCGGGCCTTCGTGACTTAGAGGCTTGACCCTCCAACCGTGGCAAGGTCCAAACTGCCGAGCGTCCCAACATGAAAGGAGTTTTCCATGCAGTTCCACATCGATGACATGACCTGCGGCGGCTGCGCCCGTACGGTAACGAAGGCGATCCAGATGATCGATCCCACCGCCAGCGTCGTGACGGATCCGCCGACCCGTCTTGTGAGGGTGCAAAGCTCGGCATCCGAGGAGCAGATCGTCACGGCCCTGCGCGAGGCCGGCTTCCCGCCCCGCGCACGGTAATGCATCCTTGCAGCCTCCCCGAGGCGCTTCGGTAGGCCGTTGTCCAGGAGGCGCCCCGGATACATGGGGGCGCCTTTTCATGCACAGTGTCAGCAAGCAGCGCCCACTCCCTCGGCGATGGCCACTATCCGCAGATTCAGCGTCAGCGATGTGTAGTCCGGCAGAATCTGGCACACCGTTGCTTGAGGCAACTACCAGAAAAGCAGATGCCCGCCCCTTGATGCTGTCGATGGCAACAGCAGAGGCGAGCGTGCTTGCACCTGCAGTCACCAGACGGGGTCCACAGACACATCAGCGGACGAAGCGTAGCCAATGGAGCCTCTTGTGCGCAGGCGTGCGCTACGCGAGCTCAGTCGTTTTCCTTGGCGTGATTGATCGTGTACTTGGGGATCTCGATCGTCAGGTCTTCACCTGCCACGACGGCCTGGCAACTCAGGCGCGACTGCGCCTCCAGTCCCCAGGCTCGGTCCAGCAAATCATCCTCGCCCTCTTCAACCTCGTTGAGGGAATTAAAGCCCTTGCGCACGATGCAGTGGCAGGTCGTGCACGCCCCACTTTGATCGCAAGCGTGTTCAATCTTGATGCCATGGTCGAGCAACCCCTTGCAAATCGACGTGCCCGCCGACACGTTCAACACGGCGCCCTCAGGCGCCAGATCTGCATGAGGCAGCACTGTTAGTTTGGGCATTTTGTCTCTCGCTCAGTGTGTGCAAGTGCATGACGCATCCGCGATAGCCGCTTTACCGCGCGCACGGCGAGGCCCCGCGCCGGTGCGCGCTCCTGAGCCCCAGCAGACCGCCAATCTCGGCCAGCGAATACCCGAGGTCGCAGGCGCGGCGAATAAAGTGCAACCCATGGATTTCAGTTGGGGTATAGGCACGGTGGCCGGAGTCGGTCCGGTCCGCCGCGGAATCAAGCCAATCCGCTCGTAGTGCCGAATCATCGTGGCCGACACGCGGGATGCTTTGTATGCTTCACCGATATTCATGCTTGTCCTCCTTGCTCAATGAGATGTGTGGGGTACCGTTGGCAGCGGCGGCCTGGAAGCGGCGCAGGCGCAGCGCGTTACCGAGCACAAACACACTGGACAGCGCCATCGCGCCGGCCGCGAAGATGGGCGACAGCAGCACCCCGTAGGTGGGGTACAGCACGCCTGCGGCCACTGGAATCAGCGCCGTGTTGTAGCCAAAGGCCCAGAACAGGTTCTGACGAATATTGCCGATGGTGGCCTTGGACAGCGCGATGGCGTTGGGCACACCTTGCAGATTGCCGGACATCAGCACCACGTCGGCAGATTCCACCGCCACATCGGTGCCCGAGCCGATTGCCAAGCCCACATCGGCCTCGGCCAACGCCGGTGCATCATTGATGCCGTCACCCACGAACGCGATCTGGCCGTGGGCTGCCTTCAGCCGGCGCACAGCCTCCACCTTGCCCTCGGGCAGAACCTCGGCCACGACTTCGTCGATGCCCAGTTGCCTGGCGATGGCCTGGGCGGTGCGCATGTTGTCGCCCGTGATCATCGCCACCTTCAGACCCAACTGGTGCAGCGCGGCGATGGCGGCGGGCGTGCTGGACTTGATTGGATCGGCGACGGCGATGATGGCAGCCAATCTGCCGTCAATGGCGGCATACAGTGGCGACTTGCCCTCGTCGCCCAGGCGTTCGGCCGTACGAGCGAAGCCGCCGACGTCTACGCCAAGCTCACGCATGTAGCGGTCAGCACCGACCTCCACACGGGCGCCATCCACGGTGGCGCGCACGCCCATGCCCGTGACCGACTCGAAATCGGTCATCACGGGCAGCGCAATGCCACCTTCCTCGGCGGACTCGACGATGGCGCGGGCAATCGGGTGCTCCGAATGCGACTCCACGGCCGCAACCCACCATAGCACCTGGCTGCGGTCGAATCCGGTGGCGATCTCCAGGTCGGTCAGTACCGGGCGGCCCTCGGTCAGCGTACCGGTCTTGTCCACGGCCACCACCTGGGCATCCTTGAGCAACTGCAGCGCCTCGCCCTTGCGGAACAGCACGCCCATTTCGGCACCCCGGCCGGTGCCCACCATGATGGAGGTCGGCGTAGCCAGGCCCATCGCGCAGGGGCAGGCGATGATGAGCACGGCCACCGCGTTGACCAGTGCGAAGGTCAGTGCTGGCCACGGCCCGAAGATCAGCCAGACCAGAAAGGTCAACAAAGCAGCCAGCATAACCGCGGGCACGAACCATAACGTCACCTTGTCCACCACGGCCTGGATCGGCAGCTTGGAGCCTTGGGCCTGTTCGACCAGCCGGATGATCTGCGCGAGCATAGTCTGAGTGCCCACGGCCGTGGCGCTCAGCGTCAGGGCACCCTTCTGATTGACCGTGCCGCCCACCACGGCGCTGCCGCTCGTCTTCTCGACGGGAATCGGCTCGCCGGTAATCATCGACTCGTCAACAAAGCTGCGGCCATCCGTCACTTCGCCATCGACCGGCACCCGCTCGCCAGGACGCACTTGCACGATGTCGCCCAGGGCCACGTCGTTGATCGGAATGTCCACAATGCGGCCATCGTGCGAGACGTGCGCAACCTTGGCTTGCAAACCGGCCAGGCGCTTGATGGCCTCGGAGGTGCTCCCCTTGGCGCGTGCCTCAAGGAAGCGCCCGAGCAGAATCAGCGCCACGATGACGGCTGCCGCTTCGTAATAGACATTCACCGTTCCGGCCGGCAGCAGGTCTGGCGCAAAGGTTGCAACCACCGAATAGCCGAATGCCGCCGCCGTGCCGACAGCCACCAGAGAATTCATGTCCGGCGCCAGGCGCACCAGCGCCGGGAAGCCCTTGAGATAGAAGCGCCGGCCCGGAATGGCCAGCACCAGCGCCGTCAGCACGAACTGCAGATACCAGCTCTCCTGCATGCCGATGGTGGCCATGACCCACTCGTGCATGCCGGGAATCAGGTGCGAGCCCATTTCGAGCGCGAATACCGGCAACGCCAGTACAGCGGCCAACGTCAGGTCGCGCTGGAGTTCGGCCCGCTCGGCGTCCTTCTTTTCCGTAACCTCATCGTCAGTTTGCGCTGCGACATCGACTGGACGGGCCTTGTAGCCCACCCTCTCGACGGCGGCCACCAAAGCCTCCACGGCGGCCACACCGCGCACGGTGGCCCGCTCGGTCGCCAGGTTCACAGCCGCCTCGGAGACGCCTGGCACGGCCTTGAGCACCCCCTCGACCCGACCGACGCACGAGGCACAGGTCATGCCCTCGACCGCCAACTCGACGGTACTGGCAGGCACGTCGTAGCCGACCTTCTCCACCGCCTGAACCAGCGCCATGCGCTTGACGGGGCCCGCCAGGCGGATGTCCGCTCGTTCGGTGGCGAGATTGACCGATACGCTTCCCACGCCTTCGACCTTGGCAAGGGCAGCCTCGACGCGGCCAACGCAACTTGCGCAAGTCATGCCTTCGATGGGCAGACTGATCGCTGTCGCTATGGCGCCAGCACCGCTTGTGCTTGGCATGTTCATGGTTTGCTTCCCATAGTTGAAACTCGATAGAAGCGCAGATTGATCCTTGCCATTGTGGGGAGGTCAAGCGCTTCTTTTACTTTTCTGCACCGCATTGGACTGCTCAGCAACGTACTCCAGCGCGAGCGCCTTGCACGTGCGCGGTCGCTGAGGGCGTGTCATCAACGTTGGAGCGTGCCCACAGCACATGCGCTGTGCGGCCGTCTGTGGCAGCCATACCCACTGAATCGCAATAACGCACGCTCGCAGTAGTTTCCTTCCGAGGACTGCTTGGCCTGGTCGTCGTTGTAACGCCTAGCCTCCCCAAAAACTTCTGCAGAGCCACTTCGGAAGGGCCGAAGTCCTGTGGCCCATCAATGGCTGGTGGGCTTCCCGGAGCCGCCAGAAGCCGAGCCGCGAATCTAAGACAAAGGAAAACCCCCCGGTATGAGCACCACGCGCACTCGCTCCACGCAGGCCGGCGGCCGGAGCGAGATGACAGACGAGGACCACGGAAAAGATCTAGGACTATGCCGAGGTAACAACCGCGGCGGAGGCCGCCATTGCGGACCCGCTGCGGGAGGCAGAGGGTGGATTGGCGCGCCGTGTCGTCTGACACGCATCCGATCAACGGCAATATCGCGTTCACGGTGAAGTAATCCGCAGATGGACTGGGCAACGGTTGCAGTGCGCTTCGCACTTTATTTCGATATGACAACGCTGTTCGGACTGCCGCTGTTTGCTCTGTACGCCTTGCGCCGGGATGAAATGTCGTCAGGAATCGTCTCGAGCTTCGTGAGAATTTGCACGGCGCTCGGGGCGTTGGGCATCCTGCTGTCCTTGGCCAATATGGCGATTATGGCCAAAGGCATGACGGGTGCCTCGGCGTACTCCGAACTGCAAAGCCACGTGTTCGAGATGATCTTGACAGGGACCGATTTTGGGGCGGCGTGGTCCATGCGGCTGGTTGCCCTGGTCCTCTGCGTGGTGGTTGCACTACTAGCCCGCCGACGGCCCGCGCTTCAGTTCGGCGTACTGGCTGCCGCGGCTGGGGTAGCCTTGTCCACGCTGGCCTGGGCCGGACACGGCGCCATGGACGACGGCATGCGCCGCTACATCCATCTCACCTCCGATATTGCGCATTTGATAGCCGCCGGCGCCTGGGTGGGTGCCCTTCTTGCCTTCGTGCTGTTGTCGCCCGCGTCAGCGACGCCCGCAAACGCCGCCTTGCTGAGCCGCACCGCCAACGGCTTTGCCCACGTTGGCACCATCGTGGTTGCCACGCTGACCATCACCGGCGTGGTGAACTATGGGCTGATCGTCGGTCCTGTATTGCCGGCTCTCACGCTCACCTCGTATGGTGGCCTGCTGCTGATGAAGCTGGGGCTATTCGGCGCGATGCTCGCCCTCGCTGCGGCCAATCGCTTTCATCACGGTCCACAGCTGGAGCGCGCCGTACGAAGCGGCGACTATGGTGGAGCGGTTCGGACGCTCCGACGCAGTCTGATGTTCGAGGCCAGCGCGGCGACGCTGATCCTCGCCCTGGTTGCCTCACTTGGGATCCTGTCCCCCTCGGATGGGTAGCGCCGGGATTCGCTAGTCGCGCGGCTTTGCCGCTGTGGCAGCAAGGTTGGCGTCAAGCACGCCCTGCGACTAAGGCGCGACGCGGCGTTCGGCTGCGCGTCGCGCACCTCAGCGGACCATCGACAACTAAGCAGTCCACCGGCATCAAGCCTATTGCCGAGTCGCATACTGTTCTGTCGCCTCCCGCTGGGCGGCAGCCATCTTGTCTGGCCAGGTGCTCTTGATGTAGGCCAGCACGGCGACAATCTCATCATCGGACATCGACTGACCGAATGCAGGCATGTCGCTGACGTAGCCTTCTGGCGCCGTCACGCCCGGAACGAGTCCATTCTTTGTAATCGCGAACAGCACGGCGTCCGCATGGTGCCAGGTATGTCCTGAAGCATCGTGTGGGGGGGCTGGCATGCGGCCATTCGGCAAGCGGTCGCGCCAATTGGGCTGTCCCTGAAGGTCTGCGCCATGACAGGATGCGCATGCCTGCGCGTACAGCTGCTTGCCTAGCGCAACACGTTCCGCATTCGAGGAATCGATATGCAATTGGCGCGTTTGACCCGGCCGGGTGTCGGCACGAGGCGCCCCCAGGTATCGCTTGGTCTGCAGGGCGACAACTGTGGCGGCCGCCGCGGCCAGCAACAGGAACGCAGCGATTCGCCAGCGCGATTTCTTTGACGCTTCCATATTTTCCTCGTCCGCCTGGCAGCGCCAGGGCGAGACGCAGGTCGGGCCTCAGTCCTTGGAGAAAGGCTTGCCAGCGAAATCGACGGTTACCAGGCTACCGTCCATCTGCCCCATCCCGGGCGAATTGGCCGGCATGCCGGGTACCGCCACGCCCTTCAACGATGGCTTGGCGACGAGCTTGCGTATGGCAGTGGCCGGTACGTGACCCTCCACTACCTGCCCGCTGCCTTCAATCACCGCGGTGTGGCAGGAGGCCAGCTGTGCCGGGACACCAAGCTTGTTTTTCACCGCCGCGACATCGGACGAATTAACCACCTTGGTCGGCATGCCGGCCTGATTCACATGCTTGACCCACTCTTCACAGCAACCGCAGTTGGGGTCCTTGTACACGGTCAGCGCGGGCGAGGCGGCATATGCGCCGGCGCCGATGCTCAGCAACGCGACAGTGGTGAGGATACGTTTCATCGATACTCCAAAGAAAACACAATAGTTCTGCTAGTGGCGAAGCGCGCCAAACACCTGTGCCGCCTCACATTTCGGTCCGCCTCAATCGCAACGCGTTCGTAATCACCGACGCCGAACTAAGGCTCATCGCTAGCGCGGCGATCATGGGCGACAGCAGCCACCCAGTAAATGGGTACAGCACCCCAGCGGCCAATGGCACGCCCAGAGCGTTATAGATGAATGCGAAGCCGAGATTCTGCTTCATATTACGGATGGTCGCCTCCGAGAGGGCCCGTGCGCGCGCAATGCCTCGCAGATCGCCTTTAACCAGTGTCACCTGCGCGCTGTTCATGGCGACATCCGTGCCGGTGCCCATGGCAATCCCCACGTCCGACTTGGCGAGCGCTGGCGCGTCATTGATGCCATCACCGGCCATGGCAACGACCGCGCCGCCTTGCTGCAGCCGACTGACGAGATCCAGCTTGTCGGCCGGTTTTACCTCACCGTGGAACTCCGCAATACTGAGCTTCGCCGCGACCGCCTTGGCAGTGGCTACGCCATCGCCGGTGGCCATCACCACCCGAATTCCCTCTGCCTTGAGGCTGGCCAGCGCTTCGGGGGTGGAGCCCTTAACGGGATCCGAGACGGCTAGCATGCCGGCAAGGCGCCCGTCGACGGCCAAATACATCACGCTGGCGCCTTCCGCACGCAGCGCATCGGCTTGTCCCTGTAGCGCCTTGGTCTCGATGCCTTCAGTTTCCATCAGTGCGGTATTGCCGATGGCAAGCTTGCTGCCTCCGACCACACCGCGCACGCCGATGCCGGTGCTTGACTCGAACTCATCGGCTTTCTCCAGGGCCAGGCCCCGGGCGCGGGCGCCCTCCACCAACGCGGCGGCCAGCGGGTGCTCGCTGCCCTGATCGAGGCTCGCCGCCAGACGCAGAACCTCCTCGTCGGGATAGCCGTTCGTGCCAATGGCCCGCTCGAAGGTGGGCCGCCCTTCGGTCAGCGTGCCCGTCTTGTCGACAATGAGCGTGGTCACCTTGCGCAGGTTCTCGATGGCAGCGGCGTCCCGGAACAGCACGCCATTGGTAGCGCCCTTGCCGCTCGCCACCATGATCGACATCGGTGTGGCCAGGCCGAGCGCGCATGGACAGGCAATGATAAGCACGGCTACCGCATTGATAAGACCGAAAACCCAGCTCGGCTGCGGCCCGAACACACCCCAAGCGAAGAACGTCGCGATGGCGATACCGATCACACCCAGCACGAACACGCCAGCGACCTGGTCTGCCATGCGTTGCATCGGCGCCTTCGACCGTTGCGCCTGTGCCACCATCTGTACGATCTGAGAGAGTACCGTCTGGGACCCGACCTTCTCGGAGCGAATGACCAGGCTGCCGGACGCATTCATCGTCGCGCCGATGACGCGGTCGCCAGCACGCTTGGTGACTGGCATCGGCTCGCCTGTGATCATCGATTCATCGACCGAGCTGGTGCCCTCGGTCACCACGCCATCGACCGGCACCTTTTCACCTGGCCTGACGCGCAGCAGATCGCCGACATGCACGTGAGTCAGCGGCACATCGTCCTCGGCCCCGTCTGGCCCAATGCGGCGCGCGGTTTTAGGAGCGAGCCCGAGCAACGATTTGATGGCCGCCGAGGTTTGTGAACGCGCCTTAAGCTCGAGCAGCTGACCGAGCAGCGTAAGCGAAATAATCACCGCTGCCGCTTCGAAGTACACGCCGATCCGGCCATGGGCAGCAAACTCCTGCGGGAATACACCGGGGACTACCGTGGCCATCACACTGTATAAATAAGCCGCGCCGGTCCCAAGTCCGATGAGGGTCCACATATTCGGACTGCGATGCACGACCGAATTCCCACATCGCTGAAAAAACGGCCAACCCGCCCATAGCACGACGGGCGTCGACAACACCAGCTCAGCCCAGCTCTGCGTCGACGGCGTCATCCAACCCAGACGATGCCCTACCATGGCGAGCCCAACCGTGACGACCGTCAGTGGCAGCGTCCACCAGAATCGGCGGCGGAAATCCACCAGCTCCGGGTTTTCTTCCTCATCGAGGTCCGGCAGCAATGGTTCCAGCGCCATGCCGCACTTCGGGCAGTTGCCTGGATGATCCTGGCGGATTTCTGGATGCATCGGGCACGTGTAGATGGTCCCGGGCGCCGTTGGCTCGGCAGCTGGCTCGGCCGGCGAGCCGGTGTATTTGACCGGATCCGCCTCGAATTTGTTGTGGCAGGAGGCGCTGCAGAAGTAGTACGGTCTGCCGGCGTAGGCAAGGCGGTACTTGGTGTCCGCCGACACCGCCATGCCGCAGACCGGGTCCTTACGCACGCCAGTGCCTGCGGCACTGTTGCCGCCTGACGCGCGATGGTGATCGTGATGATGGTGTTGGCCGGCGTCCTGCGCGCCAGGGTTGGGGGCAGAAGGCGCGCCATGGGCCTGGCACACGCCGTGTGGGGGATGGTCCTTGTCATGCCGCTCGTGATCGCCGCCGGTTTCCTTCATCGAATGACTCCCTTATCGTCCTGGTGCTACCGTGCAAGGTACACCTTCCAATCGTGGGAAAGTCAAGCTCCGCCACCGTGAATAGGCAGCATCGCGCGTCTGCCGGGGGAAATGTCCGGTCGGCACCGGCTTTTGGCGAGGGACACAGGATCGATGCTTGACGGGCGACCGCCAAGAAAAGCAATCGGCGCGGGACGAGGCCTCAGATATGAGGCCTCGTAGCGGTGCCAATTCACGTGTGTGAACACACCGCCGTGGTGGATCATGCGCCGTCGGTGAAGGTGTCACGCTGTCCGGCCGCGTGGCTGCCATCGCTGAACGGATCACGCGTGCCCGTGGTATGTCCGCCGTCCGTGAACGGATCGCGGGTCCCCATCGCATGCGAACCTTCGGTATAGGGATCGCGTGGTGTATTGCTGCCAGCTTGCGCGATGCCCGCGACGCCGGCCAGGGTTGTAACGGTCAGCGCCACAAGCGCGGTTTTCTTCAATGTAAGCATGGTGTTCTCCGGGTGGATCAAGGCTCAGTGAGCCCGCAAATTCAGTCTAGAGTGCTGTACCCAACCACGGCCTGACGTCGCCATTACAAGGCTGTCATGTCTCTGGCCGCTGCACCACTGGTCCCTTCGGGTGTCAGCCACCGGTAAAAAGTTTGCTTCGTTCGATGTCGATGCGCACACCCTTTGCATTGGGCATGGCCGGGAACAGGACGCCGAGATCGATGGAACCACCGCGAATGAACTCGGCGAATGTCCAGGTCGTTTCCTGAGCGCCGCTCTTGAACGTCACCGTATCGCCAGATCCCACCCTGACGTACTTCAGGTCCGGCGTAAGCGCGATGGCCCGCGATGCCGTGGTGGCAGGAGCCGGGCTGCCGAAGAGCGCCGCCTGCGGTCCCACGGATGTGGCGGATGTCGCGGCAGCCATCGCCGCAGGCGCGGCAGGCGCGGTCGGCGCGATGGCGGGCTCCGCGGCTTGTCGCTGGACGTGCTGCGCCCAGTTATCGCCCGCATTGGTTCTGGCCTTGTCCGTACTCCAGGCCGGCGACGTGTTCAGGACCGCCAGAATGGATAGCGCAGTCAGCGCGGCGGTGTTGAGGTTCATGATGCTCTCCATGGAGGTTTCGCGATTCGAAACGCTAGAGCGCAATGGTAGGTATCACCTCCTCACCAAGACGTTACCCAGCGATTACATCCTGGTAAGGTCGCCGGCGCGCCGCCGCGCTGGGTGCGCTATGTCGGCGCCATGGTGCACGGCGGGGAGTTTGGAACAGAGCGCTCTCGCTCGCGCGGGCGCGTTTCGCGACCACCATATAGCTTGCCGCCGCAAAATAGGCTTGACCTTTGCCCCGTGGGATAGTCGATAGTTGCAGCGAAAGCGACCGACATTGCAAAGCAAATCGCCGTAGGCGTCGGCGGCGTGTCAAGCTCGGAGGGGATCCGATGAATGCCGCGACACCATCATTGTTTGACGATATCGTGGTCGTATTCCGGCGTGCATGTGAAGAGGGAAACTATGGCGTCGCCGATCACCTCCTAGCAGCTTTGGAATCAATGGCACGAGAGGGCGATGTGGCGCTGGATGACGTTTATCTGTCTTTCGCGTCCCTTGCGCTAGGCCGTTGGCCCCGGCAGAGAGGCACGTGCTAAGTACGGACGATTACTCTGTGGCGAGCTGGCACATGGGCAAGTGCCGCTCATGGCAAAGCCTGCTAACATCCCGGTCGAAACGAGTGTCACATATGCGTATCTCCGTCCGCCGGCTTTGGTTTGCCGCATTCCTGTTGAGCGCTTTTCTGACCGTGCAACTGGCAGCGGCGGCTTACGCTTGCGCCGGCAGTCGCTATTCGGTCAGCGGCACGGAAGACATGGCCGGCATGACGGAGTCGTGCCCGGAGATGGCCGCAAAAGCCGCTCCTGTCAATCATGTAGACCGGCACGATGGCTTGTGCCTGGAGCACTGCCAACTTGGTTCCAAGTCGGCCGACCACTCGACCCCCCAGATCCCCGCGTTTCAGCCGGTACTGGTCAACCTCGTAGAGCCGGCGCTGTTGCCGGTCTTTGCGATCCAGAAGGCGACGGCTGCCGATGCCATCCCGCGTGGGCCGCCCCGCCCGTTGCCGATTCTGAACTGCTGTTTCCGCACGTAGCCTCCGAAGCAACGCCTGCTGTTGTGCCCTGACTCATCGTCGTCGGGGCCGTCGTTGCTTTACGGAGGCTTTATGCATTTGTGTTCCCCGCTTGCGTGTGGGCGCCGACTGGCGTTCGCCATCACGCTGCTTAGCGTAGCCCATCCAGGGTGGGCCGAAACCACGGCCGCCCTTTCCTTGCAGGAAGCGGTTGCACTAGCGTCGTCGCGTTCCGCGGATGCGGAAACCTCGCGTTCGGCGGTCCAGGCAGCCATCGAGATGGCGGTGGCCGGCAAGCAGCTGCCGGATCCGGTCCTGAAGGTCGGCGTCAACAACGTGCCCGCGGATGGCAGAGACCGATTCTCCATTGGCACGGAATCGATGACCATGCGGTCGATCAGCCTGATGCAGGAGTTCACACGATCGGCCAAGCGCGAAGCCCGCGCACAGAGTTTCGAGGCCGAGGCGTCTTTCGCGGAGGCGCAACGTACCGCTGCGCTCGCAGCCGTGCAGCGCGGGGCCGCCACGGCCTGGCTTGACCGCTGGTACGCTGAGGGTGCGTACAGCGTGCTCCACGAGCAATCCGAGTCTGTCAGGCTGATGGTCGACGCCGCGCGGGCCGCGTATCGCGGCAATCGGGGCTCCAGGGCTGACATCCTGGCGGCCGAGCTCGAACTTCAGCAATTGCAGGATCGGGAAGACGAGGCTCGCGCCGTGGTCGGTTCGTCTCGAGCAATGCTGCGCCGCTGGGTGGGGGATGCCGCGGAGCTGCCACTTGGCCAGCGCCCTGCTATCGAGGCGCCCGCATGGCTCAACACGCTCGATGACGCTGGCGTTGCTCAACTGCCCGAGGTGGCTGCCGCCCAGGCTCAGGTTGGCGTCGCCGAGGCCGAAGGCCGCTTCGCGCGGGCGAACAAGATACCGGACATAAGCGTCGAGCTGATGTACAGCCAGCGCGGACCCGCGTACTCCAACATGGTGTCCCTGAACGTCTCGTTGCCGCTGCCCTGGGACCAGCAGCATCGCCAGGACCGGGAGCTGGCCGCAAAGCTTTCGCGAGCCGATGCCGCCCGTGCGCAAGCCGAGTCGATACGCCGGGGCCTGGTCGGACAGTTACGCGGCAAGCAGGCGGAACTCGCGCACAGCCAGACACGGTTGGCGCGCTATCGGGACACCACCATGCCGTTAGCGAAGGCGCAGACCGAGGCCGCCCTCACCGCTTACCGCGCTGGGGCTGGCAGCCTGACGGCGGTGGCCGAGGCCAGCCGCAGAGCGCTCAACGTCTCGCTCGAGCGCCTCAAGCTTGAAGCCGCCACCGCGCGGCTTTGGGCCGAGCTCGCGTTCCTGATGCCGTTGCCTGCCGCGGCGCAATTCCCGCTGCCGCAAGGAGCTGAAGAATGAAAAGGAACACCATTGCACGGACGGTGACAGCTCTGGTTGTGGCGGCGAGCGTGGGGGGCGCCTATTACCTTGGCCATCAGCAAGGCCGCCAGCCGACGTCGGCGTCGGCGTCGGCAACGTCCGCAAGCGGCGGCGATACCGACCTCAAAGCTGGCCATATCGATTCCAAGACCGGCAAGCGCATTCTCTACTGGCACGATCCGATGGTGCCCGGGCAGCGCTTCGACAAGCCGGGCAAGTCGCCGTTCATGGACATGCCGTTGGCGCCGGTGTACGAGGAAGCAGAGGGCGGCGCGGCGGTGACCATCGACAGCCGCGTAGCGCAGAATCTCGGCATTCGGACGGCTGAGGTGAGGATGGGCCGCCTGGAGTCGGCACTGCAGGTGCCCGGCAACGTTGCAATCAATGAACGCGGCATTGAAGTGCTCCAGGCTCGCACGACGGGGTTCATCGAACACACGTATGCCAGGGCAACGCTGGACCCGGTTCGAAAAGGGCAGGCCCTGGCGCAACTCTATGCGCCGGAATGGGTGGCGGCCCAGGAAGAGTATCTGGCTGTCAGTCGCATGGCGGGCAACTTGTCCAGCGACCTGCGCGAGGCGGCGATTGCCCGCATGCGCCAGGTCGGCATGAGCGACAGCCATATACGGTTGGTGCAAACCACCGGCAAACTGCAGCCACGGCTGACTGTCACCAGTCCGGTGGACGGCATCGTCACGGAAGTGGGTGCGCGCGATGGCATGACGGTGGTGCCCGGGATGACACTGTTTCGCATCGCCAGCCTCGCAACGGTGTGGGTACTGGCCGAGGTACCGGAAACCCATGCGGCCGCACTGCGGCCTGGACAGACGGTGTCGGCCATTGCTGCAGCGTTGCCGGACCAGACGTTGGCCGGCACGGTGGACGCCATCCTGCCCGACATCAGCGTGGGTACCCGCACGGTCAAAGTCCGCATCGTATTGCAGAACAAGGCGCGCAAGCTCTTGCCGGGCATGTTCGTATCGGTGCGCTTTGACGCCCCACCGGGCCCGGACCGTCTGCTTGTACCTACCGAGGCGCTGATCCGCACCGGGACACGGACGATAGCGATGGTGCAATCGGACCAGGGCGGATTCAGTCCCGTCGAAGTCAAGACGGGTGCAGCGGCAGGGGGGCAGACCGAGATCCTCGAGGGGCTGAAGCGCGGCCAGAAGATCGTCGTTTCGGGGCAGTTCCTGATCGACTCGGAGGCCAGCCTGCGCGGCACCGCTCAGCGCATGGAGCCAGCGCCCGGCGCCTCCTCCTCGGCCCCAGCCGCCGTTTCCGGTCCCGAGCATGGCGGCGTCGGACGGATCGAGGCAATCGGCCCGGATGGCATGACCATTTCCCATGGGCCGATTCCTTCCGCCCAGTGGGGCCCCATGACAATGGAATTTGCCGCCCCCTCCGCCGGCATGCCGCAGGGCTTCAAGCCGGGGGACCGCGTTCGCTTTCGCTTCCATCTGAATCGCGAAGGCGTGGCAACCCTGTCGTCTGTCGAAGCGGCCACTCCCAAATCCGGAGCCGCACGATGATCGCCCGGCTTATCCTTGCTTCCATCCGGAATCGCTTCCTGGTACTGCTCGCCACGGTCATGCTGACCGCTTGGGGTCTATGGGCGGTACGCAGTACGCCGCTGGACGCCCTCCCCGACCTGTCGGACGTGCAGGTCATTATCCGCACGCCCTTTCCCGGCCAGGCGCCGCAGATCGTCGAGAACCAGGTCACCTATCCGCTGACCACGACCATGCTGTCCGTGCCAGGCGCGAAGACGGTGCGGGGCTACTCGTTCTTCGGTGACTCCTACGTCTACGTGCTGTTCGAGGATGGGACTGACCTTTACTGGGCCCGCTCGCGCGTGCTGGAATACCTTAACCAGGTGCAAGCCCGACTTCCCGCCGCCGCCAAGCCGGCGCTTGGGCCCGATGCAACCGGTGTAGGCTGGATCTATGAATATGCGCTGGTCGACAAGACCGGCCAGCATGACCTGAGCCAGCTGCGGGCTTTACAGGACTGGTTCCTGCGTTTCGAACTGAAATCGCTGCCCAATGTGGCGGAGGTCGCCTCCCTTGGCGGGATGGTCAAGCAATATCAGATCGTTTTGATGCCTGACCGCTTGCGGGCCTACAACTTGTCGCAAGGCAAGGTGCTGGCGGCGCTCAAGGGGGCAAACCAGGAAACCGGCGGCTCCGTGCTGGAATTGGGCGAAGCCGAATATATGGTCCGGGCGAGCGGCTACCTGAAAACCCTGGACGACTTTCGGCAGATTCCGCTGGTCACCAGCGATGCCGGCATTCCAGTGCGGCTGGGCGACGTCGCCACCGTCCAGTTGGGCCCCGAGATGCGGCGCGGCATCGCCGAGCTTGACGGTCAGGGCGAAGTGGCAGCCGGCATCATCGTGCTGCGCTCAGGCAAGAACGCACTGGAGACCATCGAGGCGGTCAAGGCAAAGCTGGCGGCTCTGCAAACTAGCTTGCCCCCAGGCGTTGAAGTCGTCACCACCTACGATCGCTCGTCGTTGATCGAGCGGGCGGTCAACAACCTCACCGCCAAGCTGATCGAGGAGTTTGTGGTGGTGGCGCTGGTTTGCCTGGTGTTCCTGTTTCATCTGCGCTCCGCACTGGTGGCCATTGTCTCGCTGCCGCTCGGCGTGCTGGCCGCATTCGTCGTGATGCACTACCAGGGCGTGAATGCCAACATCATGTCGCTGGGTGGCATTGCCATCGCCATCGGCGCGATGGTCGATGCCGCGGTTGTCATGATCGAGAACGCGCACAAGCATCTGGAGCACTGGCATGCCGACAATCCGCAGCGGGAACCGAGCGCCCAAGAGCGATGGCGAGTCATCGGCGAGTCCGCGGCGCAGGTCGGACCTGCCCTCTTCTTCTCGCTGCTGATCATCACGCTGTCGTTTATCCCGGTATTCACGCTGGAGGCGCAGGAGGGCCGGCTCTTTTCGCCGCTCGCTTTCACCAAGACCTACTCCATGGCAGCCGCTGCGGGATTGTCCGTCACGCTGGTACCGGTGCTGATGGGCTACATGATCCGGGGCAAGATCCCCTCGGAGCAGGCCAATCCGCTTAATCGGTGGCTGATCCGCGCCTATCGACCGCTGCTGGCCAAGGTGCTTGCATATCCGAAGACCACCGTCGCAATCGCCGTGGCGTTGCTGCTGGGGACGGCTTGGCCGATCCTGCGGATCGGTGGCGAATTCATGCCGCCGCTCGATGAAGGCGACCTGCTGTACATGCCATCTGCATTACCAGGCTTGTCGGCCGGCAAGGCCGCGCAGCTGCTACAGCAGACGGATAGGCTCATCAAGACGGTGCCCGAGGTCGCGACGGTATTCGGCAAGGCCGGTCGTGCCGACACCGCGACCGATCCGGCGCCGATCGAGATGTTCGAGACCACCATCCAGTTCAAGCCGCGCGACCAATGGCGCCCGGGCATGACCACCGACAAGCTGGTGGAGGAGCTGGATCGCATGGTCAAGGTACCGGGCCTGTCGAACATCTGGGTGCCGCCAATCCGTAACCGGATCGACATGCTGGCCACGGGCATCAAGAGCCCGGTGGGTATCAAGGTGGCGGGCACGGACCTGAAGGAGATCGATCGGTTGGCAACGCGCATTGAGGAGGTCGTAAGGGTCGTTCCCGGCGTCAGTTCTGCGCTGGCAGAAAGGCTGACTGGCGGCCGCTATATCGACGTCGATATCGACCGACTCGCTGCTGGCCGCTACGGCATGAACATTCAGGACGTCCAGGCGATCGTGTCGTCCGCCATCGGCGGTGAGAATGTCGGCGAAGTGGTTGATGGACTCGCGCGCTTCCCTATTAACGTCCGCTATCCACGGGACTATCGCGATTCCATCGAGCAATTGCACAGCCTGCCCATCGTGACTGACAAGGGGTTGCAGATCTCCCTCGCGGACGTTGCCCGTATTCAGGTTGTGCAAGGGCCTCCCATGCTGCGCAGTGAAAATGCCCGGCTCTCCGGCTGGATTTACGTCGATATTCGGGGCAGAGACCTGCGCTCGGCCGTGCGCGACATGCAGGATGCCGTCGCCAAGGCCGTGCCGATGCCGGCTGGCTACTCGCTGAGCTGGTCCGGGCAATTCGAATACCTCGAGCGCGCCACGGCGAAGCTGAAGGTGGTGGTTCCATTCACGTTGCTGATCATCTTCGTGCTGCTGTACCTGGTATTCGGCCGCCTGGATGAAGCGCTGCTCATCATGGGCACGCTGCCTCTCGCGCTGATCGGCGGGTTCTGGCTACTCTATCTGCTCGGCTACAACCTGTCGGTGGCCGGGATCGTCGGCTTTATCGCGCTCGCTGGCGTCGCCGCGGAGTTCGGCGTCATCATGCTGCTGTACCTGAAGCACGCATGGCGCGACCGATTGGAAAAAGGGGATGCCAGTGTGGCGGCCCTGCACGACGCCATTCGGGAAGGCGCGGTGCTACGCGTGCGGCCAAAGGCCATGACGGTCGCGGTGATTCTGGCCGGCCTGATCCCAATCATGTGGTCGCACGGCACTGGTTCTGAAGTAATGCAGCGCATTGCCGCACCGATGGTCGGCGGCATGGTGACGGCCCCGCTGTTATCGATGTTCGTCGTGCCAGCGGTGTATCTGCTGGTTCGTCGACGTCAGATCCAGCAAGGTTCCTTTTCCACTAACCTCTCGCTTCGGGAGAAAACGCAATGACCCCCCTCAAGACCCTCGTTATCGCACTGGCAATCGGCGTCGCGCCGGCCGCGTTCGCCGCCGGTTCCATGGAAAGCATGGACATGAAGGCACCGGCCACCTCGCAAGCCGCGGCGCGTCCCGTAGCGGCAGAGATCAAGAAGATCGATGTGCAAGCCGGCAAGGTCACGCTCAAGCACGGCCCCATCGAGCATCTGGCCATGCCGGCCATGACAATGGCTTTTCCTGTCAAGGATCGCGCCTCCCTTGGGAACTTCAAGGAAGGGGACACGGTGTCCGTCGTATTCGATACCGTCGGCGGTCAGCCGACGGTCGTTGACATGCGCCGCAATTGAGCCAACGGCCCACCTCGCGGTCGTGCGCGAGGTGTGGTCGCGTACGGTAAAACGCGACATCACGACGGCCACGCGTTGGCCCATTGCAGGCTGCCCTTTCCGATGGGCTCGGACGATGGTTGGCACGCCGCAGCGGCTGGCACAGTTGACCGACTTCGTCACCGCACGGTATCGGACGCATCTTTGGGACGGTAATAAGTGCGATTGGTGGCACGCGGAATGCATTGGCTCCTCGACGTCCCCTAATGCTCGACCGGACGCGTAACGGGATCGTGCGGCTGCGGTATCCGGCCGGACGATGCATGGAATGCAAGGGACATTGCAATCCTGTAATCCGCGCTGCGTAACCGGAGCGACCCAACAAGTTGGGGCCATCGCCATGGGGACGCCGGCAAGCAGTGCATCGTGCTCCGCCATGGCGCGGCATGCCTGCGCACAACGCCGGCACGCTGGTGCGCACTCCTGGCAATGCTGAGCCGAGTGTCGCTCGCATTCCGCACCGCATGCTTCGCAAGCGGTCGCACAAAGGCTGCAAAGATCCTTGGCGAAGCGACTTCCCCGCGCCATATGGGCCCTGGCCATCCGACACATCGCAGCGCAGTCCAGACCCAGGCGGACGCACTCGGTCATCTCTTGAACGTTCGGCTCACTCAGACACGAGGCGGCGCAGTGCTCGCATGCCACCGCGCAGGCGTTGCACTCGTCGATATAGTCTTGAAACCAACACGAGCGTATCGAGCCGCTTGAGCCACCGCACCAAAGGGCTTTCCGGGTAGCCCAAGTCGTCGACCTTAGCGCCTGCACTCCGGGGCTGATCGAGACTTATGCGTTGGCCTTCGTGTTCGCCGCGACATAGTTCATCAGTACCGCAATAGAGGTTTAGATCCGACTACCGATGACCGCGCTGGGGGATGGAAAGGGTGGATTGCCTCTTGAGATCAAACCTTGCCCGCTTGGCGGCCAGTTGAGACAGCCCTCGAATAGCGGCTTGGCACACGCTGCCCGACGGCGCGCGATAACGCCGGATGAGCAACCGGCCCGTTTGTTCTCCCTGTTTAACCATTCGTCTCGCGTACCTGCTTACGGCCGAACAATTCATAAATAACGAGCAATGCGGCTCCGACAGTGATGCCGATGTCGGCCATGTTGAACGCGGGCCAATGGTGCATTCCCCAGTGAAAGTCGATCCAGTCCACCACGGCGCCGCGTGCGGTCCGGTCGAACATGTTCGCCAGGGCACCGCCCAAGATCAGGCCAAAGGCCATTTGCTCGGACCGCGAGGTGCCAGGACGCCGGATCATGAAGACCAGAAAGGCCGATGCCACCAGGGCGACCGCGATGAAGAAGACGCGTTGCCAGCCTCCCGCGTCGTGCAGAAAGCTAAAGGCGGCACCCCGGTTGAGCAGATGCACGATGTTGAGAACCGGGAGCCAGTCGTGTTGAGTCCCGTACTCGACCCAGCCGACGATAGCGGCTTTCGTGACTATGTCGGCGGCGAGAACCAGTGCCGCCAGCAAGAAGCCCGAGCGAGCGTTGCGGTCAGCTTGCATGGTGCCGATCATTTGATGCCGAACCGCCCAACAGGCGCAGCCCGTTGAAGACTACGGCTAGACTTGCCCCCATGTCGGCGAGGATGGCCAGCCACAGGCTGGCATGGCCGGTGAAGGCGAGCACCATGAATACCGCCTTGGTGCCGATGGCAAAGGCGATGTTGGCCTTGAGGACGCCACCGACCCGGCGCGACAGCGCGATGAACTCCGGCAGCTTGCGCAAATCATCTTGCATCAGCGCCACGTCGGCGGTCTCGATAGCAGTGTCCGTGCCGGCCGCGCCCATGGCAAAGCCGATATTCGATTTCGCAAGCGCCGGCGCGTCGTTGACGCCGTCGCCCACCATGCCGACCGGGCCCCGAGAAGCGAGTCCTTCGATCGCGGCCATTTTGTCGTGGGGCAGCAGGTCGCCGCGGACATCGCTGATGCCGACCTGCGCCGCAACCGCTTCTGCAGTCTTGCGATTATCCCCGGTGAGCATCACCGGCTCGACGCCCAACCGCTTGAGCGCCGCAACCGCCTGCTTGCTACTGTCGCGGACCGTGTCGGCGACCGCAAGCACCGCCAAGGTCTGTGTGTCGGTGGCCAATACCACCGCGGTCTTCGCCTGCGCTTCGAACGTCTCGAGCAGCGTGCGCACTGCTTCCGTGGCCACGTCCAGTTCATTGGCCAAGCGGTGATTGCCGACATAGTAGGTCTGGCCGTCGATGTCCCCCCTCACACCCCGGCCGGGCAACGCTTCAAACCGCTGTACTGCGGCATGGGGTCGGTCTCCGTAGGCGCTGACGATCGCCGTGGCCACCGGGTGCTCCGACAACGCATCCAGGCTGGCAGCAATACGCAGCACTTCGCCCTCCGAGACCGAGCTCACCGGCACGGCATCGGTGAGCGCCGGCCGTCCGTGCGTAAGCGTGCCCGTTTTATCCAGAGCCACGGCACGCAGCACGCGCCCTTGTTCCAGGTACAGGCCGCCCTTGACCAAAATGCCGCGCCGCGCGGCGGCGGCCAAGCCACTGACCACAGTTACCGGGGTCGAGATGACGAGCGCGCACGGACAGGCGATCACCAGCATCACCAGGGCCTTGTAGACCCAATCGAACCACGGCAGGCCAAGCAGCAACGGCGGCATCACCGCAATGGCAACGGCCAGGGCAAACACCACAGGGGTGTACACGCTCGCGAAACGGTCAACGAAGCGCTGTGTCGGTGCCCGTTGGCCTTGTGCTTCCTGGACCGAGCGGGCAATGCGGTCGAGCGTGGTGTCACCCTTGCGCGCATGCACTTCGTATTCCAAGATGCCACGCTCGTTAATTGAGCCAGCGAAGACCGTATCACCGACATTCTTCTCCACCGGCATGCTCTCGCCGGTAATCGGTGCCTGGTTGATTGCAGACACGCCCGAGATCACCACGCCGTCCAGGGCAATGCGTTCGCCGGGCCGCACCCGTACCATAGCGCCGACCGGCACGGCCTCGGCTTTGACCTCCTGCCAGCGCCCGTCGTCGTGACGCACCAGTGCGGTCTCCGGCGCCAGATCCATCAGCTTGCGGATCGCGTTGCGCGCTCGGTCCAGGCTCAATGCTTCAATCATCTCCGCGATGCCGAACAGCCAGATCACCACGGCGGCTTCCGGCCACTGGCCAATCAAGGCGGCACCGATAACAGCGATCGTCATCAGCAGGTTCATGTTCAGCGACAGCGTACGCAGCGCAATCCAGCCCTTCTTCAGCGTTTCGATGCCGCCCAGCGCGATGGCTGTGAGCGATGCCGCCACGACCGGTAAGGACGATTCCCCCCAGCCGGAAAAGGCAAGGATTTCCGCACCGACAGCTAGCACACCTGCCGCACCCATGCGCAGCCACCGCGCCTTCGAAATGCCGGCGCCGAATCCCCGTGTTACTGCTGGCGCCGGTCGACTGTGGTCGCGCAGGACCGGCTGCATGCCCAGCCGCTCGATCGCCGCCGTGATCGGCGCCTCGTCGTGAAGCGAATGGCTCACAGTCAGCGTGCGACTCATCAGATTGAATTGCAGGCCCGCGACACCGGACATGCCTTCGAGTGCCTTGCGCAGCAGCGCCTCCTCAGTCGGGCAGTCCATCTTCTCGATCAGGTAAGTGGCCTGTCCCATGGCGCTCGGCCCAGCTTCGCGCTCAACCGTAGCATGCATGCCAATTTCGCGCAGCGCCGTGAGCACCCGGGCGGGGTCATCGAGACGATGCTGCACGGCCAAGCGCCGGTTCATCAGATCAAAATCGAGGTGGTCGATGCCTGCCACTTGGCCCAGACACTTGCGGATTAGCGCTTCCTCGGTCGGGCAGTCCATGTTGGTGATCAGGAACTGCGTGGTGTTGCCGCTGGCGGCCGGCGCCTGCGACACGGTCTTACCGCAGGGGCCGCATCCTGCGTCCCCCGTGGGCCCGGACGACGGCACCGCCGCTGTGGCATTTGGCGCCCGTGCCTCCATGCCGATCGCCCGCAACTGCGTCAGGATCGAATCCACCGACGGCAAGTTGTGCACGACCGACAGGCGACGGTTGACCAAATCGAACTGCAGCCACTTCACCCCTTCAAGCGGCTCGAGCCGGGCCCGGATGGCGGCCTCCTCCGATCGGCAATCCATGTTCGGGATGGTGAAGACCGCGATCGACACGCGGCTTTGGTTGTCATTGCAGGACGAAGCGCATGCGGACCCGTATGGGCGGCTGTCAGCCAGCGCATCGGTGTTATCTAACGAAGCCGCCATGCCGATTTCGTTCAGCGCGTGGAGCAGCGGCTCGACGGTGGGCAGCGCATGCGCAACTGCCAGCCGACGCTCCCCCAGGTTGAACGCGAGCACCCGGATCTCTGGCATTTGAGCAAGCCGAGCGCGGATTGCCGCCTCTTCGTTGCGGCAGTCCATGTTGGGAATGTGCAATACCGTGGTTGCGCCGTGCGTAGTGGGCGCATTGCCCGTTCTATGCGCACTTTGCCCTGCGCTGGTTTTGTCGGCTTGATCGGTTTTCATTTCAGGATCTCCCATCGCTGAGTGCATTCCACACCCTGAAGTCCCTTCAGAGTCAAGCGCAGCGTTTCGCGCCCGGGCAGCACGATCAGCCTGGGCCGGATCGGGACTTGTGTTTCGCCTCAGTCGCCTCCCTCAGGATCTCCCGGCCGCCGTTGAGTGCGATCGTCGCCACCACGAGGCCGAGGACCAGATCCGGCAAGTTCGAGCCCAACCACATCACCAGGGCGCCGGAGAGGACAATTCCGAGGTTCACGATGGAGTCGTTATTCGTGAAGACTGTGGACGCCTTGAAGTTGACGTCTTCGCCACGGTGGCGCTTCAGCACGCGCAGGCAGACGATGTTGACCGCCGCGTTGATCGCGGCCATGCCCATCATCGCGCCCCCCACGGGAGCATCTCCGCCGAAAAAGCGGCGCAGGACGTCCACAAACAGCATGACGGCCAACACAATCAAGAGCCAACCCGACAGACGCGCGGCCAACACTTTGATGGCCGGTGCGCGGCCGACGGCATAAAGACTGACGCCATAGACCGATGCATCGGCCGGATTGTCCAGCGCCGCCCCGACTACTGCCGTGGACGAAGCCCAGAGTCCGACGACCGCGCCTGCCAGACATTGGCCCACATTGATCAGCAGCACCAACCAAAGAAGCCGCCGATCGGCCTCCTGGCTAGCATCGAACTCGTGCCCGTCCTCGTCGAGGCTATCGTCGCTCATCGCGTTGCTCCTAGGGGGACAGCCAAAACGCGGCGCGGCTGGCCGCCCGATCCGCAACGGCATCCGCCTTGGGACAGTCGCACAGCCAACATGGACCGGTGACGGCCATGACAGTGCGCGCGCGACTCTCCGCGTGAGATCAAGCGCCTGTCGCCTTGCCGGCTCTCACAGGCCTTGTGTTCATCGCGAAGCCGACGATCGCGATGGCAAGCACGGCCGCCTGCGCCAGCACAGTCTGCAGCGTCGGATAGAACCCAAGCAGATCCACGCGCGGGATCGACATCATCGTGATCCCCACCAGACCGGCTTCCTGCAGGCCTGCTACGCCCTTGCCCGCGAGGACGATGGCCAACGCTGCGACCAACAACGAGCTGACCGCGAAGAATTGACCGATCGGCAAGCGCGCACTGGTGCGTAGCAAGACCACGGCTGCTACGGCGAGCACGACGACGCCGCAAGCCAAACCGGCCAGCAAGGGCATGCCGTTATCGCCGGTCCATAGTGCAGCGAAGAACAACACCGTCTCGAACACCTCCCGGTAGACCGCAACAAACGCGAGCGATGCCATGAACCATGCCGTGCGGCGGGTCATCGCCGCTGACATCTTTTCCTTCAGATACTGCTGCCACCGTCCAGCACTGCTCTTCTGGTGCATCCACAGCCCGACGCACAGCAAGACGATTGCCGCAAAGAGTGAGGAGAAGCCCTCGGTCAACTCGCGGCTCGCGCCACTGATGCTGACGAGATAGGTGGCCACGCCCCATGTCAAGCCGCCAGCGGCCAACGCCGCAACCCAGCCTGCATGGACGTACCGGACGATCTCGGGCCGGTCGGCCTTGCGCAGGAACGCCAGCATCGCCACCACTACGAGCAACGCCTCCAACCCTTCCCGCACCAGGATGGTCAGAGCGGCAAAGAACGCGGCCAACGAATCACCTTCGCCAGGCGCCAAGGCGAGATCGGTTTGGTCCAGCAACGCCTGCAAGCCTGCTTCGGCGGCACGGACGTCGTCCAACGAGCCGTGGGCGATCGTCGCGCGAAAGTTGATCATCGCCTTCTCGACGTTGCGAAACAGCGTGTCGTTCTTTGCCGCCAGCGCCGGCTCCAGTGCCTCGAACCCATCGAGATACGCAGAGAGCGCGAGCTTCGTGGCGAGCGGCCGGTTGCCGGCTTGGAAAGCGGCGACGCTCTCCTGCAGCCTTGTCTTCGCCAGCGCGGCGCTGCGGCCTTGGGTGGCGACCATCGCGCCAGGATTGGAGCGCAGATAGGCTAGCAACTGCGCGGCAGCGGTGTCGCCGATGCTTGACGCAAGCTTTGCCTCCGAAATCTGCGCCAGTCCCTCCATCCCGACCATGGCGGAACGCAGGCCCTTATTGTCTTTCCACAGTTCCTCGCCTGCAGCTTGTTGTGCCGCGTCGTAGGAAAGCGTGCCAACGAAGAACGCCAGTGCCCACCGGTCGTCTTCAGACAGGGACGCGAAGCTGGGCATGGCGGTGCCCTCGACGCCATTGCTCAGAATCTGATAAAGGGAAAACAACGAACGTTCGCGCGCACGACTGTGGTCATCGAACGCCGTGGGCTTTGGCTCCAGTTTGGCCGAGAGCGCGCCGTCACCCTTGCCTGACCCGCCATGGCAACTCGCACAATTGGCTTGGTAAAGCTGGGCGCCCCGTTGAAGGTCTGGCGCCTTGGTAGGCGCGACGGGAAAAGGGAATCGCTGCTGGACGGCACCGGCGAGTTCACGCGCGTGCTCCGCGACTTTGGCTGCGTCAGCCCTTGCCTCAATCAGAGCTCTCAAATCTCGCGCGTCGGCCATTAGCCCTTCACTGGCGGTCTGCGATTGCAGTTCCCTCAGCTGCCGTTCGACATTGAGGGCGAAGTCTTGCATCTCGCGGTACTCGTTCGGCTCGATGATGTTTCCCCCGGATACGGCTCCGCTGTAGTCCACGGCGATGTAGTCGAGCAACTGCCAGACTTGCCGCGCACGGCCGTCGGTCTCATCGGCATGCGCGACTGCGGCAATCAGCCAAGAAGAGAATAAGGCACAAACAAAATAGAGAGTTCTAGAACGGCTGATGGAACGAGACATTGCTTAAAGGAAAGGAATTGGTCGGTTGCTCGGTGCTGCGGCGTCACAGTCAGTGGTTGCACCGCGGCCGGCCAGATATTAGTGACAGGTTTCGTGTGGTTTTTCGTGCTGGCATTGGAGACCATAAAGCCACTGCAGGGTCAAGGCCGCCTCTCAATGCCAGCATCCATGCGCGACATCGCGCGGCAGGGGTGTCCACACTGGCCGTAGTGACGACAACCTCGGCCCTACGTCGTCGGCGACGGCGTCGCATTGAGGGTGGCCCTCCGCGTCAAAACTCTATAGTTAGAGTAGACTTTCGCAACTCCACTAACGTGAGGACGACTATGAAAATCGGCGAACTCGCCCGAGCCAGCGGCACGACCGTAGAGACGGTGCGGTTCTATGAGCATGAAGGGCTGCTGCCATCCCCGGCCCGCTCCAACGGCAATTACCGGATCTATGCGCCTGAGCACCTGGAGCGGGTGGCTTTCATCCGCCATTGCCGCTCGTTGGATATGACGCTAGATGAGGTTCGGGTACTGCTCAACGCCAAGGACGCGCCGAATCAAGATTGCGGTGAGGTCAATGTGTTGCTCGACAGCCATATCGCCCATGTGGCGCACCGCATAAGGGAGTTGCAGGCACTGGAACGGGACCTGAAGCAGCTGCGCGGTCAGTGCGGCCGTGCACGCGTGGCAAGGGACTGCGGCATCCTAGACGGCCTGGTGAAAACCATCCGGCACGCCGCTTAAAGCCACAGGCCTAGAGGGAATACGGGTCCTCGGCCTAAGGGAGGAACGCCACGGCGCCCGGCCACGTTCGGCCGGCGGCGCACCGTGCTGCAGTCCAGGGCGACCAACGACAGCGAGCCGGCTCAGGGGTGGAGATGACACAGCTGTAACCATTGGGCAATCTGGTCGAAACCGCGCTTGGCTCAAGATGACGGCTAGTCAGTTCCACACGCGCTATACACCTCATAGCCTTTTTGTCCGGAGCCCACGATGAAGACCGTTCTAACCATTCTTATGGTATTCGCTCTCGCCCCTACGATTGCCTTCGCGGCAACGAGCACGTCCGCGCCAAGCGCCGCGGCCTTCGATATGGCGTCGAGCCCCGCCCATGGCGCCGTAACGGGACCGCGAGACCCCTTCTGCGATGGCGCCTGATAGGCTTTTTTTCTTGGTAAATCTGTCGGCAGCCATCCGGTTGCCGCGCGCTGCCTAGAATCAAGGTCGGCCCGAACCAGGAAAACGCAACTCGAATTGTGTGACGCGCCCCGCGAGAGTCCTGGCCGTCGCGGTGCCGCCGTGCAATTCCATGATCGATCGTACGATCGCGAGTCCTAGCCCGGTGGAGCGGTACGAGTGAGAACGCGCGCGGTCTGCCCGGTAAAAGCGTTCGAAAATATGCGGAACATCCTTCTCAGGAATTGGCTGTCCGACGTTGGATACCTGGACAAGAATGTCGCTCTCGGCATCCACCGTTTGAACGCATACTGTGGAGCCGGAGTCGGCGTGTTCAATCGCGTTGGCAAGCAGGTTATTGATGGCCCGCCGGAACAGCATTGCGTCAGCCTTCAACCGGCCCTTCGCATTCACGGAGAACGTGATCGCTCGCTCTTCAGCCAGCACGGAAAAATAGTCAGTCAACTTGACCAGTTCGTCCGCAAGACTGATGACTACTGTTTCAATCCGCGTGTTCGCGCCGTCCGCTCGTGCGAGGAACAACATGCCGTCGATCATGCGCGATAGGCGTTGGTACTCGGCGAGGCTCTCTTCAATCAGCGCTTCATATTCGGCTGCCGTGCGCTCCTTGGACAGCGCAACTTCCGCGTGACCAATGAGGTTGTTTAGCGGTGTTCGCATGTCGTGGGCCAGGTCCGCGGAGAACCGGTAGAGCCGTTCGTAACCAGATTCCAGGCGTTGAAGCATCGCATTGAACGCCGTTGCAATGGCACGAACCTCGATCGGGCGGGCCGGCGCATCCACCCGATAACTAAGCTGTTCCACGCTGATCCGATTGACCTGCTTAACGAGGCGCTGCGTGGGCTGAAGTTCGCGTCTCGTGATCAGAGCGCCCAGCATCGCGGTCAGGATCGCTCCTACCGCCGTGCCAGCCAGAAGGCTATTCTGGAATCTGGTGATAACCTGCGCTCGCCCCTGACTGCTCTGCGCAACCGTCAACCTCGCTGGCGTCTTGTCGCCGCCGGCACGTTCGATCACCGCGCCGCGCATGACGAATGACTGGCGAAGGTCAACGCTGCGGCGCCCGGCCTCCAAATCAAAGTCCGCAGGCAAGGTGTCGCGTGTGCGATAGCGGAGCACGCCCTGCTCGGTGCGAAGCCGAATAGCCAGACCGTCGTGCCCGCGGACAATGTCATCTAACCGATGAGGCCAGCTTGCCACGGGGCCTGCGCCGTCCAGCTCTTCAATGAGATGGGTTACCTGCTCCAGTTTGCCGCGCACGATCTCCTCATCTCTCGATAGCAGCTGCGCCTGGAGGGCATAATAGGAATACGCGCCCATGCTCGCGAGCGCAATCGTGGCGAGGAGGGAGAAGAGCAGGGCAAGCCGGCCGGGCAGCGACTGTGGCATCGTTATCCCTTTCGCTCAGGGTCGAGCACGTAACCCATGCCCCGTACCGTGTGGATCAGCCTAGGCGCGAACCCGACGTCGATCTTTGCGCGCAGACGGCGGATCGCGACGTCGACCACGTTGGTGTCAGTGTCGAAATTCACATCCCATACGTGAGAAGCGATGGACGTTCTGGATAGCACCTCACCGGATCGTCGGGCAAGCAGATGCAACAACGCGAACTCTTGGGCGGTCAGTTCGATTCGAACCTCGCCGCGAAAAACGCGGCGACCAAGCACATCGATGTCTAGGTCCGCAATACGCAGCCGCTCCGACTCCCGTCCGATACTCTGCCTTAGGCAACGGCGAATCCGGGCCAGCAGCTCGGCAAATGCGAACGGCTTGACCAGATAATCATCAGCGCCAAGCTCGAAGCCTTTGACTCGGTCGGCAACTTCATCCTGTGCGGTAAGAAACAGGACCGGTGTGTTGGACCGCATCCGGATTGACCTGATGACGGCCCACCCGTCCGCACCCGGCAACATGACGTCCAACAGAATCGCGTCGTATTGCATCTCCGCCGCGAGATGAATGCCGTCGGTGCCCGTCATCGCCACATCGACGACGAATCCTGACTCGGTCAAGCCTTTCTGAAGGTACTCCGCTGTCCTAAGTTCGTCCTCGATAACCAAGATTTTCAATGTTTCTACCTCCCTAAATCGGAAGGACCTACCGTCTTTCCCTCTGCGATCTTGCTCCCTTGCAGATAGTGCGCCGCGGATTCGAAGTGCACCGAGCGATCGGCTTGGCGGCAGGGCGCTAACTCGCATTGCACAGTGATGTGGGTAATACCAAACTGTTGTGCCAGCAGGTCGCGAATCGCGGGCAATATCTCCCGCTCCGCATTGATGGCGGCATCGTTGACCACGTGCACCGTGAGACTGACCTTGCCACTCGTGAGCGCCCAGACGTGCAGATCGTGGATGCTCTTGACGCCTCTGATCGAGCGCAACGCTTCCTCCACCCGACCAATTTCGATCTCCTCAGGGACGCCCTCCAGGAGAATATTCAGGCTGGATTTGAGGAGAATCCACGTGCGCGGGAGCACCCATAGTCCGATCATCACGGCAACCACGGTGTCGACCCACGCCCAGCCGGTAAAGCGAATGATCAGAGCGCCGATGATGACCCCCAGCGAACCTAGCAGATCGCTCCAGACTTCGAGGTATGCCCCCTTGACGTTCAGGCTGTGATCCTTGCCGCCCGCGAGAATGCGCATGCTGGCAAAGTTGACCACAAGGCCCACTACGGCAATCAGCAGCATCCCGGTGGATTCGATGTCAGGCGGCGATTGCAGCCGCTGATAGGCCTCATACAGGATGTACAGCGCCACGCCGAACAGCAGCAGCGCATTTAAGGCAGCGGCAAGGATTTCGAAGCGGTAGTACCCGAAAGTCCGCGCCTTGTCGACAGGTCGCTTCGCGATTTGGATAGCGGCAAGGGCGATCGCGAGTGCGGCGGTATCCGTGAACATGTGGGCCGCATCGGATATCAGCGCCAAGCTTTGGGTCAACAGCCCGCCAACCAGTTCGACGACGAGAAAGGTTGCCGTCAGGCCAAGCGCCCACTTCAAAGCACGCTCGTTGCCGGTTGCATGACCATGGTCGTGACCAGCTCCCATTGCACTCTCCTTGTCGAGTCGCGGGTGCCAAAACAGATAGCACCCGCCTAGGGACATCTTAAGCAGGCAGCGTAACCGGCGAGACTTCCACCTCCTCGTCTTCATCCCGGCGATGCGCCAATCTGTACAGCGCCGGCAGTACCAGCAAAGTCAACGCCGTGGAGGAAAGGATGCCGCCGATGACAACCGTCGCGAGAGGTCGCTGCACCTCCGCGCCGGTTCCGGTTGCGATGGCCATCGGAACGAAACCCAGCGAGGCAACCAGTGCTGTCATCAGCACTGGGCGGAGTCGAGTCAGTGCGCCTGTGCGGACGGATTCATCCAGCGGTTTTCCCTCTTCCCTCAGCGCCCGGATAAACGACAGCATCACCAAGCCGTTCAATACCGCGACACCGGACAGCGCGATGAACCCGACAGCCGCCGAGATGGACAGCGGGATGCCCCGCAACCATAACGCCAGAATGCCGCCCGTCAAGGCAAACGGAATGCCGGTGAAGACCAGCAGACCGTCCTTGACGTTGTTGAACATCGCGAAAAGCAGCACGAAGACCATCAGCAAGGCAACCGGCACAACAATCTGAAGGCGCGCGGTGGCGGATTGCAGTTGTTCGAAGGTGCCTCCCCAGGTCGTCCAATAGCCTGCAGGGATCTTCACTTGCTTCTGGATTGCGGCCTCGGCTTCGGGTACGAACGAGCCAATATCGCGACCTCGCACGTTTGCGCTGACCACGATCCGGCGCTTGCCATTCTCCCGCGAGACCTGATTTGGTCCCGGCGCGAGGTCCAGTGTTGCAATCTCGCTGAGCGGGATGTAGGTGGTACGCACTTCGCTACTTCCGTTTCTTGGCAAGGGAATCGGTAAGCGGCGCAGCGCCTCAACGTCACCCCGGACGGCATCGGGGAGGCGGACCAGGATGTCGAAGCGTCGGTCGCCCTGGAAGAACGTGCCAGATTCTTTGCCGCCCATGGCGATCGCTACCGCGTCCTGCACGTCGTTCATATTGAGACCGTAGCGTGCAGCCTTGTTTCGGTCGATGCTGACGGTCAGCATCGGCAGCCCAGTCGTCTGTTCGACCTTCACCTCCGTGGCGCCCTGAATACTCTGAAGGACAGTCGCAATCTTGTTTGCGGTGTCGTTGAGGACCGCGTTGTCATCCCCGAAAACCTTGACCGCCACATCCGAACGCACCCCGGAAATGAGCTCGTTGAACCGAAGTTGAATGGGCTGGGAAAATTCGTAGTTGTTGCCGGGGAGCTTAGCGACTTCCGCACGAATAGCGGCGATCAATTCGTCCCGCGTCTTAGTCGGCTCCGGCCAGGCGGACTGCGGCTTGAGCATGATGTAGCCGTCCGAGATGTTCGGTGGCATCGGGTCCGCCGCGATCTCCGCGGTGCCGGTACGCGCGAAGATTCGCTCGATCTCCGGGAATTTCGCCTTCAAGGTCGATTCGATTTGCTTCTGCATCTCGACCGACTGGGAAAGGCTCGTCCCTGGGATTCGCAGCGCCTGGATCGCCAGATCGCCCTCATTGAGATTGGGCACGAATTCGCTGCCAAGCCTGGTGGCAATGGCCACGCACAGTGCGATAGCGACGCAGGCAAACGTCAGTACAACAGGCGTGTTGGCCAACGACTTATCCAACAGCGGCGCGTAGCGCGCCTTGGCCCACTCCATCAGGCGGTTCTCCTTCTCCGCCACTTTGTCACCAATGAAAAGCGCAACTGCCGCCGGCACGAAGGTAACCGACAGAATCATGGCGCCCAGGAGCGCTAGCACGACGGTGAACGCCATCGGATGAAACATCTTTCCTTCGACGCCGGTGAGGGCGAAGATGGGCAGATAGACGATCATGATGATGAGCTGGCCGTAAAGCAAAGGCCGTCGCGCCTCGCGCGAAGCCGCGAACACCTCGTGAAACCTCTCCGCGCGGGTAAGAGGCCTGCCGTGGTGGGCTTGGGCGTGGGATAACCTACGCACACAGTTTTCGACGATCACCACGGCACCATCAATGATGATGCCGAAGTCCAGCGCACCAAGGCTCATCAGGTTTGCGCTGATCTTGTAGTTCACCATGCCGGTGAAGGTGAAGAGCATGGACAGCGGGATCACCAGCGCAGTGATGATTGCAGCGCGGATATTGCCCAAGAACAGAAAGAGAATCGCGATAACCAGAACCGCGCCTTCGAGAAGGTTCTTCTTCACCGTGGCAATCGCCTTATCGACCAGCACGGTGCGGTCATAGACCGTGATCGCTTTCACGCCCGCCGGCAAGGAGCGGTTGATGGCCTCCATCTGTTTATCCACTGCCTGGGAGACCGCACGACTGTTTTCGCCGATCAGCATGAACACCGTGCCGAGCACCACCTCCTTGCCGTTCTCGGTCGCCGCGCCGGTACGCAATTCCCGCCCGATCTCGACCTCTGCGATATCCCTGACGCGGATCGGTTGTCCCTGTGCCGTACCTACAATCACGTCGCGAATGTCGTCGATCGATTTGACCTGACCCGGCGCCCGCACCAGATACTGCTCGCCGCGACGTTCGATATAGCCGGCGCCGACATTGTCATTGTTCTTTTCAAGCGCCGTCACCACATCGGACAACGAGAGCCCATATGACGCCAGCCGTTCGAGACTGGGAGCGACGAGGTACTCCTTGGCAAAGCCGCCGATGGAGTTGATCTCGGTGACGCCGGGCACATTGCGCAACTGCGGCTTGACCACCCAATCCTGAATCTCCCGCAGGTCGGTCGGCGTATACGGCGTGCCGTCGGGCTTGCGCGCCCCGTCCTCTGCTTCAACCGTCCACAGATAGATTTCGCCAAGACCCGTAGAAATGGGGCCCATCGCAGGAGAGATTCCAGCCGGCAGCCGCTCGCGGGCTTCTTGAATGCGCTGGTTGACCAGTTGGCGGGCAAAGTAGATGTCCGTACCGTCCTTGAAGATGACGGTCACCTGGGACAGTCCATATCGGGACAGGGAACGAGTCTGCTCCAGCCCTGGGAGGCCAGCCATGACGGTTTCGATCGGGTATGTGATGCGCTGCTCCGCCTCGAGCGGCGAATACCCCGGTGCGGCCGTATTGATCTGGACCTGGACATTGGTAATGTCCGGCACCGCATCGATCGGCAGGCGTGTGTAGTTGTACGCGCCGAGTAGCGCCATGCCGAATACGGTCAGCAGGATCAGCCATCGTTGCTCGATGGCGAAGCGAATGATACGTTCGAACATGCTCGTCTCCCGTATCAGTGCGTATGCTCGGCGCTGGCTTTGCCGAGCTCCGATTTGAGGATAAAGCTATTCGCGGCCGCGTAACGCACGCCCGGTTTCAGGCCTTCGAGCACTTCCACCAGCTTGCCGTTGGTGCGTCCGATCTTGACCGGCTGCGCGACAAAGCCCCCCGGGACGGCAATGAACACCGTGCTCTGCCCGTCCACCTCCTGCACGGCGTCGGCCGACACGGAAACCGGTACCTGAACATCCTCTCCCAGGACATTGACGGTCACGAAAAGGCCTGGCCGCCAAGCCATGTTCGGATTCACCAGCGTGACGCGCGCCTTGGCCGTGCGCGTCTGCTCACCTAGTAGCGAACCCACATAGGACACCCTGCCCTCCGCCTTCCCGTCGAAAGCGGTGGAGCTGATGGTGACCTTCTCCCCCACTCGCACATGGCTGAGATCTTTGGCCGAGACGACGAATTCCGCCCAGACCGTAGAAAGATCCGATATCGTGAAGATGTTCGCGTCTTCCTTGACCGCCTCGCCGAGGGCCAAGTGTTTCTCAACGATGATGCCATCGAAGGGTGCACGCAGCTCGAACTGGTTGAGCCCTTTCGAAGCCCCGCTTGCCCCGATGGCGGTCAGCTTCTGTTGCGCATTCTGGACGGCGATTTGTGCCTCCTGCAGTTCGGTTCGCGCTTGCAGGTAATCCTGCTCCGCTGAGATCTTCTCTTCCCACAGTTTCTTCTCGCGCTCATAGATAGTACGGGCGAGTTCCAGTCGCTTTTGCGCTGCGAGGAGCTGGCTGCGCTGTTCGGCGAGGGTTGTGCTGGCGATGACGGCCAACACCTGGCCCTTTTTCACTTGCTGGCCGATATTGGCCGGCACCGCCTCCACGACGCCAGCCAACCGCGGGACCACATGGGCGGTGCGATCTTCGTTGAAGCGAATTTCTCCGGGAAATTGTTGGCCGGACTGGACCGTTGCTGGCGCGGCGACCTCGATGGCTATCGCCGCGGTCTTTATTTGCTCAGCAGTCAGTTCGATCTTGCCCTCTTCCCGGGAGAGCCGGGCGACGATGGCGTTCTTCTCACCCGGCAATACAGCCGAGACCGTGGCATCGAACACGTGCGGCTCTTCGATGTCGACGTCGCTCTCGAGAAAATCTCTCCCGAGCTTGAACTTCAGTGGAATGGATTCGCCAGTCGCCCGCTTCAGTTCGCCGGACATCGAAGTACCGGCGAGGACGGGCTTGCCGTCCTTGGAAACCCACGCCCTCAAGCGCGCTGCGCCGCCTTCCTCTGCCAACGCCAGTTCGATAGCGTTATCGCCCTGCGTGTACAGGTTCCCACCGTGCGGTCCTTTCGTGGGCGCTTCATGATGCTCTTCATCGGCATGTTCGTCTGCATCGGCATGGCCCTTTTCGGCAGCATGCCCATGATGCTCGCTGTCGTCATGCTCCTTCGCTTCCGAGTGTTCCGCATGCCCGTGTCCGCCTTCGTCGTGACCGGTCGTTCGCCCCGTGAGGAGTACGGCGGCAATGCCGAGCACGCCGGCGAGAATGATTGCCGCGATTGCGGTCCTTTGTTTCTTTGAGGTAGTCATGGTTCCGGAATCCGTGATTAGCGTCCGAGGATGCGGTCGATCGTGGTTGCCGACTGGTAGGTCCTCGCGAGGACGCCGAGATATCGGATGCGCGCTTGGAACAGCGTGCGCTGCGCGTCAAGCACGTCCAGGAAGTTGAATTTACCGGCTTCGAATCCGCGTGTTGCGGCGCCGTAGGCTTGTTCCGCAGCCGGCAGCACCGTCGTCCGTAGTGCCTGAGCAGAGGCGCGCGAAACCGACAGTTGGTTCGACGCCTGCTGCAGTTCGTTGGTCAAGCGAATCTGGGTGGCGAGGTACTCATCCTGCGCCTTGTCGGCACGCTGAATGGACTCGTACAGATTGCCCTGATTGCGATCAAATAGGGGAAGTGGAATGGCGATGCCGAGCACTGCCATGTTGCGATTCGCTTCGTTATCGCGCTTCGCGCCAACACTGAGCGTAATGTCTGGATATTGCCGGCTGCGCTCCACGCCAATTTGAGCTTGCCGCCGTTCTACGTTGAGCCGACTCGACAGCAGCAGCGGCGAGTTTTCCAGTTCCTTAAGCAGTGCATCGGGGGCTGGGCGCGACGGCAGGGAATCGAGGTCTCCCTGTGCCGTTGTGAACTGGGGGCCGGAATTGCCCCACAGCGCTGACAGGGCTTGCCGTGCCGATTGCAGTTCGGCGTGGGCCTCGGCAAGCTCCAGCTCCGCATTGGCCTGTTCCACCCGGGCCTTGGTCTCCTCTACCGGGGAAATCTTTCCGGCCGTGACGCGGCGGGCCGCTGCCTCAGCGCCCTTGGCGGCGATATCTACCGAGCCGGTGGCCAACTCGACGCGCTCCTGTGCAATCAGGACAGCAAAGAACGACGCGATGACCGTGGCGCGGAGGTCCGCGCGCAGACTACCGAGGTCCGCCTGCGCGACATCGCGGCCACGCTCCGCCGCTGCGATACGCGCCGAGCGCTTGCCGCCCAGTTCGATCGGAATATTGACCTGCCCGGTCGTATTGCGAGTCGCGCTTCGCGTGTCCTCGACGAGCGCCGCGATTTCCGGGTTGGGGATCGTGCGCGCCTGCATGATGGCGCCTTCGGTTGCCTCAACCTCCTTGCCGGCCGCAGACAAGGTGAAGTTGCTTGCCGCCGCCAGCGCCAGCGCATCGTCCAGCCTCAGGGGCGCGGACGGCTCGCGCAATCCAAGCGCGGCGGTACTGGACACCGGTTGCGCGTGCGCGGCAACGGAGTAGGGAATGAGCACTGCGGCCGCCAACCAGAGCGGCAGAACCCAAAGCAGACAACTCATAGCGGCTCCGCATGGCCTTTGGCCCTTGCCATTCGGCCGAGCGCAAAGAGCTCGCTCGTGCGTTAGAACGGGTCGACTTGGCTGAAGCTATGACCTCGGTGATTGCAGGTCCGTTTCAAATCTGATGCCCACGGCGCCATGCCGACCGAGGAGTGGCCAAATGGGAAGCGATGACCTTACCTCTACCGCGGACCGGGGAAACTCTTTACGAACTTGATCGTGAAGTCAGGGAAGCTCTCTACCAGCTTGATCTTGAAGTCTGGAAAGTTGTTGACGATTTTCCACTTGCCCGGCCTATTCGGAAAGCTGCTCACCTCTTGAACGTGAAGATCTGCGAAGCTTTCAACCACCTTCACCTTGTAGTCGGGGAAGTGCTCAACATACTTGATCTTCCCGAAGATCTTGCTTACGTCCACCTTTGCCATGGTTGTCTCCTATGTGTAGCGGTAATGGTACTACTGACTTTTGCACGGGTCTAAGCCATTAGGACCTGCGTCAATTTCCCTGTTAGAGCGAATTGCCTCGCCGTGGCCCCATGTCAATTTCAGATTCAAATCGTTGAACGGCGTTTTCCGGGCCGCTAAACTCTGGTGCTTCCCGCCCCGGTACCGATTGCCGTCCGGACATCGAGGGCAAGGCGACTAGCTAGTTCGTGGCTCCATCCGCGCGAGAAGTGTTTGGCCTCGATGAGAGTCATCGGCAACGTTTTCCGCCGGAGGTGGCGGATCGCGTCGTCACCGTGGACAACAAGAACCCTTGGCTTGATCCGTTCAAGGAGAAAATCGAACGGGGCGGTGATCCGGCGCTCTAGCTCAAGGTCGGCGATCTCTTCGGTGGCCGCAGAGTAGATATTCGTTTCGAGACATTTGATGGGAGCCAGCGCGGGGAGCATCCACTCGATGACTCTGCGGGTGTTACTGACGGCGTTTCGGCGCGTTCTTCCTGGCTTCAATGGATGCGCCGCGCGCTCTGCCTTGTATGCCTCAAACCACCTTTCCTTGTTAAAACCTGTCGTTGAGTCCCAGAATTCCCAGAAATCAGCTTTCATGGGACTGGCCGGATTCAGGCCGACAATGAAAACCTCGCATTCCAACGGCGATCCTCTGCACACGAACGGTCGGAGGTCCGAAGGCCGACCTATCAACGAGCCCAGATCCTGCGCGAAACCCTCCAAGTTATTCATGTAACGTCCTTTCCATCATTGACGGGCGATTACTGCTCCGGCACCGCGCTTCGTAGCAACCTGTGCGGCTTAGCTGTTGAGATGAACGAGATGTTGGACAACGCGCCCCGACGGGCGACGTGGCTGCGCAAGATGGTCTGCAGGAGAGGCTGACATCACGCAGCGCCAGGCCGACTACGCGTCGAAGGTCATCACGCCACGTTGTCCTCTCCCGTGGCAAGAAATCATGCCAACGCAAGTACCGGAAGGAAGCCCCGGCTACCCGCGGCTTGGGAGGCCATCGGTTTTGCGAAGCTCCGGTTTGCCAATCCCTACCACCGCTCAAACCGTCCGTCTCGGACGCGCAGTATTCAAGAGGTGCCCCGACGTCGCCCAGCGTCCACGTCGGTTCCAGCACGCGCCAAATAGCAGCGCAGGCGAGCTCACCGTGTTGGGTTGTGTTGTGTCCAGATCAATTGCAGGAGCGGGCACCAGACCAAGCAAGCTTGGCCAGCTCTGAACGGTCAGGCAGGTGCCACCGTGACACGGCTTGCCGTTTCCTATGGCTTCGAAGCGTCACGGAAACAGGCAGCCGATCCAAGATGGCGTTACAGTAAAGCTGCGTTCTGTACCTGGCCCTCGCCATCGTAAGTCAAAGCTATTCGAATAGTTCCGTCGGGATGTTGCAGTCGACGGAGGCGCTCTGCCAGCTGCGTCATCATTGAGTCGTAGTGCCGTTGCTGCGTGGAGGCGTCCGCGAGCAGACGTTCAGATTTCTCAATTACGTCTTCTCTTCTGCGTGTCAATTCGTCGCTCCTGTTCCAGAGCGCCTTCGACAGTAGCTGATTGGACTTATCGCGGAGGTTCTGTGCAACGGCGGCCAGCATTGCAACTTGATCCGCCGAACCTACGGCGAGAGCGGCCCCCAAGGTTGCCTTACCTAACGGATCGATATAGGCCCGACAGAGGTTCAGCAGAGCCATCATCCGCAGCAGCAGGTTCCGCTTTGCGACAAGGTCATACGCGGATTCGGCATGTGCGAGTAGGGCCGCATACGTATGTTCTGTCCCTCCGAACGTGTCCTGATCTTTTTGCATCGCGATTCGCTTCGCCAATGCATCCGCTTGCCGCTCGAGTTGTACACCCCATTGCATCGCTTCTCTGGTGATTTCTTCGAGCTGATGACGCTTCTCCGGCGTAATGTCGTCTGGCGACTGCATCGAATTGATCAGAGACGCAAGGTATTCAAGGTAGAGAACGGTGCCCTGCAGTCTGGCATGGTCCTGGTCGCCCAAGTAGCGCCGGACATCGGAGATTCCTTGCTTGATGTCGCCTAAGCTGCGGTTGATATGGTCTAGATGCGACTGCGCGACCGCGATACTGAGCAGCTGAAAAGCGCCGGCGGCGATCTGCCTGGCTCGGCCGGCGTCTACAATTCGGCCATGCCCGGCGATCTTCTTTGAATCAGTCGCCCGGGCCATCAAGCGCGCGCCGCCACCCTTTGCCTTAACGATCTCAAGTGTTCCGTCCGCTAGTCCCTCCTGGATCTTTGGATCGAACACCAGTTCTACGGTCGTGCTACGCAGGCCTGTGGTCCCTTTGAACAGGTCAGCAGCAAGCTGCTGTGCGCGATGAAGTCCCACATCGCCAGGACCGCCCAGGAGTTCTGCGCCCTCTGGCATTCCCTGCAGCACCCTGGTCCGCACGAGAGCATGGCCGTCGGCATCTACTAACGATAGCTCGCTGCCCAGTGCAGCCGAATTCCCATCGTCCCGGCTCACTGCATTCCGAGAGTTAAACAAATGCGTCGTTGCCGTCGCGGCCGCTTCCCTCATCCGGCGCTTCGCCGGCGATGCGATGTAAAGCCAAAGCACGACCGCCAGCAACACAAGCACCAGCACAATACAAGCCACCACCATCTTCGCTTTCCTTTGCAGTAGAAACGCTCGGCAAACCGGTCACTGGCCGTCTAGCGACGGCTTGAAAATGTTATGCAGTCGTTCAACAATGGCACGGCAGGTATTCCCGTGCCTCGTCCCCGGCGGCAAGTCCGCTCGTAGTCAAAGGCGGTATGCCCAGTGCTTCCCGCTTGGCATCCATCCGCTTGACGTAGTCGGCATTCATTGGATTGCGCCCATTTTTCCGCTCTGCAGCCTCAGCGGTACTGTCGTAGACGTGTTCGTGCTCTTCACTGAAGAGCTTCGAACGCAGCCACTCTGTTGCCGCAACCATGATGGCCCGCTTCGAAAGCTCTACCCGAGCTTCTTCATGGGTCAGGCCGGAGGCGACGAGCTGCTGTAACGCAGCGGCAGCCTTTTCAGCTTCGTGACGTTTAGCCCGGTTCATATTTTCCCAAGAATGGCGGTTTGCAGACGATGCAGTAGATCAAGCAGTGAACCGATCTGCTTTGCAGCGCCTTGCTTTCAGGCGGATCTTCCGTGCAACGAGATCAACGCGAAACTCTTCTAGTTGAGACGGATGCTCGTCAAAAGTCAGGCGGCCTGAGTGCTGCTCGACGATGTCGTTAAGCGCAATAAGAAAGGTGTGCAGATCTACCATTCTCCTCCGTACGAAGGGGCCTGGTTTACCCGAGAGCACGCTTTCTTTTTCGAACGACACCGTTACTTCATACGGACCACTCTCTCCGATGGACAAATACTCGGGCAGTAAGGCATCCGCGTTCGCTGGCGGGTCAGCGTCGTCGCGATTAAGGGATTGGCACCACCGCCGGTAGAACTCCTGTTGCTCGGCCACCGTTGCGGGTACCACATCGTTTCCATTTTCAAAGATTCCGACCAGATCGGACATGGCCGACTGCTTTCCAAGGCTGAGCCGGTACACCTTGAGGCCCTCGCCCATGTCACGCGCCATTCCCGAAGGAAATGCCTTGAGGCTCGCGCCGTAACAAACCGGGATCAGGCCATCTTTCTCGAGCTCAAGCCGCAGTGAGCATAAAGCCTCGAAATAGTCTGGCCCCGTCGCCGTCAATCGCCGGCCATTCAGTTCACACGTCAGTGCGCAGTCGTCACCCACCCCTGTCTGAGTGAAGACAGCAGCTTCGTCTCCCCGACCGCCATTCAGTTTTACTATGTGCCTCATGCTTTTTCTCCCACGATGCATTCGCCGCGGCGCGTCGGACCATGCGTCAGCCGCCGGAGCCGCGGCAGATTGGATGTATGTCTAACGATTGGGCCTCACAGGCCAAGGGGGAGATGATCCCCAACGATCGGTGCCCAACGTTTCCAGCTAAAGAATGCGCTCGGGTGTCTGATGAACAAGAGCTTAAGCTGGCGATCCCCCATCGTCAGGCGCGCGACGCGTGGTTGATGGCTGCCAATTTTCGGCCCTACCTTTTGGATGGCGCAGGTCATCTGGCGCTGCGCCGCTACATACTTCAGCGCCTGGCGCTTCGGCGATTCCAGGCCGTACACTAGACACTGGCCGATATCCAGCAAGTCGCAAAGGTCGAGGAGCTCGGTCCACCCTGTTCGATAGTCTTCATCGGATGGCCGTACATGGCTTGACGCCAGCGGACGTAACACCAGGTTGTGATACGCCACGGATGACCACAGGCTGTTCTTCTGATCATGGCTGGGTCGCGCGGTGCGGAATATTGCGCGCTCGACGTTGCGAACGTACGGTGAGACCCGATCAAATTGCAGCGCGTGATTGGTGTGGGTGATGCGCAGGCCGTCGGGTCGAGCATACCGCTCTTCAAAGACCTTCGACTCCGGTTGCCAGCGATATACGCTCTCTCCGACGATCATGGTTTTCGTCGTAGACGCCTCGAAGTGGCTGCCTATCCATGGCCACCAAGGCAAAGTCGCTCGGCCTGCAAACAGGTGGTCGTAAGCCCCGCTGATCGTTTCGATCTTCATTTGTTCCCCGTTCCTTTGCCCAGAGCCAGGCGCTCAATGGCCATGACCCCAGCGCGCATTCTTTCCGCTGCAGCTGCGTTAGCCGAGTGAACTGTTATTCGCGGCGCCGTAAAGCCCGTCAAGGCAACGGCGCGTTCAATCCATAGGATCACATCGTATCCGGTACCACGCTCGTCATTGCCCAGATCGTGGTTCAGGCTGATCTCCTCCACCGCCCCGGTTTCCAGGAGACGGATAGCTTCGTCCGGCCAATATGTTCGCGTCCAGCCCTCCGGAGTGGGCCTCTCATCGTCGAGAAACTCTTTCATGCTTGCCGCTCCATGGTCACCCGCGTCGATGCCATATCGGGCTTCCGCGTCAAATCCGTCGGCCCTAAGTACCTGGCAACGCAAACGGCTTGGACCGAGAAGTTGCATATTGCTGAAGCCGCTCCGTGACGCAGCGCTCGCTGGCCTGCGTCAGGCCTGAATCCTCTATTCCTGCGATGCCACCACTTATCAAAACCTGTCTGCCCACTTGTCCCAGAATCCTGGCTCGTCGTGGTGGGCGTTACCCATCGCTATATCGAGCGGTAATATCAGGAAACGCATGCCGCCAAACCGGAGCTGCCCATTCGGGTGCTCAAGGTATGACTGCAGCGCGAGGTAGCGGGGATCCTGACAATCGTAGGGTGTGTCCACATAGATCGAACCTCGGTATGACGCGAACCCGCTCTCGCTAGCTATCTCCCCGCAGGGCAACCATTGGTAACCCTCCCGGTCAAGCCACTGGACGACAGCGGCTCGACTTTCGTTGTGCTGCCAGTGCACCGCTACCCGACTTCCGTCGGGTTGCTCAAAGAAGACCAGATACAGCACATCGCGACCCTTGCGGCGGGCTATAGCGTCGATATGATCGATGGCTTGGGGCATGGGAAGGTCCTCTGGACTGACAACGGCCTGAACGACTTGTCGCGACAACCGCGCGCCGTGCGTCACGGGGAACGACGTATGCCTTGCCGCAATCCCCGGCGGCCCGGTACGCCGCTGAACCGCCGCTGCTGCGGGAGCAATGACCCCATTCTCCTACCTCGACCGGTCACAGGGTGTCCGGTCGAGGTAGGGCCCCTGGCCAGCGCCAAAGCCGGTCGCGCACATCCCGCCAGAACGATCCAGGGTTCCTCCAGACCCATGCTGCGGCGACCCCACAACGATCTATCGGAAGCCTGGCGAGTTTTCTTTATCCATTGCCCTGCAGTCTTCGGGCGGCTAAGCAACCATAGAGACCGAGACGGCCTCGAGCCGACGGCCGGGCGGTTTGCCAGCGCGCATCGCGCCATGCGTTGGCCTTGCGCCGCGTCCTCGCCCGGTATCGCATCCATCCCACTGCCCGTCGACAGACGTCCGTCCCTCCTACCGGCCGGAGTCGACTGAATTCCGTCGGTGGCCGGGGAACATGCGGGCGGACCGGACAACAATTGTCCGGTGACGGTGGCACTATTGCCGGGTTTTAGTTCGCACAGTCCACCAGAAGTCGAAGGCTGTGTTGCCGGCAGCGCCACAGCGGCATCGCCTGATGTTCTCCAGCACCAATGCACACAATGAACAAGACCTTGCAGCGCAGGACCATCGTCGTCCAGGGCAGGCTCGCCAGCCGAGAATGGCGGCTTCGCGCAGCGCGCGAGCAGAGTCACGGACTACATATCGTTACGATCGAGCAGTTAGCTGCGCGACTCGCCGGCGGCTTTCAGTGCGCAGCTGATGACGAGAGCATTCGTACCGCCCTTGGCCTGGCGTTGCACGAGACGGCATTGGGCGAACTGGACGGCATCAAAGGTCTTCCCGGTATGGTGGACGCGAGCCTCGGGACGTTGAGGAAGGTATGGAACGCAAACTTCGAGCTTAAGGCTCAACGGCTGCAGCATTCCAGGCTCGATGCCCTCGCCAGGCTGGAAACAGCGACGCTGAGGCGGCTGCCGGCGGGGATGCTGGCGCCGGCTGACCTTGCTATCGCGGCAATGCAGCGGATCGCCTTGGCGCCGCGGCTGCTGGGCCCCATCGACTTCGCGGGAGCCGCGGACATCGCGGCCTGCTGGCGCCCGCTGGTACTGGCCTTGGCGGAGGTCACGCCGACACGCTGGCTCGCCGGCACACGCTCTCTACCTCTATGGTTGGAAGGCAGCGCCGTTGCTGCCGTGCGATCATCGCCGCACCAGCCGAAGGTCGAGTGCGTCAGTGCTGCAACGGCATATCACGAGGTGATTGAGGCCTTGCGCTGGGCCCGTGAACTCATCGCGACAGGCCGGGCTGCCCCCTCGGAGATCGCTATCGCAGCGGCCTCACCGGCTCAGTACGACGATCATTTCCTGGCGCTGCGGGAGGATGCCAATATCGCCCTCCATTTTGTGCATGGCATTCCCGCGATCGCGACGCGCGCTGGTCAGGCTGCCGCGGCACTCGCAGATATCCTGGTTCGCGGCATCTCCCAGTCGCGCGTGCGCCGTCTGGCGGCATTGCAGGCGGGCGCCAGTGTGTTTGCAACACTGCCGCCCGGTTGGACACGCATTCTCCCTCCGGACGCGCCCCTTGCCACCCCGGCCTCTTGGTACCGGCTGCTTGACGCCTTGTCCCCGGACGCATGGCCTGAGGGCGCGGACCCGCGTGACGCCCTGCGCAGTATTGTGGCGCGATTGGATTGCGGCACGGACCGTGCGGCCGAGATGGGAGAAGGAATTCTGTCCGGCCAGGCCTTAGCCATCTGGCGCAAAGCCCTGCTGGCTGGTCCCGCGGTAGCGCTGGATGCCACGCTCCAGCGACTTAAGATCGATGACCGCCATGAAGCATGCGCTGGCGTAGTGTGGGCCTCCGCCAATGAGCTTGCTGGCACGCCACGTCGATTCGTGCGCCTGCTCGGCCTGAATTCGTCGCGCTGGCCCAGAGGCATCACAGAGGATCGTCTGCTGTCCGATCATATTGTGCCAATGCGCCAACTCGAGCCGCGCCCATTGGCAGTGGTCGACCGGGATGACTTCCGGACCATCTTGCAGAGCGCTGCTGCGGAAGTCGTCCTGTCGAGCGCACGCCGGGATGGCGAAGGCCGTGTGCTGGGCCGGAGTGCTTTGCTGCACGGCTTGGGGAAGGACAGGTATCTGGATCGCAACGCAGCGCCTGCGCACGCCTTTAGCGAAACTGATCGCCTCCTGGCACGCAAGGCCGAGTTCCGCGCCTTGTCCCGCTCCGTTTCCGCGAGCCAGTGCTGGGAAGACTGGCATCGGACCGAGCTCACCGGGCACGATGGGCTCGTCCGGCCCGGGCACCCGGTGGTGAGCCTCGCCCTGGGGCGCATCCAGTCCGCCAGCTCGTTGAAGCTGCTGCTACGCAATCCCTTGGGCTTTGTGTGGAAGTACGGCATGGGGCTGCGGTCGCCCGTTATCAGCGAAGAGCCGCTGGTATTGGATGCCCTGGGGATGGGGAATCTGGTGCACCTGACGCTTGAGATCGCGGTAGGCAAGCTTGTACACGCTGGTGGCCTTGGCAGCGCCAGTCGCGAAACGCTACAACAGGCCGTGACAGCGGCGGTCGCCGACGCCGCCGCGCAATGGGAGACAGCGCAGCCCGTACCTCCCGCCCTGATCTGGCAGCGTACCTTGAACGAGGTGCATCAGCTATCTATCGCTGCGCTGATGGGGGGCGAGCCGGTGCCGCCCGGAACACGATCCTATGGCGAAGTGCGCTTCGGGGGCGCAAAGGGTGTCAGCGACTGTCCCGCCCCGTGGGATGGTGACGCACCGGTCGAGATCCCGGGCACGCGGATTCGTATCAACGGCTATATCGACAGGCTCGACATCGCCCCCGATGGACGTCATGGCTGGGTGCGCGACTACAAGACCGGAAGGGCGCCTAAGGCCGACTTTGGGCTGAACGGCGGCAATGAGTTGCAGCGGTGTCTATATGCATACGCCGTTAAGGCCATGCTTGGCCAGGACTTTGAGGTAACGGCATCCCTGCTCTATCCCCGCGAACAACGTGAGTTTCCGTTAGCCGATGCCGATACCGCGCTGGCTGAACTGAGCGTGTATCTGGCTGCTGCATACGAAAGCCTGCTGGGCGGTGCGTCGCTACCTGGCAAGGATGCAGCCGACACGTATGACGACCTTGCGTTTGCGTTGCCCGCGAATGCGCGTGTCACCTATTACAAGCGCAAGTCGGCCGCGACACTGGCGCGTCTGGGGGTAGCGGCCCGTGTTTGGGAGGTTAAATAAGGATGTCTATGCTGCTTTCCGATAACGAGGCGCGTCGCATCGCGATTGCCGAACATGACCGGGCGCTGCTCGTTGAAGCCGGTGCGGGATCCGGCAAGACGGCCGTGATGGCGGGCCGTATTGCCATGATGCTGGCCAGTGGCATCGCACCCCGCCATATTGCCGCCGTGACTTTCACTGAGCTGGCCGCCAGCGAGCTGGTGATCCGGGTACGGGATTTTGTCGAGGCGCTGACGGCGGGGTCGGTGCCGGCCGAGCTTCGCGTCGCGCTTCCGGATGGACTTAGTGACATGCAGCGGCGCGAGCTTCTTGCCGCGGTGGAGGTGATCGACGACCTGACCTGCTCAACCATTCACGGGTTCTGCCAACGGCTCATCGCGCCCTACCCTGTCGAGGCTGGCATCGATCCCGGCGCGGCCATCATGGACCGGGACGCCGCAGACCTGGCCTTCGATGACATCGTGGACCAATGGCTACGGGAGCGGCTCGGTGAGAATGGCTCGGGTCTGCTTGCGGACCTTGTCGCCCAAGACGCCTCCGGCACGCTGCAACTGGTGCATGACATCGCCTCCGCACTCCGACGCCACCGTCATGCAACGGGGCCCGTTGCACTGCCGCTGATGCCGTTGGTGGAAGATTTCAGGCGCTCGGTTTCCGCCCTGACCGGATTCATGGCGACATGCTCGTTCGCCGAAGAAGCCACCGTCGAAACAGCCCGCCACTTCGCTGCCATGGCGCAGGCGCTGGACTGGGAAATCGACGAGTCCAGCCCTTCGCACCTCGCCAGACTAGTGGCGCTTCGGCCGGTGCCTGCGCTATGCACGGGCTCCGGATCCTTTCTGGCATTCCGCCGCAAGACTGCATGGGAGGCCGCTGCGAAGCGGGAAGGTATGCCGGCCTCCGCGGGGAAGGAAGCGTTCGGCGTGGTGTCGGATCTGTACAAGGCTTGTTGCGAGGCATGGAGCGCCCTGGAGGCGCAGGTTGCCACGCGCGTCCTTGGGGAGCTGGCAACGCACGTTCGTGCCGTCGTGCAAGTCTTTTCTCAGTACAAGCGCGACAGCGCCCTGCTCGATTTCGATGACCTGCTCTACGCGGCACGGGCACTGCTACGGGACCACGAGCCCGTCCGACAGGCGCTCGCTACGCGCTATCGCCATGTCCTTGTCGACGAGTTCCAGGACACGGATCCTCTGCAGGCGGAAATATTCTGGCGTCTATGTGGGGACCCCGAAGGCAGCAAAGCTGGCGACTGGACATCGTTCAGGATCCGGCCGGGTGCGCTGTTTCTGGTAGGCGACCCAAAGCAGGCGATCTATCGGTTTCGTGGGGCCGACGTGGCTGCATACGTGCAAGCCAGGACGGCCTTCGGGGCCATGGACGCAGGCAGCGTGCTCACCATTTCGACCAACTTCCGCTCGCACGCGCCGATTCTGGACTTTGTCAATGCGCGCTTCGCACCTTGCTTGTCCGCCGACGGCCAGCCGGGCTTCACCGCACTGGCACCATTCCAGCCGCACAACGGCGAAGACCCTTGTGTCGTGGCACTTGATATCCAGGCCGCTTCGGAGAAGCCTGCCGCAGACGAGTTGCGCGACGTCGAGGCGGTAGCCGTCGCCCGTCTGTGTGCACAGCTGATTGGCCGGCATCGGGTAGTGGATCGGAGAACCGGTGGGGCGCGTGCCTGCCGTGCGGGCGACATCGCATTGCTGGCCCCGACGGGCACGGATCTATGGCGTTACGAGGCTGCTCTTGAACGACTGGGCATTGCGGTGGCGACACAGGCGGGCAAGGGTCTGTACCGGCGTCAGGAGATCCAGGACCTGATTGCGGTCACGCGTGTGCTGGCGGACCCGGGGGACACGCTGGCGTTGGGCGCTTTGCTGCGGGGCCCTCTCGTCGGACTCAGTGATGAGGCTATCCTGGATATCATCGCGGCACTGCCCCGGGACGACAGCAATGCCGGCACGCTACCGCGGCTGTCCATTTCCGTGGACCCGGCCGGTATCGCCAATCCGATTGCACGGGAAGTTGTCACCTCGCTTCAAGCCCTTCGACGACAGGTGAACTCGACCACGCCGTATGTCCTCCTGTCCCAGGCCGTTGACGCGTTGCATGTGCGTCATCTTTTGCTGGAGCGGCATCGCGACCAGGCGGACCGGGCACTGGCGAACGTCGATCTGTATCTGAACATGTCGCGCCGGTTTGCCGTGCGCGGGTTGCGCGCATTTGCTGCAGCCATGACGGCGGCCTGGACCGACGCCTCGCGGGCTAGCGAGGGCCGGCCGGATGCGCAGGAGGACGCCGTTGCGCTCTTCACCATGCATGCCGCGAAGGGTCTTGAGTGGCCGGTCGTTGTGCCGGTCAATACGATGACCGCGATCAAGCAGGCTGACAGCGTTTTTGTGGACCCTGAATCGGGACGTCTCTTCTGCCCTGTGTTTGGCGTCCGGCCGGCGGGGTACGATGCCATTCGTTCCGCCGAGGGTGCCGAACTGGAGCGCGAACGTGTACGTTTGTGGTACGTGGCCGCAACGCGTGCCCGCGAACTGCTGGTGCTGCCCCGCCCTGCAGTCACGAGCGACAAGTCGTGGGCCTCGCTGGTGGATATGGCGTTGCAGGAGCTGCCCACCGTGGCGTTGGAAGAGGATCCACCGCCGATGTCCTCGCAGACTGGGGCGTGCCCCAATCAGCAGACGCGTGAAACCTTCGCAGCCGAAGCGCGCCTGATTGCCGAGTCGCATCGCGGTATTCGATGGCTGGCGCCAAGTCGCGATGAGGGGCACATGTCGGGCGCCGTACTTATCCCCGAAATCGCCCAGGTTGTTCTTCCGGGCGCCGAGTCCGGAACCGAGGGTAGCGCCGTCGCAGTACGGGGAAGCCGGGACCGCGGCGTCATCTTGCACAAGCTGATGGAAGAGGTATTGAACGGCGAGGTGTCCGATGATCTGGCGACTTTGACTGAGCGTGCCGCAACGCTGATCTGCACGATGGGTGCGGGCTGCCATGAGGACGCGTCCACCGGCCTGTCTCCGGCAGAGATCGCTGGATGTGTCCTTCGTACGCTAACGATTCCGGACATTGCGAAGATGCGTCCGCGTCTGATGGCGGAGCTCCCCGTCTATGGCTCGGCAGCGTCGACGTTTTTGGAGGACGCGATTGTCGGAGTAGCAGACGCGGTGGCGGTCGGTGAGGATGGCAGGCCGGAAGTGATCATCGACTGGAAGAGCGACGTTGCCCCGAGTACCGCAACACTTGAGCACTATGGCGCGCAGGTGCGGTCGTACCTTTCGATGACGTCCGCTAAGCGAGGCATGATCGTTCTGATGACTAGCGGACACGTCATACCGGTCGAGCCATAGTATCTGCGTGTTGATGCGTCGCTGAATTCGCTCGTAGTGGAGCCTCAGGGACCCGCCTGTTACCGGCACTAGCCACCCACCGGCCGCTACGCCGGACACCTTCTGCGTAGCGGCAGGCGTGTCCCCCTGCCGCCTCGCGACGAGCGGCACGTCTGCACGGCCTCTACGCTTCGCCCGCTCTCCAGACATTCCCCTGCTCCGCCCGCCTGCCGATATGGGCTACCGTTGCGCCCCTCCTCTGTCGGCCGCCGTTCGCCATGCAGACGATCGCAGGCCGTTAATTGCGTGTTCCCGACCGTTGCGCGTGGACGCGCTTTCCGGGACGGATTCCTTGCCGATCACTTGTCGCCCCGGTATCCTACGGTCACCATTGAATTACGAGGAAACCGTCTAGCAAACGGTTTACTTTGACTCTACAAGTGAACGCGCCATGGCGACAAGTTTAATGAAGGCCCAATTGCCCCGCCCGGACAATCTGGAGGGTGAGAGCCTGACCATAGACGGTCTGGCACGCATCGCAGGACAGGCTAATGATGTATTCGGCCAGATCCGGGACGCAATGCTGGAACCCTACCCCCGTAAAAATCCGCCTACCTTTACCAGCAGTCAGATTGCATCGCTCTGCGGCATCGATAAAGCGCGGTTCCACTACCTGGCTACCAAAGGCGGGCTCCCGCCAGGGGTGTCACAAGGCAACGGCCGGGCTAAGGTGTTTTCTTTGGAGGACGCCATTGCCTGGGTACAGCAGGCCGGTGGCCGTATGCCACGACCTGAGGGGAGCCGCGGCCGCATTGTCACCGTCGGAAACTTCAAAGGTGGGGTCGCCAAGACCACCACGGCGGTTTGTCTGGCTCAGGCGTTGACCCTTCTCGGCAGACGGGTGTTGCTAGTGGACTGTGATCCCCAAGGCACGGCGACCCAGTTGTGCGGCTGGGCACCAGATGCCGAGATCGACGAGTCCAAGACTCTGCTGCCGCTGATCTATGGCGATCAGGAAACGCTGGACTATGCAGTACAGACCACGTACTGGCACAACCTCGATCTGATCCCCGCCTCGTCGGCGCTGTTTGATGCGGAGTTCGAGATTCCGTCCAAAGTCCTGCAGGAGAGCGGCTTCCACTTCTGGGACATCCTGCGCAAGGGCATTGAACCAATGGCAGAGCATTACGACGCCATTGTCATCGACACGCCCCCGGCCCTCAGTTACATCACCATCAATGCATTGATCGCTTCCGACGGCATCCTGATGCCCTGCCCGCCCGACGGACTGGACTTCGCGAGCTCGACCCAGTTCTGGCACCTGTTCTCCGACATTGCGCGCCGTCTGCCTGGCGTCTTGCAAAACAAGCAATTCGATTTCATTAACATCGTGCTGACCAAAGTGAAGTCGGATCCGGTGTCGCGCGTCGTACGTGAATGGATGGTCAAGGCGTACGGGAACCGTGTACTTGGCATTGAGATTCCTGAATCGACCGTGCCAAAGGGCGCGTCGGCACAGCTTGCGACCGTGTACGACCTGTCGCGGCCGGAAGGCAGTGTCGAGGCGTATAACCGCTTTCGTGAACCGCTTGATCGTCTTGCACAGCATGTCGACGATCTGTTTGCCGTCGCTTGGTCGAAAGGGAATTGAAAATGGGTATTGGTGACAAACTACTGGCCAAGACCGCCGGCGTAACCGTCAAAGCTCAGAGCGATCTCAAGACATCGCCCTCCACGGGTCCGAAGACGTCGCCCGGACGTATGCTGGTCGCGCAATCAGCGGTGGCTTCCGCAGAGCGCCGTGTCGCGGAACTCGAGGCCGCGCAGGGACATGCTGTAGAGCTCCCGCTGGAGGACATCATCCTAATCCCGGGCCGCCGCCGCAAACTGTCGACGGAGCAGTATGAGGAACTGAAGGCGAATCTGCAGCAGCATCCGATGATCTATCCCGTCACGGTGGTTCGCCGTCCGGACGGCAAGACGGAACTCGCGGCGGGGTATAACCGCTTCCACATTTATCGGGAACTGGGACGCAAAACGATTCCTGCGGTCTTTCGGGAATTCGCCACTGAGGACGAGGTAGAACTCGCAGCGTTCTATTCCAACCTCCTCGCCCCTTCCCTCCCGGACTTCGAAAAGTTTCTCGGATTTCTTGACCGACAGAAGCGCAGCGGTCTGAGCCAGCGAGAAATCGCCATCGAGGCGGGTATCAGTGAAGGGCAGATTTCGAAGCTCTTTGCATATGGGCGATTGCCCGAAGCGGCCGTTGAGGTGCTCAAGACCGCGGCGATTCCAGATTGTCTCGGCGCAGTAGCCGCGCAGGAGATTGCCAGCATCCTCGCGGATCGACCGGAGGCTGCCGCGGTCGCCTTGGATCTTATCCGGCGTCTGGCGTCAGACCGGTCATTTACGCAGAAGCAGGCGTTGGCCCAGTTAAACAACGCTGTGAAACCGACGCCTCCCCGCCCGGCGGAACCGCGCATCATCAGGCGCGGCAAGCGGCATTTCTGCGCCATTTCTGCTCGCAGCGGCGTTCTGGCAATCCGCTTTAAGGAGCCGGAAATGGCGAATGCATGGGAGGAACGGCTTGCTGCCTGGATTGAGTCCGAGTTGGAAAAGGCAGAGTCGTAGGAGGCGCGAACGCATGCCGGTCGCCAGCCCACATCGGGCGCAGCCCGGACAAAGGCCTGGACCGCGGTCCAGGCCTTTGCTTTTTGAGGGCGCCCGCGGGGGCCAACGAGGTGTTGGGAGGTTTAAGTCATCTATGCATGCGAGCCAGAGACATACTGGGGCCGGTAAGCCGCGGAGGATCCGGCCCCGATGGATCAGGGTGGACCAGCCAAGGAGAAAAGCGTTTGACCTTGGGCCGGCGAGCCGGGTGCGATTTTCCGGTACGCGTCGGCGCGGGGACGCCCTTTAAAGGTTCCGTTCTGCGGCGAGCAGACATTGGCACGTCGCCATTGGGGCGGCCGGCGCGCATCGAAGGTGAATAACACGTGCATAGCCATTCCACATTGTCTGACCAGGCCTTTCAATTCGAAATTCCTTTCCGATCAGCAACTTACGTTTTCAACACCGCTTGGGCGAGCCGGGACGGGCGAGACATCCCTGCACATTGCGCTCGCGAGCCGGCTTCACCGAAAACGGTATTGCACTCGCGCCTCTGTGGCCCCGCGCAATGGAGAAAAAAGGCCTCCAACGACGCGCCGCATCGCGCTTCATCAGTCTCGTGACCGACGGAAAAATAATTTACATTGCACAATGCCCCACAAAAGTGCACGGTCGCGACCGACCCGAACTATTTTGTGCTGCCAAATCAACGGTTTAGCTCTCCTGCCGCACCGCGCGTCAGAGCGGTCGGACACTACCGCTAATCAAGCACGCTCCCCTGGCATGCGCGTTCGGGACGCAACGGCCCCGCTGGTCTACCGAACGGCACAAGGAGCGCCTTACCGGGGGAAGGAGCTCGGTTAAGCAACCATCGGGCTTCGTGGTGTCCACGCTTGCCCGGGGATAGGTGCGCCAGACAACGGCCGCCTTCTTCGCAGAAGTACAGGTCTTTGAAGTTAAAGGACTTTCCAGTTGAAACGTCGGGGTCGGCCCCGGCCATGGCCAATATCGCTTGGCAGCAACAGCAGCGGAACCCGAGGACGCCGCTTCACCCCGTCAGACCATACTCGCCCGAGAGCGGATTACGGGCTAGGCGTATTCAGCGAGGACCTACCCACACAAGGGAAGACAGCGCGGTCTCACCGTGAGATCGGTGGTAGGCGCTCGCGCTCCGCCTCCCGAGATCCGCGCCCGACGGTCGCGATCCCTTTGCCCACAATTTCATAGACAAGTGAACGCTCCATTCGTAGCATGTAGCGTCACACTTTGTTACACACGGGAATGCTGTCGCCAGAACAAGACTCTGTACTAGAAGCCATGCAGACCGCTCCGGAGCGCTGGTGGCCTTCGACGGACCTCAAGAACATTATCTGGGGCAGATCTCCGGCGCTACCCGATCGCAAAGTGCGTCGGATACTGGAAGGGTTGGAGGAGGGTGCGTGGATCGCGAGGGAAGGGAACGGCCCTGCGACCCGATGGAAGCTGCTAAAGCGCGCACCGTCGCGGGAGATGAAACGCCCGTCGGCAGATCTGGCGCTCGCCCTGTTAAAGCTGCGCCAGCTCGCGGGCAGTCACTTACCTCAGCGACTCGGCGAGTACGAGCAATTCTTCGCGAGCGCGGCCCAGGCGCTGGGAGAAAGTGCTGCCGATAGCCGGCTGGTCAGCGCGAAGGCCTGGATCGGAAAGACGGTCCGCTTGGATGGCGGCTATCCGCTTATCCCGCCTGCCATTGACCCCGAAACGTTTCATGGCCTCCTGGGCGCGCTGTATCGCGACGAGACGCTGTCTATCCGCTATCGCAAGGCGGATCAAAGCGACGGCGGCGGTAAGGTTTATGAGGTACTTCCGTACGCGCTCGTCGAGAAGGGCCCGTTCTGGTATCTGGTTGTGCGCAATCGCCGCTCCAGCGGCAGGCAAGGTGATCCGTTTCTGATGCGTTGCGACCGTATCCTCGAGGCCCGGAACATTGGATATGTCCTGGAACGCGACCCGGACTTTGACCTAGACGGTTTTGTCCAAAACGAAAAGGTCCTGGAGTGGTTTCCGGATACCCCTCAGGCTGTCGTTCTACGTGTCTGGGAATCCAATAACATCCCGAGCCAGTTCAGGGTGGTCCGGATTGCAGAGGACCAAGCAACCGAAGAATGCGAAGGCGGCTTTGTGATTCGCGCGACGGTGGCGCCGTCAGTCGCGTTGAGGAACCTGCTGCTCCAGCACGCGCCCTTCGTGGAAGTCCTATCGCCAGCATCCTTGCGCACCGAGGTCGCGCAGATGCTGGAAGCGGCTATCCGTCGATATGGAAAACCGGGGGAGGGCGCCGGCTCTACGGCGCGACGAGATCAGGCCACGGCAAGCCGATGAGCCCGCGGATAGCCGTCGCGGCACAAGGCGGGGAAGCGGGGCCCTGGGTGGCCCTGATGTCGAGTGCGGTACCGCTCCACTTGAATTGCATCCGGTCCTTCAGCGCCGAGTGGATAGGCTCAGGCGAAACGAGCCAAACTAGTGTGGGCTCGGTCAACGCTGTATTGAAGACTCGCGTCAGGGCCTGTTCCACACCCGCAATCAAACCGTGCGGGTCATCGGCTTCGGTACAGAACAGCTGGGCCACGATGTCGTGCGCGGCAAGTTCTCGGAATCGGGCAACAGTCGCCTCCCTCGCGCCCGGTTCCACCAACACCCTCAACAGCAGTTGCAGGGCAGCCGGCAACCTCCGCTTGCCGCATTGCACCCAGCATCCAGCTCGCACCACTGGTAGTCGTTCGATGCCGCCCATGACGATCGCAATTTCAGCTCTGCCACGGCCACGGGCGCTACGCAGCGCATGCACGGGTCCCATGGCATTCCACTTTGCGGCGCCAGTCCCTACGAGCCCCTTGGCATCGACAAGGTGGATAACGAGATCCGGGACAACGCCCGGCAGTTCCCCGAGCTGCCATAGAACCGAAGCCTCCACATCCCTTCCTGCGGCCCGGCACTCTTCCAGCGCGGACAATGCCTCCTCCGGGGACAGGCCCCAGCGCTGCAGCGTGATGCGCAAGGGAAGGCCAACGCCCACACCACCAGATGCGCCGCGAACAGAGTGGCTCGGATTGCTGTTGATCATCGTACGGAAACTCCCAGAGTTGCAGTCCCGCAACTCTGGCCTAAGCACCGGTCAACACGCTGTCCGGTGAGCCGGAGAACATTCGGCCGCTCTCTCCGAACGTTTGGACATGTCCTATCCCATAGAAAACAAACTGGTCATTGGCGTCGCGTCGAGTGCGCTCTTCGATCTCAGCGAATCGCATCACGTCTACCTTACCGACGGCGTGGAGCGATATCGCGAACATCAAGAAGCCAACCTCGACATCCCATTCCCTAAAGGTGTGGCATTTCCTTTCATCCGGCGCTTCCTGAAGATCAATCAAAGCTTTCCCGAGCAGATGCCCGTCGAGGTCGTCCTGCTCTCCAGAAATTCCCCTGAAACCGGCCTACGCGTATTCCGATCCATCCGCCACTACGGCCTCGACATCACGCGAGCCGCATTTACTGCAGGACGATCGCCACATACCTATCTGCCGGCCTTCAATGCGTCGCTCTTCCTGAGCGCGAACGAGCAAGACGTTCATGACGCCATCGATGCCGACTATCCTGCCGGCCTGGTGATGCGATCACGCGTCTATGACGACGAGGCGGACAACCAGTTGCGGGTGGCCTTTGACTTTGACGGCGTGATCGCCAACGACGAAGCGGAGGCCATCTACAAGAAGAATCACGACCTTCGTGAGTTCGAAGCGCACGAAACAGCCAGGCAAGCTATTCCACACGGTCCGGGGTTGATGGCCGAGTTGTGCGTTGGTTTGTCCAACCTGCAGAAACTGGAAGAGGAGCGAATCAAGCAAGATCCCAGCTATCAGAAGATTGTCCGGATCGCGCTGGTGACCGCGCGCAACGCGCCTTCCCATGAACGCGTTGTCACGACGCTAAAGAGTTGGGGCGTCTCGCCCGATGAATCGTTTTTCTTGGGCGGCATGGAAAAGTCCCGCGTTCTGACAATCATGAAGCCGCATATCTTCTTCGATGACCAACGCAGTCACTTGCGCTCACCTGCGGAAGATATCCCGATGGTCCACGTACCGTATGGCATCGCAAACCAAACCACTAGCGCGCCCAGTCCGGCGGCAGTCGAGCCGGCCGACGAGCTGGCTCCCGCTGTCTGACAGTAGCCAGGTCACCCATGCTCGCACCCGCACAATACTGGCGCATCGCCCTGGATATCGACGACGTGTCCGTCCCGTCTTCGGTCTATCCGCTTCCGCCGTGCCTGACCTCACAAACGCGCCCGCCCGCACCCGGCGACGGACTCCTGTTGGCGGCCTACGATCGCGATTCTCAGATGGGGATGATCCGGTGGATCGGGTTGATTGACCCGGGGCAGGGCGAACTGCTCTGCGTGAATTGGCGTCCGGTGGAAGCGCAGATATGGGTCGACACCGTCCTCGGCCGGAGATTCTGGTCGTCCAAGCCAGGCTTTCGCTTTGCGGACAGCAAGGTGACCCCCTATGGTCTCGTCGAGCTGTTCCTTGGGAATTTTGAGGGGATGGAGCGGCGGACACGGCGCGGTAAAACCACGAGCTCGCCGATCGAACGCGCGCCACGCTCTCGACAGCAACCGCGGCGAGTTTCCGTGGAACGGCTCGTTCCGAGCGAGATTGTGGGAGAGCCGACCGATTCGACCCGTACGGGAGTGGTGTACGTGTTGCAGTCGGCATACGGCCACAAGGTCGGTCGAACACGCAATGTCCCCGCCCGAATGCGGGCGTTCGGTGTTCACCTGCCGTTCCTCTACACCATTCCCCTTTGCGCGTGGTTCGACGACTGCGTCGCTGCGGAAAGCTACTATCACGCCGTTTTTGCCGACAAGCGGATCAACGGCGAATGGTTTGACCTTACCGACGCTGATATCGAGCGAATCCGCTCTCGCGAGTTTGCCGGCGATTCCACCGACGCGGTGCCGCTGCGCGAACCGAGCGCACCGCTGACGTCTCCACTCACGACTATCGCAATTGAGCAACACCCACGCGGACGGGTCCACAGTTGACACCTTAACCACTAGTATTTACGTTTTGTCACAAATTGCTGTCTTAGGTCGCGTTCGCCAGGCCCGCGCTTCAACACAAGGAGAGTCGGCGGATAGCGCTTTCCACGGACAAGTGTTGACGCCGCGCACACGCAGAGTTCGCTATGACTACTGATTCTTTCGCCCTCGTTTCCCAGATCGTCCATTGGACGATCTGGCTACTGCTGTTCGGGGCCGTTATTTCTTTCGTAGCTCTGTTCCTGGTACCTGCTGCGCGTGTAGGAAAAGAGTTGCAAGTCGCGATTGACGGATTGGCTACTCTGCGCGGCAACGGACCGGTTCTCGATTTGGATAGTCTTCGCAGTAGCACGATGCAAGGCGAGGCACTTCGCCATTGCTGGACGGAGTATCGGGACACATTGCATGGGCAGAAGCAGGCGACGGCCATGGGGACTATGGAGGTCTCGAGGTGGCGTGCCACCGCCATGGCGAATGGCTTCTTCACCGAGCAGACGCTAGTGGACTCGCCACTTCGCACTGAGTTCTTCAAACACTTACCCGGCATCCTGACCGGCCTAGGCATCATCGGCACCTTCTCCGGGCTCATTCTCGGCTTGCAGAGCTTTCGGGTCTCTGACGACGCCGCGGTGGTCCGCAGCAGCCTGGAGGCTCTGATTCTCAGCGTCGGCGGCGCTTTCATCGTATCCGGCGTTGCGATTGCCTTTGCGATGCTCGTCACGACCGTAGAGAAGCTCATGCTGAACGGTCGCTATACCCAGGTTGAAAAGCTGTGCGGCCTGATTGATGGGCTGTTCGATGCGGGAGCAGGGGAGGAGTACCTGCAGCGCCTGGTGGAAGCGTCGGAAACTTCAGCGACGCAAGCGATGCAGATGAAAGAATCGCTAGTCACCGATCTGAAGCAGGTGCTCGGCGAACTGACGCAGCAGCAGATCGCGACCATCACCTCAACAAGCGCTCAGCTGGGGCAGTCGATCACGAGCAGTCTCTCTGAAGGGCTAGCCGAACCGCTGGCTCGTATCTCGAGCGCGGTCCAATCGGTAGGGAACAGCCAGGGAGAAGCGGTCAACAAGCTGTTGACGGATGTGTTGGCCAGCTTTAGCGCCCAGATGGAAAACATGTTCGGCACGCAGATGCGCGGCATGAACGAAATGCTGGTGCAGACGGCAAATACAATCCAGACCGCATCCGCGAGTTTTGAGCGCTTGGCCGGCCAGATCCAGCAGGCCGGCTCGGGGGCGGCCGATGCGATGGCCAAGCGAATGGACGAGGCTCTGCAGCAAATGCAGGCGCGTCAAGCTGAATCGAACGACCAGATGAGGGCGTTCATTGATCAGCTCAAACAGAACGTCGCTCAAGGTCAGCAGGAGTCGGCGGAAGCGACGCGGCAGATGATGCGCGACCTGAGCGAGAGCACGACTGCGCTGGTCAAGGGCTTGCAGGATCAGGCACACGCGGCTCACCAGAATCACCTTCAAACTCAGAACGACTTTGCCGGACAGGCAAGCGGTCTGATGGCGCAGCAGTCTGACCACGTACTGCGACTCACCGATACGATCTCCGAGAGCACCACGGCCATGCGCCAGGTCGCTGAGCGACTCGAAGCCAGCACACATGCCAGTATCGACCGCATGGCGCTTGGCGCAGAGCGCCTTCAGCACGCATCGACGCGCCTCAGCGAAAACCTCGACGCCATGACATCCGCTAGTGCTGGTGTGGTCGGCACGACGGAGGCGCTCGCCAGCTCTGCCAACATGCTGAGCACCGCGCTCACGTCCACTCAGCAGATTCTCAGCGAACAGAAGGCCGCGCGCGACGCGACGGCATCCATGGTGGCTACCTTGCGCGAGATTCTCGAGAACGCCAAACGAGAGGCAGGCATGACGGCCGAGCTTGTCGGCAAGTTGGAAACGGCGTCGCGTCATCTTGCGGATGCACAGGACAAGGCGGGGGACTATCTGGAAGAGATCAACCAGGTCCTGGCGGAAGCACATGGCGCTTTCGCCCAGCAAGTTACCGAGACGCTGCGCCACGGCAACAAGGCCTTCCACGAGGAATTGGCGCAGGCGACCGGGTTGTTGAAGGGTGCAATTCAGGATCTCGGCGAGACGCTTGACGCCATGCCCGCGGCCGCATGAAAGGCTGAACCATGATTGGCATACAGACTGCGCGCCCGAGGCGGGGCCGGGAAGAAGGTGAACGCCCTTTCTGGATTTCGTTCTCGGATCTGATGACCGCGTTGATGGTCCTGTTCCTAGTTGCACTCAGCGTGGCGCTGCTTGCCGTGACCAAGAAGATCTCGGACGAGGAACGGCAGGAAAAGGCACGGTCCGAACAGATCCACGAACTGATGTCGGAAGTGCGGAAGGTCGCTGCGCAATTCGACGGAGTGCGGGTCATCGATCGGACCATCGACTTCGGTCCGCGGGGACGCTTCGAACGGGAAGGCCAGAACGTATTGTCGCCAGCCCAGCGCGCGTTGTTGCGAGAATTTACCCCGAAACTGCTGGAGCAATTGCGCACCACGGATGCCGGGCGCAACTGGTTCAAGCGTGCCGTCGTCGAAGGGTACGCCAGTCAAACCGGCAAGTATCTCTACAACCTGAACCTCAGCCTGGAGCGCAGCGAGCGCGTGATCTGCGAACTGTTGCGCGAGCCGCCGACCGGAGAGCCGGCACTGTCTGAGGAGGACCGGAAACTCGTCGCCACTCGCTTCTTTGTGGGCGGTGCATCCTTCAATTCGCTCAGGGCAACCGCGGAAGACAGTCGGCGAATCGAGTTCAAACTCGAGTTCAAGACACGGCAGGAACAACAGGATGAGTCAGCCCATCCTTCTCCTGTGACCGACGACGTGGCGCTGATGCAGGCGCTCGATCCCAAAGAAAGATGTCCGATCGCCGACCGCTAGAGACGTTGCGCTCCCGGCTCGCCTTGGAGATGGATTCGCAACGGGTACTTCGTCCGCCTGTGTGGGGTAGCCCTCGTGCCATGACGGACGTACTCAAGGACATCCGCGCCACGTTCGAGAACGAAGTGGTTTCGCTGTCGTCGGACGCCATTCAGCAGTCGTTGCAGCGCTTCGGGGCGACGAACGACGTGCGGAACTTCACCGAGCTCAAGTACGTGTGCTACGGCGTCACCGTACCGGTCGGCGAGCGGCAATGGCGCATTATCGACAGCGAACCGCTGTTCCATCGGCTTCTGACGTTGGTCTCTCACCAGGAAGGCCGCCCCAAGCAGTATCGCCGGTGCTATCAGGGGCTGCTGAATGGCTACTTTCACTTTGAGCAGCGCAGCGCCGCTGCGCCCGCGACGGTCAACTGGACAACGCTTCAGTCGTTCCTCGCGGGGCGCCTGCCGGTCGTCACGGAAGCAGCCTTGCGCCGCGGTGTCATTCCGGCCTGGCTGACTACGCTTGGCGAGCATCGGAACCTTCTGACCAATGACCCTTGCAGCCGGTATGCCGGCCAGCTGATGGACGGCCGCACCGACGACCTTCGTTCGCTTTGCGAGGGGCTGGGTATCCCCAACAATTCGTGGGTGTGGGACGAGGCGCTGATGGCGTATGTGCAAGCCGTCTGCGCCAGTGACGACGCACGGTACCAGGCGCAGCTGAGCGGGGTCCTGCAGCTCATCAACGGTCGCTCCGACCTGAAGCTACCCGAAGCGCTGGCCAAGCGTTCAACGGCAATGACCGTGGTGCGGTACGCCAAATGCGGGTCCAGACCCGAGCACGTAGCCCTACGCGATACCTGTATCAAATGGATCGGCAACCCCTGGCTTAAGCGCATGACATGGGATGCCGAAGTCGCGCATGAGCCGGCACGACGTATGGTCGAAGGCTGGGTTAAGCGGCGTCTGATCCGCGACTTTTTTGAGCTGCTCGCCGAGGACGGGTCCGCCGACGTGCGGCGGCTGAATTACTGGCTTGCCTGGGAGCCTGAGATTTCCCAGATGTGGTTCGTGCTGGGGGATGAAGCCCGGCGCAATAGGAGCGCAGCGTTCGTGAACCTGCGCAAGAGCATGGAAGGGCAGGAGCGCAGCCTTGCGGACAGCAACGCCAGCAACAATGCCTTTGTCATGAAGATCGGTCCGCTCCTTGTCATCGAGTTCGGTGTGACCGGCAACGCCTGCTATGTGTTCCCCGCGTCCGACTTCCGTACCAACCTCGACGCGCCGCGCTTTACCATTCACGACCTAAAACAGAGGCTTGGAGCGACGCGCCTTTCTCATCAGGGAAGCTGGGAAAGCAGCTTCGACTACAAGCTGAAACGCCTGCTGCAATCGGTTCCCAGATCGAGAGGCGAACTTCGCGCGACAGTTCAGTCCTCGGCACCGTCCCGCGACGTGTCCCCGTCCAGTTCACGCCCCAACGGCGCGACACAGGGCGGTACCCCATCATCCGATATCGCTTCTACCCCACCGTTGAACTGGCGCGCCCCTTCACCGGTCGGCGAAGCAAACACGGCGAGTGCCAGCACGTTGAGCGACAGGGACTTCGCTTCACTGGTGGAGGTGTGTCGCCGACTCGGGATCGAGTGGGAAGACAATCGCGGTAAGGGCGGGGCGTTGTGGGTACTGCTACCTGACCCGAGTGGACGGCCGCAACTTGTCGCACGCCTGGAGGCAATCGGCTTCCGACATAAGCCCGGCACCGGCTATTGGATGAAATAGGAACACACATCATATGTTTGGCGCATGGATAGGCAAGGCTCGCGTTGAGCCAAGCACCGCAGCACGATCGACTTCTCCCCGCATGACACCGGAGGGTGTGCGATACGCGGCGCCTGGCGGGCTTGCCGCCGACTGGCTGGCCGATCCTTACGCCGCTCCTGACACCGCCTATCTGGCCTCTACCCTCGCGCAACTGCAGCTCGAAGGTCTTGGCGAATGCCAGCTTGGCGAGTATCTGTTGCCCTGGTCGGCGTTGTATGAACTGCTGCGCCGCCCGGAGCTGCAGGAACTGCAGCAAGGGCTGAACATTCCCCCCCAGTCGACCGCGCGGCCCAGGCTAACGAGCAAGGGAGCGATTGGGGACGAAGATTTTGCAATCTTGCTTGCGGAATGGGTTGATCCCTACGGACGACCACTGCAACCGACGCCCAAGCTGGTGGGTCGAGCCTTACTGGCAGACGGCTCGGCGACCCTCGTCTCCGACGATGTACATCGATTGCTTTCCGAGCTAGAGCACTTTCATGGCACTCCTGCTGTCGACCGGACAAAAGAGTGGAAGGAGCGGTCCTATGCCCGGATGCGGAGTTTGGCGACGTCGATTGGATGCCCCGTTTCAGACTATGTGGCTCGCACTATCCTCCTGACGCCCGAACGCCTCAATCTTGGATTGCAGCAGCGCGGTGAAGGGGATACGCGGGTGGTGGAAGCCATCCCAAGCTTCGTCGACGCGCCCGACCAGTGGCTCCCTCTGTTCGACCGACTGCCGTTGCAGGACAGCTACGATGTGCCCGATGGTCCGTCGCTCGTCCGGGTAGTGTTATCGCCCGCGGTGAAGACCGTGCTTGCGGAGATCAAGCGGATGCCCGGTCGCCTGGTGGTGGGGCCGCGGGCAGAGGCGTTCGTACGGAATCCATTCGCCCTGCTCGGCGAGAGTGCGCATGAGGTGATTGATGCCGAGGAGTTCCAGGGAAAAGCTGCAGCAGCGGGGGTCCGCTTTCATCGCTTCACTCCAAAGGCTGACCAGTCCGAGGCCGGCCAGATTCTAGGGGTCGCTCTGCTGATAGAGGCAATGTCTGATGCCGCCACAGATGACGCCGACGTAGCGACCAGCTGGTTCGATTCGCCTGCGGACCTGGAGCGCTTCACCGGCAAACTCGGACGTTGCCTGGCGGACGGCTCGCAGAGCGTCGCCTGGCAGGGTCGGGACCTCGAAATACTGGGCGAAACAGCGACGGACCTTCAGACACTCGAAAGCTGGCTCCACGCCTGGAGACAGCCGGCGCTATGGACGGCGGCCGAGGTACTGGATCTGAGCAATTACTCGGAGCGCATTGAAGGCATCGGCATAGAAAAGCCCTTCGTCGTCCCAGTGATCGCCAGACAGGACGAAGGCAAAGGTTGGTTCGAGGACAACGTAGCGGTCGGCGTCAAAATCCAAAGCAGTGAGGATGAGTCTTCGGTTACCGCGGCGATTCCTTTCGGCGATATACCTTCGCTGCAGCAAGCTGTCCAGCGGGCGGAGCAGGCGGGTCAGACGCATGTGTCCTTGCCTGGCGTGCCGGCGGTTGTGCCGCTCGCCGATGCGCGCAGCGCGGTGGATGCGCTGGTCCGGGCACGCGCCGCACTGGCGGGCGGTGGCTTTACGCCTCCACCGCCCCGAATTTCCGAGGAGCGAAAGCGGCTGGTCATCAAGCGGAACCTTGAGGACGTCGACTATAGCGAGGTGCGAACCGATTCGCTGCAAATGCCGCAGGACAGGCAGCCTCGACTGCCGCAGGGATTGAAGCCGGAGATCGTTCTCAAGGCGCACCAGCACACCGGCGTGGCATGGCTGCAGCATCTGTGGGACGCCTCACCGGATAACTGCAGGGGTACTGTGCTGGCCGACGACATGGGTCTGGGGAAGACGCTCCAGCTGCTCACTTTCATGGCATCGTGCTTTGAGCGGGACCCGTCGCTTCCACCTGCCCTCGTCGTCGCACCGGTGGCCCTGCTGGAGAACTGGCGCAACGAACTGAGCCGCTTTTTTGAGCCGGGTACGTTGCCCCTTCTCATGCTGTATGGCGACGCCCTGCGGTCTTTGCGCGTTGGCAAGCATGAACTGGATGCGGAACTGCGCGGTCAGGGTGTCACGCGCCTTCTCAAGAAGAACTGGGTCGGCGATGCAAAGCTCGTGCTCACAACCTACGAGACGATGCGCGACCTCGAGTTTGCAATGGCAAGCCAGCCGTGGTCCATCATGGTCTGCGACGAGGCTCAAAAGATCAAGAATCCAGCGGCCATGGTCACGCGTTCCGCGAAGAAGCAAAAGGTCCGGTTTCGCATCGCCTGCACCGGCACGCCGGTCGAGAATACCCTGGCAGATCTCTGGTGCCTGTTCGACTTCGTTCAGCCGGGAATGCTCGGAGCACTGAACCACTTCTCGCGCACGTATCGGCAGCCGATCGAGGTGAAGACAAACGAGCAGCAGCAGAAAGTGGAGGAGTTGCGGGCGTTGATACGGCCGCAAATCCTTCATCGCCGGAAGACGGACGTTGCGAAGGATTTGCCGCCGCTGCTGGAAGACGCCGACTGCAAACAGTTGCCGATGTCGGCGTACCAGCAGCGGTTGTACGAAGGGGCTTTGGCGTCGTTGCGCGAGCAGCGTGCCACCAATCCTTCCGCGCAGCTTCAGGCTTTGCACGCCATTCGGAAGATCTGCTCAGATCCTCACGGTCATGCCGAACAGGACAGCGCTTCCATTCCGATAGAGAGGCTCGTCAATGAGTCACCTAAACTTGGCTGGCTTGTTCGGCATCTTCGGCGTCTGGCCGCCGATACCGATGGGAATCACAAGGTCATTGTCTTCTGCGAATTCCGGCAGCTGCAACTACAGCTGCAGAGGGTCATCGCTGCCTTCTTTGGCTTTGCCCCGAGCATCGTGAACGGTGATACTTCCGCGGATCCGAGGGTGGGGGAGAACCGGCAACAACTCATCGATGCTTTCCAGGCCAAGGAAGGCTTTGGGGTCATCATTCTTTCGCCTCTGGCAGTGGGATTCGGCGTCAACATCCAGGCGGCAAACCATGTTGTTCACTTCACAAGGACCTGGAATCCCGCCAAGGAAGACCAGGCCACCGCCCGCGCGTATCGGATCGGGCAGCAGCGCACGGTAACGGTCCACTACCCCGGTGTGGTCAGCGATCGGTTCCCGAGCTTCGACGTCAAGTTGGACGCATTGCTGGGCAGCAAGCGCGCCTTGGCGCATGACATGCTGAATGGATGCAGCGATCTGAAGGCGTCCGACTTCGCCGATTTTGGATAAGGCCAGCGAGGCGAGGGCAGCGACATGCTTGAACGTTGCCGGTGCGCCTTCCGAGCGCGCGCTGTGCGGGCGCGCGGCAGCGCCACGTCGGTAGCCGTCCAGGCTTGCTAAAGCCGCTCGAGCAGGATCTGCGCTGCCCGCTCGGATAGCACCAGGACGAGCTTCATCGTCGCCCGTGTCGCCCCGACAAAGAGGCGTCGGATCTCGTTGTCGCTCAGCTCCGCGAAGTCGATTTCGGCGAAGACGATGGCGGGAGCGGATTGCCCTTTGAACCGGAAGACCGATTCGGCTAGCACGTCACCCTCCGAGTAGACGGGGTGCCCCGCAGCGTCGTACTTGCCTGTGAAGGACCGCAGGTGGTTCGGGCCAATGCGATCGTAGTGCAGCAGCGCCGAACTCTCCCGGCCGCGGTAGCTCAGCAGCGCGACATCATGCGTCTTGAAGCCTGCGGCGTAGCATTGACGAAGAGCGTCTTTGACGCCGTGTAGCAGGCCCGCATGGTCGCCATACACGACAAACTCGACCTCTTCCGTCGAGATCGGTGCGCTGGCCTCGATAACGTTGTCACCCGACAGCAGCGGCTGGAGCATTCGCACAACGGGCCGCGGGCTGCGGTAGTTGTTGTTCGCGCGAAGTCGTACCCATCCCGGCAGGACGGCAGGGGAGTGCCCATACAGGTTCTGCATCGGGTCTTCGAGCCACAGCATGCGGGCTGACGGTCTGGCATGGCGTAACGCCTGTTCGTACCAATCCGGTGAGAAATCCTGCCCTTCATCGATGATCAAGGTGTCAAAGAGAAATGCGTCTGACACCGGGACCCGGGCCGCGTCTGCGACTAGTCTGGCGAACGCATCCGGCTGTGAAAAGTCAGAAGCCTGCCCGGCATCCCGAAGCAGCAGATCGCACAGCGTATGGAAGGTACATACGAGGCCTCCCGCGGGCGCAATTCGCGCGAAATGATCCGCCAGCGGCCGGTTGAAGCAGAGATAGAGGGGACGCTTGCCGTTCCGGATGGCATCGCGGTATTCGGCCAACGCCAACTGCGTCTTTCCGGAACCTGCGGTGCCGGTGACACGCAGGCGGAACGGTTCCATCTCGATCCGGCGAGCCCAGTGCGCAAGTCCTTCCGAGACGCGCGTGACCATTGCCCGCGCCTGACCGATCAATGCGCTTACGTCCGTCTCGAGCTCGATGGTGTCGCGCAGGAACTGATGCACCCGGGCGGTATGGGCGTGCGCCTCGCCGACCGGCAAGATCTCCTGGATCGTCTCGCAAAGACCGCCGCGTCGCTGCGCATCGATGATGCGCTCCGGCGTAAGGCCCGCGGTCGTCGGATGCTTGACCGTGTGGTCAGGGCAGTAGAGCAGGTGCTCGATGATCACGGGCTGATTGCTAAGCGCCCGCATCAGTTTGCCGCGCAGCCCATCCACGGTACGTCCCATCTGCGCAGCAACGAGCTTTGAGCGTCCGGCGTAGTTCTTGGCGAGCCCCTCCGCCGTCTCGTCAAGGAAGCCGCTCTTCTGCTCGATGACGAGCAGATGACCAGCAGCGTTGACGATCACAAAATCGATCTCGCCGTAGATCGCGTGCTTGCGCGAAACATTGGTCCAGTGGACGGAGTGATAGACCGTGTAGTCGTCAGGAAGCCCGGCGTGTAGCGTCCTGAGTGTCTCCAGTTCCCGCTGCAGCGGGCCGACCGCCTCCATGGTTTCCCAACCATCTGGAATGACACACGCCACCTTTCTCTCCAATGTTCTAAAGCGCCAGCAAAAACCCTGAAAGACTTGGCAGCCGCGACCGCTTTGTCTAGTAACTACGTGCAACGAGCCGCACGCCAGGCATGTTCCACCTCGTACGCGGCCCGCGATCAGATGTCGTCAACAGCAAGCAAGGGACAGAACGTTGGCGCAGCGAAGGGATGCTTGGTGCTGTCTGTGGTGCCTTCAGGAGGCCAAGCGCGGACCAGTGGCCTTGCGGTTCATGAAGGCGCCCAGTTCGACCTTCAACGCCTTCCTGGCAAAGATGGTTTCCTCGTCCGGCGCAGCCTTGACCTTGGCCCGCTTGACGGCCAGCTTGAACGTGACTTCACGGTAGAGGGCATCGCGCACGCGCGTGCGTGCCTCCGGATCCAGTGCGAGATACGCTTCGATCCCGGCTTCGGTATTTTTCTCGATCGTTTCGTCCAGCCTTTGCACTGCCTCGACGTGTACGGGAGGCAGCTGTGGCGTCTCTACCTGCGCTGTTGTGCCGGCCGCGGCTTCACGCTCGAGCTCGCTCAACATCCAGCCTTCCTTGATGGCTCGCATCAGGTACGCGGCGGGAGACTTGATTTCGCTACCCTTGGTCTTGACCCGGTGCTTGACGAGTTCGATGGCGTTGCGTACCCGCACATCGGTGTACACGTCACGGTTCGCCATGATCTCGCCGATTTGCCGGGTACTGAGGCCGAACACCCGAACGAGAGTGTCGTAGAGGTCCTTGAGTTCGTGCGGCCGCGCCAGGTCAAGCACCAGTTTGCCGTTCGCGTTGGGTCGCAGCCTGAAACGGATTGCCGCCACACGCCGGGTGCCAGGAGCGTTCTTGGTCTCGAACTCGGCGTCCAGGTCAGTCAGATCGTTGATTTGCTTCAGGCTCTTGTCGAGCACAAGACGCTTGAACTGCTTGTACTCGGTGAGGGACTTCACCGCGTCAGCATTGACCCAGCGACGGACTTCTTCGAGGGGAATCCAGTCCGTCGTTCCCATGAAGCGCATGGAACTGAGCCGCTCGTACAGGATGTACGCATAGTTCGTCAGCGCTGCAGACATGCGCAGCGAAAGATAGGTGTACCGCTGGGGATCTTTGAGCTGGCGCCGGATGAGGTCATCGACCTTGAAGACCACACGGCCACTGGCGATCGCGACGGAGCCCAGCAGGGGCACGGAGGCCCATTGCGGCCCACTATGGGCGTTACCTTCGACTGTGACCTGGACGGAGGCACTCTGGCATTCGCGTAGCGCTTTCTTCAGGTGAGCCAGGTTGTTGGAGGTCTCGTACTTGGCGAGCCACTTGAAGTAGCCCAGCTCAATGTCGAAATGGTCCTGGTGCGGTTTCTGCGAAACCTCGAGCCACAGCGCGTTGATGGCACGCCTGGCCAGCAACGACAGCGACGTGACGTCGATCAGGACGTTGGTCTTGCGGTATCCGATCTCGCGCGTGGACTCCGTAATCGCGGTATTGGGTCCCAATTCCTCGCGCACGGCGGTAAAGATATCGAAGCCGAGCTGCTCGGGGATATTCTTTACGATGTTGGACATGGCGCGCGGGCGGGTGCATCGGACCAAAAATGGAATGCCGCTAATATCCACGCTAAGGTGTAAGGCGTCAAGTTAACCATTACACCTTCGCCGGGATCTGCGGCAGGTCCGCAACGGGTGATAGCGCAAGGTGTAATCGGTTGGTGCCGCAGAAGGACAAAGGCGGTGCCGCACCTTGCAGACCAAAAAATGCCACCCTGGCACCAATGGATTGCACCTTCTCAAGGCGGGATACCAGTGAAGCCTAGCCTGGCAACGGCCCAGGCCCAAAGGGCACCCGGGCCAATGTATTGCACCTAAGGCCAAAAAACGCCACCAAGTGACCAATGAATATCACCTTGCCGCACCAATGCATTACACCTTGCGGCACCAATCGAATGCACTTTCCGACCAACCACTTGCACCTTACGACCAATCGTTAACACTTTGCTTGTCGCAACCTCTTGATTTAGAAGCGAAAAAAGAGCCCTGTAAACGTTAGTTAGCTTTGTAAACAATAAGCCGCTAGCTTCTGCGGAAGAAAAGCAACATCAACACCGGTGGCGGGAACGAGCCTTGACGGCCATCCGGGGCAGCAACAGACCCCCATCGGCCACCAATCGAGTACACCGTAGCCCTTTCCCTTTCCTTAAGTGCATTGATTTGGTGGACAGCAGGGCGTTGCGGATATGCATATCACGACACATTGGCGGTGCCGCAAGGTGTAATTGGTTGGTGCATGCGCGGGGCAAACGATGTGCCGAGTGGGATGGCCAGCGTATTCCCTGCCGCAAACAGCCTAAGGTGCAACGGATTGGTGCGGAATCAGTTGAGATTTTTCTTTGAGAGAATCGGCTAAGTGGTTGTTCCACAGCGGTTTTTCGTCAAATCCGCACATGCGGATCGTGGAAATGCGGAACCCGCGGACGCTGTACTTCCGCAGTTCGTCCCAATCCATTGCACCTTTGCCAGCCAACGCCCCGGTCGGGGCAACACCATGGCAACACAGTCGCGATAGAAAATGGCTTCAGCGAAAGTGGCCGCTCACCTCTACGAATCCGATGACGCAGGGCAGCACGCGGCAGTGCTGAACCAATGCTTTGCACCTTGGCATCAGCACCGTGGCCAAGCGTCGCTGGGCGCCGCAACTAGGCGCCAGCTTTCGGGCATGCAGGCCGACGGCGCGGTGTGTTGCGGGCGCTGGCTGCGGCAGGCGTGAATGCACACACGGATGCCACCAGCGCACTTCGTCTGGGAGCCCATCGCCGCAGGCCGCATACCCGCACCAATACGTATCACCTTGCGGAAACGAGTCCCCGTCGACTCCACAGTGGAGGCCAGCACCGGCCCGGCAGCGGCCGGCCCTGGTCGGGCCTGCGGGTGGTGGCGCGCAACGAAAGCACGGAGCGTGAAAATCACAGGGTCAAAGCGCACCGTTGTGGCCCGCGGGGCCGATGTTCCTTCGTATGCATGCGCTGGTAAGATGTTGCGCTCCAGCCGCGACGTGTTGAGGCATCTGCTTGTCTTTGCGGATGCGCCTTGCGCCCAACTTCGTACCCCATGACGCTTTCGCTTCCCGGCACCCCTCCCTCCGACGAATCAGCCCTTGTTGCGGAGTTGCAGCAGCTGATCGACCGGGCCAGGCAACGCACAGCGGCTGCCGTCAATGCCGAGATCTCGATGCTGTACTGGCGGGTGGGCGACCGGATCCATCGCGAAATACTGGGAAGCACCCGGGCAAACTATGGCGACGAGGTTGTTGTGTCGCTGGCGCGGCAGCTGACGGCTAGCTATGGGCGAGGATGGGGTGCCCGCCACCTTCGCCTCTGTGTGCGCTTCGCCCAGTCTTTTCCAGACGTCACGATTGTGCACACGCTGTGTACCAAATTGAGTTGGTCTCACCTGAGACTGATTGCGGCCGTTGACGACGCGGTGAAGCGCGAGTTCTACATTGAGCTGAGCCAACTGGAGGGGTGGAGCGTCCGGCAGCTCCAGGAGCGCATGCAATCGATGCTCTTCGAGCGCAGCGCGATCTCCAGGCAGCCTGAAGCAACCATCAGACAAGAGTTGCAGCGTTTGCGCCAGGACGCCGCGCCCGCACCTGCCTTGCTCCTGAAAGACCCCTATGTGCTGGACTTTCTCGGACTCAATGATCGCTATCTGGAGCGTGATCTGGAGGACGCCATCCTGCGCGAGATAGAACAGTTTCTTCTCGAGATGGGAGCCGGCTTTACTTTCGTCGCGCGCCAGAAACGGGTGCAGATCGATTCGGACGATTTTTATATCGACCTCCTGTTCTACAACCGCAAGCTGCGCCGTCTGGTCGCCGTCGAGCTGAAGATCGGCGAGTTCCGTGCCGAGTACAAGGGCCAGATGGAGCTGTATCTCCGGTGGCTGGCCAAACATGAGCAGGAGGCCGGCGAGAATCCGCCTCTAGGCATCATTCTCTGTACCGGCAAGAAGCGAGAGCAGATTGAGCTGTTGGAACTGGACAAGAGTGGTATTCACGTAGCAGAGTATCTGACTGTGCTTCCGCCGCGCGAAACGCTTCAGGCCAAGCTGCATGCCTCCATCGCGGCCGCACGGGAGCGTCTGCTGTCCGGAGGCGACGAGCCGCAAGGCTCTTGAGCCTAGGGCTATTGCGGCCATCTAAGTTAGATCGTGGCATCCAGATATCACCAATAGGCTGTGCCGGCGAATCGAAAGCAGGCAGCGACGCTGTGGCTCGACCCAATTCAATTTCATTCCTGACGATCGAAAAGTCTCGCCCCGTGGCCTCGCATAACCGTTTGATCGACGGCCAGTTTCGCGCCGGCTACGAAGCGGCCGGGAAACCGTTGGGAGCGTCAGACATGATGATCGCACTCACGCCAAGGCGCTGTCTGCCGACACAGGAGAAACGACCATCCTCATTACGTCTGACCGGGCTTTCTCCAACATACCTGGCGGTCTCCACATCGAGGATTGGACCACCGCCACCCAGGGCTTGAGCCGATGACCCGCAAGTTCGCCCCCATTGATCCGCTGCCACCAGGCCGCTATATCGTGACCGCCAGGGAGAGTATCGCCCACGGCGAAGTCGCGTCGTGGAACACAAATGGAACGGCACAAGCGGCCCTCTGTGTCAGTGATGGAAAATGGTGCACGTTCTTTGTGAACGGCGCCGAGGTTTGGGGGTGCAACGCGCACTACGCCGCTGCCCATTTCGACACGGCGCCGGCCGAAGCGGACGACGTTACCGTATAGGTCGGGCCGCACACAAACGCTCGGACATCTCCGCTTTCCACGTCGCCCACGGTGCTAGGCTGCGCCGCTCGTCGCCTCGAGCTAGTTCGGCAGTCCGGCCTATACAGGCCGAGACGCCAACACATTGCGAGGGTGAGAACGGATCCGCGGCTTTGTCCCCCCGAAGCCGTTGACGCCGTCCCACGGCGGTTCCACCGCCCATGTCCTCCGCGTCGACGCTTGGGACAAAAACCGCATGTCGCACACCTTTCCGAAATGTTTCCGTAACGATTTCGCCGACCATGGCTCAACGCAGCGGAGAACTAGGCCGCGCGCGTTGACCGAGCGGCAGGGGAGGGGCGCCGCACGATTGAGGTGAGGCGCATGACAAAGCATCGAGGGAGACAGTGGGGGTGTCTGGCGTTGGCGTTGACGATCACGGTTTCCATCAACGCCAACGCTCAGACAGCCACGCTGGATGTCTCCGGGAAGATCTCCCGCTACACGGACCGGACGACTGGTACCTACCGCTTCAGTGAGGTGGAACTGCTGGGGCTGCCGCAGTACCACATCGTCACCGCGACCAGTTGGACGCCGAAATCGGAGTTCGTCGGGCCTCTGCTGCTGGACGTGCTGGCACGGGTCGGGGCGCACGGGAGCACCCTCGAGTTCCACAGCCTGAACCAGTACACCTTCGCGATCCCTGTCGGGGACGCCGCCCGCTACGGTGTGATTCTCGCCCTGAGTCGAGACGGCAAGCGCCTCACGCCCAGCGATTTCGGCCCGATCTTTGTCGTCTATCCGCGGGACCAGTATCCGCGCGAATTGAAGACGCCCATCACCGAGGCAAAGTATGTGTGGCAGGTGACGGGCTTCCGTGTCCAATGATTCGCGCAGGCCGTATTGGAAGGCACCTCTCCATCATCCTGGTCGCTGCGGCGCTGGTGATTTGCGCGACGTGGATGTATGTCCTGTGCCGCGTGCTCCTGGCACCCGTCGACCTGGCGCTGGTGCTGGGTCCGGGAGAAGGGTACGTCTGGACGGCCACGCGCTATCAGATTGCCTACTCGCGGTTCGAACGCCAGTTGCTTGTATACGCGCTCCGCCACGACACCCAACTCGGCGAACTGTCACACCTGCACGACAACCTGAGGGCCTCGTTCGGTATTCTGACGAGGCCATCCGAGTTGTCGGCCTACTTTGTTGGCATTCCGCAGTACGAGGCGGCGGTTCGGCAGCTCAACATGATGATGGGCAAGCTCGACACGGGGATGTCTCATCTTGAGCGCGATCCTCTGGACCACCACGCGCTGGAAGACATGCTCGCCACCACCCAGCAGTACTGGTCGCCGATCCAGGGATTGCTCAACAGCTTTCGGCTGATCGAGATCAACCAGCGCGATCGCGCGTTCTGGGACTATCAGCAGAAGCGCGAAACGCTATTCCACATCAGCACGTTTGTCGTCCTTCTGTTCGGCGCGTCGCTCGTGCAGCTGGCATTGGTGCTCCGGCGCCGGCAGCTCGTCATCCAGCAGCAGCGCACGACGCTTATTGCCGAGCGTCAGGCCGCGATCGAGGCCCGTGCCAGCGTCCAGGCACGCAACACGTTGCTGGCGATGGTGAGCCACGAATTGCGCACGCCCTTGCAGGCTATTACCGCCGCGGCCGATCTCCTGCTGTCCCGGCAGCAGCAGGAGCGCGATGCCGTGGCCGTCGGGCGCATCCACGCCGCTGCCGCGGATCTCCTCGAACTCATTACGGACCTGACGGACTACGCGCGCCTTGAGGCGGGCAAGCTCGAGTTCAAGCGCATGGAGTTCGATATTGCGGCGCTGGTGCGCGAGTTGGTGGAGGAGGCAAAGGGTCTGGCCGACGGCAAGGCGGTAGAGGTCAGCTGCGAGATTGAGGCCTATGCAACCCGGTTGGTATCGGACCCGCATCGGGTCCGCCAGATACTGGCCAATCTGCTAGCCAATGCCATCCGCTATACCGACAACGGGTCCGTGATTGTCACGCTCCGTCTTGGCTCGACGTCAGACATCCCGGTGCCTTCGCTCGAGATCTCGGTGGCCGATACCGGTCCCGGCATTGCCGAAGCCGACCAGGGCCGGGTATTCGAGCCGTTCACGCGCCTGGATCCGTCCAACACGCGGGCGCACGACGGGCTCGGCATGGGACTGTCCATCGTCCGGGCCCTGACGCTGGCGTTGGGCGGGCACATCGCCGTGCGCAGCGAACTCGGGCGGGGCACTACGTTCTGCCTGTCGCTGCCGCTCGAGCAGCCGACGGAGGACGCCGCCGCGCGGAAGTGTGACGCGCCGTTCTCCCCCTTGGACTTGCGAAATCTCCGCGTGCTGGTGGTGGACGACCATGCGCAAGCACGCGAGGCGATCACCTCCTTGCTGGACCTTTGGGGCGTGGTGAGCGATGCGTGCGCTAGCGCGGACGAGGCGTGCCAGAGGCTGGCCGGGCATGTCTATGACGCGTTGCTGCTGGACATTGCGATGCCCGGTAGAGACGGCATCGCGGTCGCGCGCTGGTTGCGCCATAACGCGCCGTTGAACGAAACCATTCCGATCATCGCCATCAGCGCCCATCTGCCGGCATGGCTGACGGACGAACAACGCCGCGACTTCGACGCGTATCTGGCCAAGCCGGTCCGTGCCAGCGAGCTCGCGGCGTCCTTGCAGCAATTGACTTCCAGGAGCGATGCCAGTGGGCCGTAGAGTGGTGCTTGTTACCGGGGCAGCGAAGCGGGCCGGCCGCGCCTTCGCGGAATACTTCAGTGAGCGCGGTGATGCGCTGGTGGTGCACTATGGGGCGTCGGCCAGCGAGGCGGCAAGTCTGGTCGCATCCATTCGCCTTCGAGGCGGAACGGCGGTGGCGATGCAGGCCGACCTGCGCGACCCCGAGCAGATACGAGTTCTCGTCGAACGTGCCTATCGGCACTACGGCAAAGTGGACGTGCTGATCAACAACGCGTCGGTGTTTGGCCAGGACGCTTTCTCGGATTTCAATGTCGAGACACTGGAGGAGGCCTGGCTCGTCAACTACCGCGCACCGATTCTACTGGCACGCGCCTTCTATGATCTGGCGAAGGCGGCCAATGCGACCGGTGTCGTGGTCAACGTTGTGGATCAGAAGGTCAAGGGCTCGTTCCACAAGGATCATTTCACCTACACGGTGGGCAAGGCCGGCATAGGTAACCTCACGCAGATGCTGGCGATATCGGCGCACCCAGTCCTGCGCGTCAATGCGGTTTTTCCGGGACTCATGCTGGAGAGCGACGACCAGACCGCCGACGATTTTGCCTATGCCTCTCGGCACGCTACGCCGTTGGGGGTGATCGCAACGCCGGAGGATGTCGCTGGTGCGATCGACCTGCTGACGAGTCCGGCCTACAACGGCTTCGACTTTCTCGTCGACGGGGGGCAGCATCTGGTCAAGCGCACGCAGGACGTGCTGTACGAGCATCGCGCACCAAAGAATGACGAGTAATGTCAGAAAAGCGAAAGGTGCCGCGGTCCCATCGTGCTCAGATGTCATCCTCTCAAATCTGCTAGCGGCCTGTCGCCCCGTCAGTCTGCGATCTATGCTGTATCCGTGCAGCCGTAGTATCACAATGGCGGGGTAGAGACAGGGTATACAAGACCGCAAGGGAAGCCCTGACGCGGCTTCTAGCAGAGCCGAGAGTGCGCCCGCCTTCCCCGCACGAGCGGAAGGTCTCTCTGATGACCTCAGGAGGCCACCATGAGCCACTCCGCAAAACGCCGCCGCGCTCGCTTGAGCGCGACACGCGGCAATCCCGCCAGACGCTCCGCTACGCCTTTCCCGACTTCCTCACGCGCGCCGTCCGTGCCCGCCGAACGGTCGCTGCGGCAGACGCCACGATCGCCCCATCGGGACTCGGCGAGCACGATTTCTCCCGCAATCTTCCACCCCTATCGATCCGCCATCAGCGAGGCTGCAGAAGCCGCACTTGTCGATGCCGCGCAGCTGCTGACCTTGATGGATACGCTGGTCGGTGCGTTGGCGGAAGCGGAAGCTGAGTGCGCAATCCCGGCGGACTCGCTGGCGGCCATCACGCGTACGCTGCGCTTGCTCGCTAAGCGTGCCTGCGATGGCATCGAGGCGATGCAGCCGGCGGTGCAGGCGGCCTGGCAGGCGGAGCTGGATGCCTGGCAAGACATGGATCGAGGCACGGCAGCGGAGGGTGGTGCTGACCCTGCGCAGCGGCACGCCTGATGCTCAGGCTTGCCGTCCGCTTACCGCCGTGATGCACCTCTGCCGTGGGGCTGCAGTGCCTGCGTCAGCTGCGCGAGCAGGATGGCGAGCTTGAGCGGCTTCTCGGCGTAGAACACGTTGAAGGTGTCCACGAGGCGTGCGATCTCGGCCTCGCTGTCCTGGCCACGGCCGGTCAGCAGGATCACCGGGGCATCGGCATTCTCGCTGCGCCGGATGCGTTCGATCGGCTCGGCGGCGGTGTGGTGTCCCACGCTCCAGTCGAGGATAAAGCCGTCGAAGTCGACGCCATGCAGCGCCTGCAGGAACGATGGCATGTCGTAGTACGGTCGCGTGTCGAAGCCCTGCTCGTTCAGGTACTCGCACAGCGTGTCGGTGACCGCGGGGGCATCGTCGACCACCGCGATCACCGGCTTGTCCGGGTCGGCGCAACGGCTCGGTATGACGATGCGCTCGACCTGGAACAGCGCGCTAGCAGGAGCCGCCGCGACGTCGTACACCGACCATTGCTCGCCGACCTTCGTCGCCACAAACTCTCCCACCACGGGATCCTCCGTCGGTTGCCGCACGGCGTGGCGTCGGCCCGCCAGACCACTCGCGAGGGGCTGTCCGATCCAAACCTCGCACACCAGGCGCAGTGGCCCAAGCGCCAGCACGCCGGGGCACGGCTGGCACGCCGCTTCTCCGACGCCGTCCAGCAGCGTTCGGGACGGCTCTCCATAGTGTTCTGCCACGGCCTTCAGTTGCGACAGCGTCCATGGCAACTGACCCTTCAACTTGCGGCTGGCGGCGGAGAAGCTCACGCCGAGCAGACGGCCGAGCTCGCCGGCGTGGCTGCGTTTGGCCACGCCGTGCCGGACCATGATGTCCCTGACCTGATTCGCGATGGATAGCCAGTCGATAGCGGATTGATCTTGCTGCATCCCGATTCCGTTCCACGCCTCACGAAACAAATGCGCAAAAGCTTTCGAGTTTGATCCGCGAGCGGTCCAAATCCGAGGCTGCACGCTGCATGCATGACGCACAGCTTCAGGTTGACGACCTAAGCTGACCGTCAGCGTCAGGTTGCTGGCGTCCAGATCGATAGAAGGTAGGACATCGGCCGCGAGACAGCTACCACTTTGCTGCACGCGTTGCTCAGGACGTCGAGGGTTCCGTTCATGCCGTTCACCGTCGATCGGCGAGATGGCGACGCGCTGGACCCGCGCCGGGGATGGAGTGACTGCAGGCGCTGCAACGAGACGGTCAGAAGCGGTGTCGGCGCACCGCCTCTGCCCTAACCATAACAAGCAAGGCTGAGAGGACCTTTTCAATATGGCTTCGAGGATTGTAGGACAGGCGCGGCATCGTGCGTGTGCGGCAAGGTTGTTACCGATCGCGATGGCGGCAACGTGTCTGCTCTTCGCCGGAGGCACCAGCGGGGCGACGATCTGTCTGCGAAACAGCGACGGGACTTACGACACGCTGCGCACCGGTGGCGACACGCTTTACACGGGCAACGGCAATCAGGCGGGCATCGTTGGGGGCTCCATCTCCTTTACGCCAGAAGTCGGCGAGGGCAGCGGCGGCACGATGAATTCCTTTATTACGGGGTTGGGCTCGGGTGGAATGCCGCTCAGTGTGGTGCAGGGTGGGCGATCGGGAATGGGCGTTGTCGGCAAGGGCGACACGACGCTCGCGCAGACGAGCTTCGGCGGAGGCGCCGGCAATCCCTGCGGAGTGGGAGGGGCGAACGCGTCCAACACCGCGGCCATGGTCGCCGATGTGCAGGCGATGGCTGAAGCGGTGGCCGCGACACAGGGGGAAATCATCACCAATGCACCGCGCTCCGCGGCGGCGGCGCTGGCCACGGGGCAGAATGCCACCGCGGTCGGCCGGGGTTCGGTCGCGGACCGCGACAACGCGGTGTCGATGGGTGTCGCTGGCGGCGAGCGGCAGATCACGCATGTCGCGCCCGGCACCAGCGGCACGGACGCGACCAATCTGGCGCAGATGCAGGCGGCCGACGCCGCCACGTTGTACAAATCACGCGCCTATACCGACGCGAAGACCGCGCACGTCGTGCGCTATGACGTCGATGCGAGCGGCCAGCCGTTGCACACGGTGACGCTTTCGGACGGCGATGGCGTGCCCATGCGCCTGCGCAACGTCGCCGCAGGCGTGGCGGAGACCGACGCCGCGAACGTCGGCCAGGTCCAGGCCGGTGATCGGCAGACGCTCAGCGATGCCAATCGCTATACCGACTGGAGAACCAGGAACGCCATCGAGTACGACGTGGATGCGATGGGACAGCGCGCTGGATCGGTGACGCTGGCGGGTGGTGGTGCTGGGCCTGTCACGATCCGGAACGTGGCCGCAGCCGTCACGGACAACGAGGCGGTGAATCTTGCGCAGATGCGGGCCGGTGATGCGGCAACGCTGGATGCGGGCGAGCGCTATACCGACCGGCGGCTCCGGCATGTCCGTCTCACTTCCGCACTCGACGATGCGCAGGCTGCCGGCAATGAGTCTGTGGCCATCGGCGGGAACGCGTCGGCCTCGGGTGCCAACTCGGTGGCGATCGGCACAGCGGCGATGGCGGCGCAGGCAGGCAGCGTTGCCCTGGGTGTCGACGCGCACGCCACCGCAGCGGATTCCGTTGCTTTGGGGAACCGCGCCATTGCGTCGCGCGGTGCGGAGCAGTACGTCGATCCGATCAGCGGGCAGGCAAGGCGGTCCGCGGGTGAGGTGTCGGTTGGCACGTCGGGGGCCGAACGGCAGATCACGCATGTCGCGGATGGGCATCAGGCGAGCGATGCGGTGAACCTGCGCCAACTGCAGTCAGGGCTGTCCAGCGCGCGCGGCTATGTCGACGAACGGATTGCGATCTATCCCGGCGGTTCGATGCCGGCGCCCGTGGCCACCGCGGACAACGCGGTGGCCATCGGCCCCGGCTCGGTCGCGGACCGCGCCAACAGCGTGTCGGTGGGCGCGGCCGGCAACGCGCGCCAACTGACCAATGTCGCGCCTGGCACGGCGCCAACCGATGCGGTCACGGTTCAGCAGCTCGGCGCCGTCTCGGAGCAGGCGCGCCGGCTGGTCAGCGCATCGGGGGCAATGTCGGCGGCGATGGCCGCCATGCAGCCCAACGCGCGGGCGGAAGGGCCGCTATCCGTCTCGGTTGGCACCGGCACCTATGGGGGCACCGCCGCGCTCGCGGCGGGGATCAACTACTACGCGTCCAATCGGGTGCTGGTCAATTTGAAGGCCTCGGCCGCGGTGGGCTCGGGCCTGTCGGGAAACCAGCTGTTCGCCGTGGGGGCGGGCGCGACGTTCGGCTTCTGATCGCCGCTTCGTGAGCAGGAAGCGCGGCCCTTCGTCGCTTCCTGGCCATTTCCACGGTCTTCCCCACGGTCTCCGCATTCCTCCAAAAGGAACAAGCCATGTCACGCAATATCTCCGCCGGGCTGCTCCTGTCGGCCCTGGCCTGCGCGGCTTCCGGTGTCCTCGCGATGCCCCTTGCGCATCCCACTAGCGGGTCGCAGACGGACAAGGGGGCGCCGGCCGCGCTGCAGGCTCGGCTGGACCGCCTTGCGCATCTTTCCGCGTCGCCGTCGCGCACCCGGGCGCAGTGCTGGATTGATCTGGCTCGCCGGGAGCGGCAGCAGAGCGCGACCCATGCAAACCGCACGCCGGACAAGGCGCTTCACAACGCCGATGCGCTGATTGGCGCGCTGGAGGAGGGGCGGGGCAACGCGCCGGTGGAGCCGATCTTTACGGAGCGTGTGTATCCCTCCACCGATCCGCGTCACGGTCGGCCCAGCTGGTTCGCCGATATCCGGCAGATCGAGGACGCGCTGGCGGCGTACCGCGACCGCCATTGCGAAACGCCGCTGTCGGCCTGCCTGGACGTGGCGTACCAGAGCGTGATGGAGAACATGGAGGAAAGCCGGGGCGGGCGGTGGCATCACGGTCGCACGGAAGTCGACCACGCCCTCGCCCTGGCGCGCCGAACGCCCGATGACCTGGCCGCGTGTGCGGGTCGGCCGACCGCCACGCCGCTGGCGGATCCGGCGCCGGTTGCTACGGCTCCTAGGCAACGGGTTGTGATCGCGCAGCGCCTGGCCGCTGACGCGCTGTTTGGATTTGATCGCGCGGATCTCACCACGGCGGGCAGGGAAGCGCTCGATCGGTTCGTGTCGGGGCTGGCGCAGCGTTCGGACGTGGTCCGGATCCGGGTGGTCGGCTACACCGACCGCTTCGGCGGCGACGCCTACAACGTGGCGCTGTCCCGGCGAAGGGCGCAGGCGGTACGTCGGTATCTGCAGGCGCGGGCGGTCAAGCTGCCGATCGTGGAGATTGGTGCCGGCGCGTCAAGACCCCGTGCGGATTGTCCCGGGCGGGCGGATGAGGCGACGGTCGCTTGCCTGCAGCCGAACCGGCGCGTCGAGTTGACGGCGGAGTCCTCTGCGGAGCTTGAGACTTCGTCCGGGTTCCCCCCGCACGAGTCTGCGTTCGCAAGCGGTGCTATTGAGGCCGAGCGCCAGTTGGCCGAGACCGTTGCCGGAGGGGACCAGCCATGAGGGTCCGGGATATTTGCGCTTTAACGCGCTTGGCGAGGACGGTCGAGCGTGCGGAGCCGGTCTTCCACGCTGCCTCGCACGTCGTGATCGCGGCGGCGCTGGTGCTGCCGCAATGCGCCCATGCGCAAGGGGTAGGTGGCATCGGCTCAGGGGTCACCGATCTGCTGAAGATGGTGGCCAACCTCGTGGTGTTCGAGTGGGGCTACTACCTCGGCATCATCCTCCTCGCCTTCCAGGGCTATCGCTGGAAGACCGGCCGCTGCGATCTGATGGAACTGGGCAGGTGGGCGTTCGGGATCATTCTGGTGTTCTTCGCCCCGAATATCGTGACGGAGTTCCGTGGTCGGGCGGGCGGGATATGAGCACAGCGACGCTGACTTTCGATGAGGGGGAGGCGCTGGTCGTCTCGATGACACGGCCGACGATGATCGGCGGGTTGACGCTGAACAGCATCGCGCTGAGCCTGTATCTGCCTGGGATCGCGATGCTGCTGACACGCTCGGTCGTGCCGGCGGTGCTGGTGCCGGCGCTGCTGCTGGCGAGCTATCTGGTCTGTCTCAGGGACGTATATCTGTTCGATGTGGCGTTGGCCGCGATGCATCTGAAGCCGGGCCGCAACACGCCGTTATGGGGGTGCCGCCGCTATGCCCCTCGCTGATCTGCTGCGACGCCATTGCGATATGGCGTTGTCGATGCCGGCACCGGCGGGCGCGCGCCTGGACCCGCGGGAACTGATCGCCAGCGACATGATCCCGTACACGGTCCACTACGACGACCACACGGTGGTGACCAAGGACGACGGTCTGCTGCAGGTGATCAGGATTGATGGCCTGCATTTCGAGTCGCTGAGCGCGGAGCAGATCCGTCAGTTCGAGCGGCGGCGCAATACCGTGCTGCGGGCGATCGCCGGCAGCGATCGTATGGTCTACGTGCACCTGATCCGGCGCAAGGTCGCCGCGTATCCCGATGGCGATGGGGAGGTCTGGTTTGCGCGCGAGTTCAATGCGGCGTGGCGGGCGCGCTACGCGTCCCGGGCGTTCTATGTGAACGAGATCTATGTGTCGATCGTGTGCACGCGCTTTCGGCGGGGTGCGCCGGGGCTGCTCGACCGAGCCTTTGGCGCGCTGTCGGGCGGCAAGGGTGGCGGGGATGACGCGCTCGCGGGCTATGCCCAGCTGGCCAAGGATCTGTATGCCGCCTCCCAGTTGCTGCTGCAGTCGTTGTCGGACTATGGGGCGCGGCGGCTATGCGTTCAGCGCAGGCCCGTCTTCGCGGAGGCACGTGTGGCGCGCACGGCCGCGCGGCGGGAGATTGTCCGCTGTCATCGGCATTGGGACGATTTCCTGCGGCTGTATGGGGAGGCGGAGGACTACAGCCGGGAGGAAGTGGAGGACTTCCTGGGGGAGGAGGTCTCGGAGATCGCCAGTTTTCTGCACTACTTGGTCAATCTGCAGCAGGCGCGAGTGCCCGTGAGCAGCATGCCGCTGGACCGCGCGCTGGCGGCGTCGTGGCTCGATTTCGGGTTGCTGGGCAACACGATGGTGGCCGAGGGGCTTGGCGAGCGGCGCGCCGCCGCGGTATTGAGCATGGCGGAATGGCCGGCGCGCACGCCGTCGCGGATGCTGGACGAGTTTCTGCGCCAGCCGGTGGAAGCCATCATCACGCAGTCGTTTGCCTTCACGGATCGCATCAGCGCGGAGCAGGCGCTGCGTCAGGAGCGGCGGCGCGTTACGGTCAACGATCGCGAGGGGCTCGCCACGGAGGATCGCGACGAGCTGGCCCGGGGCCTGCAGGAGCTAGCCAGCGGTCGCTCGGTCAATGGCCTGCATCACCTGACCATGCTGGTGCATGTGCCGGTGGCCACGGGCCATGGCGATGCGGTGGCGGACCGGCGGCAGACCTTTGCGAAGCTCGACGCCGCCGTTGCCATGTTCAAGAAGGCATTCGTCAATCTGGGCGTGCGACCGGTGCGCGAGCGCTTTGCGCTGGAGACGTTCTTCTGGGCACAGCTGCCCGGGCAGGCGCAGCACTTTCTGGGGCGCAGGGGCAAGATTGCATCGGCGAACTTTGCGGGCTTCGCGTCGCTTCACAACTTTGCCCAGGGGCGGATCGACGGCAATCTGTGGGGGCCCGCAATCATGCCGTTCGAGACCGAGAGCGGCACCGCGCACTACTTCAATTTCCATCGGGAGATGGACGGCATGGTGTCGGGCCATACCGCGATCACGGCGGATACCGGGTCGGGCAAGACCACGATCCTGTCGGCGCTGATCGCGATGGCCGACAAGGTCCGGCCACGGGTGGTCTGGTTCGACAATCGTGAAGGCGCCCGGGTCTTTATGGAGGCGATGGGCGCGCGGCATACGACGCTGACGGTCCAGGGCAGGACTGGCTGGAATCCCTTCCAGCTGCCGGACACGGCGGAGAACCGCGCCTACCTGGTCGAGCTGCAGATGCTGATGCGCACCTGCTATGGCGGCGCGGCGAGCGCCGACGATATCGAACGCTTCCAGCATGCCGTCTCGGAAAACTATTCCCTGCCGCCGGCGGACCGGCGACTGCGCAATGTCGCGTGGTGCTATGGCCAGGGCGGGCTTGCACGCGACATGCGCGTTTGGCACGGCGCCAGAGGCGAGGAGGGCGCCAACGCCGGGGTGTTCGACAACGCCGACGACAACCTCGACCTGGCGGCCTGCCGCTACCACTGCTACGAGATGCGGCAGCTGATCCGCGACGGCGTGGCGCGGCCGGAACTGCCGGTCGTGCTGAGCTATCCCTTCCACCGAATCGCGCAGGCGATGAACGGGGAGCCCTTCATTCTGGTGCTGGAGGAGGGGCAGAACCTGGTGCGGCATCCGTACTGGCGCGACAAGATCGACAGCTACATCATGCAGATGCGTCGCAACAACGGTGTGCTGATCTTCGTTACGCCGGATCCCAAGTATCTCTACTGCGAAACCGACGCGATCCTTAAGCAGACGGCGACCAAGATCTATCTGCCCAATGCGGAAGCGCGGCGGGCCGACTATGTCGACGCGCTGGGTCTGACCGAAGCGGAGTTTCGGTTTATCCGGGACACGCCCCCGGGACAGCGCAAGTTCCTGATCCGCCGGGGCAACGAATCAGTGCGTGCCGCCTTCGATCTGTCCGACCTCCCGCAGTTTATCCCGGTGCTGTCGTCCAACGACAAGGGCGTCGCGCTGATGAAAGCCATCCAGACGGAGCTCGGGACCGACGACCCGGCGCAATGGGTGCCGGTGTTTATGGCACGCGCGCTGGCGCAGAACACGCACAACGTGGGGCGGGGCTGACATGGGTGCCAGTGCCCGCGTAAGGGGCCGAGCGGCGATGGTCGCCGTGATCCTTGCCGCCGTGGTACTCGCAGTAGGTCCCCTGCCTGCGCGGGCGAGCGGCATCCCGACTGTGGATGTGGCCGCGATCGTGCAGCTGAAGCTGCAGTACGACCAGTTGCTGCAGCAGTACGACACGCTGCGGCATCAGTACGAGGCCGTGACGGGGCATTACGGCCGCGGCGCCGGCTTTGGCGAGGCGGTCACGGCCGCGTCGGTCGTTCCAGGGTCGTGGCAGGCCGTGGTGGCGGAGCAGTCCAGAGGCGCGTTCGGGGCGCGCCAGGCGCAGGCCGAGGCGCTGATCCGCACCGCGCCGCCGGATAGCTTCGCGGATCCGGCTTCGCCGGCAGCGACCAGCTATCGGTTCGGCACGGACGCGGTGCGCAGCGCGATGGCTGGCGGCGACGCGCTGTACGCCCAGGCGCAGGTGCATCTGGCCAATCTGTCTCGGCTCGGCCAGCAGGTCGACACGACGGAAAATATCAAGGACGGGCAGGACCTGCAGAACCGCATCGCCGCAGAGAGCGGCCTGCTGCAAAGCGCGCTGGCCAAGCTGGCGACGCTCAACATGAATCTGCAGGCCTCGGTGGCCAATCAGGTGAATCAGGCGACGGCGCAGCGCCAGCGGTACTTCGCGCCGACGACGAAATAGCTCGGTTCCTTCGTTCAGCACACGCCCCGGGCGGGGCAGGGAGTCTTCGATGAAGCGATGCATGACCTTGCTGGCGGTGGTGACGGCCCCCGTCTGGCTGCCGATCTGGTTGCCGCTGTGGTTGTTGCGGCGGTGCTGGCGCGCGCTGGCGGCGCTCACGCTGGCGGGTTTTCTGGGTGGCTGCGCGGCGGCCTCGAATCGATTCGACACGTCTCCGTGCGCGTGCGCCTTCCTGCCGGTCAATGTGTCGGCGGCCGAGGTAACGGGCCATGCCTGAGATCCGTGGGCGTGACATCCGCTTGATGCTGATCGGCGGCGCGCTTGGGGCCTTGGGCGCGATGGGCGGCCTTGGGGCGCTGGGTGCGATGGCGGGCCTGAGTGCAGGCGGGAGGCAACCGTTGTCCCCGTCGGCGCTAGGGCAGCCGTGCGGGCTTTCGTCGGGGCGGGCGCGGGCGTATTTCGGTGGGGCCGGAGAGGACGGTGCGGCGTCGCGCACGGAAGGGTCGGCAGATGCCGCAGAGTCGGTGCCGGGGGACGGGGCCGCGCAGAATACGACGCCGGATTGCGATGACAATGCCCATGACGAGGCGGCGTTCGTCCCGCTGCGGTGCCGGCGCGATTCTCTGCCCGGCGAGGTATCGCGATGAGCGCGGTGACACTGGGGGGCATGCTGGGCGCGGCCGACGGCATGACGCGCTCGTTTCTGGCCAGCACGTATCCGGCGGTGGCCCGCAGCGTCGCGGCTCCGGTGTATTGCGGGGCGGTCCTGTACTGGGCGCTGCATGGGTACAAGGTGATGGCGGGCCACGCGGCGCTCGACTGGAGCGAGCTGGTCACCAAGGCGGCGATGACGGCGATCGTGTTCGGCACGTTGAACTGGGGCGGTCTGGCGGGCGAGATCTACCAGGCGTTCGTCTCGACGATGAACGGAACCGCGGCCACGATCATGGCAGGCGAGCCGACGGTCGACATGCTCGATGCCTTGTGGGTCAACGTCAATGCGGTGTCCGACACGCTGCGCAACAGCAGTCTGTACGAGATGGGCATGATCCTGGACGGCTTCGGTCTGTGGATCGTCAACACGATCCTGTTTGCCATTGCGCTGGGTTATCTCACCCTCGCCAAATTCGGCCTGGCGATCACGATGGTGCTGTTGCCCCTGTTTGTCGGCTTCGGGATGTTTCCACTCACGCGCCAGTGGCTGATGAACTGGCTCGGCTACATGATGTCGTTCGCCTTTCTCTACATCCTGGTGATCGCCATCGTGCGGTTCGGCTTTGCCGCGTTCGGCGATGCCGTGCGCGAGGCGGGGCAGGCGGCGGGCGTGATCGGATCGAAGGGCGTGCGCAGTGCGCTGACGGCCGAGCTGTTTTTGCTCGAGACCTCGCTGTGCATTTTCATGTGGCGGGCCCGGGAATGGGCAGGCAGCCTGGCCGGCGCGACTACGTCGTCTTCCGGCGCGCTGATGCTGGTGATGCGCGGGGCGTTGCCCCGGGGAGGGCAGGGTGCGAGCCGCGGCAAACGTTGATGGCGCGGGCAGTGGCCGGGGAACCATGGTGGGCGATCCGACGACGCGCGCGTTGCAGTTGGGCGGGACGAACAAGCTGCGGCAGCAGCGCAACCGCGCCTATCTGTTCAACGGCCTGCAGGCGGTTTGCCTGGTGGCGCTGTCCGCGGCGGTATGGCGGCTGGCGGATGTGCATACCGTGATCCCGGTGGTGTCGGTGATCGACGCCAATGGCCACGTGACCCGGCAGTCGGTCGTCAGTCCTCAGACGATCGCGGGCCACGAGAGTTTCGTGCAAAGCCAGGTGTTCAACTTTGTGACGTACTGCAATACGTTCGATCCGGCCTGGCGGCAGCACTACGCGGATCTGTGCCGGCTGCACGCGACCACGGCCGTGGCGCGCCAGTACGAGGCCGAGACCGCTGCCGACAACCCGGACAACCCGTATTACGCGGTGGGCCCTGGCGGTCGCCGCTATCCGCGCATCACGGCGGTGACGTCGTTGGGGCGGGATGCCTATCAGGTGTCGTTCCGCTCGATCACGGAGCGGCCGGGGGCGGAGGCGACGACGGAGTATTTCACGGCATTGGTTCACTACACCATCACCTATCAGCCGCTGGCGCTGGGCGACCGTTGGGTCAATCCTCTGGGGTTCGCCGCCACGGCGTATCGCAAGGATCAGGAGCTGGCGCGCCAGTAGGCGCTGCCACGATATCGGGGATACCACCATGACATGGCAGGGCAGGCGGGTGTCAATCGGGATGCTGTCGGGGCTGGGGCTCGCTCTCGGGCTTGTTGCGAGTCCGGCCGTGTATGCCGCAAAGGCGCCGCGGCCCGTGCTGACGGACACCCGTGTCAGGCAGGTTCTATTCGATCCGAATCAGGTGTACGAGGTCGCCGGCACCTACGGGTATCAGACGGCCATCGAATTCAGCCAGGGCGAGTCGATCAAGGTGGTGTCGCTTGGCGACAGCATCGCCTGGCAGGCCGTGCCGTACCGCAATCGCCTGTTCCTCAAGCCGGTGGAGCCCAACGCGTCGACCAACCTGACCGTGATCACGGACAAGCGGACGTATTTTTTCCGGCTGCGGGGTGCCGCGGCGTCGCAGCCGATGACCTTCGTGGTTCGGTTCGTCTATCCGGGCAGCGGCGGCCGGGACGCGCAGGGCCGCCATGGGGATGGCGACGCGCCGGGCGGGCGCGCCGGCGGGCAGAGCGTCGACATCGGCAGGCTCAACTTCGACTACGGGCAGTCCGGAGACCGGGCGGCGATTCCGCTGATTCGGGCGTTCGACGACGGGCAGTTCACCTATCTGTTGTTCGACAAGGACGGCGACGTGCCGGCGGTGTACCTGGTGGCGGCGGACGGCACGGAGTCGGTGGTCAATACCCGGCGCGAAGGTGAGTACCTGGTGGTGGAGCGCGTCGGCGCGCGCTTCACGCTGCGCAGTGGCAAGGCTTACCTGTGTCTGCAGAATCGCCGCCTCGCCGGGCGCGGGGCGGCGCCGACGGAGGGAGGCGGCAATGGATGAGCCGGCTTCGTCGGAGCGCGGGGTCGGTACCGATCTCCGCCAAGGGTCGGGACCACGTGCGGGCGGCCGGAATGGGCGGCCCGACGTCGAGCGCCCTGACGGGGGTGCGTTCGATGCGCAGGATAGGGCGGTCGCCGACGCATCGCGCGGTCCGTCGGCGTCCGGACACGAGGAGCGGGAGGCGGCGATCCGCGCTTGGGAAGTGCAGTGCGATCGGCCGCTGTTGGCCGAAGGGGGCAGGGCGCGGCGTGGCGCGATCTGGGCCGGCGCCCTGTTGCTGGGTGCGGTGGGCGGGGGATGGCTGCTTTGGCGCGGCGAGCCTCCGGCAGCGCCACGCGCGGGCAGCGACTCCGCCATCGCGGAGCGCAAGCCGGTGCCCAAGCTGCACCAGATGCCGTTCGCGGGCGCTTCAGCGGCCTCTGCGGCCGGTGCCGCGCCGGCGGCTTCCACTTCGCCGCCTTTTTCGGCGGTTGACGTTGCTGTGCCCCCGGACGACCCGCTGCGGTCCCGGCGCGATGAGCTGGCGCTGCAGCGTGAGGAGCAGGCCCGCAAGCTGGCCGCGGCACGGCTCAAGTCCGCGATTCTGGTACCGGTCCACGGCGAGGCGGAGCTTGCGTCGGGGGAGGGTGGGGCGGCGCCGGCCTTGGGGGCCGATGGCGGACAGTCAGGGGCCCGTGCGGATGTCCATGCCGAGGACGGCAATGCGCGCTTTGCGGACCGGGCGGGCGGCACCGGGGTTGCGATGAGCATGGCGAGCCGGATCGGCGATCTGGACCAAAAGGTGCTGCGTGGCAAGTGGATCGAGGCGGTGCTGGTGCCGCGGGCGGTGTCGGATCTGCCCGGCACGCTCTGCGCGACGGTGCAGCGCGATGTGTATGGCGAGCGGGGCAGGGTGGTGCTGATTCCGTGGGGCTCGCGGGTGTGCGGCGTCTATCGCGCGGAACTACGCAAGGGCCAGGACCGATTGTTCGTGGTCTGGCAGTCGCTGCGCGCGCCCGACGGGGCGCAGGTGTCTCTCGACAGCGCCGGCGCCGATCAGCTCGGCTCGGCCGGCATGGGCGGCCAGGTGGACACGCATTTTGCGCAGATCTTTGGCATCTCGGCGCTGCTGTCGATCATCGGGGCGGGCGCTTCCACTGCGGGCGTCGCTTCCCAGGATCCTTACAACTCGGTCTCGTCCTACCGGCAGTCGGTGCAGCAGGCCGCGGCGCAGAGTGCGCAGCAGGCATTGCAGCCGTATCTCGGTATTGCGCCGACCGTCACCGTGCCGGCCGGCGATCGGATCCGCATTCTGGTCAATCGCGATCTGGATTTCTCGCGGGTGTTCGCGCGCGCCGATGCTGCGGACGCGCAGGGGTCCCAGGCGTCCGGCGTGACGTTTGTTCCTTAGCCTGGGTGTCCATCCACGCGCCACCCCGTCGATCCCGGAGACCGCCCATGTCGCATGCCGCTTCCTTTCGCGCCAAGTTGTCGCTGCTGGCCCCTTTGTTGGACGATCCCGACGTGACGGAAATTGCAGTTAACCGCCCGGGCGAAGTCTGGCTGGGATGCCGCGGGACGCGGGGCATGCAGCGGGTGGCGATACCAGAGATGTCGCTGGCGTGGCTGCGCTCGCTGGCCGATGTCACGGCGTCCTATACCAGCCAGGAGATCACTCGCGAGCGGCCCCTGTTGTCGACGACGATGCCGATCGATCTGCGCGAAGGCGTGGACGACGCCGCGCGCGGCGGCTATCGCGTGCAGCTGGTGATCCCGCCCGCGGTGGAGGAGCAGACGATCGCGCTGTGCATCCGCAAGCCGGCGCAGGTCGATATCGGCCTGGCCGATTACCGGGGGCAGGGTGCATTCGAGCGGGTCAATCGCGCGGACGCCTGGGAAGCGCTGTGCAGCGACGCGTGTGCGCCGGACCGGTGCGAGCTGGCGTTGGCGCCGTGCTCGCACGAGGCGTTGAGGGAGCTCTATCGGCGCGGCCAGTGGGAAGCGTTCCTTGTTGGCGCGGTGCGCGCGCGCAAGAACATCGTGATCTCCGCGGGGACAAACAGCGGCAAGACGACCCTGCTCAATGCGCTGCTCAAGATAGTGCCCGACTCCGAGCGGCTGGTGACGATCGAGGACAGCAGGGAGGTCCTTCCACCTCAGCCCAATTGCGTCCACCTGCTGTATTCGCGAGGCGGGCAGGGCGTGGCGCGGACCACGGCGGTCGACTTGCTGGAGGCAACCCTGCGGCTGGCGCCTGACCGGGCCATCATGGGGGAGCTGCGCGGTGCCGAGGCCTTCGCCTATCTGGAGCTGCTCAACTCCGGGCACGAAGGCTCGATGACCACGATCCATGCCGACAGCCCGACGCTGATGTACGACCGTCTGGCCCAGATGGTGATGCGCTCGGGCACGCCGATGCGCAAGTCAGAAATCATCGACTACGCCCGCTCGCTGATCCATGTGGTGATCCAGCTCAAGCGTGGGATGGACGGCCGCCGCTATGTCTCGGAGATCCGCTATGACGGCGCGTGACATCCGGATTGGTGGCCGTACGGACACGCTTGTCGCCGGGGTGCGGCTCCACGTCTTATCGATCAGTATGGGATTGTTGGGAATCGTGGCTACGCTTGCTGTCCAGCCGGTCGCTGCGATGGTGCGGTCGTCCGTCGAGCGCGGCTTTGAACGGATGGCCGCGGAATGCGCGCCCACGGTTCCTGCGCAGACCTTGCGCGCCGTGGTGCGTACCGAGTCGTCGTGGAATCCGTATGCGATCGGCATGGTCGGCGGCCGTCTGGTGCGCCAACCCGTGACGCATGCGGAGGCCGTCGCGACGGCGCGGGCGTTGTTCGCGCGGGGCTACAACTTCTCGCTGGGCTTGACCCAGGTGAACCGCACCAATCTCGCCGCCTACGGCGAGACGCTGGAGACAGTGCTGAAGCCATGCCGCAACCTGCGTGTGGGTGGCGCCATTCTCGCGGACTGTTTTGAACGTGCGCGGCCGCGGTTCTTGGAGCAGGCGGCGGCATGGCGCGCGGCGCTGAGCTGCTACTACTCGGGCGACTTTGCGCGCGGCCTGCGACCGGATGTGGCGGGTGGTACGAGCTATGTGGAGCGGGTACTGGCGAATGCGGCCACTGCGGAGGCTGATGCAGCCGCCAATGCCGATGCGTCCGTGCCGATGCCCATTCCGGTGGTGCCGTCGGTTCCTCGGACCCCGCTATCTGCAGCGGGAGCGCGAAGCAGCGGGGCGACCGATAGGGTTCGCGCACGTCCCGGTCGTCCGGTCGAAGCCAGCGGCCAGACGCCGCCATCGTGGATCGTGTTCGTGGACGAGGTGAGCCCGACGGATGGCGTCTTGCCTGCCGCTGGCACTGGAGGCGGGTCACAGGCCAAGTCTGCGGCGCCGGTGGTGCGCGCGCTTCCCTCTCCCGCGGGGTCGGACGAGGCATTCGTCCGGATCTCGCCATGACGATGCGCCGGGCGTGCGGGCGCTGGTTCCGGGCGATTGCCTTGTCGGCGGCGTGGGTGGTGGCGGCTGCGCCGCTGCAAGCGTCCGAATACGGGTGCCGGGTGCTGCTGTGCCTGGACAATCCGGCGGACAACGGTGGGCCGAAGGGCGTGGCGGCGTGCGTGCCGACGATCGATCGGCTGTATCGGGATTTGCATCTGGGCAGGCCGTTTCCTCGTTGTGACGAGGCGGGTTCCGACACCTATGCGGTCCAGGTTTTCGATCCGTATGACCCCTGCCCTGCGCCACTGCAGCCCGCAGCGGCAGGCGTGCTGGTCGCGCCGGGCCGGATGGAGGTGCGGGAGGGCCGGCGGCGCATGGTGGCGACGGGGCCCGCGCGCCCGTCCATGGCCACGCACGGCGACGGTGCTCTTGGTGAGCGGGCGTGCGTCGGGCAGTGGCTGGGCAGCGACGCGATGGGAGACGCGGATTCGCCGCAGACGGTACTGGTCTACGGGGTGGTGCACTGGCAGCCTGCGCAGAACCCGCGGGCGGTGGACGTGTTCGTTGACGGGCGATGGCAACAGCGGCTGCACGGGTAGGCCAGCGGACGAGTCGGCGAGCGTTGGGCGGCGTAAATGGGGCGTAGTCGGAAGCGGAGGCGTGTCGATGAAGATTGCCGTGATCAATTTCAGTGGGAATGTGGGCAAGACGACGGTGGCCCGGCAGCTGCTGGCGCCGCGCCTGGGTGCGCCGGAGTTTGCAGTGGAGTCCATCAACGCGGGGGCGGGGGACGAGGGCGGGGCGGCCGAGCGCATCCAGGGCCGGGACTTCGGGACGCTGCAGGAGTCGCTGATGCTGCTCGATTCGGCGGTGGTCGATGTGGGTGCTTCCAATGTCGAGGATTTTGTGCGGCTGATGGCGCAGTTCGAGGGCTCGCACGAGGAGTTCGACCGCTTTGTGGTGCCAGCGGTCAGCGAGCGAAAGCAGCAGGCCGATACGGTCAACACGATCCGCACGCTTGCCAGCCTCGGCGTCCCCCCCTGGAAAATCCGCGTGGTGCTGAACAAGGTGGATCTGGGCGACGCCTATATCCTGGGGGAGCGCTTCAGCATCCTGTCCGGCTTTCACGCAAAGAATCCGTGCTTTCAGCTCAATGCGCAGGCGGTGATCTTCTACAACGAGGTCTACGAGCGCCTGCGCGGGCTGAACCTGAGTGTGGCGGAGGCGGCCGCGGATACCACTAACTATCGCGCCCGCGTCCGCGAGGAGACCGACGAGCAGGTGCGGGCCGAGGCGGTCAGCATGATTTCGGTACAGCGGTTGGCGCGCTGGGCGCACCGCAATCTCGATGCGGCGTATGCCGCGCTATTTGAGGAGCAGGCATGGGCGACACATCCCTCTCGACCGCGCGCGAAGCGCTGATGGCGCAGTTGCTGGACGATATCGACGCGATGGTCACGCGGCTGGAATCGCTGGACAGCGAGATGGCGGCCCGCATGCAGGCCGCCGTCAGCGACGCCGTGGGCAGTGCGTCACTGCAGGCCCGGCTCGGTTTTATGGCGATGATTCAGGACCAGGAGCAGCGCCTGACGACGGCTGGTCGCTATGCCGCGGCGGTGATCGGCAACGAATTGGCGCACGGCGCGGTCGCCACCATGGCGAACGTGACGGCGATGGAGCGCGTGGCGATCCGGCTCGCATGGCGCCTGGGCTGCGTGGCGTTGGGCAGCGCTGCGCTGGGTGGGGTCCTGGTGGCCGTGGTCAGCCGGTGGCTGTGAGGCGTCGTATAGCCGGCGCCGGGACGGCCGTGCATCCGGTTTCGCAGCCGCGTACTTGACCGCCATGTCCTTCAAGCGTGGGTGACATGCAGCGCCACGAGATCGACAGCGCGGCCGCGGCGCTGTGGCTGGTGTTGCCGGCTGCGGGGTGGCTGGCGGCCGCCTATGCTTTGGGGCTGCCTTTGCGGCCAATGCCGCAGGCGTTGACTATCGCGTTGCGGTCGACGCCGGCAAGCTCGGTGCTGATGGCAGGCCTGCTGACCGGGGGTGTCCTGGCGGCGGCCGGGGCATGGCTGCTACGGGAGTTCGGGGACGATGGCTTCCGGGGAGAAGCGTATCGCCGCTGGCTGCGTGGTGCGCGGCTGGCGAACTGGCACACGGTTGCTGCACGTGTTCGCGCCGCCAATCGGCGGGAGAACGCACGCCGGCGGCGGTGTGAGCCGTCCCGTCCGGCGCTGTCGGCTATCCGCATCGGGCCGATGCCGATGCCCCTTCATCTGGAGAACCGCAATCTGCTGATCTGCGCGTCGGTGGGCGCCGGCAAGTCGGTGGCGATGGAAAGCATGATGGCTTCGACCGTGCGGCGGCGTGACAGGATGGTGGTGGTGGATCCGAATGGCACGTTTCTCTCCAAGTTCGGTTTCCCGGGGGATGTCGTGCTCAACCCGTTCGACCGCCGCTCGGTCGGCTGGTCGGTCTTCAACGAGGTGCATGCGGTGCACGACTTCGATCGCATTGCCAGGAGTGTGATCCCGCCGCAGCGAGACGTGACCGAGGAGCAGTGGTGCGCCTACGCGCGGGACGTGCTGGCCGACACCATGCGCAAGCTGGTGGAGACGAACCGGCCGGATCAGGAGGCGCTGGTGGATCTGCTGGTGCGCGAGGACGGCGAGGCGATCCGGGCGTTTCTGGTCAACACGGATTCGCAGGGGTACTTCCGCGACAACGCGGAGAAGGCCATAGCCTCGGTCCAGTTCATGATGAACAAGTATGTCCGTCCTCTGCGCCATCTGCGGGCGGGTGACTTCTCGCTGCATCGCTGGGTGCAGGATCCGGGCGGCGGCAACCTGTTCCTGACGTGGCGCGAGGACATGCGGGCCGCGCAGCGGCCGCTGATCGCGACGTGGATCGACACCATCTGCGCGACGATGCTCAGCACGCCGGCCGGGGCCGACACACGTCTCTGGCTCTATCTGGATGAGCTCGATGCGCTCGGCATGCTCGAGTCATTTGTGCCAGCGGCGACCCGAGGACGAAAGCACGGTGTGCGGATGGTGGCCAGCATTCAGGATTGGGCACAGCTCGACCAGACGTATGGCAGGGATGCTGCGAGGACGGTGCTGGCGTGCTTCCGGAATTATCTGATCTTTGGGGCTTCGAATGCCTGCAATGCGCAGAAGGCCAGCGAGATTCTCGGCAGGCAGCATGTGGAGCGCCGCCGTGTCACTGCCAGTCAACGCGGCGCGAGTCGTCAGGTACAGGCTTCGCCGCCCGAGCCCGCGGTGCTGGATGCCGAGATTGCCAATCTGAAGGACCTGACCGGCTATGTGGCGTTCGCCGAGGATTTCCCTGTCGCGAGGATCTCCATCCCGTATGTGGACTATCCCGAGCGGATGGCGCCCATCCAGACATGACGGTCAGGGTGGGCGGCGTGATGGGCGTCGTGATGAGGCGAGCGCGTTCAGCGATGTGTGGATGACCATGATCAATCTGACACCGATCTCCGGGAATAACGAGCGGGCCGCTGCGCGGTATTTCTCCGAGGCGGACGACTACTACCTGGAGGAAGCGTGCGGGGAGTGGCACGGCAAGGGGGCTGGCGCGCTCGGCCTTGCCGGTGCGGTGGAGCGGGAAGCGTTTGCGCGGCTGCTGGCGGGGCACCTGCCCGACGGCTCGCGGATCCAGACGTCGTTCGATGCCAGCGCGGGAAAGAAGCGGATGGCGCTGGATATCACGTTGTCGGCGCCCAAGTCGGTGTCAATGCAGGCGCTGGTTGCGGGGGATGCCGCGGTGGTTGCGGCGCACGATCGCGCGGTCGCGGCGGTGCTAGAGCGCGTGGAGCAGCTGGCGCAGGCGAGAAGGAAGGAGCGCGGCAAAAGCTATCGTGAGCGGACCGGCAATGTGGTGATCGCCACGTTTCGACATGAGATGAGCCGGGCCAAGGATCCGCAGTTGCACACTCATGCGGTGGTGCTGAACATGACGCAGCGCGCCGACGGCGCATGGCGGGCACTGTCGAACGAGGAGATTTTCAGGGCGAAGAAGGCGCTGGACGGGATCTACCAGGCGGAGCTCGCCCACGGTCTGCAGCAGCTTGGCTATCGGATCCGGGTGGTCGATGACCGGGGCAACTTCGAGTTGGCGCATATCACGCGGGACCAGATCGAGGCGTTCTCGGCGCGCAGCGCCAGAATCGAGCAGGCGCTGGCGGAACGGGGCAAGACGCGCGCGAGCGCCAGCACGCGGGAGAAGCAGGCGATTGCGCTGTCCACGCGGCCGCGCAAGGCGGCGGGCGATCGGGAGGCCGTCAAGGCGTACTGGCGCGAGGCCAGCCACGAGCTGGGCATTGTGTATGGGGAAGGGCGGGACGGGGCGGTGGTCGGCAGCGTCGCTGCGCGCGTCAGGGAAGCCGAGTTGGAGAGGGCCGGCTCGGGCAGTGCGGCCGCCGCCCGACACGGGGTCCCTGCCCACTTGCCGCCGGGGCCGCCGGAGCCGACGCTGGCTTATCGGGTCGTCCGATACGCCGTGCGGCATCTGACGGAGCGGGAGGCGGTGGTCGGCGAGGCCGAGCTGTTCGCCGTGGCGTTGCGGCGAGCCGTCGGGCGGACTGGGGCGGAGGCCGTGCGCGCCGAGATCGAGCGGTGGATCGAGAAGGGTGCGCTCATCGAGGGCCCGCCCACCTTCACTATTGCTGGCGACAAGGACAGTCCCAAGCTGACGCAGGCAGGCTGGATTGCGTTTCTGAAGGAGCGGTATGGCAGGTCGGCGCCAAGCGCTGCGTCGTTTGTGAGTGGAGCGATCGCAAAAGGGTCGCTGGTGCGGCAGGAGCGGCGTTTAACGACGCCGCACGCGCTCAAGCGCGAGAAGGCGATCCTGGCCATGGAGCGTGATGGGCGCGGCAAGCTGGAGCCGCTGGTGGATAGGGCGACCCTGGCGGCCGCATTGGCCACGGGGACGCTCGGGGCGGAGCAGCGCATGGCGGTCCAGACGATGATCGGCTCGCAGGATCGCTTTGTGGGGATCCAGGGGGATGCCGGTACTGGGAAGACCTATGCCGTGACGCAGGCGGTGGCTTTGATACGGCATGCGACACAGGTCCGGCAGGCATACCGGGCGATCGCCGTGGCGCCGTACCGCTCGCAGGTTGCGGCGCTGAAGAAGGAAGGGATGGAGGCCCAGACGCTGGCGAGCTTCCTGAGGTCCGGACATCGTGCGATCGATCCGCGAACGGTGGTCGTCCTGGACGAGGCCGGCGTGGTCGGCGCCCGGCAGTTGGAGCAGGCCATGCGTCTGGTCGAGCGGGCCGGGGCCCGCATGGTGATGATCGGCGACCCCAAGCAGTTGGGCGCGATCGAGGCGGGTAAGCCGTTCGCCCAGTTGCAGGGCGCTGGCATGCGCACCGCGCGGATCAGCGAGATTCAGCGGCAGGCCGATCCGGAGCTCAGGCGCGCGGTGGAGCGGGCGGCCGCGGGTGAGCCAGGCCGATCGCTCCATCACCTTAGGGAGATTCGCGAATATGCGGATGCGACCGCGCGTCACAGCGCAATCGCTCGGGACTATGTCAGCCTGCAGGAAGAGCTGCGCCAGGCGACCATAATTGTCGCTGGTACCAATGCGGCCCGGCGCGAGCTCAATGAGCTGGTCCGCGCATCGCTGGGGCTGGCCGGGAAGGGCTGCACCTTCGAGACGCTGACCCGTGTCGATATGACTGCGGCCCAGCGGAGTAGCGCTGTCAGCTACCAGGCGGGGATGGTGGTGCAGCCCGAGCGTAACTATCCCGCTCAGGGATTGGTTCGCGGCGAGCTCTATCGCGTTCGGGAGGCGCTGGACGGGAACCGACTGAACGTAGTGTGCCCCGATGGAAGTGCGGCGACCCTTGACCCCCGTAAGCTCAAGCAGGTCAGCGTCTATCGGCTTGAGAAGAGCGAGCTATCCGTAGGTGACATCGTGCGGATCAACAGGAACGATGCCCAAAACGGTCTGACGCTCGGGGACAGGCGACGCGTCATCGGTGTGGAGGGGGGCGTTGTTTTGCTTGGAACGATAGATGGCGCCGGAGAAGACCGCCGCGCAATGCGACTATCGGCAGCGAAGCCGTTGCACCTGGAGCACGCCTATGCGACGACTGTGCACAGTGCGCAAGGCATTACCTGTGATCGGGTTCTGATTGCTTTGGACACCAGAAGCCGGACGACATCGTTCAACCTGTACTACGTGGCGATCAGCCGGGCACGACATGAGGCTCGCATCTATACGGATTCACGCGATCAGCTGCCTCGCGCCATTGCCGCGGAGATGGAGAAGCGAGCGGCGCTTGACTTACGCCCTCCGATCGGTGGGAAAAGCGGTTTCGCCAGGGGCATGGGAAAAACGGCGTTAGGCCATGGGATGCGACCCTTGACGGAGCCGCGGGTGAACCCGTTGGAGTTGGGATACCGCTTTGAGAGGTGACGGCTGTTGCCATGTGCTAGTGCCTTTAGGGGCAGACCGCCTCCCATGGTTCATGGAGACGGGGGTAGAGTCGTTAGCCGGCTATCGGGTCCGATGTGCTTCTCCCCCTCTTCAGAAGGGTTCAGGTTTGCAGCGGCCAGCCGTTCTTTGGAGCGTGATGGTCAGCGGCCGGCGAGCTCAGATGCTCACCGAGAAGCAAGATGCAGCAAACTCGCGGACCCTATGGCGCGATAGCGATCGAGGTGGCCGACGCGGTGGGACGACAGCCGATGGAGCTTCCGGAAGGCTGAGGGTCGTTTCACGACGCGCTTCGATTGTCTTGGCGCCGCCGCCGATCCTTCATGGGCGGCGCTTACGGATGTGTCTGCCAGGGCTGAGGAGCTGGCAAATGTCGGACGGGGCCTCGCCACGAGCTCACCCTAGCGGTATGCGTGCAGATGCGTGCGGGCCATACTTCATCGCCACGCCGATCGCGATGAGCCAGCGATGCGCCCGCCGGGCTTACCGCCGGGTCTGCCCTACAACGATGAAACGCAGATTCCTCGCAATCCTTCTCTCCCTACTACCGATCCTCTCCCAGGCTCAAGGCCTGACGATGCCAAGTATTAATGAAGCGCCCAGTCCGAACTGGAAGGTGAAAGACAGCGCATTCGCCACGACCGTGTTCGATCGGTTTGACTTCGACGCGGAAGCGCGAAGGCATTTCGCAGGCAAATGAAAATGCGAATGTTTGCGATTCTGCAGAGCGAATGCGGGGTTCCCGCGAGCGAACTAGCTTCATGGCCTTACAAGCTCTTCGGGACAGGCGAATTCGACGAGCCGGCAAACCGGCTTGTGGACGGGACGCGTGCGGTCGCGAATGCCCGGGTCATCTCGGCCGTGATGCGGCTCGATCCGCTCGAGCAGGGTCAGAAGGCCGATCTCGTCTCCCTTCCGTCGACACCGATGGCGAACACTGTCGTGGCCACGTGGTTGCTCTCGTCGTATGAGTATCAGCCAATCCACGACAAGGTGTTTCCCGCGCTGGCGAAGGGGTATCTGCTGTCAAGGGGACTGTGCCATGCCGCTCAATAGCACGTTGTCCCCGCGCACGCCAGGCCATCCTACGTCGCCGCCGGGATCCTTCCGTCCTGTTCGACTCCTATGCGCAGCCGTGGCATTCCTGCTTGGTGGTTGCAGCGTGCTCGTGGCGGGAACCATGACGTTGGCCAACGGGCTTGACCAATCGACGACCCAGAGTACGGTATCGGCATTGCGCGCGGAACAGGTAAGGGATATCAAGGCACTGCAAGCGGCCGGCGACCCGATGGGGGACTACTTTTTCGCGTTGGCAAATGCCGAAGGGTGGATTGGTGAAGGTCGAGTCGCCGATCCACTCGTGATCATGGATATGTACAGCCGCGCGGCGGATAGAGGTTCCAGCGACGCGATGATTGCGCTTGGCTTGATGCTGTTCGACGGACGCGGCGCGCCGCAGTACACGAAAGGTGTCTATCTACCGCGCGAGAAGCAGGACTGGAAGCGAGGTCTGGAGCTGGTAGAACGGGGGATGAGGCACCGGTGCTCTTATGCACAACCCCTTTACAGTGCGACTACCTCGCCAGGCCGGCGATGCGTCGTATATCGATCGCCTGCCGAATGGATATGGCCGGATTTCCGAGATGGGCGGTACAAGGGCGACAAGATCAACGGCTATGTCCCTATCATCGAGAAGAACAAAACCCTCGAAGATGAATGGCGAGACCGTGATGTGATGTGCAAGATATCCCGGGAGGTAAGGCAGACGGAGCGCGGATGCTAGCGGAGAGCAAGCGAAAGACTTCGTCCCTCGGGGGCGATGCCACCGTTGGCGGGAGCGACGTGGGCTTTTGCTCTTGGCGACTGCGTTATCTGCCGACGGTCCCGTTGCTGAGTTTCGGTCTACAGACGATGGTTCTCAACGCGCAGCCGTCATTCCAGGTTGGCTTCTGAATGACTGCTGTCGACCCATTACGGCCGTTGGGCGAGGCAGTTTGATCGGCTGCAATGCAGCGATAGCGGACGTTGGTCGGTCCACGCACGCCCCACGAGCGCGCCTCGGTTTCTTCAGCGAGATTCCGGGGGGCATACAAACGCGCGCGCGGCATGCACCGTGGCAGCAACAGGCGGTAGCGCGCGCATGTCTCAACGACACTACATCGTTTGATCGCGCAGGAATTTTTTCGCTCGAGCGAATCACACTTTCTGTTACAACTCTAATCCGATGAACAACGGGCCCGAGAACCCATGCACCTCGAAGACGACAGCCCCAGCCATCACCTGCAACGATCAGACTTCATTCGACGGCTTGTTCAAGCACCACCACCATCAACGGCCCCGGACAACCAGGGACCATCAATTCCCAGGCGAATCGTGCAGTACTGGCATGACTTGCAGGCGCTGCCTGCTGACGTGCTGGAGTGCATGGATTCTTGGTCGAGGTGGGGATCACGCGGATTCGAATACCGTATCTTCGATGCGCGCAGCGCGGCTCGCTTCATTGAACAATCGCTGGGAAGGGAGCATCTGCGGGCGTTCATGCGCTGCTACCACCCCGCGATGCAGGCAGACTACTTCCGATTGTGCTATCTCGTCATCAATGGAGGAATGTACGTCGATGCCGATGACGTGTGCATCGCCAAGGACATCTCGGAGCTGTTCGTCGGGAACGGCGTTAAGGTTCAGCCACTTTGCTACGACATCGCTGCGGACTCCATGGTTCAGTGCGAGGTCTTCCTGCAAGCGGGAACCAACCGGGACGGGTTGATTTTCTACGTCAATAACAACCCGTTGATCGCTTGCGAGGGAGACCCCATCATCAGTCGAGCACTTGAGCGTGCAACCCTGCGCTTGAACTTCGCAGCCGAGGGTGAGCTGCTGGAGATTCAATCAACTACCGGCCCGGGCAACCTGTCGCGCATCATCTTCGAGATGTGCGCGCAATGCCTTGATGAGCACCGGCTGACCGTACTCCGGACCTGGGACTCGATCGGCATATCCAAGTGGCCGCTGAGCTATCGTGCCGACGGGAGAAACTGGCGAATATCAAATGGCAAGCGGTTTGCCTTTGATGAGGAGGGGGCACCATGAACCTCTTCGAGCCGCTGAGGGGCATCCGCCACCTATTGCACACCATGTTCTTGCGCTTGCGCGTGCTGTTGCCGAAACAAAAGACCTACGCGTTCGGGCCAGTGGGCGGAGCCTACCCGGGCAGGATCAGCGACATCTATGTGATCAATCTAGATCGGCAGCCGCAGCGCTTGGTGGCTGTTTCCCGAGAGCTGGATTGCATCGTGGATTGCACGGGGCAACCACTGTCAAAGCGACTCATCCGGCATGCAGCCTGCGACGCGCGGGCCCTACCGGCCGCAACGCTTGCTGGTGTCGATATCGAGCCCTACTACACGCTTGCGGATCAATTGTCCGTCGACCCGTACCCACAGGTTCTACCGGACACGTTCGATCTGACGCGGGAAATTCGAATGAGCAATGCAGAAATTGCGGTGGCTCAATCGCACATTGACATCTGGAAAAAGATAGCCAGTTCTAAGGCACCATACACGCTGGTGCTGGAGGATGACGTTTGGTTCGAACAGAGCTTTGGCCGCCTTGTCGACACGGCGTGGCAGGAGATGCGGGAGAGCGACGGGACCGATCCTGACTTTGACGTGCTCTACCTGTCGTTCAAAGAGGTGAAGCACGGTGCTCCCAAGGTTGTGCTCTCGCGCAGCGTCTTTCGACCGGAGCGCGGGCTTTGGTATCTCTCGGGCTATGTGTTGTCCAAGCGCGGCGCTCAGCGGCTTCTTGCACGCCTGCCGTGCCGCGGACCAATCGACCTTTGGATCAACCAGCAGTTCTCAGTGACAGACGTTCGCGCGCTGCGCCGCTCTGTCATCCCTCAGCGCGTCGATCTGCTGTCCACGAACTCCTACTCGATTCTCCCCGTTTTGAGCCAGATTGGGATTCTTTCCGATACAACGCCTGGCACGTTCCATCAGCGTCCCACGGAAACACCGGTGTTTGCCTTTGGCCCTCGGAACACTGGCCTATCCTCCCTGGCTATAGCCTTGTCTATGCTGGGCTATCGCTGCTGCAGCGACTTGGACGACCTTCCGCCTGTGGAGAAAGGTCGCTTGCTTCGAGGTCAGCGTGGACGCGTTTTTGATGCCTACGTCAATGTCGCAGCGCTTGAGCCCCACATCGCGCAGCTCAAGGAAAGATATCCCGGGGCGAAGTTCATCTTCGTCGGCGAGATCCCGAAGAACTTACCTCTGCCCCCTGAGAGCGTCTTGCACCAGCGTGCCTTTCCCGAGGGGTGGGTAGAACTGTGCGAGTACTTGCGCATGCCGCCACCCAGTGCTAGTTATCCTTGCGCTGCGGAGCGAGGCGTTCGTCGTCTTCGCCCTCTTCCGCCCGCAGGTGAAAGACTGGCAAGAGGCAAGCGGCTGGAGCACGATGTTTCGCCGTGGGTTGCCCCGCCATCGCGCCACTGGCACGGTATCGACGTGGAGCTATGCGAGCCTGGGCCGTGGTCGGAGGCATCTCGCGTCCGGTTTGACGACCAGTTGAGCGAACTAGACGCGTCTCGTTGGCTGTCGCGCGACGATACGTTCCCCGGGAACCTTGCACTCTTTAGGCCTGGCAGCGTGCGAGTTCTGCCTTCTGGTGGTTTAGATCTGGTGGTCGCAAGTGCGTCGCTTGGTGTTCGTGAACTGAGCGCAGGTGCTGTTTCCAGCCGCGGCCGGTTCCTGTATGGACGCTTTGAGGCAACTCTGCGAGCGACCAACGTTCCTGGCCTGGTCTCGGGCTTCTTCCTCCACAGAGATCTTCCGCGCCAGGAGATTGATGTGGAGATTACCGGTAACCGTCCAGACCAGATGCTGGCCAACGTCTTCTTCAACCCAGGCTGCGATGGCGCAAAGTTCGACTACGGTTACCGGGGGACACCTTTTGCCATCGAGCTTGGGTTCGACGCCTCTGAGGCGTTTCACACCTACGCAATTGAGTGGGCCCCTGACGAGATCCGATGGTTCGTCGACGATCGCCTTGTGCATCGGAGAGTGCTCTGGGACCCTACGCCGATTCCCGATCTGCCCATGACGCTGCATGTCAACACCTGGCCCACACGGTCCGAAGAACTTGCAGGAAGACTTGTGCGCGAGTCTTTGCCGGCTGTTGCTGCGATTCGGCGAATCGCGGTGGATGCGAATAGCACCGACGCGCAGGGCGATGCCGTCTCGGACGGCGAAGAGTTGGGGTGGCTGGTCGATACGGCGCAAGAAGGATAGCCGACATTCTAGCGAGATGGACCTGCTTATCGGGACGCCCATGCGAGAGAGGGAACCCTATTGCTCAAGCTGGGGCCGGGACGCTAACGCCTTGATCCGCCGCGCGCATTGATGATTTGCTCCATATGGAGGCATCACGGTCTGAGGGATGCGCCCCGGCGCTCCCTGGCCTCCGAGGGGCCGTTTTCAGTCTGAAGCCGTCGCTCGGAAGTTTGCCCTGGCTGACCGCTCCTGGCCGGTTTCCGCCCTCGGCCTATCCGCGCACGGACTTCTTTGTGCCAGCGGACTTCTGGCCCGCTAAACTCTGGTGCTTCCCGCCCCGGTACCGATTGCCGTCCGGACATCGAGGGCAAGGCGACTAGCTAGTTCGTGGCTCCATCCGCGTGAGAAGTGTTTGGCCTCGATGAGAGTCATCGGCAACGATTTTCGCCGGAGGTGACGGATCGCGTCCTCACCGTGAACAACAAGAACCCTTGGCTTGATCCGTTCAAGGAGAAAATCGAACGGGGCGGTGATCCGGCGCTCGAGCTCAAGGTCGGCGATCTCTTCGGTGGCCGCAGAGTAGATATTCGTTTCGAGACATCTGATGGGAGCCAGCGCGGGAAGCATCCACTCGATGACTCTGCGGGTGTTACTGACGGCGTTTCGGCGCGTTCTTCCTGGCTTTAATGGACGCGCCGCGCGGTCTGCCTTGTATGCCTCCAACCATCTTTCCTTATTGAAACCTGTCGCTGAGTCCCAGAACTCCCAGAAATCAGCTCTCATAGGCGAGGCCGGATTCAGGCCGGCAATGAACACCTCGCACTCCAAGGGCGATCCCTCACAGACAAATGGACGAAGGTCCGTTGGTCTACCTATCAGCGAACCCAAGTCTTCTGCGAACCGCTCCAGATTATTCAAGATCTGTCCTTTTCGTATTGATCGTCAACTACTGTTACGCCCGAGACGGCTCCGCATACGGCTTTCACCAGCTCCAGACCACACTTTACCTTCCACGCGAATGGCCGAGTCGGCCGACGACACGCCTGCGGTTACGCGTACGAGCGTCATTGTGTAGACCAGCGTTGTCGTTCGAAGCCGGTGCGAAAGCCTGTGCGTGAGTCCTTATATGGCCGAGTGCCGACGCGCACCCACGCGGAAATGGCAGGCCGACGACGGGTGCGGTGGAAACAAGCCGCCGACCTGCAGGATTCTGAGGTGTTCGCGAGGTTCTCGGCGATCGGTTCGCTTCAGCGAAGATCTTGTTGCGGAGCCGAGGACGGGTCTCCGATGCAGCTGCTATTGTCGGACCGGACGATTTCTTCCTCAACCCCATCCTGGGGGTTAAGAGTTGGGGCTGCGGAACCGTAAATGTGGATTGGCTTGAATTTCGTCGGGCGAACGTCGCAAACTTCCTCGCAAGAGCAGACCACATGCAACACCAAATACGGATCGCAATCATTGGGTTGGCACTCATCCTCACCGGATGCGCACGACCGCCTCTCTCGCCCCCGGCTCCGCCCGCGTCAAGAGTTTGCTGTCAGTCATGGCAGGACATTCCCGTTGAGCCGCTGTCGTTCGACCAAACATTGTCGGTGTCTTTCGATGCCGAGACGTCGCCTGTCTTCTCATTTCCGGAGGGCAACGGCGTCTTTACGGCTTACAGCTTGCCGATGCCGGCAGAGGGCGCCTCGATCCAGGTCCGTGCATTTTTGAGCGGCGGCCCGATGCTGCCGATGATGACTATCTTCAGGCCGAACGCTGTCTTTCTGGATGTGAAGAGAAACCCGCTGCCTGGACCGCGAGAAGCGCCCCTGATCACGCGGCGCGGTATGCTCACATGGCGTATGTCCAAGATTGCGACCTACACAGTGCCGGCCGAAGCGCGCTATGTCGTTATCTACTCCGGAAGCCCGCAATCGATTCGGTCGACTATCGCTTCTGAGAACGGCACGGTCTATGGCATTCCATACTCGTATACCGGCGACGTAGATATCACGCTGAAGGCGGCCCCATGAAGCGCAGGGTTTTTCCCCCAATGCGCATCGGTGCAGCGTTGCTGATGAGCGGTGTTTTGCTCGCGGGTTGCGCGGAGATGATCGGTACGGTGGACCCTGGTCAAAGTGGGGCGCGAGTCCGATTTCGCCTGGCCGAGCCAGGGGACGTGATCGTCAGCGAAGCGACTCCGGCACCTTGTTTCTACACCACAGACGCGACAGTGGGTCGTGTTGTGCAGGTGAGCTACAACACCCGCGCCATTCAATGGATCGTTGAGAGCCGGCTGAGTCGGCTGGGCATGCCCGGGGGCGACCAATATCCATCGATATCCTATGCCGAAGCGCGTGTGCGGGCTGGTGTGCCGATTGCTCTTCGCTTTATGCTGATGGAAGGCCAGGGAACGATGAGCGCGTTCCCCCGTTATGCGCAATGGAACATGACCCTTGCTCCGGGCGAGGACTACGAGATATTGGTCGGCAATGGGCTCGGGTCGATAGCAGTGTCGCGGATTGTCAACGGTGAATACGGGCATCGGTTAGTCCCCGATGGTGATGCCATGCGAACACCTTACTGCCCGTCGTAGCGGCCCGTAGGGCCGTAGGGAACGGACCGACCCATGGCGGAGCCGGGTCTTCGAGCGGCATCGATTTCCACGGATGCTACGTAGCCCGCGGGATCTTGTCCTGCGCGCGGCCGGTTTGAGGCCTTGCGCCGATGGCCAAAGTCTGTCGTGTTTCGGCGCCCTTGGCCTGGGAGTACGCTCCATGTTCCGGTGAGCCGTGGTGCGGCTGTTACGTGAGATGCAATCCTCCATCCAGAAGCATGATCTCGCCTGTCAGATAGTCGGAGGCGATGAGCATTGAGACTGCGTGAGAGTATCTTCGGGTCTGGCCGCTCGGCGCATCGGGGAACGCTCTTTCCAGAGTTCCTGGGCTTGCGTCCATGTCGCCGTGAGCGGCGTATCTACCAGTCCCGGCGCAACAGCGTTGACCCGTATCTCGGGTGCGAGCGTGAGTGCCAACAGGCGAGTTACATGATTCAGCGCTGCCTTGCTCGCCGAGTAGGGGATAGAGGCGCCCTTTGGCCGGATCCCCGCATGAGAACTCACGTTGACAACACAGCCCGCCCTACCGTTGGCGGCGGCCTCACGCAGTGCGGCCTGTGCTTCAGCGACCAGGCGGAACGGGGCGACAACATTGACTTCGTACATCTGCCGCCATACGTCCGAGGTGGACGCGGAAAGGTCTGCGATACCTTAAGAATGAGCCATCCAGGCCAGTAGCCGCAACCCAGGAAAATCACTTCGAGTACGAACCACGCTATTGCCCGCACCACTGTATCGATTGCCGCATCAAGCATCGCCTATCCCATCAGTTCGCTGCGTTGAAGGTTGATGCGGGTCCTGTGCATCCTGGTGGTGGACAGTCGTAGGCGCGTTTCCCGTGGCAGCTCAAAACCTGTTGATTTCCAATTCGGCCATGTAATCGCTCGCCGGTGGATCGGGGAGGGTTGCTGCACTATAGCGACTGGCACAGTAGCCGGCGCCGCCACTACAGGGCGTGGAAGTACTGTACCTTCGCGGAGAGCGCTTGTCGCACGGCGTCCAATTTGTCCGGGTCTGTCTTCCTGGACAGATGCTCGCGTGACTTGCGCCCGAGGAAGTATGCGATCCGTTCGGCGTTCGCGCCGGACGGGTGGGGCAAGCCATGCAGGATTCTGTCGGCAGATAGCTTGCCTTGGGCTATCAGCCAATCCAGGCCTTCGCTGACACGGGGGCCCAATGGGATGAGAAGCGCATGGGGTACCTGAGCTGCTTCGTCCGCGAAGTCGGTGAGGATCTGCTGCCTTAGCATGCCACAGCGCGTCATGTTGGGCGCGCCGTTATAGTTCTGTCCATTTACAAAGACAGGATGCCGCAGGATCGACGTGCTTTGCACGAGATGTGTCGCGGAACTGAAAAGGGCGGCGCAGCTTGTGAGTCCCAACAGACTATGCAGTCCGATGCGGTCGAGTAACGCGACGAGATTCGGACGCATTGCGCCACTGAACGCGCCCGTCTGCTTGGCGCGCTCGTGGGCGTCGTCCAGGGAGGCGCCCGCCATCAGCTGACGTTGGACTTCCTTTACGGCGTTCTTCCACTGTGTGAAGCCTGGAGTGATGCCGACCAGCACCAGGCGGGCGGAAGGGTTGACGCGATCGAACGGAATGTAGTGGCTGGTGAGTGTGCCTTCCTTGGCCAACAGAAAGCTGGCAGGGATGTCTGCCGGGTAATTGATACCTTCGATCTGAAGAGAGCGGATGACGGGTGCGAACTCTGCAAACTGCTTGGACATAGTTTGATTGGGCGGACGGCGCGGGCAAGTACGTGTCAATGGAGAACGGAAGGCCTGCTCGCGAACGTTACGGCGATGACGGAGCGCAGATCTTCGCGCGTTCGCTGTCACCGCGTCGGCAAGGGATTGTAAGCGAGGAGGCGGTCCACTCAGCGCGCCCGTGCCTGTCGTGTCAAGGGTGCAGCCATACGGTGTCCGGCGTCGTCTATGATCGGCCGCACTTCTAGCGGTGCGCTACCAGGATTCCGATGATTTTGCATATGAGAGAGAATGCGCCATGACTGCAGGCAACGATTTCTACGGACGCGTGGCGGCCTTCCACAATGCGGCACTGGCCTGCATCGCGATGGTCCAGCCGATGGACGACCGTCGTGCCATCGCGGCATTCCGCTGCGGCCTGATGTCGGTAGAGCATGCCAGCGGAGCGTTGGCCTTGCTGAGCATCGGACTGCCGAGTCCCGCACTGGCGCTGCTGCGTCCGCAGTTCGAGACGCTGGTGCGCGGCATCTGGCTGCTCTATGCCGCCGATGAGAAGTGGGTAGCGCAGTATTTCGAGCCGCTGACCGAGACCTCGGCGGTCGCAGGTGACAAAGCGCCCGGAATGGCTTTGATGCTTGACGCGTTGTCTGCCGTGGAGGAACCGTCTGCCAGAGCCGTGATTGGGCAGCTGCTCCAGTACCGGGACCTGAATTGGAAGGCGCTGAACAGCTATACGCACGGAGGCATGCACCCCATGGCGCGATCCGGCGACGGCTATCCCGATGAACTCGTCGAGAATGTCCTGAAGAATGCAAATGGACTCGTCTGCGTGGCTGCGCAGCTGGCCGCGGTTGTATCGGGGGATGCCGACAGAATGGAGCCCGTCCGCCAGCTGCACCGTGACTTTGCGGACTGCATTCCCTTGGCTTAGGGAGGCACGGATCGTCCGGCGGATGTCGGGCTGACGTCGTTGCAACGTGGGAGAGCAGACCGATCTGGGAGCCGCTGTATGGTCAGGCGGTCGGACCATGAGCGGGCCTCCGCATGTGCGCCGCGGGCTCGCTGAAGACGGTGGGTCTACTGATTCGAGCCTGGAGAGTAGCGGTGTCCCGACCTCGTGACGGGCTTGGGTAAGCGCGAAGGCACAACGGTTGGCGTGTCGGGCGCCTTGTCTCTGCCCTAGATGTCTAGGGGGCCGTCATCGTCGGGCGGCGTTTCCAAGAGATGCTCATTGCTCGCCCGAAGCGCGCGAATAATGGCGCTGCCCAACTGGCGGGTATTGCGCTTGTTTCCGCTTGCGTTGAGTATGCTGATCTGCAAGGGTTCGGCCAGTTCTCTAAGGACCGGCAACGCTGGCTCTATGAGTTGGCCATCGCGCGCGACTTCGATCGTGCCCGTCTCCAGCTCGCGAACGTCGTATCCATTGTAGGCGGCCGCCCTCAGCTCTTTCACGGGCTTCTTGACACTGCTGCGCTGGACGAGCTGTGCATAGGTCAGGCACAGTTTCCCGTCGATCGACTTCATCAACGGCTGGGCCTCTTGGATTGGCAGATCGAGCAACGTTTCGATCTGCATCTCTTCCACATTGATTCTAAGCACGATCACCCGTTGCACGAGAGAAAGTGTGCTCGGATTGAAAGCCACCCGCATGCTCGGTGACATGACGGCGGTTGTCTTGACGGAAATGTAGTCCCCGTTCTTTGCGACGACGTCGTAGCCTTTCTGATTGACCGACGTCGCCATCTGCCCGTCCGTGATCAGGGCGGCGTAGAGCTCTCCGATTCGCCCGCACAGGTGTCTGAGTTCGGTGGGCGGCACACCCCAGTTGATCTCTCGCTCGAACCAGTTCATTGCCTCACCCAGTGATTGGATGATCTGCATTTGGGTCAGGGCCATAGGGTGGATACTTTAGAGGTCATTGCTGCTATGCATTGTCCCATAGGCGCCAGGGCACCAAGCAATTCCGGAGGTGCGACATCACGGTGCACCGAATGCTTTCCCAATGGGCTCGAAAGCGGAAGTATCGGCTGTCTTGAACACTTCCGGTCGTTACGACCTTTCTGTGGTAAAGCATGGCGCGCCGCGCGCTTTGGCGCCACACTGGTTTGCCGCCGCATTGCCGCTCTTAGTTCCGGTCGAGCTTCCCGGGCGTTGATATCGGCCTCGTGTGCCAATTCCGAGAGATGTTTTTGGTGGCGGCCCCTAACTGGCCAATCGGCCGGAATTTCCTTTAGACTCAGTTGTCCAACTCGCGGTTACCTCTAGGAGATTTAAGTGACGACATACAAAGAGCTATTGGCGCAAAAGGAAGCATTGGAGGTGCAACTGGAAGAAGCGCGCCAGGCAGAAGTCGGTGCGGCAATCGAGCATATTCGCGAACTGATGGATCAATATGGCCTGACGGTCGACGATTTGGCTCGCCGGCGCGGTAGGGGCCGTCCGCGCACTAGGGCGCCATCCGAATCGGTCCCGATGTACCAGGACCCGAAAACCGGAAAGACCTGGTCGGGCCGGGGACGCGCTCCGGGCTGGCTCGGAAAGAACCGGGAGAAGTTCCGCATTGAGCAGGGTTGAGACGTAAGGGCCAAGAACCTCAGATTGCAAGCTCCTTTGCGACTGTTGTAGTTGATCACCGCATGGTTGCGCGACGCCATTCGCATGAGGCGCCGGCGGTCGATCCGCGACGATTCGCCGTTCGGCAGCCTTTGTCCGAACGAATCTGCCGGAAATCAATGCCTATACCCGGCCGGATGGTGGAGGTTGTCGGCGTAATTGAGCCCTGTTTGGGAACGCCAAACTTATAGTTGCGGGTGCGTTGCCCGAGTGGTTCGCAATCAGCTGCGAACCTGCCTGGTATTTGGCTCTCGACCGGTGAAGGCAAGGTCGTGCATCCGTTGAAGGGTATCCAAGGTCGGAAGGAGTTAGCTGGTAGTGACCGCTTTATGACGGACGCCAGTCCGCTAGCAAAAGCGGACAGTCGCCGCCTCCCGGTCTCGCGCAGAACCCTACCGCCAAATCCGGAGTGGTGCGTGAAACAAGTGGGATTAGGTTCGTGGCGTAGGCAAGGCCGTGATCTGCTGACCGGCCTGTCATATCTGTCCATAGTTTCCGGGTAACGGCTGACGGCGCGCCTACCGTCTGGCAAAAGCAAGCGTGCGCCGAGCGAAGTCAACGAGCGCCTGGTCATTGATGACCTGCGATGCCCACGCAGGGTTGCTGTCGTGGTGGAACAGGTTGGCATAGTCCAGCAGCGCCCGAAGCTCCGCGATGTCGGCCTGGCCCAGGATCTGCGCCGGCGTGTTTACTCGCTGCTCGCAGATGCCAAGGAACGGCCCGAGCAGCGCACCTGGCGGAAATGTGGAAGGGAAGGCAACGCGCGCAAACGCCTCGAGGATGTGGCGCAAGGCAGCAGCTACCTGACGTTCGACAGCCGGATCAGCGGCTTGCAGATAGGCGGTTACGAGTTCGTGACGACGATCATGCTCCGTGATGCAGTCCTGACGGACATCCCAGGTGGCGAATGTGGAGCCCGCTGCCGCGCGAACAAGCCTGATAGCCGAGCGGTCGGCTCCGTTCGCGCCCTCCCACAGGTTGCAAAGAAAGGGCTTCGAGTGCGAAAGCACGATCAGCTGGGCAACGCGGGGAAGCAGGCGACGCATCTCCTGCACGGTGGTCAACGAACGATGTTCATCGAGGCTCGTCATCGGGTCATCGATGACCACGATCTTCTGCGCGAGCTGGTGGTCTTGCTCCAGTGAAGTAAAGAAGAATGCAAGCGCAAGCGCATTGCGATCCCCGGCGCTAAGCGTGTTGCGGAACGAAGGACCTGCATCGGCAGTCTGGGGAACCGCTGAGTTGTTGATCAACACGCTGTACGAGCACGCCGACCCTCCTCGTGTATTGACTGAGTCGACTTGGTCAAGGCGAAAGCCGGCATTGAAGCGACCAAGGTAGTCGTTAATTACACCCTGGTAAGCCGGAAAGATGTTCCGTCGGTAGTTGTCTAGCGCGTCGCGCGCCTGCGCTCTCAGTCCTTCGGTTTGGGTCTTTGCCCGCTTCTCCGCCAGGTATGCGTCGCAGTGCGGCGCCACTGCCGCTGCGTGACGCGCTCGAGTGCTCCGCAGTCTTGCCAGATCGGTGGTCAGTGCTGCTACGTTGGCCGTTGCCGCGCGCTCTTTGACGAGGGCGATCTGGGCATTGCAAGCCAGCAGCGCTTCCGAACAGGCGGTGATGTCCACCTTGGCCCTCTCGTATGCGGCGATGGCGGCCAGCGCAGGTTCGGGCAGCACGCTGCCTTCCAGAGGCGCGGCCTGCTTTGCGGCGAGCGCTTCTGCGACCGCATCTCTTGCTTCAATCCAGGCACGTGTCAGTACGGCGGCGTCGACTGTGATCTCCGGCGCCTGCAGGAAGGTGCCCCAAAAGGTGCGACGCTGCTCCGCATCGCGTACAGACCGTTCAAAGGTGAGAGCCGCAAGTCCGCCATGAGTGTCGTTCAACGCCTGGATCTGCTGTGCTACATCGCGTTTCAACCCGTCGTAGGCCGCGCTGAAATATGCCTGGTAGTGGCGCAATAGCGGCGAGCCGGCCAAGTCCTGAGCACAGAACGGGCAGATCTTGTGGTCCAGGCCGGCAGAAGCGCTGGCAACCCCCTGCATGCCTTCACTGATCCAGGTTGCCCCTTCACGACCGAGCTTGGCCAGATGGGCCTGGACGGCGGCGGCAGCGGCGGCCTCAAGATCAGGCAGCGTGCGGGCGAGAAGCGCGTCGATGGCTTGGGTGTCGATAGCAGGCAAGCTGAAAGCGATAAACGGCTCAGCCTGTCGCACGGCATCGGCCGACTGCGCCGCAGCCAAGTTGCGCTCCGCCTCGCGGATCGCGCCGTCGATGTTTGCGTCGGCCACTAAAGCGCAAAATGCGTCAACTGCCATGACGCCACGCGCTTCGGCCGGGATCGCATCGCTGAGCGCGCGCAAGGTGCGGTTGTGCTCCTCGATACGAGCCACGTGGGCTTGAAGGGCGGCGTTCAACGCAACGCCCTGCGCTCCAAGAATCAACTCATGCAGATTCTGTCGGTGTGACGGGCCGATCTCGACGCCTGCGCAGACATTCTGCGCGACGAAGTGGTCATCGAAGACAGCGATGCCGGGCAGCGTGGTTGACCATGTACCGTTCTGAAAGACAAGCGGTGGACCTGCCCGAGGAGCGAGGACCAAGTGTGGTGGATGCTGAGACCCAAGGCGATGGCGCTCGGTGACAAGCTGGGCGTCGCCGGTGCCTGCGGATCGCAGGATGGAGGCAAGGGTCGTCTTTCCGCGACCGTTCTCTGCGTAGATCAGCGTCAAGCGCGTGAGCGGTAGTTGAGCCCCTTCGTTCACCGAGTCGAATTGCCCCACATTCCGGAGCAGCTGGATGCGATCAAGGCTCATGAACGGGACTCCGAACGCCGGATCTTGCAGCTCATGTCTCGCTCCCTCGCTCTTGTTAGGGTTTCCATTATCGACGATTTTTTTCGTGCCTACGCCAAACGCTGACGGCTTTCGGTCTCAGCATCGACAGACCGCTTCTGGCCGGCAAGCGACCGCTCGCCGGCCGTGGTGCTATCAAACTTCAGTCTGCTCCGCCATCTCGAGAGCGTCGTCGACCTCGATGCCGAGATATCTGACCGTGCTTTCGATCTTCGTGTGCCCGAGTGGCAACTGGACTGCGCAGGTTCTTCCTACGCCGGTAGATCAATGACACCTTCGTTCGGCGCAGGATGTGTGTTCCGTATGCCGAGTCATTTGGGCCGATAGACGCGATCCAACGATGAACCAAGCGGGCGTACTGTCGCGTAGAAAGACGGGCCGAGGCGTCGAGCCGACTGGTAAACAGGTAATCCGATTGCCGCAGGAGGGGCGTACTCGGATCCAGACATCAAGGCTATCGCGCGTTCGCCGACATCTGCAGCCTGGTTCGGATGGCCCGGATCTCCTTGAGCTTCAAGGGCGGTTTCTGACCCGTGAGCTTTGCCCTTGTTCCAAGGGACGCGACGAACTGCAGGGGAGTTGAGCGCGTCCATGACGGTCTTCAGATGAAGGGAGACCTAGCTGGCGCTTCCTCCAAGGGGCGCTGTACGCCCCTTAACTGCCGGTGAACATGTAGGCCGACGGTGGCCGCTCTTGAGCGTTCGCCGGTCGTTAGAGGCGACGCCAGTCGGCGTCGCCTCTCCACGGAACGGCTTTCGCTTAACTGGCCGATTAGGTGAAATTCTCAGCCTTGTTCATATCCCGCTAAAGGGCTGTCAAGCCGGTGGATGCGGCCGTCTCCCCGCGCAGAGAGGGGTGCAACAAGGGAAGGCAGTTCAGCTACACTGCCAGTCGTTGCGGACCTAGCTCGCTAGGTAATCTATAACCTTGAAAATGAAAATCTTCGCTAAGGCTTCGTTATTAGCCATTGCCCTGTCGGTGGGAAATGCAGATGCCATGACATTCTCCGCTCCGAAGCATGATGCGTATGACGCGCTGTCATGGATCAATCGCGGGGGCGGCGAAACGAGAATCTACGCGGATGGTGAGATTACCGCGTCCACGGCGATGGACTTTGAGCGGTTCGTCAAGGCAAACCATATAACCTCCGCGACCGTGCTGTTAAATTCCCCGGGCGGATCTCTGTTTGGTGGCATACAACTCGGCACCAAAATCCGCAGCCTCGGATTCGACACGGGCATCGCGACGTATTCGCAAGGCCAGATGGTTGAACGGGGATATTGTGCGAGCGCGTGCGCCTACGCGTTTGCGGGCGGTCGTGGGCGATACTTCTCAGGTAAGGAGACAAAGCTGGGGCTTCATCAGTTTTCGGCCAAAAGCACAACGATAGACAATGGCACGAGCCAGGAAACGAGCGGTCTCATCGTGGCATATCTACAGAATATGGGCGTCGATGCCTTGGCATTTTCGGCGTCAGCCTCAGTGCGTCCTGAGGACATTCTTTGGTTGACCGCGCAAGATGCGGCGAAGCTGCGATTCTCGAATAACGGGACACAGCCGGCAACCGCGGAGCTGAAACAGGCCCAAGGTGCAACCTATTTGAAAGTGGAACAGGAGTATGCAAACTGGAGTGCCCGTTTCCTGTTCACGTGCTTTGATGGGAAGATGGGGTTGGGCGGTGGGCTGGTCACCACTGAAGCGGATGCCAAAGGTAAATTCGAGTGGGCCACGAACTCGTATTTCACGTTCGACGGAACAGAGATTCAGCCTCAGAGAAAGGGGGCCACTGCACAGGGGCTCCAGAGCAGGGGGGCGGTCGTGTGGGTACATCGGGAATTGAGATCTGCCGACATGCGGACCTTGTTGTCATCCAAGACCATTACCGCCTGGATTGCTGCGGACGGGGCCGTGGGATACACGGCCTCAGTTGACATCAGCGGCGTCAAAGGCAAGATTCAGGACTACGCGAAGAACTGCTACACCGCCAGGCGGTGAGTAGTGGAGGACTGGCGGCGAAGGACTCACTGCTGGGAGATGGAACGCACGACTCGCGTGCGATTCGCTTTCTTCGAACTCAGAAATGACAGCCACTCCGGTCTGGCTCGCTTCTACCCCCTTGGGTCTCTACAAGCAATCCTAACGGGTCGGCAACGAGCGTATGCCAGATACTGTGCATTTGTGAAGCCAATCGAATGCAGTTTTCGCATTCGAAAGATGCAAAGTGGACAAGCGGAATTTATCGGTTTTTTGGTTCGGCTTCATAATCAGTGAAACTATGGGCGCTCTGGTGATGCTGCTTTGAAGTTTATTGCTGTTGTCAAGGCTTAGTACGAGCCAACCTTCTTTATCGAACATAACCTCGTTTGCCTGGAATTCGCTCCCTCCAATAAGCAGCCAAACTTTCACATCCTTGCCGAGTTCAACTCCCTGGAACATGCCTGCGACTTCCTTGTTATACAAGCCGGTAACTAGGGTCAGCTGATTTTGAGCCGGGTGAATGAGCTTCACGTTCCAGACGTAGTTATTCTGCGGGTCCAACGCCACACCGTCGGCGATGCAGTTCATGTCGACATAGCTTGCTTCCCACCCATCGATACTCGCGGCAGAAGCCCCCGTGGAGTTCAGCAAAAGGGTGACCAAACAGGTGGACATTGCCGCAGTCTTGAGGAAAAGCACGGGCGAAAGTCGCATTTTTGTAGATATCAAGCTCAGAATCCTCGAAAAGACCGCTATCGATTTCGGCACCGGCGTAGCGCTTCCACTGTCAAGCATGCCTGGCGTGCGCGCAGTCGTAAAGATTGCAAGTGTATCGGATGATCTGCGGCAGTTCGGAGTTCAGGTCCACCAATCGGTGGGGTCCGACGGGACGTAAGGGTGCTAGTGCATGAGGGGTGGGCCAAGATGCGATGGCCCACGCAAGCGCAGGCGTCCAGCACAGAGCCGCCGTTTGTATGTCCGCGTGTGTGCGCGGGCTATCCGACCAAGCGCGAGATCGGTTAGGCCCAGGCAAGCCGGCACAAGCCGGTCCAAAGCGGTCCTTCAAGCTTGTAGAGTGCGGCCGGTCCATGCGTGCCGCTATCGCAGCTTAGTGGAGTCCTGACGGTCCGGCTTGAAACGGACACGCAAGGCGCCAGAGACAAGCCGCCTGTGGCGCGAACAATCGACACTCTGGTGAACGCAGCTGAATGACCGCTCCTGGCCGGCAAGCGACGCACGACTACGTCTTCCGGCCAGATCTTTGCTTGATTTTTCAACGCCCTCAATTTCGGTTGCACGAATCGCCGGCGCCAGCGCGCTGACTCGGAGCGACGCGTCTTAATCTCGCGCAAATGGACGTCCTTTGTTGTCTTCGCTCACGCTCGCAGCGGCGATGCATGGTGCGCAAGGAATACAAGATCCGGAACGACCGAGAGGTCACAAAACCTTCATTGTGATTCATGGTTAACGCCTGTCACCCGGAATGTGGGCTCAACTCGAGATCACAGTGATGTCGTTGCTCGCAAAATCGGGTGTCGTTTTCTGCTGGCTCCTTTCCGCCGCAGTGCCGCTCTCCGCCATAGCTCAGACTCCGTCTGAGGGTGCGACCGATGCACAAATGCGGGGAATTTCTCGGCTATTCCTCGGCTTCTAGTTGGCCGATCGCTTCCTTGCAGAGGCTCGGCAATCATCGCTGAACTATTCGCCCGATGTGCTCCAGTGTGTTCGGAACATCGATCCGGCGCAGTTGGGCGACGCCTTGGCAGACGGCCTCAGAGCCGACCTGAGCTCGCATGAGCAGCAATCTTTAGTTGCCATTCTAGAATCCGACGCCGGCCGTATGATGATCGGCATGATGGAGCGGCTTGCTGGTGATAGGGGCATGGCGCGAACGACCACGACCACTGTCACACTGACGGCCGCCGGCACGCGGGAGTATTTGGCATGGATGGGGATGCCGGTGATAGATCGGCTGATGCGTCTGCGTTTCGTGCCGAACGTGTTGGAAGCTCAAGCCAGATACCGCGCAGCGCTTTTTCAGCGTTGCGCGCCGAACGTTGAGCCTGAGATGATCGGAGGGCGCCATCCCTGCACCAGGCCGATGCCCCCCTATCATGTTGGCTTGCCTCCGGGTCAGCAAGCTTCGGCCAGCGTTCGATTCACCACGGATCCGGACGGATTCGTCAGAAAAGCAGCGATCGTCACCTTGTCCGGCAACGAAGCAATGGATTTCGAAGCCGTACGCTCGGTCTATTCCATGCGATGTGCACCGGTCTATCAAGACGGCCAGCGCATTGCGTTCACTGCCATCCAGCCATGGACAGTCGTCGCTTGGCAGGATGGTGCTGAACCTAGCTCACATCCGGACGCACCGGGAGCGACAGTCCATCTTCATGACCGGTCGAATTAGCCTTCGGTCGCCTGAGATGGACGTAGCAATCGTCGCCGATATCCGCCTCATAAACAAAATGAAGGAATCCGCTCTTCGATGGTCGCTAGTCTGTCTCGCATCTGATACCGAGGCCGCCATGCCGACGAGGGGTGCCAAATGGAACGGCGCTCCACAGCAACTGGACCGCGTGTCGCAGTGGGCGGAGAGCCTGTGCAAACGGCTTGCCCATGCGCTGGTCCGGCAAATGGTGCGTGGCGCGCTCAATGCGCTTCTTGCGCTCTAGCTGCCGGGTGTTCGAGATTCTGTTGCTGCGCGCGCGCGTTCGAAGGCGGCCGCCGCTCGTCGACCGCGGGCCAGCGAAACCAGATGTCGTGGGACAAGGCAATCGGGACCACCCAGCCGATAAGCGCAACCCCCGCACTTCGGTGAACGCCCAGTAGCGTACCGTCCTGCGCCAATTGCAGTCCCTTCTGCGTGCTGTTGGTCCCGATCCCCGTGCCGTCTTTGATCACCTTGGTGACCATCGGCAGCCACAGCACGCCCTCCGAGCACCAGAATGTCTCCTGCTGCCTGTCGTCAGTGCCGCGCTCCAGCACTTGGCTGCGCAGCACGCTTCCGGTGGCATCCAGCACCGTCACCTCTAGGCGCGTCTGGCTGCCGCCATAGCCCGCCAGGCGTAAATGGACACGCGCGCCACGGCCCGAAGGCATATAGCGCAGCAGCCAAACCGACAAACTAAGGTCCGATCGCAAGGCATCGCGATTAGCGGATTCCCCGCCATCATCGTAGAGACCCTCGAGACGCGGGCATGCCGCGTCGGGGGCTGTGACGGGCGGGGCCCAGTCAGGTGGGCGGGGATACTCTGATGCACAGCCCACGAGCAGTGCAGTGGTCAATGAGTAGAACAGTGCTCGCAACGGGCGGCATCGCCTGTTTCTCGGTCCGGCTGGCTGCTGGGGGAAACCTGACAGCTTCATGTTGTTCGGTATCTGCTCGGGTTGGAACTCTTTGCGTCGGCGTGTGGAAGGCGGTCCGCCGCTTGGAGATTAGTTGTGGTCGCGAACCCGCGTCTTTAGAAGCTGGTCGGTTGTTGTGTCTGACGGCTGGACGCTGCCGACCCGATGCGGACGACTAACCGGGTCAAGGACACGTCAATCTCTTGGTGACCTCGTCAAAAGTCTGATGTCGGCATTCGTATAGCCGTCCGTTGTCCGGTCACTGTGGAGCACACGGCGGGCACCCTCGATCCACTCTGGGAATATCGCGGCATCCATCGGAACGCCTTTCCCATTGCGCTCATTCCACAACGCAAGGCTGCTGAGCAGTGCGCCAAGATCGTCCGGCCGGTTGAGCCGAACCCATTCCCTTTCGAGGAAATCGAACATGATGAGGTACGCCTGGCGCAGCGTAACGGGCGTTTCCATTGATGAATTGTCCATTTTCTGGTGGTTGGTTCAGAGCCGACAGGCTAGCCTGGCCGGGAGCTTCTCGCCGAAAGGATCCAAGAAGAGCATCTCTACCGGTGATGCGCTTGTGGCGCAGTGGGGTCGACCGCTTTCTCGTCGCTCAACTGCGCGGTAGTCTCCGTCTCGCGGATTCAGGGCCGGTATGGGCCTGCTCGATGCCGAACAGTCATTAGTCGGCGAGTTTAGGGCGGACTTGACCCCCGCTTTGGGGGGTATAGAGATTGCCGTCCAGCGGCCGCGGGAATCGCGTTGCCGGACAGCATTGGGCTTTCAGCGGTAGTCTGCTTTGACGCCACGCATAAGAAGCGTCGGAAATTCTCTGATTAGATGCAGAAGACGGCCATCGCTACAACGATGCCGGAGCCGGATTGGCGGAGAGACCATCAAGGAAGCCGGTTCTGGAGTCCCATAAAAAGGGGGTGCCGCGCGGTGACAGCGCGCCAGTCTTCTGCCGCGATGACCGACAAGCTCAGTCCGCACCCGACAGCGGCCGCCACGGGGCCACGTGGAGACGCTTCTGTTAGCTGGCTCATGATCTATGACGCTCAGCGGTAGCCACTAGGTGCGGTGCCTGAGCCCCGATGCCGAGATCTCCATGGCAAAAAAGAGAACCGAATTGCCTGCTCTCTACAGCGGCTGCACCGCCAGCTCGGCAAGCATGTCCCTACCAGTGCCATTCAGGACGATCAGCAGGAGAGCGGTGTGAGGTCATCCAGAAGTACCGTCGATTCCAGTGTCTCGGTTCCCGACGGCGGCTGACCGGGAAAGCGGTCCAGGTGCCGCGGTATCTACGCGCTTTGCCACCGCTGGGCAGGGTTGGGCGAGTTGATGGTCGCGCTGCACGGGTCCGCTTGGAACAGAGTTGAGTATCCCGAATCGCTGATCAGGCTGGCCGATGAGTTTTATTGCCTCGGTTCGACTGAGTGATGACCGAACTGGTACGCGGGCGTCTGTAGTTTCCACGGCCGCCTCCTAAGGACAACGGAACTAGCAGGGGACTGCATGCGCTATGTCGATCGATGTACGGTCATTGGGGCCGTGCTGGCGGGGACGCTGCTGGCGAGTTGCGCGGGAAGTCCCGGCGTGCCAGGTCCGGTGGCTCGAATGACGGGCGTTGCCCCAATGCTAGCGGCGCCGGCTCCCCTGCCGGATGTGCCTTCGTTGACGGAGGAGCGGTGCATCGATGAGCGGGATTTTGTGCCGATGGCGGATCCGACGCCAGGCATCAATCGGCTTCGGGCTCTGGTAAGCCGGCATGTCGATTGTCGGCAGGGTGAGAGTGCGCCCGTGGCCTTGCGCGTTGGAGACGCGGAAGCGGGGCGGGTACGGGCCGGACCCGATGGGGAGGAGGGCGGGAAGGGGAGCGTCGGGTCCATTGGGACCGCCAGGTTCGTATCCAGAGTCAGCGTGTACGGGCCTTCCAATGCCCTGCGAAAGCGGGTCAGTGTGGCGTTGCGCGCGGTGGATGTCACGCGGGGTCCGGTGTGGTCGGAAGGCGACGGGGTGCTCATGGTCCAGGTGAAGCCCGTGTTCACGTGCGGCCCGGCACAGGAGCTGTTTGATGAGCCGCCCGCCTGCCATGTCGCGTCCGGTGATCCGATCGCGGTACCGGTCGACGGGCGCGAAGTGTCGGGGGAATACGTCATCGAGTTCGACTGGACGCCGCGGCCGGGACAAGTCAAGGACGTGGTGACGTTCGACCTGGCGTTCAACACGTTCGCCTATTGGGTAAGGGATGCAAGTCATGCCGTCGGTAGTGGTGCGGGGAGCGGCAGATCGTCTGATGTGTCCCCCGGCGATGCTCCAGTGTTCGACGCGGGGCTGGATGCCGCGGGGGTCCGGATACGCTGCGATCGTGGCGTGGCAAGGGCGGGTACCAAGGGGTGCATCTTCCCGCAGGCTGCCGCCGTGTTCGTCGTGTCGAGCGGTGCGGAGGCTGGTGCCGAGGCGGTGGCGCACATGGACGATGCGCTGGGACATGGGGCGCCGGGGCGCTTCCGGATGCGGCCTGGCTTCCGGGCGATTGCCGATGAGAGCGCCATGGCCGAGCGTGGGGCGCTGCACCGGACGCAGATCGCTGCCATGCGCGACGCGAACCGTTATGCCTCCTGCTCGACGGTGAGCACTTCCGTCATCAGTTTGCATCCGCAGCACAGCGCATCCTGCCCGAACGAGCGGGCCGATCCCTGCGATTGCGATGAGTACCCATTCGCGAGCACCTATGAGGGCGCGTTTGCCGGCCGCACCACGACGTCGGCGCGCTTTGTCTCTCGCACGGACAATCGTGCGGTGGGTAGCGCGCTGGCAGACTTCTACGCCAGACAGCGCGTGATCGACATGTCGTACGAGACCGGACAGCGCGGGACGCTGAAGAATCCCTATTCCAGCTTTGTCTTCGATGGGAGCGGGGATGCCTTCTGGGTCCATATCGCGCCGAGGTAGCGCAGCGCGTCCTCTAAGGCCGCAACAGTGGTCGGGCGCGTGTACATGGCTATCGGGCGGAGCATGCGTGCCTAGCTGATGTCGCCGTTCCGCCGGCGACGTTCCGCGTACCGCCAACGCAGCAAACTGGCGAACCGCGCCATCATCGGCGTCGATCCTGACTGGGAGTTGCCCGCTTCCGTGAGGTCGACAGCCGGCAGGACGCTTCGGCCACAATCGGTGGCGGCCATTGGCGCTTCTGGATCGATGATGCCAGGCTACCCCCAGTCCACGCGCGTCGCTTCATGCTGAAGAGGCGTGCCTTTTCGCCCAGGTACCGTCCGCCGACGCCTGGTGGCTGTTGTCCCGTGTGCCTGGCGCCAATCCGCCGTCCCGCGAGCGGATGACGGGAGCGCCCTCCAGGATCGCCCCTGCGGCTCTCCCCTTGGTGGAGGGCGGTCTGCTCGATGGGCTCTCTGGGCAGCACCAGTGCACGCACTGGACCGGCTTTCTTCCTATTAAGTTGGCCGTCCTTGGCTCCATGCGTTGCATCGCCCGGGCTGCGAGGTTCTGGTCGGTCCACTGCGTCTTTGCCGTAGCACCTGGGCAGGCCCAGTTCGGTCCACCTTAGCGTCTCCCTCCGCTGCGCTGCGGGCCGGGCTCTCGTGCTTCGCATCGAGCTCCGCTGACGCGGATCTCGCCCCTTCGGGCTTCCATCCCTGACGCCTCCGTGACGCCACCCTGCGGGCGTCGCCACTGCGCGCTATCGCTTGCCGGGCGTTGCCCTGCCGGCGTGCGCCGGCGCTGTTGTGCGCCGCGCGGCGGCGGGGGAGCGCGGGTCCTGCGGCCCCGCGCTGTGGTGCCGGGGTTGCGGACAGCGCATCGGTCCGCTCCGCCTCGCTGGTTTCGTCCAGGCGCGTCGCTTCTGCTCTTCGGAGCCGCCTCTTTCCGTCGCTTAGCACGGTCCGGCCTCAGTACAAGGGTTCGCTTCGCCGCGTCCTCACCCGTTCGGTGCTCGCCTGCGGCTGCGCTCCGCGTGCGGCCTCCGGGCGCGCCCTTGCACTGAGGCCGGACCGTGCTGCCCAAGCGCCGAGGCGGCTCCGAAGAGCAGAAGCGACAGGACGAAACCAGCGAGGCGAACCATGAGCACACCGACCATCCGCAACCCCGGCACCACCGACAACGCGGGCGTTCCCCCCGCACCCCCCGAGGCTCACCCAAGAGCATCCGATACGCGCCGCTCCGGCGCACTTTCGACAAGGAGCATCACCATGCAAGACGATCGCATCAGCCATCTGTTACGCAGACCTGCCCGTTTCGGTCTAGGCCTGCTTTGCATCACGACCGGCGCGTGGCAGGCGCTAAACGCCGGCGGGGAGGATCCGCTGGTCTATCTCGCGCGGCATGTGACCGGCGATTGGGGCGACCTCTGTGAGGAAGACCGCCGAGCCAACGAGAGCGCCGTCTCGAAAGGCGGCAGGTTGCATTCCGCGTACCGCATCGGCGACGGGCCGCGCCTCTGGGTCATCACCGAGGCTGACCGCAGCATTACCACGCTGCTTTTACCGACGGAGTATTGACGCGGGCCCCGGAGCCTTCGGATCGGTGTGCGTTCCTCCGGTCCGAAAGCCCGGGCCACCTACCGAATTGGAACCCGACTTACAGGAGAGAGTGATGCAACTGGCCAGCCGATTCACCCATACCGCGCATGCGCTGCAATCCGATGTGCCCCTGTCCGACGAGCAGATCCGGCTTGTCGCCCCGTCGATTTTTTCAGCGGAGAAGCACGCCAGCCGATCCGACCGCTATGCGTATATCCCGACCGCAGCTGTCCTGTCCGAGCTGCGACGGGAGGGTTTCCAGCCGTTTATGGTGTGCCAGACCCGGGTCCGGCATGAACATCGGCGGGACCATACCAAGCACATGGTCCGGCTGCGCCATGCCAGCGACATCGCTGGCGAGGAAGCGAACGAGATCATCCTGATCAATTCGCATGACGGCACCAGCGCTTACCAGATGCTGGCGGGCATGTTCCGCTTTGTCTGCAAGAATGGACTCGTCTGCGGCACTGCGAGCGCCGATATTCGGGTCCCGCACAAGGGCGACATCCTGACCGATGTCGTGCAGGGCGCGTATGACGTGCTGGAAGGTTTCCGGCCGATTGCGGAGGCCAAGGCGGGCATGAAGGCATTGCCGCTGGCAGGGGCGGAGCAGGCGGCGTTTGCCAGGGCCGCCCTGGCACTGCGATATGACAATGCGCAGGCGTGTGCCGGTTCCGCAGCCATTGCGCCCGTCACGCCCATCACGCCGGCCCAGCTGCTGGCGCCACGACGGCCGGACGATGTCGGCGGCGATCTTTGGACGACGCTCAATCGCGTGCAGGAAAACATGGTTCGCGGTGGCCTTGCCGGCCGCTCGCGGAGTGGAAGACGCATGCATACCCGGCCCGTGATGGGCATTGATTCGTCGATCCGCCTCAACCGCGCGCTATGGACGCTTGCCGAGGAGATGCGCCGGCTCAAGGGATAGGCGACGGATACCGAACCGTGTGAGAGCCCCGCAGCGCGGGGCTCTTAGCATTGATGCGAAGGCTAGCCGCCGGACGGGTTCTGGCGCGCGAGCGCCTTGCCGAGCCGTTCGTACTGCGCCATGGACTCTGCCTGTGCCGCCGCGTCCGGGTACATCGCTTCATGAAGGCCGGCGATCGGTTGGGGCACGCGCGGCATGCCGGCGGAGGGGGGCATGGACAGCCTGGTGGACCGGCTATCGCGACCGAGCCGCACGGCTGAACGCAGCGTGCCGGCCGCAGCCTCATTATTGCGCCTGTATCGCGCGAGGTAATTGCGAAACGTGCCGAGGGACAGGGACAATCCGCCTCGCTCGAGCACAGCCACGACATCCTGCGCGCTCGCGCCGGTGGCGAGCTTCGCCTCGATGGCCGGCATCAGGGCGCGCAGGCGCGCTGCCTTCGTCCGCGGCGCGATGGCACTGATCTGCGCCAGTAGATCGCTGTCCGACATTGGCCATTCCTCCCGATGCGCTTCCAAATTGCTATCGCGGTGCTGCCTTGCTGCCCGCATTGTGGAATTGTCTCGCCACCAGCCGCTATCGATTTGGTGCGATTGCTATGCGAATCTGATCCGCGTTCGGTGCGGATGCGGTCGGGCTTCGCCCTGTGTGCCTGGACGCCCTTGGATTGTGGCTTCCCAGCCTCCGGCCGCGCCTTGCGAGTCCATACGCCGCAACAGCCAGCGACCTGCGAGGATCGATATATACACAGTACGCACCTCGAAGATTTCCCCGTTTAAAGGTATCGATGCGACGTCATTTTGATTAGGCAGCGACTTCAGAACGGATTGGGTGTGCCGTTAGATCATGGATAGAGGGCTTCTCCTCGCAGTCGTCCCGACGCGCGTGTTCTAGCCGGTGAACCGAGGGCGACCAGTGTCGGTCCGATGGGAGCATCACTTGCATCGGCCTGTCGATGCCAGCGCGTCAGAGGTCATCCGTGAGTTGTGCCTCATGACAATAAGGCAATAGATGTGAATTCGAGCGAAAACATTTCGAGTACCGCAAGAACCTACGTACTAAGCGCACTGGCTGTCCCGGTCGCCCAGTTCAGGAAAACGTATGAGTGGGCAGTTCGTGCAACAGCCCGCTATGACGGTATGCGCACGCCAGACGACGCGGTTCCATGGCCGCGTTTCCTGCTCGTCGCGTCCGTGTTGCAGGTGATTTCGATGGCGGGGTTCAATCTCTTCACTGTCCAGACGATCACATTCGCGCAGTCCTCCTATGGATCGACGGATGTGATCCGCACTGTGATCGGGCAAGTTTTGGAAAGCGCGTCCCAGATCAACGAAGACCTGCAGACGGTCAAGTTGAGCAGCCTGTCGCTAGTGCTCATCTTCGCCGTCGGGCTCTGGATGACGCTGATTGCATGTACCGCTGCGCTTGCCAATATAAACCTAAGGCGGTGGGCACTAAGCAAGCAGGGATTCGAGAGGACGTGTCACGTACTATCCGCGCATACTGCGGATTGCGCGCTCGTGTGGGGAGCTACGGCACTTGCGGCGTTCGCGTTGCACGTGCTAGGAGTGCCGCTACCGGAGATTATGAGCAGCGACGTCGGTGCCCTAGCATACGCGCTAGCAAACGTTGTTCTCGCTATTGGCGCCACCGTAGCGATTCAATGGCGTCGAGGAAAGGGCCGGACCGAGACCCTGCGAGTGCCGGCAACTACCGCGGCTCTGGCTTTATTCGCCGCCGTTTTTCCTGTCTGCATACTTCATATCAGTACGCGTGTTGGCCAGTCGATGCCGCCTATGTTGCATTGGAGTACGTCGATACAGTGCGATCAGAGCGACTGCTTTGCATACGTGCGATCGGAGAACACGCGCCGAATCATCCTTGACTCGGACGTCAATGTGCAGGTGGAGGCCCGCTATCGGAATACGCAGACAAATCTGCCAGTGGTCGGATACTTCAATGCGCGAATTCGCGTTAGCGATCCGGACGCAAATCATGGGCCGCCCGATATCGAGCCTGGCGTGACCAAGGTCCTGCGGGTGCGCAGCGTCACGATCTTGTGCCCTATCGATATTGTCAAAGACCTATTGTATGAACCGGTCGCTGTCAGAGGCGGCGAGACGCTAGCCTATGTCGCCGGCGCAAGTCGCCGCAATGAGCGAGGGAGTGTGATGGTAGATGTTTCACCTCGCTTCTTACACCCGCTATTTTCAAAAGCAGGAGGAGAATGCAGGGCTGGCATAGTCTCGTGATGCGATGATGCGATGATGCGAGGGGCCTTTACTCCCGGGCAATGCAGCACTGGGGCGCTTTCAGATGAGGAACACGGGAGCAGCATTCCGAAATCATGAATCGCCTGCTGGGACCTCGCACATGCCCGCACTCCCTCTTTTAACTCTATTCACGCTGGTACAAATCAACAAGACGGCACTCGACTGTTCGGATGCCTCCACGGGGCACGCCTCTAAATTGCTATCTTTTTCGAGTCTATATCGCTTGGGCCCCGCGCGGTTTGCAGGACGAGAACCCAAAGGTTTTCCTCGGCAGCCCTTTCCAAGGCGAACTGCCGGGCTGTGTCCTGATAGCCCACCGGAAGTACTCTGTAGCAATTTTTGGGCACGGAGATGCATGCTCTGTCGCCGACAGGGATGAGATACTGGATAACGATAGTGCCGTCTTCGTTGATGCTTGCACGAGTTCTGTGCTGTAAGGCCCGGATGGCGTCTTCGCACGTTCGCACTCTTGTATCCGTACGCTTCTCAGCGGTCCCCCACCATCGGTCGAGCACGTATCCCATCACAACTTTTTCATAGTCAAGATGTCGGCGGGATGTAACTTGTACCTGCATCCGATCCAACCGCGAGCTGGTTGGGGGCAGTTCTCTACGCAATGCGCCGTTCACCCGACCGTCAGAGCGACGATCGCATGCCCATCGGCAAAGCTTCTCCAGCGAGCTGTTAGCTTCGACTTCCAGCGAAACCGCATGCACCCTTGCCGAGCCGGAGGCCAAGATCGATAGCGGCCGCAGGCCCGCCGAGCTTCGAGGCGGTCTACTTCACGCAGGCTCATGGTCATCCAGCCCCGATCGTTCATGGCGCGCTTCCGATGCCGTGCTTTTTTTGTCGTTGGGCGTGATACGTAAGGCAGTCCAGCTGGCCGGTCTTGATGCCGTCTCAACAGGGTGGGGCGGTTGACCCCGCGATGGCTCTTTCCAGGTCCAGCCGATTGATCTGCCGCTTGCGCTTGGCGCCCGGGGTTGGCTTCATGGCCATCGCCGCGCCACCGCTGAGCGTGCGTGCCGGGCCCGCCGTTTGTCGGTCCTCGCGCAACGCCTGCACCCGCGCCGCGATCTCCAGCACGTGCCCCAGCCGCTTGTGCTCCACGATGTCCGCCTGCCGGATCGTCTCGCGCGGATCGAACACGCTGTAGGGCAGGGCAGCGCCATCGGCCCATAACTCGATCCGCCCATCCGGGTATTCGGCCACCTCGATGGTCCGGTGGATCAGCTTGCGGTGTGCCACGCAGTCCTGCAGCAGGTACACGACCTTGTCGTACTGCAACGTCAGGTTCTGCGACACCTTGCGCCATTCGCGCCAGGTAAAGATCCGCGTCAGGTCTTCATCGCCACGCACCGGCCGGTGCGCATCGAAGTCGCTGCGCGGCACCTTGGCAAAGCGGGCGTTAAAGTCGGCGATAAAGGCCGGCGCATAGGCATTCGCGGCCGCCGGCGAGTCGATCCCGCGCAGCCGCAGTTCCTTGACCAGCCGGTCCTGCAGCGTGCTATTCATTCGCTCCACGCGCCCCTTGGCCTGGCTCGAATTGGCGCACAGGATGTCGATGTTCAGCTCGAACAGCGCCCGCCCAAACTGCGTATAGCCGCGCCCGTCCGGCCCATCCTTCGCATTGACCCGGAACACCCCGGCCTTGTCGCTGTAGAAGGCCACCGGCTTGCCGTGCTGCTCGATATACGAGCGCGTCGCGGCAAAGTACGAGAAGGTCGACTCGGTCGGCACGAACCGCAGTTGCATCAGCTGCCCGGTCGCATCGTCGACGTAGACCAGCAGCGTGCAAGCCGGCCCCCGGTCCTCGAACCAGCGGTGATCGCTGCCATCGATCTGGATCAATTCCCCAAAGCAGGCGCGCCGGTGCCGCGGCTGGTGGACCTTGGGCGGGCGCAGCTTCCTCGGCACCCAGAAGCCGGCATCGATCATGATCCGGCGCACGCAGGCCGGGGAGATCTCAATGCCATGGCGCTCGCGCAGCTTCTCGCAGGCAAACGTCGGGCCGAAGTCGGCGTAACTGTCGCGGATCAGGCCGCGTACACGAGACTCCAGACCGAGCGGCAAATGGCGATGCCCGGGCTGCCCCCATTTGCGGGAAACCAAGCCTCGGGGGCCATCCTCCCGATATCGCTGCACCAATCGTTCGACGTGGCGCCTGGACAGACCAAGCTTCTCCGCTGCACGCCAGACCATTAGGCCGTCGTGTACAACGGCCTGGATGACCTTGCACCGGTCCAGTTCCCGCATGCTCATGGTGATGGTATCGGCTCGTCCCATGATCGCGCTCCTGGCTCGGCGGCAAAGCCGCCAGCTTGGCACCACAGGCAGAGCTACGACATTTGAATTGATCTCAAGTACGACATTAGAAAAAACGGCCGACATCATTTGTCTAGGTGGTTTTCAAAGGTCTGCGCCCTGGCTACATTCAAATGTCAGTCCGATCGTGCTTTTTTTGTCGTTGGGCGTGATACGTAAGGCAGTCCAGCTGGCCGGTCTCGGTGCCGTCTCAACAGGGTGGGGCGGTTGAGTTCGCGATGGCTCTTTCCAGGTCCAGCCGATTGATCTGCCGCTTGCGCTTGGCGCCCGGGGTTGGCTT
>NZ_CAJZAH010000011.1 GCF_914271545.1 Cupriavidus respiraculi
GCGGCCGCGCGTCAGCGCCAACGGGTCCACGTCCCATACGGATTCGCAGTGGTGCTCCGTCTGCGGATGGTTGATCGCGTGCATGGCCACGGCCTCGGGGTCGTGGTTGATCGCGATGTCGACGTGGCGGCCCAAAGCCAGCTCGATGCCGCAGCTGGCGCCGCCGCCGCCGGCGAAGTTGTCGACGACGAGTTCGTGGCTGATGTCGAGCAGGAATTGATCGCGAATCATGCGCGGCACTCCGGTGTGCGCAGTGCGCGAATCTCTGCGACAAGTTCCGCGATGCGGCTGGACTGGTCCTCCCGCGAGCCGCGGAGCAGCGCGCGCCGGGCATGCTCTGCGACCAGGTCGGCCGGCGCGCCGCGGCTATGCAGCATTGCCGCAAAGTTGGCCGCGTCGACCAGCTTGCCCTTGCACATCGATTCGGCCATCAGACCGGCGAGCAGCTCCAGCGAGCAAAGGCGCGGATCATCCCAGCCTGAATAGCCCTGAGCGCGTTTCTCGGCCAGGCGCGCTTTCATCGCGTTGGAGATCTTCTCGACGGCGATGTCGTCAACGTGTTGGCGGGGTAGGGACGTGATGGCGGCGTGCGAGGTCGCCGCAAACTTGGTGGCGCGATGGTTCATGATTTCTCCGGGGTGAAGGTGTTATCAGCGGAGGGAGGGGAGGTCGTCGACGTTGATGCCCTGGACCGATAGCTCGGCCTTGGCGATGTCGTGTGCTGCCTGGAGCGAGCGGCTCGATGCGGCCGCCAGTGCTTGGGCGATGTGCTCGGCGGCCGCGCGGATGGTGTCTTTTTCCGCCTGCAGCGCGACGACCAGGTTCGTGGCTTCCCAACGATCAAAAATGACGTCGAGCGCGCGCTGGATAGAGCGGATCTGTGTGTCGAAGTCGCGCACGCCTTGCATGCGCATCGCTTCGCGGGCCGTGGCGACCATGCAGGCCACCTGGGTGTAGGTGGCCTCGCAGGGGTCTAGGAAGAAAAACGCGATCGCGCGGTACCAGTGCGTCTGCAGGGCGTGCGCCTCGGCCGCTGCGGTGAGCGCGGCGCCGTGGCGGGCCTGGTGATGGTGGGTGGTAGTCATGCTGCGGCCGCCTCTTCCCAAGCCTGCTCTTCCACCAGCCTGTCGAGCAGGTCAAAGAAAGGGAAGGGCCTGTCCGGCACGTCGATCCGCTGCGCAATGAGGTCGTCAGGAATGGCTGGCTCGTCGCCGCGGTGAGGCGCATGGCTGTTTGTCAGCCGGACAACGATGCCGCCGAGCGAGCGAATCAGCTGCGCCTCCGCGATGTTCGTGACGTCGGGCACTACGGTCGGATGGGGGCCGGTGTCCTCGATCTGCTGGCGCGCAACAAGGGCGAGCGTGTCGTGCCCCAGCGCCGGGTGCTGGCGCAGCGTGGCGAGGAACTCATGGGGGGTAGAGGCGTAGCCCTTCGCAAGGGCGTGAAGCTGAGCCGGGAGGAACGCCTCCGCTCCCAGGTGTCCGGCCAATATGTGGCGCAGCGGTTCATCGAGGCGAATGACGGCGAAACCGTGCGCCTTGCCGAGATAGTCGGCGGCGTCGTCCTGGCCAGCGCCGGGACGACCGGAAAATCCGATCAACATAGGGAAGGTCCTCAGTCGAGGTCGTTGGCCTGGCGGCGCTTGTGGTCGATCACGTTCGGATCGCGCAGCTTGGCGGGGGTCTTGCGCTTGCCCTTCAGGCGGGCCTCGATGGAGGCCACCAGCTGCAGGCGCATCTGCGGCGTGCGAATCGCGTCCTCGGGCCGGCCGCTTCCCTTCAGGCGCAGGAATTCGGCCATCAGGGCAGCATTCGAGTAGGGGCGCGACCGCACGGTGGGTCAGGCGTGGTAGGTCGGGGGCGGCGGGGCAGATTGCTCGTCGCTATGTACGGCGTAGGCATGCGCGCCGGCGACCACGGCCGCCGCGGTGAGCGCGGCCAGCCAGCCCTTGATGCGCTTCAGCTTGTTCATGGTGTGACTCCTCGAATCGCGCACCGGGCGGTGCGGTCGAGGCGAGATTACCAAAGGGTAATTTTCGGTGTCAATACCGAACGGTGATATGTGCGGGCGTGACTATTGCCGGAGCGTAATTTTCCGTGGCGAAAGAGCGACGGCTGCTCCCCAGCCGGCGCGAGATGTGGGGGCGATGGTCGTCCTGCGGCTCTGTGGCGGCGCTGTGGTGGACGGCTTTATTGCGGGCGCGTTGCGGCCCTGGTGGTGCTACAGCTCGAAGGTGGCCGTCTGAATGACGCCACAGATCTGGTCGTCCTTCTGCATGGGAATGAAGCGATTGGGCCAGTCTGGATTCAGTGCCTCCAGGTAGGGATCGCCATCGACCATGGTGAGCTTTTTAAAGGTGGCCTCGTTACCGTTGCGGCGCACGACCACGAACTTGCCGGGCAGTGCTTCAGCGTCAGGATTCACGCCCAGCAGCATGCCCTCCGGGAAGGAGGGCGACTGCCCCGGCGGGGCTGTCATCGAAAAACCTTTGACGCGCAGCATGAAGCCGTGCGCCCCCAAATCCTTGTGACAGTAGTGCCAATCCTGCGCTGCGGCAGGTTCAAAGTTGTCTGCTATTTCTGTCCACATTCCCGCTTGTACCCATGAAATCTCGGGATAGAGCCGCGGCCTCAAGTCGGGCCCGGTCTCGAAGTTGTCGCCGAGTGTCGGGAAATTGTAAGGGTCTGCTGAATAGCTGACCTGTCCCCCCGTTGGTGGGGTGCCACTGCGATCGTCTGGTAAGTCCAGCCAGCCCGTTGGGAGGCCGGCCTTTGCCTCGAGCTTGCGTGCCTTCTTTTCGCCAAAGCCCTTCGCGCCCCGCACGATCGCGGAGATTTCCCCCTGGTTCTCGCCGGTCTGGCGGATGAATTCGGCCTGAGTCCCGTACTTCTCGGTGATCAGGCGCTGGAGGCGCTTGCGGCGGTTGTCAACGGTCGTCATGAGGGCGAATTATCCCTACCTATTACTTTAAGGTAAAACCCTAAAAGGTACTACCGCGGCATTACTTTATGGTAATCTCGCGGCCATATGGAAAAGCTGCTCGCCTACCTCAACGACCTTAGCAAGACCGAACGCGCAGCGTTCTGCGCTGCCATCGGCACGACCGAGGGCTACCTGCGCAAGGCCATCAGTACTGGCCGTGCCCGCCATTTCAAGTGCGAGCTGTGCGTGGCCATCGAGATGCACTCGGGCGGCGCAGTGTCCCGAAAGGACCTGCGAGAGGACTGGGCGAGGGTGTGGCCGGAAATGACCTACATCACGATCGACCTGCACCGAATGCAGGCAGGCGAGTAGGTCCTGGCAGGGGAGCTGCCGGCGGCGCGGTGACGCGCTTTCACGAGACGCTGGGGGGTATTTCGCCGCCTCTCCAGCGGAGACATACGGCGAAGGAATTTCGGCTTGGGTTGACGCATGTTTTCTCCCGGGCTCCGCGGTCGATGTGCCGCGTTTCAGACGTAGATTAACCGGCTGTGACCTATTGGTAACACGGCCAAATTCCGGGGGTTTACCGTGACGTACCAGTACTCCGACATCGACCAGCACGAGGCGCTCTACAGCCTCGCCCGTCGATACCCAGGCGGCATCGATGCGCTCGCGCAGGCGATGGGCCGGCGCCAGGATAAGCAGGTCTCTCCCAACACTCTGCGCAACAAGCTGCGCCCGGGTATCGAGTCGCACGCGATGAGCGCGGAGGAGTTCTCCCTCGTCATCGAGCTGTGCGAAGAGGCCGGCGTCGAGCGGCACAACGCGCCGCTGCAGGCGATGTGCTGGCGCCACGGTCTGGTGGCCGTTGAGCCGCCGCGGCCCGGGCTGGTGGCCAAGGACGTCGTCGGCACGCTGGGCTCCGTGTCCCGGGAGTTTGCCGACCTGGTTGCCGAGGTTTCGGTCGGCGTCGCAGATGGGCGCCTCAGCCCGAAAGAGAGCGAGCGTATCCAGACGGCGGCGCTCGAGCTCATGCGGGAGGTCCTGGGGCTCTCGATGACGGCCGAGGTAGTGGCCGAAGAGGGCGGGGCGGCCTCAGCATGACGCGCGTGGATCTGCTGCCGGGCGCTGCGATCGCTGCGCCCGTAGGACGCGTGCGCGTCAAAGCCCTCCTGAGGCCACGCAAGCCGCTCACCGGGCGCGAGCTAACCTCCCTCTTTGGCCGTATCCAGCAACGCATCCTGAAGGGCGGCGAGCCCTTCGGCGTATTCGTCATCAAGCACGGCCGCGGCCGTGTGTTTCGGCTGCTCAGCGTCCGCGATCCCAACTACAAGGTGCAGTTGCGCGTGGACCGGGCGCAGCAACACATGATCGCGACGTATGACGGCAATGCCGACCTCGGTGATGTGTGGGACGACCTCTGTTCCTTCGACCAGGTGAGGGCCGGGGCGTGACACCGGTGCAGATTCGGTTTGCGCGCGACATGCGCTGTTGCCGTTCCGCTCGCTCGGAGCTGGGCTTGGCATGCGCGCAACCGCGGCAGCTGTGCTGCGCATGGTGGCATGTCGAGCGCATCGCGCACGCGAAGGGCCTCCCCGTGCTTAAGGAGTTCGCCGAGCACCTGCTCGGCTTCTGGCCACTCTGCGACGTGTTCTATGCGTTCGCCGCCGGTAAGCAGATGTCCGCGCTGGCGCTGGCCTGTGTCGAGCGCTGGTTGCAAATGCCAGATGACGAAGCGCGCGCGGCCTATCGATCCCAGGTGGTCGTCGCCACGCAGGTGTACCGCACGGAATGCGGTCCCGACAATCCGGCCGCGTTCGTGGCCACCTTTGATGTTCTCTGTGGGGCCGCGCAACAGCGGCGGTAAGGACTCTCTATGGACTATCCCATCCAGCCAATCGAACAGATCGAAGCGCAGGGCAGGGCGGCCGCCGCGGCCGAGGCCTGCCCGATGCGCGCCAATCCGTATGCCGAGGGCACGCCCCACAGCCACGCATGGCAGGTGGGCTTCCTGGCGTACCAGCTCGAGCAGAGCATGATCGAGGCGGAGCAAGGCCAATGACTACTTTCGTCATCGATGACCGCGAGTGGACCGCGATGCGTGCCGTCGACCATTTGGCGCGCGACCTGTATGACGCCCTGCGGCGAAGCATGGACTACAAGACCGGCATCGTCGGTGGCCCGGCAAAGGCGATCTCGTGGTGGTCCCTACGCGAGGACACCGAGGTGCCAGGGCGGCCCGGTGTGAAGGCGTACAAGCCCTCCGAGCAGCAGCTGCGGCGCCGCATGGCGCAGTTGGAAAAGATCGGCCTGGTCGAGTCGATCGGCAACAAGCTGCAGCTCAAGTTTCGATTGCTGTTGGCCCGCACAGCTTCGCTCGCCTCGGAAAAAGCCGACACCCCTTCGACACCCCCTGAGGCGTCCCGCAAAGCCAGTAAGGACAAGGCAGTCCGGGGTTATGCACAGATGGGGTCTGGCCCGAAAGCCGGCACACATCAGGAGTCAGATAAAACCGTAAAAACCTCTCCCCCTACCCCCTCACGCCTGCGGCGCGAGAGGGATGACAAAGCGATCGACCCTCCCGCACCTGCGGTGCGAGAGGCCGACAACCCCAAAGGCGACGAAACACCCATCGCGGCGCAAGGGCGCCTCGAGCCCTCAGAGCAACGCCACGAGCCAGCAGCCGCGGTGGGGGGAGGGCCTTCGGCCCCGAATCCAGAGGAGGAGCGCGAAGCGACCATCGAGTGGGAAGCGGGGCTCCATTGGCCGAGGGGCCTGACGCAGCGGCAGCGGGCCTACGTTGCACGAAGGCTGCGGCCGCTAGGCGCGGCGCTCGGACAGCGCGTTTTGGACGAATGGCGGGGCGCCAATCAAGCCGGTGGCATTCACGCCCCGTGGGCGTTCTTCAACGCCCTGGTGGCGAAGGCGCAGCAGCCGGATTGGGACCCGATCTACGCCGACGACGTCGCGCATCAACGCGAGCTGGTGCGGGCCAACCGCGCCGCGCAAGAAGCAGCGCACGCCGCCAGGGTTGGTGATCTGCCGAAGGGGCCGATGCCCAAGGGCATGCTGGCCAAGCTGATCAAGCGGCGGGCACGGTGATGGCCGGCGCTCATACGGCGGCGACCGCCTTCGCCGAGGCGGTGGCGATGTGCAGCGGCGATGCGGCGCCGGCGGCGTGGTCGTCGCGCGCGGCTTACTGGACGGCGGTGCGGTACGGCACGGTGGCATTGCGCGACGCACCTGCGTGGGCCGATGCGCAGGACCGGTGGGGCCGGCTGTGGGACGTCGTGCGCCAGGAACATCTGCCGCCCATTCCTGGCGCGCCCGAGGTGGGCCAGCAGCGCGCGACAGCCACGGTGGCAGAGCACAACATCGCGCAGATGCGCACGATGGTCGGAGGGAGGAAACGGCGATGAACGCAGAAAAGGGTACGGGCTCGCGGCTGTCCCGCGAGCGACTGGCGCGAGTGGTGGAGCGCCTGCATTCCTGGGGTCGATGGGCCAAGAGCGGTGGCGGGCGCAACGGCTACGGACAGAGCTGCCTCACGTTGGAGGAGATCCGCTCGATGCCGGTGCAGGCGTACATTCCCATGTCACCGCCCGAATGCGAGCAGACGCACGAAGCCTTGCGCAAGCTGCCTGCCGAGCTGCACCGGCTGGCGATCGCCTGGTACATCGATGAGCTGTCCAAGCCGATGGTGGCGCGTCGACTGCGGGTCAGCGAGCGCCATGTCTGGCGCCTGCATGATTCGCTGCTGTCCGGCGTCGACTTTTGCCTTAGGAATCCACGGCTTAAGGCACCCCCCTTGGAATTGCTATTGAAATCGTGACAGGGTTTCAGTAGATTTCGGCTACGCTGTGGTTTCAGTGCGTGCAGCGAAACAAAGCCCGATCCGGTTCCTCGACTGGTCGGGCTTTTTGCATTCTCGGCGATGGGGCGCAGGGGATGCGGTCGGCGCTCACGCACTCGCTGGCAGACCGGTGTCTGCCTCGTTCCGCTGATGCGCAGCGGGATGGAATCGGTAGGCCAACGGGCGCCGCATCGCCGCCGGATCCGTAACCGGCAACGTTTCGCAGTTGTCTCCTCCCGCCCGCGCTCGCGGGCTTTCACGTTGGGCCGGCGCCTTCGGGTTGCCGGCCCAATGTCTTTTTGGGATTCCGTCATGGCCCGTTGCACTGTTCGCGTTCGGCTGGTGCGCGCCTGGTGGCTCGCGCCGTTCCTCTGTGCTGCTCGACTGTGCATCGCCGCCGCGCGTTGTTCACCTGAGCCGGAGTGGATCGGCCGCGTTGTGGCGCGGGGCTTTCGCGTTCGCGTGGATGTCGACGAGAGCGTGCGCTGATGCCGAGCAAAGCGCCTCGGCCGTGCCGGCATCCGGGTTGCCCGCGCTACGCGGCCGGCGGCACCGCTTACTGCGCGGACCATGCGGTCAAGCGCAGCACCGAGGCGGAGGAGCGCCGCGGCAGTTCAGCGGCGCGCGGCTATGGAGGGAAGTGGCAGCGAGAGCGCGCCGAGTACCTCAAGGCGAATCCCATTTGTGTCGAGCATCGCAAGGCTGGGCGCATCGTGCCGGCCACCGTGGTCGACCACATCGTGCCCCACAAGGGTGACCAGCGACTGTTCTGGCGCCGAAGCAACTGGCAGGCGCTGTGCAAGTCGTGCCACGACCGCAAGACCGCGCGCGAGGACGGCGGCTTCGGCAACCGGCGCTGCTGACCGCGCGCGGGTAGGGGGGGGGGTGGGTCAATCTCTGGCGGCCTTCCGAGCCTAGACCGCGCTCCAGGTGGATTTTTGAGAGCAGTGATTTTGAAAGAGGGGGGGGTAAGAAATATCCGCCTCATAGAGAGCATGAAAACGGGCCGGAGATCGTTTTCGGTGCCTCGCATGAAAAGGAGCTGTCTATGGGCCTGCAAGACCTCGGCCTGCCGGACGACGAGGGCGATACCCCGGCGGTCCCCTCTGGTGGCAATGGAAAGGACTCGCCGCAATCGCCGCCGGGCGCCCACCTCACCCCGCGCGAGCGCAAGGTGTGGGACTACATCTGCGGCGTGCTGCGCGACGAGGGCATCCCGCACAAGACGGCGGGCATCGCCATCACCATCATCTGCAAGACCTTCGTGCAGTACGTGCGTACCGAGCTGGAGCTGCGTCAGTTCATCGAAGGCAACGGCGGATCCATCCTGGTGAAGTCGCAAAAGAGCGAGTACACCCAGCCGCACCCGCTCTACTACGCGGCGCGGGACATCAAGCAGGAGTTGCTGAAATGGCTACCGGAGGCATGTCTGAGCCTGCCCTCGGCGGTGATGGCTCGCGCCAAGCTGGGGGACGCGGGCAAGCAGGACGACCTGTTCGACGACCTGGTCGAGCACGGCCGCGCCGATCGAAGAAGCGCGTTGACGCACTGACCCCTGCCGAGCTGCAGGAGTGGGACCAGTCCTACGGACTGCCCGTGCTGCGCGGCGAGATCGTGGTGGGCGAGCTGGTCTACCTGGCTGTCGAGCGGCATTACCGTGACCTGCGGGACGGTCACAAGCGCGGCCTGCACTTCAGTCCTGGCCATGCCTGGCATGTGATCCGCTACATCGAACGGTATTTCGTTCACATCAAGGGCTCCCTGGCTGGCACGCCCATCCTGCTCGATCCCTGGCAAAAGTTCTGGACCGCGGTGCTGTACGGCTGGCTGCGCGACGACGGCGCGCGGCGTTTCAGCCGCGGCTATGAGGAGGTCGCTCGCAAGAACGGCAAGAGCACCTGGAAGGGGCCGCAGGGCGCGTACCTGTTCATGATGGACGATGAGCCGGGCGCGGAAGTGTACGCGGTGGCCACCACGCGAGAGCAGGCCATGTCGGTGTTCAAGCCCGCCTTCGACAACGTCCGCAAGTGGGCGCGGCGCTCCGCCGGCATCAAGCGGTCCTTCAAGATCCACGAGGGCAAGAACCTGGAGCAGATCACCGGCGACACCTCGGTGTTCAAGCCGCTGCCGGCCAACGCCGAGTCGCTCGATGGTCTGAACCCGCACGCCATTCTGTTCGATGAGCTGCACGCGCAGAAGACGCCCGAGGTGTGGGAAGTCATGGAGTCCGCGCTGGGCGCGCGGCGCCAGCCGCTGTTGTCGGCCATCACTACCGCCGGCTTCATCCTCGATGGCATCTGCACGCAGATCCGCAAGTACCTGATCGACGTGCTGCGCGGCGATACCGAGGACGACGCATTCTTCGGCTACGTCTACACGCTGGACGAAGCCGACGACCCGTTCGATGAGGCTGTGTGGGCCAAGGCCAACCCAGGACTCGGGCTGTCGAAGCATCTCCACTACATGCGGACGATGGCCAAGAAGGCGAAGGCGCTGCCCAGTGCCCGCGCCAACTTCATGACCAAGGACTTGAACCTGTGGGTCAACGATGCCGAGGGATGGCTGGACCCGGCCACGTGGGACAAGGGCGGCAAGAAATTCGACCCGCGCATCCTGGATGGGCGCCGCTGCTATGGCGGCATCGACCTGTCGTCGACGCAGGATCTGACCGCGTTCGCGTTGGTCTTCCCACCGGCGGACGATGACCCGGACGGCCCCTGGTATGTCCTGGTGCAGACGTGGTGCCCGCAGGAGAAGGTCGATACGCAGGCCGGCGCCGACCGCGCGGATTACAAGGGCTGGGCAGCTGGCGGCTGGCTTTCGGTGACGCCGGGCGCGATCACCGACCACCGGCCGGTCAAGGAAGCTGTGCTGGCCGCGCGCGATCGGTACGACCTGGCCGAATGCGGGTTCGACGTGTGGAACAGCAGCCAGCTGGTCGGCGAGTTGCTCGATGAGGGCGTGCCCATGGTCGAGGTTCCGCAGAACACCCACGGCATGTATCCGGGCGCCAAGCGTTTGGAGGAGCTGGTCTACGGCAAGAGACTGCGACACGGCGGCAACCCGGTGCTGCGCTGGGCGGCCATCAACGTGTCGCTGCTGTTCGACAGCAACGGCAATTTCCGCCCCGACAAGAAGCGGTCGCGGGCGCGCGGCCGTATCGACCCCGCCGTTGCGACGGTAATGGCCCTCAGTCGCGCCGCGGTGCTCGAGGAACGCCTGTTCTCTCTGAGCGACCTCGACGATGACGACATTCTGACGATGTGACATGAAAACACTGCTGACCGATGTGGTCGGCCTGGGGGGCCTCGGCTGCCTGGGCGCCGGCCTGTACCTGCAATTCGGCGCCGGGCCAGCCCTCATGGGTGTGGGCGCGCTGCTGCTGGGCGGCGCGGTGCGCGCTGCTGCCGGGAGGGGGCGATGATCCTGGACACCCTGTTCGAGTCTCGCAGTTTGGAGAACCCATCGGTGCCGCTGACCGGTCAGAACCTGCATGAGTACCTGCGGGGCGATGGCGGCGTGCCAGTGACCGAGCTGACCGCCATGCGACTGCCGGCGGCGTATGCGTGCATCAACGTGCTGGCCACCGCGCTGGCGCAGCTGCCGGCCGTGGTGATGCGCCGGACCGGCAACCGGATCGAGCCGGCCACCGATCACCCGGCGTACTACCTGCTGCAGGATGCGCCGAACGACTGGCAGACCAGCTACAAGTGGCGCGAAACCAAGCAGGCGCACGTTTGCGGCTGGGGCAACGGATACAGCTACATCCGTCGCAACGCCGCCGGCGAGCTGGTGGCGCTGGAGCGCCGTCTCCCGTGGGCGACGAGTCTGGTGCAGATCGGTCCGCGCTGGACCTATGCGACGCTCGACGACGACGAGCGACCGCAATCGGTGGCGCTCGAGGACATGATCCACATCCGGGCGCTTGGCTCCGATGGCCGCACCGGCATTAGTCCTGTGCGCCAGCACGCCGAAACCATCGGCCTCGGACTGTCGGTGCAGCGCTACGGCAAGGAGTTCTTCGACGGCGGTGGACGGCCCACCGGGCTGCTGACCGTGAAGGGCGACTTGAAAGAGGCGAGCTGGGAGCGGCTCAAGTCGTTCTGGAATAAGGCGGTGACCCGCCTGAAGCAGTCGGACAACAAGACGCTGCTGCTGCCGGCGGAGCTGGACTACAAGACGATCAGCATCGCGCCCGAGGACGCGCAGTTCCTGGAGACGCGCAAGCTGACCCGGTCGGAGATCGCCAGCATCTACAACGTGCCGGCGCACATGATCAACGATCTGGAGCGCGCCACCTTCACCAACATCAGCGAGCAGGCGGTGGGCTTCGTGCGCCACACGATGATGCCTTGGGTGGTGAACTGGGAGCAGGAGCTGAACCGCAAGCTGTTCACTCGCGCAGAGCGGGCGGCCGGCTACTACGTGCGCCTGAACCTTGCGGCCTTGCTGCGCGGCACGCCGAAAGAGCGTGCGGAGTTTTACCACTACGCCATCACGGATGGCTGGATGGACCGTAACGAAGTGCGCGAGCAGGAGGATCTGAACCCGCGCGACGGTCTGGACGACCTGCTCATCAGCGTCAACGCCAAGCCGGCGACCGATATTGCCGCGCCCGCTCCCGGGCCGGCCGACAACCCGTAGGGGCACTCCATGCAAGACATCGAAAAGCGCACGCTGCCCGGGCAGCTGTGCGAACTGCGCTCGTCCGAAGGCGGCGCAGCGCAGCCGACGACCATTTACGGCTATGGCGCCGTCTTCAACACGCGCAGCGCTCCCATCATGGGGCTGTTCGTGGAGGAGATCGCGCCGGGCGCGTTCGACGACGTGCTCGGTGACGACGTGCGGGCGCTGTTCAATCACGACCCGAACTTTGTGCTTGGTCGCACGCGCAGCAACACGCTGCAGCTGACGATCGACACGCGGGGGCTGGCGTACACGGTCACGCCGCCCGACACGCAGACCGTGCGCGACCTGGTGCTCGCGCCGATGGCGCGGGGCGACATCAACGGCTCCAGCTTCCGCTTCATCGTTGCCAGCGACGGCGACGAGTGGCGCCAGGAGGGCGAGCTGGTGGTGCGCCGCATTCACCGGTTCCGCTCCCTGATCGACGTATCTCCGGTCACCTATCCGGCATACGACGAAAGCCCGTCGGCCCAGCGCTCGCTGGAAGCCTGGCGGCAGGCCCGCGAAGAGAAGGCGCACATCGCGGCAGTAACCCAGCGTCGCGCACGCGAACGCATCCTTGACCTCATCAATATCTGAACGGAGAAGTTATGACCCTGGCTGAACTGAAGCAAAAGCGTGCCAAGATCGCGGCCGAAATGCGCTCGCTGCACGAATCGATCGGCGACGCCGCCTGGACCGACGAGCAGCGCTCGCGCTGGGAATCCATGAAGGCGGACTTGAAGCAGCACGACGAGAAGATCGACCGCGAGGAGCAGCTGCGCCAGACCGAGCAGCGCTACGTCGAGACCAATACCGACGACCTGGCAGCGCGGGCGCGTCAGGCCGCCGCATTGACCGGCGGGGCGCCGGCCACCGGCAGTGACGATGAGCGCCGCTCGGCGGCCTTCGACCGCTTCGTGCGCGAGGGCCTCGGCGAGCTGTCGCCGGAGGAGCGCCAGATCATGAGCGAGATGCGGGCGCAAGCCGCGGGCGTCGGTGACAAGGGCGGCTACACCGTGCCCAAGACCTTCCTCGCTCGGGTGATCGAGTCGATGGTGTCCTACGGCGGCATCGCCGGCGTATCGCAGATCCTCGTGACCGATGGCGGCAACCCCATCGAGTGGCCGGTCGGCTTGGGCGTCGACGAAGAGGGCGAGCTGATCGGCGAGAACACCGATGCGGCCGAGGGCGACGTTGAGTTCGGCATGGGATCGCTGGGCTCGCACAAGCTGTCGTCCAAGGTGATCCGCGTCAGCAACGAGCTGCTGGGCGACTCGGGCATCGACATCGAGGGATTCCTGGCCGGCCGCATCGGCTCGCGCATCGGCCGTGCGGAATCCCGCCTGATTGTCCAGGGTACCGGCGTTGGCACGCCGGCCCAGCCCAAGGGTCTGGAGCAGTCGGTCATCATCACGCGCAACACCGCGGCCGCTACCAAGGTCACCTGGCAGGAGGTCAACACCCTGATCCACGCCGTGGATCCGGCCTATCGCAACGCGCCCCAGTTCCGGCTGGCGTTCAACGATCAGACCCTCCAGGTGCTGGAAGAGCTGGTCGATGGCCAGGGCCGGCCGCTGTGGCTGCCCGGCCTGGACGCCTCGGCGCCGCCGATGATCCTCAAGCAGCGCTACGTCGTCGACCAGGCGATCGCAGGCATTGCCGCTGGTGCCAAGTTCATGTACGCCGGCGACTTCAGCCAGTTCGTAATTCGTCGCGTGCGCTACATGGCGATCAAGCGGCTGGTCGAGCGCTTCGCCGAATACGACCAGACCGGCTTCCTGGCATTCCACCGCTTCGGCTGCGTCTTGCAGGACCTGTCGGCGATGGCGGCACTGGTCGGCAAGCCGGCCTAACTCGAGGCGGGCCGCTCGCGCGGCCCGGATCAGCATGATCCCACTTCCACAGATCCGCGAGCAGCTCAAGATCGATGACGACCAGGTCAGCGATGCGCTGCTGCAGCGGTGGCTCGGCGCGGCACAGCGCTACGTCGAGAACCGGATCAACCGGACGCTGTATCCGCCGGGCCAGGCGTTGCCTGCGGATGCTCCCGCCAACGCGCTACAGCTCGGCGACGACATTGCCCTGGCGATGCTGCTGCTGATCGGCCATTGGGACAGCAACCGCTCCGACACCACCGAGGTGGACATCAAGTCCATCCCGGCCGGCGTGACGGCGCTGATCGAGCCGTACCGCTGGTTCTTCGAATAGGGGCGGCCATGGAGCTGGGCAAGTACAACCGCCGGATTACGCTGCAGCGCCTGCAGCCGGGCCAGCGGCCGACCGGACAGCCAGTAGACGAATGGGTCGACGTGGCCCGCCCTTGGGCGTGGATCCGCGGAAAAAGCGGGCGCGAAACCATCGCGGCCGACATGGAAGTCGCCGAGACCTCCTACAGCATGCGGATCCGGTACCGGGCCGACGTGCAAGCGGACTGGCGTGTGGCCTACGGCGGCGACGTCTACCGGATCCGGCAGGTTCTGCCGGACCTCGCGCGACGCGAGCACGTCGACCTGGTCGTCGCGCTGATCTCGGTGCAGGAGTGACCATGCTTCAGCTCAAGGGCGACCTGGTCGCCAGCCTGGAGGCACTCGATGCGGCCGTGCAGGAAAAGGTGGTCCGCTCTGCGGCGCATGCTGGCGCGGTGGTGTTCTACGAAGAGGCGCGGCGCCTGGCGCCCGTCTATGACGGCCCGCCGCGCCCCCACATCAAGCCGGGGCAGCTGCGGGACTCGATCTATCGGGCCTATGCGGAAAAGCAGTCGGACCTGCAGCGTGCGGTCTACCAAGTGAGCTGGAACGCCTACAAGGCGCCTCACGCCCATCTGCTCGAGTACGGTCACTGGCGCATCAACAAGCTGGTCAAGCTGCCGGACGGCTGGAGGGCGTTGCCGGATCGGCTCGATATCCCAGTATGGGTGCCCGGTGTCGCCTTCATTCGCCGCGCCGGCGATCGGGCGGAGGCGGCGGTAGAAGCAATGCGGCAACGTGCAGCCCAGCGCTTGGCAGAAGTGTTGGACCAGAGCGCGGGGCAGATTGCCCCGGGAGAGGCGGATGACGATTGAGGAAACGCTGTTTGCCGTGCTGGGCGACATGGTTGGCGGTCGGGTCTTTCCCGATGAGGCGCCGGCCAACGTGCCGCGGCCCTTCGTGATCTACCAGCAGGTGGGGGGAGATCCGTTTTCATTCCTGGAGGGCGCCGCCGATGTCGCCAATGGCCGCTTCCAGATTGCCGTCTGGAGCGGAGACCGCGGTGAGGCTGGCGCCTTGTCGCGGGCCATCGCCAAACGGCTCATCGACGATCCGCGCACGCGGGCGACGCCTGTGTCCGGTGCGCTCAGTTCGCGTGAGCCTTTGACCGGCCTGTACGGCCTCATGCAGGATTTTTCCATCTGGTTCGACGTGTAGCGTCGGCCTGCAGCACATCCCAACCGGCCTGCCTCGCGCGGGCCTTTTTCATTTCTAGGAGTCGCACATGAGTGCTGTACGCCTGCCCAACGGGGCAACTTTCTCCATTGCCACCGCAATGGCCGCCGCCACCACGATGACGGCGCTGACCAATGCGGCGCCGCCGGTGGCCACCGCCGCCGCGCACACGCTGGTCGACAACGACATCGTGGAAATCGCCTCCGGCTGGTCTGGCCTCGACGGCCGCGTGGCCCGCATCGAGGACGTGGCCTCCGGCACCTTCGCGCTGGAGGGCTACGATGCCACCAACACCAGCAAGTACCCGGCCGGTACCGGCGTGGGCAGCGTGCGCAAGGTGAGCGGGTGGCAGCAGATCCAGGGGATCATGCAGTCGGCCAGCCAGGGCGGCGAGCAGCAGTTCTACACCTACTCGTTCCTCGAGGACACCGGCGACGAGAAGCAGATCCCGACCACGCGCAGCGCGCGATCGATCGTGCTGACCATCGCGGACGACGACACGCAGCCGCACTACGCGCTGCTGGCCGCGGCCGACGAGGACCGCGAGCCGCGTGTCATCCAGTTCCTGCTGCCCAATGGCTCGCTGATCTACTTCCGCGCCTACGTGTCGATGGCCAAGATGCCGAGCACCACCAAGAACGAGGCCATGACCATCGCCGTCACGCTGTCCCTGACCGGCGAGCCGACGCGCTACGCAAAGGTGGGTGCCTGATGTTCAAGATCCAACCGAATCCGACCTTCAACCTGACGGTCAAGGTACCGACGCCGGGCGAGGCGCCGCAGTCGCTGAAGCTGCTGTGCCACTACAAGGACGAGGAGCAGGCGCGGGAATTCCTGGCCCGCGCCATCGAGGCCGAGGGTCAGGGCGAGCGCGCGGACCTGACCGAGATCGTGGCGGGCTGGGAAGACGTCGACGAAGAATTCTCGCCCGAGGCGCTCAAGCGCCTCCTGCGCAACTACGGCGGCGCTGGCCGCGCCATCTTCCAGGCGTACCTGGACGAGCTGCAGGGGCAACGCCGGGGAAACTGATCGCCGCGGCACGCCGGCTGTTCTGGCGGCCGCCGCCGGCGGACCAGCTGGCGGCGTTCTGCCTGACGCCGGCCGACATGGAGCCCGACGACGCGGAGGTCTGGCCAGACACCGACCTGTCGGTGTCGCTGTTCGGCCAGATCTCCACGCAATGGCGGATGGGCATGAATGGCCCGGTGGGGCTGGACTACGGTGTGCTGGAGTTCGTGTTGAAGCTGCGGCGCGTGCCGCGGTCGCAATGGCCGCGCGTCTTCGATGACGTGCGATTGATGGAACACGCGGCCATGCAAGAAATTACCGGGAGCTGAGATGAGCGACGTTGTAGGCAAGGCCACACTCGAGGTCGGCGCCGATGTCAGCGGGCTCCAGGCTGGCTTTCGTGAGGGCGAGCGCGCCATCAAGAGCCTGGAGGCCACGGCGGCCTCGAGCGGACGCAGCGCGGCCGGCAGCATCCGCGGCGTCGGTGATGCCGCCACCGATACGGCCCAGCGCATGGACGCGCAGAGCCGGCGCTTTCTGGCGTCGCTTGAGCGCCAGGCCGACCGGGCCGGCAAGACGGCCTCCGAGTACGCGGCGCTGCGCGCCTCCCAGCTCGGCGTGGCCGACGCGGCCGCGCCGCTGGTGGAGCGCTTGCGCGCGACCGAGGCGGCGATGGCCAAGGGCGGCGTTTCGGCCGCCCAGACCGCTGCGGCGCTGCGCCTGGTGCCCGCGCAGCTGACCGATATCGTCACGCAGCTGGCCGGCGGCCAGAGCGCGCTGCTGATCCTGACCCAGCAGGGTGGGCAGCTGAAAGACATGTTCGGCGGCGTGGTGCCGGCCGCGCGGGCGCTGACGTCCCACATTGCGGGGATGATCAACCCGGCGACGGCTGCGGCAGCGGCGCTGGGCCTGGTGGGCGCGGCGGCCTACATCGGCGCGCAGGAACAGACCGCCTACCAGAAAGCGCTGGTGACGACCGGCAACTATGCCGGCACCACCGCCAACCAGCTCTCCGTCATGGCGGGGCAGATCAGCCAGGCGATCGGCACGCAGGGGCAGGCCGCTGACGTGCTGGTGAAGCTGGCCGGCAGCGGCAAGATCGCGGCCGGCCAGTTCGAGTCGCTGGTCGCGGCGACCATCGCCTGGGAAAAGGCCAGCGGCACTGCGGTGGACGAGTCGGTCAAGCGCTACGTCGAGCTGGGCGACGAGCCGGTCAAGGCGTCGCTCAAGCTCAACGAGCAGTATCACTACCTGACCGACGCGGTCTACCAGCAGATCCGTGCCCTCGAGGAGCAGGGGAGCAAGGAGGAGGCCGCGGCGCTGGCGCAGCGCACCTACGCTGACGCGATGGGCAAGCGCGCCAACGAGATCCTGGCCAACCTCGGTCTCATCGAGCGCGGCTGGGGTGCCGTCACTGGCGCCGCCAAAAGCGCCTGGGACGCGATGCTGGGCCTTGGCCGGCCCGATACGCTGCCCGATATCAAGGGACGCATCGCGGCGGTGCGTGCCGAGATCGAGCGGCTGGGCGATGGCGAGAACTTCGGCAACACCCAAGGCGGGGCGGCGACCGGCGGTAGCGATCGCCGGCGAGCCGGCGCGCAGGCCCGCCTGCGGGCGCTGCTCGAGCAGGAGCGCGCGCTCGAGGCCGAGGCGGCCAAGGCGCGTGCGGACGCGGAGCGCCAGCGCGGCGAGGAGGAAACGATCGCCGCGCGCGCCCGCCTGGACGCGCAGGCCAAGGCGACGCGCAGCCGCGCCGAGCAGCGTGCCGATGAGCTGCGCCAGCTGCGGGAGGATGCGGCCAAGGTCGGCCTGGCCACCGAGGAGTACAACAAGCGCGCGGCGGCCATCGAGGCCAAGTACAAGGACCGCGGCGCACGGCCCAAAGCCTACGTCGAGGACTACGCCACCCGCTACCTGGACCAGCTGCGGCAGACCGGCGCCGCGCTGCAGGCGCAGACGCTCGACGCCGACAAGCTGACGGCGGCCGAAAAGGCGCGCGCCGAGTTCGCGCAGCAGCTGGCGGACATCAAGACCAAGCAGACGCTCACGGCGGACCAGAAAAGCCTGCTGGCGCGCAAGGACGAGATCCTGGCGCAGCTGGACCTGAACGTGGCCACCGAGAAAGCCGCGCTCGCCCGCCGCGAGGAAACCAAAGAGCTGGAGCGCCAAGCCAGGCTGCTCAAGGACGCGCAGACCCAGGCCGAAGGCGTGGCCGTGCGCATCCGGGAGAGTGCGATCGCCCGCGGCGAGCAGTTCGACCGCCAGCTGGGCGCCTTCGGCATGGGCGCGCTGGCCCAGGAACAGATTACGGCCCAGCGCGGGGTCTACCGCGAATTTGAGCGCATCCGCACCGACTGGATCAAGAGCATGACCGACCGCGACCTGGTCGGCACGGATCTGTACACCCAGGAGCTGACACGCATCAAGGACGCGGAGCGCGAGGCGCTGGCGCAGGTCGGGCAGTACTACGACCAGCTGGCGCTCAAGCGCGAGGACTGGCGCAACGGCGCCATGGCGGCCATGGCCGACTACCGCGACTACTCGGCCAACGTGGCGGACCAAACGGGACGCCTGTTCGGCGGGATGTTCCAGGGTCTGGAGGACTCGGTGGTGGAGTTCGCCATGACGGGCAAGGCCAGCTTTGGCGACTTCGCCAAGTCGGTGATCGCCGACCTTGCGAGGATCCAGGCACGCGCCGCGATCTCTGGCCTGGTGCAGATGGGCATCGGGCTCGTCGGCAGCCTGTTCTCCGCAGGGGCTGGCGCCGGCGCCGCGTCCACCGCTGGATCGGCGTGGGGCGGCTTCAGCACTGGGCCGGCCACCACCGGGTACACCGGCGCCGCCGCTACTGGAACCTTCGGGAACGGGCTGAGCGGCGTGTTCGTGAGCGGCGCGCGCGCCGATGGCGGCCCGGTCGCGGCCGGCAGCACCTACCTGGTGGGCGAGCGCGGGCCGGAGCTGTTCAAGCCGAATCAGTCCGGCACGATCGTGCCGAACCATGCGCTGGGCGGCGGGGGTGACATCAACATCAACACCCACGTGAGCGTCGACAACGGCGGCGTGCAGGCGCAAAGCGACAGCAATGACGCTTTGAGCAAGCAGCTCGGCTCCGCAATCAACGCCGCAGTCACTGAGCGGCTTTCACGCGAGATGCGCCAGGGCGGCATGCTCTGGCGGATGCGAAACGGACAGGCATAGATGGCCACGGAAACCTTCACATGGCGGCCGGTGAACACGGCCGCCGGCCAGGTCACGCTGCGTACCCGCACCGCGCAGTTCGGCGATGGCTACAGCCAGGCGGTCGGCGATGGCCTCAACAACAAGGTCCAGAGCTGGCCGCTGCAGTTCGCTGGCCTCAAGGCCGAGATCCAGGCGATCCAGGACTTTCTCGACCGGCACGGCGGCTACCGGTCGTTTCTCTGGACCCCGCCGCTGGGCGTGCAGGGGATGTACCGCGTCCCCGAGTACTCGCCGGCGGCTGACAAGGGTGGCATCTACACGCTCTCGGCAACCTTCGTTCAAGCCTTCGCACCCTGACAACATGGCAAAGCAAACAATCAATCTTGGCACGCCGCCATCCGGCAGCGACGGCGACACCTACCGGACCGCGAACGTCAAGACCATTTCGAACTTCGATGAGTTGTACCTGCGCGCTCAGGGCCGGCTGCAAAAGAGCATCGCCGGCGGGGCCGGCACCGTGGTGCTGACCGCCACGGAGGCGCTAAACGGCATCATCGACTTCGTCGGCGACATCACCGGCAACAAGGTGATCCAGGTTCCCCCGACGACCACGATGATGTGGGTGGTGCGCAATAGCACCGCTGGCAATTTCTCGGTGACGTTCCAGGTGACCGGCGCGGCCACCGGCATCGTCATCCCGCGCGGGGTGTCAAAGCTCCTGTACAGCAATGGTGCCGACATGTTCGACGCGACAGCGGAGCCGCCGTCGATCATCAAGGACGGCGTCCTGGAGATCTCTGGCGCCGCGCCCACGCTGATGCTGACAGAGACGGATCAGACGGCGCCGGTCGGTCGGTGGCAGTGGCGTGCGGATGGGGGTTCGGTGTGGCTGCAGCGCATGCTCACAGCGCCCGGCACCTACGACAACATGATCGGGATCACCCCGGCCGGTCTCGATATTCGTCCCTTAAGCGCAGGCCCCGCCTATTCCAACAGGCTGACCCTTTCGTCGGGAGCTTCCGGGCAATACCAGCCGTTTATGCGCTCGAATTCCAACGAGCAGTGCATCCAGTTCGTCAACTCCGCCAACACGCGGGTGATGATGCGGCTGTACGAGAACGGCCAGGTCCATATTCCGGGACGGCTGCAGGTAGACACTTCCGAGAACGCGACAAAGCTGTTCGTCGGCGGCTTTGGCTCCGGGTATGGATATGGCGTTGAAACCCGGCCTGTGGTGGGTGGCAACAATGCCGTGGTCAACTTTCTCACCGTGAATGGTGTTTCGGTTGGGCACATCGCGTCCAGCGACTCGGCGGTGGCATACAACTCCGCATCCGACTACCGCGTCAAGGCGAACTACGCGCCGATGGCCGGCGCGTTGGAGAGCGTGCGGCGCATGAAGTTCTATACCGGCGAGTTTCGCGCGGAGCCGGGGAAGCTGTACGACTATGTCCTGGCGCATGAGCTGCAGGAGGAGCTGCCGAGTGCCGTGACCGGAGAAAAGGACGCCATGGGCGACTGGTATCCGGTGTTTCGGGAGGGGTATGACCCTGACGACGTGCAGCCCGGCGATGTGGTCGATGTCCAGCAGATGATTGTGCCGCAGGCCGTGGACTACTCGCGCCTCGTTCCCAGGCTGGGCGCGGCCGTGCAAGAGCTGGCCGGCGCGCTGGAGCAGGCCCTGGCGCGTCTTGCGCAGCTCGAGGCATCGACATGAAGATCAACTACGACATCCAGACGCTAGAGCCCGGCGAGCGCATCGAGCTATTCGAGCTGGACGCCACGGCGATCGGCGGCGACCAGCTGCGCTTCCATGGCCATACGCGCGTCGGCCCGATCTGGTGGCAGGGCAACGAGTACTCGCCCTGGCCCATCCGCACCGAGGGGTTCGCGCGCACCGGCGAGGGCCAGCAACCCACGCCGACGGTGTCGGTGGGGAACGTGGACGGCTCCATTACCGCCATGTGCCTGTACCTGGACGATATGGTGGGCGCCACGCTGCATCGCATGCAGACGCTGGGCAAATACCTGGATGCCGCCAATTTCCCGCAGGGGAATCCCGACGCCGATCCGGATGAGCAGTACGCGCCCGAGTTCTGGTTCGTGGAGCGCAAGACGGAGGAAACCAACGAGGCCGTGACCTTCGAGCTGTCGAGCGCCCTCGACTTCAACGGCACGCAACTGCCGCGCCGCCAGATCGTCGCCAACGTGTGCGGCTGGCTGGCGATCGGGAAGTACCGCGGCCCGTACTGCGGCTACACCGGCTTGGCCTACTTCGACCGGAACGACAACCCAGTGGGTGACCCGGCGCTGGATCGTTGCGGCGGCCGGTTGTCGTCATGCAAGGCGCGATTCGGCGAGAACAACTCGCTGCCGTTCGGCTCCTTCCCGGCCGCCGATCTCATCCGAGGCTGATCATGGAAAAAGCAACGTTGGACGCGGTTCGCGCGCACGCGGCCGCGGAGTATCCGCGCGAGTGCTGCGGCCTGGTGGTGGTTGCGCGCGGCCGCGAGCGCTATGTCGCCTGTCGCAACGCAGCGCAGGGCGGCGAGCATTTCATCCTGCCGGCCGAAGACTATGCCGCGGCCGAGGATCTCGGCGACGTGGTGGCGGTGGTCCATAGCCACCCCGACGCGCCGGCGGCGCCGAGCGAAGCGGATCTGGTCGCTTGCGAGGCTTCTGGCCTGCCGTGGCACATCCTGTCGTGGCCGGCCGATGATCTGCGCACCATCGCGCCGCAGGGTTACGAGGCGCCGCTGGTCGGCCGCCAGTTCGCGCACGGCGTGCTGGACTGCTACACCCTGGTGCGCGACTGGTACCGGCGCGAGCTGGGCATCGAGCTGCGCGACTTCCCGCGCCGGGATGACTGGTGGGCGCAGGGCGGCGACCTGTACATGCAGCACTACGCCGAGGCCGGCTTCGCCGTGGTCTCGCAGGACGCGCCGGACCAGCAAGGGGACGTGATCCTCATGCAGCTGCGCGCCCCGGTGCCCAACCACGCCGGCATCTACCTCGGCGACGGGCTGATGCTTCATCACCTCCACGGCCGGCTGTCGTCGCGCGATGTGTACGGCGGCTATTGGCAAGAAATCACGCGCTGCGTGCTCAGGTATCAGGGATGACCAACAAGATCCGCACCATTCGCCTGTATGGCGCGCTGGGGGCGCGCTTCGGGCGCATCCACCGGCTGGCCGTTGCCAGCGCTGCAGAGGCTGTGCGCGCACTGTGCGTGCTGCTGCCAGGCTTCCGCCAAGAACTCGGCACCAGCCACGGTCGTGGCGTGGCGTATGCCGTCTTTGCCGGCAAGAAAAACCTCGCGGCCAACGAACTGGATATGCCGCCCGGCGCCGACGATATCCGCATCGCGCCGGTGCTGCGGGGCAGTAAGCGCGGGGGCATCTTCCAGACGATCATCGGCGCGGCGCTGTTGGTGGTCGGCTTCTACTTCGGCCAGCCGCAGTTGATGCAACTCGGCGCGGCGCTGGCGCTCGGCGGGGTCGTTCAGATGCTGTCGCCGCAGCAGCGCGGCCTATCCGCGAAGGATGGTCCCGACAACGGCGCCAGCTACAACTTCAACGGGCCGGTCAACACCACAGCGCAGGGCAACCCGGTGCCGCTGCTGTACGGCCGCATGATCGTCGGCAGTGCCGTCATATCGGGCGGCATCTACGCACAAGATCAGGCGTAGCAACCTCACTCTTCAGTCCGAAGCCCCGCTCCGAGCGGGGCTTTTCTTTTGGTGCAATACACATGCGCGACATCATCGGTTATGGCGGGGGAGGGAAGGGCGGCGGCGGTGGCTCGGCGCCGACTGAGAGCCCCGATAGCCTGCATTCGATCGCCTACGCGAGGGTGCTCGATCTGATCTCGGAGGGCGAGATTGGCGGCCTGGTCAACGGACTGCGCAGCGTCTACCTGGACGGCACGCCGCTCGTCAACGACGATGGCAGCGCCAATTTCCAGAACGTCACGGTGGATCACCGTGTCGGCACGCAGGACCAGGACCACATTCCCGGCTTCCCGGCGGTCGAGAACGAAACGGCCGTCGCGGTGACGCTCACTGCGGCGTCGGCCTGGAGCCGCGCGGTCACCAACATCCAGCTGTCAGCCGTGCGGATCCGGCTGTCAGTGCCGGCGCTGTCCAAGGCGAACACCAGCACCGGGGACATTGGCGGCTACCGGGTCGAGTATGCGATCGACGTGGCCACCGACGGCGGCAGCTATGAGCAGGTGCTCGCCTCGGCCTTCGATGGCAAGACCACCAGCAAGTATGAGCGCAGCGAGCGCATCAACCTGCCGCCGGCGACCATCGGCTGGACGGTGCGCGTGCGGCGCCTCACCCCGAACGCCAACAGCAGCACAATCCAGGACACGACCATTGTCGAGTCCATCACGGAAATCATCGACGCGAAGCTGCGTTACCCGAACAGCGCCATCGTCGGCATTCAGGTCGACGCGCGCCAGTTCAACAACATTCCGACCCGTTCCTACGATCAGTGGGGCCGGATCATCCGGGTGCCGAGCAACTACGACGCCGAGAGCCGCACGTACATCGGCGTGTGGGACGGCACTTTCAAGACCGCCTGGACGAACAACCCGGCGTGGGTCTTCTACGACCTGGTGCTGCACCAGCGCTACGGCCTCGGCGACCGTGTCAACGCCGCGATGATCGACAAGTGGTCGCTCTACCAGATCGGGCAGTACTGCGACCAGCTGGTGCCGGACGGCAAGGGCGGCCAGGAACCGCGCTTCACCTGCAACTGCTACCTGCAGTCGCGTGCCGACGCATACAAGGTCCTGCAGGACCTGGCGTCGATCTTCCGCGGCATGGCGTATTGGGCCTCGGGCAACGTCATGGCCGTGGCTGACATGCCGGCAGACCCGGTCTACACCTTCACCGCGGCCAACGTGGTGGACGGCCGGTTCACCTATGCGGGCAGCTCGCGCAAGAGCCGCAAGACCGTGGCGCTGGTGAGCTGGAACGACCCGGACGACTTCTACCGGGCCAAGGTCGAGTACGTGCCCGACGAGGAGGGCATGGGCCGGTATGGCGTACAGGAAACGGAGGTGATCGCCTTCGGCTGCACGTCCCAGGGGCAGGCGCATCGGGCTGGCCAGTGGATTCTACTGACCAGCCGGCTGGAGACCGAGACCGTGACGTTCCAGGTGGGGCTGGACGCCGCGCTGGTGGGGCCGGGCAGCATCGTCCGCGTAGTCGACCCGGCGCGGGCGGGGCGCCGCATCGGCGGCCGCATTCGCAGCGCGGCCGGCCGCACCGTCGTGCTCGACAAGGCTGACCAGATCGAGGTGGGCAATACGCTGACCGTGGTATTGCCGTCAGGGGTGGCGCAGACCCGGACGGTGGCCGCCCTCGATGGCGACAGCATCACGGTATCGGCGGACTGGACCGAGGCGCTGCAGCCGCAGTCGGTGTGGGCGATCGAGAGCGCGGAGCTGAAGGCGCAGCTGTTCCGCATTCTGAGCGTGGCAGAGGGGGATGGCATCACCTACTCGATCACGGCGGTCAAGCACGAGCCAGGCAAGTTTGCGGCGATCGACAACGGCACGCGGATCGAGCCGCGGCCGGTGACGGTGATCCCGCCGTCCGTGCAGCCGCCGCCGACCAACGTGGGGTTCGCCACCTACTCGCTGATCGACCAGGGCATCGCTATCACCACGATGGAGATCAAGTGGGAGGCCGCCCCCAAGGCCATCGCCTATGAGGTGGAATGGCGCCGGGACAACAGCGAGTGGGTGCGGGCGGGCCGCACGGGATCGCAGAGCATCGAGGTCAGGGGTATCTACGCGGGCACCTATGTCGCGCGCGTGCGGGCGATCAACCCGTTGGACGTGGCATCGGTTCCCGCCTACTCGCCCGAGACGTACCTGCAAGGCAAGACGTCGCCGCCTCCTGTGGTGAGCAGCTTCTTTGCCACCGGTCTGGTGTTCGGCATCCGGTTGGATTGGGGCTTTCCGGCTGGACCGCTCGATGTGGAGCGCACCGAGATCTGGTACAGCCAGACCAGCCAGCGCGAGGATGCGATCAAGCTGGCCGACTTCGCCTATCCGCAGAACACCCACACCATGATGGGGCTGGCCGCCGGCGTGACGTTCTTCTTTTGGGCGCGCCTGGTCGACAAGAGCGGCAACATCGGCGAGTGGTATCCGACCGGAGTCGGCATCATCGGGCAGAGCAGCTCCGATGCCGACGAGGTACTCGACTATCTCACCGGCAAGATCACCAAGACGCAGCTGGCCGGCGGGCTGCTTACCGCTATCGACTCGATCCAACCGCCCTTTGCGGGCAGCGACGAGGACTATGCCGGCGACGACAACGTCTTTGCCGGCATCGTTTCGACACAGTCCACGCTGGAGGCGGCGGACATGGCGATGGCCCAGCAGATCACCACCATGCAGGCGACGGTGGGGCAAAGCTCGGCCGCGGTGCAGACGATCGCGCAGACGGTGGCGAATCAGAACGGCAAGTTGGCCGCGATGTACACCATCAAGACGCAGATCACTCAGGACGGCCGGACGTACCTGGCCGGCATTGGGATCGGCGTGGAGAGCGATGGCGAAGTGGTGGAGAGCCAGGTGCTGGTGGCTGCTGACCGGTTCGCCGTGATTCACCCGAACGGCAGCGGTGTGGTGTCGCCCTTCGTCATCCAGAACGGGCAGGTCTTTATGAGCCAGGCATTCATCGGCGACGGGACGATCACCAACGCCAAGATCGGAAACACCATCCAGTCCAACACCTACGCGCCGAACGGCCGGCCGACCTGGTACCTCGACAAGTCGGGGGTGTTCGAGCAGAACGCCGGGGACGCCTCCGGCGGCATGGAGCAGCGGCCGACCGCGATCCGCATGTGGGACCAGAACGGGACCACACGCATTTTTATCGGGAGACGAAGCTGATGGCCTCGCAGTATGTGCTCGAGGCGTTCAATGCCGACGGTTCGCTCAATTTCGGCAGCGGCGACCGCCTGGGGCGCGTCGTCGGCACGCAGTGGACAGGAACGTCCGACGGTTCAATCAATGTGCCGGCCTTCGCGCAAGGTACCGGCTTTGCTATTGCAATGCCGGCCGCGGGTTCGGGCGTTTTTGTGCCGCGGATCAGCGTGAGCGGGACCACGCTGAGTTGGACGTTCGACAGCCCGATCTACCGGGCGCCATCGTACATTTTCTATGGGGTGCGATAAATGACGTGGGAGTTTAGGGTCGTCAACGATTGGGGCACAGTCCAGATCGATGACACCTATGCCAATCTGGCGCTCAAGCACGCGCAGACCTATCAGACCGGGCCACCGGCTTCGCAGTACTACGGCAGCGACCTGACGTTCAGTTTTGCCGGCGCCACGCCGTTTTTTGCGTACCGCTGCACTGCCGGATACGCAACCGTCTTTAGCATTCACGAAAGCGGCGGCGTGTGGACAGTGCGCATGCGCTGTTCGGCGGGCGTGGGCACGCCGATCACCGTCTACGTGTTCGACCGTCCCATCGTGTCGGCCGGCGGTTGGGGCTTCGACGTGTTCGATGCCGCCGGCAACCTGACCTTCAGCTCCGGCTACAAGTACATGCGCGTGGTGGACTGGGTTAGCCCTGCGGCGACCAACCCGCCGGCGGACTATGCGCTCGATCCCAGCAGAATCTATGCGGTCTGCCAGGGGTCGTTCGCGTACTCGCAGTACTGGGTATCGCCGGCACCGCCGACCGACCCCAATGCCCGGGGTGACGTCATCACGGAAATCTGCGGCGCGGTGTTCCTTGGGTCGGTTCTAAGGTTGGGCACCTATGAGGAAAACGTGGTCATGAACCAGCCGTTCTACCAAGGGTTCGCTGGCGGCAGCGCTCAGTACCTCATCATCGACGTGACGGGTCTGTAGCCGGTCACATCCCCCCGACCTTGAATGAGGACCCGCCCAACTGGCGCACCCGCCGGATATCGGCGTCCTCGGCCACCCGCGTTGCCTCGATGACGCGGGCGCGCTCGGTGGAGCAGTCAGAGGCTTTCGCGTCCAGGCATGCATACATCGCCTTACGGGCGTTGTAGAGCGCCTGGGCGGGATCGTTGGGGTTCTCGGGCATCGCTTTCGGTGCCCAGGAGCCGCAGGCGGCGAGAGTGGCGGCGGCGAGCGCCGGCAGCGCTCGGGTGGCGATAGTGTGGAGCTGACCCATTTTCTTGTCCGTTTTGTTGTGTTTGGCCGACATTGGCCGCGCCGATGGTAACGGCGGGCTCACCTTCTGACTACGGTAAAACCGCCCCCCTTTTGTAGGGTGGAAGTCTCCCGCCGCCGCCGTCCAACCCGCTGAACTCCTTTTCCACCCAGCCCGCGCTCGCGGGCTTTTTCATTTCCCATGGACAAACAGACATTCCAAAAGGCGGCCGGCCTGTCGGCGGCGCTCGCCGATCGCTGGTTCGCGCCCGTGTCGGCCGCGCTCTTCGAGTTCGGAATCCTGCAGCCGCACCGCGTGGCGCAATGGATCGCCCAGGTGGGCCACGAATCGCGGGGGTTCTCGGCCCTGTCGGAATCGTTCGACTACCGGCCTGAAGCGCTGGTGGCCACCTTCTCGCGCATGACGCCGGCGGTGGCCCGGCAGCTCGGCCGCCAGGCCGGCGAGCGGATGGTCCCGCTGGACCGCCAGGCCCGCATCGCCAACATCGCCTACGCGGGCCGGTACGGCAACGGCGACGCGGCCAGCGGCGACGGCTGGCGACATCGCGGCCGGGGCCTCAAGCAGATCACCTTCCGCGACAACTACCGCGACTGCGGGCAGGCGCTCGGCGTTGACCTGGTCAGTCAGCCCGATCTGCTGGCCACCGACGACACACTGGCCGCGCGCTCGGCGGCGTGGTTCTGGTACGCGAACGGCTGCAACCAGCTGGCCGACCGCGGCGACTTTCGCCAGCTCACCCGCCGGATCAACGGCGGGGAGAACGGCATCGAGCAACGCGAGCAGCGATGGCTGCTGGCGCGGCAATTCATCCACGCATGACCCAACGAAAGGAACGGGTGCAAATGGAAAAAGAGCAAAACGCAGTGCTGTCGCTGCTGGTGCTGGGCGCGGTGATCGCGGTGGGCAAGATGCTGGTCAGCGATGACCCGATCAAGCTGCGCCTGGTTCTCGGGCGGGCGCTACTCGGCTCAGCCACGGCGATGGTGGCCGGTGTCGCGTTGATGCAGTTCCCCGAGATGTCGCTCACCGCGCTGCTGGGAATCGGCTCGGCGCTGGGCATCGTCGGTAGCCAGTACCTTGAACTGTTCTTCCGGCGCTGGATGGGCCGGCAGGGAGGTGGCCGTGATCAATCTCGTTAAGCGCGTGGCCGGCGCGCTGGCAAGTGGCAAGGGCTACGTCCTGGTGCTGCTGGTCGTTCTCGGGCTGGGGCTCGTGATCGGCGGCACCAGTGCGTGGCGCTGGCAGGCCAACGCCTACGGCAAGCAGCTCGCTGAGCAGCGCGGCGCGCACAAGGCAGAGCTGGCGGAGGCGTGGAAGGATTCGGCGGGCTGGTCGGAGCGGTACCGCGAGTCGGAACGCAATGCGGGCCTGGCCCGCGACAACATCATGGCGCAAGCCAGAAAGGAAATCGATGCGGAAAAGTCTGCTGCAGCTGCTCGTATTGCTGCTTTGCGCGCTGGCACTGTCCGGCTGTCAGTCCCTGTCGTCGCAGCCCTCCCGGCCTCCGGCGCCGGCGACGTGCCCGCGCATGCCGGCCCTGCCTGGGGACTTCGTGAAGCGCGAGCCGAACTTGCTCCAGAGGCTGGAGCGGCTCTCTACGCCATCGCCGTCGACGGCAATGCCGGGATCCGCGACGCCAACGCCTGTATCGACATCTACAACGCCGTCCGCGAGCAGGTGAACGTGGCCGGCGAGTAAAGACAGGGCGACCACCAGCGGCGTTGCAGCGCCGCCGGTGGCCACCGAACACACTGAGCATGCCAGTGAGCCCAGCCAAGGCCCTGCCACCTTCCTAGGAGGCGGGCGGATCATACCAAAAAGTAAAGGCTCACCAGAATGGCAAATCCCATCATCCCGTGGATCGGCGGCAAGCGCCGGCTCGCGGAGACTCTTCTTTCGCGGTTCCCCGCGCACCAGTGCTATGTCGAGGTGTTCGCCGGCGGCGCCGCCCTGTTCTTCATGCGCCCGCCCGCCCAGGTCGAGGTCATCAACGACGTCAACGGCGAGCTGGTCAACCTGTATCGCGTGGTGCAGCATCACCTTGAGGAATTCGTGCGCCAGTTCAAATGGGCGCTCACCAGCCGCCAGGTGTTCCAGTGGCTGAAGGAAACGAAGCCGGCCACGCTCACCGACATTCAACGCGCGGCGCGCTTCTACTACCTGCAGCAAAACTGCTTCGGCGGCAAGGTCGACGGCCAGACGTTCGGCACGGCCACCACCACGCCGCCGGGCCTGAACCTGTTGCGCCTCGAGGAGAACCTGTCGGCGGCGCACCTGCGGCTGGCCAGCGCCTTCGTGGAGCATCTGGACTGGTCCGCGTGCCTGGCGCGCTATGACCGCGCGCATACGCTGTTCTACATGGACCCGCCCTATTGGGAAACGGAAGGGTATGGCGTGGACTTCCCGCTGAGCGAATATGAGCGCATGGCTGAGGCGATGCGCGGGCTCAAGGGCAAGGCCATCGTCAGCCTGAACGACCATCCCGAGATCCGGCGGATCTTCGCCGGCTTTGACATCGAGTCGCTGGACATCAATTACACCGTGGGCGGCGGCCAGGGCGTCGCCAGGCGCGAGGTGATCATCTACAGCTGGGACAGGGAAGAAGAACCGGCGGGATTGTTCTGAGCAATACGAACGCGCTGCTCGTTCGACTGTGCGGGCCGGCTCGCGCCGGCCCGCAACGTCAGGTCGCGATGATCCAGATGACCCAGCATAACGCCCTAAGGCATGCCGCCACGTCGACTTTCACATCCACCTTCACAGTTACTTTCGCCATGATTGCGTCAGGGGAAAGCCTGTGGCCACAGGCAGTTAGCCTGTTGAATTTGTATCCCGCCCTTGCATGGCGGCTGCGAGCGGCCTGTCTAGAATGGTCCCTCGCGCCCGGTTCCGCGTTATCCGCATGAATCACTCCTGCGGGCGCTTCCACGGGTCAGCTCTACGCCCTTAAGGCTGGATTGAGACACCGTCTCAATCTTCGTACAGGCATTTCACCTTGAGCGGCTTGCGAGGCCGCAACCGGGCTTCGCATTCCCGGCGACGTCAATATATCAGAGAGGCCGGTGAGCCAGTGGGCCATACCGTTCTAGGTATTGTTCCAGCAGGTCAATGGCGGCCTGGACGTTGGAGGCATGGACGCGGCACCAGTCGTAGGTCGGCGTGCCGTCCTTGCTGGCGCGCAGTCTGGCGATCAGATCCTGCGTGCCATCGCGTGAATACAGGTCGTGCTCCATGGTGGTCTCCTCGCCGGCCACGCCGTCACGCAACGTCGAGCTGCTCCGCATGGATGCCCATGGCGGCCGCGATCTTCTCGCGCGTCGCCTTGCGCACCCGCGGGGCGTTTTCCTGCTTGGCAAAAGCCGGCTGGCTGATGCCGAGGCGCTCGGCCACCTCCTTTTGCGTCAGGCCCAGGTGCTCGCGCCAGGCGCGAATGGGTGGCACTTCGTCAACCAGGATGCGCTCGGCCACGGCATGGGGCACCAGGTCCTTATCGGTGTCGCTGCGCAGGGCAACGTAGTCGGCGTAGGGGATGACGGCAAAGGCCGGTTGCCCTTGGCCATCGGTGATGATCTGTACGCGGTCCATGTTGGATGTTCCTCTATTCGCTACTGGCTACGGGCTACGAGAACAGGGCCGGCCCTCCCGCCGGCCCCTTGTTTAGTAGGTCGATCTGTTCCTGATCTTCACCTCTTGCACGCTTACGATCCTGATTCCGCCATCCCAATCAAACAACACTCTGTAATCTCCAACTCTCAGGCGGTAACCATACTGGTGATCGGTTAGAGCTATGACATTCGCTACGTTCGGCATCCCCTCCAGTTCTGCTACTGCCTTCACGATCCTGCTGCGCGTCGGGCGATCCAGCTTGCCTACCTGCTTCAGCGCCTTGGCTTTCCATTCAATGTTGTTCGCCATGGATCAGACTATAACCGTAATATAACCGTTCGTCAAGAACGGTTATGTTTTCATCTGCCCCGGCGGCGCGTGGCATGTGGAACGGCCGAGAATACCTCCTCGAACTCGCGCGCCCGACTCGCCATCTCCACTACGCAGGGCTCGGTGTCCAGCTGCCGGCGTATCGCCTCGAGGAGGGTCGGGAAGGCCGGCGATGTCGCGTGGCTGTCGTACAGCGGAAAGCAGGCCGTGAGCTGAGCGGCGCGGCGCGCCAGCGCCTGTAGGCGCGCGATCTCCCATAGCAGATCGCGGACCTCGGGCGTGCTGTTGCGGCGATACATCGCGCGCAGCTGCTCGCGGGTCAGCGGAGGGGGAAAGGCGCGCGCGGTGGCGTCCTGGTGGGCGTCGTCAGTGCTCGCCTGCTTGGCCCACTGGTGCTCGTTGCGAGGCGACGGCATGGGGCGGCCTACCGAAGTGGGAAACGTACCGTGAGAGGGTCTACCGCCTCGGGCCGGCCCACGCGGTGACGGATGTGGTGGTCGTAGACGTCGAACGAGAGCGCATCGGGTGTCCAGCGCAGACGCGTCAGCTGCCGCGCCTCGACGCCGCGCACTACGATGGTCTGTTGGCCAACGGTCACGGCCTCGCAGGGTAGCCGCAATTCCTCGCGGTCTTCACCGAAAAAATGGGCCTCTAGGAATATCGACGCGGTGGGGTAGGTGGCGGGCATGGCGGGGAGGCGAGTACTGTACGGATGTACAGTATAACGAAGCCGGTGCCTCAGATGGCGCGATGGAAGCGGCCGGGCGGAATCGCGCCGGGCCGCTTGATCTTGAGCCAGTCGGCCGACCGCCCGCCCACATACGGGCTGTTGGCGCGCTTGGCCACGATGCCCTCCAGCTGCAGCGCGACGGCCTGCTGGTACAGCCACTGGCCATCGTCCACAGTGCCGACGCATAGCATGCCGCGGGGCGGGTCCGCCAGCAGCTGCTGCAGGTGGCCGCGGCGTGTCTCGATCGGCTCGGCGCGCAGGTCGCGGCCGCGATAGACCAGCAGGTCGAACGCACAGTAGACCACCAGGTCGTCGCCGGGCCGATAGCCGCGCCGCCTGGCGCGTCGGTGCAGCCGGTCGAAGTCCGGCCTGCCGTATTCGTCCAGCACTACCACCTCGCCATCCAGCACGTGCGCACCGCGCGGCAACGCCTTGAGCCCCTGGACGACCTCGGCGAACCACCGGGACGCGTCGGCGCCGTTGCGGGTTCGAAGCGCCGCCGGCGCAGTGCCGGCCAACGCGCGGTAGCCGTCGTACTTGATCTCGTAGTGCCAGTGCCCTGTGCTGGGCAGCGTCTTGCGATCGCACAGGAGCATGGGCTCGAAGGCCGCCAGCGGCGCTGCCTGGGCACGCGGCATGACCGCCTTGCCCGTCAGCCCTTGGTCCGGGCGGGATCGTTGCCGAAGCTGTTGCGCATGCGGATCTGGCCATCCTTGCCGTGGACCAGCAGCTCGACCTTGTCGCGCTTGGCCGCGGCGGTGGCCGCCTCGATGGCCTCGGCCTGGGTCGCATGGTGCGAGCTGGCGCGCTGGCCGCCCTCGCGGCTTACGTCCCAGCCGCCGTCCTTGGGCACTACGTGGACGTTCTTTCCCATGATTGACCTCCGTGAGAGATGTACACATTGTGGCGGGCCAGACGGTCGTCGCCATCCGTTTGCGTCCGACATCGCGCCGAGGAAAGAGAGGCCCCCAACGTAGGGAGCCATATCGTCCGAGTGCTGGCTATTTCAGATGGTTGTTCAGGAGGCTGAAGAGAGCCTCTTCATCAAACCGAGCGGGTTGCTGCTGGTTCTTGGGCGCTTGTTTCACCGTCAGCGTCCATTGCCATGGATATGTCCCGTTGATGCGCGTCAGATGCGCGTCGTACTTAAGGCCCCCAATTTCCACGAGCCCCATTCCTCCAAGCAGGTAAAGGGCGTTGGGCCGGAACACCAAGCGCTTGTCATTGAATCGCAGGGTCGTTTCGGTGGCGGCGTATTCCTTACGGACCGTTTCGTCACGGACCGTAACCTGCCGCGTTTCAGCGGTAATGGGAGTGCCTTCTACCCAGCTCTTCAGGTCCTTTGCCAGCTGCAAGGATGCTTCCTGGAACGCCGCGATGTCTTCGGCGGCCTTTTTTTCAGCGGCCGCTCGTTGCTCCGCTTCGGTCTGTTGCGATGCGATGAATTTCGCTTTCTCGGACAACGTCTATCTCCTTTTTAACATAAAGAACATTCTCGGCAGCGCGCACAAGGCGTCACGCGACGGGCTACCAGTCTTTCACCAAGCGCGGGACACTGGTCCGCGAGGGCTCCAGGTACAGGCCCTCTTTCGTCGGCTGCACCTTTGCCGGGTACACAGTCAGGACCTGCTGCAGCTGCTTGCTGAGGACCTCCCTGAATTTTCGATCCCGCCCGGCCTCGGACCCAAACTGTTGTTTTAGCGATTCCCAGGGGACAGTCGTAGGGGCGCGCAACGAAAAATTGCGGTACGTCAGCCAGCAGTACAGGTCCAGGGCCATCGGCGATTGCCGGAGCGCCCGCAGCGCTCGCAGGTCGATCGGCACCGGGGTGTTGATCACCTCGTTGTAGAAGCGCTCGGACAGGGTGATGGTGGATTGCCACAGGCCGGCCTGGTCAGGGCGCTGAGGGTCCCACCACAGATCTGTTTCGTCCGCGATGAGGAAAGACTTTTGCCCGAAGTCGGCGCCCTGCTCTCCTCCGTAGACAACGGCGATGTGGGCCGCGAATAGCCGCTTCATCTGTTCACGGATGCGGGTGATGTTTCCTCGCGGGCCGCCGTTCTGGCTGGTGTAGCCGAGAGCCTCCATGAAGTCCGACAGGCGATCGCCGAGCACCAGCTGGCGGTCCTTTGTGCGAAAAGCCTCGGTTGCGATCCATGCCAAGAGCAGGCGGGGATATGTGCCGTAGGGATAGCCGATGCTCTGGTCCTTCCCCTTCTCGTCAAAGTAGACGCCCGGCTGGATAACCAGGCTGACATTGCCGGCGCGCCGCCCCCAGGCTCGGAGATCCTTGTCCGGTTCCTTGTAGGGGAGCGTGGCTTGCACCAGGGCGCGCCCCATGAAGCCCATCATGCCCGCGGCCTTCGCGTCCTCCAGCTCCATGGCTTGAGACTCTTCAAAGAGGCGAGCGGCGATGCTGGGGCGGATGCCGCCGGCGGCGGCTTGGCCGCCCTCCCCTTCTTTTGCGTTCGTCACGATATGCAGCGGTCTGGCCATTGATGGCAACTCCACAAAGTTTGCGTGGTATAGCACAGGGCCGGATCTGCGGTCACGCTGATCTAGGGGCGCTCGGTGTTGACTGTCGCTGTGTCTCTACATTGCTGGTGGGCGGCGCAGCGTATGGTGGGCAACCGCAGGTTGTCCACAGAAGCGCGTCGCTATACCAGCAAAGCTATAAGTAAACTACTCTTATCAGTAAACTAGAGGCCGCCATTTCGCCTTATACCTCAACGAGTTACGAGGGAAATCGCCCCTAGATCAGCGCCCGACCGCCCCTACTTCAGCGTGAAAGCGCCCCCACATCAGCGGGCGGGCGCCCCCACATCAGCGTTGGAACGCCCCTACTTCAGCGTGGATAAGTGCCGCTGTCCACAGGCTTTATGCACAGGCAGCATTGCCAGTGGGCCGACGCCGAAAGCGCCCCTAGATCAGCGTGAAAGGCGCCCCCACTTCAGCGTGATGGCGCCCCTCCCCTGCTTACTTCGTTTCGTCCAGCAAGCTGGCCACGTAGGCTTCGCGCTTCGCAGGATCGTCAAAGGTCATGTCCACAGTGACGCGACCGTTGTCCCACTCTTTGAGGGTGCCGATGGGTTGCCCGGCTCGCATGATCTTGTACTGACGCGACGTGTTGCGTTTTGCGCGGGTGCCCTCCTCCGCCTTCTTGCGGATCGCCTCCACCTTGGTGAATGGAAGGCGCTCCGCGGCAATGCGCTGGGCAAGTTCTGCCGTCTTATCCTCGCCTGCCACCTTGTTGTATAGGGTCAGCTCATAGCCCACCGAAACGCCGAAAGCGTCCGGATTCTCCGTGATCACATCGAGAACCGATTGCGGCAGCTCCACTAGCGCCAGCATTTTGCTGATCTTTGCTTTGCTCTCGCCGACGATGGGGACCAACTCCTCGTCCGTCTTTGCAATACCGGCATTGAGCAGCTGCCGATATGAAAACGCCACATCGAGGATGCTCTCCTGCTCGCGCTCGTTGTTCAGCAGATGCGCCAGCTTGTAGAAGTCGACCGGAGACAGGCCCTCCAAGATGCGGCATTCCATGTCCGAATGGTTAAGGTGGAGGAGCGCCTTTTTGCGATAGTGCCCGTCAATGAGGGTATAGCGGCCCTGTTTGGTGGGATTAGGTGCCACCGGCGCCGGGACCATTTGACCTTCGGCGGCGATCGAAGCAGCCCGCGCTTTCACCTTATTTTCGTCGTAGAACTTGCGGCTGTTGAGCGGATTGTCATCGATCAGATCCAGAGGGATACGCGCATACCGGCTCGACGCCCTACCCTCCGCCACCAAGGTTTCTACGTGGAAACTTTCATTGGCGCTGCTCGGTTTGGCGGATGTGCCCTCCCCCGTCTGAAGGAGATTCGTTCTTCCGCTCAATACATCGTCCACACGATCGAACCGATCTAGGGCCGCCGTCTGGCGGATGGCTTGATCGCGCTCAGCGCCGGCTTCAAGTGAATCGAGGAAATTCTTTTTGCCTTTTGTAGCCATCTTGTAATCCTTAATTCTTGATGAGCGATAGCACTTCGTCCACCAGTGCGTTGACCTCGCGCTTTGCCTCTCTGGCGCTTGCGTTCAATGCAGTCACGGGTTGGCCCATAACCTCCGCTTCGGGATATGCCGCCCGGTCGCCGATGACCGTCTGGCAAAGCGGGATCTCCTCGTCCTTGCCCAGCAGCTCGAAGACTTGCCGGCTGATCGTGCGATTCTTGTTCATGTTCGCCAGCGTGCGGACTTGAAGGTTTTCGTTCTCAGCCATCGCGCGTAGAGCCAGGTTCTTCGCTTCTTTGACAGCCCACATATTGCCGCCGGAGCCTGCTACCGGGATGAGCCCAACATCGGAAATGAGCAGCGACACGGAGGGTGCGGTGGACTCGATGGCCGGAGGGCAGTCGATGACGATGAAGTCATAATCCGCGACGTGTTTTCGGATCTCTTGGTGCGGCTTCGGGTGGTGGCCGAGATTGATCACTGTCGCCGGAAAAGGTTTGTCCTCGGGCGCTTGGCCGGACGATATGGTCGCTGTGTTTTGCGGGTCCAAATCAACGAGCATGGTCTTGTGCGAGCGGAGCCCCAGCGTCCCCGCAAGATTCAGGGATACCGTAGTCTTACCGCAGCCGCCTTTTTGGTTGAACACCGTGATGATCTTCGCTGGCATGTGCCTTAGCTCCTAGTGGCGCCGCCGAGGTTTCTACGTAGAAACCTCCCTGGGCATGCGACGGATGATATACAGTAAGAATAAAAATAAAAAGAAAATAAAAGCGGGCATCGCCCGCTGCGTGGTTTCTACGTAGAAACTACGGCTACCCGTTGCTCCTGCGCCACGCGCTGAAGGGCAGGGCGACCAGGAGGGTGAACCTCCGACCGGCTTCGGGATCTGTGTCGAACTCGCGCCGCGACTGAACGTCGCACAGGTCTTTGATGACTGCTGCGGCGCGGTCACGCGGCCCGAGGCTGTCGTGCGCGTCCCATCGGGAGGAGTGGTTCGCAGCGATGAAACTCTGGAAGTCGCTGCGGGCACCTAGGATCGCGGCGTCGCGCGAAAGGGTAGGCCGGCGCGGTTTCGGGTCAGCCATTGCAGTGGCCCTCCTGTTGGTTGGCGCGGTCGCGCAATTTCCATCGCGCCTGTAGGGCGGCGCCGTTGTCATGCCAGCTCAGCGCCATCGCGTGGCAGCAGTGAGCGCACCAGCGGTAGGACCGCATGGTGTCGTCAAACTTTGCGTCGAGACGGCGCTGCTGCTCCCCTGCGTTGATTGCGCCTAAACAGTCGTTGCAGGTGCCCGGCTTTCGCGCGAGGCAGACGCGATCCGCAAAGACCATGTCGCCGGGCGAGCCGAAGTCGCCATCGAACGGATTTAGCGCGAGGCAGTCCTCGACTTGCTTGGCTGAAAGGCGTTCGGCTTCCATTAGCCCTCCTGCGCGGGTTGGCCGGAGCGGGCGAGGATGGCGAAGCCCGGTAGCGGAAGCGGCATCCAGTGCGTGGCGGCGGCGGCGACTTCAGTGCGTGCGTCCTGCTCGCCGTCAGGGCTTGGGTACAGGTCATCGGCCTTGATGTCGAAAAACTGTTCGCCCGCGAAATCCGCTCCTTCGGTGTAGACGAGCACGCGCTCGCCGGTGCCGATCGGCGGCAGGCGGTCATTCACGGATACCCACGGCAGCCCCGCCTGCGCCACCGATGGGACATGCTCGGGCAGCGGCGAGTGCTTCGGCTTGGCGGCCTGCTTGGCGCGGATCTGCTCGACCTTCGTCCAGATGCGGGCCAGTTCGGTTTCGCCCGCGGCGTGCATGTCGAGGCCTTGGGCGAGGCACAAGGCGGCCAGCGTCACCATGACGCCGCCAACTTCCTGCGTCTTCTCACCGACCGGGCGGCGGTAGACGTAGTCGACCAGCTGGTGTGCCTCGCTCGCCGTGGCGCCGCACGCCTGCACCAACTCCAATGCTTCTTCGAGGAAGCGGTGATTGCGCTCTTGCACGTCGGCGGCGATCTCGGCCCCGAAACACGCCAGCATCCAGGGCTGCACGCGCCGCTGAGAGTCGGTCGCCACAGCCTCGCCCACCGGCTGCGATGCGGCGTAGATGCGTTCTGCGGCTTTGAATCCCTCGGTGTAACCGTTACGGTGGGCCTCTTCCACGTCGGCCGGGTAGACCACCGGCACGCTCGGCGCAACACGGGCGAGCGTGGCGAGCTCGATGGCGCGGGTGTACTCGTAAGTCCTCCGGCTTTGGCCGCATGGATCGTGCTGCTCGATGAGCCTCCTGATCTTGTCTTCAGTCAGGCCGCCGCTGTGTGGGTGGGCAGGAGCGGGGTAGTTCGTGATCGGCTTGTTTGTCATTGCGTCACTCGGAGAAAAGCGCCACCTGGCGCGGGTCGATAGGGGAGGGCACTTCTTTGCTGGCGCGTGCCTTCGGTGGATCGGCTTGCAAGGGTGGTGGGCGATGAATCAGCCCGCCGGCATGCACGTGTGCAAACAGCCGGCGGATCGCGTCCGCTGGGTTGGCGCAGGCGCGTGCCTCCCCCGGGATGAACAGGCCGGCGTTGTGCGGAATCGCATCGCTGTAAAAGCAGCCGAGATCTCGTGCGAGATCCGTCATGGCCTGGTGGATAGCGGTGGCCACATCGGTGGGCTGGTCGACCGCGCCGGTCGGTGCGTGCGGCAGCTCGCCTGGCAAGACCTCGCGCACTAGCACGCGCTCGATCGTCGCAGGGCTACGGCTCCATGCCCCCGGGGTCGCATCCATCACGCCGCGGGTGGGGCTGGTGAGAGCGGCGGTCCATTCGCGGGGACGTTGCGCTCCGGTCATGCTGCCACCTTCGCGGCCTTTGCCTCGCGGGCGGACCAACTCGCCAGCTCGGGCGCGTTGGCCCGAACGAGAGCGGCCGCCATGGGTGGACTCACGCTGTTGCCGCACATACGCACCTGCGCATGCTTCGGCAGCCGGCGGCCGTTGATGATGGGCGCGATCACGTAGGTGCTGGGGAACCCCTGGGCGGCGTACAGCTCGTGCGGCTCCAGCATCCGCATGCCGATGTCAGCGATCTGGTATTGCTCGCCAGCCACCGTTACAAGGCCAAAGCGGCCCTTCGTCGGGATGGTGTGCATCGGGTCGCGGCAGTCCTGATCCTGTCCGCCTTCCGAATAGTATTTAACGAGGAAGGCCCGGACCTCGCCGATATGCGTGCCGCTGGCGGTGACCGTCGGCACGGGCTCGGCCAGCGCGCTGCCGGTGCACTCGCCGCGGAGCTTCACCAGGTGCGACGTTGCGATCGCGGTGTCGCCCTTGGCCGTGATGGTCTGCACGGGTTCGCCGGCGTCGCGCGGGCGGCTCTGGCCGGCGCGGCCGCCGCAGCCCACCAGTTGAGCGGATACCAGTCCGTGGTGATCGGTGGCGGTGATGGTGTGTAGTGGGTCGCTCAGCTCGTGGCCAACCACGCCCGTGAAGTGCTTTGCCATGAAGGCGGATACCAGCGCATGCTTGCGGCCCTGAGCAGTGACGGTGCCAAGCGGCTTGTGAAGGTCGAGGCAGCGCGGTGCCTGACCGGCGCGCTCACCGAAGCCAGCCTGGATCATCGTCGGCGCGATGATGCCCAGCGCGTGCGGCGCGCCAGCCGGCCTTTTCTTCGGGCCGGCCGTGATAGTCGGCATCGGGGTGCGAAGATCAGCGCCCGTGCTGCCGGTGCGGAACTTCGTCAGGTGCGGAGCCACGACGCCGTAGCCGTGCTTTCCGGTGATGGTTTGGATCGGCTCGGCCAGGGCCTGTCCACGGAACTCGTCGCCGCCATGGTTCACCTTCACGATGAACGGGGCCGCCGCGTCGATGACATACCGGTGCAGACCGCGCGCAATGCGCCGCTGCGTGGCCTCCGCCAGGGGCTTCGCCCGCTCGAAGATGGACGGGCACGGGATCGACCAGTCAATGCACTCGGCGGCGGTGCGCCACGGCTTGCGCTGCTTGGCCACGACAGCGGCGCTGTCCGGCGCGCCGTGGGTCGGCTCCGGCCAAACGATGGGCTGACCATCGCAACGGGCGATCAGAAACAGGCGTTTGCGGGTGGTCGGCGCGCCATAGTCGCAAGCGCGCAACTCGCGCCATTCGACGGCGTAGCCCTTCTCTTGCAGCTGCCGAACGAAGGACCGGAAGGTATCGCCCTTGCGCTTCGGGCACGGGGTGCCGTCTGCCAGCACCGGCCCCCACGTTTTGAATTCCTCGACGTTCTCCAGCATGATCACGCGCGGGCGCACCAGCGCTGCCCAGCGCATCGCCACCCAGGCGAGGCCGCGGATCTTCTTGTCTCGCGGCTTGCCGCCCTTCGCCTTGCTGAAGTGTTTGCAGTCCGGCGAGAACCACGCCAGGCCGACGGGGCGGCCGCGCGTCAGCGCCAACGGGTCCACGTCCCATACGGATTCGCAGTGGTGCTCCGTCTGCGGATGGTTGATCGCGTGCATG
>NZ_CAJZAH010000012.1 GCF_914271545.1 Cupriavidus respiraculi
CCGTGGCTATCGCATCGAGCCGGGCGAGATCGAGGCCCGCCTGCGGGCGCATCCGGCGGTGCGCGAGGCGGTCGTCGTGCCGCATGACGGGCCGGGTGGCAAGCAACTGGTGGCCTACGTGGTGCCCGTCGATCCGCTCGACGATCCGGCCGCAGCGCTCCGCCGTCATCTGGAAGACTGCCTGCCGCCCTACATGGTGCCGGCGCAGTGCATCACGCTGGCGCGCCTGCCGGTCACCGGCAACGGCAAGCTGGATCGCCGCGCGTTGCCCGAGCCGGTATGGGAGACGCAGGGCTACGTCGCGCCGCGCAACGACACCGAGACCCTGCTCGCGCAGGTTTGGCAGGAGGTGCTCGGCGTTGAGAAAGTCGGCATCACCGACAACTTCTTCGAGCTCGGCGGCGATTCGATCCTGTCCATTCAGGCCGTCAGCCGCGCGCGTCGTGCCGGACTGCGCTTCACGCCCAAGGATCTGTTCCTGCATCAGACCGTGCAGGCGCTGGCCCAGGTCGCAACGGCGGTGCAGGCGGGACAAGCGCAGGAACGCCCCACCGGCGAGGTGCCGTTGCTGCCGGTGCAGCAGGAATTCTTCGACTCGCCCATCCCGAATCGCCATCACTGGAATCAGTCGGTGTTGCTGCGGCCCGTGGAACTCCTCGATACCGCTGCGCTGGACCGCGCCTTGCAAGCCATCGTGGCCCATCACGACGCGCTGCGCCTGTCCTTCACCCAGTCGAACGGCCAGTGGAAGCAGCACTATGCCGACGCCGTCCCGGCCGATCTGCTGTGGCAGCAATCCGTCGCCGATACCGCCGAGCTGACCGACGCCTGCTCCCGCGCCCAGCAGAGCCTGCGCCTGGACAGCGGACAACTTCTGCGTGCCCTGCACCTCCGGCTGGCCGATGGCACCGAGCGCCTGTTCCTTGCCATCCACCACCTCGTGGTCGACGGCGTCTCCTGGCGCATCCTCCTTGAAGACTTGCAGGCCGCGTATCGAATGGCGATGCAAGATCAGCCCATCGGCCTGCCCACCCGCACCACGTCGTATCAGGCGTGGGCCAAGGCGTTGGTCGACCATGCCAATAACGACATCGCTCTCGGACAAGCGAAGTACTGGCGCGCTCAGCACGCACCGGCCTTGCCCTGCGACCGGCAGCCGCATCAAGACCGCATCGCCGACGCCGACACCCTGACCCTTCGCCTCTCCCCCGAGCGCACCCGTCTGCTGCTCACCCAGGCCCACGCCGCCTATCGCACGCAGATCAACGACCTGCTGCTGAGCGCCCTCTCGCAAGCGTTGGGCCAGTGGGCCGGCACCGACCGCGCCGGCATGCTGCTCGAGGGCCACGGCCGCGAAGCCTTGTCCGAGTCCACCGACCTGTCCCGCACCGTCGGCTGGTTCACCACCGTGTTTCCCGTGGCGCTGCCGGTGCTGCACGATCCGGCTCAATCGATCCGCCAAGTCAAGGAAGCGCTGCGCGCCATCCCGGCCAACGGTCTCGGCTACGGCCTGCTGCGTTACCTCGGACCGGAGGCCGTGCGGCACGAACTCGCGGCACTGGACCTGCCCCGCCTCACCTTCAACTACCTCGGCCAGTTCGACCAGGGCTTCGGCGACGACGCGCTGTTCGCGCGTGCCTCCGAGCCGCACGGCGCACCGCGCAGTCCCGACGCGCCGCTTGGCAACTGGATCACCGTCAACGGCCAGGTCGCGGCCGGCGCGCTCGAACTGGACTTCGCCTTCAGCACCGCCCGCTATGACCGCGACACCATCGCCGCGCTGCTGCGCGCTTGCGAGACAGCGCTGGACGCCACCATCGACCACTGCCTGCAAGCAACGGCCGGTGCGCTGACGCCCTCCGACGTGCCGCTGGCCGCGCTGACGCAGACCCAACTGGATCGGCTGCCGCTCGATCACGCGCAGATCGACGACCTCTATCCCCTGACCCCCATGCAGCAGGGGATGCTGTTCCACACCCTCTACACCCCGGAAGCCGGCATCTACGTGAACCAGCTTGCCATCACGCTCGATGGCCTGGACGCCCCGCGCTTCCAGCGCGCCTGGGACGAGGCCGTCGCCCGTCACGAGATCCTGCGCACCAGCTTTATCCAGCTCGACGGACAGGCGCTGCAAGCGGTGCACCGCCATGTGCCCTCGCCGGTGTGCATCGAAGATGCTATCGAATCAAGCGTTGATGCCATCGCCCTCAACGAACGCCAGCGGCCCTTTGCCCTGGACACCGCCCCGCTGATGCGCGTGCGCCTGGTGCGTACCGAACCCCAGCGCTACCGCATGATCTGGACCAGCCACCATCTGCTGCTCGACGGCTGGAGCACTGCCTGCCTGATCGGCGAAGTCCTGCAGCGCTATCACGGCCAGACGCCGCCCGCCTCGCCGGGCCGCTATCGCGACCATATCGCGTGGCTGCAGCAGCAGGACGCCAGCGCCAGCGAAGCCTTCTGGCGCCAGCGCCTGCAAGTGCTGGAGATGCCCACGCGGCTGGCCGATGCCATCCCGGTGCGCCATCCCGCCAAGGGCCACGCGGTGCGCCGCACGAGCCTCGATGCCGCCGCGCTCGCCACGTTGCAGCGCTGCGCGCAGCAACAGCACCTGACGCTGAACACGCTGCTCCAGGCGGCGTGGATCGTCGTGCTGCAGCGCTATACCGGCCAGCGCGCCGTCGCCTTCGGTGCCACCGTCTCGGGTCGTCCCGCCGCCCTGCCCGGCGCCGACACCATGCTGGGGCTGTTCATCAACACGCTGCCGGTGATCCAGGCGCCGTCTGCGGAGCAGTCCATCGGCAGCTGGATGCAAGCGCTGCAAGCCGAGAACATCGCGCTGCGCGAGCACGAACACGTGCCACTGTTCGACATCCAGCGCTGGGCCGGCCTTGGCGGGCAGGCGCTGTTCGACAGCATCCTCGTGTTCGAGAACTATCCGGTCGACGCGGCCCTGCGTGAACGCAACCAGCACGGATTGCAACTGGGCGAGGTCGACCATGCCGCCACCACCAACTATCCGCTGACGCTGGTCGTCTCCGCCGGCGAGACGCTGGAGATCGCAAGCAGTTACGACACCGCGCTGTTCGACCACGAAGCGATCGAGCGGCTGCAGCGGCATTACGCTGCTGTCCTCCAACGGCTCGCGGGAGATCTGGCCGCACCCGTCGCCTCGCTCGGATTGCCGAGCGAGGAAGCGGGAAGGCTCGTTGCAGAGTCGGCCGCCGCGGCGGTCGATGTGCTCACGGCATGGCAGCGCAATCTCGCGGACGAGCCATCCGCCATCGCACTGCAGGTGGTAGACGCCACGCTGACACGGTTGCAGGTGGACCGGCTGGCGAATGCCGTGGCGCAGGCGCTGGTGGCGCGAGACGTTGGCGTGGAGTCCACGGTGGGGCTGTGCATCGAGCGCTCGTTCGCCTTTGCCATCGGTTGGCTCGGCATCCTAAAGGCCGGTGCGGCCTGCGTGCCGCTCGATCCGGGCCAGCCGGTGGAGCGCCTGCGGCAATTGCTGGAGGATGCGGGGGCCACGGTTGTCGTCGGGGCGCTGGAAGGGGTCGATTCGATCGATCCGGACCGGTTGACGCCTATTGAGGCGGCACCGTCGATGGATGTGGTGCCCGATCAAGCCGCCTATCTGATCTACACCTCCGGCTCGACCGGCACACCGAAGGGTGTCGTCGTCAGCCACGGCGCACTTGCACACTATGTCAGCGGCGTGCTCCAACGACTGAACCTGCCTGCCGACGCCTCGATGGCCATGGTGTCCACCACGGCCGCCGACCTCGGGCACACCGTCTTGTTCGGCGCTCTGTACAGCGGTCGGACGCTCCATCTGCTGCCGCACGATTACGCGTTCGATCCCGACCGCTTCGCCGCCTACATGGCGCGTCACCGCGTCGGCATTCTCAAGATCGTGCCAAGCCATCTGCGCGCCCTGCTCCAGGCACGCCAGCCAGCGGATGTACTGCCGCATGCGGCATTGATTCTTGGCGGTGAGGCAACCTCCGCCGATCTGGCGCAGACGATTCGTACGCTGAAGCCGGATTGCCAGCTGTTCAACCACTATGGCCCCACCGAGACCACGGTCGGCGTGCTGACGCACCACGCGGCAGAAGTCGAGGACGGCCCCGTGCCGACCGGCAAGCCGCTTCCCGGCTCGCACGTCTACGTGCTGGACGCCGATCTGAATCCCGTTCCCGCTGGCGTCGCGGGTGAACTGTACATTGGTGGACCGCAGGTGGCACGCGGCTACCTGAACAGGCCGGGACTCACAGCCGAACGCTTCCTGCCCGATCCCTTTGTGGCAGGCGCGCGCATGTACCGCACCGGCGACCGCGTGAAGGAAGACTGGCAAGGCCGCATTCACTACCTCAGCCGGGCCGACGAGCAGGTCAAGATCCGTGGCTATCGCGTGGAGCCCGGCGAGATTGCACACATGCTGCGCACACAAGCCGGCGTGGTCGACGCCGCGGTCGTCGTCCAGGACGACAAGCTGGTCGCCTACTGCGTCCTCGCAAACACCGAACCCGCCACGCTCAAGGCCGCGCTAAAAGCCCAACTCCCCGACCACATGGTCCCGGCGCAGATCGTGCCGATGGACCGCCTGCCGGTCACGCCTAACGGCAAGCTCGACCGCCGCGCACTGCCCGAGCCCGTATGGGAGACGCAGGACTACGTCGCCCCGCGCAACGACACCGAGTCCCTGCTCGCACAGGTTTGGCAAGACGTGCTCGGCGTCGAGAAGGTCGGCATCACCGACAACTTCTTCGAACTCGGTGGCCATTCCCTGCTCATCACTCGCCTGGCCGCCGTCGTCAATGACCGCATCGCGACATCGCTGCCGCTGCGCGTCTATTTCGAGTCGGCCGATCTCGCCGCCATGGCGACCAGCATCGACGAGGCAACCGGCCGCACACACGGCGCCGCGAGCCAGCAGCAGGACGCGAAGGCCTGGCTCGACATGGAATCCTGGATGGACAATCTGGAGACGGAAGTATGAGCGTGGATAAACTGCGCCTTGCCCAACGCTTCGCCGGCCTCAAGCCTGAAGCGCAACAGCGTTTCATCGAAGAGTTGCGCACCCGCGGCATGGACTTTGGGCACTTGCCCATCCCTGCGCGGGGCCAAACCGAGGCTGCGTTGTCCTACGCGCAGCAGCGCTTGTGGTTCCTGTGGCAGATGGACCCGGACGCCGGCCTGTACAACATTCCGCGCGCCGTGCGACTGCGCGGCACGCTGAACGACACGGCGCTGCGCCAGACCTTCGACGCGCTGGTCGCCCGCCACGAAAGCCTGCGCACGACCTTCCACCAGGAGGGCGAGGCCGCCGTGCAGCGCATCCATGCGCCGGCGCCCTTCACCATCGCCGTATCCGACCTGACCGCCACGGACCCCGCTGCCCGCGACAGTCTCGTCCAATCGCTGGTCGATACCGAGGCGCAGGCCCCCTTCGACCTGGAGCGCGGGCCGCTGCTGCGCGTGCGCCTGCTGCGCCTGGCCGACGACGACCATATCCTGCTCGTCACCATGCACCACATCATCTCCGATGGCTGGTCCATGAACGTGATCGTCGACGAGTTCGCCCGGCTCTACGAGAGCTTTGTCCTTGGCATCCCGGCGCGCCTGGCCGACCTGCCCATCCAGTACGCGGACTATGCCGCCTGGCAGAAGCAGTGGCTCGAAGCCGGCGAACTGGAGCGCCAGCTCGCTTACTGGAAGGAACAGTTGGGCATGGACCCGGTGGTGCTCGAACTGCCAACCGACCGACCCCGTCCCGCCGTGCCTTCACATCGGGGCGGCGCCGTTTCGTTTTCACTGGAACTGCCACTGGCCGACAAGCTGCGCGCCGCGGCCCGACAGGCCGACACCACGCTCTTCACCGTGCTCTTGACGGCCTTCCAGGTCCTGCTCTACCGCTACACCGGCCAGCGCGATCTGCGCGTGGGCGTGCCCATCGCCAACCGCAACCGCGTCGAGACCGAAGGCGTGGTCGGCTTTTTCGTCAACACGCAGGTGCTGCGCACGCAGATCGACGGCACGCTCTCGTTTGCCGCACTGCTGCGGCAGGTGCGCGAGACCATGCTGCAGGCGCAGGCGCATCAGGAACTGCCCTTCGAGCAACTGGTCGAGGCCCTGCAGCCCGAGCGCAGCCTCTCGCATAACCCGTTGTTCCAGGTCATGGTCAACCATCAGCGCCGGGATCTGCGCGCGCTGCGGCAACTGACCGGCTTGACGCTGGAGAAGGTCGAGCGCACCGCCAATGCGGCCAAGGTGGATCTGGCGCTGGATACGCAGGAGGACGAGGCGGGGCATCTGGAAGGCGTATTCGGCTATGCCGCCGACCTGTTCGATCACGGGACCATTGAACGGCTACAGAGGCACTATGTCGCCATCCTTCGGCAGATCGCGGCCAATCCCGATGCGCTGGTCGGCACGCTCGGACTGCTCGATGAGAGCGAACAACAGCAGATGCGCGAATGGAATGCCGTCGATGATCGCTTCCGCGAGGCCGAGCCGGTGCATGTGGCCATCGCTAGACGAGCCCGGATGCAGCCCGACGCGGTGGCCGTGCGGTGTGGAGACAAGACCCTGAGCTACGCGGAGCTGGATGCGGCGTCCCA
>NZ_CAJZAH010000013.1 GCF_914271545.1 Cupriavidus respiraculi
GTGCGAGCACTTTATAACTTGTAAGCTCCAGGCAACTTGCGCCGCCTGTGCGTCCCGTTATCGAGCGCCCACACTTATCGGTTGTTTGATTGTTAAAGATCCGTCTGCCCCAGCTCGCTTTGCTTCACCAGGCGCTGCTTCGTCAGCAGCAGAGAAACGAGATTATGTAGATCTTTTCGTTTCCCGTCAACAGGGCAGCGCACTTTTTTTTCGCCGCCGCAGTGCCGGTCAAACTGCCCCGCCACTACCCCCTGCCAACCCCGCAACCCGCGCCCCGCCTGCCTTGCAGGCTCGCTGTCGTGTTGCGAGGGGGCGAATATTAAGTCAGCCAACCGGGGCTGGCAAGTACTTTTTCGCAGAGTGCTCAGGCCGCATCCTTGAGCCGTCTCCACAGCGTCGTGGGACTGATGCCGAGAAGCTCACAGGCGGCCGCACGGTCGCCGCCGCACTCGGCCAGCACCCGACGGATATGGTCGGCCTGGCTGGCGCGCGCGGCGCCCGCGAGCGAGCGCCGCGGTGGAGCGCCCTCCACATTCCGCGATGCCGGCGCCGGCGCGGCCGCGAACAGTTCCGGAACGGCCGCCTCGAGTTCGCGCCGGAAGACGCCCTCGCCAAGGTCGCGTCCGGCCAGCAGTACCGCCACGCGCTCCGTCACGTTTTCCAGCTCCCGGATATTGCCGGGCCACGCGTAGCCGGAAAGACGATCGCGCACGGCGGCCGGCAGACGCTCGCCGCGGTCAAGGCCGAGCCGCTGCTGGGCGCGCCGATACAGCATTTCGGCCAGCTCGGTCAGATCGTCGCCCCGTTCGCGCAGGGGCGGCATTTCGATGCGCAGGATATTGAGCCGGTAATACAGGTCTTGGCGGAAGGTGCCCGCACGCACCAGTTCCGCCAGATTGCGGTGCGTTGCCGCGATCACGCGGACATTGACGGGCACGGCGTCGAGCCCGCCGATGGGCAGGACCTGCTTTTCCTGGAGGACGCGCAACAGCCGCGTCTGCAGCGCGGGAGGCATGTCGCCCACCTCGTCGAGAAACAGGGTGCCGTTGTGGGCCGATTCGAACAGGCCGGCCTTGCCGCCGCGTCGCGCCCCGGTGAAGGCGCCCTCCTCGTAGCCGAACAATTCGCTCTCCAGCAGCGACTCCGGAAAGGCAGCGCAATTGATGGCGATGAAGGGAAACGCGCGCCGGGGGCTGGCGTCGTGCATGCCCTGCGCCAGCACTTCCTTGCCGGTGCCGCTCTCGCCGCTGACGAGCACCACGGAATCGACCGCTGCGTAACGGCGGGCCAGTTCGCGCAGCTGCTGCATCGCCGGCGAGGCACCCGCCAGGTCTTCCAGGCTGTACCGCACGCCCGCCGGCCGCGTACGGGCGCGAGAACGCAGGTTGCGGTCGACGCGGTGGATGGCATTGGCGTCCTGGATGGTCAGCACGGCGCCCGCCGGTCCGGCTTCGGTCACGATGGGGATGCGGTTGACCACCACCATCTTGTCGCCGAGCTTCTGGATGGCCTCGAGTTCCTTGTCGCCCGACTGCATCACGCCGTCTAGCGACAGCCCGGGCGCCACGCCATGCAGCTTGCGCCCGACCGCGGAAGCTGCCGGCGTGCCGAGAAAGCGTTCCATGGCGGGATTGAAGGACTGGATGCGCCCTTCCGCGTCGACCGCCGCCACGCCCTCGTTCAGGTGGGCGAGGATGGTGTTCACATAGTGGCGCCGGCCCGATTCGATGTGCCGCAGCCGCGCTGCTTCGATCGCGTCCTCCAGCGCCAGCTTGACCGCATTGCCGGAATAGAGGAATACGCCCACGAGCCCGAAGCGGTCCGCCATGTCGGTAACCATGCCGGGACCCACGACCACTTCGATGCCCTCCTGCTTCAGCGCCTTGACGCGCGCCGCGGCGTCGTCCTCGGTGAGATAGGTGTAGGCCGGGATAGCGAGCGAAAAGGCGCGGGCGAACTCGTCCACTTCCGGATAGATGGCCGCATGAGTCACCAGCGCCACGCGCGGCGAGATGCGCCGCGCGGTGGCCAGCGCGCTCATCACGTCAAAGCCGGTGACCTTGACCAGCACCACCGGCACGTCGACATGCTGGCGCAGATAGGCGCCGTTCGAGCCGCCCGCGACGACTACGTCCAGCCTGCCCTCGCGGGCCTCGCGTGCGATGGCGCTGGCCGCCGCGTCATAGCCCTTGTCGACGATGCGGAATTCGGCCTGGGCGGCATAAGCTGGGATCAGTTCGGCAAAGGCGCGCGACAGGCGGCTGATGCCGATGGCCCAGATGCGGGGCCGGTGGGAGGCGGTAGGCAGGCTCATGGGGCGCGCGGCGACGGTACGGAGGGACGAGGAGGCATTGTCCGCCGGCTGCGCTGCGATTTCAATGATGAAATCTATATTTCAATATTGAAATACTCGGCACGAGGCGTCGAGGGTTCCCGTGCGGGCCCCTTTTCCCGCCAGCCGTTGCCCGTGCCTCGCTGCGGCCCCCTTTCCGGCTTTCACCGGCGCGCGTTACCGCCCCTGGCATACCCCTTGCGCTAACCGGCCCACTTTCGCCAACAAGGACGACCCGCTCATGTCTTTCTCCCCTTCCGACCTCGCCCGCTCCGCCGGCGCACGTTTCCGCCAGGCGCTGGCCGATGAGAAGCCGCTGCAGATCGTCGGCACGATCAACGCCAACCATGCCCTGCTGGCCAAGCACGCGGGCTACCGGGCCATCTATCTGTCCGGCGGCGGCGTGGCCGCTGGCTCGCTGGGCCTGCCCGACCTCGGCATCTCCAACCTGGACGACGTGCTGACCGATATCCGCCGCATCACCGATGTGTGCGATCTGCCGCTGCTGGTGGACGTCGACACCGGATTCGGCGCATCGGCCTTCAACGTGGCGCGCACCACGCGCTCGCTGATCAAGTTCGGCGCGGGCGCCATGCATATCGAGGACCAGGTGGGCGCCAAGCGCTGCGGCCACCGCCCCAACAAGGAGATCGTCTCGCAGGGCGAGATGGTCGACCGCATCAAGGCCGCGGTGGACGCGCGCACCGACGAGAACTTCGTGATCATGGCTCGCACTGACGCGCTGGCCGTCGAGGGGCTCGACAAGGCCATCGAGCGTGCCGTGGCCTGCGTCGAGGCCGGCGCAGACGCGATCTTTCCCGAGGCCATGACGGACCTGGCGATGTACCGTCAGTTCGCCGCCGCGGTGAAGGTGCCCATCCTGGCCAATATCACCGAGTTCGGCGCGACGCCACTGTTTACGCGCGACGAACTGGCGGGCGCCGACGTGTCGATGATTCTCTATCCGCTGTCCGCCTTCCGCGCGATGAACAAGGCCGCGGAAAACGTCTACGCGGCGATCCGGCGCGATGGCACGCAGCAGAACGTGGTCGACACCATGCAGACCCGCGCGGAGCTCTACGACAGCATTGGCTACCACGCCTACGAACAGAAGCTCGACGCGCTGTTTGCGCAATCCAAGGGCAAGTGACACATCGGGAAACATCGACAAGCATCGACAAGCATCGACAAGCACTGACAAGGAGACACGCATGACGGAAGCAACCCAGGCGCCGGCGGCGCCCAAGCCCAAGAAGTCCGTGGCGCTGTCCGGCGTGACCGCCGGCAACACCGCGCTGTGCACGGTCGGGCGCAGCGGCAACGACCTGCACTACCGCGGCTACGACATCCTGGACGTGGCCGAGACCTGCGAGTTCGAGGAGATCGCCTACCTGCTGGTGCACGGCAAGCTGCCCACCCAGGCCGAGCTTGATGCCTACAAGCGCAAGCTCAAGGCGCTGCGCGGGCTGCCCGCCAACGTCAAGGCCGCGCTCGAATGGGTGCCCGCCTCGGCCCATCCGATGGACGTGATGCGCACCGGC
>NZ_CAJZAH010000014.1 GCF_914271545.1 Cupriavidus respiraculi
GTCGTTGAAGTCCAGCCAGCGGATCATCGCGCCGATATTGAAGGCGGCCTGCACCGGGTCGAGCTGGAACTGGGTGCCGGGCACCTTGGCGCCGTTGGGCACGATCGTGCCCGGCACGATCGGCCCCATCAGCTTCGTGCAGGCGGGGTAGGACAGCGCCTCGAGGCCGCAGCCCAGGGTGTCGATCAGGCAGTTGCGCGCGGTGTCGTAGGCCAGCGGGCTCTGGATCTGGTACTGCGTCACGTAGTCGACGATATCGACCAGCACCTGATCGGGTTCGGGGCGGACATTGCTGATGTGTGCGGACATAGGGGCAGAAGCTTGAAAGGTTGGAAAAGGATGGGGCGATGTTTCGATGCTTGGATGATTCGATAGGCGGTGCCGCGCCGGCCGTTATCCCTCGCGCATATTGGCGGCCTTGACGATCTCGCCGAGGCGCTTGCGTTCCGCGTCGACGAACTTGTCGAACTCCGCGCGCGTGCCCCCGATGGGCTCGATGCCCACGCTCTTGAGCTTCGCGGCCGCGGCGGGATCCTTCATGGCCTTGTCCACGGCGGCGGCGACCTTGTCCATGATCTCGGCCGGCACCCCGCGCGGCGCATGCACGCCCGCCCAGTGCGCGATCTGCACGTCGCTGAAGCCCTGTTCCACCGCGGTGGACAGCTGCGGATATGCCGAGATGCGCTTGGTCCAGGTGGTCGCCAGGGCCTTGAACTTGCCATCGTTGAAGATGTGGGGCAGGGCGATGATGCTGGCCTCGGAGGTGCCCTCGACCTGGCCGCCCAGGACCGCGGTCGTGCTTTCCGAGCCGCTCTTGTACGGCACGGGCTGCAGCTTGGCGCCGTACTTGACGTTGAGCATCTCCGCCACGAAATGCGGCGTGCTGCCGGTACCGGCGGTGGCGAAGTTGAAGCCCGCCCCCTTTTTCGACGCTTCGACGAAGTCGCGCAGGTTGTTGTACTTCGCCGTCTTGGGTACCACGATCACCGACGGCGCCAGGCCGATCATGACTACCGGCACCAGTTCCTCGTCCTTGTAGGGCACGGACTTCTTGATCATGGTGTTCGAAATCACGCCGGCGGCGCTGATCAGGAAGGTGTAGCCATCGGCCGGGCCGTGGGCCACCATTTCGGCGCCGATCGAGCCGCCCGCGCCGGGACGGTTCTCGACGATGACGGACTGGCCCAGGGCCTTGGTGGCCCCCTCGGCGGCGGCCCGTGCCATCAGGTCATTGGCGCCGCCGGCCGCGAACGGCACGATAAAGCGGACCGGCTTTGCGGGCCAGGATTGCTGGGCGTGGGCAGTGGAAGCGAATGACAGCGTCGAAAGTGCGACGACCGCGGCGATGCGGCGGAATTGATGCATGGTGTGATCTGATTTCGGATGGGTGAAAGCCGCCCGAGGGCGGCCGAATATTGCGGGTGCTGCAAAGTCAGCGGCGCTCGGCGATCGGCACGAACTTCAGGTTCTCCGGCCCGGTGTAGTTGGCGCTGGGTCGGATGATCTTGTTGTCGATGCGCTGCTCGATGATGTGGGCGGCCCAGCCCGAGGTGCGCG
>NZ_CAJZAH010000015.1 GCF_914271545.1 Cupriavidus respiraculi
TCGATCAGGCAGTTGCGCGCGGTGTCGTAGGCCAGCGGGCTCTGGATCTGGTACTGCGTCACGTAGTCGACGATATCGACCAGCACCTGATCGGGTTCGGGGCGGACATTGGAAATGGCTGCGGACATGGGCTCGCTCGTGTCTCGGTATGGCGCGTGGCGCTCGTTGTTGGCGTTGGAACTTCCATCCCGCCATTCCCGCAAGGACGGGAATCCGGCGGCTTTCGATGCCGCTGGGTCTCCCCCTTGGCGGGACGACAGGTTACCGGCAAAAGAATGCCGCCCTGGGGCGGCATTGCGTGGTCTGGCTTACTGCTTCGGCGTGGCGGCCTGCGGCGGCTGCTGCTCGGTCACGCCTTCCATCTGCGTGGCCGGCTGGGCCGCGACGACCGGCGGGGCCATCAGCAGCGGGGTGGTGGCGGGGGCGCGCAGCGCACCGGCCTGGGTCGGGGCGGAGCCGCCGGCGAGCATGTCGGCGGTCTGGCATTCGTCGGCCAGGCGCTGGCCGGCATTGCGGTTGAACAGCATGGCCTTGGCCGGGATCACCACCATGTCCAGGCCCGAGGCCTGGTCGAAGTAGCGGTCGGCGCCGGTCACGGTGGCCTGGCGGGGCAGGCGGTGGTCGCGGCCCTGCCAGTGCACCGTGATCACCTCGTCGCGCAGCATATTGCCGGAGACATAGAGCACGTTGCCCAGTTCGCATTGCCACTTTTCGCCGCTCGGCGTGACCGCGGGCGCGGCGGCGACGGTCTTGGCCTTGCTCTTGCTGGATTTCGAGGAGGTTTTCTTGGCGGGTGCCTTCTTGGTGGCGGCGGGCTTCTTGGCGGCTTCCTGCGCCAGCGCGGCACCGCCGGTGGAAAGGGTGAAGGCGCCGAGGCAGGCGGCAATCAGAAGATGCTTCATGAGGATGATTCCTTCTAGGTGGTGATCCGGATGCGCCGCGCGGACGGTCGGCGGCAGCAAGCCAAAGCTATATTGGGCGTTACGCGCCCGTTATTCTCTACGATTTGCGTGACAGGGCGAAGGGTGGCCGCCTTTGGTTACACAATCTCCGCGCGCGGCCCGGCCCCGCGCGCCCCAAGGTCGACTTGCCGGCGCCGTTTGCGCGCTTACTTGCGCTTGCCGATCGGCACGAACTTCAGGTTCTCCGGCCCGGTGTAGTTGGCGCTGGGTCGGATGATCTTGTTGTCGATGCGCTGCTCGATGATGTGGGCGGCCCAGCCCGAGGTGCGCG
>NZ_CAJZAH010000016.1 GCF_914271545.1 Cupriavidus respiraculi
CGAGCCGGTGCATGTGGCCATCGCTAGACGAGCCCGGATGCAGCCCGACGCGGTGGCCGTGCGGTGTGGAGACAAGACCCTGAGCTACGCGGAGCTGGATGCGGCGTCCCACCGGCTCGCTCTTTCCCTGTGTGAGGCCGGCGTGGGGCCGGAGACGGTGGCAGGCGTAGCGCTGGACCGGTCGCCGGAACTGCTGGTTCGTCTGCTTGCCGTCTTGAAGGCAGGCGCCGCCTACCTGCCGCTCGATCCAGAACTGCCGTCGCATCGCCTTGCCCATCTATTGAACGACGCAAAGGTTCGTCTCGTATTGACGTCCCGGGCGCTGGCAGACCGCATTCCCACCGATCTGCCCACGGTGTTCATGGAAGATGTCGGCGACGTCGACGGCGACCTTCCGAGCGTCCGCCCCCATCAACTCGCCTACCTGATCTACACCTCCGGCTCCACCGGTACCCCCAAGGGCGTCGCTGTCGAACACGGCCCTCTGGCCATGCACTGCCACGCGACTGCCGTGCAGTACGGCATGACCCCGGATGACCGTGAGCTGCACTTTCTCTCCTTCAACTTCGACGGCGCCCACGAGCGCTGGCTGGTGCCCCTGATCGCCGGCGCGCAAGTCGTGCTGCGTGACGACGAACTGTGGAGCGCCGAGCAGACGCTGGACGCCTTCCGCCAGCACGGTGTCACCAACGCGGGCTTCCCG
>NZ_CAJZAH010000017.1 GCF_914271545.1 Cupriavidus respiraculi
CGATCGGCACGAACTTCAGGTTCTCCGGCCCGGTGTAGTTGGCGCTGGGTCGGATGATCTTGTTGTCGATGCGCTGCTCGATGATGTGGGCGGCCCAGCCCGAGGTGCGCGCGATCACGAACAGCGGCGTGAACATCGCGGTGGGCACGCCCATCATGTGATAGCTCACCGCGCTGAACCAGTCCAGGTTGGGGAACATCTTCTTGGTGTCCCACATCGTGGTCTCCAGCCGCGCGGCGATATCGAACATCTTCATCGAGCCGGCGTCCTTGGACAGGCGGCGCGCGACCTCCTTGATCACCTGGTTGCGCGGGTCGCCCGTGGTGTACACCGGATGGCCGAAGCCGATCACCACTTCCTTGTTCTCGACCCGGCGCACGATGTCGGCATGCGCCTCGTCCGGGTTGTCGTAGCGCTTCTGGATCTCGAACGCGACCTCGTTGGCGCCGCCGTGCTTGGGGCCGCGCAGCGCGCCGATGGCCCCGCAGATGGACGAGTACATGTCCGAGCCCGTGCCGGCGATCACGCGGCCGGTGAAGGTCGAGGCGTTGAACTCGTGCTCGGCGTACAGGATCAGCGAGGTGTGCATCGCGCGCTCCCACAGCGCCGACGGCGCCTCGCCGTGCAGCAGGTGCAGGAAGTGTCCGCCGATGGA
>NZ_CAJZAH010000018.1 GCF_914271545.1 Cupriavidus respiraculi
GAACGGCTGGCCCTTGAACAGCACGTCGTAGAAGCCCCAGGTCTTGGCCGAGAGCACCGACGGATAGCCCATCTCGCCGGTCTTGGCGATCAGCGCCAGGCGCACCGCGCGGCTGGTGGCGTCGCCCGCGGCCCAGCTCTTGCGGCTGCCGGTGTTGGGCGCGTGGCGGTACGTGCGCAGGCTCTGGCCATCGACCCAGGCCAGCGACACGGCGTTGATGATCTCCTCGCGCGTGAGCCCCAGCATCTGCGCGACCACGGCGGTGGAGGCGACCTTGACCAGCACCACGTGGTCCAGGCCCACCTTGTTGAACGAGTTCTCCAGCGCGATGCAGCCCTGGATCTCGTGCGCCTTGATCATCGCGGTGAGCACGTCCTTCATGGTCAGCGGCTGGCGCCCCGCGGCGACGTTGTTGCGCGAGAGCCAGTCGGCGGTGGCCAGGATGCCGCCCAGGTTGTCGGACGGGTGGCCCCATTCGGCGGCCAGCCAGGTGTCGTTGAAGTCCAGCCAGCGGATCATCGCGCCGATATTGAAGGCGGCCTGCACCGGGTCGAGCTGGAACTGGGTGCCGGGCACCTTGGCGCCGTTGGGCACGATCGTGCC